>NZ_RBAN01000001.1 GCF_003626655.1 Micromonospora costi
CGCCGCTCGAGTACCCCGAAGGGCCTTTCCGCTCGACTTGCATGTGTTAAGCACGCCGCCAGCGTTCGTCCTGAGCCAGGATCAAACTCTCCAACAAAAACTTGGAAAATCATCCCAGCAACAAAAAGTGTTGCCAAAGGAATCCCAGCCGGAAAGCTCCGAAGAACCAACCAGCCCGGGGTAATAAATCAATTTGGCACTGGCTTATCAAGCACCCTGTTGAGTTCTCAAAGAACAACCACACACCATCCGGAAACCCCCCACCAGGAGGACCCCCGTCCGGGGCATTTCGTCCAACCACACCCGCCGCTCTCGCGCCGGGCACTTTTACTACGTTACCCGCCGGTTTCTGCCGTGTCAAACCGCTCTCGTGCGGTTTGGCGCGCTTCCACCCTTTTCTGCGGGCACCATGACTCGCCCGGCTTCCGCCGTTCTCGTCACGGGGTTCGGCAGGCCGGCCGTCGCGGTTTCCCGCGATCTCGCCCGGTTCCCTGCCGGTCGTCCACCTTACCCGGTCGGTTCCGCCTCACCAAATCCGCCTCGCGGCGAATCCGGGGCACCACCCGGAACCGGGTCCGAGGGGTACAACCCCGCCGACCCGATGGTCATTCCCGCGCCCGGCCTCCCCAGGACTTTCGCCCTGTTTCGTCCGTTCCGCGCTGGCAGAGAGAAAGTTACGCGTCCCGCGGATCGATCGTCAAATCGGCGGGACGCGTCCCGCGTCACATCGTCGACGGACGGCTATCGCCGCAGCTCAACACCCGCGAACGAGCGCTTGCCGCGGCGCAGCACCAGGTACCGCCCGTGCAGCAGGTCGTCCGTCGACACCGTGGCGTCCGCCTCGGTGACCCGGTCGTTGTTGACGTACGCGCCGCCCTCCGCGATGACCCGCCGGGCCTCCTTGAGGCTCGGCACCAGCCCGGAGTCGCGGAGCAGCCCGGCCACGTCGGGCAGCTCCTCCAGCTGGACCAGCCCGGCCTCGGTGAGCGCGGCGCGCAACGTGGCCAGGTCCAGCTCGTCGAGCGAGCCCCGACCGAACAGCGCCTGGCTCGCGGCGACCACCTGGGCCATCTCCCGCTCCCCGTGCACGAGGGTGGTCAGCTCCTCGGCGAGCGCCCGCTGCGCCAGCCGGGCCGCCGGCCGCTCGGCGGTCGCCTTCGCCAGCTCCTCCAGCTCCTCACGGCTGCGGAAGCTGAAGAAGCGCAGGTAGCGGTCGACGTCCCGGTCGTCGACGTTGACCCAGAACTGGTAGAACGCGTACGGGCTGGTCATCGCCGGGTCGAGCCAGATGGAGCCGCCCTCGGTCTTGCCGAACTTCGTACCGTCCGACTTCGTCACCAGCGGCGTGGTGAACGCCTGCACGGGGCCGGCGCCCCGACGGCGGATGTAGTCCACGCCGGCGGTGATGTTGCCCCACTGGTCGGAGCCACCGAACTGGAGCTGGCAGCCGTGCCGCCGGTGCAGTTCGAAGAAGTCGTTGGCCTGGAGCAGCTGGTAGCTGAACTCGGTGAAGCTGATGCCGGTCTCCAGGCGGGCCTTCACCACCTCGCGGGCGAGCATCCGGTTGACCGGGAAGTGCTTGCCCACGTCGCGGAGGAACTCGACCACGGACATCTCGCCGGTCCAGTCGAGGTTGTTGACCAGCTGGGCCGCGTTCTCCCCCGTGTACGAGACGAACGGGGCGAGCTGGTCGCGGATCCGCCCCACCCAGCCGGCCACGACCTCGGGCGGGTTGAGCGTCCGCTCGGCGCTCTCCTTCGGGTCGCCGATCTGGCCGGTGGCGCCTCCCACGAGCAGCAGGGGCCGGTGCCCGGCCTGCTGGAGGCGGCGGGCGGTCAGGACCTGCATGAGGTGGCCGACGTGCAGGCTCGGCGCGGTCGGGTCGAAGCCCACATAGAAAGCGGCGCCCCCGCCGTCGAGCAGCTCGCGCAGCTCGTCGAGGCCGGTCGAGTCCTGGATCAGGCCCCGCCAGAGCAGGTCATCGGTGAGGGAGTCCCGCCGTGGCGGGAGGCTGCTGTCGGTCACGGTCACCGATTCTCCCCCATTGGTGACCGCTCACCGTAGCGGGTTTGCCGGAACGCCCCCGCTAGTCTGGTCCCTGCCAAGATCGAGGAGGCGTACGTGGAGATGCCCGAGCTGACCGGGGGTTTCGTCAAGCTGCTCGGCCTGAGGATCGACGAGGCGACCGCCGACCAGGTGGTGGTCCGCTGGCAGGTCCGGCCCGACCTGCACCAGCCGTTCGGCATCCAGCACGGCGGGGTGTACTGCTCGGTGGTGGAGACCGCGGCGAGCATCGGCGCCTCGCTGTGGCTGGCCGGGCGGGGCACGGTCGTGGGCGTGTCCAACCAGACCGACTTCCTGCGTGCCGTGCGCGAGGGCGAGCTGACGGCCGTGGGGACGCCGGTGCACCGTGGCCGCAGCCAGCAGCTCTGGCAGGTGGAGATCACCGACGGCGACGACCGTCTGGTGGCCCGCGGCCAGGTCCGGTTGCAGAACCTCTCCGCCGCCTGAGCGCCCCGCCGACGGGCCCGGTCAGCCCCGTGCCTCGTCGAGGACCGGCTCGGCGTCGGGGTCGTGGCCGGCGTCGTCCGGGTCCGGGTCGGGACGCCGGCAGAGGCGTACCTCGGTGATCGCGCGGTGGTCGATCCGGGCGACCTCCAGGCGCCAGCCGTCGACGGCGACGTCCTCGCCGGTGACCGTCGGGATGTGCCCGAGGCAGGCGAGGACCAGGCCAGCGACGGTGGTGTAGTCGCCGGGCGGCCGGCCGGGCAGGTCGACGCCGACGTCGGGCAGGTCGTGCACCGGGAACGTGCCCGGCAGCCGCAGCGCGCCGTCGGGGTCGGTCCGCACGGCGCGTACGTCCCGGTCGGTCTCGTCGTAGATCTCCCCGACGATCTCCTCCAGGATGTCCTCGAGGGTGACGATGCCGTCGACCGCGCCCCGCTCGTCCACCACCAGCGCGATGTGCTGGCGTTCGGCCTTGAACTGGCGCAGCGCGTCGACCACGGGCAGGGAGTCGGGCAGCAGCATCGGCGGGCGGGCGCACTCGTCGACCGGCCGGTCGTCCGGCACGCCGACCAGGTCGCGCAGGTGGATCACGCCGACGGCGTCGTCCAGGCCGCCGTGGCGGACCACCGGCGCCCGGGAGTGGCCGGTGGCGGCGAGCACCAGCCGGGCGGCCTCCGCCGTGGTGCCGCTGTCCAGGCAAAAGACCTGCAACCGGGGTACGAGCACGGCCCGCAGCCGCCGGTCGGCGATCTCGACGGCCCCCGCGATGATCGTCTGCTGCTCCTTGGTGAACCCGTGGTTGCCGGAGACGATGTCGCGCAGCTCGTCGGGGCTGATCTCGTCGCGCTGCGGGCTCGGGTCGAGCCCCACGAGGCGGACGACGAGGTCGCTGGTGGCGCCGAGGGCCCAGACGGCCGGGCGGGTGAGGCTCGCGAGCACGTCCAGCGGCCGGGCCACCAGCAGCGCCCACCGCTCGGCGGACTGCATGGCGATCCGTTTCGGGGCCAGCTCGCCGAAGACCAGGGTGACGAAGGTCAGGGCCAGGGTGACCACCACGATGGCGACGGGTTCGGCCGCGTCGCCGAGCGCGCCGAGCAGCGGGACCAGCGGGCGGGCCAGGGAGACCGCGGCGGCGGCCGAGGCGAGGAAGCCGGCCAGGGTGATGCCGATCTGGATCGTGGCGAGGAACCGGTTCGGGTCCGTGGCGAGCCGGGCCAGCACCCGCCCGGCCCGACTGCTCCGTTCCAGCCGCTGGATCTGGCTGTCCCGCAGCGACACCAGCGCCATCTCGCTGCCGGCGAACGCCGCGTTGAGGATGACCAGGACTCCGACCAGTGCCAGTTGGCCCCAGTAACTCTGCACTCCCGGCTCTCCCTCGCGCGACCGCGCCGGACGGGCGCCGGCGCCGCCGTCCGGAGGCCCCGGCCGGCGTACGCGCATCTGTGCCCAGCCGTGCCGGGGGTGAATCCTCCCGGTCCCCGGTGATCGGTCAGGCGGGCGCGGTGACCGGCGGGTGCGGCAGGTCGAGCACGTACGCGTCGCCCTCCCGGTGGAAGCCGAGCCGGTGGTAGTACGGGGCCACCATGCCGGGCGGGCTGACCACGCGGCGGAAGCCCCGGTCGGTGAAGAGGCGGCTGCGGCGGTAGACGAACTCGCCCGGCGTGAAGTCACGGAAACGCTGGGTGACGTAGTCGAGGTCGATCTGGGCGACCCCGCGCGCCTCGGCGTGCGCGAGCACCACGCCGACCACCTCGTCGGCGCGGAGCACGAGGAACGCGGAGCGGTCGCCCCCGCCGGCGGTCGGCTCGGCCGGCGGCCACCGGAAGCCGGGGTTGAACCGGGCGATGTCGGCCGCGTGCACCCGCAGCGTGTGGGCCAGGAACTCGTCGCCCACGCCGACCTCCACCACCTGGTAGGTCGCCTCGTCGTGCCGGGTGGCGAGCATCCCGCGCAGGTGCCAGAGGTTGATCACGGCGAGCACCACGTTGAGCCCCACCATGGGCCAGACCGGGATGGCGGCGTTGTAGCCGATCAGGATCAGGCAGCCGATCAGGTTCAGGGCACGAAGGCGCAGGACGCGGGTCTGCAGCAGCGACCAGACCAGCACCGCGGAGCCGACCCAGCCGAGGAGTTCCAGCCAGTTCACCCCCCGAGGGTAGTGCCCCCGGCGGGGGTCAGCTCGGTCAGGAGTCCGCCGTCCTCCTGGTACTCGGCGCCGGTGCGCGGGCAGACGTACCGGCCCTCGCCCTTGGCGACCAACGGCTCGCCGGCGCGCCCGACCCAGCCGACCCGGCGGGCGGGGACGCCCACCACGAGCGCGAAGTCCGGCACGTCGCGGGTCACCACGGCGCCCGCCGCGACCAGGGCCCAGCGGCCGATCCGGACCGGGGCCACGCACACGGCCCGCGCGCCGATCGAGGCGCCAGTGCCGACCGTCACACCCACGGCGGTCCAGTCCGCGGCCGTCTTCAGCCGCCCCTGCGGGGTCACCGCGCGCGGGTACTCGTCGTTGGTGAGCACCGCGGCCGGCCCCACGAAGACGCCGTCGGCCAGATCGGCCGGCTCGTACACGAGGGCGTGGTTCTGGAGCTTCACGTTGTCGCCGAGGCGGACCCCGGGGCCCACGTACGCGCCCCGGCCGATGACGCAGTCCCGGCCGACCGTGGCGTCCTCGCGGACCTGCGCGAGGTGCCAGACGCGCGTGCCGGCGCCGATCGTGGCCCGCCCGTCCACGTCGGCGGTGGCGGCGATCCGGGCGGCGTCGGGCGCGGCGCCGTGTGCGTCGGTCATCTGCGGTTCCTCTCCGAGAGGGGCGGTCTGCCGGGGGTGGGACGGTAGACGGTCGGCGGGGCGACCGATGTCGTCTAGGCGACGCAGGGCGGGGAACCGACCGTCCGAGGAGTGCGGACGGACCGAAGGGACGCATTGACCCCGGCGGCACCGCCGGATTTCCGTCTGAGCTATGGCGAACGCGAGGACGATCTCGTTAACTTGCCGGGCGGACGCGGTCCACGCTCCCCCTTCGGATACACCTCCTGTCCTTCCTAGCGAAACGGGTGTCCGTGAATTCACCGCACGTTGCCCCCGACGAACCGATCGGCGTGGCCGTCGTCGGCGCCGGCTACTGGGGGCCGAACCTCGTCCGCAACTTCCAGGCGTCCACCGAGTTCCGGCTGCGCGCGGTCTGCGACCTCGACGTGAGCCGCGCCCGACGGGTGCTCGGCGGCTACTCGACCGTCCGGGCCACCGACGACCTCGCCACCGTGCTGGCCGACGACACCGTGCAGGCGGTGGCCGTGGCCACCCCGGCGGGCACGCATCTCGACGTGGCGACCGCGGCGCTGCGCGCCGGCAAGCACGTGCTCGTGGAGAAGCCGCTCGCGGCCAGCTCCGCCCAGGGACGGGCGCTGGTCGAGGAGGCGAAGGGGCGGGGGCTGTCGCTCATGTGCGACCACACCTACTGCTACACGCCTGCGGTGCTGCGCATCCGCGAGCTGCTGCACGGCGGGCAGTTGGGCGAACTCCAGTACCTGGACTCCGTACGGATCAATCTGGGGCTGGTCCAGCGCGACATCGACGTGATGTGGGACCTGGCGCCGCACGACCTGTCGATCCTCGACTTCATCCTGCCGTCCGGCGTGGCGCCGGTGGCCGTGGCCGCGCACGGCGCGGACCGGATCGGCGCGGGACGCGCCTGCGTCGCCTACCTGACGCTGCACCTCAACACCGGGGCGATCGCGCACATCCACGTCAACTGGCTCTCCCCCGTCAAGATCCGTACGACGATCATCGGCGGGTCCAAGCGCACCCTGGTCTGGGACGACCTCAACCCGAGCCAGCGACTGTCCATCTTCGACCGGGGCGTGGACGTGGCCTCGGCCGAGGAGCTGGGCGACGAGCAGCGCCGGGACATGCTGGTGTCGTACCGCTCCGGGGACATGGTGGCGCCCGCCCTGACCGAGCGGGAGGCGCTGCGCACGATGGTCGAGGAGTACGCCCGGTCGATCCGCAGCGGCACCCCGGCGCTGACCGACGGCCGGGCCGGACTGCGGGTGATCGCCGCTCTGGAGGCCGCCTCCCGCAGCCTCGCGGCCGGCGGCAGGTTGGTCGACCTCGACGGGTGGGTCGGCGCGTGAGGCACAGGGTCGGACGGGTACGCCGCCGCGGGGCGGCACGATGCGGAGCGGAGTTGTCGGCATGAGTGCCGTGGAGATCGCCGGGGCGCGTGCCCTGGTCACCGGTGGGGCGGGCACGATCGGCTCGCACGTGGTGGACGAACTGGTCGCCGGTGGCGCCGCTGAGGTGGTGGTGCTGGACAACTTCGTCCGCGGCCGGCGGGAGAACCTGGCCCGTGCCCTGCGGCACGGCAGCGTACGCCTCGTCGAGGGCGACATCCGCGACGCCGAGCTCGTGCACGAACTGAGCCGCGGCCGGGACCTGGTCTTCCACCTCGCCGCCATCCGGATCACACAGTGCGCGGAGGAGCCGCGGCTGGCCAACGAGGTGCTGGTCGACGGCACGTTCAACGTCCTGGAGGCCGCGGCCGCCGCCGGGGTCGGCAAGGTGGTCCTCTCGTCGTCGGCGTCGGTGTACGGGCTCGCCGACGAGTTCCCCACCACCGAGCGGCACCACCCGTACCACAACGACACGTTCTACGGCGCGGCCAAGGCGTTCAACGAGGGCATGGCCCGCAGCTTCCACAGCATGTACGGCCTGGACTACGTGGCCCTGCGCTACTTCAACGTGTACGGGCCCCGGATGGACATCCACGGGCTCTACACCGAGGTGCTGATCCGGTGGATGGAGCGGATCGAGTCGGGGCAGCCCCCGCTGATCCTCGGCGACGGCCTGCAGACCATGGACTTCGTGCACGTCGCCGACATCGCCCGCGCGAACGTGCTGGCCGCCCGGGCCGACGTGACCGACGAGGTGTTCAACATCGCCAGCGGCACCGAGACGAGCCTCGGCGACCTGGCCCGCGCGCTCAGCGAGGTGATGAAGTCGGACCTGCCGCCGGAGTACGGGCCGGCGCGCGCGGTCAACGGCGTCACGCGCCGGTTGGCCGACACCACCGCGGCGCAGCGGCGGCTGGGCTTCCGGGCCGAGATCGGCCTGCACGACGGGCTCCAGGGGCTCGTCGACTGGTGGCGGGCGGAGAAGTGAGCGCCGGAGCACGGCGACCGGCCCGCACGGTCGCGAACGAGAGGCGGGCCCGGTGAGCGCCCGGCGTATCCCCGTGATGGTGCCACGCCTCGGCGAGGAGGAGGCGCAGGCGGCCGCCGAGGCCGTGCGCTCGGGCTGGGTGGCCCAGGGCCCGCGGGTGGCCCGCTTCGAGGAGGAGTTCGCCGCGTCGGTGGGCGCCCGGCACGGCGTGGCCGTCAGCTCCTGCACCACGGCGCTGCACCTGGCTCTGGTGCTGCTCGAGATCGGTCCCGGCGACGAGGTGGTCGTCCCGTCGTTCTCGTTCATCGCCACCGCGAACGCGGTGCGCTACGTGGGCGCCACACCGGTCTTCGCCGACGTCGACCTCGCCACCGGCAACGTCACGGTGGCCACGGTCGACGCGGTGCGCACGCCCCGCACCCGGGCGGTCGTCGCGGTGCACCAGGGCGGTGTGCCGTTCGACGTGGCCGCGCTGCGCGACGCCGCCGGCCGGTGGAGTGTGTCGCTGGTCGAGGACGCGGCCTGCGCCGCCGGGTCGACGGCGTACGGGCGGCCCGTCGGCGCCGGCTCGACCATCTCGGCGTGGTCGTTCCACCCCCGCAAGCTGCTGACCACCGGCGAGGGCGGGATGGTCACGGTGGACGATCCGCAGTGGGCCGCCCGCCTCCGCCGACTGCGCGAGCACGGCATGAACGTCTCGGCCGCCGACCGCCACGCGAGCACCCAGCCGGTCCTGGAGTCGTACCTCGAGACAGCCTTCAACTACCGGATGACCGACATCCAGGCGGCGGTCGGGCTCGTCCAGCTCGGTCGCCTGGCGGATCTGGTGGCGCAGCGCCGCGCGCTCGCGGCGCGGTACCACGACCTGCTCGCGGACGTCGACGGCCTCACGCCGGTCCGCGACCCGGAGTACGGCGAGACCAACTACCAGTCGTTCTGGGTGCGGCTCGACAGGGAGTACGCCACGGGGCGGGACGAGGTGCTCGCCGAGCTGGCCGCGGCCGGGGTGTCGGCCCGGCGGGGCATCATGGCCGCCCACCTGGAGCCGGCGTACGCCGACGTGACGCCCGCGCCGCTGCCGGTGACCGAACGGCTCACGCGCGACTCGCTGATCCTGCCGTTGCACCACGCGCTCACCGAGGCCGACCAGGACCTCGTCGTGGACGTGCTGCGCAAGCTGGCCCGCTGATGCGCGACCTGGTGATCGTGGGGGCGGGCGGTTTCGCGCGGGAGACCGCGGCGGCCGTACGCGCCGTCAACGACGCCCGGCCGACCTGGCGGCTACGCGGATTCCTGGACGACGACGCCGCGCTGCACGGCACCACCCGCGCCGGCCTGCCGATCCTCGGCGGCACCGACCGGTTGGCCGACCTGCCCGACGCCGCCGTGGTGGTCTGCGTGGGCAGCCCCCGCGACTACCGGGCGCGGCGGCGGATCGTCCGGCGGCTCGGCCTGCCCGAGCACCGATACGCCACGATCACGCACCCGAGCGCCACCGTGGGCGCCGGCAGCGTCCTCGGCCCCGGCACGGTGCTGCTCGCCGGGGTGGTGCTGACGGCCGACGTGACCGTGGGGACGCACGTCGCCGTGATGCCGCAGGCCGTCCTGACGCACGACGACCGGGTGCACGACCACGCGACGATCGCCTCCGGGGTCCGCCTCGGCGGCGGGGTGGAGCTGGGGCTCGGCGCGTACGTCGGCGCGGGCGCCCTGCTGCGCGAGGGCGTGACGGTCGGCGCGTGGTCGCTGGTCGGCATGGGTGCGGTGGTGCTGCGCGACGTGCCGCCGGGCGAGGTGTGGGTCGGCAGCCCGGCCCGGAGACTGCGGGCGGCCGACGCGCCCGCCGAGCCGGGCGGCGCGCCCACCGCTGCGGAGCGGGCGGCCGACGCGCCCGCCGTGCCGGTCCGGCCGGGCGACGCGGCCGTCCCGGACACACCGGGGCCGGCGTCGTCGGAACTGGCCGTACCGAGAACTGTGGGGAGCTGACCATGCCGGGTATTCCGCTCGTCGATCTCGCCGCCGCGCACGCGGAGGTCGCGGAGGAGGTCGAGGCCGGCTTCAAGCGGGTCGTCGCCGACACCGCGTTCATCGGCGGCGCCGAGGTCGCCGCGTTCGAACGGGAGTACGCCGCGTTCGGCGGAGTGGCGCACTGCGTGGGGGTGGCCAACGGCACCGACGCGCTGGAGCTGGCGCTGCGCGCCGTCGGCGTCGGCCCGGGCGACGAGGTGGTCCTTCCCACGAACACGTTCGTCGCCACGGCCGAGGCGGTCGCCCGGGCGGGCGCGCGTCCGGTGCTCGTCGACTGCGATCCGGACACCTACCTGATCGACGTCGAGGCGGCGCTGGCCGCCGTCACGCCGGCCACCCGGGCGGTCGTGCCGGTCCACCTCTACGGGCAGCTCGCGCCCGTGGAACGGTTGCGGGAGGGGCTCGCCGGCAGCGGTGTGGCCGTGGTCGAGGACGCCGCGCAGTGCCAGGGCGCACTCCGGCACGGGCGTGGCGCGGGCGTGGACGGCATCGCCGCGACCAGCTTCTACCCGGGCAAGAACCTGGGCGCGTACGGCGACGCGGGCGCCGTGGTGACCGCCGACGCCGACCTCGCCCGGACCGTCCGCGCGCTCGGCAGCCACGGCGGTCTCACGAAGTACGCGCACGACATGGTCGGTTTCAACAGCCGGCTGGACGGGCTCCAGGCGGTGGTGCTCCGCGCCAAGCTGGCCCGGCTCGCGGCCTGGAACGCGGCGCGGCGCGCGGCAGCTGAGCGGTACCACGCGCTGCTGGAGTCGGTGGACGTGGTCCGCCCGGTGACCCTGCCCGGCAACGAGCACGTCTGGCACCTGTACTGCGTCCGGGTGCCCGGCGACGGCACACCGGCGCGCCGGGACGCGGTGCTGGCGCGGCTCAACGCGGCCGGCGTCGGCGCGGGCATCCACTACCCGGTGCCGGTTCACCGCACGCCGGCGTTCGCCGGCCTCGGACACCGCGAGGGCGCGTTCCCGCGGGCCGAGCGGATCGCGTCCGAGTTGCTCTCGTTGCCGATCTACCCGCAGATCACCCCGGACCAGCAGGAGGCCGTGGCGGCGGCCCTGGTGGCCGCGCTGGCCGGCTGAGCCGGGTCGGACGAGCCGCCAGCGGGCGGTGGCAGGCGGCCCGCCACGGCGGGCCGGAAGGTGGGACGTCGTGTACGTGACGCTGCGGGACCGGCCGGGGGGCACGTCCGGCCGGAAGCGGCCGGGCGGACCGCTGCGCCGGGTCTCCGGGACCGTGGTGCTGCTCGGCACCGTCAGCCTGCTCACCGACGTGTCGTCGGAGATGGTGGCGTCGGTCCTGCCGCTGTACCTCACCGCCGTGGTCGGTCTCAGCCCGGTGGCGTACGGCTTCCTGGACGGCGTGTACCAGGGCGCCAGCGCCCTCGTGCGGATCGCGGGCGGCTACGCCGGTGACCGCGGCCAGCGACCGAAGTGGGTGGCGGCCATCGGGTACGGGGTGTCCGCGCTGAGCCGGCTCGCGATGCTGCCCGCGGCCGGGTT
Source organism: Micromonospora costi (assembly GCF_003626655.1). GTDB lineage: Bacteria > Actinomycetota > Actinomycetes > Mycobacteriales > Micromonosporaceae > Micromonospora > Micromonospora costi. The sequence continues at coordinate 11,202 of NZ_RBAN01000001.1, forward strand.
CGCGGCGATCACCGCCGTGGTCACGGCGGACCGGTTGGGCAAGGGCCTGCGGACGGCGCCCCGGGACGCGCTCATCGCGGCGGCGTCGCGCCCCGAGCTGCTGGGACGGGCGTTCGGGGTGCACCGGGCGCTGGACACCCTGGGCGCCGCCGCCGGCCCGCTGGTCGCCTTCGCGCTGCTCGCGAGCCTGCCGGGCAGCTACGACTCGGTGTTCGTCGTCTCGTTCGCGTTCGCGGTCGCCGGCGTGGCGGTGCTGGTCCTGCTCGTGCCGGATCTGCCGTCCGTGCCCGGCGCGGTCCGCGCCGGCGTGCGACGCGCGGTCGCGCAGGTCGCCGGGACGCGCCTGCGACGGCCGCTGCTGGCGGCCACGCTCCTGGGGCTGGTGACCGTCGGCGACGGGTTCCTGTACCTCGCCCTCCAGGACCGCGACGACTTCGCCGCCCGCTGGTTCCCGCTGCTGTACGTGGGCACGAACGTCGCCTACCTGGTGCTCGCCGTGCCCCTGGGACGGCTGGCCGACCGGGTCGGGCGCGGCCGGGTGCTGGTCGCCGGGCACCTGGCGCTGCTCGGCGGGTACCTGCTCGCGGCGCTGCCCGGCGGCGGCGTCGGCCTCACCGTCGCCGTCCTGCTGCTGCTCGGCGCCTTCTATGCCGCGACCGACGGGGTGCTCGCGGCGCTCGTGAGCCGGCTCGTGCCGGCCGACTCGCGCGGCAGCGGGATCGCGGCCGCCCAGACGGCCGTGGTGCTGGCGCGCTTCGCCTCGTCCGTCCTGTTCGGACTGGCCTGGCACGTGCAGGGGCCGCGACCGGCGCTGCTGCTCTTCGCCGTGCTGCTGGCCGGCGCGGTGCCCGTCGCCGCCTGGCTGCTGCGAGGTGTGGACCGACCGGCCGTGGCGGCCGGGGACGAGGGTGTGGCGGCATGACCGGACGGGTGGGTGGACTCGGCCCGCGGGCGCGGCTGGGCGTGCTGGCGGTGGTGCTGCTGGTGGCCACGGTGGGCGCGGGGGGCTTCGTCTGGCGGGTCCACCGGGAGCAGGCCGCCGTGCGGACGTCGGCGACCGGCGCGCCGACGCGCAGGAACCTCGCGGGCGTACGCGACGTGCCGCACCTGGTCTTCCGCAACACCGCCCTCGGCACCGACTACGGGCGGGTGGCCCTCGTGCCGCTGTCCGCGCCGGACGGGCCGCGGGCGGTCACACCGGCCTCCTGCGAACGCGTCCACGCGACCCGCGACGAGGCGCTCTGCCTGGCCTCCGACCGTGGCCTGGTCACCACCTACCGGGCGCAGGTGCTCGACGCCGAGTGGGCGCCCCGGCGGGACCTGCCGCTGGTCGGCACGCCCAGCCGGGCGCGGCTGTCCCGCGACGGTTCGCTGGCGGCCACCACCACCTTCGTGTTCGGCGACTCGTACGCCAACCCGGGGCAGTTCTCCACCCGTACGACCGTCAGCCGTGTCGACGGCGAGGTGGTCGGCGACCTGGAACAGTTCACGCTCGTGGTCGGCGGGAAGGTGGTCACCGCCGTCGACCGGAACCTGTGGGGGGTCACCTTCGCCGACGACGACCGGTTCTACGCGACCGCCGCGTCGGGCGGGCGGACGTGGCTCGTCGAGGGCAGCCTCACCACCCGCCGGCTCACGGCCCTGCGCGAGGACGCCGAGTGCCCGTCGCTGTCGCCGGACGGGACCCGGATCGCGTTCAAGAAACACGGCGACCTGCCGCCGGGGCGGTGGCGCCTCGCGGTCTACGACCTGGCCACCGGCGCGGAGACCCTGCTCGCCGAGACCCGCAGCGTCGACGACCAGGCCGAGTGGCTGGACGACGGACACGTCGTCTACGGTCTGCCCCGCTCCGAGGAGGGGACCGCCACGAGCGACATCTGGATGACGAACGCGGACGGTTCCGGCGCCCCGACCCTCCTGGTCCCGGACGCCTGGTCGCCCTCCGTGGTGTTCCCGGGAGGGAGGTAGCGGTGGGTGGACTTCGCGTCGCGGTCTATCCGCACGCCATGCACATCGGTGGCAGCCAGCTCAACGCCGTCGAGCTGGCCGGCGCGCTGGCCGACCGTGGCCACGAGGTCGTGGTGGTCGGGGAGCCGGGGCCGCTGGTGCAGCGGGTGCTGGGGATGGGGCTCGAGCACGTCCCCGTCGCCGCCGACCGGCACCGCCCCTCGCCGGTGGTCGCCGGCCGGCTCCGGCAGCTGTCCCGCCGGCGGGGGCTCGACGTGCTGCACGGCTACGAGTGGCCGCCAGCCCTGGAGGCGGCCGCGGCGAGCGCCGCGCCGGGAACGCCGGCGGTCGCGGTGTGCACCGTCATGTCGATGGCGGTGGCGCCCTTCCTGCCGGCCTCGATGCCCCTCGTGGTGGGCACCGAGGCGATCCGGGCCCACACCGCGTCCCGCCGTCCCGGGCCGGTCTGGCTGATCGAACCCCCGGTCGACGTGACCGCGAACGCGCCCGGGCACCCGGTCGGCGACTTCCCGGCGCGGTACGGGCTCGACGACGCCGCCCCGGACGCGGTGACCGTCGTCGTGGTGACCCGGCTCGCGGCCGAGCTGAAGCTCGAGGGCGTACTCAGCGCCATCGACGCGGTCGGGCTGCTGGCCGACCTGCCGGTCCGGCTCGTCGTCACAGGTGACGGCCCCGCCCGGCCGAGCGTGCAGGAGCGGGCGGACGCGGTCAACGCCCGTGTCGGCCGCCGCGCCGTGGTGCTCACCGGAGAGCTGTTCGACCCGCGACCGGCGTACGCGTCGGCCGACATCATGCTCGGCATGGGCGGTTCCGCGTTGCGGGCCCTCGCGTTCGGCCGGCCCCTGGTCGTGCAGGGCGAGCGCGGCTTCTGGCGGCTGCTCACGCCGGAGAGCTGCCCGCTGTTCCTGGAACAGGGCTGGTACGGCCTCGGCGACGGCGGTGACGGCGCGGGCCTGCTGGCGGGCATCCTCCGGCCGCTCGTGACCGACCGGGCCCGGCGCGCCGAGCTGGGCGCCTACGGGCGCCGCCTGGCCGTGGAACGGTTCAGCCTGCAACGCGCCGCCGCGCTGCAGGAGCAGATCTACCTGACGGCCATCGAGCAGCGCCGGACGGCCGGCGCACGACGCGTCCGGGCCGTGCGGGAGGGGCTGCGCAGCGCCGGCGGCCTGGCACGGCACGAGGTCCGGGAGCGCGTGCAACGGCTGCGTGGGCGGGCCGCCCGGGACGACTTCAACGCGGCGACGCTGGCCGAGAAGTCGCTGGCCGCTACGCCGCGGGACCGCGCCTAGTCGACGGCGACCGTGCGCAGCTCGGCCAGCGTGCGCCGTTTGGTCCAGGTCACCGCCGCCATGCCGGCCAGCCCGACGAGACCGGCCACGGCGAGCGCCAGCAGGTCGACCGCGACGGCCCGGGTCGCGAGGAGGACCAGCGCCGCCACGGCCACCGCCGCGGCGACCGGGGACCACAACCTCGCGACGAGCGCCCGGGGTGTGATGCCGCTGCGGTGCAGCTCGAACACGTACAGCGGGGCCACCACCAGGAGCGCCACGGCGAGCTGCGACGCGCCCGCGCCGACCAGGCCGAACCGCTGGCAGGCGAGCGCCAGCACGGGCACCAGCACCACGAACCAGACGACCTGGACGGTCAGCACCGCGCGGCTGTTGGCCAGCACGACGAAGTAGTCGTAGACGAGTTCGAACAGGATCCGTAGCGCGGCCAGGAGGCCGAGCCACGGCAGGATCGTCGAGGTCGCCGTCCACTGGGCGCCGTAGACGAAGCGGATCAGCGGCTCGGCCGCGGCGGCGAGCAGCACGCAGGCCGGCAGCGACACGGCCGCCAGGAGGCCGGCGGCGGCGGTGAAGGTCTCGCGGAGCAGCCCAGGCCGGTCCTGGAGCCGGGAGAAGGCGGCGGGGGCCACGGACCGCACCGGCTGCGAGAAGGAACTGATCGGCCATGCCGACAGGTTGGACGCCAGGACGTAGTAGCCCAGCGCGACCGGACCGAGCACCGCCCCGACGATGATCTTGTCGACGTTCTGCACGGCGAACGTGACGATGCTCGACCCGGCGAGCGGCAGCCCGAACCGCAGCAGCGCCCGCGCCTTGGCCGGGTCGAAGCCGAGCCGCACCGCGCGCGGTTCGAAGCAGATGAACAGGACCGCGCCGGCGACCGCGCCGGCGAGGCGACCGACCGCGAGGCTCATGGCGCCCATGCCCCACACCGCCAACCCGATCGAGGTCAGCGATCCGAGCCAGTGGGTGGTCTGGTCGGCGATGGTCTTGCGGCCCTGCTTGAACTGGCGCTGGAGCATCGCCACCGGCGTCGCGACGAGCGCGTCGACGAGGACGCTCACCGTCAGCAGCCGGACGACACCCGTCGCGCCCGGCTCCCCCATCGCGGCGGCGAACGCGGGCGCGCCGAAAAAGCAGCCGGCGTAGATGACGGCGCTCGAGACCAGCGAGATGGTCATGACGGTCGGGGCGATCTCGCGCGGGTCGCCCGGCCAGCGGACGATGGCGAGGCTCACGCCGAGCTCGTTGAAGCTCAGCACCGCGGTCAACGCCACGGCGGCGACCGCGAAGACACCGAAGTCGTCGGGGCCGAGCAGCCGCGCGATGGCGATACCGATGGCGAGGGTGCTCAGGCGACCGAGGATGTTGCTGCCGAAGCTCCAGCCGAGGGCACGACCGGCCTTGCGGGACAGCGAGTTCGACCCGGCGCCGTCGGCGGCCGTCTCGCCGGCCGGCCCGGTGGTGTCCCGTGTGCCGGCCGGCTGCGACGTGGCGACCGTGCCCTCCTGGCTGGCTGTCAGCGCTCTCCCCTGTCCCTCGGTGGTCGGCACGGGCCGCCGCCGGCCTCCGGCCGAAGGCCGGCGGCGGCCCGGTGTCAGCTCGGCGGTACGAAGACGACGTCGACCCAGTAGTTGTGGTCGGCCGCCTGGGCGGGGAAGGCGCTGCCGGCACCGTACCGGTACCGTCCCCCGCCCACCGGCACGCGCAGCGGCGCCCGGTACAGCGGCGCCACGAAGGCGTTCACGGTCGCCGCGTAGTGCCCGGTGCCGGTGTGGTACGAGGCGACGTACGACGCGCCCGCGGTGATCGACACGGGCTGGGCGAAGTAGACAGTCTGCCAGCCGGAGGCCGTCTCGCCGGTGAACGTCGCGGCGGCGAGCAGAGTGCCGTCGATCGACCACAGCGAGCCCGTGTGCACGCCTGTGTTGCCGTTGCCCTTGTAGAAGCGGACGCCGGCGATCTGCCCGTCGACGTCGCTGCTGAACCGGACGCCGACCTCGACCGCGTCGTTGTCGTTCCAGCTGGAGCTGGCCGGTGTGTCGGTCGTGGTGAAGATGTTCAGGCCAGCCGGACCGGTCGGCGGGCCGTCGGGGGGCGTGGGGGTCGGGGTGGGAGTCGGGCTCTGCGTCGGCGTCGGCGTCGGAGTCGGCGTGGGCGTGGGCGTCGGGGTGGGACCGCCGCCGTCGCCCGCCAGCACCATCGGCTCCACCCAGTAGTTCGTCGAGCCGTAGTCGTCGGCCGGGAACCCGCCCGTGGCTCCGTACCGGTAGACCCCGTTGGCGCCGCCCGGAGCGCTGAGCGTGCCGTTGGCGTACGCCGAGGCGAAGTAGCCACCGTCGGCCGCGTAGTGGCCGTTGGGCGCGAAGTAGGACACCACGTACCGCGTGCCCGCGGTGATCGTCACGGGAGCGCTGAACCGGGCGGTCTTCCACCCCGTCGTCGTGTCGTTCGGGAACGTGACCCGCGCCAGCAGGTCACCGGTGGCCGACCAGAGGCTGCCGGTGTGCGTGCCGGTGTTCCCGGGCCCCTGGTAGAACCGGACACCGACCACCTGCCCGCCGGTCGACGAGGAGAACTTGACGCCCAGCTCGACGGCGCTCGGGTCGCTCTCGCTCGCGTCCGTGGGCACCGCGCCGTACGGGAACAGCCCGAGCACCGACGGATCCAGCTGCGTCACGAACGTCCAGGTGCGTGCGGCGGGCATCGCGTGGCCCGACGTGTCGCTGGCCCGGACGCCGACGGTGTACGTCGTCTCCGGCAGCAGCGGCGCCGACGGCGTGAACGTCGCGGTGCGGGTGGCGTTCTGGTAGGTGACCGTGCCGGGCGTGGGCGTGCCGCCGGCGGGCGTCACCGTGAACACCAGGGTGGCCGGGTCGATCTCCTTCGAGAAGACCGCCGCGGGCTTGGTGGTGACGGCCACGTCGGTGGCATCGGCCAGGGGCGTGGTCGCCACCACCATGGGCGCCGCGTCCGCGCTGGCCGTGAACATGACGTCCACGAAGTAGTTGGTGTCGCGGAAGCCGTCCCCGGGGAAGCCGGGGCCGTCGCGGTACGTGCCGTTGCCGCCGTTCCCGGGGCCGCGCAGCGCCGTGAGCGGCGACTCGACGACATCCGACTGGGACAGGGCCCACTGGTCACCCGCGTAGTGCCCGTTCGGGGCGTAGTACGAGGCGACGTACACGGTGTTCGTGGTGATCGCGACCGGCTGCGCGAACGTCACGCTCTGCCAGCCGCTGGCCGTCTCGTCGGTGAACGTCGCGGTCGCGAGGCGCGATCCGCCGGCGGTCCACAGGGAGCCGGTGTGGGTGCCCGTGTTCCCGGTTCCCTTGTAGAAGCGGACGCCCGTCACGAACCCGTCCACCGACGCCTTGAACCGCACCCCGAGTTCGATGCCGGAGGAGTCGTCGGTCGACGTGGTCACCGGGACGCGCTGCCCGAAGATCGTGCTGGTGCCCGTCAACGCGAACGACCGGGTGGCCGGGGCGCCGATGTTCGCCGAGTCGTCGACCGCCCGCACCTGCACGGCGTGGGTGCTCGTGCCGTGCGCGTAGAACGCGTACGACCAGGAGGTGGTGCCGGTGGCGGGATGCCAGCTGCCCCCGCCGTCGGTGGAGACCTCGACTCCCGCGACCACACCGCCGGCGTCCGACGCGGTGCCGGTGATCGTCACCCGCGAGCCCTTGGCGAGCGACGCCCCGGCGGCCGGCGACGAGATGGTCACCGTCGGCGCGGTGTGGTCCGTCGTCGCGCTCGCGGCCGCGAGCGACGGCATGCGGGTCGCCGGCTGGGCGCCCATGTCCGCGAACAGGTTCAGCGTGGCCTGCTGCATCCGCGCGTCGGCGGTCGTCTCGGTGCCGTCGTGGTAGTCGTCCAGGCCCCACGCCCACTGGATGGTGCCGGCGGAGAACACGAGCGCGCCGCTGGGCGCCCGGTACAGCGTCAGGTGGTGGGTCGTCGTGCCCGGCGTGACCGTCGACCCGAAGTCCCGCAGGTACTCCGAGGTCGGGCCGACCGTGGTCGACAGGCGGATCAGGCCCTGCGGGCGGAAGCCGTTGTCGAGGTCCTCGTCCGACTCGTAGCCGACGATGTGCGGTGCCAGGGTCACCGTCTGGCCGGCGGGGGTCGAGGCGAGGCCGGTGCCGCGCCAGAAGCGCAGCCGGCCCTGCTCGGCGGGCACCTTGAGCGCCAGGTCGACCGAGTTCGCCATGTAGGCCGTACCGGTCAGCGCGTTCTCCGGCCGGTTGCCGTCCGACGGCGGCGAGAAGCGCGGGTCGCGCCACGTGCCGGTCCATGCGGCGTTCGGGTCGATCTTGGCGTCGTCCCAGGTCTCCTTGTACGACACCAGTGTGCGGTACGGGGTGCCGGTGCCGTCGACGCTCGCCTCCCACCGGGTCTTCCAGTAGACCTCGTTGCCGCTGAAGAAGGCCAGGTTCACACCGGCGTCACGCGCGGCCTCGACGTTGGCCCGCTGCGTGCCGGACCAGTACTCGTCGTGGCCGACCGACAGGAAGACCCGGTGGTTCCTGATGAGGTTGCCGCGGCGGTCGGAGTCGACGCCCGTGGTGTAGCTGACGTCGTAGCCGTTGCGTTCGAGGAAGCGGAGCATCGGCACCTCGTTGCTGAACAGCCAGTCGCGGCCGCTGTTGCCCCGGGTGCTGAACGGTCGGTTGTAGCTGATCTTGTACGCCCGCCCGTTGGCGTTGCCGTGGTAGAAGTTGGCGCCGCCGTACAGGTTGTACGCCTGCCAGGTGGTGTCCGACGTCTGGAAGAACAGGTCGGACGTGCTCGCGTCGTTGCGGACCACGAAGGCGATGTGGCTCGCGCCGCCGGTGTCGGCCCGGGTGGGCCGTGCGATGTAGACGCCGGACACCGCGTCGGTAGGCACCGTCCACGACGCCGAGACCTTCCAGTTCCCGCAGTCGTAGATCTCCGTCGCCTGGCTCGTGATGCAGGCCGGCTGGGTCTGCGGCAGCGCCACGGACGGGTTCACGGTCGCCACCTTGCGCGCCCCGTTGCCGGCGTAGTAGCCGAGGCGGTAGATGTCGATCCGGTAGTTCGACGCCGTGGTCTTGATCTTGAAACTGATCGCCCCGCCGGCGTTGACGCTGATGTCGGTGCCGAAGCCCTGGATCGAGGGGTCACCCTCGTCCTCGATGTCCCACTCCGACGGTGGCGACCCGGGCTTGGTGTTCTCGCAGGCCACCGGGTTCGTCATCGGGGTGCACGCGTCGGCCCGGGCGGGAGTCTCGGCCACGACCGCCACGACGGCGACGCCGAGCGCGAGGACCACCGCCGCGCCGATCGCGACGGCCGGTCTGCCGCGCCGCACCGCCCGCCCGACGACCGGCAGCACGCGTGCCAGGTTCCACCGACGTGGTCCCGTGGATGTGGTTCCTTCCCTGCTCATCGGCGGTCTCTCTCTCCTGGCGAAGAACCACGGCGGCTGACCAGATCTCGGCGACGCGAAAGACGACGCTTCAGAATCCAATGCTGTGCCAGTCGTGCGCCGCCCACAAAATCCGGTGCGGTGCATTGCCGCGGACAATCGACGGGACTTTTCTCATCCCTTCGGCCGCGGTCGGGGCGAACGATTGAGGGCGACCGGCCGAAGGGGGAAGGCCCCGCACCCGACATGTCAGGCCCGCACCCTCCCGGGTCAGGTCGGTCGGCAATTCAGCCAGGCGCCGCACCACATTCCGCCCCCGAGGTACGGCGTGGACGGACGGCGGCGCCATGTCACTCGGCCCGGCCGACGGCCACGGTGCGGATGTCCCGCTCCCGGTGCAGCAGTCGCCACGCCGCGCCGGCACAGCCGGTCAGCAGCGAGAACACCGCGACGAACGTGGTGAAGGCCAGGGCGTCGAAGGTGTACTCGACGGCGATGGCGACCAGCTGCACCGTGATGAGGCAGGCGCACAGACTCCGGTCCGCGACCGCGGAGGACCGGCGCATGGCGACGGCGGCGAGCACGATGGCCGTCACGTGCAGGGCGACGAGCGCGGCGACGCCGACGATGCCACCGCTGATCGCGTGCCCGAGCCACTGGTTGTCGAGGAAGATGTACTGCGTCGGGATGAAGGTCCCCTGGCCGCGTCCCAGCCACGGCCGCTGGCTGAACAGGTACCCCACGATGCTGTAGTCGTCCGTGCGGCCCTTGATGCTGTCGTCGTGCCCCCAGCTCGTGAACAGGCTCCGGACGGAACCGAGCAGGCCCGGGCGGACGACGAACAACAGCATGACGAGCGCGAGCATCGGCACGCCGAGGTTGAACCGCATGCGCCAGGTGAGCGAGGGAATCATCACGAGCAGCACGATGGCGAGCGCGAGAATGGCGGTGCGCGACACCGCCATCGGGATCGACATGAAGATGAGCGCGGCCGAGACCGCGCCGAGCTGCCTCTGCGTCCGCGTTCCGGAGAAACGCGCCACGTGCACGGCGAACGGCAGCGTCATCGCCATGATCGTGCCGAATTCGATGTAGTGGGTGGCCGTGCTCGCCACCCCGTCGCGCGCCGACTCGTCACCGGGGACGCCCGTGCCGTAGTCGCGGCTGCTCAGGCCGGGAATCTTGATGTAGTGGAGGAGGTCGAAGCGCAGGCTCGACTGGACGATCGCGATCAACGCCATGATCGCGGCGGAGTAGACGAGGGCCCGTAGCACCGCGTCGAGACGGCTGCGGTTCGGCACGCCGTCGGCGAACGCCAGCATCGGACCGACCAGGGCCGCGGTGGCCAGCAGCGCGCGGTCGGCGCCGTTGGCCTCGATCGTGGGCATTCCCCGGGCGAGCCCGGCGACGTACGACAGCAGCACCGCCACCACGTAGAACATGACCACCCAGCGCATCGGCTGCGGCCCCCGGGTGGTCATCCGGGGGTGCAGCCGGGACACCGCCCACATGACCGCGAGCAGCAACGCCACCAGGGTGGTCGGCCGGCCGAGATCCGTCAGCTGGGGGACGATCTGCCCGGCCGGGATGACACAGGCGAAGACGGCCACCAGGCTGAGCAGGTAGGGCGTGTCGACCAGGTGGCGCCGTCGCCTGGTCGCGTAGGTGCGGGGGTCGACGAGGGCGGGATCCAGGTCGACCGACGGCGAGAGGGTCAAGACTCGTCCGCTCGCGGCCGGTATCCGTCCCTCATGGTCCCCGGGTTCGGGTTCCGGTACGGCGACGAGACCGCGGGCTTCGCCACGTCCTGTGGGCGGCCGGTCGACGCGTCCGGCCGGCGCTCGGGCCCGCCGGACGCGGGTGGCCGCCGCTCGGGCCCGCCGGACGCGGGTGGCCGGCGCATGATGATCGTCGGTTCGAGCGACTCGCGGCGCGGGTAGGGCTGGCCGGGCGCCCACAGGCCCGCGGTCGGCACCGCCGGTACCGGACGGTCGGCCGACACCGCGTCCCCGGGAGCGGACCGACCGACGGGCGCGGGCGGCGGCGGGGCGGGCGTCGGCTCGTCGGGTTCCTCCTGTTCGGCGCGACGGGCCCGCCGCCGGCGGACGATCGCGTCGACCCAGATGCTCGCCGCGGCCGTGACGACGAAGCCGACCGCCAGGACGACGATGACGGCCCGCTTCACGCTCGACGTGACCAGCTCCCCGTTCTGGCCCACGTCGAGGACCTTCGCGGTGATGGATTCCTGGACCCGCGTGCCGTACGGCGCCTGCAGCTCGGCGAGCTGGTTCGTGAGGACGTCGACCAGGCGGCTCAGCGTGGCGTTGGCGACGGTCGGGCCGGACGCCACGACCTCGATCTCGATGATGGGCAGATTGCTGCCCGTCACCGAGGTCGTCCACTCCTCCGACAGGCCGGCCTCGGCGAACTCCTTCTTGATGTCCGCGCGGCCGGTGTAGATGACGAGCGCGTCCGACAGGGACCACACGTTCCAGGGGCTCACCGTCGAGGGGCCGGTGGGCCGCTCCGGCTTGGTCTCGGTGGGCGGCAGGAGGGTGACGTGGCCGGTCGACTTGTAGTCCGGGTCCATGGCGATCGCCACGTAGGAGGCCATGGCGACGGTCAACAGCACCAGGGGCAGGGAGACCCAGCGGCGTCTCCACAACAGCTTGGCTACGTCCCACAGGTCCATGCGCCCTCCACAAGGTGCCTCGCTCGGTGTGCCGCGCCTCCGGCGAACTCACTACGCAACCATTCGTCCAGAATCCAGGCGAGAGACAGAAATCCGTCTTGATCTGCTGAGAATTCGAGGCGGCGGTCCGGTGCACGACCAGACCATTCGTGAGAGGGGCGAGAAGGGCTTGCGGCGCGCGTTCTGCCGCATGATAGGCCGCCCGCGCACGGCTTGCCAAGAAGCCCATTCCAGCGCGCCTCGCGGCCGGTTTCCGCGTGGCGCGGCGTCGAATGTCCGGCCCGATCCCGGTGGCGCGCCCGGCCCGACGCGCCCCCGGACCAGCACTTTTTCCGGCCCGCGCCGACGGATCGGCCACATCGAACGGACGCGGCGGGCCGCTGCGATCCCTACGGCGGCCAATCGCGGATCAGCCGTTCGGACCGGTCGATCCGCCAATGGGATACCCCTTTGCCCGGCACGGTCGCGAAAATGACACAGGGATTGCGCGCCGACCGGGCCCGAGGCAGCGTTGCGCCGAAGCTGGCGCGCCATGACGAGAGACGGTGCACATGCAAATCGGATTTGCGTGCCTCTGGGATCCCGTGCCCGCGCAGACCTGGTCCCGCACCCCGTGGCAGCTCCGCGCCGCGCTGCGCACCCGGACGTCGGTGGTCGACGTGGGAGTGGAGATCCCGCCCATGACCAGAATGGTGCTGCGTGGCCTGCACCCGCGCTGGCACGACGGCCGCCTGCGCTCGTCCTGGGACGAGTCGAGGATCACCGACGAGTACTGCCGGAGGGTGATCACCCGCGCCTCGCGACGCCTCGCGTGCGACGCCGTACTCGAAATCCAGGATCTCGCGGCGATCGACCGGCCGTACTTCCTCTACCAGGACATGAGCTGGGACGCGCTGCTCAAGATGCGGGCCGGCGGCCGGCCGATCTTCCGCAAGACGTCGACGAGCACCCTGCGCCGGCGTCAGGAGCGCCAGCGGGAGATCTACGACCGGGCCGCGGGGATCCTGACCATGAGCCACTGGCTCGCGCGCAGCCTGGTGCAGCTCTCCGGCCTGCCCGCCGAGAAGGTCCACGTGGTGCACCCGGGCCTGCATGTGGAGGACGACGTCCGGTGGGCCCGTCCCGCGCCGGTGCGGCCCGCGCCGCGGCGCCGGCTCCTCTTCGTGGGCCGGAACTTCCGGGCCAAGGGCGGCGACCTGGTGCTGGCGGCGCTGTCGATCCTCCGCCGGGAGGTGGACCCGGGCATCACCGCCACCATCGTGGGCCCGCCGGACTGGCCCGGGGACGGCGACGTCCCCGACGGCGTCACGTTCCTCGGCCCGTTGCCGCTGGCCGAGGTCGCGTCCCTGTACGACGAGCACGACCTGTTCGTCCTGCCCACTCGCGTGGAGGGCTTCGGCTTCGTCTTCCTCGAGGCGCTGTCGCGGGGCCTGCCGTGCGTCGGCCGGGACGACTTCGCCATGCCCGAGATGATCCGACCGGGCCGCAACGGCGCCCTGCTCAGCAAGGACGACCCGGAGGAACTGGCCCGGCTCATCGCGGGGGTGCTGGTGGACGACGACCTGTACGCGGCCTGCCGCGCGGACATACCCGACCTGGTCGCCCGGTTCTCCTGGGACCGCGCCGCGCGGGACACCGTGGACGCGATCGCGGGCACGCTCGGTGCGTAGGCGCGGAGGGACGTGACATGCAGGCGACCACAGCCGCGAGCAGAGCGGTGCGGGCCGCGGGCCGCTGGTCCACCAGCCCGGTGGGCACGGTCCGGAGGGTCGACACGGCCCAGCCCGAGATCGTGCTCACCTACGACGACGGACCGGACCCGGTGGGCACCCCGGCGGTGCTGCGGGCGCTCGCCGACTTCGGCGCGACGGCGACGTTCTTCGTGCTGGTGAAGCGGGTACGCCGCCACCCGTCGCTGCTCGACGAGATCCTGGCCGCCGGGCACGAGGTCGCCCTGCACGGGTTCGACCACACCCGGCTGACCCGGCTCGGTCCCGAGGAGGCCGGGCGACGCACCCGCGACGCCCGCGCGGAACTCGAACAGCGGACCGGCCGGCCGGTCACCTGGTTCCGGGCGCCGTACGGCGCCCTGCTGCCCCGGCACTGGGTCGAGATCCGGCGCGCCGGGCTGACCCCCGTCGCCTGGGGCCCGACGGTCGGCGACTGGCGCGAACTCCCGGAGCCGGTGCTCGCGGAGGACGGCCTCCGGCAGGCCGGGCCGGGCGAGATCGTCCTGTGCCACGACGGCTTCGCCGGCGAGGCCGACGGCGGGGAGCCCGGCCGCGCACCGACGTTCGACCGGGGCCGTCTCGCCGCGCTGCTGTTGAGCGGGCTGCGCGACCGTGGCCTCGCGGGCCGCGCGCTCGGCGTCGTGGCGCGCCACGGCCGGGTCCGCCGCTGGGCGTGGTTCAAGCGATGACCGGCGCCGACGACCGCGATCTGCCGTGGCTGCTGGTCCTCGCCGTCAACAGGTGGACGGGCACGGCGCGTACCGACCGGCACATCGCCACCCACCTCACGCCGTTCGCGCGGGTCCTCTGGGTCGACCCGCCCACCTCGGTGGCCACACCGGCGGCGAACCGGTTCGGTGAGCCGCGTCGGGTGGTGCCGCGGCTGATCGACGTGGCGCCCCGCGTGACGAGGCTCGTGACGGTCGCTCCCCCGTTCCACACCCGGCGCGGCATCCGCCGTCTCACGCCGCTCCTCGTGCGCGCCCAGATCCGCTGGGCGCTGCGGGCGCGGCGGATCCGTCCGGTCGCGGCGCTGTCGTTCTCCGCGGGTGACCTGCTCGGTCGGTGGGGCGACGAGGTGCGCGACGTGCTCTACGTGACCGACGACTACCTCGCCGGCGCGGAGCTCATGGACGTGGCTGCCGCCGAGATCGCCCGGGAGGAGGCGAACGCACTGGCCCGCGCCGACCTCGTCGTCACCGTCTCCCCCGTCCTCGCCGACAAGTGGCGGGGCCTCGGCGCCGACCCCGTGCTGGTGCCCGGTGGTGTGCTGAGCGCGGCCTACGCCGACGTCGACGCGGCGCCCCGGCCACCCGACGTCGACCTGCCCGCGCCCGTCGCGGGCGTGGTCGGGCACCTCTCCGGCCGGATCGACGTCGGCCTCCTCGAGGAGGTCGTCGCCGCTGGCTGCTCGCTGCTGCTCGTGGGCACGGTCGACCCGCAGTGGGAGCCCGTACGGTTCGCCCGGCTGCTGGCCCATCCGCGGGTCCGGCACGTGGGGCACCGCCCGTTCGCCGACCTGCCCTCGTACCTGCGCGTCATCGACGTCGGCCTCACCCCGTACGTCGACAGCGCGTTCAACCGGGCGTCGTTCCCGCTCAAGACGCTCGAGTATCTCGCGGCGGGCCGACCGGTGGTGAGCACCGACCTGCCCGCCGTGCGTTGGCTCGACACCGACCTCATCCGGGTGGCCGCGGCCGGCGAGTTCGGCGCCGCCGTCCGGCGGGCCGCCGCGGACGCGCGGACCCCGGAGCTGACCAGTCGGCGGCGCCGGTTCGCGGCCGAGCATTCCTGGCACCGGCGGGCCGAACTCGTCGGCAGGGCGATCGGCCTGCCCGTCTGAGTAGGGGCCGCGGCCCGCGCGACGGCGCGGGCTGGGGCGACAGGAGGACCATGTCCACGTCACACGCTGGAAGCCGGCGCACCCGCGGTCGGGTGACCATCTCCCTTCTCCTCGGCCTGGTCGTCCTGGCCGCGGCGGCGACCGTGCTGATCCTCCGGTCGCGCGGGGACACCGCCACCCCCGTCGCGGACGAGCCCGGCGCACCTGTGGCGGCCCAGGGCTGCACGCCCGGCCCGGGCACGCAGGGGCCGGCCACCTGCGGCGGCTCACCGACCGCCGGCACACCGAAGCCCGTCCCGTCGGGGACGTCGTCGACCCCGTCGGCCAGCGCCCGGCCACGCCCGTCGACCGCGACACCGGCGGGGACCGCGACCTCGAAGCCGCCACCGACGTCGGGGCTGCACGGCCGGGACATCAACGCCGCGAACACCGGCTACCGCGCCTGGACCGGCCCGAACGGCCAGCGCTGCACGGACGCCACGATGAAGGTGTACGCGAGCAGGGTCCGGGCCAGCCGGCTGGGCAACGCCACGTGCGTGTGGCTCAAGGGCGGTCTCGTCGTGGACCGGGCCGTCACGCTGACCGCCGCCCGCATCGACGCGCAGGTCGAGACGAGCGGGACACGGTTGACCCTGCGCTGGTCCACGGTGGACGCCCCCGGCCACGACTACGCCGTCGGCGGGCACGTGACGGCCTACCGCTGCCAGCTGATCAACGGCAGCGACGGGGTCCGGCTGTACGACACGTCGATCGTCGAGTCGTACGTGCGGGTGCGGCAGGGCAGCGCGGAGGACCACAACGACGGCGTCCAGGCGTACCGGGCGGGCGCGGGCGGCGAGATCATCCGCTCCAACATCGACTCGCGGCCCGTCAACGCACCGGGCATCCTGGGCACCGCCGCCATCTTCATCGCCGACGACTCGCGCGGCGAGCTGGCGATCCGGGACAACTGGCTGGCGGGCGGGGTCTACACCCTCCGCCTGCACGAGTCCGCCACCTACCGGGTGACGGGGAACATCATCACGGGGTACGACGAGTGGCCGGTGTCCACGTCCAACGCCGTGCCCGGCGCGTTCCTGGAGTGGAGCGGCAACGTCACCGGTGAGGGTGCCGAGATCAGGCCCTGACGCGGCACCGGCCCGTCGGCCCGGTCAGCGGAGTTTCGCGGCGACGTGATCGGCGAGACCGCCGAGCGTCTCGAAGAGTTCCGCGGTGACGTCCTCGCCGTCGATCTCGATGTCGAACCGCTGCTCCAACGCGACGACGAGCTCGACCACGGCCATCGAGTCGAGTTCGGGCAGGTCGCCCAGGAGCACGGTGGACGCGTCGAGCGTGTCGGCGCGGTCCTCGATGCCGAGCGTCGCCACGACCACGGACTTCACCTCGTCGAAGACGCTGCTGCTGGTGCTGGTGTCCATTTCTCCCCTTGAGACGAGCCGAACTCAGACGAGCACCTCGGCGGGCGCCGGGTGACCGAGGAACGCGGTGGGACTGGCGGTCAGGCCGTACGCGCCGGCCTGGAAGATCACGACGAGGTCACCGATCTCGGCGGGTGGCAGGGTGACGTTGTCGCCGAGCAGGTCGAGCGGGGTGCACAGGCAACCGACCACGGTCACCGTCTCCCGCGCCTCCTCGGCCCACCGGTTGCCGATGGCCAGGGGGTAGTTGCGGCGGATCACCTGGCCGAAGTTGCCCGAGGCGGCCAGCTGGTGGTGCAGGCCGCCGTCCACGACGAGGTACGTCCGGCCGCGGGACTCCTTCCGGTCCACCACCCGGGTGACGTAGACACCGCACTCGCCCACGATGAAGCGGCCGAGTTCGACGACGACCCGGGCGTCGGGCAGCGCCGGCCGGATCGACCCCTCGACCAGGGCGCGCAGGTTGGCCGCCACGGCCGCGAGGTCCAGCGGCTCGTCCTTCGGGAAGTAGGGGATGCCGAAGCCGCCGCCGACGTTGAGGTAGCGGACGGGCAGCGGCGACTCGTCGGCCAGCCGCATCATCAGCTCGACCGTCTGCCGCTGGGCCTCGCAGATGCTCTCGGCGCGCAGGTTCTGTGACCCCGCGAACACGTGGAAGCCCAGGAAGTCGACGTCGGCGTGGACCAGTTCCTTGAGCAGCGCCGGCACCCGCTCCGCGTCGATCCCGAACTGCTGCGGGCCGCCGCCCAGCCGCATGCCCGATCCCTTGACGGTGAAGTCGGGGTTGATCCGTACCGCGACGCGCGGCCGGATGCCGAGCCGGCGTCCGGCGGCCACGACCCGCTCCGCCTCGGTCTCGGACTCCATCTCGATGGTCACGCCCGCGGCGACCGCCTGAGCCAGCTCGGCGTCGGTCTTGCCGGGGCCCGCGAAGCTCACCCGGGCCGCCGGCATGGGCGTGTCCAGGGCCGTGCGCAGCTCCAGCCCGGACGCGACGTCGAAGGCGTCGACCAGGCCGCTGAGATGCTGGACGACGGCCGGCATCGGGTTCGCCTTCACCGCGTAGCTGATGCTCACGCCGGCCGGCAGCGTGTCGCGCAGCAGTTGGATCCGGCGGGTCAGCATCGCCCGGTCGTACGCGAAGAACGGCGTGCTCCCGACGCGCGCGGCGAGCCGGTCGACGGGCATGCCACCGACGACGAGGGCGCCGGAACGGCCCTCGAAGGCGGCCAGGGCGGGATGGGTCACCTCGTCACCTCCTCGCGGATGAGGGTGCGGTCGAACTTCCCGTTCGGGGTCCTCGGCAGCGTGCCGCGCCGGACGATCCGCCTGGGCACCATGTAGAGCGGCAGCCGCTTCTTCAGCTCGGCCCGCAGCGCGGTCTCGCTGACCTCACCGCCGCCGGCCGGGCTCACGACGAGCACCACGTGCTGCCCGAGGCGCGGGTCGTCGACGCCCACTGCCACGGCGTCCCCCACCAGGCCGGTCTCGTACGCGACCTCCTCGATCTCGGCGGGGCTGACCCGGTAACCCGAGGTTTTGATCATCTCGTCGGTGCGCCCCACGAAGTACAGGAAACCCTCCGCGTCGCGGGTGACGACGTCGCCCGACCAGACCGCGATCTCGGGACGCAGCGCCCCCTCACCGCCGGGTACCGGGCGGAAGCGTTCCGCCGTGCGTTCCGGGTCGTTCCAGTACCCCATGGCGACGAGGGGCCCGCGGTGCACCAACTCGCCCTCCTCCCCCGGATCGGCGAGCCTTCCGTCGGGCCGGACCACGAGGATCTCCACGTTGGGAATGGCCTTCCCGATCGAGTCGGGCCGCCGGTCGACCTCGGCGGGATCGAGGTACGTGGACCGGAACGCCTCGGTGAGCCCGTACATGAGGTACGGCTCGGCCGTGGGGAAGATCTGCCGCAGCCGGTCGAGCGTCGCCCTCGGCATGCGGCCGCCCGTGTTGGCGATGTAGCGCATGCGCCGGGTCGCCTCCTCGGGCCACCGCTGCTCGGCGAGTTGCAGCCACAGCGGCGGCACGCCGGTCAGCCCGGTGACGCCGTGCCTCGCGCAGGTCTTCACCACGTCGGCCGGGAGCAGGTGGTTGTGCAGCACCACGTGCGCACCCACCCCGAACCCGGTGGTCAGTTGACTGAACCCGGCGTCGAAGCTCAACGGCAGCGCCGCGAGGATCACGTCGTCCGGGCCGTTGCCCAGGTAGTGGCTCACGCTCTCGGCCCCGGCCAGCAGGTTGCGGTGCGAGAGCACCACCCCCTTGGGTCGTCCCGTGCTGCCCGAGGTGTAGAGGATGGCGGCGGGGTCGGCGTCGACGACCTCCGGGCGCGGCGGGTCGGCGCCCGGGGCGACCAGCTCGTCCCAGGACGAGACCGCGCAGCGGGTCGCCGGTGTGGTGCGCGGTGCCGCTCCGATCAGGACGACGTGCTCCACCGACTTGGCCTCGGCCAGTTCGTCGCGTACCAGGTCGAGACGCTCGGCCGTGGTGACCAGCACCCGGACGGCGCAGTCGGCGAGGATGTGGGCCACCTGCCGGGGACGCAGCAACGGATTGACCGGGACGAAGACGCCCCCCGCCGCCGCGGTGCCGAAGACCGCCTCGACGGTTTCGAGCCGCTTGTCGACGTACACGGCCACCCGCTCGCCGCGCTGGAGGCCGAGCCGGGCCAGCCCGGCCGCGACCCCGACGACGTTCCGCCAGAGGTCGGCGTAGGTGAGGGTGACGTCCCGGGCGGTGAGCGCGGGTGACCCGCCGTGCCGCCGAGCGGTCTCGGCCAGGAGGTGGTGCAGTCCCGTACGCATCGCGGGGCCCTCTCTCGTCGGACCGGTCTCACCAGCTGACACAGGTCAGCTCGCTGTAGAGGTAGTCGATGTGGTCGGCGTCGAGACCCGCGCTGCGGAACATCTTCCGGCGGGGTGCGGCGAGCATGACCGAGCCGGGCGGGCGCTCGCCGACCACCCGCAGCTCGGCGAGGGTCGCGAGGGCGCCGTGCCGGAGCAGCAGGTGCCGGCCGAGGGGCCGGGCCAGCCGGCGGAACAGCTGCCGGTCGCTCACGTACAAAATCGACGCGAAGACCGGAAGGCCCTTGCGGCGGTCCTTGCGGAACACGACGTAGCAGTGCTCGCCGCCCTGCACGAGCAGCAGGTGCCGCGCCGGGGTGTCCCTGTGGTCGTGGTAGATCGCGAGGTCGGAGGGGCCCAGCGTGGCCTCGATCCGGGCCGGGTCGTCGGTGATGAGGGGCCGGCCGGGCCAGCTCGGCCACGGGGTGTTGGGCACGAGGGCCGTGGCGGTGTCGAGGAAGCTGAAGCCGAGCCGGGTGTTGAGCGGCACCACGTTCCCGCTCGGCGACAGGTCGGTGAAGTGGTAGCCCTCCTGCGACAGCAGCGCCTTGACCAACCGCAGGCCGTGGAACCGGTACTGCGGCAACACGCACCAGGCGCCCAGGTTGCAGAACCGCTCCGGCCGGCCGTCGATCCACCGCTCGGAGTAGAACGCGAGGTGGACCCCGGCGACGCCCTCGTCACCGAGCAGCAGGAAACCGTGGTTGGGCGCGTCGACCTTCCACGGGACGACCATGGCCCGGGCCCACGCGTCCGCCGGCACCCGACGGTTGAGGTGTTCGTGGAGGAACTCCGCGGCGGCCTGCCGCTCGACGGCCGTGATGGGGAGAACCCGTACCGGCATCTACGTCCCCATCCTCACGTCCTCGTGCACCTGCGGCTGCGCATGCCAACGCGTCGGCATTTTGCTCGGCGACGCAATCCTGTCATTGCCCCGGCCACCTGACACTGCCGGCTTTCCGTCATTTGCCAAGGCTTGACGGCGCGACTCCGTCAACTGATTGGTCAGTCACCCGGCCGGAACGGAGATTGCGCGCCAACCGTCCGGGCCACCGACGGACGCCGATGCGGAGGCCACCCACCGTCCATCCCCGACGAATTTGTCCCCGAACGGCCAACTGGAAACAAGCTGACACTGAGGATCCGAGCGGCACTCTTGTCTCCTGAACCGTGAGTCAGGCAGTGTTCCTGCCGTCGTCGTTTCTGACGAGAGGAAGTGGTCCGAACTGTGAAGGGCCGGCCGCACGTCACCATCCTCGTCGCCAATCTCCCCGCTGAGCGGGACCGCCGCGTCATCCGTGAATGCCTCAGCCTGGAGGCGAACGGCTTCGACGTGACGGTGATCGCGCCCCGAGGCGACAGGAACCTCCGTTTACTGCCGGGAAGCAGAAACACTCGACTCAGGCCGTATCCGCTGATCGTCTACGGTTCGGGTGTCGTCTCGTTCGCCGTGGAGTTCGGTTGGTCGTTCCTGTGCATCGCGATACGGCTGCTCGGTGAGCTATTGCGAGGGCGGGCACATGCGGTGCAGGTTTGCAACCCTCCGGACATTTATTTTCCGCTCGCGTTGATCTGGCGGGCGCTCGGCCGTCCCTGGGTGTTCGACCACCACGATCTCTGCCCGGAGATCTACGCCGCGCGGTCCGGCGGTTCCGTCAACACCTGGGTCTTCCGGACGCTGGTCCTGCTCGAACGGCTCACCCTCCGCACCGCCACCGCCGTCTTCGCGACGAACGAGTCGTTCCGCGAGAACGCGCTGCGCCGCGGAGTGCCCGCGGAGCGGATCACCGTCGTACGGAACGGCCCGGCGGCGGAGGAGATCTCGCGCGACGCGACGCCGGCCCCGGACGTGGCCACCGACCACCGTCACACGATCGCCTACGTCGGGGTCTTCGGCCCGCAGGACAACGTCGAGGTGGCCCTGCTCGCCGCCGAGGATCTCGCGAAGCGGCGCGACCGCAGGGACTGGCGGATGGTGCTGGCCGGCGACGGCGAGACCATGCCCGCGCTCACCAAGCTCGCCGCCGAGCGTGGCCTGAACGACCTCGTCGAGTTCGCCGGGTGGCTCGACGCCGCGGCGGTCGACGCGCTGCTGCGTACGGCCACCATCGCGATCCAACCGGACCTGCCGACCCGGATGAACCAGCTCTCCACGATGGCGAAGACGGTCGAGTACCTCGGGCGGGGCGTCCCGGTCGTCGCGGTCGACCTCGTCGAGACCCGGCGGACCGCCGGGGCGGCGGCCCGCTACCTGGCCACCGGGTCGCCCGCCGAGTTCGCCGCAGCCCTCGACGACCTGCTCGACGACCCCGCGGAACGGGACCGGATGCGCGACGTCGGTCTGGACCGTTTCACGACGACGCTCGCCTGGGGACACCAGGCGCAGCGGTACGTGTCCGTGTGGCGACGCCTGCTGGCCCGGCGCCTGCCCCGGCCGCTCGCTGGCGAGGCGGACGGTCCGGGCGCGACCACCACCCCGGCCGCCGAGACGGCCGGACGCCGCGCGAGCGTCGTGATCGCGGCCCACGACGAGGCCGGCGTCATCGGACGCTGCGTGGACACCCTGCTGGCGGACGCGAGGGACGGCGAGTTCGACGTCACGGTGGTCGCCAACGGGTGCACGGACGCCACCGCGCAGGTCGCGGCCAGCCGACCCGGGGTACGCGTCGTCGAGCTGGACGTCGCCAGCAAGCCGGCCGCCCTCAACGCCGGAGACCGGGTCGCGGCCGGCTTCCCGCGCGTCTACCTGGACGCCGACGTCGTGCTCACCACGGCGGACCTCCGGCTCCTCGCCGACGCCGTACGCCCGGTCGCCGGCGGGACCGCGGCTCTCGCGGCGGTCCCCCGCCGGGCGCTGGACCTCACCGGTCGGCCACCGCTCGTACGCGCCTACTTCGCCGTGCACCGGCACCTGCCCGCCTTCCGGGACGGCCTGTTCGGGCGGGGCGCGATCGCCGTGTCCGCCACCGGCCGGGAGCGGTTCGGGAGCTTTCCGGACCTGGTCGCCGACGACCTGTTCCTCGACTCCCTCTTCGACCGCGACGAGAAGCGGGAGGTGACCGGGTCGACCTCCGTCGTCGCCACGCCACGCCGCCTCGGTGACCTGCTCCAGCGCCTCACGCGGGTGCGCGCCGGCAACGCGGCGATGCGCGCGGCGGCCACCGCCGCGTCGACCGCTGGCGCGGCGCCCACCGGCGTACGCCCGGCGCGGCGGCTCTCCTGGCTGCGGGACGTCGTCGTCCCCCGTCCCTGGCTGGCGCCCGCCGCCTTCTGCTACGTCCTCATCACCGTGGTCGCGGCGTCGCGGGCTCGGCGCGCGGACCGCGGCGGCCACACGTGGGAACGCGACGAGTCCTCCCGGGTCGTGCCCGCCGCCGTACCGGGGTTGGGTGTCCCGGCCGGCAACAGCCACCTGAGGGGCAAATGACGGCCGACGGGCACCTCATCAACATCTGCTTCCACGGGGTCGGCGAGCCCGAGCGGGACCTGGAACCCGGTGAGGACCGGTACTGGGTCGGCCGCGACCCGTTCCTCGCGATCCTCGACGAGGTGGCGGCGTGGCCCGCCGTACGGATCAGCTTCGACGACGGCAACCTCTCCGACCTGAGCGTCGGGCTTCCCGCCCTGGTCGACCGGAACCTCACGGCCGACTTCTTCGTGCTGGCCGGTCGTCTGGGCGAGCCGGGCAGCCTCGACGCGGCCGGCGTACGGGAGCTGCGCCGGCACGGGATGGCGATCGGCACGCACGGCATGTCGCACCGGTCGTGGCGCGCCATGGACCCGGCGACGGTCCACGACGAGCTGGTGGTGGCCCGCGAACGGCTGACCGCGGCGGCCGGGTCGCCCGTCGACCTCGCCGCCTGCCCGCTGGGCCGGTACGACCGTCGGCTGCTCGGCGCGCTCCGCCGCCTCGGTTACACGCGGGTGTTCACCAGTGACCGCCGGCCGGCGCGCCCCGGCGCCTGGCTCCAGCCACGGTTCAGCGTCCGGCGGGGAGACACCCCGGCGTCGCTGCGCGCCGAGGTGCTGGCCCGGCCCAGCCGCTACCGCCGGGCCCGGCTCGCGGCGGTCGGGATCGCCAAACGCCTGCGCTGACCGGGTGGCCCGGTCAGGCGGCCGGACGGACGCTGTGCGGGCCGGGCGTCTCCCGCAACCGGGCCGGGCTCACGAGGGCGCGGACCGCGGCCTGGCTCGGGCGCTTGCGCAGCAGCGCCCGGCTCAGCTCGCGCAGCAGCAGGGCCGCCCAGAACCCGGCCGTGGCGAGGCGGCCGTGCCGGCGGCGGTAGAGGCGCACCCGGTTGAGCGTCAGCAACGCCCACAGGCCCGGTGAGCGCCGCGAGTCGCCCTCGAGGTGTACGGCCCGGGCGGCCGGCGTGAATCGGGTGACGAACCCGGCGTCCCGGGCCCGCAGGGCGAAGTCGGTCTCCTCCGAGTAGAGGAAGAACGACTCCTCCCACGGCGCACACCGGCGCCAGCACTCGGCGCTCACGAGCAGCGTGGAACCCTCCGCCCACGCGGTGACCGCGCCGCTCGCATAGCGCGTGTGGTCGGTCACCACCTCGCCGAGCGCCGGGTAGCGACCCGCCCGCTCGGCGCCGAGCAGTGCGTCACCGAGGACGCGCAGGATGCTGGGCTCGCGGCGCATCGTGAAGATCAGGCCGCCGTCGCCGTCGACCAGGCGCGGCACGGCGATTCCCGTGCCCGGCGTCCGCAACGCCGCGAGCAGTTCACGGCCGCAGCCGGCGCCGAGCCGGACGTCCGGGTTGAGGACGAGCACCGCGCCGTGCGGGCCGGCGGCGGCCACCCCGGCGTTGATCCCCGCCGCGTAGCCGGCGTTCCGTCCCATCCGCACGATGGTCGCGGTGGGGGCCAACCGCCGCAGGGTCTCGACGGTGCCGTCCGCCGAGGCGTTGTCGGCGCAGACCAGGTGCCAGTCGAGCCCGTCGAGCCCCGGCCCGAGCGACGCGATCAGGTCGGCGAGGAGCGGTGCGCTGTTGTAGGTGACCACCACTACCGCGATGGTCTCGTCGCTGCCGCTCAAGCCCGCTCCTCCACCACCGGTGGCCCGCTGAAACACCTTCCGATCCTGCCCGCCGGCCGGGTGGCGCGGAAGGCGACGACGGGCTGGTCGTCTGTCCGTTACCCGTCACAAGCGGTGGGGCGTGGCCGGGCGGTCCGGCCCGGGGCGGCGGTGACTCAGTCGGGAAGCTCCAGCACGTACTCCTCGACCTCGCGGCCGCGGCCCGGCGCGTAGCCGCGATCCTCGCCGCAAACGACGAACCCGCACTTGCGCAGCACCGCGAGGGAGCCGAGATTGTCCTTGGCGGCGCGGGCGTGCACCGGACGCTGCGGCAGCTCGCGCAGCAGCGCGGCCAGCGCGCGGGTCGCGTAGCCCCGGCCCCACAGCTCCCGGTCGATCCAGTAGCTCACCTCGGTCTGCTTCCCGACCGGGAAGGCGAGCACGTGACCGGCGACCTGCCCGTCGACGGTGACCGTCCGCGAGACGATCTCCGGATCGGTGAGCACCCGCCGCCAGTGCTCGGCGAACGCCCGCCGGTCGGCCGGGTCGTCGGCCGTGAACGCGGCCATCCGGATCGCCTCCGGGTCGAGCTGGTGTCGGTAGAACTCCGGCAGGTCGTCGGCGCGCACCGGACGCAGGCGCAGGTCAGGGGTCACCGGCAGAGGATAGGGCCGGCGTACGACAGGCGCGGTCGGGGCGTCCCTCCGGCGGCGGGGTCAGGGTGCGGCCCGTCGCCGGCGTGGCGGAGGCCGACCCGGTACGCCGCCGTCCCCACGGCGTCGCCGCTCCCGCCCTTCGCGCACGGTCGACCGGAGGGCCGGCTCCGCCGCGGCGGACCGGGCTGCGCCGCGCGGACGGTGCGGCGGATCGGGCTGCGCCGCCCGGATCCTGCGGCCGATCGGGCTGCGCCGCGCGGACGGTGCGGCGGATCGGGCTGCGCCGCGCGGACGGTGCGGCGGAGAATGGGCCGATGCGACGGAACACACACCGGCCGGGCAGCGCGGCCGCACACGTCGGCGCGCTCGCCGTCGGCGCCCGGGCGCTCGGCGCGACGGCCGTCGGGGCGCTGGCCCTGTCCGCGGTGGCCGGTGGCGCCGTGGCCGTGGGAGTGCTCTGCGTCGGCCGCCTCGCGATCCGGCGGGCCGTGGTGCGCGAGCTGCGCATCGGCCGTCTGGAGGTGGACGAGCTGGTCGTGGGCGGCCGCCGCGTCGACCCGGCGGGGGCCGGGCGGCCGGCGACCGGCGACCCGGTCGGGTAGCCGCCGGACCGGCGCCGTGGCGGTGTACGACCGCGCCGGACACCGCCACGTCGGCGAAACGGGGCCGACGCGTCTCAGGACCCGGGTCACACCGGGGCGACGCCCCGGCGACGCGTACAGGTTGCGGCGGTACGGTCGCGCGGCCGTGCACAGCACGGCGACTCGGACGCGTCACGCGTGAGGATGACGGGCCTCCCGGTGATCCGGGACGAACGGCCCGGGATCCGGGACTGGCGACCCTGACCGGCCGGAGGCCGGCGGGGAAGGCTGGAACCGGACGAAGGAGGTAGTCATGACCATCAACACCGGTGCCCCCGTCGTGGTGGGAGTGGACGGTTCCGCCGCCGCCCTGGACGCGGTACGGGTGGCCGCCCGGGAGGCCGGTTACCGGCACCGCCCGCTGCGCGTCGTGCACGCGTTCAGCTCGCCGCTCACCGCCGCGGCCGCGTTCGGCACCGCGCCGTTCGCGCTGCCGCTCGACGACCTCCGCAAGCAGGCCGAGGAGTTCGTGGCCGAGGCGGTCGCCGAGGCCACCAAGCTCGCCCCGGACGTACCGGTCACCGGCGCGGTGGCCGACGGCGCGGCCACCCCCGTGCTGATCGACGAGTCACACCACGCCGCGCTGGTGGTGCTCGGGCACCGCGGCCTGGGCGGTTTCGCCGGCCTGCTGATCGGCTCGGTCACCGTGCAGGTGTCCGCGCGCGCCGAGTGCCCGGTGCTGGTCGTCCGCGGCGAGGCCCGCGCCGACGGGCCCGTGGTGGTGGGCGTGGACGGTTCCGCGCTCTCCGTCGAGGCGGTCGGCTTCGCCTTCGAGGAGGCGTCCCGCCGGGACGCTCCGCTGGTGGCGGTGCACGCCTGGCTCGACCCGGTCGCGGTTCTTCCCGGCGACGTGCTGCCGATGGTGGAGGATCTGAAGGTGCTCGCGGACGAGGAGGAGCGGGTGCTCGCCGAGTCGGTCGCCGGATGGGCCGAGCGCTACCCGGACGTGCCGGTCCGACACCGGCTCGTGCACGGCTCCCCCGCCCAGGTCCTCGTCGACGAGGCCCGTGACGCGCAGCTGGTGGTCGTGGGCGCGCACGGGCGCGGGGCGCTGGGCGGGCTGCTGCTCGGCTCGGTCAGCCACGCGGTCCTGCACCACGCGCACGCGCCGGTGGCGATCGTCCGGCACCCACGTACCGCCGGCCGGTCCTGACGACCGCGGCCGCGCCGCCCGGGCTCTCGGGCGGCGCGGCGGCCCGGTGCGCGATGCGCGGCGGCCCGGTGCGCGAGGCGCGGCGGCCCGGTGCGCGGGGGCGCGCCGGGCGCGGAAACGCCGACGGCCGGGCGTGGACCCGTCGACAATGACCTGAACGACCGCTGGGAGGGCTGCATGAACCGACCCGTCGTGGTGGGGGTGGACGGATCCCCGGCGAGCCTGGCCGCCGCCGACGAGGCGGCGCGCGAGGCCGTGCTGCGGGACCGCCCGCTGCACCTGGTGCACGGATACCTGCACCCGCTCGGGTACGGCGTGCCGATCAACCCGTACGACCTCGGTGTGCCGGCCCCGACCGAGGCGGCGCGGACGATGCTGGACCACACGGCGGGTGACCTCGTCGACCGCTGGCCGGGGCTGCGGGTCGAGGTGCGCCAGGTGCGCGGTGGGCCGGGCGCCACCCTCGTCGAGGAGTCGCACCGTGCGGAACTGGTGGTGGTGGGCAGCCGCGGCCTGGGTGGCTTCGCCGGCCTGCTGCTCGGCTCGGTCAGCACGCAGGTCGCCGCCCACGCGCGCTGCCCCGTCCTGGTGGTGCGGCCCGCCGACCAACCGGTACGCACCGACGGGCCCGTGGTGGTGGGCGTCGACGGGTCGGAGGCCGCCGAGCTGGCGGTCGGCTACGGCGCCGACGAGGCCGTACGCCGGCGCGGCGAGCTGGTGCTCGTCCACGTCGCACCCGAGGAGATCGGACGGGGCGAGGCGAGCGTTATCGTGCCGCCCGGCGACGACCCGGACGCGCTGCTGGGCACCGCGGTGGCCGCCGCCCGGGGCAGCCGGCCCGGCCTGACCGTCACCGGCCGGGCGATCCGGGCCGCGTCCCCCGCGCCGGCACTGATCGAGGCGAGCGGGGAGGCGGCCCTGGTGGTGGTCGGCACCCGCGGCCGGGGCGGCTTCACCGGCATGCTGCTCGGCTCGGTGAGCCAGGCCCTCGTGCAGCACGCCCGGTGCCCGGTGCTGGTCGCCCACCCGTACGGGCAGGCGCACTGACGCGCCCGGCCCGGCGGGTCGCCGCCGGGCCGGTGTGTCGTTGTCGAGGCCGGCGGGTCACTGCCGGGCCGGTGCGTTGTCGCCCGGCCGGCGGGTCGGCGCCGGGCCCTGCGGGTTAGTGCCGGGCGCGCGCAGCGGTGGGTCGTCGGGTCGGGCTCACGGCTCCCGGCGCCCGAGCAGGTCCGCGAAGTCGGTGGTCAACGCGAACGGGTCGGCCGGCCCGGTCGACAGCGGCCGCCGGTGCATCTGCTCGGCCAGCTCGGCGCCGGCCCGCTCGATCCGGGCCCGCAGGGCGCCGTCGGCGGTGCCGCTGGCCCAGTCCTCGGGCGCCGCGAACACCGACGTGGGCAGCACCACCGCGTGCAGGTACGTGAACAGTGGCCGTACCGCATGCTCCAACGCCAGCGAGTGCCGGGCCGTGCCGCCGGTCGCCGCGATGAGCACCGGCCGGTCGGTGAGGGCGTCCGCCTCGACCAGGTCGAAGAAGGACTTGAACAGCCCGTTGTACGAGGCGTTGAAGATGGGCGTCACGGCGATGAGCCCGTCCGCGCCGGTGACCGTGTCGAGCACCGCGCGCAGCGACTCCGACGGGAAACCGGTGAGCAGGTGGTTCACCACGTCGTGCGCGTGCTCGCGCAGGTCGACGAGACGCGTGTCGACGGCTTCGCCGCGACCGGCCAGCTCGTCGCGGGTCGCCGCGGCGAGCTGGTCGGCGAGCAGCCGGGTGGACGAGGGCTGGCTGAGACCGGCCGACACCACGGCCAGGGTGCGGCTGGTCATCGCGCGGCCGCCTCGGGTGCCTTGCCCGTCACGTCGTCGACGGCGTGGATCGTGGCGTCCTTGGCGCCGCCCGCGGCGGCGACCAGCGAGGCGTGGGTCGGCGCCTCCGGAACGTGCGCCGGACGCAGCGAGTCGAACTCCTTGCGCAGCACCGGGACGACCTCCTCACCCAGGATGTCGAGCTGCTCCAGCACGGTCTTCAACGGCAGGCCGGCGTGGTCGATCAGGAACAGCTGGCGCTGGTAGTCGCCCACGTAGTCGCGGAACGTGAGGGTGCGGTCGATGACCTGCTGCGGGCTGCCCACGGTCAGCGGCGTCTCGCGGGTGAACTCCTCCAGCGACGGCCCGTGCCCGTAGACCGGGGCGTTGTCGAAGTACGGCCGGAACTCCCGGACCGCGTCCTGCGAGTTCTTCCGCATGAACACCTGCCCGCCGAGGCCGACGATGGCCTGGTCGGCGGAGCCGTGGCCGTAGTGCTCGAAGCGCTGCCGGTAGAGCCCGACCATCCGCTGCGTGTGCTCCTTCGGCCAGAAGATGTGGTTGTGGAAGAAGCCGTCACCGTAGTAGGCGGCCTGCTCGGCGATCTCGGGGCTGCGGATCGAGCCGTGCCACACGAACGGCGGGACGCCGTCCAGCGGCCGCGGCGTGGACGTGAAGGACTGCAGCGGGGTGCGGAAGCGGCCCTTCCAGTCCACGACGTCCTCGCGCCACAGCCGGCGCAGCAGGTCGTAGTTCTCGATGGCCAGGGGGATGCCGTTGCGGATGTCCTGGCCGAACCAGGGGTACACCGGGCCGGTGTTGCCGCGCCCCATCATCAGGTCGATCCGGCCGCCGGCCAGGTGCTGGAGCATCGCGTAGTCCTCGGCGATCTTCACCGGGTCGTTCGTGGTGATCAGCGTGGTGGACGTGGAGAGCAGCAACCGCTCCGTACGCGCTGCGATGTAGCCGAGCAGGGTCGTCGGCGACGAGGGCACGAACGGCGGGTTGTGGTGCTCGCCCGTGGCGAAGACGTCGAGGCCGACCTCTTCGGCCTTCAGCGCGATGGCCACCATCGCCTTGATCCGCTCATGCTCGGTCGGCTCGCGACCGTTCGTCGGGTCGACCGTGACGTCGCCGACGGTGAAGACTCCGAACTGCATGACCGACTCCTCGGGTTGATCGCCGGGACCGTGGTGGACCCGGACGCACCCGACAACATATTTGACGAGTCAATAATTCCGCACGCACAGGTCTCCGGGGTGGTGGCCGTCACGCCGGACGGGCGACCCGGGCCGCCGGAGCGGCGCCGGGCCGGACGCCTCGTCAGCCGCCGCCGGCGGGCTTCGTCGGCCGCCCGCGACCACGCCCGTCAGCCACCGCAGGCGCGCCTCGTCAGCCGCCCGCGACCGACGGGAGGACCTGCACCTCGGCGCCCTCCCGCACCGGGGCGTCGAGGCCACCCAGATGCCGGCAGTCCTCCCCGTCGACGTAGACGTTCACGTACCGCCGCAGCTCGCCCCGCTCGTCGCGGATCCGGCGCGCCAGCCGCGGCCAGGCCGCCGCCAGCCCGTCGAGGACCGTACGGAGCGAGCCAGCGGCGGGGACGCTCAGCCGGCTCGCGCCGCCGGCCTCCCCGCGCAGCGGACCCGGGACCAGCACGGTGACCACCTCAGACCTCCGCGGCACGGACGCACAGCACGTCCGGCAGGTGCGCGGCGACCAGCGACCACGAGTCGCCCTCGTCCCGGCTGGCGTAGACCTCGCCGGAGCGGGTGCCGAAGTAGACGCCGCCCGGATCGCCGTCGTCGGCGCACATCGCGTCGCGCAGCACCGACGGGAAGAACGGCTCGTCCGGTAGGCCGGAGGCGAGCGCCTCCCAGCTGCTGCCGGCGTCGGCCGAGCGGTAGACCCGGCATCGGTGCCCCACCGGCCAGCGCTCGCCGTCGGCGGCGAGCGGGAACGTGAACACCGTGCCGGGCCGCCCCGGCAGCGTCACGATCGGGAAGCCGAAGTCGCTCGGCAGCCCCTCGGCGATCGAGGACCAGGTGCGGCCGTCGTCGTCGGACCGGTAGACGCCGCGGTGGTTCTGCGCGTAGAGCCGGTCCGGGTCGCCCGCGTCCCGGGTCACCTTGTGTACGCACTGACCGAACTCCGGCCACTCGTCGGGCAGGAAGTAGGCGCGGATGCCCGTGTTGCCCGGCGCCCAGGAGGCGCCCCCGTCGTCGGACCGGTAGACGCCGCCGGTGGACATGGCGACCAGGATGCGGTCGGCGTCCGCCGGATGCGGCAGCACCGTGTGCACCGCCTGGCCACCGAAGCCGGCGCCCCACTCGGTGCGGTGCGGGTGCTCCCAGAGGGCGCGCACCAGTTCGTAGGTGACCCCGCCGTCCTCCGAGCGGAACAGCGCGGACGGCTCCGTGCCGGCCCACACGACGTCCGGCTGGTCGGGGCCGGCCGGGGTGAGCTGCCACACCCGGCCCAGGCTCACCCCCGTGTCGGCCGGGAACGCGACCGGCGCCTGCTCCGGCTCCCGCCAGGACGCCCCCAGGTCGTCGCTCACGGCGACGCTCGGCCCGAAGTGCGAACTGGTCGTGCTGGCGAGCAGCCGCGGGGCGGCCCGGCGTTTGTCGATGCCGACGGCGTAGACGCCGGTCATCGGGAAGTGCGGGCCGTCGACCCGCCAGCTGCGCCGGCCGTCCCTGCTGGTGGCCAGGAAAAGTCCCTTGCTGGTGCCGATCGCGAGCAGCGTGGTCATCGGCCGTCCTCCGTCCTCGGGCTTCGTCGGCGTGATTATGGCCACACCCCCCGACAGAACGGCATCCACGCGCCGGCGGAAGCCGCCGGCCGAGCGGTCAGCGCCGGCTGCGGGGCGTGTGCCGCCGGTAGTCGCTCACCGTCGGGTCGCCCTCGATCCAGAACCGCCAGGGGACGTCGTGCGCGCCGGTCACGCCCACGCGCGGGCCGGCAGCCACCGCCGAGGGCGGCACCGGCACGGGCGCCGGGCGCAACCGGACCGGCCCGTCGCCGAGCAGGTAGCGGCCGTACACCGACTTGTCGATGCCGAGCGCCGCGCAGAGGCGGGCAGGCCCGCGCGCGAGATCCACGTCCCGGCGTACGGCGGTGCGCCGGGCCCGGGCCACGTCGAGGCCGTCGACCACCTCGCCGGCCCGCAGCAGCGCCGCCGAGGCCTCCCCGTCCGGGCCGGTGACCACGTTCATGCACCAGTGCATGCCGTAGGTGAAGTAGACGTACGCGTGCCCGGCCGGGCCGAACATCACGGTGTTGCGCGGGGTGCGCCCCCGGTGGGCGTGGGAGGCGGGGTCACCGGCGGTGCCCGCGTACGCCTCGACCTCGGTAATCCGCACCGTCACCCCGCCGGCGGAGAGGTGGCAGCCGAGCAGGCCGCGGGCGGCCGGCACCACCGGGCCGGCGAGCAGCCCGGCCAGCGCGGCCAGGCCCGGTTCGGCGGCACGACCGCCCGGGAGCACGTCCATGCCCCGACCGTACCCAGCGGCCCGCCCACCCCACCCGCACGGCCACCCCCGCGCCCCGCGCCCCGCGCCCCGCGCCCCGCGCCCCGCGCCCCGCGCCCCGCGCCCCGCGCCCCGCGCCCCGCGCCCCGCGCCCCGCGCCCCGCGCCCCGCGCCCCGCGCCCCGCGCCCCGCGCCAAGATCGTGCTCGATCCCGGAAGTAGTGGCCTCGACGGCGTCGGGACACCACTACTTCGATGATCGAGCACGATCTTGGAAGGGCGACCGGCGCGAGCGACACCACCACCCGTAAGCCGTCCTAGGAGGATAGGCGAGCCCCTTGAGAGGCTTCAACATTCCGTTGACAACTCTACGTTGATGAGTTGGGATGGGGGCATGACGCAGGAGGACACCTTCACCACGCCCGACGCGGCCCGGGCCCGGGCGCACCGCACCCACGCCGCGCTCCAGCGGATCAGCGAGCGGCACGCGGGCACCGACGAGCGCCGGCGTCGCTACGCCCACCCGTACGTGCTCGACCCCTGGGAGGCCGTCGCCCTCGTGACCGCCCTCGCGGCCGGTGGCGCCGAGCTGGCCGACGCCGAGGACCCGGTCGACGACGCCGACCTCACGGCCGCGTTGACCCTGGTGCCGCACGTCCGCGCCGAACTCGACGCGCTGGAGGCGGGCCTGGTGACGCTGGCCCGCTCCCGGGGCCTGACCTGGCAGGCGATCGCCTTCGGGCTCGGCCTGGGCAGCGCGCAGGCCGCCCGGCAACGCTTCGACCGGCTCACCGCGCGCACCGGAAGCTGACCCGGCGCGGGCGCCGATCGCACCCGAGCACGTTCCGGGCTGAGCGATCCGCGCGGTGTCGCACCGACGCCCACCGCTGGATGGCGGCAGACTGTCCAGCAGACCGACCGACGGGAGGGCGCGATGCGGCGCGAGGAGATGCGGGCGTACTGCCTGGCGAAGCCGGGCGCCTGGCTGGACCAGCCGTGGGAGGGCGACGAGGTGGTCAAGGTGGGCAGCCGCATCTTCGCGTTCCTCGGCTCGGCCGACTCCGCCCCCACGGTGGGGGTGAAGTGCGGGCCCACCCGCGAGGTGGCCGACGAGTGGCTGCACCGCCATCCCGGCGACGCCCGCGTGATGCCCTACATCGGACGGTCCGGGTGGAACACCCTGCGGCTGGACGGCGGGATCGACGACGAGGAGTTGACCGAGGCGGTCGACGGGTCGTACGACGCGGTGGTGGCGAAGCTGCCGAAGCGCGAGCGGCCGACGGCCTGAGCCCCGCGCGACGCCGGTGAGGCGTCGCGCGGGTACGGCGTCAGCGGGGTACGACCCGCTCGGCGGCCCACTCCCGCCAGCCGGCCAGCCGGTCCGCCGCCGCGGCGAGCTGGTCGGCCACCGGGCCGGGCCCCGTGGAGCCGGGCGTGGTGCGCGCGGCGAGCGCCGAACGGACTGACAGCACGTCGCGCACCGACGGGTCGAGGTGTTCGCTGACCGCGGCGAGGTCGGCGTCGGACACCTCGTCGAGGGCGCAGTCGCGGGCCACGCAGAGCGCCACGAGCCGGCCGGTGATCTCGTGCGCGTCGCGGAACGGCACGCCCCTGCGTACCAGCCAGTCGGCCACCTCGGTGGCCAGCGAGAAGCCCACCGGGGCGGCGGCGACCAGGCGGTCGACGCGTACCGTCATCGTGGAGATCATCCCCGCGAGCGCCGGCAGCAGCAGTTCCAGGGTGTCGACCGCGTCGAAGGCCGGCTCCTTGTCCTCCTGCATGTCCCGGTCGTACGTCATGGGCAGGCCCTTGAGCATCGTGAGCACGCTCATGAGCCCGCCCACGAGGCGGCCCGACTTGCCCCGGGCCAGCTCGGCGATGTCCGCGTTCTTCTTCTGCGGCATGATCGACGAGCCGGTGGCGAAGGCGTCGTCCAGCTCCACCCAGCCGAACTCCTGGGACGTCCAGAGCACCACCTCCTCGCCGAGGCGAGACAGGTGCACGCCGATCATCGCGGTGACGAACAGGAACTCCGCCACGAAGTCCCGGTCGGCGACCGCGTCCATCGAGTTGGCGAACGAGGTGCGGAAGCCCAGTTCCTTCGACACGGCCACCGGGTCCAGCGGCAGGCCGGAGCCGGCCAGCGCGCCCGCGCCGAGCGGGCTGATGGCCGCCCGCTCGTCCCAGTCCCGCATCCGCTCCAGGTCCCGCAGCAGCGGCTGGACGTGGGCCAGCAGCCAGTGCCCGAACGTGACCGGCTGGGCGTGCTGGAGGTGCGTCATGCCCGGCGCGGCAGTGTCCACGTGCCGCTCGGCCTGCTCGACCAGCGCCTCGGCCAGTTCGACGAGCCGGGCGGCGACGCCCCGCGCGTGGTCGCGCAGGTAGAGCCGCAGGTCGGTGGCAACCTGGTCGTTGCGCGAGCGGCCGGCGCGCAGCTTGCCGCCGAGGCTGCCGAGCCGTTCCAGCAGGCCGCGCTCCAGCGCGGTGTGCACGTCCTCGTCGTCGACGGTGGGACGGAACTGGCCGGACGCGCAGGCCGCCTCCAGGTCGTCCAGCGCCGCGAGGATCTTCCCGAGTTCCTCCGGGTCCAGCAGGCCGGCGCCGGCCAGGACCCGGGCGTGCGCCCGGGAACCGGCGATGTCGTACGGCGCCAGCCGCCAGTCGAACTGCACGCTCACCGACAGCCGGGCCAGGGCCTCCGCGGGGCCGCCGGCGAACCGGCCGCCCCACAGGCTCGTCCGGTTGGTGGCGGCGCTGTTCTCGGTCAGGCTCTTGTCGTCCACCGGACCCATTGTGGCAGTGCTCACCTCTCGCTCCCGACTGCGGGGCTCACTCGCTGCGCTCGCTCACTCCTCGCGCTCGCACGCATCACGCCTCAGCCGCCCAGCCGGGAGTCCCGGGCCGCGGCCATCTTGCTGGGCAGGCCCCACAGCTGCACGAAGCCCTTGGCGAGCGACTGGTCGAAGGTGTCGCCGGTGTCGTACGTGGCCATGCCGAAGTCGTAGAGGCTGGCCTCGGAGCGGCGACCCGTGACGGTGGCCCGCCCGGCGTGCAGGGTCAGCCGCACCTCGCCCGAGACGTACCGCTGGGCGTCGTCGATGAACGCGTCCAGGGACCGCTTCAGCGGCGAGAACCACAGGCCGTCGTAGACCAGCTCGCCCCAGCGCTGGTCGACGCCGCGCTTGAACCGGGCCAGGTCCCGCTCGACGGTGACCGCCTCCAGCTCCTGGTGTGCGGTGATGAGCGCGATGGCGCCCGGCGCCTCGTACACCTCGCGGCTCTTGATGCCCACGAGGCGGTCCTCGACCATGTCGAGCCGGCCGACACCCTGCGCCCCCGCACGCCGGTTCAGCTCCAGGATCGCCTGGTACGGGGTGACCGTCTCACCGTCCACGGCCACCGGCACACCGGCGTCGAAGGTGATGACGACCTCGTCGGCGTCGCGCTCCTGCGCCGGGTCGCTGGTGTACGAGTACAGGTCCTCGATGGGGCCGTTCCAGATGTCCTCCAGGAAGCCGGTCTCCACCGCGCGGCCCCACAGGTTCTGGTCGATGGAGTACGGCGACTTCGCCGACACGTCGATCGGCAGGCCCTTCTCCTCGGCGAACGCGATCGCCTTGTCGCGGGTCCAGGCGAAGTCCCGGGCCGGCGCGATGATCTTCAGGTCGGGGGCGAGGGCGCCCAGGCCCACCTCGAAGCGGACCTGGTCGTTGCCCTTGCCGGTGCACCCGTGCGAGACGATCGTGCCGCCATGCTTCTTCGCGGCCGTCACCAGGTGCTTCACGATGAGCGGCCGGGACAGCGCGGACACCAGCGGGTACCGGTCCATGTAGAGGGCGTTCGCGCGGATCGCCGGCAGGCAGTACTCGGCGGCGAACTCGTCGCGCGCGTCGACCACCTCGGACTCCACGGCGCCGCAGTCCAGGGCGCGCTGCCGGATGACGTTCATGTCCTCGCCGCCCTGGCCGACGTCGACCGCGACCGCGATCACCTCGGCGCCGGTCTGCTCGGCCAGGTAGGGAATGGCGACGGAGGTGTCCAGCCCTCCGGAGTACGCCAGGACGACCCGCTCGGTCATGGTGTGGTGCTCCCTTCAACGTTCTCTTCCCGGCGTGCCCAGCCGGCGAGCTTCTCGCCGAGCGCGGCTCCGCCGTCGGCCTCGCGGGCCACGACGAGGATGGTGTCGTCGCCGGCGATCGTGCCGACGACCTCGGGCAGGCCCGCTCGGTCCAACGCGCTGGCCAGGTACTGCGCTGCGCCCGGCGGGGTACGCAGCACGGCGATGTTGCCGCTGGAGTCGACCCCGTTGAGCAGCTCGCGCAGCAGCCGGACGAGCCGGGCCGGCGCGGACTCCGCGTCGAACAGCGGCCGGTGGCCGTCCTCGGGGATCAGGTAGACGCCGCGCCCGTCGCCGCCGCGTACGGTCACCGCGCCGAGTTCCTTGAGGTCCCGGGAGAGGGTGGCCTGGGTGACCTGGATGCCGTCACCGGCGAGCAGGTCGGCCAGCTCGGTCTGCGAGTGGACGGCCTTGTCCCGGATCAGCTCGACGATGCGGGCGTGGCGGGCGGCGCGGGTCAGCGGGGCGGTCATGTGGTCTCCCTGGTCGCGGTGGCGCCCGGCGCCGCCGCGTCCGGTGCCGCGGCCGCGGCCTCGAGGAGGAACGTGAGCAGCGCCTTCTGGGCGTGCAGCCGATTCTCCGCCTGGTCGAACACCGCGCTCCGCGGGCCGTCGAGCACCTCGTCGGTGATCTCCTCGCCGCGGTGCGCGGGCAGGCAGTGCAGCACGATCGCGCCGGGCGCGGCCTGGGCGAGCAGGTCGGCGTTGACCTGGTACGGCAGGAACGGGGTGATGCGGTCGAGCCCGTCGGTCTCCTGCCCCATCGACGTCCAGGTGTCGGTGGCGACCACGTCGGCGTTCTTCACGGCGACCGCCGGGTCGGTGAGCACGCTGGCCGACCCGCCCGTGACGGCGGCGATCTCGGTGGCGCGGGCCACGACGGCGGGGTCGGGCGCGAAGCCGGCCGGCCCGGCGACCCGGACGTGCATCCCGGCGGTCGCCCCGGCCAGCAGGTACGAGTGGGCCATGTTGTTGGCCGCGTCGCCGACGTACGCGAGGGTGCGCCCCGCCGTGGCGCCGAACCGCTCGCGGACGGTGAGCAGGTCGGCGAGGAGCTGGCAGGGGTGGAAGCCGTCGGTGAGCGCGTTGACCACGGGCACGGTCGCCCCGTCGGCGACCTCGGCGATCCGGTCGTCGCCGTGCGTGCGCAGCACGATCGCGGCGACGTAGCGGGACAGCACCCGGCCGGCGTCGGAAAGGGTCTCCCCCCGGCCGAAGTGGGTGACCTGGGTGTCCACGACGAGCGGGTGCCCGCCCAGTTCGGCGATGCCGGCGTCGAAGGAGATCCGGGTGCGCAGGCTCTGCTTGTCGAAGAGGACCGCCACCGACCGCGGCCCGGCGAGCGGCCGGTACGCGAACCGGTCGGCCTTCATCCGGGCGGCGAGATCCAGCACGGCCGCCTGCTCGGCGGGGCTGAGGTCGTCGTCACGCAGGAAGTGGCGGGTCATGCGGTCGTCTCCGGGGCGGTGGTGGTGGCGCGGGGAATGGTGGTCGTGGTCGGGGCGGTGGTCGTGCCGGCGGCGGCCGGCGCGGTGGCGTCCAGCGCGGCGGGGAGGGCCGCGAGGAACGCGTCGACCTGGTCGGAGGTGAGGATCAGCGGTGGGGCGAGCCGGACCACGCCCGGCTGCACCGGGTTCACGAGGAAGCCGGCCTCGCGCAGCGCCTCGCCGAGCACCGGCGCCACGGGCGCGGCCAGCACCACGCCGAGCAGCAGGCCGGCGCCGCGTACGCCGGAGACCAGCGGGTGGCCCAGCGCCTCGATGCCCCGGCGCAGACGCTCGCCGACCCGCTTGACGTGGTCGAGCAGCCCCTCGTGGGCGATGGTGCTCACCACCGCGAGGGCGGCCGCGCAGCTGACCGGGTTGCCGCCGAACGTGGTGCCGTGCGAGCCGGGCGTGAGCAGCTCGGCCGCCCGGCCGAACGCCAGGGTGGCGCCCAGCGGCAGCCCGCCGCCGAGCCCCTTGGCCAGGGTGACGACGTCGGGCTCCACGCCGTCGGCCTGGTGGGCGAACCAGTGGCCGGTGCGCCCGATCCCGGTCTGCACCTCGTCGAGCACGAGCAGCGCGCCGTGCCGGGCGGTGATACGCCGGGCGGCGGCCAGGTAGCCGGCCGGGGGGACGACCACGCCGTTCTCGCCCTGGATCGGCTCCAGGATCACCATGGCGGTGGCGTCGGTGACCGCCGCCTCCAGGGCGGCCACGTCGCCGTAGGTGACGTGGGTGACGTCGCCGGGCAGCGGGCGGAACGGGTCGGCCTTGGCGGGCTGCCCGGTCAGGGCCAGGGCGCCCATCGTCCGGCCGTGAAACCCGCCCGCCGTGGCGACCACGTGGTGGCGGCCGGTGAGTCGGGAGAGCTTGAAAGCGGCCTCGTTCGCCTCGGCGCCGGAGTTGGCGAAGAAGACCCGACCGGGCCGGCCGGCGAGCGCCAGCAGCAGCTCGGCCAGGGCCACCGGCGGTTCGGCGACGTAGAGGTTGGAGACGTGCCCGAGCGTGCCGACCTGCTTCGACACGGCCGCCACGACGGCCGGGTGCGCGTGGCCGAGGGCGTTCACCGCGATGCCGCCCACGAGGTCGACGTACTCCCGGCCGTCCTCGTCGACCACGACGGCGCCGGAACCGGAGACCAGCGCCAGCGGAGGCGTCCCGTAGTTGTCCATCATGGACTGTCCCCAGCGCTGTACGAGCGTGCTCATGACGGCTTCACCATCGTTCCGAACCCTTCCGAGGTGAACACCTCGAGCAGCGTCGAGTGGGCGACCCGGCCGTCGACGACGTGCGCGGCCGGCACTCCCCCGCGCACCGCCCGCAGGCAGGCCTCCATCTTGGGCACCATCCCCGACTCGAGGGTGGGCAGCAGCTTCGCCAGGTCGTCCGCGTCGATCTCGGAGACCAGGCTCGTGGTGTCCGGCCAGTCGGCGTAGAGGCCGGCCACGTCGGTGAGCACGACCAGCTTGCGGGCCTCCAGCGCGACCGCGAGCGCGGCGGCGGCGGTGTCCGCGTTGAGGTTGTGCAGCACCCCGTC
Organism: Micromonospora costi; assembly: GCF_003626655.1. Lineage (GTDB taxonomy): Bacteria > Actinomycetota > Actinomycetes > Mycobacteriales > Micromonosporaceae > Micromonospora > Micromonospora costi. The sequence continues at coordinate 50,265 of NZ_RBAN01000001.1, forward strand.
GGCGTCCGGCGCGACGGTCGAGATCACCGGGATGCGACCGGCTGCGATGAGGTCGGTGACCGCCGAGACGTCGACCGACTCCACGTCGCCCACCTGGCCGACGTCGACCGGCTCGCCGTCGACGTACGCCGGTCGCCGGACCGCGGTGAACAGGCCGGCGTCCTCGCCGGAGAGGCCGACCGCGAACGGGCCGTGCGCGTTGATGAGGCCCACGAGTTCCCGGCCCACCTGGCCGACCAGGACCATCCGGACCACGTCCATCGCCTCCGGCGTGGTGACCCGCAGGCCGCCGCGGAACTCGCTGGCGATGCCGAGCCGGCCGAGCATGGCCGAGATCTGCGGCCCGCCGCCGTGCACGACGACCGGCTTCAGGCCGGCGTAGCGCAGGAAGACCATGTCGGCGGCGAACGCGCGCTGCAGCTCGGGGTCGACCATGGCGTTGCCGCCGTACTTGACGACGACGGTCGCGCCGGAGAAGCGCGCCAGCCACGGCAGCGCCTCGATCAGCGTCTCGGCCTTGGCCTGGGAACGGGTGAGGTCGGCGGAGAGGGTCATGTCGAGTACGCCGAGTTCTCGTGCACGTACGCGTGGGACAGGTCGTTGGTCCAGATCGTGGCCGCGGCGGCGCCGGCGTGCAGGTCGATCCCGATGGTCACGTCCCGCCCGCTGAGGTCGACCTTCGACCGGTCCTCGGCCGCGGCGCCGGCCCGGCACACCCAGACCCCGTTGACCGCCACATCCACCTCGTCCGGCTCGAACACGGCCGTGGTCGTGCCCACGGCGGCGAGGATCCGCCCCCAGTTCGGGTCGTTGCCGAACAGCGCAGTCTTCACCAGGTTGTTGCGGGCCACGGTCCGGCCGACCTCGACCGCGTCGTCCTCGCGCGCCGCGCCGACCACCTCGATGGCGATCTGCTTGGTCGCGCCCTCCGCGTCGGCGACGAGCTGCTGCGCGAGGTCGTGGCAGGCCGCGGTGACCGCGGCGGCCAGCTCGCCGGGTGCGGGCGTCACGCCGGACGCCCCGCTGGCGAGCAGCAGCACGGTGTCGTTGGTGGACATGCAGCCGTCGGAGTCGATCCGGTCGAACGTGACCCGGCACGCCTCGCGCAGCGCGGCGTCCAGCGCCTCCGGGCCGGCCACCGCGTCCGTCGTCAGGACGCACAGCATGGTCGCCAGGGCGGGGGCGAGCATCCCGGCGCCCTTGGCCATGCCGCCGACGGTCCAGCCGGCGCCCCGCGTCACGGTGGTCTTCGGCCGGGTGTCCGTGGTCATGATCGCCTCGGCGGCGGGCGCGCCGCCGGCCGTCGAGAGCCGCCGCACCGCGTCGTCCACGCCGGCCAGCAGCGCGGGCATCGGCAGCCGCTCGCCGATGAGGCCGGTCGAGCAGACCGCGACCTCGCCGGCGCCCAGCTCCGGCGCGTCGCCGGACGCGGTGAGGGCGGCGGCCACGTGCTCGGCCGTGGCGTGGGTGTCCTGGAAGCCGGCCGGGCCGGTGCAGGCGTTCGCGCCGCCGGAGTTGAGGACGACGGCACGGACCTGCCCGCCGTGCACCACCTGCCCGGTCCACAGCACCGGCGCCGCCTTCACCCGGTTGGCGGTGAAGACACCGGCCGCGGCGGCCTCCGGGCCGTCGTTGACCACGAGGGCCACGTCGGGGGCGCCGCTGGCCTTGAGCCCGGCGGCGACGCCGGCGGCCCGGAAACCCCGGGGAACGGTGACGGTCACGGGGCCACCCCGTACACCGACAGGCCGGTGGTCTCCGGGAGGCCGAACATCAGGTTGGCGTTCTGCACGGCCTGGCCGGCCGCGCCCTTGCCGAGGTTGTCCAGCGCGCTGAGCACGATCGTCCGGCGCGAGTCGACGTCGACGGTGGCCTGCAGGTGGCAGGAGTTCGAGCCGAGCGTGGCGGCGGTGTGCGGCCACTGCCCCTCGGGCAGCACGTGCACGAACGGCGCGTCGGCGTACGCCTCGGCGAGCACCGCCTGCGGGTCCACGCCGCGCGCCGGCCGCGCCGTGACGGTGGCGAGGATGCCGCGCGGCATGGGCGCGAGCACCGGCGTGAGGGAGAGCCCGGTGGCGCCGGTGGCCTGCTTGATCTCCGGAACGTGCTGGTGGGTGCCGACCCGGTAGGGCGACAGGTCCCCCATCACCTCGCTGGCGAGCAGGTGCGCCTTGGCCGACCGGCCGGCACCGGAGGTGCCGGACGCGGCGACGACGACCACGTCGGCCGGGTCGGCGGCGCCGGCCGCGATGAGCGGGGCGAGCGCGAGGGTGATGGCCACGGCGTAGCAGCCGGTGTTCGCCACCCGGGTCGAGGCGGCGATCCGCTCCCGCTGCCCGGGCAGCTCCGGCAGGCCGTAGGTCCACTGCCCGGCGTGGGTGCCGCCGTAGTACTGCGCCCAGTCGTACGGGTCGGCGAGCCGGTGGTCGGCGCCGAGGTCCACGATCCGCACGTCGGTGGGCAGTTGCGCGGCCAGCGCGGCCGACTCGCCGTGCGGCAGCGCGAGGAAGACCAGGTCCGCCTCGGCCAGCGCGTCCGGCTCCGCAGCGCCGAGCACCAGGTCCAGCCCCGCGAGCTGCGGGTGGACGACGTCGACACGGTGCCCGGCCTGGGTGTGCGCGGTGGCGGCGACCAGGTCGAACTCCGGGTGCCCGGCGACCAGGCGGAGCAGCTCGCCCCCGGCGTAGCCGCTCGCGCCGGCGACCGCGACGCGGATTCCCATACTCACCTCCGCATGACTATGCAATGAAGGCTAGCAGCCATGATCGTGCGATGCAAGGTCATGCAGTCCACTGCATGAGAACAAAGCCGGACACGCGTCCGGCCCGCGCCACGGGAGGCGCGGGCCGGACGGAGACGCGGAGACCGGGACGGAACGGTCAGAGCGGTATGGGACGCTCCTCCTCGTCTGCGGCCACCATCCGTTCCAGCGGCCCGCTGCAGTGCTCGGACGCCGACCGGAACTCGCCGTTCATCCGCAGCAACCGGCGCCCGATCTCGATCCAGGCCAGGATGCGACGGGCGAAGCTCTGGCGCTCGTCGTGGGCGAAGAACACGCCGCGCTGCAACCAGTGGGTGCCGTCCTTCACGATCGTCACGATGGTGTGCGGGGAGCGGTCGCCCTCCTGCGAGGCGACGCGTTCCAGCTCACCGAACGCCTCGACCGCCACGTCGTGCAGGCCGCTGTCCGTGGGATGCTCGCTGGCCCGTCGCAGGCACACCATCGCCCAGGTGGTGACCACCTTGAAGTGGTCCTGACCGCCGTCGCAGCCCCGGGCGGTCTCCAGGTAGGTCGCGGCGAGGTCCAGGTTGCGCTTCTCCAGCTCGTACGAGCCGCACTGCAACCAGTAGTGGAAGTCGTCCTTGAGGTAGTCGTGCAGCTGGTGGTAGACGTCCCGGACCGCCAGCACCGGCAGCCCCGACTTGATCATCACCCGGTGGTTGATGAGCGCCACCATGGCGCGGCGGGTCGGGTCGTTGCGGTCGGTGATGTTCGCTCCCCGCTGCACGTAGAAGAGCAGCAGGCGTTCGAACAGCTCCTGGAAGTAGGCCTTGTCACCGCGGATGAACTTCTCCATGGCCTCCGCCACGACGCGGTGCCGGGTGCGGATGTGCCCCGACTCCCGGCGCACCAGCATCCGGCGGCCGGACACGAGCCGCTCGATGGCGCGGTTCACGGCGGGGTCCGGAGGGCCGTCGGAGGCGATCTGCAGCAGCGCGTTCTGCGGCAGCGTGAGCGAGCGGTCCTCGTACTGCAGGGCCTCGAAAAGGCAGACGGTCGCGTAGATGTCGCGCTCGCGGACGTCGAGCTGGGCGAACTCGCTGCTGACCCGCTCCTCGAACCGGTAGCCGGTGATCACCTCCACCATCGCCGCCATCAGGTCACGGTCGGACACCTGCCGGAGCCGCTCCACCCGCGCCTCGTGCAGCTTCTGCTGCTTGAGCTTGCCCAGTTGGCGGTACGTCTCCAGCCGGTGCACCAGCGCGTTGAGGTCGTCGTCGGTGAGCCGCAGCGGCGGTACGCGGGTCAACCCCGGTACGCCGTCGAGCAGGTGCCCCCGGGTGCTGCGGATGGTGGCCGCCACGAGCACGCGCCCCCGCTGGCCGAGCTGGGTCATGAGGCGGGCCGCCTCGGCGCCGAAGATGTCCACGTCGTCGATGAGGACGGCGTCCAGGCCGAGGTCGACGCACTCGCCGAGGACGTCCTGGGTCGACTTGGTGGTGGCCCGGTCCACCCACCCGACCGCCAGGCCCCGGTTGTGCAGGGCCGCCCCGAACTGCATCAGCGTCGTCGACTTGCCGGTGCCGGACCGGTCGTTGAGCACCAGCACGGGGCGGTTGGCGCCGGGGGCGTCGGCCAGCGTGAGCATCGACGACAGGGTGGACAGCGACGCCGGGATGCCCTCCTTGACGTCACCCCAGGTGGGATCCGTGCCACGCAGGTAGAGCGGGTCGCCGGCCGGCGCGGTCTCCAGCAGCGTCGAGACGAGTTGCACGCCCGCGTTGCGGTCCAGCACCGACCGCATCCGGGCCCGCAGCTGGGCGCCCCGCCGGATCGGCTCCCGCGACTGGCTCAGCCGGTCCCGCGCCAGGGCCGCCACCGGCAGCGGGATCTGGCCGAACCCGGCCCCCGCGAGCTGCCAGGAAGCGGTGGCGTCGGCGCCGGGCGCGACCACGAACCGGGGCGGCATGCCGTTGGCGTCGCTGTCGCTGGTCATGGCGTCCAGGTAGAACGACAGGTGCCGGCTGTCGACGCTGCTCGCCGTCACCACCACCGGGTGGGTGATGAGGTCCGCCTTCATCTGCCGGAACCACTGGGCCCGGCTGCCGCGCCCCTGGTCGTCGATGTCGAAGCTGACCGGCGCCGCGCTGCTGCCCGGCGCGATGCCGTTCATCGAGACGATCTCGAGCTGCTGGCGCAGACCCCCCGGCGGATCGCGGTACGCGTCGACCACCACGACGTTGCTGCCGACGTCCAGCCGGGCGGCGAGATCGGAGAAGATGTTGCTCCCCGTGCAGTCGTACACCCGGTACCAGGGGGCCAGCAGCAGCCGCAGCGCCGTGTCGTTGGTGGCCGCGCCGTCGGCGACGAGCATGCCCGAGATCGTGCGGCGCACCAGCGCCGGGTCCATCTGGCGCAACCGCTGCATGACCGCGGCGAGCGTGACCCGGCCGCCCACGATCTCCGGCGAGAGCTGGTCGACCAGCGCGTCGAACAGGTCGTCCGGGCTGCCGAGCGCGCTGGACCACTCCCCACGGGACTCCGCCTCGATGCCCGAGGTGATGACGAGGACCGCCTGCCCGGTGGCGAGCGCCTGGTCCAGGTCGGCGAGGAGGACCGACGGATCGTGGGCGGCCAGCGGCTCCGGCTCGGCGACCGCTGCGACGGCGCCGCCGTCGTCCGGTTCCGCCCGGACGGCCACGGCGTCGCGGACGTGCCCGCCGTCGACGTCCACCAGTTCCACCCCGCCCGCGGTGCGACGGGCGACCAGGAGCTGGGCGTCGTCGACCATCAGCCACGGCGACGGGTCGCCCGACCCGGCCCGGCCGGCGATCCGCAGCACCGGCGTCGCGGCGTCGGTCGCCACGTCGGCGGAGAGGGCGGAGAGCAGGACGACCGCGTCGACCGCCGTCCAACCCGGACCGTCGCTCGCCGCCGCGACCTGCGACGGGTGCAGCGTCGCCAGCTCGGAGGCGTCGTCCGACAGCATCCGGAAGGCGCCGTTCAGCGTCACCAGCCCGAGCCGCGGGCCACCCGACGCCAGCACGGTGCCGCCCTCCCCGGGCAGCAGGCCGGCCTGGCGGCCCCGCTCCGCGTAGCCGGCGTACCAGGTCTCGAACGGGGTGAAGCTGGTCCGGATCACGTCCAGCACGTCCGGGGTCTCGCGCGCCCAGAAGCTGTCCCGCACCTGTGGCCACCAGTCGGTGAGCGACCGGACCGTCACCAGCGACGGTGCCATCCCGGTCCGGTCCCCCGGGCCCGGCGCCGCGAGCACCACCGGCAGGTCGGTGGGGCCGGGCGCCTCGCAACACTCCTCGAGGACGCGATCGACCAACCGGGACACCGCGGCGAACTCGGCCACCGTCGCGCCGTCGGTGAGATCACCGACCAGGACCAGGGCGTCGAGCGCGCCCCCGGCACGGTGCAGCCGCCGGATCGCGTCCAGGCAGCGGGAGACGAGGGCGTCGCCGGCCGCCGCGAGCGACGGCTCGGCGCGTACCACCAGCAGGGTCGGGTCGCTGTGCAGTGCCATGGCTCAGCCCTTCGTGGTGAGCGCGGCCGCCACCGCGCTCCTCGGCAGTCGGACGGTGACGCCGCGCCGGTCACCGCAACGGTCCAGCGTGATCGAGACGAACTGGCCGGACAGGGAGGTCACGTCGAGGTCGCCCTCCACCCGCGCCACCGGCGCACCGCACAACGCGGCCACCGTCGCCTGTCCCTCCGGCCCGAGGATCACCACGCCCGGCCGGGACTTGTCGGGATGGTCGACGAACAACGCGGAGGCGAAGGTGAACACCGTGGCCGCGAGGGCCACCACCGAGGCCCCGTTCGCCACGGTCTGCCGCCGGTCGACCTGCCGCGCCTCCTCGTCGCCCCGGCTGAGGACCTCCGCGATGAGCGACCGGGCGTCCCGCACCTCGCGGGCCGCCGTCGGCCCGGGCGGCACGATGGTCGCGATCGCGCGGACGTACAGCACCGCGGCGAGCAGCCACAGCGCCACCGCCAGGCAGCCGCCGATCCGGGTCACGAGCGCGGTGCTGGCCAGCGACGTCAGCGTGAACGTTGCCACCAGCGCCCCGGCGAAGACCGTCACGACCGACTGGGCGGCCTGCGCCCGCGTCCGTGCGCCGGTCGCCGCGCGGACCCGGTCCGGGTAGTAGGCCTGGACGACCGCGTCCTGCACCGACGTCAGGAGCGGCTCGGAAGGCGAATCCGGCATGAACGTCCTTCGCACTGTGGAGTATCGAAGGACTCTACGCACGCGCCCCCGCGCCGTGGAGGGGGTCTGTACGAATCCCGACACGCGGGCGACATCCGCCCGCCATGGCAGGAAAGGGTTGGGCCTCGTCGGCGTGCCCGGGACCGGCCGGCGCGACGCTCACCCGGCGCGCAACCGCGGCCGGATCACCACCCCGACCACGTCCTTCTCCGGGATGTAGCCGCACTCCCGCGAGTCGTGGCTGAACGGCGGGTTGTCACCGAGCACCACGAGCTGCCCCTCGGGGACCACCCGCTCCGGCCGGTCCCGCAGCAGCGGCACCCGGTCCACGGGGACCGGCTCCCCAGGCACCGCGTACGCCCGTTTGATCAGCAGGTCGCGCCGGCCGTCGGGCCGGTCCGGGCCCGCGGCCGTCATCTCCGCGGGCGCCACCACCACGACCACGTCACCGGAACGCACCTGCGCCAGCGGCACCCGGCGCGCCAGCACCCGGTGGCCGGGACGCAGCGTCGGTTCCATGCTGCGCCCCACCACCGAGACCAGCATCAGGTGCCGGCGGGCCCAGAGCAGGGCGGTGGCGGCCGCCACGACCGCGGCGACCACCACCAGCCATCCGACCGCCGGCACCCCGTCAGGCGCCGCGCAGGGTGGCGCCGAACCGCTCGGCGGCCACGGCGACCGCCGCGTCCCGGGCGGCCACCGCCTCCTCGACGGTGAGCGTGCGGTCCGGCGCCCGGAAGGTGAGCTTGTACGCCAGCGAGCGGCGGCCGGCGCCGAGCTGCTCGGAGGCGTACACGTCGAACAGGCGCACGTCCTCCAGCAGCTCACCGGCGCCCTCGACGAGCGCCCGCTCCACCTGCGCCGCGGGCACCGTCTCGTCCACCACGAGCGCCACGTCGATGAGCGCCGGCGGGAACCCGGAGACCGCGGGCGCCGGCAGCATCGGCGGGGCGGGCAGCAGGTCGAGGTTCAGCTCCATGGCGCTGGTGCGCCGGGGCAGCTCCAGCGCCGCGACGACCGTCGGGTGCAGCTCGCCGGCGTGCCCGACCACGGTGCCGTCGACCAGCAGTTCGGCGCAGCGGCCCGGGTGCCACGGCGCGTACGCGGCCGCCCGCACCTCCACCCGGTCGGCCGGGACGCCGGCGGCGGCGAGCACCGTACGGCCCGCCTCGACCGCGTCCGCCCAGCCGGCCGCGCGACCCGCGCCCCACCAGCCGGACAGCTCGATCTCCCCGGTCAGCACGGCGGCGACGTGCCGGGGCTGGTCGGGCACCACCGCGTCGGCGGCCGCGAACTCGGCGTCGGTGGGCCGCCGGTCCACGCCCATGGCGGGTGGCGTGCCCGCGCCGGGACGCGGGTGGAACACCGCGCCGATCTCGAAGAGGGCGAGGTCGCGCTGACCGCGGCCGAGGTTGCGCTTGAGGACGCCGAGCAGCGGGCCCAGCAGCGTGGTCCGCAGCATGGGCTCCTCGTCGGACAGCGGGTTGGCCAGCCGCACCGCCGGCCGCCGCGGGTCGTCGGCCGGCAGCGAGAGCAGGTCGGGCAGCTCGGGCGAGACGAACGGGTGGGCGAGCACCTCGACGTACCCGCGCTCGGCCAGCGACTGGGCGACCGCCCGGCGGCGGCGCTGCTGCCAGGTCAGGCCGCGGCCCGCCGGCGCCACCGGCAGCAGCGACGGCACGTTGTCGTACCCGTCGAGCCGCACCACCTCCTCGACCAGGTCGGCCGGGTCGGTGAGGTCGGGGCGCCAGGTCGGCGGGGTGACGGTCAGCGCCACACCGGCGCCGGCCGCGACGCCGACGGAGCCCGGGTCCTCGGCGAGCCGGTCGACGCCCTGCGCGACGGTGCAGCCCACCTCCTCCAGCAGCGCCACCACGCGCGCCGGCGGGTAGTCCACGCCGATCCGCCGGGTCGGCAGGTCCGCCGGCAGGGTGATCGGCGTACGCGGCCGCACGTGGTCGATGTCCAGGATCTCGGCGCCCGCGGCGCCGCCACCGTGCTCGGTGAGCAGCCGTACCGCCCGCTCCAGCGCGACCAGCGGCAGCGCCGGGTCGACGCCCCGCTCCCAGCGCTTCGCCGCCTCGCTGAACAGCTTGTGCCGGCGGGCGGTGCGCCCGACCATCACCGGGTCCCAGTGCGCGGCCTCGAACAGCACCGTGACGGTGTCGGCGACGACCTCGCTGGTCTCGCCGCCCATCACCGCGGCCAGCGAGATCGGCCCGGTGTCGTCGCAGATCACCATGTCCTCGGGGGCGAGGACGCGGTCGACGCCGTCGAGGGTGGTGAGCTTCTCCCCCTCCTCGGCGCGGCGGACCACGAGCGGCCCGACGATCCGATCGGCGTCGAAGGCGTGCATCGGCTGGCCCAGTTCGAGCATCACGTAGTTGGTGATGTCGACGGGCAGGGAGATGCTGCGGATGCCGGCGGTGGTGAGCCGCCGCCGCATCCACTCGGGCGTGGCGGCGCTCGGGTCGACGTCGCGGACCAGCCGGGCCGCGAACCTGTCGCAGCCGACGGTGTCGCGCACCTCTACCGGGTACGCCGGCTCGGCGGTCGCGCCCGGCGCGGGCAGCAGGCCCGGGTCGCGCAGCGGCACGCCGAACGCGTGCGACAGCTCCCGGGCCAGACCGCGTACGCTCAGCGCGTAGCCCCGGTCCGGGGTGATCTCCAGCTCCAGGACGACCTCGTCGAGGCCGACCACCGGCCGGGCGTCGTCGCCGGGCTTCGCCGGGCTGGCCGGAGGCAGCACCAGGATGCCCGCGTGGTCGTCGCCGATGCCCAGCTCCCGGGCCGAGCAGATCATGCCGTTGGAGTTGCGGCCGTACGTCTTGCGCGCCCCGATGGCGAACCCGCCGGGCAGCACGCCGCCGGGGAGGATGACGACCACCCGGTCACCGACGGCGAAGTTGGTCGCCCCGCAGACGATCTCCTGCGGCTCGCCGGTGCCGTTGGCGGCGCCCACGTCGACCCGGACGAACCGGATCGGCTTCTTGAAACCGGTGAGCTCCTCGATGTCGAGCACCTCACCGACCACCAGCGACCCGGTGACGGTCTCGCGCAGGTCGACGGCCGAGTCGACCTCGATGCCGAGACCGACCAGGGCCCGCTCCAGCTCCCCGGTGGACACGTCGGCGGGGAGGTCGACGTACTCCCGCAGCCAGCTGACAGAAACTCGCATGACTCAGACCACCGTCTCCGTAACTCGTGCCCGCATCCCCTACGCCCCGGTCCCGAGCGCCCGGCTGAACCGGACGTCGCCCTCGAAGAGGTGGCGGATGTCGCTGACCCCGTGCCGGACCATGAGGGTCCGGTCGATGCCCATGCCGAACGCGAAGCCGGAGTAGACCTCGGGATCGATCCCGCAGGCCCGCAGCACCCGCGGGTTCACCATGCCGCAGCCGCCCCACTCGACCCACTGCGGACCGTCGCGGTGCTCGGGGAACCACACGTCGAACTCCGCCGACGGCTCCGTGAACGGGAAGTAGTGCGGCCGCCACCGGGTCTTCGCGTCCGGGCCGAAGATCGCCTTGGCGAAGTGGTCGAGCGTGCCGCGCAGGTGCGCCATCGTGATGCCCTTGTCGACCACGAGGCCCTCGGCCTGGTGGAAGACCGGGCTGTGGGTGGCGTCCACCTCGTCGGTGCGGTAGACCCGGCCGGGGCAGATCACGTAGATCGGCGGCGTACGGCTCAGCATGGTGCGGGTCTGCACGGTGGAGGTGTGCGTACGCAGCACCAGGCCGGACCGGTCCGCGGGGTCCACGTAGAACGTGTCCATGAGCCCGCGCGCCGGGTGGTCGGCGGGGATGTTCAGCGCGTCGAAGTTCACCCACTCGAGCTCGACCTCGGGGCCCTCGGCCACCTCGTAGCCCATCCCCACGAAGAGGTCGCTGATCCGCTCCATGAGCGTGCTCAACGGGTGCCGCGCGCCGCGGGGCCGCCGGTCGTACGGCAGCGTCACGTCGACGCGCTCGGCGACCAGCACCCGCTCGGCGTGCTCGCGTTCCAGCACCTCGGCGCGGGCGGCGTAGGCGGACTCGATCGCCCGACGGGCCTCGTTGACCCGCTTACCGGCGTCGGCCTTCGCGGCCGGTGGCAGCGCGCCGATCTCCCGGCGGGCCAGCGACACCGGTGCCCGGTCACCCAGGTGCGCCGGGCGCAGCGCGGTCAGCGCGTCCGGGTCGGCGGCCCCGGCGAACGCCTTCTCGGCGTCGGCCACGGCGTCGGCCAGAGCGGCCGGGTCGAGCAGGGCGACCTGCTTCGGGTCGTACGGATCGTTGCGATAGGTCATGGCGTACGGGCACTCCCTCACGGCGGCGCCGGCCCTCGCGGGGCGGCGAAGCGAGTCTACGGACGCGCGGCTGTGCCGCAGCCCGCCGGTGGGAGTTGCGCAGGGAGCAGGTCAGGCCCGCCGCCCGCCGACACCGGCGGGCTGGCTAAACGAACGCCGTGGCGCGTTCATCAACGGCGGCTCTCCCCTGTCGTGACGGCCGGTCGACCGTGTGGCGGCCGGCGCTGTGCTCTCGCTGAAGAGTACAGGCAGACGGCCGCGGCCGCAGCCAGGTTGAGGCTCTCGGCGCGCCCGTGCAGCGGCACCCGCACCCGGGCGTCGGCGGCGTCGGTGAGCGCCCGCGGCAGCCCGTGCGCCTCCGAGCCGAACAGCCAGGCGGTAGGCGCGGCCAGACGGCCGTCGTCGGCCAGGTCGTCGAGGTCGTCCTCGCCGTAGCCCGTGGTGGCGAGCACCGCGAGGCCGGCCGCGCGCAGCGCGGCCACCACGTCGAGCGGGTCGGCGGCGCGGACCACGTCGAGGTGGAAGAGACTGCCCGCCGACGACCGCACGCACTTGCCGTTGTACGGATCGACGGCGTCGCCGGCGAAGACCACCGCGCCGGCGCCCGCCGCGTCGGCGGTCCGCAGCACCGTGCCGGCGTTGCCCGGGTCGCGGATCTCGGCGAGCACCGCCACGAGCCGGGGCCCGCGGGCGAGGGCACGGTCCAGCGGAACGTCGAGGTGCCGGCAGACGGCCACGAGGCCCTGCGGGGCGACGGTCTCGGCGAGGGCCGCGAGCGCGTCGTCGGTCACCTCGGAGACCGGCACGTCGCCGCCGGCGGCGAGGGCCGCCAGCTCGGCGTGGCGGTCCAGCGCGGCCGGCGTACCGAACAACTCGGTGACCACGCCGGGCGCGGCCAGCGCCTCACGCACCGCCTGCGGGCCCTCGGCGAGGAAGCGTCCGGTCGCCTCGCGGTCCCGGCGACGGTGCAGCCGGCGGGCGGCGACCACCCGGGGCGTACGCGGGGTGAAGAGCATTTTCTCCTCGGACATGCGCGAGGCGCCCCCCGTCGGGGTCGACGAGGGGCGCCTCGAACCAGCGCAGGGGATCAGGCGGCCTGGGCCGCCGCGCCACCGGTGCCGTGGGCCGCCACCGCGGCCCGGGCGACCTCGACGATCGCCGCGAACGCGGCGGCGTCGTTGACGGCCAGGTCGGCCAGGATCTTCCGGTCGACCTCGACGCCGGCCAGCTTGAGGCCCTGGATCAGGCGGTTGTAGGTCATCCCGTTGGCGCGGGCGCCCGCGTTGATCCGCTGGATCCAGAGCTGCCGGAAGTCGCCCTTGCGGTCGCGCCGGTCCCGGTAGGCGTACTGCATCGAGTGCAGCACCTGCTCCTTGGCCTTGCGGTAGAGGCGCGAGCGCTGACCGCGGTAGCCGCTCGCGGTCTCGAGCAGGGTACGGCGCTTCTTCTGGGCGTTCACAGCCCGCTTGACGCGTGCCATCTCAACTCCTTCGTACGTTCAGGTGGCGCGCGTCAGCGGCCGAGCAGCTTCTTGATGCGCTTGACGTCGGCCTTGGCCAGCACGACCGTGCCGGTCAGCCGACGGGTCTGGGTGGAGGGCTTCTTCTCCAGGTTGTGGCGGAGGCCGGCCTGCTGGGCAACGATCTTGCCCTTGCCGGTCACCTTGACCCGCTTGCCCATACCCGTGTGGCTCTTCATCTTCGGCATGTGGAACGTCTTCTCCCCTGTTACTCGCCGCTCTCGTCGGCGACTGCGCCGGTCTCACCGGCTGCTGCGGTCTCGCCGGCCTCGGCGGACCCCTCGGCCCGTTCCCGAGGCGCCCCGCCACGAGAAGCCGTCGCGGCGACCGCGGCGGCCTTGGTGGCGCGGTGCGGCGCGAGCACCATGATCATGTTGCGGCCGTCCTGCTTCGGAGCGGCCTCGACGTACCCCAGCTCCGAGATCTCCGACTCGAGCCGGCGCAGGAGCCGGTAACCCAGCTCCGGGCGGCTCTGCTCGCGACCGCGGAACATGATCGTCACCTTGACCTTGTCGCCGGCCTTCAGGAACCGCACCACGTGACCCTTCTTGGTCTCGTAGTCGTGCGGATCGATCTTCGGCCGGAGCTTCATCTCCTTGATGACGGTCTGCTGCTGGTTACGCCGCGCTTCGCGCGCCTTGAGTGCGCTCTCGTACTTGAACTTGCCGAAGTCCATGAGCTTGCACACCGGCGGGCGCGCCATCGGCGCAACCTCGACCAGGTCCAGATCGACGTCCGCGGCCAGCTGAAGGGCGCGCTCCAGCGGGACGATGCCCACCTGCTCACCCTCGGGGCCGACCAGTCGGACCTCACGTGCCCGGATCTGCTCGTTCACGCGTGGTTCGACGCTGATGGGGCCTCCTCGAGTCGAGTGTCTGCTACGTGCCGACCCTGCGGCTCCCGGGCGGGAGCCGACCGGAAAGCAGAAGGCCCCGGCGCATGCCAGGGCCCGCTCGACCGGTCGGCACGATCACATGATCGCGCATCCGGAACCGGGACACGCCCGGAACCGGTGACCGGACCCGGCCGCCGTCTCGGCGACTCGGGTGGGAGCAGGCGCTCCACTTTCATGCCGCCCGCACACACGCGGACAGCCTGGTCGACTCGACAACACTACACCCTCCGCCACCCCACACCCAAACCGGACACCCGCCACCCGCCAGCCACTCAGCGGCTCAGCTCGGCAGCATGGGCCGGGCTGGGCGCCGGTGATCCACTCGACTTCCTGGAAGTCGAGCTGTCGCGACGCCCGGGACACCGCGACCTCAGGGAACTCGAGTCGATCACGAACTTGGGAACCGTGATCGACACCATGTCGCCGATCTGGCGGCCTCCGGCTCCCCGCGAGACCGCCACATCGGCGGAAGTGCGTGAGGCGGGTGACCCCGGGGCACAGCGCCCCGGCGATCTTGCACTTTCTGCCCGGGCATCACGGACATACCACGCAATCCAGGGGCCGAAAGTGCAAGATCGCGGGAGAGGGGGGTGGGGAACCCCCGTGAGGCATGGGTTCCCGTCAGCGGCCCGGGGCGTTTTCGGTGAGGCGCGCCAGGTGAGCCTGGTGGAGGCGGCGCAGCGCGCGTACGCCCTCCACAGCCAGCTCCTTGTCGGCGGCCTGGAGCGCGACGATCGGTACCAGGTCGTCGTCGTGCAGTTCGAGGCTCGCCCAGGGCGCCCCCCGGTCGAAGCGGATGCCGCGGACGACCTCCCACGGCAGCTCGTACGAGCCGAGCACGTTGCGGACCCGCACGCCCCGCGCGTCCGCCTCGACCCGCGGCCGGGTGAACAGCAGGAACGCGAGAGCGCCGAAGATGCCGAGGCCCACCATGGCGAGCTGGTCGCCACGTTGGAAGGTGCCGTAGCCGTCGCCGGTGGGGCCGCGCAGCGAGGTGGCCACGAGGGTGAACACCACCACCAGGGCGGCCGCCGAGGCCCAGCAGACCAGCCGGATACGCCGGGGCCGGAGTCGGATCAACTCGGGTTCGCTCACCCCACCAGTCTGCCACCCGCCCTGCGGGCGCTCACCGGCGCCACGCTGCCACGGTCCCGGCGCCGGGACCGTGGCAGCGCCGGGGCCCTCGCCCGCCGGGCCAGCCGCCCGCGGCGGCAGCCGCGCCGCCGGGCAAGCCCACCCGTCGACCCGCCGCCGAGCAAGCCCAGCCGTCAACCGGCCGCCGAGCGAGCCAGCCGGTCAACCGGCCGCCGGGCGAGACCACGGTCGACCGGTCGTCGGCGATCCACACCCGGTCCTCCGGCTCGTAGGACAAGCCGGCGGCGGCGCCCGACAGGCAGGCCGGGCCGGTCAGCGGCGCTGGCCTTCGCGGCCCGCCACGACGACCGCCAGCAGGGTCAGCACCGCCCCGGCCAGGACCGCCGGCCGGGCGCCCGGGCCGCCCGGTAGCAGCGCGTCCAGCAGCAGGGCCCCGCCGAGCTGGCCGGCCACGAGCGCCAGCCCGGTACGCAGCACCCCCGCCGACCGGACCCCGACCACGAGTCCCGCCACGATGCAGACCCCGAGCAGCCCGCCGGTGTACAGGTACCAGGCGGACGGCCAGGGCTGCGTCGGTCCGGTGAGCGCGCCGGCCAGCGCCGCGACGAGCAGCACCGCGGGTGTGCTGACCGCGAAGTTGACCGCCACCCCGGCGGCCGACGAGCTGGCCGCGGAGACCCGGCCGTTGAGCGCGGACTGCAGCGCCACCCCGAGCCCGCCGGCCACGGCGAGCAGGACGAGACCGAGAGCCAGGTCACCGACCGGCTGGCCGAGCTGGGCCAGCGCCACCGCGGCCACGCCGAGCAGCCCCCCGGTGATCCGGGGAGCGGTGAGCGGAAGCCGGCCCACCGGGGCGAGGCCGCCTCGGTCGACCGCGAGCCCGCCCAGGCTGCCCCCGGCCACCTGGGCGATCGTGAACACCGCGACCCCCAGCGCCGGCACCACGTACGCGCCGAGCACCACGATCGCCGCTCCGCCGAGCCCGCCCAGGTAGCTCCACCAGGGCAGCCGGGCGCGGCGCAGGGCGGCGATCCCGGTCCGCATCGACGGCAGCACGACCAGCCCGAGGACGACGAGCAGCGTGCCGCCGGCGTTGTTGACGACCGCGGCCAGGGTCGGTTCGCCGAGGCGTACGCCCAGTTCACCGTTGGCCGCTCCCTGCGCGGCCGACGCGACGCCGACCGCCGCCACGACGGAGAGCGCCGCCCACGCGGGAAGCGGGCCGCGCGCCGGGCGCGCCGCCGCCGGCGGTACGACGGCCGCCGCCGTGGCCTCGGGCACCGGAGACTCCTCGCCGGGCCTCGCCCGCTGCCGGCCGGGGACGCCCCCGGGCGCCGGTTCGCCGGGGCCGGCGACCGGCGGCGACACCGGGTCCGCGACGCGGGGCGACCGGCCCGCCGCCGGCTTCCCGACACGGGCCGCCCCACCCAGGACGGGCTCCGCCGGCTCCCCGACGCGGGCTGCCCCACCCAGGGCGGGCTCCGCCGGCTCCCCGACGCGGGCCGCCCCGTCCGGCGCGGGCTCGGGACCGGACGCGGACCCGGGTGCCGCCGGCGTCGCCGTCACAGCCGGCAGGCGTGGATGTTGGTGACGAGGATGGCTCGGGCGCCGAGCTCGTAGAGCTCGTCCATGATCCGGTGTACGTCGTCGCGGAGCACCATGGCCTGCACGGCGACCCAGCCCTCCCGGTGCAGCGGCGACACGGTGGGCGACTCGATGCCCGGGGTGAGCGAGCTGGCCCGGTCCAGCAGGCCGGCGGGAACGTCGTACGCGAGCATCACGTAGCGGCGGGCCACCAGCACGCCGTGCAGCCGGCGCAGCAGCTGCTCGGCCTGCGGGTGCGCGGGCGCGCCGGCGCGGCGTACGAGCACCGCAGACGAGCGCAGCAGCGGCTCGCCGAAGACCACGAGCCCGGCCTGGCGCAGGGTCGCGCCGGTCTCCACCACGTCCGCCACGACGTCGGCGACGCCCAGCCGTACGGCGTTCTCGACCGCGCCGTCGAGGCGGATGACGTCGGCCTTCACGTCCAGCTCGGCGAGGTGCCGCTCGACGAGCCCCGGGTACGCGGTGGCGACGCGGTGCCCGCCCAGCTCCTTCACGGACTCGATGGCGTCGGGGCGGGCGGCGAAGCGGAACGTGGCCCGGCCGAACGCCAGGTCGACCACCTCCTCCGCCGGGGCGCCCGAGTCGATCAGCAGGTCCCGGCCGGTGATGCCGAGGTCCAGGTCACCGGAGCCGACGTAGGTGGCGATGTCCTTGGGGCGCAGGTAGAAGAATTCGACGTTGTTGGGTTCGTCCCGGCAGACCAGGTCCTTCGGGTCGGTGCGCTGGCGGTAGCCCGCCTCGCGCAGCATCTGGGCGGCCGGCTCGGCGAGGGTGCCCTTGTTGGGAATGGCGACACGCAGCATGTCGGAGTGCTCCTAGCAGTCGGTTCGGTCGACGACGGGACGCACTCACAGATGTCGGTAGACGTCCTTGAGCTCGAGGCCGGTGGCGAGCATCAGCACCTGGGTCTGGTAGAGCAGCTGGGAGATCTCCTCGGCGGCCCGCTCCCGGCCCTCGTGCTCGGCGGCCATCCACGACTCGGCCGCCTCCTCGACGACCTTCTTGCCGATGAAGTGCACCCCGCGTTCGAGCGCGGCGACCGTGCCCGAACCCGGAGTGCCGGCCGCGGCCTTGGCCTGCAGCTCGGCGAACAACTCCTCGAACGTCTTCACACCGCGATTCTTCCAGCGCCCCGGCGCCGCGGACGCGCCGGGTCAGGCCCCGTTCACCCAGCGGGACCGCAGGAAGGCCCGCAGGGCGGCCACGAACTCGTCCGGGTGGGACGCGTGCACGGCGTGCCCCGCGTCGATGGTCACGAGGTCGCCCGCGGGCAACCGGGCCGCCATCCGGGCGAGGTCGACCTGCGGCAGGTGGCTGGCCGGCCCGCCGGCGACCACGAGGGTGGGCGCGGTGATCCGCGCGAACCGCTCCCACCCGTCCGGGTCGGGCTCGTTGAGGTCGGCGACCACCGCCTCGCGGGCGGCCCAGTCGTACCCGAGAGGCCCGGGCGGTCGCGCCGGCAGCCGGAGTCCGAGCGGGACCGGCGGCGGTGGCTCCTCGAGCACCAGCGCCGCCACCCGGTCGGGGTACGCCTCGGCGAACAGCGCGGCGACCACCGCCCCGGAGGAGTGCCCCACGAGCACCGGCCGGTCGAGGGCGAGGACGTCGCAGAGGGCGTGCACGTCGTCGCGGGCGACCGCGAGGCCGTACGGGCCGGTGCGGTCGCTGGCCCCGAACCCGCGCGGGTCCGGGGCGTACGACCGCAGGCCGTCGTCGGCCAGCCGGGCGGCGACGGTGGCCCAGGTGGAGCCGTCCGCCGCGCCACCGGGGAGCAGGAGCACCGGCCGCCCGTGCCGCGGGCCCCAGGTGCGGTAGGCCATCCGCAGCGCGGGCAGCTCGGCGTACTCCACGAGCCGTCAGCCGGCGAAGCCGACCCGGTGGCCGTTGGTGGACTCGACCGACCGGACGGCCAGCGCCGCGTCCAGCGCGGCGACGGTCGCCGCCCAGCCCTTGTCCTCGGCCGAACCGGGCAGGCCGGCCCGGTCCCGCGCCTGCTCGATGGTGTCCACGGTGAGCACACCGTGCGCCACCGGCTTCCCCTCGTCCAGTGCGACCCGGGTCAACCCGTCGGTGACCGAGCGGCACACGTAGTCGAAGTGCGCCGTGGCGCCGCGGACGACCACGCCGAGCGCCACCACCACGTCGTAGCGGCGGGCGAGGGCCTGGGCGACCACCGGCAGCTCCACCGAGCCGGCCACCCGGGCGACCACGGCCCGCGCCCCGCACGCCTCGGCGGCGGCGACCGCCCGTTCGAGCATGTGGTCGGTCAGCTCGCCGTGCCACCGCGCCGCCACCACGCCGACCGTCATCCCGGTCGCGTCCACCGGTGCCGCGCCCGGCTCGCCGAATCCCGCCATGTCTACGCTCCGATCTCGTCACCGGCGGGCAGCCGGCCGGCCGGCGCCTCGGTGATCTCGTCCAACTCGTCCAACAGGTGTCCCATGCGGTCCCGCTTGGTGCGCAGGTACCGCACGTTCTCCGGGTGCGGGCGCACCGGCAGCCCCTCCCGCCCGGTGATCGTCAGGCCGTACCCCTCGAGCCCGGCCCGCTTCGCCGGGTTGTTGGTGAGCAGCCGCATCGACCGCACGCCGAGGTCGTAGAGGATCTGGGCGCCGGTGCCGTAGTCCCGGGCGTCGGCCGGCAGGCCGAGGTCCAGGTTGGCGTCCACCGTGTCGCGGCCCAGGTCCTGCAACTGGTACGCCTGGAGCTTGTGCAGCAGCCCGATGCCCCGTCCCTCGTGGCCGCGCATGTAGAGCACCACGCCGCGCCCCTCCTGCGCGACCCGGGCCAGGGCGGCGTCGAGCTGCGGGCCGCAGTCGCAGCGCAGCGAGCCGAACACGTCCCCGGTCAGGCACTCGGAGTGCACCCGGACCAGCACGTCCTGCCCGTCACCGATCTCGCCGTAGACCATCGCGATGTGCTCGGCGGCGTCGTTCTCGGTGCGGTAGCCCAGCGCCCGGAACACCCCGTGCCGGGTGGGCATGCGGGCGGCGGCGACCTGCTCGACCTGCTTCTCGGTACGCCGCCGGTAGGCGATCAGGTCCGCGATGGTGACGAGCGTGAGCGCGTGCTCGGCGCAGAACTTCTCTAGGTCCGGCAGCCGCATCATGGTGCCGTCGTCGTTGACCAGCTCGCACAGCACGCCGGCCGGGCGCAGGCCGGCCATGCGGGCGAGGTCCACCGCGGCCTCGGTGTGCCCGGGCCGGCGCAGCACGCCGCCCGGCCGGGCGCGCAGCGGCACGACGTGACCGGGGCGGGCCAGGTCGGCCGGCCCGGTGGTCGGGTCGGCGAGCAGCCGGATGGTGTGCGCCCGGTCGGCGGCCGAGATGCCGGTACTGACCCCCTCGCGGGCGTCGACGGTCACCGTGTACGCGGTGCCGCGCCGGTCCTGGTTGGTGTGGTACATCGGCGGCAGTTCGAGCCGGTCGGCCTCCTCCTCGGTGACCGGCACGCAGACGTAGCCGGAGGTGTGGCGCACCATGAAGGCGAGCAGCTCCGGGGTGGCCAGCTCGGCCGCGAAGATCAGGTCGCCCTCGTTCTCGCGGTCCGCGTCGTCGACCACGACGACGGGCCGCCCGGCGGCGATGTCCGCCACCGCCTGCTCGATGGAGGAGAAAGTGGTCATGCGACGGCCTCCGTGTAGGTCGGCGGGATCGGGACGCGCGCGGGTCGCAGCACCCGGGAGGTGCGCCACCAGCTGGCGAAGCCCCAGACGCAGAACGCTCCGTAGACGAGGTACATGGCCGCCGACGGGTAGAAGCCGCCGTCGAGCAGCAGCGGGACGCCGACCGCGTCCACGGCGATCCAGACCAGCCAGAACTCGACCCAGCCGCGGGCCATGCCGTAGGTGGCGAGCAGGCTGCCGGTGAGGATCCACGCGTCGGGCAGCGGCCCCCAGGAGCCGAGGGCGGCGAGCAACGGGTACGCGGCGGCGGTGCCGAGCACGGCGGCGGCGAGCAGCGCCAGCCGCTCCCGGCCGGTGGCCCAGCGCGGCGCCACGGCGCCCCGGTCCGGCACCAGGCCGAGCCGGCGGGTACGCGACCAGCGCCACCAGCCGTAGACGCTGACCGTGAAGAAGAAGACCTGCCGGCCGGCCTGGCCGTACAGGTCGTGCGCCTGCGGCGTGGCGAAGGCCCCGCCGAGGAAGACGGTGAACAGCAGCGCGTTGCCGACCATGCCGACCGGCCAGGCCCAGACCAGCCGGCGCAGGCCCAGCAGCGCGGAGACCAGCCCGAAGACGTTGCCGACGATCTCCCGGACCAGTACGGGCGAGCCGGCGACGCTCACCTGCGCGTCGAGCAGCCAGTGCAGCGCGCCCATCAGGCCACCTCGCCGGTGGGCGCCGCGCCGTCCACCGCGTCGGACTCGGCGGGCCCGGGCGCCGCGACGCCGCGTGCCGGGTCGGCTCCGACGGCGGGCCCGGCGCCGGTGGCCCGGTCGCCGAGCAGCCGCTCGACGTACTTGGCCAGCACGTCCACCTCGAGGTTCACCGGGTCACCGACGCCGCGCCCGCCGAGGGTGGTGAGCTTCAGGGTGGTCGGGATGAGGCCCACCGCGAACCAGTCCGGCCCGACGCCGGCCACGGTCAGCGACACGCCGTCGACGGTGATCGAGCCCTTCTCCACCACGTACCGGGACAGGTGCGCGGGGAGCCGGAACCGCACCGTCTCCCACTGCGGCGCCGGCTCGCGGCCGAGCACCTCCCCCACCCCGTCGACGTGGCCCTGCACGAGGTGCCCCCCGAGGCGGCTGCCCAGCGTGGCGGCCCGCTCCAGGTTGACGCTGTCGCCCGGGCGCAGCGCGCCCAGCGCGGAGCGGCGCAGCGTCTCGCCCATGACGTCGGCGGTGAAGACCCCGCCGTCGACGTCCACGACGGTCAGGCAGACCCCGTTGACGGCGATGGAGTCCCCGTGCCGGGCGTCGGCGGTGACCAGCGGCCCGCGGACGGCGACCAGCGCGGAGTCTCCCGCGGTGGCCGTCACCCGGACGACCTCACCCAACTCCTCGACGATGCCGGTGAACATGTCAGCCCTCCCTCTTACGGGGCAGCGCGGTGATCCGCAGATCCGGACCGATCTGCGTAACGTCGACGAACTCCAGATCGATGGCCTCCGCGATGGTGGTCACACCCGCATCGACCACCGCCGTCGGCCCGGCGCCGAGCAGCCGGGGCGCCACGTAACCGACGATCTTGTCCACGAGGCCGGCGGCCAGGAACGCGCCGGCCAGCCGGGGGCCGCCCTCCAGCAGCACGGCCCGGACGCCGCGCTGGTGCAGCGCGGCGAGCAGCGCCGGCAGGTCCACCCGCCCGTCCGGGCCGGCGCCGACCTCGGCCGCGGTGGCGACCCAGGTGCGGGCCGCGCCGTCGCGGACGCGGGCCTCGGCGGGCGTACGGCCGTCGCTGTCGACGACCACCCGCAGCGGCTGCCGGATGGCGAGGCTGCCGTCGCGCAGGTTGCGGGCGGTCAGCCGCGGGTCGTCGGCGAGCACGGTGCCCACCCCCACGACGACCGCGTCGACGGTGCCGCGCAGCGCGTGCACGTCGATCCGGGCCGCCTCGGAGGTGATCCACATGCTGGTGCCGTCGGCCGCCGCCGACCGGCCGTCGACCGTCGCCGCGTACTTCCAGATGACGTACGGCCAGCCCCGCCGCATCGAGGTCAGCCAGGCGATGTTGCCGGCCTCCGCCTCGGCGCCGCGTACGCCCAGATCGACCCGGACCCCGGCGGAGCGCAGGGTGGCCGCGCCTCCCGAGGCCACCGGGTTGGGGTCGGGCACGGCGATCACGACCCGGGCGACGCCGGCCTGGATGAGCGCGAGACTGCAGGGGCCGGTGCGGCCGGTGTGGTCGCAGGGTTCCAGAGTGACCACCGCGGTGCCGCCCCGAGCGCGCTCGCCAGCCTGCGCGAGCGCGACGATCTCGGCGTGGGGCCCGCCGGCGTACGCGTGGAAGCCCTCGCCGACGACCCGGCCCTCGGCGTCGAGCAGGACGCAGCCGACCACCGGGTTGGGGCTGGTGGTGCCCAGCCCCCGTGCCGCCAGTTCGATCGCGCGACGCATCGCCTCGTCGACGGAGACGCTCGCCATCTCGCCGTGCCCTGCCCTCTCGCTCGCCGGTCGCGCGCGGGCGGGGCGGGAGGGTCGGCCGTGAGGCCGCGCATGCGGCGGCGGAGATGCGGGCACGACAGGGCCGCCCCGCAGGGCCGGGCACGACACGCCGATGTCGGCGGCCGGCACGACCCGTCCGTCCCGCGCGCTGTCTCCCATCCGGACTGTCTGGGCGCGGGTTGCCCCGCCCCCAACCGTCGGCCCCGGATTCTCACCAGGTCCACCGGGCGGCAGAGCCGACCGGGTCGCGGGCTGACCACGGACTGACCGTGGATCACCGCCGGTTCGGAATTACACCGAGTCCCGCCAGCGCGTGGTGGGTACACCGGAAGTCTTACACGCCCACCGGGGGGCGCCGCCACCGAGGCGAGCTACTTCACACCGCGTCGCGCCGGTCACGTCACGCCGCGCCGGCGGTCGACCGCCACGTACGACCCGGGCTGGCTCTTGGCCACCGTCTTCATCTCGCTGGCCACCGCGATGGCCTCGAGGGGGTTCGTGAAGCGTTTGTCGGCGTCGGAGAGCGACACCCCGATCGACAGGGTGACCAGGGCGGCGCGGCGGATGTTGCCCCGCCGGTCCTTCAGCTCGACGAAGCCGCGCTCCCGGTCGATCGGGTCGTAGAGCGTGTCAGCCGCCTTCTCGAAGTCCACCACGGCGCGGGAGGTCAGCGGCCGGACCTGGTCGGGCGAGCAGACGATCACGAAGTCGTCGCCGCCCACATGACCGAGGAAGGCCGGCGGCAGGCCGACCGAGACCACCGCCCGGTGCAGGCTGCGGGCCAGGGCGGAGATGAAGTCGTCGCCCCGGACGAACCCGTACCGGTCGTTGACGCTCTTGAACCGGTCGATGTCGATGTAGCCGACCGCGTAGTCGGCGCCGTTGCGGACGCGGTCGCTGATCTCCCGCCGGATCCGGCTGTTGCCGGGCAGGCCGGTCAGCGGGGAGACCTCGCGGAACTCCTTGTTGCGCCGCAGCGTGGAGCTGACCCGGGCGATCAGCTCGGCGGTGTCGAACGGCTTCACGAGGTAGTCGTCGGCGCCGGCGCTGAGGCCGTTGACCTTGTCGGACGTCATCCCCTTGGCGGTCAGCATGATCACCGGCAGGGCCGAGGTCATCGGGTCGGCCCGCAGCCGCCGGGTCAGCTCCAGACCGTCGATGCGCGGCATCATGAGGTCGACCACCGCCAGGTCGGGGCGCTGCTGCTCGATGACGTCCAGTGCCTCCTGGCCGTCGCTGGCGTGCAGCACCTCGAACCCGTGCAGGCGCAGGTTGAACTCGACGAAGCGGGCGATGTCCTCGTCGTCGTCGACGACGAGGATGATGTCGGGTCGCTCCTCCGCCGGATCCACGTCAGGCCCCGGGTGCGGCGCGTTCCGCGAGGGCCCGCAGCCGGCGCACCGCCTCGGCGGGGTCGGCCGCGCCGTAGACGGCGGTGCCGGCCACGAAGGCGTCCGCGCCCGCCGCGGATGCCTGCTCGATGGTGTCGGCCGCGATCCCGCCGTCGACCTCGATGCGCAGCTCCAGGTGGCCGGCCGCGACGTGCTGGCGGGCCGTACGGACCTTCTCCAGCAGCTGCGGGATGAACCGCTGCCCGCCGAACCCGGCCTTGATCGTCATGATCAGCAGGGTGTCGAAGCTGGGCAGCAGGTCCAGGTACGGCTCGATCGGCGTGTCCCGGTCGATCGCGAGGCCCGCCTTGGCCCCGGCCGAGCGCAGGTCCTTGGCCAGTGCCACCGGGTCGTCACAGGCCTCGGCGTGGAACGTGACGTTGTACGCCCCGGCGTCGGCGTACCCGGGCGCCCAGCGCCGCGGGTCCTCGATCATCAGGTGCACGTCGAACGGGAGCTGGGTGGCCGCCCGCAGGCTCTGCACCACCGGCAGCCCGATGGTCAGGTTGGGCACGAAGTGGTTGTCCATCACGTCGACGTGCAACCAGTCCGCGGCGTTCTCGACGGCACGGACCTCATCGGCGAGGCGGGCGAAGTCGGCGGCGAGAATGCTCGGCGCGACGATCGGCGGCGGTACGGTCACCGGGCCAGTGTACGAACGACGCCACCACCGGCCGCACGGCACCATCCGGGACGCGGCGTGACCCGGCGGTGACCGGTGGTGCAGAATGGGCCGCCCCGGTGGGCGTTCCGCGGCCCGGCGCCGTCGGCGACTGGCCGATCGGCGGGAAGCCGACCAGACTCCAACGGGGACGGTGACACCACGCCGGGGGCGACCGGCGGGGGGCGCTCGACGGTCACCAGTTTCCGGGAAGGGCGGACGATGCGACGGTGGCTTGCGCTGGCGCTGGTCGGCGCGGCGGTGCTCCTGGCGGGCTGCCAACGCTCGCACGGGGCCGACGGTGACCTGGTCGACGACTGGCCGGCGATGCGGGCGCCGAAGCTGTTCGTGCCCGCCACCGACACCTGCCTGCCCCGGATCACCCCGGTCGTGCAGGCCAGCACCTACGAGACGGTGCCCTGCTCGCGCAGCCACCTGGCCGAGGCGATCCACGTGGGCACCGTCGACGACGTCCCGGCCGGCCCCCGCCCCGAGCCCGGCTCCCCCGCGCTGCGCGGCGTCCGGGCCGAGTGCGACCAGCGGGCCCGGGAGGTGCTCGGCGGCGACTGGCACTCCGCCCGGCTCACCCTGAACATCGCGCTGCCCTCCACGCCCGCCTGGGCCGGTGGCGCGCGATGGTTCCGGTGCGACCTGAGCGAGACCGACAGCATCGACAACACCCGCCCGGTCAACCGGGTCGGCAGCCTGCGGGGCGCGATGATCGGCGACTCGCCGCTCATCCACCGCTGCTTCGACCCGAAGCTGATCGGCGACAACCTCAACTACATGGCGCCGGTGCTGTGCACCGAGCCGCACCGCGCCGAGTTCGTGGGCGTCTACACCGAGCGCGACATGAGCTGGGCGGCGTTCACGGCCGCGCAGGACCAGGTGCACCGGCGGTGCATGGCGCTGATCGCCGCCTTCGCGGCGGTGCCCGACAACGGCGACCTGGCGTACCGGGCGGGATCCATCTTCTACCCGCCGTCGCGGCGGGAGTGGGAGGAGGGCGACCGCGGGGTGCGCTGTTTCCTGTGGAGCGACGACCGGCCGCTGACCCGCTCCATGCGCGGGGTGGGGCCGCAGGGACTTCCGGCGATCTGACCGGCCGTGCCGTATGCTCCTGCGCTTGTGGCGCAACCGGTCGACGATCGCCGGTGGGCGTGACCACGGTCGACGGGGAGGTCGTCGGATGCGACGGTGGTGGACGGCGGTCGCCGTGGGCGCGGCGACGGTGCTGGGGCTCACCGGGTGCGCCCCGGCCGGGCTCGACACGGAACTCACCGACGACTGGCCGGCGTTCGCCGCGGCCGAGGCGTTCGTTCCCGACGCCGGTGTCTGCCACGCCGCCCTCCAGGACGTGGGCTACCTGAGCGCGTACAACCCGGTCGACTGCGGCCAGTCGCACCGCGCGGAGACCGTGCACGTGGGCACCCTCTCCGGCGCCGCCGCCCAGCGGAGCACGCCCCCGCCGTCCGGTTCCGCGGGGATGCGGGCCGCGCGGGCCGAGTGTGACCGGGCGGTGGACAAGGCCGTCGGCGCGAACTGGCGCTCGGGCCGCCTGGGTGTGGGGGTGGTCTTCCCCTCGCCGGCGGCGTGGACCGGCGGCGCGCGGTGGTTCCGGTGCGACGTGAGCGAGCTGCAGAGCCTCGACGACCCGGCCGTGCAGCTGCGGACGGGCAGCGTCCGCGGGGCGCTCACCGGAGACTCCGAGCTGGCGCACCGCTGCTTCGAGCCGAAGCTCGTCAAGGACGACATCGACGAGATGGTCCCGGCCTCCTGCACGGCCCGGCACCACGCCGAGTTCGTGGGCGTGTACCAGGCGCCGGACGTCACCTACGCCCAGTTCACCGGCAGCACCCTCGCGACGCACAAGGCGTGCCGCAAGCTCATCGCGAAGTACACCAAGGTGCCGGACAACTCCGACCTGCAGTACCGGGCGGGCACGATCTTCTACCACCCGTTCGAGCAGGAGTGGAAGGACGGCAACCGCGGCGTGCAGTGCTTCCTGTGGGTCAGCGACCGCGCGCTCACCCGCTCGCTGAAGGGCGCCGGCACGAAGGCTCTGCCCGTCCGGTGACCCGCCGCCGTCGCGCCTGGCGACGGCGGCGGTGGCCGCCTCCGATCGGCGGTCAGCCGCGACGGAGGACGGCGAGGAACATCGCGTCGGTGCCGTGCCGGTGCGGCCACAACTGCACGGTCGGCCCCTCGCCGAGGCCCGGCATGCCTGCCGGCAGCAGCGGACGGGCGTCGACGAAGTCCACGGGCACACCGGAACGCCGCGCCGCCTCGGTCACCGTCACGTGCGTCTCCACCGTGTGCGGCGAGCAGGTGACGTAGGCGACCAGGCCGCCGGGGCGTACCGCACGCAGCGCGGCGCCCAGCAGCTCCCGCTGCAACCGGGTCAGCGCGGCGAGGTCCGAGGGCTGCCGCCGCCAGCGGGACTCGGGTCGGCGACGCAGCGACCCCAGGCCGGTGCAGGGGGCGTCGACGAGCACCCGGTCGAAGTGCTCCTCCGGGAGCTTCGGGTCCTGCCCCACGGTGCGGCCGTCCGTGTTCAGGACGGTCACCGGCAGGCCCCGGGTGGCCTGAGCGACCAGGCGGGCCCGGTGCTCGGCCACCTCGACGGCCGTCAGCCGGGCGTCCCGCTGGGCCGCGAGGGCGCCGAGCAGCCCCGCCTTGCCGCCGGGCCCGGCGCACAGGTCGAGCCAGCGCCCGTCCGGGCCCTCCAGCGGCGCCGCCGCGAGCGCGGCCGCCACCAGCTGCGAACCCTCGTCCTGGACGTGGGCGCGGCCGTCGGCCACCGCCGGCAGGTCACCGGGCGCCCCGCCGGACAGGTACACGGCGTACGGGGAGAACGCCCCCGGCGCGCCGCCGACCTCGTCGGCCAGCTCGACCGCGTCGGCGAGGCCCGGACGCGCGCACAGGTGCACGGGCGGGCGTTCGTTGTCCTCGATGAGCAGCCGGGTGGTCTCGCCGAGGTCGCCGCCGAGCGCCTCGGCGAACGCCCGCACCACCCACTGCGGGTGGCTGTAGGCGAGCGACAGGTACCCGATCGGGTCGGTCTCCATGCTCGGTGCGAGCCGCTGCACCCAGGCGTCCACGTCCCGGCCGGCGACCTCGCGCAGCACGGCGTTGGCGAAGCCGGTGGCGCCCGGACCGACCGTGCGGACGAGGTCGACGGTCGAGGAGACGGCCGCGTGCGCGGGCACGCGGGTGTGCAGCAGCTGGTACGCCCCGAGCCGCAGCGCGTCGCGTACCGGCGGGTCGATCCGCTGCACCTCCCGGCCGGCGGCCGCGGTGAGGATCGCGTCCAGCGTGCCGAGGTGGCGCAGGGTGCCGTAGGTCAGCTCGGTGGCGAAGGCCGCGTCCCGGCCGACCAGCCCCTCCTCGCGCAGGATCGCCGGCAGCACCAGGTTGGCGAACGCGTCGTCGCGGTTCACGGCGGCGACCGCCTCGTAGGCGGCCTGCCGGGGGCGGTCCACGGCCGGCCGGCCACCGCGGCCGGCGCGCCGGTCGGCGCCCGAGCGCGCGGACCAGCGGCCGCCCGCCATTGGCCGCCCGCCGCCGGGCCGCTCACTCCGCCCGCCCCACCGGCCCTCACGCGAGGTGGCGGGGCGCAGGTCGGACCGCTCGTCGGGCGAACCGTCACCGACGGGCGCGTCGTCGCGCGCCGGGCCGGCGGCGCTCACGCCAGCTCCTCACCGGCGGCGACCCGGGCGCCGCGCGCCCAGTCCGTCGCCGGCATGGCCCGCTTGCCGGCCGCCCGCACCTCGCCCAGCCGTACCGGGCCGGTGGCGGTGCCGGCGAGCACGCGGGACTTCTCCACCAGCAGCTCACCCGGCTTCAGGTCGGGGCCGTCGGGCACCGGGACGACCGGTCCGAGCTTCACCCGCTCGCCCCGGAAGGTGGTCCACGGGCCGGGCGCCGGGGTGCACGCGCGGATCCGCCGGTCCACGGCGAACGCCGGGTCGGCCCAGCGCACCCGGGCGTCCTCCACGGTCAGCTTCGGCGCGAGGGACACCCCGTCGGCCGGCTGCGGCTCGGCCCGCGCGGTGCCGTCGGCGATCGCGTCGAGCACCGCCACCAGCAGGCCCGCACCGGAGGTGGCGAGCCGCTCCAGCAGGTCGCCGGAGGTGTCGGTGGGGCGGATCTCGTCGGTCAGGGTGCCGTAGACCGGGCCGGTGTCCAGGCCCTCCTCCAGCTGGAACACGCTGGCCCCGGTCAGCTCGTCGCCGTGCAGCACGGCGTGCTGCACGGGCGCCGCGCCGCGCCAGGCCGGCAGCAGCGAGAAGTGCAGGTTGACCCAGCCGTGCCGGGGGATCTCCAGCGCGGACGGGGGCACCAGGGCCCCGTACGCGACGACGGGCACGCAGTCCGGGGCGAGCTCGCGAAGCCGGGCCAGGAACTCCGGCTCGCGCGGGCGGGCCGGGGTGAGCACCTCGACGCCGTGCTCGTCGGCCCACGCGCCGACCGGGGAGCGGGACAGGCCACGGCCCCGTCCGGCGGGCGCGTCCGGTCGCGTGACGACGGCGACCAGCTCGTGCCCGGAGGCGGCCACGGCCGCGAGGGACGGGACGGCGACGGCCGGCGTACCGGCGAAGACCACACGCATGCCGGCCGTCACCCACCCAGGCCGAACGGGCTGCTGCCGGCGCCGTGCGGGTTGACCTTCACCACGGGCGGGGCGGCCGGGTCGTACCACTCCGCCTGGCGGATCGCCTTCATGGCCTCCTTGCGCCCGGCCGCGTCGAGCCGGTCGACGAACAGCACGCCGTCGAGGTGGTCGGTCTCGTGCTGCACGCAGCGGGCCATGAGGCCGGTGCCGACGATCTGCAGCGGATCCCCGTAGCCGTTGAAGCCCTTGGCCACGACGTTCTGCCGACGCTTGGTGTCGAAGTAGAGCCCGGGGATGGACAGGCAGCCCTCGGGGCCGTCCTGCTCCTCCTCGTCGGGAAACTCCAGCACCGGGTTGACGAGGTGACCGAGCACGTCGTCGACGTCGAACGTGAACACCCGCAGGCCCACCCCGAGCTGCGGCGCGGCCAGACCGGCGCCGCTCTGCTCGCGCATGGTGTCGGTCAGGTCGGCGATGAGCCGGCGCAGCTCGGCGTCGAAGTCGACCACCGGATCGGCCGGCGTGCGCAGCACCGGATCGCCGAACAGACGGATGGGCTGGACGGTCACGCGGGACGGCTCCTTCTGGGGTGGGACGATCGGGGCCGTACCAGTCTACGGAGTGCCCGGCCGGGCACCGGCCGGCGTACCGCGATCGACCGGGGCCGGTGTGCCGAGCGTCACCGGCAGCGTGTCGTAGCCCCGCAGGGTGAGCCGGGTGCGCCGCCGGGGCCGGCCGGCCAGGGCCAGCTCCGGCAGCCGGCGCAGCAGTCGCGGGACGGCGATCTGCGCCTCCAGCCGGGCCAGCCCGGCGCCCACGCAGTAGTGCGGGCCGGCGCCGAAGGACAGCGGGTGCGACTGCGCCCGCCACGGGTCGAACCGCTCCGGGGCGGGGAACCGGCGGGGGTCCCGGTTCGCGGCCCCGAGCAGCAGCAGCACCGAGCTGCCCGCCGGCAGCTCGACCCCGCCGCAGCGCACGGCGGCCGTGCTCAGCCGGCTGGTGAGCTGCACCGGCGAGTCGTAACGCAGCAGCTCCTCGACGTACGCCGGGGCGTGCTCCGGGTGCCCGCGCAGCACGTCGGCCTCGCGGGGGTGGTCGAGGAGCACGACGAGACCGTTGCCGAGCAGGTTGGTGGTGGTCTCGAAGCCGGCGACCAGCAGGACGACGAGGTTGGCCAGCAGCTCGTCGCCGGAGAGCCGCCCGCCGTCGGAGTCGTGCACCTGGACCAGGGCGGTCGTCAGGTCGTCGGCCGGGGCCCGGCGACGCGCCTGCACCAGCTCCGTGAAGTACGCGCGCAGCTCGGCCGCGCCCCGGTCGGCGACCGCCAGCTCCTCGGGCGTGATCTCCGGCTCCAGGACGCCGGTCAGGTCGGTCGCCCAGCGGCGGAACAGCGGCCGGTCGGCGGCCGGCACGCCCAGCAGGGCGCAGATCACCGCGACCGGCAGCGGGTACGCGAAGTCGGCCAGGAAGTCCACCGGGGCGTCCCGGCCCCGCTCGCCCATCGCGTCGATCAGCTCGTCGGCCTGCGCGGCCACCACGTCGCGCATCCCGGCGATCCGGCGCGGGCTGAACGCGCCCGCGACCAGCCGGCGCATGCGGCTGTGGTCGGGCGGGTTGGTCCGCAGCATCGAGCGGGAGATCGACGCGATCGCGGGGCTGTCCCGCCAGCCCGGCCAGACGCTGTCGCGGATCGCGTCGTCCATCACCGCGAGCCGGGGGTCGCGGAGCAGCTCGTCGGCCTCGGCGTAGCCGGTGACCAGGTAGAACATCGGTGCGGCCTCGGCCACCGGCCCGTACGCGCGCAGCCGCTCGTAGGTGGGGTAGGGGTCGATCCGCCCTTGCGGCGACAGCAGCAGTGTGAGCGCCTCGGCAGCGTCCATGGCCGGCCTCCCGCGTCCCGTCGAGGGCCTCTCATCATGCCCCGGATCGGGCGATCCGGCGATCCGGCGCCGGTGACCGGGTCGGGCTCAGGCGGTGTGGCCGGGGTCGCCCGCGAGCACCGCGTCGCCGCCGAGCAGCGCGTGCTCGGGCAGCGGCAGCCGGACGCCGTGCGCGGCCTCCCAGTCGTAGACGATTCCGGGGCGGACCTGGGCGGTGAAGTAGTCGACGGCGCTCATCCCGCCGACCACCGGCTCGTCCACCTCGGCCACGAGCTGGGCCGGCACCAGGTGGAAGCCGCTCTGGAGGGCGGCGCTGAGACGGCGGTGCCCGTCGACCACGAAGAAGTACTCGCCGGTGTAGCCGATGCGCAGCGGCTCCAGCGCCTCGTCGCCGGCACCGGCGACCTCGCCGACGAACTCCGAGTCCCAGAGGCCGCGCAGCGTGGCGATGTCCTCGGTCGGGTAGACCCGGGCGGGGTCGAGGAGCAGCAGTGGCGGGGCGTCGCGCAGCACCTCCGCGCCGAGCGTGCCCTCGTACGCCGCGATGATGTGCTCGATGACCTCGTCGGCGGTGGCCCGGGTGGTGTCGCAGATCAGGTCGTAGTTGCGCAGCCGCGCCTTGTCCACGCCGTAGCGGACCAGGAACCGGCCCCGCTCGCTCTCGCTGCGCTCGCGCAGCTTGGCCGTGGCCTCCTCCAGGGAGGTGTAGCTCTCCGCCGGCCCGGACGGGCGCGCCAGCACCCGGCGGGCCGCCTCCCCCGGCTCGGTGATCATGTGCACCTTGAGCGCGTCGGTGAAGAAGTGCCAGGCCAGCCGGGAGTCCATGACGAGGCTCTCGCCGGAGGCCGCGATGTCCCGCTGGAGCTGGTCGACGTAGCCGTCGACCGCCTGGTCGAGTTCCGCGTGCAGGTTGAGCTGGAGAGCGGTCATCTGCCGCTCCTGCGCCATCTGCCGGTACAGGTCGCCGACGCTGACCCGGCGCATCCCGAGCCGCTTGGCGATCTCCACCGACACGGTGCTCTTGCCGCTGCCGAGGTCACCGTTGAAGACGATCGACTGACGAACGGTCACGACTGGTCCACCCCTGAGATCACCGGCTGATTGACAGCATCGTCCTGGCGTCGGCTCGACGCGCTCCCGTCATCGTCGCGCGGTCTGTGCGCCCGGGCATGACGGGCGATGCTACCACCCCCCGGTCGGCCGTCCGCCGCACGCGGCGTGCGACGCCGCCGCGCGGACGCGCCGTCGGCCCAGCTCACCGGCTCAGAACAGGTCGAGCGGGTCGACCCGGAGGCGGACCGGGTCGGCCGCCTTGCGGGCGCTGCGCGCCCCGGCCGCGGCGTGCAGCGCGTCGGCCAGCGCCGCCGCCCGGGCCCGGGGCACCCGGACCAGCATCCGCTCCCGCTCCCCGTCCGCGGGCACCGGGCCCAGCACCTCGGCGCCGTCGGGCAGCCGCGTCTCGTCGAGCAGGTCGGCCACCGCCGCCGGCACGCCGGTCACGCTGGCCATCCGCACCGCCGGCGGGAAGCCCAGCTCCCGCCGCTCGGCCAGCTCGCGGGCGGCGAACCAGCCGGCGTCCCAGCGCAGCAGCGCCTGCACGGGGGCCAGGCCGCCGTCGGCCACCACCACGACCCGGCCGCCGGCCGCGGCCGGCCGGGCCAGCGCCGCGGCCGCCAGCCAGCGCCGCAGCGCCTCCTCCCCCGCGCGCAGGTCGGCGCGGGTGAGCAGGGCCCACGAGTCGAGCAGCAGCACCGCGCCGTAGCCGCCGTCGGCGACCGGCTCGGCCCCCGGCGTCGCGATGACGAGACCGGCGCCACCCGGCACCTCGGCGAGCACCTCCTCCCGCCCCGACGTGCGCACGGGCACGCCGGGAAACGCGCGCCCGAGTTCCTCGGCGGTGCGGCGCGCGCCGGTGACAGCGGCCCGCAGCCGCCGTCCACCGCACTCCGGGCAGGCGTACGCGGCGGCCACCCGCCCGCACCAGCGGCAGGCGGGCGCGGCCGTGGCCGAGGGCAGCGCGAGCGGGCCCGCGCAGTGCGGGCAGCGGGCCGGGGTGCGGCAGTCGGCGCAGGAGACCGAGGGCAGGTAGCCGCGGCGCGGCACCTGCACGAGCACCGGCAGGTCGGCGCGGACGGCGTCCCGGGCCGCCGTCCAGGCCAGGCTGGGCAGCCGCGCGGTCGCCGCCCCCGGGTCGCGGGCCAGCTGCGGATCGTCGCCGGTCGGCGCGATGGCCGGCGTACGCGCCCGCACGGTGGCCCGGTCGGCCACGACCTCCCGGGCCCAGCCGGTCTCCAGCAGCAGCTGCGCCTCGGCGGTGCGCGCGTACCCGCCCACCAGCGCGCCGGCCTCGGCGAGCTGTGCCCGGGTGAGCAGCACCTCGCGGGTGTGCGGGTAGGGCGCCCGCGGCTCGGCGTGCAGGTCGTCCCCGTCGTCCCAGACCGCGACCAGCCCGAGCCGTTCCACGGGCGCGAACATCGCGGCCCGGGTGCCGATCACCACCGGCACATCGCCGCGCCGGGCGGCGAGGAAGGCCCGGTAGCGCCGGGCCGGGCCGAGCGCCGCGGACAGGCAGACGTGGCGCCCGGGACCGAGCGCAGCCCCGACCGCGACGTCCAGCCGCTCCAGGTCCCGGTTGTCGGCGACGACCACCACGGCGCCCCGGCCGCCGGCGACGGTCGCCGCGACCGACTCGGCGTAGCGGGCGGCCCAGTCCTCACCCGGCAGCGCCGACCAGACGGCGCGGGGCGCCCTACCGTCGGCCAGCGCCCGCAGGTACGCCGGCCCGGCCGGGTAGTCCCGCCAGCCGTCCGGCGCGTCCGGGCGCGCCGGGTCCGGGGGCGGTCCGGCGTCCGGTGCGGTCGGCTCGCGCGTCTCCTTCTCCACCCGCGCGTGCCGGGGCGGCACGGCGAGCCGGAGCACGTCGGCGAGGCTGCCCGCGTACCGGTCGGCCACCGCCCGGGCCAGCCGCGCCACCTCGGGCGACAGCACCGGCTCGGGCGAGACGACCTTCTCCAGGTACGCCAGCCGGCCGGTGTGCCCGGAGGCGTCGACCCGCTCCAGCAGCCAGCCGTCCACCAGCTGCCCCGCGAAGCGGACCTTCACCCGGACGCCCGGCACGGCCGAGGCGTCCAGCTCGGCCGGGACGAGGTAGTCGAAGGGCCGGTCCAGGTGGGCCAGCGGGACGTCCACGCAGACACGAGCGACCGGCGACCCGTCCGCGGGTCGCCGGTCGCTGCGCGTGGTGCCGGTCAGGCTCCCGCGGCCGACTTGAGGTCGGCGGCCCGGTCGGTGCTCTCCCAGGTCAGGTCGGGCAGCTCACGGCCGAAGTGGCCGTACGCCGCCGTCTGCTGGTAGATGGGGCGGAGCAGGTTGAGGTCGCGGATGATGGCCGCGGGGCGCAGGTCGAAGACCTCGGCGACCGCGGTCTCGATCGAGGCGACCGGCACGGTCTCGGTGCCGAAGGTCTCAATGAACAGGCTCACCGGGTGCGCCTTGCCGATCGCGTACGCGACCTGCGCCTCGCAGCGCTCGGCCAGGCCTGCGGCCACCACGTTCTTGGCCACCCACCGCATGGCGTACGCGGCCGAGCGGTCCACCTTCGACGGGTCCTTGCCGGAGAACGCCCCGCCGCCGTGCCGGGCGTACCCGCCGTACGTGTCCACGATGATCTTGCGGCCGGTCAGACCGGCGTCACCCATCGGGCCGCCGATCTCGAACCGGCCGGTCGGGTTGACCAGCAGCCGGTAGCCCTCGGTGTCCAGGCCCAGGCTCTCCAGCTCGGGGGCGATCACGTGCTCGCGGACGTCCGGGGTGAGCAGCGACTCCAGCGAGATGTCGGCGGCGTGCTGGCTGGACACCACCACCGTGTTGAGCCGGACCGGGCGCAGGCCCTCGTACTCGATGGTGACCTGGGTCTTGCCGTCGGGACGCAGGTACGGGATCGTGCCGTCCTTGCGCACGGCGGACAGCCGCCGGGCGAGGCGGTGCGCCAGGGCGATCGGCAGCGGCATCAGCTCCGGCGTCTCCGAGCACGCGAAGCCGAACATCATGCCCTGGTCGCCGGCGCCCTGGGCGTCCAGCGCGCTCTCCGACGCGCCGGTGCGCAGCTCGAAGGCGTTGTCGACGCCCTGCGCGATGTCCTCCGACTGGGCGCCGATGGACACGCTCACGCCGCAGGAGGCGCCGTCGAAGCCCTTCTTCGACGAGTCGTAGCCGATGTCGAGGATGGTCCGGCGGACGATGGTCGGGATGTCCGCGTACGCCTTCGTGGTCACCTCGCCGGCGATGTGCACCTGACCCGTGGTGATCATGGTTTCCACCGCGACCCGGCTGCGCGGGTCCTCGGCGAGCAACGCGTCGAGGATGCCGTCGCTGATCTGGTCGGCGATCTTGTCCGGGTGGCCTTCCGTGACCGATTCGGACGTGAAGAGGCGGCGTGTCACGGCACTCCCTAATGCGTGTGAAGTCGTTCCGCGGAAGTCTAGCCACCACCGTCGGTGGCGGCAGAGCCGGTTGCGGCCGGTCTCACCCCTCGGAGCGACGGGTCAACCGCGTGACCACCAGGTCCCAGACGCCGTCGGCCAGGTCCTCCTTGGACTGCTCGGGCATCCGCGTGACCGAGCCGTCCGCGCCGATGACGGTCGCCGCGTTGGTGTCGGCGCCGAAGACCTTGTCCTGCCCGACCTCGTTGATGACGATGAGGTCGGCCCGCTTCCGGGCCAGCTTGGCCCGGCCGTTGGCCTCGGCGTCGCCGGTCTCCGCGGCGAACACCACCAGCACCTGCTCCGGCCGGCGGCGTTGGCCGAGCTCCGCGGCGATGTCCGGGTTGGTGACGAGCTCGATGGTGGGCGCGCTGCCGTCGTCCGCCTTCTTGATTTTGCCAGGGGCGTAGACGGCGGGACGGAAATCGGCCGGAGCCGCCGCCATCACCACCGCGTCGGCGTCGACCGCGGCCTTGAGCGTCGCCTCCCGCAGCTCCTCCGTGGTGCCCACGCGGACCAGGTCGACGCCGGCCGGGTCGGCGAGGCCGACGTTGGCCGCGATCACGGTGACGCGGGCGCCGCGGGCCACTGCCGCGCGGGCGAAGGCGTACCCCTGCTTGCCGGAGGAGCGGTTGCCCAGGAACCGCACCGGGTCGAGGGGTTCGCGGGTGCCGCCGGCGGTGACCACCACCCGGCGGCCGGCGAGGTCGGCGGGCGCGGCGATCCCCCGGGCGAGCACCCGGCGGGCGACCGCGAAGATCTCGGCGGGGTCGGGCAGCCGGCCCTTGCCCGTGTCGGCCCCGGTGAGCCGGCCGACGGCGGGCTCGATCACCCGGACGCCGCGGGACCGCAGGGTGGCGACGTTCGCCGCCGTGGCCGGGTGCTCCCACATCTCGGTGTGCATGGCCGGGGCCAGCACCACGGGGCACCGGGCGGTGAGCAGCGTGTTGGTGAGCAGGTCGTCGGCGAGGCCGTGCGCCGCCCTGGCGAGCAGGTCGGCGGTGGCCGGCGCGACGACCACGAGGTCGGCCTGCTGGCCGAGACGCACGTGCGGCACCTCGTGCACGTCCGACCAGACGTCGTCGGCGACCGGCTGGCCGGAGAGCGCCGCCCAGGTCGGCGCCCCGACGAAGCGGAGCGCCGACGCGGTCGGCACGACACGGACCCGGTGGCCCGATTCGGTGAAGAGCCGCAGCAGCTCACACGCCTTGTAGGCGGCGATGCCGCCACCGACCCCGAGGACGATCCCGGCGGACATCGCGGTGCGGCGGGTTACGGCTGGTCGGTCGGCTCGGCGGTGAGCAGGCCGGCGTTGATCTCGCGCATGGCGATGGAGAGCGGCTTCTCCTGCGGGGTGGTCTCGACCAGCGGGCCGACGTACTCCAGCAGGCCCTCACCGAGCTGGCTGTAGTAGGCGTTGACCTGGCGGGCCCGCTTGGCGGCGAAGATGACCAGCGCGTACTTCGAGGTCGTCTTCTCGAGGAGCTCGTCGATCGGCGGGTTGGTGATGCCCTCGGGGTTGGTGGCGATGGATCCCACGAATAACCTCTGCGTCTGTCGAACCGCGGGACGCGGTGCGGACTGGCGGCCACGGCCGACTCCGGACCGTGGGCGGCTCCTAACCGAGCACCCGTGGTCGGGTCGGAGTCGGATAAGAAGAACCGAACAAGCCTACCAGCTCATCGGCGACCCGATCGCTCAGGTCGTGCGTGACGTCGAGGTCGAAGGCGGCGCGGAGGGCCGGGTCCGGGCGGTAGCCGGGCGGGCGGAGCAGCACCAGACGAGCGTCGGAGAGGCGTTCCCGGACGGCGAGGGCACCGGGGAGGTCGAGCGGGAGCAGCGCGGGCTGCCCGGCGGCAAGCCGGGAGAGCAGCGGCTCGTACGGGGTGCCGCGGCGGTGGGGGCCGGCCCGCGACCACTCCAGCAGCGCACCCGCGGCGATCAGCCGGTCGAAGGCGGCGGCGGAGAGAAAGACCCGGTCGACGCCGTCGACCTCGCCGTGGCGGCGGGGTCGGGTCGTCGCCGGCACCGGCCGCCACACGGAGGGAGAGCGCGCCCGGACGAGCTCGACGACACTCTCCCGGCCGGCGCCCGAGGGGCCCGCCAGGACAGTGAGCCGAGCCGCCGGGCGCGCCTCGCCATCCGTGCTCACTGCTTGTTTCTACACGCTGCCATGCTCAGTTGGCGGCGAACTCTCCAAGCAGTGCCTTGCGCTGCTGCTCGCCGAGGCCACGCAGGCGGCGGCTGTCAGCGATCTTCAGCTTCTCCATGATCTGGGTCGCCCGGATCTTGCCGATGCCCGGCATCGCCTGCAGGACCGCCGACACCTTCAGCTTGCCCACGACGTCGTCGGACTCGGCCCGCTCGAGAACGGCTCCGAGGGTGGTCTTGCCCTGCTTGAGCTGCTCCTTCAGCTCGGCACGGGCCTTGCGGATCTCCGCGGCCTTCTCCAGCGCGGCAGCGCGCTGTTCGGGGGTCAGTGACGGGAGCGGCACCAGTTCTCCTCAGGTCCCTATCGCGACGGGCGGGACGCACCGCCGCATCTGTGAAACGTGGTGTCGCTGTGAACCAAGGGGTCCGTGGTTCCCAGCGCGGGGAAAACTAGCGGTCAACGGAGCTTTCGGCAACGTGGGCGCGCCATGATCAACGCAAAGTGACCGACCGATCAATCAGTCAACGGGCGGGCACGACGGCCCGGCAGTCGGCCAGGACACGCTCGGCGGCGGCCCGCAGCGCGGCCACGTCCGCCCCGGCGCCGAGCACCTCCCGGGAGTACGACGGGAGCACCGCGGGAAGGCTCGCGCCGAAGACGGCACGCAGATCGGCGGCCGTCGCGCCCTGGGCGCCGAGCCCCGGGGCGAGCAGTGGACCGCCCACCCGGGACAGGTCGTGACCCGTCTCCCCGATGGTCGCGCCGACCACCAGCCCGAAGCTGCCGAGCGGCTCCGCACCCGCGTTGAGCTGGGAAATCTCGTCGATGACCGTCTGCGCCACGGTCCGTCCGTCGGCGCCGCGGGCGTGCTGCACGGCGGCTCCCTCGGGGTTCGAGGTGAGCGCCAGCACGAAGACGCCGCCGCCGTGCTCGGCGGCCAGCTCGAACATCGGGGCGAGCGAACCTACTCCCAGGTAGGGGCTCGCGGTGATTGCATCGACATACAGCGGGCTGGATGGGTCGAGGTACGCCGAGGCGTACGCGCGGACCGTCGAGCCGATGTCGCCGCGCTTGACGTCAAGCAGAACGAGCGAGCCGCAATCCCGTAACTGTCGGATAGTTGACTCAAGAATCCCGACACCCCGGGCGCCGAAACGCTCGAAGAAGGCCGACTGGGGCTTGACCACCGCAACCCGGTCACCGAGGGCGTCCACGACGGTCCGGGCGAACCGGTCGAGCCCCTCGACGTCGTCTGGCAGCCCCCAGCGGGCCAGCAGTTGCGGGTGCGGGTCGATCCCGACGCAGAGCGGTCCCCGCTCGGCGACGGCCCGGTGCAACCGGGCGCCGAAGGTCTCCATGCGTTCTCTCCCTCTCCTCGCTCGGCGCGGACGGCCCGCGCCGCCCGCGTACGCCCGACGCCGTCAGCCGGCCTTCACGGCCGCCGCCACGCCGGCCGCGATCCGGGCCAGGTCGGCGTCGTCGGTGACGTACGGCGGCATCGTGTAGATCAGGTCCCGGAACGGGCGCAGCCACACGCCCTCGGCGACCGCGGCGGACGTCGCGGCCGGGAGGTCCACCTCGTGGTCGAGCTGTACGACGCCGATCGCGCCCAGGACCCGTACGTCGGCCACGCCGGGCGTGCCCCGTAGGGGCTCCAGGCCGGCCCGCAGGCCCGTACCCACCCTCGACACCTCGGCCGCCCAGTCTCCGGCCCGCAGCAGCCCGATGGAGGCGTTCGCGACGGCACAGGCGAGCGGGTTGCCCATGAACGTCGGCCCGTGCGCCAGCACGCCGTCCGCGGAGATCCCGCGGGCGACCTCCGGGGTGCAGAGCGCGGCGGCCAGGGTGAGGTACCCGCCGGTGAGCGCCTTGCCGACGCACATCACGTCCGGGGCCACGCCCGCGTGCTCGGCGGCGAACATCGTGCCCGTCCGGCCGAAGCCCGTGGCGATCTCGTCGAAGACCAGCAGGATGCCGTGCTCGCGGGTCACCTCGCGCAGCACCCTCAGGTACTCCGGGTGGTGGAAGCGCATGCCGCCGGCCCCCTGCACGACCGGCTCCACGATGACCGCGGCCAGCTCGTGCGCGTGCCGTTCGACGGCGTCGACCAGCGCCGCCACGTACGCCGGGTCGGGCGGGGTGTCGAAGCCGCCCGGCGGCACCGGCGCGAAGACCTGCCGGGGCAGCAGGTCGCCCCACAGGTGGTGCATGCCGCCCTCCGGGTCGCACACGCTCATGGGGTGGAACGTGTCGCCGTGGTAGCCGCCGCGCCAGGTGCCCAGCCGGCGGCGCTCCGGCCGGCCGGTGGCCCGCTGGTACTGCAGGCACATCTTGACGGCCACCTCGACGCTCACCGACCCGGAGTCGCAGAGGAAGACGTGTTCCAGACCGTCCGGGGACAGCTCGACCAGGGTCCGCGCGAGCTGGACCGCCGGCTCGTGGGTGAGCCCGCCGAACATCACGTGGCTCATCCGGCCGAGCTGGTCGGTCACGGCCGCGTCGAGCACCGGGTGGCGGTAGCCGTGGATGGCCGCCCACCACGACGACATCCCGTCGACCAGCTCCCGGCCGTCGGCCAGCCGCAGCCGTACGCCCCGGGCGCTCTCGACCACATAGGGCGGGCTGGCCGGCGGCAGCGCCGCGTACGGATGCCAGACGTGCGCCCGGTCCCCCGCGAGAATCTCCTCAGGTGTCACGTGACCTCCTCCATGATCCCCCGCGATCTTGCAGTTGTGGCCCTTGTTTCGTCCGGGATGTGGCTTAGGTCGGGGCAGAAAGTGCAAGATCGCGGGGACGTGGGGCTACCGGGGGTGGGTTGCGGCGCGGGCGGCGGCGCGGACCAGCGCCGGGCCACGGTAGATGAAGCCGGTGTAGAGCTGGACGAGGCTCGCGCCCGCGTCGATCATCCGGGCCGCGTCGTCCGGGTCGACGATGCCGCCGACCCCGATCACCGGCAGCCGGCCGCCGGTCTCCCGGTGCACGAAGGAGACCACCTCCCGGGCCCGCGCCGCGAGGGGGCGCCCCGAGAGGCCGCCGGTCTCCGCGCCCCCGGGCCGGTCGGCGGCGGCCAGACCGTCGCGGGCGAGGGTGGTGTTCGTGGCGATCACCCCGGCGGCGCCCCGCGCCAGGCACACCTCCAGCAGCTCGGCGATCGCCGGCTCGGTCAGGTCGGGGGCGATCTTGACGAGCACCGGCTTCTCCCCCACCAGCGCCGCGAGCAGCGCGTCCAGGTGCGCCCGGTCCTGCAGTGAGCGCAGGCCCGGCGTGTTCGGCGAGGAGACGTTGACCGCGAAGTAGTCGCCGTGCGCGCGCAGCGCCCGGTACGAGGCGCGGTAGTCCTCCACCGCGTCCTCGAGCGGGGTCACCTTCGACTTGCCCAGCGAGATGCCCAACGGCGCGCCGAGCGGCCGGGGCAGCGCCGCCAACCGCGCCGCGAGCGCCTCGGCGCCTGCGTTGTTGAAGCCCATCCGGTTGACCACGGCCTCGCTCTCGCGCAGCCGGAACAGCCGGGGCCGGGGGTTGCCCGGCTGCCCGTGCGCGGTCACGGTGCCCACCTCGACGAAGCCGAAGCCCAACGCCGGCCAGGCCGGCAGCGCGACGCCGTTCTTGTCCATCCCGGCGGCCAGCCCGACCGGGTTGGGGAACTCGACCCCGAACACGGTGCGCGGCGCGCGGACCGCGTACCGGGCCCGCAGCGCCGCGAGCAGCGCCGGCGAGCGGGACACGGCGGCGAGCCGCCGCAGCGTCCACTCGTGCGCCGCCTCGGCGTCCCCGCCCCCGATGCGGAACAGCACCGGCCGGACGGCCCGCTCGAACATCACCACGCCGCGCCGCCGCCCCACACCCTGTTGATCATGAAGTTATCGCCGCGACACGCCGCAGCGACGGGCAACAACTTCATGATCGACGCGTGCTCACGAATGGGGGACGGCGCACGGTCGCCGGTGGGGCGGCGGATCACTGGGCGGCCCGCAGGGCGGCGTGCAGCTCCTGGAGCGGGCGCACCTGCATGTCGCCCCGGATACGCGCCTCGATGCCCATCACCGCGGCCGCCGCGCCCGGCACCGTGGTGATGCACGGGATGTCCGCGGTGACCGCGGCGCTGCGGATCTCGTACCCGTCGGAGCGGGCGCTCGCACCCGAACCCTGCGGGGTGTTGACCACGAGGGCCACGTCGCCGCCCAGGATCATCGAGACGGCGTCCTCGCCCTCGCCCGCCTCGTAGTGCTTGCGGATCTGCGAGCAGGCGATGCCGTGCCGGCGCAGCACCTCCGCCGTGCCCGTGGTCGCGACGATCTCGAAGCCCAGGTCGGCCAGGCGCTTGATCGGGAAGATCATCCCGCGCTTGTCCCGGTTGGCCACCGAGACGAAGATCCGGCCGCCGGTGGGCAGCGAGCCGTACGCGGCCGACTGGGACTTGGCGAAGGCGTGCCCGAAGTTGGTGTCGATGCCCATCACCTCGCCGGTCGACTTCATCTCCGGCCCGAGCAGCGAGTCGATCCCCTTCCCGGCCGGAGTGCGGAACCGCTTGAACGGCAGCACCGCCTCCTTGACCGCGATCGGGGCGTCCGCCGGCATGGTGCCGCCGTCGCCGCTCGCGGGTAGCAGCCCCTCGGCGCGCAGCTCGGCGATGGTGGCGCCGAGCGCGATCCGGGCCGCCGCCTTGGCCAGCGGCACCGCGGTCGCCTTGGAGACGAACGGGACGGTCCGCGACGCGCGCGGGTTCGCCTCCAGCACGTAGAGCATGTCGTCCTTGAGCGCGTACTGGACGTTCAGCAGGCCGCGTACGCCGATGCCCCGCGCGATCGCCTCGGTGTACCGGCGGACCTGGGCCAGGTGCGAGCCGGCCAGGGTGATCGGCGGCAGGGCGCAGGACGAGTCGCCGGAGTGGATGCCGGCCTCCTCGATGTGCTCCATCACACCGCCGAGGTAGACCTCGCCGTCGGCGTCGCAGAGCGCGTCCACGTCGATCTCGATGGCGTCGTCGAGGAACCGGTCCACCAGCACCGGGTGGTCCGG
The DNA here is from genome assembly GCF_003626655.1 of Micromonospora costi. Taxonomy (GTDB): domain Bacteria; phylum Actinomycetota; class Actinomycetes; order Mycobacteriales; family Micromonosporaceae; genus Micromonospora; species Micromonospora costi. The sequence continues at coordinate 92,915 of NZ_RBAN01000001.1, forward strand.
GGAGATGTCGGTGGCCCGTCCGATGTAGTCGCGCAGGGTCGCGTCGTCGTAGACGATCTCCATGCCCCGCCCGCCGAGCACGTAGGACGGACGCACCAGCACCGGGTAGCCGATCTCGTCGGCGATGGCCTTCGCCTCGTCGTACGAGGTGGCCAGGCCGTACGCCGGGGCGCGCAGCCCGGCCCGGGCCAGCAGCGCGCCGAACGCGCCCCGCTCCTCGGCGAGGTGGATCGACTCGGGCGACGTGCCGACGACCGGCACCCCCGCGTCCTTGAGCCGCTTCGCCAGCCCCAGCGGGGTCTGGCCGCCGAGCTGCACGACCACCCCGACCACGCCCGGGCCGCCGGCCGCCCGGCCGGAGGAGTCCTCGGCGTGCCAGACCTCCAGCACGTCCTCGAACGTGAGCGGCTCGAAGTAGAGCCGGTCGGCGGTGTCGTAGTCGGTCGACACGGTCTCCGGGTTGCAGTTGACCATGACGGTCTCGAAGCCGCCGCCGGAGACCGAGCCGGAGGCGGACCCGGCACCCCCGGAGACGGACCCGGCGGCGCCGCCGACGGGTGCGCTGCGCAGCGCCATCACCGCGTGCACGCAGGAGTAGTCGAACTCGATGCCCTGGCCGATGCGGTTCGGGCCGGAGCCCAGGATGAGCACCTTCGGCCGGGGCGACCCGACCACCTCGGTCTCCGAGTCGTACGACGAGTAGTGGTACGGGGTGCTCGCCTCGAACTCGGCCGCGCAGGTGTCCACGGTCTTGTAGACCGGCCGGACGTCGAGGCGGTGCCGCAGCGTCCGTACGCCGTCCTCGGCCGCCAACTCGGGGCGCAGCGCGGCCAGCTGACGGTCGGACAGGCCGGCCCGCTTGGCCCGGCGCAGCAGGTCCGCGTCGAGCACCGGCGCGGCCACGATCTCCGCGCGCAGCTCGACGAGGCTCGCGATCTGGTCGAGGAACCACGGGTCGATCCCGCCGGAGGCGGAGGTCACCTCGGCGATCGACGCGCCCAGCCGCAGCGCCCGTTCGACGGTGTAGAGCCGCCCGTCGTGCGGCGTACGCAGCGCGGCGAGGGTGTTCTCCTTCGTCGCGCCCGCCGGGTCGGGAACCGTCCAGAACCCGGCCGCCTTCGTCTCCATCGAGCGCATCGCCTTGTTCAGCGCCTCGGTGAAGTTGCGCCCGAGGCTCATGGCCTCGCCCACCGACTTCATGGTGGTGGTCAGCTCCGGGTCCGCGCCCGGGAACTTCTCGAAGGCGAACCGGGGGATCTTGACGACCACGTAGTCCAGCGTCGGCTCGAAGGCCGCGGGCGTCTTCAGCGTGATGTCGTTGGGGATCTCGTCCAGCGTGTACCCGATGGCCAGCTTGGCGGCGATCTTCGCGATCGGGAAGCCGGTGGCCTTGGAGGCGAGGGCCGAGGAGCGGGACACCCGCGGGTTCATCTCGATCACCACGATCCGGCCGTCGGCCGGGTTCACGGCGAACTGGATGTTGCAGCCGCCCGTGTCCACCCCGACCTCGCGGAGCACCGCGATGCCCAGGTCCCGCAGCCGCTGGTACTCCCGGTCGGTGAGCGTCATGGCCGGCGCCACGGTGACGCTGTCGCCGGTGTGCACGCCCATCGGGTCGAGGTTCTCGATCGAGCAGACCACCACCACGTTGTCGTGGCGGTCCCGCATGAGTTCGAGCTCGTACTCCTTCCAGCCGAGCACGCTCTCCTCGATGAGCACCTCGTGCACGGGGCTGGCGGCCAGGCCGTCGCCGGCGATGCGCTCCAGGTCCTCGTCGGTGTGCGCCATGCCCGAGCCGAGGCCGCCCATCGTGAACGACGGCCGGATCACCACCGGCAGGCCCAGCTCGGCGACGGTCTCCCGCACCTCGTCCATCGAGTGGCAGACCCGCGAGCGCGGTACGAGCGCGGCCGGGTCCTCGACACCGATGCGGGCGCCGGCCTTCGCCACGATCTCCTTGAACAGCTGGCGGTCCTCGCCGCGCCGGATCGCGTCGATGTTCGCGCCGATCAGCTCGACGCCGTACTTCTCCAGGACGCCCGACTCGTGCAGGGCGACCGCGGTGTTCAGCGCCGTCTGCCCGCCCAGGGTGGGCAGCACCGCGTCCGGCCGCTCCTTCGCGATGACCAGCTCGACGAACTCGGGCGTGATCGGCTCGACGTACGTGGCGTCGGCGAACTCGGGGTCGGTCATGATGGTCGCCGGGTTCGAGTTGACCAGGCTGACCCGGATCCCCTCGCTGCGCAGCACCCGGCACGCCTGCGTGCCGGAGTAGTCGAACTCGCAGGCCTGGCCGATCACGATCGGCCCGGAGCCGATGACCAGGACGTGCTTCAGGTCCGTCCGCTTGGGCATTACTTCCCGCCTTCGATCAGCTCTGCGAAGCGGTCGAAGAGGTAGTCCGCATCGTGCGGGCCGGCCGCCGCCTCCGGGTGGTACTGGACGGTGAACGCGGGCACGTCCCTGGCCCGCAGCCCCTCGACGACGTTGTCGTTGAGGCAGACGTGCGACACCTGGACGCCGCCGAACTCGGTGTCGATGACCTGGTCGGGGACCACCGCCCCGGCGCCCGCGCCCGGCACCTGGACCGCGAAGCCGTGGTTGTGGCTGGTGACCTCGACCTTGCCGGTGACCCGGTCCAGCACCGGCTGGTTGATGCCGCGGTGGCCGTAGCCGAGCTTGTAGGTGCCGAAGCCGAGCGCCCGGCCGAGGATCTGGCTGCCGAAGCAGATGCCGAACAGCGGGATCCGCCGGCTCAGCACCTCCCGGGCCAGCCCGACCGGGCCGTCGGCGGTGGCCGGGTCACCCGGGCCGGGCGAGAAGAACACCGCGTCGGCGCCGGTGGCGAGCAGGTCGTCGATCGTCGACGCGGCGGGCAGCACGTGGGTGGTGACGCCGCGCGCGGCGAGCCGGCGCGGCACGTTGCGCTTGATGCCGAGGTCCAGCGCGGCCACCGTGAACCGGTGCGTGCCCTGCGCCGGCACCACGTACGGCTCGGCCGTGGTCACCTCGGCGGACAGGTCGGCGCCGACCATCTCCGGCGCCTGCCGCACCCGGGCCAGCAGCGCCCGCGGGTCGTCCTCGACGCTGGAGATGCCGACGCGCATGGCGCCCCGCTCGCGCAGGTGCCGGGTCAGCGCCCGGGTGTCCACCCCGCTGATGCCGACCACACCCTCGGCGGCGAGCCGGTCCTCCAGCCCGCCGGTGGCACGCCAGTTGGAGCCGATCCGGGCCGGGTCGCGGACGACGTAGCCGGCCACCCAGATCCGGGTCGACTCGTCGTCCTCGCCGTTCACCCCGGTGTTGCCGATGTGCGGGGCGGTCTGCACGACCACCTGCCGGTGGTACGAGGGGTCGGTGAGGGTCTCCTGGTAGCCGGTCATGCCGGTGTTGAAGACCGCCTCGCCGAAGGTCTCCCCGACGCTGCCGTACGCCTCACCGTGGAAGGTCCGGCCGTCCTCCAGGACGAGGACCGCGGAGCGCCTCTTCATGCTGCACTTCCTTCGATCCGGACTGCGGTACTCCGCTTCGCTGCGTTCCTCGCTCGGATCACTTCACTGCCTTTCCGTCGAGCACCGTCGGCTCGCCGCGCAGGAAGGTCGCCACGATGCGACCCGGCAGCGTCATGCCGGCGTACGGGGTGTTGCGGCTGAGGCTGGCCAGCTCGCCGGGCTCGACCACGCGGCGGGCCGCCGGGTCGACGAGGGTGAGGTTGGCCGGCACGCCGGGCGCCGGGTCGAGGCCGTGCGCGTCCAGCCCGGCGATCCGGGCCGGGGTGCGGGACATGCGCTCGGCGATGAGGTCCCAGCGGGGCCCGAGCACGTCGAGGGCGATCGACAGCGCCGTCTCCAGGCCGAGCATGCCCGGCCGGGCGTACGCCCACTCGCACTCCTTGTCCTCCACGGCGTGCGGCGCGTGGTCGGTGGCCACGATGTCGATCACGCCGTCCACCAGCGCGGCGCGTAGCGCGGCGACGTCCTCGGCGGTGCGCAGCGGCGGGTTGACCTTGTAGACCGGGTCGTACGTCTCGGCCCGGGTGTCGGTGAGCAGCAGGTGGTGCGGGGTCACCTCGGCGGTGACCCGGACGCCGCGGGCCTTGGCCTGCCGCAGCACCTCGACGCTGCCGGCCGTGGAGACGTGGCAGACGTGCAGGCGGCTGCCGACGTGCTCGGCGAGCAGCACGTCCCGGGCGATGATCGCCTCCTCGGCCACGGCCGGCCAGCCGGTGAGCCCGAGGCGGGTCGACACCTCGCCCTCGTGCATCTGCGCGCCCTCGGTGAGCCGGGGCTCCTCGGCGTGCTGGGCGATGATCCCGTCGAACGCCTTCACGTACTCCAGGGCCCGGCGCATCAGCCGCGGGTCGGCCACGCAGTGCCCATCGTCGGAGAAGATCCGCACCCGGGCCGCCGAGTCGGCCATCGCGCCGAGCTCGGCTAGGCGCTCGCCGGCCAGCCCCACGGTGACCGCGCCGATCGGCTGCACGTCCACGAGGCCGGCCTCCCGGCCGAGGCGCCACACCTGCTCGACCACGCCGGCGGTGTCGGCCACCGGGGAGGTGTTCGCCATGGCGCAGACCGCCGTGTACCCGCCGAGCGCCGCCGCCCGGGAGCCGGACTCGACCGTCTCGGCGTCCTCGCGGCCCGGCTCGCGCAGGTGGGTGTGCAGGTCGACGAGGCCGGGCAGGGCGACCAGGCCGGCGGCGTCGACGGTCGTGGCGTCGGCGGCGGTGAGGCCGGCGCCGACCTCGGCCACCACGCCGTCGCGGATCAGCAGGTCGGTCGGCGCGGCGCCGAGCACACCGACCCCCTTGATGAGGTACGCGGTCATGCGTTGTTCCCCCCGAGCAGCAGGTAGAGGACGGCCATCCGGACGGAGACCCCGTTGGCGACCTGTTCGACGATGGTGGAGCGGGGCGAGTCGGCCACCTCCGGCGTGATCTCCATACCGCGGTTCATGGGACCGGGGTGCATGACGATCGCGTGCTCCGGCAGCCGGCGCATCCGCGGCCCGTCCAGGCCGTAGCGGCGGGCGTACTCGCGGGCGGAGGGGAAGTAGGAGTCGCCCATCCGCTCCCGCTGCACCCGCAGCATCATCACGACGTCCGAGGCGGGCAGGACCGCGTCGAGGTCGTAGCAGACGTCGGTGCCGGGCGCGAGCGCCCCCGCGATGTCGACCGGGATGAGCGTGGGCGGCCCGACCAGGGTCACCTTCGCGCCGAGGGTGGAGAGCAGCAGGACGTTCGAGCGGGCCACCCGGCTGTGCAGCACGTCGCCGACCACCGCGACCGACAGGCCGGCGAGCCGGCCCAGCCGGGCCCGCATGGTGTACGCGTCGAGCAGCGCCTGGGTCGGGTGCTCGTGGGTGCCGTCGCCGGCGTTGACCACCGAGCCGTCGACCCACTCGGCGAGCCGGTGGGCGGCGCCGGAGGCCGGGTGGCGGACCACCACCGCGTCGGCGCCCATCGCCTGGAGAGTCAGCGCCGTGTCCTTCAGGCTCTCGCCCTTGGCGACGCTCGACCCCTTCGCGGAAAAGTTGATCACGTCGGCGCTCAGGCGCTTCGCCGCCGCTTCGAACGAGATCCGGGTGCGGGTGGAGTCCTCGTAGAAGAGGTTGACCACCGTACGGCCGCGCAGCGCGGGCAGCTTCTTGACCTCCCGCCCGGCGACGGTGGCCATCTCGGCGGCCGTGTCCAGGATCCGGGTGGCGGTGGCCGCGTCCAGGTCGGCGCCGGAGAGCAGGTGCCGGATCATGAGCTGGTCCCTCCGTACAGCTTGACCCCGTCCGTGCCGTCGGTCTCGGCGAGCGTCACCTTCACGCTCTCGGCCAGCGCGGTCGGGATGTTCTTGCCCACGTAGTCGGCGCGGATCGGCAGCTCCCGGTGGCCCCGGTCGACCAGGACGGCGAGCTGCACCGAGGCGGGCCGGCCGACGTCGTTGAGCGCGTCGAGCGCGGCGCGGACCGTCCGGCCCGAGAAGAGCACGTCGTCGACGAGGATCACGCGCTTGCCGTCGATGCCGCCGGGCGGGAGCTGGGTCGGCCCGACCGCGCGGGTGGCCTGACGGCGCAGGTCGTCGCGGTAGAGAGTGATGTCGAGCACACCGACTGGGACGGTGACGTCCTCGAAGGTGCTGATCCGGGCGGCGAGCCGCCGCGCGAGCGGGGCGCCGCGGGTGGGGATGCCGAGCAGGACGGTGTCGGCGGCGCCCTGGGTCTTCTCCAGGATCTGGTGGGCGATGCGGTCGACCACGCGCTGCACGTCGGCGCTGGCGAGGATCACCTTCACCGAGGGTTGCCGCGCGGTCGGCGATTGGGCGGCCGGTGGGCAGGCCACGGCGGACCTCCTTCCCCGCCTCACGGGACGGGTCGTTAAAGGACGTCGGACACCTCGGCGCCGGCCGCGAAGCGGCCCACGCCGGGGCTTCACGCCACGTTACCAGTGGTCAGCGGGTCGGCCGCCGCCGGCCACTGACCACCGGATCAGCGCGGCGAAATGGGGATAACTCCCCCCGTGCTCCCCAACGGTAAGGTCACGACCACTTGACCAGGTGTCGCAATCCCCGTACCGTCACGCTCCGTAGCGAATCGCTGGGAGAACCCCCGCAGCACTGGGAGTGTCCGAATGCCCTCTGAATACGCCAAGTCTCTGGGCGCCCGCCTGCGCTCGATCCGCCAGCAGCAGGGGCTCTCCCTGCAGGGGGTGGAGGAGAAGTCGAACGGGCGGTGGAAGGCCGTGGTGGTCGGCTCGTACGAGCGTGGCGACCGCGCCGTCACGGTGTCCCGCCTGGCCGAGCTGGCCGACTTCTACCGCGTTCCCGTCTCGGAGCTGCTGCCTGACGGCAGTGGGGTACGTCACGAGCCGACCAGCAAGATCGTCCTGGACCTGGAGCGGCTCTACGACGAGGCCTCCGAGGACCTGGCGTACGTCGCTCGTTACGCCCGGGCCATCCAGCAGCAGCGCGGCGACTACAACGGCCGGGTGCTGTCGATCCGCGCGGACGACCTGCGTGCCCTCGCCATCGTGTACGACGCCTCGCCGTCGGGCCTGATCGAGCGGCTCACCGAGCACGGTGTGCTGGTCGCCGACCCCCGGGCGTTCTTCGCGTCCTGAGCGGCCGAGCAGACGAGAAAGGGCCCGTGCCGCACGGCACGGGCCCTTTTCGTCGTTCCTGCGTCGCCGCGGGTCAGCGGGTGGCGTACTCGGCGATCCGGCCGAGCAGCCCGTTGAGGAAGCGCGGCGAGTCGTCGGTCGACATCTGCCGGGCCAGTTCCACGGCCTCGCTGATGGCCACCGCGTCGTCGATCTCGTCGAGGTAGAGCAGTTCGTAGACGGCGATGCGCGCCAGGTTGCGGTCGACCGTGGGCATGCGGTCCAGCGTCCAACCCTCGGCGTAGCTCGCGATCAGCTCGTCGATGCGGTCGAGGTGGGCGGCCACCCCCTCGACCAGCGCCACGGCGTAGCCGAGGTGCTCCGGGTGGGGCCGCTCGATCCGCTCCAGGTAGCCGGCCAGCACCTCGACCGGTGGCCGGTCACGCAGGTCCGCCTCGAAGAGCACGTCCAGCGCCCGCTTGCGCGCCTTCCGGCGCGCCGGCATCTGCTGCTTGGGACCCTCGGCCATCAGGCGCGGCCGAGGTAACGGCCGTCCCGCGTGTCGACCTTGATCTTCTCACCGGTGGTGATGAAGAGCGGGACCTGTACGGTCGCCCCGGTCTCGACGGTGGCCGGCTTGTTGCCACCGGTGGACCGGTCGCCCTGCAGGCCCGGCTCGGTGTAGGTGACCTCGAGCACGACGCTGGTCGGCAGCTCGACGTAGAGCGGCACGTTCTCGTGGGTGGCGACGGTCGCCTCGGCCTCGGGCAGCAGGTAGTTGGCCGCCTCGCCGACGGTGCCGCCGGGAACGGTGATCTGGTCGAACGTCTCCAGATCCATGAAGACGTAGTCCTCGCCGTCGGCGTAGAGGTACTGCATGGTGCGCTTGTCGACGGTCGCGGTGTCGACCTTGGTGCCCGCGTTGAAGGTCTTGTCGACGACCTTGCCGGAGAGCACGTTCTTCAGCGTGGTACGCACGAACGCACCACCCTTACCGGGCTTGACGTGCTGGAACTCGATGACGGCCCAGAGCTCCCCGTCGAGGTTGAGTACCAGGCCGTTCTTCAGGTCGTTGGTGGTGGCCATTTCCTGCCTTGATCATCAATTGGCGGACAGACCTGGAAAGTCTACTAGCCCGCCCGCCCGCCGCCCGTCCGCGCTCCCCGTCCACCCGGTCAGGCCCGGCGCGCGCACCGATCTCACGCTCCGTGCCCATCCGGACGCCTCGCGGCACCCCCTCCCGCCTCCTTTGCTCTGCACCCGCCGATGCACCAGGCACGCACGGTGACGGTCGGGCTCCGACCGCCTCCGCCGACCGCCGGCAACGCCGCAGGTCAAGCGGGTGGTGCGGATAGGGGTGCAGAGCAAAGGAGGCACAGGGGTGCACCGGGGCCGGCCGTCACGGTCACCGAGTGTCAACCGAGGGGATGATCACGCAGGGTATCCACGTCCGGGATCGCAGATGCGGGATCGCTGGTGCGGGATCGAGGCCCACGCGCCGAAACCCGTCGGCGGTGGGCGGAACGCGCCGCGACTCAGCGCCCGGGAGCCAGCGTGGCGAGGTGCCGCAGGGCGAGGCAGTAACCGTCGATGCCCAACCCGGCGATCACACCGGTCGCCACGGCCGACACCACCGAGTGGTGCCGGAACTCCTCCCGCGTGTGGATGTTGGAGATGTGCACCTCGACGAGCGGCCCGCGCAGCATCGCGCAGGCGTCCCGCACCGCGTACGAGTAGTGCGACCAGGCGGCCGGGTTGAGGACCACGGCGGCGCCCTCGTCGGCGGCCTCGTGCAGCCACCCCAGCATCTCGTGCTCGGCGTCGGTCTGCCGCACCGTGACGTCCAGGCCCAGCTCGCGGGCCGTCGACTCGCAGAGCGCCACCAGGTCGGCGTAGGTGGTCGCCCCGTACACCTCGGGCTCACGGGTGCCCAGGCGGCCGAGGTTCGGCCCGTTCAGCACGTACACCCTCACGGCTGCGCCACCTCGTCGTACGCGGCCCGCAGCAGCGCGTCGTCGGGGCCCTCCAGGATCGCCGGGCGGGCCAGCCCGTCGAGCACCACGAACCGCAGCGTGCTGCCCCGCGCCTTCTTGTCCACCCGCATCGCGGCCAGCAGCTCCGGCCAGGCGTCGGCCCGGTAGCCCGTGGGCAGGCCGAGCGCCGCGACGGCGGCCCGGTGCCGGTCGGCGGTGGCCGCGTCGAGGCGGCCCGCGAGCCGGGCCAGGCTGGCCGCGTAGACCAGGCCGACGGCGACCGCGTCGCCGTGCCGCCACCGGAAGCCCTCGGCCTTCTCGATGGCGTGCGCGAGGGTGTGGCCGTAGTTGAGCACCTCGCGGACGCCGGACTCGCGCAGGTCCCCCGCGACCACCGCGGCCTTGACCCGGATCGCCCTCTCGATCAGCTCCCGGGCGACCGCGCCCGTCGGGTCGAGCGCCGCGGCCCGGTCACGCTCGACCAGGTCGAGGATCACCGGGTCCGCGATGAAGCCGCACTTGACCACCTCGGCCATCCCGGCGGCCAGGTCGGCCGGCGGGAGGCTGTCGAGGGTGGCCAGGTCGCAGACCACCCCGGCGGGCGGGTGGAACGCGCCCACGAGGTTCTTGCCCGCGGCCGTGTTGATGCCCGTCTTGCCGCCGACCGCGGCGTCGACCATGCCGAGCAGCGACGTGGCCACCGGCACCCAGCGGACACCGCGCAGCCAGCAGGCCGCCACGAAGCCGGCCAGGTCGGTCACCGCACCGCCACCCACCCCGACCACCGCGTCGGTGCGGGTGAAGCCCGCCGCGCCGAGCCGATCCCAGCAGTCGGCCGCCACGTCGATCCGCTTGCCCGCCTCGGCGTCGGGCACCTCCACGAGCAGCGGCGCGACGCCGGCCGCCTGCAGCCGGGTCGCGAGCGTGTCGGCCAGGCCCTTGAGCGGCGCCGCGTGCAGCACCGCGACCCGGTCGGCACCGGGCAGCAGCCGCAGCGGCTCCTCGAGCAGGCCGCGTCCCACCAGCACGTCGTACGGCCGTTCGCCGCCGACCGGAATCCGGGTCACCTCGTCCATCGCCGGCAGCCTAGTCCAGCCCGGCCCGTACGCGGCGTCTCACCGCTTCAGCAGCGCCGCGATCTCGGCGGCGATCTCGTCGGGAGTGCGGCCGTCGGTGACCACTGTCGCGGTCGCCACCTCGGTGTAGAGCGGGCGGCGCTGGTCCATGAGGTGCTTCAGCGTCGCGCGCGGGTTGAGCGCCAGCAGCGGGCGGCCCGCCCCGAGCCCGACCCGCTTCACCGCGTCGGGCAGCTCGACCGAGAGGTGCACCACGGCGTGCCCGACCAGCGCGGCCCGCGTCTCCTCGGCCAGCACGGCCCCGCCGCCCAGGGCGAGCACCCCCGCGCAACCGGCGAGCGCGGCGGCCACCGCGGCGCGTTCGAGCGTACGGAAGTGCGCCTCGCCCTCGTCGATGAAGATCTCCGGGATGGGCTTGCCGGCCATCCGCTCGATGTCCAGGTCGGTGTCGCGGAACTCGACGCCGAGCAGGCCGGCGAGGGCCTCCCCCACCGTCGTCTTGCCGGAGCCGGGTGCCCCGACGAGCACGCAGACCGGCCTCGTGGACTCCGGAGTCGCGCCACCCGCCCCGCTCACCGGATCACCAGCGCGTCCAGGTAGCCGGCCAGGTTGCGGCGGATCTCGGTGACCGAGTCGCCGCCGAACTTCTCGGTCGTGGCCTCGGCCAGCACTAGGGCGACCATCGCCTCGGCCACCACCGCCGCGGCGGGGACCGCGCAGACGTCCGACCGCTGGTTGATCGCGGTGGCCGGCTCACCGGTGGTCACGTCCACGGTGGCGAGCGCCCGGTTCAGCGACGAGATCGGCTTCATGGCGGCCTTGACCCGCAGCGGCTCGCCGGTCGTGATCCCGCCCTCCAGACCGCCGGCCCGGTCGGTAACCCGACGGACGCCGGTGGCGGACGGGATGATCTCGTCGTGGGCCTCGGAGCCCCGCGAGCGGGCCTGCTGCCAGCCGTCGCCGATCTCCACCCCCTTGATCGCCTGGATGGACATGAGCGCGGCGGCCAGCCGGGCGTCGAGCTTGCGGTCCCACTGCACGTGGCTGCCCAGCCCCGGCGGCACCCCGTACGCCAGCACCTCGACCACGCCGCCGAGGGTGTCGGCGGCCTTCTTCGCGGCGTCGACCTCGGCGACCATCCGGGCGCTGGCCTCCGGGTCGAGGCAGCGCAGCGGGTCGGCGTCGATGCGGGCGGCGTCCTCCGGGCGCGGGCGCAGCCCGGGCTTGGCGGCGACCGAGCCCAGCTCCACGACGTGCGAGACGATCTCGATGCCGAGGGTCTGCCGCACCAGGGCCTTGGCGACGGTGCCGACGGCCACCCGGGCCGCGGTCTCCCGCGCGCTGGCCCGCTCCAGGATCGGCCGGGCGTCGGTGTGGCCGTACTTCTGCATGCCGGCGAGGTCGGCGTGGCCGGGCCGGGGGCGGGTGAGCGGGGCGTTGCGGGCCTGCCCGGCCAGCTCGTCCGCGTCGACCGGGTCGGCCGCCATGACGGTGCGCCACTTCGGCCACTCGGAGTTGCCCACACGGACGGCCACGGGGCTGCCGATGGTGACGCCGTGCCGCAGGCCGCCGATGATCTCGACCTCGTCCTGCTCGAACGACATGCGGGCGCCCCGGCCGTAGCCCAGCCGGCGGCGGGCCAGCTCGGCGGCGATGTCGCCGGTGGTCACCTCGACCCCGGCGGGCACCCCCTCGAGCAGCGCGACGAGGGCGGGTCCGTGCGATTCACCTGCGGTCAGCCAGCGCAACACAGCGGCAAGTCTGTCACGCCGGGTGGTCGGCCCGGTGCGGTGCCCGGCCCGTCCCGACCCGCGGACGGCGGGCGGGGGTCAGGGCCGCCGGACGGCGATGAGGGATTTGGTGAGGCCGAGCAGGCGTTCGCCGCGGATGGTCGCGTCCGGGAAGAGGTACCGCAGCTCCGCCCGGCCGACGAGTTCGGTGGTGAGGACCTGCCGCATGGCCAGCTCGTGGGACTTGCCGGGGGTGTACGCGAGCGGCCACTTCCGGGCCACGAACACCCGGGCGGGCACCGGCAGGAACTGCATCCCGGGCGCCACCCAGTGCGGCTCCACGGGAAAGTACCGGTAGGGCGTCTGGACCCAGTACGCGGGCGCCAGCGCCCGGACCGCCTCGGCCATCCGGCGGCGGCGTTCGTGGCCGCCCACGTGTTCCAGCACGCTGTTGCTGAAGACCAGGTCGTACCGGCGGCGCAGGATGCGTTCGGGCAGCTCGCAGGCATCGGCGTGGTCGGCCTCCGCCCAGGCCGGCAGCTCGGCGGGCAGCGGCTCCAGGTTGACCACGTGCACGTGCGCGGGACGCACGGGGACCGTCGACCAGCTCTCCACCCGGCCGCCCAGGTCGAGCACGGTCATCTCGGCGAGGTCGGGGAACGCGTCCGCCAGCCAGCCGGCGCGGCGCGCCCGCCGCCGGGCGCCCACCGACGTCGGCGAGTCCACCAGGTAGAAGCGCAGCGAGTGCAGGGCCATCTCACATCCTCATCGATCGGTCGGCCTCAGATGCCGCGGCCGCGCCGGTGCAGGGTCCGCAGGACGGCGTCGGCGCGGACGACCCGCCCGGCCACCGCGAGGGCGAGGTAGGCCCGGGGCTCGCGGGGGTTGCGGCGGATGGTCCGGCTCGCCCACCGCACGGCCTCCCGCCGGTCGCCGCTGGCGGCGCGGGCGAAGGCGATCTGCCCGGTCACCCGGGCCTCGCCCGCCGGTTGGCCGCGGAACTCCGGGTACCGGTCGAGCAGCCACTGCAGGGCCGTCGAGATGGTGTCCCACCGCGCCGCGAAGTAGGACCGCCGGTGCCAGCGCACCAGGGCGTACGGGGTGCGTAGGTTGATCAGCGGGGCGCTGCGCGCGGCCCGGAGCAGGAACTCGTAGTCCTCGGCGTAGCTGCCCGGGATCTCCTCGTCGACGAGGCCGAACCCGTCGCGCAGGGCGGACGCCCGCATCAGGAACGTGGACGGGTGCAACTCGGTGAGCCGGTCGCGCAGCAGGTCGGCGAGGGTCACCCGGTCCTTCGCGAGCACCCGGTCCACCATGCGCCCGTCGTAGCTGACCCGGATCCCGCAGCTCACGAACTCCGCCTCCGGCGCGGCGGCGAGCGCGGCGACCTGGGCGTCCAGCTTGCCCGGCAGCCACTCGTCGTCGTCGTCGCAGAAGGCGATCAGCTCCCCCTCGGCGGCCAGGGCGCCCGAGTTGCGCGCCCCCGCGAGCCCCGGCGTGCGCTCGTTACGGATCACCCGGACCCGCCGGCCGGGCCGGGACAACTCCACGAGCGACCCGTCCGGCTCGGAGCGGTCGTACACCACGACGACCTCGACCGGGCCCGGGTGGGCCTGCGCGACGACGGCCCCCACCGCCCTGCGGAGCAGCTCCGGGCGGTCCCGGGTGGGCACCACGACGCTGACCGGCGGTGCCCCCGTCACCGGACCCGCCCCCCGCCACCGGCCGGGCGGACCCACACACGCCACCACGGCGCCCGCCGGGCCGCCTCGGCGACCAGCCCGTCCACGATCCGCCCGACGTTGGCCACCGCAGCCCGCTGCGCGTCGCAGGTGAGCGGGTCGGTGACGACCGCGAAGCGGGCCGGGTCGGCGAGACCGGCGGCGAGCGTGTCGTGCAGCGCCGCCCGGGACTCGCAGAGCGCCACCATGCCGGCCGCGCCGAGCCGGCGGGCGAAGAGCTGCTGGTGGTCGTCGACGTGCTCGCCCCGGGCCGGGTCCCGGGGGACCACGATCGGCAGCCGGCCGTGCCGGCGGGACTCCAGGATCGTGGCCGGGCCCCCGTGGCACACCACGAGGTCGGCGTCGGCCATCGCGGCCTGCAGCGCGTCGTGCGCGAGGAACGGCACCGCGCCCGGCACGGCGGGGGCGGCCGTGTGCCCGTGCTGCACGGTGAGGTCGACCAGGTCGGCGACGTCGACGTGCCACTCGCCCAGCCAGCCCAGCAGGCGGTCGAAGGGGTGCTTGTCGGTGCCGACCGCCACCAGCACCTGGACGCCGGCCACGTCGGTGTGGTCGCGTTGCCGGGGCACGCGCCCCGGGTCGGGACGGCCGGCCGGCCGGGCCGGGTGCGGTGCGGGCCGGGCCGGGCCCGGGCGGCGGGTGGACGCGGTGCCCGCGCCGGCGTCCCCGGTCACAGCAGCGTCCCCACGACGGTCGCCTCCGGGTACTGCCGGCGCTGCTCGTCCCACTGCACGAGCATCGCGGACAGGAACGGGCGGCACAGCCGCGCCGTCATCGTGGGGCTGTCGATCCGGTCGTACACCTCGATGTAGACGGTCGGAACGCGGCGCAACCGCGCCAGCACGACGAACGGCAGGGCGACACCGGCGCCGGTGGTGACCACCGCGGCGACCGGCCGCCGGCGCAGCACCCGCCAGGCGAGCACCGCGTTGCGCAGCAGGTTCGGCAGGTTGCGGGTGGTCGGGTGGTGGGCCACCACCACCTCCTCGCCGGCGAGCAGCGACACCGCCTCCGGGGTGTCGAAGGTGACCCAGCACCGGCGCCGGCTCTCGTACCAGGGCCGCAGCGCCAGCAGCTGGGCAAGGTGGCCGCCGCTCGAGCCGACCAGCAGCAGGACCGGAGCCCCGCCGTCCTCGATGTCCGTGTCCACGTGACTCCCCACACGCTCACTCGGGCCCGGTCGGCCGCGCCGACACCCGCACCGCGTCACCGACCGGCGTCGCGCCGGAAGGGACCACAGGGCGACCGGTCGCCCGAGGAGGCGACCGGGGCGGCGGGTCGATGTCCACCCGAGCCGTCGGTCACACCGGCCGCCGGCGACCCCATCGACCGCCGTTCACGACCAGCATCACGAGCTGCAATTCTTCCGTCACTCTTCGGCAAGGGTCAACGCCCTTCGGCGCGTCGATTCGCCGGGATCAGGCCATGTGTCGCTTATCGATCACATCGAGCAGGGCGGGATGCAGCGCGGCGTTCCAGCCCGCCCCGGCGGCGGCCAGCCGCCAGGTGCGCAGCCACATCTCCAGCAGGTACGCGTCGGCCACCGCCCGGCGTTGCGCCGGCCCGAGACCGAGCGCCGCGCCGTACCGGTCGAGCTGGGCGTCGACGGCCCGGGCGCCGGCCGCGGCCGGCTCGCCCCGCAGCACCACCGCCCGCTGGAACGAGTCGTGGGCGAGGTCGAAGCCGAGCGGGACGTCCGGTCCACTGTGCTCCCAGTCCCACGCCACCAGCCGCCCGGCGTGCCGGCCCAGGTTCCACGGCACCCAGTCGCCGTGCCACTGTCCGAACTCGACCGTCGTGTCGCCGTGCCGCCGGACCAGCGCGTCCACCGCGGCGCCCGCGCGCCGCCCGTCGGCCGTCGCGGACGCCCGCGCCGCCTCGTCGGCCAGCCGGGCGAGGAACGGCGAGCCGGCCAGCGGCCGGGATGGCGCCGCCGGGCGGCCACGGCGGGCGACCGCGAGCAGCGTGGCGGGCCGCGGCGGCGCGGTGACCGGCATCCCGCGTACCCGGGGCGGCAGCGGCTCGACCACCGCGACCACCTGGCCCGCCCGGTCGACCCGGGCCAGCAGACGGGGCGTCGCCGGGTGCTCGGGCACGTCGGCCAGCCCGTCGAGGTCGCGCAGCGCGGCGGCCTCCGCGGCGACCAGCGCCCGGGTGGCGTCGTTCCAGCCGATCTTCGCGTACCCGCGGGGCCGCCCGTCGGCCGTGAAGAGTTGCAGGGTCGGCTTGTGGTTCGGGTCCGGCGGGCGGACGCCGCAGGCAGCGTGCAGCGGGCCGTCGCCGAGCGCGGCCGCGAGCCGCTCGGTCAGCAGCAGCTCCACCGGGTCCCCGTCGGACGGCACCGAGACGGTGAGGACGGGGAACGCCCGGGCCGTCGCGCGGAGGCGGGACAGGCCGCCGAGCGCGGCCCGTACCGCCCGCACCCTCGGCGGCCGCAGCGCGTTGTACGCGAGCAACGACGCGGTCGTGGCGCGCGGCGCGCCGAGCGGCAGCAGGAAGCGCGCCCGGCGGACCGACGGGACGACCGCGTACCGGCCCACCGGCCGGTGTCCCGCCGGCGGCGCCCCGCCGACGGTCAGCGCGACCCGCTCGTCGCCGAACACCGCCCGGGTCACCCAGCCCAGGCCGTCGTCCCGGGTCCGGGGGTCGGTGGACGTGCCGGCCGCCGCCGTCACGCCACCCGGTCCGGCCAGTCGAGATCCAGGCCCAGCCGCGTGCGCAGCGCGTCGTTGTACGGCCGGTAGTACGCGGCGAGGTCCGCACGTACCGCCGGATCCAGCGGCGCCGAGCGGCGGTCGTTGTGGACGGTGAACGACGGCAGGTCGTACGGGGGCAGCCCGAGGAAGTCCAGCGTCCGCCGGTACGCGCTCCGGGCGTCGCGGTACAGGTCCTCGCTCGGCAGGAAGAGGAACTGGCGCTCGTCGAACCGGTCCAGCCACGGCTCCAGGTGCTCCAGGTAGCGCCCGCGGGCCCGGTAGCTGTACCAGTCGTGGCGCTCGCTGTGGTACCCCGGCTCGGCGACGAGCCGCTCCCGCTCCCCCGCGGTCCGCCGCTCCTCGGCGGCGAGCGCGGCCGGGAAGTCCAGCGGCTCGACACCGTGTGTCCGGCGCTCCTTCCAGTGCGAGTACGCCCGCTCCACCGGGTCGCGCAGCAGCACGATGAGCCGCACCGCCGGCATCAGCGCGGCGACGCGTTGCGCGGCCAGCGGGTGGAACATGTACAGCGGCGCCGCCTCACCGACCCGCACCGGGCCGCCGTGGCGGCTCTCCAGCACCGCCCGCTGCCGCTCGGTGGGGAAGTGCGAGCGGTACCACGCCTCCCCGTGCCGCCAATTTTCCTCGAAGTAGTGGGTGGCCTTGGTGTTCCAGGCCGGGAAGAGCCGCGGGACCAGCGGATGCTGGATGAGATAGTTCCACAGTGAGGTGGTGCCGCCGCGTTTGGTGCCGATGATGAGGAAGTCCGGCAGCGGCCGGCGGTCACTGGTCCGCACCCCGTAGTCGACCAGGGATTCGCGCACGCGGTTGCTCACCTGCGCCGGCACGATCTGCTTGACCCGGTTCCGCATGGACGACACGGCGTCCCTCACCTTCCCTTCGTCGAGGCCGCAGCGGCGGCCGGAGCCGCACCCTCCGGCCGGCGTATCTGCCCGACGGCCAGCCGGACGCCCTGGCGCACCCGGGGCAGCGTCAGCAGGACCCCGCAGCCAGCCGCCAGCACCGCGAGGGCCACCACGAGCCCGGGCACGCCCCGGCCGGCCGCGAGCACCCCGGCCAGCGCCGCGCCGCCCACCGCGGCGACCGTGCCACCGGCCGCCCGGAGCAACGCCGCGTCGACCAGGGGCTGACCGACCACCGCCCGGGCGCACGCGAACGCGGTGAGGTTCTCGACGGCGATGCCGACCGCCCACGCCGACGCGGCGCCGGTCACGCCGTACCCGGGGATCAGCCACACGCCGAGGCCCACGGTGACCGCCAGCCCGGCCACCGTGGCGGTCAGGTGCAGCCCGCTGCGCCCACCCATGAGCAGCAGGCTCTGCACGTTGCCGACCCCGGTGTTGACCAGCATGGCCAGCGCCAGCACGGTCATCGCGGGGGCGCCCGCGGCGAACGCCGGGCCGAACAGGTGCAGGAAACCCGGCCCGAACACGGCGAGCAGCACGTAGACGGGCCAGGACAGCACGAGCGCCCACACCGTGAGCCGCCGGTGCACGGCCGCCGCGGCGACCCGTTCGCCGCGCCCCAGCAGCCGCGACAGCTGCGGCGACACCGCGACGCGCAGCCCGTGCATGGCCAGTTGCCCGGCCAGGACGTACCGTCCCACCGCCCCGAACACCCCCGCGTCGGCCTGCCCGGCGAGCACCGACGTGAGCAGCACCCCGATCCACACGACGCTCGCGTCGATCGCCGCGGACCCGGCCCGCGGCAACGCGAAGCGCCAGAACGCCGACCAGTCGGCCCGGGCCGGGCGCAGCGGCGCGCCGTGGCCCACGCCGAGCGGGCCGGCCACCAGCACCAGGCAGACGGCGACGGCGCAGCCGGCCGGGACCAGCCAACCGGTCAGGCCGGCCAGCACCCCGCCGCCGGCGAGCGCGACCGCGCCCACGAGCAACGGGCGGGCCGCGGGCAGCAGGACCGACTGCACCCCGACGTACGCCCGGATCGGGCGGACGCAGCGCAGCACGGCGAACAGCAGCGTCATGGCCACCACGAGTGGCACCGCCGCGAAGCTGGCCCGCAGCAGCGCCGGTCCGTCGGCGTCGTCGAGCAGGCGGGGCGCGAGCGTGTCGGCGGCGAGCACCCCGGCGGCGCCGACCACGACACCGGCCGCCAGCGGCGGGCCGAACGCCACCGCGAGCACCCGGGTGGCGTCACCCCGCCCACCGGCGCGGCGGCGGGGCAGCGTCCAGATCAGTCCCGTCTCCGCACCGAGGGTGCAGGCGGCGGAGGCCACCGTGACCACGCCGACGGCCGCGAAGAACGCCCCCGAGCCGGCGGTGCCGTAGCCGCGGGTGATGACGACCGCCAGCAGGAACCCGAAGAGGCCGGTGCTGGCGGCACCGGCCAGGCCGGCGATCCCGGTGCGGGTGCCGCGCCGGACCTCGGCCGTACCGTCGCTGGTCCCGCCCGGTGAGGCACCCGGCGGCGGCCCGACGACGCTGGGCGCGGACGCGGCCGGCGGCGCGCCGTCGTGGGCGGCGGCCTCGGCTGGCGGGCGGGTGCCGGCCGTCATGCCGGCACGGCCGCCGGGTGGCGGGCCGGCGGCGCGGGGCGGGTCCGGCCGGCCGCCGCCTCCCGCTCGGTGAGCGCCACCGCTATGGCGATCGCGAAGAAGGCGATCGACAGGGTCGGGCTGGCCATGCCGTAGAACGGGATCTGCACCAGGCAGACGACGGGCACGACGGCCAGCCACTGCCCGGCCGCCGAGTTGGCCCGCCGGCAGCGCAGCGCGGCGGCCACGAACCAGGCGAGGAAGCAGAGCAGCGCCGGTACGCCGTGGCTGAACAGCACCATCCAGAGCTGCCCCTGGGTGCCGACCGGCGCCTGTGCGGTGACCGTGTCCGTGTTGACCGGCGCGCCGTAGCCCAACCAGGGCGAGTCGCCGATGCGGCGCAGCACCTCCGCGTAGAGGGAGAACCGGTCGGCGTTGGTGTCGCTCGACTCGACCCGGTCGCCGATCAGCTGCGCCACCGGGATGAACAGCGTGGCGAGGCCGCCGATGACCAGCACACCGACGACGGACGCGCCCACCCGCACGTTGCCCCGCAGCGCCGCCCGGACGCCGAGCACCGCGAGCCCCGCGCCGAGACTCACGAACATGACCCGGTTGAGCGTGAGGAAGGCCGGCGCGAGGGACAGCGGCAGCGAGGCGAGCAGCACCCAGCGCAGCGCGCCGCGTCCGCGCAGCATGGTGAACGCCACCACGCACGGCAGGGTCATGGCGTACGCGCTGCCGTAGTTGTTGGTGTACGGGAACGGCGCCGCCGGCCGGAAGATCGGGTCGAGGGAACGCTGGCTGTACTCGGTCACGGCGACGTGCACGAGGTCCTGCACGTACGAGTCGCCGGCCACCCCCGCCGGCAGGAGCAGCTCCGTCGGCGTGGTCAACGCGAGCCGCGGCACCAGCACGGCCAGCCAGCCCAGCGCGACCAGCCCGAGCCAGAACGCGCACAGCGGCACGAGCACCGCGGCGAGGTCGGCCCGTTCCCGGGCGAGGGCGTACACGTACACGCCCACCACCAGTGCGGTGAGGTAGAAGCCCAGCCGCAGGCCGAACGCCGGCACCGATCCGGACGACGTGAGCCGGGTGGCGCTGAGCACCACGAGCGCCAGGAAGAGCAGCCAGAGCCCGGTCGCCGGCGGCAGCGGCACCCGCCCCCGCACGACCAGCCACGCGAACAGCAGCGCGCCGAGCAACGACCAGCCGAGGTAGAAGGCGCCGGCCAGCCACCAGAGCGGCACGAGGCCGAACATGACGGCGAGGGGCCACAGCGGCAGCAGCGGCACCGGCGAGGGCGGCACCGGTGCGGGCGGGCCGGCGGGCCGCGGGTCTCCCCCGGCCGGGTCGCTGGTCGCCGGGGCCCGGGTCGCCGGCACCGTCAACCCCAGCCGTTGCGGGTCAGCACGAAGCCCAGCGGCGTGACGCCCGCGGCGCGGAGCCGCTCGACCAGCCGCCGCAGGTCGCCCTGCCGGGTCCGGTCCCGCTCCACCACGACCACCGCGGCGCCCTGCCGCGCGATGACGACGCCACGCGGGTCGGACTCCGCCGGCGGGGCGTTGTACAGCACGAGGCCGTGGTCCGCGCCCTGCCGCCAGCTGCCGAACCGGACGCTGCCGAGCCCGACCGGCACCGCGTCGACGTCGACGGCCCGGCCGTTCGCGGCGGCGGGCGGCGGCCCGACCCGGTTGAGGGTGAGCGTGGCGTCCACCTCCACCGACCGGCGGGCGCCGGGCGGGTGCGGCGACGGCCGCCGGGCCGCGGGGTCGGCCGCCGGGCCGCGCACCGCCGCGGCGCCCGCGGGCCGCGGCTTCGGCACGACCGTCCGGGACGGCTCGGCGAGCGCGGGCACCCGCACCCGGTCGACGAGCACGGCGCCGCGCAGCCGCTCGACCCGCCCGCTGTCGTCGGCCACGAACACCTCCCGCCCCTCGGCGGCCAGCGCCGCCGCGAGGCCGGCGGTGAGCGCGGTCGGATCCTCCCGGGCGGTCAGCAGGGACACCCGGGCGGGCTGCCGGACCCGTTCGGCGATCGCCATGGCCACGTACCGCAGGTCGGCGCCCACGGCCCTTCCCGCGCCGCGCAACCGTCGGCGCCGTACGGTGCCCAGCAGCGGCAGGCCGGTCGCCTCGCGGCCGTCGGTCACCGTGCGGACCCGCCGGTCCACCGACTCCCACGCGTACGCGAGCACGACCCCGAGCAGCGCGCCGCCGACCAGGCCGGCGAGCAGGTAGAGCGGGCGCCCGCCGTCGGCCGAGACCAGGGCCGGCTCGGCGCTGCGGGTGATCCACCCGGGGCTCACGTCGACCGCGGCGATCTCGGTGCGCGCCGAGTTCAGCTGCGTGAGCTGGTTGTTCACCCCGGCCAGCTCGGCGACCGCCGCGTCGAGGGCGCCGTCGCGGGCACCGGCGATCCGCCGCTGCAACGCGGTCTGCTGCGCGGCGACCTTGGCGATGCTGTCGTCGTACGAGCGCAGCATCTCGGCCCGCTGCTTCTCGTACATGGCCCGGCGGACGTCCAGATAGGCCTGTGCCGCCAGGTTGACGCTCCGCACGGCCTGCTCGGCCGACCGTGCCCCGTAGGAGAAGCGGAGGATCTGCCCGCCGGTGGGCACCTCGACGGCGAGCGCGTCGCGCACGTCGCGCTGGTCGCGGCCGCTCGCGTCGGTCAGGCGCCGCACCACCTCGGTGCCGGTGGCGATGCCGCTCTCCACGTTCATGTTCACCGCCCGGTCGGCGGCCGCGCCGCTGGGGGTGAAGGCGTCGGTGACGACGGGACGCACGGCCACCACGGCGTTCGCGGTCACCATCGGCGGCACGAGCACCAGGTAGCCGACGGCGGCGAGCAGGCCCGCCGCCGCGGCCGCCGCGACTGGGCGGACCCGGTGCAGCGGGACGCGGATCAGGTCGGCCAGGGTCACGGTGCGGGCGGGCGAGCCGGCGGGGACGCCGGCGGGCGGGCCGACAGATGCGTCAGTCATGGAGCAATCACCGTTTGTCGTGGGTGTCAGGCGACCATAGCGATCGGCGGCGGATCTGTCACGGACGGTGAGTCCGTCACTGCGTGGAGAAGAACATCCGCGGCGTCGACCAGTGCAGCCCCGGGCCCGCCGGAGCGATCAGCGTCGGCGGCGCGCCGACGGCCGGTGCCGCCGTGGGGTCGAACGGCACGGCGCGGAGGGCGCTGTCGGTCGACCCGTAGACGATCCGGCCGCCCACCCAGGCCATGCCGCGCACCGCCGACCAGGTGATCCCGGTGGTGGGCAGGGTGAACTCGGTGGCGCCCAGGTAGTTGCCGTCCACCTCGAAGTAGCGGTAGTAGAGGGCGTTGGCGCCGGTGCGGGTGTAGTAGAGCCGGCCGTCGAGGAAGAACGCGCCGGTGAGCGCCGCCGGGTTGAACCAGTCGTTGTAGCCGGACGACTCCCACGGCACGCCGATGGCGCCCCCGGTGAACATCGAGATGTCGAGGCGGCTGCCGGTGGGGGTGCCGGCGACGACGTGCGACCAGTAGATCCGGTCGCTCACCCGCCAGGTCGCCCCGGCGCCCGTGTAGGCGGGCTGGCTGACCGTGGTCGCGGCGCCGAGCGACGCCCCCGTGAACGGCACCTTGGCGAGCTGCCCCTCGGCGGTGCCGAGGTAGAGGTATCCGGTGGTGGCGGTCGGCGGGTTCTTCGGGGTGACGGTGCGCCCGCCGGCGAGGGGGAACATGCCGAGGCGGCCGTGGTACTCGCTGCCCATCCCGTCGGAGTTGTGCCCGAAGTAGAGCCCGTCGCTGCCGCGCCAGAGCACGGGCACCTGGGAACCCCAGGTGCTGGTGCCGGGCGGCATGGTGGCGCTGCCGCGACGGCCGGGATTCCAGTTGAGCGGCAGGCCGGTGGCCGGGGTGACCGCGGCGATGCCCAGGCGGTCGATCGCGCCGGGGCCGGCCGCGTCGGTCGCGTTCGGGTTGTTCAGCCAGCGGAAGTGCCCGCCCAGGTAGATCACGTTGTCGGCCACCTCGACCGAGGTGATGGTGTCGTTGCCGGTGAAGTTCACCCAGGTGGCGACCTGCCCGCCGCCCCGGGCGGCGGTCTCGAACCGCACCAGCGCGTCGCAGTACGCGGCCGGCCAGCCGGCGCCCCCGTTGGTGCCCACCACGAACCAGCTGCCGTCGGGGCCGAACTCGACGTCCTGCACGTAGTGGACGAACGACGCCGGCGAGGCGCACGGATCCACGAACTTCTGGGTGCTCCAGTCGACCACGCTCGGGGTCCCGGTCAGGTCGACCAGCACGATCTGGTTGCGCGGCAGGCCGTCGACGGACGTGAAGTTGCCGCCCGCGACCAGCGTGCGGCCGTCCGGCGACACGTCGATGGTCCAGGCGTACGAGCCGGTGCCGTGGCGGCCGACGGTGGCGTCCACGGCGAAGGTCGGGTCGACGGCGCCGGTGGCGGCGTCGAGCCGGCCGAGGCCCGAGTGCGCCGCGCCGTTGAGCCAGTTGAAGGCGCCGGCCACGTAGAGCCAGCCGCCCTGCAGGGCCATGTCGCGGATCATCCCGCCGTCGGACCGGCCGGCCCAGCCGGCGACCGTCGCCCCGGTGGTCGGGTTCAGTGCCACGAGGTTCTTGCGGGAGACGCCGTTGACGGTCTTGAAGGCGCCGCCGACGATGAGCGTCCCGCCGGGGCCGGCGACCAGCGAGTTGACCGCCCCGTCGAGCGCGGGCAGGAACGTGGTGGAGATCGTGCCGGTGCTCCGGTCGTACGCGAACAGGTAGGGCCGGGTGACCCACGCGGAACCGGCGGTCTGACGGATCTGGGTGAAGCTGCCGCCGACGTACACCATCGTGCCGACCTGCGCGAACGCGCGGGTCTCGCCGTCACGGGCGTGCGGGGTGGTGTCGGCCGGGTTGGTCGCGACCAGGGTCGCCGCCTGCGGGGCGGGTACGATGGCCGCGGCGGACGCGGTCGGCACGGCCAGCACCGCGGCGACAGCGGTCAGGGCCACCGCGCCCGCCAGGATGCGACGTCGTCCGGCGGGACGCCGGAGGGACGGGAGTTCGGGCACGCTGCGCCTCCAAGGTGGATGAGACCTCGCGTAGCGTGCACCGCCGACCACGGTGCGCGACATCCACCGATTGGCCGGTCAGCGATCGGAGTCGGATGTCCGACTCGTCCGGCGATCGCGGACAAGGCGCATCAAGGGGTGCCTTTCGTGGGCTGCCGCAGGTAGTCGTCCTGCCCGGCGCGGGCGAACCCGGCGAGCGCCGAGGCGTCGTGGTTCATCGTCATGTCGCAGGTGGCGGACGTCGTGGTCATGCCGGCCGAGTTGAAGTAGACGGCGGCCTTGATCTTCGGGTGCGCCTTGAGCGCCGCCGGGAACTCCTCGAACCACCGCCGCTTGGCGTCCGGGTCGGCGGTGTGGCGGTTCGTGCCGAACTCGGCGAGCATCCGCGGCTTGCCGGCGCCGATGCCGTGCTCGTCGAGCCAGCGGTAGAAGGTGCCGACGGTGGCGCTCGGGCTCTTCCACACCGTGTTGCCGTTGCAGACGTGGAAGTTGTACGGGTCGTAGGCCACCCAGTCGACGTACCCGTCGCCCGGGTACAGGCCGGGATAGCGGTCGTAGTGGCCGGACCAGCCCATCACCGTCCAGACCCACACGGCGTTGTGCGCGCCGGCCGCCGCGAACCGGTCGTGCACGTGCCGCCAGGCGCGGACGAAGTCCGCGTCGGTGCCCTTGGCCGGGTCGTCCTCCGGCTCGTGGTCGAAGCCCAGGAAGACGGGCACGCCGGCGTCCCGGATCCGGCCCGCCACCGCGTCGATGGTCGCGTCGTACCGGCCACTGTAGACGTCGGCCCAGGTCAGCACCGTGCCGGTGGCGAAGACGCGGGACTCCCAGGCGAAGAACATCAGGCGGCCCTCGCGCATCTGCTGGCGCTCGTAGACGTCGGGGAAGGCGCCGTTGCTGCCCGTGTTGGAGAAGTCGTGGTAGCGGTGCACGATGTCGAACCGCCGCCCGACCTGCGCCTCCACCTCGGCGACGGGCCGCCCGTGGTCCCAGCCGTCGGCCGCGCTGGTCGGCGCGTACATGCCCCACCACGCGCCGCAGGACGGCACGAGGGTCGCCGACACCTCGCCGCACCGGCCGGAGCCGGTGGGCGCGCTCGACGTCGGCGACGCCGTGGACCGGGTGGGGCCGGCGGTCGGCGAGGGCCGGGCCGGGGCGCTGGGCGACACGGTCGCGGGCGGCGGCGCCGGGCGGGTGGTGGTGGCGGCCGGCGACGGCGCGGCGCCAAGGTCGTAGGTGACGAGCAGGCGGGGACGCAGTTGCGGGTCCCGGTGCTCGGTGGACGCCCAGTAGACCCGGCTGGCGAACCCGGTCTGCGACAGCGACACGGTCCAGGTGCCGTTGCCCGTCACCAGGCGGGAGACGTCCCAGGAGTTGAAACCGGGGCGCACCCCGGTGACGGTGGCGAGGGCGGGCCCCGGGGCCGCCGGGACGGGACGCGCCGCCGCGGCGTCGACCGGCGAGGCGTACGCGGTCACCGCGGCGTCGGCCGTCCGCCACGCGTACACCCGGAGGGTCGCCTTCACGTTGACGGCGCGGGCCGGCAGCGTGGCGACCGCGAACCGGACGACGGCGTCGCGGCCGCCGCGCGGGTTGCCGTCGCACCGGGCCGGGCAGGTGGCGAGGGTGGTCTTCGCCGCGTTGTCCCCGTCCTGGGGCACCGTTGTGGCCGTGGTGTCGGCGACCGCCGCGATCGAGACGTCCTCCGCGGCCAGCAGCGGCATCATCGTGGCCACGATGCCGGCCACCACCGACGCCCCGAGCACGCCGAGGGTGACGGCCTTGCGCCGGCGGACGCCGGGACGTCGGTGCAGTCCACGCCTGGCCACGGCCACTCCCTGTGTCGGTGTCGGTGACGGAGAGCAGCGTATCGACGGACGAGGCGTGTCGCGGAGATGTCGGGACGACCTAAGCGCGTCTTAACCGTCGGCTAAGGGGTGCCACAGTGCCGGCGCGGCGGCGTGGTCGGCGCGGCGGCAACAGAGGTCAGGCGCGCGCAGCGACCAGCGCGGCGGCCATCGCCTCGCGGGGCGCCGGCACGCCGGTGAACTGCTCGAACTGCCCGACGGCCTGGGCCAGCAGCAGGTCGAGCCCGGAGACGATCCGGCACCCGGCGGCAGTCGCGGCGGCGGCCAGCGGGGTCGGCCAGGGGTCGTAGAGCGCGTCGAAGACCACCGTCCCCGGCCGGAACGCGCCCTCCGCGGCGAGCGGGTCGGCGACCCCCTTCGGCACGGTCGAGACCACCACGTCGGCGCCCAGGTGCGGGGCCGCGTCGGCCCACGCCGCGCCCGCGACCGGCACGCCGACCGCGCCGGCCACCGGCCGCAGCTCGTCGACGGCCGCGGCGCGGCGGGCCACCACGGTCACCGACCGGGCGTCGAGGCGGGCGGCCGCGGCGAGGGCCGCCCGCGCCGTGCCGCCCGCGCCCAGCACCGTCACGACGGCGCCGGGCCGGACACCGGCCCGCCCCAGCACCTCGACCATGCCGGTCACGTCGGTGTTGTCGGCGTACCAGCTGCCGTCCGGGCGGCGTACCAGCGTGTTGGCCGCGCCGACCGCGCGGGCGACCGCCGAGGCGGCGTCGGCCACCGCGAGCGCCGCCTCCTTGCCCGGCATGGTCACCGACAGCCCGGCCCACTCCGGGCCCAGGCCGGCCACGAGGCCCGGCAGCTCCGACTCCGCGCACTCGATCCGGTCGTACGACCAGCCGGCCAGCCCCGCCGCCGCGTAGCCGGCGTTGTGGATCACCGGGGAGAGGGAGTGCGCGATCGGCTTGCCGAGCACCGCCGCCCGCCGTGGCGTCGCCATCAGATGATCCCGGCCTCCCGGGCCTTGGCCTCGTTCCGCTGGTGCTGCTCGTACGTGTCCGCGAACGCGGAGTGCCCCTGCTTGTCGATGGCCACGAAGAACAGCCACTTGCCGGGCGGCGGGTCCATGGCCCCCGCCATGGCCTCCTTGCCCGGGTTGTTGATCGGCGTGGGGACGAGGCCCTTGAGCTTCCGGTTGTACGGGTTCTTCGGGTTGTCCAGGTCGGCGGGCGTCATGTCCTTGGACGCCTTGGTCTGCTGGCCGGTCGCCTCGAGGTAGTAGTTGACCGTGACGTCCATCTCCAGGCAGCCGCACGGGAACTCGCCGTAGACCCGGTTGTAGGCCACGCGGGCGACCTTGCCGAGGTCGTCCTTGTTGCCGGCCTCGGCCTGCGCCAGCGACGCGACGACCAGCGCCTCGTACGGGGTGATGCCGCCCCGCTCCTTCTGCACCCGGTCGGCGAACTCCATCTGCCCGGTCACCGAGAGGAAGTTGTCGACCATCAGCTTGAGGATGCTCTCCGCGGTGGCCTTCGGCGGGATCTCGTACGTGTCCGGGTAGAGGAAGCCCTCGATCGACGGCTTGACCTTCTTGCCGTCACTGCGCTTGAACCACCAGTCCGGCACGCCGAGCGCGAGGGGGTCCTTCGCGGCGGTCTCGAACTCCTTGACCGGGATGTCGGTCTTCTCCGAGAGCAGCTTGTAGACGTTCTTGGCGGTGCGGCCCTCGGGGATGGTGATCCCGTTGACGATCTTGTTCTTCAGGTCGAGCAGCGCCGTGACCGCGTGCGCGCCGCTCATCTGCTTGCGCAGCTTGTACGTCCCCGGCTGGATGTTCTTGCTGCGCGAGTTCTCCGCGGCCGCCTCGATGAACGCCTTGGAACTCTTCACCACGCCGGCGCTGTAGAGCGCGTCGGCCATGTCGGCGATCAGCGCGCCCTGTTTGATCTCGACGGTGACCTCGCCGGTGCCCGCCCCGTCGTAGTCGGGGGTGACGAAGTAGCTCTGGACCCGGTCGAACCCGTAGAACGCGCCGCCCCCGATGCCGCCGAGCAGGACGAGGGCGAGCAGCAGCGCCAGGACGGTCTTGCCCCGCCCGCCGGACTTGCCGTTGCGCTTGCGGACGAAGCCGCGCCGGTGCCGGCCCTTCTGCCCCCGCTCCGGCTCATCGAAGCCCAGGTCCAGTTCGTCGATCATCAGGTCCGCCTCCGCTGCGCGTCCAGCCAGCTCTGCAGGATCTCGACCGCGGCGGCCTGGTCGACCACCGCGCGTTGACGTTTGCCTCGGACACCACGTTCGGCCAGCCTACGAGAAGCCACGACCGTCGACATCCTCTCGTCGGTGAGCGTTACCGGGACAGGCGCTATTACATCGGCCAACCGGTCAGCGTACGCCGTCACCTGGACGGCGGCCGGCCCGTGCCGGCCCGCGAGGTTGACCGGAAGGCCGACGACGACCTCGACGGCCTCGTGCTCGGCGACCAGGGCGGCCAGCTCGGCGAGGTCGCTGGGAACGGCGTCGGGCGCCGCCGTGCGGTCCCGGGCGAGGGTGACGAGCGGGGTGGCCAGCACGCCGTGCGGGTCCGACCGGGCGACGCCCACCCGGACCTGACCGACGTCCACGCCGAGCCGGACCCCACGCGACAACTCAGTCACCGGTGGTCACTCCCCCGGTGTGACGAGCCAGGGCGGACCGTCCGGTCCGCCCTGGCCGCGTATGGTGGCCCATCACGCCTCGGAGATCGCCTTCTCGACGGTGAGGAGCAGGTTCGGCGCCTCGGCCGCCGGCAGGCCACCGCCCTGCGCCAGGTCGGGGCTGCCACCTCCGCGGCCCGAGAAGGCCGCCTTCACCAGGTCGGACGCGGCCAGACCCCGGGAACGGGCCGCCTGGTTCACCGCGACCACGAGCGACGCCTTGCCGTTGGCGCGGGCCGCCACGGCCACCACGGCCGGCTTCGCCGGATCGATCTTGCCCCGGATCTCCTGGGCGAGGGTCCGCACGTCGTTGCCGGCCGCGCCCTCCGGCGCCTCCGTGCCGACGTACGCGACCCCGCGCACGTCCCGGGCCTGCGCGGCGAGCGCCCCCGCCCCGCCCAGCACCAGCTGCGCGCGGAGCTTCTCCAGCTCCTTCTCGGCGTCGCGCAGCTGGGTGACGGTCTGCTCCACCCGGTCGGCGACCTGCTCCGACGGCACCCGGTACAGCTCGGCGAGGCGGGAGACCAGCAGGTGCTCGCGGGCCAGGAAGTTGAACGCGTCCATCCCGACCAGCGCCTCGACCCGGCGGACGCCGGACCCGATGGACGACTCGGAGAGGATCTTCACGAGGCCGAGCTGCGCGGAGCGGGCCACGTGCGTGCCGCCGCACAGCTCCCGGGCGTAGTCGCCGACCTCGACGACCCGCACGTGCTCGCCGTACTTCTCACCGAACAGCGCCATCGCGCCGATCCGCCGCGCCTCGTCCAGCGACGTGATGAAGGCGTGCACCTCCAGGTCGGCCAGCAGCACCTCGTTGACCTGCTGCTCGACGTCGCGCAGGACGCTCGGCGCCACGCCGGTGGGGGTGTTGAAGTCGAAGCGCAGCCGGCCGGGCGCGTTCAGCGACCCGGCCTGGGTGGCCGACTCGCCGAGGAAGTTGCGCATGGTCTGGTGCACGAGGTGCGTGGCCGTGTGCGAACGGGAGATGGCCCGCCGCCGGCTCGTGTCGATCTCGGCGAAGCCGGTCTCCCCCGGGCGCACCTCACCCCGGACCACCCGGGCCCGGTGCACGATGAGGCCCGGCACCGGCTGCTGGACGTCGAGCACCTCGAGCTGACCCTCGCCGACCGTGATCAGGCCGTGGTCGGGCTGCTGACCGCCGCCCTCGGCGTAGAAGGGGGTGGTGTCGAGCACCAGCTCGACCGTCTCCCCCTCGGTCGCCCCGCCCAGCGGACCCGCGGCCCCGAGCAGCGCCCGGATCCGCGACTCGCGGGACACCTCGCTGTAGCCGGTGAACTCCACCGGGCCGCCCGCGTCCAGCACCGCCCGGTACGCCGACAGGTCGGTGTGCCCGGTCTTGCGGGCCTGCGCGTCCGCCTTGGCCCGGGCCCGCTGGTCGGCCATCAGCCGGCGGAAGCCCTCGGCGTCCACCTGCAGGCCCTGCTCGGCCGCGATCTCCAGGGTCAGGTCGATGGGGAAGCCGTACGTGTCGTGCAGCTGGAACGCCTTCTCGCCGGAGAGGGCGGCGCCACCGGCGCTGCGGGTCTCCGCGATCGCGGTGTCCAGGATCGTGGTGCCGGCGCGCAGCGTGGAGAGGAAGGCGTCCTCCTCCGCGTACGCGTAGTCGGCGATCCGGTCGAAGTCCTCGGCCAGCTCCGGGTACGACGGCGCCATGCAGTCGCGGGCCACCGGAAGCAGCTCGGGCAGCGCCCGCTCCTGCCAGCCCAGCAGCCGCACCGCCCGGATCGCCCGGCGCATGATGCGGCGCAGCACGTAGCCGCGCCCCTCGTTGGACGGGGTCACGCCGTCGCCGATCAGCATCAGCGCGGTCCGCACGTGGTCGGCGACCACGCGCAGCCGCACGTCGTCCGGGTGCGACTCGCTGGCCACGTGGCTGGAGCCGGCGCCGTACCGCTTGCCGGTCAGCTCGGCCGCCCGGGCCAGGATCGGCCGGACCTCGTCGATCTCGTAGAGGTTGTCGA
This sequence comes from Micromonospora costi, assembly GCF_003626655.1. Taxonomy (GTDB): domain Bacteria; phylum Actinomycetota; class Actinomycetes; order Mycobacteriales; family Micromonosporaceae; genus Micromonospora; species Micromonospora costi. Next base: position 123,262 of record NZ_RBAN01000001.1, read on the forward strand.
CGCCCTGGAGGATCGAGGCCATCCGCTCCAGGCCCATGCCGGTGTCGATGTTCTTGGCGGGCAGGTCGCCGAGGATCGGGTAGTCCTCCTTGGTGGTGCCCGGACCCCGCTCGTACTGCATGAAGACGAGGTTCCAGAACTCCATGTAGCGGTCCTCGTCGACCGCCGGGCCGCCCTCCTGGCCGTACTGGGGGCCGCGGTCGTAGAACAGCTCGGAGGACGGGCCGCACGGGCCGGGGATGCCCATCGACCAGAAGTTGTCCGCCTTGCCGCGGCGGACGATCCGCTCGGCCGGAATCCCCACCGAGCGCCAGATCTCGAACGCCTCGTCGTCGTCGAGGTAGACCGTCGGCCAGATCCGCTCGGGGTCGAGGCCGAACCCGCCGTCGGCGACGGACTTGGTGACGAGGTCCCAGGCGAGCGGGATCGCGCCCGCCTTGAAGTAGTCACCGAAGGAGAAGTTGCCGTTCATCTGGAAGAACGTGCCGTGCCGGCTGGTCTTGCCGACCTCGTCGATGTCCGGGGTGCGGATGCACTTCTGCACGCTGACGGCGCGCGGGTACGGCGGCGTCTGCTGGCCCAGGAAGTAGGGGACGAACTGCACCATGCCGGCGTTGACGAACAGCAGGTTCGGGTCGCTGATGGCGGGCAGCGGAGCGGACGGCACCACGACGTGGCCGTTCGCCTCGAAGTGGGCGAGGTACCGCCGCTTGATCTCCGCCGTCTTCATCGCTGGTGTTCCTCCGGAAAGATTTCTCGGTCGCCGATCCGCGGGTCCTCCCGCAGGTCGGCGAACTGGTCGTCGAACGCCTCACCGTGGGCGAACGCCTCGTGGATCTCCTGCTCGCGCTCGGCCATCCCGACCCGGACGTCCTCCACGAAGCTACGTAGCGACCCGACAAGGCCGCCAGCGGATTGCGACACCGTGCTCGCGATGCCGGCCGGAGTGTACGACTGCGCGGTGCGGGTGGCCTTGCGGACCACCACCACCCCGACGGCCAGCCCGACGCCGAGCCAGAACAAGCGTCTCATGCCCCTCGTACCTCCTGGTCGCCCGGCCGGTCAGCGCTCGGCGCGCCGGGTGGCGCGCCGCTGCTGCTTGATGACGTCGCGCACCTCGCGCTCGGTCTCGGCGTGCCGGCGGGCCGCGGCCGCCTTCCGGACGCCGTAGCCGAAGGCCGCGACCTTGACGAGCGGGTTCGCGGCGGCGGCGGAGACCACGGCGACCAGGTTCGCGACGTTGGCGGTGACGTTCTGGGCGTGACCGGTCATCGTGTCGACCTTCGCGAGCTGGAGGTTGACACCGTCGAGCGAGGTCTGCACCTGCTCCAGCGTGGTGTTGACGTTCCTCACCGTGGTGTTCACGTCACCGAGCAGCGGCGCCGTCCGGTCGTTCAGGTCGTTGATCATCCGGGTGGTGGCGTCCACCGTGTGCCGCAGCCGCAGGATGGGCAGGGTCAGGATCAACACCAGCATCGCGAACGCGATCGCCGCGATCAGCGCCGCGACCTCCAAAATGCCCACGCCTGTCCTCCTAAGCAGAGTTCCGCCGAACCGGACGACCCCGGAACGCGCGACCCGTCGTACCCCGGACCGCCGCATCGTGACCGTCACCGGTCAGCGGGAGCAGGCGGCCCCGCCAGCCCCAGACCCTACCGTCCGTGATGGAAATCGGCTCACGACGGTGAAGGTGTCAGTTCACCCAGCGGATCCGCCGTCAACGTCGGGAACGGATCCTCGCCGGTGAGTGACGGGTCGGTGCTGGGCAGGGGCCGGGTCCGCTCGTCGTCGATCGCGTTGCGGACCTTCACCGACACCAACGACCCGGCGCACTCCCCCGCAGCGGCCGACGGGTCGGGAGACGGCACGATGGCCGGCTCGCCGTCGACGGGCGGGGGCACGCAGGCCGGCGGGCGCACCCACAGGTCGAGGGTCAGCTCGTCCCGCCGCCAGCAGGTGTAGCTGCCCTTCTCCTGCTGCTCCGGGCACCGGGCCACCTTCCACGGGCGCCACCCGTCCTGCCGCAACGCGTCCTCGTAGACCTTGACGGTCTCCTCGGGCGGTCGCTCCGAGGTGACCGTGCGCTCCCGCAGGCGGCACTCCAGCAGGCACCACCGGCTGCCGCTGACGTCGTCGACCGTCTTCGTGGCCGCCCAGCCGGGCACGGCCAGTTCGTCGAGGGTGTCGAACACCGGGTCGCGACTCAGCGTCCGGAAACCGAAGTAGAGCGGCACCGCACCGAGCAGGACCAGGCTGACCAGCGCCAGGACCGCCATCCGCAGCCGGCGGCGTTCCCGCATCTGCCGGCGCAGTTCGGAACGGGCGCCGCGTAGCCCGCCCTCGTCCGGTGTGGTGTCGTCCCCGGCGCCGTCGGAGTCGGCGGCGCGGCGCAGGGGCGGGCCGTCCACCGGTTCCGGGGCCGGCGGCGCGGGCGGCGGTACGACGGCGGCGGCGCGGGCGACCGCGGGCGGGTCGGCCGGGGCGGCGGCCGGGATCGGCGAGACGCCGGACGGCTCGGGCCGGCCCGGTTCCCGCTGCGGCGGCAGCGCCCGACCGGCCACCCGGTCCTCGGGAGCGGGTCGCCCGGCGCCGGGGACGCGGGCGGCCGCGGCGGCTCCGACCGCGGCGGCGCCGGCGGCCGCGCCGGGGCGGGGGCCAGGGCGGCCGTGGTCGTCGGGCGCGGGCGGGCGACCGGGACCGTCGGGTCTCGGCCGTCCGGCCGGTTCGGGGCCGGGCCGCGGCCCGGCGTCGGGGCGGGAGGCGCCCCGGGCGGGACCGTCGGCGGTGGGACGCGCGGCGCCGCGGGCGGGCCCGTCGGCACCGGGGCGAGCCGCGCCGCGGGCCGGGCCGGCCGCCGGTTCGGGACCGGGCGCGGGACGCGCCGCGCCCCGCACCGGACCGTCCGGTCCCGGACGAGCCGGGTCGGCGCCCGGACGGGCGCTGCCGCGTACCGGGCCGTCCGGTCCCGGACGAGCCGGGTCGGCGCCCGGACGGGCGCTGCCGCGTACCGGGCCGTCCGGGCCCGGCCGTGCCGTGCCCCGGCCCGTCGGTTCGTCGCGTCCCGCGTCCGCGGGAACGCCGTGGCGGCCGGCCGGCCCGTCGCCGTGGGCGCCGATCGGCCGTTCGCCGGTCGGCTCCTCGCCGGGCGGCACGGCGGGGCGGGCGGCCCGTCGCGCGGGCGGTGGATCCTGCCCGGGCGGCACGAGGCCTGGCGCCGGCCGTCGGCCGGTGGACCGGTCCCCGGACGGCGCGGGGCCGGACGGCGCCGCGCCACCCCGGTTGATCACCGGAAGCTTCGGGTCGGTGTGCGGCAGTCGGCCGGCCTGCCGCAGCCAGTCGGCCGGGCGCTCGGGTCGGTCGGCGCGGCCCGCCTCCGGGTCGCGCGGCGTGGCGGTCTCGTCGTCCGCGGCACGCCGGCGCCCGGGCCGGCCGGCCTCGGGTGCGGCCGGGTGCCGGGGCGTCGTGGATTCGGGTCCCGCCGGGTGCCGCGGCGAGGTGGTCTCGGGTCCCGTCGGGTGACGGGGCGTTCCGGCCTCGGGTGCGGCCGGATGGCGGGGTGTCGTGGCCTCGGGTTCCTCAGCCGCCCGCCGGCGGCGTCCGGCCGCCCGGGCACCGTCGGGCTCGGTGCCCGCGGGCCCGGGGACCGCCGGGGCGTTGCCCGTGGCGGGCACCTCGTCCGGCTCCGGGGCCCGCCGGCGGCCACCCGCCGCGGGGCGATCGGCACGCGGTCCGGCACCGGCCGGCGCCGCCTCGCCCGGGTCGGCGGCACCGCGCCGGCGCGGGTTCACGCGGGCGTGGCCGCCGGTCGGCTCGGGGCGCGGGCCGACCGGCCCGGTGGGGCCGAGGTCGGGCGCGGTGGCCGGTCCGGTGTCGGCCGGATCGGTGGTCGCGCGCCGGCCCACGGGCAGACCGGCGGTGGAGTCGGCGCCGCCACGTCGGCCGGGGGCCGGCCGGCGTGCCGCCGCGCCGGAGGTCGGGGTCCGAGCCGGACCGGGGGGTGCCCCCGGCGCGGGGTACGCCGGGTCACCGGGGACCGGGGCCGACCCGCCGTACGGGCCGGCGGGCTCGCCGGGGCGGGGCCGCGGGCCGGGCGCGCCCGCTCCGTCGGGGGCCGATCGGGGGCCGTGCGGCGCGGCTGGGTCACCCGGTGCCGGCCGCGGCGAGCGGCCGGCCGGGCCACCGGAGGTTGGCCGGGTCCCCTGCGGGCTGCCCGGCGCGGCCGGGCCCGGATGCGGGCCGGGCTGCTGGCCGCCGGGGATCGGGCGGCCAGCCTGCGGGCCGCCGGGGATCGCGCTGCCCCCCTGCGGGCCGGGCTGTGGGGCCACCGGGCCACCCGACGTCGGACGCGGACCGACCGGGCCGCCGGACGTGGGGCGCGGACCCGCCGGCTCACCCGAGGTCGGATGCGGTCCCGCCGGGCCGCCGGACGTGGGACGCGGACCCGCCGGGCCACCCGAGGTCGGGCGCGGACCGGTGCCGGGAACGGATACGGCCCCACGGCGCGCGGGCGGATGGGGTGGCGCGGCCGGGCCGGGCGGGCCCCCGGCGCCGGGTGGCGCCGGCGGCGACTGGTCCGGGCGCCGGTTCCCGGCGGGAGGGTCACCCGCGCCGGGCCACGGGCCGTCGGCGGGACGCGCGCCCGTGGCACCCGGGCCGCCGCGGCGCGCCGGTGGCGCGACGGGCGGGCCCGCCGGACCGCGGCCGGCCGGCGGGACGTCCGGGCCGGGCCTGGCCGGTGGCACCGGTGCGCCACCGTGCGGCGCGGGCGACGGGCCGGGGTCGGCCCCGTCCGGTCCCAGTTCGACACGCTGTTGCTTCGCCGTGCGCAGGTCGTCGATCCAGCCGAACTCCTCGCCGGCGACCGGCTCCTCCGGCTCGGCCTCGGCCCGGCCCCGCCCCCAGCGGCGGCCCTTGGCGCGGGGATCGCGCCGCTCGTCCGGGCCGTCCTCGGGCCGGTCCCCACCACGCGCTCTCACTGCGAACCCTTCCCGGCGGCGTCCGTGCCGCCCTGCTCCGAAGCGCCGCCACCCGTGCCCGCCGGCCGGCCGCCGTTGCGGGCGGCGGCCGCCGCGGCGGGCGGCGCCGACCCCGCCGCACCCGTCTCCGGCCGCTGCGCCGACGACTCGGCGGGCGACGCGGGCGCGTGGGCCGCCTCGGCACGCGACGGCTCCGGCGTCTCCTGCCGCGTCGCCGGGGCGGGCAGGCCGCGGACGATCCGGCGCAGCAGCGGCAGGCGGGCGGCCACCGATCGCTCCGCGCCGTGCTGGCTGGGCTGGTAGTAGTCGGTGCCGACGAGGTCGTCGGGCACGTACTGCTGGGTGAGCACGCCGCGCTGGTCGTCGTGCGGGTACCGGTAGCCGGCGCCGTGACCGAGCCCGCGCGCGCCCGCGTAGTGCGCGTCGCGCAGGCCACGCGGCACCGGACCGCCCCGCCCCGCCCGGACGTCGGCGATCGCCGCGCCGATCGCCGTGGTGGCCGAGTTGGACTTCGGTGCGGTGGCCAGGTGGATCACCGCCTGGGCGAGGTTCAGCTGGGCCTCGGGCAGCCCCACGAACTCCACGGCGTGCGCGGCCGCGGTGGCCACGCTCAGCGCGCCCGGATCCGCCATGCCGACGTCCTCACTCGCGAAGATCACCAACCGGCGGGCGATGAACCGGGCGTCCTCCCCCGCGACCAGCATCCGGGCCAGCCAGTGCAGCGCGGCGTCCACGTCCGAACCGCGCATGCTCTTGATGAACGCGCTGATGACGTCGTAGTGCGCGTCCCCGTCGCGGTCGTAGCGGACGGCGGCCACGTCGACGGCCTGCTCGGCGGTGCCGAGGTCGATCCGCCCGGTGCCGAGCGCCGTCGCGGACGCGGCGGCCGCCTCCAGCGCGGTCAGCGCCTTGCGTACGTCGCCGGCGGCCAGCCGGACGAGGTGGTCCTCGGCCTCCGGGTCGAGGGTGAGCGCCCCGCTCAGGCCCCGCTCGTCGGCGACGGCGCGGCGCAGCAGGCCCCGGACCGCCTCGTCGTCGAGCGGCTGGAGGGTGAGCAGCACGCACCGCGACAGCAGCGGCGAGATGACCGAGAAGTACGGGTTCTCGGTGGTGGCGGCGAGCAGCGTGACCGTGCGGTCCTCGACGGCGGCGAGCAGCGAATCCTGCTGGGTCTTGCTGAACCGGTGCACCTCGTCGATGAAGAGCACGGTCTGCGGGCCGCCGGAGCGCCGCTGCCTTCGGGCCGTCTCGATGACGGCGCGGACGTCCTTGACGCCGGCCGACAGCGCGGACATCGCGACGAACCGGCGGTCCGTGGCGTGCGCGACGAGGTGCGCGATCGTTGTCTTTCCGCTGCCCGGCGGCCCCCACAGGATGACCGACATGGGCGCGCCGCCGGACACGAGCTGGCGCAGCGGCGCGCCGGGCGCGAGCAGGTGGTCCTGCCCGACCAGCTCGTCCAGGGTCGCGGGGCGCATCCGGACGGGCAGGGGTGAATCGGGCCCCACCACGGTGAATCCGTCGACACCGCCGGAACCCGCGGGGGCGCTGGGCGCTCCGGCGGGTTCGCCGAGGGAGAAGAGGGCGTCGGACTCCATCACGAAGACAGTACCGGGCCGGGTCCGCGGCACCGGAATCGCGCCACGGCCCGGCCTCGATGATCGGATACGGTCAGCCGCGGCCCGGGCGGCGGCCGTAGTACCAGCGGCCACGACCGCTGCCGCCGGGCCCCCGGCCGACGCCCGCGAGGTAGAGCGCGAGCAGGAACAGGCCGATGAGCACGAGGGTGTTCCAGTTGAACAGGTCGGGGGCGCCGAAGTTGGTGTCCATCAGATCGAGCAGCAGGGCGAGTCCGAAGACGATCGCCGCGAGAATGGCGAGCATGTCGTTCCTCCGGTGGGGGTTCCCAGTGGGTCGGCGCGGGATGTACCCAATCGGTCCGATCGTCAATCTCCACGGTGGACGAGCCGCGTCGGCCGGACACCCGCGGACGTCCCCCGCCAGCGGCTTTCTAGGCTGAGCGCATGATCATCGCCGACCAGGTCCTGCACGGTCGGGCCGCCGTCCTGGCTGCCGCCGCCCACCACCCGTACGCCCGCCACTCGCTCTGGCGGGACAGCGAGCCGCGCGGATACCGGCGCGACGGCGCCCTGGTGTGGCTGCTGCCGGAGGGCCAGGGGCCGGCCGGCGGCGCGCTCGGCGCCCCCGGGCCGGCGCTGGACGTGTGTGCCGCGCTGGTCGCCGAGGGGGCGCTCGGGCCCGGCCAGTGGCTGCACCTTCCCCGGCTCGACGCGGCCGACCTGGCCGGCCGGCTGCCCGTGGCCCAGCACGACGAGTGGGACTTCCTGTGGACGGACGCCCCGCCGCCGCCCCAGCCCGGCGAGGACCGGGTGGTCCGGCTCACCGAGGCGGACCACCCGGCGCTCGACGCGCTCATCGAGGAGGCCTTCCCGACCACCACCTCACGACCGGGCGACCCCCGGGTCGTCGACTGGTACGGCATCCGTGACGGGGACCGGCTGGTCGCCTGCGGGGCGGACCGCAGCCGCGGTGACGTCGGTTTCCTCGCGGGGCTGACCGTCGCGCCCGCCGAGCGGGGACGTGGCCTCGGCGCGGCGCTGACCGCCGGGATGACCCGTGCGCTGCTGGCCCGCTTCGACCTCGTCGCGCTCGGCGTCTACACCGTGAACGTCGGCGCCGTCCGGCTCTACCGCCGGCTCGGCTTCACCAACACCCTGCCCCGCAGCTCCGTCCGCCTGGCCTGAGCCGGCCCGCCACGCGGGGAGGTAGAGCGGCGCGGCAAGGGCCAGCACCACCGCGCCGACCAGCATCGCGGTGGTCACACTGGACCGGTCGGCGAGCGCGGTGAGCCCCACGGCGCCGATCGCGAACCCGGGCTGGCCCATCATCGAGTTCAGGGAGATGACGCTGGTGCGGTACGGGCCGTCGACCTGACGGTGCAGCAAACCCATGTGCAGGGGGTTGGACGCGCCGTGCACGGTGTAACAGGCGAGGTACGCGATCAGCACGCCGACCGGCCCGGCGAACAGTCCCATGCCGACCACCGTGACGCCCTGGACGACGCGCAGGAGCGCGGCGCTCGGCGCGGCGCCCAGCCAGCGCAGCAGCAGCGGGGTGAGCGCGGCCCCGGCCGCCTGGGCGAGCCACGCCGCCGAGCTCGCGGGCCCGAGCAGCGTCGCCGCCCGCTCGGCGCCGCCCACGACCTCGGAGAGGCGGACCGGAAGCAGCGACTCGAAGGTGACCATGCCGAAGCCCCAGAACAGCTCGACGGCCACCAGGGCGAGCAGCACCCGGGAGCGGCGCAGCAGGCCGACCGCCTGCCCGACCATCCGGGGCGCCTCGACGATCGACGCCCGCAGCGCGCCGCGACCCGTGCCCCCGCGCACCTCCGGCAGCAGCACGATCAGCGCCACGAGGGCCACCGCCTGGAGAGCCGCGGCGACCAGGACCGGGACGGTGAGCGCGCTGACCGGCCCGACCGGACCGAGCGCCACCAGCCCGCCACTGATCAGCGCGCCGGCGCCGATGGCCACGCCGATGACGGTCCCCGCGTACCCGAGCCCCGCCTCGTACTTCGCGTCCGGATCTGCGGCGAGGGTCGCGTCGACGTACCAGGACTCCAGCGGGCCGCTGTCCAGCGCGCGGAAGACCCCCTGCAGGGCCCAGACGATGAAGAAGAGCGCGAAGGAGTCGGCCACGCTGAAGAGCAGTAGCGAGGCGAGGTTGAGGACCCAGGCCCCCACGAGGACCGGCCGCCGGCCGAGCGCGTCGGCGAACCCGCCGGTCGGCAGCTCCAGCGCGAGCACCACCAGGCCCTGCGCGACCGACACCAGACCGATCTGCGACAGGGACAGGCCGCGCTCCTGCATGAGCAGGATCATCACGGGGACCATCAGGCCGGTGGGCAGCCAGCGCAGGCCGTGCAGGACGAGGTAGCGCTGCCGGACCTGGCGTACGGACAGGGCGCTCATCGCGTCTCCTCCACCCGGGGGAAGGCCGACAGGAAGACGTGCACCTGCCGGGCGTCCGGCCCGTCCGACGGCGGCTCCTCGTGGTAGCGCATGACCACCCGCCACAGCTCCTCGTTCAGCTCGCGGAGGCGGTCCGGGGTGAGCGTCAGGACCATGTCGCTCAGGCTGGCGACGTCCCGCCAGGCGCGCGGCTCCTCCTCCACGGTGGCGATCCACCGTTCCGCCTGCTCGGCCATCAGCCGGACGTGGTTGGCCTCGATCCATCGCACCGCCGCCCGGGCGTCCGGGTCGTCGTCGAACTCGGTCGGCTCGAAGTTGCTGATGTCGTGCTCCGCGCGCCACCACCGCTGGCGGCCGGTGCCCCGGTCCGGGTCCTCGGTGACCAGCCCCACCTCGGCGAGTTGCCGCAGGTGGTAGCTCGTCGCTCCGGTGTTGGTGTCGAGCTTCTCGGCGAGTGAGGTGGCCGTGGCGGGGCCGTCCACCCGCAGGGTGCCGAGCAGCCGCATCCGCAGCGGATGGGCGAGGGTGCGGACCTGCCGCGCGTCCAGGTGGACGGTGCGCGGGGCCGGCGGTGTGGTCGGGTCCTCGTTCGCCATGCTTGCACAATAACTGTGCACAATTCCTATGCACAAGAGTTGTGCATAGGAATTGTGCATGAGCGTGGGGCGAGCGAGGGAAGGTCAGGCGGCGAGGAATTCCCGCACGCCGCGCAGCCGCGTCCGGAGCAGGCCGGCGGCGCGCCTGGAGTCGAGGCGTACGTCGGTGGGGCGCAGCACCCCCGCCTCGGCGCCGGTGCTGGTCTTCATACCGGCCGGGTCGAGCCCCTCCCGGCGGGCCACCAGCAGCCCGAGGTCGGCGCGGCTCACCGCGTCCGGGCCGGCCACGTTCAGCACGCCGGCGTGGTCCGTGTCGGCGAGTTCGAGCACGGCCGCGGCCAGGTCCGCCACGTCGATCGGGCAGCGGAGCTCGTCGGTGAACAGGACCGCCCGACCGGCGAGCGCGTCCCGGCAGAGCTGGATCTGCTTGCTGCCCTCGCCGAGGATGAGCGAGGTCCGCACGAGCACGGCGGTGGGGTCGATCGCCCGGACGGCCGTCTCGGCCGCCGCCTTCGCGGCTCCGTACGGGAAGACGGGGCTCGGCGGCTCGTCGTCCCCGTACGGCTCGGGACGGCCGGCGTGCAGCGCGTCGCTGGAGAGGTGCACGAGCCGCGCCCCCGCCTCGGCGGCCGCGTACGCCACGTGCGCCGCGCCGTCGGCGGTCACCGCCCAGTCGGCGTACCGGTAGGGGGTGCCCACCACGACCGCGGGCCGCACCCGCGCGACCAGCGCGCGCACCGCGGCCCGATCGGTGACGTCGAGCCGGTGGCCCTCGACGCCCGGCACCGCGACGGCGCCCGAGTGGTACGTCCCGACGACCCGTCGCCCCGCGGCGACGGCCTGCCGGCACACCTCCGCGCCCAGGAACCCGCTGGCCCCCACCACGAGTACGGTCACGCCGCCGCCCTTCCGCCGATGATCAAGAGGTTTGCGTCGTCCCGACACGGGATCATGACGCAAACCTCTTGATCATCCAAGCTGCCCGGGCCGCCAAGCTGGCCGGGCCGCCAAGCCGGCCGGGCCGCCGCGGGACAGGCCGGTCGGGTCAGGTCGGGTCGGCGACCGGGGCCACCGGGCCGGCGGTGCCGGTGTGCGGCGCGGCCTGCGGCTTGGGCTTGGCGTCGATGCCCGCCTCCGTACGCTGCTGCGCGGTGATCGGCGTGGGCGCGCCGGTCAGCGGGTCGAAGCCGCCCCGGGTCTTCGGGAACGCGATGACCTCGCGGATCGAGTCCGCGCCGGCGAGCAGCATGCAGACGCGGTCCCAGCCGAACGCGATGCCGCCGTGCGGCGGGGCGCCGTACTTGAACGCCTCCAGCAGGAAGCCGAACTTGTCCTGCGCCTCGTCCGGCGTGATGCCGAGCAGGTCGAACACCCGCTGCTGCACATCGCCCCGGTGGATACGGATCGAGCCACCGCCGATCTCGTTGCCGTTGCAGACGATGTCGTACGCGTACGCCAGGGCCCGGTCCGGCGCCTCCTCGAACCGGTCGACCCACTCGGCGTTCGGCGAGGTGAACGGGTGGTGCACGGCCGTCCAGCCGCCCTCGTCCGTCTTCTCGAACATCGGCGCGTCGACCACCCAGCAGAAGGCCCACGCGCTCTCGTCGACCAGGTTGGCCCGGCGGGCGATCTCCACGCGGGCGGCGCCGAGCAGCTCCTGCGCCTCGCGGGTGTTCGTGCTGGCGGCGAAGAAGATCGCGTCGCCCGGCTTCGCGCCGACGGCGTCGGCCAGCCCGGCCAGGTGCGCCTCGGAGAGGTTCTTCGCCACCGGGCCGCGCGCCTCGCCGGTCTCGGCGTCCAGCACCACGTACGCGAGGCCGCGGGCGCCGCGCGCCTTGGCCCAGTCCTGCCAGCCGTCCAGCTCCTTGCGGGTCTGGCTCGCGCCGCCCGGCATGACGACCGCGCCCACGTACCCGCCGGCGTCGATCGCTCCGGCGAACACCCGGAACTCGGTGCCGCGCAGGTAGTCGGTCAGCTCGGTCAGCTCGACGCCGTAGCGCAGGTCCGGCTTGTCGGAGCCGTAGCGGGCCATGGCGTCGTGCCAGGTGATGCGCGGGATCGGCCGGGGGATCTCGTGGCCGGCCAGGTCCGACCAGAGCGCCGACACGATCGCCTCGCCGAGGTCGATCACGTCGTCCTCGGTGACGAACGACATCTCGATGTCGAGCTGGGTGAACTCCGGCTGCCGGTCGGCCCGGAAGTCCTCGTCGCGGTAGCAGCGCGCGATCTGGTAGTAGCGCTCCATGCCGCCCACCATGAGCAGCTGCTTGAACAGCTGCGGCGACTGCGGCAGCGCGTACCAGCTGCCGGGCTGCAGGCGCACCGGCACCAGGAAGTCGCGGGCGCCCTCCGGGGTCGAACGGGTCAGCGTCGGGGTCTCGATCTCCAGGAAGTCGCGCTCGTGCAGCACCGTGCGGGCCAGCTGGCTGGCCCGGGAGCGCAGCCGCATTGCCCGGGCGGGGCCGCTGCGACGCAGGTCCAGGTAGCGGTACTTGAGCCGGATGTCGTCGCCCGCCTCGATCTGGTCGTCCACCGGCAGCGGCAGCGGCGCGGCCTCGGACAGCACCTCCAGCTCGGCGGCGGTCACCTCGACCTCGCCGGTCGGCAGGTCCGGGTTCTCGTTGCCCTCGGGGCGACGGGTCACCTCGCCGGTGACCTTCACGCAGAACTCGTTGCGCAGCGCGTGCGCGTCCTCCTCGCGGAACACCACCTGGACCACGCCGGAGCCGTCGCGCAGGTCGACGAAGATGACGCCGCCGTGGTCACGGCGGCGGGCCACCCAGCCGGCGAGCGTCACCGTCGAGCCGGCGTCCGCGGCGCGCAGGCTTCCGGCATTGTGGGTACGGATCACGGCTGGCAACTCCTCATCGTGGAACAGTCCTCACCGGCATTCTGTCAGGGGCGGCCGCCGTTCCTCCGGGCACCCGGCACGCCGGCGCCATTCACCGGTGAGCGGCGTACGAACCCGGCCCGACGGGCCGTCGCGCCGGTTACCGTGACCGAATGCGCGCCGTACCGACCTGGGCGGTCGCCACGGCGGCCGCGGCACCCGTGCTGCTGGTGACCGGGTGGACGGTCGCGGGCGCGCGCCAGCCGGCCGACTACGACCCGGTCCGGGACACCATCAGCGAGCTGGCCGGGCGGGAGGCCACCGACTCCTGGATCATGACGGGCGTCTTGCTGCTGTTCGGCGCCTGCTACCTGGTGATCGCCGCCGCGCTGCACGCGGCCGGGCTGCCCAGCCGCTTCCTGCTCGCCGTCGGTGGGGTGGCCACGATCGCGCTGATCGCCTTCCCCCGGCCGACGGTCGGCGGGTCGCTCGCCCACGGCACGGTGGCGACCGTGGCCGTCCTGGCGCTGTCGCTCTGGCCGGCCGGCACCGCGCTGAGGCTGCCACGCGTCGCGGGCGCCGGGCAGCCGGAACCGCCCTGGGCGTTCCGCCGGGCGGTCGGGCTCAGCGTCACGGTGGTGCTGCTCGGCCTCGTCGGCTGGTTCGCGTTCGAGGTGACCGGCGGGTCCCGGGCCGGGCTGGCCGAACGGGTGACGGCGCTGGCCGCCGCGCTGTGGCCGCTGCTCGCGGTCCTGTCCGCCCGGCGGGCGCAGCGCGCGTGGGTCGCCGGCGCCGCGCCGCCCGCCGATCCCCGCCGCCGCGTCACGGCGGTACGACCCGGTGGCCGCCGCTCCTCCCGTGGGCCCGCGCCCCGCCGGCCGGGTCGGCTTCCCTGACCAGCGCCCGCGAGGGCGGGACCGGCGGCGGCCCGGGCCAGCGTGCCTGACCCGTGTGCCGTCGGTGACCCGGGCTGTCTCCCCCGACCCGCGCCCCTGGTCGGCGGGGCCGTGTCCCGGTCCTGTGGGACGGGCCGACCGCCGCGGGCCGGACATGCGAGGCGGGCCGCCGGACGACTCCGGCGGCCCGCTCGCGGGGTGCGATCAGAAGATGCTGACGCCGTAGACGCTCAGCGCCTCGGTGACCGGCTGGAAGTAGGTGGTGCCGCCGGTGCGGCAGTTGCCGCTGCCGCCGGAGGTGAGGCCCAGGGCGGTGCTGCCGCTGAACAGCGAGCCGCCGCTGTCGCCCGGCTCGGCGCAGACGTTGGTGCGGATGAGGCCGGAGACGCTGCCCTCGGCGTAGTTGACCGTGGCGTTGGTGGCGGTCACCGAGCCGCTGCGCAGGCCCGTGGTGCTGCCGGAGCGCTGCACCGACTGGCCGACGGAGGCGTTGCCGGCGCCGGTGATGTCCCGGTAGCTGCCGTTGTAGAGGTAGACGTTGCCGGCGGCGTTGGCCGAGTTGCTGTGCCGGACGATGCCGTAGTCGTTACCCGGGAAGCTCGAACCGGCGCGGGTGCCGAGCAGGTTGGTCTGGGCGGAGTTCGAGTACCAGCTCGACGAGATGTTGGTGCAGTGCCCGGCGGTCAGGAAGTAGTAGGTGCTGCCGCTGCGGACGTTGAAGCCCAGCGAGCAGCGACCGCCGCCACCGGCGTAGATCGCCTGGCCGCCGGAGATCCGGGTGCTGAGCACGCCGGCCTCGGCCTCGATCCGGACCGCGCCGTTGGCCCGCGCGGCGGCGGCCTTGACCTGCTCCAGCTTCGCGCCGGTGACGGTGCTGTCCACGGAGACGACGACCTGGTTGGTGACCGGGTCGGTCCACCACGCGGTGCCCGGGATCTTGGCGGAACGCTCCAGGTCGGCCGTGGCCCGGTTGAGCTCGGCGGCGCCGCGGGTGACGTACTTGACGGTGGCGCCGGCGTTGCTCACCTGGCGGGCGGCCGCGGCGTCGGTCACGGTCACGACGGACCTGCCGCTGGCGTCGATGTACGAGCCGGCGGAGCGGTCGCCGAGCGCCGCGGAGAGGGCGGCGGCGGTGTCGGGGGAAGCGGCGGGGGCGGCCTGCGCGGGCGCGCCGATGAGCGAGCCGACGACCAGCGTTCCGGCCACGGCGACGGTGGCGGCGTGGCGGAGAGTGGACCTCGTGGGTCGCATGTAACAAACCTCCAGGGAGGGGGCGACGGCCCGCGCCGGGGACGACGGGGCCCGGAAGAGGTCCGGCCGAACTGGGGGAACCGGCCGAACTCACTGAAGTATTCACATACTTAAGATCCTAAGCAAGACTCTGCTTTGCCCTTTTCGCCCGGAGGGCGCCCGTCACCGTACGGAACCATCGTGGACACAGACAGGGCCGCCGACCCGGGTCCGAGCCGCCCGCGAGCGCCTGGCCGCCCGCCGGCCGGCCCGTCGCTAGCCGTCCGCCCGGCGGCGCGCGCCGGGGCCGGGTCGCGGCACCACGCCGCGCGGCGAGTCGACGAGGTGCCCCTGCGCGCAGCGCAGTTCGACGTGGACCTCGGCGCCGCAGTCGCGGTGCGCGACGCTGAGCGGCGAGCCGTCCGCGTCGGCGAGGTAGCGGTCGCCCCAGCCGAGCACCGCGACGAGCACCGGCCAGAGGTCCAGGCCCTTTCCGGTCAGCCGGTACTCGTGCCGCAGCCGACTGCCCGGCTCCCGGTACGGCTCCCGGCGCAGCACGCCCTGCTCGACCAGGGTGGCCAGCCGGTTGGTGAGCACCTGGCGCGGGATGCCGGTCCGTACGCGCATGTCGTCGAAGCGGCGGATCCCGTTGAACACCTCGCGCAGCACGACGAGGGTCCACCGCTCGCCGAGGATCTCCATCGCCCGCGCGATCGTGCAGTTGTCCACCGACCAGTCCAGCGCCGCGGGTCTCATGGCGACCAGGCTAGGTCTCGTTGACAGACTCAGCAACAGGCTGCCAGGCTGAGTCCATGACGCAGACGCAGGAACCGGCGCGCAGCCGTACCTTCTCCTGGTCCGACCCGGCGGAGAACGCCGCCCAGCTCGGCCGCCGCAGCGGCCTCGACCTGCTGCGGGCGATGATCGCCGGCGAGCTGGCCGCGCCGCCGGTCATGCACCTGCTCGGCATGTCGCGCATGACGGCCGAGGAGGGTCGCGTCGCCGTCGAGCTGGTGCCGCAGGAGTTCCACTACAACCCTCTCGGCAGTGTCCACGGCGGAGTCATCTCGACACTCCTCGACACCGCCGCGGGCTGCGCCGTGCACACCACCCTGCCGGTCGGCGTCGGCTACACCTCGCTCGACCTGAACGTGAAGTTCCTGCGCCCGGTCACCGTCGACTCCGGGACGCTGCGCTGCGAGGGCACGGTCCTGCAACGCGGCCGCCGGACGGCGCTGGCCGAGGCCCGCCTCACCGACGCGCGCGACCGCCTGGTCGCCCACGCGACAAGCACCTGCCTGCTGTTCCCCGTAACCCCCGAACCCTGACCCCGCCATCCCCGCGATCTTGCACTTTGTGCCCCGGCGAACGGGGCAAATGCCGCGTATTAGGGGCCGAAAGTGCAAGATCGCGGGGGGCCGGGGCACGGGTCACGGCCTCGGCGCGCGCTGGCTCTCGGTCACTTCGCGCAGCACCGCCTTGAACGCCCGGTACGTCTCCGCGCCGACGGCCTGCGCGTGCCGCGCCTCGATGGCCGCGACGATCGCGTCGGATCGCGCCATCTGGTCCAGCCCCAGGGCGGTCGGCGCGACGAGCTTGGCCCTCCGGTCGGTCGGGTCGGGCCGCCGTTCCACGTACCCGAGCGCCTCCAGCTCGTCGATTAGTTTGCCGACCACCTGCTTGTGCTGGCCGGACTGCCGGGCGAGTTCCGTCGCGCGACTGCCCTCGGCGTCGAGGTACGCGAGGATGATCCCGTGCCGTGGCCGCAGGTCGGGGTGGCCCTGTGCGGCGAGGGTGGCGAACAGCTCGTCCTGGAACGCGAACAGCAGTTGCCCGACGAGGACGCCGAGATCCGGATCACGTCGCTTCCGTTCACTGCGCCGCTCTGATTTAGTCACCTCCAGATACTATCAACTCAGGTGACTAACTGGGGGTGTGAGATGACGACCGTGGAACTGACGCGTTTCCGCGTCCGGCCTGAGCAGGTCGACGCGCTGCTGGCGGCAAGGCCCGCGATGCTGGCCGATTTCCGCGCCGACCGGGCCGGCTTCCTCGACGCCGACCTCGTCCGGTTGCCGGACGGCGAGTGGTTGGACGTCGTGCGCTGGCGCAGCGCCGAGGACTTCGCGGCCTCGCGCGTCAAGGGAGCGAACCGCCCGGGCATCGCGGCGTTCTTCGCGGCGATCGACAGCGTGGTCAGCGCGGAGGAGGGCACCCTGGCCGGCGGTGACCGGTGATGCGCGCGGCCTACTACGAACGGCAGGGCGACGCGCACGACGTCCTGCAGGTCGGTGAGGTGCCCACGCCGGATCCGGGGCCCGGCGAGGTCCGCGTCCGGGTGGCCTGGTCCGGCGTGCACGTGGGTGACCTCGGCAAGCGGAGAGGCTGGTGGGGCTCCACGATGGCGTACCCGCGGGTGATCCCGCACGGCGACGGCGCCGGCACGGTCGACGCCGTCGGCCCCGGGGTCGACCCGGCGCGCGTCGGGAGCCGGGTCTGGGTGTACCTCGCCCAGTCGTACCGCCCGTTCGGCACCGCGGCCGAGTACGTGACCGTCCCGGCGGCGCACGCCGTGGACCTGCCCGACGGCGTGCCCCTCGAGCAGGCGGCGCTGCTCGGGATCCCCGGCATCACCGCCCATCGGGCGATCTTCGCCGACGGGCCGGTCACCGGTCGGACGGTCCTGGTGACCGGGGCGCTCGGGGCCGTCGGGCGGGCCGCCCTCGCCCTCGCCCGCCGAGGCGGGGCCACCGTGATCGCCACCGTGCGCCACCCCGAGCAGCGGACACCGGCCCTGACGGCTGGCGCCCACCACGTCGTCGTCACGACCGGCACGGCTGCGGACGTGGAGCAGATCCGCGCCCTGGCGCCCGACGGCGTGGACCGCGTCGCCGAGGTCGCGTTCGACACCGGCATCGCCACCGACCTGGAGGTCCTGCGCATCGGCGGCACCGTCGCCACGTACGCGACCGGCGAGGCCGAGCCGCGGATCCCGTACTGGCCGCTCGGTTTCCGCAACGTCACCGTGCGCTTCCTCAGCAACGACGACTTCCCCGAGGACGCCAACCAGGCCGCGGCCGCCGCCCTGACCGAGGCGCTGGAGGCGGGCGACCTCCGCTACCCGATCGTGGGCCGGTATCCCCTCGACCGCATCGCGGACGCCCACGACGCCGCGGAGAAATCCGGCTCCGCGGGCCGCGTGGTCGTCGAGCTCTAGCCCCCTCCCCCGCGATCTTGCACTTTCGGCCCCTGTTACGCGGCATACGCCCCGTTCGCCGGGGCACAAAGTGCAAGATCGCGGGGAGGGTCGGCGTGGGGTCGGGTCAGCTCACCGTGGGCTTCAGGTCCTCCGTGGGAGGGGTCCACGTGTCCGCGGTTGCCGGGAGCTGGTCGCCGGAGCGGATGTCCTTCACCTCGTCGGCGGCGCCGTCCGCGCCGGGGAACCAGACGTACGGGATGCCCCGCCGCTCGGCGTGACGGATCTGCTTGCCGAACTTCGCGGCGCTCGGCGAGACCTCCGTGGGGATCCCGCGCCGGCGCAGCGCGTCGGCCACCCGGTTGCTGACCGCCCGCTGCTCCTCGTTGGTCACCGCGACCAGGACGCAGGTCGGCACCTCCCGAGAGACCGACAGCCCGCCGGTGCCGAACAGCAGACCGAGCAGCCGGGTGACGCCGATCGAGATGCCCACCCCGGGGAACCGGACGGCGCCCGAGCTGGCCAGGTTGTCGTACCGGCCGCCGGAGCAGATCGAGCCGTACCGCTCGTAGCCGCGCATCTGGGTCTCGTAGACCGTCCCGGTGTAGTAATCCAGGCCACGGGCGATCCGCAGGTCGGCCACGCACAACCCGGGCGCGTGCTCGGCCGCGGTCTCCACCACCCGCACCAGCTCGGCGATCCCCTCCTCCAGCAGCGGGTCGTCGACGCCGAGCGCCCGCACCGCGTCGGCGAACGACGCGTCCGGCGCCGAGATCTCGGCCAACGCCAGGCACGCCTTGGCCTGCGCCTCGCTCGCCCCGGCCGTCTGGGCCAGCAACTCGGCCACGTTCGCCGGCCCGATCTTGTCGAGCTTGTCGACGGCCCGCAGCGCCGCCTCCGGGTCGGTCAGCCCGATGCCCCGGTAGAAGCCCTCGCAGATCTTGCGGTTGTTCACCTGGATCAGCACCGGCGGGATGGGCAGCGACCGCAGCGCGTCCCCGATCACCAGCGGCATCTCCGCCTCGTGGTGCGCGGCGAGCGTGTCACGGTCGACGATGTCGATGTCGGCCTGGACGAACTCGCGGTAGCGCCCCTCCTGCGGCCGCTCCCCCCGCCACACCTTCTGGATCTGGTAGCGGCGGAACGGGAACTGGAGCTTGCCGGCGTTCTCCAGCACGTACCGGGCGAACGGCACCGTCAGGTCGAAGTGCAGGCCGAGCGCGTCCTCACCGGCCGGCTCCTGCTCGTCGCCCTGCAACCGCCGGATCACGTAGACCTCCTTGGAGGTCTCCCCCTTGCGCAGCAGCTGGTCGAGAGGCTCCACGGCCCGGGTCTCCAGCGGGGCGAAGCCGTACAGCTCGAAGGTGTCGCGGATACGGTCGAGCACGAACTGCTCGATCATCCGCTGGGCGGGCGTCCACTCCGGGAAACCGGAGATGGGCGTGGGCTTGCTCATCGCGTACTCCTTGGAAACCGCGCGGGACCGCGCGGCGAGGTCGTGGGTCGCGGTCGTCACAGACCGCGGGTGGGTGCGGCCGGGCGCGCGTCGCCGGACTCCGCCACCTCGATGAGGTACGGGTTGGTCGCGCGCTCGCGGCCGATCGTGGTCGTGGGGCCGTGGCCGGGCAGGACGACCGTGTCGTCCGCCAGCGGGAGGATCTTGTCCCGCAGGCTGGCGAGCATGGCCGGCATGCTGCCGCCCGGCAGGTCGGTGCGACCGATCGAGCCCGCGAAGAGCACGTCGCCGGAGAGGCAGATCTCGTCGGCCTCCCAACGCGAGCCGGCGCCGGGCATCCGGAACAGCACCGACCCGCCGGTATGGCCGGGGGCGTGGTCGACGGTGAACTCCAGGCCGGCGAGGCGCAGGGTGGCGCCGTCGGACAGCTCGGCCACGTCCTCCGGCTCGGTGTACGGCAGGCGGCCGCCGAACAGCGCCGTGAGGTCCGCCGAGAGCCCCTTGGCCGGGTCGGCGAGCATCTCGCGGTCGCCCGGGTGGACGTACGCCGTGATGCCCCGCGCGCCGCAGACGGGCGCGACCGAGAAGGTGTGGTCGAGGTGGCCGTGGGTGAGCAGCACGGCGGCCGGGTGCAGGCGGTGCTCGGCGAGCACGGCGTCGAGCTGGTCGAGCACCCCGATCCCGGGGTCGACCACCACGCACTGCTCCCCCGGCGCCGCGGCGACCACGTAGCAGTTGGTGCCGAAGGCGTCGGCGGGAAAGCCGGCCACGAGCACGTCCGCTCCCCTTTCCGTCGAGCCGGGGTCCGTCCTGATCAGCCTAACCGGCGGGGCGATCGGCTTTCGGCGGACCATCCGTCCCGCCGGTCCCACCGCGCACAGCGATGCGCTCCGATACGGGCAGCCTGGACCTCGTACACCACTTTCACAGCCGGTGGCCGTACACTCTGGCGGGCGTGTGGCGTGGCGCACTGGCCCGCACGGGCGCGAAACGCCCGGACGCCGGTGACGACCAGGGTAGAGGAAGGGGAGCACGGGTGGCTTCCAGCAGGGACCGGCAGCGCAAACTGGCGCGGGCCAAGCTCGACCGGCAGATGGCCCGCCGCGCCGCGCGGGTCAGGCGCCGACGGCAGATCCAGGCCGGTGTGGGCGCCGTCGTGGTGCTCGCGCTGATCGTGGTCGGCTCCGCCTGGGCGCTCGGCGCCTTCGACTCCGAGCCGGCGGCGGACACCGCGGCGGACGAGGTCTGTCTCTGGACACCGCAGGACGCCACCGCCAACACCAACCTCAAGGACGTCGGCATGCCGGCCACCACCGGGCTGCCCACCGACGGCACCCGGACGATGACCGTGACCACCAACCAGGGTGCGCCGATCACCGCCGACCTCGACCTGGCGGCGGCCCCGTGCGCCGGGGCGAGCATCGCCCACCTGGCGAGCCGGTCGTTCTACGACAACACCACGTGCCACGAGATCACCGCGGAGGGCGCGCTGCGCTGCGGCGACCCGAGCGGCACCGGCCTCGGCGGGCCCACCTACTCGTTCTACGACGAGAACGTGCCCGACGCCGCGTCGCCCAGCCCGTCCGCGAGCCCGGCGCCCGGCCAGCCGCCGGCGTACCCGAAGGGCACGGTGGCGATGATCGCCAACCCGCCGGGGGCGAACGGCAGCCAGTTCCTGCTCTTCTTCAAGGACTACAACCCGGCGCAGCCGACGTACCCGGTGATCGGGAAGGTCACCGGCGGCCTGGACGTCCTGGAGAAGATCGGCGCCCTGCCGACCGTGGACAATGGGACGGGGGCCAAGGTCAAGCCCCAGACCGACGTGGTGATCCAGAGCCTCACCGTCGGCGAGCCGGGCACCGGTGCGCCGACGCCGGCACCGACCGGCTCGGGCGCCCCCTCGGCCAGCCCGAACGCCGGCTGACCCGGCCGCACGACCCCATCGCAACGGCACCCACGCGCCCGAGCAGACAGTCCAGGAGGATCCAGGCGTGACGTCCACCAGAGAGCGGCAGCGCGCGGCGGCACGCGCCCGGCTCGAGAAGGAGATGGCCGAGCGCGCGGCGCGGGCCCGCAAGCGCCGGCAGACGCAGGCGATCGTCGGGGCGAGCCTCGCCCTGCTGCTGGTGGTGGCCGGCACCGTCTGGCTGGCCACCAGCCTCGGTGGCGACGACGACAACACCGCCACCGACGCCGCGGCGCCCGGCCAGGCCCAGTGCGCGTTCAGCGAGATCCCGGCCGACCAGCGGACCAAGGAGACCAAGGACGTCGGGCTGCCGGCCACCCAGCAGTCGAACACCGGCGTCCAGACGATGACGATCGACACGAACCTGGGGCCGATCACCGCCAAGGTCGACCGGTCGCTGGTGCCGTGCACCGCGGCGAGCTTCACGCACCTCGCGGAGAAGAACTTCTTCGACAACAGCAAGTGCCACCGGCTGGTGACCGAGGGCATCAAGGTGCTGCAGTGCGGCGACCCGAGCGCCACCGGCAAGGGCTGGCGGGACACCGACGGCACCGGCGGCCCGAGCTACCGCCTCGCCGAGGAGAACCTGCCGACCGACAAGCGCCCCCCGTACCCGGAGGGCGTCATCGCCATGGCCAACTCGGGCCAGCCGGGCAGCACGGGCAGCCAGTTCTTCATCGTCTACGGCGACTCGCCGCTCGACCCGAACTACACGGTGCTCGGCACCGTGACGGGCGGGATGGACATCGTCCACGACGTGGCCAAGGCCGGTGACGACGGCGCCTTCGCCCAGCAGGCCGGTGGCGGCCACCCGAAGAAGGAGATCGTCATCAAGAAGCTCACGATGAGCGCCCCGCAGGGCTGACCCACCCGCAACGACGACGGCGCCCGCCGGTCCTTCGGACCGGCGGGCGCCGTCGTCGTTGCTGAGCCCGGGCGTGCGCGGGGTCCCACCTCCGCGATCTTGCACTTTGCGCCCCGGCGAAAGGTGCGTAACCCCGCAAAGCAGGGGCCGAAAGTGCAAGATCGGCGAGGAGAAGGGGGGTCAGGCGCCGGACGTTACGCGGTACGCGTCGAAGACGCCGTCGACCTTGCGTACGGTGGCCAGCAGGTGACCGAGGTGCTTCGGGTCGGCCATCTCGAAGCTGAACCGGCTCACCGCCACCCGGTCCCGGGTGGTGGTGACCGTGGCCGACAGGATGTTGACCCGCTCGTCGGAGAGCACCCGGGTGACGTCGGCCAGCAGCTTGTGCCGGTCGAGCGCCTCGACCTGGATGGCGACCAGGAACGTCGACGCCGAGGTGAGCTTCCAGCTCACCTCGACCACCCGCTCGCTCTGCGCCTTGAGGTCCTCGGCGTTGGCGCAGTCGTCCCGGTGCACGCTCACCCCGCCGGAGCGGGTGACGAAACCGAAGACCGCGTCCGGCGGCACCGGGGTGCAGCACCGGGCCAGCTTGATCCAGACGTCGCTGACCCCGCGGACCACCACACCCGGGTCGTGGCTGCTCGCCCGGCTGCGCGGCGGGCGGGTGGCGACGGCGGTCTCGGCGATGTCCTCCGCCGCGCCCTCCTCGCCCCCGTACGAGGCCATCAGCTTCTGCACGACCGACTGGGCGCTGACCTGGCTGTCGCCGACCGCGGCGTAGAGGGACGCGACGTCGGCGAGGTGCAGGTCCCGGGCGATCGCCATGAGCGCGTCCGAGGTGAGCATCCGCTGCAAGGGCATGCCCTGCTTGCGCATCGCCTTGACGATCGCGTCCTTGCCGGCCTCGATCGCCTCCTCGCGCCGCTCCTTGTTGAAGTACTGGCGGATCTTCGTACGCGCCCGGGGGCTCTTCACGAAGCCCAGCCAGTCCTGCGTGGGGCCGGCCGTGTCGGACTTCGACGTGAAGATCTCGATCACGTCGCCGTTGGACAGCGTCGACTCGAGGGGCACGAGCTTGCCGTTGACCCGCGCCCCGATGCACTTGTGCCCGACCTCGGTGTGCACCGCGTACGCGAAGTCCACCGGCGTCGACCCCGTCGGCAGCGGGATGACGTCACCCTTCGGGGTGAAGACGTACACCTCCTGGCTGGACAGGTCGAACCGCAGCGCGTCGAGGAACTCGCTCGGGTCGGCCGCCTCGCGCTGCCAGTCGAGCAGCTGGCGCAGCCACGTCATCTCGTCGATGTGCGCCGGCGGGCCGACGATCTGCGTGCCCTTCTGCTCCTTGTACTTCCAGTGGGCGGCGATGCCGAATTCGGCGGTGCGGTGCATGGCGTACGTGCGGATCTGCATCTCCACCGGCTTGCCGGTGGGCCCGATGACCGTCGTGTGCAACGACTGGTACATGTTGAACTTGGGCATGGCGATGTAGTCCTTGAACCGGCCCGGCACCGGCTGCCAGTTGGCGTGGATGACGCCCAGCGCCGCGTAGCAGTCCCGCACCGTGTCGACCAGGATCCGCACCCCGACCAGGTCGTAGATGTCGTTGAAGTCGCGCCCCCGCACGATCATCTTCTGGTAGATCGAGTAGAGGTGCTTCGGCCGGCCGGTGGTCTCCGCCTTGATCTTGGCGGCCTTCAGGTCTGTCTGGACCTTCTGGGTGACCTGGCGCAGCAACGCCTCGCGCTGCGGCTGGTGCTCCCCGATGAGCCGGTTGATCTCCTCGAACCGCTTCGGGAACAGCGTGCCGAAGGCCAGGTCCTCCAGCTCCCACTTGATCGTGTTCATACCCAGCCGGTGGGCCAGCGGGGCCAGGATCTCCAGCGTCTCCTTCGCCTTCTGCTCCTGCTTCGGGCGGGGCAGGAAGGTGAGCGTACGCATGTTGTGCAGCCGGTCGGCGAGCTTGATGACCAGGACCCGCGGGTCCTTGGCCATGGCGACCACCATCTTGCGGATGGTCTCGGCCTTCGCCGCGTCGCCCAGCTTCACCTTGTCGAGCTTCGTGACGCCGTCCACGAGCAGCGCGACCTCGCCGCCGAAGTCGGCGCGCATCTGGTCGAGCGTGTACTCCGTGTCCTCGATCGTGTCGTGCAGCAGCGCGGCGACCAGGGTGGTGGTGTCCATCCCCAGGTTGGCCAGGATGGTGGCCACCGCGAGGGGGTGGGTGATGTACGGGTCGCCGGACTTGCGGTACTGGCCGGAGTGCCACCGGGCCGCGGTGTCGAAGGCGCGCTGGAGCAGCCGCGCGTCGGCCTTCGGGTGGTTCTCCCGATGCATGGCGATGAGCGGCTCCAGCACCTCGCTGACCTGCGAGGTCTGCCACGGCGCGTTGAACCGCGCCAGCCGCGCCCGCACACGCCGGCCGGTCGGTGCGCTGGCGAGCGCGAAGCCCGCGCTCGGCGCCGCCTCCCCCGCGCCGTCGGCCCGGAACGGGACCACGACGCTGTCGGACGGGCGGACGACAGCGGACCGGACGCCGTCGGCCGGAGCGGCCGAGCCGTTGCCAGAGCCCGCCACCCGGGCCGTCGCGTCACCGTTCCGGTCGGTCACCGAGCCGTCCGCGTCGCCTGTCGGGTGCACCGTGCCCTCCACCGGAGGGACGACATCGTGGGACACCGGCCTCCTCACCGCTCGCCGGAAACACGCCGACCGCGTGGTCGGCCTGGTCTCGTGCCGCCGGACGGGTCACGTCCGCGTCAGCAAAGGGCAATGCTACCCGCACGGACGGTGCCCTGCCGCTCCGCCGGACGGACCGGGCGGGGTCCGTCCGACGGCCCCCGGTGTCAAACGGTCAGCAGGGCATGGACCGGACGTGGGGCGAGCCGCTGCCGGCCGCCCAGGAAGCCCAACTCCAGCAGCACCGTGAACCCGGCAACCGTCCCGCCGGCGCGCTCGACGAGGTCCAGCGTCGCCGCCGCCGTGCCGCCCGTGGCGAGCACGTCGTCGACCACCAGCACCCGGTGCCCGGCCGTGAACGCGTCCTGGTGCACCTCCAGGGTGGCCTCGCCGTACTCCAGCTCGTACGAGGCCGAGTAGGCGGGCCGGGGCAGCTTGCCGGCCTTGCGGACCGGCACCACACCGACCCCGGTGGCGTACGCGATGGCCGCCGCCACCACGAAGCCCCGCGCCTCGATGCCGACCACGGCGTCGAACGCGTCCCGCCCGTGGTACGCCACGATCCCGTCGATCACCTCGCGGAAGGCGTCGCCGTCGGCGAAGAGGGGCATCAGGTCCTTGAACACGACCCCCGGCTTGGGGAAGTCCGGCACGTCCAGCACACGGCTGGCCACCAGGCGGGCGGTCTGCTCGCCGCTGTCCCCGCGTACCTCGGCGCTGTGGGTGTCCGTCACGGCAGTTCCCGTTTCCCTTCCGACGACGACGGCGTCCTGCTGCTGCTCGCACAGCATGCAGGACGCCGTCTGGTGGATTCCTACCGGGTCGGCCCCGGCGGGCCGGTCAGCGCCGCTTCGCGCCGCCCGGCCGGTTTCCGCCGCCGCCGCTCGGCCGCCCGCCCCTGGCGCCGGTGGGCCGCTTGCCCGCCGGGCGCGCACCCACCTTCGGCGCCGCGCCGGCCAGCGCTGCGGCCTCGGCGTCGGTGGGCTCGCCACCCGCCGCCGGACGCGGGGCGCCCTTCGGGGTCAGCTCACCGCGGGCGATGGCCCCGCGCCGGGCCAGGACGCGCTTGGTGTGCGCCTGGATCCGCGGCTCGAAGTCCTTGAGCGTGGTGAGCACCGGGGTGGCGAAGAAGATCGACGAGTAGACCGCGATGAACATACCGACGAAGAGCACCAGACCCAGGTCCTTCAGGGTGACCGCGCCGAGCGGGACACCGATGAAGAGCAGACCACCGACGGGCAGCAGCGCCACCAGACCGGTGTTGATCGACCGCATGAGGGTCTGGTTGATGGCGAGGTTCGCCGCCTCGCCGTACGTCTGGTTGTTGTTCGCCGTGATCCCCCGCGTGTTCTCCTGGACCTTGTCGAACACCACGACGACGTCGTAGAGCGCGAAGCCCAGGATCGTGAGGAAACCGATGATCGTCGACGGGGTCACCTCGAACCCGACCAACGAGTAGACGCCCGCCGTGAGGATGAGGTTGAGCAGCAGCGAGGAGACCGCGCCGACCGCCATCCGCCACTCGAACCGGATGATCAGGTAGAGCATCACCAGCGCGATGAAGATGACCAGACCGAGCATCGCGCGCTCGGTGTACTGGCCACCCCAGGCCGCGCTGACCTGGTTCGCGCTGATCTGGTCCTCGTTGAGGTTGAACTCCTGCGCCAGCGCCGCCTTGGTGGCGTTGGCCTCCTCGGAGCTCAGCACCGCGGTGCGGAACTCGTAGAACTCGCCGCCCGCGCCGCCGATGGTCTGGGCCGACTCGACCCCGGCCCCGCCGGCCTCGGTGCCCAGGATCCCGTTGACCCGGTCCTCGGTCTGCGTCAACGTGCCGACGCTCGCCGGCACCTGGAAGGAGTTGCCGCCCTCGAACTCGATGCCCAGGGTGAAGCCCCGGACGAAGAAGCTCAGCACCGCGGCGAGCACCAGCACCCCGGCGATGGAGAACCAGAGCTTGCGCTTGCCGATGATGTCGAGACCGGCCTCGCCCCGGTAGAGGCGGGTGGCCAGACCGCTGCGGGCCATGTCAGGCCTCCTTCACACGGGACGGGCGGGTGGTGGTGGCGCCCTCGGCCTCGGCCGTCCGCAGGACGCGGCCCAGGCCGCTGACCCGCGGCGAGAGGAACGCGTTCGTCCGGGCGAACATCGTCATGATCGGGTGCCGGAAGAGGAACACCACGACCAGGTCGAGCACCGTGGCCAGACCGAGCGCGAAGGCGAAGCCCTTCACCGTGCCGACCGAGACGATGTAGAGCACCACCGCCGCGAGGATCGAGATCGCGTTGGCCGAGATGATCGTCCGGCGGGCGCGGGCCCAGGCCCGCGGCACCGCGCTACGCGGGCTGCGTCCCTCCCGGATCTCGTCCTTCAACCGCTCGAAGTAGATGACGAACGAGTCCGCCGCGACACCGAGCGAGACGATGAAGCCCGCGATACCGGCGAGCGTCAGGGTGAAGCCGATGTTCCGGCCGAGCACGATCAGCGCGCCGAAGACCAGCAGCGCCGACAGCAGGAGGCTCAGGAAGATCACCGAGCCGAGCAGCCGGTAGTAGAAGAACGCGTAGATGATGACCAGCAGCATGCCGATGCCGGCCGCGAGCAGACCCGCCCGCAGGTGGCTGGCGCCCAGGGTGGCGGAGACGTTCTGCTGCTCCTGCGGCTCGAAGGTCGCCGGCAGGGCGCCGTAGCGGAGCTGACCGGCCAGCGTGCTGGCGTCCTTCTGGGTGAAGCTGCCGGTGATCTGGGAGTTGCCGGTGAGCACGCCCTGGATCTCCGGCGACGAGACGATCTCGTTGTCGAGCACCACGGCGACCCGGCACTTGCCGTCCTGGCCGAGGGCGGACGCGTCGCAGGCCTGACCCTCGTTGTTGAACGCCTCGCGGGTCAGGTTGGTCCACTTGTCCTGGCCACTGCCCGTGAAGTCCAGGCTGACCACCCAGGAGTTGGTCTGGTCCAGCACCGCGCTGGCGTCGTCCACGTCGGTGCCCAGCACCTTCGCCACGTCCAGCAGGTACTTGGCGGCGCTGTCCTCGCAGGCCACTGACTGCTGGTTCGGGTCGGAGATCGACCCCGGCGGCCGCTTGTCGAGCTGGGCGCAGCCGATGGTCGGCACGTTGAACTGCATCTGCGCCGGCAGGACCGCGACCTCCTCCGGGCTGAGCGTGCCGAACGGCTTCAGCTTGTCGGCGAGGGAGGGGTCGGCCGTGAGGTCCGCGGGACCCTGCAGGCCGTTCGCGGCCGCCCAGGCGGCGGCGCCTACCTTCTGCTCGACGGCCTTGCGCTGCTCCTCGATGCCCGCCGGGACGGGCGCCGCGCTGGTGCTCGGCGACGGGGCGGCGGCGCTCGGCGAGGCCGACGCGGACGGGCTGGCGCTGGCGCTCGGCGTCGGCGCCATGCCGCCCTGGCCGCCCGACGGTGACGCGGTCGCCTTCGCGGACGGGCTGCCCGACGGCGTCGCGCTGGCGCCGGCCGACGGGCTGCCCGACGGGTTCGGGCTGGCGCCGCCGGAGGCGGACGGCGTGGGCGCGGGCGCCGCGACGGCGCCGCTCCCGTCGGCCGCCTTCAGCACCTTGCGGAACCGCAGCTCGGCGGGCGTGCCCACGCTCGTGAGGTCCCGGTTCTCACCGGGCAGGGAGATCACGATGTTCCGGTTGCCCTCGGTGACCACCTCGGCCTCGGCCACACCGAACGCGTTGACCCGGTTCTCGATGATCTGCCGGGCCTCCTCGAGGTTCTCCGCCGTCGGCGCGCGGCCGTCGACGGTGTTCTTCGCCTCGAGTGTCATCCGGGTGCCGCCGACGAGGTCCAGGCCGAGCCGCGGCTCCAGCCGGTCCATGAAGCTGCCGCTGGCGCCTCCGGAGAAGAACACCAAAAGATAAAGGACCACGAAGATGCCCGCCAGCACGGCCAACTGCCGGCCGGGGCGCATCTGTCCCTGAGGTGGTGCCACGGCTGTCCTGTCTCCCTGTAACGGTCGCGCCGCCGCCCCCGCGGCGACGGTGTCGGCCGGGTCGCCGGCCGACGGGTCCACCCGGGCGGCCCGCGGGAGCACGACACGACGTTCCGGCGGACGGCAGGGGGCACCGACCGGTCACGGAAAGCGTGCCGACGCCCGGGCGCCGACCCGACTATCCAGTTTTCACAACCCGCCCGCGACCCTGACCGGGCGGCGGACAGGCCGCCCGGACGGGTGACGGGTCATTCCTTGACGGTGTCCGCGTCCTCGGTGGCCGGCGTCGCCGGAAGCTCGGCCCGCGTGACCACCCGCGCGATGGCCGGGCGGGCGTACCGGGTCTGCACGCCGGGGGCGACCTCGAGCAGGACGGTCTCGTCGTCCACGTCGGTGACCGTGCCGTAGAGCCCGCCGATCGTGACCACCTCGTCACCCGCGGAGAGCCCCGACTGCATGGCCTCCGCCTCCCGGCGGCGCTTCTGCTGCGGGCGGATCATCATGAAGTACATGACGCCGAAGAGCAGAACGATCATGAGGATCGGCGTCAGACTGCCGGCCCCGCCTGCCGATTGTGCGTAAAGCACGTTGTTGACCTTCCCATTGGCCCCCGCGCCGCGCGCGTACGCGCCGGAGCGGAAGCGGATTCTCACATCCTGTACAGACCGCGGCGAGTCTAATCCCTGCACCTGGGAACGCCGAATGCGGCACAGATCACGAACGGATCACGGCTGATCGGGCGCGGTCGAGAACAGATCGGGCACGGGAGGGGCATCGGCGCCAAATGTACCATTCGGTGGCGTACGCCCCAGGTGGTGCCAGGCGGCCTCCGTGGCCACCCGGCCCCGGGGCGTACGGGCCAGCAGACCGGCCCGGACCAGGAACGGCTCGCACACCTCCTCGACGGTGTCGGGCTGCTCCCCCACCGCCACGGCGAGCGTGGACAGGCCGACCGGGCCACCCCGGAACGAGTCGACCAGCGCGGTGAGGACCGCCCGGTCCAGCCGGTCGAGACCGAGCGCGTCGACGTCGTACACCTTCAGGGCCTCGCGGGCGGTCTCCAGCGTGACCACGCCGTCGGCCCGGACCTCGGCGTAGTCGCGCACCCGGCGCAGCAGCCGGTTGGCGATCCGGGGCGTGCCCCGGGACCGCCCGGCGATCTCCGCGGCGCCGTCCTCGGTTATCGGCACGCCGAGGATCCGCGCCGAGCGGTGCAGCAGCGCCTCCAGGTCCGCCGGGGCGTAGAAGTCGAGGTGGGCGACGAAGCCGAACCGGTCCCGCATCGGCCCGGTCAGCAGACCCGAGCGGGTGGTGGCGCCCACCAGCGTGAACGGCTCCACGTCGAGCGGGATGGCGGTGGCGCCCGGCCCCTTGCCGACCACCACGTCGACGCGGAAGTCCTCCATGGCGCTGTAGAGCAGCTCCTCCGCCGGCTTGGCGATCCGGTGGATCTCGTCGATGAAGAGCACGTCACCCTCGGCGAGGCTGGTGAGGATGGCGGCCAGGTCGCCGGAGCGCTCGATGGCCGGGCCGCTGGTCACCCGGATGCCCGAACCCAGCTCGGCGGCCACGATGTTGGCCAGGGTGGTCTTGCCCAGGCCGGGCGGCCCGGACAGGAGAATGTGGTCGGGCGGGCTGCCGCGCCGCATCGCGCCCTGGAGCAGCAGGTCGAGCTGGTCGCGCACCCGGTGCTGGGCGATGAACTCGTCCAGCCGCTTCGGCCGGACGCTGGCCTCCGCGTCCCGCTCGGCGTCGTTGACGTACGCCGAGACCAGGCCGCCGCCGTCCGGACCGGTCATCGGGTGCGGCCCAGCAGCCGGATGGCCTGCTTGAGCAGGACCGGCACGGGCGGGGTCGGGCCGTCGACGGTCTCCGCGACCGCGGCCACCGCCTGGTCCGCCTGCGCGGCCGTCCAGCCCAGCCCGACGAGCGCCTGGCGGACCTGGTCGGACCAGGCGCCGCCGGTGACCCCGGCCGCGCCGTCCGCGCCCACCGGCACGGGACCGATCCGGTCGCGCAGTTCCAGGACGAGCCGCTCGGCGCCCTTCTTGCCGATGCCCGGCACCCGGGTCAACGCGGCGGTGTCGGCGTTGGCGATCGCCTTGCGGACGGCGTCCGGGGTGTGCACGGCGAGCACCGCCTGGGCCAGCCGGGGGCCGACGCCGCTGGCGGTCTGCAACAGCTCGAAGAGCTGCTTGGCGTCGTCGTCGGCGAAACCGTAGAGGGTGAGCGAATCCTCCCGGACGACCAGGCTCGTGGCCAGCCGGGCCGGCTGGCCGACCCGCAGGTCGGCGAGGGTGCCCGGCGCGCAGTGCACCGCGAGGCCCACGCCCCCGACCTCGATCACGGCCTGGTCGGGGCCGGTCGCCGTGACCACGCCGCGCACGCTGGCGATCATCTGACTCCTCCTCGTCGGGCCCGGTCGGCCGCGGCGGCCAGCTTGGAACGGGTGCCGCCGCGCCAGATGTGGCAGATGGCCAGCGCGAGCGCGTCCGCGGCGTCGGCCGGGCGGGGTGGCTCGGGCAGCCGCAGCAGCCGGGTGACCATCGCCGTCATCTGCGCCTTGTCGGCCTGACCGGAGCCGGTCACGGCCGCCTTGACCTCGCTCGGGGTGTACGTCTGCACGGGCAGCCCGGCGCGCGCCCCGGCGAGCACGGCGATCCCGCTGGCCTGGGCGGTGCCCATCACGGTGCGCACGTTGTGCTGGCTGAACACCCGCTCGACGGCCACGCTCTCCGGCCGGTGCTCGGCCACCAGGTCGGTGAGCGAGCGGTCCAGATGCAGCAGGCGGAGGGGCAGCTCGTCGGCGGGGTCGGTGTAGACCACGTAGTAGGCGACCAGGGTGCAGGGCCGGCCGGGCACGCCCTCGACCACGCCCACCCCGCACCGGGTCAGCCCCGGGTCGACGCCGAGCACCCGCACGCCGCCTCCTCCCCCAGCCGCCAGCAGTACGTGTGTTCGACACCCTACCGATGCCGGAAACAGTGAACCCCGCGGGACACGCCGGGGACGGAGGCGGCGCGCGCCACACCCGTCGACCCCGGGATCCGCGGCCTCGCCGTCGTGCAGCGCTCCCACACACCCTGGCGGTCGAGTATGTGTCGCGACCCCATGTGCGCCCGGCCACACAGCTCGTAGTTTTGTGCGCCATGACGGCAGAACCCGTGGCGGTCCCCCACGTCGTGAACGTCGACCTCACCGGTCGGACCGCCCTGGTGACCGGGGGCGGCAGCGGCATCGGCCGGGCCTGCGCCCTGCGGTTGGCGGCGGCCGGCGCGGCCGTGCTGGTGGTGGACCGCAACGTCGAGGCGGCGAAGGCGGTGGCCGCCGAGACGGGCGGCCGCGCCGAGGGAATCGACCTGGCGGACGCCGAGGCGGTGGACCGGCTCGACACGGACGTGGACATCGTCGTGAACAACGCCGGGTTGCAGCACGTCGCCCCGCTCCCGGACTTCTCCGCCGAACGCTTCGCCTACCTGCACCGGGTCATGGTGGAAGCGCCGTTCCTCATCATCCGCCGGGCCCTGCCGCACATGTACGCCAAGGGCTGGGGGCGCGTCATCAACATCTCCTCGGTGCACGGGCTGCGCGCCTCGCCGTTCAAGTCGGCGTACGTCTCGGCCAAGCACGCCCTGGAGGGTCTGTCGAAGGTGGTCGCCCTGGAGGGCGCCGCGCACGGCGTCACCGCCAACTGCATCAACCCGGCGTACGTGCGCACCGCCCTCGTGGAGAGCCAGATCGCCGACCAGGCGGCCAGCCACGGCATCCCCGAGTCCGAGGTGATCGAGAAGATCATGCTGGCCCGTGCCGCCATCAAGCGGCTCATCGAGCCGGAGGAGGTGGCCGAGCTGATGGCGTACCTCTGCACCGCCCCGGCGGCCTTCATCACCGGCGCCTCGATCGCCCTCGACGGGGGCTGGACGGCGAACTAGTGGCCCTGAGCACAATGGGCGTCATGTCGTCGCCGGTGGAGTTCCTCGAACTGCTCGCCCGCGAGGCGGCCGCGGTCGAGTTCGAGGGGCCGCTGGTCGCCGCCCGCGCCGCCGGCCTGCCCGCCGACCAGCTCGCCGAGCTGGAGCAGGCGAAGACCGTGGCGCTGCGGGTCCGCGCGCTGCTGGAGCGCCGGCGCCGCCGGGAGACCGAGCTCTCCGGGCTGTACGACACCGTGAGCGACCTGGCCGGCCTGCGCGACCTCGACGACGTGCTGCGGGCCATCGTGCACCGGGCGCGCACGCTGCTGGGCGCCGACGTGGCGTACATGACGCTCAACGACGACGAGCGCGGCGACACCTACATGCGGGTCACGGACGGCTCGGTGTCGGCGCGGTTCCAACGGCTGCGGCTGCCCATGGGCGCGGGCCTGGGCGGCCTGGTGGCGCAGACGGGCGCCCCGTACGTGACCGCCAACTACCCGGAGGACGACCGCTTCCACCACACCGGCGAGATCGACGCCGGCGTGGGCGAGGAAGGGCTCGTGGCCATCCTCGGGGTGCCGCTGCGGCTCGGGTCGACCTCGATCGGCGTGCTCTACGCGGCGAACCGCTCGGCGCGGCCGTTCGCCCGCGAGGAGGTCGCCCTGCTCGTGTCGCTCGCCGCGCACGCGGCCGTGGCGATCGACACCGCCCGGCTGCTCGCCGAGACCCGATCGGCGCTGGCCGAGTTGTCGGCCGCGAACACCACCATCCGGGCGCACAGCAGCTCGGTGGAGCGGGCCGCCGCCGCGCACGACCGGATGACCGCCCTCGTCCTGCGCGGCGGCGGGGTCGAGGACGTGGCCGCCGCGGTGGTCGAGGTGCTCGGCGGGGCGTTGCTCGCGCTGGACGCGGAGGGGCGGCGGCTCGCCCGGGTCGGCCAGATCGACGAGCCGGAACGGCCCGACATCGTGGAGGCGGTGGCGGCGTCGCGTACGGAGGGGCGCAGCGTGCGCCGGGGGTCGCTCTGGTACGCCGCCGTGGTGGCCGGCGCTGAGAACCTGGGCGCGCTCGTGCTGCGCCCCGACGAGGAACTGGTCGACGCCGACCAGCGGATCCTGGAGCGGGCCGCGCTGGTCACCGCGCTGCTGCTGCTGTTCCGCCGTACGGTCGCCGAGGCGGAGGGCCGGGTGCGCGGCGAGCTGCTCGACGACCTCATCGCCCGGCCGCTGCGTGACACCGACGCGCTGCGCAGCCGCGCCCGCCGGCTCGGCGTCGACCTGGACGCCCCCCACGTGCTCGTGGCGGTGGGCGACGACGCCATCGCCGCGACCGGGTCGGCGCGGCAGCGGGTGCTGTCATGGGCCACCACGTACGCCTCGACACGCGGCGGGCTGGCCGCGGCGCGCGACGGCCGGGTGGTGCTCATGCTTCCCGGCCAGGACGCCGGCGGCAGCGCCCGCGCGGTGTCCCGGGACCTGTCCCGGGTGACCGGCCGGGCGGTGACGGCCGGGGCGAGCGGCCCGTCCAGTGGGCCGGCGTCGCTGGCCACCGCGTTCCGCGAGGCCGACCGATGCCTCACGGCGCTCGGCGCGCTGGGGCGAGCCGGGCAGGGCGCCAGCACGGCCGAGCTGGGCTTCGTCGGGCTGCTGCTCGGCGCGGTGGGCGACGGCGGCGACCGGGACGTGGAAGGGTTCCTCACGGCGACCGTCGGCCCGGTGGTCGACTACGACGCGCGGCGGGGCACCGCCCTGGTCAAGACGCTGGAGGCGTACTTCGGGGTGGGCGGCAGCCTCGCCCGGGCCGCCGAACAGCTGCACGTGCACGTGAACACGGTGACCCAGCGGCTGGAACGGGTCGGTCAGCTGCTCGGCGCGGACTGGCAGAAACCCGAGCGGGCCCTGGAGGTGCAGCTCGCGCTGCGCCTGCACCGGCTGCGGTCTCCCGCCGGCTGAGCCGGGCCCGGCCGGGGCCGACGGTCGGGGCCGGGGCCGGCGGGCGACGGTCGGCGTTCCGGCGGGCGTCGTCAGCGGGCGCGGATGCCCTCCAGCACCCCGTCGACGACCTTCTCCGGCAGCACCCGGTCGTCCAGCTCGGGATTCCAGCGCAGGACGCGCTGGATCAGCATCGGGCCGGTCAGCAGCGCCAGCGCCAACTCGACGTCGAGGTCGGCACGCAGCTCCCCGTCGCGGATGCCGCGTTGCAGCACCTCCCGGATCCGGGCGCGGCGGGGCTCGATGACGCCCTGGTACAGCTCGTAGCGGTCCTTGGTGCGGTTCACCTCGGGCAGCAGGCAGGGCATGATCTTCGCGGCTCGTGGGTCGGCGTTGCGGCCCACCGCGCCGAGCAGCAGCACCAGGTCGTCGCGGACCGACCGGCCGACCGGTTCCGGCGGGACGCCCTTGAGGATCGCCAGGGCGTCCCGCAGCAGCGCCTCCTTGCCCGGCCAGCGGCGGTAGATCGTCGCCTTGCCCACCCCCGCGCGGCTGGCGATCGCCTCGATCGAGAGCGCCTCGATGGTGCTGCCCTCGGCGAGCAGGTCGAGGGTGGCGTCGATGATCGCCTCGTCGGCGCGGGTGCTCCGCGGCCGCCCAGGCGGCCGCGGAGCATCGGCAGGGGACGTCATGTCGGACATTGTCGCCGAACCTACGGGGTGCCGGCCAACTCCGGTTCGGTGGCCGCGACCTCCCGCACCGGAGCCGGGGCGTCGACGCGGCCGGGCAGCCAGCGCAGTGCCACGACGATGCCGAGGGCGGCGACCAGCGCGGACAGCGCCGCCGCCCAGTGCATGGCGGTCACGAACGAGTCGTTGGCCACCGCGAGCAGCTTCGGTGCCGCCGGCCCGAGCTGGCCGGCCACGGCGTACGCCCCGGAGATGGACTCGCTCGCCGTGTCCCGCGCCTGGTCGGGCAGACCGGTCAGGGCCGACTCGACGTCGGAGCGGTAGACCGCGGACAGCACCGAGCCGAGCACCGCCACACCGAGCGCCCCGCCCACCTGCCGGATGGTGTTGCTGACCGCCGAGCCGACACCGGCCTTCTCCCGGGGCAGCGCCGACATGATCGACTCAGTGGCCGGCGGCATGATGTTGGCCATCCCGACGCCCTGGATGAAGTAGAAGATCAGCACGACCCAGATCGGGGTGCTCGCGTCGACGAAGACGAACGCACCGAGCGAGATCACGGTCAGCGCCAGCCCGACGGCGGCGACGGCCTTGCCGCCGTAACGACGGACCATCGCGGCGCTGCGCGGGGCGAACAGCAGCTGGGCGCCGGCGAACGGCAGGAACAGCAGACCGGTCTCCAGCGGGCTGTAGCCGCGTACCAGCTGGAGGTAGAACGAGCCGAAGAACAGCACGCCCATCGCGGCGAAGAAGATCAGGCCCACGATGGCGACCGGCGCCGCGAACTGCGGCACCCTGAACAGGCGCACGTCCAGCGACGGGTGGTCGCTGCGCCGCTCGACCGCCACGAACCAGGCGAGCACCGCGATGCCACCCACGATCGCCGCCCACACGAGCGGCCGGTCGAAGCCGTGCTCGCCGCCGTCGATGATGCCGTACGTGAGTGCCACCAGGCCGACCACCGACAGGATCACGCCGAACACGTCGACCCGGCCCGGGTTCGGGTCCCGCGACTCGGGCACCAGAAGGGCGACCAGGACCACGCCGAGCACGATCACCGGCACGTTGATGAGGAAGACCGAACCCCACCAGAAGCGCTCCAGCAGCGCGCCACCGAGGACCGGACCGATCGCCACGGCGAGACCCACCGCACCGGCCCAGACACCGATGGCCCGGCCCCGCTCCCGCGGGTCGAAGACGTTGGAGATGATCGAGAGCGTGGCCGGCATGATCGCCGCACCACCGATGCCCATCAGCGCGCGGGCCGCGATGAGCTGACCCGGGCTCTGGGCGTACGCCGACACGAGCGACGCCAACCCGAAGAGCACCAGCCCGATCAGCAGGAACCGCCGGCGACCGGCGCGGTCACCCAGCACGCCGAAGGTGAAGAGCAGACCGGCGAACACCAGGGTGTACGAGTTGATGGCCCACTCGAGCTGGCCCTGGCTGGCACCCAGCCCGTGCACCGGGTCGGCGAGGGTGCGCAGGGCGACGTTCAGGATCGTGTTGTCGAGGACGACCACGAGGAGGCTGATCACCAGCACCCCCAGGATCGCCCACCTCCTCGGGTGGCCCGTGTTGTCACGGATCTCCATGTCCAGTTCTCCCCCCGGTTCCCCCGCAGCACAATTCGATACGGGGCAGACTCGTAATCGCGATCAGCCTACGGCCGCGATTAACGATACGGAACAGGTCCGTATCGTATGTGTCCGGCGTCACCCGCCGAGCCTGCCCGCCCGGCGGCCCCGCCCGCCCGGCAGCCTCGGCCGGCCACGGTTCCTCGCCCGGCCACGGTCGCCGTTGATCGACTCCTTTTCGCCGACGTGGCGGGGTCGAGGTGGGCAAGATGCCGCGATATCGGCGATCTGGTGTGGATCACGCCCCTCATGGCCCGCGCCGCCCCTGCGGCGGTCCCCTTGATGTGGCGGCTGGAGGCGCTCAGGCGCCGGCCGACTGGTCGGGGTTGATCGACTCGGGGTGCGTGTATCTCGCGGTGTCCCGGTGGGGTGGACAGCGCGACTTCCAGGATGTCGAGTCGATCACCGGATCTGGGGGCCCGTTTGGGGGGGTGTGTCCGGTTCGCGGGCCTGTCGGCGGGCACCCCTTCCATCGTGAGCGTGATGCCTCAGAGGCATAAATATGACTCTGAGGCATCACGCTCGTGAGGAGACCCGCACCCAGCGGCCCGACACGGCCGCGGCGGGACGAGCCGACCGCGGTGACGGGTGGGTCGTGGCGGGCTGGGTGGGTATGGGTGGTTTGTGGATGTGACCGGTGGCATCCCGGGCCCGGAATCGCCGCCGGGTCGGCGGCGTTGACTATCCGCGACGGCCGAGGCACCAGCCCGCCAGGGTGCGGGCCGAGTGCAGGCCCCGCGGAATGATCGCGGAGCCCCGGTCGTTGGACACGGACCCGGCCGGAGCACATGGCCCCGGGAATGATGGCGGGCCGCCGGTCGTTGCACACCGACCCGGCGCGGTGGAGCACCCCCGCCCACCCGTTGCGCCAGGCCCCCGGGCGCAGGCCAACCCCCTATGGCCGCCCCGGAACCCCCAAGACTTTCCCCCGTTTTGTTGGGCGCCTGTTGGTGCTCGCACCCGCGTGCCGTCCCCCAAGGGCATGGCGGGTGTCTCACCCCCGAGGAGCTTTCGATGAACACGATGCTGCGTAAGAGCGTGCTCGGTATCGCTGGTCTGGCGTTCGCCGGTGGTGTCGCCTCCGGTCCCATCGCGGCGCATGCCGCCACCCCGACTCATGACCTGAAGCCGGTTGCTGTGGTGCAGTCGGACAAGCCGGGCGTGGACAAGGCGAAGCTGATCCCGCACGGCGTGCAGGGCAAGCAGTCGCAGATTCAGCTTGATGATGAGCAGGTGAAGAACGCGAAGGCGATCATCGCGGCCACGAAGAAGTCGGGCCTGGACGAGCGGGCCGCGGTCATCTCGATCGCGACGAGCCTGCAGGAGTCCAAGCTGGAGAACCTGGGTCACCTGGGTGACGCCAACGACCACGACTCGCTGGGCCTGTTCCAGCAGCGCCCGAGCTCGGGTTGGGGCACGCCGGAGCAGATCACCGACCCGGAGTACTCGACCATGGCGTTCCAGAAGGGCCTCAAGCAGGTCGACGGCTGGCAGGACATGCCGCTGACCGAGGCGGCGCAGACGGTGCAGGTGTCGGCCTACCCGGACGCGTACGCGCAGTGGGAGCAGCAGGCCGCCGACCTGGTCGCCCAGCACTGGAACAGCTGACAACCACACACATGAACAACACGCTGGCCGGCACCCCACACACGGGGTGCCGGCCAGCGCCGTCTTCACCGCCCTCGACGGTCCAGCCAGCGGCGCGCCAGGACGGCCACGCTGCCCCAGATCCCGCGCCGGAACAGCAGCACCACGAGGACGAAGATGCCGCCGGTGACCAGCCCGATCGCCTCGAACCCGGAGAACGACAGCCAGTCCTCGAGCCGGACCACGATGGCCGCGCCGAGCACCCCGCCCCAGAGCGTGCCGATGCCGCCGAGCACGACGACGATGACGGCCTTGCCGGAGGTGGTCCAGTGCAGCACGTCGAGGGAGACGAAGCGGTGCCCGACGGCGAAGAGTCCTCCCCCGAGCCCGGCGATGAAGCCCGACAGGACGAACGCCGTGAGCTTGTAGCGGTGCACGGGGTAGCCGAGGGCCCGCGCGCGGGCCGGGTTGTCGCGGATGCCGACCAGTACCCGGCCGAAGGGCGAGTGCACGACCCGCCAGGCGGCGGCCAGGCCGAGCAGCACGATCGGCAGGATCGCGTAGTAGAAGTAGAAGTCGTCGGTCAGGTCCACCCCGAAGAACGACCGGGGTACGCCCTGGAGGCCGTTCTCGCCCCGGGTCACCGAGCGCCACTCGTTGGCCACGTAGTAGACCATCTGCGCGAACGCCAGGGTGACCATGGCGAAGTAGATGCCGGTCCGCTTGACGGCGAGGTACCCGATCGGCACGGCGAGCACCGCTGCGGCGAGCGCCCCGGCGAGGACGGCCGCCGGGAACGGCAGCCCGGCGTGAATGGCGACGAGCCCGGTGACGTACGCGGACGTACCCCAGAAGGCCGCGTGCCCGAAGGACATGAGCCCGGTGAAGCCGAGCAGCAGGTCCACGGCGACGGCGAACAGCGCCCAGCAGAGGATGTCGACGGCCACGGCGGGGTAGAGCCCGTACGGCAACCAGAGCGCGGCGATCAGCCCGACGGCGAGCAGCGCGTACCGGACCCAGCCGGGCGCCCGGGCCACGGCCACGAGGCCGGACGGCGGCGCCGGGCGGCCGGCCTCGGCCGGGGTGTCGACGGTGCTGGTCATGCCGGTGCCTCCTCACGGCCGAAGAGCCCGGCCGGGCGCCAGAGCAGCACGACCGCCATCACGATGAACACGATCGTCTGCGACACGATCGGGAAGTCCGACAGGTACGCCTCGCCCCACGCCTGGACGAGGCCGATGCCGAAGCCGGCGGCGACCGAGCCGAAGATCGAGCCCAGCCCACCGATCACCACGACGGCGAAGACCACGATGATGAGGTCGGCACCCATCAGCGGGTTCACGGCCCGCATGGGCGCGGCGAGGACCCCGGCGAGGCCGGCCAGCGCGATGCCGAAGCCGAACACGGGGGTGACCCAGCGCCCGACGTTGATGCCGAACGCGCGGGTCAGTTCGGGCCGCTCGGTGGCGGCGCGCACCACCATGCCGACGCGGGTGTGGCTGAGCAGCCACCACACCGCCACGCAGACCGCGACCGCGAAGCCGAGGATGAACACCCGGTACGTCGGGAAGTCGAACAGCCCGAAGTCCACCGAGCCGCCGAGCGCCGAGGGGGTGGCGTACGGGCTGGACTGGACGCCGTAGCGGGACTTCACGAGGTCCTGGAGGATCAGCGTGAGGCCGAACGTGAGCAGGAAGTTGTACAGCGGGTCGAGCCGGGTGAGCCGGTGGATGACCGCCCGCTCCAGCGCCATGCCGAGCAGGCCCAGCCCGACCGGCATGATGACCAGCGCCGCCCAGAACGGCACGCCGGCCTCGCTGAGCAGCACGTACGCCCCGAAGGCGCCCAGCATGTAGAAGGCGCCGTGGGCGAAGTTCACCACCCGCAGCATGCCGAAGATGACGGCGAGCCCGAGGGCGAGCAGGGCGTAGAACGCCCCGCTCACCAACCCGTTGAACGTGTTCTGGAGAAAACCGGTCACAGCTTGCAGTCCGGGGACGGGGCGGCGAACGCCTCCGCCGCCGGGATGGTCTCGAGCACCTTCACGTAGTCCCACGGCTCGGTGACCTCGGCCTGCGGCTTTACCTGGGCCAGGTACGCGTCGTGGATGACCCGGTGGTCCTCGGCGCGGATCTTGCCGTTGCGGAGGAAGACGTCGTTGATCTCCTTGCCCTCCAGCGCCTTGACGATCGTGTCCGCGTCGTCGGTGCCGGCGGCCTGCACGGCCTCCAGGTACTGCATGGCGGCCGAGTAGTTGGCCGCGTGCGC
Organism: Micromonospora costi; assembly: GCF_003626655.1. Classification (GTDB taxonomy): domain Bacteria; phylum Actinomycetota; class Actinomycetes; order Mycobacteriales; family Micromonosporaceae; genus Micromonospora; species Micromonospora costi. The sequence continues at coordinate 163,916 of NZ_RBAN01000001.1, forward strand.
GAACGACGGCCGGGTGCCCGTCTCCTTCTGGAACCGGTCGGCGAACTCCCGGTTGGTCTGGTCGAAGTTCCAGTACCAGGCGTCGGTGTACGTGGTGCCGGCGAGCGCGGCCGGGGTGAGCGAGTGGATGTCGGTGATGAACATCAGGCCGACCGCCAGGCCGACGCCCTTGTCCCGCAGCTTGAACTCGTTGTACTGCTTCACCACGTTCACGAGCTCCGCGCCGGCCTGCATGGTGCCGAGCACCTGCGGCTTCGGGTTCAGCGTCGGCGCCTTGAGCAGGAAGGTGGAGTAGTCACCGCTGGTGTTCGGGAACGGCGCGCCGTCCTTGCCGACCACCTGCCCACCGGCCGCCGTGATGGCGGCGGTGAAGCTCTTCTCCATGTCCTGCCCGAAGGCGTAGTTCGGGTAGAGGATGTACCAGTTCTTCCCCACCTGCTGGGTGGTCACCTTGCCCGTGCCGTTGGCCAGCATGTGCGTGTCGTACGCGTAGTGGAACGTGTACTTGTTGCAGCTCTTGCCGGTCAGGTCGGTGGTGGCCGCGCCGATGTTGAAGTAGAGCTTCTTCTTCTCCTTGGCCACGTCGGCGACCTTCAGGGCGGCCGAGGAGGTGGGCACGTCGAGGATGATGTCCGCGCCCTTGCGGTCGTACATCTCGGCGGCCTTGCTGTTGGCGATGTCCGGCTTGTTCTGGTGGTCGGCGGTCTCCACGCTGATGTTCTTCGTCACCGCCTGGTCGCCGTGCTTGGCCTTGAAGTCGGCCACGGCCATCTCGACGGCCTTGACCGAGTTCTTGCCGGACAGCTCGGAGTACGCGCCGGACTGGTCGTTCAGCACGCCCAGCACGATCTTGTCGCCGGTCAGCTTCTGGTCGCCGCCCGACTGAGGTCCGCCACCGCCGCAGCCGGCGAGCAGCACCATCGCGGCCGACGCCGCGGCCACACCCACGGTCCTACGCATGCCATTCCCTCCATCCGCGCGGCGCGCGGGTCAGCTCCGACATCAGATCCCGAGGTACGACAGCAGCTCGCGTTCCCGCGAGCGCACCTCGGAGTTGTCCATCGCCTCCACGACGCGTCCCTCGGCCAGCAGGTAGTGCCGGTCGGCGACGCCGGTGGCGAAGTGCAGGTTCTGTTCGACGAGCAGCACGGTGACGCCGTGCCGCTTGGCCTCGCGCAGCAGGTCGCCGACCTGCTGCACCAGCAGCGGGGAGAGCCCCTCGGTCGGTTCGTCGCACAGCAGCAGCCGGGCGCCCATGCGCAGCACCCGGGCCAGGGCGAGCATCTGCTGCTCGCCGCCGGACAGCATGGTGGCCGCCGAGTCACGGCGGTCGTAGAGGGCGGGGAACGCCTCGTACACCCGCTCCAGCGGCCACGGGTCGGGGCCCACGGCCGGCGGCAGGGTGAGGTTCTCGGTGACGCTCAACGTGGCGTAGCTGCCCCGGTCGTCGGGCACCCAGCCGAGCCCGAGCCGGGCCCTCCGGTGCGCGGGCAGCCGCCCGATGTCACGCCCGTCCAGCTCGACGGTGCCGCGCTGCCCGGCGTGCAGCCCCATCACGCAGCGCAGCAGCGTGGACTTGCCGGCGCCGTTGCGCCCCACGAGGGTGACCACCTCGCCGGCGGCGACATCGAGGCTGACGTCCCGCAGCACCTGCGCCTCGCCGTACCAGGCGGACAGGGTGTCAATGCGCAGCATCGGCGGCTCCCAGGTAGGCGGTGATGACGCGCTCGTCGGCGCGGACCTCGTCGTAGGGGCCCTCGACAAGGACCTTGCCGGCCTGGAGCACGGTGACGGTGTCGGCGAGACGGCCGACCACGCTCATGTTGTGCTCGACCATCACCACGGTCCGGCCCTCCCGGACCCGGGCGATCAGCTCGACGGTGCGGTCGACGTCTTCCAGGCCCATGCCCGCGGTCGGCTCGTCGAGCAGCAGCACCTTCGGGTCGAGGGCGAGCGCGATGGCCAGTTCGAGGGCGCGCTTGCGCCCGTACGCCAACGCCTCGGCGGGGGCCTGCGCGAGGTCGGCGAGCCCGACCATGTCGAGCAGTTCGGTGGCCCGGTCGTGGTAGCGGCCCATCAGCTTCGCCGAACGCCAGAACCGCCAGCCCAGCCCGCTGGGCGACTGCAACGCCAGCTCCACGTGCTCCTGTGCGGACAGCTGCGGGAAGAGGCTGGTGATCTGGAACGAGCGGGCCACGCCGAGCCGGGCGACCCGCTCCGGGGGCAGCCCGGTGACGTCCCGCCCGGCCAGCTCGATCCGCCCACCGGTGGGCCGGAGAAACCCGGTGAGCAGGTTGAACAGGGTGGTCTTGCCGGCGCCGTTGGGGCCGACCAGCGCGTGCACGCTGCCCGCCGCGACGTCGAGGTCGACGCCGTCGACCGCCCGGAAGCCCCGGAAGTCGCGGGTCAGCCCGCGAGCCGACAGGAGCGCTTGCCCGGCCATCGCCATGTCCTCCGAGGTCTCCGGCGACGGTCGTGCTGGGTGACCGCGGTCACATGGCCGTCGCGTGCTGGAAACCTACGGCGGCCCGAGTGAGTCGAGCCATGTCGATGGCCCACATATTCCCATGCGTCGAAGCGGCCTCATCCCCCACACGGTGCGCGGCGAGACGGCTCCGACACGCCCCGGAGAGGCGAGTTACCCATGTCGATGCGGTACGGCATGTGCGTGGCCCACCGTGACGAGGGCCGGTCAGCTCGTGAGCGCGTCCAGAGCCATGTCGACGTCCGCCTCGGTCGTGTAGAGGTGGAACGACGCACGGACCCGGCCGGCGCGCACCGCCGCCCGTACGCCGGCCCGCTCCAGCCGCTCCTGCGCACCGGGCACGTCCACGACGACGATGGCGCTCTCCCCCGGCGGCTGGCCGAGCCCGGTGAGCAGGCGGTTGGCCAGGGCCACGTCGTGCTCGCGGATGGCCGGCAACCCGACGTCGAGCAGCACGTCGAGCGCGGGCGCCATGCCGACCCAGTTGAACCAGGCTGGCGAGATGTCGAACCGGCGGGCGTCGTCGGCGAGTTGCAGCGGCGGGCCGTAGTAGCCGGCGTGCGGGTCGCGGGCCGCGTACCAGCCGGCGGCGTCGGGTCGCATCCGGTCCCGCAGCGCCGGCGCCAGGTACGCGAGCGCCACGCCGCGCGGTCCCATGAGCCACTTGTACGCCGAGACGACCACCGCGTCGGCCCGGGACGCGTCGAACGGCAGCCAGCCGCACGCCTGGGTGGCGTCGACGGCCACCAGGGCGCCGTGCGCGCGCGCCGCGGCCACGATGTCGTCGTACGGGGCGACGGCCCCGTCGGCGGACTGCACGAGGCTGAACGCGACCAGGTCGGTGCCGGCGTCGATGGCGTCGACGAGGCCCGCGAGCGGCACGGTGCGCACGTGGACGCCGCGCTCGGCCTGGACCAGCCAGGGGTAGAGGTTGGACGTGAACTCGACCTCGGGCACGACGACGGTCGCCCCGGCGGGCAGCGCGGCCGCCACGGGTGCCAGCAGTTGCGAGGCCGCACTGCCGATCGTCACGTCCTCGGCGGGCACGTGGACCATCCGGGCGAACGCGGCGCGGCACAGGCCGACCGACTCACCCCACCCCTCCCAGGAGGTCCGCCCGATCCGCCAGTCGGCCAGCGCGTCCTGCAACGCGTTCCACGCGGGCTCGGGCGGCAGCCCGTAGCTCGCGGTGTTCAGCCAGCCCGGTTGCGGTTGCCACAGCTTCTGCGCCTCATCGAGATCCATGGCTCCGACGCTAGCGCCCGTTGCCGTCCCGGCTGGACGGCCAATCGCGCGGTGGCGGCCTTCCCGTCCCGGTCGCCGGAGCGCAGGGCGGCGGCCACAACGTGCGGGCGCTCGCGTCGGCCCGGGCCGCGCGGTCAGCTCCCGGTGGACGTGCTCGTGCTCTGCGCGGCGCGGATGGCGGCGGCGACGCCATCGAGGATCAGGTCGAGGCCGAACTCGAACTCGGCCAGCTCCGGGTCGCCGGCCGGTTCCGGCGGCGCCTCGAACAGCCCGGAGGTGAAGAGCGCGGCCACCTCGGGGAAGCGCTCGGCGTCGACGAGGCCGGCGAGGGCCCGGCCGTACGCCTGCTCCACCTGGGGCTGGTCGAGGCCGCTGCCCCGCCGCCCCTCGGCCATGTCCAGGCTGAGTTGGGAGGAGCTGCGCACGTACCCGGAGAGCAGGGTCATGATGCCGACCTTCTCGGCCCAGCCGAGCCCGGTGTCGGCCAGCGCGCGCAGGCAGGCGTCCATCCAGCTCACGGCGTTCGGCCCGCTGGGCGGGCCGCTGATCGGCAGGTGCGGCAGCCACGTGTGGCGGGCGTGCTGGGCGCGGATGCCGTACGCCCACTGGCGCAGGCCGGCGCGCCACTGCCCGGGGCCGGCGGGGAGGGCCGGGGCCGGACCGGTGGCGGCGTCGCCCATGAGCACGAGCAGCTCCTCCTTGGAGCCGACGTGCCGGTAGAGCGACATCGTCGTGTAGCCCAGCTCCTTGGCGACCTTCGCCAGGGTCACCCCGGCCAACCCGTCGCGGTCGGCCAGGTCGACGGCGGTACGCACGACCCGCTCGACGTCCAGCTCGGCCGGCCGGCCGAGCCGGGACTCGGTCGGCAGTCGCCACAACCGGGCGAGCCCGACGGGAACCTCGTCGCCCATGGCCGGCTGCCACCTCCGCCTCCGCGTCCGATCCGGATCCCATTCTCGCCCAGCGCCGACCCGGCCCGACGCGTCGGCGCACTTTTGTTTACCTCATATAGTTTACGTCGTATGGTTACGCTGTCGACGAACGAGGGGGAGACGATGACGATCGACGTGACGGCGCCCGCCGGGCAGGGGGCGGTGACACCGGTCTCCGGTGGGCGCCGGATCCTGGCGCCCGACCTGGCCCGGGGTGCCATGCTGCTGCTCATCGCGCTGGCCAACGCCACGGGGGTGTTCCTGGCCTCCACACCGGGGGTGGACCCGACACCGCACGGCCTCGAACGGGTGTGGAACGTCCTGCTCTTCCTCTTCGTGCACGCCCGCGCCCTGCCGCTGTTCGCCATGCTGGTCGGCTACGGGCTCGTCCAGTTCGCCCGCCACCAGGACGACGCGGGCCGCCCACCCCGGACGGTGCGGGCGTTGCTGGTCCGCCGCAACGCCTGGTTGTTCGCCTTCGGCCTGGCGCACGGCGTGCTGCTGTACTCCGGTGACGTGCTGGGCGCGTACGGCCTCATCGGGATCGCGTTCACGCTCGTCCTGCTGCGTCGGGGCGACCGGATCCACCGCCTCGCGCCCGCGTACCTGGTCCTCGCCGCCGGCTACCTGCTCGTCCTCGGCGCGCTGGTGCTGCACGGCCTGGCGACCGGGACCGACGGCACGGCCGGGGTGCCGACGAGCGACTTCCCGTCGGTGGCGGCGGACAGCTACGGTGCGTCGCTCGCGGCCCGCATGACCGAGTGGCCGACCACCGTGCTCACCATGCTCCCCATGGTCCTCTGGATCTGGATCGGCGCCTGGGCCGCCCGACGCCGGCTGCTCGACGACCCGGCGAGGCACCGCACGCTGCTGCGCCGGGCCGCCCTGGTCGGCCTCACCGTCGCCGTCCTCGGCGGACTGCCGATGGGCCTGCTCGCGGGTGGCTTCCTGCACGTCGACGCCGACACCGTCGGGTACGTGAAGATGCTGTACGAGTCGGCGGGCCTGTTCGGAGGGATCGGCTACGCCGCACTCTTCGGCCTGCTCGCCCTGCGGGTGTCGACGTGGCCGGCCGGGAGCCGGCGGCACCTGCCGGTCGCCGCCCTCGCCGCGCTGGGCCGGCGCTCGCTCAGCGGCTACCTGGTGCAGTCCGTCGCCTGGCTGGTGCTGGCGTCGCCGTTCGCCCTCGCGCTCGGAGACCGGCTGGGCAGCCCCACCTTCGTGGCCGCCGGCAGCGCGGTGCTCGTCTGGCTGGGCACGCTCGCCGGCGCGTACCTGATGCACGTCCGGTCCCGGCGCGGGCCGGCGGAGGTGCTGCTGCGGCGGCTCGCGTACGGCCGGCGGTAGGAACGCGGGAGATCGTGCTCGAACGTGGATGTAGTGGCCTCCGCCCCGCGGGGAGGCCACTACATCGTGGATCGAGCGCGATCTCGGCGAGCCCGCGAGCCGTGGTGAGCCCCGGCGAACCCCGGCCCGCCGGTCAGCTCACGTTGGCCGGGCCGAGCACGCTCTTGAGGTCGGCCATGAGGGCGGTGGTGGCCGCCACCCGGAACGGGCCGAGCCGCAGCGTGGTGGTCCTGCTGCCGTTGAGCAGCTTGACGTGCACCTCGGCGTCGCCCGGGTGCAGCACCAGGGTCTCCTTGAGCCGTTCGACCAGCGGCGGGGTGCACCGGGTCACCGGAATGGTGAGGGTGACCGGCTTGTTGGCCGCGCTCGTGCTCACGTCCGGCATGGACATGTCCATGGCCATGATGCGGGGCGTGTCGTCGCGCCGGTCCACCCGGCCCTTGACCACGACGATCGCGTCCTCGGCGATGTACTGCCCGATCACCTCGTACGTGTTGGGGAAGAACAGCGTCTCCACCCCGCCGGCGAGGTCTTCGAGGGTGGCCGACGCCCAGGCCCGGCCCTGCTTGGTGACCCGCCGCTGCACCCCGGAGAGGATGCCGGCGAGGGTGACCACCGCCCCGTCGGGGACGGCGCCCTCCTCGGCGAGCGCGGCGATGGTCGTGTCCGCGGCCGCGTTGAGGATGTGTTCGAGGCCGAACAGCGGGTGGTCGGAGACGTAGAGGCCGAGCATCTCCCGCTCGAAGGCGAGCTTGTCCCGTTTGTCCCACTCGCTCTCGCCGATGACCGGCATCACCGTGCTGCTGGCCGACGTTTCGACGTCACCGAAGCCCGCGCCGAACAGGTCGTACTGGCCGGTGGCCTCCTTGCGCTTGACGTCGGCGTACGCGTCGATGGCGTCGGCGTGCACCTGGAGCAGGCCCTTGCGGGTGTGCCCCAGCGAGTCGAACGCCCCCGCCTTGATGAGAGATTCGATGGTCTTCTTGTTGCAGACCACCGCGTCCACCTTCGACAGGAAGTCGTAGAAGTCGGTGTAGGCGCTCTTCTCGTCGCGGCAACGCATGATCGCCGACACCACGTTGGCGCCCACGTTGCGGATCGCGGCCAGGCCGAACCGGATGTCCTTCCCGACCGGGGTGAACGGCCCGGCCGAGGTGTTCACGTCGGGCGGCAGCACCTGGATGCCCATCCGGCGGCACTCCGACAGGTACAGCGCCATCTTGTCCTTGTCGTCGCCGACGGAGGTGAGCAGCGCCGCCATGTACTCGGCCGGGTAGTTCGCCTTGAGGTACGCCGTCCAGTACGACACCAGGCCGTAGCCCGCGGTGTGCGCCTTGTTGAACGCGTAGTCGGCGAACGGGACGAGGATGTCCCAGAGCGTCTGGATGGCCTCGTCGGAGTAGCCGTTGGCCCGCATGCCGTCGCGGAACGGCACGAACTCCTTGTCGAGGACCTCCTTCTTCTTCTTGCCCATGGCCCGGCGCAGCAGGTCGGCCTGCCCGAGGCTGTAGCCGGCGAGCTTCTGCGCGGCGCGCTGCACCTGCTCCTGGTAGACGATCAGGCCGTACGTGGGGCCGAGGATCTCCTCGAGCGGTTCGGCCAGCTCCGGGTGGATCGGCGTGATCTCCTGGAGGCCGTTCTTGCGCAGCGCGTAGTTGGTGTGCGAGTTGGCGCCCATCGGGCCGGGCCGGTAGAGCGCGAGGACCGCGGAGATGTCCTCGAAGTTGTCCGGCTTCATGAGCCGCAGCAGCGAGCGCATGGGCCCGCCGTCGAGCTGGAAGACGCCGAGGGTGTCGCCGCGGGCCAGCAGGTCGTACGTGGGCTTGTCGTCGAGCGGCAACTGGAGAAGGTCGACGGTGCGGCCGTGGTTGCTCTCGATGTTCTTCAGCGCGTCGTCGATGATCGTCAGGTTGCGCAGGCCGAGGAAGTCCATCTTCAGCAGCCCGAGCGACTCGCAGGTCGGGTAGTCGAACTGCGTGATGATGGCGCCGTCGGCGTCCCGCCGCATGAGCGGGATGTGGTCGATGATCGGCTCGGCGGACATGATGACGCCGGCCGCGTGCACGCCGGTCTGCCGGATCAGTCCCTCGATGCCGCGCGCGGTGTCGATGACCTTCTTGACGTCCGGGTCGGACTCGTACAGGCCACGGATCTCGCCGGCCTCCGCGTAGCGGGGGTGCTTCGGGTCGAAGATGCCCGTCAGCGGGATGTCCTTGCCCATCACAGCGGGCGGCATGGCCTTCGTGATCCGGTCGCCCACCGCGTACGGGTAGCCGAGCACCCGGGCGGAGTCCTTGATCGCGGCCTTCGCCTTGATGGTGCCGAACGTCGCGATCTGGGCGACCTTGTCCTCGCCCCACTTCTCGGTGACGTACTTGATGACCTCGCCGCGCCGGCGCTCGTCGAAGTCGATGTCGACGTCCGGCATCGAGACGCGCTCGGGATTGAGGAACCGCTCGAAGATCAGGCCGTGCGGCAGCGGGTCGAGGTCGGTGATGCCCAGGGCGTACGCCACGAGCGAGCCGGCGGCCGACCCGCGGCCCGGACCGACGGCGATGCCCTGGCTCTTCGCCCACTGGATGAAGTCGGCGACCACGAGGAAGTACGACGGGAAGCCCATCTGGATGATGACGCCCAGCTCGTACTCGGCCTGCTTGACGTGGGTGTCGGGCACGCCACCCGGGAACCGGCGCGCGAGGCCCTTGAAGGTCTCCTTGCGGAACCAGGACTCCTCGGTCTCCCCCTCCGGCACGGGGAAGCGCGGCATGAGGTTGTGGAACTCGAACATGCCGGTCGGGTCGACCTTCTCGGCGACCAGCAGCGTGTTGCGGCAGCCCTGGAGCCACATGTCGGACGAGTCGACGGCGCGCATCTCGTCGGCGGACTTGATGTAGTAGCCGCTGCCGTCGAACTTGAAGCGGTTGGGGTCGGCCACGTTCGCCGCGGTCTGCACGCACAGCAGCACGTCGTGCGCCTCCGACTGCGCCTCGTGCGTGTAGTGGGAGTCGTTGGTGACGACCGGCGGGATGTCGAGCTTGCGGCTGATCTCCACCAGTTCGTCACGGACCCGGCGCTCGATGTCGATGCCGTGGTCCATGATCTCCAGGAAGTAGTTCTCCTTGCCGAAGATCTCCTGGTACCTCGCGGCGGCCTTCAGCGCCTCGTCGTACTGGCCCAGGCGCAGCCGGGTCTGCACCTCCCCAGAGGGGCAGCCGGTGGTGGCCATCAGCCCGTCGGAGTTCTCGGCCAGCAGCTCCGCGTCCATCCGCGGCCACTTGACGAAGTACCCCTCGGTGAACGACCGGGTGGTGAGCTTGAAGAGGTTGTGCAGGCCGGTCTTGTTCCGGGCCCAGATCGTCATGTGGGTGTAGCCGCCGCTGCCGGAGACGTCGTCGCTCTTCTGCTCCGGCCGGCCCCACCGCACCCGCTGCTTGTGGAAGCGCGACTCCGGCGCCACGTACGCCTCGATGCCCAGGATCGGCTTGACGCCCGCGGCCGTCGCCTGCTTGTAGAAGTCGTTCGCGCCGTGCATGTTGCCGTGGTCGGTCATCGCCACCGCCGGCATCCCCTGCCGGCTGACCTCGGCGAACAGGTCCTTGAGCCGGGCCGCTCCGTCGAGCATCGAGTACTCCGTGTGCACGTGCAGATGCGCGAACGAATCGCCCATGCGGAGCGCCCCCCAGGGTCGGATCATGGGATGGTCGAGGTCGGTCCGCTTACCCTATCCCCGCCGCGCCGGGGGTCTCCAGCAGCGCCGCACGGCACGCCGGGCCGGGTGGTGTGGATCTCTTCCCGGCCCCGCCCGGGCAGTCGGCTGCCGGACTCGCTCTCGCCGCCCCGGGCGGGCCCGGTCCACCTACCGGGTGGGGGCGGTGCCCGGTCGGCCACCGCCCCCCACTGCGGAAATCCGCGTCACAGCAGGGTGGCGTCCCAGTACGACAGCACGGGTCCGATCATCTGGAAGCGCACCCAGGAGGAGCATGTCCGGGTACCGCCCTGATTGTTGCGGGGACAGACGAACTGCGGGCTCGCCGCGCCGACGATGGTGCCCGCGTAGGCCCACCGGGGGCTGACGATGTGCACCGGGCCGCCGCTGTCGCCGTGCCCGGCGGCCGCCACCCCGTCTTTACCGGCGGTGGCCGTGCCGCAGGTCAGCCGGCCGGTGATGTCGGTGCAGTAGTTCGTCTTGATGACTGTCAGCCCGCCACACACCTCGCCGCTGTAGGCGCCGTTGAAGCAGACCCCCGAGCCCTCCGCCGACGTCCAGGGCGTCGCCGACATCGTCTGGATGGCGGTGTCGGTACGGAACATCGTCGGCGACCCCGTGCCGGTGACGATCGCCGTGTCCGTACCCCCGTCGCGGGTGTCGATCCAGTTCTTCCGGCCGACGTACTCGGAGCCGTTGTAGAGGTAGGCGCCGTTGGCGAAGCAGTGCGCGGCGGTGAGGAAGTAGTTGACGCCGTTGCGCCGGATGCCCGGGCCGATGGTGCACGACGAGTAGCCGTCGTTCAACTCGGCGCCCGCGCTCCAGGGAGAGAAGTCGTCCCAGCGGGAGAGGAAGAGGGAATCCTTCTCCGGCTCCGGAACCTCCTCGATCTCGACGTCCGCACCGAACTTGTCGCGCAGTGTCCGCACCGTTGCCTCGGACGGCTCGACCACCCCGAGGCGCAGCGTGTTGGTGGACTCGTGCGGCCCCCACTCGACCAGCCGGATGCCGGCCTGCCGCAGCGCCGCCACGTGGTCGCTCACCGTGTCCCGCCGGTCGACCAACTCCCGGTAGGTGTACCGGGCCCCCTCGTGCACGACCACGTCGCTGGAGATCGCCCGGACGGCGGCCGCACTCGCCGCCGCCGCGCCCCGCCCCTGGTAGGAGACGTGCACCCGGCCGTCCGGGTCCACCCAGTGGCCCGCGTACCGGCTGTCCCCGTGCGCCGCCCGCCACGCGTCCTGGGCCACGGCGGTGGCCTTCATCAGCCGGTCCTCGCTCGACGCCGGCGCGGCGCGGCCCGGCGCGCCGCTGGCCGCCCCCGGCGCGACGCCGGCGGCGGCCACCAGGGCGAGCACCAGGAGCGCCCCGGGCAGTGTCCTTCCTCGCATGTACAGCTCCTCTCACGGAAGCACTACCGCATGAGGACACACGGGAGCGACGGACGACCTGATCTGGTCGAGCCGTCGGAGGGCAGCGCTCCACGCAGAGCGCTGAGTCACGAACTGACAAAACGCGGCGTGGAGCAGCCGGCTCCGCGGGGCGGACGTCGGCTGGTCAGAAGTCGAGTCGTCAGTCGGAAGAGCTGGGTGCGCGCGATCGACAGGACATGGATCCCCCGTGATGATCCTCCGCCAAGAGATTGACGTGCGCCGAACTCTACGGACCCCGGAGAGCGATGTAAAGACCACGCAGCGGAACGGTCTCGGCTACTCAGACATCATCGTGTTCCAGCCCAACGATATGGGTGTGGACAACAGTGTGTGCCACACAGTATCGTGTGATGCATGGTCAGCGATGACACCCTCCGGACCCACCTCCAGGAGCTGCGACGGGGCACGGTCGTGGTGGCGAGCCTCATCGCCCTCCGCCGTCCCGACTACGGCTACGCACTGCTGCAACGGCTCACCGGCCACGGCTTCCCGGTGGACGCCAACACCCTCTACCCGCTGCTGCGCCGCCTCGAGGACCAGGGGCTGCTGACAAGCGAGTGGAACACCGAGGAGAGCCGACCGCGCAAGTTCTACCGGACCAGCGAGGAGGGCGAGCAGCTGCTCGGCCGCCTCCTGGACGACCTGACCGCCGTACAGACATCCCTCACCGGCCTCATCGAAGGAGTGGACCGATGACGTCCCTGACCGACCGCTACCTCGCCGCCACCCTGCGCGCGGTACCCGCCGCCCGGCGCGAGGAGATCGCGATCGAGCTGCGCGGCTCGATCGAGGACATGATCGACGGGCGCCGCGCCGAGGGGCGCGACGCCGAGACCGCCGAGCGCGAGGTGCTCACCGAGCTGGGCAACCCCACGCAGCTCGCCGCCCGCTACGCCGATCGGCGCCTCCAGCTCATCGGCCCGGCCTACTACCTGGCCTGGGAAAAGCTCATGAAGCTGCTGCTCAGCTTCGTCCCGGCCCTGGTCGGCGTCATCGTCGGCCTGCTGGAGGCGACCGACGGGGGCAACCCGGGCGGGGCAATCGGCGAGGGCATCTCCACCGCGCTCATGGCCGCGATCCAGATCGCCTTCTGGGTCACCCTGGTCTTCGCGGTGCTGGAACGCACCAACACCTCGCTGAACCTGCCGGCGTGGACGGTCGACCAGCTCCCCGAGGACCACACCAACCGGCAGATCACGCTGGTCGACACGGCCGCCGCGATCGGCTGGCTCGTGCTGGTCATCGCGTACCTGCCGATCCAGCACTTCCGCTCGTTCGTCCCCAGCGCCGACGGCGAGAACCTGCCGATCCTCGACCCGGCGCTGTGGAGCTTCTGGCTGCCGTTCCTGATGGCGGTGCTGGTCCTGAACGTCGGGCTGGAGATCGCCAAGTACCGCGCCGGCCGATGGACGTGGCCGCTCGTCGGGGCCAACGCGGTGCTCAACCTCGCGTTCGCGGTCCCGGTGATCTGGCTGATCTCGACCGACCGGCTGCTCAACCCGGACTTCGTGAACCGGTGGGAGTGGCTGTCCCGCGAGGAGAACCTGAACAACCTCGGCACCGTCGCGATCGTCGGCACGGTCCTGATCGTGCTCTGGGACGTGATCGACAGCGCCCGCAAGGCGTACGCCAACCGGCACTGACGCCACGGTCGTCGCGGCCCGGCACCCACGGGGGTGCCGGGCCGCGGCGCGTTCCGGGTGCGGCGTGTCCTCGGTCACGTTCCATCCGCGGCCGGTGCGGCGGTCGCGCCGCCCGGCCTGGACTGGCACCCGGGTGGCACCCCTCGGGGTGACATCCTTGGGAGGGTGACCACCCCCACCCCCGACGACGACTGGCGCCGGCCCGGCCCCACCCCCGAACAGCGGCGGCTCGACCTGTACGCCGGACTCGCCCTGACGGTGCTGGCGCTGTTCAGCCTCACGCTGACCCGCAGCACCGGGGCGTTCCTCCTGGGGCCGCCGCCTTCCGTGCCGGAACAGTTCTTCTGGACCGTGGCGGTGCCGCTGCCGCTGATCTGGCGACGGCGGTACCCGGCCAGCGTGCTCGTCGTCGTCGCGGCCGTGTTCATCGCCGCCCAGGCCCGCTCCGCCCCGGAGGCGCAACTCTCCTCCTGGGCGCTGTTCGCCGCGCTGTACTCGCTCGGCGCCTGGGGCCCGGACCGCCGGCTGTCCCGGCGGCTGCGCGTCGGGGTGATCGCCACGATGTTCGCCTGGCTGGGCGTCTACTACGCCGTCACCGTCGGCAGCATCCCGCCCGACGCGTTCGCCCGCGCCGTCGGGCCGGTGCCACCGGTGATCGCCGCCATGGTGAGCGGGGTGCTGGTCAACGGGCTGTACTTCGGCTTCGCGTACTTCTTCGGCGAGACCTCCTGGTTGGCCGCCCGCCGGCAGCACGAGCTGGCGGAGCAGGCGGAGGAGCTGCGCCGGTCGCAGGCCGACGCGCGGGGACGGGCGGTGATCGGCGAGCGGGTACGCATCGCCCGGGAGCTGCACGACGTGGTCGCCCACCACGTGTCGGTGATGGGTGTGCAGGCGTCGGCCGCGCGGCGGGTCTTCGACAAGGACCCCGGCAAGGCCCGGACGGCGCTGACGGCCATCGAGGAGACCGCCCGCACGGCGGTCGACGAGCTGCGACGCATGCTGGGCGTCCTGCGGGCGGGCGAGGGCACCCCGGAGCGGGCCGAACCGCCCGCCGGCATCGACCGGATCGCCGCGGTCGTCGACCGCGCCCGCGACGCCGGGCTGCGGGCCACCCTCGGGGTGTACGGGGAGCCGGTCCCGCTGCCGGAGTCGGTGTCCCAGGCGGCGTACCGGATCGTCCAGGAGGCGGTGACGAACGTGCTCAAACACGCCAGCGGCGCGGCGGTGCTCGACGTGCGGGTCCGGTACCTGGCGCGGGAGGTCGAGGTCGACGTGACCGACGACGGGCGGTCCACCCGCCCGGCGAACGCCGACGGGCTGGGCCTGGTCGGCATGCGCGAGCGGGTCGCGACGCACGGCGGCGCGCTGGAGGCGGGTCCCCGCGCCGGCGGCGGCTGGCGGGTACGCGCCCGCTTCCCCCTGGCGGTCGCCCTGGCGGAGGCGGCATGAGCGCCCCCGGGGCCGGCGGCATGAGCGCCGCCGAGGCGGGCGGCACGGGCGCCGTGCCCGGCGTGGACCGGCCGATCCGGGTGCTGCTCGTGGACGACCAGCACCTGGTGCGTACCGGCTTCCGGGTGATCCTGGAGGTGGAGGACGACCTGGAGGTGGTCGGCGAGGCGGCCGACGGCGAGCGCGCCGTGGGCATGGCCCGGGCGCTGCAACCGGACGTCGTGCTCATGGACGTGGAGATGCCCGGCATGGACGGCCTGGAGGCCACCCGGCAGATCACCGCGCCCGGCTCCCCGGGCGGTCCGGCCGTCCTGATCCTCACCACCTTCGACCGGGACGACTACCTGTTCGCCGCGCTGCGGGCCGGCGCCAGCGGTTTCCTGCTCAAGAACGGCACCCCGGAGGCGCTGATCGAGGCGATCCGGGTCCTGGCCCGGGGCGACGGTCTCCTCGCGCCGGAACTGACCCGGCGCGTGATCGCCACCTTCGCCCGACCCGGAGGCGGCACGGCGGCGGGCGGAGCGGCGGCGGGCAGGGCGGCGCTCGGTGAGCTGACCCCCCGGGAGCGGGAGGTCCTCGTGCTGCTGGCCAGGGGCGCGAGCAACGCCGAGATCGCCGCCGAGCTGCACCTCGGCGAGGCCACCGTGAAGACGCACGTGAGCCGGGTGCTCGCCAAGCTGGACCTGCGCGACCGGGTGCAGGCGGTGGTCTTCGCGTACGAGCACGGGGTGGTGCGGCCCGGCGGGTGACCCGGCTCCGCCGTCGGGGGGACACCGGAACTCCCCCGACGGACGGACGGCAGCCGGGGATCGGCGATCTAGCGTGATCGCCGTGACCGATGTGCTCCGCCTCGACGGCGTCGACCGTAGCTTCGGCGACCGCCAGGCGCTCAAGAACGTGTCCTTCGACGTGGTAGCCGGCCGGATGACCGGCTTCGTGGGCGGCAACGGGGCCGGCAAGACCACCACCATGCGGATCATCCTGGGCGTCCTCGCCGCCGACGCCGGCCGGGTGACCTGGCGGGGTGCGCCGCTGACCCGGGAGGCCCGCCAGCGCTTCGGCTACATGCCGGAGGAACGCGGCCTCTACCCCAAGATGAGCGTCCGCGAGCAGGTGACCTACCTGGGCCGGCTGCACGGGATGACCGCCGCGGCGGCCCGGCAGGCCACGGACGCGCTGCTGGAGCGGGTCGGTCTCGCCGAGCGCGGCGACGACCTGCTGGAGACTCTCTCGCTGGGCAACCAGCAGCGGGCGCAGATCGCCGCGGCGCTGGTGCACGAGCCCGACGTGCTGGTGCTGGACGAGCCGTTCTCCGGCCTCGACCCGCTGGCCGTCGACACCGTCGTCGGCGTGCTGCGCGAGCGGGCCGCCGCGGGTGTCCCCGTGCTCTTCTCCAGCCACCAGCTCGACGTGGTGGAACGGCTCTGCGACGACCTGGTGATCATCTCGGACGGGGTGATCCGGGCCGCCGGTGGCCGCGAGCAGCTGCGCCGGACGTACACCTCGCCCCGCTTCGAGCTGGTGGTGGAGACCGACGCCGGCTGGCTGCGGGACCAGCCGGGGGTGACGCTGGTCGACCTCGACGGCGCGCGCGCCGTGTTCGACCTCGCGCCGGACGCCGACGAGCAGCCGGTGCTGCACGCGGCGCTCGCCCGCGGCCCGGTGCGCGCGTTCCGCCCGGTCAGCCCGTCCCTCACCGAGATCTTCCGAGAGGTCGCCCAGTGAACACCATGCAGGCCACCCGCCTGGTCGCCGCCCGGGAGATCCGGGTCAAGCTGCGCGACAGGACGTTCCTCATCAGCACCGTGTTCTTCCTGCTGCTCGCCGCGGCGGCGACCATCCTGCCGGCCGTGTTCGCGGGCGGACCGTCCACCGTGGCCGTGACCGAGCAGGCCGCCGGCCCGCTGCGCTCCGCCGGACTGGAGGTGCGGGTCGTGCCCGACGACCGGGCCGCCGAACGGGCC
Organism: Micromonospora costi; assembly: GCF_003626655.1. Taxonomy (GTDB): domain Bacteria; phylum Actinomycetota; class Actinomycetes; order Mycobacteriales; family Micromonosporaceae; genus Micromonospora; species Micromonospora costi. Next base: position 180,120 of record NZ_RBAN01000001.1, read on the forward strand.
GTGCAGGACGGTGACGTGGACGCCGCGGTGGTCGCCGGCCCGACCGTGCTGGCCCTGGACGAGGCGCCGGACGACGTGGTGGGGGCGCTGAGCACCCGGCCGCCCGTCCGGCTGCTCGACCCGGACGCGGTGGACCCGGCGGTGGCCTTCCTCGTGCCGTTCGCGTTCGCGTTCATCTTCTTCGTCACGTCGCAGGGCTTCGGCGTGCAGATCGCGCAGAGCATCATCGAGGAGAAGCAGACCCGCATCGTGGAGATCCTGGTCGCCGCGGTGCCCGTCCGGGCGCTGCTCGCCGGCAAACTCGTGGCCGGCACCCTGCTCGCCCTCGGCCAGATCGCCCTGGTGGCGCTGGTGGCGCTCGTCGGCATGGCGTTCGGCGGCGACGGCGGGCTGCTCTCCCTGCTCGCACCGGCGATCGGCTGGTTCCTGCCGTTCTTCCTGCTGGGCTTCGTGCTGATCGCGGCCATGTGGGCGGCGGCCGGCGCGCTGGTCAACCGGATGGAGGACATCGGTGGTGTGTCGATGCCGGTCCAGCTCACCGTGATGCTGCCGTTCTTCGCGGTGATCTTCCTGCACGACAACCCGACGGCCATGCGGGTGCTGTCCTACGTGCCGTTCTCCGCGCCGACCGCGATGCCGCTGCGGCTGTTCACCGGCGACGCGGCCGGCTGGGAGCCGGTGGTGGCGCTGGTCCTGCTGCTGGCCTCGGCCGTCGCGTTCCTGCTCGCCGGGGTCCGTGTGTACGAGGGTGCGCTGCTGCGGACGAACGGCCGCACGTCGATCGGCACGGCATGGCGGTCGCGGGAGACGGTGGCCTGAGCCACCGGCACGGCCGGACGGGGGCGGGCCGGGCCGACGCCCGCACGGGTGTGGCCCGGCCCGACGGTCAACAGGGGACGGTGTCCCAGCCGGCGGGCAGCCGGGGCGCCGGCCAGCCCGGGTCGGGCCGCCACGCGGCCCACCGCTCGTCCCACCAGCGCCGCCCGGCGTCCAGGAGCCCGGCGATCCGGTCGCCCTCGGCGCGGATCGCGTCGGCCATCCCCGGGTAGCGTCCCTCCGCGAGACGCTGCGCGAACATCTCCACGTCCTTCCAGACGTACCGCTCGGCGTCCGCGGCCCACCACAGGTCCAACTCGTGGTCGAGGGTGTCCACCCCGATCGGCGTACGCCGGAGCGGGTCCTGGAGGTTGAAGTACCAGCCCGCGAAGGCGCGGTCCGGCCCCGCCCAGAAGACGTCCACCGAGTGCGCCTCGCCGGGGCGGTGCAGCATCAGCTTGCCGTGCCCGCTCCACGCGCGGTGCCCGGCGGTCTGCCACGGGTGCCGTCCCGCCGGGAACGTGCCGGCGTCGGGGAAGCCGAACTCGGCGCCCGGCGGCAGGTACAGGGCCAGCAGGTCGGGCGAATCCTCGACGCAGATCGTCGGGCAGCCGAACCAGACCTCGCCGAGAAGGATCTCGCGCCGGACGACCACGTCGCCCGGCGCGAACCGACGCCCGCCGGCCGGTCCACCGCTCTGCCCGGCACCACCCCGCTGATCCACTCCCCCAACCTACCGACGGGAGTGTGCGCCCCGCCGGCGCGCGTCGTGCGTCGTACGTCCGACAGAAGCGGCGAGCGGGGCTGTCCGGCGCGGACGCATCCATTAGCATCCATCCCGCAAGCCCCCCGGCCAGGCGTACGGAGGCGAGCGTGACGATGTCCGGTTTCCAGGTCGATCCCGCGTCACTGCGGGCCAGCGCGGCGTTCCTCGACCAGACGGTGGATCAGCTGGCCGACGCCCTGGAGCAGTTCGAGAGCACCGTGCAGGCTCTCGGTCAGCCGTGGGGCGGCGACGACCTGGGCACCCTCATCGGTGAGCTCTACCTCGGCATCCACGACCTCGCCATGAGCTGTTTCGAGGGCAACGGCGAGGTGCTGGGGCAGTTCGCCGAGGGTCTGCACACGATGGCCGACACCTTCGAGGCGGTCGATCAGCAGGCCGAGGCGGCCCTACGGCGTATCGGCGCAGCACTCGGCGGGTGACCATGGGCCTCCAGCTTCCCGGTGAGCTCGTCGCCCTGCTCGGCATGCTCGGCTACACCTGGCCCGAGGCCGACGAGCAGAAGCTCTTCGAGCTGGGCCAGCACTGGCTGGAACTGGCGGGTACGGTGCAGGCGGCCGGCGCCGGGGCGCAGCAGGCCGGCCAGTCCGTCTGGAACGGCAACTCGGGCCAGGCGATCGACGCGTTCCAGCAGCGGTGGAGCGGGCCGGAGGCGCCGGTCGCGAACCTCTCCGACGGCGTCACCGCCGCGCAGGGCGTCGCGGTGGGACTGTTCCTGACCGCCGGGGTCGTCCTCGTCCTCAAGATCAATGTGATCGTGCAACTGGTCCTGCTGGCGATCCAGATCGCGCAGGCGATCGCCACCGCCGGGCCGACGTTCGGCGCGTCGCTGGCCGAGATCCCGATCTTCAAGATGATCACCTCCCTGGTGATCGACCAGTTGCTCGGCCTCGCCGTGGACGCGGTGCTCAATGGGTAAGGGGAAGCTGCGCCGGCTCCGCCGCCAGGGCCGCGGCGGCTTCGCCCGGGGTGTCTTCGGCCCGATCGGCGACCTGCTCCGCCCGGGCCAGGACCTCACCAACCTCAACCTGCCCCGCAACCGGCTGCGCCACCCCGGCGCCACGCCCTTCCCCGTCCGGTCCCTGCGCGGAATCTCCATCGGCTCCCTGCGGAAGCAACGCCCCCGGAACTGGACGGAGACGCCGACCCGCAACAACGAGGGCTTCATCTGGAAGGACGAGAACGGTGTCGAGCGGCTGCGCTTCATGCGCCCGACCGGCGACAACCCGAGCAACAGCCAGTGGAGCCGCCAGGCCAACGGCTACCTCCGGTGGCAGTCGTCCCAGTCGGGCGACAGCCCGGCGGATAACCTCTTCCTCGATCAGGACGGCCAGATCGTGGACAGGGACGATCCGCTGTTCGCCGAGAAGACACACATCGTCTACGAAGGCCCTTATCCGTAAGGAGAGAGCGTGGAACCGATGCGGGACCCCGGAGCGGCACTCGGCCACATCATGGAGGCCCTCGTCTTCTCCTACGTCTACGAGCCGGAACGGGCCACCTTCACACTGGTCACCGAATACCCGTTCAAGTCACCCGGCAGCATCCGCGAGTTCGCGGCGTTCGTCCTCTCGGCCGCCGAGTTCGAACGGCTCCCCGGCGACCTCGCGCCCTACCAGCGCTTCCGGGAGTCCTACCAGGGCAGCGGGCCGGGCGGCATGGTGGTGCAGGACGTCCAGCAGCGGGACGTCGGGCCGGACCGGCACCGCCTGGAACTCTGGTTCGGCGACAACTTCGGTGGGGTTGCCGTGACGTACGGCGAGGCGCGCGGCTGGACCCGGGGATCGACGGCGGAGCAGGTGGGCCCGCGGCAGTGGGTCTACCGCGACCTGCGGACGAACGAGCCGTTCGATCTCGACTACCCGTTCCCGAGCCTGGCCGGCGGACCCGCCTGAGACGACTGTCGGCCCCCGGTGGGAGCACCGGGAGCCGACGGTGGGCGGGGTACGACCGGCCGCGGTCAGCCGACCGCGGCCATCACCTCGTCGCTGACGTCGAAGTTCGCGTAGACGTTCTGCACGTCGTCGCAGTCCTCCAGGACGTCGATCAGCTTGAAGATCTTGCGAGCGCCCTCCTCGTCCAGCGGGACGTTGACGCTCGGGATCAGCGAGGACTCGGCCGACTCGTACTCGATGCCGGCGTCCTGCAGGGCGGTGCGCACCGCGATCAGGTCGGTCGGCTCCGAGACCACCTCGAACGCCTCACCGAGGTCGTTGACCTCCTCGGCGCCCGCGTCGAGGACGGCCATCATGACGTCGTCCTCGGTGGTCCCCGTCTTGGGGACGATCACCACGCCCTTGCGGGAGAACATGTACGACACCGAGCCGGCGTCGGCGAACGAGCCGCCGTTGCGGGTCAGCGCCGTCCGCACCTCGGTCGCGGCGCGGTTGCGGTTGTCTGTGAGGCACTCGATGAGCAGGGCGACGCCGTTCGGGCCGTACCCCTCGTACATGATCGTCTGGTAGTCGGCGCCGCCGGCCTCCAGGCCGGAGCCCCGCTTGACCGCGCGGTCGATGTTGTCGTTGGGGACCGAGTTCTTCTTCGCCTTCTGGATGGCGTCGTAGAGGGTCGGGTTGCCCGCCGGGTCACCGCCGCCGGTCCGGGCCGCCACCTCGACGTTCTTGATCAGCTTGGCGAACATCTTGCCGCGCTTGGCGTCGATGACGGCCTTCTTGTGCTTGGTGGTCGCCCACTTTGAGTGGCCGGACATCTGCTACCTCCGTCTGTCGTTCCCACGCCTGCGTCGACTGCCACGCCGATCTCTGCCACATGCGGCGGTCGTTGCCGTATCCAGCGATCCGGCGGCCGGTCGGCTCCCGCGGGAAACGCCACGCGGGCGATGGTCCTGCCGAACCGCGGCAATCCTACCGAGCCCGCGCCCCGACATGTCACACCCGGTCACCGCCGGGGACCGCGCCGGGCTTCCGGGCGCACCCTGGAGACAACGCCCGCCGGCCGGAAAACATGCCCCGCCGCCCCGGGGAATTCACCCGTGTGGCCTTGAGCCGTCAGGTGGCGGAGCGGACCAGGTCCACGAAGTAGGCGTGCAGCCGGCGGTCGCCGGTCAGCTCCGGGTGGAACGAGGTGGCCAGCAGGTTGCCCTGCCGCACCGCCACGATCCGCCCGGCTGCCGGGCCGTCGCCGACCTGGCCCAGCACCTCGACGCCGTCGCCGACCCGCTCGACCCAGGGCGCCCGGATGAACACCGCGTGGAACGGCTCCCCCTCCACGCCGGTGATCGACACGGGAGCCTCGAACGAGTCGACCTGGCGGCCGAACGCGTTGCGCCGGACGGTCATCGCGATGCCGTCGAACCCGCGCTGGTCGGGGCGCCCGTCGAGCACCTCGGTGGCCAGCATGATCATGCCGGCGCAGGAGCCGTAGACCGGCATCCCGCCGGCGATCCGCTTGTCGATCGGCTCGCGCAGCTCGAAGATGTCGACCAGCTTGCTGATCGTCGTGGACTCCCCGCCCGGGATGACCAGGCCGTCGACGGCGTCCAGTTCCCGCGTACGCCGGACCGGGCGGGCGTCCGCCCCCGCGGCTGCCAGGGCCGCGACGTGCTCGCGCACGTCGCCCTGGAGGGCGAGCACCCCGATCACTGGCGTCCCGCTGGTCACGTCCGTCCCTCCCCGGTCCCGGCCGGCGTGGCCGCGGTCACCAGCCGCGCTCGGCCAGGCGGTGCGGCTGCGGAATCTCGTCGACGTTGATGCCGACCATCGCCTCGCCGAGGCCCCGCGAGACCTTCGCGAGCACGTCCGGGTCGTCGTGGAACGTCGTCGCCTTGACGATCGCGGCGGCGCGCTGGGCCGGGTTGCCGGACTTGAAGATGCCGGAGCCGACGAACACGCCCTCGGCGCCAAGCTGCATCATCATGGCGGCGTCGGCCGGGGTGGCGATCCCGCCGGCGGTGAAGAGCACCACCGGCAGCTTCCCGGTCTCGGCGACCTCCCGGACCAGCTCGTACGGCGCCTGGAGCTCCTTGGCCGCGACGTACAGCTCGTCGGTGGGCAGCGACTGGAGCCGGCGGATCTCCTGGCGGATCTTCCGCATGTGGGTGGTCGCGTTGGAGACGTCGCCCGTGCCGGCCTCGCCCTTGGAGCGGATCATGGCCGCGCCCTCGGTGATCCGGCGCAGCGCCTCACCCAGGTTGGTGGCGCCGCACACGAACGGGACCGTGAACGCCCACTTGTCGATGTGGTTCTCGTAGTCGGCGGGGGTGAGCACCTCGGACTCGTCGACGTAGTCGACGCCGAGCGACTGGAGGATCTGCGCCTCCACGAAGTGGCCGATGCGGGCCTTGGCCATCACCGGGATGGAGACCGCGTTGATGATGCCGTCGATCATGTCCGGGTCGCTCATCCGGGACACGCCGCCCTGGGCGCGGATGTCCGCGGGGACGCGCTCCAGCGCCATGACGGCGACCGCGCCGGCGTCCTCGGCGATCTTGGCCTGTTCGGGGGTGACCACGTCCATGATCACGCCGCCCTTGAGCATCTCGGCCATGCCGCGCTTGACGCGCGCGGTGCCGACGACCGGGCTGGTGCTGCTGGTCTCGGAGGCGGTTTCGGGCACGGGACATCGCTCCTCAGGCGTGCTCGGGAGGTGACGGCGAAATGCTACGTCCGCTGCAACGCCGTTCCGACAGCCAATCAGACCCCCGGTGGCCTGGACTGTGCGGGCCGTCACCGCGTCCCTGGACGGCCCGCGCCCGGGGGCGCCCATCAGGGCCGGAACCGGACGCCGGACGTGATCGACACCAGATCGCCGAAATCGCGCTATCGGGACGCGCGGAACACCGCGACTTCCGGGAACCGGAGTCGATCACCTCGGGCGGTGACCCAGTCGTGTAGGCGCTGTCGAGCTGCCTCAGGCATGGGGCGCGGAGGGGTCACCCGTCGTCAGCCGGGGCGTCCCACCAGCTCAGGCGGTCCGGTCCGGCGGCGAGCGCGGCGTACTCAGCCGGTGGGCACGTCCGCCGGTGCGCTCAGGGTGGGATCGTCGATGTCGAAGTAGCGGGGCCACTCCCGGCCCCGCCCCATCCGCAGCAGGCGTACCAGCGGACGGCCGCGCGCCGCCCGCGCGTCCCGCACCAGGTCGGTGTGCACCTGCCGGGCCAGCGCGAGCCGGCGGCTGGCCGCGATGACCGCCTCGCAGTCCGGGTCGGTCGGGTCCAGCTGCACGGCGCGCAGCTGCCGGGTCAGGTCGTTCTCGGCGGCCTCGCGCTCGTCCGGGCGGGCGTCGAGCGCGATCCGCGCCGCCGCGTACAGCTCGACGCCGTAGCGGCGCTCGGCCAGCACGGCGGCGGCCGCCGCGCGCCGCAGCAGGTGCGCGTCGAGCGCGCGGGCCGCGAGCTCCGCGCGGTCCTGCAGCCGCTGCACCCGGCCGGCGGTCCAGACGAGGTACGCCGAGACCAGCCCGACGGCCACGGCCGCGCCCACCGCCCACCACATGCCCGGCATCGTAGTGCTGCTCCGTTCCCGTCCCGCGGGGCCCGGCCGACGCGCGCTCGCTCACGTCGATGCCTCGTGGCCCTCGTCCCGCACCCGCCGGTGGGCGGGCGCCGGTTCAGCCCAGCCCCACCCACTCCTCGTCGATGACCCGCCCGTCGGTGGCCTCGATCGCCGCCGCGTACACCTCGAGCACCCGCCGCGCGACCACCGGCCAGTCGAAGCTCGCCACCACCTGGTCGCCGCTGGCGGTCAGCACGGCGCGCGCGGGCGCGTCGTCGAGCAGCTCGACCAGCGCGTCGCCCAGCGCCGCCGCGTTCCCTGTGGGGAAGAGCCGCCCCGCCCGACCGCCGTCGAGCACGCGGCGGAACGCGTCGAGGTCGCTCGCGACCACGGTGGTACCGGCGGCCAGCGCCTCGGTGAGGATCATGCCGAACGACTCGCCGCCGGTGTTGGGCGCCACGTAGAGGTGGACGCTGCGCAGCATGCGCGCCTTGTCCGGCTCGGACACGAGGCCCAGGAAGGTGACCCGGTCGCGCAGCGCGGCCGGGAACTGGTCGAACAACTCGTCCGGCTCGCCGGGCCCGGCCACGAGCAGCCGCAGCCCGGGGCGGCGCGGCGCCAGCGCGACGAACGCGTCGCGGAGCACCGGGAAACCCTTGCGGGGCTCGGTGAACCGGCCCAGGAAACCGAGGGTTCCGCCGGTGCCCGGGCCGCACTCCCCGGGCCAGCCGGGCAGCGGCTCGGCGTCGGCGAACTTGGCGACCGCCACCCCGTTCGGGATCTCGACGGCGCCGCCGTCCAGGTGCTCGACCTGCACCTTGCGGGCCAGCGCGCTCACCGCGATCCGGGCGGTGATGCGTTCCAGCACGATCTGGAGCACGCCCTGGGCGGCGGCCAGGGCCCGGGACCGGGTGATGGCGGTGTGGAAGGTGGCGACCACCGGCCCGCGCGCGGACAGGACGGCGAGCAGGGACAGGCTCAGCGTCAGCGGCTCGTGGACGTGCAGCACGTCGAAGTCGCCGCGGGTGATCCACCGGCGGACCCGCGCGGTGGAGACGGGCCCGAACGCGATGCGCGCCACCGAGCCGTTGTACGGAAGGGGGACGGCCCGGCCGGCCGGCACCACGTACGGCGGCAGCGGGGAGTCCTCGTCGGCCGGGGCGAGCACGCTGACCTCGTGGCCGAGCGCGATCAGCGCCTCGGCGAGGTCCATGACGTGGTTCTGCACCCCGCCCGGGACGTCGAAGGAGTACGGGCACACGATGCCGATCCGCACGTCATCGCCCTCTGTCCGCGTTCGTGGTGCGGCGCTGGTCGAGCCACATCCGTTGCAGCATGTGCCAGTCCTCCGGGTGCCGGGCGACGCCCACCGCCAGCTCGTCGGCGATCCGCTGGGTGAGCGCCCGGACGCGCTGGTCGAGCGGCCCCTCGTCGGGGCCAGGCACCGGCAGCGGGCCCTCGATGGCCGCGCACGCCCGGTCCGGTTCGAACCACAGGGAGGCCACGTAGAGGGGCGCGCGGGTGCGCAGGGCCAGCAGGGCCGGCCCGGCCGGCATCCGGGTCCGGGAGCCGAAGAAGTCCACCTCGACACCGCGGGCGGAGAGATCCCGGTCGGCCAGCAACGGCACCACGGCACCGGCCCGCAGCCGGTCGACGAGCACGTCGAACGCTGGCCGTGGGCCGCCGCGGTTGGGCAGGATCTCCATGCCGAGACCCTCCCGGAAGGCGACGAAACGCTCGAACATGCCCTCCGGCAGCCGCTCGGCGACCGTGGTGATCGGCCAGCCGTTGGCGGCCACCCACGCCCCCGCGGCGTCCCAGTTGCCGGCGTGCGGAAGCGCGATCACCGCGCCCCGGCCGGACGCCACGGCCGCCGCCAGCTCCTCCTCGCCGTCGAGCCGGAAGGTGGCGAGGATCTGCTCGCGGCTGAGCGAGGGCAGTCGGAACGCCTCCATCCAGTACCGGGCGTACGAGCGCAGGCCCCGACGGACGAGGTCGTCCAGCTCGGCGTCCGGCATGTCGGGCCCGACCACCCGGCGCAGGTTCGCCCGCAGCCGGTCCGTGGCGCCGCCGCCTCGCCGGTGGACGCGATCCGCACCGGCCCGGAACGCCGCGGCCACGACGGGCCGCGGCAGCGCGCGCACCACCCGCCAGCCGGCGACGTAGCCGAGCTCGGTGAGATTCACCCGTTTCCGCCCGGTGTGGGGACCTGCCGCGCCTGCCGGTAGACGTGCGTCATGCGCTGCCCGACCGTGAAGATCGACACGGCCGCGAGCAGCCAGAGCGCGATCTGCAGGGCCGGGTCGACGCCCAGGCCGGTGAGCAGGCCGCCGACCCCCACGATCAGCAGCCGCTCGGTGCGTTCGGCGATGCCCACGTTGGCGGTCATGCCGAGGCCCTCGGCGCGGGCCTTCACGTACGAGACCACGCTGCCGGCGGCCAGACAGAGCAGCGCCGCGGCCACGCCGGCGTGCTCACCCTGGGTGGCCAGCCAGTACGCGACCGCGCCGAACACGGCGCTGTCGGCGATCCGGTCCATGCTCGAGTCGAGGAACGCGCCGAACCGGGTGGAGCCGCCGCTCATCCGGGCCATCGTGCCGTCGAGGAGGTCGGTGAGCGCGAAGACCGTGACGATCAGCGCGCCGGCGACCAGGTGACCGCGGGCGCCGAAGCCGAGCGCGCCGACCAGCACGCCGACGGTGCCGGTCACGGTGACCGCGTTGGGGGTGACGCCCGCCCGGAGCAGGCCGCGTGCGAGCGGCTCGACGACGCGGGTCATCCCCGCGCGGGCCGACACTTGGAAGATCTTCGCCATGGCGGTCCCACGATAACGGTCCACCGAGGTGCGGCGATACGGCCGGTCAGGGCACGGCCGCCGCGGAGGCTTGTGCCCGCCCGGCAACGGGTGTGAGATCGGGTCAGGAAGGTGACCCAGGTCACCCGCCCGACCGTCCAGTTCCCGCTGTGCAGCAGACCACCGGAGGATATCGCCGCGCACTCGCCCCGGGCCGCACCCCGTCACGCGCGGCGGTCGCCACCACCACCGGCTGAGGGAGGTGCGCCCGATGGCGCAGAAAAGTCAGGAGAAGGGTGTCACCGGCGTCGCGCCGGTGGTGACCGAGCCCGGCAGGGTTCGCAACGTGGTGCTCGTCGGGCACTCCGGCGTGGGCAAGACGACCCTGGTCGAGGCGCTGCTCACGGCCAGCGGCACGATCGGCCGCGCCGGCACGGTCACCGACGGCACCACGGTGTGCGACCACGACCCCGCCGCCGTACGGCAGCAGCGGTCGGTGAGCCTGGCCTGCGCGCCGCTGCTGCACGACGGCATCAAGGTCAACCTTCTGGACACCCCCGGTTACGCGGACTTCGTGGGCGAGCTGCGCGCCGGGCTGCGCGCCGCCGACGCCGCGCTGTTCGTCGTCTCCGCCGCCGACGGGATGGACGCGGCCACCGCCGCGCTCTGGGAGGAGTGCGCCGCCGTCGACATGCCCCGGGCCGTCGCGGTCTCCCGGCTGGACCACCCGCGCGCCGACTTCGACGAGGCCGTGGCGCTGTGCCAGCGGGTCTTCGGCGACAACGTACTCCCGCTCTACCTGCCGATGCTCGGCGACGACGGCGTCTCCACCGTCGGCCTGCTCGGCCTCATCACCCGGCGCGTCTTCGACTACAGCAACGGGCTGCCCGCCGACGTCCGTGAGCCGGACCCGGAGCACCTGCCCGCGATCGCCGAGTCCCGCAACGAGCTGATCGAGGGGATCATCGCCGAGAGCGAGGACGAGTCGCTGATGGACCGCTACCTCGGTGGCGAGGAGATCGGCACGGACGTACTCATCGACGACCTGGAGAAGGCCGTGGCCCGCGGCCACTTCTACCCGGTGGTGCCGGTCTGCGCCGAGACCGGCGTCGGGCTGGACGCGCTGCTGGAGGTGCTCACCGCCGCGTTCCCGTCGCCGCTGGAGCACGAGCTGCCCGCGGTCAGCGGGGTGGACGGCTCCCCCCGCCCGCCGCTGACCTGCGACCCGGCCGGCCCGCTCGTCGCCGAGGTGGTCAAGACCACCATCGACCGGCACGTGGGGCGGGTGTCCCTGGTCCGCGTCTTCTCCGGCACGCTGAGCCCGGAACAGACCGTGCACGTCTCCGGGCACGGCATGGCCGAACGCGGGCACCCCGACCACGACGCCGACGAGCGGGTCGGGCACATCTACACCCCGCTCGGCGCGACCCTGCGCGAGGTGTCGTCGTGCGTGGCGGGCGACATCTGCGCGATCACCAAGTCGGGCAGCGCCGAGACCGGCGACACCATCTCCGCCAAGGACGAACCGCTGCTCATCGCGCCGTGGGAGATGCCCGAGCCGCTGCTGCCCGTGGCGATCGTGGCGAAGTCCCGGTCGGACGAGGACGCCCTGGCCCGCAACCTGGCGCGGCTGGTGGCCGGCGACCCGACCCTGCGACTGGAACGCAACGCCGAGACCCACCAGCTGGTCCTGTGGTGCATGGGCGAGGCGCACGCCGACGTGGTGCTGGACCGGCTGCGCGCCGGCGGCGTCGAACTGGAGACCGAGCCCGTACGGGTGGCGCTGCGGGAGACGTTCACCAGCGGCGCGAAGGGGCACGGCCGGCACGTCAAGCAGTCCGGCGGCCACGGCCAGTACGCCGTCTGCGACATCGAGGTCGAGCCACTGCCCCGCGGCGGCGGCTTCGAGTTCGTCGACCGGGTGGTCGGCGGCGCGGTGCCGCACAACTACATCCCGTCGGTCGAGAAGGGCGTCCGGGCGCAGATGGAGCGCGGCCTCGTCGCCGGATACCCGGTGGTGGACCTGCGGGTGACGCTCTACGACGGCAAGGCGCACAGCGTCGACTCCTCCGACGCCGCCTTCCAGACCGCCGGCGCGCTCGCACTGCGGGACGCGGCCGAGAAGGGCCAGCCGACGCTGCTGGAACCCGTCGACGAGGTGACCATCCGCGTACCGGACAGCGCGGTCGGCGCCGTGATGGGCGACCTGTCGGGGCGGCGAGGGCGGGTGCTGGGCACCGAGCCGGACCCGGACGGCGAGGGACGGACCCTGGTCCGCGCCGAGGTGCCCGCCACCGAACTGCTCCGCTACGCCGTGGAGCTGCGGTCGATGACTGCCGGCACCGGCACCTTCCGGCGTACCTTCGTCCGCTACGACCCGATGCCCCCACACCTCGCCGACCAGGCCCGCAAGGAACACACCGCAACCTGACCCCCGCGCGGGTCTACGACGCCCGCCCCCGCGCGCCAGACCTCCCCGCCGAGCCCGACCTCCCCGCCGAGCCCGACCTCCCCGCCGATCATGCAGTTGTGGTGCCCGAGCTCTCCGCTTTCGCCAGGTTTGCGGGGCACCACAACTGCATGATCGCGGGCGAGAGGCGCCGGAGTGCGGGCGTGTTCCTGTCGGGGGGTGTGTTTCGGGCACGGTGGGCGGGCCTGGGGTGTGGGCTTCCGACAGCGGCTTCCCGGCACCGGATCCCCGCGGGGCCTCCCCGCCGATCATGCAGTTGTGGTGCCTGGAGTCACCGCTTTCGCCGGGTTTGGGGGGCACCACAACTGCATGATCGCGGGCGGGGGCGGGGCCGGGAGCGCGGCTGGGCGAGGGGCGGCTGCTCGACATGGTCTTCGCCAACGATCGCGCGGTTCCTGGGCGGGGGCAGGCGGGACATCTCAGGGGCGCGGGGGCTGTCAGGGGTGGGTCGCGGGCACGGTGGGGCGGGGCCAGCGCGGGTGGTCGGCGTCGCGCAGCGCCGCGCTGCGTAGGGCAGCGAGTTGGCGTTCGACCTCGGCGAACTGGTCCGGGCCCAGCGGGCCGCGCCGCAGGGCGGCGGCGTTCTCCTCCACCTGGGCGACGGTCCGGCACCCGGGGATCGGGATCGTCCGCCCGCTGCGCGCCCAGATCCAGCCCAGCGCGCCCTGGGCCAGGGTGCGCCCGTCGCCGGTCAGCGCCTCGCGTACGGCGGCCACCCGGCGCAGCCACTCCGGCGCCGGACGGCCCCCACGGAACCACTCCAGCCAGCCCGGCGCTAGCCCGCGTACGTCGTCGCGGGGCAGCGTGGAGTCCGCGGTGTACTTGCCGGTCAGCAGGCCCATGCCCAGCGGCCCCCGGTTGACGCTGGCCAGGTCGTACTTCTCGCACACGGCGAGCAGCTCGGGCGCGTCGCGCAGCACGGACAGCGCGTGCTGCACGGCGGTCGCGCCCGGGGCCCCGTGGCCGAACGCGGCGGCCCGGTCGGGGCGGTCGGTGCTCCAGCCGTACGCCCGGATCAGCCCCTCGGCGACCAACTCCTCCAGCGTGCCGATCAGCGCCTCGGCCCGCGACAGCGGCAGGTCGGCGAGGTGCAGCTGGTACAGGTCGATCCAGTCGGTGTCCAGCCGGCGCAGCGAGGCGGTGACGGCCCGGCGCAGGTACGCCGGTGAGGCGTCCTCGCCGGTGGCCTGCCGCGTCGCCTCGTCGAAGGTGTAGCCCCACTTGGTGGCGATGACGGCCTCGTTCCGTCGGCCCGCGAGGGCGCGGCCGATGATCCGTTCGCTGTGGCCCGCCCCGTACGTGTCGGCCGTGTCGAACAGCGTGACGCCGAGGTCGAGCGCACGCCGGACGGCCCGCACGGACTCGTCGTCGTCCACGGCGCCCCAGCCCAGGGGCTGGCTCCCCTCAGCCCACGGACCACCGATCGCCCAGCACCCCATGCCCAGGGCGCTCACCTCGATGCCGCTGCGTCCCAACGTCCGCGTCGTGACAACCACCGGCCGATCCTGCCACCTCGAGTCCGCTCAACCGCAACAAAACCGCACCGGGACTTCCGCGCCCTGCCGACCCCGGTGATCATGAAGTTATTGCCGCGACACGCCGTGTAATCGAGCAATAACTTCATGATCACCGGGGTCGGGGCGGGAGTGGCGCGGGACGGGGGTTGGTGCGGCATGATCGGCGCATGCGGCGGCTCGGGGTGGACATCGGCGGCGTGATCATCGAGCCGAGCGACGACGACGCGGACACGTCGTTCTTCGGCGACCACTACCTGCGTACGCCGGCGGTCGCGGGAGCCTTCGACGCACTCGCGACGCTCTGCGCCGAGATGGACGAGGTGCACCTGGTCAGCAAGTGCGGCGAGGACACCGAGCGGCGGACCCGCGAGTGGCTCGCCCACCACGACTTCCACACCCGCACCGGCGCACCGGCGGATCGCGTGCACTTCTGCCGCACCCGCCCGGCGAAGGCGCCCATCGCCCGGCGACTCGGGCTGACCCACTTCGTCGACGACCGGCTCGAGGTGCTCGGCTACCTGGAGACGGTGCCGCACCGCTACCTGTTCCGCGGCCGGCCCGCCGAGGTCGCGGCGCACCGCGCGCAGCTGCCCGGCGTACACCAAGTCGCGAGCTGGCCGGAGCTGGTCGCGGCGCTGCGCGCGACCTGATCCACCGACGCCGGCCGCCATGCGATGCCGACGCCGACACCGCTCGGCCGGGTCGGACGAGACGCCCCGCCACCGCCGGCCGCCGTGCGATGCCGACGCCGACACCGCTCGGCCGGGTCGGACGAGACGCCCCGCCACCGCCGGCCGCCGTGCGATGCCGACGCCGCGAGACCGGGTCGGACGCCGCGCCACGCCACCCCCGGAAGCCGTGACGCCCGCGAGCGCCACCCGGGCCTCCGCCCTCAGGACGGCCAGGCGCTCGCGAACAGGTCGCGGGTGTCGCCGAGCAGCTGCGGGAGCACCTTGGTCCGCCCGATCACCGGCATGAAGTTGGCGTCGCCGCCCCAGCGCGGCACCACATGCTGGTGCAGGTGGGCGGCGATGCCCGCGCCGGCCACTCCGCCCTGGTTCATCCCGAGGTTGAAGCCGTGGGCGCTGCTGACCTTGCGGATGACCCGCATCGCGGTCTGGGTGAACGCGGCCAGCTCCGCGGTCTCGGGCTCGTCCAGCTCGGTGTAGTCGGCCACGTGCCGGTACGGGCACACCAGCAGGTGGCCCGGGTTGTACGGGTAGAGGTTGAGCACCGCGTAGACGCGCTCGCCGCGCGCCACGACGAGACTCTCCCCGGGCGGGAGCTGCGGCGCCCGGCAGAACGGGCAGCCGGTCGGCTTCTCGTACCCCTCGGCGGGGCGGTCCTCGCCCGAGATGTACGTCATCCGGTGCGGCGTCCAGAGCCGCTCGAGGCCGTCGGCCATCCCGTCGCTGTCCGTGTGCCGTTCCACCCCACTCACGCAGGCGATCCTACGGACCGCCGCCGAGACGCCGCCCGCTGCCACCCGGCGCCCGTCCCCCGCGAAACCCGCGCGGGACACACGCGAGGCCCGCGCAGTTCCCACGACCGGAATGTCGGCTGTTCAGCAACGCGTCAAATGGAAGTTGTTGACGATCCAACACCCAGCACTGAAACTTCCATTCATTCATGTACTTCCATGAGTCGATGGAGGACTCCCGTGATCCGACGTATCGGCACCTTTCTCGCCGCCATGGCACTGACCGTCGTCAGCACCGTGGTCGGCGTCACCGTCACCACCAGCGCGGCACACGCCGACGGCTGTTACACCTGGGGACGCACCCTGTCCGAGGGGATGTCCGGTGACGACGTCCGGCAGCTGCAGATCCGCGTCTCCGGCTACCCGGGCTACGGCGCCGTCCTCACCATTGACGGCGCGTACGGCCCGGCCACCCGCGCCGCGGTGCAGCGCTTCCAGCAGGCGTACGGCCTCTCGGCCGACGGCATCGCCGGACCGCAGACCTTCAACAAGATCTACGCCCTGCAGGACGACGACTGCACCCCGGTCAACTTCAGCTACGCCGAACTCAACGACTGCAACAGCGACTGGTCGGGTGGTGCGGTGTCGGCCAGCACGGCCAAGTACAACGCCCGCGTGGCCATGTGGAAGCTCCAGGCCATGCGGCACGCGCTCGGCGACCAGCAGATCGTCGTGACCAGTGCGTTCCGCAGCTACGCGTGCAACAACGCGGTCGGCGGGTCGTCGACCAGCCGGCACCTCTACGGCGACGCCGTCGACCTCGGCGCCGGGCCGCACTCGCTGTGCCGGCTCGCCCAGCAGGCCCGCAACCACGGCTTCAACGAGATCCTCGGCCCCGGCTACCCCGACCACAACGACCACACCCACGTGGCGCACAAGTCGACCCGGACCTGGTCCGCGCCGAACTGCGGGATCTGACGCGCACCGCCGGCCCGTCGCCGGAGATCGTGCCCGGACATGGAAGTAGTGGCCTCCCCGCCTCGGGGAGGCCACTACTTCATCGATCGTGCGTGATCATGGCCGCGCGACCACGACGGCGCGACCACGACCGCGCGGCCGCGACCGGGCTCGCGACCACGACCGCACGGCCGCGACCGCGACCGCCGGTCGGCTACTCGGCGGCGGCGGACGGGCCCGAGTTCGTGCGGGAGCCGACCACGTCGAGGATGTGGGACACCGCCTCCGGGATCGGTACCCCGTTGCGCTGGGACCCGTCTCGGTAGCGGAACGACACGGTGCCGGCGGCCACGTCGTCGTCACCGGCGATCACCATGAACGGGATTTTCTGCTGCTGCGCCGTACGGATCTTCTTCTGCATGCGGTCGTCGCCGGCGTCGACCTGGGCGCGGATGCCCTCGGCCCGCAGCGCGGCCACGAAGCCGTGCAGGTAGTCGGTGTGGTCCTCGCGGATCGGGATGCCCACGACCTGCACGGGGGCGAGCCAGGCCGGGAACGCGCCCGCGTAGTGCTCGGTGAGCACCCCGAAGAAGCGCTCGATCGACCCGAAGAGCGCCCGGTGGATCATCACTGGCCGCTGGCGGGTGCCGTCGGCGGCCTGGTACTCGAGCCCGAACCGCTCCGGCTGGTTGAAGTCGACCTGGATGGTGGACATCTGCCAGGTCCGGCCGATGGCGTCCTTGGCCTGCACCGAGATCTTCGGCCCGTAGAAGGCCGCGCCGCCCGGGTCGGGCACCAGCTCCAGGCCGGACTGCTCGGCCGCCGTGCGCAGCGCCTCGGTGGCCTCCGCCCAGTCCTCGTCGCTGCCGATGAACTTCGGCGAGTCGTCCCGGGTGGACAGCTCCAGGTAGAAGTCGTCCAGGCCGTAGTCGCGCAGCAGGTCCAGCACGAAGGTCAGCAGGGTGCTCAGCTCACCGGGCATCTGCTCGCGGGTGCAGTAGATGTGCGAGTCGTCCTGGGTGAGCCCGCGTACCCGGGTCAGGCCGTGCACCACGCCGGACTTCTCGTACCGGTAGACCGTGCCGAACTCGAACAGCCGCAGCGGCAACTCCCGGTAGGACCGCCCGCGCGCCTTGAAGATCAGGTTGTGCATCGGGCAGTTCATGGCCTTGAGGTAGTAGTCCGCGCCCTCCAGCTGCATGGGCGGGAACATGGTGTCCGCGTAGTACGGCAGGTGGCCGGAGGTCTCGAAGAGGTGGGCCTTCGTGATGTGCGGGGTGTTGACGAACTCGTAGCCCGCGTCCTCGTGCCGGCGGCGGGAGTAGTTCTCCATCTCCCGCCGGATGATCCCGCCCTTGGGGTGGAACACCGCGAGACCCGAGCCGATCTCGTCGGGGAAGCTGAACAGGTCGAGGTCCGCGCCGAGCTTGCGGTGGTCGCGCCGGGCGGCCTCCTCCAGGAGCTTCAGGTACGCCTTGAGCTCGTCGCGGGTCGGCCAGGCGGTGCCGTACACCCGCTGCAGCTGCGGGTTCTTCTCCGACCCCCGCCAGTACGCGGCGGCCGAGCGCATGAGCTTGAACGCCCCGATGAGCCGGGTGTTCGGCAGGTGCGGGCCGCGGCACAGGTCCGACCAGCAGACCTTCTCCTCGTTGGCGGCGAGGTTGTCGTAGATCGTCAGCTCGCCACCGCCGACCTCCATCACCTCGGAGGAGTCCAGCCCCTCCCCCTTGATGTCGATCAGCTCCAGCTTGAACGGCTCGGCGGCCAGCTCGGCCCGGGCCTCGTCGAGGCTGCCGAACCGGCGGCGCCGGAACCGCTGCCCGGACTTGATGATCTCCTGCATCCGCTTCTCGAGCTTCGCGAGGTCGTCCGGCTGGAACGGCTTGTCGACGGCGAAGTCGTAGTAGAAGCCGTTCTCGATGGGCGGGCCGATGCCGAGCTTGGCCTCCGGGAAGACGTCCTGCACGGCCTGGGCGAGCACGTGCGCGGTGGAGTGGCGCAGCACGTTCAGCCCGTCCGGCGAGTCGATGCTGACCGGCTCCACCTCGGCGTCGGTCGCCGGCCGCCAGTCCAGGTCGTGCAGCTGGCCGTCCCCGTCGCGGACCACCACGATCGCCTTGGGGCCGGCCAGGGGCAGCTCCGCCGCGGCCACCGCGTCGGCCGCCGTCGTCCCGGCGGCGACGACGACGGGGTCGGCCACGGCGGGGGTACGGGGTGCGGACACGGTGACTCCTCACAGCAGACGGCACGAACGGGCCGGTACGGCCCCCGCCGATGCTATCGGTCGCCCCGTCCGCCCCGACCGCCGACGCCTCAGCCGCGGAACGCGCCCCCGTCACCGTTGAACCTTTCGCGTCCGCCGGCCGAACTACCGGGTGTGGCCGGAGACCGGTGCCGGCCCCGTGGACACGGATGGGGAGCGACATGGCGATGACCCGAGGGAACCGTCGACGCCGGGCCGGGGCGCTCGCCGCCCTGGTGGGCGTCGCGGTGCTGAGCGGGCCCGGCGCCGCGTACGCCGCGGAGGTGACGACCACGCCGGGCCAGGCCCGGCAGGGCGACGCGGTGCGGCTGGAGTTCGTGGTGCCCGAGGAGCGACCCGGCACCCGCACCCGCCAGATCGAGATCCAACTGCCGGCGGACGCCCCGATCGCCGAGGTGTACCCGATGTCGGTGCCCGGCTGGGC
Source organism: Micromonospora costi (assembly GCF_003626655.1). Classification (GTDB taxonomy): domain Bacteria; phylum Actinomycetota; class Actinomycetes; order Mycobacteriales; family Micromonosporaceae; genus Micromonospora; species Micromonospora costi. The sequence goes on from NZ_RBAN01000001.1 coordinate 199,018, forward strand.
CCCGCGGATCAGCTCCCGCACGCTCGACGAGCCGGTGGCCGGTATGCACTCGTCCGGGGTGAGCACGGTCACCACCGCGGTGACCTGGATCCGGGTCGGCGAGGACACCGCCGGGCCGGCCCGGCTGCCGCTGTCCATGGGGCCGCTACCCCGTACCGACCGGCTCGCCTTCCCGGTGGTCCAGACGTACGCCGACGGCACCGTGGTGCGCTGGGCCGGAGCGGCCGGGTCGCACCCGGCCCCCGTGCTCACCCTGCTGCCGGCCGACCCGGCCGCGGCGGGTGGGCCGGCCGGGCACGCGGGTCACGGCGGCGCCCCGGCCGGCGGGTCGGCCGGGCACGGGGGTCACGGCGGCGCTCCGGCCGGCGGGTCGGTCGGTGCCGGTGCGGCGCCGGGAGACGCCGCCGCGGCCGCGCCCGCCGGCGTCGGGGACGCGGGCGCGGCCGGCGACGCGGGCGCGACCGACCGTGCGGGCACGGCCGGGCACGCGGGAGGCGGAAACGCGGACGCCCTGCTGGCTGCGGGCCTGCTCGCGGGCCTCGGCGGCGGCGCGGCGATCGGCTGGCTCGCGAGCCGCTGGCGCCGCCGCTCCCCCAACCCCTCGCCGACCGACACCCCCACCCCCGACTCCGCCCTCCCCCCGGAGGACCCGCGCGTCGATCATGAAGTTGTTGCCGCGACACGCCGAGGTTGAGGGCGATAACTTCATGATCAACAGGCCGAACGTGGAGGGGGCCGGTCAGGGGAGCCAGGGTGGGAGGGGTTCGCGGGTGGCCAGCCAGTCGGCCGGTACGCCGCCCGGGGTGCCCACGCCGGCGTACGCGGCCACGATCCCGCCCACGATGGCGGCCGTGGTGTCCACGTCCCCGCCCGCCGTGACGCAGTCCCGGATCGCGGCCGGGTAGTCGTGAAGGTGCGTGGCGGCGACCCACAGGGTGAAGCCGACGGTGTCCTGCGCGGTGACCCGCGCGCCGTTGCCGAGCACCCCCACCACGCGCGGCAGCGGGTGGCCGAGCAGGTCGCCCGCGCGGCGTACGCGCCGGTACACCTCGGTGCCCGGGTCCAGCGCGGCGGCCACCCCGGCGAGCAGCCGGGGCGCGGCCGGCCGGTCCCCGTCGAGCCGGCCGCGGGCGGCCAGCGCGGCGGCCACCGCCACCGCGACCGCGCCGGCGATCCCCTCGGGGTGGGCGTGGGTCACCTCGGCCGACGCGCGGGCCTCGGCCGCCGCCCGGGACGTCGAGTCGGCGAAGTACGCCCCGACCGGCGCGACCCGCATGGCCGCCCCGTTGCCGCAGGAGCCCTGCCCGTCGAACGCGGACGCGGCGGCGACCGGCCAGGGCGTGCCGGTGCGGATCAGCCGCAGGATCGTGACGGCTCCCGGGCCGTAGCCCCGGTAGGGCTCGGCGCGTTCGGCGAACGCGAGGGCCAGCCGGTCCCGGTCCACCCGGCCCGACTCGGCCAGCTCCGCCACCACCGAGCACGCCATCTCGGTGTCGTCGGTCCACTCCCACGGCGGCGGCGGGAGCAGCCCGGCGGCCAGGTCGCCCGGGTGCCGGCCCGGGACGAAGAACTGCGAGCCGAGCGCGTCGCCGACGGAGAGACCGGCGAGGCTGTCCCGGGCGAGCGCCAGGCGGGTGTCGGCGAAGAGCGTGAAGGACATCGTCGTACCAGCTTGCCGGGTTCCCAGGTGCGCCGCAACGCGATCAACTTGCCACGCCAAGTACCGTCTTGGGGTGGCCACCGTGCTCCTGGTCGAAGACGACCACGTCGTACGCGGCGCGATGCTGCGATCCCTCGCCGATCGGGGGCACGCCGTGCACGCCGTCGGCACGGCGCTGGACGCGCTTCGCCGGGTGGCCGCCGAGACCCCCGACCTCGTGGTGCTCGACCTCGGCCTGCCCGACCTGGACGGCTCGGACGCGCTGCGGATGCTGCGCGGCATCACCGACGTGCCGATCATCATCGCCACGGCGCGCGACGACGAGCAGTCCGTGGTGCGGCTGCTGCGCGCCGGCGCCGACGACTACATGGTCAAACCGTTCACCGGGGCCCACCTCGACGCCCGGATCACGACCGTGCTGCGCCGCGCCGGCCGGGCCAGCCGGGCCGTCCAGCCGGCGGTGCACGTCGTCGGCGGGCTGCGGGTGGACGTGGGTGAGCGCAGCGCGCACCTCGACGGGGAGCCGCTGGCGCTGACCCGCAAGGAATTCGACCTGCTGGCGTATCTCGCCGCACGTCCCGGACGGGTAGTGTCCCGCCGGGAACTCTTGGAGGAGGTATGGCGGCAGCCATCGGTCGGCGAGGATCAGACAATCGACGTTCACCTCTACTGGCTGCGCCGCAAAATGGGCGAGTCCGCGGCGAAGCCACGCTACCTGCGCACCGTGCGGGGGGTCGGCTTCCGGCTGGTGGCGCCGGACTGAGGAGTTCGCTGGCCCGGCTCACGGCCGGCGTGTGCGCCGCGGTGGCGCTCGCCTTCCTCGTCCCCCTCGCGCTCAGCCTGGGCGACCGCGCCCGGGAGGAGGCGATCGCCGACGCGGCGCGGCGCAGCGCCCTGGTCACCGGCGCGTTGGCGGTCAGCACCGAACCGGCGGTGATCGAGCGGGCGGTGGCGGCCAGCGGCGGCGACGTGGCAACCAGGCCCGTGGTGTACGGGCTCGACGTCGACACGGGCAGCGGCCGCGCCGCCCCGGAGGATCTCGACCGGGCGCGCGCGGACCGGCGTTCCCTCGTGGCCGACGTGGCCGGCGGTGTGGTCCGCCTCGACCCGGTGGTGCTCGGGGACCGGGTCGCGGTGGTCGAGGTCTTCGTGCCCGACGCCGCCCTGGGCGAGGGCGGCGGCCGGCGCTGGCTGCTGCTCGGCGCGGTCGCCGCGGTCCTCGTCGGCGCGGCGGTCGTGGTGGTCGACCGGGTCGCCGCCCGTACGGTCGACGCCACCCGAGGGCTGGTGCAGGGGGCGCTCGCGATCGGCGACGGGGACCTGGGAGCGCGGGTGGAGCCGAGCGGGCCGCGGGAGCTGGCCGAGGCCGGGCACGCGTTCAACCAGATGGCCGAGCGGCTGGTCGCCGCCCGCGCCGACGAGCACGAGCTGGTCGCCGACCTGTCGCACCGGCTGCGTACCCCGTTGACCGCGCTGCGGCTCGACGCCGAGGCGCTGGAGTCCGACGACACGAGCATCGGCACCTTCAGCGAGGCCGAGCTGGACCGCCGGCGCGGGATCCGGCGGATCCGGCAGGCGATCGTGACCCTCGAAGGCGAGGTGGACGTCCTCATCAAGACCACCCGCAAGGCGGTCACCCACGACGCCGGGCCCGCCACGTGCGACGTGAGCGAGGTGGTCCGGGACCGGATGGTGTTCTGGTCGGCCCTCGCCGGCGACCAGAACCGCCCGCACAAGGTGTTCGGGGCGCAGTTGCGCATCCCGGCTCCGGTGCCCCGTGCCGAGCTGGCCGCGGCGCTGGACGCAGTGATCGGCAACGTCTTCCGCTACACCCCGCAGGGCACCGCGTTCGAGGTCGCCGTCTCCCGTCGCGACGGGTACGTGGCGATCCGCGTCGACGACGCGGGCCCGGGCATCGCCGACCCGGACCGGGCCCTGCGCCGCGGCACCAGCGACCAGGGGTCCACGGGGCTGGGGCTGGACATCGCGAAGCGGGTGGCGTTGCAGGCCAAGGGCTCGGTGAGCATCGACCGGGCCCGGCTCGGCGGGGCGAGCGTGGTGATGCTCCTCGCCGACCCGGAGGCGACGCCCCGGCCGGTGAACCGGTTCGGGCTGGTGGGTCGCATGGCGCGGGAGGGCCGGGACCAGAAGGGCACCGGTCGCCGCTGGCCCCGGCCGCGCCCCGGCGAGCGCTGAGGCCGGTTGTGGGGCGGCGCAAGTCTTCCTTAGATCCGGGTTAACGGCGCGGCCGGTGGGCCGGGCGGCTGGGACGATCGGGGTACGAACCCATCAGTTCCACCGGTGAGCGCACTACGCACCCACTTCACCGGTGGGGCCGTGCGCGCGGCGGGAGATCGGTCCCCCCACACCTGCTCCCGCCGCGCGCCCACCCCTCAGGAATCAGCGCCCGGCCGTCGCGACGTACGCGTCGATCTCGGCGGCGATGCGCTGCTTGCCGGCGGCGTCGAGGAACGAGGCGTCCACCGCGGCCCGGGCCAACGCCGCGACCCCCTCCGGCCCGACGCCGAGCAACCGGGCGGCCACCGCGTACTCGTCGTCGAGGGTGGTGCCGAACATCGGCGGGTCGTCGGAGTTGATGGTCACCAGCAGTCCCGCCTCGACCAGTCGCGGCAACGGGTGCTCGTCGAGGGTCGCCACGGCCCGGGTGCGCACGTTCGAGGTGGGGCAGACCTCCAGGGCGATCCGCCGCTCGGCGAGGTACGCCATCAGTTCGGGGTCGTCCGCCGCGGCGATCCCGTGCCCGATCCGCTCGGCGCCGAGCTCGCGCAGCGCGTCCCAGATGGTCTGCGGGCCGGTGGTCTCCCCGGCGTGCGGCACGGACCGCAGGCCGGCCGCCCGCGCCTGGTCGAAGTACGGCTTGAACTGCGGCCGGGGTACGCCGATCTCCGGCCCGCCCAGCCCGAAGCTGACCAGGCCGTCGGGGCGTTCCTCCAGCGCGATGCGCAGCGTCTCCTCGGCCGAGGCCAGGCCGGCCTCGCCGGGGATGTCGAAGCACCAGCGCAGGTCGATGCCGAAGTCGGCCTCGGCCCGCTTGCGCGCGTCCTCGATGGCCTCGCAGAACGCCGGCGCCGGGATGCCCCGCCGTACGTGGGAGTACGGGGTGATGGTCAGCTCCGCGTAGCGGACCTGCTGGCGGGCCAGCTCGCGGGCCACCTCGTGGGTGAGGATCCAGACGTCCTCCTGGTCGCGGATCAGGTCCACGACGCTGAGGTAGACCTCGATGAAGTGGGCGAAGTCCCGGAACTCGAAGTAGTCGACGAGCGCCGCCGGGTCGGCCGGCACCGGGCTGCGCCCCTCGTGGCGGGCGGCCAGCTCGGCCACGATGCGGGGCGAGGCGGAGCCCACGTGGTGGACGTGCAGCTCCACCTTGGGCAGTCCGGCGATGAAGGTGGACAGGTCGGTCACTGGTTCTCCTCGGCACGGGCGCCGGTGCGGGCGACGACGAACACGCGGCGGAACGGGAAGTACACCTGACCGTCGCGGGCCGGGTACGCCTCAACGAGGCGTACCTCCAGCTCGGCGCGGAAGTCGGCCCACCGCGCGGCGTCCAGTGCGGCGCGGACCGGGCGCAGCGCCGTCCCCTCCATCCAGGCGAGCACGGGGTGCGCGGCGGCAGGGCGGGCCGGGAGCAGGTGCACGTACGTAGTCTCCCAGGCGTCCACCGCGCAGCCCGCTCCGGTCAGCAGCGCCGCGTAGCCGGCCGGGTCGTCGACGGGGGCCTCGCGCAGCAGCGGCAGCAGGTCGTCCCGCCAAGCCGGCCGGCGGGCGACCTCGCGCAGCGCCCGGTGCGACGGCGCGTCGAAGTTCCCCGGCACCTGCACCGCGAGCCAGGCGCCCGCCGGCAGGTCGTGCGCCCAGCGCCGCAGCAGTTCCCGGTGCTCCGGGACCCACTGCAGGACCGCGTTGGTCACCACCACGTCGACGTCGGGCGTGGGCCGCCAGTCGCGTACGTCGCCGACGGCGAACTCGACGGGGGCGCCCAACGCCGTGGCCTGCCCGATCATCTCCGGCGACGAGTCCAGCCCGACCACGCGGGCGGCCGGCCAGCGCGCGGCCAGGGTGGCGGTGAGCTGGCCGGGGCCGCAGCCGAGGTCGACCACGGTACGCGGGCCGTCGGCCGCCACCCGGGCGACCAGGTCGTGGAACGGCCGTGACCGTTCGTCGCCGTAACGCAGGTACGTCGCCGGATCCCACATGAGCGCCTCCAAACAAACCGTACGTCCGTCTTGTTTACCGTACGGGGCGTCGGCCCGCCCGGGCAACCCGGGTCTAGGCTCGGTGTCATGGAGCAGCGCACCTTCCCCCGACTCGGGCGGACCGTCGGGATCATGGGCCTCGGCGCCTGGCAGCTCGGCGCCGACTGGGGCACGGTCACCGAGGACGACGCGATGGCCGTCCTGGCCGCCGCCGTGGACGCCGGAGTCACCTTCCTGGACACCGCCGACGTGTACGGCGACGGCCGCAGCGAGCAGCTGATCGGCCGCTTCCTGCGTACGCGTCCGGACGCCGGCCTCACCGTGGCCACGAAGATGGGCCGCCGGGTCGAGCAGCGGCCGGAGGCGTACACCCTGGCGCACTTCCGCGAGTGGACGGACCGGTCCCGGGCGAACCTCGGGATGGACACCCTGGACCTGGTCCAGCTGCACTGCCCGCCCACCGCCGTCTTCGCCGACGACGTCGTCTTCGACGCCCTCGACACGCTCGTCGCCGAGAAGGCCATCGCCGGGTACGGGGTGAGCGTGGAGACCTGCGACCAGGCGCTCACGGCCATCGCCCGGCCCGGCGTGGCGAGTGTCCAGATCATCCTCAACGCCCTGCGCCACAAGCCCCTCGACCGGGTCCTGCCGGCCGCCGCGGAGGCCGGCGTGGGCATCATCGCCCGCGTGCCGCTGGCCAGCGGGCTGCTGTCCGGCCGGTACGACGAGCACACCACGTTCCCGCCGGACGACCACCGCGCCTTCAACCGGCACGGCGAGGCGTTCGACGTCGGCGAGACGTTCTCCGGCGTCGACTTCGACCTGGGGCTCGCGGCCGTACGCCGGCTGGCGCCCCTGGTCGGTCCGGGCCGCACCATGGCGCAGTTCGCGCTGCGCTGGGTGCTGGACCAGCCGGGCGTGACCGTGGTGATCCCCGGCGCGCGCGACGCCGGGCAGGCCCGGGGCAACGTGGCGGCGGCGGACCTGCCGCCGCTCTCGCCGCAGGAGCTGTCCGCCGTCCGCGAGGTGTACGACGAGCTGATCCGCCCGCAGGTGCACGACCGGTGGTGACCCGCCCGCCCCGGGTCCTCGCCCCCGCGACCCTGTCCGGGGATGCTGGAGACCCGGGGCGCCGGAGAGGGGGTACGCCGTGAGGGGCTGGTTCCTGCTCACGCTCGGCCTGCTGGCCGTGGTGATCGGTGCCGTCTGGACGGTGCAGGGTCTCGGCTTCGTCGAGGGCAGCGTGATGACCGGCGAACGGATCTGGGTGGTGGTCGGCCCGGTGGTGTCGCTGGCCGGGCTGGTGGCGCTCTGGATCGGCCTGCGGTCCCGCCGCCGACGCCCCTGACGCCTCGAACGGCCGGGCGGCCAACGGGAAAGCCCCGCATCCCGGACGGGATACGGGGCTCCACTGTTGATCCGAAGGTGGATCAGCCCAGTGGCCGGCGGGGGCCGGCCGGCACTGCTCAGAGGGGGCGGACCTGCTCAGCCTGCGGGCCCTTCTGCCCCTGAGCGATCTCGAACTCCACCCGCTGGTTCTCCTCCAGCGTGCGGTAGCCGCTGGTCTGGATGGCCGAGAAGTGGACGAACACGTCAGCACCCCCGCCGTCGACGGTGATGAAGCCGAAGCCCTTGTCAGCGTTGAACCACTTCACGGTTCCCTGCGCCATGTGTATCTCCTTCTAAAACTGGCGGCCGAGCACGCTGCGGCCGATTGGCCGTTTTCGAGCAGCGGCGCCTGAGGCGGCCCCCGGTGAAGGAGACTTCTCTCAACCCACGCCATCTCTCAACAGCGTGGAACAGCAAACCACGTACGCAAAAACTCTGCACAGCCTACCCGACGAAATTCTCCGACATGTGACCTGACGGATGCCCGAGATCCGCTGGGTGGGTCCTCTCGACCATGCGAAAGGACCCCTTACCGTCGATGCGGCAAGGGGTCCCGTGCACAGTCCGTCACTGCGGCCAACGCCCTGTGAGCCGGCGTACGCCCACCGCGCCGCCGCGGTCGACCGCCGCCCGTACGACCGCGAAGATGGCGCCCTGCAACGCGGCGGCCGCGAGGATCTCGCCCCAGTGGCGGTCCTCGTCGGTGGCGTCGGGCGCCTCGCCGTCGCCCGCGGTGAGCTTCCAGACCTGCCGGAAGATCGCGCCGGCGACCGTGCCGGCGGCGATGCCGAGCAGCACGCCGACCGGCTTGTAGGCGGCCCTGCTGATCGCCTTGCTCACCTGCGCCTCCCCTGGATGATCAGCAGCACGACGGCGACCGCCGCCGCACCGGCGGCGACGGCCACCCACGGCGCCGGGTTGCGCCGCATCATCTCGCCCTGTTGGGACATGTCGGCGCGGGCCAGGCCGGTCATCTCCGCCGCCTGGGCGCGCATCCGGGCCACGGCCTGCCCGGCCTGTTCCCGCATCCGCTGCCGCGCCTGGTCGGCGGACTCCCGGAGCCGGGCCTTGACGTCGGCCTTGGCGGCCAGCAACTCCATCGTCTCGCCCAGCTCGACCCGGGTCCGCCGGATCTCCTCCCGCAGCGCCTCGGTGTCGCCGCGGCCGTTGCCCATCATGACCGTCCCCTGTCCTTCACCGCGGCCGCGACGGTGTCCACGTCCGCCCGCAGGCTGCGGACCGTCGCCGCCGGGACCGGCGGGACCGCGCGGCTGACCTGCTGCTTGCCGACCAGTGCGAGGATGCCGGCGAGCAGGAAGAGGCCGACCGCGATGAGGAGCGCGGCGGCCCACGCCGGCAGCACCAGGTCCAGCAGCAGCACCGCGGTGACGACCAACGCACCGAGGCCGTAGAACGCCAGCGCCCCGCCGCCGCCGAAGAGGCCGATGCCGATGCCAGCGTGCTTGCCCTTGCGGGTCAACTCCGCCCGGGCCAGCGCCAGCTCGTCCCGCACCAGGCGGGAGATCTGCTCGGTGGCCCGCTGCACCAGCTCCGCGGTGGAGGGCTCGCTCCCGTCGCGGGATGTGCGGGCGTTCGCCACGTCAGCCATGCTGTCCTCCTTTCATCATCACCGCGCTGTATGCCCGGAGTCGCCGCTCGCCAATCCTGTGCGTGGTCCGCCGGACCTGTGGAGAGACGTCCGGCAGCAGGTCCCCCGCAACGCGCGCGTCAAACCTCCCGGATCGGGCGACTCAGCGCAGCCGCCGCACCGACCCCCCGCCACAGAGAACGCGTCCACCCGCCGGCAGGACACTCCCGGTACGCCGGATCGCGGGCGGCGGTCGGCCCGATCGCGGCCGTCAGCGGCGGGACGGCGCGGGTTCGTCGGGGCCGACGAACGCTTCGCTGCGGGCGTCGCCGTCGTCGCTGCCGCCGAAGAGCCGGGCGTCGTCGGGCACGTCCCCGTCGGCCAGCCGGCGGGCCGGGCGGCGCGGCTGCACCCACTGCCAGGGCAGGTCGCTCCCGGCGTCGCCCAGTTCGGTGCGTACCCGGGGCATCGCGGTGGGACGCTGGTCGCGCACCCAGGCGACCAGGTGCTCGCGGACCAGGCAGCGCAGGTCCCAGAGGCTGCCCGCGTCGGCGGCGCTGACCAGGGCGCGGATCCGGACCGTGCCGCCCGTCGCGTCGGTCACCTGGAGCACGCACACCCGGCCGTCCCACAGGTCGGTGCTCTCCACGAGGCGCCGCAGCTCCTCCCGCATCGCCTGCACGGGGACGGCCCAGTCGACGTCGAACTCGGCCGTGCCGAGCACCGCGGCCTCGGTCCGCGTCCAGTTCTGGAAGGGCTTGCTGGTGAAGTACGAGGTGGGCAGGATGAGCCGCCGGTCGTCCCAGATCTGCACCACCACGTAGCTGAGGGTCAGCTCCTCGATCCGCCCCCACTCCCCCTCGACGACCACCACGTCGTCGAGCCGCACGGCGTCGCTGAAGGCCAGCTGCAGGCCCGCGAAGACGTTGCCGAGCAGGCTCTGCGCGGCCAGGGCGGCGACCGCGGCGACCACACCGGCGCTGGTCAGCACGCCGGCGCCGATGCCCCGCACGCTCGGGAAGGTCATGAGCATCACGCCGACGGTCAGGATCACGATGACCGCGATGGTCAGCCGGCGCAGCATCACCACCTGGGTGCGGACGCGCCGGGCGTGCCGGTTGTCCGGCACGTCGACCCGGAACCGGGCGAGCGCGGTGTCCTCGACCACGACCAGCAGCGCGGCGACGAGCCACGCGACGCTCGCGATGACCGCGAGCAGCAGGAGGTGCAGCAGGGCCTGCCGCCACCCGGTGCCCACCGCGTAGCCGGTGGTGAACCGGACGGCGAACTGCACGGCCAGCACGGTGGCGGCCACCTGGAACGGGTGGTGGGCGTGCTCGGTCAGCTCCGTCATCACCCGCGACCGGCGGCCGAGCCGGCGGTTGACGCGGTGCACCACCGCGGCCACGAAGAGGGCGGTCGCCGCCGCGGCGAGCGCGGCGGCGACCGTTTCGAGGTAGTTCTGCACGGACGTCCTCCCTCGGAACGAGCACCACAGGTTCGGGCAAAAGCCCCATGGTGCCCGGTGTCACCGGTATCGACCAGGTCAGACCTTGCGGTACCGGGACTGGAGGAAGCAGTAGACCCCGAAGGCGGCGATGCCGAGCGCGACGAGGGTCAGCAGCACGGTGCCGTAGGACTGCTCACGCAGCGTCCGCAGCGCGCCGTCCAGGCCACGGGCCTTCTCCGGGTCGTACGTCACCGCGGCCGCGATCACCAGGACGCCCGCGATGGCGTACGCGACGCCCTTGGCCACGTAGCCGGCGATGCCCAGGCGACGGGCGAGCTTGTGGGTGCCGGGGCTCATCTCCCCGGTCTTCAGGTGCTTCTCGAAACGCTTGACGAGCCCGTAGATCACCAGCCCGACGCCGATCGCGGCGAGGACGAGCCCGGCGAGACCGACGAGCCACCGCCCACCGGAGGACTCCATGGCGCGGCCGGTGAGCGCCTCCTGCTGGTCGGCGCTGTTCGAGCCGGCGTCGGAGAAGACCTTGTACGCGGTCCAGGCGAAGTAGAGGTAGACCAGGGTCCGCCCGAGCGAGGCGAGGCGTTCCCAGGTGCGCTCCCGGCCGCGCTCCGCGCGGTGCCCGACGGCCGCCTCGAGCGCCTGCCAGATCGCCATGGCGAGCAGGCCCACGGCGGTCGCCACGACCAGCGCCTTGCCGAGCGGCTGGGCGGCGAGCGTCCGGAGGGCTCCGGACTGGTCGCCGTCGTCGGACGAGTTTCCGAACGCGATCTGCAGGGCCAACCAGGCGAAGAGCAGGTGCACGATGCCGTAGCCGATGAACCCGGCCCGGGCGAGGAGTTCCAACCAGCGGCTGTCAGCCGTACGGGAGGCGGTGGCTCCGGCGCTGTGGGTCAGTGACATGCGGGTCACAATCTCCGCCCGCCGTGATCCTCAAACGTCGGCCGCCACCTTCCCGACACCGACGCGAGCAGGGTCTGACTAACCGAGGCGGCGCCGCCAAGACTCGTCGTCGACGACATGGCATTCTGCCTACTTGTCGCAGGCGCATTTGCCGGGAAATGTCTCTACGCTCACGCGTTCAGAAGGCGACGCCTTCTCGGCCTGCGGGCGAGGAGCAGCATCGTGGTCGGGCCACCGTTGACGGAGTAGGAGGCGGTCCAGCCGGCCTGCGGCGCCTCCGTGACCTGGCACAACGAGCCCGCGGTGACGGTGACGGCTTCGGCCGGTCCGCCCGAGGCGGGCAGCGTCACCGTCTGGTCGGACGGAGTGTCGCATTCGATTCGGGCGGTGAAGTCCGCAGGCGGTGAGACCGGCGTGGCGTCGATTCGCTTGACCAGCTGAACGGTGCCCGTCTGTACCGCGATCCGTCAGAAGTCGTTGGTTATCGTGCCGCTGATGGTCGTCCCGCGCGAGATCACCACCGTGGAGGGTGAGCACGTGCTCCATTGCCCACGTTGAGCCCGGCTCGCGGGTCGGAGGGTGTTGCCCGAAGTTGCGCGTACCCGGGGGAGGCCAGGAGGAGGGCGCCGGCTGTCACGGCGGCGACCACACCGGCTTGGACACCCGCCCGGTCCAGCCGCACGTTCCTCTTCGAGTTCATTCGTCACTCCACGCTGAGGTGCGACAACGACGACCGCCCGTCCAGTGGGCATGTTCAGGTCGAAGACTTCCGGTACCTTTTCGTCACCACTGGCTCGCCGTCGCACCAACGCAAGATCCACAAGTTGCATTGACTGATATGCTGCTCTCGCCGTACCTCTGGAGGAGAGACGCCGAAGTGAAGAAACTATCAAGCGTCGCGTCCGTGCTCGTACTCTCAGTTGGAATCGCTATTGCCCCGGCAGCGTCCGCCCACGCGGCTACGGACAGGAGCGGGGCGGAACGGCTGAGCATCCCGAACAGCAGTGCGTGCAAGGCGGGCCGCACGGTCATGCAAGGCATGGTGGCAGGTCCAGGCGGCCAGCTTTACATCGTTTTCACCAAGGCAGCCGGCGCGGAGCCTGTCCTGTCCAGATGGTTGCGTGACGGCTCGACCTGGGACGGCGCCAGCTGGGTCTGCGCCGGGGCGCCCACCTCCATTCCCACACTCGGCCACGGTAACGACCTCGCCTACAATCCGAACTATCTGGGCCAGGGCCCGGCACTGATCGCCACCCAGGGGAGCCAGTCCGCGTTTCCGAGCGACAAGGTGACAATCGTGCGCCTGAACGTCGACGGATCTTTTGGCGCAACCGGGGAAGTGCGGCTACCGATAGGCAATATCAGCGGCCTCTGCTACAGCGCGACGGCTGCCGGCGGAGCCGGCAAATATGCTGCCCGACGGCTGGGTAGCCTGTGGACCCATCCTGGCGCCGGTGCGCTCACGAGCGGATGGACGCTGGTGAAGAGCAACCTGACGAGTCACGATAATCGTTCCGACCAAGGCATCGACTGCTCTGAGAACTATATCTGGAACACCAAGTCAATCAACACCTCAACGCCCGCTACCGGGTGGAACTGGGTATACCAGTACAACTGGTCTGGAGGCGATGTGGAGAGCGACATCGGAATTCCGGGGAACAACCTGACCGACGAAATCGAAGATGTTACCCACGTGGGGAGCGAATTCTTCGTCGGCATCAACCGAAACGACGGGCTAGCCGACTCCGTGAAGGTGCTCATCGAATAAATTCGAGCAGTCGTAGTCTGTTGACGTATCTCCGGGAGACTTGGCTAGCTTTGTCGGTTTAACCGAGAAGGAGCCTCGCAGGACGCGCAAAACTGACAATGGGCGCCTCCTGGCTGGCCTGCGACGGGCGCATTGCGTGAGTTTTCCGGCGGGTGTATTGCGGGCGTCCGGACCCCTCCCTCGGCGACCCGTGTCGCCTCAGCTCAGGTGTCTGGGAAACCGGGGGAAGCTCACCGGGTCCACGGTGGTGCTGGCCCCGCCTCCGGACCCCGGCGACATTGTCGGCGATCTCTCCGGTCCACGCACCGCCACCAGCGTCGTCCGCCCTCGCGCTGGCGCGCCGTGCCGAAGCTGCTCCCCGATCAGCCGGGAGACCCTCGACGGATCAGAACCTCTCCCAATGACCCACGCCTCAACGGGCCGGCAGCGCCGGTCGTATGAGGGTGAAGGCGCGGTCCAGTAACGCTGCCCGGTCGGCGGTGCCGTCGGAGCGCAGCCATTCATGCGAGACGGTGTCCAGGGCAGCGGTGGCGGCGTTGGTCAGCAGGTCCGCGGTGAACGCGTCGAGCCCCGCGTCGGGTCGATCGCGTAGCGCGTCGCTGACCTGCTGCCGCCAGTGCGCGCGTTTTTCGTGCAGGCGTGCGCGCAGTGACGGTGTCGACTCGATCAGGCGAACGCTGGCCAGAGCCTGCTCGGACGCGTGGATCTGCTGCTGCCACCGGCGCAGCACCTGGTGCAGCGAGTGCCACGGGTCCTCGTCGCCGGGACGGGCGTGGATGTCGTCGACGACCTGCTCGCCGGTGACGTCGACGGCGGCGAAGACCGCGTCCTCCTTGGCCGGGAAGTAGCGAAAGAAGCTTCGCTTGGTCAGCCCGGCGGTTTGGGCGATCTCGTCGACGGTGGTCTGGTCGAAGCCTCGCTCGGCGAACAGCCGCAGCGCTATGTCGGCGAGCTCGGCTCGCACCGCCCGCCGCGTACGCTCCCGCAACCCCGCCACGCACCCAAGGCTACTTCACAACACCAGATGACAAACATGTCACCTGGTGTCGTACAGTGGCGGCCATGACGGAACCATTGCGTGGCAAGACGGTCCTGGTGACCGGCGGCACCGGCGGAATCGGCAAGCAGACCGCCCGAGGGCTGGCCCGCCTCGGCGCCCGCGTCCTGGTGGTCGGACGCGACCCCGGTCGGGCGCGGAAGGCCGTCGAGGAACTGCGCCGCGACACCGGCAACGACCAGGTGGACTCGCTGACCGCGGACGTAACCCATCGACGGGACCTGCACCACTTGGCCGACCAGGTAAAGGACCGTCACGGGACCCTCGACGTGCTGATCAACAACGCGGGCGTGACCATGGCGCGGCGGGAACTGACCGAGGACGGCGTCGAGACCGCCTTCGCCGCGAACGTGCTCGCGCCGTACATCCTGATCCACCGGTTGCTGCCGGCACTGACCCGCGCGACGCCGGCCCGAGTTGTCAACATCACCGGCGGCGTCCCACGCGGCCGGATCGACCTGGACAACCTGCAAGGCGAACGGTCGTATGTCGGGCTGTCGTTCTACAACCAGACGAAGCTGGCGCTGATGGCGATGAGCTACACATTCGCCGAGCGCCTACGCGGCAGCGGAGTAAACCTCAACGTGGCGTATCCCGGACACGCGTACACGTCGATGAACCAGAGCCTCACGATCGACGCGTACCCACCCGCAGCGCGCCCGATCGTGCCGCTGCTACGGCTGCTGATGCCGGTCCTCTACGGACAACGCGCCCTGGTCAAGGCCTCCCGGTCCAGCATCTACCTGGCATCGAGCCCTCACGCCGCCGACCTGCACGGCACCTACATCAACAGCAAATGCCAGCGCACCCCATGGCCCACCGCCGTGCTCGACCAACGCAACCGCGACGCCATCTGGACACTCTGCGAAAAGCTAGCCAGCTGACACGCGTGACGGCCGCTCCCGGGGGGGGGCGAGCACCGCCCGCCACGTCGGCAGAACGACAGGCAGAACTCGGGCGACAAGGTGCGGATCCGATGCGACATTGATCACATACGCATCTGGAGATCGTCCGCTGAGCTGCGTGATCTCCATCCGTCCTGGTGACCGGTCCGGCTGTGGAAACGCGCGCGGTATCGCAGTGAAACGCGCTGATGAACACAATCAGACGGTTCAAGATCAGCGCGTTGGACTGGAGACGATCCCTATGCGACAACGCCGACTACTGGCGTACGGCACACTTGGCGTCACGCTCGCGACGCTGCTCATCGCACCGAGCCACGCCGCCGCCCAGCCCCTGGCTGCGGCCCCGGCGAGCGCGCCGGTGCCCGGCGCCGCCGGGCTGGAGCCCACGCGGAAGGTGACCCTGTTCACTGGCGACCAGGTCACCGTCAACGGCACACAGCTGTCCGTCACTCCGCGAGCAGGCGTCCACTTCGCGCGCTTCCGGCGGGACAAGGCTGACTACATCGTCCCGTCCGACGCCATCCCGCTGTTGAAGGCGGACCGGTTGGACGAGCGGCTGTTCAACGTCACCGCGCTGCTGGAATTCGACTTCGACACGCTGGACCACCTGCCGCTGGTGGTCTCCGACGCGATTGCCGTACGCGGACTGGCCGCCGGACCGGAGTTGGAGGCCGTGGACGGCTTTGCCACGAAGGTGCCGATCGCCGATCTGGCGAAGACCTGGCAGACCACTCGGACGTCGCTGACCAAGGGCAAGATCTGGCTCGACGGGGTCCGGAAGTCTGCGCTGGACGTGAGCGTGCCGATGACCGGTGCGCCCGGAGCGTGGGCGGCCGGCTACGACGGCACCGGGGTGACGGTCGCGGTGCTCGACACCGGCATCGACGACACCCACCCGGACCTCGCCGGCAAGGTGATCGCGCGGAACAACTTCGTCGCCGAGCATGAGACCGGCCTGGACCTGAACGGGCACGGCACGCACGTGTCGTCGACCATCGCGGGTAGCGGCGCGGCGTCGGGCGGCAAGTACAAAGGGATGGCGCCGGGCGCGTCGCTGATCGACGGCAAGGTGTGCTGGAACGTGCAGGGCGCGGGCATGTGCTCGGACTCGGCGATCTTGGAGGGAATGCAGTGGGCGGCCGAGTCGGGCGCCAAGGTGGTCAACATGAGCTTGAGCGGGCCGGACGAGCTGGGCGTCGACCCGCTTGAGCAGGCGATCAACGAGCTGTCGGCTGAGTACGGCACGTTGTTTGTCTGTGCCGCGGGCAACTGGGGCGGCTCCACCTTCCAGGTCGGCTCGCCGTCCACCGCGGACGCGGCGCTCTCGGTGGCGAACTTCGACAAGACCGGCGAGCTGGGCTGGGGCTCGCTGCACGGCCCGCGGATCGGTGACTACGGCGTCAAGCCGGAGATCGGGGCGCCGGGCACCGACATCACTGCGGCCCGGTCGCCCGGCGCCCTGGACCACCTGCCTGCGGGGCAGTACGTGACGATGAGTGGCACCTCCATGGCCACACCGCATGTGGCGGGCGCTGCCGCCATGCTGGCCCAGTCGCACCCGGACTGGAGGGGTACGCAGGTCAAGGAGGCGCTGATGGCCAGCGCCATACCGAACCCGCAGTACGACGTGTTCGCCCAGGGCGCCGGCTTCCTGAACGTGGGCCGGGCGCTGAGCCAGCCGCTCACTGTCAGCCCCGCCGCGCTGAGCATCGGAGCGCTCGAGTGGCCGCATACTGAGGCCCCCAGCGCGCGGACGATGACCTACCACAATCGCGGCGACCAGCCGGTGACCCTTGATCTGGCACTGGCCGGCAACGCACCGGACGGGCTGCTGACGCTGAGCGCGCAGACGCTGACCGTTCCGGCCCGAGGCGACGCGAGCGTCGAGGTCATCGCCGACGAAAGAGTGGCCAGCGCCTACGGCTTCTACAGCGGACGGCTGGTGGCCACCGGTGGTGGTGCCACGCTGCAGACCCCGTGGAGCGTCTATCTCGAGCAGCCAGCGGCGACTCTGAAGATCTCCGTCATCGGCAGGGACGGCGGTGCGCCCGGCACGGTGATGGTCAACCTTTCCAACCCCGACCCGGCGATCTACGAATTCCACACGTTCTACACGGCGAGCAACACGCTGCGGGTGCCGCTGAACACCACGTGGCACGTCGCGGCGTACGTGCTGAACGATGACGGCACGACCGCGCTGCTGACCAACAACAAGGTCGTGGTGACCGCGGACCGGGAGTTGGTGTTCGACGCCCGCAACGCGCGGCCGCTGGACATCACCGTCCCGGACCGCACGGCGAGCGCATACGACGCTTCAGCAGTGGTCAACCGCGCGGCCGACGGGTACCCGACGTACGAGGGGCTCTCCGGCGATCCCGCCACCATCCTCACCGCCGACGAAGGCCCGACCGGCCTGCCTGGCGTGATCACCCAGGTCCAGGCGGTATTCCAGGCGCCAGCGAAGAAGAGCAACGCGCCGGACGTCTACCAGATCGGTTGGCGTACCGAGGGCTCCTTCATCAACGGCCTGACCAAGCACGTGCCGCGGCGGGAACTGGCCACGGTGGACGTCGACTACGCGCAAAACGCGACCGGCGTGGCCGCGTGGCGCACCAACAACATGCCCGAGCCGTCCATCCCCGGCGACTACCCGGCCAGCAGCCAGCTGCCGCCGGTGTCGACGCCGGCCCACCGCACCGAGTACTACAGCGGCGACGTACCGTGGCGGTCAGGAATCGTCGAGAAGACCATCGCGGACGACCTGTGGATCCTCGACCTGGCGCAGAAGCAGGACCCGGACTACCAGCCAGGCCGCCGCTACCACGAGCGCTGGAACGGCGCGGCGCTGAACACCACCCTCGCCCCGGTCAGCACCGGCAACCAGGCCGTGGTGCGGCAGGGCAACGGCATCTGGGCAAACTTCAGCGGCTACGTCGACAGCGACGGCCACATCGGTTGGCTGCACACGATGACCGGCAACCGCCTTGGTCTGTACCAGGGGGATGCCCTGCTGGGCGAATTCACCGGCGTTTTCGGCACCTTCGGCAACTGGGAGGTGGCCGCCGAGGCAACCACCTACCAGATGCGGTACTCGTTCGACCTGCCTGACCCGTACCGGCTGTCCCGGCGGTTGGAGTCGGTATGGACCTTCACGACGTCGGCCGACCAGGAGGGTGAGCTACCGCTCACCTCGATCGGGTTCCAGCCCGAACTGGCGCTGGACAACAGCAGCCAGGCCGGGACCAAGCTGACCATCCCGCTGACGTTCGCTCAGCAGGCGACGGCGGGCCGGGTGACGTCAGCGGAGGTGTCGGTGTCGTACGACGACGGCACCACCTGGGTGTCGGTCCCGACCACGGAGAAGAACGGGAAGTACACCGCGGAGGTGCGGCAGCCGAAGGACAAGACCGGGTTCGTTTCACTACGGGCGACCGCTGCGGACAGCAAGGGCAACACGGTCACCACCACCGTCCATCGGGCGTACGAGCTCAAGTAACGGTGTCAACGCCTGCGGGGGTCGGGCAGGGATCTGCCCGACCCCCACGCCAGGGCTCCAGGCGCCAGACGGTCAGCCGCTTCCTCGGTCCGATCGGCCGGTGGCTGAGAGATTCCCGTGGCTGCAGGCGAGGGCCGAGGAGAGCGGCGCACGGTCAGGCGGTCAGCTGCCGGAGCAGCTCGGCCGAGTCGTGCAGGTTCGTCATCTGGACGAATCGGCCGTCACGGACCTTGTAGATGGCGTACTCGACAATCTTGAAAGAGGCGCCGGAGGCTGGGACACCGAGCCACTCCTTCACCGGGGTGCCGGTGTTGATGGCGCGGACGGCGATGCCGTCCCGGTCGATCAGCAGTTCGTCGACCTCCCAGTTAATGTCCGGAACGGCGTCGGCGATCCCCTTCAGGACCGTGACGACGTCGTCGCGGGTGCCGGGCTGGCCGCCGAGCAGCACCTGGTCGTTGATGAACTCGTCCATGCGGTCGAACTCGTGGGCGTTGAGCGCCTCGGCGTAGCGCATGTACCAGTCACGCAGATCACTCTCGGTCATGGTGTTCCTCTTCCCCCTAGGCCGCGAAGAGCGGCTATGAGCTGGCCAAACTTCTGCACCGATCGGTGCAGAATACGACCGTATCACTTCGGCACCGATCGGTGTCGAAGCTGTAGGATGTGGCAATGAGCACGTCACAGATCGGCCGCCCACGGGCGTTCGACGCCGAGGCGGCGCTCGAGAAGGCGATGATGGTCTTCTGGGCGCAGGGTTACGAAGGTGCCAGCCTCACCGACCTGACCGAGGCCATGGGTATCTCCCGTAAGAGCCTGTACGCGGCCTACGGCAACAAGGAGGATCTGTTCCGCAAGGCGTTGCAGCGCTACGCGGAAGGGCCCGGTGCCTACATCGCCGAGGCGCTGCAGGCACCCACCGCCCGCGAGGTCGCCATGGCCTTCCTCGCTGGCGCAGCCCGTGCCAACACACTGCCCGGACTCCCCGCCGGCTGCCTCGGTGTCCAGGGCGCACTGGCCGCCGGCGAAACCGGACGAGTCGCCCGCGACACCCTGGCCGAGTGGCGTGCCCACGGCGAAGCGCTGCTCCGCGACCGGTTCCGGCGGGCCGTCCAGGTGGGCGACCTGCCCGCCAGCGCTGACCCGGAGAAGATCGCCCGCTACGTCATGACGATCGCGAACGGCGTGGCCGTACAGGCAGCCGGAGGCGCGACATGCGAGGACCTGCAACAGGTGGCCGACGCAGCTTTGCGGAACTGGCCACCGGCCTGACGATGCGGTCCCACAGCGGCCGCCCGAAGGTCATCGACGATGACTCGCTCACCGTCGCCCTCGCACTCAAAGGCCAGCACCTCGCCACCCTCGGAATCTACGTCCGGCTCGGCGAGGAGATCTCCGCCCGCATCACCGCCGAGAACGACGAGCACCACCGGCGGCACCGATGCTGATCCTGCATCCCGCGTACCGCGATCGAGGGAAACGGCGAAGTCGCTCCTCGGCAGCTCTCCACCGTGCGGCAACCACCCAGGTACCGGCCTAGATCAACTGCGTGGTGTTGTCTTTGGTCTTCAGCACCGGCCTCGGACGCCGAGGTCGCGGCCGTCCGCGCCGAGCTGCACCGCGTCGACCCCAAGGCGTCGGGTTACCTGCAGACGGCCGGGTGCTGCTCGGCGCCGGCCTCGCCGCGTCGGGCACAGCAGCAGGCGCACGCGTACCCGTATTGGCGTGGCGGTGCGGTCAGCCCTCGGCGTTGGCCGACACCTGCACCTTGACCTGCTGGTCGGTGACGCTGTCGAGGGTGACCGCGAACCCGCCCACCTCGGCGGCCTGCTGGCCCGTGGTCAGGGTGAGCTGCTCGCCGGCGACCTCGATGGTCACCTGGTCGCCCTGCACGCCGACCAGCTTGGCCTCGACGCCGAGGATGCTCGCGTTGGCGTCGACACCGCGCTCGAAGGTGACCGTGCAGGCGTTGATGCCGCAGTCGGTGGAGGCGCCCTCGGAACTGCAACCGGCCAGCAGGGCGACGCCGAGCGCCAGGCCGGCCAGCACGCCGGCGGCGCGGCGGGTGGGGGTCAGCGGGGAGTTACCGGGTCGGTTCGTCACCTGGACAAGGGTACGAGACGCCCGCCACGGGGCAGTCCGGCGACGGCGGTAGGGTCGCGGCATGCCGTTCGACATCAACCGGGTCCGGGCCGGCTACCCCGCCCTGGCCGAGGGTTTCGTCCACTTCGACGGTGCCGGAGGCACCCAGACCGCCGCGCCGGTGATCGACGCGGTCGCGGGCGCCATGCGGGCCGCGTCCGGCAACCGCAGCACGGCGTTCCGCCCGGGCCAGCGGTCGCTGGAGCTGGTGGCGCAGGCCCGCTCGGCGGTGGCCGACCTGGTCGGCGGGGACCCGGCCGGTGTGGTGCTCGGGCCGAGCGCGACCGCGCTGCTCTACACGCTCGCCCGTACGCTCGGCGCGGGCTGGCGTCCGGGCGACGAGGTGGTGCTCTCCCGCCTCGACCACGACGCGAACGTGCGGCCCTGGGTGCAGGCCGCCGAGGCGGCCGGGGCGACGGTGCGGTGGGCCGAGTTCGACCGGGCCACCGGCGAGCTGCCCGCCGACCAGTACGCCGACCTGGTGAGCGAGCGCACCCGCCTGGTGGCGGTGACCGGGGGCAGCAACGCCATCGGCACCGTTCCCGACGTGCCGGCGATCGCGAAGATCGCGCACGCCGCCGGCGCGCTGGTGTGCGTGGACGGGGTGCACGCGGTGCCGCACGCGCCGACCGACCTGGCCTCGCTCGGCGCGGACGTGCTCGTGACCAGCGCGTACAAGTGGTCCGGGCCGCACCTGGCCGCCATGGTGGGTGACCCGGGGTGGTGGGAGACGCTGCGCCCGGCGAAGCTCATCCCGTCGTCGGACGCGGTGCCGGAGCGCTTCGAGTACGGCACGCCGAGCTTCCCGCTGCTCGCCGGGGTGGCGGCCGCCGTGGACCACCTGGCGGGGCTGGACCCGGCGGCGACCGGTGACCGGCGGGCGCGGCTGCGCGCCGGCCTGACCGCCGCGCAGGCGCACGAGGAGGCCCTTCTCGACCGGCTGCTCACCGGGCTCGCGCCGCGCGACGCCGTCACCGTCTACGGCTCCCCTGCCCGGCGCTGGCCGACGGTCTCGTTCCGGGTGGCCGGGATGTCCCCGGCGCAGACCCAGGCGGCGCTCGGCGCGGCCGGCTTCTGCCTCTCCGCCGGCGACTACTACGCCTACGAGTACTTCACGGCCATGGGGCTGCGGGACACCGGTGGCGCGGTGCGGGCCAGCGTCTACCACTACAACACGGCGGACGAGGTCGACCGGTTGCTCGCCGAACTCGACCGGCTGGTGGCCGCCGGGTAGACAATGACCGGGTGAGCAGCCTGGTCGAGGACAATCCCGCCAAGCGCCGGTTCGAGATCCTCGTCGACGACGCGCTGGCGGGGTTCGCCGCGTACGAGCAGCCCCAGGGTGAGGTGCTGGTCTTCACGCACACCGAGGTCGACCCGCGGTTCCAGAACATGGGCGTGGGTGCCGAGCTGATCCGCCGGACGCTCGACCAGGTGCGCGAGCGGGGCGGCCGGGTGGTGCCGCAGTGCCGTTTCATGGCCGGCTTCATCGACCGCCACCCCGAGTACTCGGCCCTGGTCACCGACCAGCCCTGACCCGCCGGGCGCGGCGGGTCAGGGCCAGCGGCGGGTCAGGGCCAGCGGCGGACCGGCCCGCGGCGGGTCAGCGGGCGCCGGTCAGCAGCTCGGCGGCG
Organism: Micromonospora costi; assembly: GCF_003626655.1. Classification (GTDB taxonomy): domain Bacteria; phylum Actinomycetota; class Actinomycetes; order Mycobacteriales; family Micromonosporaceae; genus Micromonospora; species Micromonospora costi. The sequence goes on from NZ_RBAN01000001.1 coordinate 221,242, forward strand.
GCGCGTCCCGCGGCGCGGGTCGCGCCGTGCGTCGCGACGTGCACCGCGCCGGTGACCAGCTCGGGCACCCCGAGTTCGACCACGACCGCGTCCGGGTGGGCGGCCAGCGCCCGGGTCACGGCGTCGCGCATCCAGCCGTGCCGGTGCAGGTCGCGGACGACCAGCACCACCGGCCGGCCGTCGGCGCCGGCGGCCGGGTCGGCCGGCACGTCGGGCTCCGCGTACCGGCGGGTGGTCGTGCCGGGCAGCAGCGCGGCGAGCGGGGCGCCCACGCCCCACGGGGTCTCCGCCCCGATGGCGATGTTGCGCGGCGGTTCGAACTCCACCACGTACGCCGGCCGGGTCAGCGGCAGGACGCCCTGGCCGGTGACGCGCAGCGCGCGCCGGGCGGCGGCCATCCCGACCGGCGAGGCGTCGGCCGGCAGGCCGCGCCGGGTCGGGCCGGCGCTGCGGGCGGCGGCCGTCCACGCGGCCAGTTGGCCGACGCGCTTGGCGGCCTCGGCGAGCCGTTCCTCCGGCAGGTCCCCGGCGACCACGGCGGCCACGATGGCGTCGCGCAGTTCGCGTGCCGACTCCTCGTCGGCGCGCTCGCCACCGATGCAGATCGCGTCGGCCCCGGCGGCGAGCGCCCGGACCGCGGTGCCCGCGAAGCCGTACCGGTCGGCGACCGCCCGCATCTCCACCGCGTCGGTCACCACCACACCGGAGAAGCCCAGCTCGTCGCGGAGCAGCCCGCCCAGGATGCGCGGGCTCAGGGTGGCGGGCAGCTCCGGGTCGAGCGCCGGGACCAGCAGGTGGCCGGTCATCACCGCCTGCGCGCCGGCCGCCACGGCGGCACGGAACGGCGCCAGCTCGGTGGCGTCGAGCGCGTCCCGGTCGCCGGTGATGACCGGCAGGTCGTGGTGCGAGTCGACCCGGGTGTCGCCGTGCCCGGGAAAGTGCTTCGCGCAGGCGGCGACGCCACCGGCCTGGAGCCCGCGGACCCAGGCCGCGGTGTGCCGGGCCACCAGCGCGGGATCCGCGCCGAAGGACCGCACGCCGATCACCGGGTTGGCCGGGTTGGAGTTCACGTCGGCGTCCGGCGCGTAGTTCAGGGTGACGCCGAGGCTCGCGAGGTCGGCGCCGAGATCCCGGGCCACCTCCTCGGTCAGCTCCGGGTCGTCGACGGCTCCGAGGGCGAAGTTGCCCGGGCGGGAGCTGCCCCGGCCCGACTCGACCCGGGTGACGTCGCCGGCCTCCTCGTCGATGGCCACGATGACGTCGGGCCGCTCGGCGCGCAGCGCCGCGGTGAGGGCGGCCACCTGGGCGTCGTCGACCACGTTGCGGGCGAAGAGCACCACGGAGCCGAGCCCGTCGCCGAGCCAGCGGCAGACCCAGGGCGGCGGCGTGGTGCCGACGAACCCGGGTTGCAGGACGGCGGCCGCGAGCGCCGCCAGGTGACCCCCGGGCACGCTCATGCCGACGTCTCCCGCCGCTCGGCGCCCGTGCCCGGCGTTCGCCCGCCGTGCCCGACCGTCCGCTCGCTGCGCTCGCTCATGCGGCCCCCGTACCCCCACTTCCCCGCGCCTGGCGGCCCGCCCCGGGCGGGCGGTGCTGCCATGGTCACACCACGCGATCAAATAGTCAATAAACCTTACAGTTGCCGGCGGGGGGCCGCGGTGGGCAGAGTGCGGGCATGGATCCCGCGCTTCTGGCCGACGCGACCAGCCCCGCCGACATCCCCGGCGTACGCCTGCTCGGGCTCGTGGTGGGCGGCCTGCTGCTGCTCGCGGCGATCCGCGCCATGTTCGGCCGCCGCTGACCCGGGCCCCGCGCGAGCCGGCTCCCGGCGGCACCGGTGTGCGAGCGCCGGTGCCGGGGTACGGCTTCCCTCGTTGACCCGGTGACGTCGCGAGGGGGAAGAATGAAGATCGGCTACTTCCTGTCCACCGAGGAGTACGGGCCGGCCGAGCTGCTGGAGCAGGCGCGCGGCGCCGAGCGCGCCGGCTTCCAGGCGCTCTGGATCTCCGACCACTACCACCCCTGGGTCGACGCCCAGGGGCAGAGCCCCTTCGTCTGGTCGGTCATCGGCGCGCTGAGCCAGGTGTGCGCGCTGCCCGTCACCACCGCCGTCACCTGCCCGACCGTGCGGATCCACCCGGCCGTGATCGCCCAGGCGGCCGCGACCAGCGCGGTGCTGCACTCCGGTCGGTTCGTGCTCGGCGTCGGCAGCGGCGAGGCGCTCAACGAGCACATCCTCGGCGACGCCTGGCCGCAGGCCGACGTGCGCCTGGAGATGCTGGAGGAGGCGATCGAGGTGCTGCGCGAGCTGTGGCGCGGCGACTTCGTCAACCACCACGGAAAGCACTACACGGTGGAGCACGCCCGCATCTACACCCTGCCGGACACCCCGCCGCCGATCTACGTCTCCGGCTTCGGACCGAAGGCCGTGGACCTCGCGGCCCGGCTCGGCGACGGCTACATCAGCACCATGCCCGACGCCGACCTCGTCCGCCGATTCCGGGAGGGCGGCGGCGGTGACAAGCCGTGCCAGGCCGGGTTCAAGGCGGCGTACGCCGACAGCGAGGACGAGGGGATGCGGATCGCGTACGAGCGGTGGCCGAACTCGGGCGTGCCCGGCGAGCTGTCCCAGGTGCTCCCGTCGCCCCGGCACTTCGAGCAGGCCGCCCAGCTCGTGAAGCCGGAGATGATGAAGGAGTCGTTCGTCTGCGGCAACAGCGCCGAGGCGCACGTGGAGATGATCGAGCAGTACGCCAAGGCCGGGTTCGACGAGGTCTACGTGGCCAACACCGGCCCCCACCACCAGGGCCTGTTCGACCTCTACGAACGCGAGATCCTGCCCCGCTTCCGCTGACCTCGACGCCCGGGCGTCGCCGCGCGCAGGGCCCCGGCCGGCGTCAGCCGCCGGTCGGGGCGATGCCCCGCCACACGGTGGCGACCAGGTCGCTCACGTCCCGCTCGGACAGTCCGGCCGGCGCGGGCGCCGCCGGGTCGAGCAGGTGGGTGAGCACGAGGTCGTGGCTGACGCCGATGAGCAGTGTCACGGCGGCGTCGACCCGGGCGCGCCGGGCCACGCGGCCCAGCCTCTGCTCCGCGCGGAGGTAGTCGGTGAGCGCGGCACGCACCACCTGCCGGCCCGACACGGAGCCCGGCAGGTCGGCCAGGCGCGCGAGCACCGCCGGCTGGTGCAGCAGGCCGGCGAAGGCCGGCAGGATCGCCGCGTGCAGCGCGACGGAACGGGTCAGGTACGCGCGCAGGTTGGCCTCGACGGTGCCGCTGCCGGCCTCCGGTGGCGGGCCGCCCGCCGCCGCCTCCGCCGCGCGCACGTGCGCGTGCAGGGCGTACGCGAGCAGCTCCTCCTTGTCGGCGAAGTGGTTGTAGAGCACCCCGTCGGCGACTCCAGCGGCACGGGCGATCTCGCGCACGGTGAGGCCGCCCGTGCCGCGCTCGGCGATCAGTCGCTCGGCGGTGGCGATCAGGTGCTCCCGCAGGCTCCGGTCGCCGTCGCGTACCGCCGCCGCTCTCCTCGGTGACACAACCGGATCGTAGACAGGACGTCTCAGTCCGGACGGCGTGCGGTGACCAGCCAGGCGGTGCCGCGCAGGCGTACGGCGTCGGGCCGCTCGTGGGGGCGCAGCGCGTCCACCAGCGCGGCGCGCGCCCGCGCCGCGGCGGCCGGGGCGAGGTTCCGTGCCTGGTGCTGGACCGGGCCCCAGGCGAACAGGAACCCGGCGGCGTCCTCGGCGTCGCGGCCCCAGACCTGGGGCGCCTCCACGGGGACGCAGTCGACGTCGGTGAAGCCCGCCGCCGTGAGCACCCGGCGGGTCACGTCCGGGTCGGCGAGGGACAGCGGCTCGGCCACGCCGGTGCCGTCACCGTCCGTCGGCGGAAGGTGCGGGACGAGCGTGCCGAGCACCGGCCCGAGGTCGCCGCGGCGGGGGTCGTCCAGGCAGACGAACGCGAGCCGCCCGCCGGGCCGCAGCGCGGCGCCGACGGTCGTGAAGGCGGCGACCGGGTCGGCGAAGAACATCACGCCGAAGCGGCTCAGCGCCACGTCGAACGTGGCCGCGGGGAATGGGTGGACCTGCGCGTCGCCGCGTACGAACCGAACGTTGGACACCCCGTCGGCCTCGGCGGTGGCCCGGGCCCGTTCGAGCATCGGGGCGGAGAGGTCGATGCCGACCGCTTCCCGGCAAAGGCCGGCGGCCAGCCGGGTCAGCTGCCCGGTGCCGCAGCCCACGTCCAGGACCCGGTCACCGGGGCGTACGTGCCGCAGCAGCACGGCGTTGAACCCCGCGTTGACCGCGTCGTAGCGGTCGTGGTGCTCGGCCCAGTGCCGCCCCTCGTAGCCGTTCCACGCCTGCGCCTGCCGGTCGTTGACGATCATCGCCGCCCCCTTGTGAACGCTTGTTCATGAACGTGCGTTCATAGTGACCGGAGCGATCCCGGCTGTCAACGCGTCCCGTACCACCCGTCCCGGTTTCGCCGCTGATCAGCTCGGGTACCTCCGGCCCTCGATGAAACTCACCCGGAACTCGACGACGTTGCGCCGCGCGGCCCGCAGCCTCTTCGGCTGGAACGCCCTCCGGCCCAACCAACTGGCCGCCATGCGAGCGGTCATGAAGCGACGCGACGCCCTGGTGGTCCTCCCCACCGGCGCCGGGAAGTCGGCGATCTACCAGATCCCAGCCAGCCTGATCCCCGGACCGACCGTGGTGGTCTCGCCGCTGCTCGCGCTCCAGCAGGACCAGATCGCGGCCCTCAACGAACGCCAGCGGCCCGAGCTGCGCGCGGTCCGCATCAGCTCACACGAGAGCCCCGCGCAGCGGGCCGAGGCGATCGAGGAGATCCGGGCCGGGCGGGCCGAGTTCCTCTTCATCACCCCGGAGCAGCTCAGCAACCCGGACCGGATGGCCGAGGTCCGCTCGCTGAAGCCGGCGCTGGTGGCCGTCGACGAGGCCCACTGCATCTCGGCGTGGGGCCACGACTTCCGCCCCGACTACCTGGCTCTCGGGCATCTCGTCGAGGGCATCGGGCGGCCGCCGGTGGTGGCGCTGACCGCCACCGCGTCCCCGCCCGTCCGCGACGACATCGTGGCGCGGCTGCGGCTGCGCGACCCCGAGGTGGTGATCTCCGGGCTGGACCGCCCGAACCTCTTCCTCGAGGTCGCGTACTGCCCCACCGAGGACTACCGGTGGCGGCGCCTCGTCGCGCTGCTCCAGGAGGACGAGCGGCCGGGCATCATCTACGTCCCGACACGGCGCGCCGCCGAGGAGCTGGCGGCGCGGCTCACCGATGCCGGCTTCCCGTCGCGGTACTACCACGGCGGGATGCCCATGGGCGCCCGCGGCGAGCTGCACGAGGCGTTCCTCGCCGACCAGGTGCCCATCATGGTGGCCACCTCGGCGTTCGGGATGGGGATCGACAAGCCGAACATCGCCTGGGTGGTGCACATGGCGCTGCCCGACTCACCGGACAGCTACTTCCAGGAGATCGGCCGCGCCGGCCGTGACGGCGAACCCGCCCGGGTGCTGCTGCTCTGGCAGGCCGAGGACGTCGGCCTGCAACGCTTCTTCAGCGGCGGGCTGCCCGACACCACCGAGCTGCGGGACCTGGCCGCCCTGCTACGCAAGGAGCCGCGCACGAGGACGCAGCTGCGGGAGCTGACCGGGCTCGGCCCGCGCAAGCTCGGCCAGTACGTGTCCCTGTTGGAGCAGGTCGGCGCCGCCGAGCCCCGGAGCCGGGGGCGGATCGGCGCGCCCCGGTACGCACCGAAACCGGTGGACGCGGCCACGGCGGCCCTCGCCGAGGCCGAACGGCAGCAGACGCTCACCCGGTCCCGTACCGACATGATGCGCGCGTTCGCGGAGACGACGGGCTGCCGCGGGCAGGCGCTGCTGGCGTACTTCGGCGAGCAGATGACCGAGGTCTGCGGGCACTGCGACAACTGCCACGCGGGCACGAGCACCGCCGACGACGGCGCGGTCGGGCCGTTTCCCGTCCACAGTCAGGTCCGCCACCCCGAGTGGGGGCCGGGTCTGGTGCTGAGCTACGAGGAGGACCGCATGACGGTTCTGTTCGACGAGGTGGGGTACAAGACGCTGTCGGTGCGTGTGGTGTCCGAACAGGGCCTGCTGGCACTGGACTAGCCTGAGCCGGGCGCCGCCCGCTCGGCGCGCGCCGACGGATTCGCGTGGACAGACAGGCGGAAGGGGCGTTGCCGTGATCGAACAGCCGGCGTACACCGGGTTCGGTTTCTCCGACGGGGAGTGGGGGCTGCTGGTCGGGCTGCCGCAGGCGGTACTGACCGCGGCGAGCGCCGCCGAGTCCGACGGCACCCGGCGCACCATGGCCGAGAACGCGGCCGGTCTGGAGACCATCGCCGCGGGCCGGGAGTCGGCCAGCCCGCTCGTGGCCGCGGTGGCCGGGGAGATCGTGTCGCGGGTGGGTGACCCGGAGGCGGGCGAGGAGCTGCCGGTCATCTCCCCCACCGATCCGAAGGCGCTGATCGACGACGTGCTCGCGCGTGCCGCCGAGGCCGCGGCCCTGCTCGCCGTGCGGGTCGACGAGGGCGAGGCCGGCGCGTACCGGCACTGGCTCGTGGAGATCGCCGAGCAGGTGGTGGGCGCCGCGTCCAGCGGCGGCGTGCTCGGGCTCGGCGGCGACGTGGTGAGCGACTCCGAGCGCCGCTTCCGCGACCGCCTCTCCCAGGTCCTGAACGACTGACCCCCCCCCCGCGATCTTGCACTTTCTGCCCTGACATACAGGACACATGCCGCATCTCAGGGGCCGAAAGTGCAAGATCGCGGAAAAAGGGGGCGGAGGTCACGGGGTCGGGGTCAGCTCCGGGTCCGGGGTTGAGGTTGGGGTTTCGGTGGTGCGGGTTCCTCGGAGGGTGGCCACCGTGAGGATGCCGGCTAGCAGCATCAGCACCCCGGCGGTGGCGGCGGCCAGGTGCAGCCCGTCGGTGAACGCCGCCACGGCGGCGTGCCGTACGGCCGCGGCCACACCCCCGGGCAGGTCGGCGGCGACCGACAGCGCACCGGCCAGGGTTTCCCGGGCGGCGGCGCCCGCGTCGGCGGGCAGCCCGCCCGGCAGGCCGTCGACCACCTCGCGCCGGTAGACGGCGTTGCCCACGCTGCCCAGCACCGCCATGCCGAGCGCGCCCCCGAGTTCGCTGCTGGACTCGGTGAGCGCCGAGGCCACACCGGCGCGCTCCGGCGGCGCGGCGCCGAGCACCAGCTCGGTGACCAGCGACATCACCGCCACCAGCCCGGCGGCGTAGACGGTGGCGCCGACCAGCAGGGTGACCAGCCCGTCGTCGACCGGCACCCGGGTCAGCACCACGAAGCCGGCGGCCGCCAGGACGAATCCGGCACCGATGAGGTACGCCCGGTCGATCCGCCGGGCGAGCGCCGCCGCGACCGGCGCGATCCCACCCACCACCACGGACGGCACGAGGCTCCACAGCGCCGCACGCAGCGGGCTGAACCCGAGCACCGACTGGAGGTGCTGGGTGGTGAAGATGGCGAAGCCCACCATGGCGAACATGGCCACCAGGTTGATCCCGAGCGCCCCGCCGACCGCGCGGCGGCGGAGCAGGGCGAGGTCGACCATCGGGTACGCGACACGGCGCTGGCGGCGCACGAAGACCACCGCGACCAGCAGCCCGACGACGATGCTCAGGGCCGGACCGCCCGCCCAGCCTTCGCGGGCCAGCTCCTTCACGCCGTAGATCACCGGTAGCAGCGCGGCCAGCGAGAGCACCGAGCTGAGCACGTCGAACCGGCCGGCCGCCGGGTTGCGGAACTCCGGCACCAGCACCGGCGCGAGCAGGAGCAGCAGCACCATCGCCGGGAGGTTGATGAGGAAGATCGACCCCCACCAGAAGTGCTCCAGCAGGATGCCGCTGAGCACCGGCCCGATCGCGATGCCGCCGGTCAGGGTGGCGGTCCAGATGGCGATGGCGGTGCCGCGCTGCTTCTCGTCGTGGAACATGTTCCGGATCAGCGCGAGGGTCGACGGCATGAGAGTGGCGCCGCCGACGCCGAGCACCGCCCGGGCCGCGATGAGGGTGCCGGCGCTGTCGGCGTACGCCGCGAGCAGTGACGCCGCACCGAACGCGACAGCACCGCAGAGCAGCAGCCGGCGCCGGCCGATCCGGTCACCCAGCGCGCCCATCGTGATGAGCAGCCCGGCCAGCACGAAGCCGTAGATGTCGAAGATCCAGAGCTGTTCGGTGCCGGTGGGTCGGAGTTCTGCGCTGATGAACGGAACGGCGAAGTAGAGCACCGAGACGTCCATGGAGACGAGGAGCAGGGGCAGCATCAGCACGCCGAACCCGATCCACTCCCGGCGTCCGGCGCGCGGGATCGAGGTCATGGGAGACTCCTTCTGCGTATGTCGTACGCGTATTTGCGTAGACCATACGCAGAACTAGGATGTGCGGGCAAGGAGGAATCGTGGAGCCGACAACAGACGAGACCGCCCCGGCGCTGCCACCGGCCATCGAGGCCGCCTGGGGGCTGCGCGAGCGCGCGTCGAAGGGCCCCCGGCCCGGGCTCACCCTGGCCGGGATCGTGGCCGCCGGTGTGGCGGTCGCGGACGCCGAGGGCCTGGCCGCCGTCTCGATGAGCCGGGTCGCCAAGGAACTCGGCGCCGCGACCATGGCCCTCTACCGGTACGTCGGCGCGAAGGACGAGCTGCTCACCCTCATGGTCGACGCGGCGTACGGCGAGTCGCCCCGGGCCAGTGGGCAGGGCCCGGACTGGCGGGCCGCGCTACGGCGGTGGGCCTGGGCCGAACGCGCCGCCCTGCACCGGCACCCCTGGGTCGTGCGGGTCCCGATCAGCGGCCCGCCGCTCACCCCCTGCCAGCTCTCCTGGATGGAGGACGGCCTGCGCTGCATGGACGACACCGGGCTGACCGCCGGCGAGAAGATGTCGGTGATGCTCCTCGTCACCGGCTACGTGCGCAACGAGGTGCTGCTCAGCGTCCAGATCCAGGAGGCGAGCGAGTCGTCGGGCCGGCGTCCCGACGAGATCATGCCGGAGTACGCCCGCCGGTTGGCCCGGCTCGCCGACCCGGTCCGTTTCCCGGCGCTGCACGCGGTCCTCGCCTCCGGCGCGATCGACCAGGACGACGACCCGGACGACGAGTTCGCCTTCGGCCTCGACCGGATCCTCGACGGCGTCGAGGCGCTGGTGCACGGCCGCGCCGGCTGAGGGCCGGCCTCCGCCGCTGTCCGGAATCGCGGACGGTGAGGCAGGATCAGGGGATGGCGGGGTTACGGGTCGAGACGGTGGACACCGGCGCGGTGCCCCCGGCCGACCGCTTCCCGCTCTGGCTGGACATGGCCGACCGGTTCTCCGCCCCCGTCGCCTTCACCAGCGACCACATGGGCGACTTCCGCGGCCACGCCCGGCTGATCGACGTCAACGGCATCGGGCTCAGCCGGTTCCGCTACCAGTCGCTCGTCGGCCGGCGCACGCCCCGCCTGATCCGGCAGGCCGACCCGGAGGTGTACCAGGTCGCGCTGGCGACGAGCGGCACCTGCGCGATCAGCGCGAGCCGGCGGGACACGGCGATCCCGGTGGGTGACTTCACGCTGGTGGACTGGGGCCGCCCCCACGACCTGGAGCACGCCGGCGACGACGACCGGCACGTCCCGGCGGCCTCGGTGACCGCCGTCATCCCCCGGGCACTGCTGCCGCTGCCCGCCGACAAGGTGGACCGCCTCACGGCCGCGCGGCTGTCCGGATCGGACGGTCCCGGCACGCTGCTGGCGCAGCACCTGCACCACGTCACCCGGCACCCGGAGCAGTTCCGTGCCGCCGACGCGCCGTACCTGGCGGACGTCACGCTCAGCCTGGTCTCCGCCCTTCTCGCCCGTCACCTCGACGTCGAGGGTGAACTGCCGGGTGACGTCCGCCGGCAGGTCCTCCTCGCCCAGGTCCGTGACTTCGTGGAGCGGCACCTCGGCGACCCGGCGCTGAGCCCGCAGGTCGTGGCGGACGCCCACCACATCTCCCTCCGGACGCTGCACCGGCTGTTCGCGGGCGAGGACACGGTGGCCGGCGTGATCCGTCGCCGCCGACTCGAACGCTGCCGCCGGGACCTGGCCGATCCCCTGCTGCGCCACCGACCGGTCCACCTCATCGCCCGGCGGTGGGGCTTCACCGACAAGGCGCACTTCAGCCGGGCCTTCCGTGCCGCGTACGGAGCAGGTCCGCAGGCGTACCGCGCCGAGCAGCACCGCGAGCCGCCGGGCTGATCCCGGGCGGGATGGCACGCGAGGTCAACCGGTCGGCGTCGGCGGTCAACCCGGAACCGGCAGACTGGCTCGGACGCGGCCGACCCTTCTGAACCGTCGGGATGGTCGGGCCGCCAACGGGGGCCGTGGCGCGGCGTCCGCCGCCGGCGGCGGCGGACGACCGCCCGGTGACCCGGCCGCGACGACTGACGCTCCGGCCCCGTCGCCTCCCCCCAGGACCGTGGCGGGGCCGGTCAGGCCTCCTCCAGAAGCTCCAGCACCGCCCGCTCGGCCTTCTCACGCGGCGCGTCGGGATCCACCGTCACGAGCACGCCGTCGTGGTAGAGGTCGACCACCCGCGGGTCCACGTAGGACGTACGGGCCACGGTCGGTGTGTTGCCCAGCAGCTCGGCGACCTCCCGCATCACGGCGGCCACCGCCCGCTTGCGGGCCGTGGCCGAGCGGGCCGGCCCCGCCCCGGCCAGCTCGATGGCGGCCCGGACGGTGGCGTGCCAGGTGCGGAAGTCCTTCGCGGTCATCTCGCCGCCGCTGGCGTCGCGCAGGTACTCGTTCACGTCGTCGGCGCGCACGTCCCGCCAGTCGCGGCCGTCCCAGTACCCGAACAGCCGCTCCGCGCGGCGGCGCCGCCGCCGCAGGTTCGTGAGCACCCGGCACAGCTCCGGGTCCTCGATCCGGCGTACCTGCTCGATGCCGCCCTTGGCGGGGAACTCGAAGACCACGCAGCCGCGCCGGGACCGGGCGTGCTCGGGGCGCAGCGTCGACACACCGAACGTCGGGTCGTCGCCGGCGGCGTACTGGTCGCTGCCCACCCGGAACATCCCCATGTCCAACAGCCGGGCCACCGTGGCGAGCACCCGCTCCCGGTTCAGGCCGCGCCCGTCCAGGTCCTGCTCGACGCGGGCGCGCAGCGTCGGCAGCCGCCGTGCCACCTCCAGGACGTGGTCGAACTTCGCCTCGTCGCGCTTCTCCCGCCACGCCGGGTGGTAGAGGTACTGCTTGCGGCCGGCAGCGTCGATCCCGGTCGCCTGGATGTGCCCGTTCGGGTACGGACAGATCCACACGTCCCGCCAGGCGGGCGGGATGACGAGGGCACGCAGCCGCTCCACGGTGTCCGGGTCACGGACCGGCTCACCGCTCGGGTCCAGGAAGAGCCATCCCTTCCCGCGCCGGCGGCGTCCGTACCCCGCCCGGCCGGGATCGCTACGCCGCAACCGCACCGGAGTCCCGCACCACCCGTTCCACCTCGTGCACGGCGGCCGACACCTCCTCGACGCCGAGGGCCATCAATGACGGGTGGCTTCCTACCCCGTCCCACCTGGGCCAATCCCTTGATCCGGCCCAGATCACACGGTGCCGGGGGCGGTCCGGTGGCGGGCCCCAACGGTCCGGGGGCACCGGGCCGAAGAGCACCACCGACGGCGTGCCGTAGCCGGTCGCGAGGTGGGCCACACCCGTGTCCCCGCTCACCACGACCCGGGCGTCCGCCACTAGAGCGGCCAGCTCACCGAGGCCGGTGCGGCCGGCCAGCACGGCCTCGGGCGGCAGCCCGGCCGCGGCGGCCACCCGGGCGGCCAGACCCCGCTCGCCGGCCGTCCCGGTGAGCACCACACGGTGCCCCCGTTCCGCGAGCTTGCGGGCCAGGGCGGCGAACCGGTCGGACGGCCACCGCTTCGCGGTGATCTTCGACCCGGGGTGCAGCACGGTCGCCCCCGCCGGCATCCCGGTCTCCGGGGGGCGGCGCAGCGCCAGGTCGCGCCGGTCGGCGGGGACGCCGTACCAGGCCAGCAGCCGGCACCAGCGGTCCACCTCGTGCTCGTCCTCGTCCCACTCCGGCCCGCCGGCGAAGCCCGCCTCGAGGTTGGCGAACGCGAGCAGCCGGCCGGGGTCGAGGGCGGCCAGCGCCCGGTGCGACTGCGGGCCCCGCCCGTGCAGGTTGACCGCGAGCCGGGGCGCGGGACCCGGGAGGCGTACCGAAGCCGGGTCGGCGGTGTCGACCAGCCGGTCGACGCCACCGACGAGCGCGACCAGCGGCGCCAGCGGCGCCGGCGCGGCGAGCACGAGCGGCTCCGCGGGGTGGGCGGCCCGCAGCGCGCGCAGCGCCGGCACCGCGGTGGCCAGGTCGCCGACGCCGAGCGCGCGCAGCACGAGGATCACGGGTACGACGACTCCTGCTCGGCGCAGACCACCATCTCCCGCACCGCGCACCCCGGCGGCTGGGCGAGCGCGAACATGACGGCGGCCGCCGTGTCGGCCGGGTCGTTGAGCACCGCGTCCGCGCCGGGACGGTAGCGCTCGTCGCGCTCATCGAAGAAGGCGGTGCGCATGCCGCCGGGGACGAGCAGGGTCACGCCGACGGTGCCGGCGAGTTCGGCGGCAAGGGCCCGGGTGAAGCCGACCACCCCGAACTTCGCGGCGCAGTACGCGGTGGCGTCGCTGACGGCCTTCACGCCCAGCGTGGACGCGACGGTCACGATGGTGCCGCGGGACGCCTCCAGGTAGGGCAGCGCGGCCCGGATCACGGCGGCGGTGGCGAGCAGGTCGACGGCCACGATGCGCTCCCACGTCTCGGCCGGCACGTCGGCCAGCCGGCCGGGCACGTCCATCCCAGCGGCCGTCACCACGGCGTCCAGGCCGCCGGAGCGCTCGGCCAGCCGCCGGGTGGCGTCCTCGGCGGCGCGGGTGTCGGCGAGGTCGCACTCGATCCACGGCACCCCGTCACCGGGGCGCTGCCGGTCGATCACCAGGGGCCGGCCGCCGGAGCGGGCGACCGCGGTCACCACGGCCGCGCCCAGGCCGCTCGACCCGCCCGTGACGAGCACGGTGGGGCCGGCGCCGGACGGCGCGGCGGTCACCGGGTCCCCTCCGTGGCCCGTGCCGGCGCGGCGGACCAGCCGGGCTCGGGCCCCCGGGAGGCGTCGCAGCACGGACCGCCGACCTGACCGCCGGCGCGGGCCGCGGCGATCATGTCGGTGGTGGACCGCCCGTCCAGGTACGGCACCACCACCGTGTGCCCGCCCCAGCGGCGCAGGATCTCCGCCTCCGGCAGGGCCGGTGTGTCGCCCGCGCCGGTCGCGTAGTCGCCGCCCTTGACCCAGATGTCCGGACGCAGCCAGGTCAGCGCGGCCTGCGGCGTCGGCTCGTCGAAGATCAGCACAGCGTCCACGCAGCTCAACGCGGCCAGCAGCCGGCTGCGGTCGCCCTCCGGGACGACCGGCCGCTCCGGCCCCTTGAGACCGGCCACGCTCGCGTCGGAGTTGAGGCAGACGATGAGGCAGTCGCCGAGCTTGCGGGCCGCCTGGAGCGTCGCCACGTGCCCGGCGTGCAGCAGGTCGAAGCAACCGCCGGTGGCCACCACCGTGCCGCCGGCGGCCCGGACCTCGGCGAGCACGGACGCCACCGCGGACACCCCGATCCGCTCGCCGCCCGGGCCGGACACGGCGCCCACCTCGGGGCGGGCCGGGGGCGGAAGGGCGCTCGCCACTCCCCCGCCGGCCACGAACGCGGACGCCTCCGCGACCGCCTCCTGCACCGCCTCGGAGACCAGCGCCCCGCGGGCCAGCGCGAGGCTCGCGGTGGCCGCGAACCGGTCACCGGCGCCGCAGGTGTCCCCCTCGGCGGTGATCGGAGGCGGCACCACGAGCGGCGTCGAGTCGGTGTGGCAGAGCAGGGCGCCGTCGCCGCCGAGGGTCACGGCGACCGCCGCGGCCCGCCAGCGCCGGCGCAGGCCCTGTGCGCCCCGGGACGCCGTGGCGAGGCGGGTCGCCCCGGGCAGCGCCGGGACGAGTTCGCGCGCCTCGGACTCGTTCGGCGTGGCCAGCTGCACGCCGGGCACCGCGGCCGGTCCGCGCGGGTGCGGGTCCCAGACCACCGGCGCCCGGGTCGCGGCGAGCGCGGCCCGCAGCGCCGGATGCCGGGCCACCCCCCGGCCGTAGTCGCTCACCAGGACGGCGGAGGCGTTCCCGATCGCCCGCAGCACGGCCTCGGTCGGCTCGCCGGGCTCGCCCGGCTGGCCGCCCCGGTCGTGGCGCAGCAGCACCCGGCCCCGGGCCCGCAGCCGGATCTTCTCGGGCGTGGCTCCGGTGAGCGGCAACGCGTACACCTGGACACCCGCCGAGGCGAGCAGCGCGCTGAGCCGGGCGCCGCCGGCGTCGTTGGCGAGCGCGGTCACCAGCACCACCTCGGCGCCCTGGGCGGCGGCGAAGACCGCGGCCAGGCCGGCGCCACCGGGCCGGTCGACGTACTCGGTCTCGTCGAGCACCGGCACCGGAGAGTCCGGACAGAGCCGGCTGACCACCCCTTCGACGTCCCGGTCGAGCAGGGTGTCACCGACCACCACCACGGGTCCCGTCACGCTTCCCTCCTCATCCTGTCGCCTGCACCTGCTGCCCCGCACCGCCGTCGAGCACCACCTCCACCCCGGTGCGTACGCTGCCCGGCCGGGCCGGCTCGGGCGCGGGCACGTCGGCCGCCGCGGCCAGCGCCCCGGGCAGGGCCTGGTCGACGTACTCGCAGAGCACGTGGGTGGAGACCAGGTGCAGTTCCTGCACGACCTGACTGTCCGGCGAGGCGATCGCGAGCGCCTCGTCGCAGGCGTCGGCGAGGGGGTTGGGGGCGGGGCCGGTGAAGGCCCAGGTGCGCAGGCCGGTGTCGTGGGCGGTGTGGGCGGCGGTGAGGAGGTTGGGGCTGGTGCCGCTGGTGGAGAGCAGGAGGAGGATGTCGCCGGGTCGGCCGTGGGCGCGGACCTGGCGGGCGAAGACGGTGTCGTAGCCGTAGTCGTTGGCGATGGCGGTGAGGGCGGAGGTTTCGGCGTGTAGGGCGATGGCGGACAGGGGTTGGCGGTCGTCGCGGAGTTTGCCGACGAGTTCGGCGGTGAGGTGTTGGGCTTCGGCGGCGCTGCCGCCGTTGCCAGCCACCAGCAACCGCCCACCCCCGGCCAGCCGCTGGGCCAACGCCTCACCCCACCGGGCGAGCAGCCCCTCGCACTCCCGGTACGGCAGCAGGGCCGCGGCCAGGTTCGCCAGGTGGGCGTCGAACAGCGAGCCGGGCATCAGGCCACCACCCGGCTGGGCCGGCGCACGGCGGCCACCTCGCCGTAGACCTCCGCCAGCCGCTCCGCGGTGGCCGCCCACGAGTAGCGCAGGCGGGCCCGCTCCTGCGCGGTCGTGGCGTACGCGAAGCGGCGCATCCGGTCGTCGAGCAGCCGCTGGATCGCGGTGCCCAGTGCGCGCGGGTCGCGGGCCGGCACGAGATCACCGGTGACGCCCTCCACCACGGTGTCCTTGAGCCCACCGACCGCCGTGCCGATCACGGGCACGCCGCAGGCCATCGCCTCCAGCGGGGTGAGCCCGAACGGCTCGTACCAGGGGGCGGCCACCAGCACGTCGGCCGACCGGTACCAGCGGCCCATCTCCTCCCGTGGGACCGCCCCGACCAGCCGTACCCGGTCGGCGACCCCGCACGACTCGGCGAGCGCCCGCAGCCGCCGGGCGTACGGGTCGGTCTCCAGCAGCCCCGCGGGTGGCCCGCCGACCACCACGCACTCGGCGTCCGGGACCAGCGTCATGGCGCGGATCACGGTCTGGAAGCCCTTGCGTTCCACGAGGCGGCCGACGGTGAGGATCCGGGCCCGTCCGGGCTCGCGGTCGGCGGCCGGCCCGAGCGGGGCGAACGTGGTGAGGTTGACCCCGGACGGGATCACCGTCATCCGTGACCGCGGCACACCCATCCGCACCAGTTCGCCCACCTCGTCCTGGCACTGGGCGACGACCCGGTCCACCGACCGGCCCAGCTCCCGCTCGTACGCGATCCGGCGGGCCGGGCTGGTGTCCTGCACGCCCTGGTGCCGCCGCTTCACGGTGCCGAGCGCGTGGTAGGTCTGCACCACCGGCACCCCGGTCTGCCGGCTGGCCGTGAGCGCCGCGAGGCCGCTCATCCAGAAGTGCGCGTGGACCACCTCCGGCACCCAGTCGCCGCCCCGCCACCGGTCGACGAGCCAGCGGCTGAACTCCTTCATGTGCGGCAGCAGCGCGTCCTTGGCCACCGGCTCCGCCGGCCCGGCCGGTACGTGCACCACGTCGTACCCGTCCGGGCTGCGGACGGTGACCGGCAGGTCCACGGCGTCGCGGCGGGTGTAGACCCGCACGTCGTGCCCGGCGTCCGCGAGCGCGGCGGAGAGCTCCGCGACATGCGTGTTCTGGCCGCCGGCGTCCTCGCCGCCGAGGATGGCGAGCGGACTGGCGTGCTCCGAGATCATCGCGATGCGCATACTTCCTCCTCCAGCAGCCGGTCCCAGTCGGCGAGGAAACGGTCGAGCCCGTACCGGTCGCGCGCGGCGGTCCTGGCCGCCGCGCCGGCCTGTCGCGCGAGCGCCGGTTCGTCCAGGAACCGGCGGGTGGCGTCCAGCAGCGTGTCGACGCGTGTGGCGAGAGCGCCCGCGCCCGGTGGCACGGCCATCACGGCCTCGGTGGTGGCCAGCGCGACGACCGGCATGCCGATCGCCATGGCCTCGATGAGGCTGAGCCCGAGCGAGGTCCACCGGCACAGGTGCAGGTACGCCCGCCGCCGTGCCAGCTCGGCGTGCATCGTGGCCTGCGGGATGTCGTCGTGGCTGGTCACGCGCTCGGGTGGCAGCCCGAGCCGGTCGGCCAGCCCCGCGACCTTCATGCCGAACACGTCCAGCGGCGCGATCTCGGCGAACCGGGGCAGCAGGTCCGTGCCGGTGACCCGCCACCGGCGTACCGGCTCGTTGATCACGACGGCCAGCCGGTCGAGTTCGCCGGTGTACTCCACGGCGGGCGGGACGATGCCGTGGTCCACCACCGTCGTCCGGGTCGTCCCGGTGTCCCAGAAGAGCTGGTTGAACCCGGTCACGTGGGCGATGAGCAGGTCGTCGCGGTCGGCGAGGGGGTGGCGGCTGTGGGGGACGTCGCCGTCTTTGGGGGTGTTGTGTTCGACGTAGATGGCGGGTAGGTCGCGGCCGGGGCGGCGGTGTAGCCATTGTTCGGTGAGGTCGATTTCTTCGGGGCGTTGGAGGATGACGAGGTCGATGGGGGTGGTGGGGAGGTCGTCGGGGTGGATTTCGGTGGCGGTGTCGGGCCAGGGGTAGGTGCGGGCGCGGCCGAGGCCGTAGGGGCCGCGGTCGGGGGTGGTCGGCACGAGGTAGCGGTGCCGGCCGTGCACGAACGCGGTGGTCCAGGAGCCGTGCACGTGCCAGAGCAGGATGTTCATCGGCCGCTCCCGCCGGTGGCCGGCACCGCCACGCCCGCGGTCGCGGGCCCGACCGGCTCGCCGGGCACCCCGAGCACGCGCAGCGCCTCGACCACCTCGGCCGGGTCGACGCCGGCCAGGCAGGG
The DNA here is from genome assembly GCF_003626655.1 of Micromonospora costi. Taxonomy (GTDB): domain Bacteria; phylum Actinomycetota; class Actinomycetes; order Mycobacteriales; family Micromonosporaceae; genus Micromonospora; species Micromonospora costi. The sequence continues at coordinate 238,867 of NZ_RBAN01000001.1, forward strand.
GTGGCCGGGGACGGGGCAGGTGGCGGCGCGGGTGTCGCGGCAGGGCGCGGCGGCGTCGCCGAGGCGTACGGTGGGCACGCGGTAGGGACCCCACTGTCCGAACGGGACTGTCGGGGCGAACAGGCTGACCACCGGCACACCGAAGGCGGCCGCGAGGTGCGCCGGGCCGGTGTTGCCCACCACCATCGCGGCCGCGCCGGCGACCACCCCGGCCAGCTCCGCGAGTCCGGTACGCCCGCCGAGGTCCACGCCACCGGCGGCGGCCACCGCGGCGGTCACCTCCCGCTCGTCCGGGCCGCCGGTGACCACCACCCGGTGGCCGGCGTCGACCAGCGCGCTGGCGATCCGCGCGGCCAGCTCGGGCGGTATCGCCCGGCTGGAGGCCGCCGAGCCGGGGTGCAGCACGACGTAGCCCGGGGCGCCGAGCCGCGCCGGAGCCGGGGGTACGGCGCCGGCCCGCAGGCGGAGGGTGGGTTGGTCGGTGGGGGCCAGGCCGTAGCCGGCGGCGGCGGCGAGGGACAGGGCGCGTTCGGGTTCGGGAACACCGACCGGGACCCGGTGCCGCACGTCGAGCAGACTGCCCGGATAGTCCTCACTGATCCCCGACACACGTGGCACCCCGGCCATACGCAGCAGCAGCGCCAGCGGCAGCGGCGACTGGTGGAACGAGGTGAAGATGACCGCCTCATCCGCACCGATCGCGGCCAGCCGGTCGGTCAACGCGGCCATCTCCGCGGGGTTCACCCGGTCGGGGTCCGGGTCGATCCACGGCAACGGATGCTCCACGACCTCGTCCACACCGGGTAGCAGATCCGCCGCCGCCCGGCCCCGCGGCCCGCACAGCAGCACGACCCGGTCGGCGTGGTGGGCGACAGCGCGGATCGCGGGGCCGGTGACCAGCACATCCCCCGCCGAATCGGCGCGGACCACCAACACCGTCCCACCCCGCCGCCCGGCGGACCGCCCGACGGCAGGTCGCACGGCGGGTTGGACGGCGTGTTGGCGGCGCAGGATCTCCTCCACCGCCTCGCAGAAGTCACCCGCCACCCACGGCGCCGCCGCGACCTCCTCCGGCCGCGTCACCGGCGTCGGCACCAACACCCCCACCGCACCCGCCGCCAACGCCGCCGTGACATCCCGACCGATGTCCCCCACCACCACACACCGGCCCGGCACCGTGCCCAACTCCGCCGCCGCCGCCCGCACCAACCCCGGCAACGGCTTCCGACACCCACACCCATCCGCCTCATCGTGCGGACACACCTGCCACGAATCGAACGGCCCCACCAACGCCTCGATCCGCGCATGCACCGCACGCATCTGACCCACCGAGAAAAACCCACGCGCCAAACCCGACTGGTTCGACACCACACCCAACCGCAACCCCGCCGCCCGCAACCGGTCCAACCCCACCCGCACACCCGGCAACAGCCGCACCTTCTCCGGATCACCGTTGTACGGCACGTCCTCCACCAACGTGCCATCCCGATCCAGCAACACCGCATCGAAGAGGACCGGCCCGGACCCGGCCCGGTCAGCACCGGCAAAAACCCCGGCTGACCTGCACTGATCCGGCTTCACCTGGTCCTGTCGCACAGCCGGCGGGTTCCCTGCGCCCCGGGGAGTAAACGTCAGCTCCGACCCGGTGGCAGCAACCGCGCACGTCGCGGCCCCGCATGGCCGCCCGCGCTGGCCTTACCCGTCGCCCCGGAGAAGCTAACCCACCGCTCCTGTTAGCCCCGCTCGCGGCGCGGGTATGGGGACGCAGTGGCGATTGTGGAGAAAGTGATCGACGCATCCCCCCAGCAGGTCTTCGACGTGCTGGCCGACGGGTGGACGTACAGCGACTGGGTGGTCGGCACCGCGCACGTACGGGACGTGGACGACGCCTGGCCACGGGTCGGCAGCCAGCTGCACCACCGGGCCGGGCCGTGGCCGTTCTCGTTGCAGGACGCCTCGACCGTGCTGCTGTCCGAGCCCCCGCACCGGCTGGTCCTGCGGGCGGGCCTGTGGCCGGCCGGCGAGGCGATCGTCACCTTCACGCTCGACCCGGTCGGTGACGGCGCCACCCGCGTGCGGATCGGCGAGGACTTCGCGGCCGGGCCCCTGCGCTGGATCCGCACCAAGCTCAACGACGTGGTGCTGCACCTGCGCAACCGGGAGACGCTCAACCGCCTCTCGGACATCGCCACCCGGCAGACGGACAAGCGATGACGCAGGCCGTGGTCGTGACGGGCGCGAGCGCGGGCGTGGGCCGGGCCGTCGCCCGGGCGTACGCCGACCGGGGCGCCCGGATCGCGCTGCTCGCGCGCGGCGAGGCCGGCCTGGCCGCCACCGAACGGGACTGCCGCGAGCGCGGCGCCGCCGAGGTCCGCACCTACCGGGTCGACGTGGCCGACGCCGGCGCCGTGCAGCAGGCCGCCGACGACGTGGTGCACCGCTGGGGCGTGATCGACGTCTGGATCAACAACGCGATGGTCTCGGTCCTCGCCCCGGCGTGGGAGATCACCGCGCCGGAGTTCCGCCGGGTCACCGAGGTCAACTACCTGGGCACGGTGCACGGCACGCTCGCCGCACTGCGCCACATGCGGGCGCACGGGCGGGGCACGATCGTGCAGGTGGGCTCGGCGCTGGCCTACCGGGGCATCCCGCTGCAGTCGGCGTACTGCGCGTCCAAGCACGCCATCCAGGGCTTCAACGACTCGCTGCGGGCGGAGCTGCTGCACGACCGCCCGACCGTGCGGGTCTCGATGGTGCAGCTGCCCGCGGTGAACACCCCCCAGTTCTCCTGGGTCCGCACCCGCCTCCCCCGGCACCCCCAGCCCGTACCGCCGATCTTCGCGCCGGAGGTGGCCGCGCGGGCCGTCCTCTGGGCCGCCGACCACGGCGTCCGCGAGCTGAACGTGGGCGGCCCCACCTGGCGGGACAACCTCGACCACCCCGGGGACGCCGAGCGGGACCGCGGCGCCGACGGCGTCTTCGCCGACCGGGCCCGTGACCGGTCCGCGGCGCTCTGGGTGAGCACCCACAAGCCGGCGCTCTCCGGCCTGGCCCTGGCCGGTGTGGCCCTCGCCCTCGCCGGGGTGTCGCGGCGCCTCCGCTGAGCGGCATCACCCGAGGTCAGCCGGCTCGACCCGGTCGCCAACGGTCCCCGGACGGGCCGTCCGTTCCCGCACGGGACGGCGCCGGCAAGGGAGTCTTGACGCTACCGACATCACAACTGGCTACCCTCTCAAGGAATCCTGTCCGCAAAACCGAGGATGTCCGACATGATCGAACCCGTCCAGCTGCCCGCGCCGTGGCGGGACGCACGCCTGACCGTCGTGGTGCCCACCTACAACGAGGCGGGGAACCTCCCGGTGCTGGTCGAGCGGCTCCTGGCCCTGCAGCTGCCGGGCCTGCGGATCCTCGTGGCGGACGACAACTCGCCCGACGGCACCGGCGAGGTGGCCGACAAGCTGGCCATCGAGCACCCGGACCGGATCGAGGTGGTGCACCGGCCGGGCAAGGAGGGTCTCGGGCGGGCGTACGTGGACGGGATCGGCCGGGCGCTCGACGGGGGCGCCGACTACGTGGCGCAGATGGACGCCGACCTCTCCCATCCGCCGGAGGCGCTGCCGGGCATGCTCGGGGCGCTCCTGTCGACGCAGGCGGGCGTGGTGATCGGTTCCCGCTACGTGCCCGGTGGCGAGCTGGACGAGAACTGGCCGCTGTACCGGCGGGCGCTCAGCGGCTGGGCGAACCTGTACGTGCACACGCTGCTGCGCGTACGGATCCGGGACCTCACGGCCGGCTTCAAGATCTGGCGGGCGGACGCGCTGCACGACATCGGTCTGGAGCGGGTGCAGTCCAACGGTTACAGCTTCCAGGTGGAGATGCACTACCTCGCCACCAAGCTGGGCCACACGATCCTGGAGGTGCCGATCCGCTTCGAGGAGCGCCGTGAGGGCGCCTCGAAGATGACGACCGCCACCAAGATCGAGAGCGCGTTGATGCCGTTCCGGTTGCGCAGCAAGCACCGCAACATCGAGCGCTGATCCGCGGCGGCCCGGGCCGGCGCCGCCGGTCCCGTGGCGGCGGCGTCGATCAATGGCGCGCGGGCGCCGTCGTGCCCGCGCGCCCGCACGAGCGCCACGCGCTCGGTGACGCAGAGTGCTGACACCCTGCGTAACGGCAGCGGCGAGTCCACCGACTCCCTCCTCCACGCTTTGCTCTGCACCCACCGAGGCACCATTCACCTGACCTGCACATCCAGCTCGTGCACGAAACCCGCGCGCTCGCGCGTGGCGACGCAACGTAACCGGTGCCTATAGGGGTGCAGAGCAAAGGCGGCGAAGGGCATCCGCCGGAGCAGCGCGATGGTCACTGTGGGTGTCGTGGCCTTGTGGCTGACCTGCGCCGATCGTGCGCGCCCGCCGGCCCGCGTCGCCGCGCACGGCAGCGTCGCCGCGCACGGGGTCAGCGCACGCAGCCGAGTCAGCGCACGGCCGGAGCACCCGTCAGCCGTAGATGGCGCGGTGCGCGGTGCCGATGGTGGCGGCGTACAGGCCACCGGTGAGCGCGCGGTCGCGGGCCAGCGCCGCGCGGGCGGCGTTCGCGCCGGGCGCGCCGTGCACGCCGCCGCCTGGGTGCGCCGACGCGCTGGCGAGGAACAACCGGTCCACGGGGGTGTCCGCCCGGCCCAGGCCGGGGATGGGACGCAGGAAGAGCTGCTGGTACGCGGCCGACGTCCCGCCGCCCACCGCGCCCCCGACCAGGTTCGGGTCGCCCTTCTCCAGGTCAGCGGGGCCGGCCACGTGCCGGCCGACAATCAGGTCGCGGAAGCCCGGCGCCGCCTCCTCCAGCACGCGCTCCATCCGCGCCACGTGCTCCGTGATCTCCTCCGCCCGCCAGCTGTGGCGGAACGGCAGGTGCGTGTACGACCACAGCGACTCGGTGCCCGGCGGCGAGTGGCTCGGGTCCGCCACCGTCATCTGCCCGACCAGCAGGAACGGGTCCTCCGGCAGCTCCCCTCGCGCCAACGCGGCAGCGTAGCTCGTCAACCCGTTCAGGTCGGCCCGGAGGTGCACGGTGCCGGCGGTGGCCACCTCCCGGTTCGTCCACGGCACCGGCGCCGAGAGCGCCCAGTCCACCTTGAGGGTGGAACCGTCCCAGCGGAAGTGTGCGAGGTCCTCCACGAGCCGCGGGGGCAGCGCGGCGGCACCGACCAGGTCGAGGAAGAGCGCCGGGGCCGGCACGTCGGCGAGTACGGCCCGGCGGGCCCGCCAGAGTGCGCCTCCCGCCGTGCGTACGCCCATCGCCCGACCCCGCGCGACCAGCACCCGCTCAACGCGGGCGCCGTAGAGGATCCGCCCGCCGCGCTGGGTCAACCGGTCCACCAGCGCGTTGGTGATCTTCTGCGAGCCGCCGTCCGGCACCGGCCATCCGACCTGCTGGCCGAGCATGACGAGCAGCCATCCGTACACACCGGAGCCCGCCTCCTCCGGGGACAGGTCGGTGTGCAGGGCGCAACCGGCCAGCAGCGCCGGCCCGCCGGCGCCGTCGAAGAGTTCGTCGCCGAGCTTGCGCACCGGCACCACGAGTCGCCGCGCCAGCCGCAGCGCCCCCGAGATCCGCAGCTGGCGGAGCAGGGTCAGCCCGCCGCGCACCGGCGGGAACGGGGTGGTGATGGTCTCCAGCATCGGCTCGGCGACCCGCATCCATTCGCCGTACGCCGTGAGCCAGCGTTCGCCGTCGCCCGGCGCGAACGCCTCCAGCGAGGCGGCCGTGACGTCCGGATCCCGGTTGACGACGGCGGCGCGGCCGTCGGGCAGCAGGTGGGCCAGCACGTCCGGCGCGTGCCGCCAGGACAGCCCGTAGCGTCCCAGGTCCAGCCCGCGCAGCACGGGGGACGCGTAGCCGAGGGGGTAGAACGAGCTGTAGAGGTCGCTCAGGTAGCCCGGCGCCGTCACCTCGGCCGAACGGACGGCGCCGCCCGGCGTCGCCGTGGCCTCCAGCACCACCACGTCCCAGCCGGCGTCGGCCAGCATGTTGGCCGCGACCAGTCCGTTGTGGCCCGCGCCGACGACGACCGCGTCCGCGCTCTCCGCGCCGGTGGACATCATCCGACCCGCCTACCCCGCGCGTAAACGGGCGAAACGCGTTTGCCGCGCCGGGACCCGGGCATCCCCTGCCGCATGTACACGGTTACGCAGCTCATAGGTGGGGTCTGGGGCGCGGGCGGCGAGGAGGGCGAGCTGGTCGTGCACGACCCGGCCGACGGCTCCCCGGTCAGCTCGGCGCCCGTGGCGACGGCGGACGTGGTCGGCAAGGCGGTGGAGGCGGCCCGCGAGGTCGAGGCCGAGTGGGCGGGGACAGCGCCGGCCGAGCGCGCGGCGGCCCTGCGCCGGGCCGCGGACGCGGTCGAGGCGATCAGCGAGGAGCTGGCCGCCGCGGTCACCGCGGAGATGGGAAAGCCGCTGGCGGACGCGCGCGGCGGCGTCGAGGCGGGCATCAGCACGCTGCGACAGTACGCCGAGCTCGCGCCGGTGCGGGGCGGACGTACCCTCAACGGCGGCCACCACGCGATCGACTACATGGTGCCGCAGCCGCGGGGCGTCGTCGCCGCGATCACCCCGTGGAACGACCCGGTGGCGGTATCCTGCGGCCTGCTCGGCGCGGCGCTGGTCACCGGCAACGTCGTGCTCTACAAGCCGAGCGAACGGACACCGGCCAGCGGATGGCTGCTCGCGAAGGCGCTGGACGAGGCACTGCCGGCCGGGGTGCTCTCGCTGATCACCGGCGGGGCCGAGACCGGCGCGGCCCTGGCCGCCCAGCCGGTCGACGTGGTGGCGCACGTGGGCTCCACCGCGACCGGACGGTCGATCGCCGGTGCGGCCGCCCGCTCCGGCGCGAAGGTGCTGCTGGAGAACGGGGGCAGCGACCCGCTCGTCGTGGACGCCGACGTGGACCCGGTCTGGGCGGCCCGCGAGGCCGCGCTCGGCGCGTTCGCCAACGCCGGCCAGATCTGTGTGGCGGTGGAGCGGATCTACGTGCACCGGGACGTAGCCGAGGACTTCGTGGCCGCGCTCGTCGAGCGCGCCGCCGCGCTGCGGATGGGGCCGGGGCGGGACCCGGCCACGGAGCTGGGACCGCTGGTCGACCGGCGGCACCGGGACCACGTGCACGGCCAGGTGACGGCGGCGGTCGCGCAGGGGGCACGGCTCGCCATCGGCGGCACGCTGCCGGACGGGTCGGGCGCCTTCTACCCCGCCACCGTGGTCACCGACTGCCGGCACGACATGCCCCTGGTGCGCGACGAGACGTTCGGGCCGGTGGCCCCCGTGGTGGTGGTCGACTCGTTCAGCGAGGCGCTGCGCTGCGCGGCCGACTCGCCGTACGGGCTGGCCGCGACGGTGCTCACCGGGTCGATGAGTCACGCGCACCGGGCCTGGCGGGAGCTGCCCGTGGGCACCGTGAAGGTCAACGCCGTGTTCGGCGGCGCGCCGGGTGGTGCCGCCCACCCCCGCCGCGGCAGCGGTCAGGGCTTCGGGTACGGCCCGGAGCTGCTCGACGAGTTCACCGCCACCAAGGCCGTGCACATCGAGGCGCCGGGCGGCGGGCACTGGTGACACACCGAGGGTGGCCACCCTCGCGGGTGGCCACCCTCGCGGTGCGTACGGCGGGTCAGCGCCCCCGCGCCTTGGTGGTCTGCCGGTTGTTGGCCTTCTGGATGGCCTTCACCAGCTCCGGCTTGTTCATCCGGGAACGACCGGGGACGTCCAGCTTGCGGGCCACCTCCATGAGGTGGTCCTTCGTCGCGTTCGCGTCCACGCCGCCCGCGGTGGGCGCCCGCCGCGCGGGGCCACCGCCGGCCGCCTGCCGGTCGCTCGGGCCCTTGCGGCCCTTCGGCTCCCAGTGGTCGCCGACCTTCTCGAACTCGTGCTTCACGGCGGCGAAGGCGGTCCGGTGGGACCGCTGGCCCTCGCCGTACGTCTCCACCGCCGAGTCGTGCGTCTTCTCCCAGGTGCGCTGGGCCTTCGCCGGGGAGCGCCGCAGCGTGCTGGGCAGTACCTCGCGCCCGGGCATCTCGTCCTCCTCCGCGTCGATGGTCTTCTTGGCCTGCATTGACCGTTCCCGCCGAGCGGGGTGCGCAAACCGGGATCCGGCCCGGGCCCCGGAGCCGTTTGCGGACGTCGCGGCCCGGGTACCGGCGGGGCCATCCGCAGCGGCACGGACCGGACGCACCGCCGGCCGGGGCACAGGGAGCACGACATGACGACGACCGACCCCGGCACCGCGCTCGACGCGCGACGCGGGCTGCGCCTGCCCCGACGGATACGCCAGCTCAGTTGGCGGACCTGGCGGGGCGTCGTGGTGCGGAGCGCCCGCAACTTCGTCCGGGACAACTGTGCGGACTGGGCGGCGGCGCTCACGTACTACGGGGTGCTGGCGCTGTTCCCGTCCGCCATCGTGGTGGTGTCCCTCGTCGGGCTGGTCTCCGACGGCGAGCGGACCGTCGACACGGTGCTCGACCTGGCACGGCAGATCGGCGCCGGCTCGGTGGTGGCCAACGACGGCTTCGTCGGCGTGATCCGCGACGTCGTCGAGAAGGAGAGCTCGGCGAAGCTCCTGCTGAGCTTCGGTCTGCTGGGCGCCCTCTGGTCCGCGTCCGGTTACATCGGCGCGTTCACCCGCGCCTCCAACGCCATCTACGGCGTGCAGGAGGGGCGGCCGGTCTGGAAGCTCCGCCCGTTGCAGATCGGGCTGGCCGGGGTGTCGCTGCTGCTGCTCGCCGTGGTCGCCGTCGGCCTCATCGTGAGCGGCCCGGTGGCCGACTGGGCCGGCGACCTCGTGGGCGCGGGCGGCCTCGCCCGTACGGTCTGGGGCGTGGGCAGGTGGCCCGTGCTCGCCGTCATCATGATGGGCCTGCTGTCACTGCTGTTCTGGATCGCCCCGAACGTGCGCCAGCCCCGGTTCCGCTGGCTCACCCCCGGCGGCGCGGTGGCGCTGCTGGCCTGGGTGCTGGCCTCCTTCGGCTTCGGCCTGTACGTGGCCAACTTCGGGTCGTACGACGCCACCTACGGCAGTCTCGGCGCGATCATCGCGTTCCTGGTGTGGCTCTACCTGTCGAACTCGGCGCTGATGCTGGGCGTGCAGATCAATGCCGAACTCCAGCGCGGCCGGCGGCTCCAGGCGGGCGAGTCGACGCCCGAGGAGCCCGTTCTCCCGCCCAAGGCGCCGGCCGGTTCGTGACCGCCTGCCGGTTTGACGCCGGTGCCCTCGGGTAGCGCAGAAGGCATGGAGCGTGGCAACAGCAAGCACGGACCGAGGATCGACGACCAGATGAGCCAGGAGGTCAGCGGCCTCGTCCAGGGGCCGGGGACCGGCGGCTCGCGGGTCGACGAGGCGCGTGTGCCGGAGCCGGCGGGCGAGGACCAGCCGGAGGCGACCACGGCCCCGGCCGGCGAGTTGCGCAGCGGGGCGCCCAAGGGCATGAGCTCGCAGGACGTCGAGCGGCGCAGCCGGTTCGGTCGGTTCATCACGATGACCGCCCTGCCCGGCGACCGCGACACGCTGATCGCGAACGCGCGGGACAACGACGCGCCGGACGACATCATCGCCGACCTGCAGCGGCTGCCCGACGGCACCCAGTACCAGACGGTCTCCGAGGTCTGGGCCGCGCTCGGCAACAAGAACGAGACGACGCGCTGGTGACCGGCGCCCGACGACGGGATCCCGGCCGGAGCCGGCGGACAGAGGAGGATGCCTGATGAGTGGCGTGACCGAACACGTGGACGTCTCCGTCCCGGTGCGGACCGCGTACGACCAGTGGACTCAGTTCGAGGAGTTCCCCCACTTCATGGAGGGGGTCGAGGAGGTCCGGCAGCTGTCGGACACGATGACCCACTGGACGGTCGAGATCGGCGGGGTGAAGCGCGAGTTCGACGCCGAGATCACCGAGCAGCTTCCGGACGAGCGGGTCGCGTGGCGCTCCACGAGCGGCAGTCAGCAGGCCGGCGTGGTGACCTTCCACCGCCTCGACGAGGGGCACACGCGGGTCAGCCTCCAGCTCGAGTTCGAGCCGCACGGCGTGGTGGAGCAGGCGGGCGACAAGCTCGGCATCGTGGACCGGCGTGCCAAGGGCGACCTGGAGCGATTCAAGCAGTTCATCGAGCGGCGCGGTCAGGAGACCGGCGCCTGGCGGGGCACCGTGGACCGTCCGCAGCCCTGATCCTCACTCCCCCGACCCACTGACTCCGACGGCCGCCGGTTTCCCCGGCGGCCGTCGCCGTGCGCCCGGGGCGCCGTTTGCGATCACCGCGCCCGGGTACCGCGAAGGTATGACGGACGACAACAAGGTGTGGCGGGACGAGGAACGGATCCCCCTCGAGGAGCTGGAGCGGGCCGTCGCGGGCTCGTCGCTCGACGGGCAGGCCGACGACGTCACCGCCAACGACGCCGGTGAGGAGGCCGCATTCGGCCACGGGCCGGAGGCGGTGGACCGGGGCGGCCAGGCCGCCGGCGCCGGCCGCGAGCCGACCGACCCGGAGCGGGCGTACCGCCCGTCGACGACCGGACGCACCGGCCCGGACAACCTGTGACGCCGAGGCCGGCGACACGCCGGCCGAGGCCGCCCGCCGACTGAAGGCCCGCGCGGGGTCAGGCCGGCGCGGGCGCCCGGCGGCGGGACCCGGCCGCGTGCAGGGCGATCAGCACCAGCGCGAGCGCCAGCAGCACCGGCCCGAGCACCTCCACCGAGGTGTTGCCGATGAGCACGCCGATGCCGGCCGGGACCAGTGAGGCGCCCAGCGCGGACGTGCCGATCTGCAGCCCGATGGCACGGTCGGCGTGCGCCGCGCCCACCCGGTCGGCGGTAGTGAGGGTGAGCAGCGGGAAGACCGGGGCGGCCGCGAAGCCGACCACCACGAGCCCGGCCACCGCCACCCAGCCGGACGCGGGCAGGGCGATCAGCGCCGCGCCGGCGGCCATGCCCACGAGGCTGGCGCGCAGCACCCCGGCCGCGCCGAGTCGCTCGGCCACCACCCCCTGCACGACCCGCCCCACGAACAGGCTCCCCCAGTACGCGGACACGCACAGGCCGGCCGTGCCGGCGCTGAGCCCTCGCCCCTCGGTGAGCAGCAGGAACGCCCACAGCCCGCTGGCGACCTCGATCGCCACGTAGACCGCGAAGGCCAGCGTGCCCAGCCAGACCGCGGGCAGGCGCAGCGTCTCGCGTACCGGAACCGGCCGGGTCGCCGGCGGCGGGGCGTGTTCGACGACCACGCCGAGCGAGCCGACCGGCCCGGAGGCCGCGTCGCCGATGCCGGGGACCGGCGTGTCCGGGGCGGTACCGCCGGTCCGGGGAACGTCCGGCGCCGGCGTGCCCGCGTCCGGGGCCGGCGTGCCCGGCAGGACCGCGTCCGCGGCTGCCGGGCCCCGCGCCCGCCACGCCCGCACGCTGAACACGAACGCGGTGGCGAGCAGGAGCTCGGCCCCGGCCACGATGCCGTAGCCCCAGCGCCAGCTCGCACCGGCGTCCAACGCACCCGTCATGATCAGTGGTCCGATGGCCACGCCGAGGCCGAAGAAGGCGTGCAGCCAGTTCATCTGCCGGGGGCCGAGAGCCGCGGCGGCGTACGCGTTGAGCCCCGAGTCGATGGCGCCCGAGCCCAGACCGAGCACCAGCGCGCACCCGACGACCACGGCGAGGCCGGGACTCACCGCGTACCCGGTCAGCGCCACCGCGGCCAGCAGGGTGCTCCCGGCCAGCAGCACGCCCACCCCGAGCCGGGCCAGTGTGAAGCCGGCCAGCACGCTCGAGGCGAGGTAGCCGGCCGTGCCGGCGGTGAGCACCAGGCCCACCGCCTCGGTCGGCACCCCGAAGTCCGCCCGGATCGAGGGCCACCCCACGCCGATCAGCCCGTCGGGCAGGCCGAGGCTCACGAACGCGAGGTAGGCGAGCAGGAGCAGGGCGGCCCGGGGCCGCGCGGGGCTGGTCGACACGGACGACCATCCTCCGCCCCGGGTGTGCCGGCTGTCACGACCGGGGTCGCCCGTCACGACAAGAAATGATGTCCGGACGGGCCGGAAAACGGACAGCTCATCCAGAATCGGCCGAACGGAGGACGGCAATCGGGCCGTGTCGCGTAAGACTTTCGGGATGCATCAGGGTTCCGGCATCCTCACCCCGCGCCAGCGCCGCCTGGCCTGGCTCGGCTTCCTGCTGGCCGCGCTCCAGGCGCCCGTGTCCGCCTGGCTCGTCTCCGACGACTCGTGGCTGTTCAGCCTCTGCGTCGCGCTGATGGTCGCCACGGTGATCGTCGCCGACGACGCGTCCCGCCGCCGCCCGGCGGGCGCCCGCTCGGGCGACTAGCCGCCGACGCCCGGGCGGGCCTCGTGTCCGGGGCGCCCCCGGGTGCGCCGCCGCTCCTTCATCTCCGCCTCGTAGAGGTGGCGCCGGCCGCCGACGAGCTGCTCGCGCGCCTGCCGATCGAGGTCGCGGAAGAGCGCGTAGTAGCCGTCGTCGAAGTCCTCGACGATCTGGAACGTCCACCGGCCGGCGATGACGTTGCGCCCGAGCAGCTCCGTGGAGATCCGCTCGGCGATCTCGGGGTGGCCGGCCGTCCGGAACATCTCCACCGCGTCGTCCAGCATCAGGTCCGCGTGCCCAACCAGCTGGTGCAGCGAGTAGAGGTGACCGCGGACCCGCTCCACGCACTCCAGCGCCTCGCTCAGCTTGCCCAGGGCCGCCACCGTCTCGTCGCTGACCCCCGGCGGCCGGCGGTGCCGGTCGTCGGGTCCGTCCTGCTGGGCCATTCGTGCCTCCCTGCTGCCCGTGGGCGGTTCCGCGCCCCGCCGGCCGCGTGTCTCCGGTCGCTCCGCCCCCACCGCGGGCGGAACCGGCGGGCGCGTGGGCCGACCGGTGGCCGACCGCACACCGACCGAGCGGCCGGGGCCGGGCGGTGACGGGTTGGTTAGCCTCGTTCCCCATGCGTGTGCCGTTCAACCGGGTCACCCCCGCCGACGACTCGGGGCGGCCCGCCCTCGCCGCCCTGGCGGCCGCGGTCGGCAACCCGGGGTTCGCCGCCGCGGCCGATGACGCCGGCCTGCTCGCGCTGGTCGACCAGCACGCGGCCGCCGTACGGGAGAGCCTCGACGGGGACCGGCGTCCGCTGTCCCCGGCCGTGCTGGCCGGCTACGCCGAGGGGGTCCGGGACGCCGCGCTCGCGCACGGGTGGCGGCCGCCCGCGGGTGCCGTGGACTGGGCGGATCCGGACTGGCTGCTCGTCCGGCTGCTGGCGGTGTGCGCCCTGGCCCGGCAGCTCGACGCCGCCTGACGCCGGCCCGTCGACCGTCGCCACCACGCGGGACGGAACGGCCCGGACCGCGCGCTGGGGCGCCGCGACGGGCGGGAGACGACGCCTCGACGAGACGCGACGCGACGCACGGCGCATGATCGGAAACAGCGGGCGCATCCTCGGGCTAGGCTGCGGGCATGCCAGGTACGGTCGGTCGCGTCCCCACGCCATCCGCGCCGGTCTCCGGAGCGCCCGCCGCGACCGACGCGGCCGCCGCCGTCCTCCGCCACGACTGGGCCCGCACGTCGCTGGGCCCCCGCCAGTCCTGGGACCCGGCGGTACGCGCGGTCGTCGACCTCATCCTCGCCTCACCCGTGCCGATGGCGCTCACCCACGGCGACGACCTGGTCCTGCTCTACAACGACGGCTACGCCGAGCTGATCGGCGAGAAGCACCCGGCGGCGATCGGCCGGCCCGCCGCCGACGTGTTCCCCGAGCTGTGGCAGCTGCCCGGCGTCGGTGACGTGGTCGAGCGCGTCTACCGCGACGGCGGCACCTTCCTGGAGAAGGAGACCGCCTTCCCGCTCAGCCGCGGCGACAGCGGCCTGGCCGAGCAGGCCGTCTTCACCCGCGGCTACTCCCCCGTCCGCGACGGCAACGGCCGGATCGTCGGGGTCCTCACCGTGGCGGCCGAGACGACCCACGTCACGCAGCAGTTGCAGAGCCTCAGCGAGGTCGCGGCCGCGCTCGCCGGCACGCTCACCCTCGACGACGTGGCGCGGGTGGCACTGCGGTACGCCATCGCGACGTTCGACGCCGACCGGGTCGCGTTCGCGGTGGACGAGGGCGGGGGCGGCTGGCGGATGGTCCGGCGGGTCCGCGGCGAGCTGATGGACGAGGCCGACGAACGGCTCCCCCCGCTGTGGCGGCGGATCCCCACCGACTGGCCGGACCCGCTGGTCCAGTCAGCCCGCACGGGCGCCCCGCTGGTGGTGGGCAGCGGCCAGCCGCTGCGGGAGGCCGCCGCCGACCGGCACGACCAGAAGATCGTGTCGCTGGCCGCGGTGCCGTTGCGCGCCTCGGTCGTACGCGGCGGACTGTCGGTCGGGCACCACGCACCGCGCCGGTGGTCCGCCGCCGAGCGGGCCCTGCTGGCCGCCTCGGCGGAGCTGATCGGGCAGGCCGCCGAACGGGCGCGCCGCTTCGAGACCCAGCACGGCACCGCCCAGCTGCTGCAACGCAGCATGCTCCCGGAGCACCTGCCCGACCTGCCACGGCTGCGCATCGCGGCCCGCTACGAGCCCGGTGTGGACGGCAACGCCGCCGGTGGGGACTTCTACGACGCCTTCCTGCTGCCCACCGGCCGGCTCGGCGTCGTGCTCGGCGACGTGGCGGGGCACGACGTGCAGGCCGCGGCGCGGATGGGGCAGGTCCGGGCCGCGCTGCGCGCGCTGGCGCTGAGCGACCCGCGTCCGGACGTGGTCCTCACCGGGCTGGACCGGCTGGTCGCCAGCCTGGGCGCCGAGGCGGGCACGCACGAGCTGTTCGTCACCGTGGTGTTCGGGGTCGTCGACGCCGAGCGTCAGGAGCTGACGCTGGCCAGCGCGGGCCACCCCGCCCCGCTCGTCCGCCGCTGCACGCCGGACGACCGGCCGTACGCCGAGTATGTCGACCTGCCCACCGGCGCCCCCCTCGGTCTCGGCGCCCGGCCGGGCGTGGCCACCGTCCCGTTCGCGCCCGGCGACACGCTGGTGCTGTTCAGCGACGGCGTCGTGGAGCGGCGGCGGCAGAGCCTCACCGCGGGCTTCGACGCGGTCGCCGACGCGGTGGCGCGCGCCGGCAGCGGCGACCCGCGGGCCCTGTGCGCGGTGGCCACCGCGGCGGTCGACGGCACCACGGAGGACGACGTGGCGGTGCTCGCCGTCGAGCACGCGGTGAAGCCGAGCCGCTCGGCGAGCATGGAGGTGCCCGCCGAACCGACCGCGCCGAGCCGGGTCCGCCACTGGTTGACCGCGCAGCTCGGCGAGTGGCAGGTACCGGAGTCGGTGATCGGCGCGGCCGTGCTCTGCACCAGCGAGCTGACGACCAACGCGCTGCTGCACGCCGGCACCGCCGCCCGGGTGGAGATCGACCTGAGCGCCGAGCGGCTGCTGGTCTCGGTCGCCGACTCGGGCACCCGCGGAACGGTCACCCGGGCCCAGACCGACACGTTGAGCAGCCGGGGCCGCGGCCTGGGGCTGATCGAGGAGCTGAGCGACGCCTGGGGCACCGACCCGACCGTGCGCGGGTCGACGGTCTGGTTCGAGATCCTCCTCCCCAGCGGCTGAGCCGGCGCCGGCCGGGGATCCATCGGTACGAGTCGGCGTCCGGTGCGTCAGCCCGGCCCGCCGGGGGTAGGAGGACGGCCATGCCACACGAGAACCCCGCCGGCGTCCTCTTCGACGTGGACGGCACCCTGGTCGACACCACGTACCTGCACACCGTGAGCTGGTGGGAGGCGCTGCGCCAGAACGAGCAGCCGGTGCCGATGGCGAGCGTCCACCGGGCCATCGGGATGGGCTCGGACAAGCTGCTGGACCACCTGCTCGGTCCCGAACGCGATCGGGACGGCGACGCGAAGCTGCGCGACGCGCACGACACGCTCTACGCCGAGTACTGGGAACGGCTCGTCCCGCTGCCGGGGGCCACCGACCTGCTGCGGGCCTGCGCCGAGCGCGGGCTGCGGGTCGTGCTCGCCACGTCGGCCGCCGAACACGAGGTCACGGCGCTGCGCCGGGCCCTCGACGCGGACGACGTGATCGACGCGGTGACCTCCTCGGCCGACGCGAAGGAGAGCAAGCCGGCACCGGACATCCTGGTCGCGGCCCTCGACCAGTCCGGGCTGCCCGCCGAGCGCGTGGTCTTCGTCGGCGACTCGGTCTGGGACGTCGCCGCGGCCGGCAAGCTGGACATCCCGTGCGTCGGTCTGACCTGCGGCGGCACGAGCCGGGGCGAGCTGGCCGGCGCCGGCGCGGTGGCCGTCTACGACGACCCGGCGGCGCTTCTCGCCGTCCTGGACGACTCGCCGGTGACCCGGTCGCGGTGAGCCGCGGCGGGTTGCCGCGCGCCCGTACGCATAGCCCCCCGGCTCCCGGGGCAAGGTCTGTCACCACCTGCCCGCAGGCCGGCGGGCGCCGGTGGAGGGTGGTGCGGTGGAAGCGGTTGACGTGGCCTTCGCGGTGGTGGGACTCGGCGCCCTGCTCGCCGGCATCCTCCCGCGGATCCTGGAACGCCGACCGCTGTCGATGCCGATCGCGTTCCTCGGCCTCGGCATGGTGGTGTTCCTGCTGCCCACCGGGCTGCCGACCCCCGACCCGCTGGCCCACCCGGAGCTGGCCACGCACCTGACCGAGATCGGAGTGATCGTCGCCCTCATGGGCGCCGGGCTCAAGATCGACCGTCCGCTGAGCTGGTCCCGCTGGTCCTCGACGTGGCGGCTGCTGGCCGTCGCCATGCCGCTCTGCATCGCGGCGGTGGCCCTGCTCGGCTGGTGGTGGGCGGGACTGGTGCCGGCGGCCGCCCTGCTGCTCGGCAGCGCGCTCGCCCCCACCGACCCGGTCCTCGCCTCCGACGTGCAGGTCGGCGAGCCGACCGACGTGGAGGACTCGGAGGACGAGGTCCGCTTCGCGCTCACCTCCGAGGCCGGCCTCAACGACGGGCTGGCCTTCCCGTTCGTCTACGCGGCCATCGCCATCGCCGGCACCAGCCTCGCCCCCCGGGACTGGCTGCTGGAGTGGTTCACCGTGGACGTGCTGTGGAAGGTGACCGTCGGCGTGGGCGGCGGTCTGCTGGTCGGATGGCTGCTCGGCAAGCTCTTCTTCCGCGCCCCCAGCCATCTGCGACTCGCGCGGCACGCCGAGGGCTTCCTCGCGCTGGCCGCCACGTTCCTCGCGTACGGGCTGGTGGAGGTGGCCGGCGGGTACGGCTTCCTGGCCGTCTTCGTGGCCGCCCGGGCGATCCGGTCCGCCGAACGCACCCACGAGTTCCACTCGGTGCTGCACGACTTCGCCGAGCAGGTCGAGCGGCTGCTCACCGTCCTGTTGCTGCTGCTGTTCGGCGGGGCCGTGGTGGGCGGGCTGCTCGGCTCGCTCACCTGGCCGGCCGCCGCCGTCGGGCTGGCGCTGGTCTTCGTCATCCGGCCGCTGGTCGGGTGGCTGTCGCTGCGCGGCGCGCCCGGACGTCCCGCCGAGCACTGGGTGATCGCGCTGTTCGGCATCCGCGGGGTCGGCTCGTTCTACTACCTCGCGTACGCCACCACGAAGGCCGACTTCCCGCAGGCCGATCTCGTCTGGGCGACCGTCGGGCTCGTGGTGATCGTCTCGGTGGTGGTGCACGGCGTCGCCGCGACCCCGGTCATGCAGCTGCTCGACCGCGCGGGTGAGCGCACCGGGGACGAGGCCGCCGCGCGGGCCGACGAACCGGCCGTCAGCGGCGCGGCGGGCTGACCGGCGGCGCTCAGGCCAGCCGCTCCACCAGGGCGCGACCGAGGGCGCGCCCGGAGAGCCAGGCGCTCTGCACCCGCGGCCGGCCGTACGCGTCACCGGCGAGCCCGATGCCGTCCGCGTCGAGGTGGTAGCTGCCCCCGCCCGCCGCGGTCGGCTTCGCGTACGTCCAGCGGTGCACGTACACGTGCTCGGCCGGCTCGGGCAGCCCCAGCAGGTCCCGGACGGCCTCCTCCACGGCGGGCGCCGCGGCGGTCGGTTGGGCGAGGTAGCCCGCCGCGAACCCGGGCGTCGTGTGGGCGACCAGCACCGGGGCGCCGTCCCCCCGCCGGTCACCGTCGTCGCAGAGCGTGCCCAGCACCGGGTGCCCGTTGACGAACGCGCCACGGAAGTCGCCCCACCGGCGGGCCGGGAACCGCAGCGCCGCGGCCAGCGCCGGAGACCACCGCTGCGCCTGCACGGCGCGGGTGGCCGCGGCCAGCGCCGGGTCCAGCAGCAGCGCGGCCTGCGGGCCGGGCATCGCGAGGACGACCGCGGCGCACCGGTCGCCGTCCACGGCGGGGCCCGGCTCGACGCCGAGCACCAGCCGGTCGACGGTCACGGGCAGGTCCCGTGCCAGGTGCTCCACGAGCGACCGCAGCCCGCGGGGCGCGGCCCAGCGCATCGGCCCGGTCACCTCACGCCGGCCGTCCGGCCCGTACGCCACGAACGTGTCGGTCCACTCGCGCGCCAGCCCGGCGGCCCGCCAGTCGTCGACGACGGCCGCGAAGTCCGGGTCGTCGACCGTGACGTAGGCGGCGCCCAGGTCGGCCGGCCGGCCGTCGAAGCGCCGACTGGCCATCCGCCCGCCCGGCACGTGCGCCCGCTCACGGACGCGAACCGGCACCCCCGCACGGGCCAGCTCCCGCGCGCACGCCACCCCCGCGATGCCGGCGCCGACCACCACCACACCCGAGGGGTCCGTCGTCATCCGGCGATGGCAGGCGTCGCGGAGCCGACCGGGCGGGCATGAACCGCCGACGATCGGGGTATTGGCACGCCTGTTCGAAGGAAGGTGGAGACCATGACCGACCGCACCAGTGACCGGCACAACCCGCAGGCCGCGATCAAGGATCCGGACGAGTGGGTGACCGGCGAGGAACCGCCCACGGCGGCGCAGGAGTCGTACCTGGCCACGCTGGCCCGGGAGGCGGACGCCGAGGTCCCCGAGGGGCTGACCAAGGCGGAGGCGTCCAAGCGGATCGACGAGCTCCAGGAGGAGACGGGTCGCGGCCAGCAGTGACCGCGCCGGGCGGTCAGCGCGGCGGAAGGCGGTGCAGCTCGACCCGCTGCAACCGCCCCGCCGCGACCCGCGCGGTCAGGTAGGTGGCGTACGGCTGCGCCCGCCGGTCGGTCGGCGATCCGGGGTTGAGCAGCCGCAGCCCGCCGGGAGCCACGGTGTCCCACGGGATGTGCGAATGCCCGAACACCAGCAGGTCGGTGTCCGGGAACCGGGCCGCGCAGCGCTCCTCCCGGCGGGTGCGGGGGCCGGTCTCGTGCACCACGGCGACCCGCAGCCCGTCCAGGTCGACGCGGGCGATCTCGGGCAGCCGGGCCCGCAGCGCCGGCCCGTCGTTGTTGCCGTACACGCCGACCAGCCGCCGGGCCCGGGCCTGCAGGGCGTCCAGCAGCGACTCGTCGACCCAGTCCCCCGCGTGCACCACCACGTCGGCCTCGTCGACGGCCGCCCAGAGCGGGGCGGGCAGGTCCCGCGCCCGCTTCGGCACGTGCGTGTCGGCGGTGATCACCAGACGCATCCGCCCATTGTCGCGTCGGACACCGGATCACGCCGATCGACACGGCGTTACCGGGCGGCGGGGGTGGGAAAGCGAAATGCCGACCGAGGGAGGAACTCATGACCAGTTCTACGGCTCCGGGCGCCGGCTGGCGACCGGGGATGCCCGGCGGTGACCTGCTGCCGTCCGGTCCGGCGGGCCGGCCGACCACGCCCGGCGACGGGCAGAGCCCCGGGACCGGGCCGCCCACCGTGACGATCGGGTCGTATCCGGACTACCCGTCGGCGCAGCGGGTGGTCGACTACCTCGCGGACAACCGGTTCCCCGTGGAGCACAGCGCCATCGTGGGCACCAACCTGACCCTGGTGGAGACGGTACTCGGCCGCATGACCACGGCGCGCGCGGCGCTCATCGGCGCCGGCACGGGCGCCTGGTTCGGGCTCTTCATCGGGTTGCTCTTCGGCATCTTCACCGTCGGCAACTGGCTCGGCGTGATCGTGGTCGGCCTGGTGGTCGGCGCGATCTGGGGCGCGGTGTTCGGCGCCGTGGCGCACGCGATGACCGGCGGCCAACGGGACTTCACCTCGGCCAGCTCCCTGCGGGCCGGCCAGTACGCCGTCATCGTCGACGCGAGCCTGGCCGACCAGGCGCGGCAGTTGCTCGGCCGGCTGCACATGACGGGGCCCAACCCGACCGTCGGCTGACCGTCTCGGCCGGTCCACCCCGGTGTGACCGCCGGGGTGGACCGGCGTCAGTGCCCGTACGCCAGTTCGCCGGCGCGCAACGGAACGTCGACGCGGTTCTCGGCGGGGGCGAGCGGGCACGCCCAGCGGTCGTCGTAGGCGCAGGACGGGTTGTAGAGGTAGTTCGGGTCGAGCCGGACGCGATCGCCGGGCAGGAGCGTCAGCCCCCGGCCGAAGGTGCCCTTCACGGTGTCGGTGAGGTACCGGCCACCGCCGTAGCTCTCCGGGCCGCAGGTCGCGTCGCGTACGGGCAGGAAGAGCCCACCTCCGTACGCCGCGATCCACCACAGCGTCAGCGGGCCCCACGGGGTCTCCGCGACGGCGACCCGCCGGTAGCGGATCACCCCGTCGGGGCCGCCGGTGTCGATGTCGAGGTCACCCTCGGCGGGGCGCAGCGGCGCCTCCACGACGGCGGACGGGTCCGGCGGGTAGTAGCGCAGGCCGGTGAAGCCGGGCCGGTCCGGGGCCGGGACCGGGCTCTGCGGGTGCTCGGCGAAGAGCCGGTCGCGCTCCGCCCGGAACCCCGTGAGATCGAGGTCGGACAGGTAGAGCCGCGCGATCCGCTCCCGCCAGTCGAGCAGGTCGAGATCGTTCACCCGCCGAGCCTAGTCCGGCGAGGACGGCGGTCGTGGCGCTCACCGGTCGGTGGCGAGGCGGGCGTGCAGGTGCTCGTCGTGGCGGCGACCGTCGCCGTACCGGAAGGATTCCCGCAGCGTGCCCTCGGCGCGGTAGCCGGCCCTCTCGGCGACCCGGCAGGAGGCCGGGTTGGCCGTGGCGTGGCACAGCTCGATCCGGTGCAGTCCCAACTCGTCGAAGGCCCAGCGGCTGAGCCGGTCGACCGCGCGGGTGGCGACGCCGCGGCCCCGCGCGCCGGGCACCACCCAGTAGCCCATGGCGGCGTTCTCGCCGTGGATCTGGTGCAGCGACACCGAGCCGAGCAGGGCGCCGCCGTCGGGCCCGGTCACCGCCAGCGAGACGTGGTCTCCGGCCGACCAGTCGGCCCGGCGGCGTACCCAGCGCAGGGCGGACGCCGCGTCCACCGGCCCGCCCTGCGGGTTCCACCGCGCGATGTCGGGGTCGCCCAGCGCGTCGTGGACGGCCCGGGCGTCGGCGTCCCGCCAGGGACGCAGCAGCAGGCCGGGCGCGGCGAGTTCCAGGTGTTCCACGCGGGGCAGTCTGGCACACCCCGCGCACCGGCCGCCTCCGCGCGGCGGGCTTCGTTCAAACCTGCACGGGTCTCCCCATCCTCGGTCGGCCCGTCGATGTGAGGACGCGCACGAAGAACTGGTTAAATTTTGAAAGACTGCCTATCCTGGTCACGTGACCGAGGGCCTGGACCGCATCCGACTCGCCGCCTGGCGCGCGTACGTCGAGTCCAGCCAGCTGCTGCTCACCCAACTGGAGGACGAGCTGCGCGGCGCGAGCGGCCTGAGCATGGCCGACTACCACGTGCTGGTGCTGCTCTCCGAGGCGCCGGGGCAACGGCTGCGGATGGGTGAGCTGGCCAGCCGCCTGGTCTTCTCCCCCAGCCGGCTCACCTACCAGATCTCCTCCATGCAGCGCCGGGGGCTCGTCACCCGGCAGCCCTGCCCGGAGGACCGGCGGGGCAGCGAGGCCGTGCTGACCGCCACCGGCCTGCTCACCCTGCGGGACGCCGCACCCCATCACCTGGCATCGGTGCGGGCCCACCTCATGGACGACCTCGACGACGACGAGGTCGCCTGCCTCACCCGGGTCTTCGAACGGCTCGGCGCCCGCCTCCGCGGCGTCCGCGACGCCTCGACCACCCACGCCACGAGTTAGGAGCCACCGATGCCCGCCATCACCGTCGACAACGTCCTCGTCCTGCCCCGCCTGCCGCGGCTTCCCGAGTCCACCGCCTTCCGGCCGGTCCGGCGGCTGACCACCGCTCCCAGCGGTTACGAGGGCGAGGGGTTCCCGGTGCGCCGGGCCTTCGCCGGGGTGCCGCTGAGCGAGCTGGACCCGTTCGTCCACCTCGACCAGATGGGTGAGGTCGACTACGCCCCGGGCGAGCCGAAGGGCACCTCGTGGCACCCCCACCGCGGCTTCGAGACGGTCACGTACATGATCGACGGGATCATGGACCACCAGGACTCCCACGGCGGTGGCGGCACCATCACCAACGGCGACACCCAGTGGATGACGGCCGGCAGCGGCCTGCTGCACATCGAGGCGCCGCCGGAGCACCTGGTGACCAGCGGCGGCCTCTTCCACGGCACCCAGCTGTGGGTGAACCTGCCGCGGGCGGCCAAGATGAACCCGCCGCGCTACCAGGACATCCGGGGCCGCGAGGCGGCGCTGATCACCACGCCGGACGGCGGTGCCCTGATCCGGGTCATCGCCGGTGAGGTCGGTGGCCACGCGGGGCCGGGCTCCACCTACACCCCGATCACCATCGCCCACGTCACCGTCGAGCCCGGCGCGCAGGTCGACCTGCCGTGGCAGCCGGAGTTCAACGCCCTCGTCTACGTCCTCGGCGGCCGGGGCACGGTCGGCACCGAGCAGCGGCCGGTGCACACCGGCCAGCTCGCGGTGCACGGCCCCGGCGACGCGCTGCGGTTCGCCGCGGACGCCCGCCAGGACTCGCACACCCCGGCGCTGGACCTCTACCTCATGGGCGGCCAGCCGATCCGGGAGCCGGTCGCGCACTACGGCCCGTTCGTCATGAACACCCGGGACGAGCTGATCCAGGCGTTCGAGGACTTCCAGGCGGGCCGGCTGGGCGTCATCCCGGCCGGTCGGCTGCCGCACACCGGCGGTCAGGGCTCCCGGCCCTGACCGTGCCTCCGGTGGCGGGGCGTCGCGCCCGCCACCGGAGCCGTGTGGTCACGTACGTGGTACGGGATCAGGAGACGGCGAAGATGCCGGCCACTCCGAGGATCACCATGACCAGCACCGCCACCAGCGCACCCCGTTCGCCCTCCACCGCCGGCTCGCGGTGCTCGATCACGGGGTTCGTCGTCTCGCCGGGCATGCTGTGGCCTCCTGCTTGTCTCGCTCGATCAGGACGGGTGCCGGCCACGCCACCGGGTGTACGGGCGTACGGACCCACGGCCGGGGTCCTGCCGTGAGGACGGGGTCGACGTCGGGAGGAGCGATGCCACCACGGCCCGTGTCTTCATGCCGCGACGCACTGCGCCACCCGTCCTCACGGTTACCCGTCTGACCGCGCGGAAACCTGAGCCGCTCATCACCCCCGCGATCTTGCACTTTCGGCCCCGGAATTGCGGCTTATGCACCCTTTGCCGGGGCGCAAAGTGCAAGATCGCGGGGGTGGTGCGGGCGCGGGTTAGGGGTTTGTGCGGGGGGCGCCGGCGCTGGCGAGTTCGCCGGCCCGCTCGCTGCGCAGGGTCGGGTCGCCGGGGTGGGCGGTCAGGCCGCCCGGGTAGGCGAACGAGGCCCGGGGCGAGTAGAAGCCCCAGGCGATCGTGAGCGGGTTGGCCGGGCGGAGCGCGTACACCGGGTGGTCCGGCTCCAGGAACTCCACCCACTCGATCTCGAACGGCGTCACCGGCTCGGCCAGGTACGGGTACACGGCGCTGAGCAACCTGCCGTTGCGGCGGGTGAAGTAGCGGTGGTGACCGCTGCTGACCACGTGGCCCGTCTCCCCCACCCGGCAGCGGGCGCGGATCACCGTCACCCCGTCCAGCTCGGTCTCGGCGACCAGCACGCCCCCGGCCACCTCCACGGTGGTGCGGCCCGGCGCCGCGGGGGCGCCGTGGGTGAGCGCGTAGCCGAGGACCCGCTCGCTGGAGGTGACGTAGTGCGTCCACCAGCCTCCCGGGCTGACGCCGCCGGGGGCGTCCACCCCGCTCAGCGACACTCCCAGGTACGTGAGGTCGTAGGCGCCGAACCCCGAGGTCTGCGTCTCGTCGTCGACCACGTACTGGTTGAGGAACACCTGCCGGTCCGGGCGGGGTCGCAGCCCGGCCGGCACCAGCGCGGCGACCGCGTCCGGATCCGCCGGCAGCCAGCTGAAGTAGAGAGCGCGGGTGTTCAGGACGAGCTGGGGAGCGGCAGGGTCGAGCACGGCGCCTCCATCCCGAACGGGTCTACGGGTGACGCTACGACTGGTCCCGTGTACGGGACAAGAGCGAAAAGGTGACAGTGCCACCCGGTTGTCCGCTTTCCCGTTGACCGCTCGGCTCGCCACGCCCTCCGTCCGGAGGCCGGCGCCGGCATCTCCGGACGCCGACGGGTCGGCCGGACGAACCAGTAAGCGCGCTCACATCTGCCGTCCATTGCGTCCGTTTCGTTCCTAGACGTGAGCCAAAGTCGCTTAAGTACATCAGCCGTTCGGCTAGATTTCCGGGAGACGATCGGGTTAAGGTGACTCCCGAACGGCCCATACAAAGCTAAACCGAAGCGTCACGTCTTTTTATCCGCGGACGAGGTGCAGGGAGGACCACCCATGACCGCGCCAGCGATCAGCGAACAGACGACGAGCACGGCACCCACCAGCACGGCGAAGCTCGACCCACGCGCGCTGTCCGACAGCGCCACCGACCTGCTGCACGCGATGGCCGCGTTGCCCGCCAACCACCCGTCGCGCCCTGCCCTGCGCGACAAGGCGATCGAGGCCTGGCTGCCACTGGCCAACCACCTCGCCCACCGCTACAGCGGTCGGGGCGAGCCCACCGACGACCTGGCACAGACCGCGGCCGTCGGTCTCATCAAGGCCATCGACAAGTTCGACCCGGCTCGCGGCGTCGACTTCGCCGGCTACGCGATCCCCACGATCATCGGCGAGCTCAAGCGGCACTTCCGCGACCGCACCTGGGACATCCGGGTTCCGCGCCGCCTGCAGGAGCTGCGCCTGGCCATCTCCGACGCGAACAGCTCGCTGCTGCAGACGCTGGGTCGCTCGCCGACGGTCGCCGACATCGCCGCCCACCTCAAGATCACCGAGGAGGAGGTCCTGGAGGGCCTGGAGGGTGCCCGCGCGTACAACGCGGTCTCGCTCTCCACCCCGACCGGCGACGGCGACCGGGCCACCGAGCTGGGCGACATGCTCGGCGGCGAGGACGGCGAGTTCGAACTGGCCGAGCTGCGGGTCGCCCTCGGCCCGGCGCTGGCCACGCTCGACGAGCGCGAGCAGAAGATCCTCACCCTGCGCTTCTACGGCAACCTGACCCAGTCGCAGATCGCCGAGCAGATCGGCGTCTCGCAGATGCACGTCTCCCGGTTGCTGGCGCGCGCGCTGACGAAGCTGCGGGGGCAGCTCGACGGGACCTACTAGGGGGTGACGCCGGTGGCCGGGTCGGTGGACCCGGCCACCGGCACGTCGTGGCTCGGCCCGTCGTCCCGTATACGTGACATACGAGTCGCACCGCGCTCCGACGACCGCCCGCGCCCGGCCGCGCTCCCCCGCGGCCGGGCGCTGCGCGTTTCCGGTGGCGGACGGATCCCGGCTCCCGGTATCCGCCACGCCCGGACACCGCGAGACGCACGTGACCCGGCTGGTACGCCCGCGGCCCACCGCCGGCAACCGGTGCGAGACTGGGCCGTGCTCTCCGACGTACGCGTGGACCTGCCGGTGCGCGCGGTGCTCCCCGCGGTGCTCGCGGCGCTGCGCGCCTCGGGCGCCGGCGTCCTCGTGGCGCCACCCGGCACCGGGAAGACGACCCTCGCGCCGCTGGCGGTCGCCGAGCAGGTCGAGGGTCGCGTGGTGGTCGCCCAGCCCCGGCGGGTGGCAGCCCGGGCGGCGGCACGGCGGATGGCGGAGCTGCTGGGCGAGCGGGTCGGTGACCGGGTCGGGTACGCGGTCCGCGGCGATCGCCGGGTCGGCCCGGGCACGCGGGTGGAGGTGGTCACCACCGGGCTGCTGGTCCGCCGCCTACTGCACGATCCTGACCTGCCCGGCACCGGCGCGGTGCTGCTCGACGAGTGCCACGAGCGCCACCTCGACGCCGACCTCGCGCTCGCCTTCGCGGTGGAGGCCCGCGCCGCGATCCGGCCGGACCTGTGGCTGCTGGCGATGTCGGCCACCCCGGAGGCCGACCGGTTCGCCGCGCTGCTCGGGGGCGCGGACACGCCGGCCCCGATCGTCCGGGCCGAGTCGGCGCTGCACCCGGTGACCCGGATCTGGGCGCCGCCGCCCCGGCCGGTGGCCCCGCCGGGTGCCGGCCCGGTGGACCGGGCCCTGCTCGACCACGTCGCCGCCACCGTCCGCCGCGCGCTGGCCGAACGCGACGGTGACGTGCTCGTCTTCCTGCCCGGCGCCGGCGAGATCGCGGCCGTGGCCGGGCGGCTCGGCGGTCTGGGGGACGTCGCGCTGCTCACCCTGCACGGGCGCCAGCGGGCCGCCGAGCAGGACGCCGCGCTGCGCCCGGCCGGACGACGCCGCGTGGTGCTGGCCACCGCCGTGGCCGAGAGCAGCCTCACGGTGCCGGGGGTGCGGGTGGTGGTCGACGCGGGCCTCAGCCGGGTGGCGCGGCTCGACCTGGCCCGCGGCCTCGGCGCCCTGGTCACGGTGCCGGTGTCGCGGGCGTCCGCGACCCAGCGGGCCGGTCGTGCCGGGCGCGAGGCCCCCGGGCACGTCTACCGCTGCTGGTCTCCGGCCACCCACGAGCGGCTGCCCGCACAGCCCGAGCCGGAGATCGCCACGGCCGACCTGACCGGCTTCGCCCTGGACCTGGCGGCCTGGGGTCGGCCGGACGGCACCGGGCTCGCGCTGCCGGACGCGCCGCCGGGCGCCGCGATGGGGGTCGCCCGGGACACGCTGGCCACCCTGGGCGCGGTCGACGCGGCCGGCCGGATCACGGAACGCGGCCGGCTGATCGCCGCGGTGGGCGCCCACCCACGGCTGGCCCGGGCACTGCTCGACGGCGCGCCGCGCGTCGGCGTCGACCGGGCGGCCGAGGTGGTCGCCCTGCTGGCCGAGGACACCGTCGCGGGCCCGGGCGACGACCTCACCGCCGCCTGGCGGAGGCTGCGCGGGGGCGGCGACGCGCCCGCCACCGCCCGCTGGCGGGCCGAGGTACGCCGGCTGCGCGCGCTGGTGCCCGCCGGCACGGGGACGGGCGCCGGCCGACTGCCCGACGACCTCGCCGCCGGGTTGCTGGTCGGTCTCGCGCACCCGGAGCGGCTCGCCCGGGTGCGACGCCCGGGCGGCACGTCGTACCTGATGAGCGGCGGCACAGCCGCGGAGCTGAGGTCCGGCTCGCCGCTGGCCGGCGTCGAGTGGCTCGCGGTGGCCGTCGCGGACCGCTCCCCCGGCGCGCCGACCGCGCGGGTCCGGCTCGCCGCCGCGATCGACGAGGCCACCGCGCGGGAGGTCGCCGGGCCGCTGCTGCGCACCGAACGGGAGGTCGGCTGGTCGGGCAGCGACGTGGTGGCGCGGGAGGTCGTACGCCTCGGCGCCGTGGAGCTGGTCGACCGGCCGCTGGCCCACCCCGACCCGGCGGAGGTCGGCGAGGCGCTGCTCACCGGGCTGCGCCGTACCGGCCTGGGGATGCTGGAGTGGACCCCGGCCGCGCGTGCCCTGCGGGAACGGCTGGCCTTCTGCCGGTCTGCCCTCGGCGGCGCGTGGCCGGACGTCGGCGACGAGGCACTGCTCGCGGCGGCGCCGGTCTGGCTCGGGCCGGAGCTGGCCACCGCGCGGCGCCGCGCCGACCTGGCGCGGGTGGACGTGGCCGCCGCGCTGCGCCGGCTGCTGCCGTGGGCCCAGGCGGCCCGGCTCGACGAGTTGGCACCCGAGCGGCTCACCGTGCCCAGCGGCTCGCGGGTCCGGATCGACTACGCCGACCCGGCGTCGCCGGTGCTGCCGGTCAAACTGCAGGAGACCTTCGGGTGGCGGGAGACGCCCCGGCTTGCGGGCGGACGGGTGCCCGTGCTGCTGCACCTGCTCTCACCGGCGGGCCGCCCGGTCGCGGTCACGGCCGACCTGGACTCCTTCTGGCGGACGGGCTACCCGCAGGTCCGGGCGGAGCTGCGCGGTCGCTATCCGCGCCATCCCTGGCCGGAGGACCCGACCACGGCCACGCCCACCCGGCACGCCACGCCGCGGCGGCGCTGACCCCCGTCACTCCTCGACGACGTCGGCCACGACCACGGTCACGTTGTCCGGGCCGCCCGCCCGCAGGGCCAGGTCGATGAGCTTGCGGGCGCACTCGGCCCGGTCGGGGTGGCCGGCCAGCACCTCGGCCAGCGTGTCCGGGCGGACCACGTTGGACAGGCCGTCGCTGCACAGCAGCCAGCGGTCCCCCGCCCAGGGCACCATCGTCGCGTACGTCGGGGAGACCTCGTCGCCCTGGAGGGCCTGGGTCACGACTGCCCGTCGCGGGTGGCTGCTGGCCTGGTCTGGGGTGATGAGGCCCTGGTCGACGAGCATCTGCACGAAGGTGTCGTCCCGGGTGATCTGCTTGAGCACGCCCTCGCGGTAGAGGTAGGCGCGGGAGTCGCCGATGTGGGCGAGCGCCAGGCAACTGCCGGTCCGGGCGAAGAGCAGGGCGGTCAGCGTGGTGCCCATGCCCTGCCGCTCCGGGTCCTCGGTGACCGCCTGGCGGATCCGGACGGTGGCCTGCTCGATGCCGCTCTGCAGCGCGGCCACGAGAGCGTCCTCGGGCGTCTCCACGTCCAGCGGCGCGAAGGCGTCGATGGTGATCGAGCTGGCCAGGTCGCCGGCCGCCATGCCGCCCATGCCGTCGGCCACGGCGACCAGCCACGTCCCCGCGTGCAGGGCGTCCTGGTTCCCGCTACGGATCAGCCCACGGTCGCTCGTTCCCACGGAACGCAGCTTCAGGGTCATGGGAGGCAGCCTGCCAGGCGAAGGGCGCAGTTGTCTCTAGGAGATCACGCCGGCGCCGCGTGGCGCGGCGAATCTCACTGCGCGACGGGGTGCCGAACCATCAAGAGGGATCGATTGACAGGGCCGGCGACCACTGGAAACATCAGACCGACGAGCTGGGAGCGCTCCCAGCTCAACCCCCACCGCCACCGGACCGCCACCGTCCCGGAAGGACCGCCCGTGACGCCATCCCTACGCCGCCGCACGCTGCTCGCCGCGGTGACCGCCCTCGCCCTCGCCGGTTCCGGCGCCGGCCCCGCCCACGCCGACCCACCACCGGACGCACCCGAACAGATCGACAACGGCGACTTCAGCGCCGGTGTCGCACCCTGGTTCTCCTACGGCACCGGCGCCCTCGGGGTCACCGACGGCCGGCTCTGCGCGGACGTGCCGGGCGGCCTCGCCAACCCGTGGGACGCGGGCATCGGCCAGGACGGCGTCCCGCTGGTCGCCGGCGCCGAGTACCGACTCGGCTTCGACGTCTCCGCCACGCCCGGCACGCCGGTCACGGCGGTGCTGCAGCTCGGCGCCCCGCCCTACACCGGGTACGCGAGCGTCACCGTCACCGCGGGCGCCACCGCCCAACGTGTCGAGCGGACGTTCACGGCGCCGGAGAGCAACCCGTCCGCGCAGCTGATCGTCCAGGTCGGCGGGAGCGACACCGCGCAGACCGTCTGCCTGGACGACGTCTCGCTGCGCGGCGGCGAGCCGCCCGAGCCGTACGAGCCGGACACCGGCCCGCGCGTACGGGTGAACCAGGTCGGCTACCTGCCCGGCGGGCCGAAGAACGCGACAGTGGTCACGACGGCGACCGAGCCGGTCGGCTGGCAGCTGCGCTCCGCGGCCGGCGCGGTGCTGGCCGACGGCACCACCACCCCGCGCGGCGTCGACCCGGCGTCCGGCCAGAACGTCCACACCGTCGACTTCTCCGCGTACCGTACGGCCGGCACCGGGCTGCGAATCGTCGCCGACGGCGAGACGAGCCACCCGTTCGACATCTCCGGCACGCTCTACGAACGGCTGCGCGCCGACTCCCTCCAGTTCTTCTACGCCCAGCGCAGCGGCATCGCCATCGACGGCGCGCTGCTCGGCCCCGAGTACGCCCGCCCGGCCGGTCACCTCGGCGTCGCGCCCAACCAGGGCGACACCGACGTGCCCTGCCAGCCGGGCGTCTGCGACCACCGGCTCGACGTGCGCGGCGGCTGGTACGACGCCGGCGACCACGGCAAGTACGTGGTCAACGGCGGCATCGCCACGTACCAGCTGCTGAACGCCTTCGAGCGGACCCGGACGGCGGCGACCGCGGCCGGCGGCGCCGGACTGGCCGACGGCACCCTGCGGGTGCCCGAACGCGGCAACGGCGTGCCCGACATCCTCGACGAGGCCCGCTGGGAGCTGGAGTTCCTGCTGCGCATGCAGGTGCCGGCCGGCCAACCCCTCGCCGGCATGGCCCACCACAAGATCCACGACCGGAACTGGACCGGGCTGCCGCTCGCGCCGCAGGACGACCCGCAACCGCGCGAGCTGCACCCACCGTCCACCGCCGCCACCCTCAACCTGGCCGCCGTGGCCGCCCAGTGCGCACGGCTCTACGCCCCGTACGACGCGGCGTTCGCGGCCCGCTGCGGTGCCGCGGCCACGACGGCGTACGCGGCCGCCAAGGCCAACCCGGCCCGGTACGCGAGCCCGTCGGACAGCACCGGCGGCGGCGCGTACGACGACACGACCGTCACCGACGAGTTCTACTGGGCGGCCGTCGAGCTGTGGCTGACCACCGGCGCGCCCGCGTACCTGGCCGACCTGACCGCGTCCCCGCACCACACCGGGCCGGTCTTCGACCCGCGCGGCTTCGGCTGGCAGGGCGTCGCCGCGCTGGGCCGACTCGATCTGGCCACCGTGCCGAACGCGCTGCCCGCCGCCGAACGCGCCCGCGTCCGCGCCTCGGTCACCGACGCCGCCGACGGCTACCTCGCCGAACTGGGCCGGCAGGCGTACGGGCTGCCCCTGCCCGGCGACGCGGGCAGCTACGTCTGGGGCGGCAACAGCAACCTCCTCAACAACGCGGTCGTGCTGGCCACCGCGTTCGACCTGACCGGCGACGTGCGGTACCGCGACGGGGCGGTGCAGTCGATGGACTACCTCCTCGGCCGCAACGCGCTCAACATCTCGTACGTGACCGGCTGGGGCGAGCACGCGGCGCAGAACCAGCACAGCCGCATCTTCGCCCGGCAGCTCGACCCCGGCCTGCCGCACCCGCCCGCGGGTTCCCTCGCCGGCGGGGCCAACGCCGCCCTCCAGGACCCGTTCGCCGCGCAACTGCTCGCCGGCTGCGCGCCGATGTTCTGCTACGTCGACGACATCAACTCGTACTCCACCAACGAGGTGGCGATCAACTGGAACTCGGCCCTCGCGTGGGTCGCCTCGTTCCTCGCCGACCAGGGCGCGGCCGGGCCCGTGGCCGCGCCGACCTGCGCGGCGACGTACACCCTGCACGGCAGCTGGCCGGGCGGGTTCACCAGCCAGGTGACGATCCGCAACAGCGCGACGACGGTCGACGGCTGGACGGCCCGGTTCGCCTTCACAGGCGACCAGCGCGTCGACACCGCCTGGCTGGCAAGGGTGAGCCAGGCCGGCGCCACCGTGACCGCGCGCAACGAGGCGCACAACGCCCGCATCAAGCCCGGCGACACGGTGACGTTCGGCTTCACCGCGAGCACCGGTGGCGGGGCCAACCCGCCGCCCGGCCTCGTCACCGTCAACGGCGCGGCCTGTACGTCGGGCTGACCGTCGCCGCCCCGGCGCGACCCCGCGTCGCGCCGGGGCGGCGCCCTCGCCCCGCGGTCGTCGTCCTACCGCCTGGCGGGCCCGCCCTACGGTGACGGACATGGACGCGTATCTGGGTTTCGCGGGAGGCGCCGTCGCGGTCGCCCTCGTGGTGCTGGCCGTCGCGCTGTCGCGGCGACGGCGGCGTCGGCCGGAGCCCTCCGGCCGCGACGCCGCCCTCCGGGTCGCCCGGCAGGCCATCCGGCAGAGCCGGCGTGACCAGCGGCGTCGCGGCCATAAGGGCATCCGGGGCCGGGGGTACGGCGGCGACGACAGCGTGGCGGGCGGCGCCGCCTCCGGCAGCGAGTCCGGCGGCACGCCCTGACGGTCCGTCGCGGCGGCGGCCGGCGGCCCGCCGGGGGTACCGGCCGTGGCCACGACGAGAAACTGCCTATCGATGATTGTCGCTGTAGCATCATGACGGGATGACCGAGCCACAAACCCTCACGCTGCGGCCCGGCGGGCCGGCCGACGCGCCCGCGATCCTGCGCCTGCTCGACGACGCCACCGCGTGGCTGGTGGCCCGGGGCCGGTCCGGCCAGTGGGGCACCGAGCCGGCCTCGGCGGATCCGCGCCGGGTCGCGCAGGCCGACGCGTGGGCCCGCGGCGAAGGGCTCTGGCTCGCCGTGCTCGGCGACCGGCCGGTCGGCGCGCTGGTCGTCGGCGCGGCCACGCCGTACGTGCCCCCCGCCACCGAGCCGGAGCTGTTCGTGAATCTCCTGGTCACCGACCGGGCGTACGCCGGGCGGGCGATCGGCGGCCGCCTGCTCGCCCACGCCGCCGAGTTGGCACGTGAGCGCGGCCTGGGCCTGGTCCGGGTCGACTGCTACGCCGGCGGCGACGGCGCCCTGGTCCGCTGGTACGAACGCCAGGGCTTCACCCGCACCGAGCCGTTCGTCGTCGAGCGGCCCGGCCGGGAGCCGTGGCCCGGGCAGGTGCTCGCCCGCCGGCTGTCCTGACCGGCGGTACCCGTCAGCCGATCTCCTCGTCCACGTAGCACCAGCGCCAGGACTCCCCCGGCTGGATCGAGCGCATCACGGGGTGGCCGGTCTGCTCGAAGTGCACGCTCGCGTGCCGGTACGGGGACGAGTCGCAACAGCCGACGTGTCCGCAGGTGAGGCACGAGCGCAGGTGCACCCAGTCGGTGTTGCCGATCGCCACGCAGTCCGGGCACTCGTCTGTCGTGCCGGGTTCGGCCGTACCCGCCTCGGTGAGGTGTCCGCAGCTCACCGGTCTCCCTCCCGTCGCAGCAACGATTCCTCCAGGTCCAGGTCACGATAGGCCCGCACCAGCACCTCCTCCGGGATCCGGCCGGTGTCCCGGGCCACCCGGAACACCTCGCGCTCGGCGTCGATCATCTCCTGCCGCAGCCGCCCGTACGCCTGGGACGGCGTCTCCCGCTCGGTGCCGCCCAGCCGTTCCCAGGCCAGGTTGGTGCGGTCCTCCACCGCCCGGCGCAGGCGGTCGACCACCGGCGCCGGGGCGCTGTCGGCCAGCTCGTCGAGGCGTTCGCGGGCCGCCCGGCTGGCCTGCTGCTGCACCCCGGCCGCGGAGAGCGCGTCCTGCACCGGGTCGTCCGGGGGCAGCTTGAGTCGCCGGGCCACCGCCGGCAGGGTGGCGCCCTGGCCGACGAGGGTGACCACGATGGTCGCGAAGGCCAGCCAGATGAACAGCGCCCGGGGATATTCCGCCCCGCCGGCCACCGTGAGCGGCAGGGCGAGCGCGGCCGCCAGGGTGACCACCCCGCGCATCCCGGCCCAGCCGATGACGAGCGGGTACTTCGCGGGCTTCCGCTCCCCGTCGCGTCGGCGGACGCGGGGCACCAGCCGGGTCAGGTAGGTGACCGGGAACAGCCAGAAGTAGCGGGCCAGGAAGACCGTGCCGAGCACCGCGGCGGTGACCCCCACGACCCGGCCGATCGGCTCGTCGAGGTCCTGGAGCACGTCCGGGAGCTGGAGGCCGACGAGCAGGAAGACGAGCCCTTCGAGCAGGAAGCGGACCAGCCGCCAGACCGCGCCCACCTGGAGGCGGGACGCGGCCGACATGAGGACCGGCAGTTTGTGGCCCAGCGCGAGCCCGGTGACCACGACCGCGACCACACCCGAGGCGTGGATCTCCTCCGCGGCGAAGACCACCGCGAACGGGATGATGAGCGAGAGCGCATTGTCCAGCAGGGGGTCGGTGATCCGCTTGTGGACGAAGCCGAAGACCACCGCCCCGATCGCGCCGACCAGCACGCCACCGCCGGCGGACCGCAGCACCTCGATGCTCACGTCGGCGACGCCGACCGCCGAACCGACCGCGGCCAGCGAGGCGACCCGGAGCAGCACCAGCGCGGTGGCGTCGTTGAGCAGGCTCTCCCCTTCGAGGATCGTGACCACCCGGCGGGGCAGCCCGATGCGCCGCGCCACCGCGGTCGCGGCCACGGCGTCCGGCGGGGCGAGCACCCCGCCCAGCGCCAGGCACACGGCGAAGGGCACCCCGGGCAGCAGCGCGGACAGCACGACACCGACCGCGAGCGCGGTGAACAGCACCAGCCCGACGGCGAGCAGCAGGATCGGGCGCAGGTTGTGCCGGAACGCCGGCACGGAGGTCTCCAGCGCGGCCACGTAGAGCAGCGGGGGCAGGATCCCCACCAGCACCAGGTCCGGGTCGAGCCGCACGTGCGGGAAGCCGGGTACGAAGGAGAGCACGAGCCCCACCACGACGAGCACGATGGGTGCCAGCAGGCCGAGCTTGCGCGCGAGAGCGGCACCCAGCGTCGCGGTCGCCAGGAACACGACGACCTCGAAGAGTCCCTCCATGGGCTACGAGCCTAGGCAACACCCACCGGGTGGTCGATCATCGGGCGGCCCGGAGCTTGGGCAGCACCTCGGCGCCGAACGTGTCGAGGAAGGCGCGCTGCTCCCGCCCGACGTGGTGCAGCGCGATCTGGTCGAAGCCGAGCGCCAGGTACTCCTCCAGCCAGCCCACGTGCCGGCCCAGGTCGGCCGAGACGTTCACCACACGGGTCACCCGCTCCAGCGGGACGTCGGCCGACACCTCGTCGAAGTGGTCGGCGGTCTCCAGGTCCCAGCAGACCGGCGGGGCGAACACGTTGCTGCGCCACTGGTCGTGCGCCACCGCCTCTGCCTCGGCCTGGTCGGGCGCCCAGCTGAGGTGCACCTGGAGGTGCAGCGGGCCGCGGCCACCGGCGTCCCGGTAGGCGGCGATCATCCGCCGCAGGTGGGCGACCGGCGCGTTGACCGTGATCAGGCCGTCCGCCCAGCCGGCGCACCAGCGCGCGGTGGGTACGCTCACCGCCGCCCCGATGAGCGCGGGCGGGGTGTCGGGGCGGGTCCACAGCCGGGCGCGGTCCACCCGGACCAGGCCGTCGTGGCTGACCTCCTCGCCCGCCAGCAGCGCGCGGATCACGTCGACGCACTCCCGCAGCCGGGCTGCCCGGACGTCCTTGCGCGGCCAGCCGTCGCCCGTGATGTGTTCGTTGCTGGCCTCGCCGGTGCCGAGGGCGGCCCAGAACCGGCCCGGGTACATCGCGGCGAGCGTGCCGATCGCCTGGGCCACGACGGCCGGGTGGTACCGCTGCCCGGGCGCGTTCACCACCCCGAACGGCAACCCGGTCGCCTGCAGCGCGGCGCCCAGCCACGACCAGGCGAACCCGGAGTGGCCCTGCCGGGCGCTCCACGGGGAGAAGTGGTCCGAGCACATGGCGGCGTCGAAACCGACCCGTTCGGCGTGCACGACCGCGTCGAGGAGGGCACGGGGGTGGATCTGCTCGTGTGAGGCATGGAAACCGAACACCGTCATGGGTGCGTTCCCTACCCACGACGGTGTCCGGCTAAAGCGGGCGGGGGCGCGCTATTCGGCGTGCGCGCCGGCCGGACCGACCGAGCCGGCGCCCTCGCCGCCCATCCAGACGGTCTTGGTGTTGCAGAACTCGCGCATGCCCATGGCCGAGAGCTCCCGGCCGTAGCCGGAGTTCTTCACCCCACCGAAGGGCAGCTCGGGGAACGAGGTGGTCATCCCGTTGATGAACACGTTGCCGGCGTCGAGGTCCGTGACGAAACGCGCCTGCTCGTCCGGGTCGCGCGTCCAGGCGTTGGAACCGAGCCCGTAG
Organism: Micromonospora costi; assembly: GCF_003626655.1. Lineage (GTDB taxonomy): Bacteria > Actinomycetota > Actinomycetes > Mycobacteriales > Micromonosporaceae > Micromonospora > Micromonospora costi. The sequence goes on from NZ_RBAN01000001.1 coordinate 274,895, forward strand.
GTCGTGCCGTTGGCCACCTCGATCGCCTCGTCGTACGACGAGACGCGGAACAGGCCGGCGACCGGCCCGAACACCTCCTCGCGCCACATCCGCATCTCCGACGTGAGGTCGGTGACCACGGTCGGCGGGTACCACCAGCCGTCCCCGGCCGGGAGGTCCCCGCCCACCAGCACGGTCGCGCCGTTGTCGATCGCGTCGCGGACCTGGGCGTGCACCTCGTCGCGTCCCCGGTCGGTGGCGAGGGGACCGACGTCGGTCTGGTCGTCCATGGGGTCGCCGACGCGCAGGGCGGCCATGTTCGCCGCGAACTTCTCGGCGAAGGCGTCGAAGACGTCGGCGTGCACGATGAACCGCTTGGCGGCGATGCAGGACTGGCCGTTGTTCTGGCAGCGCGCGGTGGTGGCCACCTCGGCGGCCCGGTCCAGATCCGCCGAGGGCATCACCACGAACGGGTCGCTGCCGCCCAGCTCCAGCACCGTCTTCTTCAGCTCCCGGCCGGCGATCTGCGCGATCGACCGGCCGGCGCCCTCGCTGCCGGTGAGCGTCGCGGCGCGCACCCGGGGGTCGCTCAGGATGTGGTCGACCGCGTCGGAGCCGACCAGCAGCGTGGTGAAGGCGCCCTCGGGGAAGCCGGCGCGGCGGAACAGGTCCTCCAGCAGCAGCGCCGTCTGCGGCACGTTCGAGGCGTGCTTGAGCAGCCCGGTGTTGCCGGCCATCAGCGCCGGCGCGGCGAAACGCATCACCTGCCAGAGCGGGAAGTTCCACGGCATCACGGCGAGCACCGGCCCGATCGGCTGGTAGCGGATGAAGGCCCGGGTGGCGCTGACCGCCGCGGCGTCCGCCGGCTCGTCGGCCAGGAACTCGGCGGCGTGGGCGGCGTAGAACCGGGCCGCCTTGGCGCACTTGGTCACCTCGGCCTTCGCCGAGGCGTACGTCTTGCCCATCTCGGTGGTCATGATCCGGGCGATCTCGTCGCGGTCGGCGTCGAGCAGGTCGGCCGCCGCGTTCATCCAGCCCGCCCGCTGGTCGACCGTGGTGCCGTGCAGCTGCCGGAAGGCGCTGTCGGCCCGCCCGATGGCGGCGTCGATCTGCTCGGCGGACATCGGGTCGTACGACTTGAGCACCTGTCCGGTGGCGGGGTTGGTGGTGGCGATGGACATCTCGTCCTCCTGTCACTCGAACAGCGAGTGCTGGACGCCCGGCTCCTCCCGGCGGCGGGCGGCGCGGCGGCGTTGGATGACGACCAGGTCGACCACGGCCACCACCGCGAAGAACGCGCAGACCACTCCCAGCCAAAGAATGTCGGCGAGGAACGCCAGCACCGCGAAGATGGCCATGATCACCAGGCCGAAGCTGGCGAGCGCGAGCCGGAGGTTCAGCGCGCTGTACGCGTGCCCGACCGTGCCGCGGGCGCGCCGGGGCTGCGATCTCGTCATTCCCCCGACCTACCCCGGACGGGCCGGGTTAACCGCGTGCCGGCCGTCGGCCGACCCGCGGGCCCGTCAGCCGATCTCGGCGAGCGCCGGCACGACCAGATCGCCGACCTGCCCGGCGAACTCGACCGGGTGCCGGTCCGGTGTCACCTGGATCTCGGTCACCCCGAGCGCCGCGTACTCGCGGGCGGCGGCGAGGAACGCGTCCCGGTCGTCCAGGGGCGACATCCGCATGACGAGGGTCTTCTCGATGCCGTCGTAGTCGCGCCCCTCGGCCTCGCAGTGCGACCGGAGCACGTCGAGCTTGTGTCGCACCTCGTCCACCGGGCCGCTGAACAGGTTGCACGAGTCCGCGTAGCGGGCCACCAGCAGGAGGGTCTTCTTCTCCCCGCTGCCGCCGACCATGATGGGCGGGCGTTGCCGGCCGAGCGGCGCGGGCACGCAGAGCGTCTCGGCCAGCTGGTAGTGCCGGCCCTCGAACGGGCCGTTGTCCGCGCTCCACATCTGCAGGCAGATCTGCAGCGTCTCCTCGAGCCGCTCGAACCGCTCGCCCACCGGCACCACGGGTACGCCCAGACCACGCTGTTCCCGCTCGTACCAGGAGGCGCCGATGCCCAGCCGCGCGCGACCGCCGGAGAGAACGTCCAGGGTGGTGACGATCTTGGCGAGCAGACCCGGGTACCGGTACATCACGCCCGTCACCAGCACGCCGAGCGTCATCCGCTCCGTCTGGCCGGCGACGTAGCCGAGCGTGGTGTACGCCTCCAGCATCGGCTCGTCGGCCGGCGCCGTGGCCTCCATCTGGAAGTAGTGGTCCATGACCGTGAAGGACGCGAACCCCGCTTCGTCGGCGAGCCGCGCGGTCCGGGCCAGCGTGGGGGTGATCAGCTCCGGCTCCGGCGGCGTGCTGAAGGTCCAGTAGTGCAGGCCGAGTTTCACGATCGCACCCTCCCTCGGGACGTGCCGTCGACGTGCCCGACCAAGCCTTCCCCTTCGAGTGCGCTCGACGTCAAGGTTCCGCCCGGCGTCGCCCGATCGCGGCCGGCGCGCGCCGCGTTACCGCATCGACGTCCGCGACGACAGCGGTATGCCGCATAGCCGACAGCAACCGCCCGCCTCGACCCCGTACACGCATAGAGTGACCGCGCTGTAGCTCTACGCTGTCGGACGGGGAAGGTCATGCCTCGACGCTGGGTCACCGCCGTCGCGTGTCTCCTGGCGCTGGTCGCCCTCGCCTGCGAGGGCGGCGGCGAGGCGGGTCCGCGTCCCTCCCGCGGCACCCCGCAACCCGGCGGGTCCGGTGGCATCGCGGCGCTCGGCGACTCGATCAGCACCGGCTTCGGCTCCTGCCTGGTGCTCACCTCCTGCCAGCGCAACTCCTGGTCGACGGGCGACGGCCTGCGGGTGGACAGCCTCTACCGGCGGCTACTCGACCGCGACCCGGCGATCCGGGGCCGGGCGTACAACCACGCGCGACCGGGGGCCCGCGCGGCGGCGCTGGAGGAGCAGGCCCGGGCGGCGGCGCGCGACCGGGTCGACCACGTGACGGTGCTGGTGGGCGCGAACGACGCCTGCCGGAGCGACGTCGAGGCGATGACACCGGTGACCGAGTTCCGGGCCGGCGTCGACCGGGGGCTGCGGGCGCTGCGCGCCGGCCGCCCGAAGGCCCGGGTGCTGGTGGTGAGCATTCCCGACCTGTACCGGCTCTGGGAGGTCGGGCACACCGACTCCCGGGCGGTCCGGGCCTGGCGTCGCGGCGTCTGCCCGGCGCTGCTGGCCGACCCGACCTCGACCGCCCCCGCCGACCGGGCCCGTCGGGCCGCCTTCCGCGACCGCGTCGCCGCCTACAACGCGCAACTGGCGGCGGCGTGCCGGGCGTACGGGTCGCGCTGCCGCTACGACGGCGGAGCCGTGCACCGGGTGCGGTTCACCCTGGACCTGGTCAACGCGCTGGACTGGTTCCACCCCAACGCGGCCGGGCAGGACCGGCTGGCCGAGGTGGCCTGGCGCGCCTCCGGCCTCGGCACCTGAGGCCGGCCCGTCGCCCGCCCGTCCTCGTCGTACGCCCGTCCTCGCCTCGTCGTGCCCGGCGCCGGTCGTCTGCCGGTCAGCCCTGGCGAGGCGCGGGGACGGCGTCGCCGCGCTGGCGGTAGAGCGCCCGGGACCGCTCGGCGAGATCCTTGGTGGCCGAGGAGTTCGCCCAGGTGCCGAGGATGATGGCCGCACCGGGCACGACCTTCGCGAAGACCCGCTTGGCCGCCCGCACCCCGGCCATCTGCGCCAGGCGGACGCCCAGGCGCAGCATCACCTTGCCCAGTTGGTGCTGCCCGCTCCTGCCGAACAGGGCCCCTGCCCGCTCGCGGCCGGCGGCCACACCGAGGGCCAGCCGGGCGCTCTCGGCCACCTTGTGCACCCGCTGGAGGACGAGCAGGTCGGTGGCGCGGTCGGTGTGCAGCGGGTCGACGCCGTACGCCGCGGCGACGTGCAGCACCATCCGGGCCTGCGTCCAGGCCAGCACACCCACGTCGATCACCGCGCCGGGCAGCCCGGCCGCGCCGGAGACGGCGCCGGACAGCCGCGCGTGGTTGACGAACCTGCGGACCGCCTGCTCGGCGAGGGCGTCACCGGTGACGCCGGGCTGCTCAGTCCGGGCGCGCTGCGCCCACTGCGCCGCCTCGGGACCGAGCCGGCGCACCGCCTCGAGAGCGAGGTGCTCCGGGGCGTACTGGGGGTCGTCCCGCATCCGGTCCCAGAGCGTGGCCGGTGGCGTCTCCGGGGCGTCCAGGCCGGCGGGCACGGCTGCCGGAGGTGCCGGCGGGCCCGGAACGGCGGCGGGGGGCGGGGGTACGGGCACGGGCGGCTGGCCGTCGGCGGGCACGGAGTCGGTCACAGGTACTCCCGGTGGGTCAGCGCGGCGGGCACGGCGGTCGGCGGTGGTCAGCGGCGGCGGTTGGACAGTCTGGCCGCCAGCCCCCGCAGCTTCCGCTGGGTCTCCGGCTTCGCCAGCTCACGTCGACCGCGCGCGATGAGCTGCTGCCCCTTCGGGGAGCGCAGGAACATGTTGATCCGTTGCACCAGAGACATCTCGGTCCTCCTGTCGGCGAGCCCTCACTCATGTGTACCTGGAACCGACAAGAGATGTACCCAGGAACGCCCGGACCCCAACCGTCCACTGTGGGCGGAAGACTACCGCCCGGCGGTGGCGTCGACGACACCTGGGCCGGGGCCCGGGACGAACTCGCAAAAAGCCCGATCGGGGGCATCCCTCCAGGCGCGCCGACGGCGATCACTAGACTCGGCCGTACGGCCCACCGCACCGTCCACCGACCGGCCACGATGCCCGCGCCCACCCGGCGGAATGCCGCTATTCGCCCGATCCTGATCACTCTCTGAGAACGGACCGCCCGGCGAAGGAATGCACCAGGATGGCGGGTACGTTGCCGGAACCGGGCGCCGTGGCACGCGGCGGCGTCCGTAGGCACATCCCAGGGAGGTCCGCACCGGTGCTCGACCCACACGAGCTCTACGAGCTCACCGACGATCTGCCCGACCTCGGTCAGCCGGTCCTGATCCAGGCGCTCACCGGCTTCGTCGACGCCGGAAACGCCAGCCGGTTGGCCCGCGAGCAGCTGTTCAGCTCGCTGGAGTCCCGCCCCATCGCGACCTTCGACCTCGACCAGCTCTTCGACTACCGCTCCCGGCGTCCCGTGATGACCTTCGTAGAGGACCACTGGGAGTCGTACGACGCGCCGAAGCTCGAGCTGCACCTGCTGCGCGACGACGACCAGACCCCGTTCCTGCTGCTCACCGGCCCCGAACCGGACGTGCAGTGGGAGCGCTTCGTGGCCGCGGTCGCCGGTCTCGCCGCCCGGCTGGACGTCCGGGTGACCGTCGGGCTCAACGCGATCCCGATGGCGGTCCCGCACACCCGGCCCACCGGGGTGACCGCACACGCCACCCGGCGCGAGCTGATCTCCGGCTACGAGCCGTGGCTGCAGCGGGTGCAGGTGCCGGCGGCCGTCGGCCACCTCCTCGAGTTCCGCCTCGGCGAGCAGGGACGCGACGCGATCGGCTTCGCGGCCCACGTCCCGCACTACGTGGCGCAGACCGAGTACCCGGCCGCCGCGGAGGTGCTGCTGGCCTCGGTGTCGCGCAGCACCGGGCTGTTGCTCCCCCGCGACGGCCTGCGCTCGGCCGCCGAGGTGGTCCGGGTCGAGATCGACCGGCAGGTCGCCGAGACCGAGGATGCCGCAGCGCTCGTCCAGGCGCTCGAGGAGCAGTACGACGCCTTCGCCCGCGGCCGTGGCGAGAAGAATCTGCTCGCCCCGGAGGTCGGCTCACTGCCGACCGCCGAGGAGCTCGGCGCCGAGCTGGAGCGCTTCCTGGCCGAGCAGAGCCGCCCCAACGACACACCCGGGAGCTGACCGCCGCCGGGGCGCCGCGGCGCGACACCCCGGCGGCCGGCTCGGCGCGCCGGCCGCGGATGCGGCAGGCTGGAGGCATGCGCCTGGCGACCTGGAACGTGAACTCGGTGAAGGCCCGGCTCCCCCGGCTGCTCGACTGGCTCGCCGGCACCGCGCCGGACGTGGTCTGCCTTCAGGAGACCAAGTGCCCGGACGGCGCCTTCCCGGTGGCCGAGGTGGGCGAGCTCGGCTACAGCGTGGCCAGCCACAGCGACGGCCGGTGGAACGGGGTGGCCCTGCTGTCCCGGGTCGGACTGTCCGACGTGACGGTCGGGTTCCCCGGCGAGCCGGGCTTCCCCCTGCCCGAGGCCCGCGCCATCTCGGCCACCTGCGGCGGGCTGCGGGTCTGGTCGGTGTACGTGCCCAACGGCCGTACGCCGGACGACCCGCACTACGCGTACAAGCTGGCCTGGTTCGCGGCGCTGCGGGACGCGCTGGAGCAGGAGCTGACCGGCGGCCTGCCGCTGGCCGTCTGCGGGGACTTCAACGTGGCACCGACCGACGCCGACGTCTGGGACCCGGCGGTGTTCACGCACTCGACGCACGTCACCCCGGCCGAGCGTGCCGCGCTGGCCGCGCTGCGCGACCTGGGGCTCACCGACGTGGTGCCGACCCCCATGAAGGGGCCACACCCGTTCACGTACTGGGACTACCGGGCCGGGATGTTCCACCAGAACAAGGGCATGCGCATCGACCTCGTGTACGCGTCCGCGCCGTTCGCCCGGGCAGTCCGCTCGGCGTACGTGGACCGGGAGGCACGCAAGGGCAAGGGGCCCTCCGACCACGCGCCGATCGTGGTCGACGCCGAGCTGGTGCCGGCCGTCGAGGCGTTCTGACCCCTCCACCCCTGGTTAGGGTGGTGGCATGGCAGTCGTGAAGATCAACGCGATCGACGTCCCGCCCGGTGCCGGCGAGGAGTTGGAGAAGCGATTCGCGGCCCGGGCCGGCGCGGTGGAGAACTCGCCCGGTTTCCTCGGGTTCGAACTGCTCCGGCCGGTCGCCGGGGAGAACCGCTACTTCGTCTACACGAAGTGGGAGTCCGAGGAGGCGTACCAGGCGTGGGCCGCCGGCCCGTCCCGCGCCGCCCACGCCGGGCAGCAGCAGCGCCCGGTCGCGTCCGGCGCCACGCTCCTGGAGTTCGAGGTCGTCCAACAGGTCCCCTGACCAGCCCGCCCCGGCCCCCGGCCAGGCCTCCCCCGGTGATCATGAAGTTATCGCCCTTGGAGAGCGCTCCCTGGGGCAACAACTTCATGATCACCAGCGCGGGCGGCCGGCGCGCCCGGCCGGCGGCGCCGGCCGGGGCAGGCCCGGCGCCGGCGGGGGTCAGGGTTGGCGGGTTGTGGTCAGGGAGGCGAAGGCGATCAGGTTGTCCTCGTAGCCGGTACGGCCGCCGACGAAGTCCCCGCCGCAGGTGATCAGCCGCAGCCCGGGCGGGCCCCTGTGGCCGTAGATCCGGTCCGCGGGCAGGCGGTCCTTCGGGAACCGTTCGACCGAGTCGACCCGGAACACGACCACGGACCCGTCGGCCCGGGTCACCTCGACGGTGTCACCGGCCTTCAGCTTGTGCAGGTCGTAGAAGACCGACGGGCCGTCCTTCGTGTCCACGTGCCCGACGATCACCGCCGGGCCGGGCTCGCCGGGGGTCGGCCCCCGGTCGTACCAGCCGGTCTCGTTGTGCCGCTCCAGCGGAGGCACGTCGATCGAGCCGTCCCGCGCCTGCCCGACCGGTGCCACGGGCGCGGACACCTTGATCGTCGGCACCTCGAGGCGTACCGGCCGGCTGGCGCGCAGGACGTTGCTGTCGCTGCCGGCGGACCGCTCCCCGCCGCTGGCCACCCAGTCCAACGGCCCGACCGTGCGCCCCAGCCCCGCGCCGGTCGCGAACACCCCGCCCAGGACGCAGAGCACCGCCAGCGGCACCGTCCAGGGGCTCCGCCCTCCGGGGGCCCGGCGGCCGGCGGCCGTAGCGGCCGGACCGGCGACGGTGGTGGCCGGACGGGCGGGACCGGTGGTGACCATCGGCGGGCTCACCTCCCGGAGGTACGGGGTCGACGCAGGGCCATCAGCGCCAGGACCAGACCGGCGACGGTCAGCGCCACGCCGCCGGGGACCAGAAGCCCGCCCGGGAAGCCGCCGGCCGTGCCGCCGAAGCCGGTGGCCGGGCCCCGGCTGGGCTGCACCGACTTCACCACCTGGAGCATGGTCGAGGCGGTCTCGCCGTCGCGGCACTCCAGCTTGACCCGGTAGTTGCCGGGGCGCGTGCGCTCGCGCACCATCGGCGCGGCCGTGAGCAGCCCCCGCTGCGGTTGCACCTGGACGCGGCCGAACGCGTCCGAGACGACGATGGCGGGGATCGAGTTGTCGCGGCAGCTCGCCTTGATGCCGACCAGGAAACCGGCCTGCACGGTGCTCGGGCTGACCTCCACGAAGACGTCCACGAGCGGGCTCGGCTGGGGCGCCGCGACCGGGTCCGTCCGCCCGGGATCGGGGGCGGCGACCTCCGTGGGGTCGGGCGTGGGCGCCTCCTGACCGAAGCCGGCGGGCGACGCGGCGACGTAGTCCGGCCCGTTCTGCGTGGTCGCCTCCCGCCCGGCCGCGACGGTCAGCAGCAGGCCGGCGATCACGGCCGACAGGACGAAGCCTTCGCGGGTCATCGCTCGATGCCTCCTCCCGACGCCGTCGGGGCGGGCCGGGCGGCGGAGCCCGGTCTGCCGTACGAGATGGATCCTCTCATTCCCGGTCGTACATCACATCCGATCCGGCACGACGGTCGCGTACGCTCGGAAAGCTGTGACCTCCACCGACCACGACCCCACGCGTCTCGCGCCGCACCCGGCTGCCCGGACGGTCCGGACCTTCCACCCGCGGCGCGGCCGGATGACCGGCCGGCAGACCGACGCGTTGGGCCGGCTGTTCCCGACGTACGGCCTGGAGATCCCCGACGGGCCCGGCGCTCCGGTCGACCCGGCCGGGCTGTTCGGTCGCGAGGCGCCGGTGGTGCTGGAGATCGGTTCGGGCATGGGCGAGACCACCGCGGCGATGGCCGGCGCCGACCCGGATCGAGATTATCTGGCGGTCGAGGTGCACACGCCCGGAATCGCCAACCTGCTCGACCTGGTGGACCGCCGTAACCTGCGCAACGTCCGGGTGGCCCGGGGCGACGCCCTGGCGCTGGTGCGCCGGCTGCCCGCGGGGTCGCTCGACGCCGTGCACGTCTTCTTCCCCGATCCGTGGCCGAAGGCCCGGCACCACAAGCGGCGGCTGATCCAGCCGGCGCACGTGGCCCTGCTGCGCGGCCGGCTCGCGCCCGGTGGCACCCTGCACTGCGCGACGGACTGGGCCGAGTACGCCGAGGCGATGCGGGACACGCTCGACGCCGACCCGGAGCTGGTCAACGCGTACGACGGCTTCGCGCCCCGGCCGGCACACCGCCCGGTCACGAAGTTCGAGCGCCGGGCGCTGCTCGCCGGCCGCCCGGTCGCGGACCTGGTCTACCGGCGCCGGTGACGTCGCCGCGCCCGGCCGGCTCCGGTCCGGCCGCCCGCGCCCGGGTTGGCGCGGAGGGGCATGATCCAGGCACCATGGACGCGCTATGACGCTCACTGCCGCGCTGCCCGCAAGCGCCGACCCCGACACCCTCTTCGACGCGTTCGCCGGCTGGGCCAAGGAGCGCGGCTTCGACCTCTACCCCCACCAGGAGGAGGCGATCATCGAGATCGTCTCCGGGGCCAACGTGATCATGAATACGCCGACCGGCTCGGGCAAGAGCCTGGTCGCGACGGCGGCGCACTTCGCGGCCCTCGCCGACAACCGGACGACCTTCTACACGGCCCCCATCAAGGCGCTCGTGTCGGAGAAGTTCTTCGCCCTCTGCGAGATCTTCGGCGCGGAGAACGTGGGCATGCTGACCGGCGACGCCAGCGTCAACGCCGACGCCCCGATCATCTGCTGCACGGCCGAGATCCTGGCCAACCTCGCGCTGCGCGAGGGCGCCCGGGCCGACGTCGGCCAGGTGGTCATGGACGAGTTCCACTTCTACGCCGAGCCCGACCGCGGCTGGGCCTGGCAGGTGCCGCTCATCGAGCTGCCGCAGGCCCAGTTCATCCTGATGTCGGCCACGCTCGGCGACACCACCCGGTTCGTCGACGACCTGACCCGGCGCACCGGGCGGCCGACCGCCGTCGTCCGCTCGGCCGAGCGGCCGGTGCCGCTGATCTTCTCGTACGCCATGACGCCGCTGCACGAGACCCTCGAGGAGCTGCTGGAGACGAAGCAGGCGCCGGTCTACGTCGTGCACTTCACGCAGGCCGCCGCGCTGGAACGGGCGCAGGCGCTGATGAGCGTGAACGTCTGCACCCGGGCCGAGAAGGACATGATCGCCCAGGCGATCGGGAACTTCCGCTTCACCTCCGGCTTCGGCAAGACGCTGTCCCGGCTGGTCCGGCACGGCATCGGCGTCCACCACGCCGGGATGCTGCCCAAGTACCGCCGGCTCGTGGAGACCCTCGCCCAGGCCGGCCTGCTCAAGGTCATCTGCGGCACCGACACCCTCGGTGTCGGCATCAACGTGCCCATCCGCACGGTTCTCTTCACCGGCCTGTCGAAGTTCGACGGCACCCGCACCCGGCTGCTCAAGGCCCGCGAGTTCCACCAGATCGCCGGCCGGGCCGGCCGGGCCGGCTTCGACACCATCGGCCGTGTGGTGGTGCAGGCGCCGGAGCACGTGATCGAGAACGAGAAGGCCCTCGCCAAGGCGGGCGACGACCCGAAGAAGCGGCGCAAGGTCGTCAAGAAGAAGCCGCCGGAGGGGTCGATCGGCTGGGGCGAGCCGACCTTCCAGCGCCTCGTGGAGGCCGAGCCCGAGCCGCTCACCTCCAGCTTCCAGGTCAGCCACTCGATGCTGCTCAACGTCATCGGCCGGCCCGGCGACGCGTTCGCGGCCATGCGGCACCTGCTCACCGACAACCACGAGGAGCGCGCCGCACAGCGGCGGCACATCCGGCGGGCGATCGCCATCTACCGGGCCCTGCGCGCCGGCGGGGTGGTCGAGGAGCTGGCCGAGCCGGACGAGACGGGCCGGCGCGTACGGCTCACCGTCGACCTCCAGCTCGACTTCGCGCTCAACCAGCCGCTGTCGCCGCTGGCCCTGGCCGCCATCGAGCTGCTGGACCGGGAGTCCCCGTCGTACGCCCTCGACGTGCTGTCGGTGATCGAGTCGATCCTCGACGACCCGCGCCAGGTGCTCTCCGCGCAGCAGTTCAAGGCCCGCGGCGAGGCGGTCGCCGCCATGAAGGCTGAGGGCATCGAGTACGAGGCGCGCCTCGAACTGCTCGACGAGGTGACCTGGCCCAAGCCCCTCGCGGAGCTGCTGGAATCGGCGTACGAGATGTACCGGCAGGGGCACCCGTGGGTGGCCGACCACCAGCTCTCCCCGAAGTCCGTGGTCCGGGACATGTACGAGCGGGCCATGACCTTCCCCGAGTACGTGCAGTTCTACGGGCTGTCCCGCTCCGAGGGTCTCGTCCTGCGGTACCTGGCCGACGCGTACAAGACGCTGCGGCAGACCGTCCCCGAGGACGCGAAGACCGAGGAGCTGATCGACCTCATCGAGTGGCTGGGCGAGCTGGTCCGGCAGGTGGACTCGAGCCTCATCGACGAGTGGGAGCGGCTGCGCAACCCGTCCGACGTGGCCGCCGCGGCCGTCACCCTGGACGACCGGGTGCCCGCCGTCACGCGCAACGCCCGCGCGTTCCGGGTGCTGGTGCGCAACGCGCTGTTCCGCCGAGTGGAACTGGCCGCCCTGCGCCGCTGGGACCTCCTCGGCGAACTGGACGCCGCCGACGGGTGGAACGCGGACGCGTGGGCCGACGCGCTGGAGCCGTACTTCGACACGTACGACTCCATCGGGACCGGCCCGGACGCCCGCGGCCCGGCGCTGCTCATGATCAACCAGGGAGGCTCGACCTGGACGGTGCGGCAGATCCTGGACGACCCCGAGGGCGACCACGACTGGGGCATCAGCGCGGAGGTCGACCTGGCCGCGTCCGACGAGGTGGGCGCGGCGGTCGTCCGGATCACGTCGGTCGGGCAGCTCTGACCGCTCCCTCCGCGGGCCGTCCGGAAACCTCGGGCGGCCTGCGGCCCGTTCACCGGGCCTGCGCGAACGCCTTAATCTGGTGTACCGCCTCGCGGGTGCCGCCGTCGAACGGGGTGCCGTGGCCGGGGAGGATCCACGTCGCCGGCAGCTCCTCGATGCGGGCGAGCGAGGCGAGCGCCAGCTCCGGGTCGTCGGTGAACGGCGCCGGCTGCGGGCCCGGCCGGCCGGTCAGCACGTGCCGGGTGGTGAGCGCGTCGCCGACGAAGACCGCGTCGGCGACCGGCACGTGCACGGCGATGCTGCCGGGCGAGTGGCCGGGCATCCCGATCACGTGCGGGGCGCCGGGCAGGTCGAGCACCTGGCCGTCGGCAACGGAGACGACCTCCCTGAGGTACGTGGTGCGCATCCCGCCCTTGCGGCTGGCGTACCAGAGGAAGCCCGCCAGCGCACCCACCTTGAACTTCCCGAACGATGCCTCGGGCTTGGCCTCGCCACGGGCGCGGGCGGCGTCCGCACTGTGCACGTAGACAGGGACGCCGTGCTCGCGCCGGAGCCGTTCGGCGAAGCCGATGTGGTCGGTGTCGCCGTGGGTGAGGATCAGTCCGCGGATGTCGGCGAGCGTACGGCCCATGCCGGAGAGCTCCGTGACCAGCTCCGACCAGTGACCGGGCAGCCCGGCGTCCACGACGGTCACGCCCTCCTCGGTCTCGATCAGGTATGCGGCGACGAGGTCGTTGCCGATGCGGTGCAGGTGTGGTCCGAGCTTCATGGTTGCCTCCCGATGCGACTTCTGATGGCTACGGTGCATAGCCATCATGGCTAAGCACTATAGCTATCATGGTGACGACCGTCGCCCACCCGGAGGAAACACCACATGCCGACCCCCGATCGAACCTCGCTCGCCGAGATCGTCACGGCCGCCCGCGACATCCTGGAGTCGGAAGGGCTCCCGCGCCTGACGATGCAGGCGGTCGCCGAGCGGGTCGGCGTACGCGCCCCGTCGCTCTACAAGCGGGTCCGCAACCGGGACGCCCTGATCCGGCTCGTCACCGAGGCGACCGTCCGCGACCTGGGCGAGCGGCTGGAGGCCGTCGCCGGCAGCGGCGACCCCGGCACCGACCTCGGCGAGCTGGCCCGCGTCTTCCGCGCGTTCGCCCACGCCCACCCGGCCGGCTACCACCTGATCTTCGCCAACGGCCCGGCGGAGACCCGGCCCAGCCTCGACTCGCTCACCCGGGCCAGCGCCCCCGCCCTGCGCGTCGCCGCCGACCTCGCCGGGCCCGAGCACGCCCTGGAGGCCGCCCGTATGTTCACCGCCTGGGCCAACGGCTTCGTCAGCATGGAGCTCGCCGGAGCCTTCAACCTCGGCGGCGACCTCGACGAGGCCTTCGAGTTCGGCATCATCCGGCTGACCGCCGCCTTCACCACCCCGGAGCCACCCCGGGCGGGCTGACCGCCGCCGCAGGGGCTCGGGCCAGCTTCAACCCTGGGCGATGTCAGCCCCGTCTATTAGACTGTATGTACTAAACCAGTTCCTGACCTGGGAGGACGACCGTGACCGCGCCCGCCTCCGCCCCCCTCACGCCCTACGCCACGCTCCTCGGCTTCACCCGGTACGTCGACCGCACCGGGCCCACGAAGGCCACCTTCGTGGGTGGCCTGCGCAAGCAGCGCGCCAGCCGGCACGGCTTCAACCCGCACGGCCAGTTCGTGAAGGCACTCAAGGCCGACATCGCCTTCCACACCGGCGGCACCCACCTCGACCAGGTGGCCGACCAGGTCAAGCCGCGCTGGCGTCCGCTCTACCAGGCACTCGTGCCGGGCGCGACCGCCTGGCTGCACAGCCTCGGCGAGCCCACGTCGGTCGACCTGGCCCAGACCCGGGACGCCCTCGCCATGCTCGGCGACCTACCCGTCAAGATCAACCCCCACTTCGGCGTACGCCACGCCGACGGGCGCGTCGAGGCCGTCCGGCTGCACTTCGACGAGACCCCGCCCAGCGAGGAGGCGGTGCTCGCCACGCTGCACCTGATGGCCCGCCACATGGACGCGCTGCTCCCGCACGCCGAGCCGGTCCTCGTCGACGTCCGACGCGGCCAGGCGCACCGGATGCCCGAGGGCGTCAAGCCCGACCAGGTCGAACGCTGGCTCGCCGGCGAGGCGGCCGCCTTCCGCTCCCTCTGGTCCACCGCCGCCTGACCCACCGGGCCCCGGCCCACGGCCCCACCCGACCCGCCGCGTCGCCAGCGTCAGCGCCCGCCCGCACCCCGCCGTGCCGGGCGGGCGCCCGCGTTCGCCGCCCGCACCCGCGCCCGCGTTCACGGCAAGATCGCGCTCGATCCTGGAAGTAGTGGCCTCCCATTGCCAGGGAGGCCACTACTTCCGTGTTCGAGCGTGATCTTGCGGGTTGTCCACAGGGTCTGCGCCGCGGGTCCGGTGTGCGCGAGCCTGGACGGCATGCCGAAGGCCCCTCGCCGTCCGTCACCCTTGCGCGGTCGGATCTTCCGCGGCTCCACCGCAGTCTCGCGTGGGCTGCTCACCCGCAACGATCTTCGCAGCTCCGCGTGGCGGCCGCTCTTCCGCGACGTCTACGCCGATGCGCAGCTGACGATCACACACCGCACCCGGTGCCTGGCCGTGCATCGCTGGCTGACCCCACCGGGCACCGCGGTGGCGGGTCGGTCCGCTGCCGCCCTGTACGGGGTGGGGCGAGTCCCGGCGGATCAGCCCATCGAGGTGCTCGTGCCGACCAGGCCAACCCCGGACGCTGACGCCGCAGTGGCACCCTCCGGACGACGGCGGGACGCCGCGGTGCGGCCCCTGGGACGGTCGGATGCCGCACGACCGGACCCGCGCAAGGGTTCCATGACGGGGCTGCGGGTGCATCACGGCGAGATCGAGCCGGGGGACGTCGTCGACCGTGCCGGGATCCTTGTGACGTCGCCGGCCCGGACGTGCTGGGATCTTGCCCGCTGGCTCGACGTCGTGGAGGCGGTGGTCGTCATCGACGGCCTGCTCGCCCGCCGGCTCACGGACGTGGCGGCGCTGCGCGAGTACGCCCTGGCCCGGGCCGGGCGCAGGGGCTGGCGGTCGCTGCTGCGGGCCGTCGACCTGGCGGATCCCGGTGCCGAGTCGCCGCCGGAGTCACGGGCCCGGGTCCGGCTGGTGATGGCCGGGCTGCCCCGCCCGTGCACGCAGTTCGTCGTGGCGGAGGCGGGCCGGTTCGTTGCCCGGCTCGACCTGGCGTGGCCAGAGTTCAAGGTCGCGGTGGAGTACGACGGGCTCTGGCACGACGATCCGGATCAGTTCCACCGCGACCGCCGGCGCCTGAACCGTCTCCTCGGCGAGGAGTGGATCGTCCTGCACCTGACCGCGAGACGGTTCCGCGAGGACTTCGAGGGTTTCGTACGAGAGGTCCGGGCGGCTCTCCGTGCCCGCGGCCACCGCGCGCGTTGGACCCCGCCTCATGATCGCGCTGCAACATGGAAGTAGTGGCCTCCCCACCATCGGGAGGCCACTACTTCCGGGATCGAGCGCGATCTTCGAGCCGCGCCCCCGCGGGGCGCGCGGGCGCGGCGCGAGGGCGACGGGCCGGGTGGGTCAGGCGGCCAGGTACTTCTGGAGGTCGTCGAGGATCTTGTTGGCGGCGCCGACGCCGATGCCGGTCATCCAGACCTCGTCGGAGACCACGTACGCCTTGTTGGCCTTCACCGCGGACAGGTTCTTCCACAGGCTGCCCGCCGTGACGGTGCCCTGCTCGGCGGCGGCCTTCTCGCCGTACGCCGTCACGAAGATGACGTCACCGTCGACCTCGTTCACCCGCTCGGGGCTGACCACGTCGAAGCGCTTGTCCTCCTTGTTGGCGAGCAGCTGCCGCTCGGGGCGGCCCAGCCCGGTGTCGCCCAGCACGATGCCGGAGAAGGACTCCGGGCCGTAGACGCGGATGTTGCCGGGCAGGAAGCGGACGATCGAGATCTTGCGCGAGGCGGCGTCGCCCAGCTTCGCGCCGAACTCCTTGGCCCGCGCCTCGTACGAGGCGAGCAGGTCCTTCGCCTCCTGCTCCTTGCCGAGCGCCTTGCCGTCGAGGAGGAAGTTCTCCTTCCACGTGATGCCGACCTTCTCCGTGAAGACGGTCGGGGCGATGGCGGCGAGCTCGTCGTAGAACTTCTCCTGGCGGAACTTGCTGCCCAGGATCAGGTCCGGCTTGAGCGCGTTGATCGCCTCGAGGTCGGGCTCACCGAGCACCCCGACCTCCTTGATGCCGGCGAGCTTGTCCTCGCCGAAGTACGTCGGCCAGCTCTTCGCCTCGCCGGCGGTCGCGGCGCCGACCGGGGTGACGCCGAGGGAGAGCGCAGTGTCGATCTTGTCGGTGTCGAGCACGACGACGCGCTGCGGGTGGGCGGGCACCTTGGTGGTGCCCATGGCGTGGGTGATCTCCCGGGTCTCCCCGCCGGTGGTGCCGGCGACCGGGTCGCTCTCACCGCAGGCGGTGAGTCCGACGCCGAGGGCGACGGCCGCGGCGAGGACGGCGACGAGACGACGCATCAGATTCCTTCCGAAGGGTACGAGCCGGCGAGAGCGCCGGCGGCTGGAGTGGCCCCGGCGCCCGGAGCGCCGGCAGCCGGAGCGGGACCGGCGCCCGGAGCACCGGCAGCCGAAGCGGGACCGGCGCCCGGAGCGCCCGCCGACGGAGCGGCGCCGACGCCCGAAGCGCCCGAGGCGCCTGAGGCACCCGAAGCGCCCGCGGCCAGGGTGGGACTGGTGAGGGCGGGCACCACCAGCGGCGCCCCGCTCACCGGGCAGGGCACGACCACGCAGTCGAGCCCGAACACCTCGCGGACCAGGTCCGCGGTGAGGATCTCCCGCGGCGGCCCGGCGGCCACCACGGCGCCGGCCCGCATCGCGACCAGGTGGTCGGCGTACCGGGCGGCCTGGTTGAGGTCGTGCAGCACGGCCACCACGGTGCGGCCCCGCTCGGCGCGCAGCCGGTGCAGCAGGTCCAGCACCTCCACCTGGTGGGCCAGGTCGAGGAAGGTGGTGGGCTCGTCCAGCAGCAGCGCCTCGGTGTCCTGGGCGAGCGTCATGGCGATCCAGACCCGCTGCCGCTGCCCGCCGGAGAGGGTGTCGACCGGCCGGTCGGCGAGACCGGCGACGTCGGCCAGGGCCATGGCCTCGTCCACGGCGGCGCCGTCCTGCTCGGACCACTGCCGCCACCAGCGCTGGTACGGCTGCCGGCCCCGGCCCACCAGGTCGGCCACGGTGACCCCCTCGGGCACGAGCGGGCTCTGCGGCAGCACCCCGAGGCGCCGGGCCACCTCGCGGGTGGGCAGCTCCCGGATGGCCGTGCCGTCGAGCAGCACGGTGCCGCGGCGCGGGGCGAGCAGGCGGGCCAGGGTGCGCAGCAGGGTGGACTTGCCGCACGCGTTCGGCCCGACGATCACGGTGAACGCGTCGGAGGGCAGTTCCAGGTTCAGCCCGTCCAGCACGGTCCGCTCGTCGTAGCCGGCGACCAGGTCGCGGGTGGAGAGCATCACGCCTCCTGAGGGGTGGTCGACGGATGGGCAGGGCGGCGGGCGGTCACGACGACCTCCGGCGGCCCCGCAGCAGCAGGTACATGAGGTACGGGCCGCCGATGGCGGCGGTGAGCACGCCCGCCGGCAGCTGGGTGGGCGCGAGGAGCCGCCGGCCGGCCAGGTCGGCCAGCACCAGCAGCAGGGCGCCGAGCAGCGCGGCGCAGATCAGCGGCGGCCGTTCGGCGCGTACCAGCCGGCGGGCCACCTGCGGCGCCACCAGCGCCACGAAGTCGACGGCGCCGACCTGCGCGGTGACCATCGCGGCGACGAGGACGCCGGTGCCGGCGAGCCCGACGCGGCGGGCCGCCGGCCGCAGCCCGATGCCCCGGGCGGTGTCGTCGTCGAGGGCCGTGCTGTTCAGCGCCCAGCCGGCCCACGCGAGCACCGGCAGCAGCACGAGCAGGGTGACCCCGATCCACGTGGTCTCGGTCCAGCCCTTGCCGGCGAGGGTGCCGATCAGCCAGACCTGCGCGCGCTGCCCGTCGATCGGGTCGGCGGTGAGCATGACCACCTCGGTGAGGGCCCGCAGCGCGAAGGCCACGGCCACGCCGGCCAGCACGAACCGCTGCGCGGCCAGCCCGTGCCGCGCACCGAGCGCGAGTAGCAGCACCGCGGCGGCCAGGCCACCGACCAGCGCCGCCGGCGCCACCAGCGCCGCGGCCGCGCCGCCGGTCAACGCCACCGTCGCGGCGAGGCCGGCGCCCTGGGTGACGCCGATGACGTCCGGGCTCGCGAGCGGGTTGCGGGCCACGCTCTGGATCAGCGTGCCGGCCACCCCGAACGCGGCGCCGGCCACGGCGGCCAGCACAGCCCGCGGCAGTCGCAGGTTGAGGACCACCAGGTCGTACGGGGTGCCGGCGCCGGAGAGGGAGTGCAGCACGTCGGCCGGGGCGACGTACGGGGTGCCGAGGGAGAGGCTGAACACGAGGGCCACGGCCAGCAGCACGAGCAGCACGGCGGCGACCACCACCGAGCGGCGCCGGATCTGCATGCTCACCGGGCCGAGGCGCAGCAGCGAGCGGCCGGGCAGCCGGCTCGCGCCGCCGCCGGGGGCGACCGGATCGGTGATCGTGGCGGGGGCGCTCACGCCGTCACCACCTTCGCGCGACGGACCAGGACGGCGAGCAGCGGCGCGCCGATCAGGGCGGTGATGATGCCGGCCGGGATCTCGCCCGGCGGGTCGACCAGCCGGCCGACGATGTCGGCGCCGAGCAGCAGCGCCGGCCCGAGCAGGGCGGACACCGCGAGCGTCCACCGGTGGTCGGCGCCCACCAGGGCCCGCGCGAGGTGGGGCACGGCCAGGCCGATGAACGCGATGGGCCCGGCGGCGGCGACCGCGGCGCCGGTGAGCAGCACCGCGGCGACACCGCCGCCGATGCGGATCAGCCCGATGCGGTGCCCCAGGCCGCGTGCCACGTCGTCGCCGAGGGCCAGCGCGTCCAGCCCGCGGGCCACGAGGGCGGCCAGCGCCAGCCCGGCGAGCACGAACGGCAGCACCTGCGCGGCGACCGACAGGTCCCGGCCGGTGAGCCCGCCGACCACCCAGAACCGGTACTCCTCGAAGGTGCGGGCGTCGATGCTGAGCAGCGCGTACACCACGGAGGCGAGGCTGGCGTCGAGCGCCGCGCCGACCAGCGCGAGGGTGACCGGGCTGGCGCCTTCGCGGGCCCGGCTGGCCACCGCGAAGACCAGCAGGCCGGCGAGGAGCGCGCCGCCGATGCCGAACCAGACGTAGCCGGCGAGCGTGCCCACACCGAAGACGCTGATGGCGAGCACCACGCCGCAGGAGGCGCCGGCGCTGATGCCGAGGATCCGCGGTTCGGCGAGCGGGTTGCGGGTCAGGGCCTGGAAGAGCACGCCGGCCACCGCGAGGGCCAGGCCCACGGCGAGGCCGAGGGCCGTGCGCGGCAGCCGCAGCTCGCGGACGATGGTGGTGGCCTCGCCGCCGTCGGGCGCGACGAGGGCGTGCCACACCTGGTCCACGGGGATGGGCCGGCTGCCCAGGGCGAAGCTCGCCAGCACCACGAGCAGCAGCACGAGCGCGGCCCCGAGGGTGACGGCGAGCCGCCGCCCGTTGCGGGCGCGGCTGCGGCGGCCGGTGGGGGCCGGCCGGTCGAGGAGGGTGGTCACGAGTCTCCCGCGGGTGCGCGCTTAGGTTCGCCTTACCTTATCCGACCCGCCGGGTGGCGCTGATCCGACGGTCACTCATCGAACGTCGTTGACCTGGGCCGACAGCGCGGAGCGGCCGCGACGGGCGGCCCGCGCCCCTAGGGTGGGGGCATGCGATTCGACCAGCACACGGTCGTCCTCCTGGCCCGGCCCGCGGACGCCCCGGAGCTGCCGCAGGACGCCGTCGACCGGTTGCACGCCGCGCACCTGGCCCACCAGGCGGGCCTCGTGGAGCAGGGGCTGGTCCTGGCCGCGGGCCCGTTCGTCGACACCGACGACGAGCGGTTGCGCGGTCTCGTCGTGCTGTCCGTGCACCGGGACATGGCGCGCGAGTTGTTCCACAACGATCCCGCCGTACGCGCCGGGCTGTTGTCGGTGCACGTGGTGAGCTGGATGGTGCCGGAGGGGAACGTCCGGTACGAGGGCGTGCCGATGCCCGGGTCGATGCTGGAGGCGGCGGCCGGCGACTGAGGCCGGCCAGCCGCCACGCCGGCGGCCCTACGGTGATGGCGGCGACGACGCACGTCAGGGCCGAGGGCAGGGCTGGGCCCGGCGGCCTCAGCCCTCCGCGCCGCCGCGGGCGGCCGGCACGGCGGGGTCGTCGACCTGGTGGTCGGCCCAGACGTACGTGTCGGGGAGCAGGTCACCGACCTCGACCACGCGCAGCGCGTCCATCGGCCCGACGATCACCCGGATCGACGGGAAGTAGTCCCGCAGCACCTGCCGGCACCGGCCGCACGGCGGGATCACCCCCCGCCCGCGGTCCCCCACCGCCACGATGGTCTCCAGCTCGGTGGCGCCCTGCGTGGCGGCCGCGCCGATGGTCACCAGCTCGGCGCACGGCCCGCCGGTGAAGTGGTAGACGTTCACGCCGGTGAAGACCCGACCGTCGGACGTCCGGGCCGCGGCCGCGACGGTGTGGTTCTCGCTGCGGCACCGCAGCTTGGCGACGGCCGTGGCGGCCTGCACCAGCGCCCGGTCGGTGTCCCGCATGCTCATCCGCTCCCCCATCGGCTCAGGTCGCGGCAACTCTAGTCGGGCCGGTTCCGGCCGCGGTACGCACGCATCTTGGCCCGGCTGCCGCAGATGCTCATGGTGCACCAGCGGCTGCGCCCGGCCGGGCTGCGGTCGTAGTAGACCCACCGGCAGCTGTGCGCGGCGCAGGCCTTCAACCGCGGCCAGGTGCCGTCGGCGACGGCGTCGAGCACGCTCCGGGCGACCGCCGCCGCCAGCGCGGGCAGCCCCGTCAGCCCGGGCGCCGGCACCGCCCGGGCGTGACCCGCGGCGTCGAACTCGACCGTCAACGGGCCCTGGCGGAGCAGCGCGTGGAGTGCGGCCAGCGTGTCGGGCGGCACGTCGCTGCCGGCGTGCGCCTGGCAGACGTCCCGTAGCGCCTCGCGCAGCCGGACGGCGTCGGCCAGGTCGGCCGCGTCGACGGTCAGGCCCGGCAGCCCGTGCGCCGCGCAGAAGGCCGCGAGGTCGTCGACGGTGCGGAGGGCGTCGCGCGCCATCTCGATGTCGACGGTGTTCGCCAGATCCTGGACGAGTGTGAGCGATGCGGGCGCCGGGGCCCGGTCACCGGGCTGCCTCATGACAGGAGCTTACCGCTATGGCACCATCATCCGGTAACGGTGCCTGGAAGGAGCCGCCATGGCGGTAACGCGGTCGGCGCTACTGGCCCGCAACCGGGACTTCCGCCGCTTCTGGGCGGGTCACACGGTGTCGGTGCTGGGCACCCAGATCACCGCGGTCGCGTTGCCCCTGGTGGCCTCGCTGACCCTGGGCGCCGGAGCGGCCGGCGTCGCGGCCATCGCCACCGCGACGTTCCTGCCGAACCTGCTGTTGCCGTTGCTCGTCGGGCACTGGCTCGAACGGCGACGCCGCCGGCGGGTCATGGTGGTCGCCGACCTGGTGCGCGCCGTCGCGCTCGCCGCGGTGCCGGTCGCGTACCTGGCCGACCTGCTCTCCGTGCCGCTGCTGGTCACGGTGGCGCTCGTCGTCGGCGCCGCGAGCGTGGTGTTCGACGTCGGCAGCTTCGCCTACGTGCCGTCGTTGGTCGACGAGGCGGACCTGGGCGCGGCCAACCGGGCGACCCAGGGCTCGTACACGGCCGCGCAGGTCGCCGGGCCCGGGCTCGCCGGCGGGCTGGCCCAACTCGTCGGGCCGGCACTGACCGTCGCCCTGGACGCCGTGAGTTATCTGGCCAGCGCGCTCGGGGTGGCCGGGGCACGGCGTCCCGAGCCCGCACCGCCGCGCGACGAGGACACCACGGGCATCTTCGGCGGCCTGCGGATCATCGCCGGAAACCCGTGGCTGCGGGCGCTCACCGCGCACGCCACGATCTACAACGGCGCGTCCCAGATCCTCACGGTGAACCTGGTCGTGTACGCGGTGACCGACCGGGGGCTCGGGGCGGGCCTGTTCGGTCTGGCGCTGAGCGCCTCCGGCGCCGGCGCCCTGCTCGGCACCCTCGTCTCGCTCCGACTGGCCACCCGGTTCGGGTTCGGCCGGACCTTCGTGGGCGCGCTCGTGCTCTCCACCGGCGCGCCGCTGCTCATCGCCGCGCTGCCGGGCACCGGTTCGGCCCTGGCCGCCGGGCTGGCGCTGGTCCAGCTGGCGAGCGGGACCGGCCTCGGCGTGGCCAACGTGCTCTCGGTGACCCTGCGCCAGATCGTGATCCCGCGGGGCGGCCTGGCCCGCAGCAACGGCGGCTACCGCTTGCTGATCTTCGGCGTGCTGCCGCTGGGCAGCGCGCTCGGCGGGGTCCTCGGCCAGACCGCCGGCAGCCGGGTCGGGGTGGCCGTCGGGGCGGCCGGCCTCGCGGCGTCCGCCGTGCCGATGCTCGGGCGCCGGATCCGGAGGCTGCGCCGGGCCGAGGAGGCGAGGGCGGTCACCCCGCGACCGGACGAGCCCGCGCGGGAGCCGGCCCGCTGAGCGCGGGCGGCCGGTAAACCAGGAGGCGCTCCCGGGGCCGCGGACTAATCTTGGCCACGACATGCAGAATCCAGCCGCACCCGCCGCGTCGGACACCGTACGCGAGCTGCACCGCCGCCTCTCCCCCCTGATGTTCCGCGACCAGCGCCGGCTCCAGCGGCGCCTGGACGGCGCCCGGAAGCTGCGCGACCCGCAGCGGCGGGACGAGGCGCTCGCCGAGATCACCGCCGAGGTCGAGCGGGCCGAGCAGCGGCTGGCCGCGCGCCGCGCCGCCGTGCCGGTGGTGACCTACCCGGCCGGGCTGCCGGTCAGCGAGCGCAAGGACGACATCGCGGCCGCGATCCGGGACCACCAGGTGGTGATCGTGGCCGGCGAGACGGGCTCCGGCAAGACCACCCAGCTGCCCAAGATCTGCCTGGAGCTGGGGCGCGGTGTGCACGGGCTGGTCGGGCACACCCAGCCCCGGCGGCTGGCCGCGCGGACGGTCGCCGACCGGATCGCCGAGGAGCTGGGCACCGAGCTGGGGGACGTGGTCGGCTACAAGGTCCGCTTCACCGACCAGGTGAGCGACCGCAGCCTGGTCAAGCTCATGACCGACGGCATCCTGCTTGCCGAGCTGCAGACCGACCGGATGCTGCGCCAGTACGACACGCTGATCATCGACGAGGCCCACGAGCGCAGCCTCAACATCGACTTCATCCTCGGCTACCTGAAGCAACTCCTCCCCCGACGGCCGGACCTCAAGGTGGTCATCACGTCGGCCACCATCGAGACCGACCGGTTCGCGCGCCACTTCGCCGACGCCGACGGCAACCCGGCCCCGGTCATCGAGGTGTCCGGCCGGACCTATCCGGTGGAGGTGCGCTACCGGCCGCTGGTGGAGGTCACCGGGTCCGAGGAGGACGACGGGGACGAGGAGAACGTCCGGGACCAGATCCAGGCGATCGGGGACGCCGTCGAGGAACTGGCCGCGGAGGGGCCGGGCGACGTCCTGGTCTTCCTCAGCGGCGAGCGGGAGATCCGGGACACCGCCGACGCGCTCGGCCGGCTGGTCGAGAAGAAGCCGGCGTTGCGCGGCACCGAGATCCTGCCGTTGTACGCCCGGCTGTCCGCGGCCGAGCAGCACCGGGTGTTCGCCTCGCACCGGGGGCGGCGGGTGGTGCTCGCCACGAACGTGGCGGAGACCTCGCTGACCGTCCCCGGCATCAAGTACGTGGTCGACCCGGGCACCGCCCGGATCTCCCGGTACAGCAACCGGCTCAAGGTGCAGCGCCTGCCGATCGAGCCGGTCTCGCAGGCGTCGGCCAACCAGCGCAAGGGCCGCTGCGGCCGCACCTCCGACGGCATCTGCATCCGCCTCTACGACGAGCAGGACTTCCTCTCGCGTCCCGAGTTCACCGACCCGGAGATCCTGCGGACCAACCTCGCCTCGGTCATCCTCCAGATGACCGCGATCGGGCTCGGTGACATCGCCGCGTTCCCGTTCATCGACCCGCCGGACCGCCGCAACGTCGCCGACGGCGTCAACCTGCTGCACGAGCTGGGCGCCCTCGATCCGGCCGAGACCGACCCGGCGAAGCGGCTGACCGCGCTCGGGCGGCGGCTCGCCCAGCTGCCCGTGGACCCCCGGCTGGCCCGCATGGTCGTCGAGGGCGAGCGCAACGGCTGCGCCACCGAGGTCATGGTGATCGCCGCCGCGCTCTCCATTCAGGACCCTCGCGAGCGGCCCGCCGACAGGCAGGCCCAGGCCGACCAGGCGCACGCCCGGTTCGCCGACCGGGAGTCGGACTTCGTCGCGTACCTGAACCTGTGGCGCTACCTGCGGGAACAGCAGCGGGCCCTGTCCTCCAGCGCGTTCCGTCGGATGTGCAAGGCGGAGTACCTGAACTACCTGCGGGTGCGCGAGTGGCAGGACATCGTGAGCCAGCTGCGCCAGGTGCTGCGTACGCCCGAACAGGGCCGCGGCGGGCGACCGGCGCGCGAGGCCGGCGCCACCGACGGCCGGCGCGGCGGTGGCGCGGACCTGCCGGAGGAGATCGACACCCCGAAGGTGCACCAGTCGCTGCTGCCCGGGCTGCTCTCGCACGTCGGGCTCAAGGACCCGCAGAAGAACGAGTACCTGGGCGCGCGGGGCGCGAAGTTCGGGCTGTTCCCCGGCTCCGCGCTGTTCCGCAAGCCGCCGCGCTGGGTGATGGCCGCCGAGCTGGTCGAGACCTCCCGCCTGTGGGGCCGGATCGCCGGCCGGGTCGAGCCGGAGTGGGTCGAGCCCCTCGCGCAGCACCTGGTGAAGCGCAGCTACAGCGAGCCGCACTGGGAGAAGAAGCAGGCCGCCGTGATGGCGTACGAGAAGGTCACGCTGTACGGCATCCCGCTGGTCACCTCCCGGAAGGTCAACTTCGGCCGGATCGACCCGGCGCTGAGCCGCGAGCTGTTCATCCGGCACGCGCTCGTCGAGGGCGACTGGCAGACCCACCACCACTTCTGGCGGGACAACCAGCGACTGCTCACCGAGATCGAGGAGCTGGAGAACCGGGCCCGCCGCCGGGACATCCTCGTCGACGACCAGACCATCTTCGACTTCTACGACGCCCGGATCCCCGCCGACGTCGTCTCCGGCCGCCACTTCGACGCGTGGTGGAAGAAGACCCGCCGGGAGCGGCCCGACCTGCTCACCTTCACTCGCGAGCTGCTGGTCAACGCCGGGCGCGGCGGGGTGGACGAGGCCGACTACCCCGACGAGTGGCGCGCCGACGGCGTGGCCCTTCCGCTGACCTACCGGTTCGAACCGGGCACCGCGACCGACGGGGTCACCGTCGACATCCCGCTGCCGCTGCTCAACCAGGTGCCGGCGGAGAGCTTCGACTGGCAGGTGCCGGGGCTGCGCGAGGAACTGGTCGTCGCGCTGATCCGCTCGCTGCCCAAGGCGCTGCGCCGCAACTTCGTCCCGGTCCCCGACTACGCCCGGGCCGCGCTCGCGGCGATGCCCGCCGGCGAGGAGCCGCTGCTGGACGCGCTGACCCGGCAGCTGCGCCGGATGACCGGGGTCACGGTGCCGCGGGACGCGTGGGACACCGCGAAGCTGCCGCCGCACCTGCGGGTGACGTTCCGGGTGCTCGGCGAGGACGAGAAGCCGGTGGCCGAGGGCAAGGACCTGCCGGCGCTGCAACGCGAGCTCCGGCAGGAGGTACGCCAGGTCGTGGCGGCGGCCGCGCCGGACGTGGCCCGCACCGGGCTGCGCGAGTGGAGCATCGGCACCCTGCCCCGCACCATCGAGCAGGTCCGGGCCGGGTACGCGGTGACCGCGTACCCGGGGCTCGTCGACGAGGGCGCCACCGTCGGCGTACGGGTCTTCGACTCGGCGGCCGAGGCGGAGGCGGCGCACTGGGCCGGCACCCGGCGGCTACTGCGGTTGACCGTGCCGTCGCCCGCGAAGTTCCTCCAGGGGCGGCTGTCCAACGAGGCGAAGCTGGCGCTGTCGCGCAACCCGCACGGCGGGGTGCAGGCGTTGATCGAGGACGCGGCCGGCGCGGCGATCGACAAACTGGTCGCCGACGCGGGCGGCCCGGCGTGGGACGCCGACGGGTTCGCGGCGCTGCGCGAGCGGGTCCGGGCCGACCTGGTCGACACGGTCGTCGAGGTGATGGACCGGGCCCGGCGGGTGCTCGCCGCCGCGTACGCGGTGGAGCAGCGCCTCGGCCGGACGCAGAACCTCGCGGTGGTGGCCGCCCTCGCCGACATCCGCGCCCAGCTCACCGGCCTGGTGCACGCCGGTTTCCTCACCGAGGCCGGGTACGCCCGCCTGCCCGACCTGCTGCGCTACCTCACCGCGATCGAGCGGCGGCTGGACCGGCTGCCCGGCAACCCGCAGCGGGACAAGCAGCAGCAGGACCGGATCGCCGTGGTGCAGAAGGAGTACCAGGACATGCTCGCCGCGCTGCCGGCCGCGAGGCGACAGTCGGCGGCGGTCCGGCAGATCCGCTGGATGATCGAGGAGCTGCGGGTGAACGTCTTCGCCCAGGCGCTCGGCACCCCGTACCCCGTGTCGGAGCAGCGCATCTACCGGGCCATGGACGAGGCCGAGGGCCGCTGAGCCGACTTCCGGCCCGGTGGTGTGGCGGCGGGCGGATCGGGAACACGCTCGCCCTCGCGTGCCGTCGGGGCGCGCCGACCGGGTGAGGAGACCAGCCCGTGCCCACCGCCCGCGCGCCCGTCGGACCCGCCCCCGCCACCGGAACCGCCGGGCGGCCCCGAGCGGCCCGCGGACCGGCCGTCGTCCGCGTCGCCGGGCTGGTCGTGGCCGGCGTGGCGATGCTCCTGTTCGGCGTCCTGCACCTGCCCGGGAGCCCGGTGCACCCGGTACGTGACACGGTCAGCGACTACGCGCTGTCGCGCACCGGGTGGCTGTTCGACGTGGCGGTGCTCGCGTTGGCCGCGGGATCGGCGCTGCTGCTCGCCCCGGAGGTCCTCCGGTCGGGCCGGCCCGCCGCCCTCCGGCACCGGTTCGTGGCGGCCGGGCTGGGGGCCTGGTGCGTGGGGCTCGTGGTGCTGGTCGTCTTCCCCCGAGACCCGGTCGGCGCACCGGTGACGACGACCGGCGACATTCACCGCTGGGCCGCGGTGGCCGCCCTGTCCGGCCTGCCGCTCGGCGCGCTGCTGGCCGCCGTACGGCATCCGGGGCGCCTCGCCCGCGCGGTGGTCCTGGGTGCGGTCGCCTGCGCGGTCGCCATGGTCCCGTTCGTGGCCGCGTACCTCGTGGGCTCGCCGTTGCGCCCGTTCGTCGGCCTGATCGAACGCCTCGTCTGCCTCGGCGAGGTGGGCCTGCTGGTGCTCGTCGCCCACCTGCGCCCTCGGGGTGTGGCCACCTACATCGGCTCGACGCCGGGTGGGAGTTCGCCGCCGGCGGTGGCGTCACGCACGTACTCGAGCAGGATGCGGCGCAGCTCCCGGCCGGCGTGGGTGGGCACCACGTCCCGCCGCCGTGCGACCGCGATGGTCCGGGTCACCCCGGGCGGCGCGAGCCGGGTGATCCGTACGCCGGGGCGGCGGGCGACCACGATGCCGGGAACGAGCGCGACGCCCAGGCCCGCCTCCACGAAGCTGAGCACCGCGTCCATCTCGCCGCCGTCGACGGCGAACGTCGGCTCGAAGCCGGCGGCGCGGCATGCCTGAATCGTGGCGTCCCGGAGGTCGTATCCCTCGCGGAACATCACCATGGGTCGGTCCCGCAGGTCGGTGATGCGCACCTCGCCGGTGCCGGTGGTGGCCGGCAGGTCCTCCAGCGAGGCCACCACGAGGCTCTCCCGCAGGATGGGGTCGGCGCGCAGCCCGGGGTCGGCGCCGGCGGCGGGCATGATGATGAGCGCGAGGTCGAGGTCGCCCCGCAGCAGGTCACGCACCAGATCCTGGGAGCCGCCCTCCTCGACCCGCAGGTCGATGAGGGGATGGGCGTCGCGGTACCGCCGCAGCACCGGCGGGGCGAGGGAGGTGGCCAGGCTGGGGGTGGCCCCGAGGCGTACGCGGCCACGGCGCAACCCGACCAGTTCCTGCACCTCCCGGGTGGCGGTCTCCACGTCGGCGAGGATCCGCTTGGCCAACGGCAGGAGCACCTCGCCGGCCGCCGTGAGGGCGATGTTGCCCCTTACCCGCTCGAAGAGGGGCGCCCCGAGGTCGGCCTCCAGAGCGTGAATTTGCTTACTCAACGAGGGCTGGGTTATGCCGACGATGTCGGCCGCCTGGGTGAAATGTCGTACTTCGGCCACGGCAACGAAGTACCTCAGCTGATGTAGCTGCATCTACATAGCCTATGTCTATCAAGACTGCGAGGTCGATGCATTGGACGACTGATCAAACTGCTCCTAGCGTCGGCCCTGTGGTAGTCACGACGAGAACACGATCGCCCATCCGCTCGAACGTGGGCCTCAAGGCCCTCATGGCGGTGACGGGCATCATCCTGGTGCTGTTCCTCATCGCGCACATGCTGGGCAACCTGAAGTCCTTCGCGGGGCAGACGGCGTTCGACCACTACGCGCACTGGCTGCGGGACATCGGCAAGCCACTGCTGCCGGGCGTCTGGTTCCTCTGGATCCTCCGTGGCGTGCTGACCGTCGCCGTGATCGGGCACATCGCCGCCGCCACCGCGCTGGCCATGCGGGCGCGCGCCGCCCGCCCGGTCCGGTACGCCCACCGCGCGAAGGTCCAGGGCAGCTACGCGGCCCGCACGATGCGCTGGGGCGGCGTGATCATCCTGCTGTTCGTGATCTACCACCTCCTGGACCTGACCACCGGTCACCTCAACCCGGTCGGCGACCCGAGCAAGCCCTACGGCAACCTGGTCGCCGACTTCGCGCCGGAGCGCTGGTACGTCACGCTCTTCTACACCCTCGCGATCCTCGCCATCGGCTTCCACCTGCGGCACGGCGCGTTCAGCGCGTTCCGCAGCCTCGGCCAGCAGACCCCGCGGGGCGAGCGCCGGGCACGCGTCGCCGCGCTGGTCTTCGCCGTCGCGCTGTGCGCCGGCTACCTGGTGGTCCCGTTCGCCGTACTCACCGGATTGGTGTCCTGACATGGAACTCTTCACCGAGGGCGACCCGATCGCCGACACCAGGGCTCCCGACGGCCCGATCGAGACCCGCTGGGAACGCCGACGCTTCGAGGCCAAGTTGGTCAACCCGGCCAACCGCCGGAAGATGACCGTGATCGTGGTCGGCACCGGCCTGGCCGGCGGCTCGGCCGCGGCCACGCTCGCCGAGCAGGGCTACCAGGTCAAGTCCTACTGCTACCAGGACAGCCCCCGCCGGGCCCACTCGATCGCCGCGCAGGGCGGCATCAACGCCGCGAAGAACTACCGCAACGACGGCGACTCGGTCCACCGGCTCTTCTACGACACCGTGAAGGGCGGCGACTTCCGCTCCCGGGAGTCGAACGTGCACCGGCTGGCCGAGGTCTCGGTCAACATCATCGACCAGTGCGTGGCCCAGGGCGTGCCCTTCGCCCGCGAGTACGGCGGGCTGCTGGACACCCGGTCCTTCGGCGGCGCGCAGGTGCAGCGCACCTTCTACGCCCGGGGCCAGACGGGCCAGCAGCTCCTGCTCGGGGCGTACCAGGCCCTGGAGCGGCAGATCGGCCTGGGCAACGTGGAGATGAACGCCCGGCACGAGATGCTGGAGCTGATCGTCGTCGACGGCCGGGCCCGCGGCATCGTCGTCCGCGACCTGGTCACCGGCGAGGTCACCACCGAGTTCGCCGACGCGGTGGTGCTCGCCTCCGGCGGCTACGGCAACGTCTTCTACCTCTCCACCAACGCCAAGGGCTGCAACGTCACCGCCACCTGGCGGGCGCACCGCAAGGGCGCGTACTTCGCCAACCCCTGCTACACGCAGATCCACCCGACCTGCATCCCGGTCTCCGGCGACCACCAGTCGAAGCTGACCCTGATGAGCGAGTCGCTGCGCAACGACGGCCGGGTCTGGGTGCCGAAGGCCAAGGGCGACGACCGCAACCCGAAGGACATCCCCGAGGACGAGCGGGACTACTACCTGGAGCGGATCTACCCCTCCTTCGGCAACCTGGTCCCCCGGGACATCGCGTCCCGCGCCGCGAAGGCCGTCTGCGACCAGGGGCGGGGCGTGGGCCCGGGTGGGCTCGGCGTCTACCTCGACTTCGCCGACGCCATCGGGCGGCTGGGCCGTAAGGCCGTCGAGGCCAAGTACGGCAACCTCTTCGAGATGTACGAGCGGATCACCGGTGAGGACCCGTACGAGGTCCCGATGCGGATCTACCCCGCCGTGCACTACACGATGGGCGGCCTGTGGGTCGACTACGACCTCCAGTCGACCATCCCCGGCCTGTTCGTGATCGGCGAGGCGAACTTCTCCGACCACGGCGCCAACCGCCTGGGCGCGTCGGCGCTCATGCAGGGCCTGGCGGACGGGTACTTCGTGCTGCCGAACACCATCGCGAACTACCTGGCGGGCGGCCCGTTCGAGAAGGTCGACGCGGGTCACCCGGCGGTCGTCGAGGCGCGCCGGGACGTCGAGGACCGCATCCAGCGGCTGCTGGCGGTCAACGGCGACCGGACCGTCGACTCGTTCCACCGCGAGCTGGGCCAGATCATGTGGGACCACTGCGGCATGGAGCGTAGCGAGGCCGGCCTGCGCAAGGCCATCGACGAGATCCGCGCGCTGCGCGAGCAGTTCTGGCAGCGGGTGCGCGTGCTCGGCGACGGCGAGGGGCTCAACCAGTCGCTGGAGAAGGCCGGCCGCGTGGCCGACTTCTTCGAGCTGGCCGAGCTCATGTGCATCGACGCCCTGCACCGCGAGGAGTCGTGCGGCGGCCACTTCCGGGCCGAGTACCAGACGGAGGACGGGGAGGCCCAGCGCGACGACGAGCGCTTCTCGTACGTCGCGGCGTGGGAGTTCACCGCCACCGGGCAGCCGTCGGTGCTGCACAAGGAAGACCTGAAGTTCGAATACGTCCACCCCACGCAGCGGAGCTACAAGTGAACCTGACCCTGCGCATCTGGCGCCAGTCCGGCCCCGAGGACAAGGGTCGGATGGTGACCTACCAGGTCGACGACGTGTCGCCGGACATGTCGTTCCTGGAGATGCTCGACGTGCTCAACGAACGCCTGATCCTCGCCGGCGAGGACCCGGTGGCGTTCGACCACGACTGCCGCGAGGGCATCTGCGGCATGTGCGGCATGATGATCAACGGACAGGCGCACGGGCCGCAGCGCGGCACCACGGCCTGCCAGCTGCACATGCGGCAGTTCTCCGACGGCGACACCATCGACATCGAGCCGTGGCGCGCCCGGGCCTTCCCGGTCATCAAGGACCTGGTGGTCAACCGGGGCGCCTTCGACACGATCATCGCTGCCGGCGGGTACATCACCGCACCCACCGGCAGCGCGCCGGAGGCCCACTCGGTGCCGGTGGCCAAGGCCAACGCGGACGCGGCCTTCGAGGCGGCGGCCTGCATCGGCTGCGGCGCGTGCGTGGCAGCCTGCCCGAACGGCTCCGGCATGCTCTTCACCGCCGCCAAGGTCACCCAGCTCTCGCTGCTGCCTCAGGGCCAGCCGGAGCGCTACACCCGGGTGATCGGCATGGTCGACGCGCACGACGAGGCCGGCTTCGGTGGCTGCACCAACGCCGGCGAGTGCACCGTGGCCTGCCCGAAGGGCATCCCGCTCAACACCATCGGCCGTCTCAACCGGGACTACCTGACGGCCACCACGAAGGCGGCCGGCAAGCCCGGTTCCTGACCGGTCGTTCCGCACGGCGGGCCGCCACCCCCGTGTGTGGCGGCCCGCCGTCTTCCCGGCCGTACCGGTTCAGGGCAGTTGACCCGGCCGGTCGACGATCGCGACCCGGAGCAGCGCGGTGGCCGAGAACGGCGACTCCCTGCCGTTACGCACGACGGAGTCGCGCGTGCCGAGGTAGACGTGGGTGTCCCGGTCGAAGACGAAGTCGCGGCTACCGCCGATCACCCCGGGCATCCGGATCGCCACGCCGTGCCGGCCGGCGGCGTCCACCACGTCGCCGGGGACGACGACCGCTCCCGGCTCCCGCGCCAGCAGTTCGAACAGCGCCGCGAGCGCCCGGGGCGGCACGTAGCCGTCGAGCATCGACCGCGCCGTGGTGTACGGCATGGTCTCGCCCCCGTACACGGCCTGCTCGTCGGCGCTCTCGGGCAGATGCAGGTCGACCGGGTGTTCCCGGAGGTAGCGGAGCAGCTCGTCCGGGTCGGTGGGCAGGTCGCCGTGGTACGCGGGCGACGGAAGTGCGTCGAGCTCCTTCTCGGGATCCGCGGGATCGTTCGGGCGGAGCACCCTCAGTTCGCCCCAGCCGTCCGGCTCGTTCTCGGGTCGGTACCGTGCCTGCGCGTGCGCCAGGCCCCCGGCCGACTGCCACATCTGCACCCGCGAGGTACGGTACGGGCCGCTGTCCGGAAACTCCCGCATCGTCGCCAGGAACTCGGTGAAGACGTACTGCTCGGGTCGGGCGACGAGCTCGGGCTGCTCCCGGGCGGCGTCGGCCGCCAGCCGGAAGATCTCCGCCGCGCTGGCCGTGGACGCGGGCCGGTCACCCATCGTCTGCACCGTCAGGCCGCCGGCGGCCAGCGCGACCGCCAGCCCGAACGCGCCGGCGAGGCGCCAACCGCGCGGGAGCCGGACGCGTCGTCCGACCGTACGGGCCGTCGGCACCGGCTCGGCCCGACGGACGACATGTGCCTTCAGATCCGCGAGGAGCTGCTCCTCGAAGCCGTGCGGCGACTGGTCTCTCCTGGTCATGGCGTATCTCCGTCTCAGAGGGCGAGGTTGGTGGCCGGACGGGCGAGCACGGCGCGGACGGTGCGGCGGGCGCGGTGCAGGCGGACCCGGGCGGCGACCGGCGTCAACCCGAGGGCGGCCGCCGCCTCCCGGACCGTGAGACCGTCCACGGCGACGAGTTCGACCAGCGCGCGGGTCTCCTCGGGCAGCCCGCTCAGCGCCCGATGGGTACGGCGGGCCGCCGACTCGGCGTCGATCCGCTCCTCGATGCGGGCGATGTCGTCGGCGTCCAGATCCCGCCGTCCGGCGATCCGCCCGGTCACCCGCAGCCGCTGCGCCGCCCGGCGCCGCTCGTCCGCGACGACGTTGCGGGCCACCCCGAACAGCCAGCCGACCGGGCTGCCTCGGTCCGGCCGGTAGCCGGCCGCCGACTCGATCACCGCCAGGAACACGTCGGCGGTGAGGTCGGCGGCGAGATGGGGGTCGTCGACCCGCCGCGCCACGAACCGGCCCACCGCCTCCACGTGCCGCCGGTAGAAGGCCTCGAAGGCCACCGGATCGACTCCGATGCGGCAGATGTCGCCCTCCGCTGGGTCAGGGTCACGCACAGGGCTGTCCTCTCTGGTAGCCGTCACACCTCTTCTTCGTACGGCGGAACGCGGCTGTTACCGAATCCGGCACGACAGATACGGACCGCGGGCGGCCTCCGGGGCTCCGGGGTCGGGTCCGGTTCAACCCGCCCACCCTGGGTAGCAGTGCGGGGGAGAACTCCCAGGGGAGGGAACCGGACATGAAGGCACTGACCTGGCAGGGTAAGCGTGACGTGCGGGTGGAGGAGGTGCCGGACCCGCGGATCGAGGAGCCGACCGACGCGATCGTACGGATCACCTCGACCGCGATCTGCGGCTCGGACCTGCACCTGTACGAGGTGCTCGCGCCGTACCTCAAGCCGGGCGACGTCCTCGGTCACGAGCCGATGGGAATCGTCGAGGAGGTCGGCTCGGCGGTGACCCGGCTGAGGCCCGGCGACCGGGTGGTGGTGCCGTTCAACATCGCCTGCGGCACCTGCTGGATGTGCGAACGGCAGCTCTACGCCCAGTGCGAGACCACCCAGGTCCGTAGCGCGGGCAAGGGCGCCGCGCTGTTCGGCTACACCGACCTGTACGGCTCGGTGCCCGGCGGCCAGGCCGAGTACCTGCGGGTGCCGTACGCCGACTTCGGTCCGATCACCGTCCCGCAGACGGGCCCGGACGAGCAGTGGTTGTACCTCTCCGACATCCTTCCCACCGCCTGGCAGGCCGTGCGGTACGCCGACACCCCGCCCGGCGGCACCCTCGCCGTGTTCGGGCTGGGCCCCGTCGGGCAGTTCTGCGCCCGCGTCGGCCGGTACCTCGGCGCCGGCCGGGTCATCGGGCTCGATCTGGTGCCCGAGCGGCTGGAGATGGCCCGCCGGCACGGTGTGGAGGTGCTCGACGTCCGCGAGATCGACGACGTGCCGGGCGCCCTCGTCGACCTGGTCGACGGGCGCGGCCCGGACGCGGTGATCGACGCGGTCGGCATGGAGGCGCACGGCTCCCCCACCGGCAAGCTCGCCCAGGCCGCCGCGGGACTGCTGCCGGACCGGCTCGCCCAAGAGGTGATCGACCGCGCCGGCGTGGACCGCCTCAGCGTGCTCCACGCCGCCCTGAAGGCCGTCCGCCGCGGCGGCACCGTCTCGATCTCCGGCGTCTACGGCGGGGAGCAGGACCCGATGCCGCTCATGGAGATGTTCGACCGCGGCATCCAGTTGCGCATGGGCCAGTGCCACGTGCGTCGCTGGGTCGACGAGATCATGCCGGTGCTCAGCGGCGACGACGACCCGCTGGGCGTGGCGGACCTGCGCACCCACCGCGTGCCGCTGCGGCGGGCGCCGGAGGCGTACGAGATGTTCCAGCAGAAGCGGGACGGCTGCGTGAAGGTCGTGCTCGAACCGTGAGCCGGGTCGTGGTGGCGGTCGGCGCGACCAGCGGCATCGGGCGGGCGGCGGTCCGGGAGTTCGCCCGGCGCGGCGACCGTCTCGTGCTCGCCGCCCGCGCGCCGCGGACCCTCGAGGAGGTACGCGTCGAGTGCGCGGCCGAGGGCGCCGAGGTGCTCACCGTGCCGACCGACGTCACCACGCCCGGGGCGCTGGACGCCCTCGCCGCCGCGGCCGTCGACCGGTTCGGTCGCATCGACGTCTGGGTGCACACCGCGGCGGTCACCGCGTACGGGCGCTTCGACCAGCTACCCGCACGCGTCTTCGACCAGGTGGTCCGAACCGACCTGCTGGCGGCCGCGGACGCCGCCCGGGTGGCGCTGCGCCACTTCCGGGCCGCCGGTTCGGGCACCCTGATCCTCACCGGCTCGGTGCTCGGGCACATGACGGCGCCGTACCTGAGCAGTTACGTGGCCGCGAAGTGGGGTCTGGCCGGGCTGGTCCGGACGCTCCAGCAGGAACTGCGGGACAGCCCGGACATCCACGTCTGCCTCGTGAGCCCCGGCAGCGTGGACACACCGATCTACCAGCGGGCGGCCAACCACCTGGGCCACGTGGGCCGCCCGCCGCCACCGGTCACCACCTCACGGCGGGTCGCCCGGGCGATCGTGGCCTGCGCCGACCGGCCCCGCCGCGAGGTGTCGGTGGGACGGCTCAACCCGATCATGCGACTGGGCTTCACGGTGCTGCCCGGCCTCTACGACCTCCTGGTCGGGCCGCTGATGCGCCGGCTCGGGATCGCCGACCGGCCGGCGCCGGCGCACGACGGTGTCGTCTTCGCCCCCGATCCGGCCAGCGAGTCCGTACGCGGCGGCTGGCTGCCCGACCTCGCGCACCTGGCGCGGAGAACCGCGGCGCTCCCCGGGGAGGTCGGCGCGCGCGTCCTGCGGCGGGCGCGGTGAGCCGTCGACGGGGTCACGGACGTCGATCGGTTCTTCTAGTGTGGTGGACCGCAGAGCACTCCGGTGCACCACGACGGGAGAGACGATTGACTATCAGGGTGAACCGCAGGACCGCGCTCGGGCTGGGCACGGTGGCCACCGCCGGGACCGTGCTGGGCGCCGGCACACCGGCGTCGGCCGCTCCCGGGGACGCCGACGCGGACCTGACCACCGCGGCGGCCACCCCGCAACGGGTCGCCGCCCGCGTGGCCGAGGCCTACGAGCGGGAGACGACGCAGGCCGGCGGCAACTGGCAGGCGTACGTCAGCGTGGCGGACGCGGCCGGCGGCGCCCCGGTGGTGGCCGTGGCCGACGACCCGGACCAGCGGCTCGAGGCGTACAGCGTCAACAAGATCGCGGTGGCCACGGCGGTGCTCGACAAGGTCGACCGGGGCCTGCTCACCCTCGACCAGCGGGTCGACGTGACCGCCTCGATCGTGGTGCCCGGCGGGGACGGCATCTTCAGCCTCGACAACGCCTACCCCAGCTCGGTCACCCTCGGGCACGCCCTCGCCGCCCTGCTGACCGTCTCCGACGACACGGCCGTACGCCTGTGCGGCCTGGTCTGCCCGGCCGCCGAGCTGAACGCCATCCTGGTCGCCAAGGGCTTCCCCAACACCCAGGTCGAGCCGGTCGCCAACCCGAACCGGTTCTTCCTCGGCACCAGCACGCCCCGGGAGACCCACGAGCTGCTGCGCGCGCTGGTGGCCGGCACCCTGCTCTCGCCGGCGTCCACGGCGTTCCTGCTGAACCTGCTGCGCTCCCCCATCGCGTTCACCGACGGGATCCGGCGCACCATGTCGTCGGAGGAGCGGGCCCGGGTGGCCACCAAGGCGGGCTGGTTCGGCAGCGCCCGGCACGAGGCGGGCGTCATCTTCGACGCGTCCGGCGCGGCCGTGCTCACGTACGCGATCTTCGCCGACGGTCAGGCCGACGCGGACAACTTCGGTGCCACGCACCCGGCCGTCCAGGCGCGGGCCCGGCTCGGCCGGATCATGATGAACGCGACGTCGCGGCTCGCCGGGGCCGGCCGACACTACCGGCCGAGCCGGCAGCGCCCCAGCAACGGCGGCTGAGCCGTCCACCGGCCGGCCGTCGTGCCCCCGGTTCCCGGGAGCGCGGCGGCCGGTCGGTGGCTACCGTGGAGTGCGGAAGACGGCCGGAGGGGACGAGCATGCGCGCACCACAGGAACAACCGGAACTCGACCGCGCCCTCGGCCGGCGGCTGGGCGGGCTGGCAGGCGTGGCCGCGCTCGGCGGGCTGGCCTGGGCCGCCCGGGACGTGCCGCTCGCGCTCGGCGGTCGGCTGGCCGGGGCGCGGGCACGCCGGGCGGCGCGGTCCCCGCAGTTCCGCGACGGCAGGTTCCACAACCCGACCGGCGCCCGGTCGACGATCGCCGAACCGGGGCGCAACCTGCTGTGGGAGCTGCTCTTCGGCAAGCAGAAGCGCCGGCCCAGCGCCGCCGTGCCGCTGGTGCGGCCCGCCGACGCGCCCGCCGACACCGACGCGGGCCGGGAGTTGAACATCGTCTGGTACGGCCACGCCTCCGCGCTGGTCGAGATCGAGGGGCGGCGGGTGCTGCTCGACCCGGTGTGGAGCGAGCGCTGCTCCCCGTCGGCGCTGGTCGGTCCCCGCCGGCTGCACCAGCCGCCGGTGCGCCTCGACGAGCTGCCCCCGCTCGACGCGATCGTGATCTCCCACGACCACTACGACCACCTCGACCTGCCGACCGTCCGCGGGCTGCTGGCCACGCAGAGCGCGCCGTTTCTGGTGCCGCTCGGCGTCGGCGCGCACCTCGACCGCTGGGGCGTGCCGGAGGAGCGGATCGTCGAACTGGACTGGTCGGAGACCCACCACGTGGCCGGCCTGGAGATCACCGCGACGGCCGCGCAGCACTTCTCGGGTCGGGGGCTGCGCCGGGACGGCACGCTGTGGAGTTCGTGGGTGATCGCCGGGGCGCAGCGCCGGGTCTTCTACACGGGCGACTCGGGCTACTTCGCCGGCTACGCCGCCATCGGCGCGCAGCACGGCCCGTTCGACGTGACGCTCGTGCAGATCGGCGCGTACGACCGGGCGTGGCCGAGCATCCACATGTACCCGGAGGAGGCCGTCACCGCCCACCTCGACCTGCGCGGCGGGCTGTTCATCCCGGTGCACTGGGCCACGTTCAACCTCGCCCTGCACGACTGGGGCGAGCCCGTGGACCGGCTCTGGGCGGAGGCGAAGGCCCGCGACGTGCGGATCGCCGTACCCCGGCCCGGCGAGCGGGTGGTGGTGGACGACCCGCCGCCCGTCGACGGCTGGTGGCAGGCGGTGGCCTGACGGTCCGCCCGGCCCGGCGACGGCACGCGAGGGGCGGTCAGAGCACGAACGCGTCGGTCCAGAGGGCGCCGGAGCGCCCGGACAACGCGTCGAGCATGGCCACCGCCTGGTTGTCGGTGAGCTGCGCGACGAAGTCGACGATGGCCCGCCCCCGCGCCCGGTCGATCCGGTTCGGGGTGCGCGGGTGCAGCTCCGCCTCGGCCAGTTCCACGAGGTCGTGCAGGCGGCGCGGCAGCCGCGACTCCTCCTCCGGGTCGAGCAGCCACTCCCAGAGCGCCTCCACGAGAGTGCCCAGCAGCCGGGCCTGACCGCGCTGGTGCAGCGCCAGATCCGGCCGGGCCAGCACGAACCGGTGGTGCACGAACTTGAGCACCTGCACCTCGTGCCACTGTGCCGGGGCGAGCAGCACGTGACCGGAGCGCACCGCCGGCCGCTCGGTCACGGTGATCGCCTCGACGAACCGGGTGGACCAGCGGGCGGAGAAGCGCGCCACGTACTGCTCGGCCTCGATCGAGCCGTCGAACGGCACGGCCAGCAGCCCGTCCACCAGCTCCTCCCGGACGTGCTCGACGGCCGCGGCGAAGGCGTCGTCGTCGGCCACCCAGGCGTCCTTGCGGTGCAGCTGCCGGCGGAGCCGCTCGATGGCCGCGCCGGGACGGCGGGCCGCGGTGGCCAGCGCGGCGTCGGTGACGGCCCGGAAGTGCCCGCCCTCGCGCTGCCAGGCCATCAGCTCGGCGGCGACGGCGCCCTGCTGGAGCACCCCCACCCGGTAGAAGTCCTCGACGTCGTGGATGGCGTACGCGATGTCGTCGGCCGTGTCCATCACCGACGCCTCGACGGTCTGCTGCCAGTCCGGGATCCGCCCCGCGAACGGCTCCCGCGCCTGGCGCAGGTCGTCGACCTCCGTCCGGTACGCGCCGAACTTCGACGAGCCGCTCTCCGGGTCGTCCGGGGGTGGGGTCGCCCCGCGCGGGGGTGGGTCCATGAGCCGTGGGTGCGGGTCGGGGTGGTCGAGCCGCGTCCACGGGTACTTCAGCATGGCGGCCCGCACGGCCGCCGTGAGGTCCAGGCCGGTGGTCGCCGCGCCGCGGATCTCCGTGCTGGTGACGATCCGGTACGACTGGGCGTTGCCCTCGAAACCGTCGGTGAGCCCGAGCCGCTGCCGGGCCAGCCGGTCCAGCACCCGTTCGCCCAGGTGCCCGAACGGTGGGTGCCCGAGGTCGTGCGCGAGCGCGGCGGCCTCGACCACGTCCGGGTCGCAGCCGCCCAGCTTGTCCAGCAGGTCACGCCACCGCTCGTCGGCGGTGAGCCGCTCGGCGACCGCCCGGGCGACCTGCGCGACCTTGAGGCTGTGGGTGAGCCGGTTGTGCACGAGCAGGCCGGAGCCGACCGGGCTGATCACCTGGGTGACGCCGCCGAGGCGGGCGAAGAACGGCGAGCCCACGATCCGGTCCCGGTCGGCCCGGAAGGGGCTCGCGGCGAGGTCGCCGAGGGTCCGGGCGCTGCCGCCGAAGAGCCGCCGCGCCCGGGGCTCCGCAGGTGGTTCCATGATCGCCACGCTAGCGCGGCAGAATGCTGGGCGGAAACCACACCCGAAGGCGGATCGAGATCGTGACCCTCTCTGTTCATCAGCGGATCGCCGAGGAACTCGGCGTGGCCGAGCGCCAGGTACGGGCGGCCGTGGAGCTGCTCGACGGCGGCGCGACGGTGCCGTTCATCGCCCGCTACCGCAAGGAGGCCACCGGCCTGCTCGACGACACCCAGCTACGGACACTCGAGGAACGGCTGCGCTACCTGCGCGAGCTCGACGAGCGCCGGGCGGCGGTGCTGGAGTCGATCCGCGGCCAGGGCAAGCTGGACGAGGCCCTGGAAGCCCAGATCATGGCGGCCGACTCGAAGTCCCGCCTGGAGGACATCTACCTCCCCTACAAGCCGAAGCGGCGGACCCGGGCCCAGATCGCCCGCGAGGCCGGCCTGGAGCCGCTCGCCGACACCCTGCTGGCCGACCCGACGCAGGACCCGCGCGGCGTCGCCGCCGGCTACGTCGACGCGGAGAAGGGGGTGGCCGACGAGGCCGCGGCGCTCGACGGCGCGCGGGCCATCCTCATCGAACGCTTCGCCGAGGACGCCGACCTCATCGGCACGCTGCGGGAGCAGATGTGGTCGCGGGGCCGGCTCGTGGCCCGGGTACGCGACGGACAGGAGTCGGCCGGCGCGAAGTTCGCCGACTACTTCGACTTCGCCGAGCCGTACACGAAGCTGCCGTCGCACCGGATCCTCGCCATGTTCCGGGGCGAGAAGGAGGGCGTGCTCGACCTGACCATGGAGCCGGAGGACGCCGGCGAGGCGGACGCGGCCGGCCCGAGCCGGTACGAGGCGGCGATCGCCGGCCGGTTCGGCGTCAGCGACCAGGGGCGCCCGGCCGACAAGTGGCTCACCGACACGGTGCGCTGGGCCTGGCGTACGCGGATCCTCATCCACCTCGGCGCGGACCTGCGGATGCGGCTGTGGCAGGCGGCCGAGGAGGAGGCCGTACGGGTCTTCGCCACCAACCTGCGCGACCTGCTGCTCGCCGCGCCCGCCGGCGCCCGGCCGACCATGGGCCTCGACCCGGGTCTGCGCACCGGCGTGAAGGTCGCCGTGGTGGACGCCACCGGCAAGGTGGTCGCCACCGACACCATCTACCCCCACGAGCCGCGCCGGCAGTGGGACGCCTCGATCGAGACGCTCGCGCGGCTCGCGGGAGCGCACGGCGTGGAGCTCGTGGCCATCGGCAACGGCACCGCGTCCCGCGAGACCGACAAGCTCGCCGGTGACCTAATCAAGCGGTACCCGCAGCTCAACCTGACCAAGGTGGTCGTCTCCGAGGCCGGCGCGTCGGTCTACTCGGCCTCGGCGTACGCCGCCCAGGAACTGCCCGGGCTGGACGTGTCGCTGCGCGGCGCGGTGTCCATCGCCCGGCGCCTGCAGGACCCGCTCGCCGAACTCGTGAAGATCGACCCACGGTCGATCGGCGTCGGCCAGTACCAGCACGACCTCTCCGAGGTGAAGCTCTCCCGGTCGCTGGACGCCGTGGTCGAGGACTGCGTCAACGGGGTCGGGGTGGACGTCAACACCGCGTCGGCGCCGCTGCTGACCCGGGTGTCGGGCATCGGCGCCGGGCTGGCCGAGAACATCGTGCTGCACCGGGACGCCAACGGCCCGTTCCGCAGCCGGTCCGACCTGAAGAAGGTGCCGCGGCTCGGCCCGAAGGCGTTCGAGCAGTGCGCGGGCTTCCTGCGCATCCCCGACGGGGACGACCCGCTGGACTCCTCCAGCGTGCACCCCGAGGCGTACCCCGTGGTCCGCCGGATCCTCTCCCACACCGGGCAGGACCTGCGGTCGCTCATCGGCCAGTCGACGATCCTGCGGGGCCTGCGGGCCACCGACTTCGTCGACGACACGTTCGGCCTGCCCACGGTCACCGACATCCTCGCCGAACTGGAGAAGCCGGGCCGGGACCCGCGGCCCGAGTTCCGCACCGCCACCTTCGTGGAGGGCGTGGAGACGATCGGCGACCTGACGCCGGGCATGGTGCTGGAGGGCGTGGTCACCAACGTGGCCGCGTTCGGCGCGTTCGTCGACGTCGGCGTGCACCAGGACGGGCTCGTACACGTGTCGGCCATGTCGCGGACGTTCGTGAAGGACCCCCGCGAGGTCGTGAAGTCCGGCGACGTGGTCAAGGTGAAGGTGCTCGACGTCGACGTACCGCGCAAGCGGATCTCGCTCACCCTGCGCCTCGACGACGAGCCCGGCGCCGACGCCGACCGCCGGGGCGCGGGCCGGGGTGCCCGGGGCGACGCCGGCGGGCGCGGGGACGGTCGTGGCGGTGCCGGTGGACGGGGCGACGGCCGCGGTGGTGCCGGCGGGCGCGGCGACGCTGGCGGGCGGGGCGACGGGCGCGGTAGTGCCGGCGGGCGCGGCGATGGTCGCGGTGGCCAGGGCGGTGGGCAGAGCGGCGGGCGCGGCGGCCAGGGCGACCGGGGCGGCGCGCGGCAGGGTCGCGGGGCGCCGGCGCCGGCCAACGGGGCGATGGCCGACGCGCTGCGCCGCGCCGGCCTGGCCTGAGCACGGTACGGCGCCCAGGGCAACGGGCCCGGCGTGGGCAGGAACCCTGCCCACGCCGGGCCCGCCCCTCCGAGCCCGTCGATCATGCAGTTGTGGTGGGGTACGAACGGGCTCACATCGCCACTTCTCGGGCACCACAACTGCATGATCGACGGGCCGGGGAGCGGGGGCGGGGGCCGGGCGGGGCCGGGCGGGGGCGGGGCGGGCGGCGTACGGTCGGGGTGTGGGTGTGGACGACGGTCTGGAGTGGGCCGAGCGGCAGCGGCTGGCGGCGCGGGCGCACGCCGAGGCCGACGCCCGGCGGCGGGCGGCCGAGCACGCCGAGGCCGTGCAGATCGTGGCCTGGTTCGTGGCCGAGGCGACCCGGCGGGGCCTGCGGCCGACCCGGCTCAACGCGCGCTCCTACGACGGCCGGGGTCGGTACCGGACCCGGCTCACCGGCTGGTACGTGGACCGGGCCCGGACGCGCGCGGTCGACGTGGACGGGCGGTGGCATCTGCTGACCGTGCCCGGCGGCCTGCGTGCCCGGCTGGTCGGCGCGGAACCCGAGCCCAGTCCCCCGCCGCTGATCGTCGGCGAGGGTGGGCGTGACGGGGAGTCGATCCCGCTGCGGGTCCTGCTCACGCGTCGACTCGACGCGGGCGACGACTGATCCCACTGCTTCCACGATGCTGCGCAATCTTGAGCAGATCGGGGTCCTTGGCGACCGATCGGCAGCGTGTGGTGGCGCGTGAGGGCCCGTGGCGCGAACAGGAAAGCCCCCATACGGCCCGGCCACCGGCCACCCAGCGACCCGCCACCGCCGACGCCGGCACGACTCGACGTGATCGACTCCATGTCGTCGATATGGCGGGGGCCCGCGCGCCCGGATGCCGCCACATCGGCGATCTGGCGCCGATCACGCCCGACTGCCCGCTACCCGAGCCCCGCACGACCACCCTGGCCGGCGTGATCGACTCCGGTTCCAGAAAGTCGCGCTGTCCCACCCGTCCAGACAGCGCGACTTCAGGGAAGTCGAGTCGATCACCCTCGGATGGGCTGTGCCGGCGGAAATGTCCGGGCCAGCGCGACCCCGAGGCCGGCGAGCCGACTCGGCGACCGCCATGAAGTAACCAGCCTGATCACCCTCGACACGGGGGTCCTTCTCGTCCCGCACGGCCGTCGCGGCCGCGTCACTCCACGTCGGGCACCTGTCACCCGTGTCCGTCCGGCGGTCTGGGCGGTTGTTCATCTGGAGTCCCGAGTGGGGCGTTTCGGATCCAGACGTCTGTTTGTCTGATATAACCGATTTAATCCGAATGGCTGATCGGGCGGTGGAACGGCGCTGTATGGCGTCGGGAAGCCAGAACGGTCCCGGTCGTGAGTCGAGTCCCGGACCTGGGGTGACGAGCATTGACGAACGACACGATCCACCTGTCCCCGCCCGACGTCGGCCCTCTGGAGGAGCGGTACGCGATATCCGCGATCAGGTCCGGATGGGTGGCACCGCTGGGGCCGGAGGTCGACGCCTTCGAATCGGAGGTGGCGAGCCGGGTGGGTACTTCGCACGCGGTCGCGACCAACTCGGGGACGGCCGCTCTGCACCTCGGGTTGCTGGCACTGGGTGCCCGACCGGAGCAGGTGGTGATCGTACCGACCCTGACCTTCGCGGCGACCGCCAACGCGGTGGTCTACACCGGCGCACGACCGTTCTTCGTCGACTGTGACCCACTCACCGGAAACATCGACGTGGACCTGCTCGAAACTGCCCTCACCCGGCTACGCCGCGACGGCCGCGAGGTGGCGGCGGTGATCCCGGTGGACATGTTCGGCCGGTGCGCCGACTACGAACGCATCCTGCCGATGTGCGCCGAGGCCGGCGTACCGGTGCTGGAGGACGCGGCCGAGGCACTCGGCGCGACGCGGGCAGGACGGGCCGCCGGCTCCTTCGGGCGGGCCGGCGTCCTGTCCTTCAACGGCAACAAGATCATTACCACCTCGGGTGGTGGGATGCTCCTCACCGAGGACGCCGCACTCGCCGAGCGCGTCCGGTATCTCGCCACGCAGGCCCGGCAACCGGTGTGGCACTACGAGCACGTCGACATCGGTTACAACTATCGGCTGAGCAACGTCCTGGCGGCGATCGGACGGGCACAGTTGCGGCGCCTCGACACGATGATCGGTCGACGCCGGGACCTGCGGGAGTCCTACGCCAAGCTGTTCGCCGCCGTGCCCGGCGTCGACCTGCTGGGCGAGGGCGACCCGGGCGACAACTGTTGGTTGACCGTCATCGTGGTCGACCCTGACGAGGCGGGCTGGGATGCCCGGGAGCTCGCCGCGCACCTGGCCGACCGGCACATCGAGACGCGGCCGGTGTGGATGCCGATGCATCTGCAACCGGTCCACAGCGGTGCCGAGGCCGCGTTGACCGGCGCCGCCGAACGGCTGTTCACCACCGGCCTGACGCTGCCCAGCGGTTCGGCGATGACC
The DNA here is from genome assembly GCF_003626655.1 of Micromonospora costi. GTDB lineage: Bacteria > Actinomycetota > Actinomycetes > Mycobacteriales > Micromonosporaceae > Micromonospora > Micromonospora costi. The sequence continues at coordinate 319,685 of NZ_RBAN01000001.1, forward strand.
GACTCCCACCGGGCACGGGTCGAGCAGGCGATCGACGACTTCCTGACAACCCGATGAGCGCGGTCTTCGCGGTCGGTGGCGGAGACGAGGACACCGGCCTGCTCGACGCCGACTGCCCGGACGTGTACTACACCTCCGCCTACGGAACGGCGACGGCGTCGGTGGACTCCGGTAGATGGCAGATCGCCCACGAGCACGACCGGTTGCTCGTGCCGTACGTGTTGCGCCACGCCAACGAGACCGACCTGGACGCGGCCACGCCCTATGGATACGCCGGCGTCCATGTCGACCCCGGCTGCACGTCCGCCGATCTCGCGCGGTTCTGGAAGCGCCTGGTCGACCACTGGCGTCAGACTCACACCGTAGCGATCTTCCTGCGTTTCTCTCCGCTGGATCCCGCCTCGGTGGACGCCGTCAGAACGCTCGGACAGGTGGACCTCGTCCGGCGGCAGGACACCATCACGGTGCCGGTGTCCGAGGGCCCCGAGCGGGTGTGGGACGCCATGGAAGGGCGGTCCCGTACGGCGATCCGGAAGGCGCACAGCAGGGGACTCACCGCCGCCGTGCGCCCGACCTGCCCGGGTGACCTGTCGACCGGCTCCCCCTTCCGGAGGCTGTACGAGTCGACCATGATCCGGCTCGACAGCCAGCCCTGGTACCTCTTCCCTGATCGTTACTACCGTCAGTTGGCCGTCGGCCTGGACAAGGCGCTGTCCATCGCCGAGGTGCGCGACGCGGACGGAGCCGTGGTGGCAGCCGCGCTCGTGCTGCGCCACCGGGATCGCGCTCACTACCACCTGGCCGGCTCGGACCCGTCGGCCAGCCGTCTGGGCGCCAACAACCTTCTCCTGTGGACGATTCTCACCTGGGCGTCGGAGAACGGCTGCCGGACGGTCCACCTGGGAGGCGGAGTCCGGCCCGATGACGGGCTGTTCCGGTTCAAACGATCCTTCGGAGGGTCCAGGACCCCGTTCTGGACGGGCTCGATGGTGGTGGATCCGGATCGGTACGCCGCTCTGGTCACCGCGCGCGCCCGGCAACTCGGCACATCCGCCGACGAACTCGTGGCGACGAACTTCTTTCCCGCCTATCGGGCCACAGGTCATTGACCTCCCGTCCCGACGGACCTGAGCGCATCGGTTCGGCGGCACGGACTGACAGAACGGTTCCCCCATGGTTAATGGTGTTCGCGAGGGCAGAGCATTGTCGTATCAGGCGCAGCAGCGGATGAAGCGGCTGCTTGACGTGTCGGTTGCCACGGTCCTGTTGATCCTGGCGGCACCGGTCCTGGCGATCGCCGTGCTGCTCGTCCGGTTGCGGCTCGGCAGCCCGGTCTTCTTCGTCCAGGAGCGGACCGGTCGGTGGGAACGGCCCTTCCGCATCATCAAGCTCCGCACCATGACCGACGAGCGTGACGTGAACGGCGAACTCCTTCCCGACGGCGTACGGTGTCGCGGAGTCGGGCGACTGCTCCGGAAGCTCAGCATCGACGAGCTGCCCCAGTTGGTGAACGTGCTCCGCGGAGAACTCAGCCTGGTCGGCCCGCGACCGCTTCTCCCCCGCTACGACCCCTGGTACACGGAACGCGAGCGCGTCCGGTTCCAGGTCCGGCCCGGCATCACCGGCCTGGCCCAGGTCGGCGGGCGCAACGGGGTGCCGTGGGACGAGCGGCTCGAGTACGACGTCGAGTACGTCACCTCGTGGTCGTTCCGACTCGATCTGGCGATCCTTGCCCGGACGGTCGGCAAGGTGCTGCGCGCCAGCGGCGTGGCCACCGACCCGGCGGCGGAGATGCTCGACCTGGACAAGGAACGGCAGCTGTCGTGGGTGCGCTCGTGAACGCCACCGTCGCCGAAGCGGTGGGAGCGCCGACCCATCCGGACGACCCGGTCGTCACCGCGGCCGCTTGTCTGCTCGCCGAGTCGGTGCCGACGCCGTGCGCCGGTTTGGTCGCCTACCACGCGCCGGGTTTCGCCGCCTTCCTCGCGGCCTCGCTCGCGCCGCCGCCGCCCCTGCGCACGCTGTTCCTCCGCTGCGTCGTCGACGACACCGGGGTGCGGGCGGTGGCGGACTGGCGGCTGCTCGGTCGTCAGTTCCTGCTCAACGGCGTCGCCGTGCGAGCACAGGACCGAGGACGGGGACTCGGCTCGCTCCTGCTGGAGGACGGCGCCGAAGTCGCGCGCCGGTTGGGATGCGACGGCCTCCTGCTCGACGTCTCGCTCGAGAACACGGCTGCCCGAAACCTGTACCAGCGAACGGGTTACGGGGACCGGAGCTATCAGGTCTGGACCCACCTCGACCCGGCCACGTCACCGACGGACGTCCCCGTCCGGATCGTCGACTGGGCGTCGTTCACCGCCCACCGGCGGGCGTACGGCTTTGGCGACCTGCGGGTCCGCGTAGGCGCGGACGAGTTCGCGGTGCGTTGCGTGGGCGCGGCCGCCCGGGTACCGGACGGCGCCACCGGGGCGGCCATCCGCGCCGCGCTGGGCCAGCTGCTGGGGATCGACCAGTGGTACGTGACAGGGGCGAGCGCCGCGCCGAATGCGGAACCTGCCTTTGCCCACTTCGCGCGGATGGGGCGAAGCCTGCCGCCCCCGGGACGGTAAGACCGCTCGGCCGATCGGCAACCGCCGGCGACCCACCACCCTCCGGGTACGCCGCTGCCCGCCCATCACGGCTGGCCGTTCGGTGGCTAAGAGTGCCCTCGCGTCCGGAGAACCGGTCTTCGACGGCCGCGTCTGACGACCTGGAAACCACACCGCGACGGCGAAGGGCGTACCGGACATCGGATCCGTCTGCTCGCAGAACGGGACGTTCATCCCTTTGATTGCGAAACCGCCCACGCGGTAGCTGTCCGCATGTAAAAGGTACGAAGAGGACGACTGTTCCTGCCTGTTCGAGGGCGGAAGCGGTCGGAGACGGAACAGGGAGCCAGTACATGCCGCAGGAGACAGCGAGCACCGAACTGATGGACAAGCGGTCGCGCCGGGCAAGGGCACGCCGCCGCACCGCCGGTTTCCTCGCCACCGACACCACCGCCTGGGTAGGAGGTTTCATCGCGGCCGTCTGGAGCCGGTACGAGTTCCACCTCCCCCCGGGCCAGCTCAGCCGCGCCACGATCATCGGCATCGGCGCCGCCGTCATGTACGTGGCAGTGGCGGCGCTGCGCCGCCTCTACTCGGGGCGGCACCCACTGGGCAGCCTGCAGGAGGTACAGGGTGTAGCCGGAACCACGGTCACCACGGCGGCCATCGTGCTGCTCGGCCTGCTGCCCTCCGCCGACCGGCCCGTGCCGGCCAGCACTCCGGTCGTGGGCGGCTCGCTGGCCCTGCTGTTCATGCTCGGGGCACGGTTCGCGTACCGGTACCGGCGCGACCTCGCGATGCGGCCGGACGTCCGGTCGTCGACACCGGTGCTCCTGTTCGGGATGGGCGACGCCGGACAGGGCCTGCTGCGTGCCATGTTGAGCGATCCGCGCGGCCGGTACCTGCCGGTCGGCGCGCTCGACGACGACCCGGACAAACGCGACCTGCGTGTCGGCGGGGTTCGTGTGTTCGGCGGTCGCGGGGACATCGCCGCGGCGGTGCGTCGTACCGGCGCCAACACGGTCATCTTCTCGGTCGCGAACGCCGACGCCGCGCTGATCCGCGAGATCAGGGAGGCCACCCTCCGGACCGGCGCGGCGTTCAAGGTCCTGCCACCGGTGCGGGACCTGGTGGACCACCGGATCACCGTCACCGACGTGCGCGACGTGCAGATCAGCGACCTGCTCGGCCGCCGCCAGGTCGTCGGCGACCTACCGCTGAGCACGAACAGCCTGACCGGACGACGGATCCTGGTCACCGGCGCCGGTGGCTCGATCGGCTCGGAGTTGTGCCGCCAGGTGATGAAGGCCGACCCGGGCGAGCTGATGATGCTGGACCGCGACGAATCCGCCCTGCACAGCCTCCAGATGTCGCTTTCCGGACGGGCTCTGTTGGACGGCCCGGAGCTGATCCTCGCCGACCTGCGCGACGACGAGGCCATCCGACGGATCATCCAGGAACGTCGTCCCGAGATCGTCTTCCACGCGGCGGCGCTCAAGCACCTGACGCTGCTCCAACGACACCCGGGCGAGGCGGTCAAGACCAACGTCTGGGGCACCCTGTCCGTGCTGGACGCCTGCCAGGACGTGGCCCGGTTCGTGAACATCTCCACCGACAAGGCGGCCGACCCGATCAGCGTGCTCGGTTACTCGAAGCGGATCACCGAACGGTTGACCGCCCACGCGGCTTCACGGTTCCCCGGGACCTTCCTCAGCGTCCGGTTCGGAAACGTGCTGAGCAGCCGCGGCTCGGTGGTGACGGCGTTCCAGCAGCAGATCGAGGCAGGCAAGCCACTGACCGTCACCCACCCGGATGTGACCCGTTACCTGATGACCGTCCAGGAGGCCGTGCACCTGGTGCTCCAGGCCGCGGAGATCGGACGCGACGGGGAGGCGCTGGTGCTCGACATGGGGGAGCCGGTGCGCATCGCCGACCTGGCCCGCCAGATGGCCGAGCAGGCGTCCGTCTCGGTGCCGATCGTCTTCACGGGGCTGCGCCCGGGCGAGAAGCTGCACGAGGACCTGCTCGGCACCGGCGAGGTCGACGTCCGGCCGTTCCACCCCCTGGTCTCGCATGTCGGCGTGCCCGCGCTGGACCCGATGGAGGTGAGTGGGCTCGACCCGTACGCCGAGCCGGCAAAGGTGACCGAGCAGCTCGCGCTCCTGTCCGCCCAGCCGGTCGGTCCGATGGAGGACAGCCCGCTGCGCCTGCCGCTGTCGTCGCACTGATCCGTCCGCTCGCCGTCCCGCTCCGGTGGCTAGCCGCTCCCGGAGCGGGACCCTCTTGCCCGGCGACGCCGTAGACGCATCCCCGATCCCCACAGAGGCCGACATACGCGAAGGCCGGCGACCGCGTTCGCGGTCGCCGGCCGGAGCGTGCGGGGCCGGGATCGGACACCCCTGTGTCAGCGGCGGATGCCCGCCCAGTCGTGGTGGCGGCGGACCGTGGAGAGGATGAAGTCGACCACCCGGCGGGACGTGTCGGGGACCCGGTAGTCGGCGGGGCAGGGCACTCCCTGCGCGGCGACCTGGTCGACGGTGACCTGCACCGCCTCGACCACGCCCTCCGGATCGAGGCCGGTCATGATGATGCCGCCGGCGTCGAGCGCCTCGGGCCGTTCGATCGACTCCCGGAGGGTGACCGCGGGGAAGCCGAGGATCGCGGCCTCCTCGCTGATGGTGCCGCTGTCCGACAGCGTGCAGAACGCACGGGTCTGCAGGTGCACGTAGTCGAGCAGGCCGAACGGCTCGTGGAAGGCGATCCCCTCCAACGCGGTGGCGTCGGGCGCCAGCGCCTCCAGGCGTTTGCGCGTACGCGGATGCGTGGAGACCAGCACCGGATGACCCCACCGGTCGTGGACGGCCCGGAGGCAGTCCAGCAGCTGTTGGAGCCGGGCCGGCGAGTCCACGTTCTCCTCGCGATGCGCGCTGACCACGAAGTACCGGCCCCGGTCGAGTTCGAGCTGCCGGAGGATGGTCGACGCCTCGATGCCGCCGCGGTAGTGCTCCAGCACCTCGCGCATCGGCGAGCCGGTGTGCAGGATCCGGCGCGGGTGCAGCCCCTCGGCGAGCAGGTTGCGCCGGGCGTGCTCGGTGTAGACGAGGTTGAAGTCGGCGACGTGGTCGACCAGCCGGCGGTTGGTCTCCTCCGGCACGTTCAGGTCGAAGCACCGGTTGCCGGCCTCCATGTGGTAGACGGGCACCCGCATCCGTCGCGCCATCAGCGCGGCGATGCAGCTGTTGGTGTCGCCGAGCACCAGCAGCGCGTCAGGCCGGTGCTCGACGATCGCCGTCTCCATCCCGACGAGCACGCCACCCAGCACCCGACCCAGCGAGGACGTGTCGACGTGCAGGAACCGGTCCGGTTTACGCAACCGCAGCTCGGTGAAGAAGACGTCGGACAGGGTGGTGTCCCAGTTCTGTCCGGTGTGGACCAGGATGTGATCCACCGTCTCGTCGAGCCTGGCGACGACCCGGGACAGTCTGATGATCTCTGGTCGGGTGCCGACAACGGTCATGATCCGGGTCATGCGCGTCCTCTCCGTGGCGCGGCCTTGGTCAGGATGTCCTCGAACTGATCGACGCCGACGCGCACCGACATCCGTTCCCGGTAGACCTGCCGGGCCCGGCGTCCCATCTCGGCGTGGGCGGTGGCCGGCGTGGCCGCCGCGTCCGCAAACCGCTCCGCGAGGCTCCGCCAGTCCTCGGGCGGGCAGGTGAGACCCACGCCGGTCGACCGGACGAGCTCGGCGGTGTCGCCTCCTGCGGAGGCGATCACCGGTGCGCCGCATGCCAGTGCGGCCTGCAGCTTCGACGGGACGGCGGCCCGCAGGGCGGGCACGTCACGCAGGCAGATCAGCTGCCATTGCGCGGCCGCGTACAGCTCGGCCATCTCCTCGGTCGGCCGCCGGCCGATGAACCGCACGTTGTCGGCACCCAGCTCGACCACGAGCCGGCGGGCCGCCTCCTCCCCCGCTCCGGAGCCGACGAGCACCAGGTCGATCCGGTCGCGCACGGCGGCGGCCGCCCGGATCGCGGTCTCGAGACCCTGGAGCAGGCCCAGGTTGCCGGCGAACATGACGGTGCAGCGCCCACGGTGGCCCAGCGCCGCGCGAGCCTCGTCGGTCGCGGGGACCGGACGGAAGAGCGTGTCGTCGGTCCAGTTCCAGACCACCCGCACCTTGGCCGGGTCGGCACCGCGTGCCACCACCCGCTCGGCCATGGTGGGCGAGATCGCGACGATGGTGTCGGCCAGCCGGTAGGTCCGGCGCATCATCCCGCCGAGCGTCCGCTCCAGGGCGTTGGCACGCCGGCCGGTCGGCGCCATGCCGGACTCCATCACCGACTCCGGCCACAGGTCCTGCACGTGCAGGACGATCGGCGTCCGCCGGGCGACACGGAGCAGGGCCGCCGCGGCTACGGAGGTGGGCGGCGGGTGGTAGACGTACGTGACGTCGACGCCGGAGAGCCACCGCACCCCGGCCACCACGCTGGTGGCGCCGAAGGAGAGGTGGCTCAGCGCCCTCCGCATTGCCGACGTGTCGTGGCTGGGATAGCTGGGCACCCGGCGGACCGCCACCGGGCCGTCGGTTTCCCGGTGTCCCCACCGTTGCCGCCATCCCGGGTAGACCCGGCCGAACGGATAGCTCGGAAAGGTGGTGAGCACACGCACCTCATGGCCGCGTACCGCCAACTCCTCGGCGAGCCTGCCGGGGATGATCGCCCCCTCGGGCGGGTACCACTGGGTGATCAGGCCGATCCTCACGCGCCCACCGCCACGGGCTTCGCCCGGGTCTGCTCGACCGCCTCGGGCCAGGTGTCCGGCCGGCCCGGGTCGAACAGCTCGTTGGTCCAGAACAGGGTGACCAGCTCGTCGGCGCCCGTGTTCACCAACTTGTGCACCCACATCGTGGGCATGTCGATGAGCACCGGCTCGTCGCCGTCGACGGGGAACCGCAGCACCTCGGTGGAGCCGACCCGGCGAAGGCTGATCTCGGCCGAGCCGCGCAGCACCACGAACCGTTCAACCTTGGCCAGGTGGAAGTGTTCGCCGCGGGTGATGCCGGGGCGGGTGGTGGAGCAGAAGGTCTGCCCGGAGCCCCCGTGCGCCTTGACCGTCTCGACCAGCTCGCCTCGCGGGTCGGCCCGCCGGGGCAGCGGCATCGGGTAGTGGGCCGGGAAGCAGTGTGACCGGTAGGTGTTGAACAGCCGTACGTCGTGCCGGTCCGTCAGGGACGGGATCTCCCCCGTACGGTAGGTCGCCGCCATCCTGGCGAGCCTGTCGGCCAGCTCGCGCACGCCGACCCGCAGCGCGGGCATGGCCGGGTCCCACGAGCCGCCGGCCGGCACCCCGGCGATCCGGGCCGCCGCATCGGTGACGTGCACCAGGCTCAGCTCGCGGTCGGCGTGCACCTCGGGATGCCCGCCCTCGGCGAGCACCCGACAGAAGGTCGCCACCGCCGAGTTGTAGTACGGCCGGCCGTGCTCGCCGTAGAGGTTCGGCAGCAGAACGTCGTCAACTGGCAGGCCGGTGTCGGCCAGGATCCCGGCGGCCGTGGCCTTGGAGTCGCCGTACGGTGTGCCGTTGCCGGCCTGCACCGAGTTGGCGAACAGGACCGAGCCGGGTGGCACGGCCGCGTGCCGCAGCCCGTCGGCGAGTTGCGCGGCCAGCTGCACGTTGCCGGCCGCGACCTCGGCCGGCTCGCCCCGGTTGACACCGGCCAGGTGCAGCACGCGGTCCACGCCGGCGACCTTGGCGGCCACCGCCGCGGGATCGGCGAGATCACCACGGGTGATCACGGTCGGCTCGGGCCAACCCAGGGCGCGCAGCAGCACCCGTACGTGCCAGCCGAGGAAGCCTCCGGCCCCGGTGACAGCCAGCCTCAGCACGCCAGCACCGGATCCCGCAGGGCCAGCTCCGCCTGGACCTCGGGCAGCGTCTTCAGCAACTCGACGATCTCGGGTACGCCGAGCCGCGGCGCGTTCGCCGAGTTGAAGTCCTCGGTCGGCCCCTCACCGAGCTCACCCTCGGAGACGTACAGCGAGTAGTTGAGGTCGCGGGCGTCCAGCGGCACACGCAGGAACTCACCGAAGTCCTCGGCGCGGGTCAGCTCCTCGCGGCTCGCGAGCGTCTCGTCGAGCTTCTCACCGTGCCGTACGCCGATCATGTCAAGCTTGAACGGCACGTCGAAGAGTTGGCACACCGCCTCGGCGAGGTCGGAGACGGTGCAGGCGGCGGCCTTGCGGATGAAGATGTCGCCCGGCCGCGCGTGCGCGAAGGCGTGCTCGACCAGTTCGACCGAGTCGGCCAGCGACATCAGGAACCGGGTCATTCCCGGGTCGGTCACGGTCAGCGCCCGGCCGGCCTTGATCTGCTCGATGAAGAGCGGGATCACCGAGCCACGCGAGTACATGACGTTGCCGTACCGGACGCAGGAGACGGTGGTGGCGCTGTGCGGGTTGTTGCGGGCATGTGCCTGGGCGACCTTCTCCATGAGGGCCTTGCTCATGCCCATCGCGTTCACGGGGTGGACGGCCTTGTCGGTGCTGAGGACCACGACCGAACCGACTCCGTTGCGCTCGGCGGCCTCGACGACGTTGCCGCTGCCCAGGATGTTGGTGCGGACCGCTTCGAGCGGGAAGAACTCGCAGGACGGCACCTGCTTGAGCGCGGCCGCGTGGAAGATGAAGTCGATTCCCCGGCTGGCCTTGAGCACTGAGTCGTAGTCGCGCACGTCACCGACGTGGTAGCGGACCCGCTCGTCGCCGAGCGAGCGGCGCATGGCGTCCTGCTTGGCCTCGTCCCGGCTGAACACCCGGACCTCGCCGACGCCTCGCGCGAGAAGGCGACGCACCATCGTCTGGCCAAAGGAACCGGTGCCGCCGGTGATGAGCACTCGGCGTCCGGTGGTCAAGAAAGTCACAGGTAGCTCCCCGTTTCGGAGTTGAGCAGTCGTGACGTTGGCGAGGTCGAGGGCCTGTCGTCACACCTCGCGCAACGAGCCCGAGCAGTGACGGAAACGCCCAAAGGGAACGAACAGGCATTGAAATGACCAGACGTTCCACACCTATCGGGTCGTCTGACCCGGTGATGACACAAATTTCGTGAAAGCGGTCTCCGGTGCGAGGGAACCCTGGTAGGACTCAGGCGGTCGTCTTCCACGCGACCACAGATCTGCGGCAGCCGCTCGGCCCGCGCTGCTCACCGCCGCACTCACAGAGCCGCCTAGGAGCGCCATGCTCGACAGCACACCCGAGATCACATCGACGCGCTCCGACAGCCAGCTCGCTGCCGAGGCCAGCGGACGGCCTGCCCGGAAGGCTCTGGTTGTGGTCGAGGCGAGGTTCACACGCACTCCGGACGGCGCCGTCTGGACACGGGAGGGACCGGGCTACAGTTTCTTCACCCGCTACCTGTCCGCCTTCTCCGAGGTGGTCGTCATCGCCCGGGTGACGGACGCGTCGTCGATGGCACCCGATTCGCATCGGGTCGACGGACACCGCGTCACCGTGCGACCCGTGCCTCACTACGTCGGGCCGTGGCAGTACCTGCGTCGCCGCTCGGCCGTCGTGCGTGCGCTCCGGGGCGCGGACGATCCCGACGCGGTCCTCATTCTGCGCGCGCCCACGGTCCTCGGCTCGCTGATGGCCACCGCGCGGGCGCGCCGGCGGCTGCCGTACGTCGTCGAGGTGATGGCAGATCCGTTCACGGTCTATGCGCCGGGCGTGGTCCGGCACCCGCTGCGTCCCTGGCTGAGATGGCGTTATACGGCGCTACTCCGACGGCAGTGCCGCACGGCGATCGGTGTCTCCTATGTGACCGAGCAGTACCTGCAACGTCGGTATCCCATCGGACGGCACGCCGTCACCGCCGCGTACTCCAGCGTAGAGCTACGGCCCGACGCCTTCGTGGCTGAGCCTCCCCTTCCGAGGCAGCGCGACGAGTACGTCGTCATCTCGGTCGGCTCCCTCGAGATGCTGTACAAGGGCATCGACACGCTGATCAGGGCGCTCTCGCGGCTCGCCGCCGCGGGTGTGCCGGTGCGATGCGTTCATGTCGGCGCCGGCCGGCAGCAGGCGCGGCTGGAACAACTCGCAGCCCAGCTCGGCGTGCGCGACAGGATCGATTTCGTCGGGTCGGTCGCGGCGGGCGCACAGGTACGGCTGCACCTCGACCGTGCCGACCTGTTCGCCATGCCTTCTCGTACCGAAGGCCTCCCGAAGGCGCTGGTCGAGGCGATGGCCCGAGGGCTGCCCGCCGTCGGTTCGTCGGTCGGTGGCATTCCCGAGTTGCTCGCCGACGAAGACATCGTTCCTCCGGACGACCACGTCGCCCTGGCGGATGCGATAGAACGCCTGCTGAAGGATCCCGCACGGCGCGCCAGGGCATCCGCTCGAAATCTCGCTCGCGCGCGGGACTTCTCCCAGGACACTCTTCGGGGACGCCGTGACGCGTTCTACCGGGCCGTATGCGACGCGCTCGCCGGCGACCGCGTGCCGTCAGCCGAGGAGTTCGTCGGCGAACCCACGTCTCCGGATGCTGCGGGCGCGACAGCCCGGGAGAGCCGAGCACTGTCATGACAACCTTCACCCAGTTCAGCCCGACTGGAAACAGACTGAACACCCCGTACCGCCCGTCGCTGTCACGTCATGCGTCGTCGCACCCTCGTCCGCGCGAGGACGGAACGCGACGACCAGGTGGACACAGGCGATCAACCATGCCTCTCCCCGGGCTCGTGCTCATCTGTGTTGTGGCGTTCGTGGCCGCATGGTCCCCTCGACTGGCCGCCATCTACGGCGGCCCGGCGGCGGTGGTCGCGATTCTGATCACCTTGCGTCGTCCACGGCTCCACGTGGTGGACGTGCTGGCCGGTCTGACGGCCATCTGGGCTGTCGTGAGCACGCTGGTCGACGAGGCCGATCCCCTCATCACCCAACTACCCGCATACCTGTACGCCTCAGCGTTCCTGGTCTTTCTCGCCGTCCGGCACATCGTGAGAAGCCGGGCCGAGCTCATACCGGTGGCGCTTGCGCACGTCGCCGGATGCGCCGCTACGGCGATGGCCCTGATCGTCGGCGCCCGTGATACCGGCAGCCAGCGCGACGCCCTCTTCGACTACAACGTCCGCTACGGGCTCGACGGCATCAACATCAACTACACGTCGTACACGCTAGTAACAGGCGCCGTGCTCACCGTCGTGCTCCTCCGTGTCGGACCGCGGTCACGGGTCGTCCGTAGCGCTCTGTTCGGCACGCTCGCGGTGTCTGTCTACGGCGTTCTGCTGACCGGATCCAAAGGCGCCACGATCGGGCTCATCGCGGGGGCGTTGTACCTGGTCCTGGCTCGTTTCGGCCCACGGTTGACGTGGGCCGTGGCGCGCGTCGGCGTGCCGGCGCTGATCCTCCTGATCCCGTTCAAGGCCGCGACCACCTTCGAGACGACCGCCCGGTGGCTCGACAGCCTGTTCGGTCGGGAGACAGGCGACCTCTCCGGCCGTCTCGAGGTGTGGCCAATCGCCGTGTCCGCGTGGATGGAGCAACCGGTCACCGGGCTCGGTCCCGGCCTCTTTCGGGTTGTGAACCCACTCGGAGTCGGCCCGCACAACCTCCTACTCACGGTCGGCACCGACCTCGGCCTGATAGGCGTGATCCTCTACGGATCCACCATCGCAGTCGCTCTCGCCTGCGCGGCCAAGCAGGCCAAGCAGGTCGGCTCGGTACTGGCTGGCGTCTTCATCGTCACCCTGCTGCCGATCTGGGTGACCGGACACTGGGAGCAGTCGCAGGGGGCCTGGCTGGTGCTGGCGTTGGTGTCGACCGTCACCCTGGACGCCACGACGCGACGCGCGGCACGGCATCGACTGATGGCAGACGAGGGACGAGTGTCGGCCAGGCCGCACTGGAGCGCCGCGGCCCGCGGGTAGGGGTGATCCGGGCGGCCGTCGGCGGTACGCCACCTGAGTCCTTTGAGGGACCCATGGGGCGAACGCTGGTCCGATATCGGAGCGGTCGCCGCTCGTCTCAGCGCCGCAGGCCGTTGACGAACTTCGCCAGATCTCCCGCATAGCGGCGATAGTCGAAGGAGTTGATGGCTTCCTGACGCGCGGCCCGCCGCATCTCGAGGCGCTGCTCCGGGCTGAGCTTCACAGCGGCTCTCAGCGCTTCCACAATCGCGTCCATGGTGTCACCGTCGGCGACGATGCCTTCGACGGCGTGGCGCAGGTGATTGCGAAGATCGCTGGTGAGGTTCGCGATGACCGGCGTCCCGTTGGCGAAACTCTCGCAGAACTTGGTGGGAAACCCGGCCTGGGCGAAGCGCTCCGGCCGGCGGACGATCACGCTGAAGTCGGCCGCCTGGACCGCCTGTGACACAGCGTGCTGTGGCAGTCTTCCGGCTACGTTGACGTTACCGGGGATCGCATCCCCGTCGAGCAGCGCTTGGACCTGCTGTCGCGTCGGGCCGTGAATGCGGAACTCAAGTTCCGCACCCTCGCGCTCCAGCCGACCCGCTGCCCGAACCATGGTCGCGAGTAGGTCCTTCTTACCCGGGTTTCCGAAGTAGACAAGGGTGAGGCCGGGCTTCACGGCCCGCACCGACGCGTCGAGGCGAATTTGGCGAACATCCAGGGTGGGCGGGACACGGATGGTCCGCACCCCGTGATGGCGGTAGAAGTCTTCGAGGAATGAGCTGATCGCGATCACGCCATCGCATTTCGGATAGTAGTGACGCATCGCCAGCTCGGACGACATCCGCAGAGGGCCGAGCGGGCCGCCGCGCAGATGCCCGGGGTCGTACCACTCGACCACGTCGGCGATCAGTGGAATCCCATTGCGGCGGCACCATGGCCGCAGGTGGAACATGTATGACGCGTAGCCACCGTAGACGATCACGTGGGAGGGAGGGCTGGGCTGGCTCTCCAACCACCGAACGGTTCGCCGCCCCTGCCAGATCAGGGACTGCACCGAACGGACGAGGGGGTTCTCCCGGCCCGCGGGTAGCTCGCCGACCCCGAGGTGCTGAATGGAACCGGGACCCTCGACTGCATCGAGTTGCGCGATCAGTGGCCGGTGTTCCCCGCCGGCAATCACCACACGGTGTCCCGCCATGGCCAGCGAGCGGGCGATGCCCAGTACCCGACGTGACCCTGGCTGGCCCCACGGAAAGGTGAAGGGCCCGACATAGGCGACCCACTCGGTTCCACCGGCTCGGGCGTGGACCGTACGCCCGTCCTCGGCACTCCGGCTGCCTGGCGAGGTCATCGCGCACTCTCCGTTCCATGAGCGCTCGTACGGAGCGCCGCACGATAGCCGTACAACGCCGCCGGCAACACCGTCACTAGGTAGACCCCCACTGCGATGAACGGAACGGCGACGACGCCCCACTTTTCGGAGCCGTACCATTTGAGGACCACCGAAATCGCTAGAAAGGCCGCCCAGCCGATCAGTTGCGGCCGGACCAGACCCGCCGCGTTCTGCACCATGAAGCGAGGGCCTATCCCCGCCAGCAGGATCCACCACGCCGCGAGTCCGGCCAGCAACCACCGGTCGCCGCCGAGCGGACCGGGAAGCCAGGCGGCGAAGATCTGCTCACCGACGGACACGAAGATGACGGCGGGGACCGTCGCCACCGCAGCCGATATCAGAGTCATCCGGCGGACGGTCCGACGCACCCAGACGAGGTCCCCCTTGTTCAGCGCCTCTCCGTTGGCGGGCCAGAGCGGCACATTCACGAGGCTGACCAGCATGCCGACCTGCGCCAGCACCTTGGCGGGCACGGCGTACTCGGTGACCGCGTGCAGACCGCGGGTGTGCGCGATGATCAGGTTGTCGGCGCTGTTGGCGGCGGAGATCACCACGGTCAGCAGGAAGAACAGCCCGCCCAGCCGTAGCAGGTCCCGCATCACCTCCGGCTCGAGCTGGCCGAACCTCGGCCGGATTTCCGGCATCCTCGACGTGTAGAGCCAGACACTGTTCGCGGCGTTCGCGATCAGTGGCCCGACAACGGTGGCCGCCACAACGGTCACCGGCGACAGCTCGGCCCAGACCGCGGTGAGGACCAGCGGCAGCGCCACCACATTGCCGGCCGTCTGCCACAGATTGCTCACCGCGACCTGCTGATACGCGTACTGCACGCGCGTCACGAGAGAGAGGGGAATGTTGAGCACGAACGCCGACAGGCAGATCAGCACCATCCCTCGCGCCTCGGATCCACTGGCGGTGCTCGGCAGTCCGAGCAGGGAGGACCAGGGGATCGTCGAGCCCAGGAGCCACAGCAGCCCGCATGCGCCGAGGGACATCGGAACGAGGAGCCAGTAGGAACTCGAGACGTAGCCTCGGGCACTCACGGTGTCACCGGTGCTGTAACACCGGGCCAACTTCGTCATCAACCCGTTGCCGAGACCGAGGTCCGCGAATGCGGCCATTCCGGCGAGTGCGAGCACTGCCGTCCACAAGCCGTACCGCTCCGGTCCGAGGTACGAGAGCATGATCGGGATGAGGAGCAGTGGCACCAACAGGCCCGCTGCGCGGCTGACCGCCGCGGTGAGTATTCCCGACAGCAGGCGACGACTCCGCGCGCCATCCTGCTCGCCGAGATCCCGTGTCTCGAGCACCGCAACAGACGGGCCCGCGGCCGCCGTGGAGACGGTCCGGCGAGGTTCTGCGGCCATCGGTCGCGTCATCCGCCGGTGAGCACTCGGTCCGCCATCCAGGCGACTGTCGCCTCGAGTCCGGTGCGCAGAGAGTATCGGCGGGCCGCGGGAAACAACTCGCTGAGCCGGGACGAGTCAGCTTGTGAGTCGCGCACATCGCCCGCGCGGGATGGCGCGTACTCCACCAGCAGCGGACGGCCGAGCACCACCTCCAGTTCGGCGATGACCTCCAACAGGGAGATCCGTACGCCGAAGGCGAGGTTGACCACGTCCGGGGCGGACACCCGCCGCAGCACCGCGTCAACGATCACATCCGTGACGCTGCCGACGAAGGTGAAGTCCCGGGTCTGGGTGCCGTCCCCGTGCACCTCCAACGGGCGTCCCGCCAAAGCCGCCGAAACGAACCGTGGCACCACCGCCGCGTACGCGTGGTCGGCCGCCTGTCGGGGGCCGTACACGTTGAAGAACCGGAACGGGAGCACCTGCAGTCCGTAGCAGGACGCGTACGCGAGGGCGTACGCCTCCGTCGCAAGCTTGCTCACCGCGTACGGGCTGATCGGCATGGGGCGCAACGCCTCCTGCCGTGGCAGGACGGGATTGGCGCCGTAGACAGATGAGGACGAGGCGAGGACGACATGCGGCACCCCGTGACGCCGGGCTGCCTCCAGGACCGCGAGTGTGCCAGTGGCGTTCGCGTGATGGCTGCGCAGCGGGTCGTCGATGGATCTGGGTACGGAGCCGAGGGCACCAAGGTGCACCACACTGGTCGCCCCGTACATCGCCTCATCGAGGACTTCCGGGTCCAGGATGGTGCCGGTAATCAATCGAATCGGCAGGTCGAGGAGGTTGTCGAGCGAGCCCGTCGAAAGGTCGTCCACGACCACGATCTCGGTGATCCGGGGTACGTCGAGCAGGACCCGCACCAGGTTGGATCCGATGAAGCCGGCCCCACCGGTCACCACGATCTTCAACGGTCCTCCTTCGGTGGCATCGTCACCGGTCCCCGTCCCTCGGAACACCGGTCCGGACGCGACGACCCCGCGTCCGGCCCCTCGCCATCCGATGGATCAACGAAGCACCGTATTCTGCGTGACGCAAACAGGATGTTCCGGTACTACAGGGCCGATACCTCCGCAGCCCAGACGCTGGCCCACCTGACTTGTCCGGCCACCCGTCCGCCCGCGATGTGGTGAGGTGGAGGCATGGACCGCACCCTGCTCGGGCTGGTGCTGCACCCGACGCGGGACGCCACCGACATCGTCGCGATCATCGTCGACTGGGCGGCCCGGCACGGCAAGGGCCTCGCCGTGCGCTGCGAGGATCGGCACCGCGTCCCCGCGAGCGTCGAGGCGATTCCCGAGGACGAGCTGGTGGAGCGCGTGAGCGCGTTGATCAGCATCGGCGGCGACGGCACGATGCTCGGCGCGCTCCGGTCGACGGTCGGCAACCCGAAGCCGGTGCTCGGCGTCCACCTGGGCCGGCTCGGGTTCCTGGTCGAGGTGGAGCCACCGGAACTGCCCGAGGCGCTGGACCGGCTGACCAGCAAGGACTTCACGGTCGAGGCGCACAGCTGCCTGGTCTGCGACGTCTGCGGCGACGACGTCGTCGCGTTCAACGACATCGCGCTCGTCCGCCAGCCCGGCCGCGGGTTCGCCGTCGCGACGCTCGCGGTGGACGGCCAGCGCTACGGCTACTACCGCTGCGACGCCGTGGTGGTGAGCACGCCGACCGGCTCGACGGCGTACAGTTACGCGGCCGGCGGGCCGCTGGTCTCCCCTGCCACCCAGGCCGTGGTCATCACGCCCTCGGCCCCGATGGCCGGCATCAGCCGTGCCGTGGTGCTCTCCCCCGAGGAGAAGATAAGGCTGGAGTTGACGCCCGACTCGGGGCCCGTGGCCGTGGAGGTGGATGGCCTGGTCTTCCGCGAGGCGTCCACCGAGGGGGCCGTCGACATCAGCGTCCGCCGCGATGCGGGGCTCGTAGTGCGCTTGGACCCGCGCCGCTACCAGGAACGCAACCAGCTCAAGCTCAGCCTCATGGACCTGCCGTTGCTACCCGATCAGCTGCGCGAACTGCTTCCCGACGGGCTCCGCGAGCAGCTGAACCGGCGCAAACTTCCGCCGCCTCGGTGAGTGTCGCCCCAACCATCAAGACGTTGGAATCCCGTAGATTCGCTTGATCGCCTCGGCCTTGGCCTGCGCCGGCAGATGACCGACCCGCAATGACTTCGCTTGGAGTCGGGCAAGGTACTCCTCGGTGGTACGGATCGGCCGGGCAGGCACGCCCACTGCCACGGTGTTGTCGGGCACGTCGGCGGTGACGACGGCCCCCGCGCCGATCACACACCGGTTGCCGATCGACACCCCCGGCAGGATGAGCGACCGCATCCCAATGTAGACATCGTTTCCCACCGTGATTGGGGCGGTCCACTCCAAGTCAGGGTGCTCCTTCCGCAGTATCAGGGTCCCGCCGTCGTGGGTGACGAACTGCACGCCAGCCGTGATGTGCACGTTGTCCCCGAGGGTGATGAGCCAAGGTTCGGAACCGAACATTCCCAGGCTCATGCCGTAGAACGTGACCCGCCCTGTCATGTTGACGCCGACCATGCGGGCGTATGCCTGGGGATCGCGCGCGGCGACCCATCGCCCCCAAATTGATCTAGCGGCGGACCGGAAAGGCCCGGACACGGCTCACCCCCGACGACAAGCTCAATGCAAACATCAGGCGTAACGACGGTGGAACCGCCGAGTGACGGAGGAGTCCGTCATGCCTTGGCCAGCACCTCGGTGACCAGGTCCTTCGCCTCCTGCTGGATCCGGGCCAGGTGGTCCGGGCCCTGGAACGACTCGGCGTAGATCTTGTAGACGTCCTCGGTGCCGGAGGGGCGGGCCGCGAACCAGCCGGAGTCGGTGGTGACCTTGAGGCCTCCGATGGGGGCGCCGTTGCCCGGTGCGGTGGTGAGGGTCGCGGTGATCGGCTCGCCGGCCAGCTCGGTGGCGGTCACCTGCTCCGGGGAGAGCTTGCCGAGCACGGCCTTCTCCTCCCGCGTCGCCGGTGCGTCGATGCGGGCGTACGCGGGCGCGCCGAACCGTTCGGCCAGCTCGGTCCAGTGCTCGCTGGGGGTGCGGCCGGTGGTGGCCACGATCTCGGAGGCGAGCAGGCAGAGCAGGATGCCGTCCTTGTCGGTGGTCCACGTCCGGCCGTCGCGGCGCAGGAACGACGCGCCGGCGCTCTCCTCGCCACCGAAGCCCACGGCGCCGTCGAGCAGCCCGGGCACGAACCACTTGAAGCCGACGGGCACCTCGAGCAGCGGCCGGCCGAGGTCGGCGGCGACCCGGTCGATCATCGACGAGGAGACGAGGGTCTTGCCGACGGCGGCGTCGGGGCCCCACTCGGTCCGGGTGCGGAAGAGGTGGCCGATCGCCACGGTGAGGTAGTGGTTGGGGTTCATGAGGCCGCCGTCGGGGGTGACGATGCCGTGCCGGTCGGCGTCGGCGTCGTTGCCCGTCGAGACCTGGTAGTCGGCGCGGGCGGCGATGAGCGAGGCCATCGCGTTCGGCGAGGAGCAGTCCATCCGGATCTTGCCGTCGCCGTCGAGCGTCATGAACCGCCAGGTCGGATCGACCGTCGGGTTGATCACGGTGAGGTCGAGGCGGTGCCGCTCGGCGATCTCGCCCCAGTAGGCCACGCTCGCCCCGCCGAGCGGGTCGGCGCCGATGCGCACCCCGGCGGCGCGGACCGCGTCGAGGTCGATCGCCGCCGGCAGGTCGTCGACGTAGCTGGCGAGGAAGTCGTACGTCCCGGTGGTGTCGGCGGCGCGGGCCCGGGCGTACGGGATGCGTTTCACCTCGGCGAGCCCGCCGGCGAGGATCGCGTTGGCCCGGTCCTGGATCCAGCGCGTCACGTCGGTGTCGGCGGGGCCGCCGTGGGTCGGGTTGTACTTGAACCCGCCGTCGTCGGGCGGGTTGTGCGACGGGGTGATCACGATGCCGTCCGCGAGGCCGGCCGTGCGCCCGCGGTTGTGGGTGAGGATGGCGTGCGACAGCGCCGGGGTGGGCGTGTAGCCGTCCCGGCTGTCGACCAGCACGGTGACCCCGTTGGCGGCGAGCACCTCGAGCGCGTCGACCGCGGCCGGGGTGGAGAGGGCGTGGGTGTCCCGGGCCAGGAACAGCGGGCCGTCGACCCCGCGCTCCCGCCGGTAGTCGCACAGCGCCTGGGTGACCGCGAGGATGTGGTCGGAGTTGAAGGCCCGCCGCAGGCTCGACCCCCGGTGGCCGGACGTGCCGAAGGAGACCTGCTGCGCCGGGTCCTGCGGGTCGGGGTGCTCGGCGTAGTAGGCGGTCACCAGCCGGGGCACGTCGATCAGGTCGGCGGGCTCGGCCGGCTGGCCGGCACGGGGATGGGTCACTGCGGCAACCTCCTCGCGGTTGGGGCGGACGCTGGTTCCTTCCCGGTGGGGAGGCCGTCCATGCGTACGGCGGCCGGCGTCACGGCTCGACCCGCTGGCCCTTGCCGATCACCACGACCCCGTTGTCGGAGACAACATAGCGTTGCCGGTCCTTCTCCAGGTCCACACCGATCTCGGCACCCTCGGGCACGTAGACGTTCTTGTCGAGGATGGCCCGCCGGACCACGGCGTGCCGGCCGATCTCCACGCCCTCCATGAGCACCGCCCCGTCCACGTGCGCCCACGAGTGCACCTTGACCTTCGGCGACACGACCGAGTTCTCGACGAGCGAGCCGGAGATCACCGCGCCGGGCGAGACCATCGAGCCGACGGCCCGGCCGACCCGTTCGCCCCACTGGTGGACGAACTTCGCGGGCGGGTACGGCGGCTGCTCGGTGTAGATGGGCCAGTCGAAGTTGTAGAGGTTGAACACCGGGTGCACGTTGATCAGATCCATGTGCGCGTCGTAGAACGAGTCGAGCGTCCCGACGTCGCGCCAGTAGCCGCGGTCGCGGTCGGTGCTCCCGGGCACCTCGTTGTCCTTGAAGTCGTAGACGTTGGCCTCACCGCGCTCGACCAGCATGGGGATGATGCTGCCGCCCATGTCGTGCTTGCTGGTCTTGTCCTCCGCGTCGCGTTCCACCGCCTCGCAGAGCGCCTTGGTGGTGAAGACGTAGTTGCCCATGGAGGCGTAGATCTGGTCGGGGGCGTCGGGCAGGCCGACGGCGTCGGTGGGCTTCTCGCGGAACGCCCGGATCCGCCGGCCGTCCTCGCCGACCTCGATGACGCCGAACTGGTCGGCCGTCGACAGCGGCTGCCGGATGCCGGCGACGGTGACGCCGGCGCCGGAGGCGATGTGGTCCTCGACCATCTGCCGGGGGTCCATCCGGTAGATGTGGTCGGCGCCGAAGACGATCACGTGGTCGGGTTGCTCGTCGTTGATCAGGTTGAAGCTCTGGTAGATGGCGTCGGCCGAGCCGGCGAACCACCACGGGCCCCGGCGCTGCTGCGCGGGCACCGGGGTGACGTAGTTGCCGAGCAGCGTGGACATCCGCCAGGTCTTGGTGATGTGCCGGTCCAGCGAGTGGGACTTGTACTGGGTCAGCACCACGATCTTGAGGTAGCCGGCGTTGGCCAGGTTGGAGAGGACGAAATCGACCATGCGGTACATCCCGCCGAACGGGACGGCCGGCTTGGCCCGGTCCGCGGTCAGCGGCATCAGGCGCTTGCCCTCTCCGCCGGCCAGGACGATCGCGAGCACCTTGGCAGCCATGGTCCGACGCTAACCACCCGCGTCCGACTTCACCACTCGTACGGTCGGACTTCTGCACTAGGGTGCGCTCATGACCGACTCCTCCCCGGCCACCGGCCAGCTGCGCGTCGATCTGCTCACCCGGGAGTACCCTCCCGAGGTCTACGGCGGGGCGGGCGTGCACGTCGAGTACCTGGCCCGGGAGCTGCGCCGGCTGGCCGACGTGCGCGTGCACTGCTTCGGTCTGCCGCGCACCGAGCCGGGCGTGACCGCGTACGCCGATCCGCCGGGGCTGACCGGCGCGAACGCCGCGCTGCGCACGATGGGCGTGGACCTGGAGATGGCCGCGGGGTGCGCCGGGACGGACGTCGTGCACAGCCACACCTGGTACGCCAACCTGGCCGGGCACACCGCGAAGCTGCTCTACGGGGTGCCGCACGTCGTCACGGCGCACAGCCTGGAGCCGCTGCGGCCGTGGAAGGCCGAGCAGCTCGGCGGAGGCTACGCGCTCTCCTCGTGGTGCGAGCGCACGGCCGTGGAGGCGGCGGACGCGGTCATCGCGGTCAGCGAGGGGATGAAGCGGGACGTGCTGACCGCCTACCCGTCGGTGGACCCGGACCGGGTGCGGGTGGTCTACAACGGCATCGACACCGCGCAGTACGCGCCCGACCGGGGGACGGACGTGCTGGCCCGGCTCGGTGTCGACCCGGCGCTGCCCAGCGTGGTCTACGTCGGCCGGGTCACCCGCCAGAAGGGCCTGCCCTACCTGCTGCGCGCGGCGCGGGAGCTGCCGGCGGACACCCAGCTGGTGCTGCTCGCGGGGGCGCCGGACACGGCGGACATCGCGGCCGAGGTGGAGGGTCTGGTCGCCGAGCTGCGGGCGAACCGCTCGGGTGTGGTGTGGGTGGCCGAGATGCTGCCCAAGCACGAGGTGATCCAGGTGCTCACCCACGCCACGCTGTTCGTCTGCCCGTCGGTCTACGAGCCGATGGGCATCGTCAACCTGGAGGCGATGGCCTGCGAGACGGCAGTGGTGGCCACCGCGACGGGCGGCATCCCGGAGGTGGTGGCCGACGGCGAGACGGGCCTGCTGGTCCCCATCGAGCAGGCCACCGACGGCTCGGGTCGACCGCTGGATCCGCGGCGGTTCGTGGCCGACCTGGCGGCGCGGATGAACGAGCTGCTGGCCGACCCGCAACGCGTGGCGGCGTTCGGGCAGGCGGGCCGGCGTCGGGCGGTCGAGCACTTCTCCTGGGACGCCATCGCCGCGCGGACGCTGGAGGTCTACCGGTCGGTGGGCGCCGCCGGGTGAGTGGCTACCGGTCGGGCGAGATCAGCTCGAGTGTGGGGAAGTACGCGCGGTAGCGGCCGTCGTCGCGGGTCAACAGCCGGTATCGGCACACCGCGGCGTGCGCTCCGATGTAGAAGTCCGCCAGCGGCGAACGCTTCGTCCCGCCCCGGGCCCGATACATCGCGTACGCCTTGCCGGCCAGGAACCCCGCCGGGTACGGCAACTCCTCGCGGAGGAAGTCCGCCGCGGGTAACGCGTCGTCGAGCTCCTCGATGCTGGCGAAACGGACAGACACCTCGGCGTACACGATCGGGTTGACGACGAGTGCACCGTCGTCCCGGGCGGCGGCGAGGGCGTCGCCCGACCACCCGGCCCATTGCGGGTCCTCGGTGAAGATGTCCAGCAGGACATTGGTGTCGACCAGGGTGGTCGCGGTGTCGGCGGGCCTGGTGGGAACGGATCGCAGGCGCTCACTCGCCACGCAGCAGCTCCATCAGCTCGTCGGTGGACATGCCCTCGGTCTGCTTCGCGGCGCCGCGACCGCGCATGTGCCGTACCAGGCGCTGCCCTCTGCTCTCGGCGTCCGCGACCCGGACGATGCGCAGCGCGCCACCCTCCTCCACGACGTCGACCTCGTCACCCTCGTGCAACCCGTGGCGCGCCCGCAAGGCCGCCGGGATGGTGACCTGCCCCTTGCTGTTCAGCTTCACGGCAACCCCCTATTACGTATCACCCATGATACGTGTCAGGTGGGGTCCGGCATCACCGTTGTCCTGAGCGCGAAGCGATCACAGGCAGTAGGTTGGCGGGGTGACTGGACGGTTCCCGATCGAAGACGTCTCCCCCGTCGTCTCGTGCGGTCGCTATCCGGCCAAGGCGGTGGTCGGCGAGGTCGTGCCGGTGGCGGCCCGGGCCTACCGCGAGGGCCACGACGCGCTGGGCTGCGGCGTGGTGTGGCGGGGCCCGGACGGCGCCCCGCGACCGTTCACCCGGATGCGCCCCGGCGAGCCGGGCCAGGACCGGTGGCACGCCACGATCCGGCCCGACGCGGTCGGCATGTGGACGTTCCACGTCGAGGCGTTCGCCGACCCGTACCTCACCTGGCAGAACGCGGTGACGAAGAAGGTCGCGGCCGGGCAGGGGCCGGCGGAGCTGGCCAACGACCTCGCCGAGGGCGCCCGGGTGCTGGACGCCGCCGCGCCGTTGGTGCCGGCAGGGCAGCGGGAGCGGGTGGTCGCGGCCGCCGCGGCGCTGCGCGACGGCGACCGGCCGTTGTCGCAGCGGGTCGCGCCGGCGCTTGAGCTTGCCGACCTGCTCTGGGACCACCCGGTGCGGGAGCTGGTCACCGTGGGCGAGGAGCACCGGCTCTGGGTGGACCGGGAGCGGGCGTTGTTCTCCGCCTGGTACGAGTTCTTCCCCCGCTCCGAGGGCGCCGTCCCGGCCACCGTCGACGCACCGGCCCGCTCCGGCACGTTCGCCAGCGCCACGGAACGGCTGCCCGGGGTCGCGGCCATGGGCTTCGACGTGCTCTACCTGCCGCCGATCCACCCCATCGGCCGGGTCAACCGCAAGGGCCGCAACAACGCCCTCACCGCGGGGCCGGACGACGTGGGCTCGCCGTGGGCGATCGGCGCCGCGGAGGGCGGCCACGACGCCATCCACCCCGACCTGGGTACGCCGGAGGACTTCCGCGACTTCGTGGCCGCCGCCGCCGAGCGGGGCCTGGAGGTGGCGATGGACCTCGCGTTGCAGTGCGCGCCCGACCACCCGTGGGTGCGCGAGCACCCGGAGTGGTTCACGACCCGGGCCGACGGCACCATCGCGTACGCGGAGAACCCGCCGAAGAAGTACCAGGACATCTACCCGCTGAACTTCGACAACGACCCGGAGGGCATCCGGGCGGAGATCCTGCGGGTGGTGCTGCACTGGGTCGGCGAGGGTGTGCGCATCTTCCGCGTCGACAACCCGCACACCAAGCCGTTCGACTTCTGGCACTGGCTGATCGGGGAGGTCAAGAAGGTCGACCCGGACGTGCTGTTCCTCGCCGAGGCGTTCACCCGGCCGGCGATCATGCACGGTCTCGGCAAGATCGGCTTCACCCAGTCGTACACGTACTTCACCTGGCGCACCTCGGCCGCGGAGATGCGGGAGTACTGCGCGGAGCTGGTCGCCGCGGCCGACTACATGCGACCGAACTTCTGGCCGAACACGCCGGACATCCTGCACGAGACGCTCCAGCACGGCGGCCCGCCGATGTTCAAGATCCGGGCGGTGCTGGCGGCGTTGCTCTCGCCCTCCTGGGGCATGTACGCCGGCTACGAGCTGTTCGAGCACGTGGCCCGCCCCGGCGCCGAGGAGTACCTGGACAACGAGAAGTACGAGCTGCGCCCCCGGGACTGGGCCGACGCCGAGGCGCGGGGCCGTTCGCTGGCGCCCTTCGTGGCCACCCTCAACCGGGTACGCCGGGAGAACCCGGCCCTGCGCCGGCTGCGGAACCTGCGCTTCCACGACATCGACAACCCGGCGCTGCTCTGCTGGTCCAAACACGACCCGGACACCGGCAACACGGTGATCGTGGTCTGCTCGTTCGACCCGCGCGAGGTGCAGTGGGGCAACACCACGCTGGACATGCCGGCGCTCGGCCTGGACTGGCACGACCGGTTCACCGTGCACGACGAGCTGACCGGCACCAGCTACGACTGGGGGCAGCGCAACGCCGTGCGGCTCGACCCGTACCTGCAACCCGCGCACGTGCTGACCGTGCGCCGTCCGGTCCCGCCCGCCGAGGCGCCGCCCGCGGCCCCGACCGGCCCGGCGGACCTCACCGTCGAGGCCGTCCCCGACGACCTCTCCGGCGGCACCGCCCCCACCACCCCCGCCGAGAAGGACGACGCCCGATGGAGCAGCTGATCGCCGGCCACGCCTACGACCCGCACGGGGTGCTCGGCGCGCACCCGGCCGGCGGCCGGACCACCATCCGTACGCTCCGCCGGGGCGCCGGCGACGTCGCCGTGCTGGTCGACGGCGAGCGCCACCCCATGAAGCGGGTGCACGACGCCGGGATCTTCGAGGCGACCCTGCCGGGCACCGTCCTGGACTACCGGGTCGACGTCGACGGCACGGTGGTCGACGACCCCTACCGCTACCCGCCCACCCTCGGCGAGCTGGACCTGCACCTGATCGGCGAGGGCCGGCACGAGCGGCTGTGGGAGGCGCTGGGCGCACGGGTCTTCGACGAGGGCGTGGCGTTCGCCGTGTGGGCGCCCAACGCGCGGGGCGTCCGGGTGGTGGGCGAGTTCACCGGCTGGGCGCCCGACGACGGCTGGCCGATGCGGTCCCTCGGGTCCAGCGGCGTGTGGGAGATCTTCGTGCCGGGCGTCCCGGTCGGTGCCCGGTACAAGTACCGGATCCTCGGCGCCGACGGCCACTGGCGCGACAAGGCCGACCCCCTCGCGGCGTACGCCGAGGTGCCGCCGGCCACCGCCTCGGTGGTGCACCACTCGACGTACGAGTGGTCCGACGCGGCGTGGCTGGAGCGGCGGGCCCGTCGCCGGCCGCACCAGGAGCCGATGAGCGTGTACGAGGTGCACCTCGGCTCGTGGCGGCCGGGGCTCGGCTACCGGGAGCTGGCCGACCAGCTCACCGAGTACGTCACGGGGCTGGGTTTCACGCACGTGGAGTTCCTGCCGGTGATGGAACACCCGTTCGGCGGCTCGTGGGGCTACCAGGTCACCGGCTACTACGCGCCGACGGCCCGGTTCGGCGACCCGGACGACTTCCGGTACCTGGTGGACCGGCTGCACGCCGCGGGCGTCGGCGTGATCCTCGACTGGGTGCCCGCGCACTTCCCGCGCGACGAGTGGGCCCTCGCGCGGTTCGACGGCACCCCGCTGTACGAGCACCCCGATCCGCGCCGCGGCGAACACCCCGACTGGGGCACGTACGTCTTCGACTTCGGGCGCCGGGAGGTCCGCAACTTCCTGGTCGCGAACGCGCTCTACTGGCTGGAGGAGTTCCACGTCGACGGGCTGCGCGTGGACGCGGTCGCCTCGATGCTCTACCTGGACTACTCCCGCCAGGAGGGGCAGTGGGTCCCGAACCAGTACGGCGGCCGGGAGAACCTGGAGGCGATCGCGTTCCTCCAGGAGGTGAACGCGACCGTCTACAAGCACCACCCGGGGGTGCTCATGGTGGCCGAGGAGTCGACGGCCTGGCCGGGCGTCACCCGGCCCACCTCCGGCGGCGGGCTCGGTTTCGGGTTCAAGTGGAACATGGGCTGGATGCACGACACCCTGCTCTACGTCTCGAAGGACCCGATCTACCGCCAGCACCACCACCATCAGCTCACGTTCTCCCTCGCGTACGCCTGGAGCGAGAACTACGTGCTGCCGATCAGCCACGACGAGGTGGTGCACGGCAAGGGCTCACTGGCCGGCAAGATGCCCGGCGACACGTGGCAGCGGTTGGCGAACGTACGCGCGCTGCTCGCGTACATGTGGGCGCACCCGGGCAAGCAGCTGCTGTTCATGGGCTGCGAGCTGGCCGACGACCGGGAGTGGAGCGAGGAACGCGGGCTCGACTGGTACCTGCTGCACGACCCGGGCCGCGCGGGCGTCCAGCGGCTCGTCGGCGACCTGAACCGGGTCTACCGGGACACGCCGGCGCTGTGGGCGCAGGACACCGAGCCCGCCGGGTTCCGGTGGATCGCCGGGGACGACGTGGCCCACAACGCCGTCTCGTTCGTCCGGATCGCCCCGGACGGCTCCACCGTGGTGTGCGTGGCGAACTTCTCCGCGGTGCCGCTGCACGACTACCGGATCGGCCTGCCCGCCGGCGGGACGTGGCGGGAGGTGCTCAACACCGACGCCGCGCACTACGGCGGCTCGGGGGTGGGCAACCTCGGCGAGGTCCACGGCGAGGACGTGCCGTGGCACGGCATGGTCGCCTCCGTCGCGCTCCAGGTGCCCCCGCTCGGCGTGCTCTGGCTGCGCCCCGAGTGAGCGGTAGCCGTCCGGGACCCGGTCGTGCCGCTCAGACCAGGCCGGCGTCGCGCAGCAGCTGCCACAGCCCGGCGCCGTCGGGCGCCGACAGCCACTTCTGCCCCACCGGCCCCGCCATCGGGCGCCCGGCCGGTGCGGGCAGGCTGCCGGCGAGCACCGACTGCGTCGGAGAGAGCCGGCGGATGGCCACCCCGGCCACGTTGTCCGGGTGGGCGGCCGCGAACTCGCGGTAGATCTCCTGGTCGTGCTGCCCGTCGTCGCCGACCAGCAGCCACTGCACCTCGGGGAACTCCCGGGCGAGCCGGGCCAGGGTGGCCCGTTTGTGCTCCTGGCCGCTGCGGAACCACCGGTCGGCCGTCGGCCCCCAGTCGGTGAGCAGCAGCGGGCCGGCCGGGTAGAGGTGCCGGGACAGGAACCGGGTGAGCGTCGGCGCCACGTTCCACGCGCCCGTCGACAGGTAGAACACGGGCGCGCCCGGGTGCGCGGTGACCAGGCGCTCGTAGAGCACCGCCATGCCGGGCACCGCGGCCCGGGCGTGCTCGTCGAGGACGAACGTGTTCCACGCGGCGAGCAGCGGCCGGGGCAGCGCGGTCACCATGACCGTGTCGTCGATGTCGGAGAGGATGCCGAACCGGACGGCCGGGTCGAGGACACGCACGGGCGCCTCGACCGGCTCGGCGTCCGGCACGCTGAGTCGTACCGAGCCCCAGCCGGGCGGCAGGTCCGCCTCGACCACCGTGTCGACGAAGCCGCTGCGGTCGGTCTGCGCCTCGTGCCGCACCCCGCCCGCCTCGATGGTCACCGCGACGTGCTTGGCGGGCAGGGTGGTGAAGCTGCGCCACCCGCGGACCTTCTCCAGCCGCGCGCGCTGCCGGGTGTCCGGGCGGCCCAGCAGCACCCGGCACAGCACCCGCACCCAGCCGGGCGCGCCGTAGCCCGTGTAGGCCACGATGTTGATCCGCCACCCCGTGCGCCGCAGCCGGCGCTCGACGAACTGGTGCACGGCGTCCTCGATCCGCGCCGCCCGGTGCAGGCGCGGTACGGCCAACTGGCCGGCGGGAGTCGGTGGCACGCTGCCACCCTGCCACACGGGCGCGGTCGCGGCCACGCGAGGCGATCCGCGCCCGGCCGGTCTGCCCCGATCCACCGCGCCCACCCCCGCGATCGTGAAACACTCCGGACGGGACGACGACGGGGGCGTGGTCGTGTCGCAACCAGTGCAGGACCGTGGTCGGTGGCGTCCGCGGCTCGACCGGCCGGCGCTGGTCGCGCTGCTGCTCGGGCTGGTCGGGATCGTGTACCGGCTGGTGCTGACGCTGCTCACCGTGCCGGTGTCGAACAGCGACGAGGCCACGTTCGGCCTGGCCGCGCTGCACATTGCGCAGGGCCGGGCGCATCCGGTCTTCCTCTACGGCCAGCGCTACATGGGGATGCTCGAGTCGTACCTGGCCGCGCCGCTGATCGCGCTCTCCGGACCCAGCTGGCCCGTGCTGCGGTTGCCGATGCTCGTCCTGTACGCGGTCTTCCTCTACCTGATCCACCGGCTCACCCGGCGGATCTGCTCACCCTGGTTCGCCACGTTCGTGGTCGGCCTGCTCGCCCTCGGCCCGGAACGCGTCGTACGGGACCAGCTGACCGTCGTGGGTGGCCGGCCGGAGGTGAAACCGGCGGTGCTGCTGATGCTGCTGATCGCCGTGGGCCTGGCGACGGGCACCGTCCGCCGGCGCCGCCTGGCCGTCGGCCTCTTCGGCCTGCTCGGCGGGCTCGCCCTCTGGTCGGACTGGCTGATCGTGCCGTACCTCGCGGTGGCCGGGCTGCTGCTGCTCTACGCGGCCCGCCGGGAGCTGCTCGGCTGGGCCGGGGCGCTGCTGGTGGCCGGCTTCGCCGCCGGGGTCGCCCCGATGATCCGGGACAACCTCGTGGCGCCGCCCGGCCAGGACTCGCTGTCGGTCTTCCGGGAGATCAGCAGCCGCGCCGGGCCGGCGCCCCCGTGGTCGCAGCGGCTGCACGGCGGGCTGCTGGAGGGGGTTCCGCTGGCCGGCGGGCTCTGCCCGATCGGCGGCTGCGCCCGGTGGCAGGAGTGGTTCGGCGTCCTCTACCCGGTGCTCCTGGTCGCCGCGGCGGCGCTCGCGCTGGTCTTCTACCGGCGCACGGCCGGCGCGCCGCGCGGCGTGCGGATCCGGCCCGTCGCGCACCTCGCGCTGATCGCCGGCGCGGCGCTCACCCTCCTGTCGTACGTGCGCAGCCCGCTCGCGGCCACCGACCCGCTCGGCAACGCGCGGTACCTGTCGGTGCTCCAGATCTCCCTGCCGGCCGTGCTGTGGCCGCTCTGGCTGGCGGCGCTGGCCTGCTGGCGGGGGACGGTCGGCGCGCTGGGCCGGCTGACCGGCGCCCTGGCGACCGCCCTGCTGGCCGCGCTGGCCGCCACCAGCCTCGCGGCCACGGTGCTCTTCGTGGCCACCGGCGTCGGCGCCTCCCGCATCGAGGAGCGGCGGGCCCGGGACCTGGCCGCCGTGTTGCGCGCCGACGGGCCGCACGAGGTGTACGGGGACTACTGGATCTGCAACCGGCTGGTCTTCAACACCGGTGAGGAGGTGGTGTGCGGGGTGCTCGACGACGCCCTCACCCCCGGGCAGAACCGGTACCTGCCGTACTGGCGGAAGGTGGGCCGGGCCCCGCGGCCGGGTTACGTGGTGGAGGCCGGCTCGACCGCCGACCGGCGGCTGCGCCGGCTGCTCGGCGACCGCCTGGACAGCACGCCGGTCCGTGACGTCGGCGGCTACCGCGTCTACCACCCGGAGACCCCGGTGCGGCCCTGGCGGTAGATTCCAGCGGTGCTCATCCTGCTGCCTCCGTCCGAGGGGAAGGCCGACGCCGGCACCGGCCGGCGGCTGGACCTGGCCCGGCTCAGCATGCCGGAGCTGACCCCGGCCCGGGAGGAGGTGCTGGCCGCGCTGGTCGCGCTCTGCGACGGGCCGGACGAGGCGGCGGCCCGGGCCGCGCTCGGGCTCAGTGAGGGCCAGCGCGACGAGCTGCGCCGCAACGCGCGCCTCACGCGGGCGGCGACCACGCCCGCCGCGCGCCTCTACACGGGGGTGCTCTACGAGGCGCTCGACCTGGCCACGCTGCCGCCCGCCGCGACGCGGGCGGCCCGCCGCTCGGTGCTGATCGGCTCGGGGCTGTGGGGCACCGTACGCCTCACCGACCGGATCCCGCCCTACCGCTGCCCCATCGGGGCGAGGCTGCCCGGCCTGGGGGCGCTGTCGGCGTACTGGCGGCGGGCGCTGGGGCCGGCGATGACCGCGGCGGCGGGCGGGCGGCCCGTGCTCGACCTGCGCTCCGGCGCGTACGCCGCGACCTGGACGCCGCAGGGCGAGCTGGCGGCGCGGACGGTGACCGTCCGGGTGCTGCACGAGCGCGAGGTCGACGGCGCACCGGTCCGTTCCGTGGTCAGCCACTTCAACAAGGCGACGAAGGGGCGGCTGGTCCGCGACCTGCTGCTCGCCGACGTGCGGCCGCGCACCGCCGGCCAGCTCGTGGCCGCGCTGCGGGACCTGAAGTACACGGTGGTGGAGCAGCCGTCGCCCGCCGGGCGGCCGCGCCAGGTCGACGTGGTGGTCACCGAACTCTGAGGCGGCGTCCGCAAGATTTCCTCAAGGCTGGGCTCGATCGGTTTCCCTGCCCGGGACACAGGGGCCACGGTAGGGATACCACGACGCCGACAAGGGAGTACCTCCGTTGGCCCGCGAACCCACCCTGCTCGACCGGCAACGCCGGCCGTCGGCACCGCCCCCACTCGACTGGCTGACCCTGGCCGACGCGTTCGAGGCCTCCTGCCTCCTGCGCTGCATGCCTCCGCCGGCCGGCACCCGGCCGGCGCGGGCGGCGGATCCCGGCCCCACGCCGGTGGTGGAGTTCAACCGTGAGGACGCCGCCCAGCGGATGCGGCAGCTCCTGGAGCGGCTGGGCGTCCCCGTCGCCCACGAGTTCACGATCGGCGGCCTGCGCCGCCGCTACGAGTTGCACCGGCTCCAGGTGGGGCGCGAGCACCAGCTGCGCTACGCGCGGTTGGTGGAGGCCGGCTGGCGGCAGGGCCGCCGGGAGCTGCTCGCCGCGCCGGTGTCCGGCGCGTCCGCGCCTCGCCGCGTGTGGATACCCCGGCTCGCCGAGGCCGCCTGGCGCTCGGCCCTGCTGGCCGGCGGGCGGCACGTCCGGCGGCACATCCTGGGCATCCGCCTCACCGACCGGGAACTCGCCGCCGTGCTGATCCGCAGCGCCGCCCTGCTGGGCGTGCCGGCGGAGCTGCGGCCCGGCACCGGTTGTTTCCTGGTCAGCGTGGCCGCCGGCCCGGATCGGCTCCGGATCCTGCACCGGACCACGCTCGCCCCCGCCTCGGCCGGCCAACCGGCCTGACCCGTCGGGACGCACGGGCGACCCCGGTGGGGCCGTTCATGCAGGCGTGACGTCTGGGTCGTCCGCAGGTGCACCTTCTGTCACCCGCCGGCCCCGCATGACGGACCCGGGAACGGGTCCGGCACGGCCCCCGCGTCGGCGGGCGAGGAGTTGCGGTCGACCGCTCACCCGGCGCAGAGTGCTGCCCGTGACTGGTTCCTGGTCCGGGCGTGTCGCCCGTCCCGCGACGCTGCTGGCGGTGTTGCTGACGGTGACCGTCGGCGTGGGCGGGTGCCGGGACGCTCCCGGCGCACCAGTGCAGATCCGCATCGCCACCGGCAGCCCGACCGCCGTCTACCACGCCTTCGGGGAGTCCCTCGCCGCCATCCTCAACCGGGAGCTGCCGGGCGTACGCGCCAGCGTCGTGGTCACGGCCGCCTCGGCGGAGAACGTACGGCTCGTCGGCTCGGGCCAGGCTGAGCTCGGTTTCACGCAGGCCGACGTGCTGCCGACCGATCCCTCGGCGGAGCCCCACGTGGCGGCCATCGCCCGGGTCTACGACGACCAGCTGCACCTGGTCGCGTCCGGCGCCGGCCCGGTGCACACGGTGGCCGACCTGCTCGGCCGGCGGGTCTCGGTGGGCGCGGCCGGCTCGGGCACCGAGATCACGGTGAACCGGCTGCTCGACGTGGCCGGGCTGGGCGGCGACGACCAGGTTCGCCGGTACCGCCTCGGGCTCGACGAGTCGGTGGCGGCACTGCGTTCCGGCCGGATCGACGCGTTCTTCTTCTCCGGCGGGCTGCCCGTGCGGGCCATCGCGGACCTGGCCGAGGGCAGTCCCACCCGGATCGTGGACCTCGGGGCGTGGACGGAGCCGCTGCGGGAGCGCTACGGCGAGGTGTACGTGTCCCGGGACATCCCCCGGTCGGTGTACGGGGTGGACCCGGTCACCACGGTCGCCGACCCGAACTTTCTCATCGTGGGCGCCAACCTGCCGGAGTCACTGGTGCGGGACGTGACCCGGCTGCTCATGGAGCGCCGCTCGGAACTGGCGGCCGCGCACCCGGCGGCCGGGCGGATGAGCCCACGCTCGGCGATCGCCACCTCGCCGCTGCCGCTGCACCCGGGCGCCGCCGCCTGGTACCGCGCGGCGAAACCCTGACCGGCTGGCGCCGCCAATAGCCGGTCGTCGCCGCCCGTAGCCGCCGTAGCCGCCGTCGCCGCCCCTAGCCGGCCGTCGCCGGCAACCGGTCCGGCACCGGCGGGCAGGCGCCGTCCACCGGCCCCTGGTCGGGCGCCGGGAACCAGAGGCCGGCCACCAGGCCGCGCGGCACTCCCGCGCGCATGGTGAGCCGCCCGTCGGAGGCGTCGACCAGCACGGCGACGATGGTCAGGCCCAGCCCCGCGCCGTCCACGTTCTGCACGTCCGGCGCCCGCCAGAACCGCTCGGTCGCCTGACCGAGCTGGCTGTCGGTCATGCCCGGCCCGGTGTCGCGCACCTCCAGCGCGACGCCGCCGTCGCGGGCCGCCACGGTCACCGTCACCTCACCGCCCGCGCCGCTGAACTTGACCGCGTTGTCGATGAGCGCGTCGAGGGCCTGGTCCACGGCCGTCGGCACGGTCCAGGCGTACGTGGGGGTGTCGGGCGCGACCAGCCCGAGCGTCACCTCGCGGTGCCGGGCCAGCGGCTGCCAGGCGGCCACCCGCGAGGCGGCCACCTCGGCCGCGTCCACGACGACCCGTTCGTTCTCCTGACGCTCGGCGCGGGCCAGCGTGAGCAGCGCGTCGAGCACCAGCGCGAGCCGATCGGTCTCCTCCAGCGCCAGCCGGTGCTCCGTCCGTCCCTGGGGGTCGGTGAGGCTCGGGCCCAGCTCCTCCACCCGGAGCCGCAGCGCCGTGAGCGGGTTGCGCAACTGGTGACTGGCGTGCGCCACGAAGGCGCGCTGGCGGTCCATCACGTCCGACACCGCGTCCGCCATGGTGTTGAAGCTGGCCATCAGCCGGCGCAGCTCCGGGGGCCCGAGGTGGTGCTGCACCCGCGCGTCACGGTCACCCTCGGTGATCTCGTGGGTGACCGCGTCCAGTTCGGTGACCGGACGCAGCACCCAACCGGCCAGCCCGAACGCGGTGAGCACGCAGGCCAGCACGACGAGCAGGCCGATACCGGCGAGCGCCAGCCACCAGGCCGTGACGGTGCGACGGACGGCGGCGACGGGGGTGACGGTGACGATCGCGCCCAGCACCTCGCCGCCGTCGTTGATCGGCACCGCCACCACCACGGGCGCGTCCACCCAGGGCCAGACCGAATCGGGGCCGCTCACCTGCTGGCCGGCGAGGGCCGCGTCCAGCGCCTCGCCGGTGCCGGTCGCGGACTGCCAGTGGGCGGAGGCGACCAGGCTGCGCCGGTCCCGGTCGACCACCGCCGCCCCGATGCCGTACAGATCGTCGTAGCTGCGCAGCTCGCTCTCCAGCGGACCGGTGCCGCCGCCGCGCAGCGCCGGCCCGGCCAGCGAGGCGAACCGGGTGGCGTCGGCGAGCCGGTCGGCGCGTACCCGGTCGGTCTCCCGCGTCGCCAGGGTGATCGCGAGCGGGGTCTCCAGCGCGATGAGGACCAGCACCATCAACAGCAGGTAGCTGATCACCAGCCGACGACGCATCGGCTCACCTCACTCGCTCCGCAGCCGATAGCCGATCCCACGTACCGTCTCCACCAGGCGGGGATCGCCGAGCTTGCCGCGCAGCGACCCGACGTGCACCTCGACCGTGTGCCGGTCGGTCCAGGTCGTCCCCCAGGCGTCGAGCAGGATGCGGTCGCGCGGCACCGCCACCCCCGGCTGGCGGGCCAGGGAGAGCAGCACGTCGAACTCCTTGCGGGTCAGGGCCACTGCCCGGCCGCCGACGGTCACCGTACGGGCCGACACGTCGATACGGACGCTCCCGGCCTCGATGAGGTTCCGCTCCGGCACGGCCTGTGTGATGCGCCGCAGCACCGCCTCGATCCGGGCCTGCAGCTCCACCATCGAGAACGGCTTCACCACGTAGTCGTCGGCGCCGAGCCGCAGACCGAGCACCCGGTCGCGCTCCTCGCCCCGGGCGGTCACCGCGATGATGCCGAGCTGGGCGCTGCGCCGGCGCAGCTCCCGGCACAGGTCGGTGCCGTCCCCGTCGGGCAGGGTCAGGTCGAGGAGGACGAGGTCGCACGGGGCGGCGGACAGCGCGGCGGCCACGGTGGCCGCGTGCTCCACCTCGTAGCCACGACGGGTGAGCGCGGACGACAGGGCAGCGGCGACACGACGGTCGTCCTCGACCAGCAGGATCCGCACCCCGTACCCCCATCCCCTCGCACCGTCGTCCTGCGAATGGTGGCAGAACAGCGGTCGGGACGGGAGAGCCACCCACCCGGCGGTGGGCTCAGAGGCCGAAGACGTCCTCCTCGGTGGCGTCCCGGACGCCGTCCACGAACCCCCGGAAGCCGGGATCGTGGTGGCTGGCGGGGACGCTCGTGACGTTCTCCCCGGTGGCCTGCGTGACCGCGTCCACCAGGGGCGGGAAGTCGAGTTCGCTGTCGCCGAGGCTGTCGTCGTCCGCCTCGGCCAGGTTGATCACGTGCTGCACGTCGTCGGAGGGGGTGGCCGGGTCCTCGGCCCACTCGCCGCCGTACCGGTAGCACTCGTCGTACAGCGCCCGTTCGCTGTCGGTCCAGTCCTCGTCGTAGCTCGCCATCGCCATCCCTCCGCGACCCCGCTCCACCCTGAGCATGCCGGCCCGGGGCCGACGCTCGGGCCGGTACCGCCGAAACGACGCCCGCCCGCGCGTACGCTGCGGAAATGATCTACAAGCTGCTGCCGGCCACGGAGTGGGACGACGCCCGGGCCGCCGGGCACCTCGCCGGTACGGCCGTGGACCGCCAGGACGGGTTCATCCACCTCTCCGCCGCCGACCAGGTGGTGGAGACGGCCCGGCGGCACTTCGCCGGGGCCACCGGGCTCACCCTGTTGACCGTGGACCCGGCCCGGCTCGGCGACCGGCTGCGCTGGGAGCCGTCCCGCGGCGGGCAGCTCTTCCCGCACCTGTACGGCCCGCTCCCGCTGGCCGCGGTGGTCGCGGCCGAGGCGCTGCCGGCGGACGTTTCGGCCGACGCGGCGGTGGCCGCCCTGCTGGGCTGACCACCGCGCGTCCGTGGCGGCCGGCCCCGGGCGGCGAGCCCGCCGGTTCCGCGCGGCCACCGGGCCGGCGGCCGGACGCGCGTCGGCCCGGCCGCGTGTAGCGACCGGGCCGGCGTGCGGTGTCGGGCTCAGTGGCAGAGCCGGGCGATCTCCTCCTGGAACCGGTCCATCGGGTTGGCCTCGGCCGGGCCGAGCAGGTACGTCTTCAGCTCGCGGCGCGCCTCGGTCATCGGGTCGTCCCCGGTCCGGGTCACCGCGACGATCTTCTCCAGCTCGCCGCAGTCGCGGGACAGGAGGTAGGCCGCCCGCGAGGTGGGGTACTCGCGGCGGAACTCGTCCTCCGGAAGGCCACCCGGGTTCGCCACGACGTACGGCCGCTGGCTCTGCACGAAGTCGGAGACCACACTGGACACGTCGCTGATCAGCAGGTCGGTCTGGTTGAAGCAGTCGAAGAGGGCCGGCACGCGGCCGGTGACCACGAGGTGCCGGGTGCCGTCCAGCGAGGACGCGTCGGTGTCGCCGCCGGCCGCGCGGATCAGCTCCACCACCCGCTCGTGCACGGCCTTGGCCTCCTTGGAGCGGGAGCCGGTCAGCGGGTGCGGCTTGTAGATGAGCCGGACCCGCGGCGCGACGGCCAGCAGGCCCTTGACGATCCGCTCTCCCATCAGCACCAGCGAGGTGTGGTACGGGTCGTCGTCGAGCCACCCCTCCCAGGTCGGGGCGTACAGCACGGTGAACGGCCGGTCGACCGACTCGGCGCCGAAGGTGTGCACCCCGGCGAGCTGCGGGCGTCCGATCTCGACGATGTCGGAGTCGAGCACCCCGACGTCGGCCCGGGCGTAGCGTTCCCGGCCGGCGAGACCGGCGACCCACACCTCGTCGTACACCTTGCTGTACGGGTTGACGCTGGCCTGCTTGTCGCTGTCGCCGTGACCGACGAACACGTGCTTCATGCCCGGCTCGCGGAGCATGTGGATGTTCGCGCCGACGTTCGCCGCGTAGAGCGCGACGCGGACGCTGCCGAGCTCGAGGTTCATGAAGTCGACGCCGGCCGGTACGCAGATGACCGGGAGCCGGGTGTCGGCGAGTTCGGAGAACGCCTCCCGGCTGCGCATGAGCACCACCGCGCGCTGTCGGAGCGCCTCGGTCGGCGCGAGCCACATGTTGGCCTGGTAGACGTCCTTGGCGGGGCCGGCGAAGTACAGCGCCACCTCGGGGCGGTAGCTGTCCAGCCAGTGCTGCACGGCGGGCAGCAGCGGGCCCTTGCCCATCCCCCGGCCCCGCAGCCAGGTCACGCCGATGATGGCGCCGATCACCGCGGTCGCCGCGACCGCGATCCCGCCCGCCACGAAGAACGGGGTGACGTCGTCCTGCACGGCGGCGGCGACCGCGGCCGGCACCAGCAGCACGTTCAGTAGCGGCATCCGCTCGCCCGCGACGGCCGCGGCCCAGGCCGGGGGTCGCGGAGCGGACCGCAGGGGGCCGAGGTCGATGTTGCGTACGAGCGCGGAGAGCGGGTTACGCCGGTCGATCATGGTGGACAGCGCCCCGGAGAACACCGAGATCACCCAGACCGCGGCCGGCACCGCCAGCAGCAGGGTCAGCTCCGTCCCGCTCAGCCGCACCTCGGCGACGATCAGGAGGACGGCCGCGAGGTCGCGGGTCAGCTGCCGGTACGCGTTGTGCAGCCCGACCTTCTCGAGCAGCGTCGCGGACGGCGGTGACCAGCGCGCGAGGGCGAACTCACCCAGGACGGCGGCCAGCCCGGCGACGGCGAAGAGGGCCACCCAGCCCAGCGCGCCGGCGACGAGCATGACCAGGTAGGACAGCACCAGCAGCGCGCCGCGGGCGGCGACTCCGATCCGTCCTGTCAACGTGCCCAACAACGAGAACGCTCCCTACGAGGTTGGTGGCCGGCCGGGCGGGGGGCGCTCGGCGCACGCCGGACGGGTCCGGCCGACGGACGGCCCGGGGTGCGCGGCGCCGCGGGCGCGACCGTCGCCGGCCGGCCGTCACGCGCGCCCCGTCCCATGTCCGAGCTCCTGGACTGAAGTGTGTCACGGGCGCGGCAGCCCGCACGCTGCGCGAGCGGGCGGCCGGCACGTGACTGCGACCTTAACGCGAGCGGACACCGAGGCATCCTCCGGGTATCGAGTGCCATTGCGGTCGAAGCCGACCCCGGCCCGTCCCCGCTCGGGATCAGGGGCCCTCGTTCGTCGGTGCGGACACGCCGGTGCGGTAACAGATCATCCCGCCCGGGGACTTCCGGGAGGCGAACCGCTCCAGGCCCAGCGCGACGGCGGCCTCGTTGCCGGCCTTGTTGGTGCGCCACAGGCAGACGGTGCCCACGCCCACCCGCTGGATCGCCGCTCCCACCTCGGCCGTGTCGACCGGCTCGGCGCCGTCGGCGAACCTGCCCAGCAGGAGCCGGTCCTTGGCGAACGGCGTGTCCAGGCCGTAGTCGGTGAGGTAGAGGTCGCGGGCCATGGCCACCCGTACGCGGGTGGTGACCTGGGGCATGGCCCGCATCACGGAGGTGGGGGCGAGCACCAGACCGGGCGGGAGGTCCTGCCGGGTGATCCAGAAGGTGACGTTCTTGCGCGTCTCCGGCATCCGCCAGCTGGGCTTGGTCTGCAGCACGCCGGGGGCCGTCCACATCGCGTCCCCGAGGGTCACGAAGGACAGCACCAGGGCCACCGGCAGCCCCACGGCGAGGATCCGGTTCGTCCAGACGAGCCGGGGCACGACGAGGACCGCCAGGATGCCCACGAGCGCCGGCAGGGGCACGATCCAGGGGACCCGCCACAGGACCGCTCCGAGCCCGGTGAGCGAACTGCCCGTCGAGATCACGCCGGGGATGAGCAGGAGCGTGACGGTGAACGCGGCGCCGGCGGCCAGCAGTCGCGGCACGCCGCGCCGGAGCATGAGCGGGGACCACCACATGGCCAGGCCACCGATGATGCCGAGCACGCCGAGCCAGAGGGTGAGCTGGTAGATCGTCCGGGGGTCGCGCCACTCGGCGTACGAGGCGACCGCCTGGTCGACGCCGCCGGAGGTGAGCCGGACGAGGAGGCCGGACATCAGCGGGTAGGCCGACGCGGCGGCGAAGCACACGACCGCGTCACGTACGCGACGGGTCACGAGCAGCGCGGCGCCCGCCGTGGCGGCGAGCAGCGGCAGCAGGATGACCGCCGTGGTGGTCAGCCCCGCGGCCGCCACGGACAGCAGGACGAGCAGGCCGAGGGCGCGCCGGGAGCGGCGTTCCAGGTAGTCGGTGAGGTACACCCAGGCCAGCGGGATCAGCACGTGGACGAACACGCTCTTGCCCTGCGTCAGCCGCGGCAGGTGGTAGGTGTTCAGCGCGTCCGGGTGCCCGGCGACCAGCACGATGTAGGTGAGCGCCACACCGAAGGCGAGCAGCGGCCGCCGCGGCGCCCACCGTTGCACCAGGCGCCACAGCGCGAAGACCGCGATGACGGCCAGCACCGGGAGGACGAGGTACCAGGTGACGGACGCGGCGTGCACGTGCAGCACGCGGGCCAGCGCGCCGATGAACACCTCGAACGACGGGATCGGCGGGTTCGCCGAGCCGGCCGGGAGGACGCCCTCGGTGAACAGGAAGTCCCGGTAGGGGATCTGGTCGCGCTCGGCCACCCAGACGGACTTGCCCACGTAGAAGACGTCGTCGAGGGAGACCCGGGCGAGCAGCGTCGCGAACCAGGCGGCGGCCAGCGCGGCGACGAGGACCACCCACGCCTGCACCGGCGTGGTCTCGCCGACGCGCGCGCCCGCCCGCCCGGGGCGGGGACGGAAGGCCGGCCACGCGGAGACGACCGCCACCACCCCGAGGGGGATCGCCAGCCACCAGGTGAGCGTGTCCGTGCCGAACGACGCGAACAG
Source organism: Micromonospora costi (assembly GCF_003626655.1). GTDB lineage: Bacteria > Actinomycetota > Actinomycetes > Mycobacteriales > Micromonosporaceae > Micromonospora > Micromonospora costi. Next base: position 359,370 of record NZ_RBAN01000001.1, read on the forward strand.
CGCGGCACCGACCGCCGCGCCGACCGGGAGGGCGAAGCGCCGCAACAGCGCCGGCCAGCCGGCGGCGGTCGAGGGCGCCGCCTCGGCCGCCTCCGCGTCGTCGGGCGCCGGCCCGGCGCCACGGCGCCGGCCGAGTCGCCACGCGACGACGGCGGCGATCACGAGCGTGACCAGCCAGGCGGCGAAGACGACGGACGGGCGGAGGTCGAGCGCCAGGTTGAGGTGGTAGAGCAGCGTCCAGAGGGCGAAGGCGACCACCGCCGCGTCGGTGAGGAAGACGGGCGCGGCCGAGACCGCGGCGTTGACGAGCCGCAGCGGGTTGCGCCTGGATGCGGCGCCCGATCCGGTTCCGCGGTCACCCGCCTCGGGCGTCACCACAGCGTCCTTGACTTGCGTCACGAGCCGTCCTTGTCGTCGTTCCGGTCGCTCGCCGGGCCCGAGCCGCCCCGGCATCGACACGGAGGGTGTCCGGATGGGCGGATGCAGCCTACCGGGCGCGACCGCGGCCGTTGGGCCAGCGGTGGTCTCGAAGCAACCGGGTGTTCACCTTCCTGCGGAAGCCTCCCGCTGGTGCGGTACGCCGTTCTCCACGGTGAGGCCGGCGGCCACCGCCTCCACGAGACCGTCCAGGTACGTGTCCGTCAGCGGGAGGCGGGCGATGGCCAGCCGCCAGTAGAGCGGGCCCACGATGAGGTCGACGGCCGCCTCCGGGTCGGTGCCGGCGGGCAGCTCGCCGCGCCGTACCGCCCGCTCGATCAGCTGGCCGCCGATCTCCTGTTGACGGGTGCGCAGCAGCTGTTGGAGCGTCTGGTCGATGGCCGGGTTGCGGGCGGCTTCGGCGAGCAGGTCGGGGATGATCTGCGAGGCGAGCGGGTGACGCAGGGCGTGCGCCACCACCTGGAACAGCAGCGCGAGGTCACCCCGGAGGCTGCCGGTGTCCAGCGCCGGCAGCTTGCCGTGGGCGGCGGCCCCGACGATCTCCAGTACGAGGTCGGTCTTGGAACTCCACCGCCGGTAGATCGCGGTCTTGCTCACCCCCGCCCGGCGGGCGACCGCCTCGATGGAGAGCCGGCCGTAGCCGACGGCGGCCAGCTCCTGCATCAGCGCGCGGCGGATGGCCGTGGTGATGTCGTTTCGGAGCACCGCCGCACCGGCCGGCACCCGCCGCTTCTCGGTCGTCACCGGAGACTCTTTCCGCACGTCACGGGCACCAGGGTAACGCAACGACGGTACGGTTGCGTCCCGACGTGTTTCGGACTACTGTCCACGCAGCGACGAGGCGGCGCTCCCCCGCAGTGGCCACGTCTGAGACCATCGTCGCGCATCACAGCCGACCCGAAAGATCGGAGCGCCACACCCATGGCCAACACCGCGCTGGCCGACCCCGACTCCGGCCTCACCCAGGCGCAGCTGGCCGCCCGCTACGGGCTGCGGGTCGCCGACCGGCCGCCGACCCTGGCCGAGTACAGCCGGCGACTCTGGCACTACCGGCACTTCATCGCCACGTACGCGAACGCCAAGCTGGTCGCCTCGTTCAGCAACGCACGACTCGGGCAGCTCTGGCAGGTCCTCACCCCCCTGACCAACGCGGCCGTCTACTACCTGATCTTCGGCCTCGTGCTGGAGCAGCGCAGCATCCCGAACTTCATCGCGTACCTCTGCACCGGCCTGTTCATCTTCAACTTCACGCAGACGGCCGCGCAGAACGGCACCACGGCGATCAGCGGCAACCTCGGCCTCATCCGCGCGCTGCACTTCCCCCGCGCCTGCCTGCCGCTCGCGGTCACCGTCACCCAGTTCCAGCAGCTGCTCGGCTCGCTCGTGGTGCTGCTCGCCATCGTGCTGGTGACCGGCGAGCCGATCACGTTCGCCTGGCTGATCCTCGTGCCGGCCGTCCTCCTCCAGACGGTCTTCAACGCCGGCCTCACGATGGTGGTCGCCCGGATGGGCGCCAAGGTGTCCGACCTGCGGCAGGTCATGCCGTTCGTCATGCGGGCCTGGATGTACGGCTCGGGCGTGCTCTACAGCGTCGTGCTGTTCGAGGACAACCTGCCCGCGTGGGCGAGCCGGCTCGTCGAGTTCAACCCGATGCTGGTCTACATCGAGCTGGCCCGGGTGGCGCTGCTGGAGGACGCGCCGGTGCTCAACTCCTCCCTGCCCCAGCTCTGGCTGGTCGCCCTCGGCTGGGCGATCGTGATGGGCGTCGGGGGCTACCTCTACTTCTGGCGCGGCGAACAGGAGTACGGCCGTGGTTGACCAGTACGAGACGTCGAACGACGCGACGCTCACGCTGCCCCGGGTGCAGGAGCGCATCCCCACCGTCGTGGTGGACGACGCGCACGTGATCTACCGGGTGCACAAGGGCGCCACCGGCGGGTCCAGCCCGGTGGCCGCGCTGCGCCGGATCGTCACCCGCACCTCGGAGCCCAACATCCGCGAGGTGCACGCGGTGAAGGGCGTCACCTTCACCGCGTACCGGGGCGAGGCCATCGGGCTGATCGGCAGCAACGGTTCCGGCAAGTCGACCCTGCTGCGGGCGATCGCCGGCCTGCTGCCGGTGAACCGGGGCGCGGTCTACACCCAGGGCCAGCCCTCGCTGCTCGGCGTGAACGCGGCCCTGCTCAACGACCTCTCCGGCGAACGGAACGTGACGCTGGGCTGCCTCGCGATGGGCATGACCCCGGCCGAGGTGCAGCGGCAGACCCCGGAGATCATCGAGTTCTCCGGGATCAACGAGCGCGGCGACTTCGCCTCGCTGCCCATGCGCACGTACTCCTCCGGCATGGCCGCGCGGCTGCGCTTCTCCATCGCGGCGGCGAAGAAGCACGACGTGCTGCTCATCGACGAGGCGCTCGCGACTGGCGACAAGGGCTTCCGCAAGCGCAGCGAGCAGCGGGTCCGCGAGCTGCGGGAGAGCGCCGGCACGGTCTTCCTGGTGAGTCACCAGCTCAGCTCGATCCGGGACACCTGCGAACGGACGATCTGGCTGGAATCGGGTGTGCTGCGCATGGACGGGGCGACCGACGAGGTGATCCGGGCGTACGAGGCGTTCGCGAACGGGAAGTGACCCCGCGACGACCAGCGACATCGATCTGGCGGCGGGCTGGACGGCACCGACACGGTGCCATCCGGCCCGCCGCCCCCGTTGGGGCGAACGAATTCCCGCGTTAAGGTTCATCCCGGCGCCGCCTGGGCGGAACCTCTCGTTAACCACCCCCGGAAGTGAGGATCGGCAATGACGCAGGACCACACCGCTGGCCCGGACGCCGCACCGGAGACTCCGGCACCGTGGCGGCCCTCGCGGACAGTGGCCGTGGTGCTGGCCGGCGGCACGGGCACCCGGCTGGGTCTCGGCATCCCGAAGCAGCTGCTGAAGATCGCCGGTAAGCCGATCATCGAGCACACCCTGGCCGTCTTCGAGGCGGCCCCGGAGATCGACGAGATCATCGTCCTGATGGCCGCCGGGCACGTCGACGACGCGCAGCAGATCGTCGACAAGGCCGGCTTCCGCAAGGTGAGCAAGGTCCTGGAGGGCGGCGACACCCGCAACGCCACCACCCGCATCGCGCTCGACGCGGTCGGCGAGGACGACTGCAACATCCTCTTCCACGACGCGGTACGGCCGCTCGTCAGCAGCCGGATCGTCCGCGAGTGCGTGAACGCGCTGTGGACGTACGCCGCGGTCGACGTGGCCATCCCGTCGGCGGACACGATCATCCAGGTGGACGCGGAGGACTGCATCACCGACATCCCGGTGCGCTCCTCGCTGCGCCGCGGCCAGACCCCGCAGGCGTTCCGCTCCGGCACCATCCGCGAGGCGTACCGGCTGGCCGAGGGCGACCCGAACTTCGCCGCCACCGACGACTGCGGCGTGGTGCTGCGCTACCTGCCGGGCACGCCCATCAAGGTCATCGAGGGCTCGGACGAGAACATCAAGGTCACCCACCCGGTCGACGTCCACCTGGCCGACAAGCTCTTCCAGCTCGCCGCCGCGCAGCCGCCCCGCCTGGCCGACCACCGCAGCTACCGCGAGGAGCTGACCGGCCGCACGATGGTGATCTTCGGCGGCAGCTACGGCATCGGGCACGACCTGGCCGAGCTGGCCCGCCGCCACGGCGCCCAGGTGTTCCCGTTCAGCCGCAGCAGCACGGGCACCCACGTGGAGCGCCCCGAGGACGTCGAGGCGGCCCTGAAGACCGCCTTCGAGGCGACCGGCCGGATCGACCACGTGGTGGTCACCGCCGGCATCCTGGAGCGCGGCACGCTCACCGAGATGGACGAGGAGACCGTGGACCGCGTCCTCCAGGTCAACTTCGTCGGCCCGGTCACCGTGGCCCGCCACGCCCTGCCGTACCTGCAGCAGACCAAGGGCCAGCTGCTGCTCTACACCTCCAGCTCGTACACCCGGGGGCGTGCGCGCTACGCGCTCTACTCGGCGACCAAGGCCGCGCTGGTCAACCTCACCCAGGCGCTCGCCGACGAGTGGGCCGAGTGCGGCGTACGCGTCAACTGCATCAACCCGGAGCGGACCGCCACGCCGATGCGCACCCGCGCCTTCGGCGAGGAGCCGGAACACACCCTGCTCTCGGCCGAGGCGGTGGCCCAGGCCTCGCTGGACGTGCTGATCTCGGAACTCACCGGTCAGGTCATCGACGTACGGCGGGCGCCGGGCGAGGCACCGCAGGTGGCGGCGCAGCCGGCGGTGCCGGCGCAGGCCGGGGCGACCGTGACCGCGGCGACCGCCGGCTGAGGGCCGGAGCCTGCTGACCGGGACGGCGGTGAACGGAGCGACATGCGTGGGGACCTGGTCCGGAAACTGATCGCCCGGTGCCTGAGCATCGGACTGGCCGTGCTGGCCTTCCTCCTGGTCGCGCTGACCGGCGCGACCGGGTGGGGGCTGGCGCTGGCGGTGGCGGCCCTCGCCGCGACCGCCGTGGAGCGGCGGATCCGCCCGGGAGCGGACACGGCCGCCGAGACGACGCTGATCGCCGCCGCCGTGCTGGTCGGGTACGCCCGCCGGCTCGACGCCGGCTTCGAGCCCGCGCTGGCCGTCACCGCGTTGCTGGTGCTGGGGCTGGTGCTGCTCGTCGGGCCGCTGCGGCAGGCCGGCAACCTGGAGCTGCGCGCCGCGAACCTGCGGGTCCGGTCCTGGACGCCGCTGGTCGCCACGCACCTCGACGAGGCGCTGCTCGGGCTGCTGGCCGTGGTGGCGCTGGCCGCCGCGGCCACGCTCCCGGCCCCGGTGGCCCTCCTCGCGGCGCTGCTGGTCGCCGCGGGCGCCGGGGCCGTGGCGCTGGACCTGGCCCGGCGGCGGTTCCGGGCGCCGGCCGGCGGCGGTGCGGTGGGCCGCGCGCTGCGGGCGCACCAACCGGAGTTCGTGCTGTACTTCTCCGCGCCGCCGGGTTCGGAGTACCAGGTCACCATGTGGCTGCCGTACCTGGAGCGGATCGGCCGGCCGTTCCTCGTGCTACTGCGCGAGCCGGAGTTCCTGGCGCCGGTCGCCGCGGCCACCACGGCGCCGGTGGTCTACTGTCCCACCCTGCGGGCGATGGACGAGGTGCTGGTGCCGAGCCTGAAGGTGGCGTTCTACGTCAACCACGGCGCCAAGAACAGCCACTGCATCCGGTTCACCCAGCTGACCCACGTCCAGCTGCACCACGGCGACAGCGACAAGGCGCCGAGCGCCAACCCGGTCTCCGCGATCTTCGACCGGATCTTCGTGGCCGGGCCCGCGGCGATCGAGCGGTACGCGCGGGCCGGCGTGGACATCCCGGCGGAGAAGTTCGTGGTGGTCGGCCGCCCGCAGGTCGAGTCGATCAAGGTACGCCCCGAGCCGCTGCCCGTCGGCGCGCCGCGCACCGTGCTCTACACCCCCACCTGGACCGGGCACCACGCGGACGCGGACTACTGCTCCCTGCCGGTGGCCGAGCCGCTGCTGCGGGGGCTGCTCGACCGGGGGGCGACGGTGATCCTGCGCGCCCACCCGTACACGACGCAGAACCCGGCCTCGGCCCGTCAGCTCGGCCGGCTCACCGAGCTGCTGTCGGCCGACCGCGCGCGCACCGGCCGGCAGCACCTGTGGGGTCCGGCGGCCAGCCGGGAGCTGAGCCTCGTGGACTGCGTGAACCTCTCCGACGCGCTGGTCTCCGACGTCTCCGGAGTGATCTCGGACTACCTCTACTCCAGCAAGCCGTTCGCGGTGACCGACATGCTCGGCGACGGGGACGCCTTCACCGAGCGGTTCCCGCTGGCCGCCGCGGGCTACGTGCTGCGGCGGGACATGGCCAACCTCGACGAGGTGCTCGACCGGCTGCTCGGCGCGGATCCGCTGGCGCCGGACCGCTGGGCGACGCGGCGGCGCTACCTCGGTGACTTCCCCGTCGAGTCGTACGCCGACGCGTTCCTGAACGCGGCCCGGCGCGAGCTGGAGCCGGGGTGGAACCCGGTGGCGCCGCGTACCGGCCGTCCGGTCGAGCCCGACACCGCCCCGCTCTCCCCCACGGCCTGACCCGCGGCCCACGCGGCCGGGTCAGCGGTACGCGTCCACCAGCTCCAGCACGGCCTCCGGGTCCTCCACGTGGGCGTTGTGCCCGAGCCCGGGCAGCGTGGCCACCGGCACGCCCAGCTCCTTGAGCTGCGCGTCGGTGACCATCGGGTCGTGCTCGCCGCGCGCCAGCAGGACCGGCACGTCGGTGGCGGCCAGCAGCGACGGCAGGGCGGGCTCGCCCACCGCGAAGGCCGTCGGATCCATGGCCAGACGCCACCGCCCGTCGACCTGACGCAGCCCCGCGTCGACCACCGGATGGTCCGGGGCGAGCAGCCCCGCCAGGCCGGAGACGCGCAGGTAGCGGCGTGCCGCCTCGTCACGGGTGGCGAACCAGGTCACCGGGCGGTCGGCGAGGTCGCGCGCCTTGGCCAGCTCCGCCGGGGACCACACGGCCTTGATGCCGACCCCCACGACGGCGGCCACGGGCAGCCCGCCGGCGCGGGCGGCCAGCGCCAGCCCCACCACACCGCCCAGGGAGTGCCCCAGCACCACGAGCCGGTCGGTCGGCGTCAGCGTGGCGGCCACCTGCTCGGCGAGCGCGGCGAACGAGTAGGACGGCAGCGGTGGCGCCCAGCCGTGGCCGGCCAGGTCCGGTGCCAACCATCGCCCGGCCCAGCGGCTCTCCAGCAGCGGCGCCGAGGGCAACCAGACGTCGCCGGTCGCGCCCATGCCGTGCAGGAGCAGCAGGACCGGCCGGCCGCCGGCGTCATCGACCATGCGCGCAGTCTGCCATGCAGGGACGACGCGCACGAGCGGCGCGGCGCGACACCGGAGCGCCGATCCGGTGGTGTCCGGCGCTCCGGGACGCCGCCGGATCGGCGGAACGGGGCCGGTCGCCGGCCGGACATGCCACGGGCGCCGGTCCTCGCGGGGAGGAGCCGGCGCCCGGGTGTGGTGTCGGTCAGGCGGAGTAGCCGCGGGTGGTCATCCAGTTCGCCAGGTCGATCGTGGTGATCCAGTACGACGGCACCGCCGGGTTCGCCGAGTCGGCGATCTTCACGGTGCGGCCGCTGTCCCGGTAGCCGACGACCGCGATGTAGTGCCCGCCCGGGAACGAGTGCCAGCCGCCGTCGATGTCCGTGGCGTCGCCCACGATGTTCGCGACCACGCCGCGCCCGTCGGTGACGGCCCGGACCACGTCGGCCTGGAGCTGGTCCATCTGCTTCGGGCTGGGCGAGGTGGGGAACATCCGGGTGCGGTACGGGCTGCCCTTGACCACCGCGTTCAGCACGCGGGTGGTGTCCTCGGCGGAGTTGGTGCCCATCTCGGTGGTGCCCAGCTGCGCGGCCAGGGCGTCCTGGCTCCGCTCGATCCCGCTGGCGCTGAGCGCGTTACGGGTGGCGGCCGGGCCGCAGTAGAAGTAGGTCGTCTGCGCCTGGTAGTCGTAGTCGAGGACCTTGGTGGCCGGCGGCTTGGGCGCCTCCGGCTTGCGGGTGAGGTCGGGGTCCGCGGTCTTCTTCTCGGCGGCAGGCGACGCGCTCGGCGACGCGGGAGCGCTGGTCTCGGGCGAGCTGCTCGCGGGCGGGGTGGTCCGCTCCTCGCCCCGGGAGGCGACGGACGTGTCGCTCCGCAGCTCGGCGACCGCGGCCGAGGCCTGGCCGCTGTGGGTGTCATCGGTGGCGCTCACCAGTGCGCCGGTGGTGGTGGCGATCACCAGGGCCGCGGCGGAGGCGGCGGCGACCTGGTACGGACGCTGGGTGGCCAGCCGACGGAGCTGACGCTTCAGGGTGTGCTTCACAGGTCCTCCACGGTTCAGGGGGAGAGCGGCGCACCGTCGCCGGCCCGGAAACGGGCAGGCGGGACCGCGCGGACCTGGTCCGCGGGTGGTGGGGCGCTCAGGGGAATCGCCCGGGTGCCGGGCGGGGAGACGCGGGTGCCGGGATCAGCTCGCCGCTACGGGGCGTGCGAGCGGGGGCACTGCGGTGCCGTGGAGGTGCGGGGACGGCCGAGGGGTCGGGTCGTGCAGCACGAGGATGGAACTCCTTCCGACACCGCCTACCGGGTTAGCTGACGGATTCGGGCGGGAAGATCGCCCTACCGCGGGCCGTTGCTCGCGGATTCACCCCGGACGTGCTCGTGGGTCCCCGGCTCGTGATCATCACGATTAGGCGGGTCGGCGCGGCGTCGCCTTCTGCGATCGGTTACCGCACCGGACGCGCCGACATTACTGGTAGGTACCCGCCCTGCCAACCCCTCCCCACCTGCTCAAACCTGTTCCGTCGAACAATTTTTCCGGGCGTCCGGCAACTGACGTGACTCAATGGGACGAGCGGTTCCGGTGGAACTGTAAGGACGTAACCGGACGGGCCGGTGGCAATGGCGCCGGACCACCCGGGGAATTGCCGTCGACTGTTCCCTCTGCCCGTTTCCGCCGCGTTGTGACCGGGCTCACGAACAATTCGGCGGTCAGCCCACCCGGGCCGGGCGCCAGCGCGGCGCCAGTGACCTCCGGCCGCTGCCCGACGGGGCGGCCACGGCCGCCGGGACGCGGGCGGGCCGGAGCCGCGCCGCGGCCGCGTACGCCTCGGCGGCGAGGGTCCGGGCCGCCTCGGCCGCCAGTTCGGCGGTACGCCAGGCCGACCGCTCCCGCTCCTGCGCGGCCCGGTAGTCGGCCAGCCGCGTGTCCCGGACCACCCGGGCCAGCCGCACCTCCTGCTCGACCGGATGCAACCGGGGATCCCAGCCGTTGCGGTGCCCGAACACCTCGCCCAGCTGACGCAGGGTCAGCTCCCCCCGCCAGTGCGCCGCCGTCGCGGCACGGTGCAGGTGGCGCTCCCGCGCCGCGTACTCGGCGGGCGTCCGGGGCGTACGGGGCGTGGGCAGGCTGCCCGCCCCGGCGAACCGCCGCGCGGCGACCTCCGCCTCGTCGTAGGCGGCCCAGGCCCGCTCCAGGTCGGTCTGGGCGGCCAGCCACTCCTCCCGCCGGCGGTGGGCGGTCTGGGCGGCGCCGGCCGCCGCGACGGCCACCTCCTCGGCGTACCGGCGCTGGTCGGCGGCCTCGGCCGCGGCGAGTTCCCGGTCGGTCGGCACGACGGGGAGGGAGGGATCGTCCTCGGGGCGGTCGCGGTCGGGGCGGGCGACCAGGACGGTGAGGACGACGAGGGCGAGCACGAGCAGGCCCGACCAGATGGCGGCGGCCTGGGGCACTTCGACGAGGAACTGGTAGAGGACGGTCTTCTCCATGACGGCACCTCACGGGCAGCGGACGCGACGGGGCGGGGAACCGCACGAGCGCCGGCGCGGGGAGCGTGGTCGGGGCCACGGGGCGCCGGGTCGGTGCGGGGGCAGGGTGGGCGGGCGCGGTTGGCGGGACTCGCTCCCGCCCGGCGTCAGACGACCGGCGGGGCGCGGGACGCCCGGGCCGCCGGACCGGCGGCCTTCGGCGCGCCCGGCTCGCGCGCCGCGAGGGCGCCGGAGCCGGTGGGCGCGACCACGCCGGACGCGACCGCCTCGACGGCCGCGACGTCACCCGTCGCCCGGTGACCCGGGCCGTCGACGACGATCGCCCGGTGTGGCCCGCTGGTCACACCGGCCTCGGCGGCCGGATCCACGGGAGCGACGGCGGCGGCCGGATCCACGGCGGTGACGTCCGGGGTCGCAGCGGTGACGGCCGGGGTCGCGGCGAGGGCCGGGACCGCGACGCACGGCGGAACGGCGCCGGACGACAGGGCGACGCCGGCCGGAACGGCGCCGGCCGGAACGGCGCCGGCCGGAACGGCGCCGGCGGGAACGGCGGCGCCGAGGGCGAGCGAGCCGAGGAGCGCGAGGCTGGTCAGCAGGCGCGTGGCCCACCGCGCAACCCACCACAGGGGACAGGTCAGCGCGACGGGAAGCACGGAACCACGCTACCGCCGATGCCGCCCGAACGCATCGATGCCGGGCGTGTCGGACATCGCCACGCCGGTGCACCGACCAGGGTGGACGGACTCAGCGGGAGTCGACGTGGACCGGACGGCCCGGGGCGTCCTCGGTGCGGGGCCGGGGAATCGCGGAGGCCGGGGCGGCCGTCCCGGCGGGCGGGCGGGCCCGGCGCGGGCCCAGCAGACGCATCATGGGCGTCTCGAACCAGCGGTGCAGCAACCCGGCCAGCACCAGGTTCGCGAGCAGGAACCCGAGCACCACCGCGGGACCCTGCCAGCCGGGCAGGCCCACGCCCCAATCGCCGGTCAGGCGCAGCACGGTGGTCATGACGAGGACGTGCACCAGGTAGAAGGCGAACGAGACCTCGCCGAGCCAGACCATCGGGCGGGACCGCCAGGGCGAGCGCCGGCCGCGCACGTCGGCGTCGGCCGCCGCCGTGATGACCAGGAGGTACGCGGCGGACAGCAGCGCGGCCCAGAACTCGGCGCGGATCCACCCGGCGGCGGCCACCCAGACGCCGACGAAGAGGACACTCGCCGGGAGTAGCCCGGGCCCGCGCCACCGACCGCGTCGCATCAGCTCGGCGGCGGCCACGCCCATCCAGAACTCCAGCGACCGGGTCACCGGGAAGACCTGGGTGAACCACCAGCGGCTCGCCTCCGGCACCAGCGACTGCGCCGGCCACAGTGCCAGGATCAGCAGCGGCACCGCGACGACGACGGCGTACAGCATCCACGGCCGGGCCCGGCGGACGAGGGGCAGCGCGAGCGGCAGGCAGAGGTAGAAGAAGAACTCGCAGGACAGCGACCAGCTCACCGTGTTGACGCTGTAGAAGTGCCCGTCGCGCGGGTCCCACGCCTGGAGCAGGAGGAGGTTCTCCACCGCGACGCCCAGCCGCACCGGGTCGGCGAACGAGAACGCGACCAGCAGCGCGAGGGCCCAGAGCAGCGCGTGGTTCGGCCAGATCTTCGCGAACCGGCGCCGCCAGAACCGCCACCGGGTGTCGTCGGGCCGGGCCGACCACACGAGCACGAACCCGCTGAGGATGAAGAAGAACTCCACGCCCGACAGGCCGAGGGAGAAGACCTTGGCCACCACGGTCTGGTAGTCGGGTTCCGCGATGATGCGCATGGTGCCGGCGTGGAACCCGAAGACCAGCAGCGCGGCGATCCAGCGCAGCCCGGTCAGGGAGGGCAGCCGGTGGGCGGGTGCCGGGCGTCCGGCCGACGCGAGGGTGGGTGCGCTCGTCATGCCGGGCTCCACAGGGTCACCAGCACCAGGTCTCCTCCTCAAGATCTGTCGATGCCGCGCCCGGACGCAGCCGGGCGAACCGCATCGAAGCACCTTACCGGCACCGCCCGACCCGTACGCCGTTCCCCCAGCCCCCGCATCTTGCAGACGTGCGCCGTTAACCTTTCGCTCCGCCGGTGTTCAGTGACTCCACCTTTCCCGGTCATGTCAGGTTTCAGGGCCGGCCACCCGGGACGACAAAGGTGGCGGGGTGGTCAAGGAGCCGTCGCAACCGCCGCTGCTCAGCATCGTCGTGCCCGTGCACGGCGTCGAGGCGTACCTCTACCAGTGCCTCGAGTCGATCCGGGCCGACATCCCGGCGGGCGACGCGGACGCGGTCGAGCTGGTGGCCGTCGACGACGCCTCGCCGGACCGCTGCGGCGAGATGCTGCGGTCGTACGCCGCCGGCCGGTCCGGGATCCGGACCGTGCACCTGACCACCAACGTCGGCCTGGGCCTGGCCCGCAACGCCGGCCTCGACGTCGCCACCGGCCGGTACGTCTGGTTCGTGGACAGCGACGACTGGCTGCCGCCGGGGACCGTGCCCGCGGTGCTGGACCGGCTGCGCCAGCACGAGCCGGACGTGCTGATGCTCGACCACCTCCGGGTTCACGACGACGGCCGGCGCGAGGTCGACGCGAGCAGCCACCTGCTGCGCGGGGTGTCCGGCGTGGTCCGCCTGGCCGACCAGCCGCAGCTGCTGCGGGTGCAGCACACCGCCTGGAACAAGGTGGTCCGCCGCGCCTTCATGGACGAGCTGGAGCTGCGTTTCTACCCCGGCTGGTACGAGGACATCCCGTTCAGCCACCCCCTGCTGATCGGCGCGGAGAAGATCTCGGTGCTCGACCGGGTCTGCTACCTCTACCGGCAGGGCCGGCAGGGCGCCATCACCTCGACGCGCAGCGGCCGGCACTTCGACGCCTTCGACCAGTACGAACGGCTCATGGAGTGGGTGCGCAGCCGGTACCCGGACGAGCACCTGCACGCCGAGCTGTTCCAGCTCATGGTGAACCACTACCTCGTGGTGGTGGGCAACGACGACCGGCTGCACCCGCACCTGCGGCGGGCCTTCTTCGAGCGGGTCGCCGAGCACTACCGCCGCTACCAGCCGGCGGGCGGGTACCCGATGCCGGGCGGCGTCGCGGGGCTCAAGCACCGGCTCGTGGGCCGCAACGACTACGTCGCGTACGCCGCGCTGCGCCAGGCCCACCGGGTGGCCGGCCGGCTGCGGCGTCCGTCGGCCGGCCCCGCGTCCCCCGCGGGCGGGTCGGACGACCGCTCCTCCGGCGACGACGGTGGCGCCGGTGACCGTGCGGAGGGCAACAGGCGCGAGGACGCGCTGGTGGGCCGCGGCGCGGGGTGACCGCGACGGTCGACAGCATCCCGCCGGGGGCCGGAGGTTCCCCGGCGCTTCGGTTTTCCAGGTCGTTGCGCACAATCGGCGGACGACGACGGCAGGACCGCACCCCGGGTGCGGAGGCAGGTGAGCAGAGGTATGACGGCGACAATGAAGATCGGCCCGCACGTGGTGGGCGCCGGTGAGCGACCCTTCGTGGTCGCCGAGATGTCCGGAAACCACAACGGTGACCTGGACCGGGCGCTGGCCATCGTCGACGCGGTGGCGGCGAGCGGCGCGCACGCACTGAAGCTCCAGACGTACCGGCCGGACACGATCACCATCGACGTCGACACCCCGGCGTTCCGCATCTCCAGCGGGCACGAACTGTGGGGCGGGGAGAACCTCTACCGGCTCTACGAGAAGGCGCACACCCCGTACGAGTTCCACGAGCCGATCTTCGAGCGGGCCCGGCGGCACGGCCTCACGGTCTTCTCGTCGCCGTTCGACGCGACCGCCGTGGAGCTGCTGGAGTCGCTGGACGCGCCGGCGTACAAGATCGCCTCGTCGGAGCTGGTGGATCTGCCGCTGATCCGGCTCGTGGCCAGCACCGGCAAGCCGATGGTGATCTCCACGGGGATGGCCACCGTCGCCGAGATCGACGCCGCGGTACGCACCGCCCGCGAGGGTGGCGCCGGCGGGATCGTCCTGCTCGCCTGCACCGCGTCGTACCCGGCACCGCCCCAGGACAGCAACCTGCGCCGGATCCCGGTGCTCGCCGACGCGTTCGGCGTGCCCGTCGGGCTCTCCGACCACACGCCCGGCATCGGGGTGGCGGTCGCGTCGGTGGCGCTGGGCGCCTGCTTCATCGAGAAGCACGTGACCCTCGACCGCGCCGACGGCGGGGTCGACTCGGACTTCTCGCTGAACCCGGGCGAGCTGACCGCGCTGGTCGAGGAGTCGGGGCGGGCGTACTCGGCGCTCGGCGGCACCGCGATCGGCCCGACCCCGGCCGAGCGCGAGGGGCTGCGCTTCCGCCGTTCGCTGTTCGTCGTCGAGGACGTGCGCGCCGGCGACCCGGTTACCGAGCGGAACGTACGGTCCATCCGGCCGGCGGGCGGCCTGCCGCCCGTGGAGATCGACCGGGTTCTCGGCCGGACGTTCGCCGTCGACGTCCCGCGCGGCACCCCGCTCTCCTGGGACCTCATCTGAGCGCCGCCCCGCCGTCGCGGGGCTGAGATCGGCGGGGCGCACCTCGGTGCCGCCCCGCCGGTCCGTCACGGGCCGGGCCGCCGCCCGGGGGCCGGCGCGTCCGGCGCGAAGGCGACGGTGACCACGAGGTCGGCCAGCCGCACCGTACGCCAGACCGCGGCGCTGTCCGGCGGGATGCTCAGGCCGTGCCGGCGCCACCAGGCCGCGACCGGCACGTCGGCGAGCTTGCAGAGGGATTCCGCCCGGGTCCACCGGGCCCAGAAGTCCGCCGTGCCGAAACGCCGGGCCAGCGCCGGCGGGACCGGCGCCCCGGCGCGCTCGGCGTCGACGGCCACCCGCCAGCCGGCGGCGGGCGGCCCGTACCAGCCGACACAGCGGCCGTCGTCCAGGTGGCTGCGGGTCACCGCCCCGGCCAGCTCGGCGGGCGTGCCGACCCGCAGGTACCGCTCGGCCGCGGACAGCAGCGCCGGCACCGGGCGGATTCCACCGCGGGTGGCCGGTGGCGACGCGGCCCCGGCGTCGGGCCGGGACCGCGTCGGCGCGTCCGGGTCAGACGGAGGCCGCACCGTCCACCACGATGACCTGGCCGTTGATGTTGGTGTGCTCGCGCAGCAGCATCCGGACCACCGGCACGACCTCCTCGGGCTCGGTCAGGTGCCCGGTCGGGGTGCGCCGGACGATCTGGTCGAGCTGGGTCGGGCCGAGCACCGCGGACATCTCCGAGGCGAAGAAGCCGGGCGCGACCGCGTTCACCAGCACCCGACCCCCCAGCTCCCGCGCGAGCGACCGGGTGGCCGCGTCCATGCCGCCCTTGGTGGCCGAGTACGCCACGAGGCCCGGGAAACCGCGCTGGGCGCAGATCGACGTGATGTTGACGATCCGGCCGCGCAGGCCCTTGCCGAGCATCCGGCGGATCACCAGGCGGGTGAGCTGCAACGGCGCCGTCAGGTTGGTCTCGATGATCCGGGCGAGGTCGGCGTTCGCGGTGTGCACGTGCAGCGAGTCCTGCCCCACGGCGGCGTTGTTGACCACGCCGTCGATCGGCCCCAGCCGCTCCTCCACCTCGCGGACGAAGGACTGGGCGGCGGCGAGGTCGGTCACGTCGACGGACCCGACGTGCACCCGGTCGGGGTGCTCGGCGGCGAGCTTCTCCAGCTCCGGCGTGACGGTACGGGCGAAGGCCGCCACCCGGACGCCCTGCGCGAGCAGGTCGGTGACGATGGCCAGCCCGAGCCCGCGCGAGCCGCCGGAGACGAGCACCACGGAGCTGGGCGGGACGAGCGGGGTTTCGACGCGGTCAGACATCGCTCTTCAGGGTCTCCTTGACGGGGATCTCGGGCAGCACGCGGATCCGGCGGGGCACCGCGTGCTCGGGGAGGCGGTCGGCGCACCAGCGGACGAGCGCGGCCTCGTCGGGCGGGTCGCCGCCGTCGCCGGCGCTCGTGGGGTGTGGGACCACCTCGGCGACCACCATCCGGCCCAGCACCGGGGCCCGCCGGCCGGTCACCCGCGCCCAGGCGACGCCGGGGTGGGCGGTGAGCACGTCGCGCACCAGGCCGGCGGAGACCTTGCTCCCGCCGACGTTGATCTCGTCGGAGTCGAGCCGGCCGGTGATCAGCACCCGGTCGTCGACGACCTGCACGCGGTCGCCGGTACGCACCGGCCCGTCCAGCCCCACCCCGTGGTACGGGGAGGTGATCACGAGCTCGTCGTCCCGCACGCTGAGCGTCGGGCGGCCCGGCGCCGGCCGGTCGAGCCACTCCACCGGGAACCCGGCGCGGCCGTCGTGCACCACGATCGAGGCGCCCACCTCCGAGGAGGCGTAGATCCAGGAGATCCGGGCGGCCGGGAACAGCTCGCGGAGCTGGTCGAGGATGGCCTGGTCGACCGGCTCGCCGCCGAGCGTGATCTGCCGCAGCGGCACGCGGGCCAGCGCGGCGGCGTCGGCGTAGATGCTCCGGCGCCAGAACGTGGGCGTGCCGGAGGCGGCGTCGACGCCGTGCGCGGCGGCAAGCGCCGGCCAGTCGTCGAGCTGGTCCGGTTCGACCACCACGAGGTGCTGCCCGGGCTGGGTCAGCGAGAGGGTGACCACCTGCCACCAGGCGTACGTGCCCGGGGCGTACGGGCAGAGCCAGGTGCGCGCGGGCTGGTCGCCCCGGACGGTGGTGAGCGAGCCGAGGGTGTGGCCGACCCGCTTCGGGCGGCCGGTGGAGCCGGAGGTGAGCAGCCAGAGACGGCCGGGCTCGGCGGCACGCGGGCGGGTCGGCGCGAGGCTGCGCGTCTGCCCGTCGGCGAGGTCGGTGAGCGTGAACCCGGCGTCGCGCAACTCGGCCCGCAGGCCGGCGTCGACCCGGCTGTCGGTGCTGATGAGCAGCTCGGTGCCGTGCGTCGCGTGGTGGCGGGCCGCCGCGAGGGCGTCCCTCGCGCCGTGCGCGAGCACCGCGCTCGGGGCGCTCAGCGCCGGGTCCGGCAGGTCCTGCCAGGTGAGCGCGACGCCGCCGACGACGATCCGGTTGCCGGTGCCGGCCGGGGCCGGGTGCGGCGCCGCGACGGGCCCGGGCGTGCCGACGGTCACTGCTTCTGGAGCTCGACGAGGAAGTCGAGGACGTCCCCGACGGTGGCGATCCGGCGCAGCCCGGGGGCGTCGAAGTTGAGCTCCTCGCCCGTCTCGTCCTCGACCCGCAGCGCCAGCTCGGAGAAGTCCAGGGACCGGAAGCCGATCTCCCGCAGATCCGCGGCGTCGTCGTCCGGAAGCACCTTGCCCTGGTTCTTGAGCACCTGCGCCATGAGGTCGCGGATCTGCGCGCGACTCAATTCGTTCATGCGGCGGAGTGTACAGCCCGACGAATGCGTATCCCATTTCCCGGGGTGGCGGGTAGGGTGCTCCCGACGATTGGCGGGGACCGGAGAAAGCGGGAGGAACGTGCTGCGCGAAGCGACCGGGGACGACGTTAACCTGATGTTGTCCTGGCGTAATCAGGAAATCAACCGGCAGGCCAGCAAGACCAGCCACGTGATCACCGCCGACGAGCACGCCCGGTGGTGGGCGGTGGTGCGGACGGACCCGACGCGGCGCGTGCTGGTGTACGTGCGCGACGGGGTGCCGTCCGGCGTGGTCACCTTCTTCGACCTGCGGGTGAGCGGGCCGGCCACCGGTTCGTGGGGTTTCTACCTGGACGCCGACGGGCTGGCCGCGCGGGGCGAGACGCTGCCGGCCTGGCTGGAGGTGATGCGCGAGGCCGTCGACCACGCGTTCGACGATCTCGGGCTCGACCGGCTGGAGGGCGAGGTGCTCGGCCACAACGCCGTCGTGCGGCAGATGAACCGCCGGTTCCGTTTCGTGGAGGGAACGCCACGGACGGAGATTTCCGACGGCCGCGAAATCACCGTCATCCCGATTTCCCTCGACCGCGCTAATCGCCGCCGGCGCTGATTACGAGGAATCGTTCCACGGGTGTCCGGCCACCATTAACCGGCCGGACACCCGCCGTTCATTCGCCTGCGGAATGGGCGCCGTCAGCCCCGGCGCCAGGCCGCCCAGTGCTGGCGGGGATTGCCGCCGAGACGGACGAAGCCGTGGGCCGCGCCGTTCCAGTCGCCCGCCGCGCCGGGCGCCCACCGCGCGAAGACCACGTCGGCCGTGGCGGGCGGGCTGTCGTCGAACCACCGCACGTCGGTCCAGGTCACCTGGTGGCTCAGGTTGAACCGGAGGATGTAGAACACGCCGGTCGAGGCGTACACCCGCTCCCCCGGGCGGATCCCCAGGTCGGCCACCGGCGGCGTCGGCGCGGTCGACGCCGCCATGGGCCGCACCAGCCGCTGGGTGATCACCTGCAGGGAGCCGACGTTCACCAGCACGAGCGCCACGAGCAGGGGCACCCGCAGCCGGGGTACCCGGGCCGCGGCGACCAGCAGCGCGCAGCCGGCGAGGCCGACCAGTGCGGCCGTCACGGGTCGGAACTCCCGCCAACCGCCGGTCAGCGCCATCAGGTCCGGTGCGCTGAACCCGCCGTAGCGCAGGTAGTGGCCCTGGCTCGCCACGTACGCGAGCCGGCCGGCGACGACAGCCGCGCCGAGGACGAGCAGGGCCGCCGCCACGGCGACCCGGCGCAGCACCAGCCGGTAGCCGCCGGTGAGGACGACGGCGAGCCCGACCAGCACCCAGAACGGGACGAGCATCTGCACGTAGCGGGCGTAGATGGCGTCCGACGGTTTCCCGGTGACGCCCGCGAGGATGACCGAGGCGCCGGCCGCCACGCCCACCGTGGTCACGAGCGCGACGCCCAGCGTCCAGCGCATCGCCGGGCCCCGCTCGGGCCGGCGCAGCTCCCGGACGGCGGTGGCCCAGGCGACGCCGGCCAGGCCGAAGGAGACCACCACGAGGTACCAGAGCTGCGTCACCACCGCCGCGCCGAGACGCACCAGGCCCTGACCGGAGGCCACGGCCCGCACCGTGCCGCCGCCCGGGTTGGAGCCCAGCAGGTACACGCGGTCGCCGAGCAGCCGGACGACGGCCCAGTTGACCAGGGCCAGGGCGAGGACGGGCAGCAGCGCGGCCAGCGCCGCGCGCGGCCGGACGCGCCGGCGGACCACCAGCAGGAGGACCAGCCCCACGTGCACCGCGACGATCACCAGCCCGCGGGAGTGCAGCAGGTGGAACGCGCCGACGAGGAGCCCGACGGTCGCCGCGGCGAGGGGGCCGGGCCGTTCGATCCACCGGTGCACGGCGAGCAGCCAGGCCACCACGAGCGGGGCCATCACCGCGTCGATCATCGCCACGTCGGCGTAGAAGGCGGTGGCCGGCAACGTCGCGGCGACCGCGGCAGCCAGCAGGGCCGGCGCCGTGTCCAGACGCAGCAACCGCCGGGCGAACAGGTACGCGAGCGGGAACAGCGCCGCGTTCACCAGCGAGTTGATCAGCTTGACGAGCGTGTAGCTGGTCGTGAAGTCGTGCTCGCCGAGGAAGGCCGGGGAGATCAGCAGGGGGTAGCCCACCCGGCGCAGCAGCTCGTTCTCGCTGCTGAAGCCGTCCGGCCCGCCGGCCAGCGCGCGGGCCGTGTTGAGGTAGCTGTCCTCGTCGGTGTGCGCGATCGGCAGGGTCGTGTGGCGAGCGAGCCACATCCGCCAGGCCACGCCCAGCAGCCAGCCGGCGGCCAGCAGCAGCGGCACGAGCCAGCGGTGGCGGGGGGAGCCGCTGGCCGGCGTGTCCGGGGTGGGGGCCGCGGCCCGGTCCATCACGTCGGTGCCGGATGCCATCGCGGCCTCCTGGTGTCGTCGGCCGCGCCCGGGCGCCGGACGCTGTCCGTACGCGGCGCAACGGCCGGTCTGCGGGGATGGGGTGCCGGTCGGGGTGCGGTGCCGACGGCGTGGATCGGGCGGCGCCGGGGCCGGGCGGCCGTCCCGTCGCGCATGCGCGGGTCACTGTAACGGCCTCGATCGCCCAGGTCAGCCCGTCGCCGGGCGGCGGACAGAAGTTCGCCTGCCGGGTGTCCGCCGTTCACGGGAGCAGCGGCTCCGGTTCACCCGCGAGCGTCGGCCCGTTAACCCGCCGCGGTTAGCGTTCCGCACCGGTCGGCCGCCCGAGGGCCGCCGGTTCATCCACGGACACGGGAGCACCACATTGAGTGAGTTGAATGGGTCGTCCATTCTGATCACCGGCGGAACGGGTTCCTTCGGCAGGACCTTCCTCCGGCACATCCTCAACGAGGCCGACCCGGCCCGGGTCGTGGTGTTCTCCCGCGACGAACTCAAGCAGTACGAGCTGCGCCAGCAACTCGGCGACGACCCCCGGCTGCGCTGGTTCATCGGCGACATCCGGGACCGGACGCGGCTGACCCGGGCGATGCACGGGGTGGACCACGTGGTGCACGCCGCCGCACTCAAGCAGGTGGACA
Source organism: Micromonospora costi (assembly GCF_003626655.1). GTDB lineage: Bacteria > Actinomycetota > Actinomycetes > Mycobacteriales > Micromonosporaceae > Micromonospora > Micromonospora costi. The sequence continues at coordinate 379,510 of NZ_RBAN01000001.1, forward strand.
CGGCCGAGTACAACCCGTCGGAGTTCATCGCCACCAACATCACGGGCTCACAGAACGTGGTGGACGCGGCGATCGACGCGGGCGTGAAGAAGGTCATCGCGCTCTCCACCGACAAGGCGTCCAGCCCGATCAACCTGTACGGCGCCACCAAGCTCGTCGGCGACAAGCTGTTCGTCTCCGCCAACCACTACGCCGCCCACCACCCGACCCGGTTCGCCGTGGTGCGCTACGGCAACGTCGTGGGCAGCCGCGGCTCCGTGGTCCCCCTGTTCCGTCGGCTGGCCGCGGAGGGCAAGAGCCTGCCGATCACCGACAAGCGGATGACCCGTTTCTGGATCACGCTGGACCAGGCCGTGCAGTTCGTCATGGACTCGTTCGACCAGATGCGCGGCGGCGAGCTGTTCGTGCCCCGCATCCCCAGCATGCGGATCCTCGACCTGGTCGAGGCGGTCGCCCCGGACGCCACCACGCACGAGATCGGCATCCGGCCGGGCGAGAAGCTGCACGAGGAGATGATCGCGCCGGACGACAGCCGCCGGACGCTGCGCGCCCAGGACCGGTTCATCGTTCAGCCGACCATCGCCGGGTGGGGCTACGAGCCGCCGGCCGGCTGCGAGGCGGTGCCGGACGGCTTCGCGTACCAGTCGGACACCAACGACGAGTGGCTCACCGTCGAGCAGCTGCGCACCATGCTCGGCATCACCGCGTGATGGCGATGCTCCCGTACGGCCGCCAGACGGTCACCGAGGAGGACATCGAGGCGGTCGCCGCGGTGCTGCGCACCGACTGGCTCACCACCGGCCCGCAGGTCGAGGGCTTCGAGGCCGACCTGGCGAAGTGGACCGGCGGGGTGGGCTGCGCCTCGGTCTCGAACGGCACCGCAGCGCTGCACGTGGCGTACGCGGCGGCCGGCGTGGGCCCGGGCGACGAGGTGATCGTCCCGCCGATGACGTTCGTGGCGACGGCCAGCAGCGCGGCGCTGCTCGGCGCGAAGATCGTCTTCGCCGACGTCGAGGAGGAGACCTTCACCCTCGACCCGGCGGCCGCGGCCGCCGCGACCACCTCCCGCACGAAGGTGGTCTCGGCCGTGGACTACGCCGGTCACCCCGCGGACTACGACGCGCTACGCGCGGCGCTGCGGGGGTCGGACGCGCTGCTGCTGGCCGACGCCGCGCACTCGATCGGCGCGACGTACCGCGGCCGGCCGGTCGGTACGCTCGCCGACCTCACCACGTTCTCGTTCTTCCCGACCAAGCACCTCACCACCGGCGAGGGCGGGGCGGTCGCCGCACCGGATCCGGGTCTGCTCGAGCGGGCCCGGCGGTTCCGCAACATCGGGCTCGTCCGCGACCGCGCCGAGCAGCGCTGGCCGGACGAGGGCGGTTGGCACCAGGAGGTGCACGAGTTCGGGCTGAACTACCGGCTGCCGGACGTGCTCTGCGCGCTCGGCCGCGCCCAGCTGCGCCGGCTCGACGCCTTCCTGGCCCGCCGGGCCGAACTGGTGGCCCGCTACGACGAGGCGTTGGCCGGCCTGGACGGCGTGCTCACCCCGGGCCGCCGCTCCTGGGCCGAGCCGGCCTGGCACCTCTACCCGATCCGGGTGCTCGACGGGCGTCGTCGCGAGGTCTACGACGCGATGCGGGCGGCCGGCATCGGCGTGCAGGTGAACTACATCCCCGTGCACTGGCACCCGGCCTTCGCGGACCTGGGTTACCGGCGCGGGTCCTGTCCGGTGGCCGAATCGTTCTACACTCAGCAGCTCTCGCTGCCGCTCTACCCGACGTTGAGCGACGCCGACCAGGACCGCGTCATCGACGCGCTCGGTGCGGCGCTGCGCGGACGTCCCGCGTCCGCCGTCGCCTGATGGGACGCTGATGCACCACGCCAACCACTTCTACGGGCACGCCCACGTCCTCGCCCGCTACGCGGGCCTGGGCGAGGGGCACCCGCCGCGGATCAACGGGTACGTCCAGCACGGCTGGAACATCGGCGACGGCCTGGCCCCCGGCCACCCGTACGCCGACCGGACCCCGAGCCTGCTCTGGTCGGAGCAGACCCGCCGGCGCGCCTGGTCGGTGGGGCGGCGCAACGTGGTGGTCATCGGCGCGCCGTTCGTGTACCTGCTGGCCATGCGCCCGCAGGACCCGCCGGAGTCGGAGCGGGAGGGCACCATCTGGTACCCGTTCCACGGGTGGGAGGGGCAGCACGTCCGCGGCGACCACAAGGAGCTGATCGCCCGGATCCGGGACACCGAGCCCGGCCCGGTGACCGTGTGCCTCTACTGGCACGAGTACGGCATGCGCAAGGTGCGGCGGCTCTACGAGAACGCGGGCTTCCGGGTGATCTGCCACGGCTACCGCGGGCACTGGTGGAAGGACACCGACCCGCACTTCCTCGACAAGCAGCTCACCGAGCTGCGCCGGCACAAGCGGGTGGCGTCGAACCGCCTCACCAGCGCCATCTTCTACGGCATCGCCGCGGGGTGCGAACCGGCGGTGTACGGCGACCCGATGGTGCTCGCCAACGAGGACCCGACGTTCGGCGGGACCGCCCGGGTACGCCGCCAGTGGCCGGAGCTGCACGGCGAGTCGGTCGACCTGCCGACCGCCGTGGCGCTCGCCCGCGCCGAGTTGGGCACCGACCACCGCTGCACACCCGCCGAGCTGCGTGAGCTGCTCGGGTGGGCGAACCGCCAGGAGGGACGAGTTGACCACTGAGACGGCGCCCGCCGACCGGATCGAACTGCCGGGCGGGGAGATGCTGACCTGGTCCGACCTGCCGGAGAAGCGGCTGGCCGACGGTGGCCCGCTGGCCGCGCTGGCGGCCCGGATCGCGCCGCCCGGCTCCCGCGTGCTGCTGGCCGGGCCGCACGACCCGGCGCTGCTCGACCGGCTCGCGCACGCCGAGGTGACCTGCCTGCTGCGCAGCTACCCCGACGCCGTGGCGCTGGCCGACCGCACCGCCCGAGTGCTGGTGGGCGGCCCGGCCGGCCTGCCCGACGGCGAGCTGTTCGACGTGGTGGTCGCCGGAGCCGGCCTGGCCGCGGTCGAGTCGGTGGAGGGCGCGCGCCTCGGCTGGGACGGCGTGCTCGCCCGGCTGGCCGGCGCGCTGCGCCCCGGCGGCGCCCTGCTGCTGCGCGTGGACAACCCGCTGGGGCTGGGGCGGCTGGTCGACACCACCCCCTGGTACGCCCGCCGCGACGACGCCGCCTGGACCATCTCCGGCGTGCTGGACGCCGGCCACCCGGCGAACCGGGCGCAGCTGGACGACCGCCTGGCCGCCGCGGGACTGGAGCCGGCCGCCTGTTTCGCCGCGTACCCGGACGCGGGGGCGACCGTCCTCGTCGACGCCGGAGCCCTGGAGCGGCGCACCACCTCCGGGCTCCTCGACGCCGTGCTGCACGGCGCCTGCGCCGGCCGCGACCCGCGCGAGTCCGTGCTCCAGGACCCGGCCCGGCTGGCCGTCGACGCCCTGTACGCGGGGCAGGCCGCCGCGCTGGCCCCCGGCTGGCTGGCGCTGGCCCGCCGGGCGCCGGCCGGCGTCACCGGGACGCCGGAGGACCTGCCGGTCGCGCTGGTGCAGACCGGTCCGCCCGGCGCCGAGGTGGTCGAGATCGTCGACGGCCCCCAGGGCTGGCGGTGGCGGGTCACCGCGTCCGCCGACCGGGGCGGGTCGCCGACCGCGCCGTTCGCGAGCCGGGAGCTGGCGTACCGGGACCTGGCCGCGCTCGACGGGCAGCCGGTGCCACCGGGTCGCCTGCTGCGCACCCTGCTCCTCGACGCGGCCGTGCGCCGCGACCTCGACGCGCTGCGCGGGCTGCTGCGCGGGTACGCGGACTGGCTGGCCGGGCAGGCCGACGCGGACGACCGGCTTGCCGACGCGGCGGCGCTGGCCGGCGCCGACAACCTGGTGGTCGCCGACGGCCGGTACGCGCTGCTCGACGCGAGCTGGCGCGCCACCGAGCCGATCGCCCGCGACGTCGTGCTCGCCCGCGGCCTGTGGCGGTTCGCCGCGGCGCTGCTCACGGGCGGCTACGCCCACCCGTGGCCGTCCACGCTGGACGTCGCGGGCCTCACCGTGGTGCTCGGCGGCCTCGCCGGGCACGACCTGGACCGGGCCACCGTCTCGGCGGCCGTGGAGACCGAGGCCGCCGTCACCGCGGCGGTACGCGGGCTGGACGCCGAGGGACGGGTGACCCTCGCGACCGAGCTGCGGGCCGTCGAGCCGACCGACCCGCCGGCCGGCCCCCGCAGCTACCAGCAGCTGCACGAGGCCTGGCTGCGCCAGCGGGAGGAGCTGAGCCGGCTCGCCGCGCTGCAGAAGTGGACCGACGAACTGCTCACCTCGCGGGAGAGGGCGCTGCGCCGGGCCGAGGCCACCATCAACCTGCTGAGCGGGTCGCTCAGTTACCGGGTCGGCCGGCTCGCCGTCACGCCGGCCCGTCTGGCGAAGCGGGGCGCCCGGGCGGCCAAGCGCCGTGCGCGCGACGTCCTCGCGCCGAAGAAGGAGCAGCCGTGACCGCGCGGAGGTGCCGCTGATGCGGATCGTGGGAATCGTCCAGGCCCGGATGGGCTCGTCCCGGCTGCCGGGCAAGGTACTGCGCCCGCTCGCCGGCCGCAGCGTGCTCGGCCGCGTCGTCCGGGCCGCGCGGGACAGCGGTCAGCTCGCCGACCTGGTGGTGGCGACCAGCACCGACGCGGTCGACGACGCGGTGGCCGTGGAGTGTGAGCGGCTCGGCGTCCCGTGCCACCGGGGCCCGGTGGACGACGTGCTGAGCCGGTTCGTCGGCGCGCTGGACGCGCACCCCGGTGACGCGGTCATGCGCTTCACGGCCGACTGCCCGCTGCTCGACCCGGAGATCATCACGCTCGTGGCGTCGGTCTACCGGGCGGTGCCGGGGCTCGACTACGCGAGCACGTCCATCGCGCGTACGCTGCCGCGCGGCCTCGACGTGGAGATCATCCGGGCCGAGGCGCTGCGCACCCTCGACCGGCTCGCCACCGACCACCACCGGGTGCACGTCACGTCGTACGCGTACAGCCACCCGGAGCTGTTCCGGGTGCTCGGGGTGACCCTCACCCCGGACCGCTCGGGGCTGCGGCTCACGCTCGACACCGAGCAGGACTGGAACCTGGTGCGGGCCGTCGTGGACCACTTCGGCGACGTGAGCGTGCCGCTGGCCAAGCTCGCCGACTGGCTCGACGGGCAGCCGGCGCTGCGCGCGCTCAACGCCGACGTCCGGCAGAAGCAACTGGAGGAGTCCTGAGCACGGTCCGGGTGGGCCTGCGCTGCGACGCCGGGCCCCGGCGCGGGGTCGGCCACCTCGTCCGTTCGCTGGCGCTCGGCGAGGAGTTCCTGGCCCGTGGCGCCCAGGTCGAGATGTTCGGCTCCGTCGAGTCGGTGGGCTGGGCGGCCGCACAGCTCGCGGCGCGCGGCATCCCGCTGCACCCCGGTCCGGAGACCCCAGCCGAGCTGGTCGAGACCGCCCGCCGGCACCGCCTGGACGTCATGGTCCTCGACTCGTACGAGCTGGACCCGGCCGGTGCGGGCGCGCTGCGTGCCGCCGGCGTGGTCACGCTCGCCGTCGTGGACGACGACACCCGGGGCCAGGACGCCGACGTGTACGTCGACCAGAACTTCGGCACCGAGATCGACGCGCCCGCGTCGCGGCTGCTCGCCGGGTCCGCGTACGCCCTGCTGCGCGACTCGGTGGTGGCCGCCCGGCCGCCGGCGCCCCGGCCCCCGACGCCGGCCGGGCGTCCCCGGGTGCTCGCGTTCTTCGGCGGCACCGACGCGGTCGGCGCCGCGCCGGTGCTGGCGCGGGTGCTGTTCGCGACCGGGCACCCGATGGAGCTGACCGTCGTCGTGGGCCGCCCCGAGATCGAGGCGGAGCTGGAGGACGTCAGCCCGGGTCGCGGGCAGGTGCTGCGCCCGGTGCCGCCCACCGACCGGCTGCCCGCGCTGATCGCCGAGGCGGACCTCGTGGTGAGCGCCGCCGGCACCTCCACCTGGGAACTCTGCTGCCTGGGCGCCCCGGCCGCGCTCGTCTGCGTGGTCGACAACCAGCGCGAGTCGTACCACCGGGTCGTGCGGCACGGCCTGGTCGCCGGGCTGGGCGAGCTGCCGGAGCTGGCGGCCGGCGGGATGGCCGGGCGGACGGCCCGGGCGGCCGCCGCGCGGACCCTGCACGGCCTGCTCTCCTCGCCCGAGCGGCGCGCCGGGCTGTCGGCGCGCGCCTGGGCCGCCGTGGACGGGCGGGGTCGCGCCCGGGTGGCGGACGCCGTGTTCGAGGCACTGCGCGCGGCCACGCTGACCCGCTGAAAACACCGGTCGTACGGGTGTACGAAAGTGCTGCTAGGGTGGGCTCATGACGCAGGCCGCCTACCAGCCGTCGATGCTCGACCTGACCGACGCCGGCCCGTCGCTGGGGCCCCTGTCCCCGCGCCGCCACGTGCTCACCCGGGGCGCCTGGGTCGACCACCTGCCCGGCTGGGTGCGGGGCTCCGACCAGGTGCTCGACGTCCTGCTCCGCGACGTGCCGTGGCGGGCCGAGCGCCGCACGATGTACGACGCCGAGGTCGACGTGCCGAGGCTGCTCTGCTGGTACGACGGCGCCCGCGAGCTGCCGCACCCGGTGCTCACCGCGGCGCGGGAGGCGCTCACCCGGCACTACGCCGCCGAGCTGGGTGAGCCGTTCGTGACCGCGGGCATGTGCCTCTACCGCACGGGCCGCGACAGCGTGGCCTGGCACGGCGACACGATCGGCCGGTCTGCCCACACCGACACGATGGTCGCGATCGTCTCCTTCGGAGCGCCCCGGCCGCTGCTGCTGCGCCCGCGCGGCGGCGGCGAGAGCCTGCGTTTCCCGCTCGGGCACGGCGACCTCATCGTGATGGGTGGCTCCTGCCAGCGCACCTGGGAGCACGCCGTCCCGAAGACAACCCGCGCCACAGGCCCCCGGGTGAGCGTCCAGTTCCGCCCGATCAACGTGGCCTGACCCCGCGCGCGCCGCTCGTTTCTCTCCGCGATCTTGCAGTTTGGGCCCCTGTTCTGCGTTTTTTGCCGGAAATGCCGGGGCGGAAAGTGCAAGATCGCGGGGGCGGGGGCACCGGCGCTCCCCGGGGCCGTGCTACAAACCACGCTCAGGGTCGATACCGCCCCCGTCATCCCTCTGACGCGAAGGGCGCGCCATGACCCAGACCTCCACCGGACCGTCCCGGCGGTCACCCTGGTCCCTGCACGGCGACGGACGATCCGTACGCCCCGGCGACGTGGTCCACCCGGACGAACGGCTCTCCTGGCCGCGCACCGTCGGCGTCGGTGTGCAGCACGTGGTCGCGATGTTCGGCGCCACGTTCACCGTGCCGCTGATCACCGGCTTCCCGCCGGCCACCACGCTCTTCTTCTCCGGGCTGGGCACGCTGCTGTTCCTGCTCATCACCGGCAACCGGCTGCCGTCGTACCTCGGCTCGTCGTTCGCGTTCATCGCCCCGGTGCTGGCCGCGAAGGCCGGTGGGGACATCGGCCCGGCGCTCGGCGGCATCCTCGTGGCCGGCGTGGCGCTGGCGCTGGTCGGCCTGGTGGTGCAGCTCGCCGGCTCCCGCTGGATCGACGCGCTGATGCCGCCCGTGGTCACCGGCGCCATCGTGGCGCTCATCGGGCTCAACTTGGCGCCGGTGGCCTGGGACGGCGGCGGCAGCGGCACCGGCGTGCTGGCCCAGCCGCTGATCGCCGTGGTCACCCTCGCCGCGATCCTGCTCGCGACGGTGGCCTTCCGCGGCTTCCTGGCCCGGCTGTCGATCCTCCTCGGCGTCCTCGTCGGCTGGCTGCTGGCCGCTCTCCTCGGCGACCTGGACCCGGCAGCGGTCACCGGGCTGCGGGAGGCCGCGTGGGTCGGGCTGCCCGACTTCCACGCGCCGACGTTCAGCCTGCGCGCCGTGGTGCTGGTCATTCCGGTGATCCTCGTGCTGATCGCCGAGAACGCCGGGCACGTCAAGGCGGTCGCCGCGATGACGGGGCGCAACCTCGACCGGGACATGGGCCGCGCCTTCCTCGGCGACGGCCTCGCCACCGTCCTCGCGGGCACGGGCGGCGGCTCGGGCACCACCACGTACGCGGAGAACATCGGCGTGATGGCGGCGACCCGCGTCTACTCCACGGCCGCGTACTGGATCGCCGGGTTCGCGGCGGTGCTGCTCGGGCTCAGCCCGAAGTTCGGTGCGCTGATCCTCACCGTGCCGGCCGGCGTGCTGGGCGGCGCGACCACCGCGCTCTACGGGCTGATCGCCATCCTGGGCGCCCGGATCTGGATCGAGAACCGGGTGGACTTCCACGACCCGGTGAACCTCATGACCGCCGCCGTCGCGGTGATCGTCGGCGCAGCTAACTACACCCTGACGGCCGGTGACCTCTCCTTCAACGGCATCGCCCTCGGGACGGCCGCCGCCCTGGTGATCTACCACGGCATGCGCCTGGTCGCCCGCCTCCGCGGCACGACCGCCGAGTCCCGTCGAGGCCCCGAACCCGAACTCTGACCCACCCCATCCGCGCCCGCCGTCACCCCGCACCCGTCCTCACGGGTTGATCATGAAGTTATTGCCCTCCCGACCGGCGTGTCGGCGCAATAACTTCATGATCAACCGTGCACGGAACCGGGGTCGGGGGGCGGCGGCACAGGCACGGCGCCCCGGACCGGTCGGTCCGGGGCGCCGTTCCTGCGGGTCAGTCGCGTTCGATCAGGTGGCCGACCACGGTCGGGCCGAGCATCACGGCGAAGCCGGAACCGTCCCGGCGCGGATCCGCGGCGGGCAGCTCGACCGGCTCACCCGTCGCCGTGGAGCCGACCGGCCGCGGCCCGACCCAGGCGACCACCACGTCGGTCTCGCCCTTGAGGAAACGCTGGGCCCGCACACCGGCGGTCGCGCGCCCCTTCGCCGGGTACGCCCCGAACGGGGTCACCTTGACGGTGGCGCCGGTCGAGGTGACCACCATCGGCTCACCGTGCGACGGGTCGCCCGTGCGGACCGCCCCGAAGAAGACCACCTGCGCACCGGCCGTCAGGTTGATGCCGGCCATGCCGCCACCCCGCAGGCCCTGCGGACGCACCAGGTTGGCGGGGAACCGCAGCAACTGAGCCTCGGAGGTGATGAACGTCAACGCATCGGCGCCGTCGGTCAGCCAGGTCGCCCCGACCACCTCGTCGCCCTCACGCAGGCCGATCACCTCGAACTCGTCGGCGCGTACCGGCCACTCCGGCGCGCAGACCTTGACGACACCCTGGCGGGTGCCGAGCGCCAGCCCCGGCGAACCCTCCGCGCCCGGGCCCAGCGGCGCCAGGCCCACCACGGTCTCCCCCGGCTCCAGCGGCACCAGCTCGGCGGCCGACATGCCGCCGCGCAGCGACAGCGTGCCGGCCTGCTCGGGCAGCACCGGCAGTGGCAGTACGTCGATCTTGAACGCCCGGCCGGCGCTCGTCACCAGCAGCACCCGACCCCGGGCCGTGGAGTGCACGACCGCCCGTACGACGTCGTGCTTCACGCGGCCGTTGCGGCGCCGCCCCTCGGCGGTCTCCTCCGACTCGGCGGCCGTACGCGCCACCAGGCCGGTCGCGGACAGGATGACCTGGCACGGGTCGTCGGCCACCTCCAGCGGGCCGGCCGGCGCGGACGCGGCCAGCACCTCCTTGAGGTCACCGTCGACCAGCGTGGTGCGGCGCGGCGCGCCGAACTGCTTCACCACGGCGGCCAGCTCGTCGGAGACGACCTTCTTGAGCACCTTCGGGTCGTCGAGGATCTTCGACAGCTCGGCGATCTCGGCGCGCAGCTTCTCCTGCTCGGCCTCCAGCTCCAACCGGTCGTACTTCGTGAGCCGGCGCAGGGGCGTGTCCAGGATGTAGGTCGCCTGGATCTCGGAGAGCTTGAACCGCCGCATCAGCGCGTCCTTGGCCGACTGCGCGTCCTCGCTGCCCCGGATGAGCCGGACCACCTTGTCGATGTCGAGCAGCGCGATCAGCAGGCCGTCGACCAGGTGCAGCCGCTCCTCCCGCTTGCGCCGCCGGTACGACGTGCGCCGGGTCACCACCTCGTAGCGGTGGGACAGGAAGACCTCCAGCAGCGCCTTCAGCCCCAGCGTCTGCGGCTGCCCGTCGACCAGCACGAGGTTGTTGACGCCGAACGACTGCTCCAGCGGGGTGAGCCGGTAGAGGTCGGCCAGCAGCGCCTGCGGGTTGACCCCGACCTTGCACTCGACGACGAGCCGGGTGCCGCTCTCGCGGTCGGTGAGGTCCTTCACGTCGGCGATGCCGGTGAGCCGCTTGGTCTTCGTGACCTCGTTGGTGATCGCCGCGATGACCTTCTCGGCGCCCACGCCGTACGGCAGCTCGACGACGGTGATCGCCTGCCGGCCGCGGCTGCCCTCCACCGGGCCGATCTCCACCTTGGCGCGCATGCGGACCACACCCCGGCCCGTCTCGTACGCGCGGCGCACCTCGTCGAGGCCGAGGAGCATGCCGCCGGTGGGCAGGTCGGGGCCCGGCACGAACTCCATGAGCTTGTCGAGCGACGCGTCCGGGTGATTGATCAGCCAGCGGGCCGCCTGGACGACCTCGCCGAGGTTGTGCGGGATCATGTTGGTGGCCATGCCCACCGCGATGCCGGACGCGCCGTTGACCAGCAGGTTGGGGAAGGCCGCCGGCAGCACGGTGGGCTGGGTCAGCGAGCCGTCGTAGTTCGGTTCGAGGTCGACGGTCTCCTCGCCCAGCTCGCCCACGAGCAGCATCGCCTCGCGGGACATCCGCGCCTCGGTGTAGCGCGCCGCCGCCGGGCCGTCGTCCGGGCTGCCGAAGTTGCCGTGCCCGTCGATGAGCGGGACGTTGAGCGAGAAGTCCTGAGCCAGGCGCACCATCGCGTCGTAGATGGCCGCGTCGCCGTGCGGGTGGTACTTACCCATCACGTCGCCGACGATCCGGGCGGACTTCACGTGCCCCCGGTCGGGGCGGTGCCCCTGCTCGTACATCGACCAGAGGATGCGCCGGTGCACGGGCTTGAGCCCGTCGCGGGCGTCGGGCAGGGCGCGGGAGTGGATGACCGAGAAGGCGTACTCCAGGTAGGAGTCGGACACCTCGGTGACCAGCGGGTTGTCGAAGACCCGCGCGCCGGCCTGGTCGAACGTGGAGAGGTCGACCTTCGTTTCCTTGCGGCGTGCCATGCTCAGCTTTCCCCTCGGACGGACCCGGCGCTCGTGCGTCGACCGCTCATGCGTCGATCGCCTCGCGGTCGACCCGGTCGGCGGAGTCGATCAGCCAGTTGCGGCGGGGCTCCACCTTCTCACCCATGAGCAGGTCGAGGATCTGCTCGGCGGCGTCGACGTCGTCCAGGGTGATCCGCCGGACGGCGCGGGTGGCCGGGTTCATGGTGGTCTCCCAGAGCTCGTCGGCGTCCATCTCGCCGAGGCCCTTGAAGCGCGGGATGGGTGTAACGATCTGCTTGCCGGACTTCTCCAACCGGCGGACCGTGGCCTCCATCTCGGCCTGCGTGTAGGTGTAGATCGTCTGCGGGTTACGGCCCTTCGTGGTGATCTTGTGCAGCGGCGGCATCGCGGCGTAGAGCCGGCCGGCCTCGATCAACGGGCGCATGTAGCGGGCGAACAGCGTGATGAGCAGAGTGCGGATGTGGGCGCCGTCCACATCGGCGTCGGCCATGATGAGGACGCGCCCGTAACGCAGCGCCGACAGGTCGAAGGTACGCCCGGAGCCCGCCCCCAGCACCTGGACGATCGCCGCGCACTCGGCGTTGTCGAGAACCTGCTGGAGGTTCGCCTTCTGCACGTTGAGGATCTTGCCTCGGATCGGCAGCAGCGCCTGGTACTCCGACGAGCGGGCCATCCGGCTCGTGCCCAGCGCGCTGTCACCCTCCACGATGAACAGCTCGCTGCGGTCGATGCCGGTGGCCCGGCAGTCGACCAGCTTCGCCGGCATCGACGCGCCCTCCAGCGCGGTCTTGCGGCGGGCGGCGTCCTTCTGCTGCTTCTGGGTGAGCCGGACGCGGGCCGCGTCGACGATCTTCTGCAGGACCGTGCGCGCCTCGGCCCGGGTCTTCCGGTCGTCCAGCCAGGATTTCAGGTGCTGCTCGACCAGGCCCTGCACCACCTTCGTGATGCCGGCGGTGGACAGCTCGTCCTTCGTCTGCGAGGTGAACTGCGGCTCGGGGATCCGCACGTGCACGACCGCGGTCATGCCCTCCAGGACGTCGTCCAGGGTGGGCGCTTCCTCCTTGGCCTTCAGCAGGCCGCGGGTGTTACGCGCGGCGTCGGCCAGGGTGCGGGCCAGGGCCCGCTCGAAGCCCTTGCGGTGGGTGCCGCCGTGTGCGTTGCGGATGGTGTTCGTGAAGCACTCGACGGTGCGCTCGTAGCCGGTGCCCCAGCGGAAGGCGATCTCGACCTCGGCCCGTCGCTGCACGTTGGACTGCATGACGCCGTTGGCGTCGGCGGCGTTCTCCCGGTACGTGCCCTCGCCGGTGACGAGCAGCATGCCGGAGACCGGCCGGTCGCCGGCCGGGGCGATGAACTCCACCATGTCGGTGAGCCCGTTGGGGAAGTGGAACGTCTCCTCGACGGGCGTCTCCCCGGTCTCGTCCCGGAGCTGGTAGGTGACGCCGGGGACGAGGAACGCGGTGTTGCGCAGCTTGAGCCGGACCGCCTCGACGTCGAGCTTCGCGCCGGTCTCGAAGTAGCGCGGGTCGTGCCACCAGCGGATCGACGTGCCGGTCGGCTGGCGGCGCTTCATGGCGCCGACGATCTGCAGGCCGGGGCCCGCGGTGAACGGCGCCTCGGGGCCGTCGCCGTCGAAGACTCCCGGGACCCCGTGCCGGAAGGACATCGCGTGGACCTTGCCACCCCGGCGGACGGTCACGTCGAACCGGCGGGAGAGCGCGTTGACCGCGGAGGCCCCCACGCCGTGCAGGCCGCCCGAGGTCTTGTAGCCCGAGCCGCCGAACTTGCCGCCCGCGTGCAGTCGCGTGAGCACCAGCTCGACCCCGGAGAGACCGGAACGGGCGTGCACGTCCGTGGGGATTCCTCGGCCGTCGTCGTCGACCTGGACCGATCCGTCGGCGTGCAGCGTCACCTCGACAAGGCTGGCGTGACCCGCGACACCCTCGTCCGTGGAGTTGTCGAGGATCTCGTTGACGAGGTGACCCACGCCACGGCTGTCGGTGGAGCCGATGTACATGCCGGGCCGCTTGCGGACGGCGTCCAGCCCCTCCAGGTGCGTGAGGTCGTCGGCCCCGTACAGGGTCTCAGGCTCTGCGGTCAACGGGTCGTACTCCCAGGTCTCGGCGGTGTGGTGCCGCTCACCGGCTCGCTGCGCCGGCCCGGCGCGCCGCAGCGAGCCTAGCCGGATGCCCCGACAAGCCCGCGCGACCCGCCGCGCTGACGCGGCGGCGGCGACGGCGGGGCGTGCCCGGTGCCGTACGCGGCGCCCGGCGGTCCAACGCCCGGTGGCGGCCCCGGATTCCGCGGCCGCCCCGGACGCGCCGGGCGCCCCGGTGTGCCGGCGTCGTGTTTCCCGAGGTCGGCGGCGCGGGACGGCCCGCTCCCGCCGATCTCATGATCGGCATGGTACGGCCGGGCCGGGTGGAACGCGCGGGGCAGTGGGACCTTCGGGGTCGTTGAGACCTGCGGGGCCGGTGGGGCCGGAGTGGGCGCAGTAGTCTCACCGGTCAGGGTGGCGACGGCCGGGGAGGGCATGTGGGCGAGGACGAGGCGACCGCGCGACTGTCGGCGGAGTCCTTGCGGGCCGGTGACCCGACCGGCTGGTTCGAGCGCCTCTACACCGAGGCCGAGCGGGGCGAGGCCGACGTTCCCTGGGACCGCGGGTCGCCGCACGGCCTGCTCGTCGAGTGGGCGACGGCCCGGGAGTTGACCGGCGCGGGCCGGCGCGCGCTCGTCGTGGGCTGCGGCTACGGCCGTGACGCCGAGTACCTGGCCCGGCTCGGCTTCACCACCACGGCCTTCGACATCTCGCCCACCGCCGTACGGGTGGCCCGGGAGCGCCACCCCGACTCGCCGGTCGACTACCGGGTGGCCGACCTGCTCGACCCGCCCGCCGCCTGGCGGCGCGGCTTCGATCTCGTGCTGGAGAGCATGAACGTGCAGGCCCTGCCACCGGAGGTGCGCGTGGCCGCGTTCGGCGCGGTCGGCGAGCCGGTCGCCCCGGGCGGCACGCTGCTGGTCATCGCCGCCGGCCGGGACGAGGCCGAGGCCCCGCCGGCCGCGCCGCCGTGGCCGCTGACCCGTACGGAGATCGACTCCTTCGCCGGGGACGGCCTGGCCCCGGTCGACGTCGAGGCGCTCCGGGACGCGTCCGCCGTCCTGCGCTGGCGCGCCGAGTTCCACCGCCCCGCCTGACCCCCGCACCCCGCCCACGCACCTCGCGCGGCCTGCGCCGGGTGATCAAGAGGTTTGCGTCGGCGGACGCGCCGATCCTGACGCGAACCTCTTGATCACCGGGACAGGTGCGGGCACAGGCATTGACGTGTGTCACCGCGGGGTGATCTGATCGCGCTCTCGGAGGATCTTTCATATTTCCCTCGACAGATGGAGGGCGCATGTCCGGATTCCGTCGTACCGTCCTGGTGGCGGCGCTCGCCGTCGCCACCGCGACACTCTCGGCCGCCGTCGTGCCGGCGGCCCCCGCCTCGGCCGCGCTGCCCACCGCCGCCGTCGCCCTCGGCGACAGCTTCGTGAGCGGCGAGGGCGCCGGGGCGTACGCCCCGGTGGTCGACATCAACGGCGTCGCGCAGGGCTTCCCCGGCTGGACGGCGTCGAACAGCAACGCCTACTTCTGCCACCGCTCGGCCAACGCCTCGCTGCACCGGGCGAACCTGCCGGGCATCCAGGCCCGGTTCAACCTGGCCTGCTCGGGCGGCCAGCCGCACGACATCGCCACGGCGTCGGCCGCACGCACCAAGGGTCGGCAGGTGGCCGCGCAGCTCGACCAACTGCGCGCGGTGGCGCAGACGCACGACATCGACCTCGTCCTGGTCGGGCTCGGCTCGAACAACAGCTCGTTCACCTTCGGCGACGTCGCCGAGACCTGCGCCAACCGCTTCATCGCCGACGCCTGGACCGGCTGGTGGGAGTTCTGGGCGTACCTGAACGGCCCGGTGGAGCAGAAGCCGTGCAGCGACGCCGACCTGGCCACCGCGGCCCAGTACAGCGCCGCGACCGCGGAGACCGTCACGGCCGTACGCCAGCTGCTGACCACGCTCGACCAGGTCGACGCGGACGGCCAGCACCGGATCGTCTTCCAGGACTACACGAACCCGCTGCCGTTCGACCTGCACCCGAACTTCCACAGCGAGGACAGCCGGGACGACACCCGGGACAAGTTCCGCGCGCTCGGGGCCGAGCGGTACGCGGCCGGCTGCCCGATCCACCGGGCCAGCCTGCTGCCCGGCCACCACTTCTCGCAGGGGCTCGGCACCCTGGTGAAGACCACCCGCGACACCCTCGCGGCCGAGTTCCCCGGCGCCGACCTGGTCTACCTGAACGTGCAACGGGCCTTCGACGGCGCCCGGCTCTGCGAGACGGCCGCGAGCCCGACCGGGGCCCTGGCCACCCCGATCCGGCTGCAGGACGACCCGCCGAACGGCGTGTTCGTGACCAGCCTGTCCGGCAAGGACAAGATCGCCATACAGCGGATCGCCAACACCTGCGCCACCTACTTCCAGACCTGCCAGGAGTCGTGGCACCCCAACGCGGCCGGGCACCAGGTGCTCGGGCAGTGCCTGAGCGGCGCGGCGACCACCGCGGCCCGCGCCGTCTCCTGCGTCCGCGCGGGCGACGGGGCGATCACCGTCTCCTGACCCCTCCACCACCTCCGCGATCTTGCACTTTCGGCCCGCGAATTGCGGCAAACACTCCTTTTGCTGGGGCACAAAGTGCAAGATCGCGGGGGAACGGAGGGTTGCTCGGCGTCATCGCTGACTCACCCTCGGTCAGCGAATCTCCACACTCGACGGCCTCGGCCGGAGAAGTCGATGATCTACAGGTTAGGCGGAGAAGTCGGGGGTAGGGACCCGTGTCATGCGGGTCCTCGGTATCAACGCGATCTTTCACGACCCCGCGGCCGCCCTGGTGGTCGACGGACGGGTGGTGGCCGCCGCCGAAGAGGAGCGGTTCAGCCGCCGCAAGCACGGCAAGCGGCCGGTCCCCTTCTCGGCCTGGGAGCTGCCCGAGCTCTCGGCCGCCTGGTGCCTGGCCAGCGCCGGCGTGGGGGTCGACGACCTCGACGCGGTGGCGTACTCCTTCGACCCCGCCCTCTGCCGTGACCCGGAGAGCCTCGGTATCAGTGACCCGTGGGACTGGCTGCGCGTCGAGTACGCCAGCCGGGCTCCGCAGTTCCTCGCGGCCGCCCTGCCCGGGCTGGACCCGGCGAAGGTCCGGTTCGTCCCGCACCACGTCGCGCACGCCGCGTCCGCGGGACTGGCCGCGCCGGACGCGGGCGACGACAGCGCCGTGCTGGTCCTCGACGGACGCGGCGAGGTGGCCAGCCACCTGGCCGGCCGGTACGAGGACGGGCACCTGCGGTCGCTGCGTACGCAGGAGCTTCCACACTCGCTCGGGCTGCTCTACGAGGACCTGACCCGCCACCTGGGCTTCCTGCACTCCAGCGACGAGTACAAGGTGATGGCGCTCGCCTCGTACGGGCGGCCCCGACACCTGGGGCTGCTCCGCGACCTGCTGCGGACCACCGACGACGGCGGCTTCACCGTCGAACGGATCGACTGGGCCAGCCTCGCCAAGGCCCGCGAGCCCGACGGGGAGATGACCGACGACCACGCCGACCTGGCCGCGAGCGTGCAGGCCCGGCTGGAGGAGGTGATCCTCGACCTCGCCCGCTGGCTGTACGACGCCTCCGGCGGCGCGTCCACCCTCGCCATGGCCGGTGGGGTGGCGCTGAACTGCGTAGCCAACGCGCGGATCGCGGCCGAGGGCCCGTACCGGCGCGTATGGGTGCAGCCGGCCGCGGGGGACTCGGGCACCGCGCTCGGCGCCGCGCTGCACGTGGCCCGCGACCTCGGCGACCCGTCCGTGCCCATGGCCGGGGCGGACCTGGGCCGAGGCTGGTCCGACGAGGAGTTGGAGGCGGAGCTGCGCCGCGCGGCGCTGCCCTACACCCGGCCGGCGTCGATCGCCGCCGAGGCGGCCCGGGTGCTGGCCGGCAACGGGATCGCGGCCTGGTACCAGGGACGCAGCGAGTACGGGCCGCGGGCGCTCGGGCACCGCTCGCTGCTGGCGCACCCCGGCGACCCGGCCACCACCGCCCGCATGAACGACGTCAAGGGCCGCGAGCAGTTCCGGCCCATCGCCCCGATGGTCCGCGCCGAGCGGGCCGCCGAGATCTTCGAGGGGCAGCTGCCCAGCCCGTACATGCTCTTCGTGCACCAGGTGAAGCCCGAGTGGCGGGACCGGATTCCGGCGGTCACCCACGTGGACGGGACGGCCCGCGTGCAGACCGTGTCGTCCGACACCGAGCCGCTGGTGGCGGAGCTGCTGGCCGAGTTCGAGCGGCTGACCGGCCTGCCGGTGGTGGTGAACACCTCGCTGAACACCGCGGGGCGTCCCATGGTGGACACCCCGCGGGAGGCCATGGAGCTGTTCGGATCGGCGCCGGTGGAGCTGCTCGCGCTCGGCCCGTTCGCGGTACGCCGTGGTGCGCTGGGCGGTGGCCGGTGATCAGCATCGTGGTGCCGACCCTCGGGCGGCCCAGCCTCGCGGTGCTGCTGGAGGCGCTCGCCGGCCAGCTCGACGATCTGCCGGGACTGGAGGTGCTGCTGGTCGACGACCGGCGTGAGGCCACCGGTGAGCTGGCGGTGCCGGGGGCGCTGGCCGCGTCCACCAAGGTGCTCGCCGGGCGCGGCGCGGGCCCGGCGGCCGCCCGCAACGCCGGGTGGCGGGCGGCCCGGGGCCCGTGGGTCGTCTTCCTGGACGACGACGTGGTGCCCGCGGGCGACTGGGGCCCTCGGCTCGTCGCGGATCTGGCCGTCGGGGAGCGGACGGGCGGGGTGCAGGGCACCGTACGCGTGCCGCTGCCCACGCACCGGCGGCCGACCGACTGGGAGCGGGGCACCGCGGGCCTGGCCGAGGGTGAGTGGATCACCGCCGACATGGCCTACCGGCGGGACGCGCTGGCCGCCGTGGGCGGCTTCGACGAGCGTTTCCCCCGCGCCTACCGGGAGGACGCCGAGCTGGCCCACCGGGTCCGCCGCGCCGGCTGGGACCTGGTTCGCGGGCGGCGCGTGGTGACGCATCCGGTACGCCCGGAGGGCTGCTGGGTCAGCCTGCGCACCCAGCGCGGCAACGCCGACGACGCGCTGCTGCGCCGGCTGTACGGGCCGCGCTGGCGTACGGCGCTCGGGCTGCCCCCGGGACGGCGGCACCGGCACCTGACGGTCACCGCCGCGGGCGTCCTGGCCCTGGCCGGAGCCGCCCTGCACGCCCGGCCGCCTGGCGCGATCGGCGCCCGGCGGCTGCTCGGCCTGGCCACCGGCGCCGCCGCGCTCACCTGGGCGGCGGGCACCGCCGAGTTCGCCCGCGCCCGGATCGCGCCCGGCCCCCGGTCGGTCGGCGAGGTCACCACCATGCTGGCGACCAGCGTGCTCATCCCGCCGCTGGCGGTCGCCCACTGGGCGCGCGGCTGGTGGAGCACCCGGGACGTACGCCCGGAGGTGGCGCCGTGACCCTCTTCGATGCGGTGTTGCTGGATCGGGATGGCACGTTGGTGGAGGACGTGCCGTACAACGGTGATCCGGAGAAGGTGCGGCTGTTGCCGGGTGTGCGGGTGGGGTTGGACCGGTTGCGGGCGGCGGGGTTGCGGTTGGGTGTGGTGTCGAACCAGTCGGGTTTGGCGCGTGGGTTTTTTTCGGTGGGTCAGATGCGTGCGGTGCATGCGCGGATCGAGGCGTTGGTGGGGCCGTTCGATTCGTGGCAGGTGTGTCCGCACGATGAGGCGGATGGGTGCCTCTGTCGGAAGCCGTTGCCGGGGTTGGTGCGGGCGGCGGCGGTGGAGTTGGGGACGGTGCCGGGCCGGTGTGTGGTGGTGGGGGACATTGGTCGGGATGTCACGGCGGCGTTGGCGGCGGGTGCGGTGGGGGTGTTGGTGCCGACGCCGGTGACGCGGTCGGAGGAGGTCGCGGCGGCGCCGTGGGTGGCGGGTGATTTCTGCGAGGCGGTGGAGGAGATCCTGCGCCGCCAGCACGCCGTCCAACCGGCCGTGCGGCCAGCCGTCGGGCGGCGGGGTGGGACGGTGTTGGTGGTGCGCGCCGATTCGGCGGGGGATGTGCTGGTCACCGGCCCCGCGATCCGGGCGGTGGCGCACGGCGCGGATCGGGTGGTGTTGCTGTGCGGGCCGCGGGGTCGTGCCGCGGCGGGCCTGCTACCCGGCGTGGACGAGGTCGTGGAGCATCCGTTGCCGTGGATCGACCCGGACCCCGACCGGGTGAACCCCGCGGAGATGGCGGCGTTGACGCGCCGGTTGGCCGCGGTGGGCGCGGACGAGGCGGTCATCTTCACCTCGTTCCACCAGTCCCCGCTGCCGCTGGCGCTGCTGCTGCGCATGGCGGGGGTGCGCCGGGTGGCGGGGATCAGTGAGGACTATCCGGGCAGTCTGCTCGACGTGCGGCACCGGGTCCCGCCCGGTGTTCCCGAACCCGAACGCGCCCTGTCCCTCGCCGCCGCCGCCGGCTACGGCCTGGCCCCCGCCGACCAACCCACCCTCCGACTGCGGGCCGAGGCGCTGGCGACCCGGCCCGGCGAGGCGGCCGCCACCGGCCCGGACGGGTACGTCGTGGTGCACCCCGGAGCGTCGGTGCCCGCCCGCGCCGCTGCACCGCAGCGGTACGCCGACATCGTCGCGGCGCTCACCGCGGCCGGGCACCGGGTGCTCGTCACCGGCGGGCCGGCCGAGCGCGAGCTGACGGAACGGGTCGCCGCCGCCGGTGGCGTAGACCTCGGCGGGCGGTTCGATCTCGCAGGACTCGCCCGGGTGCTCGCCCGGGCGAGCTGCCTCGTGGTGGGCAACACCGGCCCGGCCCACCTGGCCGCAGCGGTCGGCACCCCGGTCGTCAGCCTGTTCGCGCCGACCGTCCCGTTCGGACAGTGGGGTCCCTACCGGGTGCCCACCGTACGCCTCGGCGACGCCACGGCACCCTGCCGCGACACCCGCGCCGCCACCTGCCCCGTCCCCGGCCACCCTTGCCTGGCCGGCGTCGACCCGGCCGACGTCGTGGCGGCCGTCCGCGTCCTCGCCTCCCCCGGTTGACCGTCCCGACCACCCCCGACCCACGTCCGCCACCGCCGCGAAGGAGAGGCATGAACGTCCTGCTCTGGCACGTGCACGGCTCCTGGACCACCGCGTTCGTGCACGGCCGGCACCGCTACCTCGTGCCGACCACCCCCGACCGCGGCCCCTACGGCCTCGGCCGCGCCCGCACCTACCCCTGGCCCGACACCACCATCGAAATCCACCCCGACGACCTCCCCACCACCGACGTCGACCTCGTCATCCTCCAACGCCCCGAAGAAATCGACCTCACCGAACAATGGCTACACCGCCGCCCCGGCCGCGACGTACCCGCCATCTACGTCGAACACAACACCCCCAAAGACGGCGACATCCCCCACAGCCGCCACCCCCTCGCCGACCGCGACGACCTGCTCATCGCCCACGTGACGCACTTCAACGACCTGTTCTGGGACTGCGGTGGCACCCGCACGACGGTGGTGGAGCACGGGATCGTCCCGCCCGCCGTGGAGTACACCGGCGACCTGGAGCGGCTCGCCGTGGTCACGAACGAGCCGGTACGCCGCTGGCGGGTCACCGGCACCGACCTGATCCCCCGGTTCACGCCGGTGGCGCCGCTGGACGTGTTCGGGATGGGCGTGGCCGGGCTGGCCGACGCGCTCGCCGCCCGCGGGCCGCTGCGCGGTCCGACGGCCGCGGGAGGGGCGCGGGTCGGCGGGACGCGGACTGACGGGACGCGGGGCGACGTCGACGCGGACCTGCTGCCGCTGACCGCCCACGAGGACCTGCCGCAGGCCACGATGCACGCCGAGCTGGCACGGCGGCGGGCGTACCTGCACCTGTGCCGGTGGACCTCACTCGGGCTCAGCCTCATCGAGGCCATGGCGATCGGCATGCCGGTCGTCGCGCTGGCCACCACCGAGGCGGTGGACGCCGTACCCCCCGACGCCGGCGTGCTGTCCACCCGGGTCGACACGCTCGTCGAGGCGGCCCGGTGGCTCGTCGAGGACCGCGACGCGGCGTACCGGTTGGGGGCACGGGCGCGCGAGGTGGCCAAGGAACGGTTCGGGCTCGACCGGTTCCTCGCCGACTGGGACCGACTCATGGAGGAGGAAACATGCGCATAGCGATGATCTCTGAGCACGCCAGCCCGCTCGCCGCTCTCGGTGAGGAGGACGCCGGCGGGCAGAACACGCACGTCGCCGAGCTGGCGGCCGCGCTGGCGACCGAGGGCCACGATGTGCGCGTGTACACGCGGCGGGACTCCCCGGTGCTCCCCGACGTGGTGGGCGTCGCCGAGGGCTACCAGGTGCTGCACGTACCGGCCGGCCCGGCCCGGCGGGTGCCGAAGGACGAGCTGCTGCCGTACATGGGCGAGTTCGGTCGCTGGCTCGCCGTGCAGTGGCGCGACGGCGACTGGACGCCGGACGTGGCGCACGCGCACTTCTGGATGAGCGGGCTCGCCACCGTGCACGCGGGCCGGCGGGCCGGGGTGCCGATGGTGCTCACGTACCACGCGCTCGGCACCGTGAAGCGGCGGCACCAGCGCGAGCGGGACACCAGCCCACCGGGCCGGATCGGCTACGAGCGGGCGCTCGGGCGGGCCGCCGACCGGGTCATCGTCCAGTGCCAGGACGAGATCCGCGAGCTCGTCCGGCTGGGCGTGCCGCGCAGCCGCATGACCCTGGTCCCGTCCGGGGTCAACCAGGAGATGTTCCGTCCCGACGGTCCGGCCGTCGCCCGCGACCCGGCCCGGCCGCGCATCCTCACCGTCGGACGGATGGTGGAACGCAAGGGGTTCCAGGACGTCATCCGGGCGCTGCCGGCCGTGCCGGACACCGAGTGCGTGGTGGTCGGCGGCCCGCCCGCCGACCTGCTCCCGGCCGACACGTTCGCCCGGCGGCTGCGGGCGCTCGCCGAGTCGTGCGGGGTCGCCGACCGGGTACGGCTGGTCGGGGCGGTCCCACGGGAGGAGATGGGCCGCTGGTACCGGTCGGCCGACGTGCTGGTGGCCGCCCCCTGGTACGAGCCGTTCGGGCTCACCCCGCTGGAGGGGATGGCCTGCGGGGTGCCGGTGATCGGGACGAACGTCGGCGGGATCGCCGACACCGTCGTGGACGGCCTGACCGGGGACCTGGTCCCGCCGCGCGATCCGCGGGCGCTGGGCACCGCGATCCGGCGGCTGCTGAGCGACCGGATCCGGCGGTTCGCGTACGCCACGGCGGCGCTCGACCGGATCCGCAGCAGCTACTCGTGGAAGCGGGCCGCCGAGCAGCTCGGCGCCGTCTACACGGCGGTCAGCGCGTTCGGTCGTCCCACCCCGGCGGTGGCCTGATGACCGGGACGCTCTCCGTCGTCGACGCGCACCTCAGCGGCCTGGCGGCGGCACTGCTGCCGTACCGTCAGGTCGCCGAGCGGCTCTCCGGGTGGGGCACCGAGCTGGCCTGGACGCTGGCCGGGGGCGGGCGGTTGCTGGTGGCCGGCAACGGCGGCAGCGCCGCCGAAGCCCAACACCTCACCGCCGAACTCGTCGGCAAACTCCGCGACGACCGCCAACCCCTGTCCGCCATCGCCCTACACGCCGAAACCTCCGCCCTCACCGCCATCGCCAACGACTACGGCTACGACACCGTCTTCGCCCGCCAGGTCCGCGCCCACGGCCGACCCGGCGACATCCTCCTCCTGCTCTCCACCAGCGGCACCAGCCCCAACCTCCTCACCGCCGCCCACACCGCCCACGACACCGGCCTGCGCACCTGGGCCTTCACCGGCCCCGCCCCCAACCCCCTCGCCGACGCCTGCGACGACGTGCTCGCCGTACCCTCACCCGACAGCCAGGTCGTGCAGGAACTGCACCTGGTCTCCACCCACGTGCTCTGCGAGTACGTCGACCAGGCCCTGCCGCTGGTGCGGCAGCTGCCACGGCTGGCCGCGCCCGGACCGCACGGCCCGGGTCTGTCCGCCGGGCCCACGATGGACGGTCGGGGCCTCACCGCCGTCGGCAGCACCGCGCGCCTGCCGGGCCACGTGCCAAACGGGTCCCACGGGCCGAACGGATCCCACGGCTCGAACGGCCACGGCCCGAACGGCCACGGCCCGAACGGCCACGGCCCGAACGGGCACGGGCGGAACGGGTCGCACGGGCACGGGCCGAGCGCGGGCACCGGGAGCACGTCGTGAACGCGCCGATCGTGATCGTCGGCGACACCCTGCTCGACCGGGACGTCACCGGGGCGGTCACCCGGGTCTGCCCGGACGCGCCCGTACCCGTGCTGGACGAGCGGTCCGCCGTCGACCGGCCCGGCGGCGCCGGCCTCGCGGCGCTGCTCGCGGCCGCGCAGGGCGCAGAGGTGGCGCTGGTCACCGCCCTCGCCGACGATGCCGGCGGCGCCCGGCTCGCGGAACTGCTCGCCGCCGCCGGTGTCACCGTCCACCCGCTACGGTCGCCCGGCGCGACGCCGGAGAAGATCCGGCTGCGCGCCGGCGGGCAGACCCTGCTGCGGCTCGACCGCGGCGGCGAGCCCGCGCCGCCCGGCGAGCCGCCGCAGGCCGCGCTCGACGTGCTGCGCGCGGCGGGCGCGATCCTGGCCAGCGACTACGGGCGCGGCCTGCTGCGCCAGCCGGCG
The DNA here is from genome assembly GCF_003626655.1 of Micromonospora costi. Classification (GTDB taxonomy): domain Bacteria; phylum Actinomycetota; class Actinomycetes; order Mycobacteriales; family Micromonosporaceae; genus Micromonospora; species Micromonospora costi. The sequence goes on from NZ_RBAN01000001.1 coordinate 403,438, forward strand.
CTGCGGTCCGCCCTGGCCGACGTGGCCGCCCCGGTCGTGTGGGATCCGCACCCGCGGGGGCCCGCCGCGGTGCCCGGTGTGCGGCTGGCCACCCCGAACCTGGGCGAGCTGCGCCAGCTCACCGGTGACGCGGGCGCCGGGTCGCCGCTGTCCACCGCCACGCGGGCCGGGCAGGAGCTGCGCCGGCGCTGGCGGGCCGCTGCCGTCGCGGTGACCACCGGCGCGGACGGGGCGGTCCTCTGCCACTCCGGCGGCACGCCGCTGGTGGTGCCGCCGCCGGACCCGGTGGAGCGGGCCGAGGACACCTGCGGCGCCGGGGACCGGTTCGCCGTCGCGGCCGCCGGCGCGCTGGCCGGCGGGGCGCGGGTGTCGGAGGCGGTGCAGGAGGCGGTGGCCGCGGCGTCCGCGTACGTGGCCGCCGGCGGTGCGGCCCGGCTGCGCGACACCGCGCCCCGGCCGCAGGCCGACCCGGCTCCCCCGGCCCTGGAGCTGGTGGCGCGGGTCCGGGCGGCGGGCGGCACGGTGGTGGCCACCGGCGGCTGCTTCGACATCCTGCACGCCGGGCACCTGGCCACCCTGCGGGCCGCCCGGGGGCTCGGCGACGCCCTGGTGGTGTGCCTGAACTCCGACCGGAGCGTACGCGGCCTGAAGGGCCCGGACCGGCCGGTCAACGGCGAGGCCGACCGGGCCCGGCTGCTCGCCGCGCTGGACTGTGTGGACGGTGTCGTGATCTTCGACGAGCCGACCCCGCACACGGTGCTCTCCCGCCTGCGTCCCGACGTGTGGGTCAAGGGCGGCGACTACGCCGGCGACGGCGCGCCCGAACTGCCCGAGGCGGACCTGGTCCGCGGCTGGGGCGGCCGGGTGGTGACGGTGCCCTACCTGGCCGGGCGGTCGACCACCGCCACCATCGCCGCCGCGCGCCCGCGCGACGGCCACCTCGTGAAGGGAGCAGCATGAGCAGGGACCTCAACGGTTCGGCGATCCTGGTGACCGGCGGGTCCAGCGGGCTCGGCGCCGCCGTCGTGACCGCGGTGGCGAAGGCCGGTGGCCGGCCGTACGTGATCGACCGGCAGGCGCCCGCCGACGACGTGCCGTGGGTCGAGTGCGACCTCGCCGACACCCGCGCCGCCGAAGCCGCGACCCGGCGGATCGCCGAACAGGCCGGCGGGATCGACGGCGTGGTGACGGCCGCCGGGATGGACGTGCCGGGCCGGCTGGCCGACGTGCCCGGCGAGACCTGGGACCGGATCGTGGCCGTCGACCTGCTCGCCACCGCCGCCGTGATCCGCGCCGCCCTACCGTGGCTGGAACGCGCGCACGGCACCGTGGTCACGGTCGCCTCCACCCTGGGCGTGAAGGCCGTGAGCGACGCCACCGCGTACTGCGCCGCGAAGTTCGGGGTGGTCGGCTTCACCCGGGCCCTCGCCGCCGAACTCGCCGGCAGCGTCGGCGTGACCCTGCTCGTGCCGGGCGGCATGCGTACCGCCTTCTTCGACGACCGCGACGAGCGCTACAAGCCGGGGCCGGACGCGGTGCTCAACGACCCGGCCGACACGGCGGCGGCCGTGCTCTTCGCCCTGTCGCAGCCGCCCGGCTGCGCCGTGCGGGAGCTGGTGGTCTGCGCCGAGCAGGAATCCTCGTACCCGTGATCCTCGTGCTGCGCGCGCTCGGCGTCGGCGACCTCGCGACCGGGGTGCCGGCGCTGCGCGCGCTGCGGGCCGCGTACCCCCACGAGGAGCTGGCGCTGGTCGCGCCGCGCGCGTTGGCGCCGCTGGTCGACCTGGTCGGTGGCGTCGACCGGCTGGTGGACGCCCCCGGGCTCGGTCACCTGCGGTGGCCCGGCACCGCGCCGGACGTCGCCGTGAACCTGCACGGGCGCGGCCCACAGTCGCACCGGATGCTCGCCGCGCTGCGACCCGGCCGGCTGCTCGCGTTCGCCAACGCGGAGGCCGGGTTCACCGACGGCCCGCCGTGGCGCGCCGACGAGCACGAGATCGACCGCTGGTGCCGGCTGCTGGCCTGGTACGGCATCGCCGCGGACCGGACCGACCTGGCGCTGCGCCGACCCGAGCCGGACGGGTTGCCGGTCGGGGCGAGCATCGTGCACCCGGGGGCGAAGGCGACACAGCGGCGCTGGCCGCCGGCCCGCTTCGCGGCGGTGGCCCGGGAACTCACCGGGCGCGGGCACCGGGTCGTGGTGACCGGCAGCCCCGCCGAGCGGGACCTCGCCGAGCGGGTGGCCGCGCTGGCCGGCCTGCCCCGCGCCGCGGTGCTCGCCGGCCGGACCGACCTGGGCCAGCTCGCCGCGCTCGTGGCGCACGCCCGGCTGGTGGTCAGCGGCGACACCGGGATCGGTCACCTCGCCACCGCGTACGCCACCCCGTCCGTGCTGCTCTTCGGCCCGGTCCCGCCCGCACAGTGGGGGCCGCCGCCGGACCGGCCCTGGCACCAGGCGCTCTGGGTAGGTCCCCGCGACGCGTCCGACCCCGGGCCGCACCCCGCCCTCTCCGCGCTGGACGTGCCCGACGTGCTCGCCGCCGTGGACCGGGTGGAGCGGGTCGCCCGCCTCCCCCGCGCGCGCCGGCTACCGGTCGGTAGCTCGCGGCCGTAGGCTGGGCCGGTGAACGGGGAGACCGAGTACGCCCAGGAGTACGTCGACGTCGACGGTGACCGGCTCGGGGTGCAGGTGTATCCGGACCCGGACCGGCCGGGGGCACCGGTCGTGGTGATCTGGCCGGCGATGGGCGTACGCGCCCGCTACTACCGGCCCCTCGCGGCCGCGCTGCGCGCCGAAGGGCTGGCCGTGGCCGTCGCCGACCTGCGCGGCACCGGGGCGAGCACGCCCGCGCCGAGCCGCCGGTCCCGGTACGGGTACGCGGAGCTGGCCGGCGACGTGGGCGCCGTACAGGAAGCGCTCAAGCCCCGGCTCGACGGGCGCACCCGCGTGCTGCTCGGTCACTCGCTCGGCGGGCAGGCGGCGCTGCTGCACCTCGCCCTGCACGGGTCGGACACCGTGGACGGTCTGGCCCTGGTCGCCGTCGGGCTGCCGTACTGGCGCGCCTACCCCGGCCGGCGCGGGTACGGGGTGCTGCCGTACACCCAGGGCATCGCGGCCACCGCGGCGCTGCTGCGCGTCTGGCCCGGGTGGGGCTTCGGCGGCCGGCAGGCGCGCGGGGTCATCCGCGACTGGGCGTACACCGCCCGGACCGGACGCTTCCCCCACCTCGACGGGGTGGACACCGAGGCCGCCGTGCGGGCGGTACGCACACCGGTGCTCGCGGTCAGCGTCGACGACGACCAGTACACGCCGCACCCCACGATGGACCACCTCTGCGCGAAGCTTGCGGCGGCCCCGGTGGCGCGGGAGCACTACACCGTCGCGGCGGCCGGAGCCCCGCTGGACCACTTCACCTGGGTACGCGCCGCGGCGCCGCTCGCCGCCCGGGTGGCGACCTTCGCCGCCGGCCTCCCGGCACGCTGACCGTCCCGCCCGGCCGCGGCGCGTGTCCGCGTCCGGCCTCGGCGCGTGTCCGCGTCCGGCCGGGTCACTCCTCCGGTTCGAGGGGCACCATCTCGCCGTCCCGCTCCACCCGGATCTCACCGTGGTCCCGCCGGGGCGGCACCTCCGCGGTGGTCCGGTTCGGGTCGTTGCCGGGGTGCATCAGCACCGCGTCCGTCTCCGACGTCTTCTCACGGCTCTCGTCCGGCTGGGTCATGGCCGTTCCCTTCCCTCGTCCTCACCGTCTGCTCTACCCCGGCACGCCCGGACGACTCCTGCCCTCGACCCGGTTCCGCCCGTCGCCGGTGTCGTGCGGTTTCTTGACGTCGCGCTGTCGGGACGGGCGGGGCACCGCGAGTTCCTGGAACCGGGCGTACGGTCGGGCCGTCCCGTATGTCCCACCCGCGAGGTCTCGACGGGTGACCGACGGGGTTAGCCGCCCGGGCGGTGGGTAAGCCGCACCGCCCGACACGGCGGAAGGGGATCAAATGTCGGAACGGCACACCGCACTGCGTTCGATGCACGATCTGGGTCTGGCGGCCTGGTTCGGGGGCTCCCTCATGGGTGCACTCGGTGTCAACGGCGCGGCGGCGAAGATCAACGACGCGACACAGCGGCTGCCGGTGGCCTCCGCCGGCTGGGCACGGTGGACCCCGGTCAACGCGGCCGCCATCGGTGCGCACCTGGCCGGGGCGGTCGGTGAGCTGGTGACCGAGAGCCCCCGTGTGGCCGCCCAGGCGGGCGTCGCGCGGGCCACCACCGTCAAGACGGCGCTCACCCTGGGCGCGCTCGCGGTAACCGGCTACAGCCGGTTGGTCGGCATGCGGCTGCACAAGGCCGGCGGCCCGCCGGTGGACGGGGTCACCGAACCCAACCACCACACGCCGACCCGGATCGCCGCCAGCCAGCGGCAGATGAAGCTGCTCCAGTGGGCGGTTCCCGCGCTGACCGGCGCGCTCGTGGTGGTGACCGCGTACATGAGCGAGCAGCAGAAACCGGGCCAGGTGTGGCGCGGAATGCTCGGGCGGGCGGGCGGCTTCATGACCGCCCCGAAGGGCATGGCCAAGGTCGTCGGAGTGAGCAAGGTGGCCCAGCTGGGCAAGATGAGCGGCATGGGCCGGATGGCCATGATGCACAAGGCCGGAGGGGGCGCGGGCAAGCGGCACATGGCAATGTCCAGCCGCTAACCCCCGCACCCCGCCCGCCCACCCACCCACCTACCCATCCCACCCGCGCCCTCGCCCTCACGCGCGCCCAACGCCCCCGTCGATCATGCAGTCGTGGTGCCCCACAAAAGCCGCGTACCACCATGGGCCGGGCACCAGAACTGCATGATCGGCGGGGTGGGGGGCGGGGCGAGCGGCGGGGTGGGGTGGGGTGGGGTGGGGTTCTTGGGGGTGGGGCCGGGCGGGCGGCATGACCGGCGCGGGGGCGGGCAATCAGCGCTGGTACCGGCGGACCGAGCAGCGAGGTGGGACATGACGGCGGACCAGGGACGCGACGGCGGCCAGGCCCCGCGCGATCCGGAGGCGACCGTCCCGTGGGGCACCCGGGACGTCTACGACACCGAGCCGCCCTGGGGTGTCGGCGAGGACGACCCGATGGACGAGGGCAGCGAGGAGCCCGCCGTGCCCGAGGGACGCCGCGGCGAGCGCCGGGCCGGCGCGCCGGCCGGACCGTCGGGCCCGGAGGGGCGGCACGGCTTCGGGCCGGTGGAGCCGACCCGGGCGCCCGTGGCCGGGCCCGGCGCACCGCCCGATCCGGCCCCCAGTGGCCGGTCGTTCCCGGACGACGCGGACATCGACGAGCGCGCGCAGGACGCGTTCCGCAGTCGCGGCCGCCGCTCGGCCTGAGGCCGCGCCACGTGGGTGGCGCGGCGGGCGGCGGGGACGGATCGTGCGCTGGTCAGGCACCGAAGGGGTTTGCCGCCCCGCGACCCGGGCAGGAGAGGGTCATGCCGTCGCGCCACACCGTCCGACTGGACAACACGCTCGCGCTGGCCCTGGAGGGCTACGCCTGGCTGCCCAATCGGCTGCGCCGCTGCGACGCCGACGTGATGCGCACCCGGCTGCTCGGGCAGCGCACCCTGGCGCTGCACGGCCCGGACGCGGCGCGTTTCTTCTACGACGAGCGGCACGTCCGGCGGCACGGCGCGATCCCGGGGCCGGTGCAGAGCACCCTGTTCGGGCACGGCGCGGTGCACAGCCTCGACGGTGAGGCCCACCGGGTCCGCAAGGCGCTGCTGGTCGCACTGCTCATGAACGGGAGCATCGACTCCCTGGTCGAGCGGGCCGGCGCGGCCTGGGACGCGGCCGCCCGCGACTGGGCCGTGCGCGGCCCGGTCGTGCTGTTCGACGAGGTGAGCGGCGTGCTGACCCGGGCGGTCTGCGACTGGACCGGCATCCCGCTCACCGGGGACCAGGTGCCGGCCGTCGCCGCCGACCTGGTGGCCATGGTGGACGGATTCGCGACCGGTGGGCCCCGGCACTGGCGGGCACGGTGGGCGCGGACCCGCCGGGAGGACTGGCTGGCCGGGCTCGTCGAGCGGGTACGCCGGGGCGAGGCGACGGTGCCGGCCGGGTCGGCGGTGCGGGCCGTGGCCGAGCACCGGGACTCCGGCTCGTCGCCGCTGGACCCGTGCGCCGCCGCCGTCGAACTGCTCAACATCGTCCGGCCGACCGTGGCGGTCACCTGGTTCGTGGCGTTCGCGGCCCACGCCCTGCACCGCTGGCCGGAACACCGGGAGCGGCTGCGTACGGGCGACCCGGCGTTCGCCGGGGCGTACGCGCACGAGGTCCGGCGCTTCTACCCGTTCGCGCCGTTCGTGGGCGGACGGGCGGCGGCCGACGTGGAGTGGGGCGGCGTGCGCATCCCGAGTGGCACGCTGGTGCTGCTCGACCTGTACGGGCAGAACCACGACCCGCGGCTCTGGCCGGACCCGTACCGCTTCGACCCGGACCGGTTCGTGGGCCGCGAGATCGGTCCCTTCGAGCTGGTGCCGCAGGGCGGCGGCGATCCGCGCACCGGTCACCGCTGCCCCGGGGAGATGATCACCGTGGCGCTGCTGCGGGACCTCTGCGTCCGGCTGGCCCGTCTCGACTACCGGCTGCCCGAGCAGGATCTGCGGATTCCGCTGCACCGCATCCCGACCCGCCCGAGGAGCGGCGTGGTCGTCGAGGTGCGCTGACGCCCGCGATCCGCCCCCACGATCACCGACGAGAGCCGCGGAACGCGGACCCGACGGGCACGGTCGGTGGGGCGGAGGGCGCGAGGAGCCTCGCCATCTGTTCGGCGTCGTGTTGGGCCTGGCCGGCGCAGCAGTTGTTGAACAGCACGTGCAGCTCGGCCGCCTGCCCGGCCAGCTCGGTGAGCAGCTCCGACCAGTGGCGCAGCTCCCGCTCGCCGTAGGCGTAGCGGAACTTCTCCCGCTTGTCGCCCGTCGCCCACGCGTCGCTGTGGCCGTGGAACCGGACCACCGCGAGGTCGGCGGTGGTCGTGAGGATCGGTGGGACCGACGACGGGTGGCCCTGCGGCATGTCCACACAGACCAGGGCGAGGCCGCGGGTGCGCAGGAAGTCGAGGGTGTCGAGGGCGGCCCGACCGTCGAACCAGGAAGCGTGTCGCAGCTCGACGGCGACCCGCCACGGTCGGCAGCGCTCCGCCAGCTCGGCGACGCGGCGTTCGGCGGCCGCGCCGCGAACCAGCCACGGCGGGAACTGGAGCAGGACCGCACCGAGCTTGCCGGCCGCCGCGACGGGCTCCAGTGCCGCGCGGAACCGGGTCCACAGCTCGTCGTACGCCCCGGCGGGCAGGTCCCGCCGGCGGACCCGGCTCGGGCCGCCGGGCGGGCGCAGGTCACGCGGCAGCGCGGCGACGGGTGTCGGGTGCCCGGTGAAGAGGCTGAACGCCTTGACGTCGAACGTGAACGGGTCCGGAGTGGCGTCGACCCACCCCTGCGTGGTCTCGGGCACGGGCACCGCGTAGTACGAGGTGTCGACCTCGACGAGGGGAAAGCGCTGGGCGTACCAGCGCAGCCGGGCGGCCGGTGTGGTCACCGACCGCGGGTACCACCCCGACCGCAGCAGGTCCCGGTCGGCCCAGGACGACGTGCCCACCCGAATCACACCCATGTGATTCAGGTACCCGGTCGCGTCGCGGCGCAACCGGGCAGGCCGGGCCGAAGGGGACAGGCCGTGTCCGGGCGGAAATGTCGGTGCCCGGACCTACGGTGTACCTGGCAGACATCGAGCGAGAGGCGGGTCATGACCATCTCCGAGCAGGTCGTCACGGGCGAACGGGCCGACCTTCTGCAAGCGCTCCGCCGCCACCGCGGGTTCCTGCGGCAGACCGTCGACGGCATCACCGACGCGCAGGCGGCGAGCCGCACCACGGTCAGCGAGCTGTGCCTCGGCGGTCTGATCAAGCACGTGGCGCTCACCGAGGAACGGTGGATGCGTTTCGCGGTCGGCGGCGCCGACGCGATGGAGAGCGAGCCGATCGACTGGGTGGGCCAGTTCCGAATGGTCGAGGGCGAGACGCTGGCCGGTCTGCTCGACGAGTACGACCGCGTCGCCTCCCGCACCGACGAGCTCGTCGCCACCCTCGACCTCGACTCCGCGCACCCGCTGCCGGTCGCTCCCTGGTTCGAGCCCGGCGCGAGCTGGTCCGTCCGGCGGGTGCTGCTGCACGTCATCGCCGAGACGTCCCAGCACGCCGGGCACGCCGACATCCTGCGCGAGGCGATCGACGGCGCCAAGACCATGGGCTGACGCCGGGCGCGGAGCCCGACGGCGGTGGCCGGGGCCACGTCGCCGGGTCTCGATCGCCGCGCCCCGGGCCGCGTCGCCGGGTTCCGGCCCCGGTGGCGCGGGCATCGCGATGTGACGTCCCATCGGCGCGTGGCGCTGAGGGACACGAGATGAACGCACACCGGATGGACCAGGAGACCGTCGAGCGCCTGCTCGACGATCGCGGCGACGACGCACAGGATTCCGCCCACCCGCTCGTTCCGCTTCTGGTGGCCGTACGCGCTGGGGCGCTCCCGGGTGAACTCGACGGCGAACAGGCCGCGGTGCAGGCCTTCCGCCGCACCCTCGCGGAGCCGGTCGCCGCGCCGCGACGCCGTCTCACGCTGACGAGGATCGGCGCACGGGCCGGCCTGGCCGCGCTGGCCCTCGCCGCGACGGGCGGGGTCGCGCTGGCCGCCACCGGCGCGCTGCCCACCGGGACGCCCGGCCGGCCGGTAGGCCCGCCCTCGCCGTCCGCGCCGTCCGCCGCCGCCTCATCGTCCGCCGACACGACCCCGGGCAGCGGCAGCGACGGCGGGCCCTCTGCGGGCCCCGGCGCCACGGAGGCCCCGGCCGCGGCACTGTCCAGCCTGTGCCGGAGCTTCCGTGACCAGGAGGACGACACCCCCGGCCGGTCGCTGGAGAATCCGGCCTTCGACCGTCTCGTCGTGGCCGCCGGCGGGCCGGGCCGGGTCCCCGACTACTGCGACCAGGTGCTGGCCGAGGAGGAGCGCGGCGCGGGCCGGACGAAGGACCCCGACCACCCGGGGGTGGGCACGCCCCCGACCGCGGCCCCGGGCCGCCATCGGGAGCCGGGCACGCCGGACGCGACCACTCCGTCGGGCGAGACCGCGCACCCGGACGGCACCGCGCAACCGGGCGGCAGCGTGCGAACCGGCGGCACCGCGCAACCGGACACCGCGCAAAGCGGCGGCACCACGCGCTCCGGCAACACCGCGCAACTCGACGGAACCACCGAACCGGGCGGGCAACGCGCGCGGGGCGGCACCGGCGGCGAGGCTCACTGACCCCGGCGGCACGCGGCTGTTAGCGTGCCCCGGTGACCCAACGGCGGCGGCGTGCGGTGGTGGCCCTGCGCGTCGTGACGGTGACCGCCGTGCTGGCCGGGATCCTGCTCACCGCCCTCGGCCCCGCCACGGTGCCCGGGCTGCTTCCGTACTTCACCATCCAGAGCAACGTCGCGGTCGGACTCCTCGCGGGCCACGCCGCCTGGCGGGCGTGGCGCGATCGCCCCGATCCCCCGGCCGTTGTCCGGGGCGCGATCACCCTCTACATCACCATCACCGGCGCCGTGTACCACCTGGTGCTCGCGAACCCGGCGAGCCCGTTCGCCGTGCCGCAGCCCGACCGTACGGCCGGCGAGGCCCTGGGCAACCAGTTCCTGCACACCGTGGTGCCGCTGCTCGCCCTGGCCGACTGGGCGTTCGCGGACCGGCGGGGCCGGCTACGCCCGCGGCACGCCGCCTGGTGGCTCGCCTTTCCGCTCGCGTACCTGGCGTTCGCGCTGGTCCGCGGGCTCGTGGTGCACGGTTATCCGTACCCGTTCCTCGACGCGGGCGAGCTGGGGTACGGAGGGGTGGCGCTCGTGGCGGTCGTCCTCGCGGCGGCGTTCTGGCTGCTCGGGCTCCTCTTCGTGGGCGCCGACCGGGCGCTGGCCGGGCGGCCGCCCGCCGCGCTCCACGACGGCGCGCCCACCGGTGACGCCCCGCGCCAGCGCGTCGGGGGCAGCGGAGGCGGGCCGCGCGACGCGGTGCGGCGCACGGGCACCCCCGCTGATCCCGGTACGGCCGACCGAGGCCGGTCGTAGGGCGGCAGTGGCGTCCCGCTGCGGGGCACCCGGCGGTGACGTGGCGTCAGCGCACCCGTGCACGACGTCCCGGATGGACCCCGGCCCGGTCCCGCGCGTACGCGTCGGAGCGTCCCCAGCGCCCCGGCACGTCCAGGAGTTCGATCCGGCCGAAGCCGGCCGGCAGCGCCGGGTTCACGAGCAGGTTGTCCCCGCTGGGCCGCAGCCCGAGCAGGGCGCCGAGCAGCATCAGCAGCCCGCCGGAGGACCACGCCTGCGGTCGTCCGGCGGCCGGCAGCTGGACGGGGTACTTCGTCACGTGCCGCTCGTATCCGGCGATCAGCTCCGGCACCGAGCCGCCGAGCGTGTCGGCCACGTCGAAGACGGCGGCCGCGATCCGGGCGGCCTCCGCGTCCCGGCGGTAGTGGCGCAGCCCGGCCACGATCAGGGCGTTGTCGGAGGGCCAGACGGCGCCCAGGTGCGACCCGACGGGGTTGTACGGGTGCTGCCCGGAGGCCAGGGTCCGTACCCCCCACCCGGAGAAGAGCTGTGGGCTGACGAGGTGCCCGGCGACGGCCGCCGCGAACTCGTCGTCGACGATCCCGCTCCACAGCAGGTGCCCGATGTTGGACGACAGGGCGTCCACCGGCGTCCCGTCCGGCTCCAGCGCCAGCGCGTAGTGCTCCCGGTGCGGCAGCCAGAAGTCCCGGTTGAACCGCCGCTTCAGGTCCGCGGCCTCCCGTTCGAGCCGGTCGGCGTACGCGGGATCGCCCCAGAACTCGCGGGCCAGCCGGGCGCCGCGGCGCTTGGCGTCGTACGCGTAGCCCTGGAGTTCGCAGGTGGCCCGCGGGAAGCCCGGCATCCGCCCGTCGGCGTACGTGATCGCGTCGAGCGAGTTCTTCCAGCCCTGGTTGACCGTGCCCGTGTGCGGGTTGCGGGTCTGGTACCGCAGGTACCCGTCGCCGGTCATGTCGCCGTACTCGTCGATCCAGTCCAGCGCCATCCGGGCGGGGTGGCGCAGTTCCCGGACCACGTCGGCGTTCCCGGACCAGCGTTCGTACTCGTCGAGCAGGATGACGAAGAGGGGCGTGGTGTCGGCGGCGCCGTAGTAGACGGCGCTCGGCTGGTCGCCGAAGGCGGCCGCCTCCCCGTACCGCAGCTCACCCAGGATCTTCCCCGGTTCCTCGTCGTGCACGTCGTCGAGTTGGCTGCCCTGCAGGTTGGCGAGGATACGCAGCGTCGGCGCGGCCAGCTCCGGCGTGAACGCCATGGTCTGGAGGCAGGTGATCAGCGCGTCCCGTCCGTACAGGGTCATCCCCCAGGGAAGGCCGCCCACCGGCACCGGGCCGGGATTCGACAGCGGCAGGTACCGCAGCGAGGCGAGGTCGGTGAGGCACCGCTCGTACGTCCGCTGCAGCGCCGGGCGCTCGGACACCAGCTGCGGCGCCCGACCGAGCCACTCCTCGAGGTCCTCCCGCATGCTCCGGCGGACGTGGTGCCGGTGCTCGTCCAGGTCGACCCGCAGGTCCCGCCCGCCGGCGCCCTGGATGGTCATCGCGACGTGCAGGTCGGCGATCCAGTTGCCCTCCGGTGGGATCCGGATCCGGAACGTCATGCCACCCTCGTCCACGTCCACCGGAACGGTGCTGCTGACGGTGGTGTCCCGGACGAAACGGTCCCGGGTGTAGCGCAGCCGCAGCTGGCGCCGCTCCTGGTCGGCGATGATGGCGACGTCGCGCGGGCGGGGTTCGCGGATCTCCGCCGTGTCGGCGAAGTCGCTGCCGATGTCGAGCCGGACGGTGTACTCGGCCGGCTCGGCCGAGTGGTTGAGCACGGTGATGCGCTCGTGGAAGGCGCTGTCGATGGAGCGGTGCCGGATCACCGAGACGTCGGCGTCGACGTAGTGGCTGGCGGCGCCGGGCACCAGGAAGAACCGCGTCTCGAAGTAGGTCATGTCGTCGCGGGACAGCGAGTTCAGGCGTTCACCGTCGATGGTGAGCACCCAGCGGGACAGGAAGCGGGTGTCGAACGAGAAGAGACCGACGGGCGCATGCGGGTCGACGACCATGTCGCCCTGCTCGTCGCTGAGCGCGAAGGCGTTTCCCGCCAGCACGTACACCCGTTCCTGCCTCATCGCCTGTCCTCCTGCCCGCCGGGCCGGCGCGGGGCGGCGCGCCGGCCCAGCTCGCGGGGATGCCGGGCGGTCGCCGGGCCGGGAAAGATCCGGCGCAGCAGCGGCATCAGGCGCAGGTTGCCCTGCACGGTCACGTCGTTGCGGAGCAGGGCCGACGAGATGTGCGTGTCTCCGGCGGCGAGGCGGTCGAAGACCGCCCGGTCGGCGCGGATCACGACGTCGGCGTCCTCGGCGGAGCGGCTCACCTCGACGTGCTGGTCGGCGACCGTCAGGTACCAGTGCTCCGTCCGGCCGTTCTCGCGCGCGTCCAACCGCAGCGTGCCCGTCGTCGTGTCCGGCAGCTCCGGGCGCCGCCTGGGTTCCAGTGCCGTCAGGTACTCGGCTGCCGACCTGGCCATCGGTCCCCTCCCCTCGCCCGCACACCGTCGCACGGCAGGGGGTGAGGCGGCCTCACCCGGACCGGATGAGCGCGCCGGCACGCGTCCGCCCGCGGGGCGCGACCCGCCGGGCACGCGACCCGCCGCGGGAAGCGACCGCACGCGCGACGGGCGACCGCACGCCGGGTTTCGGTCGGCGCGCAGCGGGCAGCCCGCAGGCGACGAGCGGGGGGAGGAACGGATGCGCGCGCTGCGCCTGCAACGGTGGAAGTCGGAGCCGGAACTGGTGGAGGTGCCCGAGCCGGCACCGGGCCCGGGCCAGGTGGTGGTCCGCGTGGGCGGTGCGGGCGCCTGCCACTCGGACCTGCACCTGATGGACGATTTCGACGAGGGGTCGGTGCCCTGGAATCCCCCGTTCACCCTCGGCCACGAGAACGCCGGCTGGGTGCACGCCCTGGGCGACGGGGTGACCGGGCTGACCGTCGGGCAGCCCGTGGCCGTGTTCGGCGCGTGGGGCTGCGGCACGTGTGCGCGGTGCCGGGTGGGTGTCGACCCGTACTGCGAGAACCCGGCGGGAGCGCCGGTGCCCGGCGGAGGCGGCGGGCTCGGGCTCGACGGCGGCATGGCCGAGTTCGAGCTGGTGCCCGACGCCCGGCACGTGGTACCGCTACCCGCCGGGCTCGACCCGGTGGACGCGGCGCCGCTCACCGACGCGGGCCTCACCCCGTACCACGCGATCCGCCGCTCGTGGCACCGGCTCGCTCCGGGCAGCACGACCGTGGTGATCGGCATCGGCGGGCTCGGGCACGTCGGCGTCCAGATCCTCAAGGCCACCACGGCGACCCGGGTGATCGCGGTCGACACCCGCGCGGACGCGTTGCGGCTGGCCGAGGAGTGCGGCGCCGACCTGACGGTGCCGTCGGGCACCACCGCGGCCGAGGAGATCCGGCAGGCCACCGGCGGCCTGGGCGCCGACCTGGTGCTCGACTTCGTGGGCGCGGACGCCACCCTGGCGCTCGGCGCGGCGGTCGCCCGGACGGTCAGCGACCTGGCGATCGTCGGCATCGGCGGCGGCACACTGCCCGTCGGGTTCTTCTCCGTGCCGTACGAGATGAGCGTCGCCACCACCTACTGGGGCAGCCGGCCCGAACTGATCGAGGTCCTCGACCTCGGCGCGCGGGGACTGGTCCGCCCGAAGACGGTGCGGTTGCCGCTGGACGACGCGCTCACCGCGTACCGGCGGATGCGCGACGGGACGCTGGACGGCCGCGCGGTGATCGTGCCGTGAGCCCGGCGGCGGCCGGCCCCGCCGTGGTCAAACCGCGGTGGGCCCGCCGCCCGCGTCAGCCGACGCCGAGCAGCCCGCGCACGTAGGCCGCCTGCCCGACGTGCTGGAGGTCGTCCTCGACGACGCTGACCAGCCGGACCCCGAGGGTCACCGGCGGGTCCCACGCCTCGTCGACCACCCGGTCCAGCTCCGCGGGGCCCAGTCCGGCCAGGAACTCACGGGTACGCGCATGGACCACCTCGTGGTAGTCCACCAGTACCTGGGCGCTCTCCGGCCGCACGGCGGCGACCTGCGCGGCGGTGTAGCCGTACCCGGTGTCCCGCGTGTCCGCCGGTAGCCCGAACCGGGCGGCCCAGTCGCCGGTCACCCAGACCTGCTCGGCTCCCATCACGTCGGCGACGTGATCGTCCTGTATCCGGGTCAGGTGCCAGACCAGCCAGCCGACCGTGTTGGCGCCGGGCGCCGGGGCCTGCCGCAGCTGGTCCGGCGTGAGGCCGTCGACCGCCGCGCGGACCAGGTCGGGCAGCCGGTCGTACGTCTCGATCAGCAGCTCGCTCACGTCCACGCCGTGTCCCCTTCCGCTGTCACCGTCGCTGCGAGAGGTACCGCTGCCGGTGGTGGTCAAACCTCATGACTACCGTGATCGGGTGGTCGCGGCGCTGGAGCTCTACCTGGACACCGACGCCACCCGACGGATCCGGGTGCTGTGGGACGCGTTGGAGTCCGAGGGTGTGCAGAGCATGCGGTCGTTGCTGGAGCAGCGGCACCGCCCGCACGTGTCGCTCGCCGTGGCGCCCCGTTTCGACCCCGATCGGGTGACGGCGGCGCTGCGCGGCATGGTGGTCGCCGCGCCGCTGCGGCTGTCGTTCCAGCACGCCGGCCAGTTCGTCGGTCGGGTGCTGTGGCTCGGGCCGACTCCCACCGCGGAGCTGCTGGCCCACCACCGGGAGGTGCACGCCCGGCTGACCGCGGCCGGCGTTCCGCTGGTCGCGCACTACCAGCCGGACCGCTGGGTGCCGCACTGCACGCTGTCGATGCGGGTGCCGAACGCGCTGATGGCCGCCGCCGTCCGCCGCTGCCTGGAGGTGCTGCCGATCGAGGCGACCGTGGTCGGCGCGGCGCTCACCGACCACGCCCGCGGCATCTCCTGCCCGCTGCCCTAGGGCGACGCCGGCGTCGCCAGCCGGGCCGCGACCCGCGCCACCCCGCATGCACGAATGTGCGAATGGCGGTGAGAGCCGGCGCGGACGACGCGGCGGCGGAGTCGGGTAATGGGAAACCGACTGTGCGGACGCTTCCCGACGTGGGATGGTTCCAGTGAGCCGTGTCACACGGCGTGCGATCCGCGTGCGTGCGGCCGCCCGCCGTGCCCGCCTGCCGCCCACCGCCCCGGTGGGCCCCCGCGGGGTCACGGCTGCGACGAGAGAGGCAGTGCCATGCAGGCTCAACGCAGCGCGCCACCGGTCGAATCGAGCCGGACCAGCGACGACCCCCAGGTCGGCGGCACCACCGGAGCGTCGACCCCGCTCACCGTGTGGGCCGCCTCCGCCATGCTCGGCCGCATCGGCGCCGGCGAGGACGAGACCGAGGACGAGCGGCACATCCTGCGCGGCTTCGAGTAGAGCGGGATCGTCCGCGGCGCCGCCCCGGGTCGTCGTCCGCGCGACGCCGTGGCGGCGTGGCGCCGGGCGGGCGTCCGGCTCACAGCCAGCCGCGCCGCTTGAAGACCAGGTAGAGGGTGCCGCAGACGAGCGCCATGAGCCCGATCGCGAAGAGGTAGCCGAACCGCCAGTGCAGCTCCGGCATGTGGACGAAGTTCATGCCGTAGACGGTGCCGATCAGGGTGGGCGCGAAGAGGATCGCCGCCCACGAGGAGACCTTCTTCAGCTCCTCGTTCTGGGCGTAGTTGGCCGCCGTGAGGCTGCGCATCTCCTCGTTCTGCTGCTGGGAGACCAGGGTCGCGTTCACGGCGAGGATGTTCTGCAACAGGTGGCGGAAGCTGTCCACCCGCTCCACCACCTGGGTGAGGTGGTCGGTGACGTCCCGCAGGTAGCGCTGCAGCTCCTCGTCCGAGCTGTACTTGCCGGACCCGGCGGCCAGCGCGGCGAGCACGCCCAGCAGTGGCCGGGCGGCCCGCTGGAACTGGATCACCTCGCGGCTCAGCTCGTAGATCCGCCGGCTGGCGTTCGGGTCCCCACCGAACACCTCGGTCTCGATCTCGTCGATGTCGTGCTCCAGCCCCGCCACGACCGGGGCGTACCCGTCGACCACCTGGTCGAGGATCGCGTAGAGCACCGCCTGCGGGCCGCGGGCCAGCATCTGCGGCTCGGCCTCCAACCGGCGCCGGATGGCCGCCAGGTCGGGCGCCTCGCCGTGCCGGACCGTGATGACGAAGCCGGGGCCGATGAACAGGTGCACCTCGCTGAACTCGACCACCTCGTGCACGTCGTCGTAGCGCGCGGCGCGCAGGACCACGAACAACGTCTCGCCGTACCGCTCCAGCTTGGGCCGCTGGTGGGCGTTGATGGCGTCCTCGACGGCCAGGTCGTGCAGCCGGAACTCCCGGGCGAGCGAGGTGATCTGCTCGCGGTCGGGCCGGTACAGCCCGATCCAGGCCATCGCATCGGTCAGTTCCTGGAGGCAGCGGTACGTGTCGGCGAGGGTCGACGGCGAGGCGTACCGGTACCCGCGCGCGTACACGGCGCTGTCGACGACGCCACGGGGGCGCTCCGGCGCCTCGTCCGGGCCTCGCCCCTCCGGGGCGTGCTCGTGCTCGTCGAGGCGGCGACCGAACCCGCCCTCGTCCGGCTGGAGGTGACCGTCGCCGACCATGACCACCTCCCCGCGCGCCTCCCGGTGGCCGTGCCGCGTGCGCCCACCGGCACGGACGGCCGGATCCGGGCACCGCGCCCACCGGGGCGGGTGCATCCCCCGTCCCCGCCCGCCGAAACCCGGGGCCGGCGGCGCGGGGGCACACGCGGCAAGCGGCCGTCAGCCGTCGACCCGGCGGACCATGTTCATGATCGTCTCGACCTGGGCGCCTCCCTTGATCGGGTAGTTCGTCGCGCCGAGGTAACCCCACCAGTCCCAGCAGCCGTTCGGGTTGACCGCCGAGGTGGTGGCCTGCGGGTAGAGCACGATCATGCTGTTGGTGTCGGCGTACTGGTTGAGGTTGGCCCGGTCCACGAAGGCGGTGCCGACCCGGCCGTAGCCCTGGAGGCAGCCGTGCAACGCGACCAGCAGCCGGCAGGACTGCCCGGCCGCGCAGGACGGCGGCACGTACGCGAAGCCGGCCGCGTCCATGCTGATGCCGTTCGCCCAGCCGTTGACCGCGAAGGTGTTCTGGTTGAAGCGGATCAGCGTGCCGCGCAGCGGCCCGGTGTTCGGCGCCTGCACCGAGCCGAGGAGCTTGCGCAGGAACGCGTTCTGCGGGTCGGTGCCGCAGTCGTTGAGGAACGGCGACGCGGTGACCGTGCACCCACCCGTGCCGTACGGGGTCACCCACGCGTGGCCGGCCGGCGAGCCGCTGTCGTACTGGACGCTCGCCCCGAAGCGCTGGTGGTACCCGACGAGGTCGTCGGTGACCGACTTCTTGACAGTGCCGTCGGAGGTGCCGTGGAAGACGTACGCGGGGCGCGACGCGAGGTTGCCCACCGGGTCGATCCAGCCGTACGACGCCCACGTGCGGGTGTACGCCTCCAGCGTGGCCGGGTAGGTCGGGTAGATGTTGTCGCCGCACGCGTAGAGGGCCTGGCTCACGGTGTTCTGCGCGCAGTAGTAGGGCCCTGCGGCGAAGACGGCCGACCCGCGGATGCGCCCCGAGTACGCCACCTGGAGCTGGGTGGCCATGTAGCCGCCCGAGGACACGCCGGCGACGTACACCGCGGAGACGTTGTAGGTGTTCAGTGAGCCGCTCACCGGCGGCACGGTGTAGGGGGTGCCGGCGGCCCACGCGGCGCCCGCCGGGGGCAGCGCGAGCAGCAGGCCGAGGCTGGCGGCCAGGGCCTTCCACACACTTCTCATGATTCACTCCTGTCGACCGGCACCGGCGACGCCGGCGTGCGCCGACGGTACCGAGACATGCATCACAGTCCATATGAGCGCGGCACACACAAGCCGCGGGTCCCGGGTGTCGCCGGCCGCCGGGGTCCACGGACGACTGCCGGCGCCCGCGCGGCGAGCGGGCCGGTCGCGGGTGCGGTGTGTCGGCGCCACGGCCACGGGTATCCGGGGCGGGCCCGCGGATGCCGGGCGCCAGGAAGCGCCGGGAGGCCACCATGTCGCAGGGTTCCGACGAGCAGCGCCCGCCCGCGCGGGAGCGCCCGCGGCCGGCGCGCCGCGAGCCGGAGCCGCCCGCCGATCTCGACGACGACGCGTGGACCGACGACGACGCCCGGGCGCCGGACACCGCGCCGAGCGAGGAGTCCTGAAGGCCGGTACGCCGGGTTTGCCGGACGGACCCGCGGGAACGCGCGCCCGGCCCGCTGGCAGGGGTGGAGGAGGCTTCGTGATCGTCCCGGCACCGCACCCGCCCGCCGCCGGTGGGTGACCCCGGCGCGGCCGGCCCCGACCGGTTGACTCCACCGCTGCGCCCGGGGCTGCGGCCCGTCGAGGAACGGACCCGCGTCACCACCGCGGAACTCTTCTTCGACGTGGTCTTCGTGTTCGCGTTCATCCAGGTCACCACGCTCATGGCGAGCGAGGCCAGCGCGCTGGGCGTCCTGCACGGGCTGCTCGTCCTGACCATGCTCTGGTGGACCTGGTCGCTGTTCGCGTGGCTCGGCAACCGGGTGCGGGGCAGTTACGGGTTGTCCCGGCTGGTGCTCCTCGTCACCACGCCGGTCATGTTCGTACTGGCCGTGAACACCCGGGAGGCGTTCAACGACTTCCCCGGCGGCGGTCACGCGACGCCGGTGGTGTTCGTGGCCACCTTCTTCGTCGTGCGGCTCCTCTACCTGGCGCTGCGGCTCTACGCGTCCGACCCGCTGCGCGGGCGCGACGTCGCGGCGCTCCTCGCGCCGGCGCTGCTCGCCACCCTCCTGCTGCTGTTCTCCGCGCTGCTGCCGGGATCCGGCCTGGACGGGACGACGGTGCGCTACGGCCAGGTGGCGCTCTGGGTCCTCGCCATCGCCGTGGAGTACGGCGCGGCGCTGCTGCTGCCCGTGCCCGAGCGCGCCGTCTTCTCCGCCGGGCACTGGACCGAACGGCACAGCCTCATCGTGATCGTGGCGCTGGGCGAGGTGCTGGTGGCGGTCGGGATCGCCGGCGCAGACCTCCCGAACTCGCGCGGCCTCATCTTCACCTCCGCGCTCGCCGTCGTGGTGGCCGGTGCGCTGGAGTGGATCTACTTCGACATCTCCGCGCTCGTGGGCGAGCACGCGCTGCGCCGGGCCGAACCCCGGCACTGGGTGACGCTGGCCCGGGACGCCTACAGCTACCTGCACCTGCCGATGATCGCCGGCATCATCCTGCTGGCGGCCGGCCTGAAGCACACGCCCGCCCTCGTGACGACCGCTCCCAGCTACCGGTCGGGCGCCCCGCTCGACGACCTCGGCCGGTACACCATGTACGGCGGGGTGGCGCTGTACCTGCTCGCCCACGCCGCGTTCCAGGTGCGGCTCAGCCGCCTGGTCCTGCCGGTCGTCTGGCCCCGGCTCCTGGCGGCGGCCGTGCTGCTCGCGCTCCTCCCGGTCACAGCCCGGATCTCGGCGTCGCGGTCGGTCGCCTGGCTCGCGGTGGTCTGCGTCGTCGCGGCGGTCACCGAGACCGTGGTGGGCCGCAACCATCGTCGCCGCCTCCGGGCGGCGGTCACGGCGGAGTAGGGCCCACGACGTTAGCCTGCTCACTTCAGAGCACGAAAGTTTGCGGAGGCTGAAAGATCCTTTCTACGTTTGACCGCGTGGCCCTCGACCCCGCTCCCGCCGGCCTGCGCGACCGCAAGAAGCGGCAGACCCGGGACGCCCTGGCCACCGCCGCGCTCCGGCTGGTCGCCGAACGTGGGCTCGAACAGGTGACCGTCGAGGACATCAGCGCGGCGGCCGACGTCTCGTCGCGGACGTTCTTCAACTACTTCCCGAGCAAGGACGACGCGCTCCTCGGCGACCACATGATCGACAGCGACCGGTTCACGGCGCGTCTCGCCCGGGTCCCTCCGGCGGTTCCCGCCCTCGCGGCCGTCCGCGCGGCCCTCGGCGAGGTGATCGACGGCATGCAGGCCGACCGCGAGCGGTGGCTGCTGCGCATGGCGGTGGTCGAGCGGAACCCGGCCCTGCTCCCCCGCCTGGTCGCGGCCGGCACCGAGGCCGAACGTGCCGTCACGGCGGCCGTCGCCGCGCGGGTGGGCGTACCCCCGGACCACGGTTTTCCGGTCCTGCTCACGACCGTGACCGGCGCCGCCTTCCGCACCGCCATGCTGCGGTGGGCCGCGGCCGGGGGCGCCCGGTCGCTGAGCGACCTGGTGGACGAGGCGTTCGACGCGCTCGCCGCCGGCCTGCCTGATCCCCCGCCGGCGCACTGACCCGACCCCTTCCACCGACGAGACAAGGAAGCAGATGACCGCACCCACCGTGCCCGCCGACGCCACCGAGGCCGGCCCGGCACGCATGTCCCGCCGCGAGGTCCTGCAGGCCCTCTCCGGCCTGATGGTCGGCATGTTCGTGTCGATCCTCGCCTCCACGGTCGTGGCGAACGCGCTGCCGCGCATCATCGCCGACCTGCACGGCAGCCAGACGGTCTACACCTGGATCGTCACCACCGAGTTGCTGGCCATGACGGCGACCGTGCCGCTGTGGGGCAAGATGGCCGACCTCTACAGCAAGAAGCTGCTCATCCAGCTGTCGCTGGGGCTGTTCGTGGTCGGCTCGCTGATCGCCGGTTTCACCCCGAACGTCGAGATCCTGCTCGTCAGCCGGATCGTCCAGGGCGTCGGCGCGGGCGGCATGACCGCCCTCGCCACCATCGTGATGGCCGCCATGATCCCGCCCCGGGAGCTCGGCCGGTACGCCGGCATCTTCGGCGCGGTGTTCGGCGTGGGCACCATCGCCGGCCCGCTGATCGGCGGCGTCCTGGTCGACACCTCCTGGCTCGGCTGGCGCTGGTGCTTCCTGATCGGCGTCCCGTTCACCCTGCTGTCGATCTTCCTGCTCCAGCGGACGCTCCACCTGCCCGTCGTCCGCCGCGAGGTCAAGATCGACTGGCTCGGCGCCGCCCTGATCACCACCGGCGTGTCGCTGCTGCTGGTCTGGTCCTCGCTGGCCGGCAACAAGTTCGCCTGGGCGTCCGGCTGGACGGCGCTCATGGTCGCCGGCGGTGTCGCCCTGCTCGCGGTGGCCGTGTTCGTGGAGTCCCGGGCCGCCGAGCCGATCATCCCGCTGGACATCTTCCGGAACCGGACGGTCTCGCTGGCCACCGTGGCGAGCGTGCTGGTCGGTGTGGCGATGTTCGGCGGCACGGTGTTCCTGTCCCAGTACTTCCAGATCTCGCTCGGCAAGTCGCCGACCGTGGCCGGTCTCATGAGCCTTCCGATGATCTTAGGCCTGCTCGTGTCGTCGACCGTCGCCGGTCAGCTCATCACGAAGTACGGCCGCTGGAAGATGTTCCTGGTGACCGGCGGGGCGATCATGACGGCCGGCATGGTCCTCCTCGGGACCATCGACGCGCGGACCAGCGTGGTCGTCTTGGGGATCTACATGGCCGTGCTCGGCATCGGCGTCGGCATGCTCATGCAGAACCTGGTGTTGGCCGCCCAGAACGACGTGCCCGCCCACGAGCTGGGCGCGGCCACGTCCGTGCTGACCTTCTTCCGGAGCATGGGCGGCGCCATCGGCGTGAGCGCGCTGGGCGCCGTGCTGGCCAACCGGATCACCGACCTCATGACGGAGAAGCTCGGCCCCGCCGCGGCCGGCGGCGGCTCGTCCGCCGCGGTCCCGGACCTCTCCACGCTGCCCGCCCCCGTGCTGCGCATCGTGCAGGACGTGTACGGGAGCGCCACCGCCGAACTGTTCCTGCTCGGCGCGCCACTGGCCCTGCTCGCGATGGTCGTGGTCCTCTTCATCCGCGAGAAGCCGCTGCACACGCTCAGCGGTGACCAGCGGCGGGCCCAGGAGGAGGCTGCGCGGACGGCGTCCCTGTCCCACTGACAATTTCCCACCCGGACGGGGTCCCGTGGCGCCGGCACCGCGCCGCGGGACCCCTTCGCCGTCTCCGGGCTGCGCCGGCCGGTGGATGGTGCGGCGGCGGTTGCGCGTCAGCCCCGGGGGTCGGATGTCACACCCGGTGCCGCCACGGCGCTCAAGGTGACGACGGTGCCGGAACCGGAGGTGTCGATGGTCACGTTCTCGCAGAGCTGCTGCACCAGCCAGAGCCCGCGCCCGCCCAGCGTCTGGGGCGACGGCAGGTGCGGTGCGACGTGCTCGGGGATCCCGCTGCCGTGATCGCGGACGCTCACCACCACGAGCCCGGACCCGGCGCTCACGGTGACGTCGGCGGCGCCTCCGCCGTGCTGGATCGCGTTGATCATCGCCTCGTTCACGGCGATGGTGAACTGCTCCGCCTGATCGGGGGCGAGGCCGGCCCGTAACGCCGCGTCGGTCACCCGGTGACGGACGGTGGCGACGCCTGGCGCTGTGACACCGCGTACCGTCGCCGCGACCGGAGCTGTCTCCGGCCCGTCGGCTGATGTCACATCCACACGTCCTCACCCCGGGAACCTGACCCACGACCGGCGTCGCGCGCCCGAGACGCCACAATGCCGGTGACCCACTATAAAGTCAGCACGACCCCGCAGCCCGGGACGCGAGAGGAGGTGTGATGCCGTGGCGCTGTCGTTCTCCCACCGCCATGACGCCGACGCCGTCACCGTGGCCGCGCGCGGCGAGGTCGACCTCTCCACCGCCGACGACCTGTCACGCGCGATCGAGGACGCCGTGGCGGGCCCGGCGACCACGGTCACCGTCGACCTGGGCGACGTCACCTTCCTGGACTCCGCCGGGATCAACGTGCTGCTCCGCGGGCGGCGACTGGCCGACGAGCGGGGCACGTCCTACCACGTCACCAACGCCCGGGGCATGGTCGGCCAACTCCTCCGGATGACCGGCGTGTGGGACCACCTCACGACGCCGGCGCACGGGTAGGGGCGGTGTGCTGGTGCGGGCCGACCGGGTCCGGCACGTGACGGCACCCTCGGTGATCGGTTGAGGATGCGATGGTGATGAGCGGCGACGTATCACGGGCCGGCAGCGAGGAGAAGCTCCGCCGGTTGCAGACCGTGACCGACGCCGCGCTGTCCCAGCTCGGCCTGGAGGATCTGCTCGACGAACTGCTGGAGCGCACCCGCGACCTGCTCCAGGCCGACACGGCCGCGATCCTGCTGCTCGACCCGACCGGCGCCGAACTGGTGGCCACCGCCGCGAGCGGCCTCGAACAGGAGGTGCGTCAGGGTGTCCGGATCCCGGTCGGCCGGGGCTTCGCGGGCTCCGTCGCCGCCCGCGGCGAGCCGGTCATGCTCGAACACGTCGACACCAACGTCATCAACCCGATCCTGGTCAACCGGGGTGTGGCCTCCCTCCTCGGCGTGCCGATGCTCGACGGCCCGCGGGTCATCGGGGTGCTGCACGTCGGCACGCTGACCCCGCGCCGGTTCAGCGACGACGACGTCGAGCTGCTCCGGCTGGTGGCCGACCGGGCGAGCCTCGCCACCCAGGCCCGACTGTCCCGGCTCGACCGGGCCGCGGCGGTGGCCCTGCAACGCAGCCTGCTGCCCGCCCGGCCGCAGGCGGTGCCCGGCCTCGACGTGGCCGCCCGGTACGTGCCCGGCACCGCGGTGGGCGTCGGCGGCGACTGGTACGACCTCTTCCCCCTGCCCTCGGGGCACATCGGCGTCGCCATCGGTGACGTCGCCGGCAACGGCCTGCGGGCGGCGGTGGTGATGGGTCGCATCCGCAGTGCGCTGCGCGCGTACGCGCTGGAGACCGACGACCCGGCCGACGTGCTCACCCGCCTCGACCGCAAGGTGCAGCTGTTCGAGCCGGACGTCATGGCCACGGCCCTCTACGCCGTCGTGGACCCGGCGCTGCGCACGATCACCGTCTCCAGCGCGGGGCACCTGCCTCCGCTCGTCGCGGCGCCGGGCGAGCCCACCCGGCCGATCCCGGTCGCCCCGGACCTCCCGCTGGGCGCCTACCGGAACACGCCCCGGCACCGCATCCGGGCCGCGCTGGCGCCCGGAAGCTGCCTCTTCCTCTACACCGACGGCCTCATCGAGCGGCGGAGCCGCCCCCTCGACGAGGGGATCGAGATCCTCCGCCGCTCGCTGGAGTGCGGGTCCGCCGACGCGATGTGCAGCGCCGCGATGGCCGCCCTGCTCACCGAGGCGGCGGCCACCGACGACGTCGCCGTGCTGGCGGTCCGGCGTACCGAGCCCGCGCCGGCCTGAGCGGTCGCGCCACCGCGCCGGTTTGCCGCCCCGGCACGCGGGTAGACGCCGCTGTCCCGTCCCAGAGGGAGGCCGCGAAGGTGCAGAACAGCGAGTTCATCGACTCGGTGGCGAAACGCCTGCGCACGTCGCCCGAGCAGGCGACCGCCATCACGCGCGCCACGCTCACCACGCTGGCCGAGCGCATCGAGAGCGGCGAGGCCAAGGATCTGGCGGCCCAGCTCCCCGAGGAGCTGCGGGGGTACGCCCACGGGCCCGCCGGGGAGAGCGGCCGCTTCAGCTTCACCTCGTTCCTCAACCAGGTGCGCGGGCGGGCCGAGGTGGACGAGTCGACGGCCCGGGACGGGGTGCGCGCGGTCTTCGACACGCTCCGCGAGGCCCTCCCGCCGGGCGCGTACGACGACGTCGTCACCCAGCTGCCCGCCGAGTTCTGGGAACTCACCGACTCCGCCGGCCGGTACGACGGTCGCCGCGGCGGCTGAACGCGTCGCGCCGACCCGCCGCTGTCAGATGGCCGTGGCCTGGGACACCTTCCACTCACCGCCGACCGGCACGAGCGTGAGCACCACCCGGTTCTGGTCGACCTTCTCCCCCGCCGTGCTCACGTTGCGCCGGTACTGGTTGAGGTAGACGAGCAGCTCCACCCGATCCGGCGTCGCGCTCACCACTCCCGTGGCGGACACCTCGGCCAGCACCACGGCCTGCTGCTTGCCGGCCGTCTCCTTGAGGGTGGCGGTGGTCCGGGCGTACTCGTCGGAGAACGCGCCGGTCGCGAACGTCCGCCCGTTCGCGACGCTCTCGTCGAACGTGCGGTAGTCGTACGAGAAGATGGCCTTCGCCGCGGCCGGCGCCGTGGCCAGCGCCTGGCGCACCGCCTCGTCCCGCCGGGCGGCGCTCCGGTCGCCGTACCAGGCGAGGGCGGCCACGGCGGCCGCGAGCACCGTCATCACGGCGAGCGCCGCCACCAGGGGGAACCGGCGGCGGCGCGGGGAGCGGTCCCGCCGCCGAAGGCGTGGGGTACGCATGGTCGACCTCCCGCGCGTCATCCGACGAACTGCAGTTTCGCCACGAGCCAGTCGCCGGAGTCCCGGTCCCGCACGAGGTCGAGCTGGATCCGGTAGTGCGACGGGCGGCCCTGCGGCGCCTTGACGTTCTTCACGGTGGCGTCGACGGCCACCAGCGCCACCGCGCGGCGCCGGTCACCGGAGACCAGCCCGGCGCGCAGCACCGTGCCCTTCGAGTCCACCTTGTTCTCCACGACGGCCGTGCGGACCTGGGCCTGACCGCGGCTGAACTCGTCCCGGAACTCCCCGGTCGCGCCCGCGGTGATCCGTTGCAGGTCGCGGTCCACACTGGCCGCGCTCACCGACACGAAGTTGACGCTGGCCTGCCGGGCGGCCGCGAGCGCGCCCTGCCGGGCCTGCTCGGTGGACCGCGCCACGTACCACCGGTGCCCGTACACCCCGGCGCCGGCCAGGGCGGCGGCGAGGAGCACCACCAGCAGGCCGGCCAGCGCCCGGCGTCGGCCCGGCCCGGCGTCCTCGGGGTTCCCACGGTCGTCGGCGGGCTGCCCGGGGTCGTCGGCGGGTTGCGTGGTGTCGTCGGCGGGCTGCCCGGGGTCGTCGTCGGTCGGGCTCCGTCCGGCCGCCGTGGCTCCACCGGTCGAGGCGGGACCGTCGGCGTCGTCCGCCTCGTCGGGGCCGGGCAGGTCCTCGACCTCGGCCGGATCGCCGACCACGGTCAGGTCACCGGCCTCCAGGGGATCCTCGACGGGCTCCCGGTCGAGCCGCTCCAGCACCTCCTCGATCCCGCCGTCCGGGGCGGGCGCGGGGCGGGTGACGATCCGGCGCCGTACGGGCCGGCCGGGGGTACCAGCCTTCGCCCCCTTGATCACTCTGAGCGTCCGCTCCCTGCGGGTCGGCACGCCGTCACCTCCCTCGTCGTCGCCGGTCACGGTGTCACCCCGGCGAGCAGCAGCTGTTTCCACGACTGGTCCCCGGCCGTCCGGTACTGCCCGCCCGTGCCGCCGAACTGCAGCGGTCGCCCGTCCGAGCTGAGCACGAGACCGGTCGCGGGGTCGTACCCGCCGGGAGCGACGGGCGCGGGCCCGGCGGTGCCGGACGCGGGCGCGGCGTCCCGCCCGGACGGACGCGGGGCGTTGGCGGCGCCGCGCACGCTTCCCCCGGCCCCTCGTTCCCGGTCACCGCAGCGCGTCCCGCCGCCCGCGTACACACAGGACGGCGGGTCGTTCACGTTGAGCACCAGCCCGAGGTGGGCGGTGCCGTCGCCGGGCGTCACCGTGAACCCGCCGGCCACGGCGATCGGGTACACCACGAGCAGCTGCTCGATGCCGGGCAGCCGGCGGGCCGCGACGCCGCCCGTGCTCACCAGGTTGCCGAGCAGCGTGCCCACCGTCGGCTCCAGGCCACGCAGCAGCGCCCGCAGTTCCGCGCCCGCCGGCGGCCCCTCGGCGAGCAGCCGCCGCAGGTCCGGGTCGGCGGAGCGGACGGTGGCCGCCAGCGCCGCGAGCCCCGCCGACCAGCGGCGCAACGCCTCGGAGGACTCGGCCTGGGTGGTCAGCACCGTACGGCCGTCGCGGATCAGGGCCAGCGTCTCGGGCAGCCGCGCGGCGGCGTCGGCGAGCAGCGCGTCACCGGCGTCGAGGATGCGGGCCAGCGCCTGCTCGTTGCCCTCGAACGCGGCGCCCAGCTCACCGATGAGCACCGTGAGGTCCTCGGCGTCCACCGAGCGGACCAGCGCGTCGAGGTTGGTGAGCAGCGTCTCCGGTGCGAGCGGGACGCCGGTGCGGTCGGCCGGGATCACCGCGCCGTCGGTGAGGTACGGGCCGCCGTCGCGGTCCGGGCGCAGGTCGACGTACTGCTCGCCGACGGCCGAGCGCTGGGTCACGACCGCGCGCAGCGCCGCGGGGACCCGTACGCCGCGTTCGATCCGCAGCTCCGCCCGGACACCGCCGTCGCGCAGCTCGACGGCCGTGACCCGGCCCACCGGTACGCCCCGGTAGGTGACCGGGGCGTGCGGGAAGATCCCGCCGGCACGGGCCAAATCCAGGTGGACGAGGTAGCCGCCGCCGAGCAGCCGGTCGCCGAGCCCGACGTAGCGGACGCCGACGTACCCGACGCCGAGCAGGCTCACCAGCACGAACACCAGGACCTGGAGTTTCGCGGTCCGTCCGATCATCGCAACCCTCCACCCAGCACGTCGCCCAGATCGCCGATGAGCCCGGTCACCGCGCCGGTCACCGGCAGCACGCACTCCGCGGTGAGCACCGTGCCGGGCAGCAGTTCCGTTCCGGCCGGGAACGCGGTGCCGGGTGGCACCAGGCCCTTGGGCAGAACGAGACCACCGAGCGGCACCACCGACCCGGGCTTGAGCAGCGTGCACCCCTTCGGCAGGAGGCAGGCCGTCGGCGGGGTCCAGGTGCTCGGGAAGTGGGCCAGGTCGGGCAGGCACTCGGTGAGCGGTGGCAGGGCGGGCCGGTCGTCCTCGTCCCCCGGACCGGTGCCCGGACGGGGCTTCGGGGTGGCCGTGCCCGGCCTCGCGGACGGCCGCTTCGTGTCCGGTGTGGACGGCCGGGCCGCCGGCGCGGCCGGCGCGGCCGGCGGCGGTGCCGCGACGACCAGGTTGGACAGGATGGTGGCGGCGTCCAGGTCGGCGGTGATCGCGAGGTTCACGAAGTCGCCGACGATCGCGCCGTCGACGTTCGGCGGGAACGGGTACGACAGCATGAAGTCCAACGACTTCGGCAGGTCGTCGCCGGCACGGGCCAGTTGCTCCAGGATCGGTTGCAGCGCCCGCAGGCTCGCGAGGGTGTCGTCCCGGCTGCGGTCGACCACCCGGGTGCCGACCTTGCCCAGCTCGCCGAGGGCGGTCAGCGCGTGGGTGAGCTGGGCCCGCTGGTCGGCCAGCACGGTCAGCCCCGGCGCGAGCGAGTCCAGCGCCTCGCCGACCACCTGCCGCTGCCGGCTGAGCCGGTCGGTGAGGCGGTCGAGCGCCTCGATGGCCCGGACCAGGTCGGCCTTCTGCCGCTCGAGCCCGCCGACGAACGTGTCGAGCTGGTGCAACGCGTCCCGGACGGCCGGTTCCCGCCCGTCGAGGGCACGGCCCAGCTCCTCGTTGATGGTGCGCAACTGGGCCAGGCCGCCGCCGTTGAGCAGCAGGCCGAGGGCGGCCAGCACCTCCTCCACCTCCGCGCCCCGGCGGGTGCGCGACAGCGGGATGACGTCGCCGTCGGCGAGCCGGCCGGCCGCGCCGGTGGGAGGCGGGGCGACCGTCACGTACTTCTCGCCGAGCAGGCTGCTCTGCCGCACCGCGGCCGTGGCGTTGGCGGGCAGCCGCACCGCGCGGTCGATGCGCAGCCGTACCCGGGCGGTCCAGCCGGCCAGGGAGATCTTCTCGACGCTGCCCACCGTCACGTCGTCGACCTTCACGGCGGCCCGCGGCACCAGATCGAGCACGTCGGTGAACTCGGCGGTGACGGTGTAGCCGTCACCGGCCGGCGCTCCGCCGGGCAGCGGCAGGTCGGCCAGCTCGGGCAGGCCGCACCCGGTGGGCAGCAGCAGCACGGCGAGCGCGCCGGCCAGCGCGCGCCGCACCCGCGCGCCGGCCGGCGTCCGCCCGAGGGCGCGGCCCGCGCTCACGACGCACCTCGCAGGATGCCGCCGAGGGTGAGGTCGGGAGTGATGCCGGGGCCGCCCGGCGCCCCGTCGGGGCTCGGTCCACCGGCGGAGCTGACCGGAGGACGTGCCGGTGGTGTCGAGCCGGTCGACGGGGCACCGGGCGGCAGCTTGAGGAGTGTGCGCAGCTGGTCGGTCATCGGCAGGCCGCGCGCGTGGAGGGTCTGGGCGAGCGCCGTGCAGGTCTCGGGCACCTTCGCGCCGGGAAGCTGGTCGACGATCAGGGAACAGACGAAGCCGGCCGGGTCGTACGGGCCCATCACGTTGTCGCGGGTGTCGAGGGTGCCCGAGCGCGGGTTGTACGCGAGCGCGAGGTTGTTGAGCGTCAGCGGCGCCACGTCGAGGATGTCGATGACGGCCTTCTGCTGCCGGACGAGCACGCCGGTCACGTCGGCCAGCGCCGCGACGTTGCCGGTCAGCTCGTCGCGGTTGGCGCGGACGAACGTGGTGACCTCGCCGAGCGCCGCCGCGAGGTTGCGCAGTGCCGCCGCCAGCTCGTCCCGCTCGCCCGCGAGCTGCTCGGCGACGTCGGCGAGCTGCTGCTGGAATCCGCGTACCTGCTGGTCGCTGCGGGCCAGCGCGGTGGTGAACCGTTGCAGGTTGGCGACCGAGGCGAACAGGTCCTGCCGGCCGTCGGAGAGCGTGTCGAGCGCCTGGGACAGGCCGGTCAGGGTCTCGTGCAGGTCGTCGCCGTTGCCGTCGAGGTTGGCCCGACCGGTGGCGAGCAGGTCGGACAGTGCGCCGTCCCTGTTCGCCCCCTGCGGGCCGAGCGTCCGGTTGAACTCGTCGAGCGCCTGGTAGATGTCGTCGATCTCCATGGGCGCGGCGGTGCGTTCGATCGGGATCTCCGCACCGTCGGGCAGCGCGGCGCCGCCGGTGAAGGCCGGCGTGAGCTGCACGTACCGGTCGCTCACCACGCTGGGGGGCACGATGACGGCCTGCGCGCCGCTGGGCACGCTGACGTCGGGGTCGTAGCGCATGCTCACCCGGACCACCCGGCCCTGCGGGGTGACGTCGAAGACCTCGCCGACGCGCACCCCGAGCACCCGCACGTCCGAGCCGGGGTGGACCCCGACGGCCCGGGTGAAGTAGGCGACCACGCGACGCTGGGCCGGTTCGTGACGCCACGCGACCAGGCCGGCGGCGAGCGCGGTCACCAGGACGGTGGCGGCGGCGACCGGTCGGCGCCAGCCGCGGATCGGGCCGGGCATCAGCGTCCTCCCGTGGGCACGTAGGGCTGCACGAGGCCGCTCACGTACGAGTCGAACCAGCGGCCGTTGCCGACCACGTTGGCGAAGGCGGTGACGAACGGCGCCATCCGTTGGATCGTCTGCTCCAGTTCGTCGCGGTTGCGTTGCAGCACGGCCACCACGTCGCGCAGCTTGCGCAGCGCCGGCTCGAGCTGGGCGCGGTTGTCGGCCACCAGGCCGGACAGCTGCCGGGCCAGCTCGTCGGTGCCGACCAGCAGCCGGTGGATGGCGTCACGGCGACGGCTCACCTCGGCCAGCAGCGCCTCGCCGTCGGTGACCAGCCGGCGGAACTCCTCGTCGCGGGTGGCGAGCACGTCGGTGACCTGGCGGGCCCGCCCGAGCAGGGCGCGCAGTTCGGCGTCCCGTTCGGCCACCGTGCGGGACAGGCGCGAGAGCCCGGTGAGGGACGACCGGACGCTCCCCGGTGTGTCGGCGAACGTGTCGCTGAGCGTGCGGAACGCGGTCGCGAGCTGGTCGGTGTCGACCCGGTCGAGGGTGTCGGCCAGGCCGGTGACGGCCTGCACCACGTCGAACGGCGCCGCCGTACGGTCCAGCGGGATGCGCCCGCCCTCGGGCAGCCGTCCCGGTCCGGCCGGGGCGAGGGCGAGGTACTTCTGGCCGAGCACCGTCTTGATCCGGATGGTGGCGCCGGTGTCCCGGCCGAGCCGTACGCCGTCGTCGTCGACCCGGAACCGGACCCGCACGTACGGCTGGGTGTCGCGGGCCAGTTCCACGGCGGTCACGGCACCGACCCGGACCCCGGCGACCCGGACCTCGTTGCCGGCGGCGAGGCCGCTCGCGTCGTGGAAGGCGGCCTGGTACGTCCGGCCGGTGAGCGCCGCCAGCCGGTCGAGCTGGAAGGCGCCGAGCAGGGCGGCGGCGACGAGGGTCAGCCCGACGACGCCGACGACGACGGGGTTGCGTTCGCGGAACGGTCTCACTGGCTCCCCCCGGTGGCGCAGCGGGCGGCCGGCGCGCTGAGCGTCGCCGGGTTGAGCGGGGCGTGACCGGCGACCGCCACGCGGCCGTCGAAGTCGCAGAGGTAGAAGTTGAACCACGAGCCGTAGGAGGCGACGCGGGTCAGCGACTCGTACCGTCCGGGCAGCCGGCCGAGGGTGCCGTCGATGACCGCGGCGTTGCGGTCGAGGGTGCCGGCCAGGTCCCCGAGGGCACGCACGTCGGCGGCGAGCGGGGGTCGGGCCTCGTCCAGCAGCCCGGCCGTCACGTCGGTGAGTTCGCCGAGGTTGGTCAGCGCGTCGCCGATCGCGGTGCGGTCCGCCGCGAGGCCGGAGACGAACTGCTGCACCTGGGTGATGGTCCGGTCGAGTTCGGCGTCCCGGCCGGCCAGCGTGCCCAGCACCTCGTTGAGGTTGGTGACGACCCGGCCGATGACGGCGTCGCGGTCGGCGAGGGTGTTGGTGAGCGACGCGGTGCGCTGGAGCAGGCTGGACACGGTGCCGCCCTCGCCCTGGAACACCTGGATGATCTCGTAGGCGAGCTTGTTGACGTCGTCCGGGTCCAGCGCCGTGAACAGCGGCCGGAACCCGTTGAACAGCGTGGTCAGGTCGAGCGCCGGCGTGGTCTGCGCGAGCGGGATGAGCCCGTCGGCCGGCAGCGGGCGGCCGTCCCCCGGCCCCTCGGTCAGCGCCAGGTAGCGCTGGCCCACCAGGTTCCGGTAACGGATCTTGGCCCGTACGCTCGTGGCGAGGGGCAGGTCGTCGGCCACCGTGAAGGCCACCTCGGCGACGCTGTCGTCGACCACGCGGATGTCGCGGACCTTGCCGACCCGGACCCCGGCGACCCGGACGTCGTCGCCCGGGAGCAGCCCGGTGACGTCGGTGAACCGGGCCCGGTAGGTGGCGCCGCCGGGCGGGAAGGCGCCCAGGGTCTGCGCGAGCAGCCCGGTCAGCAGCACCGTCACCGCCGCGAAGATCAGCAGCTTGACCAGCGGACCCCTGGTCTTCCCGCTCATCGCGCGTTCACCACCCCACCGCGCAGCAAAGGCCCCCACAGCAGGACGGCGATGTCCGGGACCTCCGCGGGGAGGGTGCCGGTGAGCGCCCCGAGCAGCGGCCGGACGAGGGCCTGTTCCTCGCCGGTGCCGGCCCGGCCCATCTCCACGGGCAGGGTGGCGTCGGCGGGGGCGACCGGGCGGGCGGGAGCCGCGGGTGGCTTCGCGGGCGCCGGGCCCGGTACGCCGACCCGCAGCAGCGGGTGCGGCCGGTCGCCGGAGTAGTCGTAGCCGTCGTTCACCGGTACCTCGGGCGCGGGAACGGGCGGGTGCGGCAGCCCGTGGCACTGCGGGCCGTTGCGCGCGCCGTAGACCGGCTCGTCCCGGCCCGGCTCGTACGGCCCACCGTCGCGGGTGACCTCGAGCGTGATGTGCATCCGGCCGCCCGCGAAGACCTCCTCCACCCGGGGTTGCAGGGCGACCAGGCCGTCGACGAGGCACGGGTACTCCGGCGCGTACGCGGCGAGCAGTTCGAGCACCGGCCGGCTGACGTCGCCGAGCCGGATGAGCTGGTCGCCGTGCCGGTCGAGGAAGCCCTCGGCCGCCTCGGCGGTGCCGGTGGTGTCGGTGAGGAACGCGGCGAGCTGGGTGCGCTGGTCGGTGACCGTGGCGGCCGTGACGGTGACGTCGCGCAGCAGCGACACCAGGTCGGGCAGGGCCGCGTCGTAGCTGTCCAGCACGGTGGCGAGCTTCCGGACGTCCTCGGCGATCGTGGGCATCGCCGGGTTGAGTTCGCGCAGGTACGCCCCCAGCCGCTCGACGGTCGCGCCGAGGCGCTCGCCGCGTCCCTCCAGGGCGGTGGCGAGCGCGGACAGCGTGGCGGCGAGCTGGTCGGGGCGGATCGACTGGAGCAGCGGCAGCGCCTCGTCCAGCACCCGCTCCAGCTCGACGGCCGTACGGCTGCGGTCCTGGTCGATGACGGCGCCGTCGCGGATCGGCCCTGCGCCGCCGCCGGCCGGTGGGACCAGCTCGACGTAGCGCTCACCGAAGAGCGTCTTGGGCAGCAGGCGGGCGGTCACGTCGGCGGGGATGCGGTCGGTGCGGGCCGGGTCGAGCGCCAGCCGGAGCACCGCGCCCTCGCCGGTGCCCCGCACCGAACGCACCTCGCCCACGAGCACTCCGCGCACCTTCACGTCCGCGCCGTCGGTGAGCTGGAGGCCGGCCCGGTCGGCGTGCAGGGTGACCCAGGCGACCGGCGTGAACGCCTTGCGGTACTGGAGCACCGAGGCGGTCAGCGCCGCGGTGAGGACGGCGACGAAGACGATGCCGAGGATGCGATGTCTCATGCTCACCCCGCGATCCGGACGGTGGTGGTGGCGCCCCAGATGGCGAGCGACAGGAAGAAGTCGACGACGTTGACCGCCACGATGGCCAGGCGTACGGCCCGCCCGACGGCCACGCCGACCCCGGCCGGGCCGCCGCTCGCCGTGTAGCCGTACCAGCAGTGCACGAGCACGACGATCACGCTGAACACGAGCACCTTGCCGAACGACCAGAGGACGTCACCCGGCGGTAGGAAGAGGTGGAAGTAGTAGTCGTACGTGCCGGCGGACTGTCCGAAGTAGAAGACCGCGATGGTGCGGGTGGCCAGGTAGCTGGCGAGCAGGCCCACCACGTACAGCGGGATCACCGCGATGAAGCCGGCGATCATCCGGGTGGTGACCAGGAACGGCAGGGACGGCACGCCCATCACCTCGAGCGCGTCCACCTCCTCGGAGATCCGCATGGCGCCGAGCTGCGCGGTGAACCCGCACCCCACGGTGGCCGACAGGGCCAGCGCGGCCACTAGCGGCGAGATCTCCCGGGTGTTGAAGTACGCGGAGACGAAGCCGGTGAACGCGCTGCTGCCGATCTGGTTCAGCGCCTGGTAGCCCTGCAACCCCACCTCGGTGCCGGTGAAGAAGGTGAGGAAGCAGATCACGCCGACGGTGCCGCCGAGCACGGCGAGCGCGCCCGTGCCGAAGCTGATCTCGGCGAGCAGCCGTACGACCTCGCGCTTGTACCGGCGCAGCGTGCGAGGGCTCCAGGCGAACGCCCGCAGGTAGAAGGCGAGCTGGCCGCCCAGGCCGTCGAGGAGTCGCAGCAGCGCCACGTCAGCTTCCCTTCTGCGGTACGACCTGGAAGTACACGGCCGTGACGAGGAAGTTCAGCGCGAACAGCAGCATGAACGTGATGACCACACTCTGGTTGACCGCGTCACCCACACCCTTCGGGCCGCCCTTCGCGGTCATCCCCTTGTACGAGGCGACCAGCGCCGCGGCGGCGCCGAACAGCAGCGCCTTCACCTCGCCGACGAGCAGGTCGGGCAGTTGGCCGAGCGCCTGGAAGCTCGCGAGGTACGCCCCGGGGGTGCCACCCTGCATGACGACGTTGAAGGCGTAGCCGCCGCTCACGCCGACCACGCTCACCAGGCCGTTGAGCAGGACGGCGACGAGCATCGAGGCGAGCACACGGGGCACCACGAGCCGCTGGATCGGGTCGATGCCGAGCACCTGCATGGCGTCCAGTTCCTCGCGGATCTTCCGGGATCCGAGGTCGGCGCAGATGGCCGAGCCCCCGGCGCCGGCGATGATCAGCGCGGTGACGATGGGGCCGGCCTCCCGTACGACGGCGAGCACCGACGCGGCGCCGGTGAACGACTGCGCGCCGAGCTGGCGGACCAGGGAGCCGAGCTGCAACGCGATGACCGCGCCGAACGGGATGGACACGAGCGCGGCGGGCAGGATCGACACCGAGCTGATGAACCACGCCTGCTGGACGAACTCCCGCACCTGCACCGGCCGGCGGCCGAGCCCACGCAGGGCGTCCAGACAGAACGCGAAGAACTCGCCGGAGCGGCGTACGGCCGTGACGGGTGCGCTCACCGGGGCCCACCTCCCGTGCCGACCGGCCCGGCCTGGTGGTCGCGCTGGCCGGACCACTCGGCGCCGGTGAAGGAGCCGGGTGGTGGGGTGACGCCGTGCTCGCGGCACCACTGGCCGGGCGGCCGTTCGGCCCGGCGGGGCCGCCCGTCCGACGGCGGCAGCTGCGGCGGGATGGGCGGCAGCGGGGGCAGCTCGACCCCGGCCTGCGCCTCCGCCGCCAGCTCCTCGGCGTCCTTCTCCTCGGCCATGCCGATGGGGCCGATCCGTTGCGCGTTCAGGAACTGCCGCACCACCGGTTCGGTGCTGGAGAGCAGCATCTCCCGGGGCCCGAACATCGCCAGGTGCCCGTGGTAGATCAGGCCGATGTTGTCGGGCACCGTCCGGGCGGTGTTGATGTCGTGGGTGACGATGAGGAACGTCGCCTCGGTGCGCTGGTTGAGGTCGATGATCAGCTGGTTGAGGTAGGCGGTGCGCACCGGGTCGAGCCCGGAGTCGGGCTCGTCGAAGAGGACGATCCGCGGATCGAGGACGAGCGCCCGGGCCAGCCCGGCCCGCTTGCGCATGCCACCGGAGATCTCACCGGGCAGCTTCCGTTCCGCGCCGACCAGGCCCACCATGTCCAGCTTCTCGGTGACGACGGCACGGATCTCCGCCTCGGTCTTGCGGGTGTGCTCGCGCAGCGGGAACGCCACGTTGTCGTAGATGGTCATCGACCCGAACAGGGCGCCGTCCTGGAACAGCACGCCGAAGAGCTTGCGGACCTCGTAGAGGGCGCGCTCGGAGAGGCGCGGCAGGTCGAGGCCCTCGATGACGATGGAGCCCCGGTCCGGGCGGAGCAGGCCCACCAGGGTTTTGAGGAACACCGACTTGCCGGTGCCGGAGGGGCCGAGCAGCACCGAGATCTCGCCGGCCGGGAGGGTGAGGCTGATGTCGGACCACACCGGCTGGCCATTGAAGGACTTGGTGAGCCCCTGCACGGCCACCTCGACGCCCATCGTCCTCCCCCTCCCGGTCGCTATAGGAGACATCGCGGCGGGCCGTCCGAACGCAACAGACTTCTTTGCGGCACCGCCGGGTGACGGAGCGTGAACTGGCGCGCCGGCGAGCGGGTCGATAGCGTGCGCGTTAACCGGCCGGTAACGAAGGTGCCCCCCGACGCGATGACGACCACCATCGAGCCTCAGCTCGTCCGCCGGGCCGCCCAGGGCGACCGGACGGCCACCGCGATGCTGCTCGCGGACGTCCGTCCGGGGCTGGTGCGCTACTGCCGGGCCCGGCTCGGCCGCATCGGCGGGGCGTACACCACGGCCGACGACGTGGCGCAGGAGATCTGCCTGGCCGTTCTGCGGGCCCTGCCCCGGTACCGCGAGCAGGGCACGCCGTTCTCCGCGTTCGTCTACGCGATCGCGGGGCACAAGGTGGCCGACGCGCAACGGGCCGCGGTCCGGGCGGCGTCCGTGACCGCCGCCGACCCGCCGCCGGAGACGCCCGACGCGGCACCCGGCCCCGAACAGCGGGCCGTCGCCACCGACCTGGCCCGCCGGCTCTCCGGGCTGCTGGACCAGCTTCCCGACACGCAGCGGGAGATCGTCGTCCTGCGGGTGGCGGTCGGGCTCTCCGCCGAGGAGGTGGGCGCGATCGTCGACATGTCGGCGGCCGCGGTGCGGGTGGCCCAGTCCCGCGCGCTGGCCCGGCTCCGTACGCTGGCGGGCGACACACTCGGCGAGGTGGCGGCATGACCGAGCAGGCCCGCGACGGCGGGGAGGAGCTGGACCTGGCGACGATCGCCCGGGACGACGAGCTCCTCGACGCGCTCGGCCGCGGCGACCCCGCCCCCGACGGCGACGACGTCGCCGCGATGCTGGCCGCCTGGCGTACGGACGTCGACGACGACGGCGAGCAGCGGCTCATCCGTGCCGCGGCGGACGTCGGGCCACCGGTGCCGGTCACCGGGCAGGCGCCGGCCGGTCGGGGCGCGCTGCGCCTCGCCGCCGCGGTCGTCGCGCTCCTGGCGATCGCCACCGGCCTCGGTGTGGGCAGCCGCCATGCCAGCCCCAGCAGCCCACTGTGGTCGCTGACCCGTGTCCTCTACCCGGAGCACGCCCAGGTGCGCGACGTCGAGGCCACCCTGACCCGGGCGCGCGCGGCGCTGGCCGACGGCCGGCTCGACGAGGCGCGGGACCTCGCCGCACGGGCTCGCCGCGACCTGGCCGGCGTCGACGACGCGGCCATCGCCGCCCGGCTGCGCGCCGACCTCGACGCGCTGGACCGTGACCTCGCGGCGGCGGTGCCCGTCGTTCCGCCTCCGGCCGCCCCGACCGGTGGCGCGGCACCGGCCAGTCCCGCCCCTTCAGGCTCGACGACGGCGCCGGCACCCGGCGACACCGGGGGCGCACCGGTGCCGTCCCCGCCACGACCGGCGCCGTCCACGAGCGCGCCGGCCCTGCCGCCCATCCTGCCGCTGCCGTCGCTGCCCGGCCTGGACGGCAGCGGCCCGCCGATCCTGCCGCTGCCGTCCCTGCCGGGCCTGCCGCTGCCCACCGCCGTCACGCTCGGGTGACGACGGTCCGGCCGGCCGCCGGGGCCGGCCGGTCAGGGAGCCGGGGTGACCGGGCGCGTGAACGCGAACACCAGCAGCGCGACCGCACAACAGCCGGCCGACACCAGCAGGGCCCACCCGGTACCGGCGGCGACCGCGGCACCCATCGACGCGACGCCGAGGGTGGCGCCGACCTGGCGGACGGCGTTGAGCAGGCCGCCCACGGCGCCGGCCGTACCCGGCGGAGCGACGCTGACCATGGCCGCGACCAGGGCCGGCAGGACGAAGGAGACGCCGAGGCCGGTCACCAGGAGGCCCACCGCGAGCCACGG
This sequence comes from Micromonospora costi, assembly GCF_003626655.1. Classification (GTDB taxonomy): domain Bacteria; phylum Actinomycetota; class Actinomycetes; order Mycobacteriales; family Micromonosporaceae; genus Micromonospora; species Micromonospora costi. The sequence goes on from NZ_RBAN01000001.1 coordinate 441,455, forward strand.
GTAGCCGCCGTCGGCGAAGACGGCGCCGGCCAGGGCGACGCCGCCGGCGGCCAGCAGGCCCAGCCCGGCGAGGATCGGACGACGCGGGCCCACCCGGGCCACGATCCGGCCGGTGACCGGCGGGTTGGCGACGAACGGGAGGGTCAGGGGCAGGAACGCCAGGCCGGTCTCCAGCGGGTCGAGGTGCCACTCCCGCTGGAGCAGCAGGGGCAGCACGAACAGCCCACCGGTCAGCGCGAAGTTCGACGCCGCGGCGGCCAGCAGCCCGGCGCGCACCCCGGCGGACCGCAGCAGCGCCCGGTTCAGGACGGGTGCCGTGCTGCGGCGTTCCCGGGCCCACAGGGCCAGCACCGACACCGCGAACCCGGCCAACGACCATGCGGCGTGGCCCCATCCGCGCTCGCCGGCGGCGATCAGCGCGTCGGTGAGCAGCGCCAGCACCGCCGCGGCCGCCAGTTGCGCCGGCCAGTCGATCCGTCGGTCACCGCGCGGGCAGACCACCGAGCGACCGCGCGTGAGCGCCAGCACCAGCAGGCCGACGGGCACGTTGACCAGGAAGACCGATCGCCAGCCGGCGGTGGCCACCAGGGCGCCGCCCACGATCGGGCCGGTCGCGACGGCCGCGCCGCTGATCGCCGCCCACGTCGACACGGCACGCGCCCGCGCGGCGGGCTCGGGGTAGAGCCGGGCGATCATCGCGAGCGAGGCGGGTACGCAGGCCGCCGCCGCGACGCCCGACACCGCGCGCAGGAGGAGCAGCGTCCACAGCGCCGGTGCGACCGCGCTGAGCAGGGACCCGAGGGTGAAGACGGCGGTGCCGAGCCGGAAGAGCCGCTCGGCGCCGAACCGGTCCGCCGCCGCACCGGCCGACAGCAGCAGCGCGGCGAACGCCGTGGTGTAGCCGGTGGTCGCCCACTGGAGCCCGGCCATCGAGGTGCCCAGGGACGACGCCAGGTCGGGTTCGGCGACGGGCAGCACCGTCATGTCGAGCAGCACCATGAAGTAGCCGAGCGAGATGCCCGTCAGCGCGCGGGCGCGCCCGGGCGTGGGGTGCTCGTACGCGGCGCTGGGCGGGGACGGGTTCACGAGGGTCATGCCGGCGACAGCTCCCGGAGACGTGTGGAGGGGACGGGAGCCACTGTCGGTTCCGCGGGACCTCGGCTCCACCGCCCCGGCCGCACGCCGCGTTCGGAATCTCCGAAGGCTCCGGGGTGTTGGTGCACCGCATGGAACTGCGCCACCTCAGGACCTTCCAGGCCGTCGTCCGGCACCGGACGGTGACCGACGCCGCCGTCGCGCTCGGCCTCGCCCCGTCGTCCGTGTCGCAGCAGATCCGCACCCTGGAGGGCGCGCTCGGGGTTGACCTGTTCGTGCGCGGTCCCAAGGGGATGGAGCCGACCGCGGCGGGGCAACGGCTGCGGGAATGGGCCCGGCTGCTGCTCGACCAGGTTGAGCAGGCCACCCTCGACGTACGGGCCGAACGGCCGCGGTTGCGGCTGGGTGCGCTGGAGACCCTCGCCGGCTCCCACGTGCCGCACGTCCTCGCCCGGCTGGCGGAACGCCGGCCAGACGTCGACGTCGAGGTGCACTCGGATCGGGCCCGCGCCGGACTCCTCGCCGATCTGGTCGAGCACCGGCTCGACGCCGCACTGCTGCTGGACTCCGGCGACGAACTGGGGGGCCTCGGTTTTCCCGCGCCCGCCGAACCGCTGACCTTCGTCGACCTCGACCCCGTCCCGCTCGTGCTGGTCGCCGCGCCGACGCACCCGCTCGCGGCCCGAGCGGCGCTGACCCCCGCCGACCTCCGGCACGAGCGGCTCCTGGTGAACGTCCCGGAGTGCTCGTTCTGGATGGCCGGGGAACGGATCCTCGGCGGCGGACCCGAGCGGGTCAAGGCCGGCGGCGTGCCGGTGATGCGCGCCTGGGCGGAGCACGGGCTCGGGATCTCGCTGCTACCGCGCTTCGCGGTGGCCGACAGCCTCCGCGCCGGCACCCTCGTCCCGCTGGACCTCCCGCTCCCCGATCTCAGCCTGCGCCTCGTGTGGCGTGCGGACCGGGAACGGCTGCCCGGCCTGCGTGACGTGCTGTACGCGGCGGCCCGCCCCTGAACCCGGGGCGGGCCGCTGCGCCCGAGGTCAGCGGACCACCACCACCGTGGCCGGCCGCTGTACCCGTACTGGCGTGCCGTAGTCGGACAGCGCGACGGTCACGAGCCAGGTCGAGTCGAAGCTGACGCCCTGCTTCACGCCCGGCTTCATCCGGCCCTCGTTCGTCGACTCGAACGCGATCGTCGCGATCCGGCCCTCGCGCACCGTCACGGTGCCGACCAGCCGCCGGGTACCGCTCGCGTACCGGTCGTCGTAGGACTCGCTGCTCTCGAAGTGGTACGTGTCGGGACCGGTCTGGCTGACCGCGACGTCGGCGCGGCGCAGCGCCGCGAACAGGTCCTCCGGGTCGGCCGACCCGACCACGGTCCCCTGCGGCGCCGCACCGGCGTAGTCCAGCCGGTCGTACCGGCCGCGCTCCTGCTTCCAGGTCTCCGAACCGGTGCTGCCGAGGAAGCGGGCACCCGCGATGAGCCGCTGCTCCGCGTACGCCGGACCGCCCGCGATGGGTGTGCGCAGGTAGCCCGTCCGCGCCGCCGGGTCGAAGGCGCCCTCCGCGGTCTCCCGGCTGCCCGGCTCCCCCGCGAACTCGGTGGTCACCCGGATCCGGTAGCTGGTCTTCTCGCTCGCCGCGACGGCCGCGACCAGCCGTACGTTCGCCGGCGCCTCGCCGGCGACGGCGGGCGGGCCGGCCTGCGGCGCGGTGTCGCCGGTGCCGCCGGTCGTGACGGCGACGGCCAGCACGCCCGCGAGGCCCACCACGCCGGCGGCGTACGCGCCCCGGTGGAGCAGCGTGCGGCGGCGGTGCGCCCGCGTGGCCGCGTGGAGGACGTCCGTGGCGAGGGTGACGCCGGCGACCTCCTGGCGCATGCCGGCGGCCAACTGCTCTTCGATGTCGATGGTCATGTTCCCGCTCCGTTCCAGGCTGGGGCGTCGTCGCGCGCCCAGGCGGCGGTTACCTCGCGCAGGCGGGACAGGCCCCGCGAGGCGGTGGACTTGACGGTGCCCACGGAGCACCCGAGGACCGCGGCGGACTCCGCCTCGGTGAGCTGCTCCCAGTAGCGCAGCACCAGCACCGCCCGCTGGCGGGGCGGCAGCGTCGCGAGCGCCTGGACCAGCGCCTGCCGCAGGTGCAGCGCGTCGGTGCCGTCGGGCTGGCCGGGCGGCTCCACCTCGGCCAGCACCTCGGGCCGGCGCCCGCGGCGCCGCCACTGGTCCACCGCCAGGTGGTACAACGTGCGGCGCAGGTACCCCTCCCGGTCACCGTCGATCCGGTGCCAGTGCCGCATGAGCCGTTCCAGCGCCGCCTGCAGCAGGTCCTCCCCCGCGGCGCGGCTGCCGGTCAGCAGTATCGCGGTGGCGAGCAGGGCGGCGCCCCGTTCGGCCACGAGGGTGTCGAGTCCCTCGAAGCGTCTCTTCCCACGCACGGGCTCTCCTTCCGTCGCCACCAAGGACGACGCCTTGCCGTCGAAGGTTGACCGGACGGTGCGGGATTTCGGTTGCGGGCTCCGGCGGGCCGGCCGCCCGGCCGTCTGGCCCGCCCGGCCGCCCGGCGCGCGGCGCGCAGACGCCGGGCCACGGAGGCCATTCATCCTCCGGCATCTCCCGGCGCGGCGCCGGATTCCTCGGCGAGGATCCCCGTGGAGGGGACATGAGGGGTACTCGCAATCGCGCCGGGAAGCGCCGCACCGGGTGAGCCCGGCCCGCCGCCGGGCCGGCGCCGGCACGCCGCCGGCCCTCCGCCCACCGCTCACGCCGATGCTCGCGGCGGCGGTCGACGCCGTGCCCGAGGGTCGCGGGCTCGCGTACGAGCCGAAGTGGGACGGGTGGCGGGCGCTGGCGTTCCGCCGCGCCGACTCGGTGTTCCTGCAGTCCCGGTCGGGCCGGGACCTCACCCGGTACTTCCCGGAGATCGCCCGCGCCGTCCGCACGGCCGTGCCGCCGGGGACGGTGCTCGACGGCGAACTCGTCGTCTGGCAGGGCGAGCGCACCGACTTCGCGCTCCTGCAACGTCGGGTCACGGCCGGCCGGCGGCTGACCGCCGTGGCCCGCGCCCACCCGGCCAACTACGTCCTCTTCGACCTGCTCGGCGCGCCGCCCGACCGGGTCCTGCTGGACCTGCCCCTGGCCGAGCGCCGGGCGCTGCTGACCGACCTGCTCGCCGACGCGCCGGCGAGCCTCACCCTCTCGCCGCTGAGCACCGACGTCGGGCAGGCCATGGAGTGGCTGCGCGCCTGGACCGCGGCCGGCGTCGAGGGCGTCATGGTCAAGACCCTGGACGGACGGTACGAACCGGGCCGCCGCGGCTGGCGCAAGTACCGGGCGTGGTGCAGCACCGAGGCGATCATCGGGGGCGTCACGGGCACGGCGGACGACCCGGAGACCGTGCTGCTGGGTCGCCTCGACGAGACGGGAACGCTGCGCTACACGGGCCGCAGCCACCCGCTGCGACCGCACCAGCGCCGGGAACTCGCCCCGCTGCTGACCCCGGCCGGGCCCGGCGGACCCGCCCACCCGTGGCCGCAGCCGCTGCCGGCGGCGTGGTCGGGACAGCTCGACCGGCCCGAGCCGCTGCCGTACGTCCCGGTGGACCCGACGGTCGTCGCGGAGATCGAGGTCGACACCGCGTACGAACACCACCGCTGGCGGCACCGCGTCCGGTTCCTGCGGCCCCGAGCGGATCTGGACGCGTCCGACGTGTCCGGGCTCCGACCCTGACCGACCGCCGCCCCGGCCGCCCGGCGCGCCGTCGCGGGCGTCCCGCCGGCGCTCGTCGGCACCCGGCCGTTCACTGCGGCCAGTTGCGCAGGACGGAGTCGAGGGCGTCGAGGGTCCTCGACCAGGACGCGTCGACCGCACGTGGGGTGTGGCGGAAGCCGCCCGCCCGCTCCAGGGTGACGTAGCCGTGGAACGTGCTGTGCAGCATCCGTACGGCGTCCGTCTGGTCGGGCTCGGAGAGTTGGTAGCCGCGCAGGATCGCGCGCGTCAGCTCCGCGTGCCGGACGGCCGCCGCCACGGTCGCCGGGTCGGGCTGGTCGAGTTCCTGCTGCGTGGCGGCGTACCGGCCGGGGTGCTGCCGCGCGTAGTCGCGGTAGGCGTTGGCGAAGGCCACCAGCGCCTCCCTGCCCGCGCGGCCGGCGAGCGCGGCCGCGACCCGGTCGGCGAGTTCCGTGAGGGCCAGGGCCGCCACCCTGCCCCGCAGGTCGCGCGCGTTGCGGATGTGCGAGTAGAGGCTCGCGTCCTTGACCCCGAAACGGCGCGCGAGCGCCGAGACCGTCACGTTCTCGAAGCCGACCTCGTCGGCCAGCTCGGCCGCCGCCGCGGTCAGGCGTTCGGCGGTCACCCCCGCACGGGCCATGTGTCACGCTCCACACCTAGACGTGTTGGCCATTTTCCTAATGGTATTAGGCTGGTACCTATGATGCCAACGACCGAGACGGAGATCCGCGCTTCCTTCGTCAACTGCACGAAGGGCGAGACCAAGCGCCTGGCCGTCCCCCGGGACCTGGCCGACCGACCGTGGGCCGACCTCGACTTCCTCGGCTGGCGCGACCCCGCCGCCGAGGAACGGGCCTACCTGGTGGCCGAGTCGGGCGCCGGGCTCGTCGGCGTGGCCCTGCGGGTGGCGCCGCAGACCGGGCGCGCCCGGCGCAGCATGTGCTCGCTGTGCCTCACCACGCACACCGGAGACGGCGTCTCGCTGATGACCGCGCGCAAAGCCGGGCGCGACGGGCGGCAGGGCAACTCCGTGGGGGCGTACATCTGCACCGACCTGGCCTGCTCGCTCTACCTGCGGGGCAAGAAGGACGCGGGACGGCGCCTCGACGAGACCCTCACCGTGCCGCAGAAGGCCGAACGGACGGCGGCCAACCTGGCGGCCTTCCTCCGGAAGGTCCTGGGCTGACCGCACTGATGCCGCCCGTCCTCCCCGGACGGGCGGCATCAGTGCGAGAGCCGCTCCAGCATGAGACCGACGCCGACGACCACCATGCCGAGGCCCGACAGGCGACTGACCAGCCGGGCCGCGGCGGGCCGGGCGTGCAGCACGGCGCGGGCGAAGCGACCCATCGTCGCGTAGAACGCGGCGCAGGAGGCGGTGAAGACCAGCCCGAGCAGGCCGAGCTGCACCGCGACCGGCCACGACCCGTCGGGGTCGGTGAACTGCGGCAGCAGCGCGACGAAGAGCAGCAGGGCCTTGGGGTTCAGACCGCTCACACCGAGACCCCGCACCACGGTCGCCCAGCCGCCGTCGCGCTCGCGGACGCCCGGGCCGCCGGCCGCCGGGACCGGCCCGGTACGGGTGGCCAGGACGCGGGCGCCCAGCCAGATCAGGTACGCGCCGCCGGCGACGGTGAGCACCGTCAGCACGGCGGGCGTACCGGCGACGAGGGCGCCCAGGCCGGCGGCCACCACCACCGTCATCCCCGCGTAGCCGACGGTCAGCCCGCCGACCGCGGGCGCCACCCGACCGGCGAGCGCGGCAGCGATGGTGAACGCCCAGTCGGCACCGGGCACCACGATGAGCAGGAGTGCGACTCCCCAGAACGCGAGCACCAGACCCACATCCATGAGACCCCTTCCGCTCGGGGACTCCCCGCACCGACAGGCTATGGCGCCTCGACCGGAAGGTGTTGCCAGGTTCTCCCCGTATCGGCCCGTTCCGTGGAAGGATCCACCCCGTGGACTCGATCGACCGGAAGATCCTTGCGGAGCTGCAGACCGACGGCCGCCTGACCGTCACCGATCTCGCGGGCCGGGTCGGGCTGAGCGTCTCCCCCTGCCACCGGCGGCTGCGCGAGTTGGAGCGCTCCGGCACCATCCGCGGCTACCGCGCCCTGGTCGACCCCGCCGCGGTCGGCCTCACGTTCGAGGCGCTGCTGTTCGTCACCATGCGCCAGGAGGACCGGGACACCCTGCTCGGGTTCGAGGCCGCCGTCGCTCGGGTGCCGAACGTCGTGCAGGCCCAGCGCCTGTTCGGCGACCCGGACTACCTGCTGCGGATCGTCACCGCCGACCTCGGCGCCTACCAACGGCTCGAAGACGACGTGCTGGCCACGCTGCCCGGCGTCCAGCGCCTCACCTCGACCCTGGTGATGAAGAACGTCGTGAGCGAACGCCCGCTGCCCGCCTGAGCGCGCGAAGCTGCCGGCGGCCGGCGCTGCGGGAAGACTGGCCCGCATGTCCTCGACGATGCTGGTGATCGGACCGAAGCTCTGGGTGGCGCTGGCCACGCTGACCGCCGCGGCGGCGGGCGTGGCCGTGCTCGGACGGCTGGGCCACGCACGGCAGATCGTGGTCGCCGCCGTCCGCGCAGCGGCCCAGCTGACCGCCGTGTCGCTGCTGATAGCCGCCATCGTCACCTCGCTCTGGGCGACGGCGGGCTTCGTGGCGCTGATGTGCGTCGTCGCGTCCGGCACCGCCGCACGGCGGATCACCTCCGGCGTACGGGGCTGGTGGGCCGGGCTGCCCGTCGTGGCGGGAAGTCTCGCCGTGGTCGCGTCGCTGCTGGTGGCGGGCCTGGTGCCGGCGCGCGGGATCGCCGTCATCCCGGTGGCCGGCATCCTGATCGGCGGGGCCATGACCGCCACCTCGCTGGCCGGCCGGCGGGCCCTCGACGAGCTGACCGGACGCCGCGGCGAGGTCGAGGCGGCGCTCGCCCTCGGCCTGTCACCCCGCGACGCGGTGCTGCTGGTCAGCCGCTCCGCCGCCGCCCAGGCGCTGATCCCGGCGCTGGACCAGACCCGCACGGTGGGCCTGGTCACCCTGCCCGGAGCGTTCGTCGGTGTCCTGCTCGGCGGCGCGAGCCCCGTCACCGCGGGAGTGACCCAGCTCTTCGTCCTCGTGGGCCTCCTCGCCGTGGAGGTCGTGGCGGTCGTCGTCACCGTCGAGCTGGTGGCCCGGAACCGGCTGCGCCCGGTCGAGCCGGTGCCGGCGCTGGCCGGCTGATCCGCCCAAGGCGGTTGGCTTTCCCGTCCCGGCCGCCTATGGTGGTCGGATGCCAACGGTCGGTAAGCGCGCCGCCACCGTCACGATGCTGACGGCGATGCGTGCTGCCCACCGGTCGGGCCACGCCGCGCTGCCGCGCACCCACCGCGCGGGCGCGCTCCTCGCGCCCACCTCGATCGCCTGGGGGCTGCCGAGCCCCGTCCCGGGCCGTGGCCCACCGGCTGATCCGTCACACCACAACGGACGCCAGGGGCGAAGCTTCCAAGCTTCGGCCCTTTTTGTTCTATCCAGACAAGGAGATCCACCATGAGCACCGGCATCCACCGGCGGGCCGACCAGGAACGGCTCGACGGCCTGCACGCGTCCCTCGCCCAGGAATTCGAGGTCCAGACGGCGAGACTGACCGAACTCACCGCCGACACCGGTGACCCCGGCCAGGCGCACACCCAGTCGGCGCTGATCGCCGCTACCCGGCAGACCCTGGAGCAGATCACCGGGGCCCTGCGGCGCATCGCCGAGGGCACCTACGGCGTGTGCGAGCGGTGCCAGGGGGACATCCCCGCCGAGCGCCTGGAGATCCTGCCGCACGCCCGCTACTGCGTGCCCTGCCAGCAGAAGCAGAACGGCTGAGCCGGGACCGGCGCCGGGAGGAGCCCGCCTCCTCCCGGCGCCGGCGTCGGCCCGCCCTCAACAGCGGGGCACGCCCGGGATGTAGCCGCTGTGCCCGGTGAGGACGTACGCGTCGGCGACCCAGCGGTTGGTGCCGATGCGGTTCCAGACGTTGCTGGTGCCGTACGGGCCGGAGACCGTGGTGCCGGCCGCCTGGCAGTAGATGCTGACCGTGGCGCCCGCCGCGACGCTGCCGACGACGGGGTAGCCGGTGCCGGGCCCGGAGCGCACGTTCAGGTTGGCCGAGGAGGTGTTCACGGTGCCGGAGCCGATGCCGGTCACACCGTTCACCAGTTGCATGTAGTAGGTCCAGTTCCAGTTCGGACCGGGGTCGGTGTGGGTGGCGCCGGGCACCTCGACGTGCCCGATGACGTGTGCCCGGTCGCGCGGGATGCCGTACTTCGCGGTGAGGCTGCGGGTGAGCGCGGCGGAGGCGCGGTACATGGCGTCGGTGAACCAGGCGGGGTTGTCGACGTACCCCTCGTGCTCGATCCCGATGGACTGCGTGTTGTAGGTCCAGTTGCCGGCGTGCCAGGCGATGTCCTTCTCCCGTACGGACTGGGTGACCGCACCGTCGGAGGAGCGGAACGTGTAGTGCGCGCTGACCTGCGCGGCCGGGTTCTGGAACCAGCTGATCGAGCCCGCGTAGGAACCCTGGGTCATGTGGATGACCACGTAGTTGACCGGGTGGCTGCCCGGCCGGCTGGCCACCGTGTAGTTGCTGGTGCTGGCGGGCGCCCACGCCGCCGGCGGATAGTCGGTGCTGAGGATGCCCACGCCGTCGGGCGACGGCGTCCGCTCCAGCGCGCCCCGCTGCGGCACGACCGCCCGGCCGGCCACGCGCTCACCGCGCTCGGAGGTGAACCCGGTGCGCAGCAGGTCGTAGACGGTGTCCGCGTAGAGCCGGGCGGTGGGCGCCTCGCGTGCGCCGCCGTACCGGGCCACCGGGCCGTACCAGCGGCCGAGGTCGTCGCGCCCGGTCGCGGTCAGGCCGGCCTGGTCGGCGTACGCGCGCAGCACGGCCGCCGCGCCGAGCACGTTGGCGGCCGGCTCGGTGCGCAGCGCGGCCGGGGCCAGCCCGGTCAGGGAGGCCGCCTCGTCGAGGGTGCGCGTGTGCACCAGGTGCATGAGGCCGTGCCCGCCGGACGCGCTCGGCGTCCCGGCGTGCATGTCCAGCCGCGTCTCGGCATAGCCGATCGCCACGAGCAGGTCACGCGGGACGTCGTACCGCGCGGAGGCGGCGTCGAAGGCGGACGCCGGCGGGCCGCCTCCCGCCGGTGCCCGGGACGGGTCGGCGGACGCCGGGGACGCGGCCGCGACCGGTGCGGACAGGGCCGTGACCAGGGCGAGCAGGCCGCCGAGCGCGAGCCGCGCCCGGCGGGAGGTGGGAGCCGGAATCATCGTGTGTCCTTTCGGCGGGCCGGTCAGGCCGGGACGACGGAGAGGTGCGGACCGGTGGCCGGCGGAGTACCGGCCAGGCTGAGCAGGGTGTGCCCCGTGGCGTCGTCGACGACGGCGACCCGCACCGACCCGGGCTCCGCGTCGGTCAACGGCACGGCGAACACCGCGGTCGCCGGTCGGCCCTGGTAGCGCGCGGCGTGCCCCACGAAACGCCAGCCGCCGTCGTCCCAGTGCTCGCGGATGTCGGACCGCAGCAGCGGCGCGACCCGCCGGTAGGCGTCGCTGAGCTGGAGCTGCTGGACGCTCGCGAGCAGCGGGACACCGGAGTTGCCGCGCAGCGGGTGGGTGAGCCGGACCCGCAGCTGGCGCAGCGGCAGCAGCCAGGCCCGGTCCAGTTCGGGGGACAGCGCGACGACGGCCGCCAGCTCGATGAGGAGCACGGCGACGCCGGCCAGCGGTCGCGCCGTGAGTGCCGCCGTCCAGCCGGCGGTGGTCAGTGCCGCGAGGCCGCCGGCCGCCACCAGCAGGCCCGCGCGGGCGACGCTGCGCCCGGAGACCGGGGTGGCCCGGGCACTCAGGCACCCGCAGGACGAGGTGGGGGCGGCGCGGCGGGCGTAGGTCAGGTAGGCGAGGAAACCGCCGGCGAGGGCGGTGGCGGCGGCCGCCTCCCAGCGCGGCGTGGGCGGTAGCAGGAGCAGCCCGCCGAGGGCCAGCTCGACGCCGCCGAGCAGCCGGTACGCGGGCAGCGCCCGGCGCTCCCCGACCAGCCGGACCAGGGCCGACCGGTTGACGGTGGCGGCGGCGTGCCGGTTGAGGAGTTTGACGCGGGCGGACCAGACCAGCACCGCGCCGACGACCAGCGGTTGCAGCGCCGCGATCATCTCGAGCATGGGTTCTCCCTCCGGTGGTCGGAGTGGGCGACGCCCCGGCCGGTACGCCGCACGGTCCGGGGCGTCGCGCGGTCAGGCGGCGGCGTAGACGGTGGCGATGTCGATCTCGTTGGTGTCCGGGTGCCAGGCGCCGAGCACCTGGACGTGCCGGCCGACCCGCAGCAGTGACATGTCGCTGACGGCCGGGGTGCCGTTGTAGACAGCGGCGGAGCGGCCCGTCACGACGTGCGCGACGATCCGCTGGCCCTTGTGGTCGAGGTGCAGCACGTTGCGGCCGACCGAGGCGATGTGCGCGTGCAGGTTGACGATGTTCACCCAGACGGAGTCGGCGGCGAGGGTGCCGTCGGGCAGGCGTACGCCTCGTGCGTACAGCCCGTCGCCGACGGCCACCCGGTCGAACGTGGTGGGGTGCAGCTTCCAGATGCTCGTGCCGTCGGTGATCCGGATCGAGTGCAGGACGGTGTCCGAGCCGGTGACCAGCAGCATGTTCCCGGAGATCTTGCTGATCCGCCCCTCGGCGAAGTTCGGGTCGGGCATCCCGGGCTCGACGGCCACCGCGTCGGCGGCGAACGCGGCCTCGGGCGCGAGCGAGCCGAGGCCGGTGGCGCCGACGACACCGCCGAGCGCGGCCGTGGCGAGCAGTCGGCGGCGGTCCAGGGTCTGGTGCATGGTGGGGTCCCTCCCGTTCAGACGGTGTCGACGGAGCAGGGCCGCAGCCCGGTGGAGAGACTGGCGATGACGCTGTACGCCGCGGGCGTCAGGTCGATGATCCGGTTGCTGCCGCAGGCCGAACCGCAGCAGGTGCGCTCGCCGCAGAACAGGTCGGTCTGCGGGCCGCAGTCGGCGATCGTGGTGCCGATGCGGGCGCCGTTGCAGAGGTTGGTGGTGTAGTGCCGGAAGCCGCAACCGCGCCGGCTCATGCCGGTGATGCCGCACGCGTCGGGCCGGGTGATGGCCAGGCACGCGTCCGAGGTGTTCGGCCAGGCGTGCTGGTAGTTGCCGGAGCGGCAGGTGCCGCACGCGCCGCCGCCGGCCGTGCCGCACGGACCCCAGGCGCTGCCGCAGCAGAACCAGGACACCTCGCCCAGCAGAGCTGCCATGGGTGCCTCCTTCCACGAGTAGCAATTGACGAAGGTGGATGTAGACGGGATTGTTTCCGTCACAAAGCATCGAAGTCAATCGCTTGAAAGAAGTTTTCCTACATCCGTCGGGTCGGCCGGCCGATGGTATGAGCCAGCTGATATAGAGACACCTCGATCAGATCCGCGTACGGTGTCGCTGACCCGTCCGCGGCACACCCCCGCCGCGGCCGTCCGCGAGGAGGCACGGATGAGACGAAGCCTCGCCGCCGTGGCAGCAGCCGTCCTGCTGCCCGTCGGTGTCCTCACCGCCGTGGTGTCACCCGCCGCGGCGGCACCCAGCGGCCCCGCCGCGCCCGACGTGTCGTCGGCGATGGCCACGGCCATGCAACGTGATCTCGGCCTGACCGCCGATCAGGTCCGCGCCCGCGTCGCCCGCGACGAGAAGGGCAGCCGCACGGACGCGGCGCTGCGCACGTCCCTCGGCAACGCGTACGCCGGCGGGTGGCTGACCGGCGACCGGCTCGTCGTCGCGGTCACCGACCGCGCGGCGGCCGACCGGGTCCGGGCCGCCGGCGCCCAACCCGCCGTCGTCACCCGCAGCGCCGCCGACCTCGACCGGGTCAAGTCGGCGCTCGACCGTCACGCCGCCCAGGCGCCCGCCGACGCGGTCCCCGGCTGGTACGTCGACGTCGCCACCAACACCGTGGTCGTCCTCGCCCGCGGCGACGCCCGGGCGGCCCGGTCGTTCGTCCGCGCGAGCCGGGTCGACGCCGCCGCCGTCCGGGTGGTCGCCAGCACCGAGGTTCCGCGCACCCTCTACGACGTCCGCGGCGGCGACGCCTACTACATGGGCGGCCGCTGCTCGGTCGGGTTCCCGGTCACCGGCGGGTTCGTCACGGCCGGGCACTGCGGCACGGTCGGCACGGCCACCCAGGGCTACAACCAGGTCGCCCAGGGCACCTTCCGCGGGTCCTCGTTCCCCGGCAACGACTACGCCTGGGTGCAGACCAACTCGAACTGGACCCCGCAGCCCTGGGTGAACAACTACTCGGGCGGCAACGTCACGGTGGCCGGGTCCACCGAGGCGGCGGTCGGCGCGGCGATCTGCCGCTCGGGCTCCACCACCGGCTGGCACTGCGGCACGATCCAGGCCAAGAACCAGACCGTCAACTACCCGCAGGGCACGGTCACCGGCCTGACCCGCACCAACGTCTGCGCCGAACCGGGCGACTCCGGCGGGTCCTGGCTCTCCGGCCAGCAGGCCCAGGGCGTCACCTCCGGCGGCTCCGGCAACTGCACCTCCGGCGGCACGACCTACTTCCAGCCGGTCAACGAGATCCTCTCCGTGTACGGCCTGACGCTGCGCACGAGCGGCGGTGGCGGCGAGCCCCCGCCCACCGGCTGCACCGGCTACGAGGCGACCTACACCGGCTCGGTGTCCGCCGGGCAGAGCGTCTACCAGCCGAACGGCAGCTACTACTACTCGTCGGTCTCCGGCACCCACCGCGGCTGCCTGGACGGCCCGACCGGCGTCGACTTCGACCTCTACCTGCAGAAGTGGAACGGCGCCAGCTGGGTCGACGTGGCCGGCTCGTACGGCGCGGGCCCGGACGAGTCGCTGAGCTACAACGGCACGGCCGGCTACTACCGGTTCGAGGTCCACGCCTACAGCGGCTCCGGCAGCTACTCGCTGGGCATCACCAACCCGTGACCGCGACCGGCCGGCCCGGGTTCACCGGGCCGGCCGGCTCGCCGCCCCTGACGACGGCGGGGTGCGGGCCTCCGCACCCCGCCGCCGCACGTCCGGCCCGCCCCGCACGGCCTGTCGTACCGGCAGGGCAGACTGGCGGCGACGACGATCGCGACAACGGGAGCAGGCGATGACGTACGGCTACGTCAACTCGATGAGGACCCGGCCCGGGCAGCGCGACGAGGTGGTGGCCATCCTCCTGGAGGGTGTCGACGGCCTGCGCGCGGCGGGCTGCCACCTCTACGCGGTCGGCGTGGTCGACGACGACCCCGACCTGATCCGGGTCAGCGAGATCTGGGAGTCCAGGGAGCACCACGACCGGTCGCTCCAGCTGCCCGAGACGAAGGCCGCCATCGCCCGGGCCATGCCGATGCTCACCGGGGAGTTCGCCAGCCAGGAGATGACCGTGGTCGGTGGCCTCGGCGTCTAGCCCGGTCGGGTCCGTGGCGGCGTCCGGCGGCGCGTCGTGGCGGGTTGACCGGAGGCACGACCTCACAATCCCGGGTGCGATCTCGTCGAGATGATGACGACAGCGCCGAGGCACGGGGAGCCAGCGACACCATGACCACACAGTCCGAGCCGGAAGGCGGCCTGCTCGACCCGCGTCCGAACGCGGTCATCGGCGAGCGGCGCCGGCTGGTCAACCTCGCGTACCGGCTCCTCGGCTCACTGGCGGAGGCCGAGGACGCCGTACAGGAGACGTACGCCCGCTGGTACGCCATGACCCCGCGGCAGCAGGACGCCATCGAGTCTCCCGGCGCCTGGCTGACGACGGTCGCCAGCCGCGTCTGCCTCGACCTGCTCCGCTCAGCGCGGAGCCGACGGGAGCGCTACGTGGGCGAGTGGCTCCCGGAGCCGCTGCCCGACCACGCGGAGTGGCTCAGCGGGCGGCCGGGCGGCGGCACGCCCGATCCTGCCGACCGGGTGACCCTCGACGAGTCGGTCACCATGGCCTTCCTCGTCGTGCTCGAGTCGATGACCCCGGCTGAGCGGGTCGCGTTCATCCTGCACGACGTCTTCGGGTACCCCTTCCCGGAAGTGGCCGAGATCGTGGGCCGGACGCCGGCCGCGTGCCGCCAGCTGGCCTCGTCGGCCCGCCGTCGCATCGCGGCGCCGCGGGTTCCCGCGGCCCCGGTGTCGCGGCACGGCGCCGTGGTCATCAGGCACCTCAAACAGGCGTGGGAGGCGAAGGACGTCAGCGCCCTCGTCGGTCTGCTGGACCCCGACGCCACCGTGACCGCCGACGGGGGTGGCCTGGCGGCCGCCGCGCTCCATCCGGTGGAGGGCGCCGAGCAGGTGGCACGCCATCTGGTCGGCATCGCCTGCCGGGCCACGGGCCTGGCGTTCCTGGAGCGTACGGTCAACGGTCAGCCGGGCCTGGTGGTCCAGCACGAGGGCGTGACCTCCGCGGTGCTGGCGTTCGACGTCGTGGGCGACCGGGTCAGGCGCATCTGGGTGATGCGCAACCCGGAGAAGCTCCGGCTCTGGACGGCGTCCTGACCGCCTCTTCCGTGACCGACCCGGCGCGCCGGCCGCGGGCGGGCGGATCCCCACCCGCCCGCCGACCGGACTACCGCGGCCGGATGTTGTGGTTGCCGGTGAACAGGTTGGCGGCGTCGTACCGATGCTTCACCGCCACGAGCCGCCGGTAGGTCTCCGGTGGATAGATCGCCGCGACGTCGTCCTCGGCAGCGGTGGCGAGGAAGTTCGCGTAGGCGCCGTCGACGTGCGGTGCGAGCCTGCCCCAGATCGCATCCAGCGCCGGACGAGCGGCGGCGACGACCGGCTCCGGACCCGCGGTCATGGTCACGACCATCAGTTCCGCCCGGCGGTACGCGTAGGCGGTGGCGTCGTCGGGGACCCGGGACACCGCACCGCCGACGCTGCGAACGGCGATGAACGGCGGCCTCTCCGACGCCCCGACCTCGGCGACGATCCGCAGCACCTCGGCCACTGATTCCTTCCCGACGAACGCGCTCCGGGTGAGGAACCGGATGCCCGGCGGCGGCGTCGCGCCGTCCACCAGCGTGTCCGCGTAGGGCCTCAGCGCGACGTCGTCGTCCAGCACGGTGCCGAGCCGGCGGATCGGGTCGATGGCGTGGGCCGCGAGCGCGGGGTCGTCGCCGTCGAAGGCGACGTGGATCTCGACCGGCGCTTCGGGGCCGCCGGCGAGCGGATTGGCGACGTTCGCGATGGAGGTGAGCGCTTCGGGCGCGGTACGGAGGTGCTCCACCCAGCCCCGCAGCACGCTGCCTGCCTCGGAGGCCGGGAAGGTGATCCTGCCGAAGAAGACGTCCGTCGTCGGGTGTGCCACGAAGTGGAAGGAGGTGACGATCCCGAAGTTGCCGCCGCCACCGCGGATCGCCCAGAACAGGTCCGGGTTCTCCGCCGCGCTGGCGCGGACCAGCGCACCGTCGGCGGTCACCACCTCCACGGCGACCAGGTTGTCCAGGGCCAGGCCGTACTTCCTGACCTTCCAGCCGATGCCACCGGCCAGCGTCAGCCCGCCGACACCGACGGTCTTGGTGTCGCCCGAGGAGATCGCCAGGCCGTGCGGGGCGAGGACGGTCGCGACCCGACCCCACGTGGCGCCACCGCCGATCCGCACGAGGTGCCGCTCCTTGTCGACGAGCTCCACGCCCGCGAGCTTGCCGAGGTCGATCACGACGCCGCCGTCGTTCGTGCCGAAGCCCGGAAAGCTGTGCCCGCCACCTCGTACGGACAGCGCCAGTCCCGCGCCGGCCGCGAACCTGACACCCGCCTGCACGTCGCCGACGCTCTCGGGTCGCAGGATGTAGGCCGGACTACCGGACGCGAACACCGCGCTCCGGGCCGATTCGTACTCCCCGGTGCCCGGTTCGATGATGTCGCCGCCGAAGTCGCGGCGAAGCCTTTCCGCCGGTGAGCTCATGGTGTTCCTTCCACGCGAAGAAGTGATCCCTACGTAGAAGTGACGAAACGGCCCGGCACAGGTGTGAGGTCCGCCGACGGTGAGCTGCGTCTCTCGCCCGGCCGCCGGTCTCAGCCGGCCCGCGCCCGCAACGCCCGGACCGACCAGTCGAGCAACGGCGCCAGGCTGTCGGTCGCCGGCCAGCCGTTGACCACCGACAGCAGCCGCAGGTACGTCTCCCGCCGCGGGTCGCCGGCCGCCTCGAGCCGGGCCAGCAGCCGGCGCCGCAACGGGCGGCCGTCCGGGCGGCCGCAGAGCGCCGCGTACCGGGCCGTGATCGCCGCGACCACGACGTCGGCCGGCGGCGACGCCGGATCGACGCCGGCCGCGAGAGCCGGCCCGGCCTCGGCACGGACGACCGCCACGGCGTCCGGGCGCACCCCGCCCTCGAGGTCGTGGGCGCGGTCGGCGGCGTACTGCTCGGCCACCTGCCGCATTCGCGCGCGGAAATCCGGGTCGCGGGCGAGTCGGGCCAGCTCGATCCACGCCTCGACCTGGTCGCCCTCCGGATCGTCCGGCAGCTCCGGGGTCATCGAACGCCGGATGCCGGCGAACGCGGGGTCGGCGTCGAGACCGTCGAAGACGGCGTCGAGGAACTCGCCGACGAGTCGCCGCCGTTCCTCCCCGGTGAGCGTGGCCAGCCGGTGCATCAGTTCCATCTCCTCCACGTCGGGTTCGCGGCGCGCGACCGCCGCCAGCACGGCACGGCGCAGGCGGAGCAGCCGGATCTGCACGGCGAGCGCGTCGGCGTGCGTCGCCGCGACCTCGGCGAGCGGCACTTCCCGCCGGACCACCCGGCCGATCGTCGGCAGGTCGAGCCCGAGGTCCCGCAGCGTCCGCACGAGGTCCAGGCGCGCGACCGCGTCGATGCCGTACCGGCGGTGGCCCGCGGGGCTCCGCCCGGCCGGCGGCACGATCCCGCGATCGGCGTAGAACCGGATCGTCTTGACCGTGAGCCCGGTGCGCCGGGCCAGCTCACCGATCGAGTACCGCGCGTCGCCGTCCATGCCCCCACCCTCGCCTCTCCCCCTACGGGAGATGCAAGCCGCCGGTCGGCGGCCCACCCCACGAGCATCGCGGAGCGGGCCGCCGACGGCTGTCCGACCCCGGCTCAGACGGCGATCCGGCCGCCGTCCACGGGCAGCACCGCCCCGTGCACGAAGCTCGCCCGGTCGCTGGCCAGGTAGACGATCGCCTCGGCGACCTCCTCCGCCGAGCCGGGCCGGCCGGCCGGCGCCTGGGCGGCGAGTTGGTCGAGGTCGTCGCCCATCGGGGCGGTGCCGCTGGTCCGGGTCGGGCCGGGGCTAACCGCGTTGACCCGGACGCCGTGCGGCCCGTACTCGGCCGCCCACGACTTGGTGAGCAGCACCAGGGCCGCCTTGCTCGACCCGTACAGGGCCATGCCCGGCGAACCGAACTCGGCGACCATCGTGCTCACGTTGACGATCGCGCCGTGGCCGCGCTTGGCCATCTCCGGCGCGAGAGCGGCCACGAGGAAGTACGGCGCCTTGACGTTGAGCGCGTACACGGCGTCGAAGTCCTGCTCGGTGGTCAGCTCGGTCGGGCCGAACGGGTAGATGCCGGCGTTGTTCACCAGCACGTCCACCGGTCCCGCCAGCTCCCGGGCGCGGGCCGCCAGCGACCGCGCGGACGCCTCGTCCCGCAGGTCGGCGACCACGAAGTCCGCCCGGCCGCCGGCCGTCCGGATCTCCCTCACCACCTCGTTGCCACGGGTCTCGTCCCGACCGGAGATCACCACGTGGGCGCCGCGCCCGGCGAGCGCCAGCGCGGTGGCCCGGCCGATGCCGCTGGTGCCGCCGGTCACCAGCGCCACGGTTCCCTGCAGTTCCATGATCTTCCACCCACATCTCGTGACTGCGACGGTCGGGGCTGTCCCGACCCGTGGGTGTAAGGCGCCGGGGGCCCGCGGCTTTCCCACCTCGCTGGTGGCACCGCTTATGGCCGCCATAAGCGGCGGCTACGCCGGCCCCCGGTACTCCAGCGCGGCGATCAGGTGGCCGAGGTCGCGTCGGCGCGAACTCCCCGGCCAGGCCGCCCAGGTGCGGCGTACGAGCGGATGCCCGACCAGCGGCGCCCAGGTCAGCGACTTCGGGATCGGCTGCTGCCAGTCCGGCGGCGCCAACGCGAACGCCCCGCCGGCGGTCACCGCGGCGAGCTTCACGGGCGCGATGAGACCCTGCCCCTCCGGCGGGGTACGGCCCAGGTCGAGGCCGTGGCTGCGCAGGATCGCGGTCACCTCGTCGTACCACCTGGGGCTTCCGGAGCGGGGGAAGCCGACCCAGTCGAGGCCGGCGAGGGCGTCCAGCCGGATGCCGTCAGGCCCGGCGAGCTTCGCCGCCTGTCCGGCGGCGAGCAGCACGCCGAGGCGCTCCTGCACGACCAGGACGGCGTCCAGGTCGGGGCCGACCGGGTGCTCCCGCACGAGGCCGACGTCGAGTTCCCCGGCCCGGAGGGCGGCGAGCTGGTCCGCGGTCGACATGTGCAGGGCCTGGACGCGGGTCGCCGGGTAGGCCGTGGCCAGCCCGGCGAGCGGGCCGGACAGCAGGTCGGCGGGCAGTTCCAGCGGGATACCGAGCCGCAGCAGCGCCTCGCCCGGGCCGGCGTGCCTCGTCACGGCCGCGACCGCCTGGTCGTAGCGGGCGAGCACCGCGCGCGCCTCGACGAGCAGGGTCGCGCCCGCCTCGGTGGCCCGGACCCCGGTGCTGCCCCGCACCAGCAGCTGTACGCCGAGCTGCCGCTCCAGGCCGTTCATCTGCTGGGAGAGCGCGGGCTGGCTCACGTGCAGGCGTCGGGCGGCGCCGGAGAGGCTGCCCTCCTCCACCACGGCCACGAACGCCCGCATCTCGCGCAGTTCCACGCGCCCATGACACCACGTGCCGCGACGCCGCAGCGCCGAACGGCCGGGGTACCCGTACGGCCGCCGGGTCCCTTGCGCCGGGTGGCGCGGGCGTACGCTTCGGGCCGTGGATCGTTGCGACGAATGCGGATTCGTCTACGCCGACGTGCCGGCCGCCGACCTGCCGCGGCTCCTGGGCGGTATGGGCGACCGCTACGCCACGGCGTTGGGCGCGGCGAGCGAGCCGCGCCGGCGCCCCGCCGAGGGGGTCTGGTCACCGCTGGAGTACACCTGCCACGTCCGCGACGTCCTGCGGGTCCAGGGCGAACGGCTCGTGCTCGCGCTTAGCGTCACCACGCCCGAGTTCCCGCCGATGGGACGCGACGAGCGGGCGGTCGCCGAGGCGTACAACGAGCAGGACCCGGCGGTGGTGCTCGCGGATCTGGCCGACGCCGCCGAGGCGCTGGCCGCCCGGTTCGCGGGCCTCCGCCCGACGGACCTCGACCGCACGGGCGTCTACCCCTGGCCGGAGCCCACGGCCCGGACGATGCTCTGGCTCGGCCGGCACACCGTCCATGAGGGAGAGCACCACCTGCTCGACATCCGCCGGGCCGGCTGAGCGCCCGTCGCTCACCCGGGTTGGCGCGATCGCCTCCGTCTCGCCGAGGTGGCGGTGTCCCGGCGTCCGGGATGGCGCCACCTCGCCCATCCGTGGATCATGCGCGGCTTGTCGCCGGGGCCGCCGCGGTGGGCGTCCCGACCGGGCCGGACGGGTCCCGCCGGCGGGCCGTGGCGGCCACGGCGGCGACGCAGACGCCCGCGGCCAGGACGAGGCACGGGCGACCGCCCAGGCCCACCGCGACGGATCCGAGCGGGGTGGCCAGCACGATCGGCCCGAACATCGCGGTGTTGGCGGTGGCGGACACCCGGCCGAGCAGCGCCTGCGGCGTGTGCGTCTGCACGGCGGTGACGGCCGCGACCAGCGCCCACGGCAGACCGACGCCACCCACGACGGCCGCAGCCACGAGCCCCTGCGCCCAGGGCAGGCACCGGCCCAGGCACGCGGCGGCGAACAGGAGGGCGCCGACCACGGCCACCCGTACGACGCCGTACCGGGACAGGAGGCGGCCGACGACCAGCCCGGCGGCGACCGACCCGGCCCCCTGCGCGCCGAGCAGCACGCCGAGGAACGTGCTCGGCAGGCCCAGGTCGCCGGTGACGACCGCGTAGCCCGCGGCCGTGGTGAAGCCGGACATGGCGATCGCCACCGCGGCAAGCCCCACCGTCACCCGGGTCGGCCGCTGTCCGGTCAGGACGCGGATGCCGGCCCGGACCCCGCCACGCGGGACCGGTGCCGGCGGGGGCGGCGTGCGGGCCGGCCGCAGCGCCGCGTACAGGACGGCCACCAGCGCGGGAAGCCCGGCGCAGAAGACGGCGACGGCAGGCCCGCCGTGCCACGCGTACAGGCCCGCGCCGACCGCCGGGGCGACCAGCTTCATGCCCTCCTGGGCGCTGGACCGCCAGCCGTTGACGTCGGCGAGTTCACCGGGCGACAGCACGGACGGCAGCAGCGCCGTCTCGCCCGCGTCGATGAGCAGGTAGCTGATCCCGTAGCCGGCGGACACGACGAAGAGCAGCCAGGTCTGGCCGGGCCCGCGGACAGCGAGCAGGCTCAGGACGGTGGCGGCGAGCGCCAGGTTGGTCGCCACGAGCAGTGGCCGCCGCGGCGCCCGGTCGAGTAGGCCGCCGAACCACGGGCCGGCCAGCTGCGGGCCGTAGAGGCAGAGCCCGGCGAGAGCCGCGATGCCGGCGGACCTGGTGAGGTCGAGGAGCCAGATCCCGGTGGCCAGGTTCATGGCGCTGCCGCCGAGGCCGGACAGCACCGAGATCGCCACGAACAGCGCCGCGTTCCGTCGCACAGGCCCTCCGAGGGTGAGTCGGGACGACTCAGATCCTCAGAGTTGAGCCGGGCTGAGGCAATGGGGTCGTCGCGCTGTCAACGCGTCGTTGACAGCGCGGCGTCGAGCCGCCGGGCGGCGGCCTCGACGGGCGGCGGCAGTGCGTCCGGGCCCGCCCCGGCCAGGTCGGCGGCGAGGTGGCGGGCCAGCGCGTACAGCGCGCCCGGCTCGGCGTCGTGGGCGACCGCCGCCGTGGCGCGCACGAGCGCCGCCCGGGGGAACCGGCCGTCCCACCGCCGGTCCGCGTCGATCCAGCGCTGGAGGTCGCGTACGGCCGCGCGCAGCGCGACGATCCGGCCGGAATAGCCCCGGTCCGACTCGCGCCGGCGGGCCTGGCGCGCCGCGACGAGGCGCTGCCGGCGCTGCTCGGCGGCCTGGCGGCTGGCCAGACCGAGCGCGGCGGCGACCTGCGCCCAGGTGGCCCCCGCGTGGCGCGCCCGGTCGATCAGCTCCAACTCCTGCTCGTCGAGCCGCACCCGCGCGGCGCGGAGTTCGCCCAACCGGTCCAGCGCGTCGACCACCTGTCAACGCTACATTGACACGCCCCGGGTCGCCGCCGCCCGTCCCGGCGGATCCGGCAAGCCCGCCGACAGCGGCCGGTGATCTTCGCCATGCCGGCGGGAAGCGGCGGACGCCCGGCGTAGATTCGGGGCCACCGGGGCCGGGCTCACCAGGACGCCGCCCGGGAAACGGAGGGTGGCATGGCGGGTACGGCGCAGGCACCGTTGCGGGTCGCGCTGCTGGGGTACGGACTCGCCGGACGGGTGTTCCACGCGCCGCTGATCGCCGCGACACCGGGGCTGCGACTGCACGCCGTGGTGACCCGGAATCCGGAGCGACGGCAGCAGGTGCGGCACGACCACCCCGACGCCCGCCTGGTCGACGACGCCGACCTGCTCTGGCGTACCCCGGACGCGGTCGACCTCGTGGTGGTGGCGACCCCCAACCGGCAGCACGTGCCGATGGCCCGGGCGGCGGTGGCCGCCGGCCTCCCCGTGGTGGTCGACAAGCCGCTCGCGCCCAGCTCCGCGCAGGGCCGCGAGTTGGTGGACGAGGCCGCCCGGCGGGGCGTTCCGGTGACGGTGTTCCAGAACCGCCGCTGGGACGGCGACTTCCTGACCGCCCGCCGGCTCGTCGAGCAGGGTGAGCTGGGGCGGGTGACCCGCTTCGAGTCCCGGTTCGAGCGCTGGCGACCGGCGATCAAGCCGGGCTGGCGCGAGCTGGGCGACCCCGACGAGGCCGGCGGCGCCCTGTTCGACCTCGGCGCGCACCTCGTCGACCAGGCCGTGCAGCTGTTCGGGCCGGTCTCGCACGTCTACGCCGAGGTGGACCGGCGGCGTCCGGGCGCGCAGGTCGACGACGACGCGTTCGTCGCCCTGACCCACGCCGGCGGCGTCCGCTCCCACCTCTGGATGGGTGCGGTCACCCCGCAGCTCGGCCCCCGCCTGCGCGTCCTCGGCGACCGGGCCGGCTACACCACCTACGGGCTGGACCCGCAGGAGGCGGCGCTGCGCGAGGGGGGCCGGCCGGGCACGCGCGGCTGGGGCGAGGTCACCCCCGAGCGGTACGGGCAGCTCGGCGTCGACGGCGACCTGCGGCCGGTGCCCACCGAGCCCGGCCGTTACCAGAGCTTCTACCAGCAGGTGGCGGCCGCGCTGCGCGACGGCCGGCCGATGCCCGTCGACCCGGTCGACGCCGTGAACACCGTGGCGCTGATCGAGCTCGCGCACCGCTCCTCGGTGGAGGGTGCCGTCCTTCCCGTACCGCCGCCGGCGCGGTGATCCCGGCCCGGGCCCGGGCTCCGCTAGCGTGCGGGTCGGGGCTGCGGCGATGAAGCGGGGGGGCCGGATGAGCGTCGAGACGTACGCGACGGTGCCGGTGGTGGCGGCGACACCGCTGGACTACTACGTGATCGTCGACGGTTCCGGCGCGACCGCCGAGGCGGTCGTCGTCGAGGAGTTCGTCCGCGCCCCCGACTGGTGCACGGTCGGCCTCGACAGCGCGGTGTGGACGCCGGCGACCGGGTGGCGGAGCTCCTCGTCGTTCAGCCGGGGCATGCGTGCCGACGCGCGGCTGCGCGCCCGGGTGCGCCCGGTCCCCCGGAGCGTCGCGGACGCCGCCCACCGGCAGCTCGGTGGCGGGCCGCTGCCCGGCGAGCCGGGCCTGCGCGACCGGTTCGGCGACCGGCAGGCGTTTCCCGCCGCGGCGCCGCTGCTGCTCGCGTCCCCGGTGGCCCCGGAGGGCTGTCACGAGCGGCGCGTGTACCGGACCCTCTTCGCCGGGGACCTGCCGGCGGACCGGGCGGCGGAGCTGGCCGCCCGTTGGCCGGCCGGCCACCACGCGCCCGCCGGGGTCCTGGCCGCCGGCCGGCGGCGCGTCGGCGGGGACGACCACACCTGGGCGTTGCGCCGGATCGGCGGAGGCGTGGCCTGGGCGATCGACCTGACCGTGGCCCTGGCGACCGCCGCAGACCACAGCGTCGGGCCCGTCCTGCACGAGCTGACCACCGCCGTACGCCTGGCCGGGCTCATCCCCGCGACGACTGAGCGGTTCGCCTGACGGGACGACACGCGCTCCCGGTCTCCTCCGGTGTCACCACCGCCCGTCCGCGCGCAGCACGCGTTCGCCGGAGACGTACAGGTCGTCGGGGGCGAGCCGCAGCAGGCGTACGGCCTCGGCCGCGACCTGCTCGGGTAGCGCGTAGACCTCGTCGAGGAACTCGTCGCCGACCCGCTCCTGGAGGCGGGTCGGCATCGGCCCGGGGTGCAGCTGCATCACCTTGATCCGGTTGCTGTGCTGCGCCTCCGCCAGCGACTCGACGAGGCTCGTGCCGTAGCTCTTGGTCGCCCGGTAGACGGGGATCCCGGGCCGCGGTTGCGTGACGGCGATCGCCCCGACGTACACCACGTTGCCGTAGCCCTGCCGGCGCAGGTGGTGCAGGGCCTCCTTGAGCACGTACGTCGTGCCGAGGGCGTTGACCTCGACGGCTCGGCGGATGCGTTCGGGCGGGAGGTCCGCCAGGTCCCCGCCGGCCCACACCGAGGCGCAGGCGAGCACCCCGTCGATCGTGCCGTACCGCCGCACCACCTCGGCGAACGCGTCGCGGACCTCGTCGTACGCGGACGTGTCGCAGACGCCGCCGTCGCAGCCCAGGTCGTCGGCCACCGAGGTCACCTCG
Organism: Micromonospora costi; assembly: GCF_003626655.1. Lineage (GTDB taxonomy): Bacteria > Actinomycetota > Actinomycetes > Mycobacteriales > Micromonosporaceae > Micromonospora > Micromonospora costi. The sequence goes on from NZ_RBAN01000001.1 coordinate 466,241, forward strand.
TCGGGCACGTCGCCCAGTACGACCACCCGGTCCTCGTCGGCGAGCAGCCGGGCCGCGGCGAGGCCGAGGCCGCTGGTCCCGCCGACCACCACGTAGTTCCGGGCACCCCTGTCCCGTCCGCCGCGCACAGCGGCACCTTCCCCGCTGACCCGCCCCCCACACCCCGGCCCGCCCCTCCCCGGCCCTCCCATCCCCCGCGATCTTGCAGTTTGTGCCCCTGTAACGCGGCGTTCGGGGCTTTTGCCGGGGCAGAAAGTGCAAGATCGCGGGGGTCAGGGGCGGGTCATGGGGCCGAAGGAGTCGCGTACCAGGCGGTTCGCGTCTTCCTGTTCGACGCCGGTCGCCACGAGGAGGTCGCTCGTGGTGGTGCGCACCTGGGCGACCACGACCGCCCCGGAGAACCCCACACCGGCCCGGTAGGCGCGACCCGCCTCGCTCACCGCCCGCAGCGCCCGCTCGCGCGCCTCGTCCGGCTCGTCCGCGGTCGCGAACTCACGCCTCAGCACCCGGGTCGCCTCGGCCAGCAGCAGGACGGCGACGGGCAGCGCCTCGGGGATCGGCTCCTCGTCCTCGATGAGGGTCACCGTCCGGCGGATCAGCGTCCCGCTGTTGCGCATGGCTCGGTCGACCGGCTCGACGGCCCGCGCGTACCGCCCCACCGGGCCCTGCCGGCTCTCCCACCGCACGGGCGAGAGCGTGCTGGCCTCCCGCGCCGCCTGCGCCGCCTCGTTGAACGCCGCCACCTCCTCCTTGTTGTCGCGCAGCCGGTCGAGCGCCGCCTGCGCGGCGGCCGCGTCGCGCCGCCGCAGGGCGCCGGCGGTCACCTCGAGCTGGTCGGCGAGCAGGTCCAGCGCCGGTGAGCCGGCACGGTTGATCACGCGGAGCGGGTTCAGCGGCAGCAGCACCGCCGTGACCGCCATCGACACGCCCCCACCGATGAGCGCGGCCAGGAAGCGGGGAAACTCCAGGTTCTCCACGACGGGGCTCAGCGTGCCGATGAGCACGGCCGTGGCCGCGGACTGCACCATCAGCGCCGGGCCGCCGCCGACCACCACCGCCACGACGATGGCCAGCACCACGATCAGGCCGAGCTGCCAGGCCCCCGTCCCGAGGAAGTAGATCAGCAGGTCGCCGATGAAGACGCCGACGCTGACGCCGACGATCAGTTCGACGGTACGGCGCAGCCGCTGGCCCACCGACGCCGCGAGCGCGACCACCGCGGAGATCGGCGCGAAGACGGGCTGCGAGATGTGCAGCACGGTGTCGGCCACGAACCAGGACAGGCCCGCCGCGAGCCCGGCCTGTACGGCGAGCATGCCGACGGCACGCATCCGGCGCCCCCGCTCCCGGAGGGTGCCCGCCAGCCGGGACCGCAGCGGCGCGAGCCGGGCCACCAGGGTCCGCCCGGGCGCACCGGCGCCCGTCGGTACGCCCCCACTGCCCCGCGGACCGGCGTCGACCACGGCCGCACCTACCCAGTGGCCGCCGGATCAGTCCTGCCGCCGTCAGCGGTCGCGCTCGTCGTCCTCGTCGCCCGGGTGGCGCCACCCGGGCGGCGCGCCCTCGGCGTGCTGGGCGTCCAACGGGTCCTGGTCGGCCTCCTGGGTGTGCTCGAAGCTGGGCCGGCGCACCTCGTCCGGGCTGGGGACGTCGATGGGGCGGGCGCCCGACTGGGGAAGCGGCTGGTACGTCTCCACCTCTTCGACCCCGTGCGCGCCCGTGGGGCTGGGCGTCTCCGGCCGGCGCCCCTGCCGGTGCAACTCGTCGTGCAGCTCCTGCGGTGGCCTCGCGGCGCGCTGCGGTAGGTCCCGGCCGAGGTCGGCGACCATGGTGCCGTACTTGGCGTCGAAGGCGGGGCGTTCGGAGCGGATGCGGGGCATCCGGTCGAAGTTGCGCAGCGGCGGCGGGCAGGTGGTGGCCCACTCCAGGGAGTTGCCGTACCCCCAGGGGTCGTCGACGGTGACCATGGTCCCGTACCGCCACGACTTCCACACGTTGTAGATGAAGAAGAGCGTGGACGCGCCGAGGACGAACGAACCCAGGGTGGAGACAGTGTTCAGGATGGTGAACCCGTCATCGGCCTGGTAGTCGGCGTACCGCCGGGGCATGCCCTCGTTGCCGAGCCAGTGCTGCACGAGGAACGTGGTGTGGAAGCCGACGAACATGGTCCAGAAGTGGACCTTTCCGAGGCGTTCGTCGAGCAGCCGCCCGGTCATCTTCGGGAACCAGAAGTACGCCCCACCGAAGGCGGCGAAGACGATCGTGCCGAAGAGCACGTAGTGGAAGTGGGCGACCACGAAGTACGTGTCGGTGACGTGGAAGTCCACCGGCGGGCTGGCCAGCAGCACACCGGTGAGCCCGCCGAGCAGGAAGGTGACCAGGAAGCCGATGGCGAACAGCATCGGCGTCTCGAAGGTGATCTGCCCCTTCCACATGGTGCCGATCCAGTTGAAGAACTTCACCCCGGTGGGCACCGCGATCAGGAAGCTCACGATGCTGAAGAACGGCAGCAGCACCTGCCCGGTGCCGAACATGTGGTGCGCCCACACCGTCATCGACAGCACCGTGATCGCAATCGTGGCGAGCACCAGACCCGTGTAGCCGAAGATCGGCTTGCGGGAGAACACCGGAATGATCTCGCTGATGATGCCGAAGAACGGCAGCGCCACGATGTAGACCTCGGGATGGCCGAAGAACCAGAACAGGTGCTGCCAGAGCATCGGCCCACCGGTCGCCGCGTCGTACACGTGCGCGTTGATCAGCCGGTCCGCGCCCAGCGCCAGCAACGCCGCGGCCAGCAGCGGGAACACGAGGATCACCAGCACGCTGGTCAGCAGGACGTTCCAGGTGAAGATCGGCATCCGGAACATGGTCATGCCGGGAGCGCGCAGGGTCACGATCGTGGTGATCATGTTGACCGCGCCGAGGATCGTGCCGAGGCCGGAGATGACCAGTCCGACCAGCCACATGTTGGCGCCGACCCCGGGCGAGTTGTCGACGTCGCTCAGTGGCGAGTAGGCGAACCAGCCGAAGTCGGCCGCGCCCCCGGGCGTGATGAAGGACCCGGTCACGATGGCCCCGCCGAACAGGTAGAGCCAGTACGCGAGTGCGTTCAACCGCGGGAACGACACGTCCGGGGCGCCGATCTGGAGCGGCACGACGTAGTTGCCGAACGCGAACACCAGGGGCGTCGCGAACAGCAGCAGCATGATCGTGCCGTGCATGGTGAACAACTGGTTGTACTGCTCCGGCGACAGGAACTGCAGGCCCGGCCGGCCCAGTTCGGCCCTTATGAACAGGGCCATCACCCCGCCGATCAGGAAAAACAGGAAGGACGTCGTCAGGTAGAGCAGGCCGATCTGCTTGGCGTCGGTGGTACCGAGAAGCTTGAGCAGCGTGGCTCCCGGCACCGGACGCCGGAACGGGCCGGGATAGCCGCCGAACTCCGCCGGGGCCAGGACCGCCGGCTGGCGGTCCTGCCCGGGCTCTGCCTGTGCCCGATTCGGCATGATCTGCTCCGAGTAGACCGTACGCGAGTTTGTCCCTCCGACCATCGCACACGATCGGGATATCTCAGGCGAGTTGGGTGAAAGGGCCCTTCCGACGGACGAGGTCACCTCCACCGGCCATCCCGTGTCGAGAGCGGGCCCGGCACGCGTACCGGCGTCCCGGTGTGCCTGGGCGAGAATGGCGGCGTGCGGTTCGGCATCCTGGGCACGACCGAGGTCGGTACGACCGACGGTCGCCCGCTGCCCGTCGGCGGGCCGCGGTTGCGCGCGCTGCTGGCGCTGCTGCTGCTCGACGCCGGGCGGGTGGTGTCCCGCGACCGGTTGGTCGACGGCCTCTACGGCGCCGAACCGCCGGCCGGGGTGGCGAACGCCCTGCAGTCGCAGGTGTCCCGGCTGCGCCAGGTGCTCGCGGCCGGGGCCGCGGACGCGGTCGAGTTCCACCCGGCGGGCTACCGGCTGGCTGTCGACCCGGACGACGTCGACGCCCACCGGTTCGTCCGGCTGGCCGACGCCGGCCGCGCCGCCCTCGACGCCGGCGACCACCGCCGAGCCGCCGACCTGCTGCGGACGGCTCTCGGCCTGTGGCGCGGCGAGCCGCTCGCGGACGTGGCCGACGCGCCGTTCGCGCCGGCCGAGGCGGCCCGCCTGCGTGATCGCCGGCTGACCGCGGTCGAGGACCGGATCGAGGCGGAACTCGCGCTGGCCGAGGCGGGGCGCGCCGGGGCGCTGGTGACCGAGCTGCGGGAGCTGGTGGCCACCGAGCCGCTGCGGGAGCGGCTGCACGGTCAGCTGATGCGCGCCCTGCACGCCGACGGCCGCCGGGCCGAGGCGCTCGCCGCGTTCGCCGACCTACGGCGGCTGCTCGCCGACGAGCTGGGCGCCGACCCGTCCGCCGAGCTGGTCGCGCTGCACACGGCCCTGCTGCGCGACGACGGCGTCCCCACCCCGGCCGCGCACCGGCTGCCGAGCCCGGTGAGCAGCTTCGTGGGCCGCGAGGAGGAGCTGCGCCGCCTCGCCAAGCTGCTGGGCGAGGCCCGGCTGGTCACGCTGCACGGCCCCGGGGGCGCCGGGAAGACCCGGCTCGCGCTGGCGGCCGCACAGCGGTACGACGGCGAGGTCCGCCTGGTCGAGCTGGCCGCGCTGCCTGCGGGGGCGGAGGTCGCGCCGGCCGTGCTCGCCGCGTTGGACCTGCGCGACGGCGCGCTGCGCGTGCCGGGCGGTCCGCGCGACGTCACCGACCGGCTGGTCGCGGCGCTCGCCGACCGCCGGCTGCTGCTGGTGCTCGACAACTGCGAACACGTGGTGGCCGACGCCGCCCGGGTCACCGCCCGGCTGCTCGCCGCCGCCCCGGCGGTCCGGGTGCTGGCCACCAGCCGGGAACCGCTCGGCCTCACCGGCGAGGCGCTCTGCCCGGTGCTCGGCCTGCCGGTGCCGCCCACCTCCGCGCCGGCCGACCTGGCCCGCGAGTACGCCGCCGTACGGCTCTTCGCCGAGCGCGCCGCCGACGTGGCGCCGGGCTTCACCGTCGACGCCGGCACCGTGGCGGCGGTGCTACGGATCTGCCGTACGCTCGACGGCCTCCCGCTCGCCGTCGAACTGGCCGCGGCCCGGCTGCGGGCGCTGCCGGTCGGCGAGGTGGCCGCCCGCCTGGACGACCGGTTCCGGCTGTTGAACCGGGGCAGCCGGGAGGCCGCCCCCCGGCACCAGACGCTGCACGCCGTGGTGCGGTGGAGCTGGGACCTGCTCGACGAGCCGGAGCGGCGGCTGGCCAGCCGGTTGAGCGTGTTCGCCGGTGGGGCCGACCTCGCGGCGGTGGAACGGGTCTGCGGGCCGCTGGGTGCCGACGTGCTCGACGTGCTCACCAGTCTCGTGGAGAAGTCCCTCGTCGACGCGGGCGACGGCCGCTTCCGGATGCTGGAGACCGTACGCGCGTTCGCGGCCGAGCGGCTCGCCGAGGCGGGCGAGGCGGACGAGCTCCGGCGGGCGCACGCCGCGTACTTCCTCGACCTGGCCCGGGCCGGCGACGCCGGGCTGCGCGGTCCCGGGCAGCTCGACTGGCTGCGCCGGCTCGACGCGGAGCGCGACGACCTGCACGCGGCGCTGCGCGCCTCGGTCGACGCCGGCGACACGGACCGGGCACTGGGCCTCGTCGCCGCGCTGACCTTCTACTGGTGGTTGCGCGGCCTGCGGGGCGAGGGGGCGGCGCTGGCCCGCCGGTTGATCGACCGGCTCGACGGGCCCCCGTCGGGGCTCGCCGAGGAGTACGCGCTGTGCCTGCTGGTCACCACGCTGAGCGGCTTCGGCGGGCCGACCTCGCCGGACGTCGGAGCGGCCAGCGACATCCTGTGGAGCCTGGGGCGACCGCCCCGGCACCCGTTCCTGCTCTACCTGTCCGGAATGGCGGGCGGTCCGCCGCCGCCGGAGCGCCAGGCGCTGCTGCTCAGTGGTGAGGCCCGCGACGTGCTGCTCGGCGCCGAGCCGTGGAGCTTGGCCCTCGGCTCGCTGGGCACGGCCATGGTGTGGTTGCTCGACGGCCGGCACGACAGGGCCCGCCGCGAACTGACGCTGGCCCTCGACGGCTTCCGCGCGATCGGTGACCGCTGGGCCATGATCCTCGCGCTCAGCACGCTGGCCGAGGCCGCCTACCGGGTCGGCGACCCGGCGGCGGCCGCCGGGCCGATGGCGGAGGCGCTGCGTCTGGCGGACGAACTCGGCTCGGCCCTCGACACGGCGGAGCTGCTGCGGACCCGGGCGGACGGGCAGCTCGGTGTCGGCGACCTGGCCGGGGCGGAGGCCGACTACCGGCGGGTCGTGGAGGTCGCACAGCCGGCCGGCGCGCCGGAACTGGTCGCCGCGGCGCACTACGGCTTCGGCGAGATCGCCCGCCGGCGCGGCGACCTGGCCGGGGCGCGGCAGCTCTGCGAGCAGGCGGTGGCGGAGTGCCCGAGCGGCTGGTTCGGCGCGGAGGTGGTGCGCCTCGCGGCCCTGGTCGCCCTCGGGCAGGTGGAGGACGCCCTGGGGGACGCGCCGGCGGCCCGCGCCCGGTACCGGGAGGTGCTGGGCGCGACGATCGGCATGTGGGACGCGCCGACGGTGGGTGCCGCCGTGGAGGGCCTGCTCGGGCCGGTGCTGCGCCGGGACGGCGCCGCCCGCGCCGCGCTACTGCTCGGCGCCGCGACGGCCGTGCTGCGCGGCACGGGCACCGACAGCGCCGTCGAGGGGACACCGGTGGCCGCGGAGACCCGCGCCGGCCTCGGCGGGGAGCGGTTCGCGCGGGAGTTCGCGCGGGGCGCGGCCCTCGACCGGGACCAGGCCCTGGCGCTGCTGGACGCCGGCTGACGGCGTAGGGGTCGGGCCGTCAGCGGACGGTGCGTGCCCGGTCAGTGCCGGCGGCGACGCTGCCGGCATGAATCACGAGACACCGGCCGTCGTGGCCGACGGCCTACGCAAGACGTACGGCCGCACGCACGCCCTGGACGGGTTCGACCTCACCGTTCCCGCCGGCTCGGTGTGCGGGCTGCTCGGCCCGAACGGCGCCGGCAAGACCACCGCCGTACGCGCCCTGGCCACCCTGCTCCGCTTCGACGGCGGCCACGCCCGGGTGGCCGGGTACGACGTGACCCGCGACCCGGAGCGGGTGCGCGCGGCGATCGGGCTGACCGGGCAGTACGCGGCCGTCGACGAGACGCTCAGCGGGCGGCAGAACCTGGTGCTGTTCGGCCGCCTGAGGCACCTGCCGGTACGGGTGGCCCGGCGGCGGGCCGACGAACTGCTCGACCAGTTCGGGCTCGCCGACGCGGCGGACCGTTCGGCCGGGACGTACTCCGGGGGTATGCGCCGCCGCCTCGACCTGGCCGCCAGCCTGATCACCCGGCCCCGGGTGCTGTTCCTCGACGAGCCGACCACCGGCCTGGACCCGCGCAGCCGCAACGGCCTCTGGGACGCCGTACGGTCGTTGGTCGCCGAGGGCACCACGGTGCTGCTGACCACGCAGTACCTGGAGGAGGCGGACCAGCTCGCGGACCGCATCTCGGTGGTGGACGCCGGCCGGGTGGTGGCCGAGGGCACCTCCGCCGAGCTGAAGGCCCGCAGCGGCGCGGACCGGATCGAGCTGGTGGTCCGGGACGCCGGGCACCTGCCCGCCGCGGCGCGCGTCGTCGAGCGGGTGGCCGGCGCACCGGTGACCCTGGACCGGGAGATCCGGCAGCTCAGCGCCCCGGTCACGGACCGGATCACGGCGCTCGCGGACATCCTGCGGGCGCTGCGGGACGCCGAGGTCCCCGTCGAGGACGTGGTCCTGCGCCGGCCCACGCTCGACGAGGCGTTCCTGCACCTGACCGGGCACCGCGCCGCCGGCGCCCGCGAGCGGGCGGAGGTGGCGGCATGACTGCGGGACGCCTGGGCTGGGCGATCACCGACGGCTGGGTGATGACCGGGCGGAACATGCGCCACGTGATCCGCTCGCCCGAGGAGATCGTCCTCTACTTCAGCCTGCCGATCATGTTCGTGCTGGTCTTCGGGTACGTGTTCGGCAGCGGCATGGCGGTACCCGGCGACGGCAGCTACCGGGAGTTCCTGCTGCCCGGCGTGTTCGTGATGACCATGCTCTACGGCCTCGGCGCCACCGCGTCCCAGATCGCCGTGGACGCCGGCCGGGGTGTGGTCGACCGGTTCCGGTCGCTGCCGATGGCCCGGTCCGCACTGCTGACCGGGCGGGCCGGCGCCGACGTGCTCCGGGCGCTGCTGGAGCTGTCCGTCCTCGTGGTCTGCGGTCTGCTGGTCGGCTGGCGGTGGCGCGACGGGCTCGGCGACGCGCTGCTCGCGGTCGGTCTCATCCTCCTGCTGCGAGTGGCGCTCACCTGGGTCGGCATCCTGCTGGGCCTGCTCGTGCCGAACCCGGACACGGTGTCGGTGATCGTGTTCCCGCTCGCCTTCCCGCTCACCGCGCTCTCCAACGTGTTCGTGGCACCGGAGCTGCTGCCGGACTGGCTGGGCGCGGTCGCCGCGTGGAACCCGCTCTCGGCCACCGTGGCGGCCGCCCGGGAGCTGTTCGGCAATCCGGGGATCGGCGGCGACTCGTGGGCGGCCCAGCACGCGCTGCTGCTGGCGGTGGGCTGGCCGGTGCTGCTCATCGCGGTGGTCGCGCCGCTGGCCGTCCGCCGCTACCAGCGACTGAGCCGCTGAGCCGGCGCCCGACGGGGAACGGCCGGGTTCGCCGGGTACGGCGCCGCGGGGCCGCAGGCACGGCTCCGCGGCGTCACGCCCGACCGGCGGGCCGGCGTGCGGCCACGTCCGGCCGCGCGGGGGCCGCCCCCGCCGTCTCGAACACGATGTCGAGCTGGGCGTCCAGGGCGGCCAGGGCCTGGTCGGCGGTGTACTGGCCACCGAGCAGGTAGATGCCGAGACCCTCCATGAGGGCGAGCAGCCCCGCCGCCCGCTCCTCGGCGTATGGGCCGGGGAGCAGACCGGCCACGAAGGCCACCAGCTCCCGGGTGTCCTCGTTCAGGCCGGCGGCGGCGTCCGGGCGCACCGCGGCGTACGCGAGGAAGGCCAACGCCACCCGTCCGTCGGCACGGGACTCCTCGGTGAGCGGCAGCAGCGCCGTGATCATCGTGCGCAGCAGCAGCCGCGGCGGCGGCTCCTCGCCCAACCCGACGACCGCCTCGGTCACGCGGGCCTGGGTCCGCTCCCGCACGACGGCCATGGCGAACGCCATCATCTCGTCCTTCGTCCGGAAGTAGTGCTGGACCATGCCCGACGAGACGCCGGCCTCGGCCGCGACGTGCCGCAGGCTGACCGCTTCCATACCCTGCCGCGCGGCCACCCGCATCAACGCGTCGGCGATGAGCGTGCGCCGCTCGTGGCGGTCGACCTTCTTCGGCATGGCCTCCATGCTGTCACGGTGGGGTCGGGTCGTTGATCGTCCGAGGCCGCGGCGGGCCGGCGTCGCCGGAGCGCGCCGGCCCGCCGGCTCACCGGGTCAGGGCGTCACGGTCACCGTGCCGGCCGCGGCGTCCACCGTCACGATGTCGCCGGTACGGATCAGCCGGGTGGCGTCGGGCACGCAGATGACGGCGGGGATGCCGTACTCGCGGGCGACCGTGGGACCGTGCGCCATGACGGCGCCCGTCTCGGTGACGAGCCCCGCGGCGGTCAGGAACAGCGGGGTCCACCCGGGATCGGTGGTGGGCGCCACCAGGATCTCGCCGGGTTCCAGGTGGGCGGTCGCCGGGTCGTCGACGACGCGCGCCGGCCCGGTCGCCACCCCGGCCGCCGCGCCGACCCCCCGCAGCGCGCCCGCGGTCCCGGTCGGGGCCGGCAGCACGGCTTCGAGGTCGGTGCCGTCGGAGAGCAGGGCCACCGGCACGGTCCGACGGCGCAGCTCCCGCCGGTGCACGGCGCGGCGGGCGGCGACAATCGGGCGGTGGTCGACGCCCTGCCGCACGGCCTCCGTCGCCTCGTCCAGGGTCAGGAACATGATGTCGTCGGCCTGCGCCAGCAGGCCGCCGTCCGCGAGTTCGGCGCCGACGAGCAGCAACTCACGGCGCATGGCACGCAGCCGGTACAGGCCGGCGAACTTGCCGGCCTCGCGCAGGCCGGCCAGCGACCGCGCCCGCCGCAGCAGGAAACCGGCGAGACGGCCGCGGACCGGTCGCCGCCGGCGGGCGCGGGTCACGACGTCGGCGAGGGTGGCCTCGGCCACGGCGGCCGCCCGGGCGAAACGCCGGTCGGGCGCCTGCTCGGGGTCGGTCACCCGCAGGTAGTTGGCGATCATCGCGAAGACCGGGGCCGGGTCCTCGTCCCAGCGCGGCACGCCGAGATCCACCTCGGCGACGGCCCGGTGACCGTACCGGTCCAGGAACGCCGCCATCCCGATGTCCGGGAGGGTGCCCCGCCGGTACCGGTCGGCCAGCTCGTCGGGCGGTGTGGTGAGCAACAGGTCGGCGTGTGCCCGGGCCCGCTCGGCGACCCGCCACAGCGCGAGGTCCATCTCGATGGTGACGTTGTGCGGCATCCCGCCGAGCACCCTGTCAATCTCGTCACGGCCGGCCACCTTGCCCAGCAGGTGGCCGGGCAGCGTGGCCGCCAGCATGCCGGCGACGATCGGCCAGACGATCTCGTCGGGGCCGTCCGACGTGTCCTGCTCCCGCACGAACCGGAGCCGCTCGGCGGCCGTACGCGGACCGGGCGGAGGGACCGACTCGGCCGCGAGCCGCTCGACCTCCCGGAACAGCCGGGTGCGGGCGGCCTCCGGTCGGGCCAGCGCGCGGATCACGCCGACCAGCGCCCGCAGGGCCGTACGCGCCGCCGGGCCGCCGGTCCCGCGCTTCCGGCGGCCGGGTCGCGGGGCGAAGCGGGGGTCGGCGAGCGCCCGCTCCACGACCGCCTGGGCGCGCGGGCCGAAGTCCACCGCCATGAGCTTCACGAGCCGCTTGCGGGCGGACGGGTCACGCGCCAGGTCGGTGAGGTCGCCGTAGAGCCGCCCGCCGATGTCGGTGACCTCGGCCCGGAGCCCGATGCTCGCCAGCATCGCCGCGACCAAAGACCGGAGGGTGGACATGCCCATCGGGGTGACCGGTCGCAGCATGCCCTGGACGTGCCCGAACTCCACGTAGAGGCGCGGCTCCGGGTCGTCGGTCGCGGGCGGGAGGGGGAACAGGGTGGTGATCGGCCGTGCCTGGAGCACCCAGAGGACGCCGTCGCGGTCGTACGCCCACTCGACGTCCTGCGGGCCGTCGAGGTGGCGCTGGAGCCGGTCGCCCACCTGGCGCAGCTCGTCGAGCTGGTCGGCCGTCAGCGTGCCGTGGCCGGACGGTTCTGGCCCGTCGAAGACGTACCGGTCGACGTGCCCGGTGCCGTCCACCACCGAGGCACCGGGACCGGCCGCGGCCTCCACCACCATCTCGGTGCGGCGACCGGTCACCGGGTTCGCGGTGAAGAGCACCCCGGCGACGGCCGGTGCCACCATGCGCTGCACCACGACGGCCATCCGGACGGTCCGGTGGTCGATGCCGTGCGCGTCCCGGTAGGCGACCGCACGCGCGGTGTGCAGGGAGTGCCGGCACTTCTCGATCGCCGACAGCAGGTCGGCGGTCCCGGTGACGTCCAGGTAGGTGTCCTGCATCCCCGCGGAGCTGGCGTCCGGCAGGTCCTCGGTCGTGGCGCTGGACCGCACCGCCACCGGCCCGGCGCCGAGCCGGCGGTACGCCGCCTCGATCTCCGCCTCGGGAAGCACGTCCGAGTCGTGGGCGGCGGCCGTGACGCAGAAGCCCTCGGGCACCCGTTCACCCAGCCGGATCAGCTCACCGAGCCCGGCCGCCTTGCCGCCCACCGTGTCGATCATGTCCCTGGTCAGGTCGGACAGCGCGATCACCCGCATCGGACGCCCCTCTTCGCAATACGACTGCATTGCAAACAACCGTACGCGTTTCGCAATGCGAGTGCAATGTGAAGCCGAGCGCCCGGGGCTACGAGGGGTGCCGCAGGGACGCCGGGGACCGGCAGTAGACGTCCCCCGAGTTGGTCTCGTGGGGCAGTGACGCCAGGTGCGCCGCCATGCGCGTCGCGGACATCCACCGCGGCGACGCGAGCGCCATGGTGTCCCCCAGCGCGAGGTTGAAGGCGTGGAAGCCCAGCGCGGTGAGGCGGCGCAGACAGCGGCGCGCTACCTCGCGCCCGATGGTGGTGAACTCGAACGACAGCGCCGGCAGCGGACGGGTCAGGCCGGCGAGCACCGCGTCCTCGAACCCCTCGACGTCGATCTTCACGAAGGCCGGTACGCCGTGTTCGGCGATGAGCCCGTCGAGCGTCACGGCGGCAACCTCGATCCGGGTGTCCCACCGCTCGTGCGCCCACCCCCGCGCGCCGTCCGCGGCACGGATGAAGTCGGCCGAGGCGGTCGAGATCGTGGGGTTGGCGGAGTTGACGTTGAACGGGACGCGACCCGCCCGGTCGCCGCAGACCGCCTCGACCACGGTGACCGCGCCGTCGCGTCCGTAGATCGCGTGCAGCGCGGTCGCGCAGGGCCGCTGCGGCTCCACGGCCACCACGCGGGCGCCGAGCCGGCGGAAGCTGCCGACCCGGTCGCCCACGTGCGCACCGACGTCGAAGACGAGATCCCCGGCCCGGACGAAGCGCGCGTAGAACGCGTCCATGGCCGCGTCCCGCGCCGGGTCACCGTAGTAGACCTCGAGCGAACGGCGGAGGGAGACGGTTGCCGGATCCGTCTTCAATGCCTCGATCGCACCGGTTCGGGCGTCCACTGACCGAATCTAGCCCGGCCGAGCTGGAAAGATGTTCGCTTCCGCGCGGCAGCGGTCAGGGGGCGATCCGCAGCCGGTGGATGCGGTCGTCGTCGTACTCCTCGAAGCGGAACCGCAGGCCGGCGAACGGGCTGCCCGGGAAGTCGCCGGTGATGGTCGCGGTGACCACGGTGCCCTCCGGTGTGTCCTCGACGTCGGTGATCTCGTACGAGACCAGGGGCGCCTCCCGGCGCCAGGCGCGGATCTCCTCGAGGCCCCGGTACGTCCTCCCCTCGTCCTCCACCACGGCGTCGTCGGCGAAGAGCGCGAAGTACGCGTCCTTGTCGGGCTGGCCGGCGAGGGCGAAGTAGCGGCGGATGATCTCGGGTGTCGTGGCCATGGGGGCTCCTGTCGGGGTGCGGCGTCAGAGCGTGGGAACGGTGCCCCTCGCAGGGCAGCACGGGACGGACGCCCGGGACGTCGTACAGTTACTGCTGAACTGGAAGTGAGTCGCTTCGACATTAGCACCAGCTCGGTGAGGAGCACAGATGGCCGGGAAGATCCGCCTGGAGGACCGCGAGTGCCCGCTGTCCGCGACGCTCGGCGTGGTCGGCGAGTGGTGGACGCTGCTGATCCTGCACGACGCGTTCGACGGCTACACCCGCTTCGAGCAGTTCCAGGAGAACCTGCGGATCTCGTCGAGCATCCTGACCAGCCGGCTGAAGACCCTCACCGCCAACGGGCTGCTGGAGCGCCGCCGCTACCAGACCCGTCCCGACCGCTACGAGTACGTCCTCACCGACCTGGGTCGCAGCCTGCGCCCCGTGATCGTCACGCTCGCAGCCTGGGGCAACTCGCGTCTCGAACCGGGGCAGCGCAGCATGATCCTGGTGGACCGGGAGACCGGCGCCGAGGTCGAGCCCGTGGTGGTCGACCGGGCCACGGGACGCCACCTCGACCCGGAGAACTTCGTCTTCGCCGCCGGCCCCGCCGCGAGCGAGGTCATGCGCTCCCGGTACGCGGACGTCGTGCCGCCGGCGAACCGCCCGCCCCGTTGACGCGAAATCGCCGCGTGACCGTGGCGCGCGGCGCGTTCACGGGGTAGAAACATGCCGATCCCTTTTTCTCTGGCGTGATAGAAGTCGGAGGTTCGTGAGAGCGCTCTCTACACGCCTTCCCCCTCCCCCACGTCGCCGTGTTGCGGGCCGGTGCCCGGCACGGCGGAGAGGACGACCCGGATGACCCACCACCCACGCGTCCGGCCTTTCGGCCGGGCGTTCGCCCTCGGCCTGGTGCTCGCCACCGCCGTGAGCGCGACGGGCCCGGCCGCCAGTGCCGCCCCGCCCCCGCACGGCGCACCGGACTTCGGCCCCCACGTCACGATCTTCGACCCGAGCATGCCGGTCGCCGAGATCCAGGCGGCGCTCGACGCCACGCACGCGCAGCAGGTCGGCAACGAGATGGGCACCCAGCGGTACGCCTACCTGTTCAAGCCGGGCAGCTACGGCACACCCGAGCAGCCGCTGCAGATCAAGGTCGGCTACTACACCGAGATCGCCGGCCTCGGCGCCTCCCCCACCGACGTTCAGATCAACGGCAAGATCGAGGTCTACAATCGCTGCCTCGAGAACGGCGGCACGAGCAACTGCCTCGCCCTCGTCAACTTCTGGCGTACGCTGTCGAACCTCTCACTCACCGTCAACGCGGCCGGCCAGGACGGCTGCCGCGCCTCGGCGAACTTCTGGGCCGTGTCCCAGGCGGTGTCGATGCGCCGCCTCAACGTCACCGGCGGCGGGCTGTCCCTCATGGACTACTGCACCGCCGGCCCCCAGTACGCCAGCGGCGGCTTCATCGCCGACTCGCGGCTGCCCGCCACCACCAACGGCTCACAGCAGCAGTGGCTGACCCGCAACAGCGAGGTGGCCGGCTGGTCCAACGCGGTGTGGAACCAGGTCTTCGCGGGCGTCGTCGGCGCACCGGACGATGCCGGCTTCCCCGACCCGCCGTACACGACGCTCGACACCACCCCGCTCAGCCGGGAGAAGCCGTACCTGTTCGTCGACGGCACGGGTCGCTACGCAGTACGCGTCCCGGCCGCGCGGCGCGACACCCGTGGCGTCTCCTGGGCCGACGGCCTGACCCCCGGCCGCACCATCGGCATCGACGACTTCTTCGTGGCCAGGCCGTCCGACTCGGTGCGGACCATCAACAGCCAGCTCGCGCGCGGCAAGCACCTGCTGCTCACCCCCGGGGTGTACGACATCGCGCGCAGCATCGAGGTCAAGCGGCCGGGCACCGTGGTGCTCGGCCTCGGCCACGCCACCCTCACCGCCGTGAACGGCTCGGTGCCGCTGGACGTCGCCGGCGTGCCCGGCGTGGTGGTGGCCGGCGTGACCATCGACGCCGGCCTGCGGGAGTCGCCCGTCCTGCTGCGGGTCGGGCAGCGGCACGGCCGCAACGCCAGCGCCGCGGACAACCCCACCACCCTCTCCGACGTGTACTTCCGCGTCGGTGGGCCGCACATCGGCCGGACGAACATCGCCCTGGAGGTCAACAGCGACAACGTGCTCATCGACCACACCTGGGTCTGGCGCGGTGACCACGGCGTCGAGGGCTTCACCGAGGGCGTGAACGGCGACACCGACCGCTGGCGGACCAACACCGGCCGCTACGGCGCGGTGATCAACGGCGACCACGTGACGGCGACCGGCCTGTTCGTCGAGCACTTCCAGCGGTACAACACGGTCTGGAACGGCGAGTACGGCACCACGGTCCTCTACCAGAACGAGCTGCCGTACGACCCGCCGACGCAGGCCGACTGGATGCACGGCGACGTGGAGGGCTTCGCCGGCTACAAGGTCGGCGACCGGGTGCGGCACCACACCCTGTACGGCGGCGGCGTGTACGTCTTCAACCAGAACAACCCGTCGATCCACACCGAGAACGGCTTCGAGGTGCCGGAGACGCCGGGGGTGCGGCTGCACCACATCATGACCGTGAACCTCAGCGCCGGCACGATCGACCACGTGGTCAACGGCGTGGGCGAGCCGGCCGACACGACCCGGGTCGGCGCCCCGGTCTACGTGGCGGAGTACCCGGTCCCGTGACGGCCGCGGTTGGGTCGGCGCGCCACGCGGGGCGCCGGCCCACCCGGTGGTCGGCGCGCGTACGGGCGCCGCCCGGCCCACTCAGGCCCGTTGCAGCGCGGGACTCACCTGCAACGCCACCTTCAGCCAGCCGGGACTGCGCAGGTCGAACTCCCGGTACGCGGCGAGCGCGTCGTCCAGCGGCTCGTGCTGGGTCAGCATCGTCTCCGGGTCGACCAGGCCCGACTCCACCATCGACAACAGCCGCGGGATGTACCGGGGATGGTTGCCGTTCCCGGTCCGGACGGTCAGGTTGCGACTCAGCGCCGTCCCGATGGGAAAGAAGCGGTCGGTCGCCGGGTACACCCCGACGACGCCGAGCGTCCCCACCTTGGCGAGGCTCTCGATCGCCCAGGCGTGGGCCTGGCTCGGCGCGTCGCCCGGCTTCCAGCGTCCGTCCTGCTGGTTGGTCTGCGGGGCGATCTCGCGCAGTTCGGCGCGGTGCCGGTCGTCGGCCTGGCGGGCCGCGTCCGCGGCCGGGCCCGACTTCGGGCTCTCCGCGTCCACACCGACCGCGTCGATGGCGCAGTCGACCCCGATGCCCAGCGTCAGCTCCATGATCGCCTCGACCGGGTCGGTCTCGTTGACGTTGACCACCTCGGCGCCGAGCATCCGGGCCCGCTCCAGCCGGTCGGCGTGACCGTCGATCGCGATGACCCGCCCGGCGCCCCGCTGGAACGCGGACAGGACCGCGAACTGCCCCACCGGCCCGCAGCCCCAGACCGCCACGACGTTGCCGTCCGAGACGCCGGCGATGACGGCGGCGAAGTAGCCGGTGGGATAGATGTCGGACAGGGGGATCGCCTGCGCGTCCGAGATCGAGTCGGGCAGCTGGAACAGGTTCGTGTGGGCGGCCGGGATGCGGGCGAACTCGGCCTGGAGGCCGTGGAACGGGCCCTGCGCCTCGGGTGAGCCGAACGAACCGGTGCCGGAGCGGGAGCCGTACGGGTTGATGGTGTCGCACTGGGCGAAGTAGCCCCGCCGGCAGTATGCGCAGGCGCCGCACCCGAGGACGGCGGAGACCAGCACCCGGTGGCCGGGCCGGAGGTTGCGTACGTCCCGGCCGACCTCCTCGACCACGCCGACGCCCTCGTGTCCGAGGATCTTGCCCGGTTGCATGCCGGGCACGGTGCCGCGGATGAAGTGCAGGTCGGTCCCGCAGATGGCCGCGGTGGTGATGCGGACGACGGCGTCGGACGGTTGCTCGATCCTCGGCTCGGGCACGGTGTCGAGCCGGATGTCGCCCACCCCGTGGAACACGATTGCCTTCAACGCTCCGGCTCCTTCGCTTCGCTGCGGCCGGGCCCACTCCGCCGTCGGACGACCCGCGGCGCTTTACCCCTGCGGCACCGCGACAAACAGAGCGCCCGGGACGCGGACCCCGCCGGTACGGCCGTCCGGACCGGTGCGCTGGGCTAGCCTCGGGGCGGGGACGGCGCCCGAACCCGCGCCCATTTCGCACTCCCTTCCGGCGGCTCACGGCACCTGCGAGCCCGGCCGCCACGACGACCGAGTCTCGGCTTCGTGCGAAGGGCGCAGATGACCGTTCGACCGCAGGACGGACCCTGGCGGTCCGGTGACTTCCGGCTCCTGGTGGCCGGCCAGACGGTGACCCAGCTCGGCACCGACGTCACGGGACTGGCCTTTCCGCTGATCGCCGTCCTGCTCCTGGACGCGACCCCGTGGCAGCTGGGCGCGCTGGTGGCCGTGCAAAACGGCGCGTTCCTGCTGGTCGGGGTGCCGGCCGGGGTGTGGCTGGACCGGCGGCGGCTGCGGCCCGTGCTCATCGTGAGCGACCTCGTCCGGTGCGCGGCGCTGGTCACCGTCACCGTGGCGGCCGCGCTGTCCTGGCTGACCCTGCCGCTGCTCATGGCGACGGCCGCGGTCATGGGCGTGATGCGGGTGCTGTTCGACATCGGCCACCAGTCCTACCTCCCGACCGTGCTGGGCCGTCGACACCTTCTCGAGGGCAACTCGGCCGTGGAGACGGTCCGCTCGTCCGGCCAGGTGGCCGGCCCCAGCCTCGGCGGGTGGCTCACCCAGTTGGCCGGCGCGACCAACACGCTGCTGGTCGACGCGGCGAGCTTCCTCGTCAGCGCCGCCTGCCTGGCGCGGATCCGGACGCGGGAGCCGGCCCCGCGGCGCACCGGCCGGGCCGGGCCGGTGCACGAGGCCCGCGAGGGGCTGCGTCTCGTGCTGGCCAATCCGGTCCTGCGAGCGATCGCCGTCACCAGCGCCCTGTCCAACCTGCTCTTCGCCGCCGCCACCGCGCTGCTCGTGCTGTTCCTGGTCGACACCGCCGGGTTCGCGCCCGGTACGGCCGGCATGCTGATGTCCGCCGCCCCGGCCGCGGCCCTGTTGGGCGCCGCCACGGCCACCCGGCTGGCCCGCCGGTTCGGATCGGCCCGGATCATCTGGCTGTCGCTCGCGGTCACCACCCCGCTGAACCTGCTCATCCCGCTGACCGGGCCGGGCTGGGGCGCCGCGTTGTTCGTCGCGGGGATCGTCGGCGGCGGTCTCGGCCAGGTCGTGTACGGCATCACCCAGGTCACGTACCGGCAGACGGTCGTGCCCGCCCGGTTCCTGTGCCGGGTGAACGCGAGCATGCGCTTCCTCGTGATGGGCGCGATGCCGCTGGGCGGCCTGCTCGGCGGCGCGCTCGGTGACGCCGTCGGCGTGCGCACCACCCTCCTCGTCGTCGGGGTCGGGCTCGTCCTCGCGCCGGTCCCGCTGCTGCTGTCGCCTCTGGGCCGGGCACGCGAGCTGGACGAACTGGCGCCACGCCCGGAGGTCGAGCGACCGCCGGTGACGACCACCGGGGCACGCGCGGGCCGGCACCGGCGTCGACCGGCGACCACGCGGCCCGGCGGTCCCCGGCATCCCGCGCCGGGTGGCCGGCGCGCGGCGCGGCGTACCTCCACGGGATCGTGACCGCGCGAACCGCAGCGCCCTCGCCGAGCGGGTCCCCACCGCACGCGCTCACGGTTCGTGGTACGACACGATGGTGTTCCCGGGGTTCACCAGCGAACGGATCTCCGCCGGCAAGGTGGCGATCCACGTCCGTCGCGGTGGGGACGGTCCGCCGCTGCTGCTGTTGCACGGGTACCCGCAGACCCACGTGACGTGGCACCGGGTCGCGCCGGAACTCGCGCGGCACTTCACCGTCGTCTGCACCGACCTCCGCGGCTACGGCGACAGCGACAAGCCGCCGGGCGGCGGCGATCACCGCATCTACTCGAAACGTGCCCTGGCGCTCGACCAGGTCGAGGTGATGCGACGCCTCGGCTTCGACCGGTTCGCCGTCGGCGGTCACGATCGAGGCGCCCGGGTGGCCCTGCGGCTCGCCCTCGACCATCCGGACGCGGTCTCCCACCTGGCGCTCCTCGACATCGTCCCCACCCGGACCATCTACGACACGATCGACCAGCGGCACGCCACCACGGTGTGGCGTTACTTCTTCCTGATCCAGCCGCACGATCTGCCCGAGCGGCTCATCGGCGGAGACCCGCAGGGGTACCTGCGCTGGACGCTCGACGAGTGGTGCGGGACGCCGGGCGCGCTCGACGGCGCGGCGACGGCCGAGTACGAACGGTGCTTCGACCACGCCACCATCCACGCCAGCTGCGAGGACTACCGGGCCGGCGCGACCATCGACCTCACGCACGACCGCGCGGACGCCTCCCGGACGCTCGCCTGCCCGACGCTCGCCCTGTGGAGCCGTGGGGGCATCGGCAGCGCCTACGACGTGCCCGGGATCTGGCGCGCCCGGGCGGAACAGTTCACCGGCGGAGCGCTCGACTGCGGGCACTTCATCCCGGAGGAACGGCCGCGGGAGACCGTCCAGGCCCTCCGCTCGCTCCTCGCCACCTGAACGGGCGCGCCGGCCGGCCCCGACTCGGTGCCTATCGGATCTTGACCGCCCGAATCGGCAGGTCATAGGCTCGCGTCAATGTGAGCCATTTCCCGGGAAGGGAAACCTGCATGGCCCCGTCGATGCGTCCGCTCCGTACTCTCTCCCACCGCCGGCTCGCGAGTGCCGCCGTGATCGCCCTGCTGGCCGGCACGGTGCCGCTGCTCGGCGGCACCTCGGCCGGAGCCCGGCCCCCGTCCCCCGCCCACTGCTCCACGGACCCGACCGCCCGCCTCGCCGGCGTGCCGAGCCCCGAGAAGGTGCTCGGCTTCCCGCTCGGCCTCGGCCAGCAACGCGCCGTCACCACCGACGAGGTCGACACCTACCTGCGTGCCGTCGACACGGCCTCGGACCGGGTCGTCACGGGCGTGCTCGGCAGCAGCGTGCTCGGCCAGCCGCTGCCGTACGCGGTGGTGTCGAACGAGCGCAACGTCCGGCCGTCGGTGCTGCGGAAGATCGCCGACGACGTCCGGGACCTGCGCGACCCGCGCCGGACCAGCCGGAGGGAGGCCGCGCGGACCGCGGCCGACAGCCCCGCCATCGTGTGGGTGGCCGGCAACGTGCACGGCGGCGAGAAGAGCGGCGCCGACGCCGCGCTCAAGACGCTGTACGAACTGGCCGCCGGCCTGTCCTGCGCGGTCGCCGAGCGCAACGACAATCTCGTCACGATCATCGTGCCCACCCAGAACCCGGACGGCCGCGACGCCAACCGGCGGCAGAACGAGTTCGGCTTCGACCTGAACCGGGACTGGTTCGCGCGCACCCAGCAGGAGACCGACAGCAAGCTGGAGCTGATGCGCCGCTACCCGCCGCAGGTGTTCGTCGACGCGCACGAGATGACCGGCTCGCAGTACTTCTTCCCGCCCAACGCCGACCCCATCCACCACGAGATCTCCGCCGAGGCCGTGGACTGGATCAACCGGATCGGCGAGGCCAACAAGGCGGGCTTCGGCTACAACGGCGCCTGCGGCGGCGCCGTCACCACCGAGTGCTACTTCAACTACGCGAGGTACGACCTCTTCTTCATGGGCTACGGCGACACCGTCCCGGCCACCGGGTTCGGCGCCGCCGGCATGACCTTCGAGAAGGGCAGCGCCTCCGCGGTCGAGGATCGGGTGCAGCAGCAGTTCCACACGCAGTGGTCGACGCTCGGCTGGGCCGCGGCGAACCGGCACGAGGTGCTGAGCGACTACTACCGGATCTGGACGGACGCGCTCGCCCAGGGCCGGGCCGGCGCGCTGGAGCCGAACGAGGTGGTGCAGCCCACCAACGAGGTCCAGTTCCCGGTGCCGGACCTGCGGATCCGCTCGTACTTCCTGCTCCCCCACCGGCAGCTCGCCGACGTGCGGCAACTGGTCGAGCGGCTGCGCCGGATGGACGTCGAGGTGTACGAGGTCCAGAAGGAGACACAGGTGCCCACGGCGCGGATCTTCGGCGGCCGCAGCGCCCGCAACGTCACGGTGCCGAAGGGCGCGTACTGGATCCCCATGGACCAGCCGCAGAAGCACTGGATCCAGGCGATCATGGGTGAGGATCCGTACACCCCGTTCCCGTACTTCTACGACGTGTCGTCCTGGAGCAATCCCCTGCTCATGGGCGTGCCCACGATCTACACCGGGGACGACGTGCGGCCGAAGGCGCAACTGGTCCGCCGGATCTCGGGCGGCGCGGCCGGCCGCGCCACGGTCCGCGGCTCGTACGACTACCGGCTCGACTCCGCCGCGGCGGCCGAGTTCACGTTCCGGCTGCTCGGCCGGGGCGTACACCTGGTGCGCGACGTCGACACGGCCGTGGTCCGGTTGCCGGCCACGGCCCTGACCCGGGACGTCGACGGCCTCGCCGAATCGCTCGGCGTGACGCTGACCCCGAGCGGGCCGGCCACCGGCACGCCGCTGAGCCGGCCCGACGTCGGTCTGTTCTCCGGCGCCGGCATCTCCACCACCTCCGGCTCCCACGGCGAGGCCCGGTACGTGCTCGGCAAGCGCTGGGGGCTGGACCTGACACCGGTCACCACGGCCGACATCAACGACAACACCCCGGCGTTCACCAGCCGCACGGTGCTGGTCGTGCCCGACGGCAACAACCCCACCGGCGGGCTGACCGCCGCCGGGCAGGCCAACCTGCGTGCCTGGGTCGCCCAGGGGCACACCTACGTCGGGCTGCGCAACGAGGGCACCCGGCTGGCCCGGGCCGCCGGGCTCACCTCGACCACCGAGAAGCCGAAGCCGGGTCCGGCCGAGTACCAGGTGATCGGCTCGCACCTCCGCGTCGACGTCGACCACGACAGCCCCGTGGCGTCGGGCCGGCCGGCCGAGGACTTCCAGTTCAACAACAGCGATCCCATCCTGACCGCCAGCACCACGGGCACCAACGTGCTCAGCTACCCGGTCGGGGAGACGTTCTGGGCGAACGGCTACACGGTGGGCGTCGACGCGCTGCGGGGAACGGTCGCCGTGGTGGACGAGCCGACCGGCGCCGGGCGGGCGGTGCTGTTCGCGTTCAACCCGCTGTTCCGGGCGTACAACGAGAACGGGCTGCACCTGGTGGCCAACGCGCTGCTCTCCCCCGCGACCGGGGCCGGGCCGTCCGGCCGCACCGCGCCGCCCAGCGCACCGGGCGTCGACCCGGCCCGGGCCCGCGCGGCCGCGGCGCCGGTCGCCGAGGACCTGGGCGGCGGCTGGCGGTCGATCACGATCGGGGTGGCGAGCGGGGACCTGGCCCGCGCCCGGGCGATCGTGCAGCGGTTCACCGGCGAGGCCCGGGTGTCCGCGGCGGGCGACGCCGCGTACCTGGTCATCCCGAACCGGGAGGGCCGGCAGGCGGACGAGCACCCGTTCCTGGGTGACCTCGTGCGCGCCCTGCGGGAGAGCGGGGTGCCGCTGCGGTCGCTGGTCGCCTGAGCCACCTGACGGTCCGGCCGGCGCACGCCGCGTCGGCCGGACCGCCGGTCGGGCAGGGCGGACCACCCCGCTCGTGTCGCGCAGCTCACGCCACCGGCGATGGACGCCGCACAGGCCGCGCAGGAGCCTTGGAAAGCTGATTCCAAGATGAGGTGACGTTGCCATGGACCTGCGCTCAGACGCTGTCGTGCTCTTCGGCGTGACCGGAGACCTGGTCGCGAAGAAGCTCTTCCCGGCGCTGTACGAGCTGACCCGCCGCGGCCGGCTCGACATGCCGGTCATCGGCGTCGCCCGCTCCCGCTGGGACCACCAGCAGCTGATCACGGCGGCGCGCAAGTCGGTGCTGGAGGCGAACGGCCGGGTCGACGACGAGGTCTTCGACGCCCTCACCCGGCGCCTCACGATGCTCTCCGGCGACTACGCCGACCCGGCGACCTACCAGCGCCTCGCCGAGGCGCTCGCCGCCGCCCGCCGGCCGCTGTTCTACCTGGCCATCCCGCCCGCGGTCTTCACCGCGGTGGTCGACGGCCTCGCCGCTTCCGGCCTGGCCGGGCGGGGTCGTGTCGTCGTCGAGAAGCCGTTCGGTCGGGACCTGGCCTCGTCACGCGAGCTGAACCGGGCCCTACGGACGGCCTTCGACCCGGAGCGGATCTTCCGGATCGACCACTACCTGGGCAAGGAGTCGGTGGAGGGGCTGCGGGTGTTCCGGTTCGCCAACCGGATCTTCGAGCCGCTGTGGAACGCCGAACACATCGACAACGTCCAGATCACCCTGGCCGAGGGCTTCGGCACGGAGGGCCGCGCCGGCTTCTACGACCGGATGGGCGCCACCCGTGACGTCCTGCAGAACCACATGCTCCAGGTCGTGGCCCTGCTCGCCATGGAGCCCCCGGCCACGGCCGGGGACGACGCGTACCGCGCCGAGGAGGTGCGGGCGCTCCGCCAGGTCGAGCCGCTGTCGCCGGAGTCCACGGTCCGCGGGCAGTACGCCGGTTACCGGCTCGAACCCGGTGTGGCCGCCGACTCCAACACCGAGACGTTCGTGGCCACCTCGCTGCGGATCGACTCCCCGCGCTGGGCCGGGGTGCCCTTCCACCTGCGTACCGGCAAGCTCATGCCGGGCACGGCCACCGAGGTCGTCGTCGAGTTCAGGACGCCGGAGCGCGACCTCGTGCCGGCGACCGGCGGGGACGCTCCCCGGCCGAACCTGCTGCGCTTCCGCCTCGGCCGCAACGACGGGATCACGCTGTCGATCCAGGTCAAGGAGCCCGGCGCCGAGGTGACCGGCCGCACGGTGGAGCTGCCGGTGGACTTCGGGAGCGCCCTCGGGCACCGCCGTGAGGCGTACGAGCGGCTGCTGGACGACGCGCTGGACGGGCGGCACCTGCGGTTCGCCCGCGAGGAGGCCATCGAGCAGGAGTGGCGGATCGTCGAGCCGATCCTCGACCTGCCGGAGCCCGTCGCGTCGTACCCGCGCGGCAGCTGGGGCCCCGCCGCGGCGGAGACGCTCGCCGGCCACTGGCACACCCCGATCCTGCGGTGACCCGCCGGCGGGTGGGCCTTTGCGTACGGACCCACCCGCCCCGGGCCGGGGCGGACGCCGACAGCCACGGTTACCCGACGGTAGGATGAGGCGATGACGCCCACCGACGCCACCGCCACCGCGGGCTCGGCGCCGCCCGCGCCCCGGATCACGGCCGCCGGCCGCCGCACCCGGGACCGGATCGTGCGGACGGCGGCGGAGCTGATGTTCCGCAAGGGCGTGGCCGGCACGAGCATCCCGGACGTGCAGCAGGCCGCCAAGGTCAGTGCCTCGCAGATCTACCACTACTTCGGCGACAAGAGCGACCTCGTCCGCGCCGTCATCCGCCACCAGATCGAGCGGACCCTCGAAGGCCAGCGGCCGCTGCTCGACCGGCTGGACAGCTTCGAGGCGCTGCGTGCCTGGTGCGACGAGGCCGTCGAGGTGCAGAAGCGGCGCAACTGCGAGGGCGGCTGCGAGATCGGCTCCCTGGCGAGCGAGCTGGTCGAGACCTGCGAGCTGATGCGCGGTGAGCTGGTCGCGGCATTCGACCGCTGGGAGGCCCCGATCCGCGAAGGGCTGCGCCGCATGAGGGAGACCGGCGTGCTCGTCGCCGACGCCGACGTCGACCACCTGGCCACCGCGATGCTCGCGGCCGTCCAGGGCGGGCTGCTCCTCACCCAGGTCCGCCGCTCCCCCGAGCCGTTGCGCGCCGCCACCGACGCGGCGATCGGCTACGTCGAGACCTTCGCCGCCTGACTGACCCCGCTGGCCCGGACGGCGGTCTATCGCCGACGCTCGAAGGGTTATGCCCCGGGCCGAACCCTTGTACGGTCCCTATGACCACGATCACGGCCGATCCGTGTGCCGGGGATCGTGCGGCCTTCGGGGAGGGGCGTGAGCGTGAAGATCAGAGCAGCGTTGTGCGTGGCGGCCATGGTCGCGGCGGGGCTGGTGGCCGGGCAACCGGCGGTCGCCGCCGACGTGGGCAGCGCCACCGTGGTCCCGATCCAGGTGACCGGCGACCCGGCCGAGCGCTTCAACCTGGTGGTGCTCGGCGACGGCTACACCGAAGCCGACCTGCCCACGTTCCGGTCGCACGTGGACAAGCACCTCAACACGCTCTGGACGATCGAGCCGTTCAAGTCGTACCGCAGCTACTTCAACGTCTACGCCGTCGAGATCGTCTCCGCCGAATCCGGCGTGGACTGCGATCCCGGCCTGTCCGACCCGCGGCGCGACACCGTGCTCGACATGGGCTTCTGGGGCGGCTGCAACCCCGCCAGCGTGCAGCGCCTGCTGTCCGTCAACGGCTCCCGGGCGAACACGTACGCCAACCTGGCGACCGGCACCAACCCGGGCAACCGGCAGCTCATCGCGCTGGCCAACAGCAACACGTACGGCGGCGCGGGCGGCACCAACGCCACGGCGTCCGGCGGCAACGCCCTGTCGGCGCTCATCGGCCCCCACGAGATCGGGCACTCGCTCGGCGGCCTCCAGGACGAGTACGACTACTACGCCCGCGGCGAGGCCGGTGACACGTACGAGGGACCCGAGCCGTCCTCGGTGCACCACACCCTCCTCACCGAGCAGCAGATGCGCGACACCCGGAGCAAGTGGTGGCGGTGGCTGGGTGAGCCGAGCGAGTCCGGCGGCACCATCGGCCGCTACGAGGGCGGCATGTACCTGCAGAAGGGCGTGTGGCGGCCCAGCCAGCACTCGATGATGAAGTCGTTGGGCTTCTACTTCGACCAGGTGGCGCGCGAGCGGATGACCCAGCGGATCGCGGGCAAGGTGAGCATCCTCTCCGGCGGGACGCCCGCGGACCGGCCGATCGGTGCCGACCGGGTGGTCTCGGTGAAGACGCTGCACCCGGTCAGCCACGAGCTCGCGGTAACCTGGTCGGTCGACGGCGCCGCCGTCCCCGGCACCGGGAACGCCCGCAGTCTCGACCTGCGCGCGTTGCGGCTCGCGCCCGGCACGCACACCGTCACCGCCACGGTGACCGACCCGACCCCGTTCGTCCGCGACCCCGCGGTGCGGGAGTCCGCAGCCCTCACGAAGCGCCGCACCTGGACGGTCGACACCGCCCTCACCACCCCGGCGGTGGAGGAACCGCTGGCGATCACGGCGTCGACGGCGACCGACCGGCCCGTCGGCGCCCAGGACGTGGTGTACGTGGAGACCACCCAGCGGACCGACCGGGTGCCGGCGGTGACCTGGACGCTGGACGGCCGGCCGGTGGCGAATCCCGGCCACGACGGTGACCTGGAACTGCCACCGCTGAGCCTCACCGGCGGCAGCCACCGGCTCACCGCCACGGTCAGCGACCCGGTGTCCCACGAGTCGGTGACCCGCGCCTGGACGGTCGACGCGGCACGGCCCCGGGTCGAGTACGACCTCTCGGAGCCGCTGCTGACCGTGGCCCGGCCCGGCAGGCCCACCGAGTACGTCTTCAACGGTCCGTTCACCATGGGTCTGACCGGCACGGACGAGGGCACCGGCCAGGTCACCGCCGAGTTCCGCCTCGACCGCGACGGCTGGCACAACTACTACGGTTGGCCGACCGACGCGCGGCAGCCCTTCCTGTTCACCGCCACCGGCACCGACGTGGACGGCCTCGTCTACGGCAACCTCGGCTCGGGCGGCTTGTCGGTGTCGCCGTTCGCGCAGCGGTCACCGGGGTACGGGCGGCACACGGTGGAGTACCGGGGCATCGACGCGGTGGGCAACATCGGCGCGGCCGGCGAGTTCGTGGCGACCCTGATCCCGTCGCCGCCGGCGTGCACCACCGTCGTCTCCGGCCGGCACGCGGGCGCGCTGGTGGTCAGCTCCGGCGTCACCTGCCTGCGCGACGCCACGGTGTCGGGCGCGGTGACGGTCCGCCCCGGCGCCGCGCTCGTGGCCGAGCGGTCCTCGATCTCCGGCACGGTGACCGCCGCCAGCGCGACCTCCGTCGACCTGCTCACCAGCTCGGTGCGGGGTGCGGTCACGCTCACCGGCACGACGGGCCGCGTCACCGTGGTGGGCAGCAGGGTGGACGGCGCGCTGGTCCTCACCGGCACGGCCACCGGCACGACGGCGCCGGTGCTCGCGGGGAACCAGGCGAGCACGGTGCATTGTGCGGGCAACAGCCCGGCGCCGGTCAACCTCGGTGCGCCGAACACCGTGCGGGGTGCGGCGTCGGGGCAGTGCCGGGGCCTGTGACGCGGTGGGTGCGGCCCGGGGCGGGCGTCCCGGGCCGCGCCGACCCGCCCGGGTGCCGCGTGGGGCGGCACCCGGCCGTCGAGGCTACGGAAGCCCTGACCACCGGCGCTACAGCGTGGGGTTGGTCTCCGGGCCGTGCCGGTGGAGCCGCCAGTCGACGACGGCCACCCCGGCCAGGATCACCCCGACGGCGACGGCCGCGGCGAGGGGCGGCAGGAAGAGCGTGACCGGCGCGGTTGCGCCCAGGGCGATCAGGCCGAGGTAGAGCGCGGGACATCGACGGCTGATCTGGTCCGAGGGCTCGAGGTAGGCCCGGCCCAGGAGGAAGATCGCCGGCCCACCGAAGATCACGACCACCAGCGCCCAGTCGAGCGACACCTCCATGTGCTCCACGACCTGACTGAAGCCGACCGCCGTGCAGATGACCCCGCCGACGATGAGCAGCAGACTGAAGCTCGACCAGCGGGACAGGTGCGGGGCTCCGCCGCCCACGCTCACCTGCGCCGGTCCTTTCGGCCCGACGTGGTAGAAGTAGATCCGCCAGAAGGCCACGACGGCCACGAAGGCGGCGACGAGCACGACGGTCCGCCGGAGGGAGAAGCCCGGGAAGCTGACGGCGGCGCCCGCCTCTAGCACGACCTCCGCCAGAGCGATCATGAAGAACTGGTTGTACCGCTCGGCGAGGTGCTCGTAGTTGACCCGGCCGAACCCCTGCCGTGAGGCGCCGAGCCGCGGCGCGGGCCAGCTCAGGGCGCTGCCGAGCACCTCGATGGCGAGGGCCGCGGTCCAGAAGATGCCTCGCCCCAGGCCACCGCTGATGCCGCCGCCGATCCAGAGCACGCCGGACACGACGTGCCAGACGAGCGTTCGCGCGGGCTGCCGCCACAACGACTGCCGGCGCAGCGCCAGCGTCAGATAGAGCGGGCGGCCGACCTGGATGAGGACGTACGTGCAGCAGAAGATCACACCGCGCTCGCCGAACGCCTGCGGCAGCGAGACCGCGAGCACCAGCGTGCCGAACATCGTGGCCAGCAGCACGACCTGGATGTCCGGACTGCGCGGGTTGTAGACGCTGGTCATCAGCGCGTTGAGGGACCAGATCATCCACATCGCGGTGAAGAACAGCAGCGTCTGGCCCGCCTCGGACAGCAGCGTGTGCCGCACGATCGTGAGGTCGTCCGCCACCCGTCCGGCGAGGCGCGCGAGCGCGAAGACGTAGACGATGTCGAACAGCAGCTCCAGGACCGTCGCCTCGCGGGGGACCGCGCCCACGCCGAACCAGCGGCCTTCAGCTCGCGTCAGCATGTCCGACTTAGGACGCTATGCACCCCCATCGCGCTAGTTCTACCATGGCCGATCCCGTGCGCGGGCCCGCACGGAGCGTCCGGCGCTCTCCGACCCACACCGCCGGACCGGATCCCGCCGCGGGACCATCGGCCCTGCCCGGGCGCTTCGCCGAGGTGGAGGCTGATGGCATGAGTGGCCGTACGCCGAGGCCGGACGCGCGGTGCCCGCTGCGCCCCGGAGAGCCCTGCACGCTGTGCCAGCTGGACGTGACCGGCCCGCAGGACTGCCCACTCGTCTACCTGGTGATGACCGACGAGCAGCTGCGTACCGGGGTGCACCGCGACCGGCTGGCGAGCCGCGCCCGGCGCCGGGACGGATGAGGCCGGCTCACCCGGCGAGCGTTGCCCGGGGTGCTGGTGAGCAGCTTGCACCCGGTGTACCCGCCGGCGGGCGCCGGCATGACCAGCAGTTCGCAGAATCGGCTCGGTCACGGTGGCCGTCGGCGGCGCGCGGGCGGGGTGCTCTCTGGAGGTTGGAGCCGCGGTCCCGTCCCCGTGGGGCCGCCCGGCCCGGCCCGGACGTCACGCCGGCACGGGTCGAAGGTCCCGCCGGTTGCGGTCCGCCGGCACTGCTGCCGACGAACCGCAGCCGGTGAAATGGAGGTGTAAACGAGAAGGGAAAGGAGACGGCGAGATGACCGCCATCGCCGAGCGTCCGACCATCAACCGGACCGCCACCAACACCGCCCACCGGACCATCGCGACCCCGGCCGAGACGACCCGGGAGAAGGCCACCCGGTACGTCCTCGCCGGACTGCGCCTCGCCCTCGGATGGACCTTCCTCTGGGCCTTCCTCGACAAGATGTTCGGCCTCGGGCACGCCACGAAGGCCGCGCAGGCCTGGATCGACGGTGGCAGCCCCACCAAGGGCTTCCTGGGCAACGCCGTCGCCGGCCCGTTCGCCGACTTCTACCGGTCGTTCGCGGGCGCCGCCTGGGCCGACTGGCTGTTCATGATCGGCCTCGCCGCCATCGGCACGGCCCTGATCCTGGGCGTCGGCACGCGGATCGCCGCCGTGGCCGGCTCGCTGCTGCTGGTGATGATGTGGACCGCCGTCCTGCCCCCGGAGACCAACCCCTTCATGGACGACCACCTCATCTACGCCGGTGTCCTCGCCGTCCTGGCCCTCACCGCCGCCGGCGACACCCTCGGTCTCGGCCGGTACTGGGCACGCATCCCGCTCGTGCGGCGGCTGCCCTTCCTGAAGTGACCGCTCACCACCGAAGGCGGCACCCCCGGCGGGTGCCGCCTTCGCCGTGGGCGGATCAGGCGATGCGGCGGATCCAGCGGACCGCCAGGTAGACCAGCAGCAGGGCGAGGGCGACGAAGATACCCGTCTCGATGCCCTGGAAGAGCCAGAACCGGTCGGCGGGCTGGTACAGCTGCCAGTTGTAGGCGCCTGGCCCGAGGCCCAGTTCCTCGCCGCAGACCCGGCCCTGGGGCATCTGGTCGGCCGGCGGGCACATGATCCTGCTGCCTTCCAGCACCATCTTCCCGTCGGCGTCGCGGATCCCGTTGGCGAGGATCCAGTCGCCCCGGCCCTCCTGCGGTTCGGCACCTGTTATCGGGAACGTGAGGGTCTCGGCGGGCTGGTATCGGGGCCGGGCCAGCATCTCCACCGCCGCGCGTACGCCGACGTACCCGAAGAGGGTGACGGCCATCGCCGGCAGCATCCGGCGCCAGACCGTGCCGGCGAAGATGCCGAGCGCCACGGCGAACAGGGTGTAGCCGATCGGCACGACACCCTGCAGGTCGAAGACGATGAAGCCCAGGCGGCCCTCCTGGGCGGTCTTGGTGAGCGGGTCGACCCACCACGACATGCCGAGCCCGTAACAGACGGCCAGGGCCAGCACGACCGTGCCGACCAACCCGACCTTCACCAGCGCCCAACGCTGCCGGCTGATCCCCTGGGTCCAGACGAAGCGGTGTGTGCCGTGCTCCACCTCCCGGGCCACCAGCGGCGCGCCCCAGAACAGGCCGACGAGCAGCGGCAGGATGAGCAGCAGGACGGCGACGAGGTTCAGGGCGCCGTACTGGTTCGTGAACCGGTGGAAGCCCTGCTCGCAGGAGTCCCGGGTCTCCGGTGCCACGCCGGCGCTGGCGAGGTCACGCACACACTGGGGCAGCCCGAGGTCGGCGAAGGAGTTCCGCATCGCCAGCCCGATCGGGACCATCAGGGCGGCGAGCGCCGCGAAGGCGAGGAGCGTGAACAGCACCTGCCGTCGGTGCTGCCGCCAAGCCATCCAGATCATGCCGGTACCCCCCATGCGGAATGGCTGGTCGTGCTGTCGACGTCGGCCAGGTAGGCCAGGATGAGGTCCTCCAGGGCCACCTCCCGGACCGTCCAGGACGGATCGGTGATCGGCCCGTCGGTGCGGACGAGCAGGGTGGACTGCCGGTCGGTGTGGCTGGCGCGGACCACCGCCGCGACCCCGCCGATCGGTCCGCCGTCGTGCCGTGGGCCGACGAGCCGCCGGTGGTCGGCCACGATGTCGTCGGCGGCGCCGAGGAGCTGGACCCGCGCGGCATTCAGCACGATCAGGTAGTCGCAGACCCGCTCCAGGTCGGCGAGCAGGTGCGACGAGAGCAGGACGGTGGTGCCGGCGTCGGCCACGCTGCCCATCAGCGACTGGAGGAACTCCCGTCGGGCGAGCGGGTCCAGGCTGGCGACCGGCTCGTCGAGCAGCAGAAGCCTCGGTCGTTTGGCCAGGGCCAGGGCGAGCGCCACCTGCGCCCGCTGGCCGCCGGACAGCTTGCCGACCGGACGGTCGGGCGGGATGCCGAGCTGGGCGAGCCGGTTACGGGCCAGGTCACCGTCCCACCGCTGGTTGAGCTTGGCGCCGGCCGTGACCAGCTCCGCCGCGGTGAAGTCCCGGTAGAGCGGGGTGTCCTGGGCCACGAACCCGATGTCGGCGAGGCTGCCCCTGTTGTCGTACGGTGACTCGCCGAACACCCGGACCGTCCCCGCGTCGGGCCGGAGCAGGCCGACGGCCAGGTGCAGCAGGGTGCTCTTGCCGGCGCCGTTCGGGCCGACCAGCGCGGCGATCCGCCCGGCCGGCAGGCGCAGCGAGCAGTCCCGCAACGCCCAGTTGTTGCCGTATCTCTTACCTAACCGGTCGGCCTCCAGGACCACGTCCATCTTCGTCCTCTCATTCCGCTCGCGCGGTCTGCCTCTGCGATGTGTCGTCGGCGAGTGCGGCCCGCAGGGTGGTCTCCACCAGGGCGGTGACGTCCTCGGGCGTGAGCCCGGCCGCCCGCGCCCGGCGCAGCCACGCCTCCAGGTCCTCGCGCAGCTCGGCCTGGTTGGGCAGGGACGCGCCGGCCAGCGTCCGCTCGACGAACGTCCCGACCCCGGGCCGGCCGGCCACCAGTCCCTCGATCTCCAGTTCGCGGTACGCCTTGAGCACCGTGTTCGGGTTGATCGCCAGCGACTGCGCGACCTCCCGGACCTTCGGCAACTGGTCGCCCGGCACCAGTAGGCCGACCCGGAGGGCCTGCCTCACCTGCTGCACCAGCTGCATGTAGGTGTTCACCTTGGACCGGCTGTCCAGCACAAACTCGATCACTCGAGACGATCCTCTCTATTGTCCTACGCCAGTAGGACAAGTCGAGGATGAATCGCCCGACTGGGCGTTGTCAAGAGTGATCCCGGCGGGTCGCGGCGAGCGAGGCCGAATCGGCCCACGACGCCTTCCGGCGCTGGGAGACTCAACCGGTGGGCGGGTTCCGGTGGCGCGGCATGCTGGGGCCGGCCGTACCCATCGCGCCAGGCACCCGCGCCGACAAGTTCGAGCTCTTCTTCGATCTCGTCTTCGTCGTCTCGTTCTTCATCATCACCCGGGCCACGGCCGCGAACGTCACCGGCACCGAGCTGCTGCACGCGCTGCTGGTGCTCGCCGTGCTGTGGTGGTGCTGGGTGGTGCACAGCGTGGTGGCCAGCCGGGTTCGGCTCGGCGAGGGCTTCGTCCCGGTGGCCATGGTGCTGGGCATGGCGGCGCTGTTCACGTTCGCGCTGGCCCTGCCCCAGGCGTTCGACGACCCGCAGCACGGGGTGGCCGGGCCCATGCTCGTCGCGATCAGCTACGTGGCGATCCGGCTCGTGCACCTGGGGCTCTACCTGCACGCCGTCCAGGGCAAGCCGCACTCCCGCCGCAAGATGCTCCAGTTCGTGCCGGAGATCGCGCTCACCACCGTCCTGCTGGTGATCGCCGCGGTGCTCCCCCAGCAGATCGCCGACTCGGGGACGGCCGTCCTCGTACGCGACAGCCTGTGGGTGGCGGTCGTGGTCATCCAGTACGGCAGCGGCCTGGTGGCCGGCACGTGGGGGTGGGAGCTGCCGTCGGCCGAGCACTGGACGGAGCGCTACGACCTCATCCTGATCATCGCGCTGGGCGAGTCGGTCATCTCCGTCGGCGTCGGCGGCAACCTGATCGGTAAGCCGGTGACGTGGGAGGCGATCCCGGCGGCCATGTTCGGCATCGTGTTCACGGCGGCCCTGTGGTGGGCGCACTTCGACTTCGTCGGCCCGGCCGCGCGGATCGCGCTGCACGCCGCGCAGGGCGGCCCGCGGATCGCACTGGCCCGGGACGCGTACGCGTACCTCTACCTGCCGATGATCGCCGGCGTGATCCTCTTCGCGATCGGCGCCGAGGAGGTCGTCCGGGCCATCACCGACCCGGCCGGCGGGGTGGGCGAACGGGCGCACGGCCCCGCCATCCCCCTGCTCTTCGGCGGGGTGATGGTCTACCTCGCCGCCGACCTCGCGTTCCAGCTGCGCGCGCTGCGTACGGTCACCTGGACGCGGATCGGCGTGCTCGCCGCCCTGGGCGCCGCCCTGCCGATCGCCGGGTACCTGCCCGCGCTGGCCGCGCTCGGCCTGCTCACCGCGATCTGCGTCGCCCTCGTCACGATCGAGGGGGTGGTGTTCGCCGACTCCCGGCGAGCCCTGCGCGCGGCCATCCTCGAGGAGAAGACCACCCACGAGAGGAACGAGGCCGCCTTCCGCGCCCGGTGGCACGACGGCCACCCCCCGACCCCGTGATCAAGGGTTTCGCGTCAGGATCCGGCCCCGGGACGACGCAAACCTCTTGATCACCGGGGCCACCGGCGGGGACGGGCCGGGCGGGGGTGGGCCGGAGACGGCCGGGCCGCCCTGCCGTCAGGCAGGGCGGCCCGTGTCGGAGCCCGAGCGGTCAGCGTCGGGTGGACGCCCGCTCCGGCGTGCCGCCGGAGTTCACGTCGTCGACGTTCACCTCGTCGAAGGCCGGTGCGCCGTCGACCGCGTCGGCGGCCACGGCCGCCGAGCGGGCGGCGTCCGGCAGGTCGAGGCTGTTGCGCAGCGTGACCGGCTTGAGCAGGAGCGCGGCGATGACACCCACCACGGCGATGGCCGCCGAGATGAGGAAGATGTGCCCGGTGGCGTCGCCGTACGCGGCCCGGACGATGTGCTGCACGGCCTCGGGCAGCGCGGTGATGTTCAGGTTGCTGCTGTCGCCCCCGCCCGAGGTGGGGACGCCCGCGGCGGCCAGGTCGTGGGTGATCTGGTCGCTGACGCGGCGGGCGAGCACGGCGCCCAGCACCGACACGCCGATGGTGCCGCCGAGAGACCGGAAGAACGCCACCGTGGAGCTGGCCGCGCCGATGTCCTTGAGCGACACGGTGTTCTGCACGGCGAGGACCAGGTTCTGCATGGTCATGCCGACGCCGACGCCGACGATCAGCATGGCCGCGCCGACCAGGACCAGCGAGGTCTCGTGGTCGATCGTGCCGAGCAGCGCGAAGCCGGCGACCAGGACGATCGAGCCGACCACGATGTACGGCTTGATGCGCCCGCTGCGGGTGATGAGCCGGCCCGCGATGATCGAGGAGAGCAGCACGCCGGCCATCATCGGGATGGTGAGCAGGCCGGCCTCGGTCGGGCTGTAGCCGCGACCGATCTGGAAGTACTGGCCGAGGAAGACCGCGCCACCGAACATGGCCATACCGACCGCGAGGCTGCCCAGGATGGCCAGCGCCGTGGTGTGCTCACGGACGATCGTGAGCGGCACGACCGGCTCGGCCGCGCGCGACTCGACCCAGACCGCCAGGGCGAGCAGGATCAGCGAGCCGCCCACCATGGCGCCGGTCTGCCAGGACACCCAGGCGAACGAGCTGTCGACGAACGAGATCCAGATGAGCAGCACGCTCACGCCGGCGGCGATCAGGGACGCGCCCAGGTAGTCGATCTTGACGTTGTCGCGCCGCACGGTGGGCAGGCGCAGGGTGGCCTGGAGCAGGATCAGCGCGACGACCGCCACCGGGACGCCCACGAAGAAGCACCAGCGCCAGCCGAGCCACGAGGTGTCGACGATGAGGCCGCCCAGCAGCGGGCCGCCGACCGTCGCGAGGGCCATCACGCCACCGAGGTAGCCGTTGTAGCGGCCCCGCTCGCGGGGCGGGATCATGGCCGCGATCGCCACCTGGACCAGGGCCTGCAGGCCACCGACGCCGATGCCCTGGAAGGCGCGGGCGGCGATCAGCTGACCGGCGCTGTGCGAGAAGCCGGCCACCACCGAGCCCAGCAGGAAGACCACGATCGCGACCTGGATCAGGAGCTTCTTGTTGAACAGGTCGGAGAGCTTGCCCCAGATCGGGGTGGTCGCGGTGGCAGTCAGCAGGGTCGCGGTGACAACCCAGGTGTACTGGGTCTGCGAGCCGTTCAGGGCGCCGATGATCTTCGGCAGGGCCGTCGAGACGACGGTGCTGCTCAGCATCGCGACGAAGAGCACCAGCAGCAGACCGCTGAGTGCTTCGAGCGTCCGCCGGTGCGTCATCGGCTCGACGCCGGCGGTTGTGGTGGGTGCGCTCATCGCGCGGCCTCCATGGTGTCGTGATTTGCCAGCGCGACCTCGATGTCGCGCGTGAATCGGTTCAGCCCGGCACTGAACGCGGCGACCTCGTCGGGCGTCCACCCGGCGAGCGCCCGTTCGAGCAGCCCGGCGTACCAGGCATGGGTGTCGGTCAGGGTCTTCCGGCCGTCGGGGGTGAGGGCCAGGACGTGCGCCCGCTTGTCGGCCGGGTCGGGACGCCGCTCGACCAGACCCTCCGTGACGAGGCTGGCCACGGCGCGGCTGACCGTCGAGGGGTCGAGCCGGGTGCGCGCCGCCAACTCCCGGGCGTGACAGCCCGTGTCGAGCCGGTCGATCTGCGTGAGGAGGCCGACCAACCCGATGGGCACTCCCGGCCGTTCGTCGGCCCGGCGCTGCTTCACCAACCGGATTCCCCGGACGAATTCGTGCAGGCAGAGCACGAGTTCACGAAACTCACCAGCCACGATTCCCCCGATCCAGATGGTTGCCTCATGCAAGCATCTACAAATCTTGCCCAACAGGCAAGTTTGCACCTTGAGAACTGCGTCACGTACCGTGAAAGTCATGGACGAAAGCCCTGGCCTGCGCGAACGCAAGAAGGCGGCGACGCGCCTCGCGTTGCACGACGCCGCCCTCCGGCTCGCCATCGACCAGGGCCTCGACCGGGTCACGATCGAGGCGATCGCCGACGCCGCCAACGTGTCCCGGCGGACGTTCTCGAACTACTTCTCGAGCAAGGAAGAGGCGATCTTCCACGGCGACACCATGCGCCTGCGCCGGATGCTGGAGCTGATCCGCGAACAGCCGACCGACGAGCAGCCCTGGACCGTGCTGACCCGGGCGGCACTGCGCCTCACCGAGGAGAGCTACCTCGACGCCGACACGGAGTGGCTGACCCACCGCCGGCAGCTGCGCGGCCACCCCGGCCTGGCCGCGCACCAGGTGGCGGCGTACGCGACGGTCGAGCGGGAGGTCGCCGCGGAGCTGGCCCGCCGGCTGGACGGCGACGACGCCGCCCTGCGGTCCCGGGTGCTGGCGGCGACCTTCCTCGCCACCGTCCGCGTGGCGGTGCAGGGCTGGATCGAGCACCCGGAGCAGCCCCTGCTCGACGCCGTACGCGCCGCGCTCGCCGCCGCGGCCCCCGCGCCGACCCGGCCCGCGGATCTCGCGGCCGACCCCACCCCCTGAGCCGGGACACCGGCGCGCCGGACGGCGCGGTCAGTGCCGCCAGACCGGCGGCGCGCTGCGCTCGATCACGGCCAGCACGACCCAGGCCAGCGCGACGAGCAGCACCGTGCCCAGCGGCGGCAGCCCGGCCAGACCGATCACCAGGGCGGCCAGCACCAGCCCGGCCTGGGCGAGGGCCACCCTCCGACCGACCCGGACGTCGAATCCGCGGTACACGATGACGCAGCCCAGGACCAGGGTGAGCTGGCTGCCGCCCAGCAACGGCCCGGCCACGCCGTGCCCGCCGTGCACCGCCTCCCGCGCGGCGACCTCGACGGCGACGCCGGAGGCCACGATCGACCCGTACACGAGCAGGTGCCCGTACGCGTAGAGGTAGCTGCGCACGATCACCGCGCGGCCGCCGCGGACCGCCCGGTTGCCGGCCTCCGGATCGAAGGTGGAGGCGAAGTAGACCCACCAGATGCCGCAGGCGATGACGAATCCCCCGATGCCGATCGCCACGGCGCCGGGCCGCCAGCCGGTGTCCCCGATCCCGTTGGCGACCGCGAGCACCGCCTCGCCCAGCACCACGATCGTGAACAGCCCGAACCGCTCCGGCATGTGCGACTGCTGGACCGGCACCTGCCGCACCCGGGCGTACGCCACCGGGCCGGCCATGGCGGCGTTCACGGCGAGCGCGACACCCCAGACCGCGTACCGGGCCGGGGCCGGGGCCAGCAGGGAGGCGAACCAGCCGACCGCGCCGAGCAGGAACCCGATGGCGTTCCACCAGCAGAACTCCCGGGTCGCGGGCCGGCGCCACCCGACGAGCCCGTACATGCCGGTGAGCAGCAGGAGCAGCAGCGCGTACAGCACCGCGAACCGCATCGAGTCGTCGGCCACCCCGCGGTCGAGCGACGCGGCCAGAGCCAGCACGCCCAGCATCGCGACGAGCTGGGCGAAGCGGCTCGGTGGGCGGTCGTCGTCGAACAGGTCCGCGAAGTAGGAGAAGCTGAACCACAGCCACCAGATCGTGGTCAGCAGGCCCGCGAAGACCAGCACCCCGTGGACCGTCGGGTCCGCGTTCAGGAGCCCGCCGAGTTCGAAGACGGCGACGACGAAGACCAGGTCGAAGAAGAGTTCAAGCCAACTCGACCGTCGCCCGGTGGCGGAGTCACGGGCCCGCGTCACCGGGCGGCCCGGTTCGTCCACCCGGACAGCCTATCGAGCCGATGTCCCCTGATGCCCGCTTTACCCGGCCTTGCCCCCCGTCACGGGCTCGCCGCTGACCGCGTGGACGGCCTACGCCCCGGGACGGCGGGACCGCGTACGCCTCGTCGCCACCAGACCGCCGGCCAAAAGCAGCACGCCCAGCACGCCGGCCGCCGCCACGGCGGCGAGGACGCCGCGGGACCGGCCACCCGACGTGTTGACCGCGGGCGCCGCGGTGACACCGGGCGGAGCGGACGCGTCCGGCGCCGCGGACCGGTCCGGCGGGGACGGCGCGTCCGCCGCCGGCAGCGGATAGCGCAGGACGGTGGGCCTCGTTCCGGCCGGGCTGCCGGCGGTCTCCGACACGGTCAGCAGGGAACGCCCGTCGCGGCTGTAGGTGATCGACTCGCCCTGCGGCTCGTCGGGCAGCGGCACCACCCGCGGGGTCCCGCCGGTCAGCGCGGCCACCACATCGCCACCGGTCACATCGAACTCGAACGCGTCGGCGTACGTGCGCAGCACCACCCTGCCCCCGCCGGGGGCGGTGGCCGCGCCGGTGACCACCGCGCGGCCGATCAGGCCGTACGGGTTGCTGGTCGTGGACGAGGGCAGCCGCACCTGCCCCACCTTGACCAGCGGGACGGTGCCGCCGGCCCGGAGTGCGGAGGCCGGGGCGTACAGGTTGGTCGAACTCTTCGTGACGATGAGCGGCCGGCCGTCGCCGGTCACGAGCATCGCCTCGGCGTCGTGCGCGCCGTCGGGGTACGCGAGGCGGTACAGCACGGGCCGGTCGGCGCCGGGCGGTAGCCGCCACACGGCGACCGTCTCCCGGGTCCGGTCGTTGTCGCCGGTGTCCGCCACCCAGAGCGTCCCGTCGGGCCCGAGCGCCAGGTCCTCGGTGTCCCGAGGCCGGGAGGGATAGGCCACCGCGCGCACGACCGCGCAGGCCCGGTCGAGGAAGAAGATCCGCCGGCGCGCCTCCTCGTCGGCGCCGTCGTTGACCACGACGAAGCCATCGTCCGTCGCCACCATGCCGGAGATCTCGGTCAGCCGGGCGTCCCGGATCTCGCACGCCGGCTCCCCGGAAGCCGGGGCGGCGGGTTGTGCCGCGGCCGAACGCGACATCACCGCCGCGGCCGGGGCGGCAGTCTGCGCCGCGGCCGGGCCCGGCACCAGCGCCGTGGCGAGGGCGGCCACGGCGCCCATCGCCGCCCGTCGTCTCCCGACCCGCTGACCTCGCATCACCGTCATCCTTCCATCGCCGCCCGGCGTACGGAGGAGGGACCGGGTGGTGCGCCGTCGTCGGCTCGGCGGCGGGCACCGTCACCCCGCCGTGTTAGGAAGGACACCGGCGCGGCACGCGCCCACGCGACGGCGAGGGAGGATTCGATGGCCGGTGAGCTGCCGGAACTGCTGGTTCCCGACGCGCGGGCCTGGCGGGACTGGCTGGCCGAGCACCACGGCGACCCGCAGGGCGTCTGGTTGGTCCTCGCGAAGCGGGGCGCCGACGCCCCCACCACGCTCACCTACGACGAGGCTCTTGACGAGGCGCTGTGCCACGGGTGGATCGACGGCCAGGTGCGCGGCGGCGACGCCGGGACGTACCGCCAGCGCTTCACGCCCCGCCGGCCCCGCAGCCCGTGGTCGGCCCGCAACGTCGGCATCGTGAGCCGGCTCCTCGAGGAGGGCCGCATGCATCCCGCAGGCGTCGCGGAGGTGGAACGCGCGAGGGCCGACGGCCGGTGGGACGCCGCGTACGCCGGTCAGGCCGCGGCGACCGTGCCCGACGACCTCGCCGACGCGCTGGCCGCCTCGCCCCGGGCCCAGCGGATGTTCGCCATCCTCACCGCCCAGAACCGCTACGCGGTCGTGTACCGGGTCACGAGCGCCAAGCGCGCCGAGACGCGGCAGCGCAGGATCGCCCAGTTCGTCGACATGCTCGCCCGTGGCGAGACCATCTACCCGCAGCGACGGCGGCTCGACGACACCGACTGACGGCGGCCCCGACGGGCGGAGGCCGGCGCGGAGCGGCGGTGGCGACCCGGAAAACCCGCGTCCTGGCTGGACGAATTGGTCGAACCAGCGGGGCTGGTAACCCCCCGCAGTCGTTCGCCAGGATGCAGGCGCTCTGGCAGGTCCAGCCCTACCCGTGACGAGGGGTAAGCATCCGGACGCGGTTCGCCGCGTACGAAAGGGACGGTTCCGCCTGCTCTTGACAGTCCACACCGCCGGGAGGAGCATCCTCCGACGTCCCCATGACAACGTTGTCAGGACGACGCGAGCCCCCGTCCCGACCGGACAGCCCGGGTCTCTCCCGTCGTGCCCACAGCGTTCACGTAACCGTCCAACGTGAAGGGCAAGTGTGTGTCGGACCATCTGACGCGCCCGGAGCGCGCCTCAAGACGCCGGACGTTCGCCGGCATCGCGGCAGCGACCGCAGCCGTTCTGGCGGCGGCCGCCACGGGCACCCCCGCCTCGGCCGCGCCCAGGGCCCAGGAAGTCAACGATCCCGTCCCCTACGTCAACCCGCTGATCGGCTCCGCCAACCTCGGTAACACCTACCCGGGAGCGGTGCGGCCGTTCGGCATGCTGGCCTGGAGCCCGCAGAACTCCCGGGGCCAGCAGACCTCGACGCCTGCGCCCGGCGGCTACGAGTACGGCGCCACGAAGATCCGGGGCTTCAGCCTCACCCACCTCAACGGCGTCGGCTGCAACGGAGCCAACGGCGACATCCCGATCATGCCGTACGCGGGCGCTGTCGACTCCTCGCCGACGGCCGACGTCTCCGACGCCCGCTACGCGAGCACCTTCTCCCACGACAACGAGACCGCGCGCGCCGGGTACTACCAGGTGACTCTGGACAGCGGCGCCTCAGCGGAACTGACCACCACCCCCCGTACCGGCTCCGGCCGGTTCGGATTCCCGGCCGACAAGCCCGCCAGCATGCTGTTCCGCACCTCGAACTCGGAGACCGGCAGCACCGCCGCCACCGTGCGGGTGGACCAGAGGACGAGGACCGTCACCGGCTCGGTCAGCGCGGGCAACTTCTGCGGGCCGCAGAGCGCCAACAACCGTCACGACCTCTACACCCTGTACTTCACGGCGCACTTCGACCAGCCGTTCGCCGAGATCGGCACCTGGCAGGACGGCACCCTGAACCGGGGCGCCTCCTCGGCCTCCGGCGGCACCGGCATCGACGGCCGGGGCTTCCCGAACGCGGGTAGGGGCTCCGGCGCCTACGTCACCTTCCCGCAGGGCACGACGCGGGTCGGGGTCAAGGTGGCCATCTCCTACGTGAGCCCGGAGAACGCCGAGGCCAACCTGCGCGCGGAGAACCCGCCGACGAAGACCTTCGACGACGTCCGGACCGAGGCCGCGGCCGCGTGGCGGCGCGAGCTCAGCAAGATCAAGATCGGCGGTGGTACGAGCGATCAGCGCACCACCTTCTACACCGCGCTGTACCACTCGATGCTCGAGCCCACGCTGGCCAGCGACGTGGACGGCCGGTACCTCGGCGGAGACCGCGAGACGCACCGGATCGGCAAGGGGCAGGAGGCGCAGTACGGCACCTTCTCCGGCTGGGACCAGTACCGGGCGCAGGTCCAACTCGTCACGCTGCTGAACCCGAAGGTCGGCAGCGACTATGCGCAGTCGCTCTACAACTACGCCAGCCAGCGCGACGGTGAATGGGACCGCTGGCTGCTCGTCAACGGCAAGACGAGCGTTATGTCCGGAGACCCGTCGGCCCCGGCGGTCGCCGGGATCTACGCCTTCGGCGGCCGTGACTTCGACGTCCGGGGCGCGCTGCGCTCCCTCGTCACGGCGGCGACCGTGCCCACCGCCAACGACTCCGACAGCGCGGGCTGCAATGTGGAGTGCGTGGGTCAGCGTCCCGCTCTCGACAAGTACCTGAAGCTGGGCTACGTCCCGGCCGACGGCTGCCACTGCTGGGGTGGGGCGGCCGAGACGCTCGAGGACGCGGCCGCCGACTTCGCGCTGGCCGAATTGGCCGGGCAGGTCGGTGACCACGCGAACGAGGCGACGTTCCGCGCCCGTGCCGGCAACTGGAGCAACGTCTTCGACCTGACCGCCACCCCGCAGGGTGGCTACATGCGCGACCGCCGGTCCGACGGCACGTGGGCGGATCGGTCGTTCAGCCCGGCCACCGGAAGCGGTTTCGTCGAGGGCAGCAGCGCCCGCTACACCTGGATGGTGTACTCGGACGTGGCGGGCCTGGCCCGAGCGATGGGCGGCAACAAGGCGGCGGAGCAGCGCCTCGACGCCTTCTTCCGCACCCCGGACGGCACATTCGACTTCTCCGCCCGGGACGACACGCGGTACGACCCCACCAACGAGCCCGACATCAACGCGCCCTACCTCTACGACTACCTCGGCGTCCCGTACAAGACGCAGGAGACCGTCCGCGCGGAGATGGACCAGCTCTGGACGAACACCCCAGGTGGCATCCCGGGCAACGACGACGCCGGGACCATGTCGTCGTGGTACGTCTTCTCGGCGCTCGGCATGTACCCGCAGGTCCCCAGCCGCGCCGACCTTGTGCTGTCCGCGCCGCTGTTCCCGCACGCGGTGATCCAGGCCGGCAAGGGCCGGGCCATCACGGTCAACGCCCCGGCCGCCTCGACCAGCAACACGTACATCCGGTCGCTCAAGGTCAACGGCAGGAGTTCCACCAAGCCGTGGGTCCCCGCCTCGTTCGTCAGCACGGGCGGGACGCTGGACTTCGTGCTCGGCAGCAGCCCGAACAAGGCGTGGGGCAGCTCGCCGGCCGACGCCCCGCCGTCGTTCCGCCAGGGAGAGCAGCCGTTCCTGACCGGCGCGACCCCGCAGTCGGTGAAGGTCGAGCCGGGCAGCGGCGCGAGCACGACCTTCAAGGTGCAGGGGCTGGCCCGCACCTCCGGTGAAATCCACTGGAAGGCCGACGCGCCCGCCGGTGTGACGGTGTCCCCGGCGGAGGGAACGCTGAGGCTGCCGGACGGCGGCGAGGGCAGCGTGGCACTGACCGTCTCGGCCGCCGGTGACACCACGCCGGGCCCCTACACGGTGTCGCTCACCGCGACCACGTCGTCGGGCTCGGCGCTGCCCCGCGTGACGCTCCCGGTGACCGTCGCGATCCGGGACAGCGTGCTGTGGAACCTGAACAACAACGGGATCTCGGCCGACGACACCAACCCGCAGGCCAACTTCGACGGCGGTGGCTGGAGCTACTCGGCGAAGGCGCTCGCGGCGGTCGGTGTCACGCCCGGCTCCACGGTGTCGGCCAACGGGTTCGACTTCACCTGGCCGAACGTGAAGCCCGGCGACCCGGACAACATCGTCGTCGAGGGTGGCGGCCAGGTCCTCAGCGTCCAGGCCGCCGAGGGCGCCACCAAGCTGAGCGTGCTCGGCAGCGCCGCGTTCGGCGACGCCAGCGGGACGGTCACCCTCACCTACAGCGACGGAACCACCCAGCAGGCGGAGATCGGCTTCAGCGACTGGACGCTGGGCGGCGGTGGACAGCAGCCGTCGTTCGGCAACATCACGGCCATCCACACCGCGTACCGCGATGTGCTGGGGGGCGGTGTCGACCCGGTGGGCACGGACGTGTTCGCGACCGTGCCCATCGCCCTGCAGCCCGGCAAGCGGATCACCAGTCTGACGTTGCCGAGCACCACCAACGGCGGAGTCATCCACGTCTTCGCCGTGGCCACGGCCTGACGACGCGCGACACGGACTCCGCCACACGCGGCGGCTGACCGCCGCCGTAGTGAACGAGGGCCCGTTCCGTCCCACCGGACGGAGCGGGCCCTCGCGGCCTCTCCAGGGCGGCACCCGGTTCCCGGGCCGCCTCGGCCTCGTCGTGGTGCTACTGCACGGCTTCCCCGGAGGCCGCGTCGTTCAGCGAGGCGGCCAGCGCCGCGGCGAACGCCGTGTCGGCCGGCGCGCCGCTGACACCGATGCGCCAGGTGCCGCCCGCGAGGTCGCCCACCGGCAGCGCCCGCCCGCCGGGCTGCCACAGCGGCTGCCAGGCGATCGAGCCGCTCGGCCGGTTGAACCACCGGTTGTCCGCGCTCCACGCCGACCCGGCCCGGTACGCGACGGCCAGCGTGGTGGTGTCGTCCGTGGCGAGCGCCCACGGGCTGAAGCCCGCCGCGTCACCGTCGCGGTCCGCGCCCGCCGGGTCCGCGAGCCGGGGCAGGGTCGAGTCGACGTTCCAGGCGGCCTCCCAGACCGGCGCGCTGGTCGGGCCGGTCACGTGCCAGACGAAGTCGACGTCCACCGTG
This sequence comes from Micromonospora costi, assembly GCF_003626655.1. Lineage (GTDB taxonomy): Bacteria > Actinomycetota > Actinomycetes > Mycobacteriales > Micromonosporaceae > Micromonospora > Micromonospora costi. The sequence continues at coordinate 510,531 of NZ_RBAN01000001.1, forward strand.
GTCGGTGCGAATCGGAAGCGCCAGTCGACGGTCACCGGCTCGTCGCCGAGCGGGATGCCGGCCAGCGTCACGTCCGTGCCGTCGGCCGACACGGTCACCGTCCGTGCGGCGCCCGCCGTGTCGGTGGGTCCGAAGGTCCCGACCGCGAGGTAGGGCGCCGTGGACCGGAACGACGAGTCCGTCACCAGCCGGTACGCGCCCCGACCGGCGGGGTCGGCCTCGTAGGAGACCAGCCGCGACTCGGGCGCGGTCTGCACGACGGCCCGGTAGTAGGGCGTGGTCACGATCCGCCCCTTCGTGACCACCGGGGTACGCCAGTCCAGCGGCGCCAGCCAGAGCCCGCCCTGGCCCCAGCCGGCGCCCGTGACGTACCACTGGCCGCCGTCCGAGTCGTCGTTGACCACCTCGGCCGCGTGCGCCTCGATCCGGCCGGCGAGCTGGTCGACGGTGAAGTGGAACGGGTTGTCGCTGCGGTACACGCGGGTGTCCTGGTAGCCGCTCTCGCAGCAGACGAAGAGGTACCACGAGGTGCCGCGCTGCACCACGAACGGCGACTCGGTCGGCCCGCCGAAGGTGCCGGTGGCCGGGTGTTCGAAGGCCGTCCGCCGGTCGCTCCAGTGCACGAGGTCGCGGCTCGTGCGGTAGGCGACGATGTGGTGGCCGCCGGCCGGCGTGCTGTTGGCGGTGTAGTACATGACCCACTGGTTCCCGACCCGGGTCACCATCGGGTCCCGGCCGTCGAAGCCGTCGGTGAACAGCGGGTTGCCCGGGTGCCGCGTCCAGGTCGTCAGGTCCTTGGAGGTGGCGAGGTGCATCCGGTACGCCTCGTGGTCGGCGGTGCCGCCCGCGTAGAACATGTAGTAGGTGCCGCCGTGGAACAGCACGTACGGCGCCCAGATGTGCGTCTCCCCCGCGCTCGGGTCGGCCTCCAGGGCGAACGGCTGCTTCGTCCAGGGGCCGCGGGGCGACGGAGCCGTGGCGTGGCCGAACACCTTCTCGTCCAGCGGGTTGGCCGGCTCGGCGTGGGTGATCGCGAAGACGTGCCACAGACCCGTGGCCCGGTCGCGCACGATCGTGTGGTCGTTGTAGTACCAGCGCTCGTTCTCGCCGACGCTGGGGTCGTACACGTTCACGAACTCACCGGCGGTGACCTGTGTGGACCGGTTCTCGTACGGCTCGTTGCCCGGTGCGGCGGTGTCGGCGGCGCGGGCCGGCGCCGGGGCCACGATCAGTCCCAGGGCGAGGGCGAGCAGCGCGGAGAGACGACCGACGCGGGACGGTGGGCGGGGCATGGGTTCCTCCAGGGCTCTACGGGTGGCGAGGTGGTGACCCGGACGGGCACTCGGCCGGTGCGGGTCCGCCGCCTGCCTCCGGCGGCGGACCCGCACCGGGGCCCTACTGCTTGCCGCCGAGCGTGGTGTACGCCTCCGCGGCGTTCTCCTTGGTGATCTGCATGGTGCCGAGCGTGGTCGTCTTCGGGACGTCCTTCGTGCAGTCGACGAGGATCTTCTTGGCCATGTCGATGGCCTCCCGGCCGCCGGTCGGGTACTGGAAGGTCGCCTGGAGGCGGCCCTGCTCGACCGCCTTGATGCCGCCGGAGGGCACCGGCAGCGCGTCGATGCCGGTGAACTTGATCGCGGTCTCCTTGCCGGCCGCCTTGGCCGCCAGGTAGGCGCCCTCGGCCATGGGGTCGTTGTGGGAGTAGACCGCGTCGATGTCCGGGTTCGCCTTGAGCATCGCGTCCATGACGCTCTGCCCCTTCTCGCGCAGCCACTCGGCGGTCTGGCTCGCCACGATCTCGATCTTCGGGTTGCTCGCGATGCCCTCCCGGAAGCCCTGGGCGCGCTCGGCCGCCGGGGTGGAGCCGGGCAGCCCGGAGATCTCCACGACCTTGCCGCCCTGCGGCAGCAGCGTCTTCGCGTAGTACTCGCCCGCCGCCCGGCCGATCGCCACGTTGTCGCCGCCGATGAACGCCGTGTACGCGTCGCCCTCGACCTTTCGGTCCAGCACGATGACGGGGATGCCCTGGTCGTACGCCTTCTTGACCACCGCGGTCAGCGGCTTCGCCTCGTTCGGCGAGATGATCAGCAGGTTGATGCCCTGGGAGAGGAAGTTCTCCACGTCGGCGACCTGCTTGCTGTTGTCCTGGGCGGCGTCGGAGACGACGACCTTGAACCCGGGCACGGACTTCGCGGCGTTGGTCACGTCGTCGTTCATGACCTGCCGGTACGGCTCGGCGTTGTTGGCCTGCGACATGCCGATCAGGAAGTCCTTGCCGGTGCCGCACGTCGCCGACGCGTCGGAGCTGGTGCCGGGGTCGTCCTCGACGCTGCACGCCGAGGTGGCGACGAGCGCGGTCAGCGCCAGGATCGTGGCGGCTCTTCGGGCGTAACGCATGGTTTCCTCCGTTGGGTGGTGGGTCAGGCGATGCGGGGGCGGAGCTTCTGCAACGCGGCGGCAGCCACGATGACCAGGCCCTTGACGACCAGCTGCACGTTCGCGTCGATGTTGTTGAGGGCGAGGATGTTGTTGAGGATCCCGAGCAGCAGGGCGCCGGCGATGGTGCCGCCCATGGATCCGCTGCCACCGGCGAGGCTCGTCCCGCCGATGACCACGGCCGCGATCGCGTCCAGCTCGTAGCCGGCGCCGTCGTTCGGGCTGCCCTGGTTGAGCTGCCCGGCGTGGATGATCCCGGCCAGCGCGGCGAGCAGGCCGGAGATCGCGAACACGGCGATGCGGACGCGGCGTACCGGCACGCCGGAGAGCCGGGCGGCCTTCTCGTTGCCGCCGATGGCGTACACGTGCCGGGCGAAGGCCGTGGTGCGCAGCACCAGCAGCGCGCCGACGCCGATGGCGAGGAACAGCAGCGCGGGCACCGGGAGGACCCCGTTGATCGACCCGCTCAGCATCGAGAACGCCTCCGGGGCCTCCTGCGGTCCGTCGCCGTAGGCGATGGGGATGCCCAGACCGCCGGACCACATCCGGGCGATACCGCGCGCCGCCTGTAGACCGGCGAGGGTGACGATGAACGACTGGATGCCGATCCGGGCGACGATGGCGCCCTGCGTGGCGCCGAACGCGGTGCCGATGAACAGCACGATCAGGACCGTCGGCAGGATGCCCAGGCCGCTGTCGACCATCAGGGTGGCCGACCCGACCGCGGCGAGCCCGAGCACCGCACCGACGGAGAGGTCGATGCCGCCGATCAGGATGACGAACGTCATCCCGACCGCGATGATCCCGATCTCCGACACGGCCCGGACGATGTTGGCCAGGTTCCCGGAGCTGAGGAAGACGTTCTCGCCGTTGCGGACGGGCGACACGGCGATCGCGATGACGAAGACGGCGACCAGGCCGAACAGGCTCTGGAAGCGGAAGAAGCTGTCGACGATCGCGTGCCGGTCCCGGGGCAGGCGGATCGGTCGGCGGCGCGGCGGCGTCTCCGGCGGCGCTTCGGCGACGGCGGTGGGGTTGGGCGAGTTCATCGGGCCTCCTTGACGTCGTCCCCGTTGGCCGCGGCGAGGATCGCTTGTTGAGTGGCGGACGCGCGGGGCAGCGCGGCCACGGTGCGACCGCGGTGCAGGACGACCACCCGGTCACAGATGCTGAGCAGCTCCGGCAGTTCGGACGAGGCGAGCAGGATCGCCATGCCGGTGTCGGCGAGTTGGTGCAGCAGCCGGTAGATCTCGGCCTTCGCCCCGATGTCGACACCCCGGGTCGGCTCGTCGAGCAGCAGCAGCCGCGGTCGCGTCAGCAGCTGCTTGGCGAACACGATCTTCTGCTGGTTGCCGCCGGAGAGCGTGGCGGTGGCGACCGCGGGCGAGGCGGCCTTCACCGCGAGGGCGCTGAGCTGCCCGGCCACCGTGCGCCGCAGCGCCTGCCGGCGGACGAGGCCGAACGTGGTCAGCGACGACAGCGCGGAGAGCACGACGTTGTCGGACACCGAGTGCTCCAGCATCAGACCGGCGCCGCGCCGGTCCTCGGGGACGAACGCCACGCCGCGCGCCAGGGCCGACCGTGGCCCGTGCGGACGGTACGGGCGGCCGTCGACCGTCACCTCGCCGTCGCGGCGCCCGGACCCGCCCGCGCCGAACAGCGTCTCGAGCAGTTCGGTGCGTCCGGCGCCCATGAGCCCGGCGAGCCCGACGATCTCGCCGGAGCGCACCGTGAGGTCGACACCGGCCGGTTCGGTCCGCCCGGGTGTCGGCCGGCGCGGCGTCACGGCGAGGCCGCGGACGTCGAGCAGCACCTCCCCCGGCTCGTTGCGCCCCTCGCCGTAGAGCGCGTCGACGGACCGGCCGACCATCAGCTGGATGATGTCGTCACGGGTGGCGGTCTTCGGGTCGACGGTGCCGGCGACGCCGCCGTTGCGCAGCACCGTGACCCGGTCGGCGACGACCTCGATCTCCGCCATCCGGTGCGAGATGTAGACGATGCCGACGCCGGCCCGGCGCAGCTCCGCGATTGTCGCGAAGAGGCGTTCGACCTCGGCGTCCGCCAGCGCCGCGGTCGGTTCGTCCATGATGAGCACCCGGGCGTCCAGGGACAGCGCCCGGCCGATCTCGACCAGTTGCTGCTCGCCGACGCGCAGCGACCCGACGAGCCGTCGCGGGTCGAGGTCGGCGCCGAGCGTACGCAGGTGCTCGGTGGCCTGCCGGCGCATCCGCCGGGTGTCGACGGTGCCCAGCCGGGTGCGCGGCTCCCGCCCGAGGAACATGTTCTCGGCGATGGAGAGCCCGGCCACCAGGTCCAGCTCCTGGTGGATGGTGGCGATGCCGGCGCGCTGGGCGTCGGCCGGGCCGCCGAAGCTCACCGGCCGCCCCTCGACCTCGATGGCGCCGTCGTACTCGGTGATCACGCCGGAGAGGATGTTGATCAGTGTCGACTTGCCGGCGCCGTTCTCACCGAGCAGCGCGTGCACCTCACCCGCCCGGACGGTGAGGTCGATGTCGCGGCAGGCGTGTACACCGCCGAACCGCTTGCCGATGCCGGTCATCCGGACCAGCGGGCGTTCTGTCATGCGGCACCTCGTGGTCGTCTGCGGGTCTGCTGCGGGGGTCGGGCCGGAGCCGCCGGGCCCGGTGCGGACCCGGCGGCTCCGGTCGGTCAGGAGACGAGCCGTGCCTCGACGTAGTCGAGCCCGGCCAGGTAGCCGACCGACGCCGCGGCCTTGCCGGTCACGGTGAGGGTGAGCGTGTGCCGGCCCGCCGACAGCTCGCGCTGGCCGTAGTCGAGCGGGTCGCTCACGACCACCTCCGGCGAGTGGTACGCGTCGAAGGCCTCCCCGATCCGCGTACCGTCGATCGCCACCGTGTTGGTGCCGTAGTCCCGGGCCAGCGTCTGCACGAGCCGCAGGTCGTAGGTCCCGGTGGTGGGCACGGTGAAGGCGACGGTGACGCTCTGGTTCGGCCCGTTGGCGTGGAACCACAGCTGCGCGCTCTGCGACCAGTGGATGCCGCAGCAGTCGCCCTGCACGTCCGCGGGCGCGTCACCGCTCACCGCGGGCAGCAGCGACTCGCCCTCGATCCGCAGGGTGTCGCCCGTGCTCGCCGAGGCGGTCGACGAGTACGGTCCGGCGTTGCCGGCGGCGTCGACGGCGCGCACCCGGTAGTACCAGGTCTCCCGCAGACCGAGGCCGGCGTGCTGGAAGCTGGGCCGGGTGGCGGTGCCGACCCGGTTGTCCGGTCCCGGCGTGAAGCCCGGCGTGCGGGACGCGAACACCTCGTAGCTCGGGGCGTACACGTCGTCCCGGGCCGGCTGCCAGGTCAGCGTCACGGCGTTGGTCGTGCCGCTGGTGGCGGTGAGCCCGCTGACGGCACCCGGCCGCTCGTCGTCGGTGAACGGCGTGACCAGGCTGAGCACCGCGTACCGGGCCGCGGACCAGGCCGGGGCGCCGGCGGTGGGCGTCAGCGTGACGGTCACCGCGTCCCTGCCCCGGGTCAGCGCGGCCGGGAGGCGGTACTCGTCCTCCAGCCACCGGTGCGTGGTGTTGGCCAGCGGCTGGGTCCAGGTGCCGGCGTCACGCCCGTCGACCCGGACCGCCACCGACTGGTACCCGGCCGACTGGTCGCCGACGCGGCGCAGGACGGCGCCCGCGTTGTCCTCGTCGAGGGCGACCCGGAACCGGATCGGGTCGGTGGAGGCACGGACGTCGTCGGTCACCGGCCGGGGCGCTCCGTCGTCGCCCTCGAACGTGGACGTGAGCACGGTCCGGTCACCGCCGGAGGCGTACTGGTGGGCCGCCTCGCTGGCGGCGTCGCCCACGTCGACCGTGTCCGTCCAGCGCTGCCCGAGGGTGTCCTGGCCGTACCAGTACGCGGTGGAGCCGTACCGGGCCGGGTCCTGGTCGCCGGGGCCGTGCTCGATGCCGAACCGCAGCGCGGTGGAGAAGGCCACCGACTCGGCGAGCATGAGCCGGTACGCGCCCGTGCAGTCGTACTGGCAGCCGTAGTCGGCGACCTCGTGGGCGGGGTTGCCGTTCGTGGGCGCGGAGAACGTGCCGTGGTTGAAGTACCAGCCGCTCTCGTAGAAGTCCTCGGTGCCGGTGCCGTGGATGCTCGGGCTCTGCGCGCCGTCCACGTAGACGCGCTCGTCACCCTCCAGGTAGTTGCGCTGGTTGCCGGCGGGGATGTGCCCCTCCATGGTGTGGGTGACCCCCACGAACTTCCCCCGGCCCGCGACGTCGAGGAAGAGGTGGTCGGCGCCGGGCGTGGTGTCGGCGCTCGTCGCGGTCGCCCGGAAGTAGCCGGTGTCGCCGGTCGGCCGCAGCGCCGCCGCCCAGCGGGCGGACCGGGCCGTGGTCACGGTGGCCACCGAAGGCTCGATCGCCACGTCGGACCCGTTGCGCAGCTCGACCGACCACCGCGACCGGTAGGGCATCGGCCACCAGGCCGACAGCGTCGCGGTGGCCGGGTCGACGCCGAACATCAGGGACCGGACCGAGTGCAGCCCGAGGCCGGTGCCGAAGAACTCGCCGAGCGGCGCGTCCACCGTGGTCTTTCCGTCGAACGAGATGCGCACCCGGGTGTCGCGCAGCACCGTGTCGGACGCGGCGACGGCGGCCTTGCGGTCGGCGTCGGCCGGGTAGGAGAAGGTGTTGCTGCCCTGCCAGGTCTGCGCCGTGATCCGGTAGCCGTGCGTGGTCTCGGCGTCGGTGTGGGCCGGGCCGAGGTCGACGGTGTCGGTGCGCTTCGCGGTGCCGCCCACGAGGCTGTCGACCCAGTACGTGAACTCGTTGATGTCGAGGTCGGACGAGACGAACTCGTTGCGGACGGTCAGCTTGGTCTTGCCGGCCGTGGCGCTGGCCGGCAGCTCGACGGTCTGGTCCAGCCAGGTGCCGAACGGCACGGGGTCGTTGGCCGGCCACTCGGCGACCGGTGCGCCGTCGACCAGGATCCGCGCGCGCTGGTGCCCGATGTGCGGGTCGAGGCGGCGGGTGAGCCGTACGCCGGTGTTGGCCGGGTCGACGGCGACGGTGAACTCGCTGCCGCCGCCGGCGCCGTACGCGCGTCCGTCGTCGGCGATCGGCTGCGGCGCGCCGACGAGCTGCGGGATGCGCAGCTGGAGCGCGGTGATCGCGCCGGGGCCCACGCCGCTCGCGAGGGTCGCCCGGCCGCCGGCCGGTACGGCGAAGGTGCGCTCGGCCGTGGTGGCGCCCGGCTGGGCGGGCTTGGGGTCGGCGGTGCCGGCGGCGCTCAGCTTCGCGATGACGTCCTCGGCCTTGTCGGCCGGGTCGAAGGTGTGGACGCCGTCCGGGGTGGTGAACTTCCGGTACGAGACGTGGTAGAAGATCGGGTTCTTCTCGGTGGTGACCCGCATCGAGCTGCGGTACGTCATGGGCGCCTTGATGTAGACGCCGCCGGAGCTCTGCGCCGCGTTGGCGACCACCGGGTAGACGAAGGGAGCGCCGAGCTTGCCGTCCACGACGTCCTGGAGCTTCGCGTCGAGGACGGTCTTCCCGTCGAGGACGACCTTGATGGTGCCCGTGGCGGAGACGTTGCCCTCGTCGCGGGTGAACCAGATGGAGTCGATCTCGCCGGCGCCGGTCGCCTCGGCGATCACGCAGCCGTCGGCGCTGCTGCGCAGGCACGAGTACCGGCCGGAGAAGCCGTCGTCGTTGCCGCCGGTGCGGTCGAAGCTGGAGAACTGGTAGGCACGGGATCCGTCGGTGAGTTCCGGGAGCCGGTCGAGCCGGCGGTAGACGTCCCAGCCGACGGGGCCGTTCGTGGTCGGGCCGTCCTTGGCCGGGCCGGTCGCGGCCGACGCCGGTCCGGCGATACCGGCGAGGGCCGAGCCGGCGACGAGGGCCGCCGCGGCGGCGGCGCCGAGCAGCCGCCGGGCGGAGGTGCGTGGTGCACGGGTGGTGGGTGTCATGAGTCGCCTTCCACATCGGTGGGTGTGGCGGATCGTGAGGTGCGGCAGACAAGGAATCGATTTCTCGCTGCGGTAGCGATCAGCGTAGGCAGCCGTTGGGCGGTGGTCAATCCTCCGGTGCCGACGACGAGGTAGGCGACGCTACGGCGTTGACAGCCCCACCCCTCGCTCCTATGGTCCTCGATCAGAACCCAGCAAACGATTTCTCGTTCACGAGAGCGCGCCGCGGCTCCGCGGGGCGCTGGGAGGGGGCAACCATGCCCCGACTCGTCGTCCTCACCGGATTCCTCGGCGCGGGCAAGACCACCACCATGCTGGCCGCCGGACGGCTGCTCACCGCCCGCGGCGGCCGGGTCGCGGTCATCACCAACGACCAGGGCAGCGACCTGGTCGACACCCGACTGGCCCGCGACGCGGTGCCCGACGTCGGCGAGGTGACCGACGGCTGCTTCTGCTGTCGGTTCGAGGATCTCGCCGACCTGGTGACGGAGCTGCTCGACAGCGGGCGGGCCGACACCATCCTGGCCGAGGCCGTGGGCAGCTGCACCGACCTGCAGGCGACGGTCGTCCGCCCCCTGCGGGCCCGCTACGGCGACCGCCTCACGCTGGCCCCCCTCACCGCGATCGTCGACCCGGCGCGCGTCGGCGTGCTCGACGGCGACCTCGGCTACCTGTTCGACCGCCAGCTCGCCGAGGCGGACCTCATCGCGGTCAACAAGTCCGACACCCTCCCCCGCGCCGAGTTCGACGCGCTCCTCGACCGGATCCGGCGGGACCACCCCCGCGCCGGCGTCCTCGGCTACAGCGCGGGTCTCGGCGAGAACGTCGACGCGCTCGTCGCACGGTGGACCGGCGGGCAGCGCGGCCCGGACGTGGACCTGGACGTCGACTACGACCGGTACGCCGCCGCGGAGGCGCGACTGAGCTGGCTCAACCAGGTCTGGCAGGTCTCGGCCGACGCCGGCTTCTCCGCCCGGCGCTGGGCGCACGTGGCGCTCGAATCACTCTCCGCCGCCTGCGCCCGGCGGGGAGACGTCATCGGTCACGCCAAACTCGCCGTCCAGTCCCCCGCCGGGTTGATCCGCATGAGCGTCGTGGCGGCCGGCGACCCACCCCGGCACGAGCCTGACGGCCGCGACGAACCGCCGGTGGCCCGCGCCACCGTGCTGGTCAACGTCCGCGCCACCTGCCCGCCGGACGACCTCGAATCGCTGGTACGGGCCGCCGCCTACGACGCCGACCTCGCGGCCGGCGCCGCCGCCCGGCCCGGGCCGGCGAGCGCCTTCGCGCCGTCCTACCCCCGCCCCGTGCACCGCATCCCGGCCGCACCGGCCTGACCCGTCAGGAGGCATCCATGGCAGAGCAGTCGTACGACGAATGCTGTCCCGGCAACGCCTGCAGTCCCCACCGCCGACGGTTCCTCGCCCTCTCCCTCGGGGCCGCCGCCGGCACCGTGCTGGTCGGTTCCCGGGCCGAGGCCGCCGCCGCTCTGGGCGTACCCGAGGACCGGCTGGTGCAGGTGCCGGCGGACAAGGCGCTGCCACCCGACTGGTCCGCGGCGCTCCACCGCCGGGGCGAGCCCACCACCTACGAGGGCGCCGACCTCCGCTGGCTGGGCATGCCGGTCGGCGGCGGCGCCACCGGTCAGCTCTACCTCGGCGGCGACGGTCGCCTGTGGAACTGGGACATCTTCAACCGACCGGCGGCCGGCACCACCGACGCCGGGTACGCCAGCCCCCGGCAGCCCGACTCGCCCGTCCGGCACGGTTTCGCGCTGCGGACCCGCTCCGGTGGCCGGGTCCGGACCCGCGCGCTCGACGCCACCGGTTTCGACGACGTGCGGTTCACCGGGCAGTACCCGATCGGCCAGGTCCGGTACCGCGCCTCCGACTCCCCGGTCGAGGTGACGCTGGAGGCGTTCGCACCGTTCGTACCGCTGTCGGTCGCGGACTCGACGCTGCCGGCGACCATCCTGGCGTACACGCTGCGCAACACGTCGCACCGCACGGTGGACGCCACCCTGCTCGGCTACGTCGAGAATCCCGTGTGCCTCGACACGAGGTCGCAGCGCGGGATCACGTTACGGTCGGCGGCGTTCGGTGACCGGTCCCTGCGCGGGGTGCGGTTCTCCGCGGCCGAGCAGACCGAGACGACCGACCGCCCCGACGTCGTGTTCGAGGACTGGGAGCGGGACACGTACGACGGCTGGACCGTCGAGGGCACTGCCTTCGGCGCCGGCCCGGTGCTGGTCTCCGAGATCCCGGACTACATGAAGCGCGGCGGCCCGCTCAACGCCACCGGGCAACGCCTCGTCACGTCGCACGACTTCCGCGGCGCCGCCGGCGACATCGGCCGGGCCGACGCGCCCTCCGGCAAGCTCGTGAGCAGCCCGTTCACGATCACCCGCAAGTCCGTCCGCCTGTCCCTCGGCGGCGGCAACCACCCCGGCCAGACCTGCGTCAACGTGGTGGTCGACGGGACGGTCGTCGCCACGGCCACCGGGCAGGACGCCGAGGCGATGCGGACCGTCCACCTGGACGTGGCCGCGTACGAGGGCCGGTCCGCGGTCATCGAGATCGTCGACGCCCACGGCGGGGCCTGGGGGCACGTCAACTGCGACCGCATCGTGTTCACCGACGCCGCGCCCCGCCCCGAGATCGTGTTCGAGGACTGGGAGCGGGACACGTACGACGGCTGGACCGTCGAGGGCAGCGCCTTCGGCGCCGGCCCGGTGCTGGTCTCCGAGATCCCGGACTACATGAAGCGCTTCGGTGATCTCGGCGCGTCGGGGCAGCGGTTCGTGACGTCGCACGACTTCCGGGGCTCCGGCGGGGACTCGGGCCGCGCCGACGCGGCCACCGGCAAGCTGACCAGCCGGCCGTTCACCGTCGAGCGCCGGTACGTCAACGTGGCCGTGGGCGGTGGCAGCCACCGCGGCACCACGTGCGTGAACCTCCTCGTGGACGGCGCGCTGGTGGCCAGCGTGGCCGGCCGCGACGCGGAGCCGGTCAGCCTGGCCACGATGAACGTGTCCGCGTACCAGGGCCGCACCGCCGTCATCGAGATCGTGGACGCCGACACCGGCGGGTGGGGGCACGTCAACGTCGACCGGATCGTGTTCAGCGACGTGCCGACGGACACCCGGCCGCTGGACCAGGTGCCCGACAACGGCACGCTCGTCCTCGCCGCGCTGGACGGCCGGGCGGTGACGTGTCCGTCGCTCGCCCGCTGGGACACCCTCGACGAGGTGTTCGCGGCGGAGGCCGGCCCCGCGGAGGTGGACGGGTCACTGGCCGGGCAGGCCGGGTCGGTGAGCGTCCCGGTACGGCTGGCGCCCGGCGAGAGCAGCACCGTCCGGTTCGTACTCGGCTGGCACTTCCCGGTGCCGGACCGCGTCTCGCTCAGCTTCCTGCGCGGCTCGGACACCCTGCGCCGGCACTACGCGACCCGGTTCGCCGACGCCCGCGCCGTGGTGGAGCACGTCGCCCGTGACCTCGACCGGCTGGAGGCCGACACCCGTACCTGGGTGAAGACCTGGTACACCGACGCCACCCTGCCGCACTGGTTCCTGGAACGCACCCTGGCGCCCGCCTCGACGCTCGCCACCAACACCTGCTACCTCTTCGACGACGGCCGGTTCTACGGCTGGGAGGGCGTGTACTGCTGCCCGGGCACCTGCGAGCACGTGTGGAACTACGCCCAGTCGATCGCCCGGCTCTTCCCCCAGTTGGAACGCGACACCCGCGGCAGGGTGGACCTCGGCATCGGCTTCCACCCGGACACCGGCCAGATCGGCAACCGCGCCGAGGCCGACATGGGCTGGGCCACCGACGGGCAGTGCGGGACGATCCTGCGCTGCTACCGGGAGCACCTGACCGCGCCGGACGACGCGTTCCTGCGGACGAACTGGTCCCGGCTGCGGCGCGCGCTCGAATGGATCATGGAGCACGACCTGGGCCCGGACGGCACGGTCGACGGCCCGCAGCCGAACACGCTCGACACCGTCTGGTACGGCAAGATCGCCTGGATCACGGGCATGTACGTCGCGGCGCTGCGGGCGGGCGCGGAGATGGCCGACGAGGTGGGCCAGGCCGAGTTCGCGGCCCGGTGCCGCGCCCTCGCCGACTCCGGCAGCCGGTACCTGTCGGACGAACTCTTCAACGGCGAGTACTTCATCCAGGAGATAGACCCCGCCCACGCCGACGCGATCAACAGCAATCGGGGATGCCACATCGACCAGCTCTTCGGGCAGAGCCTGGCCGGCCAGCTGGGACTCCCCCGCGTCGTGCCCGAGGACCAGGCCGTGAGCGCCCTGAGCAGTCTCTACCGGTACAACTTCACGCCCGACCACGCCGCCTACCGGGAGGGCAACGTCATCCCGGGCGGTCGCTGGTTCGCCATGGACCACGAGTACGGGATGCTGATGACCACCTGGCCGCACGGCGGCGCCGACACCGCCGCCGGTGAGCCGGCGAGCTGGGCCGCCATGTACTTCAACGAGGTGTGGACCGGCCAGGAGTACCAGGTCGCCGCGCACATGCTCCAGGAGGGCCTGGTCGACCAGGGGCTCACGCTCACCCGGGCGGTGCACGACCGGTACGCCGCCGGCAAGCGCAACCCGTACAACGAGATCGAGTGCGGGGACCACTACGCGCGGGCCATGGCCAGCCACGGCGTCTACCTCGCGGCGTGCGGGTTCGAGTACCACGGGCCCCGCGGCCACGTCGGGTTCGCACCGCGGGTCGGCCCGGACCGGTTCGCCGCCGCGTTCACCGCGGCGGAGGGGTGGGGCCTGTACCGGCAGGAGCGCCACGGCGGGCATCTCACCGCCACCGTCGAGGTCCGGTACGGCCGCCTCCGGGTGGCCAGCGTCGCGCTGGCGGTGACGCGGACCCCGGCACGGGTGACCGTACGCCTGGGCAACCGCACGCTTCCGGTCCGTGACTGGTCGTGCCGGGACGGGCGTATTCTCGTTACCTTGGCCGCCGACGTCGTGGTCGGCCGGGGCGACGCCCTCCAGGTCATGGTCAACGGCTGAAACGCGTCGGCGTTCGTCGCGACCCGTGTCGAACGCCGACGCGGCAAGGCCGTGACAATTCCGTCATTTTTCGCCCGTAGGATGCCCAGTCCCCGCACCGGCCGTCGGTGCGGGGATCGGGCACCCGTTTCTCGGGCTCGTCATCGTAGGAACCGACCGGATGGAGGCGAATGGCGACGATCTACGACGTGGCACGGCAGGCCCAGGTCTCGCCCGCGACGGTCTCGCGGGTGCTGAACGGACGTACCACCGTCGATCCAGCCATGGCCGCGCGGGTGCACGAGGCGATGCGGGACCTCGACTACCGGCCCAACGCGGTCGCCCGTAACCTGCGCCTGAGCCAGACCAGCCTCTGGGCGGTCATCATCTCCGACATCGGCAACCCCTTCTTCACCTCGATGGTGCGCGGGGTCGAGGACGTCGCGCAGAGCGCGGGCTACTCCGTGGTCCTGTGCAACAGCGACGAGGACCCGGAGAAGGAGTCCCGGTACATCGCGGCGGCGCTCGCCGAACGGATGGCCGGCGTCATCATCTCCACGTCGGGCCGCTCGACGGTGATCAACCGGCTCGTCGAGGCCCGCATCCCGGTCGTGGCGATCGACCGCCAGCTGCGCGGCGTCACCATCGACACGGTGCTCGTCGACAACGTGCAGGGCGCGGAGCTGGCCACCACCCACCTGCTCGACAACGGCTACCAGCGGGTCGCCTGCATCACCGGCCCCCGCCGGATCTCCACGGCCGCCCAGCGTCTGCGCGGCTACCAGCGGGCGCTGCGGGCGCGCGGGCGGGAGGCGACCGACGCCCTGGTGCGGTACGCGGACTTCCGCGAGGAGGGCGGCTACCGGGCCATGGCCTCGCTGCTGGACAGCGACAACCCGCCCGACAGCGTCTTCGCCACGAACAACCTGATGACCGTCGGCGCCGTCGAGTGTCTCGTCGACCGCGGCATCCGGGTTCCGGACGAGGTCGGCGTGGTCGGGTTCGACGACATCCCGTGGGCCCACCTGGTGCGGCCGTCGCTGAGCACCGTCTCCCAGCCGACGTACGACCTCGGGCGGGCCGCCGCCGTGCTGCTCACCGAGCGCATCGCCAACCCGTCGCGGCCCCCGTCGACGGTCACGCTCAGCACCGGGCTGCAGGTACGCGACAGTTCCACCGGCCCGGGCTGACCGCGCGCCGGCCCGGAACGCGGGGAGACCGGGGAGCCTGCCCCAACCTCAGGCTCCCCGGTCTCGTCACCACCGCCCCCGCTGTCCCCGACCGGAGGGCGGCCGTCCGGGCTCGGCGTCCCGGCGGGCCCTCGGGCCCGGCCGGGCCGCCGGTCACTCAGAGGTTCACGTCGCCGCAGAGGTGCACCTGGACGCCGAGTTCGGCGAACATCGCGGCCTTCACCCGCAGCGCCCGGTCCGCGGTCTCCGCGTCCGGCGCGTAGGCGACGTTCACGTGGTTGGCCTTGTGGCGGGCCATCAGCTGGTCACGACCCACGCCGTGCAGGACAGCGTGCATGATCGGCCACTGCGGGTTCGTGGCCTGAAGCCGGCGCCGGGTCTCCTCCTCGGGCAGCTCGACGACGGTCGCGCGGCCCAGGTCGACGTGCAGCGCGCCGTCCATGATGAACACCCGCGACCAGACGATCTCGCCCGGCTTGGAGACCCCGCTCAGCGTGCCGCCACCCAGCGGGAAGAACATCGGCGGCTGCCGCATGCTGTACGACTTGTCGTACCCGCCGTTGTGGGAGGCGGGCACCGAACCCGAGATCTCGAACACCCACACGAAGTCGTCGCCGTACGTCTCGCCCCACCGAATGTCGTGCAGGGTGGTGGCCGGGTCGAGGCCCATGGCCGTCCAGATCCGGTTGGTGACCAGCGAGTCGACGGCCACCCCCTCGTCGACCTCGTTGAAGTGCGGCAGCGGCGCGCCCGCGTACAGCTCGCGGCTGCCGTCGCGGCTGCGCACCGGCGGCCGCTCGACGTTGTTGAGCAGCCCCTCGGCGAGGTCGCTGGCGGGAACCGTGTCCTTGAGGCCCTGCTGGTACTGGATGCCGACCGCGTCCAGGCCGAAGTCGTCGGCGATGCGCAGGGCGGCGATGTACATCTTGAACTGGCTCGTCAACTGGGCGTCGGTGAGTTCGGTCGCCTCGTCGGTGCCGGTGTGGAAGGTCATCCCGGCCTCGTCCAGCCACCGGCGCACCGCGTGCGCCTCCTCGTCGGGCACCCGCGCCATCTCGGCGACCAGCGCGCTCTGCGACAGCCGCTCCTTGTAGATGCCGAGTGGGTTGATCAGCTCGTCGTCGAAGATCGCGTTGTACATACCCATGCAGCCCTCGTCGAAGACGCCGATGATCGCCTTCTCCCGGGCCAGCTGGGTGGCCAGGGCCCGCCCGAGTTCGACCTCCGCGTCGTCCGGCAGGGCGGGCAGGTCGCGCACGTGGCTCGTGTCGTGGCGCAGCTCGCCGGTCTCCAGCCAGGTCCGCAGCCCGGCGACTGCCCAGTCGTCGGTGAAGTCGCGGCTCCACAGCGCGGAGTGCCGCACGCCCGCCTTGGTGAGGCTCGCCGTGAGGTTGAGCAGGCCGACCAGGCCCGGGAACTCGCCGCTCCAGTTGGCCACGATGAGGATCGGCCCCCGGTGGCTGCGCAGACCGGCCAGGACGTGGTGGCTGTACTGCCAGACCGCCTCGACCACGATGAGCGGCGCGTCGACGGGGATGTTCCGGAAGACCTCGATGCCGGCCCGCTGGCTGTCGATGAAGCCGTGGCCCTTGTCCGGGTCGAACGCGTGGCCGCGCTCGACCTTCCACCCGAGGGCGTTGACCGCGGCCGCCAGGTCGGTCTCCAGCTGCTGCTGGGTGGGCCAGCAGGTGACGTTCGCACTCGGCCGGAGATCGCCACTGGCCACGGTGTAGACGGTGCCGGGCGCCGCCGCGGGCGGCTCGGCCAGCACGGGCAGCGGGTAACTGGTCATGGGGCGACTCCTTCGGTGCGTGGGATCTCGCCGACAGCCGGCGGGCCGGCGGCCGGGAGACGGTCCTGACGTGCGGCGAGCGCGTGCGCGACCCGCCTGGTACTCGTGTAGAGCTCCCGGTAGAGCCCGTAGAGCTCGTCGTAGTCGGCGGCCAGCTCGGGCCGGGGCTGCCGGATCTCCTTGACCGGGTTCCACGCTTCGATCGAGACCGGCCACCCGGTCCGCGCGGCGAGGAAAGCCGCGCCGTAGCTCGCGCCGATGGTCTGCGACGGGATGACCTGGGGCCGCCCCGTGACGTCCGAGACGATCTGGGTCCACAGCCCGCCCTGGGTGCCGCCGCCGACCGCCACGACGCGCCGGATGTCGCCGCCGCTCGCCTCGATGGTCTCGATGTTGTGGCGTACGCCCAGGGCCGTCGCCTCGAGCGCGGCGCGGTACAGGTCGCCGCGGGTGTGCGAGACGGTGAGCCCGGCGAGGACCCCGCGGGCGTGCGGGTCGAGGATGGGCGTGCGCTCGCCGGCGAAGTACGGAAGCATGAGCAGCCCCCGCGCCCCCGGGCCGGACGCCTCGGCGAGCCGCAGCAGCTCCGGATAGTCGGGCGAGCCGAACAGCTCGCGCAGCCAGGCGGTGACCGCGCCCGAGGTGGCCAGGCCGCCGGCGAGGTTCCGCGTACCGGGCAGCGCGCCGACCGTCCCCCAGAGCGACGGGTTGCTCAGGCGGGCCGTGACGGTGTGGACCAGGAACATGGTGGTCCCGTACATCAGCATCAGGTCGCCGACGCCCTGGGCGCCCACGCTGATCGCCTCGGACCAGGCGTCGATGGTGCCCGTCACGACGGGGACGCCGGCCGGCAGTCCGGCCTCCGCGGCGGCGCGCGCCGTCACCGTCCCGGCCACGTCGCCGGGCCAGCGCAGCGGCGGCAGGACCAGCTCGGGCGCGATCTCGCCGGCCCAGGGGGCGTACCAGTCCTGGCTCTCGGTGTCGTAGAGCGGCGTGCACTGGCTCGCGGAGTGCTGGTCGAGCACATACCGGTCGGTGAGCTTCCACGCGAGCCACGAGCTGGGCATGAAGAGGCGCCGGGCCCGGGCGAAGACCTCGGGCTCGTTGTCGGCCACCCAGGCCACCTTGGCGCCCGCCGCCTGGCTGGACAGCGCCGAGCCGCACCGGCGCAGGATCTCCTCCGCGCCGAACCGCTCGGTGAGGCGGGCGATCTGCGGGGTCGAACGGGTGTCGACGCCGTAGAGGATGGCCGGCCGCAGCGGGACGTTGGCGGCGTCCGTGAGCAGCACGCACGGACCCATGCCGCTCACCCCGACGGCGACGACGTCGGCGTCGCCGGGTGCGAGCAACTCGCGCGTGAGCGCGACGAACTCCTGCCACCAGACGTCGGCGTCCATCTCCACCCAGCCCGGTCGCGGGCGGCTCACCTGATGCTCCCGGGTGGCCGATCGCAGGACCCGGCCGCCGGCGTCGACCAGGACACCCTTGCTGCTCGATGTGCCGATGTCGACACCGAGGACGGCCGCAACCTTCATGGCGCCACTGTTCCAGCAATCGATTTCCGAATCAAGACCGATCCGGCGGAGTCTTTCCGCGGCCGCCGGGAGCGCTCACTCCCCCATGCCGGCGTATGGCCTGTTCGGAAGGGGTGGTGGGCCGGTGCACGCGGGACCGGATCATCGGGAAATCGTTAACTCGCTTCGACCCTTGACGCGATAGCCCGTCGATCCCTCGGTCAGATCCGCCCGGACCCCACGGGGGGCAGATGTGCGCGCGCACGTACGCCGACGGCCTCCGTACGGCCACCCGACGGCAACCTCGGTCCCAAGAATCAGAGGTGATCTTGAATAGACCCTCCTGAAGGGACCGTCGCATGCCCACTTTCCATCGACGCGCATTCCTCGGGCTCACGGGTGCGGCCGGAGCGGGTTTCGCGGCCGCCGTCGCCGGTTTCTCCTCGGCGCCGGCCTGGGCCGACCCCTCCTTCGCGGACAACCCGTTCACCCTCGGGGTCGCCTCCGGGGACCCCCTCCCGGACGGCGTCGTCCTGTGGACGCGCCTCGCGCCGGACCCGCTCGCCGTGGACGGGCTCGGCGGCATGCCGCAGCGGCGCGTCACCGTGAGCTGGCAGGTCGCCGAGGACGAGCGTTTCCGCCGGGTCGTCCGCGCCGGGGCGGAGCACGCCATGCCGGAGCTCGGCCACTCGGTGCACGCCGAGGTCCACGGGCTCCGGCCCGACCGCGAGTACTACTACCGGTTCCGCGTGGGCAACCAGCTCAGCCCGGTCGGGCGGACCCGCACGGCGCCCGCGTACGACGCGAACCGTCGGCAGCTCGCCTTCGGCTTCGTCTCCTGCCAGAACCTGCCGGCCGGCTACTTCACGGCGTACCGGCACCTCGCCGAGGAGGACCTCGACCTGGTCCTGCACCTGGGCGACTACATCTACGAGGGGCCGGCCGCCGGCACGATCGGCCGCGCGCACCTGCCCGCCGCCGAGATCTTCTCGCTGACCGACTACCGGATCCGGCACGCCCAGTACAAGACCGACCCGGACCTCCAGCTCGCGCACTCCCGGTTCGCCTGGGCGGTCACCTGGGACGACCACGAGGTCGAGAACAACTACGCCGACGGCACCTCGGAGGACGCGGCGCAGTCGCCGGAGAGCTTCCTCCTGCGCCGGGCGGGCGCCTACCAGGCGTACTACGAGCACATGCCGCTGCGCCGCATGAGCATCCCGCACGGCCCGGACATGCGGCTGTACCGCCGGCTCCGATACGGCAACCTCGCCGAGTTCAACATCCTCGACGGCCGCCAGTACCGCTCGGACCAGGTGCCCACCGGCATGGACGACCCGTCCCGCACGATGCTCGGCGGCGCCCAGGAGCAGTGGCTGCTCGACGGGCTGTCCGCCTCCCGGGCCCGGTGGAACGTGCTCGGCAACCAGACGGTGATCGCGGAGGCCGACCGGGACCCGGGCCCCGGCAAGACGTTGTCCGACGACAACTGGAGCGGCTACCCGGCCGCCCGGCAGCGCCTCTTCGACGGTGTGGTCCAGCGCGGCGTCGAGAACATGGTCGTCGTGACCGGTGACGCCCACTGCAGCATGGTCGCCGACCTCAAGCAGAACTTCGACGACCAGTCGTCGCGTACGGTCGGCGTCGAGTTCCTCGGCACCTCGATCACGTCCGGCGGCGACGGGGCCGACATGGACGGGCGCGGCACCGAGTGGCTCGCCAGCAACCCGCACATGCGCTTCTACAACGCCAAGCGCGGCTACGTCCGCTGCCAGCTCGACCACCGGCAGTGGCGTACCGACTACCGCGTCGTGCCGTTCGTCACCGAGCAGGGCGCGCCGGTCTCCACCCGCGCCAGCTTCGTGGTGGAGAGTGGCCGGCCCGGCGTCCAGGTGGACACCCAGTAGGACGGGCCGGGCCCGGACCGCCGCGTCGCCGGCGGTCCGGGCCCGCGTGTCGGGGCCATCGACTCCTATGCTGGGGCGGTGGAACTGGCGTTCAGCGGCGACCTGTGGTTCTGGAGAGGACCGGCGCCGTGGCACTTCGTCACCGTGCCGGCCGACGAATGCCGCGAGCTGGAGGCGAGCAGCGCGCTGGTGAGCTACGGCTGGGGCATGATCCCGGTCACCGCCCGGATCGGCGCGACGGCCTGGAAGACCTCGCTGTGGCCGAAGGACGGCCGCTACATCGTGCCGGTGCGGGCGTCGGTGCGGAAGGCCGAAGGGCTGGAGGTCGGTGACCCGGTGACGGTGCGACTGACCGTCGACGTCTGACTCGCCCGCGCGCGTTCTCGGCGGCCGCCGCTCACCGCGCTTCCAGCCGCGCGAGGTCGCGCAGCGCGTAGCGGCGGTGGGCGACGTGCTCCTCCCAGACCACCCGGAGGCACTCGCCGACCAGTTGCGTCTCCTCGCCCCAGGCGGGATCCAGCGTCGCCGTCCGCGTCTCGGTCAGGATCTCGTCGGTGACGGACCCGACCACCCGGCCCACCTGCGCCCGGCGGTCGTCGTACGCGGCCAGCACCTCGGCGTACGAGGGTCGGGCGTCGACCGCGATGCCGAACGTCGCCGCGATCTCGGCGGAACAGTCGGTGGACGGCAGGCCGAGCCGGTGGTGGGCCGCCGGCTCGTCGAGGATCATCCGGCCCACCCACGAGTCGATGGCGAAAACCAGGTGGCGCAGCGTCTCCACGAAGGACCACTCCCCGTCGACCCGCTCGTGGCGGGTGCCCTCGGGCAGCCGCTCGGCGCGGGCGACGGCCTCGGACCACAGGCGCTCGACGGTGGCCCACATCGCGCGGTGGTCGTCCGCCGTGCGGACGGCCCGCAGCTGCACCCGCTCGGGGTGGCGCCGGTCGAGCTCGGCCGCCACGAACGCGGTGACGTCGACGTCGTCGACGAGCACCCGACCGGTCGCCTCCCCCTGCCGGGAGACGCGCAGGTCGTCGACGTGCGACCCGACGACGCGGACGCCCGACAGGTCGCACTCACGGAAGGTGGCCCCGCTGAGGTCGGCGAGGTGGAACGTGGCGCCGCGGAAGGCGTCGGTGCGCGCGTACTCCGTGCTCATCCCTCGATGATGCCGGTGGGGTACGACGGTCCGGGCCGGCGCGGGCGGCCAGAGGCGTCGGGTGCGCTGTCGGGCCGCCGGTACGGCACCGCCGGCGGGCGGAGGAAGCTTCCCCCGCCCGCCGCCGGGCTCAGAAGGCGCGGTAGCTGGCGTACCGTCCCGCCTCGTAGGTCCGCAGGGTGCCGGTGCTGACCGCGTACCCGGTGCAGTCCGTGCCGGGATAGAGGACGACGTTCGTGAAGCCGCTCCACCCGACGTGGCCGGCGGCAGTCGGGGGCAGCGGGGTGCACTCGCCGGTCGGGGCGTCGACGTGCGCCACCTCGCTGGCGAAGCCGCTGCTGTAGAAGGTGAGACCGGACGGCTGGGCCGAGGCGGGCGACGCCGCGACGCCGAGCCCGACGGCCGTCATCGCGGAGACGGCCAGGGCGGCGCCGATCCTCGCTCCCGTACGTCGCATGTGGACCTCCCGTGTATCGATGGAAACCTCTGCGATCGTCGCCCCCTTTAGTTGCGGTCGCAAGTACTTCTGGTCGTCGCGGGACGAGAGGAAGAACACAGCCGGCGAGGCTGGCCGCCGGGGCAGGATCGTGCGGGCGTCGCGAGCAGCCGATCGGCCGCCTGAACGGACAGAAGCGAAGGAAACGGGTACAACCACCATGCGCCTCGCCGAAGACGAGACCGAACTCGTCCACCTCGCCCAGGCCGGCGACGCGGCGGCGCTCGGCGTGCTGCTGACCCGGCACGAGGCCGGGATGCGGGCGGTCGCGGTCAGCCTGCTCGGCTACGGCCCGGACGCCGAGGACGCCGTGCAGGACGCGACCGTGGTGGCGCTGCGCCGCATCCGGGACGTGCGTGACCCGGCCGCCGTCGGCTCCTGGCTGCGGGCGATCGTCCGCAACACCTGCCGGATGGCGCTACGCGCGCCCCGGCCGGTGCCGGTGGCCGAGCCGGAGTGGTTGACCCCGCCCTCCGGCGCCCCGACGCCCGAGGAGGCGCTGGAGGGCACCGCGCTGCGCGACTGGGTGCGGCACGCCGTCGACGGGCTCTCCGAGCCCGACCGCCTGGTCACCCTGTTGCGCTACTTCAGCGACGCCTCCTCGTACGACCAGATCGCCGTCCTGTGCGGCGTACCGGTCGGCACGGTGCGCAGCCGGCTGAACCACGCCCGCCGCAAGCTCGCCGACGGGCTGCGCGCGGCGGCCACCACCGCCCACGCCGACACCGCGGCCGCGATCGACGCGCGATGGCGCGAGGGCCGGGACGTCCTGGCCGCCGCCATGCGCGGCGAGTTCGAGCGGGTGGTACGCGACACCTGGTGGCCCGACGCCGAGATGCTCGTGCCCGCGGGCGGGCTGCGGGGCGACCGCGACTTCGCCGTCCGGGGCATGACGAGCGACCTGGCCGCCGGCGTACGCCAACGCCTGCGCAACGTGGTGGCCAGCGGCGACCTGGTGATCTGGGAGACCGACCTCGTCAACCCGGCCGACGACCCCGAGCACTGCCCGCCGGGCGCCCTCTGGTTGCAGGAGCTGCGCGACGGCCGGTTGCGCCGGTTCACCCTCTTCCACCCGACCCCGCCCCGGGGGCACCACCCGGTGGCCGCCTGAAGAACCTGCCGCGCCGAGCGAACTTCCCGGTGCGGCGGCGCATCCGGTCCTCGTATCAGCACGCCCGCCCGGGCGGCGCCCTGCCGCACGGGCCACGGATCGGGAGACAAGCATGCGTTCCACCGGCCACGACGCCGCCCTCGCACCGGGCACCCACGAGTTCGCCGTCGACGGCGTCCGGCAGGTCTACCACGTCGCCGGCACCGGCCCCGTCTGCGTGGCGCACTCCGGCGGCCCCGGAATCGAGTGGGCCTACCTGCGGACGCCGAGCCTCGAAGAGCACTTCACGATGGTGTACGTCGAGCCGGTGGGCACCGGCGCCTCCGGGCGTCTCCCCCGCCGCGACGACTACCGTCTGGACACCTACGTCCGGTTCCTCCACGCCGTGGTCGAGCACCTCGGGGTGGCGTCCGTGCACCTGCTCGGGCACTCGCACGGCGGCTTCGTCGTCCAGCGGTACGCGCTGGACCACCCCGACCGGGTAGCCGGCCTCGCCCTGTACGACACCTCGCCGGTCACGGGCGCCGAGTTCTGGGCCGAGGCGATGGCCGGGCTGGCCGCGTACCCGGAGCGGTACCCGGACCGGCCGGAGGCCGCCGCGATCCCGGCCGCCTTCGAGCGGGCCGTCACCGCCACCGACGACGACACCCTGTCCGCCGCCCTGGGCACGGCCATCCCGGTCTACTTCGCGGACTTCTGGGCCCGCCGCGACGAGTTCGCCCCGATCCAGGCCGCCGTACGGGGGTGGGCCGAGCCGGCGTCGGCGCAGGACCCCACGCCGTTCGACGTCCGCGAACGCCTGGGCGAGATCGTCGCGCCGACCGTGGTGATCGTCGGCGCGCACGACTTCATCTGCGGCGTCCGGTGGGCCGAGCAGCTGCACGACGGCATCAAGGGCTCGCACCTGGTGGTCCTGGCGGACAGCGGTCACTTCGGGCACGTCGAGCAGCCGGCGGAGTTCACCGCCGCCGTCCGGGAACTGCTCCGCGCGTGACACCCCGGCCGCGCCGCCGCCTTCCGTGGCGGCGCGGCCAACACGGGGTTGCCACTGTCGCTGCGGGCGCGATGTGCCGGCCGCGAACTTTTTCCGGCCGACGTGTCGAGCGGCCGCGTCCCGGCTTCGACCCAGGGATGAAGGCAGGCCCGGCGTACGAGCCGGGCCGGGCGAGACCGAGGAGCGGATGATGACGAGTGTCCTGGCCGGAGCGACGATGTCCCTTGACGGCTACATCGCGGACGCCTCCCACGGGGGATTCGAGTACCTCTTCCAGTGGTACGGCAGCGGCGACGTCGAGACGCCGACCGCGAACCCCGACATGACGATGCGCACGTCGGCGGCGAGCGCCCGGCACCTGCGGGAGCACACCGAGCGGACCGGCGCCCTGGTCGTCGGCCGCCGCCTGTTCGACATGACCGGCGGTTGGGGCGGCCGGCACCCGATGGATGTGCCGGTGGTCGTCGTCACCCACAGCGTCCCCGACGGCTGGCCGCGCGAGAGCGACTCGTTCGTGTTCGTCACCGACGGCATCGAGAGCGCCGTCGACCGGGCGAAGGCCCTCGCGGGCAGCAAGGACGTGGGCGTCAACGGCGGCACCATCGCGGCCCAGGTGCTCCGGGCCGGGCTGCTCGACGAGGTGCACGTCGACCTCGTCCCGGTGCTGCTCGGCGACGGAATCCCGCTCTTCGCCGAGCTGGCGGACGCCCCCGTGCAGTTGGAGGGGCCCACCCGTGTCGTGGAGGGCGTGGGCGTCACGCACCTCGCGTACCGGGTGCGTCGGGCCGGGTGAGCGTTTCCGGGGGTCGGCCCGCGCCGGGTCGGCCCCCGGCGGTCGCGGGCCGGGTCGGCCCCCGGCGGTCGCGGGCCGCGGTCAGGCCACGAGGCTCGGTGCGAACGTGACGTCGGCCGTGTCGACCGTGCCGCCGGCGCGCCCCGGAGCGCTCTGGTGTCGCCAGTAGAGGTTGGTGTGCGCGATGACCTGGGCGGGCGGCGGCGCGCCGTAGGCGCTCAGGTCCTCCGTCGTGTGCGCGTCGCCGACCAGCGTCACGTCGTAGCCGCGGACGAAGCCCCCGTGCAGGGTCGAGCGGATGCAGGCGTCGGTCTGGGCGCCCGTGACGACGAGCCGCCCCACCCCGCGCTCGGCGAGCACGGCCTCCAGGTCGGTGCCCTCGAACGAGTCGCCGTAGTTCTTGTGCACCAGCGGCTCCGACTCGTCGCGCACCAGCTCCGGCACGTACCGCCAGTCGTCGCTGCCCTGCGCGAGGTGGTCGTCCGAGTGCTGCACCCAGATCACCGGCACACCCTCCGCACGCGCCTTGGCGACCAGCGTGTCGATGTTGGCGATGACGGCGTCGCGGTCGTGGGCGCCGGCCACCACCCCGTTCTGGACGTCGATGACGAGCAGCGCGGTGTGCGGCCGGTCGGGCAGGGTGGTCATGGGATTCTCCTCGGTCCTCGTCGCGTACCCCGGTCGAGCCCCACCGTAGGCCGGCCCACCGACATCGCCGCGACCGCGACGAGCAACGGGTGCCCGACCGTGACCTGACGCACCGTTCGGTCCGTTTTGCCCGCTCGGGGCGGGGTAGGGCCTAAGGGGCCCGCTCCCAACAGCTCCCATGGAGGGACCCGTGGATTCCAGCAAGCCCGCCAAGGCGGTCAAGGACGTCGTCGAGGCCGCAGCCGGGAAGGTCGCCGACGCCCTCACGCCGGACCTGCCGGGCGCGCCCGGCAGCGCGCCACCGCCCGTCGACGAGCCGACCGCACCGCACGACCCGCTGCCGCCGAAGAAGGAGCAGGGCGCTCCGGAGCCCCGCACGCCGACCGGTGCCGAGACCGGCGTGCCGGCGACCGCGAAGGGGCAGCAGGGCGCCTTCCTCACCACCGCACAGGGGGCACGCCTGCGCGACACGGACCACTCGCTGAAGGCCGGCCCACGAGGGCCGGTCCTGCTCCAGGACCACCACCTGCGCGAGAAGATCACACACTTCGACCACGAGCGCATCCCCGAGCGCGTGGTGCACGCGCGGGGCGCCGGGGCGCACGGCGTCTTCACCGGCTACGGCACCGCGGAGAACGTCACGAGGGCCGGCTTCCTCGCGAAAGGGCGCGAGACCCCCGTCTTCGTCCGGTTCTCCACCGTGCTGGGCTCACGCGGCTCGGCCGACACGGTGCGCGACACCCGCGGCTTCGCCACGAAGTTCTACACCGACGAGGGCACCTTCGACCTGGTGGCCAACAACATCCCGGTCTTCTTCATCCAGGACGCCATCAAGTTCCCCGACATCATCCACGCCGGCAAGCCGCACCCCGACCGCGAGATCCCCCAGGCGCAGAGCGCCCACGACACCTTCTGGGACTTCGTCTCGCTGCACACCGAGGCCCAGCACCACACCATGTGGAACATGTCCGACCGGGGCATCCCGCGCTCGTACCGGATGATGGAGGGCTTCGGGGTGCACACCTTCCGGCTGGTGAACGCGGCCGGGGAGACGGCGCTGGTCAAGTTCCACTGGAAGCCGAAGCTCGGCGTGCACTCCCTCACGTGGGAGGAGGCGCAGCTGCTGGGCGGCATCGACCCGGACTTCCACCGCCGCGACCTGTACGACGCGATCGAGGCCGGTGCCTTCCCCGAGTGGGAACTCGGCCTCCAGATCTTCCCCGACACCCCGGAGGAGACCTTCGCCGGGATCGACCTGCTCGATCCCACGAAGATCGTGCCGGAGGAGCTGGCGCCCGTGCAGCCGGTCGGCCGGCTGGTCCTCAACCGGACGCCCACGAACTTCTTCGCCGAGGTCGAGCAGGTCGCCTTCCACGTGGGCCACCTGCCACCGGGGATCGACGTCACGAACGACCCGCTGTTGCAGGGCCGCCTCTTCTCGTACGTCGACACGCAGCTCACCCGGCTGGGCGGGCCGAACTACTCCCAGATCCCGGTCAACCGCCCGCACGCGCCGGTCAACGACATGCTCCGGGACGGGTTCCACCAGCACGCCGTCCACGCCGGGGTGGCGCCGTACCGGCCGAACTCGCTCGACGGCGGCAACCCCTTCCCGGCGGGCGAGGAGGACCACGCGTTCGTCGACGTGCCGGTCACGGTGGCGGAGGCGCCGAAGGTACGCGCCAACCCGGTCACCTTCGACGACCACTACAGCCAGGCCCGGTTGTTCTGGCTGAGCATGTCGCCGGTGGAGAAGGAGCACATCGTCCGGGCATACACCTTCGAGCTGGGCAAGTGCTACCACCAGGCGATCCGGGAACGCCAGCTGCGGTGCCTCGCGAACATCGACCCGGTGCTGTGCGAGCAGGTGGCCACCGGCCTGGGCCTGCCCGCGCCGGAGCCGACGGTGCCGCTCGCCGACGTCACCCCCAGCCCGGCCCTGTCCCAGGTGGGCCGGGAGTGGCCGCCCGACGGCCGGATGGTCGGCATCGTGGTGGACGCGGACGCCGACCTCGACGGCGTCGGCCAGGTGCGTCGGGCCGCGCTCGCCGCCGGCATGGTGCCGCTCGTGATCGCCCCGCACGGCGGCACGGTCGGAGACCTGCCGGTGCAGCGGACGTTCGCCACCGCGCGCTCGGTCGAGTTCGACGCGGTACTGCTGGCCTGCGCGCCGGCACCCGCACCGGACGCCCTGCCCACCCGCGACGCCAAGGCCGGCGCCCCCGGCCCGGCGAGGGTGGACCCCCGTGTGCTGCTGCTGGTCGAGGAGGCCTGGCGGCACGCCAAGGCGATCGGCGCGTGGGGCGCCGGCGTCACGGCGCTGGAGGAGGCGGGCGTCGCCGGCACGCTCGGCGTGGTCACCGGCGGGTCCGGGACCGACGCCTTCGACGGCGTGCAGCGGCTCATGGCCGCCCACCGCGTGTGGGACCGGTTCCCCGCCGCGGTCTCCTGACGCGCCACCCGGCCGAGGGGCTGCCCCGCGCGGGGCAGCCCTTCGGCCGGGCCCAGCCCGGCCCCGCGCGCGCCCAGCCCGCCCTGCCCCGCCCCGCCCCGCCCTGCCCTGCCCTGCCCCGACGCGATGATCATGAAGTTATTGCCCCGACACGCCGCGTCAAGGGGCAATAACTTCATGATCACGGGGGCGGAGGGCGGGGGGCGGGGGGCGGAGGGCGGGGGGCGGAGGGCGGGCGGGGAGGGCGGGCGCGGGCGATACCGCCTGGTAGCTCCGTTCGTTGCCGTCCGGGCTTCACCGACGGTTCACGAAACCCCCGCAATCCCCTGGCTAGCGTCGCCACCGGATGATCAACAGCCCGCCGAGGCCGCCCGCCGGGGGAACCCGCGCCGACATCGCGGGCTCGCGCGAAGTGAGGGCCGCATGGAACTAGACCGCAGACAGTTCATCGCCATCGGTGGGGCCGTCGCCGCCGCTGGGCTGCTGCCCGGCACGGCCGCCGCGGCGGACGCGGGCGAGGAGCGCAGGCCCGGACGGGGCGAGCCGGAGGGCGTGTGGCTGCCCGGCGACACCCACGTCCACGACGACCACTCGTCGGACGGTAGCGCGCCGCGCCAGCTGTCGAACCAGCGCGACCCGGGGAACCTCCCGGTGAGCGACCAGATCGGCTACGCGGAGTCGGTCGGCCTGGCGTTCCTGCCGCTGACCGACCACCGCACCTTCGACCAGCACTGGGATCCGCTGTGGCGGTCGGAGAAGCTGCTGCTGCTCACCGGCGAGGAGGCCAACGGATCGCCGCACGCCGTGGTGCTCGGCGCGGTCGACACCGTCGTGGACGGCGCGAACCCGCCCGGCTCGGCGGCGTTCCGCCACATCCAGCAGTCGATCTGGGACGCGCACGCCCAGGACGCGTTCTGGTCCGTGGCCCACCCGGACGACGGCGAGTACACGCCGGCCGGCGGCCCCAACGACAACGCCAGCGTGCAGGGCGTCGACGCGGTCGAGCTGTGGAACGCCAGCAGCAACCCGGACGTCGAGATCGAGTACGCGGAGAACCGCTGGAACCGTGGTTTCCGCTTCGGCGGGGTGGCGGCGAGCGACAGCCACTTCAAGGAGCTGCGACCGGTCAGCGCACCCGGCCGGCCCACCACCTGGGTGTTCGCCGCGGAACGTTCGACCCGCGCGATCCTCGACGCGCTGCGGGCCGGGCGTACGACCCTGTCGTTCTCCACGGACGGACCGTTCGCGACGATCGAAGCCGACGTCGACGGCGACGGGCGGTTCGAGGCGATGGGCGGCGACGAGGTGATCGTCGACGACCGCCGGCTGCCGCGGCGGGCCGCCCTGCGGGTGCGGGTCAGGGCCGCCACCGGCATGCGCGTCCTCGTCTACGCCGCCCCGGGCCGGTCGGCGGGGCCGGTCGCCACGTACGTGCCGGAGAAGGACGACCAGACCTGGCTCCTCCCGCTCACGCTGAGCGGCGACCACGCCTGGTACCGGGTGGAGGTCCGGGCGCCGGGCGAGCTTTCCGGCCGCGACGCCGACCCGAACCTCCCCGACCAGCTGCGGGCCGCGACGTCGCCGGTCTTCGTCTCGGTGCGGCGGCCGGCCGCGCCGGCGCCCGAGATCGTCCTCCCAGCGGCGAGCCGCGGCGACGACCGGGCGGACCTCGTGGTGGGCGAGCGGGGCGGCTTCGCCGGGTTCGCCGACGTCGCCGTCGAGGGCGCGGTCACCCACGTGGTCGCCGAGGTCCACGAGGACGGCCGCACGTCCGTGGTCCACCGCGGGATCGACGGGCACGGCAGGGGGAACGCAGGCAAGGCCCTGGTCCTCTCCGGGGAATCCGACACGGCGCGGGCGCCGCGCGTGGTCGCCTCCGGGGACGACGTGTGGGTGGTGTGGCAGGACGCGCGGGGGCAGGAGCAGCCCCACCGGCCGGGCATCTGGCTGCGGCACAGCCACAACGGGGGCCACAGCTTCGGCGCGGCGCAGCGGCTCGACACCGGGACGGGCCGCGCCGAGCACCCCTCCCTCGCCCTGCTCGACGGCCGGCACCCGGTGGTCGCGTGGGCCGAGAACAGCGACGGGGCGTTCGACGTCCACGTCCAGGTCGTCGGCGTCGACCGGGCTCCGGTCAACGTCTCCGCCGCCGGCAAGGTGATCGTCGCGGGCACGCCCGCCGACGCCCGCTCGCCGATCCACCCCGCCAGCCTGTTCCCGGCGGTCGCCGTCACGAAGGATCGGCGGATCCTCGTGACCTGGCAGGACAACCGGTACGACCCGGACGCGGGTTGGACCGGCCACACCCCGCCCGCCGGCCAGCCCGCCGGCGGCGGCACCAACCCCGACAACTGGGAGATCCTGGCCTCGGTGCGCCGGGCGCCCGGCCAGGGCTGGAGCGCCCCGGTCCGGGTGAGCGCCAACGACGACGCGGCCGACCGGCACCCGAGCGTGGCCGTGGAGCGCGACGGGGCGTACGTCATCGTCTGGGAGACCAAGGCGCTCTCCGCCTCCGGCGCGAACCTCTCGCTGCGCGCCAGCCGGTCCGCCGACGGCGTGTCCTGGTCGCCCGCGGAGGCCGTGGCGCTCAATCCGAACGCGATGAGCCAGCGGCCGCGGCTCGCCACCGACCCCGACGGGGTGGTCCGCGCCGTCTGGTACGACTCCCGGTCGGCCGACTGGCGGTGGAAGGTCTTCACCGCCCGCCGGGTGGGGTCGGGCTGGACGCCCGCGCTCCAGCTGAGCGCCACCGGCAACAACACCTGGCCGGCGCTCGACAAGGGAACTGTCGTCTTCACGAGCGACCGGCGTGCGGAGCGCACCCAGCGCGACCGTACGCAGGAGGTCTACCTGGTCCGGCAGCCCTGACCCGGGTGGGTGGGGCGGCCGGCGAGGGACCGCCCCACCCGCCCGCCCTCCGGCGCGTGCCGGCGTGGCCGGCCGCCGGGAGAGATCAGTGGGCAGCCGCGCCCCAGCGGGATAGACTGCGAGGCATGCAGATCAGCAGGCTTTCCGCCAGCGCGGCCGCGCGAGCTACCCGCTCGACGGTCGCTGCCGCCTGATCTCCTGACATCCGCCGGCGACCGGAAACGGTCCGCCGGCGTCGTCGTCTCTGCGGTCAGCACCCGTGCCTGCGGACCTTTCCGGTCGTACCCGACCCGAAGGGCCCATCACCATGACACCCGAGACGATCACCGGAACGTTCGTCGACTTCTACCGTGAGCGCGGGCACGTGCTCCTGCCGGAGAGCTCACTGGTCCGCCCACCGGACGATCCGGTGCTGTTCACGACCTCCGGCATGCACCCGCTGACGCCGTACCTGGAGGGGCGACCGCACCCACTGGGCCGCCGGCTGGTGAACGTGCAGCGGTGCCTGCGCACCACCGACCTGGACGAGGTGGGCGACTCCACCCACCTGACCGTCTTCCAGATGCTCGGGTCGTGGTCGCTCGGCGACTACGACGGCCCGCAGAGCCTGCGGTGGGGCTACCACCTGCTCCGCGAGGGCTTCGGCATCGACCACGACAGGCTGCACGCCACGGTGTTCGGCGGCGACGAGCAGGTGGGGCCGGACACTGGTTCGCTGGAGGTGTGGCGTGAGCTGGGCGTACCGGTCGAGCTGACCGGCCCGGAGAACTGGTGGTCGAACGGCCCGACCGGGCCGTGCGGGCCGGACTCGGAGATCTTCGTGTGGACGGGCGACACCCCGCCCAGCGGCACCCCGGGCACCGACGGGCGGTGGATGGAGGTGTGGAACCACGTCCAGATGCGCTACCACCGCCACGGCGACGGCCGGCTGGAGCCGCTGCGCCAGCCCAACGTCGACACCGGGATGGGCCTGGAGCGCATGGAGATGGTGCTGCGCGGCGGCGGGTCGGTCTACGAGGGTGAGGGCTTCGGCCCGTGGGTCCGTACCGTGGGGGGCCTGTGGCACCCGGACGAGGAGACGCTGCGTCGCGTCTGCGACCACCTCCGCTCGGGTGTGGTCGTGGTCGGCGACGGGGTACGCCCCACGAACACCGGTCGCGGGTACGTGCTGCGCCGGCTCATCCGCCGGACGCTCACCCTGCTGTGGCGCGACGACCCGTCGCGCAGCCTCGGTGACCTGCCGGACGAGCCGTTCACGCACACGCTCGACCGGTTCCGGCAGCGCACCGACGTCGGCGACCTGCGGGGCCTGCTGCTCGACGAGGAGCGGCGGTTCCGCGGCCTGCTGCGGCGCGGCCGGCCACTGGTGTCCCGGTGCCTGTCCCGGGGGCCGCTCGGCGAGGAGGACTACCACTACCTGCACGACACGCACGGCCTGCCCCGGGACCTGGTCGACGGGCTGGTCACGGGGACGCTCTGAGCGGACCGGTCCGGGCCGGCGCGGGACGTCGGCCCGGACGCGTGTCAGGTCAGCGGCGACGGGGACTCGGCGCCGGGGACGAGCAGCCGGGGAGCGCCGGAGCCGTCGGCCGGCACGGCCCACACGTCCGGACGCCCGTCGCTCTGGCGCAGGGTGTAGGCCAGCGTCGCGCCGTCCAGCCACGCCGCCTGGTCGTCGACGCTGGCCGTCTCCGCGGTCGCGGTCACCCGCATGGTCGCCAGGTCGAGCACCGACAGGCGCCAACCCCTGTTCGGGTCGGCGTCGACCGCCTCCTTGAACGCGATGCGCGTGCCGTCCGGCGACAGCGACGGGCACTCGACGTTCTCCTTCAGCGTCTCGACCGTTCGCGCCGCGAAGTCACCCCGCACCAGGTACCGCTTCCCGGCGGTCGACATGGTCGCGTAGAAGTGGTTGTCGTCGGCCGTGAAGGTGACGCCCCAGTAGTTGACGTCGGCGCTGCGGTACGGGCGGCCCTCACGCGTCACCGCGAAGTCCTCCAGCGACATCACCGTGGTCCCGGCGCGGGTGTCGACGATCCCGGTGCGGGTGGAGAAGCCGCTGGCCGTGTAGGAGTCCCCGCCCACGAACGTCGTCCAGGAGACCATCCGGCCGGAGGCGGAGACGCGTGCGCGATTCGGCAGGCCGGGGATCGCGAAGGACCGCTGCGGGCGCAGCGCGGCGTCGAGCACCACGAGCCGGTAGGACCAGGCGTTCTCCGGGCCCAGGCAGACGCCGGTGCCGGCGGCCGCGTACACCCGGAGGCACTCCACGGCCGACACGGCCCGCGGACCTGCCGGATCCGCGGTGGCCACGGAGGCGACGTGCCGGTCGGTGACCGTGAGTAGACGCGGACCCGGATCCAGGGTGACGGAGCCGGCGCCGGCGGTGGGCGGCGGAGGCGGCGCCGGCTCGGCGGCGAAGGCGGCGTAACCGGCGGCCACCGCGCCCAGCAGGACCGCCGAGGCGGCGGCCAGGCCGACCTTCGCTCGGGTCGACAACGCGGTCATCGGGACACCTTCCGGGAGGCGGTACGGCGGACGGGGGCGAGCAGGGGCGCGGTGACGACCAGGACGACCGCGACGGTCGCGGCGGCGACCCGGATCGCGGTGTCCGGGCCCCACGCCTGCCAGGCCAGCCCGAACAGGACGGAGGAGACGAGGTAGGCCAGCGCCTGGCCGGTCTGCACGAGCGCGATGCCGGTGGTCCGCAGCCGCGCCGGGAGCACCGGCCCGGCGAGTGCGACGAGCACGCCGTCGGTGGCGGCGTAGAACAGGCCGTACAGGGTGAGCGCCAGCACCAGCAGCGGCCAGCCGCCGAGCGGCCCCGCGAGCAGCAGGTACGTCGCGCCGAGCGCCACGTAGCCGCCCAGCACCACCGGCAACCGGCCGATCCGGTCCGCGAGCAGGCCCAGCGGGGTCGCGAGCAGGAGGTACGCGAGACTCGTGCCCACCGCGAGCAGCGGGAACCACGTGAGCTCCACGTTCTCGCGGCGTTGCAGCAGCAGGTAGACGAACCCGTCGCCGACGGCGGCCAGGCCGAGCAGGGCGGCGGCCAGGACGATCCGCCGGGGTGCCCGCACCCGCAGCAGCCCGAACGCCTCGCGGACGGACACCGCCGGTTCGCCCGCGCCGTCCGCGGACCCGCCCTCGTCCGCCCGGTCGGTGGGCCGCTCGCGGACGAACAGGACCAGCACGACGACGCCCAGCGCCGCGATGCAGAAGCTGGTCACGAAGACCGCGTCGTACGACCGGCCGACGACCAGCAGCACCGCCATGGCGACCAGCGGGCCGAGGAAGGCCCCGACGCTGTCCATCGTCCGGTGCACGCCGAACGCCCGACCGAGCGACTGCGGTGGCGTCGACAGGGTGATGAGCGCGTCGCGCGGCGCGCTGCGTACGCCCTTGCCGAGCCGGTCCACGGCGATGACCGCGCCGATCGCGGGCACCGAACGCCCGGCCAGCAGCAGCCCGAGCTTCGCGACGGCGGAGAGCCCGTAGCCGAGCCCCGCCACGAGCTTGCGCCGGCGGAACCGGTCGGCGACGAAGCCGCCGACGATCCGCAGCAGCGCGGTCGCGCCGGTGTAGACGCCGTCGACGACGCCGAACGCCAGCGGGCTGAGGTTCAGGCCGAGGACCAGGTAGAGCGGCAGCACGGCGGTGACCATCTCGGCGGAGACGTCGGTGACGAGGCTGACCGTGCCGAGGGCGACGACGTTGCCGCTGACCAGGGCGGCCCGGCGGCCGGCCCGGCCCGGCCCGGGGACCGGCGGGTCGGTCGCCGGTCGGGAGACGGTCGACAGGTACACAAGCGTCCCCTTCGGATGGCGGTTGACGGTCAGCCATCGTGCGGCCTGCGCCGACCGCCCACAACGGACCGCGGACGCCCTGCCGGCGTGCACCGGATGAACATCTCGGCAACATCGATGTGTTTGCCTGGGCGGAGGGGGCGTTCACCCGTCCGTCGCCGCCCGGCCCATCGACATCCCTACATTCCATCCGCTCTGTGCACACCCCCAGAGTTCCGTGCACACCCCTAGAGAAGGGCTCCTGGATGGGCATCCGAATCACACGTCCGTCGGTGGCGACGGGGACGGTCGCGGCGGTGGTCGCCGCCACCGCGGCCGTCGTCGCGTCCGGCGCGACCTCGGCCTCGGCGGCGTCCGTCACGTTCACGCCGGTCGCCGACACGTACGTCCAGAGCGACGCCGCGTCCACCAACTACGGCACGTCGACGCAGATCGTGGTCGACAACTCGCCGGTCCGGCGGATGTTCCTGCGCTTCACCGTGAGCGGCGTCAGCGGTACGGTCACCAGCGCCAAGCTGCGGCTCCGCACGATCAGCGGCAACAGCGGCAGCAGCAACGGTGGCACGTTCAAGGCGATGTCCAACACCACCTGGTCGGAGACCGGCACCACCTGGAACAACCAGCCGGCCATCGACGGTGCCACGCTCGGCTCGATCGGCTCGGTGAGCGCGAACGGCTGGTACGAGGTCGACGTGACGTCGCGGGTCACCGGCAACGGCACGTTCAGCTTCGGTGCGACCTCCGCCAACACCGACGGCGCCTACTACGACTCCCGGGAGAGCGGCGCCGACGCCCCGCAGCTGGTCGTCACGACCGGCACCACGACGCCGCCGCCCTCGGGCGACCCGGTGCTCGTCGGCGCGGGCGACATCGCCAACTCCGGCTCGGGCGACAGCGCCACGGCGGCGCTGCTCGACGGGATCTCGGGGACGGTCTTCACCACCGGCGACAACGTGTACGACAACGGCACCGCGTCCGAGTTCAACTCCTACTACGCGCCCACCTGGGGCCGGCACACGTCGCGTACGCGGCCGTCGCCGGGCAACCACGACTACAACACCTCGGGCGCCACGGGCTACTACAGCTACTTCGGCTCGCAGGCCGGGCCGAGCGGCCGGGGTTACTACTCCTACGACCTCGGCAACTGGCACGTCGTGTCGCTGAACTCGAACATCAGCATGTCGGCGGGCTCGGCGCAGGAGCAGTGGCTGCGCGCCGACCTGGCGGCGAGCACCAAGCCGTGCACGCTGGCGTACTGGCACCACCCGCTGTTCACGTCCAGTTCCAACCACGCGCCGTCGACGTCGACGCGCCCGCTCTACCAGGCGCTCTACGACTACAACGCCGACGTCGTGGTGTGGGGTCACAACCACGTCTACGAGCGGTTCGGGCCCATGAACCCCAACGGCGGCTACGACGCCAGCCGGGGCCTGCGCAGCTTCGTGGCCGGGATGGGCGGCGCCAGCCACTACAGCTTCGGCACCATCCAGCCCAACAGCGAGGCCCGCAACAGCTCCGCGTACGGGGTGCTCAAGTTCACCCTGCACGCCACCAGCTACGACTGGCAGTTCGTGCCGGTGGCGGGGCAGACGTACAACGACAGCGGCACCGGCTCCTGCCACTGACGTCGGCGCCCGGCCGGCGCGGTCGCCCATCGGGCGGCCGCGCCGGTCGCGTCGGCGAGCGTGTTTCCGCGCGCCACGGTCCTTCCGTCAGGCGTGCGGGTGCAGGATGTCGTCGAGCCCGATGCGGGTGAGGAACTCGCTGCGGATCCGGTCGGCGACCATGCTGACCACCTCGGAGCCGTCGTCGACCGGGTCGACGTGGACGCGGAACGGCCGCCTGCCGTGCGGGGTGTCGACGACCCGCACGACCGCGGTGGCCACCTCGGCGACGTCGGCGTCGGCCGGCGCGATCTCCGCGAGCCGCTGCGAGACCTGTTCCATGAGGCCGGCGTAGCGCTCCTCGTAGGCCTTCACGGTCGTCTCGTCGGCCGGGCGTCCGCTGTGCGCGAAGTGGTTGGTGCCGTGGGTGAAGGAGCCCGGCACGACGATGCTGGTCTCGATGTCGAACCGCGCCAGCTCCCCGGCGTAGCTGACCGCGAGGGCGTCCATGCCGGCCTTCGCCGCGAAGTACGGCCCGAGGTACGGCGGGGTGCCACCCCGTGTGCTGCTCGACCCGATCCACACCACGAGGCCGTGGCGCCGCTCGCGCATGCCGGGCAGTGCTGCCCGGTTCACCCGCTGCGTGCCCAGCACGTTGATGTCGTAGACGTGGGCGATCTCCTCCGGGGTGAACGCCTCGGTCGGACCGGTGACCATGTGCCCGGCGTTGTGGACGAGGACGTCCAGCGCGCCGTGCTCGGCGACGATCGCCGCGACTGCGGCGTCGGCGGACTCCTGCGACTGCACGTCCAGCTCGATCGTGCGCAGGTCGACAGCGTTCTCCCGGGCGTACGCGGCGGCGTCGGCCACGGCCGAAGCGTTGCGCCCGGTGGTGGCGCGCATGCTGGCGTAGACGGTGTGGCCGGCGCGGGCCAGCGCCCGGGCGGTCAGCGCGCCGAACCCGCTGGACGCGCCGGTGATCAGGATGACGGACATGATGAGACTCCTCGGGTCAGAAGACGATGACGCTGCGGCCGGCGGCGGTCCCGGCCGCCATGGCGTCCAGGGCCTTCGGGGCCTGCTCCAGGGAGATCGGGGTGACCTCGGGCAGGATCCCGTGGGCCGCGGAGAACGCGAGGGTGTCGCGCAGGTCGTGCGGCGACCCCGACGGGTTGGCCACGACGTGCAGGCGGTTGAGGACCA
Organism: Micromonospora costi; assembly: GCF_003626655.1. Classification (GTDB taxonomy): domain Bacteria; phylum Actinomycetota; class Actinomycetes; order Mycobacteriales; family Micromonosporaceae; genus Micromonospora; species Micromonospora costi. Next base: position 547,458 of record NZ_RBAN01000001.1, read on the forward strand.
TCGCCTGGGTGGGCAGGTTCAGCGGGGTGTTGTCGTAGCCGCAGAGCACCAGCGTGCCGTCGGGGGCGAGCCCGCCGAACGCGGCGCTTGCGGCGGCGGTGCTGGGTGCGGCGTTGAGGATGAGGTTCGCCCCACCGTCCCACCCCTTCAGCGCGGCGGCCGGGTCCTGCTCGGCGGTGGCGACGTACCGTTCCGCGCCCAGGGACAGGGCGTGCTCCTCTCCGCTCCGGGAGCGGCCGAGCACGGCCACGCGGGCGCCCATTGCCGCCGCGTAGCGGATGGCCAGCGCGCCGATGCCGCCGGCGCCGATGACCGCGACCCGCGCCCCGGGACGGATGCCGCCCTGGCGCAGTCCGTTGAACGCGGTGATGCCGGCGCACATCAGCGGCGCGGCCGCGACCGGGTCCAGCCCGTCCGGCAGCGGGGTGACGAAGCCGGCCTTGAACACCGCGTACTCGGCGTAGCCGCCGTCGGCCACGATGCCGGTGATGCGCTTGGCCGGGCAGAGGATCTGGTCCCCCCGGACGCAGTAGTCGCAGTGCCCGCACGAGTCGTACAGGAACTGCGCACCGACGGCCGTGCCGACCGACGGGAAGGTGACACCCGCGCCGACGGCGGCCACCACGCCGGTGACCTCGTGGCCGGGCACCACGGGGAAGCGGGCGAACGGGAAGTGCCCGCGGATCAGGTTGAGGTCGGTGAAACACACCCCGCAGGCGGTCATCCGGACGAGGACCTCGCCCGGGCCCGGCGTGGGCGCGTCACGTTCGACGAGCGACAGCGGCGTGTCGACGGCGGTCGCGACAGCAGCGTGCATCGGTGCTCCATTCCAATCGGTTGGTCGGCCGTCATCAGGCCGGTGGGGGGCGACGGCGCGTCCGCCCGGCGAACCTGGCCGGGCCGCCTCCTCGGCGGGCGCCCCGGCCGGGCAGCCGGATGGGATGGTTTGCCCGACCGGGACGCCGTGGTCATGCCGTCACTTGGCGAGGAAGGCGAGCAGCGCCTCGTTGACCTCATCGGCGTGGGTCCAGAGCAGGCCGTGCGGCGCGCCTTCGATCTCGACGTACTCGGCGCTGGGCAGCGCCCGGTGGAACGGACGCCCGGTGGCGTCGATCGGCAGGATCCGGTCGCCGGTGCCGTGCAGGATCAGGGTCGGGACGTCGATCGTGGGGATGTCGGCGCGGAAGTCGGTGAACCAGGTCATCGGCGCGGCCGCGGCCGCGTACCAGCCACCGCCGGCGGCCACGGCCCAGCTGTTCCGGACGGCCTCCTCGCTGATCCTGGTGCCCAGGTTCTCGTCGAGGTTGTAGAAGTCGGTGTAGAACGCCGTGTAGTAGGCGTACCGGTCGTTGCGCACCTGCTCCACGATGCCCTCGAAGAACTCCCGCGGCGCGGCGCCGATCGGGTTGTCGTCCGTCTTGAGCAGGTACGGCTCCAGCGAGGCGAGGAAGGCGACCTTCGCGAGCCGCGCCGTGCCGTAGCGGCTCACGTACCGGGCGACCTCGCCGGTGCCCATCGAGAACCCGACCAGAACGGCGTCGGTCAGGTCGAGCTTCTCCATGAGGACGTTCAGGTCGGCCGCGAACGTGTCGTAGTCGTACCCGAGTGTGGTCTGGCTGGACTGGCCGAAGCCGCGGCGGTCGTACGTGATGACCCGGTAGCCGGCCTTCAGCAGGGCGGCCGACTGCTTCTCCCAGGAGTGCCCGTCGAGCGGGAAACCGTGGATCAGCACGACCGGCTGGCCGGTCCCGTGGTCCTCGTAGTACAGCTCGATCGCGGTGCTGTTCTCTTCTCCGACGGTGATGTACGCCATCGTGGTCCCTTCGCTCCGGGCTCGCGGCCCGTGTGTTCTGCGGCCGTACCAGACTCGGCCCGAGGGTGCGCGGACCGCATCTGTCGGATGACTGGCCGGCCGTCGCCGCTCTCGCCCGGACGGAATCCGATCCGATGACGTACCGGCCGGACACGACCTACGTCACGCACCGCCCGCACGAGATGACCGACGGGCTCGGGGCGGGACACCGGCGACGGGCGGGGGCCGACGACGAGGACGTCGCGGTCAGGGGACAGTCGTCCGGCACGTCATCTGACCGGTCACTCGGCGACCCGGCCCGGGCAGGGTTGGTGTCGAGCCGCGACCGACCCGCGGTTCCACGGATCGTCGAACGGAGACCGACATGCTTCACCCCCGGGCGGGCCACGGCGTGTCCTGGGCGCGCAGGGACACCTACCGGACCCGGGACGTCACGCAGCCGTGCGCGGAGTCCTCCATGCACGGCGAGGCCGTCATCGAGGCGACGCCCGAGCGGGTGTACTCCCACCTGATCGACGTGCCGCACTGGCCGGACTGGGTTCCCGGAGTGCGGCGGGCGCGCGTCCCGAGCGGGATCCGGCTCGGCGCGGCGTTCCAGATCGAGGTGTACGGGGTGCGCCTGGAGGCGGTGGTCACCGAGTACGAGCCGGACAGCCGGTTCGGCTGGATCGGATCCTCCGCCGACCTGAGCATCTACCAGGCCTGGCTCCTCGTCCCGGTAGCCCCGGGCACCCAGGTGATCGCCAAGAAGGTGGAGCGGGAACTGACGACGGTACTGATGCGCAACTCACCGGCGGAGGAGATCTACTACGCCCACCAGGACACGCTGCTGCGGCTGAAGCAGCGGGCGGAGGGTGTCGAGCCGCCGGCGTGACCCTACGGTGTCGGCGCCTCGTCCGGCTCCGACGCCTCGTCGTCGCCGAGCGCCGCCAGGGCGTCGCGGAGTGCGGCTCGGGACGTGATGCCCAGTTTGGGGAAGATCTGGTAGAGGTGGGTGCCGACGGTCCGGTGCGACAGGAACAGCTTCTCGCCGATCTGCTTGTTCGTCAGTCCGGAACCGGCCAGCTCCGCGATCTCCCGTTCCTGCGGGGTGAGGACGGTGGAACGCGTCACGCTCCTCGGCTTCGCGAGGCCGGTGGCGCGCAACTCGTTGCTCGCACGTTCGACCCACGGCCGGGCGTCCAGCAGCTCGAAGGTCGCCAGCGCCGCCCGGAGCTGGGCCCGGGACTTCGCCGTCGCCCTGGCCCGGCGCAGCCGCTCCCCGTACGCGAGGCGCACCCGCGCCAGATCGAACGGCCACCGCTCGACGTCGGGCAGCGCCAACGCCGCCTCGAACAGTTCCTCGGCCGCGTCGTCCGGTGCCGCGACGGCCGAGGCGGCGGCCGCGAGCAGGGCGAGCCGCGACGACACGGTGGCGAGGTCGGCGTCCCTGATCGCGGCGGCGTGGGCGGCGGCCTCGGTGTGGCGGCCGGTGCGGACGGCCGCCTCCACGAGATCCAGACACGCCCACATGGCGTGCGGCGCGTACGGCGCGAACGTGCCGGCGGGGCTGAGCAGGCTCGCGTGCTGGTACGCGCTCTCGTGGTCACCTCGTGCCAGGTCGTTCAGTCCCCGTACGTGGTAGGCGTAGAACTCCGCGGCCCGCGCCCCGCGCGGCACCGCGAAGCGCAGGATGACCTCGGTCAGGGTGTCGCTGCCCTCCCCATCTCCCCGCGCCGCCGCGAGCAGCGCCTGGATGTACTGGAAGTACCACGTGAAGAACCGGAAGCCGTGCTCGTCGCACAGCCGGACGCCCTCCTCGGCGAGTTCCGCGGCTTCGTCCCACCGCCCGCCGTGGTAGTCGTCGAAGCAGAGGTGCAGCAGCACACCGAGATGACGACGGGCCGGCGCGGCACCGTCGCGGCCGAGGCGGACCACCCGCCAGTCCGCGTCCCGGCAGTCGGAGAGCCGGTCCAGGTAGATCGCCGCGATCCCGATCCGCACGATCTCCGTCGGGTCGACCTCGTCGCTCATCCCGGCGACGATCGCGTCGAAACGGCCGGCCGCCGCCTGTGCCGTGCGCACCGGGTCGCCGAAGGTCGCGGCCGCCACCGTGAGCAGCTCGGGCGCCTTCGGCGTCAGCCGGTCGAGCGCGGCGAAGAACGGCTCCCACAGCGCGGGCTCACCGGAGAAGAAGCACAGCAGCAGGAGCGTGTGCATCGCGTCCAGGAGGGCGTGGTCGTCCGCGCGGTAGCCGTGGTCGCCCGACTCGATGGCGCCGACCAGCAGCCGGTGCGCGGTCCGGACGTCGCCGTCGCTGTTCAGCAGCAGGTACACGGCGGCGGTGGTCGCGTACAGGGAGCCGCCCGGGCTCGCCCGGCGGGCGTCGGCCAGCAGTTGTGACGCGTTGGTCAGCTCACCGCCCGCGTCCGCGCCGATGTACGCGGCCTGCGCCAACCGCCGGCCACGGTCGACCGGATCGGGGGTCAGGTCGGCGGACCGGGTGAGGGACGCGATGGCGCCCACCGCGTCACCGCGCCGCAGGATCCGGTGCGCCGCCTGCTCCAGCAGGGCGGCCACCCTCTCGTCGGGGCCGACCGTGGCCTCACCCAGGTGCCACGCGCTGCGCTCGGGTTGCCCGACCAGCGTCCGGGCGAGGGCGCTGTGCGCCCAGCGCAGCTCGCCGCTCGTGGCCACCTCCACGACGGCCGACTCGATCAACGGGTGCCGGAAGGTGAACCGGCGGGTGTTGCCGTGGACGCGTACCAGCTGGTCCCGCTCGGCCGGTTCGAGATCGTCGAGGTCGTGCTCGCCCGCCGCCGCGAGCAGCACGCCGAGTTCGCCGGTGCCGTCGAGCGCGCCCAGGAGCAGGAGCCGGCGGCAGGGCTCGGGCAGTTGGGCCACCCGAGACGCGAAGAGCGTCTGGAGACGCCGGGTCAGCGGGAGGACCGCGGGCAGGGACGCCGCGGCGAGCCGCTGGGGCCCGCTCAGGGCGGTGGGCAGTTCCAGCAGGGCGAGCGGATTCCCTCGCGCCTCGGACAGCAGCCGCCGCCGGACGGCCGGAGCGAGGCCGGGAAACCGTTGGTTGATCAGCTCGTCGGCGGCGGCGGGTGGCAACGGTTGCAGTTCCAGTTCGGGGATCCCGCCGAGCTCGAAGAAGCCGGCGGTCTGCGACCGCGACGCGGCCAGGAAGCCGACACTGGTGCCCACCAGTCGGCGCGCGACGAACCCGAGCACCGCCGAGCTGGCCCGGTCCAGCCAGGGCAGGTCGTCGACGACGAGCAGCAACGGCCGCGCCGTGGCCAGGGACCGCAGGAGCAACAGCACCGCGTTGGACACCAGCAGCCGGTCCGGCGGCTGGCCGGGGCCGAACCCGAGCGCCACCCGCAGCGCGTCCCGGTGCACGGGCGCGAGTTCCGCGAAGGCGTCGTACAGCGGGAACAGCAACTGGTTCAGCCCGGAGTAGCTGACGTCGGCCTCGAACTCGACCCCGGCGGCCCGCAGCACCCGCGTCCCCGTCTCGGCGGCCGCGTCCCCGACGGCGTCGAGCAGCGCCGTCTTGCCCACCCCGGCTTCACCGGAGATCAGCAACGCTCCGCCGTTGACCGCGGCCTGGCGGAGAAACCGGCGGGTCAGCAGGAACTCCTCGTCACGCCCGACCAACGACCACGTCGGGGCTCCGCGTCCCGCGCTCCCCGATCGCGCCACCTCGTCGAACGATCGCATCTTCCCGTCCCGTGTGTCACGGAGCGGCACGAAGACACCATTTGCCGGTGTCGGGCCGCCCGTGGCCCTCGTGGGGCCGAGTCAAGATAAGCAGGCTCGCAGTCGTCGCCGGCAGGGTCAAGATCGGCCCACCGTACCTAGGACCGGGAGGGCCACCCAGTAAAATGGAACGGCGATTCCAGACAAGGGTGGATAAAACGTGGACGACCTCACGCTGGGCGATTTCCTCCGGACGCGGCGCGCGTCGGTCGCGCCCACGAACGGCGACCTGCGGTCGGCACCGTCCCGACGGGTGGCCGGGCTGCGCCGCGAAGAGGTGGCGCGACGGGTCGGCGTGAGCGTCGACTACTACGTCAAGCTCGAACAGGGCCGCCGGATCACCCCGTCGGAGACGGTCCTGCACGCGCTCGCCGACGTGCTCCGACTCGACGACGCGGCTCGCGAGCACATGTTCGACCTGGCGCGGCGCGACACCCGCCCGAAGCAGCCTCGCGAGGCGACCCAGCGCGTACGGGTCGGCATGCTCCGCCTCATGGAGTCCCTCGGCGGAGTGCCGGCGATCCTCGTCGGGCGGCGCACCAACATCCTCGCGGCGAACCCGGCGGCCCGGCTCCTCATCCACGACTTCAACGCGATGCCGGCGGCCGAACGGAACGGCGTCCGTTTCATGCTGCTCTCCGAGAAGGCGCGACTCATCCACCGTGACTGGGAGGCCGCCGCCGCGGGGCTCGTCGGCATGCTGCGGATGGACTACGGCCGCCACCCGAACGATCCGCGGACGGCGGAGCTGGTCGAGGACCTCAGCGCCCGGAGCGAGACCTTCCGGCAACTGTGGTCCGACCGGCACGTCGCGAAGAAGATGTTCCTGGACTCCAAGGTGATCGAGCATCCGGTCGTCGGCCCGGTCCGGCTGCACGTCGAGTCGATGCACGCGACCGATGACCGGGACCAGACGCTCAACGTGCTGATTCCCGCGTCCGACCCGACATCCCAGGCGGCCATGCGGCACCTCGAGAAACTGACGGTCACGAGCCGCCGCCCGCGTCAGGACCAGGTGGCGACACCCGACCCGGAGCGCGGGCCCGGCGCCTGACCCGACGCCGTCACGGCTGCCCGCCGCAGTTGTTGCTCGTCCGCCGCACGGTGTACTCCCGGTCGTCGTGGGTGATGCCGGACGGCTCGCCGTCGAACCAGGTCTCCACCTTCTCCCAGCCGCGCCGCTGCTCGTAGTGCAGGTGCGGCGCCCCGGAGTTGCCGGTGCTGCCCAGCTTGCCGATCTGCTGGCCCTGGGCCACCTTCTGGCCCACCTCCACCAGCGGTGGTTCGAGCATGTGCAGGTACTGCGTCTCCCAGCGACCGCCGTGGTCGATCTTCACCCAGTAGCCGCCTCCGCGGCCGCGCGGTCCCTGCGGGTCGTCCGGGGTGCGGCCGCCGAGGGACCCGTTGATGCCGGCCTCGGTCACGGTGCCGGCGGCGGACGCGAGCACCGGCCTGCCCCACGCCTCGCCCTCGGTGGGGAACAGGTCGACGTCGTAGTCGTCGTGGCCCGGATAGGTGCCGAGCTGCCACGTCTCCCCGCAGGCGACGGGGAGGTGGAACAGCGGACGGGGGCCCGGCGGCAGCAGCAGCGGCACGGCGAGCGCGGCCACGGCCAGGACGGCCGCGGCCGCGCCGATCGCGAGGACGACCCGGGTGCGCCGGCGGGGGCGGCGGGCGTGGCGTCGTCGGGGGTTGTCGGTCGTCACCGGCCCGAGGATGGCAGACGCTGTCGAGACACCCGCCGGCGCGGTCCGCGGCGCGCGCCGTGCCGGCGCGGTCCGCGCGTCGCGCCGGCGGGGTCCGTCGGCCGCGCCGGCACGGCCCGCCCGCCGCGCCGGCGGGTGTCCCCGGTCAGGAGAGCGGCCCGAACTCCACGGGGTCGCCCCACGCCGCGCTGCCGATGGGGCCGCCGTGGACCCAGACCCGCCCACCGGCCGCCTCGCCGGCCACGAGGTCGTCGTGGGCGTCCCCGTCGAACCGGAGCGCCACGAGCTCGTCCCGGCCGGCCCACCCACCGGCGGCGATCTCGGTACGGCTGCCGAACGAACCGCCGCCGGCGACACCCGGGTAGAGCCAGAGCTTGCCGGTCGACGTCTCCACGGCCATCAGGTCGTCGTACGCGTCCGCGTTGAACCGGCCGCGGGCCACGGCGCCGAGCGCGTTCCAGTTGCCCGCGTCGATGATGGTGCTGGGCCCCCAACTGCTGCCCCCGGCCGCCGTGCCCGGGTACAGGCGCAGCTTCCCGGTGGACTTCTCCACGGCCGCCACGTCGTCGTACTCGTCGCCGTTGAACCGGCCCGCGGTCAGCCGTTCGAGCCCCAGCCAGCCGGTGCCGACCGGTTTGTCGCCGCGACCGCCCCAGGTGGTGCCGGCCGCCGTGCCCGGGTAGAGCCAGAGGTTGCCGGTGCTCAGCTCGATGGTGAGCAGGTCGTCGTAGGCGTCGCGGTTGAAGCGGCCCACCGTGAGGTCGCGGTAGCCGCCCCAGCCGCTGCCGACGGCGATGCGCCGGCCCCAGGCGCCGGTGGCGGTGCCCGGGTAGAGCCACAACCGCCCGGTGCCCTTCTCGACGCCGATCAGGTCGGCGTACTGGTCACGGGTGAACTCGCCGGTGACGGCCTCCCGCAGCCCCTGCGGCTGGAGCGCGGGCACCCGGCCGACGGGCGGAACGCGGGAGCCCAGGGCGCCCCCCGCGCTGGTGCCGGGGTACAGCCACACCTGGTCGTTCTCGACGGCGATCACGTCGTCGTAGCCGTCCGGGTCAAGCCGGCCGGCCGCGATCGCGGTCAACCCCCGGCCGCCGGTGGCGACGGTGCTCAGCGGGCCCCAGCTCGACCCGCCCGCCGCGGTGCCCGGGTACAGGTAGATGTCACCGCTGGCCTTGTCGAGCGCCAGCAGGTCGTCGTACGCGTCCCGGTTGAAGCGCCCGGCGACCAGCTCCCGCTTGGTCGTCCACCCGCTGAAGCCGATCTCCTTCTGCCCGCCCCAGAGCGTGCCGCCGGCGGACGTGCCCATGTACATGATCAGCTTGCCGGTCGACATCTGGATGCCGGCCAGGTCCTCGTAGGCGTCCCGATCGAACCGGCCGGCCACCAGGTCGGTCATGTCCTGCCAGCCCGTGCCGGCCTCCACGCGGTCGCCGAACCCGCTGCCGTCGGCCCGGCCGGGGAACATCCACAGCTTGTTGGTGGCGGTCTCGACGGCGAGCAGGTCGTCGTGCGCGTCCCCGTCGAACTGGCCGGCGACCAGGTCGCGGTAGGCCGTCCAGTCGGTCTCCGGCCCGATCCGCACTCGGTCGGCCCAGACCCGGGCCGTGGACGTGCCGGGGTAGAGCCACAGCCGGCCGGTGGCCGCCTCCACGGCGACCAGGTCGTCCCGGTTGTCTCCGGTGAACTCACCGGCGACGGTGTTGGTGAGGGCGTACGGCTGGACCTGGACGTTCTGCCGGAACCAGTCGCCCAGGTCGTCGAGGCGGGTCTGGGTGGCACCCGTGCGGGTCTCGGTCTCGCCGAGGCAGCCGTGCTGCCAGCTGGTGTCGTTGATAGCCACCAGCTCGACGCCGGCGCCCGCCTCGCGGAACGCCGGACCGCCCGCGTCGCCCTTGCAGATCGTGGCCCCGGCGGAGGTGCCCGTGACATCGATCGTCGTCGCCCCCACGGCGCCGACGGTGAACGTGGCGGTGTGCAGCCGGTCGGGCACCCACTCGGTCGCCGTACGGCCGTAGCCGGTCACCCGCAGGGTCTCCTCCACCGCGGGCGGCGTGGCGGACCATGCCACCGGGGCCGCGTCCGTGACCGGAGCGGAGAGCTCCGCGAGGGCGACGTTGCGGGTGGGGTGCGGCACGACGGTGGTGACGGCGAGGCGGTGCCCCGCGGTGCCGGCGAGGTTCGTCCGCCCCACCAGCACGCTCGCGGGCCGGCCCGGCGCGCCCTCGGTGACCGGCGTCGTGCCGTCGGTGAAGCAGGTCTTCGCGGTGACGACCCAGCGGCTGGCGACGAGCGCCCCGGTGCAGCTGCGCACGTCGCCGAAGCTCACCTTGGCGGTGAATGGGAAGCCTCCGTCGGGGACCTCCTCGCCGCCGGAGACCGCCGACGCGGTGCCTCCGGCGAGCAGGACGGCGGTCAACCCGCCCACCAGCAGAGCGCCGCCCCGGACGCGCGCACGTCTCCCTGTCACGATGTTTCTCCCCCGCTCCCGGCGTCCAGCCGGCACGGGCACCGGCCGACGTGGGGAAGGGTACCGGCGCCGGCACCCGCCCACGGCCCGCGAGAACGAACCAGGCATATCGATGCGCACCACCGTCCATGATGGAGGGGCGGCCGCGATCGGACGCTCCGGGCATCCATGCTTTCATATGCCATGATCACTCCCACTCCCCTCATGCGCCTGGTGGCCGGCGTCTGGGGGTTCAAGACCCTCGCCGTCGGCGTCGAGCTGGGCCTCTTCACCTGGCTGTCGCGTACGGGAACCGCCACGGCCGACGAGGTGGCCGCCGAGTTCGGGCTCGCCGAGCGCCCCACGGACATGCTGCTGGCCGCGTCCGCCTCCCTCGGCCTGCTCGAGAAGGCCGGTGACGGCTACCGCAACTCCGAGCTGGCGGAGCAGTTCCTCGTCGAGGGCCGCCCCTACTACTTCGGCGCGCAGGTCCGCTACTCCGACCTGCGCACGTACCTGCCGTGGCACCGCATCGGCGAGGCGCTGCGCACGGACCGGCCGCTCACCTGGGATCCGCAGGTCCAGAAGTCCATGTTCGACACCACCGACCCGGCCATGCTCGCCCAGTTCTGGGACGCGATGTACTCCACGTCCCGCTTCACCGCCCGGGCCCTCGCCGAGGCGTACGACTTCGGCGCCCACCGGCGGCTGCTCGACGTCGGCGGCGGGGCCGGGGCCTTCCCGATCGAGCTGTGCCGGCGCCTGCCCGACCTCACGGCGACCGTCCTCGACCTGCCGCACGTGTGCGAACGGGCCGACGAGCGGATCGCGGAGGCGGGCCTGGGCGAGCGGATCGGCAGCGTCGCCGGCGACTTCCTCGCCGACCCGGAGCTGCCCGGCGGACACGACGTCGTCCTGCTGAGCATGATCCTGCACGACTGGGACGAGCCGACCAACCGGGCGCTGCTGGCCCGGTGCCATGCCGCGCTGCCACCCGGCGGTGCGATCGTCGTCTGCGAGCTGCTGCTCGACGACGACCGCACCGGCCCGCCGGAGGCCGCGCTGATGGGCATGAACATGCTGGTCGAGACCGAGGGAGGCCGGAACTACTCCGGCGCGGAGTACGCCACCTGGCTCGCCGACGCCGGCTTCGTCGACGTCCGGACCGTACGGTTCGACGCGCCGGGCGCCAACGGCGCGGTGGTGGGCCGCCGGGGCTGAGCGCGGAAAGTGTTATGCCGGGCGCGCCGGCCGGTCTCCGGAAGGGGTGGTCCCACCGACGCCGCCACGGGGCGGCGGTACGGGCACGAGAAGGAGTGAGCACGATGCGCGCAACCGGTCGGGGTGGAGCCGACACCGAGCTGGTGACCGCCGCACGCGACGGCGATCCGCGGGCGCTCGACGCGCTGGTGGCGGCGTCCCTCCCCCTCGTCTACAACGTCGCCGGGCGGGCGCTCCAGGGGCACGCCGACGTCGACGACGTGGTCCAGGAGACGCTGCTCCGCGTCGTCCGGCACCTGAGCGATCTGCGGGACCCGGCCGCGTACCGGTCGTGGCTGATCGCCATCACCGTCCGCCAGGTACGCGATCGGGAGCACCACCGTCGTACGGCACGGGACCGCACCGCCGACCTGGACGTCGCGTACGGGGTGGCGGACCCCGCCGGCGACTTCGCGGGGCTCACCATCCTCCGGCTCGGGTTGACCGACCAGCGCCGCGAGGTGGCCGAGGCGACCCGCTGGCTCGACGAGGACGACCGCACCCTGCTCGCTCTCTGGTGGCTGGAGGCCACCGGGGAACTGGACCGCGCGGAACTGGCCGCGGCGCTCGGCCTGACCGAGGCTCACGCCGCCGTCCGGATCCAGCGGATGAAGGAGCAGGTGCAGGTGTCCCGGGCCGTGGTCCGTGCGCTGCGGTCCGACTGCCCGGGCCTGCGGGACCTCACCCGGGCGTGGGACGGCCGGCCGGGCCCGCTGTGGCGCAAGCGCCTGGCCCGGCACGTACGCGAGTGCGTCGTCTGCCGCCACCACGGCGGTGGCCTGCTCCCCCTCGACCGCCTGCTCGCCGGGCTTCCGCTGCTGCCGGTCCCGCCCGGCGTCGGCGAGCGCCTGGCGGCCGGCGTTCCACCGGCCCGGGACGGGGCACCCGGTGACGCGCACGCCGTACGCCCCGGCGGGCCGCGCCGGCTCATTGCGAAGGGGGTCCTCGGGCCGGTCGCGGCGGCCGCCGCGGTCGCCGTGCTGGTGGTCGGCGGGTTCGTCGTGACACGGCAGACCGGCGCGTCCCCCGCGCCCGCGGCGGCGCCCGTGGTGGAGGCGCCGCCGGGGACGACGCCGCCCGGCCCGACCCCCGCCATCACCTCCCCGTCGGCGACGCCACCGGCCGCGACGGCGACGACCAGGCCGACCCCGAAGCCGACCACGGCCCGCCCCGTCGCTCCGGCGCCCGCCTCGACGTCGAAGAGGAAGGGCGTCGGCGTCTGGACCTTCGACGGCGTGAGCGAGGCGCTCGCCTCCTCCACGGCGAGCTGGTACTACACCTGGAACGTCGGCCACCCGGGGGTCACCAGCCCGAAGGGCGCCGAGTTCGTCCCCATGATCTGGGGCGCGAAGAGCGTCACCGCCGACAACCTCCGCCAGGCCCGCGCGAACGGCCGCTACCTGCTGGGGTTCAACGAGCCGGACATGGGCGGCCAGGCGAACATGACGGTGGAGCAGGCGCTGGACCTGTGGCCGCGGCTGGAGGCGACCGGCCTTCCGCTGGGCAGCCCGGCGGTGGCCTGGGGCGGTGACCGGCCGGGCGAGTGGCTCGACCGCTTCATGTCCGGCGCGAAGGCGCGCGGCCATCGGGTCGACTTCATCGCCCTGCACTGGTACGGCGGCGACTTCTCGACCACCAACGCCGTCAACCAGCTCAGGTCCTACCTCCAGGCCGTCCACGACCGCTACCACCTGCCGATCTGGCTCACCGAGTTCGCCCTGATCGACTTCTCGAACGGCGTCCGGTTCCCCAGTCAGGCCCAGCAGGCCGCGTTCCTCACGGCGGCGACGCGGATGCTCGGCGGCCTGTCCTGGCTGCACCGGTACGCCTGGTTCGGCCTGCCCGCCACCGACAAGGACCAGACCGGCCTCTTCCGTACGGGCAGCCAGCCCACGGCGGTCGGTCGCGCGTTCCAGGCCGCGCGCTGAGCAGGCCGGCGCCTTACGGGCGGCCAAGGGGCTCGATGATCGACTCGATTTCGCCGATGTGGCGGTATACCGAGGCACCGGACACCGCCACATCGGGGATCTGGTGTCGATCATCACGGCCCCGCGGCCCGCGTGCAGGTTCCGCCCGTCGAGCACCCGTCGATGTTCTAGGCTCGGCGCGAGCTGCGGGGAGGCTGCCCGCCGACCGCGTACGACCAGCGAAAGAACGATTGATGACCACGACCGACGTCCCCGGCCCGATCCGCTCCTTCATCGACGCCACGAACCGCGGCGACTCGGACGCCTTCGTCGCCGCCTTCACCGACGACGCCTACCTCAACGACTGGGGCCGCGAGTTCCACGGTCACGACGGTGTGCGCTCCTGGGACCGCACCGACAACATCGGCGTGCAGTCGCACTTCGACCTCGTCGGCATCGAGCCCGGCACCGACCCCGACAGCTACGTGGTCACCCTCACCGTCAGCGGCAACGGCTTCAACGGCACCGGCCCCATGACGTTCCAGCTGCGCGACGACCGGATCGCGAGCCTGCGCATCAGCTGACCACGGCCGCCGGCGGCGGACGGGGTGGGGGTGCCGCACCCCGCCCGCCGTGGCGGTCAGCGGGCGGTGTTCCGGCGGAGGCGAGCCGCCATCCGGGACGAGTCGTGGGCCGGCTCCACACCGTCGACGAGGATGACGTCGCCGGCCAGATGCCTCGTACGCAGGGGCTTGATCTCCTGATAGGCCGGCGACCCGTACCAGGCGCGGGCGGTCGCCAGGTCGGGAAACTCCAGGATCACGACGTCGCCGGGCCAGTCGCCTTCCAGCACCTCCACGGTCCCGCCGTGCACGAGGAACCGGCCGCCGAACGGCGCCAGGGTCGCGTCGATGCGCTCGAGGTACTCCAGCACCTCGTCGTGGACGGGCGCCCGACGCAGGTGGGCCAGGGCGTACGCGCTCATCGCCCTCCTCCTACCGGTCCGCGTCCGGGCCGCCCGCCGGCACCCGGTCCAGGAAGCCGAGGACCTGGCGCAGCCGCCCGTCGCCGTCGGTCACCGCCACGTCGAAACCGACGACGGGCGCCTCGGCCCCGGCCTGCCCCAGCTCCCAGGTGAAGCGGAGCTGGTCGTGGTGCCCGTCGACGGGCCCGACCAGGCGGAAGAGCATGCCCGGGAACTGGTCCTGCACCGCGGCGACCAACCGGTCGATCTCCTCCCGGCCCTCGGCCACGCCGAGCGGGTCGACGTACCGGGCGTCGGCGGTCCACAGCTCGTCGATGGCGGCGCGGCGCTGCCGCGGGTCGGTCTCGTTCCAGATCGCGATGTACCGCCCGGCCAGCTCGTCGAAAGTCGTCATGGTTCCTCCCCGTCTCGGGTTCCGGCGCCGGTGGTGGCACCCTCTGCGGATCCGATCGTCGCGGCTCGGGCAGCTCCGGGTCGATTACCTCGCAGGTAATGGCTGCCGTACGAGGGCGGCCGTTAGGGTCTGGTGTCGTGACCACCGTGGCGGGATCCGGGACGCCGGTCGGCGAACTCCTGCGCGACTGGCGCCGACGCCGGCGTCTCAGCCAGCTCGACGTGTCGGCCGACACCGGGATCTCGACGCGGCACCTGAGCTTCGTGGAGACCGGCCGGTCCCGGCCGAGCACCGAGCTGATCCTCCGGCTCGCGGAGCACCTGGACGTGCCGCTCGCCGACCGCAACACGCTGCTGCTCGCCGGCGGTTACGCGCCCGCGTACACCCGGCACGATCTGGACGGTCCCGAGCTGGCGCCGGTACGCGACGCGGCCCGGCAGATCCTGCACGGGCACGGCCCCTTCCCCGCGCTGCTCGTCGACCGGCACTGGCAGCTGGTCGAGGCCAACGCCGCCGTCGGGCTGCTCACCGCCGGGGCCGCGGCCCACCTGCTCTCCGGACCGGTCAACGTGCTGCGGCTCAGCCTGCACCCCGAGGGCATGGCGCCCCGCATCCGCAACCTTGCCCAGTGGCGGGGGCACCTGCTGCACCGGCTCCGCGAGCAGGTGGCGGCCAGCAACGACGCGGCGCTCCACGACCTGTACGACGAGCTGCGCGGCTATCCCGGCGGGGAGGAGGGGCCGGCGGGGGCGGGCGCGGTGGTCGTCCCGCTGCGCTACCGGTACGGCGACCGGGACCTGGCCTTCCTGAGCACCACCACGGTGTTCGGCACTCCCCTCGACGTCACGGTGGCCGGCCTCGCCATCGAGGCGTTCTTCCCCGCCGACCGGGCCACCGCCGAGGCGCTGCGGGAGCTGACCGATCCGGTGGCCGGCTCGCCGCCGGCCGGGCGTCAGGCCGGTGCCGTCCGGCGGTAGGCCGGGTAGTCGGTGTAGCCGACCGGTCCCCCGGTGTAGAAGGTCACCGGGTCCGGCTCGGCTTCCGGCAGGTCGTCGCGCCAGCGCGCGACCAGATCCGGGTTCGCGATCGCCGGGCGTCCGACCGCGACCGCGTCGGCGACGCCGCGGGCGACGATCGCCGTCGCCCGGTCGCGGGTGCTCGCCACGGAGAAGCCCGTGTTCACGACGAGCGGCACACCCGTGCGGGCGCGCAGCTCCTGCACGAGCGCGTCCTCCGGCTGGGGATGGACGACGCTGAGGTAGGCGAGGCCCAGAGGCGCGAGGCCGTCGGCGAGCGCCCGGTAGGTCGCGCGTACGTCCGCGGGGTCGGTCTCCAGGGCGTCCTGGATGTTGACGGCCGGCGAGAGTCGGAGGCCGACACGGGATCCGCCGATCTGCCCGGCCACGGCCGACGCGACCTCGACGACGAAACGCGCCCGGGCCTGCGGGCTCCCGCCGTACCCGTCCGGGCGGCGATTCGCGCTGGGCGCGAGGAACTGGTGCAGCAGGTATCCGTTGGCGCCGTGCAGCTCGATGCCGTCGAGCCCGGCGTCCACGGCCCGCTGGGCGGCGGCCACGAATTCGGCGCGCACGGTGGGCAGCTCGGACTCCAGGAGGGCGTGCGGGATGGGATAGGGCAGCTTGCCGTGTGCGGCGTGGACGTCGCCGGTGACCGCGACCGCGCTCGGTGCGACCACGCGCCGGGTCCCGGTGATGCTGGTGTGCGAAACCCGTCCGGCGTGCATGAGCTGCATCACGATCGTGCCGCCCTCGGCGTGGACCGCGTCGGCGACGCGTCGCCACCCGTCGACGTGCCGGGGCGTGACGATGCCTGGCTGGTGGGGATACGCGCGCGACTCGTGGCTGGGGTACACGCCTTCGGTGACGACCAGCCCGAAGCCGGCGCGCTGCGCGTAGTAGGTGGCCTGGAGGTCGGTGGGCATCCCGGCCGCATCGGCGCGGCGCCGGGTCATGGGTGCCAGGACGAGGCGGTTGTCCAGGTGCAGGGCGCCCAGCGACGTGGGCGTGAACAGGTCCATGATGGTTGCCTCTCGGTGCAGGGTGGCGTCTGACGACCCGCTCGGGCGCGACCGGGCGACCGGTCCGCGCCCGTCCGTCGGGGACGCCCGGAGCCCGGCGATGATCTGCGCGACGTCCGGGACGTCGCCGGTCGGCCGCGGCGGCCAACTGTCACCGCAGGGAATCCTGACGACAAGAATTCTTGCCGTATCAGCAAACGATGCGGGTGCCCGCGGGCCGGCCCGCGGGCACCCGCCGCGTCAGAAACCGGCTAGCAGGTCGCGCGTCAGGTCGCGCAGTCGCCAGCGGTAGCCGGCGTCGTAGGCCTCCTCAGCGGCCCGCGCCTCGCGGTCGCTGTCGAAGTAGCGCCCGGTCACCCCCGCGACGTCGGCACCGTCGACCAGCCGCCGGACGGCGGACGCCCCCTTCTCCAGGGAGTCGACGACCGCCACGCCGGCCCGCCGGGACATGGCCGTCGGCATGTACGACGCCGGGTGGACGCTGTTCACGGTGATGCCGCTGCCGGCGAGTTCATCGGCCAGGTCGATGGTGTGGCAGATCAGCGCGAGCTTGGCTCGGCTGTAGGCGGCCGGTTCCCGGAAGTCGCGGGTGAACTGCGGGTCGTCGAAGTCGATCGGCTGCTGACCGATCGAGGCGACGTTGACCACGCGCGCGGCCGGCGACCGGCGCAGCAGGGGAAGCAGCTCCCGGGTCAGCAGCACCGGAGCCAGGTAGTTGACGGCGAGCCGCAGTTCGTACCCGTCACGGGAGAGCTGCCGCGCGGCCCCGTCCGCGCGGAAGCCGACGCCGGCGTTGTTGACGAGGACGTCCAGCCGGTCGTGGGCGTGCGCGACGCGCGCGGCGAGGCGCGTGACCTCGGCGAGTGAGGAGAGGTCGGCGGACAGGGTGGTGCCGCCGGTCGCGTCCGCGACCTCCGCGAGCCGGTCGGCGTCGCGCCCGTGGAGCAGGAGCCGGTGCCGGCCGGTGGCCGCGAGGTCCTCGGCCAGGGCCCGGCCCAGTCCGTCGGAGGCTCCGGTGATCAGGATCAGTGCCATGTCGGTGTCCTCGTGGGTGGGTGCTGACGGTCGGCCGCGATCAGGCCGCGCCGAGCCGCTCCAGCAGGGTGGCGGCCAGCTCGGCGGACGAACCGGGGTTCTGGCCGGTCAGCAGGTTGCGGTCGGCCACGACGTACGACGACCACGGCGGGGCCTCGCTGAAGTGCGCGCCGAGCGCGACGAGCCGGTCCTGGAGCAGCCAGCGGGCCCGGTCGGCCAGCCCGGTGCGGCTCTCCTCGGCACGGGTGAACCCGGTGACCCGGTAGCCGCGCAGCGGCGAGACGCCGTCGGGGCGCTCGGTCGCCAGCAGCGCCGCCACGCCGTGGCACACCAGCGCGAGAGGCTTGCCGGACTCCAGGGTCGTGGTGATCACACGGGCCGACTCGGCGTCGGCGGACAGGTCCTCCATCGGGCCGTGCCCGCCGGGGTAGAAGACCGCCGCGTAGTCGGCGGGGTCGACGTCGGCCAGGGCGACCGGCCGCCGCAGCTCCGCGGCGTCGTCGAGCAGCGCGGCCACCGCGTCGGCGCCGTCCGGGCCGCCGTTGACCTCCGGGGCCAGGCTGACCCGGTCGACGGTCGGGACCACACCGCCGGGGGTCGCCACCGTCACCTCGTGCCCGGCCCGGGTGAGCGCGCGGTACGGGGCCGCGAACTCCTCCGCCCAGAAGCCAGTGGGATGCCGCTCCCCGTCGGCCAGCGTCCAGTGGTCGGCACCGGTCATCACGAACAGGATCTTTGCCACGTCGGGTGCTCCATCGGTCCGTCCCGGCCGTTCACGGCCAGGGAATGAGGGCCGGCGCGAGGGCGTACGCGCCGGTTTACGGGCTCGACGGTAGGTCGGTGTGCACTCGGATAACCAATAGGATTGCTGGCATGCTCGCCAGGAATTCCGATGGCCCGGTCCCCGCCAGGCCGCTGGACCTCACCCAGTTGCGCACCTTCCTGGCCGTCTACCGGGCGGGGTCCCTCAGCGAGGCGGCCCGCCGTCTGGGGCTGGCCCAGCCGACGGTGACCGGCCAGATCCGCGCACTCGAACAGCAGTTGGACCGCCAACTGTTCGAGCGCCTGCCGCGCGGCGTGACCCCCACCGCCGTCGCCACCGACCTGGCGGCCCGGATCGCGGGGCCGATGGACGAACTCGCCGTGGTGGCGGACCGTGACGCGGCGACGCCCAGCGAGCCGGTGCACCTCGGCGGGCCCGCGGAGATGCTGGCCGTCCGGGTCCTGCCGGCCCTCGCACCGCTGGTCGCCGGCGGCGTACGGTTGCGCGTCACCCACGGGCTCGCCGACGACCTGCTCGACGGGCTCCGCGCGGGACGTTTCGATCTCGTCCTGTCCGCGGTCCGGCCGCGCGGGCGGTCCGTCCTGGCCACACCGCTCATGGACGAGGAGTTCGTCCTGGTGGCGGCACCGGCCTGGCGTGACCGCGTGGGTCCGTTGGGCGCGGAGGATCCGGCCGCCCTCGACGGCGTACCGCTGATCGCGTACGCGGAGGACCTGCCGATCCTCCGCCGCTACTGGCGGCACGTCTTCCGCCAGCGCCTGACCGTTCCACCCGCCCTGGTGGTGCCCGATCTCCGCGGCGTGCTGGCCGCTGCCGTGGGAGGCGCGGGCGTGACCGTCCTCCCGCGCTACCTCTGCGCCGACGAACTGCGCAGCGGCGTCCTCGTCACCCTGCTCGACCCCGAGGACCCACCCATCAACACGGGCTTCATCGCCACGCGGGCGACCTCCGCGCTGGGCCCGGACGCGACCCGGGTGCGCGACGCCATCCTGCGGGCCGCCCTCGCGTGGTGAGCGGTCACTCCCCGACCGGCCCGCCCGCCAGCTCGGCGACGATGTCCAGGTGCCCGAGATGGCGGGCGTACTCCTGGAGCAGGTGGAACAGCACCCGCTCCAGCGACGCCGGCTCGGCGCCTTCCCACCGCTCGCCCGGCGCTCCCACGGCGGCGAGGTCGGTGCCCTCCACCACGGCCCGGGTGTGCGCGCCCTGCGCCCGGAGCGCCGCCAGCAGGTCCTCGCGGGTCTCCTCCGGCGCGACGTACCACCGGTCGCCGCGCCGGTCGGCCCACGGATCGCCGACGTCGCGCCCCTCGAACCCCCACTCGATCCAGCGGAGTTCGACGTGGCGCAGGTGTTTCACCAGTTCCAGCGGGGTCCATCCGGACGGCAGGATGCTCCGGCGCACCTCGCCCTCGGCCAGCGCGGACACCTTCGCCACCACGGTCTCCCGGAAGTAGTCGAGGTAGCGCAGGAACACCTCGCCGCGTCCGGTGGCCGGGGCGGTGGGTTCCGGGAACTCGGTGACCATCGGGCCATTATCCGACGGGGCCGGGGACGCTCAGGTCCTCGAGCTCGACGCGGCCCTGCGCGGCCTGGTCGGGCAGGAGCAGCAGGGTGACGGCGCGTTCGAAACGGGCGCCCACACGCGCGAAGCCCCGCGCCGCCGCGACGAGCGAGTCGCGGTCGCCGTGCCGCCGGCCCCGCGCCCGGGCCAGGCAGGCGGCCGCCCATTCGTTCTCGTCGCCCGCCGCGGCGGCGTCGGCGAGCCGGTCGTCCGCGTCGGGAAGGCCCGCGAGCACGGCGAGTTCGGCGGCCGCGGCGCGCGCGTACGTCTCGTGCCGGCCCGGTGGAAAGTCGGCGGAGGCCCGCTCGACCAGCGCGGCGGCGTCGGTGAACCGACCGGCGTGCGCGGCGACGCGCACGTCGACGAAGGAGGCGAAGGAGTCGTTGCCACGCGCCAGGGCCGGGTTGGTCACGCCCGTGGCGCGCACGGCGCGGGCCCGCCACTGCCGGTGGCCCTCGGGGTCGTGGCGCAGGCCGTGGGCGAGGGCGGCCGCGGAGGCGGCCGGGGCCATCCACGCCGCGGTCGGGCAACCCGCGGCCTCCCAGGCGTGCCACATGCCGCGGGCGTGGTCGAGCGCCTCGTCGAAGCGGCCGACCATCACGAGGGTGGGCACGAGCTTGCTGGCGGCCCGGTAGGGGTGCGCGCCGAGCACCTCGTCGGCGGCGATCGTCTCGGCGGTGTCCAGCGCCGCCGGAAGGTCCCCGGCGGCGAACGCGCACAGCCACGCGACGTGGCAGATGTCGAGCACCTCCGCTGCGCATTCGGGCCGGTGCCGGGGCATCAGCGGCAGCAGGTCGAGCCGCTGACGTGCGATGCGGTGCGCCTCCCGGAGCCGGCCGGCCCGTGCCGCCAGCGTGCCCGCCAGGTCGAGCGCGCCGCTGACGAGCACCTCGTCCCCGACGGCGTCGGCCATCGCGACGGCACGTTCGGCCAGGGCGGCTCCGGTCGGCGTGACCCCGGCGCTCCACGCCTCGGCGGCGGCCAGGTGGGCGGCCACGAGCGCGTCACCGCCGTCGGCAGCCGCCCGTGCGTCACCGCCGCCGCCGGCGGCCGCCCGCGCGTCGCCGAGCAACTGACGGACGCGGTCAGGCGGCACCGGGCGGGTGAAGCCGGCGGAAAACCGGTGGACCGTGACCACGGCGCGGGCGAGCGTGACCGCCTCGCCACGGCGGTCACCGGCCTCCCGTGCGCGCTCGGCCGCCTGCAGCAGCAGGTCGAACGCGACGCTCGCGCGGTCGACGGTGTAGACCGCGTCGGACGCGACGAGCAGGTCGGCCGCCGCGGTCGCCGCCGGCGCGTGGTCGGCGGCCCGGCGGAAGTGGGTCACGGATTCGCGGAGGAACCGGCGGGCGTACGTGAGTTCGCCGAGCGCACGGGCGAGGCGGTGCGCCACCTCGTCCGGCCCGGCCGGCGCGGTGGCCAGCGCGGACCGCAGGTCGTCGGCGACACCGTCGAACTCGTCGGTCCACGCGTCGCCGCTCAGCGCGACGCGGTCGGCGAGGGCGGTCGCGGTCCGCGCGGCCCACCGCAGGTAGCCGCGACGCACGGCGGCCTCGTCGCCGCTCGCGGCCAGCTTCGCGGCCGCGTACGCGCGGATCGTCTCCAGCATCCGCCACCGGCTGGTCGCGCCGCCGTAGCGGACCATGAGGCTCCGGTCGGCGAGTCGGCCGAGCACGTCGGCGACGGACGCGGCGGCGCCCGCGGGCGGGGCGTCGGCGGGTACGGCGACAGCGGTCGCCGCGGCCAGGTCGAATCCGCCGCGGAACACCGACAAGCGCCGGAACATGTCCCGCTCGGCCGGGTGCAGCAGGTCGTGGCTCCAGTCCAGGACCGCGCGCAGGGAGTGGTGCCGCTGGTCGTGGCCCCGGCCGCCGTCGAGCACCCGCAGGCTGTCGGTCAGGGCGGCGCGCAGGGTGTCGACGCCGAGGGACGCCGTACGCGCGGCCGCGAGCTCGATGGCCAGCGGGATGCCGTCGAGCCGGGCGCAGATGTCCGCCACGGCGGCGGGTTCGGCGACGAGCTCCGGGTCGACGGCCGCCGCCCGTTCCCGGAACAGCCGCTCGGCGTCGGATGCCAGCGCGAGCGGCCCGACCGTCACGCTCCGCTCGCCGGGCAGGCCGAGCCGCTGCCGGCTCGTGGCCAGCACGGTCGTCCCGGGGCACGCGGCCAGCACCCGGTCGACGAACCCGGCCACCGTGTCGACGAGGTGCTCACAGTTGTCCAGGACGAGCAGCGCCGGCCGGTGGCCCAGGTGCTCGACGACGGCGTCGAGGAGCGGCCGTTCCGGTCCTTCGCGGAGCCCCAGCCGCGTCGCGACGGCCTGCACGACGTACCCGGGGCGGACCGGTACGAGGTCGACGAAGCCGCCGTGGATGTGGATGGCGCCGCTCACCTCGATCGCCAGTCGCGTCTTGCCGACGCCGCCGGGGCCCACCAACGTGACCAGGCGGGCGGTGTCGAGCGCGGTGAGGAGCGCGTCGCGTTCGTGGGCGCGGCCGATGAAGCTGGTCCTCGGGACCGGCAGGCCGGGCAGAGCGGCGGTCGCCGACGTACGGGCGCGGGCGACGCCGGCCAACGCCAGCCGGTCCGCGACGGCGAATTTGCGCAGCAGCGAGGAGACGTGGCTCTCCACGGTGCGTACGGAGATGAACAGCTTCGCCGCGATCTCGGCGTTGGTCAGCCGCTCGCCCAGGGCGGCGAGCACGTCGGCCTCCCGCCGGGAGATCCTCGGCGTGCCGTGGCTGCCTGTCACGTGCGCCATCCTCACCCAGTCACCCTCCACGGTGGAAGTTCCGTGGTGAGCACGGATGTGCCGGGAGGGTCCACGCGGACATGCTGGACCGCGACCCGATCACGAGATGGAGGTACCCGATGCCGGCCGGAGTGCTCAGTGAGGCGTACGCGAGGCTGCACCGCAGCGGGCCCGAGTGGGGCGAGGACCAGCTCACCAACCACGGCCCGATGGCGGTGGAGGTGATGATCCGGCGCGGCTACGCGGCGCAGGTGGACCGCTGGGTGGACCGGTACCGGAGCCGCCTCGACGACCTGCCCGGCTCGACGAGCGCGATCGGCGAACGCGACTGGCCGGAGGCGCTCGGCGACGGCCGCCGCGTCGCCGACTGGACCGCGTACTTCACGCGGCAGCTCGCCGCGGCCCCGTGGCGGGACGTGCTGGCCACGTGGTGGCCACGCCTGCTGCCGGGCGTCCTGGCCGGCACCACCCACGGCGTCATCCGCGTCGGGCACGCGGTGCGCGCCTTGCTCGCCGGCGCGGAGAACCCGGAGACACTGCACGAACTGGCCCACGGACTGGCCTTCTGGGCCGCCCGCTACCAGTCCGTCCCGGCGTCCGCACACCCCGCCGGGCACCTCGACCCAGGCACGGCGCTGGACGCGCTGGGCCGCATCCCGGTGCAGAACGGCCGCGTCGCCGAGCGGCTCGGGCAGCTCGGCGACCTGCCCGGGTGGCCGGCCGGGGTGGCGGCGCTGCGGCCCGCGACCGGGCCCGAGCAGGTCAGCGCCCGACTGGCCGACCTCGTCACCGCCGCCACCGTCCGGTACCTCGCCCACGGTCACGCCAGCCCCGTCCTGCTGGTGCACACCGCGACCGCGCCGAACGCGGTGCTGCACACCCTGCCCGCGCTCCCCCGCGACCTGTGGGTGCCGAGCCTGACCGCGATGTGGACGACCGCGGCGGCCATCACCGCCGCCTACGCTCCACCGGCGGGGCCCATGACGTCCCGCGTCACCGACGTCCCCGAGGGGCCGGACGCGGCCGCCGACGTCGTCGACCGCGCGATGCGCCACGGCGACGAGCATGTCATCAAGTTCACCGACACGGCCGCCGAGGTGTACACCCGCACCGGGAACCGCGACGCGCTCGCCGCGGCGGTCCACATCACCACCCTCATCGACCCCGTCGGCTGACGCGGCCTCCCTCCCCGCGATCTTGCAGTTTTGGCCCGTGGATTGCGCGTTATGCCCGGAATGCGTGGGCAGAAAGTGCAAGATCGCGGGGAGGGTGTGTGCCCCTCGTCCCCGCCTCCGGACGGGCCCGCACGCAACCTGCGCGGGGTGGTCAGGCGTGTAACCAACGATGGAGATCTTGACCAGCCGAACCACGACGCCGTTCACCGTCACCCGCCGTACGCTCCTGGGGGCGCTGGCCCTGTCGCCGGTGGCCTCGTGCACGACCGGCGGCACGTCCGCTCCCCCGCCCACCGGCGCACCGTCCCCCGCCTCGTCGCGCTCCGCGGCGCCAGCCTCCGACACCCCGACGGACGCCCCGCACCGTCGGCTGGCCGAGCTGGAACGGAGGTTCGACGCGCGCCTCGGGGTGTACGGCCTCGCCACCGGCACCGGCGACACCGTCGCCCACCGACCGGACGAACGGTTCGCGTTCTGTTCGACGTTCAAAGGGCTCGCTGCCGCGGCCGTCCTCGACCGGCGCCCGCTGGCGCGTCTGGACACGACCGTCAGGTACACGGAGGCCGACCTGATGGCCAGCTCCGCCATCACGAGACGCCACGTCCGCACCGGGATGACGCTCCGCGCGCTGTGCGACGCCGCCGTCCGCTACAGCGACGGCACGGCCGGCAACCTGCTGCTCCGCGACCTCGGCGGGCCGGCCGCGTTGACGACCTACCTACGGAGACTCGGGGACACGGTCACCCGGATGGACCGGATCGAGCCGCACATCGTGGAGGCGACCCCGGGCGACCCGCGGGACACGACCTCTCCCCGGGCCATCGGCACCGACTACCAGCGGCTGCTGCTGGGTGACGCCCTGCCGGACGACAAGCGCGCCTTCCTCCGCGACCTGATGGAACGCAACGCCACCGAGGCCGGGGCACGACGGATCCGGGCCGGCGTGCCGCGGGGCTGGACGGTCGCCGACAAGACGGGGACCGGCGACTACGGCACCGTCAACGACATCGCGGTGGTGTGGCCACCCGCGTCGCCGCCGCTCGTCATCGCGATCATGTCCAGCAAGGCCGGCAGGGACGCCGAGTACGATCAGGCGCTCGTCGCCGAGGCGGCCGCGTACGTCGTGGCCACTCTCCGGTGACGGTGCCACGGGGGGACACACGATGACGGACTTCACCACGACCCGGACGGTCGCGCCACCCGCGCCACGACCGCCGAGTCCCCGCCGGACGCGCGGCGTCTGGCTGCTCGTCAGCGGCCTGCTGACCCTGCTCCTGGCCGCCGCCGCGCTGGTGGCGGTGGCACCGCTGCGTCAGCCACTGCCCGCGCCGACGGTCACCCGGACGCTGCCCGCGTCGACCGTCATCCCGGGGAAGGCTCCGACGATGCCGTGGCCGACCAGCGGCCAAGCCGCCCTCGCGGTGCCCGGGGTGGCGTCGCTCGGCACGTCCGGCGAGCAGAAGCCGGTGCCGATCGGCAGCGTGGCGAAGGTGATGACGGCGTACGTCATCCTCACGGCGCATCCCCTCGACCGGGGCGAGCCGGGGCCCTCCCTCACCGTGAGCGCGGCGCAGGCGGCCGCGTACCCGGCGGAACGGGCGCGCGGCGAGTCGCTCGTGCCGGTCGTCGCGGGCGCCAGGTTCACCGAGCGTCAGGCGCTCCAGGCGGTGCTGCTGCCCTCGGCGAACAACATGGCGCGGATCCTCGCGGCCTGGGACGCGGGCAGCGTGGAGGCGTTCGTCGCCAAGATGAACGAGACGGCAGCGTCGCTCGGCATGACGGGCACCCGGTACACCGACCCGGCCGGGCTCGACCCGGGCACCGTGAGCACGGCGGTGGACCAGGTGACGCTGGCGCGCACGGCGATGGAGCTGCCGGCGTTCGCGGAGATCGTGGCGCAGAAGACGGCCACCCTGCCGGTCGCCGGGAAGGTCAAGAACTACAACGAGCTGGTCGGGCGGGACGGCGTGGTGGGCATCAAGACCGGGTCCACCGACGAGGCGGGCGGATGCCTCGCCTTCGCCGCCGTCGTGACGGTGGGCGGCCGGAAGGTCACGATCGTGGGCGCCGTCCTGGGGCAGCCCGGCGCCGACACCCCGGTGCAACTGGACCGGGTGTTCCGGGTGACCCGGCCCCTCGTACGCGCCGCCGCGGCCGCGATCCGGGTGCACCAGGTCGTGCGGGCCGGTGACCAGGTCGCCACCGTACGCGGCCCGCTCGGCGCGGCCACCACCCTCGACGCCTCGACCGACGTGGCCGTCCTGGGCTGGCCGGGGCTGCCGGTGCGGCTGGACGTGGAGGTGCCGACCGTGCCGGCGCAGCTGCCGGCCGGCCGCGAACACGGCCAGGTGAGCGCGGTGACCGGCGAGGGCGAGCCCGTCAGCGCCACGCTGGCGGCCGGCGCGGCGCTCGATCCGCCCAGCACCTGGGACCGGATCCGCGAGCACCGCTGACCGGCGGCGCCCGGGCCGGGCGCCGTCGGCGTGGCCGGGCCGCGCGCCGCCGGCCTAGCCGGGCGGGGCCGCCGGGCGGGCGGGCGGGCGGGCGGGCGCCGCAGGCTAGCCGGGCCGGGCGCCGCCGGCCTAGCCGACGAAGACGCAGAACGGGTGGCCGGCCGGGTCGGCGTACACGCGCAGCGGCTCGGCGGGGTCGTCGATGCGGTCGCGCAGCAACCGGCCGCCGAGGCGGAGGACCCGCTCGTGCTGCACCCGCAGGTCCGCCACCGACGTCACCGTGAGGTCCAGGTGCAGCTGCTGCGGCACCGGGCCCTCGGGCCAGGTCGCCTCCGGCAGCTCGTCGACCTGCTGGAAGGCCAGCTGCGGGGTCCCGTCCGGCGTCCTCAGCACCAGCCAGTCGGTCGCGTCCGCCTGACCCGCCTCCGGCGGCTCGTCGCCGGGCCGGTAGACCAGGCCCAGCAGGGACCGGTAGAACTCGGCCAGGCCCCGTACGTCGGTGGCGTCGAGCACCACCTGACACAGCCTCGGCCGGCTGCCCCCGTCGACCACGTCCCTCACCTCCCGCGCTGATCCTTCCCGGCGATGCTCTCCTGAACGGCCGGCCACCGCTCGCCAATCCATCCAGGGATATCGAAGCGACGGGCGCCGGGAACTTTCCCGGGTCCCGGGACGACTACCGAGCATGCGAGCGATCGATGCGACGCGACCCCCGGGACCTCCCGGCGCGTGCCCTTCCCTCGGCCGGCCCGGCGGGAACCGCCGGTGAGTGGCCGGGACGCCGAGGTCACGGCCTGGGCGCTGGCGGCCGGCAAGGGTGACCGGGACGCCGCGACCCGGTTCATCCAGGCGACCCAGCACCAGGTGTGGCGGTTCGTCGGCCACCTGACGGGCCCCGGGGACGCCGACGACCTGACGCAGGAGACGTACCTGCGGGCGATGCGGTCGTTGCCGTCGTTCGCCGCACGCTCCTCGGCGCTGACGTGGCTGCTCGGCATCGCGCGCCGCGTCGTGGTCGACCACATCCGGGCCGCCACGTCCCGGCCGCGCACCGTCGCCCTGTCCGAGCGTCTGGACGTGCCGGACCGCGACGGCGGGTTCGAGGGCCTGGTCGCCCTGGAGCGGGTCCTGCTGACGATCGACCGCGACCGGCGGGAGGCGTTCGTCGCCACCCAGCTCGTCGGCTTGTCGTACGCGGAGGCGGCCGAGGTCTGCGGCTGCCCGATCGGCACGATCCGGTCCCGGGTCGCCCGGGCCCGGGAGGACCTGGTCGTCGCCCTGGGTGGTCGTGCCGCCTCCCTGCCCGGGCGGGCCGGTTGATCATCAGCGGGTCGTGACCAGCGGGAACGACGGGACCTCACGGAAAGTCGCGGGAACCGCAGGCCCCCGTCGGGCGACTACCGTTACATGGAGTGCGAGCACTGGCGTGAGGTCCTGTCGGCGCAGCTCGACGGCGAGGAGACCCACGCGGAACGGGCCGGGGCCGACGAGCACCTGAGCACGTGCGCCGACTGCCGACGGTGGCTCGACCGGGCCGCCGCGGTCACCCGCCGGGCACGCCTGTCCCTGGCGGCGCCCACCTCCGACCTGACCACCGCGATCCTGGCTGCCCTGCCGGCGCCCCGCGCCTCCCGGCGCCGCGCCCGGGTCGTCGTCGGACTGCGCGCCGTGCTGGGTCTCATCGGCGCCCTGCAACTGGCCCTCGGCCTCGCCCAGATCGGGCGGGGTCCGGGCGCCACCCACGACCACGCGGCGGGCGAGGGGATCCTCTCCGCCGGGCATCTCTGGCACGAGGCGGCCGCGTGGAACGTCGCGATCGGCGCCGGTTTCCTGTTCGTGGCCGCGCGCCGCACCCCGTCGACCGGCCTGCTGCCGATGCTGAGCGCGTTCGTCGGCACCCTCGTCCTGCTGTCGGTGAACGACCTCGTGACGGGCCGGGTCGAGCCGACCCGGCTGGTCAGCCACGCCTTCCTGCTCGCCGGATACGCGATCGTCGTCGCGCTGTCCCGTCCCCGGCTGCGCCCGGGTGGCCCTCCGAGCCACGGACGCGCGGACCGGCCCGGCTGGCGGCTGGACGCCGGGGACGACCATCCGGCGCCGGCGCTGCGGGTGCTGCCCCCGCCGCATCCCGGCAGCGCCCGCACCACCGAGCGGCCCGCTGCGTGACCGGGCCGTCCCGCGCCGCGGGTCGCCCGGTGTCGCGGCGGGCTGAATCCCGTCTCGCTCAGGGCCCGCCGGCCGCCACGGCCGCTACCAGTGCGGGCCGGTGCGCCAGTCGGCGACCCGCCACCGGCCGTCGGCTTCGGGCAGCAGTCGCATGGACAGCGGCGCGGAGTCGCCGGCGGCCAGCCGGACCTGCCCACGCACCTCGGCGCGGAAGCCGCCGCCGGTGACGACGGTCGTGCCGTCGATCGTGTAGCCGGTCAGGGCCCGCTCGCCGCCGTGCCGCTCGGCGTACTCCGCCGGGTCGGTCCGCTCCCGCTGGTCGGCCGTGAGCATCCCGTACGCCACCGCGACGTCGCCCGCCACGAGCGCGTCCAGGTAGGCCGTCGCGGCCGCCTGAGCGGGACCCCGCGCCGCGAGCGCCCGCCGGACGGCGGAGGCCAGCCAGACGATCCCGCAACCGACCGCCACGGCGGCGACGCCGAGGGCCGCCCAGACCGACAGCCGCCTGGTGACGCAGCCCAGGCACGCCAGGATCAGCAGGCCGAACGCGAAAAGACCGGACATTCTGGCCGACCGTCCCGACATGGGCCCAGAGCCTAGCGGGGTCGGCCGCCCGCCGCCCGCCCGTGCGCCACGCGGACCGTCCCGGGTCAGCTCTTGACCGCAGACAGTGATCCCCTTAGCTTCATCGATCAGAAAGGTCTCTTTACTAATTCCGCTCATCCCTCGTGGGAGTGCCGATGCGACCGTTCCGTCACCGCCGTCTCACCGCTCTCGTCGCCCTGGCGACCCTCCTCGTCACCGCCGCGCCACCCACCGCCGCGAGCGCCGGCGGCGCCGACCGCCGCGCCGGTTACCTCCGGGTCGGCTACTTCACCCAGTGGGGCATCTACGACCGGGCGTTCCCCGTCAAGAAGCTCGACACCTCCGGTGCGGCGAGCCGCCTCACCCACGTCAACTACGCCTTCGGCAACGTCAGCGAGGACGGCCGCTGCTATGTGGACGGCGGGCCGGGCGAGGGCGACGCCTGGGCCGACTACCAGCGGCCCGTCCCGGCCGAGGAGAGCGTGGACGGGGTCGCCGACGCCTGGGGCGAGCCGCTCAACGGCAACCTCGGCCAGCTCGCCAAGCTCAAGGCCCGGCATCCCGACCTCAAGGTGCTGATCTCGCTGGGAGGTTGGAGCTGGTCGACGTACTTCTCGAACGCCGCACGCACCGACGCGTCCCGCAAGGCGTTCGTCGCCTCCTGCATCGACCTCTACCTGAAGGGCAACCTCCCGGTCCTGGACGGCGGCAGCGGCGGCCCGGGCTCGGCCGCCGGGGTCTTCGACGGCATCGACCTGGACTGGGAGTGGCCGAACTGGCCGGGTGAGCCGGGCAACGTGGTCCGGCCGGAGGACCGGGAGAACTTCACCAAGCTGCTCGCCGAGTTCCGCCGGCAGCTCGACGCGTACGGCCGGACGACCCGCACGCACTACGCGCTCACCGCCTTCCTGCCGGCCAACCCGGCGGCCATGGACGCCGGGTACGAGGGGCGGAAGATCTTCCGGTACCTCGACTTCGCCACCGTGCAGGGCTACGACTTCCACGGCTCCTGGGACGCGGTGACCAACCAGCAGTCGGCGCTGCGGGTGCCCGCCGGGGCGCCCGACGACCCGGACTTCTCCGCCGAGGTGGCCGTCGACGGCTGGATCGCCCGCGGGGCGCCGCGCGGGAAGCTGGTCCTCGGCATCCCCTACTACGGCCGGGGTTGGACCGGCGTCACCGGCGGCGGGAACGGCCTGTTCAAGCCCGCGACCGGGCCCGCTCCGGCCACCTTCGAGGCCGGGTACGAGGACTACCGGAAGCTCAAGACGCTGGCCGGCAACGGCTTCGCCGTCCACCGCGACCTCCTCTCCGGGCACGCCTGGTTGTTCGACGGCACGACGTTCTGGACGTACGACGATCCGGCGGTCGTGCTGCAGAAGACGCTGTACATCCGGCGGGCCGGCCTCGGCGGGGCGATGGCCTGGTCGTTGGACGGCGACGACGACAACGCGACGCTCACCAGGACGATGAGCCTGGGGCTCGGGAGGCCGTAAGCCCCTCTCCCCCGGCGTCGATCATGCAGTTGTGGTGGGGTGCAAACCCGACGAAGACGCATGTCTCCGGCACCACACGTGCATGATCGACGGCCGGGGCGAGGCCCCCTATGATCCGGCGTATGGCTCTGCTGCACCGTGCGGACGTACGCCCCTCGAAGATCGAACTGCTGGCCGCCTGGCTGCCCGAGCGCTCCTGGTTCCAGGGCGAGGCCGGCGCCGACCTGGCGCGCGTCGCGGCGTACCGCTTCGACGACCCGGCCGGCGAGGTCGGGATCGAGACCATGCTGGTGCGCGCGGGGTCCGGACCGGTCCACCAGGTGCCGCTGACCTACCGCGCCGCGCCGCTGGACGCCGCCGAGGCGTGGCTCGTCGGCACCTGCGAGCACTCGGTGCTGGGCCGGCGCTGGGTGTACGACGCCTGCGCCGACCCCGTGTACGCGGCGGCGCTGGCGCAGGCCGTGCTCGCCGGCACGGGCCAGGCCGAGGAGTACTTCGAGGTGGACGGCCGGCGGGAGTACCGGGCGCCGAGCATGGCGATCGGCACCGACGGCGCCCAGCCGGTCGACGTCCCGCCCGTCGGCGCCGTCGACCGGGTCGAGGACGGCGACCCGACCCGCATCGCCGCCGGCCCCGTCGACCTGACCGTGGTACGCCGGCTGGGCGAGCAGGTGATCCTGCCGGGGCACCGGCTCACCGGATCGTGGGAGGGCCAGGCCAGCGCGCTGCCGCTGGCGTACGCCACGCTCCGCTGACGTTCCGGGGGCACCGGCCCCGGGGAGGGTGTGGACCAGCGGCCATCGGCCTGAGACGATACTTGCGCTATCAGTGCAGAAATGTGTCCGCCACTTCCGGAGGATCGATGCGCACGTCTCGTCGAAGGCTGCTCGCCCTGCTGGTGGGGGGCGCACTCGCGGCCGGCCTGTCCGTCACCGCCGTTCCGTCCCCCGCCGGGGCGTCCCCCGCCCAGCCGTCGTACCGGCCGGTGATCTTCGTGCACGGCAGCGCCGGCTCGGCGTCGCAGTTCCAGACCCAGGCCAAGCGCCTGGCCAGCAACGGCTACCCGATCGACATCATCGAGGCGCACGAGTACGACTCGCCGAACGTCGCCACGATCCTGCCCCAGATCTACGCGGGGCTCGACGCGCGGATCTCCCGGCTGCTGGCGGCGACCGGCGCCGACGGGGTGGACCTGCTCGGGCACTCCCTCGGCACGTTCGTCGTGCAGGGCTACCTCACCAGTTCGCCCGCGCGGGCGGCACGGGTCGCGCACTACGTCAACCTCGACGGGCGCACCGCGGCGTCGCCTCCCGGTGGCGTGCCCACGCTCGCCATCTGGGGCGAGGGCGACCCGGCCCGGGCCATCGTGGGCGCGAGGAACGTCCACTTCCCGGACCAGTCCCACACGCAGACGGTGTCCTCACGGGAGTCGTTTGACGAGATCTTCCGGTTCCTGCGGGGCGCCGCGCCGCGCACGACGCAGATCGTGCCCCAGATCCTGGGCACCGCCCGGGTCTCCGGCCGAGCGGTGCTCTTCCCGAGCAACGCGGGCGTCACCGACGCGACGCTCGAGGTCTGGCCGGTCAACCCGCTGACCGGGGGCCGCCTGACACACCGGCCCGCGCACCGGGTGCCCCTGACCGGCGACGGCTCGTTCGGTCCGTTCCCGGTGCTCGCCACGGCCCGCTACGAGTTCGCGGTCGTCCGCGCCGGGGCGGCGACCCACCACTTCTACTTCGCGCCGTTCCTGCGGTCCGACTCGTTCGTGCGACTGCTCACCAGCCCGCCCGGCGAGGGCCTCGGCGCGCTCGTGGACACCAGCGACCGGCACACGGCGCTGACCATCCAGCGCCAGAAGGAGTGGTGGGGCGACCAGGGCGAGGCCGGTGACAAGCTCTGGATCAACGGCCGCAGCGTCCTGAACGCGGCGAACACGCCCCGCGCCAAGAGGGCCATCGCCATCTTCGCGTTCGACGACGGCAGCGACCGCGTCACCGACCTCAGCGCCCCGCTGCCGGAGTTCTTCGCGCAGACCTTCATCACCGGCATGGACGTGTTCATCCCGGCCGCACCGGCGCACCTCGGTCTCGTGTCGATCGCGGTCGGTCACCGCGGCGGCGGGCTCGACGTGCTCACGGTGCCGAACTGGCGGTCCAGCGAGCACCGCGTGACGGTGAACGTCGACGACGCCTGATCAGGCGACCGACACGGGTGCGCTGAGCCCGCCCTCGTTCCCGCTGCGGTCCAACCCGGACACGCAGTACGAGACGGGGCCGTCCGCCGGTGCCGCGCGGTCGACCCAGCCCGCCTCCCGGGTGGTCCCGACGAGGCGGGCGGCGTCGCCGTCCACCCGGTAGACGGCGAAGCTCGTGGCGCCGGTCGCCGGCCAGCTCAACGCCACCCCGCCGGCCTCGACGCTCCGCGCGGCGGTCACGGTCGGCGCGGCCGGCGGCGCCGCCGGGAGCTGCGCCATCACGGGCACCAGCGCCGGGGCGGCGTAGTGCGCCCGGCTGTACCGGCTGACCGCTCCCAGCCGGTCGGCACGCACCTGCCTGGCACTGAAGTGCACGCTGCCGTCCACGCCGTGCCGGCGGTTGAGGGCGAGCTGGCGATCCAGCTCGCCGGGGTCGCGCCAGGCCCCCCGCTCGCCCACCCGGTAGTCGGCCTGACCGATGTAGAGCTGCACCCGGGTGCCGCGCACCGTGGCCGCCCACCACGGCAGCAGCTTCGCGTAGTCGGCCTTGTCGAACCCGATGTGCCAGTACAGCTGCGGCACGACGTAGTCCAGCCACTGCTTCCGTACCCACAGCCGGGTGTCGGCGTAGATGTCGTCGTAGCTCTGAAGGCCGGCCGTCGGTGAGCCGGCCGGGTCGGTGCGCTTGTTGCGCCAGATGCCGAACGGGCTGATGCCGAACTTCACCCACGGCTTCGTCGCCTTGATCCGCTCACTCATCTCGCGGACCAGCGTGTTCACGTTGTCCCGGCGCCAGGCGTGCCGGTCGGTGAACCCCCGCCCGTGCCGGGCGTACGCCGCGCCGTCCGGGAAGTCCTGCCCGGCCTCGGGGTACGGGTAGAAGAAGTCGTCGAAGTGCACGCCGTCGACGTCGTACCGCTGGACCACCTCCAGCATCGAGTCCTCGACGAACCGGCGCGCCTCCGGGATGCCGGGGTTGAAGTAGAGCCGGCTGCCGGGCCGGTCGGCACTGGGGTAGGTCACCGCCCACTCGGGGCGCCGCCGCAGCGGATGGTCCGGCGCGAGCCGGTCCAACTTCGGGCCCGGTCCTCCCACCGACGCCGGCTGGCCACCCCGGTAGGGGTTGAACCAGGCGTGGAACTCCAGGTTGCGGGCGTGCGCCTCGGCGACCATGAAGGCCAACGGGTCCCAGCCCGGGTCGCGGCCGTCGCGGCGGCCGGTCAACCACTCCGACCACGGCGCCCGCTCCGACGGCCAGAGCGCGTCGCCGCTCGGCCGCACGTGCACGAAGACCGCGTTGTGGTTGCGCCGCACGGCGAGGTCCAGCCAGGCGCGGAACTCGGCCCGCACCGTCTCGGCCGGCAGGCCGGGGCGGCTCGGCCAGTCGATGTTGTTGACCGTGGTGATCCACATGCCGCGCAACTCGCGGGACGCCGTGACCGTCCGGCCGGCGCACGCGGACGTGCCGCCCACCGGGGCGGCCCCGCTCGCCGCCTCGGGGACCGGGGCGTCGCCGCGTCCGGGAGCGTGGTCGTCGCCGGCGACCCGGTACAAGGACCACGCGCCGCCGGAGAGGGCGACGGCGAGCGCGGCGAGCACCGCGACGAGCAGGTGGGTACGACGCCGGACGGCGGCGGGCGCGGACGGGATGACGGCGGGCACCGGCCCAGTCTGCCGAGCCTCGCGCGCCGGTTGAACCCTCCGGGCCGTTCCTTAACGTTCCGCTAAGCCAGCACCAGCTCGCGCAGCTGCGCGTCGAGCGCGGCCGCGTCCACGCCGCCGGGCCAGCCCCGCAGCAGCGCGCCGCCCTTCGCGACGAGCACCACGGCCGGGGGTTCGCGGACCGCGTACGACTGCCAGATCGCGCCGTCGTCGTCGACCACGACCGGGTACTCGACCCGGTGCGCCCGCAGGTACCGCTGCACGTCCTCGGGTGTGTCCTCGGTGACCACCCCGACGAACGCGACCGCGTCGCGGTGCGTGCGGGCCAGCTCGCTGAGGGCGTCCTGGCGCTGCTCGCAGGGGCCGCACCACGAGCTGAAGAAGACCAGCACGACCGGGCGGGCGGCCCACAGGTCGGCGAGGGCCAGGGTGCTTCCGTCGGTGAGGGTGCCGGTGACGGCCGGCGCCCCGGGGGCACCGGAGGGAGCCGGGCGCAACGCCAGCCCCGCGGGCGCCGGGCCGGGCAGGGCCGAGGCCCCGCCGGCGATCGGCGCCGGGGAGGCCGGGACGTCCTCGTCGTCGGAGCAGGCGGCGGTCGAGGCGAGGACGCCGGCCAGGGCGAGCGCGGCGGCGGCCAGCCGGACGGCACGGCGGCGGGTCACGACGGCACCACCGCCACCAGCGCCGGTCCCTCGCTGTCGTTCGGGGTGAGGGCGATCGGCGGGTGCCCGTCGACCACGAGGCGGTAGGCGTCCCGCGTGGCCACCGTGACGGGCACCGCGAACTCGCAGTACGTCGGCACGCGCTCCACCTCCAGGTCCTCCTCGAACGTCGCCACGGACGTGCCCGACGGTAGCGCGCCCTCGGCGAGGGTCCGACCGTCGCCGTCGATCACCTGGAACGGCGCCCGGTTGTGGAAGTGCGTGTACGGGCCGGTTCCCGCGCACTCGACACCCTCCGGCCGGATGTTGATGTCGCGGACGAGCACCCGCACGGTCGTCGTCGAACGGGTCTCCTCGGCGTCATCGCACGCGGTCAGCGCGCCGGCGAGCAGCGGCGGCAGTGACAGCACCGCCAGCAGGCGCCGCATGTGTCCTCCCAGATTGTCAGGGGTGCGTCCGGGGCGGCGGCCAGCGTGTGGCCACCGCCCCGGACCGTGCTGCCGTTCG
This sequence comes from Micromonospora costi, assembly GCF_003626655.1. Classification (GTDB taxonomy): domain Bacteria; phylum Actinomycetota; class Actinomycetes; order Mycobacteriales; family Micromonosporaceae; genus Micromonospora; species Micromonospora costi. Next base: position 582,785 of record NZ_RBAN01000001.1, read on the forward strand.
CTCAGCCGAGCTGTGCGCGGGGCCGCTCGACCCGGCACTGGCTGGTCACGGTCTTGCTGGGGTCGCTCTCCGAGGTGGCGGTGAGCGTCACCAGGGTGGTCGCGGTCGCGTCGGCGTTGGCACCGACCGAGACGTTGACCGGGGTGGTGGCGCCGAACTCGGCCGTGGCCAGCTCGTTCGGCAGTTCCACCTTCCAGCCCGTGCCACCGACGGTCGCCGAGAGACGGTACACGTCGGACTTCAGGTAGGCGCTGGCGTCCTCCGGGTGCGACTGGGCGCCGGCCACGTACTGACCCGTGTTGGTCAGGTCGAACGTGCAGTTCGCGCCCTTGCCGGTCGGCTGGCCGTGGGTGATCAGCTTGCCCTTGGACAGGTTCACGCCGTGCTGGCTCGGGCCGGCACCGTCGAGCGAGCGGACCGCCACGGTGTACGACAGCACGCCGTCGCCGTCCCGGCGGAGGTTGAGCACGTAGAAGTGCAGGCGGTTGGCCTCGTCCACGTACTCGTACTCGCTGCCGGAGTTGGCGCCCGCGTGGAACAGGGCGTCGGACAGCTGCCGGTAGTCACCCATGGTGATCTTCTGCGGGGTGCCGTTCGGCTGGTAGAAGTCCACCATGTCGATGTCCTGCGGGTTGGCGTCGACGACCCACACGAACGGCTGGCTGTCGTTGTTCTTCGTCTTGCTGATCATGACGCCGTTGTCCGGGGTGAACGAGTCGGCGCCCATCCGGTCGACGACCTCGACGGTGTAGTTGTTGAACTTGCCGCCGTCGCAGAGCGGGTCGGCGTCGTCGCACTTCGAGCGGTCCTCGTTCATCGCGATGTTGATGCCGGTGAGGCCGCCCTCGCCGGCGTCCACCGCGCGGGCGGTGACGTCGGCCACGACGAGACCGGAGGACGCCAGGCCCTCCCGCGACAGCCGCAGCGCGTGCTCCTCACCGAGCAGCCCGATCTTCAGCTTGTCCCGCAGCGTGTGCAGCGAGCCCATCGAGCCGCCGTTCACCGGCGGGATCTGCCAGCGGGTGTGCGGTCCGCCAGGCCCGTTGAAGGAGCCACGCGACATCATGCTCCAGATGCCGCTGTACGCCCGCTTCAACGGTGTGCCGTACGGGTTGTTGTAGTTGTCCCCGATGCTCAGCAGGTGGCTCAGCTCGTGGGCGTACGTGCCCATGCCGGAGCTCTCCGCCTGCGTCGAGGAGCCACCGCCCGCGTTCGGCCAGATGGTGGCGGCCGCCTTCCAGGACGTCCACTCGACGTACCGGGTCGACGCGTAGTTGGGCAGGGCGGGGTCCGGCGGGCCCCACGCGTCCGGCACGTCCTCCTTGGTCTGGAACATCATCTGGCCGAACTCCTGCCAGGTGGACGACTCGTCCTGGCCGGCGGAGAGGATGAAGACCAGCTCGAAGCTGTCGGCCACCTCGTCGCCCACGGCCGCGCGCCAGGCGCCCAGCCCGTCGGTGCGGATGTTCCGGTTGCACGACTCACCCGACGGGCAGGCGCCGGGGTTGAAGCGGTTGTCGATGCCGTACTGGTAGGACTTCGACGGCATCTTGTACGGGCCGAAGCCGGTGAGGTCGACGCCGTAGCGGCCGTTGGAGTCCTGCATCCAGTACTCGTGCAGGGTGTGGCCCTTGTTGAGGTCACCCGGCTTGTTGAGGAAGTCCTGGTAGAACTGCGGGACCTGATCGCGGGGCACGTTGGCGGCGGTCGCCTGCGGGTTCCCGAAGACCGTCGAGCCGGCCGGCTGGGTGATGACGAACGGCTGGTCCGGGTAGTCCAGGGTGACCAGCGCGATCTTGAAGTTGCGGACCGACCCGCGCACGGTGGGGTCGGCCCAGTTCTTGTTCGGGACGGGCTTGTAGTCGTCCCACGTCATCGTGTCGGGGTTCTGCCAGTTCTGGGGGTCGAGCACCTGGAACGGGACGGGCCCGTCCGGTGCGTCGCCCGGCGCGGCGGTGGCCGGCCCGCTGGCGCCGGACGCGACCAGGACGGTCGCGATCCCGGCGGCCAGCACCGAACGCCACACTGCGCGGCGTCTGGTGGGCAGAAGGTGCATCGGGTCACCTCTTTCGGGGGTTGACGAGAGCGGAGTGATCGGGCCGGCAGGGTACGCCGGCCCGATGATCACGCCTGATTGGCGAATCTAGAGCCAGTCGGTTGCGCGGTCACCGTGCAGATGTCGGCAGGTGGACCGGCCTCTTTCGACACCTGTCGAGGTCGCCGCCGTCCTGGTCGTACGGTCGACCGGCGGGTGGCCGGGCGCTGGCGCGCCCGGCCACCATGACCCGGGTCGGATCAGTCCTGACCGCCCAGGTACATCGCGTTGAACAGCAGGCGGTAGGTGCCGTGCGACTGCGCCCGGTGCTGCGGCTTGAAGCCGATCATCACGACCTGCCCCTCGCCCACCTTCGCGGTCACCACGGCCGCCTTCCCGCCGATGACGTCCTCTCCGAGAAGGAACCCGCTCTTCAGCAGGTCCGTCTTCGGCCAGGTGGCCGCCACCGTGACACCCTGGGCGCCCTCCTCGACCTCGAAGGCGGGCCCGTCGGCGACGAAGGCCGACGCGGTCGACCCGAAGCCGGCGCCCACCGGGTCGCTCGCGTCGACGTTCAGGTTCAGCACCGAACCAGGGATGTTGAGCTTCGTCTCCTCGACCCCCGCGGTGACGTCGCGGACCGGCACGTCGAACGCCTGGATCGGCAGCTGGGCGGCCCGGTTCAGGGTGACGACCGTGCCACCGGCCTCCACGAACGCCTTCAGGTTGGCCACGCCGGCGTCGGTCATCCCGCCGGTGTACTCCGGCGGCAGCGAGCCCGCCGCCCGGCCGTTGCGCATCGAGTTGTACGTGGCGTCGGGCAGCACGATCGTGTCGAACGTCGCCCGCAGGTTCCCGGCCCGGACCGCCGCGTTCGTGAGCTTCTGGTACCCGAACCCGAACTGGTCCAGGATCAGCCGGGTCCAGCCCTCGTCGTAGTTGTTGAACCCGTCGTACAGGCCGATCCGGGGTGCGGCGAGCGCCGTCACCGTCGCGGGCTTCGCGTCGACCGCGGCGATGCTCAGCCCGAGCTGGTTGGCGAGGTCGGTCACCCGCTTCTCGGTGCCCGCCCGCGCCGTGACCAGGAAGGTGCCCGCCGGCAGCTTGCCCGTCCGGGTGGTGACCTCACCGGTGCTGCGCGCGATCTTCTCCCCGGCCGCGAGCAGGGCGTTCACCGCCGCGGAGCTGTCGTTGACCCGCGGGTCGAGGGCGTACGCGTACTTCGGCGCGCCGGCCACGACGCCCTTCGGCACGCTCGGCCAGTCCACGTCGACCGTGCGGGTCCGCACGTTCTGGTCGAGCTTGTCGACGGTGACGCCCATCTGGAACGACAGGGTGTAGCCCGTGATGTCGTACGGCGGCTCCAGCGGGCCGCCCGGGTAGAGCCGCCGGTCCGGGTACTTCTGCGGGTTGAGCAGGTCCAGCACGGCGGCCCGGTACGGCTGGGCCTCGCGGACCAGGTAGCTGCCGGCCGGGTAGGTGCGGTTGCCGACCGTGAACGAGTCGACCGCCTTCTCCACCCGGATGTTGTTCCAGCGCAGCTTGTCCACGAGCTTGGTGGCGGTCGGGTAGTCCGCCTGGTCGGCGGGGATCACGTAGGTGGTTCCCTTGCCGTTCTGCCCGCCGTCGCGCGCCATCTTCGCGACGCCGTTGAGCAGCGCCTCCCGGTCGTCACTGGCGACCCGCAGCATCGCCCACGAGGCCGTCTTGATGTAGTCGCAGCTCTGCGACAGGTGCCACTCGCCGCCCTTCCAGGGGCTGGGGTAGAACACCGACGGCTCGCTGGTGGAGGTGCCGTCCGCGAAGGTCTTCGGGAAGGTCGCCGGGTCGTAGTAGCGCGGCGTCGCCGAGGCGTGGGCCGTCTCGGTGAGGATGCCGATCTGGTTGTGGTAGTACGGCGCGGTCCGCGCGCCGCCGTTCCACCAGATGTCGTACGACTGGCGGGCGAGCGCGCCGCCCTTGTCCTCCCGCTCCAGCCGCTGCCCCATCGCGTCACCGACGAGGTTGACGCCCCGGACGACCTGCGGGTGAATGTTCGGGTTCAGCGGGTCCTCGTAGGGCGGGATGCTGATCCGCGCCGGGAAGACGGCGGTCTGGTGCACGTTGTGCATGACCTGCGGGATCCACTCGTGGAACAGCTGACGCCCGACGTTCTGCGTCTCCTGCAGGTTGAACATGTACCAGTCGCGGTTGTTGTCGTGGCCGGCGTACTTCTGGTACAGCTCCGGGTAGCCGGCGTCCTGGTAGGGCCCGCCGAGGTTCTTGCGGTACCACTCGGCGACCTTCGTGCCGCCGTCCGGGTTGACGTTCGGCACGAGCAACGTGATGACGTTGTCGCGGATGGCGCGCGCCTCCGGCGTCTCGCTCGTCACCAGGTCGTACGCGAACTGCGGCGCCGTCTGGTGCCCCGCCACCTCGGTGGAGTGGATGCCGAAGTCGACCCAGGCGATGGCCTTGCCGCTCTTCGCCAGGGCGCGCGCCTCCTTCTCGGGGAGAGTGTCGCCCTGCGACAGCCGCACCGAGGTCTCCCGGTAGCGCCGGAGGTTCTCCTCCTTGAGGTTCTTCTCCGAGGAAACGATGGCCATCAGCTGCGGCCGGCCCTCGCTGGTCCTACCGATCTCGACCAGCTTCATGCGGTCGCTGGCCTTGTCGAGCTTCCGGTAGTAGTCGGCGATCTGCTCGTACGTCGCCAGCTTGTAGTCGGCGCACGGCACCCAGCCGATCACGGCCTCCGGCTTCGGGACACGGTCCCGGGCGGTGGCGGTGGTCGCCGACGTCAACGCCTGTGTGCTCACCAGTGCCAGCACGCAGGCAACCGGCAACGCCGTTCGAGTCAGTCTTCGTTTCACCTGATCCCCCTCCATACACGGGCACGACGGAATAGGGACCGACAGGGGCGGCCGCGCCAGATCGGATGCGATCGATTCAACAGGCTCCGATCGGTGGCAGGAACGCCACGGGCCGCAATTGAGGAAATCTTGAGCGTCGTCGATTCCCGGACACGAGGGAGGGCGGGAGTTCCCTCTCCCGCCCTCCCCGGCCGTTCACTGCGTCAGTTCGGCGACCTGTTCGGCGGTCAGGCGCGGCGCCTCGTCGACCCGCATCCGGGCGGCGGCGGCCGGCGGGTCCGCCGGACGGCGGTGGTGCCAGTCGGACACCGCCTGGTAGGCGGCCACCACCGACAACAGGCGGTCCTCGGCGTACGGCAGGCCGCCGAGGATGGTGCCGATCGGCATTCCGGCGGCCGTGGACCCGATGGGGAAGGCGATCTCCGGCAGGCCCAGGATGTCGAACGGCACGGGATCGGTCTGCACCACCACGTCGCAGGCGTCGAAGAGGTCGCCGAGCACCCGTTCCATCAGCACCAGCTTGGCCCGCTGGCCGGTGATGAACTCGTTGCCGCCCAACAGGGCCCCCTGCAACCAGCTGGTGAGCGACACCCCGAAACCCCGCAGGTCGGTGCGCAGGTACGGCATGAACGGCTCGCTGCGCTCCGGAAGGCGGATGTTGTTGAAGGTGCCGCCGGTCAACACGCTCCACTCGTTGGGCAGGGGCACGTCCACCAGCGTGACGCCCGGGATCGCGGCGAGCTGCGCCAGGTACGCCTGCCGGGCCAGCGCGGTGGCCGACGTCCCGCTGGCGAAGCCGGGCAGGACCCCGATCCGGGTGTTCCAACGCAGCTTGACCCGGTTGCGGTGGAACACCGGGGTGGCCGCGTCGATCAGGTTCGGCACGTCCGGCAGCCCCTGGCTGCGCGGGTCGGCGGGGTCCGCGCCGGCCATCGCGGTCAGCATGATGGCGGCGTCCCGGGCGTCGCGGGCCAGCGGGCCGGGATGGTCGCGGGTGTAGGTGAGGGGGATGACGCCGGCCGCCGACACGCGACCCATGGTCGGCTTGAGCCCGGTCAGGTTCTGGGCGTTGGACGGGGCCGTGATCGAGCCACCGGTCTGGGTGCCGATGCCCGAGGTGGCCATGCGCCCGGCGACCGAGGTGGCGGTGCCCGTGGACGACCCGCCCGGGTCGACGCTGCGGTTGGTCGGCGCCCAGGCGTTCACCGTCGTGATCACGCCGGCCGGTGTGGTGGCCCTCGTGGTGGCCAGCGGACCCATCTGTGTCTTGCCCAGCACGATGGCCCCGCCGGCCTTCAGGCGGGCCACGGCCGTGGCGTCGTAGGGCGGCACGAAGTCCTGGAACAGGAAGGAGTTCGCGGTCGTGCGGACGCCCTCGGTGTAGTAGTTGTCCTTGATGGCGAGGGGGATGCCGTGCAGCGCGCCGCGCCGGGGCCGGCTGCCCGCATCCCGCGCCGCCGCGAGCGCCGCGTCGGCGAGCACCAGGTTGAACGCCTGGTAGATGCCGTCGTACGCGGAGATCCGCCCGAGGTACGCCTCGACCAACCGCTGTGGTGTGAGCCGGCCGGCGCGGATGAGCCAGGCCGCCTCGGCGATGGTGAGTTCCGTCGGGTCGGCCAGCGCCTCCGGCCGCGGTTCGACGTAGGCGTTGGGACGGTTCAGCGCCTGCTCCCGCCGCCGCGCCTCGCCGGCGGTGGACCGGGGCGTACCCGCCGTCGCCACCGACGGCAGCGCGACGGTGGCCCCCGCCGCGGAGGCCGTGGCCAGCACGGCGGCGCGGGCCAGGAAGGCCCGGCGGTCGATCGAACGGTCCAGGGGTTCGGCGCTCATGCCTTCCGCCATTCCGTGCTGTTGGAGGGGTACAGGATCGGCACGCGCTGCTGCGACAGCGCCTTGGCGGCCTCCGGGTCGGTCGCGTCGGGGGTGGGCACCTGGTACGCGGCCAGCGTCGCCACGGTGCCGCGCACGAACGAGCGCAGCGAGGCGAGCACGGAGTCGCGGCCGGGCGTGCCGGTCTCCGGGTCCGCGGCGGTGCCGGGCGGGAGTTGGTCGAGGTCGATTCCGAGAGCCGCGAGCCGGGCCGTGATCAGGGTGTTCAGCTCGGCGTCGGTGGGCGGGACAGGGGCCATGGCGCTCCTTCACGTGGGGCACCCGGGGGTGCTGCCGTGATCCGGCGAAGTGATCCGAACCTAGGCGGGCCACCGTGGCGGAGAAGCGCGTGAGCGATGGAAATTGAGGAATACTTGAGTCTGGCCGTACCCGATCGGCGCGAACGGCGGACGCGTCAGCGCAGGCGGCGGGCGGCGAACCGCTCCGGCGGGTTCGCGATCGCGTCCTGCGCCGCGATCAGCTGGAGTTCCCGGGTGCCCGTCGCGAGGGTCTCCTCGAAGATGGCGAAGACGGACGCGATGGTGCGTTCCAGGGCCGTCGCGGGTGAGCCCGTCGTCCGCAGGTGCGCCAGGTAGAGCGCCGCCGTGACGTCGCCGCCGCCGTTCGGGTTGATCGGCAGCAGCGGCGTGGTCACGGCCCAGGCGCCCTCGTCCGAGACGGCCACCACCTCCAGCGACCCCGACGGCACGTCACCGTGGAGCACACTGGTGACCAGGACGTGTCGCGGCCCGGTCGCGCGCACCACGTCGACCGCGTCGAGCAGCTCCGGGAGGGACGTGGTCGTCCGGCCGGCGAGGAAGTCCAGCTCGAAGTGGTTCGGGGTGATGATGTCCGCGCGCGGGACGACCACGTCGCGCATGTACTCCGGGATGCCGGGCCGGACGAACATCCCCCGGCCGAAGTCGCCCATCACCGGGTCGCAGCAGTACACGGCGTCCGGGTTGGCCGCCTTGACCGTGTCCACGGCGTCGAGGATCACCGCGCCCATCGCCGGGTCGCCCTGGTAGCCCGACAGCACCGCGTCGGCGCTGCCCAGGACCCCGCGGTCCGCGATACCCGCGATCACCTCGGCCACGTCGGCGGGCGCCAGCAGCGGCCCGCGCCACGCGCCGTACCCCGTGTGGTTGGAGAAGTGCACGGTCAGCACCGGCCAGACCTCGTGCCCGAGCCGCTGAAGGGGGAAGACGGCGGCGGAGTTGCCGACGTGGCCGTACGCGACCGACGACTGGATGGACAGGATCTTCACCGGCTCATCATCGCGCCCGCCGCCGGTGCCCCACGCACGGGCTGCCGTTTCTGTCGCCTGACGCACTCAGCCGCCCGGCAGGAGGCTGCGCAGGTGATCACCGCACCACCCTGGGGGCCGGTGACGGGGGCTGCGACACGCCGCCCGGCTCCGCCCGCGGCGGCCCGGGGTCCCGCACGCTTGGCCGGTGACCAGAGCAGTCCGTGGGGCGGGAGGCGCGGCGCCGTTCGGCGCCGAGCGGGATCCCGCGCGGGTGGTGGCGTTCACCGACGCGGTCATCGCGATCGCCGTCACCCTACTCGTCCTGGAGATCCGCCCGCCGGACACCGGGCACCTGCTGCACGGTCTCGTCACCCTCTGGCCGTCGTACCTGGCGTACGGCATCACGTTCCTGCTGATCGGCCAGGTGTGGGCCAACCACCACGTGATGTTCGACCACATCCGTCGTGCCGACCGGATGGTCCTGTTCCTGAACACCGTCCTGCTCATGGACATCGCCTTCCTGCCGTTCGCCGCCGCCGTGCTGGCCGACGCGTTCCGCCACGGTCAGGGAGAGCGGGTCGCCGTCGTCCTCCACGGCCTCACGTTCGAGATGGCGGCCCTGCTGTTCAACCTCATCTGGCGGTACGTGGCCCGGGACCGCCGCCTGCTCGTGTCGACGATCGACCCGGCCGGCGTGCGGGCCATCGGCCGGCGGTTCCGGCTCGCCCTCACGTGGATCGCCAGCGGGACCGCCCTGGGCGCGCTGTTCCCGCCCCTCGGCGTGGTGGTGATCGCCGCCTTCATCCCGTACTACTGGCTGCCCATCCGGGGCGAGAGCGCCCGGCGGCGGCCGGCCGGACGGTGACGCCGACGTACGCCTAGGGTGGGCGGCATGGCAGGCCCTGTCCCCTCCGCCGTCGCCTCCGCGGGCCGGAACCCGCTCACCCAGCTCACGCTGGCCGACCTCCGGCAGCGCACCAGCGTGAAGTGGCGGATGCACCCGCCGGACGTGCTCCCCCTCTGGGTCGCGGAGATGGACGTTCCGCTCGCTCCGGCCGTGGCCGACGTCCTGCGCCGCGCCGTCGACCTCGGTGACACCGGTTATCCGCACGGAACGGCGTACGCGGAGGCGCTCGGCGGGTTCGCGGCGGGCCGCTGGGGATGGTACGACTTCCGCGTCGACCACACGACGGTCGTGCCCGACGTGATGATGGGCATCGTCGAGGTGCTCCGGCTCGTGACCGATCCCGGGGACGCCGTGGTCGTCTGCTCCCCCGTGTACGCGCCCTTCTACGCGTTCGTAAGCCACGCGGGCCGGCAGGTGGTCGAGGCGCCGCTCGGGCCCGACCTGCGGATCGATCCCGCGGCGCTCGACGACGCCTTCCGCCGGGCCCGGGCCACCGGCCGCCGGCCCGCGTTCCTGCTGGCCAACCCGCACAATCCGACGGGTGTCGTCCACCGCCGCGACGAGCTGGAGACGGTGGCGGCACTGGCCGACCGGCACGGTGTGCGGGTGATCTCCGACGAGATCCACGCACCGCTCGTGCTCGCGGGGGCGCGCTTCACGCCGTACCTCACGGTGGCCGGCGCCGAGAACGCTTTCGCCCTGACCTCTGCCTCGAAGGCGTGGAACCTCGCCGGCCTGAAGGCGGCGCTGGCGATCGCCGGGCCGCGGGCCGCCGCCGATCTTCGGCAGATGCCGGAGGAGGTCAGCCACGGGCCGAGTCACCTGGGCGTCCTGGCGCACACCGCCGCGCTCCGCGCCGGTGGGCCGTGGCTCGACCTCCTCCTCGACGGCCTCGACGAGAACCGCTCGCTGCTCGCGACGCTGCTGGCCAAGCACCTCCCGTCGGTCACGCACCACCGCCCGGAGGGCACCTACCTCGCGTGGCTGGACTGCACGGCGCTGGGCGTGGCCGCCGAGCAGCCGACGGACGAACCGGGCGTCGCCAGCGACCTGGCCGGGCCGGCGCGGATGTTCCTCGACCGGGCGCGGGTCGCCCTCAGCTCCGGGCACGTCTTCGGCACCGGCGGGGCGGGCTTCGTGCGGCTGAACTTCGCCACCTCACCGGAGATCCTCACCGAGGCCGTCACCCGCATGGGCCGGGCCGTCGAGGCGTCGGCCGGCTGACTCACGGCCGCGCCGTCGAGGCGTCGGCCGGCGGACGGTGCGGCCCGCCGCGGGCGGACCGCGCCGGCGGCGTCGTGCCGGCGCGGCCCGCGCGGGCCGGGTGTCCCGCTACTCCAGCGGAGGCAGGTTGAACGGCGGCAGCTCGGGCCCGAGGTCCGGGGCGGACTCGGTCGAGACGACCCGCCGGGGCGGCCAGGTGACGCCGCGTGGCGGCCAGGACTGGTTGGTCCGCTCCAGGAACCACTTCGGAGGCTCGTACAGCGGGAGCTGGTAGTCGTCCGGCAGCATGCTCTTCCACTTGATCTTGGAGGTGCGCCGGTGGAACTCCTCCTTCATCTCGGCCAGGATGGTCGGCTGGGTCAGCAGGTCGATGGTGGTGGCGGCCAGGTACTTGGCGGCGGCCAGCATCGACACGTGACCGGCGTGCGAGGCCGCGGTGGCCGTGTGGTGCCACGAATGGTTCTTCGTGCCACCCGGCTGGTGTGCGGTGCCCATGGAGATCGTGGGCACCTGCCAGCTGATGTCGGCGACGTCGGTGGAGCCGCCGCCCATGAACACGGGCGCCGGCGGCCGGAGGTCGTTGATCTTGTCCGAGAAGCCGGTCTCGGCGGACCCGTTCGACTTCTGCAGCGCCTTGCCGAAGCGCTGGTCTGCCTCGGAGAACGTGGGCGCGCCGAGCTGGGTCATGTTGGCGTGCATCAGCTCCGCGCCGCGCTTGTTGCCCAGCATGTTCCACACGCCGCCCATGATCCGGTACTCCATGCGGGTGTTGGTGGCCAGCGCTGCCGCCTCGGCGCACTTGACGATCTTGTCCATGAGGATCTTCGAGCGGGCCGGGCTGCCCTCCCGGGCGTAGTACCAGATGCTCGACAGCGTCGGGAAGACGTTCGGCGCCTGCCCGGCCTGCCGGATGGCGTGGTGCATGCGGGCCGTGTGGGCCATGTCGCTCTCGCGCAGGAACTCGGTCAGCATGGCCATCGCCGTGACGGCGTCCTGGGTGGACCGGGTGGCCAGCGGTGAACCGCCGTGGCCGTCGGTGCCGAGGAAGTGGAACGCGACGCTGTACATCGCGTTGCCCGAACCCCAGCTCGTGCTGTTGCCGGTGGCGGGGTGCCAGTCGACGAAGGCGTCCAGGCCCCGGTAGACGCCCGCCTTGACGGCCACCGACTTGCCGACCAGCTGCTCCTCGGCCGTGGACCCGAAGAACTTGATGGTGCCGTCGAGGTTGCGGGCCCTCATGGCGGCCGCGGTCGCGGCCGCGGCGCCCGCCGCCGCCGCACCCAGCGCGCAGTGCCCACAGCCGTGCCCGAAGCCGTACGTGGGCGCGTACGGGTCGTGGTGGTAGACCAGCGGGGAGTGCTTCGGGTTGCCCTTCTCCTGCGACAGTCCCGGCAGGGCGTCGTACTCACCGCTGAACCCGATCACCGGCCTGCCGGTGCCGTGACTGAACGTGGCCACGAAGGCGGTGGGCATGCCGCCCGCGCCCCACTCGATCCGGAAGCCGTTCGCCGCCAGGAACTGCGCCTCCGCCCACGATGAGTTCCACTCCGCCAGCGAGGGTTCCGCGTACTCCCAGATCCGGTCGTTCAGGCCAGCGATGCGGTCGGCCTGCCGGTCGATCCACGAGACGGCCGAATCCTTGGCCGGCGAGTCGACGGCGAGGTTGGTGGGCGCCTCGTAGTTGACCGGGTCCGCGGGCATCGTGTTGGGGTCGAGCGCCAGGTCGGACGCGGCGGCCAGGGCCGGATCCCCGGTCAGCACGGGGGCGACCGCCAGCCCGGCGCCGGCCATGCCGAGAAGGCCCAGCAGGTCCCGGCGGCTGTACCCGGACGAATCGAGATGATCGGTTTCGCACATGGTTCCACTCCTCGACTGCGAGCTGATCAACCGGACACCGCTAGCGGGTCATCGGCACGCCGAATCAGGGGACCAATGATCGATCCGGAGACACGAATGGGCGTGGGGGCGCAACGGTCGGGGGGTCGCCGGATCGAAAAGGCATGGCGTTGAGCCGGTTGACCATTGTGGACGCGGCGGGCGTCCTCCGTCCCCACTGTCTGTGTACCTGAGAGCGTCGCCGGCGCCGGCCGGCTTTCCCCTTCGGTGAGCGGCACACGCCGCTGCTCTCCAGTGGCGCCTCGGAGCTGCAGTACTTGGGCCTGTGAGTTTCCGGGGAGGTTGCTCCTTCGGCGCCTCCCCTGGCCAGGAGGAGGGCTCTCCTACAGCTCCTCAAACGGCTGATTTGATCCAACGCAGAACGGGGGCAGATGTCAACCCTCATCTCATTGTTGCCGGGTAAAGGATCTTGTGGACGCCAATGTTTCGTCCGTTTTCGGGATACCACGCGTGTCGTTGGGGCCGGCGTCAGGACGTCCTGAGGACGACGAGTTGGCGGGTCGCCCGGGTCATCGCGACGTACCGGTCGACGGCCCCCTCGATGCCCGCGCCGAACCGTTCCGGGTCGACGAGGACCACGAGGTCGAACTCGAGCCCCTTCGACAGCTCCGGGGTCAGCGACCGGACGCGAGACGTCCCCCGGAAGGTGGGGTCGCCGATGACGCAGGCCGTCCCTTCGGCGTGCGCGGCGAGCCAGGCGTCGAGGATCCCGCGCAGGTCGGCCGCGGATCCGTGGACGACGGGTACGTCGGTGCGGCGCACGGAGGTCGGCACGTTGGCGTCCGGCAGCACGGCCCGGATGACCGGCTCGGCCTCGGCCATCACCGCCTCCGGCGTCCGGTAGTTGATGGTCAACGACGCCAGGGTGACCCGGTCCAGCCCGATCCGGGCGAGCCGCTCCTGCCATGACTCGGTGAACCCGTGCCGGGCCTGGGCGCGGTCCCCCACGATGGTGAAGCTGCGCGACGGGCAGCGCAGCAGCAGCATCTGCCACTCCGCGTCGGTCAGCTCCTGCGCCTCGTCCACGACGATGTGCGCGAAGGGGCCGGCGAGCCGGTCCGGTTCGGCGGTGGGCAGTCCGGCCTCGTCGACCAGGGAGTTGCGCATGTCCTCACCGCGCAGCATCGTCAGCAGGCCCTCGCCGTCGTCATAGACGTTGGCGTCGAGCAGGTCGTCGACGACCCGGTCCATGCGCGCGTGTTCGGCGGCGACGGTGGCTTCACGCCGGCGCCCACGCCGGGACGCCTCCGGGTCGCCGAGCCGCTGCCGCGCGGCGTCCAGGAGCGGCAGGTCGGACACCGTCCAGGCGCGGGCGTCGGGGCGCTGGAATTTCCGGATCTGCTCCACGGCGAGCCAGGGCGCGCACCTGCGCAGGTACGCGGGGACCGACCAGAGGTCCGCGACGAGGTCGGCCGCGTCGAGCAGCGGCCAGGCGCGGTGGAACGCCGCGAGGAGTTCTCTGTTCCGCGACAGCGACCGGCGGACCAGGTCCTCCGGCTCCTCCCCCTCGTACTTGTCCACCAGGATCGTGAGCAGTTCCTCCCAGATCTCGTCACGCGCCTCGTTGTGGGGTGTCCCGGGCCCCGGCGCCCCGAACGCGTCGGCCCAGTCGTCGGCGCTCAGCCAGATGTCGGACTCGTCGGTCGAGACCCGCATCCCCCTGGCCGGCGGCTCCTCGTAGAACCGCACGGCCGCCTCGATCGCCGTCACCAGGGCCACGGACGACTTCAGGACGGCCACGTCCGGATCGGTCTCGTCGATCGCGGCGGCGCCCTCCGGCACGAGGTCCCGCAGGGTGCAGATCTGCACGTCCTCCTCTCCGAGGCTGGGGAGGACGTCGGCGACGTACGCCAGGTACGGCTGGTGGGGGCCGACGAACAGCACGCCGCCGCGGCGGTGACCGAGGCGAGGGTCGGCGTAGAGGAGGTACGCGGTACGGTGCAGGGCGACGACCGTCTTGCCGGTGCCCGGCCCGCCGTCGACGACGAGCGCGCCGCTCGACCCCGCACGGATGATGGCGTCCTGGTCGGCCTGGATCGTGCCGAGCACGTCCCGCATCCGCTCCGACCGGCTGCTGTCGAGGCTCGCGATGAAGGCGGACTGGTCGTCGAGGGCGGCGTGCCCCGCCAACCCGTCCGGCGTGAACACCTCGTCCCAGTAGTCGCTGATCCGGCCGCGCGTCCACCGGTACCGGCGGCGGCTCGCCAGGCCCATCGGGTTGGCGTGGGTCGCCGCGAAGAACGGCTCGGCCGCCGGGGAGCGCCAGTCGAGCAGCAGCCGACGGCCCTCGCTGTCCCGGAGGCCGAAACGGCCGACGTACACGGGTTCGGAGTCGTCCGCGCCGACCATGCGTCCGAGGCACAGGTCCAGACCGAAGCGACGCAGCCCCCGGAGGCGAGCGGTCAGCCTGCGGACCTCCTCGTCCCGCTCCAACGCCCGTCGCCCCGTGCCTCCCGGCGCCCGGCGCGCGGCGTCGAGGCGGTCCGACAGGTCGGCGATCGAGTGCGCGATGCTCGCCGCGATCGCCGCGAAATGCCGCTCGTCGCCGGCGATCAGCGCTGGATCGGCCTTCGCCGCGAGGCGATCGGGAAGGTCGAACGCGCTGGTGTCCAGCGGCGCCGCGGGACGAGTTCCGATTGGCGGTACAGACACTGTCGCGGCCCCATTTCCTGACGGTTTTTGGCTCGGCCGGCGATTCTGCGGTATGGACCGGGTCTTGCCGCAAGCCCCCAGGTGCGCTATATGTTGAAAGTGGCGGGGAGTACGTAGCGCATTCGCCGTACGGTAAATCGCCCCCGATAAATGCCCATCGCCGAGGTGACGGCAGGCGATATGGCGGCATCCGGCACAGCCGGACACCGCCATATCGGGGTGACGTCGATCAGGAAGCTCGGACGCCGCTCACGGCCGGCGTTGGAAGACCGTGATGAGCACGCCCTCGCCGACGGTGATCGACTCGGTCAACGTCCAGATCGACTTGTCCGGGGTCTCCCCGAACAGGCGCCGCCCGGTGCCCAGGACGACCGGGAACGTCATGAGGTGCAGCTCGTCGACGAGGTCGTGGGCGAGCAGTCCCTGCACGAGCCGGATGCTGCCGGCCACCGAGATGTCGCCGTCGATCTCGGTCCGGAGCCGGCGGACCTCCTCCGCCAGGCCGCCGGAGAGCACGTGCGTGTTGTTCCACCCGGGCCGGGTGAGCGTGCGCGAGTAGACGTACTTCGGCATGCCGTTGTACTTGTCGGCGAGCTCGCCCTCGTACTGCGGCCAGGCGGCGGCGAATCCCTCGTACGTCCGGCGGCCGAGGAGCAGCGCCTCGGCGCCGAGCGCCTCGTCCACCTTGAACTGCTCGCCCTCGGCGCCACGGTCGAACGCGAAGCTCCAGTTCCGGTACGTGAAGTCCTCGCCGCCGGGCGCCTCCGCGACGCCGTCGAGCGAGACGAACTCGGTCACCACGATCCGTCCCATGTCGGTCCCGCCCGTCAGCCGGCGTGGGCGAAGTCGCGCAGCGCGGAGGCGAGCACGTCGGCGGGGGCGCTGTGCTGCTCGCCCTTGACCACCTGGAGGGTGGCGGTCGGCAGCAGCTCGGCCAGCGCCCGGGTGCCGGCGGTGATGAACGGGAACGTCGCGCTGCCGTGCATCACCAGCGTGGGCACGGTGACGGAGGCCCAGCGGTCGCGGGGCAGCGGCCCGCCCGACATCGTGGTCCCCATGATCCGGCCGTCGTACGCGATCGTCGGCGCGACCGCCTCCAGGACCGGCCAGAACTCGCTGTGCCGCATCCCGGCCACGGCCTCGGCGGGCATGCCGGCCGCGGCGGTCAGGAACAGCTCCGCGGCGTCACCGGGACGCCCGTCGGCCACGGCCGCGTCGAGGCGCGGCACGTAGTCGGCCGGCAGCGGCGGGCGGCTGTCGTCGACCACGAACGGCGGCTCGAACAGCGCGAGCCGGGCGATGGGCAGGCCGGCCGCCGCGGCGTCGAGCGCGAGGACCGCGCCGGACGACCACCCGAACACGGTCGCCGGCGCGCCCGCGACCTCGATGAGCGCGGCCAGGTCCTCGATCTCGCGCGCCACGGCGTACGGCGCGGTGTCGGTGCTCTGGCCGCGGCCGCGGCGGTCGTAGGCGTACGTCCGGAACTCGTCGCCGAGCAGCCGGCCGATCTCGTCGTTCGTGGGGTTGATGGCGGGGTAGGCGGTCGCCCCGTCGATGATGATGAGCGGTTCGCCCCGGCCCCAGGCGGTGAACGCGATCACGGTGCCGTCCGCGGACACGGCGGCCGCGCTGACGTTCTCGGTCATGTGATGTGCCTTTCGTGCTGGCGGTGGGGAGGTTCCCCGGGCGGCGGTGTGCCGCGGTGCACCCAGGCTAGGAACCAGCGCCGTCGCCGATCTTGTACAGAAGCGACAGGGGCTGCCCGGCGGGGTCCCGGCGGCGCAGCTCGGTCGCGGTGCGCCCGATGAAGCGCTGGAGCGAACGGGCGAGGTGCGGCTGGTCGTAGTAGCCGAGCCGGTTGGCCACCTCGACGGGTACGACGCCCTCGCCCAGCAGCACCGCGGCCTGCCGGGCCCGCTCGATCTGCCGGATGCCGCCCTGGGTGAGCCCGGTCGCCGCGGCCACCCGGCGCTGGATCGACCTCGCCCCGACCTCCGGTACGCCACCCGACACGACCTCGTCGACGAGCGGGTCGCGCAGGATGACGCCCTTGCGCACGAGCCGGGTTACGAACTGCTCCGCGCTGTCGAAGTCCGGCACGAGCCACTCCTCGCCGCCGAGCACGAACGTCGTGGCCGTCGCGTGCGGGCTCTCCAGGGCGGAGTCGACGAGGCGGGCCGGGGGCAGGTGCGGCAGGTAGGTGCCGTGCGCGAAGGTGATGCCGAAGGAGGCCGAGCCGTCGGGCACCTCCGCGCTGGAGGCCGTGGTCTCCGGACCCCGGATGGCGGCGTGGCGGCGCCCGGCGTCCTCCCAGAACACGAGTTCCCAGTTCGACGTGGCGATCGACGTCATGTGGGCGACCCCGGACGCGTGGCTGCGCCACACCCGGTGGACGTAGGGCGAGTCCGACGGACGGTCCTCGTTCTCCAGCGGCACTGCCCGTTCCTCCCCCCGGTGACCTGCGCAATCAGTCTCGCACGGCCCGCGTACGGAGCGGCAGGTCAGCTCCGTCGCCACACGTCGAACGTCTGGTACAGGCGCCACCCGCCGTCCGGCTGCCGGGCTTCGTTGCGCCAGCGGAAACTGCCGGTCTCGATGTCGGAGAACGTCCAGCGCAACGAATCCCCGTCGAGGACGATCTCCTCCCCCATCCGGGACGCCAGGAACGTGTGGACGCGACGCCGCCCGGGGCCAACCCAGGTGGAGCGCCACACGCCGGCACCGGCCGACGGGTCGGGAAAGCGGACGCTCACCCCGTGCTCGACCCCGGGCAGGATCCACACGTCGGTGGTGGCGTGACCACCGAGGGCGTACCCGAAGTGCCACTCGCCCCGGCGGACCGTCGACGACCCGTCGAGGTCGTACTCCGTGCAGTCGAGGAGCCAGGAGCCGGCGAACTGCCCGAAGAGGCTCAGATCGACACCGTCCGCGGGGCCGTCGGCGAGAAAGGCGTCCGCGAGGACATCGAGAGGTTTGGTGACCACGCTGCCAACGTACGTCATCGGGTGGCCGATCGGTCGACCTCGGCGAGCGTCCCGAGGGGCGGGGCGTCCCCACCCCGGGTCGCCGCCGCGGGTCGGGGCTGCACCGCGTACCGGCTCAGGGCGAGCAGCGGAACGGTGAGCACGGCCAGCGCGAGGCCGAGCGCGCCCACCGCCACCATCGCGCCGCGCAGGCCGGTCCCGGCCGCCCACAGTCCGACGTAGACCGGGCCGAGGAGGAACCCGAGGTAGGACACGACGGTCACGACGGAGGTCGCCCGCCCGCGGGAGGACTCGACAACGTTGCGGGAGACGATGCTGAGCAGCGTCGGGAACAGCGCGGCGGTGCCAGCGGCGGCGAGGACGAGCCCGGCCAGGGCGACGGGCACCGACGGCGCGCGGGCGACGACCACGGCACCCGCGGCCGCCACGAGGGACCCGACGACGAGAACCGTCCGGGCGCGCGCGGGATCGAGCGCGCTGACGGCGAGGCGGGTGGCCGCGACCACGGCCGCGAACGCCGCGGGCGCGATCGCGCTGAGCCCGGGGCCGGTGGCCAGGACGTCCTCCAGGAAGACCGCACCCCAGCTCTGGTGGGCGTTCTCGCTGGCGAAAGCCAGGGCGCCGAGCGCACCTACGAGGAGCAGCGGCGCGAGTGGCATCCGGACGCGGGTCGTACCGCTCGGGGCGGCCGGCCCCGGACCCGCGGCGGCGGGCAGGGCGCCGTGGATGGCGACCCCGGCCAGCGCCGACAGCGCCAGCACGACCGCGAAGGGAACCCAGGTGGGCGCGCCGAGGGCGAACACCGCGCCCGCGCCGAGGCTGGACACGACGACCGCGGTGGAGAACACCGCGCCGGAGCGGGTGATAATCGGCCGGCCGGACCGCTGCTCGGCGCGGCCGCCGACCGAGTTCATGGCGACGTCGACCGCGCCGCTGGTCATGCCCACGCCGGTGAGCCCCGCACAAAGGCTGAAGAGCCCGTCGGCCGTGACGGCGGCGGCCAGTCCCGCCCCGCCCAGCGCGACGACCAGTGGCGCGGTGCACCGCAGGCCCCACCGGTCCAGCGCCCGCCCGGTCAGGAGCATCGCGGGCAGGGCGCCGGCGCTGATGAACAGCAGCGCGGTGCCGAGCCGGGCGTCGTCGAGACCGACCTGGTCGCGCACCCGTGGCACCGCCGAACCCCAGGTGCCCCAGAACGCGCCGAAGGCGGCGGAGGCGAGGTACGTGGCCGTGACCAGCCGCCGGTGCGGCGAGGCGATAGGCATTGTGTAACGCTACACAGATACGATCCTCGTGTGCAATCGCGGCAGCCGACCTCCCGCCGGGTGACGATGACCGACGTGGCCCGCGCGGCCGGCGTGTCGACGATGACCGTGTCCTACACGTACAACCGGCCGGCCCGGGTCTCCCCCGACACCCGGGCCAGGGTGCTGCGGGCCGCCGCGACCCTCGGCTACGCGGGGCCGGATCCCAGCGCCCGGTCCCTGCGGTACGGCGCCACGCGCACGCTCGGCGTCGTGCTCGGCGAGCACCTCACGTACGCCTTCGACGACCCGCAGGCCGTCCGCTTCCTCGCGGGCGTCGCCGAGGTGTGCGCCGAGCGGGGATACGGGCTGCTGATCGTGCCGACCGGCGCGGGCGACGACGACCACGACCGAGTGGTCGCCGCGGCGGTGGACGCGTACGTCGTGTGGACGACCACCGACGACGACCCGGTGCTCGCGGCCGCGTGCAGCACCCGCCGCCCGGTCGTCATCCACGGTGGGCCGGAGCGCGCCGGCACCACGATGGTGGGCATCGACAACCGCGCGGCGGCCCGCGCGGTGGGCGTCGAGGTGTTCGCGGGTGCCCGGCGTCCGGTCGTGTTGAGCTTTCCGCTCGACCGGAACCGGGAGATGTTCGTCGGCTCCGGCATCGATCCCGACTCCGTGGCGTACCCCGTGACCCGTGACCGGCTGGCCGGCTACCGCGACGCCGCCCGGGACCTCGGCATCGACTGGTCGCGGGTGCCGGTCGGCGTGTGCCGCACCAGCGACGAGGACGACGCCCGCACGGTCATGCGACACCTCGTAGCGGCGGCACCCGATCTCGACGCCGTCGCCGCCATGAGCGACCAGTTGGCGCTCGGCGCCCTCCGCGAGGCGACCGGTCCGCTGCGCGTCAGCGGCTGGGACGACTCGGACGTCGCGCGGCAGCACGACCTCACGACGGTCGCCCAGTCGCTGCGTGAGCAGGGGGCGGCCTGCGCCACCGCGGCACTCGGCGATCCCGTGCCGGACCACCGGGACGCCTGGCGACTCGTCCGGCGGGGGTCGACCGCCGCCTGACCGGCGTCGTCGCCGGCGCGTGACGCCGGCCGTCGGGCCGGGCCGGGCCGGGCCGGCGGGGTCAGCGCGGTGGTCCGTCCGGTCGACGCAGGGCGCTCACTGCCCGGTCTCCCCTGCCAGCAACGCCAGCCCGGTCTCCGGGTCGACACGCTTGAGGAGCCTCGCCCCGACCTCGGTGATGATGACCTCGAGGGTCGGCCACACCTCACCGTGCAGGAGGTGGCCCCCCACGGTCGTACCGTCGCGGTGCCCGAGCACGCCGTGGACGTGTAGCGCGGGCCTGCCCTCGTTCTCCGCGATGTCGCCCTGCAGGGACAGGACCTCGACCTGCTCCCGTACCGGAATCGGCAGGTAGTCGTGCTTCTCGCGGTCGAAGTAGCCGAGCGTGGCGGAGGAGAACCCGCCGACGGCGGTGACCCGGGCGCCGCGGATGTTCCGTCGCGCCGCCACCTCGTTGATCGCGGCTACCGCGTCCTCGCCCTTGTCGACCACGACCACCACCACACGGCGGTTCCCGTCGGTCAGCTCGACGTCCTTCACGGTGCGCCTCATCCCCCAGCGTCGGCCACGGCGGGCAACCGTCACCTCGCGCGGCGCGGCGCGGCAAATCATCCTCGATGTCATCGTAGGTGGCATACCGGGGATCAGCCCGCCAGATCGCCGATGTGGCGGTATCCCGCCCACCGCGACCCCGCCACATCGGCGAAACGGAGTCGATCAAGCGGGACGGACGTTGCCGCAGATCACACGGCCCGTCCGGAGACCATCGATAAGATCAACAGGTGGAATCGGTCGACACGATGCTCGCGGCGCACCGGGCGTATCTCCTCGGCTGGAACGTCGGTGAGGTCGGTGGCCCCGACCTGGTGACCTACCGCAGCGACGTGCAGCACCCACCGCTCAACGGCGTCCTCCGTGTGCTCGGCCGCGACCCGGCGGACGCGCTCGCCGAGGCCCGCCACCGTCTCGACGGCGTGGCCCGGGTCTGGTGGGTCGGGCCGGACAGCGACGCCGGCACGGCCGACGCCCTGACGTCCCTCGGGGCCGCCCGCATCGTCGACCTGCCGATCATGGCGGTGCCCGTTGACCAGGCGTCGCCCGCACCCACTCCGCCCGGCGTGCGTATCGCGGAGACCACCGACGTCGACGAGTTCGTCACCGCCTACGCGCGGGTGTCGGGCATCCCGCCGGCCGGCGTGCCGACGGCGATCGCCCGGGAGCGGTCGTTCGTCGGGGACGGCACCGTGGTGCGGCTGGCCGGTCGGCTCGATGACGGGCGGATCGTCGGGACGGCCGTCGCCTGGCTCAGCCACAGCGTGCTCACGCTCTACTACGTGGGCACCCAGCCCGAGCACCGCCGGCACGGCATCGGCGCCGCGATGACGCGGGCCGCGCTCGACCTGGCCCGCGACCGCGGCGTACGCACGGCCGCCCTCACCTCGACGGCGGTCGGCGAGCCGGTCTACCGGAACCTGGGCTTCCGCACCGTGGGCACGTTCCGGCTGCTGTCGTTCTGACCGGCACCCGGACCGGCCCGGTCAGCGCCGCCGCGGCGTGATGAGCCCCGACTCGTACGCCCAAACGACCAGTTGGGCCCGGTCGCGGCAGTGCAGCTTCATCATGGCCCGATTGACGTGCGTCTTCGCGGTCAGCGGACTGATGACCATGCGCTCGGCGATCTCGTCGTTGCCCAACCCCCGGGCGACCAGCTCGACGATCTCCTGCTCACGGGCGGTCAGCACGTCACGGCCGGCCGTCGGGTCGGCCGGCGGCGGCGCGGCCACGAACTCGCTGATGAGCGTACGCGTGACCGCCGGGGCGAGCAGCGCGTCGCCACGGGACACGACGGCGACGGCCTGCAACAGGTCGGCGGGGTCGGCGTCCTTGAGGAGGAACCCGCTGGCGCCCGCGCGGAGCGCGGCGAAGACGTAGGAGTCCAGCCCGTAGTTGGTGAGGATGAGGACGCGGACCGCGGCAAGCTCGGGATCGGCGGCGATGCGCCGGGTGGCGTCGATGCCGTCGAGGCCCGGCATCTGCACGTCCATCAGCACGACGTCGGGCCGCAGGCGTCGCGTCAGCTCGACGGCCGACGCGCCGTCGGCGGCCTCGCCCACGACCTCCAGGTCGTCCTCGGCGTCGAGCAACGCCCGGAACCCGGCCCGCATGAGGGCCTGGTCGTCGGCGAGCAGCACCCGGATCATGCCGGCTCCTCCCTCCGGTCGGAGCCGCCACGATCCGCGGCGGACCGAGCTGACCGGACCTCGCGCAAGCGCTCGCTCATGCCGGCTCCCCCCTCCGGTCGGAGCCGCCACGATCCGCGGCGGACCGAGCTGACCGGACCTCGCGCAAGCGCTCGCTCATGCCGGCTCCTCCCTCCGGCCGGAGCCGCCACGATCCGCGACGGACCGAGCTGACCGGACCTCGCGCAAGCGCTCGCTCATGCAGACCCGTCCAGCGGGAACGTCGCCCGCACGCCGAAACCGCCGCCGTCGCGGGCCGCGGCCTGCAACGTGCCGCCCAGCCCGGTAACGCGTTCCCGCATGCCGCGCAGGCCCACGCCGGGTGTCGGCGGGCGGGCCGGCGAGGCCTGGCCGTCGTCGGTCACGGAGACGGTCAGCTGCGCCGGGGCGTACTCGACGTGGACCTGCGCGGTGGCGGAACCCGCGTGCCGGGCGACGTTGGTCAGCGCCTCCTGGACGACGCGGTACCCGGCCTGGTCGACCTCGGCGGGCAGGTCCCGGCGCTGACCGATGACCTTCACCTGTACGTCCACACCGGCGGCCCGGGTCCGCTCGGCGAGTTCGCCCACCCGGGCCAGCCCGACCGGGTCGCCGTCCGAGGGTGAGCGCAGGACGTCCAGTGTCGCCCGCAGTTCCCGCATCGCGGCGCCACCGGCCTCCTGGATCGCCAGCAGCGCGGCCGACGGCTCCTCGCCGTGCTTGCGGGCCAGGTGCACGGCGATCCCCGCCTGCACCTTGATGACGGAGATGCTGTGGGTCAGCGAGTCGTGCAGATCGCGGGCGATGCGCAGGCGCTCCTCCCCCGCGCGGCGCAACGCCATCTCCTCGCGGGTGCGTTCGGCCTCGATCGCCCGCTGCTCGACCAGTTCCAGGTACGCCCGCCGCTGCCGCGCGACGAGCCCCGCGACGTTGGCAGCCACGAACCAGCCCAGCAGCAGGGCGGTCCGCTCGACCACCTGCTGCCCGGGCCGGTCGGCGGGCGCCACCGACACGTCGCGGGCCAGGAAGCCGGCGAGGAAGACGACGCTGGCCAGGCCGGCGGCCGCCCGGTGCCCCTGCCAGGCGGTGACGTAGACCGCGCCGAGGACGGGAAACGCGGCGGACACCCCGGGGTGCACCCGGACGTGCAGGGCCAGCATGGCGGCGGTCACCGCGACCACCGCCACCACGGGGTACCGCCGGCACACGGCCACCGCCACCCCCGTGCTGAGGACGAGGGCGACGTCGACCGCCCGTACCGGTGCGGCGTCCGGCGCGATCACGGCGTTGGCGAGCAGGAGGACGGCGAGGGCGAGGCCGCTGAGGGCGTACGGCATGTCGCGGCGCATGAGCGCACTGTAGAACGGCCGTCGCCACGGGAGCATCCCGCATTCGCGGTAGGTGGGCGTACCGCGGGCGCGGTATCCGGCCTCGGCAAGTGCCTGCGGCGGCACGACGTTTTCCCCGCGCGCCGGGACGAGCATCGAGCCCATGACATACCGCTTCTTCACCCCCGTACCGGTGAAGGCGGCGACCGGTCTCACCGCGGAGGTCTACCGGCAGCTGCGGGACGACTTCCTCGGACCGGTCCCCGCCTTCCAGGCGCTCTCCGCCGTGCCGGAGCTGCTGGCCGCCACCTGGGCGCTGACGCGCGAGGCCCTGCTCGCCGGCGACGCGTCCCGGGCCGACCGTGAACTCGTCGCGACGGCGGTGTCGCGGGCCAACCGCTGCCGGTTCTGCGTCGACGCCCACGTGGTGCTGCTGCACGCGCTCGGCGAGCACGAGCTGGCCGAGGTGGCGGCCCGGGGCGGGACACCGCCAGAGCCGCGGCAGGCCGCGCTCGTCGCCTGGGCGGAGGCCAGCCGCAGCCCGGAGGCCGCCGACTGGGCCAGCCCGTACCGCCCCGAGGTGACCGCCACGGCGCTCGCCTTCCACTTCGTCAACCGGATCGTCTCGGCGCTACTCGACCCGGACCTGCTCCCCGGCGGCCTGCAGCGCTCCCGCGTGGTGCGGTCGGCCGGCGGCCGGCTCTACGCCCGGACGGCCCGCGACCCGAAGGAGCCCGGCCGCGGCCTGGCACTCCTCGACGTCGCCACGGCGCCGCCACCCGCGTGGGCCGGGGGCCACCCGGTCGGCGTCGCGTACGCGGCGTTGCGGGACACCGCGATGCGGGGCGGTGACCTGCTGGGCGACGTGGCGCGGCGGACCGTCGAGGCCACCGTGCGCTGGGAGGACGGACGGTTCCCGGCCCGGCCCGCCGAGTGGGCCGCCGACCTGATCCGGGACCTGCCGGGCGTCGACCGCGTGGGAACGCGGATCGCCCTGCTGGCGGCGTTCGCGCCCGCCGCCGTCCGCCCGGGGGACGTCGCCCTCTGGCGGCTGTCCCACCCGGACGACGCCGACCTCGTGCGGCTCGTCGCGTACGGGGCGATCACGGCCACCGACCACGTCGCCCAGGCACTGTCCCCGGCTCACCTCTAGGAGATCACCATGCGCAAGGCCTTCGTGGTCACCAACTCCCTGCTGCTCGTCGCGTTCGCCCTGCAGTTCGTCTTCGCCGCCGTGGGCGCGTTCACGAAGCCCGGCGGCGACGGCGCGTACGCGCTGCACAGCGTCAACGGGATGGCGATCATCCCCGTGCTCACCCTGCTCACCATCCTCTTCGCCGTGCTGGCGAAGGCCCCGGGCCGGCTCGTCGGTCTGACGGTCCTGCCGCTCGGCCTCGTCGTGCTGCAGGCGCTCATCGCCATGCTCGCGAACGCGGCCACCGACGCCTCCGGCGTCAGCACCCCGTTCGGCCTCACCATCGCCGGGCTGCACGCGGTCAACGGGATCATCGCGGTGCACGTCGTGGTCGCCGTCAACCAGGCGGCGCGGAAGCTGGCCCGCCCGGCGACGGCGGAACCCGCCCCGGTGGCCGTCCGGGAAGGGGAGCCGGCATGAGCGTCGGCTCGCTCCTCGTGGCCGACCTCGTGATCGCGGTCCTCGCGGCCGCCGGGTGGTGGGGCGGCGGCGCCGCGTCGGCCGCCCGGCGCCGTCGGCTGGCACTGGGACTGGCCGCCTTCGCGCTGCTCGCCACGGTCGCCCGCGCGATCACGATCACCGCGCTCGCCCGCGCCGGCTGGTGGTTCGCGGCGGAGAAGGTCCTGATCGCCGCACCCCTGTCGGTCGCGGCGGTGGTGGTCGCCGTGCCGCGGCTGCTGCGGGCCCCGGCCGACATCCGGTCCGCCGCGGTCCCGCTGCTCTTCGCGGGGTACGCCGAGGGCGGCGCGCTGCTCGTGACGGTCCTGCACGGCTATCCGGTGTCGGCGGGCGCGGGGCTGCTCGCGGTCGCCGGGGTCGTCACGGCGACCGGGGTTACGTGGCGCGCCCTCGGCGCGCGTCCGTCCCCGACGGTGTCCCGGACGGCGGTGGCGGTGGCGGTCGCGGCCCTGGTGACCGGAACCGGGCTGGTCGTCGCACCGGCGGCCGCGCCCGCCGCGCCTCACGGGCACGACTATGCGGAGGCAGCGCCGGTGGGCGAACCGACCCGTCGGTTCACGCTGACGGCCGGGACCGCCACGGTCGGCGTGAGCGGCCGGAACGTCGCGGCGTGGGCGTTCAACGGGCAGGTACCCGGGCCGGAGCTGACGGCCACCGTGGGCGACGTCCTGGAGGTGACGTTGCGCAACCGGGACATCGGGCGGGGCGTGACGCTGCACTGGCACGGGTACGACGTGCCGAACAGCCAGGACGGGGTGCCGGGCGTGACGCAGGACGCGGTGCTGCCCGGGCAGGAGTTCGTCTACCGGTTCCGCGCCGACCAGGCCGGGACGTACTGGTACCACACGCACGCGGTGTCCGACCTCGGCGTACGGATGGGGCTCTACGGCGTCCTCCTGGTGCGGCCGGCGCCGGTGGCCGACGGATCGGGCGCGGCGCCGACCGGCGGAGCGGACGCGGCTCCCGCGACTGGTGTGGACGTCACGGTGCCGGTGCACACCCTGGCCGGCGTTCCGCTGCCCGTGCCCCGGACGGAGCCGGTGGGGGCCGGCACGCCCGTGCGGCTGCGCCTGATCAACACCGACAGCACGACGCACCGGTACGCGCTGGCCGGGGCACCGTTCCGGGTCGCCGCCATCGACGGGTACGACCTGCGGGGTCCGACCTCCCTCGTGGACACCGCCGTGCTGATCCCCGCCGGGGGCCGCTACGACCTGGTGTTCACGGCACCCGCCACGCCGGTGGCGCTGTTCGTCGACGGGCGGGCGGTGTACTCGACCGGGACGGTGTCGGCGGAGACCGGCGCGTGGCCGGTGCTGGATCCGCTGACCTACGGCGTGGCCGCCCCGGCGCCGTGGTCCCGGATCGACCGGGAGTTCACCCTCGTCCTGGACCGCGGGATCGACCTGCACGGTCTGCTCCCCCGGTACGCCCACACCGTCAACGGCGCGGCCGACCCCGACATCCCGCCCCAGGTCGTACGCCAGGGCGAGGTCGTCGGCTTCACGATCGTGAACCGGTCGCTGTTCGTGCACCCCTGGCACCTGCACGGACATCACGTCCTGGTGCTGTCCCGCAACGGGAGGCCGGTGACGGGGAGTCCACTGTGGCTCGACTCGTTCGACGTTCTCCCCGGCGACGTCTGGAAGGTGGCGTTCCTGGCGGACAACCCCGGGACGTGGGCGAACCACTGCCACAACCTGCCGCACGCCGACGCCGGGATGATGCTGCACCTGATGTATTCGTGAGCCACCTGTCCGCCAACCCGCATTGCCCGCAGCGCCCGCCTACCCCGCACCGGCGACGATCCCGCTACGTGTCCACGGCGGAGGTGTCGACGACCTGCGCGGTCGGCAGGCGCGGGGTGTGGGGTGGCGCGGCGTTCTCCCGGTCGACGATCCCCAACCGCATCGCCAGGTACGGGAAACCGAGCCCGGCCAGCATCTGGCGCAGGGTCTGCCGGGTGCCGTCGGTCTCGACCACTCCGCTGAGCGGCACCATCGAGGCCCCGTGCCGGGTGGCGGTCAGCCAGGCGGCGGAGAGTCCCTCGCCGGCGCGCAGCCAACTGTCCGGCTCGTCGTCGGTGTTCCAGAGGAGCCCGTAGACCGCGGCGCGGTCGTGCCCGGTGCCGATCGGCAGGGTGCCCGGATGGCCGAAGTCCCGCCCCGGCACGGTGGTCTGGGCGGGCTGCTCGGGCAGCACCTCGGGCGGCAGCCCGACGCCGGCGCCGGATCGGCTGGTCCAGTACGCCAGTTCCTCCCGCAGCTCCGGCTCCTCCTCGGCGACGGCCGCGGCCTGGGCGGCCGCGGCGGCCAGGCTCATGACCTGGTCGGAGTCGAGCAGTTCGAGTCGGGCGCCCTGCGCGGCGGCCGCCCTCACGATCTCGTCGAGCGCCGCGTCGGGCACCCGCTCGTCGCTCACCGGTCGCCGGTCGGTCTGCCGGGTCCGCATGCACTGCACGAGACGGGTCGCGTCCTCGTCCGCCGCGGTCTGCCGGAACCCGCTGAGCCGGGCGAGCAGCTCCGGCCGGCCCGGGTCGGGCAGCCGATCCACCTGGCCGGCCCACCCCTCGGCGGCCAGCACCTCCCGCGCGTGGTGCAGTGCCGCGCCGCAGCTCAACGTCACCAGCCGGTTCTCCGGGTCGGTGGCGGCGAGCTGCGGCTCGTGCACCATCCGCAGCTCCAGCGCGTCGGGAAGGACCGTCCAGCGCCACGGCTGGCTGTTGTGCACCGACGGGGCGAGACCGGCCGTCGCGGCGGCCTGCGTGAGCGCGGTGGTCAGCGGGCGGTCCCGGGCCGGCGTCTCCTGGCTCATCGTCATGACCTTTCCGTTTCCCCCATCGTGCCCCACCCCGGGCGCGTCCCGGGCGGTGTTGCCGGTCTACCACCGGGAATGCCGGCAGGCCGGCACGGGTCCCTGCCGCGGCGCGCCCGGGCCGTGCCGGAACACCCCGATTCCCGCGTCCGCCGGCCCGTGCCGCTGAGACGATCCGCAGGTGGGAGCGGAACCGGACGAGTGCGTGCCGGAACGGCCGGTGCGGCGGCGCCGGGTGGACTGGCGGGAGTGGGCGCCGCTGACCCTCCTCACCCTTGCCGTGCTGGTCGGCGTCGGGCTGTGGCTCGGAGGGCTGCGACCGGCGGCCCAGCTGGTCTGGGCGGCGGTGACGCTGGTGGCGCTGGTGCCGGCCGCCTGGGCGACGCTGCGCCAGCTGTGGCGCCGCCAGTTCGGCGTCGACGTGATCGCGGTCCTGGCGCTGGTCGGCACGCTGCTGGTGCGCGAGTACCTGGCCGGCGCGGTGATCGCCGTGATGGTCGGCACCGGGCAGGCGCTGGAGGGCTACGCGGAGCGCCGGGCCAGCCGCGACCTGCGCGCGCTGCTCGAACGGGCGCCCCGGCAGGCCCGGCGGCGTACGCCGGGCGGCGGGATCGAGGTGGTGCCGCTGGACCGGGTGGCGGTGGGCGACCGGCTCGTCGTGGGCCCCGGCGACGTGGTGCCGGTGGACGGGACGGTCGAGGAGGCCGCGACGCTGGACGAGTCGGTGGTCACCGGCGAGTCGCGGCTGGTCACCCGGGCGGCGGGTGAGCGGGTGGCCAGCGGCGTGGTCAACGCCGGCGCCGGGTTCGGGCTGCGGGCGGCGAAGAACGCGGCGGAGAGCACGTACGCCGGGATCGTCCGGCTGGCCGAGGAGGCCACCGCCCACAGGGCGCCGATGGTCCGGCTCGCCGACCGGTACGCGGCGGCGTTCGTACCGTTCACGCTGGTGCTGGCCGGGGTCGCCTGGCTGCTCAGCGGCGAGTTCCTGCGGGCGGTCGCGGTGCTGGTGGTGGCCACCCCCTGCCCGCTGCTGCTGGCCACCCCCATCGCGATCGTGTCCGGGCTGTCCCGGGTGGCCCGGCGGGGCGTGCTGGTCCGGGAGGGCGGATCGCTGGAGCTGCTGGGCCGGGCCCGCACGCTGCTCATGGACAAGACGGGCACCCTCACCGCGGGTCGCCCCGTCGCCTCCGAGACGGTGGTCGCGCCGGGCGGCGACCGTGACGAGGTGCTGCGGCTGGCCGCGTCCGTCGAGCAGCTCTCCCCGCACGTGCTGGCCACCGCGCTCGTGAGGCAGGCCCGCGAGCGGGGGCTGCGGCTGACCGAGCCGACGGACGTCACGGAGGAGCCCGGGCGCGGTGTGACCGGCCGGGTAGACGGGCGCCTGGTGCGGGTGGGCCAGCTCGAGGGTGAACCGCCCGAGTGGGCGCACCGGCTGCGCGAGCGCGCCGAGCTGACCGGCCGTTCCAGCGTCTGGGTCAGCGACGACGTCGGGCCGCTCGGCGCGATCCTCCTCGAGGACCCGGTACGCCCCGACGCGCGGCGCACCGTGCGGCGGCTCCGGGAGGCCGGCCTCCAACGGCTGATCATGGTCACCGGCGACCGGCCGCGTACCGCCCAGGAGGTGGCGCGGACCGTCGGCGTGGACGACGTGATCGCCCAGTGCTCGCCGCAGGCGAAGATCGACCGGGTCCGGGACGAGTCCCGCCGGGCGATCACGGTGATGGTCGGCGACGGTGTGAACGACGCGCCCGCCCTGGCGCAGGCGCACGTGGGCGTGGCGATGGGCGCGACCGGCGCCACCGCGTCCGCCGACGTGGCAGACGCGGTGCTCACCGTCGACCGGCTGGACCGGCTCGCCGACGCCGTCGAGATCGCCCGGTACGCGCGCCGCATCGCGGTGCAGAGCGCCGTCGTCGGGATGGCCCTGGCCGTCGTCGCGATGGTGTTCGCCGCGATCGGCAGGCTGCCGCCGGTCGCCGGCGCGTTCCTCCAGGAGGGCATCGACGTGCTGGTGATCCTCAACGCGTTGCGGGCGCTCCGCGGCGGCCTGCGCCGGCGGGACGTCGCCCCGCGGACCCGGGAACTGATCGACCGGTACGCCGGCGAGCACGCCGGTGTGCGGGACGTGCTGGCCCGGCTGCGGGACACCGCCGACCTGGTGGCGACCCGCCCCGACGCGCCGGATTGCGTACCGGCGCTGCGCGAGGTGCACCGCCGGCTCGCCGACGAGGTGCTGCCGCACGAGGCGGCCGAGGGACGCCGGCTCTATCCCGCGCTGGCCGGCCCGCTCGGCAGCGACGAGGCGACGGCGACGATGAGCCGCGAGCACGTGGAGATCAGCCGGCTGGTCGACCGCATCGGCGGCCACCTGGCCCAGCAGGCCGACGGGCGGCTGCGCCCCGACGACGTGCCCGACCTGCTGTCCGCGCTGTACGGGCTCGACGCGGTGCTCCGGCTGCACCTGGCGAAGGAGGAGGAGGACTTCTTCTCACTCGACCCGGCCGACGGCCCGCCCCGGTGACGGGACCGGCGGGAGCGGGCCGGCCTGCGCTCACCTGGTGCGGTTGAGCCGCACGATCGCGCCGTTGAGCGCGGTGGCGAACAGCGTCCACGCGGCGTAGGGGGCCAGCGCGGCGCCGGCCACGCGGTCGGTGCGGGCGGCACGGCGGAGCACGAGGGCGTTGGACACGTTGAGCGCGGCGATCTCGGCCAGCGCTGCGGCGGGCCTGCGGGCCCGGAAGAACAGGGCGGTCCACCCGGCGTTGAGTGCCAGGTTCAGCGCGTACGCCCGGGCGAACGCCGCGCGTTCGGCCCCGCTGCTGCGGTCGAGCGTGCGGGTGCCCGCCACCGCGAGCAGCGCGTACAGGGGGGTCCACACCAGGGGGAACGCCTGCGGCGGCGGCTGCCAGCGGGGCTTGCGCAGCCGCCGGTACCAGCGCGAGGAGGGGTCCGTGGCCGCGGCGCCGACGGCGGCCGTCGCGACGACGGCTGCCCCGGTCCTGATCCAGGTGGGTGGTAGCATGAGGGGTCGATACCCGCCCCCCGCCCGGTCAACCCGCTCACGCCGGGCCAGGCGAGGGGACGGCGGGGCCGCGGGACAGCGGGCCGGCCGTCGTACGCAGCGTCCAGGTGCCGGCGCGGCCGCGCAGGACGGTCGCGGTGAGCGGGGCGATGTCGATCCGCCAGAACGACGCCGGGGTGGCCTGGATCGCGGTCACGATGCAGGCGCGGATCACCATCGGGTGAGTGACCGCCACGACGGTGCGTGACGTGGCGGGCAGCTCCCGCAGCCACCTCGCGGCCCGGTCGAGCAGGTCATGAAGGGACTCGCCGCCGTGCGGGGCGGCGGCCGGGTCGGTCAGCCACGCCGCCACCGCCTCCGGCTCTCCGGCCGCGACGTCGTCGAGGGTCCGGCCGGCCCAGCGGCCCGGGTCCCCGTCGCGCAGGCCGTCGTCGAGGGTGGGCGTGAGCCCGAGCGCGGTGGCCGTCTGCACGCACCGCAGGGCGGGGCCGCACCGCACCTCGTCCGCGCCGGCCAGCGTGCCGGCGAGGGCGGTCGCGTCGGTCAGTCCGTGCGCGTCGAGCGGTTCGTCCCGGGGGAACGCGGCGGCGCGGGTGGCCGTGGTCGGCGCGTGGCTCACGAGGATCAGGCGACTGCTCACGCTGCCACCCTCCGGCCCGTCGGCGGGGCCCGGCAAGGCCGCGAGCGTCACAGCCCGGGGCGGCGACCGGCGCGTTGACACCGTTCGCCGGCAGCCCGTAGCGTGCGGGGCACCAGCGTGACGGTGGAGGAAGCCGGTGAGATCCCGGCACGGTCGCGCCACTGTAACCGGGCCTCGGGGCGCAGTCCCCCGGGCCGGGAGTCAGACCCTCCCCGTCACATGCACCCCACGATGGGACGCGTGATCCCGAGGAGGTCCTCTGATGGCCGACGTGTCACTGCCCACCCCCGCTGTCGTTCCGGCGCCGGCCGCCGTTCCGCTGCGCCAGATCCTGCCCTGGGCGGTCTTCGGCGCGCTGCTCGCGGCCGTGCTGCTGTACTTCGTCGGCGTCGAGCAGGGCGTGCTGTCCGTGTTCGCCGGCGAGACGGTGCACGAGTTCGTCCACGACGGACGGCACCTGCTCGGCTTCCCCTGCCACTGAGCACGGGCCGGAGTCCTCGCATGCTGTCCGCACGTTCCCTGCTCGTCCGCGGCATGCTCGTCGGGCTCGCCGCCGGCGCCGCCGCCTTCCTGTTCGCCTCGGTGTTCGGTGAGGGCCCGATCGGGCAGGCCATCGGCGTCGAAGCCGCCCACGCCGCCGGGCACAGCCACGGTGAGAGCGGCGAACACGAACTGGTCAGCCGTACCGTGCAGAGCACGCTCGGCCTGGGCACCGCGACCCTGGTGTACGGGGTCGCGCTCGGCGGCCTGTTCGCGCTGGCCTTCGCCGTCGCCTATGGCAGGATCGGCCGCTTCGGCGCCCGCGCCACCGCCGCGCTCGTGGCGCTCGGCGGCTTCCTGACCGTCGCGTTCGTACCCTCGCTCAAGTACCCGGCCAATCCCCCGGCCACCGGCAACCCCGACACTCTGGGGCAACGCACCGGTATGTACTTCCTCATGATCGTCATCGCGGTCGCCGTCGGGCTGCTGGCCGTCTCCTTCGGACGCTGGCTGCACCCCCGCCTCGGCGGGTGGAACGCCACCATCCTTGCCGCCGTCGGTTTCGTCGCCGTCATCGCGGTCGTCCAGACCGCGCTCCCGACGATCAGCGAGGTGCCCGACGGGTTCCCCGCCCTCGTGCTCTGGGACTTCCGGCTCGCGTCGCTCGGCACCCAACTCGTCACCTGGGCCACCCTCGGGCTGCTCTTCGGCGCCCTCACCGAGCGGCGGCTCCGCGTCCGCACCGTGCTGGCGGCGGAGCCGGCGGCGTCGGTGTGACGTCCTCCGGGACACCCGGATCACCTGAACCGGTTCGGCACGGGCCTTCCCGCGTTCCACGCGGTACCGGCCCGCGCCCCGGCCGTCTACTCCCGCGCGCCGGCGACACGCGTGATGCTGGCGACACACCGGACACACCATGTGGTGTTGCCACTCCTCCATCGCACCCATATATGGTGTCTCGTGCAGCTGGTTCGGCCGTCGGTCCACGGTGGTCGAGGCAAGAGGGAACCCGGTGGAAATCCGGGACTGCCCCGCAGCGGTGAGTGGGAACGACCGCCGTCACCACAGCACTGGACCGCGAGGTCCGGGAAGCGACGGCCAGTAGGCGACCGTGCGTCAGGCCCACGAGTCCGAAGACCTGCCAGCGCGCCGCACGCGTCGCGTGCGGCGGTCGGAGGCCGCGCGGGACGGCCGACGCCCTGAGCCGGCCGGACGCCGTCCGGCGACCGGTGGCGTCCTCCTGCGCGTCCAGCGACCTCGTGGACATGCGTGAGGAGGGGACATGACGGCGACGCGGGAACAGGCTGCGGCCGGTCAGGCGGTGCCGGAGCAGCGTCGGCATGTGATGCAGGTCCGTAAGCGTAGCGGCGACACCGAGCCGGTGGACGTCAACAAGATCGTCAGGGCGGTCGAGCGGTGGGTCGCCGACCTGGACGAGGTCGACCCGCTGCGGGTCGCCACGAAGACGATCAGCGGGCTGTACGACGGTGCGACCACCGCCGAGTTGGACAAGCTCTCGATCCAGACGGCGGCCGAGCTGATCGGTGAGGAGCCGCAGTACTCGAAGCTGGCGGCGCGGCTGCTGGCCGCGTTCGTCGACAAGGAGGTCCGCGGGCAGGGCGTGGCGAGTTTCAGCCAGTCGATCGCGTACGCCCACGGGCTGGGCCTGATCGGGGACGCGACCGCGGCGTTCGTGGCCGGCAACGCCCGCAAGCTCGACGACGCCGTCGACCCGGACGGCGACCTGCGGTTCGAGTACTTCGGCCTGCGGACCGTCGCGGACCGGTACCTGCTGCGGCACCCGGAGACCCGCCTCGTGGTGGAGACGCCGCAGTACTGGCTGCTGCGGGTCGCGTGCGGCCTGTCGCAGACACCGGGCGAGGCCATCGACTTCTACCGGCTGATGTCCAGCCTGGCCTACCTGCCGAGTTCCCCTACCCTCTTCAACTCCGGGACCCGGCACACCCAGATGTCGTCGTGTTTCCTCGTCGACTCGCCCCGGGACGAGCTGGACTCGATCTACGAGCGGTACCACCAGGTGGCGAAGCTGTCGAAGTTCTCCGGCGGCATCGGCATCTCCTGGTCGCGGGTCCGCGGCCGTGGTGCGCTGATCCGCGGCACGAACGGCAGGTCCAACGGCATCGTGCCGTTCCTCAAGACCCTCGACGCCGGCGTGGCGGCGGTGAACCAGGGTGGCCGGCGCAAGGGCGCGGCCTGCGTCTACCTGGAGCCCTGGCACCCGGACGTCGAGGAGTTCCTGGAACTGCGGGACAACACCGGCGAGGAGTCCCGGCGTACGCACAACCTGAACCTGGCCAACTGGATCCCGGACGAGTTCATGCGCCGGGTCGAGGCGGACGAGGAGTGGTCGCTGATCGACCCGTCGGACGCCCCGGAACTGCCCGACCTGTTCGGGGAGGCGTTCGACGAGGCGTACCGGGCGGCCGAGAAGAAGGCCGTCCGCACGGTCCGGGCCCGGGACCTGTACGGACGCATGATGCGGACGCTCGCGCAGACCGGCAACGGGTGGATGACGTTCAAGGACGCCTCGAACCGGCTGTCCAACCAGACCGGCGCGCCGGGCAACACGATCCACCTGTCGAACCTGTGCACCGAGATCCTCGAGGTCAACGACGACACCGAGACCGCCGTGTGCAACCTCGGCTCGATCAACCTCGGCGCGCACGTCACCGCCGACGGCGTCGACTGGGAAAAGCTGCGGGCGACGGTACGCACCGCCGTGGTGTTCCTGGACCGCGTGATCGACATCAACTACTACCCGTCGGCGCAGGCGGCGGCGTCGAACCCGCGGTGGCGGCCGGTCGGGCTCGGGCTCATGGGCCTGCAGGACGCGTTCTTCACCCTGCGCCTGCCGTTCGACTCCGCGCCGGCCCGGGAGCTGTCGACCCGGGTGCAGGAGGAGATCTTCCTGACCGCCCTGGAGACGTCGGCCGGGCTCGCGGAACGGTTCGGCCCGCACCCCGCGTACGCCGAAACCCGCGCCGCGAAGGGTGAGCTGCACCCGGACCTGTGGGGCGTCGAACCCGCCCAGACCGAGCGGTGGGCCGCGCTGCGCGCGACGGTCGCGGCGCACGGCCTGCGGAACTCGCTGCTGGTCGCCATCGCGCCGACCGCCACGATCGCCTCGATCGCCGGCTGCTACGAGTGCATCGAGCCGCAGGTGTCCAACCTGTTCAAGCGCGAGACGATGTCCGGCGAGTTCCTCCAGATCAACACGTACCTGGTGCGGGAGCTGAAGTCACGCGGGCTGTGGACGCCCGCCGTCCGGGAGCAGATCAAGCGCGCCGAGGGTTCGGTGCAGGGGATCGCCGAGCTGCCCGCGGACGTGCGGGACCTGTTCCGCACGGCGTGGGAGCTGCCGCAGCGGGCGCTGATCGACCTGGCCGCCGCCCGCGCGCCGTTCGTCGACCAGTCGCAGTCGCTGAACCTGTTCATGAGCGCGCCGACCATCGGCAAGCTCTCCTCGATGTACCTCCACGCCTGGAAGTCCGGGCTGAAGACCACCTACTACCTGCGCTCGCGTCCCGCGACCCGCATCCAGCAGGCCACCGTCGCCGTCGCCCCGGCGCTCAAGCCGGTCGTCGCGGTGAGCGACGCGGAGGCGCTGGCCTGCTCCCTGGAGAACCCCGAAAGCTGCGAGGCCTGCCAGTGACCACCATTCCCGAAGCCCGCACCGGCGCCGACACGGGCGAGCGGCGGCACCTGCTGCTCGACCCCGGCATGGACCTCACGCTGCGGCCGATGCGCTACCCGCACTTCTTCGACCGGTTCAAGGACGCCATCAAGAACACCTGGACCGTCGAGGAGGTCGACCTGCACTCCGACCTGCCCGACCTGGCCCGCCTGTCACCGGCCGAGCGGCACCTCGTGTCGCGGCTCGTGGCGTTCTTCGCCACCGGCGACACCATCGTGGCGAACAACCTGGTGCTCAACCTCTACCAGCACGTCAACTCCCCGGAGGGCCGGCTCTACCTCTCCCGGCAGCTCTTCGAGGAGGCGGTGCACGTCCAGTTCTACCTGAACCTGCTCGACACGTACGTGCCCGACGAGAGGGAACGGTTCGAGGCGTTCGCCGCGGTCGAGAACATCCCGTCGATCGCCCGCAAGGCCGAGTTCTGCTTCCGATGGATCGACTCGATCTTCGAGCTGCGGGAGCTTCGGACCCGCGAGGACCGGCGGGCGTTCCTGCTCAACCTCATCTGCTTCGCCGCCTGCATCGAGGGGCTGTTCTTCTACGGCGCCTTCGCGTACGTGTACTTCCTGCGTTCCCGCGGTGTGCTGCACGGCCTCGCCTCCGGCACCAACTGGGTGTTTCGCGACGAGTCCATGCACATGGCCTTCGCGTTCGACGTGGTCGAGACCGTACGCGCCGAGGAGCCGGACCTGTTCGACGCCGACATGGAGCGGCAGGTCAGGGAGATGCTGGCCGAGGCCGTGGAGTGCGAGGTCCAGTTCGCCGAGGACCTGCTGGAGCAGGGAGTTTCCGGGATGTCGCTGGCCGACATGCGGGAGTACCTCCAGCACGTGGCCGACCGGCGGCTGGCCGTGCTCGGCATCGAGCCCATGTACGGCAGCCGCAACCCGTTCGCGTTCATGGAGCTGCAGGACGTCCAGGAGCTGTCGAACTTCTTCGAGCGGCGGGTGTCGGCGTACCAGGTCGGGGTGACCGGCTCGGTCAGCTTCGACGACGACTTCTGACCGACCGCGTCGAGCCGCCGTCCCGGGCGACACCCTCGCCCGGGACGGCGGCGACCCTCGCGCCGCCGCCCGGGAGCGCGGCCACGTGGCGCTCCCGCCGCCCGCCGCTTCAGCGCGGTGACGATCACCCCGAGGACGGACGACCCCACTGTGCACGACACCCTCACCCGCGCCGGCCGGCCGCCGTCGGCGTCCCACCTGACCCTGTCGCAGATCATGGACCAGCACCACACGAACCTGATGGGCACGGTCCACGGCGGCCGGATCCTCAACCTCATCGACTCGGTCGCCGGGGTGGTCGCCGCCCGGCACTCCGACGGGCCGGCGGTCACCGCCGCCATCGACGAGACGGCGTTCCTACGCGCGGTGCGCGTCGGTGACGTCGTCCACGTGGATGCCCGGATCACCTGGGCCGGGCGCAGCTCGATGGAGGTGGCCGTCCGGGTCACCGCCGACCGCTGGGACCGGGCCGTGCCGCCGGTCGACGTGGCGACCGCGCACCTGGTGATGGTCGCCGTGGACGACGCGGGCCAACCGCGTCCGGTGCCGCCGTTGCTGCCCCGCACGGACGAGGACCGGCGCCGCTACCGCGAGGCGGAGATCCGCCGCGAGCACCGGCTGGCGCTGCGGCACGCCCTGCTCGGCGACGGCGGGGAGAGCTGAACGCCCGCCGGCATTCGCGTTGCACCCGTCCGGGGCGGCCGATACCTTACCGCCGTGGAGATCGTGACTCGTGCCGCAAGGCCCGAGCTGCACGACGCGGCGGCCGCCGTGTTCCGGGAACGCTGGCCGGAGTTCGTCTTCCACGACGACGTGCCGGCCAGGTACCTGGGCCGGGTCGAGACGTACTTCCCGCGGTACGACGTCATGGTCCTCGACGAGGGAATCGTCGTCGCGGGTGGATGGGCAGTGCCGCTGGCCTGGGACGGCACCCTCGACGACCTGCCGTCCGGCTACGACGACGCGCTGATCCGCGCGGTGGACGGCCGGGAAGCGGGCGTCGAGCCCACGAGCCTCAGCTTCATGGCGGCCGCCGTGGCCTCGTCGCACGACAAGCGCGGCATGGCCGGGGTCGTCCTGGAGGAGTTGACCCGACGCGCCCACGACGACGGGCTCCGGCAGGTGGTCGCGCCGCTTCGGCCCACGTGGAAGCACCGCTATCCGACGGTGTCCATGGCCGAATACGCCCGCTGGGCCCGGCCGGACGGCCTTCACATCGATCCGTGGATCCGTACGCACCAGCGCCTGGGCGCCCGGGTGCTCGGTCCGGCTCCCCGGTCGATGGTCATCGAGGGCACCGTCGCCGAGTGGGAGCGCTGGGCGGACATGGCATTCCCGGTCACCGGGGAGTACGTGGTCCCCGGCGCGCTCAACCTCGTGCGCGTCGACCGGGAACGGGACCGGGGCGTGTACGTCGAGGAGAACCTGTGGGTCCAGCACCGCTGACCTCGCCCTGACCCGCGCCGGACCCGACGGCCCGGCGGCGAGCGGGTCGAGCTGTGGCGGATCACGGACCGCGGAGCTCCGCCGGTCGGCGCCGTACCTGACGCCATAAGCTGGACGAATCGGGTCGGCGTCCGGTGCCGGCCCCGCACGGGGAGACCGCGATGACCGAGGGCGGCCGCCGAGCGGTCCCGGCCGGGACCCGCTCCCGTGACGCCTGGCTGGCCGAGGTCGCCCGCGAGGCCAGCGCCGACGCCGGCGGCGTGCCGGTGGAGTTGCTCGGTGACTATCTGCGGCTGCTGACGGACGCGGCGGTGACCGGCCGCCGGCCGCGTCGGGGCGAACTCGACGCGGTGGGGGCCCTCGGCCGGCGCGCCGCCGAGCAGGGCGTGTCGGCGGGGCGCGCCGTCCGCCTCTACCTGTCCGCGGCACGACGGCTCTGGCGGCAGCTGCCGCACCTGAGCCAGGCCACCGACAGCGAGACGGTACGCGCCGCCGCGGACGCCGTACTCCACGTCGTCGACAGCGCGGTCGCCACCCTTGCCGAGGGGTACGCGGCAGCCCGCCGGGAGCTGGTCCGCCGGGAGGAGACGCTGCGCCGGGAACTCGTCGACGACCTGCTGCGGGGCGACTCGGACCTCGCCGGGCTGGTGGAGCGGGCCGAGCCGTTCGGGTTGGACCTGGCGCGGGTGCACCAGGTGGCGCTCGCCTCGCCGAGCCGGCGGCTGCCGGACACCGACGCGGCGATCAGCGCGCTGGAGCGGGTCATCTTCGACCGGTTGGGTGACCGGGACGTGCTGGTGTCCACCAAGGAGGGGCTGCTCGTGGTGATCGCGCCGGCCGACGCGGTGGTGCCCGCCCGGGGCGGCGGGGACGGGGCGGCGGGGGACCTGGGCCGGCTCATGCACGCCGAGTTGGACCGTCTCGCGCGGGGACGGTCGTGGCAGGTGGCGGTGGGCCGTCCGCACCCGGGCCTGTACGGCATCGCCCGCTCGTACGAGGAGGCCCGTGAGGCGCTGACGACGGCGCGGCGGCTGCACCGCGACAGCGCGGTGATCGACGCCCACGACCTGCTCATCTACCGCGTCCTGCTGCGGGACCAGCCGGCCATGGTGGACCTCGTGCAGGCGGTGCTGACACCGCTGAGCCAGGCCCGGGGCGGTGCCGAGCCGTTGCTGGACACCCTGAACGAGTACTTCGCGTGCGGTGAGGTCGCCACGGAGGCGGCCCGCCGCCTGCACGTGTCGGTGCGCACCGTCACCTACCGGCTGGACCGGATCCGGGCGCTGAGCGGCTACGACCCGGCGGACCCGCGGGACCGGTTCACCCTGCACGCCGCCGTGCTCGGCGCGCGGGCACTGGACTGGCCGCGCCGACCCCTCACGGCGTGATCAGGCCTGGACGGCGACCAGTTCCGGGAAGCCGAGGAGGGTGGCCAGCGCTGTCGCCTCGGACCGGGTGAGGGTGAGGGTGACCATGCCGTCCGGATCGTCGGGGTCGTCGTGGACGACGTCCCGGCGGTCGCCCATCTGGTACTCGACGATGCCGATCCGGCGGCCCTGTCTCGTGGTGAAGGTGTGACGTACCCCGATGCCGGGCAACGTCGTGCGTTCGATGTGCATGGCAGGCTCCATGAGCGACGGCTGCCCGGAGCCGGCCAGGAGCGGGGTCGGCGTCAGGGCAAGGCGGTGGACGGTCGAGCGGGTGCCGCGACCTCCGGCGGCGCCCGGTCGGCTGACCAGGCGGGAACGCAGGCCGCGACGGCGCGGCTCAGCCGGAAGACGATGCACATGCCCAGCGCGCAACCAGCACGAACCGCCGCGATGACAACCGCCAGCACGGCCAGCATCGACAGCGCGAGCGGCCGCTCGACGCCGGCGAGATGCTGGTGGTTCCGCATGCGGCAACCATAGCTGCCCCGTGGACGCCGACCGGGGCCCGCCGCACGGGCGGCGTACGACACCTACCCCACCCCCGGGCCCGCCACCGTGCGTGACGACAGCCGGACGTTGGGCGATCGGGGTCTCCGGCGGCCGGCAATCGGGCGGGCCGGAATTGGCCGGCCCCGGGCAATGTCAGTCCGGGGTTTTCGGGCCACGCTGGAGGTCCGACGGGGTGTCCGAGCAGCGAGGAGGCGGTGATGACGAGCCGCATGGCGGTGGCGTCGCCACCCGTGTTCGCCGGTTGTCCGCCGCTGTCCCGGCCGGATTCGACCCCGCTCCGAGGTCCGGCGGGCGGCGGCCCGACCTCTCGGACCGGCCGCGTCTCCCCCACCGCCGGCAACCGGCGCCTCTGAGCCCGGTCTCGGCGACGCCGTCGAGGCCCGCGGCGCGGCGGTTCCCACCACGGCCGCCCGCCCAGCGCTTCCCGCACCGTCCCACCGGACGGCCGTCCGTCCCACCCTGAAAGAGGTCGGTATGCCCGGCAAGGTCATTTCCCTCCGCCCCTCGGCCGGCACCATGCTGGTCGGCCGGTCGCACACCGCTCCGCCGGCGGCGGCCGTCGACCCCGAGCCGATCGCCGTGGACCTCGGCAGCGCCCACCTGCGAATCTGGCTGGGGCCCGGCGGGGTGCTGAGCGTCCCGGTCGGCCAGGGCCTGCGGACACCGGTCGTGCGGCGCGGGCGGGTGGTCGACGGTCCGGCCTGCGCCGCCGAGCTGCGGCGGCTGCTGCGCGACCACCGCACCCCGGTGCCGGTCGGGGCGCTCGTGGTGGCCTGCCGTCCGGTGCTCGCCACCCCGGCCGACCAGGAGGCGACACGCCGCGTGCTGAGCGCCGTGCTCGCGCCGTCCCGGCTGCTCTTCGTCGACAGCGTGCGCGCGGGCGCCATCGGCGCCGGCGCCGCCGCGGGCACCCTGCTGCTCGCCGACATCGGCGCCGGGCTCACCGAGGTGGCCGTGCTGGAGGACGGGCGGGTCGTCGCCGCGCGGCGCGCCGAGATCGGCACGCGCGACCTGAACCACGCGGTGACCGCCGGCATGCTCGCCGACACCACCGCCGGCCTGATCCGCGATCTGCGGGCGGAGCCGGTGTTGCGGCCACTGGTCCGCGCGGCCCTGGCCCGGGGCGTGATCGTCGTCGGCGACGGTGCGACCCGGCCCGACCTGACCGCCCGGCTGGTCGCCGCCCTGGGCGCGACAGTGCACCGCGCCGCGTCACCGCGCACCGCGGCGTTGACCGGCGCCGGCCTGGCCGCCGTCGCGGCGACCCGGCACCCGGCGAGCGACGGAACGTGACCTTCTTCCCGGAGGGAGCCACCCCATGACGCACACCCTCAACGACCGCACCGAGGTCCTGCGCGAGCTGCTGGAACGCCAGTTCCGGGAGCACACCGACCAGCTCACGGAGCTGACGCTGCGCTCGCGCCAGCGCGGCCACGGCGGCCATGACCCCGACACCCTGCACCGGCTCATCGAGGTTGCCCGGCAGGGCATCGCC
The DNA here is from genome assembly GCF_003626655.1 of Micromonospora costi. GTDB lineage: Bacteria > Actinomycetota > Actinomycetes > Mycobacteriales > Micromonosporaceae > Micromonospora > Micromonospora costi. Next base: position 624,534 of record NZ_RBAN01000001.1, read on the forward strand.
GACACCGCCCAGGCGTTGCGGCGGATGTCCGAGGGCAGCTACGGCGTCTGCGAGGGCTGCGGCCACGACATCCCCCCGGACCGCCTGGAGATCCTGCCGTCGGCCCGGTACTGCGTGCCGTGCCAGCACCGTCGCTGATCTGATCGGACGCTCGGTCAGCGTAGGCGGGATCGCCGGGCTCCCCACGGCGCCGGGGGCCGGCGCGCACCCTAGCCGCGCTGTGGGGTGCCGCTCCCCGGTGCGTCCGGTCTGGTGTGGAGGACGTCGCGGGCCTGCTCGGCGGCGCGGGTGATGCTCTCGCTGATGAAGTCGAGGAAGCGGGCGATGTTCTCCAGGCGGGCGGCCGCGGGGGTGTGGGAGCCGAGGATGGCGACTCCCCGGCGTGCGGTCTCGACGAGCTGGTCGTTGGCACGGGCGCTGGCGATCGTGGCCTGGTAGAAGAGTTCGTCGTCGACGACGTAGCGGTCGCGGCGGCCCTCGTCGCGTTCCCGGCGGACGAGGCTCTGGCTCTCCAGGAAGGCGATCGCCTTGGAGATGGACGCCGGGCTGACCTGGAGGCGCTGGGCGAGCTGGGACGCGGTGAGGCTGCCCGCGTCGGTGGTGAACAGGCAGGTCAGCACGCGGGCCGACATCTTGTTCAGGCCGGAGGCCATGAGGACCGTGGTGAACGACTCCTCGTACTCGGCGACGGCCTCGGCGTCGCGTCCGTGCGGCTGCGGGACGGTCTCCGCCCCTCGGGCGGAGACGGGTCTGCGCCGGTGGGCACGGCGTTCGGTGGCCCGGTGGGCCAGGTCGGCCCGGTAGGCGTTGGGACCACCGTTGCGCATCACCTCGCGGGTGATCGTCGAGGTCGGGCGGTCGAGGCGCCGGGCGATCTCGGCGTAGGGGAGGCTGTCGGCCAGCCCCAGCGCGATCTGCTGGCGTTCCTGCTGCGTGAGCCTGCCTCCCGGCATCGCGATCTCCCTGGTGATCCTCACGGCGGTACTGACCTGCCGACTATAGCGTTCACCTCGCACCCATTGCAATGAGCAGAGCGGTCGGCGTTGCATTGAAGCCGCGCCCGTTGCAACACTTATGACACTGTGACCTGGGGGAACGCCTCCCTTATGCAACATCCTTGTTGCCGTCATTTGGAAAGCAACGTAGCGTTTCTGGCATCGGAAACAACGACCGAGCACGGGAGAGCACGATGCAGACGTTCGACACCCCCGCCCCGATCTCCGCCGTCCTGGCCGTCCCCGCCGGGCGCATCCAGTTCATCGCCGCGGACCGCGCCGACACCACCGTCGAGGTCCGGCCCGCCGACCCCGCCAAGAGCCGCGACACCAGGACCGCCGAGCAGACCACCGTGTCCTACGCCGACGGGATCCTGCGGGTCACGGCCCCGGCTCCCGGCAAGCTCGTCGGCTCCTCCGGATCCCTGGAGGTCACCGTCCAGCTGCCCGCCGGTTCCCGGGTCGAGGCCACGGCCGCCGCCGCCGAGTTCCGCGGCGTCGGGCGTCTCGGCGATGTCACCGTCGAAGGCGCGTACCGCCAGATCAAGATCGACGAGGCGGCGGACGTCCGCCTCACGGCGATCGACGGCGACGTCGAGGTGGGCCGGCTCAACGGTCCCGCCGAGATCAGCACCGCGCGGGGCGACATCCGGATCGCCGAGGCCGCAGGCGGCACGGTCGTGCTCCGCACCCAGTCCGGCGACATCTCGGTCGCCGCTGCGGCCGGCGTCTCGGCCGCGCTGGACGCCGAGACCGGCTACGGCCGGATCAGCAACGCCCTCAAGAACGACGGCACCTCCGGACTGGACATCCGCGCCACCACCCTCCACGGCGACATCACCGCCCGCAGCCTCTGAACGCCAGAACCAGGACCAGGGACCAGCCGGCCGGGCCAGCGCGAGCGACCGAGTGTCGATCGCCGTCGACGGCCCGGCCGGCCGTCCCGGGAGGCCCACGCCACGCCGCAGGGCCGGGAGAAGCCGTACGAGTACGAGACCACTACGAATCCAGGTGGAGAACATGACGAAGAACAGCACCTCCTCGACCACGTCGACGTGGACCGGCATGGTTCCGGTGGACGACACCGCCCTGGCCGTCACCGACACCGGCGGTCCCGGTGTCCCCGTCGTCTACCTCAACGGCCAGTTCGCCACGCAGGGGTACTGGCGGCGGGTCCTCGCCGAGCTGGGGACGCAGTGGCGGCACATCACCTACGACGAGCGGGCCCGCGGCAGATCGAAGCGCTCGGCCGACTATTCCTTCGCGGCGGCCGTCCGGGACGTCGACGCCGTCCTCGCGGCCAGGGGCGTGGACCGGGCGGTGGTGGTGGGTTGGTCCTACGGGGCGTTCGTCGGGGCGCACTGGGCCAGCCGGAATCCGCAGCGGGCCATGGGCGCGGTCCTGGTCGACGGCGCGTTCCCGTACGACTGGCTGGACGAGGCCATGGAGCAGCGGATCCGGAAGCTGTTCCGGCGGCTGGGCCTGTTCCTGCCGCTGCTGCGTCCCACGGGTCTGGCCCCACGAATGAGCGCCGCGCAGCAGGCCGAGAGCAACATCGAGGTCGGCAGAATCTCCCGCGAGCGTGAGCTGGCCCCCGTGCTGGACGCCATCACCGTTCCCGTGCGGTACGTGGTCGCCTCGGGAACCTCCTTCGGAAGCCGCGGCGACGAGCAGGAGCGGATCCGCACCAGCCTCGACGCGGTGTGCGCCCGCAACCCGAACATCCAGATCGGGGCGAAGGTCACCAGCAACCACGGCGCCATCCTGCGCAAGGACTTCCGCGCCATCGCTCACGCCGTACGCGAGGTCGCCGGCCTCGACCGGGAGGGGCGGTGACACGCCACCGGTGGTGATCGCGGACGGGTGGCTTCGCCTTCCCCTGTGGAGACGAAGCCGCCCGGATGTGGGAGTTCGCCGCCGGCGACCTACGCCGGGGGCCTGGCTGCGGCCTTCGTGAACCGGCGGGCCAGGTGCGCGAAGGCTCGGGTGAGCTCGGGTGGGCCGACGACCTCGATGTCGGCGTCGAAGCGGCCGATCGTGGCGGCGAGGCTGGGCCAGGACCAGGACCCGAGGGTGAGCGTGCAGCGGTCGGGGCCGAGTTCCTCGACGATGCCGTCGCGGGTGTAGAGGGCGACGGTGGCGGCGGGCAGGTCGAGGATCACGGTTCCTCGGCAGGGCCAGTTCCCGGAGGGTCCGGCGGATCCGCGGAACCGGCTGGTGACGAAGGTGGTCACATCGCCCCCGGGCAGCGGCCGGGGGGTGAAACGAGGGCCGTTGGGGGTGCGCAGGATGATCCGCTCGGCGCGGAAGGTGCGCCAGTCGTCGCGGTCGAGGTCGAACGCGACGAGGTACCAGCGCCCGTCCCAGGTGATGACGGAGTGTGGCTCGGCCCGTCGCGGGGGCTTGTCGGTGGCCTCGGTGCCGTAGTCGAAACGCAGTGTCTCGTGGGCACGGACGGCGCCGCTGATGGCGAGCAGCACGTCGCCGTCGACCGGCGTACGCGGCGGGGTAATGGGCCGTTCGACGGCGGTGATCCGCAGGGCGTCGACGCGGTTCCGGAGCCGGGCGGGCAGGACCTGCCGGACGGTGTTGAGGGCTCGCGCGGCGGGTTCGGCGAATCCGTTGCCCGGGGTGGTGGCCGCGACCTGCAGGGCGATGGTCAGCGCGACGGCCTGCTCGTCGTCGAACAGCAGCGGGGGCAGGTCGGTGCCGGCGCCGAGCCGGTAGCCGCCGTCGGGACCCTTGACGGCGGCGATGGGATAGCCGAGCTCGCGCAGGCGGTCGACGTCGCGGCGCACGGTGCGCAGGCTGACGTCGAGGCGCTCGGCCAGCGCCGTGCCGGACCAGTCGCGGCGGGTCTGCAGCAACGACAGCAGGACCAGCAACCGGGCGGACGTCTTCGGCATGAATCTCATTCTGTCCGAGGTAGGTGACACATCCTGGCACCTACCTCTGTGAATCTTGGGCCTACGCCGGTGAGCTACGGCGGTCCGGCCACGCCCCTGGCCGGAAACATCCCGACACAGGAGCCATGATGAGCATCACCACCACCGCGCACCTCAACTTCGGCGGCAACGCCCGCGAGGCGCTGGAGTTCTACCAGTCGGTGTTCGGCGGCCACCTCGTGGTCATCACGTACGGCGACTTCGGCATGCCGAAGGAACTGCCCGACGCCGACAGGGTCGTCTGGGGCCAGGTCGCGGCCGACAACGGCTTCCGGGTCATGGCGTACGACGTGCCCAGCCACGCCGGGTCTTTCACCACCGCCACGGCGGCCGCCACCCACCGGGAGGACGGCATGACGCTGACGGGCCAGCCGTTCTTCATGTCCGTCCGCGGCGAGACGGCCGAGGAGGTCGGGGTGCTGTGGGACAGGCTCGCCGAGGGCGCCACCATCGTCGAGAACTACGGCCCGGCGCAGTGGGCTCCGGCGTTCGGGATGCTGACCGACCGGTTCGGCGTCACCTGGATCCTGGACGTCGCCACCGAGTACGCCGCCGCCTGACCCCTGCCGACGAGATGGCCGTCGGGTCGAACCGGACCTTCCCGGTGTGAAACCCTCGGCAGGCCGGCCGGACCGGGCTTCATGCGAGGTCCGGCGGCCTGCCGTTGCACTTGATCATCGCGCAGCGACGGGACGCATCTATTCCGGGCAGCGACGCTTCGTGTTGCATCGCAGCCGCCAGCTCGCGTCCGATCTCCGCGCCGGCTAGCTCTCGGTACCCGAGTGTCCGGTAGTAGGGGCCGTTCCAGGGCACGTCGCGAAATGTCGTCAGGGTCGTGGCTGGCCGATCGTTGCTCCTGCCCCATGTCTCAAGCTGCGCTATGAGCCGTCGGCCGATGCCCCGCCGAGCGTGAGTGGGAGCTACCGACACCTGCTCTATGTGGGCATTACCGTCCAGCACCCTTGCCACGATGTAGCCGGCGATCTTCCCGTCTTCCTCGGCAACCCAGATCAGCCCTTGTTGCTGACTACGACTCAGGGCCTGCCGATCGGGGACATGGTCCGCCACCTCCGACATGCCAACCGAGTGGAAGAGCTCGCCAGCCTGGATCTCGAGCAGGGCCAGGTCATTGAGTTCCGACTGTCGTGCCGGACGGATGAGCGGGGAATCCACACCCTCACCTTAGAGGCGGCCTGTCAGGGAGCCAGAGCGAGCGCCGAGAGGGGCCGACGTACCGGGGGGTCGGTTCCTCGCGTCCCGGCGTCACGCCTCGGAGTCGGTCTCGCCGGGCGCCTCCCGCCCGACCGGCGGGGCGGAAATCTCCAGCGGCCGTCCCCGGTTTCGCAGTGCGTCGAGCAGCGCGACCAGGGCCAGCACGCCGGTAACCACGCTCAGCCCGACCATCGGCGTCCCGTGGACCATCGCCGGCGTGAGCAGCAGCAGGGCCGCCAAGCCGATCATCTGGGATCGGGGAGCCCTGCCGAAGATCTCGTACTCCAGCCGCATCCGGCCGGCGAGGAAGAGCACCGGACCGCCGACCACGAACAGAAGCCAACCTGGCCGCGGCGGCCCGAACGGATCATCGATCACCAGCTCGTAGCCGACCGCGGTGACGAGCACGCTGAACACGATCAGCAGATGCGTCCGTTCCGACGCCGCGCCCAGCCGGCCGGGCATACCCGCCCGGCCGAACGCCTCGGCCAGCAGCAGACCGGCGCGGTGGAAGTAGATCCGCCAGAGCAGCGCGCTCGTGGCGAACGCGAACGCGAAGGCGGCTGCCCGCTGCGCGGAATAGTTCGTGCCGCTGAAGACCACGCCGATGACCAGAATCGACTCACCGAGTGCGACGAGAACGATCTGCTGGTAACGGTCGGCAAGATGCGTCCCCGCGATCCGCCAGCGGCCCACCGCTGAAGCCCCGAGCCAGGGCAGCGGCCAGCCCAGGGCCCAGGCGAGGTAGTCGACAGCGAGGGCGGCGACCCACAGCGGCAGGCGAAGATGGTCCGGACCCAACGCGCCCGCCAGCCACAGCGGCGCGCTCGCCGCAGACCAGGCGGCAAGCCGGAAGGGCACCAGCCGTCGCGGATGGCCACGCAGCGCGGCGGCGACCACCAACGGCCGCACCACCATCACCAGCAGGTACGCGGCCGTGAACGGCAGCGCCCGCTCCTCCACGGCACGCGGCAGCGTCACCGCCATCACCAGGCCGGCGAACATGGTGCCGACGACGACGGCCTGGATGATCGGCCGCTCTGGTTCGTAGCGGCTGGTGATCCAGGCGGTGTGCGACCAGATCAGCCAGAGCGCCAGAAAGAGCAGCAGGGTACGACCGAACCCTGTGACGAGGGCCCAGCCGGTGTCGTCACTCAGACCGGCGAATCGTTGCGAGACCCGGGTGAGGGCCACGACGAAGGCCAGGTCGAAGAAGAGCTCCAGGAATGTGGCGCGGCCGGAACTCCTGGGAGGGCGTAGCAGTCCGGCACCGCGTCCCGCCGCCATCGTCCGCCTCCGTCCGCCCCTCGCCGCACCAACGAGCCGACCGCCAGAGACGTTGCTCCAGGACCGGCAATGGACGGACGTCGTCGGTCGCCTGAGATCCGTGGCAGCCGACTTCAGCGACGCCGGAGTCGACCATCCTCGGGTACGCCGAGCGCAAAGAGCGTCCCTATGTCGGCCTCGTACCCGAAGTCCACGTTCTTGACCAGCAGCCGGTCAGGACTTGCCTCGACGATCTGCACCGAAATCGGTTCGGCACGTCCGTCAAGAGTGAGCCACCACTGGTCGGCGAGATAGCTCAGCCCAACCGATTCAAGAGTCTGCCGAGCGTCGTGCTCGTCGGTGGGATCCCCGAGCGCGTACCCGAAGACGGTAACTGGGATGTACCAGCTTCCTGTCTCGTCGACGGGACGGAGGTAGCCGAGAAGTTCGTTGTCCTCGACACGTCGGTGTTCGATCCAGGTCTCGGGGATCACGGTCACGGAGTGTAGTCCCGCACCATCGCACACCAGAAGGGATTTGCCGGTGCCGAGGTCGACGCGAGACCTAGAAGCCCGCCACCGGACGTGGCCGGTAGGGCGCTTCGAGCGCCTCGACCTCCTCGTCGGTCAGCTCGATGTCGAGCGCGGCGACGGCATCGTCGAGGTGGTGCGGTTTGGTCGCGCCGACGATCGGTGCGGTGACCCGGCCGGCCACCCAGGCCAGCGCGATCTGCGCGCGGGACACACCCCGGTTCGCGGCGATCGTCGCGACGGTCTCCACGATCGTCCGGTCGGTCTCCTCGTACCCGCTGTAGAGCGTGCGACCGAACTCGTCCGACTCCGTGCGGGTGGTGCTCGCGCCCCAGTCCCGGGTCAGTTTGCCGCGAGCGAGGGGACTCCACGGAATCGTGGCGATGCCCTGGTCCGCGCAGAGCGGCAGCATCTCCCGCTCCTCCTCGCGGTAGAGCAGGTTGTAGTGGTTCTGCATCGAGACGAACCTGGTCCAGCCGTTCAGGTCGGCGAGGTAGAGCGCCTTCGCGAACTGCCACGCGTGCATCGAGGACGCGCCGATGTAGCGCACCTTGCCCGACTTGACGAGATCGTGCAGGGCTTCGAGGGTCTCCTCGATCGGCGTCGCGGGGTCGAAGCGGTGGATCTGGTAGAGGTCGACATGATCCGTGCCGAGCCGGCGCAGGCTGTTGTCGATCTCGGCGTTGATCGCCTTGCGGGACAGGCCGGCGCCGTTCGGACCGGGACGCATCCGGCCGTGCACCTTGGTGGCGATGACGACGTCGTCGCGGCTGGCGAAGTCCTTCAGCGCGCGTCCGACGATCTCCTCGCTGCTGCCGTCGGAGTAGACGTTCGCGGTGTCGAAGAAGTTGATTCCCGCGTCGAGGGCCTGCCGGATGAACGGACGGGCCTGATCCTCGGGCAGGGACCAGGCGTGATTACCCCGCGCCGGATCGCCGTAGCTCATCGTCCCCAGGCAGACCCGGGAGACCTCCATACCCGTCGACCCCAGCCGCACGTACTGCACGATGCCTCCGTCGTGGGCCGGAAGGGTTCCGCCCCAGCGCACAGTACCCCGCCGACCGGCGGCCACCCGATCCCCGTTTTCGCGGTTCGGCGCCGGCCGACGCCGTCGTACGACCACGGCCGCTCCTTGCGGCGACAGCGTTGAGTTGATCAAGAGGTTTGTGTCAGGTTCGATCTCCGATCTGACGCGAACCTCTTGATCACCGCCATCTCCCGTCCCGTCACCGGTACCGGCCGTCGTAGCGGATTCCGCTCCGGGCATCCGTGAAGCTGACTCCCACCCGGGCTCCGTCCTCGACGATCCACCGAACCGTGTACGTCGCTCGGTACGTCGGCGGCCAGAATGACGCGAAGGTCCCGTCGCCCGTGACGGACCACTCCCCCACTGACGGCGCACCCCTGTCGACGTAGGTCGTTCGCCCATCCGCCGTGAATGATTGTGTTGCACCGTCCTGAAACACAAGCTGCGCCGCGGTCAGGGCGGCGACCATGTCCACCGCATCGATCGGCTGACCGTCGGCAACGTCTCCGGCGGAGGGGGCAGGATCCATCGGGCTCTCCTGAGGTCGGGGCAAGATGCTGGGCCGCCGCCATCTCGCGCGGCTGCACATGTCGAACGGCAACTCGGAACGATCGCGAGTCGCACTCCCTGGACTCTATCGTCCATGTATGCACGCGGAGGAGGCATCCCCCTGCAGAAGCACGCACCACCCGCCCGCCGGGATCCTGCTGTTACTCTCAACCACCGGTGGCCGGCGAGGCTTGCCGACCGGCCCCAGGCCGGCCAGGCTTGGACGAATAGGTCCAGTTAGCTTTCGCCGGATTGCGGGCGGCCACGTCCCCACCGCCGAGAATCTCAACACGCAGAGTGGGGAGGGGCGCATGGCACTGATCACACCCGGCTTCGGCGGCCGCAGACGCGACGACGCCAACCTGCCGCCGGGCCAGTACCGCACCGACGACTTCCCGGTGCTGTCGGCGGGACCGACACCGCGGATCGGGCTCGACGAGTGGGAGCTCGCCGTCATCACCGAGACCGGCGAGCGGAGTACGTGGTCATGGGCGGAGTTCACCGCCCTTCCTGCCGACGAGCCGACCGTTGACATCCACTGCGTCACGCACTGGTCGAAGTTCGGCACGCGCTGGCGAGGCGTTTCCCTTGACACCTTGCTGGCGGACGTCGAGACCGCGGCCGAGTACGTCGTCGCCCACTCCTACGGCGGCTACAGCACGAACCTCCCGCTCGAGGACCTTCTCGACGGCCGGGCCTGGGTGGCGTACGAGTTCGACGGCGAGCCACTGGTTCCGGTGCACGGCGGGCCAGCCCGCCTCCTCGTTCCTCACCTGTACTTCTGGAAGAGCGCGAAATGGCTGCGCGCTCTGGAACTGCGTCTCGACGACGAGCCCGGGTTCTGGGAGACGGCCGGCTACCACAACTACGGGGACCCGTGGCGCGAGCAGCGGTACCGGGCAGATTGACCTGGCAGCCGGCGACCGTCGCCGCGACCCGGGCGGAGAGCGCGACGGCGCGGGCCCTGGTCCTCGACGTCGACGGTGCGACCCAACCCCTCGGAGGATGATCATGTCGACCAACATCGGAGCAGACGACGCACTCTGGGTGGACGGTAACGCCCTCGCCGGACCGCTCGGCGAGATCATGGGGACCGACCTCACCGTTGCCGAGCTCACCTGCGCCGGCTGCCGGACGACCCGTCCGCTGGCCGCGATGCGCGTGTTCGACCGAGCGCCCGGCCTTGTCGCCCGCTGCCCCGGCTGCGGGGAGGTCGTCATGCGCGTGGTACGCATGGCCGGCCGGGTCCTGGTCGACCTGCGGGGCTCGCTCGTCCTCAGCCTTCCAGTGCCGGTTGCCTGAACGCCAAGAATCCGATCAATCAGGGCGAAACCCAAGGAGACAACATGGCGGGCAACGCCGAGGACATGATCACGTTGACCAGTGCCGAGCAGGATTCGACCGGCGCGAACCCGTCGGGGGCTCCCACACCGGACGTGGACGATCTCGTCATCACCAACAACAGCGCGCTCGGCATCTACGAGGCCGCGATCGGGGGCCGGACAGCCGCTGGGCTCGTCTACAGCGAGGTCGGGAGCCGGGTCGTCCTGATGGCGACATCCGTGCTCCCTGATTTCCGGGGGAAGGGAGTAGCCGCCAGGCTCATCGGCGGCGTCCTCGACGAGCTGCGCAGGCAAGGAAAGACCGCCACCGTCACGTGTCCGTTCGCGACTGCATTCGTCGATGCTCATCCGGAATATGCCGACGTTCTGGACCCGGCATCCCCTCGGTCGCACACAGCCGGGCGTGCGCATTGAACACGCGTCGTCGCGTCGCAACGCACGCCGACCGATGACGCGGGCTGCGGACGCGCACTGGCGCGTCCGCAGCCACGTTGCAGCTCGTCTTCGCCGCCCCCGGGTCCTTACGGACGTACGCTGATGATCGTCTTCCCGGTGGCCCGCTCGGTCGGATTGAGAGCGGCGACGGCGTCGTCGAGGGTCGCGACCGTGCCGATGTTCGTCCGCAGTCGTCCGTCCCGCACCCGCCGGACGATCTCACCCAGTTGGGCACGATCGGCCTCCACGACGAAATCGATCGCCAGGCCGTCCGCGGGTCGCGCCTCGGGCGGCCCGACGACGGACACCAGCGTTCCTCCGGGTCGAACCATGCCTGCGGACCGCTTCCCGATGTCGCCGCCGATGACGTCGAAGACCAGATCGACTCCGCCGACGTCTTCGAGGACGTCGTTCCCGAGGTCGACGAACTCCTGCGCGCCGAAGTCGAGTGCCTTCTGACGGTCGGCGGCGCGCCCGGTGCCGATGACGTAGGCGCCGAACTCATGTGCGAGCTGCGTCACCATCGCACCGACTGCGCCGGCTGCGCCGTGGACGAGGACGCTCTGCCCCGCCTTGAGGCGGCCGTGGTCGAAAAGTCCCTGCCAGGCGGTGAGGCCCGAGATCGGCAGGCTCGCGCCCACCGTGAAGTCGACGTCGCCGGGCAGCGGCGCGAGGTTGCGCGCCTCGACGGCCACACGCTCCGCCAGGGTGCCGTCGCGGGTCCAGTCCGTGAGGCCGAACACCCGCTGCCCCACCGAGAGTCCCGTCGTGCCGTACCCGAGAGCGCTGACCACTCCGGCCAGCTCGTGGCCCGGAATCGACGGCGTCCGGTCACGCCCGAGGCGATCGGTCCAGGTCGAGGGCCACTCCATCTCGGTCGGGACGAATCCCGACGCATGAACCTGAACGATGACGTCGTTGATCGCCGGTTCCGGCTCAGGCCGCTCCACCAGTGTCATCCCGGCCGTTCCCGCAGCCTGGTCCGTCACCACGATCGCCTTCATCAGGCACCTCCTTGCATCCAGTCCTCGTCTGCACGATCACGAGGAGCAAAATTTCCGTTTCCCAGCATTAGCGGCGTCAGGCCTCGGCGTCTTCACCACGCTGATCGGTGGCGGCAGGACGCGAAGATGTGGCCGGGAGTGGCGGGACGTCCGTGGAACTCGGCGCGGGCGGGCACGTCGGACAGCTTGTCGCCAGCAGCGGCACCCCAGTCGGACGCCTCGAAGCTAGCCACGCTGAAAGTGGTCTGTCAAGTCCAATCCCGGGTCCAACACGTTGCTACTTTTGCGGCGATTCAGCCCAGATAAGCCGCTAAAACCGGACGTCCATCCGGCGATCGCCCTGGACTTTGCAGTCCATCAAACCGAAAGGCTGCGGGAATACAACCGGGCCGCCGGATGTCTGTATCTGCGTGTCCAGGTGCCCTTCACCTCGACACGCGGCATCGGCCGAAAGGCCGGGAGGGAGAGCTGTGCCACAGCAGGCCCAGTACCACAAGAGCCCGGAAGCCGTTTCGCGGCTCAACCCGGAGCAGTACCGCGTGACCCAGCAGGACGGCACCGAGCGACCGTTCGCCAACGCCTACTGGGACAACCACGAGCCCGGCATCTACGTCGACGTCGTGTCTGGCGAGCCGCTGTTCGCATCGGTCGACAAGTACGACAGCAGGTCCGGCTGGCCGAGCTTCACGAAGCCGATCGCCAAGGCGAACGTCGTCGAGCGCGAAGACTCCAGCCACGGGATGATCCGGATTGAGGCCCGCTCCCTGCACGGGGACAGCCATCTCGGCCACGTCTTCGACGACGGCCCCCTGGACAAGGGTGGACTGCGCTACTGCATCAACTCCGCGTCGTTGCGGTTCATCCACCTCGACGACCTGGAGAGCGCAGGGTACGGCGAATACCGCACCCTGTTCACGAGTGACACCAACAGTGACACCGACGACAAGTAGGGAGACGACGTGACTACCGGAAAGGCGATCCTCGCCGGCGGCTGCTTCTGGGGCATGGAGGAGTTGTTCCGCCGCCAGCCCGGCGTCGTGTCCACGCGCGTCGGCTACAGCGGCGGCGACGTCCCGAACGCCACCTACCGCAACCACGGCACCCACGCGGAGTCCATCGAGGTCATCTACGACACCGAGAAGACCGACTTCCGCGCGCTGCTCGAGTTCTTCTTCCAGATCCACGACCCCTCGACGAAGAACCGTCAGGGTAACGACATCGGCACCAGCTACCGCTCGGCGATCTTCTACACCAGCGACGAGCAGAAGCGGATCGCCGAGGACACGATCGCCGACGTCGACGCCTCGGGCCTGTGGCCCGGCAAGGTCGTCACCGAGGTCACCCCGGCAGGCGACTTCTGGGAGGCCGAGCCCGAGCACCAGAACTACCTGCAGACGTACCCCGACGGATACACCTGCCACTTCCCCCGCCCCGGATGGAAGCTTCCGAAGCGGGCGACGGCCTGAAACACCCGGCGCGCGGGCCTCGGGGTCCGCGCGCCGGCCCGGGGCCGGGGCGGGGACCCCGACGAGGACCGACCGGATGGGTCCCCTCTTCTCAAGGACTAGATGGTCCAATAAAAGGGTCACCCTGTCGGTGATCTCGCGGACGTGGCACCGTTCGGCGAAGCAGGCAGAGCACGCTTTGCCTCTCAGCATCACGCGAAATGCGACAGGGTGTTGAATGGACTCAGCGGTCCTATTCTCCCTGAAATATCTGGTGTGCTAGATACACTTGACTGATGAGCGACGAGCAGGTGGCTGCGCCGACGAATCAGCGGCGGATCAGTCAACGGGGTATCGCGACGCGAGAGCGGATCCTCGAGGCGGCGAACCGCCTGATGTTCGTGCGCGGAGTGAACGCGACGACCCTTGACGACGTCCGCGAGGCAAGCCAGACGAGCAAGTCGCAGCTCTACCACCACTTCGCCGACAAGCAGGATCTCGTGCGCGCAGTGGTCAGGTATCGAGGCGCGCTGGTGATTCAGCGCGAGCGCGCAGGGCTCGAACGGCTGAAATCGTTCTCGGGGCTGGTCCGGTGGCGTAACGCGCTGGTCCAGGCCAATTCGCTGAACAACGGCAAATACGGGTGCGGTCTCGGGTCGATGGCTCTCGAGCTGTCCGATCAGGACGAGCAGGCTCGATCGATGCTGTCGGAGACGTTTGCGGCGTGGGAAAAGCTGATCAGTGATGGCCTGCACCGGATGCGGGACAGCGGTGTGCTGCGTCAGGACGCGGACCCGGAGAAGTTGGCCACGGGGTTGATGGCAGCCTTGCAAGGCGGCTACCTACTGGCAAACGCCGCCCACGACGTCGCACCCATGGAAGTTGCTCTCGACATGGCGCTGGAACACATCAAATCGTTCCTCTCGGAGCAACCCGGCGAGCCGACCCGATAATTGCGCCGGTCGCCTTCACCGCGGTGAGGAAGCTCTCATCGAGTCGTCGCTCGCGTCGCAGGATCGCCTCGTACCGCGACTGTTGGCGCACGAAGGACGGCACGTGTCGGCCTTAACGGACCACTGAGTCCAGTTTTGAATCGGGCTCGACCGAGCACGCCTTGATCCTAACTGCGCCTCCGTGCAGTTTAGGCACCCCGAGGCAGGGGTTCACCAGGTCCGAGCAGCTCTGGCAACGAGCGATCGTTTGGACTATCCAGTCCGCGAAGGCTAGCCTGCGGAGGCACTCGGTCATGGGTGATACGCCCGGCCACAGCCTCGCTCAGACTGCGACTCGGCTGCTGCTGGATCCGCATACCTGGACCGTCCCGACCAGGATCTACAGGAAGGCGCGGCTGATGGAAACCAATCAGGATCGTGTCGTCGCATCCGCCCGGGTTGTCCTCCCGGCCAATGAGCGCCGGCGCACGGACATGACCACCCGCGGCTTCACGTTCGTCGCCGACGAACCGCACAACGGCGCACCCGGCGAAGGCCCGACGCCGACGGAGTACCTGTTGATGGCGCTCGCATCGTGCACCGCTCAGACGCTGCGGCAGTACGTCGACTACAAGTACGACACCGCCGGTGACATCACCGTCGAGATCAACTACCACGAACCCCAGCAGGAGGGCGCGGAGCGCTACCTGCAGCGCACGATCACGCTGAGCGAAGACCCTGACCCCGACGACTTGAAGGTGATGCATGACATCGCCGAGAGGTCTCCGGTGACCCTGCTGATCCAGTTCGCGTGGAGCGTGAGGACCGAGTTCGTCGGGCCGCGCTGACATCAGGCCGCTTGCTGCTCGGCGACCAGGGCCGAGCAGCAAGCGGCTGTCCATGCTGGCCCGGCCAGCGCGTCGGAAGGTGACGTGTGACCGAAACCAAGAGCGGCCGGACGATCTGGAAGCGGAACCTGGCGGCGCCGCTGCGAGCTTTCCTGCGAATCGAGTCCGGCAGCGCCGGCGTGCTGGTGGCCGCCATCGTCGCCGCCCTGCTCTGGGCCAACATCGACCTCGGCTCCTACGAAGCCGTCTGGCGTACCCCATTGTCCCTGCGTCTCGGGCACCTCGAGCTCTCCCGCGACCTGCACACCTGGATCAACAGCGGCCTGATGACGCTGTTCTTCCTGGTCGTGGGTCTTGAGGCGCGGCGCGAGTTCGACCTCGGCGAGCTACGCGACCGGCGACGTTTCGTACTGCCCAGCGTGGCGGGCGTGATCGGCATGCTGATCCCGGTGCTGATCTTCCTGCTGATCAACCACGGCGGGCCGGGCGCGCACGGCTGGGGCGTGGCCATGTCGACCGACACCGCCCTCGCGTTGGGCCTGCTGGCTCTGCTCGGCCGGGGCGTGCCCGACCGGGTCCGGATCTTCCTGCTCACCGTATTCGTGGTCGACGACCTGATCGCACTCATCGTCATCGCCGTGGTCTACAGCGACGACATCAGGATGATGCCCATCGTGGTGGCCGTGGCGACGTTCGCGGTCATGCTGGCCCTTCGCGCGGCTGGCGTCCAGCGCGGCTGGGCGTACGTGCCGTTCGCCATCGCGATGTGGGGCGCGCTGCTGGTGAGCGGAGTCGACCCGGTGGTGGCCGGACTGGCCATCGGGTTGACCGCGTTCGCCTACTCTCCCGGCCGAGCTGAGCTCGAGAAGGTCAGCGGGTTGTTCCGGTTGTTCCGTGAGCAGCCGACACCCCAGCTCGCGCGTACGGCTTCGATCGGCCTCGCGAACACGCTGTCGCCCAACGACCGCCTTCAGCGCATCTACCACCCCTGGTCCAGCTACCTCATCGTGCCGCTGTTCGGCCTGGCCAATGCCGGCATCAGCATCGACGGTCCGTTCCTGGCCCGGGCGTTCGCGTCGCCAGTCACCTGGGGCGTGCTGCTCGGATACGTCGTCGGCAAGCCGCTCGCCGTGGTCGGCACCTCGGCCGGGCTCACCTGGATCTCGCACGGCCGCATCCGCCCGGCGGTGGGATGGGCGGGCGTGCTCGGCAGCGGCACGATCGCCGGTGTCAGCTTCACGGTGTCGCTGCTGATCGCCAGCCTGGCCTTCACCGGCGACCAACTGGCCGAGGCGAAAGTCGGGGTGCTCAGCGCCGCGATCGTGTCCTCGGCGCTGACCTGGACCGCGTTCCGCGTCACCAACGCCCTGCCCAAGGACAAGCGCATCCGGGCGCTCTTCGGCGACATGACGGAGCTGATCGACCTCATCCCGGAGGTCGACGAGAAGCAGGACCACGTCCGCGGCCCAGCCGGTGCGTCGGTAACGCTGGTGCAGTACGGCGACTTCCAGTGCCCGTACTGCGGGAAGGCCGAGCCGGTCGTCCGGCAGCTGCTGGGCGACGCCGACCTGCGTTTCGTGTGGCGTCACCTGCCTCTGCCGGACGTGCACCCGCAAGCCCGGCTGGCAGCCGAGGCCGCCGAGGCAGCGGCCGCTCAGGGCAGGTTCTGGCAGATGCACGACCTGTTGCTCGACCACCAGGACGAGCTGGACCTCACTGATCTGATCAGATATGCCGGTGACCTCGGTCTGGATCAGGAACGGTTCCGCGACGATCTGACAAGCCAGGCCCACGCCCGCCGCATCGACAGCGACATCGACTCGGCCGACAACAGCGGAGTGTCCGGCACCCCGACGTTCTTCATCAACGGCCGCCGCCACTACGGCGCCTACGACATCACCGCCTTGACCGCGGCCATTCGTATGGCCCGGGCCCGGGCCCGCCTCGACCGCGAGGCACCGGCGACCCGCGTACGCAAGACGCCTGCCGATCGGTCCGGCCGATCGCGACCGGAGGCCGCCATCGGCCGGACCGTACCGGACAGCGGGCGTTCACCCTCGTCGCCGGTATCGGGCCGGTCCTGACCTTCGTTCGCGCGTCATGGGCGAACGCGCGCGGACCGCCGCATGACGCAGTCGAGGGCTGGGCCACCGTGCCTCTCGCCCCGGCAGAGGCCGCCGGCGGGAGGAGTTGCCCGCGTAGCCCTTCACACGGATCGGATCCAGGCACCGGGCCGGGACGCGATCGTGAACGGCGATTGTGCTGGCGCGGCCGGACGAAACGCGGGCCACCAGGGGCCTGATGTCGAGGAGTTTGCCGTCGGCATTGACGCGGAACGTCCCGCCGCCGACGGCGAGGCCGGAACAGCAGCGGCCGCAGCCGAAGGCGAGCAGGGGAAGCCCGGTGCGACCAACGGTCCAGGGCAGCACGATATGAGGACGCGTAGACATGATCTCTCCAAGACCTGACGGAAGGCATGGGAAACGGACCGACGGCGACGTCGGCGACCAATGCGCGGGCACGGTGTCAGGTCTAGAGAGCAGGCGGCGTCACGCGGGGTGAAGTCCTCTCGTGAGTACGTCGGAGAACAGAATCCAGTGCGAAGGTAGGACGGAACGGCCCGGCGAGGCCACCCATTTGTCGTGGCCGCTAGCGACGCAGCCACCGGAGTGCCGCTCGTCGCCGCGGTTCGGACGGTCGGTGGCATGGACAATCCGCTGGTGACCGCGCACGATAGACCGGTGCCGCTCCAGGAGGGATTTCGGGGGCAGCGGATGGCATCGGTGCCCCGTCCGCTGGTCGCCGAGGCGCTGCGGCGCCCGATCACCGGGCGGCTTCTCGTCACCGACGCCGGGTACTACCCGGATGCCGCCGACCACCGGATGCATCGCCCTCGGGGCACCCCCGAGGTGGTTTTGATCGTGTGTGCCTCGGGCTTGGGCTGGGCGCGCGTCGGGTCGGGCATGCACCGGATCGGTGCCTGGCAGGCGCTGGTCATTCCCCGCGGTGTCGCGCACGAGTACGGTGCCGACGAGCGCGATCCCTGGACGATCTGGTGGGCACACCTGATGGGGTCGGACGTGTCGAAGCTCGCGGACTGCATGGAGGCCACGACCGAGCGGCCGGTGGTGCCGGTGCGGGCCATCGATCGGGCGGTGGCGCTGCTGGACGAGATCGTCACCTGCCTCGAGCGCGACCAGTCGCCCGTCCGCCTGCTGGGCGCGGCGGGATCCGCGTGGAAGCTGCTGACGCAGATCAGCGTTGATCGACTGCTCCCCGAACCGGGAGACCCGCTGCAGCGCGCCATGAGTCACCTGGCCGAGCGGCTCGACGGGAAGGTGACGGTGCCCGAGCTGGCGCGGCTGGTCGGGGTGTCGCCGTCGCATCTGAGCACCCTGTTTCGCCGTGCGACCGGGGGTGGGGTGTTGGCTCACCACACCGCGCTGCGGATGGGCAAGGCGCGACAGCTGCTCGACACCACGAATGCGACGGTCACCGAGATCGCGTCCGAACTCGGCTTCGATGACGCCTTCTACTTCTCCCGGGTCTTTCGGAAGCACCACGGGATGAGTCCGAGCAGTTTCCGCCGCCGCCATGTCGGCTACGAGGTGGCCGATGCCGCCTTCGAGGTATGGCCGCACGGCTGATCGCTGAGCAGCCGGGGCCCAGGCGGCGGGCCGGTGAGGCCGGGAGGTTCGTCCGGATACCGGCGTGGCATCCGGACGAACCAGCAACGCCGGTGGTCGCCCGGTCCGGCGAAGGTTCAGCCTTTCAGGCCGCTGCTGGCGACGCCGGAGAAGAACTGCCGCTGGAGCACCAGGAAGATGACGATGAGCGGCAGTGACGCGACGAGGGCGCCGGCCATGAGGGTCGGATAGTCGGTTCCGAACTGGCCCTGGAGCCCGGCCAGGCCGACGGTGATGGGCCGCTTGTCACCGCGTGGGGTCACGATGAGCGGCCAGAGCAGGTCGTTCCACGAGTAGAGCGAGGTGAGGACGGCCAGCGCCGCCATGGTCGGGCGCGCCATGGGCAGCATGATGTACCAGAACGTCCGCAGGGGTCCGGCGCCGTCGAGCCGGGCGGCCTCTTCGAACCCGGCGGGGATCGACAGGAACGCCTGCCGCATCAGGAAGATCCCGAAGGCCGAGAACATACCCGGGATCGCCAGGGCGGGAATGGTGTCGAGCATCCCGAAATCCCTGATGATCTCGAACTGCCCGATGAGGAACAGCTGGCTGGGCACCATGAGCATCGCGATGAACAACCCGAACAGGAGCCTGCGTCCGGGGAACCGGAGCCGGGCGAACGCGTAGCCGGCGAGCGCCGAGACAGCGAGCTGCCCGATCACGCGGAGTACGAGCGCGGACACGGAAACGGTGAGCTGCGCCCAGAACGGCACCGAGCCGAAGAACGTGGCGAAGGCGCCGGTGGTCGGGTCTTCGGGCAGGAGCGTCGGCGGCATCTGGGAGGCTTCGCGGTTGGACTTGAAGATGGTGATCAGCTGCCAGACGAACGGCGCCACCATGACGACTGCCGCGACGGCGAGGACGACGTGGATGACCCACTCGCCGTGGCGGGACGCCTTCGATCCGGCTGCCGCACGCTCGATGGGCCTGCTTCGGAGGATCTGATCAGTCATAGAACACCCACCGGCGTTGCAGGCGGAACTGGACGAGGGTCGCGGCCATGATCACCATGAGCAGCACGATCGCGATCGCGGCCCCGTAGCCCTGGTCGAACTCCACGAAGGCCTTCTCGTAGAAGAGGTAGACGATGGTTTTCGAGTCGGCGAGCGCGGTGTTGTTGACGCTGCGGAGCATCACGAAGATCAGGTCGAACATCTGCAGTGCGGAGATCACGGTCAGCACGGTCACCAGAAACACGCTCGGCGACAGCAGCGGCAGGGTGATCCGGAAGAACTGGCGGACGCGTCCCGCCCCGTCGAGCGATGAGGCCTCGTAGAGGTCTCGCGGGATCGACTGGAGTCCCGCTCCGAGGATGATGAGGTTGATGCCGAGGCTCATCCAGATGCCGACGACACCGACCGCGTAGATGGTGAAGGTCGCATCGGCGACCCAGTACTGCCCGGGGACGCCGAGCAGGGAGAGAACGTAGTTCAGCAGGCCGAAGTCGCCGTTGTAGATGAAGCGCCAGACCATGCTGACCGCGACCGGCAGCGTCACGACCGGCAGGAAGAACAGGACCCGGTAGACGGCGCGGCCGCGGCTGACCTGCTCGATGAGCGCGGCGAGCACGATCGCGACGGGGACGCCGAGCAGCAGGATCGCGGTGTAGAGCGCCGAGTTGCGTAGGGCCTGCCAGAAGGTCTCGTCGCCGAGCAGCTCGGTGTAGTTGTCGACTCCGGTGAACGTGCCGGGCCCGAAGGCCGGGACGTCCATGAAGCTCTTGCCGAACGTGGTGAGGAACGGCCAGACGTAGAGGGCGACGAGGCCGATGAGCGCCGGAGCGATCATCAGGTAGCCCCAGCCGGGTGAGGGAAGCAGCCCTCCCCCGCGGCTGCGGTTGCGCTGCCGCGTGGGAGGGCTGGCGACGTCGGTGGTCACTGCGCGAGGACCTCGTTGATCGCTGTGTTGTAGGCCCGAGCGGCGTCGGCCGCGGTCTGCTTGCCCTCCCACGCCGGGCCGAGGTACTGGGTCTCGAGGTCGGTCCACTTGGCGGCGTCACCGGCGATCGGCAGCGGCACCGCGTAGTCGACGGCGTCGACGAAGACCTTCAGGTTGAACTCGGGCATCACGTCGAGCCAGCCCTGCTGGGTGTCCTTGTACGCGGGCAGCACCGCGCCGCTCTTGGCCTGGATCACCGCCGCGTCCCTGCCGCTGGCGAAGATGAGGAACTCGGCGAGTTCCTTGGGGTGCTTCGTGCCGGCGTACCCGGCGTTGAGGATGCCGCTGATCATCGTGGCCCGCTGCTTCGCCTTCGGCAGCGGCGCGACGCCGACATGCGGGCGCAGCGCCTGGTCGCCGTAGAGGCGCTGGGCCCAGAAGGAGCCGGAGAAGTACATGGCGACCTTCTGGTCCATGAACATCTGCACCGCTTCGGTGTCGGAGAGCTGCTTGAGCGTCGGCGAGAGGCCGTCGGCCTGCATCTGGGTCCAGAACTGCAGACCGGAGATGGCCTCCGGGCTGTCGATCGCGGCCTTGCCGTCGTCGCCGATCACCTTGCCGCCGGCCTGGTAGATACTGTTGTAGTAGCCGCCCTGGCGGTCGATCGGGGCGGCGATGCCCCACACGCCGGCGGCGGGGTTGGTGAGCTTACGGGCGGCCTCACGCGCGTCGTCCCAGGTCCAGGTGTCGTCCGGGTAGGCCACGCCGGCCTTGTCGAAGAGGGCCTTGTTGAACCAGATCGCGTTGGTGTCGAAGTCCTTCGGCAGGCCGAAGAGCTTGCCGCCGGTGTCGTACAGGTCGAGGACGGCCTTGGGGTACGCGGCCAGGTCGACGCCCGCCGCCTTGACCGCGTCGGTGATGTCGAGTAGCTGGTTGCCCTTGGCGTACGCGGGAAACTGGTCGGCGAGCATCCAGAACGCGTCGGGTGCGGTGCGTCCTGCCGCGCCGACCTGAAGGGTGGACCAGTACTCGGGCCACGGCAGGACCTGCACCTGCACATCGATGTCGGGGTGCTTGTCCTCGAAGGCCTTGGCGATCGCCTCCATGGCCGGCTTCTGGTCGTCGCTCCAGGTCGCGTAGCTCAAGGTGACCTTGCCGTCTCCCCCGCCGCTGCCGCTGCAGCCGGTCGCGGCGAGGGTGGCCAGCACGGCCGCGGCGGCGACCCATCTCTTGCCGTATCGCATGGTTTCTCCTTGGTGGGTGGCCGAGCTTCAGTGCCCGGCCGCGGTGGTGGCGGTGTCGTGGTGGAGGTGGAGGCGACCCGACGCCCAGTCGACGTGGGCCGGCTCCGGGTGGTTGGGCAGGGTGTCGGCGCGCAGGCTCAGCGTGGCGACACCGCGGAGGTCGACGTCGATGTCGCGCGGCGGTTCCCCTGAGCGGACATCGACGCTGAACAGCTCGGCCCCGTCGGCGTGCACGCTCATCCGGGCGGCGGTGCCGGGGGTTTCGTCGTCGACGCCGATGCGGGCGGTGAACCGGTCGGCTGAACCGCCCAGGTAGAGCTCGATCCGCGACGGCGTGGACGCGCCGAGCCCGTCGTCGAACTCGGTGCCCGCGATACGCATGCGGCGGCCGTCGCCCGGGTTGCCGCCACCGTTGCTCTGGTCGCGTTCGATCGGTCCGCTCTCGTTGTCGAACGCGACCATGGTCAGCGCCGACAGGCGATGGGATCCCGGGGTCAGGGGCCGGAACAGGCGGGCGTGCGCCACGACCGGTACGCCGTCCTCGCCCGGCGTCTCGACCGTGACCACGCCGGCCCGACCGGGTGCCAGGGTGGCGGGCGCGGTGACCGTCCAGCGGTCACCGTCGAGGTGTTCCGCCGACCAGCCCGGTGGTAGCCGCAGGCGTCCGTCGGTCCGCAGGACGGCCGTGCCGTCCGGGCCGAGCAGTTGGACGGGTGGGTCCACCTGCGGGGCCGCCTGCTCGGGCCGCTCGACGGCTCGGTGCAGCCGGGCGCCGCGGGCGGCGACGATGGCGACGAAGCCGCCGTTGTCCGCCACCTCGACGACCAGCTTGTCGTCGACGGGTCGCCGGTGGGAGGTCAGGCCACCCTCGGCTCCGTCGCCGACGATCCACGCGTCGACCGGTCCGAGTGCCAGCCGGTCGAGGGGAACGGTGAGACGGCGCGCCGGCCCGGTGGCGATGCCTCCGACGAACCAGCGGTCCCCGGACCGACGGGCGATGACGGCCTCGTGGTCGGGGTCGCCGGCGAGCAGCACCGTCTCGTCCCACACCGGCGCGAGTTCCGCGAGGAACCGGGCGGCGTCCGGCCTGGCCAGGTAGGCGTCGACGTCGTCGGCGAAGTGGGTGATGCCGCACTCGAACGCGACGCTGAGCGCCAGCTCGTGGCCGTCGCTCGTGGTCCGCCCCGGCGCGCCGAACGCGACGGGTGTGTAGTCCATCGCCCCGACCACGTTGCGGGTGAACGGCTGGATGACGTTGTGCGCGGGCGTCAGCGGCGTGTCCTGGTAGAAGACGTAGTACTCGCTGCCGCGGATGGCTTCGTACCCGATGACCTGCGGCCAGGTTCGCGCCCACCCGCGTGGGATGACCGAGCCGTGGAAGTTCACGTGCAGGCCGAGCCGGGCGGTCTCGGCGAGGATCGTGTCGTACCAGCGGTAGCGTTCCTTCGACTCGGACTCCATGAAGTCGACCTTGATGCCGGCGACGCCCCAGGACCGCCACAGGGCGAGCTTCGCCAGGTTCTCCGGCCCGTCGAGGTCGTGCCAGACCGCCCACAGGTGCACCTGGATGCCGCGACGACTCGCGTAGGCGACGATCTCGGGGACCCACGTCTCGTCCCAGCCGCAGTCGATGAGCAGATGCTCCCAGCCGAGGCGGGCGGCGACGTCGACGAAGTGCCGCTGCCGGTGCAGTTGGGCTCCGGAGTAGAAGTCGGACCACCACGACCACGCGGCGCGCCCCGGGCGCACCCATCGCGTGTCGGCCGGCGGGTCGGGTGGGGGCGCCAACTCGTCGACGAAGCGGCTCTCGACGATCGCGGCGAGGTCGCCGATCAGGAAGACCCGCCAGGGGGTCACGGGACCGCGGGTGATCTCGACCGACTCGTCGGCCAGCGCAAACCGCGCCTCGCCCCCGTCGCGGATCTCTGCGTGGGCGCCGCTGAACCGACCGTCGATCGCCGCCTCGGTGAGCAGGAGACACACCCCCGCCCGGGGCGAGCGGACGAGAAGCGGAAACCCGTAGGCGCCGGGCGGCAGGTCGGCGACGTCGGCGCCGAAGCGCGGCGTCTCGTACCAGGTCTGGTAGTCGAGTGCCCACACACGGGCGTCGGGTTCGAGGGTGAGTTGGGTGCGGTCGGCGTCGAGGCGGCTGTGGCCCTCCAATCGGGCGAGCACGTAGCGGACGGCCACCCCGTCCGCACTGGCCCTGACGTGGATCTGCCACTCGAGGCCACTCGCGTGGCGCAGCTCGTGGACCGTCTCGCGATGCGCGTACCGGTGGGTGCCCGTCGCCTTGCCGGACCGGGCGGTCCACTCGTCGGTGATCTCGCGGTCGTGCGAGCGCAGGAGAACCGAACCGGCGTCCAGGTCGACGCCGTCGACGCGGATGCCCAGCCGGACCCCGTCGAGGACGGTTCGTCCACCGCGTCGCACACGCAGGACGACAGCGTCCGCTCGCGTCTTCACCTCGGGCTCGACGCGCTCGGGCAGCGCCGTCGGGTCGATCTCGTTGACCACATCGTCTCCGTGCCGTGCGGGGGCCGAGCGGGCGGATCCCCTGCACGGCGGGTTCCGACGCTAGGTTCGCGACAGCCCGCCGGGAATGTTCATTCGCACTCGGAGCCTGGACGATTCGCTTCTGTCTGCGCCGGCCGTGGTGCAGCGAGACCGTGCCACGGCCCCCTTCACAGGGACGATCGGCGCACGGCTGGCCCTTGACACCCAGCTACGACAAGAGGGCACATCCACTGGATGTGCCCTCTTGTCGGGGTCGGGACAGCCGGATGTGAACCGACGATCCCGGTTCACCAACCCGCGTCAGACGATGGAGATCGACCGCACCTGGGTGTTGCCCTTGGTGTCGACGTACACCTGGTAATCGCCGACGGTGTACGTGCCCGCAGCGTTGTTGTCGATGGTGAACGTGGCCGTCACAGGAGATTCGCTGCCGTCGACGTGGGTCTGCTTGACCGTGATGGTCAACGCGTTCTTGTTGCCGTTCAGCTTCTTCACCACCGCCGACGGCTGCGCATCGGTGACGGCGTTGGCGACGGTCACGTAGACCGCGTCGGGCGACGAGAACTCGGCGTTCTTCTGCCCGTCACCGAACACGAAGAAGCCCCGTTGTTCGACGGCTCCACGGCCGGGGAACGGATCCGGGTTCGAGGCCAGGTACGTCGGATTGACCGTGTACAGGTCCGTCTTGGAATCCGCGAGCTTGGCCTGCACCCCGGTGTACGGGGCATCGGTGATCGCGAGGTTGACCGACAGGTAGATGGCGTCGGGGTTGTTGGCCGAGATGCGCGAGGAGAAGTACTTGTCCGCACTCTGCCCCGCGGGAACGGCCAGCGGCACGACCTTGTCGCCGACGAGGATGTTGAACTGGAAGTCGCCGTAGCCGCCGGCCACGAACTTCGCCCAGGCCGCGTCCGACATGTGGTCGGGGCGCTCCACCTTGAACTCCAGACGCATCGGCGCCACGTACGTGCTGTTCAGGTACTCGGTGTCGTTCAGGGGCAGATAGACCCCTCCCGGGGCGTGCCCCAGTGCGAAAGCCGACGCCGTCGGGGTCGAGTTGCCGCGCCCGTTCCACATCGGGATGTTGAACGAGGTCGCGCCGAGCAGTGCCTGGTTGCCCAGCTGGCTCGCGCCGACACCAGCCGACGCGTCCTTGTAGGTCCCGATCGTGACATCGAGAAGGTCGAGGTCCGCCCGGTCGGCGTTCAACCCCGGCATGTCCGCCCACATGAACTTGGCACCGGCGGGCCCGGAGTACCGGGCCATCTCCAGCATGCCATCGGCCATGATCTTGGTCATCTGCACCGCCGAGTCGACCTTCATCCGCTCGTTGGCCGTGTGCCACCAGCGCTCGTTACCCGGGATCACCGCGCCGAAGGCGGTCATCTTGTTGCGGAAGCTGCTGGCCAGGGTGCCGCCGGTCGTGCCCTGCGGATAGACCACGTCCCTGAGGGCGTACGGATCCGCGAACTCCTCCGGGTTGCGGTCGATCGAGGCCTGGTAGCTCCCGAACTGGAGAGCCGTCAGCGGGTTGTCGTGAGTGACGTACAACCCGGCGCCGACCGGCGAGCCGAGGGTGCCGATCGTGAAGCCCTTCGCCTCGAAGGCAGCCGTGACCGCCGTCGTCGCCTGGCTGGAGTCAGCCGCGGTGATGTGCATGCTGCGCACGTACATCGGCATGCTGAGGGTGCCGGTGGCGTCCGTGTAGAAGCTCGTCGGGGTCTCCGAGTTGATGCCCCCCATGAGGGCGAAGGTCAGGTTCGGCGTGCCGTTGCTCGGGTTGCGCAACAGGTTCGCCGGGATGCCCATGTACTTGCCGATATAGGCCTCGCCTTCGACACCGTCGCGGAAGAACAGGTCGGCGATGCCGTCGGCGGCCTTCTTCAACTGCATGTCGGCGGCCGTGCTCCCCAGTGCGCCGAGGCCCTGGGAGAGAAGGAACATCCCCCACACGACGGCGTTCTTGCCGTACTGCGGGGTCGGCATCTCCATCGCCACGTCGGTGTTGATCTCCAGCGTGAGCGAGTCGCCGGTGATCGTGGTCTGCACCTTGGGCGTCGTGCGGGGAGCAGCCGGGAGCCAGCCCTTCGTGGTCGCGGCAGCGGTGATCGCCGCTACGAACCGATCGCGCTCCGCGGAGCCGGCCCCCGCCACGTCGAGGGTGAAGATGGCCCGCGAGGCGATCTGCGTCGTGCTGCCGTAGGCGATGTCCTTGAGCGTCGGGTCGCCTTCACGCAGGGTGACGCCGGCCTTGGCATCCGTCAGCCGGAAGGCCTTGGTGCTGTCCGCGGACAAGCTCATCGACACCGACGGGGTCACCGATCCGGAGTTGCCGACGATGACCGGGAACCGCGAGTCGGAGGTGTAGGCCGCGACCGGGATCTCCTCCCGGTTGAGGTTCTTGTAGGCCCAGTTGTCGTAGAAGCTCGGGTTCGAGTTGTACGGGATGGACTGGAAGGTGGCGGTGTTCGTCGTCGAGGGCGTTCCCGGACCGCCGTCCTCGTAGATTCCCATGACGATGCGGATACGCCGGTCGAGGGGCAGCCCCGCCTCGAGCAGCGCCTTGGCCGCGAGCAGCGTCGCCAGCGTCGGGCCGCTGTCGTCCTGGATGCCCGCCCCGTAGACCCAGCCGTCCTGGACATAGGGCGAGTGGTACGCACCAGGAGTGCCGAGGTTGCCGTCGGCGTCCCGCCAGCGCGCCAGTTGGGCCGGCGTGACGGAGGCCGTCGGCGAGTCGAGGTGGCTCAACGCCATGACCATCTCCGGGGCGTCCGGGTCACCGATCTCGGCGTAGACGTACTTGTCGGGCTGGCGTTGAACGACCACGGGGAAACCCAGGTCGGTGGCCAACTTGACCACCCAGGCGAGCTTGGCGACCTTGCGGTCGTACTCGTGCTGGTTGGCCTCGGTGTTGCTGACCGGGAAGGGGTACGCCGTCGCGGCCGTGCCGCCCCGGGAGATGGAGTCGTAGCTCGACCCGTCCAGCATCGCCCCGACCAGAGTGAGCGGGTCGTAGGTGCCGTCCCCCGCCCGCGCACTGCTGACGCGCCCCGCCAACGCCTCGACTTCCGCGTGGATCGCGTCGCGCTCGGCGTCGGTCACCGACAGGTCGTAGGTGACGCTCGGCTGGAAGCGCTCCTCGCTGGCGCTGGCCTCTCCCGGTGCGGCGAGGCCCCGGCCGGCGGCGCTTGCGGGGGCGTTAGCCGCTACACCCGTGGACAGGAGCAACGACACGCCAAGTGTCAGGGCAAGACGTTTCTTCCGCATTACCGTGATCTCCCTGAATGGTCAGACCCCAAAAAGCCTGATGATCTTCGTTGTATACAAGACCCTTTCAGGCCTCTCCCAGCTTGTCAATGAGCCTTTTCGGGCACCGAGGATGCTGATCGAGGGAGCGGAATATCGAAGATTGTGAAGGGCGTCGAAGTCGCGCGGGCAGACACCAACGAACCACTGCCAAGCGCATCGCCGGGCAGGAGGCGCCCAAAGCCGGCCAGGAGCAAGCGGCGCCGATCAGGGCTGGCCCGAGCCCGTCACAGCGGGTCCGTCCGCTCGCCGCCGGCCCGACGCTCAATGCCCTGAATGCGGAAAGAAAAAGGCGACAGTGATCAGGCTGTTATCGTCAGCGGCAGGCAGAGCGAGCTTCCGTGCGGTATTTAGGTCGAAGGCCGGATCGCGTGCCAGCCGGTGACGTCGCACTGACCGTGCTCGTTGTTTCCGGCGGCGACAACCGTTCCGTCCGCGCATAGTCCGAGCGTGTGGGTGGATCCGGCCGCCACCGCGACGATCTCGCGCCAGTGGGCCACATCGCACTGGCCGAAATCGTTGCTGCCCACGGCCACGACGCGGCCGGCCGAGGTGACTCCGACGGTGTGGTAGCTCCCCGCCGCCACCGCCACGACGTCCCTCCACGCACCGACATCACCGGCGCCCGCCGATCGATCCCCAACCGCAAGGACGCGTCCGCCGGTGGTGAGGCCGACCGTGTGAAGGTATCCGGCGGCGACGGCTGCAACGTCACGCCAGGCGTCGACCGCGCACTGCCCACGGCGATTGTTTCCCACGGCGATGGTGGTCCCATCGGCCCTGAGCCCGACCGAATGCCAGTCGCCGCAAGCCAACCCGACAACCTCACGCCACTGGCTCACGTCGCAAGCGCCCTCGCGAAGCCGTCCCGCAGCCAGCACGGTGCCATCACCAACGAGCCCCAGCGTGCGGCGCCAGCCCGCGGCGACAAGGGTCACGTCACGCCATGACGCGACATCACACTGCCCGTCACCGTTCCAGCCCGTCGCCAGCACAGTGCCGTCGGCGCGCAGGCCGAGGCTGTGGGACCTTCCCGTGTTCGACGCCGTATGCACGTTGCCCGCCGCCACGGCGATCACATGGCCCCAATCGTCGACCTGGCACTCACCGGATGTCCCCGTGCCGGCCGCGACCACCGTGCCGTCGGCACACAGCCCCAACGAGTGCCGCCTTCCCGCGGCGATGACAGGCCTACCCATGTGCACAGCATCGGGGATCGTCCGCGGGTCGGGCATCAGTGGGGTCCGCCGGCTTGCGGGCAAGGATCAGCCGACACCGTGGGCTGCCGTCCCGGCGCTGTCCGAGGGCGGTCAAGGGGACGGCCGTCACGGTGAAGCCGGCCGCTGTCAGATCGTCGCGGACCGCGGGAAGCGGGCTGGTGCGGTAGTACATGACGAACGGCGGTCGCCAGATGGCATTGCGTACCCGCATGGCCACGTCGAATCCGAGCGTGGCCCAGTGCGAGACCGATGTCAGCGGCGGCGGTGCACCGATCGGGAGGGCGAAGAGCCCGCCGGACCGCAGCGCGCGGTACACCCCCGCGAAGAGTGCCGGTCGCTCGGCGGGCAGAAAGTGCCCGAGCGCTCCGAAGCTGACGGCGAGGTCGAAGTACTCGGTGAAGGGCAAGGCCCGCGCATCGGCCCGAACCCACGTGGCGTCCGGGTGGGCGCTCCGCGCCTGCGCGAGCATGCCAGCGCTGAAGTCCACGCCCGTGATGCCTTCTTGGCACACCGACCTGAGAACCGCCATGCCCGCGCCGGTACCGCAGCACACGTCCAGCCCATGATCGAAAGGCCCGAGGTCGGACAGCGCGTCGGCGGTCGCGCCGAGAAAGCTGTCCGGCGTGCGAAAGGGCGTGTGGTCGAACTTCGGAGCGAGCAGGTCGTAGCCGCGCTCGACCGAGGAGAACGCCTGGTTGCAGAGTTCACGCAGAGACGGACCCTGAGGCGAGAACACCGGCCAAGGGTACTGCCGCCTACCGGTCGTTGCCGGTCTCGACCAGGCCGCACTCGTAGCCGAGAATGACCGCCTGCACCCGGTCCCGCAGCCCCAGCTTCATCAGGATCCGGCCGAGGTGGGTCTTGACCGTGCTCTCGGAGACGAAGAGCGCCGCCGCGATCTCGGCGTTCGACAGCCCGCGCGCGACCAGGGTCAGCACCTCGCGCTCGCGCTCGGTCAGTGCCGCCAGCCGCCCGTCCGTCTCCGGCCGTGGCAGGGTCTTGCCGAGGTAGTGCGCGAAGAGGCGTCGGGTGACGCTGGGTGCGGCCACCGCCTCGCCGGCGGCCACCACACGTACGGCGGAGATCAGCTCGGCGGCGAGCGCGTCCTTGAGCAGGAAGCCACTGGCTCCGGCGCGAAGCCCGGCCAGTACGTACTCGTCCAGGTCGAAGGTGGTCAGGATGATCACGCGGGCCGCGTGGGGGCCGAAGCGGATGCGACGGGTGGCCTCGATGCCGTTCAGACCCGGCATCCGCACGTCCATCAGGACCACATCGGGCCGGCTGCGGGCCACCACGTCCAGGGCCTGCGACCCGTCGGCGGCCTCCCCGACGACCTCGATGTCGCCGGTCTCCTCCAGCACCAGCCGGAACCCGGTGCGCACCAGCGTCTGATCGTCGACCAGCACCACCCGTATGGTCATCGCGGTATCGAGGTGATCTCGGGCGCCGGCAGTGGCAGCGCCGCGGACACCCGGAATCCGCCGCCGTCGGCCCGGCCGATCTCCAGTTCGCCCGCCAGCATGGCCACGCGCTCGGCGATGCCGCGCAACCCGTTGCCGCGCCCGTCCGCCCCGTCCGCCAGGCCCGTGCCGTCGTCGGCCACCTCCACCCGTAGCCGTTCGGGCTCGAAGGCCAGCCGCAGCACCACTCCGGCGTCCGGGCCCGCGTGCTTCAGCGTGTTCGTCAGGGCCTCCTGCACGATCCGGTACGCGGACAGGTCGACCGCCGCGGGCACCGCGGCGGGCGCCCCGTCGACGTGCAGCTCGATCCGCATTCCGGTGGACCGAAACTGGTCGATCAGCGCGGGGAGCGCGCCGAGGCCGGGCAGCGGGGCGAGTCGCGCGTCCTCGGCGGGGTCGGTGCGGCCGGCGGCGAGCAGCCGGCGCATCTCGGCCAGCGAGGCCCGTCCGGTGGTGATCACGTGCTGCAGCGCGGTGGCAGCGCGGTCGGGATGCCGGTCCAGCGCGGCGGACGCTCCCTGCGCCTGCACCACCATCACCGAGATGCCGTGCGCCACCACGTCGTGCAGCTCGCGGGTGATCCGGGCGCGTTCCGCCGCGACCGCCAGCGCGGCCCGTTGCCGCTCCTCCCGGGCCAGGTCGGCGGTGCGCTGCTCGACCGCGGCCAGGTGCGCACGCCGGCTACGCATCGCGTCACCGACCGCGTACGCCGCGACGAGCAGCAGCCACAGCTCCATGACCGCCTGGCCGACGTTGACCAGTCTGTCGGCCGAGAACACCGGCGCCGGTGGCGGCACCGTCTTGACCACCTTCTCGACCGACGCCCTCTCGACCTGCTCCTGCACCCTCCGCTTGCCGGCGAACTCCTGCTGTTCGACGTAGATCCGGCCGCCCACCATCGCCACGTACGTCAGGAGCATGGCGAGCGCCAGCACGGCGAGCGAGATCCGCCGGTTCCGGGCCACCGCGGCGACGGTGTACAGCACCAGCGGAAGCGCCAGATCGAGCAGCTGGAGCTTGGCCTCGGTGAACAGATGGCCGAACGTCCCCGCTCCGGTGAGGACCAGCGCGAGCGGGGGCTGTTGTTGTCTGACAAGGAGGCCGAGAACGATCAGGGCGGCGAACGCCCACCACAGGCGGCCGTCCGGGAGAGCCGTCTTGTCCACGTACTCCTTGGCGGCATCCGGGTTCGTTCTCGCCACGAATCCCAGTACCAGCCCGGGTCCCACGGTGAGCGCGACCAGCACCAGCGCCAGGGCGGCGTCGGTCAGGAGGTGGCGCGGCACGAACCGGGGCACAGCCTCATGGTAGGCAGCGAACGTGGCGGCAGCGTCCGACTCAGGTGCTACGTCGGCGGTACCGGCGGCCGCGGAAGGACCGACTCCGGTCTGACGAGCCGGGCAGCTGCGGCAGCCACCGTGGAACCATGACCAGAACGACGTCCACAGTGCTTCTCACCGTTATGCTCGCGGTCGGGGCCGGGGCCGCCGGATGCGACCGCGGCGGTTCCGCCTCCGGAGGGTCGAGCCCGTCGGCGTCCGCCTCGGTGGGCCGGCAGCAACTCCTCGCCCTCGGCCAGGAGTGGGTCCAGTGTCTGCGCGACCACGGCCTGACCCGGATGCCGGACGCGGACCTCACCTCGGACGGATATCTCCAGTTCCCACCTCAGGGTGGGTACAACTGGAAGGACGACCTCCGCACCCGTCCTCAGGTCATCGACGCGTGCAAGTCGATCGAGGACCGGTACCCGCCGACGGCGTTCCGGCCCAAGGATCAGCTCTCGGCCGACGACCTGCGCAAGCTCGGCGAGTACGCCAAGTGCGTCCGCGAGCACGGCATCCCCGACTTCCCGGATCCGAACGCCGCCGGCGAATTCGACCTCACCGGAACACCACTGGCGAACGGCATCACGCCAGAGCAGATGAACGCCGCGCAGCCGGCCTGCCGGCACATCTGGAGCGGAGACCTCCGCATCCTGGACAACGGCGGAGGGAAGAAGTGAGCCGCCGGCGCGGGGCCGGCACCGTGCTCGCGGTCGCGGTGGCCGCGCCACTCGCCGCCGGCGTGGCCTACGCCGCGCGTTCGGCGTCGGACAGCCCCGACACACCCGCCGCTTCGGTGGCCACCGGAACCGCCGAGGTCACCCACGGAACACTCACCGAACGCGTCCAGGTCGGGGGCGTCCTCGGGTACGCCGGCTCCTACACCGTCGACCACCAAGGCGCGCCGGGCGTGCTGACCGCCGCGCCCGACTCGGGCGACACGATCGGACGTGGCGGAGTCCTCTACCGCGTGGCCGACGCGCCGGTCCGCCTCCTGCTGGGGGGTGTACCCGCCTACCGCGACTTCCGGTACGGCATGAGCGACGGGCCCGACGTGCGTCAACTCGAGCGCAACCTGGTCGACATGGGCTTCGACCCGTACCACCGGATCACCGTGGACCGACACTTCAGCGCCGCCACGGCCACGGCGATCCGGCGCTGGGAGGCGTCCTGGGGACGGCCGGCGTACCAGCGCACCGGACGGCTCACCCAGGGCGAGATCGTCTTCCTGCCCACCCCGCTGCGCGTCACCCGGTTTCAGGTCCGGGTCGGCGGGACCGTCGGGTCCGGGACGACAGTGGTCACCGGAACGTCGACGAGCCGGGCGGTGACCGCCCACCTGGACACCGCGCAGCGCGGCGCCGTGCACGTCGGTGACCAGGTCGAGGTCGCCCTGCCGGACGCCGAACCGATCCGCGGTCGGGTCACCGCTGTCGGCGAGGTCGCGGCGGCGCCCTCGGGTGACGAGGGCAACGGCGGGCAGCAGCCGGCGAACCCGGATACGGCGACGGTCCCGCTCACCATCGCCGTCGACCTGCCCCGCGGCTCCGGCCTGGACCAGGCGCCGGTGACCGTCGACGTCGTCACCGGCACGCGCCCCGATGTCCTCCTGATCCCGATCGCCGCGCTGCTCGCGCGGCCGGGGGGTGGCTATCAGGTCCGCCTGACCGGCGGGAGCGCGGTCCAGGTGGAACCGGGCCGCTTCGACGAGAGCACCGGCCAGGTGGAGGTCGTCAGCGGCCTCACCGCCGGCCAGACCGTGGAGGTGCCGGCGTCATGACGGACCACATCGGGCGGCACCCGACGGCCGTGCACACCGGCCCCACCGGCGAGGCCCAGGCCGATACGGCCGCCGTCCTGGAGCTGATCGACGCGCGCAAGGTCTACCCCGGCAGGCCGCCGGTCGAGTCGCTGCGCGGCGTCACCCTCACCGTGCACAGCGGCGAACTGGTCGCCGTCGCGGGCCCGTCCGGCTCCGGCAAGACCACCCTGCTCAACCTCGCCGCCGGCCTGGACCGCCCGTCCGGCGGCTCGGTACGCATCGCCGGCCACCCGGTCGAGAAGCTGCGCGACCGGCAGCTCTCCGCCGTGCGGGCGTACCTCCTCGGGGTCGTCTTTCAGCAGTTCTTCCTGCTGGAGCGGCTGAGTGTGGCGGAGAACGTGGCGACCGGCCTGCTCTACCGCGGGGTGCCGGCCGCCGAACGCCGGCGGGCCGCCCACGCCGCGTGCGAGCGGGTGGGCCTGGCCCACCGCGCCGACTTCCCCGCCGCGCATCTGTCCGGCGGCGAGCGGCAGCGGGTGGCGATCGCCCGCGCGCTGGTCGGCCGCCCCGCCGTGGTGCTCGCCGACGAGCCCACCGGCAACCTCGACTCGGTCACCGGCGCCGGGATCGTCGACCTGCTGCGCGAACTCAACGACGACGGCGTCACCATCGTGGTGATCACGCATGACGACCGGGTAGCCGCGGCGATGCGGCGCCGCATCGAGTTGCAGGACGGCCTGGTGGTCCGAGACAGCGGGGGTGCCTCGTGAGGTCCCGCCTGCGCGTCGCCGACCTGCTGCCGGTGAGCACCGTGGGCCTGCGGTCGCGGCCCGGCCGGGCGGCGCTGTCCATCCTCGGGGTGGCGATCGGGATCGCGGCGATGGTGGCCGTGCTCGGCGTCACCCGGTCGAGCCAGGCCGACGTGCTCGACCGCATCGACCGGGTCGGCACCAACCTGCTCACCGTGGCCACCGGCAAGACCATCCGCGGGGACGAGGCCCAGTTGCCGGTGACCGCGGGCACGGCGGTGGCGCGTACCGATGGGGTGCTCACCTCGGCGGCGACCGCGGCGCTCGATGTGCGGGTCTATCGGAACGACCGGATACCGCCCGGGCGGACCGGCGGGCTGTCCGTACGGGTCACCGACCCGGCGCTCCTCGCCACGCTGGACGGCACCCTGGTGGACGGCCGCTTCCTGGACGCGGCGCTGGCCCGCTATCCGGCGGTGGTGCTCGGCCACTACGCCGCCACGTTGCTGGGCATCCGTAGCGTCACCGACCACCCGCAGGTCTACCTCGGCCACCGCTGGTACACCGTGGTGGGCATCATGGCGCCGGTCGAGCTGGCGCCCGAGCTGGATGCGTCGGCGCTGATCGGCGCGCCGGTGGCGGCCGAGCAATTCGGGTACGACGGCAACCCGACCCGGATCTTCGTGCGGGCGCAGACCGAGCGCACCGACCAGGTGGCCGGCCTGCTGGGGCGGGCGGCCAACCCGGCCCACCCCGAGGAGGTCGCCGTGAGTCGGCCCTCCGAAGCGCTCACCGCCCGGCTCGCGGTCACCGGCGGCGCCACCGTTCTGCTGCTCGGTCTCGGCGTGGTGGCGTTGCTCGTGGGCGGCATCGGCATCGCCAACGTGCTGGTGATCTCGGTCCTGGAGCGGCGCGGCGAGATCGGGCTGCGCCGGGCGCTCGGCGCGACCCGGCGGCACGTCGCGGCCCAGTTCCTGGTCGAGTCACTGCTGCTGGGCGCGGGCGGCGGTGCGGCGGGGGTGTTGCTGGGCAGCGCGGTCACGTACGCGATGGCCAGCGCCCGCGGCTGGCAGGCCCTCGTGCCGGTCACCGCGATCGGCGCGGGACTGGCCGCGGCGATCCTCATCGGAGGGCTCGCGGGCCTCTACCCGGCTCTGCGGGCCGCCCGTCTCTCGCCGGCCTCGGCGCTGCGATCGGCCTGATCGCCGGCAGCCCGCGGTTGTCGGCGTCGATACGCCAACCGGCGTGTCGGGGGAACACCAGCAATCAGCCCGGCGGGCCACAGCAGCGACGCACACGCGGCATGAGTGTGCGAGAGATGGCCCAAGCTGATCGCCCGGCTGTGAGTCGTCCGGCCCTACGATCGTCGGCATTGGCGGTGTGGTGGGCGGTGATAGGGCACTGTCGCGGAGCATCGATGGTTCGTCCGAGCGCCAAGGTCGAAGTTGGAGCGTTCATGACAACGCGGAGATTGGCTGGCATTGCCGTCATGGTGGGTCTGGCCGCCGGCTTGGCAACCGTGCAGCTGTGGTTGGCACGGTGGTCTGGGATCCTCGATCTGGCCGCCGCCTATCGCACGGACGCCCCAGCGGAGTGGGGCAACGATGAGTGGCCCCCGCAGCTCTTCGTCATCTCCTGGTGTGTGGCCAGCGCGGTGATCACGGCGGCGGCCGCGTCGGAACCCTTCGTGCGGACCATTCGCTGGCGGTACGCGCTGGCGGGCATCGCCGCGCTGGGCGCCCTCGCCCCGCTGCCGCTGGTTCGAGACTGGGCTTCGACTGCCGACCCACAGACGGCTACCGCCGCGCTGACCAGGGGGGTGCTGGTGGGCGCGGCCGCCTCCGCCGTCATCCTGATGTGGCGCGCAGCGGGTCGGTCCAGTCTGCTGTGGGTCGGTTGGATCGAGTTGAACGCGGCCGCGACGGTCCTGACCTCCGAATATCTCGGAAGGTCCGGCCGGGTGCCGGACCAGTCGCTCGGCCCGTCCCCGTGGGGCCCGCCGCTCGGCATCTACCTGTGGGGACGGTCCGAGTTCAACGAGGTCGGCATGGTCGCTCTGCTTCCCGGGGTGGTGCTGGCGGGCGTACTCGCCTGGTGGGCCAAGCGACGTGGCGAGCGGTTCGCGCTGCTCGGGGCGGTCACCATCCCTGTCGTCCTCGTCGCCATCTACTTCGCGCTGCTGGGCCTGCACCCCGGCGTTGCCCCCGGACAGGGCCTTGGCGCCTGGACCATGCTCGCCCTGTTGGGATTCGGCGCCGCGGCACTTGGCACCCTGGTCGCGACAATGGGGTCCTGGACGCGCCGCGAGAGGTTGTCGTCCTTGATCACCTCGTTGACAGCGGCGCCAAGGACGGACGAATCGCCGGGCGGGTCGTGGCGGCCGCCGGACGGGCGTCCGTGGCGGCCGGCTCGGCTCCGGACAACGGAAACAGCGGTCGAGGAGGCGCCACCCGCAACCCCGCACACGGAAGCGCTACCCGCAACCCAGCGCATGGCTGCACGGCTCGCGACCCGGACGGACGCGCCGCTCATCACCCGGCGGACGCTGGCGGGCGCTGGTGCGGCCCTGGCAGTGGCCGCCTGTGCTGCGACGGCCCAATTGTGGCTGGGACGCCGGTTGCAGGTGGTCGTGCCCGACCAGGACTACGGCGTCGGCAACGATACGTGGCCCTTCCAACTCGTCCTGTTGACGTGGTGCGCGACGTGCGCCGCGGTGATCGGCGGCATCGTCGGCGGTTCGGCGGTTCGTCACGGTCGAGGGCGCTGCCTGACGGCCCTCGCAGCAGCGGTCGGTGCGCTCGTGCCGGCACCGCGCGCCGTCGGCTGGGCCATGGGCGCGACCGAGATCAGCGCTGAGCCGGGATCCGCCGCCGTCGCCGCGTGCGTGGTCGGCGCGGTGCTCGGCGCGTCCGTCGTCGCCGCCGCCCAGGCGGCGCCCGGGATCGACCGATCCGCAACCGCCTGGATGTTGCTGGTCTGGCTCAGTGTGCTCACCGAGGTCCTCCTCAACAGGATCTGGACCGACTGGGTCCGCGTCGTTCCCGTGCATCCACTGGGCTTGATCACCCCAGGTTGGCTCGCTGACAACCCCCTCGCCGACCTCGCGGGATGGCTACCGCCGCTCGTCCTGGCCTCCGTGCTGGGCTGGGTGGCCGCCCGGCGGAACGAACGTGGGCCAGCGCTCATCGCGACCGTCGGGCCGTTGCTGGTCTCCGCGGTTCATCTGGTTGTGTCGTGGCTGCCAGGGGCTCGCCTGCTCGGTGATCACTATGTCCTGAGTGCCGACCTTCAGGTCTGGCTGATCCTGTCCGTCCTGGCGTTCACCGTGGCAGCCTTCGGCAGCCGGCTCGCCGGCCAGCGCCAACCACGGAGGTTCGGGCGGCGAGCCTAGGCCCTTCCCAGCCGTCGAAGCAGAACGGCGAGGCGACGTTCGCGGTGTGCGAGCGCCACGACGAGGCCGACCTGCACCGCGGGACCGACGAGGCCGCGGATCCGACTCGCTGCGTACGGCGCCAGCTTCGCCTCGCGCGTCTGATCGTGGGTCATTCCTGCCCACGTACGCGCCCTGGATGTTCAGCGCCCGAGGACGTCCACCAGTTGCTGCCCCAGGCCGGTGCAGGCCTCCATGTCCAGGCGGTACGTCACGTAGCGGCCGCGGCGCGCCGAGATCAGCAGCCCGGCCGCCTTCAGCACCGCGAGGTGCCGGGACACCTCCGGCGGCGTCACCCGCCAGAAGTCGGCCAGCTCGCCGGTCGTGTGCGGCCCTCGGGCGAGCGTGCGGCAGAAACGTAGCCGCAGCGGGTGCGCGAGAGCGGTCAGCCGAGCATCCAGCTCGTCCACCCGCAACACCGGGCGCCGGTCCCAGCGCGGTGCCGGATACTGCAACACGGGCAGCCAGCCGGCCGCGTACACGACGGTCATGTGCGGGGCGCCGTACGCGCTCGGGATGAGAGTCATCCCGCCACCGCGACCGTCTGCGGTCTGGTCCTGCAGCTTGTCGATCGTCAGTACGCCGCGCTCGGTGTCGACCCTGATCGCGTGCGAGATCCGGCCGAGGGCGCCGATACCCTCGCGGGTCAGGTCGAAGCGTCGACGGTCGGCCTCCTCGGCGAGCGCCGGGCGGACGCGTTGCCAGACCGTGCCGAAGAAGGCGGACTCGCAGGCGAGCAGAAAGCGTCGTACCCGTTCGCGCTCGGCGGCCGGATCGGCGAGCACCCGCTCGGCCCACGCCGCCTGCCGCGGCCCTCGGGCGCGGGCCGCGGCGAGCGCCCGCTGCCGCACGATCGGGTCACGCAGCGGCGACCACGTTCGAGGCGCCGGTGAGACGGCCCGATGGGCGGCGAGCGCCGCAGCGACCCAGCGCTCGTCGTCCAGGCGGTCGACGTCGTCCAGTTCCTCGCGCAGGGTCGGCCGAGGATCGGGCGGGAACAGGAAGTCGGCCCGGCCGGACTGCCAGAGCAGACCGAATTCCTCAAGGTCCGGCGCCAGCTCTGCGGGAAGGGCAGCCGCCATCGTCGCCACCGCCGCGGCGGTGTCCGGATGTTGGTGCGGCTCCGCGAGCACGTGCAGCACCGCGGCGAGCTCCGCGAGCGGGGACGGCGTTATCCGGATCCGGTCGGCTGGTACGCCGGCGATGTCGACCGAGGTCACCACAGCACCGATCATGGCAGGGGTCCGGGCCCGGGCAGACCGATTGACGCCGTTTGTCAATCGACGAGGCCTGGATTGACGACGCTGGCCAACCCGGGTCCCGTCGCAGCCGTACGGCCGCACGATCGGCACCGTGACGACCACCCGTACGACGCTTCGCGAGCTGGTCCGCATCCCGGGCGGCGGCCGCTACGCGCTCAGCGCCACAGTCGAGGCAGCGACCTCCGGGATGCTGCGCCCGTTCATCGTGATCTACGCAGTGCTGATCGGGCTCAGCCCGTGGCAGGCCGGTGCGACGCTGACCGTCGGCATGCTGGCCGGCCTCGGCGCCGTCCCGCTCGCCGGTCGGTGGATCGACCGCGGAGCGCGGCGGGCCCCCGCCGTCGCCGCGCTACTGGTGCGGGCGGTGGGGTCGCTGCTGCTTGCCCTGGTGCCCGGCATCGCCGGGTTCGCGATCGGTGCGGTGCTCATCGGCGTCGGCACGCAGATCGCTCCACCCACCAATTCCGCGCTGGTCGCCGCGCTGGCCGGCCCGGCCCAGCGTACGGCGGCGCTGGCCGCGGGCCGCTCGCTGCGCAACGCCGGCCTGGGCGCCGGCGCCCTGCTCGGCACGGTTCTGGTCGCGAGCGGGCCGGAGGCGCTCCGCTGGCTCGCGCTGGCGACGGCGCTCGGGTGCGCGTTCGGCGCGGCGGTGATCGCCCGGGTGCCGCTGCCCCATCACGATGTTCCAGCCCCCGCCCCGACCGCGGCAACGACGGAAGCGCCCGGCGCCGGCCTGCGCACCGTTACCATCCTGGCCCTGGCCGGCATTCCGTACGCGTTCTACGCCGACATCCTCGAGATCGCTCTGCCGCTGCTGCTGGTGCAGGGCCTGCACGCCTCCCTGGCGTGGCCCTCGGGCATCTTCGTCGCCAACACCGTCATGGTGATAGCGCTGCAGCTGGTCGTGGTGGTGCGCCTCGCGACGTGGCCGCACCGCACCGTGCTCTTCTGGTCCGGCCTGCTGCTCGCTGCCTCCTACCTCGCCTTCTGGCTCGGCGGGGCGATCGGCGGCGGCCCCGGCACGGTGCTCGTCGCGCTCGTCATCGTGCCCTACACGCTGGGTGAAATTCTCTACACCGGCAGCAGCGTGCCACTGGTGATCGAGTCGGCACCGCCGCACCTCATGGGGCGCGCGCTCGCCCGCTGGCAGCTCAGCTACGGCCTGGCCCGGGCCGTCGATCCCGTCATCATCACCGGTCTGCTCGGTCTGGGCGCAGCGGCGCTGTGGCTGCCGCTGGCCGCCGCGACCCTGCTGGGCGCAGCGACGGTGCGCCTGGGGGGCACTCGACGGCATCGTTTGCACCGTTCGCGTGGACGGTCCATGAGTCATGGCGTGGCAGATGGCGGTGCCCGGCGGCATGTGACCGCACGGGCACCATCGCGTTGAAGGGGCCGGTCAGGCGCCGGCGCCGCGGACCGAGGGACGCTCGGCCCGTTCGGTCGTCCCGGCCGTGGCCGATCCTCCGGCTGGCTGCGTCGTTCGCGCTGCGCATTCATGCCGTGTGGGGGCTGACCAGTCCTGTTTGGTAAGCGATGACAACCAGTTGCGCGCGATCACGCGCACCCAGTTTCGCCATCGCGTGGCTGACATGGGTACGCGCGGTTGCCGGGCTGAGAAACAGTTCGGCACCGATCTCGTTGTTGCTCAGGCCCTGTCCCACCAGGGCCAGCACTTCGCGCTCGCGCTGGGTAAGCACCGCGAGCCGGTCCTCCGCGGCCCGGGTAGCTGTTCGTTGCGCGGTGAACTGGCCGATGAGGCGTCGGGTGATCCGCGGCGCGAGCAGCGCATCTCCGGCGGCGACCACCCGGATGGCGTGCAGGAGCTCGGCCGGCCCGGCGTCTTTGAGCAGGAAACCGCTGGCACCGGCTTGTAGTGCGTCGAAGACGTACTCGTCGGTGTCGTAGGTGGTGAGGATGAGGACTCGGACCTGCTCCAACCCGCGCGTCTCGGCGATCTGCGTGGTGGCTTGGATCCCGTCCAGCTTCGGCATGCGGATGTCCATGAGGACGACGTGGGGGCGGGTGGCGCGGGCTCGCTCGACGGCTTCGGCGCCGTTGGTGGCTTCTCCGACCACCGTGATGTCGTCCTCGCTGTCGAGCAGCATCTTGAACCCGGATCGTACGAGGCCCTCGTCGTCGGCGAGCAGCACCTTGAGCGGAGCGTTGGTCGACGGTGGCACGGCCGCGGCGTTCACAGGCGCGACCCGGTCGGCGCGAGGGGCAGCCGGGCCGTGACCTCGAACCCTCCGGCCGGCGTCGGCTTGGCGTCGAGTTCTCCGCCCAGCAGTTGGCAGCGCTCGCGCATGCCGAGGATCCCGCGGCCGGGCTTGGCCGAGCTGCCCGTGCCGGTGGGGTGCTGGGCCGGTAGGTGTGGGTGTGCGGGGTCATCGCCCGGGGCGGCACGGCGGCCCTCATCGGTCACGCGGATCTCCAGGGCGTCGATCCTCGGGTTCAGCGCCACCGTCACCCGGGTTGGGCCGACGTGGCGGATCACGTTGGTGATCGATTCCTGCACGATCCGGTAGGCGGCGCTGCCTACCGCGCTCGGCAACGGCGTCTCCGGCGAGGTCTCCTCGAGATTGATGTCGAGTCCGGCCTCGCGCGCCTTGGCGGCGAGTTCGTCGATCTGCCCGAGACCGGGGTACGGCACCCGCCCGTCCTTGTCGTCCCGCAGCACCCCCAGGATGGCCCGCATCTCGCGCAGCGCCCGGGAACTGGTCTGCTCGATCGCTTGCAGCGCCTCGCGTGCCACCTCCGGTCGCTTGTCGAGCACGTGCGCCGTGACCCCCGACTGGACGTTGATGATGGCGATCGCGTGGGCAACCGTGTCGTGGACCTCGCGGGCGATCCGGAGACGTTCCGCGTCGACCCGCGTCCGCGCTTCCTCCTCGCGACTCCGTTCAGCCAGCTCCGCACGCTCCTGAGCCTCGGCCGCGATGACCCGCCGGGAGCGGACGGACTCGCCGAGGGCCGCGCTCATGACCGACGCACCGATCCGGAAGAACACCCAGCCGACGGCGGCGCGTGGCTCGATGTCGGCCGCGGCGACCAGCCACACGACGGCGAGCAGGGTCGTACCCACGCCGGCCACCATCAGCGACCGGCGCCCGTCACCGTACGCGGCGAGGGTGTACAGGGCGACGAAGAGGCCGAGCCAGCCGGGCCCGTCCGGGAAGTCGAGACCGTAATAGACCAGGCTGGCGAGTGCGGTGACGACGAACACCGGAACCGGCCACCGGCGGCGTACGGCCAGGACCAGGCCACTCACCGTCAGCAGCACGTATCCGAGGTTTCCGAGATCGGTGAGCGGGCGGGGCGCTCCCTCGATGGCAACCTTGGCGACCGTGCCCTGCACCTGCATCACGGTGAGGAAGAGCGCGAGCGCCACGTCTTGCGCCACCACCCGCAAGGGGAACGACACGGCACGCGGTTGCATGCCGTGATCCTACTGTTCCCGCCGGTGGGCAACGCTCGGCTGAGCTGCGCGACCTGCTACGCCGGCAGGCGTAGCGAGACACGGGTCCGGCTACGCCGGATTACGTAGCGCCCGCCATCCGCCGTCCGAGGCGACGGCCGCCTCCGCGGCGCGACGATCGCCGCCATGAGCGATCACCCTCACCCAGTCCGAGGAGCGCGCCATGCGTAAATTCTTCGCCGGCCTGGCGGTCCTGCAGGTGCTGGCCGTCGTCACGCAGTTCATCCTGGCTGCCAGTGGGGCCTTCGACCCGGCCCCCAACGATGAGTCCTTCCAGCCACACCGCGCGCTCGGCGGCGGGATCGTGCTGATCGCGGTCCTGGTCACCGTCGTCGCCGCGGCTGCCCGGATGCCCGGGCGGCTCATCGGGATGAGCGGCCTGGTCGCCGGGCTCGCGGTCGTCCAGTTCGTGATCAAGGGGATCGCCACGGCGCTCGACGGCACCGCCGGCGGCGTCGTCTTCGGTCTGCACGCGATCAACGGTCTCGCCATCCTCGCGCTGACCGGGAGGATCGTCCGCCAGGCCAGGCAGCTGTCCAGGACGGCCGTACGCGCGCCACAGGCGCCATGACCACCGGGCTGTGGATCATCCTGGACCACGTCGTCGCGTTGCTGAGCATCGCCGCGTGGTTCGCGGCCGGCGTCGCACTGGTACTGCGGCGTACCCGGCTGGCGCTCGCCGCCCTCGTCGCGGCGGTGCTCGTGACGCTGCTCCGGGTGGGCACCGTGGCGCTGCTCGCCGGCCGGGGCTGGTGGTTCGTCCAGGAGAAGGTGCTCCTGGGGCTGCCGATGCTCGGCGCTGCCGGGGCCGGCGCCGTGCTGCTCGCCGGTCCGCGGCTGCTCGCGGCCCGGCGGGGGCGCGGCGACGGTTGGTCGGTACCCGGTCTGGTCTCGGTGCTCACCGCCGCCTACGCCGCGCTGGCCGGACTTGTGGTCACCTTCCTGGTCGGGTATCCGCTCACCGTTGGCACCGCCCTGATCACGATCGCGCTCGTGTCCGCCGGCGCGTTGCTGACCGCGCGGGTGCTCGTGCCCCCTGTCGAGGGCGTTGCTGAGCCGGACGTCGCGCAGGCGCCAGAGGGTCGCCAGGCTATCTCGCGCCGCCGGTTCATCACCTGGGCGGGTGGCGCGGGCGTGCTGACCGCGGCCGGCGCCGGCACCGGGCTGTCCTTCCTCCCCGCCGAATCGGTGATCAGGGGAGGCGGCCCCGGGCGTTCGTCCCGACCGGCCGTGTCGGTGGCCGCCCTCCGCGGCGCCGGCTCACCGGCGCCGGGTGGCACCGTGCGGCGGCACGTGCTCACCGCGAATAAGGCCACGGTACGGCTCCGGTCCGGGCGGGAGGTCGACGCGTGGACCTTCAACGGCGAGGTCCCGGGCCCGGCCATCACCGCGACCGAGGGCGACCTGATCGAGGTACGGCTGCGCAACGCCGACATCGACGGCGGCGTGACCCTGCACTGGCACGGCTACGACGTACCGTGCGGCGAGGACGGCACGCCAGGGGTGAGCCAGCTCGCCGTGGGACCCGGCGAGGACTTCGTCTACCGGTTCCGCGCCGACCAGGTCGGCACCTACTGGTACCACACCCATTACGCATCCCATATCGGCGTACGCAAAGGGCTGTACGGAACCCTCGTCGTGAAACCGCGCGGCGGGCAGCGAGCCGACGAGCAGTCGGCGGCCGAGCAGGTCGACCTGACCCTGCCCGTGCACACCTTCGACGGCGCCGTACTGATCGCCGGCAGCGACGAACGGAGCGAACACCCCGCGTCCCCCGGTACGCCCGTGCGGCTACGGGTGATCAACACCGATTCGGGTCCGCACCGGATCGTCCTCGCCGGAACCCCGTTCCGGGTGGCGGCCGTCGACGGCCGGGAGCTCAACCAGCCCGACGAGGTCAGCGAGGTCGGACTGCACCTGCCCGCCGGCGGGCGACACGACCTGGTGTTCCTCATGCCGGACAGGCCCGTGGCACTCGTTGTCGACGACGACCGTGACGGCGAACTGCGCCTGCGCCCGCACGGCGGGCCCCCCGGTGACGCGCCCATCGAGGACACGTCCGACCTGCCGGAACTCGACCTCCTACGGTACGGAGCCCCGGTCGCCGCGCCCTTCGACACCCGCAACGCCGACCGGCACTTCACCATGGTCCTCGACCGCGGTTTGGCCATGGTCGACGGCCGACCGGCATACGCGCACACCGTCAACGGCCGAGGCCACCCCGCCATCCCCGACCAGCTCGTCGCCGAAGGCGACATCGTCCGGTTCACCGTCGTCAACCGGAGCCTGGAAACGCATCCCTGGCACCTGCACGGCCATCCGGTGCTGATCCTGTCCAGGGACGGGGCGCCGTCTATCGGCAGTCCGCTGTGGGTGGACACCTTCGACGTCCGGCCAGGCGAGACCTGGGAGGTCGCCTTCCGCGCCGATAACCCCGGGATCTGGATGAACCATTGCCACAACCTGCCCCACGCGCATCAGGGCATGATGCTGCGGCTCCGCTACGACGGCGTCACGACGCCGTTCGGCGACATGCACGGCGGAGGCCGGGGCCATGGCCACTGATCTGACCCGCGCCGCACACGTCGTCGCCGAGGTGAACACCAGTCGGCATTGCCGGCTCGCGGCGTTCGGAATTGACGACAACACTCACCGCGATTTGAGGAGCGAGTAATGAGAACCGGAACTCCCCGCACGGACGGAGCTCTGGCGAAACTGGGGCGGTTCTGTTTCCGACGCCGCCGCCTGGTCCTGGTGACCTGGATCGTCGGCGTGATGGCCGTGGCGTTCGTCGGCTTCACCTACGGCGCCGCCGCTGACAACGACTACTCCGGTGGCAACTCCGATTCCGCG
The DNA here is from genome assembly GCF_003626655.1 of Micromonospora costi. Taxonomy (GTDB): domain Bacteria; phylum Actinomycetota; class Actinomycetes; order Mycobacteriales; family Micromonosporaceae; genus Micromonospora; species Micromonospora costi. The sequence continues at coordinate 669,229 of NZ_RBAN01000001.1, forward strand.
AAGGCGCAGGCGCTGATCGAAAAGCACTTCCCCGAGCAGCAAGGCGACACGCTGACTCTCGCGATCAAGGCAGAAAAGGGAATCGACGACCCCGCCGTACGGCAGAGGATCGAAAGGGTCATCGCGGATCTGGACGCCTCACCCATCACCGGACCGGTGACCTCTCCGTACGAGGACGAGAAACTGGTGACGCAGGATCGTCGCATCGCCCGTACGACCGTCCCGCTGACCGACAAGGATGCGGTGAAGACCGAGGTCAAGCCTCTGGTGGACACGGTCAAGGAATCCTCCGGCGACGGCGTGACGCTGGGGCTGGGCGGGGAGAAGGCGGAGAAGGCCGAGACGCCCCCGCAGGGTCCCGCCGAGAGCGTGGGTGTCCTGACGGCAGCCGTGATCTTGTTCATCGCCTTCGGGTCGCTGGTGGCGATGGGCCTGCCGATCGTGACCGCGCTGCTGGCGCTCCTCGGCGGCATCGCCCTGATGAGGCTTGTGGGGCACGTGGTCCCCGCGCCGGACTTCGCTGTGATCTTCGCCGCGATGATCGGGCTCGGTGTCGGCATCGACTACGCGCTGTTCATCGTGACCCGCTACAAGGACGCCCTGGAGGGCGGCGACGAGCCCGAGAGCGCCACGGTCAAGGCCATCACCACCGCGGGTCGCGCCGTGCTGTTCGCCGGCACGACCGTCGTGATCGCATTGCTGGGCCTGGTCGTCATGGGAGACGGGATGATGACCGGCCTGGCCGTCGCCACGTCGGTGGCCGTGCTGGTCACGGTGGTCGCCGCGGTGACCCTGCTGCCGGCGTTCCTGGGCTTCACCGGCCACAGGATCAACTCATTGCGGCTACCCCGCCGCTTGTCCCGCCGGCACCGGGCCGACGGCGTCCCGTCCAGGGGTCGCCGTCCCCTCGCCGAGCGCTGGGCCGGCGTGGTGCAGCGCTGGCCGCTGGCCGCCGCGATCCTGGCCGGCGGGTTCATGCTGGTGCTGGCCGTACCTGTGCTGTCGCTGCGGCTGAGCATGCCCGACGCCAGTGTCCAGCCGCACGACAGGAGCAGCTACACGTCGTATCAGATCATCTCCGAGGGCTTCGGGCCCGGCTACGGCGCGCCCCTGATCTTCGCCACCGAGGTCGACCCGTCCGGCGCGGATCTGCGTCCCGTCGTCGCCGCGGTCGGCGAGACCGAGGGCGTCGCCTCCGTGACCCCGCCCCGGGTCAGCAAGGATGGGCAGGCCGCCACCTTCATGGCCTTCCCGACGACCGGCTACCAGGACGAGGCGACCGCGGACCTGGTGCACACGCTCCGCGACGACGTGCTGCCCACGGCATCCGGCGGCGAAGAGGTCTACGTCGGCGGCCCGAACGCCGCCACCGTCGACTACGCCGACGGGGTCAGCTCGCGCCTGCTCCCGATGATCGCGATCGTCATCGTGTTGTCCCTGGTGGTGCTGATCGCGCTGGTCCGGTCGGTCACGATCGCGCTGCAGGCCGCCGTCATGAACGTGCTGTCGATCGCCGCCGCCTACGGCGTGATCGTCGCGGTCGTGCAGTGGGGATGGTTCGGCCCCGCCCTCGGATTCCCCACCGAGATGCCGGTCACGACCTTCATACCGGTGACGATGTTCCCGCTCCTGTTCGGCCTGTCGATGGACTACGAGGTCTTCCTCGTCTCACGGATCCGTGAGGAGTACGAGCGCACCGGCGACACCCGGCTGGCCGTCACCCGCGGGCTGGCACGGACCGCCAAGGTCATTACGGCCGCGGCCGCCATCATGATCGCCATCTTCACGACCTCCCTGCTCGGCCCCGACGTCTCCCTCAAACAGGGAGGTCTGGGCATGGCCGTCGCCGTGCTCATCGACGCCACCATCGTCCGGATGATCCTCGTCCCCGCGGTGATGGAACTGTGCGGCAAGGCGAACTGGTGGATGCCCGGACGCCGGGCGAAGACCACCTGGGCTTCACAGGCCGGGGTCGGGGAGGAGGCCAGAGTCTGACCCTTCGGCGAGCTGGGGTGCGGGGAACCCTCGAGCGGTTCCCCGCACTCGTCTTGCAGCTCACAGGTGCCGCACCCCTGTCGAGTGCACGCGGCGGCCCGGGCGCAGGCCTGCGGCCCGGCAGCCGGTCAGTGACCGGTCACTGTGGCGCGATGGGCGATCCGACAACGCTGGGGTCGGTCTCCCTGATGCTGAATTCGTTGCCGTCGGGATCCGCCAGCACGACTGCGCCGTCCTTACCGATCCCGATCGGAGTAGCTCCGAGAGAGATCAGCTCGTCGACCGCGGCTTGCTGGTCGCCGGCGGCCACGACGAGTTCGAAGCGCTGCCGGTTGGGCTCCTTCTTCGGGGCCACGGGAGGTCCTGCCCATGCGATCTTGGTGCCCCCGCGCGGTGACTGGATCGCGGTCTCCTCGTCCTGGTCCCACACCAACGGCCAGCCCAGCGCCTTGTTCCAGAACAGGCCGACGTGCCGAGTGCCGTCACAGGCGAGCTCACCCAGCAAGCCGCACCCAGCGAGGTAGGCGTTGCCGGGCTCGATCACGCAGAATTCGTAGCCCGCGGGGTCGGCCAGGACGACGTGCTCGTCCTCCGGTCGCTGGCCGACGTCGAGGTGGCGACCCCCAAGCTTGAGCGCCGTCGCCACCGTGCGTTTCTGATCATCGAGATCGGCGCTGGTCAGGTGCAGGTGCATGCGGTTCGCTCCCAGTTGGCCCGCGCGACCCGGAACGAACCGAAGACCAAGCTGCCCGTCCTCGCCGGGCAGAAGCGCCCCGGCGGCGTCCGTGATGACCTCCCGGCTGAGCAGACCGGCCCAGAACTGCGCCGCACGCACCGGGTCGTACGCCTCGAAGGCCACTGCCACCAGTCGCGAATGCATCACCAGACCGTAGACACGGTTCTGGCAGGACAACAAGGCATTAACGTCGGCGCGCGGTGCACGAGCTGGACGGCCAGGTCGGCATCGTTTAGGGCAGTGGCCAGGCATTGGCACAGGGAAGGTTCGAAAGGCCGAACTTGTGTGACCACTCGTTCTGGCTCGTTACTGCACCACGTCGAGAACCGGCCTACGCAAGATAGAAGGGATCGTTGTTACACGGACGGGTCCCAGGCGATGAGCTGGTCGAAGATGCGACGGTCGCCGTCCAGCTCCAGCTTCAGCGAGTCCGGCGGTATGCGGCCGTAAAAGAACAGGACCAGGTCACTGGCCGTGCCCCGGGCGGAGGCGTCGGCCGTGTCCGGGTCCGGGTCCTCGCTGACAGCAGGCGCGCCGAGGCGGGCGGCCCATGCGCCGTCGCGGGACAGCCTAAGGCGCCACGAGCGGCCCTCGGTGGCGTAGTAATCGACGACGGCAGGTTCGTGCGGCCAGGCGACATCCGTCGAGCAGAGGGTGAACTGGCAGTCGTCGAAACCGTCGAGGGCGACCTCCTCCGGCAGCGGCTGCGGGGCACCCACGGTGAGCTGGACATCGTGGGTGTGCACCGCGATCTCGGGAACCTGGCGCCGTGCCCATGCACCGGAGGTCTGCGGCGACTGTGAGTCACCCCACCACGTCCAACAACCGCGGTCCGGACCGGCCTCGCGCAGCGCGCTCGTCAGTCGCTCGACGGACTCGGTCCACCACGCCAGCAGAGCCTCGCGTTCCCGAGGCGCACCCGTGCCGTCCTCCCAAGCGGATCTCTCCGGGGGAGCGTCTGCAGGCCCTGCGGCGACGATGGCGGCCGACTTGCGGCGGCCCATGCCCACGTGCTGCACGAGATCGAACAGCGTCCACCCCGGACAGCTCGGCACCGGCACGTCGAGGCTGGGCGCCGCAGCGACCGCGGCGCGGAAGGCGGTCGACCGTTCGTCGATCAGCCGCAGATGATCAGAGAACGTCAAAGTCTTGTGCACTCCGGCTTTCTACCCGTGCGCTCCCACAACCGGACAGCGATTTTCGCAGCCGACGCGGCGAGCGCCACGGCACTGGCGCGCCAGGGTTCCACCTGCCGTAACCTGCGCCGTCACGATGAAAAAGGCTCAACGCACACCGCCGCAGAGCGGTCACCGAGATGACACAGTGGTCGGTAGCCTCGCCCCAATGGAGCTTATGGAGATGATCGCTGCCGAGCGGCGTAGCACCGCTGATCTCATCGGGTCGTTGGGGCCAGAGCAGTTGGAGACGCCGAGTTTGTGCGGGTCGTGGACGGTCAGGGAGGTGGCCGCCCATCTCGTGTCACCGTTCGTCGCGCCGCGTCGCTGGCTGTTGCCGTTGATGCTGCGCAACGGCTTCAATCTCCACCAGGTCAACGCCGCGCTGGCACAGCGCGTGGCGCGCGAGTCGGCTGACCAACTGGCGGCGCAGTTGCGGGACAACGCGGAGAGGAACCTCCGCCCACCGATCGTCGGATACTGGGGCCAACTCACGGACCTCCAGGTACACGGGCAGGACATCCGCCGCCCACTCGGCCTGTCGCATGACCTACGTCCGGACCGGTTGCGGGTCTCCTTGGACTTCCTGGTCAGTCGCCGCGCCCGCGGGTTCTTCGTGCGGAGTGGGCAGCTGGACGGGCTCCGGTTCGAGGCGACGGACCTCGACTGGGCCTCGGGAAGTGGCCCAGTGGTACGGGGTAGGGCCGAAGCCGTCATGCTCGCGATCACGGGCCGTCCCGCAGTACTTCCCGAACTCGACGGCGACGGAGTCGGGCTGCTGCGCGATCGGATGGAGTGAGGTGGCGATGGCCGACCCGAGGGCCGGGCAGCCGCTCGGGGGTCGCGTATCGCGTTCGCTGCTACGTGAGCACCAGCTGTCCGAGTTCCTGGGTGCATCGGGTGAGCGCGACGTAGAGGCCGTTCCACCCACGTGGTTCAGTGGCGATGCCCTGGGGGTCGATGAGTAGCGTCGCGTCCCATTCCAGTCCCTTGGACTCGGTAGCGGTGAGCACCGGCACGTCGCTCAGCACGGCGAGGAGTGCGGCGATGCGGTCCGCGGGGGCGATGACGCCGACCGTGCCGCCATGCCACCGTTGCTGCAGCTGTCGCACGGCTCGGGTGGCGGCGCCGGCAAGCTCGGCGGGCGTGATCGTGACCGCCCACGGCGGGATGCCGGAGGAGCGTACCGCCCGTGGTGGCGTGTTGTGGCTGCCAGCTTTGTTCAAGACGGGTTCGGTGAGGTCCATGACCTCGCGCGGGGTCCGGTAGCAGATGGTCAGCTCCGCAGCGGTCCAGCGGTCCCCGAAGACAGCCTGCACCGCTTGTGCCCAGGTGGTGTGCCGGTGTGCTGCCTCCGCCTGGTCGATGTCGCCGACGGCGGTGATGGAGCGACTGGGACAGCGCCGGAGGACCATGTGCCACTGCATCTCGGACAGCTCTTGCGCCTCGTCGATGACGACGTGGCCGTACACCCAGTCCCGCTGCCGGCGGGCGTGGTCGGCGACGAACTCGCCCTGTGGTTGCGGGGCTTCGACCTCGCCGAGCAGGTCGGCGAGGGCGTCGAGCAGGGGGATGTCGCTCGATGCCCACGGTGCGGGCTCGGCCGAGACGGCGGTGATCTCCTCCGTGGAGAGCTGAGGGGCGAACCGGGCCAGCAGGGTGCGGTCGGTCAGGAGATCACGCAGCAGGGTTTCGGCGTCGAGGGTGGGCCACCATGCCTCGATGAACCGGGCGATGGTGGCGTTCTCGGCGATCCGGTAGCGAAGATTCTCTACCTCTTCTTCGGAGAGCAGTCCGTCGACGTCACTGCCGGTGGACCTCACACCGACGTGGTGGTCGTGCTGCATTCCCCTGTCGACGCGGGCGAGGATGTCCTCGAAGCCCTCCTCCATCTCGTCCATCAGCGCCTCGCGCTGCTCGGCGACGGCGTCGGCAAGGATGTGGTGCAGCTGCTCGGCGAACGCCGTGCGGGCGCGGTGGTACGGGCGTCCCTGCACCGCCGAGGCGAGTGCCTGTGCCACTGTTGCGGCGGTGATGACGTAGAACTCGCCCTCCCAGCGCAGCTTCAGCTCACGGGGCCGCGGGAGGAGCGACGTGACGTAGTTTTCGAGCGCGGGTTGCCAGAGGGCGCGGCCCTTGATTTCGGCGAGAAGCCGGCTCTCGTCGCGGCCCACGCGGATCCCGGGCAGCAGGGTGTCGCAGGTCGCCGAGACGACGGCGGTCTCACCGAGCGCGGGCAGCACCTGGGCGATGTACTGGAGGAACCGCGGCGAGGGGCCGAGGACCAGGACCGCTTGGTCGGCCATCGCTGGGTGGGCGAACAGCAGGTAGGCGACGCGGTGCAGGGCAACGACGGTCTTGCCGGTGCCGGGACCGCCCTGAACGATCAGCGGGCCGGTCGCCTCGGCCCGGATGATGTCGTCCTGTTCGCGTTGCAGCGTGGCGATCGCCGTCGACATGCGGCCGGTGCGCCGCTGGTCGAGGGCGGCCAGTAGAGCGCCTTCACCCACGAGCTCCGCCGTTATGGTCCCATCCAGTGGCTCGTCGTCCACACCGACGACGGCCGATCCCGTGGTGCGTATATGACGGCGCCGCGCCTGACCTTGTGGGTCGACGGCCGTCGCGGTGTAGAACGGCCGAGCAGCGGGAGCGCGCCAGTCCACCAGCAGCGGCTCGCTGTCCTCGCCGTCGCTGCGGAGACCGACACGGCCTATGTGCCGCACGGTGCCATCAAGGCCGTCGAGGCGGCCGAAGACCAGGCCTTCCCGTGCTCGCCGCAGCTCCTCGTACTGCTGGCGGAGCATGCGCTGCCGGGCCCGTTCCAACGCGTCCAGGGCGTCTGACGAAAGCTCGGCCTGTAGGTGGTCAGCCAGCCTGTCGCGCCGGGCCGTGGCCACGTCGAGAAACTCTTGTTCCTCGGCGACCGCGGATCGGCGCGCGACGCCCTCTGCCACGGAGGATGGCGGTTCGCCGGTCGGTGTTACTTCGCTGGCGTCAGCAGTGCCGTCGTTCAGAGCAGAATTCCGGCGCATTCGCAAGTCCTTGTATTGGTGCCTTCCGTCGGCCCCGGATGAGCCGCAGGTATTCCGGCGGCAAGCATAGGGTTGGTTTCTCCTCGTCGGCCAGGAACCGTGTCGGCAGAGACAGGAACCTCAATGCCTTGCAGTTCGGGGCCGCCTGTGGCCTCACCCAATCGTGATTCGCTCATTGACAGTTCGGTCCTTGTCTGATCTAGGTTCCGGGCGGATCGTGGCCGGGCCGCAAGGGCCGGATGCGACATGTAGATTCCGCGGCGACGCGATCGGCGGCCACGGATCTGACAGACCGATCAGCAGGCCACACACTGTCGGCAGCAGATCCGCAGGGCCAGAATGTGCGCTGACGATCTCCGCTGACGACTCCGGTGCGGTCCGGATTGTGACGGCCGTTTCGACATGCAGATCTAATTGGTCGACAGGTGGACCGGAACACCCGTCGACGCCGCGCCGGACGAGCGCGACCTGTGGCGTGGTTCGAGACGTCCGACCTTGACGGCCCGCGTCTCGCCCACGAGGCCCGCCGGCGCGCTCCGCGGCGGTCGATGTGAGAGCCGCATGCCGTTGCCTTTCGACGGTGCCGGGGCACAGCGTGGCGGCACGAGACGCGGGGCTACGAGAACCGCTTGTCAGCAGTGCGGGCTCACTACTTCGAGCATCCGGGGGAGGTCAAGCGCCCCTAAGCGGACATCGCTGCGGCTCAGCAGCTTGACCGTGGTGTGGCCGACTGAGCTCTGGCATCCCCTGCGGCTGGCGACGCCTCATTCGCCCGGCCAGGATCCGGGGGCGCCGGATCTCCTGATCGTGCTAGTGTCCAGAGTCGATAATGAAACCGGTTATCGTTTGCGAAGCGGGGCGATTGGACCATGGCCGCCGACGTGTCATGCGGGCGGACGCGGAGAACTGAGACCGCTCGGGCACCCACGATGGTGAGCCGACCTGACCCACGTAACGATCAAGAGAGGCGACCAGCAGATGGCGGCCGACCCGTACGCACAGTCCGGTGAATACCTGGATATTTTCAGCCGCGACGCTTGGCAGGCCTTGCGTGCGCCGATCGCCGCGGCACTGCGGCAGGCCGCCCCGGATCAGGGTCCAATACTCGATGTGGGCGCCGGCACCGGGCTCGGCACGAGCATCGTGGCCGAGACGCTTCCCACCGCCTCCGTCCTCGCGGTGGAGCCGTCCCCGATCCTCCGTGCGGTACTGCTGTCCCGACTGGCCGCTAGCGAATCGCTGCGACCGAGGGTGACGGTTGTCGCCTCCGGCATCGAGGACTGGCGACCGCCGTCACGGCTGGGTGGAGTACTGGCTATCAACATGCTTGGCCATCTCAGCCCGCAGCGTCGCCGACAGCTCTGGCAGGAACTACGGGCACGGCTTGCACCGAGCGCGCCGCTGATCATGAATCTGCAACCACCCGCCGAGGTAGCCGACGTCCCAGCGACCGTCTTCGCCACGGTCACGATCGGTGGGCACACCTACGAGGGCAGCGGCGAAGCCAGGCCCGCCAGCGACGGCACGGTCACATGGACGATGCGCTACCGCACCTACGCCGCCAGCGGCACCACCGAACGTGATCTGGTCGTGGCCTACCCCTGGCACGTCATCTCCCGGACCGAACTACTCGATGAACTCGCTGGCGCCGGCTTCTCCGCGGCCGTCGGCGAACTGGATGTCGTGGTGGCCGTACCGGGCATCTGACTCCGCACCGGTCGCTGGTGGCAGCTCGCCTTCCGACAACGCCCACGACGCCGGAAGCGACCATGAGCCGTCTAGGCGATCGAACACCGGTGATAGCGGGAGAGCAAAAAGCCATCGGGCGCAAGGGGCTCTTCCGTCTATCGCACGACCTCGGTCGTGTCGTGCATGCCAGCCAGACCGGACGGAGGACCTGGTGACCTGTCATCAGCGAGCGAGCCGTTCCCGGCCTGGCGTCGCCAGCGCCTGGTCAGCAGGCCGTGTCGTGGGGCGAACAGCCAAGCGGCGAGGAAGACGGCGGTGGCGACCAGGACGATGGTGCCGCCCACCGGTGTGTCGTGACTCCACGACAGGTACAGCCCGACGGTCGCCGACGCAGCACCGATCAACGGGGCGAGCAGCATCATCACGCTGAGCCGGTCGGTGAGCAGGCGGGCGGCCGCGGCGGGCGTGATCAGCAGGGCAAGGACGAGGATGTTGCCGATGGTCTGCAGCGAGATCACGACGGCGAGGGTCACGAGGACGTAGAGCACGATGTCGAGCCAGAAGACCGGAAGCCCCATCGAACGGGACATCTCCCGGTCCAGGCAGACCGCGACGAACTCCTTGTGCAGCGCCAGCACCAGGCCGAGGATGACCAGACCGGTACCGCCGACAAGGTAGAGGTCCCGGTCCGGGATGCCGGTGATCGAGCCGAACAGGAATTGTTGCAGCGAACCGGCGTAGCCGGGCGCCTGCGAGATGATGACGATGCCGAGGGCGAATGCGGCGACCAGGAACACACCGATCAGGGAATCTTCTTTGACGCGCCGGTTCTGGGAGAAGATCGCGATCAGCAGTGCCGTGGCGACGCCGGCGACGGCGCCACCGAGCACCAGGCTGCCCTGTAGGACGAACGCGACCGCAATGCCCGGGAAGACGGCGTGTGCCACGGCGTCGCCGATGAAGGCCATGCCCCGCAGAACGACGTAGCAGCCGACGACGCCGCAGACGATGCTGGACATGACCGCGATCGCCAGCGCCTTGGGAAGGAACGCGAGGTCGGGGTTGAGCAGGTCGGTGATGAAATCGCTGATCGACATCTAGGCCGCCTTCACGAGCGTCAACAGCGGGGAGGTGGCGCTCACCCCGAACGTTCTCGTCCACAGCTCGGCGTCCTGCAGGTCCGCCGGGCGCCCGTCGGCGATGACCCGGGCGTTGAGCAGGATCAGCCGGGTGCAGGCGTCCACCGCGGCGACCAGATCGTGGGTGGTCATCAGCACCGCGCGGTCCTCCTGCGCCAGGCTGATGAACAGATCACCCAGCAGTTCCTGGGTGGGCATGTCCAGCCCGGTGAACGGTTCGTCGAGCAGCAGGATGCTCGGCGCGAGCGCGAGGGCCCGCGCGACCAGGACGCGTTGGCGTTGTCCACCGGACAGCTCACCGACCGGCCGGCGGCGTAGCCCGGTCAGCTGCACCCGGTCCAGCGCGTCGCCGACAGCCCGCCAGTCGCCTACACCGGGACGGCGGAGCAGGCCGATGCGGCCGGCCCGGCCGCTCATCACGGCCTGTTCCACGGAGATCGGGAAGTCCCAGGTGAACTCGTGGCGCTGGGGCACGTAGCCGATCGCCGACCGGCCTGGGCGCGCCGGTCTGCCCTCCACCAGCACCCGTCCGTTGCGCGTGCGGATCAGCGCCAGGATGGCGCGCAGCAGGGTGGTCTTGCCGGCGCCGTTGGGCCCGAGTAACCCCACCAGTTCGCCTCGATCGAGGTTCAGCCGCACGTCCCGCAGTACCGGCCGACCACCCAGGTCCACATCCAGTTGCTCGATCTCCAGCGCTCTCACTGTCGGCCCTCCGGCTGCAGCGTGACGCGTTCGCGTTCGGCTCGCCGTTTCGCCTGGCGCCCGCGCAGCAGGAGAAGCAGCAGACCGACGGCGAGCACAACGGCCGCACTGATCAGCGCCGCGGCCAGGAACGCCGTGGAGTTGTCGTTCGGGCCGGTGGCTTCGGACCGGGGCTGGCTGGGCGATGCCTGGCCGACGGGGACGGGAATGTCGGCGCTGGCGGCGAAGGCCTCGTCGGTGCCGGTTCCGTCCCCCACCGCGAAGCGCAGCGTGCCGATCGCGGAGGCCTTCTCACCGGTGATCAGGTCCGCCGAGACCTGCACCGCTACCAGGTACACGCCGGGCTCGCTGAACACCCAGTTGGCGTGGGTGTGGGTGTTCACCTCGACCCAGAAGGGCTGGGCCTTGGACTCGGCGGATCGCCACAACGGCTGAGGGGCGGAGAAGTTGCCCGACTGGAGGTACGTCGTCAGGGTTCCCGGTCCCTCTACGCCGAGCAGGGTCAGGGTGACGCCACGGTCGATGGTCTGGATCACCCGGGGATCCTGGGTGTTCCAGCCGAGCCAGACGACGTCCTGGTTCTGCGTCTGCGGCACCACGTACACGCGCGTGCCCGGGTCCGCGCCGAGGAACGCGTACGCCGAGTCGTCCGGAGCGGTCTGCAGCGCGGCGTCGGACACGCGGAGCAGGGTCTCGTCCGGGCTGCGCCACGCCGGCTCCGCCTGTGTGCCGTCGTGCAGAAGCAGAGTCCATCGATTGTCGACGTAGCGCGGACCGATGTCGACGTGTCCGGCGGCGAGCGTCGCCCGGCCGGTGGCGATGGGCTGGTCCGCCGCGATCGACTGGTCGAGGCCCGGTGTCGGCTCCTGGGCGACCGCGGGGGTTTGTGCCGTCGACAGCACGATGAACGTGGCGAGCACGCATCGCGTGATCGCCCTGGTGGCACGGGTGCGGCGCCGCGGCCGTCCTGCCGTCACTGGTTCCTCCCTTGTTCTGCCCGGGTCAGGCAGTCGCGCAGCGATTCGGCGTTGAACCGCATCATGTCGAGATAGGTGGTGACGTCGCGGTCGAAGGTGTCGCCGTAGATCGGGCACACTCGGAGCCCCTCTTCCCGCGCCAGCTCGGTGAGAGTGGTGGCGCGGGCCGCCAGGTTGGGTTCCAGGAAGACGGCGGGGATCTTCAGGTTGCGGATCGTCTCCGTGAGCCGGCGGCGGTCGGCGAGGCTCGGCTCCGTGGCCGGGTTCGGGGTGACGAAGCCGGAGATCCGGATGCCGTACGCCTGGCCCAGATAGCCGAACGCGTCGTGGGTGCTGACCAGGTGGCGGCGCGACGGTGGGATCTGGGCGATGGTGTCGCGGACGTAGGTGTCGAGCCTTTCGAGCTCCGCGATGTACGCGGAGGCGTTCGCGCGGTAGACGCTCGCGCCCTGCGGGTCGACGCCGATGAGGGTGTCCCGTATCAGCTCGACGTAGGAGATGGCGTTGCGAACGTCCTGCCACAGATGTGGGTCGATCTCGCCGTGTACGTGCTTGCCGAGGACGGCCTGCGGAAGCTGGTAGACCTGCGTGCCGGGCCGGCCGAGGAACCGGAACCTCCGGTCGCCGGGCACCTCGAGCAGCGCCTTGTTGGGCACCTCGATCACCGTGTGGGCCGGGTCGTACACGCGCTGATTCGCCTCGCCGCTGCCCTCCGGATCGGCGAACAGGTAGAGCCGCCGCTCGTCCAGGTCGACGGTGATGTCGGCATGGCCGGCGTTCAGCACGGCGGCGCCCGCCATGCCGGGTACCGAATGCGGATCGACCCCGACGGCGAAGGTGAACGACTGCTCGCCCAGGGGGATGGGTGCCGTTCCCGGGTCGATGGCCAGCCGGGCCCGCATGGTCAGCTGATAGACCCCCGGCTTCGTGAACGCCCAGCTCATGTGCGTGTGCGCGTCCGGGGGAAGGGTGGCGGTGTCGTCGCGGTATCCGTTGCCGGGGTCGAACCCGTCTCCGGAGTCGACGTAGAACGAGGGGTTGCCGAAGGACTCGGTCAGATAGGCGAGGGTCCGGCCCGGCCCGTTCGCGGCAGTTGCGCTGAGCAGCACGTCCGAGGACCGGTCTGCCCCCTGCGCCGCGCCGGTGCCCCGCACGCGCATGCCCAGCCAGATGCTGTCCAGCGATACGTCCTCGACCAGAGGGATGATCTCCGCGGCGTACTTCACCGCCCCCTCGGCCAGCGAGATGTTCGGTACGCCGGCGCGCAGGTTGGCGTCCAGCGCCTTGATGACAGCCTGCTCTTCCAGGAGCAGGTAGTTACTGAACGCCACGTCCGCGTAGACGACATCGCGGATGTCCCGCAGCGACGGCTCGTAGCTGTGCGGGTCGGCGCCGTCCGGCACCAACGAGTTGACGGCCACCCGGCCGCCGCCGACACGGCTCACCAGATCCCGCAGGATTCCGGTGGTCGTCACGACCTGGACCCGCTCGTCGTGCGCGCTCAACGCCGCCTCAGATCGGCACCCGGCGGCCAGCAACGCGATCAGCAGCGGTAGCACCAGCAGCCGTAGCTGCCGGGCAGTCCGGTGAGCGCACACGCGAGTCACACCGGCGCCGACACCCGGCATCCGCACCCTTGCCCTCCCCGACATCGAGCCACGGGAGGCGATGCCATCGCCGTCCGGGGACACCGACCACAACATGAGAATGAGACCCATTATCACTACGGGGATCGCCGTGGGGCAGCCCCGCACCACAGCCGCCCCGAGCGACGGCGACGGCTCAGCAGCACCAGCAGGCCCCCGACGGCGACGAGGACGGCGCCGGCCGCGACGGCCGTCAGCACCCACCCGGCGCCGGTGCGCGGTAGGGCTCCGCCTCCGCCCCGCGCCGCGCCGCCGCCGTCGTTCGCACCACCGTCAGCGCCGCCGCCACTGTCGCTGCCGGAGCCGAAGCCGCTCTTCGGATCGGTGCTGTCGCCGACAGCGATGGTGAGCGTCCTCGTGTCGGTGACCGCCTTGCCCGCGGTGGTGGTGCCACTCATCTGCACCGCGAGGCGATACAGGCCGGGTTTGCTGAAGGCCCAGTTGCCGTGAGCGTGGGTGTTGAGCGGGATGCTCAACTGCTGGGGGAACGCCTTGGCGGAGTCGAAAAGCACGTCGGCCTTGCCGAACGAGCCGGTCAGAAACAGCGCGAACCGACCGGGCCCGTTGACTCCCCTCAACGTCCACGTGACGTTGCCCTTGACACCCGACACGACGGACTCGTGCTGGGTGTTCCAGCCGGGCCAGACGATGCCCGACTGCTGCGACTGCGGGAGCAGCCACAGGGTGTCGCCCGGTTTGCCGAGGAAGTCAGCACCGGCGGGCACCGTGATCTTCGCGTTGTCCCTCACCTGCAGGACCACGTCAGCGGTCTCGCGCCAGACCGGAGGGCTGGTCCGGTCGTCCTTGATCCGGATCGTCCAGCCGTTCCCAGCCAGTTGCGGGCCCATGTCGACGTGCCCGTCGGCGATCACCTGTCGGACGTCCGCAGAGGCGGTGGCCGCCTTCTCGGCTGGCGGTGCGGCTGCGGCGGGCTCCGGCGCCGCGACCGGCTGCGGCGCGGTGGGTGCGGCAAGGGCGTGCAGTTGCCCGGCGGGTCGCGGGGCCTGCTGGCGTGGAGCCGGTGGCGGCGCCTGCTCGCCCGGGCTGATCGTGGGGACGCGTACCCGGTACGTCGCCTCGCCGCTGGCCTCCTGGCCGGAACGCAGGGTGGCCGAGGCGGTCAGGGTGAGCCGGTAGTCGCCGGCCGCGTCGAAGGCCCAGACCACTGCTCCGGTACGCCTCCCGACCGGCAGCTGCGCCGTGCGCGGCAGGTTGGGACCGCTGCCGAACAGCACGGTCGCGGTCCCGAGACCGGACAGTGCGTAGGCGGTGAACGTCCCCGGTCCCTCGACCGAGCGCAGGGTGAGGGCCACCTTGTCATCGGTCACGGCGCCGGGGCGTATGCCGGTGGTGTCCAGGGCCGGGAACCGGGTGTCACCGGTGGACAGCGACCACACGGCGTGTCCCGGCGCTCCGAGGAAGGCGAATGCCTTGCCGGGCGGTACCCGGCCGGCCAGGCCGCCGTTCGGGCCGAGTATCACCTCGGCCGGGTCGTGTCCGGCCGTACCGTCGGCCGCCTGGGCGGCATCCCGGACACGCAGCGACATCGAGTCACCGTCGAGCGCGACGGAGACCAGGTCCGCACCGGCCGCCGTGACCGGCGACGGTTCCGCTGCCGCCGGGGCGGCGCCTGCGGTCAGCGCCAGTACGGCTACGGCGAGACCGGCGGCACCGGCACGCATGGTTCTCATCCTCATTCGTTGCTCCCCAGGCAGCTTCGTCGTGGATCGTTCGAGTCGGGTCGCGGCGTCGGCGCCGCCCGACGCGAGCGGGAGGGTCGGCGCGGCTGCGGCCGTACGGCGTCGCCGTGTCACTGCTCGTCCTTTCCCGTGCGGTCGGTGTCCGGTTGTCGGTCGCGGCCCTGGTCGGAACGTCCGCGATCCAGTTCCGCGCGGTCGGGGGTGATGCCGCCGTCCGGGCCGGCCGCGGGCTGCGCACGGGTCTCGGCGGGAACCGTGGCGGGCTGACCGTCGGTGGCCCGGCGCATCTCCACGCCGGCCTGCGCACGGCCCTCCTCCCGGGCGGCGGCCACCGCACGGGCGATCTGCCGCGCTCGCCGCCGTCTGGCCACGAGCAACGCCCAGGCGACGAGGGCGAGCAGGGTCAGCAGGACCAGCTGTGGCCAGGGCACCGCCCATATGGCGGCACGCGCCGTGTCGACCGCCGGCACCGGGTCGAGGGTCAGGCCGTCCACGGCGGTTGGGGTGGCGGCGGCGGTCGCGGTCAGCCGGAAGAGCGGTGGCACGCCCGTCATGCGTACGGTGGTGCTCAGTTCACCGCCGGGCAGGATCTCCGGTAGGGCCGCTGCGTCCACGGAACGCCGGGCGAGGCCGAACGGGCCGGTCATGCCGAGCGTGGGCCGCCCGGCGAGCCGCATGTTGCCGGTGTTGCGGAGGGTGAACGTGGCGGTGAGTGTGCCGCCGGCGAAGGGGTTGAGGGAGCCGGTGTGCCGCACGCGAAGGTCCTCGATGCTCAGCGCCGGTTGCACCTCACCGGTGACCCGCAGGTAGATCCGCGCGCCGACCCGATGTTCGACGGAGACCTGGTTGCCCTGCGCGTCCGCCGTCGTGGCGGCGAGCGCGGCGACGACGCCCCCGGCGTGATCCCCCGGCGTGGCGTTCGCTGGCACCGTGAGCGTGAACGGGACGTCCAGGCGGGATGTCGACGGGATGGTCAGGGTGGTGCGCGTGAAGCGGACCCACGCGCCGACGTCGGTGGGCTGTTGGCCGCCGGCCAGCAGGTCGAACCCGCCCTGGGTGGTGGTGAAGGCGTCGCTGGCGTAGAGACTCAGGGTGAGCGGACGCGTCGAGTGGTTGGTGACCGCGACGCGGTCGGTGAGGGAGGCGCCCGGGTCGAGCTTGTAGGTGAACGCCGCGCGACCGTTCGGGCCCTTCGCGCTTGACGGCGCCACTCCCCACGTCGCGGCCGGCGCCGTCGGGGCGGCGGACCTCGACGGTGATGTCGCGGGTGCTGTTGCAGGCATGCTCGGCGCGGGCCTGATCGAGGCGGAAGCTGCCGGGGCCGCGACGATCGGGGGCAGGCCGAGCAGGGCGATGCCGATGGCGATGACGGCGAGCAGGCGCATGGCGCAGGCGGTGTCCGTTCCTGAGGGTGCGAGGGGAGCGGGGTGGGCGGGTCGCGGCAACGGCTCGCCCACCCCGCGACGTCCGGGTGGCCGGATCAGATCCGGGCCGCCGGACGGGTCCGGGCGATCAGATCGCGGTGAGGGTGAGAGTGGCGCGGTAGGTGCCCGCTGGCGTCTCGGTGGGCAGGCTCAGCCGCAGTCCCGCGCCCAGCTGTGCGGTGCCCCGCCCGGCGCCGCTCGCCGCCGAGCCCAGCGCCGCGCTGTTGCCGAGGCCGCCGCCGGTCCCCACCGAGTACGGCGCGACCTCCGGACCGGCGACCACGCCCTGACCGGGGCCCTGGGCGATCACCCGCGGGCTCCAGCCGAGGTATCCGGCGCTGAACGTGGCACCGTCCGGGCCGGTGAAGTCCGCCGGGACCTGCCCGGAGGCACTCCAGCCCGGCTGACCGGCGCGGGTGTCGGTCACCGTGACCGGCCGGAGCTCGCCGGTGCTCTCCCACCGGTCACCGGCGGGGTTGAGCTGCGCGGGTGGCAGCACCACGGCCCGGTCGTCCGGGTTGACACTGATCACGAGCGAGCCCTGCGTCTCGTCGATCGATGCCGTGATCGACTGGGACGCGCCGGGGTTCTCCGGCGGGAACGCCACCCAGAGGGTCGCCGGTTCGCTCGTCGCGACCACCGCGTGATCGTCGTCGTAGAGCTTGACCACATACTCGCAGGCGTTCAGCTGCCGGGTCGCGGTGAAGGAGTAGCTCGCGCCCACCTCACCCGGGATGATCGTCCAGTCGTCCGTGCCGGGGCACCTGCTGAACCAGTGGTAATGGTCCCGCTCGGACTGCGGCGTCTGCACGGCGTTGAGCGTCACCGTGTCGTTGGGCTGGTACTCGTCGGCCATGCCGCTGATCGACAGGCCGACCTCTGGTCCGCCGCCGGAAAGCTCTCCGACGACGAACGAGTAGTCGACCGGTCCCGTGCTGACCGTCGTGCCGTCGGTCAGGGTGGCGTCGGCCTGGAACTTCAGGGTGTAGCTGCCCAACGCGCTGAACGCCCAGTTCGAGTGCGCGTGGGTGTGTACCGGCACGTCGATCGCGTCCGGCAGCCCGTCGTCACCGCGGAACTTGATGATCGGACCACCGAACGCGTCCTGGGTGAACAGCGTGACCGTGCCCGGTCCCTGCACATCGACCAGGCTCAGCCGCACCTTGTCCCCCGCGAACACGCCCGAGTCAAGCGTCGTGGTGTTCCAGCCGGGCCAGAGCAGATCCGGGTCCTGTGTCATCGGGAGCAACCAGACCTGGCTCCCCGCCGGCCCGAGGAACGCGAACCGGGGATCATCCGGTACGGCCATCGCCGCCTCCGGAAGAACCTGGAACGTCACGTCCGCCGGGTCCCGCGTCACCGACGGGCTGACCGTGTCGTCGTGGACCTTCAACGACAGCGCGCCACCTTCGTAGTGCACGTCGACCGCGTCGGTGTGCCCCTTGGACAACACCACCCCTTCTGCGGCCGACGCGACGGCGGGCGCCAGCACCGCGCCGGCGACCACCACCGCACCGGCCACCAGGGCCGCGAAACCGCGAGCCCTCAGCGTCGCATTCATACCTCCCCTTTCACACCGCACGCCCCTGCGCGCGGTGGTGCATGTGGTGCCCCCTGCTCGGGCACCTGGTCGCCGTGCGCGTCAACCGCCCCCGTCACCTGGAGGCTTTGCGGACTCCGGGCAGCTCGCCACGCAGGGCCAGCTCCCGGAACCGCACCCTGGACAGCCCGAAACGGGTGAGCACGCCACGTGGACGGCCGTCGATCTGGTCGCGGGAACGCAGGCGGGCCGGGCTCGAGTCGCGCGGCAGCCGGCTGAGTCGGCGGACCGCGTCGGCGCAAACCGCGGGATCCGTGTCGGAACGACCGATCAGGCGCTTCAGCTCCGCTCTCGCCGCCGCATGCCGCGCCACGAGCGCCTCGCGACGCGCCTGCCGGTTGCCGAGACTCTTGCGCGCCATCAGCGCGCCTCGCGGAACTCGACGTGACGCCGAACGATCGGGTCGTACTTGCGCAGGACCAGCCGATCGGGATCGTTGCGCCGGTTCTTGCGGGTCACATAGGTGTAGCCGGTTCCCGCGGTGCTGCGTAGCCGCACGATCGGGCGTACGTCGGTCTGGCGGGCCATCAGACCTTCACTCCCCGACCCCGCAGCTCCGCGAACACCTTCTCGATCCCCTTGCGGTCCACGGTCCTCAGCGCCCTCGCCGTGAGGGTGAGGCTCACCCACCGCCGCTCGGACGGCAGCCAGTAACGGTGGTTCTGCAGGTTCGGGTTCCAACGACGCCGAGTGCGCCGGTGGGAATGGGACACGGCGTTGCCGAAACTCGGCTGCGCGCCGGTGACGTCACAACGTCTGGACACAGTGACCGTTCCTCCTCATGGGGCAAGACGA
Organism: Micromonospora costi; assembly: GCF_003626655.1. Taxonomy (GTDB): domain Bacteria; phylum Actinomycetota; class Actinomycetes; order Mycobacteriales; family Micromonosporaceae; genus Micromonospora; species Micromonospora costi. The sequence goes on from NZ_RBAN01000001.1 coordinate 687,839, forward strand.
TAACGACAACGGTTTTCAGTTTTACATCACCCGTTCGGCCAGACCCGCGCCGGGGGTTGCGAACGATCTCCACCGAGCGGTGACGGTGAGCACCTCATCGACGTGCGGCGACCGACCCATGCTCGACCGCGGACCACCGCTCGCGTCGACAGCCTGCGTCTGTTTAGAATGACAATCGTTTTCAGTTACGTCGAGAGGAACACCATGTCGTCGTCACCACAGGCTCCGGCCCCCGCCGTGGCAGCCGACGCCGATACCCGCCCGTCGCTGACCGTGTTGTCGGGGTTCTGGCCGGCGGCGACCTTCGCCATCGCCCGCGCACTGCTCGCCGCCGACCCGTCGCTGCTGCTGCTACGCCACGACCTCACCGGGATCCGCGACGGGGTCATCCGCCGGGTGGTCCGCTCCGCCGCGGGCATCGTCGAGGACGAGCAGGTCAACCTGCGGCACGGATGCGTCTCGTGCACACTGCGGGAGGACGTGCTGCCCACCCTCGTCCGACTCACCCGCAGCAACCCCGGCCGTGACCTGGTGCTCATGCTGCCCGAAGTCGTGGAACCTGAAGCGGTCGCGGCCGCCTGCACCTCCTGCCTGGTCGACGGCGCCCCGATCACCGACCTGATCCGCGTCGACTCGTACGTCACCGTCCTCGACGCCGAACACCTGCTCGATGCCCTCGCCAGCACCGACGACCTCACCGCGCTCGGCATCCAGGCCGCCGACGATGACCACCGGGCGCTCGCGGACGTCGTGGTGCGGCAGATCGAGTACGCCGACACCCTGGTCCTGTGGGGGCAATCCCGCGAGGGTGCCTTCGACACCAGCAGGTTGACAGTGCTGCTGGAGCGAATGGCCCCGTGGGCGGCGCACTTCCGGATCGATGGCGAACTCGTCGATGCCGACGCGCTCACCCGCCAGCTACGCCACACCCACCGGCACCGACCGGAGACCCCTGGGGTGCTCGCCCGGGGCCTGCAGGGATACGCCCTGGGTACGCACGAGCCGGAGGCCGACTGCGGGGTGGTGTCCACCGTCTTCCGCGCCCGCCGTCCCTTCCACCCCCAGCGGTTGCACGATGTCCTGGAGCACCTCAACGCCGAGGTGATCCGCTCTCGCGGCCATCTCTGGCTCGCCAGCCAGCCGGACACCGTCGTCGCGTGGGAGTTCGCCGGTGGCGGACTGGCGATGGGATCCCTCGGACACTGGCTGGTCAGCCTTCCCGAGGACCGGTGGGAGCACGTCTGCGACCAGCGTCGGCTCGCCGCCGCCCTGGAGTGGGATCCCTACTACGGCGACCGGCACCAGCATCTTGTCTTCATCGGCCTCGACGTCGACCCCGTCGCGCTGCAGCGCACCCTCACCGCCTGCCTGCTCACCGACGCCGAACTTGCCGACGGCGAGGAGACGTGGCGCAGCTACCCCGACCCGTTCGCCGGCTGCTTCCCCCTCACGGCGGAAGAACTGATCGACACTGACACCGAAGGAGCTCAGCCCGCATGAAGCCTGGAATCCACCCCGAGTACCGGCCTGTCGTCTACCGCGACAGGGGCGCCGACTTCGCCTTCCTCACCCGATCGACCGCCACCAGCGACCAGACCATCGAGTGGACCGACGGCAACACCTACCCCGTCATCGACGTCCAGATCTCCTCCGCGAGTCACCCCTTCTGGACGGGCAAGCAGCGCCTGCTCGACACCGCCGGTCGGGTCGAGAAGTTCCGCAACAGGTACGCCCGGCCCGGTCGCTGACGATCGATCGTGAGCTGGCCGGCCGGGCCGGCCAGCTCACGGTCGACGCCGGTTGAGCACTGCCAGGGTTACCGGGTCAGGACGTGGCGCTGGCGACCACAGGCCCATGCTCATGCGGGTCGCCGAGATCCCACTCCGGGAACGGATCCGGCAGTTGTCGCCAGGCATCGCGGCCGGCAGCGATCTCCGCGTCGGTGAGCAGGCACCGGTGCAGTGCCGCACGGAGGCCATCGGCGTCAAGGTCGACCCCGATGAGCACGAGCTCCTGCTGTCGGTCGCCGAAGTCCGGATGCCAGCGGGCGCGCAGATCCTCGCGTTCCTGCGGGTCGTCCGGCCATTCGCCGGACTCGGCCACGGGAACGCCCATCGGGTCGCACCGGCCCGACGGGCCAGCCTGTGACCACAGCGCCTGCACGCCCGGGCGGCTCGCGAGCCAGAGAAAGCCCTTGGAGCGGACGACGCCGAACTCCTCCAGCCGGCCGGTGAGCAGGTCCCACAGTCGCCGAGGGTGGAATGGTCGAGGGTCGCGGAAGACGATGCTGGAGATGCCGTACTCGATCGTCTCCGGAACGTGCTCGCCGTTGAGCTCCGCGACCCAGCCCGGGGCGGATTCGGCACGGTCGAGGTCGAAGCGGCCGGTGTGCAGGATCTCCGCCGGGGGCACTTCGCCGTACGTGGCCCGGATCCGGCGGGCACCCGGGTTCAGCCGGGTGATCAGCGCCTCGACCCTCTCCAGATCCTCGGCGCCCACGAGGTCGGTCTTGTTGACCACGATGACGTCGGCGAACTCGATCTGGTCGACCAGCAGGTCGGCAATGGTGCGGTCGTCACCGTCGTAGGCCGACAGCCCTCGGTCTTCCAGCGACTCTCCCGCCTTGATCTGTGCCAGCACACCGGCGGCGTCCACGACGGTGACGGTGGTGTCGAGCCGGGCGAGGTCATCGAGCACCTGCCCGTCCTCCACTCCGAAGGCGAAGGTGGCGGCCACCGGCATCGGCTCGGAAATGCCGCTGGACTCGATCAGGAGGTAGTCGAAGCGGCCCAGACGGGCCAGCCGGACGACCTCGTCCAACAGGTCGTCGCGCAGGGTGCAGCAGATACAGCCGTTGGTCAGCTCGACCAGCCGCTCCTGCGTCCGTGACAGCGCACCACCGTCGCGGACCAACGAGGCATCGATGTTGACCTCGCTCATGTCGTTGACGATCACCGCCACGCGCAGCCCGTCGCGGTTGGCGAGAACGTGGTTGAGCAGGCTGGTCTTGCCGGCGCCGAGAAAGCCGGAGAGCACCGTGACCGGCAGTCGCCGGGTCACGGGGCCTCCACGACCTGCCGGCCGTTGTAGAGGCCGCAGTGGCGGCAGGCACGGTGGGGAACCACCGGCTCCTTGCGGGGGCAGGGGCAGGGAACGGTCGGTGGGACCGTCGCCTTCCACCGGGCTCGACGGTGGCGGGTGTTGGACCGGGAGGTGCGGCGCTTGGGTACGGCCATGAGGAGTCTCCTTATCGAGGCTATCGGGGATGGTAATGGTTCCCGTTTTCGATAGCACTCCCGGGGCCGGCGCAAGGGCGAACGGGCCGCCGCCCACGGTCGCCGCGAGACGTGGGGGCGACCCCGCCGAACGACAGCCGCCGCCAGGCGGAGCGGCCGCGGGGTGAGCAGCTTCTCGCCACCCCTGTCGCGGCTTATCCGAAACGGCTATCGTTTTCATCAAGCAGCGGTCCACTGGGGATCGCTGCGAGAGAGGAGCCCCCTCGTGCGTAGAACCCTGCGCCATCTGCTGGCACCGGCCATCCTGGGCCTGGCGCTGGTCGCGACCGCCCTGCCCGCGCAAGCCGCCACGACGCTCCCGGTGGTGTTCCGCACCGGCCACCTCGACGTCGTCGACGTCGCCTACGAGGCTGGCGAGCTGGAGATCGGCGTCCACGACGAGGACAACGACGTCGAGTACGGCAGCGACGAGGTCAAGCTGGTCGTCAAGCGCCAGGCCAAGGTCACCGTCCCCGCGGACCCCGCCTTCGCGTTCCTCGGCACTCCGGGCGTCAGCACGGTGTGGACCCTGCCGGAGATTCAGAACCCTGACCTGATCTGGCCGGGGATCGCCGCCGAGGAGATCGAGCCCGGCGTCTTTGCCGGCGACTCGCTGACGCTGTCCGTCCGTTCGGTCACCGGTCCCGGCCAGCTCGCCATCTACACCGAGAACGCGGTCGGACAGCCGAACGTCCTGGCCGACAGCGGCGACGGCCTACCCGACTCCATCAACCTGACTGCCGGTGACCACATGCACGCCAACTGGGCGTTCGACGAGGCCGGCACCTACCGCGTGGTCGTCCGGGCCACCGGCGTGGTGGCGGCCACCGGCCAGCCGGTCACCTCCGCACCGGCCACCCTCCACTTCACGGTGAAGGAGTGACCGCGATGCGTCATCGCAGCCGGGCCCTCGCGGGCCTCGCCCTGGCCGCCGTGCTCGTCGCCGGCACCGCGACGCCCGCCGCCGCCGCTCCGGTGGTGCTCTCCGCCGGCCACGTCGATGTCATCGACGTCGACTATGCCGCCGGCGCGCTCACCGTCGACGTCCTCGACGGCACCGGCGGCACCGACGTCGAACGCGATCCGTCTGACGTGATCTTCCGGGTACCCGCCACCGCGAAGACGAGCGTGCCGTCCGGAGCCGCCTGGTCGTTCCTCGGCACCGGGGGGCAAGCGTGGGTGCTGCCCCAGTCCAGCACCCCCGGCCTGCTCTGGGCCGGCTGGAACACCACCGAGGTGCCCTCCGGGGTTTTCCAGAACAATCGGGTCACGTTCAGGCTCACCAGCGTGTCCGGACCGGCAGGCTTCAGCATCTACACCGTCTCCGGTGGCACCCCGACCGTGCTGTTCGACAGCGGGAACGGCCTGCCCGACAACCTCGACGTCAACCGCAACACCCATGCCCACGTCAACTGGGGCTTCGATGCCGCCGGCGCCTACACCGTCACCTTCGAAGTCACCGGCAAGCTCGCCGCAGATGGGAGCACCGTCAGTTCTGGCGCCAAGACCTTCACCTTCGAAGTCCTTGCCTGATTCGTTCCACCACATCTGAGCGCCCTCGTCTCGGCCCCACCCGGTGCGGCAGCGGCGTCTGTGGTGCGGTGGATCCGGTCGGCGCGGTGCCGTCGCTGCGGTGCCGCGCCGACCGGCTGGACACGACCGGCGAGTTCCGCAGTGCCCAGCGGCTGCACCGGCCGCCCGTCTCACCAGCCGTCAGCCGTTTGACCCTTCGGCCTCTCCGTCGGGCGACATGTGCCCAGGGCCCCCGCCGCTGTCGAGATGCACATGCTGGTGACCCAGTCCGGCGTCAATGTTGACTTGGTCGAGCTGGGTCGCCGCCACCGACCATGTCGTCACGGCGAGGTCGGCCTGCTGTGCCGCCAGAGCCATCTGGTCCTTACGGCTCGTTGCGGGGGCGGCTGCGGCCAGCGCGACGGAGTCGACCGCGACGGCCGCCTGTTCGACGGCGCTTCTGAGGCCGCCGCGAGCGACGTTGGTCGCAGTCATGCCGGACGGTGGGTTCGCATACTGCGCAGTCAACTGGCGTACGGCCTGCTGCCAATCGCGAACCCTGGGGGCATCGGGGATGCGTCCCGCCTCCGACTCCTGCTTGATCGCCAGCAGGATCGGCCCGAGTTGCTCGCCTGTCCGGCGCGCGGCCTCGGTCAGTTCAGTAATCTGCTGAACGTCGCGCTTGGCCTCGGCTTCCCGCATCTCTGCGACGCTCGCCTCGACGGCGGTCGGCCGCCCCGCGGAGAAGCCGATCAGGCCGCCGATCCCTCCGGACACGATCGCCGCGGTGGCGGCGACAGCCAGGAATCGAACCCGGTAGCGCTGCTGTCGGCCCGGGGGTTCGAGCAGATAGGAGGGCTTACCGGTGCGACGTGACATGACCCGCTCTCCTGTCGATGGCGCTGGCTCGGAGAGTAGCCCTTTCCATCACACCCGTCGATAGCTCCGACCGTCATCTCCGCACTGTCGCTCCGTACGACGAAAGCTGCCCAGGGGTCGGGCGCGAGATCCTGCGGTCCGGACAACCGGGTGCGTCCCGGGCGACGTGCGCGCTCTTGACGGGCCGTGCGTGACGTGGTGTGCTCGATCGGTAACGGTAATGACAACCGTGATCGTTAACGTACGTGAGGAGGAGCATGTCTCTCACCGTGCCGCCGGCCCTGCTCGAGGCCGCCGAATCCGGTCCCGTCGACGAGGAGGATTTCGTCGCCTGCGTACGCGACTCACTGCCGTACGCCTGGGAGACCGTCAGCCGCGTGGCCGCCGACCTGGACTCGTCGCCCGACGCCGACTTCGCCGACAACGTGATCCCACCGCCGACCGAGGCGGAGCGCGGCCAACTGCTGCGCGCGTTGGCGAGCGACGCGATCCGATCCAGCCTGGAACGTCACTTCGGCGTCAAGCTGGCATTCCAGAACTGCCACCGAGTCGCGGCGTTCCGGCTCGCCGCCGTCGACTCCGACACCTACCGGCGGTTCATCTCGACCCGAGGGCAACTGCTCAACCAGTCCCCCGAGCTGCGTGACTGCTGAGCCGTCTGCGGCCCGGCGAGTGACCCGGAGCGTGTCGACGCACCTGTTCCCGCTCGCCGGGCAGCACCCCGGCTCCACGCATGCCGACGCGCTCGCCGGGGCCGCGCTGCTGATTGCGGATCCGTTCGGACGACACGTACCGCTTCCACCCGTGAGCGACCGGGACGCCCGCTACAGTATCGCTCATGAAAACGGTTGCCGTTAACGTTGTTCCGGAGGACGAGCGGTGAAGGTTGCGTTCGTCGGCAAAGGTGGCAGCGGGAAGACCACTCTCGCGGCCCTGTTCGCCCGACACCTCGCCAACACCGGCCGGCCTGTGCTCGCCATTGACGCCGACATCAATCAGCACCTCGCCGTCGCTCTCGGTGGTTCGGCCTCGACCGCAGCGGAAATGACGCCGCTGGGCGAGCACCTGCCTGCGATCAAGGAGTATCTGCGGGGCAGCAATCCGCGCATTGCCTCCGCCGCGGAGATGATGAAGACCACGCCGCCCGGTGCGGGCTCACGCCTGCTGCGTGTCGCCGAGGAGAACCCGATCTACACGGCCTGCGTCCGCGAGGTCGGGCCGGTGCGGATCGCCGTCACCGGCGAGTTCGCCCCCGAGGACCTCGGCGTGGCCTGCTACCACTCCAAGGTCGGTGCGGTGGAGCTCATGCTCAACCACATGCTCGACGGGCCGGGCGAGTACGTGGTGGTGGACATGACCGCCGGCGCGGACTCGTTCGCGTCCGGACTGTTCACGCGGTTCGACCGCACCTTTCTGGTGTGCGAGCCGACGGTGCGCAGCGTCGGCGTCTACCGGCAGTACGCGGGCTACGCCCGTGACTACGGGGTGGAGCTGTCAGTGGTCGGGAACAAGGTCGAAGACTCCACCGACGTCGAGTTCCTCCGGGAACATGTGGGCGAGGACCTGCTGACCTGGGTGTCCCGATCGGGCTACGTACGGCGCGCGGAGCGCGGCACGGTCGGCCCACTCGACGAGTTGGAGGCGGCCAACCGTGCGGTGCTGGGCCAGCTGGCCGACAGCGTGGACGCCACTCCGCAGGACTGGGACCGGTTTGCGCACTGGGCACAGGAATTCCACCGCCGCAACGCCGCAGCCTGGGGCAACGACCGCGCAGGGGTGGACCTGACCACGCAGATCGACCCTGCTTTCCGAATCAGCGCACCGGCGGTCGGCGTGCCGACAGCCGTCACGGCCTGATCTACCGCAGGGCGGCGGGCCGGGGTGGCGGGTGTACGACCAGTCGGTAGCGCGGCGGCAGAGTCGGGAGGTTCAGCGCGAGCATTGAGCGCAGGTACCGAAGATCTCCAGCGTGTGGCCAACGTCGGTAAAGCCGTGGTCGGCGGCCACACGGTCCGCCCACCGCTCCACCGCCGGCCCGGCGACCTCCACGGTGCGGCCGCAGTTGCGGCAGACGAGGTGGTGGTGGTGCTTGCTCTGGCTGCAGCGGCGATACAGCTGCTCGCCGCCGGGCAGCCGGGTGGAGTCGATGTCGCCGGACTCCACGAGCATCTGCAGCGTCCGGTAGACGGTGGTCAGGCCGACCCGCGCGTTGCGGGCGAGCAGCATCTGGTGCAGTTGCTGCGCCGTGTGGAAGCCCTCGACCTCCCGCAACAGCGCCAGCACCTCGCCGCGTTGCCGGGTGTTCCGGGTCACATTCGGCATCGCCTGATTCACCGTCGCGCCACCCTCCCGTGATCTCCGCCGCCGTCGTCCGAACTGCGCGCTACGCCGGCACCGTGCCGGTCGGACCATTATGCGTCGCCGGTCAGAGCGTTCGCCGCCGTCCGGCGCCGGCCCGGCGGATAGAATCAGCCCGCGCCAGCCACCCGCGCCCTTCCCCAGAGCAGTTTCGCATCCGCCCGTGACGCGGACGAGGAACGGAGCCGGCATGAGCGCACCCGAACGCGCCGCCCGAACCGCTGAGCGGACGGAACTCCCTTCCGCAGCCGACGACCAGCATCGCCCGGCAGGCAGGCCTCGCAGCAGCTCCCCGTCACCGATCGCCCACCGGATCGGCTCTGTCGAGGTCCTCACCGCGCTGCTGCTCCTCCTGCTCGTCATGAGCGAACAGCTCACCGACCTGCTCTCCACGCCGGCCCTCGCAACGTGGACGACCGTATTCGTCTCCGTCATGGTGCAGGCCGTGCCGTTCCTGGTCTTCGGCGTGCTGCTCTCCGCGGTGATCGCGGTGTTCGTACCCCGCTCCTTCTGGGCCCGCGCGCTCCCCCGGCACCCCGCCCTCGCCGTACCCGTGGCCAGCGCCGCCGGCGTCGTGCTCCCAGGCTGCGAATGCGGCGCGGTGCCGATCGCCGGCTCCCTGATCCGCCGCGGTGTGACCCCGGCGGCCGCACTCGCCTTCCTGCTCGCCGCCCCTGCGATCAACCCGATCGTGCTCGCCGCCACCGCCGTCGCGTTCCCCAACAACCCGGAAATCGTCGCCGGGCGTGCCGCCGCCAGCCTGATCGTCGCCATGGTCATGGGCTGGCTCTGGCTGCGCCTGGGCCGGACAGACTGGATCCGACTTCCACACCGGCCCGACCTCGACGGCCTCCCCCGCGGCCAGGCATTCTGGTCCGCCGTACGCCACGACGTCGTCCACGCCGGGGGGTTCCTCGTCGTCGGCGCGGCCGCCGCAGCGAGCATCAACGTCCTCGTACCCGAGCGATGGCTACAGACCCTCGCCGACCAGCCGGTGCTGTCGGTTCTCGCCCTGGCGGCACTCGCCGTCCTGCTGTCCATCTGCTCCGAGGCGGACGCCTTCGTCGCCGCGTCACTGTCCCAGTTCTCGCTCACCGCGCGACTCGCGTTTCTGGTGGTTGGTCCCATGGTCGACCTCAAACTGATCTCGATGCAGGCCGGGATCTTCGGCCGACGCTTCGCCGTCCGCTTCGCACCCGCCACGTTCGCGGTCGCGGTCGGCGTGGCCGCCGCCACCGGCTCGGTGCTGCTGTGAACCGTCGAGCCCAGGCATGCGTCATGATCCTCTTCGGCGGCGCCATCCTGCGGGCCACCATGACCGACCTCTATCTGCGCTACGTCAAGGAAGGGCTGCGCCCGTTCCTCATCGCGGCAAGCCTCGTGCTGATCGCTGCCGCCGTCATGACCCTCTGGTACGAGCTCCGACCGGCCTTCACCTCGAACGGGCCGGACGCAACCACCGCCGACCGCCCAGACGAGACAGCCGCCGAAACCGCGGCGAGCGACCACGGGCACGCCCACCACGAGCCGCGGGTGGCCTGGCTGCTGATCCTGCCGGTCGCGGGGCTCCTCATGGTCGTCCCGCCCGCTCTCGGCTCCTACGCAGCCAATCAGGCCGGCACCGCACTGACCTCGACCGAGGAGTACGAGTACCCGCCACTGCCCACGGGCGACCCGGCGAAGACAAGCCTCTTCGGCTATGCCGCCCGCGCGCTGTTCGACAAGGGCGAGTCGATCGGCCACCGCCGCGTCCAACTCACCGGCTTCATCACACCCGGACCCGACGGACAGCCGATCCTCGCCCGGATGATCCTCTCCTGCTGCGCCGCCGACAGCCGGCCGGTCAAACTAGGCATGACGGGCGACATCCCTACCGGCCTCGAGAACGACACCTGGGTACAGGTCGTCGGTCGCTACACCGACCACCGTGCCCGGGACCCGATCAACGACGAGGAGATTCCGTACATCGAGGTCGAGTCCTGGCGAGAGGTCGCGGCCCCCACCGACCCCTACGAGTAGCTCTCGCAGGACAAGGTCGCGGAGGTACGCGAAACCAGATCCACGGTGTGGGCGACGGCGTCAACGACGCCCCCGCCCTGTCCGCCGCTGTGTTTCCCGGTGCTCACCGGTGGGCCGGCCGGGTCAGCTCGGACCCGGCCGGCCCGTCAGGCGGTCAGAGCTGGGCCAGTTGGAACGCCCAGATGCCGCGGCCGTGAGTGGCCACGTAGACCGAGTTGTCGATCGGGTTGTACTCGACGTCCATGCCGACGGTCAGCGGCAGGCCTGTGCCGAGCCGTTGCCAGGTGGTGGCACCGGGCGCGCGGTAGAAGGTGGCCAGGTCGGTGGCGAGCACCAGCGCGCCGTTGGCCAGCTCCTTCACCGAGCTGGCCGGCACGTCCGGCAGGTTCGCCGAGACGTCCTTCCAGGTCACACCGGCGTCGGTGGTTTCGAAGACGTGACCGAAGCCGGCGCCCGGACCCTCGGTGAACCGGCGGGAGAACCCGTTGACCGCGACGAAGGCGTGCGACGGGTTGGCCGGGTCGACGCCGACGCCCTGCAGGAACCGGTTCGGGAAGTCACCCGGCAGGGTTACCTGGTGCCAGGTCGACGGGTCGTTGACCTTGCCGACCGCCAGGCCCCGGGCGAAGCCGGCGTTGTTACACGGCCCGCACCAACCGACGTACGCCATCCTGCCGGAGACCGCCACCGAGGTGGCGGTGCGCCCGGCGCCCAGGTCGAACACGTTGGTCCAGCCCTTGCCGTTCTGGATCGCGTAGCCCTTGGTGTTGATCCAGACGTGCTGGCCACCGGCGACCCAGACGTTGGCGTCGTGGTCGTCCGGCGCGAACGGCGCGATGAACCGGGCGAGTTCGTCGCCCGGCGATGAGGTGTACGGCTGGATGTCGCGCGAGGTGGAGGTCGACGCGGTGCCCGGGCCCGGGTTGGCGTTGCAGTTCTCGGTCACCCGCATGGCCAGGTTGGTGTACTCCTGGACCTGCTTGCAGCCGTTGGCCGGGTCGGCCTGCGCGTCGCCGCCGTCGCCGCCGAAGTGGGAGCCCATCACCGTGTCGCCGGGGCGCAGGATGGAGGTGCCGTTGTCCTGGAGACCACCGGAGACGATGGTGCCGGCCTTCTGCGGGTCCTTGCCCAGCGCCACCGAGTAGTACTGCAGAGCGTCGATGGTGCCGTCGTTGAGGCTCTGCCAGTCGGTGGCGTGACCGGCCTTGTCGGTCTTGCCGTTGATCGGCCGCCGGTAGACGCCGCCGTCGTTCCCGACGTAGACGAAGCCGTTGCCGACCGCCACCGAGTGCTGGTCGGAGTGGGTGGTCTTGCTGCAGGTGTTCTGCGCGTCGGAGATGTTCCAGCAGGGGAAGTTGAAGTTCCAGTACGGGCCGACGGTCTTCCAGCTGGCTCCGGCGTCGGTCGACTCGTAGACCTCCTCCAGGCCGGCCCAGATGTGATCCGGGTTTTCTGGGTCCACCGCGAGGAACTGGTTGTACCAGGCCTGAATGCCAGGGCCGTAGCCCTTGCCGCCGACCGACTGCTTCAGCGCCGAACCCGAGTTGCCGAGCTTGGCCGAGTCGGCGATCTTGTTCCACGGGCCGGCGGGGTTGCCGCTGTTGGAGACGTAGATGCCGTCGAGGTAGCTGTTCACGTTGCCGGCGGGTTTGTTGAGCAGCCGCGGCGACTGGTTGATCGCGTACAGCTTGCCGCCGTCGGCGGAGAACGCGAACGTCACGTACCCGATGTCGTCGGCCGGCATGGCGCCGGTCGGGTTGACCTTCGTCCAGCCGCCCGCCGTGTAGTCGGCGGTCTCGTAGAAGCCGTTGTAGGTGTCGCCGGAGCGCCACGCCGCGGCGACGATCACGTGCTTCGGGTTGCGCGGGTCGGCCGCCACGTCGTTGACGATGTTCTTGTAGGCGGCGTTGGCGTCGCCGGCGTTCGCGCCGCCCGGCAGGTAGCTCGGGTTCGGCGTGAACTCCTGCTTCCAGGCGCCGGAGGTGCTGCCCATCGCGTGGGAGAACAGGCCCCGGTTGGTGGCGACCCAGACCTTGCCGTCGAAGAAGCGCAGCTTGTTGATGACCGTGCTCTCCAGCTCGGTCCCGCCGACGCGGTCGGTGGTTGCGAAGGTGCCGGTCTTCGGGTTGGCCAGCCGGTAGACGCCGGCACCGACGTACGAGGTGCCGCCGGTGTTCCCCTCGCCGGTCGCGTACCAGAGCGAACCGTCGGCGGCGAGCACGACGTCGCCGCTGGACAGGGTGGGCAGGGCGTCCGTGATCGGCGTCCAGCTCCCGCCGCCGATCGAGGAACGCCATACGCCACCGTCGGCACCGGCCGCGTACACGTAGCCGCTGTTGTCCGCCGCGAGGCCGGTGATCCGGCCGGTGACCAGACCGGCGCCCCCGGACGAGTTGGACGCGTAGTCGCGGTAGCGCGGGTCGTCACCGTCGTACTTGATTTTGGTGACCTCGCGCCAGCCGCCCTTCGTTGTGGGGAGCGCATTCAACTGGCTCAACGCATTGGAATAGGCACCCGGCGAAACGATGCCGGGCGCGTACCGGGCCTGCGCGAACTGCTCGGCGATGACGCGGGCCTCGAAGGCCTCCTCGCCCGCCTCCTCGGACGACTCACCGGCCGCCATTTCCATGAATTCCCTGGGGTGCCAGGGCATGTTGGCGCCCGGCTCGTCGGCCAGGCCGAGAGCCTCCTGAACTTCGTGGTTGGTGGCGACGACGCCACCGAGCGCGGCGGTCAGCACCAGCGCGCCCGCGATTGTCGCCGGCTTGCGCCAGCGGGACTTGGACATGCGAATCCTCCCGGATTCAGAGGGGATCCCGGGCCCGGTGGCCCGGAGTGAAAAGCTGGGCGATAGATGGCCGCCACGGCGCGCACACATCAGGCTTGGCGCGCATATCAGATCCTCATTGGTGCGCCCACTGACGCTGGGCTGCTCACCGATGACGAGGCGGCGCGAAGAGGATCAGGCCCGGGTCGGCGGGGCCCGCGCGGGCAGGGTGCCGCGCGGTGGCAGCGGTACGGCCGGCTGCCGGTAGTGGGTCAGGGTGACGGCCGTGTCGGGTGTGCCGCCGATGCCAGCGGGCGCGGCACGAACGAGATCATCCGGTCCGTCACTGGCAACGACGCAGACGCGCTGGTCACCACGGATTCCACCACAGAGGTCCGCCCGCACGACCGACGGAGCGGCCGGCACCAGGTGCGCCACGGCGGCCTGACGGTCGCCGGAAGACGGGGCGGCGAAACGGTCCGCCGTGGTGCACGGAGCGGCGACGGGACGTCCGTCGGGAGCCGGAGGAGGAACGGACGGCGCGGCGTGGATGATCGACCGGTGCGCGGAGGTGACCAGCGCGCTCGGCTCAGGACCCTCCGCGCGAACAGGCGCGCCCAGTCCGGCCAGGACGACCGCCAGCGCGACGACGGCGGTCAGCCGATCGAGCACGCGCATGGGCAGGCCTGTCAGTTGGAGGGCGAGCCGCTCGGGCGGGCGGCACAAGGCCGCAGGCCGGAGCCGGCCCGGAGGAGAACGGGGAGGGTCGATCGCTTCGCCCGAAGCCACGCTAGCAACAGCACTTGCCGCCGGGCAATGACGTGGTGGTCATACCTTCAGCTGGTCAGCCCCTCCCTTGTGGCCTGAGCCGATACACCCCACCTTGGGCACACCGGTGGGGAACCAGGCTGCCCGGCAAATCACGGTCGGTGACACGAGACAGGCTTGCCGCCTGGCCCTATCCGACGACCGCCAAGAAATCCGAGTAGAAAAGGCCCAGGCCGACCGCCACGCAGACACCGGCCACGATCCAGAACCGGACCACGATGTTGACCTCGCTCCATCCGGCCAACTCGAAGTGGTGGTGCAGCGGCACCATCCGGAAGACACGTCTACCGGTGGTCCGGAACGAGACGATCTGGATCACCCAGGTCGTCGTGATGATGACGAAGAGCCCGCCGATCATGATCGAGAGCAACGTCGTGCGGGTTGCCACCGCGAGCCCGCCGATCAGGGCGCCGAGCCCGAGCGAGCCCACGTCACCCATGAAGATCCGCGCCGGGGACGTGTTCCACCACAGGAAGCCCACGCAGGCGCCGGCCGCCGCCGCGGCGATCATGGCGATCTCCAGAGGATCGCGGACCTGGTAGCAGTACTCGTTCACGCGGGCGTACGCGTCGTCGGCGCACCAGTGCCGGTACTGCCAGAACCCGATCAACGCGTACGCGCTGAGCACCAGGATCGACGCGCCGGTGGCCAGGCCGTCGAGACCGTCGGTGAGGTTCACGCCGTTCGACATCGCCATGATCACGAAGACGATGACCAGGACCGCGCCAATCTTGCCGACGTCCAGCCAGCTGATATCGCGGATGAGCGAGATATGCTCGCTGGCCACGGTCTGGCCGTCGCTGCTCGGCACGTAGAGCGCGGCGACGCCGAACCCGCCGCCGACCATCGCCTGGCCGAGCAACTTGCCTTTGGCGGACAGTCCGTCGGAGTTGCGCCGGCGCACCTTGAGGAAGTCGTCGAAGAAGCCGACCGCGCCGCAGAAGACGAACAGCCCGAGCAGCACCAGGGCCGTCATGGTCGGCCCCTCCTGCGCGATCTGCCGCTCGGGCAGGGTGGTCAGGGCGATATGCCCGGCGACGTAGGCGAAGACAGTTGCCACGATGAAGACGACACCGCCCATCGTGGGCGTGCCCTTCTTGCCCTGGTTGCTGGCGAGCCCGATGGATCGGATCGGCTGGCCGGCCTTCAGCGCGGTGAAGACGCGAATCGCCACCGGCGTGCCGAACAGGGAGATGATGAACGCGACGGCGGCCGCGACGATGACCGCCCTCACGGACGAACCTCCACGAGATCCGGATTTCTCACAGCGTCCCCACGGAGCTTCCAGCTCACCGCCGGACGTGTCGACCCGAGCCGGCCGTGCAGATAGTCCTTCGCGAGATCATCGATCACGAGACACGAGCTTGCCATCCGACGGTGAGCGCAGCAGCCCTGGACCCCACGGCGCCATGGTTCGTCACTCGCCGACACGAATCCGACGACGATCTTGCAGCGCCGGGCCCGAGGTCCCGACGTCAGCGGCAGATCCGGGCGCCTTGTCGACCGCTCTCCGTGGGCGATCATGCTCGCTGGGCGGCCGCGCCGATTGCGGCGTGCAGGTCCCGTAGCGCCTGCTGCACGTCGCCGGCGGGCCTGGGGAGGGCCGCCTCGACAGTGGCCAGGACGGACCGGAAATGCCGGCCTGCTGTGGTGTAAGCGTGCTGGCCCGCGTCGGTGAGAGTGATGCGGTACGACCGACGATCCTCTGGGTGTGGAACCTGCCGGACGTGCCCGCGCGCGCTCAGTCGCTTGACGTGGCTGGAAACCGTCGTTGCCGGGGCGGACATCCACCGGGCGAAGGTTCTCTACGGGATCAGCACACTGGCCATGTTCGGCTGGCCCGGCCTGACCGGCGCGGTCTCCCGGGCTTGCCACGGGCGGAGCGCCCTGGACGTACGCGGCCACTGGACCGCCGCGGATGCACGCGATCTGGTCGCGGCCTGCGGTACCGAGGGACGGGGGGCCTATCTCCGCCTGGAATTGCTCGACCTCGCGTACCCGCTGCTCTGCGGCCTGGCCCTGCTGCTCGTATCGTCCCTGTTGATCCGGCGTTTGCCGAGCCGAAGGTGGAGTCTCCTGCTGATCCCCGCGGTCGCGATGACCGTGCTCGACTACGGCGAGAACGCGGCTGTCTGGACCATTCTGTCGACCTGGCCCGCCGTCGGGGACCTGCCCGCACACCTCGGAGGGGCCGCCACCGTAGCGAAGCGCGCCGCAGGTCTCGTGGCCTACCTCGCCGTTCCGCTGCTTCTCCTCACCGTCGGCCTTGATTGGCTCCGAGTCCGGGCTCGAACTCGGGCCGGGGCTGCGGGCTCTTCCAGGTGAGCGCAACTATGATCGTGATCATGGAGATCCTGCGGTACACCGCGTTCAGTGCCGATCCCGCCGGCGGCAACCCGGCCGGTGTGGTGCTGGATGCCACCGGTCTCGGCGACGCGGAGATGCAGCGAGTGGCCGCCGATGTCGGGTACTCCGAAACGGCGTTCCTCGTGCCTGGCGGGGATGGGCATTTCGAGGTGCGCTATTTCAGCCCGAAGGCGGAGGTCCCGTTCTGCGGCCACGCGACCATCGCATCGGCAGTCGCCTACGCCGAGCGGCACGGTCCGGGGGTTCTGCATCTGGACACCCGGGCGGGCCTTGTCGAGGTCACCACCAACGTGTCGACGGACGGCGCTGTCACCGCCACGCTGATCAGCGTCGAACCGCAGAGCAAACCCATCTCCACCGGCGACCTTTCGGCGCTGCTCGAAGCGCTGCACTGGCCGCAGGACGACCTCGACGCGACGCTGCCGCCGCGGATCGCGTTCGCCGGGGCGTGGCATCCCATCGTGGCCGCCGCGAGCCGGCAACGCCTGGCCAGCCTGGACTACGACATGGCGGCGTTGGCCAGCCTGATGGCCCAACGCGACTGGACAACCATCGACCTGGTCTACCGCGAGTCCGCGCTGGTATTCCACGCGCGTAACCCGTTCCCGCCCGGTGGTGTGGTCGAAGATGCCGCGACCGGTGCGGCGGCCGCAGCGTTGGGTGGCTATCTGCGCGAGATGCGCCTGGTGACGCCGCCCGCGACGGTCACCGTGCACCAGGGCCACGACATGGGCCGCCCAAGCCTGCTCACGATAGACATCCCCGCCCAACCCGGAACCGGGATCGCCGTCACCGGCACCGCCGTTGCCCTTCCTGACATCGACGCGAGCAGGGTCTGACCAACCGAATCGATGCCGCCTGGGGCGAAGTCGGTACGACTCTGGAGCCGAGCAGCGGGGGTACGGCGACAGCCTCGGCGACGCGTTGGGCGTCACCGGTCACCGTCACCGGAGACCGGTCATCGGTCGGCACATCGCGTCGTATGCGTACCGCCAGGGCTTGGTTGACATCAGCGAGGACGTCCGACGAGACGTCCCGTCCGCTGTCCGGAGAGACACGACGACCTGCACCGGCTCGGTCGGCACCCCCGTGGCGCAACTCAACGTCAGCCGTACGGTGAACGGCCGCGTCCCCGGGCGCACGACGTCCGACCGAACGGACTCAAGGGTCAACGGGGCCTGCGCGACGTGGAGTCCGGTCACCTCCACCGGCAGGGGGCCGAGGTTCATCACCAGGACGGAGGACGTGACCTCCACCAGCTCCCCACCTCCGCCGCCGCCCGTCAGGCCCCCCTCGCCGAGGACCTGCACCGAGACGATCGACTCGTCCGTCAGACGCTGATGGCGTGTTGCCCACCAGTGAGTCGCGACGCCGCCTACGACCGCGGCGGGGGCGAGCAGCGCGACGACCAGCAGCATCGGCACACGTCTCGACCGCCATCGTCGCCATTCGCGCCGCAGTCGCCCGGTGAGCGACGGTGGGGACGCCTCATGCCCCGACGCGGTGTCCAGATCGATCAGCGGTGCGTCACCGACGTCTGGTTGCCGGGCACCCGACACGAACACCTGCCGCGCGCCACCGCTCCGCTCGTGCACATCGCGCACGGTACCCGGCCCGGGCTGACACGCCCGGCTCGGCCGTGCCTCCGCAGATGGGGTCACCGCCCTTTGTGGCCGTCGTCACCTACGAATTGCCCGCCGGTAAGTTCGCCGCTGAGGCAATCGCCAGGTTGGAGGTGGCCAGTGACCACGTGGAGCCCGCGCCGGCGTTGGGCGATGGTCGTCATGGTGACGGTGATCGCGATAGCCGCGGGTATGGTCACGATCGCCTGGGCCCGGCGCATCGCGTCGCCCTGGCCGGAAATGGCCGGCACTCCCTATGAGATTCCGCTCGGATCGGATGGCTGCCCGGTCATCGAGGAGCAGCGCCAGTTCGTCGACGCGCCTGGCGCGCTCGTGCCGCCCGGCGCCACGGAGGTGCTGCTGTGCATCACACCCACGACACTGCGTAGCCAGGGACCCGCAGTGGCGGACCCGCCGCGTCAGCGGGTGCTGCGTGCCGGGGCCGCTGACTTCGTCGCGCTGCTCAACCAGCTACCCAACCGCAACGATGCCTGGCGGCAGTGGCAGAGGCTACACAGCGGCTGGTGGCCCGATGCCGCCCCAGAGCCGATGGGCGAGTCCTGCCTCCTAGGCGGGCACAGCCACGAGCATTCGTTCGTGCTGCGCTACCCGAACCGGCCACCGGTGCCGCTGATCTACACGTGCGGCGGCCAGGCCGGCGGCATCACGACGGGCACTCGGACCCGAATGGATGACACCAAACCACACCTGGTAGACGAATTCCTGACCCGCTTTCGGCAGCAGTAGCCCCAGCGGTCGGAGCATGTGACCGGTCAGGTCGAGGACTGTGATGCTGCCATAGGTTGCTCCCCCTGCGGCGGGTCGTGGTGCGGATCGACTTCTGAGCACGAGACGGGACCGGTCCCCGCGAAGGAGACCGGCCCCGTCGAAGCCGCGGTACGGGTTACCCGACCACGACGACGTGGTCGGCCCGCGCGTGCAGGAACGTGGCGTCGCCGTCCCACCGGACGGTGTACGTGTATTCGCCAGCCGCGCCGGGCGTGTCGGTGAAGCGGAAGGTCCCGTCCGCGGCGGGGGTCACCGCGGGCAGGTAGACGGTGGTGATGTCCTCGCCGTTGAGGATGCGCGTCACCGTGAGCGTGGTGCCCGGGGCGAGTGCCCGCCCGGGGGTCTCCAGCACGCCGCTGAACCGGAGGTTCCGGTTGGTGCTGGCCGCGCTCGGGCCGGTCAGGCTCAGCGTGGCCGGCTGCCGAGCCACCTCGACGGTCGCGGTGGCCTGGCTCCAGCGGAAGGCCGAGTTGCCGTCCCAGAGCACGTCGTAGTGGACCGTCCCGCCGACCGGCGGTGTGTCGGTGAGACTGAAGGTGCCGTCGGTGGCGGTCGTCACCGGGGCAAGCGTGGCACTGGTGCCGTCCGGGTGCCGGCGCGTCACCACCACCGGCTGCGCGCCGGGCACCGACCCGTCCGACAGGGTCAGCCGGCCGGTCACGGTGAGCGGTACGAGCGCCGTCCCGGTGGCCGGGGCGGTCACGGTCACCGAGGACGCCGCGAGGGTGGCGCCCCGCAGCCGCCACAGCGTGTAGCGCCCGGTCGACATCTCATACAGGACCGTGAAGGCGTCGGTGCCGGAGAAGGTGATCGCGCCCTCCACCACCTGGCCGGCCGGGTTGTCGGCGGTGTGCCGCTTCGTGGTCGTCGCCGCGTCGTACACACCTATGCGGGGGCCGGCGAGCTCGATGCGGTCGCGGGAGGCGCGTGCGCCGATGACGTGGGCGCCGTCGGGGCTGAGGGCGACGGCCTGCGGGAAGCCGACGAAGGTGGGTTCCTCGCCGTACGCGCCGACCCTGGTCAAGCTGGCGGTGTCCCAGATGTCGTAGCGGTACGGCGAGTCGAACGCCGTGATCGCTCTCGAACCGTCCGCCGTGATGGTGATGTCCTTGAGGTACATGAAGCTGTTGTCGTGGCCGTCGAGCACCCCGCGCAGGGTGGCGGGGGTGGTGCTGACGTCGTACACGTACAGGTCGGCGGGGCTGCTTCCGGTGTCGCCGGCCACCACGGTGGACCCGCCGGCGGCGATCTTCGGTGGGCCGTACAGGCCGCTGGCGATGCGGACCGGCTCCGGCGTCGCCGCGGACAGGTCCAGGCCGACGATACCGCCGCTCCAGCTGTTGGTGGAGCCGTGCCCGACCCAGAGGCGGTTGCCCGCCAGCGACACGTACGCCGGGTACGGGTACGCGGCCAGGTCGAACCGTCGGGTGACGGTGAGCGCGGTGGTGTCGATCTCTGCAATCTCGTTCGAGGCGTTGAGCGCCGCGTAGAGGCGGCTGCCGTCCGGCGTGACGGCCAGGCCGTGCGGTTCGGCGAGCCCGGTGACGGCACCGACCGTGGTGCCACTCTCGTCGGTGACGAGGATCTGATTGCTGGCGGAGATGAACAGCCGGCCGTTGGCGGCGGCGATGTCCTTGACGAACTTCACCCCCTGCAGGACGGTGCTGGTGTCCGCGGCCTGGGCGGGTGCGACGGCGGCGACAAGTCCCGTCGCCGCGATCAGCGTCGATGCCAGGGCCGAGCGGGCCACTGTGCGGAACCGCATACGCGGTCTCCCTTCGGTTGATACCCCGTGGTGCCCAGCGAGCCGGCGTGTCGTGATCGGAGGCCGGTGCCGGGTCGGCGACAAGATCGTCGCTCCATTGGTATGGGGCGATGTCGTCGCCGGCGGCGTTACACGGGGCGTAGCACGACCGCGACGGAGAACGGTGGCCTTGGAGCCGGGAATCATCTCTGCAGTAGCGCAAGCCCGCTTCTCCGCGACGATGGAGGTCTACACGCGGGTCTCATCCAGAGCGACGCGGACGCGACCACCATGTTCGGCCGTCCTGCCATTCCTCACGGAAGCCATGGCTCCAGCTCCCCTGCCTGCTGAGCCTCCGCTGCGGTCGAGTGGAGCCCTGAGTCTCTTCGCAGAGAGACGTCAGGGCTCCACATCACCGCCCGCGCCGGGGTAACCGGACGGGGTGACTCAGCTGATCTTGACCGGCGAGGAGAGCAGTTCGTTGTCGCCGGGGAGTGCGTCGCGGTGGGCGGTCAGCACCGCGGTCGCGCGGAAGGTGATCTTGCCCAGCGCCAGGTCGTCGCTCGTGACGGTGTAGGAGAACGAGAAGCGGGTCAACTGTCCGGTAGTCCGCACCGCGACCTCCTGGGTCAGCGAGCCCACCTCGACGAAGCCTTCGGGAGTGCTCTTGGCCACGGTCACCCGGACGTTCTCCGGGTAACGGACGTTCTGGAGGTAGACGTTGATGCCAATGGTCTGCCCCACGCGTGCCGTCGCCGGGACGTTCAGCCGCTGGATGGAGACGTCGTGCGTGCGTACCTGCACGGTGTGCGTGGTCGACGCCGTCCGTCCGTCGGACGTCGTCACGGTGAGCCGTACGACGTAGTCGCCGTCGGCGGCGTACCGGTGGGTGGGCCAGTCGGCCGTGGACGTCGTCCCGTCACCGAAGTCCCAGAGGTAGGCGGAGATCCCGACGCCCGCCGGGTCACCGGAGTAGTTGCTGAACTGGACGGTGTCGAAGACACTCGGGTCGTACGTGTAGAAGGAGAACTCGGCCGTCGGGTTCGGTGCCACGTCGAGCCGGAAGACGACCTCACCGGGCGCGTTCGAGCCGACCTGGAACAGGTACGTGGTGCCCGCCTGGGCGACGAACGTCAGCGGGTCGTACGTGTAGAAGGAGCTGCAGTCAACCTGTGACAGGCCGGTGAGCGAGGTGCCGGTGTAGGCAGCCATGCCCAGCCCCGACTGGCCGCCAACCGTGGCCGTGATCGATTGCGTGGTCGACGGGGTGTACGCGTACCAGACCGTGCTCGTCGCCGGGAAACATGAGTCCGGCTCTCCGGGCTCACCGCTCGCGGCGCCGAAGTCCTCCACGTCGGGGTAGGGCAGTGAGTCGATCGTGATGGCGTCGGCGAAGTCGTCGTTCACCGCCGGACGGATCGAGGTCACTGCGAATCGCAGAGCGCCGCCGCCGCTGCCGCCGTTGCCGCAGCACTGGCCGACCATGAAATGGTAGGTCGTCCCGGCGGTGGCGGGAAAGTCGATCTTCGACTGGGTTCCGCTGTAGTCGTCGTTGCAGGCCATCAGGTTCAACGAGCCCTGGGTGCCGGTCCATGCGGAGAGCACGGTGTCGTAGTCGCTGCCGAAGGTGTCGGCCTGGATCCGCATGTCGGTGGTCGGTGTGAAGGCGAACCAGACGGACCCGTTGTTGTAGCAGTCGGTCGGATCGCTGGGGTCCGACGTGGCGTCGGTCGTGTCGACGTTCGCGACGAACGGCAGGCTGTCCACCGCCGTGGCGGCGCTGAAGTCGTCGTTCGTCGGTTGGGCGTGTGCCGCGGTCGGTCCCGCGGCCACCAACGCGATGATCGCCGCGGACGCGACGACCAATCGCGAGATTCGGCGTCTGACCATTTCTCCTCCGAAACATGTGGGTTGACGACGCTGTCACGAGGCATGGCGACGCATTGAGGTACGGCGTTACATGAATCGCCGGCCGGCGGAAGGAACGGTCGAAAGTGAAATGCGTTCGTGGCGCCGGCGAGCCTTGACCGGGGCAGATGAGTTACAGACCGGGGTTTTTCATCCGATCGAGCGATGGCGATCAAGTCCATTTGCGATGCTGACCGCCATTGCGCTTCGGGACACGCGTCATTTGCACATTCACCAGTCGCCAGCCCGCATGTCTCCGCCTCCGGGTGTAACGGGTTCGAGCCGGAGCTAGGGTGGCACGCGCCGCTCCAGCGCGGTGAGCACGGCCAGCACCGCGACGAGCAACGCTGCGTCGGCTCGTTGCGGTCGAGATCGGCTGGCATGGTTGCTGCAGTTCGTTGCTGCACTGCTGGCATCAGACGAGACGCTGGATGCGCACCTTGGGTTGCTCGTTCCTGAGGTGGCTCTGCTTGTGCTGGCGCACCTGCTCGTCCCAGACCTCCTGGTCGTAGTCCGGATCCGGCGGAATCCACTTGTGGGAGCCGTCGCTGTAGTGGAACTTCTCGTCGCCGGGCCGCAGGATGCTCATCGGGTCCAGCCGAGGAACCGACGGTGCAGGTGGCCGGCGGGAACGTGAGCCAGGTCCTGAGCGGCGTCGACGAGTTGGGCGGCCAGGTAGAGGGCCAGCGACACCGGGGCGCGGTCGTACTCGGCTCGCAGCACCCGTCGCCGGGTCTGGCAGGGCCACTCCCCCGCGCAGCCGCCGCAGGACCAAGCCGGCTTGATCGGGTGGTGAGTAGTCATCGTGACCCGTCCTGGCTGGGCCAGTGGCAGCGGTTGATTGGGATGCGATGGCGGCTTCGGCATGGCAGGGTCGCGCCGCAGCGGCAGATGTGTCGCCAGTGTCGCCAGGACCACACGGGCCGATGGCGACGGGCGAGGGTGAGCGCTGCTGCCAGGACGTACTGGTCGTACGAGACCCGCTTCATCGGCCCGCCACAGCCGCCAGGGCGACGAACCGCCGAGCTGAGGGATTGGAAGGGAGCACTGCCGCCTCCTCGTGCCGCACGTGTCCGGAGGCGTGGATGCCCGATCGCGGGGGATGCGCCGGACATCCACGCCGGCGAGGACGGCCCACAGTGCCAACCGGGGGAATCGACCTCCTCGCCAACCTCCCATAGGTACCGTTGGGTAGTCAAGGGCTGACGTAGGTGGTCTACTTCGTGTTGCCAACCGAGGGGAACACCGTGCCACCGCGTTACCGCTACGAGCAGATTGCCGACGACCTCGCCGAACGCATCGCATCCGGCGAGTTCCCGCCCGGCTCCAAGCTGCCCAGCCGGCGACAGTTGATCGAGCACTACGGGGTCACCGAGCCGGTGATTGACCGCGCCATGCAGGTGCTAAGGATCAAGGGGATGACCGAGACGTTGCCTGGAGTAGGGGTCTTCGTCGTCGATTAGGCATCGAGTTTCGATGGCGCCGGCGCCCTGCTTGGACTGAAGGATGCATCCGCGAGGGCTGGGTGAGCACTTGTGAGCAGCACGGCTGAGTCAGCTACACCGATCGGAGCAATCGGCGGAGCAAGCGGAGACGCAGGCGTCGAGTATCGGCGAGCAGTTGCTGCTTACGCCGTCGCACATGGGCTTGCAGGCGCGGCCCTCATCGGCTTCGGCGTTCCACCCGCCGTCGCATTCGTCCAGGCCGTAGCCCTTGAGACCGACGATGTCGTGGATGACGTCGGCATCGAGTTCCAGTCCGGCTGGCGGGCCACCGTTCAAGCAAAGCGGACGCTGCGCAAAGGCAAGCCCTTTTCGAGCGCAATAGCGCAATGGCGGCTCGCCGCTCAACGTGGCATACAAGAGAACGAGCGATTGGTCCTAGTTACCAGCCAGATGCCAAAATGGGCCTACGACTTGAAGCGGCTACTTGATCGCCACAAACTGGATAAGCCCGGCTCACCAACCCACGAAGAGCGGGACGCCCTCAAATACCTCGATGCCGAGTTGTCCGGCCTTACAGCCAGCCAGCGCAAGTCGCTGCTTAAGTGCGCTTCGATCCACGTCCTTTCTCTCGAAGAAGAAGAGCAACAGGATT
The DNA here is from genome assembly GCF_003626655.1 of Micromonospora costi. Classification (GTDB taxonomy): domain Bacteria; phylum Actinomycetota; class Actinomycetes; order Mycobacteriales; family Micromonosporaceae; genus Micromonospora; species Micromonospora costi. The sequence continues at coordinate 712,004 of NZ_RBAN01000001.1, forward strand.
CCCGCCAGGCAATTCGATTACTGGATGGAGTTGTCGGAAGGGAAGCGTCCCTAAACGCTTGGCGCGACCTTGTTTCCCTCGCCGGAAAGACCGCAAGGCTCAGGGGAGGCTTCCTCCTACACGGATGGCTTGACCTATTAACAGTTGGAGGATACAGGGTCCTTACGTCGGAGGGAACCGCCGCCGCCCGAATGACGAAGCAGGAAGGAGCCCGGCAGAAATATCGGACGGCGCTGCGAAACCGTGGCAGCATGGTTGACCTTCGACCGTTAGGCGCGACTACGCCACCAATACCGCTGGCGAAGGTTGATGCGAAGATTGAGGCTATAGCCCCCGGGGAGGACGGCCGCGATAGCCGTGACTTGCTATGGGCATTTATCCGTCGCGGTCGCATGGTATTGACTGGACTCCCCGGCGGTGGCAAGTCTCTCGCCTTGTCGGTGTTGGCCGCGCGACTCTTGGATATTCAGGAAGCACCGTTTCCGGTACTGGCATCACTTAAAGACGTCGACCGCCAGGACCAATCTTTGGGGTTCCGGGATCGCTTGTTGAAGGTGGCACTTAGAGATCTTCCCGCCGATTCTCGGCCACTGATTCAGGAAGAGCTGGAAGCGCGCTTCGAAGAAGGCCGCGTTGCTCTGCTTCTTGACGCTTTGGATGAGACACACGGACGGCGAGCCCAAGTTGTGTCAGAACTCGACGAGTTCGTGTGCGGCCTCTCACCTGACGTTGATGTCCTCTTGGCCACGCGGGACGTTTCCTACGGTCATGCCTCATCCCTTGGCTGGGAAGATTTACGACTTGCCCCGCCGAAGGAGATCGAGAAAACCGTACGTGCAATCTTAGAGACGCAGGCAAGTGCCTCGAATCCGGCGAAGGATGAGGATTGGGTGCGGACCAGAGAGCGTTGGGTCACTGGCACCCTGAATAAGGACAGAAGCCTGCGCGAGACTCCTCTAATGCCAATCCTTTTGTCCTTGCTCGCGGCCACAAAAAGCGATGACACTCTACCGACACACCGCGCTTCAATCCTCTACGCCGCAGTAACGGGCTTCGTCGACAGGCAAGAGGCCAGACTAGGCAACGCCCTTCAAATGGGCCCCCTAGCTGGCAGGTCAGCATCCAAGGCACTGCTCGACGGATTCGCGGTGGAGGCAAGAAGAATCGCCACTGCCGGTGGACAGTGCACATTCGGTCAAGTCCTTCACGAGATAGAAGGTTGTTTGGTCGATCGGTGGGGTCTCACTCAGGGGCCAGCCGAAGTTGCCGCCGAGGCCATTGCAAGATTCTGGGATGAGGCCGGCATATTTGTTATTTCTGGGGGTGACGAGAAGGTGGCCCCGCGGGTAGAATTGTTTCTTGAAATTGGCGAGGCAGTCCACATCTCCACTAGGCCCGAGCAGGAAGTCGTAGAGTGGATAGCCGAAGTTGTTCAGGCAGGACGGCACGAGCCGCTGATTCTTGCCGCTGGGCTGTCTGAGCTAGTAGCTAGAGAACTGCTCCGAGAAGCGGCCAGAAGTCGAAATCATGCGCTATTACTTGCCGCAATCACCGCAATTAGGCAGGGTGCAGCGGCGGTGGAACCAGAGTTCGGCAGTCTCTTCAGAGTTTTACTGGAAGATACGGGGCGTGGAGACGCAGAAGCATGGCAGCTTTGGTCACGAACCCTTGAATTAGCCAAAGGGAATGAACAGTCTGATGCCCTACTTGACGCCCTCGAGTCGTTCCCCGAGGATTACAGAACGATTGGACGCACAACTCTTCTCCTACGCGGGAAGATGGTAATTTCTACAGCCGATCGAGACGGGCTTTTGCTCGATACACTAAAGGTCAGCGGTCTCTCGCCTTTACCTCAAAGAGACACCGCCCAGAAAGGTCGCTTTGCGACTATCGACGGCCTCTACAGCCGAGCCATCGAAGGAGCTGCCGAAGAACTTCTCGGCCGGCGACAAGAGGCGACGGAGCTTGTTGTAAGGGCCCTCGACCACAGTTCAATGGGAATGCACGATCGGTTGTGCAAACTCCTTCGCGCGCGTGGATTCGAAGATATCGCGAACGAGATTGAGAGCGAGCGCTGGAGCGGATTCAGTAAGTCCTTCGCCCGTCTAGCAGACCTCGACAGACATGCTCATTTGCGACTATTGAAGGATCTAGCAAAGAGTCCCGGCTCCGAATTGACCTATCAACAAGCTACACGTCTTGCTGAACTTGGGTCGCTCTGCGAGACGTTGAATCTTAACCAGATAAATGCCTGGCCGGACTTCAACGATTACGATCAGTGGTTTTGGCCCCTTGTTCAACTAGTCATGCGTTTAGGCCAGTTCGATACCGAAGTAATTTCGGCTCAGGCGTCGCTGACCCTGGATCGGATAGCAACAGCGGGCAGCGACGACGCATTCTTCTACATTTTCGATGACGCCGAACCGCGTCCACTGCAGGCCTGGGACTCAATTGAGGACCAAGAAGGTGCCGTTCGATTTCTGGCCAGCATGTTCTTTCTTGGCGTCGGTACGGCATGGGTGGCAGCAAGAGCTTTGTGGCGTGTACCTGTAGCAGACCTCGCTGTGCCGCTACTGAGAGAGGTACTCCGCAAGCTACGTACTCCCGAACGCCAGCGGATCGTGGCGGTTGCGTTGCTATCTCTCGTTGGCAATGAAATCCTTGTCGAATGGGCCATGGATCCAAGCCCCGTATTACGACGCATCGCGGCAGAATTTCTGCCACTGCCACAGGATGGCTCTATTCCACCGGAGATGACCACCTTACTCAGAGATCCTGATGGCAATGTCGTTGAATGCGCCGTGGAGCGCCTGGAACGTAGGGATAACCCGCAAGTACAGAGCGAGCTCGCGAGGATTTCCCAACAGCCTAATCCTGGATGGAAGTGCCTGCATTGCGGCACCGAAAACCCGGCGGGTAGGCGTTCTTGCATCGACTGTAGGACTGTTGGCCCAGACCCAGCGGCGCTGGCCACATCAATACTGCACGGAACGCCTAAGCCGGTTCGGGTAATGCTAGACCTCGATAATTGGGACGATTAGGAGCGGTTATGCCGCCCCGATGCTCCTATGGAGGTCAAGGGGTGAGGGCGGCGAAGTCGGCGCGTAGGGCGGTGTAGACGTCGCGGACGATATAGCGCTTGAGGCAGCGGAGAAGCTCTTGATTGCTGAGGCCTTCAGTGGTGCGTCGTTGCTGGTAGGCGCGGGTGCGTTGGTCGTAGCGCATGCGGCAGAGTGCGATGGTGTGCAGGGCGTGGTTGGCGCCGCGGTCGCCTCCGCGGTGGAGGCGGTGGCGGCGCACTCGTCCGGAGCTTGCGGGGATGGGTGCTGCGCCGCAGAGGTGGGCCAGCGCCGCTTCGGAGTGCAGTCGGTCTGGGTTGTCGCCGGCGGTGGTGAGCAGCTGGGCCGCAACGTCGGGGCTGACACCGAACAGGGCCGTGGTGCGGGGCGCCGCTTTCTGGACGATGGGTGTCACCTGCCGGTCGAGGGTGGTGATCTCCTCGGTGAGGGTGGTGACCCGGCGGGCGAGCCCGACCAGGGCTGCGGCGGTGGCGTGCTTCGGCTCGTGAAGTCTGGCCGGGTCGTAGGTCAGTGCGGCGGACCGGCTGACCAGCACGGCGGCGCTGACCCTGGTCAGGTGGGCTCGCAAGGGCTCGGGGGCGGCGGCGACCAGGCCGCGCATCTGATTTAGGGCGGCGGTGCGGGCCTTGACCGCTCCTCGGCGGGCGACCCTCAGGGCGCGAATCGCCTCGACCGGCCAGGTGCGGGTCTTCGGGGTGCCCATGGCGGTGCCGCCGAGGGTCGCCCGGGCGGCGGCGACAGCGTCTATCGAGTCGGACTTGCCCTTCGCGCGACGAGCGCGGCGGTCAGGCCGGTCCACCTCCACGACGGCCATCTTCTTGCTGGTCAGATAGCGGGCCAGCCCGGCCCCGTAGCTGCCGGTGCCCTCCACGCCCACGGCCGCGACCCGCCCGAAGGAGCGCATCCAGGCCAGCAGATCCGCGTAGCCGGCGGTGGTCGCCGGAAACTCGGCGTCGCCGAGGAGTCCGCCGGTGCTGTCGATGATGGCGGCGCGGTGGGTGTCGATACCACCGATGACCGATCGCTTCTTGGCTGCCATGCTGGTGGGGTCCGCCCTTCTCGGTCGAGTCGAGAACACGTGGACACATCACCGGTCAGGCGATGCGGACAACCCAGTGGTGGGCGCCTCTCGCACAGACTCCTATCAGGTCACGACGCCTGACCGGTGACATGCAGCTCGCGGAGCCACCGGGCCGGCCGACGAATCGGGATGAGGACAGCAACGTCGGTCTGCCGGCGAGTCAGACCAACCCGGTGACCCACCCCACCATCCTCACTGTCTGCCATCGACCCGCCCTTCCCGGGGAAGCGAGCCACCGCCTGGCCCGCCACGTCAAGCGGACCCTGACGGCCCGTACGGACGCTGGCGGGTCGGGCGGTGGTCTGCTCGGCTCGCCCGGGTCGGCGGCTGGCGGGATGGCACCTTCCGCAACCACCCACGGACCGCGACCCGCCGGCGGAGCCCCGGCCATCCTGGAGCCGGAGCACCCCCGCCGGAGGCGCCCTAACCGCGACCCCGCGCCCGCCGCCAGCTCGCCGACGCGGCCGGCGTCCGCTCCCCTACGCCGCGCGGGCTCCTGGGCCGCGCGGCGCGGCCGGCTGCCGGCCCACCCTCACCCGGTCGAGCCCCTACTACTTCTCCGGCGAGCTGTGGCGGCGCACCAAGCAGGCCATCGAACGTCACCTCGCCGCCCTCTGCCGCCAACGCGGCATTCCCTTCGTTCGGGTCGTCACGGCCTCGGGCAAGGTCCGCTGGGTGCCGCCCGTGCGGGTGTCGCACGGCAAGTTCGCCGAGATGCAATGCAGAGCGGCGGTGCACTTCCATGTCCTGCTGCGCCTCGACGGCGTCGACCCCGACGACCGGGAAGCGCTCGTGCCGCCGCCGATCGGCATCACCGTCGACGACCTGCAGGCCGCCGTCCACACCGCCGCCCTTCGGACCACCGTCACCACACCCCGCACCCCGACCGGCCGCAGGGCTGGCTGGTCGCCTGGGGCGAGCAGGTCGACGTCCACCGGATCAACAGCGCCGGCGGCAAGCTGACGGACGGCAAGGTGGCCGCCTACCTGGCGAAGTACGCCACCAAGGCCACCGAAGCCACCGGCCATCAGTTCACCCGGCTCATCCCCGCGACGATCGACGACTACGCCGACCCGGAAGGCGACCACCTCGCCCGCCTCATCGACGCCTGCTGGCACCTCGGCCGCACCACCCACACCGACACCGCCAGCGGCGCCGCAACTGCCGACGACCGTCAAGCCGGCCTTGACACCAAACTCAACGCCTACGTCGGGCTGCGCCGTTGGGCACACATGCTCGGCTTCGGCGGCCACTTCCTCACCAAAGCGCGCCGCTACTCCGTCACCTTCCGCCTGCTCCGCGACACCCGCACCACCTACCGCCGCGAAGAAGACGACCAACCGGCCGACACCATCACCATCGGCACCCTCACCTACATCGGCTCCGGCTGGCTCACCGAAGGCGATGCCCTGCTCGCCAACACCGCCGCCCGGCAGCGGCGCGAAAGCAGACGCATCGGCCGGGAAGAACTCGCCCACGAGGCGTGGCTGGGGGTGGCCGCATGACCCACGACCCTCCGCCCCCGCTGGTACTCGCCCGCCGAGGTCGCCATCCTGCTCGGCTTCGGCATCTCCAAGGTCAAGATGAAGATTGCCACCGGCGAGCTGCGCTCCATCAAGGACGGCAAGTACCGCCGCATCCTCCCTGAATGGGTCGACGACTACGTCCGCGACCAGGTCGAACGCCAGGAGGCAGCCTGATGCCCGGACGCGCACGAGCCAACGGCGAAGGCTCGATTTTCCCGTACCGCAACGGCTTCGCCGCGTACGCGTGGGTCACCAAGCCCGACGGCCGGCGTGACCGCAAGTACGTCTACGGCAAGACCCGTGAGGCGGTCCACGACGAGTGGATCAAGCTGCACCAGCAGGCGAAGCAAGGGCCGGTAGGGACGAGCGTCCCGACGGTCGGCAGCTTCCTCACGTACTGGCTGGCCGAGATCATCCAGCCGAACCGGGCAGCCCTGACCTACGCCACCTACGAGACGTTCGTCCGCCGCTACATCTCCCCCGGTCTCGGGACCAAGCGACTCGACCGGCTCCAGTCGCGGGACGTGCAGACCTGGATCAACCAGGTGGCCCGGACCTGCCAGTGCTGCGCGCAGGGCGAGGACGCCGCCCGCCGGAAGGACAAGCGGCGCTGCTGCGCGGTCGGCCGCTGCTGCCGGGCCGTCCCGTCGACGCGGACGGTCAGCGACATCCGGGCCGCGCTGCGGGCCGCCCTCACCCACGCCCAGGCCGAAGACCTCATCACCAGGAACCCGGCCGTGCCGGTCACCCTGGCCACGGTCCGCCGTCGCCGGGGCAAGTCCTGGTCGAGCGACGAGGCCCGAAAGTTCCTCGAATCGGCCCGCGCCGACGAGGACCCGCTCTACGCCGCCTACGCCCTGGTCCTCGTCACCGGACTCCGCAAGGGCGAGGCCCTGGGACTGACGTGGGAGGACGTCGACCTCGACGCCGGAGAGCTGACCGTCGGCCGCCAACTGCAACGCGTCCGCGGGCAGCTCCTCCATCGCGACACCAAGACCCAGGCGTCCGACGCCACCCTCCCCCTGCCCGACATCTGCCTGACCGCTCTCAGGCTCAGGCAGCAACAACGCGGCGAGGCCGAAGCAGCCGCCGGCAAGGCGTGGCACGAAACCGGACTGGTATTCGCCACCCGCTATGGCACACCCATCGAGCCGCGCAACTTCCAACGTTCCTGGCAGACGAGGTGCGAGAGAGCAGGCGTCAAGCCGATCACCGTCCACGACGCAAGAAGGACCTGCGCCACCCTCCTGGCAGACCTCGACGTCCACCCAGAGTCGCCATGCAGGTGCTCCGGCACGCCCGCTTCTCCGTAACGATGGAGATCTACACCCAGGTCTCATCGAAGGCGACCCGCGACGCCCTCGAGCGCCTCGGCGATTCCCTCGGCAACTGACCGTTGCTGTACTTCGCTGCTGTACGGGCAGCAAAAAGGCCACCCCCATGAATGGGAATGGCCTTCTACCTGCGTGGGCGATACTGGGATCGAACCAGTGACCTCTTCGGTGTGAACGAAGCGCTCTCCCGCTGAGCTAATCGCCCTCAGCGCGGATGACTGTACCTGATCCGCTCCCCCGTCCGCGAATCCGGGGTCAGTGCGTCGCGAGGTATCGCATGATCCGGGCCACCACGTCGATGCCGAGGCTGTACTTCAGCGAGAGCCACAGCACGACGGCCACGAAGATCAGCCCTACGGCGCCGAGCACGACCCGGACGAGCAGCGACTGTCTCGTCACCCACTGCGTCCAGTTGTGTACGTGCCGTCGCGTGAAGGTGAGCAGCCGGCGTGCCCAGTGGAACTCGACGGCCCAGATGCCGAGCCCCGCGATGACCAGCAGCCAGCCCGGCCCGGGCAGCGGGATGAGGGCGACACCGACGGTGACGACGATCGCGCCGGCGATCGCGATGAAGATCTTGAGGGTGATCCGGCCGGTGGGGTTGGCACGGATGAGATCGAGGGTGGTGGAGATGCGTCGTCGCCATCGTGGCGGCTGCCGGTCGGCCACGGCTAGACCGCCTGTGACCCGCTCCGCCGGCCCTTCGGCGGAATCCGGCCGACCGGCCCGGTCGTGCTGATCCATCGGCACCGCGTACCCCCGCTTTTCGGCTGCTCGGACCGCGACGTTCGGCGGGCCGGGCGCCGCGATCGGATCCACTGAGGATCGTTTCGTGACTATTTCAACCCCTAGTGTCGCTCGGGACCGTCACCCCTTCCGACGACTGGACGTTACCGGAGTAAGTCGACGACTGAGCCACCCGATGCCGGGCGGGACGACGCACTGGGCAGAACCGGAAATCCTACAAGAATTTTCACATTCTGGAGGCCTTTCCGAACCCCTTCCCACCACTGGGTGAAGTCAGCGTATGGCGGAGCGTAGCCAGGAGTAGCACCTGAGTATGGGAAAAAGCGGGACACGCGCGTTCCGCAGCGGTGCCGGGGGGAGAACGTCCATGAGTGTCATCCGACCGACGACCGTAGAGGTCGAGACGTCGCTAAGGCTCGTCGCGCCTGACGCCACCGCCTTGCCGGTGCGTGCCAGCTTGCGTTACGACCCTGCTGACCCGTATGCGGTCCATGTCCTGTTCCACGCCGAGTCGGCCGGGGGCGAGGCCGTCAGCTGGTCCTTCGCCCGCGAGCTGCTGGTGACCGGCCTTGACGAGCCGGCAGGGATCGGCGACGTCCGGGTGTGGCCGTGGGCCACGCCGCGCGGCGACTTCGTCGCGCTCGCGCTGTCGTCACCCGACGGCAACGCTCTCTTCGAGGTGCCCAGGAGCGTGCTCGTGCGCTTCCTGCGGCGGACCTACGTCGTCGTCCCGCGCGGCCGCGAGGCCGAGCACCTGGACGTCGACACGGCGGTCAACCGACTGCTCGCCGGTCGCTGAGACCGTCACACCGGGTAACACCGGCCACACCGGCCACCGGAGCCGCGCGGATCTGCCGAGTCCGCGCGGCTCCAGCACGCCCCAGGCGTACGCGCACCGTCCGCCCCGGGGCGGCCACGCGTCAGCCGTGCGTGGTGATGCCGCCGTCGACCGGAATGACCGCTCCCGTGAGGTACGCCCCGGCCCGCGAGGACAGGTAGATCGCCGTGCCCGCCATGTCCTCGGGGCGGCCGATCCGGCCCAGCGGCACCTGCTGCTCGATGGCCGCCCGTGACGCCGGGTCGTCCAGCGCGAAGGCCATCATCTTGCTCTCGAACGGCCCGGGCGCGATCGCGTTCACGGTGATCCGCTCGCCGGCCAGCTGGTGCGCGAGGCTGCGGGTGAGCATGTGCACGGCCGCCTTGGTGGCCGAGTACGCGTACACCTCCATCCACGGCACGCGGAGCCCGTCGATCGAGCCGATGTTGATCACGCGTGCCGGGTCGTCGTCGCGGGCCGCGGCGCGCAGCGCGGGCAGCAGGGCGGTGGTGAGCCGGAACACGGCCTTGACGTTCACCGCCCAGAGCTTGTCGAAGGCGGCCTCCGGGTACGCCTCCAGCGGCGCTCCCCAGGTCGCGCCCGCGTTGTTGACGAGGACGTCGAGCCGCTCGACCCGGTCGCGGAGCGCGGCGGCGAGCCGTTCGGCGCCGGCGTCGCTGGACAGGTCCTCCGGGATCGCCTCGCAGCGCCCCTCGACGGACAGCTTCTCGGCGACCGCCGCGCAGACGTCCGCCTTCCGCGACGAGATGATCACGTGCGCGCCGGCCCGGACGAAGCCCTGGGCGATCATCAGCCCGATCCCCCGGGAACCGCCGGTGACCAGGACCGTCTTGCCTTCGACCGAGAACAGATCCGTCATGCCCATCCCATCGCGAGTCGCCGGGTCGCCGCCGGCCGTGCCCGCGCGGCGGTGGCCGCCGGCCGTGCCGCGGCCGCACGGCGCTACCGCCGGGTAACGTAGCCCGGCCGCGCGGACGCGGACAAGCCCGCCCGGCGCGGGTCCCCGCCTAGGGTCTGTGTCGAAGTCCTCGGTCGAGCCGAGGCGAAGTCCAGGCGGCGATCCGGCAAGGCGGGGTTTCGGCCGGATACCGGTGTTGTATCCGGCCGAAGCGCCAACGCCGCCGGTCGTCGTCTGGGCCCGCCGCAGGCCGGCCAGGGACTTCGACACAGGCCCTAACCCGCCCGCGCGGCGGGAGCCGGCGTGGCGTGGAGATGCGATGACCTGCGGCGCGAGCTACCGTCAGCTGCGATGCACTCTCCCGGTCAGCTCCCCCCGGTCCCGTTCGACGCCGCGCTGCCCTTCCCGGTCGAGATAGACACGCTCGCACTCGCCGATCTGGCCGGCGACCCGGGCTGGCGCCGGCCGGTGCTCGTCGAGAAGGACCTGTTGGTGCTCACCACCGGCGGCCACGGTGACGCCGAACTGGACTTCCAGCCGTTGCCCTGCCGCCCTGGCACGCTGTTGCGGGTACGCGCCGGTCAGGTGCTGCGCTGCCCGTGCCCGCAGCTCGACGCCACGGTGGTGCGCTGGGACGCGACGGCGCTGCGTGGCCTCGACGTCGACCCGGACGCCGTGCCGGCCTGGCGGCAGCTCGCCGGCGAGGACGAGGACGCGGTCATCAGCGAGGTGACCCAACTGGCGGTCGACTGTGCCCGGCACCGGGACATGCCCGCCGCCCGGGCGCTGCTGCGTCACCAGCTCGCGGTGCTGCTGCTCCGGCTCACGCTCACCGGCGAGGCGCGGCCGGCCTCGCGCCCGGAGGAGGTCACCTTCGAGCGGTTCTGCCGGGAGGTCGAGCGCGGCTACCGGCACAGCCGCCGGGTCGAGGACTACGCCGCCCGGCTCGGCTGCTCGGTGCGTACGCTCACCCGGGCCTGCCTCGCGGTGACCGGACGCAGCGCCAAACAGGTGATCGACGAACGCGTCGCGTTGCAGGCCAGCCGCCTGCTCGCCGCCACCGACGAGCCCATCGCCCAGATCGGCCGCGGCCTCGGCTTCACCGAGCCGACGAACTTCGGGCGGTTCTTCACCCGCGAGGTGGGGATGAGCCCGGGCGCGTTCCGGGCCGCCCGCGACCACGCCCCGGCCGGGAGGGTCGTCCGGCCCCGGTCGCCGGCCGAGCCGGGCCACCCGCGTCCGCAGCTGTCGCGTTCGCGCGTCTGACCACACGCACCGTCGCTCCACCGTGGAACCACGCGGAGTTTCACGATCCGGCGTTCCGGGCATGTTCGAGCGCGACACGGCAGGGAACGGTGAGGAAGGGAGCCCGGCGATGGGTGTGGTGTTCCGTAAGCGGCAGAAGATCGGGCCGCTCATCCTCAATTTCACCGAGAACGGCTTCTCCTCGTGGAGTTTCAAGATCGGCAGATGGTCCTGGAACTCCCGTACGCGGGCGCACCGGGTGGACCTGCCCGGTCCCCTGTCCTGGAAGCAGGACAAGTCCCGGAGCTGATCTCCCGACGTCGAGCGGGGTGCCGGTGGCGTCACCGGCACCCCGCTCGACGTTCGTCCCCCGCGCCGCTCAGGCCGGTGCCGCTCAGGCAGTGACCGCGGCGGTGATGACGACGTCCCCGCCGAGCCGGCCGGCGACCGGGTCGCGGGTGACCGAGCCGGCGGCGAGCAGGCCGGTGAGCGCCCGGACGGCGTCGGACGAGCGGTAGACGGTCGAGGTGAGGGCGTAGCGGCGCAACTCGGTGACCGTGCGCGGGCCGGAGCGGGTCAGCTCGGCCAGCAGTTCCCGGCGCAGCGGGCCGGGCTCCGGGTCGAGCGCGATGTCCAGCAGCCGGCCCGCCGGGTCGGCGGGGTCGCGATAGCGTACGCCCGCGAACTCGTCGACCGCCCAGAGCGCGTCCTTGAACGCCTCCAGGCTCCGGTCGGAACCGGTGCCGAAGGCGATCCGGCTCGCGGGTCGCCCGCCGCCCGGCACCAGGTCCACCTCGGTCACCAGCGGGAAGCCGGCCGCGCCCAGGCCGGCGCGGGCGTCGCCACCGGCGCACAGCAGCAGCTCGGCAGGCCTACCGCCGGCCGCGGCGCGCAGCACGGCGGGGTCGGGCCCGCCCGCCCCGCCGCCGCTCTCGCTGGCGGGCGGGATTGGGCCGGGGGCGGACAGGTCCACGTAGGAGAACAGCGGAGCGCCCGCGGCGCCGGCCGCCTTCACGGCGACCGGCAACCGGCCCGGGTCGCCGGGCACCAGGTGCACGGCCACGTCGGCCGGCAGTCCCGCCTCGACGGGGCCGAGCCGCGCCGGCAGGTCCGCCGCCTCGCCGGCGAGCACGAGCACGGTGAGCCGCCGGCCGCGCAACCGGTCGGCGTACTCGGCCACCACCCCCAGGGCCGCGTCGGCCGAGCCGGCGTCGTCATGGGCGTACGCCAGGGCGAGCGTGGCCCGCCGCGAACGGTGCAGGGCCCCCGGCAGCCAGGTCTCCAGCTGACGGACGAGCAGTTCGCGGCGGACGGCGGCGGTCGGGTCGCTCGGCATCCTGACGTTCTACCGCACGGCGCCTCAGGCCGGTACGGAGATGCCCACGCCGCCGCGGGTCTGGCCGCCGTAGCGCTGCCGCTCGCGGTCGAGGTCGAGCCGCCCGATCCGCTTGCGCGCCTCGATCGCCGCGTCGTCGAGCAGGTCGGCCGGGATCAGCCAGACGATCTCGAACTCCAGGCCGTCCGGGTCCTGCCCGTAGAGGCTCTTCGTGGTGCCGTGGTCGGACGTGCCGACGAGCGCTCCCGCGGCGGCCAGCCGCTCGGCGGTGGCCGCCAGCTCGTCGAGCGTGTCGACCTCCCAGGCCAGGTGGTACAGGCCGACGGTGGCGCGCCCGGCGGTCGAGCGGCCGGCGGCCGCACCGATCTCGAACAGGCCGAGGTCGTGGTCGTTGGTGGAGTCGGGCGCCTGGAGGAAGGTGGCGCCACGGAAGCCGTCGGGGGTCATCGCGACCGGACGGAAGCCGAGGACGTCACGGTAGAAGGCGACGCTGCGGGCGAGGTCACTGACGTAGAGGACCGCGTGGTTGAGCCGGTGGATTCCCATGCCCTCCACGGTAGCCCGGTTTAGTTGAACGCTCAACTACTGGCGGTATGATGGGCGTCATGACGCGGTGGCTGGACCCGGACGAGCAGCGCACCTGGCGGGCCTTCCTGGCCGCCTCCCGAGGGCTGATGGACGCCCTCGACCGTGAGCTGCAACGCGACGCGGGCATGCCGCACGCGTACTACGAGATCCTGGTCCGCCTCTCCGAGGCGCCCGAGCGGCGGCTGCGGATGAGCGAACTGGCCGACCTCACCGGCTCGTCGCGCAGCCGGCTCTCCCACGCCGTGGCCCGGCTCGAGTCCTCCGGCTGGGTCGAGCGGGAGGAGTGCCCGACCGACCGGCGCGGCCAGGTCGCGCACCTCACCGACACCGGCTTCGCGGCGCTCGCGGCCGCGGCGCCCGGCCACGTCGAGGGCGTACGCCGGCACCTGTTCGACGCGTTGACGCCCTCCCAGGTCGACCAGCTGCGCCGGATCAGCGAGACCCTGGCCGACCACCTGACCCGATCCTGACCGATCCGCACCGGCGCGGGTCTTGTACTTACCGTTGCCGGATGAGCACGATGGGGCGTGCCTTTCGGCTTCGGCGACCTGACTGACCAGGCGCACCACCTGGTGTCCACCGGCGACCTGGCCGGCGCGCAACGGCTGCTGTCCGACGCGCTGAGCGAGGCCGACCCGCGCCCGGCCAACGCCACCGCCGACATGGCCGAGGCGGCGAGCCTGCACGCACGGGTGCTCGTGGCGCTCGGGGAGCCGCACTCCGCACGCGGGTGGGCCGCCTACGCGTACGCGGCGCAGACCCGCCTGCACGGCCGCTCCGACCCGCGTACGGTGGCCGCCGCCGCCACCCTGGCCGCGGTGCTGCACCGGGTGGGCAGCCAGTCCCGCGCCGCCCGGCTCTACCAGGACGTCATCGTCGAACTCACGGCCCAGGAGGGCCCGGAGTCGCTGCGCGTGCTCGCCGCCCACGCCGACCTGGCCACCGTGGAGTACGCACGCGGGCAGTGCCGGACCGCCCGGTACCGCCTGCGCGACGCCTGGGACCTGCACCGCGAGGTGTATGGCGAGGGCCACCCCAGCGGCATCAAGATGCTGGCCCGGCTCGGCGCGATGCAGCGCGACTGCGGGGAGTTCGCCGAGGCCCACGACAACCTCGCCCTGGCCCGGGAGCTCTGCCGGCAGCACCTGCCCGTCGACGACCCGCTCGCCGTCCAGGTGGCGGCGCTGGCCCGGGCCGCCGCCAACCCCGACCACGTCTGCGCGGACGAGCCACCGGACGCTCCGGTCGTGCCGTCCGCCCGCACCCCGTCCTACGGGGAGGCACCCGCGTACGACCCGGACCAGCCGGAGCCGGACGAGCCGCTGGCCGTGCCCACCCCGCGACAGCCGGCGGACGACCCGGCCGGCACCGACGAGGCGTGGTGGCCGCCGGACGAACCGGCCGGTTGGTCGGCGGACCCGACCCGGCCGGGGTGGCAGCAACCGGACGACCCGCCGACCCGGCCGGTCGACGAACCGGGCGCGGCCGCGCAGGCCACGTGGCCACCCGACGAGCCGGACGCGACCGGGCCGGCCGCGTCCGCGTGGACACCCGACGAGCCGAACGCGACCGGGCCGGCCGCGCGGCCGGGTGAGCCGGGCGCGGCCGGTCCCGCGGAGTGGCCGCCGGACGAGCCGCGCAGAGCCGGACAGGCCGCCTGGCCGCCGGAGGAGCCGAGCGGAGCGCGGCCCGCGGCGTGGCCGCCCGACGAGCCGGGCGCGGCGGGGCAGGCCGCGTGGCATCGGAACGAGCCGGGCGGGGCGCGGACCTCGGCATGGCCACCGGAGGAGCGTGGCGCGGCCGACGAGCCGGGCGGGGCAGGGGCTGCCGGGTGGCCGCCGGAGCGGCCGGGCGACGAGGTGCCGGGAGGGCCGCTACCGCCGCCGGGCGGCTCGGTGCCGCCCGCGGTGGTCGCCATGGCCGGCGCCGAGGAGGCCGACGGCGTGCACCGGGTCCGGCGGGGCGCCGACCCGGTCGAGCCGTACCAGCCGTCGCGGCTGTTGCCGGTGCCCGTGCGCCGTCCGTCCACCCCCGCCGGCCGGCGGCTGCTCCCGATCGTGGTGGGCGGGGTGGTCGTGGTGCTGCTGGGCGCCGCCGCGGTGATCGCAGGGGTGGCCGGGGTCGACGGCGACGACCCGCCCCGGGCGACGCCCAGCAGCGCACCCGGCTCCGCCACGACGGGGGGCACGCCCGGCCCGTCAGATACGCCGAGTCCCAGCCGTTCGGCGCCCACCGTCGCGGCGGCCACGCCCGGCACGCCGCCCAGTGGCGTGAGCCTGCGCGACAACCGCGACAACGTGACGCTGCGCTGGACGTACCCGGCCGGCGGCGAGGGGCCCGTCGTCGTCTCGGGCGGGCGGGCCGGCCAGCCCAAGTCGGCCCTCACCGACCTGCCCGCGGGCACCAACAGCTTCATCATCTACGGGCTGAACAGCAGCCTCGACTACTGCTTCACGGTGGCCGTCGTCTGGTCCACCGACACGATCGCCGCCGCCGACGAGGTGTGCACCCGCCGGCGGTGAGCAAGCGCCCGGCGCCGGGCGGTCCTGAGTGGCCCCCGCCCCACCGGGCACCGGCCCGGGGCGGGGTCCGCTGATCGACTCGACTTCCATGAAGACGCGCTGTCCGGCCCCACGTAACACCGCGACTTCCTGGAAGCCGAGTCGATCACGAAGTGCGAGATCGACACCGGATCGCCGATGTGGCGGTGTCCGGCGCGCGGGGACCCCGCCGGATCGGCGAGATGGAGTCGATCAAGGCCGAGCCCGGGCGACCCGACCCAGCCGGCCGGGCCCGGGCGCGGGGACACCCGTGCGAGCGCCGATCGACGACAATGCCCGTACGGGTCGCGGGGAGGAGCACCGATGACGGTCCTCAGGGGTCTGCGCGAGGCGCTGGTGCTGTTGGTGATCGCGCTGGTGGTCATCGCGGTCGCCGCGGCGGTCTGGGTCGCGGTGGCCGGTGGCGGGTTCGCGTCCCGGTTCGGGGTCGTGTCCCTCGTCGTCGGTGGGCTAGTCGGAGTCACCGGGGACCTGACCCTGAGCCGGATCGGCATGCTGGACGCGCGCGCGGCGTTCGGGCTGCCTCCCGAGCGCGAGACCGGCGGGGGCGGCCGCGTGCTCACCGGCGTCGGCATCTTCCTCTTCGTCGGGCTGCCGCTCGTCGTGGTCGGAGT
The DNA here is from genome assembly GCF_003626655.1 of Micromonospora costi. Taxonomy (GTDB): domain Bacteria; phylum Actinomycetota; class Actinomycetes; order Mycobacteriales; family Micromonosporaceae; genus Micromonospora; species Micromonospora costi. Next base: position 727,852 of record NZ_RBAN01000001.1, read on the forward strand.
CGTGGCCCTCGCCTGAGGTCCCTCAACCGGCGTCGGTGGTGGGCAACGCCGGCAGGCGCAGCGACACGCGCAGGCCCGGACCGTCGGCGTCGCCGAGGGTGACCGTGCCGCCGGCTCGGCGTACGAGCTCCCGCACGATCGCGAGCCCCAGGCCGGCCCCGCCGGCGTCGCGCGCCCGTGCGTCGTCCAGGCGTGTGAAGCGGTCGAACACGCGGTCCCGGTCGGCGACCGGGATGCCCGGCCCGTCGTCGATCACCGTCACCAGCTGGTACGCGCCGTCGGGCACGACGGCGAGCACCACCCGGGTACGGGCGTGCCGCACCGCGTTGTCGAGCAGGTTGGTGAGGATCCGGCGCAGCTCGTCCGGCTGCCCGACGGTCCACAGCGGCTCGTCCGGCGGCGTCACCCGCACGGGCGGGGACGGGTAGCGGCTTGCCACCGCGGTGAGCAGCTCGCCCAGCTCGACCGGGCCGACCGCCCGCCCGCGGGCCGCCCGCCCGCCGGCGCCAGCGCCGCCCGGCCCGGAACCAGCCCCACCCTGCCCCGAACCAGCCCCGCCCGGCCCGGAACCAGCGCCGCCCACGCTGGGGCCCGTCTCGCCGGCCGCAGCGCCCGACTCGTCGAGGCGGGCCAGCAGCAGCAGGTCGTCCACGAGCCGGGTGAGCCGCTCGGTGTCGGCGAGCAGGTTCCCGGTGACGGCGGACCAGTCCGTGCGGTCACCGAGGCGTCGCGCCACCTCCAGCTCCGTCCGGATGTTCGTGACCGGGCTGCGCAGCTCGTGCGCCGCGTCGGCCACGAAGGCCCGCTGCCGCCGACGCGCCGACTCGAGCCGGTCCAGCATCCCGTTGAGGGTGACGGCCAGCCGGTGCACCTCGTCCCGGGAGGCCGGCACCGGCAGGCGTCCGGGGCCGGCCCGACCGGTGATCTCCTCTGCGCCCCGGCGCAGCGCCTCGACGGGCCGCAGGGTGGCGCCGACCACCCGCCAGGCCACGGCGGCGAGCACCCCGACCAGCAGCGGGAAGCTGATCAGCAGGATGGCGCGCACCACGTGGGTGCTGTGCCGGACGTCCGCCATCGACTTGGCGACCAGGACGGTGAGCGGGTCCGAGGGGCGGCCGGCCGGCATGGTCACCACCCGTACCGGCCCGGCCAGCCCGACCCGCTCCCCCGACACCACGAGGCGCTGGCGGCGGTCCGGGTCCAACTGGTCGGGCCGGACCATCGGCACCAGCCGGTCGGCGTCGATCGACGCGGCTCGGATCCGTCCCTGCGCGTCGATCACCTGCACCCGGACCTGGCCGCCGGCCACCGGCAGCGGGTCGGGCAACGCGTCCTCGGCGGCGAGGCGGGTGACGGCCTCGGCCGTACGCGAGACGTCGCTGTCGACGCTGCGTTGCAGCGCGTACCCGAGGACGGCGAGCAGCAGCACCCCGCCGAGGGCCAGGCCGGCGGAGAGCCCCAGCACACCGATGACCATGAGGCGGCCGCGCAGCCCGAGAGCCACGTCCGGCAGTCGCAGCACCGACCGCAGCCGGGAGGCGACGCGTTCCCGGGTGTTCATGTGGCCAGGCGGTAGCCGGCGCCGCGGACGGTCTCGAGGCGCTCCCGGCCGATCTTGCGACGGAGGTAGCCCACGTACACCTCGACGGCGTTGGGGGCCGTCTCCACGCTGGCGTCCCAGACGTGGTCCAGCAGCTCGATCTTGGAGACCACCTCGCCGGGGCGGCGCATCAGGTAGTCGAGCAGCGCGTACTCGCGGGCGGTCAGCGCGACCTCGACGTCGGCCCGGGTCACCCGCCGACGGGCCGGGTCGAGCCGCAGGTCGCCCACGGTCAGCACGGTCGGCCGCTCGGGTGCGCCGCGACGCAGCAGGGCGCGCAGCCGGGCCAGCAGCACCACGTACGAGAAGGGCTTGGTGAGGTAGTCGTCGGCGCCGCAGTCGAGCCCGTCGGCCTGGTCGTACTCGCCGTCCTTCGCCGAGAGCATGAGCACCGGAAGCCAGTGCTCCTCGGCGCGCAGCCGGCGGACCAGTTCGTAGCCGGAGAACCCGGGCAGCATGACGTCCAGGATCATGGCGTCGTAACCGCCGCCCCGCGCCGCGTCGAGCCCGGCCGGGCCGTTCGACGCCACGTCCACGGCGAAACCCTCGGCCTGCAGACCCCGTTGCAGCGCGCCGGCCAGCCGCGCCTCGTCCTCCACCACCAGCAGCCGCACGCGTCAAGGGTGCCACCCGGCCGCACACCTATACCGCGGTCCTCAGCGCCCTCACAGCGTCCACCGGGCAGGATGTCGGGTAGGAGGTGCCGACATGTCCGTCCTTTCGAGCCGTCCCGTCCTGCGCTGGGTGGTCCCGGTGGCCGCCGCGGCCACCGTGATCGGTGGGGGTGCCGCCATCGGCACGTTCGCCGCGGAGGCCGAGCCGAGCCTGCCGCCCCGCACGGCCGCCCAGCTTTTGGTAGACCTGCAGACCTCGCAGCTGGAAGGGCTCTCCGGCACCGTCGTGCAACGGGCCGACCTGGGCCTCCCGCCGATCGCGGGCCTCGCGGCCGGCGCCAACGAGATCGCCGCCCTGGCGACCGGCACGCACACCCTGCGGGTCTGGTACTCGGGACCGGAGCGGCAGCGGGTCGCCCTGCTGGACACGCTCGGCGAGCGGGACATCATCCACAACGGCCGCGACGTCTGGACATGGGACAGCCGCGCCAACGCGGCGACCCACCGCACGCTCGGTCAGGACGCCGCCGGGAAGCCCGGTGCGGCCCACGAGGGCGCGCCGGAGCTGCCGTCCACGCCGCAGGAGGCCGCCGACCTGGCGCTCGCCGCCATCGACCCGACCACCGCGGTCAGCGTCGGCCGGGCCGCCACGGTCGCCGGGCGGGACGCGTACGAGCTGGTGCTGGAGCCGCGCGACAAGGCGTCGCTCGTCCACCAGCTGCGGATCGCCATCGACGCCCGCGAGCACGTGCCGCTGCGGTTCGAGGTGTTCGCCACCGGCAGTGACCAGCCCGCGTTCGAGGTGGCGTTCACGCAGGTCGACTTCCGCCGGCCGGACGCCGACCAGTTCACCTTCAACCCGCCGCCCGGCGCCACGGTGAAGGAGGAGACGGCCGACCGGCCGGACGCCCCGACCCGCAGGCACGAGGCGGAGCAGCACCCGCAGGTGCGTACGGTCGGAACCGGCTGGACCACGGTGGTGGAGGCCCGGGTCGACGGCGCGGACGCGCCGGGCGCCGCCGGGGCGAAGAGCCCGGCGGGCGACGAACTGGCCGGCGCGCTCGGGTCGTTGCCGGCGGTCAGCGGCGACTGGGGCAGCGGCCGGCTGTTCACCACGAAGCTCGTCACCGTGCTGCTGACCGATGACGGCCGGGTGCTGGCCGGTGCGGTCACGCCGGAGCGGCTCTACGAGGTCGCCCGCGGCTGATCCGTCCGCGAAGGGGAGTCCACGGCGCTGCCGGCCACCGGCCGGCAGCGCCGTTCGCGCCTATCCCGCTCCGGCGCGGGCGCGGAGCAGGTCCAGGACCAGCGCCAGCGGCGGCCAGCCGGCGCGTCCCCGGCGGACGACCGCGTACGAGCGCAGCCGCGCCTCCGGCCCGGTGAGCGGGAGCAGGCGGACGCCCGGCAGGGTCGGCTGGTCCGCCGGGAGCAGCCCGACGCCGAGCCCGGCGACGATCATGTCCTGGACGAGTTCCAGGCTGTCCGCGCGGTGCTCGATCCGGGGTTCGAAGTCCGCCATGGCGGCGATGGCGCGCACCACCAGCTCGTCGGCCGTGTTGCGGGAGTTGACGATCCAGTCGTGGGCCGCGTACCGGGCGAAGACCTCCGGCGACGCACCGGTGGCGGGCGGACCGTCGGCCGGCACGCCGAGACCCCAGGCCGCCGACCACAGGGGGACGGCCTCGACGGTGCGGTCGGCGGGCGCCGGGGCGAGGTGGTAGTCGTAGGTCAGCGCGAGGTCGACCTCGTCGGCCGCCAGCAGCGCGTACGCCTCGGCGGGCTCGTGCTCGTGGATACGCAGCCGCACGGCCGGGTGGTGGGCCGCGAGGTCGGCGGCGGCCGGCAGCAGCGACCGGCGTACGGCGGTGGCGAACCCGGCGACGCGCACCGTGCCGGCGGGCTCGGCGTGCGGGTCGAGGTCCAGGCGGGCCGCCTCGACGGCGGCGAGGATCGTCACCGCGTGCCCGGCGAGCCGCCGGCCCGCGGGGGTGAGCCGGACCCGCCGCCCGGCCGGCTCGACGAGTTCGGCGCCGACCTCGCGGGCGAGCACCGCGAGCTGCTGCGAGACCGTGGAGGTGGTCACTCCCAGCTCGTCGGCGACCGCCCGCATCGAGCCCAGCCGGGCCAGCTCGTGCAGCAGTCGCAGCCGGCGCAGGTCCACGCCGCCATTGTTCAGCATTTCCGAACGGTCCGTCCAGCAATCACACGTGGACGTGAACGGTGGTGAACCGGTCTACTGGGTGCATGACACCCACCCGCGCCGGTTCGGCGATGGCCCTCGCCTCGATGATGCTCGTGCAACTCGGGCTGGCCGCCTCGGTCGGCCTGTTCGACCAGGTCGGTCCGGAGGGGGCGGCCTGGCTCCGGCTGGCCTGGGCCGGGGTCCTCCTGGCGGTGCTGGTGCGCCCGCGTCCGTCCACGTTCACCCGCTCCGCGCTGCGTGCCTGCGTGGCGCTGGGCGTGGTGACGGCCGGGATCACCATCCTGTTCATGGCCGCCGTGGCCCGGCTGCCGCTGGGCACCGCCAGCGCGCTGGAGTTCCTCGGCCCGCTCGGCATCGCGGTGGCGCGCGGCCGGGGCGGCACCAAGTGGTGGCCGGTGCTCGCCGGCGTCGGGGTGCTGCTGCTCACCGAACCGTGGCGGGGCGGCGCCGACCCGGTCGGGGTGGCGTACGCGCTGGCCGCCGGCGCCTGCTGGGCCGCGTACATCCTGCTCACCCAGCGGGTCGGCGACGAGGTTTCCGGTCTGCGCGGCCTGGCCGTCTCCATGCCGGTGGCCGCCCTGGTGGCCACCGTGGCCGTGGGGCCGTCGGTCTTCGCCGACCTCACGTGGGAGGTGGTGCTCGCCGGCCTGGGCCTCGCGGTGCTGCTGCCGGTCGTCCCGTTCGTCCTCGAACTGCTCGCCCTGCGCCGGCTCACGACCGCCGCGTTCGGCACGCTCATGAGCCTGGAGCCGGCGATCGCCCTGCTCGTGGGGTTGGTGGCGCTGCACCAGCTGCCGGGCGTCGCGCCGCTGGTGGGCGTCGCGTTCGTGGTGGTCGCCGGCATCGGCGCGGAACGCAGCGGCGGGCGGCCGGAGGTGGTGACGCCGGCCCGGGTCGAGCCGGAGCCGGCCGGGAGCAGGTGACGGGCCGCCGGGGGCGCGGCGGGCGGGCGCCGGGCCGCGGCGGGCGGGCGCTGGGCCGCGGCGGGCGTGATCGACTCGACTTCCCGGAAGTCGCGGTGTCGGGGCGGGCCGGACACCGCGACTTCCAGGAAACGGAGTCGATCAGGCGGCGGAGGCCGGAGCGTCAGCCCCGGCTGCCCGTCACGTCGTCGGCGGCGGCCCTGGGCCGGGGCGCGGACGGTGCGGCGTCGAGGGCCGCGAGGAACGCGTCGGCGAGCAGGGCGTGCCCGGGCAGGTTCGGGTGCACCCGGTCGTCGGCCCATTTACCGGGCGGACTCACCGCGAGCGCCCGGTCGACGGCCGCCTGCGTGGGCACGTGCACCGCGCCGAACTCGACGGCGAGCGCCGCCACGACGGCCGCGTACCGGTCGGCGTCGGCGCGCTGCGGCTCGGCCCGGTCGGGCTCGATGAGGTACGGGTCGCCGAGGATCAGCCGGCAGCCGGTCGCCTCGACCGCCCGGGTCAGCAGCGCCCGGAGCGTCCGCTCGTACTCGTCGATCGGGACGGCCTCGGCCTCCGGACCCCGGTAGCGGCGCCAGATGTCGTTGATCCCGATCATCACGGAGAGCCAGTCCGGGTGCTCCCCCACCGCGTCCCGTTCCCAGCGGGCCGCGAGGTGGCGGACCGTGTCGCCGCTCACGCCCCGGTTGACCCAGTGCAGGTCGAGGTCGGGGTGGCGGGCTGTGACGAAGGCGCGGACCAGGCTCACGTACCCGTTGCCGTAGGGAGCGGCGACGTCCCGGCGGCCGCAGTCGGTGATGCTGTCACCCATGAACACGATCCGCTGGCCGGCCCGCAGGATCATCGCCGTCGCACCTCGCCGCCACACGCGCGAACCGCCGGTCGGGCTTGGTCCGGACCGTGGCGACGCGCTATCTTTCAGAGTTCAGGCACAAAAAAGAACGGCTCATAAAGCCGTTCCTGCAACGAATTCTAATTCTTAGGGAGACGGCTTGTCAAGGCACTCCGGCGGTACGGACGAATTGCCGGTCGACGACGAGATCGGTCGCGAGCAGGAGTACGTGAGTGTGCTCTACCACCGCCTCGACGAGCTGCGTGAGCAGGCCGCCCGGCGGCTCACCGACGAGCTGCGGGCGACCGGGGGCACCCTCCAGGCCCGTTCCCAGCGCGACAGTTCCGTGCGCATGTACGCCGACCAGGTCGAGCAGTTCTCGGCGGTCGAGAACGGACTCTGCTTCGGACGGCTCGACGGTGAGGACGATTCGCGCCGCTACATCGGCCGGATCGGCATCTTCGACACCAGCGGCGACTACGACCCGCTGCTCATCGACTGGCGCGCACCGGCGGCCCGGCCGTTCTACCTCGCGACGGCCGCCAACCCGCAGGGCGTACGCCGCCGCCGGCACCTGCGTACGCGCCAGCGGAAGGTCACCGGTCTCAACGACGAGGTGCTGGACATCACCACCGCCTCCCCCACGGCCCACGAGGAGCTGACCGGCGAGGCGTCGCTGCTGGCCGCGCTGAACGCGGGCCGGACCGGCCGGATGCGGGACATCGTCGAGACCATCCAGGTCGAGCAGGACCAGATCATCCGGGCCGACCTGCCCGGGGTGCTGGTGGTCCAGGGTGGCCCGGGCACCGGCAAGACGGCCGTCGCGCTGCACCGCGCCGCGTACCTGCTCTACACCCACCGGCGCGAGCTCTCCACCCGCGGCGTCCTGCTCGTCGGCCCGAACGCCACGTTCCTGCGCTACATCTCGCACGTGCTCCCGGCACTGGCCGAGACGGGCGTGCTGCTGCGTACGCAGGCCGACCTGTTCCCCGGCGTGCAGGCCCGCCGGGTCGAGTCGGCCGAGGCCGCCGCGCTCAAGGGCCGGCCGGTGATGGTCGACGTGCTGGCCGCGGCCGTACGGGACCGGCAGCGGGTGCCCGACGAGCCGATGGCGGTCGAGGTGGAACGGGAGGTGCTCACCCTCGACCCGGAGACCGTCCGCGCGGCCCGGGACCACGCCCGCCGCACCGGCCGGGCCCACAACCTGGCCCGGGCGGTGTTCGACATCGAGGTCGTCCACGCCCTCGCCGACCAGGTGGCCGAGCGGATCGGCGCGGACCCGCTCGGCGGGGAGAACCTCCTCGACGAGGCCGACCGGGCCGAGATCCGCCGCGAACTGCGCGAGGAGCCCGGGCTCCGCGCCGCGTTGGACGAGCTGTGGCCGGTGCTCACGCCGCAGCGCCTGCTCGCCGACCTGTACGCCGACGTCGACGCGATCGCCTCCGCCGCGCCCATGCTGACCGACGACGAGCGGGCGCTGCTGCACCGCGAGCCCGGCGGCTGGACGCCCGCAGACGTGCCGCTGCTCGACGAGGCCGCCGAACTGCTCGGCGAGGACGAGCGCGCCGCCGCGGCCCGCCGGGAACGCATCCGGTCGTTCCAACGGGAGTACGCCGAGGGCGTGCTCGAGATCGCCCGGGGTTCCCGCTCGATCGACGTGGAGGACGAGGCCGACGGCGGTGAGATCCTCGGCGTCGCCGACCTGATCGACGCCGACCGGCTGCTGGAACGGCAGGAGGAGGCCGACCGGCTGACCACCGCGCAGCGGGCCGCGGCCGATCGCCGGTGGGCGTTCGGTCACGTCATCGTGGACGAGGCGCAGGAGCTGTCGCCGATGGCCTGGCGCCTGCTCATGCGGCGCTGCCCCAGCCGCTCGATGACGATCGTGGGCGACGTGGCGCAGACCGGCGCGCTGGCCGGCACACCGTCGTGGCAGGAGGCGCTGAAGCCGTACGTGGCGGACCGGTGGCGGCTGACCGAGCTGACCGTCAGCTACCGCACCCCGGCGGAGATCATGGCGGTCGCCGCCGACCTGCTCACCGAGATCGACCCGACGCTGCGTCCGCCGCGCTCGGTACGCGCGAGCGGCGTACCGCCGTGGGACCGTTCGGTTCCCGCGGGCCGGCTGGCCGCGGAGCTGGTCGACGCGGCGCGCGGGGAGGCGGCCGGGCTCGACGAGGGCCGGCTCGGCGTGATCGTGCCGGCCGGCCTGGTGGACGACCTGGGCGCGGCGCTCACCGCGGCGCTGCCCGAGGCGGCCGTCGGCGACCACCCCGAGCTGGAGAGCCGCGTGGTGGTGCTCACCGTGGTCCAGGCCAAGGGGCTCGAGTTCGACTCGGTGCTGGTGGTCGACCCGGACCGGATCGTGGCCGAGTCACCGCGCGGCCGCAGCGACCTGTACGTCGCCCTGACCCGCGCCACCCAACGCCTGGGCGTCCTCCGCCCAGCCTGATCCACCCCAACCCGGCCCCGCCCCCGCCCGGCCCCGGCCCCCGGCGCCGGCCGTCCACTGTCGATCATGAAGTTGTTGCGCGCCGACACGGCGTGTCGCGGCAATAACTTCATGATCACGGGGCCGGCCGGCGGGGCCGGCCGGGCCGGGCGGGGCCGGCCGGGCCGGGCGGGGCCGGCCGGGCCGGGGCCGCGGGCGCGGCCGGCCTTACTGGGACGGGTTGTCCTCGGTGGTGAAGTTGCCTACCTGGCTGGCGGCGCTGGACTGGTCGCTCGTGCTGCCACCGGCCGGGGTGCTCATGCCGCCGGTGGTGGCGTCGCCCGTGGTGGTCGGCGCCACCTTGCCCGGGTGTTTCTCGGGCTGACGCGCCACGCGGCGGACGCTGGCCGGGCCGGCGGTGCCACCGGTCGTGGTGACCGCGCCCTGACCGCCGACCGGACCGCCGTCGCGGAGCACGCTCGGGTCGACCGGTACGTGCGCCGGGTCGTCGGGGTCGACGTCCTGGATCGCCCGCTGCACGTCGGTCTGGGGCACCGTCACCTCGTCGAGGGCGCCCTCGCCGTAGATCCCGCCGGCGATCCGGTCCTCGGCCCGCCGGGCGGCGTCCTGTCGCATGTCGTCCTCACGCACGTCAACCACCTCGCAGAAACATCGGTCTCTCTGCGTGCCCGACGCCGGCCCGGTCAAACACCCGCGGGCGATCCGCAGACACCGTCCGCCCCGGTTAACCCGCGCGTCTCCCGCCGGCCGCCTTCGCGCCTCCCCCGCTGCCCATGCTGACGCGGATCGGCGGGAGACGCCCGCCGGAGGAGGAGTGACAGCGTGCGCACAGTACGGCGCATCGCGGTGGCGGCCCTGGCGGCCGCGACCGTGACGACCGGGCTCGCGGTGCCCGCCGGGGCGAAGCCGCGACCGGACCGGACATTCGACGTGCAGGCCCACCGCGGTGGTCTCGGGCTGCGGGTGGAGAACACCCTCGCCTCGTTCGGCAACGCCCTCCAGCTCGGGGTCAGCACTCTGGAACTGGACGTGCAGATCACCGAGGACGGCCAGGCCGTGGTGACCCACGACCGGAAGGTGACCGGCACCAAGTGCGTGGACACCGCCCCCGCGACCCCCGGTGACCCGGAGTTCCCGTACGTCGGGAAGTACGTCAACACGCTCACCCTGGCCCAGGTGCGCACCCTCGACTGCGGGTCGAAGACGCTGGCCGACAAGCCCGGCCAGCTCGCCGTGCCGGGTGCCCGCATGCCCCTGCTGCGTGAGGTCTTCGCCCTGGTCAAGCGCTACGGCGCGGACGACGTGACGCTCAACGTGGAGACCAAGGTGGAGGCCGGCGCGCCGACCGAGACCGCCCCGCGCGAGCAGTTCGTGCAGGTCACGGCCGCCGAGATCCGGCGTGCCGGGCTGTTGAAGCAGGTGACCATCCAGAGCTTCGACTGGGGCGCGCTGATGCGGATGCGCCAGGTCGAGCCGCGGCTGCCTCTCGTCGCGCTGACCAACTACGACTTCCTGCAGACCGGGCAGCCGGGCGCCTCGCCGTGGCTGGGCGGGCTGGACATCGACGCGTTCGGCGGCGACCCCATCAAGGCCGTCCGCAGCTTCGGCGCCAGCGCGTTCTCGCCGGTGCACGGCTTCCCGCAGAACGGCATGGTCACCGACCCGGACTACCGGCCGTACGTCACCCGGGACATGGTGGCGCGGGCGCACCGCTACGGCATCAAGGTCATCCCGTGGACCGTCGACGACGTGCCCACCATGGCGAAGCTCATCGACGACGGCGTGGACGGCATCATCACCGACTACCCGGACCGGCTGCGCGGCCTGCTCGCGCAGCGCGGCTACCAACTGCCCAAGGAGTACGCGGCGCCGTTCGACATCCAGGCGCACCGCGGCGGCCGGGCGACGCGGCCGGAGAACACCCTGCCCGCCTTCAGCAACGCGCTCGCGAACAAGGCGATCTCCACTCTGGAGCTGGACACCGGGGTGACCGAGGACGGCGCGCTGGTGGTGCTGCACGACCGGGCCATCAACGGCTCGCACTGCATCGACACCGGGCCGGCCCGGCCCGGTGACCCGGAGTTCCCGTACGTGGGCAAGCCGGTGCACGAGCTGACCCTCGCGCAGATCAAGACGATCGACTGCGGCACGAAGACGCTGCCGGAGCTGCCGGCGCAGGTGCCTGCCCCGGGTGCCCGGATCCCGACCCTCGACGAGGTCTTCGCCCTGGTCAAGGGCAGCGGCCGGACGGACGTCCGGATGAACATCGAGACCAAGATCAGCCCGCTGGTGGACGACACCGAGCCGTACCGCAGCTTCACCCGCAAGCTGGTCACCGCGATCGAGCGGGCCGGCTTCACCGGCCGCGCCACCATCCAGTCGTTCGACTGGCGGACCATCACGTACGCGCGCCAGCTGGACAAGCGGATCGAGACGGTGGCGCTGGTCTGGCAGTACGGCCCCGCCGAGTGCGCCAGCCTCGCCGACGAGTGCTCGCTCCAGGCGGTGTACGGCGACCGGTCGGTCAAGAGCCCGTGGACCGGCGGGCTGGACTGGTGGAAGTACCAGGACCTCGGCAAGCTGACCCGCGCCGCGGGCGCGAGCACGGTGTCGGCGAACTGGCAGGTGCACGACCCGGAGCAGGGCACCGTGGCCTCGGCCGACTGGTACCTGCGGGAGAACCCGGCGTACTTCCACGGACCGGACGTGCGGACCCTCCAGACCCGGTACGGCCTCAAGGTGATCCCGTACACCGTCGACGACGCGGCCGTGATGCAGCGGCTGATCGACCTCGGTGTGGACGGCGTCATCACCGACGACCCCGACCTGCTCGTCGGTGTCGCCATCCGCAACGGCCTGCGCTGACGTACCACGCCGGTGGCGCCCGCGCGGCGGGCGCCACCGGCGGCGCCTCCTCCTCTTCCCGCGCCGGACGGATTTCCGGCCGGGAGCGGGTGTTACCTCGCCCGGGCCCTCGGGTAGTCGGTGGGCGTCCCCGCCACGAACCCACGAAACCGTGCCGTGGCCGGAACGCGGTAGCGGGGCGAGGGAGCGCACGACTCATCGCATCCTGAGGAGGACAAGATGAGCACGCAGGCTGCGTCCACCAGGCCGATGAACCGGCCGAACGCGGACATCCAGAACCGTCAGGCGATGCAGGAGACGCCGACCCGTCCCATGCCGATGGTGAGCGACGGGCACCGTGAGCCGACGCCGCAGACGGGTACCGAGACCAAGCAGGCGTTCCTCACGACGGAATTCTGGATCTACGCCGTCGCCGTCGCGGCCGTGGTGATCGCCGCGTTCTGGGGTGGTTCGGCCACCAACGGGCTGAACATCAACAACCCGACCCAGTCGTGGTGGATCATCGCGACCCTGACCGGCGCCTACCTGGTGAGCCGGGGTCTCTCGAAGGCCGGGTCGCCGAAGCGCTCGCTGGGCGAGCGGCGCACGGGCCGGCGTTGACGCTTGTGCCGATGGCGGCCCCGGGAATTCTCCCGGGGCCGCCATCATCGCTTTCCCCTACCGGCGGACGGGACGTCCCGTCCGCCGCGCCCATTCCATAGTGGACGGGCGGAACCTACTCGTCGAAGCCGAAGTCCTCGCCGAGGTCGCCCTCGAAGGCGTCCTCGATCAGCTCACCCGCGATCATGCCGCCGGCCACACCGAGCGCCGCGCCGGCGACCATCCCGCCCACGCCGTGCCCCCGGCCGTGGCCGTGGTGACCGCCGTGGCCGAAGCCCGCGGCGCGCAGGCCTCCGTAGTGCGACGTGGTTTCCCGCAGCCAGCCGTCGACCACCTGCGTCCAGTCGACCCGGTCGGCGTCGGCGTGCGAGACGTGGTAGCGGCCGAACGTGTCGTGGCCGGAGCTGAGGAAGCCGCCGCGCTTGTCGCACTCCAGCACCACGTCGACACCGCGCTGGCTGGTCACGAACGTCAGCTCGACCTCGGTGACGGTCTGCGCGTACTGCGGCGCCGCGTAGAACTCGATCTCCTGGTAGAACGGCAGCGTCTGCTGGACGCCGTGGATCCGGCCGCGCTCGAGGTCGGCGTGCTTGAACCGGAAGCCGAGGCGCTGGAACGCCTCCAGGATCCGCTCGTGCACCGGCAGCGGGTGCACGGCCACCTGGTCCAGGTCGCTCTTGTCGACTGCCCGGGCCACCGCCAGCTCGGTGCGCAGGCCCATCGTCATGCCGTGCAGCCGCTGGCCGTAGACGTCGGTGATGGGGGTCTCCCACGGCACCGGCAGCTGGAACGGGATGGCCAGCTGCTGCTTCGGGGCGAGCTGCAACGGGCCGCTGACCGCCATCCGGTGGAACTCCATGATGCCGGCGTACTCGGTGTCGTGCCCCTCGATCTCGACCCGGGTGACGAGGCTGAGCACGACCTGCTCGATGGTCGCGGCTGCGTCACCGCCAAGCAGGTTGACCTGGCCGTCGAGGGTCAGGCCCGGGCGGGTGTTCGGGTTGGTCAGCACCGTGTCGACGCTGGGGCCGCCCACACCGAACGCGCTCATCATCTTCTTGAAGACCATCGGAACTCCCGTGCGACCGCCGAGGGCTCCACCGTGGAGCCGGACGTTGCTCGCACGCACCCTAACCGGCGGCCCTGTGAGGTCCCTGTGAAGCGGCCCGGCGGGTCTAGCCCGCGTCCACCACGACCAGCTCGCCCACCTGCTCGCCGATGACCGTACGGGCCTCGGCCGGCAGGCCGGCGTCGGTGACGAGGATGTCGGCGGCCTCCAGCGGCGCGATGGTCGCGATGCCGATCGTCTCCCACTTCGTGTGGTCGGCGAGCACCACCAGGCGGCGAGCCGAACCGATCAGGCAGCGGTTCACCCCCGCCTCCAGCAGGTTCGGGGTGGTGAAACCGGTGCGGGGGCTCATCCCGTGCACGCCGAGGAACAGCAGGTCGACGTTGAGCGAGCCGATGGCCGCCTCGGCGACCGGCCCGGTCAGCGCGTCCGAGGGGGTGCGGATGCCACCGGTCAGCACGACCGTACGGTCCGCGCGCGGGTCCTGGTAGAGCGCGTCGGCCACCGGGATCGAGTTGGTCACCACGGTGAGCCCGCGGACCTCCGACAGCAGGGTCGCCAGCGCGGCGGTGGTCGTCCCGGCCGAGAGCGCGATCGCCATGCCCGGTTCCACCAGGGCGGCCGCCCGCTCGGCGATGGCCCGCTTCTCCGCCTGCTGGCGGATCGACTTCGCCGCGAACCCCGGCTCGTCGGCCGAGCCGGGGCCGGCCAACGTCGCGCCGCCGTGGACCTTGTCCACGAGGCCGCGCTCGGCCAGCACCTCCAGGTCACGCCGGATCGTCATGTCCGACACGCCGAACTGACGTACCAGGTGGCTGACCCGGACACCGCCGTGCTGCCGGATCAGATCGAGGATGGCGCTCTGCCGCTGCTGGGCGAGCATCCGGTCACACCTCCTTCGATCCGTGCCGTCGGGAACTCAGGCCGACGCCGCGGCGCCATCCTCCCGGACCACCGCCACCTCGCCGGCGGGCACCACCAGTTCACCGTCGCACCGCTCGCCGGTGAGCAGCTCCACGCCGGAGGCGGCGAGCCGCGCCGGGGCGTCGGTGTGGTTGACGACGAACAGCCAGCTCCGCTCCGCGTCGCGGCGCCGGACCACCTCCACCCCGGGCTCGACCGCGGCGGCGGGCCGGACGCCGGCCTCCGCCACGATCCGGGCCACCAGCCGGTCGGTGGCGGCCTGGTCGAGCCGGGTGCCCAGGTACCAGGCCGCGCCCGTGCCGACCGCGTGCCGCGTCACGGCGGGCACACCGGGCAGCGGCCCGTCGGCGTACGAGGCGAGCACCTCGGCGCCCTCCGGGTGCAGCCACTCGGTCCACACGTCGGCGGTGGCGCCGTCGTCGAGGCGGACCTGCTCGCCGGCGCGCAGCGGGAAGAACTCCTCCGTCCGCACGCCGAGCAGCTCCCGGAACGCCCCGGGATAGCCGCCCAGCCGGATGTGGTCGTTCTCGTCGACGATGCCGCTGAAGTACGTGACGAGCGCGGTGCCGCCGGCCTCGACGAACCGGCGCAGCGCGTCGGCGTCGGCGTCGCGCACCAGGTAGAGGGTGGGAGCCACGACGAGCCGGTAGCGGCCGAGGTCGGCCGACGGGTGCACGACGTCGGCGGTGATGCCGGCCCGCCAGAGCGCGTCGTAGAGCGCCGTGAGCCGGTCGGCGTAGGTGACGTCGACGCTGGGGTGGGAGTCCAGCTCGACGCCCCACCACGCCTCGTAGTCGAACAGGATCGCCACCTCGGCGTCCACCCGGCTGCCCCGGACCTCGGCGAGGGCGCCGAGGTCCGCGCCGAGTCGGCACACCTCGCGGAACACCTTGGTGTCCGGCCCGGCGTGGGGCACCAGCGCCGAGTGGAACTTCTCCGCGCCCGCGCGGGAGGCCCGCCACTGGAAGAACAGCACGCCGTCGGCGCCGCGGGCCACGTGCGCGAGGCTGTTGCGGCGCAGCTGCCCCGGCGTCTTCGCCACGTTGCGCGGCTGCCAGTTGACCGCGCTCGTGGAGTGCTCCATGAGCAGCCAGGGTTCGCCACCCGCCACGCCCCGCGTGTGGTCGGCCGCGAGCGCCAGCCCGACGTGCGCGCGGGGGTCGGCGGCGGTCAGGTAGTGGTCGTTGGCGACCAGGTCCACGTCGCCGGCCCAGGAGTGGTAGTCGAGGTACTTGACCCCCGTGCCGATCATGAAGTTCGTGGTCACCGGCTGGGTGACCAGCCCGCGCAGCGCCTCGCGTTCGGCGCGCAGCTGGGCGCGCTGCTCGTCCGAGGAGAAGCGCAGGAAGTCGAGCTGCTGGGTGGGGTTCGCGAACGTCGGGGCGGTGCGCGGCGGGTTGATCTCGGCCCAGTCGCCGTAGCGCTGGCTCCAGAACGCGGTGCCCCAGGCGGCGTTGAGCGCGTCCAGGTCGCCGTACCGCTCCCGTAGCCAGACCCGGAACGCCTCGGCGCTCACGTCGCAGTAGCAGTGCACGTTGTGGCAGCCGAGTTCGTTGGACACGTGCCACATCACGACGGCCGGGTGCGCGGCGTACCGGCCGGCGACCGCCTCCACGAGGGCCAGCGAGCGCTCGCGGAAGACCGGCGAGCTGGGGCAGTACGCCTGCCGCCCGCCGGGCCAGAGGACGGTGCCGTCGGCACGGCGCGGCAGCGTCTCGGGGTGTGCTTGCGCCAGCCACGGGGGCGGGCTCGCTGTGGCGGTGGCGAGGTCGACGCCGATGCCACCGGCGTGCAGCAGGTCGAGCACGCGGTCGAGCCAGGCGAACTCGTACCGGCCGGGGGACGGTTCGAGCAGGGCCCAGGAGAAGATGCCGACCGAGACGAGGTTGACCCCCGCCCGGCGCATCAGCTCGACGTCCTCGGCCCAGGTCTCCTCGGGCCACTGCTCCGGGTTGTAGTCACCGCCGAAGAAGATCTGGTCGCCCTGCCATCGCCGCATGGCAGCAGAGCGTGCCCCTACCGATCGATTAAGTCAACAGTTTCCAACATCGACGGTCTTTCCAACGTTTACCTGATAACAGCCCTGTCACGACTGGGTTATCGGTCTCTGGCTGCCCTCTTGACAGGACGGCCCGGACGGGTAGCTTGAGGCGCCACTGGCAGTTCGTGTTTGCCAATGTGGATTCACGGTGGATCCCGATGTGCGATCACGAGCACCGGCCCCCACCCCCGACGGCCCTCGGGCGCAGCGCACCTCTTCATCCGCAGGAGGATCCATGTCCCGTCCCCGTACCCAAGCCGAGTACCTGGCCAGACTCGTACCGCCATCCGTCGCCGGCCTCAACCGTCGCTCGCTGCTCGCCGGCGCGGCCGGCGCGAGCGCCCTGCTCGGCACGGGCCTCCTCGCCGGCTGCGGCGACTCCGACTCCGGCGGTTCCGGAGGCAAGACGGTGTCGATGGGCTCGAACGCGTCCGACCCCACGCCGAAGGACGTCCTCGCCAAGGTGTCCGCCGCGTTCAAGACCTCCTCCGGCGTCGAGGTCGCGATCAACACCGTCGACCACAACACGTTCCAGGAGAACATCAACAACTACCTGCAGGGCAAGCCGGACGACGTGTTCACCTGGTTCGCCGGCTACCGGATGCGGTTCTTCGCCGCCCGCGGCCTGGCCGGTGACGTGTCCGACGTCTGGGGCAAGCTCTCCGGATTCTCCGACGCCTTCAAGAAGGCCTCGACCGGCGACGACGGCAAGCAGTACTTCGTGCCGTTCTCCTACTACCCGTGGGCGGTCTTCTACCGCAAGTCGGTCTGGCAGCAGCACGGCTACCAGGTGCCCACGACCCTCGACCAGTTCAACACCCTCGGCGCGCAGATGAAGAGGGACGGCCTCGTCCCGATCGCCTTCGCCGACAAGGACGGCTGGCCGGCCATGGGCACGTTCGACATCCTCAACCTGCGGATCAACGGGTACCAGTTCCACGTCGACCTCATGGCCGGCAAGGAGTCGTGGACGTCCGACAAGGTGAAGAAGGTCTTCGACACCTGGGCCGGGCTGCTGCCGCTGCACCAGCCGGACTCCCTCGGCCGCACCTGGCAGGAGGCCGCCCAGTCGCTGCAGCAGAAGAAGAGCGGCATGTACCTGCTCGGCCTCTTCGTGGCGCAGCAGTTCAACGCCGACGAGCAGGACGACATCGACTTCTTCACCTTCCCGGAGATCGACTCGACCATCGGGGCCAAGGCCCTCGACGCGCCCATCGACGGCTACATGATGGCGCGCAAGCCGAAGTCCGAGGAGAACGCCAAGAAGCTGCTGGAGTACATCGGCGGCGTCGACGCGGGCAACATCTCGGTGAAGACCGACCCCGGCACCCTGGTCGCCAACACCGGCGCGGACACCAGCGGCTACAGCGCCCTCCAGAAGAAGGCGGCGGAGCTGGTCGGCTCGGCCACCGAGATCGCGCAGTTCCTCGACCGGGACACCCGGCCGGACTTCGCCTCGACGGTGATCATCCCGGCCCTGCAGCAGTTCATCAAGGACCCGACGGACATCGGCGGGCTGCTGACCAGCATCGAGAACCAGAAGAAGTCGATCTTTACGAGCTGACGGCGAGAGGGGGAGGACACTATGTCCGACCTGCCCCTGATCCAAGCGGATCGCGCCGTGGAACCGCCGGCCGCGACCACCACCACGCGTGGTCGCGGCCGCCGGCTACGGCTCCTGTCCCGCACCGACCGCGTGGTGATCACGCTGATGGTGCTCGTCCCGCTGCTGCTCGTCTCGGCCCTCGTGTGGCTGCCGGCGCTGGCCACCGTGGCGCTGTCCACCACGAACTGGGACGGCATCGGCCCGCTGGGCGACATCGACTTCGTCGGCGGCCGCAACTACAGCGACGTGGTGAACATCTACCCGCCGTTCGTACCCGCGGTGCAGCACAACCTGCTGTGGCTCGCGGCGCTGTTCGTGGTGGCCACGCCGTTCGGCATGTTCCTGGCCGTACTCCTCGACAAGGAGCTGCGCGGCAGCCGGTTCTACCAGACCGCCCTCTACCTGCCGGTGGTGCTCTCGCTGGCGCTGATCGGCTTCGTCTGGCAGCTCATCTACTCCCGCGACCAGGGCCTGCTCAACGCGGTGCTCGGCTCCGACGTCGACTGGTACGGCGACCCCGGGGTGAACATCTGGGCGGTCATGGTCGCGTCCGGCTGGCGGCACGTCGGCTACATCATGCTGCTCTACCTCGCCGGGCTGAAGGGCGTCGACCCGTCACTGCGCGAGGCCGCTGCCGTCGACGGCGCCTCCGAGGTGAACACGTTCTTCCGGGTGGTCTTCCCGGTCATGCGGCCGATCAACATCATCGTGCTGGTGGTCACGGTCATCGAGTCGCTGCGCGCGTTCGATCTCGTCTGGGTCGTCAACAAGGGACGCAACGGGCTCGAACTGCTCTCCGCCCTCGTCACCCAGAACGTCGTGGGCGAGGCGAGCCGCATCGGCTTCGGCTCCGCGCTGGCGACCATCATGCTGGTCGTCTCCCTGGTGTTCATCACCATCTACCTGGCCACCGTGATGCGGGAGGACCGATGACCACCAGCACCCTGACGCGGCCGCCGGTCACCGACGACGCCCCGCAACAGCCGCGACGGCGGCTCACCCCGCAGCGGGTGGTGCTGCACGTCTTCCTCGTCGCGGTGGCGGTCGGCTGGCTCTTCCCGATCCTCTGGGCCGTCCTCACCTCGTTGCGCTCGTACGAGTACACGGCGAGCCACGGGTACGTCTCGTTCGGCGGCTGGACCATCGACAACTACGTCACCGCCTGGCGGAGCGCCGAGTTCGGCAAGCACTTCCTCAACTCCGTCTACATCACGGTCCCGGCCGTCCTGCTGACGTTGTTCCTCGCGTCCTGCGTGGCGTTCGTCATCGCCCGGTTCAGCTGGAAACTCAACGTGGTGCTGCTCGGCCTGTTCACCGCGGCCAACCTGCTCCCCCAGCAGGCCCTGCTCATTCCGCTGTTCCGGCTCTTCACCGAGGTGCCGCTGCCGGCCTTCATGAGCGACTCGGAGCTGCTGTACGACAGCTACTGGGGCCTGATCCTGGTCAACGTCGCGTTCCAGTGCGGCTTCTGCGTCTTCGTGCTGAGCAACTACATGAAGGCCCTGCCGCGCGACCTGTACGAGGCGGCCATGGTCGACGGCGCGAGCGTCTGGCGGCAGTACTGGCAGGTCACCATGCCCCTGTGCCGGCCCGCCCTGGCCGCGCTGGCCACCCTCGAGGTGACCTGGATCTACAACGAGTTCTTCTGGGCCACCGTGCTCATGCGCACCGGCGACAAGTTCCCGGTGACCAGCTCGCTGAACAACCTCCGTGGCGAGTTCTTCACCGACAACAACCTGGTCTCGGCTGGCAGCGTTCTGGTCGCGATCCCCACCCTGGTCATCTTCTTCCTGCTCCAGCGGCACTTCGTCCGGGGCCTGACGTTGGGAGCGAGCAAAGGATGAGTCTGCTGCACCTGCGCCGCGCGCGTACCAGCCTCGTGCTCGACGCGCGCGGCCCGGGCCTGCCCCGGGTCGTGCACTGGGGTGGCGACGTCGGCGACCTCGACGACGACGGCCTGCGGCAGCTCGCCGCCGCGACCGTGCCGCCGGTGGTGCCGAGCAGCTTCGACGCCCCCACGGTGCTCTCCCTGCTGCCCGAGGCGAGCGCCGGGTGGAGCGGCCGCCCCGCGCTGGCCGGGCACCGCGACCGCGCCGACTGGTCCACGGCGTTCCGGCTGGACGGCCTCGACGTCGACGACCCCGCCGACGACGCGTCCCCCGCCCGGGTCGCGGTCCGGGCCTCCGACCCCGGCGCCGGGCTGTCGCTGACCGTGGAACTCACCCTCGACCCGACCGGCCTGCTGGTGCTGCGCCACCGGCTGCGCAACGACGGCGACACCCCGTACGAGCTGCGCGAGCTGACCCCCGTGCTGCCGGTGCCGGCCGTCGCCACCGAACTGCTCGACCTGACCGGCCGGTGGTGCCGGGAACGGTCCCCGCAGCGGCACCCGTGGCCGATGGGCACCTGGGTCCGGGAGGGCCGGCACGGCCGCACCGGCCACGACGCCACGCTGCTGCTCGTGGCGGGCACCGCCGGTTTCGGCTTCGGGCACGGCGAGGTCTGGGCCGTGCACACGGCGTGGAGCGGCGACCACGTCACCCTCGCCGAACGCCGGCCCACCGGCCAGGCCACCCTCGGCGGCGGCGAACTGCTCGCACCGGGCGAGGTGGTGCTCGGACCCGGCGCGTCGTACGCCTCTCCCCTGCTCTACGCGGCCTGGTCCGACGCCGGGCTGGACGGGCTCAGCGACGCCCTGCACACGCACCTGCGGGCCCGGCCGCGGCATCCCCGCTCGCCCCGGCCGGTCACCCTCAACGTCTGGGAGGCGGTCTACTTCGACCACGACCTGGACCGGCTGCGGGCCCTGGCCGACCAGGCGGCCGAGGTGGGCGTCGAACGGTTCGTGCTCGACGACGGCTGGTTCCGGGGGCGGCGGGCCGACACGGCCGGGCTCGGCGACTGGTACGTGGACGAGGACGTCTGGCCCGACGGGCTGCACCCCCTCGTCACGCACGTCACGAAGCTCGGGCTCGAGTTCGGCCTCTGGGTCGAGCCGGAGATGGTCAACCCCGACTCGGACCTGTTCCGCGCCCACCCCGACTGGGTGCTCGCCGCCCCCGGACGGATGCCGCCGCCGTGGCGCAACCAGCAGGTGCTCGACCTGGCCCACCCGGAGGCGTACGCGTACCTGCTCGACCGGCTGGACGCGCTGCTCAACGAGAACCCCGGGATCGGCTACCTCAAGTGGGACCACAACCGGGACCTCACCGAGGCCGGCCACCGGGGCCGCCCCGGCGTGCACGCGCAGACCGAGGCCGTCTACCGGCTCCTCGACGAGCTGCGCCGCCGGCACCCGGCCGTGGAGATCGAGAGCTGCGCGTCCGGCGGCGCCCGCGTCGACCTGGAGATCCTGGCCCGCACCGACCGGGTCTGGGCCAGCGACTGCAACGACGCCCTGGAACGCCTCGCCATCCAGCGCTGGACCGGCCTGCTGCTGCCGCCGGAGCTGGTGGGCAGCCACATCGGCCCGGAGCGTTCGCACACCACCCACCGCGTGCACGACCTCGGCTTCCGGGCCACCACCGCGCTGTTCGGCCACTACGGCATCGAGTGGGACATCTCCTCGATCAGCCCGGCCGAGCGGGCCGAGCTGGCCGCCTGGGTGGCGGCGCACAAGCGGCTGCGCCCACTGCTGCACGGCGGTCGCGTGGTCCGGGTCGACCACCCCGACCCGGCCGTCTGGGCGCACGGCGTGGTCGCCCACGACGGCTCCCGGGCGGTGTACGCGGTGAGCCGGCTCGCCACCTCGGTGGCCGAGGTACCCGGGCCGGTGCGGCTGCCCGGCCTCGACCCGGCACGTCGCTACGCCGTGCGGCCGGCCGAGGGCGTGCCGGCGCCCGCGACCGTGCAACGGTCGGAGCCGGGGTGGCTCGCGTCCGGGGCGACGCTCACCGGCGCGGCGCTGGCGCGGGTGGGCCTCCAGGCACCCGCCCTGCACCCGGAGCAGGCGCTGCTGCTGGAGGTCACCGCGCTCGACTGAGAGATCGGCGGAAAAAAGTTGGCCGGGCATGTCGAGAAGACCGTGCCTGCTTCTACCTCAGGGTGAGAGCACCGAGAATGGGGTGCGCAGGCGTGAGGAGCCCATCGTGAAGTACATGTTGCTGATGCAGTTCAGTGCCGCCGGGACCGACTTCCCGCCCATCGACACCTGGACGCCGGAGGAGATCCGGGCGCACATCGCGTTCATGGGGGAGGTCAACGCGAAGCTGACCGCCGACGGGGAGTGGGTCCAGGGCGAGGGCCTGGGCGGCCCGCAGCAGGCGCGGATCGTCCGGGCCGACGAGAACGGCGCGCCCGTGGTCACCGAGGGCCCGTTCGCCGAGACTAAGGAGTTCCTCGCCGGCTGGTGGATCGTGGACTGCGAGACGCCGCAACGGGCGGTCGAGATCGCCGCGCACATCTCCACCGCTCCCGGCCCCGGCGGCCGGCCGCTGAACATGCCGATCGAGGTGCACCCGGTGATGTCCGCCCCGCCCCAGGAGCTGTGAACGGCTGACCTCCACCGACCGACGCACCGAGGACCTGCTGCGCGACCTGGCGCCGCAGGTCCTCGGCGTGCTCGCCCGCCGCTTCGGTGACTTCGCCACCGCCGAGGACGCCGTGCAGGAGGCGCTGCTGGCCGCGGCCACGCAGTGGCCGGCCGAGGGCGTGCCGGGGAACCCGCGGGGCTGGCTGATCCAGGTCGCGTACCGGCGGATGGTCGAACTCGTCCGCAACGAGACCGCCCGGCGGCGGCGGGAGGACCTGGCGGCCCGGCGCGAGCCGGACGACCGGCAGACCGCGCCGGGTGCGGACGAGCAGCTCGCCGCCGACCGGGACGACACCCTGATCCTGCTCTTCCTCTGCTGCCACCCGGCGCTGTCGCCCGCGTCGGCCATCGCGCTGACCCTGCGCGCCGTCGGCGGCCTGAGCACCGCCGAGATCGCCCACGCCTTCCTGGTGCCCGAGGCCACGATGGCCCAGCGGATCAGCCGGGCCAAGCAGCGGATCCGCGCCTCCGAGGTGCCGTTCCGGATGCCCGAGCGGGCGGACCTGGCCGCCCGGCTGGCCGCCGTCCGGCACGTGCTCTACCTGATCTTCACGGAGGGCCACACGAGCAGCGCCGGCCCCGACCTGCACCGGGTGGACCTCTCGGCGGAGGCGATCCGGCTCACCCGGGCGCTGCACGAGCGGCTGCCCGACGACAGCGAGACCGCCGGGCTGCTGGCGCTCATGCTGCTCACCGAGGCGCGCGCCCCCTCGCGGACCGGCCCGTCCGGCGAGTTGATCTCGCTGGCCGACCAGGACCGCAGCCGGTGGGACGCGGCCGCGATCGCGGAGGGCGTCGCCCTGGTCACCCGCGCGCTGCCGCGCGGGCCGGTCGGCCCGTACCAGCTCCAGGCGGCCATCGCCGCGCTGCACGACGAGGCGGCGTCGGCGGAGGAGACCGACTGGCCGCAGATCCTCGCGCTCTACGGGATCCTGGAGGGGCAGTCGGGGAGCCCGGTGGTGGCGCTGAACCGCGCGGTCGCCACCGCCATGGTGCACGGGCCGGTCGCCGGCCTGGCCGCCCTCGCGGACCTCGCCGACGATCCCCGCCTGGCGGGGCACCACCGGCTGTACGCCGCCCGCGCCCACCTGCACGAGATGGCCGGCGACCGGACGAGCGCGGTGGACGACTACCGGGCCGCGGCCGCGCGTACCAACAGCGTGCCGGAACAGCGGTACCTGACCATGCGCGCCGCTCGCCTCGCCGCGCCGGACGCCCCGCCGACCGACGACTGACGAGGTACGACATGGCATACGTCCTGCTGGGCATCGCGATCGCGGCGGAGGTGGCGGCCACCAGCCTGCTCAAGGCCACCGCCGGCTTCACCCGGCTCTGGCCGACCGTCGCCTGCCTCGCCGGCTACGGGCTGGCCTTCGTCCTGCTGGCGCAGGCGGTGAAGCAGATCCCCGTCGGCGTCGCGTACGCCCTCTGGTCGGGCCTGGGCACGGCGACCATCGTGGCGATCGGCGCGGTCTTCCTCGGCGAGCCGGTCGGCGCGGTGAAGCTCGCCGGCATCGCGTTGATCATCGCGGGCGTGGTCATCGTCAACCTCAACGGCGCGCACTGACCGGCTCGTGAGCGTTCCCCTCCGCCCAGGGCCGACCGGAGGGGAACGCCGTCACGCGACGACCGTCACTCGCCGTCCATCTTCATGCTCGGCCACCAGCCGTACACGCCACGCTCGACGCGCCACGAGCCGACCGGGGGGTTGAAGCTGCCCGCGGCCGTCGAGACGAACGTGTGCATGCCGAGGCTGTCGTCGGCGTACCGGTAGAGCGCCGCCAGGTCGCTCCGCCGGTCGCCGTTGTGGTCGCCCGAGACCAGCTTGATGCTGGTGAACTGCCCGAACGTGGTCGAGGTCC
The DNA here is from genome assembly GCF_003626655.1 of Micromonospora costi. Classification (GTDB taxonomy): domain Bacteria; phylum Actinomycetota; class Actinomycetes; order Mycobacteriales; family Micromonosporaceae; genus Micromonospora; species Micromonospora costi. The sequence goes on from NZ_RBAN01000001.1 coordinate 751,974, forward strand.
ATGAACCGAGCGGCTCGTTGAAGTGGCCGTCCGCCTTCGCGGTCCAGGTGAACAGACCCAGGTGCCCGTCGGCGTAGCCGTAGAGCGCGGCCACGTCGCCACGGCCGTCGCCGTTGAAGTCGCCGTCCGCCAGCTTCATCGACGAGAGCGAGCCGAACGGCTTGTCCGCCGGACGCGACCAGGAGGTGTAGCTCGTGGTGAACATGCCGTCGGCCCGTCCCGGCCACGTGATCACCGCCATGGCTCCGGTGGCGTACGCGTAGAAGAGGTTCGCGTCGTCCCGGCCGTCGCCGTCGACGTCCGCCGCGAAGACCGAGGTGCTGGACCACTGGCCGAAGGCGGACGAGCGCCACGCCTGGATGGGCGACTGGAATCCGCCGTCCGGCCGGGAGAACCAGTTGATCCACGCCTCGTCGCCGGCCGCGTACCCGTAGAAGCCACTCAGGTCGGCGCGGCCGTCGCCGTTGAAGTCCCCGGAGATCAGCTTCACGCTGCTGAGGTGGCCCCAGCTGCTGGCGGCCGTCCAGGACCGGATGGGCGGGCCGTACTTCCCGTCGGGGCGGGTGACGAACGTGTCGAGGGCGAAGCTGCCGTCGGTGCGGGTGGAGAGCACGGCGACGTCGTTGATCCCGTCGCCGTCGAAGTCGTCGTTGGCCACCTTCACCCGGTCGGGCGCGTACGCCCCGGCCCCGCCCTTCCACTCGCTCACGGGATGCGCGAAGCCGCCCGTCGCGCTCGCGGGGAAGGTCTGCGGCGCGATGTCGCCGTTGGCGTAGACGTACAGGAAGTTGACGTCGACGTACGGGTCGGTGGAAACACCCTGCGGCATGGTCGCCGTCAACCACGGCCCGAGATCGTCGACCCGGGTGTCGACCGCGTCGCGGCGGGTCTCCGTCTCGCCGAGGCAGCCGCCCTGCCACGAGCTGCGGTGCAGGCCGACGAGCTGCGGCCGGCCACCCACCACCCGCACGGTGGGGCCGCCGAGGTCACCCCGGCAGACGCTGCCCTGCCCGTCGCCGAGGATGTCCAGCGTGGACGCCCCGACCGCCCGGACGGTGAACGGACCGGCGTGCAACTGGTCCGGCACCCACTCGGTGGCCGTACGGCCGAAGCCGGCGACGGTGAGCCCCTCACCGACGGTGGGCGCGGCGCCCAGCGCCACCGGCGTCACGTCGACCCGGCGGGACAGCCGGACGAGGACGACGTCCCGGTCGGGATGCGGCACGACCCGGAACGCCGGCACGACCGCTCCGCCCGACGACGTGAGGTCCGGGCGGCCCACCGTGACGGTGGTCGGCTTGGTGGGGCTGCCCTCGACGACGGCCTGACCGTCGAAGCTGAAGCAACTCCTGGCGGTCAGCACCCACCACGGGTCGACCAGCGCGCCGCTGCACGAGCGGTCCCCGGGCCCCACATCGACCTTCGCGGCGAAGGCGTACACCCCGTCGGTGACGGCGTCCCCGCCGCCGACGGCCTGCGCGGGCGGGGCGGCGAGGAGCCCCGCGGCCACGGCCAGGGTGAGCAGCGCGGCCGCTCGGCGCGCTCGTCGGTGACGTGTCGATGGCATTCCGGTCCCCCGCGTCCTCGATGGAAAGTGACGGCGCGCTCACCCGGAGCGTCCGCAGGACGATCACCTTAGATATCGGCGAGTTCACCCGCCGCCCGCCCACCGGTGGCCTATCCCACATCATCGATGTCTTGTGCCGCTTGCCGAGACGGACGTAGCATCGCCGCCTTTCGATCGACCTCGACGCGTCGGCCGTCGACCGGACGTGAGGGTTGACCGCGGCGCGACGGGGTATCCGGGGAGGATCCGTCGGGTCGGAAGGAGAGGCGTCATGGTCAGCGTCGGCTACACCCTCATGTGCGAGCAGGCCGGCCCGAAGCACCTGGTCGACCACGCCGTACGGGCGGAGGCGGCCGGCTTCGACCAGCTCGTCGTCTCCGACCACTACTACCCCTGGCTGGATTCGCAGGGGCACTCCCCGTACGCCTGGTCGGTGCTCGGCGCGGTCGCGCACGCCACGTCCCGGGTCGAGCTGATGTCCTTCGTGACCTGCCCGATCCGTCGTTACCACCCGGCCGTCGTGGCGCAGAAGGCGAGCACCGTGGGGGTGCTGTCGGACGGCCGGTTCACGCTGGGCCTGGGCGCCGGGGAGAACCTCAACGAGCACGTGGTCGGGGGCTGGCCGCACGTGCAGCAGCGGCACGAGATGTTCGAGGAGGCGTTGCAGATCATCCGCCCGCTGCTCAACGGGGAGACCCTGACCTTCTCCGGCAACCACTTCGACGTGCCGGACGCGTACGTCTGGGACCGCCCGGACGCGCCGGTGCCCATGGCGGTCGCGGCCTCCGGCCCGCAGTCGGCGACCCTGGCCGCGGAGTACGGCGACGGGATGATCTCGACCGAGCCGGACCGGCGCATCATCCAGCTCTACGACGACGCGGGCGGCGCGGGCCGGCCGCGCTACGGCCAGGTGGCCATCTGCTACGGCCCGGACGAGGCCGAGTGCCGCAAGATCGTGCACGACCAGTTCCGCTGGTTCGGGATGGGCTGGAAGGTCAACGCGGATCTGCCGGGGCCGGAGTCGTTCGCCGCCGCCACGCAGTTCGTCCGCGAGGAGGACGTGGCCGAGGGGATACCCTGCGGCCCCGACGTCGACCGGCACGTCGAGGCGGTCCGCGCGTTCGTCGACGCCGGTTTCACCCACCTGGCGCTGCTCCAGGTCGGCGGCGAGAGCCAGCCGATGTTCCTGGACTGGGCGCAGGAGCACCTGCTCCCCCGGCTCCGCGAGCTGTGACCCCGACGCCGGCCGGTCGGTTCTCCCTCGCCGAACTGCGGCTGGCGCTGGCCGCGCCCCGCCCGGCCGCCGGCCTCACCAGCGAGTGGCGCCTGGTCGACGGGCTGCGGACGCACACCCGGCGCGGCGGAGACCCGGGCACCGGCGCGCCGCCCGTCGTGCTGGTCCACGGCCTGGCCGTCTCGCACCGCTACCTCACCCCGCTGGCCGTCGCGCTGGCCGCCACCCATCCGGTCTACGTGCCGGACCTGCCGGGCTTCGGCCTGACCGAGCGACCGGGCCAGGCGTACGACGTGTCGCGGCACGCCGCGCACCTGGCCGCCTGGCTGGCCGCGTACCGGCTGCCCCCGGCCTGCGTGTTCGGGCACTCGTTCGGCGCGGAGGTCGCCGCGGCGCTCGCGGCCCGGCACCCGGCCGCGGTCGGCGCGCTGGTGCTGGCCGGGCCGACCAGTGACCCGGCCGCCCGGTCACGGCGCGGCCAGGTCGGGCGTTGGCTCGTGGACACCATGCGCGAGACGACGGCGCAGGCGCCCATCCTGCTGCGGGACGTGTGGGACGCCCGCCTCTGGCGGGTCCTCGCCACGCTCTCGCACTCGGTGCACAACTCGGTCGAGGCGGACCTGGCACGGATCGCCGCGCCGACCCTCGTGGTGACCGGCGGGCGCGACCCGGTGGCGCCGGCGGCCTGGCGCGAGCAGGTGGCCCGTCTGGTGCCGCACGCCCGGACGCTCGTGGTGCCGGGCGAGGCGCACAACGTGGCCACCACCGCCCCAACGGAGGTCGCCGACGCGATCCGCCGGCTGCTCGGCGCGGCGGCGGTCCCGCTCGGCCCGTCACGCTGAATCGTCCACCACATCAGGCCGTCCGGCGGACGGACGCGAAGGGAGCGCCATGCGCATCGGCAACACGGAGATCCGCCCGCTCGGCGGCGGCCTCGGCTGCCTGCTGATGATCCTCTTCTCGGTGCTCGCCTCGGTGGTGCTCACCATCGTGATCAACCTGGTGCTCTGAGCTCCCGGCGCCGATCCCGGGCCGCCGTCGCACGCCGGCGCCCGCGCGCGCTCAGGCCGGGTCAAGTGCCACGTCGGCCACCACGGGATAGTGGTCGGAGGCGTGATCGGCGGCGCCGCCGCGGACCACCCGGCACGCGCGTAGCCGGCCGGCGAGCGCCGGGGTGCCGAGCAGGTAGTCCAGCCGCATGCCGCTGAACTCGGCGCCGCCGTGCCGCGTGGGCACGGTCAGTCCCTCGTCGGGCCCGTCGGCGGCGCGGTACAGGTCGACCAGCCCGGCCGCGAGCAGCACACCGACCGCCCGGGTGTCCACCGTGCGGCCGTCCCGCCGCAGGTGCCGGCGGCGGTACGCGGGCGGCAGCCGGCCGAGCCGCCCGGTGTGGTCGGTCGCCGGGTCGAGGCTGTTCAGGTCGCCGCCGACCAGGGCCAGCTCGCCCGGCGCCCGGCGGACGGCCCGTGCCAGCCAGTCCACCTCGACCCGGCGCCACCCGCCCGAGTACGGGTTGAGGTGCGTGCCGAGCACGGTGAGCGGCCCGGCGTCGGTGGCCAGCACCACCCGGACCGCCGCGTGGTGGAACGGCCGGCGCAGCGGCCCCGCCGCGAGGCTGCGCAACGGCGGGCGTACGAGCGCCGCCACGGGCTGGCCCAGGCAGCTGCCGGCCCGGTGCGGACGCAGACCCAGCCGGTCGGCGAACCGGGCCAGCACCCGGTCCTCGAAGCCCCGCAGCTCCTGGAGGAGCAGCACGTCCGGCCGCTGGCCGTCGATGACCTCGGCGATCGCGTCCCGCCGGTCGGACCCGTCGCCGTCCCGGCCGCCGGTACGGATGTTCCAGGTCATCACCCGCAGCACGGCGCGCCTCAGTCCGTCCGCGTGGCGGCCGGGGACGTCCGCGTGGCGGCCGGGGACGTCTGCGTGGCGGCCGGAGCGGCCGGGGAGATCTGTGCGGCGGCCGGGGGCTTCTGCGCCACGGCCGGAGCCGGACGGGCGGCGCGGGCCAGCTCGTCGTCGAGCGTGGACACGTCCTCCGACTCGATGCTCGGCCGGTTGCCCTCGCGCACGTCGGCGTTGGGGCGGATCACCCAGTAGAGCAGACCGATCCAGAGCGCGGCGAGGAGGATCGCGCCCATGAAGTCGGTGGGGTGGTGCATGCCCCGGTACATCCGGGAGGTGGCGACCCCGACGGGCATGACCACCGCGAGGACGACGGTCAGCCAGCGCCACCAGCGGTCGGTGCGGGCCATCACGAGCACCGCGATGGCCGTGTAGAGGCAGATGGTCGCCGCGATGTGCCCCGACGGGAAGGACGAGGTGGGCATCGGGCCGTCCAGGTTCTCGACCGGCGGGCGGGGCCGGTCGACGGCGCGCGCCGAGGCCAGGAAGAGGCTCAGCTCGCCGAACATGGCCAGCGCCACGAAGAGCACCGGGCGCCAGCGCCGCCACACGGCGAGCACCAGCGGGCAGAACACCAGCGACACCAACAGGATCGCGTGGGTGTCGCCGAACTTGCTCCACCACCAGCTCAGGTCGGTCAACGTGTCCGTGTGCCGCTCAGCGAACCAGCGCGGGACCTCGGTGTCGAGCGTCGCCAGGAACGTCCCCTTGGCGTGGAAGCTGACGTACATGCCGAAGCCGTACAGCGCGCCGAAGACCAGGACCCAGCCGACCAGCAGCTCGGCCACCGCGGAGCGCGGGTGTTCGAGCACGTGCTCCTCGGCCGGGGCGGGGGCGATGTCGTGGCCCGCCTCCGGCTCCAGTCCCTCGGTCAGGGGCGGCACCGGCCGGCCGCGCTCGCGCCGCCACAGCCGGAAGGCGTACGCGGTGACGCCCAGCCACGCCGCGCCGAGCAGCCAGCCGGCGAGCACGTCGGAGACGTAGTGGACGCCGAGCGCGATGCGGGTCAGCCCCACGAGGGCCACGTCCGTGGCGACCAGGGCGATGACCGGCTTGCGCCAGCGGGGCGCCAGGGCCGGCAGGAAGACCAGCAGCAGCGCCCCGTACGCGACGAACGAGCCCAGGGCGTGGCCGCTGGGGAAGCTGTTGCCCGGCGCGCTGGCCACCGGGACGTCGACCACCGGCCGGAGCCGCCCGACGAGCGTCTTGAGCGACGGGTCGAGGATGAGGCCGCCGACACCCGTGATGATGAGGTAGACGGCCAGCCGGGGTTGCCGGCGGATCAGCAGGCCGACCACCGCGATGGTCACCAGCCAGATCAGGATCGGGCGTCCACCCAGGTCGGTGACCGCCTGCAGCACGGTGACCAGGGGGCCGTGCGGCGCGACGAGGTCGTTGAACCACGCGGCCACCGCGCGGTCGGCGTGCTGCAGGGGGCCCCAGTGGAAGCGGACGAGCATGAGCAGCAGGCCGAACGCCGCGCCGGCGCCCGTGACGACCAGCAGCCCCGCGACGCTCCGCTCGGTGAAATGCCCGATCGGCCGCCGGAGCACCTCTTTGACCGCGGTCACCCCCGCACCTCCCTCATCGTCCCTGGCGAGGCGCTTTACCCGATCGGCGTCGGGCGTACACGCGAGGTTCCGCCGCGGGCCGGTCAGAGCGAGGTCATCTCCCCGGTGTCGAAGATCTCCGGGCGTTCGACCTCCGGCTCCCACAGGTCCGGCTGGGCCGGCTCCTGCACCCCGATGCGCAGCGCCTCCAACTGGGCGGCGAAGGCCAGCCCGCCGAAGAGCGCCATGCCGGTCAGGTTCGCCCAGAGCAACAGGGCCATCATGCCGGTGAGCGCGCCGTACGTCTGACCGAACGCGTCGCTGTAGTACACGTACGCGGCCAGCAGGAGGCTGGCGAGCCACCAGAGCACCGTGGCGATGCCGGCGCCGAAGAACAGCCAGGACAGGCCGGGTTGCCGGCGCCGGGGCGCGTGCCGGAACAGCACGGCGACGGCGAGCACGGTGAGCGCGAGGCTGAGCGGCCAGCGGACGACGTTCCAGACGCCCTCGACGGACTCGCCCCACGCGTAGTGCCGCTGCACCGACTCGCCCATCGACCCGCCGCCCACCAGGATGAGGAACCCGGTGAGCGCGGGCACGCCGGCGGTGACCGCGAGGACGGCGGCCCGGACGTACTTCCAGAGCGCCGGCCGGTCGCGCTCCACCCCGTAGATCCGGTTGGCGCCCCGCTCGATCTGGGCCATGGTGGTGGTCAGCGCGACCAGGCCGGTGAGCAGGCCGAGCGAGAGCGCCAGCTCGCCGGCCCGCTCGGTGCTCTCGCCCTCGCCGAGCAGTTGGGCGACCACCGGTTCGCTGGCGCCGGGGGTGAGCGCGAGCACGGTGTCGGCGACGACCTGGCCGCCCTCCTCCACGCCCAGTTCGCTGATGAGGCCGGTGAGCGCGATGAGGAACGGCACCACGGCGAGGCAGAGCTGCAGGGCGAAGGCCCGGGAGTGGCTGAACCCGTCGCCGTAGCGGAACCGGATGAACGCGTCGCGCAGCAGGTGCCAGCCGCCCTCCCGGCGCAGGGTGTGCCAGGCGTCGTCGGCGGACAGCTCCTCGTCGGCCATGAGCCGGGTCTCCGGCACCATCCGCGTGCTACTCACGGCGCGCCTCCTCGACCAGCTGCTCACCCCGCTCGGCGGCGGCCTCGGCGTCCACGGCGAGGTCCGGCGCGCGTTCGGGCTGCGGTACGCACAGCCACAGCGCCCTGGGCCGGATCACGGCGCGCAGCCGGCGGCCGGGTGCGATGAGGTCGCCGTCGAGTTCCCGGGGCTGGGTGCGGGTGGCGGTGATGACGACGCGCCGGCCGCGGAGCACCTCCATCCGGGGCACCCGCCCGCGCCGGCGGATCACGGCCCAGCCGAGTTCGAGCCAGTGCCGCAGGTTGCGCGGGGTGAGGACGGCGACGTCCAGCCAGCCGTCGTCCGGTTCGGCCTCGGTGAGCAGCCGGATGCCGCCCTGGAGCCGCCCGACGTTGGCGACCAGCACCGAGCGGGCCCGGCGGCGCACCGGCGGGCGGTCGTCGACGCGGATCGACACCCGCATGGGGCGGTCGCGCAGGTGCCGCGCGGCGCCCACCACGTACGCGGGCCAGCCGATCCGCGCCTTGGTCGTCTCGCTGGTGGCGGCGAGCATCTGGGCGTCGAAGCCCATGCCGGCCATCACGGTGAAGTAGTGGCCGTCCACCTCGCCGACGTCGAGGAGCCGGCGGCCGCGCTCGACGGCGACCTGGAGCCCGGCGGCGAGGTCGGTGGAGAGCCCGAGGTTGGCCGCGAGCAGGTTGCCGGTGCCCTGGGGCAGCACGGCGAGTGCCACGTCGGTGCCGACCAGGGCGCTGACGCAGGACATCACGGTGCCGTCGCCGCCGCAGGCGAAGACCAGGTCGACGCCGGCCTGGAGGGCCCGCTCGGTCTGGCCCCGGCCCGGGTCCTCGACGGTGGTCTGGAACCACAGGGGCTGCGGCCAGCCGGCCGCGGTGAGCGTCTCGTCGACCGTGCGCCGCAGCGCGGCGAGGTCGGCCACCTTCACCGGGTTGACCACCACGGCGGAGCGCAGGCCGCCGTCGCCTCCCGCGGGTCGCCGCTCGGGCCGTCCAGCATCCACGGCGTCAGTGTGCAGCAACCGGCACCGATGAGCGAGTCGCGGCGTGGGTGCCGTCGGAAGTGCCACAGACAGGTTTGAACGAGCCGTACGGCGTCCGGCGCCGTGGCTCCGGGCCGGTCGGGCCGGCCAGGCCACGGTGCCGGACGCCCGTGGGTCGTGTCAGGCGGCGGTGCGCAGCGCCGCCTCGACCCGCCGGCGCAGGTCGTCGAGGTCGACCCCGGCCTCGGTGAGCACCAGCGCGGCCAGCCCGTGGCCCTCGCGGAGCAGACCGAGCAGGATGTGCTCGCTGCCGATGTGGTTGTGCCGCAGCCGGATGGCCTCGCGCAGCGACAGTTCCAGCACCTTCTTCGAGCGGGGCGAGAACGGGCCGCCGCTGTGCCGGCGGCGCCGGCCCCACCGGCGGCGGGGCTCGGGCAGCGCCTCCCGCAGCGCGTCCGGGCCGAAGGCCTCCTCGACGCGGGCCACGATGGCGGCCAGGTCGATGCCGATCTCGCGCAGCGCCGCCGCGTCGGCGTCGCCGAAGCCCGCGCCGCCGGCCTCGGTGTGCCGCCGGACGCGGGCCCGCAGGTCGTCGGCGGTGGCGCCGGCCTCGACCAGCACGCGGCTGGCGAGGCTGGCCTCGTCGGCGAGCAGGGCGAGCAGCAGGTGCTCGGTGCCCACCGGTCGTTGCTGCCCGTCGGACCGGGCCTCGTCCCGGGCCCGGCGGACGATCTCGCGGGCCCGGTCCGTGAACCGTTCGAACATCACGCCTCCCAGGAGGTGGGGACCGCCGGTCGCCCGGCGTGCTTCTTGTGGACCGCCTGCCGGCTGACCTCGAGCGCGTCGGCGATCTCCTGCCAGGACCAGCCCTGTCGACGGGCGTTGTCCACCTGGACCACCTCGAGCCGCTCGAGCAGCCGGCGCAGCGCGCGGACGGCGCGGAGCCCGACCCGGGGGTCGGTGCTGCCGGCGGCCGCCGCGAGTTCCGTCGCCTGACTCATGCTGTCAACATACGTTGACGACGCCACCCCTGTCAACCCTTGTTGACAACGGGTGGCGCGCGAACCGGCCCGCCACCGCGGTCGCGCGACTACCCTCGGTCGAGGGAGCGTGGTCGTGCCGGGCGCGACGCCCGGGAGGTGATGTCGGATGACCGCAGCCGCCGGTCCCGCCGTGCTGGTGGGCCTCGGTTCCGACCGCAACCTCCCGGTGGTCCAGCTCGCCGCGCGGGAGGCGGCCACGCACGACCGGCCCCTGCACCTGGTGCACGCCTTCGACTGGAGCGCCGCGTTCCAGGCGGACACCGTGGCCGCGCCGCGCGACCAGGCCGAGGACCTGATCGCCCGGGCCAACGACCTCGCCCGGGACGTCGAGCCGGAGCTGACGGTCACCGGCGAGATCGTCGAGGGCAGCGCCGTGTCCGTCCTGCTCCGCCGCTCCGAACAGGCGTTCATGCTGGCCGTCGGCGACGGCGGCATGGCCACCTGCGAAGGCTGCGTACCGGCCGACGCGCCCGCCGTCCAGCTCGCCGCCCGGGCCAGCTGCCCGGTCCTGGTCGTCCGCCGCGATCCGCCGCCAAAGGGCCCGGTGCTGGTCGGCGTGGACGGCTCGCCCAGCTCCAACACCGCCCTGGAATGGGCGTACGACTGCGCGGCCCGCCGCGGGTCGCGCCTGCTCGCCGTCCGGGTGGTCGAACCCGACGAGGACGCCGACGAGATCGCCCGGCAGCTCGACGACGTGGTGCACCGCGCCGCCGACCGGCACCCCGACGTGCCCACCGAGTGCCACGCGATCCGGGGAGACCCCGGGTCGGTGCTGGTCGAGCAGTCCCGCTCGGCGCAGCTGGCGCTGGTCGCGGCGCGCGGTGACGAGCCGGGGCGCGGCATGCTCGGCGCCGTGGCGCAAACCCTGCTCTACCACGCGCCGGCCCCGGTCGTCGTGGTCCGCGGAATGACCCGCACCGCACCGCAGGGACGCAACGCCCGTCCGACCCGGGACCAACGACCCTGATCAGCTTCCGCCCGACCGGTCAGGCTGGAGCGGCCGGGACGCATCCGCGCCGTGCGGATGCGGAAGTTCCCCAACCGCGAGAGGCTCAGTCAGCATGGACACCGCTGCAGACGTGCACAGCCCCCTCACCGAAGACGAGCTGCGCCGGCTCGACGCCTACTGGCGCGCGGCAAACTACCTCACGGTCGGGCAGATCTACCTGCTGGACAATCCACTCCTGCGGGAACCGCTGACCCCCGAGCACATCAAGCCCCGGCTGCTCGGCCACTGGGGCACCAGCCCCGGCCTGAACCTGCTCTACGCCCACCTCAACCGGGTCATCGTGTCCCGCGACCTCAACGCCATGTTCGTCACCGGGCCGGGCCACGGCGGCCCGGCCATCGTGGCGAACACCTGGCTGGAGGGCACCTGGAGCGAGCGCTACCACGGCGTCGGGCGCGACGAGGCCGGCATGGCCCGGCTGTTCCGCCAGTTCTCCTTCCCCGGCGGCATCCCCAGCCACGTCGCCGCCGAGGTGCCGGGTTCCATCCACGAGGGCGGCGAACTCGGGTACGCCCTCAGCCACGCCTACGGCGCCGCGTTCGACCACCCGGACCTGCTGGTCGCCTGCGTGATCGGCGACGGCGAGGCAGAGACCGGCCCGCTCGCCGGCAGCTGGCTGTCCAACGTCTTCCTCAACCCCGCCCGCGACGGCGCGGTCCTGCCCATCCTGCACCTCAACGGCTACAAGATCGCCAGCCCGACGGTGCTCGCCCGGATCCCGGAGCAGGACCTGCTCGACCTCCTGCACGGCTACGGCTACCAGCCGTACGTCGTGGCCGGCGACGACCCGGCCCGGGTGCACCAGACGCTCGCCGCCACGCTCGACCGGGCACTGGACGAGATCGCCACCATCCAGCGCCGCGCCCGCTCCGGCGGGGACGTCGAGCGCCCGCGGTGGCCGATGATCATCCTGCGTACGCCGAAGGGCTGGACGGGCCCGCGCGAGGTGGACGGGGTGCCGGTCGAGAACACCTACCGCTCGCACCAGGTGCCGCTGGCCGAGGTGCGGTCCAACCCGACGCACCTGGCCGAGTTGGAGAAGTGGCTGCGCAGCTACCACCCGGAGGACCTCTTCGACGCGACGGGCGCCCCGGTCGCCGAACTGGTCGCCATGCCGCCCAAGGGCGACCGGCGGATGAGCGCCAACCCGGTGACCAACGGCGGGATCGTGCTGCGCGACCTCGCCCTGCCGGACTTCCGCGAGTACGCCGTCGACGTCCCGGAACCGGGCCGGCCCATGGCCGGCGCCGCCGGCGCGCTCGGGCCGTGGATCCGCGACGTGATCGCGGCCAACCCGGAGACGTTCCGGCTCTTCGGGCCCGACGAGATCGCCTCCAACCGGCTCGGCGCCGCGTTCGAGGTCACCGACCGCGCCTGGCTGGCCGACACCGTCCCCGGCGACGACCACCTCTCCCCCGACGGCCGGGTCATGGAGGTCCTCTCCGAGCACCTGTGCCAGGGCTGGCTGGAGGGCTACCTGCTGACCGGACGGCATGGCGTCTTCACCAGCTACGAGGCGTTCATCCACATCGTCGACTCGATGGTGAACCAGCACGCGAAGTGGCTGAAGGTGACCCGGGGCATCCCCTGGCGGCAGCCGCTCGCGTCGCTGAACTACCTGCTCTCCAGCCACGTGTGGCGGCAGGACCACAACGGCTTCTCCCACCAGGACCCCGGCTTCATCGACCACGTCGTGAACAAGAAGGCCGAGGTCGTCCGCGTCTACCTGCCGCCGGACGCCAACACCCTGCTCTCCACGATGGACCACTGCCTGCGCAGCCGGCACTACATCAACGTGGTGGTGGCCGGGAAACAGCCCGCCCCGAACTGGCTCACGATGCCGGAGGCGATCCAGCACACGCGGCGCGGACTGGGCATCTGGGAGTGGGCCAGCAGCGACGAGGGAAGCGAACCGGACGTGGTCCTCGCCTGCTGCGGCGACGTGCCCACCCTGGAGGCCCTGGCCGCCGCGGACCTGCTGCGCCGGCACCTACCGGACCTGAAGGTGCGGCTCGTCAACGTGGTCGACCTCATGCGGCTCCAGCCGCCCAGCGAGCACCCGCACGGCCTGTCCGACAAGGAGTTCGACACCATCTTCACGGCGGACCGGCCCGTCATCTTCGCGTACCACGGCTACCCGTGGCTCATCCACCGGCTCACCTACCGCCGCACCAACCACGACAACCTGCACGTGCGGGGCTACAAGGAGGAGGGCACCACCACGACCCCGTTCGACATGGTGATGCTCAACGACCTGGACCGCTTCCACCTGGTCATCGACGTCATCGACCGGGTGCCGGGCCTGGCCGCCCGCGCCGCGCACCTGCGCCAGCAGATGGTCGACACCCGCCAGGCGTGCCGCGACTACACCCGCGAGCACGGCGAGGACGACCCGCGGGTGGCCGAGTGGCGGTGGATCCGCGAGACCGAGCCGGGCCTGCGGAGCGGGCTGTGAGGGGCGAGGAGATCCTGGTCGGCTACGACGGGTCGACCGATGCGCAGGTGGCCCTGGAGTGGGCGCTGGACGAGGCGTCCCGCAGCGGCCGGCCGGTGCGCCTCGCGTACGTCTTCGAGTGGGTGACCGTCGTCGGCTGGCTCGGCCCCGGCGTGGCGCCGGGGGTCTGGCCGGACGAGACCGCCCGGCGCGAGGTCGAGCACCTGGTCCAGCAGGCGGCGGCGGACACCGCGCGGGCGCACCCGGACCTCGACGTCACGGGCGAGGTGTTCGACGGCCCACCGCCGCTCGTGCTCCAGGAGCGGTCCGCCGACGCCGCGCTGCTGGTGCTCGGCAGTCGCGGCCACGGCGGGTTCGGCGGGCTGCTCGCGGGCTCGACGGCGGTCTCCGTCGCGGCCCACGCGCACTGCCCGGTCGTGGTGGTGCGCGCGCCCACCGAGACCGCGCCGGCCGCTCCCGCGGACGGGCCGGTGGTGGTCGGCGTCGACGGCTCCGAGCAGTCACTCGTGGCGCTCGGCTTCGCCGTCGAGCGGGCCGCGCAGCGGAGGGTGCCGCTGCGGCTGCTGCGCGCCTGGTCCCCGCCGGGAATGTGGCGGCCGGGCGGCGACTCTTCGACGGACGACGCCGACGAGACAGCGGCGGCGGAGCGGGCCGCCGCCGAGGAGTCCCTCGCTCCCTGGCGCCGCACCTTCCCGGAGCTGTCGGTGACCGTCGAGGTGGCGGCCGGCAGCCCCGCGTCCCTGCTGGTGGAGGCGAGCGCTGGGGCACAGCTCGTGGCGGTGGGCACCCGGGGCCGCGGTGGCCTGCGCGGCATGCTGCTCGGGTCGGTCAGCCAGCAGCTCATCCAGCACGCCCGCTGCCCGGTCGCGGTCGTACGGGAACGCTGACCGGGTCCAACGGCCCCCGCCGACGGGCCCTGCGTACCGTGCGGGCGCCGGCGGGATGGCGCAGGATGGACCCGCAAGCCACCCGGCGGCTTCCCGGGTGGCGCGCTGACGAAAGGTCGTGACGATGAGCCAGCAGACCCCCTCGGACCGCCCGCTGACCACCGCGCTCGCGGAGGCCGCCGCGACCGCGGGTCACGCCCCGTCGGTGCACAACACCCAGCCGTGGCAGTGGCGGGTGCTGCCCGAGGCCCTGGAGCTGCGGATGGTCCGCAGCCGGCAGCTGGCGGCCACCGACCCGGACGGGCGGCTGCTCGCCATCAGCTGCGGCGCCGCCCTGCACCACGCCCGGGTGGCGCTCGCGGCCGAGGGCTGGACGCCGGTGGTGGAGCGGCTGCCCGATCCCGGCGACCCGGAACTCGCGGCCCGGCTGGGCGGCCTGCGCCGCGCCGAGCCCGACCCGGCCGCCATGCGGCTCGTGCAGTGCATGCAGGTCCGGCACACCGACCGCCGGCCGGTGAGCGAGGAGCCGGTGCCGACCAGCGCCGTCGGCGAGATCGCGCACGCCGTCGCCGCCGAGGGCGCCCGGCTGCAGATCCTCGACGGCGACCAGGTGCTGGAGCTGGCCGCGGCCGCCGCGCACGCCGGCGCGGTCGAGGCCGAGGACCCGCGGCTGAGCGAGGAGCTGGCGTACTGGACCAGCCGGGCGGACGACGGCACGGGTCTGCCGCCGGAGGTGCTGCCCGCGCAGGCGCCGCAGACCACCGTGCCGGGGCGCGACTTCGGCCGGCCCGGCAGCCTCCCGATCGGGCCGGGCCACGACAAGGCGGCCGTGTACGCCCTGCTGCACGGCGACGAGGACGAGCCGGACAGCTGGCTGCGCGCCGGCGAGGCGCTCTCCGCCGCCTGGCTGACCGCCACCCGGCTCGGCGTGTCGTTGGTGCCGCTGAGCGGGGCGATGGAGGTCGAGGGCACCCGGCAGACGCTGCGGGGGCTGCTCGCGGGGATCGGGTACCCGTACCTCGTGATGCGCCTGGGCATCGCCGACCCGGCGCACGCCGGCCCGCCGCCCACGCCGCGGCTCGCCGTCGAGCAGGTGGTGGACAGCTCGGCCGTACGCGGCTGATGGCCGCACGGCGACCATTCGGCGATAGCATCGCCGGATGGTCGCGAACGTCCCGCAGCCCCGGCCCGAGTCCCCGTCGACGCCGTCGCTCGGCTTGAGCCCGCTGTCCCGGGTACGCCTCGACGAGCTGCTCCAGGAGATGCTGGACCGGGTCGGCGAGGTGGTCACCAGCCGCGAGCGGCTGCGCGCCCTGCTCGACGCCGTGGTCGGCATCGGCACCGACCTCGACCTGCGCAGCACCCTGCAACGGATCGTGCAGGCGGCCTGCGACCTGGTCGGCGCCCGGTACGGCGCCCTCGGGGTGATCGGCCCCGACCGGATGCTGCACGACTTCATCGTGCACGGCATCTCCCCCGAGGTACGGGCCGCGATCGGTGACCTGCCGCACGGCCGGGGCGTGCTCGGCCTACTGATCGACGAGCCGCGCCCGCTGCGCATGCCGGACATCACCGAACACCCCCGGTCGTACGGCTTCCCGCCGAACCACCCGCCGATGCACAGCTTCCTCGGCGTGCCGGTGCGCATCCGTGACCAGGTGTTCGGCAACCTCTACCTCGCGGAGAAGCAGGGTGCCGCCGAGTTCACCGAGGACGACGAGGAGATCGTGGTCGCGCTGGCCGCGGCGGCCGGTGTGGCCATCGAGAACGCCCGGCTCTACGCGCTGGCGCACCGCCGGGAACGCTGGCTCGCCGCCACCGCCGAGATCACCTCGGTGCTGCTCGGCGAGGTCCGCCGCACCGACGCGCTGTCGCTGGTGGCCCGGCGGGCCCGGGAGGTGGCCGAGGCGGAGGTGGCCCTGGTGCTGCTGCACGACCCGGACGCCGACGTGTTCACCGTCGAGGTGGTCGACGGCGGCGGCGAGCCGGCCCGCGCGCTGGTGGGCGCCGTCCTACCGGCCGCGGAGACCAGCTTCGGCGCGGCGGCCGCCGAGGGCCGCCACGACCGGGTGGCCGACCTGGCCCACGCCGCGCCCTGGCCGGCGCTGCTCCGCACCGGGCCCGCGGTGATCGCCCCGCTGGCCACCGCGGACATCCTGCACGGCGTGCTGGTGATCGCGTACGCGGCCGAGCGGCAGGGCGCCACCACGGACGACGACGTCGCCCTGCTGAGCAGCTTCGCGGGGCAGGCCGCGCTGGCCATGGAACGCGCCCGGGGCCAGGAGGAACGGGAACTGCTGGTGGTGCTGGAGGACCGCGAGCGCATCGCCCGCGACCTGCACGACGTGGTGATCCAGCGGCTCTTCGCCACCGGCCTGCAACTGCAGAGCGCCGCGCCGATGAGCGCCCGGCCGGAACTGACGAAGCGGATCAACGCGGCGGTCGACGACCTGGACGCCACGATCAAGGACATCCGCCGCACGATCTTCGAGCTGCGTACGCCGATGACGGCGGCGCTGCGTACGGAGATCCGGGAGGCGGTCGACGTGGCGGCCGAGTCGCTGGGGTTCCGGCCACACCTGGAACTGTCCGGGCCGGTCGACAGCGCCGTCCCGGACGCGCTGCGGCCCGAGCTGGCCGCCGTGCTGCGGGAGGCGCTGTCCAACGCCGTGCGCCACGCGCAGGCGCAGCACGTGTCGGTCGCCGTACGCGTCGAGGCGGGTCAGGTGTCCGTGACCGTCACCGACGACGGCGTGGGCTGCGATCCGGCTGCGGCCCGCGGCGGGCTGGTCAACCTGCGCGAACGGGCCGAACGGCACGGCGGCGCCTTCGCGCTGAGCCCCGCCCACCCGCACGGCACCACGCTGCACTGGCAAGCCCCGCTCAACCCCTGACCCGCGGCCCCATCCCCCGCGATCTTGCAGTTCGTGCCCCGACATAAGGGGCGTAGGCCGCGTATCGGGGGCCGAAAGTGCAAGATCGCGGGGAGGACGCCCCCGGGTCAGGGGCGGGGGTTCAGCAGCCGGGTCGCCAGGACGGCGGCCTGCGTACGCCGTTCGAGGCCGAGCTTGGCCAGCACGCTGGAGACGTAGTTCTTCACCGTCTTCTCGGCCAGGAACATCTTCCCGGCGATCTCCCGGTTGGTGAGGCCCTCGGCCACGTACTCCAGGATGCGCCGCTCCTGGTCGGTGAGGGACGCGAGTTCGCGCGGCTGCTCCACCCCGCTGCGGATGCGCTCCAGCACCCGGGTGGTGATCGCCGGATCGAGCAGCGACTGGCCGGCAGCCACCCGGCGTACCGCGTCGACCAGGTCGGTGCCGCGGATCTGCTTGAGCACGTACCCGGACGCGCCCGCCATGATCGCGGCGAACAGCGCCTCGTCGTCCTCGTACGAGGTGAGGATCAGCCCCTTGATGCCGGAGTCCACCGCGCGCACGTCCCGGCACACGTCGATGCCGTTGCCGTCGGGCAGCCGGGCGTCGAGGATCGCCACGTCCGGCCGCAGCGCGGGGATGCGCCGGGCCGCCTCCTGCGCGGAGCCGGACTCACCGACCACCTCGATGTCGCCGCTGCTGGTCAACAGGTCGGCAAGGCCACGACGGACGACCTCGTGGTCGTCGAGCAGGAACACCCGGATCATCCCTACTTTCTACCCCCCGTAGGCCGACTCCCACACGGGCCGAAGGTCCCGACAGGGGCGGCCCGCCCGCCGGCGTGGGACACGCCGCACGCCGCCGGAGCGTGGGTGCCGCCGGCCCGCCCGGGGCCCGTCGGTCCCGGCTGGTCGGGACGTCCGGCCCTGCGCGCCGCCGGTACCGGGAAGGCACCGTGGAGAGGTACCACCGGGCCGGCGTACCACCGGGGCACCCGGCCCGACAGCTCGACGAGCTGCGAAGGAGCACCGCCATGGAGACCGGCTACAGCGCCGCACAGCTGCGCGCCGCCGCCAGCGCCGCCGTCCGCGCGCCCTCCCTGCACAACACGCAGCCGTGGCGGTTCCGGCTGCGCGACGGCGCCGTCGAGGTGCTGGCCGACCCGGCCCGCCGGCTGCCGATGACCGATCCGAGCGGGTGGGGCGTCCGCATCGCGTGCGGCGCCGCGCTGTTCAACCTGCGGCTCGCGTTCGCCGTGGCCGGCGCTCCGGCCTCGGTGCGGCTGCGCCCCGACCCGGCCGAGCCCGACCTGCTGGCCCGGCTGCGGCCCGACATGCCGCGCCGCCCCACACCGGCGGAGGAGTCCCTGTACGCGGCCATCCCCCGCCGGTTCAGCAACCGCGCGCCGTTCTGGCCGGACCCGGTGCCCGCCGACGCCCGGTGGCGGCTCGCCGAGGCGGCCCGCGCCGAGCAGTGCTGGCTGGAGCTGCTGATCGGGGTCGGGGCGGTGGCCGCGTTCGCCGAGATCGCCCGTGGCGCCCACCGGGTGCTCGAACGCGACCCGAACCGCCGGGCCGAACGCGACGAGTGGGTGCGTTCCACTCCCGCTCCCGACGGGGTGCCGGCCGCCGCGGGCGGGCCCCGGAACGAGCCGCACGACCTGCTCCCCGCGCGCGGCTTCGGTGGGCGGGACCGGGCGCCCGGCCGCGACTTCGAGCCGGAACCGCTGGTGGCGGTGCTCGGTTCGGCCGGCAACACGGCGGTCGACCAGGTGGTCGCGGGGCAGGCCCTGCAGCGGGTGCTGCTCACCGCCACGGACGCCGGCCTGAGCGCGTCGATGCTCTCGCAGGCGATCGAGGTGCCGTCGGCGCGGGACCAGTTGCGCCTGTCGCTGGGCCGGTTCGGCACCCCGCAGATGGTGCTGCGCCTCGGGTACGGCCAGCCCGGCCGCCCCACCCCGCGCCGGCCCGTCGACGAGGTGCTCGACCTGCCGGTGCCGCGCTCCTGAGCCGGCGCGGGCGGGTCCCGCCGACCGGCGGGACCCGCCGGTCCGCGGGGCCCCGGCCCGCGCCGCCGCCTGTCAGCGGGACGCGAGCGCCTCCTCCGCGTACGCCCAGAGCCGGTCCGCCGCGGCCGGGTCCACCGCGTGCGCGGCCACCCCGACCGTGGGCTCCGGGCCGTCGGCCACCTCCTGGTCCTGGTTGTCCGAGAAGTACCGTCCGGTGACCCCCTCGACCAGCGGCGACGCGGCCAGCAGCACCGACGTCGCCGCGCCCTGGGCCGGCGTCTTGTAGTAGGGCAGGTCGATCCGGTTGCCCGCCTCGTCCAACACCCCGAACGCGCGCAGGGTCTCGTCGGTCATGTGCCGCTGGAGGTTGGTGTGGATGTAGCCGGGGTTGAGCGCGTTGGCGGTGATGCCGTCGCCGGCCCAACGCCGGGCGATGCCCACGGCGAGCAGGATGTCCGCGCTCTTCGACCGGCCGTACGCCGACCACGGCTCGTACGGCTGCCGCGCGAACTGCGGGTCGTCGAAGTCGAACGGCTCCCGCAGGTGCGCCCCGGAGCTGACGATCACCACGCGGGCCGAACCGGCGGCGCGCAGGTTGTCGTGCAGGCCCCGGACGAGCGCGAAGTGGCCGAGGTAGTTGGTGCCGAGCTGAAGTTCCCAGCCCTGCGGGGTGAGCTGCCGAGTCGGGACCGCCATGATCCCGGCGTTGGCGACGAGCGCGTGCAGCGGCCCCTGCCAGGCCGTGACGAAGGCGTCGACGGAGGCCAGGTCGGCCAGGTCGAGCGCGGCCGCCCGGACGACGCCGGGGCCCGGCCCGGCGAACTCGGCCACCAGGCCGTCGGCCTTCGACGGGTCGCGGGTGGCGACGGTGACGTCGGCCCCGGCCCGGGCCAGCGCGCGAACGGTCTCGGTGCCGATGCCGGACGCGCCGCCGGTGACGATCATCCGGCGGCCGGTGAGGTCGACGCCGTCGAGGATCTCGGCGGCGGTGGTGCGGGCGGTGAACGGGGTGGTCAGCCGTGGTGTCTCGGTGGTCATGGCAACCACGCTACGAACGATGTCCCGGACTGGCTGTAGTCTAGGATCCACAACTCTTTAGCGAGCGTCCAGGAGGACGGTGCGTGGATCCCTTGGAGGACGTGCTCGCGCTGGTCGGCGCGACCAGCCGCCTGTCCGCCGCGCTGGCGGCCGGGGGGCGCTGGGCGGTCCGCTTCGACCCGCCGACCGGCGTCAAGTTCAACGCCGTACGGCGGGGCAGCTGCCTGCTGCGGGTCGACGGCGTGCCCGAGCCGGTGCCCCTCGCCGAGGGTGACTGTTACCTGCTGACCCGTCCCCTGCCGTTCACCCTGGCCAGCGACCCGGACACCCCGCCCGAGCCGGCCGCGCCGATCTTCTGGGAGGCCGTCGACGGCGTGGCCCGCGCCGGCGACGGCGACGACGTGTTCCTCATCGGCGGCGCCTTCACCTTCACCGGGCGCGCCCGGGCCCTGCTCCTCGACGCCCTGCCGCCGGTCGTCCACGTGCCCGCCGCCACCCCGGAGGCCGCGACGGTGCGCTGGGCGGTCGGCGAGATCGACACCGAGCTGCGGGCCGCGTCGCCCGGCGGCACGCTGGTCGCCGAGCACCTCGCAATGGTCATGCTCATCCGGATCCTGCGCCTGCATCTCGCCCGGACCGGCGGCGCCGGGTGGCTCGCCGGCCTGGCCGACCCGGTGGTCGCCCCGGCGCTGCGGGCCATGCACGCCCACCCCGCCCAGCCCTGGACCGTCGCGGAGCTGGCCCGGGTCGCCGCGGTCTCCCGCTCCACGCTGGCCGCGCGGTTCCGGGAGGTCGTCGGTCGGGGCCCGTTGGAGTACCTCACCGGCTGGCGGATCGAACTGGCC
This sequence comes from Micromonospora costi, assembly GCF_003626655.1. Classification (GTDB taxonomy): domain Bacteria; phylum Actinomycetota; class Actinomycetes; order Mycobacteriales; family Micromonosporaceae; genus Micromonospora; species Micromonospora costi. The sequence goes on from NZ_RBAN01000001.1 coordinate 772,470, forward strand.
GCCGACCGGATCCGCCGCAGCGACGAGACCCTGGCCAGCGTCGCCCGCGCGGTCGGCTACGGCTCGGAGAGCGCGCTCAGCGTGGCTTTCAAGCGCACCACCGGCCTGTCGCCGCGTGCCTACCGCGGCCGGGCCGACGCCGTCGGCTGATCCCGCGCCCGGCCGCCGGCGTTCGTCGTCCGGTGGTGACGCGGGCCGGGCGAGGCCGCGCGGTGGGCCGCCCCCGTCGGTCGGCCCACCACCCGCCACCGCAGGGACGGCGCCCCCGCGACCGCGGCAGGGGTCAGGCCGCCGCGGCGGCGAGCAGGGCGGCCTCCCGGGCCGGGTCCAGGCCGACCGGGGCCCGCGCCGGGCGGCCCGCGCGCGGCGGCACGCCGCCCACGTCCCGCAACCACCGCCAGGTGTCCTCGACCGTCCCGGTCACCGGCCGGCAGGTCAGCCCCTCGGCGTACGCGCGCTCGACGTCGCGCTCCTGCAACCACCGGTACTCGTGCCCGAGCGGTATCCAGATCGGCAGGTCGTTCCACGGCGTCACCCCGGCGGCGAGCAGCGGCTCCGGCGGCGTCCAGCACAGCCGGGCGGTCGATCCGGTCGCCGCCACGCACGCGTCCAGCACTCCGCCCATGGTGGCGTGGCCGGTCCGGCTCACCACGTTGTACGCGCCGCCGAGCCCCCGCCCGCCCGCGTCGAGCAGCCAGCTCGCCAGGTCGCGCACGTCGACGTACTGCACGGGCAGGTCGGCCGGGCCGGGTGCCAGCACGTCCCCGCCGCGGGCGATCCGCGTGAGCCACCACGGCAGCCGGCCGATGTCCTCGCCCGGCCCGAGGATCAGCCCGGCCCGGGCCAGCAGCGCCCGCTCGCCGAACACCGCGCGGACGGCCCGCTCGGCGCCCGCCTTGTTGCGCGGGTAGTCGCCGTCCCCGTCGTCGGCGGCGGCCTCGACGACGGGCGCGTCCTCGGCCGAGCCCGGCTCGACCGGTTCGGCGTACACCGACCCGCTGGACACGTAGACGTAGTGACCCACCGAGTCGGCGAGCGCGCGCGCCGCGTCGAGGGCCGCGCGCGGCGCGCCGTCCCAGGTGTCGACCACGAGGTCCCACTCTCCGCCGGCCAGCGCGTCGAGGCCGCCGGGCGCCGTCCGGTCACCCCGCAGCCGGCGTACGCCCTCCGGGGTGCCGCCGTGCAGCCCCCTGTTGAACACCGTCACCGACCAGCCGCGGCGCACCGCCTCGGCCACCGTGGTTCCGCCGACGAATCCCGTACCGCCCAGCACCAGCAGTCTCATGCGCTCCACTGTGCCGGTCGGGTCGCCCCGGACCGGTCGATGTTCACGGTCAGCGGATCTGCCCAGGGCAGAACTCTCGGGTCACTTCTTCTTCGCCACCACCTCGCGCCAGAGAAGGCCGAGGATGCGGGGCCGGACGTCGGTGGTGATCACGGCCATCGCGCGGCGCACGAACCGGTCGTCGGTCAACTGGGCCACCATGCTCGCCGCCAGGTCGGACCGGGCCGTGAACAGCCCGTCGGCCACGTCCTCCGCGGCGCGGTAACGGGTCACGCTGTGGTGATCGAAGAGGCCGGACGGCCGGGCGATCGTCCAGTCGAGACCGCTGTCCCGGACGACGGCCTCCATGCGGCGCATGTCCTCGTGCGCGGTGCGACCGAACCTCCGGTTCACCAACGGATCCATGACGGTGTTGAAGAAGAACTCGCCGGTCGGACGCCACCTCGGATCCAGGACGCTGGAGCTGACCGTGACCAGCCGTTTCACACCGTGCCGATGCATCGCGGCGACGATGGTGGCGTTGCCCCGTGAATAGACGGTGATCGGCCGGGGTGAGAGCGGTACGCCCAGGCTCGCCAGGACGGCGTCGCTGCCGGCCACCGCCCGGTCGACGGCGTCGGCGTCGAGGGCGTCGGCGGTGACCACGGTGAGGCCGGGGCGGGGCGCGACGGCGCCGGGGCGCCGAGTGACGGCGACGACCTCGTGGCCGGCGGCCAGGGCCTGCTCGGTGACCTGGCGGCCGGTGGGGCCGGTGGCGCCGAAGACGACGGTACGCATGTCCTGTACTCCTTCTCGCGGTTCGTGACGTTGACGGTGCCGCGGACGGAGCACAGAATTCAACTGTGCTGAATAAGACGCGGGGTCGTCCCCGCGGCAACCCCGACACGAAGGCACGCCTCGTCGAAGCGGCCCGGGCACTCTTCCTCGCACACGGCTACCAGGGCACGACGGTCCGCGCGATCGCCGGCCGGGCGGGCGTCGACTCGGCCCTCATCACCTACCACTTCGGCTCCAAACGCGGCCTATTCGGGCAGGCGCTGAACCTGTTCTGCGTCGACCCCGCCGCCCTCGACCAGGCCCTGCGCGGCGATCCGGCCGGCCTCGCCGACCGGCTCCTCAACGCCGTCACGACACTGTGGGACGCCACGGCGCCCACCGAGAACCGGATGGCGTTGCAGGACGACGACGCGATGCGCGCCCTGCGCGGCTACCTGGAAAGTGAGCTGGTCGTCCGCATCGCTGAATTTCTCGGCGGTCCGGACGCGACCGAGCGGGCCACGGCGGCCGTCGGCGTACTCGGCGGCGTGATCTTCACCCGCTACCTGAACCCGGTCCGCCCCGTGGCCGCCCTGCCCTCGGCCGAGGTGCGGCGCGTCTTCGGGCCGGCCCTGCGCGCCGCCCTGCACACCCGGGCCGCGCGGCGACCCGGCGTCCGGCCATCTATCGACTAGCTGACTGTACGGCGTACACCGATTACCCACCGCATACGCTGCGACCAGCCTGGGCGTCCCGACCAGGCAATTCCCACCACCGACAGCCCGTCCCCACCCCTCCGGGCTGCCCGCGCGAATGAGGTTCGCATGAGCACACCGGTGTACACCGCCGAGTCCCGTGGGGGCTGGCGACGACGTCTCACGGGGATACCCATCGTTCCGGTTCTCGTCAGCGCGATGCTGCCCGTCCTCGTGCTGAGCAGCCCGGCGGCAGCGGCCGATCTCAACATGACGGTCCGCGTGACCGTCGAACGCGTCGAGGGCCACGACTTCGGGGAGGACCCCGACTTCTACAGCTACGTCGAGATCGCCGGCGAGTCGTTCAACAACGAGGACACCCCGGCGAGCGACCCGTTCGAGGACACCTACACCATCGAGCCGAACTGGGAGTTCTCCAAGCAGGTCGCCCTGTCCAGCGGCACCGTCCCCATCTACCTGGAGATCCGCGACGAGGACGGCTTCCTGCGCTTCGACGACGACCTCGCCGACCTCGACCCCGACGGAGACGACCCGGACGACCCGACCGACAACGACGACGACACCGACCAGTCGCTCAGCTTCACGCTCGACCTCAACGCCTGCACCGTGACCGGCGACCTGAACGGCGCCTGCGGCGTGTTCACCAGCACCGGCACGCCGGACGAGTCGGCCTCCGTCCGCCTGCGGGTCGAGGTCACCGAACCGCCGGCCGCGCCCGGCATCCGGATCCGCTGCATGCACACGCCGCTCTTCCCGAAGGTCGGCGACACCGTCACCATCACCGCGGAGTTCCTCGACGGCGCCCTCGCCCCGACCCGCGCCGACACGCTGGAGATCTGGGTCAACGAGCGCGGCGGCCCGAAGGTGGCCACGAGCAACTCGCTCACCCTGACGTACAACCACACCGTCTCCGGCGGCGGCAGCTTCAGCTACGGGTGCCGCGGCATCGACGGCGGCGTCCCCATCTTCACGGGGTGGCGGTCGGTGGCGGTGACGTCCGGAGCCGGCGACGAGGTGCCGGTGCTCTACACCGGCAGCACCTACAGCCGGGTCGACTGGGTGTTCGTGGGCGACGCCGACGACTACAGCGGCGCCAGCGACCCGCAGTTCCAGGCGGACGTCCAGCAGATCATCTACAACTCGTTCTACAGCTACGACCGGTTCCTCGTACATCAGGACGCGTTGAACTTCTGGCTCCAGGTGGGCACCGGCCAGGCGGATCCGGCCGAGGACGGCTGCGACCACGTGGTGCCCGACTCCGGGTGGGCCGACAGCGTCATGGTGGTGCACGTCGACTCGTTCCGGGACTGTGCCATGGGCGGCTCGAACGTCTTCTCGGGCGAGAACAACGACTTCGCCGTCGTACGCCACGAGTCGGGGCACCGCCCGTTCGGGCTCGCCGACGAGTACTGCTGCGACGGCGGCTACTACCAGCAGGACGTCTTCCCGAACGTCTATGAGGAGCCCGAGGACTGCGCCGAGGACGCCCCGAACCTGGGCCGGACCGCCGCGGACTGCCGGGAGTTCGAAGAGGAGATCGAGAACTGGGACGACTTCGACTGGTCGGTCTCCGACCCGGCCTCGAACGACCTGATGGTGGACAACACCACCGCCCAGGCGGCGGACATCAGACGCATCGAGTGGTACTTCGCCGAGTGCCGCGGCGCGAAGTGCTGAGGGGAGAAGGACGATGCGCATGACACCGAACCGACGCCGCCTCGCGTGGTGGCTGCTCCCCCTCGCCGTCGGCGGGGCCCTGTGGGCCGGCGGCCCGGCGCTCTCCGAGCCGGGCAACGACCCGGCGCTCGAACCGATCCCCGACTTCGTCGCCGACGCGGCGGCCGACGAGACCAAGTCGATCGTCGTACGGGTAGCGTTCAACGGCCGCCCCAACGCGACCGTCACCGACGTCGAGGTGGTCGACGAACGCGCGCCCTCGCACCTCGGCGCACCGCCCCTGTCCAAGGTGGACGTTCTCGGCGAGACCGGCGACCTGATCCAGACCTTCCACGACTGGCACCCCATGTGGGAGCTGGGCGAGGACGTCGCGGGAGGCGAGACCCGCCGGCTCAACCCGCAGGCGAAGGGACGCTGGATCGCCCCGTTCGACCGGGACGCGACCACCATCGTCGTCACGGACATCGCCGCCGAGGACGAGATCGTACGGGCCGACCTCACCGACGCCATCCACGAGTTCTGCCTCGCCCACCCCGACGACGAGGACTGCCTCCGGGCGGACCTCGCGGTCGAGGCGGTCGGCGTGACCACCGCTCCCCCGATCGGCCTCGTCGGCCAGGAGGCGACGATCGCGGTCACCACCGTCGTCACGAACAACGGCCCCGACGGGCCGGCGGACGCCGGGCTCACCACAACCGCGGTGGCCGGCCCGGGCCTCACGGTCACACCGGCCTCGCAGACGGCCACCCTGACCGGCGTCGCCGTGGGCGCCGACGTCACCGACACCGACCAGTGGACCGTACGGTGCGACGCACCCGGCCTGCGGACCGTCACCTTCACCTCGACGGTGGCGACCGTCCACGCGGCCGACGTCGACCTGGTGCCGGGGAACAACACCCGCTCCACCACCCACACCGTCGACTGCGCGGTCCCGGTGACCGTCAACATCAAACCCGGAGGCGACCCGAACAGCATCAACCTGGGCGCCGGCGGCGACACCGTGCCCCTGGCGGTGCTGACGACGGCAGCGGGTGAGTACGGCAACCCGCTCGCCTTCGACGCCACGACGATCGTCGCGACGACGGCCCGCTTCGGTGACCGGGCGGTGGTGCTCGGCGGCGGTGGTGGCGCGGAGACGCACGGCCGGCGGCACGACGAACGCAGCTACGAGCTGGACGAGCGCACCCGGGACGCCGACCTCGACGCGGTGCTGCACTTCCGCGCCAGCGAGGGCGGCTTCACACCCGACGACACGGAGGGCTGCCTCGTCGGCACATTCACCACCGCGGCCGGCAGCTTCAGCTTCTTCGGGTGCGGGCCGGTCCGGATCGTGCCCTGACGTCCGCGACAGAAAAGCCGTGGCCCTCCCGTCGGGAGGGCCACGGCCGTTCCGGCGGTCTCCCGCGAGAACGGCCGCCGACCTGCTCGGATACCTGGTGGGCGATACTGGGTTTGAACCAGTGACCTCTTCCGTGTCAAGGAAGCGCGCTCCCACTGCGCCAATCGCCCGTGGTGACCGCCCGGGGCCCGGATCGTCGGGCATCCACCGGGGCGGATCGCGAGCGGACGACGGGACTCGAACCCGCGACCCTCACCTTGGCAAGGTGATGCGCTACCAACTGCGCTACGTCCGCACACCGCCAGCGTGCGCCGGCGACGGGTGAACTCTACCCGATGCCAAGATCGCCCGGTGCGGGACCCGGCGGCCGCAGGGTTGCGCCACGACGCGGCTGGGTACAGAGGTCCCTCGACAGCGCACCACACGGAGGACAAGGAGGCTGTCGTGGGTATCGGAACGAGCATCTTCCTGATCGCGGTCGGCGCGATCCTCACCTTCGCGCTCAACGCGAACCTCGGCGGGCTCGACCTCGACGTCGTGGGCTGGATCCTGATGGCGGTCGGCGTGCTCGGCCTCATCATGACGACGCTCATCTGGGGCCGTCGCCGTCGCGAGGTGGTCACCACGGGCGAGCCGGTCGAATACCGCCGGGTCGAGGAGCCGGTGGAGTACCGCCGGGTCGAGGAGCGCCGGGACGTCGCCCCGCCGCTGTGACACCACGCACGGCAGCCGGGCGGCGAAGCTGACCGGTCGCGCGTCCCCGCGCGGCCACGGGCCGGCCACCTCACCCGAGGTGGCCGGCCCGCTTCCGCTCCCGCGTCAGCCCATCAGCGCGTTGAGCGTCCCGTAGTCCATCGCGTCCGCCAGCGCCCGGTAGGTCCCGGCGCCGAACGCCTCGTCGGCGGCCCGCCGGGCCACCGTGTACGCGGCCTCGGCCACCGCCGAGCCGAGACTCACCCGGGCCACCCCCAGCGCGGCCAGCTCGGACACCGTCGGGGCGCCCGGCCCCGCCATGACGTTCAGCGGCGCCGGTACGCGCTCGACCAGGGTCCGGACGGCCGCCGGGTCGACCGCTCCGGGCACGAAGACGCCGTCCGCGCCGGCCGCCACGTACGCGGTCGCCCGGGTCACGGTCTCGTCGACACCGCCCGCGCCGGTCAGGAACGTGTCGATCCGGGCGTTCAGGAAGAGCGGCACCCCGGCCGCGTCGGCCGCCGCCCGCGCCGCGGCGATGCGGGCGCACTGGTCGGTTACGTCCCGCAGCGGCGCCCCGGCGTCACGCGCGGCGTCCTCCACGTTCACGCCGACGGCTCCGGCGGCGATCACCGCGCGGATCGTCTCGGCGACCTCCGCCGGCGTGGCGCCGTACCCGGACTCGACGTCCGCGCTCACCGGCTGCGACACCGAGGCGGCGACGCGGCGCACGAGGTCGACGGCCGCGTCGCGGCCGAGGGTGTCCCCGTCGGGGGCGCCCAGGCTCCAGGAGACACCCGCGCTGGTGGTGGCCACCGCGCGGGCCCCGGCGGCCGCCACGATCCGGGCGCTAGCGGCGTCCCAGGCGTTGACGAGGACCAGCGGCGTCCCGGGGACGTGCAGGGATCGGAAGAGTTCGGCTCGGGTGTTCTGTTCGCTCACGCGGCAAGTCTCGGGCCCCACCCGCCGCGGCAGTACTGTTTCAGTCTCAGCTGAATCCACCGGGGGTACGCATGGTCGCCATCGGCCTGTCGGCGGGCGCCGTGGCCCGCATCCGGTTCGCCGTCTCCTGCCTGTGGGAGGTCGCGGCGAGCATCCGGGTCCTGCGCGACACCGGCGACCACGCCGTCCACCTGCCGTGGGCACGCCGCGTGCGCCCACGGCTGGCCGAGGCCGGGTTGGTCGGCCCGGACGGCGGCCTGCTCTGGCACCTCGTCCCGGCACCGCCCGGCTACCTCCCGGACTTCCTCACCCCACCGCCCGCGGGCCTCAACCCGGACCTGGCCGCCGAGCTGGCCGTCCTGCGCGCCACCCCGCCCGACACCGTCCGCGCGCACCTGGACCTCTACCCGGGCGGGCGGGGCCCCGCCGTCGCCGCCCTGCACGCCGACCCGGAGGCCGGGCTCCGGCGGCTGGCCGCGGAGATCGAGGCGTACTGGCGGATCGCCCTCGCACCCGACTGGCCGCGGATCCGGCTGCTGCTCGACGCCGACATCGCGGCCCGCGGCCGCCATCTCGCCGAGGACGGCGCCGCCGGCCTGCTCAACGGCCTGCACCAGCAGGTCCGCTGGGAGGACGACACGCTGCTGATCGCCCAGCGGCACTGCCTCGCACCGGACGTGCCGGACGGCCCCGGCCTCGTGCTCGTCCCGTCGGTCTTCGTGTGGCCGTCCGTGCTGAGCATCTCCGCCGGGGACGCGCCGCAGCTCGCCTATCCGGCCCGCGGGATCGGCGCGCTCTGGGAACAACCCGCCGGCGTACCGGACGCGCTGGCCGCGGTGATCGGCCGCGGCCGGGCCCGGCTACTCGCCGAGCTGGGGGCACCGCTGAGCACCACCGAGCTGGCCCGGCGCACCGGCATGTCGGCCGGCGGGGTGTCCCAGCACCTCACCGCGCTACGCGCCGCCGGGCTGGTGGTGACGCACCGGCGGGGCCGGTCGCTGCTCAGCGCCCGGACCGACGTCGCCGACGCGCTGCTCTCCGCCGCCCGCTGAAGCCGGCCGCGGGGCTCAGCGCTCCGTGACCGGGAGGATGGTGCGGCTGCGGCCGGGTCTCGGGTACGCCTCGGCGGCCGCGGCCAGCCGCGCCGCGTGGTCCCGCTGCCTCTGCCAGTGCCCGTAGAGCGCGCCGCGCTGCGAGAGCCGGTCCACCTCGCTGATCGTCTCCGGGGCGACGTCGCCCGGCGGCGCGTCCCGCCAGGGCGTACCGGGCAGGGGCATGAAGGTGTGCGCGTGGATGCGGGCGCCGAGGTCGGCGAGTTCCCGGGCGAGCCCGAGGGAGGCGTCCACGTCGGCCTGGTTCTCGCCCGGCATGCCGAAGATCATGTCGACGTTGATCCGGAAGCCCTCCTCGACGCCGAGCCGCACCGCGCGTCGCACCTCCTCGACGCCGTGCCCGCGCTTGGCCGCGTCGAGCACCCGGTCCGAGCCGGACTGCGCGCCCACGATGATGTTGTTGTTCGCGCAGTACCGCTTGACCAGCCGCAGCGCCTCCCGGGAGACGTGCTCGGGACGGATCTCGCTGGGGAACGAGCCGAAGAAGACCCGGCCGTTCGGGCCGATCCCCTCCCGGCACGTGGCCAGCAGCTCCTCCACCGCGTCGAGGTTCGGTTCGTCGTCCTGACTGCCGTAGGACAGGGCCGTGGGGGTGATGAACCGGACGTCCCGCAGGCCCCGCCGGCGCATGGCGTCGACGTGCCACCGGACGTTCGCCACACTGCGGTGCCGGAACTTCGCGGAGAACATGAACGGGGTCTGGCAGAACCGGCACGAGAAGACGCAGCCGCGGGTGATCTCCAACGCGTTGAACCGGTCCCACCGCAGGGAGAAGCCACGGAAGTCGTCCAGCGGCCGCCGCGGCGGGCGACCCGTCCGGACGAGCGCCCCGGTCGCGTCGCGGTAGGCGAGCCCGGGGATGCCGGCCGGGTCCCCCGCGGCGTCGACGAGGCGCAGCAGGGTGGTCTCGCCCTCTCCCACCGCCGCCACGTCCCAGCCGGCGTCCAGCGTCCGCACCGGCTCGGCGGTCGCGTGCACCCCTCCCGCGACGTGCGTGACGTTCGGGGCGTCGGCCAGGGCGCGGATCTGTGCCAGTTCCCCGGCCAGCGCGTCCGCGTCCGGCGAGTAGAAGGACCAGAGCACCAGCACCCGTGCCGCCGACGCATCGAGGGCCGCCCGGACGTGCGCCGCGGTCGCCTCCGGCGTCTCGCCGAACCGCACCTCGTACCGGGTGCCCGTCTCGTGCTGTTCGAGGGCGCCGAGCAGGACGTGGAAGCCGTACGTCACCGCCTTGCGGTAACGCAGCACCAGGACCAGATCGGGAGCGGCCATGGCGGCGATTGTGCCAGGCGGTCCGGGCCGCCCGGGGTGCCCGGAACCGGCGGTACGGGTCAGGACTGGCGGATGGCCTCGCCGGCGATCTCGATGCGTACGTTCTTGCCGACCAGGACGCCGCCACCCTCCAGCGCGACGTTCCAGAGCAGGCCGTAGTCCTCCCGCTCGATCTCGGCCGTCGCCGTGAACCCGAAGATGTCCTGCCCCGAGGGGTCGCGGCGGGCGCCGCCGAACTCCACCTGGAGATCCACCGGTCGGGTGATGTCCTTGATCGTCAGCTCCCCGTTCAGCACGAACCGGCCCGAGGTCCGGGTCTGCCGCGGCGACTCGACCCCGCGGCGCGACAGCCGGTTGCTGCTGCGCAGCCGGGCCCAGTAGAAGATGGGGTCGGTCTCGGCCTGCTGGACCAGGCCCGTGCTGCGGTATTCGAGGGTCGGGTAGCGCTCCACGTCGAGGAAGTCGGGGCTGCGCAGGTGGACGTCACGGTCGTGGTGCGCGGTCACGATGCTCGCCGCCCGGATGGTGGCCGTCACCGACGAGCGCACGGGATCCTCGGCCACCACGATCTGGGCGTCGGCCTCGGTGAACTCGCCGCGCACCGGGCTGACCATCATGTGCCGGCCCACGAAACCGATCCGCTTGTGCGCCTGGTCGAGCGTGTATGTGCCGGCGGCCGGGATCGTCATGCCGTCCCACTCCCGCGTGGCCGGACCCGTCATCGTTTTTGTGCCCTCCCCGTGAGCGTTCGGCGGGCCGCCATGGTGTTCTCACCGTCGTTTACGGAAGAACCGCGGACACTGCCCCGGGCTCAGAATAAAGCGCGCCGAGATGGCCCCACTGCCCGCGGGAACGACGACGTCGCGCGGATCGCGGCGGGCGTGAGACCTGGGCGGAACCAGGTCCTACGGTGCCGGGTCGCGGCGATTTCGGTGTGACCAAAGGGAATCCGCCGCTTCCTCGGCCCGGCTACGACCGAGCGGTATCGATCTCGCTGGAATGGTTGCCGCCCGGGAAGCGGACCGGGCCGTGAAGAATCTCACGGCAACCGCGACACCACGAATTGATGAGCTTCTCAAAAACAAATACGACGACCCACGCGAATCGCAAAACGTCGTATTTCGTGATGTCGCCACCGACGGTCCCGCCGCCGCAACAGATCGCAGGGAAAACGACGAAGGCCCGTCACCAGTCTCCTGGTGGCGGGCCCGTCAGCTGCCGCTTTCTGGTGGGCGATACTGGGTTTGAACCAGTGACCTCTTCCGTGTCAAGGAAGCGCGCTCCCACTGCGCCAATCGCCCGGGTCTGTGTTGTCTTGCCGAGGTGGGGACGGGATTTGAACCCGCGTACACGGCTTTGCAGGCCGTTGCCTCGCCTCTCGGCCACCCCACCGAGGTTGCCCCCGTCATGCGTGGCGGCAGCTCCGAGCGGACGACGGGACTCGAACCCGCGACCCTCACCTTGGCAAGGTGATGCGCTACCAACTGCGCTACGTCCGCATGTCACCGGCGTTCCCCGGTGACGGATGAGAACTCTAGCCGAGCCGGTGAACGGTTGCCAACTCGGGGTGCCCTGTCGGCGCGTCCCTGTCCCGTTCCGACCGGTTCCCGGAGGCGCCCGGCGAGTGATCGACTCGGGTTGCGGGATCTCGCGGTGTCCGGGTGGGGTCTACACCGCGAGATCCAGGAAGTGGAGTCGATCATGCGCTAGGGCAGGGGGTCGGGCACCACACCCGCCGGAGCTTCCTAGGAGCCTGGCCTGAACGGGTGCCGGGACTCACGTCCGGAGTCGCCACACCGGCCGGAACACCGGGAAGTGTCCGGCTTCCGACTGTCCGTCGGCCCAGTCAGGGCTCGACCGTAACTGCCCGTGTTCGTCCCCATGGGTTACGGTAACGGGCGTGACGAGACGTGCGGCCGAGATCCGCCTGGATGCCCTGCTGCGCACCGCCTGTGACGTGATCGCGGAACGCGGTCTGGCCAACACCCGGACGGCCGACGTCGCCCAGGCCGCGGGAGTGAGCCAGGCACTGGTCTTCTACCACTTCGCCACGAAGGAACGGCTGGTCGCCATGGCCTTCGAGCATGCGGTGGAGCAGGATCTGGCCCGCCTCGACGCGGTGATCCGCTCCCCCGCGCCCCCGCTGACCAAGCTGCGGCGGATCCTGAAGCTCTACACCCCCGCTGGGCGCCCGACCTCCTGGTCCATGTGGATCGACGGCTGGTCCGAGTCCCTGCGTACGCCGGAGTTGGAGCGGGTCTCGCGCCGGCTGGACCTGCGCTGGCGGGAGGACCTGGCCTCGGTCATCGCCGACGGCGTGGCCGACGGCACGTTCGAGTGCGCCGACCCGGTCGGGGCCGCCTGGCGGATCAGCGCCGTGATGGACGGGCTCGCCGTGCAGCTCGCGGTGCACGACCGCGTGATCTCGCGACGGCAGTTCACCGAGTGGGTACGCCTCGTCACCGCCCGGGAGCTGGGCGTGGACCCGGCCGTCCTGGACTGACCGAGCCGGTATCGAGCCCGGGGGAGCCGAGCCCGGACCCGACCGTACCCGACTGACCGGCGGGTCGGTCGAGCCGGCGGCGGACCACACGAGACGCCGGCCGGGTCCGACTCCTTTACCGGACCAACGGACACCGGATCGACGGACGCTGGACCGAGGGACACCGGCCTGAAAGGACCGACACTCTGCTTCGGGCCTTGCCGGCGTCTATTTCCCCTGGTATCCACAGATGCGCATGCATCACGATGCTGCGCGGGCCGGCGGAGCGCCGGCCGATCCGCTCCCACGAGGAGGTCCTGTGCCACACCCGAGGTGGTCACTCTCGATGAGCCGGCGCCGAGGCCGGCTCATCCCCGTCCTGGCGGCAACCGCGGTGGTCGCCGCGCTGCTGCCCACCGGTGTCAGCGCCGCGGCACCGGCCGGCGACCCGTCGGCGGAGCGCCGCTCCGGCCCGTTCGCCGAGGGGCAGCACGAGCACGCCGACGTCGACAACCGCGCCGGCAGCGCCGCGCCGGACGCCCGCCAGCGCGGGCTCGCCCGCAAGGCCGACCCGGACGTGCGGTGGAACAAGCTGGGCACGCCGCACGCGCTCGGCCCCGGCGACGCACCGCTCGCGGCCGGCCTGCCCGCCGACCCCGAGGCCGCGGCCCGCGCGTACCTCTCCGCCAACCGGGATCTCTTCGGCCTGGACGCCGACGCGGTCGCCGCCATGGAGCGGATCCTGGTCCGCCCGATCGGCAGCGGCGCGGTGGTCACCCTCCGGCAGCGCTTCGGCGACCTGCCGGCCGGTCACGACGGCCTGGTCACCCTCGCCGTCAGCGGCGGCACGGTCCTCTCGGTCAGCTCGTCACTGTCCCGGGACTCCGCGGCGCCGGCGCCGGCCACCCTCACCGAGGAGCAGGCGTACGAGGCCGCGCTCGCCGACGCCGGGCTGGACGCCTCGGCGGTGGCCAGCCACAGCGTGCGGAAGGTCGGCGTGCCGACCCCGCTGGAGGGACCGCGCAGCGCGTACGAGGTGACGCTCATCGGGGCGAGCACCGACCATCCGGCGGCGTTCACCACGTACGTCGACGGGATCACCGGTCAGGTGCTGGTCCGTGAGGACCTCGTCGACTTCGACTCGGACAACCCGAGCTGGGCGGTCTTCCCGGCCACCCCGCCACGTGACCTGGGCCCCGGGCAGGACCCGCGGGTCCGCTGGTGCGGCGACCCCGCGCCGAACTGCGTGGCCGCCTTCCGTGACCCGGCCAGCGGCAACGCGTGGGACGTCGACGCGGCCACCGACACGCCGACGTTCAGCTCCCGCGGCAACTCCGCCAACACCGTCGTGTCCTGGGGCGCCGGCTCGCCGATGGTGCCCGCCACCACGAGCCCGGAGCGCCGCTACGAGTACCCGTTCACCGACCAGTGGCACCAGGCGAAGTGCAACCCGTCCGTCTTCACCTCGGCGCAGCGCAACGACGCGGACGCGGCGATCGGCAACCTCTTCGCCATGCACAACCGGATGCACGACTGGGCGTACCACCTGGGCTTCACCGAGTCGGCGTGGAACCTCCAGGCCGTCAACCTGACCCCGAACGGCCTGGGCAACGACGCCGAGCAGGGCCGCGCCCAGCAGGGCGCGCTGAGCGGCAACCGCAACAACGCCAACCAGGGCACGCCACGCGACGGCCTGCCGCCGACCACCAACATGTACCTGTGGCAGCCGCAGGCCGGCGGGCCGTACCCGCCGTGCGTCGACGGCGACTACGACATGACGGTGATCGGGCACGAGTACACCCACGCCATCAGCAACCGGATGATCGCCGGCCCGGACAGCGGGATCGGCGGCCACCAGGGCGGCTCGATGGGTGAGTCGTGGAGCGACCTGCTCGCCACCGAGTACCTGTTCCAGCACGGTCTCCGCGCGCCGGGCGAGACGCCGTTCATCGTGGGCGGCTACGTCACCGGCAACCTGGTGAGCGGCATCCGCAACTACGACCTCAGCCGCAGCCCGCTGAACTACTCCGACGTCGGCTACAACACCGGCGGCCCGGCCGTGCACGCCGACGGGGAGATCTGGGGAGCCACCAACTACCGCGTCCGCTCCGCCTTCGTGAAGCGGTACGGTCTCGGCACGCCGCAGCGGCAGCTGGAGTGCGCGCAGGGCAAGGTGGCCGCCGACGAGTGCCCGGGCAACCGGCGCTGGTCGCAGCTGGTCTTCGACTCGTTCCTGCTCCAGGCCGCGAGCCAGGTGAGCATGCTCGACATGCGCGACAACATGCTCACCGCCGACCAGCTCCGCTTCGGCGGGGCGAACCAGGACCTGATCTGGGCCGAGTTCGCCCGTTCGGGCATGGGCCGGGACGCCGTCACCAACGGCGCGTCCGACACCGACCCGACGCCGAGCTTCGCGTCGCCGCGCGGCGGCAACGCCACGTTCACGCTGCGGCCGAAGGGTGACAGCGCCGAGGCGCCGATCCGGCTCTACGTCGGTGAGTACGAGGCGCGGGCCACCCCGATCGCCGACACCGACCCGGCGACCCCGCTGCCGGACACCGTCGAGATGGTGGCCGGCACGTACGACCTGCTGGCCGTGGCGCCCGGCTTCGGGCACCAGCGGCTCAGCGTGGTGGCGAAGGCGGGTCACGACGGCTACATCGATCTGCGGATGAGCCGCAACCTGGCGTCGACGGCGTCCGGTGCCACGATCAGCGGCGACGGCGTCAACCTGGACCGGATCGCCGACGACACCGAGGCCACGAACTGGGCCTCGCTGGACGGGGTGGCCGGCAAGCAGGTCACCGTGGCGCTGCCGGGCGACGCGCCGCAGGTGGTGAAGCGCGTGAACGTGAGCGCCATGCTGCGGCCGGCGATCAGCGGCGACGCCGACACCGGCAGCCAGAACGCGCTCAGCTCGCTGCGGTCGTTCGCGGTGCTGGCCTGCAACGCGAAGACCACCGACTGCGCTAACCCGGCGCACTTCCAGCGCATCTACACGAGCGCGGACGACGCGTTCCCGGGCGGGGCCTACCGGGCGTACACCCGGGACATCAACCTGCGCGAGTTCCAGGTGCCCACCACCCTCGCCACGCACCTGCGGCTGGTGGTGCTGGACAGCCAGTGCACGGGCGGGCCGGCGTACGCCGGTGAGCAGGACGACGACCCGAACACCACGACCGACTGCGCGACCGCCAGCCCGGCGCGCAACCAGGTCCGGATCGCCGAGTTCCAGGCGTTCTCGAAGTGACCGGTGCCGGGGCCGGCGCCACGTGGCGCCGGCCCCGGTCCGGGCCGGTCCCCGCCGGGCCGGGCCACCCGGCCGGGCCCCGGTCCTACCGCCGGGCCGGTCGCCGCCAGGCCGACCCGCCCGGCGGGCCCCAGAGCCGGTCGTCCGGGGCCGACCGATCCTCGTCGGGCCGGTCGGCCCGTACGAGGTGCCGCATGCGCAGCAGCAGGCTCAGCCCGAGCGAGACGAGCAGCCCGCCGAGCAGGAACGCGGCCTGCACCGCGCCGAAGCCACCCGAGCGGGACACCGGGCGGCCCGCATCCGCCACCGGCGCCTCCGCGATCGGCTCGCCGGCCGGCGTGACCTCCTCCTCGACCTCCCCGGCTCCCGGGTCGTCCGGTTCGGTCGCCGTACCGGTCGGTTCCGGCGTGGCCCGTGTCGGCTCCGGCCGGGGCGACGCCGCCCGCACCCCGACCACGGTCCGGGTCGCGGACTGCCGGGCCAGCAGCCGCAGCCGCGCGTCGTACGCCTCGGCGGCGAGCGTGACCCGGCCCCGCGTCACGTCCTCGGCGAACGCGAGCCGGTAGCGGGCGGTCACCGTACGGTCCGGGCAAAGGGTGCCCGGGTCGAACTGGCGGTCGGTCAGCCGGGCCACCTCGCCGTCGGTCCGCACCTCCAGCGGGAAGGACCCGCTCTCCTCCACCCGGTCGAGCCTCACCTGGTCCAGCCGGATGCCCTCCACCCGGAGCACCAGCGACCACCGCACCTTCACGCAACCGCCCGTCGCGTCGGTGCGCGACACCACCGCGGAGACCGTCCGCACCTCGTCGCCCGCCGTGAACCGCTCGGGCAGGCCGCTCAGCCGGGTCGTGAAGGCGGCCTGCGCCGGCGCAGCCAGGGCGAGGACCGCCCCGGTCAGGCAGGCGAGCACCACCCCGCACCGCAGCGCGTACCGCCGCACCGTCATCACCACGACCTCCTCGTCCCTACCGGAACGCTAGGAGCGGGTACGCGGCCCGGCCAGACGGGCGTTGTGGCACCGGCCGCCAAGGATGACCCCGGTTATCACCCACCGTGCTGAACCGGTCACCACTCCCCCGCGACACGCCGTCCACGACGGCCGGGAGAGAATCGGCCGGTGTCCGAGCTCACCACCACCTTCGTCCGGCTGCACGCCCGGCTCGCCCCGGTGGCCTTCGTCCCCGAGGTGCGGCTGCACCAGGCGGACGAGCCGATCGGGCTCTGGGAGCTGACCGAGGGTGAGTTCCACTCCGACCGGCCACCGCCGTTCTGGGCGTTCGCCTGGGCCGGCGGGCAGGCTCTGGCGCGCTATGTGACCGACCACCCCGAGCTGGTCGCCGGTCGCCGGGTGCTCGACCTGGCCTCCGGCTCCGGGTTGGTCGCCATCGCGGCCGCGCGGGCCGGTGCGGCCGCCGTCCGCGCCGTCGAGGTCGACGAGCTCGCGGTGGCCGCGGTGGCGCTGAACGCCGAGGCCAACGGCGTACGCGTCGACGCCGAGTTCGGCGACATCCTCGACGGCGACGCCGGGGGCGCCGAGGTGGTGCTCGCCGGTGACGTGTTCTACAGCGAGGCGATGGCCCGGCGGATGCTCCGGTTCCTGCTCCGCGCCGCCCGTGCCGGCGCGCGGGTGCTCGTGGGTGACCCCGGCCGGGCGTTCCTGCCGAGGGACCGCTTCGACGAGCTGGCCGTGTACGACGTGCCGGTGCCGCCGGCGCTGGAGACCGTGCGGGTGAAGCGCACCACCGTGTGGCAGCTGCGCCCGGGCCTGCCGAAGGCCGCCGACTAGCGTGTCGGCGTGCTGTTCCGCAGCTGGGCGCAGGTCGCCGAACCTGGTTGGCCGGACGTGGCCCGCGTGGCGGACCACGTCGGTGTGACGCACCTGGTGGTCACCCGGCACGCGCTGGTCCGGCAGGTGCTCACCGATCCGGTCACGTACCGGCCGGACAACGCGCTGGACGCGGTCACCCCGATGCCGGTCCACGCGCTGCGGGTGCTCGCCGGGCACCGGTTCCGGCTCCCGCCGACGCTGGCCAACAACGCGGGCGCGAGCCACCCGGAGATCCGGGCCATCGTCGCCGAGGCGCTGCACCCGAGCCGGGTCGCCGCGCAGCGGCCCTGGCTCACCGGGCTGGTCCGGGAGCGGGTCGCCCGGCTGAGCGCGGCCCTGGACGCCGGCGCGCCCGTCGACCTCTACGCGGATCTCGCCGCCGACCTGCCGCTGCTCGTCCTGGCCCGGCTGGTCGAGCTGCCGGACGCGCCGGTCGGCGCGGTGAAGGCGTTCGCGCGGGCCGCGCTGGAGCTGTTCTGGGCGCCGCTGGACGCCGACCGGCAGCTCGCGCTCGCCGCCGAGGTGGGCCGGTTCCACGGTGTGCTGCGCGACTTCGCGGGCACCGGCGGCGGCCTGGCCGCCGCCCTGCGCGCGGCCGGGCACCCGCCGGACGTGGTGGTCGGCGCGCTCTTCTTCCTGCTGGTGGCCGGGCAGGAGACGACCTCACAGTTCCTCACCCTGCTGCTGCACCGCCTGGCCGGCGAACCGGCGGTACGGGCCGGGCTGCGCGGCGGGGACGTGCCGGTGGCGGACGTCGTGGAGGAGGGCCTGCGGCTGGAGCCGCCGATCGTCACCTGGCGCCGCGTGGCGGCGGTGGACAGCACGCTGGACGGGACGCCGGTGCCGGCCGGGACGAGTCTCGTGCTCTGGCTGGCCCGGGCCGGCCGCGACCCGGACGTCGTCGCGTTCCCCGACGAGTTCCGCCCCGGCCAGCGCGGGTCCCGCCGGCACGTGGCCTTCGGCGCGGGCGCGCACCGCTGCGTCGGCGACGTGCTGGCGCGGATGGAGGCCGCCGTGGTGGTCGCCGAGGCCGCACCGCTGCTGGACGGGGTGGAGGTGGTACGTGCACCGTGGTGCCCGGACAACCTCACCTTCCGCATGCCCGACGCGTTCGTCGTCCGCCGCGCCGAGCCGGCCACGGCTCCGTTCCCGCGGCAGCCGGAGCCAGCGGCCGACCGGCAGGACGACGCCGTCCGACCGCCTGTCGAGCTGCCCCATATGTGAGACCACGCTGAGGAGCGGGCCAAGGGCCAGCGCCGGGTCATCCCTGAGGGACCAGCCCACTTCGTCCCTGCGGGACCAGCCCACTTCGTCCCCCACGGGAACAGCCGCCACCCCGAGAACCCCGGCCACCGGCTTCCTGCCTACCTCCGCCCCAGATCTGGGGCAGCTCGACAGCATCCTCAGAGGCACTCGACCGCAGAGCCCGCCCGCGCACTCCCGGCCGCCCCACACCGCCCGCCGCCCCACCGCGGGACTGACGAAAGTCAGGGTGCGCCGGTGCCGTTCGGGCACGGCGGGACGGCCTCCCGCGCGCCTAGCGTCAACGCATGATCACTTTACGTGGGTTGACGAAGCGGTTCGGAGGGACGACCGCCGTCGACGACCTGACCGTCGACATCGCACCCGGCCGGGTCACCGGGTTCCTCGGCCCGAACGGCGCCGGCAAGTCCACCACCATGCGGATGATCCTGGGCCTCGACCGGCCCACCGCCGGGAGGGCGCTGGTCGGCGGGCGGCCGTACCGGGAGTTGCGCCACCCGCTGTACGAGGTCGGGGCCCTGCTCGACGCGAAGGCCATCCACCCGGCGCGGTCCGGGCGCGCGCACCTGCTCGCCATGGCCCGCAGCAACGGCGTCCCGGCCCGCCGGGTCGACGAGGTGCTCGCCACCGTCGGGCTCGACGACCGGGCCGCCGCCAAGCCCGGCCGGACCCTCTCCCTGGGCATGGGCCAGCGGCTCGGCATCGCCGGGGCGCTGCTCGGCGACCCGCCGGTGCTGATGTTCGACGAGCCGGTCAACGGGCTCGACCCGGACGGGGTGCGCTGGGTGCGCCAGCTCATGCGCTCCCTCGCCGGGCAGGGGCGCACCATCTTCGTCTCCAGCCACCTCATGAGCGAGATGCAGCTCACCGCCGACCGGCTCGTCGTCATCGGTCGGGGACGGCTGCTCGCCGACGCGCCGATCACCGAGGTGATCGCGGGCAGCGCGGTGGCGGTCCGGGTACGCAGCCCGCAGCCGGCCGGGCTGGCCGCGCTCGCCGACCGGCTCACGGCCGCCGGCGCCACCGTCGAACCGGCCGGCCCGGACGAGCTGACCGTCACCGGCGCCACCGCCGACCGGATCGGTGACCTGGCCCACGAGCTGGGCGTGCGGTTGCACGAGCTGAGCCCGCACGGCGCGTCGCTGGAGCGCGCGTTCATGGATTTGACCGCCGACAGCGTCGAGTACGCGGGCGTCCCCACCGGAGGCGAGACCCGATGACCACCACCCTCACCACGGCCCGACCCGCCACCCGCTCGGGCGGCTTCGGCGGCACGGTCGCCGCCGAGTGGACGAAGCTCTGGTCGGTCCGCAGCACCTGGTGGACCCTGCTCGCCGCGGCGCTCGTGACCGCCGCCACGGCCGGGCAGCTCGCCATCTACGCGGCCAACGCGAACACCAACGACGACCCGGCCGACGACGCCGGGATCGTCACCGTGGGCAGCGTCCTCGCCAGCTCGGTGGAACTCGCCCAGTACGCCGTGCTCGCCCTCGGCCTGCTCGCGATCACCAGCGAGTTCACGAGCGGCACGATCCGTACGACGTTGCAGTGCACGCCGTCGCGCGGCCGCGTACTGCTGGCCAAGGCCGTGGTGACGGCGGCCGTGACGTTCCCCGCGGGCCTGCTGCTCGGCGGCGTCGGCGTGCTCGTGGCCCGGCCGGTGCTCGGCGAGTGGGGCAGCGCCCCCGCCGCCGGCACGGCCCGCGACGTGCTGGCGTTCGCCACCTACCTGGCGCTGGTCGCGGTGCTGGCGCTGGGGCTCGGAGCCGCCCTGCGCAGCGCGGTGCTCACCCTGGTCGTGCTCGTGGCCACGCTGATGATCGTGCCGCTGTCACTCCAGGAGCCGGACATCGCCGTGCTCAACCGGATCGCGGACGGCTTCCCCGGCGTGGCGGGCAACCACTTCCTCGCCGGGGACACCGATCCCTACCCGGCCGCCGTGGGGCTGCTGCTGCTCGCCGGCTGGGCGGTCGCCGCACTCGCGCTCGGCCGCGCCGCGCTGCGCCGCCGGGACGCCTGACACCGACGGTCCGGACGGGTCCCGGGGCCGCGCGCCCCGGGACCCGTCACTCCTCGACCAGCCCCGCCTCGTACGCGAGGATGGCCGCCTGCACCCGGTTGCGCACCTCCAGCCGCGTGAAGATGCTGGTCAGGTACGTCTTCACGGTGCCCTCGACCAGGTAGAGCCGGCGGGCGATCTCGGCGTTGGACAGCCCCGCCCCCACCAGCGCCAGCACCTCCCGCTCCCGGTCGGTGAGCCCCGCCGTGCGGTCCCGGGCCACCGGCCGCCGTGCCAGCCGGCCGCCGCCCAGCTCGATGACCCGGCGCGCCACCCGCGGCGACAGGTACGCCCCGCCGTCGGCCACCGCGTGCACACCGGCGATCAGCTCGCGGGGGTCTCCGGACTTGAGCACGAAACCGCTCGCCCCGTGCCCCAGCGCCCGCGCGATGTGGTCGTCCTCGCCGAACGTGGTGAGCATGACCGTCGCCGTCCCCGGCACCAGCCGGCGGATCTCGGCGGCCGCGCTGAGCCCGTCGAGCCGGGGCATCCGGATGTCCAGCAGGGCGACGCGCGGCCGGTGCGCCCGCACCAGCTCCACGGCCGCCCGGCCGTCGCCCGCCTCGGCGACGACCTCGATACCCGGGTCCGTCGCGAGGATCGCCCGTACGCCCGCCCGGATCATCGCCTCGTCGTCGGCGAGCACGACCCGGACCGGCGCGGTGGTGGTGGTGTCACTGTTCACTGGTCGATCCGCTCCTTGCTGACCAGCCGCCCGTCGGTGAAGCAGAGCCGCCACGTCGGCTGCGCCAGCGGGAAGTTGCCGTCTGTGTAGTACTCGCACCCGGCCCGGTCGGTGCCCGCGGGCCGGTCGAGCTGGCGTCGGGGCAGCCCCGGCAGGTCGGCCCGCACGGCACCGACGCGCAGCCCGTCGAACGTGGCCTCGTCGAGCACCGTGCCGGCCGTCGCCACCGGGTAGTAGACGAGCGACAGCACGAGCGCGAGCCCGGCCGGCGCGCCGAGCGCCGCCAGCAGGCTACGCCGGACCCGCCGGCGCGCCTCCCGCAGCCGCCGCTCCGCGTCCACCGGCCGCTCCCCCGGCCCGGGACGCCCGGCTCCCGGCTGCCCGTCGGCGCCGGCCGGCGCGGGCCGGTCCGGTGCCGGACCGGCGACCGGCAGCCAGGCCCGCACCGCGAAGCCGCCGCCCGCCTCCGGGCCCGCGTCGAGGGACCCGCCGGCCAGGCGTACGCGCTCGGCGAGCGCCAGCAGCCCGCTGCCGTGCGAGGGTGGGCCGGGCAGCGGGCCGGCCGGAGGCCTGGCGTTGACCACCGCCACCTCGAGCCGGTCGCCGGAACGGGCCAGCCGCACGTCGACCGGTGCGCCCGGGGCGTACCGGGCCGCGTTCGTCAGCGCCTCACGGACCAGGCGGTGCGCGGCGTGCCCGACCACCGTCGGCACCTCCGCGGTGTCCGGGGCGGCGTCCAGCCGTACCGCCATGCCGGCCTCACGCGCGCCGTCGACCAGGTCGGCGACGCTCTCGTCGGCCGGCCGGGTACCGGCACCGCCCCCCTCGTCGCGCAGCAACCCGATGACCTCGTGCAGCCGCTCGGTGGCGGCGGCCACGGACGCGCGCAGCTCCCCCGCCGCCGCCCGGTGCCCGTCGGCGAGGTCCGGGGCGACCTCCAGGGCGGCCGCGCGCAGCGCGATGAGGCTGAGGTCGTGACCCAGCGAGTCGTGCATCTCCTGCGCGATGCGGGCGCGTTCCCGCAGCCGGATCCGCTCGGCGGCGCCCCGCGCCTCCCGGGCCAGCGCGTCGGCGTGCCGGTGGCCGGCCTCGGCCAGCTCGTGCTGCTGCCGCCGGTACCGGCCGACCAGCCACGGGAACACCCCGGCGAAGAGCAGCACCGAGGCGAGCAGGAACCAGGTCGCCGCGCCGGTGCCGAGCAGCCCCAGGTTCAACGCGGTGCCACCGGCCGCGATCAGGCCGAAGGCGGCCACGGCGGGACCCGCGGTGGCGCTGCGCCGGCCCGTCAGGTAGCTGAACACCGGGATGGCGAAGACGAAGTTGCCCTGGAACAGCGAGCCCAGCACCGCCAGCGTCAGGGCGGCCACCGGCCAGCGCCGGCTCACCGCGACCGCCGCGGCGAGCACCGCCAGCCCGGCGACGACCACCGGCAGCCAGTGCCGCGGGTACGGCGGGGTCAGCCCGGCGTACGCGATCGGCGCCGCGAGCGCCGCCCACAGCAGCACGTCCCGGAGCACACGCCGCCGCCGCAGCGCGACCCGCCACGCCGTGCGCACCCACCCCCACCTGGTCACGGCGGCCAGGCTACCCACCGCTGGCAGAGGCGGGCACCGACGAAAGTCAGGTGTTCAGCCGATCTCCTCGGCCCACGCGCGCCAGTCGTCCAGCACGCCGTGCAGGGCCGGGGTGAGCCAGCCCGGCGCGGACCGCCGGAACACGCCGGGATCCATGGCGCCGGCCCCGGCCGGCAGCGCACCGAGCAGGTTCGGCACCAGGTCGGACAGGTTCGTCCAGTGCACCAGCTCCGGCGCCGCGGGCCACGCCCCGATGACCACCCCGGCGGGCACCGCCCGGCGGTCCAGCGCCTCCAGCGTCAGCGCGGTGTGGTTGAGCGTGCCCAGCCCCGCGCGGGCCACCACGACGGCCGGCGCGCCCAGCGAGACCGCAAGGTCCGCCACCGTCCACGGCTCGCCCGACGGGCGCAGCCCCATCGGGACGAGCAGCCCGCCGGCCCCCTCCACCAGCACCAGGTCGTGCTTGTCGGCCTCCTCGCGGACCGCGTCGACCGCCGTGTAGAGCTCCAGCGGCTCCATCTCGGCGACCCGGGCCGCGGTCAGCGGGGCGAGCGGGTCCGGGAAGCTGGCCAGGGTCCGGCCGGTGAGCGGAGCGGCCAGGCGCTGCACCGCGTCCACGTCGCCGGGATCGCCCGTCGCCGTACCGGTCTGGCCCGGCTTCAGGACGGCCACCCGCAGCCCGGCGGCCTGCGCGGCCGCGGTGATCGCCGCCGTCACCACCGTCTTGCCGACCTCGGTGTCCGTGCCGGTCACCACCACCGGCCCCCGCCACGGCGCGATCATGGTGCTCATGGCGCACACTCCACGATGATCTCCAGGGCCCGCTCGAACTCCACACGGGGCACACCGGCGTTCAGGGTCAGCCGCAGCCGGGAGCGGGTGTCCGGCGTGGACGGCGGGCGGAAGCAGCCCACCGCGACGCCCCGGTCGCGGCAGTCCGCCGCCCACGCGGTCGCCGCCTCCGGCCCGGGC
Source organism: Micromonospora costi (assembly GCF_003626655.1). Taxonomy (GTDB): domain Bacteria; phylum Actinomycetota; class Actinomycetes; order Mycobacteriales; family Micromonosporaceae; genus Micromonospora; species Micromonospora costi. The sequence continues at coordinate 796,375 of NZ_RBAN01000001.1, forward strand.
GCGGTCACCGAGATCACGGCGGCGTCCGGGGTGGGGACGGTGAGGCCGGCGTCGCGCAGCCGGCGTACCGCGAACGTGGCCCGTGCGGCCAGTTCGGCGCGCAGCGGGTCGCCGGCGCGGGCCAGGCCGACCGCGGTGTGCACGCCGGCCGCGACGGCGGGCGGCAGCGCCGTGTCGAAGATGAACGTCCGCCCGGTCTCGACGAGGTGCCGGACGAACTCGGCCGGGCCGGCGACCAGCCCCCCGGCGCCGCCCAGCGCCTTGGACAGCGTGGCGGTCACCACCACGTCGGGCTGGCCGGCCAGCCCCGCGGCGGCGACGGCGCCGGCGCCGGACGGGCCGGTGACACCGAGCGCGTGGGCGTCGTCGACGAGCAGCAGCGCGCCGTACCGGCGGGCCACGGCGTGCAGCTCGGCCAGCGGGGCGAGGTCACCGTCGACGGAGAACACCGACTCGGTGACCACCACGGCGGGCCGGCCGGGGGCGACGGCGAGCGCGGCGGCGACCGCGGTCACGTCGGCGTGCGCCGTGACGACCGTCTCCGCTCCGGAGATCCGGCAGCCGTCGATCAGCGAGGCGTGGTTGTGGGCGTCGGAGACGAGCAGCGTACGGGGCTGCACGAGCGCGCGCAGCGCGCCCAGGTTGGCCAGGTAGCCGGAGGAGAAGACGAGCGCCCGGTCGGTGCCCAGCCAGCCGGCGAGCGCGTCCTCCAACGCGTGGTGGGCGTCGGTGGAGCCGCGGACCAGGCGCGACCCGGTGGCCCCCAGCCCGTACGCCGACAGCGCCCGCGCGGCCGCCGCGGTGACCTCGGGGTGGGTGGCGAGGCCGAGGTAGTCGTTGCCGGCGAGGTCGGTGACCGCCTCCCCGGCGGGACGCGGGTGCAGCCGGCGCGTCAGCCCGGCCTTCGCCCGCAGCTCGGCGCGGCGGTCCAGTGCCGCCAGCCAGTCCGCCACCGCCACCCCCAGACGCCGCCTCGTACCGGTCTCCGTCGACCGCCTCCGCCGGGCGAAGTTACCACCCGCCGGAACCCGCCCGGCGGATCCCACTCACACCCGTCCGGCCTGAACCGGCGTTCAGGCTCAGGCCCCGGACGCAGCCGTTTCTCGCCGCCCGAGGGGCTTGTAGGGTACGAGCCATGCCAGAGATCCTCGACCAGGCCCGCGCCCGGGTCCTGGGTGACGGCGTCGGCCTCGACGAGGCCGGCGTCCTCGCCGTGCTGACCCTGCCCGACGAGCACCTGCCCGCCGCCCTCCAGCTCGCCCACGAGGTGCGGATGCGCTGGTGCGGCCCGGAGGTCGAGGTCGAGGGGATCGTCTCGCTGAAGACCGGCGGCTGCCCGGAGGACTGCCACTTCTGCTCGCAGTCCGGCCTGTTCACCTCGCCGGTCCGCTCCGTCTGGCTGGACATCCCGTCGCTCGTCGAGGCGGCGAAGCAGACGGCCGCGACCGGCGCCACCGAGTTCTGCATCGTCGCGGCGGTACGCGGCCCGGACGCCCGCCTCATGAAGCAGATGCGCGAGGGTGTGGCGGCCATCCGGGCCGAAGTCGACATCCAGGTCGCCGCCTCTCTCGGCATGCTCACCCAGGAGCAGGTCGACGAGCTGGTCGACATGGGGGTGCACCGCTACAACCACAACCTGGAGACCTGCCGCTCCTACTTCCCGAACGTGGTGACCACCCACACCTGGGAGGAGCGCTGGGAGACGCTGCGTATGGTGCGCGACTCCGGCATGGAGGTCTGCTGCGGCGGCATCCTCGGCCTCGGCGAGACGGTGGAGCAGCGCGCCGAGTTCGCCGCGCAGCTCGCCGAGCTGGACCCGCACGAGGTGCCGCTCAACTTCCTCAACCCGCGTCCCGGCACCCCGCTCGGCGACCGCCCGGTCGTCGAGGGCAAGGACGCGCTGCGGGCCATCGCCGCGTTCCGGCTGGCCATGCCGCGCACCCTGCTCCGGTACGCCGGCGGCCGGGAGATCACCCTCGGTGACCTGGGCACCCGCGACGGTCTCCTCGGCGGCGTGAACGCCGTCATCGTCGGCAACTACCTGACCACGCTGGGTCGGCCGGCGAGCGACGACCTGGCGCTGCTGGAAGACCTGAAGATGCCGGTCAAGGCGCTGTCCGCGACGCTGTGAGGGGTCCACGGTGACGGTGCAGCCGACGGTGCCGAGCGGCACCACGCCGGCCTGGTGCGACCGCTGCGGCGAGGCCACCGGGGACGGTCCGCACGACGCGTGCGCCCGGGCCCGTGAGCTGGAGCCGCCGCGGTACTGCGCGTGGTGCCGGCGGCGGATGAAGGTGCAGGTCGTGCCGACCGGCTGGACGGCGGTCTGCGTCGAACACGGCGAGGTCCGCGCCTGAGGGTCACCGCGGGCGGCCGGTCGTCCGCCGGCGCGACGGTGACGTGCCCCACATAGCGGTGATAGGTTGCCGTTTCCGGGCCGTTGCCGCGGCCCGGACCCTCCAGTGGTTCGGTGCCGGGCGGTTGCGGAGGCAGACGTGAGCGTCCTGCACGGGCGGGTGGTGACGCTGCGGCCGGCCGGCCCGCAGGACGTGCCGGCGCTCGCGGCGATCCGGGCCACACCCGAGGTCCGCCGCTGGTGGCGGGGCGACGACGACCTGACCGCGACGGTCCGCGCCGACCTCGACGACGAGGCGCTCAGCGTGTACGCCATCGGCTACGACGACCGGGTCGTCGGCGCCATCCAGTGGTCCGCCGAGGACGATCCGGACTACCGGCACGCCAGCCTCGACGTGTTCCTCGACCCGTCGGTGCACGGCCGCGGGCTCGGCCCGGACGCCATCCGCACGCTGGTCCGTCACCTCGTCGACGCGTACGGGCACCACCGGTTCACGATCGACCCCGCGGCGGCGAACACGCAGGCCATCCGCAGCTACGCGAAGGTCGGCTTCCGTCCCGTGGGGGTGCTGCGCCGCTACGAGCGGGGCGCCGACGGCCGCTGGCACGACGGCCTGCTCATGGACCTGCTCGCCGACGAACTGGTCGGCTGACCGCCCGCCGGCGGCGCGTCCTCAGCCGTCCCAGATCACGTCGTGGCCGTCGAGGCGCCGGGCCCCGGCGGCCGGCCGGTGCGGGGTGAGCCGGCCGTCCGGCATCAGGTGGTCCACCGGCACGTCGTGGCCGAGCACCGCCACGTCGGCGATGAGCCGCCGGTGGCAGCGCCACCAGACGCTCTCGCTGCACATCACCGCCGTGGTCCGGGCCGCGGCGTCGGCGAGGACCTCGTCCAGCGCCGCCCGGAAGTCCGGTGTACGGGTGTGGGCCGCGTACGCCCGGAACGCCGCCACCGTCCACCAGGTGTCCGGCTCCGGCGTGCCCGCCGGGGTGTGGCGCCGGCCGCCGAGGCGTGGCTCCCAGCGGTAGGCGATGCCGTCCCGCGGCAGCCAGCGTTCCAGCTCCTCGCGGCGGACGTCCGGGTTGGTGCGGCTGGCGGGGAACGCGCGCACGTCGACGACCAGCGCGACGTGCGCGCCGGTGAGCAGTTCGCCGAGCCGCGCCCGACCGGCCGGCCCGTGGCCCACGGTCAGCAGCGCCCGTTCCATCACCTCATCCTGCCGTGGATGCCCGGGGTTGTCGGGCCGACGGACCGCACCGTCCGGTGGGGACGCACCGCCCACGAGGCAGGGTGGAGCGTCAGACCGGCCGTATGCGTTACACCGACACGCGCAGGATCGCCCTTCAATTCTCGCGGAATTCGCGTCAGCGGGGACGTATCTGCCCAGGTCAGTCCGATCGACCGATGCCGAGAGCAGGTCCCGCTCATGGGATCATGTGCCGTCCCCTCAATCGATCTCGGAGGAATCCTCATGCCACAGCGTCGGCGCGCGACGCGCGCTGCCGTTCTGACGGCCGCCGCCACGGCCGGTCTCGCCATCGCCGCCCCGGCCTGGGCGGGCGCCGGCAACCCGCACAACCCCCCGGGCGACAACGGCACCGTGAAGATCGACGGTGCGCCGTTCGAGGACAGCGTCGACAACCAGCCGCACGTCGGCTGCGAGTTCGAGCTGGAGTTCTTCAACTTCGACGCGGGCGACACGGCCGACATCACCCTTGCCGCCCAGCCGCCGTCGGGGAAGTTCACGACGGTGAAGTTCCTCGACAACTACGTCATCAGCGACGACCCCGCCTCGGGCGCGGCGAACGACCACGATGCGGTCATCAGGTTCTCCGCCAACGACCTGGCCCTGGCCGGAGTGCAGGCCCACCCCAAGCAGGGTTACCACATCAAGCTCACCGTCGACCTGACCGACGGCAAGGGCAAGGCCAAGCACAAGGTGTTCTGGTTGCAGCCGTGCGAGTCGCCGGAGACGCCGACGACCCCCAACCCGGGTGGAGGCTCGCCCACCCCGACGCCGGGCGGCTCGGAGAACCCCTCCGCGAACCCGTCGGTGAGCCCGTCCGTGCCGGGCACGCCGGCCGGAGGCGGCAGCGGCGGCACCGGCGGCACCGAGGGCAGCGGCGGCAGCGAGGGCAGCCTGCCGCTCACCGGCGTGGCCGCGACCAGCATCAGCCTCACCGGTCTCGCGCTCATCGTCGGTGGGGTTGTCCTGATGGCGCTCCGCCGCCGCCGGGACAAGATCACCTTCACCAGCTGATCGCCGCAGCACCGCGAGCGGCCGCCGGACCCCGGTCCGGCGGCCGCTCGCCGTTCTCCGCTCTCCACTCGACGGCGGGACCCGATCCGCCGCGGTCCGATCCGGGGCGAGCCGGGATCCGTACCCGTCGGCGACCCGGTCGACGGCCGCCCGGAGATACCTCACATCATCGATATTGATAGATGCAGCTCGGCCGTTCGCCCAGCTCGGCGCGCACCCCGAGCCGACGGGAGCCGGCGCTCGCCCGGGACGACCCGTCCTGGCATACGAGCGTACGGTTGCTGGCCCGTCACGCGGCGCGGCACAGTACGCGACACCAGCGGTGCCATCGACGCCGCCGCTCCCCGGTCAACCCTGAGGAGGACGCGATGGCCCTACGACTCGCCGACGGCACCGCCTGGCCCGACATCCTCGCCCGCGCGGCGGCCGCCGCCCCGGAGGCGTTCGCCGCGCCGGTCGACGGCGTCACCACCCTGCACAACCTCGTCGAGGGCGAGTGGCGCGCCGTCGGCGTGCCGACGCCGGCCCGGACCCCGGTCGACAACACCGTCCTGGTCAACCTCGCCCGGCTCGACGCCGACACGGCGCGGACCGCCGTCGCGTACGCCGCCGCCGCGCACCGCGACTGGGCCGACACGCCGCTGACCGAGCGGAAGGCGCGCGTCACGGCGGCACTGGACGCGCTCACCGCCCACCGCGACCTGCTCGCCCTGCTGCTCGTCTGGGAGATCGGCAAGCCGTGGCGCCTCGCCTGCGCGGACGTGGACCGCGCGCTGGACGGCGTCCGCTGGTACGTCGGCGAGATCGACCGCATGCTCGCCGGCGGGCGGGAGGCCCTGCCCGGCCCGGTCAGCAACATCGCGTCGTGGAACTACCCGATGAGCGTCCTCGTGCACGCCGAACTCGTGCAGCTGCTCGCCGGCAACGCCGTGATCGCCAAGACCCCGTCGCAGGGCGGCGCCGTCTGCCTCACCGTGGCGCACGCGCTGATGCGCCGCGCCGGGCTGCCCGCGACGCTCGTGTCCGGCGGCGGCGAGGAACTGTCCGAAGTGCTCGTCCGGGCGCCGGAGATCGGCGCGGTGGCCTTCGTGGGCGGCCGCTCCAACGGCGGCAAGGTGGCTGCCGCGCTGCTCGACTCCGACAAGCGGCACTTCATCGAGCAGGAGGGCCTGAACGCCTGGGGGATCTGGAACTTCTCCCAGTGGGACCTGCTCGCCGGGCACCTCAAGAAGGGCTTCGAGTACGGCAAGCAGCGCTGCACCGCGTACCCCCGGTTCGTGGTGCAACGCGACCTGGTCGACGAGTTCCTCGACATGTACCTGCCGGTCGTACGCTCGGTCCGGTTCGGGCACCCGCTCGCCGTCGAGGACGGCTGGACCACCGGCGACCCGTTGCCCGCGCTGGACTTCGGGCCGCTGATCAGCGCCGCGAAGGCCGACGAGCTGCGGCGCAAGGTGGACGAGGCGGTGCGCGGCGGCGCGGTCCCGCTGCACCGCGGCAAGCTCGACGGCGCGCCGTTCCTCCCCGGGCAGGACACCTCGGCGTACGTCGCGCCGGCGGTCCTGCTGGCCCCGCCCGGCCGGTCCCGGCTCATGCACGCCGAACCGTTCGGGCCGGTCGACACGATCGTCGTGGTCGACACCACCGACGAGCTGCTGGCACAGATGAACGCGTCCAACGGCGCGCTCGTCGCCTCGCTGGCCTGCGACGACGAGGAACTGGCCGGCAAGCTCGCGGTCGACCTCCAGGCGTTCAAGGTCGGCATCAACAAGCCCCGCTCGCGCGGCGACCGGGAGGAGCCGTTCGGCGGCCGGGGCGCCTCCTGGAAGGGCGCGTTCGTCGGCGGCGACCTGCTCGTGCAGGCGGTCACGCAGGGCGGCGACGAGCGCCTGTACGGCAACTTCCCCGACTACAGCCGCTACCCCACCACCTGAGGGTCGGCGCCGGTCACCCGCCGGGTCCCCTGCCGCGTCGGAGGCGTCGGCAGGGGACCCGCCGGTCCGAGCGGGACGGTGAGCGTGAGCAGCGGCCCGTCGTACGCGCTACGGGCGGCCCGGTCGAGCCGGCGCACGGTACGCAGCATCGGGCCGTTCTCCGCCTGCGTGTGCAACACGAGGGCGGCGTACCCAGCCTCCTCGGCGTACCGGACCAGGCGCCGCAGCAGCGCCGACCCGATCCCGCGGCGCTGCCAGTCGTCGCGTACCAGCAGGGCCGCCTCGGCCTCGTCGCCCTCGCCCAGCAGGTTCGCCATGGCGACGACCGACTCCGCGCCGCCGGGGCCGGCGACCGCCGCGACCAGGGTCAGCCCGCGGGCCGGTTCCAGCATCCGCCGCAGCCGCGCCGGCGGCGGCACCGCCGCCCCGCCCAGGTAGCGGCGGTACCGGCTGCGCGCCGAGCAGGCGTCGTGCAGGTCGCGCACGGCCGGCAGGTCGTCGGCGACCGCGGGGCGTACGGTCAGCTCGGCGCCGTCGGGCAGCACGAGGGTGACCTGCTCGGCGGCCCGGCGCACCACGGTGGCCGCCAGCTCGACCAGCGCCTGCGCCCGCGCGTACTCGGCCGGGGTGAACCCGGGCGCGGCCCGCCGCAACGTGAACGTGCCGCCGGACGGGTCGGCGAGCAGCATGGTGGTGTCGGCGACACCCGCGCCGTCCACGGCATCCGGCCGCCAGGTCACCGCGTCGGCGCCGAGCAGCGCGCGCAGCACCTCGCCCGCCGCGTCCGGGTCACGGACGAGTCGGTTGGCCAGCGCGAGCACCCGGGTCGGCTGGTCGGCCAGGCCACGCGCCTCGCTGCGCGCCACCCAGCAGTCCCGCCCACGGCCGCGCTCGACGGCGGCCATCAGGTCGGCCTCGCCGAGCGCGTCGGGCGCGTCGACGAGGAAGTCGTCCACCGCGCCCCGCTCGGTGGTGTGTACCTGGACGGCGAGGATGTTGACCCCGCGCAGCGCGAGGCTCGCCGTGAGCACCGACAGGTACCCCGGCCGGTCGTCCACGGTGGCCCGGATCCGCCACAACGTCATGGTTGGCTCCCTTCCTCGGGTACCACCCTCGCCGCCGGCTGTTGCCGGCCGATTGCTCCCCGGTGACGGCTACGCGATCCACGTCACCCCGCCCGCCGGCACCGGGTCAGGCGGTCAGCGAGGGCGGGCCCACGAGGTCCAGCCGGTCGCCGAGGATCACCGCGCTGGCCCGCACCAGCTGGGCCAGCCGGTCGACCTCGGTGGCGTGGAAGGCGGCCGCGGCCAGCGGCTCGCGGTGCTCGCGCGCCACCACGAGCACGAGCCCGGCCCGGCCGAACGGCGCGACCGCGTAGTGGGTGCCGCCGTGCGCGGTCATCGACCGGGCGCGCAGCGGGGTCACCTCCGGCAGCGGCGGCGGTACGGGAGCGCGCCAGCTGGCGTGCCCCACAGCGGCCGTGCCCCCGCCGCCGCGGGACGCCCAGTCCAGCGGCACCACGGCCGCGACCGCCCAGTCGGCGGCCAGCAGGCCGGGCACCGCGTCGACCAGGGTGGCCACCCCCTCGGCCGGGTTCCCGGCGACCTGGGCCAGCAACTCGGCGTCCTGACCGGTGGTGGTGGGCGCGCCGATCGCCCGCCACACACCGTCCACCCGTACGCCCGGGATGGCCGCGAGGCCGGCCAGCAGGCGCTCGACCCGGGCGGCGCCCGGCCACACGACGGTGAAGTCGTCCACCGCCCGCCCACCGAGGCGCTCCAGCACCACCACCTGGACGATGTCCGCGCCGGACACGCCCAGCGTGCGGGCCACCTGGCCGAGGGTGCCGGGACGATCCGGCAGCGTGACCCGAACTCGCAGCAACATGGTCGTCCCTCCGCTCGGCGGGCCGGCGGTGGTGGCCGGCAGGCTGGTCCCCAGCCTGGCCGTTGCCCATTTCGCCCCTGTTGCAGTGGCATGTCCCGGAGGGAAAACCCGACCTTGACAAGATGGCGGAGCTGCCATCAACTAATCGGATGACCGATCCGGCCGTCGACGCGCTCCGGCCGGGAGCCGCCCCCGGCGCCCCCACCCGGCGCGACCCCGACGCCGCGGGCACGGCCGGCTCCGACGGCGCGCCGCCCGCCGGCGTCGACCTCGACCGGCTCTCCGCGTACCTCGCCGCACACCGGCCCGAGCTGGCTGGCGGGCCGTTGCACGCGCAGCTGATCGCCGGCGGCAAGTCGAACCTCACCTACCTCCTGCGCCTCGGTGACCGCGAGGTGGTGCTGCGCCGGCCCCCACTCGGCCACGTGCTGGCCACCGCGCACGACATGGCCCGGGAGTTCCGGGTGATCTCCGCCCTGGCGCCCACCGAGGTGCCGGTGCCCGGCGCGCTGCTGCACTGCGCCGACCCGGAGGTGATCGGCGCGCCGTTCTACCTCATGGAGCGGGTGACCGGCGAGGTCTTCCGGACGCGGGCGCAGACCGACCCGCTCGGCGACGACCGGCGGCGCGACCTCGCGATGGCCATGATGGACACTCTCGCGGCGCTGCACCGGGTCGACCCGGCGACCGTCGGGCTGGCCGACTTCGGGCGCCCGGACGGCTACCTGGAACGCCAGGTACGCCGCTGGGCCGGCCAGCTGGACCGCTCCCGCAGCCGCCCACTGCCCGGCATCGACGAACTGCGGGACCGGCTGGCGGCCACCGTGCCGGCCGGCGCCAACGCCGGCCGGATCGTGCACGGCGACTACCGGCTGGACAACCTCCTCGCCACCGTCGACCCCGTCGCCGTCCGCGCGGTGCTCGACTGGGAGATGGCCACCCTCGGCGACCCGCTCGCCGACCTGGGCCTCCTGCTGACCTACTGGGACGTGCTCGGCGGCAGCGAGACGGCCGCCGGCAACCCGGTCGCCGACGGGCTCGGCCCGCGCGCCGGCTTCCCGTCCGGCGGCGAACTGATCGAGCGGTACGCGGAGCGCAGCGGTGTGGACGTCGGCCCGCTGCACTGGCACGTCGCGCTGGGCTGCTTCAAGCTCGCCGTGATCTGCGAGGGGATCCACTACCGGCACACGCTCGGGCAGACGCTCGGCGAGGGGTTCGACCGGATCGGCGAGATGGTGGCGCCGCTGATCGCGTACGGTCTGACCGCCGCCGGGGAGCGTTGATGGACTTCGCGTACGACAGCCGCACCGAACAGCTGCGCGCCGAACTGGCCGCGTTCCTCGACGAGCACGTCTACCCGGCCGAGCCGGTGCACGCCGAGCAGGTGCACGCCGCCGGTGACCCGTGGGCCCGTCCGCCGATCATGGCCGAACTGAAGTCCGAGGCGCGCAAGCGCGGCCTGTGGAACATCTTCCTGCCCGACCGCCGCTACGGCGCGGGTCTCACCAACGTCCAGTACGCTCCGCTCGCCGAGCTGACCGGGCGCAGTCCCCACCTGGCCCCCGAGGCGCTGAACTGCGCGGCGCCGGACACCGGCAACATGGAGCTGCTGGCCGAGTTCGGCTCGGAGCAGCAGCGGGACCGCTGGCTGCGCCCGCTGCTGGAGGGCGAGATCCGGTCGGCGTTCTGCATGACCGAGCCGGACGTCGCCTCGTCCGACGCCACGAACATCGCGACCCGGATCACCCGCGACGGCGACCACTACGTCATCAACGGCCGCAAGTGGTGGTCGTCCGGGGCCATGGACCCGCGGTGCGAGATCTTCATCGTGATGGGCAAGACCGACCCGGCGGCCGACCGGCACCGCCAGCAGAGCATGGTGCTGGTGCCCCGGGACACGCCGGGCGTCACCGTCCGGCGGGGCATGACGGTGTTCGGCTACAGCGACGCGCCCCACGGCGGGCACGCCGAGATCGACTTCACCGACGTCCGGGTGCCCGTCGAGAACCTGGTGGGCGAGGAGGGCGGCGGCTTCGCCATCGCCCAGGCCCGGCTCGGCCCGGGGCGGATCCACCACTGCATGCGGCTGATCGGCATGGCCGAGCGGGCACTGGAGCTGCTCTGCCGGCGTACCACCGAGCGGGTCGCCTTCGGCCGGCCCCTGGCCGAGCAGGGCGTGGTGCGCGAGTGGATCGCCGAGTCCCGCGTACGCATCGAACAGGCCCGCCTGCTGGTGCTCAAGACCGCCTGGCTCATGGACACGGTCGGCAACAAGGGCGCGCACACCGAGATCCAGGCCATCAAGATCGCAACGCCGTCGATGGCCGAGTGGGTGATCGACAAGGCCATCCAGGCGTACGGCGGCGCCGGCGTCAGCCAGGACACTCCCCTGGCCGCCCTGTGGGCGCAGGCCCGTACGCTCCGCCTCGCCGACGGCCCCGACGAGGTCCACCGAGCCTCCCTGGCCCGCCGCGAACTACGCCGCTGGACAACCCCGGCCTAACCCCGCGCTCCGGCCCTCGCCCCCGCGGTCCCCACCCCTGCCCCCGCTCCCCACCCCTGCCCCCCGCTCCCTGCCCCGCTCCCCTCGACCCGCGATCTTGCAGTTTCGGCCCCTGGATTGCCCCGCTATGTCCGGGATGTCGGGGCGGAAAGTGCAAGATCGCCGAGGCGGTGCCGCCCCCGCGGGACCCCGCACCCCGACGCTCTCGCCGATCTTGCACTTTCGGCCCCTGAATTGCCCCGTTATGTCCCTGATGCCGGGGCACAAAGTGCAAGATCGCGGGGAAGGGGGAGCGCGGGGAGGGCGTGGCGCGTTAGGCCGAGGCTCGGTTGATCAGGTGGGTGTCCAGCAGGATGTGGGGGGCGGGGAGGTCGTCGCCGCGGATGCGGGCCACCAGCAGTCGGGCCATCTGCCGCCCCATCTCCTCCACCGGCTGGAAGACCGTGGTCAGCGGCGGGTCGGCCTGGCGGGCGATCGGGGCGTCGTCGAAGCCCACGACGGCCACGTCCTCGGGCACGCGCCGGCCGGCCTCGCGCAGCGTACGCAGGGCGCCGAACGCCATGAGGTCGGAGGCCACGAAGACGGCGTCCAGGTCCGGTCGGACCTCCAGCAGCCGCCGCATGCTGGCCGCCCCGCTCTCCTCGCTGAAGTCGCCGTACGCCACGAGGTCGCGGTCGACGCCGCCCAGCGCGGCCGTCACCGCCTCCGTGTAGCCGGCGAGCCGCGCCAGGCCGGCGCCCATGTCCTGCGGGCCGGCGATGGTGGCGATGCGCCGCCGCCCCTGCTCGGCGAGGTACCGCACCGCGTTCCGCGCACCGCCCACGTTGTCGACGTCGACGAACCAGGCCGGCTGCGCACCGGGCTGCAGCATCCGCGCCGGCCGCCCGCCGAGCACGCTGGGCAGCCCCCGCTCCTCCAGCAGGGTGGGCAGCGGGTCGGAGTCGTGCAGGGAGAGCAGCAGGACGCCGTCGACGTGCTGGTTGGTGAGGTGGTGCTCGACGCGTTCCCGTTCCAGGGGCGACTGCACCATGGCCAGCCAGAGCTGCATCGGGGTTTCCAGGAGCGCGGAGCTGACCCCGCGCACGATCGCCGCGAAGAACGGCTCGGTGAAGACCCGCTCGCCGGACTCGGAGACGACCAGCGCCACGGAGTCGGTCCGCTGGGTGACGAGCGCGCGGGCGGCCCGGTTCGGCACGTACCCCAGCTCGGCGATGGCCTGCTGCACGGCGGCCCGCGCCTCCGGGCTGACCTGCGGGGAGCCGTTGACCACGCGGGAGACCGTCCCGCGCCCGACACCGGCGCGGGCGGCGACCGCGTCGAGGGTGGGGCGCCCGAGCGACCGGCTGCGCTGCGTTGTCATTCTCTGCTCCTCCGACGTCGGGCGGTCCGGCGCCGCCGCGGACGGTGGCGCCGGACCGCCCGGTTGGCTGGCCCGAGCCTACTGCGCGGCCAGACCGTTGCGTCGGATCACCTCGGCGTACCACCTGGCGCTGGACTTGGGGATCCGGGCCTGGCTCTCGTAGTCGACGTAGATCATGCCGAATCGCTTGGTGTAACCCCAGGCCCACTCGAAATTATCCATGAGTGACCAGGCGAAATAGCCGCGCAGGGGTACGCCCGCGCCGATGGCCGCGTGCGCGGCGCGCAGGTGGGCGTCGAAGTACGCGAGCCGGTCGGCGTCGTCGACCCGGCCGTCGGCCACCTCGTCGACGAAGGCCGAGCCGTTCTCGGTGACGTAGAGCGGCAGGTCCGTGTACTCGTCGTGCACGCGGCGCAGCGTCTCGACGAGGCCGGGCGCGTCGATCTCCCAGTTCATGTCGGTGACCGGCACGCCCCGGCTCACGAACCGGACGTCCTCGCTGCCCGGCCAGCAGGACGGCGACCGCCAGTACGCCTCGGGCTCGACGCCCTCGACGGGCGCGGCCACCACGTGCCGGCTGTAGTAGTTGATCCCGACCAGGTCCAGCGGGCTCGAGATCACCGCGAGGTCGCCGTCGCGTACGTGGCCGAAGTCGGTGACCTCGCGCAGGTCGGCCATGAGGTCGGGCGGGTACGCGCCGCGCAGCAGCGGGTCGAGGAAGAACCGGTTGGCCAGCGCGTCGATCCGCCGGGCCGCGTCCCGGTCGGCGGGCGCGTCGGTGGCCGGGGTGACCGGGTAGAGGTTGACGGTCACCCCCACCTCGGCCTCCGGCCGTGCCGCCCGCAGCGCCTGCACGGCGAGCCCGTGGCCGAGCATCAGGTGGTGGCCGGCGCGGACGGCGTCGGCGCCGTCGGACCGGCCGGGCGCGTGCGTGCCGGACCCGTAGCCGAGGAACGCCGAGCACCAGGGCTCGTTGAGGGTGGTCCAGTAGCGGACCCGGTCGCCGAGCGCGTCGGCGACGAGCGTGGTGTAGTCGGCGAACCGGGCGGCCGTGTCCCGGGCGGGCCAACCGCCGGCGTCCTCCAGCGGCTGGGGCAGGTCCCAGTGGTAGAGCGTGAGCCACGGCTCGATGCCGTGGGTCAGCAGCTCGTCGATCAGCCGCCGGTAGAAGTCGAGCCCTTCGGGGTTGGCCGGCCCGGTGCCGCCGGGCTGCACCCGCGGCCAGGAGACGGAGAACCGGTAGGAGGTCAGGCCGAGGTCGGCCATGAGCGCGACGTCGTCGCGGAGCCGGTGGTAGTGGTCGCAGGCCACGTCGCCGGTGTGGCCCTCGCGTACCCGGCCGGGCGTGTGGCTGAACGTGTCCCAGATCGACGGCGTACGGCCACCCTCGGTGGCCGCCCCCTCGACCTGGTACGCCGCGGTGGCCGCGCCCCACAGGAAGCCGGGCGGGAAGGTCAGCTCCGGCCGGGGGTCGAGGACGCCGACGGCGGGCGGGCTGGCGGGATTGCTCACGACTTGACGGCACCTTCCATGATCCCGCCGATGATCTGGCGGCCGAAGATGAGGAACACGATCAACAGGGGCAGGGTCGCCAGCGCGGTGCCGGCGAACAGGGCGACGTAGTCCGTCTGGTACGGCCCGGACGAGAGGATCTTCAGGGAGTACTGCACCGTCGGGGTGTCCGGGGTGAGCACGATGAACGGCCAGAGGAACTCGTTCCAGGTCTGCATGAAGGTCAGCAGGCCGAGCACCGCCGCCGCCGGCCGCAGCGCGGGCAGGACGACGTTCCAGTAGACGCGCCAGGTGGAGCAGCCGTCCAGCCGGGCCGCCTCGATCAGCTCGTCGCTGACCGCGGACATCGCGTACTGGCGCATCATGAACACGCCGAAGCCCTGCACGAGGAACGGCACGATGACCGCCTGCAGGGTGCCCGTCCAGCCGAGTTCCACCATCATCAGGTAGAGCGGGATGACGCCGAGCTGGGTCGGCACCATCATGGTGAGGATGATGACCAGCAGCAGCGCGTTGCTGCCCCGGAACTTGAGCTTCGCGAAGGCGAAGCCGGCCAGGCTGGAGAAGAAGATCACCGAGATGGTGACCACACTCGACACGACGGCCGAGTTGACCAGGCCGTAGACGAACGCGGCGTCCTCGTTGGCGAGCATCCGGTCGATGTTGGTGAACAGCTGGTCGCCGGGGGTCGGCGGCATCTCGTAGACCGCGCTGTTGTCCCGCGAGGCGATGATGAACGACCAGATGATCGGGAAGATCGACAACACGGAGCCGAGGATCAGCGCGAGGTACGTCAGCGGGCTGGCCTGCCAGAGCTGGGCGGCGGGGGCACGGCCGCGCCGGCGGCGTCGCGGGGTCGGCGGCAGCGGGGTCACCGACCTGGGAAGGGTCTGCGTGGTGGTCACTTCCTGTCCCCCTTCACCGACCGGCGCACCAGTGCGAAGTTGATCAGCGCGAAGATGATGATCATCATGAAGAGCAGCCACGACATCGCCGAGCCGTACCCGTACTCGGCGTTGCCGGTGAAGGTCTTCTCGTAGATGTACATGGCCAGGGTCTGGAACTGGTGGTCGGCGCCACCGCGGACCAGGCCGAACCCGTACATCAGGGGCTCGGTGAAGATCTGGAAGCCGCCGATGGTCGAGATGATGACGGTGAAGAGGATCGTCGGCCGGATCAGCGGCACGGTGATCGTCCAGAACTGCCGCCACGCCGAGGCGCCGTCCAGCGACGCCGACTCGTACAGGTCCTTCGGGATGGCCTGCATGGCGCCGAGGTAGATCAGCGCGTTGTAGCCGGTCCACCGCCAGTCGACCATGAAGGCGACCGCGAACCAGGAGGCGTAACGGTTGTCGCGCCACGCGATCGGATCGAAGCCGACCGTGCCGAGCAGCCAGTTGATGAGGCCGTACCGGTCCGCGAAGATCAGCGCGAAGATGATGCCGACGGCGGCCACCGAGGTGATGTTGGGTACGACGATGCCCATCCGCAGCAGCGTCCGGCCCCGCATCTGCCGGTTCAGCAGGTTGGCGAGGATCAGCGCCACGATGAGCTGCGGCACCGTGCTGAGCACGAAGATGCCGAGGGTGTTGTAGGCGGCGTTCCAGAACTGGGCGTCCTCCATCAGGACGCGGTAGTTCTCCAGCCCCGTGAACTCCTTGGTCCCGCTCAGCAGTTCGTAGTCGAAGAGCGAGACGTAGACCGTGTAGAGGACCGGGAAGAGGCCGAAGACCCCGAACAGGGCGAAGAACGGAGCGATGTAGAGGTACGGGGAGTACTTGAGGTCCCACCGGCCGAGCCGGTACGACGAGCGCCGCGGCGCCGGGGTGGAGGAGGGTGGCGTGGCCCTGTGCCGTGGCGGTGCCGCGCCGGCAGTGGAACTCATGGCAGGTCCTTCCGGAGGATGGGGCGGCGGTGACCTCTCGCGGCGGCGCCCACACCCTGGCCGGGTGTGGGCGCCGCCGCCGAGCCCACGGGCACCGGATGCCGTGGGCTCGGCGGGTCAACGGCGACTCAGCTGGTCGCCTTCTTGGCCTCGTCGACCGCCTTCTTCCAGGCGGCGTCCGAACTTGCCTGGCCACGCTCGGCCGCCTGCATCTGCGGCTCGAAGATGGTCTCCCAGACCTGCTGGTGCTTGGCACCGAGGAAGACCGGCTTCATGTTCTTGACGCTCTCACCGAAGATCTGACCGATGGGGGCGCCGCTGAAGTAGTCGCTCGTCTTGTCCTTGAACGCCGGGTCCTCGAGGCCGGCGATGTCGGACGGCATGGCGGCCGCCTCCTTGAACGCCGCCAGGTGGCCCTCCTTGCTGGTCAGGTACTTGGCCAGCAGGTAGGCCTCCTTCGGGTGCTTGGTCTGCGCCGGGATGGCGAGGTACGAGCCGCCCCAGTTGCCGCCACCGCCGGGGATCGTGGCGATGTCCCACTTGCCGGCGTTGGCCGGGCCGGAGCGCTGGGCGATGACGCCCTCGGTCATCCACGCCGGGCAGGGCAGCGTGGCGAACGCGGAGTTCTTGAAGGCCGCGTCCCAGTCGGCGCTCCACCGCTGCGCCTTGGCCGTCAGCCCGTCAGCGGCCATCTGCAGGCCCAGGTCCCAGGTCTGCTTGATCACCGGGTTGGTGTCGCCGATGAACTTGTTGTCCTTGTCGAAGAAGAAGGTCTCCGAGTTCTGCATGACGTACGGCTGCATCAGGCTGGTGGCGCTGTCCAGCCAGGCGGCCTTGACCTTGCCGCTGGCCTTGAACTCCTTGCCCAGGGCGATGTAGTCCTGCCAGGTGGTGATCCGCTTGGAGACCTCGTCCCGGTCGGTGGGCAGGCCGGCCTGCTGGAACAGGTCCTTGCGGTAGCACATGGCCAGGCCGCCGACGTCGGTGCCGAGCCCGATCAGCTTCTTGCCGTCCGGCGTCAGGGCGTTGTTCCACTTCCACTCGGGGAAGTTGGCCTTCAGCTCACCGGCGCCCAGGTCGAGCAGGTTGGCGAACTTGTCGTGGTTCTGGACGTACCCGAGCAGGACGCCCTCCTCCAGACCGACCACGTCGCCGGCCCCGCTGCCCGCGGCGAGCCACTGCACCAGCTTCGGCTGGAAGTCCCGCAGCTCGCCCATCTTCTGGTGCTCGACCTTGATGTTCGGGTTGGCCGCCTCGAAGTCCTTGATGGCCTGGTCGTAGCCGAAGTTCTGGAAGGTCTGCAGGACCAGCTTGACCTGGCCGCCCTCGCCGGTCCCCTCGTCGTCGCTCTTGCTGCACGACGCGCTGCCGAGAGCCACGCACGCGGCGATCGCGGCGACCGCGGCCGTGCGGAGCCGTCGCCTGATGACGCTCATCCTGACCCCTCTCAGGTGGATACCTCATGTGGTGGGTGTGTCCCCGGAACGGCGCTCGGGTGGTCCTCGCGGGATTCCGGGCTGCTGGTGCCTTGCCGCGCTCGTGCGATACCTGCCCGCCGACATGTCGGGAGCGCTCCCATGAGATTGCCGGGGCGTTTCAGGGGAGTCAATAGACCGATGGGAGCGTTCCCAGATCGTTACCGGCGAGCAGCTCGACAGCGCCGGGTGGAGTGTGCGGGTCGCGCCCGCGACCGCGGGGCATCCCGCGGTCGTCCCGTCAGCAGAAGCGGCGCAGCAGGGTGCCGGCGCGGCCGGCGTCGAAGGCGGCCGGGTCGAACGCGTCGCCCGCCCACTCCCGCATCGGCCCGTGCTCCGGATGCCGTGGGTCGGCCAGCGCGGCGAGCAGCGCCTGGTAGCCGGCAGGCCCGCCGACGTCCTCCGGCGGGCAGGCCCGCTCACCGTCGAGGCAGGCCGGGTAACGCTCCTCCGGGTCGGCGGTCACCGCGTCCTCGACGACGAGGTCGTGCTCCCACCAGTCGCCGAAGTCGTACGTGTACTGGAACCGGCTGCCCTTGCCGAGCACCGCGTCGAGGCGGACATCCAGCTCGTCGTGGAGCGCCAGCTCGCCGTCCGGGTCGGGTTCGCCGTACTGGAGGCCGTCGATCTCAAACGAGTGCAGGTGGCAGTCGCGCCAACCCATCGCGTGCTGGACCACCCGGTGCAGCCGGTCGAGGGTGTAGCCGGACGGCACGAGCACCCGACGCCAGACCGGCGGGCGGACCCCGGCGAGGGACATCCTCACCTGGAAGATCTGACGCGGCATGCTGTCCACTCCTCCTCGGGCATAGGCTGCGAGCATGATCTGCCGAGCGTGCCGGGCGAGGCGGCACGACGACTGTCCGGGGCGGAACTGGTGCGACTGCCAGCACCGTACCCCCCGACCGACCCCTCCGGTCACCGGTCCGGCCAGCGAATGAGCGTCGGAATCCCGATCAGCCGGCTCTGGCCCCACCCCGCCGCGGAGCCCGTCGACGACGCCACGCTCACGACGCTCTACGGCCGGGCCGACCGGCCACACCTTCGGGTGAACTTCGTGTCGAGCCTCGACGGCGCGGTGAGTGTGGACGGCTACTCGGCGGGGCTCTCCGGCGAGCCCGACAAGCGCGTGTTCGGCCTCCTCCGGATGCTCTGCGACGCGCTCGTGGTGGCCGCCGGCACGCTGCGGCACGAGGGCTACCGGGCGCTGCGGCTGGACGAGCGCCGGCGGGCGTGGCGGCGCGAGCGTGGCCTGCCCGACTACCCGACGCTCGTGGTCGTCTCCGGCAGCCTCGACCTCGACCCGGCGCAGGCCGCGTTCGCCGACGCGCCGGTCCGCCCCCTGGTGCTCACCCGCGCCGGCGCCGTACCGCCGCCGGGGCTCACCGAGGTGGCCGACGTGCTCCCGTTCGGCACCGACCGGGTGGACCTCGCGGCCGGCCTCGGGGAACTGCGCCGGCGCGGCCACGACCAGCTGCTCTGCGAGGGCGGCCCGCTCCTGTTCGGCGCGCTCACGGCCGCCGACCTCGTCGACGAGCTGTGCCTCACGGTCGCCCCGCTGCTGGCCGGGCCGGGCCCGGGCCGCATCACCGCGGGCGCGCCCGCCCCGCCACGGCGGCTCCCGCTGCGGCACGTGCTCGCCGCCGGGGACGGCACGCTGCTGCTGCGCTACGCCCGCGACTGACCACCGGCCCACCGGCGACGCCCGCCGGGCGACGGTCCGCGACCGCGACGGCCCGCGACCGGGGCCCGGTCCGCGGCGCACGGCGGGCACCCAGCGTGCTCGCCACGTGACCGTACGCCCGGCGGATCCGCCGCCCGGCGTGGCGTCCGCCGCGTCGCGTGGCAACCTGTCGTACTCCTCGGGCAGGATGCACCACGTGTGCCCTGACCGCGACGACGAGCCGACCGGAGTTGCCCGATGACCGATGACGGGTTCGACGGCCCGGTCGACGGGGTCGGCCGGGTGCTCGGCACCGCCGACGCCACCCCCCTGCAGTTCTGGACGGCGGTCGCCCCCGGCAGCTACCTGCAACTCGACGACGTGGTGGTGACCCGGCGCGAGCTGCCCGACCGGGAACCGGTGACCATCGCCGGTGTGGTCACGCAGGTGCGGGCCCGGCACGAGGGCGCCCAGTTCGACTCGGACGTCTTCGCCATCGCCGACGGCACCCTGCCCGCCCAGGTGCAGGAGGCGGCCGAGGTGACCACCACGCGCGTCGACCCGGAGTTCTACGTGCCACCGACGCCGGGCGCCGTGGTGCACCGCGCCGAGGGCGACGCCCGGGCCCGGGCGCTGCACTTCGACCGGATGGAACGGCGGATCCCCATGGGCATGGGCCGCGACGGCGTGCCCGTCTACCTCAACGCCGACTTCCTCGACGGCACGCGCGGCGCGCACGTCTCCATCTCCGGCATCTCGGGCGTGGCCACCAAGACCAGCTTCGCCACCTTCCTGCTCTACTCGGTGTTCCGTTCCGGCGTGCTCGGCGGCGACGCGGTCAACGCCAAGGCGCTCATCTTCAACGTCAAGGGCGAGGACCTGCTGTTCCTCGACCACCCCAACGCCCGCCTCGACGAGGCCACGCGGGCCGGCTACGCGCGGCTCGGCCTCGACGCCGGCGCCTTCCCCGACGTGCGCGTCCACGCCCCGCCCCGGGTCGGCGACTCCTCCGGCACCCCGGACGTGAGCAGCCGGCTCACCGGCGTCGACAGCTTCTACTGGACGCTGTCCGAGTTCTGCGCCGACCGGCTGCTGCCGTACGTCTTCGCCGACGCCGACGACGAACGCCAGCAGTACACGATGGTGGTGCACTCGGTGACCGCCCACCTGGCCCGCTACGCGCAGCCCGCCGACGGCGGGGTGAGCATCGACGGCGTGCGGCTCGGCAGCTACGCAGACCTGGTCGACCACGTCGTCGAGCAGCTCAACGACGACGAGACCCGCGCCGAGTGGGCCGGCAGCGCGGTGGGGCTCGGCACGGTCAACGCGTTCGCCCGGCGCCTCATCGGCAGCAAGAAGGACCTGGGTCGCCTCATCCGGGGCGACCTCGCCACGCGCCGGCCGCACAGCATCAACACCGCCGAGAGCGCCCAGGTCACCGTCGTCGACCTGCACAACCTGCCGGACCGCGCCCAGCGCTTCGTCGTCGGCGTCACGCTGCGCGGCGAGTTCGAGCGCAAGGAGAAGGCCGGCACCGCGAAGCCGCTCCTCTTCGTGGTCCTCGACGAGCTGAACAAGTACGCCCCCCGGGAGGGTTCGTCGCCCATCAAGGAGGTGCTGCTCGACATCGCGGAGCGGGGCCGCTCGCTCGGCGTGATCCTGGTCGGCGCGCAGCAGACGGCCAGCGAGGTGGAGCGACGCATCGTCACCAACTCGGCGATCCGCGTGGTCGGCCGGCTCGACCCGGCCGAGGCGTCCCGCCCCGAGTACGGGTTCCTGCCGCCGGCCCAGCGGCAGCGGGCGCTGCTGGCCAAGCCGGGCACCATGTTCGTCAACCAGCCGGACATCCCGGTGCCGCTGTGCCTGGAGTTCCCGTTCCCGGCGTGGGCCACCCGGGTCAGCGAGGCGGGTAGCGCTCCGTCGCAGACGCTACGCTCGATCACCCAGAGCGCCGACCCGTTCGCCGTGGTCGGCTCGGGCGGCGGCACCAGCGACGACGACATCCCGTTCTAGGGCGTGCACCGTGAGCGCGAGGAGTGAGCGTACGAACCGCGCGGTCGCGAACGGAAGGTTGGCACTGTGAAGATCCTGCACACCTCCGACTGGCACGTCGGCAAGGTCCTCAAGGGGCGGTCGCGGGCCGAGGAGCACACCGCGGTGCTCGCCGGCGTCATCGAGGTCGCCCGTGCCGAACGCCCCGACCTGGTGATCGTGGCCGGTGACCTCTACGACACGGCCGCGCCCACGCCGGAGGCGACCCGGCTCGTGACCCGCGCGCTGACCGCGCTGCGCCGCACGGGTGCGGACGTGGTGGCGATCGGCGGCAACCACGACAACGGCGCGGCGCTGGACGCCCTGCGGCCCTGGGCGGAGGCCGCCGGGATCACCCTGCGCGGCGGCGTGCGGGAGGATCCCGACGAGCATGTGATCGACGGCGTGACCGCCGGCGGGGAGCGGTGGCGGGTCGCCGCGCTGCCGTTCCTCTCGCAGCGCTACGCGGTCCGCGCCGTCGAGATGTACGCGTTGACCGCCGCCGAGGCCACGCAGACGTACGCCGACCACCTGCGCCGGGTGCTCGGCCGGCTCACCGAGAGCTTCACCGAACCCGACCGGGTGCACCTGGTGACGGCGCACCTCACGGTCACCGGCGCGGCCACCGGCGGCGGTGAGCGGGACGCGCACACCGTGCTCGGCTACGCGGTGCCCGCGACCGTCTTCCCGGCCACCGCGCACTACGTGGCGCTCGGCCACCTGCACCGGGCCCAGCGGGTCGACGGGCCCTGCCCGATCCGCTACTGCGGCAGCCCGCTCGCCGTCGACTTCGGCGAGCAGGAGAACGTCCCGTCGGTGACGATCGTCGAGGTCACCGCGAGCACCGCCGCCCGCGTCCGCGAGGTGCCGGTGACCGCCGCGGCGGCGCTGCGCACCGTCCGGGGCACCCTCGCTCAGCTCGCCGAGATGGAGCAGCCGGACGCGTGGCTGCGGGTATTCGTGCGCGAGCAGCCCCGGGCCGGGTTGCGCGAGGAGGTGCAGGAGCTGCTGCCCCGGGCGCTGGAGATCCGGATCGACCCGGAGCTGGTGCCCGCGCCGGGCAGCGGCACCCGGGTCGCCCAGCGCTCCGGCCGCTCGCCGCGGGACCTCTTCGCCGACTACCTGGCCGGCCGTGGGCACGCGGACGAAGACGTACAGGAGCTGTTCGACGAGCTCCTCGAGGAGGTCGACCACTGATGCGACCGATCCGGCTCGACATGGCGGGCTTCACCGTCTTCCGGGACGAGACCACCGTCGACTTCACCGACGCGGACTTCTTCGCGCTGGTCGGCCCCACCGGCTCCGGCAAGTCGACGGTGCTGGACGCCATCTGCTTCGCCCTCTACGGCACCGTCCCCCGCTGGGGCGGCACGCGGGGGCTGACCAACGCGCTCGCCCCGTCCGCGGCCGAGGCCCGGGTGCGGCTGGTGTTCGAGTCGGCCGGGGCACGCTACGTGGCCACCCGCGTCGTCCGGCGGGACAGCCGGGGCAATGTGAAGACCGCCAACGCGGGGTTGCAGCTGATGCCGCCCGGGTTCGACGTGACCAAGCTGGACACGGGGCTCAGCCCGGAGGATCTGGGTGAGGTGGTCGCCGGCACGCCCGCCGAGATGGACGAGGCGGTGCTGGAGGCGGTCGGGCTGCCGTACGAGCAGTTCACGAGCTGCGTGGTGCTGCCACAGGGCCAGTTCGCCGACTTCCTGCACGCCAAGCCGGCGACCCGGCAGCAGATCCTGGTCAACCTGCTCGACCTCGGCGTCTACGAGGAGGTGCAGAAGCGGGCCACCGCCCGCGCCGCCCAGGCCGAGGCGAAGCTGGAGGCGGTCGACCAGCTGCTCGCCGGGCTCACCGACGTCGACGACGAGACGCTCAATCGGGTGACCGCGCAGGTCGACCGGATGAGCGAGCTGGCCGAGGCGGTGGCGGGCGCCGTACCCGAGCGGGAGGCGGCCCGGGCCGCGGCGCGGGAGGCGACGGCGGCGCTCGACGCCCTCGACGCCGAGTTGACCGTGCTGGACGCGGTGCGGGCGCCGGCCGGGGTGGCCGAGGTCGCCGGGGCCGTGACGGCCGCCCGGGCCGAGGCGGAGGCCGCGACGACGGCTGTGTCGCTGGCCGAGGAGCGGGAGGAGAAGCTCCGGGGCGAGCTGGCCGCCGCCGGCGACGAGAGCGCGCTGCGGCTGCTGCTGACGGCGTACGCCGATCGGGAGAAGCTGACCGGCCAGGCGGAGGCGGTCCGCGCGGCCATGGACGCGGCCGCCGTGGAGCACGACGCCGCCGCCCGGGCGCTGGCCGAGGCGCGGGACGCGGCGGAGAGGGCCGAAGAGGAGCTGGCGGCGGCCTTCCGGGCCCACGAGGAGGCGAAGGCCGCCGACCAGGCGGCGGCGCTGCGGGCGCACCTGAGCGACGGGGACGCCTGCCCGGTCTGCGAGCAGGTCGTCCCGGCGGTGCCCGCGGTGCCGACCGGTTCCGCGGTGGCCCGCGCAGTCGAGGCGGGCAAGGTCGCCCGGGCCGCGAGCGAGGCGGCCAAGCGGGTCGTGCAGGAACGCGACGCGGCCGCCCGCGAGCTGGACCGCGTGCTGCTGCGCGCCCGAGCCGAACACGACGGGCTCCGGTCCCGGCTCGCCGAGCTGGACGAGCGGCTGGCCGGCGCGGCCACCGCCGAGGCGCTGCGGGAGCGGCTCGCCGAGCACGGCCGGTTGCGGCGGGTGCTCGACGAGGCGACGGCCGCGGTCCGCGCCGGCCGGGAGGCCGCAAGGCGGGCCCGCGCCACCGTGGCCGCGGCCGAGGAAGGGCTGCGGTCGGCCTGGCGGCGCTTCGACGGCACACGCGACGGCCTGGCCCGGTTCGGTCCCCCGGCGGCCGACCGGGACGACCTCGCGGGCGCCTGGGCCACGCTCGCCGGGTGGGCGGGCGCCGAGGCGCGGCGACGGGAGACGGACCGCGCCGGCCTGGCCGCCGCGGTCGACGAGGCGAAGGCGGCGGCGACCGCGGTGGAGGCCCGTATCGCGGGCCTCCTCGCCGACGCCGGCCTGCCGGCCGGTGACGACCCGGTGCGCGCCGCCACGGTGGCGGTCGAGCGGGCCGAGGCCGAGCGGCGCCGGCTGCTGGAGCGACGCGAACAGGCCGCCGAGCTGCGCGAGCAGCGGGCCGGTCACGAGCGCCGCGCCCAGGTGGCCCGCACCCTGGCCGGGCACCTGCGGGCCAACAACTTCGAGCGGTGGCTCCTCGCCGAGGCACTGGACCTGCTGGTCGACGGCGCGTCCCGCATCCTGCGGGAACTGTCCGGCGGCCAGTACGACCTGGTCCACGACAAGGGCGAGTTCTTCGTGGTCGACCACCACGACGCCGGGCTGCGCCGGGGCGTACGGACACTCTCCGGCGGCGAGACGTTCCAGGCGTCGCTGGCGCTGGCGCTCGCGCTCTCCGAGCAGCTCGCCGGCATGTCCACCACCGCGGCGAGCCTGGAGTCGATCGTGCTGGACGAGGGCTTCGGCACGCTCGACGCGGCCACGCTCGACACGGTCGCCGCCACGCTGGAGAATCTGGCCGCCCGCGGCGACCGGATGGTCGGGGTGGTGACGCACGTGCCGGCGCTGGCCGAACGGATCCCGGTGCGGTTCGAGGTACGCAAGGACGCCCGGTCCGCCCGCGTGGAACGGACCGGCCGGTGACGGCGCCCGGCGGGCGGTTCTTCGTCGACGCGTGGGACCCCTCGTACGGCGCCTCGTTCGAGGCGTCCGCCACCGGTCCGGCCTCGCCGAGCAGCGCACAGGTCGAGACCGACGAGGAGCTGCCCGCCGCGGACTGGCGGGCCATCGACGTACGCCCCGGCGTTCGCGCGCCGGCCGTGGTGCTGCTCGTCGACGGGGTACGCCGCATCGACGCCAGCATCTGGACGGCCGAGGACGACGGCGGCTCCTTCCCGGGCCTCGCGGCCTCGTACGCCGCCGGAGTGGTCCGCTGCGACCTGGAGCGGGGTGCCGCGCAGCTGGCCGGCACCCGGGTCGGCCGGGGCCTGTTCACGGCCAGCCCATCGGCGCAGGACGTCGTGGCGGGCAGCGTCCGCTACCCCGTGCACCGGGTGGGCGGCACCGGCGAGCTGACCAAGCTCCCGGCGGCCGTTCAAGGCCCGCTGACCGCGCTCGAGGTGGCCGTCTCCGACGCGGTCCGCACCGACGGGGACCTGCTGGTGGTCGACGGCCCGTTGCGCAGCCGCCGGCAGCTGCCACGCACGCTGGGCTACATCAAGACCCAGCACAGCCAGTACCTGGACGCGCGGCTGACCGCGGTGGTCACCGGCCTGGCCGCCGGCCAGCGCTCGCCGGTGTTCCGGGTCGGCACCGCGTGGGGCGGCTGGTCCTGGTACCTACGGCTGCCGGTCGCGGTCGGCGCTCCGTGGGCGGGCATCGTCCGAGTGGAGTGCTCGGCCGACCTCGACATCGGGGACGCGGTCGAGCTGGCCGACCTGTCGCTGGTCACGCTGCCCCGGTTCGCCTCGACGCCGTACAAGGATCCGCGGGCCCCGCAGAACCTGATCCCGATCGCCGGGCTGGAGCGCCGGCTGCGCGCCCTGCTCGGCGACGCGCGGCTGCTGCACCGCGCACTGGCGGCCGCCGCCCGGGCCGGCGTCACCCGCCGCTGACGTCCGGCGCGCGCCGGGTCTTCGCGGACGCACCCGCGCTCTGTCCCGCGCGCCCCGCACCCACACCCCAGCCCCCGCGCCCCGCACTCGCGGCATGATCGCGCTCGATCCAGGAAGTAGTCCCCTCGGAGCGAGGTGGAGGCCACTACTTCCTCGATCGTGCGCGATCTTGGCTGGTGCCCGCCGGCGCGAGCCGACCGACGCCAGGCGCATCGCGCTCACGCCAGCGTCGGCCGGGATACTGGGCGTGTGGGACGCAGGCGGGGCGGGGACGGCCGGGTGGTCGAGCAGGTGCAGACCGGGCGGGCGGACCTGGTCCCGGACCGGGACCGGGCGGGCGCCTGGACCCTGCTGATCGACGGCGCTCCCCAGTCACACGTGGACCTCACCGACCCCACCCACCTGGAGTTCGAGTACGTGCGGCGGCTCGCCGCCGCGGTCGACCTGATCGCTCCCGCCGGTGCGCCGCTGCGGGTGCTGCACCTCGGCGCCGGGGCGCTCACGTTGCCCCGGTACGTGGCCGCGACCCGGCCCGGCTCGACGCAGCGGGTCGCCGAGGTGGACGGCGCGCTGGTGGAGCTGGTGCGCCGGGTGGTGCCCTGGCCAGCCGACCCGCGCCTGCGGGTGCGGGTCGCCGACGCGCGGGAGGTCGTCGCGGGCAGCCGGGATGCCAGCTACGACGTGGTGATCGCGGACGTCTTCGCGGGCGCCCGCACTCCGGCGCACCTCACCTCCGTCGAGTTCGCCGCCGAGGTGGCGCGGGTGCTGCGCCCAACCGGCTGGTACCTGGCGAACGTGGCCGACGGCCCACCGCTGCGGTACGCCCGCGCGCAGGTGGCCACGGTCCGGTCGGTGCTGCCCCACGCCGCCGTGGTGGGTGACGCCGCCGTGCTGCGCGGCCGGCGGTACGGCAACCTCGTGCTGCTGGCGGGCCGGACGCAGCCGCCGGTGCCGGAGCTGACCCGCCGGGCCGCCGGTGACTGGTTCCCGGGCCGGGTGGTTGCGGACGCCGACCTCGACCGGTTCGCCGGTGGGGCGGCGGTGGTGCGCGACGCCGACGCCACCGACTCGACCCCGCCGCCTCCGGGACTCTTCTCCACCGGCCGCTGACGGCCGCCCGAACCGAGGCCCCGCCGGCCCAGAGCCCCACCGACCCGGAACCCCGCCAGCCCAGGGTCCCGCCGATCTTGCAGTTTCGGCCCCAGGTTCGCGGCTTTCGCCGCTTTCGCCGGGGCAGCAAGTGCAAGATCGCGGGGACCGGGACCGGGACCGGGACCGGGACCGGGACCGGGACCGGGACCGGGACCGGGACCGGGACCGGGACCGGCGACACAGAGTGGGACAGGTACGCCGAAAATTCTTCGTCCATCGTTGATCCGCTCGGGCCGCGGGTGCGTACCACCGGGCGGCCCGCCTGGGTGGGCCGTCGTGGTCACTGGACATCCCGGAGGTCTGCATGCACGCGGTGGCGGCCGGTTGGCACGGCGATGTGGTGCGGGCGGACTGGATGTCCGCGCGGTCCCAGTCGCGGCCGGCCCGGCGGGGGGTCGACTCCCGCCCGACGCCTCGCCAGAATGACCCGGTGACGCCGCGACCGGCGCCCGGGCGCCACCAGGCGGTGTCCACCGAGGCCAGCCACTCC
Source organism: Micromonospora costi (assembly GCF_003626655.1). GTDB lineage: Bacteria > Actinomycetota > Actinomycetes > Mycobacteriales > Micromonosporaceae > Micromonospora > Micromonospora costi. Next base: position 823,522 of record NZ_RBAN01000001.1, read on the forward strand.
GACCAGTTGGTACGGCTGCTGTACGCGGAGCACGCCGGTCCGCTGCTGGCCTTCGTCATGCGGCTGACCGGGGGTGACCGGCAGCGCGCGGAGGACATCGTCCAGGAGACGCTGCTGCGGGCCTGGCGTAACGCCCACCGGCTCGGCGCGCAGGGGCAGACGTCGCTGCGGCCATGGCTGGTCACGGTGGCCCGCCGCATCGCCATCGACGAGCACCGCAGTGAGCAGGCCCGCCCGGCGGAGACGTACGACCGGGACCTGACCGCGTTCGCCGAGGCGGACAGCACCGAACGGGTCCTGCGCACGATGACGGTGGCGGACGCGCTGCGTACGCTGAGCCAGTCGCACCGGGAGATCCTCGTCGCCACGTACTTCCGGGGGCGGACCGTGCCGGAGGCGGCCGAGGAGCTGGGGCTCCCGCTCGGCACCGCGAAGTCGCGGGTCTACTACGCCCTGCGCGCGCTGCGCACGGCTCTGCAGGAACGGGGGGTGACGGAATGAGCCGGCCCGACCACATGGACGTCGCCGCGTACGCCCTCGGCGTGCTCGACGAGCAGGACACGGAGCGGTTCGAGGAGCACCTCGCCACCTGCTGGGCGTGCGCCGCCGAGCTGGAGACGATGGTGCCGGTGGCCGGGATGCTGTCGGACATCGACGGCGAGACGATGACCGCGCTGGAACAGACGGCCACCGATCCGCGCCTGCTGGACCGTACGCTGGCCGCGGTCCGCGCAGACCGGCGGCGCACCCGGTTCCGGCAGGTGCTCGCCGCCGCGGCCGCGGTGGTGGTGCTCGGTGGCCTGACCGGCATCGGATACACCAGCGTCATCGGCGACGCCGCGGGCCGTGAGGTCGTCGCCGAGCCGACCCTCACGGCGCCCCTCGGCGACCCGCCCACGCCGGGTCCGACGCCGACCGGGTTGGGCATCGGCGGCACCGAGGTGGAGGGCGACGAGATCGCCGCGACGGACCCCACCACCGGTGTGGAGGCGGCCATGTTCCTCCTGGCCCGCGACTACGGCACCCAGATCAATTTCAGCCTCAAGCGGCTGCCCGGGCCGCGCACCTGCCGCCTCGTGGTGGTGCGCAGGAACTCGACCTCCGAGGTGATTTCCACCTGGTCCGTGCCGGCCTCGGGATACGGCACGAACACCCGGAGCGAGGGTCTCGAACTGACCGCCTCGACGGCCGCGAAGCCGGGCGACATCAAGCAGATCCAGGTGCAGTCGGTGGACGCGAACGGGGTGGCGAGCCCGCTGGTCACGGTGCGGCCGTAGCACCGATCCGTCCCGTCGGCGCCGGCCAGTGACACTGGCCGGCGTCGATTTGTCGTACGCGCCGACGATACCGGCGCACGGGCACACGGACGGGCCGTCCGATCGGTTCAAACGATCCCTATGAAATTGACCACTGTTATTGGTTCAACCTTGACACCCGACTCCCCGTACTCCTGGGTGAACTGCCGAGATACGAGGAGGGCACGTGGCACAGATGAAGCGGACGACCGTCATCCTGGCGGGCGCGATGGTCGCCCTGACGGCCTGCGCTCCCGCCGGCTACGACGGAGCGAACCAGAGCGCGGCTGAGCCGGTCGCCGTCGCCGCGGCCGAACCCACCGCGTCGGCGGACCCCGAGGCGTCGGCGGAGGCTCCCCCGGCCGACGCCCCGCCCCCGGCCGACGTGGACCTCACCGAGAAGCTCGTCGGCAAGACGGTGGCCCGGATGGGCAAGGTCGTCACCGACGAGGAAGGGTGGATCCTCTACCGCTTCGACAAGGACACCGCCGACCCGCCCGCCTCGAACTGCGTCGACACGTGCGCGGAGATCTGGCCGCCCGCGCTGACCGACGGCGACCCGCAGCTCAGCGGCGTGTCCGACGACAAGGTCGGCACCATCACGCGCCAGGACGGCACCCGGCAGCTCACCCTCGGCGGCTGGCCGCTGTACCGCTACATCGGCGACAAGAAGCCGGGCCAGTGGAAGGGCCAGGGCGTGAGCGGCACCTGGTTCGTGGTGGCCCCGGACGGCAAGAAGAACCTCACCTGCCTGCCGAAGGGCACCCCGAAGCCGGTCGCCCCGCCCTCGGACAGCGGGGACAGCACGGGCGCAGGCGACTCCGGCTACAACTACTGACCCCGTGGACACGGTGGCCGGTCGCAGCCGGGGAGGGCGCGGCCGGCCATCGTCATGGACCGCGGATGGTCGCCGGTCAGACCTTCTCCCAGGGGCTGGGCACCGGGAAGTAGGTGTCCAGAAACGGCGTGATGATCGTCAACTGCCGCGCGAGGTCCTCCTCGGTGGAGAACGCGTCGTTCAGGCAGAAGACGTGCCGGTCCCGGCGGGCGAGCAGGTGCGCCAACCGGGCGGGCGTGTCCGGGTGGGACAGCTCGGCGATCGTGTACTCCAGGTCCCCCGGCACCGCCCGCCCCGTGTGGAAGGCGTAGTAGTGGTGCAGCGACGAGGCGATCGAGATGTCCGTCATGCTGCGGAAACGGCTCGCCGCCGTCCGGCGGTGCGCGTCCGGGAACTCCCGCTCGATCTCCCACAGCACGCTGCGCCGCAGCGCGTGCGGCATGTGCTTCATCTTCCGGCTGAGCACCGTGCCGAACCGCTCGGCGATCAGCGCCCGGTTGTTCTTCCCCGCCGCGGACGACGGGATGTCCTCGGGGCCCGGTGCGCCCGGCGGCACCAGCGCCGGTGACGGGAAGAACCGGGAGATCCCGTTGGCCAGGAAGAAGTCCCGGGGCAGGACGTCGGTGCCGAGGAACACGTCGTCGTTGAAGTACAGGAAGTGCTCGGCGAGCCCGTCGATGTGGTGCAGCTGGCTCTCGATGGCGTGCGAGTTGTAGGTCGGCAGCACCGACGGGTCGGCGAAGATCTCACGGTGGCTGACCACCCGGAGCCCCGGCGCGGACTGGTCCAGCCAGGGCGGCACCTGGTCGTCGGTCACCAGGTAGATGTGCCGCACCCAGGGCGCGAACAGGTGCACCGAGCGCAACGAGTAGCGCAGCTCGTCCCGGCTGAGGAAGCGGGCCGCGCTCGCCGACTCGGCGTGGTACGGCATGCCGGTCACCTCCGCGCGGCGGCGCAGCCAGTCCGGGTCGGTGCCGTCCACCCACGTGTAGACCAGGTCGATCGGGAAGGTGACATCGTCGGGGAGCCGCCCCGCGAACTCCGGCCGGGTGCGGGCCGTCGCGGGCGCGGTCGCGGGCACCAGGCCCGTGAAGACCGACTCGGAGACCACGACGGACGGCCCCGTGGCGGCCACCTGCTCGGCCACCGGGTTGCGTCGCGGCGCCACCAGCGCGTCACCCTGCCGCGTCCAGAACTCGACGTCGCACCCGTACGCCTGGCCCAGCACCAGCCGTTGCCGGGGATCCGTCCAGTACCAGGTGAGCCGCACGACCGGGGCCTCGCCGAGGCGCCGCCACACCGGCGGCTCGTACCCCGGCGCCGGAGACTGGGGTGCCCGGTCACCGCGGCGCAGCGCCGCGACGTACCCGGGGACCCGGCCGCAGGCCGCCGCGAGGGCCGCGTACACCCGGTCCCGGTCGGCGGCGTCGACGGCCACCGCCGACGAGCGGTCCGACCCGCCGCGGACCCGGAAGTACGCCACGCCCGCCTCGTCGAGCGCCGCGGTGACGGCGGCAAGGTTACCCGCGCGCGCCCGACCTGGCGTGGCGTCCGCCCGGACCAGCGCCACCCGGGGCCCGCGGTCGGCGGCGACCACGGCGCGGTCGCCGCCGGCCAGCAGTTCCGGCTGCCGGCGCGCGAGCCGCTCCCCCCGGCGCCCCATCAACTGCCCGTCGACGGACGCGCGGGCCACCCACTGCTTCAGCTGGTGCCGCGCCTGCGGGCTCACCTTCTTGGCGATGGCCCGACGGGTCTGCGGGCTCAGCACCCGGCGGTAGACGCCGACGAGCCGCGACGGCTCGGCCAACGCCTTCGGGGTCCTGGACGGGCCTGGGCCTGCGTCGGTCATCCGCGTCCTCCGGCGTCACCCGCCCGCGGCGCTCGCGGGTGGGCCGGAACGGGCGGGCGGCTCACCGCTGCGGCCCCGGCAGCGCCGCGATGGCGGTGGCCACGCGCTGGCAGTTGTTCCGGTCCTGGACGGCGAAGAAGTCCGCCACACGGCGCGTGTACTCGTCCTCGCGTACGCACCCGTTCTCGAGGTAGCGGACGATCGCCTCCACCGTCTCCTCCGCGGTTTCGCAGACCGGGCCGAACCCGTCCTCGCGCGCCTCGAAGTAGCCCTTCCGGTACCCGCCGATGGTGAAGAACTCCTCGGCGTCGAACTGTGCGTAGATCAACGGCGTGCCGACGTACGCGACGTCGAACGCCGTGGAGGAGTAGTCGGTGATGAAGAGGTCGCACTGGCGCAGGGCATCCTGCACGGTCCGGCTCGTCTGGTCCGCCATCGCGAAGCAGTCGTCGGCCGGCACGACGTCGGTCAGCAGGCTGCGCATCTCGTAGTGCGGGAGGAACTCCAGCACGTACCCGTGCTCGCGCAGCGCCTGCCGTAGCCGCTCGCTGCCGAACAACTCGGACAGGAAAACCTGGTAGGCCGACCCCTGGAAGGCGACCCGGGGCCGCGCCGCGCTGTTGTACGACGGGGTCACGAGGTAGGTGCGCCAGGTGGGCATGAACAGGATTCGCCGGCGGCCCCGGTCGGGGGTCAGCGCGTCGAACCGCGGCATACCCGTGGTCTTCACCATGTCGCCGTAGTCAAGATCCTTCGAGATGTACTCGGCCTCGCGATGCGACGAAGCCACGAAGAGGTCGAAGGCACCCCGGCCTCGGTGCAGGCCGGCGCTCACGTCCTTCTCGGTGACGCCGTGCTGGAGGAAGACCCGCGACGAGCCGATGCGCCAGTTCAGGTGCTTGAGGAAGGGCGACCGCTCCCACCGGGTCGGCAGCATGTAGGCGTCGATGTCGTACGAGTTGATCAACTTGGTGGCGTGCAGCATCAGGAACTTGTGCCGGAACGAGTCGTACGTGACGACGTTGCCCAGCCCGCGCAGCCGCTGGCGGTCCGGGCTGTCCTTCGTCAGCAGGTAGTAGACGTTCCGCCGACGCTCCACGGTCCGAAGGTGGCGGAAGAGGTGGGACGAGTTGTCCTGCGCCGTGTCCTTACGCTCGCCGATCAGCCAGATGTCACGCCGGGCCATCAGCGGGGCGGTGACGAGCCGCAGCAGGCGGTGCTTCCAGAACGGGCGCCGTGAGGCGGCGTGGCGCAGGTCCTTGCGGATCATCATCTTCTGCCACTTCCGCCGCCCGGCCGCACCAGCCTGTCGTTGGACCAGCAGCTCCGCGTTCTCCCGCGCGGTGAAGGTGGGCAGGATCCAGGTGTCGCCGGCCAGCTTCGCGGCGGCGTCGCGCAGGTACGCGGCGGAGATCAGGCACTGCCGGGACGCCTGGCCGGTCTCCGTCATGAACACCAGGCGGAGGCTGTGCTGGCCGTTGCGCAGCTTGGCCGCGGGGATCTCCGCGGAGAAGCCGCTCCACTCGCGGTTGTCGTCGCCGGCCTTCAGATCGGCGCGGCGCTCCAGGGTGACCGGCACCGTCAGGCCGCTGCCGCGCACCCGAAGCCCCATCGGCGTACGGATCGGGCTGCGCATCGGCAGACCGTTGACCACCATGTGCCCGGACAGCTTGACCGCGTCACCGGACGCCGAGAGCCGGACCTGCTCCAGGCGCGCCCCGACGGCGGTCACCCGGGTCAGCGGCAGCAGCGCCGGGGTGACGGGATAGTCGAGGTGCAGCTCGCCGCCGCAGGCCACGACCCCTGGTAGCCGCTCCCACGGGCGCGCGAACAGCTCGAAGTCGTACGACTTGAAGGCCAGGTAGGCCACCCGGTGACGGGTGTCCAGCGTCCACCGGGCGATGAAGGACGGGTCGACGTCGTGGTAGATCTTCGTGCACTTCTCGAAGATCTTCCAGAGGTCGGCCTCCTCGAACACGGCGTGTGCGCGCATCGCGAAGCCCTGGTAGCTGCGGACCAGGAATCGCTCCAACACCTCGCGGCGGAACACGTCCAGCTCCGGCCGGAGGTCCGCGAGGGTCTCGCAGAGCTCCAGGTGGTCCCAGAAGTTCTGGGTCCGTACGAAGAGGTTGTCCATGATCGAGCTGGCCGCGTCCCGCTTGCGGTACTGGTAGACCACCTCGTCGACGAGGGCGATCCGCTCCGCCTTGAGCAGCATCGGGATCGCAAGGAAGGCGTCCTCGAAGTGGACCCCCTCGCGGAACCGCAGGCCGTGCTCGCGGAGCTGGGCGAGGTCGTAGAGCTTGTGACAGGGCCCTGCATCGAAGATCAGTTCGGGAGCGTCGACCACGGTCTCCAGGAGCCGGTCGCCCTTGCCGAAGGGCTTCTTCCACAGGAACGCGGTGGGCTTCGGGAAGGTGTCCATGTCGCCGATGGCGATGCTCGCCTTGTGCTTCACGATCGCCGTGAGCATCACCTCGATGGCGCGCGGCGGCAGGATGTCGTCGGAGTCGACGAACGACACGTACGGGGTGTCGGCCGTGTCCAGCGCCCGGTTCCGCGCGGCGCCGGGACCGCTGTTCTCCTGCTGGATCGCCGTGACGTTGGTGTGCTCGGCGGCGAACTGCTTGGCGAGCAGGTCGGACCCGTCGGTGCTGCCGTCGTCCACGAGGATGACGCGGCACTGCGCGAAGACGGTCTGCGCGGCGATCGACGCGAGTGTCTCGGGCAGGTAGTCCGCGACGTTGTAGACCGGGACGATGATCGTGACCTGGGGGGCAGGGCCTACCACCACAATGGCTCCACTGGACGATGGGTACGGGGGGTTCGGTGACTTTCGGGCGCGGCCGTCGCTCAGCCGTCCGGGCGCCGCACGGCCGTGAAGTCGGTGACCGTGTTGAGCATGTTGTTCGGCAGCGTCGGCGCGTCGATGGGTGCGGCCCGGCGGGTGCCCGGGATCGGCCGGTAGGAGCGGCGCCACAACGCGGTGGCCCCCAGCTTGCGGCGCTCGGCCACCACGTCGTCCGGCAGCTCGAAGGGCGCGGGGAACGGCAGGTAGCGCGGCAGGAAATCGGCCAGCATGGCCTCCTGCTCGGCCATGGACCGCTCGTCCGAGTCGGTGTCGTTGAGGCAGAACACGTCGCGGTGGCGGCGGGCCAGCAGGTCGGCCAGGCGGGCGGGCGTGGACGGGTGGCCGAGGTCGGCGTACTCGTACTCGATGTCGCCCGGCACGGCCTGCGCCGTGAGGTACGCCCAGTACTGGTGCAGCGCGGACGGGATGGACAGGTCGCCGTGGTGGCGGAACCGGTGCCGGGCCGTCTCGGTCACGTCGGCCTGGAGCACCTGCTCGATCTGGTACATGATGCTGCGGCGCAGCGCGAACGGCGTGTGCTTCATCTTCTGGGTGATGGTCACGCCGAACTGCCGCTGGATGTGGCGCCGGTTGTTCTTCCCCGCCGCGTTCACCGGCAGGTCGTCGGGCCTCGCGTCGCCCAGCCCGAACTGGGCGGGCGAGGGGAAGAACTTCGCGATCCCGTTGGCGTGGAAGAAGTGGGTCGGCAGCAGCGGCCGGCCCAGGAAGACGTCGTCGTTCAGGTAGAGGAAGTGCTCGGCCAGGCCCTCGATGCGGTGCAACCGTGACTCGATGGCGTGCGAGTTGAACGACGACGTCCCGCCGAGGTCGGCGAAGAGCTCGGCGTGGGAGACGACGGTGACCATCGGGTGGTGCGGGTCGAGCCAGCTCGGCAGTTGGCTGTCGGTGACCAGGAAGATGCGCCGCAGCCACGGCGCGAAGCTGTGCAGCGACCGCAGCGAGTATCGCAGCTCGTCGCGGTTGTGGTAGCGCGACGAGTTCGCGGCCACCGCGTGCAGCGGACCGCCGGCCTCGCCGAGCGCCGCCCTCTTGCGGTCACGCCATTCCGGGTCCGAGCCGTCCACCCAGGTGTAGACGGCGTCGATGGGGAAGCCCACCCGGTCGAAGGCGCGGACGGCGAGGTCACGACGGCTGCCGTACGTGTGGTCGTCCGCCTCGGGCACGAAGTGGCTGAGCAGCGCCGCCGCGACGCGGACCGGCTCCGGCTCGACGGGCGTCTCGTCGATGACCGCGTTGTGGCGCGGCGCGCGAACGACGTCGCCGTCCCGCGTCCAGAACTCGATCTCGCAGGCGAACCGGGAGCCCAGCACCAGGCCCGCCCGCGGGTCGGTCACCGGGAACCACACCTGGAACACCTCGGTCGGGGCGAGATCCGGCTGGTGCCGGCCCGGCTGCACCTTCACGGTGCGGACCTCGGCGCCGGACAGCGCCGGCGCCGAGTCCAGGGCGTCGCGGACGGCGTCCCGCTGGTCGGCGACGACCGCCACCGTGCTGCGCAGGTGGTCGTCGTTGCGCAGGCAGTGGTAGCGGACGCCCGCCGCGTCGAGGGCCGTGGTGACGGCCGTCAGGTTGCGGTGCCACATCTCCAGCGGCGTGGCCGCGGCCACCACCTCGGCCCGCGTACGGACCCCGCCGTCGTCGACCGTCACCCGCGACCCGATCGGATGCCGGGTGTCGCCGCCGGACGGGCGGACGAGCGTGCGCACGAGACCGATCCGCCGGTGCGCGGGGAGCATCTGGACCAGCCGGCGTCGCAGCGGGGACGGCAGCAGGCGGTAGACGCGCAGGGCGATCATGCTGACGGCCGTCCCGAACGGACGGCCAGCTCACCGGTACCCACGGTCAGCGCCGGTCGCGCAGAGCCGACCAGACCCGGCGTGATCCTCGTCCACACATCGCACGAGCAGGCATCGCTGATCGACCTTCCTCCGTACATCCCCGTTCGTCGCCGTCCCGCCGACCGCTCGAGGAGGGCTGCGACGTCACGACGGACGAACCGTCCCGACTCCGGCCCGGGCCCGGGGCGCCGAAGGACGGATCATCTCGATGTGAGGGGCGACGGTCGAGACCGTAGCAGTGCGTTCACCTGCGGGCTATCAGCCGGCCACGGAAAAGTCGCCACAGCCGGTGGTGATATTCCACATTTACAGGTTTTGGTCTGTCTTGCGGCAAATATTCCGGCTACCCGACTGACGCAGGACTGCCAGTTCGGCCGATGGAGTCCGACCTCAGCGCCGATGTCCGGAGGGTCACTCGCCCCGGCACCGTCCCGCTCGCGGTGCGCGGGTTCTGGCACAGTGGCGGGATGACCGCGACCGAGCCGACCGCACGTCGGGTGCTGCGCCCGGCGACCGGCTACCGCCTCGCGGGCTCGGTCCGCCCGCTCATCTTCAGCCCGTACGATCCGTGCGCCCGGATCGTGGCGGGCGCCTTCTGGTGGGCGACCCGCACCCCGCAGGGCCCGGCCACGCTGACCCTGCGGCCGTCGGCCGGTGACCTGCTGGCCGAGGGGTACGGCCCCGGCGCCGACTGGGTGGTGGAGCGCGCCGACGCGGTCGCCGGGCTCCGCGACGACCTCACCGGCTTCGCCGACCTCGCGGCGGCGCACCCGGTGGTCGCCCGGCTCGCCCGCGAGCACCGGGGGCTGCGGATGCCGGCCACCGGGCTGCTCTTCCCCCGGATCCTCCGGGCGGTCCTCGAGCAGAAGGTCACCGGCAAGGAGGCGTACCGGGCCTACTCGGCCACGGTCCGGCACTTCCGCGAGCCGGCGCCCGGGCCGGTGCCGCTGCTCCTCCCGCCGGAGCCCGCCGCGATCGCCGCCAGCCCGTACTGGGTCTTCCATCCGTTCGGAGTGGAGCAGCGCCGGGCCGACACGCTGCGCCGCGCCGCCGCCGTGGCGGACCGGCTGGAGCGGTGCGCGGACGCCGCCGAGGCGACCCGCCGGCTCACGGCGGTACCCGGCATCGGCGCGTGGACCGCCGCCGAGGTGGTCCGGGTGGCGTACGGCGACCCGGACGCGGTCAGCGTGGGCGACTACCACGTGCCCAACACCGTGGCGTGGGCCCTCGCGGGCGAGCCGCGCGGCGACGACGCCCGGATGCTGGCGCTGCTGGAACCGTTCCGCGGCCATCGTGGCCGGGTGTGCGTGCTGCTGGAGGCCGCCGGGATCCAGGCGCCGAGGTACGGGCCCCGGGCGCCCCTCCGTTCGTTCGCCCGCTACTGACGCCGAATCGGCGACGGACACGGCCGGCCCGCGCGCGGTCGCATCGCCCTGTCGGCCGGCCCGCGCGCGGTCGCATCGCGTCGTCGGCCGGCCCGCGCGGTCGCATCGCCCGTCGGCCCGGCCGGCGGCCCGCCGGTGCGGGGGGTCCGGTCAGCTCCGCGCGCAGAGCCGGCGCAGGGTCCGCCCGAGCCACCAGGCGTACGCCTGCTGGAAACCCCGCCCGAACGGCCCGGCCAGCCGCATGAGCCACCCCGCCGGCCGGCTGAACGCGACGACCTCGAACCAGACGTGCCCGGCGTCGTCGTGGCTCACCACGAACGCCTCCTCGCCCCGCGCGGGATGCCCGGGCAGCGTGCCGTACCCGAAGCCGATCCGCCGCGCGTCGTCGGCGGCCCACACCACCTCGCACGGCGCCCACAGCCGCAGCCGGCCGACGCCCAGCCCCGACGTCACCCGCACGCCCGGGGCGGCGCGGTCCGCGTCCGCCTCCATCCGGATCCCCGCGGCGCGGTGCAGCCGCCAGCCGAGCACCGCCGCGCCGGCGGACCGGTAGCACCCGTCGGGCAGGCGGACCCGGTGCCGTACGTGCCGCCAGCCGGCCGGCAGCTCGCCGGCGCGGGTGGCGCCGACGTGCGGGTAGGTCAGTGCGGGCATCCGGGCACCTCCGCGGTCGTCTGCGGCCAGCGTACGGACGGCGGCCGGGCTCAGGCGGCCTCGCGGAGGTCGGCGAGGGTGAGCGTGGTGTGCCGGCGCAGCAGGTCCTCCAGCTCGCCGACCGAGCCGACCTCGCCGAGCACGTTCTTGCCGCCGCCGAACTCCCGGGGATAGCGGTGCGCCAGCCGGTAGCGGTAGCGGCCGCGGATCAGCTCGACGCTGACCCGGTAGCGCCCGCAGCAGGCGCAGATCCACTCCGACACCCCGCGAAAGTAGCTCTGACCTGCGGTTTTCCGATTCGCACGGTAGGGACGAGCGGGACGGCGGCGGACACGACGCCCGCAGGCCGGCGGTGATCTGCCTCACCGTGTCGGGGGCGTCTGGTTGACTGGTCGCCGTGGAGCTGCCGATCAATCCCCCGGTCGAGCCGATGCTGGCCAAGAGTGTCCCGCAGATTCCCACCGCGCCCGGGATGACGTACGAGCCGAAGTGGGACGGCTTCCGGTGCATCATCTTCCGCGACGGCGACGAGGTGGAGCTGGCCAGCCGGGGCGGCAAGATGATGACCCGCTACTTCCCCGAGGTCGTCGAGCAGGCCCGCAAGCAGCTGCCGGAGCGCTGCGCGGTCGACGGCGAGCTCATCGTGATCCGGCGGGACGGGCCGGGCGGGCAGCCACGGCTCGACTTCGAGATGCTGGGCCAGCGCATCCACCCGGCCGCGTCCCGGGTGAAGCTGCTGGCCGAGACCACGCCGGCCGACTTCGTGGCGTTCGACCTGCTGGCCATCGACGACGAGGCGCTGGTCGACCAGCCCTACCCGCAGCGCCGGGCCCGCCTCGAGGCCGCGCTGGCCGGGGTACGCCCGCCGGTGCACGTCACCCCGATCACCACCGATCCGGAGACGGCGCACCGCTGGTTCGACGTCTTCGAGGGCGCCGGCCTGGACGGGCTGATCGTCAAGCCGGCCGACCTGCCCTACGAGCCGGGCAAGCGGCTGATGTTCAAGGTCAAGCACGCCCGCACCGCCGACGTGGTGGTGGCCGGTTTCCGCTGGCACAAGTCCGGTCCGGTGGTCGGCTCCCTGCTGCTCGGCCTCTACGACGACGACGGCGTGCTGCACCACGTGGGCGTGAGCGCGTCGTTCAGCATGGCGCGGCGGAAGGAGCTGCTCGACGAGCTGGCCCCCTACCGCGACACCGGCGGCGAGCACCCGTGGGTGCACGGCGACCACGAGCGCGGGCAGCGCATCCCGGGCGGGGTCAGCCGGTGGACCGGCACGAAGAACCTGGAGTGGGAGCCGGTGCGCCCCGAGCTGGTGCTGGAGGTCGGCTACGACGCGATGGAGGGCGACCGGTTCCGGCACACCGCGCAGTTCGTGCGCTGGCGGCCCGACCGCGATCCCCGCTCCTGCCGCTACGACCAGCTGGACCGGCCCGTGCGCTTCGACGTCGACCAGGTGCTGCGCGGCGACCCGACGGCTACCGTCGAACCGGCCGCCGGCGGCCCGGCGTAGCCTGGCGGCGAGACGATCACGGAGGGCCCACTCGTGTCCCGCACCGCCGACCGGATCCGCCGGGTCCGCCGCACCCTCGCCGGTTTCGCCGTCGCCGCCCTGCTCACCGCCGGCTGCACGCTGCCGGCGTTCGCACCGAGCACCGAGTCCGGCAGCGCGACCGACGGCCCGGCCGCCGCGGCGGGCACCACACCGACCTGGCGCCCCTGCCCGGAGGTGGCCGACGAGCTGGTCGGGCGCGGCGCGCCGGACATGCGCTACGAGTGCGCCCGGATCGCCGTGCCCCGCAACTGGGGCACCGGCACCGGCGCCACGACGGGCCCTGGCGCGGGGCAGACCTTCGAGATCTCCCTGCTGCGGGCCCGGTCGACGAAACAGCACGACCGGATCGGCTCGCTGGTGCTCAACCCGGGCGGCCCCGGCGGCTCCGGGGTGGACACGGCCGTCTACCTCTCGTTCGGGCCGACGTTCGGCGGGCTGCCCGCCTCGGTGACCGAGCGGTTCGACATCGTCGGCTTCGACCCGCGCGGCGTCGCCCGGTCCAGCCCCGTGAAGTGCATCCCCGACGCCGACCTGGACGCCAGCTTCGGCTACGACCCCGACCCGCGCAGCCAGGAGTCGTTCGACGGCTTCGTGGCGCTGAACCGGCGCGTCGGGCAGGGCTGCGGCGAAAAGTACGGCGACCAGCTGGCCCTCTACGGCACCGAGCAGGCCGCCCGGGACATGGACGCGGTCCGCGCCGCGGTCGGCGACGAGAAGTTGACCTACCTCGGCTACTCGTACGGCACGCTGCTCGGCGCCACGTACGCCCAGCTCTACCCGCAGCGGGTGCGGGCGCTCGTGCTCGACGGCGCTGTCGACCCGAAGCAGGGCCTGGTGGCCGGCTCGGAGAGCCAGGCCAAGGGCTTCGAGCGCGCCTTCGGCAACTTCACCCGCTGGTGTGCGGCGAACGCGGGGCGCTGCCCGATCGCGCCCGACGCGCGGGCCGCCGTGATGTCGGCGATCGACAAGGCACGGGTCTCACCGGCACGCGGATCGGACGGACGGGAGGCGACCGCCGGCTGGGTGTTCTACGCGATCATCTCCTCGCTCTACACGGAGACCGGCTGGCAGGAGCTGGCCCGCGCGATCGACCGGCTGGAGGGCGGCGACCCGACGGAGGTGTTCCGGCTCGCGGACGCGTACGCCGGCCGGGGCGACGACGGCCGCTACTCCAACCTGTTCGACGCCAACCTCGCGGTCAACTGCGCCGACGAGGACGAGAAGCCGAGCCTCGCGCGGATCCGCCAGTTGCAGTCCGAGTGGCGGCAGAAATACCCGCTGTTCGGGCCGGCGCTGGCCGTGGGCATGCTCGCCTGCGTCGAGTGGCCCGGCGGGCGCGACCCGTACCCGACGGGGGCGGCCGTCGGCGCGCCGCCGATCGTGGTGGTGGGCACCACCGGCGACCCGGCCACCCCGTACGAGCAGACGGGCGCGCTCGCGTCGATGCTCGGCGTCGGCCGGGTGCTCACCTGGGAGGGCGAGGGCCACACCGCCTACCCGCAGACCGCGTGCATCACCGACGCGGTCGACGCGTACGTGGTCGACCTGACGGTTCCCCGCGAGGGCCTGCGCTGCCCCGCCCGCTGACCGGGCGCGTCCACACGGTCCCGCCCATCGGCGGCGGTCGGTGTGCCAGGCTCACCGCATGGCTGACGTGATCTTCCGGGAGGCGGTCCGGGCGGACCTGCCCGCCATCCTCACCCTGCTGGCCGACGACGTCCTGGGCAGGTCGCGGGACGTGACCACGGTCGACGAGGCGTACGAGAAGGCGTTCGCGGACGTGACCACCGACCCGCGCAACCACCTGATCGTGGCCGACGAGGGCGGGGACGTCGTGGGCTGCCTCCAGATCACGTACATCCCGGGGCTGGGCCGGCACGGCGCCGAACGGTCGCTGATCGAGGCGGTGCGGATCCGCTCCGACCGGCGCGGCCAGGGGCTGGGCCGGCAGCTGATGACGTGGGCGATCGACCAGGCCCGGCAGCGGGGCTGCGCGCTGGTGCAGCTCACCACCGACAAGTCCCGCCAGGACGCACACCGCTTCTACCGCAACCTCGGCTTCGTAGCCAGCCACGAAGGAATGAAGCTCCCCCTCTAGTCCCCGCCCTTGACCCCGTCGATCATGCAGTTGTGGTGCCCCGCAAAAGCCGTTAACCGGCACAAAGAGCCAACCACAACTGCATGATCGACGGGCGGGAGGGGCGGGCGCGGCCAAGGACGGTGGGTGGGGCCTGGTCAGGGGGTTAGCAGGCGGCCGTCGCGGAGCGTCAGGGCCCGGTCGGCCAGCTCGATCAGGTTGAGGTCGTGGGTGGCGACCAGGATGGTGGTGCCGCGCGCCTGCACCACCGCCCGGAGCAGGTCCATGATCGAGCGGCCGGTCTCCGAGTCGAGCTGGCCGGTCGGCTCGTCGGCGATCAGCAGGTCGGGGTCGTTGGCGAGGGCACGGGCCACCGCCACCCGCTGCTGCTGCCCGCCGGAGAGCTCGTACGGCCGCTGTGCCGCGTGCCCACCGAGCCCGACCAGTTCGAGCAGCATGGCGACCCGCTCCTCCCGCTCGGCGGGCGGCACCTTCGCCAGCCGCAGCGGCACGCCGACGTTCTCGGCGGCGGAGAGGATCGGCACCAGACCGAACGTCTGGAAGATGAAGCCGACGGTGCCGCGCCGCAGCCGGAGCAGTTCCTTCTCCCCCGCGGCCGTCACATCGTGCCCGGCCACCATCACGCGGCCGCTGTCCGGACGGTCCAGGCCACCGATCAGGTTGAGCAGCGTGGTCTTGCCGGCACCGGACCGGCCTCGGACGGCGAGCAGCTCACCCCGCACCGCGGTGAACGACACGTCGCGGACCGCGTGCACGGCGTGCTCGCCACGGCCGAAGGTCCGGCTGACTCCCTCGACCCGGACCACCTCTTCAACCGACCGCGTGCCGGTCGTGCCGACCGAACCACCAGCCGTCGTGCCGACCAGACCACCAGCCGCCGTGCCGTCCCGGCCACCCGCCGAGCCGTCGACCTGACCGACCGTCCCGCCCCACCCGTTCATGCCTCTGCCTTCCCCTCGCCACGGGACTGCTCGCCCGGCCGCACCTCCACGTGGTCCGGCTCCAGGTTGAGCCGGACCCGGTCCCGCAACTCCAGCGCCTCCACGAACGCGGCCGGCAGCTGCATCCGGCCGGTCCGGTCGAGCACCGCGTACTCCTCGCTCACCAGCTCGGTGCTGCCGTCCGCGCCGATGCGGGCGGTCCGGCGTACCTCCGAGGCGGTCCGGCCGTCGCGGATCGCGACGGTCCGACGGACCTGGGTGGCGACCGCCTGGTCGTGGGTCACGACGACGACGGTGACGCCCAGCTCGGCGTTGATGGTGCGCAGCGCAGCGAAGACGTCCGCGCCGGTGGCCTCGTCCAGCTCGCCGGTCGGCTCGTCGGCGAAGAGCACCTCCGGGTCGTTCGCCACCGCCACAGCCACCGCGCAGCGCTGCTGCTCGCCGCCGCTGAGCTGGCCGGGCCGCCGATCCGCGCAGTAGCCGACGCCGACCATCTCCAGCAGCTCCCGGGCCCGCTCACGTCGCGCCCGGCCACCACGCCGGCCGGCCAGCTGCATCGGCAGCTCCACGTTCTCCAACGCGGTCAGGTACGGCATCAGGTTGCGTCCGGTCTGCTGCCAGACGAAGCCGACCGTCTTGCGCCGGTAGCTCAGCCGCCGCTTCACGGAGAGGTTGAGCAGGTCGTATCCGGCGACCCGGGCGATACCGGCGGTCGGGGTGTCCAGCCCGGAGAGGATGTTGAGCAGGGTGGACTTGCCGGACCCGGAGGCACCGACGATCGCCACCAGCTCACCCCGGTCGATGACCAGGTCGAGCCCCTGGAGGGCGACCACCTCCACTCCCTCGGTCTTGAAGATGCGGACCAGCCCGTCGCAGACGATGTGTCCACGCAGCCGGTCCCGGCCGCCGGCCCGCTCGGCCGCGCGCTGCGCGGCCCGCTTCTGAAGGTCGGCCAGGTCCGGCACGACCGGTGTCGCCGCGGTAGCGGTCATCTCAGCTCTCCTCTCCGAGCCGGAGCACCTCACCGAGGCGCAGCCGGCGGTTGTTCAGGGCCTCTATGGCGACCGCGAAGCCCAGGGCGAGCGCCCCGAGCGCGACGACCGCGGCCACCAGGCCCGGTTCGAACGCCACCCGGACGGGCATGCCGCTGGTGAAGGCGGACAGGCCGAGCAGCGGCGTGAGCAGCAGCGGCAGCAGCGCACCCACGAAAGCGCCGGTGAACACCGCGACGCCGACGAGCGGCGTCAGCTCGACCAGGAGCAGGCCCCGCCACTGCCGGCGGGACAGGCCGAGCGTACGCAGCCGGGACAGCACCTGCCCGCGGGCGCGGGCACCGGCCAGCACGGTGAACGCGATGGCGAGCAGCCCCAGCAGGGTCCCGCCGGCCGCCCCGGAGACGAAGCCGAACGCCAACAGACCGTTGGCCCCGCCCTCGCCGACCCGTTGCCGACTCGTCGCCCAGGTCTGCACCTCCGCGCCGCGCGGCCGCTCGCCGCCCGTCACGACGCCGCCGCTCTGATATCGCTGCTGTCCCTCGTCGGCGGTCCGACGCAGCGCCTCGGTGTCCAGGTCGTCGCCAGCCACCACGAAACCGGTCGGCACCGCGACCGTGCGCCGGTCCGGCAACGCCTGCAGCGGCAGCACGACGAACCGCTCGGTTCCCGGCGTCACCAGCGGAAAGCTCTCCACCGTCTCGGCCACCCGGAACTCGTACCGCTGGCCCTGCAGGGAGAGGAACGCCGACCCGGCCAGGCCGGCCCGGGTGAGGTCGGTCGCGACGGCCGGTGAGACCAGCGCGGGCAGGGGCCCGTCACCCGCCTCGGCGCGCATCGCCGGGGGGAGGGACAGCTCCCGTCCGGCCGTCCTGCCGACCCGGGCCAGGGCCGGGCCGTCGACCGCCAGCACGCTCACCTGGTTGATTCCGGCGTCGAGGCCGGCGATGCTACGCGCCGGCCGCTGCCCTGGTTCGCTGGCCAGCGCCGCCACCGCCCGCACACCGGGCAGACCGCTCAGGGCGTCCGCCGTGTCGGGGGCCAGCCGTTCCCCCGTGATCAGGGCGTCGCCCGGAACTCGCTCGCTCGCGGCCCGGTCCCGGCTGGCTTCGATCCCCGAGGAGACGACCGCGCAGAAGCCCGCGGTGGCGATCGCCAGCACCACCACGACCAGCGGGGTGGACACCACGGAGCGGCCGGCGCGGGCGGTGCCGAGGAACGCGACACTGCCCCGGGCCCGCGCCGCGAGCCGGCTGACCAGCTGCAGCGGCCACGGGTACGCGCGTAGCACCAGCACCGCGACCGCCACCGCGAGCAGGACCGGCACCGCCACCAGCAGCGGGTCCACCTCACCCAGGGTCAGGCCACGTCGGCGCAGAAGCACCACCGCGAGCCCGGCCAGAACCAGCAGTGACGACTCCACGGTGAGCCGCCGCGCGGACGGACGCAGCCGGACCAGGTCGCGGCGACCGACACCGCCGGGCGTGGCGAGGGCGGCAAGGGGCAGGGCCAGGGCGACCAGCGCGGTCGCCACCACGGCGTACGGCACGGTGGTGCCGGGGGCGCCGGGCACGAGCGTCCCCAGCAGCCAACCGATGGCCGCGGCCGGGGCGGCCACCAGCAGCGATTCGGCGAGGGTCCGCCGGGCCACCGTGGTCGATCCGCCGCCGCGCGCCCGCAACAGGGCGAACTCGTCACGGCGACGGCGCGCGGCCAGTCCGGCGGCGAGGAGCACCAGACCGGCCAGCGTGGCGAGCACGCCGGCGGCGATCACCGCGAGCAGCGTACGGGCCGAGGCGAGCGCGTCCCGGAACTCCCGCAGTGGCACGTCCGCCCCCTGCACGACCTTCAGACCGGCCGGCGCTGTCTGGGCCAGACGCTGCAGCTCGTCGATCGTGGCGTCCAGCCGTGTGGCGTCGACCGCGTCGCCGCTGATCCGGTACCGCCAGCTGTGCGTGAGCCACACCCCGTCGGCTGCCTGGTGGTCCAACGCGCTGATGGTGGTCAGCCCGACGGCGATGAACGGCTGACCGTCGCCCTGCGGCTCGGCCGCCCGCAGCAGCTGCGGCAGGCTGTCCCAGACCCCGTCGGACTGGTCGTTCGGGGTGAAGATCCCCACCACGACCACCGAGGCGGGGGGAACCCCGCTGTCCGGCAGGGCGAGCCGCAGCTCGCTGCCGACGCGCAGGTCCAGCTTCCGGGCCGTGTCCGCGCTGAGCGCGATCTGCGTGGGCTCGTCGCGCGGTACCTCGTCCGCCGGCCAGCGCCCGTCGGCCAGCGTGGCGGCGTCCGGGACCGCGGGCATGGCCCGCAGGGCGAGGTCGACCAGTATGTTGTTCCGCTTCAGGTCCGGTCCGGTCAACCGGCCCATCGGGCTGTCGGCGACGTACCACCGCTCCGACACCGCGTGCCGGACCTGGGCCGGCATCGTCTCCTGGAGGACGTCCAGTCTGCTCTGGCCGGCGTGTGCGTTGGACGGGACCGTGCTTCCCGCGTCCTGCGCGATCGTGTACGTGATGTCGCGCCGCGCCGGCAACTGCTGGGCCATGTGCTCCCGCAGCCCTTGCTCGGTGAGCCGGTTCGTGATCCGGGGCACGCCGCTGATCAGCAGCGTGATGACCAGTGTCAGGACTCCGAGGAGCAGGAACTGCCCCCCGTACGCCCGGATCCGGCGGACGACCGCGCCGATGCTCACCGTTCTCCCCCGATCCGCAGCTGTGCCGCAGACACCCGCTGCCGGATGCCGACGGCGATGAAGGTGCTGGCGGCGAGCGCCGCCAGCAGCAGGCCGACCGCGGTCAGGCCGATCGGCAACCACGGCAGCGTGAAGACCGCCTCGGGCACCGGCCGGCCGGCGGCCGGCGTGAGGATCACCAGGGGCGCCATGGTGGCGCCGACCGCCGCGCCGAGCAGCAGCCCCACTCCGACGCCGATACCGGCCAGGAAGGTCTGTTCGGCGAGCAGCGCCCGGGCCAGCAGCCGGGGGGTCGCGCCGAGCGTGTGCAGCACCGTGTACTCGGGCAGCCGGCGTCGGGCGGTGGCCCAGACGTCGACCAGGAGACCGACCAGGGCGAGCAGCACGGAGCCCAACGCCGCGGCGAGCAGGCCGACGTGGGCGCCCCGCCAGTACGGGTCCTCCGCCGCCGCCTCTGCCACCTGCCGGCGGTCGAGGACGGTGATCCCGGACAGCCCGGCGGCGGCCTGGGCCGCCTCCCCGCCGGCCACCGAGTCGACCCACCATTCCGATGTCGGCCGGATCGTCCCGCTGTCCCGGATCAGCCAGTCGACCGCCGCCGGGAGATCCAGCAGCACGCCGTCACCGGCTGTTCCGGGGATCGCCTCCACCTCGTCGATGAGTTTCACCGGCAGCGTGGCGCCGGAGAGCGCCAGGTCCACGGTGTCGCCGATCTGCAAACTCAGCTCTTCCCGAACCCGCGGGGTCATGAGGGCCGGTACGGGCGTCTGCTCGCCCTCGGGCACCACGGCGAACCTCGACGAAGGCTGGAAGGCGAACCGTCCGCCCGGGAGGGTGGTCGCGGACCGGTCGGCGGCGATGCTGGTGCCTGTCGTGTCGGCCCGTCGCGGCACGTCGCTCTCCGCGACGCGGAGCACCCAGGTGTCGCTGAGGTTGGTCGGCTCTGTCGATCCGTCCGCACCGACCAGCCGCAGGTCGCTTATCCGCAGCCGGTAGATGGTTCCCGCCGTGTCGCCGCCGTCGGCCTCGAAGCCGGCCAGCCGCAACGGTACGCCGGCGTCAGGTAGTTCGACATCGAACCGTACGGCGCGGCCGTCGCTGCCGGCGGTCGCCGCCGGCATTCGCCAGGCGTGCCCGTTCGAGCTGGTCACCAGCAGCGACACGGCGACCTGGAAGGTGCGCTCCGCTCGATCGACGGGGGTGCGGAGGACGCCGGTGATCTTCTTGGTGCCGGCTGGCAGGTCGAGCCCGGCCGCGGTGCTGCGCGCGTCGACCATGCGTTGGTAGAGCCGCGACACCGGTTCGTCGGCCAACCGGTCGTTGAGACGCACCGTGCCGGCCGCATTGGCCGTGTCGAGGCTGAGCACGGTGACCGGGAGGTTGGCGCGGCCGATCCGTACCTCGTCCCGCCAGGCCGGCAGGGCCCGGTCGACGCCGGGCAACGCCGCGAGCTGACCGGCCCGGTCGAGCGGGGCAACGCCGTTGCGCTCGGTCAGGCGCAGGTCGGCGCCGACCGTGTGGTCGGCCTGATCGACCTGGGAGCGTTCGCCGGTGGCCACCAGCGACCAGGCGAGAGTGCTGCCGCCGACGGCGAGCGCGAGCAGCAGCACCGGACCGGCGTGCGGACGCCGGCCGGCCTGCCACATGCCGAACATGGTCGCGGTCCACGGCCGCCGGTCCACGAACCGTTCGGCGAACCGGGTGGCCGGCGGCAGCAGCCGCAGCGCCACGACCGCGCCGGCGAGCACGCCCAGCGTCGGCGCCGCGACCAGCAGCGGGTCGATGCCGAGCTGACCGCCGGCCCCGGCCAGCGGTGAGGCGTACTGGTGCAGCTGCACCCAGGCGAGCACGGCGAGGACGACCAGCACCAGGTCGACGCTGGCACGTTGGACAGCCACGCCCCGTGTCGGCCGCGAACGGGCGGCCATGTCGGCGACGTACGTTCCGGCGCCGCGCAGAGTGGGAGCGACCATCGCCACCAGGCAACCCAGGGCGGCGGCCGCGGCGGCCGCCCAGAGCAGGCCACTGGCGCCGGAGGCGACGCTGGCGTTCGCGCCGACCGGCCGCAGGTGCCGCAGCGCCTCCGCGGCGGCCAGCGGGCCGAGCAGCGCGGCCGGGGCGACCACCAGGGTCGCCTCCCGGGCGGCGAGTCCGGCGAGTTGCCGGCGCGCCGCTCCGCGGGCGCGCAGCAGGGCGTTCTGCGCCCGGCGATCCTCGTGCAGCAGCGCGGCGACCAGCACCAACGCGTACCCGCCGAGCACCACGATGAGCAGCAGCGGGGTGGTGAGCGCGGATCGGCCCACCAGGTCGGCCCGGCTGATCCGGTCCAGCAGGTGGTCGATCCGGGTGACGGTCTGAGCGGACGAGCCGAGGTCCGCCGCAGCCGGCAGGTCGGCCGCGGCGTCGACGGCGGCCTGCCGGACCGACGACACTCGGGACGGCTCGACGGTGGTGAGGTCCGGCTCGACCATCCAGGAGGCGGAGACGGAGCCCGGGAAGGTCGCGTCGAAGTCCTCGGGGTCGAGCACGAAGGGGCCGTACGACGTGCCCGAGGTGGCGGCCGCGTCGCCGCTGCCCGTGCCGACGCCCGGCGCGAGTCGCCAGTACGGGGCTCCCGGGTCGTGGGGCCGCCAGGTGCCGGCGAGCACCACCGCCTCGTTCCGTTCCGTCCGGCGGTCCCGCAGCGGCACCCGCTCGCCCGGTTCGAGCCCGAGCGCCGCGGCGACCTTCTCCGGCAGCGTCACCTGCGTGGGCCGGGCACCCGGCACCGGCCACGCGCCGGCGACCAGGTCGGCGTGCCCGGCCAGGTTCTCCAGCGTCGACAGGTTGGCGAAGACCGGGTCCCCGCCGGGGCGGACCGCCGGGCCGAGGTCCCCGGTCAGCTCCCGGCCGGTGCCGTACCGGGCGGCGGCGACGGCGACCCGCGCATCCCCGAGACCGTGGGCGAACTCGTCGCGGACCTTCCGGTCGCGGATCGCGAACTCGTCGGCGTCGGCCCCGGCCGATCCGCTGACCAGCAGGCTCCGCTCCTCCGCCGAGGCGGCCGCCACCAGTGCACGCTGCCCCGCGTCCACCGCTCGGCGGTTGTACTCGGAGAGACCGGTCACGAGCGCCACCGCTACCAGCGCGGCGATCAACGCGGCCGCCAGCAGCCCCCGCGCCTCGCGGGCCCGCCTCCACACCAGCTTCATCCGATGCCCTCCCCTGGCCCCCGTCGGGCCGAACGACCAGGGAAAGCGGTCAACCGAGGAGAAAGGTTCCGCCCGTTACTTGATCGTTACCGAGGGAATCGGGTGGGCGTCAGCGGGGGCGGTCGCGGTCCCGCGAGGGTTGGACCCGCTTCGGCTCGCCGGGCATCTTCGGGTGGTCCGGCGGGTAGGGCATGTCGCCCTGGCCTGCGGCGGCGTCCCGCTCCGCCCAGTCGAGCAATGGCGTGATGTCCCACGACTCGTCGTCGATGCCCGCGTGCGCGTCGCCCCGCTCGGCGAGCCGGGCCGGCACCGTGGCCAGGTCGAAGTCGTCCGGGTCGACGTCGGGCAGCTCGTCCCAGGTCACCGGCGTGGAGACGGTGGCCCGCGCGTTGGCGCGCAGCGAGTACGCGCAGGCGATGGTGCGGTCGCGGGCCATCTGGTTGAAGTCGACGAAGACGCGGGCGCCGCGCTCCTCCTTCCACCACGACGTGGTGACCAGATCGGGCCGGCGCCGTTCCAGCTCGCGGGCGAGCGCGATGGTCGCCCGGCGCACCTCCACGAACGTCCAGCGGGGCTGGATGCGCAGGTAGACGTGCACGCCCCGGCCGCCGGACGTCTTCGGCCAGCCGGCGACGCCCAGCTCGTCGAGGAGGCCACGCAGCTCGCC
The DNA here is from genome assembly GCF_003626655.1 of Micromonospora costi. Classification (GTDB taxonomy): domain Bacteria; phylum Actinomycetota; class Actinomycetes; order Mycobacteriales; family Micromonosporaceae; genus Micromonospora; species Micromonospora costi. Next base: position 846,392 of record NZ_RBAN01000001.1, read on the forward strand.
GGCGGCCTCGGCGGCGTGCGCGAAGTCGGTGCCCGGCTGGGGGTCGAGGTCGACGCGCAGCTCGTCGGGGCGGTCGGGGTCGGCGGCGCGCACCGGCCACGGGTGGAAGACCACGGTGCCCATCTGCGCGGCCCACGCCACGTGGGCCAGGTCGACCGGCCGCAGCTCCGCGGCCGTACGCCCGCTGGGGAAGGTGATCTCGGCGGTGGCCACCCAGGGCGGCACGCCCCGGGTCGGCACCCGCTTGGAGAAGAACGCCTCGCCCTCGACGCCCTCGGGGAAGCGCTGCAGGGTGGTGGGCCGGTCGCGCAGGGCGCGCAGGATCCCGTCGCCCACGGACAGGTAGTAGTGGAAGACGTCGCCCTTCGTGAAACCCCGCTGCGGGAAGATCACCCGGTCCGGGCTCGTCAGCCGTACGGTGTGCCCGGCCACCTCGATCTCGGTGACCGTCGCCTTCGTGGAGCCGCCCATCAGGCGACCATATGCGACGCCTCCGACGTCCGGCGTACCGTTGACGGGTGAGTCTCGACGACACCGATCTGCCCCGCACCGAGGACGAGTGGCGGGTCCGGCTGACCCCGGAGGAGTTCCGGGTCCTGCGGGAGGCCGGCACCGAGCGCCCCTGGACGGGCGAGTACGTGAACACCAAGACCCACGGGGTCTACCACTGCCGGGCCTGCGGCCTGGAGCTCTTCTCCAGCGACACCAAGTTCGACTCGCACTGCGGCTGGCCCAGCTTCGACGACGCCATCCCGGGGCGCGTCCGGGAGATCGAGGACCGCACCCACGGCATGGTCCGCACGGAGATCCGCTGCGCCCGGTGCGACAGCCACCTCGGGCACGTCTTCCGGGGCGAGGGCTTCACCGCGAAGGACACCCGGCACTGCGTCAACTCCCTGTCCATCCGGCTGGAACCGCGCTGACGCGCCGGTAGCCGGAGGCGCCCCCCACCTGCCGCGCCGACCAGCGGCCGGCCCGTCACCGGTCGTGGTCGGCGACGCTCACCGGGACGGCGCCGGCGACGCCGTGAGGAGGCCCACCTCGGCGGTACGCGACTGCTCGATCCGCCGGGCGAGGTCGCGTACCCGCTCGTCGGTGCCGGCGCTCAGGTGCGCCCGGGCCAGGTCGGCGGCCGCCCGTTGGTGCTCGGCGAGCACCTCCCGCAGCACCGCGTCCACCTGGGCGCCGGTGGCCTCGCGCAACCGGTCCAGATCGGCGGCGGAGACGCCGTGGCCGGAGTGGTCGTGCCGCCGGCGCGCCTCGTCCGGCGCCTGGCTCGCGGCGTCCAGCCAGGCGCGTACGGTGGCCAGTTCGTCGGTCTCGGTCACGTCGATCGCGGCGACCAGCGTGTGCAGGTCCGGGTCGACGATCCGGCCGCGGGCCGAGCGCACGATCTCGAGGGTCTGCTCGGTGTGCGCCGCCATCATCGTCAGGAAGAGCAGGTCGATGCCGCTCAGCGCGGCCGGGGCGGAGCCGCCGGGCGCGGGAACCGGCCGCGCCGCGGGGGGCGCGGACGGCGCCGGGCCGGGTGCGCAGCCGGCGGCGAGCAGCAGGGCGGCGAGCGCGGCCACCACGGGCGTGCGGGTCATGCCGGCCTCCGGTGTCGGGCCGAGGGGGTACGGGGGGCGCGGCCCGCTGGCGGGACGGACCGCGCCCGTACGGTCAGACCTGGCTCCACAGCGCCGGCACGTTCGGCGGCTCCCAGCCGGCGATGGCGGTGTGCGCCTGGCGGCAGACGTAGGTCGAACCGCCGTACGTGACCTGGTCGCCGACCTGGTAGGCCCGGCCCACGGTCCAGGTGCCACCGGTCGGCGGCGGCGTGGTGGGGCTGGTGGTGGGCGTCGGGCGCGGGGTGGGCGAGGTGGTCGGGGTCGGGGTGGGCCCCGGCCCGCCGCCGCCGATCTGCAGGTCGATGCAGGAGTAGAACGCGTTGGCGGTGTCGGAGATGTTCCAGATGGCGAGGACCTTCTGCCGGCCGGAGTAGCCGCCGAAGTTCACGGTGTGCGTGACGGTCGCCCCGGGCTGCTGGCCGTTGCCGTTGAAGACCGCGACGCGGGTGTTGCCGATGTAGTACTCCCAGTTGCTGGTGGCGTGCCGGGCGGTGTTGACCCAGGTGAACGTCACCGTGCTGCCCACCGAGGTGGCCGGCCAGCCCCGGCTGTCGTCGTTGAGGACGGCGAAGTGGGCGATGTTCGCGTGGCAGTTGCGCAGGCCCTTGGGCCCCTCGACGCTCTGCGGCTCGTACTTGATCTGACCGCAGTCGGGGACCCGGTTCTGGGCGCAGAGCGCCTGGCGGCTGGGCGGCGACGAGACGTAGCCGTGCGCCTGCGCGGGTGCGGCGACGGCGAGCGACGTCAGGACGGCGCCCGCCGCCATGATCGGGACGATGATTCTTCGACGCATGGTGGCACCTCCACGGCCGGATGACGATGCCACCAACATAAATTAAACTTTGTTAACAGTAAAGACCCTTATCGATAAAACAATCGGCGAGCCTGGATGCGTCAGATCACCAGCGTGCAGCCACGCTCGTCCACCCCGTCGGCGCTGTCGTCGTCGAGCCACACCCCGCCGGTGGCGAGGTAGCGGAAGCGGTACTCCCCCGGGCCGAGCCGCACCGTCACCGTACGGGTGCCGTCCCGGCGGGCGACCAGCTCGTGCCGGCCGGGCTCCCAGCCGTTGAAGCAGCCGACCACGCTCACCGTCCCGGGCGGTGTGTCCCGGGGCAGGCAGAAGGTGACCCGGGTCTGGTTGCCGAACAGCTTGTTGCGCTTGATCACGGAGTACCTCCAGGGGCTCGGGGTGTCTACCAGGCCTAACGGGCGACACGCCGGGGCCGACACGCCGCCGGAGCCGGACGGATTACGGCATTCACGGCGAGCGCGTCCCGTCCTGCCCGCAGTCTGGGCGTACCTGTCCTGAGATCGGGGGTTCTTCCATGGCGACCTGCGAGGTCTGCGGCAACGACTACTGGATGGCGTTCGAGGTGCGGACCGTCAGCGGCGACACCCACACCTTCGACAGCTTCGAGTGCGCCATCCACCGGATGGCGCCGATCTGTGAGCACTGCCAGATCAAGATCGTCGGACACGGCGTCGAGGTCAACGGGCGGTTCTTCTGCAGCGGGCACTGCGCCCGCGCCGTCGAGGGCAGGCAGGGCGCCGAGATCCGCGACGCCGTCGGGGTACGCCCCGCCTGACCGTGACGGCGTACGCCGGGCCGCGCCCCGCCCGACGACGGCCGGCGTAGGTCCCTGCCCGACGGCGGCCTGCGGTACGGTCGTGCGATGCGGCCGTTCCCGGGCGTTCTGCCTCCCCCGCGCTCCTGACCGGAGCGCACCGTCCCACGCCGACCGGCTGACCCGGTCGGCCACACCGCCGTGCGCTCCGCCGACGTCGTCCCCCGTCAGCGGCCCACCTTCGGAGCGCACCCATGCCCGCTTCCCCTACCGCGCCGACCGTGCGTTCGGCGCCGGTCACGCCTGTCCCGCCCGCCCGCGCGGGCCTGATCTCGATCACCGTCGCCGGGGTGCTGTGGGGCACCACCGGCGTCGTCGTCCACGCCGTGCACGACAGCACCGGCCTCAGCCCGGTCAGCATCGGCTTCTACCGCCTGGCGATCGCCGCGCTCGTCCTCGCGGTGTTCACGGCGCCGCGACTGCGGCGGACGCTGGCCGCGGTACGCGCGGCACCGCTGTCCCTCCTGGCCACCGGGGTCGGGCTCGGCGTCTACCAGGCGCTGTACTTCGCCGCCGTCGCGCTCGCCGGCGTCGGCGTGGCCACCGTGGTCAGTCTCGGCCTGGCGCCGGTGCTCGCCGCCGCCTGGGAGTCCGTCCGCGCCCGCCGGCTGCCCGGGCGGCTCCGGGTGGCCACCCTCGTGGCCGCGGTCGCCGGCCTCGCCCTGATCACCGGGGCCTCGGCGACGCCCACCTCGGCGGCGCCCCGGCCCCTGCTGGGGTTGCTCGCGGCGGCCGGGTCCGGCCTCGGGTACGCCGCCACGACCCTCGTGAGCCGGCACGTCTCCCGGCGTACCGCACCGATGACGCTCACCACCCTCTCCACCGCGATCGGCGCGGTGGCCCTCGCACCGGTCGCCCTGGCCGACGGGCTGGCGGTGCCGGCGCGGCCGGACGTCGTGGCGCTGCTGCTCCACCTCGGGGTGGTCACCACCGCGCTGGCGTACGGGCTGTTCTACGCGGGGCTGCGGACCACCGAGGGCAGCGTCGCCGCGGTGGTCACGCTGGTGGAGCCACTGACCGCCGCGGCGCTCGCCGTCGCGCTCCTCGGCGAGCCGCTGCCGCTGCCCGTGATCACCGGCGGGGTGCTGCTGCTCACGGCCGTGGCCGCCACGTACCTGGCGCCCCGGGCAGGGGGACCTACGATCGCAGGATGCCGTCGCAGACGATCGAGGTCCGCACCGCCGCGTTCGCGGACCTGACCACCCGCACGTTCCACGACCTGCTCCGGTTGCGGATCGACGTGTTCGTGGTCGAGCAGAACTGCCCGTACCCGGAACTCGACGGCCGCGACGTCGAGCCGGCCACCCGGCACCTCTGGCTCACCGACGGCGAAGCCCCGCTCGCGTACCTGCGGATCCTGGCCGACCCGGGCGGCATCGCCCGGATCGGCCGGGTGGTGGTGGCGCCCGCGGCGCGCGGCGGCGGGTACGCCGGGCGGCTGATGACCGAGGCGCTGGCCGTGGTGGGTGACCGGCCCTGCGTGCTGGACGCGCAGTCGTACCTGGTCGACTTCTACACCCGGCACGGCTTCACGGTCACCGGCCCGGAGTACGTCGAGGACGGCATCCCACACGTCCCGATGCGGCGCGACCCGATTAATTGACACCGATCTATCTATGTGGAACCCTCCGCAGGCCGCGACCAGCGGCGCCTGCTGATGCTCGCCGGGTCCCCGGCCGGGGACGCGCCCCACTGCCTCCGGGCGCGGCCCCGGCCGGTCCGTCGCCCCCGGCGCGGCTCATCCCGCGGGAAACGGGGTCGCGGGCCGGCCACCACGGCGGGACCATCTCACCCATGATCGAGATCAGGGTGCTCACCCCGGACGACTGGACCTCCTGGCGCGACCTGCGGCTCGCCGCGCTGGCCGACGCGCCGTACGCCTTCGGATCTCGCCTCGCCGACTGGCAGGGCGACGGGGACCGCGAGGAGCGCTGGCGGTCCCGCCTGGCGATCCCCGGTTCGCACAACCTGCTCGCGGACCTCGACGGGCGCCCGGTGGGCATGGTCAGCGGTGTTCCCACGCCGACGGCGGGAACCGCCGAACTGATCTCGATGTTCGTGCGTCCGGACGTCCGTGGCCGGGGCGTCGGGGACACGCTGGTGGAGGCGGTCGCCCGGTGGGCACGACGATCCGGCGCCGACCGGCTGCGTCTGGCCGTGGTGCCGGGGAACAAGGCGGCCGTCCGCCTCTACGAGCGCCAGGGCTTCGTGGCCACCGACGAACTCGGCGATCTCATGCCCGACGGCGTCCACCGCGAACAGATCATGGTGAAGCAGCTGGTTTGACCGGCACCGGATCGCCGGTACGGGCGGTGTCCGGGTGCCCCGGGACACCGTCCGTACCGCCGACAGCGGGTCACCGCCGCGGACCGGTGCGGCGCGGGCGCGTCAGACCAGGCAGGTGACGATGTCGGCGATGGACCGGCGGCGACCGGTGTAGAAGGGGATCTCCTCCCGCACGTGCCGCCGGGCCCGGGAACCCCGCAGGTCCCGCATCAGGTCGACGATCCGGTGCAGCTCGTCGGCCTCGAAGGCGAGCATCCACTCGTAGTCGCCGAGGGCGAACGAGGCGACGGTGTTGGCCCGCACGTCCGGGTAGCCGCGCGCCATCTTGCCGTGCTCGGCGAGCATCTCGCGCCGCTCGGCGTCCGGCAGCAGGTACCACTCGTACGAGCGGACGAACGGGTAGACGCACAGGTAGGCGCGGGCCTCCTCGCCGGCCAGGAACGCCGGGATGTGGCTCTTGTTGAACTCGGCCGGCCGGTGCAGCGCCATCTGCGACCAGACGGGAGTCATGGCCCGGCCCAGCGTGGTGCGGCGGAACCGCAGGTACGCGTCCTGCAGCGCGTCGCTCGACGACGAGTGCCACCAGATCATCAGGTCCGCGTCGGCGCGCAGGCCCGCCACGTCGTACGTGCCCCGGATCGTCACGTCCTTGCCGGCCAGCTCCTCGAAGAGCGCCTCGACCTCGGCGGTGACGTTGTCGCGCAGCGACGGCAGCGGGTGGCTGGCCCGGAACACCGACCACATCGTGTAGCGGATGGTGTCGTTCAGCTCGCGCAGCCGGGCCGCGTTGGTCTGCTCCGTCATGTCCCCGATCCTCCCAGTGCTGTGATGATCTCGTCGGCCGCCGTCTCGCCCGAGCGGACGCAGACCGGGATGCCCACGCCGTCGTACCCGGCCCCGGCCAGGGCGAGCGTCGGGTGGCTCGCCCGCAGCGCGGCCCGCACCGAGGCCACCCGGTCGGTGTGCCCCGGCGTGTACTGCGGCAGCGCGCCGCCCCAGCGCTGGACGTGCCCGGCCACCGGGGCGGGCAGCGGGGTGCCGAGCACCGCCGACAGCTCGCGGTGCACGGTCGCCGCGAGGTCCTCGTCGGGGCGTTGGAGCTGCTCCTCCTCGCGGTACCGGCCGACCGACGCGCGCACGAGGGCCAGCCCGTCGGGCCGGCGCAGGTGCCCCCACTTCGTGGTGAAGAACGTCGACGCCTTGATGAGCAGCCCCTCGGTGCCGGGCACCAGGAAGCCGGAGAGTTCCGGCAGCTCCGGCTCGGGCAGCGCGAGCGTGACCAGCGCGACGCTCGCGTAGTCCAGCGCGCCCACCGTGTCGGCCAGCTCGGGGGCGGACCCGGCGAGGAGCCGGGCGGCCGGCCGCGCCGGCACGGCCAGCACGACCGCCTCGACGTCGACGTGCTCCGGGTCCCGCGTCGGGCCGACGGTCAACCGCCAGCCGGTCGGCGTCGGGTGCAGCTCGCGGACGGTCGCGTCCCGGCGGATGGTCGCGCCGCTCTCCCGGGCGGCCGCCTCCACCAGCGTGCCGAGCCCGCCGGCCAGGGTGCCGAAGACCGGTGCGCCGGGTGTGCGCGGCGCGGCGGCCTGCGCGGCCCGCACCGCCCCGACCAGGGTGTGCTCGACACGTGCCGTGCGGGCCAGGGCGGGCATCGTGGTGACCAGGGAGAGGTCGTCGGCCCGCCCGGCGTACACGCCGCCCAGCATGGGGTCGACGAGCCGGTCGACCACCTCGTCGCCGAACCGGGCCCGCACCAGGGCGCCGACCGCCACGTCCTCGTCCGGCCCGAGCAGCGGGCGGCCGTCGTCGCGGTCGGCCGCCGCGGCCGGCGTCGCCACCGTGGTCACCGTCGCGAGATCCCCGGGTACGCCCACCAGGGTGCCGCCCGGGACCGGCCGCAGGTGCCCGCCCACGGCGAGCGCGGCCTGCCCGACGGTCGGGTGGACGATCCGGTCGGCGAGGCCGAGGCGGCGGACCAGGGCCACCGCGGCGGACTCCCCACCGGCCGGGTCGCGCATCAGGAAGGACTCGGCGCCGAACTCGACGGCCTGGCCGGCCAGCTCGCCGGTGCGCAGCTTGCCGCCGAGCGCGCCGGAGCGCTCGTACACCGTGATCTCGGTGCCCGCGGGGGCGCGGTCGCGCAACCGGACCGCGGCGGCCAGCCCGGCGATGCCGCCGCCGATCACCGCCACCCGCCGGGGCCGCCGCACCTCGCTCACCTCCGGCCGGCCTCGCCCGCCGTGAGGTCGTGGACCAGGGCGACCACCCGGGTCAGCACCTCCGGGTCGGTCTCCGGCAGCACGCCGTGGCCGAGGTTGAACACGTGCCCCGGCGCGGCCCGGCCCTGCTCCAGCACGCGGCGCACCTCGGCCTCCACCACCGGCCACGGCGCGAGCAGCACCGCGGGGTCGAGGTTGCCCTGCAATGCCCGGTCCGGGCCGACACGGCGGGTGGCCACGTCCAACGGCGTACGCCAGTCGACGCCGACCACGTCGGCGCCGGCCTCGCCCATGGCCGTCAGCAGCTCGCCGGTGCCCACGCCGAAGTGGATGCGCGGCACCCCCGCGTCGGCGAGCCCGGTGAGCACGGACGCCGAGTGCGGCAGCACGTAACGGCGGTAGTCCGCCTCGGAGAGCGCCCCGGCCCAGGAGTCGAAGAGCTGCACCGCGGACACGCCCGCGGCCACCTGGACGCGCAGGAACGCGAGCGTCATCTCGGCGAGGCGGGAGCAGAGCGCGTGCCACAGCTGAGGGTCGCCGTACATCAGCGCCTTGGTCTTCGCGTGCGTCCGCGACGGACCGCCCTCGACGAGGTAGCTGGCCAGCGTGAACGGCGCGCCGGCGAAGCCGATCAACGGAGTGGCGCCCAGCTCGGCCACGAGCATCCGGACCGCCTCGTCGACGTACGGCACGTCCTCGGGCGTGATCGGGCGGATCCGCTCGACGTCGTCGGCCGTGCGCACCGGCTCGGCCACCACGGGCCCGGTGCCGGGGACGATGTCCAGCTCGACCCCCGCCGCGGCGACCGGCACCACGATGTCGCTGAACAGGATCGCCGCGTCCACCCCGTGCCGGCGCACCGGCTGGAGCGTGATCTCGGCGACCAGGTCCGGACGGCGGCAGGACTCCAGCATCGCGACGTTCGCGCGGATCTCCCGGTACTCGGGGAGGGAGCGGCCGGCCTGACGCATGAACCAGACCGGTGTGTGCGGGCCCGGCTGGCGGCGGCAGGCCCGGACGAAGGGCGAGTCGCCCGGTCCGGCGGGAGCGGGGATGTCGTCTCGGGCCGCGTCGCCCGTGGTGTCCGTGCTCATCGCGGCCATCGTGCCACGCCCCGCGACGGCCCCGCCGGGCACGGCCCCCACGTGTGACCCGTCCCGCCCGCCGTGTGCCGGCACCGTCGGCGCGCCGTCGCGGCGGCGGGTGGGCGGCGGGCATAGGCTGCCGGCATGGCCCCCCCGATCGCGCTCCCGGAGACGTTCGCCCGCGCGGTCGCCGGGCTACGGTCCGCGGCACCCCGGTCGGAGATCGTGCTGGAGGAGGTCGGCGCCCCCCAGCGGCTCGCGCCGTACGCCTTCGCGCTGGCCGCGAGCGTGCTGCGCGACGGCGACGAGGTGGCCACCGGCCGGCTCATCCTGCTCCACGACCCGGCCGGGCACGAGGCGTGGCAGGGCACGCTGCGGTTGGTCACCTACGTGACCGCCGAGCTGGAAGCCGACATGGTCGCCGACCCGCTGCTGCCCGGGGTGGGCTGGACGTGGCTCACCGACGCCCTCGACGCGCAGGACGCCGGCCACCGGGCCATCGGCGGCACCGTCACGCAGACCATGTCGACCCGGTTCGGCGAGCTGGCCGGCCCGCCCGCCGTGGGCGACATCGAGATCCGCGCCTCGTGGACGCCGGTCGACGACGACCTGGCCCCCCACCTGCTGGCCTGGTGCGCGCTGCTGGCCTCGACGGCGGGGTTGCCGCCGCCCGGGGTGACCGCGCTGCCGGAGCATCGCCCCGCCGGCGCGGCCTGACCCCGTACGGGCGGCGTCAGAGGTAGTTCTCGGCCTCGTCGCAGACCTTATCCAGGCCGCTCATGGCCTTGTCGTACTCGCCCTTGTTGCCGGCCGCCGCCGCGCCGAGGGCGGTGGTCAGCTTGTCGAGGCAGTTGGCGATGACCTTCTTCTGCCGGGCCTGCTCGTCCCGGTCGTTGCGGGTGCCCGTGAGGTCCTGCTCGGTGTCGGACAGCTTGTCCCGGACGGTCTGCAGGTCGACCTTGAGCTTCTCGATCTCCCGGGCGTTCGCGGCGATCGTGCCGTCGCGCTCCCCCACCTGGGCGGTGAGGCGCCGCTCGGTGCGGTCCAGCTCGCTGCTCTTGGTCACGTACAGGCCGGTCATGACACCGCCGAGGACGAACAACAGCCCGGCCACCAGGGCCAGGACGAGCACCGCGCGCCCCCGACCGGCGGCCGGGGCCGGCGGCCCGTACGGCGGGACGGAGCCGGGCGGTGCGGACATCGGCGCGCCGTAGACCGGGCCCGACACCGGCGGCACCGACATCGGCTGGTCGACGCCGACGTACGGGGGCACGCTGGCCGGCGCGGCGTACGCGGCGGCCGGCGGGACGCTGGCGGGGGCGGCGTACCCGGCGGCCGGTGGGGCACTGGCCGGCGTGGCGTACCCCGTGGCCGGCGGGACGCTGGCCGGCGCGGCGTACCCCGCGGCCGGCGGCGCCGAGAACGGCGCGGCGGAGAACGGCGGGGTCGGCGGCACGGGTGGGATCGGGGCCGTGGGATGCGCCCGTGGCACGTGCTGGGTCGGGTCCGCAGCCGGCGCGGGTGGGGTCGGGATCGGCTGGGTCGCCTGCCCAGGCCCGTACCGAGCGGCCTGGGCCGGGATCGGCTGGGTCGCCTGCCCAGGCCCGTAGGGAGAGGCCTGGGCCGGGATCGGCTGGGTCGGCTGCCCGGGCCCGTACAGCGTGGGGGGTTGCGGCGCCGGCGGTTGCCCGGCGGCCGGCGGCTGACCGGGCGGGGCCGGCGGCGGTGCCGGGAAGCCCTGCGGCCCGGTCGGTGGTTGGGTCATCTCTCTTCCTCCAGGTGAGCCGGTCCGCGACGTGGGCGCCACGGACCTTCGGGGGTGCGGGCGGCCGGTGGACGACCCGGCCGGGGTCAGGGGTTGGCCACGGCCGGCCGGGGGCGGCGGCGTGCGGCGTGGCGCCGGCCCGGGCCGGCCGATCCGGCCGACCCTCCCGGGCCGGTCAGGAACGTGCCGATCCGGTCGGCCGGGACGGTCGGAGCCGGGCCGATTTCGGTCGACCGGCCGGGCGGTCGGAGCCGGTGGCCGGCGCCGGTCGGATCCCGGGTTGATCCGGTCGGGGCCGTCCGGCGGCGACCGTCAGCAGATCTTGAAGCCGTCGCAGGCGACCGTGATCGGTACGGCGAGGCCGATGCCCTCGGCATCGCGTGCCTTCGCGGTGGCGATCCCGACCACCTGCTTGTTGCCGTTGATCACCGGTCCGCCGGAGTTGCCGGGGTTGATGGGCGCGTCGAACTGGATGACCGGCCCGGACCCGTCCCTCGCGTCGCGGAACGCGCTGACCACTCCGGTGGTGACGCTGTCGGCCAGGCCGAGCGGCGCGCCGACCACGACGATCTGCTGGCCGGACTTCACGGCCTCCCGGGTGGCGACCAGGCCCGTGAACCGGCCGGTGGTGCGTAGCTGGGCGATGTCGTTGGTCTCGTCGACCTTCACGATGGTGGCCGGGAAGCGCTGGTCGGTGCGTTCCAGGAAGACCTCCCGGCCGCCGCCCTCCCAGACCGCCTCCACCACGTGGAAGTTGGTGAACAGGTTCGTGCCGCCGCCGGAGGCCGGCTTGCCGATCGCGAAGGCGGTGCCGGTGAACTGGCCGGCGCGGACGCGGAACACGCTGGGCAGCGCGGCGCTGGCCACCGCCTCCGGGTTGAACGTGGCCCCGGCCTGCTTCTCCAGCGCCTCCGCCCGCTTCTCCACCCCGTCGAGGCGCGCCGCGTCCGCGCTCTGCGTCTCGGCGAGGCGGCGGTCGGTGGCGGCGAGGCGGTCACCGAGGCGGTCGATCTGGTACGCCTGGAACCCGGCCAGCCCGGCCAGCGCGAGCACGACCAGTACGGCCACGACGGTGCGCCACCGCCCGCGCCGGGGCGCCACCGGCGGTGGGACCGCCACGCCGGTATACCCGGCTCCTCCCGCCGGCCACGCGCTCGGCACCGACCCTCCCGCCGGCCACGCGCTCGGCACCGACCCTTCCGGGAGCGGCCCCGCCGGCGCCGACCCGTCGGGGGCGGCCGGAGGGACGGGCGCCGTACCGGTGGGTCCGGGCGGCGGGAGCGGCCCCGAGACGGGGGCGCCCGCCGGTGCGGCGGGCGTCGGCGTGCCCCACTGCCCGGCGTTCGGCGGCGTCGGCCACTGCCCCGCGTTCGCCGGCGTGGGCCAGGCCCCGGACGGAGCGGCGGGCGGCGCGACCGGCTGCGCGGGAACGCCGGGCGGTGCGGGCACGCCGGCCTGCATCGGCACGCCCGGATGCGCGGACGCCACCGGATGCGCGGACGCCGCCGGATGCGCGGACGCCGCCGGCTGCGCGGACGCCGCCGGATGCGCGGACGCCGCCGGCTGCGCGGACGCCGCCGGATGCGTGGGCGTCAACGGCTGCGTGGGCGTCGTCGGATGCGCGGGGGCGCCGTGCTGGCCGGGGGCGGGTGCGCCGGGCGCGGACCACCCCGGCACGGCGGCGCGGGCCGGCTCGATCCGCGGCGGCAGCGGCCCAGGGCGGTCCCCCACCGAGCCGGCCGGGCCGGGTGGGCCGGGTGGGCCGGGCGGGCCAGCCGGGCGGGGCGGGCCAGCCGGGCCGGCGTCGTCGGGACCGGCGTCCGCCGGCCGCCCCTCCACCCGACCCGAGCCAGCCGAACCGTAGCCAGCCGTCATGATCGCCACGCCCTCCCCCGTCGACGTTCGTACCGCCCGCAGGTCGCCTGACCCGCTGGGGCGGGTATGGACCGTACCGGCGTGAACGGGCTTTGTCTTCCCCGATGTCCGGGCCCCGATGGCCCTTCGCGGGCCATTCGATCGACACACAGGCCCACCGGCTGCACGCGCCGGATCGCGGAGCGCACTAGGGTTGTCAGGTGACCGACGAACCACCCCTGCGCCGTCGGGCCGCCGCGAGCCGGCCGGAGGACGCACCGCACCACCCGCCGTCGGGCCAGCCGGAGCCGACGGACGCGGGCGACGAGCCGGCTGCCGGCGGGCCCGTGCTGCTGACCGCTCCCCGGGAGGGCACCCCCCAACCGGTGGCCACCCCGGAGGCGCTCGCCGAGGTCGTGGCGCGCTTCGCCGCGGGCAGCGGCCCGGTGGCGCTGGACGCCGAGCGCGCCTCCGGCTACCGCTACAGCCAGCGGGCGTACCTGGTCCAGCTGCGCCGCGAGGGCGCCGGCACCGTGCTGATCGACCCGTTGCCGCTACCCGACCTCACGGCCCTCGACGAGGTGATCGGTGAGGCCGAGTGGGTGCTCCACGCCGCCAGCCAGGATCTGCCCTGCCTCGCCGAGCTGGGGCTGCGACCGCGCCGGCTCTTCGACACGGAACTGGCCGCTCGGCTGGCCGGCTTCGAGCGGGTCGGCCTGGCCGCGCTGACCGAGCAGCTGCTCGGGTACGCCCTGGAGAAGCACCACTCGGCCGCCGACTGGTCGAGCCGTCCGCTGCCCGAGTCCTGGCTGACGTACGCGGCGCTCGACGTGGAACTCCTCGTCGACCTGCGCGACGCCCTGGACGAGGAACTGGCCCGCCAGGGCAAGTCGCCGTGGGCCGCGGAGGAGTTCGCGGCGCTGGTCCGCACGGGCGCCCGACCGCCCCGGGTCCGGGCCGAGCCGTGGCGGCGCACCTCCGGCATCCACCGTGTACGGGGCGCGCGGGCGCAGGCCCGCGTCCGCTCGATGTGGTACGCCCGGGACCAGATCGCGGCCCGCCGCGACGCGGCGCCGGGGCGGGTGCTGCCGGACTCGGCGATCATCGCCGCGGCCGAGCTGGACCCGAAGGACGAGAAGATGCTGCTCACCCTCCCCGGGTTCGGCGGCCGTTCGGTACGCCGCCTGGCGCGCACCTGGCTGGCGGCGCTCGACGACGCGCGGCAGCTGCCGGAGGACGCGCTGCCCGTGGCGCCCGTGGTCGAGGGTCCACCGCCGCCGCACCGGTGGGCGGAGCGGGACCCGGTGGCCGCGGCCCGGCTGGCCCGGTGCCGGGAGGTGGTGCTGCGGATCTCCGGCGAGCACCGGCTGCCCGCGGAGAACCTGATCGCCCCGGATTCGGTGCGCCGGTTGGCGTGGGTGCCGCCGGAGGAGGTCACCGAGGAGACGGTGGCCGAGACGCTGCGCGGCTTCGGCGCCCGCGAGTGGCAGATCGCCCTGCTCACCAAGGAACTGGCGGCCGCCCTCACGGACCCGGAACCCCCACCACCGACCCAGCCCCGGTGATCATGAAGTTGTTGCCCCGCCACCCGGCGTGTCGGCGCAACAACTTCATGATCACGGGAGTGGGTGCCGCGGGGACGATGTGGGGTGGGCCACACGGGGGGTGTGGTGTCGGGTTTGGTTACTGACGAGTAGCATCCGAGGGACCACGCCAGTGCCGGCGACCGTCGTCCGGTCCCTCGTGCCCGCCTGCCGGCACGACGCCGGACCACGGGTCGAAAAGGAGGCTCAAGTGCCCCGTGAAGTTCGGGATGTCGTCTTCGTCGACGGCGTCCGTACCCCGTTCGGCAAGGCGGGTGGCATGTACGCCAACACCCGCGCCGACGACCTGGTGATCCGCTGCATCCGTGAGCTGCTGCGCCGCAACCCGCAGCTGCCGCCGGAGCGGGTCGAGGAGGTCGCGATCGCCGCCACCACCCAGATCGGCGACCAGGGCCTCACCATCGGCCGGACCGCCGCCCTGCTGGCCGGCCTGCCCAAGACCGTCCCCGGCTTCGCCATCGACCGGATGTGCGCCGGGGCCATGACCGCGGTGACCACCGTGGCCGGTGGCATCGCCATGGGCGCGTACGACATCGCCATCGCCGGCGGCGTCGAACACATGGGACGCCACCCGATGGGTGAGGGCGTCGACCCGAACCCCCGGATCATCGCCGAGAAGCTGGTCGACCCGTCGGCGCTGGTCATGGGCGCCACCGCGGAGAATCTGCACGACCGGCTCCCGCACATCAGTAAGGAGCGCACCGACGCGTTCGCGCTCGCGTCGCAGCAGAAGACCGCCAAGGCGTACGCCAACGGCAAGCTCCAGGGCGACCTGGTACCCGTCGCGATCCGCGACGAGGAGGGCGGCTGGGGTCTGGCCACGGTGGACGAGGCGCCCCGGGACACCTCCCTGGAGAAGCTCGCCACGCTCAAGACCCCGTTCCGGCCGCACGGCAAGGTCACCGCGGGCAACGCGGCGGGCCTGAACGACGGCGCCACGGCGGGCCTCATCGCCGCCGAGGAGACCGCCCGCGAGCTGGGCCTGCCGGTCGCCATGCGGCTGGTGTCGTACGGCTTCGTGGGCGTCGAGCCCGAGGTCATGGGGTACGGTCCGGTCCCGTCGACGGAGAAGGCGCTGCGCATCGCCGGCCTCACCATCGACGACATCGGCCTGTTCGAGCTGAACGAGGCGTTCGCCGTGCAGGTGCTCGCCTTCCTCGACCACTTCGGCATCGCCGACGACGACCCGCGGGTCAACCAGTGGGGCGGCGCGATCGCCATCGGGCACCCGCTCGCCTCCTCCGGTGTGCGGCTGATGACCCAGCTCGCCCGACAGTTCGCCGAGCACCCCGAGGTCCGCTACGGCCTCACCGCCATGTGCATCGGCATCGGCATGGGCGGCACCGTGATCTGGGAGAACCCGCACTGGGAGGGTGGAGACAAGTGAGCCTCGCCGCACCGAACGAGGTCGTCACCAAGGCGCTGCTGCGCGAGGTGCACGTACCGGGGCTGGAGCGCCCGGCCGCCCTCATCACCCTGGACAACGGCTTCGACCACACCAAGCCCAACACCTTCGGGCCCGGTGGGTTGACGAGCCTGGACGAGGCCATCACGGCCGCCCTCGCCGCCGACCCCGCGTTCATCGCGGTGACCGGCAAGCCGTACGTCTTCTGCGTGGGCGCGGACATCACCGGCCTGCCGCTGCTCGCCGACCGGGAGCAGGCGCTGGAGATCGGCCGGCTCGGCCACCGGGTGTTCGCCCGGCTCAAGGACAGCGCGGTGCCCACGTTCGCGTTCGTCAACGGCGCGGCGATGGGCGGTGGGCTGGAGCTCGCCCTGCACTGCCACTACCGGACGCTCTCCGGCGGCGCCGCGGCGCTCGCCCTTCCGGAGGTCTCGCTCGGTCTGGTGCCCGGCTGGGGTGGCACGCAGCTGCTGCCGAACCTGATCGGCATCCCGGCGGCGACCCAGGTGATCATCCAGAACCCGCTCATGCAGAACAAGATGCTCAAGCCGAAGCAGGCGGCGGAGCTGGGCATCGCCGACGTCCTGCTGGAGCCCGCGGACTTCCTGGAGCGCTCCCTGGAGTGGGCCGCCGGCGTGGTGCGCGGCCAGATCACCGTCACCCGCCCCGAGGTCGACCGGGACATGTGGGCCGGCGTGCTCTACTTCGCCCGGCAGACCCTCGACCAGCGGCTGCACGGCGCGGTCCCGTCCGCGTACAAGGCACTGGACCTGCTCGACACGGCCAAGGACGCCGACTTCGCGGCCGGCACCGCAGCCGAGGACGAGGCGCTCGCGGACCTCATCTTCTCGGAGGAGCTGCGCAGCGGCCTGTACGCCTTCGACCTCGTGCAGCGGCGGGCCAAGCGGCCGGCCGGCGCGCCCGACAAGGGCCTCGCCCGCCCGGTCACCAAGGTCGGCATCGTGGGCGCCGGCCTCATGGCGAGCCAGCTCGCGCTGCTGTTCGCCCGCCGGCTCCAGGTGCCCGTGGTGATGACCGACCTCGACCAGGCCCGGGTGGACAAGGGTGTGGGCTACGTCCACAGCCAGATCGAGAAGCTGGTCAGCAAGGGCCGGATGGACAAGGGCACCGCCGCCAAGCTGTACGGCCTGGTCAGCGGCTCGGTCGACAAGGGCGTCTTCGCCGACGCCGACTTCGTCATCGAGGCGGTCTTCGAGGACCTGGGCGTCAAGAAGCAGGTCTGGGCCGAGCTGGAGAAGATCGTCAAGCCGGAGGCGGTGCTCGCCACCAACACCTCCAGCCTGTCGGTGACCGCCATGGCCGAGGACCTGGAACGCCCCGAGCGGGTGGTCGGCTTCCACTTCTTCAACCCGGTCGCCGTGCTGCCGCTGCTGGAGATCGTCCGGGGCGAGCGCACCGACGACGCCACGCTCGCCACCGCGTTCGCGGTCGGCAAGCAGTTGAAGAAGTCCTCGGTGCTGGTGAAGGACGCCCCCGCGTTCGTGGTGAACCGGCTGCTCACCCGGTTCCTCGGCACGGTCTTCGCGGCCGTGGACGCCGGCACCCCGCTGGACGTGGCGAACAGCGCACTGGACCCGCTGGGTCTGCCGATGCGCCCGCTCGCCCTGCTCCAGCTCGTCGGGCCCGCCGTGGCGTACCACGTGGGCGGGACGCTGCACGCCGCGTTCCCGGACCGGTTCGGGGTCAGCGAGAACCTCAAGCGGATCGCGGACTCCGGCCAGCCCATCGTGGTCGACGACGAGGTGAACCCGGAGGTGGCGAAGCTGCTCGTGGTGGGCGACTCGCCGCTGACCGCCGAGCAGGTCCGGCAGAACGCGCTCGACGCGCTGGCGCAGGAGATCCGGCTGATGCTCGACGAGGGTGTCGTGGCCGAGGCGCAGGACATCGACCTGTGCATGATCCTCGGGGCCGGCTGGCCGTTCCACCTGGGCGGCGTCACGCCGTACCTGGACCGGACCGGCACGTCCGAGCGGGTCACCGGCCGGCGGTTCCTTCCGCTCGGGGCGGCCAGCCTCCCCGCCTGACCCACATCCCCGCTCCCCCGCATCGCGGTGGCCGGCGGCGTCCACAGTGGCGCCGCCGCCACCGCGATCGTCTTTCCTAGGGTGAACGGGCGAGCACCGAGGGCCGTTTTCCGAGGTACGGCGGACCGTTCGGCGGGCAGCGGCGGGCACTGCGGGCTGGCTAAGATCACCCGTTGCGCTTTTCTCGTTTGGAGCTGACCCATGTCGTACCCGCCGGCAGATTCCTACCCTCCACCAACGGGGCCCGGTTCGTACCCGCCGCCCCAGGGCGGCCACCCCGGCCAGCAGGGCTACCCGCCACCCCGTCCCGGTGACCAGCAGGGCCACCCCGGCCAGCGGGCCGGCTACCCGGGCCAGCAGCAGGGCGGCGGCTACCCCGGCCAGCAGGGCTACCCGGGTCAGCAGGGCGGCGGCTATCCGAGCCAGCAGGGCGGCCACCCGGGTCAACAGGGCGGCGGCTACCCCAGCCAGCAGCAGGGCGGCTACCCCAGCCAGCAGGGCGGCCACCCGGGCCAGCAGCAGGGCGGCGGCTACCCCGGCCAGCAGGGCGGCGGCTACCCCGCCCAGCAGAGCGGCTACCCGGGTCAGCAGCAGCCGGCCGGCTACCCGGCCCCCCAGCAGCCCGGTGGCTACCCCGGCTCGCAGCAGCAGCCGGGCGACTACCCGCCGGTCCCGCAGTCGGGCGGCTTCCCGCCGCCGCAGTCGGGTCAGCCGTTCGGCGACCCGGTCTCCGCGCCGCCGCCGAAGAAGTCCAAGGCCGGCCGGATCATCCTGATCGTGGTGGCCGCGGTGCTCGTGCTCTGCCTCGGCGGCGGCGCGGCGATCTGGTTCGCCGTCAAGGACGAGGTGAGCGAGGGCGTGGACGCCGCCCGGACCCGGGTGGAGGCGCCCGCGACGCTCGCCGGCCGGCCGAAGATCACCGACCCCGAGCTCCAGGCGCTCACCGACCAGATGGTCGCCACCATGAAGAAGACGGCGCAGGGCGAGACGAGCACCGTGGGGGCCTTCTACGGCGACCCGGCGAAGCAGGATCTCGTGGTGGCCATCGCGATCTCCGGGCTGATGGCCGACCCGAAGAAGGAGCTGGACCAGACGGTCGGCGAGCTCGCCACGGAGGTCGGCGTCGCCAAGATGACGTCGGTGGACCCCGGCCCGCTCGGCGGTGAGGCCCGCTGCGGCGACGGCAAGACCGAGGGCGCGCCGACGGCGGTCTGCGCCTGGGCCGACCGGGGCAGCCTCGGCGTGATCATGGTGTTCTTCAAGTCGGCCGAGGAGATCAAGGCCGACTTCGTGACGATGCGCGGTGAGATCGAGAAGCGTTCCTGATCCCCCGCGGCTGAGGCCCCGGTCACCGCGGTGACCGGGGCCTCGCCATGTCAGGCCGCCTTGTCAGGCCGCCGTGCCGCCGGCCGGGCCCGCCGCCGCGTCGGCCGAGCTGGCGGGCGTGGTGGCCCGCTCGGCGTCGCTGCGGACGACGCAGAACTCGTTGCCCTCCGGGTCGGCGAGCACCACCCAGCCCGTCCCGTCGGGCCGCCGCTGATCGGCGACCTGCGTCGCGCCGAGACCGAGCAGCCGCTCGACCTCCTCGTCGCGGGTCCGGTCGGTCGGCGACAGGTCCAGGTGGACCCGGTTCTTGATCGTCTTGCCCTCCGGCACGGCCAGGAACAGCACCATGGGGCCGCCCGGCGGCAGCAGGCTGGCCTCGGGGTCTCCCGGGAAGTCCTCCGGCTGGCGGGGGCACTCCAGGACCTGGGCCCAGAAACCGGCCAGGGCATAGGTGTCGTGGCAGTCGATGGCGATGTTGTGGATCCGTACGCTCACGGTCGCTCCTCCGAGCTGGATGGACGCGCCCCGCGGGAGTCGGTGAAGGTCAGCGGTGGCCGGGGCGGGGCGCGGAACTGGTCGTGGTGGACATCGACCACACCCCCTCTCATCCGTCGGGCTGACGGCGATGATCCTGGCAGTCCGCCGCTCGCCGCGCAACCCCGTTCGTCACCGGTCGACGGTCGACTCCGGCCGGCGCCGATCCCCACCGGCCCCGGCCGGGACGACGTCCGCCGACGGCAGCCGGACGGTCACCTCGAGGCCTCCTCCGGGCTGGGCGACCGCCTGCACCGTGCCGCCGTGCGCGTCGCAGACGGCCCGGACGATGGAGAGCCCCAGACCGGAACCACGGGCGCCGGTGCGTTCCCGCCCGCCGCGCCGGAACGGCTCGAACAGCCCGGGCACGTCGGCCGGGTCCACCTCGAAGCCGGTGTTCCCCACCACGAGCCAGGAGTGCCGGCCGTCCGTGCCGGTACGCACCCACATCCGCCCGTGCAGGTGGTTGTAGCGGACCGCGTTCTCGACAAGGTTGCCGGCCAGCCGGTCCAGCAGGCCCGGATCGCCGACGACCGGGGCGGGCTCCAGCGACGTCTGCACCCGCAGCCCGATCCGCTCCACCTCCCGGCGTACCGCCGAGAGCGCGTTCGCGGTGCCGCCGGCCAGGTCGCACTCCGTACGCCGGCCGAGCCGGCGGCCGGCCTGCGCCTCGCTGCGGGCCAGCACGAGCAGCGCGTCGACGAGCCCGTTGGCCCGCTCCGAGGCGTCCCGGACCACGGTGGCCATCCGGCGGTACTCGGCGATGTCCGCCTCGTCGTCGCTGAGCGTCACGTCGATCTCGGTACGCATCACCGCGAGGGGCGTACGCAGCTCGTGCGAGGCGTTGGCCACGAAGCGCCTCTGCGCCTCGAACGCGGCCGTGATGCGGTCCAGCATCGCGTCGAACGTCTTGGCCAGCTCGGCCACCTCGTCGTCGGCGCCCGAGTAGCCGATGCGCTGGTCGAGGGTGGCCTCACCCAGCCGCTGGGCGGTGGCGGTGACCTGGTGCAGCGGTCGCAGCGCCCGGCCGGCCACCGCGTACGCGCCGGCCACCCCGACCACGCTGATCGCGAGCAGTGCCACGAGGCCCTTCGCCAACAGCTCGCCGGAAGCCGCGTGCACCAGCTGCCGCTGCCACTCGCCCGCGTCCAGGGTGCGGCCGTCGGCGAGCACCACGGTGGTGCCGGGCAGCAGCTCGTCGGTGGGGCGCAACGCGTCGCGCACCAGCAGCCAGGCCAGCAGCACGAGGATCGCGCCGGCGCCCACCAGCAGGACGCCGTTTAGCAGGGTGAGCCGCAGCCGCAGGGTGGGACGCAGCCGCCGGCGCCGGGGACCGCCGGCCGCGGTGGCGGGGGACGCGCTCACGCGGCGGCCACCTCGGCCGTGCGGTAGCCGGCGCCGACCACCGTCTCGATGAGCGGGGGGTCGCCGAGCTTCTTGCGCAGCGTCATCACGGTGACCCGGACGATGGTGGTGAACGGGTCGGTGTTGGCGTCCCAGACCCGCTCCAGCAGCTCCTCGCTGGAGACGACCGCGCCGCGCGCCTTGACCAGCTCGCAGAGCACGCCGAACTCCTTGTTGGTCAGGTCGACGGGCGCGCCGGCGCGGGTGGCGACGCGGCGTGCCGGATCCAGCACCAGGTCGGCCACGGAGAGCACCGGCGGCGTGGCCGGGGTGGCCCGCCGGCCCAGTGCCTGCACGCGGGCGACCAGTTCGTCGAAGGCGAACGGCTTGGGCAGGTAGTCGTCGGCGCCGAGCTGCAGGCCCTCCACCCGGTCGGCCACCGTGCCGCTCGCGGTCAGCATCAGCACCCGGGTCAGCGTGCCCGAGGCGACCAGCTCGGCGCAGATCTGGTCGCCGTGCACGCCCGGCAGGTCCCGGTCCAGCACCACCACGTCGTAGCGGGTGACGAAGGCCATTTCGTGCCCGGTGTCGCCGTCGTAGGCGACGTCGACCGCCATGCCCCGCTTGCGCAACCCGCGCGCGATCGCGTCGGCGAGGTTGCGCTCGTCCTCGACCACCAGTACCCGCATGCCGGCCTCCTCGCTGCTGACCACCCGACAACCTAGTGCGGGTCGCCAAACAAGCGTCCCTCGCCGCCCGGCCCGGCGGCCGTTGCCGGCAGCCGCCGCCGTACGCGATGCTTCCGGCAGCCCGCGCCCCCGACGGACGGATGTCACATGAGCACAGCGGCCCCACCCCGGATCCGGGACGTCTCCTACCGGGGGTTCCGCCTCCCCGCCGACCACGGGTCCGGGACCCTCGTGGGGCTCCGCGCCGGGCCGCGCGGGCTGGTGCTCGCCGGCCCGGCCGGCGTCCGGCCGGGCGCGGACGGTGACGACCAGCGGTACGAGTGGGGCACGTGGACCGCGCCGCCCGTGCCCGCCGGCTTCGCCGTCGCCGAGGTGGTGCCGTCGTGGACGGCGGAGACCCCGGACGGCTGCTGGATCGAGGTCGCGCTGCGCGGCTGGCACGCCGACGCCCCGGCCACCGGCTGGTACGTGCTGGGCCGGTGGGCCGGCGACGACCGGACGGTACGCCGCACCTCGGTGCCCGGCCAGCGCGACGCGACCGCCCGGGTGGAGACCGACACGCTGGTGGTCGGCGAGGCGACGGTCACCGGGTGGCAGGCGCGGGTGACGCTCCTCCGGCCGGCCGGCAGCGGGCTCACCCCCGTGCTGCGTACCGTCGGTGCGGTCGCCACCGGTCCCGCCGGCGCTCCCGCGTCCGGTGTCGCGCGTCCCCACGGGTCCGCCCGCGGGAGGGTGCTGGACGTGCCGCGCTACTCGCAGCGGCTGCACGCCGGCGCGTACCCGCAGTGGGGCGGCGGCGGGGACTCCTGGTGCAGTCCCACCTGCACGTCGATGGTGCTGGCCTTCTGGGGGGCCACCCCGCCGGCCGACCGGTACGCGTGGGTCGACCCGCCCGGCCCCCGTCCGGTCGTGGTGCACGCCGCGCGGCACTGCTTCGACCACGCCTACGCCGGGGCCGGCAACTGGCCCTTCAACACCGCGTACGCGGGCCTCCACGGGATGGACGCCTTCGTCACGCGGCTGCGGTCGCTGGCCGAGGCCGAGGAGTTCATCGCCGCCGGCATCCCGCTGGTGGTCTCCGCGGCGTTCCGCGCCGGCGAGGTGCCGGGCCTGGACTACGACACCCGCGGCCACCTGATCGTGCTGGCCGGTTTCACCGAGTCGGGGGACCCGGTGCTCAACGACCCGTACGCGCCGGACGACGAGGCGGTGCGGCGGGTCGTGGACCGGGATCGGTTCGAGGCGGTCTGGCAGGCCGGCAGCGGTGGCATGGCGTACGTGATCCGCCCGCCGGAGGTGCCGCTGCCGCCGGCGCCGGCGCAGGCCAACTGGTGAGGCGCCGGCCCGCGGCCCGGCGGGCCGGCGGTCAGCGGCGCAGCGGCCACAGCCCGTAGTCGCCGTTCACCCGCCGGCACACCAACCGGTCGCTGCTGTTCTGGCACTCCCCGGCGGCGCCCCGCAGCACGTCCAGCGGCCGGGCCGTGCCGGTGACGACGTCCAGCTCGGCGACCAGCAGCCCGCCGCGGTGCCGCCGGGTGCCGATCAGCGGCCCGTCGAGCCGGCTGGGGCGGGACAGCTCCCAGCGACCCAGCTCCCCGAGGACCGTGCCAGTGGTCGCGTCGAGCAGGGCGAACTGCTCGGCGCCGGGCCCGGCGCTTCGCACCGCGCTGGCCACGAGCCGCCCCCGGGTCGCCCAGATGCCGGCCCACCGGTCGTCGGCCCAGAGCCGGCGCCCGGACGCCGGATCGAGGGCCAACAGGCCGCCGGAGCGGCCCTGCAGGCAGATCACGGGGCCGCACTCCGACACGAACAGCGCGTCGGCGACCTGGGTCCGCCAGAGTGGCCGGAGCCGGTCCACGTCGTACGCGGCGACGGTCGCGGGGGTGCCGCCGACGGTGAGCAGCAGGCCATCCACGACCTGAACGTTGACCATGCGCTCGTCGGCGGGCCCCCACAGATCCCCCCGGTTCACCACGGCACCGGTGGCCGCGTCCCGCACCTCGACCCGGCCGTCGGCGGTGCTGTACACCACGCGGTCCACGGCCGAGCCGGTGAGCCGGTAGGCGAGTTGCCCCGGCGGGAAGTCGGCCTCCCAGCGCACACTCCCGCAGCAGGGATCGACCGACCGTAGCGTCCGGCCCCGCTCGTCGTCGCCCGTCTCCATGAGCAGCGCGCCACCGGCGCTCTCCACCGCGGTGGCGGGCTGCTGCCACCGGTACGCCCCGGTCGCCCGGTCCAGTGCCACGGTCACGTTGGTCTGGCCGTCCTGCTGGAAGCCGGTCACCAGCAGGATGTCACCCAGCAGGGACATCCCCCAGTACCGCCCCTGAACCGGCAGCGGGGCCTCCCACGCCAGCTCCCCGCCCGGCAGCCGGTACGCCTCCAACCGCCGCTGCGGCCCGCGCGGCCCGGACGGGTCGATCACCAGGAAGAGGTCGTCGGCCAGCAGCGCCTCCGTGCCCACGACGGCGGGCACGACGACCATGTCGCGTCGCGGTATCGGCGCCCCCGCCGCGAGCGTGGCCAGCGCCACGAGCAGTGCCAGGGCGCAGCGCAGCGGCCGGCCGACGGCCCGCGGGGGCCGGGGCAGCTCCTCGGGCTCCGGCTCGTGCCGCAGCTCGCCGAGGTCGATGACGTGGTCGGTCACGCGGGCCACCGCCACACTCCGAACGAGCCGTCCGGCCGGCGGCACATCATGGCGCTCGGGCCGGCCTGGCACAGCTCGCTCGCGCCCGGGATCGCGTCGAGGACGCGGAGACGGACGTCCGCGAGATCCAGCTCGTAGGGAGTCAGCCGGCCGCCGCGGCCGGGCCGGATGCCGACCAGGGGACCGTCCGGCGCGACCGACGCCAGCAGGGACCAGTCCCCCAGGTCGGCGATCTGCCCGCCGGTGCTGGCGTCCAGCACGCCGTACCGGCTGCGGTTGTCCCGGAGGGTCGCGACGAGCAGACGGCCCGATCGGGCCTCCATCACCGCGTCCCAGCCCGACGTGCGCCACCGGAGGGCGCCCGTCGCCGGGTCGAGCGCCTGGAGGCCACCGTCGCGGACCCAGACGCACAGCACCTCGCCGCACACACCCACGGACTCCACCGCCGGCAGCGGGACCACCCAGCGACGCTCCAGCCGGTCCAGGTCGTAGGCCGTCACCGTCTGATCGTCGATGAAGAGCACGAGGTCGTCGGCGACCAGGCCGGACAGCTCGGCGGACGCGCCCGGGGGCGGGTCGGCACGTGCCAGCACGGCCCCGCTCGCCGGATCGCGCACCTCGACCCCGCTGCCGGGCCCGAACACCACGACCCGGTCCACCGCGCCGTCCCGCAGCCGGTAGTTCGGGCTGCTCCGCAGGTCCCGCAGCGACCAGGCCAGCTGACCCGACCCCGGGTCGACCGCCCGGAGCGTCCAGGCGCCGTCGTCGCGCATCCGCTGGAGGAACAGCGAGCCGGTCCGGCCGGACCGGGCGATGCCGGGCTGCCGCCACCGGACCTGCCCGGTGCGGGCGTGGAGGGCGATCGTCTCGCCGTCCGCCTCGGCCCGGGAGTTGACCGTGAGCAGCAGCGTGTCGTCGTGCGGCTCGATCCACTGGATGTACCCGCCGACCGGTACCCGGACGCGCCACAGCGGCTCGGCGCGCGGGGGCGGGTTCGCCGGCCGCTCAGGCATCGGGTAGGCGGTGAGGTCCCGGTCACCGGAGGTCACCCCGTCCACCGGCTCGTCGACGACCACCAGGTCGCCGACGACGAAGGCCTTCCCCACGGGCGAGCTGGGCACCACGGCCGCGACCCGGCCCGGCGCGGGGGCGGCGCCCGCGAGCGTCCCGAGGACGAGCAGCGACACCAGCGCCGTCCGGAGTGGACGGCCGGCGGCGCGGGGGCGGGGGCGGTCGGGGCTCGGTTTCGGGTGGTCGCGCAGCTCACCCAGGTCGATGACCGTCATCGCCGCCCTCCCGTCACCCGACCCGCCGCGTGGCACGACCGGCAAACCGGCCGTGGCCGTACCGGCCCGGCAAATACGCCCAACCCCGCCTGTACGATGGCCCGTCGTGGCCGTGCCGGTGGTAGACCCCTCGCTGACTCCCGTTGCCGACGCCGAGCGGACCGGGACCGCGCCGGCCGGAAGGCTCCGACGCCGCCCGGCCCGTGCCGATCTGCTGGCCCTCGGAGCCTATGTGCTGCTCGGCGTTTTCGTCTGCCTGCACTACTGGGCAGACGTGCAGGCCCGGGTGTCCTCGCACCTGCCCACCGACCACAGCTGGTTCGAGTGGCTCTTCGCGCACGGCGCCTACTCCGTACGGCACCTGGAGAACCCGCTCTTCACGGTCCGGCAGAACGCCCCCGACGGGGTGAACATGATGGCGAACACCTCGCTGCTCGGGGTGACGCTGCCGCTGGCTCCGCTGACCATGCTGCTGGGCCCGCAGGTGATGTACGCCCTCTACCTCGGCGGGGCGCTGGCGGCCACCGCCGCCACCAGCTACTGGATGCTCTCCCGGCATCTGGTGCGCTCCCGCGCGGCGGCGTTCGTCGGCGGCGCCTTCCTCGGGTTCGCGCCGGGCATCGTGCACCACGCCAACGGCCAGCCGAACTTCGTCTCGAACTTCCTGCTCCCGCTGATCGTGGTGCGCGTGCTCCGGCTCGGCGAGGCGGGCCGGTGGCGGCGCAACGGGTTGGTGCTGGGCCTGCTCGTCGCGTACCAGATCTTCATCAACGAGGAGATGCTGCTGCTCACCGCGCTGGCCTGCCTGGTCGTCGTGCTGGCGTACGCCGTGCAGCGGCCGTCGGCGGCGCGGGCCGTGGCCGGCACGTTCGCCGCGGCGCTCGGCGTCGCGGGCGCGGTGGCCCTGGCGATCACCGCGTACCCGATCTGGTTCCAGTTCAACGGGCCGCAGTCGTACCGGGGTCTGCAGGGCGGCGTGTTCCACAACTGGGGCGAGGACCTGGCGGCCTTCGTGACGTTCCCCCGGGACACCCTGGCCGGCGACCCGGCGGTCGAGCAGACCATCGGCCTGACCGAGCAGAACACGTGGTTCGGCTGGCCGCTGGTGCTGGTGGCCGTGGTGGCCCTCGTGCTGCTGGTCCGGCGGTCGCTGGCGGCCCGGATCCTCGCGGTGCTCGTCGTGGTCTTCGGCGTGGCGGCGCTCGGCCCCCGGATCCGGCTGAACGGCGTGGAGACCACGGTGAACGGCCCGTGGGCGTACCTGCGGGACGACCTGCCGCTGGTCGAGATGATGATGCCGACGCGGCTGGCCCTGGTGGTCGCCGCCGCGGTCGGTGTGCTGCTCGCGCTCGCCTGGGACGCGCTCGGGCGGCGTCCGCGCCGCCCCGGGCCGGTGCGGATCCCGGCGCAGCGCACCGCCGAGGCGGACGCGCCGCCCGCCGAGCCCACCGGCGGTCACGACCCGGACCGCCCGGCCCGGCGGCGGTGGCTGCGCCCCGTGGGGTACGCGGCCATCACCCTCGCCGTGCTGCCGCTCGTCCCCCGGCCGCTGCCGGCGCAACCGGTGGACCCGCCGCCGCACTTCATCACCGCGGGCGGCTGGCGGCCGTACGTCCCGGCGGGACGGACCCTGGTGCCGGTGCCGATCCCCAGCAACGTGCACGGGCTGCCGACGCTGCGCTGGAGCGCGCTGACGGCGCAGGAGTTCCCGATCCCGGCCGGCTACTTCATCGGGCCCAACGAGAAGGGTGAGGGCACGTTCGGCGCGCCGAACCGGCCGACCAGCACCCTCATCTACTCCACCATGGACAGCGGCACGGTCCCGGCGATCACCGAGGAGAACCGCCGCCAGGCCGTGGAGGACCTGCGCTGGTGGCGGGCGTCGGTGGTGGTGCTCGGCGCCCACCCGAGGGAGGCCGTGCTGCGGGACCTGATGACCGCGCTGCTCGGCCCGCCGCAGCGGGTCGACGACGTGTGGCTCTGGGACGTACGCCCCCTGGTGGGCTGACCGCCACGGGCCACCGCCGTCCCGGCGGGCGCGGCGCGCTCAGCCGAGCCGGTCGCGGACGTCCCACACCCGGGCGCCGTCGACGTCCCGCCCGGGGCCGAGCAGCTCGTCGAGCACGCGCCGGACGGGCTCGGAGTGCCGCAGGTCGCCCTGCACCACCACGGCGGCCCGCCAGTGCCGCAGGTCGTCGAGGGCCTGCCGGCGGTCGGCGTCGCCGATCGGCGGCACCTCGCCGGTCTCGGCGACGCGACGCAGGAGGACCGCCGTGGGTCGGTCCGGGGCGCCCCACCGGGCGGCCCGGTCGCCGGGACCACCCGGGCCGATGAAGTACCCGCCCGGCGCCGGGAAGGCGAGCCCGGTCCGGGCCGACCAGAGCATCCCGGGGCTGACCGCGGCGCCGGTCACCGGCGGCACGGGGACGACGGTCCGGCCCGCCGGCACGTACGCCCGCCACCCGCCCTCGGCCACGAACGCCGGTACGGTCACCGACGGCACGGTCCGGATCGGTGTCGGCGTGAGCGGCAGGAGCGCCGCGGCCACCGCCCCGGTCCAGAGCAGTCGCACGGGCACCGCCGGTGCGGGCGGGCCGGTCGGCGTCCGCGCGTCCCCGCCGCCGGCCCCCGACTCCGGGCCGGCCAGCTCGGTGGCCGGCCCGGTATCCGGCTCGGTGGCCGCCGAGAATCGCGCCGCCCACACCCGGTCCAGGGACAGAGCCAGCAGGATGCCGAGCACCGGCACACAGACCAGCGCCAGGCGCGCCGGCACCGCGAGGTCGACCAGGGGCAGGCCGGCCAGCAGCCGGTACGGGCCGGGGACGCCGGTGGACGTACCGTCCACCCGGATCTCCGGCCCGAGCGAGAGCAGCGCGAAGAGCAGGCCGCACCCGGCCAGCGCCCGGACCAGCGGGCGCCGCCACAGCCAGATCACGATCACCACGGCGAGCACCAGCAGTCCGGGCCCGAAGAACGAGTTCTCCTCCGTCGGGTTCGGCGCGAGCAGCCCCGGCCGGTAGTCGTCCCCCACCACGGTCTGCCGGGCCGCGGCCGTGAACGACGCGGCGTCGAGCCGGAAGCCGTCCACGTCGAACGCCATTCCCCGGTAGTGCTGGGGCCCGAAGAACTGGAACCAGAGCGGGTACGCCAGCAGCACGCCCGCCACCAGCGCGCCGACCCCGATCCGCCGCAGCAGCGCGGGTGCCGCCCGGCGGGCCGCGGCCCGGTCGGCGAGCGCGTACCCGAGCACGAACACCCCGGCGGCGAGGGCCAGGAAGACCAGCACCTCCTCGCCGAGGAAGACCTGCCAGGTGACCAGCAGGCCGAGGATCACGCCGTCGCGGCGCACCCGGTCGCGCCCGGGGCGGAACAGCACCGCGAGGATCGCCGGCACCAGGAACTGGGCGGCCATGTGCAGGTGCGCCCCGGCCTGCGCGACCATTCCCGGCGCGAAGCCGCAGAAGAGCCCGCCCACCGCGGCGGCGGCCCGCGAGGCGACCAGCCGGCGGCGCAGCAGCGCGTACCAGGCGGTGGCCGTGCCGGCGAGGCAGACCACCACCGCCACGCAGAACGCGGCCTGCGAGCCGAAGAGCAGCGTGACCGGCGCGAGCGGCACGCCGAGGCCCAGCACCGACGTGTTCGCCATGAGGTTGACGCCGTCCGGCGCGTTCAGCGCGGTGCTGTAGAGCGGGTTCTCGAGCCCGGTCACCGCGCGGGCCGCCCGGGCCAGCATCCACTCGAAGAGGATCTGGTCGCCCGCCTGGTGGAACAACCGGCCCGGGTGACGCCACTGCCCGCCGGTGAGCAGCACGGCCAGGGCCAGGTAGCCGGCGGCGACCACGAGAGCGTCCGGCGTCCACCCCGGACGGCGCGGCCCTCGCGCTCCGGATCCCGTGCCGTCGCGGGGCCGTGGGTCCTTCCCGGGCCGCGCGTCCGTCCCGGGCCGCTCGGGGACGGCGGTGCCGCTGGCCATCAGGGCCGTCGGTCGGTCAGTGTCCGCACGTCCCAGACCCACACGTCCAGCTCGCGGCGGCCGGGGCCGACCAACTGCTCGACGGTACGCCGCAGCGGCTCGACGTTCTGCTGCCGCTCCGGCAGCACGAGGATCGCCGCCCGCCAGTGCCGCAGCTCGTCCAGCGACCGGCGGCGCTGCCGGTCGTCCAGTTTGGGCGTACGGCCGGTCGACGCCACCTCCTCCAGCAACTGCCCCACGCCGCTGGGCCGGCCGCCGAAGCGGCCCGGGTCGCCGGTGTTGCCGTTGCGCGGGGCGAGGAAGTACCCGCCCGGGATCTTGAAGTCGAGGTTCGTGGCGGCCGCCCAGCGCATGCCGTAGGTGTTGCCCATGCTCGGCACCGGGATGGGCACGAGCGTCTGGTCCGGCCCCACGTACGCCCGCCAGCGGTCGGCCGTGATGAACTCCGGCACCGGCGGCCGGGACACGACCCGCAGCGGCAGGGGCGCGATCGGCAGCAGCGCCAGCACGAGGCCGGCGGCGGTGAGCGTCCGGACCGTACGCCGGTCCACCGACCGCAGCGACCAGGCCCGCTCGACGGCGAGCGCCAGCAGGACGCCGACCACGACCGACGTGATGAGCCCGAACCGCGTCGGCACCACGGCGTCGAGCAGCGGCAACCGCACCAGCCACTCCCACGGGCCGGTGACGATCTCGCGGTCCCACCAGGAGACCCGCTCGCCGAGGGAGAGCACCGCGAAGGCGGCGCCGGTCGCCGCGAGTGCCCGGACCAGCACCTCCCTACGCAGCCAGAGCACCACGCCGATGGTGAGCAGCGCGAGGCTCCAGCCGAAGAACGCGTTCTCCTCGGAGTAGTTCGGGGCGAGGTTGACGTTGGCCCGCTCGTCGCCGCCGAGGGTGGGCGAGCCGGGCGCGAAGAAGGCGGCGATGTCGTTGCCGTAGTCCCGCACCGCGTCGCTGAGCCCGTGGTACGCCATCGGCCCGGCGAACTGCACGTACAGGGGGTACGCCAGCAGCGCCCCGGCGAGCACCGCGCACGCCGCGAGCCCGGCGGCCAGCGGGCGCCACGCCGCCGACCAGCGGGCCGGTTCCTGGACGACCACGGCGATCAGGAACACCCCGCAGGCCAGCGCCGTGAAGAGCAGGATCTCCTCGTTGATGAACGCCTGGGCGGTGACCAGCAGCGCCAGCAGCAGCCCGTCCCGGACCGGGCGGCGGGACCGGGTGAGCACCAGCACCCGCCACACGATGAACGGCAGCAGGAACTGGCTGATGATGTTCGGATGCCAGTTGGCGTGCGAGAGCATCGCCGGCGAGAACCCGCAGAACCAGCCGCCGACCGCGGCCGCCAGCGGCGTACGGACCACGTGGCGGGAGAGGACGCGGTACCAGGCCGCCGCGGTGCCGGCGAGACCGAACGTGACCAGCAGCACGAACGACACGGCCGGTCCGAACAGGAGGGTCACCGGCACCATGGGGATGCCGAGCGCGAGGATGGCCGTGTTGGCCATCAGGTTGACCCCGTCCGGGTAGTTGAACTGTTCGGTGTAGAACGGGAACTCGCCGTGCAGCACCACCCGCACCGAGTGGGCGAGGAAGAACTGCACCTGCGCCGGGTCACTGCTGTAGAGCGAGGCGACCCGGCCCGCCGGATCGGCCCAGATCCCGCTGGTCACCCATACCGCGGCAAGCAGGAAGAGGCCGTACGCCGCGAGGTCCCGGCGCCTCCGGGTCCACCGCCACTGCCGGGCGGGAGCGGCGGGCCGGACGCCCTCGGTGTCCGACCCCGCCACGCCACCGGTCGACGGATCGGTCGTCGCGGGATCGGGGGCCGGCGCGGTCTCGACGGCCGGGGCACGGTCGACGGCCGGGGCACGGTCGACGGCCGGGGCACGGTCGACGGTCGGTGCCGCCGGCGCGGCGTCGGCGGTGGGGGCGCGGTCGACGGCCGGCGCGCCGTCGACAGCCGGGGCGTCGTCGACGGCCACGGCCAGGCCGGCCGAGCCGGCGTCGGTATCCAGGGCGGACTCGGCGCGAGACTCGGCAGGGGTCACAGTCGGCGGAGTCTACCCGAGCGGGTAAAAGGCACGGAAATGGCCGGACATCCACACGATCCACTCGACATCCCCGACGGAGTGGACGAGCCGGCCCACCAGGCGTCCTCTGTGGTCGGTCGCCGGTCGGCCCGCCGGGCACGAGGTGCCGGACGGCACTCGTCGGACATCTCGTACTATGGCGCTTCCGACCAACGGGCGATCGAACGGGGGCGTACACGTGGCGCCAGTCCGCCGCCGCGGCACGACGGCCGCCGCGCTGCTGACCGTGCTGCTGACCGCCACCGCCTGCGGGCCGGTCGCCGACCGCCAGCCCGGCACGCTGCCCGTCGGCTACGACAGCCTGGACGGCACGCTGCCCGTGTGGCCGCCCCGGGGTGGGCTGGCCGGCGACGACGCCGTCACCACGGCGGTGACCGAGGCGGTCCGGGCCTGGCGGTCCCCGGCGGACGACCGGGCGCACCTGCCCTCGTCCGGCATTCTCTACGCCGGTGAGGTCGACGGCGCCCCGCTGGCCCTGGTCGCCGCCGACGTGCCCGGCGAGGGCGCCTCCTGGCTGCTGCAGGTCGCCCGCGAGGGCGACCGGTACGCCGTGGTGCGGGCCACCGAGTACACCGACCCCGGCTACCTCGTCTACTCCGACGTGCTGCCCGTGCAGACCCCGGCGGGCCGCCGCTACCTCACCTCCAAGCGGGTACAGCGCCTGCTCGGGCCGGACGGGCGTGGCCTCTCGATGACGGACGGCATGAGCGCCCGGGCCGCCGTACCGTCCTGCGCGGCGGTCCCGGTGACGGCGACCCTGCGAGCCACCGAGTCGCTGCCGCGCGGCCGGGCCACGGACCGCCTGCTCGACCTCGGCACCGGGATCGCCGGCCCGCACTACCCGCTGGTGCGGGACGACACCGGCTCGGGCCGGCGCGCCCTGGCGGGTCTGGACACCTGCCGCCTCGCCGACGAGCGGGGCCCGTTCGGCAGCCTCACCCGCCGGATCAACGACCGGGACGCGCCGGGATCGGTGCCGGAGTCCTGGCCGATGGCGAAGGTGGCCGTCCGCTCGCTCGGCGAGGTGGCCCTCGGCGGTGGTGAGCCGGGCGAGCTGGAGCAGCTGACCTGGCAGAGCGCCGACGACACGATGAGCGCCGTGGTCTACCGGCCGGCCGGCGACGCCGCCCCGGTGGTCTCCCCCGCCGACCGGTCCTCGCCGTTGCAGGCCTACCGGCTGCCGGTGCCGGGCCAGCCGGTGGTCGTGCTGAGCTGGCGGTCCACCCGGGACACCGCGCTGTCGCTGCCGCCGGGCACGCCGACGCTGGTGGAGCGACCGGGGTTGGCCGTCGTGGCGACGACCGACCGGCCGACGACGGTCAGCCTGACCGACGCGGAGAAGACGCACTACCGCTCAGTCGGCGGCCGCTGACCCCGCGCCGGCCCGCCCGGCGGCGCTGCCGAACACCGAGGCGCGGCTACGGCAGCGGTTCGACAAGTTCGCCGGACATGGCCGGTGCTGGTGGTGGTCGACCAGTCGACCTCGACCGGCTCCCTGCCGGTCGCGGTCGCTCGGGGCGTGCGGTCATCAGGTCACCCACCTGCCCAGCCTGGCAATACG
Organism: Micromonospora costi; assembly: GCF_003626655.1. Classification (GTDB taxonomy): domain Bacteria; phylum Actinomycetota; class Actinomycetes; order Mycobacteriales; family Micromonosporaceae; genus Micromonospora; species Micromonospora costi. The sequence continues at coordinate 879,349 of NZ_RBAN01000001.1, forward strand.
CCGGTGGGCCGCGTAGCTGCGGGTCCCCTCACGAGCGTGATGCCTCAGAGGCTTGCCTCTGAGGCATCACGCTAGCGGCGGAGGATGCGCCCCCGACAACCACCAACCCGCACCCCCCAGAATCGGCGAAGACCGACGCTCGCCCGACCGACCCTGTTGATCAAGAGGTTTGCGTCAAATCGGAGATCGAACATGACGCAAACCTCTTGATCAACGCGGAGACCGGCGCGCGGCGCGGAGACCGGCGCGGCGGTCGCCGAAGCACCGGGCGGTCAGCGGGTCAGTTTTGGGCGGCGGTGTCGGTCACCGTGAGCCGGACCGGCGCGCCGTCCAGGCCGGAGATCCAGCCGGTGACGTCCCGGGCCACGTCCTGCGCGGTGAGCCGCAGGTCGGCGAGGATCTGCGCCCGGCTGCCGTGCGGGTGCCAGTCGGCCGGTACGCCGAGGTCGCGCAGCGGCACCCGGACGTCGGCGTCCCGCATCGCCTGGGCGAGGGCGTCACCGACGCCGCCGACGCGTACGCCGTCCTCGACGGTGACCACCAGCCGGTGCCCGGCGGCCAGCTCGACCAGCTCGGCCGGGACGGGCCGGACCCAGCGCGGGTCGACCACGGTCACCCCGTAGCCCTGCTCGGCGACCCGGGCGGCGACCTCCATGCCGAGGTGCCCGAACGCGCCGACCGCGACCAGCAGCACGTCGGTACGCGTCGACTCGGCCAGCACGTCGACCGGACCGACCCGGCGCAGCGCGGGCAGGTCGGCGGCCACGGTGCCGGTGGGGAAGCGGATCACGGTCGGGCCGTCGTCGACGGCGACCGCCTCGCGCAGCTCCTCGCGGAGCGTGGCGGCGTCGCGGGGCGCGGCGATCCGCAGGCCGGGCACCACGCCGAAGACCGACATGTCCCAGATGCCGTAGTGGCTCGGTCCGTCCGGGCCGGTGATGCCGGCGCGGTCGAGCACGAACGTCACCGGAAGCTTGTGCATCGCCACGTCGAGCAGCACCTGGTCGAACGCGCGGTTGAGGAAGGTCGCGTAGACCGCCACGACCGGGTGCAGGCCGCCGAGCGCCAGACCGGCCGCCGAGGTGGCCGCGTGCTGCTCGGCGATGCCCACGTCGTACACCCGGGCGGGGTGCTTGCGGGCCAGCGTGGCGATGCCGGTCGGCTCGCCCATCGCGGCGGTGATCCCGACCACGTCGGGCCGCTCGTCGGCGATCGCCACCAGCTCGTCGGCGAAGACGTGCGTCCACTTGACCGACGGCGCGGCGACCAGCTGACCGGTCTCGACGTCGAACGCGCCACCCGGGCCGTGCAGGCAGTCGGCCTCGTCCTCCTCGGCGGGGCGGTAGCCGTAGCCCTTGCGGGTGACCGCGTGGACGATCACCGGGCCGCGGAAGTTCTTCGCGGCCCGCAGCGCCGACTCGACGGCGGCGACGTCGTGGCCGTCGACCGGGCCCACGTACTTGATGCCGAGGTCCTCGAACATCGCCTGCGGGGCGACCGCGTCCTTGATGCCCTTCTTGACCGCGTGCAGCACCTCGTACATCGGCTTGCCGACCAGCGGGGTCGAGCCGAGGGCGTCCTTGACGGTGTCGAGGACCTTCTCGTAGCCGGGGTTGAGGCGGAGTGAGGAGAGGTGGTCGGCGAGACCGCCGATGGTCGGCGCGTACGACCGGCCGTTGTCGTTGACCACGATGACGAGCGGGTTGCCGGCGGCCGCGATGTTGTTCAGCGCCTCCCAGCACATGCCGCCGGTCAGCGCGCCGTCGCCGACCACGGCGACCACCGCGCGGGACTCGCCGCGCAGGGCGTACGCCTTGGCCAGGCCGTCGGCGTAGGAGAGCGCGGTGGAGGCGTGCGAGTTCTCGACGAGGTCGTGCTCGCTCTCGGCCTGGTTGGGGTAGCCGGAGAGGCCGCCGCGCTGGCGCAGCTTGTCGAAGCCGGCCTGTCGCCCGGTGATGATCTTGTGCACGTACGCCTGGTGGCCGGTGTCGAACAGGAGCCGGTCGCGGGGGGAGTCGAAGACGCGGTGCATGGCGAGTGTCAGCTCGACCACGCCGAGGTTGGGCCCGATGTGCCCGCCCGTGCGGGACACCTTCGCGATCAGGAAGTCACGGATCTCGGCGGCGAGAATGTCCAGCTGCTCGGCGGACATCCGCTTGACGTCCTGCGGACCGCGCACCGTGGCCAGCAGCCGGCCGTGGTTGGCCGTGTCCTCTTCAACACTCATGACCGCAGAGTCTATCGGCCGCCGGACACTCCGCAGCCCGGGCCGACATACGCCCAGCTCAGGACCGGGCGCTGAGCGACCGGTCAGAGGCGGACCCGCAGCCGGCGCGGCGGCACCGTCGGGGTGGCCCGGGGGCCGGGGCCGGCGGGCGTCCAGGAGCCGAGGACGGCGGCCCGGGATGCCCCGGTCACGGACGGTATGGCCCCGGGCAGGCCGTGCCAGGAGAGCCAGCCGAGCAGGGCGAACGCGTACGCCTCCTTGGCCTGCGCCGGGATGCCCAACTCGGCGGTCGTGCGCAGCCGCCAGCGCCCGGCGCCCAGGGCGGCGATCCGATTACGGAGAGTGATGTTTCGCACTCCCCCGCCGGCGGCCACGACCTCCGCGACCCCGTGCCGGTCGCACTCGGCGGCCACCACCCGGGCGGTCAGTTCGGTCAGCGTGGCCAGCACGTCGTCGGCCGGCACGGGCTCGCCGAGCGCGGAGAGCCGCTCGTCCAGGTAGCCGGCGTGGAACAGCTCCTTGCCGGTCGACTTGGGCGCCGGCGCGGCGTAGTACGGCTCGGCGAGCAGCAGCTCCAGCAGCCCCGGGTGCACCCGGCCGGCCGCCGCCCGGGCGCCGTCGAGGTCGCAGGGGCGGCCCAGGAGGCGCCGGGCCGCCGCGTCGAGCAGCGCGTTGGCCGGGCCCACGTCGTACCCCAGCACGGGCGCGCCCGGGGCGACCACGGTGAGGTTGGCGATGCCGCCCAGGTTCAGCGCGGCCCGCGGCGGCGCGTCGGCGTCCGGCGCCAGCAGCAGCGCGTCGAAGGCCGGCACCAGGGGCGCGCCCTGCCCGCCGGCGGCGACGTCGGCCGAGCGCAGGTCGCTGAGCACCGGTACGCCGACGCGGGCGGCCACCCGGGCCACCGCGCCGAGTTGCAGCGTGCCCCGGACCGTCCCGTCCTGCACCCAGTGGAAGACCGTCTGCCCGGGCGAGACGACCAGGTCGGCCGCGCCGCCGGCCAGCTCCAGCCCGACCGCCGCCGCCTCGGCGAAGACCTCGCCCAGGCGGTTGTCCAGCCGGCAGACCGCCTCGATCGTGGTGTTCGCCGGAGGCAGCAGCCCGCCGATGGACGCCCGCAGCTCCTCGTCGTAGTCGATGCCCCGGTGCCCCAGCGGGCGCAGCCAGAGGGTCTCCCCCTCGACGGTGAACTCGGCCGCGGCCACGTCGACCCCGTCGTACGACGTGCCCGACATCAATCCGACGATCTTCACGGCGACAGGCTAGCGGCACCCGGCGCGCCCGCCCGGGGTCAGTCGGGCGGCAGCAGCAGCCCCACCAGCTCGACGTGCTGGGTCATGGGGAACAGGTCGAACCCGCGCACCGCGGCCAGCCGCCAGCCGAGCCCCGTGAAGGTGCGCACGTCCCGGGCGAAGGCGGCCGGGTCGCACGCCACGTACGCGACGGCCCGCGGCCCGGCGGCGACCAGCTCGCGGACCACCCGCGCACCCGCACCGGTGCGGGGCGGGTCGAGCACCACCACGTCGACGGGGCCGGTGATCCGCCGCCGCGCGAGCGCGGTCTCCACCCGGGCCGCGACCACCTCGACCCGGGGCAGGTCCCGCAGGTTCTCCCGCGCCGCGGCAACACCCTGCGCGGCCGCCTCGACCAGGGTGACCCGGCCGGCGTCGCCCACCCGGCCGGCCAGCGCCGCGGCGAACAGCCCGGCACCGCCGTAGAGGTCCCAGGCCGTCTCGCCCGGCCGCGGGTCGACCAGCTCCAGCAACGCACGCACCAGCGTGTCCGCGGCGGCGGGATGGACCTGCCAGAAGGCCGTCGCGGGCAGCGTCCACTCCCGGCCGGCGGCCACCTCACGGACCACGGCCGGCCCCTCGACCTCGGTAGCGACCCCCTCGGCCAGGGCGGTGACGGTCACGTCGCCGCCGGAGGAGGCGACCGTCTCCACCGCCTCGGCCTCCGGCCAGCGGGCCCCGCTGGGCGGCAGCACCGGCAGCCGCTGGATGGCCGGGTGGGCGATCAGGCAGCGGTCGATCGGCACCACCTCGTGCGAGCGGTGCTTGAGCAGGCCGGCCCGGTCCGCCGCGTCGACCGCGTACCGGACCCGGGAGCGCCAGCCCAGTGGCCCGCCCGGCAGCGCCTCGACCCGGACCTGGAGGCGGTCCAGTTCCTCGTCGTCCAGGCCGCCGAGCCGGGTGAGCTGTTCGCGCACCACGGCGGCCTTCCACTCCAGCTGGGCCGGCGGCGCGACGTGCTGCAGGTCGCACCCGCCGCAGCGGCCCGGACGGGCGTACGGGCACGGCGCCTCGACCCGGTCCGGCGACGCCTCCAGCACCGTCACCGCGTCGGCCCGGACGAACCCCCGGTGCACCTCGGTCACCTCGACCACGACCCGCTCGCCGGGCAGCGCGTGCCGGACGAAGACCACCTGCCCGTCGACCCGGGCCACGCAGTGCCCGCCCGGGGCGACCGCGCCGACGGTCAGCTCGACCCGCTCCGCCTCGGCCAGCCCGGGGGCCGCGACCGGCTCAGCCACGGTCACCACCGGTCGGCGCGGACTCGCCCGGCGGCACCGGCACCGCCAGCGGCACGCTCGGCGGCAGCGTGCTGCGCGGCACGACGCGGGGCCCCCGGGCCGGGCCGCGCGACAGCGTGGCGTCGAGGCGGTCCAGGTCCTTGTTGGCGGTCGACGCGAGCTGCCACGGCACGCTGGTCACCATGACACCCGGTTCGAACAGCAGCCGGGTCTTGAGCCGCAGCGCGCTCTGGTTGTGCAGGAAGTTCTCCCACCAGTGCCCGACCACGTACTCGGGGATGAAGACCGTCACCACGTCCCGGGGCGACTCCCGGCGGGTGTTGGCGACGAAGTCCAGGATGGGACGGGTGATCTCCCGGTACGGCGAGTCGACCACGGTCAGCGGCACGGGCAGCTCCCGCCGCTCCCACTCCTCCTGAAGGTCCCGGGTGTCCTTCTCGTCCACGTTCACGGTCACCGCGGTGAGGGTGTCCGGCCGGGTGGCCCGCGCGTACGCGATGGCTCGCAGGGTGGGCTGGTGCAGCTTGCTGACCAGCACGATCGCGTGGTTGCGGGCGGGCAGCACGGCGCGGCCCTGGTCCGGCGGGGTCAGCTCCTCCGCGATCCGGTCGTAGTGCCGGCGGATGGCCAGCATGACCAGGTAGATCACCGCCATGGCGGCGATCGCGATCCAGGCGCCCAGGAGGAACTTGGTGATCAGCACGATCACGAGCACGGTGCCGGTGAGCCCCATGCCGAAGGCGTTGATGGCCCGGGAGCGGTGCATCCGGCGGCGGGCCTCCGGGTCCCGTTCGGTCTTCAGGTGCCGGTTCCAGTGCCGGATCATGCCGGCCTGGGAGACGGTGAACGAGACGAATACCCCGACGATGTAGAGCTGGATGAGCCGGGTCACCTCGGCCTGGAACCCGACGATCAGCACGATCGCGAACGCGGCCAGGAAGAGGATGCCGTTGGAGAAGGCCAGCCGGTCGCCCCGGGTGTGGAACTGCCGGGGCAGGAACCGGTCCTGCGCGAGGATCGAGCCGAGCACCGGGAAACCGTTGAACGCCGTGTTCGCGGCCAGGAACAGGATCAGGGCCGTCATCCCGGCCACCACGTAGAGCAGGATCGACCCGGAGCCGAAGACCGCCTCGCCGAGCTGGGTGGTGACCGTCTTCTGCACGTACCCGTCGGGACCGGAGACGATCTGGAGGGCCGGGTCCTCGACGAACTGCAGGTGGGTCAGCCGCGCCAGCGCGATGATCCCGACCAGGAGGCTCACCGCGATCGTGCCCAGCAGCAGCAGCGTGGTGGCCGCGTTGCGGCTCTTCGGCGCCTTGAACGCCGGCACGCCGTTGGAGATCGCCTCGACGCCGGTCAGCGCGGCGGCGCCCGAGCTGAACGTCCGGAGCAGCAGGAAGACCAGGGCGAAACCGGTCACGCTGTGCTCGGCCTGGATCACCAGGTCGGCGCTCGGCGCCCGCAGCTCGTCGCCCAGCACGAACACCCGCACCAGGCCGGTGACCAGCATCCCGCCGATCACGATCACGAAGCCGTACGTGGGGATGGCGAACGCGGTGCCCGACTCGCGCAGGCCGCGCAGGTTCACGGCGGTCAGCAGCACCACCGCCACCACCGCGATCATCACCTTGTGGGTCGCCACGAACGGCACCACCGAGCCGAGGTTCGCCACCCCGGAGGAGACCGACACGGCGACCGTGAGCACGTAGTCGACCAGCAGCGCGCTGGCCACCCCGATGCCGAACTTGGGGCCGAGGTTGACGGTGGCCACCTCGTAGTCCCCACCGCCGGAGGGGTAGGCGTGCACGTTCTGCCGGTAGCTCGCGACCACGGTCAGCATGACCACGACCACCGCGAGGGCGATCCACGGCGAGAAGACGTACGCGGAGGCGCCCGCGATGGAGAGGGTCAGCAGGATCTCGTCGGGCGCGTACGCGACGCTGGACAGCGCGTCGGAGGCGAAGACGGGCAGCGCGATGCGCTTCGGCAGGAGGGTGTGCTGCAGCCGGTCGGACCGGAACGGTCGACCGAGAAGCAGCCGCTTCAGCAGCGAGGTGGGACTGGCCACGAACGCCAAGGGTACGACCACCCCGCCGCCGGTGCGGGGGTGGGCGATCACCGGGCCCGCGCCCGCACGGTACGGTCGGTCCCCGTTCCCCGCCGGGACGTGGCAGGCTCGCACACGACGGGCCCCGTGCGGACGGGTGCGCACCTTGGGAGGGAAGCGTGCATGTCGTGATCATGGGCTGCGGGCGGGTCGGGTCGACCCTCGCACACAGCCTGGAGTCCCGGGGGCACTCGGTGGCCGTGATCGACCAGGACGCCGACGCGTTCCGCCGGCTCGGCCCCGACTTCGCCGGGATCACGGTGACCGGCGCGGGCTTCGACGGCGACGTGCTGCGACAGGCCGGCATCGAGCGCGCGGACGCGTTCGCCGCGGTCTCCAGCGGCGACAACTCCAACATCATCTCCGCCCGGCTCGCCCGGGAGACGTTCGGCGTCTCCCGCGTGGCGGCCCGCATCTACGACCAGCGGCGGGCGCAGGTCTACGAGCGCCTCGGCATCCCCACGGTGGCCACCGTCCGGTGGACGGCCGACCGGATGCTGCGGCACCTGGTGCCGGAGGGGAACGTGGAGATCTTCCGCGACCCGACCAGCACGGTCTCGATCGTCGAGGTCCCGGTACACAAGGACTGGGTGGGCCGGCCCGTCCACGCGCTGGAGGAGGCCGCCGGGGCGCGGGTGGCCTATCTGATCCGCTTCGGCATCGGCACGCTGCCGACCACGTCGAGCGTGGTGCAGGAGGGTGACCAGCTCTTCATGCTGGTCACCGACGACATCGTGGCGACGGTCACGTCGGTGGCGTCGACGCCGCCGGAAGGGGGGCACTGAGCCATGCGGATCGCCATCGCCGGCGCCGGCAACGTGGGCCGCTCGATCGCCCAGGAGCTGATCGACAACGGCCACCAGGTGATGTTGATCGAGCGGCAGCCCAAGATGCTCCGGCCGGACCGGGTGCCCGCCGCCGACTGGGTGCTGGCCGACGCGTGCGAGCTCACCAGCCTGGAGGAGGCGGATCTCGCCGCGTGCGACGTGGTGGTGGCCGCCACGGGGGACGACAAGGTCAACCTGGTGGTGTCGCTGCTCGCCAAGACCGAGTTCGCGGTGCCCCGCGTGGTGGCCCGGGTGAACCGGGCGGAGAACGAGTGGCTCTTCACCGAGCAGTGGGGCGTCGACGTGGCGGTGAGCAAGCCACGGGTGATGGCCGCGCTGGTCGAGGAGGCCGTCACGGTCGGCGACCTGGTCCGCCTCATGACGTTCCGGCAGGGCGAGGCCAACCTCGTGGAGATCACCCTCCCGCCGAACGCGCCGCACGTGGGCCAGCCCATCCACTCGGTGCCGCTGCCCCGCGACGCCGCGCTGGTGGCCATCCTGCGGGGCAAGCGGGTGCTGGTGCCGAGCCCGGACGACCCCATCGAGGCCGGCGACGAGCTGATCTTCGTCTGCACCTCGGAGGTCGAGGACGACGTCCGGGCGGTCATCCTCGGCCCGGACAGCGTGGAACGCACCCGCGAGGCGAGCTGACCCGCGTCCCTCCGCGGCGCCGCTGCCACCCGGCGGCGGCGCGGGCGGTCAGGCGCCGGGCAGCGGCTCCGGCTGCGGCGTCCGGGTCACCCGGCGCACCGTCCAGACGGTGATCAGCAACAGCAGCGCGTACGGCGGGTAGCCCAGCGCGAGCCGCGCCACGCCGAGCGCCGTGTCCTGGTGGGCGAGGTAGAGCCCCGCCTGCACGCCGACCTTGGCCAGCCAGACGACGCCCCAGAGCACGGTGAGCGCGGTGAACGTCCGCACGAGGCGCGGGTCCTCCCGCCACTCGGACCGCCCCTTGGCGACCAGCACCGACCAGATCCACCCCACCAGCGGCTGGCGGATGGCGGCGGAGAGCAGGAGCACCACCCCGTAGCCGATGCCGTAGAGGATCCCCGGCAGGTAGAAGTCGCGCTCGTTGCCCGTCCGCCAGGCGATCGCGGCGCCGATGGCGATGCCGAAGAGCCCGTTGACGGCGTGCCGGATCGGGCGGCGCTGCGCCAGCCGCAGCACGGCGATGAGGAGCGCCACGGCCACCGACGCGATCACGGCGGGACGCAGCTCGCCGACGATGTTGGCGATCACGAAGACCACCACGGGGATGCTCGACTCCACGAGCCCCCGCCAGCCGCCGAGCTGGTCGGCCATCTGCTCGGCGATGGTGGGCAGCCGCTCCTCGTCCTGCGGCCCGGTCTCGGGCTGGGCGGCCTGCTGTCCGGTCGTCATGGGCCCTCGTCCGTCCGCGTCCGTCACTTCGGCGTGTCCAACTCGTAGTACGGATTGAAGATGACCTTGCGGTCGTCGCGCACGGCCACCCGGCCCCGGGCGGTCAGGTGCCGGCCCGGTTCGATCCCGGCGATGTGCCGCCGGCCGAGCCACACGAGCGTCACCACGTCGCTGCCGTCGTAGAGGTCGGCCTCCAGGGTCGGCAGGTTCGTCCGGGGCGTGTAGACCACGGTACGCAGTCGGCCCGTGACCGACACCACCTGACCGCGGGAGCACTGCCGGGCCGGGACACCGCCGCACTCGGCGCTCTCCCGCTGCAGCTCCTGCGCCTCGATCTCGGCCTCGCTCGCGGTGAGCCGCCGCAGGATGCCCCGCAGGGACACCCGGCTCTCGTCGGTCGTCATGACCTCCGCGTCACCCTCTCCACGCTGGCCGGCCGCGCCGGCACTGGCCCCGGACCCGGAGTCGCCGGGACCGTCCCGCCAGCGTACGCCGACACGGTCGATCCCGGCGCGCCGGTGACTGCCCGGTCAGACCTGCCGCGGCTGCTCCGCCGGGCGGTCGCCGTCGGACTCGGCCTGGTCGGCGACCTCCCGCGGCAGCCGCAGCGGCAGCGGCTCGCGCACCGGCTTGGCCTCCTGGCCCCGGTCCACCACGAGCCCCTCCAGGCACTCGGCGAGCGGGCCGGCGGCCGCCGGGTCCACCGCCGCCGCGCCCTGGAAGACGGCCCGGACCATCCACCGCGGGCCGTCGACGCCCACGAAGCGCAGCTCGGTCGCGCCGTCCTGGGTGTGCACCGTGGCCCGCAGCTCCGGGCCGTACTCGCCCTCGACCTCCCGGGCGGTGGCGCCGTCGTTGACCAGCGACTGGCGGATCTCCGCCCGCACCTCGTCCCAGATCCCCTCGGACCGGGGTGCGGCGAAGACGCCGAGCTGCAGCGCGTTCGTCCCGTGCACCAGCACCACCTGCTGGATCACACCCTGCTGGTCGGCCTGGACGCGGACCTCCACCTCCGGCACGGCCGGGATGTGCAGGCTGCCGAGGTCGAGCCGGGCCACGCCGGACGGGGCCTCGGAGATGTCGTACGGGCCGCGGGCGATGGACGGGGCCAGCCCCTCCTCGGCCGCGTAGTCGTCGAGGACCTCGGTGGTCCGCTCGTCACGGTCGTGCCGCCCCGCATCGGCCCGCTTCCGGGAGAAGATCACTGCGTCCACCCTCCGCTGTTCGTGCTCACCCTGTCACCTCAACGCCCTCGCCGTCGGCCCGCTGCGGGTCCACCGGCGACGGCACCAGACCGGCGTGCCCACCGGTGGAGCCGTGCCCGCCCGTCCCGCGCCGGGACGCCGGCAGGTCGGCCACCGGCTGGAACTCCGCCCGCGCCACCCGCTGCACAACGAGCTGGGCGATGCGGTCGCCACGGGAGATCTTCGCCGGAGCGACCCGATCGTGGTTGATCAGGTTCACGAGGATCTCCCCCCGGTAGCCGGCGTCGACCGTACCGGGCGCGTTGAGCACCGTCACACCGAGCCTGGCCGCGAGACCGGACCGGGGGTGGACGAGGCCCACGTACCCCTCCGGCAGGGCGATCGCCACCCCGGTCGGGACCAGGGCGCGCCCGCCGGGTGGCAGCTCGACGTCCGCGGCGGCCACCAGGTCGGCCCCCGCGTCGCCGGGATGGGCGTACGCCGGAAGCGGCAGCTCGGGGTCGAGCTGCCGTACGGGCACGGGTACGACGTCGGTCACGGTTCCCTCTTCCGTCCGGTTCGGCGGTGACCCTGCCATCCTGCCGGGTACCCGGGCCGCCGTCCGCCGTACCCTCGGACTGTGAGCCTGTCGCCGTCCTCGCCCCCGTCCGCGCCGCCCGTCCCGGCCCGCGCCGGCCACTCGGAGCGGCTCGACCTGCCCTGGTGGCTCTGGCTGGCCGGGCTGGCGGCCGCCGGCCTGCTCGCCGTCGAGATCTGGATGGGCGCGCCGGGAGTGCGGGCCTGGCTGCCGTTCGTGGTGCTGGTGCCGGTCACCGTGGCCGGGCTCTGGTGGCTGGGCCGGATCCGGGTCGCGGTCCGTGACGGCGAGCTGCGGGTCGACGACGCCCGGCTCCCGGTGCGGTACGTCGCCGACGTGGTCCCGCTGGACGCCGCCGGCCGGCGGGAGGTGCTCGGCGTGGGCGCCGACCCGCTCGCCTTCGTGGTGCAGCGCCCGTGGGTCGGCGGGGCCGTCCAGGTGGTGCTCGACGATCCGGCCGACCCCACCCCGTTCTGGGTGGTGAGCACCCGTCGGCCGGTCGAGCTGGCCGAGGCGATCCTCGCCGCGCGCGACGCCCGCTGAAATCCGCTGAAACGCCCGCTTGAACGCCCGTGACGTCGCCGGGCGCGGCTCAGGACGAGCCGGGCAGGGCGCGCTTCGGCACCGGCAGCTCCCGGCGCTTGCGCCGCAGGTCGTCGCGGACCTGGTCGCCGAGCGACCGGGTGGCCCGGCGGTTGAGGTAGCCGGCGACGGCCGCTCCGGTGAGGAACGGCCCGAGCGTGGTGAGGTTGCGCCCGAAGCGGCGGAGCAGCGTGTCCCGCAGTTCCCGGCGGGCAGCCGTGCCCAGCACCGCGCCGACACCCGCGCCGGGCATCATCGGGTTGACGCCCCGCTGGGTGGCCCAGGCGTGCACCAGGGCCACGGCCCGCTGGCCCCGCCCCTCGGGCAGCGCGACGCCGTAGATCTCGTTCAGCTCGCCGATCAGCTTCAGCTCGACCGCCACCACGGCGATCGTCTCGGCGGCCAGCAGGACCGGGGCGGAGAGCAGGGTGGGCGTGACGGCCCACTCCACGGCGGCCACCCCGCCACCGGCCGCGCCCACGCCCGCGGTCGCCCGGGAGGCGTTGCGGACCAGCCGGTCGGCGAGCGCCTCGTCGTCCAGGTCAGGGAAGTGGCGGCGCAGGGTCGCCAGGTCACGGATCGGGACGTGCGGGGCCACCTCGGTGACCGTGTCGACCATCCAGCGGACCGCGGAGCGCGGCTTGAACAGGTCGCCGAGCCCTCGGGCGCGCGCCTGGCTTACCAGCCGCGTGAGCAGTTGCCGGCGCCGCGCCGGGGCGATGTCGTCGGCGGTCAGCGCCGCCACGGTGGCGCCCAGTTCCTCGGAGTCGCCCCCGGGGACGTCGCCTCGCTCGTTCATCGCTCCCGCCCTCCCGGATCGCCGGCCGCGCTACCCGTTCCGAGTCAAGCAGTTCCCCACCAGCGGCGCACGGCGACGCCGAGAGCGGCGGTGCCGTTCGGACCGGCGGGCCGTACCCGCAACGCGGACGGCTCCCGCACGGCGGGCACTGTCCGGGCCGCGGGCCCTGGTCGGCGGGCTGGAGCCCCCGGCGTGCCGGCCGCTCGTGAGCGGGGCGACGCCGACAGCGGCGGCCCCGTCAGGAGGCCGCCGCTGGAATGGACAAGGGTCAGACGCACTCGCGGCAGATCAGCTCGCCGTTGCGCTCGACCGCCAGCTGGCTGCGGTGGTGCACCAGGAAGCAGCGGGCGCAGCGGAACTCGTCCTGCTGCATCGGCAGCACCTTGACCGTGAGCTCCTCGTCGGCCAGATCGGCTCCGGGCAGCTCGAAGCTCTCGGCCACCTCGGCCTCGTCGACGTCCACAGCGCCCGACTGTGAGTCGACTCGCCGGGCCTTGAGCTCTTCCAGGCTGTCCTCGCCGAGGTCGACCTCGTCGCGACGCGGGGCGTCGTAGTCGGTGGCCATCGGTTTCACTCTCCCATATCGATGTTGTCGCTTCCGGTTGTAACGCCGGACGACGCTGTTTCGGTTCCGCTGGCCGGCCACCCGTTGTGTCGGTCACCCGACCCGACCCGTCGGGCCGACGGCCCGCCAGGAAACTCCCCCAGCGAGCGCGGTACCTTACCCCCCCTTTGGGCGAGGCATGTATACCGCCCTCGTGGCAGAGATGTACGCCCCCGCACGCGAAGTTGTTCCCAATGTGACTCAGGCGACACGAAGATAGGGGTAGTAGTACCTGGTTCCCGGGTGGCGCGCCGGCATGTCCGGCTGTTTCCACGCGACGGTCGGACAACCGTTAACCTCAGCGGCGTACCCGACGGCCGGCGGGCGGCGCGGCCCCCGGCGGCCGCCGCCACCCACCTGGAGTCCGGGGAGCGCCCAGATGAGTTTTGCGCGAGTGCGGGCACTCGTTGTCGTCGGCCTGCTGGCGGTCCTCGCCCTGGTCTTCGTCGTGGTAGCGCTGGTGCGCGACACCCAGAGCAACGCCGGCACCGCCGCGGGTTGCCCGGACGGCTGGCCCCTCGCCGACGTGACCCTCCGCGAGCGCAAGGACGTGAAGATCAACGTGCTCAACGGCACGGACCAGCCCGGCCTCGCCCGCCACGTCGCCGACGAGTTCAGCAACCGGCAGTTCCAGGTCAAGAAGATCGCCAACGAGAAGCAGATCGACGACATCGCGGTGCTGCGGTACGGCCCGAAGGGCGTCGGCTCCGCCCACCTCCTGCGGGCCTACTTCCTCAACAACGCCGTCACCAAGTACGACCCCAACCGCAAGGACGACAGCGTCGACGTGGTGCTCGGCAACGGCTTCCAGCAGCTCGCCACCACCACCGAGGTCAACCAGTCCCTGGGCGACCTGGGCGCCGCCGAGGCGCCGCCCGGCACCTGCCCGGTGACCGACGACAAGTAGTCGGCTCCGCCCTCCGCCGCCACGGGCGGTGTCCCCGCCGGGGGCGCCGCCCGTCGCCGTCTCCGGACACGCGCCGCACCCGGCCCGGCCGGCCGGACGCCGGAGGGCCGCCGTCGGCTCGTCACGGACCGCCGGAGGCGTCCAGGGCGGCGAGCCGGTCGTGCAAGGGCGTGAAGAGCGCCGGCGGGGCGGCGATCACCAGGTCCGGGCCGGCCGGCAGCCCACCCAGCCCGGCGACCCGCAGTCCCGCCTCGCTCGCCACCAGGCCACCGGCCGCCTGGTCCCAGGCGGCCAGCCCCTTCTCGAAGTAGGCGTCCACCCGCCCCTGCGCGGCCAGGCAGAGGTCGAGAGCCGCCGCGCCGAGCCGGCGGATGTCGCGTACGTGCGGGATCAGCTCGGCGACCACGCGAGCCTGGTGCGCCCGGCGCTTCGGGTCGTAGCCGAAGCCGGTGGCGACCAGCGCCTGGCCGAGGTCGGTCTCGGTGGAGCCGCTCAGCCGCTCGCCGTCGTGCCACGCGCCGCCGCCGGCCGTGGCCGTCCACTCCTCGCCGGTGCTCACGTTGCGGACCACGCCCGCCACCACCACGCCGTCGACCTCGGCGGCGAGCGACACGGCGCTGTGCGGCAGCCCGTAGAGGTAGTTGACGGTGCCGTCGATCGGGTCGACGATCCAGCGCACCCCGCTCGGCGCGTCGCGGACCTCGCCCTCGCCGTACTCCTCGCCGAGCACCGCGTCGTCGGGGCGGAGCGCGGCCAGCGCGTCGAGCACCTGCCGCTCGACGGCCCGGTCGGCGGCCGTGACCACGTCGGTGACGGTGCTCTTGGTCGCGGCGACCGACACTCCCTCGGCCCGCATCCGGTACGCGGTGGCCGCCGCGTCCCTGGCCACCTCGACGGCGATCGTGAGCAGTTCCCGCGGCGTCGGCGCCGACCTGGTCATGGTTCGCCCTTCCCCGTGGCGGTACACGCGTACGGCACGGTCCTCGACGATCGACGTGCGGTGGAGGAACCGTGCCGGTCGCCTCATCATCGCCCATCCCGTCGTGCGGACGACCGCGGGTCCGGCCGGACCGGGAGCGCCGCTCGGGGCGCCGGCCCGCGCCCCCGGCCATCCGCCCACCACGAGCTGCCGAGTCTGACCAGGCTGCCCCGTTGCGATTGGTAATGTCCGCTAGGTGCCCACCTTCCGGTCCCCGGCATGCGCGTCCGTGCCACCTCCGCGCGGCTCGCTCGCGGTCGGTCCCCTCGGGTCCGCAGCGCCCCCTTCACCCGGGGATACGATCGCTACAAAGTCCACATCTGCGCCGAATCGGCGGTCGCCGCACCTCGTACGCCGTGCGGCACAGGATGATCGCCGCAGACGGCGTTACAATTCACCCCTGCCCACGCGCCACGGACCGCCGACGACCGGCCGGCCCGGGACACGGGGGTTCCTCAACCACATCGCCAGGCGCGGTGGCCCCTGCTGCGCCAGACGACCCGGCCGTGCTCGCTCTTCGCCTCCGGAAGGTCATTCGTGACAGAACCCCGCCAGACCGGCGCCGACGTTCGCTCGCTCACCGACACCCTGATCGCCCACGCGCAGAGCGCCGGCGGCCAGCTCACGTCGGCCCAGCTCGCGCGCACCGTCGAGTCCGCCGAGGTGACTCCGGCCCAGGCCAAGAAGATCCTGCGGGCACTCTCCGAGGCGGGAGTGACCGTGGTCGTGGACGGATCGGCCAGCACCCGTCGTCGGGTCGCCGCCGCCCGGTCCGCCACACCGGCCTCGCGGGCCACCACCGCCAAGACCACCAAGAAGGCCGCCGCGCCCGCCCCGAAGCAGGCGCCCGCCGCCGACGAGGCTCCGGCGCCCGCCCCGCGGAAGGCGGCCGCGCGCAAGGCCGCCGGCACCACCGCCGAGGTGGCCGCGAAGGCCGCGGCGCCGGCCAAGGCGACCAAGTCCACCCGGGCCACCAAGGCGACCGTCGCGGCCGCCGGCAAGGCGGCTCCCGCCAAGGCCAAGGGTGACGAGGGCGCCGAGGGCGACATCGACCCGGAGGAACTCGCCGCCGAGATCGAGGACGTGGTCGTCGACGAGCCGGCCGAGCTCACCCAGGCCGCCGAGGCGGACGCGGCGAACTCCGCGAGCGACAACGACTTCGAGTGGGACGACGAGGAGTCCGAGGCGCTCAAGCAGGCCCGCCGCGACGCGGAGCTGACCGCCTCCGCCGACTCGGTCCGGGCGTACCTGAAGCAGATCGGCAAGGTCCCGCTGCTCAACGCCGAGCAGGAGGTGGAGCTGGCCAAGCGGATCGAGGCCGGGCTCTACGCCGCGGAGCGGCTGCGCGCCGCCGAGGAGGGCGAGGAGAAGCTCACCCGCGACATGCAGCGCGACCTGATGTGGATCTCGCGGGACGGCGAGCGGGCCAAGAACCACCTGCTCGAGGCCAACCTGCGACTCGTGGTCTCGCTGGCCAAGCGCTACACCGGACGCGGCATGGCCTTCCTCGACCTGATCCAGGAGGGCAACCTCGGCCTCATCCGCGCCGTCGAGAAGTTCGACTACACCAAGGGCTACAAGTTCTCCACCTACGCCACCTGGTGGATCCGCCAAGCCATCACCCGCGCCATGGCCGACCAGGCCCGCACCATCCGCATCCCGGTGCACATGGTCGAGGTGATCAACAAGCTGGGCCGGATCCAGCGCGAGCTGCTCCAGGACCTGGGCCGCGAGCCCACCCCGGAGGAGCTGGCCAAGGAGATGGACATCACACCGGAGAAGGTGCTGGAGATCCAGCAGTACGCCCGGGAGCCCATCTCGCTGGACCAGACCATCGGCGACGAGGGCGACAGCCAGCTCGGTGACTTCATCGAGGACTCGGAGGCCGTGGTGGCGGTCGACGCCGTCTCGTTCTCCCTGCTCCAGGACCAGCTGCAGCAGGTACTGCAGACGCTCTCCGAGCGTGAGGCGGGTGTGGTGCGTCTGCGCTTCGGCCTGACCGACGGCCAGCCGCGCACGCTCGACGAGATCGGCCAGGTCTACGGGGTCACCCGGGAGCGGATCCGGCAGATCGAGTCGAAGACGATGTCCAAGCTGCGCCACCCGTCGCGGTCGCAGGTCCTCCGGGATTACCTGGACTGAGCCTGGATCGTCAACCCGGCGTGTCGTTTTGATCACCTGGCGTGCATCGCCGGATGGTGATCCGGCGGTTGCACGATTGTGATCGTTGACGTGGCACCCTTGGTGCACGGCACACTGGTCACCGGCCATGTGTGACCTCGGTCCCCCGCGGGCACACAGGGAAGGCCTGGCGCGACAAGGATGTTGCAGGATAGGTGAGCAACTACCGAAGAGATTGTTCATCGGTGACGACCAGAGGAGGAAGGCGATGACCCCGACCCTCACGCCGCCGCCCGAGACGGTGAGCCCCCCGGCCGCCGATGAACGGTGCGACCGCTGCAATGCTGCCGGCAAGCTCCGCATCACTCTGGCCGGCGGAAGCGAACTGGTGTTCTGCGGGCACCACGCGAACAAGTACGCCGAGGATCTCGTGAAGATCACGGTGCGGTACGCGACGGACCCGGAGTTCAGCTGGCGTGGCGCCGATCTGATGGCGAACTGAGTCCGCAACCCGACATAGAGCCGGCCGGAGGCACCCATGGTGCCTCCGGCCGGCCTTTTCGCGTCCACCCCCGTAACGCCCGCACCCCGCGCCCGCGCCCAGCCCGCCCACCCGGCCCCCGCCCCGCCCACCCGCCCAACCCGGTGATCAAGAGGTTTGCGTCACGCGGACCGCGATTCCTGACGCAAACCTCTTGATCACCGGCTCAGGACCGGACGAGGGGGCGCGGGGGGCGCGGGCGGGCGCGGGCGCGGGGTTAGAGGGTCTGGACCGTTGCTATGCGCTCTTCGAGCTGCTCGATCGTGGCCTGGGCGCTCGGCGGGCCGCCGCACAGCCGGCGCAGCTCAGCGTGGATCTTGCCGTGAGGCACGCCCGTACGGTGGTGCCGGGCGGCCACCAGCGCGTTGAGTTGCCGCCGGAGCGCCACCCGGCGCTGGGCCGCACTCATCGGTGCCGGCGGGGCCGCCGGCGCGTCAGCGGCCGGCTCAGCGGCCCGCGCGGCCGCCTTGCGCCGCTGGGCGGCCAGCTGCTCGGCCTGCCGCTTCGACAGCAGCACGGCCACCTGGTCGGCGGTGAGCAGCCCGGGCAGGCCCAGGTACTCCTCCTCCTCCGGCGTGCCGGCCTGGGCCGCCGTACCGAACGACGCGCCGTCGAAGATCACCTGGTCGAGTTCGGCCGTGGCCGAGAGCGCCGCGAACCGCTTCTCCAGCTCGCCGCTGGCCTGGTCGTCGCGCTGGGCGCGTTCGAGCAGGTCGTCGTCGAAGCCGTCGCGCTCCTTCGGCTTGCCCAGCACGTGGTCGCGCTCGGCCTCCATCTCGCTGGCCAGTCCCAGCAGGTGCGGCACGCTGGGCAGGAAGACCGAGGCGGTCTCCCCCTGGCGGCGGGCCCGGACGAACCGGCCGATGGCCTGGGCGAAGTAGAGGGGCGTGCTGGCGCTGGTGGCGTAGACGCCGACCGCCAGGCGCGGGATGTCGACCCCCTCGGAGACCATCCGCACCGCCACCAGCCACCGTTGCTCGGACGCCGCGAACGCCGCGATCCGCGCGGACGCGCCGGCGTCGTCGGAGAGCACCACGGCCGCCTTCTCGCCGGTCACCTGCTCGAGCAGCTTGGCGTACGAGCGGGCGGTCTGCTGGTCGGTCGCGATCACCAGGCCACCGGCGTCGGGCATGCCGGCGTTACGCAGCACGGTGAGCCGGGCGTCGGCGGCGCGCAGCACCTGGGGCATCCAGTCGCCGGCCGGGTCCAGGGCGGTCCGCCAGGCCTGGGCGATCAGATCCTGGGTCATCGGTTCACCCAGCCGCGCCGCCAGCTCCTCGCCCGCGTTGGTGCGCCACCGGGTCTCCCCCGAGTACGCGAGGAACAGCACCGGCCGGACGACCCCGTCGCGCAGCGCGTCGGAGTAGCCGTAGACGGAGTCGGCACGGGACCGCATGAGCCCGTCCCCGCCGCGCTCGTACGTGACGAACGGGATGGGGTTGTCGTCGGAACGGAACGGGGTGCCCGTGAGCATCAGCCGGCGTACGGCGGGCTCGAACGCGGCCTTCACGCCGTCACCCCAGGACCGGGAGTCGCCCGCGTGGTGGATCTCGTCGAGGATGACCAGCGTCCGCCGGGTCATGGTGCGCCGCCGGTGCACCTGCGGCGCCATGCCGACCTGGGCGTACGTGACCACGGCGCCGTGGAAGTCGGCCGAGGAGTGCAGATCGGCGTTGCGGAAGGCGGCGTCGAGCTGGATGCCCACCCGCGCGGCGGACTCCGCCCACTGCTTCTTCAGGTGCTCGGTCGGGGCGACCACGGTGACCGCCTCCACCGTGCCGTCGGCGAGCAGCTCGGCGGCGATCCGCAGGGCGAACGTGGTCTTGCCGGCGCCGGGCGTGGCGACCGCCATGAAGTCCTCGGAACGCCGGCGCAGGTACTCGACCAACGCCTTGCGTTGCCAGGCGCGTAGTGCCGGAAACGTCTCGATCGCCGGCGTCCGGGCTGCCACGCGAAGGCTCCTCTCCGACCGCACGAAGGCGGACCCGGCGTGAGGGCCACCGGTCCGCACCGCCCATGAAAACGCCTCCGCGCCGAAGATGCCGCGAAGGCCGGTTCAGCATAACCAGGGGGCCGCTCCCGGCCCAGGCGACGCCACGCGGGTCACACCGGCCGCTGCGGCACCGCCGTCACCAGCGGGGGCCCGGCCCGGGGTCGCGGGTGCGCGGTGGCCGCATGGGCGCCACCGGCACGGTCCACCGTCGCCGCAGCGCCACCAACCGCAGTCCGAAGACCAGCAGCGCGGCTGCCGTCAGCGGCAGGGCGCCGCCCTGCCCGAGGCCGTGCAGCACCGCCACGAGGACGGCACCGGCGAGCGCGGCCACCGCGTAGATCTCCCGGCGCAGCACCACCGG
The DNA here is from genome assembly GCF_003626655.1 of Micromonospora costi. GTDB lineage: Bacteria > Actinomycetota > Actinomycetes > Mycobacteriales > Micromonosporaceae > Micromonospora > Micromonospora costi. Next base: position 899,089 of record NZ_RBAN01000001.1, read on the forward strand.
GATCTCCCCGGTGAGCAGGTCCCGGCCGAGCCCGCCGCCGATGCCGCTGAGCATGCCGATCAGGCACGCCCCGACCGCGGGGACCCCGGCGTCGAGCGCCTTCAGCGTGCCGGTGACGGTGAACAGCGCGAGCCCGGCCGCGTCGAGCACCAGCACGGTGGTCCGCAGCCGGGCCAGTTGGGGGTGCAGCCAGAACACCGCGGCGGCGGTGACCGCTGCCGCGGTGGCGTACCGCCAGTCGGCGAAGGCGAGCGGAGGGACCTCGTCGATGACCAGGTCGCGGAAAATGCCACCGCCGAGGGCGGCCACGAAGCCGACGAAGACGACACCGAACAGGTCGAGCCGCTTGGCCACCGCCGCGGAGGCGCCGGACGCGGCGAAGACCGCGACGCCGACGAGGTCGGCGAGGAGCAGGGCGGTGGAGGTGGTCACCGCCGAAGGCTACGCGGGCGGTCGGAGAGGCCGCCCCGGATCACTCGCCCCAGGAGTCGTAGATCTCCTTGCACTTCGGGCAGACCGGCGAACCCGGCTTGGCCGCCTTGGTGACCGGGAACGTCTCGCCGCAGAGCGCGACGACGAACGTACCCATCACGGCACTCTCGGCAATCTTGTCCTTGCGGACGTAGTGGAACATCTCGGGACCGGTATCCGCGTCCTTCAGCTCCGGACGCTCGAGAACCTGTGTGCTCACGTCTGCACCTCCAACCGACAAGTTTGGCAGCTCACCGCGGCCCGGTCCACTTCACCCCGTTCCGGCGCAAGGTCGTACGGTGATCGGTGTGACCAACTTTCACATCCGATTCGGTACCGAGGTGGCCGACGCCCTGCGCGACGGTCGTCCCGTCGTCGCCCTGGAGAGCACCATCGTCTCCCACGGTCTTCCGCGCCCCGACAACCTGCGCGTGGCCCGGGAGATCGAGGCGACCGTCCGGGACGCCGGCGCCGTACCGGCCACCATCGGGATGGTCGGGGGCGAGCTGGTGGTCGGCCTCGACGACGCGCAGCTGACCCGGCTCGCGACCGTCGACGGTGTGGCGAAGCTCTCCGTACGCGATCTCGCGGTGGCCGCCGCGACCGGGGCGGACGGCGCCACGACCGTGGCCGCGACCAGCGCGGTGGCCGCGGCGGCGGGGATCGGGGTGTTCGCCACCGGCGGCCTGGGCGGGGTGCACCGGGAGGCGTCGCAGACGTTCGACGAGTCGGCCGACCTCACCACCCTCGCGCGCACCCCGATCGCGGTGGTCTGCGCCGGGGTCAAGTCGATCCTCGACGTGGGCGCGACGCTGGAGCGGTTGGAGACCCTCGGGGTCGGCGTGGTCGGCTACCGCACCCGGCGGTTCCCCGGCTTCTACCTCACGGACGGCGGCTTCGACCTGGACTGGTCGGTGGACGCGCCGGAGACCGTCGCCGACGTGCTCGCCGCCCGGGCGCAGCACGGCGTGCACACCGGCGCCCTGGTCGTCGCCAACCCGCTCCCGGTCGACGAGCAGCTGGACCCGGCGCTGCACGACCGCACCCTCACCGAGGGTCTGGCCCTGCTGGAGCGCGACGGCGTGACCGGCAAGGCGGTGACCCCGTACCTGCTCGCCCACTTCCACTCGGCCACCGAGGGCGCGAGCCTGGCGGTGAACGTCCGGATCATCCTGCGCAACGCCGACCTGGCCGCGCGGATCGCCGTGGCCTCCGCCGCCCGCGCCGCGGCGCGGGCATGACGCCGACGCCCCGCATCGTCGTCGTCGGCGACGTCATCACCGACGTGGTGGCGGTGCTGTCCGGCCCGCTCATGACGGGCTCGGACACCGCGGCCGAGATCCGGTTCAGCGGCGGCGGGCAGGCGGCCAACACGGCGGCGTGGATCGCCGCGCAGGGCACGCCCGTGACGCTCGTGGCCGCGGTCGGTGACGACACGGCGGGCCGGGAGCGGGTGGCGGAACTGGAGGCGACGGGCGTCACCTGCGCGATCGACCGGGTCGAGGGCGCCGCGACGGGCACCGTCGTCGTCCTGGCCGACGACGGCGAGCGGACGATGGTGAGCCAGCGCGGGGCCAACCTGCGGCTGACCGCCGCGCACGTGGACCGGGCCCTCGCCGCGGCGTCCGACGCCGCGCATCTGCACCTGTCCGCGTACACCCTGCTGGACGCCGCGTCGCGCGACGCCGGGCTGCGGGCGCTGGCCGCCGCCCGCGAGCGCGGGCTCACCACCAGCGTCGACGCGGCCTCCGCGGCGCCGCTGCGGCGGGCCGGCGCGGCGGTCTTCCTGGCCTGGGTACGCGACGTCGACCTGCTACTGGTCAACGCGGACGAGGCGACGGTGCTGGCCGGAGGGCTCGACCCGGCGGCGCAGGCGCGAGCGCTGTCGGCGGCGGCCCGTCGGGTGGTGGTCAAGCGCGGCGCGGCCGGCGCGGTCTGGGCGGACCGGGCCGCGACGCTGTGCGCGGCCCCGGCCCGGCGGGTGGCGGTGGTGGACGTCACCGGCGCCGGTGACGCGTTCGCCGCGGGGCTGCTGACGGCCTGGTTGGCCGGCGCCGAGCCGCAGGCGGCGCTCGCCCGCGCGGGTGACCTCGGCGCCGTCGCCGTCTCCACCCTCGGCGCCCGCCCCCGCGCCTGAGCGCCGGGGCCGCTCAGGTCTCGACGTCGATCACCTTGTGGGGGCGCTCTTCGGCGGTGAGGCTCATCGGCGGGGTCTCGTCGCGGTGCCGGTGGTGGAACTTGTTGGCGAGCCGGTGCTCCTCCTTGGGCGGCCGGTCGTTGGCGAGCAACACCGCCAGCCACGGGATGAGGACCATGCCGACAGCGCAGAGCGGCAGCCAGAGCCAGAGCAGGGGTGCGTGCACGCTGGCCAGGATCGCGCCCACCACGAGGCAGGCGACCCGGATGCTCATCATCAGCACGTAGCGTTTCTGACGGCTGGTGAGCTGGTCGTTCTGGCTGCGGGCGGCGTCGGTGATCAGGATCGGTTGGTACGCCTGACGCTTCACCACGGACCTCCTCGGGGGGTTACGCCCCATCCTGTCACTCACCGACCGTGATCAGCGAAGTTCCGCGTGGCGCGCGTTCGTGTTACGTGCGTGGTACGCTCGCCACGTGGGCAGCAGGTTCAGCTTCACCGACGAGGCGCTGGCCAACCTGAAGGTCTACGACGTCACGCCGGGGGAAGTCTGGGAGGCGCTGCACAGCGCACGGCGGGTGATCCGCCACCTGGGCGACGACGTGATGGTCGTCTACGCCGCCGCCCGGCGGGGCCGCCGGCTGGCCGTGCTGCTCGCCGAGGCCGACGGCACCGACAACGACTGGGACATCCTCTCCGCCCGCGAACTGAGCGACGTCGAGTCCAAGCGCTACGACGAGGCCGTGCGGAGAGATCGCCGATGAGGAGGCGGTGACGATGCACCGTGACGACGCGACCAAGCAGTTCCACAGCGGCGACGACCGGCTCGCGGAGCTGATCGACGACAGCCAGCCGGTGGACCTGCCCACCCCCGACACCGACGTGCCGATGGTGAGCCGGTCGGTGCGGTTGCCGCTGGAGACGTACGAGCGGGTGCGGTCCGCCGCCGAGGCGCGGGGCATCGGGGTCACCACCCTGATGCGCCAGTGGATCGAGGCTGGTCTGGCCGACCTCGACGACTCGGCCACCGTCTCGCTCGCCGACGTCCGCCGCGCGCTGGCCTCGCTGGCCCACCCGACCGCCGCCTGAGCGACCGTCACACAGCGGCGTCACCCGGGCGGTGCCGGTCCCCCGGTGGGCGGCACACGCCCGGCTCGGCTCGTTCCTGCGCCGCAAACGTGGCAGCGGCCCGGGTCAGCCGCCCGTCTTCGCCTTCGCCGCGGCCTTCATCTGCTGCTTGTACTCGCGCACCCGGCGCAGCGACTCGGCGTCGGTGACGTCGGCCACCGACCGGTACGCGCCCGGGTCGCCGTACCCGCCGGCCGCCTCCCGCCAGCCGTCCGGCCGGACGTCGAAGCGCTTGCCGAGCAGCGCCACGAAGATCTGCGCCTTCTGCTTGCCGAAGCCGGGCAGCTCGGCGACGCGGCGCAGCAGCTCCGCCCCGTCCGGGGCGTCCGACCACAGGCGCGACGCGTCGCCGTCGTACCGGTCGACCAGCACCCGGCACACCTCCTGCACCCGGGCCGCCATCGCCTTCGGGAAGCGGTGCAGCGCGGGCGGCCGGGCGAAGAAGGCCAGCAGCGCGTCCGGGTCGTACTCGGCCAGTTCCCGGGCGTCCAGGTCGTGGCCCATCCGCTGGGCCAGCACGTACGGCGAGGAGAACGCCTTCTCCATCGGCACCTGCTGGTCGAGCACCATGCCGATCAGCCGCGCGAGCGGGTCGCGTTCCAGCAGCAGGTTGGCCTCGGGGTCGATGGGCAGCACGAGCGTCATGTGCCCATCCTGCCCCGTGGCCGCGCCGCGAGTACACCGACGCCCCGACGCGGCGTGCCGCGGGCCGACGCCGCTGCTCGGCGCTCGGCGCAGATCCGCCGCCCGCCGCCTCCGGCTGCTCGGCGGATCCGTCGCCCTGTCGCCGCCGCTCCCGGGCGGATCTGGCGGGTGCCGCGGAGGCGGGACGCCGCGGGAGGCAGGATGACGACGTGGACGAACACGACATGCTGCTCTCCCCCGCCGGCGTCGAGGCGCTGCGGACCGCGCTGACCCGGGCCCGGTTCACCTCCAACGGCATCGCCGACCGGCTCGGCCCGCAGGCGACCGGCGGCGTGGCCGTCAACGACTACCGGGCCGCGCTGCGTGCCACCGAGGACCGCGACCCGCTCGGCACCCTGATCCGGGTGTTCATCTGCGACCAGACCGAGTCGGAGGCGGTCGTGGCCGCCGCGCTCGCGCCGCTTTCCATGGCGGAGGCGCTGGCCGGCGGGCTGGTCGAGCGGCACGGTGACGGGCTGCGCGCCGGCGTGGACCTGGAGCCGTACGGCGACGAGTGGTGGGTGCTCGCCGACGTGCCGGGCATCGCCCGGCCAGGACGGCCGCTGCACGCCGAGCATGTGCTCGGCATCGGCGGGGCGACCCAGACGCTGATCGGCGCCACCGTCCGGCGTCCCGTCGACACCGCGCTGGACCTGGGCACCGGCTCGGGCGTCCAGGCCCTGCACCTGTCCACGCACGCCCGCACGGTCACCGCCACCGACGTGTCCGCTCGCGCGCTGCGCTTCGCGGCGACCACGGCCGCGCTCAACGGCCAGGACTGGGAGCTGCTGCGCGGCGACATGGTGGCGCCGGTGGCCGGCCGCCGCTTCGACCTCGTGGTGAGCAACCCGCCGTTCGTCGTCGGGCCGGGCACCACCACGCACGTCTACCGGGACTCGGGCCGGGTCGGCGACGCGATGGGCTCCGAGCTGGCCGCCGCCGCGCCCGGCCTGCTCACCGAGGGCGGCACCATGCAGTACCTGGCGAACTGGGTGCACGTGGCCGGCGAGGAGTGGGACGAGCGGGTGGCCGGCTGGTTCGCCGGCACCGGCCTGGACGCGTGGGTCATCCAGCGCGAGGTGGCCGACCCGATGGCGTACGTGAACCTGTGGCTGACCGACGTCGGTGAGGCGGCCGACCCGCAGCGGATGGCCGCCTGGCTGGACTGGTTCGACGCGCACAAGGTGGAGGCCATCGGCTTCGGCATCGTCTCGCTGCGCCGGGGTGGGCACGCCGACCCGGTGGTGCGCGTGGAGGACCTGCGGCAGCGGGTGGAGCCGCCGATGGGCGACCGGATCGCCGCCTGGTTCGACCGCCAGGACTTTCTCCGCGTACGCGACACCGAGGGGCTGCTCGCCGAGCGCTACCGGACCGCCGAGGGCCTCCAGCTGCGCCAGGAGGCCACCATGGGCGACGAGGGCTGGGCGGTCGACCGGCAGGTGCTGGCCATGCCGCGCGGACTGCGCTGGACCGAGGAGGTCGACCCGCTGGTGCTGGCGCTGGTCGGCGGCTGCGACGGGCGACTGCCGCTGCGCGACCAGCTCGCCCTGCTGGCGGTGGCGCACGACGTGGCGGTCGAGGAACTGGCCGAGGCGGCCGGCCCGATCGTGGCTCACCTGGTGGAGCGCGGCATCATCGAGCCGGCGGTCAGCTGACGGAGTCGGCGGCCGGCCGCCGGGGGCGGCTGACGGGGCCGGCGGTCGGCCTCGGGCCGGCTAACGGGGCCGGCTGACGGGATCGGGGGTCGGCGGGGGCCGGCGGTCGGCCTCGGGGTCGGCTGACGGGGCGGCGGGTGCCGGCCCGCGGCGGTCCGGGGCAGCGGCGAGGAACGGGAGGTGCGCGGATGCGCGCGGTGGTGCAGACGGTCGGCCGGGCCAGCGTGACGGTCGACGGTGCGGTGGTCGGCGCGATCGACGACGGCCTGCTCGTGCTGCTCGGGGTGACCCACGACGACACGGCCGAGACCGCCCGCACGATGGCCCGCAAGGTGCACGAGCTGCGCATCCTCGACGAGGAGCGGTCAGCGGCCGACACCGGCGCGCCGATCCTGGTGGTGAGCCAGTTCACGCTCTACGGCGACGCCCGCAAGGGCCGCCGCCCCAGCTGGACGGCGGCAGCCCCGGCCGAGGTCGCGGAGCCGCTCGTGACGGCCGTGGTCGAGGCGCTGCGGGAGCGCGGCGCGAAGGTCGAGACCGGCCGCTTCCGCGCCCACATGCTGGTCGAGAGCGTCAACGTGGGCCCCCGCACCATCCTCCTGGACCTGTAACCACCCCCAACCCGCCCGCCCCGCCGCCCCCACCCGCGCCGGCCCCCCGCCCGCCCACTCGAGCGGTTGATCATGAAGTTATTGCCCGCCTGATCGGCGTGTCGCGGCAATAACTTCATGATCAACGCGGGGAGGGACGGGGATGGGCGGGAGGGCGGGCGGCGGGCGCGGGGTCGGGTCAGGAGAACAGGCCTCGGCGTTGGAGGGACTGGCGCAGCCAGCCGTCCAGCTGGGCGGCCCAGTCGACGCGGTCGACCGTCGCGTGGTCGACCGTGAACCGGCCGAACGCGTCCCGGCCCTCGGTGAACAGCCCGCCGCGCTTGTCCAGCTCCAGCACCACCTGCATCTGCTGGGCGTCGGCGATGAACGTGACCTCCAGCTGGTTGATCGACCGGGCGTACTGCGGCGCCGGGTAGAACTCGATCTCCTGGTAGAACGGCAGCGTCTGCCGTACGCCGTAGATGTGGCCGCGCTCCACGTCGGCCCGGGTGAACCGGAAGCCCAGCCGCAGCAACGCGTCGAGCAATCGCTCCTGCGCCGGCAACGGGTGCACGGCCACGGCGTCCAGGTCGCTCTTGTCGACCGCCCGGGCCACCTCCAGCTCCGTACGCAGCCCCATGGTCATCCCGTGCAGGTGCTGCCCGTACAGCTCGGTGACCGGGGTCTCCCAGGGGACGTCGAAGCGGAACGGGATGTCGTGGCGCTGCCCGGGCTCCAGGCGGAACGGACCGGTCACACGCTGGCGGTGGAACTCCTGGTTGGTGTTGTACTCGTTGTCGCCACTCTCCACCTCGACCCGGGTCACCAGCCCGAGCGCCACGTACTCGACGTCGACCTGGTGGTCGCCGCCGGCCACCTGGACACGGCCCTCCAGCTGGCCGCCGGGGCGGCAGTTCGGGTTGGCCAGGACGGTTTCCACCGACGGGCCGCCCACACCCATCGCCTGCATGAGCCGCTTGAAGACCACAACACCCTCCGTCGCCTGACCTGGGCCGGCCATCCCGGCCGGTCGCTGGCACGGTAACCGGGGCCGGCAAGCCTCCCCGGCCGACACACCCGGTGACGGCGCCGCACCGCTCCGCACCATCCGACCCGATTCCTGTCGGGTCCCCGATCGCCTCACTCCCGTTTCACGCCCCTGCCGCCAAGCTGTTTGTCACCGGCAGCACTCGGCCGGGAACGCACCACACGGACACGGGGAGAGACGAAGATGGCCCTGCAGATGACGGAGCACGGCATGCGCCCGGCCGCGGGCACGGACACCGACCCGGGCGTCGAGGTCCTCACCGACCTGGACGCCACCGACGAGCGTGGTGTCTCCACGGACCTCGTCCGGGCGTACCTCAACGGGATCGGCCGGACGAAGCTGCTCACCGCGGCGCAGGAGGTCGACCTCTCCAAGCGGATCGAGGCGGGCCTCTTCGCCGAGGAGAAGCTGGCCACCTGCACCCCCGTCTCGCCGGAACTGCGCGCCGACCTGGAGCTGATCGTGGCCGAGGGCCGGGCGGCCAAGGACCACCTGCTCGAGGCGAACCTGCGGCTCGTGGTGAGCATCGCCAAGCGCTACACCGGACGCGGCATGGCCTTCCTCGACCTGATCCAGGAGGGCAACCTCGGCCTCATCCGCGCCGTCGAGAAGTTCGACTACACCAAGGGCTACAAGTTCTCCACCTACGCCACCTGGTGGATCCGCCAGGCCATCACCCGCGCCATGGCCGACCAGGCCCGCACCATTCGCATCCCGGTGCACATGGTCGAGCAGGTCAACCGGATGGTCCGGGCCCGCCGCGACCTGTCGGTGACGCTGGGCCGCGAACCCACCGTGGGGGAGGTCGCCCGGGCGCTGGGCATCCCCGAGTTCCAGGTGATCGAGCTGATCTCGTACGACCGGGAGCCGGTGAGCCTGGACCAGGCGGTCGGCGAGGACGGCGAGAGCGCGCTCGGCGACTTCGTCGCCGCGGTCGACCCGCGGGACGAACCGGGCGACGCCACGGCGCAGGGCGAGCTGCGCAACGAGGTGCGGATCGTGCTGGCCACCCTCTCGCAGCGGGAGCAGGCGGTGATCCGGCTCCGGTTCGGCCTGGACGACGGCCGGCAGCGCACGCTGGACGAGGTCGGCCGGGAGTTCGGCCTCTCGCGGGAGCGGATCCGGCAGATCGAGAAGGTGACGCTGCTGAAGCTGCGCGCTCCCGAGCGGGCGCAGCGGCTGGAGGCGTACGCCTGCTGAGCAGGGCGTGTAGCGCGGAAGGTCCCGGTGGTTCACCGGGGCCTTCCGCGTGATCCAGCGGGTACGGCTTCCCACGAACGCGCGCGACGCGAGCCGGCGGTGTTTGACCCAGCCGTCACGGTGCGCTACCAAGACGTGACAGAAATTTCCTGCGGCGTGAGGGACGCGGCGTGAACTGGACGTTGGAAGTCGTGGTGGTGCCCGTGTCCGACCTGGACCGAGCGAAGGCGTTCTACGCCGACCGGCTCGGTTTCACCGTCGACCACGACACCGCCATCGGCGGTCTCGGGCGGGTCGTGCAGCTGACCCCACCGGGCTCCGGCTGCTCGATCGTGCTCGGCACCGGCGTCGTGCCGGAGATGCCGCCCGGGTCGGTCAAGGGACTGCAACTGGTGGTCCCCGACCTGAAGCGGGCGCGCGCCGAACTGGTCGCCCGGGGTGTGGCGGTCACCGAGATCCAGGTGATGGGCGGCACACCCAGTCCGGACCCGCACCCGCTGGACAACGTCGGGTTCGTCTTCCTCTCCGACCCGGACGGCAACACCTGGGCGATCCAGCAGATCTCCAACCGCGCCTGACCGGGTGCCGGGTCGCCCGCGGCCGGCCCCCGCCGCCGGCGCGCACGACCGGGGCACGCCCGGACGACCGGTGCGGGCCCGCACGGGTCGCCGCCGCAGCCTGCGTCAGAGGCGGCGCGGCCCGGTGTCCGGACGGTCGGCGGCGGCACCGAGGCGGACCGTGGCGTGCAGCACCGAGAGGCCGTCCGGGCGGGCGAGCACCGGGTTCATCGTGAGCGCCCGGACCCGGGGCTGCTCGTCGGCGAGCCGCCCCACCCGCAGCAGCAGGTCCACGAGAGCGGCCCGGTCCACCGGCGCGGCACCCCGGTGCCCACGCAGCAGCGGTGCCGCCCGCGGCTCGTCGACCAGCTCGGCGGCGTCCCGGTCGGTCAGCGGCACCGCCCGCCAGGCCCGGTCGCCGAGCAGCTCGGTGGCCACACCGCCCAGACCGAACCCGACCACCGGACCGAACGCCGGATCCTCCACCAGCTCGACGACGCAGGCCACTCCGGGCGCGACCATCGGCTGGACCAGGACGTCCGCGCCGAACACCGCCGACATCTCGGCGTACGCGCGGCGGACCGCCTCCCCGTCGGGCAGGTCGAGCCGGACGGCGCCCAGGTCGAGCCGGTGCCGCAGCCCGGGAGCCGCCGCCTTCACGGCCACCGGGAACCCGAGCCGCGACGCGGCGTCGACCGCCTCGTCCGCCGAGCCCGCCGGCACCGAGTCGACCAGGTCGATCCCGTACGCGGCGAGCAGCCCCGCGACGTCCGGCCCGTCGTGGCGCAGCGCGGCCTGCCCCGCGACCCGGTCGACGCCGGGCAGCTCGGGCAGTGCGCCGGGCGGGCGGCGCAGCCAGTCGGCGTACCGGTGCACACGGGCCAGCGCCCGGACCGCCTCCTCCACACCCCCGTACGCCGGCATTCCGGCCGGCGTCCGTCCGGTCAGGACGGTGGCCACGGCCGGCTTGCCGGTGTCGAGAGCGGCGGGCAGCGCGGCGGTGAGGTCGGCGTCGGCCGGCTGGCCGGGCAGCGGCGGGGCGACCATCACGGCGAGCGCGTCGACCCGGTCGTCCGCGGCCGCCCCGGCGAGCGCGGCGGCGAACTCGGCCGCGGTGGCGTTCGGCCCGAGGTCGTGGGGGTACCCGTCGGCCAGCGTGAGTCCCTGCGCGACGCAGGCCGTGGCGGCCAGCCCGGTGAGCGCCGACGAGTTGCCCACCACGGCGACCCGCGGGCCGGCCGGCAGCGGCTGGTTGGCCAGCAGCACCCCGACGTCGAGCAGTTCGGCCACCGTGTCCACCCGGACGACGCCGGACTGGGCGAACAGGGCGGCGACCGCGACCTCGTCCGGGCCGGCGGAGTCGCCCACGCCGGCCGGGCGGGCCGGCGACGCCAGCGCCACCACGGGCTTGGTCCGCCCGATCCGCCGGACCAGCCGGGCGAACTTGCGCGGGTTCCCGAAGGTCTCCAGGTACAGCATGATGACGTCGGTGCCGGGGTCGTCCTGCCAGTACTGGAGCAGGTCGTTGCCGGACACGTCGGCCCGGTTCCCGGCGGAGACGAAGCTGGACAGGCCCAGCCCCCGCCGGTCCGCCTCGGCCAGCAGCGCCACCCCGAACGCGCCGGACTGGCTGAAGATGCCCACCCGGCCGGGCGGCGGCAGCGCGGGCGCGAGCGTGGCGTTCAGGCGTACGGCCGGGTCGGTGTTCGCGACGCCCAGGCAGTTCGGGCCGATGACGCGCATACCGGCGGTGTGCGCCGCTCGCACCAGGGCCCGCTGCGCGGCCGCGCCCGCCGACCCGGCCTCGGCGAAACCGGCCGAGATCACCGCGAGGCCGTGCACGCCGGCGGCCGCCGCGTCGGCGACCACGGCCGGCGCCGCGTCGGGCGGGACCGCGACCACCGCGAGGTCGATCGGCACGCCCGCGTCGGCCGCGCGTGGGTACGCCGGCAGGCCCGCCACCGACGGGGCGCTCGGGTACACCGGCACGACGGCGCCCGTGAACCCACCGTCCCGCAGGTGCCCGAGCACCGCCGCGCCCACCCCCTGCCCGGTGGCGCTGGCGCCGTAGACGGCCACACCCCTCGGCGCGAGCAGCCGGGCGATCGACCGGGCCTCGGTGCGGTGCTCCCGGCCGCGCTGCACGGCCAGGGTCGCGTCGGTCGGCGCGATGGGGAAGGTCAGGTGTACGACGCCGTCGGCGAACTGCCGCTGGACCTGGTAGCCGAAGTCGGAGAAGACCCGCAGCATCGCCCCGTTGGCCGGGAGCACCTCGGCCACGAAGTGCACGATGCCGACCCGGCGGGCCGCGTCGGCCAGGTGCTCCAGCAGCACCGACCCGATGCCCCGGCCCTGGAAGGCGTCCTCCACCACGAAGGCCACCTCGGCCTCCGGCGCTTCCGGCCCGAGCCGCTCGTAGCGGCCCACGGCGACGATCTGCCCGCCCGCGAGCACCACGAACGCCTCCCGGTCCCGGTGGTCGACCGTGACGAAGCGGCGCAGGTCCCGTTCCGGGATCCGCGGGTACGGCGAGAAGTAGCGCAGGTAGCGGGTGCGCTCGGAGAACCGGGCGTGCATCGCCACGATGCCGGGCGCGTCCTCCGGCCGGATCTGTCGCAACTGGACGGTGGTGCCGTCGCTGAGCAGCACGTCCACCGGTTGGTCCACGGTCGTCACCGGCCGGTCCTCCCTCCGGCCGGCTCAGTCGCGCGGGTCGTGCGGGTCGAGCCCGAGCAGCGGGAAGACCGTCTTGCGGGTGGCCGCGATGGCCCGGTCCACCGCCGTCGGCTCGCCGCTCGGCTGCCACGGCTCGTACGCCGGGTCGATGTCGTCGGTCATCCGCAGCGGCACCTGCCGGCCGGGGCAGCGCGCGGCGGCCAGCTCCCGCCAGGCCGGTGGGGTGAGCGTCGCCGGGTCGAGCGGCGCGCCGGCGGCGACCGCCAGCAGGTGCGTCCACGCCCGGGGCACCGCCTCGACCAGCGCGTACCCGCCACCGCCGGTGGCCACCCAGCGCCCCTCGCACAGCTCGTCGGCGAGCGCCCGCAGCGTCAGGTAGGTGGCGCGCTGCCCGTCCACCGACAGGTTCAGGTCGGCCAGAGGGTCGAGCCGGTGCCCGTCGGCGCCACACTGCGTGACCAGCAGCTGCGGCCGGAACGCGCGCAGCACCGACGGGACGACCGCGTGGAAGGCGCGCTGCCAGCCGGCGTCGTCGACACCCGGCGGCAGTGGCAGGTTGACCGCTGTTCCCTGCGCGCCCGGGCCGCCGGTCTCGTCGGGGAACCCGGTGCCCGGGAAGAGGGCGAGCGGGGTCTCGTGCAGGCTGATCGTCAGCACCCGCGGGTCGTCCCAGAAGACCTGCTGCACGCCGTCGCCGTGGTGCACGTCCACGTCCACGTACGCGATCCGCTCGGCGCCCAGGTCGAGCAGACGGGCGATCGCCACGGCGGGGTCGTTGTAGACGCAGAAGCCGCTGGCGCGGGCGGGCATCGCGTGGTGCAGCCCGCCGGCCACGCTGACCGCCCGGCGGGCCTCGCCCCGCCAGACCGCCTCGGCCGCGGCCACGCTCGCCCCGGTAATGAGCGCGCTGGCCTCGTGCATCCCGTCGAAGACCGGATTGTCCGAGGTGCCCAGACCGAAGCCCGCGAACAGCGGATCGGTCGGCGCGGCTCGCACCGCCGCCAGGTACCGGGGGTCGTGCACCCGGGTCAGCAACGCGTCGTCGGCGGGCTCCGGCTTGACCAGGCGTACGCCCGGACGGTCCAGGACGCCCAGCTCGCGGGCGAGCGCGACGGTCAGCTCCACCCGCACCGGGTCGAGGGGATGGTCACCCATGTCGTAGGCGAGCAGGGACTCGTCCCACACCACCACCGTGTCGTCGGACATGCGCCCATCGTCGCACGTGGACCGGCGCGCGGCAGCGCACGCGCTGGTCAGTGGCCAGGTGTCGTACCGGTGGCGATCGGGCGGGCCGGGTCGGCCACCCAGTTGCTCCACGACCCGACGTAGAGCGCGGCGTCCGGACGGCCCGCGAGGTGCAGGGCCAGCACCGCCTGTGCGGCGGTCACCCCGGAACCGCAGTACGCCCCGACCGGCGCGCCCTCGGTCACCCCGGCCGCCGCGAACCGCTCCCGCAGCGCCTCCGCGGCGGGAAATCGGCCGTCGCCGACGTACTCGGTGGCGGGAAGGTTGACGGCGCCCGGCACGTGCCCGGCCACCGGGTCGATCGGCTCCGTCTCCCCCCGGTAACGGGGGGCGGCCCGCACGTCGAGCAGCACCCCGTCCCCGGCGGCGGCCAGCCGCGCGGCCTCCCCCGCGTCGAGCACGGGCAGCGCGCCGGGACGGACGGTCACGTCGCCCGGCGCCGGCCGCGGCGCCTCGGCCGTGGTGGGCAGGCCGGCCGCCAGCCAGGCCGGATACCCGCCGTGCAGCAGGCGTACGGGCCGGTGCCCCGCCCAGCGCAGCGTCCACCAGGCGCGGGCGGCGGCCATGCCGTCGCCGCCGTCGTACACCACGACGGGGTGACCGGCCCGCACGCCGGCGACCCGCAGCGCGGCCTCGAGGGCGGCGGGGTCCGGTAACGGGTGCCGGCCGGCCGCGCCGGGCGGACCGCAGAGCGCCGTGTCCAGGTCGACGAAGACCGCGCCGGGCAGGTGAGCCGCCTCATAGTCGTCGCGGCCGGGCGGGCCGGTGAGCCGCCAGCGCACGTCGAGCAGGGTGGGCGGGGCGGCGGAGTCGAGCTCGGCGGCGAGCCGGTCGGGCTCGACAAGGAGTTCCTCGGTACCGGACATGGCGTCCAGTCAACACCATGCCGGGAGGGGCCTCGCGTTTCGGCTTCGGTCGTTACACGTTGGGCGCGGTAGCATCGATCACCGGAGGGCCGCTGACGTGAAGCACGATCTCGTTGACACGACCGAAATGTATCTGCGCACCATCCTCGAACTCGAGGAGGAGGGGGTGCCGCCGCTGCGTGCCCGGATCGCCGAACGCCTGAAGCAGAGCGGTCCCACGGTGAGCCAGACGGTCGCCCGGATGGAGCGCGACGGGCTGCTCACGGTCGAGGGCGACCGGCACCTGGTGCTCACCCCGCAGGGCCGCGCCACCGCCGTCTCCGTGATGCGTAAGCACCGGCTCGCCGAGCTGCTGCTGGTGAACGTCATCGGCATGCCCTACGAGGAGGCCCACGACGAGGCCTGCCGCTGGGAGCACGTCATGAGCGACGCGGTCGAGAAGCGGGTCTACGACCTGCTCAACCGGCCGACCCGCTCCCCGTACGGCAACCCGATCCCGGGGCTGGAGGAGCTGGGCTCGCCGGGCCTGGAGGACGCGGCGGTGGCCGACGGCGAGCGCAACCTCGCGTTCCCGGGCCTGTCCGGCAAGGTGGTGGTCCGGCGCATCTGCGAGAGCGTGCAGACCAACGCGGACGTGCTGCGCCAGCTGCACGCGGCCGGCGTCGACCCGGGCGCCACGGTGACGGTGGCGCAGGAGCGCGACGGCGTCTCGATCGACCGCTCGGGCGACCGGGTCCGGCTGCCCCGCGAGGTGGCCTCCCGCGTCTTCGTCGCCGCAGGCTGATCCGCCCCTCTTCCCCGCGATCTTGCAGTTTCGGCCCTCGATCTGGGCCGATCCGTCCGGAGTGCCGGGGCAGAAAGTGCAAGATCGCGGGGCGGGTCGTCCCGCGCGGGCCCTACAGGGCGCGGGTGTTGATCTTTTTTCCCAGCGCCGGTAGTTCGGTCGCGATCTTGTCGACGGCCCCCTTCGCGGTGCCGCGCGCGGTGGTCCAGCGCAGCGTGGCCAGCCGCCCGTCCGTCGAGAGCCAGCCCACCTCGGCGACCGGACCGTGGCCGGACGCCGCGCCGGTGGTCCGCCGGTAGGCCTGCTGGCCGAGCCCCGAGACCTTGGCCGCGGAGTCGGGCACCACGTCGGCCGCGAAGGTGGCCTTGTCCATCGACGTCTCGGTGACCGTCAGGGCCAACTCCGGGAGCGTGGCGCCGCCGGCCCGCACCACGCAGGTGTGGGTGTCGTCCCGCTCGCTGGCCGCCGCCACGTCGAACCGGACCTTCACGTGCTGTTCGATGACCCGGAAGTCGAGCAGCCGGCAGGCGCCGCCCGAGGAGGCGGCGGCCACGTCGACGGCGATCGGCGCCGGTGGCGGCAGCGTCACCGGCTCGCGCTCCGCGCCGCAGCCGGGAACCGCCAGCACCGCCAGCCCGGCGACCACGATCCGCCCGCGCACGCCCCACCCCTCCCATCGTCGATGGCGGGGCGCCGCCCGCCCGAGGTCCGTCGCACACCGTACGGAATGTCCGGCCCGCGCGGAAGACCTCATCCGCCGCTTCATTCCGACGCCTCGTCGGCGCCATCCGAGGGACCGCCGACGTACGGGCAGTGGCGGCAGCCGCGACCGCAGCAGGTTCCCCGGCGCGCCAGGAAGCCGGCCGTGAGGACGAAGAGCCCGGTGTCCGGGTCGAGGTAGCCAGCCTCCCCCGCGGCCAGCGCGTCGGCGTGGGCGGCGAGGATGCGCACCCGGTCGGGGTGGTCGAGCGGCAGCCGGGACGGGTGCGGCTCGGTCAGCGGGCGGGCCGCCAGCGGTCGTCGCTCCCCGGTCACCGACGCAGTCTAGGTACGGCGGGCCGCGGTCAGCGAAAGCGGGCCACCGCGTCGGCGAGCGCCGTGCCGTCCAGGCCCGCGGCGAGCAGCATCCGCAGCAGCACCCGCCCCTTGTGCGGGTCGAGCAGGCCGCCGTTGAGCAGGCCGCGCCGTTGCAGGTCGGTCTCCGAGCCGACCGCCCCGTACGTCTGGCGCAGCACCGAGCCGGCGCCGGAGCGGGAGGTGAGCAGCACCGGCATCCGGCCGGCCAGGTCGCCCAGCAGCGGGGCGAGGCCGGCCGGGACGTGCCCCACGCCGAAGCCCGCGACCACGAGGCCGTGGTGGGTGTCGGCGACCCCGCCGAGGAGCAGGCCGTCGTCGTCCAGGGTCACCGGATAGAGGGCGACCCGCGTCCCGTCGAGCCGATCCCGCTCCACGCGCGGCAGCGGGTCGCGCCGCTCCGGCCGGGTGAGCACCCGCACCTCGCCCTCGATCACGTGCCCGACGGGACCGGCGTTCGGCGAGGCGAAGGTCGCCGTGCTGGTGCTGTGCGTCTTGCGTACCCAGCGGGCCGCGTGCACCTCGTCGTTCATCACGACGAGCGTGCCCAGGTCGCGCGACGCGGCGGCCGCGGCGACCCGGACGGCGGCGAGCAGGTTCGCGGGGCCGTCCGGCCCGGCCAGCGTCGGGTTGCGCATGGCCCCCGTGAACACCAGCGGCGCGGCGTGCGGCCAGACCAGGTCGGCGAGGTACGCCGTCTCCTCCAGCGTGTCGGTGCCCTGGGTGACCACGACACCGGTCGCCCCACCGGCCACCGCCGCCGAGGCGACGTCCACGACGTCGAGCACCTGCCGGTACGTGAGGCTGGCGCTGGGCACCGCCTGGACGTCCCGGACCTCCAGGGACGTGCCGAGGTCGGCGAGGCCCGGAACGGCCGCCGTCAGGTCGGCGCCGGTGAGCCGGGTGACCACGCCGGGCCGTCCCGCGTCCACACCGCCCATGGCGATGGTGCCGCCCAGGGTGACGAGCACGATGGACACACCGACCTCCGTCCCACCGCCCGACGGGCCGGGCGGCCCCCGGACGGTACCGGTACCGCGATCCGCCACCGAGCCCCGGGCGGCGGGCGCTGGCTCCTCGACCAGTCCCGGGCGGCGGGCGCCGGCCCGTGGGTCGCATCCCGGCCCGCAAATTGCCGCGACCGGCGGACGATGCCGCCGATAGGGTCCCCGGGGCCGCCACCCGGCGACCGCCGATCCGCACAGACAGGCACGCACGTGAGCCAGCACGTCGCCGACATCACCGCGCCCGCGTCCGCCCGGCCGCCGTCGCTGCTCCGCAGCCGCAACTTCCTGCTGGTGTGGGGCGGTCAGACCGTCAGTGAGCTGGGCACCCGCATCGCCGGCGTCGCCGTCCCGCTGCTCGCCGCGGACACCCTGCACGCGAGCGTCTTCCAGGTCTCCCTGCTCACCGTCCTGGCCTGGCTGCCGTACCTGGTCGTCTCGCTGCCGGCGGGGATCATCGCGGACCGGGTGAACCAGCGGCGCCTGATGATCCTCTGCGACCTCGGCCGGGCCGCGCTGATGCTGTCGCTGCCGGTGGTCGCGCTGGTCGGGCAGCTCACGCTCGGCTTCCTGTACGCGGTGGTCGGGCTCTCCGGCGTCCTCACCGTGCTGTTCACGGTGGCGTACAAGAGCATGTTGCCGGCCCTGATCCCGGCGGCGCAGCTGGTGGACGGCAACGCCAAGCTCACCATGAGCCAGGACGCGGCCGAGCTGGTCGGCCCGAGCATCGGTGGCGTGCTCGTCGGGCTGGTCGGCGCCGCACGCACGTTCCTCAGCAACGGGCTGGCGTTCCTCGTGAGCGCGCTCACGCTGCTGCTGGTCCGGGATGCTCCCCGACCGCCGGTGCGGCGGGAGCGGGTGCCGCTGCGCGTCGAGATGACCGACGGGCTGCGGTTCGTCCGCCGCGAGCCGATCCTGTGGAAGGTCCTCCTCTGCACGACCGCCTCGAACTTCTGGGTGATGGCGACCAGCTCGATCGAGGTGACGTTCATGCTGCGCGAGCTGCACGCCTCGTCGGTGCAGGTCGGCCTGGTCTTCTCGGTCAGCGCGATCGGCGGCCTGGTGGTGGGCGCGCTGGCGGGCCGGCTGTCGGCGTGGCTCGGCACGGCCCGGGTGATCTGGGTGGCGATGGCCGTCCCCGGGCCGCTCTACCTGCTCATGCCCCTGGCCTGGTCGGGCTGGGGCGTGCTGCTGTACGGCGTGGGGCTCGCCGCGTTCTCCGCCAACGCGGTGCTGTTCAACGTGGCGTCGACGACGTACCGGCAGCGGGTGACCCCTCCGGCGATCCTCGGCCGGGTCAACGCCGCGTACCTGTGGGTCTGCTTCGGCGTGATCCCGCTCGGCGCACTGCTCGGCGGGGCGCTCGGCACGGCGCTGGGCCTGCGTGCGGCGCTCTGGATCTGCGTGCTCGGGACGTGGAGCGCATGCCTGTTCGTGGTGTTCTCGCCGCTGCGCACCATGCGCGACACGCCGGAACCGGTGGTTTCGTCGTAGGGATCGGGCAGGCTCGACCCGGACTTACCGACGGGCGTCGAAGGGATCGGGATGAGAAAGATCGTCGTGCACATGAGCGTGTCGCTGGACGGCTACTTCGAGGGCCCCGGCGGCGACCTGAGCTGGCACCGGGTCGACGACGAGCTGCACCGGCACTTCAACGACGAGCTGCGCACGATGGGCGGCTACCTCAACGGGCGGGTCGCCTACGAGCTGATGGCCGCGTTCTGGCCGACCGCCGACCAGGACCCGGCCGCCAGTGCGCCCATGAAGGAGTACGCCGGTATCTGGCGCGACATGCCGAAGATCGTCTACTCGCGGACCCTGGAGAAGGCCGACTGGAACGCCACGATCGTCCGGGAGGTGGACCCGGCCGAGGTCCGCCGGCTCAAGGCCGAGCCCGGCGGCGACCTCGTCCTCGGCGGCGCCGACCTGATGGCCGCGTTCCTGCGGCACGACCTGGTCGACGAGTGGCGCACGTACGTGCACCCGGTGGTGCTCGGCCGGGGCCGCCCGCTCTTCCCCGAGCGGGACGAGCGCATCGACCTGCGCCTGGTCGAGACGCGGGTCTTCGGCAACGGCGTGGTCCTGCTCCGCCACCAGCGCTGAGCAGGCGTCCCGGCGTCAGCCGAACCAGACCATCGCCTGACCGTGGCCGCGGGTCCAGGCCAGGGGCGTCCCGTCCAGGGCGAGCACGTTGTGCATGGCCCCGTTCGGCGGCTCCGGCAGCCCGTCGTGGCGCAGCACGTCCGGGTCCTCGTTGGCGATCCAGTGGCCGGGGAGGGTCCGCACGAGGTCGACGAAGGCGTCCCGCCGTGGCGGCGGCACCTGGTAGAGCACCGCGGTGTGGAACACCACGAGCGTCGCGCCGGCCGGCGCCTGCGCGGCCAGCGCCGGCAGGTCGTCCACCAGGTCACCGCGTACCAGCAGCGGCGGCTCGGCCGCGGCGACGGCCGCCGCGGCCCGCAGGCGCTCGCGGCGGTGGGTGTGCTCGGGCCAGATGAGAGCCTCCAGCCACGCGACGTCGGCGCCGTCGGTCACGTCGAGCGGGTTGAGGTCCAGCCCGGCCCGCCAGACCACGTCGGGCAGCCGGGTGGGTGGGGTGAGGCCCTCGGCCGCGCAGTCGAGGACCGGGCCGCCGTCGCCGAGCCGGTGGTCGCCGTACCGGTAGGCGTACCGGTCGGGATAGAGGCACAGACCGGCGGACGCGCCGACCTCCAGCAGCGCGAGCGGCTGCGGCAGCCGGGCCAGCGCGGGCAGCAGGACGGCGCACCGGCCGGCCTCGTTCGTCTGCGTGGCCCGCACGCGCATCTGCGCCTCGATGGCCGGCCAGTTCGCCACCGCGAAGTCGTGGAACGCCGCCGGGTCCTCGACCGGGCCGCCGAGCAGCCGTACGACACCGAACAGCAGGTTCGGCTGCCGCTTGGCGGGCGGCAGCGCGCCGATGAGGGCGAGCAGGTCGTCGTCGCCGGCGACGGCGAGCGCGAGCCGCTCGTACGCGGGTGACACCCCGCGCAGCTCGCGGGCGGCGAAGTCGGCGTAGGTGGCGGCGATCGTCATGCCCCCGATGGTCGTCGATCCGCCTTCCCGGCGGCGTGACGCAGGGCACGACGTGACGGACGCGACGTTCGTGCCGCGTCTCACGGGACGTCACCCGGACGCCGTGAGCCGCCCCCGCCGGCTCGTAGAGTGCGGCGTCGGCCGGAACGGGGCGCGGTGGCGCGCCGACCGGCGGGCAGACTTCGGGGAGGAACTTATCGTGCGGGGCGCAGGCATCCGGGTACTGATCGTCGGTGGCGGCGTCGCCGGCCTGGCGGCGTGGCACGCCCTGCGGGACTGGGGCGCGACGGTCGACCTCGTCGAACGGACGAGCGGAGCCGCCGATTCCGGCGCGGGCATCTACCTCACCGGCAACGCGACCCGGGCGCTGGGCGTGCTGGGGCTGTGGGAGCCGGTCGCCGACGTCGCCGTGCCGATCGGGCGGCAACGCAGCGCCAACCAGCGTGCCCGTCGCCTGTTCGACATCGACGTGACCGCGCTGTGGGACGGCGTCGGGCCGTGCGTCTCGCTCCCGCGGGCTGCGCTGCACCGGGCGATGCTCGCTGGCGTCGGGGACGCTCCGATCCGGTGGGGCCGCCAGCCGGTCGCCGTCGTGCGGGAGGGCGAGCGGGTCGCCGTCGAGTTCGACGACGGCGCCGCCGAGCGGTACGACCTGGTGATCGGCGCGGACGGGGTGAACTCGGCGGTGCGGCGGCTCGCCTTCGACGGCACGGGCACCCGGTCCCTCGGCCAGTACGCGTACCGCTGGCTCGCGCCCCGCGTCGACGACGACCCGGTCTGGTCCGTGCTGCTGGGGCGCGGCATCCAGTTCCTCACGATCCCGGTCAGCTCGGACCAGACGTACTGCTACTACAACGACGGCGCGGTGGCCGACCGGCCGGGTTGGCGCGGGGACCTGCGGGCCACGTTCCCCGCGCCCGTCGCCGCGATGGTCGACGCCCTCGACGCCGACGGCAGCACGCTGCACGCCGGCCCCAACCAGGAGGTCGTCCTCGACTCCTGGTCGCGCGGGCCGGTCCTGCTGGTGGGCGACGCCGCGCATGCCACCTCACCGAACATGGCTCAGGGCGCCGCCATGGCCCTGGAGGACGCCATCGTGCTGGCCGACGCGCTCACCACGGCCGGGACCGTCGCCGAGGCGCTGCGCGCGTACGAGGCGCGCCGCCGCCCGCGTACCGACTGGGTGCTGGGCCAGACGCACCGCCGGGACCGGGCCGCGGGCCTCGCGCCGGTGCTGCGCGACGCGGTGATGCGTCACCTCGGCGAGAAGATGTTCCGCGCGAACTACGGTCCGCTGTTCGCGCAGCCCTGACCGGCCTGTCCCGGGGCTTGGCGTGTCACGGCGGCGGGCGATGTCCGCGACGAGCGTGATGCCTCACAGTCATATTTATGCCTCTGAGGCATCACGCTCGCGTGAGGTGCCGTCGCGTGGGCGCCGCTGCGTCAGCCGGCCTCCGCGACATAGCCCCGACGGCAGCTGCCCCGGTCTCCGACGTGGAGACCGGGGCAGCCCGGGTGTTGCGCGTACGTCAGCTGCAGCCGCTGGTGGAGCCGCAGCCCTCGCAGACGTAGCAGCTACCGGCGGGGCGCATCTTCGTACCGCAGGTGAAGCAGAGCGGCGCGTCGGCGGCCTTGCCCATCACGGCCTCCAGCAGTTCGGTGCTGGAACCCACCGACGGCGCCGGCTTCGCGGCCACGATGTCGGCGGTCTCCTCCGCCGGCTGGGCGACCGGGCCGGTCTTCGGCTCCTCCGGCCGGGCCTCGACCGGGGCGGAGGCGGCCATCGCGGTGAGGTCCGCACCGCTCGCCTCCGCCTCCGCCTCGGCCTGGAGCTGGGCGGCCCGCTCCTTGGCGGTGAAGATGCCCAGCTCCGCGCGGCGGTCGTACGGCAGGAAGTCCAGCGCCAGCCGACGGAAGATGTAGTCCATCACCGAGGCCGCCATCCGCACGTCCGGGTCGTCGGTCATGCCGGCCGGCTCGAAGCGCATGTTGGTGAACTTGCTGACGTACGTCTCCAGCGGGACGCCGTACTGGAGACCGATGGAGATGGCCACCGAGAAGGCGTCCATCACGCCGGCGAGGGTGGAGCCCTGCTTCGACATCTTGAGGAAGACCTCGCCGAGGCCGTCGTCCGGGTAGGACGACGCGGTGAGGTAGCCCTCGGCGCCGCCGACCGAGAAGGAGATCGTCTCCGAGGGACGCTTCTTCGGCAGCCGCTTGCGCACCGGCCGGTACTCGACGACCTTCTCGACGACCCGCTCCACCTCGGCCGGCTTGGCCTCGGTGGACGTCTCGGCGGTCGCCTTGTTCGGCTTGGCCGCCGACAGCGGCTGGCCGACCTTGCAGTTGTCGCGGTAGATTGCGAGCGCCTTGAGGCCGAGCTTCCAGCCCTCGAAGTAGATCTTCTCGACGTCCTCGACGGTGGCCTGCTCCGGCATGTTGACCGTCTTGGAGATGGCGCCCGAGATGAACGGCTGGACGGCAGCCATCATCCGCACGTGCCCCATCGGCGCGATCGAGCGCTCGCCCATGGCGCAGTCGAACACCGCGTAGTGCTCCGGCTTCAGGCCGGGGGCGTCCACGACGTGGCCGTGGTCGGCGATGTGCTCGACGATCGCCTCGACCTGCTCCTCCGGGTAGCCGAGGCTGCGCAGGGCGCGCGGCACGGTCTGGTTGACGATCTGCATCGAGCCGCCGCCGACCAGCTTCTTGAACTTGACCAGCGCCAGGTCCGGCTCCACGCCGGTGGTGTCGCAGTCCATCATGAGGCCGATGGTGCCGGTCGGCGCGAGGACGCTGGCCTGCGAGTTCCGCCAGCCGTTCTTCTCGCCGACCTTGTTGCCGAGGGTCCACTGCTTCGTGGCCTCACGCTGGACGGCGGTCGCCACCGTGCCGGTCGGCTTGATCTCGTCGTTGGCGGCGGCGTGCTTGCGCATGACCCTCTTGTGGGGCTCGGCGTTGCGGGCGTAGCCGTCGTACGCGCCCACGATGCCGGCCAGCTCGGCCGAGCGGCGGTACGCGGTGCCGGTCATCAGCGAGGTGATCGCCGCGGCGAGCGACCGGCCCTGCTCCGAGTCGTACGGCAGGCCGGACGCCATCAGCAGCGCGCCGAGGTTGGCGTAGCCGATGCCCAGCTGCCGGTACGCGCGGGTGGTCTCACCGATCTTCTCGGTGGGGAAGTCGGCGAAGCAGATCGAGATGTCCATCGCGGTGATGACCAGCTCGACCGACTTGACGAACTTCTCCACCTCGAAGCCACCGTCGGCGCGGAGGAACTTCATGAGGTTGAGCGAGGCGAGGTTGCACGAGGAGTTGTCCAGGTGCAGGTACTCCGAGCACGGGTTCGACGCGGTGATCCGCCCGGTCTCCGGGCAGGTGTGCCAGTCGTTGATCGTGTCGTCGTACTGGAGGCCGGGGTCGGCGCACTCCCAGGCGGCCTGGGAGATGGTGCGGAACAGCTTCTTCGCGTCGATCGACTCGATCACCGCGCCGTCGAGCCGGCCGCGCAGGTCGAAGCTGCCGCCGTTCTCCACCGCGGTCATGAACTCGTCGGAGACGCGAACCGAGTTGTTGGCGTTCTGGTACTGGACGCTGACGATGTCGGCGCCACCGAGGTCCATGTCGAAGCCGGCGTCCCGCAGCGCGCGGATCTTGTCCTCCTCGCGCGCCTTGGTGACCACGAACTCCTCGATGTCGGGGTGGTCCACGTCGAGGATGACCATCTTGGCGGCCCGCCGGGTGGCGCCGCCGGACTTGATGGTGCCCGCGGAGGCGTCCGCGCCGCGCATGAAGCTCACCGGGCCGGACGCGGTGCCGCCGGAGGAGAGCAGCTCCTTCGAGGAGCGGATCCGGGACAGGTTCACCCCGGAGCCGGAGCCGCCCTTGAAGATCAGCCCCTCCTCCTTGTACCAGTCGAGGATCGAGTCCATCGAGTCGTCGACGGCCAGGATGAAGCACGCGCTGACCTGCTGCGGCGACGGCGTGCCCACGTTGAACCACACCGGCGAGTTGAAGCTGAACACCTGGTGCAGCAGCATCCAGGTCAGCTCGTGGGCGAAGACCTCGGCGTCCGCCGGGCTGGCGAAGTAGCCGTACTCCTCGCCGGCGGTCCGGTAGGTGGTGACCACCCGGTCGATGAGCTGCCGGA
The DNA here is from genome assembly GCF_003626655.1 of Micromonospora costi. Classification (GTDB taxonomy): domain Bacteria; phylum Actinomycetota; class Actinomycetes; order Mycobacteriales; family Micromonosporaceae; genus Micromonospora; species Micromonospora costi. Next base: position 923,409 of record NZ_RBAN01000001.1, read on the forward strand.
GCGACCACTCCCGCTCCGGGGTCCCCACCGCGCCCCGGAAGTACTTGGTGGTCACGATGTTCGCCGCGTTGACGCTCCACGATTCCGGGAACTCCACCCCGCGCTGCTCGAAGTTGATCGAGCCGTCCCGCCAGTTCGTCATCACGACGTCCCGGCGCTCCCAGGTGACCTCGTCGTACGGGTGGACCCCCTCCGTCGTCCAGACCCGCTCGACCTTCAGGCCCGCGCCTGCCTTGCTCCGCGACCTGCTCGTTGTCACGCCGTCGCCCCCCTCGTCTGCGCGGTCACCCACCGCGCGTCCCAAAACAAACTGTCAGAAAACCGAAAAGATCAATTGGTACGGCCGGCGGCCTCGACCGCGCCGGCGGCGCCGTTCTCCCGGGCGCGCGCCGCGGCCCGCAGCGACTCGATCTCGCGTTCGAAGTCGGCGAGCGAGTCGAAAGACCGGTAGACGCTGGCGAACCGCAGGTACGCGATCTCGTCCAGGTCCCGCAGCGGGCCCAGGATGGCCAGCCCCACCTCGTGGCTGGGGATCTCGGCGGCCCCCTTGGCCCGGACCGTCTCCTCGACGCGCTGGGCCAGCAGCGCCAGCGAGTCGTCGTCCACGGGCCGGCCCTGGCACGCCTTGCGCACCCCGCCGATGATCTTCGTCCGGCTGAACGGCTCGGTCACCCCGCTGCGCTTGACCACCGCGAGGACGGCCTCCTCCACCGTGGTGAACCGCTTGCCGCACTCCGGGCAGGACCGCCGCCTCCGGATGAGCTGGCCGTCGTCGGCCTCCCGCGAGTCGACCACCCGGGAGTCGGCATGCCGGCAGTAGGGACACCGCATCGCTGACCTCCTCGATCGACTGCGGCCGCACCGGGCGCTCCCGGGCACGGTCGAACCGGCGGCGCCACCTTCCGGTGACCGCCCGCCGTGTCACCGTACGGGAGTGCGGTCGGTAGTCGGACCCAACCTATGGGCAACTTACGCCCGTGTGACTACTACATCTAGGGGTCGACCGTATGCCGCCAGCGGACCTCGGTCAAGTTGACGGCGTGTCCCGCGTGTCACTCCCGCAACCCGCCCGGACCCGCCCCGCCCGACCCGGTCACCGACGTGGCCGACCGGCCCGCCGGAGAGCCCAACGGGCGGGCCCGCACCCGGTTACCGGTCGTCCGGCCGACGCTTCCGACCGTCCGCCGGATGGACGGCCGGGGCGACGACCCTTCGAACAGGCGTGCCAACCGACGTACCATTTATCAGAACGGGAGTACGAACAATCGACTTTTCCCCGCGACACGCCGGTGACAGGTCGTACAGATGTTTGAAAATGACCGATCTCACCTATACGGTCAGGAACAACCGGTCGCGGCGGAACCGCCGCAACCACGCACACCGGCAACACGCGCGCACCACGGGCGGCCGGGGGCACCCAGCGCCGACAGGGAGGACGGACGTGACCGAGGACCGGGCCAGCCGGCCGACGAACCCGCAGCAGATCGCCGAGGCGGGTCCGCCGGCCACTCGGCGCAGGGGCGCCGCGCGCAGCCGGACGGGCCAGCCCGCCGTGCGCCCGGTCACCCCGGTGGTCAGCGCCTTTCCCGACCCGGCGACGGTCGACCTGACGGCCCGGCAGCGCCGGATCCTCGAGTTCATCCGCACGTGGGTGGAGCGGCACGGCTACCCGCCGAGCGTCCGCGAGATCGGCGAGGCGGTCGGGCTGGTGTCGCCGTCCAGCGTCGCCTACCAGCTCAAGGAGCTGGAGAAGAAGGGCTTCCTGCGCCGCGACCCCAACCGCCCACGCGCGGTCGACGTCCGCGCGCCGAGCGATGTGATCGACGACGAGCTGAGCCGCTCGCAGCGCCCCACCCCGGCGTACGTGCCGATGCTGGGCCGGATCGCCGCCGGTGGCCCGATCCTCGCCGAGCAGGCCGTGGAGGACGTGTTCCCCCTCCCCCGCGAGCTGGTGGGCGAGGGCGAGGTCTTCATGCTCCAGGTCAAGGGCGACTCGATGCTCGACGCGGCGATCTGCGACGGCGACTGGGTCGTGGTCCGGCAGCAGCCCAACGCCGAGTCCGGTGACATCGTCGCGGCCATGCTCGACGGTGAGGCGACCGTCAAGACCTACCGTCGCCGGGACGGGCACGTGTGGCTCATGCCGCAGAACCCGGCGTTCGACCCGATCCCGGGCGACGACGCCACCATCATGGGCCGGGTCGTGGCCGTGCTGCGCCGCATCTGACAGTCGGAGCGGGTGGCCACCCGAGGGGTGGTCACCCGCGTTCCGTGTGGGCGGGCGCCGCGACGCCGACGCGCGCCGCGACCCGGGCCGTCAGTAACGGTCGCCGCGGTAGGAGCGGCCGCCGCCCGGATACTGGCCGTACGGGTCCACGTCCTCCTCGCGGCGGCGACCGCGCTGCCCCCGGTAGTCCGGCTCCGGCCCGCCCCGGCGCGGCGGTTCCGCCCGCCCGCCGCCATAGACGCCACCGCCGCCGGGCTGGCCGCCACCGTGCCCACCGTCGCCGGGGCGTCCCGCGGCCGGAGGCCGCCCGCCACCGCCGTAGACGCCGCCACCACCGGCGCCCGGCCGGCCACCCCCGCCACCCGCGGCGGGCCGGCCACCCGAGCCACCGCCGGCGGGCCGGCCACCGCCGTAGACACCGCCCGAGCCGCCGGCCGGACGGCCGCCGCCGTAGACGCCGCCACCGGCCGGAGCGCCACCACGACCCGCGCCGCCACCCGCCGGAGCGGCGCCGCCACGACCCGGGCCGCCGCCGTAGACGCCGCCACCCGCCGGGGCGCCGCCGTAGACACCACCACCGGCCGGAGCGCCGCCGTAGACACCGCTCCGGGGCCGGTCGGCACCCGGGAAGTCCTCGTCCGTACGGCCGCCGGCCAGGTCGTCATCGCGGTCCGGGCCGTCGGACGCGTCGCTGGCCGGCCGGCGCCGCGCCCGGAGGATGCCGACGATGCCCGCGCCCACGAGCAGCGCGCCGACCACGCCCACCGCGCCGATGAGGTACGTGATGTCCTGGAGGCTGAGGGTGTCGAACCACGACCGGTCCGCCGCCGGCTTGGCCGCCCCGTCCTCGGCGACCGGCGCAGCCCCGGTCGTGGACGGGGTGTAGCTCAGGATCTCGACCGGCTCCTCGTTGCCGGGCTGACCGGCGTCGGACACCGTGAGGAAGGTCTTGCCGTCCGGCGTGTAGGCGATCGCCTCGCCGAACGGGTCGGTCAACGGGGTCACCCGGGGCTTGCCCGTGGTGAGCGCCGCGACGATGTCGCCGCCCGTGACGTCGAACTCGAAGGCGTCGGCGTACGTCCGCAGCACCACCCGGTTGCCGTCGGGCGAACGGGCGGCGCCGGTGATGGCGACCCGCCCGAAGGTGTTGAGCGGATTCTCCGTCTCGGTCTTCGGCAGCGAGATGTCGCCGACCTTCTCCATGGGCACCGGATCGGTGTCGCCGTTCTTGAGTGCCCCCGACGGGCGGTAGATCTCCGCCTTGCCCGACGTCACCTTCGTAATGATCAGCGGCACGTTGTCGTCGCCGACGAGCAGCGCCTCCGCGTCGTGCGGCTTCTTCTCCGGGTACGAGAGACGGTGCAGCACCGGCTGCTTGGCGCCGGTGAGCGGCATCGTCCAGACGGCCACCCGCTCGCGGCGCGTCTTCGAGGTGACGTTGTCGCCCGTGTCGGCGATCCACAGCGTCTTGCCGTCCGGCGAGAGCGCCAGGTCCTCCGTGTCGAGCGGCCCCCCGCCGGAGTAGCGCACGTTCTTGCTGACCTCGCACTTGGAGTCGAGGAAGAAGACCCGCTTGCGCGCCTCGATCTCGGTGCCGTCGTTGACGACGACGTACCCGCTCTTCGTGGCCACCAGCCCGGACAGCTCGCGCAGCTTGTCGTCGGCGATCGCGCACCGCTTCTTGCCGGGCGTGGGCTCGGCGGGGGCGGGAGCGGCCGGGGCGGGCGCCGCGAGGGCGACTCCGGTGAGCGCCACGGTCGCCCCGACGAGTCCGAGGGCGACCGTGACCGAAGAAACAGCGCGGCGCATTGCGCAAGTGTCGCATGCCACGGGTTTCCGCCGGGTGACGCCGGCTTCGGTCACGACGGGGTGACCGTGCGCCCCTCCCGGTAGGGAGCCAGCTCGGCGGCGAGCGCCTCGTTCACCCGGACGTGCAGCCGGGTGCCCTCCGGCAGGTGGGCGGTGCCGAGCACCTCGCCGATGCGGTGCACACGGGCCACCAGCTCACCCCGGTCGTACGGCACGACCGCCCGGACCTCCACGGCGGGGCGCGGAAGCCGCGCCTCGATGGTCGCCCGCAGCTCGTCGACGCCCCGGCCCGAGTGCGCGGAGACGAAGACGGCGTCCGGCCACAGCCGCTTGAGCCGCAGCAGGGTCTCCTCGTCCGTCGCGTCGGTCTTGTTGACCACCAGCAGCTCGGGCAGGCGGTCGGCGCCCACCTCGGCGAGCACCTCCCGGACCGCGCGGACCTGCTCCTCCGGGTCCGGATGGGTGCCGTCGACGACGTGCACCACCAGGTCGGAGTCGGCGACCTCCTCCAGCGTCGAGCGGAACGCCTCGACGATCTGGTGCGGCAGGTGCCGGACGAAGCCGACGGTGTCGGAGAGCGTGTAGACCCGCCCGTCGTCGGTGGTGGCCCGACGGGTGGTCGGGTCGAGGGTGGCGAACAGCGCGTTCTCCACCAGCACGCCCGCCCCGGTCAGCCGGTTGAGCAGGCTCGACTTGCCGGCGTTCGTGTAGCCGGCGATGGCCACGGCCGGCACCGCGTTGCGGGTGCGCCGGGCGCGCTTGGTCTGGCGTACCGTCCGCATGCCCTTGATCTCGCGGCGCAGCCGCGCGATCCGGGTGCGGATCCGGCGCCGGTCGGTCTCCAGCTTCGTCTCACCGGGACCGCGCAGACCCACGCCGCCGCCGGCGCCGCCGACGCGGGCGCTACCACCGGTCTGCCGGGACAGCGTCTCGCCCCAACCGCGCAGGCGCGGCAGCAGGTACTCCAGCTGGGCCAGCTCGACCTGCGCCTTACCTTCCTTGCTCTTGGCGTGCTGGGCGAAGATGTCCAGGATCAGCGCCGTCCGGTCGACCACCTTGACCTTGGTGCGCTGTTCCAGGTTGCGCAGCTGGGACGGGGACAGCTCCCCGTCGCAGATCACGGTGTCGGCGCCGGTGGCGAGCACCACGGAGCCCAGGTCGTCTACCTTGCCCCGGCCGATGTACGTCGCCGGGTCGGGCCGGTTGCGCCGCTGGATGAGCCCCTCGAGCACCTGCGAGCCGGCCGTCTCGGCCAGCGCCGCCAGCTCGACGAGCGAGTTCTCCGCGTCGCTCTGCGTGCCCTCGGTCCAGACGCCGACCAGCACCACCCGCTCCAGGCGGAGCTGGCGGTACTCGACCTCGGTGATGTCGGTGAGCTCGGTGGAGAGGCCGGGGACCCGCCGTAGCGCCTGCCGCTCCGACAGCTCGAGCTCACCGGTGGTGGCCTCGAGCTCCTCATCCTCGAAGGGGAAGACGACGGTGTCCTGGTCGCGCAAACCGATCTCCTGTCCGTTCTGTCGGGTACCGAGCAATCCTGTCATGTGACAACGCCCGACGCACCTGTGATATGCCCGCCGTCCGTACCGGTCGGTAGCGGGGTCGGATGCCGGGCGACCTCGGCAGGCGAGTAGAAATGCGAGTCGAGCCGCTCAGCGTTGACGGAGGGAACCTGTGGCCATCACCCGACTCCCGAGTGCCGGATTCTCGATCACGATCCGGATCGCCGTACCGGCGGACGCCTCGTCGATCGGGCGGCTGACCACCTCCGTCGGGGAGGCCGGCGCGATCGTGACCGCGCTGGACGTGGTCGACTCCGACCCGACCCACGTGCTGGTCGACCTCACCTGCGACACCGCCGACGCCAGCCACGCCGACCAGGTCGTCCAGGCGATCAGCGCGCTCGACGGGGTCGACGTCCGCAAGGTCTCCGACCGGACGTTCCTGCTGCACCTCGGCGGCAAGATCGAGGTGAGCTCGAAGGTCGCGCTGCGGACCCGCGACGAGCTGTCCCGTGCGTACACCCCGGGGGTGGCCCGGGTCTGCCAGGCCATCGCCGAGAACCCGGCCGACGCCCGGCGGCTCACCATCAAGCGCAACACGGTCGCCGTGGTCAGCGACGGCTCTGCCGTGCTCGGCCTGGGCAACCTCGGCCCGGCCGCCGCGCTGCCGGTCATGGAGGGCAAGGCGGCGCTGTTCAAGCGCTTCGGCGGGGTGGACGCCTGGCCGGTGGTGCTCGACACCCAGGACACCGACGAGATCGTGTCGATCGTCAAGGCGATCGCCCCGGCGTACGGCGGGATCAACCTGGAGGACATCGCGGCGCCGCGCTGCTTCGAGATCGAGGCCCGGCTGCGCGAGGCGCTGGACATCCCGGTCTTCCACGACGACCAGCACGGCACCGCGATCTGCGTGCTGGCCGCGCTCACCAACGCGCTGCGCGTGGTGGGCAAGCAGCTCTCGGACGTCCGGGTGGTCGTCTCCGGCGCCGGCGCGGCCGGCACCGCGATCATGAAGCTGCTGCTGCGCCAGGGCGTGGGCGACATCATCGCGTACGACCGGCAGGGTGCCCTGCACCGCGGCCAGGAGGGGCTGAACTCGGCCTGGCAGTGGCTGGCCGAGAACACCAACAAGGAGAACTACTCCGGCGACCTGGCCGGAGCCGTCCGCGACGCGGACGTGTTCATCGGCGTGAGCGCCCCGAACCTGCTCACCGGCGAGGACATCGCGAACATGGCCAAGGACGCGATCGTGTTCGCGCTGGCCAACCCCGACCCGGAGGTCGACCCGCGGGAGGCCCGCAAGTACGCCGCGGTGGTCGCCACCGGCCGGTCGGACCAGCCCAACCAGATCAACAACGTGCTGGCCTTCCCCGGCGTGTTCCGCGGCATGCTCGACGCGCACGCCGAGGAGTTCACCGAGGAGATGGCGATCGCGGCGGCCCGGGCCATCGCGGACGTCGTCGGCGAGGACAAGATCAACCCGACGGTGATCGTGCCGAGCGTGTTCGACGCCCGGGTCGCGCCGGCGGTCGCCGCCGCCGTACGCGCCGCCGCGCAGAACCCGTCCCCCGTACCCGCCGCCGACCCCGGCCCGGCCGACCTGCCCGAGATCGCCGCCGAAGCCTCCGCCACCCCCTGACCCCGGCCCTGACCCGGGCCGCGCGGGGCCCCGCCCCCGGCCCCCGCGATCTTGCACTTTGTGCCCCGGCAAAGGGTGTGATACCGGGCAAATCAAGGGCCGAAAGTGCAAGATCGGCGGGGTGGAGGGGTGGCGGGGTCCGCGCTCAGGCCTTGATCGACTCCGTTTCGCTGAAGTTGCGGGGTTACCGCGCCTGGGATACCGCTACATCAACGATGTGGTGTCGATCAAGCTGCCGGGGTGACCCGCCCAGCCCGGTGACACCGCCCTCCCCGCCCTCCACCCCGTCGATCATGCAGTTGTGGTGGTGGGCAAAATGCGCATATGGTCGCTAACCGCCCACCACAAGTGCATGATCGACGGGGTGGAGGGGGCGCGGAGAGCGAGCCGGGCAGGGTGGTGGGTTACGCGGGCAGGGCGGTGGGTTACGCGGGCCGGGCGGTGGGGAGGGCGGTCGGGGTTATCGTGCCCGTCGCTACCAGCACGGCGGGGCCGGCCAGCCAGCACCCGTCCTCGGTGACCGTCACGGTGACGCGTCCGCCCGGTACGTCGACCGCCACCACCCCGGTGTCCCGGCCCGCGTCCCGCAGGGCCACGGCGGCCACCGCGCAGGTGCCCGTGCCGCAGGACAGCGTCTCGGCAGAGCCGCGCTCGTAGACGCGCATCAGCACGTGTTCGTCGGCCCCGTCGACGGGCGACCCGGGGACCGTGAACTCGACGTTGACCCCGGCCGGGAACACCGCCGGGTCGACGTCCGGCGCCCGGGTGAGGTCCAGCCCGCCGAGGTCGAGCCCCACCGGCAGCGGGCAGACCAGGTGCGGGTTGCCCACGTCCACGGCGGTGCCGGCCAGGGTGAGACCGCCCAGGGCCGCCGTGGAGCCGTCGTACAGCCGGGGGCGGCGCATCTCGACGGCGATGATGTCCCCGTCGACGCGCGCGCGTACGACGCCGGACCGGGTCGCGACCGGCAGCGTCGCGCCGTCGGGCGTGGCGAGCCCCGTGTCGAGCAGGTACCGGACGAAGACCCGGGCGCCGTTGCCGCACATCTCGGCGTACGAGCCGTCGGCGTTCCAGTAGTCCATGAACCATTCGGCCTCACCGGCGAGGGCTGCGCTGTCCGGGTGCTTCGCGGACCGTACGACCCGAAGCACCCCGTCCGCGCCGATTCCCCGCCGCCGGTCGCAGAGCGCGGCGACCAGGCCGGGCGTGAGGTCGAGCGCCCCGTCCGGGTCGGGCAGGATCACGAAGTCGTTGCCGGTGCCGTGCCCCTTGGTGAACTCCACACCCTCCATCATCCCGCAGTGGCCGTGGCGAGCCGCAGGGCATCGGCGACCAGGGCCTGCGGGTCGGTGGAGTCGAGCCAGTGGATCCGCGCGTCCCGCCGGAACCAGGACCGCTGGCGCCGGACGAAACGCCGGGTCGCCCGGATCGTCTCCTCGTAGGCCTCGGTTTCGGTCAGCTCCCCGGCGAGGAAGCGCAGGACCTGCTGGTAGCCGAGGGCCCGGCTGGCCGTACGCCCGGCGGGCAGGCCCCGGCCGACCAGTTCGCGCGTCTCGGCGACCAGCCCGTCGTCCCACATGCGGTCGACCCGCCGGGCGATGCGCTCGTCCAGCGTCGCCGTGTCCAGGTCGACGCCGACCTGCACTGACGGGTAGTACGGCGTGGGTTCCGGGAGCGAGGCGGTGAACGGCGCGCCGGTCAGCTCGATGACCTCCAGCGCCCGGACGATCCGCCGGCCGTTGCCGGGCAGGATGCCGGCGGCGGCGGACGGGTCGGCGGCGCGCAGCCGCGCGTACAGGGGGGCGGGGCCCGCCTCGGCCAGTTCCCGCTCCAGCCGCTCGCGCAGGGCCGGGTCGGTGCCGGGGAACTCGAACCGTTCCAGCACCGCCCGGACGTACAGCCCGGACCCACCGACCAGCAGCGGCACCCGTCCACGGGCCAGGATGCCGTCGACGGCCTCGCGGGCCAGCCGCTGGTACTCGGCGACGCTGGCCGGTTCGGTCACGTCCCAGATGTCCAGCAGATGGTGCGGCACCCCGTCGCGCTCGGCCGGCGTGAGTTTCGCGGTGCCGATGTCCATGCCCCGGTACAGCTGCATCGAGTCCGCGTTGACCACCTCGCCGTCGAGGGCGTGCGCGAGCGCGATGCTCAGGGCGGACTTGCCGGCCGCGGTGGGCCCCACCACGGCCACGACCGTTCCGGCCGGCGGGCGGTCGCCGAAATCGGGCGGCGGGCCGCCGTTCGCGCCGGTCACGCCGGTTCCCAGGTGGCCACGAAGTAAGCAACGCCGTACGGGGCGGCGTCGTAGTGCAGCTCGCCGCGCCAGTCCCCGCCGGTGGCCCGGGCCGCCGCGGCGAGCACCTGCCACGGCGCCCGGCCGGCGACCTTCAGCTCCGCGGAGACCGCCGCGTCGAGGCCGAGCAGGGCGTCGGCGTCCGCGCCGGCCAGGGCCGCGGCGACCATCGAGTCGTACGGCTCGGCGCGCGGATCCTGGTAGCCGGGCGACTTCTCGCCGCGGCAGGCCGACCCGTCCCCGAGCACGAGCAGCGCGGCCCGCTGCGCGACGACCTGTGCGCCGAGGTCGCGTACGGCTGTCGGGTCGGTGTCCGCCGCGACCTGGACGGCGGCCGGCGGTGCCGCGGCGCCGTGCCGGGCCAGCAGCCACGCGCCCACGGTGAGGCTCAGCGGCAGGACGGCGCCCCGGTCGGGCTGCGCGGGGTCGAGCGGCACGTCGAGGTCCACGCCCCACGGTTGCAGCGAACCCGTTGCCGGTGGCCGGATCCAGCCCGTGACCGGCCCGTCACCGACGAGCACCACGACCTCCGGCGCGGCGGCGAGGAGGCGGGTCACGGCGGTGTCGCAGGCGGCGCGGAGGTCGTCGAGTTCCGGCGCGGCGGCGCCGGCCACCTCGGGCACGAGCAGGGGCGGATGCGGGCAGACGGCGGCGGCGACCAGTGGCACCCGTTCACGGTAGCGGGACGCCGCGGTGCGACTGTGCGCCGATCCGGTCATCCGGGCGCTAGGACACCGTATGGTCACGGTCGGCGATAGGCGCTCGACGGGGACGGGGTCGGACCTGTGACAATGCCGGGGAGAAACTTGGCTGCGCCGTGGCGGCGATCGGGATACTGCTCTCCCGACGCCGGGAGAACGAGGATGGGCACATGAGCGACTGGACTGCCTTCGGACGGGTGGACGCGGACGGCACCGTGTACGTCAAGACCGCCGAGGGCGAGCGGGTGGTCGGATCCTGGCAGGCAGGAGCACCGGAGGAGGGGCTGGCCCACTTCGCGCGCCGCTTCGCCGACCTGGTCACCGAGGTGGACCTCACCGAGGCCCGGCTCAACTCGGGAGCGGCCGATGCCGGGCACTCGCTGAGCACGATCCGCCGGATCCGGGCCTCGCTGGCCGAGGCGCACGTGGTGGGCGACATCGACGCGCTGGCGGCACGCCTGGACCGGTTGGCCGCGACGGCCGAGGAGAAGGCCGGTGAGGCCCGCGCGGCCCGGGACGCCGCCCGCAGCGAGGCCCTGGCCCGCAAGACGGCCCTGGTCGAGGAGGCCGAGAAGCTGGCCGCCGAGTCGACCGGCTGGAAGACCGCCGGGGACCGGCTCAAGGAGATCCTCGACGAGTGGAAGACCATCCGGGGCGTCGACAAGAAGACCGACGGGGAGCTGTGGAAGCGGTTCGCCGCGGCCCGTGACGGCTTCACCCGCCGCCGGGGCGCCCACTTCGCCTCCCTCGACGCGCAGCGCAAGCAGGCGCAGTCGGTGAAGGAGGAGCTGGTCACCGAGGCCGAGAAGCTCAAGGACTCCACCGACTGGGCGGTCACCGCCAACCAGCTCAAGGACCTGATGACGCGGTGGAAGGCCGCGCCGCGGGCGTCCAAGGAGGCCGAGCAGCGGCTGTGGGAACGGTTCCGGGCCGCGCAGGATGAGTTCTTCACCCGCCGCAGCGAGGTCTTCTCCGCTCGGGACAACGAGCAGCGGGCCAACCTGGAGCGCAAGCAGGCGCTGCTGGCCGAGGCGGAGGCGCTGGACGTCGACGGTGACCCCAAGGGCGCCCAGGCGAGGCTGCGGGACATCCAGGCGCAGTGGCACGAGGCCGGCCGGGTGCCGCGCGAGGCGGCCGCCGGGCTGGAGCGCCGGCTGCGGGCCGTCGACGAGAAGGTCCGCGAGGTGATGGACTCGGCCTGGCGGCGGACCTCCAAGGAGGACAGCCCGCTGCTGGCCCAGATGCGCGCGCAGGTGGCCGAGGCCGAGGAGCGGCTGGCCCGGGCGCAGGCGGCCGGCGACGCCCGCCGGATCCGCGAGGCCGAGCAGGCGCTCGCCTCGAAGCGGCAGTTCCTGCAGCTCGCCGAGCAGTCCAGCTGACCTGAGAACGGTTACGCCGGAGCCCCGGTCCCCTGGCGGGACCGGGGCTCCGGCGTGTCTCGCCCCGCGATCGACCGCGTCAGGCCTGGGTCAGTGCGCCGCGCAGCCCGAGGTGGGCGCCGGCACCGCGGCGGGGGCGCCGACCGTGGGCAGCCCGAGCAGCACCCCGGGCGTACGCGGCGCGCGACCCGCCTCGGCCGCGTCGCCGGCCCGCGTACGGCGGTGGGCCAGCGGCTCGCCGTCGGCGTTGAGGTGGTGCGGGGCGGCGTACGTGACGGTGGTGTGCAGGATGTCGCCGGGCCGGATCTGCCCCGCGAGGGAGCCGGCCTCGAAGTGCACGAGACGCCCGTCGCGCGCCCGGCCGGACATCCGGCCGGTGCGCTCGTCCTTGCGCCCCTCGCCGACGGCCACCAACACCTCGACGGTCTCGCCCACGAGCTTCCGGTTCTCCGCCCAGGTGATCTCCTCGACCGTGGCGATCAGCCGCTCGTAGCGCTCCTGCACAACCTGCTTGGGCAGCTGGCCCTCCATGGTGGCGGCCGGGGTGCCGGGCCGCTTCGAGTACTGGAACGTGAAGGCCGACGAGAAGCGGGCCTCGCGGACCACGTCGAGGGTGCGCGCGAAGTCGGCCTCGGTCTCGCCGGGGAAACCCACGATGATGTCGGTGGTGATGGCCGCGTCGGGCATCGCCGCCCGGACCTTCTCGATGATCCCGAGGTAGCGCTCGGCCCGGTACGACCGGCGCATGGACCGCAGCACCGCGTCGGAGCCGGACTGCAGCGGCATGTGCAGCGAGTGGCAGACGTTCGGCGTCTCGGCCATCGCGGCGATCACGTCGTCGGTGAAGTCCTTCGGGTGCGGGCTCGTGAAGCGCACCCGCTCCAGGCCCTCGATGTCGCCGCAGGCGCGCAGCAGCTTGCCGAAGGCCAGCCGGTCGCCGAACTCGACGCCGTAGGAGTTGACGTTCTGCCCGAGCAGGGTCACCTCCAGCACGCCCTCGTCGACCAGCGCGCGTACCTCGGAGAGGATGTCGCCGGGGCGGCGGTCCTTCTCCTTGCCGCGCAGAGAGGGCACGATGCAGAACGTGCACGTGTTGTTGCAGCCCACCGAGATCGACACCCAGCCGGCGTACGTCGACTCGCGGCGGGTGGGCAGCGTCGAGGGGAAGACCTCCAGGGATTCGAGGATCTCCACCTCGGCGGCGGTGTTGTGCCGCGCCCGTTCCAGCAGCACCGGCAGCGAGCCGATGTTGTGCGTGCCGAAGACCACGTCGACCCAGGGCGCCTTGCGGACGATGTCGCCGCGGTCCTTCTGGGCCAGGCAGCCGCCGACCGCGATCTGCATCTCCGGGTGCCGGTCCTTGACCGGGCGCAGATGACCCAGGTTGCCGTAGAGCCGGTTGTCGGCGTTCTCCCGCACCGCGCAGGTGTTGAACACCACCACGTCCGGGTGCTCGTCGGCCTCGGCGGCGCGGACGTAGCCGGCCTGCTCCAGCAGCCCGGAGATGCGCTCCGAGTCGTGCACGTTCATCTGGCAGCCGTACGTCCGCACCTGGTAGGTACGCGGGCTGCCCGCCGCTGCGGTAGTCATGACCAGGACAGCGTATCCGGGCCGACCGGATCGACCGGAACCGAGGAGGAGCCGTGTGCCGGAGCATCAAGACCCTGCGTGAGCCGTACACCCCGCAGGTGACCGACGACGACGTCCGGGCGGCGGCGTTGCAGTACGTCCGGAAGATCTCGGGTTTCCGGGCGCCGGCCGCGCACAACGCCGCCGCGTTCGAGGCGGCGGTGGCCGCCGTGGCCGAGGCCACCCGGACCCTGCTCGACCAGCTCGTGGTGCGGGGCGGGGCCGCCGGTCCGGCTGCGGTGGGCGCCGGCGCGTCGGGCGCCGGTCAGGCCGCCGCGAGCGCGGGCGCGACCGTGTCGGGGGCCCAGCGGGAGCGGTGACACTGCGACCAGCCACGGCAGCCGGGGTCGGCCTCGGTGCACAGGCGCTGGTTGCTGAGCACCTCGCCGTCGTCGGTCTCGCGGACGTCGAAGTGCACCGGGCGGATCGTCCCGTCGGGGGCGACCAGCAGGTGCCGGCCGGCGTCGAGCGTGTCGTCACGCAGCAGGCAGTTGCGGTCCAGCAGCCGGGCGAGGGCGGCGATGGTGGCGTGCTCGGAGAGCCGGTCCGGCACCCCGTAGCAGTCCACGATCGTCGCGAACTCGCCCGGCGCCTGCCAGACGTCGCAGATCACCGCGTACGCGGGCAGCCGTGCCGGGTCGGCGACCGCGAGCGGCATCACCACCCGGCCGAGCGCCTCGGCCAACGCCGGGTAGACCTCCACGGGTCGTACCTGGTCGATTCTCCAGTTCCACAGCTCGGTCATGCCGCCTCCTCGCTGCGTTCGTCCCACCGGCCCCGGACCGGGCCTTACTGACGATGGTGCGGTGCATTTGACCTCAGCCGGGGGCAAGTTACCGGTCTGTGACCATTCCGGGCAAAATTGACTGGAGTGGCCCTGCCGCGACCAGCCGGAAGATGACAGTTTATCGGGTAAGGTGCCGCAAATCCGAGATCAACGCGCGTCGTGGCGTCAGCGGACGACGACCATGTGGTCACCCCGGGGCAGCAGCTCACCGACGACCGGCGCGCCCGGGATCTCCCCGGCGACCAGCAGCCCGCCGGAGGTCTGGGCGTCGGCCAGCAGCAGTCGCTCCCCCTCCGTCGCGGCGCCGAAGTCCGTCCACGGGGTGACCCAGTCCAGGTTGCGGCGGCTCCCGCCGCTCACGTACCCGTCCCGCACCGCCTCCCGGGCCCCGTCGAGGTAGGGCACGCGCGACGACTCGATCGCCACGGTCAGGCCGCTGGCCCGGGCCAGCTTCGAGGCGTGACCGAGCAGACCGAAACCGGTCACGTCGGTGCCGCAGCGGATCCCCGCGGCGACGGCGGCCCGGGCGGCGTCCCGGTTCAGCGCGCTCATCGAGGCGACCGCCTGCGGGAAGCTCTCGCCGGTCGCCTTGTGCCGGGTGTTCAGCACGCCGACGCCCAGCGGCTTGGTGAGCGACAGCGGCAGCCCCGGCTGGCCCGCCTCCAGGGTGATGAGGTCCTCGGGGCGTACCACCCCGGTGACGGCCAGCCCGTACTTCGGGCCGTCGTCGTCGACGCTGTGCCCGCCGGCCAGGTGGCAGGCGGCGTCGCGCGCCACGTCCTGCCCGCCGCGCAGCACCTCGCGGGCCAGTTCCAGGGGCAGCACGTCCCGTGGCCAGCAGAGCAGGTTGAGCGCGACCAGCGGGGTGCCGCCCATGGCGTACACATCGGAGAGCGCGTTGGCGGCGGCGATGCGCCCCCAGTCGTAGGCGTCGTCGACGACCGGGGTGAAGAAGTCGGCGGTGCTCACGAGGCCGGTCCGCTCGTCGAGCCGGACCACCGCGGCGTCGTCGCCGTGGTCGAGCCCGACCAGCAGGTCGACGGTGCCGGTCGCGGGGCCGAGCCCGGCAACCATCGCCTCCAGTTCCCCCGGCGGGATCTTGCAGGCGCAGCCCCCGCCCCGGGCGTACCGGGTCAGCCGTACCGGTTCGGTCATCCCCACATGATCGCGCCGGTGTCCACCCGGCGCCACCCACGACGCCCGTTTCCGGGTCGAAATCGGACTCCACGCGCGGATCTTGAGCGGTGTTACCGCTCCGTGACCAACTGAGTTGCGTTCCGCCACAACTCGCCGCCTACAGTTGCCCAACCAGGGGTCGTCGGACCCCGATCGGCAGACGACAGGGACGGTGAACGACGTGACGACGGGCGAACCGCTCATCGTGCTGGACTCGGTCAACAAGTGGTTCGGGCCGCTGCACGTGCTGGACGACGTCTCACTTTCCGTCGGTCGCGGAGAGGTGGTCGTCGTGATCGGCCCCTCCGGCTCCGGCAAGTCGACGCTGTGCCGCACCATCAACCGGCTGGAGCCCATCAACTCCGGGACCATCACGTTCGACGGCCAGCCGCTGCCCGCCGAGGGCAAGGCCCTCGCGAAGCTGCGCAGCGAGGTCGGCATGGTCTTCCAGTCGTTCAACCTCTTCGCGCACAAGACGATCCTCGAGAACGTCACCCTCGGCCCCGTGAAGGTCCGCAAGGAGAAGCCGGCGGCGGTCCGCGAGCGGGCCCTGGCCCTGCTCGACCGGGTCGGCATCGCCAACCAGGCCGACAAGTTCCCGGCGCAGCTCTCCGGCGGCCAGCAGCAGCGGGCCGCGATCGCCCGCGCGCTCGCGATGCAGCCCAAGGCCATGCTCTTCGACGAGCCCACCAGCGCGCTCGACCCGGAGATGGTCGGCGAGGTGCTGGAGGTCATGACCTCGCTGGCCAGCGAGGGCATGACGATGGTCGTGGTCACCCACGAGATGGGCTTCGCCCGGCACGCGGCCAACCGCGTCATCTTCATGGCCGACGGGCAGCTCGTGGAGGATGCTCCGCCGGCCGAGTTCTTCGCCAACCCGCGCAGCGCGCGGGCCAAGGACTTCCTCTCCAAGATCCTCACGCACTGACGTCCACCTGGAGCGCGCCATCCCCCGGCGGGCTTCGTCGAAGAAGGAGAAGAGTATGCGTATCACGCGCGTGGCGGCCGTCGCTGCGGCCGCGACCCTGGCCCTCGGGCTGACCGCCTGCGGTGGCGACGACGGTTCCAGCGAGGGCACCGGCGCGGGGAGCAAGTCGTTCGCCGCCGGCAGCACGATGGAGCGGCTCAACAAGGCCCAGGCCATCAAGATCGGCACCAAGTTCGACCAGCCCGGCTTCGGCCAGAAGGGCCTGTCCGGCAAGCCGGAGGGCTTCGACGTCGAGGTCGCGAAGATCATCGTCAAGGAGCTCGGCATCCCCGAGGACAAGATCGAGTGGGTCGAGGCTCCCTCGAAGGTCCGCGAGGACGTCATCGTGAACGGCACGGTCGACCTCGTCGCCGCGACCTACACGATCAACGACAAGCGCAAGGAGCGCATCGCCTTCGCGGGGCCGTACTACGAGGCCGGCCAGAACATCATGGTGAAGAAGGACGACACCGCGATCACCGGCCCGGACTCCTTCAAGGACGGCACCAAGAAGGTCTGCTCGGTGACCGGCTCGACCCCGGCGGAGACCATCAAGCAGTACGTCAAGGACGTCGCCACCCAGCTGGTGCTCTTCGACACCTACGACAAGTGCCGGGACGCCCTCAAGGGCGGCCAGGTCGACGCGGTCACCACGGACAACGTGATCCTGCTCGGCTACATCGCCAAGGACGAGGCCTCGTTCAAGCTGGCCGGTGACAACTTCACCAAGGAGCCGTACGGCATCGGGGTGAAGAAGGAGGACACCGACTTCCGCAACTTCATCAACGACACGCTGGAGAAGGCCTTCAACGACGGCAGCTGGAAGAAGGCGTGGGACGACACGGCCGGCAAGTTCGGTGCCGAGCTGGGCGCCGCGCCGACCGTCAACCGCTACTGATCTACGTACCGCCGATCTGGAGGGTGGGGAGGAAGACCGAGCCGTGAATGTGCTCATCGACAAGTTCGACGTCTTCGCGGGTGGTTTCTGGCTCACCCTCCAGATCTGCCTACTCGCCGCGATCGGCGCCCTGCTCCTGGGCGCCGTCGTGGCGGTGCTGCGGATCTCTCCCGTCCCGCCGTTGCGGGCGGTGGGCACCGCGTACGTGAACATCTTCCGGAACATGCCGCTCACCGTGGTGATGTTCTTCGCCGCGTTCGGCCTGCCGGCGCTCGGCTCGAACGCCGACTTCCTCCGCCTCCCGGGCCTGGACGCGGTGTTCAACCGGCTCGGCACCGACCTGCCGTACTTCCGCTTCGCGTTGATCGCCCTGGTGCTCTACACCGCGGCGTTCGTCTGCGAGGCGCTGCGGTCCGGCGTGAACGCCGTTCCGCCCGGCCAGGCCGAGGCGGCCCGGTCGCTCGGTCTGACCTTCAGCCAGAACCTGCGCCACGTCGTGCTTCCGCAGTCGTGGAAGGCGTCGGTGGTGCCGCTCGGCTCGGTGATCATCGCCATGATCAAGAACTCGGCGCTCGCCGGCTTCTTCGGCGTCGTGGGCGACCTCGCCCAGACCGCCGACCAGCTCACCTCGGCCGAAGGTTTCGCCTTCGTTCCCGTCGCCATCGGTATCTCGATCGGATATCTGATCATGACCGTCCCCCTCGGCGCCCTGCTCGACCGCATCGAGAAGCGGCAGGCGGTGGCCCGATGAGCCGGCAGACCAGCGTCCTCTACGACGTCCCCGGGCCCCGCCAGCGCCGGATCACGCTGGTCAGCAGCGTCGCCGCCACGCTGCTGCTGCTCGTCGGCGCGTACTTCCTGATCTACCGGCCGTTGGACGACAAGGGCCAGTTCTCGATGGAGCTGTGGGGTCCCCTCATCGACCCCTCCAACGAGAACTTCTCCCAGGTGTGGGACCGGCTCGGCCTCGGCCTCAAGAACACCCTGATCGCGGCGGTGCTGGCCATCGTCTCCTCGCTGGTCGTCGGCACCCTGCTGGCCGTGCTGCGGATCCAGCTGAAGAGCCTCACCCGCCGCCGTTTCGTCGGTTTCGCCACGCCGCTGGCGTACCTGCTGCGCGGGCTGAGCGTCCTGCTGTCGGCCGTCACCCGCGTCTGCGTCGAGGTGTTCCGCGGCCTCCCGGTCGTCATCACCATCTTCTTCGTGGCCCGCGGCTTCCCCGAGTTCGGCGTCAGCTTCGACACGCTGTGGTACCTGGTCATCGGCCTCACCATCTACAACTCGGTGGTGATCGGCGAGATCCTCCGCTCCGGCATGGAGGGTCTGCCCGGCGGCCAGGCCGAGGCCGCGGCGGCGATCGGCCTCTCGCCGCTGCAGTCCACCCGGATGATCCTGCTGCCGCAGGCGTTCCGGATCATGCTCCCGGCGCTGATCAGCCAGCTGGTGGTGGTGCTCAAGGACACCTCGCTCGGCTTCATCATCAGCTACGAGGAGACCCTGAACATCGGCAAGCAGGTCATCGGCGTGCTGGAGAACCCGATCCAGGTGTACGTGGTGATCGCCGTGCTCTTCATCGCGGTGAACTACTCGCTGTCGAAGCTGGCCCAGTACGTCCAGCATCGGCTGTCCCGCGGCCGCAAGACGGCGGGCACCCCGGCGCAGAACCCGCCGCCGGCGGCGCTCATGTCGCAGGCCGAGGGCGCCGGCGGCCCCATCTGATCCCGACGCGCGAAAGGAGGGGCGGCTCTCGATCGACGAGAGCCGCCCCTCCTTTCGTGATCGGGGGCGGGAACGCCGCCCGGCGCCTCAGCGGGCGATCTCGGTGACCCGCGACTCCCGCACCACGGTCACCCGGATCTGCCCCGGGTAGGTCAGCTCCTCCTCGATCTGCTTGGCCACGTCCCGGGCCAGCACGGCGGCGCCGATGTCGTCCACGTCGTCCGGCTTGACCATCACGCGGATCTCCCGGCCCGCCTGCATGGCGAAGACCTTCTCCACGCCGAGCTTGCTGGCCGCGATCTCCTCGATCCGCTCCAGCCGCTTGACGTACGCCTCGAGGCTCTCCCGCCGCGCTCCCGGCCGCCCGCCCGAGCAGGCGTCGGAGGCCTGGGTGAGCACCGCCTCGATGGTCTGCGGCGGCACCTCGTTGTGGTGCGCCTCGATGGCGTGCACCACGTCCTCGCTCTCGCCGTACTTGCGGGCCAGGTCGGCGCCGATGATGGCGTGACTGCCCTCGACCTCGTGGGTGAGCGCCTTGCCGATGTCGTGCAGGAACGCCGACCGCTTGATGGTCGGCACGTCCAGGCGCAGCTCGGCAGCCATGATGCCGGCGATGTGGGCGGTCTCGACCAGGTGCTTGAGCACGTTCTGCCCGTACGACGTCCGGTAGCGCAACCGGCCGAGCAGGGTGACCAGCTCCGGGTGGATCTCGGTGATGCCGACCTCGACGAGGGCGTCCTCGGCGGCCCGGAGGCAGAGCTGCTCGACCTCCTGCCGGGCCAGCTCGTAGACCTCCTCGATGCGGTGCGGGTGGATGCGGCCGTCCAGGACCAGCTTCTCCAGGGTGAGGCGCCCCACCTCCCGCCGGACCGGGTCGAAGCAGGAGAGCAGCACGGCCTCGGGGGTGTCGTCGATGATCAGGTTGACCCCGGTCACCGACTCGAAGGCGCGGATGTTGCGACCCTCCCGGCCGATGATCCGCCCCTTCATCTCGTCGCCCGGCAGGTGCAGGACGCTCACCACGCTCTCCGCGGTCTGCTCGCTGGCCACCCGCTGGATGGCGTCGACCACGATGTGCCGGGCGCGCTGCTCGGCGGTGCTGCGGGCGTCGGCCTCGATGTCGCGGACCAGCAGGGCCGCCTCCCGCTTGGCCTGGGATTCGATCGCCTCGATCAGCTCGGCCCGGGCCGCCTCGGCGGTGAGCCCCGCGACCCGTTCCAGCTCCCGCCGGCGCAGCTCCTCGGCCTCGGTCAGTTCGGTCTCCCGCCGGGCCAACGCGGCCTCCCGGGCCGCCAGCGCGGCACTCGCGGCGGTGAGCTGACGCTCGCGCTCGGCGAGCCGTTCGACCTCCTCGGTGTGCAGCCGCTCCCGCTCGTCCATCCGGGCCGCGCGCCGCTCCACCTCGGCGGCCTGCTCGCGGGTGGTCGCCGCGAGCACCGCCACCTCGCGCTCACCGCCGCGCCGGGCTGCCGCGCGCAACTGCTCGGCGTCCGCCTCGGCCTGCTTGTGGGCCCGCTCCAGGACGGTGTCGGCCTCGGCCCGCGCGTCGTCGAGCACCCGGCGCGCCTCGGCGCGGGCCGCCTTCGCCTCGGCCTTCGCGGCGGCCGCCTCGGCGTGCGCCGCCGCGGCCGCGGACTTCGCCACGTCGATGGTGCTGTTCGCCTCGTCGGCCGCGTTGCGCAGCGCGGCCAGGGACTGCTCCTGGCGGTCCTTCTCGGCCATGAACGCCGGGTCGACGGCCGCCCGGGCCGCTCCGATGCCCCGCAGCGTCCGCACGCCCACCAGCACCGCCCCGACGACCACGACGATCAGGACGAGCACGGCGACGAGGATCACGATGTCGAAGGCGCTCATGCCGGGACCCCGTGGGGACCGCCGGTGAACCTGTGCCACCCCGCCATGGCCGCCTCCCCTGAACGTCGGCGCCGCAGCGACCGTGCCGGAAGGCACGCTCCTGCGGCTCTGGACGCCCGACCGGAGCGGCTGGCCGTGGGTAGCCCTCTCCCGCCGGCGGTGCCCGTGGCGTCGTCGGCGGCCGGGTGCAGTTGTCGCGCCGGCTCCGGACCGGCCTGTCCGGAGCTGGTGCCAGAGGCTGGCTAACCAGCCAAAGTGATGCTGTTCTGTTACGCGATCTATGTTGTGCGCTTAGCCTGCGCTGGTCGGGCAATGTGAGCCTGTATGGCGAGGCTAGGTCGCGAGGGGCGGTCTGGTCAAGAACTCATGATCAAACCCCCCGAACGGAGAGAAGTTGGAGGGTCACCGAGCGCTCATCAGACGCCGGACACCAGTGGACAAACTCCACCGAGGATCCGGCCGTCCGGGCATCGTCACCGCTGCTCACCGCTCCTGACCGCCTCATCCTGAGTTGATCCACTTCGCTGGCGGCGGCCGAGCGATGATCGACTCGCCTTCCAGGAAGTCGCGGTGTCCGTAGCCCTCGGATGCCCCGACTTCACGGAGTGTCGAGTCGATCACACCGCCGAACGGGTGGGACCAGCCGGCGGGCGGTGGCTCAGTGAGCGCCGGCTGCGCGGGCCGCGGCGACGAGCGCCGCGTTGTCCGGGGTGAGCGTGCCGTCGGGCAGGTGGAGCGTGTCCTCCAGGCCGATCCGGGTCGACAGGTCCCGGCGCACCGCCTCGGCGAGCACCACCCAGGTGGCCGGCCCTTCGGCGTGCAGCAGCACCGGCGGCACGCCCGGCGGGGCACCCGCGACGCCGAGCAGGGCCAGCATCCGGGCCGCGTCGGCCAGCGCCACGGCCGGGTCCTCAGCCATGCACTCGACCAGGATCCGCCCGGCCGGGACCGGCCACCGCCGGTACGCCTCGATCGCGTCCGGCGTCCAGAGGCCCGCCTCGACCATCACGCCCCGCTCGTGCAGCGCCGCGGCGACGGCCTCCGCGCCCTCCTCGTGGGCGTTGACCGAGGCGAAGTCCGGTAGCACCGGCCAGGCCCGGACGGCGGCCACACGGGCGGCCGGGTCCGGTTCGATCCAGGCGCCGGTGCTCACCCCGACCGGCAGCCCGGGCCGGGCGGCCCGGATGGCGGTCAACGCCTCGGCCACCGCCTCGGGACGCACCGACTCGGCGCCGGTCTCGTCGCGGGGGTGGACGTGCACGGCGGCGACGCCCAGCGCGGCGCAGCGGGCCGCGTCGGCGGCCAGCTCGGCCGGGGTGACCGGCACGGCGAGGTGCTCGTCACGGCGTCGCCCACCGTTGAGGCACGCCTTCAGCATCGCCCCCACCGCCACGACCCTCCCGACCGCGAAGCGGCCCGACCACACCCGCACGACCCGCCCGGCTGCCACGTCGCGTGGCCGCGACCGGCCGTCGGAGAGCACCCCGGCCGGCAGGTGCGAGCAGCAGGCCGCCACCCAGGTAGCCCGGCGCCGGCAGCCCGGCACGTACACGCGACCGCCCGAGCACACCCGCACGACCGCCAAGCCGCACGCCCGCGCCCGCACGACCGCCGCGCGGCCCGGTCACACGAACGGGCCGGCCGCCACCGGAACACTCGGGCGGCCGGACGGTCGCCGGAACCATCACTCGACGGCCCGGGTGTCGCGGTCCAGCTCGCCCTCGGCCTCGGCGAGCGCGTCAGCGTCGATCTGCTCGGCGAACTCGGCGGCCTCGGCGCTCTGGGCCGCGAGCGCGTCCTTCACGGCCCGGATCGCCACACCGGGCGGGTAGCCCTTGCGGGCCAGCATCCCGACGAGCCGCCGGAAGATCGCGTCGGGCTCGCCGCGGGCGGTGCGCAGCTTCCGCTCGACCAGGGCCCGGGCGGTCTCCGCCTCGGTCTCCTCGCTCAGCTCGCCGAGGGCCTCGGTCGCGACGTCACCGTCGACGCCGCGCTGCCGCAGCTCGTTGGCGAGCGCCCGGCGGGCCAGACCACGACCGGTGTGCCGACTGCTCACCCAGGCCCGGGCGAACGCGGCGTCGTCGATGATGCCGACCTCGTCGTAGCGGTCGAGGACCTGGGCGGCGACCTCCTCGGAGATGCCGCGCTTCGCGAGGGCGCCGGCCAGCTCGGCCCGGGTGCGTGGCCGCACGGCGAGCTGCCGCAGGCAGATCTCCCGGGCCACCTCGGCCTCGTCCCGGGGCGGGGCGGGCGTCGTCTCCGGGTCGGGTTGCTCGGCGCGCCCCCGGCGGCTCCGCCGGGGGCGCGGCGTGGTGGCATCGCCCGGGCGGGGTGGACTGGCATCCCAGCCGCGCCCCGTCCGGGCCCGTCGTCCTGCCACGGGTCAGATCAGAAGTCGACCGGCGGCAGCTCCGGGCCACCGGCCGCGTCGCTCGCGCCGATCCCCACGCCGAGCTTCTCCAGGATCTTCTTCTCGATCTCGGCGGCCACGTCCGGGTTCTCCCGGAGGAACTCGCGGGCCTTCTCCTTGCCCTGGCCGAGCTGGTCGCCGTCATAGGTGTACCAGGCACCGGACTTGCGGATGATCGCCTGCTCGACGCCCACGTCGATCAGCGAGCCCTCGCGGGAGATGCCCTTGCCGTACATGATGTCGAACTCGGCCTGCTTGAACGGCGCGGCGACCTTGTTCTTCACGACCTTGACCCGGGTGCGGTTACCGACCACGTCGGTGCCGTCCTTGAGGCTCTCGATCCGGCGGACGTCGAGCCGGACGGACGCGTAGAACTTCAGCGCCCGACCACCGGTCGTGGTCTCCGGGCTGCCGAACATCACGCCGATCTTCTCGCGAAGCTGGTTGATGAAGATCGCGGTGGTGCCGGTGTTGTTGAGCACACCGGTGATCTTCCGCAGCGCCTGGCTCATGAGCCGGGCCTGGAGGCCGACGTGGCTGTCGCCCATCTCGCCCTCGATCTCGGCGCGCGGCACCAGCGCGGCCACCGAGTCGATCACGATGATGTCGAGCGCCCCGGAGCGCACCAGCATGTCGGCGATCTCGAGCGCCTGCTCACCGGTGTCGGGCTGGGACACGAGCAGCGCGTCGGTGTCGACGCCGAGGGCCTTCGCGTACTCCGGGTCGAGGGCGTGCTCGGCGTCGATGAAGCCGGCGATGCCGCCCGCCCGCTGGGCGTTGGCCACCGCGTGCAGGGCGACCGTGGTCTTACCGCTGGACTCGGGACCGTAGATCTCGACGACCCGGCCGCGGGGCAGACCGCCCACGCCGAGCGCGACGTCGAGCGCGATGGACCCGGTCGGGATCACCGCGGTCTGGATGACCGGACGCTCCCCCAGACGCATCACCGAGCCCTTGCCGAACTGCTTGTCGATCTGAGCGAGAGCAAGGTCGAGTGCCTTCTCCCGGTCAGGCGCTGCCACCATCGTTGCCACCCCTGCCTTCGCCGGCGTCTTTGCTGAGCTTCGCGTCACGCGGACACGCTAGGCGCTGGGTCCGACAGAAAACCAGCCGACGGGCCGCGAGCTGTGGACGAGCACCCCGCTGTGGACAATAGCCGAACAGGTGTACGACTCGACAAGCGACACGCGGATCGGCGGAAATCGCTGCTCAGCGTAGTCGGGCGGGCACCCGGTCGGGATAGGCCGCGCAGACCGCCCGCCACACCACGTGCGTCTCCTCACCCGCGGCGAGGGCCTGCGCGATGGTCCGCCCACCGAGCTGGGAGAGCACCTGGTCGCTGGCGATGCTGGCCGCGTAACCGGGGCCGAACGCCTCCTCCAGCCGCGCCCAGAAGTCGGTCAGCCGCACGTGATCAGTCCTCCTCGTCCGGTGCCCCCGCCGGCACCGGACGCAACGCTAGCGCCACCAGAGGGACGGTCGCGACCGCGGCGAGCAGGGTGAGGACGGGATAACCGGCGGCCCGCATGACAAACCCGCTGACCGCGGCGGCCGCCGCGCCGGCGAGCCCCATCGTGAGATCGGAGAAGCCCTGCACGCTGGGGCGTACGGCGGCCGGCACCGACTCGGACAGCAGCGTGGAGCCCGCGACCATGGTGCCGGACCAGCCCAGCCCGAGCAGGACCAGACCGATCGAGAGCCGGGGCGTGTGGTGCCCCGCCGTGCCGGCGACCGCGCACGCGGCGAGCAGCAGGGCGACGCCGGTCAGGATCACGGCCCGACGGCCGAGCCGGTCGGTGAGCCAACCCACCACCGGCGAGAGCGCGTACATGCCGGCGATGTGCAGGCTCAGCACGAGGCCGACCACCCGCAGCACGTCGGCGTCGCCGTGCGACTCGCCGAGCCGCACGGGCGTCATCGACATGACCGCCACCATGACGGTGTGCCCCACGGCGACCGCGGCGATGCCGAGCCGGGCGGCGGGCCGGCCGCGTACCACCTGCCACGCCGCCCGCATCCCGGCGCGCCGGGCGGGCGGCGCCGGCGCGGCGACGGCCCCGGGCGGCGGGGTGACCTCGGGCCCGGCGGCGGCCTCCACGCCCACGCCGGACGCCACGGCGGCGGGAGCCGCGGTGCGGGCCGCCGCGAGCCGGCGCGCGGTGAGCAGCGGGTCGGGCCGCAGCAGCACCAGGAGTACGCCGGCGGCGAGCACGAACGCGACGGCGCTGAACGCGAACGGGCCGGCCAGCGGCGGCAGACCCCAGCCGCTGGTGGTGTGGTCGGCCAGCGCGGCGAAGTTCGGCGCCGCCACCGCGCCGATGGTGGTGGCCCAGACGATCAACGAGAGCTGGCGGCCCCGGCGGGCCGGCTCGGCGAGGTCCACGGCGGCGTAGCGGGCCTGGAGGTTGGCCGCCGTGCCGCCGCCGAAGAACAGCATGCCCAGGAAGAGCAGCGGCACGACGTGGGTGACCGTGGCGAGCACGACCAGCACCGCGCCGACCGCGCCGGCCAGGTACGCGATGGCCAGCCCCGGCCGGCGACCGTGCCCGTTCATGACCCGGGTGACCGGGACCGCCAGCAGCGCGCCGCCCACCACGGAGGCGCTCTGCGCGACACCGGCGAGCGCCGTGCCGGCGACCCGCGCGGCGAGCAGCGCGCCCACCGAGATGCCGATGGTGACGCCGATCCCGCCGATGATCTGGGTGCCGAAGAGCAGGCGCAGGGTCCGCCGCTGGATCGGCGCGACGTCGGGTGCGGCGACCGGCGCGGTCAGGTCCGTGGCCATCGGGCAGCTCCTGCGGTGCGGGGGGGGTGGTGACGCCGCCCATCCTCGCGCAGTCACCGCTCCCGGTGGCACCCGGTTTCGCCGACGGCCGAAGCGCCGGCCCGTCGGCCGCCGTCGCGGATCAGGCGAGGGCGCGGGCGGCGACGGTCAGGTCGGTGACCAGCCCCTCGTACGCCTTGTCCTGGTCGTCGGCCCGCAGCACCGCCGACGGGTGGATGGTCGCGAGCAGCCGGGACGGCGGGGTGTCGGCCCGCTTCCCGGCGCTGTCGACGGGCACCTGCTGGAAGTCCTCGGGGTGCTGCGCCGACGCCGGCCACGGCAGCAGCTCGCCGCGCTGCTTCGTCACCCGGAAGGTCGGGCCGAGCAGCGCCTTGGCGGCCGTGGCGCCGAGCACCACGACGATCTCCGGGTGCAACCGTGCGAACTCCGCGACCAGCCACGGACGGCAGGCGGTGATGTGCACGCGGTCGGGGGTCTGGTGGATGCGCCGCTTGCCGCGCAGCTCGAACCGGAAGTGCTTCACGGCGTTGGTGAGGTAGATGTGCCCGGGGTCGAGGCCGGCGTCGTCGACCGCCTTGCGCAGCAACCGGCCGGCGGGCCCCACGAACGGCAGGCCCTTCTGGTCCTCCATGTCGCCGGGCTGCTCGCCCACGAAGACCACCCGGGCGCTCTCGTCGCCCCGGCCGAAGACCGTCTGCGAGGCGTCCCGGTAGAGCTCGCAGCCCCGGCAGCCGGCGGCCGCCGCCCGGAGCTCGTCGAGGGTGTCCGCCTCGGGTGGGATGAACCGCTGGGCGCCCGGGGCGCTCTCGGACTGCTCGGCCATGCCGACTGTTATATACCCGTTCGCGGGAGCATGCCGGGTACCCGCCGGCCGGCCGGGCCGTCAGGACCGGCCGGCGCTGCCGCCCGACATCAGCGAGATGAACACGATGATGACCACGACCGCCGCCACGGCGATCACGACCCCGATGGCCCGCTTCAGACCCGGCGACACAACCCCACCCCCGCTCCCGCTCCCTCGGGCCGCGCATACCCACGGCGCACACCCCCATCCCTTCCGCGATCTTGCACTTTCAGCCCCGGCGAACCGGGGCATCAGCGACATTCCAGGGGCACAAACTGCAAGATCGCGGGGGACTCACGCGGTGAAACCCCGCTCGGGTGGCGGCAGGGCGGCCCCGGCCAGGGCGTCGGCGAGGGGCGTGATGTCGGCGTCGGTCAGCGGGCTCACGGTGATGCGCAGGCCGGGGGCGGCCGCGATGCGGTAGAGCGCGCCGGGGGCGACCGACCAGCCGGCGTCGCGCAACGCGGTCACCGCGCGGGTCTCGTCCGGTACGGGGAGCCAGACGTTGATGCCGCTGCGCCCGTGGGCGGCGATCCCCCGCTCGGCCAGCGCGGCGAGCAGCGCCTCGCGCCGCCGGTCGTAGCTCCCCGCGGCGCGGTGCACCAGCGCGGCGACCGCCGGATCCCGCCAGAGCCCGAGCAGCAGCCGTTGCAGCACCGTGGACACCCAGCCGGCGCCGACGCGGGCACGCCCGGCCACCCGGGCCACCGTGGTCTCGTCACCGACGAGGACGGCGAGCCGCAGATCCGGGCCGAAGGGCTTGCTGGCCGAGCGGAGGAAGGCCCAGCTCGCCGTCGCCCCGGCCAGCGGGTGCAGCGGTACGCGGGCCAGCTCGGCCGCGTGGTCGTCCTCGACGAGCAGCAGGTCCGGCCAGCCGGCGAGCAACTCGCGCAGCGCGGCGGCGCGGGCGGCGGACACGGCCGCGCCGGTCGGGTTCTGCGCCCGGCTCGTCACGATCAGCGCACGGGCACCGGCGGCCAGCGCGGCCGCCACCCCGGCCACCATCGGCCCCTCGTCGTCGACGGGCACGCCGATCGGGCGCAGCCCGAGCGCCGCCACCAGGTCGAGCAGGTTGGCCCAGCCCGGGTCCTCGACCGCGACCGCGTCGCCGGGGCGCAGGTGGGCGCCGAGCAGCCGCTCGATGCCGTCCAGCGCGCCGCCGGTGAGGGTCAGTTCCCCGGCCGGCACGCCGTCGGCGGCGAGCCGCGCCCGGGCCGCCTCGGCCAGCTCGGGGAGCACCCCGGCGCCCGAGTAGCTGATCGGCGGGCCGGCCTCGGCGGCGAGGGCCGCCAGGTGGGGCCCGAGCGGCGGCAGCAGCGTCGCGTCCGGCTCGCCGGCCGAGAGGTCGCGCAGGCCGGGAGCGGACGGCGGGCGCAACGCCGAGCGGCGGGCGGCCACGGGCGGGCGGGGGCGGACACGGGTGCCGTGCCGGCCGGCGGTAGCGACCAGGCCCCGCTGGCGCAGCTCCTGGTAGGCCCGGGCGACGGTGGCCGGGCTGACGGACAGGTCGGCGGCGAGCGCCCGGACGGGCGGCAGCGCGGCGCCCGGCGGCAGCGCGGCCGTACGGATTCCGGACTCGATGCTGGCCGAAATCTCGACGGCCGTGGTCCCGGTGACCTGATAGCGTGCTGACACAAATCAAGGATTGTACTAGAACAAAGGCGGACTCATGACCCCGGAGACCGACCCCGGCACCACGTACCCCCCGACCGCCCGGACGACGGCCACCCGCTCCCGGGACCGGATGAGCTACGACCGCGCTGCCGTCCACGCGGTGCTCGACGAGGCCTACCACTGCACGCTCGGGTTCACCCGGGACGGCGAGCCGCGGGTCCTGCCGACCCTGCACGTCCGCGTCGGCGACACGCTCTACCTGCACGGCTCCACGGGGAGCCGGCCGCTGCTCGCCGCCCGGGGCGACGGGCTGCCCGTCTGCGTGGCGGTGACCCTGCTCGACGGGCTGGTCTACGGCCGCTCGCAGTTCCACCACAGCGCCAACTACCGGTCGGTCGTCGCGCACGGCACCGCCCGGCTCGTCACCGACGAGCGGGAGAAGGCCGACGTGCTCACCGCCCTCGTGGAGAAGGTCGGCGCGGGGCGCAGCGCCGACAGCCGACCGCCGAACCGCAGGGAGCTGGCCGAAACGGCCATGCTGGCGCTGCCGCTGCGCGAGGTCTCGCTGCGCGTCCGCGCCGGGGGCGTCCGCGAGGACGAGGCCGACCTCGCCCTGCCGCACTGGGCCGGGGTGGTGCCGCTGCGGCTGACGCCGGGCCGTCCCGAGCCGGACGCGGGCGTGACCGTCCCCGTCCCGGCGTACCTGCGTGCGGCCCGCTCCCCCTGGCACGAGCCGGCGGTGCTGCGCGGCGACCACGTCGTGCTGGAGCCGCTCGACCTCGCGCACGCCGACGAACTGCACACCGCCACCGCCGACCCCGAGGTCTGGGCGCACCTGTGGCGGCCCCTCCCGGCCGACGCCGCCGGCACGGCCGCCGTCGTCACGGAGGCGCTGGCCGCCCACGAGCGGGGCGAGCGGGTGCCCTGGGTGCAGCGCTGCGCGGTGACCGGCGCGGTGGTCGGCAGCACGTCGTACTACGAGGTGGACCCGCAGCGCGGGTCGGTGGCCATCGGCTACACGTTCCTGGGCCGGCCCTGGTGGCGGACCGGGATCAACACCGAGGCGAAGCTGCTGCTGCTCGCCCACGCCTTCGACGACCTGGGCGCGGCGCGGGTCGTCTGGCACACCGACATCCGCAACGAACGCTCGCAGCGGGCCATCGAACGGCTCGGCGCCACCCGCGAGGGGGTGCTGCGCAAGCACCGGCGGCGGCCGGACGGCTCCTGGCGGGACACCGTGCAGTACGCCATGACCGTCGACGAGTGGCCGAACGCACAGGTCACCCTCCGGGAAAGACTTCGCCGTACGGCACCGGTGGCGTGATGATGTCCGGCGTGCTGGGGATCACCGACATCGGAACGTACGTGCTGGGCACCGTGGCGATCATCCTGCTGCCCGGGCCCAACTCTCTCTTCGTGCTGTCCACCGCTGCCAAGCGCGGCGTGGGCGCGGGCTACCGGGCCGCCGGTGGCGTCTTCCTCGGCGACGGGGTGCTGATGGTCCTCTCCGCCGCCGGGGTGGCGTCGCTGCTCAAGGCGTACCCCCCGCTCTTCCTCGTGGTGAAGTACGCCGGCGCGGCGTACCTCGGCTACGTGGGTCTCACCATGCTGCGCGGGGCCTGGCGCCGCTGGCGCGACCGCAACGACCCGGCCTCGCCGCGCCTCATCGACGCGGCGGAGCCGGCGGCGATGCGCTCACCGTTCCGCAAGGCGCTGGTGATCAGCCTGCTCAACCCGAAGGCGATCCTCTTCTTCATCTCGTTCTTCATCCAGTTCGTCGACCCGACGTACCACTGGCCGGCCCTGTCCTTCCTGCTGCTCGGGCTCATCGCGCAGCTGACCAGCGCGCTCTACCTGACCGTGCTGATCTTCACGGGTACCTTCCTCGCCGCTCAGTTCCGCCGGCGCCGCCGGCTCGCGGCCGGCGCCACCACGGGCGTGGCCGCCCTGTTCCTGGGCTTCAGCGTCAAGCTCGCCACCGCGAGCATGTAGGCGGGCGGCGCGGCGCTCACGTGCCGTCGCCGCCACCCCCGCCGACCCCCGCGCCGCCCGCGGTGCCGCCGAGACCGAACCCGGGCGGCACCGGGTCGTCGGGCGGGCGGCTCACGTGGGCGGACTCGGTGATGGTCGCCGACCAGTCGCTGTGGGCGGCGACCGCGGCGTGCCGGTTGATGGCCTGGCGCAGCCAGCCGTCCACCGTGGAGACCCAGTCCCGCCGGTCGGCGCCGACGTGCCAGACCCGGAACCGGCTGATGCTCTGGTGGGTCACCCCGGCCAGGGCCAGCCGGCGGTCCAGCCAGAGGATCACCTCCAGGCCGGCCTCGTTCGCCACGAAGATCAGCTCGAGTTCGGTGATCGGGCCGGCGTAGAGCGGCGCGACCCAGTACCCGATCCGCTGGTGCAGCGGCAGCGCCTGCTCCACCCCGGGCAGCCGGGCGTCGACCAGCCCCGCCTGGCGCATGCTGAAACCGAGCGTGTCCAGCGCCGCGAGCACGTGCGCCTGCGTCGGCAGCGGGTGCACGAAGACCGGCACCATCGCGCCCTGGTCCAGCCGCGCCTCAATGGCCACCTCGGTGCGCAGCCCCATCCGGAGGCTCAGCAACGGCACCCCGCCGACCGTCGTCACGGGGGTCTCCCAGGGCATCGGGAACTGGAACGGGATGGTCCGGCCCCGCCCCGCCCGCAGCACGAACGCGCCGGTCAGCGACGCCTCGTGGAACTGCACGAGGCGTCGCGGCGCGGACGGGTCGTCCGGCTCGGCCGTCGTCACCAGACCGAGCCGGACGTGCAGCACCGGCACGTCGACCCGGCCGGCGGTGACCGTCACCCGGCCGGGCAGTCGCAGGCCCGGCAGGGTGCTCGGGTTGGTGAGGGCGGTGCGTACGGTCAGGCCGGTCCAGCCCGACTCCGGCGACACCCCCGTGACCCGCACCGGACCCCCTCACCCCGCCGCCGAGCGCGCACCCCACCCCCACTGTGGCGGAGAGCGCACCCGGCCGGCCGGGGTTCGCCGAAAGCGTCCGGCCTCAGCGCAGCCGGCGACCCCGCGGAACCGGGTCGGTCTCGTCGTCGAACTCGCCGATGACCTCCTCCAGCAGGTCCTCCAGCGCCACGAAGCCGACCGGCCGGGCCGGGCCGCCGCCGTTGCGCACCAGGGCGAGCTGCGACTGGCGGCCCCGCATCGCGGCCACCGCCTCGGTCACCGACGCCTCCGCCGGCAGGGTGAAGGCGTTGCTCATGAGGTCACCGGCGGTCGCCGGCTGGCCCGTGGTGACGGCACGCACCGCCTCCCGGACGTGCACCAGGCCGCAGACGTCGCCGGCCGCGTCCAGGACCGCCAGGCGTGACCGGCCGCTGTCCCGGCTGACCTCCTCGATCCGCTCGGCCGAGTCGCCGCGGCGGACCGTCACCATGGTCGAGAACGGCTCCATGACCTGGGACACCGTGGTGCCCTGCAACTCCAGCATGCTGGTCAGCAGCTGGTGCTGCTCGGCGCCGAGCAGCCCGTGCTCGCGGGACTGCTCCAGCAGCATCCGCAGTTCGTCCGGCCCGTGCACCTGGGCCAGCTGGTCCTGCGGGTTCACCCGGGCCAGCCGCAGGATCGAGTTGGCCAGCGCGTTGAGCGCGGACAGCACCGGCCGGGCCACCCGGGCGAACGCCCGGAACGGCAGGGCCAGCACCATGGCCGAGCGCTCCGCGTCGATGATCGCCCAGGACTTCGGCGCCATCTCCCCCACCACGAGGTGCAGGAAGGTGACCAGCGCCAGCGCGAACACCAGCGCCACCGCGTGGCTGGCCGCGTCCGGCAGGCCCACCGCGTGCAGCAGCGGGCTGATCAGGTGCTCGATCGCCGGCTCGGCGAGCGCACCCAGGCCCAGCGTGCAGAGCGTGATGCCCAGCTGGGCGCCCGCGAGCATCAGCGACAACTCGCGGACCCCGTCCAGCGCGGCCCGGGCCGCCCGCCCGCCGCCCGCCGCGGCCTGCTCCAGGCGGTACCGCTTGCTCGCCACCAGGGCGAACTCGGCGGCCACGAAGAAGCCGTTGAGGGCCAGCAGCACCACCGAGGTGAACAGCGCGACACCCGGGCTCATGCGGACACCTCCGAGCGCTGGCCCGGCTCGGTCACCCGCAGCCGGACGGAGTCGGCCACGTGCCGGTCGACGGCCAGGACCTCGACCAGCGCGCGCGGCTCCACCTCGCCGTCCTCGCCGTCGGCGAGCAGGCTGATCTCCAGCCGGTCGCCGACCTCGGGCACCCGGCCCAGCTCCCGCATCACGAGGCCGGAGAGGGTGTCGTACTCGGGGGCCTCGGGCAGCGCGATGCCGGTGCTGTCGGCGACCTCGTCGATCCGCCAGCGGGCGGGCACCACCCACGAGCCGTCGGCCTGCCGGGCCGGTGCTCGCTCCGGCGGGTCGTCCTCGTCCCGGATGGGGCCGACGAGTTCCTCGGCGATGTCCTCCAGGGTGATGACGCCCGCGAAGCCGCCGTACTCGTCGACCACGCAGGCCAGCTGCCGGTGGCCGGAGCGGAGCCGGTCCAGCACCGTGGGCAGCGGCAGCGTCTCGGGCACCAGCAGCGGCGGTACGGCGATCGCGCTCACGCGGGTGGTGGCGCGCTCGTGCGGCGGCACCCGGAGCACGTCCGCGATGCCGACCACACCCACGAGGTCGTCCACGCCCTCGGCCCCCCGGACGGGGAAGCGCGAGTGGCCGGTGTCCAGCAGCTCGACGACCCGGCTGACCGGTTCGTCGGCGCGTACGGTGTGCACGTCCACCCGCGGCACCATGGCCTCGCCGGCGGACAGCTCGCGGAAGTCCAGCCCCCGGTCGAGCAGGGTGGACATCTCCACGTCCAGGTGCCCCTCCTGCCGGGACTCGGCGATGATCTGCTCCAGGTCCTCCGGTGTGGCGCCGCTGGGCAGCTCCTCGATCGGATCGATGCCGACCCGGCGCAGCAGCCGCACGGCGGCCCGGTCGAAGAGCCGGATCACCGGGCCCGCCACCCGCAGGTAGATCAGGGTGGAGCGGGCGAGCGCCCGCGCGATCGGTTCGGCGCGGGCGATGGCGAGGTTCTTCGGGGCGAGCTCACCGAGCACCATCTGCACCACGGTGGCGATGACGAGGGCCAGCACCACGGAGAGCGTGACGCTGACGGTGTCGGAGATCCCGGTCAGACCGAACAGCTCGGCCAAACCGGCGCCGAGGTACGGCTCGGCGGCGTAACCGACCAGCAGGGCGGTCACGGTGATGCCGAGCTGCGCGCCCGAGAGCATGAACGAGAGTCGGTGGGTCACGTCGAGCGCCCGGGCGGCGGCCTGGTCGCCGGCGTCGGCGAGCTGGCGCAGCTTGCCACGATCCACGGCGACGTAGCCGAACTCCTGGGCCACGAAGTAGCCGGTGAGAGCGGTGAGAACGATGATCAGGGCGAGGCCCAGGACGATCAACACGGGAGGCTCAGGGCTCCTCGACGCGTCGTCGGGGCCATCGGATGCCGGGCACGACCCGGCTGGCTACTGCTGCCCTCCGGGGCAGGAGAGTCGATCATGCGGCCATTTTATCGGCGCTCCCTGTACGCCCGCTGAAGGTGGGCCGAAGCCCCCGGGTTGTCCGGTTCACCCAGCCGTGGCCGCGCTGGCCCGGCTCGACGCGGGACGGTGCGTCAGCGGTCGGCAAGTTCGTCGGCGTCGAGCAGGCTGCGGTCCACCCGTCCGGACCGGTACGCGGCGCGCGCGATCATCTGGGCCGCCACCGGGGCGGTGGCCAGCTGGAACACCGCGACCAGCGCCACCATGCCGAGGTCGCGGGGCGTACGCAGCCGCAGTGCCAGCCCGGCCAGCAGGAGCAGCACGCCGAGCACCTGCGGCTTCGTGGCCGCGTGCATGCGGTCGAGCACGTCCGGGAAGCGCAGCACGCCGATCCCGGCGGCCAGGGCGAGCAGCGCGCCGCCCACCAGGCAGGCGGCGCCGAGCCAGTCGGCGGCGGTGGCCAGCATCAGGCCCCGTCCCGTACGGCGAACCGCACCAGCGAGACCGAACCGACGAAGCCCAGCAGCGAGAGCACCACCAGCACCGGCAGGGTGCTGGCGTGCCGGTTGACGGCCGCCTCGGCGCCCACGGCAGCCACCATCGTGGCGAGCAGCATGTCGGCGGCCACGACCCGGTCCAGCAGTGACGGGCCGCGGTAGAGCCGGACCAGCACGAGCAGGGTGGTCACCGAGAAGAGCACGGTGAGGACGGCGGCGAGGAACGTGGTCACGGTCGGTTCTCCTTGTCGGTGGGATCGACGGGATCGGGGCCGGCGGGACCGCCGGGATCGGCGGGATCGGTGGAGCCCCCGGGGTCGGCGGGCCCGCCCGGGGCGCGGTCGGCGGACGGCTCGTACACCCGGCGCAGCTCCGCGGACGAGCCGATGGCCCGGACGAGCCGCCGCTCGACCGTGAGGACCCGCCTCCGGTTGGCGACCAGGTCCTGCGGCCCGCGTACGTCCATCACGTGCAGGTAGAGGGTCCCGGTGGCCCGGTCCGCCTCGATGACCAGCGTGCCGGGCACCAGCGACACCAGTTCGGCGGTGAGCGCCAGGTTCAGGTCGGTGGGGACGCGCAGCGGTACCGCGATGACGGCGCTGCGCGGGACGTAGCCCGGCTGCACGGCGATCCGGGCGATGTGCGCGCTCGCGACGACCAGTTCGACGACGAAGCGGCCGGCGAGCACCAGGAGCGCCGCGGGGCGCAGCCGGCCGGCGAAGGTGACCGACGGCAGGGGGAAGAAGACCAGCACCGCGGCTCCCATCAGCAGCCCGGCCAGCAGGTTGCCCCAGGTGAACTCGCCCCAGAGCAGGTTCCAGATCAGCACCAGCCAGCCCAGTGCGACGGCCTGGTCGCGCCAGCGCCGGACCCCGAGGCGTACGCGCCCGGCCCGCGCCTCGCCCGGACCCGCGGTCACGGCGTGCCGCCCGGGAAGACGGCCCGGACGTACGGGGTGCGGTCGCGCAGGTCCGCCGCGGCGTCGGCGGTCACGTCGAACAGCGGGCCGGCCGCCACGGTCAACGCGAGGCCGAGCGCCACCAGGGCGACCGTGGCGCCCACCATCAACGTGGGCAGCCGGACGGTGGGCTCGGCGGTGGCCAGCCGGGGTGCCCGCCAGAAGGCGATGTTCCACACCCGGGAGGCGACGTAGAGCGTGAGCAGGCTGGTCGCCGTGCCGGCCGCGACCAGCGCGGCGGGGAGCGCGCCGCCGGCCGCCACGCCGGCCTGGAGCAGGCCGAGTTTGCCCAGGAAGCCGGAGAGCGGCGGGACGCCGGCCAGGTTCATGGCCGGGACGAAGAAGAGCACACCGAGCAGCGGCGCCACCCGGGCCAGCCCGCCGAGCCGGCGCAGGTCGGTGCTGCCGGCGCGCACCTCGACCAGGCCCGCGACCAGGAAGAGCGTGGTCTGGATGGTGATGTGGTGCACCACGTAGAAGATCGCGCCGGAGAGCCCCGCCAGGGTGCTGAGCCCCACCCCGAAGATCATGTAACCGATGTGGCTGACCAGGGTGAAGGAGAAGAGTCGCTTCATGTCCGACTGGGCCACCGCGCCCAGGATGCCGATCAGCATGGTCAGCCCCGCCACCACCAGGAGCAGCGTTCCGACCTGCCCGCCGGGGAAGAGCAGCGTCTCGGTCCGGATGATCGCGTAGACGCCGACCTTCGTGAGCAGGCCCGCGAAGACCGCCGTGACCGGGGCCGGCGCCGTCGGGTAGCTGTCCGGCAGCCACGCCGAGAGCGGGAAGACCGCCGCCTTGACACCGAAGGCGAGCAGCAGCATCAGCTGCAACGCCAGTCGTACGCCGCCGGGCAGGGCGTCCAGGCGCTCGGCGAGCTGGGCCATGTTGAGCGTCCCGGTGGCCGCGTACACGAGCCCCACCGAGGCCAGGAACACCATCGAGGAGAGGATGCTGACCACCACGTACGTCGAGCCGGTCCGGATCCGCGTCTCGGTACCGCCGAGCGTGATGAGCACGAAGCTCGCGGCCAGCAGGATCTCGAAGCCGACGAAGAGGTTGAACAGGTCCCCGGCGAGGAACGCGTTGGTGACGCCGGCGGTCAGCACCAGGTACGTGGGGTGGTAGATGGTGATCGGGGCGTTCTCGCCGATGTCCGCCTGGCCCTGGCCGATCGAGTAGAGCAGCACGCAGAGGGTCACCGCCGCGGAGACGACCAGCATCAGCGCGGCGAGCTGGTCGGCGACCAGCACGATGCCCACCGGAGGCGGCCAGCCCCCGATCGCCAGCACCACGGGTCCGTGCCGGTATGCCTGCACGAGCAGCACGGCCGCCACCGCCAGCGTGGTGGCGAGCCCGCCCACGCTGATGGCCCGTTGCAGCCTCGGCCACCGGCCCAGCACCAGGGTGAGCGCGGCGCCGAGCAGCGGCACCACCACCGGCAGCGGCAGCAGCCGGTTCACGGTGTCACCCGACCGTACGCGTACGCCGTCACCCGGCACCGTCCCCGCGCCGCAACCGCCGCCGCGCCGGCTCCGGGTCGACCTGCTCGGGGTCGCCGTTCGCCCCCTCGCCGCCGCGGTCGCTGGTCGCCACCTCGTCGCGCTCGGCCCGGCGGACGATCTGCCGGTCCTCCAGGTCGTCCGGCACCTCGTCGTCGCCGGTGAGGTACCAGCTGCGGTAGCCCACCGCGAGAAGGAACGCGGTCAGCCCGAAGGTGATCACGATCGAGGTGAGGACCATGGCCTGTGGCACGGCGTCGCTCATCCGGTCGGTCGGGCTGAGGCCGACCACCGGGGGAGCGCCGGGCCGGCCGCCCAGCAGGATGAGCAGGTTGACGCCGTTGCCGAGCAGGATGATGCCGAGCAGGATCCGGGTCAGGCTCCGCTCCAGCAGCAGCGTCACGCCGCAGCCCACGAGCACGCCGACCGCGAGGACCAGCACCAGACTCGGACCCGTACCGTTCGCGCTCACGGTGCGTCACCCCCGCCCGCACGGCCCACCGGCACTCCGCTCGCGGTCATCGGACCTCGCCCCGCTCGACGGCCGGTCCCCCGGCGCCCGGCGCGGCCGCCTCGATGTGCCGGTCGACCTCGGCGCCCAGGCTTCGCAGGATGTCGAGCATGAGCCCGACCACCACGAGGTACACGCCGACGTCGAAGAAGAGGGACGTGACGACGTAGAAGTCGCCGATCGCCGGCAGGTACAGGCTGATCTTGGCGCTCTGCAGCGCGGATCCGCCGGCCAGCAGCGCGACCGCCCCGGTGCCGACCGAGACGGCCAGCCCGGCGCCCAGCACCGTGCCGGCCCCGACGGGCGCCGACTCCGCCAGCTCCCACCGGCCGCCGGCCAGGTAACGGACGACCAGCGCGAGGCTCGCCACCAGGCCGCCGGAGAAGCCGCCGCCCGGGGCGTTGTGGCCGGAGAACAGCAGGAACAGGGAGAAGAGCACGACGGTGTGGAAGATAAGCCGGGTGATCACCTCCAGCACGATCGAGCGCCGCCGCTCGTGCAGCCGGGCGCCGCCGCGCAGCCACACCGGCCGGTCGGGCCGCTGGGCACGGGTGCCGCGCTCCTGTCGCCGAGGCCGGGGCCCGGTGCGGGAGCGCTGGAAGATGAGGCTGGCCACGCCGGTGGCCGCCACCACGAGCACGGCCATCTCGCCCATCGTGTCCCAGGCGCGGATGTCCACCAGGGTCACGTTGACCACGTTGCGTCCGTGCCCCTCGCTCACCGCAAGGGCCGGGAACGCGTCCGAGATGGTCGGCGCGCGGCGGGCACCGGCGGCCACCAGCGCGAGACCGGCGGCCACCACCCCGACCGCCACGCCGATCCCCCGGCGCAGCCACCGGCTGCGCCGAAACGGCCGGGCCGAGAACCGTTCCGGCAGGCGGCGCAGCACCAGGACGAAGATCGCGATGGTCGCGGTCTCGACGAGAAACTGGGTCAGCGCCAGGTCCGGCGCGCCGTGGAGCACGAACATCATGGCGGAGCCGTAGCCGGTGACGCCGACCAGCAGCATGGCGGTCAACCGCCGCCTGGTGCCCACCGCGAGCACCGCCGCCACGGCGAGCACCACGGCCACGACCAGCTGCAACGGGTTGTCCCACGCGACGGGCCGGTCCTGCCAGGGGCGCGCCGCGAGCATCGCGCCGCCGGGCAGCAGGACGAGCACGACGAGGATCGTCCCGAGGTACTGCGGGAGGGAGCCCCGCTGCGTGGCGCCGGTGACCTCGACGGCGAACCGGTCGAAGCGGTGGATGACCCACTCGTACCCCGCGTTGCCGCCGACCGGTGCACGCAGCCGCGCCAGCGCCGGGGCGAGCGGGCCGCGGAGCGCGAAGAGCACCCCGCCGCCAACCAGGACGAGGGCGGAGAGGCCGAGCGCCGGGGTCGGTCCGGGCCACAGCGCCAGGTGCGCGTGGACCGTGCCGAACAGTTCGGCGTACGGGCGGAGCACGACGTCCAGCCCTCCGGCGAGCGGGCCGCCGGCCAGCCCGGCCGCGGCCAGCAGCGCCGGCGGAGCCAGCAGCGGCGCGGCGACGTGGCCGAGGCGGGCGGGCGCCACGTCCGGCCGGTCGGCGAAGGCCCCCCACAGGAACCGCGCGCTGTAGGCCACCGTGAGGACAGTGCCGGCGACCAGCCCGGCGAGGACGACCGGCCGGTCGAGGTACGCCGCGAACACCGCCTCCTTCGCCACGAAGCCCACCAGCGGCGGCACGCCGGCCATGGAGGCGGCCGCCAGCACCGCCACGACGACCAGCGGGGTGGCGCCGTGCCGTAGCCCGGACAGTTCGCGCAGGTCGCGGGTGCCGGCGCCGTGGTCGATCACACCGACGACCAGGAACAGCGCCGCCTTGAACAGGGCGTGCGCGAGCAACATCGCCACGCCGGCGAGCGCGGCGTCCGGGGTGCCCGTCCCGGTCAGCACCACGAGCAGGCCGAGCTGGCTCACCGTCCCGTACGCCAGCAGCAGCTTCAGGTCGGTCTGCCGCAGCGCGGCCCACCCTCCGACGATCATCGTGGCCAGGCCCGCGACCAGCACCACGGGCCGCCACGGCCCGACCGTGGCGAGCGCCGGCGCGAGGAGGCCGATCAGGTAGACGCCGGCCTTCACCATGGCCGCCGCGTGCAGGTACGCGCTGACCGGCGTGGGGGCCGCCATGGCCACCGGCAGCCAGGAGCTGAATGGCAGCACGGCCGACTTGGACAGCGCCCCGATCAGGATGAGCAGCACCGCGGCCACCAGGTGGCCACCGCCGTCCAGCGGGCGGGCCGCGATCTCCGACCACCGGTACGTGCCGGCGTGCTCGCCGAGCAGGATGAAGCCGACCAGCATGGCGAGCCCGCCCATGGTGGTGACGGTCAACGCCTGGGCCGCCGCCCACCGGCTGGACCGCCGCTCGGTGCTGTGGCCGATCAGCAGGTACGAGAAGACCGTGGTCAGCTCCCAGCCGACGTAGAGCAGCAGCAGGTCGTCGGCGAGGACGACGCAGAGCATCGCCCCGGCGAACGCGACCAGCACGGTGGCGAAGCGGGCCAGCCCGATCGAGCCCGGGCTGAAGTAGCGGGCGCAGTAGACCAGCACGAGGGCGCCGACGGCGCCGACCAGCAGGGTCATGAGCCAGGACAGCGTGCCGAGCCGGAACACGAGGTCGAGGCCGAGCTGCCCGATCCACGGGTACGTCTCGACGACCGCGCCACCGTGACGGACCGTGGCGGTGTGCGCCAACGCCCAGCCGAAGGCGGCGGTCGGGGCGAGAGCGAGGGCGAAACAGGCTCGCGGACCCCACCACCGGACGAACAGTGGCGCGAGGAGTGCCGCCACGAGGTGGAGGATCAGCAGTACGAGCACCCGCACTCCCGGTCTCGGTGGCAGCGGTGGGCGCTTCCGGCGGGTCGGCGCCTAGGTGCGATCAGACGCCAGTTCCGGGCTCCGCGGGCGTATTTCCCCGAAATCCCCCACACTGTCCGCTCCGCCAGCTCCGCACACACGCCGCACGCCACCCCGCCCGCCAGACCCGGGGCCCCGCCCGGCCCGAGGCCCCGCCCGACGCCGCCCGAGCCCTCCACGGGCGCCGGGCGCCGCCCGAAGCCCCCACCGGCGCCGATCATGCAGTTGTGGTGGCGGATAAAAGCCATGAACGAGGTCAGGCCGGGCACCACAACTGCATGATCGACCGGAGAGGTCGGCGCGCCGCCCGCGTCAGCGGGGGGCGGGACCGGGGTCGGCGGTGAGCAGGTCCGCTTTGAGCAGGTCGGTGGCGGCGCGGTCCGGGCGCGTGGACGGCGGCATCGGCCTCGTCGACACCGGCGGCGTCGACGCCGTGTCGGCCAGCAGGTCGGCGCGGCCCAGCTGGCGGGCGACGCGCTGCACCACGCGTTCGGCGGCGGCCAGCGAGCGCACCGACAGCAGCCGCCCGCGGCTCTCCCGCCGGAGCACGAAATAGTGCACCGCGGCGCGGACCTGCCCACGGTCGGCGGCGCTCGCGTGCGCGGTGGAGATCACGAGTTCGCGGAGGCAGCGGGCGAGCCGCTCGGCGAGTTCGAGGTCCGGGCCCTGGAGACCGACGCGGACCGCGGCGAGATGACTGTCGACCTTGCGGATCAGCACGTCGGTGCCGGGCTCGACGCTCCGCTGCTCGACGGCCATCCGATCCCCTCCACCCGATCCTTGTCGCGAGTGAAGTTACTTTATGTTGTGCGTCACAAGCAAGCAGTTAAGTGAGACTTAATGCCTCAAGCGTCGCATTGCGCATGTGAACGGCGCAGCCGGACATAATCGGCCGCCGCGCGGTGGGGGTTGTCGCACCGGCGCGGCAGGATGGACGGGTGGCGGATGTGACGGCCGGCCCCGAGGGCGGCAACGGGGGTGGCAGCGAGGTGCTGGCCGGGTTCGGCCCGGCCACCCGGGAGTGGTTCAACGCCGCCTTCGCCGCGCCCACGGCCGCTCAGGCCGGCGCCTGGGCCGCGGTGTCGGCCGGCCGGAACGCGCTCGTGGTGGCGCCCACGGGCTCCGGAAAGACGCTCGCCGCCTTCCTCTGGTCACTGGACCGGCTGGCCCGCGAGCCCGCCCCCGCCGACGCCCGGCAGCGGTGCCGGGTGCTCTACGTGAGCCCGCTCAAGGCGCTCGCCGTCGACGTCGAACGCAACCTGCGCGCCCCGCTCACCGGCATCCGGCAGGCCGCCACCCGGCTCGGCGTCGCGCCGCCCGAGATCACCGTGGGAATGCGCACCGGCGACACGCCGGCCGACGAGCGGCGGGCCTTCGCCCGCACCCCGCCGGACATCCTCATCACCACGCCCGAGTCGCTTTTCCTGCTGCTCACCTCCGCCGCGCGCGACTCGCTGCGCGGGGTCGAGACGGTCATCGTCGACGAGGTGCACGCGGTGGCCGGCAGCAAGCGCGGCGCGCACCTGGCCCTCTCCCTGGAGCGCCTGGACGAGCTGCTGCCCGCCCCGGCCCAGCGGATCGGCCTCTCCGCGACGGTCCGGCCGATCGACGGCTGCGCCCGGTTCCTCGGCGGCGCCCGGCCGGTCGACGTGGTCCAGCCGGCCACCCCGAAGACCATCGAGGTCGCCGTCCAGGTCCCGGTGGAGGACATGACGCGGCTCGACGAGCAGGAGGAGCCCGTCGAGGACGACCTGGGCGGCCCGGGGCCGCGCCGCGCCTCGATCTGGCCAGCCGTCGAGGAGCGCGTCCACGCCCTGATCCGAGCGCATCGCTCGACCATCGTCTTCACCAACTCCCGGCGCAGCGCCGAGCGGCTCTGCGCGCGGCTCAACGAACTGGCCGCCGAGGAGCTGGCCGACGGCACAGGCGCGGCCACGGACAACACAGGCTCGGCCACGGACGGCGGCGGCGCTCGGCGTACGGCCACGGGTGGTGGCGGGGGCGGCTTCGCCGGGCCGCTGGGCCCGCTGCGGGCGCCACGGCAGCCGGCCGAGGTGATGGCCCAGTCCGGGGCGGCCACCGGCGCGCCACCCGTGATCGCGCGGGCGCACCACGGCAGCGTCTCCCGCGAGGAGCGCAAGCACATCGAGGAGGCGCTCAAGTCGGGGCAGCTGCCCGCCGTCGTGGCCACGTCCAGCCTGGAGCTGGGCATCGACATGGGCGCGGTCGACCTGGTGGTGCAGATCGAGGCACCGCCCAGCGTGGCCGCCGGGCTGCAACGGGTCGGCCGGGCCGGGCACCAGGTGGGCGCGGTCTCCCGGGGTGTGGTCTTCCCGAAGCACCGGGGCGACCTGCTCTCCTGCGCGGTGGTCGCCGAGCGGATGACCGAGGGCGCCATCGAGGAGCTGCACGTCCCGCGTAACCCGCTCGACGTGCTGGCCCAGCAGATCGTCGCGATGGTGGCGCTGGAGCCCTGGCGGGTCGGCGACCTCGCGGCCGTGGTCCGCCGCGCGGCGCCCTTCGCCGAGCTGCCCGACTCCGCGCTGCACGCGGTGCTCGACATGCTCTCCGGCCGCTACCCGTCGACCGCGTTCGCCGAGCTGCGTCCCCGGCTGGTCTGGGACCGGGCCACCGACCTGCTCACCGGCCGGCCCGGCGCGCAGCGCCTCGCGGTGACCAGCGGCGGCACCATTCCCGACCGGGGCCTCTTCGGTGTCTTCCTGGCCGGCGCCGAGCGCGCCGCCCGGGTCGGCGAGCTGGACGAGGAGATGGTCTACGAGTCGCGGGTGGGCGACGTCTTCCTGCTCGGCTCCTCCTCCTGGCGGATCGAGGAGATCACGCCCGACCGGGTGCTCGTCTCGCCGGCGCCCGGGCAGGCGGCCCGGATGCCCTTCTGGAAGGGCGACACGCCGGGCCGGCCGGTCGAGCTGGGTCGGGCCATCGGGTCGCGGGTCCGCTCGCTGCTGCGGTTGGACGACGAGGCGGCCATCGCCGCGCTGCGCTCCGGCGGGCTGGACGACTGGGCGGCCGGCAACCTTATGGCGTACCTGCGCGAGCAGCGCACCGCCACCCGGTCCCTGCCGGACGACCGCACGATTGTGGTCGAGCGGTTCCGCGACGAGCTGGGTGACTGGCGGCTCGCGGTGCACAGCGTGCTCGGTGCCCGCGTGAACGCGCCGTGGGCACTGGCCATCGCGCGCCGGCTGGCCGAACGCTACGGCGTGGACGCGCAGGTGATGCCGTCGGACGACGGCATCGTCGTACGCCTTCCGGACACCGCCGACGAGCCGCCCGGCGCCGACGTGGTCGCGTTCGAACCCGACGAGATCGCCCAGCTCGTGGAGGAGTCGGTCGGCACGTCCGCGCTGTTCGCGGCCCGGTTCCGCGAGTGCGCGGCCCGTTCGCTGCTGCTGCCCCGCCGCGACCCGCGCCGCCGGCAGCCGCTCTGGCAGCAACGCCAGCGCGCCGCGCAGCTGCTCGACGTCGCCCGGGAGTACGCCGACTTCCCCGTCACCCTGGAGGCGGCCCGGGAGTGCCTGCAGGACGTCTTCGACCAGCCGGCGCTGGCCGAGCTGATGCGCGACCTGGCCGCCCGCCGGGTCCGTCTCGTCGAGGTGGAGACCACCCAGCCCTCCCCGTTCGCCCGGTCGCTGCTGTTCGGGTACGTGGGCGCGTTCCTCTACGAGGGCGACGCCCCGCTCGCCGAGCGGCGCGCGGCCGCCCTCGCGCTGGACTCGGCGCTCCTCGGCGAGCTGCTGGGCCGGGTCGACCTCCGGGAGCTGCTGGACCCGGCGGTGCTCACCGAGACCGAGCGGCAGTTGCGTTGGCTCACCGAGCAGCGCCGCCCGCGCGACGCCGAGGACGTGGTGGAGCTGCTCCGGGTGGTCGGTGACCTCACCGCGGCCGAGCTGGCCGAGCGCGGCGTGCCGGGCGACTGGCTCGTCGAGCTGGAGGCCGCTCGCCGGGTGCTGCGCGTACGCGTCGCCAGTGAGGAGCGCTGGGTGGTGATCGAGGACGCGGCCCGCCTGCGTGACGCGCTCGGCGTGGCCCTGCCCGTCGGGGTCGCCGAGGCGTACCTCGCGCCGGTCGCCGACCCGCTCGGCGATCTCGTCGCCCGGTACGCCCGCACCCACGGCCCCTTCGCGGCGGCGACCTGCGCGGCCCGCTTCGGCCTCGGCGTGTTCGTGGTGGAGCAGGCGCTGCGCCGCCTCGCCGCCGCCGGCCGGGTGGTGTCCGGCGAGTTCACCCCGGAGAGCGTGGGCACGCAGTGGTGCGACGCCGAGGTGCTGCGGCTGCTGCGCCGCCGCTCGCTGGCCGCGTTGCGGCGGGAGATCGAGCCGGTGCCGCCCCGGGCACTGGCCTCGTTCCTGCCGCGCTGGCAGCAGGTCGGCTCGTCCGCCCGCGGGGTGGAGGCGCTCGCCGCGGCCGTCGAGCAGTT
The DNA here is from genome assembly GCF_003626655.1 of Micromonospora costi. Classification (GTDB taxonomy): domain Bacteria; phylum Actinomycetota; class Actinomycetes; order Mycobacteriales; family Micromonosporaceae; genus Micromonospora; species Micromonospora costi. Next base: position 967,950 of record NZ_RBAN01000001.1, read on the forward strand.
GCAGGGCGTGGCGGTGCCGGCGTCGGCCCTCGAGCGGCTCGTGCTGCCCGGCCGGGTCGCCGACTACTCTCCCGCCCAGCTCGACGAGCTGTGCGCCAGCGGCGAGGTGGTCTGGGCGGGCTCCGGCGCGATCTCCGGCGGGGACGGCTGGGTCACCCTGGCGTACGCGGACACCGCGCCGCTGCTGCTCCCCCCACCCGACGAGGCGCTCACGCCGACGCCGCTGCACGAGGCGGTGCTCGACGCGCTCGCCGACGGGCAGGCGCTGTTCTTCCGTTCGCTCTCCGACCGGGTCGGCTCCACCGACGACGCGGCACTGGCCGCGGCCGTGTGGGACCTGGTCTGGGCCGGTCACCTCACCAACGACACGCTCGCCCCGCTGCGTACGGTGCTCGGCGCGGGCGGGGCGCACCGGTCCCGGCCGTCCGCCCCGCGGACGCGCTACCGCCGCCCCGGCCGGCTGGCGATGCCGACCCGCAGCGGCCCGCCGACCATGGCCGGGCGCTGGTCCCGCCTTCCCGACCGGGACACCGACCCGACGCGCCGGGCCGCCGCCCTGGCCGACGTGCTGCTCGAACGGCACGGGGTGGTCACCCGGGGCGCGGTCGTCGCGGAGCAGGTGACGGGCGGCTTCGCGGCCGTCTACCCGGTGCTCTCGGCCCTGGAGGAACGCGGGGCGGCCCGCCGCGGCTACTTCGTGGAGGGGTTGGGCGCCGCGCAGTTCGCGGTGCCCGGCGCGGTGGAGCGCATCCGGGCCCTCGCCGAGCCGGCCGACGGCCTCCGGGGGCGGGGCGGGCCGACGCTGGTGCTGGCCGCCACCGACCCGGCCAACCCGTACGGGGCGGCGCTGCCCTGGCCGGAGCGGGCGGTCGACTCCGGCGACGGGGACACCCCGGCGACCGGACACCGGGCCGGCCGCAAGGCGGGCGCCCTGGTCGTCCTGGTCGGCGGTGACCTGGTGCTCTACGTGGAGCGCGGTGGGCGCACCGTGCTCTCCTTCACCGACGACGCCGAGGCGCTCGCCGCGGCGGGCAAGGCCCTCGCCGACGCGGTCCACACCGGAGCGCTGGGCGCCATCTCGGTGGAACGTGCCGACGGCGAGGCCGTGCACGCCTCACCGCTGCGGGACGCGCTGACCGCCGCCGGGTTCCGCGCCACGCCACGCGGCCTACGCCTGCGCGGCTGACGCACCCCGACCGCGCCGCCGGCCGGCCCACGCCTGTCCGACCGAGGCACCACGCCACGCGGCCCACGCCTGTCAGGCCGACGCACCCCGACCGCTGCCGGCCCGGCCCGTCGTCACGACAGCCCGGCGAGGACCTGCTCGTAGCGGGCGCGGGCCGCCGCCGGCGTCCGTGCCTCCAGGTAGTTGAGCACCACGGCACCTCGGCGGTACGACTGCCCGCTCCAGGTCTGTGCGATGTCGCCCGCGCTCGTCTCGTCGGGGAACACGTAGACGGTGACCGCGTCGGTGGCGACGACCTCCGAGCAGCCCAGGCCGAGCCCGTCCGGCCCGCAGTCGACGGACCGGTCCCGCGCGTTGGGCACCGCGAGCCCGGCGGCGCGGAACGCGTCGACCACCTGCCGCGCGCCGGGAGCCCCGGCGGGGCGGAGCGGCAGCACCACCGGCGGCGGGCTGGCCGGACGCCGTTCGGTGGGTTCCTGGACGGCGGGGGCGTCACCGGCCGGTGACACGGCGGGTGGAGCACCGGAGGACGCCGGGGCGGAACGGCCGGGCGTCGGCGAGTCGGCGGCGGTCGGCGTGGCCACCGGCGACCCGGTCGCGGGCGGCGAGGTGGCGGGCAGGAGGTGCTCGCCCTCGTCGTTCCCGCACCCGCCGAGGGCGACGGCGGCGCCGAGCGCGACGGCGGCGAGGACCACGACGGCGGGGAGGCTCCGAGGTGTCACCAGGGCAGTCTGCCCAACGCCACGGGGTGGCGGCAGGGGCTGGCCGGCCAGGGCCGCTGTCCCATATCCGGCACCTCGAAACTCCCGCGTCGGGCCCGCCGTACGCCGGTACCATGCCCGCCGCGGCCGGTGGGCCGGCGAGGGAGGACGACATGGACGCGATCAGCGTACGGGCGGCACGGCCGGGCGACCGGGCGTCGGTCGACGCGCTGCACGAACGGGAGTGGGGCGGGCCGTACGTGGTCGCCCACGACACCCGCTACGACCTGCGTACGCTGCCGACGCTGGTGGCCGTGGACGGTGCCGGCGCCGTGGCCGGCGCGCTGGCCCACCACGTCGACGGCGGCGGGCTGGAGGTGGTAAGCCTCGTGGCGGCCGTACCCGGCGGTGGGGTGGGCGGGGCGCTGCTGGACGCCGCCGCGGCGCTCGCCCGGGACGCCGGCCTGCCCCGGCTCTGGCTGATCACGACGAACGACAATCTGCGGGCGCTCCGCTTCTACCAGCGGCGCGGCCTGCGGCTGGTCGCGGTGGACGCGGGCGCGGTGGACCGGGCGCGGCGGCTCAAGCCGGGCATCCCCCTCGTGGGCGAGGACGGCATCCCGCTGCACGACGAGTTGGTCCTGGAACTGCGCACCGCGCCCGGGCCGGCTCCCGTACCGCGATCCGGTGGCGAGGGCGCCGCCCACCCCGAACCGGCGCCGGGCTGCGGCACCGGCGGATAGCCTGCGAGGCATGCCGGGCAAACTCTGGATCTCGCTGACCACCGACTACGGCCTCTCCGACGGCTTCGTGGCCGCCTGCCACGGGGTGATCGCCCGCATCGCGCCGGGGGTCCGGGTGATCGACGTGACCCACCTGGTGCCGCCCGCCGACGTGCGCCACGGCGCGGCCGTGCTCGCCCAGACAGTGCCGTACCTGCCGTTCGGGGTGCACGTCGCGGTGGTCGACCCGGGCGTCGGCACCGCGCGCCGGGGCGTGGCCCTGGACACTCCCGGCGGGATCCTCGTCGGCCCGGACAACGGGTTGCTGTGCGACGCCGCGGACGCGCTGGGCGGGGTCCTGACCGCGGTCGAGCTGACCAACCCGGACTGGCTGGCGCCGCAGGTGTCCCGCACGTTCCACGGCCGCGACGTGTTCGCGCCGGTCGCCGCGCGGTTGGCGCTCGACACACCGCTCGCCGAGGCCGGTCCCGCGTTCGACCCGGCGCAGCTGGTACGGCTGCCCGCGCCCCTCGTGTCGGCAGACGGCGACGGGGTCACCGCCGAGGTGCTGACCGTCGACCACTTCGGCAACGTGCAGCTCGCCGCCACGGCCGACCTGCTGGAGCGGCTGCCGGCGACCGTCCGGCTGGCGGCGAACGGGGACGCCGGCCGGGAGGCCCGGCACGGGCTGACGTTCGGTGACGCCCCGACCGGCGGGCTCGTGGTGTACGCCGACTCGGCCGGCCGGATCGCGGTGGCGGTCAACGGCGGGCGGGCCGTGGACCTGCTCGCCGTGTCGCCGGGCGACCCGGTCCGGATCACCGGCTGAACGGAAACCGAGCGCCGACCGGGTCGGAACCGCTGGTCCCTCACGTCCGGCCGGGCGCGGTCCGGGACGCGTGCCCCGGACCGCGCCCGGACCTCAGCAGGCCGACACCGTGCCGCCGTAGACCGCGGAGATGTACGCGTGGCTGACGTACTGGCCGGTGGCCAGGCGGTTCCAGCGGTTGGTGGTGCGGAAGGGGCCGCTGACCGTCTGGCCGGTCACGTAGCACTGGATCGGCACGTTGGCGAAGCGGGCGGCGAGCCCGCGCGACGGGTACGTGGTGCTCGCGCCGGTGCGGATGTTCAGCGGCCCGTCGCCGACGACCCCGCGCGGTCCGGAGCCGGTCCACAGGTACGCCACGTCCACCCACGCGTTCGTGGTGAGCAGCAGCGCGTCCCAGAACGTGCCGTCGGCGAGGTCGATGCCGGCGGGGTTGAGGACGGTACGGCCGAACTGGTCCCGGCCGCCGTTGTAGCCGCTCTGGTAGGCGGCCTGCGCCTCGGGCCGCCCCTGCGGCAGGTCCTTCCAGTTCTCCCGGACGGGGCTCGGGTTCCAGTAGTCGTCGCGGGTGTTCCACGGCCCGACGTCCCACACCGGGGCGTACGTGCAGCGGCTGCCACTGGTGGTGCACACCCGGACCGTGTAGTCGCCGCTGTTCAACGGGGAGAGCCCGCGCCGCGACGGCAGCGCCGCGAAGTGGTCCCGTGGCTGGATGGTCCGCCCGTTGGCGGTCACCTCGCCGACCAGCCCGATCCGGGTGGCGAAGACCTGGTAGGTGAGGCCGGGAGTGGCGGCGGTGGTGACGGCCAGCGAGTCGGCGGTGAGCCGTACGCCGCGGACCGTGGCGACCGACCGCGCGTCCCGGGCGGTGAGGACCACGCGGGCCTGCACCCGGGTGACGGGCTGGTCGAAGACGGCGGTGGCCGGCCGCCACTCGCTCCAGCCGCTCGCCCGCCACGCCCGGACCTGGGTCTCCACCGTGGCGCCCGGCACGACCCGGGCGTCGATCTCGGCCCGGACCCGGGTGGCCGGGCGCGACAGGGTGCGCGGCGCAGTGATGAGCATGCCCTCGGCGAGGGCGGAGCGGGGGCCGCGCGACCGGGCGGCGCCCCAGCGGGCGTCACGCAGCCGGAGCCCGGTCCCGGTGGGCCGGACGTTGACGTCGTCGGCGTCGACGACGGACAGGTCGAGGCTCCACCGGTCCCCGGTGGCCGGAGCACCGGCGCGGGAACCGGTCGGTACGGCGGTGGTTGGGGTGGCCGCGGCGGCCGCGACGGGGCCGGTGGCGGGCAGGAGGGCGGCGGTGAGGGTAGCGGTCAACGCGAGGCGCAGGATGGGACGGACACGACGATGAACATGTTTCATGGGCAATCTCCTCAGAACTCCCTGATGGTGCCCATATCGGGAGATCAAGCGGAACCGGGCTACAAATAGCGACACACGCGAATCCGGCTCGACCGAGGGAGGATGGGAGGATGCCCGAAGGCGACACCGTCTGGAACACGGCCCGCGTCCTGCACCGTGCGCTGGCCGGCGCGACACTGACCGCGAGCGAGTTCCGAGTGCCGCAACTCGCCACGGCCGACCTCGCCGGCTGGACCGTGCGCGAGTCGGCCGCGCGCGGCAAGCACCTGCTGCTCCGGCTGGAGGCGCCCGCCGGCACCGCACCGGCCGGCGCCGGCGGCACCGCATCGGCCGTCGCTGGGGGCGGCGACGCGCCCGCCGGGCGGTGGACGCTCCACTCGCACCTGCGGATGGACGGCGCGTGGCGCGCGTACGCCCCGGGCGAACGCTGGGCCGCCCGGCCCGCGCACCTGATCCGGGCGGTGCTGCGCAGCTCGGGCGCGGTGGCCGTCGGCTACCACCTGCACGAGCTGGCCCTGGTGCCCACCGAGCAGGAGGAGACGCTGGTCGGCGGCCTCGGCCCCGACCTGCTGGGCGCGGACTGGGACCCGGCCGAGGCGGTGCGCCGCCTCGCCGCGCACCCGGACGAGACGATCGCCGAGGCGCTGCTGGACCAGCGCAACCTGGCCGGGATCGGCAACCTCTACAAGTGCGAGGTGCTCTTCCTGCGCGGCGTGTCGCCGTGGACGCCGGTCGGCGCGGTGCCCGACCTGCCCGGCCTGGTGGCGCTCGCGCAACGGCTGCTCGCCGCCAACCGCGGGCGCTGGACGCAGAGCAGCACGGGCTCGCTGCACCGCGGCCAGACCACCTACGTGTACGGCCGGCGCGCCCAGCCGTGCCGCCGCTGCGGTACGGCCGTCCGCAAGGAGGAGCTGGGCGAGCGGGTCACCTACTGGTGCCCGGTCTGCCAGCCGGAGCGACCCGCCGGCTGACCCTCGCGTCGTGGCCGCCCGGCGATAGTCGTGGCCGCCCGGCGACAGCGGAACCGGGCGGCGTCCGAGGCCGCCCGGCCGCGACGGTCGACCCACCGCCGCCCAGATACGGACGATTGGGTAATTCCTAACGCACCCCCCGGCGTCGCATGCTGCGGTTGGACGCTCACCGATCGTCAGCAGAGCCGGCCCGACCGGGTCGCCACGCCGGGGTGGCGGCGGTCGTGCCCCGACCCCGGGGAGAGCCATGGCGATGTTCCGCAGACTCCGGACCACCTGGACCGACCGCGTGGCGCGCGGCGGCAACGGCCGGGTCGCCGAGGCGGACCGGACGGCGGTCCCGACCGCCCGCACCGCCGAGGACGTGACCGCACCGGCGCCGGCCAGCCTCGATCCGGCCGCGGTCCCGCGATGTTTCGGCCCGGTGCCGAACTTCGCCCGCAGCCCGCTGCCGGTGTGCGACGCCGACGGGCGCGTGCAGCCCGGCACCGGCCTGCGCAAGTTCGTCGACCCGCTGCCCCGCCCCGGCCCACTGGGCCGCACCGAGCTGGGCGGGTACCTGCCGGTCGCCGTGCCGGACACCATCACCTACCCGGGCTGCGACTACTACGAGATCGGCCTGCAGCAGTACGCGCAACGGCTGCACCGGGACCTGCCGGCCACCCGGCTGCGGGGATACCGGCAGCTGAACCTCGGCACCGACCCGTCCGGGCACAACACCGTGGCGCCGCCCGGGCGGCCCTGGTACCTCGGCCCGCTGATCCGGGCCCGGCGCGGCCGTCCGGTGCGGGTCAAGTTCATCAACCAGCTCCCCACCGGCCGCGCCGGCGAACTCTTCCTGCCCGTCGACGAGACCGTCGAGGGCGCCGGCATCGGGCCCCTGGACGGGCCGGCGCCGTACCCGCAGAACCGGGCGGTGCTGCACCTCGCGGGCGCGCAGACCGGCTGGACCAGCGCCGGCAACCCCTGGCAGTGGATCACGCCGGCCGGCGAGATCACCCCGTACCCGACCGGGGTGGGCCTCACCCACGTCCCGGACATGCCGCCGCCCGGAGTGGGCGCCACCACGCTCTACTACCCGAACGAGCAGAGCGGCCGGCTCCTCTGGATCCACGACAACACCCTCGGCCTGTCCCGGCTGACCGTCTACTCCGGGCAGCTCGCGCTGTACCTGCTCACCGACCCGGTCGAGGAGCAGCTCGTGGCCGACGGGGTGCTGCCCGAGGAGGAGCTCCCGCTGGTCGTCGAGGACAAGACGTTCGTGCCCGACGACACCCAGCTCGCCGGGGAGGATCCGACGTGGGACCGGGACCGGTGGGGCGCCCGCGGCAGCCTCTGGCACCCGCACGTCTACCAGCCCCGGCAGAACCCGTACCGCGGCGGCGGGACCAACCCGACCGGGCGCTGGGACTACGGGCCCTGGTCGCGTACGGCCGACGGGGGGCCCGACCTCGACGGCCGTCCGGCCGGCAGCGGCCCGAACGCGGCGCTCCCCCATCCCGGCCCCGGCCCGGTGCCGAACCCGCACCACGACCCGCTGGCCGCCGCCGAGGAACCGCCGCTGACCCCGGGCGTGCCGCATCCGAGCGCGGTCCCCGAGGCGTTCGGCGACACCCCGCTGGTCAACGGGATCGCGTACCCGTACCTGGAGGTGCGGCCGCGCGCGTACCGGTTCCGGATCCTCAACGCCTGCCCGGACCGCAGCCTCAACCTCCAGCTCTACCGTGCCTGCTCGGACGAGCCGATGTGGGACGACGAGGGCAACCTGCTCGAAGCCGAAGCCGGGGAGGTGCCGATGGTGCCCGCGGCGCGGGCCCCCGGCCGGCCGGCGGACTGGCCGGCCGACGGGCGCGACGGCGGCGTGCCCGACCCGCGCGCCGCCGGGCCGGAGCTGATCCAGATCGGCAACGACGGCGGGCTGCTGCCCGCGCCCGTGCTGATCCGCAGCCGCCCGGTCGGCTACCGGTACGACCGCCGGGACCCGACCGTGCTCAACGTGGACGCGCACGCCCTGCTGCTCGCGCCCGGCGAGCGGGCCGACGTGGTGGTGGACTTCTCCTCGGTGCCGCCGGGAAGCACCCTGATCCTCTACAACGACTGCCCCGCACCGCTGCCCGGCTTCGACCCGCGCTACGACCACCACACCGACGCGCCGGACCGCACGGCCGAGGGCGGCGCACCCCGCACCCGACCCGGGTACGGCCCGAACACCCGTACGCTCCTGCAGTTCCGGGTCCGGGGCACGCCGGCCGCGCCGTACGACGTGGCCCGCCTCCGCGAACGGCTGCCCCTGGCGTACGCGGCCGGCCAGCGCCCGCCGATCGTCCCGCAGCCGGCGTACGACGCGGCGATCGGCACCCGCACGCCGGCCGAGACCGTGGTGCCGGTGCACGCCACGACCGTCACGTTCACACCGGCGGGTGGCGCCGTGCCGGTCACCGTGCCGATCGCCGTGAAGGCCGTCCAGCAGGTGTTCGAACCCGCGTACGGCCGGCTGGCCGGCCGGCTCGGCGTCGCGCACCCGCACGCCGGGCCGCTCGCCCCCGCCACCCTACCGCTCGGGCCCACCGACCCGGCGACCGAGATCCTGTTCGCGGCCGACCCCGCGGTGCCGATCGGTGCACCGGCCGACGGCACCCAGGTGTGGCGGATCGTGGGGAACAGCCGGCAGACGGAGGCCGTCCGCCTGGACGGGTGCGACCTCCAGGTGGTCAACCGGGTGGGCTGGGACGGCACCATCCGCCCGCCGGACGGCGGCGAACTGGGTTGGAAGGAGGTCGTCCGGGTCAATCCCCGCGAGGACGTGATCGTGGCGTTGCGCCCCGTCGCCCCGATCCTCCCGTTCAAGATCGGCGACAGTGTCCGCCTGCTCGACCCGACCCGCCCGGCCGGCACCCGCACCGGCTCGACCCCGATCAGCCCGGTGGACGGGCGGCCCGCGCTCGTGGTGAACCAGCTCGTGAACCTCGGCTGGGAGTACCGCTGGCACAGCCAGCTCGCCGGTCACCGCGACGTCGGGATGAGCCGGCCGCTGGTGCTGCGGGTCTCCCCCAAGGCGCCCACCGGGTTGACCGCCACCCCCGCGCCGGGATCGGCCACCGCCCTGCCGGCCATCACGCTCACCTGGACGGGCAACGGCGGCCGCCCGCCGGCCACCAGCCACCTGCTGCAACGCGCCACCGACGCCGCCTTCACGGCCGGCCTCACGGCCATCACGGTGGCGGCCACCGCGACCCGGTACACCGACGCCACGGTCACACCCGGCGTCACGTACCACTACCGCATCCGCGCCGAGAACGCGGTCAGCTGTTCGGCCTGGTCCAACAGCGTCCCGGCGTCGGTGCAGCTCAGCGCCCCGACCGGGCTGGCTGCCGCGATCCCGCCGGCGGCGCCGCTGCGCGTCGGGCTCCGCTGGTCGAACCGCTCGTTCGCGACCGGCATCGACGTGCAGCGGGCCACCAACCCCACGTTCACCAGCGGCCCGGGCACCACGGCGATCGGCGTCGGCGGCACCCACCTCGACCCGGCGGTCGCACCGGACACCACGTACTACTACCGGGTGCGCACCACCTACCTGGGCGCCGCCTCACCCTGGTCGACGGTCGCCACCGTGACCACCCCGCCCGCCCCGCTCACGCCGACGGGCGTGACCGTCACCGCCAGCGCCCCGGGCCCGGACACCGCGACGGTGATCCTGGGCTGGTCGGCCGGACCGGCGGCCGGGCCGGGCGCCGGGTTCATCGTCCAGCGCGCCGTCGACGCGGCGTTCAGCCGGGAGGTCGCCACGTTCACCGTCACGGGCCGGGGCTTCACCAACAGCGGGCTGGCGCGCGGCGTCACGTACCACTACCGGATCCGCGCGTTCAACGTCGTGGGCAGCTCCGGTTTCACGGCGCCGGTGGCGGTCACCACCCCGCCGTGAGACGCGCGCGGATGGCCGGGCCGCGCCTGGCCCGCCGCGGGGTCAGCGGGTCGGGGCGCGCAGCGGGTCGCCGACGCCGCGCAACTCGGCCAGCGCCGCGGCGACGCCGTGCAGCAGGTCGGTCGCCTCGGTCAGCCGGGACGCGGCCGGGTCGGCGCCGCCGCCGGGCCGCGCGTCCTCGGCGACGTACCCCGCCGCGGCCACCACCAGCCGCTCGTACGCGGCGACACCGCTCTCCAACTGCTCGGTGAGCACCCGGTGGGTGTCCGCCAGCGGCGCGCGGGCCTCCGCCGGGGCGAGCCGCATCGCGCGTTCCACGCTCGCCACCCGATGGGCGAGGTCCCGCAGCGACCGGTCCGCGTCCGTGGCCTCCTGCACGGCCGGTCCGGCCAGCCCGGTGAGCCGCTGCGTCATCCCGGCGAGGGTCAGCGAGGCCCGGTCCAGCCGGGCCCACGGCTCGGCCGCGCTGGTGCCGCGCAACGCCACCCGGGAGCGGACCCGGCGCACCTCGGCCAGCACACCCGGGCCGGCGGGCAGCCGTTCGACGGCGGCCACGAGCCGCGCCCGGGACCGCGCGGCGGCCTCGGCCGGGTCCGGCGCCGGTGGGGCGGGCCGCGCGGCCAGCGCCCGCAGGTCGACCCAGCGCCAGGCGGCGAGCGCCAGGGCGCTGCCCGCAGCGCCGGCCCAGGCCGCGTCGGGCAGACCGAGCCCGGCGTACGGGGTCAGGACGGCAGCCGCACCGCCGAGCCCACCGGCCAGCACACTCCACCGTCGGGCGGACCGGCGCAGCCGGGCCAGGCTCCGGAAGTACCGCGTACGCTCGTCTGCCACCCTGACCTCCTCGTGCCGGCCGCTCAACCGGCGGCGGTGGTGTCCCCGGTGCCCCGCTCACGGGCCATGGTCGCCCGGATCTGGTCGAGCCGGGCCGCGGCGGCCGGGTCGGCGGCCGCCGGTTTCGGCTGCTCGGCAGCCTGCCGCTGCTCCACGCCCTGCCGCTGCTGGGCGCCGAGCTGCTCGCCGGCCATGCTGGACCGGATCTGCTCCAGCCGGGCCGCGCCGGCCGAGTCGAGCGTCGCCTTCTGGATCTCCAGCATGCGTCCCTCGGTGGAGTTACCGGCCAGTTCGGCACGACCCATCGCGTTGGCGTAGCGGCGCTCGATCCGGTCGCGCACCTCGTCCAGCGAGGGGGTGGTGCCGGGGGCGGTCAGCTGCGACATCGACTCCAGCGAGCGGGCCACGCTCTCCTGCATCTTGGCCTGCTCCAGCTGGCTCAGCAGCCGGGTGCGCTCGGCGAGCCGCTGCTGGAGGATCATCGAGTTGTTCTCCACGGCCTTGCGGGCCTGCGCGGCGGCACCGAGCGCCTGGTCGTGCAGGGTCTTCAGGTCCTCGGCGCCCTGCTCGGCGGAGACCAGCTGGGTGGCCAGGGTCTGGGCGGTCTGCTCGTACCGGCCGGCCTCGGCCTCGTCACCCCGGGCCCGGGCCTGGTCGGCCAGGACCAGCGCCTGCCGGGCGTTGCCCTGGAGGCGCTCCACCTCCGACATCTGCCGGGACAGCTTCATCTCCAGCTGCCGCTGGTTGCCGATCACCGCGGCGGCCTGCTGCACGAGCTGCTGGTGCTGGCGCTGCGCCTCCTCGATGGCCTGCTGGATCTGGACCTTGGGATCGGCGCGCTCGTCGATCCGGGCGCCGAAGAGCGCCATCAGGTACTTCCACCCCTTGACGAACGGGTTCGCCATCTCCGCGGTATCCCCTCAGTCGCGTCGCTCCGCCTGCGCGTGCCGGACGGGTCGACGGGCCACCGGCGCGGCAGCCTCTCCATCGTCCCAGCCGGGCGCCAGACCGGCACCCTTACCGGATGAGTGGAGGGCCGACACCGTACGCGATCAAGCGTACGCGCGCCGGGCGAGGGAGGCCACGGAGCGGAAGCGGAGGTCAGGCCGCGCAGACCACGTCGCGGTCACGCTCGGCCGAGCGGACACGCGTGCTGCGCAGGGTGGCCTTGAGCGGCGAATCCTGGCGGACCGACACGGCGACCGTGCCGTCGGAGCTGACCTGGCGTACGGCCCGGTTGGTGGCCTTGGCGGCGGGCGCCGCGGGCACGGTGGCCGGCTCCGCCGGCTCGTCCTGCACCGGGACCAGCACGTTCGGCATCTGCTCGGCGAGCGCCACGGTGTCGCTCACCTCGCGCAGCAGCTCGGAGAGACGCGCGCCGAGCGCGTCGCAGATCGCGGCCAACAGCTCGCTGGAGGGCTCCTTCTGGCCGCGCTCGATCTCGGACAGGTAGCCGAGGCTCACGTTGGCCGCGGAGGAGACCTCGCGCAGGGTGCGGTGCTGCCCCTGCCGGCGCGCCCGTAGTGCGTCACCGATCACTCGGCGTAGCAGGACCATCGCACCTCCCCCTCAGGGCCGTACCTTCTCCGGCGGCCGTCCGGCCGGACGCGGTGGAACGCGCCCGCCCCGACCATCGGAGCCTTCCCGCAACCGTACCCGCTGCCGGCCCCGGCGACATCCCGCCCCGCCCGTCGGATCCGTTACGGCCGCGCTCCGGCGCCCCTCAGCGGTGGCCGGCACCGGCGCCGGCGGTGTCGCCCGCGTCACGGCGGGCCTCCCCGTCCAACTCGCCGTCGGCGCCGGCGTCGTGGGCGCGGACGCCGTCGGCGGCGTCGGCGTCCTCGTCGGCGGCGTCGGCCTCGTGGATCCGCTCGGCGAGCAGCCGCAGCGCCTCGACCACGGCGGCGGAGCGGATGTGGTCACGGCCGCCGTCCAGGTCGAGCTGCCGCACGGTGGTGCCGTTCGGCCCGGCGGTCGCCACGTAGACCAGCCCGACCGGCTTCCCGTCCTGCGGCTCCGGCCCGGCCACACCGGTGGTGGCCAGGCCCCAGTCGGCCCCGCACCGACGCCGGCCGCCCTCGGCGAGCGCCACGGCGACGTCCGGGTCGACGGGGCCGCGCTCGTCCAGCAGCCCGGAGGGTACGCCCGCCAGTTCCGCCTTCAACTCGGTGGCGTAGACCACGAGTCCACCCCGGTAGACGCCGCTCACGCCGGCGATCTCCACGATGCTGGCGGCGAGCAGGCCGCCGGTGAGCGACTCGACGGTGGCCACCGTCTCGTGCCGCTGGGACAGGCTGTGCACCACTCCCGCCGCCGGGCTACCGACCGGCCGCTCCCCGTTTGCGTCGCTCTCCACCATGCCCCCATCCTTCCCCGCCACCACTCCCACAACCATCCCCACCCCCGCCCTGCCCCCGACCCCTCTCCCCGCCGATCTTGCACTTTCGGCCCGGGCAAAGGCCCCTGTCGGGGACAAAACAGGGGCAGAAACTGCAAGATCGCGGGGAGGGTCGGGGGGGACGGAGCCCCGAGGGCCGCGGGGCGGGTCAGGGTTTGGGGCGGCGGAGGCGGAGGGCCTGGGCCACGTAGTCGAAGCCCGTGACGACCGTCACCACGACGGCGGCGCCCATGATCCAGGGGCCGATCGGGGCGAGCGTGGGCGGCATCGGCCAGAGGTACCAGGCGATGGCGAGGATCTGCAGCGCCGTCTTGATCTTGCCGCCGCGGCTGGCCGCGATGACGCCGTGCCGGATCACCCAGAACCGCAGCCCCGTGATGCCCAGCTCGCGGACGAGGATGGCCGCGGTCACCCACCAGGGCAGCCGGTCGTACCAGGACAGCAGCACCAGGGCGGCGCCCGTGAGCGCCTTGTCGGCGATCGGGTCGGCCACCTTGCCGACCGACGTGACCAGCCCGAATCGGCGGGCGATCCAGCCGTCGACCAGGTCGGTTGCCGAGGCCACCGCGAAGATCAGGCAGGCGGCCATCCGCCAGCCCGCGTGCGTCATCGCGGAGACGACCACCGTGGCCCCGAAGACCGGTACGAGCACCAGCCGCAGCGCGGTCAGGGCGTTCGCGGCGTTGAGCAGCGGCACACGACCGACCACCCGGGCCGGCGTGGACTCGGTCGCCCCGGTCACCGGCTCGGCCCGCCGTGGCGTTCCCGCTGTCCCACCGCGTGGCCTCCCCGCTCCGTCCGGGCCCGCCGTCACCGTGCCGCGCCGGGCGCCGCCGAGATCATCTCATCCGGCACCGCGATCAGATCCACCCCTTCGGTGGCTGTCACCGTGGCGCGTACCAGGTCACCGGGTCGCAGCGCGGCCAGGTCCACGCCGCCGCCCTCCGGGGCGACCAGCGTGGTGGAGCCGTCCACCTCGGGCGCCTGGTGCGCCGCCCGACCCTCGACGATCCCGTCGGCCACGGAGTCCACGAGCACCTCGACCGTCGAACCGAGCCGCTCCTCGGCCCGCTGCGTGCAGAGTTCGTCGGCGAGGGCGCTGAGCTTGTCGTACCGGCGCTTGATCGTCGCGGCGGACACCTTGCCGGGCAGCCCGGCGGCCTCGGTGCCGTCCTCGTCGCTGTAGTCGAACACGCCGATCGCGTCGAGGCGCGCCTCGGTCAGGAACCGGACCAGCTCGCTGACGTCGGCCCGGGTCTCGCCGGGGAAGCCGACGATGAAGTTGCTCCGCGCGCCCGCCTCCGGGGCGAGCGCGCGGGCGCCGGCCAGCAGTTCGAGGAACCGGTCGGTGGAGCCGAAGCGCCGCATCCGGCGCAGCACCGGCTCGCTGGAGTGCTGGAACGACAGGTCGAAGTAGGGGGCGACGCCGGGTGTCGTGGCGATCGCCTCGACCAGGCCGGGCCGGGTCTCGGCGGGCTGGAGGTAGCTCGCCCGTACCCGCACGATCCCGTCGATCGCCGCGAGCTGCGGCAGCAGCTTCTCCAGCGCCCGCGGGTCGCCCAGGTCCTTGCCGTACGAGGTGGAGTTCTCGCTGACCAGCACCAGCTCCCGGACACCGGTCTTGGCCAGCCACTCCGCCTCGGCGAGCAGCTCGTCGGGCGTACGCGACACGAACGCCCCGCGGAACGCGGGGATCGCGCAGAACGCGCACCGGCGGTCGCAGCCACTGGCGAGCTTGAGCGACGCGACCGGGCCGCTGTCGAGCCGGCGGCGGAGCACCTGGCGCAGGTGGGCCGGGGTGTGCGCGTCGGTCTCGACGGTGACGCGGGTCGGGGTGCCGTGGCCGGGGAGCGACACGGCCGCCTCGCGGCGCTTGACCGGGGTCAGCGGGAGCAGCTCGCGCCGGTCGCGCGGGGTGTGCGCGGCGACCTGCTCGCCGGCGAGCACCGCGTCCAGCCGGGCCGCGATGTCCGGGTAGTCGTCGAAGCTCAGCACCGCCTGCGCCTCGGGCAGGCTGTCGGCCAGCTCCCGGCCGTACCGCTCGGCCATGCAGCCGGCCGCGACCACCTTGGCGCCCGTGTCGGCGGCGGCGAGCAGCGTCTGGATCGAGTCCTGCTTGGCCTTCTCCACGAAGCCGCAGGTGTTGACGACCACCACGTCGGCGCCCTCGCCGTCGGTGGTGACCTGCCAGCCGTCGGCGTGCAGCCGGGCGGCCAGTTCCTCCGAGTCGACCTCGTTGCGGGCGCAGCCCAGGGTCAGCAGGGCGACGCGGCGGCCCTCAGCGGTGGGACGGGAGGTGGCAGACACCATCCGAGGGTACCGGGCCGGCCGGGAGCGCCCGCGCACGGCGGGCCGCCGGCATCGGCCGGCTCACATCCGGGCGCGACGCGCGGTCGCGGCCACGTCCCGGGGCGGGCCGCGCTCACACGGCCGCGGCGCCGACCCGGACGAGGCGGTCGAGCAGGAAGACCTCGGTGCCCGCGAGGCCGACCGAGCAGAAGACCGAGATCTGCTCCGGGTCGGTGCGGCCGACCTCGGCGCCGGCGAGGACCGCGCCGAGGTCGCGCAGCCGATCGGCGTACGGGGGCTCGGCGGCGAGCATCGGCGGGGCGTACGCGCACGCCTGGGCCGGCGAGTCGGTGGCCAGGACGTCGGCGGCGGCGAGCAGGTCCGGCCCGAACTCGGCGCGGTCCCGCTGCTTGAAGCCGACCGCGTTCACGTGCGTGCCCGGGCTGAGGTGGGCGGCGTCGAGCACCGGGGTGGGGCTCGTGGTGGCGAGCACCACCACGTCCCGGCCGGTCACCGCGGCGGCCGGGTCGTCCACGGCCCGCGCCACGACGCCCAGTTCCGCGTCGACCCGCGCCGCGAACGCCTCCCGCCGGGCGGCCGAGCGGCTGTACACGGTCACCTCGCGCAGCGGTCGCACCGCGGCGGCCGCCCACACCTGCGTCCAGGCCTGCCGGCCGGAACCGATCACGCCGAGCGTCGTGGCGTCCGGCCGGGCCAGGGCGTCGACCGCCACCCCGCCCAGGCCGCCGGTGCGCCGGGAGCCCAGCTCCTCGCCGACGGCGACGGCCCGCACCGCGCCGCTGCGCCCGTCGTGCAGGACGACGAGCTGCTGCGACTCGGGATGACCGAACGTGTCGTACGAGCGGTAGCCGTACCACTCGCCGGTGAGGTGGCCGGCGGTCAGCACCATCCGCCCTCCGCCCAGCGACGCCGAGGCCCGCGGCGGGGCGACCAGGCGGCCGTCGTACGCGGCCAGCAGGGCGGCCCGCATGGCGTCGACCGTTGTCGCGGCGTCCAGCGCGGCGGTCACCTCGGTGTCGGAGAAGAGGACGGTCATGGCCGCCATACTGCAAGTTGAAGTGAGGTTCAGGTCAACGCGAGGTGGCCCGACTCACGGACCCCGGGCCGCCCCGGTGCTACCGTCGGGCCCGATGGCCAGTGCCGGCCATCCCGGACGAGCGGCGGGCGTACCCGGTCAGGCCAAGACGCCCCGACACGTACCGACCCGACTCGTCCCGGCCCCGGTGGTCCGGGCGCTCACCACAGAGGTGGAATCACCATGGCCTGGATCGTGCTCGTGTTCTCCGGACTCCTGGAGACGGCGTGGGCCGTCGCCCTCGACCGCAGCGCCGGGTTCAGCCGGCCCCTCCCGTCCGTGATCTTCGTGGTGACGCTGGTGCTCAGCATGGCCGGCCTCGCGTACGCGCTGCGGGAGATCCCGGTCGGCACCGGGTACGCGGTCTGGGTCGGCATCGGCGCGGTGGGCACCGCCCTGGTCGGCATGCTCGCGCTGAACGAGTCGTCCAGCCTGCCCCGGATCGCCTGCCTGCTCCTGGTGATCGCCGGCGTGGTCGGCCTGAGGATCTTCCACTGAGCCGCGCCCGTCCGGGCGCTCACGCGCGGCGCGCGGGCGCCCGGCCGGGCGCGCGCCTCGACCGTGCCGGTCAGCCTCGTTCGGCCACCAGCACCCGGTTGCCGTCGGGGTCGCGTACGACCGCCATCCGCTCGCCCCACGGCTGAGCGGCCGGCTCCGCCACCACGGGAACGCCGGCCGCCCGCAGCCGCTCCACGGCGTCACCCATCGCCGCCGCGCAGGCCCACCAGGACCTCCTCCAGCTCGTCGGGCTTGACCAGCACGTCGCGGGCCTTGGAACCCTCGGACGGCCCGACGACCCCCCGGGTCTCCATGAGGTCCATGAGCCGGCCGGCCTTCGCGAAGCCGACCCGCAGCTTGCGCTGGAGCATCGACGTGGAGCCGAACTGCGAGGTGACCACCAGCTCGACCGCCTGCACGAGCAGGTCGAGGTCGTCGCCGATGTCCTCGTCGATCTTCTTCTTGCCCTCCTGCGCCACGGTCAGCACGTCCGGGCGGAACTCCGGCTCGCGCTGGTCCTTGCAGAACTTCACCACGTCGGCGATCTCGCGCTCGGTGACCCAGGCGCCCTGGATGCGGATCGGCTTCGAGGCGCCCATCGGCAGGAAGAGCCCGTCGCCGCGGCCCAGCAGCTTCTCCGCGCCCGGCTGGTCGAGGATGACCCGCGAGTCGGCCAGCGACGACGTGGCGAACGCCAGCCGGGACGGCACGTTCGCCTTGATGAGACCCGTGACCACGTCGACGGAGGGGCGCTGGGTGGCGAGCACGAGGTGGATGCCGGCGGCCCGGGCGAGCTGCGTGATCCGGACGATCGAGTCCTCCACGTCGCGGGGGGCCACCATCATGAGGTCGGCCAGCTCGTCCACGATCACCAGCAGGTACGGGTACGGCCGCATCTCGCGCTCGCTGCCCGGCGGGGCCTTGATCTCGCCGTTGCGGACCTTGCGGTTGAAGTCGTCGATGTGCCGGACCCCGTTGGCGGCGAGGTCGTCGTAGCGCATGTCCATCTCGCGGACGACCCACTCCAGCGAGTCGGCCGCCTTCTTCGCGTTGGTCACGATCGGCGTGACGAGGTGCGGGATGCCCTCGTAGCCGGTCATCTCGACGCGCTTCGGGTCGATCAGCAGCAGCCGCACCTCGTCCGGGGTCGCCCGGGTGAGGACCGACACGAGCAGCGAGTTGAGGCAGGACGACTTGCCCGCGCCGGTCGCGCCGGCGATCAGGATGTGCGGCATCTTGGCCAGGTTGGCCACCACGAAGCCGCCCTCGATGTCCTTGCCCAGGGCCACCACCATCGGGTGGTGGTCGCTGGTGGCGGCCCGCGAGCGCAGCACGTCGCCGAGCGCCACATTGTCCGGATCCGTGTTGGGGATCTCCACCCCGACCGCGCTCTTGCCCGGGATGGGGCTGAGGATCCGGACGTCCGGCGACTTCACGGCGTACGCGATGTTGCGGGAGAGCTGGGTGATCCGCTCGACCTTGACGCCCGGCCCCAGCTCGACCTCGTAGCGGGTGACTGTCGGGCCGCGGGTGAAGCCGGTGACCGCCGCGTCCACGTCGAACTGATCGAAGACGCCGGTGAGCGCCGCGATCACCTCGTCGTTGGCCTTGCTCCGGGACTTCGGCGCGGCACCGGTGCTCAGCAGGTTCGCCGGCGGCAGCGTGTAGTCGCCCGCGAGGCCGGTCAGCGCGAGCTGCTCGGCCCGGGTGGGCAGCGGCGAGTGCTCGGGCGGCTCGACCGGCTTGCGGCTGGCCGGCACCTTGCTCGGCGGCGTGCGGGTGAGGACCAGGGTGTCCTGCAGGTCGACGCCGTCGAGGTCGTCGGAGAAGGCGTCCGGGTCGACGGGCGGTGGCGTCCGCTTGGCCGGCCGCTTCCGCGCCGGCTTGGCCGGGGCCTCCTCCTCGTCCTGGCCGGACGGTGGGGCCACCAGCGTGCCGGCCAGCAGGCCGAGCCGCTCCGGGATCTTGTTGATCGGCGTGGCGGTGACCACCAGCAGGCCGAAGAGGAGCAGCAGGATGAGCAGCGGCATGGCGACCCACGCGGTGACCGCCCGCTCCAGCAGGCTGCCGACGCCCGCCCCGATGAGACCGCCCGCGTAGTCGCGCTGCACCGGGTCGACCGGGTTCTGCCCGATGTGGAGCATGGCCGCCGTGGCGACGAGCATCGAGCCCCAGCCCACGAGCCCGCGCCCGCGGTGCTCCGCCTCGGCGGACTGGCGCATCAGCCGCCACGCGCCGATGCCGAGCAGCACCGGCACCACCACGGAGATCGCGCCGAGGAAGAGCCGCACGGTGTCGGCCAGCCGGGCCCCGACCGGGCCGGCGCCGGAGAACCAGATCCCCACGGCACTGAGCAGGGCGAGGCCGAAGAGCAGGAGCCCGGCGCCGTCGCGGCGGTGCTCCGGGTCCAGGTCCCGGGCCGTGGCGGCCTGCCGGCCGGCCGCCCGCACCGCCCAGCCCACGCCGTGTGCCAGCCCCATCCACAGCGCGCCGACCGCGCGTCCGACGTAGACGGCGGGACCGGGACGGGCCGCGCGGGTGCGCCGCCGCACGGGCGCGCGCGTGGTCTTCTTCGCCGGCTGGCGGGCACGGCTGTTCGCCGCGCCGCGCGGCGACGCGCCGCGCCGCCGGCTCGCCTGAGAGGTACGGCCCGCCATAGCATCACCGTAACGGCGCGACCCGGTGGATCGCCGCTTTCCGGGTCGTGTCCGCGCGTCGCAGCACGGACTTCGCCGCATGCCGTGATATCTGCCTCAGAAGGGATGCCCGATGGCGTCGCCGGGATTCGAGGACGGTCCGGACGACCCCCTGACCGGGCACCCGCGACACCTGCGACCGCTGACCGGCGAGCTGATCGCCGCGGTGCTGGGCAACCGGGGCTACACGGTCGCCGCCGACGCCGAGGGCGACCTGGTCGGCCGCTGGGACGACAACCTCGTCTGGTTCCTGCGGCTGGGCGAGGCCGGCGAGCTGCTCCAGATCCGCACCATGGTCGCCCCGACGTTCCCGATCGAGCGGGTGCCCGCGCTGCACGAGTTCTGCAACACGTGGAACCACGACCGGCTCTGGCCGAAGGCGTTCGTCCACGTCGACGACGACGGCCGTGCGCGTGTCTGCGGCGAGGTGATCGCCGACCTGGAACGTGGCGTCACCCCGCACCAGCTCGACCAGCTGCTCGACTGCGGCATCTCCACCGGCTGCCAGCTCGCGGCCGCCGTCGGACGGCTGCCCGGCGGGGTGACCTCGTGACCGGCCGGGACGAGCGGCGCGGCGGCGGCCCGGGCAGTGACGGGAAGCGGCGGGGCCCGGGCGGTGACGGCGGGCGGCGCGGCGGCCGGCTGGCCGACCTGGACCTGATCGGCCGCAACCGCCCGCCGGCGGCCCGGAACCGCGAGCTGGTCGCCGCGCTCGCCGACGCCCGGGATCTGCCCGACGGCCCGGCCCGCCTCGTCGAGCTCGAACGGATCGCCGCCCAGGCCGACGCGGCCCGCGACGACCGTTCGGCCGTCGACGCCCGGCTCGCGCTCGTCGAGGCCGCCCTGCTGCACGGCGACCGGTGGCGGCTGGTCGAGCCGGTGCGGCGTTGCCTCGCCGTCCTCGACCGCCGCCCCGACCTGTTCACCGACGCCGAGGTCGACCTGCTGACGCGCTACCAGCGGTTCGCCGTGGAGGCGCTGCTGGGCACCCCGCGGGTCGGGCTCGACCAGGCGCGGGCCGTCGACGACCTGGCCCGGCGTGTGGGCCCCGACGCCGAGGCGGTGGCCGAGCTGCGCTGCCGGGTCGCCGACCACCTGGGCGACGAGCCGGCCGCCCGCGAGTGGTACGACCGGTGGGCGTCCGCCGAGCCCGGCCCGGCCGGCGGTTGCCCCGGCTGCGCGCCGGCCCGCCGGGCGGAGCTGCTCGCCGGGTGGGGTGAGCACGCCGCCGCCCTGGCCGAGCTGCGGGCGGCGCTGGACGGCGCCGTCGACTGCACCGACCAGCCCGAGCGGTCCCTCACGGCGGCGCTGCTGCCCTGGCTGCGGACCGGCGAGCCGGAACGGGCCGGCGCGGCGCACGTGCGCGCGTACCGCCGCCACCGCGGTGAGCGCAGCGCCTTCCCACACCTCGCCACCCACCTGCGGTTCTGCGCGCTCGCCGGGCATCCGGGGCGCGGTCTGGACCTGCTCGCCGAGCAGCTGCCCCGGCTCGACCACCCGTACGACGACCTCTCCGTCATGGAGTTCGCCGCCGCCGGGGCGCTGGTGTGCGGGCTCGCGGTGGAGGCCGGGCTGGGCGGGCGCACCGTGCACCGGCCGGCGTACGGTGACCGTCCCGCCGCCGACCTCGACGTCGCGACGCTCGGCGCCGTGCTGCTGGCCCTCGCCACCGAGCTGGCCGGCAGCTTCGACGCCCGCAACGGCACCGGCCACCAGTCCGGCCGGATGGCCGCCTGGCTGGCCGAACGACCGGTGGGTGGGCCCGTGCCGCTGCCCGCCGACGACGGCTCGGCGGACGACGACGGCGACCCGGGACCGGATGATCCGGAGCCCGCCGAGCGGGAACCCGCGCCGCTCACCCTCGCGCTCATCACCGCGGCCCTGGACCGCCGCGGCGACCGGTACGCGGTGGACGCCGGCGCGACGGTGGTCGGCCGGTGGGGCGACGCGGTGATCCAGTTCCGCCAGCTCGGCGAACGCGGCGAGATCCTGCACGCACGGGCGCTGGCGACCCGGCGGCTGCCGGTCGGCCGGCGGGCCGAGGCGTACGCCTTCTGCAACGCGTGGAACCACGACCGGCTGCTGCCCAAGGCGTACGTGCACGACCTCGGCGACGAGCTGGTGCTCGCCGGCGACGTGAGCACGGACCTCGCGTACGGCGTGGCCCCGGCGCAGCTCGACGTGCTGCTGAACGCCGCCGTCACCACCGGCGTCGCGTACGCCGAGGCGGTCGCGGCCCTGCCCTGAGCACCGGCGGGGCCGCGACGGCGCCGGTGTCAGACCTCGACGACCGTGGGCACGATCATGGGCCGGCGGCGGTACGCGTCGTTGACCCAGCGCCCCACCGTCCTGCGGACGATCTGCTGGAGCTGGTGCGGGTCGGTGATGCCGTCCGAGGCGGCCCGGTTGAGCGCCTCGGTGACCAGCGGGATCACGCCGTTGAACGCCTCCGGGTCCTCCGAGAAGCCCTTCGCGGAGACGGTCGGGCCGGCGACCACCTTGCCGGTGACCGAGTCGACGACCACGGTGGCCGCGATGAAACCGCCGTCGCCGAGGATCCGCCGCTCGGTGAGCAGCGACTCGCTCACGTCACCGACCGCGAGACCGTCGACGTAGACGTACCGGCTCTTCACGTGGCCGACCAGGCTGGCGCGCCCCTCGACGAGGTCCACCACGTCGCCGTCCTCGCAGAGCACCACCCGGTCGGGGGCGACGCCGGACTCCACGCCGAGGCGGGCGTGCGCCCGCAGGTGGCGCCACTCGCCGTGCACCGGCATCAGGTTGCTCGGCCGCACCACGTTGAGCAGGTAGAGCAGCTCGCCGGCCGGAGCGTGACCGGAGACGTGGACCTTCGCGACGTCCTTGTGCACGACCACCGCGCCGGCCCGGGCGAGCCGGTTGATCACTCGGTAGACGGAGGTCTCGTTACCCGGGACCAGCGACGAGGCGAGCACCACGGTGTCGCCGGGGGCGATGGTGATGTGGCGGTGGTCACCGCTGGCCATCCGGCCCAGGGCGCTCATCGGCTCGCCCTGCGAACCGGTGGACATGAGCACGATCCGCTCCGGCGGCATGGTGGTGGCCTCCTCCAGGCCGACGACCAGGCCGGGCGGGATGTTGAGCAGCCCCAGGTCCCGGGCGATGCCCATGTTGCGCACCATCGAGCGGCCGATGAGCGCCACCTTGCGGCCGTGCTCGGCGGCCGAGTCCATGACCTGCTGGACCCGGTGCACATGCGAGGCGAACGACGCCACGATGATCCGGCCGCGCGCCTTCTGGAAGATCGAGTCGAGGACCGGCCCGATCTCCCGCTCGGGGTTCACGAAGCCGGGGATCTCCGCGTTGGTGGAGTCCGACAGCAGCAGGTCCACGCCCTCGGCGCCGAGCCGGGCGAAACCGGCCAGGTCGGTGATCCGGCCGTCGAGCGGAAGCTGGTCCATCTTGAAGTCGCCGGTGTGCAGCACCAGGCCGGCCGGCGTACGCACGGCCACCGCGAGCGCGTCCGGGATCGAGTGGTTCACCGCGAAGAACTCGCACTCGAAGGGCCCGAGCTGTTCCCGGCCGCCCTCTCGCACCGTCAGCGTGTAGGGCTGGATCCGCCGCTCGGCGAGCTTCGCCTCGACCAGAGCGAGCGTGAACTGGGAGCCGACCAGGGGGATGTCCGGCTTGTGCGCGAGCAGGTACGGCACCGCGCCGATGTGATCCTCGTGACCGTGGGTGAGGACGATGGCCTGCACGTCGTCGAGCCGGTCCAGGATCGGCCCGAAGTCGGGCAGGATCAGGTCCACGCCGGGCTGTTCGACGTCGGGGAAGAGCACCCCGCAGTCGATCACCAGCAGCTTGCCGTCGTACTCGAAGACGGTCATGTTCCGACCGATGGCGCCGAGCCCGCCGAGCGGGATGATCCGCAGCCCACCCTCGGGCAGCGGTGGGGGGAATTCCGCCTCGATGTGCGCCTCGGTCACGCGTTCACCTCATTCTGGGACGCCGTCATCGGGCGTCCGTCGTGTCGTTCGATCATTCGGGCAGCTCCAGATCCGCCGCCGCGCAGTCGGCGCGCAGCTGGGCGATCTCGTCGTCGGTGGCGTCGACCAGCGGGGGCCGCACCGGCCCGGCGGGCAGGCCGGCGGCCGCCAGGCCGGCCTTGACCAGGATGACGCCCTGGGTGC
Source organism: Micromonospora costi (assembly GCF_003626655.1). GTDB lineage: Bacteria > Actinomycetota > Actinomycetes > Mycobacteriales > Micromonosporaceae > Micromonospora > Micromonospora costi. The sequence goes on from NZ_RBAN01000001.1 coordinate 991,620, forward strand.
GGAAGATGCCGGTGTAGAGCGGCAGGAGCCGACGGTGCAGGGCGAGCGCGGTGGCGTTGTCCCCCGCGTCGTACGCCTCGATCATCCGCTTGGTCAGCGCGCCGGTGAAGTGGGTGGACGTGCCGACGACGCCGACCGCGCCCACGGCGAGCGCCGGCAGGGTGAGCGAGTCTTCGCCGCTGTAGAAGGCGAGGTTCGTGCGGCTGGTCACCCAGCTGGTCGCGGTCAGGTCGCCCTTCGCGTCCTTCACCGCAACGATCCGGCCGTGCTCGGCGAGGCGCACCAGCGTCTCGGTGGCGATCGGCACCCCGGAGCGGTGCGGGATGTCGTACAGCATCAGCGGCAGGCCGGTGGCGTCGGCGACGGCCGTGAAGTGGCGCAGCAGGCCGCTCTGCGGCGGCTTGTTGTAGTACGGCGTCACCACCAGCAGCCCGTGCGCGCCCGCCTTCTCGGCGGCGGCGGCCAGCTCGATGGTGTGCCGGGTGTCGTTGGTGCCCACCCCGGCCACCACCTTGGCCCGGTCGCCCACCGCCTCCACGACGGCCCGGATGAGGCGTTCCTTCTCCGCGTCCGTGGTGGTCGGCGACTCGCCGGTGGTGCCGTTGACCACCAGCGCGTCGTTGCCCTGCTCGTCGACCAGGTGGGCCGCGAGTCGCGCGGCGCCGTCGAGGTCGAGCGACCCGTCGGAGGTGAACGGGCTCACCATGGCCGTGAGCACTCGCCCGAACGGGCGGGACACCGCCCGAGCGGGGGTGTCAGGGTGGTCGTGCGTCATGTATCCAACCTAGCGGACGACCCCGGAGAGCCCGCCGGGGAAGGGCTCAGGAGAGCTGGGCGTACGGGCTCGTCGCCACCTCCGTGCCGTCCGGCAGGGTGGTGATCGAGAAGTCCGAGAACACGTTCGGGGCCACGTTCTGCAGCTGGCGCAGGCACTCCACGGCCAGCTCGCGGATCTCCACGTCGGCCTGCTCGGTGGCGCGCATCGCGATGAAGTGCCGCCAGGCCCGGTAGTTGCCGGTCACCACGATCCGGGTCTCGGTGGCGTTGGGCAGCACGGCGCGCGCCGCCTGGCGGGCCTGCTTGCGCCGCAGCGTGGCGTTCTCCACGTCGGCGAAGCGCTGCTCCAGCCCCTCCAGCAACTCGGTGTACGCCCGGACGCTCGCCTCGGCGGCCTCGACGAACCTCTTGTGCAGCTCCGGGTCCTCGGCGATCACCCGGGGCTCGACCATGGCCGCGTCGCGCTCGGGGACGTAGCGCTGGGAGAGCTGGGAGTACGAGAAGTGCCGGTGGCGGATCAGCTCGTGCGTGAAGGAGCGGGAGATCCCGGTGAAGTAGAAGGTCACCGAGCCGTGCTCCAGCACCGACAGGTGACCGACCTCGAGGATGTGCGCCAGGTAGCCGGCGTTGGTGGCGGTCGCCGGGTTGGGCTTGCGCCACGACTGGTAGCAGGCCCGGCCGGCGAACTCGGCGAGCGCCTGGCCCCCCTCGGCGTCGGTGGACCACGGCACGTCGTCCGGCGCCTCGAAGTGGGTCCACGCGATCAACTTCACCTGGGGCTGCACCATGTCCGGCATTCCTCGGACTGTAGTGGGAGCCGCCGCCGGCCCCAAGTCGCCTCGCCCCCGTGCAACGTCGGTCACGCCGGAACCGGCCCTGCCGGACCGTGCCGGCCCGCGCCCTCTGGTGCCGGATCGCCCGCGGCGTCACCCTCTGCCGGCAGCCGTCGGGTAGGCGAACAGCAGCCTGGTTGATCGTCACGAACGAGTTCAGCTCCCTCAGGGAGCACGTCCCCAGCCCACTGTCGAGCTGCCCCAGAAGTGGGGCACCCGACGGAGGCCGGGCAGCCCGGGAAGGGTCGCCCCAGGCAGCCAGCGACACCGACAGCTACAGCGACAGCAAGAGCGACGGCTGCCCCAGATCTGGGGCAGCTCGACAGGCCCCGAGCGTGGCACCGGGAGCAGCACGAGCCCGCGGCGGGCGTCGGCGGATCGCGGGCCGGCGGACCGCGGAGGACCGACGACCAAGGGCGCAGGCCGAGGACCGAGGGCACAGGGCTGACCAACCAGGGCCCGGCCCCGGGGCGGGGGCGGCAGGCGTCAGACGTACAGCGAGGTGAAGGGCGCCCAGGGCAGGTTGCGGAGCACCGAGAAGGCCATCCAGGCGGCCAGGAAGCCGCCGATCACCTTGCTGCTGATGCGCAGCTCCGGAAGGCGCCAGCCGAACGCCTGCTGCCCCGCCCAGGCGACGAAGAGGTACGCGAGGAAGGGCAGCGCGAAGACGAACAGGAAGTGGTGCCGGGCGGCGGCCGGCAGGTCGCCGTGCACCACGTACCAGAGCGCGCGCGTGCCGCCGCACCCCGGGCAGTCCAGGCCGGTGGTGAGCTTCAACAGGCAGCTGGGCGCGGCGTCGGGCGCCGAGCGGGTGGGGTCGCTGATCAGCGTGTAGGCGATGCCGGCCGCGACGCAGCCGAGCGCGGCCAGCGGCACGGCCCACCGCGGCGAGCGGTCGTAGAGGCGCATGACGAACCGGGTGAGCCGGTCGGGCTCCGCCGCCGGGTAGGGCTGCGCCGGATCGGGCTGGACCGGATCGGGCGGCAGTGCCTGGGTCGCCGAATGCGGCGGGACGGCCGGCCCGTCAACGCTCGTCACGCGCTCACCGTACACCGGCAACGCCCACCAGCGCGGCGGCCAGCGGGCCGGCCAGGTCACCGGCGGTCGGCGGGGCCACCGCGTCGAGCCCGAGCCACCCGGCGAGCCGGTAGAGCTCGGCGGCGAGCGCCACGGCGGTCTCGCCCGGGTCGGCGCCGGGCTCCACCCAGGCGGAGGGCACCAGCAGCGCACCGGCCTTCCGGTCGGCCTTGAGGTCGACCCGGGCGGTGAAGCGCTCCCCCTGCAGGAACGGGAGCACGTAGTAGCCGTACACCCGCTGCGGGGCCGGGACGTAGATCTCGATGCGGTAGCTGAAGTCGAAGAGCCGCTCGGTGCGGTTGCGCTCCCAGACCAGCGGGTCGAACGGGCTCACGAGCGTGTTGCCGCGCACCCACCGGGGCAGCCGCGCCTGGGCGTGCAGCCACGCCGGCTGCCGCCAGCCCGCCACCGTGACCGGCACCAGCTCGCCCGCCTCGACCAGCTCGGCGATCGCCTGCCGGGCGCCGGCCAGGGGCAGCCGGAAGTAGTCACGCAGCTCCGGCTCGGCGGCCACGCCGAGCGACCGGGCGGCGACCGCCACCAGCGTGCGGTACGCCTCGGCGTCGGTCGGCGTCGGCGCGTTCAGGGCCGCGGCGGGCAGCACCCGCTCGGGCAGGTCGTAGCGGCGGGCGAAGGAGGTCGTGCGCTCGGCCGCGGCCACCTCGCCGGCCCAGAACAGGAACTCCAGCGCCCGCTTCACCGCCGACCAGTTCCACCCCCAGTTGCCGGTCTCCCGGGGCGCGTCGTGCTCGATCTCGGCGGCCGTCAGCGGCCCGCGGGCGGCCACCTCGTCGCGGACCCACGCGACCAGCTCGGGCTGCTCCTGGGCGATGCGGCGCATCCCGCCCCAGGACTCGCTGTGCGCACGGGCCATCCGCCACCGCAGCGCCGCGTGCAGGCCGACGGGGACGAGCGACGCCTCGTGCCCCCAGTATTCGAAGAGCTCGCGGGGGCGGCGGTAGGCGGCGGTGTCGAGCAGGCCCGTCGGGTAGGGACCGAGCCGGCTGTAGAGCGGCAGGTAGTGGGCCCGCTGGAGCACGTTGACCGAATCCATCTGGATCAGACCGACCCGGTCGAGCACCCGGCGCAGGTGGCGACGGGTGGGCGCGCCCGTGGGCGCCGGGTCGGCGAACCCCTGCGCGGCGAGCGCCACGCGGCGGGCCTGGGCGAGCGAGAGCGATTCCGGTGCGGCCATCGCGGGCGACCCTAGCCCAGGCGTACGACACCGCGGCGCGGATACTGGACGCAACGCCCGCCGGGGCATAGAACGGTGCGATGCGCACCATCCGCCCGGAGGAGCCGGACGACGCCGAGGCGGTCGCCCGGGTGCATGTGCACGGCTGGCAGGCCGGCTACGCCGGCGTCATGCCCGACGAGGTGCTGCGGCGGCTCAACGTGGCCGCCTGGGCGCAGCGCCGGCGCGACGTCGGTACGGCCGACCCGGAGCACCCCTTCACCACCCTGCTCGCGGAGGCGGACGGCGACGGCGTGGTGGGGTTCACCTCCTTCGGGCCGTACCGGATCGACCAGGACCGCGCGACCCTCGACCCGACCTGCGGCGAGATCCTCTCCCTCTACGTCGAGCCGGCGCACTGGGGCGACGGCACCGCCCGCGCGCTGTTCGCGGCCGCCCGGGCGGGACTGGCCGCGCGGGGCTGGTCGGCGTACCGGCTGTGGGTCCTGGAGGAGAACGGCCGCGCCCGCCGCTTCTGCGCGCGGGCCGGCCTGTCACCGGACGGAGAGAGGTCGACCTACCCGGTGCCGCTCTCCGGCGGGCGCCCGCCGGTCGGGCTGGTCGAGCTGCGGTACGCCGGACGCCTCGACGGGTGAGCCGGCCGGCGCCGCCGCGCGGCGGATCGGCACGAAGGCCAGCAGCGCGAGGCTGATCCAGACGTAGGTGTTGCTGCCCAGGAAGCCGTCCAGCCCCGTGAAGTCCCGCTCCCAGGCCCAGACGATCCGGCTGATCAGGAACCCGTACCCGACGCTCGCGGCGGCCAGCAGCAGACGCCGCCGGCGCCCGCGGGCGGGCGCGGCCATGGCGTTGTCCACCAGCAGGATCAGCGCGGGCAGCAGCCAGACCAGGTGGTGGACCCAGGTGACCGGGCTCACCAGGCACATCACGGCGCCGGTCAGGGCCAGCCCGGCGGCCTCGTCGCCGGCGGCCGCGGCGGCCCGGGACCGCCAGGCCCACAGCGCGAGCGTGCCGAGCACCAGGACCAGCCAGGCGACCGTGCTCGGGTGCTCCGGATCGAGCCGGGCGACCACCCCGCGCAGCGACTGGTTGGAGACGAACGCCAACTCCCCCACGCGGTTGGTGTTCCACAGCGCCTCGGTCCAGAACTCGCGGGAGGCGTCCGGGAACAGCGCGGCGGCCACCAGGGTCGCCCCGGCGGCGGTGGCCATCGACGTGAACGCCGCGCGCCAGCGCCGGGTCACCAGCAGGTAGACGATGAAGATGCCGGGCGTCAGCTTGATGGCGGTGGCCAGGCCGATGCCGACGCCCGCCCAGCGGTTGCCGGCCGGCAGCAGCCGGAGCAGGTCCACCGCGACGAGGAAGAGCAGCAGCATGTTGACCTGGCCGAAGTTGACCGTCTCGCGCATCGGCTCGAACGCCGCGGCCAGGCACAGCGCCACCGCGAGGGCCAGCCAGCGGGTCCACCCCGCCCGGCGGGCGATCGGGTCGACCAGCCACCAGAACAGCACCACGGTCACCGCGACCGTGGCGGTCACGCTGATGACGATGGCGACGAGCCACGGCACGTACGCCATGGGGAGCATGACCAGGGCGGCGAAGGGCGGGTACGTGAAGCCGTACTGGGTGAACGGCCGCAGGTAGTCGTAGATCTCGCCGCCGTCGCGCGCCCACCAGCGGAGCGCGCCGTAGTAGACCTGGAGGTCGAAGAAGCCGTGCCGGACGGCGGCCACGGCCAGGAAGGCGGTCACCGCGACGGCGAGCAGGACCACGCCGACGACCTCCGCGATCGTCCTTCTGGCACCCTGCGCCACCGTCGCCTCCCTCGCCCTGCGTAGGCTCACGTCCCATGGCTCTCGGGTACGTCCGCCCGGCGCGTCCGGAAGACGCCGGCGAGATCGCACGCATCCAGCTCGCGACCTGGCGGGTCGCCTATCGCCGGATCCTGCCCCGGCACGTCCTCGACAACCTGGACGAGGCGTGGCTCACGCGGCGGTGGGCCGCCGCGGTGCAGGAGCCGCCCTCGGGCGCCCACCGGGTGCTGGTCGCCGTCGAACAGGCCGAGCAATCGTATCTGGTGGGGTTCGCGGCCTCCGGTCCGGCCGACGCGGAGGCGCTCGCCCCGAACGAGCCGGCCGAGGCGCTCGGGGACGACGTCGTGGCGGTCACCGACCTGCTGGTGGAGCCACGCTGGGGGCGGCGCGGGCACGGCAGCCGGCTGCTCGCCGCGAGCGTGGACCTGTGGCGCGAGGACGGCTTCGGCCGCGCGGTGGCCTGGGCCTTCGACGGCGACGCGGCCACCCGGAAGTTCCTCGCGAGCGCCGGTTGGGAGCCCGACGGCGCCGGCCGGGCGCTCGACGTGGACGACATGCTCGTCCCGCAGCTCCGCCTGCACGTGACGCTGCCGGCCGCCGGCGAGCCGGCCGCGCCGGCGCAGGCCGCGCCGGCCGACTGACCGTCCCGGTCACCCCCGCCGGCCCGTGCCGGCGGGGGCGCGCCGGTCAGCCCTTGTCGGAGCCGTCGTTGGCGTCGCGTACGAAGTAGCGCTGGAACACCACGAAGATGATCGCGACGGGGATGGTGGCCAGCAGGGCGGCGCCCAGCTTCAGCGGGTACTGGCTGCCCTTGCCGAGCGAGCCGCTCACCAGGTCCGCGAGCCCGCGCGGCAGCGTGAACAGGTCCGGGTCCTGCACGGCCACCAGGCTGTGCGGGAACTCGTTCCAGGAGCCCTGGAACGACAGGATGGTCAGGGTGATGAGCGCCGGCTTCGCCATGGGCAGCACCACCGACCAGAAGGTGCGGAAGACGCTCGCCCCGTCGATGCGGGCCGCCTCCTCCACGCTCACCGGGATCGACTCGAAGAACTGCTTCATGATGAACACGCCGGCCGCGTCGGCGAGCAGCGGCACGATGAGCCCGGTGTAGCTGTTGTACATGCCGAGCTGGTTGAGCACCAGGAACTTCGGGATGAGCAGCACCACCGGCGGCACGGCCATGACGGCGACCACCCCGGCGAAGAGCCCGGCGCGGCCGCGGAAGGTCAGCCGCGCCAGCGCGTAGCCCGCGAGCGAGTCGAAGAACACCCGGCCCAGGGTGACCAGGACGGTGACGAGCAGCGAGTTGCCGAGCCAGAGCGGGAAGTTGGTGCCCGCGAAGATCCGCTCGAAGCCGGCCAGCGACAGCGGGTCGGGGATCGGCGAGAGCGGGTTGGCCGCCGCGTCCGGCTCGGTCTTGAAGGAGTTGCCGAGCTGGATGACGAACGGGTAGAGGAAGACGAGCCCGAAGAAGACCAGCGTCGCGTACCCCAGGATCCGGGAGACCAGGGTGCGCCGGTCGCGGCGCCGGCGCGGCGCGGGCGCCGCCGCGACCGGCGGGCGGTCGGTCAGCACGGCCATGTCAGGACCCTTCCGGTGCGCGTCGACGCCACCAGCCGCGGCGCCGCCCGACCGGGTCCCGGTCGGCCATGACCCGGCGCTGGATCAGCGTGAACACGATGATGATCAGGAACAGCACGAACGAGATGGCCGCGCCGGAGCCGTAGTCGAAGTCCCGGAACGCGGTCCGGTACGACAGGTACGCCGGCGTGAGGGTGGTCTTCGCCGGATCGCCCTGGCTCATCACGTACACCTGGTCGAAGACCTGCCAGGAGCCGATCAGGCCGAGCGTGACCACGAGGAACGTGGTCGGCCTGATCAAGGGCAGGGTGACGTGGCGGAACCGCTGCCACCGGCTCGCGCCGTCGAGCGTGCTGGCCTCGTCCAGCGTCACCGGCACGTTCTGGAGCGCGGCGAGGAACATCAGCATGAACGTGCCGGAGGTCGTCCAGATCACCAGCGTGATGATCGAGACCATGGCGACGCTCGGCCCGGAGAACCAGTCCCACCAGCTCAGGCCGAACGGGCCGCCGCCGGTCAGCGCGGCCGGCGGGGTGTCCACGCCGAGCGCGCCGAGGAGCAGGTGCAGCACGCCGCGGGAGTCGGCGAACCACTGCGGTCCGGTGACGCCGAGGAGGCCGAGCAGCTTGTTGACCGCTCCCGAGTTGGCGAACAGGAACAGGAACACCACGCTGATCGCGACCGAGCTGGTGACCGACGGGAAGTAGAAGGCGCTGCGGAAGAAGCCCTTGCCCTTCAGCATCCGGTTGTTGACCACCAGCGCGAGACCGAGGGCCAGCACGGTCTGCGCCGGCACGACGATCCCCACGTAGTAGATGTTGTTGCGGATGCTGGTCATGAAGTCGCGCCGGTCCAGGCCGTCCTCGGCGAACAGCCGGGTGTAGTTGTCCGCCCCGACGAACGGCACGTCCCCGGTGAACGGGCTGCCCTGGCCGTTCCAGTCGGTGAGGCTCACCCAGAGCGCCATCAGGATCGGCAGCAGCAGGAAGAGCCCGAGGATCACGACGACCGGCGCGACGAAGAGCCAGCCGGCGAGGTTCTCGTTGCTCCGGGTGCCGCGACCGCGCCGCCGGGGTGCCCTGCCGCGTACGGCGGCCGGCACCGCGGGTGCCTCCGTTGCCATCTCCCCTCCCTGTCCTCCAGTGGGAGGTGCGCGGGGACCCCGGGTTCCGGCCGGGGCCCCCGCACCACCTCAGCCGCCGAGCGCCGCCTTGGCGTTCTTGTCGAAGTTCGCGAGGATGGTCTTCGGGTCACCGGTGCCCAGGCCCTGGAGGCCGGCCTCGAGGTCCCGCAGCACGCTGTCCATCTTCGGGGCGTTCACCGGGCCCTGCGCGTACGCGACGCCGTCGATGAACGGCTTGTCGGCCGGGAATGCGGTGGTGTACTGGTCGCGGACGGACTGCCGGGACGGCATGACGCCGAACGCGGTCGCGAAGGCCATCTGCTGCTCGCCGCTGGTCATGGCCTCGACGAACTTGATCGCCTGCTCCTTGTACTTCGACTTCGCGGCGATGCCCCAGCACTGGGTGAAGGAGAGCGTGCCCTGCCCCTTCGGGCCGGCCGGCAGCGGGACGACCTTGTACTTCACGTTCGGGAAGTCGTTCTGCAGGGCGCCCTTGATCCAGTTGCCCTCGATGGTCATCACGGCCTTGCCCTTGCCGAACGCCTCACCGGACCAGCCGGCGTCCAGCTGCTTCGGGTACTGCGCCAGACCGCTGGTCAGCAGGGTCTTGACGTACTGGAGGGCGGCCAGGTTCTCCGGGGTGTCGGCGGTGGGCTGCTTGCCGTCGTCGCTCATGAGCCAGCCGCCGTTCTGCACCATGAACGCGCCGATCCGGTCGCGGGTGTCGCCCAGGGCCAGCGGCACCTGCCCCTTCGCCTTGATCTTCTGGGCGGTGGCGGTGAGCTGGTCCCAGGTGGTGGGGACGTCGGCGTCGGTGAGGCCGGCCTTCGCCCAGAGGTCGGTGTTGATCTCCAGCGCGAGGGTGGAGAAGTCCTTCGGCGCGCAGTAGAGCTTGCCGTCGTACGTGAAGGCGGTGCGCAGGCTCTCGTAGAAGTCACCGGTGTTGCTGATCTTGTCGCCGTACGGCTCCAGCGCGCCCACGCTCGCGTAGTCGGCGAACCGGGTGGCGTCGACGTAGAAGACGTCGGGCGGGGTGCCGCCAGCGAGGGCCTGGCCGAGCTGCTGGGTGAGGTCCTGCGCGGGCGTCACCGTGGCGGTGTTGCCGGAGCTGCTGGCCCACTTCGCCGCCGCGTCCTGCACCGCCTTGGTCTCGGCGTCGCCGGAGGAGCCGATCAGGATCTGCAGGCTGGCCGGGCCACTGGACTGGTTGGCGTCGCCGGAGTTGTCGTCGAAGCCGCTGCCACAGGCGGCGGTGCCGAGCAGCGCGACGGCGGCGAGGCCGGCCACCGCCGCCCGGGCGAGGTGTCGAGGTGCCATCTGGTTCTCCTGGTTGGGGGATGGGTTACGCGGTGTGCCGACGTACCAGCGAGGGCTGGAGCAGCACGGGTGCGGGTGTCTGCTGGTGGCCGTCGAGGACCGCGGTGAGCAGGTCCACGCAGCGCGCGGCGGCCTCGCCGAGGGGCTGGCTGACGCTGGTCAGCCCGATCGCGGCGGCGACCGGGGTGTCGTCGAAGCCGACCACCGCGGCCTCCACCCCGGCCGCGCGTACGGCCTGGAGCGCGCCGAGGGCGAGCGAGTCGCTGGCACAGACCACGGCGGTCGGCGGCTCGGCGCCGGAGAGCAGATCGCGCATCGACCGCTCGCCCTCGGCGATGCTGTCCTCGGTCTCCCGGTCGAGCCCGGCCGGGTCGACCCCGGCCGCCCGGAGCGCCGCCCGCCAGCCGGAGCGCCGGTCGTCGCCGACGCCGGAGCCCGCGGGCCAGCCGAGGAAGCCGATCCGCCGGTGGCCGTGGGCCAGCAGGTGGTCGGTGGCCTGCGCCGTGCCGGCCGCGCCGTCGACGTCGACCCAGGGGTGGGCCGCGGGGTCGTCCCAGGGGCGGCCGAACGTCACGAACGCCACGCCCCGGTCGGCCAGCCACGCCGTCCGCGGGTCGCCGTGGTCGGTGCCGGTCAGCACGAAACCGTCCAGGTCGTACGCGCTGAGCAGGTCGTCGTACGTGGTGATCTCCCGCTCGGTGTCGCTCGCGGTGTAGAGCATCGTGCGGTAGCCGGCCGCCTCCGCGGTCTCGGTGAGGCCGTGCAGGAAGCGGTCGAGCACCGAGCCGTTGATGCCGTCACGGGTCGGCTCGATACGGACGGCGATCAGGCGGGAACGGCCGGTACGCATCTGTCGGGCGGCCTGGCTGGCGCGGTAGCCGAGTGCGGAGATCGCCTCCTGGACCCGCTGCCGGGTCTCCTCCCGCACGATGTGCGGCGCGTTGAGCACGTTGGACACGGTCTGGCGGCTCACACGGGCGTGCCGGGCCACCGTCGCGATGGTCACCTTTTCGGCCACAAAATCCCTCTCGCCATCTTGAACGATCCAAATTGGATACGGCAGGATTAGATCGTTCAAGTTTCTGGAATGTTTCGCACTCTGCACCGACGAGGAACGAGTTGTCAAGACGTCGTTCCGCAGCGACAGGATCTGGAGCCACACCGTGACCGAACGCCAACTGCAACCCCTGCTGCACGAGCTCGTGGGGGTCGTGCTGGCCCCCACCAGCACGCTGGGGGACGCGGCCGGGCAGATCCGCCCGACCGGAGTCCAGGGCGTCTTCCACGCCGACGCCCGGGTGCTCTCCCGGGCCGAGCTGCGCGTCGACGACCGGGAACCGGAAGGGCTCACCCGGGGCCCCGCCGGGCCGCACGGCGTACGCTTCGTCGGCCTCGCCCGCTGGCTCGGCGACCCGGGGCCGGACCCGACCGTCCGGGTCGAACGCCTCCGCCGCGTCTCGCCCGGCGGGCTCACCGAGGAGCTGCGGATCGTCTCCACCGCCTCGGTGCCGGTACGGGCCACCGTCACCGTCGAGCTCGGCTGCGACCTGGCCCCCATCGAGGTGGTCAAGACCGGCGGCGCCACCGAGCCGCTGGAGGCCAAGACCGGCCAGCCCGGCCGACTCGTCTGGTCGGCCGCGGGCATCACGGTCACCGTGACCGCCGAGGGCGCCACGGTCGACGCCACCGGCGTGCGGGCCACCGCGCCCCGGCTGAGCTGGCCGGTCGACCTGCCACCCCGTGGCGAGTCGGTGCTGCGCTGGGGGCTCACGGTCGAGGACCCGCGCGCCGTGGTGGTCTGCCCACCCGGAGAGCCCGCCTGGTCCCGGGCCACGTTGCGCGCCGACGACCGGCGGCTCGTCCGCCTCCTCGACCGCAGCCTCGACGACCTGCGAGGGCTGCGGCTGGCCGAGACCGGCGCCCCGGCGGACGTCTTCCTCGGCGCCGGGGTGCCCTGGTTCCTCACCCTGTTCGGCCGCGACAGCCTCTGGGCCGCCCGGATGATGCTGCCGCTGGGCACCGACCTGGCCGCCGGCACGCTGCGGGTGCTCGCCCGGCGGCAGGGCACCCGGGTCGACCCGGCCAGCGGCGAGGCGCCCGGCAAGATCCTGCACGAGCTGCGGCGGCACGAGTTCGCCCCCGGCGACGGCCTGCGGCTCCCGCCCGCCTACTACGGCACCGTCGACGCCACCATGCTCTGGGTCAACCTGCTGCACGACGCCTGGCGCTGGGGGCTGCCCGCCGACCAGGTCGAGCCGCTGCTACCGCACCTCGACGCGGCGTTGGGTTGGCTCGCCGAGCACGCCGACGCCGATGGCGACGGGCTCGTCGAGTACATCGACACCCTGGGCCACGGCCTGGCCAACCAGGGCTGGAAGGACTCCGGCGACGCCGTCCGGTTCCGCGACGGCACCCTGGCCGCGCCGCCCATCGTCCTGGCCGAGGTGCAGGGGTACGCGCACGAGGCCGCGGTGAACGGCGCCGCGCTGCTCGACGCGTTCGGTCGGCCCGGCGGCGAGCGCTGGCGCGAGTACGCCGCGCGGCTGGCCGGGCGGTTCCGGGCCGCGTTCTGGGTGGACGGGCCGTACGGGCCGCAGCCGGCGCTCGCCCTCGACCGGGACAAGCGGCCCGTCGACTCGCTGACCAGCAACATCGGTCACCTGCTGGGCACCGGCCTGCTCACCGCCGACGAGGAGGCGCAGGTGGCCCGGCTGCTCGCCACCGAGGCGCTGTCCGGCGGGTACGGGCTGCGCACCATGTCGACCGACGACGCCGGCTTCAGCCCGCTGTCGTACCACTGCGGTTCGGTCTGGACCCACGACACCGCGATCGTGCTCGCCAACCTGGCCCGGGCCGGCTTCCGGGACGCCGCACTCGGCCTCGCCGACGGGCTGCTGGGCGCCGCCGAGTCGTTCGACTACCGCCTGCCCGAGCTGTACGGCGGTGACGACCGTGAGCTGCTGGGCCGCCCGGCACCGTACCCGGCGGCGTGCCGCCCGCAGGCCTGGGCCGCGGCCGGGGCGGTGCTGCTGCTCCAGGCCGCCGCGGGGCTCTACCCCGACGTGCCGGGTGGCACCGTCCGGCTCGCCCCGCTGGCCGGCCCGGAGCTGGGCGCGGTCGCGGTGGAGCGCCTGACGGTCGCCGGCGCCCCGGTCGGCGTGACCGTCGACCGCACCGGCCACCCGACGGTGACGGGCCTGCCGGCCCACCTGACGGTGGAGACCCCCGCTCCCGTCCCGGCCCAACGCCCGGCCCCGACCGACCGCCCCGTCCCGGCGTAGCCCCTCGGTCTCCCGCGGCCTTCCCCTGTCGATCATGAAGTTGTTGTCGCCCGCCTCGGCGTGTCGCGACAACAACTTCATGATCACCGGGGTGGGGCGCCGAGTTCGGCGACGACTTCGTCGTCCTCCATGGCGCCCGTCGGGTGGAAGCCGAGGGCGGTGTAGAGGGCGGCGGCCGCGGTGTTCTCCGGGTGGTACGCGAGCCGGACGGCCGGGTGCCCCTCGCGGGCGGCCAGCCAGCCGGCGAGCGTGGCCACCGCGGCGCGTCCGATCCCCCGCCCCTGCTCGGACGCGTCGATGACCATGCCACCGATCCAGTGCGAGCCGTCGTCGTCGACGCCCCACATGACGTGGCCCACGACCGTCTCGTCCGCGTACACGGCGAGGGACGTCCACACGTCACTGCGCATGGTCAGCAGCAGGTACCGGGCGGCGAGGGCCGGCACCCAGTCGCGCTGGTCGTCGCGGGGCGCCACGTCGGCCACGACCCGCCAGTTGTCGTCGTCCACCGGTCGCAGGGTGACGGCGCGCCCCGCCCGGTCGTGGTGTCCGGCGTCGATCATCGGGGCAGCCTAGGGTCCGCCCCGGCGCGACGCCACCGGCTTTCGCCGCTCAGTCGAGCAGGGGGTCCAGGCCGACGGTGAGACCGGGGCGGTTGCGCACCGCGCGGACGGCCAGCAGCACTCCGGGCATGAACGAGGCCCGGTCGTACGAGTCGTGCCGGATGGTCAGCGTCTCGCCCGTGGTGCCGAAGAGCACCTCCTGGTGGGCGACCAGCCCGGTGGCCCGTACGGCGTGGACGCGGATCCCGTCGATCTCGGCGCCCCGGGCACCCGGCACCTCGTCCTTCGTGGCGTCTGGCACCGGCCCGAGACCGGCCTCGGCGCGGGCCTGGGCGATCTGGCGGGCGGTGTGAGTGGCGGTGCCGCTCGGCGCGTCGAGCTTGCGCGGGTGGTGCTGCTCGATGATCTCGACGGACTCGAAGTGCCGGGCCGCCCGCGCGGCGAACTGCATCATGAGCACGGCGCCGATGCCGAAGTTGGGCGCGATCACCACGCCCACCCCGGGCTTGCGGGCCAGCCAGCCCCGCACCCGCTCCAGCCGCTGCTCGGTGAAGCCGGTCGTGCCGACCACCGCGTTGATGCCCTGGTCGATGCACCAGTGCAGGTTGTCCATGACGACGTCCGGGGTGGTGAAGTCCACGACCACCTCGGCGGCGGCGTCGGACGCGGCGAACAGGCCGTCGCCCTGGTCGATCATGGCCACCAGCTCCATGTCGGCGGCGGCGTCGACGGCCTTGCACACCTCGACGCCCATCCGGCCCCGGGCACCCAGGACGCCGACCCGCAGCGGCTCGGCCGGGTTTCTCTCCTGCTCGTCAGTCACGGGGCACAACCTATCCCAATCAGGACGCCCTCACCCCGCCGGACCAACCCCAGCCCCACCCGTGGTCGCCCGCGCGGGCCGCGACGCGCCCACCCCGTCGATCATGCACTTGTGGTGGGTGACAAAGGACGCAACACCGGGCGAGCCAGGCACCACGACTGCATGATCGACGCCGCGGTGGGGCGGGTCAGGGCGTTGTGAAGTCGCTCTGGCCGAAGGGGCCGACCACCGCCAGGGACATCGGGCGGGCCAGCAGGTCGGCGGCGAGCCTGTTGACGTCCTCGACGGTCACCGCGTCCACCCGGGCGAGCAGTTCGTCCACCGGCATGAGGTCGCCGTACAGCAGCTCACCCTTGGCCAGGCGGCTCATCCGCGAGCCGGTGTCCTCCAGGCCCAGCACGAACGACCCCTTGGACATCCCCTTGCCCCGGGCCACCTCGGCCTCGGTCAGGCCCTCGGCGGCCACCCGGGCCAGCTCGGCGCGGGTCAGTTCCAGCACCTCGTCGACCTTGCCCGGCGCGCAGCCGGCGTAGACGGCGAACAGGCCGGCGTCGGCGTACTGGCTCGCATAGGAGTAGACCGAGTAGGCCAGGCCCCGCTGCTCGCGGATCTCCTGGAACAGCCGGCTCGACATGCCACCGCCGAGCACGTTGTTCAGCACACCGAGGGCGAACCGGCGGTCGTCCATGCGGTCGATGCCCGGGCAGCCGAGGATGATGTGGGCCTGCTCGGTCTCCTTCGGCTCCACGAGCGTGGTGGCGGGCCGGGTGCGTACGGCCGGGGTCGCCGCGCGGTGCGGCGCCGGCGCGGCCGGGTCGGTGTCCAGCGGGGTGCCGCGAAGCGCCTGCCGGACCAGCTTGACCACGGCCGCGTGGTCCAGGTTCCCGGCGGCGGCCACGACGATCTGCGGGGCCGCGTAGTGCCGGCGGTAGAAGCTCTGGATCTGCCGCCGGGTCATCGGGGTGACCGTCTCCTCGGTGCCGGAGATCAGCCTCCCCAATGGGTGGTCGCCGTAGACGACCCGGGCGAAGAGGTCGTGCACCTCGTCGCCGGGCTCGTCGTCGTGCATGGCGATCTCCTCGAGGATCACGCCCCGCTCGGTCTCCACGTCCGCCGCCTCCAGGACGGAGTCGGCCACGAGGTCGCACATGACGTCGATGGCCAGCGGCAGGTCCTCGTCGAGCACCCGCGCGTAGTAGCAGGTGTACTCCTTGGTGGTGAACGCGTTGGTCTCGCCGCCCACCGCCTCGATGGCCGAGGAGATCTCCAGCGCGCTGCGCTTGCGGGTGCCCTTGAAAAGCAGGTGCTCCAGGAAGTGGGCCGCC
The DNA here is from genome assembly GCF_003626655.1 of Micromonospora costi. Taxonomy (GTDB): domain Bacteria; phylum Actinomycetota; class Actinomycetes; order Mycobacteriales; family Micromonosporaceae; genus Micromonospora; species Micromonospora costi. Next base: position 1,007,326 of record NZ_RBAN01000001.1, read on the forward strand.
CCCGACTGCGGGCCGGTCTCGTCGCGGGAGCCGACCGACACCCAGATGCCGAACGAGACGCTGCGCATCGCCGGGATCGCCTCGGTGAGCACGCGCAGCCCGCTGGGCAGCACGGTACGGCGTACCGTGCCGCCCAACGGGTCCTCGCTGATGGTCCGGGTCACTGCCCGGCCGGCGCCGCCGGAACGGGCCGCGCCACCGGAACCGGCCTCACCACCGGAACGGGCCGGGCCGGCTGCGCGGGCCGACGCGCCAAAGTGGGAAGGCCCGCCGGGGTGGGAAGCCCCGCCGAACGGCGCCACCCCCCGTCGATCCCGTGGAAACGGCGCACGATCGGCCCGACTCACGTATTGCTCCCAGATCGACGAGGGGTGGGGGTGCTGCGCTGCGGAACCGGTCAGCTGTGCCGGGTCCGGCGGCGCGGACGCGACTCGCCGCCGCCCTCGCCGCCCTCGCCCCGCTCCGGCCCACGGCCGCCGCGCTCCCGGTCACCGCGGTCACGCGGGGCCCGGTCGCCGCGGTCGCGGCCGGCGGGGCGCTCGCCACCGGCGGCCTCGGGGGCGGCCGGCGCCTCGGCGCCCTCGGGGCGGACCTTGTCCAGGTAGATCTTGCCGCGCTGGTCGATGTCGGCGATCTCCACCTCGACGCGGTCACCCACGTTGAGGAAGTCCTCGACCTTCTCGACCCGCTTGCCGTCGCCCACCTTGGAGATGTGCAGCAGGCCGTCCCGGCCCGGCAGGAGCGAGATGAACGCGCCGAACGCGGCCGTCTTCACCACCGTGCCGAGGAACCGGTCGCCGACCTTGGGCAGCGTCGGGTTCGCGATCGCGTTGATCCGCTCCACGGCCGCCTGGGCGGACGGGCCGTTGGTCGCACCGACGTAGATCGTGCCGTCGTCCTCGATCGAGATCTCGGCGCCGGTCTCGTCCTGGATCGCGTTGATGGTCTGGCCCTTGGGGCCGATCACCATGCCGATCTTGTCGACCGGGATCTTCACGGTGGTGACCCGCGGCGCGTAGTCGCTCATCGTGGCCGGGCCCTCGATCGCCGACTGCATCACGTCGAGGATCGTCTGCCGGGCCTCGTGCGCCTGCTGGAGCGCGCCGGCCAGCACGTCCGAGGGGATGCCGTCGAGCTTCGTGTCGAGCTGGAGCGCGGTCACGAAGTCCCGCGTGCCGGCGACCTTGAAGTCCATGTCGCCGAACGCGTCCTCGGCGCCGAGGATGTCGGTCAGCGTCACGTACTGGGTCTTGCCGTCGACCTCGTCGGAGATGAGGCCCATGGCGATGCCGGCCACCGGCGCCTTCAGCGGCACACCCGCGGAGAGCAGACCCAGGGTCGACGCGCAGACCGAACCCATCGAGGTCGAGCCGTTGGAGCCGACCGCCTCGGAGACCTGCCGGATGGCGTACGGGAACTCCTCGCGCGACGGCAGCACCGGGATGAGCGCCCGCTCGGCGAGCGCGCCGTGACCGATCTCGCGCCGCTTCGGCGAGCCGACCCGGCCGGTCTCACCGGTCGAGTACGGCGGGAAGTTGTAGTTGTGCATGTAGCGCTTGGACTTCTCCGGGGAGAGCGTGTCCAGTGCCTGCTCCATGCGCAGCATGTTGAGCGTGGTGACACCCAGGATCTGGGTCTCGCCGCGCTCGAAGAGCGCCGAGCCGTGCACGCGGGGCAGCACACCGACCTCGGCGGTCAGCGGGCGGATGTCGCGCGGGCCGCGGCCGTCGATGCGGACCTGCTCGCGCAGCACCCGGCTGCGGACCTCGGACTTGGTCAGCGAGCGGAACGCCGCGGAGAGCTCCTTCTCCCGGCCCTCGAAGCGCGGGCCGAGCTCCTCGGCGACCCGGGCCTTGACCCGGTCCAGGGCCTCCTCGCGGTCGGCCTTGCCGGCGATCTTGAGAGCCTCGGCGACGTCGGCGCGGGCCAGGTCGGCTACGGCGTCGTACGCGTCGTCCTGGTAGTCCAGGAACACCGGGAACTCGGCGACCGGCTTGGCGGCCACGTCGGCCAGCTCGCTCTGCGCGCGGCACAGCTCACGGATGGCGGGCTTGGCGGCCTCGAGGCCGCTGGCCACGATCTCCTCGGTCGGGGCGGGGGCGCCACCGGCGACCAGCGCCACGGTGTGCTCGGTGGCCTCGGCCTCGACCATCATGATCGCGACGTCGCCGTCGGGCAGGGCGCGGCCGGCCACCACCATGTCGAAGGTGGCGCGGGCCAGCTCCTCGTACGTCGGGAAGGCGACCCACTGGCCGTCGATGTGGGCCATCCGGGTCGCCCCGATCGGGCCGGAGAACGGCAGGCCGGACAGCTTCGTCGACATCGAGGCGGCGTTGATCGCCACCACGTCGTACGGGTGCTGCGGGTCGAGCGCGAGGACGGTCTCGACGACCTGGACCTCGTTGCGCAGGCCCTTGACGAACGACGGGCGCAGCGGCCGGTCGATCAGCCGGCAGGTGAGGATCGCGTCCTCGCTCGGCCGGCCCTCGCGGCGGAAGAACGAGCCGGGGATCCGGCCCGCGGCGTACATCCGCTCCTCCACGTCCACGGTCAGCGGGAAGAAGTCGAACTGCTCCCGCGGCTGCTTGCTGGCGGTGGTGGCGGAGAGGACGACGGTCTCGCCCAGCTGGGCGACGACCGAGCCGGCGGCCTGGCGGGCCAGCCGGCCGGTGGAGAAGGTGATCTCACGGGTGCCGAAGGACCCGTTGTCGATCACGGCGGTGCGGGATTCGGTGCCGAGTTTGGTCTCGGTCATGGTGCGGTCGTGCTCCTTCACGTCGGGGGCTCGCGACGCGGGGGGCTGCTCAGACGGCCGGTCTTCGATCGAAGCGCCCGGGATTCGGCGGGGTGCCGGGACCCGGAGGCCACTACCGGAGACCGGGTACTGACCGGCTCCCTGCTCGGGTGGTCGCGTTGCCCTGGTCTCTTCCTGTGGTGTGCGGAAACGGGGGGAGCGGCCGGATGGCCACTCCCCCCGTCACGTCACCGACGCAGACCGAGCCGCTCGATGAGCGACCGGTAGCGGTTGATGTCCTTCTTCTGGACGTAGTTGAGCAGCCGACGGCGACGGCCGACCAGCAGCAGCAGCCCACGGCGGCTGTGGTGGTCGTGCTTGTGCACCTTCAGGTGCTCGGTGAGCTCGGCGATCCGCTTGGTGAGGACCGCGACCTGCACCTCCGGCGAACCGGTGTCGCCCTCGGCGGTCGCGTACTCCGCGCGGATCTTGGCCTTGGCTTCCTGGTCGAGCGCCATGTTCTCCCTGTTTCGATGGGTTGATCAATGAGGTCCGTCGTTCCGGTCGATGGACCGGACCCGGACCGGCACCTCGCACCCGCGGCGTCGAGCAGGCACGCGAGGCCCCACGTCGGTCGTCCGACGTCCCCGTCAGACTACCAGCCATCGCCGGCACGCCCCGGTCAAGGGCCGCGCGCACGGGCGTGCCGTACCCCGAAGATCCCGTGGGAGCGCGACCAGGCCACCAGGCCGACGCGACCGAACCGGCCCGCCGACGCGACCAGGCCCGCCCGCGGCCAAGCCGGTCCGCGCGGCGCGGCGGGTCGAGCACGGTCAGGCGAGCGCGGCCCGGGCCCGCTCCACGTCCTGGTGCATCTGGGCGATCAGCGGCTCGACCGAGTCGTACCGGATCTGGCCGCGCAGGTGCGCCACGAAGTCCAGCGCCAGCCGCTCGCCGTACAGGTCGCCGTCGAAGTCGAGCACGTACGCCTCGACCCGCCGCTCCCGGCCGGAGAACGTGGGGTTGGTGCCGACCGAGACCGCCGCCATGAGCGGCTCCCGCTGGCCCCGGCGCACCAGGCGGGCCGCGTACACCCCGTCGGCCGGGATCGCCGCGTACCGGTGGCAGAGCAGGTTGGCGGTGGGGAAGCCGAGTTCCCGCCCCCGCTGGTCGCCCCGGACCACCACGCCCTCGACCCGGTGCGGCCGGCCCAGCGCCGCCGCGGCCGCGCCCACGTCGCCGGCGTCGACGCACGAGCGGATGTACGTCGAGGAGAAGACAGTGCCGTCCCCGGCCACCAGCGGGGCGCCCTCCACCCCGAAGCCGAAGGTGCGGCCCAGGCGTTCCAGCAGCGCCACGTCACCGGCGGCGCGGTGGCCGAAGCGGAAGTTGTCCCCCACCACGACCAGCGCCGCGTGCAGGTGCTCGACCAGGACGTCGTGCACGAACGCCTCCGCCGGGAGGCGCGAGAAGTCCGGCGTGAACGGCACCACGCAGAGCACGTCGACGCCGAGCGCCTCGATCAGCTCGGCCTTGCGGGCCGGCTCGGTGAGCACCGCCGGGTGGGATCCGGGCCGGACGACCTCCGCCGGGTGCGGGTCGAAGGTGACCACCACCGACTGCACACCCAGCTCGCGGGCCCGCGCGACGGCGTGGCCGATGGTCGCCTGGTGCCCCTTGTGCACCCCGTCGAAGACACCGATGGTCACGACCGAGCGCCCCCACCCGCCGGGCGCCGCGTCGTACCCCCGCCACCGCTGCATGCCGCTCCTTCCCTGCTTCCTGCCGACTCCACCGCCCGGTCCCGTGACCGCTCCGCCGGCTCTCGCCGGCGGGCGCCGTCAGGCCGGGGCGAGCACGATCTCCGCGCGGGCCCGGCCCTCCCGCTCGCTGACGATAGCGATCAAGCCGCCGGCCGGGTCGAACACGGCGTACGGCCCGGCGATGCCGGCCGGATCCAGCGGCCCGCCGTGCGAGAGCACCGTGGCCTCCGCCGCGCTCGCGTCGCGGCGGGGGAAGAACCGGTCGGCCGCCGCGGCGAGCGGCAACGTGACCACCTCCGGCGCGCGTTCCTCCAGCTCGTCGAGCGTGGCGGCCTCGGCCAGCGTGAAACCGCCGACCGCGGTACGCCGCAGCGCCGTGAGGTGCCCGCCGACGCCGAGCGCGAGGCCCGCGTCCCGGGCGATGGCCCGGATGTACGTGCCGGAGGAGCAGGTCACGTCCACGTCCACGTCGACCACGTCGGGCTCGTCTCGCCGGACCGCGAGCAGGTCCAGCCGCGACACGGTGACCCGCCGGGCCGGCAGGTCGACGCTCTCCCCCTCGCGCACCCGCTTGTACGCCCGCTGTCCGTTGACCTTGATGGCGCTCACGGCGCTCGGCACCTGGTCGATCTCGCCGGTCAGCGCGGCGAGCGCGCCGCGGATCGCCTCGTCGGTGACCCGCCCGGCCGGCGTGGTGCGGACGACCTCGCCCTCGGCGTCGTCGGTGACGGTGGCCTGGCCGAGGCGGATCGTGGCCGTGTAGCTCTTCCCCGCGCCGATCACGTACGTCAACAGCCGGGTGGCGCGACCCACGCCGATCACGAGGACCCCGGTCGCCATGGGGTCGAGCGTGCCGCCGTGCCCCACCCGCCGGGTCCGGGCCAGCCGGCGGATCCGGGCCACCACGTCGTGCGACGTCATGCCACCGGGCTTGTCCACCACGATCAGACCGTCTGCGCTCACGACCGCCAAGCCTGCCAGACGCCTTCGGGCGTCCCGCGCGGGACACCGCCGAGCGGCGGAGGTCACGCCGGCGCGCGCGTCCGGCTGTCGTCCCGGACCGCGCCGACGACCACCCAGCCGCCGGAGCGCAGCCGCAGCAGCAGCGCCACCAGCCGGAGCACCACGAAGAGGGTGAGCCCGGCCCAGATGCCGCCGAGCCCCAGGTGCAGGCCGTGGGCCAGCCAGATCGCCGGGAGGAACCCGCCGAGCGCCGCCACCACCGTGAGGTTGCGCAGGTAGCGGACGTCGCCCGCGCCGATCAGCACGCCGTCCAGGGCGAACACCACTCCGGCCAGCGGCTGCATGGCGACGAACCAGGGCCAGGCCACCATGGCCTGCTCGCGTACCAGCGGATCGGAGCTGAACCACGACGGCACGATGCCCGCGCCGGCGGCGATGACCACCGCGAACGCCACGCCGCAGACGCCGCCGAAAAGCGCGATCCGGCGGGCCAGCGCGCGGGCGCCGGCGTCGTCGCCGGCCCCGAGGGCGGCGCCGACCAGCGACTGCGCGGCGATCGCCAGCGCGTCGAGGACCAGCGCCGTGAAGAACCACAGCTGGAGGGCGATCTGGTGCGCGCCGACCGCCGCCGCGCCGAAGCGCGACGCCACGGCGGTCGCGGAGAGGAAGCTGGCCTGGAAGGCCGCGCCGCGGATCAGCAGGTCCCGGCTGAGCACCAGTTGCTGGCGGATCAGCCGCGGCCGGGGCCGCAGCGGGACCCGCTCGGCCACGAGGGCCGCCGCGAAGAGCCCACCGGCGAGCGTCTGGGCGAGCACGTTGGCCACGGCCGAGCCGGCCAGGCCCAGCCCGACCGGGTAGACCAGCAGGGGGCACAGCAGCGCGGAGAGCAGGTTGGGCCCGAGCACGAACAGGAGCGGGCGGCGGGTGTCCTGGATGCCGCGCAGCCACCCGTTGCCGGCGGCCGCGAGCAGCAGGCCCGGTGCGCCGAGCGCCGCGATCCGCAGCCACAGCGCCGCCGCGTCGGCCACCTCGCCGGGGCCGCCCACGAGCGTACGCGCGAGCACCCCGCCGCCGAGCTGCATGCCGACCGCGACCAGGAGCCCGACGCCGAACGCGAGCCAGGACGCCTGCACCCCCTCGGCGACCGCGGCGGCCCGGTCCCCCGACCCGAACCGGCGGGCCGAGCGCCCGGTGGTGCCGTACGCCACCACGGTGCCGAGCCACGCGGTGAGCGTCATGACGGTGCCGCCGACGGCGAGCGCGGCCAGCGGCACCCGACCGAGGTGGCCGACCACGGCGGTGTCGACCAGCACGTAGAGCGGCTCGGCGGCGAGGACGACGAGGGCCGGCAACGCGAGCGCGGCGATCCGGCGCGGCGAGGCGATGGAGGCGGGAGCGGGGGCGGTCTGGCTCATCGCCGCCGATCCTGACACGGGCAACGTAAGGATCGCAAGGCAGGTGATGGCTTACCGCCGATCGCGGACCGGTCCGGCGTCAGCCGGACCCGACGGGTCCGCGGAGAGGGTGTCGACCCAGCGGCGCACCTCGGCGCGGCCGCGCAGCCGGACCATCGGCACCTCCGGGGCGGACGACGCCACCGCGGCGAGCAGACGGGGCCGGGACCGGCGCGGGTAGCGCCACACGTAGCGGAGGAACTGTCCGTCCACCCGCTCGGGGCAGCCGGGCGGCAGGTCGGCGCGGGGCACGCGGCGGTGGAGCCAGCGGCGTCGCAGTACCCGGTACAGGCAGAGCAGCCGGGGCAGGTCGCAGAAGACGAGCAGGTCGGCTCGGGGCAGGCGGAGGTCCAGGGTGCCCGCGTAGTTGCCGTCCATCACCCAGGCGGGCGCGGCGGCGAGCCGGGCGACGCGGTCCCGCCAGAGCGCCGCGTCGGGCGGCGTCCAGCCGGGCTGCCAGTAGTGCGCGTCGAGGTGGACCAGCGGGAGATCGAGCCGGCGGGCGATCTCGCGGGCGAGGGTGGACTTGCCGGCGCCGGCACTGCCGACCACGAGGATCCGGCGCATACGGCGACGGTAACGGCGGCCGGCGAGGACGGGAAGCGGTGCGGGACGGCGGGCGGATGGCCGTCAGGGGACGGGCGAGAGGGCGGTGACGCTGTCGGCGCGGCGCGTCGGCGGCGTCACCGCCGGCGGGTACGCGTCACTGACGGGTGTCCATCGAGGTCTGCAGCGCCCGGCGGGCCTGCTCGCGGGCTTCGTCGGTGGTCTCGGGCTTGGAGGTGGGCTTGCTCGACACGGCGGTGCTCCTTCCAGGGTGCGAGCCGCCGACACACGGCGGCCCTCACGGGCGGTCCTGCGGGACGCCACCGCGGCGGTCCGGGGTCACCGGAGCGGCCGGTCGGGCGGCGTGAGCCCGGGTCGGTCGACCCTGGAGGAGAGCGGCGCCGGGTGCGGCACCACCCTCGACGACCTGCGCCGTCGATGCGACGCCGGCCGTTTCCCAAATTATCGTTCAGGTCCACATGCTGCGCCCGGTTCCCGCCATGTGGACGCCCGGGTGGGTGACGTCAACGCGCCAGGAAGTGCCACCCCAGCCACCACCAGAAGCCGAAGAGTCCGATCCGGCCCACCGGCACGGACCCCACCTCGTAGCGCATCACGTACGCGCAGACCTCGCCGAGCGTCGGGATGCGGGAACCCTCGCGGCGGGCCAGCCACTCGATGGCCGCGAAGAGCGCCAGCGCGGTGACGAAGCCACCGATGGCGAGCGCGCGCATCATCGCCGCACCAGCCCCCAGAACGCGGCCAGCCAGGCGAACCAGGCCCCGGAGCGGACCAGATGGCCCTCCAGGAGCGGGTCGGCGAGCCGGGAGAAGGTGGGGAACTCGTCCCCCACGGCGAGCACGAAGGTCGCCCCCTCGAAGACGCCGAACACCACCACCGGCAGTGCCCACCAGGCCGCTCCGGCGTGGAGCCGCTCCGGCGCCGGCCGGCGCGGCATCCGGTTGCTCAGACCGAGCCAGATCAGCACGCCGCCGGTGCCGAGGGTGTAGAGGTTGGCCTCGGTGGAGAAGGAGGCGAACCGGCCGCCCACGAGGGAGAGGCAGAGCAGTACGGGGATGGAGACGGCGGGACGGTCCCAGGTGCGGGGCATGTCGACCACGAGGTCGCGGGGCTGCTCCATTCCGTGATTCTCCCCGTCCCCAGCGTGCACGGGAAGGCCGACCTGCCCGGAGTCGACCCTGATCCTCTCGGGACGGTCAGTCGGCGGCGGGGATCACGGCGGTGTCGAGCTGCCCCCGGATCCGGTCGACGACCTCCTCGACCGTGCCGCGGCCCGTGAACCCGGCGGCGAACCGGTGCCCGCCCCCGCCGAGCGCGACGGCCACCCGGCTGACGTCGACCCCGCCCTTGCTGCGCAGGGACACCGCCCACTCGGCCGGCGTGGTCTGCTTCACCACGCAGCTCACGTCGGCCTCCGCCGTGCAGCGCACCGAGTCGATGAGCGCCTCCAGCACGTACGGTCGTTGGCCGTGCCGCGCCAGGTCGTCCAGGCCGGCCCAGGTCCAGACGAACCCCCGGCCGCCCGCCGCGGCCGGCTCCAGCCGGGCGCGGCCGAGCGCCTCCCCGAACAGGCGGACCGCGCCGAACGGCCGCGTGTCGAACACGCGCCGCGAGATGTCGCCGGGACGGATGCCCGTGGCCAGGAGTCGGGCGGCCAACTGGTGCACCGCCGGTGTGGTGGCCTCGAACCGGAACGAGCCGGTGTCGGTGGTGAGGGCCACGTACAGGCACTCGGCGATCTCGGCGTCGAGCACCACGCCGAGCCGGCTCAGCAGCTGCTCGGCGACCACGGAGGTGGCCGCGGCACGCGGGTCGACCAGGTTCACCCCACCGAAGCGGGTGTTCGAGGCGTGGTGGTCGAGCACGAGCGCCGCCCCGGCGGTGTCCAGCCGGTCGACCAGCTCACCGAGCCGCGACTCGCTCGCCGCGTCGAAGCAGATCACCAGCTCCGGGTCGGGGTACGCCTCGATCGCCGGCACCAGCAGGTCGAGCCCCGGCAGGCCGCGCAGCGGCTCCGGGACCTCCGGCGGCCCCGGGAACGTCGCCTGCATCCGGTGTACGCCGAGTGAGCGCAGGCCGAGACCGAAGCCGAGCATGCTGCCCAGCGCGTCCCCGTCCGGGTTCACGTGACAGATCAGCAGCACCCGCGCGTCGGCCGACAGGCCGCGGAGCAGCGACTCGGCGGCGGCCCAGTCGTCCGGGGTCGGCCCGGAGCCGGCCGGGGCCGCCTCGACGACGACCCCCGCCGGCCCACCCGACCCGCTCACCGCTGAGCCCCGCCGGCGGGCGGGGTGTCGTCCTCGGTGTCGTCGTCGGAGTCCTCGTCGGTGTCCTCGTCGAGCCGGTACGGCTGCGCGTCACCGGCGTACTGGGCGCTCGCGGCGAGCCGCTGCACCTCGGCGTCGGCGGTGCGGGCCGCCGCGAGCAGGTCGTCGATGTGCTTGACCTGGTCCTGCACGTCGTCGAGGACGAAGGTCAGCGTCGGCGAGTGCCGCAGGCCGAGGGCCTTGCCCACGGTGCTGCGCAGCATGCCCTTGGCGCTCTCCAGCGCCGCGGCCGTGCCCGACTGGGCCGCCGCGTCGCCGAGCACCGTGTAGAAGACCGTGGCGTCACGCAGGTCGGCGGTGATACGCGCGTCGGTGATGGTGATCATGCCGAGCCGCGGGTCCTTGATCTGGCTCCGCACCACCGACGCGACCAGCTCACGCACACGCTCCGCGTGCCGGCGAACCTTGGCCGGATCCGTCATCTCCGCCACCTCCACGGTCTCCCGTTCCCGGCCGGAAACGAGCGGCGCAGCACGCCGCCCCGGGCCCGACCGGCCACCATCTCGAACACTACCCGCGCGCCCTCACCCGGCGCGCGGTGCCGGCGGTGGCGTCACCGGCCGGGCCGGCAGCGGCCACCGCCGCAGGTCAGTCGTCCTCGCCGTAGAGCCGGCGGCGGACGGACAACAGCTCCGTCTCCGGCCGGCCGGCGACCAGACGCTCGCACGAGTCCAGCACCTCGCGCACGTGGGCGGCCTCGGCGGCCACCACGGCCACCGCGATCTCGGCCCGACCGTGCAGGTCGAGCGCACCCACCTCGGCGGCCGAGACCTCGAAGCGGCGCAGCGCCGCCACGATCGGCCGTACGTAGGATCGCTTCGCCTTGAGCGACCGGGAGTCGCCCGGCAGCAGAAGGTCGAACACGGCGGTTCCGGTAAACATCGCCCAGGACGATACCCGCAACCCGCCACACATGATCAAGGGGTTTACGCCTTCCGGCGTAAACCCCCCGACCAGTGTGTTCAGCGCGCGATCAGGCTCGCGGCTTCTCCCGCATCTCGAAGGTCTCGATGATGTCGCCGACCTGGATGTTGTTGTACCCACCCAGGGTCAGACCACACTCGAAGCCCTCCCGGACCTCCGTGGCGTCGTCCTTGAACCGCTTCAGCGAGTTGATCGTGAGGTTGTCCGCCACGACCGCCCCGTCCCGCAGCAGACGCGCCTTCGCGTTGCGGCGGATGAGACCGGAGCGGACGATACAACCGGCGATGTTGCCGATCTTGGACGACCGGAACACGTCGCGGATCTCCGCGCTGCCCAGCTCGACCTCTTCGTACTCCGGCTTGAGCAGCCCCTTGAGCGCGGCGTCGATCTCCTCGATGGCCTGGTAGATGACCGTGTAGTACCGGATCTCCACGCCCTCGCGGTCGGCGATCTCCCGGACCTTGTTGGCGGCCCGGACGTTGAAGCCGATGATCGTGACCGCCTCGGTCGAGGCGCTCGCGAGCATGACGTCGCTCTCGGTGATGGCACCGACGCCCCGGTGGATGATCCTGAGCTGGACCTCCTCGGGGATGTCGAGGTTGAACAGCGCGTCCTCGAGGGCCTCCACCGAACCGGAGACATCGCCCTTGAGCACCAGGTTGAGCGAGGTCTTCTCGCCCTCCTTGAGCTGCTCCATGAGCGTCTCGAGAGTCGCCCGGCCACGGGAGTTGGCGAATGCCGCCGCCCGCCGCCGTGCCTGCCGCTGCTCGGCGATCTGGCGCACCGTGCGGTCGTCCTCGGCCGCCAGGAACGTGTCGCCCGCCCCCGGCACCGCGGTCAGACCGAGCACCATCACCGGACGGGCCGGACCCGCCTCGGCGACCTGGTTGCCGTTCTCGTCGAGCATCGCCCGGACGCGACCGTGCGCGCCACCGGCGACGATCGAGTCGCCCGCCCGCAGGGTGCCCTTCTGCACCAGCACCGTCGCCACCGCACCGCGGCCCTTGTCCAGGTGCGCCTCGATGGCCACACCCTGCGCCGGCCCGTCGATCGGAGCGGTCAGCTCCAGCGACGCGTCGGCGGTCAGCAGGACGGCCTCGAGCAGGTCCTCGATGCCGATGCCCGGCTTGGCGGCCACGTTGACGAACATGGTGTCGCCGCCGTACTCCTCGGCGACCAGGCCGTACTCGGTCAGCTGCTGGCGGACCTTGTCCGGGTTCGCCTCCGGCTTGTCGACCTTGTTGACCGCCACGACGATCGGCACGTCCGCCGCCTTGGCGTGGTTGAGCGCCTCGATCGTCTGCGGCATCACGCCGTCGTCGGCCGCGACCACCAGGATCACGATGTCCGTGACCTGGGCACCACGGGCACGCATGGCGGTGAACGCCTCGTGACCCGGGGTGTCGATGAAGGTGATCGCCCGGTCCTCGCCGTCGTGCGGGACGTGGACCTGGTAGGCGCCGATGTGCTGGGTGATGCCACCCGCCTCGCCGGCCACCACGTTCGCCTTGCGGATCGCGTCGAGCAGCTTGGTCTTACCGTGGTCGACGTGACCCATGACGGTCACCACCGGCGGCCGGCTGACCAGGCGGTCCTCCGCCACCTCGGCGTCCAGGTCGATGTTGAACTGCGCGAGCAGCTCGCGGTCCTCGTCCTCCGGGCTGACGATCTGCACGTCGAAGCCGAGGTGCTCACCCAGCAGGAGCAGGGTGTCGTCAGAGCAGGACTGGGTCGCGGTGACCATCTCGCCCAGGTTGAACATCTCCTGGACCAGCGAACCCGGGTTCGCGTTGATCTTGTCGGCGAAGTCCGAGAGCGAGGCGCCACGGGAGAGCCGGACGACCTGACCCTGACCCCGGGGAGCACCCGAGGACATGGTCGGGGCCGACAGGTTGTCGAACTCCTGTCTGCGCTGCTTCTTGGACTTGCGGCCACGGGTCGGCCGGCCACCCGGACGCCCGAAGGCACCCGCGGCGCCACCGCCACGGCCACGACCGCCGCCACCGGGACGACCGGCGCCACCGGCCGGGGCACCCGGGCGGAAACCGCCGCCGGGAGCACCGCCACCGCCGCCACCGGGACCGCCGCGGTAGCCACCGCCACCGCCGCCACCGGGACCGCCACGGAAGCCACCGCCACCGCCGCCACCGGGACCGCCACGGAAGCCACCACCGCCGCCGGGACGACCTGCGCCGCCACCGGGGCCGCCGCGACCGCCACCGGGGCCGCCGGGGCGACCGGTGGTGGGACGCTGGCTCGGCATGGAAGCCGGGCTGGGCCGCGGCGGCATGGAAGCCGGGCTGGGCCGCGGCGGCATGCCGGCCGGGCTCGGCCGGGGACCGCCGGCACCGGCGGCCGGCGGCCGCTGCTGCTGGCCACCCTGGATGCCGAACGGGTTGTTACCGGCACCGCGCGCCGGCGGACGACCACCCGGTCGGGGACCCGGACCCGGGGTCGGGCCACCGGGACGACCGGCGGCCGGGGTGCCCGGACGCGGCGGCACCGCGTTCGGACCCGGACGCGGACCCGGACGGGGACCACCCTCGGTCGGGGGCTCCCGGCGGACGTTCTCCCGCTGCTGCTGGCGGGCGGCCTGCGCGGCCTTGACCGCGGCCTCCTGCTCAGCCTTGAGGGCGGCGGCGCGTGCCTCGGCAGCCGCCACCTCGATGTCGTGCGCGCTCGCCGGCTTGGCCACCGGGGCCGCCGGCTGCGGCGGACCGGGAACCGGGCCCTTGGGCCGCGGTCCAGCGGGCGTCGCGGCCGGCCGCCGGGGCGGCATCGGCCGCGCCGAAACCCGGGGGGCACCCGGGGTCGGCGTCGGGGAGGGCGTCGGGGTCGGCGCCGGGCTTGCCGGGCTCGGGGCGGCCGCCGCCGGGGCGGACGGCGCCGACGAACCACCGGCGGACGCGACGAATGCGCCACGCAGCCGTCGGGCGACGGGCGCCTCGACGGTGCTGGACGCGGACTTCACGAACTCGCCCATCTCCTTGAGCTTGGCGAGAACGGTCTTGCTTTCGACCCCGAGCTCCTTCGCGAGCTCGTGTACGCGGGCCTTACCTGCCACTGCACTCCTCACTCCGAGGTCGTGCGGGCAGCACCCGCAGCGACCTCACTCGTGCACTTGAAGCCTGGTCATTTCTGCGACTTCATCGTGTGCTCATGTCGGTCGTCCTACCTTGCTAGCGACCCGCGCCCGGTCGGGTTGACCGGACGTCGTGGTTGGCGCATCGATGTGCTCCGCGAGCTCACCGTGGTCGAGGACCGCGGTGACGCGCAGCGCCCGCCCGAAGGCGCGACGCCGAACTGCCAGCGCGAAGCAGGCCGGATCCGGGTGCATGTTCGCGCCCCGACCCGGCAGTCTGCGGGCCGGATCGGGCCGGAGGCTGTAGCCAGCCTCGTCTCCGACCGCCACGACCCGCAGCAGTTCGCCGGCCGGCGCCCGCCGCCGGCAACCCACACAGGTGCGTTCCGGCCGCGCGCGTCGTGCCACTGAGAAAGTCTACCCCTAGCTGCCGGAGATCGCGCCGCCCGGCTCCGGGACGTGATCAGCTCCGCTCCGCGCGACCGGACTCGTCTGCTCGGCGTCCGAACGGATGTCGATGCGCCAACCGGTCAGACGGGCGGCCAACCGGGCATTCTGCCCTTCCCGGCCGATGGCGAGCGAGAGCTGGAAATCCGGGACGGTGACCCGGGCGGTCCGGCTCGCCAGGTCGACGACCTCGACCCGCAGGGCCTTGGCCGGCGACAACGCGTTGCCGACGAAGGTGGCCGGGTCGTCCGACCAGTCGATGATGTCGATCTTCTCACCGTGCAGCTCGCTCATCACGGCACGGACCCGCTGGCCCATCGGGCCGATGCAGGCGCCCTTGGCGTTGACGCCCGGAGCGGTCGAACGTACGGCGATCTTCGTACGGTGACCTGCCTCACGTGCGATGGCGCCGATCTCCACGGTGCCGTCGGCGATCTCCGGCACCTCGAGCGCGAAGAGCTTCTTCACCAAGGCCGGGTGGGACCGGGACAGGGTGATCTGCGGGCCGCGCAGGCCCTTGGCCACGTGCACGACCACGCACCGGATGCGCTCGCCGTGCGCGTACCGCTCACCGGGAACCTGCTCCGACTGCGGCAGCACGCCTTCCAGCTTGCCGAGGTCGACGCTCACGATGCCCTTCTCGGCACGCGCCTCGTGCGCCTGTACCACACCGGTGACCAGGTCGCCGTCGCGGCCCACGTACTCGCCGAAGTGCGCCTCGTCGGTGGCCTCCCGCAGCCGCTGGAGGATCACCTGCTTGGCCGTCATGGCGGCGATACGCCCGAAGTCGTGCGGGGTGTCGTCCCACTCCCGCACCACGGCGCCCTCGGCGTCCACCTCCTGCGCGTACACGGAGGCCGCGCCGGACTTGCGGTCGATCTCCACCCGCGCGTGCGGCTCGGCGCCCTCGGTGTGCCGGTACGCGGTCAGCAACGCGGTCTCGATCGCCGCGAGGATCGTGTCGAACGGGATCTCCCGCTCGCGCTCCAGTGCGCGCAGCGCCGCGAGGTCGATGTTCACCTCTCCTCGTCCTCCACATCATCATCGTCGTCGTCGATGTCGTCTGAATCGCCGGGCTCACCGGCGTCGTCGAACTCGTCCGCGTCCTCGATCTCGTCGAGGCGGCTGAACTCGACCTGCACCCGCCCGGGGCCCAGGTCGGCGTAGGTCCACTCCGCGCGGCCGGCGTCGGTCTCCAGCGCCACGCGCTCGTCGTCGGCCGCGGCGATCCGGCCGGTCACCTGGCGGTCGCCGGCGGGCTGCTCACCGCGCTGCCCGGGCAGGACGGCCGCGCCCCGGACGGTCACCTTGACCAGCCGGCCCACGTTGCGCCGCCAGTGCCGGGGCAGGGTGAGCGGCCGGTCCACGCCCGGCGAGCTGACCTCGAGCTGGTACTCGCCGGCCACGATGTCACCACCGGCCTCCTCCGCGGCGTCCAGCGCCGCGGAGACCGCCCGGGAGACGTCGGCCACGGCGTCCAGGTTGATCCCGCCGTCGGCGTCCACCATCACCCGCACCACGTGCCGGCGGCCGGCCCGGGAGACGGACAGGTCCTCGAGGTCGTAGCCGGCCTCGCTGACCACCGGCTCGATCACGTCCCGCAACCGGTTGCGCCGCGCCGCGAGGTCGCCACCGCGCGGCCGGTCGGTACCGCGGGCCCGCTCGCCACCGCGAGGCCGCCCCGTCGACCTGGTGGCACGGCCACGCTGCGTCATGTGCGCACCCTTCTCGTGATCGACGGCGACCCACTCGTCGCCCCATGCCGGCACGCCACCGGGGCGGACGCGCCCGGTGGCTGCGCAGAGCGTAACGCGCCTGACGACCACCCGGCCGAGCGGCGCACCGACGGCGGTGGCCCGCGTACCGCCCGACATGGTGTTGACTTGTGCGGTGGCGACAGGCACGACTGCACAGCGCACCGACGCTCCCGGGCATTCCCGGCGCGGCCTGCTGCGCGCCGGAGGGGCGTTGGCCCTCGGCGCCGCGGCGGTGCCGCTGACGGGCTGTGATCTTCTCGGCGGGGACGACGGGCCGCCACCGGCACCCGATCCGCTGCGCCCGCTGTTGGACGAGGCGCTGGCGCTCGCCGCCGGCCACCGGGACGCCGCCACGGCCCACCCGGACCTGGCCGCACAGCTCACCCCCATCGCCGACGCGCACCAGGCGCACGCCGCCGAGCTGGCCCGGATCATGGGGGTCTCCTTGCCCTCCGGCACGCCGGTGACGACCGGCGCCCCCACGACCGACCCGGACGCCACGCTCACCGACCTGCGCGGACGGGAACGGGCCGGGCGGGACGCCGCCGTCGCGGCCTGCGCCGCCGCGCCCGCCGAGCGCGCCGCCCTGGTCGGGTCGATCGCGGCCGCGCGGGCCACCCATGTGGAGGCGCTGAAGTGATCGAGCGAGTGGCACCCGCGCCCGGCGAGGCGCTCGGCGCGGCACTGACCGCCGAGTACGCGGCCATCTACGCCTACGGGCCGATCGGCGTACGGCTCAGCGGCACGGCCCGTACGGCGGCCCGGCAGGCCGAGGCCGCCCACCGGCGCCGGCGGGACGCGCTGGTGATGCAGCTCAGCACCACCGGAGCGGCGGTGCCGGCGGACCAAGCGGGGTACGCGCTGCCGTTCCCGATCACCGACCGGGCGAGCGCGCTGCGGCTCGCCGTCGAGGTCGAGGAGCGCACCGCGGCGCACTGGCGGGCGGCGCTGGCCGCCACCACGGGTGCCGACCGGGACCAGGCCCTGGACGCGCTGCTCGACTACGCGGTACGCGCCACCCGGTGGCGGAAGACGGCAGGTATGACCCCGGTCACGGTGGCCTTCCCCGGGCGTCCCACCTGAGCCTCCTGGCGGGGTAGTCCGGATCACGGGAGACGACCCCCGGTTGCGACCCGCATACCAGGTATGCATACTCCGGCCATGTCCATCCGTCACGGGCTGCTCGCCCTGCTCGAACGCGGCGAGATGTACGGCTACCAGCTCCGCGCCGCGTTCGAGGAGTCGACCGGCTCGACCTGGCCGCTGAACATCGGGCAGGTCTACACCACCCTGTCCCGCCTCGAACGGGACGGGCTGGTGCGCTCGCTTCCGGAGAGCGAGGCCGGGCAGCGCCCGTACGAGATCACCGACGCCGGCCGCGCGGACCTGGCGCTCTGGTTCGCGACCCCGGTGAGCCGGACCGACCGGCCTCGCGACGAACTGTCGATCAAGCTGGCGCTGGCGCTCACCACTCCCGGTGTCGACGTGCGGTCGGTGGTGCAGACCCAGCGTGCCGCCACCATGCGGGCGCTGCAGGAGTTGACCCGGTTGAAGTACGCGAGCGACCGCCCGGAGGACCTTCCCTGGCGGCTGGTCCTGGACGCCATGGTGTTCCAGGCCGAGGCGGAGGTGCGCTGGCTGGACCACTGCGAGACCAGCCTGGTGCGCTACCGGCCGCCCGTCCAGGACCCGCAGGCCCCGGCCCGGCCGGCCGGGGTGGTGCGACCGACCGACGAGGAGGCGCGGCGGTGAGCGGAGCGGACGACGCGGTGCTCGACCTGCGCGACGTCCACCGCACCCACGGCGTCGGCCCGGCCGCCGTGCACGCCCTGCGCGGGGTGAGCCTGACCGTCCGGGCCGGCGAGCTGGTCGCCGTCATGGGCCCCTCCGGCTCGGGCAAGTCCACCCTGCTGGCGCTCGCCGGCGGCCTCGACGGCCCCACCTCCGGCGAGGTACGCGTCGAGGGACAGCCGCTGGCCGGGCTGGACCGCCGCGGCTTGGCGCAGCTGCGCCGCCGCCGGATCGGCTACATCTTCCAGAACCTCAACCTCCTGGGCAGTCTCAGCGCGGTGGAGAACGTCGCGCTGCCGCTGGAACTCGACGGCACCGGCGTCCGCCGGGCCCGCGCGCTGGCGCTCGCCGCGCTCGCCGAGGTGGGCCTGCCCGACCTCGGCGACCGCTTCCCGGACCAACTGTCCGGCGGCCAGCAGCAGCGGGTGGCGATCGCCCGGGCGCTGGTCGGCGAGCGGCGGCTGGTGCTGGCCGACGAGCCGACCGGCGCGCTGGACTCGCAGACCGGCGAGGCCGTGCTGCACCTGCTGCGCCGCCGGGTCGACGCGGGAGCGGCCGGCCTGCTGGTCACCCACGAGGCGCGGCACGCCGGCTGGGCCGACCGGGTGGTCTTCCTGCGCGACGGCGTGCTGGTCGACTCGACGGCGCCGCTGGGCAGCGTCGAGCAGCTGCTGAGCGGCACCGGCCGGTGACGGTCCGGCCCGGTGGCGGGGTCCGGTTCCGGGCCGGCCCGGGACCGGCGGCCGGCCGGGCGGCTCCCCAGCCCGCCCCGGGCGCCTCGCGGGGCGGCCGGCGACGCGCGGCCGAGCTGGTCGGCTCGTGGCGTGCGGCGCTGCGCATCGCGCGGCGCGAGGCGCGCCGCGCCCGCGGCCGGACCGCGCTCGTCCTGGCCATGATCGCCCTGCCGGTCCTCATGCTGACGTTCGTCGCGGCCAGCTACGACATGGCGCAGCTGACCCGCCAGGAGAGCATCGACCGCCAACTGGGCGATGCCGACGCCGCGCTGCGGTGGATCAGTGACGTCCCGGTCGTCCAGGACGAGAACGGCGAGGGCTGGGTCGCGCGGGACGCCGAGCAGGTGGGCCCCGTCGTGCCCGCCACGGCCGAACAGGTCGGCGCGCTGCTCGGGCCGGGCGCCCGGGTCACCGAGGTGAAGCGGTGGGTCCCGGTCAGCGTGCGCAACGGCGACGAGGACGAGGCGATGCGGGGGCGGGTGATCGACCTCGGCGACCCGCTCGCCCTCAGCACCGTACGCATGCGCGGCGGTCGCGCCCCGGCCGGTCCCGACGAGATCGCGGCCAGCCCCGCCGCCCTCCGGCGTCTCCACGTCCGGGTCGGCGGCACGGTCACGGCCGCCGACGGCTCCCGCCGGTACCGGGTGGTCGGCGTGGTCGAGTTCCCCGACGACCTCGGCCCGGTGCTCGCGCTGCAACCGGGCTCGTTGCCGCCACCGGACGTGGGTACGGAGTCCACCTGGCTCGTCGACGTGCCCGGGCCGGTGGACGACGCCCTGATCCGCCGGCTCAACGAGCACGGCGTGGTGGTGACCGCCCGGGGCGGGCCGGAGGAGAGCCGGGTCCTCACCCTCTGGCCGGGGACGAACTCCGGCGCCGACGTGAACGAGATGGGCACCGGCGTGCTGGTCGGTGGGCTGGGCCTGCTGGAGGTGGTGCTGCTCGTCGGGCCGGCCTTCGCGGTGGGCGTACGCCGTCGTCGCCGGGACCTCGCCCTCGTCGCGGTGGCCGGCGGCGACGCGGCGCAACTGCGCCGGGTGGTCCTGGCCGACGGGGTGGTGCTCGGCTGCCTCGGGGCCGTCGCCGGCCTGGCGCTCGGTGTCGCCGCGGCCTTCGCGGCCCGCCCCCTCGTCGAGCAGTACATCTTCGGGGCCCGCTTCGGCGGCTACCGCTGCTGGCCGGTCGCCCTCGTGGTGATCGCCGGGGTCGCGGTGCTGGCCGGAGTGCTCGCGGCCCTCGCGCCGGCCTGGACCGCGGCGCGGCAGGACGTGGTCGCCGGGTTGGCAGGCCGGCGCACCCCGCCCCGCAACCGGGGCCGGTGGCTGGCGGTGGGCCTGGCCCTCGCCGCCGGCGGCGCGGCACTGGCCGCGCTCGGCGCCGCCCGGACGGCCCCGACCGTGATCCTCGTGGGGCTGATCCTCGGCGAGCTGGGCCTGGTGTTCTGCACACCGACCCTGATCGGCCTGCTCGCCCGGCTCGGCCGGCGGCTGCCGCTGGCGCCCCGGATCGCTCTGCGTGACGCCAGCCGCAACCGCGCGTCCGCGGCGCCCGCGATCTCCGCGGTCATGGCCGCCGTCGCGGCGAGCGTCGCGCTCGGCAGCTACCTGGCCAGCGAAACGGCCCGGGGCGCCCTCTCCTACCAGGCCACCATGCCGACCGGGAACCTCCAGGTGCAACAACCGCCGGACCAGCGCCCCGTTCCGCCTGCCGTGGTGGCCGAGGCCGCCCGGACCCACCTGGACGCGGACGCCGTCGCCCCGGTGCACACCCCGACCTGCGATCCGACGCGCGGCGCGACCGTGATCTGCGAGATCGTCCCGGTGCTGCCACCCGAGCGGACCTGCCCGTGGCAGCCGAGCGACGGGCTGAGCGCCGCGGACCGCCGGCAGGCCCGCGCCGACCCCCGCTGCCAGCTCCGGGCCCGGGACTACTACGGGGGGTACGTCCAGGTCATGGTGGACGACGGCGCGGCGCTGCCGATCCTCACCGGTGTGGCACCGGCGACCGCGGCGACCGCCAACGCCGTGCTGCGGGCCGGCGGCGCGGTGGTGACCGACCCCCGGTACGTGGTCCACGGCCGGGTGGCGGTCGCGGTCGACCGGGGCGACGGGGAGTCCCGGTCGACGGACGGGACGGTCAGCCTGCTGACCGCGTACGCGCCGCCGGGCGCCGTCGGCCCGGCCCGGCTGCTGCTCTCCCCCGCCGCGGCCAGCCGGCTCGGGCTGACCTGGTCGGTCAGCTCCTGGGCCGTCTCAACACCGGCGACACCCGACGAGCGGCAGCAGCGGACGTTCAGCGCCGCGCTGCGCCCGTACGGCTCCTTCTACCTGGACGTCGCGCAGGTAGGGCCGCCCGCCGAGGACGCCCCGCTGCTGCTCCTGCTCGCCGCGGCCGCCGGCCTCATCACGGTCGGCGCGGCCGGCATCGCCACCGGGCTCGCCGCCGCCGAGGGGCGCGCGGACCTGTCGACCCTCGCGGCCGTCGGGGCCAGTCCGGGCGTACGCCGGCTGCTCGCGCTCTGTCAGGCCGGGGTGATCGCCGGCCTCGGTTCGGTGCTCGGCATCGTGGCCGGCCTCGGCACGGCGGTGCTGGTGCTGTCCTCGACCAACCGCCGGTACGCGGCCAGCTGGCCGATCGAGGACCCGTACCCGTTGGTCGTCCCCTGGTCGGCGCTCGGTGTCCTGGTGCTGGTGCCGCTGGTGGCGATGCTCGGCGCCGGGCTGTTCACCCGGTCCCGCCTGCCGGTCGAGCGGCGCCTGGACTGAGCCGGGGCGCGGGCGAGGGTGTCGTCCCGGGCCGCCGACCGGCACACTGTTCCCCGTGTCCGTGCTCGGAACCATCGCCCGCCGCGTCGGCCACCACCGCTGGTTCGGCACGGCCGCCCGCCTGCTGGTCCCGGCCGACCGGGCGGTGGGGCGGCTCACCCGTGGCCGGATCGTCGCCCTCGGGCTGGCGCCGTCGCTGATCCTGACCACCACCGGCCGCCGGTCGGGCAAGCCGCGCAGCAACCCGCTGCTGTACGTGCGCGACGGCGACGCGTACGTGGTGATCGGGTCGAACTGGGGCCAGACCCACCAGCCCGGCTGGTCGATGAACCTGCTCGCCGATCCCGCCGCGGAGGTGGCCGTGAAGGGCCGGCGCATCCCGGTACGCGCCGAGGTGGCCACCGGCACCGAACGCGACCGGCTCTGGGAGCTGCTGGTGACCGCGTGGCCGGCGTACCGGGCGTACGTGCGCCGGGCCGGCGGCCGGGAGATCCGCGTCTTCCGGCTGGTGCCGGTCGGGCGCGGCGCGGCCGGTGACAGCACCCTGCGTGGCTAGGGTCTGAGTCGGAGTCCTCGGTCGAGCCGAGGCGGAGTCCAGGCGGCGACCGGCGGGCCGGGCCGGCCGGCGGCGCCCTGACGGGCGGCGCGCGCCGCGGAGACCCACGACCGTCGCGAGGCAGGAGTGGTCGGCGTGAACGCGAGCAGCGAGGACGCCGGGGTCGACCGACACCTGGCCGACCCCCGGTGGACGGTCGCCGAGCGGGTGGCCGAGGCCGCACAGCGCCGGTTCCCGGCCGACGTGCTGGCGATCGCGGTGCACGGCCCGCTGGCCCACGGCGACGACGACGGCGGCGGTGACGGCGAGCTCGGGCTGCTGGTGGTGACCTACCGGCCGGACACCGGGCCACCCGCGGCCGCGCGGCGGGTGGACGGGGTGCTCGTCGACCTGACCGTGGCCGGCGCCGACGACTACCTGCGACAGGCCCGCGCGATCGGCCCGCTGTGGCCGCTCACCGCCGACCGGTACGTCACCACCCGTCCGCTGTACGACCCGACCGGCTGGCTGCGGACCCTGCGCGACGAGCACCTCGGGCGGTTGGCCCGCGCCCGGCCCGCGGAGTTCAGCGCCGCCGCCCGGCGGGCCTGGTACCGGGGCTGGGCGGCGCACGCCCGGGCCGCCCGGCTGGCCGAGTGGTACGAGACCGACCAGGCCCTGCTCATGCTCGGCGAGGCCCGGCTCGCGGCCGCCACCGTGAACGGCCTGCTCAGCCGCACCTACTTCCGCGACCCCGGTGACGCGGTCCGGCGTACGGGGCTGGCCGGGGCGGACATGACCGAGGTGGGCGCGGTGCTGGCCCGGCAGGCCGAGGAGCTGACCGCCCGCGGCCAGCCGGTAGACGGCACAGTAGAAGACCTGCTGACAAGCTGACCTCCGCGCGGCGCCACGCCCCCGCGGCGCCACGCCCCCGCGGCGCCACGCCCCCGCGGCGCCACGCCCCCGCGGCGCCACGCCCCCGCGGCGCCACGCCCCCGCGGCGCCACCCCCCCGCGGCGCCACGCCCCCGCGGCGTCATGCCCCCGCGATCTTGCAGTTTCGGCCCTTGATATGGGGCCTTTTTCCCGGTTCGTCGGGGCAGAAAGTGCAAGATCGCGGGGGTGAGGTCGGGTCAGCCCAGGCCGCCCTGCACGCCGATCAGGACGCCCACCAGGTACGTCGCGGCGGCGGCCGCAGCGCCGAGCAGCAGCTGCCGCAGGCCGCTCGACCACCATCGGCGGTTGGTGAAGCGGGCCACCACGGCACCCGCCGCGAAGAGGCCGAGCCCGCCCACACCCAGCGCGAGCCCGAGACTCGTGAAGCCCACGAGGTACGTGATCAGCGGCACCAGCGCACCGACCGAGAAGAACAGGAACGAGGAGATGGCCGCGGCCCAGGGGCTGGGCTGGTCGTCCGGGTCGACGCCCAACTCCTCGCGGACGTGCACCCGCAGCGCCTCCTCGGGATTGCGCCGCACCGCCTCGGCCACCTGCATCGCGAGGTCCCGCGGCAGCCCGCGCGCCACCCAGGCGTCGGCCAGCTCACGGGCCTCCGCCTCGGGATGCCGCTCCAGCTCGCGGCGTTCCTTGGCCACCTCCGCAGCGACCTGCTCGTTGGCGGACCGGACGCTCGTGTACTCGCCCAGGCCCATCGAGATGGCGCCGGCCACCAGGCCCGCCGCGCCGGTGAGGACGATGCTGCGCGGCGACACCCCACCGCCGCCCACCCCGGCGATCAGGGCGATGTTGGTGACCAGACCGTCCATCGCCCCGAACACGGCCGGGCGGAGCCAGCCGCCGGAAACGTCCGCGTGGTGCGCCTCGCGCAGCGCGGCCGGGGTCTCCGTCACGGCAGGGTCAGGATCTCGTAGCCGTCGTCCGTCACCACGATGGTGTGCTCGAACTGCGCCGTCCACTTCCGGTCCTTCGTGACCACGGTCCAGCCGTCGTCCCACATGTCGTACTGGTAGGTGCCGAGGGTGATCATCGGCTCGATCGTGAACGTCATGCCCGGCTCCATGATGTCGGTGGGCCGGGGGCTGTCGTAGTGCGGCACGTAGAGGCCGCTGTGGAAGGACTCGCCGATGCCGTGGCCGGTGAAATCGCGGACCACCCCGTAGCCGAAGCGCTTGGCGTACGACTCGATGACCCGCCCGATCACGTTGATCTGCCGCCCCGGAGCGACGGCGCGGATGCCCCGCATCATCGCCTCGTGGGTCCGCTCGACCAGCAGCCGGGCCTCCTCGCTCACCTCGCCCACGCAGAACGTCGCGTCCGTGTCGCCGTGCACCCCGTCGAGGTACGCGGTCACGTCGACGTTGATGATGTCGCCGTCCTGGAGGACCGTGGAGTCCGGGATGCCGTGGCAGATCACCTCGTTGAGGCTGGTGCAGCAGGACTTCGGGAAGCCCCGGTAGCCCAGCGTCGACGGGTAGGCGCCGTGGTCGCAGAGGAACTCGTGGACCACCCGGTCGATCTCGTCGGTGGTCACGCCCGGCTTGCAGTGCTCCCCGGCGAGCTGGGTGGCCTGCGCGGCGAGCCGGCCGGCGACCCGCATCTTCTCGATGGTCTCCGGCGTCTGCACGTGCGACCCGCGCCACTCCTTGGGGCCCGCCTTACCCACGTACTCGGGACGGGGAATGTGGGCGGGCACGGCGCGCCACGGGGAGAGCGTGCCCGGGGTCAGGGGTGCACGGACGGTCATGGGTTCAGCCTATCGCCGCGACACGGACGCGCTCACCCACGGCCCGGCCCGGCGATGTTGCCCCACCTGTCCCGTTGTGCCATGGTGTCTCCGTGGATCAAGGGGCTGCCCCGCCCGTCTTCTCCGCCACCGCGGAGCTCGACGGTCACCACCTCCGCGTGGTGGTGGCCGGCGAGGTCGACATGGCCACGGCCGACACGATGTTCCAGACCGCTCTCCGGGAACCGGCGGAGCGGGTGACGCTCGACCTGCGCGCGGTCACGTTCTTCGACTCCGCGGCGATCCACGCGCTGGTCCAGCTGGCCCGGCGTCTCCCGGGCACCCTCACGGTGCTGCCGTCCCGGCAGGTCCGCCGCGTGCTGGACGTCTCCGGCCTGGGCGAGCAGCCCTGGTTGCGCCCCGCCTGACCCACCCCGGCGGCGCCCGGCCTAGGCCAAACCCCCCATAGAGGGCGGCAGGGGTGGGCCGGCTTCCGGCCGTCCATGATCCGGGGCGCGGTGCTGGTCCGCTGGTTCCCCCGCGGTGTCCGGGGCGAGGCTACAACGCAGCGCCTCGGCGTCGCGCTTGCTCACCCCGCCAGCCCGGATCGTGTTCACCGCGATGATGGTGACGTCGTTCGCCACGTTGATGCCGCTGACGCGCAGGCCGCGGCTCTGCAACAGGGACCGCATCATCAGCCTGACCCCACGCCGCCAACCCTGCAAGGAACTGCGGTTGTGCCACCTCAGCGGCGAGATACGCACGACCTCGACGGCGGCCGACAGCGCGGTCTCCACGTCCGACGTGTCGATATGGCGCAGCGCGTCGAGGACCTGCTTGGCCAGCTCTGCATCCCGCGTCCGGGCAGCGTGGGCGAGCCGTTCCAGCTCGGTGGCTGTCTGGTTGAGCAGGGGCCGGGCGGCCCGCCGGATGCGGTAGATCGGGTGCAGGGGCAGCACCACGACCGAGACCAGGATGCCCACCACCCCACCGACGACGCCGTCGAGGAAGCGGGGCAGCGCGACGCCGGTGCTGGCGGGGAAGAGCACGGCGATCACCATCGCACTGCCGCCCACCTGGGTGATGAACGAACCCTCGCCGCTGAGGAAGACGGCGAAGAGGATGGAGACGGCCACGATGGCGCCGATCTGCACGTATCCGCGTCCGAGCCAGGAGACCAGCAGGTCGCCCAGGGTGATGCCCACCGCCACGCCGGCGATCAGCAGCAGTGTGCGGCGGAAGCGCTGGCTCACCGAACTGGCGATGGTGCCGACCGCGACGGCAGGCGCGAACAGCGGCTGCGGGTTGTTGACCAGGTCCTTCGCGACCCACCAGGCGACGGCGGCGGCCACCCCGCACTGCACCGCCACGAGCACGCTCAGCCGCAGTCGCAGCAGCCGCTCTCGGACAGTGGCCCGGCCGGTGCGACGCATCGCCGCCCATGCCGCACCGACCGGGTCGTGGTCGCTGCGCCGAGAGCCGCGGAACGACTCACGGCCCATGAGACGATCCTAGTGGTTTCGCCCCATTCGGGCCGCTTTACCGCCGTCCTCCCAGGACCGGTCAGTCCCGGTTGGCCAGCCGGCGGCGCAGCGTCAGCTCGGTGCCGTTCGCGGTACGTGACACGTTCATCTCCCCGAGCGCCTGGATCAGTGCCAGCCCGCGCCCCCGGAAGCTCGACCCGCTGGACTCCCGCCAGCGCCCGCTGTCCCGGATAGTCGCGGTGACCGTACGGTCGGCGATGGTGACCTCGACCTCGATCGTCGGCTCGCTCGGGGCGATCGGGTGTTCGATGGCGTTGGCGGCGGCCTCGGAGATCGCGACCGTGAGGTCGAACAGGTCCGTCTCGCCGACCCCGTGCGCCACGAGGAAGTCCTCCAGACGCTTGCGCAGCACGCTGAGGCGGGTGGGGTCGGCCGGCAGCCGCAGGCTGAACCGGTGCGGCTCGGCAGCCTCCAGCGCGAGCACCGCCACGTCGTCGCGGCGGGGTCTGCCCGCCACCCGTCCCACCACCGTGTCGATGAGGTCGGCCACGTGCTCGCCGGGGGTCGCCGCGTCCGTACGCAGCCGCGCCAGCGCCTCGTCGATGCCGAGCTGCCGGTCCTCGATGAGCCCGTCGGTGTAGAGCAGCAGCCGGCTGCCTGTGGGCAGCGTCGCCTCGACCGTGCGGTACGAGGTGCCCGGCACGGCGCCGACCGGCGGCCCCTGGGCGCGGTCGTGCAGGAACGCCACGTCGCCGCCGCGGACCAGCAGCGGGGACGGGTGGCCGGCGCTGGCGTAGCGCAGCCGCCCGGTGCCGGGGTGGAAGATCAGGCAGACGACCGTCGCGAAGGAGCGGCGCTCGGTCAGGCCGACCAGCCGGTTCAGCCGGGTCAGCGACTCACCCGGGTCGAAACCCTCCAGCAGGTACGCCCGCAGCGCGTTGCGCAGCTGGCCCATGGCGGCGGCCGCCTGCACTCCCTTGCCGACCACGTCGCCGATGACCAGCACCAGCTCCCGCTCGTCGAGCACGATGGCGTCGTACCAGTCCCCGCCCACCTCGACGTCGGCGCTGCCCGGCAGGTAGCGGCTCGCGACGACGGCGCCGGGCAGCTGCGGCAGGGACCGGGGTAGCAGGCTGTGCTGCAACGTGGTGGCGATCCGGTGCTCGGCCTCGTAGAGCTGGGCGTTCTCCAGCCGCACCCCGACGAGCCGGGCCAGCTCGGTGAGCGCGGCGGCGTCGGTCTCCGCGCCGTCCCCTTCCGCCCGCCACACGCGCAGCTCGCCCAACTGCTCGCCGCCCGTGCCGGTGAGCGCGAGGACGTACGACGGGTCCGCCTTGCTGCTGCCCCCGGCGTCCGCCTCGGCACGCGCGCCGCTCGCGGTGACCACCACCCGGGCGGCCTCCACGAGGCTGAGCGCGTGCCGGGCGGCGACGCGGAGCACGTCTGAGGTCGCCCGGGCGGTGTTCACGGCCACCGCCGCGTCGGCGAGCGCGCGGAGCCGGCGGATGATCTGCCCGCGCAGCTGGCCCAGCTCGACGTTGGCCCGCACGCGGGCGATCAGCTCCTGGCCCGAGAAGGGCTTGGTGAGGTAGTCGTCGGCGCCGACCGACAGGCCGGCGACCGCCTCGGCCGAGCCGGCGCGGGCCGAGAGCAGCACGATCGGCACGTACCGGGTACGGGGATCGGCGCGCAGTGCGGCGACCAGCCCGAACCCGTCCAGCCGGGGCATCATCACGTCGGTGAGCACGAGGTCGAACGAGCCGGCCACCGCCAGCCGCAGCGCCTCCAGCCCGTCGGCGGCGGTGACCACCTCCCAAGTCGGGGAGAGCAGCCGGACGACGTGTTCACGCAGGTCGGCGTTGTCGTCCACGACCAGGATCCGGCCGGCCGGCGCGGCGGGTCGGACCGGGCCGCGGACGGCCTCCGCGCCGTCGGTCCAGAGCGCCGTCTCCGCCACGAAGAGCGGCGCCTGTGCCAGCTCGGCGACGGCCGGCCCGGCCTCGACCACCCGGTCCGCCGGCAGGTGGGCCGAGCCGAACGGCACGGTCACGGTGAAGGTGCTGCCCTCGTCGACCCGGCTGGTCACCCCGGCCTCGCCACCGTGCATCCCGGCCAGCTCGCGGACCAGCGCCAGGCCGATCCCGGTGCCCTCGTGGGTACGGGCGCGCGTGCCCGGCACCCGGTGGAACCGCTCGAAGACGTGCGGCAGCTCGTCCGCGGCGATGCCCACACCGGTGTCGGCGACCTCGAGCCGGGCCGTCCCGCCCGCTGTCCGGATCCGCACCCGGATCTCGCCGTCGAAGGTGAACTTCACCGCGTTCGACAGCAGGTTGAGGACGATCTTCTCCCACATGTCGCGGTCGACGAAGACCGGCGCGGGCAGTGGCGGGCAGTCGACCACCAGCCGCAGCCCGGCCCGCTCGATCGCCGAGCGGAACGTGCTCGCCAGCCGGGACGTGTAGTCGGCCAGGTCGGTGGGCTGGTAGCGGGCGGAAAGCCGGCCGGACTCGATGCGTGAGAAGTCGAGCACCGTGTTGACCAGCTTGAGCAGGCGCAGCGCGTTGCGGTGCATCACCGTGAGCCGGTCGGTGTACGGGGGCGGCAGCGCGGGGTCGGCGAGCAGCTCCTCCAGCGGACCGAGCACGAGGGTGAGCGGCGTACGGAACTCGTGGCTCACGTTGGCGAAGAAGGTCGTCTTGGCGCGGTCGAGCGCGGCCAGCGCGGCGGCCCGGTCGCGCTCCTGCTCGTACGCCCGCTGCTTGTCCACCGCCCGGGAGATCTGGGCCGCGACCAGGTCCAGGAAGTTCCGGTACTCGTCGGTGAACGGCAGCAGGCGCGCCCGGCCCACGACGAGCGCCCCGACGGTCCGGTTCGTCGCGGTGATCGGCAGGACCAGAGCCTCGTCGGCCAGCGTGGCCGGCACCGGGTCGAACAGGTCGGCGACGTCCACCGTGACGGGGCCGTCGGCCACCCGGTCGAGCATCCCCGGCGGCACGGCGGGGGGCGTCACCCCACTGGATCCCGCCAGGGTGAGGCGCTCCCCGTCGTCCCGCAGCCAGATCTGGGCGAACGGCACGTCCGCCCGGTGCCGGTCGAGCACCGCGGCGGCGGCCCGGCCCAGTTCGGTGGCGGTGCCCACGTCGGCCAGCTCGGAGCCGAGCTCGGCCAGCGCCCGCAGCCGGCGCTCGCCGAGCACCCGGCCGGTGGTCTCGTTCACGATGCAGAAGACGCCACGCACCGTGCCGTCGTCGCTCCGGATCGGGTCGTACGAGACGTCGAACCACGTCTGCTCCACGAAGCCGTGCCGGTCGAGCAGGAACGGGTGGTCCTCGGCCCGGTACGAGCGTCCCGTCCGCCGTACCCCCTCCAGCAGCGGCCCGAGCACGTCCCACGTCTCGGCCCAGTACGACCGGGCCGGCCGGCAGAGCGCGTCCGGATGCTTGCTGCCGATCGTCGGCCGGTAGGCGTCGTTGTAGAAGGCGAGCTGCTCGTCGTCCCAGAACATGACGATCTGCGCGCTGGAGGCGAGCATCATGCCGACGGCGCCCGTCAGCGCGGCAGGCCAGCGGTCCGGCGTGCCCACCGTCGTCCCGGACCAGTCGAAGGCGGCCAGGCGGCGACCCATCTCTCCTCCGGCGGAAAAAGCCGAGGCCAGCGGCGGGGAAAGCTCCCCGCCGCCGGCCCGGATTTCTCCCGCGTCCGCGCCCCCCAGCGCCGAACTCATGCAGCCTCCCGGTCCGGCCCGTTCCCGCGGCCGATGATCTCCACCTGCCGTGTCCCGACCTGTACCCAGGCGGAGCCGCAACGTAACGCATGGGGGCTGCGTGACGCTTCTTAGAGCCTCGACCTTCGACCCGCCCGGGCGTCCCGGGCCGCCCGTGATCGGGAGGGGAACGGGCCGGCGTCAGAGCGGGGTGACGTAGGCGGACGTGATCCCGCCGTCCACCACGAACTGGGCGGCGGTCACGAACGACGCGTCGTCGCTCGCCAGGAACGCCACCGCCGCCGCGATTTCCTCCGCCCGGCCGAACCGGCCCATCGGCACGTGCACAAGCCGCCGGGCGGCGCGTTCCGGGTCGGCGGCGAAGAGTTCGAGCAGCAACGGGGTGGCGACCGGCCCGGGACAGAGGGCGTTCACCCGGATCCCCTCCCGGGCGAACTGCACCCCCAGCTCGCGGGTCATGGCGAGCACGCCGCCCTTGCTCGCGGTGTACGCGATCTGCGAGGTGGCCGCGCCCATGAGCGCCACGAACGAGGCCGTGTTGATGATCGATCCGCGGCCCTGCCGGCGCATGTGCGGGATCACGTACTTGCAGCAGAGGTAGACGCTCGTCGTGTTGACCCGCAGCACCCGCTCCCACGCGTCCAGCCCGGTCTCCAGGATCGAGTCGTCGTCGGGCGGGGAGATACCGGCGTTGTTGAATGCCACGTCCACCCGGCCGTGCCGCTCGACCACCCCGTCGAACAGGTCCCGGACGGCCGTCTCGTCCGCCACGTCGGCGGCTACGAACTCGCCACCCACCTCCTTCGCGGCCCGTCCGCCCGTCTCCGCGTCGACGTCCACACAGACCACCCGGGCGCCCTCCGCGGCGAACCGCCGCGCCGTGGCCAGCCCGATCCCGCTGCCCGCACCGGTGACCACCGTCACCCGGTCCCGCAACCGACCCTCCACCTGATCACTCCTCCGTCGCGATGAACACGTTCTTGACGTCGGTGAAGGCGTGCAGCGCGTCGGGGCCCAGCTCGCGGCCGAGCCCCGAGCGCTTCATGCCACCGAACGGCGTCCAGTAGCGCACCGAGGAGTGCGAGTTGACGCTCAGGTTGCCGGACTCGACGGCTCGCGCGACCCGCAGCGCCCGGCCGACGTCCCGCGTCCAGATCGAGCCGGAGAGGCCGTAGTCGGTGTCGTTGGCGAGGCGGATCGCGTCCGCCTCGTCGTCGAACGGCAGCACCGAGACCACCGGGCCGAAGATCTCCTCACGCCAGTGCCGGTCGGCCGGGGAGCCGGCGAGCAGCACGGTCGGGGCGTACCAGAAGCCGGGGCCGTCCGGGCGGGCGCCGGTGAACGCCACCGCGGCGGCGTCGACGTAACCGGCCACCCGGTCGCGCTGGGCCGCCGAGATCAGCGGGCCCATCTCGGCCGTCTCCCGGGCCGGGTCCTCGACCCGGAACGCGCGCACCGCCGGTTCGAGCAGTTCCAGGAACCGGTCGTGGACGGAGCGCTGGACCAGGATCCGGGAGCGGGCGCAGCAGTCCTGGCCGGCGTTGTCGAAGACGGCGTACGGCGCGGTGGCCGCCGCCTTCGCGAGGTCGGCGTCGGCGAAGACCACGTTCGCGGACTTGCCGCCCAGCTCCAGCGTGACCCGTTTCACCTGCGCCGCGCAGCCGGCCATGATCCGGGTGCCGACCTCGGTGGAGCCGGTGAAGCAGATCTTGCGTACGGCCGGATGGTTCACGAGCCGCTCGCCCACCACGGCGCCCTCGCCGGGCAGCACGGTGAACACCCCGTCGGGCAGGCCCGCCTCCCGGCCCAGCTCGGCCAGGCGCAGCGCGGTGAGCGGCGTCAGCTCGGCCGGCTTGAGCACCACGGTGTTGCCGGCGGCCAGTGCCGGGGCGAAACCCCAGGCGGCGATCGGCATCGGGAAGTTCCACGGCACGATGACGCCCACCACGCCGAGCGGTTCGTGGACGGTGACGTCCAGGCCGCCGGGCACCGGGATCTGCCGGCCGGTGAGCCGTTCGGGCGCGCCGGCGTAGTAGTCGAGCACGTCCCGGACGTTGCCGGCCTCCCAGCGGGCGTTGCCGACGGTGTGCCCGCTGTTGCGCACCTCGAGCTGGGCCAGCTCCTCGACGTGCGCGTCGACCAGGGCCGCGAACCGGCGTAGCAGCCGCGCCCGCTCCCCCGGCGCCACCCACCGCCACCGCTCGTACGCCGCCGCGGCCCGCGCGACGGCCGCGTCGACCTCGCCGGGCGCGGTCTCGGGCACCTCGGCGAAGACCGCTCCGGTCGCCGGGTTCCGCACGTCCGTCACGCGCCCCGCCCCTCTCCGTCGATCATGCAGTTGTGGTGCCCCGCAGAAGCCGTGAACCACCGCAGTCCGGGCACCACACGTGCATGATCGACGGGGTGCGGCGGCGGGGGCGGGTCACAGGCGTTCGAAGCCACGGGTCAGCTCCCAGTCCGTCACGGCGGCGTCGAAGGCGGCGAGTTCGACGCGGGCCTGGTTGGCGTAGTGCGCGACCACCTCGTCGCCGAAGGCGTCCCGGGCGACCGCGGAGCCCTCCCACAGCGTCAGGGCGTCGCGGAGCGTGCCGGGCACCCGCTCGGCGGAGGGGTCGTCGTACGCGTTGCCGGTGCACTCCTCGTCGAGGTCCAGCTCCTGCTCGATGCCGTGCACCGCGCCTGCGACCAGGGCGGCGATGGCGAGGTACGGGTTGACGTCCGCGCCCGGCACCCGGTTCTCCACGCGCAGGCCGGGCCCGTGCCCGACCAGGCGCAGCGCGCAGGTGCGGTTGTCGGTGCCCCAGCGCAGCGCGGTCGGCGCGAACGACCCCGGCTGGTAGCGCTTGTACGAGTTGATGTTCGGGGCGAAGAGCAGGCTGAACTCCCGCATGGTGGCGAGCAGGCCGGCGAGCACCTGGCGCCCGGTCACGCTCAGCCGCGCGGGCCCGTCACCGAGCAGCGCCGGGTGTCCGTCCACGTCCCGCAGGGAGAAGTGGATGTGGCAGCTGTTGCCCTCGCGCGCGTTCGGCTTGGCCATGAAGGTGATCGACATGCCCTCCTGGGCGGCGATCTCCTTCGCGCCGTTCTTGTAGATGACGTGGTGGTCGGCGCAGGCCACCGCCTCGTCGTACCGGAAGGCGATCTCGTGCTGCCCGAGGTTGCACTCGCCCTTGGCGCTCTCCGGGGTGAGCCCCGCGCCGGCCATCTCGGTGCGGATCCGGCGCAGCAGCGGCTCGACCCGGGCGGTGCCGAGCAGCGAGTAGTCCACGTTGTACTGGTTGGCCGGCGTCAGCTCCCGGTAGCCGCGCCGCCAGGCGTCCTCGTACGAGTCGCGGTACAGCACGAACTCCAGTTCGGTGCCCGCGTACGCGGTGAGCCCGTGCCCGGCCAGCCGGTCGAGTTGGTGACGGAGGATCTGCCGGGGCGAGGCGACCACCGGGCCGGAGCCGTCGAGCCACTCCAGGTCGGCCAGGAGCATGGCGGTGCCCGGTTGCCAGGGCACGCGGCGCAGCGTGCCCAGGTCGGGCTTCATGGCGAAGTCGCCGTAGCCCCGCTCCCAGCTCGACATGGCGTACCCGTCGACGGTGTTCATGTCCACGTCCACGGCGAGCAGGTAGTTGCAGCCCTCGCTGCCGTGCGCCACCACCTCGTCGAGGAAGTAGGGCGCGTGGAACCGCTTGCCCTGCAGGCGGCCCTGCATGTCCACGAGCGCCAGCACCACGGTGTCGATCTCGTGCTCCGCGACGGCGACCCGGAGCTGTTCGAGCGTGAGCGGGGCTTTCCTCATGGGCGGGCCTCCATCACCAAGGTCTACTGGCTGAACCGGATCACCGTCAATGCCCCGGACGGGCCGGCCGGGAAACCGGCCGGCCCGCTCAGGCCCGTTCGTCGACCGGCGCGCCGTCGGACGCCGCCCGCTGCCCGGGCAGGTCGACGGTGCGGCGGGGGCCGGTGAACCACTTCCGGGCCGAGGCGTACCACCAGACGGCGACGCCGAGCAGCACCCCGCCCACCGCGATCGGCGCGTAGTTCACGGCCGACCAGCTGAAGTCGGCGTGGCCCGGCACACCGGCGGGCACGATCGGCAGCACGAAGTAGATCGAGATGACCGCGATCTCGATCACCGCGATCCAACCGAGAACCTTGTAACGGCGGCCGAGCGTCCACGGGCCCGGGGTGAACCGGTCGCCCATCCGCAGCCGCAGCGCGATGGGGATCACGAACGACAGGTAGAGCCCGATCACCGCGACCGAGACGACCGCGTAGAAGGCGACCGGGATGCCGGCCGGGCTCTCGTAGAGGGCGGGCAGGGTCAGCACGAGGCCGGCGAGCGTCGCGCCGACGATGGCGTTGGCCGGGGTGCCGTTGCGGTCGACCCGGGACCAGAGCCGCCAGCCCGGCACCGCCCGGTCCCGGCTGAACGCGTACGCCATGCGGCTCATCGAGGTCACGCAGCTCATCCCGCAGAAGAACTGCCCGATGGTGGAGATGATGATGACGGCCTTGAAGAAGAACGGCGTGAGCGCGGACTCGAAGATCGCGCCGGAGAAGCCGCCCGCCGCGTTGATCGCCTCCACGTCGGTGGCCGCGAACAGGAAGGCGAGCAGCAGCACCCAGCCGCCGATCGCCGAGTAGAAGATGGACTGCCACAGGCCCCGCGCGGCGGCCTGGGACGCGCCGCGGGTCTCCTCGGACACGTGCGCACAGGCGTCGAAGCCGGTGATCGTGTACTGGGTCAGCAGGAAGCCCAGGGGCAGCACGTACAGCCAGAACGTCACACCGCCGGTGTCGCCGTCGCCGAAGCCGGAGTTGTTGAACCGCTCGGTGAACACGAACTGGAAGCTCTGGTGGTCGTCCGGAACGAGGAGCAGGATGGCCACCACCGCGGTCGCGCCGGCCACATGCCACCAGACCGAGACGTTCTGGAGTACGTCGATGATCCGGTGCCCGAAGATGTTGATGAGCCCGTGCAGCACCAGGATGATCACGAAGAGCACGAAGACCTGCCGCAGCGTCCCGTCCCAGCCGTCGACGAGCGCCGACAGCGTGAGGTTCAGGAACGTGGCGCAGCCGTAGTCCACCGACGCGGTGACCGCGATCAGGCCGATCAGGTTGAGCCAGCCGGTGAACCACCCGTGCACCGGGCGGCCCATCGTGGCCGCCCACCAGTAGATGCCGCCGGCCGTCGGGTACGCCGACACGAGTTCGGCCAGGCAGAACCCGATGATGAGGATGAACAGCGAGATCAGCGGCCAGCCCCAGGAGATGGCGACCGGCCCGCCGTTGTTCCACGCCTGGCCGAACGTGGTGAAGCACCCGGCCAGGATCGAGATGATCGAGAACGAGATCGCGAAGTTGGAGAAGCCGCTCCACTTGCGGCGCAGCTCCTGCTTGTAGCCGAGTTCGGCGAGCCGTCGGGCGTCGTCGTCCATCGGTTGCTCGGCGGTCGGCGCGGGCGTCGTGGCCACTGCACACCTCCTCGAGGCGGAACCCCCGTACGAGTGGGCAAAGTGTCGTCCCGTCGATCAAGAGCGTCAATACGTCACGGGCGGGAATTCCACCGCCGTCCGGGCTAATTCCGTTGCCCGACCCGGGCCCCGCGACGCATCCTTGAGCCGGTGACCAGGCCCGATCGCGACGGGCCGACGCCGGGCGCTCGGCAGGAGCCCGGCCCGCGCCGGCGCGGGGTGCCCACCTCTCTCTCACCCGTACGGCGATCCGCCGTACCCACAGGGCACCCCACGCCGGCGCCCCACCGCGCGGCCGTCCCCCCGGCCCGGGTGGGGCCACCGTCAGACCGACAGCACCAGGCCCGGTTCGGCGACGTCGACCGGGCCGGCGTACACCTGCCGCGCCGCGTCGACCGCGGCGGCGGGATCCGTTCCCGGCCAGAGGTGCGTCAACAGCACCCGGCGCGCCCGCGCGGTCGAGGCGTACCGGCCGACCTCGACGGCGCTGGAGAGGTTCCCCTCGTGCCGCTCGGGGATGGTGTCGACGTAGGTCGCCTCGGCGACCAGCAGGTCGGCGTCCCTCGCCATCTCGACCAGGTCGGGGCTCGTCCCGGTGTCTCCGGTGTAGGCGAGCACTTCGGTGCCGCCGGTGAGGCGGGCGCCCGCGTTCGGCACCCAGTGCGGCAGTCGCCACGTGTCCACCCGGAACGGCCCGGCGTCGAACGACTCCCCGGGTGTGAAGGCGGACAGCCGGTACGCGTCGTCGACCAGACCCGCCTCGTCGATGGCGAGCAGGCGGTCCAGGCTGCCGGCGGGGGCGTACACGGGCAGCGGCGGGCCGGACCGGTCGGCCAGCACCCGGGCCCGCAGCAACGGTTGCAGGTCGGCGCAGTGGTCCGGGTGACCGTGGCTGACGTAGACCGCGTCGACCTGCGCGGCGGCGACGTGTGACAGCAATGGTTGCAGCGTGGCGTAGCCGGGGTCGATCAGCAGGCGGAAGTCGTCGTGCTCGACGAGGAACCCGGAGCAGGCCTGGGTCGCGGACGGCCACGCGCCGAGCCCACCGAGGACGGTGATGCGCACGTCCTGACCCTAGCCGCCGTGCGGCGCCGGCTCCGGTCGCCCTCAGGTCAGCAGCAGCCCGGCCACCCAGAGCGCGGCGATCACGAGGCCGGCCGCGAACTCCAGCAGCATCGACAGGCCGGCCGCCTTCAGCGCCTGGACGGTCGCGGGCCACGCGAGGCGGTTGTCGCCGAGCCGCAGCCGCTCGGCGGCCCACACCCCGCCGACGAAGCCGATCACCAGGCCGACCACCGGGATGACGAAGAAGCCGACCAGCCCCAGCACGCCCCCGGCCAGCAGCGAGGACGTGGGCACCCCGGTGCGTTTCAGGTTCCGCCCCGGCCACAGGTACTTGACCACGGTGCCGCCCACGGCGACCAGCGTCGCGGCGGCCAGCACGGCCCACCGGCCCCCGCCCGCGCCTCCGAACACCGCCCAGACCAGCACCCCGCCCCAGCACAGCGGCAGCGCCGGCAGGCCGGGCACCACCACGCCGGCCAGCCCGGCCAGGATCGCGAGGGCGGCCACCACCGTGACCAGCGCCCCGGTGTCGGTGACGCTCACGTCGCCTCCCCGGCGGACAGTCGGTCGGCGATCTCGCGGGCCGGGGCCGGCGCGCCGAAGAAGCGGCCCTGCCCGGTGTCGCAGCGCAGCGCCCGCAGCCGCTCGGCCTGCACGCCGGTCTCCACCGCCTCGGCCGTCACCCACAGCTCCAGCGCGTGCGCCAGCCGGACCAGCGCGTCCACGATCCGCTCGTCCCGGTGGTCGGCCACCGCCGCCGGATCGTCGCCGCGGATGCCCTCCACGAACGGGCCGGCGAGCTTCAGGCAGTGGATCGGCAGCCGCCGCAGGTAGGCGAGGTTCGAGTAGCCGGTGCCGAAATCGTCGATGGCCAACCGTACGCCGAGCGCCGCCAGCCGGTGCAGCGACCGCAGCGGCTCCCCGGCCGTGCCCATCACGGCGCTCTCGGTCAGTTCGAGCTGGAGCAGTCCCGCGGGAAGGCCGGTGCTGGTCAGCGCGTCCGAGACGGTCTCGACGATGCCCGGGTCGTCGGCCTGCCGGGCGGCCAGGTTGACGCTGACCACCAGTTGGGCGTCCGGGAACCGCCGTCGCCACTCCTCGGCGTCGCGGCAAGCCTGCCGGAGCACCCACTCCCCGAGCCGGACGATCAGCCCGGTCTCCTCGGCCAGCGCGATGAACCGGTCCGGCCCGAGCAGACCCAGCTCGGGATGCTGCCAGCGGACCAGCGCCTCGACGGCGACCATCCGCCCCTCCAGCAGCGACACGATCGGCTGGTAGCGCACCACGAACTCGCCCCGGTCCAGCGCGGACGGCAGCGTGGCGGCCAGCGACGAGCGGGCGATGTCGCGGGCGCCGCGCTCCGGGTCGTAGACGGCCCAGCGGCCGCGCCCCTCCCCCTTCGCCCAGTACAGCGTGGTGTCGGCGGCCTTCATCAGCTCGGACGCGCTGGTCTCGCCGGCCGGGCACTCGACGACGCCGACGCTCGCCGAGACGGTGAGCTGCTGGCCGCCGACCGGCACCGGCGTGGCGACCGCGGCCAGCGCCGCCTTCGCCACGGAAACCGCGTCGTCGAGCCCGTCCCCGCCGTCGACGAGGATGACGAACTCGTCACCGCCCATCCGGGCCACGAGGTGGCCGTGGTCGGCGACGGAGTCGGCGAGCCGCCGGGCGATCACGACGAGCAGCCGGTCGCCGAGGTCGTGCCCGAGGCTGTCGTTGATCGCCTTGAAGCCGTCCAGGTCGAGGAAGCAGACGCCCACCCGCTGGCCGGGGCCGGCCGTGTCGAGGACCCGGCCCAGCGTCTCGAAGAAGAGGGTCCGGTTGGGCAGCCCGGTGAGCGGGTCGTGCAGCGCCTGGAAACGCAGCCGCTGCTGCAGCTCGTACCGCTCGGTGATGTCCTCGATCATGGCGACCGTGAACCGTGGCCGGCCGTCGGCGTGCCGGATCAGGGAGACCGCGAGGTCGGTCCAGAGGCTCGTGCCGTCCTTGCGGTGGTAGCGCTTCTCCACGCGGACCGAGTCGTGCCTGCCCTCGATCAGCTCCTGGTACAGCTCCCACATCCCCGCGGCGTCGTCGGTGTGGAAGAGAGAACCGACGTTGACCCCGCGCAGTTCCTCGGCCGTGTACCCGAGCATGTCGGCGAACGACTGGTTCACCTCGATGATCTGCCCGTCGACGCCGGCGACGCCGATCCCGATCGCGGCTCCCGTGAAGACCGCCCGGAACCGGGCCTCGCTGTCGCGCAGCGCCTGCTCCACCTCGTCGCGCGCCTGCCACGCCGATCGGGCGATGCGTTCCTGCTGGGCGAACGTGCGGTCGCGCAGCGCGCGGGCGAAACCGGCCGCCAGCGCGCCCTGCGACGCGGCGACCCGCTCCGCCGCTTCCGCCGGGTGAGCCCCGCCGGGCAGCACCCGGTCGACGAAGCTCTCACCGAGGGCGCGCACCGACCACTCCAGCATCCCCGGCTCGGTCAGGTGCGCGTCCACCATGGCCCGGCCGACGTCGCCGGCCGGGCCGGCGGAGAAGGGCTCGGCGCGCAGCGCCCGCGCCAGCCGCTCGGTGTACGCCAGCAGCAGGCGCTCGGTCTCGGCCGCGCCGTGCGGCACGAAGCCGAGGCGGCGCAGCGCGCGGGCCCACTCGGCGGCGTACGCCTGCGCGCCGGCCCGGCTCACCTCGGCCCCGGCGGGGTCCGGGACGGCGGCCATGTCGGTCAGCCGGCGACGGGCCGGTCGTTCCGCGCCACCCCGCCGAAGGCGCCGAACCGCTCCGGGTGCTCGTCCACGTCGGACGCTGAGTCGGGGCGCCACAACGGCATGTGTACGACGCCCGGATCCAGGATCGTCCAGTCGCCGAAGAAGTCGGTGATCTCGGCGCGGGACCGCAGCGTGATCTCCGTGGCGGTACGCGCCGACAGCCGCTGCGCGTCGAGCATCTCCTGGGGCTGGTCCTCGAACGTGGAGTGGGAGATGACCAGGTGGCTGCCCGGCGCCGCGGCGGCGCGCAGGGTGGCCAGGATCTCGGCGGGCTTGTCGGCGTCCGGGACGAAGTGCACGACACCGGCGAGCAGGATGCCGACCGGCCGGTCGAGGTCGAGCAGGCCCCGCGCCTCGGCGAGGATCCGCTGCGGCTCACGCAGGTCGGCGTGGACCACGGCGGTCAGGTCGTTGCCGGCGAGCAGTTCGCGGCTGTGCGCCACCGCCACCGGGTCGATGTCCACGTAGACCACCCGGGCCCGCGGGTCGGCGGCCTGCGCCACCTCGTGCACGTTGCCCACGGTCGGGATGCCCGAGCCGATGTCGAGGAACTGGTCGACGCCGGCGTCCAGGAGCACCCGTACGGCCCGGCGCAGGAACTCCCGGCCGGCACGCATCGTCGCCGGCAGGTGGGGCGTCATGCTCGCGATCTGCTCGGCGAGCTGCCGGTCGATCTCGAAGTTGTGGGCACCGCCCAGGAAGTAGTCGTAGACCCGGGCGGCGCTCGGCCGGGTCAGGTCGATCTCGGTCGGAAGGCCGTCCGGCATCTGCAAGCTCCCCAGTTCGTCGCCGCGCGGCGGGACGGAGCCGGTGTCGGGGCGCGTGCGGGCACGCGGTGGCCCACCGGCCGACCCGCGGATCGTGTGGTGAAGAACACTCTAGGCCGCGGACTCCATCAGAAGGGAGATCCCCTGTCCCACTCCGATGCACATGGTGGCCAGCGCCCGCCGCCCGCCCCGGCGGCGCAGCTCCAGCGCGGCGGTCAGCGCCAGGCGGGCGCCGCTGGCGCCGAGCGGGTGGCCGAGCGCGATCGCCCCGCCGTTGGGGTTGACGTGCTCGGCGTCCTCCGGCAGGCCCAGCTCGCGCAGCACGGCGACGGACTGGGCCGCGAACGCCTCGTTCAGCTCGATCACGTCCACCGCGTCGAGGCCGACGCCGACGCGGTCGAGCAGCTTGCGGGTGGCCGGCACCGGGCCGATGCCCATGATCCGGGGCGGCACACCGGCCGCGGCGGCCCCACTGATCCGGGCCAGCGGGGTCAGGCCGTACCGGGCGACCGCGGCCTCGGACGCGACCAGCAGGGCGACCGCGCCGTCGTTGACCCCCGACGAGTTGCCGGCGGTCACCGTGCCGCCCTCGCGGAACGGGGTGGGCAGCGCCGCGAGCTTCTCCAGCGAGGTCTCCCGCGGGTGCTCGTCGACCTCGACCTGCCGCGTCTCCCGCTTGCCGGCCGGCACGGTCACGGCCACGATCTCCTCGGCGAGACGGCCGTCGGCCTGCGCCTTCGCGGCGCGCTGCTGGGAGCGGAGGGCGAACTCGTCCTGCGCCACCCGGTCCACGCCGAACTCCGCGGCGACGTTCTCCGCCGTCTCCGGCATCGAGTCGATACCCCAGTGCCGCTTCATCAGCGGGTTGACCAGCCGCCAGCCGATGGTGGTGTCGTGGACCTCCGCCGCCCGCGAGTACGCGGAGGTCGCCTTCGGCATGACGAACGGCGCCCGGCTCATGCTCTCCACGCCGCCGGCCACGACCAGCTCGGCCTCGCCGGCCACGATCGCGCGGGCCGCGGTGGCCAGCGCGTCCAGCCCCGAGCCGCAGAGCCGGTTGAGGGTGCTGCCGGGCACGTGCTCGGGCAGCCCGCCGAGCAGCGCGGCCATCCGGGCCACGTTGCGGTTGTCCTCGCCGGCCTGGTTGGCGCAGCCCAGGATCACGTCGTCCACCCGGGCCCAGTCCACCGACGGGTGTCGGGCGACCAGCTCGCGGATCACGTGCGCGGCCAGGTCGTCGGGACGGACGCCGGCCAGCGCGCCGGCGTACCGGCCGATCGGGGTGCGGACACCGGCCACCAGGTATGCCACGGTCATCGCGAGTCCTTCGGGGGTGGGAAGGGCGGGGCGGGAGCGCCCGCCGGGTCGCGAGGGACGCCCGGCAGCCAGGATATCGGCCGCCCGGAGCGGATAGGTTGACGGCATGGCCCGGGCCCAGTTCAGCGCAGAGACCAGCGGCGGCGGCGCGTTCGTCCGCCAGCCCAACCGCTTCACCGACCGGGTCACCCCGCACTCGACGTCCCCGCCCGGCGGCGGGCCGGACGAGGAGGGCCGCTGGCCGCTGGAGGCCGGCCGCTACCGGCTGATCTGGTGCCGGGCCTGCCCGTGGGCGCACCGGGCCCGGATCGTGCGGAGCCTGCTCGGCCTGGAGGACGTCATCTCCCTGGGCACGGTCGACCCGATCCGCGACGAGCGGGGCTGGCGGTTCGCGCTCGACCCGGACGGGTTCGACCCCGTGCTCGGCATCGGTTTCCTCTCCGAGGCCTATCTCGCCACCGACCCGGACTACACCGGCCGGGTGACCGTGCCGGCGCTCGTCGACACGCTGACCGGGCGGGTGGTGACCAACGACTACCCGCAGCTCACCCTGGACTTCTCCACCGAGTGGCGGCGGTTCCACGCCCCCGACGCGCCGGACCTCTACCCGGTCGAGCTGCGCCCGGAGATGGACGCGCTGATGGCCGAGATCCACCGGGACGTCAACAACGGCGTCTACCGGTGCGGGTTCGCCACCTCCCAGGAGGCGTACGACGAGGCGTACCGGGCGCTGTTCGCGCGGCTCGACGCGCTGTCGGAGCGGCTCGCCGGGCGCCGCTACCTGATGGGCGACGCGATCACCGAGGCGGACGTGCGGCTGTTCACCACCCTCGTGCGCTTCGACGTGGCCTACCACGGGCACTTCAAGTGCAACCGGCAGAAGCTCACCGAGATGCCGGTGCTGTGGGCGTACGCCCGGGACCTGTTCCAGACGCCCGGCTTCGGCGAGACGGTCGACTTCGACCACATCAAGCGCCACTACTACGCCACCCACCGGGAGATCAACCCGACGGGGATCGTCCCGCTCGGTCCCGACACCTCCGGCTGGACGACGCCGCACGGGCGTGGCTGAGCGGAACCGCCCCGGGTCACGGCTCACCCTCCGCGCCGCCGCCGCGGCGGTGGCCGCCGTCTGCACGCTCGCGGGAGCGGTCGCGGTGACGGCCGCCGTGCTCGCCGGGCCCGGCACGGGCTTCACGGGGTACGTGAGCGAGGCCGGCATCGCCGGAAGCGCCCACGCGCCGACGTACCGGGTGGGCGTGTACGCCCTGGCCGCCGGGCTGCTGCTGCTCGCCGCGGCGCTGCCGCCGGCGGCGCGGTTGGGCGCCGCGCTGCTCGCGGCCGGCGGCCTGAGCACGGCGTTGTCCGGCGCGGTCACGTGCAGCGCGGGCTGTCCGTTGCCGCCCTTCGAGCGCGCCACCGTGGCCGACCTGGTGCACGGCGGGGCCAGCATCGCGGGCACCGCGGCGGTGGTCCTCGCGATGGTCGCGATCTCGTGGTGCCGGGCCGCCGGTGGGCGGCTGCGCCTGCTGTCGGCCGTGGCCGCGGCCGTGGCGCTGCCGCTGTGCGCCGCCGTCGGGCTGGCCATGCTGCTGGTGGGACGGGGGACGCTGGTCGGCGTGCTGGAGCGGGTGGTGCTCGCGATCGCGGTGGTCTGGGGGCTGGCCGCGGCCGTCACGGTGGGTCTCGGCCGCCGCTAGGGCCGACTCCCGGTCATCGACGACCATGTTTGTAAGGATCGTCACGGCGACGACCCCTTCCGCCCCGGATGCCGCGCGCGTATCGTCGTGCGGCGATGACCAACATCTGGTGCCTGACCGTGCGCCTGTACGTCGATCTCCGACTGCAGGCCAGCGGCATCTGTCCGGCGCAGCCGCTCTCCTGACGCTGCCCTGACCCCACCAGACCCTTGGACACATCCTCATGCCTGCTGCCCTGCGCAAGGTCCCCTTTTCCGTACAGATCCTGCTCGGCCTCGTCCTCGGCGTGGCGCTCGGTTTCCTGGCCCGCGCCAACGACCTGAGCTGGCTGACCAGCACCCTCGACACCGTCGGCGGCCTCTTCGTCCAGCTGCTCAAGCTGGCCGTGCCCCCGCTGGTCTTCACCGCGATCGTGGTCAGCGTGGTCAGCCTGCGCGGCGTCGCCAACGCCGCCCGGCTGGCGCTGAAGACGCTGCTCTGGTTCGGCATCACCGCGCTCGTCGCGGTGAGCGTCGGCATCGGCCTGGGCCTGCTCACGAACCCCGGCCGGGGCGTCACCCTCGACGTCGCGGGCGCCGCCGCACCCAAGAAGACCGGTTCCTGGACGGACTTCCTCACCGGCATCGTGCCGACCAACCCGGTCGGCGCCTTCGTCGAGGGCAACGTGCTCCAGATCGTCTTCCTGGCGCTGGTCGTCGGCGCCGCCGCCCTGCTCGTCGGCGAGAAGGCCGAGCCGTTCGTGGCGCTCAACCGCTCCCTGCTGGAGATCGTCCAGAAGGCGCTCTGGTGGGTGATCCGGCTCGCCCCGATCGGCACGCTCGGCCTCATCGGCAACGCCATCGCCTCGTACGGCTGGGACCTGCTCGCCCCGCTCGCCAAGTTCACCACGGCCGTCTACGTCGGCTGCGCGATCGTGCTGCTGGTCGTCTACCCGGTGGTGCTCCTGGCCGCCGGGCGGCTCAACCCCGTGCGCTTCTACGCCGGCGCGTGGCCGGCCATCGAGCTGGCGTTCGTCTCCCGCTCCTCGGTGGGCACCATGCCGGTGACCCAGCGCGCCGTCGAGCGGCTCGGTGTCCCCCGCGAGTACGCCTCGTTCGCGGTGCCCTTCGGTGCCACCACGAAGATGGACGGCTGCGCCGCGATCTACCCGGCGCTCGCCGCGATCTTCGTGGCACAGGTGTTCGGCATTCACCTCGGGGTCACCGACTACCTGCTGATCGCGTTCGTCTCGGTGGTCGGCTCGGCCGCCACCGCCGGTCTGACCGGTGCGATCGTGATGCTCACCCTGACCCTGAGCACGCTGGGCCTGCCGCTGGCCGGCGCCGGCCTGCTGCTGGCCATCGACCCGATCCTGGACATGATCCGCACCGCCACCAACGTGGCCGGCCAGGCGCTGGTCCCCACCGTCGTGGCGGCCCGCGAGGGCACCCTCGACCGGACCGCGTACGACGCGGCCGGCCGGCGGGACCTGATCGACCCGGCGCAGGAGCCCGCCGCCACCCGCCAGGACGGGCTCACGCCGGTACCGGCCTGATCCGGCATCGTCGACGACGACGGAACCGCCAGCCGAAGGAGGGCCCGACCCCGGGCCCTCCTTCGCACGTCCCGGAGGATGACGCCATGAGCACGCTCTTCTCGCCGCTCGCCCTGCGCGCGGTCACCCTGCCCAACCGCATCGCCCTGGCGCCGATGTGCCAGTACACCGCAGGCCCCGACGGGCTGCCCACGGACTGGCACCTGGTGCACCTGGGCGCCCGGGCGGTCGGCGGGGTCGGCCTCGTGCTCTCGGAGGCGACCGCCGTGGTGCCCGAGGGGCGGATCAGCCCGCAGGACACCGGGATCTGGTCCGGAGCCCACGTGGACGCCTGGCGTCCGGTGACCGCCTTCCTCGCGGCGCACGGGGCGGTGCCGGCGATGCAGCTCGCGCACGCCGGGTTCAAGGCCTCGACGTACCGGCCGTGGGCCGACGCGCGGGGCGGGGTGCCGGACGCCGAGGGCGGCTGGACTCCCGTCGCGCCGGGCAGCGAGCCGTTCGCGCCGGCCTACCGCACTCCCACCGAGCTGGACGCCGCCGGCGTCGCGGCCGTGGTCGACGCGTTCGCGGCCGGGGCCA
Source organism: Micromonospora costi (assembly GCF_003626655.1). GTDB lineage: Bacteria > Actinomycetota > Actinomycetes > Mycobacteriales > Micromonosporaceae > Micromonospora > Micromonospora costi. Next base: position 1,052,242 of record NZ_RBAN01000001.1, read on the forward strand.
CCCGGGCGCTGGACGCCGGCTTCGCCGCCGTGGAGATCCACGCGGCGCACGGCTACCTGCTGCACGAGTTCCTCTCCCCGCTGACCAACCACCGCACCGACGCGTACGGCGGGGACCGCGCGGGCCGGATGCGCCTCACCCTGGAGGTCGCCCGGGCGGTGCGGGCGGCCGTCGGCGAGGAGGTCCCGGTGCTCGCCCGGCTCTCGACCACCGACTGGGTCGACGGCGGCTGGACCGTGGAGGACAGTGTGGTGCTCGCCGCCGAGCTGGCCGGCGCCGGCGTGGACCTGGTCGACTGCTCGTCCGGCGGCATCAGCCCGTCGGCGCGGGTCCCGCTCGGGCCGGGCTACCAGGTGCCGGCGGCGGCACGGGTCCGCCGCGAGGCCGGGGTCCCGACCGGTGCGGTCGGCCTGATCGTGGAACCCGAGCACGCCGAGCAGATCGTCGCCGACGGCGAGGCCGACCTGGTCCTGCTCGGCCGGGAGCTGCTGCGTGACCCGTACTGGCCGCGGCGCGCGGCCGCGAAGCTCGGCGTCACCCCCGCCTGGCCCAGCCAGTACCTCCGGGCCGCCTGACCCCCACCCGACCCACCCGGTGATCAAGAGGTTTGCGTCGGATCCGGCGCGTCCGCCGACGCAAACCTCTTGATCACCCGTGCGGGGCGGGCGGCCGTCGGGGGCGGGCGGGCGGGGTCAGCCTGCCAGGTGGTTCCAGCGGTCCTCCAGGTCCCGCCAGGGACCCTGGGCCGCGACCGTGCCGCCGATGAGCACCACCACGTGGTCGGCGCGCACCAGCGCGGCCCGCTTCGAGGTCGAGCCGACCACGGTGACCCCGTGCTCGCGCAGCGCCGCCCACAGCGCCAGCTCCGTCGTGACGTCCAGCGCGGACGACACGTCGTCGGCGACCAGCAGCTCGGTACGCGGCGCGAGGGCACGGGCCAGCGCCAACCGCTGCAGCTGCCCGCCGGAGAGCCGGGTGCCCTTGTGCCCGATCAACAGCCCCAACCCGTCACCGGCGGCCGCCAGGTCGTGGTCGAGCTGGGCGGTGGACACGGCCACGCCCGCGTCGACGTCGTGGCCGAGAGCGATGTTCTCCGCCACCGTGCCGGAGAGCACCCGGGGCAGCTGGCCCACGTACCCCACCTGGTTCGGCCGCAGGAACAGCTCCGGCTCGGTGACCGGCTCCCCGTTCCAGCTGAGCCGGCCCGTGTGGTGCACGATCCCGGCCAGCGCCCGCAGCAGCGACGACTTGCCCGAGCCGACCGGCCCCACGACGAGCACCAGCTGGCCCCGCTCGACGGTCAGGTCGACGTCCCGGACGGCGAGCGTCCCGTCCGAGTGCAGCGCCCCGAAGCCGGTCAGCTCCAGCCGGCGCAACGGGTGGCGGGGCGGCGGTTCCGGCGCGGGCGCGGTCCCGGCGGCCAGATCGACCCCGGGCACGGCGGCCGAGTACGAGGCGACGCCGCTCATGGCCACCGTCCGTCGGGTCCACACCCGGGCCGAGGGGTAGTGCGAGACGAGCGAGGCCGTCGTCCAGGCGAACCAGCGGGCCGCTCCGAGGGTGGACACCGCCACCAGCGTGGCGCCGGCCGAGAGTCCGCCGCCGAGGAAGAGCGCCCACGCGCCGATCGGCAGCAGCCCGCTGACGACCGACGGCGTGGAGCGCGCCCACACCTGCATGGAGATCTCCCGGCGCTGCCGGTCGCTGCGGACCGTGTCCAGCGCCGCGAGATGGTGCAGCACCGGCCGGGTCGCGCCGGCGAGTTTCACCGTACGGGCGGAGGACAGCACGGACACCAGCGCGGTGGCGAACGCGGCGCGCGCCTTCACCGTGCCGCCGGCCGTGCGTTCCAGCCGTGGCCCGAACAGCGTGGCCGCCAGCCCCGAGATCACCATGGTGCCGAGGAAGAAGAGTCCCGGTACGACGCTGCCGGTCACCGCCGTCATGGCGACCACGATGGCCAGCGAGATGAACTGGTCCACCAGGTTGTCGGCGAGCTGCACCACCCGCTCGGTGTCGCCGCCCTGGGCCACCACCTCCGCGGGTGTGTGCCCGCTGACTCGGCGCGCCCCCGTCTGGCCGTGGACCAGGCGCAGGCTGATCCGCAGCATCTGCCGGATCCACCACTGCGGGAACCACAGGTTGGTGAGGTAGGGCAGTGGCAGCACCACGAGCAGCGCGGCGGCGATGCCGATCGCCGGCAGCCACGGGTCGCCCCCGTCGACCACGTCCGCCCAGAGCCACGGCAGCACCGAACCGTCCAGGCCGAGCAGCGTCATGACGACGAACAGGGCGACGGAGACCAGGCCGAAGCGCGGGTCGTTGACGGCCAGCCGCAGGATCTCCCGCATGGTGCGGGCGGGCGGCAGCGGGGGCAGCGGCGGCGGGTCGGTCCTCGGCACGGCCACCGGCCGGTCCGGCGCCGGCTCGACCGCCGCCGCCGGCTCGTCGAGGTCCCACTCCGCGCCGGGCGCGGGCAGCAGGTCGACCCCGCCGCGCGTGCCGCCCGCACCCGCGTACGCGCTCGCGTGGCTGGTCGCGAGCAGCTCGGCGAACCGGGTGGACTCGCGCAGCGGGCCGGCCTCCACGACCGCCCCGTCGGCGAGCACCACCACCTCGTCGCAGCGGCGCACCGAGGAGAGCCGGTGCGCGATGACGATGCCGATGCGGTCGGTGAGCAACCGCTCGGTGGCCTGCCGTACCCGGGTCTCGGTGACCGGGTCCAGCCGGGCCGTGGCCTCGTCGAGGATCACCACGCGGGGGTCCCGGACGAGGATCCGGGCGAATGCCACGAGCTGCTCCTGCCCGGCCGAGAGGACGTGCCCGCCCTCGCCCAGCCGGGTGCGTACACCGTCGGGCAGCTCGGCGATCCACCCCGCGAGCCCCAGTTCCTCCAGCGCCCGGGTGGCGTCGTCGAGCAGGTCGGGGTCGAAGAGCGCGACGTTCTCGGCGAGCGTGCCGGCCAGGATCTCGGTGCGCTGCGGCACCACGGCGACCCACCGGCGCAGCTCCTCGACGTCGAGGTCGACCAGGTCGGTGTCGCCCAGGAAGACGGTGCCGCGCGGCACGTCGACGGCGCGGGTGAGCACCTTGGCGAGCGTCGACTTGCCCGAGCCGGTCCGCCCGACCAGGGCGTACGAGCGGCCGCGGGCGAAGGTCAGCCGGATGTCCCGCAGCGCGGGGCCGCGGTCGTCGTCGACCGGGTAGCGGAAGGTCAGGCCGCGCACGGTGAGGTCGCCGTCGGCCGGGGCCACCCCGCCCGCCGGCTCCTGCGGCGCGGTGGCGAGCAGCTGCACCCGGGCCCAGGCGCCCAGCGCGTACTGGAGGTGCGGCACCCAGCGGGCCATGTGCTCGACCGTCGCGCCGAAGGCGATAGCGAGCAGCCAGATCGCGGTCAGCCGGGCACCGTCGACGCGACCGGTGGCCAGGGCCCACGCCCCGGCGAGCACGACGGCCGCGATCCCGGCGCGGATTCCGCCCGCGGCGATCGAGGTCACCTGTGCCGACATCCGGAACACGCGGCCGGCACGGGCGATCACCTCGGCCGCCCGCCGGGCGTAGAGGCGCAGCACGTACGGCCGGGCCAGGGTGGTCCGGACGTCGTCCTGGCCGTGCACCGCCTCCTCCATGACCGCCGCGAGGTCGGACCAGGCCTCCTCCTCGGCCATCCGGGCCGGGGCGATCCGTCCGGTCGGGCGGCGCAGGACCACGGCGAGCAACGCGGTGAGCAGGACCATCCCCACGCCCGCCGGCCACCAGACCAGCAACGCGCTCACGGTCGCGAGCACGCACACGGCGACGCCCTGGACGATCCGGACGCCGGTCTGCCGCAACTCCGCGGCGACCTGGTAGACGTCGTTGTCGATGCGGTCGAGCAGCTCGCCGACCGGGGTGGTCTCCAGGGTCGGCAGGTCCTGCCCGAGCGCGACCCGGCAGAGCCGCCGCCGCACGTCGGCCGACCAGTCGGCGGTCAGGCCGGCCATCAGCAGCCCCACCACGAGGTCGGTCACGACCGCGGCGACCAGCGCCACGGCCAGCGCGACGAACCAGCCCCCCGACCGCTGCACCAGCACCGGTCCGGCCAGCGCGGACGCGGCCGCCTGCCCGCCGGCGCCGAGCACGACGAGCACGAGGACGGCCGTCATGCGGCGTGGTGCGGTGGCCCAGAGGTCGCGGAGCAGGCGCATGGAAGGTCCTTCCAGGACTCGGGGCGGTGGCAGGCGGTGTTCCCAGCCTCGCCGTCCCGGCCCGGCCGCTCAACGCATTTACCGCCCGTTCACGCGGCCGGCCCGCCGGTCCGGGGAGAACACCAGCCAGTCGATGGCCAACCACGAGGCCGACGCCGAACAACGCGGAGGACGCGGTCCGCGCTGCCGGGCCACCCGAAGGCCCCGCCACCATCGGTGCCGGAGCACTCGATGATCGACTCCATTCCGCCGATCTGGCGGGGTCCGCGCGAGTCGGATACCGCGATATCGGCGATCTGGTGTCGATCACACCCGCGTCGTCAGTCATCCGGCCTCGACGCGCGCGTCGGGTCGGCGTGATCGACTCCGGTTTCGGGAAGTCGCTGTGTCCCGCCCGTCCCGACCGCGCGACTTCAAGGAAGCCGAGTCGATCACGCGAGGCCGGCGCGGCCGGGCCACCCGATGACCCCGATGGCGGGGCCGGCGGCTCAGAACAGGACGGTGGCGAGCGTGCCGACCGGGCGGAACCCGCACCGCTCGTAGACCCGGCGGGCCGGCAGGTTGAAGTCGTTCACGTAGAGGCTCACGGTGGGCGCGACCCGCAGCAGGGCGTCGCGGACGACGGCGGCCATGGCGGCCGTGGCGATCCCCCGCCCCCGCCACTCGGGGGCCACCCAGACTCCCTGGATCTGCGCCGTCCGGCGGGTCACCACCGCCAGCTCGGCCTTGAAGATCACGCGGCCGTCGGCGAAGCGGGCGTACGCCCGGCCGGAGCGCACCAGCTCGCTCACCCGCCGCCGGTAGCTGCGCCCGCCGTCCTCGGCCAGCGGCGAGACGCCGACCTCCTCGGTGTACATGGCCACGGCCGCCGGAAAGAGCCGGTCGATCTCGCCACCACGCACCCGCCGTACCTCCGGGTCGGCCGGCACCACGGGCAGCGCCTCGGTGGCCAGCAGCGGCTGGTTCGGGCGTACATCACGGGCCGGACCCCACACGTCGGAGAGCTGGTCCCAGAGGCCGAGCACGGCGTCGGCCCGGCCGACGATCGAGGAGCAGAGCCGTTCCTCGCCCGCAAGCAGGTCGGCGAACGCCGCCACGGCCGGTTCCGTGGCGAGGACGGGCGTGAGGTTGCCGCCGAGCCAGCAGATCGACTCCAGGTTGCGCCGGGTGCCGTAACCCAGGATCCGGCCCTCGGCACGCCACCAGGAGAGCCCGCGCGCGGCGACCCGCTCGGCGACCTGCGCGCCCGCGTACGGGTCGAGGTCGAGCAGCCGCTCGACCGCGCGTCGCTCCGATTCCCCCAGTTGCCGTACCGGCACCGTCAGCACTCGTCCAGCCTGCCAGATCCCGCCCCCGGCGCGCCGGCCGAGTGGCGGACCGGCGACTCAGGCGGCCACCGGCTCGGCGGACCGGTCCACGCGGGTGCCGGCGGCCCACCGCACGACGGGCGGCACCAGGGCACCGAGGAGCAGGAAGAGCCCACCGAGCAGCAACCAGCCCGGTACGCCCCAACCGACCGCGAGCGTGGTCACCACGACAGGTGCCACCATCGACCCGAGCTGCATGCCCATTCCGTACGCGCCCTGGTACTGGCCCTGCGCGCCCGCCGGGGCGAGACCGAACGAGATGCCCCATCCCGCCGCGGCGTGCCACAGTTCGCCCACGACGTGCACCAGTGCCCCGCCGAGCAGCAGCGGCACGGCGACCACCGTGGGTACGCCGCCGCTGGCGGCGAAGAGCGCGCAGGCCACCGCGATGACGGCACCGGCGCGGCGGGCGGCCCGTCCGGCACCGGTCAGATCCTCGGTGCCGCGGGAGGCCCGGACCTGGAAGAGCACCACCATCACGGTGTTGACAAGCATGCAGGCCGAGATCAGCCAGTGCGGCGCCGTGGTGTGGCCGGCGATCCACAGCGGCAGGGCGATGTTGAGCAGCCCGAAGTGCATCGACATGAGCCCGTCGAGCACCGTGAAGGCGAGGAACGGCCGGTCCCGCAGGGCGATCAACCGCGGCCCCTGCGTGGGCGCGGGGACCGGCGGGACGGCCGGCAGCCGTAGCAGGATGGCCGCGGCGACCAGGTACGTGACGGCGTCCAGCACGATGAGCGACACGTACCCGGCCCGGGTGTCGGCGGCGAGGCCGGCACCGGCGACGACCGCGCCCACGGAGATCCCCACGTTGGTGACGGCGCGCAGGTAGGCCCGGGTGTGCACGCGCTGCTCGGCCGGGACGGCGCCGGCGATCAGGGCGCCCCGGGAGCCCCGGCTGGCCGCATCGGCGACGGCCATGAGCATGCCGACCGCGACGAACGCGGCGAAGGACCGGACGGCCACCAGGGCGGCGGTGCAGGCGGCGGAGGCGAGCAGCGCGGCCATCTGGATGCCGCGCGGCCCGTACCGGTCGGCGAGGTAGCCGGTCGGAGCGCTGGCCACGAGACCGACCAGTGCCGTGACGGTGAGGCCGAGGCCGACCTGGGCGACGGTCAGCCCGACGGAGTGGGTCAGGAACAGGGCGCTGGCGGTCAACCAGGTCCCGCGGCCGATGGTGTTGACGAGGCTCGAGAGGGCGAGCGTCCGGGCCGGGCCCGGTTCGGGAAGCAGGCGCACGACCCGCAGCCTAACAAGACGTACGTACGGTTTGCATCCCGCCTTCGTCATCGTGTTGTCGACGATGCATTACCGATATATCGTTGATGCATCAGTGATAGGACGACCAGAAGGAGAGCCCGATGGGTTTCCACCGACGGATGCACGCGATGCACGAGATGCGCATGCGGGGCTTCGGCTTCCCGCCCGTACCGCCCGGCCCGCCGTTCCCGCCCGGCCCCCACGGCCACGGGCACGGCCGTGGACGCGGCCGCGGCCGGGGACGCCGCCCCAACGTGCGCGGCGCCGTGCTGGCCCTGCTCACCGAGCGGCCGATGCACGGCTACGAGATGATCCAGGAGATCGACTCCCGCACCGGCGGGGCCTGGCGGCCCAGCCCCGGGTCGATCTACCCGACCCTGCAGCTGCTCGAGGACGAGGGCGTCATCACGGCCGCCGCCGACTCCGACGGCGGGCGGAAGCGGTTCACGCTCACCGACCAGGGGCAGGAGGAGGCGGCCGCCGCGGCCCAGACCCCGCCGTGGGCGGAGTTCGCCGAGACGACCGTCAACAGCTGGCACGACATCCGCGACGCGGGCGCGCAGGCCATGCACGCGCTGCGCCAGGTGATGATGACCGGCACCGACGACCAGCGTGAGCGCGCCGCCCAGGTGCTCGACGAGACCCGGCGCAAGCTGTACGCCATCCTCGCCGAGACCGAGTGACGGCGGGGCACGCCGATGCGGCCCAGAAACCGGAAAGGGTGGTCATTCCCGCGGGAATGACCACCCTTTCCGTGACAGCACGCCCGTCCCGGGCGGCGGCTCAGTGGACGGTGACGGTCGGGCCGGTGACCAGGCCGCGCAGCTCCTCGGGGAGTTCCGCGCCCATCTCCTCGGCCAACCGCAGCGCCTCCTCGATCAGCGTCTCCACGATCTGCCCCTCGGGCACGGTCTTGATGACCTGCCCCTTCACGAAGATCTGACCCTTGCCGTTGCCGGAAGCGACGCCGAGGTCCGCCTCGCGGGCCTCGCCGGGCCCGTTCACGACGCAGCCCATGACGGCCACCCGCAGCGGCACCGGCAGCCCCTCCAGGCCCGCCGTGACCTCCTCGGCGAGCTTGTAGACGTCGACCTGGGCGCGGCCGCAGGACGGGCAGGAGACGATCTCCAGGCCGCGCTCGCGCAGGCCCAGCGACTCCAGGATCGCGGTGCCGACCTTGATCTCCTCGACCGGCGGCGCGGACAGCGAGACGCGGATGGTGTCGCCGATGCCCTCGGCGAGCAGCGCGCCGAACGCCACGGCCGACTTGATGGTGCCCTGGAACGCGGGGCCGGCCTCCGTGACACCCAGGTGCAGCGGGTAGTCGCACTGCTCGGCGAGCTGCCGGTACGCCCGGATCATCACCACCGGGTCGTTGTGCTTCACCGAGATCTTGATGTCGCGGAACCCGTGCTCCTCGAAGAGCGAGCACTCCCACAGCGCCGACTCGACCAGCGCCTCGGCGGTGGCCTTGCCGTACTTGCTGAGCAGCCGCTTGTCCAGCGAGCCCGCGTTGACGCCGATCCGGATCGGCACCCCGGCGTCGCCGGCCGCCTTGGCGATCTCCTTGACCTTGTCGTCGAACTGCCGGATGTTGCCCGGGTTGACGCGTACGGCGGCGCAGCCGGCGTCGATCGCGGCGAAGACGTACTTCGGCTGGAAGTGGATGTCGGCGATCACGGGGATCTGCGACTTCTTGGCGATCGCGGGCAACGCCTCGACGTCGTCCTGGGACGGCACGGCCACCCGGACGATCTGGCAGCCGCTCGCGGTGAGCTCGGCGATCTGCTGCAACGTGGCGTTGACGTCCGCGGTGAGGGTGGTGGTCATCGACTGGACCGACACCGGCGCGCCGCCGCCGACCGGGACCGAACCGACCATGATCTGGCGGCTGGCCCGGCGCGGGGCGAGCGGCGGAGGCGGTACGGGCGGCATACCGAGGCTGACTGCGGTCACTTCACTCACCTTGAGAAGAGCGTGATCGGGTTGACCACGTCCGCGGTGATGGTCAGCAGCGTGAACGCGCCACCGATCAGGATCACCGCGTACGTGAAGGGCATGAGCTTGAGGTAGTCGACGCGGCCCGGGTCCGGGCGGCGCAGCCGCGCGTAGACCCACGACCGGGCGCGTTCGAACCAGGCGATGGCGATGTGCCCGCCGTCGAGCGGGAGCAGCGGCAGCAGGTTGAACACGCCGATGAAGAAGTTCAGCGAGACGAAGAGCATGAAGAACACCAGCCAGGCGTTGTTCTCCACGGCCTCGCCGCCGAGCCGGCTGGCGCCGACCACGCTGATCGGGGTGTCCATGTCGCGCTCACCGCCGGTGATCGCGGTCCACAGCGCGGGGATCTTCTGCGGGATCCGCTGCAACGCGTGGAAGGTGCCGACCGCCATGTCCCCGGTGAAGTCGGCGGTGGCGCCGAACGCGTCGACCGGCCCGTACGTCACCCGGGTGGGTGTGCTCGGGATGAGCCCGACGCCCAGCGCGGCGACCGGGCCGACCGCGCCCTTCGGGTCGTCCAGCGGCGGCCGCTGGGTCTGCGCGAGCACCGTGCGGGTCTCGGCCGGCTGCCCGTCGCGGACGTAGCCGATCGTCGCGGTGCTGCCGGGCGGCAGGGTGCGCAGGCCGGTGAGCAGCTCACCGTAGTTGTTGATCGGCTGGCCGTTGAGCGAGGTGATCCGGTCGCCGTTGCGCAGCTGGGCCTGCGCGGCGGGGCTCGCCGGGTCGCCGGGCTGGCAGGCGCGGGCGGTGTTGTCCGGCACCACGCAGTCGCTGAGCGCCACGACCGCCGGCTCCTGGCGGATCTCCGCGTCGGTGCTCGGGAAGTTCGGGTTGGGCAGGCCGGCCGACACGGCGAGGATCCAGAGCGTGACCAGGGCGAGCGCGAAGTGGGTGATCGAGCCCGCGGACATCACGATCGTCCGCTTCCAGACCGGGTAACGCCACATGGCCCGCGGCTCGTCGGCCGGGTCCACGTCGTCGTCCTGCGGGGTCATTCCGACGATCTTGCAGAAGCCGCCGAGCGGGACGCCCTTGACGCCGTACTCGGTCTCGCCGCGGCGGAAGGACCACAGGGTGGGCCCGAAGCCGACGAAGTAGCGGGTGACCTTCATGCCGAACGCCTTGGCGGTGAGCATGTGCCCCGCCTCGTGCAGGCTCACCGAGACGAGGATGGCCAGCGCGAAGAGCGCCACCCCCAGCAGGTATGCCATCAAGCTCCTTCCACCGCCGCGGCGATGATCTCCTGCGCGTGACCTCGCGCCCACGACTCGGCCGCGAGCACGTCCTCGACGGTACCTGGTTCGCCGAAGTCCGGAGCGTCCTCCAGAACCCTCGCGACGGTGTCCACGATGCCGAGGAACGGCAGCCGGCCGGCCACGAACGCAGCCACGCACTCCTCGTTCGCCGCGTTGTAGACGGCCGGCCGGCAGCGCCCGGCCTCGCCGGCGGCCTTGGCCAGGGCGACCGCCGGGAACGCCGCGTCGTCCAGCGGCGCGAACTCCCAGGTGTGGCTGCTCGTCCAGTCGACCGCGGCGGCGGCGCCCGGCACCCGGTCCGGCCAGCCGAGGCCGAGGGCGATCGGCAGCCGCATGTCCGGTGGGCTCGCCTGGGCGAGGGTGGACCCGTCGGCGAACTCGACCATCGAATGGATCACCGACTGCGGGTGCACCATCACGGTGATGTCGGCGTACGGGATGTCGAAGAGCTCGTGCGCCTCGATCACCTCGAGGGCCTTGTTGACCATGGTGGCCGAGTTGATCGTGACGACCGGCCCCATGGTCCACGTGGGGTGCGCGAGGGCCTGCTCGGGTGTGACCTCGGTCAACTCCTCGCGGCGCCGGCCCCGGAACGGGCCGCCGCTGGCCGTGACGATCAGCCGGCGCACCTCACCCCGCGTTCCGCCGCGCAGGCACTGGGCGAGCGCCGAGTGCTCCGAGTCGACCGGGACGATCTGCCCGGCGCGGGTCACCGCGGCCCGCACGAGGGCGCCGCCGGCCACGAGCGACTCCTTGTTGGCGAGCGCGAGCGTACGACCGGCGCGCAGCGCGGCCAGGGTCGGCGCGAGCCCGAGCGAGCCGACCACACCGTTGAGCACCACGTCGCAGGGCCACTGGGCCAGCTCGGTCATCGCGTCCGGCCCGGCGATGATCTTCGGTAGCCGGAAGTCGCCGCTGGCCCAGCCGCGCCGGCTCGCCTCGGCGTAGAAGGCGAGCTGGAGGTCCTGGGCGGCGGACGCCTTCGCCACACCGACCGCCTCGACGCCGAGTTCTAGGGCCTGGGCCGCGAGCAGGTCGACGTTGCCGCCGCCCGCGCCGAGCGCCACCACCCGGAAGCGGTCCGGGTTCCGGCGGACGATGTCGATGGCCTGGGTGCCGATCGAGCCGGTCGACCCGAGCAGGACCAGTTCTCGCGGGGAAGTCACCCGCCCATTCTTCCCCAGACGGGCTGTACGTCCGCTGGGAGCCTCAATCTTCCCCGTCGACCTGCTCGGAAGCCTCCTCGTCGAGCAGGTCGGCCGGGTCGACGGAGAACTCGAAGGGCCGCCGCAGCGGGACATCCCTTCGCCAGACCAGCCTGGTCGCGCCGCCCCGGCCGAACCGGATCGCACACGCTGTCCGGTCCGGGCCCGGCGTGCGGGTCACCCGGCGCTCGCGGCCCCAGTGCGCTGGTCACCCGGCGCTCGCGGCAGGCGTGCGCGGGTCACCCGGCGATCGCGGCCCGCGTGCGCTGGTCGTCGCCGGTCAGCAGGCCGCGACCGCGGAGGAAGGCGAGCAGCGTGTCACGGTCGGACGGAGCCAGGCCGGCGACCGGCATCGGGATGGCCTGCTGACGATTGATCTTGAATAGCAGCTGGCCGGGGATCGGCTCGACCGCCTCCAGCGCCTCCCACCGGATGAGGCTGTCCATCAGCGGCGAGGCCATGGCGACGCCCTCGCCGGAGATCCGCCAGCCGATCTCCTGCCGGTACAGCTTCCAGCTCATCTCGACCGCGCTGCGCACCGTCAGCGGCGGCAGGACCAGGAAGAACACCGCCGCGGCGAGCCAGACCACGGCCATGACCCGGTCGTCGGACAGCACCGCGACCGCCGCCGGCACCAGCAGGATGACGCCGCAGAACGTGAGCAGGCGCAGGCTCCGGCGGAGCGTACGGCGCACGGCGGCGGTGAGCAGGGGCCGGTCCGGCTGCGTCCGGAACTCGATCATCACGGTCGGACACGATAGAACCTTCGACCGGCCGCCCGCTGCCCCGACCCCGGCGACCCCGATCACGGCGGTCCCGGCCCCGGGCCCGTCTCAGGCCGGAGCGGCCAGGACGAACGTCTCCAACTCCTCGCCGGCGTACCAGTCGGTGCGCCGTCCCACATGGGTCATGCCGAGGCGGCGGCACACCGCCATGGACGGCCCGTTGCCCGGCGAGACCACCGCGTAGACCCGCGGGGTGCCGGTCGCGAACTCCCGGGCGAGCACCGCCCGCGCGGCCTCCGTGGCGTAGCCGTGCCCCCACGCGTCCGGGTGCAGGTGCCAGCCGATCTCGATGTCGTCGGTGGGCGTCTCGCCGTCCGCCCCGGGCAGCGGCTTGAGGATCAGCGTGCCGGCCACCACCCCGCTGTCCCGCACCTCCATGGCCCAGGTGCCGTACCGCCCGCCGTGGTCGGCGTGCCGGTCCCGCCAGATCTGCAGGCGGTCGACCGCCTGGGCCGGGTCGGTGAGCGGCAGGCCCGACGCGGCCAGCCACCGGGTGATCTCCGTACGGGAGTAGATGTCGTACAGGCGGGCCAGGTCCGCCGGGTCGTCGGTCCAGTCACGCAGGACGAGGCGCTCGGTGCTCAGGACGGTCATGGCCGGCGATCTTAGTGAGTGGGCGCGCGACCCTCGCCCTGTCCCGCTGGCGTGCCGGCCGCTTGTCCCACCCGGCGAGAGAGGAGAGCCGCTATCCGGTGAACGCGGAGTGACGGGTCTCCCCGCCCGCCGGGGCGTCGGTCTCGCGCAGGCCGTAGCGGCGGTAGACCCGGCCCAGCGGGCCCGGGGCCCACCAGTTCCAGCGGCCGAGCAGGCGCATGGTGGCCGGCACCAGAAGCGCCCGGACCAGGGTCGCGTCGACCACGATCGCCACGATCATGCCGACGCCGATGAGCTTGATGTACGCCATGCTGCCGCTCGCGAAGCCGGCCACCACGATGATGAGCAGCAGCGCGGCGGCCGTGATGATCCGGCCGGTGCGCTGCAGGCCCGTGGCGACGGACGCGGTGTTGTCCCCGGTCCGGTCCCACTCCTCCCGGACCCGGGAGAGCAGGAACACCTCGTAGTCCGTGGCGAGCCCGAAGAGCACGGCCAGCATGAGGATGGGGTTGCTCGGCTCGATGAAGCCGGTCGGGGTGAAGCCGAGCAGGTCGGCGAGGTGCCCGTCCTGGAAGATCCAGACGACCACGCCGAACGAGGCGCCGATGGAGAGCAGGTTCATGAGGACCGCCTTGACCGGCAGCACCACCGAGCCGAACGCGAGGAACAGCAGCAGCAGCGTCGCGGCGGCCATCAGCAGCGCCATCCACGGCAGCCGGGCGCCGAGGCTGTCCAGCAGGTCCCGGTCCGCGCCGGGCCGGCCGCCGACGAGCACCTCGGCGCCGGCCGGCGTGGGCAGGTCGCGTAGCGCCCGGACCACGTCCTGGGCGACCTCGCCGGTCGGCTCCCCCGGGTACGTCACGCGGAGCAGCGTCGACTCGCCCCGGCTGGCCGCCACGTCCACCCCGGTCACCCCGGGCGCCGCGGCGATCCGGTCGGCGAAGGGACGGACCGCCTCGGCGGGCGCGCCGGAGACCAGCACCTCGACGGGGGCGATCGTGCCGCCCGGGAACTCCGCGGCGATCCGCTCGGAGACCACCCGCGGCTCGGCGCCCGCGGGGAGCACCCGCTCGTCGAAGCCGCCGAACGTGATCCGCAGGAACGGCGTGGCCAGCACCACCAGCAGCACGGCGACCCCGACCAGGTAGCGCACGGGGCGGCGCATCACGCTGCGCGCGATCCGGGCCCAGGCGCCGCCGTCCACGACCGCCGGTCCCGCGCTCGGACCGGCGCCACGCCGCGCCGTCGCGGTGAGGGCCGCCGTCCGACGCCGCCACCTCAGCGGTACGCGCACCGCGTCGATCCGCGGGCCGAGCACCGCGAGCAGGGCCGGCAGCACGGTGAGCGCCGCGAGCATGGCGACCAGCACGGCGGCCATCCCGCCGAGCCCCATCGAACGCAGGAACGACTGTGGGAAGATCAGCAGGCTGGCCATGGCGAGCGCGATCGTGAGGCCGGAGACCAGCACCGTGCGGCCCGCGGTCGTCATGGTGCGCCGGATGGCGTCGGCGGTGTCGTGCCCGGCCCCCAGTTCCTCGCGGAACCGACTCACCACGAAGAGCGCGTAGTCGACCGCCATGCCGAGGCCGATCAGGGTGATCACGTTGATCGCGAAGATCGACACGTCGGTGAAGAGGTTCACGACCCGGACGGCGATGAAGCCGCCGAGGATCGCCAGCCCGCCGATCAGCAGCGGCGTGCACGCGGCCACCAGCCCGCCGAAGATCAGCACCAGCAGCACGAGCAGCACCGGCATGGAGAACAGCTCGGCCCGCGTGATGTCCTCGGTCGTCCGGGTGTTCGCCTCCTCCAGGAACGGCACGTTCCCGCCGGTCTGCGTCCGCACGCCGGGGGTCTCCAGCACGGGCCGCAGCGCGCGGTACGCCGCGGTCTTGCCGTCCTCGTCGTCCGCCCGGAGCTGCACCAGGGCGTAGGTGGCCCGTCGATCGGTGGCCAGGAGCGCGGGGGCACCGGTGTCGTACCAGGTGGTCACGCTGGTCACCTCGGGCCGCTCGCGCAGCCGGGACACCGCGGCGGCGACCGGGTCACGGAACGCCGGCTGGTCGGCGGTCACGGTGTCGCTGGACCAGAGGACGATCACGTCCGCGCCCTGCGGCCCCAGCTCGTCGGCGATCCGCTCGTACGCCCGGCTGGACTCGCTCGCCGGGTCGTCGAAGCCGCCGCCGGTGAGCTGCCCGAACACGCCGGCGCCCCAGGTCGCGCCGACCGTCGCCAGCAGCACCGCCGCCGCGAGCACGGCCCACCGGAGCCGCACCACGGTCCGTCCCCACCACCCGAACACAAGGCCTCCCTCCCGCCCAAACATGCTCCCGCACCCCCTCGGCCGCCGGAGGCCCGCCCCGCGTTCGCCCCGGTGATCATGAAGTTATTGCCTCCGGGAGCGCTTCCATCGGGCAATAACTTCATGATCACCGGGGCGAGGGGTGGGGTGGGGCGGAGGGGCCCCGGGTGGGCGGCATCGGGGCTAGGCTGCGGCGGCATGAGCAGTGAACTTCCGGCCCGCGCCGACGTGGTGATCGTCGGGGCCGGGCACAACGGCCTGGTCTCCGCCATCCTCCTGGCCCGCGCCGGGCTCGACGTGCTGGTGCTGGAGGCGGCCGACGTGATCGGCGGCGCGACCCGCACCGAGAACCCGTTCCCGAAGGTGCCCGGGCTGCGCCACTCCACCGGCTCGTACCTGCTGGGCCTGATGCCGCCGGAACTGCTCGCCACCCTCGACGTGACAATCCCGGTGCTACGCCGCGACCCGCACTACTTCCTGCCCACCCCGGGCGGCCTCGGCTCGCCGTACCTGTTGTTCGGCAGTGACGCCGCGGCCAGCCGGGCCCAGCTCGCCGACTTCTTCTCCCCCGCCGACGCGGCCGCGGACGACGCCCTCCAGGCCGAGCTGGCCGCGCTGCGGGAGGACCTGGCCCCCGCCTGGCTCGCCGAGCCACTGCCCGTGGTGGAGACCGCCGACCGGTACGTCCGGCCGGCGCTGCGACAGGTCTTCGTCGACCTGGTACGCGGCTCGGTGGCCGACTACCTGGCCCGGTTCGAGTTCCGGTCCGAACTGCTGGTCAGCATGTACGCCGTCACCGACGGCCTCTCCGGCCTCAACGCCGGCCCCGACGACCCGGGCACCGGCCACAACTTCCTGGTGCACAACATGTGCCGCCTGCCCGGGTCCGGTGGCACCTGGATGATCGCCGAAGGGGGCATGGGGACGGTCTCGCGTACCTTCGCCGAGGCCGCCCGGGCCGCCGGGGGGCGCATCGTCACCGGCGCGGCGGTCAGCGCCGTCACCCTCGACGGGGGCGCCGCGAGCGGTGTGGTACTCGCCGACGGCCGGGAGGTGGCCGCCCGGGTGGTGCTCGGCGCCTGCGACCCGTACCGCCTCATGGACCTGCTGCCCGACGGGGCGCTCCCGGCGTCGCTCGGCGCGCGGATGGCGGCGGTCCGGCGACCCGGCACGACCCTCAAGCTGAACCTGGCGCTCACCGGCCTGCCACGCTTCTCCTGCCTGCCGGCGGACGCGCCGAGCCCGTTCGGCTCGACCATCCACCTGCTGCCCGGCTCGGCCTCCCTGGTCGGCGGGGGCGGCGAGTCACCGATGGCCGCGCTGCGCGCCATGTGGGCGGACGTGCAGGCGGGCCGCCTGCCGCAGGAGCCGACCATCGAGTGGTACCTGCACACCACCGTCGACCCGTCGCTCTCCGACGGCCAGGGGCACCACTCGTCGGCGCTGTTCGTGCAGTCGGTCCCCTACGAGCTGGCCGGCACCACGTGGGACGCGGCGCTGCCCGGGTACGTCGACCGGCTGGTCGAGATCTGCGAGCGGTACGCGCCGGGCACCGCCGACCTCATCGCGGACGCCGTGCCGCTGCCCCCGCCGGGCATCGAGGCGCACTTCGGCATCACCGGCGGGCACATCCACCACGTCGACAACACGGTCTCGTTCACCGACCGCATGCCGTACACCACGGGCGTGGACGGCGTGTACGCGGGCAGCGCCGGCTGCCACCCGGCCGGGAGCGTGATCGGCGCGGCCGGCCACAACGCCGCCCGCCGCATCCTGACCGACCTGAACCGCTGACCCCGCCTTTTCCCGTCGATCATGCAGTTGTGGTGCCCGTTTCCGCCCGGAAAGCGGCTTTTGTAGCCCACCACAACTGCATGATCGACCCCGACGGAGGGCGAGGGCAGGGCAGGGGTTAGCTTGCGGCTTCGGGGGTTGCGGTTGGGGTTGGCTCGTCGGCGCGGTGGGCGCGGATCTTGTGGCCCACGCTGGTCAGGCAGCGACCGCTGGCCAGGTCGAAGCGCCACCCGTGCAGCTGGCAGGTGAGCTGGTCGCCCTCCACGATGCCGAACCGGCTCAGGTCCGCCTTCAGGTGCGGGCAGCGCCGCTGCACCACCCAGTCGCCGATGGTGATGTCCTCCGCGTCGACGGCCCGCTCGTGCTCGTCGTACCAGCCCTCGGCGTACTGGAGCCGCTCCTCCGAGAGGCACTTGAAGAAGGCGTAGACGAACTCGTTGTACTGGCCGATCCGGGCCGCCGAGAAGCGGCAGGAGAGGAAGAGCGAGTTGACCCAGTCCACCTCGCCGCTGTGCAGCAGCTGCTCGATCAGCGCCCGGTCGGTGCGGAACCGGTAGCGGACCTTCTCGTCCGCGTACGGCCGCACCTCCTTGCCCGGAAAGTCCACCACGATCGACTCGACGCTCTCGCCGTCGTAGCCCACCAGGTCGAAGCGGACCGGGCCGCCGACACCCTTGGCCAGGTAGATCGACTCGTCGAGCAGCGGCTCGATGCGGCGCTTCATCTCGCCGAGCACGTCCACCTCGGGGTGCCGCCAGGACGCCTTCTCCGCCTCGATGATCGGGCGCTTGCGCTCCCGCATCTCCTCCAGGTGGGCGACCTTGTTCGCGAAGAACTCCTCCACCGGCACCGGGTGGGTGGTGGTCGCGCCCTCCGTGGTCACCTCGGCGACGCTGCCCGGCAGCAGCACGATGCCGTTGGTGCCGCCGACCTTCGCGTACTCGGCGAGGAACACCGACTGGTCGGGGAAGATGTTCCCCTCGTCGCCGAAGATGTCGTTGAACTGCCACAGCTCGTCGTCGAGGAAACACGGCGGGCCGGCGATCGGGAAGACGTGCGACGCCTTCAGGTCGGCGATGTAGCGCCACGTGCGGTCGAACTGCCGGTCGCGCTTCTGCTTGCCGAAGGCGGTCTTGGCGGCCTGCGGCAGCTCGTAGACCATCGGGTACCAGATCGCGCCGGAGAACTGGAGCATGTGCGCGTGCACGTGCCCCAGCTCCGCGAAGGCGCTCAGGTCGGTGGGGCGGGCGTCGTTCTGGTTCAGCAGGCGCACGCCGTCGTACTCCACCCAGAGCGACGAGTCACCGATCGGGCCGTCGGTCGGGCTGGTCAGCGCCTGGATCATGATCTTCAGGCCGCCGTCCAGCTCCACGACCTGCTCGTTGGGCGCCTTGAGGAACTTCGTGAAACCCAACGTCCGGAACTCGTCCTCCATCTCCGAGGTGGGGAACTCGGGGAGCAGCACCGTGGCGTCCTTCGACACGAAGTCCCGCAGGTGCTTGGCGTCGAAGTGGTCCCGGTGCAGGTGCGAGACGTAGAGGTAGTCGACCTGGCCGAGGGACTCCCAGTCGAGCTGGGAGTTGTCGGGAAACGGGAACCAGGAGGCGAAGTAGGCCGGATTGACCCACGGGTCGCACAGGATGCTGCCCGCGGCAGTGTCGATCCGCATGCTGGCGTGCCCGGTACCGGTCACTCGCACCGCAGTTTCCCCCTCAAACAGACAATCAAGGTGTACGACAAACGCTACCGGAGTGACTGTGGCCCCCGGTCCGCGACGCCGGTAGTGCCGTACCGCCCTGGTCCGACCGGGTCCTTCGGCCCGCTCACGCCCGCTCGCGCCGGCCGCGGCCACGCACATGAGCGGACCGCCATCAGGTCGGACCCTGCGCCGGACCCGGCACGGGGCGTGCCAGACTAACCGGAGATCCGATCGCGAGGGAAGGACCGACAGTGGCAGGAAGCGAGCCGGTAACCGCGCCAGACCAGCACAAGCCGGGGCACCGGAAGTCCGGGCGCATCGGGGCGGTGCTGACCGCGCTGGTGCTGGTGGCGATGATCTGCGGCAACCACGAGGGCAAGGTCGAGGACATCTGGCTGATCGGCCTGGCCGCGCTGCTGCTGATCATCGTCATCGGCGACGCCGTGCTGCGGCGCAACGGCCTGCGGTCCTGACCCGGGCGCCGACGCCGGCCGCCGGCGGGACGACGCGCGAGGGCCCGCCCTTCCGATCGGGAAGGGCGGGCCCTCGTCGTACGTACGGGCGACCTCAGCGGCCGAAGAGGATGTCCTGGACGTCCTTGAGCGCGGCGTCGACCTCGGCCTCGAAGTAGCCGCCGGGCACCAGCCCGAACCGCAGCGTGTCGAGGTCCTTCGGGTTGACCGGCATCGGGTTGCGGCCGGCCATCCCGCCGAGCAGCGTCTCGAAGAACCGGTCCACCTGGTCCGGGTCGTATCCGCTGCCGAAGCGGCGCACCTGGAACCTGCGGCGGATCTGGTCGACCCGGTACAGGTCGCTGCCGGGCGGGCCGGCCATCGGCGGGCCGCCGGCCGGCGGTCCCGGCACCGCGGGCGGACCGCCCATCGGCGCGCCGTAGCCCTGATCCATCGGGGCGCCGCCGTAACCCTGGTCCATCGGCGCGCCACCGTAACCCTGGTCTACCGGGGCGCCACCGAACCCCTGCGGCGGCATGGGCGGCGGGCCGGCCGGACCACGACGCATGTCGCGCGGGTCCCGGTCCGGCATCCGGATCTCGGCGGTCATGTCGGCGCGGCCGTGCCGGCCGGCCTCGAAGCCGTCGAAGCGCTGCTCGTCGGGGCCGTAGCCACCGGGGCCCGGCGGCAGACCGCGCAGCGGCCCGGCGGGGCCGCCCATCGGGGCGCCCGGACCCATGGGCATGCCGGGGCCGGGGCCGCCCGGAGGACGCGGCGGTTCGTAGCCGCCCCGGGGCGGCGGGCCGTCGTAGCCGCCCGCGAGGGCGCCGGTGGGCTCGTCGTAGCGGCCGTAGCGGTCGGCGGGCGGGCCGGCCTGCGCCGGCATGGGCCGCGGCGGCAGCGGCTGCGGCACCGGCGACATACCGCGCTCGTCGCGCATCGGCGGGCCCATCCGGTCCGGCGGACCCAGCCGGTCGCCCAGCCGCGGGTCCCCGCCGCGGGCGCCGCGCTCCTCCAACTCGGCCAGCTGGCGCTCGACCCGGTCGAGGTGCAGGTCCACCTGCCACTCGTCGTAGCCGTTGAACCGGACCCGGAAGACGACGTCGTGGACCTCCTGGGAGGCCACGGGCGCGCCGACCGGCTGGCCGGCGAGCGTCGCCTCCACCCGGTCGAGGAAGGCGTCCACCTCGTCGACCTTGTATCCCCGGCGAAGCGCCTTACGCCGGAAACGCTGACCCTGACTCGCCACTATGTCTCCTGGTCTCGTTCGCCACGCCCGGTCACGCCGATGCCGCTGTGGCGGGGTCGATGTCCCTGTCCTCGGCGGCGGCGAGCTGCCCACACGCGCCGTCGATCTCGCGCCCCCGGGTGTCCCGCACCGTGGTGGACACCCCGGCCTCGCGCAAGCGCCGGACGAACTCCCGCTCGACCGGCTTCGGACTCGCGTCCCAGCGGCTGCCCGGCGTCGGGTTGAGCGGAATGAGGTTCACGTGGGCCAACTTGCCCGCCAGCAGCCGGCCGAGCAGATCGGCTCGCCACGGCTGGTCGTTCACGTTCTTGATCATTGCGTATTCGATCGACACACGGCGTCCCGTCCGGGCCGCGTAGTCCCACGCTGCGTCCAGCACCTCGGCTACCTTCCAGCGCTGGTTGACCGGCACCAGTTCGTCGCGCAGATCATCATCGGGGGCGTGCAACGACAGCGCAAGGGTCACCGAGAGGTCTTCGCTGGCCAGTCGGCGGATAGCCGGCACCAGGCCCACCGTGGAAACGGTGATGTGCCGCTGGGACAGGCCGAGCCCCTCCGGAGCCGGTGCGACCAGCCGGCGGATCGCCGCGACCACCCGGGCGTAGTTCGCCAGGGGCTCACCCATGCCCATGAAGACCACGTGGGACAGGCGGGCCGGCGACCCGGCCACCGCACCGGACGCGGCGACGCCGGCCAGGTAGACCGCCTGGTCGACGATCTCGGCCGTGGAGAGGTTGCGGGTCAGCCCCGCCTGGCCGGTGGCGCAGAACGGGCACGCCATGCCGCAGCCCGCCTGGCTGGAGATGCAGACGGTGACCCGGTCGGGGTAGCCCATCAGCACGCTCTCCACCAGCGAGCCGTCGTGCAGCCGCCAGAGCGCCTTGCGGGTGGCGCCGTCGTCGCAGGCCAGCTCCCGTACCGGGGTGAGCAGCGACGGCAGCAGCCGGTCGGCCAGCCGCGCCCGGGTGGCGGCCGGCAGGTCGGTCATCAGCTGCGGGTCGCGGACCAGCCGGCCGAAGTAGTGGGTGGAGATCTGCTTCGCGCGGAACGCCGGCTCGCCCAGCTCGGCGACCAGCGCCTGGCGCCCGGCCAGGTCGAGGTCGGCGAGGTGCTGCGGCGGCATGGCGGCCCGACGCGCCGCGGGGGCGCCGGACGTGGCGGGGATCAGGGGCAGGGTCGTCATGGCGGGTCCAGTCTGTCACGCCGAACGGCGAACGCACCTGCCCGGAGGTGCCGAACCGACCCCGGCCCTCCGGACGAGGTGGCGGCGCCCACGCGGGACGTCACCCGGTCACCGGCACGAAGACCGCCAGCAGCAGGTACGCGGTCGGCACCGCGAACAGGATCGAGTCGAGCCGGTCCATGAGGCCGCCGTGCCCGGGCAGCAGGTTGCTCATGTCCTTCACGCCGAGATCCCGCTTGATCATCGACTCGGCGAGGTCGCCGAGGACCGCGGCGCAGGACACGGCCAGCCCGAACAGCGCCCCCCACCAGGGGGCCACGTCGAACACCAGCCAGATCATGAGGGCGCTGCCGAGCGCCGCCGCGGTGACCGAGCCGGCGAAACCCTCCCAGGACTTCTTCGGGCTCACCGACGGGGCCATGGGGTGCTTGCCGAACGCCACGCCGGCCGCGTACCCGCCGGTGTCGGAGAGCACCACGGCGACCAGGGTGCTCAGGATCCGCCACGGGCCGTCGTCCGGCGCCGCCGCGAGCAACGCGGCGAAGCCGCCCAGGAACGGCACGTAGACCGCGATCAGCGTGGCGGCGGTCAGGTCGCGTTGGTAGCCGCCGGGCCCGTCGCCCAGCCGCCAGATCATGGTGCCGAGCACGGTGACCAGCAGGCCGAGGCTCAGCGCGTCCGGGCCGGCGAACCAGGCCAGCCCCACGGTGAGGGCGCCACCCGCGACGAGCGGCACCAGCGGCGGGTGGGCCCCGCTGCGCCGGACCGCCCGGGCCAGTTCCCAGACCCCCACGCCCACCGCGGCGACGATGACCGCGAGGAACGCCGGGGTGTAGACGAAGAGCGTCAGCAGGATGACGGCACCCAGACCGAGCCCGACGCCGATGGCGGCCGGCAGGTTGCGCCCGGCGCGGCTCGGCTGCGTGGGCGGCCGGTCGGCGGTGGCCCGCCGCTTGCCCCGCGGCCGTCGGCCCGGGGGCCGCTCCGGCTCGGGCTCACCGGCGGGGTCGGGGCCGACCTCGACCCGCACGGGCTCCAGCTGCGCGGTCGGGTATCCGGAGTCGTCGTCGTACCGGCCCGGGCCGGTGGCCGGCGGGCCTTCGTACCGCGCCGGCGGGCGCTCGTCGGGGTGACGGTCCCGGCGCTCGTCCGGGTGGCGCTCGTACCGCTCCGGGTGGCGGTCCTCGTACCGCTCCGGGCGTTGCTCGTCGTACCGCTCCGGGTAGGCGGCCGGGCCGCGACGGTCGTCGCCGCGGCGGTCGGGGCGGTCGTGCTCGCGGTACGGGTCGGGCCGGCGCCCGCGGTGCGGGGCCTCGTCGTGGTACGGGTCGGGCCGGCGCCCGCGGTGCGGGCCCCGATCGGGAGGCGCGCCGCGGTCCGGGTAGGGGCCGGCCGGGTACCGCCCGCCCTCGTCGTAGCGGTCCGGCGGATAGGGCCCACCCCGGTCGGTGTACGGGTCGGCCTGCGGGTGGGAACGGGTGCGCGGCTCCGCGTACAGCTCGGGGCCGGGGTCCGGGTGTCGCGTCCACGGCCCCGGGTCGATCTCGGCCTCCGGCCACGGCAGCGACGCCGGCCGGTCCGGCCGGTCCCAGCCGCGCGGCTCAGCGCCGCCGTAGGGGTCGAGGTGGGACATCACGCACCGCGAAGCGGCACGAGTACCACCACATGACGCAGAACCACAAGCAACCCCTGTACGCGCGACTGTTCCTCCGGATTGACCGGCCTGACTGCCGGTCGATCCCCGACGTTCACCGCCCGGTGGCCGGGAATCCTGCCGAGCCTACTGCACCCTGCGCCCCGGCACGGCGGACGAGCCGCCCGCCGGGCGTCCGCGACCACCGGATTCCCGGCCGTACGCACGGCGTGAGGCCCGCCCCGGCCGGGACGGGCCTCACGTCACGGTGGCGGCCCGGGACGGGCGCTCAGACCTCGAGCAGCTCCGTCTCCTTGTGCTTGACCAGCTCGTCGACGTTCGCCACGAAGCGCTGGGTGAGGTCGTCCAGCTCCTTCTCGGCCCGGCGGACCTCGTCCTCCCCGGCCTCGCCGTCCTTGACGATCCGGTCCAGCTCCTCCTTGCCCCGGCGGCGGATGTTGCGGATGGCCACCTTGGCCTCCTCACCCTTGTGCCGGGCCACCTTGATCATGTCGCGGCGGCGCTCCTCGGTCATCTGGGGGAGCAGGATGCGCAGCTGGTTGCCCTCGTTGTTCGGGTTCACGCCGAGGTCCGAATCGCGGATCGCCTTCTCCATGGCGTTGATCTGCGAGTTGTCGTACGGCTTGATGATGGCCATCCGCGGCTCGGGGATCGCGACGGACGCCATCTGGGTCAGCGGGGTGGGCGTGCCGTAGTAGTCGATGATGACCTTGGAGAACATGGCCGGGTTGGCACGGCCGGTCCGGATCGCGCCGAACTCCTCCTTGGCGTGCTCGACCGCACGCTCCATCTTCTCCTCGGCCTCGAGGAGGGTGTCGTCGATCACCGGTCTCCTCGCCTCCTTCTGTGCTCGTCGTGGGCTCTGCTGTGTGTCGGAGGACCGCTGCCGTCGCCGTGGCGACCGCTCAGGCGGTGATCAGGGTGCCGATCTTGTCGCCACCGACGGCGCGGACGATCGTGTCCTCCCCCTGCGCGCCGAATACCAGCATCGGCAGGCCGTTCTCCATGCAGAGGCTGAACGCCGCCGCGTCCGCCACCCGCAGGTTGCGGCGCAGCACCTCGGAGAAGGTGATCGAGTCGAACTTGCTGGCGGTGGGGTCGATCCGCGGGTCGGCGCTGTAGACGCCGTCGACGCCGTTCTTGCTCATGAGCACCACGTCGGCGTGGATCTCCAGTGCCCGCTGCGCGGCCACCGTGTCCGTGGAGAAGTACGGCATGCCGGCGCCCGCGCCGAAGATGACCACGCGGCCCTTCTCCAGGTGCCGGATTGCGCGCAGCGGGATGTACGGCTCGGCGACCTGGGCCATGGTGATGGCGCTCTGCACCCGGGTCTCGATCCCCTCCTTCTCCAGGAAGTCCTGGAGGGCGAGGCAGTTCATGACGGTGCCGAGCATGCCCATGTAGTCGGCGCGGGCCCGGTCCATGCCGCGCTTCTGCAGCTCCGCGCCGCGGAAGAAGTTGCCGCCGCCGACGACCACCGACACCTGCACGCCGCGGCGGACCACGGTGGCGATCTGTCGGGCGATGGCCTGGACGACGTCCGGGTCGACACCGATCGCGCCGCCGCCGAAGACCTCGCCCGAGAGCTTGAGCACCACCCGGCGAGCCCGGCCGGGCGGCGGGGCGGTGGGGTCGTCCATCGCCAGCGTCCGGTCACTCACAACCTGCGTCATCCGCCCCGCCCTTTCCCACGTCGACGCCCCGTGCGCCGCGTACCGCCAACCTGCCGCTGCCGACCCTATGGGACGAGGAGGCCGCGGTGCCTGTCACGTACACCGGCGACCTCCTCGTCGACGTTCCTGCCTGACGGGCGCCGTGGGCGCCCGGTGGCGGCTCAGGCCTGGCCGACCTCGAACCGCACGAAGCGGGTGACCTCGATGCCGGCCTCGGCCAGCACCTGCTTCACCGACTTCTTGTTGTCGGTGACCGACGCCTGCTCCAGGAGGACGTAGTCCTTGAAGAAGGAGTTGACCCGACCCTCGACGATCTTCGGCAGGGCCGCCTCGGGCTTGTTCTCCTCGCGGGCGGTCTGCTCGGCGATGCGCCGCTCGGACTCGACGACGTCGGCCGGCACCTCGTCACGGGTCAGGTACTGCGGCCGCATCGCGGCGATCTGCATGGCGACACCACGGGCGTCGGCGTCGCCGGCCTCGTCGCTCTTGCCGGCGTACTGCACGAGCACGCCGACCGCCGGGGGCAGGTCCTGGGCCTTGCGGTGCAGGTAGACGGCGGTGGTGCCGTCGAGCTTGGCGAACCGGTTGAGGACCAGCTTCTCGCCGATCTTGGCGGACTGCTCCTGGATGAGGTCGGCCACGCTCTTGCCGTCCAGCTCGCTGGCGAGCAGTTCCTCGGCGTTGTTGACGCCGGTGCGCGCGCCGTGCTCGACGAGCTGCTGGGCCAGCGCGATGAACGACTCGGTCTTTGCCACGAAGTCGGTCTCGCAGTTGAGCTCGAGCAGCGCCTGGCCGGAGTGCGCGATCAGGCCGTTGGCCGCGGTGCGGCCGGCCCGCTTGCCGACGTCCTTCGCGCCCTTGACGCGCAGGATCTCGACGGCCTTGTCGAAGTCGCCCTCGGCCTCGGTCAGCGCCTTCTTGCTGTCCATCATGCCGGCGCCGGTGAGGTCGCGGAGCTTCTTGACGTCCGCGGCGGTGAATTGGGACATGGCTCTCTCTTCGATGTTGAGGCGGCGTGTGGATGGTCAGAGGTGCCGGTTACCCGGATCCGGGCCCGATGTGCCCGCCCGGGCCGCCGCTGTCCGCCGTCCGGCAAAACGGACGGCGGGGCAGCGACGGTACGGTCACTCGGCGGTGGCGGCCGCCGGCTGCTCCTGCTCGTCGGCCTTCTTCGGCTCCTCAAGCAGCTCGCGCTCCCACTCGGCCAGCGGCTCGTCGGAGGCGACACCCGCCTCGGGCTTCTCCTCGCCGCCACGGCGGCGGCCGGAGCGGGCGATCAGACCGTCCGCCACGGCGGCGGCGACGACCTTGGTCAGCAGCTCGGCGGACCGGATCGCGTCGTCGTTGCCCGGGATCGGGAAGTCGACCTCGTCCGGGTCGCAGTTGGTGTCGAGCACCGCGATCACCGGGATGCCCAGCTTGCGGGCCTCGTCGACGGCGATGTGCTCCTTCTTGGTGTCGACCACCCAGATCGCGGCCGGGAGCTTCTGCATGTCCCGCAGACCACCGAGGGTGCGGGACAGCTTGTCCTTCTCGCGGGAGAGCTGCAGGGTCTCCTTCTTGGTGTAGCCGGCGGCGGTGCCGCTCAGGTCACCGAGGGCCTCCAGCTCCTTCATCCGCTGCAGCCGCTTGTACACGGTCTGGAAGTTGGTCAGCATGCCACCGAGCCAGCGGTGGTTCACGTACGGCTGGCCGACCCGGGTCGCCTGCTCGGAGATCGCCTCCTGGGCCTGCTTCTTGGTGCCGACGAAGAGGATGCTGCCGCCCTCGGCCACGGTGTTGCGCACGAAGTCGTACGCCTTCTCGATGTAGTCGAGGGTCTGGCGCAGGTCGATGATGTAGATACCGTTGCGCTCGGTGAAGATGAAACGCTTCATCTTCGGGTTCCAGCGCCGGGTCTGGTGCCCGAAGTGGACACCGCTCTCCAGCAGCTGACGCATGGTCACGACGGCCATGGTGGGTACTCCCTACGATCCCTGGTTGTCACGCCCGGCCGGCGGCCGGGCGTCCTGGTGCCCGGTCGCCGGCCATGGTGGGCCCGAACAAGATCGGGACCAGGGAGGCCGTCGCCCCACGACCAACCGTGGAGAGGGCACGCGAGGTCGACCGCGCGAGGCGGTCGCCAGTCGACCAGTGTACGCCCCTCCCCCGCTGCGCAGCCCCCGGGGACGCGGCGGGCCGGTCCCCCTCGCGGCCCGCGTGATCGACTCGCCTTCCGTGACGTCGGGGCGTCCCCGAGGCGACAGCCCGACGTCAACGATCTCGAGTCGATCACCCCGAACCAGGCTCAGCCTGCCGCGAGCGCGGCGGCCAGGAAGAGCGCCAGGGCGACGGTCAGGTAGGCCGTCGGCGGGCGCAGCCAGCCGCGACTCCCCTCGGCCAGGGACAATCCACCGGTACGGAGCCCGTACAGCCCGATCGCGAAGATCGGCAGCCCGGCCACCAGGAACGTCCCGCTCACGACGTTTGTGGCGGAGACCGGGTCCCCGGTCACGCCCGCTGCGAGCAGCCGGAGCGCGGGGACCTCGAAGACCAGCACCAGCACCGCGAAGAAGACCGCGAGGACCGGCCGTCGCGTCCGGTACACGCCGTCCCCGCCGGCCCGGGCCGGATCGGGCGCGCCACCGTACGCCGGCAGGCCCGGTGGCGGCTCCGCACGGGGGCCGACCGGCGGCATCGGCCCGGTCGGCATCTCCAGCGGGTGCGGCGGTTCGGCCGGCCGGGTCGCCTCGACGACGGGGTATCCGGACAGCGGCGCGGGGCGGGCCGGATCCCCCACGCCGCCGGAGACGCCCGCGCCGGCGGACGGCTCCCGGTGCGCGGCCGCGCCCGGATGGGTGGGCGTGCCCGGATGCGCGGTCGTGCCCGGGGTGGTGGGCGCGCCCGACGCCGCTCCGGGGCCCGAGCTGCCTGCGGCGAGGGGATCTCCACCGATGACCGCGCCGCCCGGAGTCAGCGGGGTGCTCGAAGCCGGGACGGCGCTCGGAGCGAACGGGGCGCCCGGAGTCGGCGGGGCGGGGTCGACCGGGCCGGGTTCGCGGAGGGCGAGCGGGTCGGGGCCGGCGAGGTCGTCACGCGCGGCCCGGCGGCCGACCCGCTCGACGGTCAGTTCGCCGGAGTCCTCCAGCGGGTCCGCTTCCGCCCGACGTGCGCGCGTCGGGCGGTAACCGGTCGACTCGGACCGGTCGTCCGCGGGCGCGCCCAGCGCCCCGAACCGTCCCGGGTCGTCCTCCGCGCCGCCGAACCGTCCCGGCTCGCGGTGCGGGTGCGTGTCGTACCGGGTCTCCTCCGTGGCGCCGCGCTGCTCCGGGGCGCGGAACTCGTCGTCGCGGTAGCGCGCCTCGTCCGTGCCCCGCCACTCCGGCTCGTAGCCGCGTCCGCGCTCACCGGTGTACCAGCGCGGGTCCTGTTCGTCGGGGAAGCTCCGTCGTCCGTCCACGCCGGCACGGTATGCGACGGGCCCGTCCGACGTCATCTCGCCCGCCTCCAACCCGCTGACCTGCGGGTGGCCGGTGGTTCGCGGATCGCGTGACGGCGCTCGATGGCGTTTATCGGGCGGTCCGCATACCACGCGGGAAGCATGATCGTGCGGTCGTCCACAGACCGGGCGTTGTCCACAGCCGGGCCGCGACGGGGTCGCCCCGACCTGGCGGCCCGGGGCACCGTGCCGGCATGACGAACCGGAACCAGGCGGTCGGCGCGTACGGCGAGCGGTGCGCCGTCCGGCACCTCATCGAGACGGGACTGCGACCGGTCGCGCGCAACTGGCGCTGCGCGACCGGCGAGATCGACGTGATCGCCTGGGACGGGCCGGTGCTCGCCTTCTGCGAGGTGAAGACCCGTCGGGGTGGCGAGTTCGGCAGTCCCGCCGAGGCCGTCGTACCGGCCAAGGCGCGGCGGCTGCGCGTCCTCGCGGCCCGCTGGCTGGCGGAGACCGGCACCACGGCCGAGGAGATCCGGTTCGACGTGCTCTCCGTCCGGCTGCCCGCCGCCGGCCCGGCCCGGGTCGAGCACCTGAAGGGCGCGTTCTGACATGCGGGGCGCCCGCGCCGGCGGTGCCCGATGAGCTACGCGAAGGTGCTCTGCGTCGGGCTGGTGGGGATGACCGGGCACCTGGTGGAGGTGGAGGCCGACCTGGCCGCGGGGCTACCGGCCGTGGTGATCTCCGGCCTGCCCGACACGGCCCTGCACGAGGCCCGGGACCGGGTCCGGGCCGCCGTGGTCAACTCGGGCCAGCGCTGGCCGAACCGCCGGATCACCCTCAACCTGCTGCCGGCCACCCTGCCGAAGTTCGGCTCGGCGTTCGACCTGGCCATCGCGGTGGCCCTGCTGGGCGGCTCGGGCGAGCTGCCGCTTGTGCCGCTGGAACGGGTGGTGATCCTCGGCGAGCTCGGCCTCGACGGCACGGTCCGCCCGGTACGCGGCGTACTGCCGATGGTCGCCGCCGCCGCCCGGGCCGGGATCGAGCGGGTCATCGTGCCGGTCGGCAACGCCGCGGAGGCGGCCGTGATCCCCGGAATGCGGGTCCGGGCCGTCGACACGCTGCACCGGCTGGTCACCTTCGTCCGCGACGGGACGCCGCTGATCGAGCCGCCCGCGGCCGAGCCGCCACCACCGGCCGATGGGCCGGACCTCGCCGACGTGGCCGGTCAGCCCCTCGGCCGGCGCGCCCTGGAGGTCGCCGCCGCCGGCGGGCACCACCTCGCGCTGCTCGGGCCGCCGGGCGCCGGCAAGACCATGCTCGCCGAGCGTCTGCCGTCGATCCTGCCCGAGCTGGACGACGACGCCGCCCTGGAGGTCACGGCGCTGCACTCCATCGCGGGGCTGCTCCCGTCCGGAGGCCGGTTGCTGCGCCGCCCGCCCTTCCAGGCGCCGCACCACACCGCGACGGTGGCGTCCCTGGTGGGCGGGGGCTCCGGGCTGGCCCGGCCGGGCGCGGTGTCGTTGGCGCACCGCGGTGTGCTCTTCCTCGACGAGGCCCCGGAGTTCGGCAAGGGCGCCCTGGAGGCGCTGCGCCAGCCGCTGGAGCACGGGCGGGTCCAGCTGGCCCGCAGCCGGGGTGGCACCGAGTACCCGGCCCGGACCCAGCTGGTGCTCGCGGCCAATCCCTGCCCGTGCGCGAAACCAGCCGGCGACGCGTACTGCGAGTGCAGCCCGCTGGCCCGGCGGCGCTACCTCGGCCGGCTCTCCGGGCCGCTGCTGGACCGGATCGACGTACAGGTGAGGCTGCCGCCGGTCCGGGCCGCCGAGCTGATGGCCGGCGACGGCGGCGGCGAGTCGTCGGCGGTCGTGGCCCGGCGGGTGGCGGCGGCCCGTGAGGCGGCTGCGACGCGATGGGCGGGCCTGGGTCACCGGGTGAACGCCGAGGTCGCCGGGCCACACCTGCGGCGGCCGCCGTGGCGGCTGCCCGCGCGGGACACGACGGAGCTGCGGGGCCGCCTCGACTCCGGGTCGATCTCCGCGCGGGGCTTCGACCGGATCATCCGGCTGGCCTGGACCATCGCCGACCTGGACGGCCGGGCGCGGCCGAGCCGGGAGGACGTGCTGGAGGCCATCCAACTACGGACGGGGGACGCGGCATGAGCACCCAGGAGGAGCGGACGCTCGCACGGATCGCCCTGACGTGGCTCGCCGAGCCGGGCACCCGGTCGGTGTACCGGTTGGCGGCCCGACTCGGCCCCGTGGCGGCGCTGGAGCTGCTGCTCGACGGCGGGGCGCCGGACGAGAAGCTGCGGGCCACGGTCGCCGCGCGGGTCGCCGACGGCGACGCGCGGGCCGTCGCGGCCGAGGCGGTGGCGCGCACCGAGCGGCTCGGGGCGAGGATCGTGACCCCGGAGGACGAGGAGTGGCCCGCGCGCCTGGCGGACCTGAAGGGACTCCGCCTCCTCGACGCGTTCCGCCGGGTGGACACCGAGACCGATCCGCCGCTCTGCTTCTGGGTCCGGGGCGGGTGGCCACTGGGCGAGGCGCTGGAGCGGTCCGTGGCCGTCGTCGGCGCCCGGGCCGCGACCGGCTACGGCACGCACGTCGCCACCGAGATGGGGTACGCCCTGGCCGACCGGGACTGGACGGTCGTGTCGGGGGGCGCGTTCGGCATCGACGCCGCCGCGCACCGTGGCGCGCTCAACGCCGGCGGTCTCACCGTCGCCGTCCTCGCGTGTGGTGTGGACCGGCCCTACCCGATGGGCAACACCGCACTCTTCGACCGGATCGCCGACACCGGCCTGCTGGTCAGCGAGTGGCCTCCGGGCGCCGACCCGTTGCGTCCACGGTTCCTCATCCGCAACCGGGTCATCGCGGCCGGCACGCTCGGCACGGTCGTGGTCGAGGCGTCGGCCCGCAGCGGCGCCACGCAGACCGCGCACCGCGCCCTCGCCATCGGTCGCCCGGCCATGGCGGTGCCGGGGCCGGTCACCTCGGCGATGTCGGTCGGCACCCACGAGCTGCTGCGGGAGCACCCGAAGGCCCGCCTCGTGACCGGGGTGCCGCACGTGCTGGAGGAGGTCGGCCGCATCGGGGCGGACCTCGCGCCGCCGGCACGCGGCCCGGACCGGCCGACCGACGCGCTCGACGACGACGCGCGGTCGGTGCTGGAGGCGATGCCACGCCGCGGCACGGTGGGCGTGGAGCGGTTGGCGTCCCGCGCCGGCGTGGACATCCGGACGGCGCTGCGCAAGCTGTCGCTGCTGGAGGAGCTGGCGCTGGTGGCCCGCCGCGACGACGGCTACGCCCTGGCTCCTGCGCCCCGTCCGGCAGCGCGCCGGCCCGGCACGCCGGCGTCACCGTGAGCGGGCGTCACGCAAGCCCCGGCGACGACCGTCGGTCGTGGTCGCCGCCGGAGCCTCCGCGGATCGGGAGAACCCCGCCGCACGGCGGCGGCCCGTAGCCTGGACCCGTACCCGTGAGCCGTCCGACCACGACGGTCACCGGTACCGGTGGAGGCTGTCGATGGAGGTGGGATGACCGCGAAGGGCCGTGGCACCCGAGCCGCCCACGAGGCGCTGCCGGAGGCGATGCGGGAGGCCATCGACGCCTTCGCGGGGCACCTGTCCGGGGTACGGAACCGCTCCGCACACACCATCCGGGCGTACGTGGCCGACGTGGTCTCCCTGTTCACCCACGCGACCCGGATGGGATGCACCCGTCCGGCCGACCTGGACCTCACGGTGCTCCGGAGTTGGCTGGCGCGGCAGCGGACCACGGGTGCGGCGCGGGCCACCCTGACCCGCCGGGCCGCGTCGGCGCGCACCTTCAGCGCCTGGGCGCACCGCTCGGGGCTGCTCACCACCGACGTGGCCGCCCCGCTGACCAGTCCCCGAGCCCACCGCGAGCTGCCCACCGTCCTCCGCCCCGAGCAGGCCGCCACGCTGGTCGAGTTGGCCGGCGCTTCCAGTGGCCCAACCGCAACCGCCCGGACCGGCGCCGCAGCGTCGGACGCCCCGCCCGTCGAAGCTGCCGTGGTGTCGACGACCGAGGGTGACCCGGTCCGCCAGCGGGACCGGGCGCTGCTGGAACTGCTCTACGCCACGGGGGTGCGGGTCAGCGAGGCCTGCGGGCTGGACCTGTCGGACGTCGACCAGGCGCGCCGGGTGGTACGGGTGTTCGGCAAGGGCGGCCGGGAGCGGACGGTGCCGTACGGGGTGCCCGCGCAGCGCGCGCTGGACGACTGGCTGCGCCACGGTCGGCCCGCCCTGGCCACGCCGCGCTCCGGCGAGGCGCTGCTCGTCGGTGCCCGGGGCGGGCGGCTCAACCCGACCACCGCGCGGCAGATCGTCGGCGCCCACGCCGAGGCCGCGGGCCTGCCCCGGATCAGTCCGCACGGGCTGCGTCACTCGGCGGCCACCCATCTGCTGGAGGGTGGCGCGGACCTGCGCGCGGTGCAGGAGCTGCTGGGCCACTCCTCGCTGGCCAGCACACAGATCTACACGCACGTCTCGGTGGAGCGGCTGCGTGCCGCGTACCGGCAGGCCCATCCCCGCGCCTGACCCGAACCGGCCGATGATGATCGACGGACGGTTACGATCATCGGGTGAGCGTCCCGCAGCCACCGGAGCCGATTCCGGGCGCCCGCCTGCTCTTCTCGCTGGATCCGGCGGTCAGCCACCTCAACCACGGCTCGTTCGGGGCGGTGCCCATCGGTGTGCAGCGGGCCCAGCAGCGGCTGCGCGACGAGATGGAATCCAACCCGCTGCGCTTCTTCACGCAGGGGCTCGTCGACCGGATCGCCCACACCCGCCGGCACCTGGCGACCTTCCTCGGTGCGGACCCGGAGGGCACCGCGCTGGTCGGCAACACCACCACCGGTGTCGCGGTGGTGCTCCAGTCGCTGGGTCTACGTCCCGGTGACGAGATCCTGAGCACCGACCACGAGTACGGCGCCGTGACCCTGTCGATCCAGCGGGAGTGCCGCCGTACGGGGGCGGAGAGCCGGGTGGCGGCGATCCCGCTGGCGGCCACCGACGCGGAGATCGTCGACGCCGTACGGGCCGCTCTGCGCCCCGGCCGCACCCGGCTGCTCGTCGTCGACCAGCTCACCTCCGCCACCGCGCGGCTCTTCCCGGTCGCCGCCATCGTCGGGGTGGCGCGCGAACACGGTGTGCCCGTCCTGGTCGACGCCGCGCACGTGCCGGGGATGCTGTCGGCCACGGTGGCGAGCGTCGGCGCCGACTTCTGGGTGGGCAACCTGCACAAGTGGGGGTACGCGCCACGTGGCACCGCCGCGCTGGTGGTGGCACCGCAGTGGCGGGACCGGATCGAGCCGCTGGTGGTCTCCTGGGAACAGGAGGCCGGCTTCCCGGCACGCCTCGAATGGCAGGCGACCCTCGACTACACCTCCTGGCTGGCCGCACCGGCGGGGCTGTTCACCCTGCGCAGCCTCGGCGTCGACCGGGTACGCGCGCACAATGCGGCGCTGGCCGCGTACGCCCAGAGGGTGGTGGGAGACGCGCTCGGGGTGGCGCCGGCCCGCCTGCCGGACCCCGGCGGACCCGAGGTCGCCATGCGGATCATCCCGCTGCCGCGCGGCCTGGCCACGACGATCGAGGCGGCGCGGGAGTTGCAGCAACGGATCGCCGAGCGTCTGGCCGCCGAGGTGGCGGTGATGTCCTGGAACGGCGAGGGGTGGCTGCGGCTCTGCGGGCAGGTCTACAACTCGCCGGACGAGTACGAGCGGCTCGCCGTGCGGCTGCCTCCGCTGCTCGCCCAGCGCTGAGGACCGATCGCGGGAGACGATTCGCCGGCCTGCCTAGCTGACGGCGAGCGGACCGCGGCCCCCTGCGGCGCGCAGTCGAGCCGGCGGCACCGGCCCGGCCACCGGGAACAACCGGACCCGGCCGAGCCCGAGCAGCGTGAGCGGGTCGAGGTACTCCTCGCCGCGCCGCAGTCCCCAGTGCAGGCACGCCGTGTCCGGGCAGCCGGGGTGCGCGGGCAGCAGGGCACCCAGCGGCGCTCCGGCGGAGACCGACGCGCCTCCGGTGACCGACGGCTGGACCGGTTCGTACGTGGTCCGCATCCCGTCCGCGTGCCCGACGGTGACCACCGGCCGCCCGGCCACCATGCCGGCGAAGAGCACGGTGCCGGGCCCGGCGGCGCGCACCGGTGCTCCCGGGACGGCGGCCAGGTCGACGCCCCGGTGACCGGCGAGCCAGGGCTGGGGTGGCGGGTCGAAGCGGCGGACCAGCCGGGGCGGACCGTCGACCGGCCAGCGAAACACACCCGCGCCGACCGAGGGGTCGGCCGCCCGGGAGCGCGACTGTACGGGCGGCCCGGGACGGCCCTCGACCCGCCGGAACACACCCGCGAGGGCCACCGGGTCGGCTGCCCGGGAGCGCGCCTGGGCCGGCGTCGGCGGCGCCTCGCCTCTGGAGGCGGCTGGCGCCGGGTCGTGGCCGTCGACGGGCGGTGACGTGGCCACGAGTACCGCTACCACGAGCGGCGCGGCGACGCGGCGCGGGAGCCGACGTCGCCGAGGGGCAACGGGACGGGCGGGACCTGGTCGCATGGGTGCAGCCTGCCCCGGACAGGCGCCGCCGCGCGCTCCCCTGTGGACAACCAGGTGCGCTGTGGATGGTCACCCGCTTGCGCTGTCGATCTGCTATGCGCGGCCGCCTACGCTGGCCCGATGACGCCGGACTGGTACGCCTGGCACGACGACTACGACCGGGCCGGATCGTCGCTGGCCCGCCGGCTGGCCGAGGTACAGCGGCACGTCCGCGACGCCCTCGACCGGGCCCCGGCCGGCCCGCTGCGCGCCATCAGCCTCTGCGCGGGTCAGGGGCGGGACCTGATCCCGGTGCTCGCCAATCACCCGCGACGCGACGACGTGACGGCCCGCCTCGTCGAGCTGGATCCCCGCAACGCCGGGATCGCGACCGCGGCGGCCCGGGATGCCGGGCTGACCGGGGTGCACGTGGTGGTGGGCGACGCCGCCCGGACGGACACGTACGCCGACCTCGCCCCGGCCGACCTCGTGCTCGTGTGCGGTGTGTTCGGCAACGTGTCGGACGCGGACATCCACATGACGGTCCGGCACTGTGCCGCGCTGTGCGCGACCGGCGGCACCGTCGTCTGGACCCGGCACCGGCGAGCGCCCGACCTGGTCCCCACGATCTGCCGCTGGTTCGAGGAGGAGGGGTTTACCGCGGTGGCGGTGACAGCTCCCGCCGATCGGGTCGGCGTGGGCGTGCACCGGTTCCTCGGCCCATCCCGTCCGCTCGCCGCCGGGGTGCGGATGTTCGAGTTCGTCGTTCCGGACGGGGAAGATCGCGCTCGATCCCGGATGTAGTGGCATCCGGCGTGCGGGAAGGCCACTACATCCTGGAACGAGCGCGATCATGCCGGGCCCGCACCGCACCCGAGCCCAGCCGCACCCGAGGCCCCCACCCGAGCCGGACCGGGGGCGGCCGGGCGGGCGGCCCTAAGCTGACGTCGGGCACGGTGGAGCCGCCGCCGTGGGGACGGGGAGACCAGCATGACGACCGTCGACGACCTGAACGTGCCGGCCGTGACCGAGGTCAGCGGGCCCTCGCGGCTCGCCGAGCCGGACGAGGGCATCACCACCGAGGAGTTGCAGCTCGCCGCGCGCAACCACGGCATCCCGCTGGAGGCGCTGCGTTACGACGTGACTCCGGCCGGCCTGCACTACCTGCTGATCCACTACGACATCCCGGACCTGGACGCGCAGACGCACACGCTGACCATCGACGGCGCGGTGGAGCGGTCGCTGACGGTGAGCCTGGCGGAGCTTCGCGAGCGCCCCCGGGTGACCCGGCGGGTGACCCTCGAATGCGCCGGCAACGGTCGCGCCCTGCTGCACCCGCGTGCCGTGAGTCAGCCCTGGCTCGTGGAGGCGGTGGGCAACGCGGAGTGGACGGGAACGCCGCTGGCGCCGCTGCTGCGCGAAGCGGGCATCGCCCCGGAGGCGGTCGACGTGGTCTTCACCGGCGCCGACCACGGTGTCGAGCGCGGCGTCGAGCAGGACTTCCAGCGGGCGCTGCCGGTGGCGGACGCGCTGCGTGAGGAGGTGCTGCTGGCGTACGAGATGAACGGCGCTCCCCTGCTGCCGCAGCACGGCGCCCCGCTGCGGCTGATCGTGCCCGGCTGGTACGGCATGGCCCACGTCAAGTGGCTCCGCTCGATCAGCGTGCTCACCGAGACGTTCCAGGGGTACCAGAACGCGTCGGCGTACCGGCTGCGGCAGAACGCCGACGACCCGGGCGTACCGGTGACCCGGATCGAGCCGCGCGCCCTGGTGCGGCCGCCGGGCTTCCCCGACTTCATGTCCCGCACCCGGGTGGTCCGGCCCGGGCCGTGCACCGTGGACGGTCGCGCCTGGTCCGGTCACGCCCCGATCGTGGCGGTCGAGGTGACCACCGACGGCGGTGCGACGTGGGCACCGGCCACTCTGGACGAGCCGACGGGCGGCGACTTCGCCTGGCGGCGCTGGCACTACGAGTGGACGGCGCAGCCGGGCCGCCACGTCCTCGGCGCCCGGGCGACCGACGCCTCGGGGCGCACCCAGCCGGTCGAGCAGCCCTGGAACCGGGGCGGCTTCGCCAACAACCTGGTCCAGCGCGTCGAGGTGGCGGTCATCCCGGAGTAACCGCCGGGCCGCGACCAGACCCGCCCGTTGATCATGAAGTTATTGCCCCGACACGCCGTGTCGGCCGGCAATAACTTCATGATCAACGGCGCCGAGGGAGACCGAGGCCCGGGGGACCGAGGGGGCGCGCGGCGGTGGTGGGGGCGCCGGCGCGCGCGATGGGCCGGCGGCGGACCGGTACGCGGACCGGTCAGCCGCCGAAGCCGGAGTCGGCCGGCAGGGAGATGTCCGGCTTCTCGAGTTCCTCGACGTTGACGTCCTTGAAGGTCATCACCCGGACGTTCTTGACGAACCGGGCAGGACGGTACATGTCCCACACCCAGGCGTCGTGCATCTCGACCTCGAAGTAGACCTCGCCGTCGGAGTTGCGCACGTGCAGGTCGACCTGGTTCGCCAGGTAGAACCGGCGCTCGGTCTCCACCACGTAGGAGAACTGGCGGACAATGTCGCGGTACTCCCGGTAGAGCTGCAGCTCCATCTCGGTCTCGTACTTCTCGAGATCTTCCGCGCTCATCGCTCTCCGCCTTCCATGACCACATCTTCCCCCACCGGCGCCGGCGGCCGAGGCCGCTCGCTCAACGCCACGCCGACGGTACTCCCTGGGGCGCAAGAGCGCTCCATCGGCTCGTCCGGCCCCGCCTCGAACAGCGCCTCGGCGGCCGGCTCGAACATTGCCTCGGACCCCGCTTCGAACAGCGCCTCGGGGCCTGGCTCGGCGGCGGCCGTGTGCCGGCCGGCCAGGACCGGCCGGCGGGACCGTGGCGGCTGGTCGTCCCGGCCCGACACGCTCGCGACGTTCACGTACGAGAAGCGGTGCTCCCGGCACGGCCCGTGCTCCCGCAGCGCGGCCGTGTGCTCGGGCGTGATGTAGCCCTTGTGCTCCGCGAAGCCGTACGCGGGGAACGTCCCGTCCAGCTCCACCATGATCCGGTCCCGGGTCACCTTGGCGAGCACGCTGGCCGCCGCCACGCAGGCGGCCACCCGGTCGCCCTTCCAGACCGCGAGACCGGGCACGTCGAGGCCGTCCACGCCGAATCCGTCGGTCAGCACGTACTCGGGACGGGTGGCGAGCGAGGCCAGCGCCCGGCGCATCGCGGCCAGGTTGCACACGTGCAGCCCGCGGGCGTCGACCTCCTCCGCCGGGATGACCACCACGGCGTACGCCAGGGCCCGCGCGACGACCTCGTCGTAGATCCGCTCGCGGCTGGCCGGGGTCAGCAGTTTGGAGTCCGCGAGACCGTCGATCTCACCGCGGCGACCCTCGGGCAGGATCGCGGCGGCCGCGACCAGGGGCCCGGCGCAGGCGCCCCGGCCCGCCTCGTCGGCGCCGGCCACGTGCCGGAAGCCGCGTCGCTGCAACGCGCGCTCCAGCGCGTACAGCCCGGCCTCCCGGCGCACGACGGTGCGCGGCGGGGTCAGCACGAAGCACCACCCTCCCCCGCGTCGGATTCGTCGGCCGCCCGCAGGACCCGGGACAGCAGCCCCGGTAGGTCGGCCGGGTAGTAGCGCTCGGCGCTGGCCGCCAGGTCGGCCGGCGACCACCAGCGGTGTCCGGTCGTGGTGGCCTGCTCGATGGCGTTGAAGCCCGCCGTGTCCACCTCCCAGGACGGCACCCGGACCAGGAAGAACTCCTGTTCCTGGCGGTACCACACGCCGTCGAACGGGAACTCGATCGTGTCGCGCCAGACCGGCTCGCCCAGCTCAACGGGGGACAGCCGCAGCCCCGTCTCCTCGGCCAGTTCGCGGGCCGCGCCCTCGGCCGGGGACTCGCCCGGGTCGAGGCCGCCGCCGGGCGTGAACCAGTACCGGTGCTCGGGGCGTGCCGGGTCGAACCCGGCGAAGAGCAGCACCCGGCCGTCCGCGTCGACCAGCAGCACGCGCGCCGCACGCCGAGGGGTGTAGACGGTCACCGCACCAGCCTGCCAGACGGGCCGCCGATCGCCCACGCCCGCCCGGGTAGCTACGAGTTCGGGATGCCGTCGTACTGCTTCGGGACGCTCAACCAGGTGGCCCGGCTCACCGGCCAGAAGATGGTGAACGCGCGGCCCACGACCTCGTCCTCGGCGATGGTCGCGGACGTGATGTCCTGCCCGGACTGCTGCCAGTGCTCCAGCGAGTCGCCCGACGCCGAACGGTGGTCACCCATCACCCACAGCCGACCCTCCGGCACGGTGATGTCGAACTCCTGGTCGGCCGGGCGGTCCCGCTCCCCGTCGAGCGAGAAGATGTACGGCTCGTCCAGCGACTTACCGTTGATCACGAGACGGTCCTGCGCGTCGCAGCAGACCACGTGGTCGCCGCCGACACCGATCACTCGCTTGATGAAGTCCTCGCCGTCAGGGTTGCCGCTCCACTCGGTCGGCGCCTTGAAGACGATGATCTCGCCGCGGTGGGGTGACCGGAAGTCGTAGACCAGTTTGTTGACCAGCACCCGATCGTCGATCTTGAGGGTGTTTTCCATGGACGGGGAGGGGATGAAGAACGTCTGCAGGACGAAGGCGCGCACCAGCACCGCGACCAGGATCGCCACACCCAGCAGGATCGGCAACTCCTTCCAGAAGGAGCTACGCGGTTTGTCGGTCTGCTCGTCAATCACGCCAAGGAGCCTACGTTGCCCGGCTGGACGCCACCGTCCGGAACGCGCGAGAACGGGTCAGCGCGGCCGCGAGCGGGAGGACGAGCAGCGCGCCACCCTCCGGAGTGGGCCGTGGCGGCGCCGGCCCGGCCGGTGCCGCGGCGACCGGCCCGGCCACGCTGTCGAACGTCTTCGGCACGGGAAGCGAACTCCACCGTGAGGACGGCCAGACCACGAGGAACGCCCGGCCGACCACGTTGTCGATGGGCACCGGCCCCTGGCAGCGGGCGTCCTGGGAGACCAGTCGGTGGTCGCCCATCACGAAGATCTGGCCGGGCGGGACCACCACCTCGTCGAAGCGGCGCGACCGGCACTCGTTGGGGCTGGGCGGGATGTCCACCGGGGAGTCCCGGATGACGTACGTCTCGTCGAGCGGCGTGCCGTTCACGGTGACGCGGCCCTGCGCGTCGCAGCACCTCACCCGGTCACCGGGAACGCCGATCACCCGCTTGATGAAGTCCTTCTCGCCGGGGCGGCTCACCCCGACCAGGTCACCCACGGTGCGGCCGAGCTTGCCGAGGAACCCGGGCGCCGGTTCGTCGGCCACCTGCGGCGCCCACCGGTCGGTGCCCCGGAACACCACCACCTCGCCGCGTGCCGGGTCGCGTACGTCGTAGACGACCTTGTTGACCAGCACGCGGTCGCCGACGAGGAGCGTGTCCTCCATCGAGCCGGACGGGATGAAGAAGGCCTGGAGCAGGAAGGTGCGGATCAGCACCGCGAGGCAGAAGGCGACGACCAGCAGCAGCGGGAGTTCCTGCCAGAGCGGCATCTGCCGGCGGGTGCGGCGGACGCGCCGGCGCCACGGGTCGACGGTGCCGTCCTCGTCAAGCGACTGCGCCACGCCACTCCCCGATCCCCAGAAACGACACCACCGCCCGGGAGCCTCGGCGAGGCCCCACGGGCGGCAGTGGACGGCTGTTCTCCGCGACGACGCGGAACCGACACCTCGCTGCGCCCGCGCCGACCAGCGTAGTGCGGTGCGGCCGACGCGACACGGGTGCAGCTCAGGCGTGGCGGGCGGGACGTCAGCTCGCGGGCTGCTTCTCCCGCTTCTCCTTGATCTTGGCCTTCTTGCCGCGCAGCTCGCGCAGGTAGTAGAGCTTGGCCCGGCGGACGTCACCGCGGGTCACGACCTCGATCCGGTCGATCGCGGGGCTGTTGAGCGGGTAGGTCCGCTCGACACCGACACCGAAGCTGATCTTGCGGACCGAGAAGGTCTCGCGCAGCCCGTCACCCTGGCGGCGGATGACCACGCCCTGGAAGATCTGGACACGGGACCGGTTACCCTCGACGACCCGCGCGTGCACCTTCACGGTGTCACCGGCACGGAAGTCGGGGAGGTCGACCCGCTTCGACTGGGCGTCAAGGGCGTCCAGGATGTTCATCGCTGCGTCCTCGTGAGGCTCACGGCGCACCGTCAGTCGGTGCGCGAATGGGTGATTCTGATCCCCGGGTGGTGGTCGGTCGACCCGACCCCGGTCGAGGATCCTCGCAGCCGCCCGCGGCGCGGCCGACTGCGGCAACCCCCCTACTTTGCCACATCCCCCGGTGGCATCTGAAATCCGGCCCGGTCGAGCGCGGTGATGTCCCGTTTGTCCAGGCTTCCCGGGTCGAGCGCCTCCAGCAGGTCCGGGCGGCGTACGGCGGTGCGCACCAGCCCCTCCTCCCGCCGCCAGCGGGCGATCCGCCCGTGGTCGCCGGAGCGCAGCACCTCGGGCACCTCGTGCCCCCGCCAGCTCGGCGGCTTGGTGTAGACCGGCGCCTCCAGCAGCCCGTGGGCGTGCGACTCCTCGTCCAGGGAGCCGGCGTTGCCGAGCACCCCGGGCAGCAGCCGGGTGACCGCCTCCAGGATCACCAGCACCGCGACCTCGCCGCCGAAGAGCACGTAGTCGCCGAGGGAGACCTCGGTGACCGGCATCCGGGTCGCGGCGTGGTCGAGCACCCGCTGGTCGATGCCCTCGTACCGGCCGCAGGCGAAGAGGAGGTGCGGCTCGGCGGCCAGCTCGTACGCCATGGCCTGGGTGAACGGCGCGCCGGCCGGCGAGGGGACGAGCAGGCGGGGCGGCGTCAGCTCCGCCGGCGAGAGGGCGTCCAGCGCCTCACCCCACGGCTCGGGCCGCATCACCATGCCGGGGCCGCCGCCGTACGGGGTGTCGTCCACGGTGCGGTGCACGTCGTGCGTCCAGGTCCGCAGATCGTGTACGGCCAGCCGCAGCGTGCCGTTGGCCCGGGCCTTGCCGATGAGCGACAGGTCCAGCGGGGCGAAGTACTCCGGGAAGATCGAAACGATGTCGACGCGCATGACGGGGGCGCTCCGGGTGGCTACAGGTCGAGCAGGCCGCCGGGCGGGTCGACGACGACGCGACCGCCGGCGAGGTCGACCTCGGGGACGATCGCCCGGACGAACGGGATGAGCGCCGTCTTCCCCTCGGGGCGGCGCAGGACCAGCAGGTCGGAGGCGGGGGCATGGTCGATCCGGGCCACCTCGCCCAGCCGCTCGCCGGTCGGCGTGACCACGCTGAGCCCCACGAGCTGGTGGTCGTGAAACTCCTCCGGGTCCTCCGGCGGCGCGACGTCGGCGCTGTCCACGCCGAGGAGCGTGCCGCGCAGCGCCTCGGCGACGTCGCGGTCCAGGACGCCCTCGAACGCGACGAGCAGCCGGCCCTGGTGCCAGCGGGCCGACTCGACGGTCAACGCCTCGGGCACCCGGTAGACGGCACCGGGCGCGACCGCGGGCTGCGGCGGCGGAACCGCCCCCGGCTCGGTGCGCAGCACCGACCCGGGGGCGAACCGCGCTTCCGGTTCGTCGGTCCGCACCTCCACGGTGACCTCACCGCGGATGCCGTGCGGCTTGCCGATCCTGCCGACGATGAGCAGCATCAGTACGAGTCGACGATGTCGACGCGCACGCCACGCCCGCCGATGGAACCGATCACCTGGCGCAGCGCCTTGGCCGTGCGGCCGGACCGCCCGATCACGGTGCCGAGGTCCTCGGGGTGCACGCGGACCTCGAGCCGCTTGCCCCGGCGGGAGTCGACCAGCCGGACGCGTACGTCATCCGGGTGGTCGACGATGCCCTTGACCAGGTGTTCCAGGGCGGGACGCAGTGCCACGTCAGGCCTGCTCGCCGGAGTCCGCACCGGCCTGCTCCTCGGTCTGGGCCGGCGCCTCGGCGGCCTTGGCCGCCTTCTTCGCCGGCTTCGCCTCGGCCTCGCCGCCCAGCCCGGCCGCGGCCTTCGCCTCGGCCTCGTAGGCCGCCGTGCGGTCGGCCCGCTCTGGGGCGACCTTCAGCGGCGGCGGGGCCGGCAGGCCCTTGAACTTCTGCCAGTCACCGGTCAGCTCCAGCAGCCGCTGCACCGCCTCGCTCGGCTGGGCGCCGACGGACAGCCAGTACTGGACCCGGTCCGACTTGACCTCGATCACCGAAGGGTCTTCCTTCGGCTGGTAGATCCCGACGAACTCGATCGCCCGGCCGTCGCGCTTGGTGCGCGAGTCGGCGACGACGATGCGGTACTGCGGGTTGCGGATCTTGCCCATCCGCAGAAGCCGGATCTTTACGGCCACAGTTGTTTCGCTCCTGTTGCGATCTCACCAGCCCGTACGGGCGGTGTGCACGGGTGAGCGCCGACCGGCACAGTGGGGATGGGCCGGAGACTGCTCGGTGGACTGGCGACGCGCCCGGGTTAGAGGGCGCCGGACGCGCGCCGGATACCAGCGACCCATTCTGCCAGATCCGGCCGCGAACCCTCACACCGGACGGCGCAGCTCACCCACCGACCGGAAAAGTGATCCGCGACACACCTTCC
Organism: Micromonospora costi; assembly: GCF_003626655.1. Taxonomy (GTDB): domain Bacteria; phylum Actinomycetota; class Actinomycetes; order Mycobacteriales; family Micromonosporaceae; genus Micromonospora; species Micromonospora costi. Next base: position 1,095,447 of record NZ_RBAN01000001.1, read on the forward strand.
GGTCAGCGTACGGGCGGCCGGTCCCAGCCCGGCGGCAGCGCCTCGGGGACGTCCCAACCGGCCGGCGGCACGAAGTCGCGCCACGTGCCGTCGAACGGGAACTCGCCCGCCTCGGCCTGGGCGATCACCCGCTTGCCCTCGGCGCGTACGGCCGCCTCGTCGGTCACCCAGTAGTGGTCGGGGTACGCGAGCCGCTCGACGAACTCCCCCTCGTCCTTCCACTCCCAGGTCCGGTCCGGCCACACGACCACGTCGAGGTCCTGGTCGACCACGTCGACGCCGGCGAGGTCACCGTCGTCCCAGCGCACGCCCGGCTCCTCGAGGTTCACGTACCAGTTCGCGAACCGGCCGTCCGCGTCCCGGAACCACCAGACCGAGTGGGCCGCCCCGGTGGGCAGGAACTTCAGCACCGGCGGCCCGTTCCAGCGTCCGAACGCCAGCCGGTAGGACGAGGAGATCCACTCGGCGAAGGTGACGGCCCGCATGCCCAGCCCGGCCTCGGTCACCTCGCTGGCGACCGGCGAGTTCCGGGCGACCCACAGCAGCAGGCCCCGGTCGTCGTCGCTCACCACCCGGGCGGTGCGGACCCAGCCGATCCGGCCCCGGCGGACGTTGCGATGGACGACCAGCCGCCCCGGCTCGAACCGCCGAGCGGGAGAGCTCGGCCGCACCTCAGTAGGCGCGCGCGAGGACGGCGACCAGGTCCGGCTCGTCCTCGGAGTCCGGCACCGAGCCGTCGGCCCGGAGCAGGCAGCGTACGGTGACGCCCTGCCCGTTCGCCTCGGCCTCGCCCTCGACGCCCACCGCCGACCAGGGCACCCGGGCCCAGCCGGTCGCGGTCGCCTCGATCGCCTCGGCGAGGGTGGACACCTCGGTGGTGCGCGACTCCCGGAACGCCAACGCCTGGTCGTGCAGCGCCTTCTGGTCGGCCTCCAGCGCGGTCAGCACCGCGGACACCACGTCGGCCACCGGCGTGGGCGCCTTCGACCCGTCGGTGCGCCGCACCACGACCGCGTTGCCGGCGGCCAGGTCCCGCGGGCCGACCTCGACGCGTACCGGATAACCGCGCAGCTCGGCGTCGACGGCCCGGCGGCCGAACGGGGTGTCGGTGCGGTCGTCGAGCGCCACCCGGACACCGGCGTCGCGCAGCGCGTCCCGCAGCTTGGCCGCCGCCTCGCCGACGCCCTCGCCGTCCTTGACCACCATGACGTACGCCTGCACGGGCGCCAGCTTCGGCGGCACCCGCAGGCCGTTGTCGTCGCCGTGGCACATGATCAGGCCACCGAGCATCCGGGTCGACGTGCCCCAGGAGGTGGTCCAGGCGTGCTCCCGGCCGCCCTCGGCGGAGGAGTAGCTGATGTCGAACGCCTTGGCGAAGTTCTGGCCCAGCTCGTGGCTCGTGCCCATCTGCAGCGCCTTGCCGTCGCCCATCATGCCTTCGCACGTGTAGGTGGCCGTCGCGCCCGCGAAGCGCTCCCGGGCGGTCTTGAGGCCCACCACGACCGGGATGCCCAGCACGCTGACCATCAAGTCCTCGTACGCCTCGTGCAGGATGCGCCGCGCGTACGCCCGGGCGTCCTCACGGGTGGCGTGCGCGGTGTGCCCCTCCTGCCAGAGGAACTCGCTGGTCCGCAGGAAGATCCGGGGGCGCAGCTCCCAGCGGACCACGTTGGCCCACTGGTTGAGCAGCAGCGGCAGGTCCCGGTACGAGTCGATCCACTTGGCCATGAACTCGCCGATCACCGTCTCGCTGGTGGGGCGCACCACCACCGGCTCGGCGAGCTGCTTGCCGCCACCGTGGGTGACCACCGCCAGCTCCGGCGAGAAGCCCTCGACGTGCTCGGCCTCGCGCTTGAGGTAGTTCTCCGGGATGAAGAGCGGGAAGTACGCGTTCTCCGCGCCGGCCGCCTTGATCCGGTCGTCCATCTCGGCCTGCATCCGCTCCCAGATGGCGTAGCCGGCCGGTCGGATCACCATGGTCCCCCGGACCGGGCCGTTGTCGGCCAGCTTCGCCTTGGCGATCAGGTCCTGGTACCAGCGGGGGAAGTCCTCCGCACGGGGAGTGAGCACGCGTGCCATGACCGCACATCCTATGCGCCACCGGCCGCGCCACCGCCCCCGGGAGCCCCACCACCGCCCCGCGTCGCCCCCTCACCCGTTGATCATGAAGTTATTGCCCCGACACGCCGAGGTCGAGGGCAATAACTTCATGATCACCGAGGTGAGCCTGGTGGGGTCAGCGGACTACGTGGCCGCGTAGGACGATGCGGGTCGGCGTGCGGACCACGCGCAGGTCGGCCCGCGGGTCCTCCGGGTAGACGACCAGGTCGGCGAGGCCGCCCTCGACCAGGCCGGGGAAGCCGAGCCACTCCCGGGCCCGCCAGGACGCGGCCGCCAGCACGTCCACCGGGGCCATGCCCGCCTCCTCGTGCAGGAGCAGCATCTCCTCGGCGGCCAGCCCGTGGTCGATGCCGCCACCCGCGTCGGTGCCCACGAAGATCGGCACACCGGCCTCGTGGGCGGCCCGGACCACGGTCGGGAAGCGGTCGCGCAGGGCCAGCATGTGGTCGGCGTACCCGGGGAACTTGCCACGCGCCTGGTCGGCGATCCCGCCGAACGTCCGTATATTGATCATCGTGGGCACCAGGGCGGTGCCCTGCCGGGCCATCAGGTCGATCAGGTCGAGGCTCAGGCCGGTGCCGTGCTCGACCGAGTCCACCCCCGCGCGCACCATGATCTCCACGGCGGACTCGGAGAAGGTGTGCACGGCGGCGCGTACGCCCGCGGCGTGCGCGGCCTCGACGGCCGCGGTCATGGTGTCGGCGTCCCAGGCCGGGGCGAGGTCGCCCACCCCCCGGTCGATCCAGTCGCCGACCAGCTTGACCCAGCCGTTCCCCGCCCACGCCTGCGCGGCCACCGTCTCGGCCACCTCGGCGGCGCCGACCTCCACACCGATGTCGCGCAGGTAGCGCTTCGGCGGGGCGACGTGCCGGCCGGCGCGGGCCAGCCGGGGCAGGTCGTCGGCGTCGTCCAGTTCCGGGTACGGGTACGGCGACCCGGCGTCGCGGATGGCGAGCACCCCCGCGTCGCGGTCGACGCGGGCCAGCTCGCGGGCCTCGTCGATCGACGTGATCGGCGCCCCACCCCGGGCGATGCCGATGTGGCAGTGCGCGTCGGTCAGACCGGGCAGCACGTAACCGCCGTGGACGACCGTCTCGGCGCCGGGCACCGGTTCGAAGGTCACCCGGTCGCCGACCAGCCACAGATCGCGGACCTCGTCGTCGGGAAGCAGCACACCGCGCACATGCAGAGCCATGTGCACAGTCCTACCCGATCACCGCGCGTCCGTGTCCACCAGGCCGTTGCGTCGCGCGGCCAGCGCGGGGAGGTCGACCGAGACCTTCCACGGCCGCTCGGTGACGAACAGATCCTCGCTGTGGGCCACCTGCTCGTACTGGCGGTCCGCGCCGAGGGCGTACTCGGTCAGCGCGATCCGTTCCTGCAGCGGGTCCACCACCCAGTACGACCCGATTCCCGCATGGGCGTAGACCTTCGCCTTCTCGTACATGTCGCGGAAGGTGCTGGTCGGGGAGACGACCTCGACGGCGAGCAGCGCGTCCTCGACGGGGACCGGGCTGCGGTTGGCGTGCTCCCGGCGGATCGCCACGACGTCTGGCCGGGGCTCGTTGCGGCGGTCGACCCGCATCGACAGGTCGATGCTGACCAGGAATTCAGCGGGACAGTTGACGCGAAGAGCGAGTAGCAGCCCGACACACAGCTCTTGGTGCACAGCGGTGGGCAACGGCACGATCAACCTTCCGTCGATCAGTTCGTACGGAAGGTCCGTCGGCAGGTCACCGAGGTTGTCGACCGTCCACTCGTGCCGCTCGGGCAGGATCGGTGCCGCGGTCATGACAACCCTTCCAGGGGGCGACATCACCCTAGGTGCGGATGATGTCGCCCGCCGTCACCGACACACGCTCAGGGACGCTTGTCCTTGCCGAGCTTGTTGAAGTCGATCTTCGGCAGCTTGAAGCCCGGCGGGAGGCCCTGGCCGGCGAGGTCGTTCGGGTCCATTCCGGCGGGCAGCTGCGGCATGCCGCCCGGGAAGCCGCCGGGCATCCCCGCCCCGGTACGCGGCCGCCCACCGCCCTTGGTGCCCTTGCGCTTGTTCTTCGGCGACTTGGTGGCCTTGCGGCGGCCACCGGGCAGGCCCATCATGCCGCCCATCTGCTTCATCATCTTCTGCGCGTCGGCGAAGCGGTTGAGCAGCTGATTGACGTCCATGACGGTGACGCCGGAACCGTTGGCGATGCGCGCCCGCCGGGAGCCGTTGATGATCTTCGGGTTGGTGCGCTCGGCCGGAGTCATCGACCGGATGATCGCGGTGACCCGGTCGAAGTGCTTGTCGTCCAGCTCGGCGAGCTGGTCCTTCATCTGCCCCATGCCGGGCATCATCGACAGCACGTTGGCGATCGGGCCCATCCGCCGGACGGCGATGAGCTGGTCGAGGAAGTCCTCCAGGGTGAACTGCTCGCCGCCCATCAGCTTGGCGGTCATCTTCTCCTTCTGATCGGCGTCGAAGGCCTGCTCGGCCTGCTCGATCAGAGTGAGGACGTCGCCCATGCCGAGGATGCGGCTGGCCATCCGGTCGGGGTGGAAGACGTCGAAGTCCTCCAGCTTCTCGCCGGTGGAGGCGAACAGGATCGGCTGCCCGGTGACCTCCCGGACCGACAGCGCGGCGCCACCGCGGGCGTCACCGTCGAGCTTCGAGAGGACCACACCGGTGATGCCGACGCCGTCCCGGAAGGCCTCGGCCGTGCGGACCGCGTCCTGACCGACCATCGCGTCGATGACGAAGATGACCTCGTCCGGGTCGACGGCGTCGCGGATGTCGGCGGCCTGCTGCATCATCTCGGCGTCGATGCCCAGCCGGCCGGCGGTGTCGACGATGACGATGTCCCGGGCGGCCCGGCGGGCGTGCTCGATCGAGTCCCGCGCCACCTGCACCGGGTCGCCGACGCCGTTGCCGGGCTCCGGCGCGTACACCTCGACGCCGGCCCGACCGCCGAGCACCTGGAGCTGCCCGACGGCGTTCGGGCGCTGGAGGTCGGCGGCGACCAGCATGGGCTGGTGCCCCTGGGCCTTGAGCCAGCGGGCCAGCTTGCCGGCGAGGGTGGTCTTACCGGAACCCTGGAGACCGGCCAGCATGATGACGGTGGGGGGCTGCTTGGCGAACTGGAGCCGCCGCCCCTCGCCACCGAGGACGTTGATCAGCTCCTCGTTGACGATCTTGATGATCTGCTGGGCCGGGTTGAGGGCCTGCGAGACCTCCGCCCCGCGCGCCCGCTCCTTGACGTTGGCGATGAAGCCCTTGACCACCGGCAGCGCGACGTCCGCCTCCAGCAGCGCGAGGCGGATCTCGCGCGCGGTGGCGTCGATGTCGGCGTCGGTGAGCCGGCCCTTGCCGCGGAGCTTGGTGAAGATCCCGGAGAGGCGGTCACTCAAGGTGTCAAACACGCGAACATCCCGTTTGTCAGTGTTTCGGCGGGCACGAGGCGGCCGGATCCCTGGAGTCCGGCCACCGCTAGGGTAGCCCGCCGCCGACACCCACGCTCCGCGCCGGCCAGCCCGCGCCGCGGCGACGCCGCAGACGCCGCACCCCCCATGATCGTGCTACTTCGAGGAAGTAGTGGCATCCGGGGCACGGCGAGGCCCCTACATCCTGGAACGAGCGCGATCTTGCGCGCCGGCAGTCAGGGCAGCCGAAGGCGGGCGCCGTTGAGCCAGACGATCACGACTGGACGAGCCCCGACTGGTACGCGAACACGACCAACTGCGCCCGGTCCCGCGCGGCGAGCTTGACCATGGCCCGGCTGACGTGGGTACGCGCCGTGGCCGGGCTGACCACCAGCCGCTCGGCGATCTCCTCGTTGCTCAACCCCTCGCCCACCAGCCCGACCACCTCGCGTTCCCGCTCGGTGAGCGTGCCGAGCCGGGGGTGCGGGCGGGGCACCCGAGCCGGCCGGGTGGCGAACTCGCGGACCACCCGCCGGGTCACGGAGGGCGAGAGCAGCGCCTCGCCCTCGGCCACCAGCCGGATCGCGCGGAGCAGGTCGGCGGGTCGAGTGTCCTTGGTGAGGAAACCGCTGGCACCGTGGCGCAGGGCGTCGAAGACGTACTCGTCCAGCTCGAACGTGGTCAGCACGACCACCCGGGTGCCGGTCAGCTCCGGATCGGCCACGATCCGGCGGGTCGCCTCGATGCCGTCGACGCCGGGCATCCGGACGTCCATCAGAATCACGTCGGGGCGCTCCCGGCGGGCCAGCTCCACGGCGGCCAGCCCGTCCGCGGCCTCCCCGGCGAGGGTCAGGTCGTCCTCGCTCTCCACGAGGGCGCGCAGCCCGATCCGCACCAGGTCCTGGTCGTCGGCGATCAACACCTTGATCATGGGCGCTCCTCCACGGGCAGCCTCGCGTACACCCGAAAACCGCCGCCCTCGGCGGGTCCGGCGTCGAACGACCCGCCCAGGGCGGAGATCCGCTCCCGCATCCCGGCCAACCCGGAGCCGCCGCCGGCACGGCCCTGCGCGGCCGTGCCTCGGCCGGTGTCGGTCACCTCCACGTCCACCTCCGTCGGGGTGTAGCGGATCCGTACCGCGGCGGTCGCCGGGCCGGCGTGCCGCAGCACGTTGGTCAACGACTCCTGGACGACCCGGTACGCGGCCAGGTCCACGGCCACGGGCAGCGTCACCGGCTCGCCGTCGACGTCCACGGTCACCGGCAGCCCGGTGCCGGCCAGCCGGTCGCGCAGCACCGGGACCTGGGCGAGCCCCGGCGCGGGCGCCCGCTCGGCCGTGCCGTCGCCCCGGCGGACCACCGCCAGCGTGACGCGCAGCTCGTCGAGCGCCTCCTTGCTCGTCCGGCTGATGGCGGCGAGCGCCGTCTCCGCCTGCTCGGGTCGCTTCTCAAGCAGGTGCAGCGCGATCTCGGCCTGCATGTGGATGGCGGCGAGACCGTGGCCGACCACGTCGTGGACCTCCTGGGCCACCCGCAGCCGTTCCCCGTCGGCCAGCTGCCGCGCCTCCTCGGCCCGGTTGCGGGCGGTCGCCTCCCGGGTGAGCCGCACGGTGGTCCCGACCGCGAAGGGCACCACCACCCACGCGGCGGCGGGCATCAGCCCGAGCAGCCCTGGCGGGCGGGCACCGGCGAAGACGTGGACCGTGAGCAGCGCGAGCGCGGCGGCGCCACCGACGGCCGCCGGGCGCAGGGGGCGGTGCACGGCGACCGTGTAGACCGCCACCAGGAACGACACGAGGATCGGCCCGTACGGGTAGAGCAGCAGGTACGCGGTGGTGGTCACGGCGGCCACGGCCAGCGTGGCGAACGGCCAGCGGCGCCGCACCGCGAGCGCCAGCGCGGCGGCCACCACCAGCGCGTACGCCCGCGCGTCGGCGGTGACGCCCCGTTCGGCGGCTGACGGTGCGGTGCCCGCCAGCCCGAAAGCGAGCAGGACGAGGGCCAGGGCGGCGTCGCCGACGCTGTCCCGCCACCCGGGCCGTCGCCGGCGCAACGGCGCCGCACCGTCGGGGAGCCGTAACCGGTCCACGCCACCCCTCCCTCCGCTCGTCACGCGTCCGCCCGTCAGTCGATGTCCCGGCGGCGCAGCAGCGCCGCGCCCACCACCGCGAACGCGACCAGGTATCCGGCCACGACCGTCGCCGCCTGACCGCCACCGACCGTCGCCAGCACCCCGGGGGTGTCCGAGGAGGCGCCGAGCGCGGCGGCCAGCGAGCCGGCGTTGGGGCCTGGCAGGCCCTTCTGGACCTGCGCCACCCAGTCCAGCAGGGGCGCGGCGATGGCGGTGAGCAGATTCTGCACGGCCAGCATCCACACCAGGCCCAACCCGACCGGGAGGGCCACGGCACGCAGCGCGACGGCCAGCACGACACCGAGCATCGCCCACATCGTGGCGATGAGCCACCCCGCGCCGATCCCGGTGAGCAGGTCGCCGAGCCCGGGCCAGTGCACCGGTTGCGCCTCGGCGGCCGCGACGAGAACACTGCTCACCGCTCCGACGCCGAACACGGCCAGCACGACGACCAGGGTCGCCACGGCCAGCGCCAGCAGCTTGCCGGCGTAGACCGCGAGCCGGGACGGCCCCTGCGACAGCACGGTCTTCCAGGTGCCCCATCCGTACTCGCCGCCGACCACGAGCACGCCGAGGATCAGCACGATCGCGCCGAGGAAGACCGGCAGGCCGCCCAGCGAGTTGCCCACCAGCTGGTCGGGCAGCAGCGCCGGCAGCCCGCGCGCCGCGTTCGGGCCGGCCGTGCCGGCCGCGTAGCCGGCGTACGGGAAGACGTACGTGAACAGCACGGCGAGCGCCAGCGCGATGACGAGCAGCAGCCAGGCCGCCGGCCGCCGTACCAGTTTGACCAGTTCCGCTTGGAAGCTACCGGACATCGGCCGTCTCCTTTCCGATCAGTTCGAAGAACACCTGCTCCAGGTCGCGCTCGTGGGGGCGCAGCTCCCGTACGGCCACACCGGCCCGGACGAGTTCGGTGTTCAGCCAGGCCGCCCGGTCCGGCTCGACGGTTAGTTCCAGCGCCCCGTCGACCACCCGCACCCGGTCCGCGCCGAGCAGGTCCCGGGCCCGTTCGGCCGCGCCGTCCAGCGGCTCGGCCAGCACCCGCAGGACGGCCGTGCCGCGCAGGTCGGCCACGCTGCCCTCGGCGATCAGCCGGCCCCGGGACACCACCCCGACGCGGTCGCAGACCTGCTCCACCTCGCCGAGCAGATGGCTGGAGAGGAGCACCGTGCAGCCGGCCGCGCCCAGCCGGCGGATCAGCTGGCGCATGTCGGCCGTACCGGCCGGGTCCAGGCCGTTGGTGGGTTCGTCGAGGATGAGCAGGCGGGGGTCCTTGAGCAGGGCGGCGGCCACCCCGAGCCGCTGCTTCATGCCGAGCGAGTAGCCGGCGTACCGGTCACCGGCCCGGTCGGCGAGGTCGACCAGGTCGAGCACGAGCGGCACCCGCCCGGCCGGGGCGCCGGCGTAGCGGGCGAGCACCCGCAGGTTCTCCCGCCCCGACAGGTAGGGGTAGAAGGCGGGGCCCTCGATCAGCGCGCCGACCTGGGCCAGCTGCCCGGCGCCGGGTGGCCGGCCCAGCAGCCGGACGGTGCCGGCCGTGGGGCGGACGAGGCCGAGCAGCATCCGCAGGGTGGTGGTCTTGCCGGCGCCGTTGGGGCCGAGGAAGCCGTACACCTCGCCGGCCCGCACGGTCAGGTCGAGGTCCCGTACGGCGGTCAGGTCGCCGTACCGCTTGGTGAGTCCTTCGGTCTGCACTGGCAGGTTCATGCCGTCGAGCGTTCCGCGGTACGGGTGCCGGCACGTCGGCCGGCGCGCGGCTTCGCGCGTACGTCCCCGGGCGTAGCCGACGTCCGGGAGGGCCGCCGGGCGGCGCACCCGGGCCGCGCCGGGGACGACCGGTCAGACGGCGCCGAGGACGGCGGCTTCCAGGCGCGCCCGGGTGGCGTCGTCGGGCCAGCGCCCGACCAGGTAGAAGGCGTCGACCACGTCGCCGCCGAGGGTGGCGATGCGGGCGGCGCGGACCTGCGCGCCGGCCTCGTCGAGCGCGCAGGTGACCCGGTAGAGCAGCCCGGCGGCGTCGGCGGCGCGCAGTTCGAGCACGACCGCGTCGGTGGCGGCCTCCCGGTGCCACACGACGCGCGGGGCGGCGGCCTCCCGGCGACCGGCGAGGGCCCGCCCGCGCAGGCGCTGGGTGACGGAGACGTCACCTGCGACGGCCCGTCGCAGGTCGCCGCCGAGCGCGATCGGGTCGGGCGCGAGGCCGTAGCGGGGTTGCACCCGGCACTCCACGAGGGCCCGCCCGTCGACCGTCGAGGCGTCCGCCGAGACCACGTCGAGCCGGTGCAGGGACAGGCAGCCGGCCACCGTGGCGAGCAGCCCCCGGCGGTCCGCGGCGGCGACGGCGACCCGGTCCCCGGTCAGCCGGACGACCGGCAGCGGCTCGGCGAGCAACGCCGGGTCCGGCGTGGGCGGGGCGGGCAGGGCGCCGGTGTGCAGCGCCGTGCGGACCCGCCCGACCAGCTCGGCGACGAGGCGTCCCTTCCAGGACGACCAGGCCGCCGGGCCGGTGGCCGCGGCGTCCGCCCGGACCAGGGCGTGCAGCAGGTCGAGGGTGGCGGGGTCGCCGACCGCCTCGGCGACCCGGGAGATGGTGACCGGGTCGGCGAGGTCGCGGCGGGTGGCCACGTCGGGCAGCAGCAGGTGCAGGCGGACCAACGTGCCGATGAGGGCCACCTCCGGCGCGGGCAGGCCGATCCGGGTCGCCACGGCCTCGGCGACGGGGACGCCCGCCGTGCTGTGGTCGGCCGCACCGTCGCCCGGGTCCCGTCCCCCGGGCGCGCCGTCGCCCGCTTCCCGTCCCCCGGGCAGGGCCTCGGCGTTCGCGGCCGGCAGTCCCTTGCCGATGTCGTGCAGCAGGGCGCCGAGCAGCAGCAGGTCGGGGCGGTCCACCTCGCGGGCGTACCGGCTGGCCTCGCATGCGGTCTGCACGAGGTGCCGGTCGAGGGTGAACCGGTGCACCGGGTTGTGCTGCGGCAGGCTGCGCATCCGGGGCCACTCCGGCAGCCAGCCGTCCACCAGGCCGTACCGGTCGCACGTCTCCCAGGCGGCGACCAGGCCGGGGCCGGCGCCGAGCAGGGTGACGAGCGCGGCCCGGGCCTCGGCCGGCCAGGGCGTGGGCAGCGGTGGGCAGTACGCGGCCAGCCACTCGCAGGTGGCACGGGCGATCGGCAGGCCGGTGGTGGCCGCCGCGGCGGCGACCCGCAGCGACAGAGTCGGGTCGGGCCGGGCGCCGATGGCGGTCCGGGCCAGCACCAGCTCGCCGTCGTGCGCGACCACGTCGCGTGCCACGGGACGGCGTGCGGGGCGGGCGCTGCCGGTCCGGGACCGGCCGGCTCGCAGCCGCTCGGCGGCGCGGAACGCGTCGTCCAGCGCGTGGCTGACCGTGCGGGCGTCGCCGGCCACCCGGCGCAGCAGGACGTCCCCGTCGTGCCCGTTGCCCGGCGCGCCGGTGGGCTGGGGTTGCCGCAGCCCGAGCCGCGCGGCCACGGCGTCGCGCTCCTGGGCGAGCAGCCGGTCGACCCGGCGGCCGGCCTGCTCGTGCAGGGCGTCCCGGACGTCGAGCAGCCGTACGTGGGCGGCGCGCACGGCGGGACGCAGCGCGTCGGTGACGCCGGCGGTCGCCACGGCCCGGAGGATGCCCACGTCGCGCAGGCCGCCGGCGGCCTCCTTGACGTCCCCTTCCAGCAGGAAGGCCAGTTCGCCGTGGGCCTGCCAGCGGGCGGCGGTGATCTCGCGCAGGTGCGGGAGCCGGCGTACGGCGGTGCGCCGCCAGTGGTCGACGGCGGTGCGGATCAGCGTGTCGGCGAGCGCCGCGTCGCCGGCCACCAGCCGGGCGTCGAGCAGCCCGAGGGCCACCTTGACGTCGTCCTGGGCAACCGAGAGGGCCTCGGCCACGGTACGGACGGAGTGGTCCAGCCGCAGGCCGGCGTCCCAGACCGGGTACCAGAGCGAGGCGGCCAGGTCGTCGATGCCGGGCACCCCGGCGTGCAGCAGCACCAGGTCGAGGTCGCCGTGCGGAGCGCACTGCCGGCGGCCGAGCCCGCCGACGGCGACGAGCGCCACGCCCGGACGGCTCGGCAGCAGCGGGGCGAGGAACGCGTCGTACGCGTCGGCCCGCCGCCGCCGCGGCGCCTCGCCGATGCCGGGCGGGGCGACGACCCCGCCGACCGGGCGGTCCACGTCAGCGGGAGCGGGGGTTCCCGACGCGGCCCGCGCGGTCGACGAGGTCATCGCGGCTTCCTACAGGGCGTCGAGGCCGCGCTCGCCGGTGCGGACGCGGACGACCTCGTCGACGGAGGTCACCCAGACCTTCCCGTCACCGATCTTGCCGGTGCGGGCCGCGCCCACGATCGCGTCGACGATCTTCTCGACGTCGATCTCGTCGGTGAGCACCTCGACCCGGATCTTCGGCAGGAACTCGACCGTGTACTCGGCACCCCGGTAGACCTCGGTGTGCCCCTTCTGCCGCCCGTACCCCTGGACCTCGCTGACGGTCAACCCGGCCACGCCGAGGGCGTGCAGGGCTTCCTTCACGGCGTCCAGCTGGTAGGGCTTGATGACAGCGGTCACCAGCTTCATGTCCAACCCCTCCATCGGAGAAACGTTAACCGGCGACCTTCTCGCCGACCGGCTCGGCGGGCTCGCCGGCCGGCTTGGTGCCACCCGCCGGGGCCCCCGCGGCCGACCCGATGCCGGCCATCGCGAACGCGCCACCGCTGCCGCCGGCCGGGGAGAGGTCGTAGCCGCTCTCGGCGTGCTCGGCGATGTCGATGCCACCGACCTCGGCCTCGGAGCGGACCCGGAAGCCCATCGTCTTCTCGATGGCGAAGGCGATCAGCCAGGCCACGCCGAAGGACCAGACGCTCACGATGAGACCGGCGAGCGCCTGCCGGCCGAGCTGGGTCAGCCCACCGCCGTAGAAGAGGCCGTCGGAGGCGCCGACCACGTCGGTGATCGCGGAGTTCACCGAGTTGGTGGCGAACAGGCCCAGCCAGAGCGAGCCGATCCAGCCGCCCACGAAGTGCACGCCGACCACGTCGAGGGAGTCGTCGTACCCCAGCCGGTACTTGAGGCCGACCGCGAACGCGCAGACCGCCCCGGCGACCAGGCCCAGCAGCACCGACGCCCAGGGCGCGATGAAGCCGCAGGCGGGCGTGATGGCGACCAGGCCGGCGACGGCGCCGGACGAGGCGCCGACCATGGTCGGCTTCCGGTCCTTGATCCACTCGACCACGATCCAGCCGAGCACCGCGGCAGCGGTGGCCAGCTGGGTGTTGATGAAGGCGAGCGCGGCGACCGAGTCGACGGTGAGTTCGGAGCCGGCGTTGAACCCGAACCAGCCGAACCAGAGCAGGCCGGCGCCGAGCGCGACGAGCGGGATGTTGTGCGGCTTCATGCCCTCGCGGGGCCAGCCCAGCCGCTTGCCGAGCACCAGGGCGACGGCCAGGGCCGCGGCGCCGGCGTTGATGTGCACGGCGGTGCCGCCGGCGAAGTCCAGCGCGTGGATGTCGCCGCCGATGATGCCGCCGCCCCAGACCCAGTGGGCGACCGGGAAGTACACCAGGGTGGCCCAGCCGAAGGCGAACAGCAGCCAGCCGGCGATCCGGGCCCGGTCGGCGACGGCGCCGCTGATCAGCGCGACGGTGATCACCGCGAAGACCATCTGGAACGCCATGAACACGTACAGCGGGACGCCGATCCCGCTCGGGTTGTCGGCGGTCGCGCCCCACAGGTCGGTCTCGGCGAGGAACGTCTTGGTGCCGAGATACGCGGCTGGGTCGCCCCAGAACCCGTTCACATCGCTGCCGAAGGCGATGCTGAAGCCGTAGAACCACCACAGTACGGAGATGAGCCCGATCGCGGTGAAGCTCATCATCATCATGTTGAGCACGCCCTTGGCCCGGTTGAGGCCGCCGTAGAACAGCGCCAGTCCGGGCGTCATGAGCAACACGAGCGCAGTCGACACCAGCAGCCAGACGGTGTTGCCGGAGTCGATCGTCGGTGCATCAGGCACGCTGGCCTCCTCTAGGTGAAGTTCCCTCCTTCGCGGCTTCCGGGGCAGCGTCGCCCGTACGCCGGCTGCGGGAAGCCTCGTCGCCGGCTGTTTCACCCAGAGACCCCGGCCGGTTTCCGTTCCGTGACGGGTTGTTTCGGACGTGTGAAGGACGACACGCGGACAGGCGTATGGACGGCGGTGGATCAGCCGGACGGCGGCCGTCGATGGACGACCGGCCGGCATGATCCACCGCCGTGGGTCAGCGGAGCGCGTTCTCCAGGGCGTGCCGCTCGTAGTCGAGCAGGCGCAGGTCCCGCATGGGCCGGCGCAGGTGGCCCTTGTGCACGATCCGGACGAACGCCGGGTCGCCGGCGGCGGCCATCCGGCGGATCCCCTCCACGTGGTCCACGATCCGCTTGCGGATGGTGCGGATCAGCCGGTGCCGGTCCCGCGGGATCAGCCCGTACGCGTCGGCGAAGAGGCGCAGCCGGCGCGGCCGGTCGGGGTGCTTCCAGCCGAGGGTGATCGAGTCCCGGTCGGAGAAGATCGGCACCCACGTCCACGCCGCGTACGCCACGTCGTAGATCCGCGCGCCGGGCGAGGCGAGGTCGAAGTCGATCAGCCCGAGGGTGCCGTCCGGCCGCCAGATGACGTTGTGGGGCGCCGCGTCGTGGTGGCAGATCACCTCGGTGTCCGGCGGCGGCGGCCCGAACGACCGCCACACGGCGTTCGGCGGCGGGACGAAGCCGTACTGCGCGTCGTGGAACATGCGCAGCATCGTGGCGACGGTCACCAGCGCCTCGTCGGTCACCCAGTGCGGGGCCAGCGGGTACTCCCCGCACTCCCCCTCCAGGTACGACAGGACCTCCCGGTTGCGCTCGTCCATCCCCAACGCGCGGGGGGCGCCGGTGAACCCGACGTACTCCAGGTGGCGCAGCAGGGCGTGCACCGAGGGGGTCCACGGGCCGGCGTTGCGCCGGACCGTGTCACCGACCCGGACGACGGTGCTCACGTTGCCGCCGTGCAGCGGGATCTCCTGCGAGGTCACGTACGGTCTCCCCAGGCGCTGCGAGGGGTGGCTCGGGTCGCGCCAGCCCGCGTACGCGCGATCGTCAGTGCTCACCCGAGACTACGCGTCCCGTGCCGCGGTCTCGGTACCCAGAAGCGCGTCGACGAACTGGGCCGGGTCGAACGGCGCCAGGTCGTCCGGCCCCTCGCCGAGGCCGACGAGCTTCACCGGGATGCCGAGCTTGCGCTGTACCGCGATCACGATGCCGCCCTTGGCGGTGCCGTCGAGCTTGGTGAGCACCACGCCGGTGACGTTGACGACCTCGGTGAACACCCGGGCCTGCTCCAGCCCGTTCTGGCCGGTGGTGGCGTCCAGGATCAGGATGGTCTCGTCGATCGGGCCGTGCTTCTCCACCACCCGCTTGACCTTGCCGAGCTCGTCCATGAGGCCGACCTTGTTCTGGAGGCGGCCGGCGGTGTCGATCAGCACGGTGTCCACGCCGGTGTCGATGCCCCGCCGCACGGCGTCGAAGGCGACGCTCGCCGGGTCGGCGCCCTCCGGGCCGCGCACCGTCTCGGCGCCCACGCGGCTCCCCCAGGTCTCCAGCTGGTCGGCCGCCGCGGCGCGGAACGTGTCGGCCGCGCCCAGGAGCACGCTGCGCCCGTCGGCGACCAGCACCCGGGCGATCTTGCCGCAGGTGGTGGTCTTGCCGGCGCCGTTCACCCCGACCACCAGCAGCACGGCCGGGACGCCCTCCGCGCCGGCGGTCTTCAGCGAGCGGTCCATGGTCGGGTCGAGCGCGTTGACCAGCTCGGCCGCGAGCAGCGCCTGCAGCTCACCGGCGGTGCGGGTGCCCAGCACGCGGGTGCGCTCGCGCAACCGGTCGACGATCTCCCGGGTGGCGTCGACGCCCACGTCGGCGGTGATCAGGCTGTCCTCGATCTCCTCCCAGGTGTCCTCGTCGAGGCGGTCCCGGCTGAGCAGCCCGAGCAGGCCCTTGCCGAAGACGTTCTGGGAGCGGGACAGCCGAGTGCGCAGCCGCACCAGCCGGCCGGCGGTCGGCTCCGGCACCTCCAGCACCGGCGCCGGGGCCTCCACCACGGGCGGCGGCTCGACGAGCACGCCCGTCGAGAGTTCCGCCTCGGGCGCCTCGACCGGCGGGCCGGCCAGGTCCTCCTCCGCCCGTGTCTCGACCTCCGTCGTCGGTAGCGGTGGCTCCGGGCGGCGGCGCAGGCGCGGCACGACCAGCCCGAGCGTGCCGAGGATCAGCACGCCGAGCAGGGCGAGTGCGATGAGGA
The DNA here is from genome assembly GCF_003626655.1 of Micromonospora costi. Lineage (GTDB taxonomy): Bacteria > Actinomycetota > Actinomycetes > Mycobacteriales > Micromonosporaceae > Micromonospora > Micromonospora costi. The sequence continues at coordinate 1,111,399 of NZ_RBAN01000001.1, forward strand.
GGTAATCCGTCATGCCGAAATCCTGTCAGATGCCGGCGCGAACGTCCCAGCCACGGCACCCCGGAACACGTCCGGAGACGACGGTAGGCTCGGTCACAGCCAGCAGTGGTGCGACCGCCGGCCGGGTAGTAAAGATGAAGTCCGCTCATCCCGGAGGTTCGCCATGCCCGCCGCACACCTGCTCATCGGCCCGCTGTTGCGCCGGGTCGTCGGGACGCGGGCCACCGTCTGGGTCGAAACGGCCGCGCCCGCCGTGGTCACCGTCCGTACCGCCGTCGGCGCCACCGGCACCGCGCCCACCTTCACGGCGTACGACCACCACTACGCCCTCGTGGTCGTGGAGGGCCTGGAGCCGGACAGCGCCACGACGTACGAGGTGCTCGTCGACGGCGAGGTGGTGTGGCCGGTGCCCCGCTCCGGCTTCCCCCCGAGCGTGATCCGCACCCGCGCCGCCGACGACCGCGACCAGCCCGTACGGCTGATCTTCGGCTCCTGCCGGGAGACCACCCAGCACGCCACGGCCCGCAAGCTGCCCCCGGACGCGCTCGACGCGTACGCCCGGCGGCTCATCGCCGACCCCGACCCGGCCGCGCTGCCCGACCTGCTGGTGCTGCTCGGTGACCAGGTCTACGCGGACGTCACCTCCCCCACGGTCCGCCGGCTGCTGCGCCGGCGCCGGCGCCGGCCGCGTGGCGCGCCGGCCGACCAGGTGGTGAGCTTCGACGAGTACACGAAGCTCTACCTCGAGTCGTGGCGCGACCCGGAGATCCGCTGGCTGCTCTCCACCGTGCCGAGCGTGATGATCTTCGACGACCACGAGATCATCGACGACTGGAACACCTCCGCCTCGTGGCGCGACGACGCCCGCCGCCAGCCCTGGTGGGCCGAGCGGATCGGCAGCGGCCTCGCCTCGTACTGGGTCTACCAGCACCTGGGCAACCTCACCCCGGACGAGATCGCCACCGACCCGGTCTTCGCGAAGGTCAGCGCCGCCGAGGACGCCACCGGCGTGCTGCGGGAGTTCGGGCAGCGGGTCGACCAGGAGTCCGACCTCGCCCACGACACCGAGCGCTGGCGGGCCGTGCAGTACCAGTGGAGCTACGCGCTGGATCTCGGCCGGACCCGGCTCGTCATGCTGGACAACCGGTGCAGCCGGGTGCTCGAGCCCGGCAACCGGGCCATGCTGCCCCCGGGCGAGTGGTCCTGGTTCCTCGACCAGGTGCACGGCGTCTACGACCACCTGGTGGTCGGCGCCTCGCTGCCCTGGCTGCTGCCGCCCGGCATCCACCACGTGGAGGCGTGGAACGAGAAGCTGGCGGACTCCCCGCGCCCGTGGGTCGGCCGGATCTCCGAGAAGCTGCGCCGGGCGCTCGACCTGGAGCACTGGGCGGCGTTCCGCCGCTCGTTCGAGGGGCTCGGCGCCACGTTCGCCCGCATCGGCAGCGGCACGCCGGGGACGCCGGGCGACCGGGTGGGCGCCGGTCCGGCGTACGCCCCGCCCGCGTCGATCAGCGTGCTCTCCGGTGACGTGCACCACTCGTACGTGGCCCGGGCGCGCTTCGACGACCCCGCGGTGACCACGCCGGTGCACCAGCTCACCTGCTCGCCGATCCACAACCAGGTTCCGGCCGGGATGCGCCCGCTGATGCGGCTCGGCTGGTCACCCGGCCCGGCGGGCGCCACCTGGGCGCTGGCGCGCTCGGCCGGGGTGCGCCGCCCCGGCGTGCGCTGGCGCAAGCTGGCCGGCCCGTACTTCGGCAACGCGGTGGCCACGCTCGTGCACCGGGGCCGGAAGGCGGAGGTGACCGTCGAGGGCACCACGGGGGACGGGCACCTCCGGCCGGTGATGCGGCAGCGGCTGACCGACGGTTCCTGACGCGGACCGTACCCTCTACGGCGTGGACGAGCAGGCGGAGACGCTGCGCGAGGTCGAGCACGAGTTGACCGCGCTGTTGCGGCGCGGGCGGGCGGTTTCCTGGGAGGTCGCCCGTGAGGTGCACCCGAACCTGGAGCCGAACGCGTACGGGCTGCTGCTCTGGCTGCGCCGCTACGAGTCGGTCCGGCTGACCGACCTGGCCGCCCGGCTGGGCATCGGCAAGGGCACCCTGAGCCGGCAGATCCGCGCGCTGGAGGCGCTCGGCCTGGTGCGCCGGGCGCCGGACCCGAGCGACCGGCGCGCCTCCCAGCTGAGTCTCACCGAGGAGGGGCAGCAGCGGTTCGACGCGGCGCGGGCGGCCCGGCTGGGGCACATCCGGCGGGTGCTGGAGAGCTGGCCGGCCCACGACGTCGCCGAGTTCGGCCGGTTGCTGGCCCGGTTCAACGACGCCTGGTCCTGACGGCTGGTCCGGGCGCCAGGCGGCGGGCGGCGGCGCCCGCCGGGGGCGCTGACGGGGCGGAATATCCGGGACGTCCGGTTAGTTGTTGCTTCAGGCAACCAACCCGTACGGTTGCCTCGGGCAACTTGCGGACGTGGCCCGGACGTCACACCCGCCGTCCGACGTTTCCCTTCGTCTTCTCCCCGGAGGCTGCCACGATGACCCAGGCGACAGCGCCCTCCCGCGCGACCGCCCTGACCATGACCCACCGGCAGGTGCTGGAGGCCCTCTCCGGCCTGCTCCTGGGCATGTTCGTCGCGATCCTCTCCTCGACGGTCGTCTCGAACGCGCTGCCGCGGATCATCACCGAGCTCGGCGGCGGCCAGTCCGCGTACACCTGGGTGGTCACGTCGGCGCTGCTGGCGACCACCGCGACCACCCCCATCTGGGGCAAGCTCGCCGACCTGACCAGCAAGAAGGTCCTGGTCCAGGTGGCGTTGCTGATCTACGTGCTCGGCTCGGTGCTGGCCGGCGCCGCCCAGGGCACCGGCGAGCTGATCGCCTGCCGGGTGCTGCAGGGCGTCGGCGCCGGGGGTCTCACCGCGCTGGCGCAGGTGATCATGGCGACGATGATCGCGCCGCGCGAGCGCGGCCGGTACAGCGGCTACCTCGGCGCCGTGATGGCCGTCGGCACGATCGGCGGCCCGCTGGTCGGCGGCGTCATCGTCGACACCTCCTGGCTCGGCTGGCGCTGGTGCTTCTACGTCGGCGTGCCGTTCGCCGTGGCCGCCCTCGTGGTGCTCCAGAAGACGCTGAACCTGCCGGTGGTCCGGCGCAAGGCACAGATCGACTGGTGGGGCGCCACCCTCATCACCGCCGCCGTGTCGGTGCTGCTGATCTGGGTCTCCCTCGCCGGCGACCAGTTCGCCTGGCTGTCCCTGCCGACGGTGGCCATGGTGGGCGGCGCGCTGCTGCTCGGCGCCCTCGCGATCCGCGTCGAGACCCGGGCCGCCGAGCCGATGATCCCGCCGCGCCTGTTCCGTTCCCGGACCATCGCCCTCGCCACCGTCGCCAGCGTGGCGGTCGGTGTCGGCATGTTCGGCGCCTCGGTCTTCCTCGGCCAGTACTTCCAGATCAGCCGCGGGCAGAGCCCCACGATGTCCGGCCTCATGACGCTGCCGATGATCCTCGGCCTGCTGGTCTCGTCGACCCTGACCGGGCGCGTGATCACCCGGACCGGCCGCTGGAAGCGGTACCTGGTCACCGGTTCGGCGCTGCTCACCGCCGGCTTCGCGCTGATGGGCACGCTGCGCGCCGACACCAGCTTCACGCTCCTGAGCGTGTACATGGCCCTCATCGGGGTCGGCCTCGGCATGACCATGCAGAACCTGGTGCTGGCGGTGCAGAACACCGTGGGCGCGCACGAACTGGGCGTGGCCAGCTCGGTGGTGGCGTTCTTCCGCAGCCTGGGCGGCGCGATCGGCGTGTCCGCGCTCGGCGCGGTGCTCGCGCACAAGGTCACGAACTACCTGGCCGAGGGCATGGGACGGCTCGGCGTACCGGCCTCCGGCTCCGGCGGCGGAGGCGCGCTGCCCGACGTCCACACGCTGCCCGCCCCGGTCCGCGCCGTCGTGGAGAGCGCGTACGGGCACGGCGCCGGCGACATCTTCCTCGCCGCGGCACCGCTCGCGCTGATCGCGCTCATCGCCGTGAGCTTCATCAAGGAGGTGCCGCTGCGCCGGCACAACGCCGACGCCCCCGGCGTTGCACCTGAACGGGAGTCGACCGTCACCGTCGCCGCCGGGCGTACGGCCGAGTGAGGGAGAGGATCATGAGCGTCGGAGCGCCCGACCGCGAGGAGTACGGCCCGCAGGCCCGGCCGCTGCCGTTCGAGCGCGGCACGGACGGCCCCCGGGTGGTCCTCGTCGGTGTGGACGGCACCCGCACGTCGGAGCGGGCCGGCTCGTACGCGGCCGGCCTGGCCCGCCGGCAGGGTGCGGCACTCGTGGTCGTCTTCGTGAACTCGCCGAACGGCCTCACCGCCCTGCTGCCCGGCGTGGACGCCGGTGCGGTGCAGCGCACCCAGGACGAGCTGACCGCTGAGATCCGCAAGGAGATCCAGCGCGGCGCCCGGGAACTGGGCCTGCCGATCACGTTCGTGTGCCGCCGGGGCGACCCGTACGTCGAGCTGCGCGACGCCGCCGACGAGTTCCAGGCGGACATGGTGGTCGTGGGCGCGTCGGAGCAGGCCGGTCACCGCCTGGTCGGCTCCGTCGCCACCCGGCTGGTGCGCACCGGCCGGTGGCCCGTCGTCGTGGTGCCCTGACAAACCCCGTCGCGGATTGTCGGGGCGACCGGCCAGTATGTCCGGCATGACGTGGACCGCACCGAGCATCACCCGCACCCCTGAGATCAGCGTCGGCGACGAGCGCGCCATGCTCGAGAGCTGGCTCGACTACCACCGGCAGACCCTGCTGCTCAAATGCGCGGGCCTGACCGCCGAGCAGTTGCGCACGGCCAGCGTCGAGCCGTCCGGGCTGACCCTGCTGGGGCTGGTCCGCCACCTGGCCGAGGTGGAGGCCTGGTGGTTCCGGGAGAACTTCGCCGGGCAGGACGTGGACTACCCCTACTACACGCCCGAGCACCCGGACGCCGACCACGACGTCAGCCAGGCCGACGCCGAGGCCGACTTCGCGACCTTCCACCGGGAGGTCGAGCTGGCGCGGGCGGCCGCGGCCGGCCGCTCGCTCGACGAGACCTTCACCGAGATCGGCCCGAAGAAGCGCACGTTCAACCTGCGCTGGGTATTCGTGCACATGATCGAGGAGTACGCCCGGCACAACGGCCACGCCGACCTCATCCGGGAACGCATCGACGGGGTCACCGGGGAGTGACCGGCGCAGCCCGCCCGGCTCAGTACGCCAGCGCCGCCCGCAGGTAGCGCAGGTCCCCGGCGCCGGTCCAGCGGTGGGCGGAGAGCCCCGCGGCCCGGGCCCCGCGCACCGACCAGTCCTCGTCGTCGGTGAAGAGCACCCGGTCCGGCGGGGTGGCCACCGCCACGCAGGCGGCCTGGAAGTACTCCTTGGCGGGCTTGTTCACGCCGAGCCGGTACGAGTTGACCACCGCGTCGAACTCGTCGGTGAGGCCGAGCGCCGCGAGGTCGTCGTCGAGCCGGTCGGTGGCGTTCGTGGCCAGACCGACCCGGATGCCAGCGGCCCGCGCCTCCCGGACGAACGCGAGCACGTCGGCGTCCACCTCGCCCCGGTACCGCTGCCACTCCTCGACGGCGGCCCGGGCCCGCTCGGCGCCGCCGGCGGGGTCGGCCAGCGCGTCGACCACGCTGGTCATCCAGTCGGCGTGGCTCACCTGGCCGGTGAGCACGGGCTGGAGCCGCCCCCACTGCATCGCGATCTCGGTGAGCACGCCCTCGGCGAGGCCGTAGCGCCGCTCGACGCCGGCGGCCACCGCCGGGTCCCACCGGCGCAGCACACCGTCGAAGTCCACCAGCAGCGCCGTCGCCCGTTCCCGACTCACTCGTCCCTCTCCTGCCCGTCCTCCGCGGCCCGGTTGAGCCGCTGGCTGATCACCTGGGTGACCCCGCCCCGCATGGTCACCCCGTACAGCGCGTCGGCGACCTCCATGGTCCGCTTCTGGTGCGTGATGACGATCAGCTGGCTCTTCTCCCGCAGTTGCGCCAGGAGCGTGATGAGCCGGCCCAGGTTCACGTCGTCGAGCGCCGCCTCCACCTCGTCCATGATGTAGAACGGGCTGGGCCGCGCGCGGAAGATCGCCACGAGCATGGCCACCGCGGTGAGCGACCGCTCGCCGCCGGAGAGCAGCGACAGACGCTTGATCTTCTTGCCCGGGGGCCGGGCCTCGACCTCCACGCCGGTGGTGAGCAGGTCGTCCGGGTCGGTGAGCACCAGCCGCCCCTCGCCGCCCGGGAAGAGGACTTCGAAGACCTGCTCGAACTCGCGCGCGGTGTCGGCGAACGCGCTCGCGAAGACCTCCAGGATCCGGTCGTTGACGTCCTTGACGACGGTCAGCAGGTCCCGGCGGGTGGCCTTCAGGTCCTCCAGCTGCTCGGAGAGGAACTTGTAGCGCTCCTCCAGGGCCGCGAACTCCTCCAGCGCGAGGGGGTTCACCTTGCCGAGCAGGGCCAGCTCGCGTTCGGCCTTGGCGGCCCGCTTCTCCTGCACGGGACGCTCGTAGCGCACCGGCTCCGGCACCGGCAGGCCGTCCCGCTCGGCGGCCGCGACGTCGGCCTGGGTGGGCGGGACGGGTTGGGTCGGGCCGTACTCGGCGACCAGCGTCTCCACGTCCAGGCCGAAGTCCTCGGCCGCCTTCGCCTCCAGCTGCTCGATACGCAGCCGCTGCTCGGCGCGGGCCACCTCGTCGCGGTGCACCTGGCTGGTCAACCGCTCCAGCTCGGCACCGAGCCGCTTGGCCGCGCCGCGTACCTCCTGGAGCTCGGCCTCCCGCGCGGCGCGCTCCCGCGCCACCTCGTCCCGCTGCTCCTCGGCGGTGGCGATGGACGTGGTCAGCCGGGTGAGGGCCTCCCGCGCGCCGCCCGCGACGGCCCGCGCGATGGCCGCGCCCCGCGTCCGCGCGGCACGCCGGGCCGCGGCACGCTCCCGCGCCGCCCGCTCCGCGGACGCCTGCCGGCGCAGCGAGTCGGCCCGGCCGGCGATCGACGAGACCCGCTCCTCGGCGGTACGCACCGCCAGCCGGACCTCCATCTCGTTCTGCCGGGCCTGCGGCACCATCGCGGCGAGCTGGTCGCGTTCCTCGGTGGACGGCTCGGCGTCGACGGGCGTCTCCTCGGCCAGTCGCAGCCGCTCCTCCAGCTCGGCCAGGGTCGCGAGGTCCCGTTCCCGGGCGGCCTCCGCGCGCGCCCGGGATTCCCCGAGCCGCTCGGTCTCGGCCTTCGCCGACCGGGCCGCCGCACCCAGCTCGGCCAGCCGCCGCGCGGCCGCGTTGCGGTGGCTCTCCGCCTCCCGCTTGGCGGCGGCCGCATGCTGCACCGCGTCCTTGGCGGCGGCCACCTCGGCCCGCGCCTCCACCAACTGCTCGCGCAGCTCCGCGGCCGTCCGCTCGGCCGTGATCCGGTTGGCCCGCGCCTCCTCGACGGCGGCCTGCACCTCGATGAAGCTGGGCGCCTTCGCCGAACCGCCGGCCGCCGCGTACGCCCCCACCACGTCGCCGTCCGGCGTGACCGCCCGCAGCTCCGGGTTGTCGCCCACCAACTCGGCGGCGGCCGCGAGATCGTCGACGAGCACCACGTCGCGCAGTGCCCGGTGCACGGCCGGCCGCAGCTGCTCGGCGCACTCCACCAGGTCCGGTGCCCAGCGCGCGCCGTCGGGCAGCTTCGGGCGCAGCGCGTCCGCCGGGCCGTCCATGCCGGGGCCGGCGGGGCTGCCGACGAGCAGGCCGGCCCGCCCGGCGTCGGAGATCTTCAGCAGCCGCATCGCCTCGACCGCCTCGTCGACGCCGGTCACCGCGACCGCGTCGGCCAGGCCGCCGAGCGCCGCGGCGAGCGCGGCCTCGTGCCCCGGCGCGACCGTGAGCAGCCCGGAGAGGCTGCCGAGCAGGCCGGGCACGTCGCCGGCACGGACCAGCAGGGCGCCGGCCCCGTCCTTGCGGCGCAGGCCGAGGGCGAGCGCCTCCTCGCGGGCCTTCCAGGTGGCGGCGTCCTTCTCCGCGGCCCGCTCGGCGTCGGAGAGGGAGCGTACGGCCGCCTGGGCCCGCTCGTGCACGGCTACCGCCTCGGCGTGCCGCTCGTCCAGGTCGGCGTTGTCCCGGTCCGCCTCGGTGGACTGGGCGGCCACCGCGTCGAGGTCGGCCTGGGCCTTCTCGGCCCGGCCCAGCGCGTCGGTGTGCGCGGCCGCGAGCCGCTCGATCTCCTCGCCGGCGCTCGTGGTGCGGGCCCGCGCCGAGTTCACCTGGCCGGTGAGCCGGGCCAGCCCCTCCCGCCGGTCCGCGATGGCCTTCGCGGCGGCGACCAGTTCACGCTCGGCGGCGGCGAGCTGGCGTTCCAGCTCCTGGCGGTGCTCGACGGCCTCGGCGAGGCGGATCTGGTCGTCGGTGAGCGCGGCGCGCAGTTCCTCCTCCTGCTCGCGCACCCGCTCGGCCTCGGCCTCCAACTGGTCCGGGTCGCGCCCGGGCCGCTCGTCGTCGGGCGTCGCGCTGAGGTGGCGCAGCCGCTCCCGGGCGAGCTGTTCGATCGAGCGGAACCGCTCCTGGAGGGCGGAGAGCCGGTACCAGGTGTCCTGCGCGGCGGCGAGCAGCGGGGCGTCCTCGGCGAGGGCGGCCTCCAGCTCACCGAGGCGGCGCTGCACCTCGCCGTACTCGGCCTCGACCTGCTCGCGCCGCTCCCGCACCGCGGTCTCGTCGGCGATCTCCTTGTCGAGGGTGGCGCGCAGGGTGGCCAGGTCGTCGGCGAGCAGCCGCAGGCGGGCGTCGCGCAGGTTGGCCTGGATGGCCGCGGCCCGGCGGGCCACCTCGGCCTGCCGGCCGAGCGGCTTGAGCTGGCGGCGCAGTTCCGTGGTGAGGTCGGTGAGCCGGTCGAGGTTCGTCTGCATCGCGTCGAGCTTCCGCAGCGCCTTCTCCTTGCGCTTGCGGTGCTTGAGGACGCCGGCCGCCTCCTCGATGAAGGCGCGCCGGTCCTCCGGCTTGGCGTGCAGCATGCCGTCGAGCCGGCCCTGGCCGACGATGATGTGCATCTCCCGGCCGATGCCGGAGTCCGACAGCAGCTCCTGGATGTCGAGCAGCCGGCACGAGTTGCCGTTGATCTCGTACTCGCTCTCGCCGGAACGGAACATCCGGCGGGTGATCGACACCTCGGTGTACTCGATGGGCAGCGCGCCGTCGGTGTTGTCGATGGTCAGCGTGACCTCGGCGCGGCCCAGCGGCGCCCGGCCCGCGGTGCCCGCGAAGATGACGTCCTCCATCTTGCCGCCGCGCAGGGCCTTGGCGCCCTGCTCGCCGAGCACCCAGGCGATGGCGTCGACGACGTTGGACTTGCCGGAGCCGTTCGGGCCGACCACGCAGGTGATCCCGGGCTCCAGCTTGAGCGTCGTCGCGGAGGCGAAGGACTTGAAGCCCTTCACCGTCAGGCTCTTGAGATGCACCTTCTCGATCCTCGTCCGGTGGCCGCCGTGCCGTCGCCGGCTGCGCACCTGCTGATCCCGCAGACTAACCCGGGTTGCCCCGGGGGCCGGTACGCGACCCGCCCCGTACGTCGCCGGCGGGGGCCGAGGGTCGGTTTCCGGAACGGCTGGTCACTACGCCCCGGCAAAGGCGCGTGCCGTTCACGACCGGGTTCGCGGCGACGATTTCGGCGATAGCGCCGGCGCACTTCCGGTCCGGATCACGACAAGATCAAAGAATGGCTGCCGGAAAGGCGCGTGAAGACAAAGCTGCGCGCCGGCACACAGGTGTCGGCGCGCGTTTTCTGCGTGGTGCGATTCAGTTTTCCGACGCGGAGATCAGGTCAGCGCGGGCTCGGCGAGCCGGAGCAGATCGTCCGCCTCCGCCGCGGCGGCCGCGAGCCGATCGTTCTCGGCACGCACCCGCGTGAGCTCGAACTCCAGTGCCTGAACCCTGGCACGCAGTCGGGTGACCTCGTCGAGCAGACGCCGGTCGGGCGCTGCACCTACGTGGCCGTAGAGGGCCTTCGCCATGTTGACTCCTTGATATGCGCTGCCGGAAAGGCCGGCCAACGCGCGCCCACGTGTTCGCGACTGCCATTCCAGCTGTATCTGGGCATGGCCGGGCGCGACTGGCGACACCTATATATTGAGCCGCAAACCCCCCTTCGTCAAGTTCCCGCAGGCCGTAGATCATCTCCACGTCTACCTGCCCACTCGCCGGGGGGCTGCCAGGAGGCACGGACACGCTCTGTCCGGACCCCCTAACTCTACGCCCGCGTTGACGGGAAGTCCGCACCCGAGCGTCCGACTTCCCCTTAACTCTTTCTTAGCCACGTTGCCGCAGGTCGCGGCGCGCCCGTAGCGTCTTGCCGGCCCGCAACCGACCCCCTGGAGGCTGAGGCGTGTACGGCTGGACCGACCCGAACGACCCGGACGGCGCGACCCGGCGCCCGGAGCAACCGACCGGCGAACCGGCCTGGCTGACCGACCGTCCGGCACCGCGGTCGGCCTACCTGTTCGGCGACGACCCCGACGAGCCCGCCGACACGTGGCGCGACCAGCCGACCGGCGTGTGGCGTCACGACGCGGACGAACGGCACGCCGACCGGTCGACCGACACGGGGCGGCCCGACCCGGCGGCGGAGGCGTGGCACGACGACCTGACCGGCCGGCATGACGAGCCGGCACCACGCGACGGGCAGCCGACCGGCGGCCACCACCGGGACCTCCCCACCGGTGGCTGGGCCGACGAGGAGGCCCGTCCCCGGTCCGCCGGCCACCCGTATGGTTCCGGCGGGTGGCCGGCGGACCGGCCCACGGCACGTCCCGACGACGGTGCGGGCACGTCCTGGCCGTCCGAGGGCGGCCGGGCCGGCGAGGCCGGCGGCGGCTGGGCCGGCGAGTCGACCGGCGGCGGCTGGGCCGGCGAGTCGACCGGCGGCGGCTGGGCCGGCGAGGCCGGCAGTTCGGCCGGCGGCTGGGCCGGCCCGTACACCGGGGGGAGCCCGGCGTACGGGCCGCGGCACGGCGGGTGGGACGACGAGGCGGCCACGGGCGCGCTGCACGCCGTCGACGCCACCGCGCCGATGTACCCGGTGCCCTCCCGTGACGCCGGACGGCCGGGTGAGCCGTACGGGCAGCGCGCCGAGGCCGCCGGGCAGGGCGGCGCCGAGGGACGGCACCGGTCCCGGCGCCGGATCCCCCGGCCGCTGGTCATCGGGGGCGCTGCCGCGGCGGCCACCCTCGTGGTGAGCCTCGGCGTCGGGGCGCTCGCCATGCCCGGCGACGACGGTGCGCCCGGCGACCCGAGCGCGGTCGACGACACCGTCGCGGCCGCGCCGGCGGTTCCCACCGACGAGTCGCCGGCCGAGGCGCTGACCGCCCCCTCCCCCACCGCCTCTCCGAGCACTGTCCGGCCCAGCCCGTCCGCGACCCGGACGACCCGGCCCACCCCGGCGCCGTCGCGAACCACCGCGCCGTCGCGGCGCACCGAGCGCAGCGCCGCGCCGACCACCGGCGGCACGACCAAGGCGCCCAGCGCAACCACCTCCGGCGTGAGCGCACAGGCGCGCGAGGTGGTCGACCTGGTCAACGCCGAGCGGGCCAAGGCCGGCTGCAACCCGGTGAGCATTGACGACAAGCTGATGACCGCGGCCCAGCGGCACAGCCAGGACCAGGCCGATCACCAGAACATGTCGCACGACGGCAGTGACGGCAGCGACCCCGGCGACCGGATCGAGCGGGTCGGGTACGAGTGGCGTACCTACGGCGAGAACGTGGCCTGGAACCAGAAGACCCCGGCCGCCGTCATGGACGCCTGGATGAACAGCTCCGGGCACCGCGCCAACATCCTGAACTGCGCGTTCACCGAGATCGGTGTGGGGATCGCGAGCAGCAACGGGCCGTACTGGACCCAGGACTTCGCCACGCCGCGCTGACCCGGCGAGTCGTCGGCCGGTCCGCGCTCGTTTCACGGGTGAGGCACGCCGGCGTGGGGGCGGCGTGCCGGTGCGGGCGGCGGGGCGCCGTCCGGGACCCGGGAGCTGCCGATGCGGATCCGGCTGCGGCCACGCGCCGTCCGGCTGCGCCGCGCGCTGGCCGCCGGCGCCGTGCTGGTCCTGCTCGTCCCGGCGTACGGCTGCCGGGTGGACGTGACCGCGCCCGGGGCCCCGACCCCGTGGCCGCCCGCGTCGGCCCGCCACTGGCAGTGGCAGTGGCAGGTCACCGGGCGACTCGACACCGACGTGGACGCGGACGTGTTCCTGCTCGACCCGGTGCGCACCACCACGGCGGAGACCTCGGTCCTGCGTGCCCGGGACCGGCGCCTGGTCTGCCAGGTGTACGTCGGATCGGTGGTGCCGGACGACCCCGACGCGAGCCGTTTCCCGGCCGGCGTCCTCGGCGCGGCGGGTCGGCGTCCGCAGAGCCGCTGGCTGGACGTACGGCGCTGGGACGCGCTGGAGCCGGCGCTGGCCGACCGGTTCCGGCTCTGCCGCGGCAAGGGTTTCGGCGCGGTGGCGCTGGCCGACGCGGACGCGTACCTGCACCGGTCGGGCTTCCCCGTGAGCTTCGACGACCAGCTGCTCTTCAACCGGCGGCTGGCCCGGCTCGCCCGGTCGCTGAGCCTCTCACCGGGGCTGATGAACGACGTGCCGCAGGTCGCCGCGCTCGCGCCCGACTTCGACTTCGCGGTCAACGAGGAGTGCGTCCGGCTGGGCCAGTGCGCGAAGCTGCTGCCGTTCGTGGACGCCGGCAAGCCGGTCTTCCACGTCGAGTACACGGGCTCGACCGCCGACTTCTGCGTCACCACGGTCGGTTACGGCTTCGCGTCCGCCCGCAAGCAGCGCACCCTCGACGCCTGGCGGGAGACCTGCCCGCTGCTCTGAGCCGGCGCCCGCGTACCCCGGACAGGGCGCCGCCCCCGCCGGAGGTCGGGGCGGGGGCGGCGCGCTGGACGCCGGGCGGTCAGCCGGCGGCCACTCCCGGGGCGGGCGCCGCGGTGTTGGGGCCGCGCGGTGCCGGAACCCCGGCCGCCTCGGCGCTGAGCGGCGTGGCGAGATCCTCCAGCAAGCGGCCCTCGGCCCGGGCCTCCGGGTGCGCTGCTCGTCCATGGTCGGGCACATGCCCCGCCGCGCGTCCCGTCAATCCTCGCCGGCACGCCGGACGCCGGCCGCGTCGGTCGGGACCGCCCCCGACGCGGCCCGACCGGCGGCTGCCGGCTGCCGGCTGCCGGCTGCCGGCTGCCGGCGGATTACCGCACCCCGGCGGGCCCGGCGTCGTGAGCGCGGGTCGGGCCGGCCCGCACGCGGCGTGCGGACCGGCCCGGACCGACGGCTCAGCGGACGCCGACCAGCTCCCGCTCGGGCTCCGGCGGGTCGATCCGCGTCGCGGCGGGACGGCCGCGCAGGAAGCGGGGCGCCCACCAGTTCGCGTCGCCGAGCAGGGTCATGAGAGACGGCAGGACCACGGCCCGGATGATGGTGGCGTCGAGCAGGATCGCCGCCGCGAGGCCGATACCGAGCTGCTTCATGTCGATGGTGCTCAGCGTCGCGAAGATCGAGAAGACGCCGACCATGACGAGCGCCGCGCTGCTCACCACGCCGGCCGAGGACGTGATGCCGTACGCGACCGCCTCGCGGTTCGACATCCCGGCACGGATGCCCTCGCGGATCCGGCTGACCACGAACACGTGGTAGTCCATCGACAGGCCGAACAGCACCACGAACAGGAAGAGCGGCAGCCAGGACACGATCGCGTCCATCGAGGTGAAGTTCAGCAGGTCGTCCGCCCAGCCACCCTGGAAGACGAGCACCAGGAGGCCGTACGAGGCGCCGGCGGAGAGCAGGTTCAGCACGATCGAGCTGACCGCCACCACCACCGAGCGGAACGTGAACGCCATCACCAGGAAGGTGAGCAGGAGCACGAAGCCCATCACGATCGGCAGCTTCTCCCAGACGTGCTTCGCGTAGTCCTCGCTGGCCGCGACGCCGCCGCCCACCGCGTACTCGACGCCGGGTATCCCGCGCAGCTCCGCCGGCACCAGCTCGTCGCGCAGCTTGTGCAGGGAGTCGACGGCCCTGTCGTCCCGGCTGGCGTACGGCGTGGCGACGTCCAGCACGGTCACCCGCCGGTCGTCCGACACCCGGATCTTCGGGCCGTCCGCCTCCACCGGGGCGAAGAGCGGGTCGCCACCGGCGCGGCCGGCAAGGTCGGTCAGCGCGGCGCGGACCCGCTCCGCCTCGGCGGCCGGCGCCTGCACCGCCACCAGGTGGCTCGTGCCGTTGCTCGGGAAGGCCGCGGTCAGCCGGTCGTACGCCTGCATGGCCGGGGTGCTGCGGGGCAGATCCTCCATGCCGGGGAACTTCAGCTTCATGCCGAGCGCGGGCGCGGCGAGGGCCAGCAGCAGGCCGACCGCGATCACCAGCGTGGGCACCGGTGCCCGCAGCGCGGGGCGCAGCAGCGCGGGCCACAGCCGCGGTGACGCCGGCTGGCCGTGCCGGCCGGTACGCGGCGCGGTCAACCGCCACAGCACCGGCACGCGGGGCCGGTCGACCCAGCGACCGAGCTTGGCCAGCACGGCGGGCAGGACGGTCAGCGAGCCGGTCACGGCGACCGCCACCACGAGGATCGAGCCCACGGCGAGGGACGAGAAGACGGCGTCGTTGGCGAGGAGCAGCCCGGCCATCGAGATGATCACGGCGAACCCGGAGACCACCACGGCGTGGCCGGACGTCTCCGCGGCGATCTCCACGGCGTCCAGCCCGGAGCGGCCCTTCGCCCGTTCCTCCCGTTCCCGGCGCACGTAGAACAGCGAGTAGTCCACGCCGACGGCCATGCCGATGAGCAGGATGACGCTGGCCGTGACGTCGGTGGCCGGCACCAGGTGGGACGCGAGGGTCGAGAGCCCCATGGCGGCGGCCACCGAGGAGAGCGCGAGCAGCACCGGCACGCCGGCTGCGATCAGGGCGCCGAAGGCGATGATCAGGATGGCGAGGGTGACGGGCAGGCTCAGCAGCTCGGCGCGCTTGAAGTCCCCGCCGAGGGTGTCGTCCAGCGCCTTGTTGATCGACGGTCCGCCGACCTGCTCCACCCGTAGCTGCGGGTGGGCGTCCTGCACGCCGGCGGTGGCGTCGCGCAGCGGCTGCACGCGGTCCGCCGCCGTCTCCGGGTCACCGGACATGGTGATGGGCAGCAGCAGCGCCGACCCGTCCCGCGCCGGCACCGGCTGCCCTACCGCGGCGACCCCCGTCACGCCGCGCAGCCGGTCCGCGGCGTCGTCGGCCGCCGCCTTCGCGGCGGCCTGGTCCAGGCTGCCGGACCGCGCGGTGATGAGGACGTTCTCGACCGCCGGGTCGTGGAAGTCGCCGGCGTCCGCGATCAGCCCGGCCCGACCGGACTCACCGATCGCCTGGTCAGAGTCGGTGGCCTCGTTGAGGCCGGCGGCGGTGCCCCCCACGAAGCACACCGCCACGAACACCACCCACAGCGCGATGGCGCGCCACGGATGCTCGGCGCTCCAGCGCGCCAACCGCACCGTCACCGGTCTGGCCCCCATTGCCGGTTCCCCCGTCTCCGTCAAGCCCGTGTCAACGGTGCTGACGTTAGGGACGCGACGTGGCGGCGACATCGGGGAGCCTCCCCGGACCGCCCCGGAACCGCGCCGTCCGACCCGGACGGCCGGACGGGCACCGGCACTCCGCCGAACGGATGGCTCACCCGGGTCCGTACCGGAGCGTCCGGGCCCGACGCGCCGGGTCCACCCCCGACGCGGCTCGGGGTCATCCCCGAAGCGACCCCCGGGGCCGGGGCTGGCAGCGCGGGCAGCTGTACGACGACCGGTTCATGAACGGCTCGCGACGGATCGGCGCGCCGCACCGCCGGCACGGCTCGCCCTCGCGGCCGTAGACGTTGAGGGACCGTTCGAAGTACCCGCTCTCCCCGTTCACGTTGACGTAGAGGGCGTCGAAGCTCGTGCCGCCGGACCGGATGGCCTCCGAGAGCACGTCCCGGACGTGCCCGAGCAGCCGCTGCGCCGCCGGTCTGGTGAGCGTGTCGGTGGGCCGTGCGCCGTGCAGCCGGGCCCGCCAGAGCGCCTCGTCGGCGTAGATGTTGCCGACCCCGGAGATCAGCGTCTGGTCGAGCAGAGCCCGCTTGACCTCGGTACGCCGGCGGCGCAGCGCGGCCACGAACGCCACGTCGGAGAACTCGGGGTCCATCGGGTCCCGGGCGATGTGGGCGATCTCCGCGGGCAACTCCGCGCCGCCCTCGCTCACCGCGAGACCGCCGAACGTGCGCTGGTCGACGAAGCGCAGCTGCGGGCCGTCGTCGGCGAACCGGAACCGCACCCGCAGGTGCGTCTCGTCGGGCGCGTCGGCCGGTTGCATCAGCAGCTGGCCGGACATGCCGAGGTGCCCGACCACCGCGTCGCCGCTGTCCAGCGGCAGCCACAGGTACTTGCCCCGGCGGCGCACGTCGAGCACCGTCCGGCCGGCCAGCACGTCGGCGAAGTGCGCGTCACCGGGGGCGTGCCGGCGCACCGCACGCGGGTGCCGTACCTCGACCGAGTCGATCCGCCGGCCGACCACCCACTGGGCGAGCCCCTGCCGGATGGTCTCGACCTCGGGCAGCTCAGGCACGGGCCGAGCCCACGTCGCTGGCGCCGGCGTCGCCCGCCACGGCGCCGCCGGCCGGGTCGGTGGCGGTCGTGCCAGCCGGGTTCGCGGTCGGCGCGCCGGCCGGGTTCGCGGTCGCGGCGTGCTTCGCGCCGGTGCCGTTGCCGGTGGCGCCCGCGGCCTGGGCCGGGGTGACGCCGCCGTCGCCCTGCGCGCTCTGCTCCGCCTGCTCGGTGAGGGTCCGCCAGGCCGCCTCCGCGGCCCGCTGCTCGGCCTCCTTCTTGCTCCGCCCCTCGGCGCCGCCGTACCGGTTGCCGGCGACCACCACCCAGGCCGTGAAGGTCTTCAGGTGGTCCGGGCCGGTGCCCTCGATCCGGTACTCGGGCACACCGAGCCCGAGGGCCGCCGTCAGCTCCTGGAGGCTGGTCTTCCAGTCCAGCGCGGCACCCCGGCCGGCCGACTCGGCCATCAGCGGGTCGAAGAGCCGGTGGATCACGATGGAGGCGGTGTCCAGGCCGTACTGGAGGTAGATCGCTCCGAGCAGTGCCTCGAGCGTGTCGGCGAGGATGCTCGCCTTGTCCCGGCCACCGGTGGTCTCCTCGCCCTTGCCGAGCAGCAGGTACGCGCCGAGCCCCTCGGGGCCGAGCCCGCGCGCCACGTCGGCCAGGGCGCGCATGTTGACCACGCTGGCCCGCAACTTGGCGAGCTGCCCCTCGGGCAGGTCCGGGTGGTTGTGGAAGAGCGCCGTGGTGATCACCACGCCGAGGACCGAGTCACCCAGGAACTCGAGCCGCTCGTTCGTGGGCAGGCCACCGTTCTCGTACGCGTACGAGCGGTGTGTCAGCGCGCGCTCCAGCAGCGCGGGGTCGAGCGACACGCCGAACGCGGCCTCGAGGTGACCGACGGAGGCCCGCCGCCGCTTGTCGTTGCTCATGGTGTGGTTACCTCGGTGTCGATGGTGTGGTCGTGACCCGCCGGCGTGTGACCGGCGAGCAGCGCGACGACCTGGTCGATGGCGCGGCGCCGCCACAGGTGGGCGGCGAGGGCGATGCCGGAGGCGACGTCGTCGGCACCGGCGGCGCCGTGGCAGACCACCACGGTGCCGCCGACGCCCAGCAGGGCCGCGCCGCGGGGGGCGCCGCCGCTGGCGGGGGGACCGCCGGCCATCGCGTACGCACCCTCGACGGCCTTGAGCAGCACGTTACCGGTGAACCCGTCGGTGACCACGACGTCGGCGCGCGCGCCGAGCGAGACGTCGTAGCCCTCGACGAGACCGACGTAGCGGGCGCCGCAGGGCAGGGGTTCGGCGGCGAGCACCGGATCGGCGGCCCGGCGGACCCGGTCGCCCTTGCCCGCCTCGACGCCCACCGAGAGCAGTCCCACCCGGGGCGCGGCGACGGCGTGCGCCACGGACGCGTAGGCGGCGCCGAGCACGGCGTGACGGGCGAGGGTGGCTGGACGGGGTTCCAGGGAGCCGCCGACGTCGAGCAGCACCACAGGGCCGGCGACCGCCGGCAGGGTGGCCACGAGGGCCGGTCGCCGGACGTGCGGCCAGCGGCCGAGACCGAGCGCGGCGGCGGTGACCGTGGCGCCGGTCGAACCGGCGGAGAGCAGGGCGTCGGCGGTGCCGTCGCGTACGGCGGCCACGGCGGCGCGGACCGTGCTCTCCGCACGCGCGGCGCTCGGGTGGTCGGCCATGCCGACCGCGTCGCGCACGGGCCGCACCGTGATCCGGGCCCGGTGGACCGGGTCGAGGGCACCGATCAGCGCGTCGGCGAACTCAGGGGGGCCGACGAGCAGCAGGTGCAGGTCCGGATCGGCGCGCAGGGCCCGCAGAGCGCCGTCAACCACGACGGCGGGAGCGTCGTCCCCGCCGAGGAGGTCAACGGCGATCCGCGCGGTGCCCGGCTCCACCGGGACGGCGGCCGGATCGGGCCGGCCGGCGTCGGAGGGAGCCGGGGCACCGGGCGAATGCCAGGGTGCGCGCGCCGCCCGACCAGGGGTCGGGAGCGTCACTCGGCGTCCAGGTCAGACCTCGAGGACCTGACGGCCGTTGTACGTGCCGCAGACGGAGCAGGCGGCGTGCGGCAGCTTCGGGGACTTGCACTGCGGGCACGCCACGGTCGCGACCGCCGCGGTCTTCCACTGCGCCCGGCGGGACCGGGTGTTGCTGCGCGACATCTTGCGCTTGGGGACGGCCACGGTTCTTACTCCTCTTTACGGGTCAGTTGCGACAGGCTCGCCCATCGCGGGTCGATCTGCTGGTGGCTGTGGTCGGCCGGCAGATCGTCCCAGTGCACCCCACACTCGGGGCACAGGCCTGGGCAGTCCTCCCGGCAGAGCGGGTTGGTCGGCAGCGTGAGCACCACCGCGTCCCGCAGTGCCGGCTCCAGGTCGATCAGATCGCCCTGCATCCGGCCCACCTCGTCCTCGTCGGTCGTGGTGTCCGTGGTGCTGTTCTCGTACGCGTACAGCTCCTGGATCCGCACGGCCACCGAGTCGTTGATCTCGCGCAGGCAGCGGCTGCACTCGCCCCGGACGGGACCGCTGACGGTCCCGGAGACGAGTACGCCCTCGGACACCGACTCCAGCCTCAGGTCGAGGTCGAGGTCCGCACCCTCCGGCACGCCGATCAACTCCACGCCGAGGTCCGCCGGTGCCGGCACGACCCGCTTGACCGTACGCAACGCGCCAGGCCGACGCGGCAGGTCTCTCGTGTCGAGGACCAGCGGCGACCTGGGATTGAGTGGGCTTGGCGAGTGTTTGGGCATAGTCAGACTCCGGCCGGTGAGAGGCCGACAAACGAGGTTACCTGGACGACCGCCCGACCGTCGAACCGGGGGCGCGCGCCCCGCCTCCGCGCGTCGGCTGCTGGTGCCGCTCAGAAGGGTAGCGGGCGTTCCGCCTCGTCACCGGCGAAGGTCCCGATCTCGCGCAGCGCGTGCATCTTGTCGCGGCCGCGCTCTATCGAGGCGAGCGCCCGGGTGAGGAACTGCTCGAAGTTGGCCAGGGCGGTGTCGACGTAGTCGTCGACCTCCTCCCGCAGCCGCTGGGCCTCGGCCCGCGCCTCGGCGATGATCCGGGCGCCCTCGTGCTCGGCGGAGACCGTGATCTCGTTCACCGAGACGAGGCGGGCGTGTTCCGCCTCACCCTCGCTGATGATCCGGTCGGCCTCGCGCTTGCCGGCCTCCATGATCTTGTCGCGCTCCTCGAGCAGGGCGGCGGCCCGGCGCAGGTCGGCGGGGAGTTCGGCGCGCAACTCGTCCAGGGCCGCGATCACCTCGCCCCGGTCGAGCATGCAGTTGTTACGCGACATCGGGACGGACCGCGCCGTCTCCACCATGGCGATCAGTTCGTCGATGCGATCGAGCGGGTCCACCGGTACCTCACTCCTGTCGTTCGTCGGCCGACCTACATGATGCGGGCTCCGGCCGGTTTCCCGCTCCGTCCATCATCGCGTGCACCCGGCCACGGGTCCCTCCCCCGGTCCCCCCGGCGCGTCGCACAGCCCCCTCTCCCCCGCGATCTTGCACTTTCCGCCCCGACATATCGCCCGTACCAGGACAACCCAGGGGCCAAAACTGCAAGATCGCGGGAGGGAGAGGGGAGGGAGCGCGCGAGGGGGGTGGGAGTGGGGGTGGGGGTTTAGGAGCGGGGGGGTGGGGACAGGCGGGCCTGGAGTTCGGTGCGCACCCGGTCGGGTACGTGCGGCGAGACGTCGCCGCCCCACTTCGCCACGTCCTTCACCAGGCTGGAGGAGAGGAACGAGTAGAGCGGGTTGGTGGGCATGAACAGCGTCTCGACCCCGGCGAGCCCGATGTTCATCTGCGCCATCTGGAGTTCGTAGTCGAAGTCGCTGACCGCCCGCAGACCCTTGATCAGGACGCTCGCGTGCTGCGCGCGGCAGAAGTCCACGAGCAGCCCGCGGAACGACTCCACCCGGACGTTGTCGTACGAGGCGGTCACCTCACGGAGCATGTCGATCCGCTCCTCGACCGTGAACAGGCCGCTCTTCGACTGGTTCACCAGCACGCCGACGATCACCTCGTCGAACAGCCGGCTGGCCCGGCCGATGATGTCGAGGTGTCCGTTGGTGACCGGATCGAAGGAACCGGGACACACCGCACGTCTCATGATCGGCGACCGTACCAAAGGGTGGTCTCCCCGTAACGGCGACTGCGCTCCCCGGTGACCCCTGGCACCCAGGCGAGCGGGTCACCCCGGCTGGACCGTTCCACCACCACGAGCGCGTCCGGCGCCAGCCAGTCGTGCTCTACGAGCGCGGTCAGCAGGCCGGTGATCTCCTCGTCCGGCAGCGCGTACGGGGGGTCGGCGAAGACCACGTCGTACGGCCCGCCGTCCGGCCCACCGGCCAGCACCGTGGCGACCCTGCCGGTGACCAGGCGGGCGGCGGGGGCGACGCGGAGCGCCGCCATGTTCTCCCGGATGACCCGGGCCGCCCGCGGATCGGACTCGACCAGCAGCACGTGGTCGGCGCCGCGGGAGAGCGCCTCCAGCCCGACCGCGCCGGAACCGGCGTACAGGTCGGCGAACCGGGCGCCGGACAACTCGACCTCGGCCTGCACGGCGCTGAACAACGCCTCCCGCACGCGGTCGGAGGTGGGCCGGGTGCCCGCGCCCGGTGGCGCGGCGATCCGGCGCCCGCCGAGCGTCCCGGCCACGATCCGGGTCACCGTGTCCTCCTGCTCATGCCCCGACGCTACGCGACCGGCCGGTGCCCGCGTCCGCCCCGGTCGATGCCGCGACCGCGACTAGTCGATCACCGAACGTATATCAATGATCTCACATTCATAACATCAGTCTTAGCGGATCCTGAGCGCTGTAACGACGACAACTATCTCGCTAGGGTCTGCCGGTGCCGGTGAACGCAAGACCGGCCGCGGCGACGGGGAGGCTCGCAACGGACGCGCGGCGCTCGTGAGCGACCGTCCGACCATCCTCCCGACGCCGACACCCCCGAACGCTTCTTTCACCCCGGGAGTACGCGTGATCCGTACCAAGCTGTCGCTGCGGCGGCCGCTGGCAGTCCTGGGGGCCGCCCTGCTCGGCCTCACCGGGGCCGTCGCGGTGGCCGGCCCCGCCAGCGCGCACCACACCACCATCACCGCCAAGGTCTCGTGCGACCAGCTCGCCGGCGAGCGGGTCATCACCTGGACGGTCGAGAACAGCGAGACCGACAAGGCCGCGACCCTGCAGACCGTGACGGCCGAGCCGAACACCCCGGTGAACCTGCGGTCGGACTCGACGAAGCCGCTCCAGGGCGCCGTCATCCCCAAGGGCGGCAAGATCCGTGCCGTGCAGCGCGTGCCCAGCGACACGGCGAGCGCCAAGCTCATCGTGCACGCCCTCTGGAAGAAGAACGGCCAGGAGGCCACCAACGACGGGAGCATCACGCTGCCCGTCGACCGGCCGTGCGCGCCGGCCCCGAAGTGCGTGGACGCCAGCAAGGCGAGCTACAGCCACACCTTCGACGGGCCGAAGGGCACCGCGACCGTCAAGCTCGACGGTGACCTGCCGCTCTGCGAGGGCAGCGAGCAGCCGTTCACGCTGGTCTCGTACTTCGCGCCGCGGCCGCAGTTCGCCACCCCGCAGTACGTCTACGGCACGCCGGACACCGACACGATCAGCGGTGACAAGAAGGAAATCGAGCTGAACGTCGAGATCCCGAACTGCCACACCCAGGTGGACCTGATCTGGGGCGGCAAGGACGAGGTCATCGAGGAGATCACCGAGGGCGGCCCGCGCTACGGCGACAAGAAGCTCGGCTCCCCCGGCGCCCCGGGCAACCGGTCGAACGGCCCGCAGGGCTGGTACAACGGCGGCGACAAGAGCTGCACCACCCCGGCGTCGACCTTCGCGTCCAACTGCGACGGCACGGTCACGGTGTCGCTGAGCAACGACGGCAAGGACGGCAAGTACCCCGTCGAGTTCGAGGTCAAGGGCGAGAACGGCTGGTCCAAGAAGGTCACCGTCGAGGCCGGCAAGGCCGACAACAGCACGGTGGTGCCCGCCGAGAACGCCGGCAAGGTCGAGGTGCTGGTCGACGGCAAGGTGATCGAGGGCGGCACGTACTCGTGGGAGCGCCCCGAGGACTGCCCGCTGCCGGAGATCACCACCAAGGCCGACTGCAAGAACTTCAGCCTGACGGCGAGCAACCCCGAGGGTGGCCTGCCGGTCAAGGTGGAGTTCACCTACGGCGACAAGACCGAGAGCCGTACGGTCCAGCCGGGCAAGTCCGAGACCGTGACCTTCACGGCCGGTAAGGACGACACCGCGCTCGTGACGCTGCCCGACCTGGACATGGAGATGGAGGCCGTCTACGCCCCCGAGGGCACCTGCGGCGGCGGTGGCGCCGGTGGCGAGGAGCCCGGCCTGCCGGTGACCGGTGTGGCGGCCGGCGGCATCGCCGCGGGCGCGCTGGCCCTGCTGGCCCTGGGCGCGGTGCTCTTCTTCGTGGCCCGCCGGCGTCGGGTGCGGTTCACCGCCTGATCCGGCAGTAGCGACCCGCGAGGGCGCGTCGACCGAACGGTCGGCGCGCCCTCGTCGTCTTTCCGGCCGGACGCCGGGAACGCTCACCACGACGGAACGCGAACGGCGGAACGCCGGCCTCAGCCCTTCTCCAGGTACTCCGCGCGTTCCTCGTCGACCAGCGCGGCCACCGAGGCGGCCAGGGCGGGGTGACCGGTGAGGTCCGGATCCTCCTCGACGAGCGCGATCGCCTCGGCACGGGCGTCGCGGATCAGGTCCGCGTCGCGCAGCAGGGACAGCAGGCGCAGGTGGGAGCGGCGCCCGGACTGGGTGGCCCCGAGCACGTCGCCCTCGCGGCGCTGCTCCAGGTCGAGTTCGGCGAGCTTGAAACCGTCCGTCGTGGACGCCACCGCGTCGAGCCGCTCCCGAGCGGGGCTGCCCTCCGGGGCCTCGGTGACGAGCAGGCAGAGCCCGGCCGCGGCACCCCGGCCCACCCGGCCGCGCAACTGGTGCAGCTGGGAGACGCCGAACCGGTCCGCGTCCAGCACGATCATCACGGTGGCGTTGGGTACGTCCACACCGACCTCGACGACCGTGGTGGCGACCAGCACGTCGAGCTGCCCTCCCGCGAACGAGCGCATCACCGCGTCCTTCTCGTCGGCCGGCAACCGGCCGTGCAGCACGCCGATCCGCAGCCCGTGCAGCGGCCCCTCGGCGAGCAGCGGCGCCACTTCGGTCACCGCGAGCGGGGGCCGCCGGCCGGAGTCGTCCTCCCGCGGGGCCTCCTCCTCGCTGGCCGGGCCGTCGCCGATCCGGGGGCACACCACGTACGCCTGGTGCCCGGCTGCCACCTCCTCCCGCAGCCGCCGCCAGGCCCGGTCCAGGAAGGCGGGCTTCTCGGCGGCCGGCACCACGTGCGAGGCGATCGGCGACCGCCCCCGGGGCAGCTGGGAGAGGGTGGAGGTCTCCAGGTCGCCGTAGACGGTCATGGCCACCGTGCGCGGGATGGGGGTGGCCGTCATCACCAGCACGTGCGGCGGCTGGTCGGCCTTGGCCCGCAACGCGTCCCGCTGCTCCACCCCGAAACGGTGCTGCTCGTCGACCACCACGAGACCCAGGTCGGCGAAGTCGACTCCCTCGTAGAGCAGGGCGTGGGTGCCGACCACGATGCCGGCGCGGCCCTGCGCCACCTCGGCGAGCGCCCGGCGCCGGGCGGCCGCGCCGAGCGAGCCGGTGACCAGCTCCACCCGGGTGGCGTCCGCGGCCGAGTCCAGCTCACCGGCCCGCCCGAGCGGGCCGAGCAGGTCGAGGATGCCCCGATGGTGCTGCGCGGCGAGCACCTCCGTCGGCGCGAGCAGCGCCGCCTGCCCGCCCGCGTCCACCACCTGGAGCATGGCGCGCAACGCGACCACCGTCTTGCCGGAGCCGACCTCGCCCTGAAGCAGCCGGTGCATCGGGTGCGCGGTGGCGAGGTCCGCGGCGATCTCCCGGCCCACGTCGCGTTGGCCGGACGTCAGCTCGTACGGCAGCCGCGCGTCGAAGGCGTCCAGCAGCCCCGCGGACCGGCCCGGACGGGGGCGCGCCGGCCAGTCGGCCGCCCGGTGCTTGCGCTGCACCAGCGTCAGCTGCACCGCGAACGCCTCGTCCCACTTGAGCCGGCGCCGGGCGCGGTAGAGCTCCTCCTTGCTCGACGGCCGGTGGATCTCCCGCAGGGCGGTGCCCAGCCCCACCAGGTTCCGGCTGGCGCGTACGGTCGCCGGCAGCGGATCCTCCGGCGGGGTGAGCGTGTCCAGCACCACCCGGACGCACCGGGCGATCACCCAGGTCGGCACGGCCGCCGCGGCCGGGTAGACGGGGATGAGGGCCCCCGCGAACTCCTCGATCTCCTCGTTGGCCGCCGCCTCGCCGTCGCCGCCCTCGCCGAGCAGGACGTACTCCGGGCCGTTGAGCTGGCGCTTGCCCCGGAACTCGGTGACCTTGCCGGCGAACAGACCCCACCGCCCCGGCCGGAGCTCCCGCTCGCGCCAGGCCTGGTTGCCGAAGAAGGTGAGCGTGAGCACCCCGCCGGAGCCGTCGCCCACCGTCACCTCGAGCAGGTTGCCCCGGCGCTGCCGCATCGGCCGCACCGCGGTGCGCTGCACCTGGGCCAGCACTGTCACCTGCTCGCCGACGTCGAGCGAGCGGATGTCGGTGTGCTCGCCGCGCTCGTCGTAGCGGCGGGGGAAGTGGTAGACGAGGTCACCCGCGGTGTGCAGGTCGAGGTGCGTGGCCAGCGCCTTGGCGGTCCGCTCCCCGACCAGCTTCTTCAGGGGAGTGTCCACCGTGGCCCGCTCACCCGTGCCGGCGCTCCGCTCGCTCATTCCACCCCCACCAGGAGCGGGTAGTGCGGCTGCCCACCCGCGTACGCGTGCACCTCGACGAAGGGCCAGCGCCGCCCGACGTGGGTGCGGACCGCGTCGACGAGGCCGGCCGGGGCGTCCGCCCCGGAGATCAGGGTGACCAGCTCGCCGCCGCCGCCGAGCATCCGGTCGACCACCGCGACGCAGGTGTCGACCAGATCGGCGCCGATGAGGTGCACCTCCCCCTCCACGAGGGCGAGCACGTCGCCACGCCGGCACGGCCCGGCGACGGTGAGCGCCTCCCGGCTGGCGTGGCAGACCTCGGCGTAGCGGCAGGCGCCGGCCGCCTCGGCCATCGCGATGACGTCGTCCTCGAAGCGGCGGCCCGGGTCGCGCACCGCCAGGGCGGCGAGCGCCTGCACCGGGGAGCGGGTGGGCACCACGCTGACCTTGACGCCCAACCGGTGCGCCTCCTTGGCGGCGGCGCTCGCGACGGCCTGCGTGTTCGGGTCGTTGGGCAGCACCACCACCCGGGCCGCGCCGGTCGCGCGGATGGCGTCCAGCAGCTCGCCCGTGGACGGGTTGCCCGGCACCACCGTGGCGCCCTCGCCGCCGAACAGCTCGGCGATCCCGGCGCCGGGCGCCACCACGACGGCTGCCCGGCCGTCCACGGCCGGCGCCGGGACCTGGTCGGCGAAGCGGGTCACCGTGATGCGGTGCGGACGGCCGGCGTCCACCCCCGCCTCGATGGCCGCGCCCACGTCGTTGACGTGCACGTGCACGTTCCAGGTGCCCTCGGCGGCGCCGTCGCCGACGATCACCAGGGAGTCACCCAGGTCGGCGAGCACCCCACGCATCCGGTCGACCGCGTCACGCCCGGCGTCGAGGAGGAACTGCACCTCGTACGCGTACCGCTCGGAGCCGGTCTCGCGGACGGCGGTGGCCGGCGGGGCCACGGCCCGTGCGACGGGCGCCGCCCGCACCGGGCGCTCCCCGGTGAGCACCTCGACCAGGGCGTCCAGCAGCAGGCACAGCCCCCGGCCGCCGGCGTCGACCACGCCGGCCCGGGCCAGCGCCGGGAGCTGCTCGGGCGTGCGGGTCAGGGCCGCCGCGGCCTCCCCGGCGGCCGCGCCCGCCACGGCGCACAGGTCGTCGCTGTCCGCCCGTTCGGCGCCGGCGGCCGCCGCGGCGACGACCGTGAGCAGCGTGCCCTCGACCGGTCGGGCGACCGCCGTGTAGGCGGCGGCGGTCGCGTCGCGCAGGGCGGCGGCCAGCGCCCGCCCCCGCACCACGGGGACCGCGCCCGCCGCGTCGGCGAAGCCGCGCAGGATCTGCGAGAGGATCACCCCGGAGTTGCCCCGGGCGCCGAGCAGCGCCCCCCGGGCCATGAGCCGCAGCGCGTGCCCGTGCGGCGTGGCCTCGCCGTCGGGGAGGGTGTCCAGGTCCATCCCGAGCGCCTGCTGGGCCGAGGTCAGGGTGAGCACCAGGTTGGTGCCGGTGTCGCCGTCGGGCACCGGGTAGACGTTGAGCTGGTCGATCTCGGACTGGTGCCGCTTGAGCGCGGCCAGCCCGTCCGCGCACCAGCGGCGGACCGCGGCGGCGTCGAGGGTGTCCAGCACGGCGAGAAGCCTACTGGCGTACGCCGACAGCCGCCGGTGTCGCCGGGCGTGTCCCCGCCGGCCGCTATCCTCGGCCCGCGGCTCCGCCTCCGGCGCGGGGCCGGGTGTCCGGCGGGCGCCGGCACGTGGCCCGGTTGGGCGGGGTGGCCGGTCATCGGGTAACCTGACCAGGTTGCCCGGGCAGCGCCTGCCGCCGGCGACCTCATGAACGTTTCAATCTCAGGAGTATCCCGTGGCTAGCGTGTGCGACGTCTGTGGCAAGGGGCCGGGCTTCGGCCACAACGTGTCCCACTCGCACCGGCGGACCAACCGCCGCTGGAACCCGAACATCCAGTCGGTGCGTACCCCGGCCGGTGGCGGCACCACCAAGAAGTTGCAGGTCTGCACCTCGTGCATCAAGGCCGGCAAGGTCACCCGCGCCTGACCGGGTAGCCGACCACACTGATCAGCGGCACAGCCGGCGGACCGATGGTCCGCCGGCTCTTGTCGTCTCCGTGGCACCGGCCCTGACGGGTACGCGACGCCCTGTGGACCATGCCCGTACGTCCGGTTAGGGTCTCCCTGCGCCGACTGGCGGGCGCGGCTCGGCGAGCGTGGGGAGGGCGATCGTGCGGCTGGACCTGGGCCGGGAGCACCTGATCATCATGGGGACCTCGCACGGCATGCTGCGTTGGTTCGTCGACGACCTGCCGCCGGACAGCGTGGTGCTCGTCGAGGAACCCGACGTGATCCGCCGCCGCGACGTCGAGCGCCTCGTCGAGCAGCTCCCCTTCCTGTCCCGCGTCGTGCCGGCGGAGTACCAGACCGGCCTGGACGCCGAGGCGTTGCTGGCCCGCGAGCCCGGGCTCAGGGCCGCCCGGCTGGTGATGCCCGGCATGGAGTACGCGGTCGCCGGCGCCGCCCGGCTGGCCGACGCGCTCGGCCTGCCCGGCGCCGGGATCGCCGCCGCCGACGTCTTCTCCGACAAGCACCGGATGCGGCTGCTGGCGGCCGAGGCCGGCCTCGCCAACCCGGCCTTCGAGCTGGTGGACGACCCGGCGCGGGCGGCGGCGTTCGCCCGCGAGCACGGCGGCCGGTGCGTGCTGAAGCCCACCCGCCGCTCCGGCAGCCTGGGCGTGCAGGTCCTCACCGATCCGGAGCAGGTCGTCGCCTACTGGGCCGAGACGGCCACCCCGGCGGACACCCCGGAGACGAGCGATCGCGGCCTGCCCACCGCCGTGCTCGTGGAGCAGGTGCTCGACGGCCGGGAGCACAGCGTCGAGCTGCTGGTCGCCGACGGCGAGGTCATCTTCGGCAACGTGACCGACAAGCGGGTCCAGCCCGGCCGCCGCCCGGTGGAGACCGGGCACACCGTCCCGTCCCTGCTGCCCGACGAGGTCCGGCGGGCGCTGCTGGACGCGGCCACCCGGCTGGCGCGGGCGGCCGGCTTCGGCACCGGGGTGCTGCACAGTGAGTGGATGGTGGCCGACGGGCGGCCGACGCTGATCGAGTGCGCCGCCCGGCTCCCCGGCGACATGATCACCGCGCTGATCTCGATCGCGTACGAGTGCGGTTTCCTCCACGCGTACCTGCGGACGCTGCGCGGCGAGCGGCCGGTGCTGCCGACCCGGGCGCCGGGCGGGGCGGCGGTGGAGTTCCTCCTGGCCCCGCCGGGCACCGTCACGGGCATCGACGGCGTGCGGGCGGCGAGCCGCGTCTCCGGTGTGCTGCACGTGCAGCTCGACGTCGCGCCGGGCGCCACGGTCGGTGAGGTCACCAACTCGCTGGCCCGCAGCGGGTACGTGCTGGTCTGGGGCCCCGACGCGACCGAGGCGACCGCCGCGGCCGGCAAGGCCGCCGAGCAGATAAAGATCATCACCGCCTGAGCGGGCCCGCCAGGCCGGGCCGGCCGACCGGGGGCCCGCCCATCGGGGCCCGCCGGGCCGCCGGCCGGATCAGAGGGTACGGCCGAACGAGATGCAGCCCGGTTCGTCCTTGTAGTAGCCGAAGTTCGGGATCCGCTCGTACCCGGCCGAGCCGTACATGGCGATCGCCTCGGGCTGCCGGTCGCCGCACTCCAGGATCATCCGCTTGCGTCCGTGGTCGCGGGCGGACTCCTCCACGGCCGCCAGCACGGCACGGGCCACGCCGCGGCCCCGGGCCTCCGGCGCGGTGTACATCCGCTTCAGCTCGGCCGTGTCGCCTCCCTCGCCGTGGGAGCGCCAGCCGCCGCAGCCGACCGGCACACCGTCGAGGTGGGCGACGAGGAACGCGCCGGCGGGCGGGACGAACTCGGCGGGGTCGACCGGCGTCTCGTCGCCGCTGCCGCCGTACCGGGCGCCCAGGTCGGCGAGCGCCGCCCGGATCAGCCGCTGCGCCACCGGCGCGTCGAACGGCACGGCGTGAATCTCGATCTCACTCACCGGTAAAGGGTACGACCGACGACGACCCTTACCGGAAGTGGTCCCAGCCCGCCGACCCGGTGTACGGCTTCCCGTCCACGGTCACACCGGACCCGGCCGCCACAAGGCCGATCGGACGCCACGGCGGCGGCAGGTCGACCCCGGGCGGGAACGTGGCGGCCAGCGCGTGGTCCTCGCCGCCGCCGAGCATCCAGGCGTACGGGTCGGCGCCGAGCGCCTGCGCGGCGTCGCGCATCTGCGGGGGCACCTCGAAGGCGTCCCGCCGCACGTCGATCGCGACGCCGCTGGCCCGCGCCACGTGGCCCAGGTCGGCCACGAGCCCGTCCGACACGTCGATCATCGAGGTGGCCCCGAGGCCGGCGGCCTGCGGCCCCGCCGCGTACGGCACCTCCGGGCGGCGGTACGCCTCGACCAGCAGGCGGGGCGTGCGGAACCCGCGGGAGAGCACGGTCAGCCCGGCGGCCGCGTACCCGGTTCGGCCGGCGAGGGCGAGCACGTCCCCGGGGCGCGCCCCGGACCGCGTCACGGGCGGCCGGCCACCGAGGTCGCCGAGCGCGGTCACCGCGATCGTGAGCGTGGGACTGGACGACATGTCACCGCCGACCACGCTCGCGCCCACCGTGGCCGCCTCGGCCGCCAGCCCGTCGGCCAGTTCCTCCGCCCAGCTCTGCTCCAGCTCCGGCGGCATGCAGAGGGCGACCAGCAGGGCCGTCGGGGTGCCGCCCATGGCCGCGATGTCGGCCAGGTTGGCCGCCGCCGCCCGGTGACCGATGTCCCGCGCGCTCCCCCAGTCACGGCGGAAGTGCCGCCCCTCGACCAGCACGTCGGTCGACGCCGCGACCCGGGCGTCCGGTGCGGCGATCACCGCCGCGTCGTCACCGGGACCCAGCAGGGTGGCCGGCCCGTACGTGAGCCGGGACGTCACCCGCTCGATCAGGCCGAACTCGCCGACGTCCGCGACGCGCACCCCGCCACCCTCGTTCCGTTCCGGCCGCCCGGGCCCGCCGTGCTCGCTCACCGCTTCTCCTCGACCACCGATAGGGATCGGACCTGCACCGTACGGTAGTTTCACCCTTCAGGCCGCTCATGCGGCGACGGAGGGAGGCCGAGTCGTGGTACAGGCGTACATCCTCATCCAGACCGAGGTCGGCCGCGCGCGCGACGTGGCCGGTCTCATCGCGGACCTCGCCGGCGTGGTGCGCGTCGACGCCGTCACCGGCCCGTACGACGTGGTCGTCCTCACCGAGGCGAACACCGTCGACGAGCTGGGCAAACTCATCGTCAGCAAGGTGCAGATGGTGCCCGGCATCACCCGCACCCTCACGTGTTCGGTGGTGCGCCTGTAAGTGGACAAGATCACTACTACCGAGGTCGACGAGCGTCCGGACGACGCGGCCCCCGACGCCCGCCAGGGCGCCGACCCGTCCAACCGGCGGGCCGCCCTGATCGCGACGCTGGTCGCGCTGCCCATCACGCTCGTGGTGGCCGGGATCACCTTCGCCCAGCTCTCCCCGGACGACCCGGCGCCCACGCCGAGCCCGTCGGCCAGCACCACCCGGGCGCAGTCCACCGCGCCCGTGGAGATGGCCGCTCCGGCGCTGGCCACCCGCCCGGCCACGCTCTGCCGCGCCCTGCTGTCCCAGATGCCCGACAGCATCCGTGACCTGCGGCAGCGGCCGGTGACCGCGGGCGCCGAGCAGAACGCCGCGTACGGGGACCCGGCGCTCACCGTGGCGTGCGGCGGCGCCGAGCCGGCCCTCCCGGCCACCTCGGACGTCTGGACGGTCAACAAGGTCTGCTGGTACGCCGTCGAGCAGGACGACGCCACCGTGCTCACCACCGTCGACCGGGAGACCGCGGTGACGGTGCGGGTGCCGCGCACGTACGACCAGCCGTTGCAGTGGGTGTCACCGATCTCCGACACCATCGTGGCCTCGGTGCCCTCCGGCGGCGACATCCCCGCCGGCTGCCGGGCCTGACCGCGACCGCCGCTGCGGGCGGTGGCTACGTGAGGCGACGGGTGGCCCTTCCCGGGCCGCCCGTCCCCCGCCGGGGTCCGCGCCCGGCGCATCGAGCCACGGCAGCCGTCCGGCGCCGGGCCGGCGCCCGTCAGTGCAGGCCGACGCCCCGTCCGAGGGCGGTTTGGATCAGGCGGTCGACCAGCTTCGGGTACTCCAGGCCCGAGGCCGCCCACATGCGCGGGAACATCGACGACGGGGTGAAGCCCGGCATGGTGTTGACCTCGTTGAGGTAGACGTCCAGCTCCGGGGTGACGAAGAAGTCGGCCCGTGCCAGCCCGGCGCAGTCCAGTGCCATGAAGGCGCGCACCGCGTACTCCTGGACCTGCCGGGTGACCCGGTCGGGCAGGTTCGCCGGGATGTCGTACTCGCACGAGTCGTCTAGGTACTTCGCCTCGAAGTCGTAGAACTCGTGGTCGGCGACGACCCGGACCTCGGCGAGCACCGAGGCCTCCGGCGTGCCACCGGCCTCGCCCTCCAGCACGCCGCACTCGATCTCGCGGCCGATGATCGCGCCCTCGACGAGCACCTTCGGGTCGATCTGGCGGGCGGCGGCGACCGCCGCGTCCAGCTGTGACCAGTCGCTGACCTTGGTGACGCCGAAGGACGAGCCGGCCCGGGACGGCTTCACGAACACGGGCAGGCCGAGCCGTTCCTTGTCCGCCTCGCTCAGGGTCACGCCGTTGCGCAGCACCGCGTACGGGCCCACGGGGATGCCCTCGGCCGCGCAGAGCTTCTTCGTGAACTCCTTGTCCATGGCGGCCGCCGAGGCGAAGACGTTCGCGCCGACGTACGGGATGCCGGCCATCTCCAGCATCCCCTGGATCGTGCCGTCCTCGCCGTACGCGCCGTGCAGCACCGGGAAGACCACGTCCACGTCGGCGAGCGCCCGCGGGCCCTCGGCCGGGTCGAGCACCATCAGGCCGTTGCCGGTCGGGTCGGCGCGCAGCACCAGGTCGACGCCGGACTCCGCGGTGACCTCCGGGAGCTGCCGGGACTGGATGGCGAGCCGCTCGGGGTCGCCGCTGGTGAGCACCCACTGCCCGGCACGGGTGATGCCGACGGGCACCACCTCGTACTCGTCCGGGTCGAGCGCGCCGATCACGCTGCCGGCGCTGACGGCGGAGATGCCGTGCTCCGGGCTGCGGCCGCCGAAGACGACGGCCACGCGGGTCTTGCCTGGGGTGGTCACTCCGGTCACCTCTCCGGTCGGGGCGCACGCTGATCGCTCACCGGTTGACCTTACTGTGCGTGGCGGCGGGTCGAGGGCGATACCCGGTGAGAGGCGGCACGACACCGCAAACGGTCAACGATCACATACGGTGCGTAACCACGCGTCGGGACTCGCGCGCCAGGTCAGAGCGGGTCCCGCCCCGCGTGCCGCGTCACACTACGCTGCTGCGCTGTGAGCTTCGACGCCCTCATCGACAGCCTGTCCGCCGCGGTCGACGCGCGCCCGGAGGACCTGCCGCTGCGGCTGCACCTCGCCACCCTCCTGCTGGACGCCGGGCGCGGCGGCGAGGCGATCGCCCACATCGGACGGGCGCTCGCCCACGACCCGGGCAACGACCAGGCGCAGGCGTTGATGCAGCGGGCGCTAGGCGCCCCCGTACCCCCGCCCCGGCCCGCGCCGGACGCGACGCCCGCGGCCGGTTCCAGCCCGGCGACCGCGGCACCGGCCGGCGACGACCCGCTCGCCGCCTACGAGCAGGAGCTGGCCGGCGTGGTGCCGCCGCGCTTCGCCCCGGCGGGCGACGAGCCGGAGCCGGTGGCCGGTGACCACGACCGGGCGTACGACGTGGAGACCTCCACGGTCCGGCTGGCCGACGTGGGCGGAATGTCGGCGGTGAAGGAGCGGCTGGAGCTGGCCTTCCTCGGGCCGCTGCGCAATCCGCAGTTGCGCAAGATGTACGGCAAGAGCCTGCGTGGCGGCCTGATGCTCTACGGGCCGCCCGGCTGCGGCAAGACGTTCCTCGCCCGGGCGGTGGCCGGCGAGATGGGCGCGAAGTTCGTGTCGCTGTCCATCGTGGACGTGTTGGACATGTGGATGGGCAACTCCGAGCGGAACCTGCACGAGCTGTTCCAGGCGGCGCGCCGCAACGCGCCGTGCGTGTTCTTCCTCGACGAGATCGACGCGCTGGGGCACAAGCGTTCCCAGGTCAGCTCCAGTTCGATGCGGACGCTCGGCAACCAGCTGCTGGCCGAGCTGGACGGCATGGAGGGCAGCAACGAGGGCGTCTTCGTGCTGGCCGCCACCAACACGCCGTGGGACGTCGACCCGGCGCTGCGCCGCCCCGGCCGGCTCGACCGGGTGGTGCTGGTGCTGCCCCCGGACGCCGAGGCCCGCGCGGCCATCCTCGAGTACCACCTGCGGGAACGGCCCATCGCCGGCATCGACCTGCGCCGGGTGGTGGCCGCCACCGAGGACTACTCGGGGGCGGACCTGGCCCACCTCTGCGAGACCGCCGCCGAGTTCGCGATGGCCGACTCGGTGCGCACCGGCGAGATCCGCATGATCGAGCAGCGCGACCTGGACCGGGCGCTGACGGAGGTCCGCCCGTCGACGCGACCGTGGCTGGCCACCGCCCGCAACGTCGCGATGTTCGCCAACGAGGGCGGCGTCTACGACGACCTGGTCGCCTACCTCAAGCGCCGCAAGCTGCTCTGACGGCGGTCACTCCCGCGCGTGCCGCCGCCCGACGGCGATCACCTTCACCCGTTGCCGGCCGGCCCGCACCATGCCGAGCGCCATGAAGGCGCCGGCGATCCGGTCGGCCGCCTCCCGGCTGCTGGCGCCGACCACCTGCCGCCGCCGTTCCGGGCTGGTCCGCTCGTTGCGGCCACCCCCCTCGAACGGGCGCACGTCGGTGAGCACCACCAGGAAGCGGGTCATCGCCGGCTCCCGGGGTGGTCGGCGTGGGCTTGCGGACCGGTACGCACGCTGACTCCCTTCCGACGGGTGGAAACGGTGCGGCACGCGACGATCGGGTATGGGGGAGAAACCCGATCGCCGCGCGCCCCATCCCCTCCGGTCGCTCACCGCCACCGTCGCCACGACAACCGGCGGTGAGGACGCGGTAACAGATTGACAGGTGTGCAGCCGTGAATGCAACTCTCATCGGCGTTCTCTCATGTACCGATTCCCAGAAATGTGTGCGACCATCGATGCATGGCCCCGAAGACCGCCCGCGCCCGCCGCCTCGGTCTCGCGCTGCGCACCCACCGGGAGGCCGCCGGCCTGACCCTGGAGGCCGCGGCGGACGAGATCAACAGCACCCGGAGCACGCTCTCCCGCTACGAGAACGCCCAGTCGCCGGTGAAGCCGGCCACCGTGCGCGCCCTGCTCACCCTCTACGGGGTCGCGCCCGACGACGTCGCCGCCGCCGTACAGCTGGCCAAGGACGCCCGCAAGCCCGGCTGGTGGGTCTCCTACTCGTACCTGCTGGACCGCCGGACCATCGACTTCATCGCGCTGGAGGCCGAGGCGACCGGCATCGCCAACTTCGAACCTTCGGTGGTGCCCGGCCTGCTCCAGACCGCCGACTACATCCGCGGGGTCATGCGCGGCGGCCCGCACACGCTCACCGACGAGCAGGTGGAGCAGCGGGTGAAGGTGCGGCTGGACCGGCAGCAACGGCTCACCGCCGACGAGCCGCCGATCCTCGACGCCATCATCGACGAGGGCGCGCTGCTGCGCCCGGTCGGCGACCGGTCGGTGATGGAGGGCCAGCTGCGGCACCTCGTCAAGATGGCCGAGCTGCCCAACATCACGGTCCAGGTGATCCCGCTGGCCGCCGGCTACCACCGGGGCACCCGGGGCTCGCTGCACATCCTGGAGTTCGCCGACCCGGAGGACCCGATCATCGCCTCCGTGGAGACGGTGGCCGGCCAGATGATCCTCGACCGGCCCGGCGACCTGCGCACCTGCAGCAAGATCATGGAACACCTGCGGACGGTCGCGCTCAGCCCGGCGGCGAGCCGCGACCAGCTCCTCCAACTCCTGAAGGGACGGTAGCTCCGATGACACCGACGATCAGCGCGGCGCTGGCCGCGGCCGGCTGGCGCAAGAGCAGCCGCAGCGGCGACGAGGGCGCCTGCGTCGAGGTGGCGCTGGTCCCCGAGCTGGTGGCCGTCCGCGACTCGAAGGACCCGGCCGGCCCCACGCTGCTGTTCGCGCCGGCCGCCTGGGCCGCGTTCGCCCAGGCGCCACCACGCCGCTGACCGCCCCTGGCGCCCGGCCGCCGGTGGGCGGTGGCTGGGCACCGGGTCCCGGCCGGCCACCGGTGGGCGGTGGCCGGCCGGACGGGGAACCGCTCAGGCCACCACCGGCCGGGGCGCGGGCCCGGCGCGCAGGGCCTCCAACGCCGCGATGGCCACGCCGCGGGCACCGGCCATGTCCCGGTCGGGGACGAGGGCGAAGGTGGCCACCGCGGCCTGCTCCTCCCGCAGCGTGGTGTTCTCCCGGACGGTGGCGAGGAACCAGTCACGGAACTCCGGCGCCGCCTCCACCACGCCCCCGCCCACGAAGTACGCGTGCGGGTCGGTGAAGTTCGCGGCGATCGTGAAGAGCCGCCCGATCGCCGCCGCCTGCTGGGCGAACACGGCGCGGGCCAGCGCGTCGCCCCGCTCCCCGTACCCGCGGACCAGCCGGGCCGCCCGCGCCGGGGTCTCGCCGGCCAGCGGATGCCCCGGATAGCGGGTGAGCCAGTAGGGCAGCAGGCTCCGCTCGATGGCGGTCAGCGAGGCGACGCTCTCCGCGTCACCGGCGAACCCGCACCCGCAGACCGGCGCGGGCTGATCGGGCGCGAGCACCCCGTCCAGCGGGATGTGCACGTGGCCCAGCTCGCCCGCCATGCCGGCCGCCCCGGCCACCACCCGGCCGCTCTCCACCACGCCACCGCCGAGACCCGTGCCGACGATCGCCGCGACCGACGACCGGGCCATGGCCTCGGATCCGAAGTGGACGTGGTGGGCGTAGAGCGCCGCCGCGTTGCCGTCGTTGTGGTAGACCACCGGCAGGCCGAGCCGCCGTTCGAGCGCTCCCCGGACGTCGAACCCCCGCCAGGCCGGCTGGGAGAAGTTGGTCGACCCGCGCGAGGAGATGACGCCGGTGGCGCTGGCCGGGCCCGGCGTGTCCAGCCCGACCGCCCGCACCCGCTCGCGCCGCACCCCGGTGCGGGCGAGCACCCCGTCGAGAGCGCGGGCCAGCGCCTCGATGGCGGCCTCCGGCCCGCGCTGCACCTCGCTCGGGATCTCCACGAGCCCGTCGACCAGGAACCGGCCGTGCAGCGTCAGGACGGTGGCGTTGTTGCTGGTGCCGCCGTTGTCCAGCCCCACGACCACCGGCACGTCCGCAGCGTCCACGGCACTCCTCCCCCCGAGCCTGGTCCGAGGCTAGTGCGGCGCCCGACCGCCCGCCACGTCCGGCGACCCGCCCTCAGGGACCGGGAGCCGGGCGACCACCGCCGTCGCCTCCAGGTCCTCGTCGTGCCGTACCGCCGGCACCAGCCCCACCTCGGCGAACGCCGCGCAGAGCGCGTCGGTCTGGGCCTCCGCGGCCTCCACCACGACATGCCCGCCGGGGGCCAGCCAGCGGACCGCGCCGGCCGCGACCCGGCGCAGCACGGCCAGCCCGTCCGGGCCGCCGTCGAGGGCCACCGGCGCCTCGTGCAACCGCGCCTCAGGGGGCAGCAGCTCCACCGCGGACGTCGGGACGTACGGAGCATTGGCGACGACCAGGTCCAACCGGCCCCGCCACCGCGGCGGCAGTGGGTCGAACAGGTCGCCGGAGAACACGGGAACGCCCAGCCGGGCGAGGTTGCGCCGGGCGCAGGCCACCGCCGCGGAATCGATGTCGGCGGCCGCGAGCCAGCGCGGCGCGAGCCGCCGGGCCAGCGCGAGCGTCGTGGCGCCGGAGCCGCAGCAGAGGTCCACGACGGCGGGCGCCGGGCCGGTGACCGCCGCGGCGACGTCGACCACCAGGGCCGTACGCCCGCGGGGCACGAAGACGCCCGGGTCGACGGCGACCCGCAACCCGCAGAACTCGGCCCAGCCGAGCACGTACTCCAGCGGCTCGCCGGCGATCCGTCGCGCCACGAGGTCGGCCAGTAGGGCCGGCGAGTCGGCGGCGTCGAGGAGCAGGTCGGCCTCGTCCTCGGCGTACACGCAGCCGGCGGCGCGCAGCCGGCTCACGAGGGCGGAATGGTCGGTCGTGAAGGGCACGGTCATGGGAAACCTCCGGAAACGCCGTGGGCGCTCCCGGCGGCCGCTACGGGCGCGGCGGAGAAGCGGGAGGGAGCGCCGGTCCTGCTGTCGGGTGGATCGGACTCACCTCCTCCGGTCGGGACCCCTGCGGGTCACCGGAACCATACTCCGCCGACCCGTCGGTCAGGCCGGCGCCCCGGCCGTCAGGCCGGCGCCCCGGCGGCGTCGAGCGCGGCCGCCATGTCGGCCACCAGGTCAGCGGTGTCCTCCACCCCGCAGGACAGCCGGACGAAGCCCGGTGGAGTGTCGTCGCCCCACTGGGCGCGCCGGTCCGCCGTCGTGTGCAGGCCGCCGAAGGAGGTGGCCGCCACGACCAGCCGGGCGGCGTCGACGAACCGGGCGACCCGGTCGGCGTCCCCGAGGTCGAACGAGACCACACCGGGCACCCGGCGCATCTGCGCCGACGCCACCGCGTACGCCGGGTCCTCGGGCCGGCCCGGCCACCGCAGGCCGGTCACGTCCGCGCGGCCGGCGAGCAGCGCGGCGACCGCCTCGGCGTTCGCGCTCTGCCGCCCCAGCCGCAGGTCCAGGGTCGCCAGCGACCGGTGCGCCAGCCACGCGTCGAAGGCGCCCGGGATGGCACCCGTGGTGTTCCGCCAGCCCGTCACCGCCTCGATCAGCTCCGTGGACCGGCTCGCCACGTAGCCGAGCAGCAGGTCCGAATGGCCGGTGAGCGCCTTGGTGCCGGACGCGACGACCACGTCCGCGCCGAGGTCCAGCGGTCGCTGCCCGAGCGGCGTGGCGGTGGTGTTGTCCACGGCGAGCAGCGCGCCGGCCGCGTGGGCCCGGTCGGCGAGGGCAGCCACGTCCACCACGTCCAGCCCCGGGTTGGCCGGGGTCTCCACCAGCACGAGCCGGACGCCGGCCAGGTCCGGGTACGGCCCGGCGGTGGGCACGAACACCACGCGTACGCCCATCGCCTCCAGCGTCCCGGTGGCGAACGCGCGGACCGTGTAGTACCCGTCGGACGGCAGCAGCACCGTGTCCCCGGGACGGAGCAGGGTGAGCAGCAGCCCGGTGATGGCGGCCTGCCCGCTCGCGAAGACCCGGCAGTCACCGCCCTCCAGCTCGCCGACGGCGTCCTCGAGCAGCCGCCGGGTCGGGTTGTCCGGGCGGCCGTAGCCGTTCGGCCCGCCCGCGGGCCCCTGCCACGGGTCGAGGTGGTACGGCGCCGCGAACACCGGCCCCGGCAGGAAGGGTTGTCCGGGCACCGGCTCCGGCAGCCCGGCGTGCACGCAACGGGTGCCGTCTCCCCACTCGTTCATCTCGTCCTCACTCGTACGACTCGGGCTTGGCGGTCCGGCTCATCAGGGTGTCCACGGCGATGCGGGGGTCCATCCCCTCGTGGCAGATCCGCTCGACCTGCTCGGTGATCGGCATCTCCACGCCATGCGCGCGGGCCAGGTCGCGCACCGACAGGCAGCTCTTGACACCCTCGGCGGTCTGCCGCGTCGCCGCCTGCGCCTGCTCCATCGTCTCGCCCCGGCCCAGGTGCTCCCCGAAGGTGCGGTTGCGGGCCAGCGGCGACGAGCAGGAGGCCACCAGGTCGCCCATCCCGGCCAGGCCGGCGAAGGTGATCGGGTCGGCGCCGAGGGCCACACCCAGGCGTGCCGTCTCGGCCAGCCCCCGGGTCATCAGCATGGCCCGGGTGTTGTCGCCGAAGCCCATGGCCGTGGCGATGCCGTACGCCAGGGCGATCACGTTCTTCACGGCCCCGCCCAGCTCGCAGCCGACCACGTCGTCGTTGGTGTACGGGCGGAAGTACGGCGTCCTGATCGACGACTGCACGAGGGCCGTCCGCCGGCTGTCCGTCCCCGCGACGACGGTCGCGGCGGGCTGCTCGGCGGCGATCTCCGGGGCCAGGTTCGGGCCGGACACCACGACCACCCGGTCCGCCGCCACCCCGGCGGTCTCGACGATCACCTCGCTCATCCGCTTGGTGGTGCCGAGCTCGATGCCCTTCATGAGCGACACCAGCGTGGCGTCGGGGTGCACGTACCCGGCCCACTCGGCGAGGTTGCCGCGCAGCGTCTGCGACGGCACGGCCAGCACCACCACCTCGGCGTCGGTGATCGCCTCGGCGGCGTCCGCGGTGGCCGTCACCCGCTCGGGCAGGACCAGGTGCGGCAGGTACTCCGGATTGCGCCGCTCCGTCCGCAGGATGTCGGCGACCGGCGCCCGCCGCGCCCAGATCGTCACCTCCCGGCCGGCGTCGGCGAGGATCTTGGCGAACGCGGTGCCCCACGAGCCGGCACCGAGCACCGCCACATGCCCACCCCGCTCGCTCACGCCGCCGCTCCGCTTCGCTCCCCGGCGGCGCGAGGCGCCACGCTGCTGTGCCGAATGGTTCGCTCGCTACGCTCGCTCACGCCGCCCCGCCCTGCTGCTGGCGCTGCGTACGGGGTCGCTCCCACAGCGGCGGCGGTGTGCCACCGCGGATCTCGGCGACCATGTCCCGCAACCGCAGCATGATCGTGTCGGTCATCTCCTCCAGCGTGGCCCGGGTGGGCGACGCGCCGGCCCAGGCGCTCAGGTCGATCGGCGGGCCGGCCACCACGCTCACCGGGATCCGCGGCCGCAGGCTGAACTTGGCGGTCCGGGGGTCGAACATCTTCTCCGGCCCCCACATGGCGATCGGGATGACCGGGGCGCCCGTGGTCAGGGCCAGCCGGGCGGCCCCCGTCTTCCCCTTCATGGGCCACAGGTCCGGCTCGCGGGTGGTCGTGCCCTCCGGATAGATCACCACGCTGCCGCCGGCCTTCAACGCGGCGACCAGCGCGTCGAGCGACCGGGCCGCGTCCACGGTGCCCCGCTCGACCGGGATCTGCCGGCAGCGGTGCAGGATCCACCCGAGCACCGGCACCCGGAACACACTCGCCTTGGCGAGGAACTGCGGCCAGCGCCCGGCGTCGTAGATGAAGTGCGCGGAAACCAGCGGGTCGGCGTGCGACAGGTGGTTCGCCACGATGATCACCCCGCCGTCGCGGCCCAGGTGTTCCATGCCCTGCCACGTCCGCCGCGTCCACACGGTCAGGACCGGCTTCACCAGCACCGCGGCCAACCGTGGCCAGAATCCCAGTCTCCGCCGTGCCACCACGCCTCCTCGTGCCGCCGGGCTCCGCGCACCGGCCCCGCCGGTGCCACCCGCAGCGGAAATCATGCCTGCTCCCCTGAGGTACGGGCCAGCGAGGGTACGCCGGCCGGCTGGCAGGATTGCGGTGTGACTCAGCCGAGGTGGGCGATCGTGGTGCCCGTGAAGCGCCTGGCGGCGGCGAAGAGCCGGCTGCGTGGGGCGCTGCCCGGCGTACCGCACGAGGAGCTGGCGCTCGCCCTGGCGGCCGACACGGTCCGCGCGGTGCGGGCGTGCCCGGCGGTGGCCGAGGTGCTGGTGGTGACCGACGACACCCGGGTCGGCGCGGAGGCACGCGCCGCCGGCGCGCGGGTGGTGCCGGACCGGCCGGGCGCCGGGCTGAACGCCGCCTTCCGTCACGGCGCCGCCGCGGCGCGGGCCGGATGGGTGGCCGCTCTCACCGCCGACCTGCCCGCGCTGCGTCCGGCCGAGCTCGCGGCCGCGCTCGCCGCGGCACGGGAGGACCCGGCAGCGCGGACGTTCGTGGCGGACGCGCCCGGCACCGGCACCGTGCTGCTCACCGCGCCGCCCGGGGTTCCACTGGACCCGCGCTTCGGGGTGGACTCGGCGGCGGCGCACGCGGCGAGCGGGGCGCGACCGCTGGCCGGTGAGTGGCGGAGCCTGCGCCGGGACGTGGACACCGCCGGGGACCTGGCGGCCGCCGCGGCGCTCGGGCTCGGGCCGCGCACCGCGGCGCTCACCGCCGCCTGCGCGGCCGGCACGCCCGGCTGAGCCCGCCACCCCGGTGTACGGTGCTGGCATGCAGGGCACGGTGGCCACCTACGACGCGGCGACCCGCAGCGGTCTGCTGCTCCTCGACGACGGCACCGAGCTGCCCTTCCCGGCCCGCGCCTTCGACGCCTCCGGGCTGCGCCTGCTCCGCCTCGGCCAGCGGGTCCGCGTGGAGACCGACGCGACCGGCGAGGTGGTACGGGTGACGTTGCCGACGATGAGCTGACCCGTCGCCGCCAAGTTCATTTTGCGTTCACCGGATCCGGGTGATTATGAGCGGGTGAGCACCCCTCGCGAGCACCCCGCCAACCCCGCCACCGACCCGTCCGGCGCCCGCAACGGCACCCGAATGCGCGGCAGCGACGGCCGTTTCCGCACCGACCGTCCCGCCGACGGAGACACGGCCGAGCACACCAGGGCCGCGCGTACCGACGTTCCCGCCGCCGACGCGGCGGCCGCCTCCGACGGCCTGGAGGAGGTGCTGGACCCGGTCGCCACGGCCGGCGCGGCGACCCTCCGACCCGACGACGAGCCTCCGGCCGTCCCGCCGCTGCCCGAGGACCGGTTCCTCAACCGGGAACTCTCCTGGCTCGACTTCAACGCCCGCGTGCTGGCACTCGCCGAGGACCCGCGCACCCCCCTGCTGGAGCGCGCCAAGTTCCTCGCCATCTTCGCGAGCAACCTCGACGAGTTCTACATGGTCCGGGTGGCCGGGTTGAAGCGCCGGCTCCAGGCCGGCCTGCCGGTCCGCGGCGGCGACCGGACGCCGCTGCGTACGCAGTTGGAGCTGATCGCCGAGAAGACCGCGGCGCTGGTCGCCCGGCACGCGGCGTGCTTCGTCGACGACGTGCTGCCGGGGCTCGCCGCCGAGGACATCCGCATCATGCGCTGGGCCGAGTTGGACGACGCCGAACGCGAGCGGCTACGCACGTACTTCCGAGAACAGATCTTCCCGGTGCTCACGCCGCTGGCCGTCGACCCCGCGCACCCGTTCCCGTACATCTCCGGCCGGTCGCTC
This sequence comes from Micromonospora costi, assembly GCF_003626655.1. Lineage (GTDB taxonomy): Bacteria > Actinomycetota > Actinomycetes > Mycobacteriales > Micromonosporaceae > Micromonospora > Micromonospora costi. The sequence continues at coordinate 1,153,988 of NZ_RBAN01000001.1, forward strand.
AACCTGGCCGTCGCGGTCCGCGACCCGGACGGCGGTTCGGAGCTGTTCGCCCGGGTGAAGGTCCCCAACAACGTCCCCCGGTTCGTCCGGGTGAGCCGCGACCAGCCGGGCGTGCGGATGCTGCCGGTGGAGGACCTGATCTCGGTGCACCTGGGCCAGCTGTTCTCCGGCATGCAGGTGGTCGAGTGCCACCTGTTCCGGGTGACGCGCAACGCCGAGGTGGAGGTCGACGAGGACCGCGACGAGGACCTGCTCCAGGCCCTCGAACGGGAGCTGGCCCGCCGCCGGTTCGGCCCGCCCGTACGCCTGGAGGTGGCCGCCTCGATCAGCGACCACATGCTCGACCTGCTGGTCCGCGAGCTGGACATGGACGACCAGGACGTGCTGCGCGTGCCCGGCCTGCTCGACCTCTCCGCGCTCTGGCAGGTCTACAACGAGGCGGACCGGCCCGACCTGAAGGACAAGCCGTTCGTGCCGGCCACCCAGCCGCGGCTCACCGAGGGCGAGGTGCCGCGCAGCGTCTTCGCCACCCTCCGCGACGGGGACATCCTCGTGCACCACCCGTACCACTCGTTCGCGACGAGCGTGCAGCGGTTCATCGAGCAGGCCGCCGCCGACCCGAACGTGCTGGCCATCAAGCAGACCCTCTACCGCACCAGCGGCGACTCCCCCATCGTCGACGCCCTCGTGGACGCCGCGGCCGCCGGCAAGCAGGTCGTCGTGCTGGTGGAGGTGAAGGCGCGCTTCGACGAGGTGGCGAACATCGGCTGGGCCCGGACGCTGGAACGCGCCGGCTGCCATGTGGTGTACGGGCTCGTGGGGCTCAAGACGCACTGCAAGACGGCGTTGGTGGTCCGCCAGGAGGGCAACCAGATCCGCCGGTACTGCCACATCGGCACCGGCAACTACCACCCGAAGACGGCCCGGCTCTACGAGGACTTCGGGATGCTCACCGCCGACCCGGAGATCGGCGCCGACCTCACCGACCTGTTCAACGTCCTCACCGGCTACAGCCGGCAGACCGCGTACCGGCGGCTGCTGGTGGCGCCGCAGGGCATCCGCAGCGGCCTCATCGAGCGGATCGAACGGGAGATCGCCCACGTCCGGCTGGGCATGCCCGGCCTCGTCCAGTTCAAGGTGAACGCGCTGGTCGACGAGGCCATCTCCGACGCGCTCTACCGCGCCTCCCAGGCCGGCGTCCACGTCGACCTGCTGATCCGGGGGATGTGCGCGCTGCGGCCCGGCGTGCCGGGGCTGTCGGAGAACATCCGGGTCCGCTCGATCCTCGGCCGGTTCCTCGAACACTCACGGATCTTCCGTTTCGGCAACAACGGGGACGGGGAGTTCTGGATCGGCTCGGCGGACCTCATGCACCGGAACCTGGACCGGCGGGTGGAGGCGCTCGTGCAGGTCACCGACCCGGTCGCCCGGGCCGAACTGGACCACGTGCTGACGGCCGCCATGAGCCCCGAGATCGAAGCGTTCGAGCTGGCCGGCGACGGCACCTGGACCCGGCGGACCGGCACGCCGGAGGAGCCGCTCGCGCACCTGCAGGACCTGCTGCTGCGGCGGGTCGGTGACACCGCCAGCTGACGTGGCGGGGCATAGGCTGACGGGATGGAGGAGGAGCGGAAGTACGAGGTGGACGACACCTTCGTGCTGCCCGACCTGTCCGGCACGGCGCCCGCGGGAGGCCGGGTGCGCGCCCGGCCCCCCGCGATCCTGGTCGCCACCTACGTCGACACCCCCGACCTGCGGCTGGCCCGGGCCGGTGTCTCGCTGCGCCACCGCGAGGGCGACGAGCTGCCCTGGACGGTGAAGCTGCCCACCGACGCCCCGGGCGTACGGCAGGAGATCTCCCGTCCCGGGCCGTTGGGTGACCCGCCCGCGGCGCTGGCCGCGCTGGTCACCGTCCACAGCCGGGGCGCCCCGCTCGCGCCCGCCGTCGTGGTGCGGACCGAGCGGCACGCGTACGAGGTCGTCGGGCCGGACGGCGACGTGCTCGCCGAGGTCGTCGACGACCGGGTGACCACGCGGACACCCGACGGCGCGGTGACCGGCGGGTTCCGCGAGCTGGAGGTGGAGCGCAAGGCCGGCGACCGGGCCCTGCTGGACCGGATCGGGTCGGTGCTGGGCGACGCCGGGGCCCGGGGCGGATCGTTCGTCCCGAAGCACGTCCGGGCGCTCGGCCCGGCGGCCGGCGGCGAACCGGACCTGGTGCCGCCCACCGGCCTGCCGTCCCGACCCACCGCGGGAGACGTGGTCACCGAGGCGGTCCGGCGGGGCGTACGGCGGCTGGTCGAGCACGACCCGCTGGTGCGGCTGCGCGCCCCGCTCGACGGCGACACCGCCGTGCACCGGATGCGGGTGGCGTGCCGGCGTCTCCGCAGCGACCTGCGGACGTTCGGCCCCCTCGTCCGTCCCGGCTGGGCCCGGCCGCTGCGGGACGAGCTGCGCTGGCTCGCCGGTGTGCTCGGCGCGGCCCGCGACGCCGAGGTGCTGCGCGCCCGGCTGCGGCGCACCGCCGCGGCCGACCCGATCAGCCCCCTCGACTCCGCCGCCGTGGACCGGCTGGACGCCCGGCTCGGCGAGCGGGAACGCCAGGCCCTCGTCGCGGTGGACGAAGCGCTCGCCTCGGCCCGCTACCTGGCCCTCGTGGACGCGCTGGTGCTGGCCGCAAGGGCGCCCCGGCTCACTCCGCTGGCGGCGGACCCGGCGGCCCGCGTGCTGCCCCGCCTGGTGGCCCGGCCGTGGCGGCGGCTCGCCGGCGGGAAGGGCCGGCCGGGCGCGGTGGCGGAACTCGACCCGCTGGGCCCGGACGAGCGGTGGCACGCCGTCCGCAAGCGGGGCAAGCAGGCCCGGTACGCGGCGTCCGCCGTCGCTCCCGCGCTGGGCGGCCGCGCCGGCAAGCTGGCCTCGGCGCTGACCCGCGTCCAGGACCTGCTCGGGGAGCACCAGGACGCGGCGGTCGCCGCCCGGACGTGGCTGGAACTCGCCGCCGAGCGCCCGGACGACCACGCTCTCGCGGTCACCGCCGGCCGGCTCGCCGAGCGCGAACGCGCCACCGTGCACCGCGCGCGGGCGGCGTTCCCCGCTGCCTGGCACCGCGCCACCCGCCGCAAACGGACCGGATGGCTGCCGTGACCGACATCCGCGCGGCCGGCGGTGTCGCGTGGCGGCCGGCGGCCGGCGCCGTGGAGGTCTGCCTCGTGCACCGGCCCCGCTACGGGGACTGGTCGCTGCCGAAGGGGAAGCTCGAACCGGACGAGCATCCGCTGGTGGCCGCGGTCCGCGAGGTGGCCGAGGAATCCGACGTACGGGCGGTGCCGCAGGTCCGGTTGCCGTCCGCGCGCTACCGCAGCGAGGGACGGCCCAAGGTGGTCGACTACTGGTCGATGCGGGCGGTGGCGAACGGTGGCTTCCAGCCGGGCACCGAGGTCGACGAGGTGCGCTGGCTTGCCGTGGACGACGCGATCCGGCTGGTCAGCTACCCGCACGACGCGGAGGTGCTGGCCGCGTTCGCCGCGCTGGCGCCGGTGACCGCGACCGTCGCGCTGGTCCGGCACGCCCACGCCGGGATGCGGGCCACCTGGTCCGGGCCGGACACGGCCCGCCCGCTCGACGACGAGGGCTGGGCGCAGGCGCGGGCGTTGGCCGACCTGGTGGAGCTGGTGCGGCCGGCCCGGCTGCTCTCGGCGTCGGCCCGGCGGTGCGTACAGACGCTCGATCCCGCCGCGGATCGGCTCGACCTGCCCATCGAGATCTGCGGCGACCTGGACGAGCCGCGCCCCGGCCAGCAGCGCGACGAGCGGGCCCTCGCCCTCGCGGCCCGCCTGCTGGAACTGGCCGGCGCCGGAGGCCAGGCGGCAGTGTGCAGCCAGGGCAAGGTGATCCCGGGGGCGCTGGAACGCCTCACGGGCCGCGTGGGCGAGGACTTCAACACCCCGAAGGGCGGCGGCTGGCTGCTCGCCTTCGCCGGTGACGGGCTCCTCGCCGCCGAGCGCCTCTGACGCGCTGCGCCCGGCCCGGTGTGACCTCTCGGAACGCGTGGCTGCGGGTCCCCTCGCCGAACCCATAGGGACCGACGTGCGGTGGCAGGGTCAGGTCGGCGGCAGGGTGAGGGTGACCGCCACCGGCAGGTGATCGCTCGCCGTGCCGCCCGGCGCTACCGCATGGGAGGCGGTGACGCCGGGCGTGACGAACACGTGGTCGATCTGTTCCCGCGGACGGTCCGCGGGGCTCGTGGGCAGCGGCCGGGCCGTGGCCAGCGCGTCCACCAGCCCGGCGCGGGTGAACTCCGCGAACGCGGCGTCGCCCGGTTCGGTGTTCATGTCACCGGCCACCACGAGTGGACGGCCGGCCGCGTACCGCCGGGCGAAGTCGGCGACCGCGCGGGCCTGCACCACCGGCTGCCGTCCGGGCGGCGGTTGCAGGTGGGTGCTCACCACCACCGGACGCACCCCGTCGCCGAGGTCGAGCGTGACCGCGAGGGCCTGCGCCCCGGTGGGCGCGCCGACCGCGGGCAGCGGCAGGGTCCGCGGCGCGGTGACCGGCCACCGGCTCAGCACCGCGTCGCCCCAGAGCGGGTCGGCGGCGGGCGCGAAGACGTACGCCATGTGCAGCCGGTCGGCAAGCAGGTCGAGGGTGTCGTGGCCGCCGTTGAGCAGCCATCCCCGGTCCACCTCGCTGAGCAGCACGACGTCCGGCGTCCGGCGCGACACGAGATCGGCGAGGGCGTCCGGGTCGAGCCGGCCGTCCAGGCCGAAGCCCATCCGGATGTTGTAGGCCACCACGGTCAGGTGGGACGGCGGCCCCTCCCGGTTGCTGGTGACCGGCACGTCGTCGGCCACCACCGGCGCGAGCAGGGCCAGCACGGTGACCGCCGCGGTCGTCCGTACCGGCGGCAGCGGCACGCGGACCTCCGGGTGCGCCGGGCCGGCGGCGCGGGCCGGAGGAACGTCCGCCCGGCCGGCGGCCAGGGCCACGGCGGCGACGAGCGCGGCCACCGCGACGGGCACCCAGCCGTTGGGATAGCCGAGGTCGTAGGCCGAGTAGTAGGCGACCGCGGCTACCGCGAAGACCAGCATGCCGGCGGTGGCCGCGTACGCGCGGCGCGACGCCGCCCGACGGTCCGCCGGCGCGGCTGCCGGGTCGATGCCCGACGGCCCGGCGGCGGACAGATCGGCGCCGGGTGGCTCGGCGGCGGTCAGCGCCAGGCAGGCGCCGAGGCCCAGCGCGCTGAGCAGCAGCGCCGGCAACAGCAGGCTGCCGCGGTCGAGGGCGAGGAGGACGGCGCCGGCCAGCAGGGCCAGGGGCCCGCCCAGCCACCGGACGCGCGCCACGGCCGCGGGGAACCGGCGGGGTGCCACCGCGAGCGCGACCGCGAGGAAACCGGCGACCGCCACCGGCAACGGGAGCGACCCGAGCACCGGGGACACGGCGACGCCCGCCTCACCCTGCAGGTACGAGGTCGCGGTGCGGGCCAGCGCCGGGGAGAGCGCCACCATGCCGGCCAGCAGCAACGCCGGGCCGGCCAGGAACCAGGCCCGTACGCCCGCGGCGCCCGGTGGCGCGGGCCGTGGCGCGTGACCGACCAGGAAGAGGCCCGCCAGCACACCGCCGGCCACCCACGCCTCCCAGCGGCCCCACCACACGAGGTCGTACGTGTCGAGGACGGCGTGCCCGGCCGCGCCGACGGCCAGGCCCAACGCCAGGCCCGGCACGGGCCGGTCGTTGGTGGCGGCGGTGCCGGCGAACCAGACCAACCCGGCCAGCAGACCGGTGGTGGCGAGCCAGAGCTGGGGCCGGCCACCGGGCGTGGCGGTCAACGCGAACCGGGCGGCGGCCAGCAGCACGGCCGCGCCGATGGTCACCGGGCGGGCGCCCACCCGGCGGATGAGCGGGGGCGCGGCGAGGGCCAGGACGAACCAGCCGAGCGCGAAGGCGCCCATCAGCTCGGCGGGTGTGGACGCGGCCTGCCCGAAGATGGTGATGATGCCGGGCAGCCACACGCGGAGCACGTCGGTGACGAGGACGACCCCCAGGGCGAGGACACCCGCGGCGAACACGCGCTGACGCATCGGCGTCCTCTTCCCGTCGGCGCCGGCGGGGGTGGCCGGCACGGCGATTCTCCGTGCGGCGACCGGCGCGGTCAACGGCCCGCGGCACGGCCCCGGCGCCGGCTCGACCGGACGGGGAGTGGCGACACCGGCCACCGTCCCCGGACACGCCGAAGGGCGCCCACCACGCGGTGGACGCCCTTCGGGCCGGCAGTCAGCGCCGGGTGGTCGCCTTCTTGGCGGGTGCCTTCTTCGCCGGCGCCTTCTTCGCCGCCGTGCTCTTGCTGGCCGCCGACGTCGTCTTCTTCGCCGCGGCCGTACGACCCGCCGCCGCGGTCTTCCGCGCCGGAGCCGCCTTCTTGCTGGCGGCGGCCTTGGTCGCCGCGGTCGTCTTCGTGGCGGTGGTCTTCTTCGCCGCGGTCTTCTTCGCCGCGGTCTTCTTCGCCGCGGTCGTGGCCTTGGCGCCAGTCGCCTTCGCGCCGGTCGCCTTGGCGCCGGTGGTCTTGGCGGCACCGGTGGTCTTGGCGGCGGCCGCGGTCTTCTTCGCCGCCGCCGTGGCCTTCGGCACCTTGCCGCTGGCCACCATCTCCTTGAAACCGGCGCCGGGGCGGAAGGTCGGGACGGACGTCTTCTTGACCTTCACCGCCTCGCCGGTCCTCGGGTTCCGGGCTGTTCGCGCGCCCCGTACGCGCTTTTCGAACGCTCCGAAACCGGTGATCGCCACCTTCTCGCCCTTGGTGACCGCCGCCTGGACCTCAGCGAGGACCGCGTCGAGCGCGGCCGTCGCCATCTTCCGGTCCCCCAGGCGAACGGCGAGCGCCTCGATGAGCTCGGCCTTGTTCACGACTTCCTCCCGATTGTGCAACTGACTCGACGCGAGCCATTCTGCGCGCACGGTATGCCCTGTGCTGCCGGGACACAAACATTCGGTGGAAAAAAGCCCTTGTGTCGTAACGGATTCGCCCCCACCGGCCGGGCCGGTGGGGGCGAATCCGTTGTGTGCCTCAGGCGTACGGCTATGCCACGGACGGCAGGAACGGCGGACGGGACGCCTCGTAGGCGCCGATCTCGGCCTCGTGGCGGAGGGTGAGTCCAATGTCATCCAAGCCCTCCATGAGCCGCCAGCGGCTGAAGTCGTCCAGCGGGAACGACCAGGTGGCGTCGCCGACCCGGACCTGGCGGGCGGTCAGGTCGACGGTCACCGGCGTGGCCGGCTCCGACTCGACGAGATCCCAGATCTCCTCGACCGCTTTCAATTCCAACTCGACCGGCAGCAGACCCTCCTTGAGCGCGTTGCCCCGGAAGATGTCGCCGAAGCGGGGCGCGATCACCGCGCGGAACCCCCAGTCGCGCAGGGCCCAGACCGCGTGCTCGCGGGATGACCCGGTACCGAACTCGGGACCGGCCACCAGAATCGACGCTCCCGAATACGCGGGATCGTTGAGCACGAATTCCGGGTCTTCCCGCCAGGCACTGAAGAGGCCGTCGGCGAAACCCGTTCGGGTGACGCGCTTGAGGTAGACGGCCGGGATGATCTGATCGGTGTCCACGTTGGACCGGCGCAGCGGCACGGCGGTGCCGGTGTGGGTGGTGAAGCTGTCCATCAGCGGTGTCCCCTCTTACAGGTCGGCGGGAGCGGCCAACCGGCCGGCCACGGCGGTGGCGGCGGCGACCGGCGGGGAGACCAGGTGGGTACGTCCGCCCCGGCCCTGGCGGCCCTCGAAGTTGCGGTTGGAGGTGGAGGCCGAGCGCTCACCGGCCCGCAGCGTGTCCGGGTTCATGCCCAGACACATGGAGCAGCCGGCGAAGCGCCACTCGGCACCGGCGTCGGTGAAGACCTTGTCGAGTCCCTCCGCCTCGGCGGCCTCGCGAACCGCGGCGGAACCGGGGACGACGAGCATCCGCACGCCCTCGGCCACGGTGTGGCCGCGGAGCACGTCGGCCGCGGCGCGCAGGTCCTCCAGCCGGCCGTTCGTGCAGGAGCCCACGAAGACCACGTCGACGGGCACGTCCCGCAGCGCGGTTCCGGGTCGCAGGTCCATGTACTCCAGCGCGCGCCGCGCGGCGGCCCGCTCGGGCTCGGTGACGAACTCCTCCGGATCCGGCACCCGGCCGCCCAGCGGGGCGCCCTGACCGGGGTTGGTGCCCCAGGTGACGAACGGGGTCACCTGGCTCGCGTCCAGGGTCACCTCGGCGTCGAAGGTGGCGCCCGCGTCGGTGGCCAGCGTCCGCCAGTAGGCGACCGCCGCGTCCCAGTCGGCGCCCTGCGGCGCGTGGGACCGCCCCTTGAGGTACGCGAACGTCGTCTCGTCCGGCGCGATCATGCCGGCCTTGGCGCCCCACTCGATGGACATGTTGGCGATGGTCATCCGGCCCTCCATGGAGAGCGAGCGGATCGCCTCGCCGCGGTACTCGACGATGTGCCCGCGACCGCCGCCGGTGCCCACCTGCGCGATCAGCGCGAGCACCAGGTCCTTGGCGGTGACGCCGGGGGCGAGCCGGCCCGTGACGTTCACCGCCATCGTCTTCGGGCGGCTCTGCGGCAGCGTCTGGGTGGCGAGCACGTGCTCGACCTCGCTGGTGCCGATGCCGAACGCGAGCGCACCGAACGCGCCGTGGGTGGCGGTGTGCGAGTCGCCGCAGACGATGGTCATGCCGGGTTGGGTGAGCCCGAGCTGGGGGCCGATGACGTGCACGATGCCCTGGTTCTCGTCGCCGAGCGGGTGCAGCCGCACGCCGAACTCGGCGCAGTTGCGGCGCAACGTCTCCAACTGCGTACGCGAGGTCGGGTCGGCGACGGTGAGCAGGTCACCGCGGCGTGCCCGGAACGCCGGGTCGGCGTACCCGGTCGGGGTGTTGTGGTCCTCGGTCGCGATCGTCAGGTCGGTACGGCGCACCCGGCGGCCGGCGAGCCGCAGCCCGTCGAACGCCTGCGGGCTGGTCACCTCGTGCAGCAGGTGCAGGTCGATGTAGAGCAGGTCCGGCTCGCCGGCGGCGGACCGTACGACGTGCGCGTCCCAGACCTTCTCGGCCAGGGTCCTCGGCTCAGGAGTGACTCCCACCATCTGGACATCCTAAATTCTGGGAGGTAAGTTTCGGCTTGTGGGACACAGTATGAGCGGTGTCGGCGTTCTCGACAAGGCGGTGGTCATCCTGGCCGCCTGCGTCGACGGCGCCAGCCTGGCCGAACTCGTCGAGCGCACCAAGCTGCCCCGGGCCACCGCGCACCGGCTCGCGCAGGCGCTGGAGATCCACCGGATGCTCGTGCGGGACACCCAGGGCCGGTGGCGCCCCGGGCCACGGCTGGGAGAGCTCGCGAACGCCGCGCCGGACGTCCTGCTGACGGCCGCCGAGCCCCTGCTGTCCGCGCTGCGCGACGCCACCGGCGAGAGCGCGCAGCTCTACCTGCGCCGCGCGGACGAGCGGATCTGCGTGGCCGCGGCCGAGCGGGCGAGCGGCCTGCGGGACACCGTCCCGGTCGGTTCCGTGCTGCCCATGACGGCCGGCTCCGCGGCGCAGATCCTGCTCGCCTGGGAGCCGCCGGAGGCGGTGATGCCGCTGCTCCCCCGCGCCAAGTTCACCGGCCGCACCCTCGCCGAGGTACGCCGGCGTGGTTGGGCGCAGAGCGTCGCCGAGCGGGAGGCCGGTGTGGCGAGCGTCTCGGCGCCGATCCGGGACCGGACCGGCCGGGTGATCGCGGCCATCAGCATCTCGGGCCCCATCGAGCGCCTCGGCCGCCGCCCGGGCGAGCGCCACGCCATGGCCGTCGTCCGCGCCGGCCAACGCCTCTCCGGCCTCTAACCCCCGAGCCCCTCCCCCCTCCCCTCCCCCCTTCCCCCTCTCTCCGCGTTGATCATGAAGTTATTGCCCCGACACGCCGGCGGCGGAGGCAATAACTTCATGATCAACGGGGCGAGGTGACCCCGGGGCCCGGAGAGGGCGGAACGGGAAACGGCCCGTCTCGCGTCGCGAGACGGGCCGTTGCTGGTAGCCCCGACCGGATTCGAACCGGCGCTACCGCCTTGAGAGGGCGGCGTCCTGGGCCGCTAGACGACGGGGCCAGGCACTTTCCGTGCTCACCGCCCCTGCGGGGCGGGTGCCGCTGTAGTCTAGCGGCGTCCCCTCACCGGGTGTGGACCGGGTCGGGGTGGGTAGACCGGGCAGAAGAAGCGTCACGGCCCGCCCCACCGAAGCGGGACGGGCCGTGCCCGAACTGTAGCCCCGACCGGATTCGAACCGGCGCTACCGCCTTGAGAGGGCGGCGTCCTGGGCCGCTAGACGACGGGGCCAGGCACTTTCCGTGCTCACCGCCCCTGCGGGGCGGGTGCCGCTGAACCCTACCAGAGACCGCCGGAGCCCTCTCGGGACCGGCGTGGACTCGACAGAATCCAGCGACCGACATTCTCACGAACACCGGTTGCTGGGGTACCAGGACTCGAACCTAGACTAACTGAACCAGAATCAGTCGGGCTGCCAATTACCCCATACCCCATTGGCCCCTTGCGGCGCCGGGAATGAACTTTACCCTCCCGCTGCCAGCAGGCCAAATCCAACCCCTCGAACCCCACCTGACCAGGGGGTCCGCCGGTGCTGGAGCCGCCGGATCAGGCGACCGGCACCACCGGGTTGGTGAGTTCGCCGATCCCCTCGATCCGCACGCTGACCGTATCCCCGTCGGTGAGCGGGCTAACCCCCGCCGGCGTACCGGTGAGCACGACGTCGCCGGGGAGCAACGTCATCACGTGCGAGATGTACGACACGAGCGCCGGCGCGTCGAAGACCATGTCCCGGGTACGGCCGAGCTGGCGTACCTCCAGGGCGTCCGGATCCGGCCCCACCTCGCACCGGATCTCCAGGTCGCTGACGTCCAGCCCGGTCGTGATCCACGGCCCGAGCGGGCAGAACGAGTCGAAGCCCTTCGCCCGGGTCCACTGGCCGTCGGAGCGCTGGAGGTCCCGGGCGGTCACGTCGTTGGCGCAGGTGTAGCCGAAGATGGCCCGCTCGGCGGCGGCCCGGTCGGCGCGGCGCGCCCCCGGCGCCCCGATCACCACCGCCAGCTCCGCCTCGTGCTCCACCTGCTTCGAGAAGATCGGCAGTCGGATGGCGTCCCGCGGCCCGATCACCGAGGTGGACGGCTTGAGGAACAGCAGCGGCTCCTTCGGCACCTCGCTGCCGTGCTCCGCGGCGTGCTCCGCGTAGTTGCGGCCGACGCAGACCACCTTGCTCGGCAGGATCGGCGAGAGCAGGCGCACGTCGGACACGGCCCAACGGGCACCGGTGAACGTGATCTGGCCGAACGGGTGCCCCTCGATCTCGGCGATGGTCAGGCCCTGCGACCCGGCCTCCGACTCCCCCTCGACGACACCGAACGACATTCCCTTGGCATGAGCGAAACGAGCGATACGCACCAGGCAAATCTAGCCCGGTCGCGGCGAGGGCCGGGCCCGGCGGTGCGCGCGGCGCGCGGGAAGCCGGTGCGTGGGGCCCGCGGGACGGGAGGGGCGGGACGGACGCGGGTGCCGGCGGGGCGGCGCAGCCTACGTGAGCCGTCGGCACCCGGGGCGGGTTTCGCGACTTCATACCCGCACGACGTGCCCGCGCCCATAGCGTCGGCTCCGGAGGTTCGTTCGTATGCCTGCATCGACACGACACCACAGAGCCCTCGCGGTGTTCGTACACTGCCTCGGCATCCTCGCCGCCGTGCCGGCCCTGCCCGCGGTGGCGCCCGACCCGGCGGCCGCGCGTGCGCGACCGGCGGTGGCGGCTCCGGAGCCCTCGCCCTCGGAGCCATCACCGTCGGGGTCGTCACCGGCCGGCCTGCCGGCGGCGCCGCCGGCGGTCCCGACGCCCACCCAGGCGCTGCCGCCACCGCCCAAGCCACCGATCACCGTGGCGGTGGCCCCGGCGCCCACGCCCGCACCGGCCTACCGGATCCACGTGCGCAACACCGGGAACGCCCCGGTGGAGACCACGATCCGGCAGGAGCTACCTGCGGGCAGCGCGCCGTCGGTCATCACCGCCGGCGGTCAGGCCAGCCGCATCGCGGGGCACTCGACGAGCGAGGTCACCTGGCGGCTCAAGCTGCCAGCGCGGAGCGTGACGACCCTGAACACATCCCTCGCCCCGACCCCGGCGGGCCAGCCCATGACCGCGCCCGCGTGCGCGTTCACCAGCGACGGGAGCCGGCCGTACGACTGCGCGACCGCGACCTGGAACGCGGCGCCCGCGGCGGCGCCCCGGCACGCGGCGACACCGCCGTGGCAGCGGCTGCCGGTGCAGCTGGGCGCGCTGGCCGCGCTGCTGCTCCTCGGCGGCGCGGGCTGGTGGCTGTGGCGGCGACGCGCCCGGCGACGCCGGGTGGTGGCGGCCGCCCTCGCGTCCGGCGCCGGCCCGGCCGGCGACCCGCGGCAGGGGCGCGGCACCATCTACCCGCGCCCGTCGAGCCCGTCGGTGGTGACACGGCGACGCCGGCCGCCGGTCTGGCTGATGGTCGGGCTGGCCCTGGTGCTGCTCGCCGGCGTGGCGGGCCTGGCCGGCTGGACGGCCACCCGCCGGGTGGCCGAGATCGACACCGACAAGCAGCCCACGAGCGGCGCCTGGCGTGGGACCGGGGTCACCGGCGCGGTGGGGGTACCGCTGCGCGAGACGGCGTTCGAGTTCACCGTGTACAGGGTGGCCTGCTCGGGGGCCGCGACCGCCTCTCGCCGGCAGTGCCAGGCCACGGTGGGCGTGCGCAACCTCACCCCCGAGCACCAGGCGTGGCACGGCGAGCTGCAACGGGCGTACCTGCCGGGCGGCCGGTGGGTGACGGTCGACGAGCCGGCCACCCGGTCGGCCAACCTGGGCCGGGACGTCTTCGCCCAGCCGGTGGCCGCCGGCAGCCGGGTCGTGCTGCCGCTGGTCTTCAGCACGGACGGACGGGAGCCGCCGAAGCAGCTGGAGCTGCGCAGCGGGGTGTTCTCGGCCGGCGTGCGGGTGGACGTGCCCTGACCGGCGGGCGGGGCGGCGGTCGTACGCTGGGTCGGTGACCGCCGCCCTCGCCCCCGCCACCGTGCTCGACACGGCGGAGTGGCAGGCGCGTCGGCGCGACCACGAGGAACGGGTCGACGCCTGGCTCACCCCGCACCTGGCGCGACGCCGCCGCGGCGAGAAGCACCCGGTGGAGGACTTCCTCTTCACCTACTACTCGCACCGCCCCGCCCAGTTGCGCCGCTGGCATCCCGGGGCCGGAGTCGAGCTGCTCGGGGCGGATCGGGCGGAGTTCGGCCGCGACTACCGGGCGACCGCCGCCGGGGTGACGCTCGACACGGACGCGGTACGGGCCCGCCGCGCGGAGTCGATCCGGTGGATCCGCTCCCTGCTCGCGGCCACCGCCGGGCGGCAGCCGCACTTCGGCTGCTTCGGCATGCACGAGTGGGCCATGGTCTACCGGCAGACCCAGGCGGAGGTACGCCACAACGCGTGGCCGCTGCGGCTCAGCCCGGAGCAGACGGCACAGGCGGTCGAGGCGAGCCGGATCCGGTGCAGCCACTTCGACGCGTACCGGTTCTTCACCGCCCCGGCGCGGCCTCTGAACCTGCTCACCCCGACCCGGGAGACGCAGCACGCGCTCGAGCAGCCCGGCTGCCTGCACGCCAACATGGATCTCTACAAGTGGGCGTACAAGCTGTCCCCGCTGGTCCCCGGCGAGCTGGTGGCCGACGCCTTCGCGCTGGCCCGGGAGATTCGTACGCTGGACATGCGGGCGTCCCCCTACGACCTGGCGGCGCTCGGATATCCGCCGGTGCGGGTGGAGACCCCGGAGGGGCGCGCCGAGTACGCCGTGGCCCAGCGGGACTTCGCGGCGCGTGCGGCGGCCCTGCGCGATCGGCTCCTCGCCGCCGTCCCGGCGTGACCGTCCACCCCCGGCTAGTCGCCGTCGACGCGGCGCTCGCGCTTGCGCTGGGACTGGCGCTTCTTCTCGGCCAGCCGGCGCTCCTTGGCGCCCCGCGACGGGCGGGTCGGCCGCCGTGGTGGGGGTGGTGGGGCCACCGCCTCGCGGAGCAGCGCGGCCAGCCGCTCCCGGGCCGCCTCACGGTTGGCCAGCTGGGCCCGGTGTTCGCTCGCGGTGATCGTCAGCACGCCGTCGACCAGCCGGCCGGCGAGCCGGTCCAGGGCGCGGGCCCGCAGGGCCTCGGGCACGCTGGGTGAGCCGCCGAGGTCGAAGCTCAGCTCGACGCGGCTGTCGGCCGTGTTGACGCCCTGCCCGCCCGGCCCGGACGACCGGGAGAAGCGTTCCCGCAGCTCGGCGGCGGGAACGGCCCAGCGGTCGGTCACCCGCAGTTCGCCATCCACACCCTGAGGCTAGCGCCCGGGGCGACCACTCGTGGTCACGGACGGACTCGGGGTCCCGGACGGGCCCGCCGTCTCGTCGTCGGGGCCGGCGGCGGCGTACGCGACGGCGCCGATCAGGAGCAGGGCGATGACACCGATCTTCGTGGTGACCGCGCGGATCAGCAGCCAGGCCGTCTTACGGGCGCCCGGGACGCTCTTCTTGACCGTCTGGTAGTCGGTCCAGCCACGCCGCGCGCGCGTGTACGCCGACCCCACACCACTTCCGATGAGCAGGCCCACCAGCAGGAGGACCGCGATGAGAGGACCTTCCACCCACGCCAGTATCCATACTCAGCGTAATATTTCCATGGTCCGATGGTCCCGGGCCGGATATCCGACACTCGGTGCCTTCCCATTCGCGAGATCCACCGGTACCCGCAGCTCAGCCGCCCTTGCCGATGATCGTGTCGGCGGTGCTCTGCACCTGTTCGATCGGGATGGCGAAGCCGATGCCGATCGAGCCGTTGCCGTCGATGGTGGCGATCGCCGTGTTCACGCCCACCACCTCGCCGCGGGCGTTGACCAGCGGCCCGCCCGAGTTGCCCGGGTTGATCGAGGCGTCGGTCTGCACCGCCGTGTGCCGGTTCGACCCCAGCCGCACCTGGCGGTTCAGGGCGCTCACGATGCCGGCGGTCACCGTGCCGGAGAGGCCCAGCGGTGATCCGACGGCGAGGACCGGCTCACCGACCCGGGTCGAACCCGGTTTGGCCAGCGGCAACGGCGAGAGCCCCGCGGACGGCGGCACCTTGAGCACCGCCAGGTCGCTGCCCGGCTCCCGGCCGACAACCTCCGCGGTGTAGCGGCGACCGTCGGGCAGCTCCACGGTGACCGAGCCACCGCCGCCCTTGGCCAGGATGTGGTCGTTGGTGATGATGTGCTGCACGTCGTCGATCGCGAAGCCTGATCCGCTGGCCGCCGCGCCGCCGGAGCCGCCACCACCGACCATCACGGACACCACGCCGGGCACGGTCCGCTCCGCGGCGGTGACCAGCTCCGCCGGCACCGGCGCGGCGGAGGCCGCCGACTCACCCGGGGCGCCGCCGCGGCTGGCCACCCAGCCCCCGGCCGCCGCGCCGGACACGGTGGACAGGGCCACCACCGCGAGCGCGGCCCACAGCCGCCCCCGCCAGCGCCGGCCCGCGCTGTCCCGTCCCGACCCGGGGCCGTCCCATCGCCCGCGGCCGTCCGGATCCAGGTCCGGCGAGACGAACCAGGGACCGCGGGGCTCACCCAGTCCGGTCTGCACTGCCATGCGTACTCCTCACGTCGGTGTCCTGCGGCGCCGGCCGGGCGCGGCCCCGGCCGGAGGTGCGTCAGGGCAGGCGGGAGAACCAGCGCATCGAGCCGGCCGCCGCTCCCATGGCGAGCACCAGGCCGAGGCCGATGAAACGGGCCGAGACGTCCTGCCGTTCGGTGCGGTAGCCGACCGAGGTGCCGATGTCGTCGTAGACCGCGCGTAGTTCTTCGCTGGTGGTGGCCTCGTGGAACATCCCGCCGGTCTCGTCGGCGACCGCCTGCAGGGTCTGCCCGTCCACCGGGACCTGTATCGGGCGGCCGCCACGGTCCACGAACCCACCGGGTGTGCCGAACGAGATGGTGTGGACGGGCACCTTGGCGGCGACCGCCTCCGCGGCGGCCTCCATGGGATCCATGCCGGACGTGTTCGCCCCGTCGGAGAGCAGCACGACCCGGGCCGGTGGCGGCTCCTTCGCGGCCTGGCTGTCCAGGCCCTTCACCGCGCCGAGCGAGGTGTTGATGGCCTCACCGATGGCGGTGCCCTGCACTCCGGTGATCCCCTCGGCCAGGCGCTCGATCCCCTCGTGCAGCGCCTCCCGGTCCGTACCGGGCGGCACCAGCACCGCCGCGCTGCCGGCGAACGCGACCAACCCGACGTTGAACTCGTCCGGGAGCCCGTCGACGAAACGCTTCGCGGCGCCCTTGGCCGCGGCGAGCCGGTCCGGGTCCACGTCGGTGGCGAGCATCGAGGTGGAGACGTCCACCGCCACCATGACGGTGGCCCGTTCCCGGGGCACCCGTACCTCGGCGGTCGGCCGGGCG
Organism: Micromonospora costi; assembly: GCF_003626655.1. Lineage (GTDB taxonomy): Bacteria > Actinomycetota > Actinomycetes > Mycobacteriales > Micromonosporaceae > Micromonospora > Micromonospora costi. The sequence continues at coordinate 1,170,478 of NZ_RBAN01000001.1, forward strand.
AAGCCCACCACGAGCAGGGCCAGCATGGCCAGGAACAGCCCGGCGGGCACGTGACGGCGCCACGCGGGTCGCTGCGGCGCGATCCGGTCGAGCAGGCGCAGGTTGGTGAAACGGACGGCGTACCGGCTGCGCCGCCGCTGCATCACGAGGTAGCCCACCGCCAGGGCGAGCACCGCGAGCAGCAACCAGAGCCGGCCTGGCGACAGCCAGGTCACGCGCCACCTCCTCGGACCGGTCCGGCGGGCGCGGCCGCGAGCCGCCGCTGGGCCTGCACGTGACGCACGATGTCGGCGCACCAGTCCCGGTCGGTGCGCAGGGGAAGGTGGGTGGCGCCGCTGCGGCGCAGCGCGTGTCGTACCTGGTCACGCTGGGCGGCCGCCGCGGCCGCGTACCGTTCCCGCAGCCGCCGGTCGGAGGTGCAGACCTCGCGGCGGCGGCCCGACTCCGGGTCCACGAGCGTGACGGTGCCGACGTCGGGCAGTTCCAGCTCGCGCGGGTCGGTCACCTCCACGGCGAGCACCTGGTGGCGGACGGCCAGGCGCCGCAGGGTCCGTTCCCAGGGTGGCGGCTCGTCGGGGTCGTCGGGCAGGCCGTCGAGGAAGTCGGAGACCACCACGACCAGGCCGCGCCGGTTCGCCACGCGGTGTACGGCGGCCAGCGCGTCGGCCAGGTCCGGCGGCGCGAGCGGGGCCGTCTCCTCGTCGTACCCGCCGGTGCGCGGCTCGGCCAGCAGGGCACGCAGCAGCCCGAGCAGGTGCGTACGCCCGCTGCGGGCCGGGAAGCGGCGTAGCCCCGCCGGTACGAGCAGGTGGGCGCCGAGCCGGTTGCCGACTCCCGCGGTGAGGAAGCCGACGGCGGCGACCGCCGCCACCGACAGTTCCCGTTTGTCCAGGTCGGCGGTGCCGAACTCCATGCTGGGGCTCGCGTCCACCAGCAGCCACGTGGTCAGCTCCCGGTCGGCGTCGACCTCGCGGACGTGCGGCACCGTGGTCCGCGCGGTCACCGCCCAGTCCATCCGGCGCACCTCGTCCTCGCCCGGCCGGTACTCGCGGCTGCCGGCGGGTTCGCTGCCCGGCCCGGGCAGCAGGCCCCGGTACTGGCCGTGCAGCAGCCCGTCGAGCCGCCGGGTGACGGTCAGTTCCAGCCGCCGGAGCCGCCGGTCGGGGGCGAGTTCGGCGAGCCCCGGGTCGGCCGGCACGGCGGCGGGCGTCCTGCCCCGCCTCATGCCGCCGCCAGGTCCGACGCCTGCTCGGGCTGGGCGGCCAGCCGTGGCGGGGGCACCGCCTCGATCAGCCGGTGCACCACCGACTCGGCCGTGACGCCGTCGGCGACCGCGTCGAAGGAGAGCACCAGGCGGTGGGCCAGCACGTCGCCGGCCAGTCCCCGGATGTCCTCGGGCAGCACGTACTCGCGGCCGTGCAGCAGTGCCTGCGCCCGGGCGGCGGCGACCAGGCCGAGGGTGGCCCTTGGGCTCGCCCCGTACGCCAGCAGCGGCTCGATCTCCGGCAGCCCGAACCGTCCCGGGTCCCGGGTGGCGAGGATGAGCCGGACGACGTACTCGGCCAGCGCGTGGTGGACGAAGACACGTTCAGCGCGGGACTGGAGGTGCCGGAGCCGCTCGGGGTCGAGCACCTGCCGGGGTGTGGGCCGGTCGGTGCTCATCCGGTAGAGGATGGCCAGCTCGTCGGCGTCGCTCGGGTAGTCGACCACGACCTTCAGCAGGAAGCGGTCCCGCTGCGCCTCCGGCAGCTGGTAGACCCCCTCCGACTCGATGGGGTTCTGGGTGGCCAGCACCAGGAACGGCGAGGGGACCGGATAGCTGCGCCCGCCGATGGAGACCTGGCGCTCGGCCATGGCCTCCAGCAGCGCGGACTGCACCTTCGCGGGCGCCCGGTTGATCTCGTCGGCGAGCACCAGGTTGGCCATGATGGGGCCCAGCTCGGTGTCGAAGTTCTCGCGGGAGGCCCGGTAGATGCGGGTGCCCACGATGTCCGACGGGACCAGGTCCGGGGTGAACTGGATACGGGAGAAGGTGCCGCCGACCACGGTGGCGAGGGTCTGCGCGGCCAGCGTCTTGGCCACGCCGGGTACGCCTTCGAGCAGGCAGTGCCCGTCGGCGATGAGGGCCACGAGCAGGCGTTCGACGAGCCGATCCTGCCCCACGATCACGCGTTTGACCTCGGAGAGGGTCTCCTCCAGCTCGGCTGGTGTCGGTTCGGCTTCGACCGGGCTGGGCACGCTGGCCAGGGTGTCCGAGATGTCCGTCACGGTGCTTGCTTCCCGTGCCGGGTGGCGGCAAACGTCGGATTATCGGCGCCGGCCGGGCGGATCCGGTACGGGAGCGGCACAACCTGCCCGGCCGGGGGACGGAGGGCCCGGGGCGGTACGGGCGGCGCGGTCGGCCCCAGACCGGACTCCACGGACAGGGCCGGTCGCCTCCCGGCCGCACGACGGCGTTGTGGCCGAGCACCGGGCGCGCCCTCGACACCCCCGGAGGTACGACGCCGCCGCGACAAACGGCGCGGCCCCCGCGCGTGGATCGCACGGGGGCCGACGCAGGGTGCGGTCAGGAGGTGTGGACGACGAGGTGGAACGGCAGGTCGGCCGGGGTGCCGGCGGAGTTGCGGGTCTGCACGAACACACCGTTGGGCGTGCTGAGCCGCGGAGCCACGGACACCTCCCCGGCGGGCGGGACGCAGCAGGCGTCGCCCCGGCCGATGGTCGCCACGTAGACGCCGGAGGTGACGATGAAGCCGAACTGGACCTCGTACTGGCCCGTGCCGTACTTGATGACGGTGCCGGTGCCACGCGCCTTGGTGCCGTTGGCGTTGACGACGACGATGGTGGCGGTGGCCGCCAGGGTGCTCACGTTCGACTTGAGGGCGGCCCGCGAGAGGCGGGCCGATTCCGCCGAGACCGGCGGCTGGGAGTTGGTGCCGCGCGCCGCCGGCTGGACGGCTTCGGGCGCCTTCGCCGCCGGCTGGGCGACGGCGATCCCGCCCCCGGCCAGGGTGAGGCCCAGGACCGCGAACGCGACCGCGGCCGCCTTGCGTCGGAAGGATGTGGTCATGACAGGTCCCCCTTGTGTGACCATGCGAATTCGGCCGACCCGCGGGGCGGGACGGATGATGCCATTTACCGATCGTCGAGCGACCCCGGCGATAAATCGTCGAAGAATAGGATCAAGCGCACCTTCGCTACTGAACTCCTCGACGATCTAGACCCCGGCTGACCAGCTATTACTACTGACAGTTGTGAGGCTTCGACCAGGTGGAACGTAGCACCGCAAAAAGCTGGGCGTCAATAGTCGTGACCGCGCTCGACAGTGTCGAAAATCCGCGTCCGGAATTGTGAAATGTGAGCCGGAGGCCATTCACAAAATTGTCGCCCGGCGGGACGCGGCGGGTCGCCCGACATCACGTCGGGGCCCGGATCCCGGGGCCCTGGGATAGGTTGCTCGCGTGATCGTCGATCTCCGGGAACGGCCGCCGCGCAACCGAGCCCGGGTTATCGGCATCCTCTGCTGGCTCGCGGTGGCACCCGGCGCGGCGTGGGCCGTGCTCCGGCTCGCCGGCCTGGACCGTGGCCCGCTGGTGCAGGCGCTCGCCTTCACGCCGTACGTCGCGGCCTGGAGCCCGATCCCGCTGGTGCTGGCGCTCGCCCTACGGCGCCGCTGGCCGGCGCTGGTCGCGGCGGTGGCCGCCGTGGCGCTGGTGGCGGTGGTCGCGCCCCGGGGGCTCGCCTCGTCCCCACCGCGGGCGGCCGGACCGACCGTACGGCTGCTCACCGCCAACCTGCTCGCCGGCGGCGCCGCACCCGACACCCTCGTCGACCTGGTCCGCCGGCACCGGGTCGACGTGCTGGTGGTGCAGGAGTTCACCCCGCGGGCGCAGGCCGACCTCGACCGCCTGGGGCTGGACCGGCTGCTGCCGTACCGGCAGCTCAACCCCCTCGACGGCACGCCCGGTTCCGGCCTCTACGCGCGCTTCCCGATCGGCGACGTGGGCGTGCGGCGGCACCGCGGCGCCTGGGGCTTCACGCAGGCGTACGGCACGGTCGCGGTGCCGGGCGGCCCGCCGGTACGGGTGGAGTCCGCGCACCCGGCCGCGCCGTACGCGCCCGACCAGGTCGGGTTCTGGCGCGCCGACCTCGCGGCGCAGCCACCGGCCACTCCGGACGGAGAACTGCGGATCCTGGCCGGCGACTTCAACGCGACCCTCGACCACAGCCCGCTGCGCGCCCTGCTCCGCACCGGTTACGTCGACGCGGCCGACGCCACGGGTCGGGGGTTGGTGGGCACCTGGGGCCCGTACGACGGCGACCCGATCCCCCCGGTCACCATCGACCACGTCCTGGTCGACCGCCGCATCGCCGCCCGCACGGTCGAGGTGCTGACCCTCCCCGGCACCGACCACCGCCCCGTCCTGGCCACCCTCCAGCTCCCCGCCCCCTGACAGACCTTCCTCGACTCGTCGATCATGCAGCTGTGGTGGTGGATGAAACAGGCAAAGCGTCATCCTTCGCCCACCACAACTCCATGATCGACGGGGGTGGGTGGGTCGGTCAGACCTTCGTCCGGGCCAGGCCGTACGTGAGGGCGTCGACGAGAGCGTGCCAGCTGGCCTCCACCACGTTCGGGTGGACACCCACGGTCGTCCAGTCCCGGCCCGCGTCGTCGGCGGTCTCCAGCAGCACCCGGGTCACCGCGCCGGTGCCGCTGCTGCCCTCCAGGATGCGCACCTTGAAGTCCGCCAGCTCGAAGCCGCGCAGCTCCGGATAGTGCCGGGCCAGCGCCACGCGCAGCGCCTCGTCCAGGGCGTTGACCGGGCCGTTCCCCTCGGCCGTGGCGATCACGCGCTCGCCGCGTACCCGGATCTTGACGGTGGCCTCGGAGACCACGGCGCCGTCCTCCCGGTGCTCGACCAGCACCCGGTACGACTCCAGGGCGAACGGCCGCGCCGGGGCGCCCTCCGGCAGTTCCGAGCGGACCAGCAGCTCGAACGAGGCGTCGGCGGCCTCGAAGGACCAGCCCCCGGCCTCCAACTCCTTCACGCGCTTCGTCACCCGGGCCAGGGTGTCCGGATGGCCGGCCAGGTCCAGCCCGAGCTCGCGGCTCTTGAGCTCGACACTGGCCCGACCGGCCATCTCGGTCACCAGGATCCGCATGTCGTTGCCCACCACCGACGGGTCCACGTGGTTGTAGAGCAACGGGTCGACCTTGATCGCGCTCGCGTGCAGCCCCGCCTTGTGGGCGAAGGCGGCGGCCCCGACGTACGCCTGATGGGTGTCGGGTGCGATGTTGGCGATCTCGGCGATGGCGTGCGAGACCCGCACCATCTGTTCCAGGCAGCCCTCTGGTAGGACGGGCAGCCCGAGCTTGAGTTGGAGATTGGCGACCACCGCGAAGATGTCGGCGTTGCCCGGCCGTTCGCCGTAGCCGTTCGCGGTGCCCTGGACGTGCCGGACCCCGGCCTCCACGGCGGCGATGGTGTTGGCCACCGCGCAGGCCGTGTCGTTCTGGCAGTGGATGCCGAGCCGCTCCGGCGCGATGCCGAGCCGGTCGGTCAGGTCGCCGATGGCCGCCGTGATCCGGGACGGGAGCATGCCGCCGTTGGTGTCGCAGAGCACCATGACCTCGGCGCCCGCGGCGAGGGCCGTCTCGACGACCGCCGCGCCGTACGCCGGGTCGTGGTGGTAGCCGTCGAAGAAGTGCTCGCCGTCGACGAAGACCCGGCGCCCCTCCGCCACGAGGTACGCCACGGTGTCGTGGATCATCGCGAGGTTCTCCCCCGCCGTGGTGCGCAGCGCGCGTTCGACGTGTCGCAGGTCGGCCTTCGCGACGAGCGCCACGGCCGGCGTCTCGGCGTCGAGCAGGGCGCGGACCTGCGGATCGGCCGTCACGGGGACGCCGGCGCGGCGGGTCGCGCCGAACGCGACCAGCAGCGCGTGCCGCAGGTCGAGTTCGGTACGCGCCCGGGAGAAGAACTCTGTGTCCTTCGGCACCGCCCCCGGCCAGCCGCCCTCGATGAACCCGACGCCGAACTCGTCGAGCAGCCGGGCCACGGCCAGCTTGTCCACCACCGAGTACGTGAGCCCCTCGCGCTGCGCGCCGTCGCGCAGCGTCGTGTCGTACACCTGGAATGTCATGGCGTGCCTCTCTCTGGACGGGGTGCGGGTAGCGGGGCGGTGGCCGCGGTCGGACCGGGCCGCCGGGAGCAACAAAAAGACCCCCCGCGGATGCGGGAGGTCTGCGCGCTCGGCGGAGAGGGAGCCGGCGCGCTAGTTGCTAATAAGGAGGGCGGTCCTGGTCACGATGGGTACTCTGCCACCCGTCCGCTGATTTTGGGAAGCAAAATCCACATCCCGGGACGGCGTGGGCGTTCCCGTGACCGGCCTCACCGGCGGACCCGGGCACCGACGGGCGAGAATCGGGCTACGCAGCACACCCGCGCGGCCGTCAAGGAGGACACCAGTGCTCACCGTCGGTGCCGGAGCCTGACATGGGCCTGGACGCGATCACGGCCGGCCTGCCCGCCTACGCCCGCGACGTCGGGCTCACCCTCGACTCGACCATCGGCGCCTCCCCGCTGGAACCGCAGCAGCTCTGGGGCACCGCCCTGGCCTGCGCGGTCGCGGCGCGCAACCCGGTGGTGCTCCGGGAGATCGCCGCCGAGGCGGCCACACACCTCCCCCCGGAGGCCGTCGAGGCGGCCAAGGCAGCGGCCACGATCATGGCGATGACCAACGTCTACTACCGGGCCACCCACCTCCTGGGTGACGAGGCGTACCGATCGCTGCCGGCGCGGCTGCGGATGCGGATCGTCGCGCGGCCCGGGGTGCCGAAGGTGGACTTCGAGTTCTGGTGCCTCGCCGTCTCGGCGATCAACGGCTGCGCCGTCTGCCTGGAATCGCACGAGGGGAAGCTGCGCGCGGCGGGCCTCGGCCCGGAGCAGATCCAGGAGGGGCTGCGGATCGCCGCCGCGGTCCAGGCCGCCGCCGTGGCGTACGACGCGGAGGCGGCGCTGGCCTGAGCCGGCCGGGCGGGTGTAGCGATCTCCGCGACCGGGTAGGAAGCATCCAGACAGGGCACCAACCCCCGATCAGTCGAGTAGAGGAGTGAAACGCCATGGAGCGGCTCGACCCTCGAACGACCCACGGGACGCCGGATCCGCTCGTGCACGGAGGCCAGGGCGCCTTCCCGGGTGACACGCCCGGTGGCACCTTCGACCCGTGGAGCTACCGGGACGAGGCCGGGGTGACCGGCATCGACCTGGTGGGCTACAAGGTGGAAGCGACGGACGGCGGCATCGGCAAGGTGGATCGGTCCAGCCACGAGGTCAACTCGAGCTACCTCGTGGTCGACACCGGCCCGTGGATCTTCGGCAAGAAGGTCATGATCCCTGCCGGCACCGTCAACCACGTCGACCACGACGAGCGGAAGGTCTACGTCGACCGGAGCAAGGACCAGGTCAAGGCCGCGCCCGAGTTCGACGAGACCGCCGACACCGACCCGGCCTACCGGGACAAGCTCGGTGGTTACTACGGCGACACGTACTCGGCCATCCCGCCGGGTACCGCCAGGTGACGGTGGCTCCTGTTGCCGGCCGGTGGGGCACCGCCCCGCCGGCCGGTACCGTGTCGGGGTGGACGCAACCGAGCTGAACCCGGTCAACCCCTTCGCCACACTGTTCAACTTCCGCGACGTCGGCGGTCTCCGCGGTCGCGACGGGCGCACCGTACGCCCTGGCCGCCTCTACCGCTCCGACTCCCTGCACCGCATCGACGACACCGACCGGGAGGCGTTCGCCGCCCTCGGCATCCGGACCGTCGTCGACCTGCGCCGCCCCCACGAGGTGGAGCGCGACGGCCGGGTCCCGGACTTCGACGGCCTGACCTGGCACAACATCCACCCGGAGCACGCGGAGTGGGGCGAGAACCCGTACCGCCCCGGCAGTGACCTGGCCCGCTACCTCGCCGACCGGTACGCCGATCTCGCCCAGACCGGCACCGCGGGGCTGGGCAAGGCCGTCGGGTTGCTCGCGGACTCGGCGAACGCCCCGGTCGTGGTGCACTGCGTCGCCGGCAAGGACCGCACCGGCATCGTCTGCGGGCTCACCCTCGCGGTGCTGGGCGTCGATGACGGCGACATCGCCGCGGACTACGCGCTGAGCACGGCCGCGGCGGAACGGTTCCGTGCCTGGTTCGACAGCACCGGTCAATACCTCGACCCGGGCCTGCCGCCGCTCACCTGCCCGGCCGAGGCCATGACGCTCTTCCTCGCGGAGCTGCGGCAGGGGTACGGCTCGGTCGAGGGGTACCTGCGCCACGCCGGCGTGACCGACGCCCAGCTCGACGCGCTCCGCGACCACCTGCTCGACTGACGGGCGCCGCGCCCCGACCCGGGGCCGGCCATGATCTGCACCGATCGCCGATGTGGCGGTGTCCCGCGCCCGGGGATACCGCCACTTCGGCGAAACCTCAGAGCACCCGGGTGACCCATCCGTGGGGGTCGGGGGCGTTGCCACGCTGGATGTCGGCGAGCTGCTGGCGCAGGGCCATGGTCAGCCGCCCCGGCTCGCCGCCGCCGATCAGGAACTCCCCGTCGGGGAACTTCACCTGCCCGATCGGCGTGATGACCGCGGCGGTGCCGCAGGCGAAGACCTCGCGCAGCCGGCCGCTGGCCGCGTCCTCCTGCCAGTCGGCGAAGCTCACCGGGCGTTCCTCCACCCGCTTGCCGGCCTCGGCGGCCAGCATGAGCACCGACTCGCGCGTGATGCCGGGCAGGATCGTGCCGGTCAGCGGCGGCGTCACCACCGTGCCGTCGTCGTAGACGAAGAAGACGTTCATGCCGCCCAGCTCGTCGACGAAGCGGCGCTCCACCGCGTCGAGGAAGACCACCTGGTCGCAGCCATGCTCGATCGCCTCCGCCTGGGCGACCAGCGAGGCGGCGTAGTTGCCGCCGCACTTCGCGGCCCCGGTGCCGCCCGGGGCGGCGCGGGTGTAGTCCGGGGAGACCCAGACCGACACCGGCTTGACCCCGCCGCTGAAGTACGACCCGACCGGCGAGGCGATCGCCACGTAGAGGTACTCGTTGGCCGGCCGGACGCCGAGGAAGACCTCGCTCGCGAACATGAAGGGCCGCAGGTAGAGACTGCCGTCCGGGTCGGTGGGGATCCACTCCCGGTCGATCTCGATGAGCCGGTGCAGCGAGTCGACGAACGCCTCCGGCGGCAGAGCGGGCATCGCCATCCGCTGCGCGGAGGCGGCGAACCGGGCGGCGTTGGCCTCCGGGCGGAACATCGTCACCCCGCCGTCGGCGGTGCGGTACGCCTTGAGCCCCTCGAAGATCTCCTGCGCGTAGTGCAGGACGGCGGCGGCCGGGTCCATCGGGATCGGCGCGCGCGCCTCGACCCGGGCGTCGTACCAGCCCTTGCCGTCGGCGTACCGGATGGTCACCATGTGGTCGGTGAAGATGCGGCCGAACCCGGGATTTGCCAGCAGGGCGGCCCGGTCCGCGGCGGATACCGGCGCGGGATTCGGACGGATCTCGAAGTCGAGCTTGTCACCACCGCTCATCGCGCTGACCTCCCTGCCGGACAACGGCGCGCGGGACCGCACGCCGGTTAACTGGTGCTCAGAAACTTACCCCGAACGCTCGTTCAGCGGGTAGCGCCGCCCGGGCGGACGCTCGACCCCGAACGGGCGGTGCCGCGGTGCCGGGGTGCGCTCGCACGGCCACCACAGCAGAACGACGGCGACGCGTGGGGCCGTGAATCGCCCGCGCCGACCGCGCCGGCCGGTCGCCGTGCGCGGCGACGGCGCCGCGGCCCGCGGGCGGCGCTCAGCCGGCCCGCGTACCTCCGACCGGGCTCAGCCCGCCGCGTAGCCGGCGAGGCGGTCGCCCACCTCGGCCGTGCGCAGCGGTACGTCGGGCGCACGGTTGGCGAGCTCGGTGGCTACGGCGTTGGTCACCCGGGCTGCGGCCTCCGGGTGACCGAGCTGGTCAAGCAGCAGCGCGGCGGAGAGCACGGCGGCGACCGGGTCGGCCACGCCCTGGCCGGCGATGTCCGGCGCCGAGCCGTGCACCGGCTCGAACATCGAGGGGTACGCGCCCTCCGGGTTGATGCAGCCGCTCGCGGCCAGACCGATCCCGCCGGTCACGGCAGCGGCGATGTCGGTGAGGATGTCGCCGAAGAGGTTGTCGGTGACCACGACGTCGTAGCGCTGCGGCTGGGTGACCAGGAACATCGCGGCGGCGTCGACGTGCTGGTATTCCGTGGCCACGTCGGGGTGCTCGGCGGCGACCGCCTCGAACGCGCGCGACCAGAGCGAACCGGCGTGGGTGAGCACGTTGGTCTTGTGCACGAGGGTCACCTTGCGCCGCTCGCGGCGGCTCGCCCGCGCGAACGCGTCGCGGATCACCCGCTCCACGCCGTGGCGCGTGTTCAGGCTCTCCTCCGTGGCGACCTCGGCGGGGGTGTCGCGGTGCAGCGTCCCGCCGGCGCCCGCGTAGAGCCCTTCGGTGCCCTCCCGCACCACGACGAGGTCGACCTCGCCGGGCTTGACGGTGGCGAGCGGGCCGGCCACGCCGGGCCAGAGCCGCGACGGGCGGAGGTTGACGTACTGGTCGAAGGCGAACCGCAGCTTGAGCAGCAGGCCCCGCTCCAGCACACCCGGCGGCACGCTCGGGTCGCCGACCGCGCCGAGCAGGATGGCGTCGTGCCCGGCCAGCTCGGTCAGGACGGAATCCGGCAGCACCTCGCCGGTGCGGTGCCAGCGGGCGGCGCCCAGGTCGTACTCGGTGGCCTGCACGCCGGGGAGCACCGCGTCGAGGACCTTGCGGGCCTGCGCGACCACCTCGGGACCGATACCGTCCCCGGCCACCACCGCGATCCGTGCCACGCCTGCGCTCCTCTGCTCGCCGTTCGCCCCACCGTACGCCGCCGTCCCGCCTCCCGGTACGCGTGGTCCACATTCTGGGAGAGGCGGATACACAGCACCCTCCCAGGTGGGTTTCATGGTGCGGTCATCTTGGCTGCCTAACCTGTGTCCGTACGGGTCACGGGGGCCTGTGCCGGTGGTCGCGACGGCGCGGCCGCCAGTCGCGAGGGGGCGATCCCATGCGCATCGACGAGCAGCCGCGGACCCGGTGGCCCGACCCGTCCGCCTTCCGGCACCGCCGCCCGGACCTGCGGCTCGGCAGCCGCACCCACCGCCTCGACCGGGCCGGCGCCACGAACGGGGACCGGATCTCCGTGCAGCACACCGTCCGGACCGCCACGGCGGAGTACACCGTGCTGATCAACGCGCCCGTCTGGCTGGGCCGGCGGGGTGTCGTCGAGGCACTGCGGGACGCGGTGGCCGAGCTGCGCGCCATCGACCTCACCTACGGCCCGACGCGACCGGAGAGCCTCGTCTCCCGGCTGCGCCGCGGCGAGATCGCCCCCGACTCGTACGCGCCGCTGGCCGACCTCGTGGACCGGTGCACCGCCATGCGCGCCGCCACCGACGGCTGGTTCGACGCCTGGGCGGTGCCCGGCGGCTTCGACCCGGGCGGGCTGCTCGGCGGCTGGGCCGTGGAGCGGGCCGCCGCCCGACTGCGCGCCAACGGCGTCCACGACTACGCCGTGGTCACCGGCGCCGACCTGGTCGTCCGCGGCGTCGCCCCGCACGGTGGGCCCTGGCGGGTGGCCGTGCACCACCCCGTCGAGCCGGACCGGACGCCGCTGGTGCTGGAGATGACCGCGGGAGCGGTGGGCACGTCCGGGGTGAGCGGCCGGCACGGGCATGTGATCGACCCGCACACCGGGGAGCCGGCCGACCAGCTGGTCGCGGCGACCGTGGTGGGCCCGGACCTCGCGGTGGCCGACGCGTACGCCACCGCGCTCTACGCCGCCGGACCGGCCGGGCTGGAGTGGTTCCGGGGCGGCTCGGACTACCGGGCGCTCTTCGCCGACCGCCGCTGACGGCGCCGAATGGCGGCCGGGGACGGCGATCGGCCCCCACGCCCGCGGCAACGGCCGTGGGGGCCGGTCAGCGACGAATGCGCGTGGCTCGCGCAATCGAGGGGTGCGGGCCGGTCGGGCCGGAAGTCGACCGCGCCACCCGAAGACGGGCCGACAACGCGGCCTAGGCCGGTGACCGCACCGGTACGCTAGCGAATCGACGCAACTCGACGCAAGAGTCTCCACAGCGGACCGTCCCGGCAGGATTGCGGCATCTCCACGGCTGGCCTGCGGCGGGGCAGTTTCGACATGGTGAACGTTGGATGGCACGCTGTCCGCCGTGAGTTTCGATCTGAGCGTGTGGGCCCTGGCGGACGGGGCGACGCCCGAGGACGTGCGAACCGCGGTACAGCGGTGCCGGGAGGGGCAGCACCTCGACCGCCATCCCGACCCCCGCGTGGTCGCCTTCTATCGTGCGATCACCGCCGCCTACCCGGACCGACCGGTCGGGCCCGACACCCCGTGGGAGGTCGCGCCGCTGCACGCGGCCAGCGACCACGTCGAGATGAACCTGAATCCGGCCTGCGAGGACCAGGTGCTGCTCGACATCGAGCGGCTCGCCGGGGAGAACGGGCTGATGCTCTTCGACGCCCAGGACGGCTCGGTCTACCCGCCGCCGGCCCGGCTGCCCGGCTGACGGGGCCGCCCCGGCCCGGCCCCGTCAGGGACCGGGCGGCGGACAGCGGCCCCGGTACGCCAAGGGGCCCGGCGAACGCGCCGGGCCCCCCGTCGTGCTGCCGTCAGCTCACTCGTCGCGCAGGTCCGCGGCGCTGGCCGCGGTCGCGCCGATCGAGTCGGCCGCCGAGGTGAGCAGGTCGGCGCCGAGCGCCTGATCGACGGTGAGCGTCATGAGGGTCTCGCCGCCGGCCTCGCGACGGGCCACCTGCATGGCGGCGATGTTGATGCCGGCCTCGCCCAGCAGCGTGCCGACGGTGCCGACCACGCCGGGACGGTCGACGTAGCGGAGGAAGAGCAGGATGCCCTCCGCGCCGATCTCCACGTCGAAACCGTCCACCTCGGTCAGCTTGATGATGTCGCGGGTGCCCGCGCTGGTCACCGTGCCGGAGACGCTCACCGTACGGCCGTCGGGCAGCGCGCCGCGGACGGTGACGAGGTTGGGGTGCTCGACGGTCTCGGCCGCCGTGGTGAGGGTGACCCCGACGCCCCGCTCGGCGGCGAGGTGCGGCGCGTTGACGTAGGTGACCTGCTCCTCCACCACCGAGCTGAACAGGCCCTTGGTGGCGGCCAGCTTGAGCACCGACACGTCGTGCGCGACGATCTCGCCCCGCACCTCGACGGTCACGCTCGCGGCGACCCCGCCGGCGACCGCCGTGAACGCCCGGCCGAGCTTCTCGGCCAGCGGCAGCAGCGGCCGGACGTCCTCGGCGACCACGCCACCGGCCTGCACGTTGACGGCGTCCGGCACGAACTCGCCCTGCAGCGCGAGCTTCACGCTCTTCGCCACGGCCAGACCCGCCTTGTCCTGCGCCTCGTGGGTCGAGGCGCCCAGGTGCGGGGTGGCCACCACGTTGTCGAACGCGAACAACGGCGAGGACGTGCACGGCTCCTTGGCGTAGACGTCCACACCGGCGCCCGCCACGCGCCCCTCGGCGATCGCGTCCGCGAGCGCCTGCTCGTCGACGAGGCCGCCGCGCGCCGCGTTGACGATCCGGACGCCCGGCTTGACGATGGCCAGCTCCTTCTCGCCGATCAGGCCGACCGTCTCCGGGGTCTTGGGCAGGTGGATCGAGATGAAGTCGCTCTCCCGCAGCAGCTCCTCCAGACCGACCAGGCGCACGCCGAGCTGGGCGGCGCGGGCCGGCTGGATGTACGGGTCGTACGCGATCAGCCGGGTGCCGAACGCGGCGATCCGCTGCGCGAAGAGCACGCCGATGCGACCGAGACCGACCACGCCCACGGTCTTGCCCTGGATCTCCACACCCGTGTACTTGGACCGCTTCCACTCCCCGGCCTTCAACGCGGCGCTGGCGCTCGCCGTGTTCCGGGCCACGGCGAGCAGCAGCGCGACGGCCTGCTCGGCGGCGGAGACGATGTTGGAGGTGGGGGCGTTGACGACCATGACGCCCCGCGCGGTGGCGGCCGGCACCTCGACGTTGTCCAGACCCACGCCGGCGCGGGCGACGACCTTGAGCCGCGGCGCGGCGGCGACGGCCTCGGCGTCGATCTGGGTGGCGCTGCGGACGATGACGGCGTCGGCCTCGGCGAGCGCGGAGAGCAGCGCGGGACGGTCGGTGCCGTCGACGTGGCGGACGTCGAAGTCGTGCGCGAGCACCTCGATGGCGGCGGGGGCGAGTTCTTCGGCGATCAGTACGACAGGATTCATCGGTCCTCGTAGCTGTAGTCGAGAGCGGTCGGCCGGGCCTGCCGGACGCCGCGCTGCGCCCGCGCCGAGCCGGGTCATGGCCGTCAGGTGCCGGCTACGCACCTATCGCGATCGTAGGGGTCGGGCTGGCCGGCGTGGCCCGGACCGCGGGGTGAGCGCCCTCACACAGCGTGTCGGGCGCCGGCCATCCTGCGTTCACCGCGCGCTCACGTCGGGCCGGCGTCCGTGCCACGCCGGTGCGGCCGGGGAGGCGTCCGTCACGTGGTCCCACCAGATGAACACGACCGGAACGGCCGACGGCCCCGATCCGGCGCCGGGGAGAGCGTCGGGTCGGGGCCGTCGCCGGGCTGCCCGTGGCGTACGGGCGGCCCGTGCCGTGCCTCAGGCGGTCTCGGTGATCGGGCGGTCGACCCAGCTCATCATGCGGCGCAGCTTCCGGCCGGTCTCCTCGATCGGGTGCGCCGCACCCTCGGCGCGCCACTTGGCGAAGTTCGGCCGGCCCGCGTCGTCCTCGGCGATCCACTCGCGGGCGAACTCGCCGGACTGGATCTCCGAGAGGATCTTGCGCATCTCCTCCTTGACCCGGCCGTCGATGACGCGCGGGCCGCGGGAGTAGTCGCCGTACTCGGCGGTGTCCGACACGCTGTAGCGCATCCGGGCGATGCCGCCCTCGTACATGAGGTCGACGATGAGCTTCAGCTCGTGCAGGCACTCGAAGTACGCGATCTCGGGCGCGTAGCCGGCCTCGGTGAGCACCTCGAACCCGGTCTGCACCAGCGCCGACGCGCCGCCGCACAGCACCGCCTGCTCGCCGAAGAGGTCGGTCTCGGTCTCCTCGGTGAACGTCGTGCGGATGGCGCCGGCCCGGGTGCCGCCGATGCCCTTGGCGTACGACAGGGCCAGCGCGAAGGCGTTGCCGGACGCGTCCTGCTCGACGGCGACCAGGCACGGCACGCCCTTGCCGTCGACGTACTGCCGGCGGACCAGGTGGCCCGGCCCCTTCGGCGCGACCATCGCCACGTCGACGTCGGCCGGCGGCTTGATGAGGTCGTAGCGGATGTTGAAGCCGTGGCCGAAGAAGAGCGCCTTGCCCGGGGCCAGGTTGGGCGCGATGGCCTCGGCGTAGAGCGTGCGCTGGACGGTGTCCGGCGCGAGCAGCATGATCACGTCGGCCTCGGCGGCGGCCTCTGCGGGGCTGACCACCCGCAGGCCCTGCTCCTCGGCCTTCGGCCGGCTCTTCGAGCCCACCGGCAGGCCGACCACCACGTCGACACCCGAGTCGCGCAGCGACAGCGCGTGGGCGTGGCCCTGGCTGCCGTAGCCGATGACGGCGACCTTCCGGCCCTGGATCACGCCCAGGTCGGCGTCGTCGTCGTAGTACACCTCAACGGTCATGGACTTCCCTTTCAAGTACGGCGGCCCGGGCGGCCCGTCGTGGTTGTGCGGATGGGTCAGGGGCCCGCGGAGCCGGCCCCCGGGCCGGCCCGCGGGTGGCTCAGGCGGCTCGCAGGGCCGGCCCGGCGGTGATCGACCGCGAGCCGCGCCCGATCGCCACCAGTCCGGACTGGACCATCTCCTTGATGCCGAAGGGTTCGAGGTCGCGCAGCAGCGCGTCCAGCTTGTCCGGCGTGCCGGTGGCCTCAATGGTCAGCGTGTCCGGCGCCACGTCGACCACCCGGGCGCGGAACAGGTTCACGGTGTCCAGGACCTGGCTGCGGGCCGACCGGTCGGCGCGGACCTTGACCAGCAGCAGTTCCCGGGCCACCGAGACCTGCGGATCCAGCTCGACGATCTTGAGCACGTTGACGAGCTTGTTGAGCTGCTTCGTGACCTGCTCCAGCGGGGACGACTCCGCGTTGACCACGATGGTGATCCGGGAGACGTCCGGGTTCTCGGTCTCGCCGACGGCGAGGCTGTCGATGTTGAACCCGCGGCGGGAGAACAGCCCGGACACCCGGGCCAGGACACCCGGCTTGTTCTCCACGAGCACGGACAAGGTGTGCATCGTCATCAGAGTTCGTCCTCATCGAACGCGGGGCGGACGCCCCGGGCGAACATGATCTCGTCGTTGCTGGTGCCGGCGGCGACCATCGGCCACACCATGGCGTCCTTGCCGACCACGAAGTCGATGACCACCGGCGCGTCGTTGATCTCCATGGCGGCCGCGATGGTCTTGTCGACGTCCGCGGCGTTCTCGCAGCGCAGGCCGACGCACCCGAGCGCCTCGGCCAGCTTCACGAAGTCCGGGATCCGGTGCTTGTGCGTGCCGAGGTCGGTGTTGGAGTAGCGCTCACCGTAGAAGAGCGTCTGCCACTGCCGGACCATCCCGAGGTTGCCGTTGTTGATCACGGCGATCTTGACCGGGATGCCCTCCAGCGCGCAGGTGGCCAGCTCCTGGTTGGTCATCTGGAAGCAGCCGTCGCCGTCGATCCCCCAGACCACCGTGTCCGGCTTGCCGACCTTCGCGCCCATCGCGGCCGGCACCGCGTAGCCCATCGTGCCGAGGCCACCCGAGTTCAGCCAGGTGTACGGCTTCTCGTACGAGATGAACTGCGAGGCCCACATCTGGTGCTGGCCGACGCCCGCCACGTAGATCGCGTCCGGCCCGGCGATCTCGCCCAGCCGCTTGATCACGTACTGCGGGGAGAGCGTGCCGTCGGCCGGCTCCTCGTACCCGAGCGGGTAGCGCTTGCGCAGGTCGTCGAGCTGGGTCCACCAGTCGGCGAGGTCCGCGGTGCGCCCGGCCGCCCGCTCGGCCTCGACGGCGGCGATCAGCTCGTCGATGACGTGCTGGGCGTCCCCCACGACCGGCACATCGGCGCGCCGGTTCTTGCCGATCTCCGCCGGGTCGATGTCGGCGTGCACGACGGCGGCGTCCGGCGCGAAGGAGTCCAGCCGGCCGGTGACCCGGTCGTCGAAGCGCGCGCCCAGCGCCACGATGAGGTCGGCCTTCTGCAGCCCGTAGACCGCGGCGACCGTGCCGTGCATGCCCGGCATGCCCAAATGCTGCGGGTGCGAGTCCGGGAACGCGCCGAGCGCCATCAGCGTGGTGACCACCGGGATACCGGTCAGCTCGGCGAGCCGGCGCAGCCCCTCGGTGGCGCCGGCCTTGAGCACGCCGCCGCCGACGTACAGCACCGGACGGCGGGAGCTGGTCATGAGCCGGGCGGCCTCCCGGATCTGCTTGCCGTGCGGGTGCAGGGTCGGGCGATAACCGGGCAGGTCGAGGGTGGGCGGCCAGGTGAAGGTGGTCGGCGCCTGGAGCACGTCCTTGGGGATGTCCACCAGCACCGGCCCCGGACGCCCGGTGCTCGCCAGGTGGAACGCCTCGGCCAGCACCTGCGGGATCTCCTCGGCGTTCTGCACGAGGAAGTTGTGCTTGGTGATCGGCAGGGTGATGCCCTGGATGTCCGCCTCCTGGAAGGCGTCCGTGCCGATCGCGGGCCGGGCGACCTGGCCGGTGATCGCGACCACCGGCACCGAGTCCATGTACGCGTCCGCGATAGGGGTGACCAGGTTCGTCGCGCCCGGGCCGGAGGTGGCCATGCAGACGCCGACCCGGCCGGTGGCCTGCGCGTAGCCGGTGGCCGCGTGCCCGGCGCCCTGCTCGTGGCGGACCAGGATGTGGCGGACCGTGGAGTCGTAGAGCGGGTCGTACGCGGGCAGGATCGCGCCGCCGGGGATGCCGAAGACGACGTCGACGCCGAGCGCCTCGAGGGACCGCACGAGCGAGCCGGCCCCGGAGACCTGGGCCGGCGCGGGCGGCCGTACCGCCGGCGCGGCCGGGGTGGCGGCGACGCGGGCGGCGTCGGTGTCGGGCGCCGGCCCGGCGGCCGCGCGGGCCCGCCGGGCGGAGTGGGCGAGTGTCTCTGGCGTGGGTCTCGTCATGGCGGTTCAGGCCTTCGGCTGGAGTGGGTGCGGCAGGTGTGCGGGTGGGGCGCGGCCGGGGCCCGCCCCGAATGAGGTCCGACGGCAATAAAAACGGCCCACGTGCAGATGCACGGGGCCAGCGCACTCTCGGTGAGGGAGAGTGCGCTCAGGTAAGTACTCGCAGCGACCGGTACGACGACATGGGCTCAAGCCTGACGCATCTCACGCGATGAGTCAACTGATCCCACATGTTGGTTAACGGGCGTCGGCGCGTCGTCCCGCGACGCGCCCTCGGCACCCGGGTCGACCTGCCCGGACGCGCCCTGCTGGCGGCGTGGGACGGGCAGCGCGGTGGGTCGCACGCCGGTGGCCGGTGGCCGGACGTCGGCGCCCGCGGAGCGGGCGGCCGGCGGCGCCGAGGCGGGCCGCGCGCCGGGCGAGGTGGCCGCCTCCAGCATCGCCTCCAGGTGCTCCGCCGGTACGCCCCACCCGAACGCCGCCCCCTGGCCGAACCGGCAGCCGGCGGCGACCACCGCGGCCAGCTCGGTGGGGGTGGTGACCCCCTCGGCGATGACCTCCAGCCCGAGCTGGTGACCGAGTCGCATCACGATGTCGACCATCGGCGCGAAGGCGGGCCCGTCCCGGTCGACCGGCCGGACCGGCTCGTGCTCGGCGACCAGGCTGTGGTCGATCTTCAGGATGTCGATCGGCAGCCGGCGCAGCTGACCCAGGGAGGAGTAGCCGGCGCCGAAGTCGTCCAGCGCGATCCGCACCCCGGTCAGCCGCAACGCGGTCAACCGGCGGATCAGCTCGTCGAGGTCGGTGGCGACGGCGTGCTCGGTCACCTCCAGCACCAGCCGCTGCGGTGGGACCCGGTGGGCGCGCAGCGCCTCGGCGACCAGCACCACGTACTCCGGGGCGTGCAGTTCCCGGGGCGAGACGTTCACCGAGACCCAGACGTCGTGGCCGTCGGCGAGCCAGCGGGAGAGCTGCTGGCAGGCCTGGTTGAGCACCCAGGCGCCGAGCTTGGCGATCATCCCGCACTCCTCGGCCAGCGGGATGAACTCGTCCGGCCGGACGTTGCCCAGCTCGGGATGGTGCCAGCGGAGCAGCGCCTCGGCGCCGACCGGACGCACCGAGGGCAGCGAGGCGACCGGCTGGAACGCCAGCCGCAGCTCGTCGCGCTCGATGGCGCCGCGCAGCTCGTGCTCCAGGGTGGTCCGCCGGCGCAGCAGCTGCTCGTACGCGGCGTCGTAGCGCTCGATCCGGTTCTTGCCGCGCTGCTTGGCGTAGCGCAGCGCCAGGTCGGCGTGGCGCAGCAGCAGCTCCGCGTCGGGAACACCCCCGCAGCCGGCCACACCGATGCTCACCGAGAGGAAGACCGGGCCGTCGACCTGGTCGTACGCCTGGCCCAGCACCCCGAGCAGCCGCTCCGCCACCCGGTCGGCCTCGACCGGGGTGGCGGGCATCAGCACCGCGAACTCGTCACCGCCGAGCCGCGCCGCCACGTCGCCGGGCCGCAGGCAGGCGCGCAGCCGCCGGCCCACCTCGGCCAGCACCGCGTCGCCCGCCTCGTGACCGCGCACGTCGTTGACGTGCTTGAAGCCGTCGAGGTCGAGGGTGAGCAGGACGCACGCGGCGCCCGTCTCGGCACAGCCGTGCAGCGCGCGCAACAGACCGCGCCGGTTGGCCAGCCCCGTCAAGGCGTCGGTGTGCGCCAGCTCGCGGAAGTGCGCCTCACGCTCGGCGAGCCGGCCCGCGTAGCCGCGCATGTCGCGCAGGGTGAGGGACTGCCGGGCCACGAGGGCGAAGCCCTCGACGGCGCTGCCGAGGATGCTCAGCGCGGTGAACCGGCCGCCCTCCAGCAGGTGGTACATCGCCGCGGCCGTCATGGCCACGACCGCCAGGACGGTGTAGTCGCCGTCCCGGTCGATCCGGTCCGGCTCGGCCCGGCGCGGCCGACCGACCCTCGGTATCGAGAGCGCAACGCCGAGCAGGCCTGCGGCGAGCAGACCCGCCCCGGTCAGGACGGCGCCCGGCCCGGCCTGGCAGAGCCCGCCAGCGAGGACGAGCCCGCCGCAGGTCACCGCCGTGATCCCGGCGGCGAGCGCGGCCAGTGGCGGGCGCGGCGCGGCGGCCCGGCAGACGGCGATCGGGCCGAGCCCGACGGCCAGGGCGGCGCTCACCGTGGCGAGCAGGATCGGCGTGCAGGCCACGGGGGTGGCGTCGCCGAGCAGCCGCGTCGGCTCGGAGACGAGCACCCAGCCGACCGACCAGAGGGCCGCCGCCATGATCAACCCGTCGAGGACGAGCCGGACGGTCGCCGCGGGCGAGGCCACCACCCCGGGCACCCGCAGCAGGCCGGCGAGGAAGGTCAGCCCGCTCGCGGCCGCGCCGACCGCGACCGCCGTCGCCCAGCCCGTCCGCATCCCCTGCTCGTGACCCCAGTGCCCGGCCGCGTCGAGCGCGGCGCCGAGCCCCGCGAGGAGGCTCACCAGGGCGAGCCCCGCGGCCACCGCCACGAGCACGAGCGCCGGCCGGTGCACGCCGGGCCGCCGCCGGGCGCCGACCGTCAGCAGCACGGTGGCCGAGGCGGCGACCAGCCAGCTCAGCGCCGCGCCGACGGCCAGACCCGGGGGGAGATGCACGTCTCAACTTTGCCGGATGAGCGCCGGGTGTGGGGGCCCGGGTGTGCATCTGTTGGGACACGGTGACCGCGCCCGATCCGCCGGCCCCGCGGCGGTGCCAGACTGGTACGCATGCCTGAGCTGCGGTCGAAGACCTCCACGCACGGTCGGACGATGGCCGGCGCCCGGGCCCTCTGGCGGGCCACCGGGATGACCGACGACGACTTCGGCAAGCCGATCGTCGCCATCGCCAACAGTTTCACCCAGTTCGTACCGGGCCACGTCCACCTCAAGGACCTCGGCGGCCTGGTCGCCGACGCGGTCGCCGAGGCCGGCGGGGTGGGGCGGGAGTTCAACACCATCGCGGTCGACGACGGCATCGCGATGGGGCACGGCGGCATGCTCTACTCGCTGCCCAGCCGTGAGTTGATCGCCGACGCCGTGGAGTACATGGTCAACGCGCACTGCGCGGACGCGCTCGTCTGCATCTCCAACTGCGACAAGATCACCCCGGGGATGCTGCTCGCCGCGCTCCGGCTCAACATCCCCACCGTCTTCGTCTCCGGCGGGCCCATGGAGGCCGGCAAGACCGTGGCGATCGAGGGCATCGTGCACAGCAAGATCGACCTGATCGACGCGATGATCGCGTCCTCGAACGAGGCGGTCACCGACGACCAGCTGGGCGCCATCGAGCGTTCGGCCTGCCCGACCTGCGGCTCGTGCTCCGGCATGTTCACCGCCAACTCGATGAACTGCCTCACCGAGGCGATCGGGCTCGCGCTGCCGGGCAACGGCTCGACGCTGGCCACCCACGCCGCGCGCCGGTCGCTCTTCGTCGACGCCGGGCGCACCGTCGTGGAGATCGCCAAGCGGTGGTACGAGCAGGACGACGCCTCGGTGCTGCCCCGCTCGATCGCGTCCCGGCCGGCGTTCGAGAACGCGGTGGCCCTGGACGTGGCGATGGGCGGCTCCACGAACACGGTGCTGCACCTGCTCGCCGCCGCCCGCGAGGCGGAGCTGGACTTCGGCGTCGCCGACATCGACGCCATCTCGCGCCGGGTGCCCTGCCTGGCCAAGGTCGCCCCGAACTCGCCGCAGTACCACATGGAGGACGTGCACCGGGCCGGCGGCATCCCCGCCATCCTCGGTGAGCTGGACCGCGGCGGTCTGCTCAACCGGGACGTGCACGCCGTGCACTCCCCCAGCCTGTCGCGCTGGCTCGCCGACTGGGACGTCCGGGGCGGCGACGCCACCGCCGAGGCGCTCGAGCTGTTCCACGCCGCCCCCGGCGGGGTGCGTACCACCGAGCCGTTCTCCACCGCCAACCGCTGGTCGTCGCTGGACACCGACGCGGCCGGCGGCTGCGTCCGGGACGTGGCGCACGCGTACAGCGCCGATGGCGGTCTCGCCATCCTGCACGGCAACCTGGCGCCGGACGGCTGCGTGGTCAAGACGGCCGGGGTGCCCGAGGAGTGCCTGACCTTCCGGGGCCCGGCGAAGGTCTTCGAGTCGCAGGACGACGCGGTCGAGGCCATCCTCAACAAGCGAATCGTGGCCGGCGACGTGGTGGTGATCCGGTACGAGGGGCCGAAGGGCGGGCCCGGCATGCAGGAGATGCTCTACCCCACCTCGTTCCTCAAGGGCCGCGGTCTGGGCCGTGCCTGCGCGCTGCTCACCGACGGGCGGTTCTCCGGCGGCACCTCGGGCCTCTCCATCGGGCACGTGTCGCCGGAGGCGGCCTCCGGCGGGCTCATCGCCCTGGTGCGTGAGGGCGACGAGATCGTCATCGACATCCCGGGCCGGTCCATCGAGCTGAACGTGCCCGAGGACGTGCTCCAGGCCCGCCGGGTCGCCGAGGAGAAGCGCGACCGCCCGTACACCCCGGCCGACCGGCAGCGCCCGGTCTCCGCGGCGCTGCGGGCGTACGCCTCGATGGCCACCTCGGCCAGCGACGGCGCCTACCGGCGGGTGCCGGAGTAGCCGTTCCCCACCGCGCTCCACGCCGTCGGTAGGGTCCGGCGGCGTGGAGACGACGGTGAGCTACGCGCGACTGATCCGACCGGTCATCGACCGGGTGTACGCCGGCGCCCGCTTCGCGGCCCGGCCCCGGATGGTGGAGTTCTACGCCGCGCGCGGTGTGGACCTGGGATACGAGAACAGCTTCTTCTCCGGTGTGCTGGCCCGGCCGATGCCGGCCGACGCGCTCGCCGACGCGCTGGTCTACACCTCCGGCAGCATGGACGCCGAGCTGGCCCAGGGAGTGACCACCGTGGACGCCCGGGACACCTGGCACCTCACCGAGCTGGGGCGGGAGTTGGCGCTGTTCGCGCAGCGGGCGACCGCCGAGGCGGCCGAGGAGCTGTGGTCCGGCAGGCCGGGCCTGTTGCCCGGCCCGGCCTCGGTTCCGCGCCTGGCCGAGTTGGTCGGCCGGGTGCTGGAGCACGGGCTGGCCACCGGCGGGCCCGCGTTCCGGGCGATGACACCGCCGTACGAGCCGGCCGACGCCTCCCCGGCCATGCGGCTGGTGACCCGGCTCGGGTCGCTGCGCCACCACCGGGCCGACGCGCACCGGGCCGCGTGGCGGGCCGCCGGCCTGACCGTCGACGGGATCCGGGCGCTGCCCGACGGGCCACAGCGGGCCGCCGTCGAGGCCGAGACGGACCGCCTCGACGAGCCCGCGTACGCGGTGCTGGGCGAGGCGGAGCGCTGGGAGCTGTTGGCCGGCCTGGGTGCCCTTCCGGGCTAGAGCCGCACCGAGCCGAGCCGAGCCGGGCCAGCCCTCGGCGTCACCGGCCGGCGGGCGGCAGGTCGTTGACGCAGCGCAGCACGGGTCGGCTCGTGAGCGCCGCCGGGTCCAGCGGCGCGTCCGCGCTGACCGTGAACGTGGCCGACTCGCCCGGCAGCAGGGTGACCAGGGCCTCGTCGACCGTCGCCGCCGGGTCGAGGCGGTCCGGGAAGAGGGTCAGGTCCCGCAGCACCGTCCCAGCCGTCACCCGGACCCGCTGGCCGCCGTCGACCGGCGCGACCGTCGCGTCCAGCTCCGCCGCCGGCCACTCGACGTCCCGGTCCTCGGCGAAGAACCACAGTGCCCGCTCGGCGGTGTCGCCGGCCTCCGCGACCAACAGCTCGCGCCGGGCCTCGTCCGGCCGGGCCAACTCCGGGGGCAGCTCCAGCTCCACCGAGGCGTACGCCGGTACGTCGAGGTCGACCGAGGTCTTCGCCCTCGGCTCCCCGGCCAGGGTCAGCCGGGCGACCGACGCGCTGGCCCGCCACGCCGTCCCGCCGTCGTTGACCGCCACCACGACCAGCCCTCCGTCACGGGGCTGGACGGTGAGAAGCCGGTCCGCGTACGCGCGGCGCAGCGCGTACCAGAGCGGCTTGCGCCGTCCGTCGCCGTCCACAGCGGACCAGGAGGTCACCGGCCAGCAGTCGTTGAGCTGCCAGACGATGGTGCCCATGCAGATCGGCCGCAACGACCGGAAGTGCTCCACCCCGAGGCGGATGGCCCGCGCCTGGTTGAGCTGGGTCAGCCAGTGCCAGTCGTCGAAGTCGCGGGGCGCCGGCAGGTGCGCGTCGAGGCCCCGCCGGAGTTTGGCGTCACCGTCGGCGGCCTTCTGGTGGTGCGCCATGCCGGGCGAGTCGTGGGCGAGCGGGTCGTCGGAGAGAGCCCGGCGCAGCGTGGCGTACGCCGGGGGCGCCTGGTAGCCGAACTCGGCCACGAACCGTGGCGTGTACGCGCGGTACCGCGCGTAGTCGTCGGTGTTCCAGACGTCCCAGATGTGGGTGGTGCCGTGCGCCGGGTCGTTGGGGTGCACGTCCTCGCTGCCCGACCAGGGGCTCCCCGGCCAGTACGGGCGGGTCGGGTCGAGGTCGGCCACCACCCGGGGCAGCAGGTCGAAGTAGTAGCCGTGCCCCCAGGTGCGCCCCGCGAGGGGCTCCTGCCAGCCCCAGTCGTGCCAGCCCCAGATGTTCTCGTTGTTGCCGGTCCAGAGCACCAGCGACGGGTGCGCGGCGAGCCGCGTCACCTGCTCCCGCGCCTCCGCCTCGACCTCGCCGCGGAACGGCTCTTCCTCCGGGTACGCGGCGCACGCGAAGAGGAAGTCCTGCTGCACGAGCAGCCCCCACTCGTCGGCGAGGTCGTAGAAGTCGTCCGACTCGTACCGGCCGCCGCCCCAGACCCGCAGCAGGTTGACGTTGGCCTCGGCGGCCTGCGTGAGCCGCTCGGCGAGCCGGGCACGGGTGACCCGGGTGGGGAACACGTCGTCCGGGATCCAGTTCACCCCGCGCACCACCACCGGCACGTCGTTGACGTGCAGCGTGAACGCCGAACCGTGGGCGTCCGGCGCCGTGTCCAGACGCACCGAGCGGAAGCCGATCCGCCGGGACCAGACGTCGAGCGTCCCGCCGTCCGGGGTGGACAGCGTGACGTCCAGCAGGTGGCGGGCCGGCTCGCCGTACCCCCGGGGCCACCAGCGTGCCGGCTCGCGGACGGTGAGGGTGAGCACGGCGTCGCGCTCCCCCGGCGGGATCGTCACCTCGCCGCTCGCGCCGGCCACCGCGGCGCGGACCGTGAGCGGCGCGTCGCCGGCCCGTTCGACCTCGACGTGCAGCTCCACCCGGCCGTCCGCGCCGTCGAGGGTCACCAGCGGGCGCACGTGCGCCAGCCGTGCCGTCGACCAGGCGTGCAGCCCGATCGGCTGCCAGATGCCGGCCGTGACGAGGGTCGGCCCCCAGTCCCAGCCGAAGTTGCAGGCCATCTTCCGGATGAACCCGAACGGCTCCGGGTAGGCGTTGGGCCGGTCACCGAGCCGGTCGCGGTGCGCCTCGGCGTACCGGTAGGCGGAGTCGAAGCGTACGGCCAGGGTGTTGTCGCCGGCCCGCAGCAGCGACCGGACGTCGAAGCGGTAGCCGCGGTGCATGTTCTCCGTACGCCCGACCTCGACGCCGTTGACGCTGACCGTGGCCATCGTGTCCAGACCCGCGCAGACCAGTTCGACCCGGTCCTCGTCGCCCGGCTCGTGCCGGAAGGTGGTCTCGTAGACCCAGTCCGTGCGCCCGATCCACGCCACCGCGTGCTCGTTGTCGTCGAGGTACGGGTCGGGGATCAGTCCCGCGGCGAGCAGGTCGGTGTGCACGCAGCCGGGAACCGTGGCCGGCACGGCCCGACCGGCGACTTCCGCCGGCACCTGCGGCCCCGGTACGGCCCGCAGCACCCACCCCTCGTGCAACGCCTGCCGGCTCACGACGTCACCGCGCCTTTCCTGGGCCGTCCTCGGTCCGGCGGCCACCGGGCTCGGCGCCCACCGGCACCCGACGCTAGGCCAGATCGCCGCCGCCGGCCAGATCCGGCCGGGGAGCGGGATCACCGGGACGCCGGCCGAACTCCTCGAAGTACGCCTCGACGCGTTCCGCGGTCACCGGCCGGGCGAGGGCGAAACCCTGCCCGTACCGGCAGCCGGCCCGGTACGCACCGTCGAGCTGGGCCGCCGACTCCACGTCCTCGACCACCACCTCGACGCCGAGCCGGTCGCCCAGGTTCACCACCACGTCGATGAGCGGGCGCGGCGCCTCCGGGGTCGGGTCGACCAGGGTGGCGCCGACCTTCAGCAGGTCGATGGGCAGCCGGCGAAGCTGCGCGAGCGAGGCGTGTTCGGCGCGGAAGTCGTCCAGGGCGGTACGGACACCGAGCGAGCGTAGCCCGGCCAGCCGGGCGACCACGGTGGACAGTTCCGGGCCGACCCGCGGTTCGGCGACCTCGACCACCAGCCGGTCCGGCGGCACGTCGTACGCGGCCAGGATCGCGGCCGTGCGCGCCACGAAGTCCGGGGTGGTGAGTTCCCGGGTGGTGACGTTCACGGCCATCCAGAGGTCACGGTTGCCCGCGGACCACTCGGCGAGCTGCCGGCACGCCCGGTCCAGCACCCACCACTCCAGCTCGCCGACGATGCCCAGGTCCTCGGCGACCGGAAGCAGCTCGGCGGGCAGCACCGTACCGAGCACCGGGCTGCGCCAGCGCAGCAACGCCTCGGTGCCGACGGGCAGCCGGTCGGCCAACCCGACGACCGGTTGGTAGACGAGGTCCAGCTCGCCCCGGGCGACCGCGCCGGGCAGCTCGCGCTCCAGGTCGAGCCGGCGGACCAGCTGCTCCTCCAGGAACGCGTCGTACCACTCGACCCGGTCCCGGCCGAGCTGCACGGCGCGCCGGCGGGCCAGGTCGGCCTGGCGGAGGACGTCGTCGGGCCCGTGGGCGGTGACCTCGGCGAGGCCGATGCTCGCCTGCACCCGCAGCACCGCCCGGCCGAACCGGTACGGCTCGGTGAGCGCGGCGAGCAGGCGGGTGCCCAGCGCGTACGCCAGCACCGGTCCCGCCGCGGTGACCACCGCGAACCCGGCGCCTCCCGCCGCCGCGACCAGGTCCCGGGGACCGATGACCGCACGGGCGCGGTGGACGGCCTCGGCCAGCACGTCGTCGCGGAGCGTCGCGGGGACGACCTCGGCTCCGGGCGTGTGCAGGTCCACCACCAGCAGGGCGCCGGCCGGCGGCGGGGCGTCGGCCAGCTCGGCGAGGGCGCGCAGCAACGCCGGGCGGTCGGCGGGCCCGGCGGCGGGCGGTTCCGGCACGGCGGGCACCGCTTCCGCTCGGTGGTCCGGGTCCCGGTCGGGGCGGTGCGCCCGGGGCTGCTCCGCGGCGGGGCTGGCGGAGCGGGCGGTCCGGTCGGCGGCGCGGAACAGCTCGCGGACCACGAGCGACGGCACCACGGCGAGGGCGAGCAGCACGGTGGTGCGGTCCGGCTGCCGGCCGGACCCGACGTGCGGGGCCGTGGCCAGGAGCAACGCCGCCGCGGGAACCACCGCGCGGAGCCAGACGGGCGCCGACCGGACGGGCCCCGGCGCGGCCGCGACCGCGCGACCCGCGCCCACGGCGACCAGCAGCATCCCGAGCGTCAGCGGCGGTACGGCGAGCAGGGCCGCCCGGCCGCCCAGCCCGGCGGGTGCGAGCGCGGCCAGCAGCACCAGCCCGAGCAGCGTGAGCAGCACGCCGCCGCGGCAGGTGGCGGCACCCGGCCGGCGGTGCGCCCCGGTCAGCGCGCTGAGCGCGGCCATGCCGAACGCGCCGAGCGCCACCGCCGCCACCAGGCTGATCGGTGTCGCGGCCGTCGACCGGGGCATCAGCAGCCAGCTGGCCAGGATCAGGCCGACCGCCGGGGTGCCCGCCTCGGCGAACCGGCGCAGCCGCACGCGGGCCGGCGGTTGCGCCCGGCCGGGCAGCCGGAGCAGACCGACACCGGCGAGACCCGCGACCGCGACGGGGCCGGCGGCGGACGCGATCCGGTGCCACGGGCTCAGCAGCGGCGGCACGGCGGCGGTCAGCCCGGCCGCCACGACGGCGGCGCCGAGCAGGAGGACGGCCGGACGGGACGGGGAGCGGGCGGCGAGCCGGGAGAGGCGTACGCCGGCGAGCGTGGCACCCACACCGCCGGCGAGGGCGACCACGGCCGCGGCCGGGAGCAGGCCGACGGCACCGGCGAGGACGAGGGGCGCGAGCAGCGCCAGGGCGGTGGCCTCCGGCGTCGGCCGGCGGCGGACGAGGGTGTGGAGGGGCGGGGCGAGGAGCACGGCGGTCGCCTTCGCGAGGGGGCACGGGGGCGGTGCGGCGGTGCCGGGCGCCGGACGCTCGCGTCCGGTGCCCTAGGTCGGGGAACGATCGGGGGCCGGCGCTGGTTACGCAGCCACGCCCACCGGGAGCGGTGATCCGCGTCACGGTACGGGCCGTCGCCCGCTCCGGCACCGCCCGACGCACGGCACCGCGGGCGGGGGTGGGATCATCGCAGGGTGAGTAGGCCCGACACCGTCCGTTTCCGGCACAACCAGGCCATCCTGGCCGCGTCGATCATCGCGTTCATCGGCGCGCTGCCGTTGGCCAACGCCCGGGCGTACCTGTCGCTGGTGCTGCTCGTCCCGCTCGCCGTCGGCGTCTGGGCCTGGCGGTCCGGCACCGACGCGGACGCGCGCGAGCTGCGGGTGCGGGCGCTCGTCGGCCAGCGCCGGATCCCCTGGGAGCGGGTGGCCGAGCTGGCCACCGACCCGCGCGGGCGGGCGGTCGCTCGCCTCGACGACGGCCAGGAGATCCTGCTGCCGGCCGTGAGCGGCAGCGACCTGCCCCAGCTCGTCTCGGCCACCGGCCAGGCGCTGCCCGACACGACTCAGTAGCCGTCGACCACCGTGTTGATCAGCGGCTGACCGGCCGCGAACCGCCGCACCTGGTCGCCCACCAGCCGGTACGCGCGGGGCAGCAGGCCCCGCACCGACCCCGCGACGTGCGGGGTGAGCAGCACGTTGGGCATCTCCCACAGCGGGTGGTCGGCGGGCAGCGGCTCCGGGTCGGTGACGTCCAGCGCCGCGGAGATACGCCCCGTGGCGAGCTCGGCCACCAGCGCCTCGGTACGGGCCACCGGGCCCCGGGCGGCGTTGACCAGCAGCGCCCCGTCCCGCATCGCGGCCAGGAACGCCGCGTCGACCAGGCCGCGGGTCTGCTCGGTGAGCGGCACCAGCACCACGACCACGTCGGCGTCCGGCAGCAGCCGGGGCAGCTCCTCCACGCCGTACACGCCCTGTTCGGGCCGGGCCGTCCGGGCCACCAGCGTGAAGTCGACGTCGAACGGGGCGAGCCGGTCCCGCACGGCGGTGCCGATCGAACCGGCGCCGACGATGAGCACCCGCTTGCCGGTCAGCTCGTCGGTGGGCGCCACCGCGTCGAACGCCCACTCCCGGCGAGCCTGCGCCCGCGCGAAGACGGGGAAGGCCCGCAACTGGGCGAGGATCGCCGTGACGACCCACTCGGCGGTGGACGGGTCGTGCACGCCACGGGCGTCGCAGAGCGTCACCCCGTCCGGAGTCCGGCCCACCCAGGCGTCCGCACCGGCGGAGAGCAGTTGCACCACCTCGAGATCGGGCAGCTGGTGCAGGAGCGCGGTCGCGTCCGAACCGGAGAGGAACGGCGGCACCCAGAAGCGGACGCCGGCCGTGTCGGACGGCAGCTTGTCGGGGTGGCCGGCGACTTCGACGGTGACCTCCGGCGGCAGCTCACCGAGGAGCTTCAGCCCGGCCTCGTGCGGAATCCATACCTTCACGCCCGCCGACGATAGCCCCCGTCCAGAGGGGCGACGCCGGCGCACACCCGGTGCGGAGCCGCCCGGCGGGTTACCCTGGGCCGGGTGAGCGTCCGTCCCCCGACGTACCCGCGCATCCGCCGCGCCCGCGCGGCACTCGCGGCGTCCTGCGCGGCACTGCTGCTGGCGGCCACCGGGTGCAGTTTCGGTGAGCCGGATCCCGACCCGGCGGGTGAACCGCCGACGTTCCCCACCCCGTCGGCGTCCGCGAGCCCGGGCGGCGCCGGCCAGCAGGTGGTGGCCACGGTGCTGGCCAAGGGCCTGCGGGTGCCGTGGGCGATCGGCTTCCTGCCCGACGGCGGCGCGCTCGTGACCGAACGCGACAGCGGCCGGATCCTCAAGGTCGGCCCGGAGTCGGGCCCGGACGGGCTGCGGGTGAGCGTGGCGCAGACCATCGCCGACGTGGCCGCCGCCGGCGAGGGCGGGCTGCTCGGCATCGCGATCTCCCCGGACTACCAGCGGGACCGGACGCTCTTCGTCTACTACACGACGGAGCGCGACAACCGGATCGCCCGGCTGCGGCTCGGCGAGGAGCCGACGCCCATCGTCACCGGCATCCCGAAGGCGGGGGTCCACAACGGCGGCGGCCTGGGCTTCGGCCCGGACGGGCAGCTCTACGCGAGCACCGGGGACGCGGGCGAGCGCCCCAACTCGCAGAACGTGAAGAGCCTCGGCGGGAAGATCCTGCGGATCACCCGGGACGGCAAGCCGGCGACCGGCAACCCGTTCCCCGACTCGCCGGTCTGGTCCCTGGGCCACCGCAACGTGCAGGGCTTCGCCTGGGACAGCGCCAAGCGCATGTACGCCGTGGAGTTCGGCCAGAACACCTGGGACGAGATCAACCAGATCGAGAAGGGCAAGAACTACGGCTGGCCGGAGGTGGAGGGGCGCAGCGACGACAAGCGCTTCGTGAACCCCATCACGCAGTGGTCGACCGCCGACGCCTCCTGCTCCGGCCTGGCCGCCGTGGAACGGCTCCTGGTCACCGCATGCCTGCGCGGCAAGCGGCTCTGGGTGGTCGAGCTGACCGACACCGGCACGGTGCTCGGCCAGCCGCGGGAGTTGCTCACCAACCGCTACGGGCGCCTGCGGGCGGTGGCCGCCGCACCCGACGGGTCGATCTGGGTGACCACGTCCAACCATGACGGGCGCGGCGAGCCGGCCCCCGAGGACGACCGCATCCTGCGGTTGGTCTTCGCCGACGGCGGCGCCGGACGAAGCTGACCGGCGACGGGCCAGAATCGTCGACATGGACGGGAACACCAACGAGCAGCCGCCCGCCGGGGAGGAGACCCCGGCGGGCGTACGCCGGCGCCCGTGGCCGCTGCGTCGCGGCGCCGCACCGACCGGCGTACGCCGCTCGCTGCGCATGGCCGGGGTGACGCTCGCCGTGGTGCTGGTGAGCCTGGCCGGCGTGGTGCTCGGCGTGTTCGCGGGCGGCCGCGTCGACACCGACATCGGCCCGTTCCAGGCGACCCTCACGCTCACCCCGGACACGTCCGGGGGCACCACGGTCGACATCCCGCCGCTCGGCGCGCTCCTGCTCGACAGCCACGACGGGCCCACCCACCTGACCGTCCGGCTCGGGGCGCTCGACCAGATGCGCACCGAGGCGCTCATCGACGACCCGGCGAGCATCCAGCGGGCGAGCGTCTCCGCCGTCGAGGACGTCCGCACCGGCGTGATGCGGCTCGGCCTGCGTACCGTGGCCTCCGCGGTGCTCGCCACGCTGCTGCTGGCCGCACTGGTCTTCCGCAACGTGCGCCGCACCGCCCTGTCCGGCGTCCTGGCGCTGGTGGTCAGCCTCGGCAGCCTGGGCGCGGCCGCCGGGACCCTACGCCCGCAGGCGATCGAGGAGCCCCGGTACGAGGGCCTGCTCGTCAACGCGCCCGCGATCGTCGGTGACGCGCGGCGGATCGCCAACGACTACACCCGGTACGCCGAGCAGCTCCAGCGGCTCGTGGGCAACGTCAGCCAGCTGTACACGACAGTGTCCGGGCTGCCGGTGTTCGAGCCGGCGCCCGACACGACCCGGGTGCTGCACGTGTCGGACATGCACCTCAACCCGACGGGCTGGTCGCTGATCCGGACGGTGGTGGAGCAGTTCGACATCGACGTGGTGATCGACACCGGCGACATCACCGACTGGGGCAGCGAGCCCGAGGCCTCGTTCGTCGGCTCGATCGGGGTGCTGAAGCGCCCGTACGTCTACATCCGGGGCAACCACGACTCGGGCCGTACGGCGGCGGCGGTGGCGCGGCAACCGAACGCGATCGTGCTGAACAACTCGACCACCACGGTCGCGGGGCTGACCATCGCCGGCATCGGCGACCCTCGCTTCACCCCGGACAAGAACACCTCACCCGCCGGGAGCGGGCTCACCAAGCCGGTGGCCGAGCAGGTGATCGGGGCCGGCGAACAGCTCGCGGCGACCGTCCGCAACTCGCCGCGGCCGGTGAACATCGCGCTGGTGCACGATCCGGCGTCCGCCGGGCCGCTCTCCGGCACCTGCCCGCTCGTGCTGGCCGGGCACACCCACGCCCGGCAGGTGTCCATGCTGCCCCAGCAGCCGGGTCTCGGGCCGACTCAGCTCATGGTGGAGGGCTCCACGGGCGGCGCCGGGCTGCGCGGCCTGGAGGGCGAGAAGCCCACCCCGCTGTCGATGAGCGTCCTCTACTTCGACAAGGACAAGCTGCTCCAGGCGTACGACGACATCACCGTGGGCGGCACCGGCCAGGCCCAGGTGAACCTGGAGCGCCACGTCATCAAGGACCCCCAGGCCGGCGAACCCGTCCCCGTAACCCCCACCCCGACACGCTAACCCGCCCCGCCCCTTAGCCCCGCCCCTTAGCCCCGTCGATCATGCAGTTGTGGTGGGGGGTGAACGGGACATATCCCCGCGCAACAGGCACCACAACTGCATGATCGCCGGGGGCGGGGGCGGGGGCGGGGGCGCGGGGCGCGGGGAGCGGGGGCGGGGGCGGGAGCGGGAGCGGGAGCGGCGGGGCAGGGCGGGTTAGCGGCGCAGGGTTAGGGCGGCCAGGGCGGCGTTCACGATGCTGCCGGGGAGCAGGTCGTGCAGCTCGTACAGTTCGGCGACGCTTCCGGACTGGCCGAACTCGTCCACCCCGAGCGGCACCGCCGGCACGCCGAGCGCCGACCCGAGCCACGCCATCGCGTGCGACGCGGCGTCGTGCACGGTCACCACCGGCGCCCGGTCGTCGAAGGCCGACCGGAGCGCGCCCGGCACACTCGGCACGGTCGCCGTACGCACACCCTGCCGCAGCGTGCGCTGCCACGCCCGGTAGAGCCGGTCCAGCGAGGTGATGTCCACGACGTGCGCGGCGATGCCCTCCTCGGCCAGTTCCGCAGCGGCGGTCAGCACCTCGGGCAGCACCGCGCCGGACGCGGCGAGCTGCACCACGGGCGCGTCGGCGAGGTGCGGGTACGCCTGGTGGGCGTCCACGAGCCGGTACGCCCCGGCGACCACCTGCCGGCGCAGCACCGCGTCGCCGAGCCGCGCCCGGGCCGCCTCGAACGGCGCCTGGTCGAGGGGGCGGGTGCTGAGCCGGAAGTAGTACGCGCCGTCCTCGGTGGGGGCGGCGGTCGCCGGCGGCGGGGAACCGGCGGCGATCTGGCCCAGGGCGTCGCAGAGCAGCCAGTCGAGGGTGACGGCGTACGCGGGCTCGACGAAGGTGACCCCGGGCAGCTCCAGGCCGACCGAGGCGGTGATGGTCGACTGGTGGGCGCCGCCCTCGGGGGCCAGCGTGATGCCGGACGGGGTGCCGGCGACCACGAACCGGGACCCGGAGTACGTGCCGTAGAGGAAGGCGTCCAGGCCGCGCAGCACGAACGGGTCGTAGACCGTGCCGACCGGCAGCAGCGGCTGCCCGGAGAGGTCCCAGGCGAGGCCGAGCTGACCCAGCAGCAGGAACAGGTTCATCTCCGAGATGCCCAGCTCGATGTGCTGACCGGCCGGGCTCTCGGTCCAGCGCAGCATCCGGTCCTCGTTCCAGGAGCGCTGCGCGGTGGGGGCGAACACCCCGGTCTTGTTGATGAACCCGGCGAGGTTCGTGGACGTGGCCACGTCCGGGGCGGTGGTCACGAGGTAGCGGCCGACCTGCGGGTCGCGCGCCAGGTCGACGAGCACCCGGCCGAAGACCTCCTGCGTGGAGATCGGCTTGTTGGCGCGTACGCGGGTGGTCTCCGGAACGGCGACGCCCAGCGCACGCTCGCGCGGCACGCGGGACAGCGCCTCCCGACGCTCGCCGGCCCGGATTCCGGCCGCGGTGGCCGGGTCGAGCCGGTCCCACTCGGTCTGCGCGGTCAGGCCGTGCGCGGCGCGCAGCGCGTCGACCTGCTCGGTGGTGAGCAGCGCCGAGTGGTTGCGCGGGTTGCCGGCGATGGGCAGCCCCCAGCCCTTCACGGTGTACGCGAACACGACGCTGGGCCGGTCGGTGACCGCGTCGCACTGGGCGTACGCGTCGAGCAGAGCCGCGAGGTCGTGCCCGCCGAGGTCGGTGACGAGCGGGCCCAGCTCGTCGTCGGGGATGTCCGCGATGAACGCGGCGACCGCCTCCGGCGCGCCGTCGAGGAACTGCTTGCGCAGCGCCGGACCGGCCAGCCCGAACAGCGACTGGTACTGCTCGTTCGGCATCGCGTCGATCCAGTCGCGCAGCGCGTCGCCACCCGGACGCGCGTACGCCGCGGCGAGCCGGCGGCCGTACTTGACCTCGACCACGTGCCAGCCGGCCGCCTCGAACTGGCCCCGCCACTGGTTGATCCGCACACCGGGGACCACCCGGTCCAGCGACTGGCGGTTGAAGTCGACGAGCCACATCACGTCGCCCAGCCCCGTGGTGGCCGGGTCGGCGACCGCCTCCCAGATGTTGCCCTCGTCCAACTCGGCATCGCCGATGAGCGCGATGAACCGGGACCGGGGCCGCGGGCCGAAGTGCGCGTCCACGTAGCGCCGGGTGGCCGCGGCGAACAGCGGCGCGGCGGCGCCGAGCCCCACCGAGCCGGTGGAGAAGTCGACCTCGTCCGGGTCCTTGGTGCGGGACGGGTACGACTGGAGGCCGCCCCGGGCGCGCAGCCGGGTGAGGTAGGAGCGGTCCAGGTTGCCCAGCAGGTACTGGATGGCGTGGAAGACCGGGGAGGCGTGCGGCTTCACGGCGACCCGGTCGGCGGCGTCCAGGTGCGCGATCCAGAGGGCCGTCATGGCGGTGACGAGCGACGCGCTGGACGCCTGGTGCCCGCCGACCTTCACCCCGTCGCCGGTGTCCCGGTCGTGGTTGGCCGCGTCCACGATCCGGGTGGCGAGCCAGAGCACCCGCCGCTGGATCTCGTCGAGGACATCGAGGTCGTGCTGGTTCACGATGGCTCCATCCCGGGCGTCGCCGTTGACGCCCTGGGTCGAGGGGTGCGGCACGGGTCGCGCGCCAACTCCGGGGGTACGGCGGGGGCCGCCGCCGGGTTCCGACGGCGGCCCTCCGAGGTGGTGCTCAGCCTTCGACGCCCAGGCGGGCCAGGATCAGCTCGCGGACCGTCTTCGCGTCGGCCTGGCCCTGCGTGCTCTTCATGACCGCGCCGACCAGCGCGCCGGCCGCCGCGACCTTGCCGCTGCGGACCTTGTCGGCGATGGCC
Source organism: Micromonospora costi (assembly GCF_003626655.1). Taxonomy (GTDB): domain Bacteria; phylum Actinomycetota; class Actinomycetes; order Mycobacteriales; family Micromonosporaceae; genus Micromonospora; species Micromonospora costi. The sequence goes on from NZ_RBAN01000001.1 coordinate 1,206,140, forward strand.
GCGTTGGCGGCGATCGCCTCGTCCACGGCGGCGGTGAGCGCGCCGGTGTCCGACACGACCTCCAGGTTGCGGTTGGTCATGATCTCGGTCGGCGAGCCCTCGCCGGCCACCACGCCCTCCAGCACGACCCGGGCCAGCTTGTCGTTGAGCTTGCCGGCGTCGACGAGGCCCTGCAGCTCGGCGACCTGCGCCGGGGTGGCCCCGATGTCGGCCAGCTCCCGCCCGGTCTCGTTGGCCCGCCGGGACAGCTCGCCCAGCCACCACTTGCGGGCCGCCGCCGGGGTGGCGCCCGCGGCCACGGTCTGCTCGATCAGCTCGACGGCGCCAGCGTTGAGCACGGACTGCATGTCCAGGTCGGACAGCCCCCACTGCTCCTGGAGCCGCCGGCGGTGCACCCGGGGCAGCTCCGGCAGGGCCGCCTTCAGCTCGGCCACCCACGCCGGATCCGGCGCGAGCGGCACCAGGTCGGGCTCCGGGAAGTACCGGTAGTCGGTGGCGGTCTCCTTCGAGCGACCGGGGGTGGTGTCCCCCGTGTCCTCGTGGAAGTGGCGGGTCTCCTGCGTGATCCGGCCGCCCGCGTCGAGCACCGACGCCTGCCGCAGCATCTCCGAGCGGACGGCCCGCTCCACCGACCGCAGCGAGTTGACGTTCTTGGTCTCGGTGCGCGTGCCCCACTCCTCGCCGGGCAGGTTCAGCGACGTGTTCACGTCGCAGCGCAGCGAACCCTCCTCCATCCGCACGTCGGAGACGCCCAGCGAGCGGATCACGTCGCGCAGCTCCGTCACGTACGCCCGCGCCACCTCCGGTGCGAGCGCCCCGGTGCCGGGGATCGGCTTCGTGACGATCTCGACGAGCGGGATGCCGGCCCGGTTGTAGTCGACCAGCGACTCGGTGGCGCCGTGGATCCGGCCGGTGGCGCCGCCCACGTGCAGCGTCTTGCCGGTGTCCTCCTCGAGGTGCACCCGCTCGATGCCGATGCGGACGGTCTCGCCGTTCACCTCGACGTCCAGGTAGCCGTCGACGCACAGCGGCTCGTCGTACTGGCTGATCTGGAAGTTCTTCGGCATGTCCGGGTAGAAGTAGTTCTTCCGGGCAAACCGGCACCACTCGGCGATCGAGCAGTTCAGCGCCAGGCCGATGCGGATGGTCGCCTCGATGGCCGCCTTGTTGGCCACCGGCAGCGAGCCGGGCAGGCCCAGGCAGACCGGGCACACGCGGGTGTTCGGCTCGCCACCGAAGTCGGTCGGGCAGCCGCAGAACATCTTCGTCCGGGTGCCCAGCTCGACGTGGGTCTCCAGGCCGATCACCGGTTCGTAGCGCGCGACGACCTCGTCGTACGCGGGCAGTGTCGTCGTCATCGGTTCTCCTGCCTCACAGTGCCGGTGGGGTGAACGTGCCGACCGCGCTCTCCAGCGCGGCGGCGACCCGGTACATCCGGTCGTCGGCCATCGTCGGGGCCATGACCTGCAGACCGACCGGCAGCCCGTCGGACAGACCGCACGGCACCGAGATGCCGGGGCCGCCGTACAGGTTCGTCGGGATGGTGAACAGGTCGGCGAGGTACATCTGGTACGGGTCGGAGGTGCGCGCGCCGATCGGGAACGCCACGAACGGGGTGGTCGGCGAGATCAACGCGTCCACCTGCTCGAACGCCGCCGTGAAGTCGCGGGTGATCAGCGTACGGACCTTCTGCGCCTGCCCGTAGTACGCGTCGTAGTAACCCGACGAGAGCGCGTACGTCCCGATCATGATGCGGCGCTTGACCTCCGGACCGAAGCCGGCCTCCCGGGTCAGCGACATGACCTCCTCCAGCGACCGGTTGCCGTCGTCGCCGACCCGCAGGCCGAACCGGACGCCGTCGAACCGGGCCAGGTTGGAGGAGCACTCGCTGGGCGCGATCAGGTAGTACGCCGGCAGCGCGTAGGTGAAGTGCGGGCAGGAGATCTCGACGATCTCCGCGCCCAGCTTGGTGAGCGTGTCGACCGTGTCCCGGAAGACCGCCATCACGCCGGGCTCGGCACCCTCGCCGGAGAACTCGGTCACGATGCCGAGCTTCACACCGGTCAGGTCACCACTCGCGCCCCGCTTCGCGGCGGCCACCACGTCCGGCACGGGCTGCGGGATGGACGTCGAGTCGCGGGGGTCGTGCCCGCCGATCGCCTCGTGCAGCAGCGCGGCGTCCAGCACCGTACGCGCGCACGGGCCGGGCGTGTCCAGCGACGAGGAGAACGCGACCAGCCCGTACCGGGAGGTGCCCCCGTACGTCGGCTTCGCGCCCACGGTGCCGGTGACCGCGCCCGGCTGGCGGATCGACCCGCCGGTGTCCGAGCCGATCGCGAGCGGCGCCTCGTACGCGGCCAGCGCCGCCGAGCTGCCGCCGCCCGAGCCGCCCGGGATCCGGCTGAGGTCCCACGGGTTGCGCGACGGGCCGTACGCCGAGTACTCGGTGGAGGAGCCCATGGCGAACTCGTCCATGTTCGTCTTGCCGAGCATCACGGTGCCGGCCGCGCGCAGCCGCTCGACGATCGTCGCGTCGTACGGCGGGCGCCAGCCCTCCAGGATCTTCGACCCGACGGTGGTCGGCACGCCCTTCGTGGCGAGCACGTCCTTCACGGCCACCGGCACGCCGGCCAGCGGACCGAGCGGCTCACCGGCGGCGCGGCGCTCGTCGACCGCGCGGGCCGCGGCCAGCGCACCCTCGGCGTCCACGTGCAGGAACGCGTGCACCCGGTCGTCGACCGCGGCGATGCGGTCGAGGTGGGCCTGGGTGACCTCCACGGCGGAGGTCTCCCCGCCGGCCACCAGGGCGGCGATCTCCACCGCGGTCTTCGTGGTCAGGTCGCTCATGCCGCCGCCTCACTTCGCTCGCCGGCGCCTCGCGGCGACCGCGCGCTGATCCGCTCGCTGTGCCCGCTCATGACGCCAGGTCCTCGTTCAGGATCCGGGGGACGCGGAACCGCTGCTCCTCGACGTCGGGCGCGCCCGACAGCGCCTCCTCGGGGGTCAGGCACGGCGTCTCGACGTCCTCGCGGAGGACGTTCGTGAGCGGCACCGAGTGCGAGGTCGGCGGGATGTCCGCGGCGGCGACCGTGCCGACCTGGGCCACCGCCTGGAGGATCACGTCGAGCTGGCCGGCGAACGTGTCCAGCTCCTCCTCGGTGACGGCGAGCCGCGACAGGCGCGCGAGATGCGCGACCTCCTCGCGGGAGATGGCGGCCATCGGTGCCCCCTTCGTGACGGTCCTGTGTCCGGCCGGTGTGCCGACCACGCGGCAATACTGAGTGACGCGCGGTGACCGGAGCGAGTCTATTGTTCCGCGCCGGCCGGCCGCCCCCGACTCCCCCTCGCCCCGCCGGTCGGCGTGCGTGCCGGCGCGTCCCGGTCCGGCGCGTCGCCGTCGCCGCGGCGGGCCGGTCAGCGCGTGCCGGTCAGCGTGCGGGCCGGCGGCGGGCGCGCGGGCCGGTCAGCGTGCGGGCCGGCGACGCGTGTCCGGGTCGGGGCCGCCCGTGGGACGCACCGGGCGGTACCGGGCCAGCCAGGCGACCAGCTCCTCGGCCGGCATCGGCCGGGCGTAGAACCAGCCCTGGGCGGCGTCGCAGCCGGCCGCGTGCAGCATCCGCCAGGTGCGCTCGTCCTCGACGCCCTCGGCGACCACCCGCAGGCCGAGCGCGCCGGCCAGCTCGATCATCGACCGGACGATCGCGGCGTCGTCGGCGTCCTCGGCCATCCCGAGGACGAAGCTGCGGTCCACCTTGACCTCGGACAGCGGCAGGCGGCGCAGGTGTTGCAGCGACGAGTACCCGGTGCCGAAGTCGTCCAGGGAGATGGCCACCCCGATCCGGTGCAGGCGGGAGATGGTGGCCAGCACCCGCCGCGGGTCGGCCATCAACGCCCCCTCGGTGATCTCCAGCTGCAACCGCTCGGGCGGTACGCCGTACCGGGCCAGCCGGTCGGCGATCTGGTCGGCGATCTCACCCGTGTGCAGGTCGCGCACGCTCACGTTGAGCGCGGCCCGCAGCCCGACGCCGGCGGCCGACCACTTGGCCAGCTGTTCCACCACGTCGTCGACCACCCGCCGGGTGAGCAGCCGCATCACGGCACTCTGTTCGGCGACCCGGATCAGCTCCTCCGGGTCGACCATCCCGCGCCGCGGGTGCCGCCAGCGCAGCAGCGCCTCCACGCCCACCACCTCACCGGTCGCGATGGCGATCTGCGGCTGGTAGTACATGGTGATCTCGCCGACGTCGGGGTCCGCGTCGGCCCCCCGCTCGCCCGACCGTCTCCGGGGCTGGCGGACCGCCCGGAGCGGGTCCGCCCCGGGCACCGGGACGCCGACGCCCGCGACCGGCCCGGACACGGCACCGGGCACCGCGGCCTCGCCCGGCTCGACCGGTCCGAGCGGTGATCCGCCCTCGGCCGCGCGCGCAGCGTCGCTCCGGTCGGGCGCGTCGGTCGTCGGGCCGGCCGCCGCCGCGGGCGGGCCGGTCACCGGGCCGGCTGACGCCTCCGGCGGGCCGGTCACCGGGTCGGCTGGCGCCGCAGGCGGGTCGGTCACCGGGTCGGCTGGCGCCGCAGGCGGGTCGGTCACCGGGTCGGTCGCCGCCGCGGGCCGGTCAGTCGCCGGGCCGGCGTTCGGGCCGCGGGTGCCCGCGCCGGCCGCCCGATGCGCGGGGCCGGCGGTAGCGCCGCCGGCCGGACCGGGCGCCGCGCCCCCCGTGGCGCCGGCGGCCGGGCCACGGCCGTTGACGGGCCGCCGGTCGATGACCGAGCCCCGGTCGACCACCGCCGCCCCGGGACGCCCGGCCCGGCGGCGGACCGGGTCGGCGCCGGCCACGATCCGGCTGATCAGCTCGTCGTCGGGCACCTGCGCCGGACGCCGGCCCCGGCGGCGGGTCCACCACCGGCCGGTCCGGCTGCGCGTTCCGGCGGGTACCGCGAGCCCCGGACCGTCCCCGGCGGCCTCGCCGGGGACGCCGAGAGTCGCGCCGTCCCCGCCGCGCGTGCCGCCGTCGAGGAGGCCGGGCTCCCCCGCGTCGGGACCCGGCCGGCCGTTCGCCGCACCGGCGCTCACCGCCGGGCCGCTCGCCGCCGATCCGCTTGCCGCCGCGCCGGCTACCGCCGCGCCGCTCGCCGGCCGGTCGTAGTCGGCCGGGTCGTCGGCGGTGCCGCCCGTCTCGAGGACGCGGCGCAGGTCGGCCAGCAGGCCGAGCCGCTCGGCGGAGTTGTGGTCGGACTCGGCGGCGTACACGGCCACGGTGTCGTTGCGGTGCTTCGCGTCGTACATGGCGACGTCGGCGTGGCGCATGAGGGTGGCGAAGTCCTCGCCGTGCTCGGGGAACAGCGCGATGCCGATCGACCCGCCGACGTCCAGCGGCAGCCCGTCCAGCGGCACGGGCTCGGCGAGCGTACCGACCACCCGGTCGGCCAGCTCGCGGGCCTCGGCGACGTCCGTGAGCCCGGTCATCACGATCGCGAACTCGTCACCACCGAGCCGCGCCACCATCTCCCGGCCGGCGACCAACGCGGTCAGGCGCTGGCTGACCTCCACCAGCAGCCGGTCCCCCACCGCGTGCCCGAGGGCGTCGTTGACGTTCTTGAACCGGTCCAGGTCGATCAGCAGCAGCGCCAGGTGACCGTCGGGCTCGCCCCGAGCCGCGCGTTCGGCGTGCAGGTGCACCTGCTCCGCGACCTCGGCGAGCAGCGCCTTGCGGTTCGGCAGGCCGGTGAGCGGGTCCAGGGAGGCCAACTGCTGCTGCTCGACGGTGAGCCGGGCCATCCGGTAGACGGCGAAGAGGGGCACCAGCACCAGCGGGATCAGCGCCGCGCTCGTCCGGGCCGCGGCCACGAGCACCGGTGCGAGCAGCAGCAGCGACCCGGTGGAGAGCAACTCGAAGCCGAGACCCTGCCGGAAGCTCGGCCACCACCGGTCCCCGAAGCGCAGCCGCACGGCCATGCTCACCAGCAGGTAGTTGACCAGGAACCAGGCCACCGTGGCGCCGCCGACCGCCGCCACGTCCGAGCCGTGGAGCGCGCCGTCGGGAAAGACGGTGCCGGGCCCGAGCCGGGTGATGCCGTACGCGGCGGCGAGGGCGCAGGCGTACTGGCCGACGTTGAACGCCGTCCGCCAGGCGGCGTGCCGCAGCCGCCAACCGGAGACCACCACGGCGATCGCCTGCACCGCCACCGCCGGACCGAGCCCCCAGCCGAGGAGGATCGCGAAGGTGAAGCAGGTGGACGGGAAGACCGCCGAGGACTGCCGCCGGCCCGGTGGCACGAAGGGGCGGGCGTCGCACACCACCGCGAGCGCGGCCATCGTCCAGAACGCCACCGGAAGCCGGGGCACCTGCTCGGGCAGCGTCGCCAGTGGACCGGCGGCCACGAGCACCGCCAGGGCCAGGACGGCCGCGATGAAGGCGCTGAACGGCGCCACCCGCCCGGGCGGGACGACGTTGCGCGGGTCGGCGACCTCCATCACACCTCCCGGACAACGGTCGGCGTGCCCGTTCACACGCCGTGCACCAATGAAACGCCCTCGGTGCCGTCGTTCCCGGTATGACAGTCACGAATCGGTCGTAGTCGTAATTAACTTGGTATACGCCCCAGCGGGCGCGGACCTCCGCGATCGGCCGGCGTGGACCCGCGCCGGGATCGACACCGGATCGGCGGGACGGTGGTCAGCCCTCGACGGTGGCCACCTCGCGGGCGGCGTCCGGACCCGCGTCGAGCAGCCGCCGGAAGCCGTCCTCGTCGAGGACGGGCACCTTGAGGCTGGCCGCCTTGTCCGCCTTCGAGCCCGGGTTCTCACCCACCACCACGAAGCTGGTCTTCTTCGAGACCGAGCCGCTGACCTTGCCGCCCCGGCTCTGCACCGCCTCGGCCGCCTGGTCGCGCGAGAACCCGGCGAGCGTGCCGGTGACCACCACGGTGACACCCTCCAGCGGGCGGGGGCCCTCGTCGACCGCCTCCTCCGCCATGCGTACGCCCGCCTCGGCCCACTTCCGGACGACCTCGCGGTGCCAGTCGACGGCGAACCACTCGCGGATGCTCGCGGCGATCGTGGGGCCGACCCCGTCGACCGAGGACAGCTCCTCCTCGCTGGCCTCGTCGATCGCCTCGATCGAGCGGAAGTGCCGGGCGAGCGCCTGCGCGGCGGTCGGGCCGACGTGCCGGATGGAGAGCGCCACCAGCACACGCCAGAGCTCCCGCTCCTTCGCGACGGCCAGGTTGTCGAGCAGCTTGACGGCGTTGCTGCCGAGGCTGCCGTCCTTGTTGACGAAGAACGGCGACCGGGACAGCTGGTCGGCGTCGAGCTGGAAGAGGTCGCCCTCGTCGCGGATGATCTCCGCGTCGAGCAGGGCCGCGGCCCCCTTGTAGCCGAGGACCTCGATGTCGAACGCGCCGCGCCCGGCGAGGTGGAAGACCCGCTCGCGCAACTGCGCCGGGCAGCTGCGGGTGTTGGGGCAGCGGATGTCGACGTCGCCCTCCTTGGCCGGCGCGAGCGGCGTGCCGCAGGCCGGGCAGGTGGTGGGCATGACGAAGGCCCGGGCGTCGGCCGGGCGCAGGTCGACCACCGGCCCGAGCACCTCGGGGATCACGTCGCCGGCCTTGCGGATCACCACCGTGTCGCCGATCAGCACGCCCTTGCGTTCGACCTCGCGGGCGTTGTGCAGGGTGGCCAGCGCGACCGTGGAGCCGGCCACCCGGACCGGTTCGAGGACGGCGAACGGGGTGACCCGGCCGGTGCGCCCGACGTTCACGTCGATGTCGAGCAGCTTGGTGGTCACCTCCTCCGGCGGGTACTTGAAGGCGATCGCCCAGCGGGGCGCGCGGCTCGTGGAGCCGAGCCGGCCCTGGATGGAGACGGGGTCCACCTTGACCACCACGCCGTCGATCTCGTGCTCGACGTCGTGCCGGTGCTCGGCGTAGTAGGCGATGTACTCGGCGACACCGCCCAGGTCGGGCACCACCCGCCACCGGTCGCTGGTCGGCAGGCCCCACGCCTTCAGCGCCGCGTACGACTCGGACTGCGCCGCCGGGCGGAAGCCCCGGCGGGCGCCGATGCCGTGCACCACGAGGCGCAGCGGCCGTGACGCGGTGATCCGAGGGTCCTTCTGCCGCAGGCTGCCGGCGGCCGCGTTGCGGGGGTTGGCGAAGGGCGCCTTGCCCTGCTCCACGAGGCCCGCGTTGAGGTCGGCGAAGGCGGCCACCGGGAAGTAGATCTCGCCCCGCACCTCGAGGAACTCGGGCACGTCGGGGAACTCGGGCGACGGGGTGAGCTGGCCGGGCACGTCGCGGATGCTGCGCACGTTGGCGGTGACGTCCTCACCGTTGCGGCCGTCGCCGCGGGTGGCCGCCCGGACCAGCCGGCCGCGCTCGTAGGTGAGGTTGATGGCCAGGCCGTCGACCTTGAGCTCGCACAGGTAGGGCACGGGCCCACCCGCGTCGCGCTCGACCCGCTCGGCCCAGGCGGCGAGCTCCTCGTCGGCGAAGGCGTTGTCGAGCGAGAGCATGCGCTCGGCGTGCTGGACGGGGGTGAAGTCGGTGGAGAAGGTGCCGCCCACCCGCTGCGTGGGAGAGTCGGGGGTGCGCAGCGCCGGGTACTGCTCCTCCAGCGCCTCCAGCTCGCGCAGTTGCCGGTCGAACTCGGCGTCGGTGATCTTGGGCGAGTCGAGCACGTAGTAGCGGTACTGGTGCTCGGTCAGCTCGCGGCTGAGCGTGGTGTGCCGGTCCCGCGCCTCCGGGGTCGGCTCGCCGCCCGCCGCCGCCTCCTGCTCCGGGCTCACCTGCTGGCCGATCTGCTCCTCGGACACGCCGCCACCCTCAGACACTGGATCCGACCTCCCTGATCACGCTACCTGGGCGACCGTATCCGGCAGGTGCGACAAGCCGCCTCCCCACCCGCACCGCCCCCGCCCGCACACGCCGCCCCCGCCGCCCGGCCGCCACCGGCTCCCGGTGATCAAGAGGTTTGCGTCACCAAGTGCCCCGTCCGTGACGCAAAACTCTTGATCACGAGCGAAAAGGCCGGTGAAAGGCCGGCGGAACGCGGGCGCCCGCGGGCGGGAGGCCGGGTCAGGTGGTCAGGGCGGTCAGCTGGTCGGCGTACTCGATGCGGGTGGCCCAGTCGGCGGGCCAGGCGGCCAGGCCGGCGGCCGCGCCCACGAAGGCGCCGGCCAGCGCGGCGATCGAGTCGGAGTCGCCCGCCGTGGTGGCGCCCCGGGCCAGCGCGCCGACCGGGTCGTCGGCGTGCCGCACCGCGCAGTAGAGGGCGGTGACCAGCGCCTCCTCGGCCACCCAGCCCTCACCGGTGAGCCGGCACGGGTCGCCGCCGTCGTCGGGCCGGGCCAGCGCGTCGGCCAGCCGGCCCAGCGCGTCGAGGCACTCGTCCCAGCCCTGGGCCATGAACTCCCCCGGCGTCATCCCGCCGGGGCGTTGCCACAGGTCGCCGAGCCAGTCCGCCCGGTACACCCGCCGCTGCTCACGGGCCCGGTCGGCGAGCAGGCCGGGCAGCTCACCGAGCGCGGCGCCGTCGCGGAGCAGCCGCACCGCGTACGCGGTCAGCTCGCTGGCGGCGAGCCCGGTCGGGTGGCCGTGGGTCAGGCCGGCCTGGAGCTGGGCCAGCCCCGCGAGAGTGTCCAGGTCGACGTCGAGCAGCCCGACGGGGGTGACGCGCATGTTCGCCCCGCAGCCCTTCGAGCCGGCCACGGTGGCCTCCTGCCAGCGCAGCCCGCGGGCGAGGCCCGCGCAGGCCCGCAGGCAGGTCACGCCCGGCGCCCGGTCGTTGTCGGGGCTCGACGCCCAGTCGAGGAAGCGCCGGCGCAGGCGCGGCTCCACGGCCTCCGGCGCCAGGGCCGGGGCCTCGCGCAGCGCCCAGGCGACCGCCAGGGCCATCTGCGTGTCGTCGGTGACCAGCGCCGGATCGCCGACGAGGTCACGGGGGCCGGCCGGCCCGTACCGGCGCACGATCTCGGCGACCGGCAGGAACTCGGTCTCCTTGCCGAGGGCGTCGCCATAGGCGAGACCGAACAGCGAACCGGCGGCACGGTGGGGCGGGGCGTCGATCACTCGTGTGATCATGCCGGCCGGCCGCCGCCGGCACCACCGCCGTCAGTCCCAGCAGAGGCAGAACGGGTGGCCGGCCGGGTCGGCGTACACCCGGAAGCCCTCACCCTCGCCGGGCAGCCGCCGGGCGCCGAGGGCGAGCGCCGCCTTCTCGGCGGACTCGATGTCGTCGACCGTGACGTCCAGGTGGAACTGCTGGGGTCGCTCCGGGTCGGGCCAGGACGGCGGCCGGAGGTTGAGCGCCTTCTGGAACGCGATGCGCGGCTGGTGCCCGGGCGGCCCGCCGAGGACCACCCACTCGTCGCCGTCGGAGTTGGACTCGATCACGTCGAGGCCGAGCAGCTCCGCGTAGAACGCGGCCAGAGCCCGCGGATCCGGGCAGTCGATCACCGTCGAACGCAGCTGTCCAATCATGCCCGTCATCCTGCCCCCGCCGTACGACGGAAAACCTCACTCCTCGGCGAGCCGCCGCCCGGCGTCGCGGCACGCCGTGAGCACGGCCCGGGCGTAGTCGACGGTGGCGCCGGCCAGCCCGCAGGCCGGGGTGACCACGACCTGCCGCGGCAGGCGGGCACGGGGAAAGCCCAGGCGGTCCCAGAGCGTGCGTACCTGATCGGCCACCTGGGCCGAGGTCGGCGCGCGACCGGTCGACGGAGGTCGCGTGGGCGCGGCGCCGGCCAGCAGCCCGAGCCCCGCGTCGATCACCTCGCCGAGCGGGTCGAGGTCGGTCACCAGCGACAGGTCGAGGGCGACCCCGACGGCCCCCGTGGTGCGGATCAGCTCCAGCGGCACGTCCGGCGCGCAGCAGTGCACGACCGTCGGCACCCCGACCGTCTCGATGAGCGCGCGCAGCACGGTCGCGACGATGCCGGACTCCGCGGCCGGGTACGTGCCGAGCCCGCTCTCGGTGGGCACCCGCCCGGCGAGCACGGCCGGCAACGACGGCTCGTCGAGCTGGAGCAGCACGGACGCGCGGGGCAGCCGCCGGGTCACCGCCGCCACGTGGTCCCGGAGCCCTTCGGCGAGGGAACCGGCCAGGTCGCGGACCGCGCCCGGATCCCGCAGGAGCCGGCCGCCGATCGGCAGTTCCACGGCGGCGGCCAGCGTGAACGGCCCCCCGGCCTGCACCTTGACCGGCCCCGCATACCCCTCGGCCTGCTCGGCGAGCTGGTCGAGATCGCGTTCCATGAGGTCCCGGGCTCGGCGCAGGTCACGCCCGGGCCGTGGGGCGATCCGCCAGCGGGCCGCGTACAGCTCCACGGGCAGCTCGACCAGCAGGCCGGCCGTGCGGCCGATCAGGTCGGCGCCCGGGCCCCGGGCCGGCAGCTCCGGCAGGTGGGGCAGGGCGGGAAGCTCACCGAGGACGATCCGCTGCGCCTCGGCGATGTCGGTGCCGGGCAGGGATCCGATGCCGGTCGCCGCGCCGGCCGGCCACGGCCACGCCTGATCTGTCACGGCCGAAGGGTATCCGGTGCGGAAGCGACCCTGCCGGGGCGTTCGCCGCGTTCAGCCGGCGATGGTGGCAGAACCGAGGACCACGTCACCGGCCGGGTCCGGCCGGTACGCCACCACGGCCTGCCCGGCCGCGACGCCCCGGACCGGACGGCGCAGCTCGGCGTGCAGCGTGTCGCCGTCGAGCGCGACGGTGGCGGGCACCACGTCGCCGTGCGCGCGCAACTGGACCTCGCACTCGACCGGCGCCTCGGGGCGCGGGCCGCCCGTCCACACCGGCCGCTCGCCCCGGACGCGGGACACCTCCAGCGCCTCGGCGGGGCCCACGGTCACGGTGTTGGTCTTCGGCGTGATGGAGAGCACGTAGCGCGGCCGGCCGTCCGGCGCGGGCCGGTCCAGGTGCAGGCCGCGGCGCTGGCCGACGGTGTAGGCGTACGCACCGGCGTGGGTGCCGACCACGGCGCCGGTCGACGCGTCGACGACCTCGCCCGGCTGCTCGCCCAGCCGCTGGGCGAGGAACCGCCGCGTGTCCCCGTCGGCGATGAAGCAGATGTCGTGCGAGTCGGGCTTGTCGGCGACCGCCAGGCCGCGGCGGGCCGCCTCGGCCCGCACCTCCGCCTTGGTCGAGTCGCCGAGCGGGAAGATCGACCGGCTCAGCTGCTCGCGGGTGAGCACCGCGAGGACGTACGACTGGTCCTTGGCCACGTCGACGCTGCGCCGCAGCAGGCCGTCGGCACCGAGCCGGGCATGGTGGCCGGTGACCACCGCGTCGAAGCCCAGGGCCACGGCCCGGTCCAGCACCGCGGCGAACTTGATCTTCTCGTTGCAGCGGAGGCAGGGATTCGGCGTACGCCCCGCCGCGTACTCGGCCACGAAGTCGTCGACCACGTCCTCGTGGAAGCGGTCGGCCATGTCCCAGACGTAGAAGGGGATGCCGATCACGTCGGCGGCGCGGCGGGCGTCCCGGGAGTCTTCCAGGGTGCAGCAGCCGCGGGCGCCGGTGCGGTACGTCTGCGGGTTGCGGGCCAGCGCCAGGTGCACCCCGGTCACGTCGTGCCCGGCCTCCACCGCGCGCGCCGCCGCCACGGCGGAGTCCACCCCGCCGGACATTGCCGCCAGAACCCTCACCAGCCCGCTCCCTTCGCCCCCTCAACCCTAACCACCCCACCCAGGCTGCCCCGAGCTCCCCGCGGCCTCACCACCGACCCCCGCGATCTTGCAGTTTCTGCCCCGGCAAAGGCCACAAAAGCCGCGAATGAGGGGCACAAAGTGCAAGATCGCGGGAGATCCCCCGCGGGCCCGGGGGGCGGGGCGGGTTAGCGGGGGGTTCGGTAGGCGGCGGCGCGGCGGGCGCGGTCCACTGCTCCGGGGAGCGCGGCGATCAGCGCGTCGACCTCCTGGCGGGTGGAGGTGTGGCCGAGGGTGAAGCGCAGCGACGAGCGGGCCCGGTCGTCGTCGGCCCCCATGGCCAGCAGGACGTGCGAGGGCTGCGCCACCCCGGCCGAGCAGGCCGACCCCGTGGAGCAGGCGATGCCCTGGGCGTCGAGCAGCAGCAACAGCGCGTCGCCCTCGCAACCCGGGAAGGAGAAGTGTGCGTTGCCGGGGAGCCGGTCGGTCGGGTCGCCGTTGTAGACCACCTCGGGCACCGCGTGGCGGACGCGCTCCACCAGCTCGTCGCGGAGCGCCGCGACCCGGGCCGCGTACTCCTGCTGGCCCTTGACCGCCGCCTCGACGGCGACCGCGAAGGCCACGATGCCCGCGGTGTCGAGCGTGCCGGAGCGTACGTCGCGTTCCTGGCCGCCGCCGTGCAACAGCGGCGTGGCGGCGACGTCCCGGCCGAGCAGCAGCGCGCCGACCCCGACCGGGCCGCCGAGCTTGTGCCCGGTCACGGTGAGGGCGGACGCCCCGCTGGCGGCGAAGTCGACCGGCACCTGGCCGACCGCCTGGATCGCGTCGGTGTGGAAGGGCACGCCGTACTCGGCGGCGACCGCGGCCAGCTCGCCGACGGGCTGGACGGTGCCGACCTCGTTGTTGGCCCACATCGCCGTGACGAGCGCCACCCGGTCGCCGTACGCCTCCAGCTCAGCGCGGAGCGCGGCCGGGTCGAGCCGACCGCTGGCGTCGACCGGCAGCAAGCCCACCTCGGCGCCCTCGTGCGCCCCCAACCAGTCGACGGCATCGAGTACGGCGTGGTGCTCCACGGCGCTGGAGACCACCCGGCGACGCTCGCCCGCGGCGGCCCGCCGGGCCCAGAAGATGCCCTTGACCGCGAGGTTGTCGCTCTCCGTGCCACCACCCGTGAAGATCACCTCGGAGGGCCGGGCGCCCAGCACCGCCGCCACCCGCTCCCGCGACTCCTCCACCCGGCGGCGGGCACGACGACCGGCCGCGTGCAACGACGACGCGTTGCCGACCTCACGAGCGGTGGCGACGTACGCCTCCAGTGCCTCGTCGAGCATCGGAGTGGTCGCCGCGTGATCCAGGTAAGCCATCACCGTTCAGCCTACGGCCGAACGCGGGACGACCGACGGCCGGAGGCACCGCCGCCGGGTGGGGGCGATCTCCCGTCCCGGCCCGGGCGGGCGGCGCCCGGTACGAATCTCCTGGCCGTTCGCGGGTACGAGGGATCCGTGCCGACGATCGGGAATCAGCCACCTCGCGCCCCACGAGCGGGCGCGCGTCAGGCATACTCGGTTGTCGACGTCTCCGCCCAGCGGTGACCTCAGCCTGTCCCCAGCGGCGACCGCACGCCGCGGGGCGCAAGACGGGCTGATCGGCGGGCCGGCTCAGCTCCCCGGCCCGCCGATCAGCTCCCTGCCGGCCCACCGACGCGAGCCGGCCCACCGACACAGGCCGCACCACGGCCGGGCTGGCCCGTCGACACGAGACGCCCCGGTCGCAGCACGAGCCCACGATCGGCGAGGCCGGCCACCTCCACGAGACGCCACGAACGGCGAGTGGCCACCCGGCGTACCGGATGGCCACTCCCACTGTCCGCGCCCGACGGCGGCGCGCCGCCCCCGGGACCCGGTGTCACTTGCGCTTGCGGATCTCCTCGGCGGCCTGCGGTACGACCTTGAACAGGTCGCCCACCACGCCGTAGTCGGCCAGCTCGAAGATCGGCGCCTCGGCGTCCTTGTTCACGGCGACGATCGTCTTGGAGGTCTGCATGCCGGCCCGGTGCTGGATGGCACCGGAGATGCCGAGCGCGATGTAGAGCTGCGGGGAGACCGTCTTGCCGGTCTGGCCCACCTGGAACTGGTGCGGGTAGAAGCCGGAGTCGACGGCCGCCCGGGACGCGCCGACCGCACCGCCGAGCAGGTCGGCCAGCTCCTCGACCAGCTTGAAGTTGTCGGCGTTGCCGACGCCGCGACCGCCGGAGACGACCACGGACGCCTCGGTCAGCTCCGGGCGGGAGCCCTTCTGCTCGGCGACCCGGTCCACCACCCTGGCGAGCTTGTCGGCGTCGCCGACGGTGACGGTGAGCTGCTCGACGGCCGGGGTGGCCGCGGCCGGCACCGGGTTCACCGAGTTCGGCCGGAGGGTGACCAGCGGCAGACCGCGGGTGACCTTGGACTTCACGATGGTGGAGCCGGCGAAGGCGACCTGCGTGGCCGTGCCGTCGGCCTCGAGGCCGACCACGTCGGTCAGGATGCCGTTGTCGAGCTTGACCGCCAGGCGCGCCGCGATCTCCTTGCCCTCCTGCGAGGACGCGAGCAGCACGGCGGCGGGCTCGACACGCCGGACCAGCTCGGCCAGCACGGTCGCCTTGGGGGCGACCAGGTAGCCGTCGATCTCCTCGCCCTCCGCGGCGTAGATCTTCTCCGCGCCGTACTCGCCCAGCTTGGCGCTCAGCGCCTCGGCGGCGCCGGCGCCGCCGAGCACGACCGCGCTCGGGGTGCCCAGCTCGCGGGCGAGGGTGAGCATCTCCAGGGTGACCTTCTTGACGCCGAACTCGCGGGTGGCTTCGACGACGACGAGAACCTCAGACATGTCAGGACCTCTCACACGAACTTCTCGGTGGCGAGGAACTCGACCAGCTTGACGCCGCCGTCGCCCTCGTCGGTGACCTTCGCGCCGCCGGAGCGCGGCGGACGCTTGCTGTGCTCCAGCACGGTGCTGGTGGCGCCGTCGAAGCCCACCTCGGCCGGTGCGACGCCGAGGTCGCCCAGGGAGAGGGTCTGCACGGGCTTCTTCTTGGCCGCCATGATGCCCTTGAAGGACGGGTAGCGCGGCTCGTTGATGGTGTCCCAGACGGAGACCACGGCCGGGGTCGAGGCGGTGACCACCTCGTAGCCCTCCTCGGTCTGCCGCTCGACGGTGAGCGTGCCGCCGTCGACGGTGAGCTTGCGGGCGCCGGTCAGCGCCGCCACGCCCAGCCGCTCGGCGATCATGTGCGGCAGCACCTGCACCCGACCGTCGGTCGACTCGGCGCCGCAGATGACCAGGTCTGCGTTGAGGGTGCCCAGCGCGGCGGCGAGCACCTTCGAGGTCGCCACGGCGCACGAGCCGTGCAGGGCGTCGTCCACGACGTGGACGGCCTTGTCCGGCCCCATGGAGAGCGCCTTGCGGATCGACTCGGTCGCCCGGTCCGGACCCATGGTCAGGACGGTGACCTCGCCGCCATGCGCCTCCTTGATCTTCAACGCCTCTTCGATGGCGTACTCGTCCATCTCGTTGATGACGTTGTTCGCCGAACCGCGGTCGACGGTGTTGTCGTCACTGCGCAGGTTGCGGTCCGCGCCCGAGTCGGGCACCTGCTTGACGAGTACGACGATGTTCATCGCGCTTCGACGACCCTCCTGTGTGTGTTGCGATCGCTCGCCCGGTCTGGGGCGCAGCCTCCCGCGTGACTTAACGCTCGGTCAACCGCGGGCTGCTGTGCAGTTGCCCACGAGCGCCATGTTACCTGCCAGTAGCATTCGCCTCCGGATGGCCCGGAGTGACACAGCTCACCGCACCCGCTCGGCCCGGTAGACTCCGCCGGTGGCCGAAATGCACCAATTATCCCGAATGTGCGAGTCGTCCGGACGGCTGGCGGCGTGCCGCCGCCCGCTGCCCGACACGTACCGCTGCGCCTGCGGTCGGATACGCGACGGCTGCGTCCGGGCCGCCGTCCGGGCGCTCTGGACTCCGTCGCACCACACGGACGCGCGGCCGGCCGTTCTCAGGCCGGCCCGGCCAGCGCGGCCCTGATCCGCTCGATCACCGCCGCCTCGGCCGGGTCGACCCCCGCGTGCGCCCGGGCCACCCGGTCGGCGGCCGAGAGCACCACCTCGCGGTAGGCCGCCACGTCCGCCGGCGACTTCTCGCTCAGGATCCGCACCGCCCGGCCGAGCGCCGGCAGCACCGTGGCCTCGATCTCCAACGCCGAGTCGCGGGGAAGCCGCGGCAGCGGGCCGGTGGTCAGCGCCTCCTTGACCACGCCGGAGCTGTCGGCGAAGGCTCCGGACGCGGCCATGCTCTCCTTGAGCACCGCCAGCATGCCCGGATCCACGTTCGAGACCAGGAAGACCGCGCCGAACGCGCCGGTCTTGAGCGTGAGCCGTTCCTCGTCCGTCAACCCCTGCGCCATGATCACGGAGTGTAGACGTACGGGGTCGTCGTGGTGACCGGGACGAAGCCGAGCCGTTCGAGGATGGGACGGCTGTCGTCGGAGGCGTCCACCTGGAGCAGCGTGCGGTCCCGCTGCGCGGCGAGTCGGGCCCGGTGGACCACGAGCGCCCGGTAGATTCCCCGCCGCCGCCACTCGGCCAGCGTGGAGCCGCCCCAGAGGGACGCGAAGCCGGTGCCCGGCAGGTAGCGGATCCATCCGGCGCTCACCACGGTCTCCCCCGCCTCGGCCACCACCACGGTGATCGACTGTGGATCGGTGGCGATCTGGAGTTCCAGGGCGTCCGCGAGATGACTCCGGTCGGCCTGCCAGACCGCCTCCTCCATCGCCACGATCCGGTCCAGGTCCGCGCGGGCGGTCACCTCGCGCAGGCGTACGCCCTCGGGCAGCACCGGCATCGTGGCCGCCAGTGGCGCCACGGGGCCGATCACGACGGTCTCCCGCGGCTCGGGCACGAACCCCGCCGCCCGCAGCCGGTCGCCGAGGTCCGCCGGCTCGTCGTGACCGGCGAGCTTCCACTCCACCGGCTCGCCCCGCCGCCGGAACAGCTCGACCTGCCGCGCGATCAGCTCGTCCAGCGCCGCGCCGGTCAGCCCGCCCAGATCCCGGTACGTGAGGAAGCCGCCACGGTCGAGGCCGAGCACCTGGTACAGCGGGCCGTCCCGTTCGACGGTCACCCCGGCCGGCATCGGGTCGGGCAACTCCGGCCGCACCTGGTTGTCGTACACGGCGCGCAGCGTGTTCGCATCAAGATCGGTCATCGCTTCAGGCTACGGCCGGCCGCCAGCGGATAATCGGCGTCGTGTGGGAGTCGATCAGGCGCTGGTTCGACCCGCGGGAGCTGCGCTCGGTCGGCAGCACCCCCGACTACCGGTTCTCCCTGGCCAACGAGCGGACCTTCCTGGCCTGGCTGCGGACCGGGCTGGCCCTGGTGGCGGGCGGGCTGGCCGCCGCCCAGTTCCTGCCACCGCTGCCGCTGCGGCACCTCCGCGAGGCCATCGCCATCGCGCTGCTCCTGCTCGGCGGCACCGTCGCGGTCCGCGCCGTCGACCACTGGGCCCGCACCGAACGGGCGATCCGGCTCGGCGAGGAACTGCCCGCCTCCCGGTTCCCCGCGATCCTCGCCCTGGCCGTCGGCGCCGGTGCGCTGCTCCTCGTGGTGGCGGTCGTCGTCCGGACCGTCGGTGGCCCGTGAGCGGCACCCCGGCAGCCGGGGCGGACGGTGGCCCGCCGCCGCGCGATCCCGGCCTCCAGCCGGAGCGCACCCGGTTGGCGTGGCGACGCACGGCACTCGCCGTGACCGTGGTGACCGTGCTGGCCGTACGCCTCGCGGTGAGCGGCGGCCCGTTCGGCGCACTGGTCGCGGGGCTGGCCGTGCTCGCCTGGGGCGCGGTGCTCGCGATCTGCTGGCGGCGGGGCACCGGGAGCGGGCCCGCGCCGAGTGGCGGTCGGTCCCTGCCGTTGGCGGCACTGGGTGGCGCGTCGCTCGCCCTGCTCGGCGTGTTGCTGGTGCTGGGCGGGCTGTGGTGAACGGGCCGGGTGCGCCATGATGGGCGCATGGTCCGGCTCTACGCCCTCCTCTTCGTCGCGCAGATCGTCCTCGCCGTCTGCGCCCTCATCAGCTGTCTCTCCGCCGAGGAGAGCGAGATCCGTGCCCTGCCCCGGGTCGCCTGGGTGCTGATCATCCTGTTCTTCCCGCTGGTCGGCTCGATCGCATGGTTCGTGGCCGGGCGGGAGCCCCGCGGCGGGCGTGCCCGCACACCGTGGCCGGTGGGCAACGGGTTCTCGGAACGGGAGCGCCGCCCGACGGTGGCGCCGGACGACGACCCCGAGTTCCTCAACTCCCTCGCCGAACGGTCCCGCCCGGACGACCAGGAACTCTTCCGCCGCTGGGAGGAGGACCTGCGCCGCCGCGAGGACGACCTGCGCCGCCGCGAGGCCGCGCCACCGGACGGGCCGCGCGGGGCACGTGACGGCGAGCCGCCGCGCGAGGAGGACCGCCCGGAGGTGTAGGTGATCGACGGTCAGGCCAGGTTGGACGAGCGGGGGTACGCGTCGGCCGGGTCGGTGATCACGTTCACCAGGTACGGCACACCGGAGTCGAAGGCCCGCTGCAACGCCGGCCCCAGGTCGGCGGCCTTCGCCACCGTCTCGCCGGCGCCGCCGAGCGCGCTCACCACGTTGTCGTAGCGCAGCTCGGGTTGCAGGTCGGCGGCGACGTCGTAGCCGTACATGGCGCGCATCGGGTGCTTCTCCAGGCCCCAGATGCCGTTGTTGCCCACCACGATCACGACCGGCAGCTTCTGTCGGACCAGCGACTCCACGTCCATGAGCGAGAAGCCGGCCGCACCGTCACCCATCAGCACGCAGATCTGCCGGTCCGGGTGGCTCACCCGGGCGCCCATGGCGTAGCCCATGCCGGTGCCGAGGCAGCCGTACGGGCCCGGGTCGAGCCACGTCCCGGGCTGCGCCGGCTCCAGGTAGCGCCCGGCGTACGACACGAAGTCACCGCCGTCGCCGATGGTGATGGCGTCGCGGGCCAGCACCCGGCGCAGCTCCCCGTAGATCCGCGCGGGACGGATCGGGTCGGTCTCGGCGGCCATCTCGGCGGCGTCGCGCGCCTTGGCGGCGTCCTCGGCGGCGCGCAGGTCGGCGATCCAGCCGGCGTGGTCGGTGCGATCGCCCGGGTGGTCGGCCAGGGCGGAGAGGATCAGCCGCAGGTCGCCCGCGGGGGCGGCGGTCGGCTGGACGTGCCCGGCCCGCTGGCTGGGAGCGTCGACGATGTGCACCACCTTGGCGTCGCCGAAGTCGCCGAAGTTGAGCCGGAAGTCCAGCGGGGTGCCGACGACCACG
The DNA here is from genome assembly GCF_003626655.1 of Micromonospora costi. Taxonomy (GTDB): domain Bacteria; phylum Actinomycetota; class Actinomycetes; order Mycobacteriales; family Micromonosporaceae; genus Micromonospora; species Micromonospora costi. The sequence goes on from NZ_RBAN01000001.1 coordinate 1,226,121, forward strand.
ACCACGTCGGCGCCGGAGAGGGCGGCGCGGCGGGCCTTCGCGAAGGCGAGGGGGTGCTCCGGCGGGAGCGAGCCGCGGCCCATGCCGTTGGTGAAGACCGGCACCTGCAACGCCTCGGCCGCCTCGCGCAGGGCGGCGGTCGCGTCGGCGGCGTAGACGTCCGAGCCGGCGATGATGACGGGCCGTTCGGCGGCGGCGACGAGGCTGGCCGCCCGGCCGACCTCCTCCGGGTCGGGCTCGACGGGCGCGATCCCGGGCGGTGCGGGCAGCTCGGCGTCGGAGACCGAGAAGACGGTCTCCAGCGGGAAGTCGAGGAAGACCGGCCCGCGGTGCGGGGTGAGCGCGGCGGTGAGCGCGTTCGTCACCGCCCGCGGGATGTCGTCGGTGCTGAAGACCGTCTCGGCGTGCTTCGTGACCGGGGCGACCAGCGGCAGGTGGTCCATCTCCTGGAGGCTGCCCGAGCCCCAGCGGAACGCGGGCGCGCGCCCGCCGAGCACCAGCACCGGCGAGGCGTTGAAGAACGCGCTCGTCAGGCCGGAGATGCCGTTGGTCACGCCGGGACCGGCGGTGAGCACGGCCAGGCCCGGGCGGCGCTGGAGCTTCGCGACCGCCTCGGCGGCGAAGACCGCGGACTGCTCGTGGCGGACGTCGTAGATCGGGAAGTCGGTCTTGTGGGCGGCGTCGTAGAGCGGGAAGACGTGCCCGCCGGAGAGGGTGAACATCTCCCGTACGCCGTGGGCGCGTAGCGCCGCGAGTGCCAGTTCCCCACCGTGGCCCTCGATCCGATCCGTCATGGTCGCTCCCCTCGTCCGTGGCCGGGGTCACAGGTTACCCATCGGTCACCTGGCGCTGGCGACCGCGCCCCCGCCCGACGGCCTCCGCCCGCGTCCGCTGCCGGAACGGCCCGCGCCCGCCCGGGGAGAGGGGTGGTCCACCGGGCGGGCGCGGTCAGCGGAGGTGTCAGCGGAGCGTCATCACCACCGCGAGCGGCTCGGTCCGGTACGGCGTGTCCGTATCGAACGCCAGCCGCGCCTGGTACTCGCCGTGCCCGGCCACGGCCGGAGCCGCCGCCGTCACCGTGACCGTCACCGACCGCCCGGCCGGGATGGTCAGCTCGGTACGGCCCGTCGACAGCCACGACACGTCGCTGCCCCGGACGCAGGCGTCGTGACCCGGCAACTGCTGGGCGAACGGGGTGATCGCGAACGACCCGAGTGAGCCGCCCACCTGGTACAGCCCGCACGCCGCCCCGCCCCGGTACAGGGCGTTGTTGGCGTTGGGCAGCGCGGACCACACTCCCGTGGCCGGGTCGAACTCCAGCGCCTGGTTGGTGACCGACCCCGCCGAGATGCCGCCCACGACCTGGAGCCTGCCGCCGGCGCCGGCGTACGCCATGCCCCAGACCCCGATCGGCAGCCCGGTCGTCCGTACCCACGTGTCCGAGTCGGCGAAGTAGCGGAAGGCGTCGTTCATCGGGACCCGCTCGGCCGGATCGATTCCACCCGCGCAGACCACCCCGTCGCCGGCCGGCGCGCAGGCGAGGAACGCGACGGCCAGCGGGTAGTCGGCCAGCCGGGTCCAGGTGTCGGTGCTGGGGTCGTACCGGTAGGTCCGGTTCGACGCGGGCTCGCACTCGCCGGTCGTGCAGCCGGCCACGACGTACAGCCGGCCGCCGACCGAGGCCGCCGCGGCGGCGGTCACCCCGGTGGGCAGGTCGGCCCGCCGCGACCACCGGTCGGTGGTGGGGTCGTAGGCGTACGTGGTGGTGGCCGCGTTGCTCGCCTCGTCCCAGCCGCCGACCGCGTACAGCCGGCCGTTGACGAACCCGCCGACGGCGGCCGCCCGGGGCTCGGGCAGGTCGGCGATGCGGTGCCACGTCCGGGCCTGCGGGTCGAAGACGTACCCCTCGACCAGGGAACCCGCGTCGCCGCTGCCGCCGACCGAGTACACGGTGCCGTCGTTGTCCGCGACCAGGTTGTCCATCACGAGCGTCGGGTAGTCCGGCAGGTCCGTCCACGCCGTGCCGTCCGCCGCCTGCTGCGGTGGCCGCGGGCTGTGCCCGCCCTGGTGGGCCGCGACCGACGCCTCGGTGCGGATCTGCACCAGGGGTGCGCCCGTCCCGCCGGCCTCGCGGGCGCCGGCGGCCGGGGTACGGCCGCGGTCCTGCTCGACGACGCGGACGCGCAGCGGCCGGTCACCGTCGTTGGTGAGCCGCACATCCCGGGTGACGCTGCGGCCGGGCCGGACGGAGAGGGAGAGGTCGGTCGTGCGCACGGTCAGCCGGCCGGCCTCGAGGCGCCAGTCCCGACGGACCACGCCGTCGCGGTCGATCGGCACCGACGCCGTGCTGTCGCCGTAGTGCAGGCCGCTCACGGTCGTCGGGACCGAGCCGCCGCCCGGGGCGAAGAACCAGTAGAAGCCGTCGGCCAGGTTCGTGTCCTCCTCGGTGGTCTGGCTGGTGGTACGCGTCGCCGTGCCGTCCCCGGCCTGGACGGTCGCGCCGACGAGCGCCGCGCCGGTGTTGTCGTCCCGGATGTGTCCCGCGACGAGCCCACCGGGCACGGTGCCGCACGACCGGCGGCCCACGAACACGTTGTCCAGCTGCCACCAGTTGTCGTACTCACCCTGGTAGCGGAACCGGACCTGCACCCCGGACCGCCCCGCGGCCTGCGGGACCGGGATCTCGACGTGCCCGTTGACGGCGTCGGTGGCGTAGTGCCGGACACCCGTCCAGGTCGCGCCGTTGTCCAGGCTGAGTTCGACGTCGCCGGTCTGCTCGTCCCAGCTGGAGTAGTCGGTGTCGAAACCGATCACCGGGTCGGTGATCCCGGTCAGGTCCACGGGCGGGCTGGTGAGGCTGGTGTCGATCCGGCCCGACTGGCTCCAGCCGTCCACGGTGGCGAAGCCCCCGGTACCGCCGGTCAGGTTGCCCTTGGACCCGGGGTCGTCGAACCGCCAGGTCTGGCCGCCGCCGGCCGCGTCGGTGACCCGCCAGCCGCCCTGCGGGGCGGCCCAGCCGGTGAAGTCGGCGCTGGCGCCGTCGTAGCGGGGGGCGTAGCCCGGGGCGGTGCAGGCCATCGCGTCGACGGCGAGGCGGACGTCCTGCCGTACGTCGCTCGGCCGGCCCTTCGGCTGCGCGTCCACGCGGGCGGTCACCGTGCTGGTGACGTACCCGGGCAGGTAGACCGGCGCGACGTGCAGGGTCCAGCTGTTGTCGACGGGAAGGTCGACGGCGTACCGGCCGGTGTACGGGTCGGTGAAGACCGCGCCGCCCGGGTAGCCGTCGATCGCGATCCGGGCGTAGACGGGCCAGCCGTGGCCGGAGGCGTCGGTCACCGTGCCCGTCACGGTACGGCTCGAAAGCGCCGTCAGGGTGACGTCGTGCGTCAGGTCGGCGCCGGCGGCGACGGTGACCCGGGCGGCCGCGGGCGCCCGGTAGCCGAACTCGGCGGCCACCACGTCGTAGCCGCCGGCCGGGAGGGGCAGGGTGTAGCGGCCGTTCGCGTCGGTCACCGCGCGGTAGGTGGCGCCGGTGCCGTCGGTCGCGGTGATCGTCGCGCCGGCGACCGGGCGGTTCGCGCTGCCGTCGGTGACGGTGCCGGTGATCCGGCCGGTCTCGCCGAGGGTCAGGGCCGAGACGCCGTTGGGTGAACCGACTCCGGTCGGCCCGTCCCAGCCGGGTCCGGCGGTGCACAGCAGGTCGCCGCACCAGCCGTTCGACCCCTCGGTGATGTCGAAGAGGCCGGCGCTCCTGTCCGTGCGGTACGGGTAGGTCACCGGGTACGAACCGGGCAGCGGCGTGCCGGCGAGGGCGTACATCCCGGCGACGAGCGGGGCGGCCAGCGACGTGCCGCCCCACTGCGCCCAGCCGTCCTGGCCGAGCGTGTTGTAGACGGCCAGCCCGGACTCCGGGTCGGCGACCGCGGAGATGTCGGCGGTGGCCCGCTTGTCGCCGCAGCGGGTGTCCACGTCGGCCTGGTACGCGGGGCGGGGCTCGTAGAGCGAGCATCCGCTGCCGGCGTTCACCCAGGCGGACTCGGACCAGCCACGCGGCGAGGAGTCGCGGGTGAGCCGGGTGCCGCCGACCGCGATCACGTTGGGGTTGGTCGCCGGGTAGCTCTGGAGGTTGCCGATGTCACCGCTGGCGACCACGACGGCGACACCGGGGTGGTCGTAGTGGGTGTTGTACAGCTCCTGGAAGGGGGTCTCGCCGGCGATGCCGTACGAGTTGGAGATGACCTCCGCACCGAGCTTCGCGGCCGTGTCGACGGCGGCGGCCAGGCTGGCCGGCGAGTTGTCGTCGGCCTGGACGAGGAGCAGGTCGCACTTCGGGCAGGCGGACGAGACGGCGTCCAGGTCCAGGGCGGCCTCGATCGACCAGTCCGCGTCCTCCGCCGGATAGTCGGTGCCGCCACGCTGGTCCACCTTCCGGAAGCAGCCGTTGGCGGTGGTGCACGGCGGCAGCCCGTAGTGGGCGCGGAAGACGGCCAGGTCGGCCTCCGCCGCCTCGTACCCGAAGGCGAGCACGACGGCCACGGTCCGGCCCTCACCGCCGTCCGGCAGCCGGTACGCCGACCGGATGTCGGCCGGGCCCAACGCCCCCTCGGGCGGTGCGGCGTCCTGCTGGACGAGGCGGCCGTCCTCGCTGGCGAGGCCGAGCGCGTAGCAGCGGGCCCGCGAGGCGTCCTCGGACGCGGTGTTGCAGCCCGCCGGCTTGTAGTGCATCGCCTCCCAGCTCGGCGACGACGCGGCCGGTCCGGTCGGCGCCGGGGCCGCCTGCGCCGCGCTGGCGGGCAGGGGGCCGGTGGCCAGCAGGGACAGTGTGAGGACTGCGATCAGCCCGCCGAGACGACCCTTGCGGACCCGTCCCGGCCGTAAGGGCACGGCCATCCAATAACTCCTTACGAAGGATGCCACGGGAACGCCTCGTCGTTGAGGCTCCGACGCACCTGCCGCCAGCTTCTCGACACGAAAATCGGCACGCGTTCGACGGGTGATCTTGGCACGGGCGTGAATGCGCGGACAATGTTCCGGGACGTTCATGTTCCGGACAGCTGACCGGTTCCCGACGGGGGGCGTCGTATGTGGAATGTCGTGGGAGTGTCCGAGCCCGAGGAGCGGGTCTACGAGGCCCTGACCCGCCGGCGCCAGGCGACCCAGGTCGACCTCCTGGGTGACGTGGCGCTGTCACGGGCGCAGCTGACGCGTACGCTCGCCCGCCTCGTCGACCGCGGCCTCGCGACGCGGCTGCCCGGTCGCCCCACACGCTACGCGGCGACACCACCGGACCAGGTGGCCACCTTCCTCATCGCCGAGCGGGAACGCGACCTGCTCCGCCTGCGTACGCACGCCGACCAGCTGGCCAAGGAGATCCGGCTGCGCGACGGGGGCGGCCGCCACCCCGCCGAGCTGGTCGAGGTGATCGAGGGCGCGGCCAACCTGCGGGCGACGCTCGTCCGGCTGCAACGCGAGGCGCGGGTGCAGATCCGGGGCCTCGACCGGGCGCCCTACCTCGACAACCCGGTGAGCGGCAACTCCGAGGAGACCCACCAGCTCGCCGACCGGGGCCTCGTCTACCGGGTCATCTACGACCAGTCGGCGCTCGCCATCCCGGGCCGGATGGCCGAGATCTGGCGCGGCATCCAGAGCGGCGAACGGGCCCGCGTGGCCAGCAACGTGCCGATGAAGATGATGCTCTGCGACGACCGCCTCGCGCTCATCCCCGCGATGACCGGCGGGCAGCTCGCCGACGCGGCGTACCTGGTGCACCCCTCGTCGCTGCTCGACGCCGTGGGCGAGCTGTTCGAGGCGCTCTGGGAACGGGCCGTGGCGATCAACCGCTCGATCGTGGTCGACCAGCCCGCCGGGCCGGACCCGGCCGGTGAGGGCCGCGCCGACCGGCTGTCCGACCGGGACATCGAACTGATCGGCCTGCTGGCCGGCGGCGCCACCGACGAGCGGATCGCCCGCACCCTGGGGTGGAGCGTGCGCACGGTGCACCGGCACGTGCACCGCATCATGGCGATGGTCGGCGCCGAGACCCGCTTCCAGGCGGGCATGGAGGCGGTGCGCCGCGGCTGGGTGTGAGCGGTTGCCGGAGGCCGGGCCGGCCTCCGGCGGGGCCGCTCAGCGGCCGGTGAAGCCCGGCTTGCGCTTCTCGACGAAGGCGGCCATGCCCTCACGCCGGTCGTCGGTCGCGAAGAGCGCCGCGAACAGCTGGCTCTCCCAGGCCAGGCCCGAGTTCAGGTCCATGTCCAGGCCGCCGTCCACGGCGAGCTTCGCCGCGCGCAGCGCCTGCGTCGGCCCCGAGAGGTACGGGCGGACCAGCTCGACGGCGGTCGCGTAGACCTCGGCGGCCGGGGCCACCCGGTCGGCCAGCCCGATCCGCAGCGCCTCCTCGGCGTCGACCATCCGGCCGGACATGATGAGGTCCTTCGCGCGGGCCGGGCCGACGAGCCGGGCCAGCCGCTGCGTGCCGCCGGCGCCCGGGATGATGCCGAGCTTGATCTCCGGCTGGCCGAGCTTCGCGTCCTCGGCCACCACCCGCCAGTCGCACGCGAGGGCCAGCTCGCAGCCGCCGCCCAGGGCGTACCCGGTGATGGCGGCGACGACCGGCTTGGGGATCCGGGCGATGGCGCCGAGCGCGCTCGACAGGTCGGCCGCGCGCGCCGCCATGTCCACGTAGGACATGTCGGCCATCTCCTTGATGTCGGCGCCGGCGGCGAAGACCTTCTCCCCGCCGTACACGATCACGGCGCGGACGTCAGGGTCGGCGGTGGCCGCCGTGGCGGCGGCGCGCAACTCCTCCTGGACCTGGGTGTTGAGCGCGTTCATCGGCGGCCGCTCCAGCCGGATGGTGCCGATACCGTCCTTGGTCTCCAGCCGCACGAACTCGCCCACGCTGCCCTCACTTCCTCGTCGAAGTCGCGTGCCAACCATACGGCCCGCCTCGTTGGGGAACGTAGTCTGGTAGCAGTCCCGGGCCGGGAGGCCAGCGATGGTCACGTACTACGACGACAGGTCGGTGCAGGTCACCTCCACCGCCATCCGGGTGGACGGCCGCACGTTCCCCCTCGCCGAGATCAGCATGGTCTGGCACCGGCGGGGCAGCCGCTCGTGGCGGGTGCTCGCCGGCCGGGGCGCGATCGGCGCGGCGATGGCCGGTCCGCTGGTGGCGGCCGTCCTCGGTGTCGGGCTGGCGATCTGGCTGGACCGCTCCGCCACGGTCACGACCGCGATCGTCGGCGCCTCGGTGCTGGTCGGGCTCGCCGTCGGGCCGGTGGCCGACTTCCTCTTCGAGCGGCTGGACCGCTCCTACGCCCGGGGCAGCCGGCAGCTGGAGATCTGGGCGCGCTGGCGCGGCCGGCCCGTCCAGTTGCTGCGCACCGGTGACGCGCTGCGGTTCGGCCAGATCTACCGGGCGGTGCAGCGGGCCGTCGAGCAGGCGCACCCGGCCCGCCCGCGCGGTTAGAACTCGATCGGTCTGTCCGGGAGCATGTCGAGGCCGCGCAGCAGGCCGTAGAGGTCCTGCTCGCCCCAGAACTGCACGATCCGTCCCTCGGCCAGCCGGTAGATCTTGCAGGCGCTCTGCACGGCCGTGGCGCCCGTGGCGTCCCGCCGGTAGGTCTGCGCCATGACGACCGTGACCCGGTCCCCGGCCGGCACCACCTCGTGGACCTCCTGGTCGAGCACCGTGAGCCCGGGCGACGAGACGGCCTGCTCGACGAAGTGCCGGCCACACACCGACCTGCCGGACCCGTAGATCAGCACGTCCTCCGCGACGACGGCACGCAGCTCCGCCAGGTCCTTCGTCACGAAGGTACGCAGGTACCGGCGTACCACCTCGACGTTGCGTTCCTCCTCGGTCATGCGGCGACGCTACCCGCACCCGTTCACCGGCTGGGCGGAGCTTGCCGGGGCGTGGTTAGGCTGAACGATGACGGTCTATTACCGGGACGACGCGGTGCAGGTGACCTCCGAGTCGATCCGGGCCGGCGGACGGGTGGTGGCGCTCGCCGACGTGACATACGTCTGGCACACGCGCGGGCGCCAGACGCTCGCCGTACGGGGGCGGGTGCTCGGACGCGGAGTCCTCGTCCTGCTGCTGTCCCTGCCGCCGCTGGTGGCGCTGATCTGCGTCGTCTCGCTCGTCTGGTCGGCGCAGGACCGCGGCGAGTGGACGCTCGCCCTGGTCATCCTCGCCGGTTTCGTGGTGGGCGCTCTCTTCCTCACGCCATTCCTGGAGCTGCCGCTCGGCTGGCTGGACCGCTCCTACGAGCGGGGCAGCCAGGTACACGAGCTGTGGGTGCAGCACCACGGCCGGGAGGAGCTGCTGCTGCGCACCCCCGACGCCCTGCGGTTCGGCCAGATCTACCGGGCCGTGCAGCGCGCCGTGGAACAGCACACGGATCGCCGCTGACGGACCGGACGCGACGATCGCCGGCGGGCGGCACGGGCGTGGGCGACGCACACTGGTTCCCATGGCGATCCCCCTCCCCCGGCCGTCCGCGGTCGTCGGCCTCACCCGCTCCGCCCTCGACCAGGCTTTCGGCTCGGCCGCCTCGCTGGCGGCCGTGCCCGCCCGCGCGTTCGCGGTGCTCGACGACGTCGAGGCGCTCCTGTCGCGCATCAACGGCGTGGTGGACCGGATCGAGCGGACCCTGGACCGCACCGACCGGGTGCTCACCGACGCCGAGAAGGTCGCCCATTCGGCCGTCGCCGTGGTGGCCGAGGCGGACGCGGTCGCGGGGCGGGCGGCCGGCACGGTGGGCACCGCCGCGGAGGCGGCGGCCACCGCGGCCGAGCTGCTGACGGCGTACGAACCGGCGCTGCGCCGGGCCGCGCCGATGACGACACGGTTCGTCGAACAGCTCAGCCACGAGGAGGTGACCGCCGCCATCCGGCTCGTCGACGAGCTGCCGAAGCTGCGCGAGCACCTGACCGCGGACATCCTGCCGATCCTCGCCACGCTCGACCGCGTCGGCCCCGACCTGCACGACCTGCTCGACGTCACCCGCGACCTCAAGCTCGCCGTCGCCGGCATCCCCGGCCTGAACATGCTGCGCCGGCGCGGCGAGAAGCTCACCGACGAGGCCGGCGAGCAGGGCTAGCAGTCGCAGCTGATCGCGGTGCGGGGTGCGGTCAGCTCGTCGGCGGGCCGCCGGGTCAGGCCCGTGGCGGTGACCACCGGCAACCCCTCGCGCACCCAGTACTCGTAGCCACCGAGCATCTCCTTGACCCGGTAGCCGAGCCGGGCGAACGCCAGGGCGGCCCGCGTGGCGCCGTTGCATCCGGGCCCCCAGCAGTACGTGACCACCGTCGAGCCCGCCGGCACCAGCTCCGCGGCCCGGGCGGGGATCTCGGCCGTCGGCAGGTGCACGGCGTCGGGCAGGTGCCCCTGGGCCCAGGCTTCGGGGCCCCGGGAGTCGACCACCACGAGACCCGACACCCCGGCCGTGAGGTCGGCGTACACGTCACTGACGTCGGTCTCGAAGCCGAGTCGGGCGAGGAAGTGGGCGGCAGCGGCGGCGGGCTCGGCCGCCGGAACGGCGAAGGCGTACGTCATGACGATGATCCTGTGCCGGGCGGGCCACCGCGACGAGTGGCGGTGACGCCGTCCTGCGCTAACATCCCGCCATGCCCCGGCCGCTCGCCCCGCCCGCTCCGCTCGCGCCTGCCGCCCGCCGCGCCGCGTCCGGGCCGGTGGACCGCAGCGTCGCCGTGCTGGCGTACCCGGGGATGTCCGTCTTCGAGACCGGCATCGTCACCGAGGTGTTCGGGCTGCCCCGACCCGAGTTCGACGTCGACTGGTACGACCTGCGGGTCTGCGCCGAGCGGCCCGGCCCGGTGCCGGTGGTCGGCGGCGCCGCCCTGCACACCCCGTACGGTCTCGACGCGCTGGCCGCGGCCCGGACCGTGATCGTGCCCGGCGTCCCGGACGTCGCGGCGGAACCGTCGCCGGAACTCGTGACCGCGCTGCGCCGCGCGCACCGCCAGGGCGCCCGGATCATGTCCATCTGCTCCGGTGCGTTCGCGCTGGCCGGCGCCGGCCTGCTCGACGGCCGGCGGGCCACCACCCACTGGCAGTACGCGGACCTGCTGGCCCGCCGGTACCCGCGTGTCCGGGTGGACCCGGACGTGCTCTACCTCGACGAGGGCGACCTGCTCACCAGCGCCGGCAGCGCGGCGGGCCTGGACCTCTGCGTCCACCTGGTCCGGCGCGACCACGGCGCCGCGATCGCCAACGCCGTGGCCCGCCGCCTCGTGATCCCGCCGCACCGCGACGGCGGGCAGGCCCAGTTCATCGAGGCGCCGGTGCCGGCCGACCCGGACGACGACCGGATCGCGGGCAGCATCACCTGGGCCCTGGCCCACCTCGGGGAGCCGCTGACCGTGGCCCGGCTCGCCGCCCAGGCCCACATGTCCGACCGCACGTACCTGCGGCACTTCGCCCGGGCCACCGGCACGAGCCCGATCCGCTGGCTCGTCGACCAGCGGGTGCGGGCCAGCCTGGCGCTGCTGGAGACGACCGACGTGCCGGTCGAGCGGATCGCCGCCACGGTCGGCTTCGACTCCCCCGTCACCTACCGCCACCATTTCGGCCGGGCCATGCGCACGTCGCCGTCGGCGTACCGGCGGGCCTTCCGCGCGACCGCGACGCCGCGGGACGACGCGATGCCGGGCGACGGCGCGACGCCGCGGGACGGCGCGACGGATCAGGCCGGGGCGTAGAGGCCGTCGATCTCGGGCCGGTGGGGCAGCGCCACCGACGCCCCGAGCCGCCGGGCGCACGCCGCACCGGCCGCGGCCGCCCAGCGCACGGCGTCGACCAGGTCCCGCCCCTCGCCCCAGCCCACGGCGAGGGCGGCGGTGAACGCGTCACCGGCCGCCGTCGAGTCGACCACGTCCACCTTGACCGCCGGCACGTGCACGGCCGTCCCCTCCCGGTCGCCGTACCAGGCGCCCTCGCCGCCGAGGGTCAGCACCGCGCGGGGCACGAGGTCGAGCAGCGCCTCGGGCGCCTCACGGCCGCGGCCGGTGAGCGCCTGCGCCTCGCGCTCGTTCACCACGAGCAGGTCCACGGCCGCGAGCAGCTCGTCGGGCAGGGGTCGGGCCGGTGCCGCGTTGAGCACCACGCGGGTGCCGGCCGCGCGGGCGGCGACCGCCGCCTGGGTCACCGTCTCCACGGGAATCTCCAGCTGGGCCACCAGCACGTCGGCCGCGCGTACGGTGGCCAACTCGTCCTCGGTGAGGCCGGTCAGTGCGGCGTTCGCGCCCGGGGTGACCAGGATCGCGTTCTCACCCTCGGCGTTGACCATCACGAGGGCGACGCCGGAGGTGCCGTACACCACGCGCAGGTGCCCGGTGTCCACATCGGCCGCGCTGATCCGCGCCTTGAGGGTGACCCCGAACGAGTCCGAGCCGATCGCGCCGAGAAAGGCGCACGCCGCGCCCGCCCGGGCGGCGGCGATGGCCTGGTTGGCGCCCTTGCCGCCGGGCACCATCACGAAGTCGGTGCCGAGCATGGTCTCCCCCGGCCGGGGCAGGGTGGGCGCCATGGCGACCAGGTCCATGTTCGCGCTGCCCACGACAGTCACCCGGGTCTGCGGCACCCGGCACCTCCTGTTCGTCGGCGGGGACCCCGGCGCGCCGTCAGGCGGCGCGGGCGGTGTAGCGGTCGGCCCGGCGCTCCACGACCAGCGGCAGCCCGAAGGTCTTGGAGAGGTTGTCGCCGGTAAGCGTCTCCCCGATCAGCCCCTGCGCCACCACGCCACCCTCGCGCAGCAGCAGCGCGTGGGTGAAGCCGGGCGGGATCTCCTCGACGTGGTGGGTGACCAGCACCATGGCGGGCGCGTCCGGGTCGTACGCCAGCTCGGAGAGCCGGGCGACCAGGTCCTCGCGCCCACCCAGGTCGAGCCCGGCGGCCGGCTCGTCGAGCAGCAGCAGTTCCGGGTCGGTCATGAGGGCGCGGGCGATCTGCACCCGCTTGCGCTCGCCCTCCGAGAGGGTGCCGTACTTGCGGTCGGTGAGCCCGCCGACGCCGAGCTGCCCGAGCAGCGCGCGGGCGCGGGCCTCGTCGGTGCGGTCGTAGCTCTCCCGCCAGCGGCCGACCACCGACCAGGCCGCGGTGACGACCACGTCGCTGACCCGCTCTTCGGCGGGCAGCCGCTCGGCGAGGGCGGCGGTGGTCAGGCCGATGCGGGTGCGCAACTCGTTGACGTCGGTCCGGCCGATGCGCTCGCCGAGCACGTGCGCGGTGCCGACGGTCGGGTGCAGCCGGCCGGAGGCGAGGTTGAGCAGAGTGGTCTTGCCCGCGCCGTTGGGCCCGAGCACCACCCAGCGTTCGTCCAACTCGACCCGCCAGTGAACGTCGTGCAGCAGTGCCGTGCCGGAGCGGCGCACACCGCCGCCGTCGAGGCTGACCACCAGATCCGGGTCCACGGGTGCGGCGGCGGGTGCGGCGCCGGTGGCGCCGGGGATCAGGTCACCAGTCACCCGCCCATCCAACCACGCAGCGCCGTGGTGCCCCCCACGGGCGGCCCGCCGGCCATAGGGTGGTGCGCCGTGTCGTTGGTCACCACAGCCGAAGGACGGTCCATGCCGGCTCGGAGCAGGAAACCGCGCGGATGAGCGCGGTCATCGAGATCGAGGGTCTGCGCAAGACCTTCCACAGCGTGCGGCACGGCCGGCGCATCGCCGTCGACGGATTCGACCTGGTGGTCGGCGCCGGGCAGGTCCACGGCTTCCTCGGCCCGAACGGGTCGGGCAAGACCACCACGCTGCGCGCCCTGCTCGGGCTGGTACGGGCCGACGGCGGGCGGATGAGCGTGCTGGGCGCCCCGTCGCCCACGCACCTGCCCCAGGTGGCCGGCCGGGTCGGGGCCATCGTGGAGAGCCCCCAGTTCTTCGGCAACTTCACCGCGGAGCGGACGCTGCGCCTGCTCGCCCGCGCCGGCGGCGTGCCGGCGGTCCGGGTGGACGAGGTGCTGGAGCAGGTGGGTCTGCGCGACCGTGGCCACGAGCGGGTGAAGGGCTACTCGCTGGGCATGAAGCAGCGGCTGGCCGTCGCGTCGGCGCTGCTCAAGCAGCCCGAGCTGCTCATCCTCGACGAGCCGGCCAACGGGCTCGACCCGGCCGGCATCCGGGAGATGCGGGACCTCATGCGGTCGCTGTCCGCGGCCGGGGTGACCGTGCTGGTGTCCAGCCACATCCTCGCCGAGATCCAGCTGATCTGCGACCACGTCACGATCATCTCGCGCGGCCGGCGGGTGGCCGCGGGTCGCGTGGACGAGGTGCTCGCCGGCTTCGACCAGCACGAGTTCCGGGTACGGGTCGACGAGCCGGAGCGGGCCGCGGAGCTGCTGCGCGACGCCGGCCTGCCGGTGGACGCGCACCCCGATCACCTGGTGGTCGGCGAGGTGGCCGACGCGACGGTGGTGAGCCGGCTCCTCGGCGAGCAGGGGCTCTGGGTACGCGAGCTGACCCCGCTGCGGCCCGACCTGGAGAGTGTCTTCCTCGAACTGACCGGTGAGGGCGTCCACCCGAGCCTGCCCCGGCAGGTCGACGGCTCGCGGCCGCCCGGCGGCGCGCCGCCGCACGGCGGGGAGATCGACCTGGGCACCGTGGGCAGCGACAGAGGAGGGAACGCGTGAACCTGGTCCGCGCCGAGTTGGAGCGGCTGACCGCGCGCCGTTTCGTCCAGCTCATGGTCGTCCTGCTGGCGCTGGCGTTCGGCGTCACCGCGGCGACCACCCTCGCCGGCTCGCACCAGCCCAGCCCTGTCGAGTTGGCCGAGGCACGCGCCCAGGCCGCCGACGCCCGCCGCCAGATGGACGAGATCTACCAGCAGTGCGTGGATCGGGTGAACGGGAACCTGCCGCCCGAGGTGGAGGAGCAGTACTACCCGGCGGACTGCAGCGAGGTGGACCCGGTACGCCAGGAGCGGCTGCCCGTGGCCACGGACTACCTCACGGGTGTCTTCACGTTCGGCTCGCAGGCCCGCCCGCTGCTCTTCTTCCTCATCGCGTTCCTGGTGCTGTTCGGGTTCCTGGTCGGCGCGTCGTACATCGGCGCCGACCTGAACTCGGGCGGGGTGGTCAACCTGCTGCTCTGGCGGCCGCGGCGGATGACCGTGCTCGGCACGAAGCTGGGCACGCTGCTCGGCGCGACGCTCGTGCTGTCGCTGCTCGCCTCGGTCGCGTACCTCGCCACGTTCTGGGTCATCGGGCAGACCGCCGGTCTGGCGGGCCAGCTGGACGCGGACTTCTGGCGCGAGCTGGGCGCGCTCCACGCCCGCGGGATGGTGCTGGTGCTGCTCGCCACTGCGCTCGGGTTCGCGCTCGCCACGCTGGGCCGGCACACGTCGGCCGCCCTCGGCACGGCGGCCGCGTACGCGGTGGTCTGGGAGTTGGGCGCGCGGCTGGTCCTGGAGATCGTGGACGCGCCGCGCCCGGACCGGTTCATGCTCTCCAGCCACGTCGGGGCCTGGCTCGCGGGTGAGGCCCGGTTCTGGGACGCGAGCGGGTGCGCGAGCAGCGGCGGCGGCTTCTGCGACGCGTCCTACACGCTGACCGGGGGTACGGCCCTGACCGTGCTGCTCGTCCTGACCGGGGTGCTGGCGGTGGCGGCGTTCGCCGCGTTCCGCCGCCGGGACCTGATCTGAGCCGCGCGCCCGCCGCCCTGGGCAACACCTTGCAGCACCTGAGAGGATCGTGAAGAATTCCTTCACATGACCGACCGTGGCCCCGCCCCGCCCGAGCGGGTGGGGCCGGCCCGGACGGGGTCAGCCCACGGTGGAGCCGAAGACCTCGTCGCGGACGGCGTCCAGGGCGGTACGCAACGCACCCTGAAGGATCGGTTCCTCGGTCAGCCCGGTGGGCACCACGCGGGGGCGCACCAGCGTGATGGCGGCGACCTCGTGCTGCACCCGCTCGGCGAGCGCCGTCCCGCCGGCCTGCCCCACCTCGCCCGCGAGCACCACGAGCGGCGGGTCCAGCACCACGCAGGTGCTCGCCACGCCGAGCGCGAGCCGGCGGGCCAGCTCGTCGAGCACCGGGCCGCCGCTCTCTCCGGCCTCGAGTGCGGCGCGTACCGCCTCGGCCGCGTTGCCCGCCGTGAAACCGTGCTCGCGGGCCACCCCGCGCACCGCGTCCGCTCCCACGAGCTGCTGGAACGCCGGCTTGGCCCGCCGCGCGACGTCCCGCGGGATGGGCACGCCGGGCACTGGGAGGTAACCGATCTCGCCGGCCGCGCCGCTGCTGCCGTGGTGCAGCCGCCCGCCCAGCATGATCGCCAGGCCGACGCCGGCGCCGATCCAGACCAGGACGAAGTCCGCGAGCCCCGCGGCGGCACCGGACTGCGCCTCGGCCACCGCGGCGAGGTTCACGTCGTTCTCGAAGACCACCGGGGTGTGCAGGTCCTCGCGCAGGGCGGCGAGCAGGCCGCGGTGCCAGCGGGGCAGGTTGAACGCGAAGGTGATGTCGCCGGTGGCCGGGTCGACCAGGCCGGGCGTGCCGAGCACCACCCGCCGTACGCTCGACAGCTGCGCCTGGGCGCTGCTGGCCGCCTGGACCACGGCGTTGTGCACCACGCCCACCGGGTCGTCCGTGTCCCGCGTGGACTGCTCCACCCGCCCGATCACCGCGCCCGTGATGTCCGCGCAGGCGGCCACCACCCGGTCCGGGCCGACATCCACGCCGACCACGTGCGCGCTGCCCGGCCGTACGGCGTAGAGCTGGGCGTTCGGCCCCCGCCCGCCGGCCTGCTCGCCGACCCGGGTGACCAGCCCGCGCTCCTCCAGGCGCTCGACCAGCTGCGAGGCCGTCACCTTCGACAGCCCGGTCAGTTCGCCGAGCCGGGCCCGGGTCAACGGCCCCCGCTCGAGCAGGAGTTCCAGTGCCGCACGGTCGTTGAGCGCCCGCAACAGGCGGGGGGTACCGGGCAGCCGGCTCGCACTCATTCCACGTCCTCTAGATTTAGTAAACCTTGCTAACTGTAAACCGACCTGCGAACGGGTAGCCGTAGCGTATCGGCCGCCCGGACCGGGAGTACTCGGTCGACCCGGCACCGCTGTGCGGCCGGGACGGCCGGGGCCCGGTACGACACTCGTGCCGCCCGGCACCGAAGGGGGAGATCACGTGGGGCTGGATCCAGGACTGCGGCGCCTCGCGCTGGGCACGTTGCTGGCCGCGTACGAGGGCCCCGTCCCGCCGGACTGGGCGGTCGAGCTGGTCGCCGACGGCCTGGCCGGGCACACCCTGTTCGGCACCAACGTGCACGACCCGGCCCAGGTGGCGGCGACCACGGCCGCCCTGCGGGAGGGGCGGGCCGACGTGCTCGTCGCGATCGACGAGGAGGGCGGCGACGTCACCCGCCTCGCCCACGCCACGGGCAGCCCGTACCCCGGCAACGCGGCGCTCGGCGCGATCGGCGACGTGGCCCTCACGCGGCGCGTCTACGAGGCGATCGGCATGGAGCTGGCCGCGCTCGGCATCACCGTGGACCTCGCCCCGACGGTCGACGTGAACACGGCCGACGAGAACCCGGTCATCGGCACCCGTTCCTTCGGCGCGGACCCGGTGCGGGTGGCCGCGCACTCCGCGGCCGCCGTGACCGGTCTCCAGACGGTGGGCGTGGCGGCCTGCGCCAAGCACTTCCCGGGGCACGGCGCAACGGTCGCCGACTCGCACCACGAACTGCCCACCGTGGACGTGCCACTCGACGTGCTGCGCAGCCGGGACCTGCCCCCGTTCGCCGCCGTGGTCGCCGCGAACGCCCAGGCCGTCATGACCGCCCACATCCGCGTGCCGGCGCTGACCGGCGCCGGGCCGGCCACGTTCAGCCGGTCGGTGCTCGTCGACCTGCTCCGCACCGAGTACGGCTTCACCGGCGCCGTGATCACCGACGCGCTGGAGATGAAGGGCGCCTCGCTGGCCGCCGGTGGCATCGGGCCGGCCGCCGTCCGGGCCCTCGCCGCCGGAGCGGACCTGCTGTGCATCGGCGCGAAGGTCGACGCGGAGCTGGTCGAGCACGTCGCCGCCGAGATCGTCGCCGCGCTCGACGACGGCCGGTTGGACCGGGCCCGGGTCGAGGAGGCGGCCGGCCGGGCCGCCACGCTCGCCGCCTGGACCCGGGCCGCCACGCGCGCCCCGTCCGGCGGCGGCACCGACCTGGGGTACGCGGCGGCGCGCCGCGCCGTACGGATCGACGGGGTGCTCAGCGGTCTCGAACGGCCGCTGGTGGTGCAGCTTCACGCCGCCTCGACCATGGCCGAGGGGCGGGTGCCCTGGGGTCTCGGGCCGCACCTCGCCGACGCCGAGGAGATCCGGGTGGTCGCCGCCGAGACCGACCCGGCGACCCTGCGCCGGCTCGCCGGGGACCGGCCGATCGTCCTGGTCGGTCGGCACCTGCACCGGCTGACCGGTGCCCCCGAACTGGTCACCGCGCTGGCCGCGGAGCACCCCGTGACCGTCGTCGAGATGGGCTGGCCGGCGCAGTGGCGGCCCGCCGGGGTCCGCGCCTTCGTCACCACGTACGGCGCGAGCCACGCCAACGGCCGCGCCGCCGCCGAGGCGCTCGGGCTGGCCGGCTGAGGGCGGCCGGTCCGGTCCGCCCCGAGGTCGCTCGGGGCTGGCCGGCAGGGCGCGGCCGCCCGCCGCCGAGGCATTGCCCGGCCGCAGGACGGGTAACCAGGCAGGATGACCGCCACCGACCCCTGGCACCGGGCCCTGGCCGACCTGCTGTCCCGGTCGCACCGGCTGCCGCCGGACGAGCTGCCGGGCGCGCTCGACGCGGCGCTCCGGCCCCTGGGGGCCACGGCGACGATCTACCTGGTCGACGTCGAGCAGTGCGACCTGCGTCCGCTGGCCGTGCCCGGCCGGCCGCCGCCGGACCCGCTGTCGATCGACGCGAGCCTCGCCGGCCGTGCGTTCACCCAGGTCGAGGTGCACGCCACCCAGGGGCCGCCACCTCGGTTGTGGGTTCCGGTGATCGACGGCACGGACCGCCTCGGGCTGCTGGAGGTCGCCCCGCCGCCGGGCGCGGATCTCGCCGATGCCGCGCTGCGCGACGGCTGCCGGCTGATCGCCGGGTCCATCGGGCACCTGGTGGCCAGCAAGAGCGCGTACGGCGACGCTCTGCTCCAGTCGCGCCGCAGCCGTCCCATGGAGGTCTCGGCCGAACTGCTCTGGCAGATCCTGCCACCGCTCACGTTCGCCACACCCGACACGGCGGTCAGCGCGGTCCTCGAGCCCGCGTACGCCGTGGGCGGCGACGCCTTCGACTACGCGTTCGGCGCGGGTCGCGTGGCGTTCTCGATCCTCGACGGTGTCGGTCGCGGCCTGCCGGCGGTGCTCACCACCTCGGTCGCGCTCGCCGCCCTGCGCGCCACCCGGCGGGCCGGCGGGGATCTGCGGGACGCGGCCGAGGCCGTCGACGCCGCCATCACAGGGCAGTGGCAGGACGCCCGCTTCGTGACCGCGGTACTCGGCGAGTTCGACACCCGCACCGGAGAACTCCGCTACCTCAACGCGGGCCACCCGGCACCGCTGCTCTTGCGCGGGGGCCGGGCCGTAGGGACGCTCGACGGCGGCCGGCGGCTCCCGCTCGGCCTGCCCGCCGACGGGGTCGAGGTGGGCAGGACGCGGTTGGAACCCGACGACCGGCTGCTGCTGCACACCGACGGCATGACGGAGGCCCGGAACGCCGCCGGCGAGCTGTTCGGGTTGGCGCGCCTGGCCGACCTCGCCGAGCGGCACATCGCGGCCGGTCTTCCGTCGCCCGAGACACTGCGCCGCCTCAGCCACGCGGTGGCCGAGCACCAGGCCGGCCCGCTGCGCGACGACGCGACCCTGGTGCTGCTCGAATGGTCCCGGCAGGCGAGCGCCCGGATGGAGCCGTGACGCCCCGGAACCGCTAGTCGATACCGCGGAAGCCGGCCGCGCGGGGCGACGGGTCGTCCGCGGGCAGACCGAGCAGCGGGCCGACCGCCGTGATCCGGAGCACTCGGGCCACCACCGGCTGCGGGTCGACCACGCGCAGCGCCACCCCGTCACGCCGGGCGGTCATGGCGGCGCTCACCAGGACGCGTACGCCGCTGGAGTCGAGAAAGCCCACCTCGGCCAGGTCGACGACGACCGACCGCGTCCCCGGCCTTTCGAGCGCTCCGCCCAGGGCGGCGTGCAGCGTGTCGGCGGTGGCCATGTCGACCTCGCCGACCGGGCACAGGACGACCTCGCCCGCACCCGCGTCCCGCAGATGCACGTCCATGCGCCGCCCCGCTCCGGAATTCCTCGGATCACCCGGCCCAGGGGCCGACGCAGCGACCATACCGGCCGGCCGGATCTTCCGCACATTCCGCACGCTGTGTCACTGAGCTGCTCGTCGGTCCGGCGGCTTCCGTTCCAGGTCAAGTCCACTATTCGACACGCCAAACCGGCGCGAGGCATCTTGCCCCGGGCGAGTTCGATACGTAGCGTGATCGACGGAACACGCGATCGGCGCCTCGCCGCCGGTCGCCACACGGGGACCTGGGGGGAAGGCTGCGGACCGTGGATCCGGCCCGGGATCCACGGTCCGCGCCCTGTGCCGTCGCCGGCCCATCGGTCGCCGGCGCCGCGCCGGAGGCGCGCTCAGGCCGGGTAGACCCCGAACGAACGCCAGCCCCGATCGGGGAACCCGGCGGCCTCCGCCACCCGCGCCGAGGCGTGGTTGTCGTCGTTGTGCAGGTAGGTCGGCACCGCGCCCTCGTCGAGCACCCGCCGCGCCGCCTGGGCGACCAGCCGCCGCGCGAGCCCCCGACCCCGGGCGGCCGGGGTCGTGCCGACGGCGAGTTCGTGGCCGTACTGGTCGTGCCGCTTGATGCCCGCGCCGGCCAGGTAGCGCCCGTCGGGCGCGCGGACCACCAGCACGTCCCGGTCGAACAGCCGCAGCCAGTCGGGCAGCCCGGGCGAGGTCGGCGGGATCCACTCCCCCACGTCCGGCAGCGGCGCCGGCGCGAGGCTCCATCGGAAGAGGCCGTCGTGCGTGGCCCAGTCGGGCCGGCCCACGGCAGCGGGCAAGGCCGGGATCAGCCGCTCCCGCGGGCCGTCGACGAGCGCTTGGACGGCCGCCGCCCGGTCCGGCGGCACGGACAGGACGGTGCTACGGCCGGTGCTCACGGCGATCGCCGGCCGCAGCCGGCCGTCCCAGGCCGGTTGGGCGCGCCGGTGTGACCGGACCACGTGCAGCCCCGGACGGGCCGGCCACTGGCCGAGCCAGGTCGCCAGGTGCAGCTGGAGCCGCCGGTCGAGCAACCGCCACCTCCCGTGATCCCCGTCTGGCACGCCGGCCGGCCCGGGGTCGGGCTTCCGTCGTGATCACCGTACGCCGGGCGCGGCGGCCGGGTCGCGCGGACCGGCCAGCGTCCGCCACGCCGGGCCGGGGCAGCGACCGCGGTCGCTCTTTTCCGGGCCGCCAGGGTTAGCCGCGGCTCTCACGGGGTAGCGCCTCCCCCGTGCGTGACATCAGGCCGGATTCCTTACCGGAAACGGGAACCGTCCGCCGGACCGCCGCGTCACATCCATTTCCATACATGGACACCTTTCTTTGGGACGGTATCGTCATGCCGAATCAGCCGAATGACCGGTACCAGCAGGACACCGACCGGATCTGGCGTACGCCGGAGGCCGGCGGGCGCTTCCCGGCGCAGCCGCCGTACCGGGGCAACCGCGGGGTCGACGCCGACGGGAAGGCGCTGGGCTGGGGTGCGCTGAACGCCCTGCCCGCCGGCGTGTCGGCCCGGCACGGCCTCAACAGCCGCTGACCGGCGGCGGCGCGGCGCGACACACCCGGATCGTCCACCACGGGCTTTCGCACACCTGTCGGGTAACGTCTCCTGGTCCGGATTCCGGCCGACGACAGGAGTAGCTGCGCGCATGGGCAAGAAGACGATCCGCGTCTCCGACTTCAGCGGCACGGTGTTGCAGCCCGACGACGAGGTGGTCCGCGTCGTGGTGCTGGAGCACCCTGACCTGGTGGCCGGGCCCGTGCAACTGGAGGCCACCCCGGTCGAGGTGGAGAGCATCGACGACGCCGCGCTGGACGTGGCAGTGGTCGAGATCCACGACCGGCACGCGGGCGGGGAGCCGCGGCGCGTGGTGCTCACCGCGAGCGAGTTCGACGCGATGGCCACGGACACGCCCATGGCGCAGCTGCTCAGGACCGCCGAGCGGGTGCGCCCGCCGAAGGCGCGCCGGGGCGCGGAGCGGCTCGACTACGGCACCATCGAGCACGCAGGAAAGCCGCACCGGGGCCGGGTCACCGACGAGGAGGCCCAGCTGGTGCGGGAGCGGCTCGACGAGGTCAACAAGCGCCTCGCCGACGCCGGGATCCGCCAGATCGACCCGGCCGACCCGGAGCACGCCGCCCGGTACGGCTTCCCCACCGCCTCCTGACCTCTCGGCCGGGGCTTCGCCCCGGCCCGGTCAGGCCTGCTTGTGCCGCACGGCCTCGATGGCCGCCACGAGGTTGGCTTCGGTGGCGTCCTTCTCGACGCCGAGACCGGTGAGCACGCCGTTTCCGTTCTCCAGCTCGAGCAGGGCGAGCAGGACGTGCTCGGTGCCGATGTAGTTGTGCCCGAGCCGCAGCGCCTCGCGGAAGGTCAGCTCCATCACCTTCCTGCTCTGTCCGTCGTACGGGATGAGAGCCGGCACCTCCTCGCCCGACGGCGCGGGCAGCGCGGCGGTCGCCGCCTCGCGGACCCGGTCCGGGGTCACGCCCTGCGCCACGAGGGCCTTCGCGGCCAGCGCCTCGGGCTCGCTGAGCAGCCCCAGCACCACGTGCTCGGGGCGGATCTCCGTGTGGCCGGTGGCGCGCGCCTCGTTCTGCGCGGCCATCACCACATTGCGGGCGCGGGGGGTGAACCGGTTGAAGCCCTCCTGCGGGTCCAGCGGCGTGTCCCGGGGGACGAAGCGCTTCTGCGCGGCCTGCTTGGTGACGCCCATGCTGCGACCGATGTCGGTCCACGAGGCGCCCGCGCGCCGGGCCTGGTCCACGAAGTGCCCGATCAGGTGGTCGGCCACCTCGCCCAGGTGGTCGGCCGCCAGAACCGCGTCGGAGAGTTGCTCGAGCGGTTCGCTGTGCGCCTTCTTGATGGCCTGGATGAGATCGTCCAGGCGTACCGGGTTGTTCATGGGGACGGGATTCGTCATGCCGTCAACCATAGGTTGACGCTATCGCAGCGTCAACCACTGGTTGACGATTGACGGCATCGTTTCATCCACGAGGGTTGGAAGGCTAGGGAAACACCCGATTCCTCCGCCACGGCGCGTCCGTAGCGTCGAGGTCGTGACCGGCCGTCGGCCGGTCATGGCGGCCGGTCGGCCGTCCCTCAGGGAGAACGGAGGCGAACCGTGCGCCGATTGATCGTGCCCGCGTTCTGCGTGGCCGCCCTCGTCCTGGCCGGCTGCGGCGGCGCCGACCCGGCCGACCCGGCCCCGGCGGCGGGCGTCGACGCCCCGGTCGACGCCGGCGGCGACACCGGCGACGCCGCTCCCCCACCGGGCTGCCCGTTCAACGCCGCCCAGGCCAGTGAGTTGCTGGGCCAGCCGATGGTCGACCAGGGCAACTGCCTGTTCGGGGACGGCAAGGGCGTCGCCTCGCTCACCATCACGACCTCGTCGCGCCTGGCCGGCGAGACGACGTACGACTACGAGCGGCAGCAGGCCGGGCAGATCTACCAGAAGGTGACGGACCTCGACCGGGGTGGCAAGGGCTACGTGGCCGTCAAGGACATCGAGGGTCAGGCCGTCGTCATCGACGACCGGGGCGCCTTCACGATCACGCTGAGCAGCTTCGAGCGGTTCGGTAACCCGGACGGGTACGAGCAGGCGCTGCGCCGGGTGATCGACGCGCTGCCCGCGTAACCCGTACGCCGGTCAGGGGCCGTGCGGGACGGGCTCGGCCAGGGCCTGGATCTCGGTGGGCAGCTGTGCCAGCGCCTGCCGGAACTCCCGGTGCCCGACCACGCGGTGCAGGGTCTGCAGCACGGCGCCCGCGCCCTGCTCGGCCAGGCGCGGGCCCACCTGCGCGCGCTCCGCGACGCGCCGGACGAACTCGTCGTACGCGAAGACCTGCGGCTCCTCGGCGTCGGCGCGGGCCAGCAGCGGACGGAGCTCGTGCGCCACGTGGTCGGCCAGCTCGGCCGCCTCACCGCCGCTGATCCGCTCGGCGAGCGTACGCAGGGTGGCCTCGGTCAGAGCGCGCGCGGTCTCCTCCGGCACCCCCGCCCGGTCGGCCACCTTGTCGAAGAAACTCAGCTCGGCCATGCCCCGTCCTTCCCGATCCGGAGAAGCGTGGCTACCCGCAGCATTCGGCGGCAAACGGGCCGGCGGGTGGGCCTGTTCGCCGCACGAGCCTGATGCCTCGGAGGCATTTTCACGACTCTGAGGCATCAGGCTCGGTCCGGTCGCCCCCGCCGGCTCGCCGAGCCGCGCCCGTATACGGTCTGACGGCAGGGGTCGGCGGCGGGAGGAGTCGGGGTGATGCGCCTGCACGTGGGGTGTGCGATGTGGACCCACCGGGCCTGGCAGGGCCGCTTCCTCGCCCATCCGTTGCCGGCGCACGAGCGCCTGCGCCACTACGCCGGCTGGTGCAACGCGGTCGAGGGGAACACGACGTTCTACGCGACGCCGGCTCGGGAGACCGTCGCCACGTGGGCGGAGCAGACCGACCCGGACTTCCGGTTCGTGGTCAAGCTGCCGAAGGTGGTCACGCACGAGCGCCGCCTCACCGACACCGACGAGCCGCTGCGCGCCTTCCTCGCCGCCGTCGAGCCGCTCGGCCCGCGGGCCGACGCCGTCTGGATCCAGCTGCCCGGGTCGTTCGCCCCCGCCGACGTCCCCGTGCTGGCCCGCTTCCTGCGCCGGCTACCGGAGTCGCACCGGTACGCCGTGGAGGTCCGCCACCCCGCGTTCTTCACCGACCCCGGCTCGGCGCGGCTCCTCGAAGCGGCCCTCGCCGAGACCGCCGCCGAGTGGATCCCCTTCGACACCACGGCGTTCTTCGCGAGCCCGCCGACCAGCGACGCGGAACGGGACGCCTGGACGAAGAAGCCGCGGATGCCGCGCCGGTCGGTCGCGCTGACCGACCGGCCGATCGTCCGGTATCTCGGCCGCGACGACACCGCACGCACGGTCGAGGGCTGGCGGCACTGGGTCGACGTCGTCACCGGATGGCTCCGGGAGGGCCGCTCGCCCACCGTGTTCGTGCACACCCCGGACAACGCCGACGCGCCGCAGCTCGCCCGCCGGTTCCACGACGAGGTACGGGCCCGCGTGCCCGAGGTCGAGCCCCTGCCCCAGCCGATCCCGGCCGAACCCCTGACCCTGTTCTGACCCGTCGGCCAGGGGTGGCCGTGTCAGGAGGCGATGTCCAGGCGGACGACGGCCCCGATCTCCACGAGTTGGGCGGGCAGCGCGAGTTCCACCACGCCACTGATCGTGCTGGTCGGGCGGTGGTCCCCGAAGTAGCGGGCGTGTGCCGCGGCCGCCGCGTCGAAGTGCTCGCGCAGGCCCACCACGAGGACGCTGGTCTCCACGACCTGACGCCGGGAAGCGCCGAAGTGCGCGAGCACCTTGTCCAGGTTCTCCAGCGTCGCCCTCACCTGGGCGTCGAAGTCACCCTCCCCCACGAAGTTGCCCTCGGCGTCGTGCGCGAGCTGTCCGGAGATGTAGACCGTGTCTCCGACCTGCATCGCCTGGCTGAACCCGTACAGGCCCTCCCAGGGAACGTTGTGATTGAACGACTTCACCGTGGCGCTCAAGGGTTCCTCCGTAGGCGTGCTGGCGACATCGATCCGTCGTCAGGATCCCAGGTTTCCGCTTCGCTGACAGCCGATCCCGCTCGCCGGCGAGGCGTCAGGTGGACACCGAGACCAGCGGGGTGGTGGCTGGCGCGGGCCGGTCCATCATCCGCCAGGTGCGCCGGCGGATCAGCGGGTCCAGGGTGACCAACAGGTACGCCGTTCCCACGACGAGGATTCCGCCGGTGGCGCCGAGCGTGGACGCGAGCACGCCGCCGACGAGCCCACCGAGCGGGATACCCGCCCACGCCAGGCCCCCGACCGCGCCGAGGACACGCGCCCGCAGGTCGGCCGGGATGCGTTCGAACTCCGCGGCGGACAGCAACGGGTTGATGGCCCCGATCAGCACCCCGCCAGCGAGCGCGACGCCCGCGATGACGGGCAGTCCGACCGGCAGCGCCAGGACGAAGATCCGCGGGACGGCACCGAGCAGGAAGGCCAGGGCGTACGTGCGCCAGCGAGGCAGTCGCGCGCCGTACACCGACACGAGCAGCGACCCGACGAAGGCGCCGGCGCTCAGCGAACCGAACACGAGCCCGACGGGTGCGGCGTCGTCGAAGCGCTCGGCCGCCCACACCGGGATCAGCACCGCCGTCATCGCCTGGTCGAGCAGGTTCGTCAGCAGCACCATCGCGACGATCGCCCGGAGCAGCGGATCATGCCGGACGAAGCGCAGCCCGGCCCCGAGGTCAGCGAGGTAGCCGCGGACGCCGGTGCGGTGGCCCGCCCCCGCCGGGTCGGGTTCGGCGCGCCGGACCCGGACCAGTGTCGCCACCAGCACGGCGCCGAGCAGGAAGCTGGCCGCGTCCAGCGCGATGACCATGGGAGCGCCGACCAGGACGATCAGCATCGCACCCAACGGCGCCCCGACCAGCGACCCGAGGCGTTGCACGCTGTCGGCCAGCCCGGCGGCACGCTCGTTGCTCCAGCCGGCGGCGGCCGCGACGTCGGGCACCATCGCGTACTTCGCGTTGTCCGACGGTCCACGGAACAGCCCCACCAAGCCGACCAGTACGAGCAGGACCGGGTAGGCGAGCAGGCCGGCGGCGTACAGCAGGGGCACCACCGCGAGCACGAGCCCGGCGATCAGGTCACCGCCGACGCTGGCCATCCGCGGCCCGATGCGGTCGACCAGCGGTCCGCCGAGTACGCGCGTCGCGACGAGGGCGGCCATCTCCACGAACGCGGTGACACCGGTCAGGAGAGCGTCGCCAGTGGTGTGCAGCACGAACCAGGGCACCGCCACGACCGACATCCGGGTGCCGGTGACCGAGACCGCCTGGGCGACGAGCAACCCGTACGCGGACCGCTGACTCATGGCCGGTCCCCTTCCGCGGCACCGGAGGGTTCGTCGGCCGCGGCTCTCGCCGCCAGCAGCGCGTCCAGCTGGCCGCGCCGCGGGAAGATCTGGAACTGCGTGGTCATCGCGACGCGTTCCGAGCCGTCCCCGGCCCGTTCCGCCGCCCGGTCCCGATACCGCACCAGCAGGGCCATCATCTCGTCGGCGAGTTCCTGCGCCTCGGCAGCGCTCAGGCTGACCGTGAGGTCGCTCATGCTGGTCGCCCGCACCCACTCCTGCGGCCAGTCGGCCAGCTCGGTGATGGACCGCTCGGTGTTCTCCGCGTACACCCGCGCGACCGTGCGCAGGTACGCCTCGCCGAGTTCACGCTCCGGCGACTCCGGGTCGGGAGTGTCGAACCAGGTCGAGCGGTGCACGGCACGCCAGAAGCGTTCCCGGCCGCGGCCCAGCTCGGGCGCGTCGGCGACGAAACCGTAAGCGGCCAGCGTGCGGAGGTGGTAGCTGGTCGCCGCGCTGGACTCACCGAGCCGGGAGGCCAGCTGGGTGGCGGTCTGCGGTCCCTCCTGGCGCAGTGAGCCGAGCAGCCGCAGGCGCAGTGGATGGGCCACGCCCCGGAGCGTCCGTGCGTCGAGAACGACGTCCTGCGCGGCGTCGTACCCAGGCTTGTGAGGATCCTCGGTCATGATGCCAAGATAGCTTTGCAAAGAAGGCTTTGCAACGACTCGTTGGCATGGCCTCCGGTCATGGGGCACGCGACGCCACGGGAACGCTGATTCCGGGTGTCCGCCAGCAAGCGGCCGATGATCGACACGGGTTGCGTGCATGTCGCGGTGTCCGAGTGCGGTGGACACCGCGACTTCAAGGATGTCGAGGTGGCGAGCACCATCCGGCCCGGCCGTGGGCCTGAAACGCCACGGAGGCCCGCGAGCACCAGGGGTCCCGAGAGGGCGGGCGTCAGGCGTGATCGACTCCGTTTCGCCGATCTGGTGCGTTCGCCCTGGGCGGGATGCCGCCATATCGGCTATCTGGTGTGGATCACCCGCTGCGATGCCTCCTCGGCTTTACTCGTTGCGAACGGTGAGGTCGAGGGCAGCGACGGTCAGTTGCGTGAGGTCAGGAAGTTGGTCTTCGCCGAGGGTGACGCCACGCAGGTTGTCCAGCGGCGTCTTGAGGCCGTGGAGCCGGCTGCCCCGCAGGTCGGTGCCATCGAGGTGGCAGGAGCAAAGTTCCAGACCGGCGAGATCACATGACCGCAGTGCGATGCGCGGTAGTCGACAGGAAGACCACGCACCGTCGGTGAGGGAGCAGTCGGCGAAGGCGACCGATCCTGCGGCGGTGACGCGTTGGAAGGTGGCGTAGTCGAAGCGGCAGCCGTCGAACAGGACGTCCTCGAGGCGTACGTCGGAGAGTCTCGTGCCGGTGAACCGTGAGCCGGTGATGGTGCAGCGTTCGATGGTGATGCCGGTGAGGGTCGCGCCGGAGAAGTCGGTGCGGGTGATCTCGCAGCCGTAGAGGCTGCCGGCCTCCCAGGTGCTCTCGCTGAGGTCCACACCGGTGAGCAGGCTGCTGCGGATGCTCACGTCCTCAAGGTGCGAGCCGTGCCACGCGGCGCCCTCGACGAGGGCCTCGGTGAGGCCGTCGGCGAGGTCCGTGGCGGTGTCGAGGTCGTCCGGGTCGAGGTCCGGCAGCAGGACCTTCACGTCGCCGATCGTGGTGGTGCGCATGTGTCCTCAACCTGTGCCAGTAACGACAGGATCCGCCACCGCCGCGGCGACAGCCGCCGCCTCGTCCAACGGGAGCGCCGACTCGACGATGGTCGCGGTCCCGGCCACCGGCCTCTGTTCGTGCATCGTGATCACATGGCCGGGCACCAGACGTCGCCACCGTTGTGGACTCAGCGGAGCCAGGCGGACCACCGCTCTCCCGCCGGGCTGAAGATCCGGCTGTGACTCGACCCAGAGCCGTGCGACGTACAGGTCCGGGTCGCCCGCCGCCGTCACATCGCCGATGTCCCACAGCGGACGGAGGCGCCCGTCGCCGGGAATGGGAATCCGCCTGCCGCCGGCGACGCCCGGATCCACGAGCTGAAGGTCGGCGCGAACCACCCCGTGAACAACTTCGAAGCGACGCCAGTGGCACCACCGCTCGGTCCGGGAAAGCCACATCATCCGGGCAGCCTCCGCGAGCAGATCCCAGAAGGCGATCTGGGATCTATACGCGTCGCCAAGTTCCACGAGGATGTCCAGAGCGATCTCCCACTCATCATGATCGAGATACTCGTTCGCATCGGCCACCGTCGTGCCGGCCTCATCCGACGCGGCCGCAGGCACGTGACAGGCAGCTCGACGAAGAAGCTCGGGGACATCCACAGCACGGATCCTCCCGCATGATCCACAGGACGCCGCGTCCCGAAGAGTGCCAGAGCCAGGATCGGCCATGAGGAACCCCTGAGGACGGAGCCACGTCTCGGCCGGCACCCCGGCTGCCGGCCGCGCGCCACCCAAGGGGTTGGGTGGCTGGTGTCCACCGGCGTCACGTCCGCAGCTTGCCGGAACCGTCCAACCGCCCCCGAGCACCCGGGGAGCACCTGGCCCACCGAAATGGACACAAAAGGCCCTGACCCGGCGTGAAACGCCAGGTCAGGGCCTTGATTGCTGGTGCGCCGCCAGGGACTCGAACCCCGAACCCGCGGATTAAGAGTCCGCTGCTCTGCCAGTTGAGCTAGCGGCGCTCGCTGGCAACGGGGAGAACCTTAGCACGGCCCCGGATCGGGGTTCCAATCCGATACCGGGCTCCCCCCTTCGGACGAGCTTAACGGACAAAACGGTCAAACACCCCAGCCCTCGACGTCCGGGGTCCTGCCCACGGGCCTCCATGCGGCACGATGTCGCCCAGGCACGCGAGAACAGAGGTGGGGATGGGCAGGTTCACGCGGGCCGGGGCGGTGGTGGGTGCCCTGGCCCTGGCGGCGTCGCTGGCACTGACCGGGTGCGGTGACGACCAGCAGAAACCATCGTTCGTCGATGGTGCGACACCGGGCAGCAGCGTCGCTGCGGCCTCGGGCGGGCCGATCGACCCGTCCACGCCCGCCGGCCCGCCACTAGCGCTCAGCCCGGCGAACGGCGCCAAGAACCGGCCGGTCAGCACCGAGATCAGCGCCGAGCTGCCGGACGGCGGCAAGGTGTCCCAGGTCACCCTGGCCAGCGCCGACGGCGCCAAGGTCCAGGGCAAGCTGCGCACCGACGGCTCGTCGTGGGTGCCGAACAGCCCGCTGAAGTACGGCACCACGTACACGGCCACCGTCACCTCGACGGGCAAGGACGGCGAGACCCGCGAGGGTACGAGCACCTTCACCACCATGAAGAAGCCGAAGTCCACGATCGGCTCCGGCCTCTACCTCTTCGACGACAAGACGTACGGCGTCGCCATGCCGGTGGTCGTCGAGTTCCACCCGGGCATCCCGAAGAAGGACCGGGCCGCCCTGCAGAAGCGGATGTTCGTCCGGACCGACCCGCCGCAGCCGGGCGCCTGGCACTGGGTCGGCAACGGCAGCCAGGCGTACTACCGGGCGCCCGAGTACTGGAAGCCGGGCACGACGCTCACCGTCCGGATCGCGCTCGCCGGCGTCCCGCTGAGCAACGGCCGGTACGGCGACGTGGACCGCAAGGCCACCGCCAAGATCGGCGGGTCCTTCGTGATGAAGGTCGACAACGCCACCAAGCAGATGACGGTGTACGAGAACGGCAAGGTCATCCGGACCCTCCCGGTGAGCCTCGGCAAGCGGAGCACCCCCTCCTCCAGCGGCACCATGGTGGTGATGGAGAAGAAGGAGAAGACCGTCTTCGACACCCGGGACGACCCCGATCCCGCCAACCGCTACGTGACGGACATCGAGTTCGCCCAGCGCCTGACGTGGGGTGGCGAGTACATCCACGCCGCGCCCTGGTCGGAGCACGTGCAGGGCCGGCAGAACGTCTCGCACGGGTGCGTGAACGTCTCGATGGCGAACGCGCGGTGGCTGTTCTCGAAGACGAAGATCGGTGACCCGATCACCATCAAGGGCACCGAGCGCCGGCTGACCGCCGGCAACGGCTGGACGGCGTGGAGCCTGAGCTGGTCGGACTTCATCAAGGGCAGCGCCCTGCCGGTACCCAAGGGCGGGGCCGGTCCGTTGCTCTGAACTCGCGGTCCCGTGACGCCGGCCGCTCGGCCGGCCGGCGTCGCGGCGGGCGCTTTTCCGTGCCGCGGAAGCGAGTCGGCCTCACAAAGCGTCAAATTCTAGCAACATTCGGGCGCGATGTCGCGGAGTGTTTCGTTTCACCCCTTGCAACGGGTACGTGTTCTGGTGCGTCTGTGAGAGACGATGGCCGTGTGCGGGGACCACACTGTGAGGGAATCATGCGAGCTGACCAGGACAAACTGAACCGGCCTCGCGGCGCCGGGCCCACCGGGCGACGCCGCGTCCTTGCCGCGGGGGTGCTCGCCGTCGCGCTGGCGTTCACCGCCGCGTGCACCGACGGGGGCGGCGGGAAGCCGTCGTCCTGGCAGGGCGGCAACGAGACCCCCGCCCCGAAGGCGGCGGCGACCATCAGCGAGCCGCAGGCCGACGCCAAGGACGTCCCCGCCTCCACCGGCATCGCCTTCACCACGAAGGACGCCGTGGAGACCACGGTCGAGCTGAAGGACTCGGCCGGCGAGGCCGTCGAGGGCAAGCTCGCGGCGGACGGCAAGAGCTGGCTGCCGGCCGGCGCGCTGAAGTACGGCGAGACGTACACGGCGACTGTGACGGCGACCGGTGACGACGGCCGGCCCGCCACGGCGACCAGCACGTTCACCACGATGGCCAAGCCCGGCAAGCAGATCCGCATCAGCAGCTTCCTCGGCGACGGCCAAGTGGTCGGCGTGGGCATGCCGCTGATCGTCAAGTTCAGCCGGGCGGTCCCCGAGGACTACCGCGACGACGTGCAGCGCCGCATGACGGTCACCTCGACGCCGGCTCAGGAAGGCATCTGGCACTGGGTGAGCCCCACCGAGATCCGCTACCGGCCGAAGACGTTCTGGAAGGCCAACAGCAAGGTCTCGTACCGCGTCCAGGCCGGCGGCCTGCCCATGGGCGACGGCTGGTACGGCCGGGCCGACCTCACGGTGGACATCAAGATCGGCCCGTCGCTGGTCATGACGGTCGACAACAAGACCAAGCGGATGACGGTCACCAAGGACGGCAAGGCGATCAAGACCATCCTGGTGAGCCTCGGCAAGAAGAGCACTCCCTCGTCGAGCGGCACCATGGTGGTGATCGAGAAGCTGCGCAAGACGGTCTTCGACACGTTCGAGGAGCTGGGCCCCGAGGAGGGCTACCGCACGAAGATCGACTACGCCCAGCGGCTCACCTGGGGCGGGGAGTTCATCCACGCCGCGCCCTGGTCGGAGGGACAGCAGGGCAGCGTCAATGTCTCGCACGGCTGCGTGAACGTCTCGATGGCCGACGGCGCGTGGCTCTTCGCCAACACCCGGATCGGTGACCCGATCACGGTGAAGGGCACCGAGCGCAAGCTCCAGAACGGCAACGGCTGGACCGACTGGAACATGAGCTGGGACGAGTACGTCGAGGGCAGCGCCCTGCCGTACGAGCCGCCCGCGGAGCCCGGCGCCGAGTCGACCGCGGACCCGGACACCACCGCCAGCGCCACGGCCGGCCCGACGGGCTGACCGGCTCCCCGCGAACGACGAAAGCCCCCTCCGGAAGGAGGGGGCTTTCGTGTGCCGGGTGACTGATGGGAATTGAACCCACGACAACCGGGACCACAACCCGGTGCTCTGCCAACTGAGCTACAGCCACCATGCCGCCGCGCCCGGTTGATCGCCCCGGGCGGGGTGCGGACCAATAATAGCCCCCGACGGGGCGACCACGTCCAGCGGGTTCCACCGCCGTGGCGGGCGCGGGTCAGCGACCGCCGGATCCCGCTCCGACGCCGGTCAGAGTTCGGCCGCGATGGCCTTGGCGCTCTCCACGTCCGGGCCGGGCAGCGGCACGAAGACCGTGCGCCGGTAGTACTCCAGTTCGCGGATGCTCTCCCGGATGTCCGCGAGCGCCCGGTGCGCCAGCCCCTTGGCCGGCTGGCCGAAGTACACCCGCGGGTACCACCGCCGGCACAGCTCCTTGATCGACGAGACGTCGATCATCCGGTAGTGCAGGTGGTTGTCGAGCCGGGGCATGTCCCGGGCGATGAAGCCACGGTCGGTGGCGATCGAGTTGCCGCACAGCGGGGCCGTACGCGGATCCTTCACGAACGTGCTGACGTAGTCGAGGACCCTGTCCTCCGCCTCGGCCAGGCTGACCGTGGATCGGCGGACCTCCTCGGTGAGCCCCGACTTCGCGTGCATGGTGCGGACGATCTCCGGCATGGCGTCCAGCGCCGCCCCGTCCGCGTGGATCACCACGTCGACACCGTCACCGAGCACGTTGAGATCGGGATCGGTGACCAGTGCGGCGACCTCGATCAGCTTGTCCCTGCCGAGGTCCAACCCGGTCATCTCACAGTCGATCCAGACGAGGAGATCAGCCACCGGCACAGACTACGCGCAGCCCACGTGCCGCGGCTGCGGGCTCTACGGGGACCGGCCCGCTAGGGTTTCCTCCGTGCCACCCGAACCCGTCGCACCGCCCGCCGTCACCGACGACGACCCCGGTGGCCGCACGGTCCGCCGGCTCGTCACGGTGGTGGCGCTGGCTGCCGTGCTTCCGGCGCTCTACCTGCCCGGCCGGGTACACGACTTCTTCGACCTGAAGATCTACATGCGGGCGATGCGGTGGTGGGCGGACGGCAACCCGCTCTACGACTACGTCCAGCCGGACCGGGTCCAGGGCGAGCTCTACTTCACCTACCCGCCGTTCAGCGCGCTGCTGCTGCGCCCGTTCGCGCTGATCCCGCTCGGCGCCACCGTGACGATCTTCACGGTGCTCACCGTCCTGGGTGTCGTGGTGACCACGCGCTGGCTGGTCGCCCCGATGATCGCCCGGCACGGCCTGCCGCGGGTGTTCACCGTGACGGTGGCGGTGCTGCTCGTGCTGGCCGTGGAGAGCACCCGGGAGACGATCACCTTCGGTCAGATCAACATGCTGCTCGTCGTGCTGATCCTCGCCGACCTGCTGTTCGCCGTACCCCAGGGGCGGCGCTGGGCGGGGGTCGGCGTGGGCCTCGCGACGGCGCTCAAGATCTTTCCGGGGATCTTCATCGTCTACCTGCTCGCCTGCCGGCGCTGGTGGGCCGCCGCGGTGGCCAGCGCGACCGCCGCGGCGGCGACGCTCCTGGCGGCGGCGGTCGCGCCGGACGACTCGTGGCGGTTCTGGACCCACGAGCTGTGGGCCACTGACCGGGTCGGGCGCACCGACTACACGGGTAACCAGTCGCTCTTCGGTCTGCTGAGCCGGTTCACGGCGCCCGACAAGCCGGACCGGCTGCCGTGGCTGCTGTTGGTCGCCGTGGTGGCCGCGTACGGGCTGTGGCGGGCGGCGCGGGCCGCCCGCGCCGGCGACCATCTCGCCGGCCTGACCCTGACCGGGCTGATCGGCGGTCTCGTCAGCCCGATCACCTGGACCCACCACCTCTACTGGTTCATCCCGGCGGTGGTGGTGCTCGCCGACGCGGCGCTGCGCCCCGGGCGGCCGGGAGCCGACCTCGCCACCACCGCCGCCGGTCCGCCGGGAGCGGGTGTGGCGCGCCGGCGCTGGCTGGGCGTCCTGGCCATCGGTACGGCCCTCGTGATCATCTACGGCGTCGTCTCGTTCCAGGACTGGGGTGTCGCGCCGGCACGCACCGACTCGCCCTGGGAGTTCCTGGTCCGCAACACGTACGTGCTGCTCAGCCTCCTGCTGCTGGCCACCCTGCCGACCCGGCCGCCGGTCGGTCCCGCCGGGCAGCGCGACCGCGCGGAGGCACCCCAGAAGTTGCACCAAATGGACAGAGGCCCCGAGTAGCGACGATCGGCGCTAATCTGGCCTCACCTACCTCAGGGGCAACTTGGGTAGCGGCACCGATCCCCCGGTGTGGGCGGCCCTCCGCGTCGGCAGCGCGGAGGGCCGCTCGTCGTCCGGGCACCGTCAGGCGGGCCGCCCGTCGACGGGATCCGCGTCACCGTTCAGCGGTACGGGCCGGACGGTGCGCTCCGGCTGCGCCGGCGGCCAGGCCAGCGTGAGCGACACACCGGGCGGGCTCGCGGCGGCCGGCGCCGCCGACCCGACCGCGCCGTGACCGGCCTCCGCGCCGGCCCGCTCGTCTCCGACGAGGTCCGCGAGACTGGCCGGCCGACCGGCGGGCACCGCGCCGATGGCGGACCGCTCGGGCGGGCCGGAGCCGACGGCGGCCAGCTGCCGCTGCGTCATCACCGCCCGGTCGTCGGCACTGCGCGGCTGCGCACCCAGCCCGCTGAGCGAGGAGACCCCGAGCCGGCCGGCGAGCACCGGCACCTGGTCCGGCTCCACCACGAAGATCACCTCGCGCGGGCGTACGGGGCGGAACAGCAGCAGCACGGCGAACGTCACCAGCAGCACGCCACCGGCGAGCAGGCCCCACATGGCCGGCGCCATCCAGCCGGCGCGAAACTCGGCCCGCAGGTCCAGCGTGAGATTCGGCCCGCCGTCCGGACGCGTCACCACGAGGCTCAGCGGGCGGCCGGCCAGCTCGTCCGGCGTCCACTCGATCGCGCCGACGCCCTCGCGTACCCATCGTGGACGGTCGGTCGGCGCGAGCCCGGCGGCCGGGGTCCCGGCCGACGGCGCGGTGCCGGCCGGGTCGAGGCGGACCGGCAGCGGCCCGCGGGCCAGCGCCACGCGCCGCACCGTGGCGTGCGGTACGGGCTCGAGCCAGCGCCGCGCCTCGTCCGCGGGAGCCAGACCGAGGAACGCGGGGCCGTCCGGCGTGCGGGCCTCGATCCGCAGCCGGGTCTGCCCGAGCCGGGTGAACGGCGCCTCCCGCCGCAGCAGGCGGTCGAGGTCCGTGACCACCATCGCGTGACCGGTCGTCTGCACGGTCTCGAAGCGGGCCGTGAACGCGCCACTCGGGTCCGCGTGCCGGATGACCAGCCAGAGCGTGCCGCCGGCGAGCAGCGCCGGCAGACCGATGATCAGCAGCAGCATTCCGGCGAACGCGCGTACGAACCGCATCCGTTCCGTCCCCCTCCGTAGCCAGGTACCCGGCCGACCTTACCGACGTCGACCGGCCGATCAGGGGATATCCACGGCACGCGATCGGGGGAAAGACCGCGGGCCCGCCGGAACACCGGCGGGCCCACGTGACGGATACGGGTCAGGCCGTCGTGGCCGGCCCGCGGCGGGTACGGGCGAACGCGAGCCCGCCCAGCGCCAGGCCGCCGAGCCCGGCGATCAGGCCGGCGATGCCGAGCCCCAGCGCGGCCCCGTTCCCCTCGCCCTCGTCGTCGTCATCGTCGGCCTCGGGGGCCGTGGCCGCCACCGGAGCGGCGGACGCCGACGGCGAGGCCGCCGTGAGGGTGAGCACCGGCGCCGGGTCCTCCGGCTCCTCCCCACCCGGGGTCGGCTCCTCGATCCACCGGGACACGTTGCCGTCCGAGTAGGTCTGCAGCGTCTTGAAGACCATCGTGTCGACCTGCGGCAGCGGGCCCAGCGAGATCGGGAACTCCTGGAACTCGCCCGGCTTGACGCCCGCGTTCGCGCTCGCCGTCCACGTCAGCTTGGACACCGCCTCGGTGATCTGGCTGCCGTGCACGTCGATCGGCGGGTCCACCTTCCGCTTCTCCACCGCCACCGTCCAGCCCGGCACGGGCATGGTGGAGACCGATCCGACCGGCGCGTTCTCCGGCAGCACCACCTCGATCTTCGTGGTGGAGGCCGTGTCGCTCTCGTTCGGCACCCGGAACGCGATCCGGCCGTAGCCGCCCTGGGTCGCCTCCTTCGGGTTGACCGTCACGTGGGCGGAGGCGGGCGCGGCGAAACCGAGCACCGCGGTGGCGACGGCGCCGAGCGCCAGGGCGGCGGCAGCCGTCGCGGAACGCCGGGTACGGATCATGGGTACGGGACCTCTCTCTAACGGATCGGCACGGTGGCGGTCACCGTCGCCTGGTCGATGTCGGACGTACGGGCCGTGATCTTCAGCTGCCAGTCACCGGAGGCCGGCAGGTTGATCTCGCCGGTGGCGTGGTTGTCGGTGAGCGGCAGCAGCGGGATCTCGATCGGCTCGATCCCCGCCGACGGCAACGCCGCCGTCGCCTTCCACTCCACCACCGGCTGCGGGCGGTTCTCCTTGGTGTACGCGTAGAGGTGCATGGAGTTGTTGCCCCGCTCGGCCGGGTCCAGCTCGACCTGGACGGAGAGCAGGGAGCTGTTCAGCGTGGCGGTGAAGTAGCCGGCCGAGGAGGCGGCGACCTCGTTGGCGGTGCGGGCCGGCGGTGTCTGCACCAGCGTGGCCGAGAGGCCCAGCACCACCGCGGTGATCGCCAGCTCCACCCAGACCGCCCGGCGCACCGGTGCCGGGCGCTGTTCCGCGACGCGGCGGCGCACCAGCTGCCGGGAGTACGCGGCCACGCCCATCACCAGCAGGAAGAGCCCGATCTTGGCCAGCAACAGCCGGCCGTAGGTGGTGCTGAACAGGGCGCCCGGAGTGGCCACCTCGATCAGGCCCTGCACCACGCCGCCGAGCAGCAGCGCGGAGACGGCCAGCGCCGCCCAGCGGGACCAGATCGGCAGGATCGCGCCCAGCTCCCGCTCGTCGGCCCGGCGCAGCAGGAACGCGGCGAGCATCAGCAGGCCGCCCAGCCAGACCGCCATGCTGCCCAGGTGCACGGCGTCGACCACCACGGAGACCGCCGGCGCCGGCGAGGCCGCCGGGTGGCCGGCCAGCGGCCACGTCACCAGCGTCGCCACGCCGAGCACCGTGAGGATGACGCCGTCGGCGCGCCCGACCGGCCCGGCGAACAGCGGGCGCAGCAGGAAGGCGGCCGCGGCCAGCAGGCCGAGCCGGACCAGGTGCGCCGCCCCGAACGCGCTGCCCAGCACGCTGCTGAACCCCTCGCCGGTCACGTCGAGGAGCCCGCCACCGGCGGTGTAGGGCACCTGTAGCCACAGCTCGGCGAGGGTGGCGAGGACGACGAGGCCGAGGCCGGCCCAGGCGAGCCGGGCCGGGCCGCGCCGGTCGAGCCGCCGGGGCCAGAGCAGGGCGAGCACCAGCGCCGGCCCGACGAGCAGCACGAGTCCGGCGTAGCCGAGGTACTTGGCGACCTTCACGGCCGTGCCGACCACCGGGTCCGCCCGGTCGGTGTCACCGGTGTCCGTGGGCGGTGGCGAGGGCGCGCCCACCGAGTAGGTGAACGCGCCGGAGACCGGGTGGCTGTCGGCCGAGATCACCCGGTAGCTGACCAGGTAGGTGCCGCGCTCCCCCGCCGGGTCCACCGGGATGTGGACCACCGTCCCGTCGAAGGACGGCTCGCCCCGGTCCGCACGGGAACCGTCCGGCGCTATCACCCGGATCTTGTCGGGCACCTTCCGGACGGATTCGCTGAAGGTCAGCACCACCTCCTCCGGCCCGGCGGGCACGACGGCCGAGGCCGCCGGGCTGGAGCTGACCAGCACGGCGTGGGCACTCGCGGGAGAGGCCGGCGCGATCAGGAGGGCGACGGCGGTGACCAGCAGGCCGGCGGTGGCGCAGAGCCGGGCGAGCCAGCGACGAGGGGCAGCAGTCATGGCGATCATGCTTCCCGACCGGGGCCGTCGGCGGCCACCCCGCGTCGACCGTGCCGGACTGTCGGCGCCACGCGGCGCCGGGCCGTACGCGCTCATCCGCGCCCCGGCGCCAGCGTCGGCCTGAGGGGCCGCTCGGCGTCGCCGCCCACGCGGACGAGGGCCCAGAGCAGGCCGGCCTGGACCACGGCGGCCAGGTGCCCGATCTCGTGGACCAGGGCGGTGGTCGAGTTCGCGATGTCCACCGCGCTGGTGCCGGCCAGGCAGGCCGCCAGCACGAGCGCCACCGGCAGGAACGCCCGTGCCCGCTCGGGCCGCCACGCGGCCAGCACGAAGCCGACAGCGAGCGCCACGTCGAAGGAGGCCATCTCCCGGCTGGTGTGCGGGTCCACGCTCACGCCCAGGCCGGCGAGGAGGATGGGCAGGGCGGTGGCGAGCTGCGCGACGGCCGCCACGGCCACCGCCACCCGCAGCACCTGGCGGCGGGCGCGCAGCGCGACCTCCCGCGCCCGGCCGGCGGCCAGCGGGTCGGCGGCCACCGCCGCCAGCACCGACGCCGTGAGGTCGGGCACCTCCACCGCCTGCACGCGGACCAGGCGGGTGACCTCCTCGGCCCGGGCCAGCCACACCCGGCACCCGGAGCACCCGCCAAGGTGCGCGTCCAGCTCCGCCGGCGCCGCCTGCGGATCCTCACCGTCCAGCCGTGCCGACAGCGCCGCGCGTACGTCGTCGCATGTCATGCCGTGGTAGTCGGCCGGGGCGCGGGGAAAGTTCCCGGCGTGGCGCAGGCCATGGAAGAGTCCAAGGACCCTCGTCCACCGTCGTGCGCCGCGTAACCTGGTGTGTCGTGATCCCCGCCCCGCGTGACGCCGCCGCCGGCCCGGCCGACCCGGCCGGCGCTGCCCGGGATGCGGCCACCGAGTGGGCGCTTTCCGCCCGTGACGGCGACCCGGCCGCCCAGGCCGCGTTCGTCCGGCTCACCCAGGTGGAGGTGTGGCGGTTCACGGCGGCGCTCGTGGATCCGGACAGCGCGGACGACCTCACTCAGGAGACGTACCTCCGGGCGTTCCGGGCACTGCCGGCGTTCGAGGGCCGCTCCAGCGCCCGTACCTGGCTGCTCGGCATCGCCCGGCGCGCCTGCGCCGACCACCTCCGGTCGGTGGTCCGCCGCCGGCGGCTCGACGACCGCCTGACCGCGCACGCGCACACCGACCGGCCGTACCCGGACCCGGCCGGGCAGCTCGGCGCCGCCGACCTGCTCCACCGGCTCCCCGCCGAACGGCGCGGCGCGTTCGTGCTCACCCAGCTGCTCGGCCTCTCGTACGCCGAGGCCGCCGCCGTGGAGGGGGTGCCGGTGGGCACCATCCGGTCCCGGGTCGCGCGGGCCCGCGACGAGCTGGTCGCGGCGGTCGGCGACGCCCTCGCGGGTTGACCGCGGAACTTCCGGCGGAGGCGGGACGACTAATGATCGTGACAGCACCCAGCACCACCCCGGCCTCGCGCTGGCCCGCCGTGCGGCCCTGGCTCGGCACGGCCGCCCGGCTGGGCCTGGCCGCCGTCTGGCTGCTCGCCGGGGCGTCGAAGGTCGATGATCTGGCCGCCTCCGGCCGCGCCGTGAACGCGTACCAGATCCTGCCGTACGACGTGTCGACCGTGGTCGGTGCGGCCCTGCCGTTCGTCGAGCTGGCGTTGGGCGTACTCCTGTTGGTGGGCCTGGCGACCCGGTTGACGGCGGGGGTCTCCGCGCTGCTGCTGGTGGTCTTCATCGCCGGGATCGCCTCGGCCTGGGCGCGCGGGTTCGCCATCGACTGCGGGTGCTTCGGCAGCGGCGGCCAGCTCGCCGAGGGGCAGGCCCCGAGTTATCTCCCGGAGATCCTCCGGGACCTGGGATTTCTGGTATTGGCGGGGTTCCTGCTGGTCTGGCCCCGCACGCCCGTCTCGGTGGACGGCTGGCTGACGGGCGAGCCCGTCGTGGAGGACGAGGATGAGTAGTCGCAAGGGGCAGAAGGGCGCGGCCCGGGTGGTCCAGCAGCAGTTGGCGCGGGAACGGCGGCGCCGGCGCACGCTCTGGGTATCGGTGGGCGCGGTGGCCGTCCTCGTGATCGCGGGCCTCATCGGCTGGGGCGTCTGGTCCAGCCAGCGGTCGACCGAGTTCACCGCGCCGGCCGGGTCCGCCGAGGGCGGCACCGGGGTGGTGGTCGGGTCCGGCCCGGTGACCGTGGACATCTACGAGGACTTCCTCTGCCCGGTGTGCAAGCAGTTCCAGGACACCAGCGGCGCCACGATCGACCAGCTCATCAGCGAGGGCAAGATCAAGGTCGTCTACCACCCGGTCGCCTACCTGAACCGCTTCTCCACCACCGAGTACTCCACCCGCTCCTCCGCCGCCTCCGGCTGCGCCGCACAGGAGGGCAAGTTCGCCGAGTACGCCAAGGCGCTCTACGGCCAGCAGCCCCCGGAGGGCAGCGCCGGGCTCACCGACGACCAGCTGATCGACATCGGCGCGGGGGTCGGGCTGAACCGAGACAGCTTCGGCTCCTGCGTACGCGACGGCACGTTCAAGCCGTGGACCGACCACGTCACCGAGCAGGCGTCCCGGAACAACATCACGGGCACCCCCACCGTGGTCATCGACGGTCAGCAGGTCGCCGACCGCAGCCCGGAGGGGATCCGGGCGGCCGTGGCGGCGGCCGGCAAGTGATCCGCACCCTGCTGACGCGCGCCGGGCTGGTGGCGGCCGGCGCGCTCGCCGCCACGCTGGCGACCGCGGCTCCCGCGGCCGCACACGGTGCGGACGCCCCCGACGGCACCGACTACCGCACGACGGTGACCGGGATCAGCCCGGCGCGGGAGGGGCTGGAGGTCCGGGCGGTGGAGGCCGGTGCCCGGCTGGAGCTGACCAACCGCAGCGGGCGGACCGTCGAGGTGATGGGCTACTCCGGCGAGCCGTACCTGCGCGTCGGCCCGGACGGGGTGTACGAGAACACCCGCTCCCCCGCCACGTACCTCAACCGCACGATCGCCGGCGACACGACGCTCCCCGCGGAGGCCGATCCGGCCGCGGCCCCGTCCTGGCGTCGGGTGGCCGACGGGCCGAGTGTGCGCTGGCACGACCAGCGCACGCTGTACCGGGAGTCTGCCCCACCGGCGGCGGCTCAGGCCGCACCGGACCGGGAGCACCGGGTGCGGGACTGGGCGGTGCCGCTGCGCGACGGCACCGAGCCCGTGGAGATCCACGGCACGCTGGACTGGGTGCCCCCGCCGGACGCGTACACCTGGTGGGCGGTGAGCGTCGTCGGCCTGCTCGCGGTCGGCGCGCTCGGTCTGCCGGCGGCCGGCTCCACGCTCGGCGCCCGGTCGATCGCGGCGGTGGGCGCGCTGCTGGTCGTCGGCGGGGTGGCGGCGGTGGCGTACACCGTGGGCCGGGAGTTGGACGCCGGCGCGCAGGGGGTGGGTGGCCTGCTTCTCGGGCTGCTCACCGGCCAGTTGTGGATCCTGCTCACCGGCTTCGGCGCGGTCGCGGCGGGCGCGTACGCGCTGGCCCGCCGCCCCGCCGCGGACTTCGCGGTGGCGCTGGGCGGCGCGTGCCTGGCGTTGTTCGCCGGCGTGGGCAACGCCGCCGTGTTCGCCCGGGCGGTCGCCCCGGTGCCCTGGTCG
Source organism: Micromonospora costi (assembly GCF_003626655.1). Taxonomy (GTDB): domain Bacteria; phylum Actinomycetota; class Actinomycetes; order Mycobacteriales; family Micromonosporaceae; genus Micromonospora; species Micromonospora costi. The sequence continues at coordinate 1,267,626 of NZ_RBAN01000001.1, forward strand.
GCCACGGGCGCCCGTCTGCTCGTCGCGCTCGTCCTGGTCACGGGCGTGGGTGCCACCGCGGCCGGCATCCTGCGCCTGCACGCCGCCCGCCCCCGCGCTGCCAACCCCAACCCGAACCCCGCACCCCTGACCCTCACCCCCTCCTGACCGCCCCGCGATCTTGCAGTTTGTGCCCTTCATCTGGGCTGGTGTGCGGCTTTTGTCGGGGCCGAAAGTGCAAGATCGCGGGGGGTCAGGACGGGCGCGGGGTGGCGTGGTGGGGGTTGAAGCCGTACGGGAGTTCCAGGCGGTGCCGGGACAGCAGGGCGTCGTCGGAGAGCAGGTCCCGCGTCGGGGCGTCGGCCACGATGCGGCCCCCGTCGAGGATCACCGAGCGCTCGCAGAGTTCCGCGGCGTACGGCAGGTCGTGGGTGACCATGAGCATCGTCACCGGCAGGCCGCGGAGGATCTCGGCCAGCTCCCGCCGGGCGGCCGGGTCGAGGTTCGACGACGGCTCGTCGAGGACCAGGATCTCCGGACGCATGGCGAGCACCGTGGCCACCGCCACCCGGCGGCGCTGCCCGAACGAGAGGTGGTGCGGCGCGCGGTCCCGGTGCTCGGCCATCCCGACGGCGGCGAGCGCCTCGTCGACCCGGGCGGCCAGCTCCGCGCCCCGCATCCCGAGGTTGGCCGGACCGAACGCCACGTCCTCGGCGACCGTGGGCAGGAAGAGCTGGTCGTCCGGGTCCTGGAAGACGATGCCGACCCGGCGCCGCACCTCGGCCAGGGTGGCCCGGTCCGGCGTCACGGTCAGCCCGCCGACGCTCACGCTCCCCTCGACCGGGGTGAGGATCCCGTTGAGGTGCAGCACGAGGGTGGTCTTGCCGGCGCCGTTCGGGCCGAGCAGGGCGACCCGCTCGCCGCGCGGCACGGTGAGGTCGACCCCGTGCAGGGCCACGTGCCCGTCGGGGTACGCGTAGTGGACCCCGCGGACGTCCAGGCTGGGTGTCGTCGGCTGCACGTACCCGATCATGTCAGGACGACGGCGGCGGCGGCGACGGCGGACGCCACCACCGGCACGGTGGCCGCGACCAGCCACTGCGCGGAGGTGGCCGCGCCCACGCCCTGCCAGGTGGCCGGCATCCGGCCGGTGTAGCCACGGGAGAGCATCGCCAGGTAGACCCGCTCGCCGCGCTCGAAGGCGCGCAGGAAGAGCGCGCCCACGCCGGCCGCGAAACCGCGCAGCTGCCAGAGGAAGCGCGGGTCGTCGCCGCGGGAGACCCGGGCCACCCGCATCCGCCGGGCCTCGCCGACCAGCACGTCGAGGTAGCGCAGCATGAACGTGGCGATCTGGGTGAGCATCTGCGGGCAGCGCAGCCGGTCCAGGCCGATTATGAGGTCACGGGTGGTGGTCGTGGCGGCGAGCAGCAGCGAGGCGAGAACCCCGAGCGTGCCCTTGGCCAGGATGTTCCAGCTGCCGTAGAGGCCGTCCACGGACAGGTGCAGACCGGCCACCGTGACCCGCTCGCCCGCGCCGAGGAACGGCAGCGCGACCGCGAACAGCACGAACGGCAGCTCGATCAGCGCCCGGCTGAGCAGCCAGCGCGGGCCCACCCGCGCCAGCGCCGCGACGGCCGCCACCAGCAGGGCGTACGCCCCGAAGGCCCAGAACGCCTCGCGCGGGGTGGCCACCACCGCGACGGTGAAGACCACCATCGCGACGATCTTGACCTCGGGCGGCAGCCGGTGCACCGGCGAGGGGGTCTCGCGGTACAGCACGTGCCCGTGACCAGCTCCCACCCCGTCAGCCCCGTACGGCCGGGCCGGTGGCGCGGGCGCCGTCGGCGCCCGAGACGGCCCCGGACGTGGCGTCGGCGCCGGACGTGGCGTCGCCGGTCGACCGGCGGCGGAGCAGCCAGAACGCGCCGGCCCCCACGGCGAACGTGAGCAGCACGCCGAGCACGCCGGACAGGCCGGTGGAGAGGAAGCCGTTGTCGACGCCGCGGACGCCGTAGTCGGCCAGCGGGCTGTCGGCCAGCTCGTGGTCCTTGGCCTGCTGCGCCGGGCAGCTGCCGCCCGTGATGTTGTCGTCGGCGTCGACGGTGCACCCCTTGAGCAACGAGGAGTCCAGCCCGTCCGGGTGGGACGAGGCGTAGTTGCTCACCACGCCGGCGAGCACGAGGGCGACCAGCAGGCCGCCGACGACGAACGCCCAGGGACGCTTGTTCACCGGACACCTCCGACAGCGGGAACGGCGCGCGTGGTGACGGGGCGACGCAGCCCGCGCAGCGCGTAGACGAGATCGGGGCGCACCTTGGCGACGGTGACCACCGTGGTCGCGGTGATGAGGCCCTCGCCGATGCCGATCAGCAGGTGGACGCCGGCCATCGTGCCGGACAGGCCGGCGAGGTTGCCGCCCAGGTCCGTGGTGCCGCCCAGCCAGTACTGGACGACGAAGCCCTGCGAGGCGACGACCACGCTCAGCAGGGCGGAGACGAAGGCCGTCACCGCGAGGCCCGTGGAGGTGCGCGGCAGCACCCGCAGCAGGACCGCGATCAGCAGGTACGCGGCGGCCGTGCCGAGCAGCGCCATGTTGGTGATGTTCAGGCCGAGCATCGCCACGCCGCCGTCACCGAAGACCAGCGCCTGCACGACCAGCACCACCGCCACGCAGAGCGCGCCGACCCATGGGCCAACGAGCATCGCGGCGAGCGCGCCGCCGAGGAGGTGGCCGCTCACGCCCGCGGTGAAGATCGGGAAGTTGAGCATCTGCACGGCGAAGATGAACGCGGCGACCAGGCCGGCCATCGGGGCCAGCCGGTCGTCCAGGTCACGCCGGCCGCGCAGCACGCAGACGGTCAGGGCGGCCAGTGCGAGCGCCGCGAAGACCGCGGCGACCGGACCGTTGATGATCCCGTTCGAGATGTGCATCGCCAGGGTTTCCACGCGACCTCCCACGCGTTCGGCGCGCCGGTCCTCGCCGGCGGGATCAGCCTATTTCTCACACCTGCTTGTTGCCAAGACTTGGCAACAAGGGATGGTGTTGATCACGACGCCCGGCGCGCCGGGGTCGGCCGGGCCGTCCCGGCCGGCGGTAGGGTCGGGGCCATGACCGCACCCGACCGCCTCTCCCCCGGTGACCCCGCGCCCGAGTTCACCCTCACCACCGACACCGGTGACACGCTGTCCCTGGCCGACCTGCGCGGTCGCCGGGTGATCCTGTACGCCTACCCGGCGGCCATGACCCCCGGCTGCACGAAGCAGGCGTGCGACTTCCGCGACTCGCTCGCCTCGCTCCAGGCCGCCGGCTACGAGGTGGTCGGCATCTCCCCCGACAAGCCGGAGAAGCTCGCGAAGTTCCGCGACCGGGACGGCATCACCTTCCCGCTCGTGTCCGACCCCGACAAGTCCGTCCTGACGGCCTACGGCGCGTACGGCGAGAAGCAGCTCTACGGCAAGACGGTCACCGGCGTGATCCGCTCCACGTTCGTCATCGACGCGGACGGCAAGATCGAGCGCGCGCTCTACAACGTCAAGGCCACCGGCCACGTCGCCAAGCTCCGGCGCGACCTCGGCCTCGACTGAACGTCACGTGCGGGCACGGGCACCACACCGTCGCGGGGCGGCGCTCTAGACTCAGCAACGCAAGCGGGAGTGGCGAAACGGCAGACGCGCAGGATTTAGGTTCCTGTGTCCGAAAGGACGTGGGGGTTCAAGTCCCCTCTCCCGTACCAGCAGACTCGTGCGGTTGTCACCCGCGTCACGATCGTGGGTGCCCACCCGGCCACCGGGTCCAGGATGGCGGCGTGACCCTGCGCTTCGTCCTCGACCCCGAGCTCAGCCCCCGGCTGCGCGAGCAGATCGTCGCGCTGTGGGTGGACGTCAGCAACGCCGGTGGGGCGGTCGGCTTCGTGCCGCCGGTGACCACCGCCGACGTCCGCACCCTCGCCGACCCGACGTTCGCCGGGATCGCCCACGGCCCGGACCGGCTCCTGGTCGGCTACGACGGGGAACGGCTCGTCGCGGCGCTGATCCTCGCCGACAACCGGTTCGCCCTCAAGACGCACTGGTGCGTGCTGAAGCGGGTGATGGTCCACCCCGACACCCAGGGCAAGGGGTACGGGCTGGCGCTCATGCGCGAGGCCGAGCGCGTCGCGCGGGAGATGGGGCTCGCGGCGCTACACGTGACCCTGCGGGACGGCCTGGGCCTCGACCACTTCTACCGGAGGCTCGGCTACCGCGAGATCGGCCGGCTGCCCGGCGCGCTGCGGGTGGCACCGGGCGACGACCGGGACGAGGTCCTGATGTGGCTCGACCTCACGCCGGGCGACGCCCGACCGTAGGAGCAGAGACGGACGGGCCACGGCCGGGCGCAGGCTGCGGCGGCGGTCAGTCGGCCAGCGTCACCACGTCGCCGACGGTCAGCTTCCCGGTGCCGACGGGGACGAGGTGCAGTCCGAAGAGGAGCTTCTGTCGCACGTTGCGGTAGCGGCCGAGCGTGCGCAGGGGCTCCCTACCGCGTACCCCGGTCTCCTGGTCCGTCGTGGTGACCAGGCAGCGGTCACACGACCCGGCGGCCCGGAACCACACGTCGCCGATACGCAGCGACCGGCCCTCCCAGCCGTCCTCGGCCCAGGCCGGCGCGCCCTCGACGACCAGGTTGGGGCGGAACCGCGTCATCGGCACCGGCTCCTCGCCGGCCTCCAGGAGCCAGTCACCGAGGGCGGTCAGCGATGCGGCGTTGGCCAGCAGCACCGGGTAGGCGTCGGCGAAGCTGACCTGGTCACCCGTGTCGTGCTCCCGGTCGCCCACGGCCAGATGCCGGACGGGTCGGGCCAGCCAGACCAACCGGACGGGCCTGCCGAGCAGGCCGCCGAGCCACTCGTCGGCGACCGGCCCGGCGGGCAGCGCCGGCACCGGCAGCTTCCGGCTGCGGAACGTCCGCACCGGCACCGGCTCGCCGCCGGTCGGCTCCGGCACGTCCAGGTCGGGCCAGCCCTCGGCGCGCAGCAGCAGCCCGCCGTCGCGGGTCACGGCGTGCAGGCCGACGAGCCGCGTGGTCTCCCGTTGGGTGACGCCGACGCCGTCGGCGTCCACGACCATCCAGCGCCGGTCGCCCGCCAGGCCCCACGGCTCCACCACCGCGCCGTCGTGGTCGAGCCGGTGACAACCCTTGACCGGGTACGTGTGGAGAGCGCTCAGCCGCACCCACTCACCATGCCACGCCGATGCCGTCTCCCGGGTACCAGTGGTCGGCGGGAGTCTCCCGGTAGGCGAGGAAGCGGCGGCCGGTGCGCTCGGCGTGCTCGGCGAGGACGTTCGTGGCGGTGACGTTGTCGGTGAGCAGGATCGCGCCGGGCGCCAGTTTGGACTCCACCGCCTCGAACTCCCGCTTCTCGTGGGCACGGCTGTGGTCGCTGTCGTGCAGGAACAGGTCGACCGGCCGGTCCAGCGCGGCGATCGAGGCGATGGAGTCGCCGATCACCAGGTCGACCACCTCCGACCAGGGCGCCGTCCGGGCCAGATAGCCCGCCTCCGGGTTGATGTCCAGCGAGGTGAGCCGGCCCGGATGTCCCTCGTCGGCGTTGCGCAGCAGGGCCGAGGCCAGGACGCAGCTGCCGAGCCCCTTGTCCACCCCGGTCTCCACCACGTGGCTCGGGCGCGTGGCGCGGACGATCGCGTACCAGCCGATCCGCCGCGCGTAGCGCACCTTCCGGTCGGCGAGACCACGCCGGGCGGCACGGGCGGTCGCGTGCTCGATGTGCCGGCGCAACGCGTCGTCGGACTCGATCTCGGCAAGGTAGCCGCGTACCTGCTTCACGGGCAGGTCGCAGACGACACTCACGAACCAGGCCAGGTGGTGGCGGCTGAGGGTGGTCAGCTCGTACGTGTAGTTGTGGTGCTCACGGGAGGTGACCAGCCATCGCGCCGAGGTGCGCAGCACCTTGGAGTCGTGGCGGGCGACCGAGGCCAGCCGCTTGGGAAAGGCGGCGACGGGGGCGAGCCGGGTACGGGCGATGGCCCGCCGGAGCTTCGTTGCGTCCACGGCTGACTTCTTACCAGGAGATGACGATCTATGGCTGGAAACGGTGGGCGTCCAGCCTGTGAAGGAACGTCCCGTCGGCGCGCAGTGCTGACCGGACGAGGGTACGCGGGCGCCACCGTGAGTCAGTAGCATCGCGGCCATGCCGCGTGCAGACCAGACCGCAGAGCTTCACCTGCCGACCGACACCGGGCCGGCCGACGGAGGACCCCCGGACGACGGCGGGCAGACCGCCACCCGGCCGCGTCGCCGCCGGTGGCGGCGCATCGTCCTCATCACCCTCATCGTCCTGGCGTTGGTCGGCGGCGGCGGCGTCATCGCGGCGGGTCTCTACGTCCGCTCCATCAACTCCGGCATCGAACGCGTGGACGCCTTCGACGGCGTACCGGAGGAGTCGCGCCCGCAGGTCGTGGCCCAGGGCGCCATGAACATCATGATCCTGGGCAGTGACTCGCGCGACCCGGAGAACGCCGGTGGCTCCCGGAGCGACACCATCATCCTGGCCCACCTGCCGAAGGACCGGTCGAGCGCGCAGCTCATCTCGATCCCGCGGGACACCTGGACGCACGTCCCCCGGTCCAAGGAGGGCCGGGGCGGCCGGGACGCCAAGATCAACGCAGCGTACGCGTGGGGCGGCGTCCCGCTCATGGTGCAGACCGTCGAGGCGTTCACGGGCGTCCGCATCGACCACGTGACGATGGTGGACTTCGCCGGTTTCAAGGAGATCGTGGACGCCCTGGGCGGCGTCGACATCGACGTCGAGCAGAGCTTCACCTCGACCCACTCGCTCGCCCCCGGCGGCCGGCGGGAGTTCACCAAGGGTCGGCAGACGATGGACGGCCCGACCGCCCTGGACTACGCCCGGGAGCGCTACGCGTTCGCCAACGGTGACTTCACCCGCATCAAGCACCAGCAGCAGGTCATCAAGGCCATCCTCGACAAGGCGGCCTCCGGTGGCACGCTGGGCAGCCCCACCAAGCTGAACTCGTTCGTGCAGGCCACGGCGGACGCGGTGGCCGTCGACAAGTCGATGTCCCTCGTGGACCTGGCCATGGAGCTGCGCCACCTGCGCAGCGGCAACCTCGGCTTCTACACCTGCCCCACCAAGGGCACCGGCCGGGTCGGCAGCGAGAGCGTCGTGTTCGCCGACGTCCCCAAGGCCAAGGTCCTGTTCGACGCGGTCCGCCGGGACGCGGTCTCCGAGATCGTCGCCGCCGGAAAGTAGGAGAAGACGCCACCCGGCCCGCTCGGGTGGGGGTTCGCACCCCTACCCGAGCGGAGCCGGGTCACCACCGGAACGACCGGGTTCCCCGGAGAACGCGCGGATCGGCAGGGGCCGGCCGAGCGCCACGGCACGCAGCACCGCGGCGTGGCCGGCCAGGGACGCCGCCGGCGAGAAGGTCTCCGTCGCCTCGTCGCGCAGGCGCTCGCGAGCGTCCGCCCAGGCCGTACGGTCGCGGACCATCGACGACATCGCCGCTACCAGGTCCGCGCGGTTGCCCTGCGGCCGGTACCGGAGGTCGTTGATCACCTGCCAGTCGACCAGCTCGGCGCTCCCGGCCGGGTTGGCCACCAGGTGACCCCGCCGTCCTGCCGCCAACTGTTCCCGGGCGCCACCCACGTCGGTCATGACGACGGGGACCCCGGCCACCAGGGCCTCCATCGACGCCAGCGACCAGCCTTCGAAGAAGGAGTCGAGGACGAAGGCGTCGGCCGCCGCCAGCAGGGCCGCCGGGTTGGCGCAGTGTCCACGGAGGTGGATGCGGTCGGCGACCGGCACGGACGCGGCCGCCTGCCGCGTCTGCTCGTAGTACAGCAGGTCGTCGTCGGCGCGACCCGCCACCAGCAGGTGCGCGTCCGGATGCTCCGCCGCCACCTCGGCGAACGCCGTCACCAGGCCGTAGGTGTTCTTCTGCAGGCAGTACCGGGCCAGTGACACGAACAGGAACTCGTCGGCCAGTCCCAGGGCCGCGCGCGCCCGCGCCCGGTCCACGAGGGGGACGCGCGAGCCGTCCACGCCGTTCGGCACGGTCACGACACGGTCGCCGGGATAGGTCGGGATACGGGCGAGGTACTGCTGACGGACGAGATCGCTGACCGCGACCTGCGCCGCGACCCGCCGCGCCCGCTCACGCTCCGGCGCCCAGGAGTGCGGATGGTAGAAGCGATGCATGTCGTGCAGCGTCTCCACCCACGGGACGCCGATTTCGGCGGCCACGTCGAGCAGCCAGTCGCGGGCGTTGTGCGCGCTGATCACGTCCGGCCGCCACGACCGCATCCAGACGCCGGCATCGTCGGGCGTGAGCTGGTGCGTCGCGATCCCCTCGGCCGCGAGCGACCGGGCGAGCCGGCCGCCCTCGCCCTCCTGGCCGGGCAGGCGCGTGTCCGAGTAGACGACGGCGGTCTCGACGTTGTGCGCGGGAAGCCGTCGGGCGAGGAACGCGGCGACCTCCTCCGCTCCCCCCACGTCGAGCACACCGGCCGCGATGGCGCAGCGCACCCGCTCGGACTCGACGACCTCGACGGTGGGTGGCGGGGCCGGCGGGAGCGTCCCGGCGCTCACCGGCTGGAGCGCCTCCAGGTCGCCGGCACCGCGGCCGGGGACCAGGGGGACCGACCAGTCCTCGCTCGGCCCTGCGGTGGCGGCGTCGGGCTTCGTGAACCGCCGCAGCGTACGCCCCGCCACCCGCCGCAGCGGCTTCGGGACGACGTGGGCCTGACGCTGCGCCCAGAGCGCGAGCCGCAGCGCGCGCCGCGATGACTCGGTCACGACATCCCCCCTCAGGCCCCGTCCCCACCGGGCCGGGCCGGCCGGCCACGGGTCAGGATGAGCGGGGCGACGATCCCGGCCGCGATCCCGAGCACCAGGGGCCATCGGCTGGTCTCCGCCAGGAACGGCGCGGTCATGAGGCACAGCGGCGCGATCAGGCAGAACGCGGCGGCGGACCGGACCACGACATCGCTCGCGGGGTCGCGCACGGCCCGCAGCGCCGCCAGGCCGGCGGTCACGAGGAAGAGGAGCACCAGCACCGGCGCCAGCGGCCCGTAGCGCAGCCAGTCCTGCAACAGCTCGTTGTGCACGTACACGCGGGTCGCGTCGCGGGCCGCGAGACCCGGGAGCTGGGGCGACTGGGGGCCCACCCCGGTCCAGACGTGCTCCCGGACGTAGTCCCACCCGAGGCGCAGGTCGCTGAGGTGCCCGGCCGTCGACTCCGTCTGGTGCTTGATGCTCTCCTCGGCCCGCTGGGTCGGCGCCGGTCTGGTGGGCGTGCTGGACGGCCCGCTGCCCGCGCCCGTCCTGCCACTCGGGCTCGGCGTGCCGGTCGCGCGGGGCGTGCCGGTCGGGCTCGGCTCGCCCGTCGGGCTCGGCTTGCCCGTCGGGCTCGGCTTGCCCGTCGGGCTCGGCTTGCCCGTCTGACTCGGCTTGCCCGTCGGGCTCGGCTTGCCGGTCGCGCTGGGCTTGCCCGTCGGGCTGGGCTTGCCGCTCGGGCTCGGCTTCCCGCTGGCCGGCGGGCCGGCGTTCGCGCCCGGCGTGCCGGTCGCGGTCGGCGTGCCGCTCGGGCTGCTGCTCGGTTTCGGGCTGCTGGTCGGGCTCGCCGCGCTGCCGCTGAGTTCGAAGCTGCCGGCGCTGCGCAGCCCGAGGTCCGCCGCGAAGCCGGGCGCGGCCAGCGCGATGACCGCCAGCACGGGAACCACGACGACGACCTGCCGGGCGATCCGCCGCCACCGCGGCCAGGTGAGCACGAGGACGACCAGGAAGGCGGCCAGCGCCGCCAGCCAGACGCTGCGCCGGAAGCTGATCAGCACGAGGAGCGGAGCGGCCGTGAGCACACCGAGGTGCCGCCAGTCCCAGCGCCACCCGTCGTCACCGAGCATGCCGATGAACACGGCCGCCGCGATCGCGGGCAGGGCCGAGTCGTAGTAGACGAAGTAGTCGCTGAGCCGGTCGTCGGCGATTTCACCGAAGGGGATCGCGATGGCTGCCGCCACGAGCAGGAGGCAGAGCGCCACGCCGACCGTCGGGCCCACCGACCTGCGGTCGTCCCGCAGCAACCGCAGGCTCATTCCGATGACCAGGCCCAGGACCAGCAGGACGAAGGGACGGGCGTTCTGGTTGACGGCGGAGAAGGGCGACTGACCGTGGAGGAGCCCGGCGACGACGCTCAGGACGACGAGAGCGGCCGCCGCCCCGACCAGGACCCCGCCCGCCGAGCGCAGGCGGGGCCTCGCGGGCGGCCACCAGCGTACGGCGGCAGCGAGCGCCGCGGTCAGCGCGAGCGGCAGGGCGACGGGGATCTTTCCGGTGCTGACGAACGTCTGGTAGCCCAGCGTGGTCAACGCGCCGAAGCGCCCGTTCGGCTTGATCTCCTGGGCGAGCACGGCCACGAGCACGATGCCCGTCACGGGAAGGCGCAGCACCAGCGCGGGCACGGCGACCGCCAGGACGACTCCGACGGGCGACCGCAGCGTCCACGCGATGTACGCGGCGGTGAACGCCGCCATCGCCCACGTCGCCCACACGAGCGGCCGCGGCGCTGTGGCGGTGCGGGGGCGCAGGGCGGCGGGCACCCAGCGGGAGGCGGCCGCCGGAAGGGCCGGGCGGCCGGCGTCACCGGTCAGGTCGCCGCGTTCACGGGGCTGCGGGGCGTCGTCCGTGCCCGAAGCCGTCGAAGTCCCTCTGGAACCCATCGCTGCCTCTGCCCCGAGATCAGGCTCCGTCGGCCTTCGCCGGACACGGAACCCCGTTGACAACAACATCGGACCGTCGGCCGTGACAATCGCGGGACGACCACCGCCGAAGCAACCCCGTGACCAGGGCGGCCGTGCACTGTGGCAGGTCGAGCGTCACAGCCAGCCGGCCGTCGCGGCACACAGTATCAGGAACGGCGGAGGGCGGCGTCACCGGAAGATCACCCGCGGATCGGACGGCGGGCCGGAGCGGATACGATGCTGGTCATTTTCGGTCGGATAGGTGGAATGGTGGGAAGTTCGCGCACTCGCCTCCGGTGGCCGCCGTTCGGTAGGGTCGGCCGTGATCACCCCCGGAGCTGCAGATGATCACCCGCCGCACTCTCCTCGCCACCGCGGGCGGCCTGGTCCTCGCCGGCGGTGCGGTCCTCGCCGGTGACAGCCCGTCCCGCGAGGGTGCCGTGCTGTTGCCACCCCCGTCGGGGGGTGACGACACCGCGGCGCTGAACGCCGCCCTCCTGGCCGGGGCGGGAGGCACCGTCCGCGGGCCGCACGACGCCCGTTACCAGGTCAGCGCTCCCCTTGTCGTGCACAGTGGAACCACGCTGATCATGTCGGGCTGCACGGTCACGCTGGTCGCCGACAGCGCCTGCAACCTGCTCACCAACGCTGCCGTCACCGCCGGCGGCCGGGACCGGGACATCACCGTCATCGGCGGCACGTGGGTCCGCGCCGAGGGCGTCGGCGGCGCCGGGGTCCACCTGCACACGCTGCGCTGGCGGCGGGTGGACCGCCTGGCGCTCAAGGGGCTGGCCGTGGAGACCGCGAGCGACAAGTACGCCATCTCGCTCGGCGACGTCACCGACACGACGGTCACCCGGATCCGGTTCGCGGTGCACTCCGACGGGGTGCACATCCAGGGGCCGGCCGCCCGTACGCGGATCTCGGGGCTCCGGGGCGCGACGGGCGACGACACGGTCGCCATCACCCCGCAGGACTGGCAGGCGTACGACGACGTGCGGGGGACGGTGACCGACACCCTCATCGAGGACGTCAGCGTGGCCTCCCTGGCGGCGCTGGTCAAGGTCCTCGGCGGGTCGCCCGGGACGGCGGCGTTGCGCACCACCGTCCGGAACGTCACGGGCCTGGCCGGCAACAACGTCATCTGGGTCGGTGACGACACCGCCGAGTGGCGCACGGTCGGCGGCCGGGTCGACGACCTGGTCCTGGAGCAGGTCTCGGCGGGCACCCTGCCCGACCGGGGCGGCGTGGTCCACATCAACGGCACCTCCGTGGGTCGCGTCCACATCCGCGGGATGCGGGTCGACAGCCGAGGCCCGAACCAGCCGCTGGTGCAGATCGCGCCGCTGCGTCCCGCCACCGTCGAGGCGCTCACCGTCGAGGACGTCGAGGTCGCGCAGCTCAACGCCGCGCCCCTGCTGTACGCCGACGCGAACGCGAGGATCCGGCACCTGCTCGTCGACCGGGTCACCGTCGGCGCCACGTCCACCAGCACGGCCATGACACGGATCGCCGGATCCGTCGAGGATCTGACCCTCCGCGCGGTCACCATGACGGCGAGCGGCGACAGCTACGTCCTCGACCTGCCCGGCTGGGCCGCGGCGGCCGCAGTGCGGCGTGCGGCGCTCTCCGGTGTGCGGATCGTCGGCGACGGGGGCGGGCTGGTCTCGGCCACCGCCGCCACGCACACCCTGCCGCACCTCGACGTCGCCGACGTACGCACCGTCGGGGCGCCGTGGCTCGTGGACCTGAACACCGCGACGGAACTCCAGCTGTCGAAGGTGGACCTCGAGAAGGCCACCGGCGGGGTCGCCAAGGTACGGCGTTCGGGGGCCGCCGTGATCCGCGGCGACGGGCTCCGGTCCACGCCGGGCTCACGGGGGGTCGCGATCGCGCCGGGCGGTTCGGTGGTCTCGTACGTGCTGGACCTGGCGGTCGACGTGAGCGAACTCGTCCGCGCCGACGGCAGCCGGGCCACGAACACCAACGCCCACCTGTCCTGCGGGACGGGCCCGGTGCGGTGTGCCGGGCTGACCTGGCAGCACCTGCAGACCGGCGCCACCTACTGACCGCGCGCTGGCCTAGAGGGCCCTGGGCGACAGGACGCGCCGGAGGTCCGCCGTCGTGATCGCCCGCGAGAGCAGCACCGCCGCGCCGAACATGCCGGCGGCCAGGGCGGCCTCGGCCGGCCACGGAAGTCGTACCAGCCACAGCACGAGGATCGTCGCGGCCCCCACGAGGAAGACGCTCGCCACCTCGCGGACCGGCGGTCGCGACGTCATCGCCCGGGCGGCCAGCAGGCAGGTCGCGACGCCGATGACGAACTCGGTGGCGGCCGCCACGGCGGCGGCGCCCGTCGCGCCCCAGCGCGCGCAGGCCCAGAACTGGGCCGCGAGGTTGACCACCGCCACCGAGACGGTGAGCACCGCGATCGGCCGTACGACGCCCAACGCCGAGCAGATGGTCGTGCCCACGTAGCCGAGGGTGACGCCGACGAAGGCCACCGCGAGCAGGATCAGGGGCGTGACGGCCGGGGCGAAGTCGTCGCCGTAGAGGTAGGCGACGAGCGCGGGCGCGAGCGCGATCAGCAGGACAGCGGTGCCCGCGCCGACCACGGCGCCGGTGCGCGCCGCCAGACTGAAGATCAGGTTCCGGCGGTGGGCGTCCATCGACAGGCTGGTCGCCACGATCGGCAGCAGCGGCGCCACCAGCATGGCCGGGCCAAGCTGCGCGACGTCGAGGAACTTGTAGGCGGCCGAGTAGTAGCCCACCTCGGCGGCGCCCTGGAGATGGAAGAGGATCACCGAGCCGAGCCGGTAGTAGGCCATCACCGCCAGCGAACTGATCGCGAGCGGCCAGCTCAGCGCGAAGATCCGGCCCGCCTCGGCCCAGGACGGCCGGCCCAGCGGCACCAACCGGCGGTTGATCGCCACCCCCACGCAGGTCTGCACCACGACGACAGCCACGAAGAACCAGGCGAGCAGCACGACGTCGCCGCCGGCGCGGGCGACGGCGACGACCGCCACCAGCCACAGGACGCCCTGGACGAGCGCGAGGACGGCGGACACCTCGGGACGGAACCGGGCCGTCGCGCCGGCGGTGAGGACGGACGCCGCGGACAGCGGTGTGGCGACGGCGACCACGCCCACGACCGAGCTGGAGTCGCCGAACAGCCCCGCGGCGGCGGCCACCAGCAGCGCGGCCGTGGCGACCAGTGCCACCGAGGTCCGGATGACCAGGCCGGTGGTCAGGATGCCGCCGGCGGCGGTCTTCTCGCGCGCGATCCGGGAACTCACGGTGATCGTCGTGCCCATGTCGGCCACCTGCGCCGCCGCGGTGCCGAGGGTGAGCGCGAGGGCGAAGACGCCGTACCCCTCGGGGTTCAGGTAGCGCGCGAGGACGGACGTCGTGGCCATGCCCACGGCCATGCCCACGAGCCGGAGCCCGAGGGACACGGCCGTGGCCATGCTGAGCCCGCGAGCCGACCGGGAGGGAGCGGCCGTCGCGTCCGCCGGCCCGCCCGCCGGGGCGGCGCCGTCGAGCGGCTCGGTGGTCGTCTCGCCGGGGGAGGTCACGCGAGGCACTCCCCGAAGACCCGCTCGTACGCGTCGAGCCAGTTCCGGCGGCTGTGACACTGCTCGACGTACGCCACGCCACCGCCCCGGAGTTCCAGGAGCGACCCGGCCTTCTCCGCGGTCAGCTCCGCCGGGTCGTCGATCAGGAGGCCCCCGCAGCCCTGCACCAGCTCCGTGCCCGGGTCGCCGCGGAACGCCACGATCGGCAGCCCGCAGGCGGCGGCCTCCAGGACGCAGGTCGGCGTGCCGTCGGTCTCCGCGCCGCAGTAGAGGTAGAAGTCGCTGGCTGCGAGGAGGTCCGCGACGTCCTGCCGGTAGCCGGTGAAGTGCACGTCGGGGCTGCCGCCGGCCAGACGTTCCAGCCGCTCACGGTCGGGTCCGTCGCCCACCACGAGGAGGGCGCTCCCGCTCGCCCGTGCCGCCGCGATCGCCCGCTCGTGGCGCTTGCCGACGTGCAGGCGTGCCGCCAGGACGGCCACCCGGCGGTCCTGGAAGCGGGCCGGAAGCAGCCGTTCCCGCAGGGACGCCCGCGCGGCGGCCGGCGGGTCGACGTAACGCTCGGTGTCGATCGCGTTCGGTACGACGACGAGCTTGTCCCTGCCGACCACGGGTTCGAGGTCGGCGGCCACGGCCTCGCTGACGCAGACCACCCGCGCCACGTGCTCGGCGGCGCGTGCGTAACCCGCGAGGAGCAGGCGTCCGGTCGGCCCGCCCAGCCACCGGCCGTGCTCCGTCCAGACGACGGGAGCGCGTCGGGCCAGCGGCGCGGTCAGGGCGATCTGTTCCCGCTTGAACTGCAGGTAGTAGATCGACGACTCGGGGATGACCTGCGTGCGGTGCCGTTCCAGGGGCACGCGCAGGAGGCCGGTGGCCATCGTCCGGCGCGACCACTTCGGGCCGAGCCCGATCTCGCGCCGGGTGAGGCCCTGCTCGTCCCATCCGGGGCAGCGGCCGTACAGGACGACGTCGTGGCCGCGCTGCCGCATGCCCTGCCCGAGCGCGACCGTGTGCGCCTCGGCGCCACCGGCGGTGTCCGAGACGGAAACCATCGTGACGGTCAACGTGGACAAGGCGGTCGACTCCTCAGCGGGTGCGGGCCCGGCCGGTGCCCCGGCTGCGCTGGACGGCGGTGTACTCGTCGAGGAACCGGCCGGCGGCGTCCGCCGTGTCGGTCGGCTGCGCGCCGAGTTCGTACGCGGCGACGATAGCGTCCCGGACCGCGGCGGCGGTGGTGTCGCGGGCCACGGCGGTGGCCAGCTCGCCGAGACCGCCGCACGGGGCCACCGCGGTGGGCACGCCCAGCCGGGCCGCCACCGCGAGGACGCCGGACTGGCTGGCGACCTCGTACGGCGCGACCACCACGTCGGCGCTCGCGACCAGGGCGGTGAACTCGTCGACGTCCAGGTAGCGGTAGGCGGTCGTCACGGGCGCCCCGGTCCGGGCGACCAGCGCGTCCACCTGCCGGCCCGGGCCGAGGTCGTCGCCGACCACCGCACCGCGCCAGCCGGGCAACTGCGCCACGGCCTGGACGAACAGCTCGGGGTTCTTGTCCGCCCGCACCTGGCCGGGGAGGAGCGCGAGCCGCCCGCCGTCGGGTGCCAGCTCGGCACGCCACCGCTCGACGAGGGCGGGTCGCGGGGGCGGCGTCCACTGCACGAGCGGCACCTGGACGACGTTCGGCACTCCCCGGGCGAGGAGGTCCCGGCGGTCGGCGTCGGAGTGGACGAGGACCCGGTCGCCGGTGAGCGCGCTGCGCAGCGCCCGGCCGCCGCCGGGGGCGTCGGACCGGACGAACGTGTTGTGCGGGCTCGTGACAACGGCCGCGCGACGCCGCCGGGCCACCGAGATCAGCTCAGGGGTCAGCGCGAACAGGCCCTGGACGTGCACGACGTCCTGCGGACCGATCACGCGGTGCAGGTGCGGCAGCGTACGGGCGAGGTAGCGCGCCGAGGTCCGGGCCTGGCGGACGCGCCGGTGCCGTGAGGCGCGGTGCCAGGTGACGCACCGGCACAGCACCACCGACGCCGGTGCCGGGTCGCAGTCGTCGGCGGTGTGGACGACCACGTCGACGCCGATGCCGGTGAGACCGGCGGCGAGTTCGACGGTGTGGTTGAAGACGCCGCCCCGGCCGCCCGACTCGACCAGGTGGACGCGCCGGATCACGACGCCACCCCCGGTGTTTCGAGGGCGTCGACGGCCTGGACCAGGGCCCGGACCGCGTGGGGCCATCCGAGCGCCTCGCACGCGTGCCACGCCGCCCGCTCACGCGCGTGCCGTACGGGCAGGTCCCGCAGCGCTTCGACGACCGCCTCGGCGAAGGGACCGGCCCCGTCGCCCACCCAGTAGGCGTCGGCGCCGCGTACGGCGTCGGGAAGGCCCTGCGCCGCGAACGGGCTCATCACGACGGCCCGCCCCCGCGACATCGACTCGGTGAGCTTGAGCTGCGATCCGCCTCCCGTGGTGGCGGGGGCGACGGTCAGCGCGGCACCGGCGTACGCCTCGGCGACGTCGTCGAGGGTGCCGAGGACGGTCACGCCGGGCGCGGCGGCGACCTCGTGGCCCAGCGCCTCGCTGCGGCGGCCGGCGACCACGAGCCGGGCCTCGGGGAGCCGGGCGCGGACGAGCGGCCACACGTCGCGCACCAGCGCGCGCAGCGCCAGCACGTTGGGCTCGTAGTCGTACGAGGCCAGCGCGAGGACGTACCCGTCGGCGGGCGAGGGATGGTAGGGCCGGACGTCCACCCCGTTGGGGGCGACGACGACGCGCCGGGTCCAGCCGCTCAGCACCGCCCGGTCCGGCTCGGACAGCGCGACGCAGAGCGCGGCGCGGGCGGCCACCCGGGGCTCCCAGTACGCGGCCTTGGCCGCCTCGGCGCGGCGGGCGACCCGCTGCCACCCGTTCGCCGACGTGACGAGCGTCCGCAGGCGCCGGCTCTCGATGTTGGCGAACTCGACCACCTGCGGGACCGGGCGGGACCACGCCGGCGCCCACGCCGCCAGGTAGGAGTGCGACCAGTACACCGCGTCGGGGCGGAACTCGTCGTGCAGCGCCGCGAGGGAGTCGGCCACCGGCAGCAGGTAGTGCCCGCCCAGGTGCGGACGCCCCGACGCCCGGGTGCGGACCGCGGACGGCGGGGACCAGGGCAACGGCCGGGTGGGGACCGGCGCGTCGTCCTGCCGCTCGCCGTGCTCGGGGAACGTGACCAGCACCTCGGCGTGGGCGCTCAGCGCCTCGGCCACCCGGGCCGTGCGGATCCGGCCGCCGTGGTGCGCCGGCCACGGCGGTTCGACGCTGACGACCAGCACGCGCCTCATGGCCGCACCGCCGCGCGCCCCCGCGCCCACCGACCGCCGACGACGTCCATGGCCACTACCGCACCCGGGCCAGTTCGCGTTCCAGCAGCTCCCGCAGCACCGCGCCGCGGCCCTCCCACCCGTGTTCCGCCGCGCTCGCCACGCGGTCGTCGAGGACCGTGTCGCTGACCGGCTGGAGCAGCTCCAGCAGGCGCGCGGGGAGGTCGTCGGCCTCGGCGGCCGTCACGTGGGGGTTGGTCCGGGCGAGGTCGGCCACCGCCGGCAGCCGGGTGCCGAGCACCGCGAGACCGGAGGACAGGTACTCGAAGCACTTCAGCGGGCTCACGCCGCGGGTGTAGTCGTTGATCGCGTACGGGATGAGCCCCACGGCGCAGGTGCCGGCCGCCTCGGCGAGCTGCGCCGGGGTGAGGAGGCCGAGGTGGCGGGCCCCCAGTTCCTCGAGACGCCGGAGTTCCGCGTCGAAACTGCCGCCACCGGCGGCGAGCGGCCCGGCCAGCAGCAGCTCGCCGCGCCCACGCAGGGCGGTGGCGACCGCTTCGAGCAGCCGCAGGTCGAGCTTGTGGACGGTGAGGTTCCCGGAGAAGAGCGCGGCGGGACGGCGCTCACCCGCCGGCCTGCTCGCCGCCGCGAAGACCGACACGTCCGCCACGTTCGGCATCAGCTCGACCCGGGGGAAACCGGCGCCGACCAGGTGCTCCTGGACTGCGGGGCTGGTGGCGATGGCGACGGCCGTACGCGACGACAACGACTTCTCGCCGCGCGCCACGGCCACGCCGTCCACGCCGGGGAAGGACGCGAGGAGGTCCACGCAGTGGTAGACGACGACGTCCGCCGCGTCCTCCAGGCCGTACGTCACCGGCGTGAAAGCCCACAGCACGCGCGGACGCTCGCTGCCCAGCCAATCGGCCGTGGCACGCCGGAGCAGGGCGCGGTTGAGCGGCCGCGTCGGTGTCCGGTGCACCGGCAGCACGAGCGGCGACACGATCTGCGTACCCGCCGGGCGGGGCCGCTGCGCCGGGACCTCCCGGTCGCCCGCGGCCCTGCGGACCCGCGCGGCCATGCGTACGACGTCGTCGCGCCTCAGCGTGGGCCGGCGCAGCCCCAGCGACTCGACGAAGGTCACGGTGGCGGAACGGGCGAGTTCACGGGCGACGTAGTGCTGGTTCGTCGCGATCGGGGAATCCCACTCGGCCGTACCCAACATCAGCACGTTGGCCACCGGCCCGTCGCCGAGTCGCGCGTGCTCCGGCACTGACGCCGTCACCATGAGTCTTCTCCAGCTCGCCGTGCACCGAGCCCGGCAAGATTATTCGAGGATCGTGCCGGGGCCAATAGCGAACCTCCTGCCGGCGGCGTCGCCAGCCGTGGAGGCTATTCCTGCTCGGCCAACCAGGCGGCCATGTTCGCCTGGAAGGCCTGGGTAGTGAACCGTTGCGCGTTGGTCACCGTCGCCTCGGCGGACAGGCTCGACACGCGACGGATCGCGTCCGCGTACGCCGTCGGATCGGGGGCGTCGAGAAGGAAGCCGGTCTCCTCCGACACCACGGTCTCCAGCAACCCGCCGCGGGCCCACCCCACGACGGGCGTACCGCAGGCCTGCGCCTCCACGGCGATCATGCCGAAGTCCTCGACCGCGGGATAGAGCAGCGCCAGGGCACCCCAGTACAACTCGCGGAGACGCTCCTTGGTCGGTCGCATCTCGAACTCGACCGGCACGTCGACGCGCGCCGCGAGCCGGCGCAGGTTCTCCTCCTCCGGCCCGCCGCCGGCGATCACCAACGGCAGGCGGGCCGCCGCGGCGATCTCGATCATCAGGTCGAAGTTCTTGTACGGGATCCACCGGCCCACGCCCAGCAGGTAGCGGCGATCCTGGTCACGGACCTCCGGCGGGGCGTCCGTGAAGTAGTCCACGTCCACCGGCGGATTGATCACCCTGGCGTCGCGGCCCCAGAAGCGACGGATCCGGGCCTGCACTTCCCGCGAGTTCGCGGCGTAGCTGTGCACGTGCCGGCTCAGCCTCTTGTCGCCCGCCTGGAGCACGGCGCGCATCGGCGCGAGCATCGGGTTGGCGCCCCGCTGGTCCAACTCCGGGATCCAGACGTAGCGCGCGGGTGAGTGCACGTAGCTCAGGTGGCGCGTCTGCTCCGGATCGCCGATCTTCACGGTGTGCGCGAAGGCGTGACTCGACGAGATGACGTAGTCGTACTTCTTGCGGGTCAGCGTCCGCCACGTGAGCGGCATGAGCGGAAGGGCGAGGGCCTTGCTGCGGCGCAGCGGCGTCTTCGCCATCCACGACTCGTGGAACTCGCGGTCCGCGGGCGCGTCCTCGTCCTTCCAGAGGACGAAACGGTCCGCGTGCGGCACCAGCTCGGCCATGTTCAGGAACACCTGCTCGGAGCCGCCGGCGGCCTCGAACCACTCGTGGATGAGCGCCACCGAGCGACCGGCGAGGGGTCGGGGTGCCGCGTCGGGTGTGGAGGGAACGAGGCCCATGGGCGTCCCTCGGTGCAGCGTGCTCAAAAGACGACCACGTCACGGATGTAGCTGGCGAAGCGGCGCAGCTGGTAGGCCTCCTTCACGGGCGAGGTCATCCGGATCACGAGCTGCCGGTTGATGGCGCCGTCCTCGCCGCTGCGGAAGTACGCGACGACGACCAGGCCGTGCCGGGACTCGCCGTTGACGTCGATGATCTGCTCGGCGTACGTGGAGTACTGGCCGCTGCGGATCCACTGCGCGCCCCACGCCTCCTCGGTGGCCCGCATGGCGCTCTGCCACTGCTCGTTGCACGGCTGGGGGCAGTCCCGCACGGTCAGCTCGCCGCCGATCTTGCTTCCCGCGTCGGTGGTGCTGCAGTCGTACGTGACCAGACCTTCGGCCCGGGCGGCGAGCGTGCACTGCCAGTTCGTGGGGACCTTCACGGGGAATGTCAGGCCCTCGAGATCGGTGAACGTCCGGACGGTGTCCCGCTCGTGGAACCTCGGCCACTGCGTCGGCCAGGCGCCGGGCTTGGGCGGCTCGATGCCGGGCGACTGCGGCGGTGACGTCGGCAGCGCCGGCGACACCAGGGTCGGGCTGGGCGCCGCCTCCGGCGGCGTCTCCGTGCCGTCCGAGCCCGCCCAGACGACCGCGCCGACCACACCGGCGAGCAGCACCAGGACCAGCACCCCGGCGCCGACCCACAGGCCGGTGCGACGCGGACGCGGCTCGGACGGCTTGATCCGGCGGGTGGGCGTGGCGAACGGGTCCTGGAACGGGGCGCCCGGGCGGGCCTGGGCGATCGGCGGCTGCCCCGCGTCGTCGGCGGACGCGGACGTCTCGGCCAGCGGCGTCGCGGGGGAGGTCGGCGCCGCCGAGACCGGTGACGCGGACGCGGACGCCGGCTGCCCCGAGGTCGGTGTCGTGTGCACCGCCCACGGAAGCTGCGGCTTGTCGGACACCAGCTCAGGCGCGCCGGACACCGGCTGCGGCGGCGCGCTCACCTGCTGGGGCACGCCGGACACCTGCTTCGGCACGCCGGACGCGGGCGGGGCGGACGTGGGTGGCGCCGAGACCGGCGCGTCGGGCACCGGCTGGTAGTCCAGGCCGAGGCTCTGGAAGAGACGCCGCGGGGCGTCCCCCTCCTCGGCGGTGTAGGCCACCCACGGGTGGGCGGCGGAGAAGTCGGCGCCGGCGACCGGGTGCCCGCCATCCGCGTGGGCGAGGGTGTTCGCGGCGTTCGCGAAGGCCTCGCGCCAGCGCGGGTCGGAGGCCGCAACCCCGTCCAACACCGCCACGGTCGCGAACCGGCCCTGCCCATCCACCGCGGCCCAGGCCTTACCGACCTGGCACGCGCCCAGCATGTGGGTGTACCTGTAAGGGCTTTCCGGCTGCATGCCACTCCTCCGCTCGCCCGCCGTGCGGATAGTACAGAGATGAGGCTCGCTCGTCCGCCCGCGGGCACCGGTCCATCGACCGACAGGTCGGTGACCCGGGTCCTGAGCCACTCGCCTCGTCGACGATTTCAGACGCCGAGCGACGACGAAGCCCGTTGGTAGGCCACGGGAACCGCAGCTTCCCCGATCGCTCCGGTCGACAGTGGTCGGCGCTCCGACGCCGTCGGCGTGCTGATGTGCACAGGACGGCAGCCGGGCGGCTGCCGTCCTGTGCCCGCAGCTAGAGCCGCCTCCGGAACGAGCCGATCACCGACCGCCATTCCGGCGTCCGGAGAGTGTCCAGGTCCGCCGCCACGACCGGCTCGACGCCGGGCGCGCACACGCCGTAGATCTGGGGCGCGATCGCCTCCGTGAGGATGTCGTCGAAGTGAAACGAGCCCTCGAATCCGAGCCAGACCACGCCGTCGGCCACGGCGCACGCTGCCCGGAGACAGTGTGAGAGATAACCGTGCAGGTCAGCCGGGAGCTCGTCGAAGACCAGGTCGTATTCGGTGACGGTGGCGTACGGGAACGGACCCGGGTCGTCCCGCTCGAGCGAATACGTCTGGACCTCGGCCGGCGCCGTGCCGCCGAACTCGAAGTTCGGCGACACGGCCGGAACACCCGGCACGAAGACACTGACGACCGGCTGCGCGGCGAAACGCAACCCGGATGCCAGATCAGCAGCCACAGATCCCCCACAGCTTTAGATCATCGGGGGTGACGACCTTCGACGACGTGACCCTACCGGCGTACTGGCCTTCCTTCGCCACGAACAGGACGACCGTCTTGCCGTTGACCTCACCGATGAAGCCCTTGTTCCGGATGCCACCGGTGCCACCGAGCGTCCAGTCGAAGGTCTTCTGCGGGTTGGTCAGGATCGAGGAGGTCAGGCTCTCGAACGCCTGCCTCTTCGCCTCGTTGCTACCGGTGTTGGGAATGATGTCGCCGACCAGCCGGCGCATCGCGTGGCCGCCCTCGCCTCGCATTCCCTGGTACGCCGTGGCCACGGTGTCCGCGCTGAACCCGATCGCGGGCGGGCAGCCGGCGTTGTGGACCAGGACGGGAGTGTCACCGGCGACCACGTAGTAGGTCTGCAGATCGGCGATGGACAGGTTGTGGACCTGGGAGATCTCGGTCCGCTCCGACACGGTTTCGATCTGCACCCAGGTGCCCGCCGAGGTGCGGATCGACTGTCCCGGTTTCAGGGACTCCGCCCTGACCCACGTGTCGAGGTCACCGACCCAGAAGGGGTGGTTGTGGGTGGCCGTGACGGTCCCGGTCTCCTCGCCCGCCGCGCCATCCGTGTCAACCGTGACGTCGACGAGTCGCTTGATACCGGCGCTGCCGATGAGAGCCGTGACCGGCTTCGCAGCGGTGACCCCACTCACCGGATCGGTGGCCAGGACCTTGTCGCCGACCCGGATCTGTTCGATCGCCCGGCGACTGCCGTCGGCCAGCAGTACGCCCGTGCCGGGCGTGAAGCTGCTGCCGCACTTGATGAGCTGGTCGACGATGTTCTTGACCGTCCGCAGCTTGTCCGCGTTCTTCATGGTCTTGGCGCCGGAGGCGAGCCAGCCGACCACCGGGACCATGGCGCCCAGCGACAGCAGGCCACCGACCACATCGCCGCGGCCGAACGAGATCGCCGCGTCCGCGGCGTCGCACACCTCACCCGCGCCCGGAATCAGACCGCACATGCCCAGGACGAACTGGAGCATGTCGAGCATCAGGCCGGGGTTCTCCTCGACGAAGCCCTTGAGGTCGTTGAGCATGGAGCAGCCGGGGCTGCCCGCGTTGGCCGGCGCGCTGCACTTGGCCGGATTCGTCAGTGTTCCGGCCAGGTCCTTGTAGACGTTCACGCACTGCGGCGACATCGCCGATTCCGGCACCAGGCAGCCCCACGTCTTGTGGCTGTCCGCCGCGCTTCCGTTGCCGCCCGGGCCGGTGCCCGGCGTGGTGCTGCGCTGCTGAGCCTCCCACTCCTTCAGCTTGGTGGCGTAGATTGTCGACGCTTCCTTGGCGGCAGCGTCGGCAGCCGCGGCGTCCTTGCCCGCGGCCGTGGCCGCGGCGCGGGCGTCCCTGGCGTCCTCCGCCGCAGCGGCGGCGTCCGCACTCGCACGGCGGGAAGCAGCGCTCGCCGTCGCCGCCGAAATGGCGGCACTGTTGGCGCTCGCCTGCGCGGAGTTCGCCGCGTTGCGAGCCGTCTGGGCGGACTGGGCGGCCTCGTCCGCCGACCGCTTGGCCGCCTCGGCCGAGAGCCGCGCGTTGTTCTTGTGCGTCTCGGCCAGCCGGGCCGCGTCCTCGGCACGCTTCGCCGCGGCATCCGCCTCTCCGGCCGATCCCGCGGCATCGAGTGCCGCCTCCTGCGCCCGTGCGGCGTCCTCCAGCGCCTTCTGCGCGTACTGCTGCGCCTCCAGGATCAACTTGCGGACGGTCGCCACGTGGGCCGCCTGCTCCAGGTCCCGCTGCGCCGCCTGGTAGCGGGAGGTGGCCAGGAAGTAGGAGATGTACGACGAGGGCCCGGAAAGGGCGACCTGTCCAGCCGCCTTGACCTCCGGTCCTCCGGCGTCCATCACGCGGTACACCTCAAGGCGCTCATCGGCGGCGCGAGCGGTGTACTGGCCGGTGCGGAGGAACTCGTGTGCGGCGGCCGTGCCGTCCGCGAGCGCCCTCTCCGCGGCGGCCTTCAGGTTGACCTGCCCGGCGGCCGTGGCCGTCTCGATGATCCGGTAGATCGCCTGCCGGTCGTTGAAGACCTTTCCGCTGTAGTTGCGGGTACGCAGGAACGCGTCCACCGCGGCGTCGTCACCGGCCAGAGCGGTCTGCGCAGCCGTCTTCTCGGGGCCGTCGGGCAGGGTGTCCATCAGGTGCCACACCCGGGACCGGTCGTCCTGACCGCTCGCGGCCCTCCGGCCGCTGGCCAGCCAGGTGCGCATCTCGATCTCGCCGCCGGCCAGGACATCCAACGCGGCGGACTTGGTCCATTCGCCGCCGGTGCTGGCGAGGGCGACGGCCGCGCGGCGACCCTTGTCCAGCATCTCGCCCGCCGGGACGCCCGGCGCGGCCGCCTCGTCCAGGAGCGTGCGGGTCGCGGGATCGACCCGGAGCTCCTCGGCGGTGTCCCACTGCAGAGTCCGGTTCCACGCCGCCAGGACCCCGCCCTCGGCCTTCACCTGCTGCTCCTGCGCCAGGGCTTCCTGCGCTGCCAGCACACCCTGCTCGGTGGCCTCCGTCAGCCGTGCCTCGTCCTCCTGGCGAGCCAGGGTCTCCAGTTCCGCGGCCCTGGTGGCCGCGGCCACCGCGACGTTCGCCGACTCCACGGCCGCGGCTGCGGCCTTGGCGGCCTCAGCCGCCGAGTACTGGGCGTTCTCCGCCGCGACCGCTGCGGCCAACGCCGACCGCTCGGCATTCTCCGCGTGCACGGCCGCCTGCTCTGCGAAGCGGAACGCGTCCGCCGAGGCCTCTGCCGCCGTCCGGGCCAGTGACTCCGCGCGATCCGCCGCGCGCGACGCCGCGGCCGCGGCCGCCCGGGCACGCGCCGCAGCGTCGCGCGCGCGCTGCGCCTGCTGGGCCGAAACACCCGACTGCCGGCTCGCCGTGTCGGCCGCGTTGGCGGCGTCGTCCGCGTTCCTTCCGGCTGCCTTCGCCGCCACGGACGCCGCCTGCGCCTGCGCCAGAGCGCGGTCACGCTCGACCTTCGCGTACACCAGCTCGCGGGCGCGTGCCGCCGCGTCCCGTGCCGCCTCCGCCGCCTCCCGCGCCGCCCGGGCATCGCCGGCGTTCGCTCGTGCCGCAGCCGCAGCGCGCTGCGCCCGTGCCGCGGCCTGCGCCGTCAACGACGCCGCCGTCACGGCCCGTCGGGACGCGTCCGCGGCGGTCCGCGCCGCCCGCATCGCCGCGTTCGACGCGGCTACCGCCTCCCGGGCGGCGTCCGCCGCACCGGCCGCCGCATCCGCCGCCCGCCCGGCCGCCGCCGACGCCTTCGCCGCCGCACCCCCGGCCGCCTGCGCCTCCGCCTGCGCCGCCTGGGCCGCCTTCTTCGCCTCGTCCGCGGCGTTCGCTGCCCGCGTCGAGAACTCCTCCGCCGCCAGGGACTCCTGCGCCGTCGCCTCGCCGGCCTGCTTGGCCTGCTCGGTCAGTGCCCGGATCGAGGCCAGCTCCTGGTCCCGCGCCCGTGCCACGTACTGACCGCTCGCCAGGAACTCCGCAAGCTCCTCGGGTGATCCCGACAACGCCTGCTGCGCCGCCGCGTCCAGCACCGGGCCGCTGTTGTTGGGGCCGCCGGCGAGCATCCGCGTCGCGGCAAGCCGGTCATCGGCGAAGGCCGCCGCGTCCCGCCCCTGGGCGAGGAAGTCCGAGATGTCCTGTGCCGAACCGTCGAGTGCCCGTTGCGCCGCCGCCTTCGTCGTCGGCCCGCCGGCCTCCAGCACCCGATACACCCGCACGCGCTCGTCGGCCGGCCACGCCTCCTGCCAGCCGCCGTTGACGAACGCGCGCACCTCGTCAGCGGAGCCCTCCAGCGCCCGGAGGCCCGCCGCACGCACCGCCGGACCGTCCATGGACGTGAGCACCTGCGCCGCGGCCCGTTCGTCGGCCTCCTGCGCCAGCTTGCGCCCGGATGCGAAGAACTCCTCGAGGTCCTGGTCCGAACCCAGCAGCGCGACCTCGGCGGCCCGCCGCACGGAGGGCCCGCCCGACACCATGTAGTCGGCCGCGGTCTGGCGGTAGGCCCGAAGGTCGCCTTCCACGGCGGACGCCGACGCCGGCGGTTGAAGGAACGGCCCGACCATGACGAGAGCGACCACAATGGCCAGACGCCGCCTCAGGCGGGCTCGCCGCCTCGGACGGGAAGGCGCCGGATCATGCCTACGAACTAACACAGGACCCCCGTTTCGGAAACGACAACGCGGACGCCGACTGTGGTCGGCGCCCTGCCCCACACATCGAACTTTTTCGACGGCGGCCGGCGGGGGACAGTCTGTCAAATATCGAAGAACCACGCTGCCCCGCGATCCCGCCGGTGTCACCGACCGGACGGGCGGTCGGTCACCGGAAGTCCCGGGGAAACACGAAGGGGAGCGCCGGCAACCGCCGCCGCTCCCCTTCTCACTTCCGCTAGGACGCGGCCCCGGACAGGCGCAACTCGACCAGGATCGCCTTCGGCGGCTCGGTCCCCGTACCGGGGCTGATGGCTACGGGCTTGTTCGGCTCGATCTGGTAGGTCTTCGGCCCCTCCGGCAGGTTCGCGGTCGCCTCCAGCGGCTCGCTGCCGCCGCGAATCCCGAACGTTCCCGGTACCTCGAGGGTCAGATAACCCTCCGTGCCCTTGGTCTTGAAGCAGTACCAGACACCGTACGGCGCCACGTCGAGGGCCTTCTCGACCTGGATCTGGCCGACCGGGCACTGCTCGCCCGTGTCGTAGGAACGGGAGGTGTCGAACCAGATGTGGCCGTCACCCTTGAACACCTTCAGGCCGTGGTCGGCCAGGATGCGCTCGGCCCCCGGGTGGCTGAAGTCCTCCTCGATCGTCGGCGGTGTGTCCGCCGCGAACGAACCGGTGTTCGCCACGAACACCACAGCCCCCGTCAGCACCGCCGCCGCGCCGAGCCCTGCCCACACCTTCATCTGCTCTCCTAGCTCACGCCGACGGTTGCCCACCCGGCTGACCATAGGGCGGACGTCAGCCCGCCCTCCGTCACCGGGTTGGTGCCCCCGCTCTGCCACCTTCGACCCTTGAGACCGAGCATCGCCGGAGGCGTGATCGTTCCCGCCCTCCGGCATGTGGGACGGTACCGGAATCCATCGATCTCTGCTGCCCCGCGAGGCAGCCGACGGTTGCTCTTTGAAAGTTTTCATGCATAGAGTCACGGTGTGAATGAAGGAGCTGTCGCCGCGCCCACCCAGCGCGTGCTCGACCTGTTCCACGGGGTCCGGCTCACCCCCACCCAGCGCCGGATCGCGCACTGCCTGGTGCAGCACGCGCCGGCCGTGGCGTACCTCTCGGCGGCCGAGGTGGCCGAGCTGGCCGGGGTCAGCCAGCCGTCGGTCACCCGGTTCGCGGTGGCGCTCGGCCACGACGGCTATCCGGCGCTGCGCCGCCGGCTGCGGGAACTGGCCGCCGGCGCGCCGGACGGCGCGGCCCACGCCGGAAACGAACTCCAGCAGGCCGTACGCGCCGAGGTCGGCAACCTGGACCGGCTGGCCGCCCAGCTCGCCGACCGGGACGGCATCGCCCGCACCGGCGAGCTGCTCGCCGCGAGCCGGCCGCTGCCGGTGCTCGGCCTGCGGGCCGCCGCGCCGCTGGCCGCGTACTTCGCGTACTTCGCCGCGAAGGTGCACCCGGACGTGCGGGTGCTCGACGACGGCGGCAGCCTGCTCACCGACCGCCTGGAGCAGGCCGCCGAGGCCGGCGCGAGCGCCCTGCTCGCCTTCGTGCTGCCCCGCTACCCGCGGGAGACCCTGGACGCGCTGCGTGAGGCGCGGGCCGCGGGGCTCGCCGTGGTGGCGATCACCGACTCGCCGGTCAGCCCGGCGACCGAGTACGCCGACGTGGTGCTGCCCGCCGCGGTCGGCACCGATCTCGTCTTCGACCTGCACACCGCCCCGATGGCCCTGGCCATGGTGCTGCTCCAGGCCATCTGTGACGCCGCCCCGGCCGACACCCAGCGCCGGTTGGAGGCGTTCGAGGCGTCCGCCGCCCGCCGACAGCTGTTCCTCGGCTGAGAGGAGAACCGAGATGTCCCACCCGGTCCGCGCCGCCCGTGGCGCCGAACGCACCGCCCGCGGCTGGCCGCAGGAGGCCGCGCTGCGGATGCTCATGAACAACCTGGACCCGGAGGTTGCCGAGCGCCCCGACGACCTGGTCGTCTACGGCGGTACCGGCCGGGCCGCCCGGGACTGGCCGTCGTACCACGCGCTGGTGCGTACGCTCACCGACCTGCGTGACGACGAGACGATGCTGGTGCAGTCGGGCCGGCCGGTGGGCGTCCTGCGCACCCACGAGTGGGCGCCGCGGGTGCTGCTGGCCAACTCGAACCTCGTGGGCGACTGGGCCACCTGGCCGGAGTTCCGCCGGCTGGAGCAGCTCGGCCTGACCATGTACGGGCAGATGACGGCCGGCTCGTGGATCTACATCGGCACCCAGGGCATCCTCCAGGGCACCTACGAGACGTTCGCGGCGGTGGCGGCCAAGCGGTTCGGCGGCAGCCTCGCCGGCACGCTCACGCTGACGGCCGGCTGCGGCGGCATGGGCGGGGCGCAGCCGCTCGCCGTCACCATGAACGGCGGCGTCTGCGTCATCGTCGACGTGGACCGGAGCCGGCTGGAGCGCCGGGCGCACGACCGCTACCTCGACGAAATCGCCGATGACCTGGACGACGCGGTACGGCGGGCGCTCGCCGCGAAGCGCGAGGGCCGCGCCCTGAGCGTCGGCGTGGTCGGCAACGCCGCGGTCGTCTTCCCCGAGCTGCTGGTCCGGGGCGTCGAGATCGACATCGTCACGGACCAGACGAGCGCCCACGATCCGCTGTCGTACCTGCCGGTGGGCGTGGAGCTGGCCGACGCCCCCGAGTACGCGGCGGCGAAGCCGGCCGAGTTCACCGACCGGGCGCGGGCCTCGATGGCCCGGCACGTGGCGGCGATGGTGGGCTTCCTCGACGCCGGCGCGGAGGTCTTCGACTACGGCAACTCGATCCGGGGCGAGGCGAAGCTCGGCGGTTACGAGCGCGCCTTCGACTTCCCCGGTTTCGTCCCGGCGTACATCCGGCCGCTGTTCTGCGAGGGCAAGGGCCCGTTCCGGTGGGCGGCGCTCTCCGGCGACCCTGCCGACATCGCCGCCACCGACCGGGCGATCCTCGACCTGTTCCCGGAGAACGAGTCCCTGGCGCGGTGGATCCGGATGGCCGGCGAGCGGGTCGCGTTCCAGGGCCTGCCGGCCCGGATCTGCTGGCTGGGCTACGGCGAACGGGACCGGGCCGGCGTGCGGTTCAACGAGATGGTGGCGTCCGGCGAGCTGTCCGCCCCGGTGGTCATCGGCCGCGACCACCTGGACGCCGGCAGCGTGGCCAGCCCCTATCGGGAGACCGAGGCGATGGCCGACGGCTCCGACGCGATCGCCGACTGGCCGCTGCTGAACGCGCTGGTCAACACGGCCAGCGGGGCGTCCTGGGTCTCCATCCACCACGGCGGCGGCGTCGGCATGGGCCGTTCGATCCACGCCGGGCAGGTGTGCGTGGCCGACGGCAGCGCCCTCGCCGGGCAGAAGATCGAGCGGGTGCTCACCAACGACCCGGCGATGGGCGTCATCCGGCACGTGGACGCCGGTTACGACGGCGCCCGCGAGGTCGCCGAGCGCACCGGCCTGCGCGTGCCGATGGCGGAGGGTGCCGCGTGAGCGCGAGGAGTGCAGCGCAGCGGAGCCCCGCAGTCGCGAACAACCGGGGGAACAACGTGAGCGCGAGGAGTGCAGCGAAGCGGAGCCCCGCAGTCGCGAGCAACGGGAGAACAGCGTGACGGACCTGGCCGGCCGGTTCCGCAAGCTGTGGGACGAGATCGCGCCTGTGGGCCGCGACTCCGGCAGCGGCGGCTACCTGCGGTACGCGCTCACCGAGCCCGAGCTGCGGCTGCGGGGCTGGTTCCGGGACCAGGCCGCCCACCGGGGCATGCCGGTCGTCGAGGACGGCAACGGCAACCTCTTCGCGTGGTGGGGCGACCCGGAGGCCGGCGACGCGGTGCTGACGGGCAGCCACTTCGACTCGGTGCCGCACGGCGGGGCGTACGACGGGCCGCTCGGCATCGTGAGCGCCTTCCTGGCCGTCGACGAGCTGCGCGCCGCCGACGTCACCCCGACCCGGCCGGTGGTCGTGGGCGCGTTCGTCGAGGAGGAGGGCGGCCGGTTCGGCGTGCCGTGCCTCGGGTCGCGGCTGCTCACCGGCGCGCTGCCGGCCGAGCGGGCGGCCGTGCTGCGGGACGCCGCCGGCGTGAGCTTCGCCGAGGCGCTGGGCCACGCCCCGGCGGGAGCCCGTCCCGAGCTGCTGGCCCGGTTCCGGTCGTTCGTGGAGCTGCACGTCGAGCAGGGCCGCGCGCTCGCGGAGACACCGTCGCCGGTCGCCGTGGCGAGCGCCATCTGGCCGCACGGCCGCTGGCGCTTCGACTTCACGGGCGAGGGCAACCACGCGGGCACCACGCGGATGGCCGACCGCCGCGACCCGATGCTGACGTACGCGTTCACGGTGCTGGCGGCCAACAAGGAAGCCCGGCTGCGGGGGGCGCACGCAACCGTCGGGCGGGTGTCGGTGGAGCCGAACGCCACCAACGCCATCCCGTCGCGGGTGAGCGGCTGGCTGGACGCCCGTGCGGCCGAGCCGGACACCCTCAGCGGGCTGGTCGAGGCGGTGCACGACAAGGCCGTCGAGCGGGCCCGGCGCGACGGCACGGCGGTCACGCTCACGGAGGAGTCGGCGACCTCCCTGGTGGCCTTCGACGGTGGGCTGGCCGAACGGCTGGCCCGCCTGCTGGACGCCCCGGTGCTGCCGACCGGCGCCGGGCACGACGCCGGCGTGCTGTCGGGGCACCTGCCGACGGCGATGTTGTTCGTCCGCAACCCGAGCGGGGTGTCCCACTCCCCCGCTGAGTCGGCGACCGACGAGGACTGCGCGGCCGGAGTGGTGGCGCTGGCCCGGGTGCTGGCGGAGTTGGCGTGCTGACCGTCGGCCCGGCGCGGCGTTGCGCGGCCCGGTCGGCGGGCCGGTGCGGCCAGGATCGGCTGATGACGCAGACGATCCAGCTCCGAAGGGGGCGCGGGGCATGACGGCGACGCGCTGGCTGGCCGAGTACGCGTGGCTGCCCGACCGGAGCGAGCCGACCGCCGACGTGCTGATCGAGGCCGAGGACGGCCGGTTCACCACCGTGACGCCGCTGACCGGGGACGCGGCGCCCACCGCCGGGGTCGAGGTTCTCACCGACGCGGTGCGGCTGCCGGGGCTGACCCTGCCCGGCCTGGCCAACGCGCACTCGCACGCCTTCCACCGGGCGCTGCGCGGGCGTACGCACGGTGGGCGGGGCGACTTCTGGACGTGGCGCGACCAGATGTACGGGGTGGCCGCCCGCCTCGACCCGGACTCGTACCTGGCGCTGGCCCGGGCCACGTACGCCGAGATGGCGCTGGCCGGGATCACCTGCGTGGGCGAGTTCCACTACCTGCACCACGGCCCGGACGGCACC
Source organism: Micromonospora costi (assembly GCF_003626655.1). GTDB lineage: Bacteria > Actinomycetota > Actinomycetes > Mycobacteriales > Micromonosporaceae > Micromonospora > Micromonospora costi. The sequence continues at coordinate 1,299,382 of NZ_RBAN01000001.1, forward strand.
CCGTACGCGGACCCGAACGCGATGAGCGTCGCGCTGGTCGAGGCCGCGGCCCAGGCGGGCATCCGGATCACGCTGCTGGACGCCTGCTACCTCACGGCGTCGGTGGACGGCCGGCCGCTGGCCGGGCCGCAGCGGCGTTTCGGCGACGGGGACGCCGCGCGGTGGGCCGAGCGGGCGGCCGCGTTCACGCCGGATGGCGAGCACGCCCGGGTGGGCGCCGCCGTGCACTCGGTGCGTGCCGTACCGGCCGAGCAGCTGAGCACCGTGGCGCGCTGGGCGCGCGAGCGCGACGCACCGCTGCACGTGCACCTGTCGGAGCAGCCCGCGGAGAACGACGCCTGCCGGGCGGTGCACGGCTGCACCCCGACCCGCCTGCTCGCCGACCGCGAGGTGCTGGGCCCGGCCACGACGGCCGTGCACGCCACCCATCCGACGAGCGCCGACCTGGCCCTGCTCGGGGAGAGCCGTACCGGCGTCTGCCTCTGCCCCACCACGGAACGGGACCTCGCCGACGGCATCGGCCCGGCCCGGCGGATGGCCGACGCCGGCAGCCCGCTCAGCCTGGGCAGCGACAGCCACGCCGTGATCGACCTGTTCGAGGAGGCACGGGCGGTGGAGTTGGACGAGCGGCTGCGTACCCGCCGCCGGGGCCATTTCGCCGCGGCCGACCTAATGACCGCGGCGACCGCCGCCGGGCACGCCGCGCTGGGCTGGACCGACGCGGGCCGGCTGGCCGTCGGCGCCCGCGCCGACCTCGTCACGGTACGGCTCGACACCGCCCGGACCGCCGGTGTGCCGCCGGTCGGCGCGTTCTTCGCGGCCACCGCCGCCGACGTCACCACCGTGGTGGTGGACGGGCGGACGGTCGTCGCCGACGGCCGGCACCGCACCGTCGACGTGCCCGCCGAACTGCGCGCCACCATCGCGGAGGTGACCTCGTGAGCACTGACCCCTGGCCGACCCGGCCGGTGCGACCGGGCGATTCGGCGCGGCCGGCCGTCCGCAACAGCGGCAGTCTGCTCGTGGACAACATCGGGGAGCTGGTCACCAACGCCTTCGGCAACGGCGAGGGCGGGCCGCTTGGCATCTACCGCGACGCCGCCCTGCTGGTGGAGGACGGGCTGGTCGCCTGGGTGGGGTCGGCCCGGGGCGCGCCGGCCGCCGACCGCCGCATCGACGCGGACGGGGCGGCCGTGCTGCCCGGTTTCGTGGACAGCCACGCGCACCTGGTCTTCGCGGGCGACCGGGCCGCCGAGTTCGCGGCGCGCATGGCCGGCGAGCCGTACACCGGCGGCGGGATCCGCACCACGGTCGGCGCCACCCGGGCGGCCAGCGACGACGCGCTGCGCGCCACGGTGCGCCGGCTGCGCGGGGAGGCGCTGCGGCAGGGCACCACCACCATCGAGATCAAGAGCGGGTACGGCCTCACGGTCGCCGACGAGGCCCGTTCGCTGCGCATCGCCGGAGAGTTCAGCGAGGAGACCACGTTCCTCGGGGCGCACGTGGTCCCGCCCGAGTACGCCGACCGCCCCGACGACTACGTGGGGATGGTCTGCGGGCCGATGCTGGCCGCCGCCGCCCCGCACGCGCGCTGGATCGACGTGTTCTGCGAGCGGGGCGCCTTCGACGTCGACCACGCCCGCGCGATCCTCGCCTGCGGGCAGGCCGTCGGGCTGGGCGTACGGGTGCACGCCAACCAGCTCGGCCCCGGCCCCGGCGTGCAGCTCGGTGTGGAACTCGGCGCGGCCAGCGTCGACCACTGCACCCACCTGTCCGACGCCGACGTCGACGCGCTCGCCTCGCACACGATCGACTGCATGTGCATGGAGGGCCGCCACACCAGCACCGTGGCCACGCTGCTGCCCGGCGCCGAGTTCTCCACGCGGTCGCCGTACCCCGACGCCCGGCGGCTGCTCGACGCCGGGGTGACCGTGGCGCTGGCCACCGACTGCAACCCCGGCTCGTCGTACACCTCGTCGATGCCGTTCTGCATCGCCCTCGCCGTCCGCGAGATGCGGATGACCCCGGCGGCGGCGGTCTGGGCCGCGACCGCCGGCGGCGCCCGGGCGCTGCGCCGCGACGACATCGGGGTGCTGCGTCCAGGCGCCCGCGCCGACCTCGTCGTCCTCGACGCCCCGTCCCACCTGCACCTGGCTTACCGGCCCGGTGTGCCCCTCGTCCGCAAGGTCCTGCACAACGGAGTTCCGCAATGACGACCGTATCCATCCAGCCCAGCGGGGTCTCCCCCGCCGACGTCCTCGCCGTGGCCCGCGGCTCGGCCAAGGTCGTGCTCGACCCGGCCGCCGTGGAGGCGATGGCGGCCAGCCGGTCGATCGTGGACGGCATCGAGGCGGCCGGGAGGCCGGTCTACGGGGTCTCCACCGGGTTCGGTGCCCTCGCCAACACGTTCGTCGCCCCGGAGCGCCGCGCCGAACTCCAGCACGCGCTGATCCGCTCGCACGCGGCCGGCGTGGGCGCGCCCATGCCGCGCGAGGTGGTCCGGGCCATGATGCTGCTGCGCGTCCGTTCCCTCGCCATGGGCCGCTCCGGTGTCCGGCCGCTGGTCGCCGAGGCCCTCGTCGACCTGCTCAACCACGACATCACCCCGTGGGTGCCGGAGCACGGCTCGCTCGGCGCCTCCGGCGACCTGGCGCCGCTGGCGCACTGCGCGGTGGTGCTGCTGGGCGAGGGCTGGGTGCTCGGCCCGGCCGGCGAGCGCGTCGACGCGGCCGGGGCGCTGCGCCAGGCGGGCCTGGCCCCGATCGCGCTGGCCGCCAAGGAGGGGCTGGCGCTGATCAACGGCACCGACGGCATGCTCGGGATGCTGCTGCTCGCCCTGCACGACGCCGCCCACCTGTTCACGATGGCCGACGTGACCGCCGCGCTGGCCATCGAGGCGATGCTCGGGTCCGAGCGGCCGTTCCTTCCCGAACTGCACGCCATCCGCCCGCACCCCGGCCAGGCCGCGTCGGCCGCGAACATCCACCGGCTGCTCCAGGACTCCCGGGTGATGGACTCGCACCGCGACGACCTGGCGCACGCCGTGCAGGACGCGTACTCGATGCGCTGCGCGCCGCAGGTGGCCGGCGCCGCCCGGGACACGCTGGAGTTCGCCGCCACGGTGGCGGGCCGCGAACTGCTCTCCGTGGTCGACAACCCGGTGGTGCTGCCGGACGGCCGGGTCGAGTCGACCGGCAACTTCCACGGCGCGCCGCTCGGTTTCGCGGCTGACTACCTGGCCATCGCCGCCGCCGAGGTGGGGGCGATCGCCGAGCGGCGGGTCGACCGCCTGCTGGACGTCACCCGCTCCCGGGACCTGCCGGCGTTCCTGTCGCCGGACGCCGGCGTCAACTCGGGGCTGATGATCGCCCAGTACACGGCCGCCGGCATCGTCGCGGAGAACCGCCGGCTCGCGGCGCCCGCCTCGGTGGACTCGCTGCCCACCAGCGGCATGCAGGAGGACCACGTCTCGATGGGCTGGGCGGCCACCAAGAAGCTGCGCACGGTGCTGGACAACCTGACCAGCGTCCTCGCCGTCGAACTGCTGGCCGCCGTACGCGGGCTCCAGCTCCGCGCCCCGCTCACGCCGTCGCCGGCCGGGCGGGCCGCGGTCGAGGCGCTCGGTGGGGCCGCCGGCGAACCCGGCCCGGACGTGTTCCTCGCGCCGCTCATGGAGACCGCGCGGGAGGTGCTGCGCGGCCCAGGGCTGCGTGCGGCGATCGAGCGGCAGATCGGCCCGCTGAGCTGAGCCCGCCGCCCCGGTGCGGCCGTCGCAGGTGGACGGCCGCACCCGGGTCAGTCTGCGGGCGGGAGGACCTTGGCGATCAGCTTGGCCAGCTCGCGCAGCGCCTTGCCACGGTGGCTGACGGCGTCCTTCTCCTCCGGCGTCAGTTCGGCGTTGGTCCGGGTCTGCCCATCACCCATGAAGATCGGGTCGTAGCCGAAGCCGCCGTCGCCGCGCGGGGCGCGCAGCAGGCGGCCGGGCTGCCGGCCGTCGACCAGGTGCTCCTTGCCACCGGGCAGCACCAGCGCCACGGTGCAGACGAACGAGGCGGTGCGGTGCTCGTCCGGCAGGTCGGCGATCTGGTCGAGCAGCAGCTGGAGGTTGGCGTGGTCGTCGCCGTGCCTGCCGGACCAGCGGGCGCTGAACACGCCGGGCATGCCGCCCATCGCGTCCACGGCCAGACCGGAGTCGTCGGCGACGGTGGGCAGCCCCGTCCGGCGGAAGCCCTCCCGCGCCTTGATCAGCGCGTTCTCGCCGAACGTGAGGCCGGTCTCCGGCAGCTCCGGGTACTCCTCGACGTCGTCGAGACCGAGCAGGGCGATCCGGTGCGCACCGAGCGCACCGTCGAGGATCCGCTGGAGTTCCACCAGCTTCTTCTGGTTACGGGTGGCGAGCAGCACCTTGTTCATGAGAGAGCCTTCCGCTGGGCTTCGGCCAGGTCCGCGCAGCCCGCCACACCCAGGTCGAGCAGGGCGTCGAGCTGACTCCGGGGAAACACGCCGGCCTCCCCGGTGCCCTGCACCTCGACGAAGTCGCCGGTGCCGGTGCAGACCACGTTCATGTCGACCTCGGCGGCCACGTCCTCGGCGTAGCAGAGGTCCAGCCGGGCCTCCCCCTCGATGATCCCGACGCTCACCGCGGCCACCGACCGGTGCATCACGGCGGCCGGCTTGCCGGCCAGCGCCTTGCGCTCGGCGAGCCAGGTGACCGCGTCGTAAAGGGCCACGTAGGCGCCCGTGATGGCCGCCGTACGGGTGCCGCCGTCGGCCTGGAGCACGTCGCAGTCGAGCACGATCGAGTTCTCGCCGAGCGCCTTGAGGTCGACGCACGCGCGCAGGCTCCGGCCGATCAACCGGGAGATCTCATGCGTACGCCCGCCGATGCGGCCCTTGACGCTCTCCCGGTCCGAGCGGGTGTTCGTGGCCCGCGGCAGCATCGCGTACTCGGCGGTGACCCAGCCGAGGCCGGACCCCTTCCGCCAGCGGGGCACCCCCTCGGTCACGCTCGCAGTGCAGAGCACCCGGGTCGCGCCGAACTCGACGAGCACCGAGCCCTCCGGGTGGGTGCTCCAGCCCCGGGTCAGCGTCACCGGTCGGAGTTGGTCGGGCCGTCGCCCGTCGGGTCGTGCCATGCCTGCACCCTATGCGGTGCCCCAGACGGGCGCGCGCGGGTGTCCCGACCCGGACGACCGGGCCGTGACCCGGCCGGCCCCGGCGCGTCAGGCGTGCAGGCCGGTTCGGCGTGTCAGGCCGGGGCGGGCGGGCGTACCGGTTCGGCGTCGTGCATCCGCAGGAACCCCGACACCGCGGCGGGCCAGCCGAACTCCTCCGCACGGGCCCGCGCCGCCCGGCGTCGCTCCGCCTCGGGCCGGGCCAGCAACCGCCGTACCGCCGCGGCGACGGCCTCCGCCGAGCCCTCCGCGGCCAGTCCGGCCGTACCGACCACCTCGGGCAACGCGCTGGCGGCGTTGACGACCACCGGGGTGCCGCACGCCAGCGCCTCCAGCCCGGCCAGCCCGAAGGTCTCCACGGGCCCGGGTGCGAGCACCACGTCGGCGCTGGCCAGCAACGCGGCGACGGCGAGCCGGTCGGGCAGGAAACCGGTGAAGGTGACCGGCAGCCCGGCGGCGCGGCGCCGCAGCGCCGGCCGCATCGGGCCGTCGCCGGCCATCACGAGCACCGCCGGCACGCCCGCCCGGCGCAGCGCGGCGAGCGCGTCCACGGCCAGCTCCGGGCGCTTCTCCCGGGACAGCCGGGCGCAGTGCACCAACAGCAGCTCGCCGCGGTCGGCGTACCGCTCCCGCACGGCGGGATCGGCCCGGTCGGGACCGAACGTGGCCAGGTCGACCCCGAGCGGCACCAGGTCGACGTTGCGCGCGCCGATCCGGGCGAACTCCTCGGCGGCCCACCGGGTGGTGCAGACGATCCGGTCGTACGCCCCGGCGGTGCGACCGTTGAACCGGTCGGCGAGCGGCCGGCGCAGCGCGTCCGGCACCCCCCACTGGCCGAGCAGGCCGGTCAGCGACTCGTGCGACACCATCACCGACGGCACCCCGTGCGCCCGGGCCCAGTCGCCGGTCCACCGCAGGGTGAACCGGTCGGAGACCTCCAGGCGGTCCGGCGCGAGCGTGTCGAGCAGCCGGGCGAGCCGACGCCGCGCGGTGAGCAGCCGATACCCGCCGCTGGCCGGCAGCTCCGGACCGGCCAGGGTGATCACCCGCCCCCAGGGATGCTGCTCGTCGGCGTCGCGCCGCCCCGGTACGACCAGCACCGGCTCGTGGCCCGCCTCGCGGTAGCCCACCCCGAGCTGGTGGAGCGCGGTCCGCAGCCCGCCGGACCGCGCGGTCACGAAGTTCGCCAGCCGGACGATGCGCAGTCCCGCGGCGGGGGCCGGACCGGTCACGACGCGGCGGGCAGGGTCGCGGCGGCCGCGCCGGCGCGTACCGCCTCGTAGTGCCCGATCAGCTCGTCGCCCACGGCGGACCAGCTACGCCGGCGCACGGCGGCCCGGGCGGCCCGCCCGTACGCGGTGCGGCGCTCCTCGTCCGCGCCCAGTGTGGCCACCGCGGCCGCCAGCGCGCTCCCGTCGCCGGGCGGCACCAGCAGCCCGGTCACTCCCGACTCCACGAGGTCCACCGGTCCCCCGGCGGCGGGGGCCACCACGGGGACGCCGCTGGCCAGCGCCTCCTGCACGGTCTGGCCGAAGGTCTCGTGCGGGCCGGTGTGCACGAACACGTCCAGGCTGGCGTAGAGCCGCGCCAGGTCCTCGCCGTGCTGCACCCCGAGGAAGGTGACCCGGGGCAGGGCCCGCGCCAGTTGCCTCCGGGCCGGGCCGTCGCCGACCACCACCACCCGGACGCCGGGCAGCGCCGACGCCTCCGCCAGCAGGTCGACCCGCTTCTCCGGGGCGAGGCGGCCGACGTAGCCGACCAGCAGCTCACCGTTCGGGGCGAGGCGGGCACGCAGGTCCTCGGACCGCTTCGCCGGCTGGAACCGCTCCGCGTCCACGCCGCGCCGCCACAGCCAGATCCGCTGCACCCCGTTCGCGATCAGGTCGGCGGCGGCCCGGGTGGAGGGCGCGAGGGTGCGGTCCACCGAGTTGTGGATCTCCCGCAGCCGCCGCCAGGCGGCCGTCTCACCCCAGCCGAGGCGGTAGGCGCGGGCGTACGACGCCACGTCGGTCTGGTACACGGCCACCGTGGGCAGCCCGTGCCGCACGGCCAGCGTCGCGGCGCGGGCGCCCAGGACGAACGGGCTGGCCAGGTGGACGACGTCCGGCGCGTGCCCGAGCAGTTCCCCGGTCAGGCGGGTGGTGGTGGGCACACCGAGGCGGAACCCCTGGTACCGGGGCATCGGCACGCTCGGGATGCGCACCACCGGGTAGGGGTGCTCACCGGTCTCCTGCCGGGCGGCCGCGCCGGGCGGCGCGGGTGCGATGACCAGCGGCTCGTGGCCGCGGGCGACCAGGTGTTCGGCGGCCCGGACGACGGAGTGCGCGACGCCGTTCACGTCCGGCGGGAACGACTCGGTCACGATGGCGATCCGCATGCCCACACCGTGCGGGTGCCACGGGTGCGCGAGACGACCGGATGCTGACCGGTCGGCGAACAATACGGCAAGACCCGGTCCCTCCGGGTGCCGCCGCGGAGGTCAGATGTCGTAGCTCGCGCCGGCCCGGACGACCTCGAGCGGGCCGGCGTACGCGGCGGCGGCTGACTCGACCGTGTGGGCCTCGCTGCCCCAGGCGGCCACCAGGTGGGTGAGCAGCAGGCGGCCCACGCCCGCCTTGGTCGCCGCCTCGCCCGCCTCCCGGCCGGTGAGGTGCAGGTCCGGAGGGTTCTCCACGCCGTCGAGGTAGCTGGCCTCGCAGAGGAAGACGTCCGCGTCCTGAGCGAGCCGCAGCAGCGCGTCGCAGGGGGCGGTGTCGGACGAGTAGCACAGCACCCGGCCGTCGTGCTCCAGCCGCACCCCGTACGTCTCGACGGGATGGTTGACCCGGTCGACCGTGACGGTGAGCGGGCCGATCGGGAAGGTGCCGGGTTGCAGGCCGTAGAACTGGTAGACGTCATCCATCGAGCCGTCGTCGCCGTAGGCGGCCGTGAGGCGGTCGGGCGCCCCGGACGGGGCGTACACCGGCATGGGCGGGTACGGGCCGTCGGGCGCGTACCGGCGGACCACCACGTACGTCACGGCGTCGAGGATGTGGTCGCAGTGCAGGTGGGTGAGGAGGATGGCGTCGGGCGCGTGCAGGCCCGCGTAGCGCTGGAGGCTGGACAGCGATCCCGAGCCGAAGTCGACCAGCAGCCGGAAGCCGTCGGCCTCCACCAGGTAGGCGGAGCAGGGGGCCTCCGGTCCGGGGAAACTTCCCGCGCAGCCCAGGACGGTCAGTCGCATCGAGTCGGCTCGCCGTCACGTTGCGTAGTCGCCCCGCCGGTCGCCGCTCGGCGCATGATCTCTACCGACGCGTACGCCACGCTGCGCAGCCTACGCCGGCACGCGGGGACGCAAGAATCATCCGTTGGAACTTGTCACCAAGGTGACACCCACGGCGCGTTGTGGACGACAGGTTCCCGCGATCCGCGCCGGAACGCGTCGCCGTCGCGCTCCGTGAGGGCCCGCGACACGGAACCGCCGCCCGCCGACCTGTGGAGGCGGCGGGCGGCGGACACGGACGGAACCGGCCGGACGGGCCCGGGCTCACGCCCAGAGCTGCCCCTCGAGCGCCTCCTCGGCGTCGGCCAGAGTGCCGCCGTACGCGCCGGTGCTGAGGTACTTCCAGCCCCCGTCGGCGACCACGAACGCCACGTCGGCCCGGCGGCCCTCGCGTACCGCCTCGTGCGCCACGGCCAGCGCCGCGTGCAGGATCGCGCCGGTGGAGAAGCCGGCGAAGATGCCCTCGACCTCCACCAGCTGCCGCGTGCGCAGCACCGCGTCCCGCGTACCGACCGAGAACCGTCGGGACAGCACGCTGGCGTCGTACAGCTCGGGGACGTACCCCTCGTCGATGTTGCGCAGCCCGTAGACCAGCTCGCCGTACCGCGGCTCGGCGGCGACGACCTGGATCCCCTCGACCTTCTCCCGCAGGTAGCGCCCGGTGCCCATGAGCGTCCCCGTGGTGCCGAGGCCGGCCACGAAGTGCGTGATCGTGGGGAGGTCGTGCAGCAGCTCCGGCCCGGTCGTCTCGTAGTGCGCCCGGGCGTTCGCCTCGTTGCCGTACTGGTAGAGCATCACCCAGTCGGGGTGCTCCGCGGCGATCTGCTTCGCCGTGGCGACCGCCTGGTTCGAACCGCCGGCCGCCGGCGAAAAGATGATCTCGGCGCCGTACATCCGCAGCAGCTGAACCCGCTCGGTCGACACGTTCTCCGGCATCACGCAGACCAGCCGGTAGCCGCGCAGCTTCGCCACCATGGCGAGCGAGATGCCCGTGTTGCCGCTGGTCGGTTCGAGGATGGTGTCGCCCGGCCGGAGCCGGCCGGCCTCCTCGGCCGCCCGGACCATGAACAGCGCCGCCCGGTCCTTGATGCTGCCGGTCGGGTTCCGGTCCTCCAGTTTCGCCCAGAGCCGCACCGGCGGCGCCCCCTCGGGCACCGTCGGCGAGAGCCGCGGCAGACCGACGAGAGGCGTGCCGCCGCAGGCGTCGAGAAGGCTGTCGTACCGCGCCATGGCGGCTGCCTCAGCGGGCGGTGGACGCGCGACCGGGAGCCGCGGACGCGACCTTCTGCTGCGCGATCGCCGCGGCGGCCGCGAAGCCGAACGCGCCGCCGGCGACCGCCGGCAGGATGGTGACGCTGTCGCCGTCGTTCAGCTTGGCGTCCAGCGCACCGAGGAAGCGGACGTCCTCGTCGTTGACGTAGACGTTGACGAAGCGGTGCAGCGACCCGGCGTCGGTGACGAGGCGGGCCTTCAGGCCGCCGTGTCGGGAGTCAAGGTCGGTGAGCAGGTCGCTCAGGGTGTCGCCGGTGCCCTCGACGACCTTCGCGCCGCCGGTGTAGCTGCGCAGGATGGTGGGGATGCGAACCTCGATGGCCATGATGTCGTGCTCCTTGTGTGCCTGGTGACGGGACGTGGACGGGTGCTACGGCGCGGGGATCAGCGGCCGGAACACTCGTAGTCGACCGTCGCCGGGCTCTGCCCGAACATGTAGGACTGCACGGCGTGCTGGTCCACGGCGGCGTCGACGACCCGGACCGGTTCCTCGGTCACCACGCCGTCCACGATCCGGAAGGAACGGATCTCCTCCGTGTCGGGCTCCCGGGTGGAGATGAGCAGGTAGTGCGCGCCGGGCTCGCCGGCGAACGAGACGTCGGTGCGGGACGGGTACGCCTCGGTGGCGGTGTGCGAGTGGTAGATGACGACGGGCTCCTCGTCCCGGTCGTCCATCTCGCGCCACACCCGCAGCTGCTCCATCGAGTCGAACTCGTAGAACGTCATGGAGCGGGCGGCGTTCTCCATCGGGATGTGCCGGGTCGGGGTGTCGCTGCCGGCGGGGCCGGCGACGACGCCGCACGCCTCGTCCGGGTGGTCCCGGCGCGCGTGGGCCACGATCGCGTCGACGATCGACCGGTCGATGCTCAGCACGCGCTCAAGCCTAACGCCTGGCCGGCCCGGGCGGCGAAGTGGCGGCGGTCACGCCCCGTCGATCAGGGCGTTGAGCAGGGACTCCTGGAGATAGCCGAGATATGCGTAGACCGACAGTTGGAACACCCGGCTGGAGGTCGGATCCTCGGCGACCGCCTCGTCGAGCTCCTCGCCGAGGTCGGTCCCGTCCTTGATCTCCAGCCGGACGCCCATCGCGAGCCGGGCGTCGTTCAACGCCCGCAGCCACGCCTCGGCCGCCTCGGCGTCCAGCCGCACCTCGCCGCCGGCCTCACCGGGCAGCGCGGCGAGGATGGCGCCCGCCTGGTCGATCTTCGCGGTCTTGAGGTCGCCCTCGGTGTAGCGGCGGAACTCGGCGGTGCTCCTCGGGTCGTCCGGGTAGACCTCGGGGAAGAGCCGGCCCACCACCGGGTCGGAGTGGTCGAAGCCGTCGGTGAGCAGGCCCACCACCTCGGAGGCGACCTTGCGCAGGACCCGCACCTCGTCGACGGCGAACGTGGCCACGTAGCGGCCACTCTGCCGGTGGAACATGCTCACGGCGCCATCCCTGTTCGCGACTGCGGGGCTCGCAACACCGGCTCACTCCTCGCGCTCACGACCGGTCCACCGTCGCCCACAGCCCGTACGCGTGCAGCTGCGACGCGTCGTGTTCCATCCGCTCCCGCGCGCCTGTGGAGACGACGGCGCGGCCCTTGTGGTGTACGTCCAGCATCAGCTTCTCGGCCTTCTCCCTGCTGTAGCCGAAGAGCTTCTGGAAGACCCACGTCACGTACGTCATGAGGTTGACGGGGTCGTCCCAGACGATCGTCACCCACTGCCGGTCCGAGACCGGCACCTCTTCGGTGTCCGGCGTCTCGACCGGTGCAACCTGCGGAGCCGCCATGCCCCCCATCGTGCCACCGGTTTCCCGGAACCGAGGAACCGGAACGCCGGTCCGGCGTGGATCACCGTCGGCGGGCGGCCCCGACCCGCCGTTGCCGCGCCCGAGGGGTGGGCGGGCGGGCTCGGGGGGCCGGGGGGCGCGGACGCCGTCAGGCGAGCAGGATGCCGTGGTCGACCGCATCGGAGAGCACCGCACCGAGGCCCAGGCGGACGACCTCGAACCGCCGGGAGATCTCCCGGGACAGCTCCAGCTCGACCTCCCGCAGCGCCCGCTGCGCCCACGCCCGCGCCTGGTTGGCGTCGTTGTTGCCCGGACTGCGCCAGTGCTGCCAGCAGCCGCCGGAGAGGGCGACGGCGACCGGCGGGAGCACCTCGGCGCGGGCGGCACTGGGATAGCCCGCGAGGGCGTCGATCGCCCCGTCACCGCCGAGACCGGCCACCCCGGCCGTGCTGGTGACGAGCAGCACCCGGTCGAGTTCGCGGCCGGCCCGGTCCTCGGTGAGACCCCAGCGCATCGCCTTGACGACACGCCGGTCCACGCCGTCGGGCAGCGGCGAGCCGAAGACCCGGGCGACGGCGTCGTCGACGATCCCGCGTACGGCCCGGTCGCACTGGACGGTGGCCAGCAGCGACAACGCCTCCATCTCGCGGTCGAGGAGCTGGGGAAGCCCGGCACACCCGACGCCGAAGACGATCTCCTGGACGACCCGCAGGTGCACGTTCGCCAACTCCAGCGCGAGGTGCTGGCGGATGCGCTGGGCGCAGGTGCGGGTCTGCCGGTCGAGCCGCTCGGACCAGTCGCCCGGGTCGGCCGCGACCGGCACCCGGACGTGCTCGCCGGGAAGCTCCGGCGGGTCGGAACTGGCCCGGCGCAGGCCCTCGTCGGCGGCCCAGCCGACCAGCGCCCGGCGCAGGTCGGCCGCCGCGCCGCGGTGCAGCGCGAACCAGCGTGCCTCGGCGAGGCCGGGCACGGCGGAGAGCAACGCCGCCCGGTGCGCCTCCACGGTCACGGCGACCGGGTCGACCGTGGGGCCGGGTGAGGGGGACCCGGCCCCGGGCGGCGGGACGGACGCCCCCGCGTCCTCCGTCGGCGCCGTGCTGTCGGACCCGGACCAACCGGTCGAGCCCGGGGTGACCACGAAGAAGACCGCCACCGACGTCCGGGAGACCTCGGCGAGCAGGTTGAGCTCCGCGGCCGTGAACGCCTGGTCGGCGGCGATCACGAAGAGCAGCGCACCGGCCCGACCGGCCGCGTCGAGCAGCACCCGGACACCGGCGGTGCCCAGGGTGCCCGTGTCGGCCGTGTCGACCAGGGTGAAGTGACGCAGCAGTGGGTCGGGCAGGCCCAGCTCGACGCGGCGGGGCGGGCGGGCCAGCGCCGGGCCGGCCGCCGTGCGGTCGGCGCCGTAGGAGTGCGGCTGGCGGTAGCCCGGCACGTACGCGGCCCGGGTCGAGGTGGCCGAGTGACGCATCACCAGCCAGCTGCCGTCGGGCGCGCCGAGCAGAGCGGGATCGAGATCGAGCAGCGTGGCGAGCACGGCGCGCCGGCCGGCCTCGCCGGGGCCCACGGCGAGCACGCCGAGCGGCTCGTCGGGGCGGGGGTCGGTCACGCCGAGCCGGGTGGGCAGCGGCGTGCACCGCAGCAGGTCGCTCGGCCCGGGCATCTCGGACACGTCGACCGACGGGAGAGGACCCGGCTTCATCAGGGCGACCTCCCAGGACGGGCGGATCCGGCAGCACCGGCCGCGTGGAATGCCCGGTGCATCGCACCGGATGCCGGAAGACTACGAGCGGTCGGGGACCCGACCGGAACAGATTGGATACTCAGCGGTAATCGCGAGATTACTCAACTTCGGTGCGTGACGATCTGCACGCGGACCGATTTCGATGGATATGCTGCCGGGATGAGTCGGTGGAGTTTCGTCGGCCGAACAGATGAGCTCAACCGTCTCCTGTCGGCGGTGACCGGCACGGAGGGGCGGGGGCTCTTCTTCAGCGGCAGCGCGGGCATCGGCAAGAGCCGGCTGCTCCGCGAGGGGGTGGCGGCGCTGCCCACCGACCGGTACGCCATCTGGTCGATCGCGGCCAGCGCGACCACCGCGACCCTACCCTTCGGCGGGCTGGTGCAGGTGCTCCCGGCCGAGCAACCGCAGGGCCTGTCACCGGCCGGCACCCTGCGCTGGGCGCTGGACGTGCTCCAGCAGCAGGCGGCCGGGCGCCGCATCGTGCTCGCCGTCGACGACGCCCACCTGCTCGACCCGCCGTCCGCCGCGCTGGTGCACCTCGTGGCCCGCGCCGACAACGCCACCGTCATCGGCACGCTCCGCGACGGCGAGCAGATCCCGCTGCCGATCCGGGCACTCTGGACCGACGACCTGGTCGACAAGGCCGAGCTGAGCCCGATGGCGCCGGCCGAGACCGCCGGGCTGCTCGCCGCGATCCTCGACGGGCCGGTCGACGCCGGATCCGCCGACCGGCTCGGGCGGCTCTCCGCGGGCAACCCGCTGCTGCTGCGCGAGCTGGTCCACGCCGCCTCCGGCAGCGAGGAGCTGACCCGGACGTACGGGATCTGGAAGTGGACCGGCCGGCTGGAGCTGGCGCCCAACCTCACCGACCTCATCGACACCCGCATCGGCCAGCTCACGCCCGGCGTGCGGGCGGTGGTGGAGCTGGTCGCGTTCGGCGAGCCGCTCGGCCTGCACCTGCTCAACCAGGCCGTCGACCCCGACGACGTGGAGGTCGCCGAGGAGCGCGGCCTCATCTCGGTGATCCGGCACGACCGGCGCACCAACGTCCGGCTGGCCCACCCGCTCTACGGCGAGATCATGCGTCGCCGCTGCCCGGTCAGCCGTACGCGTCGCCTCCAGGCCCACCTCGCCGAACTGCTGGAGCGGGTCGGCAAGCGGCGGCGCGACGACGTGCTCCGGGTGGCGGTGTGGCGGCTCGACTCCGGCACCGCGCAGGACGCCGCGCTCCTGGTCGACGCGGCCGGGCAGGCGTTCAGCCGCTACGACGTACCGCTGGCGACCCGGCTGGCCCGCGCGGCGCTCGACGCCGGCGGCGGGTTCGACGCGGCCGAGCTGCTCGCCACCATCCTGATGTTCGCCGACCGTCCGGAGGAGGCGATCGAGGTGCTCGACGCCGTCTCCCCCGACACCACCGACGACCAGCGGTTCAGCCGTTGGCTGACGGTGCGCGGGATGGTCACCTACTGGGGGCTCAGCCGGGAGTCCACCGTGGAGGAGATCGCGGCGCGGGCGGGCAGCCTCACCGACTCCGCCGACCAGGCCCGGATCCGCGCGTTCGAGGCCATCATGCGGTTGCACCGGCTCGACACGGCCACCGCGCTGCGGCTCAGCCAGGGTGTGCTGGACCGCCCCGCCGCCAGCGTCGCCGCCCGCGAGCTGGCCCGGTCGACGATCGCCTACCTGCAGGCCGCGCAGGGGCAACTGCGGCGAAGCGCCACCGCCATCGCGCAGGTGCACTCGGAGGCGGCCCGCTGGCGGGCCGACATGCCGTACCTGCAACTCGCCCTCGAACTGGCCCGCGGCACCCGGCTCACCCTCGCCGGCGACCTGGCCGGCATCGACGCGATCGCGGCCGACGAGTTCGCCGACCTGGCCGGCGCGGGAGACTTCCGGCTCGGCACCGGCTACCTGGCCATTCTCCAGGCGTACGCGGCGCGGCTGCGCGGCCAGAGCGACGTGGCGCTGCGCACCAGCCTCGGCGCCTGCGCGGTGCTGGCCACCAGCCGGGTCTACGCCGGGCTCGCGCAGGCCGAGCGGGCGCAGGCGGCGGCGCTGCGCGGTGACGCGGCGCAGGCGGCCGAGGCGATGGCCGAGGCCGACCGCACCCAGGCGCCCGGCATGGCGGTGCTCTACCCCTGGCTGGAGCAGGCGCGGGGCGCGGCGCTGGCCGCGGCCGGTGACCTGCCCGGTGCCGTGAAGCAGCTCACCGAGCTGGTCGACCGGCTCCGCGCGGACGGTTTCGCCGGCCACGAGGTGCACGTCCTGCACGACCTGGTGCGGCTCGACCAGGCGGCTCTGCAGGTCGGCCCCACCTGCTCCGACGGCAGCCGCCGTACGATCGCCCAGCGCCTCACCGAACTGTCCGAACGGGTCGACGGCGACCTGCCGCCGCTGCTGGCCCGGCACGCGCGGGCCGCCATGGCCGGCGACGCGGCCGACCTGCTCGCGGTCGCCGCCGAGTTCGCCGCACGGGACCTGAACGTGTTCGCGGCCGAGGCCACCGCCGCCGCCCTGCACCGGCTGCGGCACGAGCGGCCGGCCGCCGCCGGTGAGGCCCGGGAGCGCCTCGCCGCGCTGCTCAACCGTTGCGACATGATCCGCACCCCGGCGTTGCGGGCCGGGATGCCCGCGCTGACGGAGCGGGAGTGGGAGGTGGCCCGGCTCGCCGCGCAGGGCACCACCAGCAAGGCCATCGCGGAGAAGCTCTACCTGTCCACCCGCACCGTCGAGAACCACCTCCAGCGCGTCTACGCGAAGCTCGGCGTCGCCGGCCGGGCCGAGCTGCGGGCGGCGCTGCGCGCGATCCCGGGCCACGAGGGCGGGAATGTCGGGTGAACTCTAGGCTGGGGCGGTGAGCACCCTTCGCCCCGCACTGCTGACCGACCACTACGAGCTGACCATGGTCAGCGCGGCGCTGCGCGACGGCACCGCCGACCGCCGCTGCGTCTTCGAGGTGTTCAGCCGCCGGCTGCCCGCCGGGCGACGCTACGGGGTGGTCGCCGGCACCGGGCGACTGATCGAGCTCATCCGGGAGTTCCGGTTCGACGACGCTGACGTGGACCACCTGCTCCGCTCCGGCGTGGTCGACGAGCCGGCCGCCGCCTGGCTGCGGGACTACCGCTTCACCGGTGACATCGACGGGTACGCCGAGGGTGAGCTCTTCTTCCCCAACTCCCCGGTCCTGACCGTGTCGGGCGGCTTCGCCGAGTGCGTGGTGCTGGAGACGCTCGTCCTGTCCGTCCTCAACCACGACAGCGCGGTCGCGGCGGCCGCCGCGCGGATGGTGACCGCGGCCCGCGGCCGTACGCTGATCGAGATGGGGGCCCGGCGGGCCCACGAGGGTGCCGCCGTCGCGGCCGCCCGGGCGGCCTACCTGGCCGGCTTCGGCTTCACCTCCAACCTGGAGGCCGGACGGCGCTACGGCATCCCGACGGCCGGCACCGCGGCGCACGCCTTCACCCTGCTGCACGACGACGAGCGCGCCGCGTTCGCCTCCCAGGTCGCCACGCTGGGCAAGGACACCACGCTGCTGGTCGACACGTACGACATCAGCCAGGGCATCCGCAACGCGATCGCGGTGGCCGGCACCGGCCTACGGGCGGTCCGGATCGACTCCGGCGACCTGGCCGTCATCGCCCAGCAGTCCCGCGAACTCCTCGACTCGCTCGGCGCCACCGAGACGAAGATCATCGTCTCGGGCGACCTCGACGAGTACGCCATCGCCGCGCTCGCCGCCGAGCCGGTGGACATGTACGGCGCGGGCACCGCCGTGGTCACCGGTTCCGGCGCGCCCACGGTCGGGCTGGTCTACAAGCTCGTCGAGGTCGACGGTCGCCCGGTGGTGAAGCGCTCGGAGCAGAAGGCCACCATCGGCGGCCGGAAGGTCGCGGTGCGGCGGCACAAGCCGACCGGTACGGCGACCGAAGAGGTGATCGTCCCGCAGGGTGTGCCGGACCGGCAGCCCCACGACCGGCTGCTCCAGCGGTCGTTCGTGGCCGGCGGCGAACCGGTCGACCTGCCGTCCCTGCCGGAGTCGCGGGAGCACCTGCGGGAGTGCCTGATCTCCATCCCCTGGGAGGGGCTGAAGCTCTCCGCGGGCGACCCGGCCATTCCGGTCACCGTGGTACCCGCGGCATGACCACGATCCGGTCACAGACGTCAGGAAGGGAGCACCGGTGAGCACAGCGCTGATCATCGTGGACGTGCAGAACGACTTCTGCGAGGGCGGCTCGCTGGCCGTCGCCGGCGGGGCGGACGTGGCGACCGGCATCAGCCGGCTGCTCGCCGCCGAGCCGGACCGCTGGGACCACGTGGTCGCCACGAAGGACTACCACGTCGATCCGGGCCCGCACTTCGGCAACCCGCCGGACTTCGTCGACTCCTGGCCCCGGCACTGCGTGGTCGGCACGACCGGATCGGAGTTCCACCCCCATCTCGAGACCGGGCGGGTCGAGGAGATCTTCCACAAGGGCGAGCACGCGGCCGCGTACTCCGGTTTCGAGGGCCACGCCGCGGACGGCGAGTGCCTGGCCGACTGGCTGCGCGGTCGCGGGGTGGACCGGGTCGAGGTGGTCGGCATCGCCACGGACCACTGCGTACGGGCCACGGCGCTGGACGCCGCGCGGGAGGGCTTCGCCACCACCGTGCTGCTCGACCTCACCGCGGCCGTCTCCCCGGACACCACGGACGTGGCGCTGCGGGCGCTGGAGGGCGCGGGCGTCGAGCTGCACGGGCAACCTGTGATCAGGACCGCATGAGCAGCTAATCGGTTGGCTACCGCCGCACCTCCGGCGAGGATGGCGCCGGAGGTACGGACCATCGTGAATCTCAAGCCTTACCGGGAGACGCTTGCGCTGCCCGGACTGCGGTCACTGCTGCTCGTGGCGGTGCTCGCCCGCATCCCGCTCACCGCGACCGGGATCACGATGACCCTCCACGTGCTCGACCTCGGCCGCGGGTACGCCGCCGCGGGCCTGGTGGGCGCGGCGATCACGGTGGGCGCGGCGATCGGCGGCCCGGTGCTCGGCCGGCTCGTCGACCGTCGCGGGCTGCGGCCGGTGCTCGTGCTGACCGGGCTCGTCGAGGCCGTGTACTGGTCCACCGCCCCGTCGCTGCCGTACCCCCTGCTGCTGCCGGCCGCCTTCGTGGCCGGCTCGCTCGCCCTGCCGATCTTCTCGGTGGTCCGCCAGTCCGTCGCCGCGCTGGTCCCCGAGGACCGACGCCGCCCGGCGTACGCGCTGGACTCGATGTCCGTGGAGCTGTCGTTCATGGTCGGGCCGGCGCTGGCTGTGGCGTTGGCCACCGCCATCTCGGCGCGTACCACCCTCTACCTGGTCGGCGCCGGCATCGTCGCCGCCGGCGTCGCCTTCTGGCTGCTCAACCCGCCCACCGCCGACGCCCGCGAGGAGACCGGCACACCACGCCGCCGGGTGTCCCGGCGCGAGTGGATGACGCCGAGGCTGCTGGCCGTGCTGGCGGTGAGCCTCGCCGCGACCCTGGTGCTCGGCGGCACCGACGTGGCGGTCGTGGCCGTGCTGAAGGAGAGCGGCGAGGTCGGTTGGACCGGTGCGGTCCTCGCCATGTGGGCGGTCGCCTCGCTGGTCGGCGGCTTCGCGTACGGTGCGACGCGCCGTCCCGTCCCGCCGCTGGCGCTGATGACGGCGCTGAGCCTCTGCACGATCCCGGTGGGGCTCGGCGGGTCGCACTGGTGGCTGCTCTGCCTCGCGATGATCCCGGCCGGCGCGCTCTGCGCCCCCACCATCGCGGCCACCGCGGACGCCGTCAGCCGGCTCGCACCGGCCGAGGTACGCGGCGAGGCCATGGGCCTGCACGGCTCGGCGGTCACCGTCGGCATCGCGGTCGGCGCGCCGCTCGCGGGCGCCGTCATCGACGCGCACGCCCCCTGGTGGGGCTTCGCGGTCACCGGCGCGATCGGTGTCGTGGTGGCGCTCGCGGTGCTCCCGATCGAGCTGCGCCGCCGCCGGGCGGCTCTCCCGGTGGCCGCCGAGCCCGAGCCGGAACCCGCCGTCACCCGCTGACTCCCACCCCGACCGGCCCGCGCCGCGGGCAGCCCGTGCGCGGGCAGCCCGTGCGCGGGCAAGGTCGACTCGGGTTCCTGGAAGGCGCGGTGTCCCGGCCGTCTGGACGCCGCGACTCCAAGGAACCCGTATGGATCAGGGCGTTGAGCCGAACGAGATCGACACCACATCGCCGATCTCGCGGCTTCCGGCGCACCAGAACCCCGCCACATCGGCGAAACGGAGTCGATCAAGCCGGCCGGGACCGACCGGCCCGGCACCGGCGGACGTCCCCCGGGCCGTCGTCCGGAAACGGCGGCGGGCGCCGCTCCCGGGTGGTCCCGGGGGCGGCGCCCGTCGTGGTGCCGTGGAGCCGAGCGGTCAGGCCCGGTCGATGTTGCTGGCGGTGTCCTCGGTGTAGCGGGCGCCGCCGTCCGACTCGCTGGTGAGCGGCTTGGCACCGCCCTCGGGCGGGCCGGCCAGGGTCTGCCCGGCGGCCAGCTCCGGGAACTTCATGTCGAACGCCGGCCGCTCGGAGCGGATCCGGGGCATCCGGTCGAAGTTGCGCAGCGGCGGCGGGCAGCTGGTCGCCCACTCCAGCGAGTTGCCGTGGCCCCAGGGGTCGTTGACCTCGACCACCGGGCCGGTCTTGTACGACTTCCAGCAGTTGTAGATGAACGGCAGCGTCGAGATACCGGTGATGAACGCGCCGATGGTGGAGACCATGTTCAGCGTGGTGAAGCCGTCGTCGGGCAGGTAGTCGGCGTACCGCCGGGGCATGCCCTCGTTGCCGAGCCAGTGCTGCACCAGGAACGTGGTGTGGAAGCCGATCATGGTCAGCCAGAAGTGCACCTTGCCGAGCCGCTCGTCGAGCATCCGGCCGAACATCTTCGGGAACCAGAAGTAGATGCCGGCGAACACGGCGAACACGATGGTGCCGAAGAGCACGTAGTGGAAGTGCGCCACCACGAAGTACGAGTCGGAGACGTGGAAGTCCAGCGGCGGGCTGGCGAGCAGCACACCGGTGAGCCCGCCGAAGAGGAAGGTCACCAGGAAGCCGATCGCCCAGAGCATCGGCGTCTCGAAGCTGACCTGGCCGCGCCACATGGTGCCGATCCAGTTGAAGAACTTCATGCCGGTGGGGACCGCGATCAGGAAGCTCAGGAAGCTGAAGAACGGCAGCAGCACCTGGCCGGTGGCGAACATGTGGTGCGCCCAGACGCTCATCGACAGCGCGGCGATGGCGAGGGTCGCGGCCACCAGGCCCTTGTAGCCGAAGATCGGCTTGCGGGAGAACACCGGGATGATCTCGCTGATGATGCCGAAGAACGGCAGCGCGACGATGTACACCTCGGGGTGCCCGAAGAACCAGAACAGGTGCTGCCAGAGCATTGGCCCACCGGTCGCCGGGTCGTACACGTGGGCGCCGAGGAGCCGGTCCGCGGCCAGCGCGAAGAGCGCGGCGGCCAGCAGCGGGAAGACCAGGATCACCAGGAGGCTGGTGACCAGGATGTTCCACGTGAAGATCGGCATCCGGAACATGGTCATGCCGGGCGCCCGCAGGGTCAGCACCGTGGTGATCATGTTGACCGCGCCGAGGATGGTGCCCAGACCGGAGATGGCCAGACCCATGATCCACATGTTGGCGCCGACGCCGGGCGAGTGCTCCACGCTGCTCAGCGGGGCGTACGCGAACCAGCCGAAGTCGGCGGCGCCACCCGGGGTGAGGAAGCCGGCGGTCGCCATCGTGCCGCCGAACAGGTACAGCCAGTAGGCGAAGCTGTTCAGCCGGGGGAACGAGACGTCCGGCGCCCCGATCTGGATCGGCACGATGTAGTTGGCGAAGGCGAACACGATCGGCGTCGCGAAGAACAGCAGCATGATCGTGCCGTGCATGGTGAAGAGCTGGTTGTACTGCTCCGGCGACAGGAACTGCAGCCCCGGCCGGGCCAGCTCGGCCCGCATGATCAGGGCCATCAGGCCGCCGATCATGAAGAACGCGAACGCGGTGACCATGTACATGATCCCGATCTGCTTCGCGTCCGTGGTCCGCAGCAGCCGCGCGATGGCCGACCCCTTGACCGGCTCTCGGACCGGCCAGGGCCGGGTCACGACCGGCTTGGGTGCGACGGTGGTCACGAGTGGCCTCCGGTTCTCGGTTGTCCCGCTCGGCACGCGCTGATATCTGCGAGCCGTCATCCGCAAGGAGGATAGTCCCCGGCAGGTGGGAGCGCCGCGTGGGGTGGTCGGGGAGCGATCTACAGCGGGCCGAGCAGCAGCCGGTAGTGCTCGCCGAAGATGCGGTTGCCGCGACCGCGCAACAGTGGGTCGCGCAGCGCCGGCGGAACGTCCCGGGTCCGGTTGCGGTCGCGCGTCCGGTCCCGCACCCATCGCGTACGCGGGCGGCGGCGGCTCTCGTACGCGACCAGGGCCGCGTCGACGTCGCCGGCCGCCTTCAACGACTCCGCGAGCACCACCGCGTCCTCGAGTGCCATGGCGGCGCCCTGGGAGAGCGTCGGGGCGGTGGCGTGCGCGGCGTCGCCGACGAGCAGCACCCGCCCCCGGGACCAGCGCCCCAGCTCGACCTCGTCGGTGATCCCGACGTGCACCCACTCCACCGCGTCGAGCAGCTCCGGCACCGGGCCGCCGTAGGACCCGAACACCTCGCGCAGGCGGGCCACCGGGTCGGCGGGCCGTTCGGTGCCCGCCTCGTCGGCGTAGCAGTGCAGGCGCCCGGCGCCGATCGGCACGACCAGGAACCCGGACCGCTGGCCGAGCAGGGCCGTCCACTCGGTGACCGGCGGGCCGTCGCGCAGCACGGTGCGGTAGACCACCTGGCCGGCGGGTCGGGGCGGGCCGCCGAGCGCGGCGAGCGTCCGCACCGAGGAGCGTGGGCCGTCGGCACCGATCACGAGGTCGTACTCGGCGGCCGTGCCGTCGACGAAGGTCACACCGACGCTGGACGGCAAAAGGTCGAGCGTGCGCACCTCGGCACCGTGGCGCACCGCGCCGCCCGCGCCGGTGAGCAGCACCCGGTGCAGTTCGGCCCGGGGCAGGGCGCGGCACTCGCCGACACCGGTCCAGAGCACGTCGAGGTCGACCTCGCAGAGTTCCGCTCCGGCGGCGTCCAGGAACCGCTGCCGGTGCACCACGTGCCCGAGGGGCCGGACGGGGCCGTCGAGGTCGAGCCGGCGCAGGGCCCGGGCCGCGTTGCCGGGCAGGTAGAGGCCGGTTTCGTGGGATTCTCCCGGCGGCAGCTTCTCGGTGACGTCCGGCCGGAAGCCCGCCATCCGCAGCGCCCGGGCCACGGCCAGACCGGCGATGCCCGCGCCGACGACGAGGATGCGCAGGGGGGAGCCACCCATGGTGCGGTACGCCTCCGGAGGGGATCGGCACGCGTCGAATACAGGACACTACTCGGAGCAATCGACGCACACCAGGGCCGATCAGCCCCTCGGGAACGCTCCCGGGGGCGACCGCGCGCGCTCACGCGGCGGTACGACGCCGTCACGCGGACGGACGGCTCCGCCGCCTCGGCGGTCCGCGCCCGCCACCCAGGTGGCTCGTGGCTGCCGCCCGGGGGCCGGCGCGCGCCGGCGGGTCGAGTGAGCGGTGGCCGTTGGTCGCGTCCCACGCGGCGCCATGCGGACATCCTCATTTTCCGGTCTTTTGCCACGAGCGGTTGCGCCATCGTTCGACTGATGTAAATGTGTGGCATGAGCGTGGGAGCGCTCCCGCAGCCTCCGGTCCCTTCCGGCGCCCGGGCAGCGCCACAACCAAGGAGCAGCATGAGACGTCCACTACGGGCCCTGATGGCCGCCGGTCTGCTGATCGGCGGTTCCCTCGTCGCCGTGGCCCTCGGCGGGAACGCGTCCGCCGACACCCAGATCTGTGAGCAGTACGGCTCGACCGTCATCGGCGGCCGCTACGTCGTGCAGAACAACCGCTGGGGCACGAGCGCCCAGCAGTGCATCAACGTCACCGACAGCGGCTTCGAGATCACCACCCAGAACGGCAGCAACCCGACCAACGGCGCGCCGACCGCGTACCCG
Source organism: Micromonospora costi (assembly GCF_003626655.1). GTDB lineage: Bacteria > Actinomycetota > Actinomycetes > Mycobacteriales > Micromonosporaceae > Micromonospora > Micromonospora costi. The sequence continues at coordinate 1,322,680 of NZ_RBAN01000001.1, forward strand.
TCGGTCTACCTCGGCTGCCACTACACGAACTGCTCCCCCGGCACCAACCTGCCCGTGCAGGTGAGCCGGATCAGCAGCGCCACGAGCAGCATCACCTACCGGTACGTCAGCGGCGCGACCTACAACGCCTCGTACGACATCTGGCTGGACCCGAGCCCACGCACCGACGGGGTGAACCAGATGGAGATCATGATCTGGCTCAACCGCCAGGGCCCGATCCAACCGATCGGCTCCCCTGTCGGCACCACCACCCTGGCCGGCCGCACGTGGGAGGTCTGGCGCGGCAGCAACGGCTCGAACAACGTCATCTCGTACGTGGCGCCGTCGCCGATCACCAGCCTGAGCTTCAGCGTGCTCGACTTCATCGCCGACGTGCGCAACCGCGGCGCGATCACCAACTCCTGGTACCTGACCAGCATCCAGGCCGGGTTCGAGCCCTGGCAGGGCGGCGTCGGCCTGGCGGTGACCTCCTTCTCCGCCGCGGTCGACACCGGTGGCACCCCGCCGACCACGCCGCCGCCGACGACCCCGCCGCCGGGCGGCGCCGCGTGCGCGGTGGCGTACACGCCGAACTCGTGGAACACCGGGTTCACGGCCGACGTGCGGATCACCAACACCGGCTCGGCGCCGGTCGACGGCTGGACCCTGACGTACGACCTGCCCGCCGGGCAGCGCGTCACCAACGCCTGGAACGCCACGGTGACCCAGAGCGGGTCGACCGTGACGGCCCGGAACCTGAGCTGGAACGGCACGCTCGCGCCGGGCGGCACGGCCAGCTTCGGCTACCAGGGCACGGTGAGCGGGGCGTACAGCTCTCCGACCAGCTTCACCCTGAACGGCGCGCCCTGTTCCCGATCCTGATCCGGACACCGGGTGCGGCGGGGGTTCCCGCCGCACCCCGGCTCGCTCAGACCCGCGTGAGGCGGACGGCGTCGGCGATGACCAGACCGCTCGCCGAACTCCAGCGGCTCACGGCCACCCGGTTGGCGTCGCCGGCCGGCAGCGCGAACGTGCCGAGCGTCCGCCACTGGCCACCGGTGACGCGCTGGTCCACGTACACGGTGCGGTTGCCCGTGGTCGTCGCGACGATGTACGGGGTGGCGCTGTTGTAGCCGGAGTTGGCCGGCCACCACGCGTCGACGCGGTAGTTGCCGGCCGCCGGGACGTTGAACCGGTACCAGGCCGGGTCGCTCACGGCGACCGGGTCGGCGTAGCGGTAGTCGGCGCCGTAGCGCTGCCCGGAGTACGTGGAGACACCCCAGGCCGCGCTGGCGGTGAACCGCCCGGCCGTGGTGTTGTCCACGATGGACGACCACGCCGTGCCGCCGCCCATCTTCGCGGCCACGTCGGCGCGCATGACGTCCAGGTCGATGAACGACGGGTCGATCTTGCCGGTGGTGCTCGTCTCCCGGTGCCCGCGGGCGTAGCTGGCGTCCCGGCCCAGGCGGGTGAGCACGGCGGCGGTCGCCGCGACCGAGGCGTTGTACTGCGCCGCCGTCATCTCCTGGTCGACGCCGTTGTAGTCGATCTCCCACCCGATCATCAGGGTGTTGCCGTCGCCGGCCGGGATGGGTCCGCTGCCGCCGCTGACGCCGGCGTGGTTGCACCGGCCGGCGGAGATCACGTGGAAGACGCCGTGGTAGTCGACGAGTGCCTGGCAGAGCGGCCCGGCCAGGTCGGGCCGGCCGTTGATGCAGATGTTCAACGCCGGGTGCGGGTTGGTGGCGCTCGACGTGGACGCGGTGTGGTGCCAGAGCACGCCGATCGGGTTGAAGTCGCCCGGACGCATCCGGTTGAGCCAGTCACCCTCGACGACGACCTGGACGCCGGCGGCCCGCAGCACGTCCACGAGCCAGGGAATCGTGGCCATCAGGCACCGCCGAGCAGGTCGGCCAGGCACTCGGGTTCGCGTGCGGCGGGAGCGGCCGGAGCCGCGGCGGCCGGGGCGGGCCGGACGGCCGCCGCGGTGAGCGCGGCGGCCACCAGGGCCGGGACGCCGAGCAGGCCCCGGCGGCGCAGACGGACGGATCGGGACGTGGCCATGGCGCTCCTTCAGCAGAGGCGGAGGGGTCACGACGTATCGACGTACGTGATGGCGGCACGCTACATCCTCACGTACGTCGATGTCGATACCCTTCAGAACCCTCCTCTTCGCTGAAGATTCTTTGCAGAACCGCCCCGGTCAGCTCGACCCGAGCGCGTCGAGGTCGCGCATCTCCTCGGCGGTCAGAGAGAAGCGGAAGATGTCGGCGTTGGCCTGGATCCGCTCCGGCGTGACGCTCTTGGGAATGACCACGATCTCGTGGTCGACGTGCCAGCGGAGCACCACCTGGGCCGGCGACACGCCGTGCGCGGAGGCGATCCGGGCCAGCACGGGATGAGAGAGGTCGCTCGTGTCGAGCGGGCTGTACCCCTCCAGCACGACGCCGCGGTCCCGGTGCTCGGCGTGCCGCTGCCGGTCGTACAGGAAGGGGCTCCACCGGATCTGGTTGACCGCCGGGTTCTCCTCGGTGGCCTGGATCAGCTCGTCGATCTGGCTGGTGCTGTAGTTGCTGACGCCGACCGCCCGGGTCATGTTCTCGTCCCGCGCGGCCAGCATCTCGCGCCACATGGGGACGCTGTCCCCGGGCGACGACGGCGGCCAGTGGATCAGCCACAGGTCGACGTGGTCCGTGCCGAGCGCCTCCAGGCTCGCCTCCAGCGTCGCCCGCTCCCGTCCCACCCGCTCCGGCGGCAGCTTCGTGGTGATGAACACGTCCTCCCGTCGCAGGCCGCTCTCCTGCACGGCCCGACCGACCTCCTTCTCGTTGCCGTACATCGTGGCGGTGTCGATGTGCCGGTAGCCGGCGTCGAGCGCGGCCAGCACGGCGTCGTACCCGGCCTTCCCCGTGGCGCGCCAGGTGCCGAAACCGAGCAGGGGCATCCGCACCTCGCCGGGAAGCAGGGCGGTGGGCTGGTCGTCGAGGCTCATGACGACCGTTCTACCCGACGTCGCCCCCGGCATGCGGCCCAACGGCGCTCCCCGCCGGCCAGCGCGGCGGGCCCGGTTGCCGGAGAATGCGGGTGTGGCGGACCGGCTCGAGGAGTACCGACGCCGGCGCGACGCGGCCCGCACCCCGGAGCCGGTGCCGGACAAGACCCCGCGCCGCCGCCGGAGGGCCGCGGCCGGCGACGGGCGGTTCGTCATCCAGCAGCACCACGCGCGCAGCCTGCACTGGGACCTGCGGCTGGAGCGGGACGGGGTGCTCGCCTCCTGGGCCGTGCCACGCGGCCTGCCCCGCGACTCCGGCCGCAACCACCTGGCCGTGCACACCGAGGATCACCCGATGGAGTACCTCGACTTCCACGGTGAGATCCCGGCCGGCGAGTACGGCGGCGGCACCATGACCATCCACGATCGGGGCACCTACCGGTGCGAGAAGTGGCGTGACGACGAGGTCATCGTGGTGCTCGACGGCGAGCGGACGTCCGGGCGGTACGTGCTGTTCGCCACCGGCGGCAAGGAGGGCCGGGACTGGATGGTCCGGCGGATGGACCCGCCGCCGGAGGGCTGGACGAGCATGCCCGAGCTGGTCCGCCCGATGCACCCGACCGGCGCCGCCCGGCTGCCCCGCGACCAGGCCCAGTGGGGGTACGAGCTGCGCTGGGACGGCGTACGTGCGGTCGCGTACGTGTCGGGCGGGCGGCTACGGCTGCTCTCCGAGACCGACGAGGAGATCACCGGGGCGTACTCCTGGCTGCGTGACATGGCCGAGGCGCTGGCGCCCGCCGAGGCGGTGCTGGACGGCGTCCTGGTCCGCATCGACCCCGCCGGCCGGGTGCGCCCGGCACCCGCGAAGTCCGGCGGCCGGGTCCCGGCCGGGTCCCAGTACCTCCTGTTCGACCTGCTGTGGCTGGAGGGCGTGAGCTGCGTCGACCTGCCGTACGCGCAGCGTCGCGAACTGCTCGACGGTCTGGCGCTGACCGGCGCGCACTGGCAGACTCCGCCGTGGTTTCCCGGCACCGGCGCCGACGCCCTGCGCACCAGCCGCGAGCAGGGGCTGCCCGGGGTGGTGGCGAAGCGGCTGGACGCGGGCTACGAGCCGGGTCGGCGCAGCCGACACTGGTTGAGCATCGACGCGACCTGACGGCGAGGAGTCCCGTGTACCTGACCCACCTCGAGTGCCCGCGCTGCGGGAAGGACCACCCCGCCGACCGGCCGCAGAACCTCTGCGACTGCGGCTCGCCGCTACTGGCGCGGTACGACCTCGCCGCCGTGGCCCGGGCGGTCACGCCGGAACAGTTCCCGCTGCGCCCCGCCGACCTCTGGCGCTACCGGGAGGTGCTGCCGGTCGCCGACCCGCGGCGCGTGACCACCCTGGGCGAGGGGTGGACGCCGCTGCTGCGCACCCCGTCCTACGGAGCCGAGATCGGCATCCCCGACCTCCTCGTGAAGGACGAGGGGCTCATCCCGACCGGCTCGTTCAAGGCGCGCGGGGCGGCGGTGGGCATCAGCCGGGCACGGGAACTGGGCGTGGAGCGGATCGCCATGCCCACCAACGGCAACGCGGGCGCGGCCTGGGCCACGTACGCGGCCCGTGCCGGCATGGGAGCGACCATCGTGATGCCGCTCGACGCGCCGACGATCTGCCGCCGCGAGTGCGTGGCCGCCGGCGCGGACCTGCGGCTCGTCGATGGGCTCATCAGCGACGCCGGCAAGCGGGTGGCCGAGCTGGTCGCCGACTCCGACGGCGCGATCTTCGACGCCGGCACGCTGCGCGAGCCGTACCGGCTCGAGGGCAAGAAGACCATGGGGTACGAGATCGTCGAGCAGCTCGGCTGGCAGGTGCCCGACGTGATCATCTACCCGACGGGGGGCGGTGTCGGCCTGATCGGCATCCACAAGGCGCTCCAGGAGCTGCGGGAGCTGGGCTGGGTCGAGGACAAGCTGCCCCGGCTCGTGGCCGTGCAGTCCACCGGCTGCGCGCCGATCGTCCGGGCCTTCGCCGCCGGTGAGGACCGTGCCCAGCCCTGGGCGGACGCCCACACCGTGGCGTTCGGCATCACCGTTCCGGCCCCGCTCGGCGACGAGCTGATCCTGAACGCGCTGCGCGCGAGCGCCGGCACGGCCGTGGCGGTGGACGACGAGGAGATCCTGACCGACCTCCGCGACTTCGCCGGCCGGGAGGGGCTGCTGCTCTGCCCGGAGGGGGCCGCCTGCCTGACGGCCGCCCGCCAGCTGCGCGCCGGGGGCTGGATCCGCGCCGGTGAGCGGGTGGTGGTGCTCAACACCGGGGCTGGCCTCAAGTACCCGGAGACGGTGGACGTGTCCGCCGTACCGGTGCTGGCCTGACCGAGCGCGCTCACCCGGTCCGCCGGCAGGTCCGCGTCCGCCCCGGCCGCGTCGTCAGAACGCGGCCGGGTCGGTCAGCCGCTGCCTCGTCAGAACGCGGCCGGGTCGGTCAGCCGCCAGGCCGCGTTGATGAGGCCGATGTGCGACAGCGCCTGCGGGACGTTGCCGAGCTGCGCCCCGGTGACGAGGTCCACCTGCTCGCTGAACAGCCCGAGATCGTTCGCGTGCCCGGCGGCCCGCGCGAACAGCTCCTCGGCCCGCTCCTGCTCGCCGGCCATCGCCAGGCACTCCACGAGCCAGAACGAGCAGAGGAGGAAACCGGCCGGGTCGGTGTTCCACCGCCGGATCAGCCCCTCCTCGGTGCCCAGCTCGCGCTCGATGACGGCGACGGTGGAGCGCATCCGGGGATCGTTGGCCGGCAGGAAGTGCACGACCGGCAGGAACAGCGCCGAGGCGTCCAGATCGGCCGAGCCGAAGGAACCGGTGAACGCGCCCATGCGCTCGTTCCAGCCGTCGTGGAGCACGGTCGCCCGGATCTCGTCGCGTACCGCGGCCCAGCGCCGGGGGTCGGCCTTCTCGCCGAGCCGGTCGGCCAGCCTCACGGCGCGGTCCATCGCCACCCAGCAGAGCACCTTCGACGACATGTAGTGCCGCTCCTCGTCGCGGGTCTCCCACATCCCCCGGTCGGGAAGCTGCCACGTGCTCGCCACCTGCTCGGTCAGCCCGAGAACCATCTCCCGCAACTCCAGGTCGAACGTCTGCCCCAGGTAGTCGCGCAACCGCCAGACCCCGGAGATCACCTCGCCGGGCACGTCGAGCTGCCGCTGCCGCCAGGCGTCGTTGCCGACCCGCACCGGGCGGCTGCCCCCGTGACCGGCGAGGTGCGAGCTCTCGTGCTCGCTGAGGTCCCTCTCCCCCTCCACACCGAAGAGCACCGGCACCGGCTCGTCGCCGATGCGGCCGATCGACCGGGTGACCCAGTCGAACAGGCGGGACGCTTCGTACGGGCAGGCCGCCACCCACAACGCCCGCATGGTCATGGCGAAGTCGCGCAGCCACGAGTAGCGGTAGTCGTAGTTTCGCTCGCCGCCCATCCGCTCGGGCAGTGAGGTGGTCAGGGCCGCCGTGACCGCGCCGCTGCGGGCGTAGGTGAGGCCGGTGATCACGGTCGCGCTGGGCCGGACCAGCTCCGGGAAGCGGCCCGGGTACTTGTGGTGCTCCCGGTACGCCTCCCACGCGCGCACGGTCTCCTTCAGCGCCAGGACCGGGTCGAGCCGGGCCGGTGGCCGCCCGTACGCGGGCGCGTACGCGAGGTCGAGCCCGACGACCTGCCCGGCGGACACCTCGAACTCCTCGTACACGCCGCGCCAGCCGGCGTGCAGCGGCACGTCGCCGGCGCGCAGGACGAGCACCGTGGGCCCGCCGTCGGCGCGGATCCCCCCGTCCGGCTGCTCGTGCAGGTACGGGATGAGCAGGCCGTTCTCCGGGCGCGGCGCGAAGTCCAGCGCCATGCGGACCCGCCCGGACAGGCCCTGGACCACCCGGAGCAGCACCGCCGGGGACTCCATGCCGAGGTCGTGAGCGCGGGCGCCGAGCGCGGCGGCCAGCGCGTCGGTGACCGCCACGCTCCCGTCCGGCGTGTGGTGCACGGTGCGGATGACCAGGGTGTCGGGGTGGTACGCCCGCTCGATCCGGTGACCCGGTCCGCCGGCGCCGACGGGCGCCAGCCGGTAGTGGCCGGCCCGTGGGTCGAGCAGCCGACCGAAGACACCCGAGCCGTCGAACCGGTCGGGGCACCACCAGTCGACGGAGCCGTCCCGGCCCACGAGCGCGCCCGAGCGGCAGTCGGACAGGAACCCGTAGTCGGAGATAACCGGCTGCTCCACGCGCTGCGGGTACCCGGATGACACCGGATCCAACGGCACGGCCGGTCGACCGTCAGTTCGGCGGCTCGTCCCGGCCCGCGGCCTCCGCGGCGTCCGCCTCCTGCTTCGTACGGTGGACGGCCTGGTCGGCGTGCTCCGGCGGGCCGTAGACGGTGTAGAGCACCAGCGGGTTCGGCCCGGTGTTCACGAAGTTGTGCTTCGTGCCCGCCGGCACCACGACCAGGTCGCCCTGGACGACCTCCCGCTTCTCCCCGGCCACCCGTGCCTCGCCGGTGCCGCTCACGAAGGTGAGGATCTGATCGATGTCCTCGTGCACCTCCTCGCCGATCTCGCCGCCCGGCGGGATCGTCATGATCACCAGCTGGGTGTGCTTCCCGGTCCACAGCACCCGACGGAAGTCCGGACTCTTCTCGGCGACGGTCGCGATCGTGAAATGCTCCATGCCGCGTCCATACCCGTTACGGCGCTCGGCCACGCCGGGACTGGCAGATGGTGGAATTCCCCACTTGATCGAGGTTTGGATCCGTACGGGCCGGGGATCGACACGGCAGGGCCGGTGTCACGCCGGCCGAGCCAGGTCCCCGCTGGCGTACCGCCGAACGGGCTGCGGTGGTGGGAGACGGCCAGAGCGCGGCGACGTTCCGACGGGGTCGGGCGGCGCCGTGCGCTCGTGTGGAGCACGCACGCACCAACCCCCGCGATCTTGCACTTTGTGCCCTGGCATTTCGGGGTGAAAGCCGCGAATCAGGGGCCGAAAGTGCAAGATCGCCGGTGTAGAGAGTGGGGTCAGGCCACGACTGTCAGGTGGAACGGGCGGTCGGCGGCGGTGCCGTCGCTCGCGAAGGTCTCCACGAAGACGCCGTTGGGGATGCCCGTACGGCCCGCCACCGCGATCTCCCCGGCGGGCGCGACGCCTGCGCTGCCGGCGAGGCCGAGCGTGCCCACGTAGCCGGCGGCCGACACGTCCTGGTCGAAGGTCACCTGGTACATCCCCGTGGCGAGCCGGCTGGCCGCGGCGACGCCGAGCCCCCGGATCAGGGTGCCGTTGGCGTTGACCACGGCGAAGAGGACCCGCGCGCTGGCCGGCAGGCCGACGGTGGCGTCGGTCGTCACCTCGTCGTCGGCGCGGACGGCATCACCCTCCTCCGGTGCGGGCTGGGCCCCGGCCAGCCGCCGGGATCTCGAGCTGGGCATGGTGCGGTCCTCCCTGCTGGCCGGCCCGGCCGGGCAGCGCCACGGGGCGGTTGCGAACAAGGGAGCGATCGGCGCGATCGCGCCCTTTGGTGTCGAAACTAGGTCGGAATTCCGGGTGGCAACCAGTCACCGAGCTGTCCGATCATGGACAGATATCGATCACGCGGGGATGCCGGCACCGTGTCTGACCTGCGGCGGAGTCAGTCGTCCTCCACGGCCACCGGCTCCTGGCCGAGGCAGCGCACCTTCAGCTCGTACCGCCCGGCCGCCCCCTCGAAGCGCACCTCGACGTCGTCGTCCGGCCCGCGGTCGACGTCGTGCACCCGGAAGCCCTGCGCCGGTGCCCAGGACACCAGCCGCACCCCCTCCCGGGTGCACTCGGCGACCGCCGTGCCGCCACCGGTGGCGAAGCTGCGCCGCGTGCCCGCGTCCGCGGTGGCGGACGCCGTGGCCGGCGGCGAGGCCGTGGCCGGCGGGACGCTCCCCGGCGCGGACGACGGCGGCCCGGACGACGGGGGCGCGGACGGCGGCGGCCCGGACGGCGGCGGTTCGGACGCGAGCGCCCGGGCGATCTCCTCCTGGCTGCGTACGCCGCCCGGCGTGCCGCTGATGCTGTCGCCCACCAGCCGGATCGCGCCGACCCCGATCAGGGTGGCGAGGGCGCCGGTGGCCAACCACCCGGCGGCGACGAGGACCCAACGGCGCATCCTGCGAGTGTGCCCCACCGGAGGTTGGCGCCGGCACAGCGCGACGCTAAGGGAGGGTTAACGCCCTGCCCCGCGGCGGGCGGCAGCGGCTAGCCTGCGAGGCGTGGCCCGCCTGCTGCTCATCGAGGACGACCTCGCCATCCGGACCCCGCTGATCCGGGCGCTGCGGGAACGCGGGCACGCGGTGGCCGCCGCCTCGACCGCCATGGCCGGGCTGCGTGACGCGCTCGACGACCGGCCCGACCTCGTCGTCCTCGACCTCGGGCTGCCCGATCTGGACGGACGCGAGCTGCTGCGCATGCTCCGCGCCGTCAGCGCGGTGCCGGTCATCGTGGCGACGGCCCGCGACGACGAGGCCGAAATCGTCCGGGTGCTCGACGCGGGCGCCGACGACTATGTGGTCAAGCCGTTCACCGCGGCCCAACTCGACGCGCGCGCCCGGGCGGTGCTGCGCCGGGCGCCCGGCGCCGCCGGCACGTCGGAGCCGACGCTCGTCGTGGGCGGGCTGCGCGTCGACCCCCGGGCCCGGCAGGTGACCCTGGACGGTACGCCGGTGGAGCTGACGCCGCGCGAGTTCGACCTGCTGCACCACCTCGCCACCCGGCCCGGGCAGGTGGTCACCAAACGCGAGCTGCTCACCGAGGTCTGGCAGATCCCCTACGGCGGCGCCGACAAGACGGTCGACGTGCACCTGTCGTGGCTGCGCCGAAAGTTGGGCGAGAGCGCGCAGGAGCCGCGCTACCTGCACACGGTGCGCGGGGTCGGGGTCCGTCTGGAAGCCCCGCGGGCGGCCGGATGAGGACGCGCCTGACGCTGCTTGTGGCCGCGGTCAGCGCGCTCATCCTGGTCGCGTTCCTGGTACCGCTCGCGCTGCTCGTCCGCACCGTCGCCGAGGACCGCGCCACCGTCCGGGCCACCGCCGACGCGCAGAGCCTCGTCCCCGTGGTGGGCACCGCCGACGCCGCCACCATCCGGCTCACCGTCGAGCAGCTCAGCGCCGAGTCGAGACGTCCGGTGAGCGTCTACCTGCCCGACGGGACGGTGCTCGGCGCGCCCGTCCCCCGTACGCCGGCGGTGGCTCTGGCCGCGCGCGGCCAGAGCCTGACCGGGGAGTCCGAGGCGGGCCGGGAGGTCGTCATCGCCGTGCAGGGCCGGGCGGACGGCACCGGTGTGATCCGGGTCGGTGTGCCACGGGACGAGCTGACCGCGGGCGTCGGCCGTGCCTGGCTGGTGCTCGCCCTGCTCGGGCTCCTCCTGGTGCTGATCGGGCTGCTGGTGGCGGACCGGCTGGCCCGGACCCTCGTGCGGCCCATCGGGGAACTCTCGGCCGTGTCGCACCGGCTGGCCAACGCGGAGCTGGACGCCCGGGTCACCCCGTCCGGGCCGGCGGAGCTGCGCGAGGTGGCCGGCGCGCTGAACCACCTGGCGGGCCGGATCCAGGTGCTGCTGGTCCAGGAACGGGAACAGGTCGCCGACCTGTCCCACCGGCTGCGGACCCCGCTCACGGCGCTGCGGCTGGAGGCGGAGTCGCTGCGGGACCCGGACGACGCGGCCCGGGTCACCGCGGCCGTGGACGGCCTCGAACGGGCCGTGACCGGCCTGATCCGGCACGCCCGCTGGCGGCAGACCCCGGCGGCGGGCCCCACCGGCTCGGACGCCGCCGAGATCGTCGGCGAGCGGGTCGCCTTCTGGTCGGTGCTCGCCGAGGACACGGGCCGGCCCGTGACCCTCGACCTCGCGGACGGCCCACTCCCGGTCGGCGTACCGGCCGACGAGCTGGCGGCCGTGGTGGACGCGCTGCTCGGGAACGTCTTCGCGCACACGCCGGACGGCACACCGTTCACCGTCCGGCTGGCCCGCGAGGACTCCCACGTGGTGCTGAGCGTGGCCGACCGGGGACCGGGCCTGCCCGCCGAGGCCGGCCGGCGGGGCGCGAGCGCGGCCGGCTCGACCGGCCTCGGGCTGGACATCGCCCGGCGGGCGGCCCAGGCCACGGGCGGGCGGCTGGAGCTGGGCACCGCGGCGGGCGGCGGCGCGGAGGTGCTGCTCCGGCTCGGCCCACCTCGTACGGAATCCGGGCCCGCCAGCGGCTTAACCCGGCCTTAGCTGTCGGACAGCGCGGCGCTATCCCCGCCGGACCGATCCTCGGAGGCAGGAAACGAGGAGAGGTGGACATCATGAAGCGCAGTTCGATGATCCTGGCGTCGGCCGGCGGCGCGGCGGTGCTCGCCGTGGCCGGGGTGGCGATCGGCTCCGCGGTCGCCGACGACGAGCGGAACCGCGGCACCACCCTCGCCGCCGCCACGGTCGCCCCGACCGCGCCGGGCACGCCGGACGACAGCGCCACCAGGGGTACGCCGGACGACAGCGCGACGCGGGACGACAGCGCGACGCCGGACGACAGCGCCACCAGCGGCACGCCCGGCGGCACTCCGACGACCGGTGGCACGACGACCGGCGCACCGGCCGGCGGCGAGCGGGTCGGCTTGCAGCGGGCCGGCGAGATCGCCCTCGCGAGGGTCGGCGGTGGCCGGATCGTGGAGATCGAGGCCGAGCAGGAGCACGGGCGCCCGGTGTGGAGCGTGGAGATCGTGACCGGCGGGGTCGAGCACGACGTCGACGTCGACCGGGACAGCGGCGCGGTGCTCCGCGTCGACCGCGACGACGACGGTGACGACGACGGCCGCCACCACGACGGCTCGGACGACGACCGTGACGACGACGACCGGCACCACGGTGACGACGACCGCGACGACGACTGACCCGCGGCCCGGCCCACCGCCCACGAGGGCGGTGGGCCGGTCGGTGTCGGCCGTCCGATCGATCGGCCCTGTCCCGCGGGGCCTCGTCCGCCTACATTGAACTATGGTGCCCGCCCACGACGGTCGGGCGGCGGATCCGGTCTACCGCCCCATCCTCGCCACCCGGCGGGGCGAGCTCGAGGCGTTGGGCCACCTCGACGTCACCGCCGCCCCGCTGGTCACACCGATCCTGCACGTCGACACGACCGAACGGTCCACACCGGACACCCTCGCACGACTGCCCACCGGGCTGCTCCCGGCCGTCGACGTCACCGCCCTGCCCGAGTCGCGCGAGACCGAGCTGGTCCGCTGGGGCGTACCCCTGGTGCCGGTGATCGGGCTCGCGGACGGCGAGCGCCGGCTCGTGGCCCACGGCGCGGCGGCCCGGGCGTACGCGGGCCGCGCGCTCATCCGGCTCCGGGCCGGGCGGGACCGCGCCGGCCCGGACGCCACCACGTCAGCGGTGGAGCGGGTCTGGCGGTTCACCCGGCTGGCGCCCGAGCAGTGCGACCTGCTCGTGGACGCGGGTGACGTGTGCTGCCCCGCCGACGTGCGGCAGGCCGAGCCGCGGATCCGCCGGCTTCTGGGGTGGGCCCGCCGGTACGCGTGGCGGTCGGTGACCGTGGCGGCCGGCGGTCTGCCGCCGAGCCTCGCCCGGCTCCCCGTCGACGAGCCGGTCCGACTGGAGCGCTGGGACTGGCTCCTCTGGCAGTGCCTCGCGGACCTCGGGGTGCGGTACGGCGACTACGGCATCGGGTCCGCGCAGGCCGGCGCGGGGCAGGCGGCCGACCGGCTGCCCACCATGTGCTACACGACCGACGGCGACTGGTGGGTCTACCGCTGGTCGCGGCGGGGCGGGCGGGGCGACGACCGCGTCGCCGATCTGTGCCGCACGCTGGTGTCCGCGCCACACTGGCCGGCCGCCGGCGCGGCGTTCTCGTGGGGCGACCACGAGATCCTGCGCCGGGCCCGCCGGGTCGCGGGCGCCGGGTCGAGCAGCAACTGGACGGCGTGGAGCACGTCGCACCACCTCGCGCAGGTGCTGACGGCGCTGCGGCGCCCCGGACGCGACGGGCGGCCCGGTTCCTGGCGGGACGCGGCCGACCTGCCGGACCGGCACCGGCCGGCCCGGCCGCAGCGCGGTGAGACGCGGCGCGCCGGTTGAGGACTACTGCTTCTCGGTGAAGCCGAACTGCACGATGCCGTCGTCGTCGACGGTCGCGTCGACCGAGGCGTCGCCCAGGATCTCGGCGGCGTCGTGGTCCAGGAAGATCCGGGCGCCCTGGTTGTCCACCACGTGGTCCCCCTGCACGGGCTCGGAGACCAGCTCGACGGTGAGGGAGCCCGCCTGGGCGTCCGCGGCGATGCGCACCCCGCCGTCCTCTGCGACGTCCTGCTGGTTGGCGAGGTCGCGGATGACCAGGACGGCGTTGTCGGTCATGGTGAGCATGGGGAACTCCTCGTGGATCTTCGCGTATCGCGGTCGGAACGGCGCAGACCAGTGATCGGCCCGCGTCCGGCTGCACGTCGGAGACGGTCGGCCGGCGCGTGTCGGGTCGCCGGCTCGTCGGGGCAGGTCAGAAGTGCCCCTCTCCGCCTACGGTGCCCGCCCCGCGGCCATCCGTCAAATAGACGCCCCTCGGTGGAGAACGGTGTCCCGGGCGCGCAGCGCGCGAATTTCCCGCACCGCCGCGCGGCCCGCACGGTTGGCGCCGATGGTGCTCGCGGACGGTCCGTACCCGATCAGGTGAATGCGGTCGTCGGCGACCACCCGGGTGCCGTCCATCACGATCCCGCCCCCGGGTCCGCGCAGTTTCAGCGGGGCCAGGTGGTCGAGCGCGGCACGGAAGCCGGTGCACCACAGGATCGTGTCGGCGGGTACGAAGCGGCCGTCGTCCCAGGCCACCCCGTCGGGCGTGATCCGGTCGAACATGGGTAGCCGGTCCAGCACGCCCTGCTCGCGCAGGCGGCGCACCTCGGCGGTGACCGGCAGGCCGGTCACCCCGACCACGCTGGAGGGCGGCCGGCCTTCCCGGACGCGGGCCTCGACCAGGGCGACCGCGGCACGGCCGTGTTCGCTGGTGAACTCGATCTCGCGGAAGTCGGGCGGACGCCGGCTGACCCAGGTCGTCCCGGCGGCGACGGCGGAGATCTCGCCGAGGAGTTGCACGGCGGAGGTGCCCGCGCCGACCACCACCACCCGGCGGCCCGCGAACTCGTCCGGTCCCCGGTAGTCGGCGGTGTGCAGTTGCCGCCCCCGGAACTCCGACCGGCCGGGGTAGTGCGGCCAGAACGGCCGGCTCCAGGTGCCCGTGGCGTTGATGAGGGCCCGGGCGACCCAGATCCCGCCGTCCGTACGGACCTCCAGCCGGCCGTCAGGCAGCGAGTGGACCGCCTCGACCCGGACCGGGCGTCGCACCGGCAGCGCGAACTCGTGCTCGTACGCCGCGAAGTAGCCGGTCACCACCTCCGCGGCCGACCGGTCGGGCGCGGCGTCGGGGAAGGGCATGGCGGGCAGGTCGTGGAAGCCGTGCACCCGGTCCACCGTCAGCGTGGGCCAGCGGTGCCGCCACGCGCCGCCCGGACCGTCGTCGGCGTCGAGGACGACGAAGCCGGTTCCGGGGGCGAATCCGGTCCGGTGCAGGTGGTACGCGGCGGAGAGACCGGCCTGGCCGGCCCCGATCACCACCACGTCGACCGAGTGCGTGTCCACACCGTCTGCAACAACGGATGCCACCGCGCCGATGCCCCGCACCGTCGTCTCCCCGCTCACAGCAGCACTACCATTTCGTCCGCATCCGCCCCGATCATCCCTAGGCTGGGTCCCATGAGAGACGCCCGCCGGTACATCGCCGAGTTCGTCGGTACCCTGCTGCTGGTCTTCATGGGCGTGGGCAGCGCGGTCGCGGCCCGGGTCGACGGCGGCGTCGTGGTGGTCGCGCTCGCCTTCGGCTTCGTCATGCTGGCGCTGGTCTACACGATCGGCCCCCTCTCGGGCAGCCACGTGAACCCGGCCGTCACCCTCGGCGTGCTGCTCTCCGGCAAGGTCTCGCTGCCGGGGGCGGTGGCCTACTGGATCGCCCAGCTCGCCGGGGCGACCGTCGCCGCCTTTCTCCTCTGGGTGCTGACCCGCTGGGGTGGCGTGGCGGACCAGACGGGCGCCCTGGGCAGCAACGGCTACGGCGCCAACATCAATCTGGGCGGCGCGGCCCTGCTGGAGACCGTGCTGACCTTCCTGTTCGTGCTGGTCGTCCTGGTGGTGACCAGCCGGACCGAGTACCGGGCGGCCGCCGGGGCCGCCATCGGGCTGGCCCTCGCCACGGTTCACCTGGTCGCCGTCACCCTGGACGGCACGTCGGTCAACCCCGCGCGGTCCTTCGGCCCGGCGGTCTTCGAAGGGGGCGCCGCGCTCGGACAACTGTGGGTGTTCATCGTCTTCCCGCTGCTCGGCGGGGCGCTGGCCGCCCTGGTAGCGCCGCTGATCGTCGGGTCGACCCGGCCCGGCCCCGGTGAGGACCGAGCCGCCGAGCGGGCCTGATCCCGGGCGGAAGATCCCCCGTCCGACATCGGCGCATGGAGAAAACCTTCGCGCGAGGTTCTTCTCTGGCGATTACCTTCGTGACAGCATTCCGGCATGCATCGTCGTCTCTTCCCCCGGACGCTCGCGCTGGTGGCGCTCGTCGCGGCCGCGGCCACCGCTGGTGCTCCCGGCGCCACCGCCGAGGCCCCCGCGCCCGCCGTGACCCGCCTGAACGCGACCATCGACGCGATCCTCGCCAACCCCGCGCTGGCCGGCGCCCAGGCGTCGGTGGTCGTGGCGGACACCGCCACCGGCGAGACCCTCTACGACCGCAACGGCGACCGCCGGCTCGTGCCCGCCTCCAACACCAAACTGCTCACGTCCACGGCCGCCATGGCGCTGCTCGGGCCGCAGCACCGGTTCACCACCGACGTACGGGCCAGCGGCCAGCGGCAGGCGGACCGCGTCGCCGGCAACCTCTACCTGCGCGGCGGCGGCGACCCCACGATGCTCGCGGCCGACTACGACGCTCTCGCCGCGCAGGTGGCGGCCCAGGGCGTCCGGGTGGTCGTCGGCAACCTCGTCGCGGACGACACCCGCTACGACCGGACCCGGCTCGGGCCGGACTGGACCTGGGACGACGAGCCCTGGTACTACGCGGCCCAGGTATCCGCGCTGACCGTCGCGCCGGACACCGACTACGACGCGGGCACGGTGATCGTCCACGCGGCGCCGGGTGCCCGCGCCGGCGCCAAGCCGGTGATCACCACCACCCCACCGACCGGCTACCTGCGCTTCGACAACCGCGCGACCACGGTCGCCGGCGGGGAGACGTCGATCTCCTTCGAGCGGGAGCACGGCAGCAACACGATCGTGGTCACCGGTCAGATCGCGGCGGGTGACGACCCGGCCAGCGACTGGGTGACCGTCTGGGAGCCGACCGGCTACGCCGCCGACGTGTTCCGGTCGGCGCTGAGCCGGCACGGCGTACGGGTGCTCGGCCGGACGGTGCTCGGCCAGGCCACACCAGCCGGGACGGCCCCCGTGGCGCGCCACGACTCGATGCCGCTCGCCGAGCTCATGGTGCCGTTCCTCAAGCTCTCCAACAACGGGCACGCCGAGGTGCTGACCAAGGAGATCGGCCGGGTGGTGTCCGGGTCGGGCACCTGGTCGGCCGGGCTCGCGGCGATCACCAGGTACGTGGCGGACGCCGGGATGGACACCGGCACGCTGCGGCAGCGGGACGGCTCCGGCCTGTCCCGGCGCAACCTCGTACCGGCGGGCGAGTTCGTCGACCTGCTGGCCGCCGTCCGCAGCGAGCCCTGGTTCGACACCTGGTACGCGGCGCTGCCCATCGCCGGGCAGCCCGAGCGCTTCGTGGGCGGCACGCTGCGCAGCCGGATGCAGGGCACTCCGGCGGCGGGCAGGGTGCACGCCAAGACCGGCAGCCTCACCGGCGTCTCCGGCCTCTCCGGCTACGCCACCGACGCCGACGGCCGGGTGCTGGCCTTCTCGATCCTGTTGAACAACTACCTGGCCTCGTCGGTGAAGGGGCTGGAGGACCAGATCGCGATCGCGCTGGCCTCGTACAGCGAGAAGAGCGTGAGCACCGCGAAGCTGGCACCGCCCGCGGCGCCCTCGTCGGCACCGGCGCCGGAGGACGTCGAGTGCTCCTGGGTCAAGCCGATCGCCTGCTGAGGGCGGCCGCGCGGGCCCCTGCCACTCGGCGTGGCGGGGGCCCGCCGGTCAGGCGCCGCGGGGCGGCAGCGGGGCCGCCGGGTCGCCGCGCTCGATGAGCGCCGCGATGTCGGCGTCCTCCAGCCCGCGCAGCGCCAGCACCCGGGCGCCCCAGCGGTGCAGCCGGCACGGATGCGGGCTCGCGTCGTTGCGGCAGACCGTTCCGCCGGACCAGCGCCGGGGCGCGTGGACCACCACCGCCCGCACCGCGAACTGGGCGTCCTCACCGGTGACGTACGGCGGCAGCGGGATCTCCCGGAGCACCTCGGCGGACGCCTCCCCGGCACTGCTCGGGGCGGCGGTACGGGCGCGGTGGGCGGTGCTGCTGCTCATCTGCTCAATCCTCCACACAGGATGGTCGGACCGGGTCAGCAGAAAGTTACGTCGCCGTGCACACCGGCCGACGGACAAACTGTCCCGCAGATGAACGACCCGCCACGCCCGCGGGCGACCCGTCAGGCGCGTTCCAGCACGACCACCGGGATCTCCCGGTCCGTCCGGGCCTGGTAGTCGTCGTACGCCGGCCAGATCGCCGCCATCGTCGCCCACATCCGGGGCTTCTCCTCGGCCGTGGCCGTTCGGGCCCGGGCGGTGAACCGCTCGGCGCCCACCTGCACCTCGACCTGCGGATCCGCCATGAGGTTCAGGTACCAGGCCGGGTGCTCCGGCGCACCGCCCTGCGAGGCCACGACCAGGTAGTCCTCCCCGTCGCGGCCGTAGATGAGGGCGGTCCGGCGCAGCTTCCCGCTGCGCCGCCCCCGGGTCGTGAGCAGCAGGGTGAACACTCCGGGCCGCCACTCGTGGCCCTCGGCACCGTCGGTCTCCACGTACCGGCGGATGTGCCCGGCCACCCAGTTCGTGGGGCTGTCCAGCACGTCCTCGCGCGACGTCATCGGGCTCCCTTCCGATCTTCCTCGGTCGATGCCCACGCTACCCCCGCTCCGGCCGGTGGTCAGCGCAGCGCGACGGCCTGGAGGCCGACGTTGCCGCAGTCCTGGCTGAACACCGCCTCGGCGGTCCAGGTGACGAGGAGGCGGGCGCCCTTCGGGACACGGAACCGCAGGGTGAACTCGGCGCTGCGGCTGGTGTGCGGGTCCTCCATGCGCAGCGTCGTGGTCGGGCCGCCCACCGAGAGGCGGGCGTCCAGCCGGCCCCGCGCCATCCAGAGTCCGGCGTAGAGGCGTACGGTGCGCAGCTCGCCGTCGCCGGCGACGGCCAGCGCGAAGCCGTTGCCGGCACCACAGGTGTAGACGCCGGTCGAGGTGCCGTCGACCGCCGGGACCGCGGCCCCGTCGCGCCAGCCGAACAGCTCCTGGTTGCCGTCCCAGCCGCCCCGCGCGCCGGGACCGCCCTCGTCCACGATCTCGCCGGACCCGTTCCGCTTCCGGACCGTCGAGTCCGCCCCACGCAGGCCCCAGTGCACCCAGTCGCGTGGCCCGGCGCCGGTCAGGTCGACGTGGGCCGGGATCTCCCCCTGCGTCACGGTGAGCAGCGGCGGCGCGGGAGTCGTCCCGGTGGGCGACGGGGTCGGGCTGACCGACGGCGGGCGCTGCCGGGGTCGCAGGCCCGGACTGGCCGGTCCGGTGTCGGTCCGGTGCGCCTCGATCGGCGGGAAACCGGTCGGGCGCCCGGCGCCGGCGGGCACGCCCGTGGCCGGCTCGGACGCGCCCTCCGGGCGGGTGCCGACGTACGCCACGGCGGCGCAGAGGCAGACCAGCGCCGCGAGCCCGGCGGCCGTGGCCCACCGGTGCCGGCGCAGCGGAACGAGCCACCGCCGCACCAACGCCCCGGCGGCGGACCCGGCGGCCGACCGGTGCCGGGCGGGAGTGGGCGCGCGATGGGCGGACCTCCGACCGGACTCACCGGCGCCCGTACGGGTCGAGTCGTCCTCCGCCACCGGCCCTCCGTTCCCCACCGCACCCGGCCCGGTGCCGCGCCGCGCATCACGCGCACGGCGCCAGACGGCCGGCCCGATTCAGCGCCGGACGGGTCCAGTTGTCCGGTCTGCTACGGCAAGGTAGCCGAGATCGACGCGAAGCGGAATCGCGCCCCGACCCACGGACGGCCCGCTCCGCCGGGGGACGGAACGGGCCGCGGGGCGGGCGCGCAGGTCAGCGTCGCTCGCGGCGGCGCAGGCCCCGGTCGGGATGCCAGCTCTCGATGACCAGATGGTCCGGCGGGTCCCCGACGCGGGTCAGCACCACCTCGGTCACCTCGATCCGGAACCGGTGCGAGCCGTCCTCACCCGGCGGGTCCTCGTGGGCGACACCGCTGATCTTCGCGTCCCCCTCCCACGCGGTCGGGTCGTCGGGCGCATCCTCGGTCGGGCAGTGCAGCGCCACCCGTGGGTCGCGGCGCAGGTCCATGGCCTTCCGCGCACCGGCCATGCTGCCCAGCCGCAGGTGCTCGGCGTCGAAGTCGAACTCCGTGCCGCTGATCCGGGGGGAACCGTCGCGGCGCAGGGTCGCCATGGTGCCGTGCTTGCGCACCGCGAACCGGGTGCGTACGCGTTCGGCGAACTCGGGTTGCTCGTTGACGAGGTCGGACCACCATGCCATGCGGTCCACTCTGGCAGGCAAACCTGACAGGGACGGTCCGATTTTCCGCGGGCCCGTGCCGGCCTGTCCGCTCAGGCCACCTCGAAGCCGAGTGCCTGCGCCATCAGCACGGCCTGCTCGCCGTCGATGATCGCGCGGGCCCGCTCCACGGTCAGCGGGTCGAGGGCGCTCAGGTCACTGCCGCGCAGGTCCGCCCCGCTCAACCGGCAACTGTGCAGCTGGGCCGCCGAGAGGTCGACGCCCGTCACCACGGCCTCGGTGAGGTTCGCGCCGGTCAGGTCCGCCTCGCGCATCCGCACGTCGCTCAGGCGTACGCCCCGCAGGTCGGCGCCGGGCAACGCGACGAACGACCAGTCGCCGCCGGTGACGGTCAGGGGGCGCAGGTCGCACTGGGCGAACGTGCTGCCGACCAGTTTGCAGCCGGTGAACTCGGCCTCGAAGAGGTTGCAGCGCGTGAACGTGCAGCGGGTGAAGGCCGAGTCGGTGTGCCGGGACGCGTTGAACCGGACGTTGCCGAAGGTGCACTCGGTGAACACCGCGCCGCGGCTGACCGCCTCGGTGAGGTCGACGTCGAAGAACTCGCAGCGGGTGAAGCGGCGGTCGGCGAGGTCTTCGGCGTACCAGTCCTCGCGGCGGAAGGTGACGTCCTCGGTCGGTTCCGGCATCGGGCCAGGCTATCCGTGGGCCCCGACATGTGTGGACGGCGGCACTTCCGGCCGGGGCGGACCGGCGAGTAGGTTCGGCGGCGTGAGTGTGGCGCGGAGCATCGACCCGGACCAGATCGGCTTCGACCCGGCGCGGCTGGCGCGGATCGACGAGCACTTCGGCAGGTACGTCGACGACGGCCGGCTCGCCGGCTGGCAGGCGGTGGTGACGCGGCGCGGCGAGGTGGTCCACTCCAGCGCCCGCGGGCTGCGCGACCGGGAGTCGGGCGCCCCCGTCGAGGGCGACACCCTCTGGCGCATCTACTCGATGACCAAGCCGGTCACCTCGGTCGCCGCCATGATGCTCTGGGAGGAGGGCCGGTTCGAGCTGACCGACGAGATCAGCCGCTGGCTGCCCGAGTTCGCCGACCTGCGCGTCTACTCGAAGGGCTCGACGCTCAAGCCGTACACAGTGCCGGCCGTCGAGCCGATCCGGGTGTGGCACCTGCTCACCCACACCTCCGGCCTGACGTACGGCTTCATGCAGACCTCGGTGGTCGACGGCCTCTACCGGGCCGCCGGCTACGACCTCTACCCGCCCTCCGACGTCGACCTGGCCGGGGCGTGTGCCGCGTTCGGCCAGCTGCCGCTGCTCTTCCAGCCCGGCACGGCCTGGGGCTACTCGGTCGCCACCGACGTGCTCGGCCGGCTCGTCGAGGTGGTCTCCGGCCAGAGCCTGGACGCCTTCTTCGCCGACCGGATCTTCCGGCCGCTCGGCATGACCGACACCCGGTGGTACGTCGAGGGCGACGACGCGGTCCGCCTGGCCGCGCTGTACGCGCCCGACCCGCGCACCGGGCGGGCCATGCGGTACGACAAGCTGGGCGCCCTCGCGTACCAGAAGCCGACCCTGCTCTCCGGCGGCGGCGGCCTCATCTCCTCCGCGGCCGACTACCACCGGTTCACCCAGATGCTGCTGCGCGGCGGCGAGTACGACGGGGCGCGCCTGCTCGGGTCCCGCACGGTGCGCTTCATGACCCGCAACCACCTGCCCGGCGGGCAGGACCTGGGCACGCTGTCCACCGGCGGGTTCGCGGAGACGACCCTCGACGGCATCGGGTTCGGCCTCGGGTTCGCGGTGGTCGACGACCCGATCCCGAGCCGGGTGCCGAGCAGCGTCGGCGAGTACTACTGGGGCGGGGTGGCGAGCACGGCCTTCTGGGTCGACCCGGTCGAGGAGATCACCGCGCTCTTCTTCACCCAGCTCATGCCCTCCAGCACGTACCCGATCCGGCCGCAGTTGCGCCAGCTCGTCTACTCCGCCCTCGTCGACTGAGCCGGCCGGGACGGCAACCGGCCCGGGGCGGGTTCTTCGGGTAACGGCACCGGCCGGCCGGCCCGGTCAATAGCCTGGTGGCGGGGCTACGTCCGGCGGGAGGCGGTCATGAGCAACATCGTCGTGTTCGGCGCGGGCGGCACCGCCGGGTCCCGCGTCGCCGCGGAGGCGGTCGACCGGGGGCACCGGGTCACCGCCGCGGTACGCCGTCCCGAGGCCACGTCGTACCTGCCGGCCGGTGTGCAGGTGGTCACCGGGGACGCCACGAGCGAGCGCAGCGTGCGCGAGCTGGCCCCGGAGGCGGACGTGCTGGTGGTGGCCATCGGCGGCGGCGAGCGCGGGCTCTGGCTCGACGCGGCGCAGGCCCTGGTCGGCACCTTGCGCGGCATGCCGGACGCGCCGCGGATCATCCACCTCGGCGGCGGGTCGACGCTGCTCACGCCGAAGGGCACCCGTTACCTGGACGAGCCGGACTTTCCGGAGTCGTACCGGGACTCGGCGCAGGGGCAGGCCGACGCCCTGGACTACTACCGCAGCCAGGCGGACGGGGTGACCTGGACGTACGTCTCCCCGCCGCCGCTGGAGTTCCACCCCGGCGAGCGGACCGGGCACTACCGCACCGGCACGGACCAGCCGGTCACGGACGCGCAGGGCCGGTCGGTGCTCACCTACGAGGACCTGGCGGTGGCGATCGTCGACGAGATCGAGAACCCGCGGCACGAGAACCAGCGGTTCACCGTCGCGTACTGAGCCCCCTCCGCCGGGGCGCGCTCAGTCGGCCAGCCGGGCCGGGAAGCCGCCGGTGGCGATCGGACCCCAGGCGTCGATGGTCACCCGGATCAGCGACTTGCCCTGGCGCACCATGGCCGCGCGGTACTCGTCCCAGTCCGGGTGCTCGCCCGAGATGCACCGGAAGTACTCGACCAGCGGTTCGAGCGCCTCGGGCAGGTCCAGCACCTCGGCCGTGCCGTCGATCTGCACCCACGGCCCGTTCCAGTCATCCGAGAGGACGCACGCCGAGACGCGGGGGTCGCGGCGCACGTTGGTCGCCTTGGCCCGGTCGGGGTAGGTGGAGATCACCAGCCGGCCGGCGGTGTCGACGCCCGCGGTGACCGGGGAGGACTGGGGTCGGCCGTCGGCGCGGGTGGTCATGAGCACCACCCGGTGCCGGGACCGGAGGAAGTCGACGAGGCCGTCACGGTCGACCCTGGTGTTCGTCGCGATGCTGCGTGCCACGGCTCGTTTCTACCAGGCGCGCCGCCGGGCCCGGCGGAGGCGCCCGGCCCCGGCCGGCCCGGCGGGGACGGCCGGCCTCAGGACGGGCGGGCGGCCGGTCGCTCCGCGCCCTGCTGGGCGGGCACCCGGGGGCGGACCGAGGGCCGCCAGGCGCGGCCGTTGGCATAGATCACCCGGAACCCGAGATACGACGCGAGCGGCGCCCAGTGCGCCGAGCCCATCCGGAGTTCCGCGGCGTTGTGCCGCTGCCCGTTGGCCAGTACGTCGAGCAGCACCGTTTCGAACGCGGCCGATTCGACCCAGTCGACATCGCGGGTGAAACCGCAGATCAGGGCCGCTCCGGTCACGTCGAGGAATTCGCGCAACGCGGCATCGGAGGCGCGCAGCACGGAACAACTGCCGAAGTAGAGGCGGCGGCCCTCGCAGCGGCCGGCCATCAGGTCGGCGACCTCGGACAGCGGGACCGAGTCCCAGTCGGTGAGGCAGAGCCGGCTCGGCTCGCCATGCATGGCGAAGAAACCGACCCGGTGGTCGGCGTACTGCTTGAGCAGCCAGCGGTCGAGGAAGTAGAACAACTCGTCCCGGGTCGCCGCGTCCTTGTGGATGAACCGGATCTTGCCGAGCCGCTCGAGCAGTTCGAGCGTGGGCAGCACCGAGCCCCGGTCGTTGAGGTCGCGGTGCCACTGACCCTCGACGCAGAAGACGCCTCCCCGCGCCACGTCCACCTCCGCGTGTACGCCAGCCCGGGGGCTGACGTTACCGGCTCACCGCCGTCGGAGGACATCACCCTCGGTGGGGTGTTCCGGGACGTTAGATGCCGTTTCGCACTTCTCGCGACCACTTTGGCGGAAATGGCTGTTTGCCGAATCAGCCGAATTCACAGTCACTACCCAGGAACCGTGAATCATGAGGACGATTCTCGTTAATCGCCACCAACCCTACCGACAGATGCCAGGGTGGAAATAGCGGGACGTCCCGGTCGATGTCCTGGAGGCCACCCCATTCACGCTCCTATCGGGAGGACTTCTGTGCGCGTAAACACACTGAAGCGGGCTGCCGTCGCTTTCGCCCTGGCGCTGCCGGGCGCCGCGATCGCCGCGGTGGTCGCCGCGCCAGCGGCCCACGCGGACGGCTGCTACACCTGGACCCGCAACCTCTACCAGGGGCGCTCCGGCGCCGACGTGCGCCAGTTGCAGGTCCGCGTCGCGGGCTGGGCCGGTAACCGGGACATCGTGGAGAACGACGGCATCTTCGGTCCCAAGACCGCGGCGGCCGTGCGGCGCTTCCAGCAGGCGTACGGGCTGCGCGTGGACGGCGTGGCCGGCCCCGAGACGTACGCGAAGCTGTACGAGCTGCAGGACAACGACTGCACGCCACGCCACTTCAGCTACAACGAGTTGGACGGCGGATGCGGCCAGGGCGGGTTCAGCGGCGGCCCCGTGTCGGCCACCGAGACCCGGCAGAACGCGCTGCGCACCATGTGGAAGCTGGAGGCGCTGCGGCGCAGCCTCGGCGACAAGCCGCTCTACGTCACGAGCGGCTTCCGCAGCCGGTCCTGCAACAACCAGGTCGGCGGCGCGTCCGACAGCCAGCACCTCTACGGCACCGCCGCGGACGTGGTGTCCCGCACCTCCTCGCTGTGCGAGGTGGGCCGGGCGGCCCGCAACAACGGGTTCAGCGGCATCTTCGGGCCGGGCTACCCCGACCACGACGACCACATCCACGTCGACTCGCGACGGGAGAACAACAGCGACGGTGCCCCGAACACGACGACCTGGTCCGCCCCGGACTGCGGGATCCGCTGACCGGGTCACCGGTGCGACGCCGGCCCGGCGCGGGGTGTGGGGGGTCCGCGCCGGGTCGGCGTCTTCCTGCCCGGCCCGGGCCGGCGTCTGCCTGCCCCGGGCCGGGCGGCGCCGTCTGGCCCGGGCCGGGCCGGCGGGTGCGCCCGCGCTCAGCTGGCCCGGGGCCAGCGCGGAGCGGCGGCGGGCGCCGGATGGCCGGTGCCGGCGGCGTTCACCACCGGCCGTACGCCCGGCGGCACCACCCGGGCGGCCTGGCCGCGGACCGGTGGCACACCCCGGTCGGCCGGACGCTGCGGCGGAAAGGCGGCGGGGCGGGCGGGCTGGGCCGGGCCGGTGGCGGTGAACGGGAAGGGCACGTGCACGAAGGGATTGCCGTGCCGGATCAGCGCGTCGACCTGGCGGTCGTTGAGCCCGTGGGCGAGCAGCACCCGCCGGCCCCAGCGGTGGAGCCGGCACGGGTAGGTGGCGCCGTCGTTGCGGCACTTCGGCCCGGCCGGCCACTCCTCCGCGGCGTGCACCACCACCGCCCGCACCGCGAGCCGTACGTCCTCGGGGGTCAGCGGTGCCGGCACCGGCACCTCCCCCAACACCTGGTCGATGGGATCCGTCGACTGCTCACCAACACGCACGGCAGGCCTCCCGCAGCTCGGCAGGGGTGCGGCGGGCCCGCCGCACCCGCATCCTCGGCCAGTGGTACGGCCGCCGCCGACCGAAAGTTCAATCCCGGTACGCGGCCAGCAGCTCCTCCGGCGAGATGCTCCGGACACCGCCGGCGACCACCCCGCCGCGGGAGACCGCGACCGGCAGCGTCCCCTCGTCCGCGCCCGGGAGCCAGGCCCTTCGCTGGAGCAGCCGCCAAAGGTCGTCCTCGTCGAACGGCCGGTCATCCCGCCAGCTGATCGCGCCGACGAACGTGATCCGCCCGGCGACGGGCGCACGGTCGGCGCCCACGAGCGGGACCTCGATGTCGCTGGCCCTCGTCCAGTAACCGCCCACCTCGGCGGTGCCCGGGGGCAGCCGGTCCGGGGGCAGCCGGCGCAGGGCCTCGCGGACGAGCGGCTCGACGGCCCGCGCGCGCCAGTCCGGCCAGGCCGCGGCGATGCGGTCGAGGGTCAGGTCCGCCCTACCGCGCTCCACCTCGGCCAGGTGCGGGCCGAGGAACGCCGTCCAGAACGGCAGGTGCGGATCGGTCGGGGTGTACCGCGTCTCCCGCGACGCGCGCACGGACAGCGGCAGGTCCGCCTCGACCGCCCGCTGCTCGGTGAGCGTCCGGAGCGCCCGGGTGAGCGACGCCTGCGGAAGGCCCCCGGAGGCCCGTTCGATCAGTGAGAACGTCCGCGCGCCGCCGCCGATCGCCCGCAGCACCCACCCGACCTGGGACTGCGCGGGGTGGTCGGCCGCCAGCGACCGCTCACCGCCGACGACGAGCGCCGAGGTCGGGTCGGCGACCGCCTGCGTCAGGTACGCCTGCGGCGGGGTGCCCGATGGCCACTCGTCGACGACCAGCGGCAGGCCGCCGCAGACCAGGTAGGCGTCGAGGGCGTCCGCGGCCGGGAGGTCCAGCACGTCACCCACCTCGGCTGGGGTCAGCGGCGCCACGACCACCTCCTCCGCGCAGCGATGGAACGGCCGGCCGACGGCGGTGAGCGCCTCCATCGCCGGGACGTCCGACCCCACACCGACCACGAGGACCGGCCGCCGGGACAGGTGCCGGTCGAACGCCGTCCGCAGGGTGCCCTCGAAGCTCGGGTCGGCGGCGGCGAGGTGGGGCATCCCGTCCAGGACGACGACGGCGCGCCGGTCGGCCGGCAGCGCGTCGGCGAGCAGGGCGAGCACGGCGTCCCAGGTGTGCGGGACCGGAGCCTCGAACAGATCGGCCCCGGGGAGGGTCGACCGGGCCGCCGCCTCGACGAACAGCGCGAGTTCGGCCGCCGGGGTGGGCTGCGCCGAGGCGGTGAAGTACAGGTACGGGACGCCGGACCGGGTCAGGAACTCCTCCACCAACCGCGACTTGCCCACCTGCGGGCGGCCACGCAGGAACACGACCCGGCCCGGACGATCCGCCCGGTCGTCGCGGCGCACCCCGTCCAGCAGGTCGTCGAGCCGGGCGAGGTCCCGCGCCCGCCCCACGAAGCAGCCCACACCCCGATACTGGCAAAGACCGGGTCAGACCAGGCCGGCGTCGTGCACGAGCAGCGCCACCTGCACCCGGTTGTTGAGGTCGAGGCGGGTCAGCAGGCGCGAGACGTAGGCCTTCACGGTCGCCACGCTCATGTGCAGGTCGCCCGCGATCTCCGCGTTGGTCCGCCCCCGGCCCAACGCGACGGCGACCTCCCGCTCCCGTTCGCTCAGCACGTCGAGCAGCCGCAGGGCGCGTTCCCGCCTGGGGTCCGGGCCGGCGGCCGGTACGGCGCCGGTGACGTGGGCGATCAGCGTGCGCGTGACCGCCGGGGACAGGGTCGCCTCCCCCGCTGCCACCCGGCGTACCGCCTGCACGATCTCGGCGGGCGGAGTGTCCTTGAGCAGGAAACCGGCCGCGCCGGCACGCAGTGCCCGGAGCACCTGCTCGTCGGCGTGGAAGGTGGTCAGCACCAGCACCTCGGGCGGGTCCGGCAGCTTCCGCAGCGCCTCGGTCGCGGCCAGCCCGTCCAGGCGGGGCATTCGGATGTCCATGAGCACCACGTCGGGCCGGCCGGCGGCGACCGCCGCCGGCACCTCCCCGCCGTCGGCGGCCTCCCCTACGACCCGCAGGTCCGGTACGCCGCCGAGGATCATCGACAGCCCGGCCCGGACCAGCGGGTCGTCGTCGACGACGAGCACCCGCACCGGCCGGTCCGGCGTGCCCGGCCCGTCGCCGCCGGCCGGGGGCACCCGGGGGGTCGCGCCCGGCGCCGGACCGGCCCCGTCGGCGCCGCTCATGCCGCCGGCCACGGCAGCCACGCGGCCAGCCGGAAGTCGCCCGCGTCGTCCCGCCCGTACTCCAGCCGGCCGCCGGCCAGCGTGACCCGTTCGCTGATCCCGACCAGGCCGGTGCCGGCGCCGGGGATCTCCGCGTCGGTCACCCCGCCGATCGGCCACCGGTTGCGGATCTCGACGGTGAGCCCGGCACCCGGGCCGCCGGAGACGCCGACGGTCACCACGGCCCCGGGGGCGTGCTTGCGCGCGTTGGTCAGCCCCTCCTGCACGATCCGGTACGCGCTGCGGCCCACCGCCGCGGGCAGCGACTCCGGGGCGGCCACCAGGTCGGTGGCGTTGACCCGGACGCCGGCCGCGCGGGACTCCTGGATCAGCGCCGGCAGGTCCGCGAGGGTGGGCTGCGGGCGCTCCGGCTCCTCCTCGGCGTCGGTCTCCGCGCGCAGCACCCCGATCACCTCGCGCAGGTCCTGGAGGGCCGCGTGCGCACTGCCGCGGATCACGCCGGCGGCCTTCGCGACCTCCTCGGCGGGCGCGTCCGGGCGGAACTCCAGCGCGCCGGCGTGCAGGCTGAGCAGCGAGATCCGGTGCGCGAGCACGTCGTGCATCTCCCGGGCGATCCGCGTGCGTTCGAGCTGGCGGGCCTGCGCCACCCGCAACTGCTGCTCCGCCTCGGCCCGTTCGGCGCGCTCCCGCAGCGACACCACGAGCTGCCGACGCGCCCGGACGAACATCCCCCACGCGAGCACGGTCACACTGATGACGACGCCCCACGCCGTGGACACCCAGTACGGCATGTCTGGCTCGGGCCGCAGGTAGGCGAAGGCGAAGTTGGTGCAGAGGCCGGCCGCGGTGATGGCCAGCGCGACCGCCGTGCGCCGGTGCACCACCACGGTGAAGTAGAGGATCAGCAGCGGGAACGCACCGGCCATCGAGAACGCCGTGAACGGCAGGCTGGCCACCGCGACCCCCACCGGCCAGCGCCGGCGGACCCACAGCATCCCGCAGCAGAGCAGCCCGACCAGACCGTCCGCCGCGATCATCCAGTCGTACGGCAGCCGGGGGGCGAGTTCCGGATCCGGCGCGGTCGCGTCCCCGGTCACCACGAGGACCCAGAACAACGACAGCAGGAAGGCGACGCCGTCCACGATCCAGTCGCGGGTGGTTCGCCTCGGGTGCGGCCGCGCCCGGTCGACCGGCACGCTCAACGCCCCGGGCAGCAGCCACGGGTGGTCCGGCACGACGGCGCTGGTCACGCGCCCATGCTAGACAGCGCCGGTGGCCGGCAGCCAGCTACCAAAGTCGACACCGGGCCTCGACCAAGGTCGGTGCGATCGCCGACCGCCGGCCGCTGCGCGCGGCCGGGCGGCGCGAGCAGGCTCGACACATGATCAGCGTGGAGAACCTGAGCAAGCGGTACGGCCGGCACCAAGCCGTCGACGACGTGTCGTTCCGCTGCGAGCCCGGCACGGTGACCGGGTTCCTCGGGCCGAACGGCGCCGGCAAGTCCACCACCCTCCGGATGCTCTGCGGGCTGACCCCGCCGACCGCCGGCCGTGCCAGCGTGGGCGGGCGGGCCTACCGGGACCTGCCCAACCCGGGACGGGAGGTCGGTGTGCTGCTGGACGCCTCGGCCCAGCACGCCGGGCGGACCGGCCGGGAGGCGCTGGCCGTGGCCGCGCAGACCATGGGGCTGGACCGGCGTGAGGTGGGCGCGAAGCTCGACCTCGTGGGGCTGGACGCCGCGGCGGCGCGGCGTCGGGTCCGCGCGTACTCGCTGGGCATGCGGCAGCGCCTCGGCCTGGCGCTGGCGCTGCTCGGCGACCCGCGGGTGCTGATCCTCGACGAGCCGGCCAACGGGCTGGACCCTGAGGGGATCTTCTGGATGCGCGGGTTGCTGCGCGACTTCGCCGACCGGGGCGGCACGGTGCTGCTCTCTTCCCACCTGCTGCGCGAGGTGGAGGCGGTCGCGGACCGGCTGGTGGTCATCGGGGGCGGCCGGATCGTGGCCCAGGGCGACAAGGCGGAACTGCTCGCCGGCGGCGGCACGCTGGTGCGCGCCCGCGACACCGGGGCGCTGCGCCGTGCTCTGGACGCCGCCGGCCTCGGCGCCCGGGAGGCGACCGACGGGCTCGTGGTCCGCGCCGACAGCGAGGCTGTCGGTCAGGCCGCCGCCGACGCCGGGGTCGTCCTCACCGAGCTGCGCCCGGACGACGGCGGGCTGGAGCAGCTCTTCCTGTCCCTCACCGCCGCCGAGTCGTCCAAGGAGGCCGGGAAGTGACCACCACGACCGCACCCACGGCACCCGCCGTCGCGCCCGAGCACCGTCCGGGCGTACGGAGGCCGTCCCTGCTCCGCCTGACCGCGGTGGAGCTGCGCAAGCTCTCCGACACCCGGGCCGGGCTGTGGCTGCTGATCACCATCGGGCTGGTCACCGCGGTGATCGTCACCCTCCAGCTGATCTACGCCGACGCGGCGGACCAGACGTTCGCGAGCTTCTTCGTGCCGTCGCTGCTACCCGTCGGGGTACTGCTGCCCGTGCTGGGCATCCTCTCCATCACCGCCGAGTGGTCGCAGCGGACCGCGCTCGTGACGTACGCCCTCGTACCCCGCCGGGAGCGGGTGGTCGTCGCGAAGCTGGTCGCCGTAGTGCTGGCCGCGCTCGCCTCCGTGCTGGCCAGCCTCACGGTCGCGGCGGCCGGCACGCTGATCGCCGGCGCGACCGGCGGCGCGGGGCGCTGGGAGTTCGACGAGGCGCTGCTGCTGAACGCCGTGGTCTTCCAGGTCGCCAACGTGCTGATGGGCGCCGGTTTCGGGCTGCTGCTGCTCAACACGCCGCTGGCCATCGTGACCTACCTGCTGCTGCCCACCGTGTGGTCGGTCGTCGGCGAACTGGTGCCGGCGCTGCGCGGGCCGGCCGGCTGGCTGGACACGGGCCGCACCATGGAGCCCCTGTTCAGCAGTTCCCTGGCCGGCGAGCAGTGGGCCCGACTGGGAGTGTCGCTGCTGGTCTGGCTGGCCGTGCCGGTGGCCGCCGGGCTCGTCCGGACGCTGCGTCGCGAGGTGGCCTGACCATGGCCGGCCGCTCCGGCACGAGGGTCGGCGGCGGCGCGACCGACCTGGTCGTGATGTGGGGCGGGTTCCCCCTGCTCGGCGCCGGGGCGGGCGCGCTGCTCGGCTCCGCGGCGGGCTGGATCTCCGACCTGCCGTGGGTGCCGCTGCGGGGCCTGTTCGAGGCGCTGTCCCGGCTGCCGCAGCCGCACGTGACGATCGGCGCCGCCTCGGTGGGGGTCGTGGCCGCGCTGCTGCTGGCCGGCGCGGGCACCGCCGAGCGGCTCACCGTGACGGTCGACGGGCAGCGTGCCGTCCTGCGGCGGGACGGCCGGGACCGGGACGTGTCCCGGCACGAGGTCCGGGCCGTCCTCGTCGACGGGCGGGAGCTGGTCCTGCTCGACACCGACGGGGGCGAACTGGTCCGGGAGACCTCGGATCTGGCCCGCGACCGGCTGCGGTCGGCGTTCCGGGCGCACGGCTGGCCGTGGGCGGAGGAGGATCCGCACCGGGCCGCGTACCGGCTGTGGGTGGCCGGGCTGCCCGGGCTGCCGGAGGGGGCGGACGCGCTGCTGCGGGCCCGGGAGCGGGCGGTGGAGAAGGACCGCCGCGACGACGTCCGGGAGCTGCGCCGGGAACTGGGGCGGATCGGGGTGGTGGTGCGGGACGAGGGAGGCCGGCAGTACTGGCGGCTGACCGGGCGGGCCGTCCTACCCGCGGCCGAACCTCCGCCGGCGACCCGGCCGGAGCCCGACCGTCGGTAGCGCCCCGGCGTGGTGCGGGCGCTACGGCTGTGGGCGGGCCGGTCGGCCCGCGACGGGAGCGTCCGCGAACGCCAGCCGGTTGGCCAGCAGCAGCGCCATCCCGAGGCCGGCGAGCACCCCGACCAGGGAGTACAGGATGTCGGAGTCGGCGGAGTTGATGGGGCTGTTGCCGGCCAGGGCCGTGAACGGGGCGCCGATCCGCAGGGTCATGGTGAGCAGGGCGGCGACGACCATCATCGCGGTGGGGCCGACCAGCGCGGCGAGGGCGGCCAGCCCCTGCCGTCCCCAGTCCGGCCGGCCACCCGGCCAGTCCCACGCCAGCAGGGTGACCCCGGTCAGCAGCACCGCGCTGAGGGCGAGTTGCGGCAGCATCCGGGTGCCGGGCGCGGTGGTGCGCAGCAGCCCGACGCCGAGCACGGCGGCCGCGCCCAACCCGACGGCCAGCCAGCACCGGGCCCGGGTCGCGGCCGGCGCCGCCGCGAGCGCCGCGGCGACGGCCACCACGACCAGCAGCGCGCCCGTGGTGAAGGCCGCCGGGTTCAGCTCCGGCTCCCGGTCGGTCGGCGACTCGATGGTGGCGGCCACCAGCGTCAGCACCCCGGCCACGCAGGCCGCGCCGGTGAGCACCGGCCGGTCCGGGCCGGGGGCGGGCGCGCGCATCTCGCGCCGTACGAGCGGGGTGGCGACCGCGGCGACGACCGCGCAGCCGGCGGCGGCGAGCAGCACGGTGGCCCCGGCGCCGGTCGGGTCGGCCCGGTCGACGGCCAGGTCGGCGGCGACCCAGGCGCCGCCGAGCAGCACCGCGGTGCGGCTCCACCACCGGTCGCCGCGGCCGGCGAGGAGCAGCCCGAGGACGACCGCCACGATGGTGGCGAACCGCAGGTCGCGGGCCCAGTAGGCGTTGTTGCCGGGGAACCGCTCGGACCACGGGCCGAGCGGCTCGGTCAGCGGTTGCAGCACGGTCATGTTGACCGCCCAGAGCACGGCGCCGACGGCGGCGAGGAGCAGCCCGGCCGGGCGCGCGAGTCGCATCAGGGAACGGTAACGGCCGCGTCGCCGCTCGGCGACCCCGTCGGGGCGCGTCCGTCCCGGAGGTTTCCGGACGGGTCGGAACGCGGACGGGCCCGCACCGGTGGTTCCGGTGCGGGCCCGCGGAACGGGTGGTGCTACTTGCCGGTGTTACGGACCTGGAACGCGTAGTCGGCGTCGAGGAAGGTGAGGTCGCCGGTCGGCAGGTTGGAGACGAGGACGGCGAAGTCGTCCTGGTTGCCGTTGGCGCACTTCGTCTTCAGGCCGCTCGCCGTGAACTGGTCTCCGGTGAAGCGGTAGACCCAGTTGCCGGCGCCGTCGGTGGTCTCACCGGCCGAGGTGGTGCCCGGCGTGAGGTCGCAGTGCGAGACCACCTGGACGGTCCAGTTGTTGTCCTGGGTGCCCGTGGTGGTGACCCAGTCGCCGGCCGGCGAGGACAGCGTGGCGTCGGCCCCGTTGACCCGCACGTCGTCGACGAACCAACCGGTGTCGAGGTAGGCGGCGTCGGTGGAGTAGCGGAACCGGACGTCGGTGGCCCCGGCCGGCAGGTCGGCGGTCAGGTGCACGTAGACCGGGTCGTCCACGAAGTACGCGCCGCCGGAGGTGCCGGTCAGGCCGTTGCCCTCCTCGTTGTTGCCGTGCGGGTTGTCGTCGGTGGTGACGATCTGCCCGGCGTCGTTGCGCAGCGGGACGGTGACCCACTGGCCGCCGACGAGCGCCTCGACGAAGCCGTAGTCCCAGCCCTCCTCGATGAAGTTCCAGCTCCAGAAGTCCAGCGAGGTGACCGGGCCGGAGGTGGCGACGTCGAGGACGTTGTCGGACTGGCTTTCGTAGCCGCCGTACCAGTGGGTGGTGCCGGAGTGCGGGGCGATCACCGTCTCGTCGTCGCCGTCGAAGGCGACCGCGACGGTCGGGCCGGGGTTGCGGAACCGCTCGACCGACAGGCCGAACGGCACGGCGGTGGTGTCGGGGCGGTTCTTGAGCCGCGCCCACTTGGCGGCCGGCGTGGCGCCCTGGTAGCTGCCGCGACCGCCCCAGTACACGTCGTCGGCGATGTCGATGGTCCAGGTCGTGTCCGCCGCGTCGCCGAAGTCGAACGCCTTGATGTCGTAGACCGGCGAGTCCTCGTCGTCGAGGTAGACGGCCACGGACCAGTCGCGGAACAGCTGCTCGGCGCTGCGGAGGTTGGCGCCGGTCGCGGCGTTGAACGTGTCGATGGCGTTCTGCACGCCGGTCATGCCGTCGGCCTGCTCCTCGAAGATCGTCTTGATGAGCAGGTCACCGGCCTTGCCGTCGTACTGCTTGTCCGGCGTGAAGGTGCCGTCGCCGTTGCCACCCGCCTGCTCCCACAGGTACTGGAAGTAGGTGAACGAGGCACCGTAGTTGGCCAGGGTGCCGCCCCACCGGGTCAGCGACGTCTCCTCGTAGAAGACCTGCTGGTTGGACAGGTGAGAGCCGCCCGCGTCCAGGCCGTTGAGGAAGATGGCGAAGTCGGCCAGCCCCTCGTCGACCCAGGACAGCTCGCCCGGGTCGCTGTAGTTGTGCAGCAGGTGCTGCAGCTCGTGGGCGACCGTGCCCTCGTACAGCTCGGGGCGGTCGTTGGCCGGGTTGTCGTCGCGCCACGGCGCGTCGTCCGGGCCGACCCGGTTCGCCCAGTCGAGGGCGTCCACGACGATGACGTTCATGCCGTTGCTGTCGATGAAGTCCGGCGCGAAGTAGCCCGCCGTGTACGAGGTGACGGCGCAGTCGTAGTACGCCTCGTCCTGGATGTTGTAGAGCACCATCACGAGCGAGTCGCTGGCCGGCTCGTCCGGGTCGGCCGCGTCCATGAGGCCGAAGTGCTCCTCGTCCACGGCGACGATCTGGTTGGCGAGCTTGTCGCCGACGTAGTTGATCTGTGCCTGGGTGATGGTGAACTGCGCGGCGGTGGCCGTGGCGCAGGGGGTGAACGCGTCGCCCGGGTTGTGGTCGAACTTCGGGTCGAGGCTGGCCACGCCGGCCGGCGCCGAGCCGTCCAGCGGGGTGCCGACCGGCACGTAGATGTAGACCGGCGTGCCGTCGGGGGTGGTGTTGGCGTACACCCGGGTGAAGTCCTGGTTGTACGTCCCGCCCGCCGCGCTGTCGTTGATCGGCAGCGTGATCGTCGGCTCGCCGGGAAGGTTCTCGTGGTCGTGCGCCTGTGCCGGGGCGGACACGGTGAAGGCGAGCGCGGTCGCACCCGCCACCGCGGCCGCGATCCGGCTCGGTCGTCTCATTCGCACGCAGCAGCCTCCTGCGGTGAAGACCGGACGGATAGGGCCGCCCGGTCGTCGATCCAATGATGTGGATGTAACGTTTCCAGGGCCGGTGACGCTGCACTGAAACCGCGTCCGACCTGGGGTTTCACCATCCGAGGAGACCACTTCGGACGGTACTTGCGAAGTGCCGGCGGGTAACAGGTGTGTCACGAACCTGCCGCCCGGCGGACGGTCGGGCGCGGACGGCCCAGCGCCTAGGCTGGTGACAGCCGGAGCCCGAGGAGGTCGCCATGGACCGGTACGTCGCGCTGCTGCGCGGGATCAACCTGGGCAGCCACGCGCGGATCGCCATGGCCGACCTGCGCCGCCTCGTCACCGGCCTCGGGCACGAGGACGTCCGGACGTACCTGCAGAGTGGCAACGTCGTCTTCGCGAGCGCGGTGCGCGACGCCGAGCGGCTGGCCGCCGGCATCGAACGCGCCATCGCCGACGAGCTGGGGCTGACCGTGCCGGTGCTGGTACGCGGCACCCGGGAGATGGCCGCGATCGCGGGCGGCAACCCGTACGCCGGTCGGGAGGACGACCCGACGAAGCTGCTGGTGGCGTTCCTGCGGGCGGCGCCGGAGCGGAGCCGGGTGGACGCGCTCACCGTGCCCGGCGGCGAGACCGCCGCGTTCACCGTGACCGGCCGGGAGGTCTACCTGCACTACCCGGACGGGTACGGGCGGTCGAAGCTGAGCAACGCGTACCTGGAGAAGAAGCTGGGCGTGGTGTCGACCACCCGGAACTGGAAGTCGGTGCGGGCGCTCGCCGACCTGGCGGCCTGATCCGGCGGGTGGCCGCGGCACCGCGACCACCCGCCGCCCCCGATCAGAAGTGGTACGCGGTGTCGTAGGCGGGCACGAGCACCCGGCTGCGCGGCGACGACTCGCGCACCGCGGCGATCAGCTGGTCGAGCTGCTTGCGGTCGCTCGGCGCCACGGTTGGCGGGTTGCGCAGCTCGGTCTCGAAGTTGTCGAAGTGCACCGGCACGACGACCTTCGGGTGGTCCAGGGCCGCCATCAGCCGGGGCACGTAGTCGGCCGTGACGTTCGTGCTGTTCAGCGCCACCATGGCCACGTCGGGCGCGATCCCGGCGAGGTTCCGGGCCGCGAAGTCGCTCGCGCCCATGAAGAACACCGACGGGCCGCCCGCGACCCGCAGGACGTAGTTCAACGTGTCGCCCTCGGGCAGGTCGGCGATGGTCGCCGGCTTCGCGGGCGGGTCCACCCGCACCCCGGGGAAGGCCACCGAGTACGACGCGTTGCGGCTGTGCAGCGAGGCCACCACCTCGACCGTGTAGTCGCCGAAGTCCAGCACCTCGCCGCCCTTGACCGCGCTGAGCTGCCCGGACGGCACCCCGTACGCGAGGCCGAGGTGGTATGCGGTCAGCGTGCCGAAGACCCGGGCGCCGGTGCGGCCCGCGATGTGTGGCACGTCCATGAAGTGGTCCCAGTGGGTGTGCGTCACGAGCACTGTCTCGGCCCGGTCGACGCGTGCGTCGACGACGTCGGCGCGCACCTGCAGCGACGTGGACGGGTTGAAGGCCCCCGCGAACAGCCCGGTGTCGATGCGGCTGAGGAACGGGTCGACTAGGACGGTCCGGTCGCCGATGTCGATACGCCAGCCGGCGGTGCCCCACCAGCGGAAGCTGACCCGGCCGACGCGGCGGGTGGTGGCGGCGGCCGGTGCGGCGGCACCCGCCGGTCCGGCGGCTCGTGCCGGTGCGGCGAGGGCGGTGGAGGCGAGCCCGCCGGCGGTCACCAGGGCGGTGGAGGCGGCGGCGTCGCGGAGGAAACGGCGTCGGTCGAGGTTGGGCATGCGGATGCGCTCCCGTCGTACTGGGCGATCGGATGACGGGAGCCAACCAGCGACCACCCCGCGACGTCCAAGATCAGCCAGCGCCACGGTCGATACGCTGCCGCATATCGGACCTGGTGGAGGCGGGTGTCACCGGCCGGACCGGCCGACGAAAGTCATGTGCCGCGCAGCGCCTCGACCGCCGTCCGGGCGGCCTCCCCCATGGCCAGGTCCACGTCGATGCGCCGGGTGTCGAGCTGCTCGGTGCGGGCGAAGACGGCGATGGCGTACCGGCCACCGTCGGGGTACTCGGCGACCCCGGCCTCCAGGTGCAGCCCGGGCAGCGTGCCCGTCTTGCCGGCCACCCGTACGCCGGCCGGGAAACCCGCCGCGAGCCGGGTCCAGAAGAGCTGGCGGGCCATCCAGCCGCGGACCAGGGCGCAGGCCTCCGGGGGACCGGCCTCGTCCCGCCAGACGAGGCCGAGCAGCCGGGTGATCTCCCGGGCGGTGCTGGAGGTGGTCTGCTCGGGATCGAAGACCCGCATGGCGCGTACCCGCTCGGGAGCCAGGGTGGGGAAGATCCGGGCGAAGTCGGCCTCGGTCCGCGCGCCCACGTCGGCCAGCATCACCTCGACGAGCTGCCGGGGACCGCCCACCACCCGGGTACGGGTGAGCCCCAGCTCGGCGGCGAGCATCGGCAGGAGATCCGGGCCGACCCGACGCAGCAGCAGGTCGGCCGCCGTGTTGTCGCTCACCGACATGGCGAAGTACGCGAGGTCGCGCAGGGACACCTCGGCGTCGTCGGCGCAACCCGCGAGCCCCCAACCGCCGAGGCGGTCGGCGGCGGTCACCAGGACCCGCTCGGTGGGATCGAGCTGGCCCGCGGCGACTTGGCGGGCGAACTCCAGCACCAGCAGGATCTTGAAGATCGAGGCGATCACCACCTGCTCGTCCGCCCGGACGGCGACCTCCCGGCCGTCGGCGTCCGGCGCGTCGAGGTCCACGACGTGCAGGTTCGCGCTCACGCCGGCCCGACCGAAGATGGTGCCGATCCGCTCCTCCACTGCCACTCCGGCACGGTATCGGCCGCCGCCCGCGGGGTCGGCCGCCGGGCGGCTTCCTGCGAGCCGGCGTAGGGTCCGGCTCGTGGACCTGCTCCGACACCTGCGGCACTTCGTGGTGGTCGCCCGCGAACTGCATTTCGGACGGGCCGCCGAACAGCTCGGCATGGCCCAACCGCCGCTGAGCCAGTCCATCCAGCGGCTGGAGCGCGAGCTGGCCGTCGAGCTCTTCGACCGATCCCGCCGCCAGGTTCGCCTCACCACCGCCGGTGAGCTGCTGCTCGGCGAGGCCGAGGAGCTTCTCGCCGGCGAGGGCCGGCTGCGCAACCTCATGCACCAGGTGCGCGCGGGCGCGCTCGGCGTCCTGCGGGCCGGCGTGCCGCCGGAGACGCCGGCGGTGACCCTGCGCGCGCTACTCGACCGGCTCGCCGACCGGGCGCCGGGCCTGGACGTGGAGCTGCACGAGCTGACCACCGGCGAGCAGCTGCGGATGCTCGCCGAGCGGCGGCTCGACGTGGGCCTCGTGCACCACCCCGTTCCGGAGGACGGGCTGCGCTTCGGCGCGCCGGTCGACGTACCGCTCGGGGTGCTGCTGCCGCGTACCTCGCCGCTGGCGCGCGAACGGGAGGTGGAGCTGGCGGCGCTCGCGGGCCTGGACCTGGTGACCGCCCCGCGGGCCACCGCCCCGGGCTGGCACGACCACCTGCTGGAGGTGTGCCGGCGGCACGGGTTCCGGCCCGGACGGGTCCGACCGGCCCGCAACCCGGAGTTCCTGTTCGGGTTGGTGCTGGCGGGCAACGGGGTGGCCATGGAGTCCGCGGCGACCGCCCGCCGGGAACCCCGCATCGCCTGGCGTCCGATCGCCGGCGCCCCGCTGGCGAAACGCACGTCGGCGGCGTGGCCGGAGCGCTCGGCCCACCCGGCCGCCGCCATGTTCGCCCAGCTCGCCGCCGAGGTGCTGGCCGAGGCGGAACCGGTGCCGGCCGGGGTGGCGCTGGCGCCCGCGCAACGGCCGTGGCCGGTGTTGTTCGACGCGGCCGGGTGAGAAGGGGGGCCAGGCGGCCCTGCTCCGGGGCGCGCGGTCGCTGCACCGCACCGTGGTCGAATTCACCCCGGTTCGGCCCGTGTTCCCGCGCCCGCGCCGGGTATGGGATCCGGATGGCGGGCCGGGACGCCGCGGGAGAGCGGTCTCCCGCCCCGGACGGTCGGAACGACGCGCGAAGGAGCCGCAGTGGCGAACACGATCCCCAGCATCAGCCTGAACGACGGCAACACGATCCCGCAGCTCGGCTTCGGGGTCTTCCAGGTCGAGCCGAGCGACACGACGAAGGCGGTCGGGAAGGCCCTGGAGATCGGCTACCGGCACATCGACACGGCCGAGATGTACGGCAACGAGGCCGAGGTCGGCGAGGCCATCCGCGCCTCGGGACTCGACCGGAGCGAGGTCTTCGTGACCAGCAAGCTGAGCAACGCCGCCCACCGGCCCGACGACGCCCGCCGGGCGTTCGAGGGGACCCTCGCGGCACTCCGGACGGACTACATCGACCTCTTCCTGATCCACTGGCCGCTGCCCACCCGGTACGACGGCGACTTCGTGTCGACCTGGAAGGCGCTGGAGGAGTTCCAGCGTGACGGCCGGGCCCGCTCGATCGGCGTGTCGAACTTCCAGGTGTCGCACCTGGAGCGGCTCGCCGCCGAGACGGACGTGCTGCCGGCGGTGAACCAGATCGAGGTGCACCCGTACTTCGGCAACGAGGAGGTCCGGGAGTACGGCCGCAAGAACAACATCCTCACCGAGGCCTGGTCGCCGATCGCCCAGGGCAACGTGCTCGGCGACCCGACCGTCACCGACATCGCCGAGCAGGTCGGCCGGACGCCGGCCCAGGTGGTGCTCCGGTGGCACGTGCAGCGCGGCGACATCATCTTCCCGAAGTCCGTCAGCCCGGCGCGGATCGAGGAGAACTTCCGGATCTTCGACTTCGAGCTGGACGACACCGCGATGGAGCGGATCACCCAGCTCGACCGTGGCCCGGCCGGCCGGCAGGGCGGTGACCCGGACACCTTCGACTGGGTGCCGGCCTGACGTAACACGCCGGCCGCCGGCGGCGCTGTGGAAAGGGGGTCCGACAGGGCCCTCTCTTCGCGTACGAAAGGATCGCGCCGCGCGATGTCGCCCCGCCGTGCCTCGTTGGCCCTGCTGTCGTTGCTCGTCCTGATCGGCTCGGCGGGCTGCGGCCCGGGCGAGCCCACCGAGGCGGCCCGCTGGTCCGAGCCGGCGTCGGCGTCCCCGACACCGCCCCCGCCCAAGCCGGCGCCGACCTCCACGGCCGAGGTCCGCACCCGGGTCACCTCGGGGATGCTCCAGCTGGACACGTCGTTCCACCCCGAGACGGCGGCCCACACCGAGGAGAACAGCGAGGCGTGGAAACTGATCTCGCTGTGCCGGGACAGCCTCCCGTCGGACCGCAAGCGCACCGCCTACCGGGAGCGAGTCTGGGACGGCGACACCGTGTGGATCCGACAGTACGTCGTCGGCTACCTCAAGGTGTCCGGGCGCAAGCTCGCCGACGAGCTGCGCTCGGTGCTGAAGACCTGCAAGCAGTACGAGGTGCCGAACGACGGGCGTACGTCGACGATCGTGCAGCCGTCACCGCCTCCCGTGCCGAACGGGCCGGACGTGATCACCTTCTGTGAGCGGTTGAAGGGCCAGTCGACCCGGCACCAGTGCACGCTCTTCCTGACCCGTGGCAACTTCGTGATGGAGGTGGACGTCTCGGGCGAGAACGGTGAGCTGGCCGCCGCCACGGCCCTGCTCACCAAGATCGCCCCGCTCGCCACGGCCGCGCTCCAGAAGATCGCCTGAGCCCGGCGGCACGGCCGGCGTCCGGCGCGGAGCCGGCCGGGCCGCGCGCCGCGGCTCAGGCGGGGCGGGCTCAGGCGGCGCAGCTCAGGCGGGGGCGTGCTCGGCGAGCCGGCGGAAGGCCCGCTGGGTGGGCGAGCCGGGCTCCGGAACGTAGACGATCATCCGCTGGTCCGTCTCCGGGACGTGCAGCACCCGGCACTCGAACTCCAGGGGGCCGAGTTCCGGGTGCTCCACCCGCTTGACGACCGGCCGGCGCTCCTCGACGTCATGCTCGGCCCAGACCTCGGCGAACCGCGGCGAGGTGCCGAGCAGTTCGGTGACCAACCGCCGCAGGCGCGGGTCGTGGGGGTAGCGGCCGTACGCGGCACGCAGGTCGGCCACCGAGGTACGCGTGAACCGCAGCATCTCGGGGTCGGTCCAGTGGGTGTCCGTGGCGGCCCACCGGAACATCCAGCGGACCATGTTGCGGTCGTCCGGCGGCACGTCCGCGAGATCGCCGATGAAGTACGTGGCCAGCCGGTTCCAGGCCAGCACCTCGTAGCTGGCGTCCACCAGGTACGCCGGTGTGTCGGCCATCGCGTCGATCAGGTGCCTTAGGCCGGCGCCGACCTCCCGGCTCGGGCCGGTCGACGGGGGCGGGCTCTCCCCCGCCACGCGGAACAGGTACTCGCGTTCGTCGCGGCTGAGCAGCAGCGCCCGGGCCAGGGCGGCGAGCACCTGCCGGGACGGGTGCGGGCCGCGGCCCTGCTCCAGCCGGATGTAGTAGTCGATCGACATGCCGGCGAGCTGGGCCACCTCCTGGCGGCGCAGGCCGGGTGTGCGGCGGCGTACGCCCTCGGGCAGGCCGACCTCGGCGGGGCGCAGCCGGGCGCGGCGGCTGCGCAGGAACGCCGCCAGTTCGTCACGGCGCAGGCCGGTGCTGGTCATGCGTTCCAGGGTGCCTCAGGTCCGGGCGGTCAGGGTGGTACCGCCGGTACCAGCCTCGCCCGGTCTCTCCCGGCCCGGCGGGCGCGACGGCACCGTCGAGGGCATGACGACGAACCTGATCGCCCTGGTCACCGGGGCCAACAAGGGAATCGGCCTCGCCACGGCCCGGCAGCTGGGGGCGCGCGGGATGACGGTGCTGGTCGGCGCGCGGGACGCCGAGCGGGGCCGGGCCGCCGAACGGGAGCTGCGCGACGGCGGGGCGGACGCCCGCTTCGTACCCCTCGACGTCACCGACGCCGAGTCGGTGGCCGCCGCCGCGAAACTGGTCGACGAGGAGTACGGGCACCTCGACGTGCTGGTCAACAACGCCGGCATCGTGCTCGGCGACGGCGAACGGGCACTGCCCAGCGAGACCACCGTGGACACGCTGCGCCGGGTGTACGAGACGAACGTCTTCGGGGTGGTCGCGGTCACCAACGCCCTGTTGCCGCTGCTGCGCCGCGCGCCCGCGGCCCGGATCGTGAACGTCTCCAGCGAGGTCGGCTCGATCGCCACGATCTCCGACCCGGAGAGCTTCATCTGGGCGTTGACCTCGGTGCCGTACCCCTCGTCGAAGGCGGCCCTCAACATGGTCACCGCCATGTACGCCAAGGAGCTGCGGGACACCCCGATCCGGGTGAACGCCGCGAACCCGGGCTACTGCGCGACGGACCTCAACGGGCACCACGGCTACCGCAGCGCGGAGCAGGGCGCCGAGGTGAGCGTGCACCTGGCGACGCTGCCCGCGGACGGCCCGACCGGCCAGCTGTGGGGTCACCTCGCCGACGACGGCGGCGGGTACGGCGTCCTGCCCTGGTGACGGTCGGTGCGGCGGCCGCGGCGGCGGCCGCCGCCGGGGCCGCGCCCGCCGTCGCACCCGCGGAGATCCGCACAACAACAGGGATGTAGTGGCCTCCCGGCGGCCCGGAGGCCACTACATCAGGCATGTTGCGCGATCTTGGGCGCCCGGACCCGGGCAACGCCGGACCGGCGGTGCCCGGACCCGGCAACGCCGGACCGGCGGCGCCGGGCTTGAACGCCCCGCGCGTCCCCTACAGGCCCACCGTCCGGGCGGTGGAGCGGCGGAACAGCGGCACGAGACAGCCGGCGACTGACACCGCCGCCTGGGTGAGCACCGCGGACCAGTCGAGCGCCTCCGGGGCTCGCGCGGTGAACAGGCTGATCACCGTCGGCAGGGCCAGGACCGCCACGACGTCCACCCCGTTCACCAGCCACAGCAGTACGCCGCTGGGGAACGCGCCGACCGGCGTGTCGATGAAGATCGTGCCGATGCTGCTGGCGCTGGCCCTGGCGCGGTAGAGGGCCGCGACGGCGGCCGCCGGGCCGGCCGCGACGCCGAGCGCCCACCACGGGCCGGACAGGTCGCCGGCCACCTGCGCCACGCCGAGGGCGAGCGCGCCCCACAGCACGGCGACCCCGGTGGGGACCACGAGTCGCTGCCCGTAGACGCGGCGGGCGGTGAGGCCGAGCAGCCGCAGCGTCGCCGGGTTGGACGCGTCGGCGTGGGTGGCCTCGCCCGTGATGCTGGCGGCGGCCAGCGCGCCGACCAGGACGGTGGCCGCCATCAGCCAGGCCGGCCCGTCGACGACGAGGGCTGGCACCATCGCGGTGCCGATCAGCCAGGGCAGCCGCCCGGGCCGACGGGCGACGTGGAGCAGGTCCTGCGCGACCAGCGGCGGCACGCGGCGGGCCCGCAGCAGCCGCGAGCTGCGGATTCCGGCCCGCCGCCGCCAGTACCGGCGGGCGCCCTGCTCGGCGAGGAACGAGGGCTCGATGGCGTAGACCGCGTCGGCGTACGAGCCCGTGGTGGCCGCCGCCTCGACGATCCGGTGGGTCGGCCAGCCGTCCAGCTGCCACC
Organism: Micromonospora costi; assembly: GCF_003626655.1. Taxonomy (GTDB): domain Bacteria; phylum Actinomycetota; class Actinomycetes; order Mycobacteriales; family Micromonosporaceae; genus Micromonospora; species Micromonospora costi. Next base: position 1,366,038 of record NZ_RBAN01000001.1, read on the forward strand.
AGATGCCGACGAGGGCGGCGGCGGCCAGCGGCAGCACGGTGGCCGCCACGACCAGCACGATCGAGGCCGGGGGCAGCACCGCACCCGGAGGCGCGTACCCGCCGGCCAGCCGCTCGACGGCCGCGCCCACGACGAGCGCGGCGGCGACAGCGCCGGTCAGCCGGTCGACCACCCGGCCTGTGCCGGGGCACTGCTGGCAGCGGACCGCGAGCAGCACCAGGAGGAGCCCGGCCGCGGCCCCACCGGCCAGGCCCGCCGCGAAGGCGGTGTCCCCCGCCGGTCGTCCGGCGACACGACCGGCGACGGCGAGCCCGACCAGGCCGCCCACGACGACCGCGGTGAACACGGTCAGCAGCAGGGCGGGGGTGAGCAACGCCCGCCGGCGCACCGGCGCCACCAGCAGCCAGGTCGCGTCCGCCCGGGTGACCACGAGCGGGCCGGTCCGCCGCAGCACGTTGAGGAAGGCCAGCAGCACCAGCGCGGCACCGACCAGCACCGGCACCGACGGCCCACCCGCTTCGGCCGGCCAGACGACGGCGCCGAGCGGCCGGCCGACGAGGACCCCGGCCATGACGATCGCGAGCAGGACGCAGTAGACGCTGCTCGGATCGACCCGGCCGACGGCGGCGACCCGCATGCGCCGGATCCGGCGGCGGACGTCGGCGTCGCTGGCCGGGACGGTGACCGGCTCCCTGGTGGCCGTCACCGGCAGCACCCCGCACCCGTTCCGGACGGGCGGACGGCCCTCACCGGGTCAGCCCTCCGGCCGGGACAGGACGACCTCGTCCGCGCCGACGTCGCGCCAGAACTGCTCGTCGTGGCTCGCCATGAGCAGCGTGCCGCCGGTCGCCAGGTAGTCGCGCAGGTGCCCCGCGAGGGCACGCTTGGCCCCGACGTCGAGACGCTGTTCCGGTTCGTCGAGCACCAGCAGGCGGCTGGGGCGTACGAAGGTCGCCGCGAGCAGGAACCGCTGCCGCTGGCCGGAGGAGAGGGTGATCGGGAGGCTGTCGGCCAGCCCGGTGATCCCGAGCAGGCCGGACACCTCGTCGACGCGCCCGTCGGCCGGGTCCCCACCGTTGGCCACCCGCACCAGCTCCAGGTGCTCGCGTACGGTCAGGCCGTGGTACCAGGTCGGCGACTCCACGGTCGTCGCCACCTGCCGCCAGAACCCGGCGCCCTGGTCGGGCGCCGCACCGAAGACGGTCACCACGCCACCGGAGGGCGCCTGCAGGCCGGTCACGCAGCGCAGCAGCGTGGACTTGCCCACCCCGTTCTCTCCGGTGAGGGCGACCACGGCGCCCACGGGGACCCGCAGGCCCACGCCGTCCAGCACGGTCGTCGACCCGTACGTGACGGTCAGGCCGGTGACCTCGACCGCCGCGCCGTCGCTCACGCCCCGCTCGCGATCACGCGTGGCGCTGACCTCCCCGTTCCGCATCCCGCCATGCTAGTGACCCCCGGCCCGCTCCCCGATCACGTCGGCGGATGGCCCCGCGTCCCCCGGCTGGTCGCCCCCCGCCGCCGGCGCCGTCAGGTCGAGCCGCCAGTCGTTCGAGCGCATGAGCTGGCCCGGCGGGTACTCGAACTCGGTCTCGCCGAGCAGGGTGAAGCCGGCCTTGCGGCAGATCGCGTTCGAGGCCGGGTTGTCGACCGAGGGGAACGCGTGCGCCCACCGGAGGGTCCGCCGGGCGGCCGCCACCGCCACCACCGCCCGCACCGCGGCCGTGGCCAGGCCCCGGCCCTGGTGCTCGGGCAGCACCGCCCAGCCCATCTCGTACACCTGCTCGCCGTGCCACTCCCGTTCCCAGTAGCCGACGCTGCCGGCGCGCGTCCCGTCCGGCAGCACGACCGTGAACATGCAGCCCTTACCCGTGCCACCGAACCGCACGTAGCGCTCGTGCCGCGCCACCACCTGCTCGTCGGTCTCCGGGCCACCGGTGTGCGCCCGGATCTCCGGCGCGTTGAGCCGCCGCAGCAGATCGAGGTCGTCCTCGCTCCACGGCGCGATGCGTACCTGTCCCATCCCCCACCCCCTCGTCACCTTGTCATTCAACCCGCCCGCACGGCTCGACCCGGCGACGGGCCTCCCCCCGGCCGCGGACGGCACGTACCACCACGGCCAGCGTCGCCGCGCCGGCGACGACCCCCACGACCGCCTGGGCGCCGGCCACCCCCAGGTTCTCCGGCCACCGGTTGGCCTGCTCGGCGGCGACGGCCAGGTATCCGACCAGCGGCAGCTTCCAGCAGCTCCAGGCGAACAGGAATCCCGACGACACCCAGCCCAGCGTGACCGGAATCCACCGCGGCAGTCCGGGCACCCGGCCGCTGGTCAGCGCAAACGCGCAGGCGGCGGCGACGAGGGCCCACACTCCCGCGTTCCCGGTCAGCAGGCGCCAGTCCGGGTCGGCGAACTCCGGCTGTGCGAGGCCGAGGGTTCCGCCCGCCGCCCAGACGAGCTGCAGGACGCCGAGGACGGCCGTCATCGTGGCCGCGGCCACCCCCGAGCGACCGCCCGGCGGCCCCTTCCTGACCCGACCCTGGAACGCCGCCGGCCATCGTTCCCGCAGGTAGATCGGGAGCGCGACGGCCAACCCGAGGCCGAGCCCGGCGAAGCCGACGTCGATGAGCACGGCCTCCCAGACCGGCATGGTCGAGCCGTCCCCGCCCGTCGCGCCCCCGTTTCCGCCCGCCAGCGAGCCGACCAGCAGGTACGGGAGCATGGGCACCAGAAAGCCGCTGCCGATCCAGGCGCACGCGAGCAATGGCAGCGCCGGGATCCTCCGCCCCCAGGGTCGGGCCAGCGCGAGGCCGAGCACGATGCCCGTCGCCGCCATCACGATGGTGACCGCGTTGAGCAGGACCCAGCCCGCCAGGCTGAACTCCTCACCCACCTCGACGAGGCCGGACAGCCCGCCGACCACCCACGAGACCTTGATGAGCAGGTACGGCACCATGGCGGCCGCCGCCCCGTACGCGAAGACCACCCTGGTGCGGCTGCCCGGCGCCGCACCGCGCCCGTCGACGTCATCCATGCCCCTCACGATCGACCGCGCCCGACCGCCGTACCTCCCGCGCGCGAGGGAGGCGGGGGGAGATCGCCCCCCGGCCGCCGGTACCCGCTAGATCCGATCTAGCGGGTGCCGGGCCGCGCCTCGCGCCTGACGGGTGAGACCGAGAGGCCGGGAGGGGGAACCATGACACCGCTGCGACTCGCCGTGATCATCGGCAGCACCCGCGAGGGACGGATGGGCGACACGGTCGCCCGTTGGTTCGTCGACCAGGCCGGCCGCCGGGACGATATGGCGGTGAGCGTCCTCGACCTCGCCGACTACGACTTCCCAACCAGCTATCCGGCCGAGCCGACCAGCTCCATCCGGTCGTTCGTGCGGGAGGTGGGACGGGCCGAGGCGTTCGCCGTGGTCACCCCCGAGTACAACCACAGCTTTCCGGCCTCGTTGAAACAGGCGATCGACTATGCGTACGACGAGTGGCAGGCCAAACCGGTCGGCTTCGTGTCGTACGGCTGCCGCTCCACGGGCCTGCACGCGGTGGACCAGCTCCGCACGGTCTTCACCGCGCTGCACGCCACGACCATGCGCGACGTCGTGGGCGTCGACCTGCTGTGCGGCGAGCCGTCGCCGCTGCACGCCGACCAGCTCTGCCAGGACGCCCGCGTCCTGCTCGACGAGCTCGCCTGGTGGGGCCTGGCGTTGCGCGACGGTCGCGCGGCGCGCCCCTACGTCTCCTGACCTGGTATGGAAGGAAGGTACGGATCATGAGTAAGCGCACGACCGGCCTGGCCGTCGAGGCCGAGGGACTGACCCGGTCGTTCGGGGAGACCCGGGCTCTGGCCGGGATGGACCTGAGCGTCCCCGCCGGCACCGTCTACGGTCTGCTCGGTCCCAACGGGGCCGGCAAGACCACGGCCGTACGGGTCCTCGCGACGCTGCTGCGGCCCGACGGCGGGCGAGCCCGCGTCTTCGGCCACGACGTGGTCGCCGAGGCCGACAAGGTACGGGCGCGGGTGAGCCTCACTGGCCAGTACGCCTCGATCGACGAGGACCTGACCGGTGTCGAGAACCTGATCCTGCTCGGCCGGCTGCTGGGCCTGCGCAAGCCGGCCGCGCGGCAGCGGGCGGACCAGTTGCTCGCCGCGTTCGGGCTGACCGACGCGGGCGGCCGGCAGGTGAAGAAGTACTCCGGCGGCATGCGGCGCCGCATCGACATCGCGGCCAGCATCCTGAACACGCCCGACCTGCTCTTCCTCGACGAGCCCACCACGGGCCTGGACCCGCGCAGCCGCAACCAGGTGTGGGAGATCGTCCGGGCGGTCGTCGCCCACGGCACCACCGTGCTGCTCACCACGCAGTACCTCGACGAGGCCGACCAGCTGGCCGGCCGGATCGCCGTCGTCGACCACGGCCGGGTGATCGCGGAGGGCACGCCGGGCGAGCTGAAGTCGTCGGTCGGCTCCGGCACCGTCCACCTGCGACTGCGCGACGCCGGGCAGCGGCCCGAGGCCGAGAAGGTGGTGCGGGCCGCGCTCGGCGTACCGGTGCAGCTCGAACCCGACCCGGTGGCGCTCACCGCGCGGGTCGGCGGTGAGGGCAGCGACCTGGCGGCCAGCGAGCAGGCCGCACGTGCCCTGGCGGACCTGGCCCGCGCCGGCATCGTCGTCGACGACTTCTCCCTCGGCCAGCCCAGCCTGGACGAGGTCTTCCTCGCCCTGACCGACCACCCCGCCGTCCCGGACGACGAGCGGGACGAGCAGCTGGAGGCAGCCCGATGAGCGACACCGCCACCACGACCGGCCGCGCGCCGTCCGTCTACGTACCCTCCGCCGAGGCGCTCGCGACCGTCCTCGCGCCCGGCGAGCGGCCGCCGAGGCCGAGCGCCCTGTCGGCGTCGCTCACCTTCGGCTGGCGGGCACTGCTGAAGATCAAGCACGTGCCGGAGCAGCTGTTCGACGTGACCGCGTTCCCGATCATCATGGTGCTGATGTTCACGTACCTGTTCGGCGGCGCCCTCGCCGACAGCCCCCGTGACTACCTGCAGTTCTTCCTGCCCGGCATCATGGTGACCAGCGTCGTGATGATCACCATGTACACCGGGGTCGGGCTCAACACCGACATCGAGAAGGGCGTCTTCGACCGCTTCCGTACGCTGCCGGTCTGGCGGCCGTCCGCCCTCGTCGGCATGATCTTCGGCGACCTCCTGCGGTACGTGCTGGCGGCCGTGGTGATCCTCGGCGTCGGGCTGGTGCTCGGCTTCCGGCCCGACGGCGGCCTGATCGGGGTGGCCGCCGGGATCGGCCTGCTCGTGGTGTTCTCGTTCGCGTTCTCGTGGGTCTGGACGTTCTTCGGCCTGATCCTGCGCAGCGAGAAGTCGGTGATGGGCGTGAGCATGATGGTGCTCTTCCCGCTGACCTTCCTCAGCAACGTCTTCGTCGAACCCAGCACCATGCCGGGCTGGCTCCAGGCGTTCGTGAAGGTCAACCCGATCACCCACCTCGTGGCCGCCGTACGTTCCGCGATGGCCGGCTCGACGGACCCGTCGAACACGATGTGGCTGCTGCTGTGGAGCGCCGGCTTCGTGGTGGTCTTCGGGACGCTGACCATGTACCGCTACAACCGTCGCTGACCTGCTCCCCGACCGCCCGACGGGCGTCGCCACCCCACGTGGCGACGCCCGTCGCCCGTGATCCACACCAGATCAGCGAAATCGCGGTGTCCACGCCACCCGGACACCGCAACTTCAAGGAAATGGAGTCGATCAAACCTCCGGCACGCGACCGGCCCGGCCGCCGCGTTGCCCGGCAGCCGGGAACGGCGCGCGGGTGGGTCAGAGGCGCCAGGGCAGGGGCTCGGACGGCAGGTAACGGCACGTGCCTCCGGTCGAGACGGCGTCGCGCAGGTGGCCGGCGAGGGCGGGGTGGCGCTCGTCGAGTTTGCGCAGCGTGTCGCGGATCCGGGCGGTCACCGTCTTGCGGGCCCGCTCGGCCTCGTCGCCGAGACGGCGGCTGCGCCCGGCGAGTCCCGCCGCGGCGCGTAGCTCGGCGAGGAGCGCCACCCGTTCCGCCTCCAGCGCCGCGACCTTCGCCGCGTCGTCGCGGGTGGCGGCGCGGTCGATCTCGTCGTCGAGGCGTTCGAGGTGGCGCCGGTAGCGGGCCTTCGCCTCGTCGTCCAGCACCGGGTCACCACCCATGCGGCGGGCGGCGACGAGGTCCGGCCCGGCGGCCGGGTCGAGCAGTTCCACGGCCGGTACGTCGGTGCCGGGCCGGCTCAGCAGCAGGTGCAGGTCGTGCAGCCCCTTCGCGTCGGGCAGGTGGACGACGGTGTCGGCGTAGGCGAGCTGCCAGACCGGGCCGTCGCGGCGGAACTCGTACCGCGCCTCGCCCGGGCCGGGCCTCACGGCGACGGGCTCCGCGACGCCCGGCGCGCGGTCGCCGGCGCCCACTGTCGCCAGGGTCGGGCCGGACGCGACCGCGCCGCCCTCGTCGGTCCGGGTCGCCCGGCCGACAACACTCGCGACCGCGCCCGCACCGATGCCGCCGGATGGCACGACGGGCTCGCGCGCGTCGACCCCGCCGGCCACCGCGCCAGGCCCATTGGGCTGAGCGATGTCGACGGCGGCCAGCCGGTCGAGCACCTGACGCATGCCCAGGGCGGACGCCTCCCGCTCGGTGGCGGCGCACAGCTCCGCCGCGGCGGCCGCGTCGCCGGGGCCGGCCCGCCGGGCCAGCGCGTCGACGAGGGCGGCGCGTGACAGGACGGACCAGGGGCGGGCGCCCATCCGGTCGGCCGCGGCCCGGGCCGCGCCGAGGGTGGCGACCGCGTCGTCCCAGCGCTCCTGCGCGGCGTCGAGCAGCCCCAGCCAGTGGTCCACGGGGCCGCTGACGTCGCACCCGAAGAGCGCCACCGTCCACTGCCCGCGGTACGGGGCCAGCGCCGCGCGCGCCTCCTCGCACCGTCGCGGATCACCCGACGCGGCGGCGGACTGCGCCCGCAGGCGCAGCCACAGCGGCGACAACCAGCGGGCGTACGTCGTGGCGGTGGCCTCGATGCCGTCGGTGAGCCGTACCGCCGTTTCGACGTCGCCGCGCTCGACGGCCGTGATGGCGCGGGCGAGGTCCAGGTACGGGTAGTCGGCGCTGTCGAGCCCGTCGAGGAGCGCGTCGATCTCGGCGTACCGGCCCTGGAGCAGCAGCCGCGCCCAGCGCAGGTGGTGGGCCATGAACGCGAAGTCGGATGGCGCCTGGTCACCGATGTCGTCGAGGGCGGCGAAGTGCCGGTCCGCTTCGGCGAAGTCGCCGCGGAAGCTCGCGATGATGCCGGCGTCGATGGCCGCGGCCATCCGGTGCCGGGCCACCTCGCCGGCCTGGCACCCGGCGACGAAGGCGGTCAGCTCCTCCAGGTAGTGGGGGTCGTCCAGTTCGAGCAGGGCGACCCATCGCAGCGAGGTGGCCCACAGCTCCGTCTCCCGGTCGCCGGTCCGGCGGGCCACCTGCCGGATCTCGGCGGTGATGGCGGCCCGGTCGGCGGCCGTGCCCAGCCCCCAGGTGGTGTCGTGGCGCGCCCACAGGCTGAAGGTCAGCGCCTCGTCGTCCTGCCCCCGCCGAGCCAGCGTCTCGGTCGCGGTGATGAGGTCGGTCACGAGCGTGGCGACGGCGGCCTCCTCGTCGGGCTCGCCGATGAGCCGCCGGTACGCCTCGCGCAGCAGGCCCTCGGAGTGGTCGCCGGCGTCGTCGTCCTGCCGGTGGCGCTGGACGCTGAGCGCCGCGCGGGCCAGCGTCCCCGGGTCGTCGAGCGTCACCGCGAGCGCCGCGGCCTCGTGGAGCAGCTGCCGCGCGACGTCCGCCCGGCCACAGTGGAACAGCAGCTGGGCCAGCTCGATCATGATCTTCACGCGGTGCGCCTGGTCCCGTACGACCTCCAGCGCCCGCCGGAAGTGGAGCGCCGACTCGTCGCTGGCGAGCCGCCCGCTGGCGTCCCGCGCGGCTGCGATCAGCAGCTCGGTGGCTCGGGCCGGGTCGAGGTTGGCGCCGGCGAGGTACGCGTGGCGTGCCAGGTCTGCGGGGACCAGCCGGTCGACGAGGTCGGCCGAGCCGTCCACCGCGCGGACGACGGCGGCGTGCCGCGCACGCCGGTCGTCGTCGCCGAGGCCGTCGTAGAGGGTCTCCCGGACCAGGTCGTGCGCGAAGGCGAACCGGCCGCCGCCGCGAGCCACCACGAGGCGGGCGGTCGAGGCGTGGTCGAGGAGCCGGTCGACCTGCGCCACGGGGGCCGCCACGCAGGCGGCGAGGACCTGCCGGTGGAACGCGCGGCCCAGGACGGCGGCGACCGTGAGCGCCTCGACGACGGCCACCGGGAGCTGGGCGAGACGGCGGCGTACGGCCTCCCGTACGCCCGGGGCCACCGTGCCCACGGCGCCGCCGGCCCGCCACAGCCGGGCGGTCTGCTCCACGAAGAACGGGTTCCCGCCGGTCCGCCGGTGCACCTCGTCGACCAGGTCGGGCTCGGGCTCCCGCCCGGCCGTACGCGCCATGAGCGCGCCCACCTCGTCGCGGGACAGGCCGGTGAGGGTGAGGGTGGTCGCCTTGACGAGCAGCGGCATGAGCAGCGGGCGCAGGGGATGGTCGCCCGACTCGACCTCCGCGTCCCGGTAGGTGCCCACGAGCAGCAACCGTTCGAACCAGGTGTGCTGGGCGGCGAACCCCAGCAACCGCAGGGAGGCGGGATCGGCCCAGTGCAGGTCGTCGAGGACCACCACGACCGGCCGGTGCTGGGAGACCGTGACGAGCGCGGTGGTCACCGCGTCGTGGAGGGCGAACTCCCCGCGCTCGGCGTCCTCGCCACCGGCCGTCTCCTCGGTGCGGGGGAGGCCGAGCAGCCCGGGAGTGCCGCTGCCCGTGCCGGCGGCGAGGCTCAGCGGACCACCCGGCGGCGCACCACCGGGCGGCGCGCCGGTGTCGGCGGGCCCGCCGCCCAGCACCGCGAGGGCCGGCTCGGCGGCCTGCCGCGCCACCGCCCAGTCGTCGGCGGAGCGCCGCAGACCGCGCAGCACCTGCACCCACGGCCAGTAGCCGGGTGCGCTGTCGGAATCCCAGCAGGCCGCGCCGAGCACGAGCGCGCCCTGCCTGCGGGCCTCGCGTGCGGCGGCCGTGACCAGCGTCGTCTTGCCGATGCCCGGCTCGCCGGTGACCAGGACGAGGCCGCCGTGGCTGGAGGTGGCCCGGTCGAGTTCGGCGCGTAGCAGGCCGGCGGGGTGGTCCCGCCCGATGATCGCCTCGCCGAGCTGCGCGTCCATGACCTCTCGACGGTAGCGGAACCGTCCGACAACCCGCCGACCTTAAAAACCCGCGGCAGAGCGCCGTCACCGGCCGGCGGCCGCCAGGTAGTCGGCCAGGCGGCCGTCGGCCACCAGCATCGCCCGGCCCCGGGCAGCGAGCCGCTGCCGCCAGCCGTCGAGTGAGGCGGCCAGCGGCGCGGCGCCCTCCGCGGCGCGTACCTGATCCATGACGGTCGCGATGTGGTCCAGCAGGTAGCCGCCGCGACGCAGCAGGTGCGCCAGCTCCGCGTCGCGTACGTCGTCGGGGCCGTAACGGCGCTGCCGCGTACGGTCGCGGGCCGGCGTCAGGATGCCGGCCCGTTCCCACTTCCGCAGCGTCGCCGGAGTCACCCCGATCCGGTGGGCGAGCGCGCCCACGGTCAGCGGCCGGTCGGGGCGGCTCCCTGCCGGCGCCGAGGTGAGCACGGTGACGGTCGCCTCGACGGCGTCGAGGGTCTCGCGATCGCGCAGCAGTTGGGCGTGGCCGCCGTCCACGGCCCGCAGCGCCGCGTCGACGTCGCCGCGGGTCGCGGCCCGCATGATCTCGGCGGCGACCCCGTAGCCGTACGCGGGAACGAGCGCCAGGTACGCGCGCAGAGCGACGGCGTGCAGCGCCGTGTACGCCCGGTAGCCGCTCGGGGTGCGCCGGGCGGCGGGGAGGACGCCGTCGCGCTCGTAGTTGCGGACGGCCTGCGTGGAGATGCCGTGCTCGCGGGCCAGGTCCACGGGCCGGTAGGCGCGGTCTCCGGTTGGAAGGTTCAGGGGTGCGCTCCCGCGTCAGCCTCGTCGAAACTCTCAAGAGGTCGTTCAACGATACGGTAAAGGTCATGGCTGAACCGCAATCACCCACCGCCGACGAGATCGCCGGGCGGATCCTCGCCCTGCCCGGGGTCGAACTGCTCGTGGCCAGCAAGGAGTCGAGCGCCCCGGAGGTGGCGTGGGGCTGGCGATTCTTCTACGTCGGCCCGGACCGCCGACTGCCGTTCGCCACCATCGGCGAGTCCGACATGGCCGGCTTCGACGAGGAGTCCCGACTCCACCGGCCCGGCGTCTTCCGCCTCAACCTCGACGTGGGCCGGCGCGAGTTCGCGCGCCTCTTCGGCTACCCGCCGGCGGAGTCGGACGACCGCCGGGCGTCGGTCGACGTCAGCGTCCTCGACGAGGTGCTGCCCCACCCGGTCTACGGCACGGCCGCCTGGGCGTGCGTGCTCAACCCGGGCCCGCGCAGCCTCGCCGAGGTCGAGCGCCTCATCGCGTACGCCCACCAGCGGGCGCAGGAACGTCACCGCCGGACGTCCGACCGCCGTTCAACTTGATCATCTCGCCCGTTCACTCCCGCGTGATCGGCTCATCGGGACGTTTTCGCTGGTCCGGCGATCGGTCGGACCGGCTCGAACCTCCGGGCCCCGCCCCGGAACCCGATAGAGAGAGGAGCGGCGATGAGGTCATCGACCCTCGTACGCCCCGGTCTGGCGCTGCTGCTCGCCGCAGGGCTGAGCACGCTCGCGGCGCCCGGCGTCGCCCAGGCCGACACCGCGCCCACGGTGGACGCCCCGGTCACCATCACCTCGACCGAGGAGCTGGCCCCCGGCGTCACCTACGGCTCCTTCCAGGTGGACACGCCCCGCGGTGCCACCGTCGGCTACCTGCTCACCGCCGACCTCCAGAAGAACAAGGTCTCCCTGGACCTGCTGCACCCCGGATCCGTGGCGCAGCGCCAGGTCGTCTCGGCCATGACGAACGCCCAGGGCGCGATCGCCGGCGTGAACGGGGACTTCTTCAACATCAGCGAGACCCACGCCGGGGTCGCGCCGACCGGCTCGGCGTCCGGCCCGGAGATCGCCGACGGCGAGGACCTGAAGTTCGCGGTGCCGAACGCCCAACGCTTCGGTCCCGGGCTCGCCCCCGGCACCACCACCCGCGACGTCTTCGGCGTGGGCGTCAACGGCAGGGCCCGCGTCGACACCCTGAGCCTGGCCGGTGAGGTGCGCAGCGCCCGGGGCACCATCACCCTCGACGGCCTCAACCAGTACGCCCTCCCCGTCGGCGGCGTCGGCCTGTTCACGTCCGCCTGGGGCACCGCGTCCCGCGTCCGGTCGACCTGCGGCAGCGACACCAGCCGCAACGACCCGTGCAGCACCCACACCTACGAGGTGGTCGTCCGCGACGGCGTGGTGGCCTCGGTGGGCACCGCACCCGGCGCCGGCGCGATTCCGGCCGACACCGAGGTGCTGGTCGGTCGCGAGGGCGGCGCGGACGAACTCGACGACCTCCAGGTCGGCGACCGGGTGAGCGTGGACGAGAAGCTCGTCTCCGCCGGCGAGCCGAAGCTGACGTTCGCGGTCGGCGGCGCCCCGATCCTGCGGGACGGCCAGCCCCTGGCCGGGCTCGACACCAAGACGGCCGCCGTGCGCAGCGCGGCCGGTGTCAGCCGCGACGGCAGGACGGTGTACCTCGTGGCGCTGGCCGGCCGCGCGCCCGCCAGCGCCGGCTTCACGATCGCCGAGCTGGCCGACCTCATGCGGTCGTTCGGCGCGGACGCCGCCGTGAACCTCGACGGCGGCGGCTCGACCACCGTCGCCGTCCGGGAGCCGGGCCAGGTGGCGGCCACCGCCCGCAACAACCCGTCCGACGGTACGGAGCGCGCGGTCGCCAACGGCATCGGCATCTTCGTCGGCCACCGCTGACGGTCGGCCACGGCGTGCCTCGGCGCGTCCCGGCCGGCCGCCTGCGGGAAGCGCCCCGCCCGTTGTCAGCTCCGGGCGGGGCGCTTCCCCGTGAGGTACGTGATCATCGAGTGGTTGGCCTCCCAGCCGTCCGGGAACTTCACCGGCACGTCGAGGTGCACGGGTTCGGTCGACGGGTGGGCGTCGAGGAGGTCGGCGATGCCGTCCCGGGCCACCACGACGCAGGCGTGCCGGTGCCGGGACGTCAGCACGCACAGCCGCCCCGACTCCAGGTGGAACGCCGTGGCGTCCCGCCGCCCGGACAGCGGGTGCAGCACGATGGTCACGTCGTACTCCCGGCCCTGGAGCCGGTTGGCGGTGTCGACGGTGACGCCCTCGCCGGCCGGGCCGAGTCGTGCGCGGACGGCCGCGGCCTGGTCACGGTGGGCCGTACCGATGGCGATCCGGTCCGCGGTCACCGACGCGCCCCCGGCGTCCTGCTCCGAGACCGCGACCGCTCCCCGTTCCAGCAGCCGCACGGCGAGCGCCGCGCACGCCGACGCCGCCTCCACGTCGGTACGCAGCGTGTGCCGCTCCGGCAGCGCGTACAGTCCCCAGCCGGTCGACGCGGCCAGGTCGAGCGTCGCGTCGACCGCGTCGCCCGGCCCGTCGGCGGTCAGCGTCAACGCCCGGTCGGCCGCCCCGGTGCCGGCGCGGAACCCGGTGAACGGGTAGAACGCCTCGGCCACCACCGGGGCCGCGGAGGCGGGCAGCCGCCAGGAGACCGGCAACCGGTGGACGGGCAGCTCCGGGTTGTGCCGCAGCAGCACCGCCACGGCGGACTGCATCGGATCCCAGGTCAGGCCCGTCCACCGCGCGGTGTCCACGGTGGAGAACGGGTCGAGCTGACCGGGATCACCCACGAACAGGGCCCGCTCGAACCGACCGGCCACGCGCAGCAGGGCGTCCGACCGCATCTGGTACGCCTCGTCCACGATCGCCCACGGCCAGCAGCCCTCGGTGACCGTGGCCCACTTGGCGGCCGTACCGATGACGACGGCCGGACCGCCGAGGTCCGCGACCTTCGCGGCCACCCGGACCGTCGCGTGCCCGCTGATCCGGGCGGACGGCTGGTAGTCGGCGGCGGAGAGCCGGCCGATCCGCAGCTCGGGCGCCTTGCGCGCCAGGCGGTCGATGAGGTCGTCGACCTGCTCGTTGGTCTGCGCCACGACGATCAGCGGCTCGCCGCCCTCGGCCAGCTCGACGGCGGCGCGTACCACGAGGGTGGACTTGCCGGCGCCCGGCGGTGAGTCGACCACCACGCCCCGGTGCTCGCCCGACCGCAGATCGGCCAGCACGGCCGTGATCACCCGTTCCGCCTCCACCGCGGGCGGCAACTCCAGCCCAGCCTGCACTGCCCTCACCCCTACCCGCCGTCGCCCGGGAAGAGTATCGGTCACCTGCGGGACAGTCGCGGTCACGCTGGCCGGAAGACAGCGGCGGTGGCCGTCGACTGCTCGACGGCCACCGCCCGGTGCTGGTGGTACGGGTTCAGCGGGTCATCGCGCGACCCGGTCGGGCGTCGGCAGGTCCCCGGCCGGCTGTCGGGTGGTGCTACCGGCGAAGCCCTGGACGGTGGCACCGCTGGCGGTGCCCGGGTAGCGCCAGAAGGTGCCGACGACGTCCGCGACCACGCCGGTGCTGCCCGAGTGGTTGTAGATGTTGAACTGGTTGGTCGGGCCGAGCTGGGTGATGGCGGCGTTGGCGACGATCTGCCCGGCCAGGGCGTTCACGTTGCTGACGTCCGGCTGGTTGATGCCGCTGACGCCGTTCGGCCACAGCTTCAGGAAGGTGTTGGCGGTGGGCGTCACCGCGGTGACGTTGAGTGCCAGGGCCTGGGTGCCGCTGGTCAGCAGCGCACCGGGCGTGGTGACGGTGCCAGTCCGGCCCGCGCCGAGGTTGCCGGGCAGCCCCTGAGCCTTGCGACTGTCGACGATCCGGGTCGGCGTCTTCGGGATGAACCGCAGGCCGTTGGCGAGGCTGCTGTCGTCGATGAACCCGACGATGTCGACGATCACGTGGGTGTCCTTCAACGTGTAGACGCCGAAGGTCGGGAACTCGGATCCCCACGGGCAGTCGTAGCAGTGCCGGACCGGCACGATCGCCAGATTCGGGGTGATCGACCCGGTGTTGTAGTTGACGGTGGAGGTCTTCGGTTCGGGCCACTCGCCGTTCCACGCGGTCAGGAACCCGTTGGACGCCGGCGACACCGCGGTGATGTTGAGGACGACGGCCTTCATCCGCCAGTTGGCGTCGGTGCCGTAGTTCACCGCGACGCGGACCTGGTTGTCGGCCGGCAGCTTCTCGCCCCAGTCGCTACGACTGTCGAACACCCGCAGCGGCGGTACCGGCTGCAGCTGCCCACCCAGTTGACCCGAGGTGAGCAGCGGGGTGTTGTCGATGGCGTAGTAGCCCAGCACGTCGACGATGACATGGGTGTAGCCGGAGAGGTTGTTGATGGCGACCTTGCCGCCCGAGCCGACGGCCACCGTCACCGAGTTCGACCGGATCCAGCCCTTCTGGAAGTTCAGCGACGAAGCCGTCGGCTTCGCCTGGCCGGCCGGGTAGACCGTCAGGAAGCTCGAGGACGTGGGCTCGGTGATCGTCACGTTCAGCACCACCGCGCCCACCCCGCTCGACGGGACACCACCGCGCCCGGTCACCTGCAGGTTGACCGTGCCGTTCGGGCCCACCTTCGCCTTCGGGGCGCCGTTGCCGGTGCGGGTGTCCATGATCCGCGTCGGGGTCAGCGGGTAGTAGGTGCCCTTTGCGCCCACCACCCCGTTGAGGGTCAGCGGCACGGTACGCGGGTTGGTGAGGCTGTTGTTCGGCAGTTGCAGAGTGGCGCTGCGGGCACCCCGGCCGGCGGCCTTGGCCGAGACGTCCACCCGGCAGGTCTGGTTCTTGGCCAGCGTGACGCCCTTGCAAGTGTCCGCCTTGACGGTGAACGACGAGGCGTCCGTGCCGCCGATGGTGGCGGTGCCGAAGGTGATCGGCGTGTCACCTGTGCCGGTCACGGTCACCGACTGCGTGGAACCCGTCTCGGCGATGTACTGGTCGCCGAAGGCCAGTGACGTCGGGGAGACGGTGATCGAGCGGGGGTCGACGCCGTTGACGCCGAGCTGCACGAGCCGTTCACCGAGGACGGTGTTGTCGGGGAGCCGGAGGAACGTCCAGTCGCCACCCAGCTTGGTCGGCTTGACGCTCACCGTGACGGTGCACGTCTCCCCGGCCGCGCGGGTCGTGCCGGAGCAGGTGTCGCCCGTGATCGAGTAGGCGCCCGGGGTGTCGAACCTGGCGGTGCCGTACTCCACCGGGTCGGAGCCCATCGACCGTACGGTGATCGTCTTGCTGGCCGCGGCGCCGCCGACGAACCGGTCGCCGAAGTTGTACGACATGGTGTCGGTGCCGGCGGCGGCGTACCCGACGCTCGAATTCCACCGGATCTCGCCGAACAGGTCGTGAACGTTGGTGCCGCACGAGATCACGTAGAAGGCGGCGAACGAGGTGAGCCGGTCGGTGCCGGCGTCCCGGGTGGCCTCGTGGACGGAGAGGTAGCCCGGCACCTCGTCGCAGGTGGCGCCGTTGTGCGCGACGTCGATGAAGGCGAAGTCGGCGGCGGGCTGCACACCCGTCAGCTCGTAGGTGGTGCCGACCGTCCAGGACTCACCGCTCGGTGGCGCCAGCCGGAACGTCCAGGCGTCGCCGGCCTGGTCCGCGCGGAGGTTCAGCTCGTCACCGGCGCTCGGCGTGACCGTGAAGGCGGCGCCGCCGGCCTGGTCGAAGACCCGGGACCCCTGGTACCACCAGGAGAGCGGGTTGCCGTCGACGGTGAGCGCGGTGTAGGGAGCAGCGGGCGCGGCAGCCGCGCTGGCCGGGGTGGCCACCGCGGTCACCGCGGCCAGCAGGGTTATGGTGCCGATGGCGGCACCACGAAGGTAACGCAACGAGACCCCCGTCTTGTTGTGTGAAGGCATGAACGCCAGCGACGACAGTAGATTCTCCGTCTTTCCGCGGGCAAGATCGTTTGCGGAGAACTGTCCGAAGAGACCCCGACGTCGGACGGTCGGCGAGTCGGCCAGCGGGCCGGGGCGAGGACGTCGGGCCTTCCGCTGCTCGCGTACGCACACGTGAGGGCGCTGTAGCGGCGTCGGCGTCCGCTCGAACGCCGCGGCCTGGTGCCCGGTGGCGCCGGCCCGGCCGAGGTGGATGACTAGCCGCCCGGGGACCGGGTACGCGCCGGCCATGGGTAGCCAGAAGCCGAACAAGCATGATCCTGGTGGCGAGTCGGCGCGCGGGCGGCGGCACCCGGGCAGTGGCGCCCGGGGTCGGCAGGGTTCCGAGGTCGAACGCTCGCCGCACCGGCGCCAGCTCCGCGCCGCGACCGGGACGTCCGGGAGCGAGCGCGACCAGGGCCGGGCCCGGGTCGAGGGCGGCGAGCGGGTGCAACGCCAGGGCACGTGACCACGACCGTGGTACGCCATGAAGCGGCCCTACGCCGCGAGGCGGTCCCGGCGGTCCTACGCCGCGAACCAGTCCGGAGCCGGCGCCCGGGTGGTGCCGCAGTGCCTGAAAGGTGACGTCGAGGTGGCGAAGTTCCTGCTCAAGTCGACCTACACGCTCGATGGGGTCAAGGGCCTGGCCAAGGACGGCGGCAGCAAGCGGGCCGAGATCGCCACGAAGGCGATCGAGGCGGCGGGCGGGCGCGTCGAGTCGCTGTGCTTCGGCCTCGGCGAGCACGACACGTACGTCGTGTGTGACCTGCCGGACCACAAGACCGCGGCAGCGCTGGCCATCGCCATCCGGGCAGCCGGTGGTGTCGACACGCGGGTCGTCCCGCTGCTGACGCCGCAGGAGGTCGACGAGGCGGTCCAGAAGCAGATGAGCTACCAGCCGCCCGGCGCCTGACCGGTCGTCGGTCCGGGCTAGGCCGACTCCGTTTCGCCGATGTGGCGGTGTCCGGGCGCGCCGGACGCCGCCATCTCGGCGATCCGGTGCTGATCGAAGACGTCAGCGGGTGTCGGTGACGACGTGGGAGCAGGCGGCGCAGGCCGCGCGGCCCTGCTCGGCGTACCAGCGGCAGCTGCGCCGGATGGCGCAGCGTGGCAGGTCGGCCTCGGCCGGGCCGACGGCCTCCTGGTAGGAGTCGGCGAGGCGTTTCCCGAGGCCGCAGTGCTCGCCGGTCCAGAAGCCGCACCGGGACGTCACGCAGGGGCCCGCGAGCCGGACCTGCGACTCGACCGGCGCGTCCGTGGCGGCCACCGCGAGGGCGACGTCGGCCGGCATCTGCGGCGTGACGTACGCGACCCGGCCCGCCGGAGTGATCATGCCGAGGAACACCGTGGCGTTGGTCGCCGGCGTGCTCGGGCACATCCGCTCCGGCGGGTCCGGCCGGCGGACGGCGTCGGTCACCTCTGCACCCAGAAGCCGATGTCGTTGATCTTCTGGCCGAGGTCGTCGGCGAACGGGCCGTCGAGCACCCACAGCCCCCGCCACTCGGGGCGCAGTTTCAGGTTGGCGTGGCCCACCGAGAGCGGGTTGGTGAGTTGGGCGCCGGCAGTGGCGAGCGCCTTCAGCCCCGCCTTCTGGATCTCGCCCGCGATGAGGCTCTCCTGCTCCCGGCTCAGCTCGACGCCGTCGACCACGAACCGGAACTCGCTGCGTGCCATGTCTACCTCCGATGGTCAGTACGCTTCGGTCCGCAGCCCGCGCCGCAGACTCGCCCTGGTGAAGGCCGCCCACGCGTCGGCCCGCCGCCCGCCGACCTGGTCGCGCCAGGAGCCGGCGTCGGCCGTACGCACACCCCACAGCTCGCGGCACGCCGCCACCGCGAACGCCACCTGCTGGGGTGCACCGGTGAAGCCGGCGAGCCCGTCGCCCACCCGCAGCCCGCCGCCGGGCACGACGTCGACCAGCGGGAAGTCGTGGTGCAGGCTCGCGAGCGTGGCCAGGTGCGCCGGGTCGGTGCGGCCAGCCGTGAACGCGTCGACCGCCCGGTCGCCGCTCACGACCCGGATCCGGAGCAGCGTGAACGTGTCCCCGGCGGAGGTGACCTCCCCGTCCACCTCCACGGGGCTGCTCCAGTGCCGGGGTGAGTTGGCCGACCAGAACGCCAGCCAGTCGTCGAGCCGGTCGGCGAAGTCCGCCTGGACGCGGACCGCGCCGCCGGTGAGCCGCGCGCCCGCGATCCGGTCCCGAGTGACGAGCGGCTGCCCGGGACGTACGCCGGTCGGTGCGGCGTGTGCGGCGCTCGGTGCGGCGTGTGCGGGGCTCGGCCCGGCGACGGTGACCGCCGCCGAGGTTGCCGCGGCACCCACGAGGATGCGGCGCCGGGAGAGCGAAGGGATCGTGTCGTTCATCGTCCGCCTTTCCGTGACGGCCTTTGCGCGACACGCTATCGACGGACATTGATCAGTTGAACGGACTCTCTATCGGGACACCGACATGAATGCCGGTGATCGACGGCGGCGTGAATCGACTCATTCTGCTGCCCGTCGCATACCCGTCGATCGCTGGTCGGGTTCACGTCAGCGGCCTGCTCACAGGTGCCGACGCAGGAAGTCGGCCGCCGCGCCCACCGCCTCGGTGACGTACGGCTCGGTGTCGTACAGGTCGATGTGCTGGGCGGCGTCGAGCCAGACGAGCTCCTTCGCGCCGGTCGCCCGGCGGTGCAGCTCGGCGGCGAGTTCGGGCGCGCAGTAGGCATCGGCTCTGCCGTGTACGACCAGGAGTGGGGTCGCGGCGAGCAGCGGGGCCGCGCCCAGCGCGTCGAACGTCATCAGGCTGTACAGCGAACCGCGGGTCACCCGGTTGACCCAGTGCGGCGAGGCCGAGCGGGAGGTGCCGTAGTAGGCGTACGGCTCCTCGCCACCCATCGCGGCCGCCGCGCCGCCGGGCGCCACGGCGGGGAGGGTCTCGTCGTACGCGTCGAGCAGCCCGGCGAGCATCGACCGATAGGTGTCGGCTCCCATCCGCTCGGCGAACCAGGCCGGGCTGTTGTAGCCCCCGGCGACGCCCACCACCGCCTTGACCCGAGGGTCCTCCGCAGCGGCGCGTACCGCGTAGCCGCCGCCGAGGCAGACGCCGACCAGACCAACCCGGTCCGGATCGACCTCGGGCCGCGACCGCAGCAGGTCGACGGCGGCCCGCAGGTCGGCGAGCTTGCCCTGGCTGTCCTCGTGCCCCCGGCGGCCTTCCGACTCGCCGAAACCACGGTGGTCGCAGGCGAGCGTGGCGAAGCCGGACCGGGCCAGCCGCTCGGCGTACACCCCGGCGACCTGCTCCTTGACCCCGGTGAACGGCCCGGTGAGCGCCACCGCCGGCGCCGCGCCGGCGGTGGCGGTGGCGGTGGCCGGCAACCGCAGCTCACCGACGAGGGTGAGCCCTTCGCTGGTGAACGTCACACGCTCGGTGCGTATCGGCGGCGGGGTGCGTGTGGAGGGAAGCGTGGTCACGTCTGACATCCGATCGGGCTCGGCGAATAGGGTTACCGGCGACGCTAGGTGGGCCGCCGGGCACGAGCCAGAAGGCACTTTCCGGTGCCCATCCCGGTTGACCAGCGGCGAACCCGGGTTCGATGGCCGCGCCCGGGCGGACGTGTGTCGCAACGGGTGCACCGACCAGGAGGACGAATGGCTCTCGTGATCCCCGACGTGCTCGAGGAGAGCTGCTCGACCCGGCAGGCGCTGGAGCGGTTCGCGGCGAAGTGGCGCGTCCTGCTCGTCTACGCGCTGCTCGCCGGGCCCCAGCGACACGCGCAGCTGCGTCGGCGCCTGCCCGGCATCAGCCAGAAGGTGCTGACCGAGACGCTGCGCGGGATGGAGGCCGACGGGCTCGTCCGGCGCCGGGTGGTCAAGGAGAGCGCACCGCAGCACGTCGAGTACGAACTCACCGACCTCGGGCACACGTTGGAGAAGCCGCTCGCGGCGATCTGCGACTGGGCGAGCGCCCAACCACCCGTCCGGCCCGCCTAGGGAACGCCGTCAAGGAACCCCGGTGAGCTGCCCATGGAGCACCGCCATCTCCACCTGCTCCGGGTCGATCCCCCTGCGCCGCGCCTGCTCCGCCGCCCAGCGCAGGTAGGCGAGCCACTCCTCGGCCACCCACCCGGACTCCCGACGCACACCCGCCTCGACGGGCAGCCCGCGGGCCACCACGGTGTCGAGGATGAGCGGTTGCAGGCCGGCGCCCCCAGCGAGTGACCCGCTGCGCGAGTCGAAGCCACCGCTGCGCGTCGCCGTGTCGCCAGTGCCGGGCCGTCGGTAGCCGGCGAAGTAGAGCAGCTTCGTGACCATCCCCGGCCCGAGTCGCGGCAGCCGCGACTCCTTCGGGTCACGCAGCCGCTGGTAGGCGGTCCGCAGCACGTCCTCGTGCGGCACGGCGGGTGCCCGCAGGCCCTCCAGTGCGTACGCCAGCCGCGTGCCGTCCGGATCGGCCTCCAGTGAGCGGGCGGCGCGCCACGGGCCGTACCCGATCGGGCCGTAGCCCCACATCAGCACGGCGCTCAGCAGCTGGCGCGGGCCCGCCTCCCCCGCACGCCAGGCATCGGCCACCGCGAACACGTCCCGCCGCCACACGACGCCCGTCTCGGGGAACCCGGCGGGCCAGGCGTCGGGCGGCAGCGCCGTACGCCATCGGCCGACCTGGACCGCCATCGGCGCTGACTCCCCCGGTAACGCCGGATTGGTCGACTCGGTCATGGCGCCCCTCCTCGCCCCGGGCGGCCCGGATGGCCGCCTCCTGTGAAGGAGCCTTCCGCCCGGCCGGCGCTCGCGCGGTCCCGGTACGCCATGTTGCGGTATCGCGGGAGGGTGCGACCGGCACCCGAGAGCCGGCCGCACCCCGTTCGCGGGAACTCAGTTGCCGCTGCGGTACGGCCCGTCGACGTAGACGAGCGCGTCCCCGACGGCCCGCTCGGCGCCGCTCGGGTGGTTGACCAGCGCGCCGTCGACGGCCATCGCGGTCGAGCCGCCGCCGTCGAGGTTGATGCCGTCCTCCAGGCCGAGGGCCTGCGCCACGGCCGCCGTCTCGTCCATGGTGGTGCCGACGCTCGTGGTCTGGCGACCGTCGATGGTGGCCAGGACGATCTTCCCGTCCCGCGTGGTGCCGGCGATCGTGCGCGGGTTACGGGCGAAGAAGCTATCGCCGGGGGCACCGGCGGGCACGACGATCCGGCCGTCCTTCGTGAGCTGGTACCGCCCGGTCACCCCGAACAGGCCGCGCCGCAGGGGCAGCTCCTCGCCGTCCTGGTCGGTGAGGGTCGACGTCTGCTCGACGCAGCCCTGCCCGGCCACGGCCAGCAGGGCGACGGTGTCCTGACCGGTGGCCTGGAGCGAGGTCTGGCCGGCCGCCAGGGCGGTGCCGCGCGTGGTGGCGGTGCGCACCACGCAGCCGCGCCGGTCGAGCACGATCTCGACGCCGACGCCGGACGGGGTGGCCGCCGCGAACTCGGGCGTGAACCGCACGACGTCGCCGGGCAGGGTGCACTGGGTCTGGTCGGTGAGGGTGGCGCAGCCGGCGGGTACGACGGGCGGGTGGTTGATGAACTCCAGCGGCAGGGTGGCGCCGGTCGTCCGGTTCCGTACGCTGCCCGACCAGCTCAGCTTCCCGGTCAGGGCGCGGTTGCTGTTGGCGTCGACCACGAAGTTGGCCTCGGCCGGGTCGGTGACGGGCTCGCTGAGCAGCTTCCCGCCGAACAGTCCGAGGCCCACCGGGTCACCCGGGTAGAGCTGGCTCGCCGTGAAGGTGAAGAACGAGGCGTTGACGCCGGCCAGGGCACCGGAGGCGCGTACGAGATCGGTGGTCTTCTCGACCCGGGCGAGGTCCGGGCCGTACGTCGCCTTCAGGTGCCCGCGGGCCTCGCGCGGGTCGATGGTGAGGACGTTGACCACCCACGGGCCCCGCGTCGTGGTGTTGATCTGGTCGGCCGGAGCCGGCTCGGTGCCCCGCATGATGCGGGTCAGGGTGACACCCTCGGCCAGCGTGCGGCCGGTGGTGACCTCGGTGAGGTCGGCGTCGCCGAGCGGGAGGATGCCCGTGGTGGCATCGGCGGGCTCGGCGGCGTCGGCGCGGGCTCCCGGAGCGACGGCGAGGCTGATCGCGGCCAGGGCGGCGGCCGCGATCGCGCCCGCACGGCGGAAGCCGGACAGGCCGGAAGTGGAAGCAGTCATGGTCCGACCCTGGCGACGCCACGGAACCAGGTACCCGACTCCACCTGACGCCCCGCCGAATTCTGCCGTAAGTAACGCTTACTCAGAAACTTTCCGTCGCAGCCGTGGAGCCGTCCTGCCCACGCCGCATCGCATTGTGCGCGACCTGGATCAGGAGAAGTGCGTCTTCGGTCGGCTGAGCCTCTCGCCGTCCACGATCAGGTCGACCTTCTCGTTGTAGAAGGCGACCAGGCCGGCGATCGGGAGGAGCGCCGCGGTGGGAAAGGTGTACGACCAGGCCAGGTCGGGGTGGACGGTGTCGCCCAGGCGGACGGACCAGTAGTCGCTGGTCCGACCCTTGTACGGGCAGGCGGTCCTCGTCGCGGAGGGCACGAGGTGGCTCGTGTTCAGGTCGGTGCGGTTCACGTAGTAGCGCGTCGGAAGCCCGGTCTCGAAGACCAGCACCGGCGACGTCGACTCGGCCAGCACCGCGCCGTCGAATTCCACCCGCACGCTGCGGGTGGAGCGCAGCGCGTCCACCCGGGCGTAGGGGTTGCGAGGGTGGACGAAGACCTCCTCGTCCTCCTCGAACCAGCCGTCCATCGCGGCCCAGTCGAACCGGATCGTGTCCGCCAGCCCGGGCAGCGCGTCGTCGCCGTACCACCGCGCGCAGGACGGGCGGCTCTCCTCGCCCACGCGCAGCCCGTGCAGCCGCGCGGTGCCGCGCCGCGACTCCTCCGTACGCCGCTCATCGACCAACAGGTCACGCTTCACGTCGGCGATCGGGATGTAGTACTGCGGGTAGAACGACCACTCCCACACGTACGACGCCCGCGTGGTGTCCAGCACCTGTTCCCCGCCGAGGAAGGCGCGGATCCGGCGCGGCACCGGCTCGATGCGGTCGACCGGGGTGAACGCCTTCGGATAGTCCGGCACCGTGTCCTCCTGCTAGATGAATCGGGTATCGGTTCAACGATCGGCGTGGGGGTGGCGGCGTCGGAGGCGGCCGGGGCCGGCGGGTGCCGGCGGGCATTGGCGGTCGCCGCCGGTTGCTGGCGGGGGCTGGCGGGCGCTGGCGGCGCCGCGCCGGCTCCCGGCCCGACGGGACCGGGGCGTGTCAGGAAAAAATGTTCGGGAACGCGGCAACATTCGCCGGGGCTCCCGCCGTCCTACCCGCGTGAGAGCCGAGGACGAGGAAGGCTTCCGGGAGTACGTCGCCGCCCAGCTGCCTGCGCTCCGGAAACTGGCGTACGTCACCTGCGGTGACTGGCACACCGCCGAGGACGCGGTCGCGACGGCCCTGGCCAAGCTGTACCCCCGGTGGCCGCGCCTGGATCGGCCCGACCTGTACGCGAAGACGATGGTGGTCCGGGCCGCCATCGACGAGAAACGCCGCCCGTGGCGACGGGAACGGGCGGCCGGCGACGCCCTGCCCGAGGTGGCGCAGCCCGACGCGACCGCGTCGGTCGACGACCAGCTACGGGTCCGGGCCGCTCTGCGGGCGATCTCGCCCCGGCAGCGCGCCGCCGTGGTCTGCCGGCACTACCTCGGCATGAGCCTGGAGGAGACGGCCAGCGTGCTCGGCTGGCACATCGGCACCGCCAAGAGCCAGACCTCCCGCGGCCTCGCCCGGCTGCGCGAGGTGCTGGCCGCAGACCGGATCGACCTTGACGAAAACATGACGCCAGAACGGGAGAAGACCAGTGCGAGTGCATGACCTGGTGGAGTCGGCGACGTCGGACGAACCGGCGCCGCGGTACACCGTCGACGACATCGTGGCCGCCGGCCGGCGGATGCAGCGGCGTCGCCGAGCCGGTTGGAGCGCGGCCTCCGCCGCGGTCGCCGTCACCGGCGTCGTCGCGGCGATCGGCATCGGCCTGCAGGGTGTCGCGGAGCGCCCGGCCGTCGAGGAGCAGCCCGCCGCGATGACGTCCGTACTGCCGGCCGCGTCACCGTCCCGGCCGGCCGCAAGCTGGGCGTTCGACGACCCGTTCAGCTACGTCTTCGAGGGGTACGACGCCGGCCGGCTCCATGTGAAGAACCCGATCGTCGTGTCGAGCGCGTACCAGATCGCTCCGCTGCACGTCGACGGCCTGGTCACCAACGACCGCGCCGTCGACCCCGCAGAGGCGGTCGCTCGCGCGAAGAAGGGCGACTCCGCGAAGACGACCGAGTCCGGCGGCGACGAGCGGCAGGTCTACGCCTACCTGACCGTGTACCGCCCCGGGGCCTTCGACGCGGCGAAGTTCACCGGGACCCGGGTCACCGTCGACGGGCACCAGGCCGTCGAGCAGGAAGGACCGCGCTACGGCGCGAACCTGCACCGTGCGCTCGCCTGGGAGTACACCGAGGGCGCCTGGGCCGTCGCCGAGAGCTTCGCGGAGCCCGCCGACGTCAGCGCCGCCGACCTGCGTGGCCTGGTGGCCGGGCTGCGGCCCAGCGTGCCGCTGCCCGCTCGGGTGCCGTTCACCGTCGGGTACCTGCCCGCCGGCTACCACGCCGCCGAACTCGGCCAGCACGCCTTCGCCGGCCTGAACGGCATCGCCAGCGCCGGCGACGGCAACTACGGCGGCGCCATCTTCGCCAACCCGGCCCTGCCCACGACCGGACTCGTCGAGCCGTACGGCGGCGTCGAAGGCGAGGACCCGCCCGGCAGCTTCACCATCTTCGTCCTGCCCAACGACTCGTCCAACCAGGCGCTGAAGGACGGCGAGAAGGCCCCGGCCGAGCCCCGGTGCGGCAACGGCTTCTGCAACGCCTGGACCGCCGACGGCAAGACCAGCATCCAGGTGGCCAGCGAGGGCCGGCTCTCCGACGCGGAGATGACCCGGATCCTGGAGGGCATCACGCTCGCCGACGTCACCGACGACAGCACCTGGCCGATCGCCGCCACCGCCCTCCGAGGCAACTGACCCGCTTTTAGGCGGCCCGGCCCGACCCTCCGTGGCACCCCTGCCCGGATGACCCGCCCGCCCCGGCCCTCGACAGCGACTCTCGCCGTCGAGGGCCGGGGCGTTTGGTCGTACGGCGGCAACCGGCAGTCCCTTCTCAGGGGCGTTGCTTGGGCACCTGCCGGTTGAAGCGGGGCTTGAGGGCCAGGACGAGGGCTTCCTTCGTACTCTCCGGGCTGCCGGTCTCCTGCCAGCGGACCTCGCACCGACCCAGCCAGCGGGCGATGTCCTCGCGTGTCGCCGCCTGGCTCGGGGTATCGAGGAGTTGGCCGACCTGCTGGTACAGCACCGACGAGTCACGGTTGCCGGTGAGGTGCTGCCGGAGACGGTTGCGCAGGTTCCCGGTCCAGCCGACGTAGACGACAGTGTCGGAGTCGAGGACCGCATGCACGCCGGGCGCTGATGGCGCGGTCGCGGCGGCTTCCATGGTGTACGGCTGGGCCGGCGTGAAGCCGGCCAACAGGTCGTCGGTCATGGGATCGGGCATGCCCGGAGGCTACCGAGTTGGGCCATCCTCCGTGGGCCCGCACGGACCGTCGTGCTCGTCGCGGCGACGGCAGCGGCCGTCCCCGTCGAGCCTGGCGTCGCACCAAACTCGCGTACGCAGGAACTGGCGGTCCTCCTCGCTGAGGGTGGTCTCGCCGAAGTCGATGGCCGTGACGTGGCCGAGCGAGTCGCGGAGCGCCACGGCCAGGATGATCACGCCGTCGCGGCTGGTCAACGTGGTGGGCAGGTGGATGATCCAGCGTGGCGCCGTCATCGCGCCCACCGACTGTTCGGCGACCCCGAATCGCCGTGACGGCACGTGGCGTGCCGTGACTGCCACTGCCTCAGCGCCTGACGGATCCGCTCCGCCTCGGTGTTCGCGGTGGTCAGCTCGCGGTGCAGTCGTTCCAGCTCATCGGCTGCCCGGTTGAGGTAGGCGTACACCTGGTCGGGGTCCAGACCCCGCCAGCGCGTATCGAAGGCGGCAGCCCGGACCTGGTGCGGATGGAGACGCTCACCGGTCACGTAGATCATGGGCGTGCTGCCTCCTGCTCCACGATTAGCGCCGCGGCGCCGGTGTCGCCGCTACCGCCGGCGATGGATCGATGCGGTAGCGGCAGTTCATCGAGGGACCGATCGTTCGACTTCATGACCCTCCTTGACTGGCGGGTTCGACGATTCGCGGTTCGGGGTCGAGTTGCGGCGCCGAGGCGAGCGGTGCGGTCCCGTGCGCGGACCGACTGGACCCCGGCACCCCGCCCCGGTCCTGACTACTGTCTGGCCTTTCACCTGGAGGTCCGGCCTGCCCTGCAGCACCGGCAACGGACGTGACGGAAGTTCCTGGCACGCCGAAGGAGCGCGCGGTCCAGCGCGGACTCAGGTGAGCCGGCTGGTCGAGGCGCGCCTGCTCCGACGAAGGATCACCGCAGTGCCTAGCTGGGGTGTTTCCTCGTCCTCGCACCTTACCGGCATTACTGGTAAAGTCAACGTTGCCCTTGAAGTTCTCCCAGCCCCCGTGATCAGATGTGTGGGCCTAGCTGGGAGTCCTTCGCATGCCCGCACGAACGTTCGAACCGCACTACCGGCGAATCATCGCCGACATCAGGGGCCGCGTTGCCTCGGGCGAGTGGCCGCCCGGCTACAAGCTGCCCTCCACCAAAGCCCTCGCGGAGATGTACGAGGTGCGTAGCGCGACCACGGTCCGGCAGGCCATCACCATCCTGATTGAGACCGGCGAGCTGTACGGCCACCAGGGCCTGGGCGTCTTCGTGAGCGACAGGCCCTCAGACCGGTAATAGACAATGGAACGCCGATCAAGGCAGCGCAGCAATCCCCAAACCGAATAGGTTGCCGGAGTGACGGATCTTGAGCGCGGTATTTACGAGCACCTGATCACCCGGCAGCTCGCCGACGACCTGAGACGTCTCGACCCCGATGTCTTGCAGCACCGCAAGCTCGAACCAGCCGACGCGCCGGACGTTCTCGCCCGACACATCGCCACCCTCGCCCGACGTGCGCTACTCGCGGTCGGAGGTGGTGACGACAAGCTCCTACGCCAGGTGGAGCTGGCCAACCGCATTGCCGAGAGCATCGCCCAGGCGGAGCCACGCGCGGTCGGCGTCGACGACCAGATCACCGACGCCCAGCGGCTACTCCACGCCATTGCTGACCCGCCGACGCCACCAGCCGAGCCCGCCTTTCCGACACGCCCCACGACGCCGCTGTCTACCGGAGCCCTCCTGGTCAACGGCCGTCACCAACCCCGTATCGGCCACGAGGTCAACTACGAGATGGCCTCCGCCGACTCGGTCGATCTGCTGTGCGCGTTCATCAAGTGGTACGGCCTGCGCCTCATTGAGCCCGCCGTCCGCAACCTGATCGCACGCGGCGGTCGCCTCCGTGTCATCACCACCACCTACCTGGGCGCAACCGACCAGCGAGCCCTCGATCGGCTCGCCGAGTTGGGCGCAGACATCAAGGTCTCCTACGAGACCAGGACCACGCGCCTGCACGCCAAGGCCTGGCTGTTCCGCCGCAACAACGGCATGAGCACCGCGTACGTCGGCTCTTCGAACCTGTCGAAGTCCGCACTGGTCGACGGGGTGGAGTGGAACGTACGGATCTCTAACGTGGAGCAGCCGCACGTCATCAACACCTTCGCTGCCACATTTGATGACTACTGGAACGACCTTGCGTTCGAAGCGTACGACCCAGCAAAGGACGGCGAACGGCTCAGGCACGCGCTGCGGGGCGAGCGCGTCAATGAGGCGCCGACCGACATCGCGAATCTCGACGTGCGCCCGTTCCCGTATCAGGCGGAGATCCTCTCCGACTTGGATGCCGAGCGCCGGGTGCACGGCCGTTGGCGCAACCTTGTCGTGATGGCGACGGGCACCGGCAAAACCGTGGTCGCGGCCCTCGATTATCGCCGGCTGCACCAGGCCGGAGAGGTTGACTCGCTGCTGTTCGTGGCACACCAGGAACAAATCTTGCGGCAGAGTCGGTCAACGTTCCGGCAGGTCATGAGGGATGGCAGCTTCGGCGAAACACTGGTCGCCGGAGACCGGCCCAAGGCCTGGCGTCATGTGTTCGCCTCGATTCAGTCTCTCCACCGGCAGGAGCTCGATCCCGAACGCTTCGACATGGTGATCGTGGACGAGTTCCACCACGCCGAGGCGAAGACGTACGCCC
The DNA here is from genome assembly GCF_003626655.1 of Micromonospora costi. Taxonomy (GTDB): domain Bacteria; phylum Actinomycetota; class Actinomycetes; order Mycobacteriales; family Micromonosporaceae; genus Micromonospora; species Micromonospora costi. Next base: position 1,394,367 of record NZ_RBAN01000001.1, read on the forward strand.
GCCTACTCGATCGCCTACGGCCACGCGTACTCCTGGGATTGACCGCGACCCCCGACCGGACCGACGGCCGCGATGTGCGGCGGTGGTTCGACGGACATGCGGCGGTTGAGTTGCACCTACGAGAGGCGCTGGATCGGCAGTTGCTGGCGCCCTTCCACTACTTCGGCCTCCATGACGATGTCGACCTGTCGCGGGTCCACTGGAAGCGCGGCCAGGGCTACGACCGTTCAGAGTTGGAGAGCCTTTATACCGGCAACCAAGCGCGGGCGCGGTTGGTGCTACGGGCCGCCCAGAAGCTTGTCGACGTGGGGCGAATGCGAGCCCTCGGATTCTGCGTCAGCATCGGGCACGCCGCGTTCATGGCGGACTGGTTCACTCAGCACGGCGTACCGTCGGCGGCGGTCACCTCGGAGGTCGACCGACCCGAGCAGCGCGACCTGATTCGGGCCTTCAAGGCCGGCAAGCTACGGGTGCTCTTCACCGTCGACCTGTTCAACGAGGGCGTCGACCTGCCGATGGTCGACACGATCTTTCTCCTACGGCCCACCGAGAGCGCCACCGTCTTCCTCCAGCAGCTCGGTCGCGGTCTGCGGCTCGACGACGACAAGCCGTGCCTCACGGTGCTCGATTTCATCGGCGGGCAGCACGCCAACTTTCGGTTCGACCTGCGCTGGCGGGCGTTGACCGGCGCGAGCCGCCGCGAGGTGTACGACGCGGTCGAGCAAGACTTCCCCACGCTGCCGAGCGGATGCCACATCGAGCTGGACCGAGTGGCGAAGGAGGTCGTGCTCCGCAACCTGGAGCGTGCAGTTCCGTCGTCGAAGAACAGCATGGTGGCCGAACTGCGACGGCTCGGGGACGTGACCCTGGCCGATTTCCTCCAGGACACCGGCCTCGAAATCGAGGACGTGTACCGATCGGCCACGCTGGGCGGCTGGACCGGTCTCCGGCGGCTCGCCGGGGTAGAGACGTCAACGCCAGGCCCGGACGATCGGGAACTAGGCCGTGCGATCGGCCGAATGCTGCACACCGACGACCTCGACCGGTTGGCGCTGTGGGAGCGGGTGGCATCTGGCGGATCAGTGCCCGAGGGCCGTCTCCTGGACATGTTGCACTTCAGCCTCTGGGGACCGAACGTGCCGCTATCCCAGCGTGACGAGCGGCTGGCGCGGCTCTGGGCGGAGCCTGCCCGCTGCGCTGAGTTGCGTCAGGTCGCGGAGGTGCTGGGAGAGCGAATCCACCGGGTGACCGAGCCAATCGGGCTCGGCCACGTGCCGCTGCGGGTGCACGCCCGGTACAGCCGCAACGAGGCGTGCGCGGCGTTCGGGATGCCGAACCCGGGCTCGCTGCGTGAAGGTGTGAAGTGGCTGCCGAATGAGCAGGCCGACCTGTTCTTCGTCACCCTGGTCAAATCCGAGCAGGACTACTCGCCGACGACCATGTACGCCGACCGAGCCATTACCGACAGACTCTTCCAGTGGGAGTCACAGAGCACCACCCGATCTGTATCTGTGACCGGGCAGCGCTACATCAATCACGAGAAGCTGGGATCGACGGTGCACTTGTTCCTCCGCGAAACCAAGGTCGCCGACCGCGACCTTGGCGCACCGGCCTACCTGTACGCCGGGCCGATGACGTACCAGGAACACACCGGCGACCGCCCGATGCGCATCCTGTGGCGGCTGGCGCATCCGCTACCCGCAGACGTGTACGGCGCCGCTCGTGCCATCGCGGCGTGACCGCCGCGACGGTGAGCAGCGTCAGGGCTTGCGGCCGACCGCGCCGTAGCCGTCCACGACAGCAGGCGTGCCATCTCCCTCGTGCCGCCACTGCGTGAACGGCACCAGCCCCGGCTCGACGAGCTCCAGCCCGTCGAAGAACCGCGCGATCCGTTCCGGGCTGCGCAGGTGGTACGGCATGGCGCCGCTCTCGTTGTACTGCCGGTGTGACTCGACGACGGCCTCGCTGGTGTCGGTGCCGTCGGACATGGCGAGGAAGCTGCCGGAGGGCACGGCGGCGAGCAGCGTACGGATGATGGCGATTACCTGGTCGTCGTCGGCGATGTGGCCCATCACGCCGAACAGCAGGACCGCGATCGGTTGGTTGAAGTCGAGGTGCTCGGCGGCCTGGCGGAGCACCGCCTCGGGGTCGCGCAGGTCGGCGTGCAGGTACTGGGTCTGGCCCTCGGGCGTGCTCACGAGCAGCGCACGGGCGTGGGCGAGCACCATGGGGTCGTTGTCGACGTACACGATCCGGCTGTCGGGCCGGATCCGCTGCGCGACCTCGTGGGTGTTGTCGGCCGTCGGCAGGCCCGTGCCGAGGTCGAGGAACTGCCGGATCCCGGCCTCGCCGGCGAGGAATCGCACCACGCGGGAGAGGTACGCGCGGGACTCGCGGGCGGTCTCGACCATCGCCGGGAAGACGGCGCGCACCTGGTCGCCCGCCATCCGGTCGACCTCGAAGTTGTCCTTGCCACCGAGCCAGTAGTTCCAGATACGTGCGGAGTGCGGAACGCTGGTGTCGATCTTCGAGATCTGCTCGGTAGCGGAGCGCGGGGCGGTGTCTGCCACGGGGCAACCCTTCCGACGGGGCGGGACCGTACACAACGGACGGACCATGGTCCCACAGCACCGGGGACCGCCGCGGCCCCGACGGTCGCCGTGTGATGCGAGGACGCCACGGGACGCCGTACACAAGGAATGATCTTCACGGGGATGGAGGACGGTTGAAAGCCCACGCAACCACCCGCCTACGACGGATCGGCATCGCCCTCGTGGCGACGCTCGTCACGTTGACGCAGCTCACCGCCACACCCGCCCTGGCCGCGCCCGCGGTCACCCCGCCCCCGGCGACCAGCGCCGTGGCGGTCTCGTCCACCGAGATCCGGGTCAGCTGGCAGGCGGCGCCGCAGGCGTCCGCGTACCGGATCTCGCGCTCCACCGGGTCGAGCGGCCCCTACACCCAGGTCGGCAGCAGCACGAGCCTGGACTTCCTCGACTCCGGGCTCACCCCGGCCACCACCTACTACTACGTGGTCCAGGCGGAGAGCCGGAACAAGGTCTCCGGCTACTCACCGCAGGCCAGCGCCACCACCGACCCGGTGCTGCCGGCGCCCGGCGGCCTGCGGCTCACCGGCACGCCAACCGTCATGGACCTGGCGTGGGAACCGGTGCCGGGTGCCGCCCGCTACGAGGTGTACCGCCACCACGTGATGGACGGCGACACCCTCATCACCACGACCACGCAGACCTCGTTCCGTGAGACCGAGCGGTCCGACACCTACTACTACCAGTACAAGGTGCGGGCGGTGACCGCGAGCGGTGCCACCGGCCCGTTCGCGTCCGCGGCCGGTTACACGGGCACGGCGACCACCACCACGATCGCCGCCGACCCGGTCCGCTCCGAGCAGGGCCAGAAGGTGGCGCTGTCGGCCCGCGTCACCACCGCGGACGGCGCCGAACTGCGCGGCAAGGTGGTCTTCCTGTCCGGCGGCGAGGTCGTCGGCCAGACCAACGCGTGGCAGGGGTACGCCGCCGTCGTGGTCACCCCGACCGCCGCGGCGACCTACTACGCCCGTTTCGAGGGCACCGGCAGCGATCCCGAGTACGGCGCCAGCGCCTCGGCCGACCTGACCGTGCCGGTCGACCCGGCGTACGGCGAGGTGTCCTTCGGCCCCGCCGAGGCGGCCCGCGTGGGCTCGGAGGAGAAGGCCATCGCGGCCGGCGACCTCACCGGCGACGGGCTCACCGACGTGGTCCTCACCACCGAGGACGAGGCGGGCGCCGGTGACCTCAACCACTCGGTGTACCTGTTCGTCCAGTTGCCGGAGCACCGGCTCGCCGCGCCCGTCCGGTACGCCACCACGGTGTCGACGGGCGGCAGCATGACCCCGGTCATCGCCGACCTGGACGGCGACGAGCGCAACGAGCTGCTGGTCGCGTCCGGGGACGGGGTGGACCTCTACCGGCAGTCCGCGGGCGGACTGTCCGCTCCCGTGGCGCTGCCGTTCGGCGCGGCCCTCGGGGATGTCCGGGTGGTCGACCTCGACCGGGACGGCCACCTCGACCTGGTGGCGACCACGAACGAGTCGGTGCTGGTGCGCTACGGCACCGGCCCGGGTGAGTTCGCGCCGCCGGCGTCGGTGGCCACGCCGACCTCCGCCCCGCTCCTGGGCATCGCCGACGTGACCGGCGGCCCCGGTCTGGACCTGGTACGGCTCGACGGCCGCCGGGTCATCGTCGTCGAGCAGACCGGCGCGCGCACCTTCGCCGCGCCCGCCGGCATCCCCGTACCCGAGGGGCAGGAGATCTCTGCGCAGTCGTTCGCGGCCGGCGACGTGACCGGCGACGGCCGGGCCGACGTGGTCGTCACCGTCACCGGCAACATGCCCGACCCGCGGGTCTCCGTGCTGACCCACCAGGCCGACGGCACCCTCGGCGCCTGGCAGGTCTACGTGGCGTACGACATGCCGGAGCCGGTCGTCCTCGAGGACATGGACGGCGACACGCGGCTGGACGTGGTGGTGGCCCACGGCGGCTGGTACGCGGTGGGCGTCCTGCTCCAGCGTCCCGACGGGCGGCTGGGCCGGGAGCAGCTGGGCAGCAACCCCTACTACGCCTCGCACTACGACCACCGGGGCCTCGCCGTCGGGGACATCAACGACGACGGGCACAAGGACGTGCTCCTCGCCGACTACAACAACGGGATCGTGGTGGTCCCCGGCGCGTAGCGGCGCTCCCTGAACGACGGGTGGTGCCGGCGCCACGGGATCCGCCGGCACCACCCGTCACTGTCACTACCGGCGCTCCACCACCGTCAGGGTGAAGTCGTCGTACGACGGGGCGTACGTCCTGTCGCCGCCGTAGATCGCCCGCACCCGGTGCGTACCGGGGCTGGGCATCCGGTCGACCGTGCAGGTCGCGACGCCCTTCTTCAGCGTGGCCTCGCACAGCACGTCCTCACCGATGAGGAACTGCACGGGACCGGTGGCCGAGTTCGGCTTCACCGTGGCGCTCAGCTTCACGCTCTTGCGCCAGGTCGCCGTCACGTCGTCGGCGCGGACCGACGTCGGGATGCGTACCTCGGTGGGGGTCTTCGTCACGGTCACCACGCGGCTGGCGACCGCCTGGTTGCCGTTGGTGTCGGAGACCAGGTAGGTGAGCGCGTAGCTGCCCGGCGCCCCGGTGTCGACGGTGCCGACCACCTGGATCCGGTCGGCCACGTCGCCGTCGGTGTTGTCGACGGCGGTGACACCGGCGAGCGGGTCGAAGGCCTGACCCTGCGGGACCGAGGTCGACGCCGGCACGGTCAGCACCGGCGGGGTGACGTCGGTACCGGCCGCGGTGGCGGTGAAGACGCCGCCGAACTGGTCGGCCGAGCCGACCTGGTCACCGTCACCGGTGCGGCTGGTGCTGGTCCAGGCGTACAGCTCGCCCTCGGTCAGGCCCGTCCACGCCACGCTGGCCGGCCAGCCCGACTTGGCGGTGGCCGAACCGATGACCGTGGCGGTCGGGGTGACGACGACCAGGCTGTCCGTGCCGAAGCTGGTGGTCCGGCTGGACAGGTCGATCGGCAGCACCATGTTGTCCTCGGCGCCGTTGTAGCGCTTGCGGTCGTCGTACTCCGTGGCGCCGAAGTTGTTGAGCATCGGCGAGTAGGTGTCGACGCTCATCTCGGACCGCTCCACGTCGATCTGGAGCAGCCGAAGGAAGCTGGCGCCGAACTGGAGCAGGTCGGTCGCCTTGTGGTCGACGGTGCCGTCGCCGTTGAGGTCGAGGTTGCCGTTGGCGTCGACCTTCTCCGGCCACAGCTCGCCCGCGGTCATCTTGTAGAACTGGTAGTCCGCGAGCAGCTCGACCACGTCGTGCGCCACCGTCACGCCGACACCGGTCTTCAGGTTGGTGCCGACGCCGTGCTCGTGGCCGGCGAGGACCAGGAACACGTTCGGGTTGGACTGGACGATGGTCGAGAAGGCCCGGGAGCCGTCGGTGGAGAAGGTGGCTCCGCGGCCGTCCGGCGTCGTTGACGGCGCGAGGTAGGCGTGGGTCAGCAGGATGCCGTTGCGGTCGTGGTACCGCTGGAACACCGAGCTGGCCCAGTCGGCCTCGGCCTGGGTGACGCCGTACGACAGGCCCACCGCCACGAAGTCGAGCCCACCGGCGGAGAACAGGACGTAGTTGTTCTGGTTGTCCCTGCCCCGGGTGACCGTGTTGCCCGCCGCGTCGGTGGTCTCGTCCCACGCGTGGTACGACGCCTCGGACACGGCCGGCCACTTCTGTGAGCCGTCGTAGTAGCGGTCCGGGCCGTAGTACTGGTTGAAGCGGGACGTCGGCCCGGTCTCGTTGCCGCCCTGGTTGTCGTGGTTGCCCGCGACGACCTGGTTGACCAGGCCTGCCTCGTCCAGCGTCCGCTGCGCCTCCGAGGTGAACTGGAACTCGCGGGTGACCTGCTCGTCCAGGCCCGGGTAGAGCAGGTTGCCGTTGGAGTCCTTGGCGAGCGGGTCGGAGTAGTCGTTCTCGATGACGTCACCGGTGTGCGCCGTGTAGGCGATCTTCTTCCCGGAGGCGTTGTCGGCCAGCCACCTGGTGGTGTCCCGGTAGGACTTCTGCCAGAGCGCCCGCTCCTCCATGGTCATCTTGTCGGTCGGCTCGTCGACGCCGTCGAAGTCGTCGTACGTGCCGCCGGCCGCGCCCTCGGCGAGGTACTGGGTGTCGGTGAAGTGGGCGAGCGAGAAGTCGTACGACGCCGGGTCGTCGAAGTGGTCCCGGTTCGCCGGGTCGCCGGCCGACCCGTCGCGCGGCGCGAGGTCGTCGGCGAACGGGTCCTTCCCGACCACCAGGACGTGCACCGTACCGTTGTCGACCAGTTCGGGCCGGACGACGGCCTTCAGGGTCGAGTCCCCCTCGGCCTGGCCCCGCGCGGTGGCGAGTTCCGTCCACGCCTTCGCGGTGGTGTTCCAGGCGAGGAGCGCGACGGCCCGCTCGGGGTCGACCACGCCGCTCCACAGGATCTGGCGGCGCTCACCCGACGGCGGCACCTGGACGTCGAACCGCTGGAACGGGATGGTGCCCGTGGACGGGCTGTTCGCCAGCGTGCCGTCGGGCCGCGGGCTGGCGCCGATCTGGCCGCCCTCGCTGTAGGAGAAGTCCAGCGTGGACGGCATGACCGGGATGACGCCCTGGAAGCCGCCCGCCGGCACGCTCGGGGTGGCCTGCTTGAAGGTGGTGGTGACGTCACCCCCGTCGGGGTTGTGGGCGATGGCCGACAGGGTGACGCGGCCGCTGCCCTGGCCGACGTCGGTGCCACCGCCGGTGGGGATGGCGTCGGAGGTGAAGCGGACCGTCCTGGTGACCGCCTTGCCGAACACGTCGGTCGCCGAGATCTCCAGGGTGTGGCTGCCGGACGTCAGGCCGGCGCCGATCTCCTGGCCGACCTCGACGGGCTGGCCGTCGAGCAGGTACCGCCAGCCGGTGGCGTTGCCCTGGTTGGCGACGGTCAGCTGGAACTCGGTCGGGCGGCTGAGGTGCGCGCCCTCGGCCGGCACGGTGGCGGTGATCGCGACGCCCGCGTCCCGGACGTCACCGAGCGCGGCGATGTTGAGGGCCTGCACCTCGTCCAGGGTGAGCACCCGGGAGTAGATGCGGGCGTTGCGCACCGACGCCGGCGCCCAGAACTGGTTGACCGCGTCGGCGCCCACGAAGAAGCTGTTGCGGGCGGCACCGCCCGGCAGCCCCAGCGGCGCGGGTGCGGCGACCGAGGCGGCCAGGACGCCGTCGACGTACAGGCGGGCCGTGGCGCCGTCCCAGGTGCCGACCGCGTGGTACCAGCGGCCGGAGGAGATCGGGACCTGGGCGTTGCGGTACGCACCGTTGGCGTACACGGCGAAGGTCAGCTTGTCGCCGTACACCACGATCGAGTAGCCGCCGGTCTCCTTCTCCGAACACACCGAGTGCTCACCGGAGTTGGGCAGCGTGCCGTTGTCCTTGAGGGTGCACTCGATCGAGACCTGGTTGCGGATCTTCGCCCACTGGGCGTCGCCCATCGCGTAGGCGTACGCGTCGTTGGCGCCGTCGAACGTCGCGACCGGCGTCTTCACCGCGTTGTCCTGGGCGATCACCGGCTCGCCGACGGTGGTGACGGCGAGGTTCTGCGCGTCGTCCTTCGGGGTGCCGTCGTCGAAGTCGACGTCGAGGACGTCGGCGGTCGGGACCGGCGGCTTGAGGTCGTACGCCGCGGCCAGCTCGTACGCCTCGGCGGCGGTCAGCGACCGGCTCCAGACCCGGCTGCCCGCGAAGGAGGCCGGCGGGGCGACCTGCCCGATGCCGGACGGTGCCGCGTCGGCGCCGATCACGAACCGGCGCGCGGTCGCGGCCGGCAGGGTGAGCGCGCCGGTGGCGGCCGTCGAGCCGGCCAGCTGGCCGTTGAGGTAGAGGCGCAGCGTCTGGCCATCCCAGGCCGAGACGACGTGGTACCAGCGGTTGCCGCTGATCGGCGTGAGCACCGACTTGTAGCCGCCGCCGATGTGAGCCATCGTGCCGAGGTTGCCGGCGTTGACGTAGACGGAGAAGCCGCCGCCCTCCTTGTCGGAGCAGAGGTCCTTCTCGCCGCTGACGGGCATGGTGGTGTCGACGCGGAACACGCACTCGATGGCGAAGCCGGTGGAGAACCGGCTCCACTGGTCGGTGAAGTCGAACGAGACGGCGTCGTCGACCCCATCGACCTTCACGATGTCGTGGCCGAACGCCGCGTCCGTGGCGTAGGTCGGGGTGCCCCAGGTGGTGGGGGTGAGGTTCTGGGCCCGGTCGGTGGCGGTGCCGCCGGTGAAGGCCACGTCGAGGACGTCGGCGGCCGGGACCGCGGCGGCCGCGGCGACCTGGTTGGTGCTGCCGAGGGTGGGCGCGTCCTGGGCCGGCAACAGCAGCACGCCGGCGGCCATCGCGAGCCCGAGGGTGGTCGCGCCGAGGCGGCGCCACCCACGGGCGATCGGATGGAGCGGTGTCGTCACGACATCTCCTTCGGTTGGGGGTTACCTGTTGGTGGTGGTGGGGTCACTGGTCGCGGATCCGCGACAGGAGGGGGCCCAGGTCAGGTCCCGGGCATGCCGGCCACGGCGGCAGCGGAGATCCCGACGCCGATGAGGGTGATCCCGCACGCGGCCAGCACGGGGGCCACTCGCGCCGCCAGCCGCAGGAGGGCGCGGGACGAGTGGGCGCGCGCCACGAGGGAGCGGCCGGTGAGCGCCAGGAGCCCGACGGTGAAGAGCACCGCGGCGAGCCCGAGACCGAAGCAGGCCACGAGCACCAGGGCGAACCCGGCGCGGCCGGCGAAGATGCCGGTCACCAGCAGGAGGAAGGCCGCCGGCGACGGCGTCAGCCCGCCGGAGACGCCGAGCAGGAGCAGACCCGGCCGGGACGTCTGGCTGTGGTTGTGGCTGTGCCCGTGGTCATGCCCGCGTTCATGGCTGTGCCCGTGGTCATGGCTGTGGGCATGGTCGTGACCGCGTCGGCGCAGGTGGCGTCGCAACAGCCAGAGCCCGACGGCGACGACCGTGAGACCGGCCACCAGCTGGAGCCCGGTGGTCAGTCGTTCGAGGCTGACCAGGTCGGAGAGGGAGAAGAAGGTCCAGGCGACGGCGATGGCCAGCACCGAGACGGTGTGCATGACGGCCACCGAGAATCCCAGCCAGGCGGCGTCGCGGACCCGCCCGCGGGATCCGATCAGGAACGCCGCCGCGAGGCTCTTGCCGTGGCCGGGCGCGAGCCCGTGCGCGGCCCCGGCCAGGAACGCGATCGCCAGCGCCACCGGTACGAAACCGGGCGACTGCACCGCCTCGATCAGCCGGTCGCCGAGTGCGGCGGCGCCGAAGAGGTTGCCGTCGCCGGGGATGAGGGCCAGGGGGCCGGAGCCGGTCGTGGCCGAGGCGATGCCGGGGCTGGTGCTCGCGTCCATGGTTCAGGCCCTTCGCCGCCGGCGGCGGTACCAGAAGATCCCGGCCGCGGCGGCGGCCAGCATGATGCCCCCGACGACCAGGAGCTGCCGGGCACTGTCGTCCGGTGGGACGGGGGCGACGGCGCGAGGCGACGCGGGGCCGGAACCGGTGTCCGGCCCGGCGGTGAGGTCCCAGTCGGCCGACTCGTGCTTCGCGTCGTACACCGCCTTCTGCCCGGCGGGGCCTCTGGCGAGCGTCCGGTACGCCTCGTGCAGGTCGGTGAGCATCCGGGACGTCACGGTCACCGTGCTCACCGGCTCGGGGCAGGTGAACAGCACCTCGGCGCCGTCCTTCACCAGGTCGTCGGCGACGCTGGCCCGGCCCTCGCAGGACCGCCCGCCCTGGGCCACGGCGATCCGCTCGGTCAGGTACGCGGCGAACTCGGACGCCTTCGCCATCGCGCCCGCGTCGGAAGGCTCGAAGGTCACCGCGCCGTCCAGCATCACCCGGTCCTCGCCCAGCACGCCGAGGTCGATGCCGAGCAGCGTCAGGTCGTCGGTCCCGCCGACGAGCCAGCGAACCCGCACCTCGTGCTCGCCCGCGCCGGCGACCTCGATCTGCTGTGGAGCGCCGAAGGGGTGCGCCGAGGCCGGATCCGGCGCCAGCACACCGATCAGCGCCAGGGCGAGCACGGCCCACGAGCGACGCCGGGCGAGGCGCGGGGCGCGGGGCAGGGTGAACACAGTGGACTCGCTGTTCGTTCGGAGGTCGGGCGGAAACCTGGTGATCGTTTCGGCCGCAGGTGACCAACGAGGTCACCGAACCTGAGCGAACGTTGACAGCGAGATTGCCGTACTTCGAAGACTGCTATCCGGTGGTGTTCACGGTCGTACGCCGGTTGCCGTCCCCTCGGCCCGATCGGCAGCCGGTCCGGTGGGGACGGCGACCAGCTCGAAGTGCACGGTACGGCCGGTGGTACGCCGCCCGAGCCGGTGCACGAGGGGCACGAGCACCACGTGCAGCAGCGGGTACTTGCGACGCAGCGCCCGCCTCGCCTGCTGGTACTCCTGGCCGCTGAGCCGGCGGGCGGTGGCCTGGAGGGCCGGGCCGGTCGGTGTGCCGCGGCCGGTGGACGCGGCGACCGTGACGGTCGGGTTGTTGCGGATCCGGCGGGTCTTCCAGGCCCGTTCGTAGCTGCGCACGTACGCCCGGCCGCCCGACACGGCGATGCTCACCGGCGTGCTGACCGGGGTACCGTCCCGCCGGTACGTGGTGAGGGCGACGGTCTTCTGCCGGACGTACGGCGCCCACTCGGGCACGGCCGCCGGTTCGACCCGGCCGAGCACCCAGCCCAGCTCGCGCCACCGCTCGACCAGCGCCACGGCGGCCAGCAGGGCCGACACCCCGATGAGCACGGTCTGGCCGTCGCTGCCGCCGAGCTCCCGGTCCATGAGGTGCGCGACGGTGTGGGTGACGCCGCCCACGAGGTAGCCGCCGAGGGCCACGGCGAACCCGTCGGCCCAGACGGTGGCGAGCAGCAGGCTCACCCCGATGCCGAGTTGGAACGCGCCGACGTCGTGCACGAAGTGCTCGTGCGGCGGGAAGTTCACGACGTCGGCGAACGACGCGGGTGCGGTCATCGCCCACACCCCGACCACGAGGGCCAGCAGCGCGAGCAGCACGGTGACGGGTACGAGTATTCGTCTCATGCCCCCCGGACGCGGCAGCCGACGCCCTCGTGACCGGTGCCGGCGCATGTCACACCCGTCGGCCCGGGATGAGAGAAGCTGGGGCCATGGAGCAACGGATCAGCCTGGTCACCCTCGGCGTCACCGATCTGCCGCGGGCCCGGGCCTTCTACGAGCGGTTGGGTTGGCGCGGTCAGGAGGTCGCGGAGACCGTCTTCTTCCAGGCCGGCGGGCTGGCGCTGGTGCTCTGGGCGCGCGAGCGGGTGGCGGCGGACGCCGGCATCGACGACCCGGGCGGCGGCGGCTTCGGCGGGATCACCCTGGCACAGAATGTCCGGTCCCGCGACGAGGTCGACGCCCTGCTCGGCGACGCCACCGCGGCCGGGGCGGAGGTCACCCAGCCGGCCCGCGAGACGTTCTACGGCGGCTACGCGGGCTGCTTCGCCGACCCGGACGGTCACGTCTGGGAGGTGGCCTGGAACCCGGGCTTCCCCCTGGCCGCCGACGGCACCCTCACCGTTCCCGACTTCGGCGCCACCGGTTGAGCGGGGAGCGCGGCGGTCTCACGGCCGTCGCGTCCGTCGCCGGGCGGCCCGCCCTACTCGTCGCGGGGGCAGAGCAGCGGGTCGAGCAGCGGCAGCCGCAACGGGTCGAGGCAGACGGTGAGCAGCCGGTTGTCCGGCGACGAGGGTGGCGGGCTCGTCGGGGCGGGGCTCGGTGCGGCCGGCGGAGGCGGGCTCGTGCTCGGCGGCGTGGTGGGTGCGGGGCTGCTCGGCGGCGTGGTCGCGGCCGGCGGAGGAGGCGCGGTGGGCGACGCGGGTGGCCGCGCGGGCGCGGTGACGGGAGCCCGACCGGATCCGCCGCCCGCCCCGGGGGCTGCCGACCGGGCGGGCGTGGCGGAGTCCTCGGCCGGCGCCTCGCCGGGGCCGCCCGCCTGCGGCCCGTCACCGGGCGAGCCGGCGTCCGACGTGCCGCCGGTGATGCCGGCGGTGCCGCCCGACGGGACGGCCACGACCGGTGGGACGGGGGCGAGCGTCGGCACGACCGCACCGATGACCACGGGAGGCTCGACGTCGGTGACGACCACCCGGCCGGCCTCGGCCCGGTACTGCGGCAGGTCCTCGTCGGCCCCGTGCGCGCTGGCAGTGAACGTCACGAACGCCACGGTGGCCACGGCGACGGCGGCGCGCCGGTCCGGCCGGCGCGCGACCAGCGGCGCCTGCCACGGGTCGGCCGCCGGCGGCGGGGCGGGACGGTCGCGCTCGTGGGCCTCGACGAGCGCGTCGAGTTCCGCGACCACGGCGGCGCGCTCCCCGCGGGCCACCGCCACAGCGAGGGTGAGGTAGAACCGGGCGTTGGCCACGGACACGTCCGGCACGAGCAGCCCGGCGAGCCGCCCCGCGTCGCTGGTGTGCAGCAGGGTCACGGGCGCGTCCGGGTGGTGGGCCGGTCCGGCGAGGTCCGCGTACCGCCACTCGCGCCGCAGCGCGCGGCCGGCGAAGGCTACGCGGTGGTTGGTCACGACGGCCAGCCCGGCGTCCGCGACCCGCAGGCCCTTCGGGAGCGTACGGCTCGACGGGGTCGGCCGGCCGATGCTGAGCGCCGGGTGCGGGAGGCCGGGCACGTGGCGCCCCGTGGCCTCGACCAGCTCGGCGGTGGGCAGGATCCGGAAGACCAGCTCGTCGTCGCCGAGGTCCACGGGCAGCCCGGTACGGGGCTCGGTGCAGCCGAGGAAGGCGAGCGCCTCGATGCGCTGCCGGGTCAGCTCGTCGGCGCGTCGACGCCACGTCTCGAGGTCACGGTGGTGGGTGCGCCGCCGCCGGTCGTTCTCGCGTTCCGCCCAGGCGGCGCGCCATGCGGGCAACTGTGTGGTCGCCACAACGGTGCCGGGTGATGTGGTGGTCACACGCGGTACAACCGCTCGCGCACGAGTCAGGACACGCTCAGGGATCGATGCTTCCCTTTGTTCCCGATAAGAGCAAATTAGTCGGCACCGATGCGGATCGTCAGGAGATGACCCGCTGCGGGTACGCCTCGACGTCCCGTGCCCACTGCTCCGCGGCCACGGCGAGGGCGTCAGCCGAGACGGTCAGCGGCAGCGGGTACACGGCGGTGAGCGGACGGCGCATCCAGGGCGGCAGCGACTCGTACGAGAACTCGACGACGAGTTCCACCCGCCGCCGGCGGATGACCCGGGCGCGGAACGCCAGGTTCGGCTCGGTGAAGCGCAGCACCGCCGGCCGGATCGACGGCGCCGTCGCCAGCCTGGCCTGCAACAGGAGCCAGTCGGCCAGGACCCCCGCCTCGGCCACGGTGAGCGACGGCTCGCAGTGCGACCAGGCCTGGCCGTCGGCCGTACGGGCGTCCGCCTCGATGAGCAGCCAGTCGTCCCAGTCCCGCGCCTGCTCGGGATCGACCGGCGGCTCGACGCCCGGCTGGTAGCCGACCGGCCGGATCCTCAGCCGCGCACCATCATCGGAGCGTACTTCCATACCATCCATAATCTACGACAAAAACCCCACAAGAGCCGAAACCAGTCACGAGATCGCCCCGCTCCCCGCGCTGCCCCCACTCTCCCCCCGCGATCTTGCACTTTGTGCCCCGGCATAACGCGCGAAACAGCCCAAACCAAGGGCACAAAGTGCAAGATCGGCGGGGAGGGGGGGCGGGGAGGGGCGGGCTTGGGGGTTCGCGTGGGGGGTTGTTCGGGGTGGGAGTGGGGGGATCCCCGATGGTTTGGGGCGGGTCGGGGCGGCACGCTGGGAGAATGACTGCCACCAATGCCACCCGGCCGGTCGGTGTGCCGCCCCGCGTCACGCTCCGCGCGCTGTCGCCGCTGCGGCTGGTCGCCGTCACCGCGCCGGTCCTGCTGCTGCTCTACGGGATCCTCCGGCTCGCCGACGGCCTGGACGGTGACCACGGGCCGGGCTGGGCGTGGAACACGGGCCACAGCCTGTTCCTCGCCTCGATCGTCCTCTTCGCCGCACTGGCCGTGGGCCTGCGCCGGGTGCTGCTGGCCGACGGACCCCGCCTGCGGGCGCTCACCGACATCGCCACCGGGGCGACCCTGGCCGGGGCCGCGGGCTTCGTCTGGGTGATCCTCGGCGACCTGTTCGCGGGACTGGCGGACGCGGCCCCGCTGCCGGATCCGCTGTTCGCGGTCGGGCCGCTGCTGTTCCAGCTCGGTCTGCTCACCCTGCTCGTCCAGGCCGCGACGGTGCGGCCCCGCCGGCTGCCGCGCTGGGCTCCGCCCGTGACCTTCGTGGGCTTCGCGGCGATCGCGGTGAATCTCGACCTGCTGCCGGTCGCCGGCGCGCTCATCTTCGCGGCCCTGCTTCCCCTCCGCCCCGACTCCGCGGCACGGATCGCCACGCGCTGACCACCGCCGCGCCGGCGCCGATGCCGACACGGAGAGCGCCGCGACCCCTCACCGCACGGGTCGGCGCGGACAGTGTCGGGCGTCCCGGTTACGGTGCGGGCATGGCGAACTTCGTGCTGGTGGCAGGTGCGTGGCTGGGCGCGTGGGCGTGGGACGAGGTGGCGCCGCGCCTGCGCGCGGCCGGCCACGGCGCCCACCCGGTGACACTCTCCGGTCTCGCGGAACGGCAGGGCCTGCCTGCGGGGCAGCAGACCCACGTGCAGGACATCGTCGACGAGATCGAGCGGCAGGATCTGCGCGACGTCGTCCTGGTGGGCCACAGCTACTCGGGCATCCCGGTGGGTCAGGCCGCCGAGCGGATCGGTGCGCGGCTGCGGCGGGTCATCTTCGTCGACTCGAACGTGCCGCACGACGGCGAGTCGTTCGTGTCGGTGTGGCCGCCGCTCGGGGAGCGGGTGCGGGCGGCGCTCGCCGACAACGGCGGGTTCTGGCCGCCGCCGACCGCTGACGACTACGCCGGCCAGGGCCTCAGCGGGGAGCAGATCGCCCGCATCGTGGGCGGTTCCACGCCGCACCCGGGTGCGACGCTCACCGAGCCGGCCGTGCTCGCCCGCCCGCTCGGCGAACTGCCGGCCACGTACGTCAAGTGCCTGCTCGACGGCGACGAGCCGAACCCCGACGTGGCGGCGCTGCTGAAGAGCGACAGGTGGCGACTGGTCGAGATGGACACCGGGCACTGGCCGATGTTCTCGCAGCCGCTCGAACTGGCCAGCGTGCTCCTCGACGCCGCCGCCGAGTGACGGCCGACCCGGCCCGGAAGCGCGTCAGGTCCAGACGGTCCGGCGTGTGCCCCGGTGCTCGGTGCACGCGTCGCGACGGCCGCCGTTCAGGCTGACCGCGCCGTCGCGGCACTGCACGAGGTAGCCCCGGCCGGCCCAGAACTCCTGCACGCAGTCGAAGTAGTCGCAGGTCTCGGCGGCGGGCTTGCGGATGCGGTAGCCGCCACAGAAGTCGTACCCCATGGGGTTGGCCGGGGCACCGCAGAGCCGCTCGCGGCTCGGGGTCGGCGACGGCGTCGTCCGCTTCGGCTTGCCCGACGGCGAGCCGGTCGGCGACGCCGCGGGCGGCACGGCGCCGGGTGCGAGCGCCCGTCCGGAGGGCGCCGGCCCGACCAGTGCGGGGACGCTGCTCGGGCTGCTCGCCGGAGTGGCGGCCACGGCCCTCTCCCCGGCCGGGTCGGACGGGTTCGACTCGATGAGCGCCGCGGGCACCAGCACGGCGACCGCCGCGGCCACGGCGACCGTACGCCGGCCGCCCGGCACCAGCCCGGAGAGCCGGGCCTGGGCCGGCGTGGCGACGGCGGGCCGGAACGGTTTGCGCTGCTCATGTTCGGCGATCAGTTCGTCGAGCTGGGCGAGGACCGCGCCGCGCTGCTCGATCGCGTCGGCGAACGCGAGGGTCAGCTTGAACCGGAAGTCGGCGGCCGCCTCGACGGGCAGCATGAGCCCCGAGGTGCGGCGACGGTCGAGCACCTGGACGAGGGTGACGGGCGCCGCCGGGTAGTGGGCCAGGCCGATCATCTTCCCGTACGACCAGTCGCGCCGGCCGCGGCCGCCCAGCAGCACGAGACGGCAGCTGGTGATGACGGCCATCCCGGCGTCGAAGACGCGAACGCCGTCCGGGCGGCGGGCGCGCAGTGGCATCGCCTCCGGGATGACGGTCAGGTCCGGCGCGGGCAGCACCCCGCTGTGCCGCACCTCGACCAGTTGCGCGGCGGGCCACACCCAGAGCACCACCTCGCCGGGGGCGAGTTCCAGGGGTAGGCCGGCGCCGGCCGCCGCGGACCCCTGGAAGTCGGCGGCGAGCGCGCGTAGTCGCCGCAGCTCGTCGTCGCGCCGCCGCCAGGCCGCCTCGGCGCTGCGGTACGTCCGGTGCCGGCGCTCGTTCTGCCGGTGCGCCCAGCGGTACCGCCAGGTGGAACCCGTCGAATCAGTTCTTGCCATGCCGACTCCTTCGCCGCGCAGGCCACCAATCGGGGTGTCACACGTGTTAACTGCCGCGGCGACCGGCGGGACCACGCCGCACAGGACGAATCATCCGTTTGGGTGGCCAAATCGGATGGTTCGGTGGTTATGCTGCGTCAGTTCGCGTACCCGTGACACCCGGGTCGGCGTCCCGGTAGCCGGCCTCGGGAGTCGGCTCAGGGGGTGCCACCTGGGTCGGGAGGCGTGGCATCATCTCCGCATGCTGCAGGTGATGGGTTCGCCGCCCACGGAGCGGATGATCCGTGGACACGGGGCGATCCCGCCGCCGGTCTGATGGGCGTCCCCACGGCGACCGAGCCCCACCGCTTCGGCCTGCTGCTGCGCCGGCATCGCGGTGACGCGGGCCTGACGATCGAGGAGCTGTCCGCGGCGTCCCGGGTCAGCGTCCGGGCGATCAGCGACATGGAACGTGGGCGCAGCCAGGTACCCCAACGGCGTACGGTCGAGGCGCTGGCGCGGGCGTTGGGCCTGCCGGACACCGCGGCCACCGCGCTGCGGGAGGCAGCCCGCGCCGGTCGTCGCGCCACGCAGCCGATCCCGGCGTTGGCGCCGCCCAGGACCATCGCCGACTTCACGGGGCGGGACAGCGAACTGCGCTGGTTGGCCGACCTCGTGGTGCGCAGTGCCGAACCGACCGACCGGCAGGCCGCCCCGGTGGTCGCCGTCGTGTCCGGGCAACCCGGCCTCGGCAAGACGGCGCTCATGCTGCAGGCCGCGGGCGCGTACGCCGATTCCTTTCCGGACGGGGTGCTCTTCCTCGACCTGCGCGGCCTGGACGCCGACCCGCCGCGCCCGGCGGACCTGCTGCTGCGCCTGCTCATCGCGCTCGGCGTCGAGGAGAGCCGGGTACCCGACGACGAGCACGACCGGGCGGCGCTGTACCGGGCCCTGCTGCGCGAGCGGCGCGCTCTGCTGCTGCTCGACAACGCCGCCGACGAGAGGCAGGTGCGTCCGCTGCTGCCCGGAGCCGGGGCCACGTTGACCGTCATCACCAGCCGGCGCGGCCTCGCCGGCCTGGAGGCGGTCGACCGCCTCACGCCCCCGGCCCTTCCGGGCGGGGAGGCGATGGCGCTGCTGCAGCGCATCATCGGGCCGCAACGCGTCGCCGCCGAGCCGGACGCCACGCTGCTCGGCCTCGCGCAGGCCTGCGGCAACCTGCCGCTGGCACTGCGGATCGCCGGAAACCGGCTGCTCAGCCGCCCCGACTGGAGTGTCGGGTACCTCGTGCGGCGGCTGGCCCGGCAGGAGGACCGGCTCGACCTGCTCGTCGCCGGTGACCTTCAGGTGGCCGCGCCGTTCATGCTGTCCTACCGGCAGTTGTCCGCTGCCGCGGCCCGTACGTTCCGGCGGCTGTCGCTGCTTCCCGGCCCGGACGGCGGCGTGGACCTGGCGGCGCAGGCGGCCGGCCTGAGCGTCCGGGAGGCCGAGGTCGCTCTGGAGGAGCTGACCGACCTCGGGCTGCTCCAGCCGGCCGCCGACGGCCGGTACCGGTTCCACGACCTCATCAGGTTGTTCGCCCAGGCGCGCCTGGCGGAGGAGGAGACGCCGCAGGCGCGTCGGGAGGCCGAGGACCGGGTGGCCACCTGGCTGCTCGGTGCCGCGGTGGCCGCGGGGCGGTGGTTCGAGCCGGAGTACGCCGGCGAGGCCGGCGCCGACGGGTCGGCGTCGGCCGAGGAGGCCAGCCGTTGGATCGCGCAGGAGAGCCTGAACTGGCTGGGCGCCCTGCGGGCGGCCTTCGCCGCGGCCCGGCACGCCGAGGTGATGGCGGTCGCGGATGCCATGCACTGGTTCTCCGACCGCTGGACGCACTGGGAGCACTGGCTGGAGGTGTTCCAGATGGGGGCGGCCTCGGCCGCGGCGCTCGGCGATCCTCGTGGTCAGGCCGTCCACCTGAACTACGTGTCGTGGGCGTACACGGTCTGTGCCCGGAGGCCGGACCTGGCGGAGGCGCCGGCCCGAGAGGCGCTGCGGCTGGCCGGGGCCGTGGGCGACCTCAGCCAGCAGGCGTGGGCCTGGGTCTACCTGGGGTCGGCGGCCCGCCGACGTGGCGATGCGGGGCAGGCGCAGGCGGCGGCCCGGGAGTCGCTGGCGTTGTTCGAGGCGGCCGCGGACTGGGACGGGTACTCGCAGGCGCTGTCACTGCTGGCCGGCAGCCTGGCCCAGGCCGGCCGGCACCGGGACGCCATCGAGCAGTACCGGCGACTGGAGGATCTTCTGGCCGATCCGCGCCGGGCGCCGTCTCCACTGGTCAGCGGCGTGACGGCCGGGCACCTTCATCTGAACGTCGGCCTGAGCCTGCTGGCGATGCGCCGGTGGGCGCCGGCCGCCGCGAGCCTGCGGGTGGCGCTGCCGATGCTGCAGCGCTCGGGAGTGCGGCAGAGTGAGGCGCGGTGCCGGCTGGGCCTGGGCACGGCGCTCGCCCGACTGGGTCGCGTGGACGAGGCTCGGGTGCAGTTGCGGCGCGTCCTGCGGATCTCCCGGCGGGTCGGCCCGGTCGAGATGGTGGATCAGGCCCTCAGCCGGCTCGCCGAACTCGACGCGACGGCGGGTCGGCACGTCTCGTGAGGCGCGGGGCCGGACGGGGATGAGCCGCCCGGCCCCGGGCGCCACCGTCACCCGAGCTGGTACGCCCGGTAGACGGTGGTGGTGACCTTGTTGCCCTTGCTGTCCGTGGCCGTGGCGCGTAGCGACACGAAGCCCGACGCGTTCTTCGGGTGGGCGATCGTGGCGCTGTAGCGCCCATGCGTCTCAGCGGTCGGAGCCGCCACCCAGGTGCGGCCGTCGTCGAACGACACCGACACCGTCGCCGAGGTCACCCGACCCGCCGTCGCCTGTTGGGCGAACGTCAGGGGGATGCTCAGCCTGCTGCCCGCACGGACGCTGTTGTCCAGTGCCAGCGCGGGTTGGAACCCGACCGAGGTGAGCGGCAGCGCACCCGCCTGACCGGCGGAGGTGGTGAACGTCCACTCCGACTCCATCCGGCGCGACAACCGGTACGGGTCCGGCAGGTCGAACGCGTACCGCATCCGGTAGGTGGTCGGCTCAGCGGCCACCTCCCAGTTGCCGTACAGGTAGTCGAACGCGCCGACCACCGTGTCGCCCTTCTGCAACGTGAGCTGGTGGTTCGTCATCGAGTACGGCAGACCCACGTGTCCGGCGCCGTCGGTGTACCCGTTGAACGCGGCCCGTACGGTGTTGCCCTCGCGCACGGCGACCGGCGAGCCCGCGTACACCGGGATCATGGTGGTGTTGAGCGCCGCGCCGTTCCACCGTTCCGTGTAGCGGTGGCCCGGCCGGTAGTCCGGGTCCTCCAGCTGCGCCAGGTCGAGGATCCACAGGTCACCCGCCACGGTCTTCTCCAGGACGTCGGAGCGCCACTGCACGGTGCCGCCGTAGTACTCCGTCCGGCGTCCCGGGGTCGCCACCGCCGGCAGTTCGCTGGTCAACGCGAACCCGCCGCCGGCGATGTCCGGGTCGGGGCTGCTGTTGCTGCGTCCGGCCGCCACACCGACCGCGTTCTGCGCGTACTCGGCCTGGACCGTCGCCAGGTCACGCGGCGAGACGTGCCGGACCAGGCCGGTGGTGAAGCCCTTGGTCCGCCAGCCCAGCTGGTAGATGTCCGGGGCGCTGTCCTTCCGCGCCGGGCCCTGGAAGACCGCGTGGACCTGGGTGGTCACACCCGGCACGTCGCGGGGGCCGACGTCCGCCGTGAGGATGCTGTCCAGGTCGCCCGAGACCCCGGCGTACGTCTGGATCGGGTCGGCGGTGCGCACCATGAGGACCGAGGCGTCGTACGGTTTCGCCGTGGCGTCCGGGACGGTGACCGTGAGCGGCCGAGCCTTGCGCCCGTCGAGCACCACCTCCTGGTCCCCGTCGGCGACGACCTTGTTGTTGGTCAGCAGCGCGACCGTGCCGTCGGAGTTCTCCAGGTACGCCGAGACGTTCCAGGAGCTGTTCAGCGGCACCCGCACCGACTGGCTGGACGCGTAGAAGGTGTAGCTGGCGTAGTTCTCGGGGTCGGGGTTGGTCATCTCGATCATGATGTTGGCGGGCGCCCCGCCGTCGGTGCCGATGGCGGAGATCTTCACGCCCGCCGCCGGCTCCTCGTGGTAGACGCTGAACGGCGTCTGCACCGTGACGTCCCCGCCGCCGGCCACCAGCCGCCCGCTGTAGAGGCCGTAGGCGGTGCTGGCCCGCTCGTCGATGCCGACCTGGACGGTCGCGTCGCCGCGGGCCGGCACGGTCAGCGTCGTGGTGCTCAGCGTCAGCAGCCCCGCCGGCGCGTTGCCGTCCAGCGCCAGGTCGAGCGTCACCGGCTGGTCGCCGCGGTTGTGATAGGTCACGGTCCGCGTGGTGGGTTGTTCGGTGTGCGGCCACTCGAGCACGCCGAGGCTCAGCGACGCCGGGGTGGAGGTGACGGGTTGGCTCAGCGCCTTGGCGACGTTCACGAAGCCGGCGCCCTGGGCGAAGACGTCGTACGCCCGGTTCGGCGAGGCCGTCGCCATCAGCGACTCCTTGAACTGCGTGGCCTTCCAGTCCGGGTGGGCCTGAGCCAGCAGGGCGGCGGCGCCGGCGACGTGCGGGGTCGCCATGGAGGTGCCGGTGGCGGCGAAGTACTGCCCCGCCGGCAGGTGACCGAGCGCGCTCGGCGACCGGGCCGCGGTGATCTCGGTGCCGGGTGCCCCGATGTCCGGCTTGACGCCGAAGTCACCGATCCGCGGGCCTCGCAGCGACGACCAGTTCACCTCGCCGGCCTTGTCGAAGTTCGCCACCGACAGCGCCGCGTCCGCGGTCGACGGCGACCCGACCTGGTACTGCCAGCCGTTCCAGTTGCCGGCGGCGATCACGAACAGGGTGCCGTACTCGGCGGTCAGGTCGTTGACGGCCTGCTCCAGCGGGTCGACGCCCACGGAGTCCGCGGTGCCGAGGCTCATGTTGACGATGTCCGCGCCGGACTCGGCCGCCCACTGCATGCCGGCCAGGATCGCCGAGTCGGAGCAGCTGCCCTGGCCCTCGACGTTCCAGCAGACCTTGCCGTCCAGCAGCGTGGCGCCCGGCGCCACACCCTTGTACTTGCCGTCCGAGGCGGCACCGCTGCCGGCGATGGTCGACGACACGTGGGTGCCGTGGCCGTTGAGGTCCACGCCGGTCTCGTTCTCGGGGACGAAATTGCGCCGCGCCGCCACCTTGCCGGCGAGGTCGGGGTGGCTGTCGTCGATGCCGCTGTCGAGGACGGCGACCGTCACTCCGGTGCCGTCGTACCCGGCCGCCCACGCGGTCGGTGCGCCGATCATCGGCACGCTGACGTCCAGCTTGGACTGCCGGATGCCGTCGAGCCAGATCTTGCCGCCGGTCAGCGACGTCCGCGTGGTCTGCCAGGTCGTCGCGAGGTCGGCGACCGGCACCCTGCTGGCGAAGCCGTCCACCGCGTCGAGCTCCGGCCCGGTGGACAGACCCCGCACGGTGGTCGCGTCGGAGACCACCAGCGGCAGATAGGAGAGCTCGTCGAAGCGGTACTCGAGCAGGGCGGTGACGTTGAACAACCGCTCGTCCAGCCGGTCGGCCTTCAGCAGCGGGATGGCGTCGGACGGGATGACGTAGTCGGCCTTGTCCCGCTGGACGCGCACGAAGTGGACGCCGTCGCGCGGGGCGACGCTGACGTCCGTGCCGCGGACCGTGACCTGGTCGCCGGTGAACAGGGTCAGCTTCCGCGCGGGCTCCGACCGGGCGGCCGCGCCGGCCGCCGGGACCGGTGCCCCCGTGGGGTCGGCGGTGGCGGGCGGAACGGCGATGAGGAGCGTCGCCAGCGTGGCACCCACGGTGCCGTACGCCAGAAGACGGCGTTGTCGCATGCGGTTGTCTCCACTTCCGTGCGTTGACCGGCGTGGTTGCGCGATCAGGTGAGCGGGCGTTCGGAATGAGTTCATCCGCACGTTTCGTATCGGCGACCCCGTGGTGCCGCAATGGTTTCGCTGACGACGGGAGCGGCCGGCATCGATGACGTTCCTGCAGCTAGGCACGGCGGTCCGAGCGGCGGCTTGTGACATTCGTCGCGCCGTCGAGCACATTTCCCGCATGAACTTCTGCCGGTCGTTCTGCCGGAGAGCCCGAGCCTTCAGCCGAAACCGGAATCGCCGCACGCCCTGTGGAGGACGTGCGGCGATTTGACCCGAGGGGCGGCGGCGTCAGTGGTGGCGGCCCTCCCCCACGCGGTACGTGCGCAGGTTCGGATCGGCGTTGATCTGCGCCTCGGTGTACTTGATGGTGTCCCAGCCCTTGCGGGAGTAGAGCGCGGTCTGGTCTCCGTACCAGGGCGAGTTCGGGTCGGTCGACTGGGAGTAGGTGAGGATCTGCCGGCCGGACGGCCCGTTCGGGCCCAACTCGACGGCCATCACGAACGACGACCCGTGCACCACCTTGGGGTAGCCGACGCCCGGTGAACGGGTGCTGACGATCATGTTGAAGATGCCGGCCTCGGCACGTCCACCGTGGATCGGGATGCGCCGGTCGCCGCGCGGTTCGGTCTGGATGTCGCCGAGCCGGGCGTCGAGCGGGATGCCGGCGAGGTTCCGGACGGCGTCGGCGAGCGCGGTGAGCACCCGAGGGTCTGTCGTGTCGAGCCGCCGCGGGGTGCGTACGGGGTCGGCGGCGGAGAAGGCGTCGGCGAAGCGCAACCCGCTCTCGACCGCGAACTCGATGAACACGTGGGCGCCCCGGCTGTCGAGGTCGGCGTGCAGGTCCCAGCGCTTCAGCGCCGCGCACGCGTCGCGTACGTCCACGGTCGTACCGTCGGACGCGGTGGCGGTGGGCCGGCCGGTGCACAGCGCCACGAGGTCGTCGCGGACGAGTTCGCCGCCGTACACCCGGTTGCCGAAGACGGTCTGCCACAGCCGCTCGGCGGTGAACCCGCGGCCGGGTAGGCCGTCGGTGCCGGCGAGGCGCTGCCGCACCTGGTCCAGCCCGAGCCGCGTCCGCAGGCTGCGCGGTGTGCGCTCGTCGCCGATGATCCGCGGGTACCCCTCCAGCGGCGCCTCGGGGTTGGCCAGCCAGTAGCTGTCGTTCGAGTTGGTCACGTAGTCCGTCCGGAACCGGACCGGCAGGTCGGCGGGGCCGAAGATCCCGGGGACGGCGGCGTCCCGGTCGGCGCCGAGCGCGCACGCGGACCGGGATCCGTCGAGCACGGCCTGGCCGCTGCTGGTGTAGAGGGGCCGGAAGGCGGCGGGGATGCAGGTGGCGGCGAGCGCGTCGGTCACCCGGGGGATCACCGAGTGGTCGGCGTACAGGGCCTCGCCGCGGGCGTCGGCGGCGATCACGTTGACCCACGGCAGGAACTGGTAGTGGTCGAGCACCCGCTTCAACTCGCGTACGGTCGAGGCCCGGCCCATCTGGAGCCACCCGTCGAACGCCCGGTTGTTGGTGGCGTTGACGTCGGTGATGGCGTACGCGGTGGTGGCCGTCCAGTCGAAGGTGCCGGGCACCACGACGACCGGCCCGTAGTGGGTGTCGTGGAAGGTGCGGCGCACGGGGACGAGATCGCCCTTCGGGCCGCGCACCTGGACGGTCACCGTGCGGGTGGTCATCTTCCGCGGCCGGCCGTCGACGTAGTAGGAGGTCGGGTCGCCGGGGACCAGGGCGAGCCGGTGCCAGACGAAGCGGCGGGCGGTGGAGACGGTGTGGCTCCAGGCGAGCGTGCGGTTGTGGCCGATCTCGACGATCGGGTCGCCGATCAGCGCGGCGCCCTCCACGTCGTAGCGGCCGGGCACCTTGAGGTGCATCCGGTAGAAGCGTTCCGCGCCGTCCCACGGGAAGTGCGGGTTGGCCAGCACCATCCCGCCCCGCGTCGCGGTGGCCGCCTCGCCCAGCCCGTACGCGTTGCTGCCCACCCCGGCCGGCGCGCCGTCGGCGGCGGCGAGCACCGCGGCCGCGCCCGGCGCGTCCTGGGCGGCGGCCGGGCCGGTGGCGGTGGGCGGGGCCGCGGCGACGATTCCGTCCAGCACCGCGGCCGAGCCCGCCCGGACCATGCTGGCCCACGTGGTACGCCAGACGTCCAGTTCGGTGAGCGGCCGTACCCACCCCCGCCCCCGGCAGGCGGGGTCGGAGAGCTTCGCGGCGCCGACACGACGCAGGTAGGAGTTGTAGCCGGCGGCGAAGCCCCGCACGAGGTCCCGGACGTCGTCGGTGGGGGCGTGCACGCCGTCGCGGCGGCCGGCGAGCAGCCGCTCGACCGCCCGGTCCTCGACGGCCTTGCGGTAGAACAGGTCGCTGCGCACGTTGGGATCGGTCGGTCCGCTCGCCCCGAACCAGCGGGACCGTTCGCCGTTGACGGTCACCGCCGTCTCGGCGATGACGCAGAGATTGTCCTCGGCCTGGGCGTATCCGACCCCAAAGCCCAGGTCGGCGAAGCTGCGGGCGGTGATGTGCGGCACCCCGTACGACGCGCGCCGGATCTCGGCGGCGTAGCCGTGGTCCCGCTGGTGCGCTCCGGCCGGGACGGCGGCCAGCCCGGAGGCGACCAGTCCCGTCACGACCAGTGCGGCGCCGACACGTTTCGAGCGAGCGGTCATCGCGTCCTCCCCCGTCACGGCCACCCGGGCGCCGGCGCCCGAGAGGCATTCACATCCGTGCATTCTCGCGCCGTGGGCGCGCCACGGAAACCCCTGGCGCGGTCAGTCGCCCTGGCCGAGGGCGCGACGCATCCGGGCGGCCGACAGGGTGAACGCCTGCTTCTCGTCGACGAGGCAGCCGGCGAGCAGCTCGCGGGCGCGGTCCCGGACCACGGGCGCGTCGGGATGGCCGGGCAGCCACTGCTCCGGCTCTCCGACCGTCAGCTCGGCCCGGCCGCCGGGCAGCGGCACCGCACCGGACGGGAGACCGCCGAGCCGGTCGAGATGCCCGGCGGAGAGCAGTTGGTACCACATGGCGTCCGGGACGAGTTCGTCGGCGAGCAGCTCCACGCCGGGGCGCCGGGTGACCGGTGGCCCGTCGGCCGGCGTGCGCTGCGACCACTGTGGGAGGAGCACCCGCCGGCTGTCCGGTTCCACGTCCACCCCGGCCCACACCAGCGCCCCGGCGTGCCTCCGGACCAGGTCGCGCAGTCGGCGCATCCGCTCCACCAGACCCGCCGGGTCGCCCCGCGGCGGCGCGGCGGTGAGCGACGCCGCCGGCACGGCGTTGTGGAAGTCGCTGCCGACGGTCGCGGCCACCAGCGGGTCGGTGAGGTCGCCGGCGAGCACCGTCATCGTGGTGGCGGTCGGCAGGGTGGACAGCACGGCCGCCGCGACCGGACGGGCCGTCTCGGCGGTCACCGGCACCCGGACGCCGAGCACGACGACGCTCGTCTCGTCACCCGGCCGGCGCTCGGCGTGCCACCAGTCGAGCGCCACGTCGAGCAGGGGCAGCGGCGGTGGCGCCGACGGCGGGGCCACACCACCTCCCGGCCGGGGGCTCGGGATGGCGACCGGCCGAGGGCCCGGAGTGTCGGTGAACGGCAGGCCGAGTGGGCCGCGCAGGTACGCCCGCGCTGACGGGCCGTGCTCCTCGATCGCGTCGATGGGGTCGTGCCGCGCCACCGAGACCACGGCGTCCCGCACGCCGGCCCCTCGCAGGTGCCCCGCCAGCAGTTCCGGTACGGCGAGGATCTGCTCCGCGGGGAGCGGGCCGAAGTCGATGAAGAGCAGGTGCGCCCCGGGCACCGGGACCGGTGACGACACGAACGCCGGCCCCACCGGCTCGCCGTCGGCTCCCGGCGCCTGCATCGCGAGCAGAGCCGGCCGGAGCACGGCCATGGCGGCCGCGACGCGGACGTCGTCGGAGCGCACCTCGATCATCAGGCTCTGCTGCTCCCGCACGACATCATCGATGTCGAGCACGACGACGACAGCCATGCGTCCCCCCGTGATCGTGTTGTCCGTACCGAATCGACTCCCGTTTTCCACGCCTGTCGCTTTCGGCGACCGGACCGGCCGAATTTGTCGGTCGAGCGCTATTGACAGGCGAAGAGAGGTGCCGGGGAGCATATGGCGGACGCCATTCCGCCGTGGGCCGGTCAGGTCCGCTGCGCTCCCATCCGACCCATCGGCGACATTGGCACGAATACGCGGCCCGCGAAAATACGCGGCGCGATTCCTGCGACGTAACGCAATTGGCGGTAGGGGCGCTATTCGCGAATCGCAACAGGGTCGCCTCGTCGGGGGATGACGGCGCTCAGGCGCGTGATCGCCGTACAGGTCCGCGCGCGTCTCGGTAACGTCAGCCGCAGGCGGGTGGCGCCGCCCGCCACCCCGGGCGCGAAGGGGGTGAGCGTCGTGGCCGGCACGGGACGTTCACCCGCTGTCGTGGTCGGCGTCGACATCGGCACGACCAGCACCAAGGCGGTCGCGTACGACACCCGCGGGCAACTGCTCGCCTCCGCGACCGCCGGCTATCCCCTCGACGAGCCCCAACCCGGGTACGCCGTCCAGGACCCGTACCGCATCCTCGACGCCGTACGCGAGACGGTCCGCGCGACGGTCGCGGACCTGGACCGGCCCGTGGCCGGGTTGTCGTTCGCCACCGCGATGCACAGCCTCATCGGGCTGGACGCCGACGGTGAGCCGCTCACGCCGTCGGTCACCTGGGCCGACTCGCGCGCCAGCCGGCAGGCCGAACGGCTCCGCGCGGTGCCCTCGGGCCTCGCCCTGCACCGCCGCACCGGCACGCCGGTGCACCCGATGGCACCGCTGCCGAAGCTGCTCTGGTTCGCCGAACAGGAGCCGGTGCTCTTCGAGCGCGTCGTCCACTGGGTGGGCATCAAGGACTGGGTCCTGCTGCGCCTCTGCGGGCTGCTGGTCACCGACCACTCGGTGGCCTCGGGCACCGGCCTCATGGACATCCACACCCTCACCTGGGACACCGAGGCGCTGGCGATCGCCGGCATCACCACCGAGCAGCTGCCGCGGCTGGTGTCGACCACCGCCGTGCTGCCCCGGCTCACCCCCGAGGCGGCGGCGGCCACCGGACTGCCCGAGCGGACCCCGGTGGTGGTGGGCGCCGGGGACGGCCCGCTGGCCAATCTCGGGCTCGGCGCGGTGCACCCCGGCATGGTGGCCTGCTCGATCGGCACCAGCGGTGCGATGCGGGTGGTGGTGGAGCGCCCGGGCGTCGACCCGCTCGGCGGGGTGTTCTGCTACGCGCTCACCGAACGTCGCTGGGTGGTGGGGGGCGCCATCAACAACGGCGGCATCGTGCTCCGGTGGGCCGGCGACGCGCTCGCGCCGGAGCTGGGCGAGCAGGCCGAGGAGGACCTGGTGGCCCTGGCCGCCCGGGCACCGGTCGGCTCGGGCGGGCTCATCATGCTGCCGTACCTGCTGAGCGAGCGGGCGCCGCACTGGAGCGCGCTGCCCCGGGCCGCGTACGTGGGGTTGACCCACGGGCACCGTCGGGAGCACCTGGTCCGCTCCGCCATGGAGGGCGTCTGCCAGCAGCTCGCGCTGGTGCTCGCGTCGGTGCGTTCGGCCGGCAACGAGGTCCGCGAGATCCGGGCCAGCGGCGGGTTCGCCCGCAGCGGGCTCTGGCGGCAGATCCTCGCCGACGCGCTCGGCGTGCCGGTG
Organism: Micromonospora costi; assembly: GCF_003626655.1. Taxonomy (GTDB): domain Bacteria; phylum Actinomycetota; class Actinomycetes; order Mycobacteriales; family Micromonosporaceae; genus Micromonospora; species Micromonospora costi. The sequence continues at coordinate 1,422,995 of NZ_RBAN01000001.1, forward strand.
AGTTTCCCGGCCGGGACCGAGGGGTCCAGCTTCGGCGCGGCGCTGCTCGGCATGCAGGCCCTCGGCCTCATCTCGTCGATCGACGTGGCCGCCGACCTGGTCCGGATCGAGGAGGTCATCCGCCCCGACCCGGCCGCGTCCGCCACGTACGCGACGCTGCTGCCACTCTTCGCCGAGCTGTACGACGCGCTGGTGCCCACGTTCACGTCGCTGCGCCGGCTGGCGCCCGGCCTGCCCCCGGAGCCGATCCCGGAGCCTCCGCCGATGTGACGCGGGATCAGGGCGCCTCGACCGCGGAGATCAGGTATCGGTGTACCTCGGCGCCGCGGATGGCCACGGTCTGCTCCTCGGGCGGCCCCGAGCCGCGGAAGGCGAGCAGTTGCTCGGGGGACTCCCACCGCTCGTAGACGTTGATCCGCCCCGGCTCGAGCAGGTCGGGGCTGATCGCGAAGTCGACGCACCCGGGCGCCGAGCGGGCCTGCCGGACGACGTCGCGGCAGGACGCGAGGTAGTCGTCCCGCCCGGCCGGATCGACGTAGAGACTGCCGGCGACGATGAGCACTGTGGACCTCCCGGTCACGGCGGCGACCCGCCCATCCTCTCCCGGATCGGCCGGCCGCGGGGGTCCGCCGCCCCGGACGGGTGACGTGGTCGCCGTCCGCACCACCGACCTCAGGGGCTTCTTATCGTACGAACGTGAAGAAAACAGACAAGCAGGTCTCATCTTCCCGGAGGACGGGCCGCCGCGTACTCCTGACGAGGCTGGTCGCCACGGGCCTCGCGCTCGCGCTGCTGCCGTCCGGGCCGGCGCTCGCCGACGGCGGCGGGCCGGAGCCCCAGCGGCCCCCGGCCAGCACCCTCGCCTGGCTGGCCGTGCCCGGCGGGGCGTTCTCCGTCGACAGCGGGACGCGCACCGTGCGCTACCGGGCCTGCGACGGCGACACCGGTCGGGTCGCCGACCCGGACATGCGGGTCGACGGACGGGTGGCCAGCGGCGAGGTCACGGTCGACGACACGACGTACGCCTACGACGTGCCGCTGGTCGGTCGCACCCGCGGCATCGTCGAGGTGACCCGGCCCGACGCCGAGCCCGTGGGGCTGGTCGGCGACGTCGTCACCGAGCCGCAGCCGCCCACCGACCCGGTCGCCGGTCGACGGCTGCTGCCGCTCACCGGCCAGCTCCGGCAGGTGGTGGACGCCTCGACCGCCAACCCGGCGGGGGTGACCGTGCGCGACCTCTCCGGCCGGTACGGCGACCAGCAGATCGCGGTCAACGGCACGTTCCGCCCGAAGGCGGCCAGCGTGATCAAGTTGTGGATCCTGGTCGAGCTGCTGCGCCGCGTGGACTGCGGCCAGGTGTCGCTGGACGACGAGGTGCTGGTCACCCCGGCCCAGGTCGTCGACGGCACCGGCGAGCTGCAGCACGAGGAGTTCCCGCGGCTGGTCACCCTGTACCGGCTGGCCGAGTACATGATCAAGTACAGCGACAACACCGCCGCGAACGTGCTCATCGACTACTTCGGCGGTTTCGCACCGGTCAACGACCTGATCGACTCGATGAACCAGCGGGAGACGATCCTCGCCCGCAAGATGCTCGACACCGAGGCTGCCATGCGCGGCGAGGAGAACTACACGAGCCCGGACGACGTGGTCGCCCTGCTGGGCGCGGTGTGGGACGCGCAGATCCTCACCCCGGCCTCCCGGGACCTGATGATCGGGTTCATGGCCGAGCAGACCCTCAACACCAAGATCCCGGCCGCGCTGCCGCCCGGCGTGCCGGTGGCGCACAAGACGGGTGACCTGCCCGACGCCTCGCACGACGTCGGCTACTACCTGATCCCCGGCTCGGAGACGGTCGTCGCCTTCCTCACCTCCGGCCCGATGGCGAGCGGTGACGAGACCGTCCGCCAGCTGGCCCGCACCGTCTACGACCACCTCGTGGACCCCGGGGCGGTCGAGGAGTGACACCGGCCGCGGGCCGCGCCCCGGTGCGGCGCGGCCCACAGCCGGACACGTCACGCGCGGCTGACCGCGTTGGCGTGGATCGCCTCGCTCAGGTACGCGGCCAGCCCGGGAGCGATGCTCTCGTAGTGCGCCGTGAACCGCTCGTCGGCCAGGTACATGTCGGCCAGGCCGGTGTGGATCTCGTACGAGCACTCGTAGAACCACCGGCCGATGATCTGCCGGTGCTCCTCGGCCAACTCCATCGCCTCCGCGCTGTCCGCCGGCGCACCCGTGGACATCACGGCCACGATCCGCCGGCCCCAGTCCTCGTTCTCCTGTCTGATCCGCAGCCAGTCGTCCTTGCCGTACCGGGACGTCCGCCGGTTCGACTCCCGGTACGCCTCGCCGCCGCCCCACCGCCGCTCCGCCTCCTCGGCGTACGCGTCCGGGTCGGCATCCCCGAAGACCTCGAACCGCTCCTCCGGGGTCAGCCGGATGTTCACCTTCTTCGCCTCCATCGCGAACTCGATCGCCGTGACCATCTCCTGCAACCGCTTGATCCGTACCGTCAGCAGCTCGTGCTGGTGGCGCAGGTGTACGGCCGGGTCGGCCGCCGGGTCGTCGAGGATCGCGGCGATCTCTTCCAATGGGAACCCCAGCTCGCGGTAGTAGCGGATGAGCTGCAACCGCTCCAGGTCCGCGTCGTCGTAGCGGCGGTAACCGGCGGCGCTGCGCCCGCTCGGCGAGAGCAGGCCGATCTCGTCGTAGTGATGCAGCGTCCGGACCGTCACGCCGGCGGCCTTCGCCACCTGGCCCACCGTGTACGCCATGGTGTCCCCTCCCTTCCGCAAACCAGGCTGCAGCCTGCCGTTACGTGAGGGTCAAACCCGATTCTGGCCCACCGCGGCGGCCACGTCCGGCCGCCCGTAGAGGTAACCCTGACCCTGCGGGCAGCCGATCGCGGCGACCGCCGCGTGCTGCCGCTCGGTCTCCACCCCCTCGGCCACCACCGCCAGGTCGAAGGCCCCGGCCAGCCGGGTCACCATCTCCACCGTGGCGTACGCGCGGTCGTCGTCGCTGTCGAGCCGGGCCACGAACGAACGGTCGATCTTCAGCTCGGTGGCCGGGATGCGGTGCAGGTAGCTCAGCGAGGAGTACCCGGTGCCGAAGTCGTCGATGGCGATGCCGATCCCCAGCTCGCGCAGCTGGCCCAGCCGGTCCAGCACCGCCTCGCTGCTCTCGATGAGCGCCGACTCGGTCAGTTCCAGGGTCAGCGCACGCGGCGCCAGCCCGGCGGCGGCGGTGGCCGCGGTGACCGTGGCGATGAGGTCCGGCCGGCGCAGGTGCGCCGCCGAGATGTTCACCGCGACCGTGGCCTGCGGCGCCCGCTTCCGCCACGTGGCCGCGGCGCGGCACGCCTCGTGGATCACCCAGCGATCGATCGGCAGGATGAGCCCCGCCTCCTCGGCCAGCGGCAGGAACCGGGCCGGCGTGAGCACGCCCAGCCGCGGGTGCCACCACCGCACCAGCGCCTCGGCGCTGCGCACGGCCCCCGTGGCGAGGTCCACGATCGGCTGGAACTCCAGGCGCAGCTGCCCCTCGTCGACGGCCCGGCGCAGGTCCGCGATCAGCTCCGCGCGGGACACCGCCGACTCTCGCAGCAACGGCGTGCAGATCCGGTACGCGGACTTCCCGGCGGCCTTGGCCGCGTACATGGCGATGTCGGCGTCGCGGAGCAGGTCGGTGGGGGACGCGTGCTGCGGGCCGTACTCGGCGATGCCGATGCTCGCCGACGGGTGGACGCCGGCGTCCTCCTCGCCGTCGGACGGCTGCAACGCCTGGAGCAGCCGTTGGGCCAGCCGTTCCGGTGCCGCGGAACTATCGCCGTCGACCAGCACCGCGAACTCGTCGCCGCCCAGCCGGGCGATGGTGCCGTCACCGTCCACGGCGGCCCGCATGCGGGCCGCCAGGCCGCTCAGCAGGGCGTCGCCGGTGGCGTGCCCGAAGCGGTCGTTGACCTGCTTGAACCCGTCCAGGTCGAGCAGCAGGACGGCCACCCGGCCGTCGTCGCGCAGCGCCCGGCGCAGCCGACGTGTGAACATCAGCCGGTTCGGCAGCCCGGTGAGCTGGTCGGTGTAGGCGAGCTGGCGCAGCTGGGCCACCAGCCACAGGTTCTCGTACGCGGCGAGCCCCTGCCGTACGGCCAGCGCCGCGAGCAGCGCCAGAATGCCGCCGAAGACGAGGTGCGGGGTCTGCCCGCTCGGCTGTCGGGCCAGCATCACCGCCACGATCGCCCCGCCCACCGGCAGGTACGGCAACGCCACCCGCCACCACGGCGGAGGCGCCGCGTCGGCCGTGTCGTCGGTGTCGGCGCGGACCGGCGGCGGCGGATATCCCGTCGCGGCGGCGATCAGCAGGTAGCTCAGCGGCCAGCACAGGTCGAGCGGATGACCGGGCGCGTAGTCGCCGCGCGCGAAGAGGGCCACGTACGCGGTGTCGGACAGCGCCCGGAGGGCCAGGCTCCCCGCGATGAGGCTCATCGGTCGCCACACCGGCCGGGCCGGACCGGCCACCGCGACCAGGATGGTGAGCTGCATCAGGTCGAACATGGGGTAGAGCAGCCCGAGCGTCCGGACCGGGTCGGCCAGGTCGGCGTCGGCGACGTTCCGGAACACCACCACCCACGCGATCGGCACGAGCGCCAGCGCGACGATCACCCCGTCGAGCAGGATGCGGGCGCGGCCGACGGCCGTGCGCGGGGCGGTGAGCGAGCAGAGCAGCGCGGCCGTGCCGGTGAGGATGCCGGCGGTGAAGACGGCGCCGATGAGCGGGGTGTGCGGGAGGTCGTCGCCGGTCAGCCGCTCGACGGTCCAGATCAGCCGCCCCGCCGCCGCGAGCGCCATGGTGGCGGCCAGCAGCGACCAGAACCGGCGGAGCGACGCGGGCTGGCGCCGCGCCGCGCTCGCGCAGGCGACGGCGGCCCACCCGGCCACCGTCATGGCGCCCAGGTCGCTGACGAGCGCCGCGGCCGGCAGCGCGGCCACGAGCCAGAACGCTTCGAGGAGGACGACGGATCCGGCGACGAGCAGGCCGGTCCGGCCGAGCGCCCTCGGCGGACGGGTGGGCGCGGTGGGCGCGGCCCCGCGCGGCTCGCGGGCGGCGGGCCCGGCGGCCGGCGTCAGCTCCTGCGGCGGCACGCTCGCTCCGGCTCCCTCCGTGCGGGCGCTCGACGGCGCGGACCGCCCCGGCAAACCCGGGAAAGCGTAGCCAGCGCCCGGGCACCGCCGCCAGAGCCGACACCGAGACCAATCAGGACGGCGGCGGGTCGCCCTGGCGGTGGAGGGTGACCAGCACGCCGTAGCGGGGCTCGTCGTCGCCTGCGTCCCCCCGCGCCGCACCGGCCTGGAGGCGCCCGCCGTCACGGCGTCCACCGCTGTGCACTGAGCCCGGCGCCGGCAGACAGGCGTGCGGGCCGCCCTCGCCGGGCGGCCCGCATCATCCCTGCTCTGTGGCGGTCAGCGCGTCACCAGCGGCGGGTGCTGTCCGGCCAGGAGTCGTACGGGCGGGCCGACAGGATCGGATCCCAACCGCCGCTCGCCGTGCCCGCCGGGACGTACGGCGCCACGTCGGACCCGTTGCCGTCGAACGGGCTGAGGTCGAACCATCCGGTCACCACGCCGTTCGCGTCACGCCGGTAGTACTGCCCACCGCCGGGCGAGACGAGCGACGTGAGCCCGCTCCACCCCGTCGCCACGAGGTCGGTGCGCTTCCACACGTCGTTCGCGTCGATCTCGTACGCCACGAGGATGCTGCCGGCCGTGGCGAGCAGCCGGTTGCGGCCGGTGGCGGCGAGGGTGGGCACGCCGAAGCCACTCGCCGGAGTCCGGTCGCCGTTGTAGACCGGCCAGCCGGGCAGGTCGGCGGCCACCGGCTTGGCCTTGTTCACCCGGTAGCGGCGCAGGAACGTGCCGGCGGTGCCGAAGAGGGTGCCGTTGCCGTCGTACACCAGCCGGTCATGCGTCCAGCCACCGACGTTGAGGTCGACCACGGAGAAGACCAGCGGGTCGAGGCTGACCACGTCGACGCGGTTCAGCCGCCCCTCCGTGCTCGTGACGAGCAGCGTGTCCGAGTTGAGGGTGGCCATCGCCTTCGGCGTGAAGCCGAGGGTCTGCTGCGACACGGCGGCGATCCGCTTCTCCCCGGTCACCGGGTCGAGCGCCGTGTACGACAGCCGACCGTCGGGCCGGGTGCCGAAGACCGACACGAGGCCGGTCCAGGGCCGGGCCGACAGGAGCACCTGGTTCCAGCCCGACGTGCTCACCGGGTCCGCCGGGAAGCTCTGGATGTCCGCGCCGCTGCCGTCGAGGGGGTTGGCGTCCCGGTACCGGTCCAGCCGGCCGGTGGACGTGCGGGCGTAGTACAGCCCACCTCCCGGGGACACCACGTGCGTCGGGCCGGCCCACCCGGTCGTCGCCAGGGCGCCTCCGGACCAGCCCGTGCCGGTGGAGTCGTTGCCGTAGATGCGGTAGGACAGCAGGCGCCCGTCGGAGGCCGTGCCGAGGATCCGCCCCGCGCCGGGGGAGGTGATGGTCTTCTGGCTGAAACCGGTGTCGATGACCGTCGTCCTGGTGAGGTCGTCGGCGCTCGCGGGCTTGGCGCGGGTGACGGTGCGCCGGTAGAGCTGGTTGGTGCTGCCGTTGATGTAGTACAGCGAGCCGTAGCCGTCGTACGTGATCCGGTCGTACGGCGACCAGCCGCTCGTGATCCTCGTGGTCGTGTAGGTCAGCGGGTCGTAGCCCGTGACGTCCACCCGGTACATGCTGCCGCCGGTGTCCGTGATCAGGATGGTGTCGGCGTTCAGCGTCGCCATGGCCTTCGGGGCGAAACCGAGGGCGACGGCGGACGTCCGGTCGGCCCGCAGGTCACCGGTCTCCGAGTCGATGACGCTGTAGGTCAGCCGCCCGTCGCCGAGCACACCGAAGATCTGCACGTCGGCGAGCTGCTCCCGGACCCACGCGCCGAGGTCGTCGACCCGGGTGGCGGTCGCGCCGTCGCGGGTCTCGGTCTCGCCGAGGCAGCCCTTCTGCCAGGACGTGGCGGCGATCGCCACCAGCTCGACGGCGCCCGCGTTGTCGCGGAACGCCGGCCCGCCCGCGTCGCCCTTGCAGATCGTGGCGCCCGAGGTGCCCAGCAGGCCGACCGCGCCCGTCGACACGTCCTGGACGGTGAAGCCGCCCTGGTGCAGCCGGTCGGGCACCCATTCCGTGCTGGTCCGGCCGTACCCGGTCACGGTGAGCGCCTCGGTGGCGGCCGGCGCCGTGGTGGCCAGCGCCACCGGCGGGACGTCGGTGACCGGCGCGGAGAGCCGGACCAGGGCGAGGTTGCGGCCCGGGTGCGGCGTCACGTGGGTGATGGTGCGCTGCTGGCCGGCGCCGGTGGTGAGGTCCGTCCGGCCGACCACCACGGTGCTGGGCCGGGCGGGTGCGCCGGCGGCCACGGGTGCGGCGCCGTCGGCGAAGCAACTCGCCGCCGTCACCACCCAGTCCGGGTCGATGAGCGCGCCCGAGCAGGCGCGGACGTCACCGAAGGTGACCTTCGCGGTGAAGCGGTAGACGCCGTCCGGCACCGGCTGCGCACCGGCGACGGCCTGGGCGGCGCCGCCGCCGAGCAGGCCGGCCGCGACCGTGGCGCCGAGCAGGGCGGCGCCCCACCGGCGTGAGCGGTGAGCTGACACGTGATCCCCCGTCCGAGCTGTACGAGCATTTCGAGCCTCGTGGATGTTATCCGGGTGACCGTTCGGAGGAGGCCCACGCTTCCATAAGCGATCAAGGCAGCCCTAAGCGGGCGTACACGTCAGTCCCACGCCTCCGCGGCGGGGCCGGCGTCGAGGTCCGGCGCGGTCGTCGGCGGGCCGCCGTGCGTCCACGGCGTCTCCTCCGGCGCGGGGAACGCTCCGGCGGGCAGGAAGGCGTCGGAGAGCGTCGTGTAGCAGACCCGCTCCCCCACCTCCGGCACGCTGCCCGCCGGTGCGGTCAGGCCGCGTCCCATGCCGCCGGACAGCTCCAGCACCACCTCGGTCTTGCCGTCCGCCGCCGGGGTCAGGAAGACCACCCGGGCCTTCTGGCCGGGCCGGACGGGCGAGTGGAGCGTCGCGCCGAGCGGCACCAGCACCGGCTCGGTGGTCACCACCTGGATCCGCGGGCGCAGCACGGGCCGCTTCCCGGTGTCGTCGACCCGTCCCGGATCGGCGAGCGTCACCTCGCCCACGAACGCCTCGCCGGTCAGCCGGTGCGCGGCCATCACGAGCGGGTCGTCGTAGGCGCGCTGCACCGCGTACGACGTGAGCGCCCGCTCCAGGCGGTGCAGACGGACGGCGGCCGCCACCGCGCCGTCGCGGCGGGGCTGCGGGCCGCCGCCCGCGTCGACGTGCTCGGCGTGCGCGGTGAACGCGTCCCGGTCGCCCGCCCAGCGCCCCTCGACCCGGGCGCCCGGCGGCAGCCCGCGCAGCAGTCCCACGCCGCGCCACATCAGCTCCCAGGTGGGCGCGAGCTGGTCGCGCAGGAGCGCCTCCAGCGTCGCGTACGCCCCGGCGCGGGCCTCTGGGTCGTCCTCCGCCGCGGCGTACGCCTCGATGGCCGGTGCGAGCCGACGGTTGTCGAAGTCCGGGTCGGTGGCCGGACCGGCGGGCGGGTGGAGGGCCGGATCCTCGGCCCGGGCGGCCGCCTCCGCGCCGGTCATCCCGGCGGGCGGGTCGATCCAACCGAGCAGCGCCGGCAGGTGCAGGTCCTCCACGGCGCTCTGTCCCGTCGCCCAGTGCAGGGTCAACGCGTCGGTCATGGCGAGCAGCGCCGACGAGCCGGGGTGCTCGGCCCGCTCAGCGAAGAAGGTCAGCCAGCGGCCGAGCAGCGGCACCGCCGGGGGCACCGGGTGCTCGCCGTCCGGCCGCCGGAACCGGGTGGAGCGGCCGAGCAACCGCAGGAAGGTGATCCCGGCCGGGTTCGGCACCAGCAGTTGCGGCGCGTCGACGTACCGGTGCCGCACGTCGCGGCCCCGGTCGACCGGCACCGCCTCGGTGGCCGCGCGGTGCCCGTCCACGTAGGACAGCAGGATCCCGGCCAGCTCGGCGGCGAACGCGAAGCGTTGGTCCCGGTTGCGCGGCTGCGGCACGACGAGCAGGCGCGCGTCGTCCGGCGCCGCGCCGACCAGCGCGCCGAGCGGGGCGTTCGCCTCACCCGCCAGGGCGAGCGGCACCACCACCAGCGGCCGCGCGTGCAGGTGCAGGTGCCGGACGGTCGCCACGGGCTGGGCGATTCCGGCCGCCACCGCCTGCGCCTTGGCGAGGGCGTGCAGCGTACTCATGCCGGAACGCCGAGCGCGTCGGCGCGCAACCGGGCGGCGGCGCGCAGCAGCGCGGCGGCCTCGGCCTGCTCGGGCTCGACGGCGTCCCCGCCGGCCGCGAGCGACAGCACCTCCGGCACCGTGGCGAGGCCGCCGAGCGCCTCCCGCGCGGGCCGGCCCAGCGCGGCGGTGTGGCCGCGCGCCTCGTGCCGGCAGAAGTACGCCAACTCGCAGCTGGCCAGGCACTCCGGGGCGTAACGGGCCTCCACGGTGGCGAGCGCGGTGGCCAGGGTCGCCGGCTCGGCGGTCAGGTCGGCCGTGAAGTCCTCCGGCACGGCGGCCAGCAGGTCGTCGAGCCGGGCCATCCGGCGGAGCTGCCGGCGCAGCACGAGCAGCTGCCGACGCACGTCGAGCAGGCTGGCCACCGGGCGGTTGGCGAAGTCGCGCGGGCAGATCAGCACCACCTCGTGCGACACCAGCTCCGGGTCGTGGCCGGCCGCGGCGAGCAGTTCGCGCAGCGCCAGCACGTACACCGCGGACTGGGTCGCGGCGGCCGAGACCTTCGCGGGGTCGGCCTGCCCGTCGATGACCGGAAAGGACTTGATCTCCACGACGTGGTACCGGCCGGCCAGCCGGGCGGCGACCAGGTCCGGTTCGAGGTGCACGCGCCGCCCGGCGACCTCGAGGCTGAGCAACGGGTGGTCGAACAGCGCGGCCGGTTGCTCCACGCCGGTCGGCGCGGCGGCGGTCAGCAGTTCCCGCGACCGGGCGTGTCGCTCGGGCAGGTCGTCGTCGGCGCCCAGGTCGGTCCAGTCGGCCCGGTCACCGGGCTCGACCCCGAGGCGCTCGGCGACCAGCCGGAGCAGCGCGACGCCGCCGTCGGCCTTGACCTGCGCCTCGAACGCGTTGCCCCGGCTGATGGCGAAACGGGACTGGCCGAACCGGGCGGGGAAGCCGATCCGCTCGGCCAGCTTCGGCTTGTCGACCCCGGCGCCGTCGAGCACCGCCCGCCGGGCGCAGCCGGGGTTTCCTGTCAACGCGGCGATCGTCCGGGCGTTGTGCCGCCGGGCCGGGACACCGCCACGGATGGCCGCCAGTCGCTCCTCGCTGCTCGTCATGATCCGCCAGGATATGCGCGTCGCGCCCGTCGGCGCGCGGACGACACCGCGGCGGCGCTGTCAGCCGACCGCCACCTCCTCGGCCCGCTGGCGGTCCGCGCCGCGACGGACGAGCAACGCCACCGTCGCCGCGGCCACCAGCGCCACCCCGGCCATCGTCCAGAGCACGGTGTGCAGACCGCCGGTGAACCCGGGGTCGGCGAGCCGGCCGCGGGTGGTGCTGGCCAGGACCGCGCCGACCACCGCGATGGCGACGGTCTCGCTGGCCAGCCGGGCCGTGTTGATCATCCCGGCGCCGGTCGCCGCCCGGCTCGCGGCCACGCTGCCGATCGCCATCTGGTCGAGCAGGCCGATGGAGAGCCCGACCCCGACACCGATGGTGAGCAGCGGCCCGGCCAGCACGCCGGTGCCGCTGGTCGGACCGAGCAGGGTGGCCCAGGCCGCGCCGACGGCGACCACGGCGACCGACACGACGACCACCAGCGTGGCCGGCACCAGCCGCGTGAGCGCCCCGCTCAGCAGCGGCAGGACCAGGGTGGGCGCGGTGAGCAGGATGAGCGTCGCCCCGGCCGCGCCGGGGCTCAACCCGACCACCGTGGTGAGGTACGAGGGCAGGTAGACCAGCAGCGGCACGAGCACCGCCACGATGGTGGCCGCCGCGAGGCAGATGCCGAGGAACCGGTGGCTGGCCAGCAACGCGAGGTCGAACATCGGGTCGGCGCGCCGGCGCTCGGCCCGGACGAAGAGCACCAGCAGCGCGAGCGTGGCGGCGAACGCGGCCACGATCCGCGGGTCGGTCCAGCCGAACTCCGGACCCTGCACGAACCCGAAGATCAGCAACAGCAGCGCCGAGGTGAACGTGACGGTGCCGGGCCAGTCGACGCGCCCCGCCTCGACGGCCCGGGACTCGGGCAGCAGCGGTACCAGGGCGAGCACCACGACCCCGGCCAGCGCCGGCACCGCGAACACCGCCCGCCAGCCCAGCGTGCCGATGAGCAGCCCGGCGATGGAGGGGCCGAAGGCGAGACCGACGCCGATCGTCGTACCGAAGAGGCCGAACACGCGGGCGCGCGCCGCCCCGTGGAACGCACCGGCGAGCAGCCCCGACCCGCTGGTCGCGGCGGCGGCCGCCCCCACACCGGCCAGCGCCCGGGCCGCGTCGAGCAGCACGATGTCGCCGGCCACGGCGGCCAGCAGCCCGGCACCCGCGAAGATCGACACGCCGGTGGCGAAGACGCGGCGTCGACCGAGCAGGTCGGCCAGCGCCCCGGTGGCCAGCATGAAGCTCGCGAAGGTGGCGTTGTAGCCGTTGACCACCCACTGCACGGCGGCGAGCCCGGCGTCGAGGTCCCGGCCGATGTCCGGCAGGGCTACCGAGGCGCCGGTGAGGGACACCGGCAGCGAGAGGGTGGACAGCAGGACGGCGACCAGCACGACGGCCGGGTGGTTGCGCACGATTCTCCCCGTTCGGACGGCCGCCCCAGCGTAGTTGCGGCCGGGGGGACCGACGCCCGATCGGGGTGGAAGATCACAGCGGGTAGCGAGCTACCGTCCGGCGGACCGGTTCCACGGCGAGCGGGGCACGCCGGTGCCCGCCAGGGGCCGGCGGCGCCGGCGCGGCCGGCGGCGGCCCGGTGTGCAGGGCGGCCGGGCGATCCGTGGCGCGGACGCGGCGGTGAGCGGTTGCCGGCCGGTCAGCCAGCGGAGGAAACGGGTCATCGCCGGCTCAGCCGACCGGAAGGCGCTGGGCCTCGGCCCTGGTGATCTGGTACTGCGCCCCGCAGTATGTGCACTGCTGCACGTAGCGGGTGCGGACCGGGATCAGCGGGATGAAGAACAGGGTGAATCTCGTGGACCGACGGCTGATCACCTGTGCGGCCCGGTTGCCGCAGTTGCGGCAGACCAGGTGCGCCACCCCGGTGCGGTCGACCCTGGTGCGGAGCCCGAAGATGAGGAACATCGCCCGGCAGTACCCCGCGCGCGCCTGTTCGTCACCCACGGGATCGGCGCGCGGGGTCGGGCTGACCCCGACCTGCCGGCCGAGGCCGGCGCACGGCGGGTGACCGTCGAGGCACGACCGAACGCCCGACCCGTCGTGCGGGTCGGGCGTTCGGCCGTCGGTGTGCGCGCGGGGATCACTCCTCGCCGTTCACCCACCCGTCCCAGTGGTCGTCACCCTTGTCGGACTTCCGGTCCTTGTCCGAGTGCTCGCCCTTGTCGGAGCCCCGGTCCTCGCCCTCGTCGGAGTTCCAGCCCTCGCTGTCGCTCGCGTCCCAGTTCCGGTCCTTGTCCTTGCCGTCGCGGTCCTTGTCGTCGCGGTCCTTGTCGACCTTGACCTGGCCGCGGATCTCACCGTCCGGGTACTTCTTGGTGTGCACGTTGACGTACGTGACACCGGCCTCGATCGCGTCGACCACCTCGTCGAACTCGCCGGGCTCGATGCCCTGGTCGGCAGGGCCGACGATGTCGTCCGGCTTGATGGTTCCCGTGACGGTGCCCTCCTCCTTGGGGCACTCGGGGACGTCCTTCGAGGGGCCGCCCTTGCCGTCCTTGATGTTCGAGCAGAGGAAGGCGATGATCCCGCCGCTCTGGTGCCGCCCACCGAAGTGGATGTGCGCCTGCTGGACGTCCTTCAGGTCCTCGTAGCTCAGCCGGTACCGGATCTCCTTGTTGCGCTCGTCGATCTGCGCCTCGAACCGGCCGCTGCCCGGCGTGGAGATCGTCTTCGGGTCCTCCTGGTAGCCGCTGAGGGTGGCTCGCGCCGTCTCCTTGCGCTCCTTCCTGTCCCACGAGTCCCGCCAGTCGCCGGAACCGCCGGATTCGCTCCACTCATCCGAGCGCTGGTCGTGCGACCGCTTGTCGCCCGAGTCGTCGCGGCCGTCGCCCATCGCGGCGGTGCCGACGGCGCCCACCGCCACCACGGCGCCCGCCGCGATCGTCACTGCCCAGAGTCGAGTACGTCCCATCATCGGTGCTGCTCCCTTCTCAGACGGAGCCCGAGCCGTACCAACGGCCGGCAGAGCCGGCGCTGAACCCGGGCACGCAGGCGCGCCGCGCGCCGGAGCGATCTCCTGCCGGGGACCTTCGGTACGCGGTTCGATTAGCGCCCTATGGTGAAATTGTCCCATGTTCATCTGATACGTGAGCCGTCTTCCCTGATCCGGCCGTCAGGATCTGGCCGCACCGCCCTGCGCCCTCTGGGGCGATGCGGGTCGGCTGGCCCAGCTCGGCCGCGATCGGCCCGGTTTCGGCGATCTCGGGAGGCGCAGCCGATGATCGATTCGGGATCCTGGAAGTCGCGGCATCAATCGCCCCCGGACACCGCGACATGCACGCAACCCGTGTCGATCAAGCCTCGGGATCCGGCCGGACGCAGACAGCGAGGCGCCCGACCACTGGGAGCAGCGGTCGGGCGCCTCGTGCAGAGGATCCCGGGCCGGTCAGCCGGCCGTGGTGGCCGCCTCGGGCTGCTCGGCACCGGGCATGTCCACGCCGAGCCAGATGGGCTGCCAGTCCTTCATCTCGTGGTAGCGGCGCAGCTCCGCCAGACCGGCCACCGAACCGGCCCACGCGGCGTACGGGGGGTTGGCCTCGTCGAAGCCGCTCTGCACGAAGGTGAGCTTGGTCTTCCCGTTGGACTCGGCCAGCTCCCACGTGGTCACGCCGGTCGGGCCCCAGTCGACCGACACCTTCCGGCCCGGGTCCAGGTCGACGACCTTCGCGGCGTAGCCGGCGTCGAAGCCGCCCATGGCGTAGCGGCCACCCACCCAGGGCTCGATGCCGATCGGGAAACCGAACCAGGCGCTGGCCTGCTCGGAGTCGGTCAGCGACTCGTACACCTTCGCCGCGGGCGCGTCGATGAGCATCTCGCCGCGGAGGTCGGCGGACGTGAAGTCGACCTTGGGCAGGAGCTCGCGGCCCTCCAGGTGCGCGGCCAGGTTGGCGATCGACAGGCTCCAGAACGTCTGGAGGACGCCGCGGATGCCGCCGGTGCCGGAGACCGCCTCCTCGAAGCTGAAGTGGCTCTGGCTGAGCGTGAGGACCGTGCTCTCGGGGCTCTCGGCCCGCAGCTGGAACTCGGTGGTGGTCTCCACTCCGTCGAGGACCCACGCGAAGCGCAGCGTGTCGTCGTCGACGTGCAGCGGACGCTGGTGCGGCACGTCCCCGTCGGGCGTGTGACGGCCCCAGAACTCGTACCGCCCGGGCAGCTCGACCTCGGCGTGCTCGGCCAGCCAGACGCGCAGCTCGGCCGCGTCGGTGAGGGCCCGGCGGACGGCGTCGACCGGCGCGGCGAGGCGGGCGTGCAGCTTCATGGGTTCACTCACGGTCTTTCCCCTTCGGGTAGCAGGCCACGGCGAGCTTGAAGGCGTCTCCCTCGGCGCCGCCGTAGCGGGTGAACAGGTCCTGCAGAGCGGTCTGCAGGTCGTGCAGGAACTGCTGGCGTTGCTCCGCCGGCACCCGGATCTCGCCGGACACCCCGATCGAGGGCAGCTCCGGCTGTGCGCGGTCGAGCGCGGCGATGTCGGCCTGGACCTCCTCCATGAGGTCGAGCAGGTAGCCCAGGCTGAGCTCGTCGCGGGCCCGACGCAGCCCGATCCGACCAACCAGGCCGGGGGACAGCCAGTAGGACCGGGCGGCGGCCTGGTAGATGCCCTCGGTGATGCCACGGACCTTGCGCTCGGCGACCAGGTCGACGAGGCCGGCCGCGACCAACTGCTTGACGTGGTAGTAGACGCGCTGCGGCGTCTGCTCCAGCCGGGCCGCCACCTCGCTGCAGGTGCGTGGCTCGGCGAGCTGCCGCAACACCTCCACGCGCTGCGGCTTGAGCAGGGCCTCGGCCTGCTCGATCTGCTCCAGGTACAGGACGTCTCTCATGGCAAAAATCAGTTTGTACGTACAAAACTTCTTTGTCAATGGGTTCGACGAAAGGCCGCGCGGACGGCGCGGCCTTTCGTCAGCGGGTCGGACGACGAACGGCCGCGCGGATCGCGCGGCCGTTCGTGGGATCGGTGCGGGTCAGGCCAGCCAGTCCGGACGCAGCGGGTAGCCGTTGCTGCCGTCCGGGTTGTTGCGCGTGGCCAACACCTGGTGCAGCTGGATGTCGTTGCGTTCGAACGCCAGCCGCGACCCGGCCATGTAGAGGCCCCACACCCGGGCCGTGCCCACGCCCACCTCGGAGACGCAGAAGTCCCAGTTCTCCACCAGGTTGCGGCACCAACCCGCCAGCGTCAGCGCGTAGTGCTGGCGGAGGTTCTCCTCGTGGTGCACCTCGAACCCGGCGTCGTGCACCTCGCTGATGAGCCGGCCCGGCCCGGCCAGCTCGCCGTCGGGGAAGACGTACCGGTCGATGAACGCGCCGGAGCGGTGCGGCGCCCGGTTGTCCGCCCGGGTGATGCAGTGGTTGAGCAGCCGGCCGCCCGGGCGCAGCCGCTCCCGCAGCGCCCCGAAGTAGGCCGGGTAGTTGCGCACCCCGATGTGCTCGGTCAGCCCGATCGACGAGATCGCGTCGAACTGCTCGCGCGGCGCGTCCCGGTAGTCCATGTGCCGCACCTCGGCGAGCTCGCTCAGCCCTTCCCGCTCGATCGCCGCCTGCGCCCACTCGGCCTGCGCCTTCGACAGGGTCACACCGAGCGCCTTCACGCCGTACTCCCGGGCCGCGTGCCGGACCATGCCGCCCCAGCCGCACCCCACGTCGAGCAGCCGCATCCCGGGCTTGAGCGCCAACTTGCCGGCCACCAGGTCGTACTTCGACGCCTGGGCCTGCTCGAGCGTGTCATCCGGCGAGCGGAACACCGCACAGGTGTACGTCATCGACGGGCCGAGCACCTTCTCGTAGAAGGCGTTCGAGACGTCGTAGTGGTGCGAGATCGCGGAGCTGTCCCGGGAACGGGAGTGCCGCAGCCCGCCCATCACACGCTTCCAGCGCGGTTGGGACTCCTGCGGCGGCGCCGGCGGCGGCCGCAGCCGCTCCCAGCCCAGCCCGCGCACCAGGGCCAGCGCCTCGCCCAGCGACGGCAGGCGCAGCTTCAGGTCGTCCTTGAGCACGCGGAACGCCTCGTACGGGTCGCCCGGGTGCACGCCCTCCAACGCCAGGTCGCCGCTCACGTAGGCGCGGGCCATGCCCAGGTCGCCCGGAGCGGTGAGCAGGTAGGACAGTCCCCGCTCGGAACGGACGGACAGGGTGATCCCCGCGTCGGCCGGGCCGACGGCGCTGCCGTCGTAGGCGGTGATCCGCACCGGCGGCTCACCGGTGGTCACCGCGCGGACCACGTCCGCCACGGTCGTACGCGGGTGCCGGCCCCCCGCCGGCGGTGTGCCGGGGACGCTCGACGCCCCCTGGTCTCGGTCGGTCAGGCTCATGCTCGTGCTACCGCCTTCTCGTACAGTCCGGTGAGCCGGTGCTCCGGGTCGTAGCGGTCCCGTACGACGCGCCACGTCGGCCCGCCGTACAGGCGCTCGAAAGAGTCCCGGTCGTAGTACGCGTCGGAGTAGAGCGACTTGTGCCCGCCCATCTCCGACACCACGCGTTCGATCAACCGGTTGACGTCACCGTCGGCGGCGCCCTCGGCGATCGGCACGCTCCCCCAAAAACCGATGTTGACGTAGTCCTGCCCCGGCCGCAGCGGATACAGCGGCCAGGACCGGGCAGAGCCGGGACCCGCCGGCTCGCGCAGTCGCAACGGACAGAGCCAGACCGGGGTCATCCCGACGTTGCCCGCGAACCAGCGCAGGAAGTCGGCCGTCCGCTCCAGTGGGATCTCCACGTCCTGCACCACCCGTTCCCGGGCGGGCCGGCCGCGCAGCCGCTCGATCCGGGCGGCGACGCCGTGCCGGTGCTCCAGCCGGACCAGCCGGTGGTAGACGTCGCTGCGCCGCAGGTGCGCCGGCCAGAGCCGGCGCACCACGGGGTGCTGCACCCCGAACGCCGACGAACACCAGAACCAGTCGGTGTCCCAGCGCCAGAGATAGTCGTACGTGGTGAGGGTGTCGCGGGTACGCCGGCGCAGGGACCGGTAGTAGATGTCCTGCCCGGTGTAGTCGCTGGGCCGCTCGCCGTCGTCGGTGAACGTGCCCAGCACCAGGTACGCCTCACCGGGGCTGAACATCACCCCGTCCATCGCGTCGACGTCGACGCCCGCCCAGGACCTGGTGGCGGTCACCTCCGCGACCGCCTCGGTGAGCGCCTCCAGCCCGGTGAACCGCACGTTGCGCGTCGCCACGTACCGCCGGATCGGCTGCAACTCGATACGCAGCCGCGTCGCGTAGCCGAGGCTGCCCATCGAGTTCGGGAAGGCCGCGTAGAGGTCGGCGTGCTCGCCGTCGGGCCGGGCGGTGACGATCTCGCCGGAGCCGGTGAGCACGTCCATCTCGGTCACCGACTCGTGCGGCAGCCCGTTGCGGAACGACGTCGACTCGATGCCCAGCCCGGTGACCGCGCCGCCCAGCGTGATGGTGCGCAGCTGCGGCACCACCAGCGGCATCAGCCCGTGCGGCAGGGTCGCGTCGACCAGGTCCTCATAGGTGCACATCCCCTGCACGTCGGCGGTCCGCGCCTCCGGGTCCACACCGATGACGCCGTTCAGGCCGCTGACGTCGAGACCCGGGCTGTGCACGGCGGTGCGGGGCCGGAACAGGTTGGAGGTGCGCTTCGCGAGCCGGACCGGCTCGCCCGGGGGAACCGCCGCGTACGAGCGTCGCAGCTGCTCCACCGCACTGTCGTGATCGACCGATTGATGATCCACACGGACGGCGCGCATGTGATCACTGTACGCCGCTCGTTGCCTGCGGCACCCGTTGTCCACGTTGGCCTTTTCACACTTCCGGCCTGCTCATGACGGGTTACGGTGCACGACATGCCATCGCCCGCACTCGCCGCCCTGGACGCCGCCGGACTCGCCTACCGGGTGATCCGTCACGGGCCGGTGACCAGCCTCGGCGAGGCCGCGGCGGTGCGCGGCGTCGAGGTGCCCGACGTGGTGAAGACGATCGTGGTGCGACGGGGCCCGGACGACCACCTCTTCGTCCTGACCCCGGGCGGCCGGGTCATCGCCTGGCCGAAGCTGCGCGCCCTGCTCGGCGTCAACCGGCTCTCCATGCCGGACGCCGCCACCGCGAAGGCCGTCACGGGTTACGAGCGCGGCACCATCACGCCGTTCGGGGCGACCACCGCCTGGCCGGTCATCGCCGACGAGCGCGTACGCGGCCGAACCATCACGCTCGGCGCGGGCGAGCACGGGGTGGCCGTGGCCGTGGAGGCCGACGCGGCGTTGGCCGCGCTCGGGGCCACGGTGGCCGACGTGACCGAGCCGGAACCGACGCGCTGACCCGTACGCGGGCGTTCGTGATCCAGCGCACGCGGCGGACCGCCCGACCCGGTCGTCGGTGGTCGCGGCCGGCCGCGCGGCATAGCGTGGGACGCATGCCGAAGGCCCTCTGGAACGACCTGATCCTCGCCGAGAGCGACGACACCGTCCTGGTCGAGGGGAACCACTACTTCCCCCGGTCCACCCTCCGCGACGATCTGATCCGCGAGTCCGACACCCACACGGTCTGCCCCTGGAAGGGCACGGCCTCGTACTACAGCCTGGAGCACGAGGGCCGGACCAGCGCCGACGCCGTCTGGTACTACCCGGACCCGAAGCCCGAGGCGGAGATGGTCCGCGACCGGGTCGCCTTCTGGAAGGACGTCCGGGTCGTCGACTGACCCCGGTGACCAGCCGCCGTCCCGGTCAGCCGCGGTAGCGCCAACCGCGTGACGCGGCCGGGGCGGCGGTGACCAGCACCGGCGCGGGCACGATCGCGGGGCCGCGGCGACGCAGCAGCAGCGACAGCCCGGCCGCGCCGATCGCGAGCGCCCCCGCCACGTACCAGGCCAGCGCGTAGTCGCCGAGCCGGTCCCGGACGAGCCCGGCCCCGGTGGCCGCGAGGGCTGCGCCGAGCTGGTGGGACGCGAACACCCAGCCGAACACGACCGCGCCGGCGCTGCCGAAGTACTCCCGGCAGAGCGCCACGGTCGGCGGCACGGTGGCCACCCAGTCCAGCCCGTAGAAGATGATGAAGACCAGCATGCTCGGCCCGGTGGCGCCGTCGAAGAGGCTGGGCAGCACCAGCAGCGACCCGCCCCGCAGCGCGTAGTACGCCCCGAGCAGCAGCCGGCTGTCCACCCGGTCGGTGAGCCAGCCGGAGGCGACGGTCCCCACGATGTCGAAGAGCCCGACGAGCGCCAGCAGGCCCGCCGCGGTGGTCTCCGGCATGCCGTGGTCGTGTGCGGCCGGCACGAAGTGCGTACCGACCAGGCCGTTGGTGGTGGCGCCGCAGATCGCGAAGCCGCCGGCGAGCAGCCAGAACGCCCGCGTACGGGCGGCCTGGGCGAGCGCGCCGAGCGCCCGGGCGGCGGCCCCGCCGGTGGCCGGCGGCGCCGGGGTCACCTCGGTCGCGCCGTAGGCGGGCAGGCCGAGATCCGCCGGGTGCTCACGCAGCAGCCAGACGACCAGGGGTACGACCGCGAGCGCGGCGCCCGCGACCACGAGCGCCGCCGTACGCCAGCCGTGGTCCTGGACCAGCACGGCGAGCAGCGGCAGGAAGACCAGCTGCCCGGCCGCCCCACCGGCCGTGAGCACCCCCGTAACGAGGCCGCGCCTCCGCACGAACCAGCGCCCGGTCACCGTGGCCACGAAGGCCAGCGCCATCGATCCGGTACCGAGCCCGACCAGGACGCCCCAGCACAGGACGAGCTGCCAGCTCGCGGTCATGAACACGGTGAGCCCGCTGCCGGCGGCCACGAGCAGCAGCGCCACGGCGACCACCCGGCGGATGCCGAAGCGGTCCATCAGCGCGGCGGCGAAGGGGGCGGTCAGCCCGTACAGCAGGAGGTTGACCGAGACGGCGGCGGAGATCGTGGCCAGCGGCCACCGGAACTCGGCGTGCAGCGGGTGCAGCAGCACCGACGGGGTGGCGCGAAAGCCGGCGGCGCCCACCAGCGCCACGAAGGCGACGGCGGCGACGATCCAGGCGGGATGCAGGCGGCGTGTGCTCACGGTACGAGTCTCGGAAGCCGGGCCGGCGACGGCGAGTGGCCGGAAAGCCATCATGCGCAATAATCGGGCCATGTCCGCTTCGCCGCACCGGATCGCGGTGCTCGCCCTCGACGGGGTCGTCGGGCTGGACCTCGGCACCCCGGCCCAGGTCTTCAGCACCGCCCGCGACGCCGCCGGGGTGTCCCGCTACACCGTCGAGGTCTGCACACCGGGCGGCCGGCCGGTCCGCAGCACCGCCGGCTACCAGGTGCTCCCCGAGCACGGCCTCGACCTGGTCGAGCGCGCCGACACGGTGGTCGTCCCCGGCGTCCACGAGAATCCCGCGCTCACCGACGGCACGCTCGACCCGCTGGTGTACGACGCGCTGCGCGGGGCGTACGACCGGGGCGCCCGGATCATGTCGATCTGCACGGGCGCCTTCGTGCTGGCGGCCGCCGGGCTGCTCGACGGCCGTCGGGCCACCACCCACTGGGCGTACGCCGCACGGTTCCGCCGCCTGCACCCGGACGTCGACCTCGACCCCGACGTGCTCTTCATCGACGACGGCCGGGTTCTCACCTCGGCCGGGGTGGCCGCCGGGATCGACCTCTGCCTGCACGTCATCCGCACCGACCACGGCACGGAGGTGGCCAACCGGGCGGCCCGGCGCTGCGTGGTGCCGCCGTGGCGGGAGGGCGGTCAGGCGCAGTACATCGAACGGCCGGTGCCCAAGGTGACCGACACGAGCACCGCGACGGCGCGGGAGTGGGCCCGGCAGCGGCTGCACGAGCCGGTGAGCCTGCGCGACATGGCCGAGCAGTCGCGGATGAGCGTGCGGACGTTCACCCGCCGGTTCCGCTCGGAGACCGGGCTCAGCCCCGCGCAGTGGCTGCTCCAGCAGCGCACCGACCACGCCCGGCTGCTGCTGGAGACCACCGACCTGAGCGTCGACCAGGTGGCCCGCCGCGCCGGCTTCGGCACCGCGGCAGCCCTACGCCAGCAACTCCACCAACGCCTGGGGGTGGCCCCGAGCACGTACCGCCGCACGTTCCGCCACCCGTAACACCGCGCCGTTATCCCCGCTCCCTTATCCCCCGCGATCTTGCACTTTCGGCCCTTGTTTTGTCCCGTTACGGGGGTTTCGCCGGGGCGGAAGGTGCAAGATCGCGGGGGTTTCACGGGCCCCGCGCGGCGCGGGGGTTAGGGGCGGAGGAGGCGGAGCTGGGACAGGTGTTTCGGGAGGTGGACCGTGGCGTGCAGGTCCAGGGTGCGGCCCCAGGGCAGCGGCTCGTCCACGTTCAGGTCGTAGCCCTCGCGCAGGTGCGTGTCGACCGGGGTCTCCGCGGCCAGGCCCAGCCGGTCGGTGAGAGTGCAGAGCTTCTGGCTGGTGGCCCGCAGCAGCGTGGCCAGCCCGTCGAGGCCGCCGCACTCGGCCACCAGCGCGTCCACCTGCGGGCGGTGGATGGTCTCCAGGTCGTAGTACGCGAACGGCGACCCGGCCAGCACGGCCTCGGTAGCCTCCACCATCAACTCGTCGTTGGCCGCCAGGTGGGCCACGATCTGCTCGGCGCTCAGCTGCCCGTCCGGCGGCGGCCCGAAGCCCCCCGCGTCGACCTCCGCGAGCACCTCCTCGTACGCGCGCCGCAGCTTCCCGCTCTCCATCACCCCAGTCAACCCCGCCCCGCCCCGCCGATCATGCAGGTGTGGTGCCCGGTTCACCCGGATGGGCGGCTTTCGTCCACCACCACAACTGCATGATCGACGGGGGTCAGCGGGACTGGCGCGAGCGCAGGTAGTCGGAGACGACGTACTCGCCCAGGTCGTCCGGGTCGGGCGTGAACATCCGGCCCTTCGAGCGGCGGGCCACCGCGTCGACGAACCGCCGCAGGCCCGGGTCGTCACCGAGCATGAACAGGTTCAGCGTGGCCCCGTACCGGGACAGCCGGTCGACCTCGCGGATGGTCGCCTCGATCGTCTCCGGCAGCGGCGGCCAGTGGAACAGCGCCTCCCCGTCGTCCGGGTCGAGGTGGGCGGTCGGCTCCCCGTCGGTGACCACCAGCACCACGGGCTCGGCGTCCGGGTGCCGGCGCAGGTGCCGGCCCGCCAGCCGCAGCGCGTGCTGGAGGTTGGTGCCCTGCTCCAGGTCCGGGTCGATCCCCGCCAGCTCCTGCTGGGTCAGCGGCATGGCCTGCCGGCCGAACCCGACGATCTGCAGCGCGTCCTGGGGGAACCGGGTCGCCATGAGATGCGACAGGGCCAGGGCCGTCTGCTTCATCGGCCCCCACCGCCCCTGCGAGATCATCGAGTACGACAGGTCGACGCAGAGCGCCACCGCGGCGGACGCCCGCCGCTCGGTCTCCAACACCTCGAAGTCCTCGACCGCGAGCTGCACCGGCACCCGCGGGCCGGCCCGGCGCACCGCCCGGGTGAGTGTACGGACCACGTCCAGCGGCTGCTCGTCGCCGTACTCCCAGGGCCGGGACGCCCCGCTCACCTCGCCGGCGGCACCCGCCGAACGCAGGTCGTGCTGGCCGCGCGGGCCGGCGGTCAGGTCGGCGAAGACCCGCCGCAGCGCGGTGCCGCCGAGCCGGCGCAGCGCCTTCGGGCTCAGCGTCAGCCCGTCGGCGTCCCGGCTCACCCACCCCTGCCGGCGCAGCTCCCGCTCCAGCTCCCGCAGCCGGCGTACGTCGTCGGCCGCGTCCCGCCCGAGGGTGCGGGCCACGGCGTCCACGTCGACGTCGTCCAGCGTCGCCCCGGCATGCTCCTGATCGAGCTGGTCGAGGAGGTCGTCCAGTTCGGCGATCTCGTCGAGGGCGCCGGTCGCCTCGCCGTAGCCGAGCGGCTGCTCGCCGCGTACCCGCTCCCCCCGGCCCCACCGCAGGTCGGGCCGGAGTGCCCGCAGGTGCTCGTCCAGCGTGGAGAGTTCCCCGGCCAGGCGGTCGCCCAGCGACTGCCGCATGAGCCCGGCCAGCTCCTCGCGCTGCCGGTCGGACAGGGAGCGCATCAGCCGCTCGCCGGCCGCGGCCCGGCGGGCCAGGACATCGACCAGCTCGTCGACGTCCTTCGGCTGCTCGGGGAAGAACTCGCCGTGCCGGCGCATGAACTCGGCGAACGCGTCGGTGGTGTCCTCCGACCTGGCGTGCCGGGCCAGCAGGTCGTTCAGGTCGTGCATCATCTCGGCCATGCGCTGCTGCGCCGCCGGGTCGGCCGAGGCACGCACCGCGTCGCGCAGCCCGGCGAAACGCTGGCCCAGCACGTCGTCGCGGAGCCCGTCGAGGATCTGCTGGTACGACCGGCGGGCCTCCTCGCTGGCCCAGTCGTAGCCGGACAGCTCCTGCACCGCCTTCGCCGTGGAACGGGGCAGGTTGTCGAGCACCGCCTCGGCGAACCGCGCGCCGTCGTCATCCCGCCCGCGCAGCTCGTCGCGCTCGGCGGCGAGGGCCTGGTCGAGCAGGGCCCGCGCACGGGTCACCGCGCCGTCCAGGTCGCCCCGGCGCAGCGCCTCCCGGCGCAGGCGGCGCGCCCGGGCGGCCAGCTCGTCCAGCCCGCCGCGCCCGTTCGGGCCACGGCGCAGCAGGTCGCGCAGCGACTCCCGCAGGCTGCCGCCGGCCAGCACCTCGGCGCCGACCGCGTCGACCGCCTCGCGCACGTCGTACGGGGGTGCGAGCGGGTCCGGCCCGCCGCGCCACTGCCCGTACCGGAACCGGTTGCCGGCCATGCTCAGCCCCGGCCGCCGTAGACGGTGCGGCCGGTGTCGGTCACGTCCTTGCCGAGCCGGCGGGTGAGGTGCAGCCCCTCCAGCACGAACTCGACGCCGGCGGCGGCCTCCTCGGGCGTGGGGGCGTCGCCCATCCCGAGCCGGTCGAGCACCTTCGCGAGCCCGGGCACCGTGCCCACCTGCCGCAGCAGGTCGGCGGAGCCGACCAGCTCACCGGTCTCGATCACGGTGCCCTCGGCGACCAGATCGGTGAAGCCGGAGAGGTCCAGCCCGGCCAGCCGGGCGCGGAACGTCTCGGCGGTGGCGGTACGCAGCAGGTGGGCCAGGATCTCGATCTCGCGCCCCTCCTCGCCGCTCTCGAACTCCACCTTCCCGCGCAGCGTCGAGGTCACCGACACCGCGTCGCCCACCCGGGCCACCGGGACCTCGGGGCGTACGGCCTCGTCACCGGAACCGGACGCGGCGCCGATCAGCGCGGCCCGGCGCAGCGCGGCGGCCGCGACGGTCTCGGCGGCGGCGATGGCGAACCGGGCGGAGACGCCGGAGCGCGGGTCGACCGACGGCGACTCGCGCACGGCCCGGGCGAACCGGGCGAGCACCTCCAGGACGTGCTCCGGCACCTCGGCCACCAGGTCGGACTCCTGCCGGATCAGGGCCAGCTCCAGCTCCAGGTCGACCGGGTAGTGGGTACGGATCTCCGCGCCGAACCGGTCCTTGAGCGGGGTGATGATCCGGCCGCGGTTCGTGTAGTCCTCCGGGTTCGCGCTGGCCACCAGGAGCAGGTCCAGCGGCAGGCGCAGCTGGTAGCCGCGGACCTGGATGTCGCGCTCCTCCAGCACGTTGAGCAGCGCCACCTGGATCCGCTCGGCCAGGTCGGGCAGCTCGTTGACGGCGAAGATGCCCCGGTTGGTACGCGGCACCAGGCCGAAGTGGATCGTCTCGGGGTCCCCGAGGGTCCGCCCCTCGGCGATGCGGATCGGGTCGACGTCGCCGATGAGGTCGCCCACGCTGGTGTCCGGCGTGGCGAGCTTCTCGCCGTAGCGCATCGAGCGGTGCAGCCACCCGACCGGCAGGTCGTCGCCGGCCTCGGCCACCTGGGCGCGGGAGGCGGGGGTGAGCGGGTGCAGGGGGTGCTCGTTGAGCACCGAGCCGGGGATGACCGGGGTCCACTCGTCCAGCAGCGCGGCCAGGGAGCGGATCAGCCGGGTCTTGCCCTGGCCCCGCTCGCCGAGCAGCACCACGTCGTGCCCGGCGAGCAGCGCCCGCTCGACCTCGGGCAGCACGGTGTCCTCGTAGCCGACGATCCCGGGGAACCGGTCGGCGCCGGCCCGCATCCGGGCGATCAGGTTGTCACGGAGTTCCTGCTTGACGGTGCGGTAGCGATGGCCGGCCGCCCGCAGCGCCCCGAGCGTGCGGGGCAGGTCGGCCGGTGGGACCGGGGTTACCGGGTTGGGCGCAGTCACCCGACCCACGCTAGCGCGGTGGGAGCGGGGGTGCCCGTACGTTGACGGGTACCGCCGCTCCCACCCACATCAGCCGCGACCGCAGCGCCGGCAGGCGCCGCGCCGGCGCAGGTGGTACGCGTACGTGGCCAGACCCAGCGCCGGCCCCCACGCCGGCCAGAGCAGCATCGGCCCGCTGGCCAGGTTGAACCCCTCGCCACCCAGCGTCCAGAACTGGGGATCCCCCATAAGTCCGAGCGTGGCGGCGGTGACCGCTACCGCGACCAGGGTGGCCGGGATCACGGCGAGCTTCACCGGCACCCGCCGGCCGGCCAGACCGACCATCCACCGGGGGAACCGCTCGCCCCAGCGCTGGACCAGGCCGAGGGTGAGCACCGCGCCGACGGTGGCGAACGCGCCCAGCCCGAGCCCGGCCCAGACCGCGCCGTTGTCCTGCATCTCGGTGAGGAACTCGCGGGAGATGCCGAGCGGGACGCCGACGGCCCAGGCGAAGCGGGTCACCGCGTACGCGAGCGGGATGGCCGCCGCGACCCCCACGGCCCACCGGCCCCAGCGTGCGGCGGCCGCCGGGGTCGTCCAGCCTCGTTCGCCGTCGCCCCGGCCGCACGCCACGCACGCCTCGGCGGTGCGCCGCTGCCAGACCAGCACGGCGCCGGCGAGCAGCAGGCCACCGATCACGGCGGCGAAGCGGGCGAAGAGCGCCCAGGTGAAGATCTCGGAGTAGTCGACCGGCGGCCAGCCGAACGGCGCCCCGATGATCAGCATCGGCGCGTAGCCGAGCATGACCAGCACCCGGCCGTCCGGGACGACCAGGGCCAGGAAGGCCGCGACCGCCCAGCCGTAGCCGGCGAGCAGCGTCCGCGACGGGCGGGACTGCCGGTTGGCCGGGCGGCTCATGGCCAGCGCGGCGACCGCGGCGGTGAGGAGGAGGGCGGCGAACAGCGGCGGTCCGAACCGGACAGGAACCAGCCGGAGCAGGTTCACGTCGCCGTACGGGTCGTTCGCGCCGAACGGGTAGCCGGCGCCGGTGATCGTGGCGAGCAGGGCGAGGACACCCCAGAGGCCGAGCCAGCCGGCCGCGAGCGGGGCGAGCCGGTCGGGCCAGCGGGTGGCCGGGCGAGGCGGTGCATCGGTGATCGTCATGCTCTCAGCCTCGGCCGGCGGGACTTGGAAACCCTCCCGGACGCCGGTGAACCCCCTCCCCCGCCGGGGGGAACCCGTTCGGCCCGCCGGGGGAGCCGTCGGCCTGCCGGGTGGAGCCGTCAGCCCGCCGGGGTGACGAAGCCCGACTCGTACGCGGCGATCACCGCCTGGGTACGGTCGCGCACACCCAGCTTCGCGAGCACGTTGCCCACATGGGTCTTCACCGTCTCCACACCGACCACCAGGTGCGCGGCGATCTCCGGGTTGGACAGTCCGGTGGCCATGAGCCGCAGCACCTCCGCCTCCCGCTCGGTGAGCCGGGCCGCGCGCAGCCGGTCCCCGCCCCGCCCGCCGTACGCACCGACGAGCCGGCGGATAGCCGCCGGGAAGAGCAGCGACTCGCCTGCCGCGACGACCCGTACCGCCTCCACCACCTCGGCCGGGCGGGCCCGCTTGAGCAGGAAACCGCTGGCGCCGGCGCGCAGCGCGTCGTACACGTACTCGTCGTTGGCGAAGGTGGTGACCACCAGCACCCGTGGCGGGTCGGCGGACGCGGCCAGCAGGCTCCGGGTGGCCTGGATGCCGTCGACGCCGGGCATGCGGACGTCCATGAGCACCACGGCGGGCCGGTGCCGGGCCACCAGCGGCAGCACCTCGGCGCCGTCGGCGGCCTCGGCGAGCACCCGCAGGTCGGGCTGGGCGTCGATGATCGCCCGCAGCCCGACCCGGATCAGCTCGTCGTCGTCGACGATCAGCACACCGATGGTCATGGCGCCTCCCGGTACGGCAGCCGCGCCCGGATGCGCCACCGGTCGCCGTCCGCCCCGGCAGTCAGCCGCCCGCCGAGCAGCAGCACCCGTTCCCGCATCCCGTCCAGACCCCGGCCGCCCCCGGTGTGGTGGGGCCGGCGCGGCGCGGGCACCAGCTCGTTGACCAGCTCCAGCTCCAGCGCCTCCGGCCCGACGTCGAGGCGTAGGAGGACCGGCCCCCGCCCGTAGCGGGCCGCGTTGGTCAGCCCCTCCTGGACGATCCGGTAACCCTCCCGGGAGACCGCCGCGGGCAGCGTCGCCGGGTCGCCCGCGCGGCGCGCGTCCACGGTGAGGCCCGCGGCGCGGGTGTCGGCCACGAGCCGGTCGAGGTCGGCGAGCGTACGCTGCGGCGCCCGCCCGGTGCGGTCGCCGTCGCGCTCCCGGAGCAGCCCGAGCACGTGGTCCAGCTCGTCCATGGCGGTACGGCCGGCCTCCTCGATGGCGCCCAGCGCCCGGCGGACGAACTCCGGGTCGCTGTCGAGCACCGCGCGGGCCGCCCCGGCCTGGAGGGTGGCCACCGTGAGCGCGTGACCGACGGAGTCGTGCAGCTCCCGGGCCAGCTGGTTGCGCTCGGCCAGGCGGGCGGCCCGGGCCTCCAGCGCGGCGATCCGCTCGGCCTGGGCCGGGCCGAGCAGCACGGGCGCCATCGACACGGCCAGCGCCCCGAGCCCGGCCACGGCGTACCCGAGCCCCGCCAGCAGCACCACGCCGGTCAGGGTGAGCCAGCCCGTGTCCTCCGCGTCGAGTGGCCCGAAACGTTCCTCACCCAGCGCCTCGACACCGATGCCGAACTGCTGGGCGATGAAGGCCAGGGCCATCGGCACGGCGCTGAGCAGCGCGAAGACCAGCAGCCCGCCCACGGCCAGGTGGGTGACGATCCATAAGGCGGCGCGGAGGCGGGTCTCCCGGTCGGCACGGTGCCCGGGCGTCGGGTCGGGCAGGTCGACGCCGAGCAGGGCCCGGGCCGCGGCGATCTCCAGCGCCCGGCTGCCGTCGAGCAACGGCGGCACCCCGGCGATCAGGACGGCGACGGCGAGCAGCACGAGCGCCAGCGGCCAGGGCACGCCCGGGGCCGTGAAGACCTGCGCGAACGCCACCGCGAGCAGCACGTACGGCAGCACCAGCACCCCGCCCAGCAGCAGGAACACGCCACGTCGCCAGGTGCTGACGGCGACCAGCGGGGCGAGGGCGCGCCGCCAGGCGACGCGGCCCGCCAGTGCGCGGGGGGTCATCGGCACATTCTCGCGCCGGCGTGGGGGTGGGCGACTCCCCCGCGCCGGGGAGATGTCAGCGGTGCTCGCGCACGTACCGCTGCGGGTCCTTGTCGTGGAACGTCAGGTTGCGGCCGTTCTTGTGCTCTCCGTAGAAGGTCAGCCAGCGGTGGCCCAGCTCGGCGCGCAGGTCGGCGCTCGCGTGGCGGCGGAAGTCCGGCAGCGCCTCGTCCTCCTCCTCGGCGAGGTGCTCGCTGTTCTCCCGGCGGGCCCGCCACACCGCGGCCCACCACTGGTCGGAGCCCACCGGGTGCTGCTTGGACTCCGCGATGGCATCGCGGATCTTGTTGTGGTCGCCGACCGCGTCGGTGGTCTCCGCCTCGCCGTCGTCACCGTGCCGCACCAGGTGCGGGTAGAGGATGGCCTCCTCGGCCTCCGCGTGGATGTCCAGGTGCAGGGCGAGCGCCTCCCAGACGGCGAGCAGCTCCTGCTCGTCCCTGGCGTCGTCGAGCCGGGCGAAGCCACGCCGGAACGCGGCGTGGTCGTCCATGATCATTGCGGTGATGTCGTCCATCGGTCCCCCGTTCGGATGCCGGCCGTGGTGGTCAACTCCCGGCCGACCGCCCGGGTGACGCGGGGCACGGCGACCGGACGGGCCGCGCGTACGCTCATGATCGTGACCTACCTCGCCGCGGAAGACCGCTACGACACCATGACCTACCGGCGCAGCGGGCGCAGTGGCCTACGGCTGCCCGCCATCTCCCTCGGCCTGTGGCACAACTTCGGGCCGGACCGTCCGTTCGAGCGGCAGCGGGCCATCGTCCGCCGCGCGTTCGACCTCGGTGTCACGCACTTCGACCTGGCCAACAACTACGGCCCGCCGCCGGGAGCGGCCGAGGAGAACTTCGGCCGGATGCTCGCCACCGACCTGAAGCCGTACCGGGACGAGCTGGTCATCTCCAGCAAGGCCGGCTACCTCATGTGGCCCGGCCCGTACGGCGAATGGGGCTCCCGCAAGTACCTGATCTCCTCGCTCGACCAGTCGCTGTCCCGCATGGGCCTGGACTACGTCGACATCTTCTACTCGCACCGGTTCGACCCGGACACCCCGCTGGAGGAGACGATGGGCGCGCTGGACGCCATCGTCCGCTCCGGCAAGGCGCTCTACGTGGGCGTCTCGAACTACAACTCCGAGCAGACCGCTCGGGCCGCGGCGATCCTGCGCGACCTGGGTACGCCGCTGCTCATCAACCAGCCCGCCTACTCGATGTTCAACCGGTGGACCGAGGCCGACGGCCTGCTGGCCACGCTGGAGCAGGCCGGCGCCGGCTGCATCGCGTACAGCCCGCTGGCCCAGGGGCTGCTCACCGACCGCTACCTCGGCGGCATCCCGGCCGACTCCCGCGTACGCACCAGCGTGTTCCTCAACGAGAGCGACCTCAGCCCGGAGCGGCTGGACACCATCCGCGGGCTGGCCGCGATCGCCGAGCGGCGCGGCCAGTCGCTGGCGCAGCTCGCCCTCGCCTGGGCGCTGCGTGACCCCCGGATGACCAGCCTGATCATCGGGGCGAGCAGCGTGGAGCAGTTGGAGGGGAACGTCGGGGCGCTGGACAATCTCGACTTCACGGGCGAGGAGCTGGCCGAGATCGACAGCCTGCTCGGCTGACGTCGGCGCGGGAATCCCGGGGCCCGGGCGGGCGTTGACCATGCCGTACGGCACGAGGCAGGTCCCGAGCCGAGGAGAGGCAGACATGAAGGTACGCAGCTCCCTGCGGTCGCTGAAGCAGAAGCCGGGTTCGGTGGTGGTACGCCGCCACGGCCGGGTGGTCGTGGTGAACCGCGCGAACCCGCACTGGAAGGGCCGCCAGGGCTGACACTGGCATGAAACGGCGCCGTCGCTACCGCGACGGCGCCGTTTCGCGTTCCCGCGCGTCCCCGCCCCCTATCCCCCGCGATCTTGCAGTTTCGGCCCTTGTTATGCCCCGGTCTGACCGTTATGTCGGGGCAGAAAGTGCAAGATCGCGGGGGAGGGGCTACCACGGCAGGGGGCCCTTGGCGTCGGTGAAGGTTCCGGTCGGGGTCTCGGGGGCTGCTGTGGCCGCCTGGACGATGGTTTTTGCTCCCTGCTCGACGGGCTGGATGCCGGGCCCGCTGAGGCCGTGCAGATCCGTCGCCGTGAGACCCGGCTCGACCGCGTTGACGCGGATGCCGGGCAGACCCTTCGCGTACTGCACGGTCAGCATGTTGAGCGCGGCCTTCGCCGAGCCGTACACGGGGAGCACGAAGGCAGACTCGTGACGTCCGGCGTCGGTGACCACGCCGAACGAGCCGAGCGTCGAGCTGACGTTGACGATCACCGGCGCCGCCGAGGCCCGCAGCAGCGGCAGGAACGCACGGGTGACCCGCACCGCGCCGAACACGTTCACCTCGAACACCCGCCGCAGCGTGGCCACGTCGGCCTCCTCCGCCCCGACCATGCCCTCGAAGATCCCCGCGTTGTTGATCAGTACGTCGAGCCGTCCCTCCGCCCGCCGCACCGCGTCCACGGCAGCGGCGACCGAGTCGTCGTCGGTGACGTCCAGCGGTACGAACCGCGCGCCGAGTTCGGCGGCAGCCTCCCGGCCGAGCGCCACGTCGCGGGCGCCCAGGTAGACGGTGTGGCCGAGGCCGGCGAGTTGCCGTACCGTCTCGCGGCCGAGACCCCGGTTACCGCCCGTGACCAGCGTGATGGTCATGCCGGACCTTCCTTCGTTTCGTCGTCCAGTCGTCGTCGTCGAGTCTTCGACGCCACCCGCCGATGTGACCGAGCCCCGGTCTTCCTGGGATCACGAGGACCAGTCACTCGCACGCGAGCGGAACTACCGTGGGTGACATGGACGGCAGCAACGCGCTCGGCGACTTCCTTCGCGCCCGGCGGGAACTGGTCCGACCGGAGGACGTCGGCCTGGGCTCCGGCGGCCTGCGGCGCGTCCCCGGGCTGCGCCGGGAGGAGGTGGCCCTTCTCGCCGGCATCAGCTCGGACTACTACCTGCGTCTGGAGCAGGGCCGCGACCGCAGCCCGTCGCTGCAGGTCCTGGAGGCGTTGGCCCGGGTCCTGCGCCTGGACGCCGACGCGACCGCGTACCTGATCGGCCTCGGCCGGGCCGCGGCGGGCGGCCGGGCGCGCGCGGCGCGGGCCCGCCGGCCGGCACCTGCGCGCGTGCCCGCGAGCATCCTCCAGCTCATCAACGGGTGGACGGACAACCCGGCGTACGTGCAGAACCGGTTCTTCGACGTTCTGGCCGTCAACCCGCTGGCGACGGCCCTGTCCCCGAACTACGCGGTCGGCGTGAACCTGCTGGAGACGACCTTCCTCGACCCCGCCGAGCGGGAGCTGCGGCGTGACTGGGAGGCGACCACCGAGGACGGCGTCGCCATCCTGCGCGGGCTCGCGGGACCCGACGTCAACGACCCGCGGTTGACCGAACTGGTCGGCGAGCTGTCCGTGCGCAGCGAGCGGTTCCGGCAGCTGTGGGCGCGCCACGACGTACGGCCACAGCGCGGTCACACCCTGCGGTTGACCCACCCGCAGGTGGGCGACATCGAACTCCAGTCGAACAAGCTCGCCGTCGGTGGCACGGACGGCCTCGTCCTCGTGGTGTTCCACGCCGAGCCGGGCAGCCGGAACGCGGAGCTGCTGCGGCTCCTCGGCAGCCTCAGCGCCCCCGCCCGACCCGCGGCCCGGGACGAGCACCGGTCGACGCCACCGTGAGCGGTGGGTCGGCTCCGACCCGCCGCGCGGCCACCGCGCGGCCTCCTCGTTGCCGGTGGCGTCACCGCGCCGCGGTGAGCAGCACCGGCCACCGCCGCCAGACGGCGACGTGCACGACCACCCCGAGCGACAGGTAGTTCAGCGCGGCGAGGGCCACCCAGCCGTCGGCGGTGGTGCGGGCCCAGTCGATCCCCTCGGCGTAGGCGGACAAGGCGAGGTACAGCACCACGGCCACGGCCGCGACCAGCGGCAGGACGCCGAGGCGCCCGGCCCGCCCGTGCAGCCGGGTCGCCGGCCAGTTGTCGAACAGCATCGACACCAGCAGCGCGGCCGCGATCAGCACGCCGCAGACGGCGTTGACGCGGTCGACGTCCCCACCGGTCGCCCACCACAGCAGCGGGAAGCTCGCCACGGTGCCGGCCAGGACCACCGCGTTGCGGGCGGCCAGCCGGACGCCGGGCCGGCGGATCAGCGTGAGGGGCCAGCCCCGCAGGGACACGAAGAGGAGCACCTGCCACACGCCGAGGAGGAGCAGCACGGCGCTGTACGTGGCGATGGGGACCGGCCCGCCCGGGTTGCGCAGCCGCTGGGCCGCGCGCAGCGCCGCCGGCACGTCGTCCAGGTTGACCAGGAGGAGGTACGCGACGACCGCGACGGCCACCGAGAAGGCCAGCGCCACGACGCCACCGCGGAACCACCCGAGCCGACGGACCGGCCAGCCCTCACAGACGAGGGTCAGCTGCAGGATGATCGTGAACGCCGCCGCGCCCAGGGCGAGCGTCACGGGGAAGGTCGGCGGATGTCCCGGCCCGGGGTCGGGGTCGAACATGCCGCGCAGGTCCACACGACTGGTCACCGCCTGACCGAGGATAGTCAGCACCACGGCGCCGACGCCGATGACGACCGTGTCGGTGAGGCCCGACCAGCCGGGCCGCAGGCGGCTGCCGGGCCAGTCCTGCCACCAGAACGCGACGGTGGCGATCATCGGCAGCGCGAACGTGGTCAGCGGGCCGAGCACGAGCAAGGACGGCTCCGCACCGCCGAGCGCGGACGCGAGCAGGAAGAAGAACGGTACGACGAACGTCAGCCCGGCCAGGCCGAGGAGCGGCTGGCTCCCCGCCGGCTGCGCGGGCAGGTGCGGGCCGGGGTGGCGCTGTCCGCCTCCGCCCGGATCGTCCGGCCGAGCCGATCGGTTCACCGCCGATCACCACCAGATCCTCGACTGCGCGCGACCGCACTGGCCGGCGAACGCCGTCGCGAGACCGACGGGCGGCGCCTCCGAAGCCACCTTATCCAGGCGAAACGGCGCGGGAGAGCGGATCCGGGGCGGGCGGGCCCCGTGCCGGGTCAGGCCGGCCCGCCGCCGAACCCGATCTCGTTGCCGTCCGGGTCGCGGTAGATGGCCTTGCGGACGCCGTTGGCGTACGTCTCCCGCTCGGCCGGCTCCAAGCCGCGCTCGGCGATCCCGGCGAGGCGGGCGTCGAAGTCGTCCACGAAGACGGTGTGCAGGGCGTGTCCGGCGTGCTCGGGGCGCACCTCGATGTACACGAACCGGTGGTCGGCCAGCTCCCACACCGCCTCGACGTCGTTCGGCAGGAACGCCGGTGGGGTGCCGAGAAGTTGCTCGTACCAGGCCGCCGCGGCGTGGTAGTCGCGCACGGGGATGCCCGCGAACAGATCTACGGTCATGGTGCCCATGCTAGTGAGCCGCCACGGCGATTGACCGAATCGATCGTGCGGCGGTCCGGGCACCGGTCAGGATGGAATCCCGAGCGCCGAGCCTCGGAGAATGAGGTGCCAGGTGGCCGCCGTCCGGATTCCGCCGAACTTCTTCGGCATCCCCTTCGGCCTCGCCGGCCTGGGCAACACCTGGATCGTGAGCGGACGCAACGGCACCGTGCCGACCTGGGTCGGCAACGGCCTGCTCGCGCTCGCGGCACTGACCTGGCTCGCCGTGCTGGTGGCCTACGCGGCGTACACCCTGCCGAAACCGAGAGCCCTCGTCGGCGACATGGTGGACCCGATCGCCGGCCCGTTCGTCTCACTCGCCGTGATCACCCCGACGCTGCTCGCCGCGCAGGGCGTCGTGCCGTACGCCCTCGGCGTCGGGCGGGTCCTCGTCGACGTGTTCCTGGTCCTCACCGTCGTCTACGGCGGTTGGATCACCGGGCAGTGGATCTACGGCCGGATCGACATCGACCAGATCAACCCCGGCTACTTCCTGCCCACGGTCGCCGGCGGGTTCATCGCCTCGATCGCCGCCTCCGCCGTCGGGCAGCGCACCCTGGCGGACATCATGCTCGGGCTCGGCCTCATCTGCTGGCTCGTCCTCGGCTCGCTGATCCTGAACCGCCTGTTCACCCGGCCGACGCTGCCGGCGACGCTCGTCCCGACCCTCGCGATCGAGGTGGCTCCCCCCGCCCTGGCCGGGCTCGCGCTCCTCGCCCGCAGCGGCGAGAGCATCGACGTCTGGGTGATGCTGGTCTTCGGGTACGGGCTGCTGCTGGTGCTCGCGCAGATCCGGCTGCTGCCGCTCTACCTGCGCCTCGGCTTCGGTCCGAGTTTCTGGTCGTTCACGTTCGCCTGGTCGGCGGTGGCCACGAGCGCGCTGCACTGGATCAGCGGCACCCAACCGCCCGGCCACCGCGTCTACACGTTCCTGGTGCTGGCGGCCATCTCGGCGCTGATCGGCGGCATCGCCGTACGGTCGGTCGTGGCCGTGACGCGCGGACGGTTCCTGCCACCGCCCGCCCCGCCAGCGGCGCCCTGACCCGAAGCCGGGGCGCGCGCGAAGAGCCCGGTGCGCATAAGGTCGGCTCGACATGGCGGCCTTCCGCGCAACGAGAACGGGTAGGACATGGACCACGGCACCCGCGACGAGCTGGTCGGCCGCCTGGCTGAGGCAGTCGGGTCCGTCACCGTGGCACATCCGACGCGGGTCGCCATCGACGGACCGCCGGCCGCAGGCAAGACGACGCTCGCCGACGAACTGGCCGTCGCCCTGCGCACCCGGGGCCGCGACGTCATCCGCGCGACGATCGACGACTTCCTGTTCCCACGGGCGCGGCGCTATCCGCGCGGCGAGTACTCGGCCGAAGGCTGCTACTTCGACGCCCACGACTACGACGCGCCGAACCGGGTCCTGCTCGATCCGCTCGGCCCGCGCGGAGATCGACGCTTCCAACACGCGGTGTACGACCGCACCGCGGATACGGTCCTGTCCCCGCCGGTCATCACCGCCCCCGCCGACGCCGTGCTGATCTTCGACGGCGTCTTCCTCATGCGCCCGGAACTGATTGAACGGTGGGATCTGCGCATCTTCGTGTCGACCGCGCTCGAGAAGACCGTGAATCGTGCCGTGATCCGGGAGCACCGGGTGTCATGTCGGGCCGACGTCGAGCGGCGCTGGCGGGAGCGTTACATCCCCTCCCAACAGCTCTACTTCACGACGGTCCGCCCGACCGATCACGCCGACATCGTCGTGCACAACGACGAGCCCCGGCAGCCGATCTGGGAGAGCCGGACACCCTGACCGCGTTCAGGTCGGCCGGGTTGATCGACTTCGGTTGCGTGTATGTCGCGGTGTCCGGGTGCGGTGGAGGCCGCGACTTCCAGGATGTCGAGTCGATCACCGGTCTCCCTGCGCCCGAGGGCTGCGGCCGGCGGGCGTGGCCGGGTATGACGAAGGGCGTCCGTCGTGTCCGACGAACGCCCTGATCGCAAAGGTGGAGCCGAGGGGACTCGAACCCCTGACCCCCACACTGCCAGTGTGGTGCGCTACCAGCTGCGCCACGGCCCCTTGCGGTTGTCCCGGTCGCCCGGGCACTGGCGAAACTATACACATGCCGGCCGGCGTGGTCACCTCGCGGGGTACCCCCGCGCCGCCCCCGAGCCGGCCTCAGTTGAGCGCCACGTCCGGCGGGAAGTGGGCCACGGCGGCCATCATGCCGCCCTGCCGGCGCAGCACCATCGGCCACAGGTCGTCGGGCCGGTCGACGAAGGCGTCACCGGGCAGCGCGTCGAGCACGAACCAGGACCCCTCCTCGATCTCCTGCTCCAGCTGCCCCGAGCCCCAGCCGGAGTAGCCGGCGAAGACCCGGATGCCGCCGATGCTCTCCCGCAGGCGCTCCGGGTCGACCGAGAGGTCGATGGTGCCGACGGCGCCGGACACCTGGTGGAAGCCCTTGAGCCGCTTCACGGGGTGGCGCATCCGGGCCAGGCAGATGGCCGAGTCGGGCTGCACCGGGCCGCCCTCGAAGAGCACGGCGGGGTGGCGGGCCAGGTCACTCCAGTCGCCGAGCACGTCGGCCACCGGCACCTCGGTGGCGCGGTTCAGCACCACGCCCAGCGCCCCGCCGGGCTCGTGCGCCACCAGCAGCACCACCGTACGGTCGAAGTTCGGGTCCTTCAGCGCCGGAGTCGCGACCAGCAACCGCCCCGTCATCGACTCCATGGCCCGCCCGCCGATCGCCTGGCCCTCTCCTTGCATCTCACCACCCGTCACCCGTGCACCGCGGTACCGGGACAGTCGCCCTCGGGATCGTCCGGTACCCGCGCCGTCAACGCCATGCCTGGCACCATAGCCTGCGGCTGCGGTCGTGGTTAAGGTCTGACCGGCGGTGATCGGGTGCGGAAGAGGGGGCGGCGGCGATGGGTCCGACGGCTGAACTCGCGGTGATCGGCGGCTCCGGTCTCTACGCCCTCCTCGACGGCGCCACCGAGCACGAGGTGGAGACCCCGTACGGGCCACCGTCGGACGTGGTGACGATCGCCGAGGTCGGCGGCCGGCGGGTGGCGTTCCTGCCCCGCCACGGTAGGGACCACCGGTACCCGCCGCACCTGATCCCGTACCGGGCCAACCTCTGGGCGCTGCGGTCGCTGGGCGTACGCCAGGTGCTGGCGCCGTGCGCCGTCGGCGGGCTGCGTCCGGACCTCGGCCCGGGCAGCGTCGTCGTGCCCGACCAGCTGATCGACCGCACGAGCGGCCGCGTGCAGACCTACTACGACCGGGGCGCGGTGCACGTGCCGTTCGCGGATCCCTACTGCCCTGACGGCCGCCGTACGCTGCTGGCCGCCGCGGCCGGTCGGGGGGTGCCGGCGGTCGACGGCGGCACGGTGGTGGTGGTCGAGGGTCCACGCTTCTCGACCCGCGCCGAGTCCCGCTGGTACGCCGCGGTCGGCGGCACTGTCGTCAACATGACCGGGCACCCGGAGGCCGTCCTCGCCCGCGAGTTGGCGCTCTGCTATTCCGCCGTGGCGCTCGTCACCGACCTGGACGCCGGCCTGACCGTCGGCGAGTCGGTCACCCAGGAGGAGGTGTTCCGGGTCTTCGCCGAGAACACCGACCGGCTGCGCGGCGTGCTGCTGGACGCGCTCGCCGCCCTGCCCACCGAACGGGACTGCGCCTGCGGTCACGCGCTGGACGGCATCCGGTTGCCGTTCACGCTGCCCTGAGGCGCTCGGCACACAGCAGCGAAACGCCCTAACTGCCCGGCCTGTCCCGATAGATTCGGGAGGTCGGGGGCCGCCACCTCCGGCGAGCCGCAGCACGCGCCGGACACGGAGGCAGGTGGCGATGGCAACGGTCCGGGACACGACGTACGACCTGCTGCGGGACCTCGGCATGACCACCGTCTTCGGCAACCCTGGCTCGACGGAGGAGCCGTTCCTCCAGGAGTTCCCGGCCGACTTCCACTACGTGCTGGCCCTGCACGAGGCGTCCGCGGTGGGGATCGCCGACGGGTACGCCCAGGCCACCGGCCGGCCCGCGCACGTGAACCTGCACACGGCCCCCGGCACCGGCAACGGCATGGGCAACCTGGTGACCGCCTGGCACAACAAGACCCCGCTCATCCTCACCGCCGGCCAGCAGAGCCGGGAGATGCTGCTGCTCGAACCCCGCCTGACCAGCCGCCGCGCCGCCGAACTCACCCAGCCGTACGTGAAGTGGGCGTACGAGCCGGTGCGCGCCCAGGACATCCCGGCCGCGCTGCTGCGGGCGTACGCCACCGCCGTGCAGCCGCCCTCCGGCCCGGTCTTCCTCTCGTTGCCGCTGGACGACTGGGCGCAGCCCGCCGACCCGCCACCACCCCTGCGCTCGGTGGCCACCCGGTACGCCCCCGACCCGGAGCAACTGGGCCACTTCGCGGCCGTACTGGCCGCCAGCCGCTCCCCCGCTCTGGTCTTCGGTGCGGCGGTGGACCGCGCCGACGGCTGGCCGCTCGCCGCGTCGCTGGCCGAGCGGTTGGCCGCACCCGCCTGGTCGGCCCCCGCACCGGAGCGCGCCGGGTTCCCCGAGGACCACCCGCACTTCCGTGGGGTGCTGCCGTTCGCCATCGGCCCGCTCGCCGAGGCCCTGCACGGGCACGACACGGTGCTCGTCGTCGGCGCTCCGGTCTTCCGCTACTACCCGTACGTCCCGGGCGCCTACCTGCCCGACGGCGCCCGGCTGCTGCACGTCACCGACGACCCGGACGAGGCCGCCCGGGCGCCCGTCGGCGACAGCCTGCTCGCCGACCCCGGGCTGGCCCTGGCGGCCCTCATCGACCTGCTGCCCGCCACGGACCGGACGCCGCCCGAGCCCCGCCCGGCGCCCACACCGCCGGAGATCACCCGGCCGCTCAGCGCCGACGCGCTCTTCGCCTCCCTGGCCCACCACTGGCCCGACGGCGGGGTGCTGGTCCAGGAAACCCCGTCCAATCTGCCCGCGCTGCGCCGCCAGCTGCGGATCACCCGGCCCTCGTCGTACTTCACGATGGCGAGCGGCGGCCTGGGGTACGGGCTGCCGGCCGCGGTGGGTGTCGCGCTGGCCGAGCGGGACACGGGGCGCGGCCGGCCGGTCGTCGCGGTGATCGGTGACGGCTCCTTCCACTACTCGGTGCAGGCACTCTGGACCGCCGCGCGGTTGCGGCTGCCGCTGGCCGTCGTGGTGCCCGTGAACCAGCAGTACGCGATCCTCAAGGCGTTCGCCGAGCTCAAGGAGACGCCCGGCGTGCCCGGGCTGGACCTGCCCGGCCTCGACATCACGGCGGTCGCCGCCGGGTACGGGTGCGCGACCGCCGTGGTGGAGACCCCGGAGGAACTCGGCGACGCGCTCGCCACCGCGCTGCGCCGGGACGGGCCGACCGTCCTACCGGTACCGATCACCACCGACCTGCCACGGATCATCTGACGCCGCGGATGCCACCCGGCGCACGCCCTCCGGCTCGCCGGCGCGCCGATTTCAGCGCGGAGCGATCCGCAGCGGCGTGCCGGTGAGCACGTCCAGCACCGGCCGGGCACCCAGTGGCGCCTTCAGCGTGACGGTGACCGGTTCGAGCTTCAGTTGCTCGGTGCAGACGTCCGCGCTCGTCGTGACCAGGCCGCCCACCACGACCGCGCCGTCGTGCTCCTGCACGATCGGCGTGATCTCCGTGTCGCAGGCGCCAACCCCCAGGCGGTACGTGAGGCGTACGCCGTCGACCGACTCGATGTCCTGCGCGCCGACGAACCCGGTGGGGGCCGGTCGGGAGGGCGCGCTGGGCTCGGGCACGGCGCCGACCGCCTCGGGGGCGACCGCCAGTCGGGCAACCGGGCTCCGCAGCTCGTCCACCGTGAACAGCCACGCGGGCACCTGCGCCTCGCCCCGGCTCGTGAGCACGGACGCGGTGCCGAGCCGCACGCCGGTGACCGTGAGCGGCGTACAGGTGGACTGCGGCGCGCTGGTCGCCCACCCGTCCGGTCCCGGCTCGATGGTGGGCCCGTCCTTCGGCAGCGGCGGCACCTGCGGCCGCCCCTCGCACACCGGCGGGTCGCCCTGGTCCAGTTGCCGGTACGCCTCGGCGGCGCTGACCAGCGGGACCGTCAGCGTGCCGTCCGGGAAGCGGATGGCGCCGTCGGCCGGCCGCTCGCCGGGAAGGGCGATCTGGTCCCGGTACCAGCCGGCCCGGAAGGCGGTCTCGGTGTCCGGGGTGAAACCCGGGTCGCCGGTGAGCAGGGTCGGCCCCTCCAGCGGCACGTACCCGCCGGTCCACGCGGGCCCCGGCCGCCACGCCTCGGCCACCTCCGCGGCCCGCTGGTGGAACGCCTCCGAACGGTGGTCCACGCTGGTGCTGCCCACGGGGCCGGTCGGGGCGACGGCGGGCTCGGAGCCGGCGGGTGCGCACCCGGCGGCCAGCATCAGCAGGGGCAGACCCAGCAGGACGGCTGATCGACGCATGCCCGGTTCGACGGGCCGCCCGGCCGGCCGGTTCCCGGTGCGGCCCGTCCTCGTCAGGTCTCGCCGCCGAGGTCCGTCTGGTACGCCTGCCAGAGCAGGTCGGCGCCGCGCTGCCGGTGCCGGGAGAACGTCCGCAGCAGATGCTCGGCCAGGCCGCGCAGTTCGTCCGCCGACACGCCGGGCACCTCCGCGGCGTGCTGGAGGGCGGTGAGCACCCCGGCGATCGCCGCGTGTTCCCGGGTGAGCAGGCGCACCCCGCGGTCCAGCCGGGGTGCCTGCGCGAGGAGTTCGGCGTAGAGGCCGCCGGGTCCCTCGGTGACCCGCACATGGTCGGCGAAGTCCTCGCGGACCGGCACCAGGCGGGTCAGCACCTGCTCCCGCCAGCGCGGCGCGCCGGGCGGTACGGCCAGTGCCCGGGCGAGGCCGTGCAGGTCGCCGAGGAGGGTGGCGTGGTGCGGCCGGCGACCGGCGGGCGGCCGGGGCGCCCAGGTGACGGCTGACGGTTGCCGGATCGGTTGGGTGACCATCGGGCACCTCCCGCGCTGCGTCTGAGGCGTACGCCGATGGTGAACCTGTCGTGGCCGCCTGTCCAGAGGCCCGGGTCGCCTCATCCGTCCCGTGGGCACCATCGTTCTCGCAGGTCACATCGGTTACAGGGTACGGCCGGGGCCCGCGGGGCCCCGGAGACGACCGTGCGCCCCGGTCCGGGTGGACCGGGGCGCACAGCCTGGTGGTGGAGGTGCCGGGAATCGAACCCGGGTCCTTCGCCGCCTTGTCAGGGCTTCTCCGAGCGCAGCTCGCTGTGCCTCTACTCGGCCCCTCCGATCACGCGAGCGAGTCGGTGTGACGGGCCCAGTCGCTGATTGATCTCGCCGCACGGACCCCGCGACCGGGTCCGATTGGCCAGCCTCCTAGCTGATGCCGGCTAGCTGGGTCGAAGGCACTCCCAGGCCGACAGACTTGCTACTCGCCTCAGGCGGCGAGAGCGAAGTCAGCGCGATTGTTCTTGGCGCTTATTGGTTTCCGACGACCGATTCACGAGACGACGTCGGCTTCCTCGGCTCGCTTCCCCTGCCGCAACGCACGAAGTCGAAACCAGTCACCCCCTCGACAGGCTGCCGGTTCGGCAGCACCGTCTAGCCTAACGCCTGCCGCAACGGGTTTCATCCCGAGCCCCGGCCCGGCACGCCGACCCGGACGAAGCAGACAGATCAGTCATCCATGCCCTTGCCGCGCCGACCCGAGACCCGGGCGATCTCCCGGTCCGCGTCCCGCTTGGCGAGGTCCTGCCGCTTGTCGTACGACTTCTTACCCTTGGCCAGGCCGATCTCCACCTTGGCCCAGCCGTCGGAGAAGTAGACCTGCAACGGCACCAGGGTCAGACCGGCCTCGCGGGTCTTGCCGATCAGCCGGTCGATCTCCAGCCGCTTGAGCAGCAGCTTGCGCGTACGCCGCGGCTCGTGGTTGGTCCACGTGCCCTGCACGTACTCCGGGATGTGCATGCCGTGCAGGTAGAGCTCGCCGTTGCGCTCCTGCGCGAACGCGTCGACCAGTGAGGCACGCCCGGCCCGCAGCGACTTGACCTCGGTGCCGGTCAGCGCCATGCCCGCCTCGTACGTGTCGAGGATGGCGTAGTCGTGCCGCGCCTTGCGGTTGGAGGCGACGACCTTACGTCCCTTTTCCCGTGGCATCGGCGCCACCTCCCTTCGGTTCGTGCCGGCGGCCGGGCGACCCGGCCGGACGGCGGAGATCATGCTACCGGAATCACAAGGGCCCTCCCGCGCCGTTTATTCCGGCGCGGGAGGGCCCTGGCGACGATGCCCGGACGACCCGTACGGCGACTAGACCCGCAGGTAGAAGCGGAGCGTCACCCAGGCGGTGACGGCGCTGACCAGCCCGCCGACGACAGCCATGAACGGGAAGACGAAGAGGATGTCACCCCAGCTGACCGGCGAGAGCAGACCCTGCAGCGCCTCCAGTGATCCGTCGAAGAGCAGATACTTCGCCAGGATCAGGGCGACCAGGCCCAGCAACGCGCCGATCAGACCGGCGACCACCGCCTCCAGCACGAACGGCGCCTGGATGAACCAGTTGGACGCGCCGACCAGCTTCATGACCGCGACCTCACGCCGCTTGCTGTACGCGGCCACCTGGATGGTGTTCGCGACCAGCAACAGGGCGGCGATGGCCATCACGATCGCGGCCGCGAGCGCGATGTTCTGGATCGCCGTGAGGATGTCGAAGATCTTGTCGAGCAGACGACTCTGGTCAACGATCTCGTCGACCCCCTCGGTGTCCTTGTACTGGTCGTAGATGTCCTTGTACTGCTCCGGGTTGTTCAGCTTGATCCGGAACGACTCGGGCAGCTGGTCCGGCTTCACGGCGTTCACCAGGTCCGGCGCGTCCTGGTACATCTCCTTGAAGCGCTTGTACGCCTCGTCCTTGTTGACGTACAGGACCTCCTTCACCAGGGGGTCGCTCTTCAACTTGGCGTCCAGGTCGGTGCGCTGCTGCTCGGACACCTCCTGGGTCAGGAAGATCGACACCTGGATGTTCTTGTAGTAGAGGTCCTTCATGTCGTCGACCTGGCGGTACATGAGACCGCTGGCGCCGAGCATGGTCAGGGAGACCGCCATCGTGATGATCATCGCGATGGTCATGGTCACATTGCGCCACAGTCCGACCAGTACCTCGGACAGGACGTACTTCATCCGCATCGGGAATTCCTCCGGGTCTCCGGCATGAGGTGTTCGTCGTCAGGTCGTACGGCAGGGGTGGGAGGGTCGGCTCACCCGTAGACGCCGCGGGCCTGGTCACGCACGATGCGGCCGCTCTCGATCTCGATGACCCGGCGGCGCATCTGGTTCACGATGTTGGAGTCGTGCGTGACCATCACGACGGTCGTGCCGGTGCGGTTGATCCGGTCCAGCAGACGCATGATCTCGATCGAGGTGTCCGGGTCGAGGTTTCCGGTCGGCTCGTCGGCGAGCAGGATGAGCGGACGGTTCACGAACGCCCGCGCGACCGCGACCCGCTGCTGCTCACCACCGGAGAGCTCGTGCGGGTAACGGTGCTCCTTGCCGCCGAGGCCGACCAACTCGAGCACCTCGGGCACGACGCGGCGGGCGACCGCCTTCGTCTTGCCGATGACCTCGAGGGCGAACGCGACGTTCTCGTACGCGGTGCGGTTCGGCAGCAGCCGGAAGTCCTGGAACACGCAGCCGATGGAGCGCCGGAAGTGTGGTCGCTTCCAGGACCGCATCGACGTGACGTCCTTGCCGTTCACCACGACGCGGCCCTTGTTGGGGCTGACCTCGTGCAGCAGCATCTTGATGATGGTGGACTTGCCGGAGCCAGATGGACCGATGAAGAAGACGAACTCGCCCTTCTCGATCGAGACGGACACGTTGTCGAGCGAAGGCCGGGACGCCTTCGGGTACGTCTTCGTCACTTGCTCAAGCTGAATCACGGGTGGTGAGTCTACGCGGTGTAACCGGAGAGCCAAGCCCCACGCCCCGCCGATGCGGAGCGCGTCATCGATTTAGCCGGTTGTGCGGAGATCGACGACGCGCAGCGCCCACGGGCCGTCACGCATTGTCGCCGGCAAGCTCCCGCTGCTTACGCCAACGGATTCCGGCCTCGATGAAGTCGTCCAGATCGCCGTCGAAGACCGCGCTCGGATTGCCGGTCTCCTGCTCGGTTCGGAGATCCTTCACCATCTGATACGGGTGCAGGACGTACGAGCGCATCTGGTCGCCCCACGAGCCGGCCGCCTCGGTCTTGAGGCCCTGCAGCTTCGCCTGCTCCTCCTGGCGCTTGCGCTCCAGCAGCCGGGCCTGGAGCACCCGCAGCGCGGACGCCTTGTTCTGCAGCTGGGACTTCTCGTTCTGGCAGGTCACCACGATCCCGGTGGGAATGTGCGTGATCCGCACGGCCGAGTCGGTGGTGTTGACGCTCTGCCCACCGGGGCCCGAGGAGCGGTAGACGTCGATCCGCATCTCGTTCTCGGGGATGTCGATGTGGTCGGTCTGCTCCACGACCGGCAGCACCTCGACGCCCGCGAAGCTGGTCTGCCGACGACCCTGGTTGTCGAACGGGCTGATCCGGACCAGCCGGTGGGTGCCCGACTCGACACTGAGCGTGCCGTAGGCGTAGGGGACCTTGACCGTGAAGGTCGCCGACTTGAGGCCCGCCTCCTCGGCGTACGAGGTCTCGTAGACCTCGGTCG
Source organism: Micromonospora costi (assembly GCF_003626655.1). Lineage (GTDB taxonomy): Bacteria > Actinomycetota > Actinomycetes > Mycobacteriales > Micromonosporaceae > Micromonospora > Micromonospora costi. Next base: position 1,467,931 of record NZ_RBAN01000001.1, read on the forward strand.
GGTAGCCGTGCCGCTCCGCCCAGCGCAGGTACATCCGCAGCAGCATCTCGGCGAAGTCCGCGGCGTCCACACCGCCGGCGCCGGCGCGGATCGCGACCAGGGCCTCCCGGGAGTCGTACTCGCCGGAGAGGAGGGTGCGCACCTCCATCTCCTGGATGGCCTTGGTCAGCCCGGTGATCTCGCCCTCCACCTCGGCGAGCACGCCGGGGTCGGACTCCGCCTCGGCCAGCTCCAGCAGCACCTGCGCGTCGTCGAGACGGGAGCGCAGGCTGGAGAGCTTGCTGATCTCGCCGTTGACGTACGACAGCCGGGAGGTCACCTCCTGCGCCTTGGCCTGGTCGTCCCAGAGATCCGGTGCGGAGGCCTCCTGCTCCAGCCGGGCCTTGTCCTCCCGCAGCCGGTCGAGATCGAGGACAGCCTCGATGTTGCGCAGGGTGGCGTCGAGTTCCTTGAGCTGTTCGGCGATGTCGGCAGCGGTCACGACAGACAAGCGTACTGCGACGGCGGACCCGTGGGCCTGCGAGCCCCGCGGTCCGGCGAAAAGATCCGGCCGGGGGTCACCCGACGGGGGCGGTCTTCAGCCAGGACAGCGCCGCCTTGTGGTAGGCGACGGCGAACTCCAGGGCGCTCGCGTCGTACGTCTCGCCGTCCCGCTTCGCGTTCTTGACCTGCTCGCGGACCTGGGCCAGCGCCTCGGTGTGGTACTCGTTGGCCTGGGCGTAGAGGTTCTTGAGCTGGCTCGCCGAGTGCAGGTTGCCGAAGGCCATCCGCAGGGCGATCGGGTTGCGGATCGTGTCGCGCCCGGGGTTTTCGGCCAACCACCTCGAGAATGTCCGTTTCCCGGCGGCAGTGATCGCGTACGGCTGACTCAACCGCGGCCCCGGCTTGCCGAGCCGCACCAGACCCCGTTCGGCCAGCACCGGCAACTCGCGGTAGACCTGGCTGCGGGTCATCGACCAGTACGGCGCCAGACGGCGCTCAGCGGCGGCCATCAGCTGACCGCCTGTCATCGGCCCCTCGTGCAGCAGCCCGAGGAGGGCCGCCGCAGTGGGGTTGACTCCGGAATCCGCCATGGGCATTACGCTGCCACTTTGCCGACGCGACGTCCAGGATTTGGCGGTTTGCCACCCGACAGGACTTCCAATGTGCACTGTCGGCGGACGACAGTCCGTTGAGGCGCCGACGTCGAGGGGCCTCCTGCCCGGCAGGAGGCCCCTCGACGGACGGCGGTCAGGCCATGTGCGGGTAGGTGTGGTCGGTCGGCGGGACGAACGTCTCCTTGATCGTCCGCGGCGACATCCAGCGGACCAGGTTGTGCCAGGAGCCCGCCTTGTCGTTCGTGCCGCTGGCCCGGGCGCCGCCGAACGGCTGCTGCCCGACCACGGCACCGGTCGGCTTGTCGTTGATGTAGAAGTTGCCGGCCGCGTACCGCATCGTCTCCGCCACCCGGTCGACCACCTGGCGGTCGGTCGCGAAGATCGACCCGGTGAGCGCGTACGGCGCGATCGCCTCGGCCTGCGCCACCACCTCGTCGAAGCGGGCGTCGTCGAAGACGTGCACGCCGAGGATCGGGCCGAAGTACTCGGTGGTGAACGTCTCGTGTGCGGCGTCCGTGCACTCGAAGAGGGTCGGCCGCACGAAGTAGCCGACCGAGTCGTCGGCGGTGCCGCCGGCGAGGATCCGGCAGGTGTCGTCGCCGGAGATCAGCTCCAGCGCGGCGGTGTGCCGGGCGAACGCCTTGTCGTCGATCACGGCGCCGCCGAAGTTGGCGAAGTCGGTGACGTCCCCGTACGCCAGGGAGTCGGCGGTGGCGGCCAGCCGGTCGCGCAGCCCGCCCTCCCAGATCGACCGCGGGATGTACGCCCGGGAGGCCGCCGAGCACTTCTGGCCCTGGTACTCGTACGCGCCCCGGATCAGCGCCGTGTGCAGCGCGTCCACGTCGGCGCTGGTGTGCGCCACCACGAAGTCCTTGCCGCCGGTCTCCCCGACCAGTCGCGGGTAGCCGCGGTAGCGGGCGATGTTCTCGCCCACCGTGCGCCACAGGTGCTGGAACACCTTCGTGGACCCGGTGAAGTGGATGCCGGCCAGGTCCGGGTCGCTCAGGGCCACGTCGGAGACCTCCTCGCCGCGCCCGGTGACCATGTTGATCACGCCGGGCGGGAGGCCGGCCGCCTCGAAGAGCCGCATGGTGAAGTGCGCGGCGAACTGCTGGGTCGGGCCCGGCTTCCAGACCACGGTGTTGCCGAGCAGGGCCGGCGCCGAGGGCAGGTTGCCGGCGATCGCCGTGAAGTTGAACGGGGTGACCGCGTAGACGAAGCCCTCCAGCGGCCGGTGGTCGAACCGGTTCCAGGTGCCGGCCGACGAGAGCGGCTGCTCGGCGAGGAGCTTGCGCGCGAAGTAGACGTTGTAGCGGAGGAAGTCGATGAACTCGCACGCCGCGTCGATCTCCGCCTGCACCACGGTCTTCGACTGGCCGAGCATGGTGGCCGCGTTCAGCGTGTCCCGCCACGGGCCGGAGAGCAGCTCGGCGGCACGCAGGAAGATCGCGGCCCGCTCCTCGAACGGCAGCGCCCGCCACATCGGGGCGGCGTCCTTCGCGGCCTTGACCGCCGCGCGGGCGTCGTCGTGGGTGGCGTGGCCCGTGACACCGAGCACGTGGGCGTGCTTGTGCGGCTGCACCACGTTGATCGGCTCGCCGCCGGCCATCCGCTGTTCGCCGGCGATGGTCATCGGCAGGTCGATCCGCTCGGCGGCCAGCTCGGTGAGCCGCCGCTGGAGCCGCTCCCGGTCGGCGCTACCCGGCTCGTAGGTGCGTACCGGCTCGTTGCGCGGCTCGGGTACGGAGAACACGGCGTCCATGAAGGCTCCTGGCGATCTCGACAGCGGTGGCGGAACCGGACCCGCGGGCACCGACCGGACGGCCGGACGCCGCACGCCACCCGGGATGACCGGCCACGGCGGCGGGACCTGGCGCGATTCTCCCACGCGCCGGTGATCGGCCGGCTCCCCCGTCGGTGCCCTGTGACGCGCGTCCGGTGCGCGTGCTCCCGGTGATCGACTCGCTCCCCGTAGCCGCGGCCGGCGACCGGCGCGTCGGCGTGGTGGGCGGGGTCCGCGACCGGCCCCTTCGACGCGCGCCCCGGCGGCGCGGAGCACCGGGAACGGTGGCGGCTACCCTGGGTGGTCGGTGACCTGCCGACCCCGCGAAGGGAAGACGATGACCAAGCAGCCCGGCGGCCCCGACGCCGCGGAGCCGGACCAGCCCGCGGGCGGCGACACCGCTACGACCACCGCCACCGAGCCCGCCGCAGCGGACGGCGTGGCCCCGGCCAGCGCTGGCGTGGCGGCCGGCTCGAAGGCCGAGGGCGTGATGGCCGAGGGTTCGGCGGCCTCCGGCTCGGCTGCCGGCGGTCCGGTCGTCGACGACACGGCGGGAGACGCCGACGCGGGCGACGACGACGCGGACGGGCCCGACCCGTCCGACGTGCCGGCGGGTACGTCCGTGCCCGGCGTCACCGTGCTCGCACTGCTGTCCCTGGCCTGGCTCGCCGCGATGCTCTGGTCCACCCGGGAGGCGATCCACTCGGCCGAGGTGGGCATCACCGCGATCAGCCTCTCCGCCTTCGCGCTGCCCGGCGTGATCTCGGCGGCGCTGGTGGCCGGCACCGCGTTCGCGCTCTTCGGCGTCGACCTGCTGGGGTCCCGGGTCAGAGACCGCGCGACCCTGCGCTTCCTCGCAGCCACCGGCACCGGCCTGCTGATCGGGCTCGCCGCCGCCGTGGCCGTCAACCTCACCTACGCCGACACCGCCACCACCAACGTCATCGCCGGCACCACGGTCGCCGCCGCGATCATCGGAGGCGCGGTGGCCGGGGCACGCTCCGCGCCGGTGGTCGGTGCCGTGGTCGCCTCGGCGCTGGGCGTACTGATCTTCGTGGTCGCCTTCAGCCGGGCCCGCGACCCGCTCTTCGACCTCTTCGGCGCCGGCGACACGCAGGAGTCCCTGGTGAACGCCGCCAAGTGGGTGTCCCGCACCGAGTCGCTGCTCGCCGGGCTGGTGGCCGGCCTGCTGGCCTTCGCCTACCTGACCTGGGCCCGCCGCCGCGCCGCCCGCCGGAACCCGGCCGCGCCCGCGCTCCGGTGGCCCGCGTACCTGCTCGCCGGCGCCGGTCCCGGCCTGTTCCTGCTGCTCACCGAAGTGATCATCCGGGTCGGCGGGCACTCGCTGCTCGACCTGGCCGGCGCGCTCAGCGAGGCGGACTCGGTGGCCCAGACGATGCTCGGCACCTCGCGGGTGGACAACGGCATCTGGGTGCTCTTCGTGGGGGCGCTGAGCACGCTCATCGCGTTCGGCCGCACCCTCGGGCCGAGCGCCCAGGACGACGAGCCGGCCGACGAGGAGGTCTCGGCGGGCGTCGCCCGCTGAGCTGCCTCGGTGCGGGCGTTACCCGCTGAGCCGCCTCCGTGCGGGCGTCAGGAGACCGTGCGCAGCAGCACGTCCAGCTCGGTGACGTCGTACCACTCCAGTTCGTGGTCCTCGGCGCCGTCGACCGTGAACTGGGCGTCCGGGTCCCCGGCGAGGGCCTCGGCCACCACCTCGGCGGCGGCGGCCACGTCCTCGACCGCCTCGGCACCGTCCACGTGGATCGCCGCGACGGCGCTCATCGGCACCGGACCGGCCAGCGCGAGCACGCTGGACCCGAGTTCGCTGTCGGAGCGGCCGACGGCACGGGCGGGCAGGTCGGCGGAGACCACCACCCGGCGGCGGGGAGCGGCGGGATCCGCCCGGAGCAGCTGCAACGCGTCCTGGGCGGCGCGCGTGAAGGCGACGTACTCCAGTTCCTCCTCGTCGCCCTCGGCGTACCACTCGCGCAGCGCGGGAGTGACCGCGTGCGCCTGGGCGGCGGTGAGCCCGTGCTCGCGCAGCCGGGCCAGCATGGGAACGGTCGCCGGGACGTACACCCGGACAAGCTCGTCGGTCACCGGTCGTCTCCCCGCTCAGGTCCTCCACCGGCGGTCGCCGGCCCGGGCGCCGATCATGCCGTACGCCGTGACCGTCATACACCTCGCGTCCGGCCGGTGGAAGTTCCCTGCCGGTGTGTCCGGTCCGCCGGCCCGGCCGGGTGCTGGGGTCTGGCGGCCGCCGGTGGCAAACTGAGGCAACCGCACCCGACCGAGGGAGTTCCCGTGGAGCCGAGGTTCCTGCTCCTCTCCGACGTGGCCACCGAGCTGAACGTGTCGGATTCGCAGGTCTACCACATGGTCCGCAGCGGTGAACTGCCCGCGATCAAGATCGGTGGGCGCGGGCAGTGGCGCGTGGAGCGCGCCCGGCTGGAGGAGTACATCCAGCGCAAGTACGAGGAGACAGCCGACTGGGTGCGGGGCAACCCGTTGACGGATCGGGACGCGGAGTAGCCCGCCCCTTGCCGTGAGCCATTGACCGGCGGCTCTGTCATGCTCGAAAATCGGAGGTGGTCGAAGGCAAACGAAAGCAAACGCAGGGGTTCGGGGAGGAATCCGATGACCGATGTCCGCCGCCCGGGGCCGTCCCGGCCCCCCATCCGTCTCCGGCCCGCCCCGCCGCTCGACCCTCCGTACGCCGACGAGGGCGCCGACTGGCCGCCGCCGACGCACGGTCAACTGGCCCTCGACCTCTTCGGATCATCCCGCCCGGACGCGGGGCGCCCGCCCGACCGGCGAGCCGGGTTGCGGCCGGCGCCCACCCGCCCGGGGCGCGACCGGGGCGCACCGCTGCCAGCCGCCGCGCTGGTGACCGCCACCCCGGAGGCCGTGCGCGCCGCCCACCGGTTCGTCGGCACCTGCGTGGAGGTGCTCAACGGCTACCGCCCGCCGGGGCAGCTCCGGCCCCTGCTCGACCCCGGCCGGGCACACGAACTGCTGCCCGAACTGGCCCGGGCGCGCCTGCACCAGCAGCGCGACGACGGCCGGGGCGGGCCCCCGCGCCGCCGACCGGGGCGCACGGCCCGGGCGACCGTACGACTGCGGCGGTTGCGGGCCGGGGAGCCGCGGGCCGGCGCGGTCGAGGTGGCGGCGGTTCTCACCGGGGCGTCCGGGCGCAGCTGGGCGCTGGCCCTCCGCCTGGAACACCGCCGCGGGCGCTGGCTCTGCACCGCCCTGCACGTCCTCTGACGCAGGCCGCCGCTTGATCCACTCGACTTCCGGGAAGTCGCGGTGTTCCCGCCGGCCGAGCCCGCGAATCGGGCTGCACCCCCGCCAGAACGCCGATGTGGCGGTGTCCCGGGTCTCAGGACACCGCCACATCGGCGAAACGGAGTCGATCAGGCCAGGCCCGAGAGCGGGCCGGGTCGGATCGGGTCGGCGGACGGTCAGGCGCCGCCGTTGGGGGCGCCGTGGCACCGCTTGTACTTGCGGCCGGAGCCGCACGGGCAGGGCGCGTTGCGGGACGGGCCGTTGCTGCTCTCGGTCTGGCCGGTCGGCGCACGCCGGGCCGAGCTGCCCGCGACGGCCGGGCCGGTCATCCCGCTGGCCGGGCGCTGCGGCGCCGTGGGCGCGTGCGTGCCCGGCGCGGCCGGGGTGGCCTTCTGGGCCCGCCCGACGCCGAGTGCCGGAGCCTGCTGCTCGGCCTGCTCGACGGCGATCCCACCGGCGCCGGCCTCACCGTCGATGGTGGGCGCTGAGTACTGGAAGCCCTGCTGCTGCGGGGTCCGGTTGAGGCCCTTGGCACGCAGCTCGACCGGCTTGTCCAGCAGCTTGACCTCTTCGGCCTCCTCGGGCTCCGGCTCGGCGACCTGGACCTCCAGGTTGTAGAGGAAGCCGACCGTCTCCTCCTTGATGCCGTCCATCATGGTGGCGAACATGTCGAAGCCCTCGCGCTGGTACTCGACCACCGGGTCGCGCTGGGCGTACGCCCGGAGGCTGATGCCCTCCTGGAGGTAGTCCATCTCGTAGAGGTGCTCGCGCCACTTCCGGTCGATCACCTGGAGCAGGACCATCCGCTCGAGCTGCCGCACGGCCTCCTCGCCGAGCTGCTCCTCGCGCCGGTCGTACGCGGCGTGCGCGTCCTCCTTGAGGCGGGCGACCAGGAAGTCGGCGTCCATGCTGGCGCGCGAGCCGGTCTCCTCCTCCAGCTCCTCGATCGTGATCCCGACCGGGTAGAGCTGCTTGAGGCTGGACCACAGCTGCTCGAGGTCCCACTCCTCGCCGTAGCCCTCGGAGGTGGCGCCCCGCACGTACGCCTCGACCACGTCGTCGATCATGTTGCGGACCTGCTCGGAGAGGTCCTCGCCGTTGAGCACCCGCAGCCGCTCGGCGTAGATCACCTGGCGCTGCTTGTTGAGCACCTCGTCGTACTTGAGCACGTTCTTGCGGATCTCGGCGTTCTGGCCCTCGATCTGGGCCTGCGCGCTCTTGATCTGGCGGGTGACCATCTTCGACTCGATGGGCACGTCCTCCGGGATGTTGAACCGCTCCATGACCGCCTCGACGGCGCCCGCCCGGAAGCGGCGCATCAGCTCGTCCTGGAGGGAGAGGTAGAAGCGGGACTCGCCCGGGTCACCCTGCCGGCCGGCGCGACCGCGCAGCTGGTTGTCGATCCGGCGCGACTCGTGCCGCTCGGTGCCGAGCACGTACAGACCGCCGGCGGCGGCCACCTCCTCCGCCTCGGCGTCGCAGGCCTGCTTCCACTTGGGCAGGACCTCCTCCATCGCCTTGGCGTACTCCTCCTCGTTCTCCATCGGGTCGAGACCGCGCTGGCGCAGCTCGTTCGCGGCGAGGAACTCGGGGTTGCCGCCGAGCAGGATGTCCGTACCACGGCCGGCCATGTTGGTGGCCACGGTGACCGCGCCCTTGCGCCCGGCCTGGGCGACGATCTCCGCCTCACGGGCGTGGAACTTCGCGTTCAGCACCGAGTGCGGGATGCCGCGGCGGCGCAGCAGCTGGGACAGGATCTCCGAGTTCTCCACGGAGACGGTGCCGACCAGCACCGGCTGGCCCTGCTCGTGCCGCTCGGCGATGTCCTCCACCACGGCGTTGAACTTGGCCTTCTCGGTCTTGTAGATCACGTCGGGCCGGTCTTCCCGGACCATCGGCCGGTGGGTCGGGATGGTGACGACGCCGACCTTGTAGACCTTGTTGAACTCGCCCGCCTCGGTCTGGGCGGTACCGGTCATGCCCGCCAGCTTCTCGTAGAGGCGGAAGTAGTTCTGGAGGGTGATGGTGGCAAGCGTCTGGTTCTCCTGCTTGATCTCCACCCCCTCCTTGGCCTCGATCGCCTGGTGCATGCCCTCGTTGTAGCGGCGCCCGTGCAGGATGCGGCCCGTGAACTCGTCGACGATCAGGACCTCGCCCTCGTTGACGATGTAGTCCTTGTCGCGCTTGTAGAGCTCCTTGGCCTTGATCGCGTTGTTCAGGTAGCCGACCAGCGGAGTGTTCACCGACTCGTAGAGGTTGTCGATGCCGAGCCGGTCCTCGACCTTGGCCACGCCCCGCTCGGTGACGGCGATCGTCCGCTTGGCGTAGTCGACCTCGTAGTCACCCTCGCCGTCCTTGCCGGCCTGGAGCCGGGCGACCACGGCGGCGAACTCCTGGTACCAGCGGGCCGAGTGCTCGGCCGGGCCGGAGATGATCAGCGGCGTCCGGGCCTCGTCGATGAGGATCGAGTCGACCTCGTCGACCACCGCGAAGAAGTGACCGCGCTGGACCAGCTCCTCCTTCGACCACGCCATGTTGTCGCGCAGGTAGTCGAAGCCGAACTCGTTGTTGGTGCCGTAGGTGATGTCGCACTCGTACGCGGCCCGGTGCTCGTCGGCCGGCCGGTTGGGCAGCACCACGCCGACGGTGAGGCCGAGGAACTCGTGCACCCGGCCCATCCAGGCGGCGTCGCGCTGGGCCAGGTAGTCGTTGACCGTGACCACGTGCACGCCCTTGCCGGCGAGCGCGTTCAGGTAGACGGGCATGACCGAGGTCAGGGTCTTGCCCTCACCGGTCTTCATCTCGGCGATGTTGCCGAAGTGCAGCGCCGCGCCGCCCATCACCTGGACGTCGTACGGGCGCTGGCCGAGCACCCGGGCGGCCGCCTCACGGCACACCGCGAACGCCTCCGGCAGCAGGTCGTCGAGGGTCTCGCCGTCCTCCAGCCGTTCCCTGAACTGCTCGGTCATCGCGCGCAGTTCGGCGTCGGTGAGGTTGACGTAGTCGTCCTCGATCGAGTTGACGGCAGCCGCGATGGCCTTGAGCCGACGCACCATACGGCCCTCGCCTGCGCGGAGGACCCTTTCCAGAATCGACACGGATCTACGCTCCCCTAGACGGTCTCGAACCATCGTAGGCGCTCCATCGGGGCGATGGTCAGTGGTGGCGATGGACCGGACCGACAATTGCGACATAACGCGCAGGCGGTGCGAGGGACGCCGGATATCCGGTTACGCCGTGGGCGAACGATCCGGCACCATGCTCGGATGGAGCCAGTGGAGATCACCGAGGACGGCCTGCTGCTGCGCCCCTGGCGGGCCGACGACGCCGAAGCGGTCTACCGCGCCTGCCAGGATCCGGACATCCAGCGCTGGACCACCATACCCCGCCCGTACCTACCGGAACACGCCAGCGGGTTCGTCACCGGGTTCTCGGCCGGCGCGTGGGCGGAGGGCACCGGAGCGCCGTTCGCCGTCTGCGACGCCGCCACCGGGGACCTGCTCGGCTCCTGCGGGCTGGTGTCGATCAGCGCCGAGCGTGGCGCCGGCGAGATCGGCTACTGGACCGCCCCCTGGGCGCGGGGTCGTGGCGTCACCGTCCGGGCCGCGCGGGCCGTGGCCCGGTGGGCCTTCGAGGACCGGAAGCTGCGCCGGCTGACCTGGCGGGCCGGGGTGGGCAACCACGCCTCCCGGCTGGTCGCGCTCCGGACCGGGTTCCGGATGGAGGGGCGGCTGCGCGCCGTGGCCCCCGACGGGGGCGACGACTGGATCGGCTCGCTCCTGCCCGGCGAGGTACCCGCCCCGGGCACGCCCGGTCCCGCCGGCCCGGGCACCGTGGACGCGCGCCGGGCCGCCGTGTTCGGCCGGCCGCAGCCCGTCCTGTTCGCCACCGCGGGCGCCACCGAACTCCGGCTGCGCCCCATGGAGGAGGGCGATCTCGACGCGATCGTGGAGACCTGCCGCGACCCGGAAACCATCCGCTGGACCACCGTCCCCGACCCGTACGAGCGGGCGGACGCCGAATCCTTCCTCGCCTTCGTCCGCGACACCTGGGCGGCCGGCACGAGCGCCAACTTCGTGTTCGCCGGCCCCGACGACCGCTACGCGGGCTCGATCGACCTGCGGCTGCACCCGACCGACCCGCTGCTGGCCGACGTGGGCTTCATGACCGCCCCGGCCGCGCGGGGTCGCGGGCTCATGCCGGCCGCGCTGACCGCGCTGTGCACCTGGGGCTTCACCACCCTGGGTCTGGCCCGCATCGAGTGGCGCGCCAACGTCGGCAACACCGCCTCCCGCCGGGCCGCCGAGAAGGCCGGCTTCGTCGTCGAGGGCACCGCCCGCGGCGCGCTGGCCCACCGGGGCGAGCGGGTGGACACCTGGGTCGGCGCGCTGCTCGCCGGGGACCTGGCATGACGCCGGAGGTCGTGGAGGCGTACGGGGTGCGGCTGCGCCCGTTCCGCATCGACGACGCCGCCGACGTCGTCGAGGGCTGCGCCGACCCGATGACCGGCCGCTTCATCTCCGGACTGCCCTCGCCGTACACCGAGGCCGACGCCCGGGCGTGGATCACCCAGGGCGCCCCGGCCGCCTGGGCCGCCGGCGGTGCGGCGTACGCCGTGGCCGACCCGGCCACCGACCGGTTGCTCGGGGCCGTGGGGCTCGGCCAGGCCGTGGCCTACCGCGGCCAGGCGGAGATCGGCTACTGGGTGACGCCGGGGGCGCGTGGACGCGGGGTGGCCCGGGCGGCCACCCGGGCGCTCACCGAGCGCGCCTTCGCGACCGGCACCGCCCGGCTGGACCTGCTCACCCACGCGGAGAACGCGGCCAGCCAGCGGGTGGCGCTCGCCGTCGGCTTCCGGTTCGAGGGCGTACGCCGTGCCGCGAACCCGACGCGCGGCGGTGGGCGGCACGACCTGCTGGCCTGGGTACGCCTCGCCGACGACCCGTCCGGCCCGACCCCGCGGCAACTGCCCGACCTGCCCGAGGGTGGCCTCGGCGACGGGACCGTGACCCTGCGCCGGCTCGCCCCGGACGACGTGGACCTGATGTACGGATTGCACACCCGGCCGGAGGTGGTGGCCAACCAGGCGCCGCCCGTGCCTCCGGAGCGGGCCGCCGTCGAGCGGCGGTGCCGGCTCGCGGAGAGCCAGTGGCTGACCGGTGAGATCGCCCGGATGCTGATCCTGGACACGGCGAGCGGGGTACCGGCCGGCAGTTGCGGGCTGTCCGTGAGCGACCCGTACGCCGGCGAGGGCAGCCTCGGGTACGCCCTGCTCCCGGCGTGGCGGGGCCGCGGGTACGCGACCCGTGCCGTCCGGCTCCTCGCCGCCTGGGCCTTCGGGCCGGCCGGCCTCGCCCGGCTCGCGGCCGCCACCATGCCCGACAACGTCGGGTCGCAGCGGGTGCTGGAGAAGGTCGGCTTCCGCCGGGAGGGCCTGCTCCGGGGCCGGCTGCCCGGGCTGGCCGGCAGCCGGATCGACGACCTCGTCTTCGGCCTGCTTCCGGAGGAGTTCCGCTGACGATCGGGGAGCCGGTTGTCCGGCTCCCCGATCGGGGCGGACGGACGGTCAGGTGGCCAGCGAGATGATGCCGTAGTCGTAGGCGCGACGCCGGTAGACGACGCTGGGCCGGCCGGACTCCTTGTCCAGGAACAGGTAGAAGTCGTGCCCGACCAGCTCCATCTGGAACAGGGCGTCGTCGATGGTCATCGGCTCGGCGGCGTGCACCTTCTCCCGCGCGATGTGCCAGGGCTGGTCGTCGTACTCCTCCTCGACGTCGACCCGTTCCGCGACTGCGGTGGCGGTGCGGCCGTTGTCACTGAGCGCGCCCAGCGGGTCGGCGCCCAGGTCCGCGACTGGCAGCTCCGCGGTGGCGGCGGCGACGGAGAGCGGCGCGTGCCGGCCGCGGTGCACCCGGCGCCGGTCGGCCGCCCGGCGCAGCCGGGTGTCGAGCTTGGCGATGGCGGCGTCGAGTGCGCTGTAGAAGTCGTTCGTGCAGGCCTCGGCACGGATCACCGGGCCCCGTGAGACGCAGGTGATCTCCACCCGCTGGCAGTGGTCCGCCTGGCGCGGATTGCGCTCGTGGAACAGTTCGACGTCCACCCGAATGAGCTTGTGATCGTAGCGTTCGATCTTGGCGAGTTTCTCGGCTACGTGCACCCGGTAATGGTCCGGCACTTCGACGTTTCGGCCCTTGACCACGATGTCCACGTGACCTCCCTGGCTCGGACGGTCTTCGATCGGTATGACCGGTCGCTCGCCCCTAGGGATGAGGCCCCGCTCGGCGTCGACCGGTGAGTGCGGCTACGCCTCCTTTCACCGCCGGGGGCGGGTGGGAAGACCTCCTACCCCCGACACGATGACGCTAACTCCTGTTCTCCAGGCAGTCACCCCAGGTTCCCAAGACCCGCCGGTATTTTTCACAGCTCGTACACCATCGGGTGAAACGGAAACACGAAGGGTTACGACTGGTGCCGTTTCTCGGTCGCGGCGAGCACCGCGGCGACCGACGGTGCACGGCCCGTGGCGGTGAGCGCTCGGCTCACCGCGGCGAGGGTCGAGCCGGTCGTGAGGATGTCGTCGAGCACCACGACCGCGCCCGCACGGGCCTCGTCCCGGCCCGCCCGTCCGGCCCGCCGCAGCCGGAACGCCGCCTGCGCCGCCGCCGCACGCCCGGCGCTGTCCAGGGTCACCGAGTCCGGTCGCGGCAGCGCCCGCAGCGGCCGCAGGACCCGCACCGCCCACCCGGCGCGACGCAGGCGGTCGGCGCAGTGCCGGGCGAGCCGGTCCAGGTGGTCGCCGTAGCGGGCACGGGCGGCCGCCGCGGTGTCCGGCACCGGGACCAGCGTCACCGGGCGGGCCTGGCCCACGCCGGCAGCGACCACGCCGGCGAGCAGGGCACCGAGCGGCCGGGCCAGCCCGTGCCGCCCGTGTTCCTTGTACGCGAGCAGCGTCTCCCGCAGCGGTCCGGCGTACGGGCCGAGAGCGACGCAGGGCGGCAGCCCCTCCGGGGCCGGGCTGGGCCGCACCGGACGCGGGCGCAGCGCCTCGAGCGCGGTCACGCACTCCGGGCAGACCCCGTGCCGCAGCCCGGGGCGGCGCTGCCGGCAGCCCGCGCAGTCGGCGGGCAGCACCAGGTCGCCGAGGTCCGCCCAGAGCCCGCCGAGGCCGCGCACGGCGTCAGAAGAGGAAGAACGGAGCGGACGGGTTGCCGGGGCGGACGCCCGTCGGCGGCGGCGTCACGTCGAGCACCTGGTCCCGGGAGATCCGGTCGACCGGACCGCTGCGGTAGGACACCCCGTTGGCCTCGTACATGAAGGCGCCGGAGGGCAGCTTCGTGGTCGGGTTGGTGGGGTACGCGGCCAGGTGCGTCACCTTGGCGCCCGTGTCGTCCTCCAGCGGGGTCTGCAGCGCGCCGTCCACGCTGACCTCGTAGATCGCCGGCCGGCCGGCGGACCCGGCCACGATCAGCCGCTCCTCGTCGCCCCAGTCGACGGCCGTGGGGTTGGTCAGCGAGGTGGTCACCCGCCGGGGCGGCCCGATGGACACCGCGCCGCCGTCCAGGTTCACGGCGGCCACGTAGAGCACCCCGCCCGCGATCAGCGCGACCCGCTGCCCGTCCAGCGAGGCGGCGACCGCGGTCACCGCGCCGGAGGGCAGGTTGGGCACGATCTGGGACATGCGGGCGCTCTGGTCGAAGCGGTAGAGCCGCCCGTCGGCCACCACGAGGCCCTGCGGCTGGTGCGGATCGGTGGCCCGCAGCCATACCGGGCGGCCGATCGTCGTGTGCTCCGGCCCGTCGGCGAAGACGGTCACCGGGTCCTGCCCGGTGCCCACGGTCAGCCGCTGCCGCCCCTCGCCCGAGGTCACCACCAGCGCGGCGAGGATCTGGTTGCCGTCACCGGCCCGGGTCAGGCCCGCGGACACCACCTTCCGGTTCGCGTCGGCGGTCAGCGGCACGGTGCCGCTGGGCTCACCGGCGAAGTCGAGCGGGTGGATGCTGTCCTCGTACACGCAGTACCGGCGTGGCCCCTCCCGCAGGCGGTAGAGCGGCCATTCCGACCGCCGCTCGCCCAGGTCCTTCACCACTGCCGAGTTGTTGCGCACCTTCAGCTCGAGCTGCCCCTCCAGCTCCGGCAACGACCAGGCGATCTGCGTGACGAGCTGGTCGGCCCGGGCCCGGTCGTCGCCGGACATGTCGAGGTTGACCTCCCAGTGACCGCTGCCACCGGTGGCGTTGTTGATCAGCTCGGTGCGGTCGGGCAGGCCCACCACACCCGGCCGCAGCCAGTCGGACGGGCCGGCGACCAGCCACTTCACGACCTCGTTGAGGCGCCGCTCGTCGGGCACGGTGAGCGGGAGGTAGCGCTGGTCGGGCACCAGCCGCGTCCGGTCCGAGTTCCAGAAGTAGATCGACTGGCTCTCGTAGTAGTCCCGCAGCGCGGTGTCGGTGAGCAGCAGCGCGTTCGGCGGGTCGATCACGAAGAACCCCGCCCCGTCGTCCGTCGAGCCGGCCGGGGACGCGCTGCGCAGGCCGAACTCGTACTGCTTCTCCGTGGAGACCGGCGGGACGAGCTTCCCGTCGGCGCGGAGGACGCCGACCTGCTCGACCTTGATGGTGACCTTGGTGCTGTCGATGTCGGGAGTGATCACCGGCTTGTCGGTCAACCGGACGACGGTGAGTTCGACCTCGCTGCCCTGCTTCTCCTGGAGGCGGTGCTTGTCCTCCTGGGCGATGAACTGCTTCACGCGGTAGTACGCCCGGTCCGGTTCGCCGGCCGCCGCGGAGAGGAAGTTGCGGACGAACTCCGCCGGGTCCGCGCCGCTCATCGTGCGGGTGGGCGGCTCCTTCCGCCACGCGTTGACCGCGCCGGACTCGGTCGCCGGCTCCCGGCGTCCGTCGACGCGCACCTCCGAGCGCTCCGGGATGCCACATCCGGAGAAGCCGCCGACCGCGAGGGCGCCGCAGAGCGCGCCGGCCACGAGACGGGACCTCACGACCGCACCTCCGCCCGTGTCGTCTCCGGATCCCCGACCGGCGCCGGCCTGATCGCCAACGCCCCGTCGGTGCCCGGGCCGATCGCCAGTTGGCTGCCGCCGCGGGGGCCGCCGAAGGGCAGCCGCGCGTCCTCGGGCACCAGGCGCAGCGGTGAGGTGGTCAGCCGGTCACCGGCCCGGGCCGGCAGCGTGAGCCGGAACTGGGCGCCCTGCCCCGGCGCGCCCCACGCCTCCAGCCAGCCGCCGTGCAGGCGCGCGTCCTCCAGGCTGATCGACAGGCCGAGCCCGGTGCCGCCGGTCTGCCGGGCCCGCGACGGGTCCGCCCGCCAGAACCGGTTGAACACCAGCTTCTCCTCGCCCGGCTTCAACCCCACCCCGTGGTCCCGTACGGTGATCGCCACGGCGGTCTCGTCGAGGCCGAGCCGGATCAGCACCGGCCGGCCCTCGCCGTGCTCGACGGCGTTGCCGACCAGGTTGCGCAGCACGCGCTCCACCCGGCGGGGATCCACCTCGGCGATCACCTCGGTCTCCGGCAGCTCCAGCTCGATCGGCACGCCGACCCGCTCGGCCAGGCCGGCCAGGCGCTCCACCACGCGGTGCACGATCGGCACCAGGTCGGTGGGCTCGGCGTCCAGCATCGCGAAGCCGGCGTCGAAGCGGCTGATCTCCAGCAGGTCGGTGAGGAGCTCCTCGAACCGGTCCAACTCGGCCTGGAGCAGCTCGGCGCTGCGGGCCACCGCCGGGTCGAACTCGTCGCGCTCGGCGAAGATCAGGTCGGCCGCCATCCGGACCGTGGTGAGCGGCGTGCGCAGCTCGTGCGAGACGTCCGAGGTGAACCGGCGTTGCAGCCGCGACATCTCCTCGAGCCGCAGGATCTGCCGTTGCAGGTTGGTGGCCATCTGGTTGAACGAGGCGGCGAGCAGCGCCAGGTCGTCCTCCCCGTTGACCACCATCCGCTGGTCGAGCAGGCCCGCGGAGAGCCGTTGGGCGGTGCGGGCCGCCACCCGTACCGGGTTGACGACCAGGCGGGTGACGAGCGCCGCGAGCAGCCCGAGCAGCACCACCAGCGCGGCCCCGGTGGCCACCACGGTGGCCCGGGCGTCGGCGGCGGTGGCGTCCTGGCGGGCCAACGGCACGAGGTAGTACAGCTCGATCTGGCCGAACCGGGTCGGCACCGGCGAGCCGTACACCAGGTACTTGGTCCGGTCGCCGGTGAGCACCCCGGTGCCGATCTGGCTGGCCACGTTGCCGTCGGCGACGGCGGCCCGCAGCTCCTTGCTGATGAGCGGCTGGACGTTGACGGCCGGTGCCGTACGCGTCTGGATCACGTCCGGGTAGCCGTCCGCGGTGATCGACACCACGACACCGCTGGTCTGCTGCGGGTCGCCGCCGGCCAGGTAGTTGACCGTGCCCTCGATGGTCTCCTGGAGCTGGGCCTCCTGCGGCTGGCCGTACAGGTAGACCTGCTTGGCCGCGTAGTCGGCGCCGCTGTCCAACCGCTGCCGGACGTCCGTCATGGCGTTCTCGAGCAGGATGTTGGTGATCTTGTCGGCGATCAGATAGGCGAACCCGCCCACCAGCAGGCTGGAGGCGACCAGCGTGATGGTGACCACCCGGACGTGCAGCGACCGCCGCCACGTCCGGTGCGCCCCGGCGACCACGCGGGCGGCCCGCCCGACCAGCCCACGCCACAGCTCCCCACCGGCGCCGGAACGGCGGGTGGTCGCTGGCTCGGGGGGAGGGAGCGCGGAGGAGGCCACAGTGCGCCCCAGGCTATCCGGTGCCCGCCTTGTAGCCCACGCCCCGAACCGTGAGGATGATTTCCGGCCGCTCCGGATCCGGCTCGATCTTGGCGCGCAGCCGCTGCACGTGCACGTTCACCAGCCGGGTGTCGGCCGCGTGCCGGTAGCCCCAGACCTGCTCCAGCAGCACCTCCCGGGTGAAGACCTGACGCGGCTTGCGGGCGAGCGCGACCAGCAGGTCGAACTCCAGCGGCGTCAGCTTCACCTCCTCGCCGTTGCGGCTGACGGTGTGCGCCGGCACGTCGATGCTGATCTGGTTGCCGGGCGGGCCGATGGTGAGCATCTCCGGCGCCACGTCCTCGCCCCGGCGCAGCCGGGCCCGCATCCGGGCGACGAGTTCCTTCGGCTTGAACGGCTTCACCACGTAGTCGTCGGCGCCGGACTCCAGACCGAGCACCACGTCGACCGTGTCGCTCTTGGCGGTCAGCATGACGATCGGCACGCCGGATTCCGCCCGGATCGCCCTGGCCACGTCGATGCCGCTCATTCCGGGCAGCATGAGGTCGAGCAGGACGATGTCGGGCCGGTTGTCGCGGAACGCGGCGAGCGCGCGTTCCCCGTCGGCGACGAAGGAAGGCAGGAAGCCTTCGCTGCGCAGCACGATGCCGAGCATCTCGGCGAGCGCGGGGTCGTCGTCGACCACCAGTACCCGGGCTCTCATGGGATTAATTTTCCATCCCCGTTCCAATGTCGGTGGGACCGGCGTCACCCGGCACGGTACCGCCGCCGGCAAGCTTGCCACAGGGGTGCGCGCAGCCGGGCGACCGCGCGCCGGCAGCGACCTGCGGGTCCACCCGTTCGGGCCGGGCGTGTCACCATGATCCCTGCGTGCGCCGTCGCGCGCCACCGTCGTCCGTCCCCCAGGAGTACGCGTGCCCGAGGCCGGCCCGACCGTCGTGCTCCCGCGCCGCCCCCTCACCGTGGGCGAGCTGCTGGATTCGGCGGTCCTGCTGCTGCGCGAGCAGGCCGTGGTGCTCGTGCCGTTCGGCGCCGTACTCGCCGTGGCCGAACAGCTCCTCCTGGCGCCACTGCGGGTCGCGGCCCACGTCGAGCCCCCGGTCTGGTGGTACGCAGAGGGGCATCTGGCCGCGTACTGGCTGCTGCTGGCCGTCGGGGCGGCGACCGAGGGGCTGATCATCGCGCTGCTCGGCAACCCGGCCGCCCGCGCCGCCCGGGCCGCGCTGCTCGGCCGCTCCGCCCGGGCCGGCGAGCTGCTCCGCCCCGCCGGCGCCCGGTGGCCGGCCACCCTGCTGCTGGCGCTCGTCGCGGGCGCCGTGATGTTCACGGCGGCCCTCTGCGGGCCGGCCTGGTTCGTGGGCTTCGCGCTGCTCGGCGCCGCCATACCGGCACTCGTCGTCGACGGGACGTCTCTGCCGCGCGTGCTGCCGCGCGCCGCGGCACTGGCCGCCCGGGGCGGGCTCCGGGCCGGCCTCGTCCGGCTGCTCGGCTACGTCGGCTGGTGGATCCTCCGGGTCGGCCTGGCCACCGGGCTGATCTTCGGGCTGTCGGGGCTCGATCTCGTCCCCGCCGGGTGGGCCGTACCGGTCGCGATGGTGTCGTGGGCCGCCGTGAACATGGTCGCGTACCCGGCCCTGGCCTGCCTGGACGCCGTATTGCACCTGGAGACCCGGATGCGCGGCGAGGGGCTGGACATCCTGCTCGCCCGGGCTCGGCCGAGCACGCCCGACGGAGTCCTGCTGGCGGCGGACCGATGAGCGTCAGCCGGTGGTGGACCGAGACGGTGGCCGCGCTCGGCGACCACGTCCCGCTGTCGCTGGTCGCGCTGCTGCTCGTCGCCGCCGCTCTGGTCGCCGGGCTGGCCTGGTACACGTTCCCGGCCTGGGTGCCCCGCCGCCTGCCCCGACTGCGGCTGACCCGACGGCGGCCGTTCCGGTGGCGACCGCTCCGCCTCCGCTGGCCCCGACTGCGGCTGCGCCTGCCCCGGCTGCGCCGCCGCCGGCGGTCCGACGACGGCGCTCCCGCGGCGGATCCGACGCCCGCGCCGGACGCGCCCGACCTGCCGGTCGCGCCGCTCGCCGGGCCGCTCACGCTCGCCGACCGGCTCGCGGCCGAGGGGCGCTACGCCGAGGCGATCCGGGAGCGGCTGCGCGACATGGTCGGTGAGCTGGTGGTTCGTCAGGTGGTCCCCCCGCAGCCGGGGCTGACCGTGCTCGAGGTCGGCGCGACGGTGGCCCGGAACCGGCCACCCGCCGGCCCGGCGATGGAGGCGGCCGGCGCGATCTTCTCCGAGGTCTGGTACGCGCAGCGACCCGCCTCGGCCGAGCAGGACCGGCGGATGCGGGACCTCGCCGGTGAGCTGCACCGTGTCCTCACCGCGCCGCCCGCCGTCGTGCCGCCCGCCGCCCTGCCGCCCGCCGCCCTGCCGGCGCCGGCCGGGCCGGGCGACCGGCCCGCCGCCGTACCGGAGGAGCGAGCGTGACCGCCGCCCCGCCCACCGCGCCCCCGACCACCGCGCGCCCGACCACGGTCCGGCCGGCCGCGTCCGTGCCCCGGCGGCGGCGACGCTGGCACCGCCTCGCCATCCCGCTCGGGCTGGCCGCCGCGCTCATCGCCACCACCCTGGTAGCCCGGGCCGTGGACCGGCCCGACCCCGCCGACGCCGGCTACCTCTCCCCCGTCGAGACCGACGCCCACGGCGGCAGCCGGCTCGCCGAGGCCCTGCGCGGCCGCGGCGTCACCGTGCAACGGGAGAGCGACCCGGCGGCCGCCCTGCGGGCCGCCCGCACCGGTTCCGCCGTCCTCTTCGTGCCGGCACCCGACCTGCTCCAGCCGGGCACTCTGGCCAGGTCGACCCGGCTGCCCACCGGGACCCGGCTGGTGCTGGTCGACCCGTCCCGGCGGGCGCTCGCCGGCGCCGGCCTGCCCCTGACCCGCGCCGACCGGCGGTGGGCCACGAAGGTGACAGCCCCCGGGTCCGACGGCCGTCCCTGCCCGTTGCCCGAACTCGGCGCGGTGCGCCAGGCCGCCGCGCGGCAGCAGCGGTACGAGTCGGATGTCCCGTCCGTCGACCTCTGCTTCGCGGCGGGGCTGGCCCGGCTGCCCGGCATGACCGAGACCGTGGTCCTGGGCGCGGACGACGCGTTCCGCAACGACCGGATCGACGAGTGGGACAACGAGGCGCTGGCCGTCGGCCTGCTGGGGGTGCACGGGCGGGTCGTCTGGCTCGACCTGGACCGCCCCGAACCACCCCCGCCGTCCCGCGAGAGCCGGCCGTCCGTGACGGGGCCCGGGTCCGACGAGCCTGGCGACGAATCGGGTGACCAGGGTGGCACCGGCGACGGCCGACCCGGCCGGCCCGGCGGCGACACGTCCGGCGGCGGGCGTCCGCAGGGCTCGGCCGACAACGGTGGCTCCGACACTCCCAACCCGCTGTGGGGCGCCTTCCCGGTCTGGTTCTGGGCCCTGCTCGTGCAGCTCGCGTTGGCGCTGCTGCTCGCCGCGCTGT
The DNA here is from genome assembly GCF_003626655.1 of Micromonospora costi. Lineage (GTDB taxonomy): Bacteria > Actinomycetota > Actinomycetes > Mycobacteriales > Micromonosporaceae > Micromonospora > Micromonospora costi. The sequence goes on from NZ_RBAN01000001.1 coordinate 1,488,365, forward strand.
GGCGGGCCCGCCGCCTCGGGCCGCCGGCGCCGGAGCCCCTGCCGGTGACCGTACGCTCCGCCGAGACCGCCCTCGGGCGGGCCCGGCTCTACCAGCGCGCCGGCGCCCGGGGCCCGGCCGGCCGGACCCTGCGGGCCGCCGCCCTCTCCCGCCTGCAGCCCTGGCTGAACCTGCCGTCCGACGCGCCGCCCGAGCGGGTGGCCGAGGCCGTCGCCGCCCGCACCGGCGACGACCCGGAGCAGGTGGAGGAGCTGCTGTACGGCGACGACCCGCCCACGGACGCGGCCCTGCTGGACCTCGCCCGGTCGCTGGACGCCGTCACGCGTACCGTCGCGGCGGCACCGCCCGAGCGCGCACGTCCCGACGGCGCACCCCGACCCGACCCCACCGAAGGAGGACCCCGGTGACCCGACCCGCCGGAACCGCCGAGCCGTCGACCATCGGCCCCGACGACGCCCGCGCCGCCCTGCACCGGCTGCGGGCCGAGGTCGCCAAGGCGGTCGTGGGCCAGGACTCGGTGGTCAGCGGCCTGGTGATCGCCCTGCTGTGCCGGGGCCACGTGCTGCTCGAGGGCGTACCGGGCGTCGCCAAGACGCTGCTGATCCGCACCGTGGCGACGGCGCTCGACCTCGACTCGAAGCGGGTGCAGTTCACGCCCGACCTGATGCCCGGCGACGTCACGGGCTCGCTGATCTTCGACCCGCACACCGCCGCGTTCACCTTCCGCGAGGGCCCGGTCTTCACCAACCTACTGCTCGCCGACGAGATCAACCGGACGCCGCCGAAGACCCAGTCGGCGCTGCTGGAGGTCATGGAGGAGCGGCAGGTGTCGGTCGAGGGCGGTCGCCGGCCGCTGCCCGACCCGTTCATCGTTGCCGCCACCCAGAACCCGGTCGAGTACGAGGGCACCTACCCGCTGCCCGAGGCGCAGCTGGACCGGTTCCTGCTCAAGCTCACCGTGCCGCTGCCCAGCCGGGAGGAGGAGCTGGGGGTGCTCCGCGCGCACCACGCCGGCTTCGACCCGCGCGACCTGGCCGCGGCGGGCGTACGGCCGGTGGCCACGGCCGCCGACCTCGCGGCCGCCCGGAGCGCGGTCGGTCGGGTGCACGTGGCCGACCCGCTGCTCGGCTACCTGGTCGACCTCTGCCGGGCCACCCGCACCACCCCGGCCCTGGAACTGGGCGCCTCGCCGCGTGGCGCGACCGCGCTGCTCAACACCGCGAAGGCGTGGGCCTGGCTGGCGGGGCGGGACCACGTCGTCCCGGACGACGTGAAGGCCGTGGCCCGGCCGACGCTGCGCCACCGGTTGCGGCTGCGGCCGGAGGTCGAGCTGGAGGGCGTGGGCGTCGACGCGGTCCTGGACACGGTGCTCGCCACCGTGCCGACCCCGCGATGACCTGGCGGGCGGCGCTGCTGCTGGCGGTCGGGGCGCTGACCCTGCCGCTCTGGCCGTCGCCGTTCGTCGGTGTGCTGGTCATGACCGGCGCGGTGCTGCTCCTGGTGCTGGTGGACCGGGCTTTGGCGGTCCCCGCCGCGGCGCTCACGGCGGAGCGCGAGGGCGACCGCACGGTCCGGCTCGGCGGCACGGCCACCGTCGTGCTGCGGCTCGGCAACACCTCCGGGCGTACGCTCCGCGCGCAGGTCCGGGACGCGTGGGTGCCCTCGGCCGGGGCGCGGCCGGACGTGCCGCCGCGGCGGGTGGTCACCGTGGCGGCCGGCGACGCGGCGGTGCTGCCCACCCGCCTCACCCCGACCCGGCGCGGCGACCGGCCGGCGGTGGCGTTGACCGTACGCTCGTTCGGGCCGCTGCGGCTCGCGTTCCGGCAGCGGTCCGGCCGGCCCGCCACGCCACCGTGGACACTGCGGGTGCTTCCCCGCTTCGACTCCCGCCGGCACCTGCCCGAGAAGTTGGCCCGGCTGCGGGTGATCGACGGCACCCAGGTCAGCCGGGGACGCGGTCAGGGCACCGAGTTCGACACGCTCCGCGAGTACGTGGTGGGCGACGACGTCCGGTCGATCGACTGGCGGGCCAGCGCCCGGCAGGCCGACGTGCTGGTGCGTACCTGGCGGCCGGAACGCGACCGGCGGCTGGTCTGCGTGCTCGACACCGGCCGCACCTCCGCCGTACGGCTCGGTGACGAGCCCCGGCTGGACACGTCGATCGACGCGGCGTTGCTGCTCACCGCGCTCGCCTCGCGGGCCGGCGACCGCGTCGACCTGCTGGCCGCCGACACGGCGGTCCGGGCCACCGTCACCGGCACCGGCCGTCCGGCGCTGCTCCCGCGGCTCGTGCACGCGCTGGCCCCGCTCCAGCCGGCCCTGGTCGAGACGGACTTCGAGCTGATCGCCGGCGAGATCCTGCGCCGGCAGCGCCAGCGCAGCCTCGTGGTGCTCTTCACCGCCCTGGAGGCGGGTGCGCTGGGCGAGGGCCTGCTGCCCGTACTGCCCCGGCTGGCCGCGCGGCACCGCGTGGTGATCGCGGCGACCCACGACCCGGTGCTCTCGGCGATGACCTCCGGCACGCCCGCCCGGCCCGAGGACGCGTACGCGGCGGCGGCCGGCTGGCGGGCGCTGGCCGAGCGGGACCGCGTCCGCGCCGCGCTCACCCGGTACGGCGTGCTGGTGGTGGACGCCCCCGCCGGCGCGCTGGCCACCAGCCTCGCCGACACCTACCTACGCCTGAAGTCCCAAGGCCAGCTCTGACCCCCGCGCCCGTCGCGCCCCCTCCTCGGCGCGGTGATCATGAAGTTATTGCCCTCCGCCACGGCGTGTCGTGACAACAACTTCATGATCACCGGGGTCAAGGGGTGGGGGTGGGGTCCGGTGGGTGGCGCGGCGGCCGAGGACCACCACGTACGCCAGGAAGGCGAGCCAGACGGCGGCGCCGAGGCCGACGCGCAGCGGGACCGGCACCGGGGCCGGGGTGACGAACGCCTCGACGAACGCGGACACCGCGAACACGCCGACGAGGCCGACCGCCACCAGAACGGCCGACCGGCCGGCCCGGGCCACGGACTGGCCCCGGGTCAGGTCCGGGGGTGGCGCGATCCACGCCCAGGCGACCCGCAGGCCGAGCCCGGCGGCCACGAAGACGCCGGTGAGTTCCAGCAGGCCGTGCGGGGTGATGAGGCCGAAGAAGACGTCCGCCCGGCCGTACGAGACCATGACCCCGCCCACCACGCCGATGTTGAGCGCGTTCTGCCACAGCAGGTAGAACACCGGCACGATCAGCACCCCGGACGCCAGGCACTGGGCGGCGAGCCAGGCGTTGTGCGTCCACAGGTGGAAGGCGAACGTCGGCGCGGAGAACTCGGTGTAGTAGCCGGCGAACCCGGAGTCGACCAGGTCGGTCGCCGCGTCCTCGCCGATGAACGCGGCCGCGGTGTCGGGATTGTTGGCCACGAACCAGATCAGGAAGAAGCTGAGCAGGCTGAAGGCGGTCGCCACCCCGCACCACCAGGGCCACGCCCGGTAGACGGCACCCGGGAAGCCGGACACCAGGAAGCGGGTGACCGCCGCCCAGGACGCTCGGGGCCGGCCGGTGAGCCGGGCCCGGGCCCGCAGCACCAGCTGGGACAGCTGACTGACCAGGGCCGGGTCGGGTGACCGGCTGCGCAGCGCGGAGAGCTGGGTGGCCGTCCGCTGGTAGAGGACGACAAGCTCGTCCACCTCGGCGGCGTCGAGCCGGCGGCGCCGGCACAGCTCGTCGAGCCGCCGCCACTGCCCACCGTGCTCCGCGACGTACGCGTCGAGATCCACGCTCACCCCCGTCCGCGGATCATAGTGTTCACTGTCGGGGTGAGCGCGCAACCATCGTCACCGGCCGCCGCCCGCCCGGCCGCCCGGACCGTGTCGTGGAGCGACGCCGGGCTGGTCAGCGGCGAGGCCGTGGAGTTGGACGTCCGGGTCGCCCGGCTCGGCTCCCGGGTGCTGGCCCTGCTGCTGGACGTCGTGGTCCAGGCCGGCATCGCGGTCGCGCTGGCGGTGCTCGCCGCGCTCGCGTTCTCGGCGCTGCCGTTCGGCTTCGTCGACGCGGCGCTCACCGGCGCGACGGGCACCGTGGCGCTCGTCGGGCTGCTCGTTGGCTACCCGGTGCTGTTCGAGCGGTTCAACAACGGCCGGACGCCGGGCAAGGCCGCGGTCGGCCTGCGGGTGGTGAGCGTGGACGGCGCACCGGTCGGGGTACGGCAGTCGCTGACCCGTGCCCTGGTCGGCGTCGCGGTGGAGTGGCCGGGTCTCGTCCTGCCCCTGCTCAGCTGGGTCGCCGGGGTGACGGTGATGCTGACCGACCGCCGTGGACGCCGCCTCGGCGACCTCGTGGCGGGCACGCTCGTGGTGCACACCCGCGCGGCGGCCGTGTGGCGGCCCGTCCCGACCGCCGTGCCGCCGCTGGTCGGCTGGGCGTACACCCTGGATCTGACCCGGCTCGACGACGACCTGGCGCTCGCCGCGCGGCAGTACCTGGCCCGGGTGCACCAGCTCGTGGAACCCGCCCGCAGCCGGCTCGCCCGCGGTCTCTGGGCCGAGGTGGCCGCCGTGACCACCCCGCCACCGCCGCTGCCGGCCCCGGAGACCGTCTACCTGGCGGCCGTCCTCGGCGAGCGGCACCGCCGGGCCGTGCACCGCCTGCACCGCACCCGGGCCGTGACCGCCGCGCTGTGGCCGGAACTGGCGCCCGTCCCCGCGGCGGAACCCATCCGCCCGGCCGCGCCCGAGCCGCCCCGGCCGGGAACCCGGAGCGCACCCGCGGCCCCGCGTCCGGCCGCGCCGGCCGACACTCCGGTCGCCGTGTCACCGGCCCCCGCCGTACGACCCGCCGCGGCGCCGCCGACGCAGGCCACTGTTCCGCTCGTACGCCCGCCGGTGGACACCGCCGACCGGCCCGGCGCCTGACCACACGGCCCGGCGCTGCCGCGTCAGGCGAAGAGCGCCCGCCCCCAGTGGTCGCCGCCGTCGCGGACGCCGGGCGGGCACGCGAAGAGGGCGCTGGAGACGTGCCGCAGGTACTCGTTCATCACGTCGTGCCGCGCCAGCTGCGTCTGGATCGGCACGAACTGCCGGCGCGGGTCGCGCTGGTACGCGATGAAGAACAGGCCGGCGTCCAGGCGACCCAGCCCGTCCGACCCGTCCACGAAGTTGTAGCCCCGCCGCAGCAGGCGCGCCCCGCCGTTGCGCGTCGGGTGCGCGAGCGTGACGTGTGCGTGCGCGGGGATGCGTGGCTGGCCGTCGTCCCCCGTGGCTGCGAAGTCCGGCTCGTCGAACTCGTCGCGCTGCCCCAGCGGGGCGCCGCTGCCCTTGGCCCGTCCGACGATCTCCTCCTGCTCGGCCAGCGAGGTCCGGTCCCAGGTCTCGACCAGCATGCGGATCTTCCGCGTGACCACGTAGGAGCCGCCGGTCATCCAGTCCGGGCCGTCGCCCGGCTGCACCCAGAGCTGGTCGCGGAGCAGGTCGGCGTCCTCGGCCTTGAGGTTCGCCGTGCCGTCCTTGAAGCCGAACAGGTTGCGCGGGGTGGCCTGGTCGCGGGACGTCGACGAGGTACGGCCGAACCCGAGCTGGGACCAGCGGACGCTCACCACCCCCATGCCGAGCCGGGCCAGGTTGCGGATGGCGTGCACCGCCACCTGCGGGTCGTTCGCGCACGCCTGGACGCAGAGGTCGCCGCCGGAGATCTGCGGCTGCAGCGCGTCGCCGGGGAACCGGGGCAGGTCGGCCAGGGCGGCGGGGCGCCGGTCGGCGATGCCGAACCGGTCCCGGCCCTCGGCGTCGCGGAACAGCGTCGGGCCGAAGCCGATGGTGAGCGTGAGCTGCGACGGGGGCAGGCCGAGCGCCTCGCCGGTGTCGTCCGGCGGCGCTTCCGGCATCCCGCCGACCGCGCCGAGCACGCCGGCGTCCTGACCGGCGGTCATCCGCGCGGCCGCGGCCGTCCACTCCTGGAGCAGGTCGACCAGCCGGGCCCGGTCCTTGGTGATCACGTCGAAGGCCACGAAGTGCAGGCGGTCCTGGGCCGGCGTGACGATGCCGGCCTGGTGCTCGCCGTGGAACGGCACGGCGCCGGCCGCGTGGTCGCTGGCGGCGGCCTGGTCCGGCGCGCCGCGCAGCAGCACACCGGCCCCGGTGGCCACCCCGGCGACGCCGGCCGCGCCGGCGCCGGCGAGCGTGATCGCCCGCCGGCGGCTGAGTCCGCTCCCGCTCATCGGCACCCCCTGTGCGTCACCGCGCGACGACCGCGGCGACCTTGCTGATCGGTTCGGCGAGCGCGTTGATGCCGTCGGAGAGCTCCTTGAGCTCGGCCTTGCTCAACGCGGTGTGCAGCTTCCACCCGTCGCCGTCCCGGTGCTCGCCGAGCAGCCCCTCGACGTTGGCGAACTCGGTGTCGAGCTGCTTGACCAGGTCGGGTGAGCGCTGCTCGAGCGCGGGGCGCAGCGCGGCGATCGCGGCCTTCGACCCCTCCAGGTTGGCGCTGAAGTCCCACAGGTCGGTGTGCGAGTAGCGGTCCTCCTCGCCGGTGATCTTGCCGCTGGCCACCTCGTCGAGCAGTTCCTTCGCGCCGTTGGCCAGCTGGAGCGGGGAGAGCTTCTCGGCGTTGGCCTTGGCCACGATCTCCTTGACGTCGGTCAGCAGCCGGTCGGCGATCGGGCCGTCCTTGCTGATGTCACCCGTGGTCCACAGGTCCTTCTCGATCCGGTGGAAGCCGGTGAACTCCATGCCCTCCTCGATGACCTCCTCGCGGCCATCGATCTTGGGGTCGAGGTCGCCGAAGATCTCCGCGACCGGCTCGATGCACTCCCAGTAGGTCCGCGCGACCGGGTAGAGCGCCTTGGCCTTCGCCACGTCGCCGGCCTTGACCGCGGTCACGAACTCCTCGGTCTTCTCCAGCAGGGCCGCGGTCTGGCTCTTCACGTACCGCTGGTAGCTGTCGGTCGCCCCGGCCAGCGCGGCGTCCTCGGTGAGGGGCGCCGCCGAGCCGCTGACCTTCAGCGCTCCGCGGATGCCCTTGCCGCTCATCCCGGGCTTGCAGGCCGTCTCGTACGTCCCGGCCGGCAGCTCGACGTGCAGCTCGCGGCTCAGCCCGGGGGCGATGTTCTCGACCTCGCCCATCACCCGGTCACCGCTCGCGTAGACATAGAACTCGGTCACCTTGGACCCGGAGTTGGTGACCTTGAAGGTGGCCGTACCGGCCGCCAGGTCGGTGTCGCCGACCTCGCAGGCCGTGTCGTTGGCCTTGACCACGATCGGGCCGCCGGCCGTGGCCGGGTCGTCCTTCTGGCCGGAGCACGCGGTCACGCCGGCCGTGGCCAGCAGGCCGGCCGCGGCCAGCATCAGGTACCGGGTGGTGCGCATCTGAGCAGTTCTCCTCGTGGGTCAGGCACGCTGCGGCGCGGACGGCGCCTCGGCGTCGGCCGGGGTCGTGGCGGTTCCGGCCGATGCGGCCTCGCCCGGGACGGCCGGCTCGACGGCGGCCGGCTTCTCCGGGGCGCCGGCCGTGGCCGCGGCGTCGCCCGTGCGGGGCGCGGCGGCCTTGGGGGCGGCGGGACGGAACAGGAAGAGCGCGAGCACCGGCACGGCGTACGCCACCCAGGCGATCGTCTCGAGCACGGTCGGAGCGGGGGTGACGTTGAACATTCCGGCCAGGAGGGCGGCGTACCACGTGCTCGGGTCGAGCACGGACGTGATGTCGAACGCCAGGTCGTTGAGGCCGGGCAGGACGCCGGCCTCCTGGAAGTCGTGCACGCCGTACTTCAGGATGCCGGCGGCGACCAGGATCAGCAGGGCGCCGGTCCAGGTGAAGAAGCGGGTCAGGTTGATCCTCAGCGCGCTGGCGTAGAGCAGCACGCCGATGACCACGGCGGTGACGACGCCGCCGATCAGCGCGAGCAGCGGCCCGCTGTCACCGGCCGCGCCCTGGGCGGCCGAGTAGAAGATGAGGGCGGTCTCCAGGCCCTCCCGGATCACCGCGAGGAAGGCCATCCCCGCCACCGCGAGGGAGCCGACCGCCAGGGCGTCCGTGAGCTTGCCGCGCAGCTCGCCGGCGATGGTCCGGGCCGCCCGGCGCATCCAGAAGATCATCCAGGTGACGAAGACGACGGCCGCGACCGAGGTGACGGCCTCGAACAGCTCCCGGTCCTCGGAGCGGGACAGCAGGGTGGTCGACGTGTACTCGATCAGCCAGCCGAACAGCACCGACAGCGCCACCGCCAGGCCGACGCCCGCCCACACCTGCGGCAACCGGTCCCGGCGCTGCGACTTCACGAGGAAAGCCACCAGGATGCTGACCACGAGGGTCGCCTCCAGGCCTTCGCGCAGACCGATCAGGTACGTGGCGAACATCTGTGCTCCGGTCTTAGGTACGCCTCAGCTTAGTTAGGGCAGCCATACCTTCCTCTTGTTCAGGAGGCCCGTCAAGTTGATCGGGCCAACACCACTCGTCCGGCTCATGAACTCGGCGTACGCGGGACGTACGCCACCGCCACGCTGTGGCAGGATGCGGCTCGTCCCTACCGCAGACAGGACGACCGTGCCCGACATCGTGTTCGCACCAGCCGGCCCGCCCGCCCCGGCCGGCCCGGTGGTGAGCCGGGCCGCGTCGTCGTCAGCCCGGGGACGGCAGCCGTGAGGGGCTTCGGTCCCTGGCTGGCGGTGCTGGCCGTGGTGTTCCTGCTCAGCATGCTGCGCATGCGGGCGCTCGCCACCGCGGTCTCGCTCGCGTGGCTCGCCTGGTGCGTCTGGACCTGGGTACGCCCCCGCCGCCGCGACTGACGTCAGCGACCCGACTGATGTCGGCGACGCGGCCCCGGACACGCGAACCGGGCCGGTCGCGTGCGCGGCCGGCCCGGTTCGTGGTGGACGATCAGTAGCGGTAGTGGTCGGGCTTGAACGGGCCCTCCACGGGCACGCCGAGGTAGGCGGCCTGCTCCTTGGTGAGCGTGCTGAGCTTGGCGCCGAGCGCGTCCAGGTGCAGCCGGGCGACCTTCTCGTCGAGGTGCTTCGGCAGCACGTAGACGCCCACCGGGTACTCGTCGGTCTTGGTGAAGAGCTCGATCTGGGCGATCGTCTGGTTGGAGAACGAGTTCGACATGACGAAGCTCGGGTGGCCGGTCGCGTTGCCCAGGTTCAGCAGGCGCCCCTCGGAGAGGACGATGATGGCGTGGCCGTCGTCGAAGCGCCACAGGTCGACCTGCGGCTTGATGTTCTCGCGCGTCACGTCGGAGCGCTTCGCCAGGCCGGCCATGTCGATCTCGTTGTCGAAGTGGCCGATGTTGCCGACGATGGCCTGGTGCTTCATCCGGGCCATGTGGTCGTGGGTGATGACGCTGAAGCAGCCGGTGGCGGTCACGAAGATGTCCGCCTGCTCGACCACGTCGTCCAGGGTGGCCACCTGGTAGCCGTCCATGGCGGCCTGGAGCGCGCAGATCGGGTCGACCTCGGTCACCACGACCCGGGCGCCCTGGCCGCGCAGCGACTCGGCGCAGCCCTTGCCCACGTCGCCGTAGCCCATGACGACGGCCATCTTGCCGCCGATCAGCACGTCGGTGGCCCGGTTGATGCCGTCGATGAGCGAGTGGCGGCAGCCGTACTTGTTGTCGAACTTGCTCTTCGTCACCGAGTCGTTGACGTTGATGGCCGGGAACAGCAGGCTGCCCTCGCGCTGCATCTCGTAGAGCCGGTGCACACCGGTGGTGGTCTCCTCGGTGACGCCCTTGATGCCGGAGGCGATCCGCGTCCACCGCTGGCCGTCCTCGGCGAGCGTGCGGTGCAGCAGCGAGAGGATGACCGCGTACTCCTCGGAGTCGGCCGACTCGACCGGCGGCACGGCGCCGGCCTTCTCGAACTCGACGCCCTTGTGCACGAGCAGCGTGGCGTCACCGCCGTCGTCGAGGATCATGTTCGGCCCCTGGCCGTCCGGCCAGGTGAGCACCTGCTCGGTGCACCACCAGTACTCCTCCAGCGTCTCGCCCTTCCAGGCGTACACCGGGACGCCGGCCGGGGCGTCGGGGGTGCCGTCCGGGCCGACCACGATGGCGGCGGCCGCGTGGTCCTGCGTGGAGAAGATGTTGCAGGACGCCCAGCGGACCTGCGCGCCGAGCGCGACCAGCGTCTCGATCAGGACGGCGGTCTGGATGGTCATGTGCAGCGAACCGGTGATCCGGGCGCCGGCCAGCGGCTGTGCGTCGGCGAACTCCCGACGGAGCGCCATCAGACCGGGCATCTCGTGCTCGGCGAGCCGGATCTCCTTACGGCCGAACTCGGCGAGCGACAGATCCGCCACCTTGTAGTCGCCCGCGGCGACGCTGCTCGGCCGGGCCTCGGACGGCGTGCCGCTGGCAGCCGGGAGGGTGCTGGTCATGAAAGCTCCTGTCGGACGATTGTGCTGCGCGACCCTCCACCTTACGCGCGCCGCCCGGCGGGCGCCCCGGCTGGCCGCCGCGGGGGTGCTGTGGACAGCGCACGGGGCGGTCGGTCGTGAACGGACTTTCCGTCCACCAGCCGGCCGCCCCGTGCATCCCCCCGGTTTGGTTCCCCGCACGTTCTCGGACCGTCGTCGCGATAACGCTGCGTACCCATAGAGTCACACTCCGCTAGGAGCGCGTCAAGCCATTCCGGGAAAGTCGGACTTGCGCTTTTGCGGAGGCGTCAGCTCAGGCCGCCGGAGGCGACGTACGCCTCCCCGGCACCGCTGATCCGCAGCGGTCCGCCCGCGGCCGTGCCGATGGCGGCCTGGCCGCGCTGCAGCGTGAGCGCCCCGGACCCGTCGTCCACGGCCACCGAGCCGGCCACGCAGAGCACCACGCGGGGACCGACGGGCGCCAGCTCGGCCGACGGCACGGCGTCGCCCACCGTCACCCGGTGGAGCGCGAAATCCTCCACCGGCACCGGCCAGCAGTCCACCCCGGGCCCCACCGACCGCGCCTGCCGCACCGGCTCGTCCAGCACCTCGAAGCGCAGCACCCGCAGCAGCTCGTCGACGTCCACCCGCTTCGGGGTGAGACCGCCGCGCAGCACGTTGTCGCTGGCCGCCATGATCTCCACGCCGGCGCCGCGCAGGTAGGCGTGCAGGTTGCCGGCCGGCATCCAGATCGCCTCACCGGGCGACAGGCGCACGTGGTGCAACAGCAGCGCGACCAGCACACCCGGGTCGGCCGGGTAACCGGCCGCCAACGCCCGGGCCAGCTCCGCGTCCGGCCCGGCGGCCGGCGCGGCCACCACCGCCGCCACGAGCCCGGCCCGTTCCTCCTGCGGCCAGGTCAGCAACGTACGCACCGCCGTGCGCAGGCCGGACACCCCGGACCGCAGCGCCGTGACCACCGGGTCGAGGGCCGGTACGCCGAACGCGGCGAGCGCCTCGGCCGACTCCGCCGGGTCGCGGAACCCGCAGAGCGCCTCGAACGGGGAGAGCGCGACCAGCAGTTCCGGCTTGTGGTACGGGTCGACGTAGTTGCGCTGCTCCGGCGGACGCGCCGCGTCGGCCGCGTGCCCGGCCCGGGCCTGCTTCGCGTCGGGATGGGCCTGGAGGCTCAGCGGCGCGTCCGCGGCGAGCACCTTGAGCAGGAACGGCAGTCGGGTGCCGAAGCGGTTGACACCCTGCTCGCCGAGCCAGCGTTCCGGCTCGGCCGCCAGCACGTCGAGCAGGCTGATGCGCGCGCCGGCCCGCTCGATGGCGGCCGGCGCGCCCGGGTGCGCACCGAGCCACAGCTCGGCCTCCGGGCCGTCACTCGGCACCGGGCGCCCCTGCAGGGCCGCGATGGCGGAGCGGGACCCCCAGGCGTAGTCCCGGATCGGTCCGTACAGCGGTTCCACCATCAGCTCCCGGACCGCCCGGCCGCCTCGTCGTCCGGCCCCGGTACGGCGGTGTGCGACGCGGACCCGCTGCCCGCGCGCTCGGCCGCGGCGCTGTAGATGTCCGGTTCCAGGTAGATGACCCGGGCGATCGGCACGGCGGCCCGGATCCGCGCCTCGACCGCGTTGATGCCGCGGGCCACCTCCTCGGCGGTCTCGCACGCCGGGACGCCGACCTTGGCGGCCACCATCAGCTCCTCGGGCCCCAGGTAGAGCGTCTTCATGTGGATGATCCGCTCCACCTCCGGGCCGTCCGTCACGGCCCGCTCGATGGCGGCGAGGTCGTGCGTCTCCGCGCCCTCACCGAGCAGCAGGCTCTTCGTCTCGATGGCGAGCACGACCGCGATGGTCACCAGCAGGATGCCGATCATCGCGGTGCCGAACGCGTCCCACTCACCGTTGCCGGTGGCCAGCGTCATGCTCACGCCGAAGAGCGCGAACACCAGACCCACGAGCGCGCCGAAGTCCTCCAGCAGCACCACGGGCAGCTCCGGCGCCTTAGCCCGGCGGATGAACCGCAGCCAGGACTGGTTGCCTCGCGTGTGGTTCGACTCCTTGATGGCCGTACGGAAGGAGAACGACTCCATGACGATCGCGACGAGCAGCACGGTGACCGGCACCCACTGGAACTCGTGGATGCCCTCCTTCTCGTGCCACTTGTGGTACGCCTCGTACAGCGCGAACAGGCCACCGACACTGAACAGCACGATCGACACGATGAACGCGTAGATGTAGCGCTCCCGGCCGTACCCGAACGGGTGCTGCGGCGTGGCCTCCCGCTTGGCCCGCTTGCCGCCGAGCAGCAGCAGACCCTGGTTACCCGAGTCGGCCACCGAGTGGATCGCCTCCGCCAGCATCGACGACGAGCCCGTCAGCGCGAACGCGAGGAACTTCGTGACGGCGATGCCGATGTTCGCCAGCAGGGCGGCGATGATCGCCCTGGTCCCGCCCTCGGCGCTCACGCCACCACTCCCCCGGGCCGCGCCACACCGGCCGGCGCCGATGTCCCGCGCCGCCCACTACGTCCGATCACTGGTTCGACAGCTCCTTCATCTCGGTGATGGCCGGTACCGCCATCGGATCCAGGCCGTGGGCCATGGCGAGGTAGATCGAGGCGAAGTCCGGCACCGCGACGAGCGACGCGAGCCGCTCCAGCGCGGAACCGCCCTCGGCGACCACGACGTCGCAGCGCACGCCGCGACGCTCGGCCAGCGTCTGCACCGCCTCGGCGCGGCGCTCCTCGACCGCGAGCGGCTCGTCGGTGTCGTCCTCGGCGTTCAGCCCGCCGTCTCGCAGCAGCACCAGCCGCAGCCGGGTGCCGTCACCGTCGGCCTCCTCCGGGTCGGCGAAGATGTCCCGCTCCCCCTCGGCCAGGCCGCCGAAGACACCATCGAGCAGGCCCACGCGGCCCCGCCCTGCCTCGCCCAGCGCCCCGGTGACCACCGGGTAGCGGGCGTTGGCCGACAGGGTGTCGCCGAAGCGGCGGGCCGCCACGGTGGCGAGCGGGGACGAGCCCCAGACGATCGGGATCGAACCCGCCAGGCCCAGGGCCAGCGACTTCGCCGGGTTGACGAAGGACTCGGCGGTGGGCCGGCTGCGGTCGGCGTCGGCGTCCAGCCGCGCCGCCGTCTCGGCCAGATCCGCCTCGTTGACCTTCACGAGCCCGAGCGTACGGGCGGCGAGCAGTACCGGCACGGTGAGCGCCCACAGACTGGCGCGGGCGGGCGCGCGCCGCGGCACCGGGATGAACGGCGCGCGGGCGCGCTCGGCGACCGACTGGAGCTGGGAGTCCGGCGCGCCGACGGCGACCAGCCGGGCGCCCCGGCGGTGCGCGGCCTCGGCGGCGCCGAGCGCCTCGGGACTGCGGCCGGAGGCGCTCACCGCGATCACCACGTCGGCGGCGCCCACCCAGCCCGGCACACCGGCGCTGCGGTGCGGGATGACCGGCACGGGGCAGCGGGGGCCCGCGACCGTGGCGAGGACGTCACCGGTGCGACCGGCGGTGCCGATGCCGGCGATGACGACGGCGCGCGGCCGGCCCTCGTCGGCGAGCGCGGAGAGGTTCGCCTCGGCCGTCAACGCGGCCGACTCGCGCACCTGGGCGCCCGCGGACGCGGTGTGCCGCAGCATGCCACCCGGGTCCCGCTCGGCGAGCGCGTCGGGGTCGTCCAGCAGGCTCTCGTCGGCTTCCCGGTGGCCGCTGACCCCGGCCGTACCGTCGATCACGACGACTGCCCCGGGCCGCCGCGCGCCTCGTCGAGCAGCAGTACCGGCACGTCGTCGCGGACCTCGAAGACGCGGCCGCACTCGGTGCAGGTCAGGGTCTGGGCCTGCGCGTCGTAGTCGAGCGGTGCGTGGTGCGTGTCCGGGCAGGCGAGTATCTCGAGCAACTGCGGATCCAGGGCCACGGCGCGGCTCCTTCCACGTGTGCGGCTTCACCGCCGGCGGTGCCGAGCGGCGCAGGCGATCTTATCGGCGAACCCGGTCGAGCACCTCGTCGCGGAGGGAGATCATCCGCGCGCGGGTGGGTGCCTCGACGTTCAGCCTCAGCAACGGCTCGGTGTTGGACGCGCGCAGGTTGAACCAGGCGCCGTCGGGGAAGCGCAGGGTCAGACCGTCCATCTCGTCGGCCTCGACATCCGTGTACGCGTCGCGCACCTCGCGCATCGCCGCGGCCTGGTCGACCACCGTGGAGTTGATCTCGCCGGACGCGACGTACCGCTCGTACTCGCCGGCCAGCACCGACAGCGGCAGCGACTGCTCACCGAGCGCGGCCAGGGTGTGCATGGCCGCGAGCATCCCAGTGTCGGCGAACCAGAAGTCCCGGAAGTAGTAGTGCGCGGAGTGCTCACCGCCGAAGATCGCGTTGGTGCGCGCCATCTCCGCCTTGATGAAGGAGTGCCCCACCCGCGCCACCACCGGCTCCCCGCCGTGTTCGCGGATGATCTCCGGAACCGCGCGGGAGGTGATCAGGCCGTGGATCACCGTCGAACCGGGGTGCTTGGCCAGCTCGCGGGCGGCCACCATCGCGGTGATCGCCGACGGGGAGACCGGCTCGCCCCGCTCGTCCACCACGAAACAGCGGTCGGCGTCGCCGTCGAACGCGAGCCCGATCTCCGCGCCGTGCTCGACGACCGCGCGCTGGAGGTCGACCAGGTTGGCCGGGTCCAGCGGGTTGGCCTCGTGGTTGGGGAAGCTGCCGTCCAGGTCGAAGTAGAGCGGCACGATCTCCAGCGGCAGGGCCGGAAGGCTCGCGTCACCGAGCACGCTCGGCACCGTGTGGCCGGCCATGCCGTTGCCCGCGTCCACCACCACGCGCAGCGGGCGGATGCTCGACAGGTCGACGAGCTTGCGCAGGTACGCCGCGTACTCCGGGAGCAGGTCGCGCCGCTCGGCCGGGCGGGTCGGCTCACCGGCGGGGCGGGCCTCGTCCTTGTCCAGCAGTGCCTGCGCCCGGTCGCGGATCTCGGCGAGGCCGGTGTCCTGACCGATGGGCCGGGCGCCGGAGCGGCACATCTTGATGCCGTTGTAGCGCGCCGGGTTGTGACTGGCCGTGAACATGGCCCCGGGCAGGTCGAGTGAGCCGGAGGCGAAGTAGAGCATGTCGGTCGACGCGAGACCGATCTCGATGACCGAGCGCCCCTCGGCCCGGACGCCGGCGGCGAACGCGGACGCCAGGCCGGGCGAGGTGGCCCGCATGTCGTGACCGATGACGACCGCCTCGCCGGGCTCGTCCGTGGCGTTGAGCAGCTGGGTGAAGGCGGCGCCGATGGCCTCGGCGGCCCGCTCGTCCCACTGGTCCGGCACCGTCCCGCGGACGTCGTACGCCTTCACGATCTGGGACAGATCAGACACCGGTTCCACTCCTTGGCCGCAGGTCGTCACGCACCCTGAGCGTATCGGAGGGCGCGGGCCGCGCTTCGGTCAGCCGGGTAGCCGGGGCATGTACACGGTGTGTTCGCCACCCCCGGCGGCCGGTGGCGGGCCGGCCTGCCCGGGAGCCGACGACGGCCCAGGCGTGGACGGGCCGGCCGTGGACGCGCTGGTCGCCGACGACGGCCCGGGCGTGGGTGGGCCGGACGGCGACGGGCTGTGTGCCGACGACGCGCCCGGGGCGGGCGGTGGGGCGGAACCGGGTCCCGCTGGCATCGCGCCGCCCGGGGAGCCCGCTGGCGTCGCGCCGCCCGGCAGGCCCGCCGGCGGGGCGGGCTCGGGACCCGTGGGCGCGGCGCCGCCCGGGTAGCCCGGCAGCGGCCGGGTCGCGTCGGGCCGGGCTCCGTAGATCCCGCCCGAGGGTCGCGGCGACGGCACCCCGTAGACGCCGCCCGTGGCGGGCGGCTGGCCGTACACCGGACCGGGCTGGACCGGCGCGGCCGGGACACCACCGCCGGCGCGGTAGGTGGTGCCGCCCGGGTTGCCGGGCAGCGGCAGGACCGACTCGCCGGCGGACGCCTTGTCCTGACGGGAGCGGCGGACCAGGAAGACGATCAGCAGCGCCCCCACGGCGACCAGGGCCAGACCCACGAACATCACGGGCGAGAGCCCGGAGGAATCCTCGTCGGTGGTGGCCGGCCCACCGGTCGGCGCGGCGAGCGCCGCCGGGGTCGAATCCGCGTCGGCGGGCGCTTCCGTCGGCTCCGGCGTCGGCGTCGGCGACGGCTTCGTCGACGGGGTCGGGGAGACGAGGGCCCGACCGCCGGTCACCCGCGCCGAGTCCGCGTCGCGGCCCAGATCCCGGCCGGACGCGGTGCCGGCCTCACCGACCACGCTCAGCCGCCCGTTCGGCGCCGTCGCCGCGAACGTGACGCGGTAGCGCACGGTGATGCCCTTGCCCTTGCAGAGCGTCGGCTTCGCGGGCGCGGTCTGCGTGGTGCTGAGCGCACCCGAGCCGCCGCCGAGCGGCACCGGGAACCAGCGCCCGCCGTAGCTGACCTGGACCGTCACCTGATTCGCCTGGAGGCCCGCCAGCCGCAGCCCGAGCGCGGTCCGCAGCATCACGCAGCCGTCGGTGCGCTTGCGGACCTCGACGCTCACCCCCTCGGCGGAGCCGCCGGCGGTGAAGCTGTCGGCCGCGCGCACCCGCACCAAGTCGTCGTCGGCCATCGCCGGCGCCGCACCGATCAGCACCAGGCCGCCCAGCAACGCGCCGACCGTCGCGAGCCGCGCCGCGTGTCGCCGTACCGCCATGATCACCTCGCCGTCCTCCCCGGTCGGGGACCGCCGGTCAGGCTACTACCGCTTCATGTGACCCACCCGTCATAGAGCGCCCCGGATGTGCGCCGCATTACCTCCCACCAGGCCGTCGGGTGGCGGTCCGGGGTTCGGCGGCGGTGCCATGTTCGGTGGCGGCGCCGAGGTCGGCGGCGGCGCGATGTTCGGTGGCGGCGCGATGTTCGGCGGCGGCGCGATGTTCGGCCGCGGCGCGATGTTCGGCCGCGGCGCGATGTTCGGCCGCGGCGCGATGTTCGGCGGCGGCGCCGAGTTCGGCGGCGGTGAGGGCGTCGCGGCATAGCCGGTCGGCGGTCCGGGTGGTCTCCGGCAGCCGGTACCGCGGGGTCGACGCGAGCACCCGGGCGACGGCGTTGTCCAGGCTCATCCGGTGGCCGACGCTCACGAAGACCGGTCGCACGCCGTCGCGGGTCCGCAGCACCCGGCCCACCACCTCGCCGCCGTCACGCAACGCCGACCACGCGCCCCGCTGGACGCCCAGCGGCGTCCACTCGCCGACCAACGGCGTCTTGCCCACACCGATCGACGGCAGGCCGGTCACCACCCCGAGATGACACGCGAGCCCGAATCGGCGCGGATGCGCCAGGCCGTGCCCGTCGCAGACCAGCAGGTCGGGGCGGATCCGCAGCCGATCCAACGCGTCGAGCAGCGCGGGCAGCTCCCGGAACGCGAACAGGCCCGGGACGTACCCGAACGCGGGCCTCCCGACGCTCACCGCACGGTCCACCACCGCGAGCGTCCGGGCGTCGAGCACGGTGACGGCCGCCGCGAGCAGGTCACCGCTCGCCGCGTACGCGACGTCCAGCCCGGCCACCGTCGCGGGCTCGGTCGGACCGGGCCCCACCAGGTCGACCCGCGACCGCAACTCCTCCTGTACGGCCACCGCCTCGGCCACACTGCGCGGCGTCGCCGCCGGATCCGGCACGGGTACGGCTGTCATCGGCTGCGGACTCCGTCCTGCGCAGGCTGCTTCGATCGGCCCGAGTGTCCCGAAGGCGCGCCGTCCCCGGGCCACCTTCCCTGATCCTCCAATGGATCACGCGGGATCGTGGCGGACGTCAGGCTGACACGAGACGGCTCCTCGCCGTCGGCGGGCTCAGTTCCCCGGGTACCGCTGTCCGTCGCGGCCTCGATCCCGCCCCCGGACCCGCGCGGCGGGCGCCTGCTGCCGCCCCCGTCCGCGGTTACTGGCCGATCCGGCCGTCGATCAGCTCGCGGAGCAGGTCGGCGTGGCCGTTGTGCCGGGCGTACTCCTCGATCATGTGCACGAGCAGCTCGCGCAGCGAGATGGACGTGCCGTCGCGCTGGCGTCCCTCGGCGCCGAGGTCCGTCCGGTCCACCAGCTGCTCGGCGAACTCGATTTCGGCCCGCCAGTTCCGCCACGCCTCGGCCACCACGTCCGGGTCCGCGATCGCCTCGTTGAAGTCCGCGTCCCGGTCGGCCTCCGTACGGTAGATCGGCGGCGCCTCCTCCCCGGCCATCACCCGGCGGAACCAGCCGCGCTCCACCTCGGCCATGTGCCGGACGAGGCCGAGCAGCGACATCGTCGACGGAGGTACGGCCCGGCGGGCCAACTGCTCGGCGTCCAGGTCGGCGCACTTCAGTTGCAGGGTGAGGCGCTGATCGCGGAGGTACTCGACGAGGATCGTCCGCTCGTCGTCGAAGTTGCCCTCCGAACGCGGATCCTCGTCCGGGTGGACGAACATGTTCGACCAGGCGAAGCCCTGCGCGGGCGTTCCGGCACCGTGGGAGGCGGGAGAGTCGGGCATACCGCGACCCTCTCCGACGATGGACGGCGCGGCAACCCGTTTGCCCACTCATGACCTTGCCGCCCGTCCTGCTTGATCAACACCACTTCGCCGAAGTAGCGGTATCCCCACCCGCCGGACACCGCTACTTCACCGATCTGGTGTCGATCAAGCAGGGCCTACGCAGCGATACTCGGATCAGCGCCCGGCTGACCCGCGCGCTGAAGCTGCTCCTCGAACATCACGAACGTCCTCCGCCGGATCCCGTGAACCAACGCCCGCTCCTCTGCGGTGGGATAACGCCGCTCATGGGCCTGGGCGTCCGTGATGGCCTTCACCGTCTCGTACAGCGCAAAGACCGGACCCTCGCCCCGGAGGTAGTACGCCCGATCGTGTTCCGTCCGCTGAACGAACTCCTCCCGTGTCAGTTCCTCGATCTCGTCGCCGCCAACGAAGAGGAGCGTGTCGATGAGCTCGTTCGCCGGAGTCCAACCGCCGTTGTCCTTCGAGAGACGCCAGGCGGCGATGCCGCCGTCGGCCGTCGGAACGAGCTTGACAGGCGACTCGTAGTAACTGAAGAAAGCTGGAAGGGTCACACCGTTGGCCCGATCCATCACTGCGACGCCTCATCTCCGCCATAACCCGTCGCGCGCCAAAACGCGTCCTGCTCTCGCGCGAGCAGGCCGTTACGCAGCCCCCTTTCAACCAGCGTCAATGGTCGCCCCTCTGCCGCAGCTAGCGCTTCCAGGTCCCGCCGAATCTCGTAGAGCGCATGATCCCAAACCGCAACTTCCTCGACAGCGTCAAGGTGCAGACGCAGCTCGGCGATATGCCCGTTGGACATTCGAAGCCTGAGCAGCACATCCCGATATCCGCTCGGCTGCGGCCGAAGGAAGCGATCCTTCACTTCCACCACGACAACGTCAGGATCTCCACCGAGATCATGAAGCGTGTCGTACAGATCATCCAGCCGCTCGAACTCCAGCTTCGCGGCTGCGAGATCCTTCAGGCGGGACGCGTCATTGTCGTATTCAACGAGCTTGTCGAGCACTCGCCTGTGAGCCTTCGGCTCACGACGCCAACCTGCCTTTGCGCGGTCGCTGGCAAGCCGCGCGACCAGCTCGTTCAGCTCGCGCTGAGCAACTTCCGCCTTGGCAGACAAGTCTCGGAGATAGGCGGCCCGGTAGTCGTCATCATGACGTCGCGAGCCGTCGAAACCCATTTGCACGCTGTCCTGGCGACGGCCGGCCAGATCGCGGCTCACCTCGATCTGATGAGGAGCGAGGGGGGTGGGCAACGGCGAGGCTGGCACTCTCGTGGCCAACGCCTCGGGGCCGCGCTCTGATATCTCGTCCAGCACCTCACCGAGGACGTCGATGGCCTGTGGGTGACCGGTGAGGTGGTACAGCGTCAGCGGTCGGGCGGTCAGCGACCGGAACAGTTCCGGCGTCGCCAGGGCCATGCGCACGACGTCAGGCTGCTGGACGACTTGCCGGAGCAGTTTCTCGGCGAGCCGCGGCTCCGCCCGAGGTGGCTCCCGTCGCGCCCGGTCCAGCATGTCCCGTACCCGCTGGTCCGCGAAGAACGTGGCCAGGTCCCGCGCGGCGGCATCGTCGAGTTGGGGGACGAGCTGCCGCAACGTCGCGGCGTCCAGTGCCGCGGCCAGTTCGGCCGGCGGTACACCGGCCCGGAGAGCACCGTCGAGATCGGACATGCCCGTCATCCGGGCGTCGACCGGCTCCTCGCCGTCGCGGGCCGGCGAATCACGGACCGCGGAGCCGGGGGTCGCGAGGGTGTGCATCCGGTTGAGGTACGGCTCGCCGTACCCCTCGTCCCTGCTGGCCGGCGGGAATTCCGGCAGGTCCGGAAGGACGCTGAACCGTCCTCGCCGCAGGCCGGCCATCGGCATGGGCCGCGCGTCCGGGCCGAGCACGAGGACGTCGAGGTCGACCACGTTGTACGGGTGGGCGACTCCGCTGTGCCGGTAGAGCGGCCGGGTGCCGATCCGCCCGGTCTGCGGGTCGAGGTAGAGGACGGTGCCGTTCTGGTTGAGGGCGACCCAGAGGTGGGAGCCGCCGCCCTCCCACGTGTTGATCACGAAGGCGTAGCTGCCGTGCCCGCCGAGCAGCAGCTGGTCGTGCAGGTTGCGGTAGCCACGGTCGACGGCGTGCCGCCGCTGCCCGGGATCGGTGACGCCCTCCCGGTCGCACAGCCGCTGGAACCGGCCTCCGGTGACGTCCTCCACCCGCCCCGGCCCGTTCTCCTCGCCGTTCAGCGGCCGGTTGACGTCCCCGGCGGCGTACGCGTCGAAGGTGCGCGGCGCGGCCACCCGGGGGCGGCCGTGCATCCAGGTGTCGAAGAGCGACAGCGTGCAGTCCGCGCAGTTGATGCCCCGGGTCGGGTCGGCGGCGGGGCCGCCGTCGTTCACCAGCCGGAACCAGTCGCCTCGCCGGGGATCGGGCGTACGGACGACCCGCCCGTCGGGGTCGCGGGGCACCCGCCGCTCGACGTCGGTCTGATGCAACGCCAGCGGGGGACGCAGCCCGCCGGGCCGGCCGTAGCGGCGGGAGCGGTCGATCGGCGGCGGATGGTCGTCGTCGGTGAGCGCCGAGCTGTCGCCCGTCTCGACCGCCCCGGTCGCCAGGCCCCCGACGTCGTCGTTGATGCGGACGAAGGCCGACTCGTCGACGTCGGCCACCGGCGGGGCGACGTTTCCGGCCAGGACCGCCTCGGCGAGGTCCCGCTGCTGGTGGCACCAGCGTTCCCGGTCCCGGGCCTCGGCGAAGTGCCGCTCGGCGTCCGCGCGCCGGCCGGCGTCGGCCAGCAGGCGTCCCTGGCCGGTCAGCCAGCGAACCTCGTCCTGCGTACGGTCGGCGGCGCGCCGCAGCTCCGCAGCCCGGTCGTGCCGGCGAAGCTCCTCGTGGTTCGTCCGTTGGTGGGCGAAGTGGGCCCGGTAGCGCCGGCGGTCGAAGGCGTCCCGGTCAGCCGCCCAGGTGGCGGCGTACCACTCGGGTGTGCGCGGGCGCGCCCCCTCCACGTCGGCCGGCGGTGACGGTGTGGTCGCCCCGACCGCCGACCGGTGACTCGCCCCCGGCGGCCAGCGATCCGCACCGCCCGGCGGCCAGCGATCCGCACCGTCCGCTGGCCCGTGACCCGCGGCGCCGTCCGGCAGCTGGCGACCGCCCGGCGGCCGATGGTCGGCGCCCCCGATGGACGGCGGCGGCCCCGGAACCGGCACGGGCAGCGGATTTCCGGCGAGACCCGCGCCCGCGCCACCGGCCGTCGGGGCCGGACCGGCGGCGGACCAGGCGGGCGCCGGCGCACCCGCAACCGTCGGGGCCGGACCAGCGCCGGACCAGGCGGACGTCGACGCACCCGCAACCGTCGGGGCCGGACCAGCGCCGGACCAGGCGGACGTCGACGCACCCGCGCCCGTCGTGGTCGGGCCGGTCGCGGTCGCCGACGCGTCGACGCTGCCGCCGCTCGGCGGTACGGCGACCGGCGCCGCCGCGCTCAGCGTGGGGCTCGCGGCGTCGGCGAGCGGGAGCGACACCGGCGGCGACCCGGAGGGCGGGAGAGGCGCCGCAGACACCGATGGCGGGAGAGGCGCCGCAGACACCGATGGCGGGAGAGGTGCCGCGGACGCGGAGGGCGGGAGAGGTGCCGCCGACGACACCGGCGGCGGAGATGCCGTGGCGTCCGACGGCTGTCGCGGTGTCGGCACGGGAGCCTCGCCCGCCACCGGCACCGACTCGGCCGCCCCGGGAACGCCCGGCACCGGCTCCGCTGCCGCCGGGACAGCCGGCACCGACCCGCCAGCGACCGGCGTGGGTGCCGGGTCACCCGCCGTCACCGGTGGACCGGCCGCGTCCGGCGCACGGACCGCCGCGCCGGACGCCGTCGCGGGCCCGGCCGCGGCGGTCGGCACCGCCTCGGGCACCCCGACGGCGACCGGACCCGCGAGCCCGGCCACCGTCGGGACGGTCACGTCACCCGGCGTACCGGGGTCGGAGGCCGCGAGTACGTCGAGCCGGGACCGGATCGCGGCGTCGGCCTGGGCGGTGGCCGAGCCCACGCCGCCGGAGACGGCCGCTCGGGCGGCGTCCTCCACCGACGTGAGGCCCTGCCCGGTGGCCAGGGCCGCGGCGTTCTCGGCGATCACCTCGCCGGCCGCCTCCCGGCCGAGATACTCGGCGGCGCGCGCGCCGGGCGCGCTGGCGTGCCGGCCGAGCCCGGCCAGCGGTGCGGCCGCGCCACCGGCCAGCCCGCCGAGCGCCGACGCGCCCAGGTCGGTGAGGTCCGGCCCGTCGCGCCGGCCCGTGGAGGTCTGGTACGCCTGCGTGGCGAGGGTGACCCCCGCCTCCTCGCCGGCCTCGGTGAGCGCACCCGTGGCTGCCCGGCGCGCCAGGCCCCGTACGCCGCCCTCGGCCACCTGCTTGGCGGCCCGTTCGCCGGCCTCCTTCAACCCCTGCCGCAGCGAGGCGCGGGACAGTTGCGCGGTGAGCCGCCGGAATATCTGCTGGACGATCAGCCGGCTCGCGGTGATCGCCGCCCCGGCGGCCGGTGAGGCCGCGCCCGCCGTGAGGACGGTCGCGACGGCCAGGGACAGCAGCTCGACGACCAGGATGCCCAGCTCGATCCAGACTTCGAGCTTCGCGGCCTCGATGTCGCAGCCGCACTCCTCGACGAGGCGGCCGAGGTCGGTGCTGACCGCGAGCAGGACGGGAACCGGCGCCTCATCGCCCTCGGCCACCCGGCGCCAGGCCGCGTCGAACGCCTCCCCGACCGTCCCGCCGTAGCCGCCGCGCACCTCGGCGGCCGCGGCGACGGCGTCGGCGCGAGGGCCGGCGAGCGCGGCGGCCACGGCGTACCACTGGTCGGCGAGGTCCCAGACCGCGCGTTCGTTCCCCTCTGGCCACTCGACGCCCACGACCCAGTCGAGCGCCTCGTGGACCCAGCCGGGCAGGTCCCACGGCGAGTAGTCGAGCGGGTGCGGCACAGGGCTCGGCAGCAGGCTCATTCCGTGCCCCGTGGTCAGCGCGGACCGGTGATCCGGCCGAGCCGGCCCGCGGCGGCCGCGTCGGTGTCCAGGGTGGCGTCCACCGAGCGCGTCACGTCGGCGCCGAGCTGGGCCAGGGCACGGCCGATGCCATCCCAGGCCACCAGCACGGTCTCCTCGTAGCCCCGGTAGATCCGCTCGAAGGCCGCGCCGGCGTCGTCGCGGCCCCACGGCCGCTGCCCGCTCGCCGCCGCTATCCCGCCGCCGATGTCGGCGCGCCGGGCGGCCACCGTGGCGGCGGCGGCGCGCAGGTCGGCGCCTCCGCGTCGCGCCCGGTCGGGGTCGAGCCAGAGCTGACCGGCCACCGGGCTCACCTCCCGCCGCCCAGGGCCGCGTCGGCCCGGGCCAGCAGCGTGCCGAAGTCTCCGGTACGCAGGAACTCCGCCGGACCCGCCCCGGCGGGCAGGTAGCCGGCGACCAGGTCCTGCGTGGCGGCCACCGCGCCGGCGGTCGCCCGCCGGACCGTCTCGGTGATGGTCCGGCTTAGCGCGGCGGCGTCCCGTGACTGGTAGATGCCCGGGTCCAGCTCCACGGCGATCAGCTCGCCACGGGCGCCGACGGTCGCGGTCACCCGGCCGTCGGCGGACCGCTCGGTCACCCGCAGCTCGTCCAGTGTGGACCGCAACTCGTCCAGACCAGACCGGAGCCGCTGGTACTGCCCGTACACCTCGTCGAACCGTTGCCGCAGCGCGTGATTGGCGTTCCGGTCCACCGCGTCGCCCACCGCCAGCCCTCCCCGTCACCGTCGGTAGGCCGAACCATACCCGGCGCGACGAATCCGTGGGGGTCCGGTAACTTCGATCGGGTGATCGACCGTCGTCAGGCTGAGCAATTGGCCGCCGTGTGGGCCCGCCGTGACTCGCAACGCCTGGGCTACGAGTGCACGCCGACGGTCGACGAGTTCGATCTCGGCTACGTCATCTCGTCCACGGTGTCCACGCAGGCGCGCACGCTCCCGGGCGACCTTCCGACGATGGTCGTCGACAAGGAGACGGGCGAGGTGACCACCTGGCCCCGGGTCCCGCCCGAGGTGGTCGGGGAGATGTACCGGCGGAACCGGCCGCCCGGGCCGACGGCCCCGCGCACGGTCGACCCGGCGAGCCAGGTCCTCCGGGAGATCCGCCGGTTGCCCACCCCGGGCGCCACCGCACACCTGGGCCTCGACGGCCGGCTGTTCCGGGCGCACGGGGCGAAGGGCGATGTCCCGCTCCGGCACCACCCGCTGGTCCGCCGCTACCTGGACGACCTGCCGCCCGGCCGGCTGGCCCGCGGCGGCGACCGGCACGCCGAGCTGATCGTGGTCTCCGACGTCCTGCACGAGTACGACCACCGGCGCGCCGCCGAGGGCATCGCGCCGATGGGGATGGGCGATGCGGAGGCCCTGCTCGGCGCGGCGCGGTTCGAGGTGTTCCGGGTCCGCGAGCCCGGCGACCCGTACGGCGGCCCGGCGGAACGCCCCTGCGACTCGTGCCTCGCCTTCCTCGTGCGCTTCGGCGTGCTGCCCCGCGCCGAGCTGGCGTTCACGGCCGAGTGGCGGCCCGAGCACCGCCCCGCGCACCACCCCGGGCGCTTCCCGGAGGAGGTGGCGGACGCCCTGGTCGACGGGGGCTGGGAGGACAGCGGGTTCAACGCGGCGCTCGCGGCCGGCGCGATCCAGGAGACCTGCGAGGTCGCCGGCCGCCAGCACCGGCACGAGCCGTTCCCGGCGGCCGTACGGGCGCTGACCGCCTTTCCGGCGGTGCTCAGCCGCCGGCGCGGCCCCGGCGAGCAGGTCTGGATCAGCCGGTTCACCACCAACCCGCTGCGCGGTGCGCACAGCGCCGACACGCTCGCGGACTTCGCCGCCGTGCTGGGCACGCGACTGTTCCCGTTCGGCTCGGAGCACGGCGACAGCATCTTCGCCGTCGACGAGCAGGGCCGGGTCTTCGCGTTGGACCAGGCCGGCGAGTGGTTCCTCGGCGCGGACGTGGACGCCGCACTCACCACCCTGCTGCTGGGCCGCGCCCCGGCCCGCGTACGCGACGACGGCACCTGGTAGACCGGCGGGGCACCGACGCGGCGGCGCGGGCAGCGCCGGGCCGACCGGTCGGGGCACGTCGACCCCCGCCGGCGGGACAGGCCGGCGTCTACAGCGGCACGCCGGTGAGGACGAGCACCCGCGGTTCCGTGTAGTCCTCCATGGCGCTGCGCAGGCCCTCGCGGCCGACGCCGCTGCCCTTCGTCCCGCCGTACGGCATCTGGTCGGCCCGGTACGACGGCACGTCGCCCACGATGACGCCGCCCACCTCCAGCACCCGGGCGGCCCGGAACGCCGTGCGGACGTCGTGGGTGAAGACGCCCGCCTGCAACCCGTACGCCGAGTCGTTGACGGCGGCGAACGCGGCGTCGTCGTCCTGGACCCGGGCGACCACCAGCACCGGGCCGAAGACCTCCTCGGCACTGACCTTGGCGTCGGCGGGCACGCCGGAGAGGACGGTCGGCGGGTACGTGGCGCCCTCGCGCCGCCCGCCGACCTCGATGGTCGCGCCGGCGACCACGGCCTCGTCGACCCACGCCTCGACCCGGCGCGCGGCGTCCTCGGAGATCATCGGCCCGACGTCGGTGCGCTCGTCGGCCGGGTCACCGGTCCGCAGTTCCTCGACGGCAGCCACGAGCCGAGGCAGGAAGCCGTCGTAGATCCACTCGTGCACGTAGACGCGCTGCACCGCGATGCACGACTGCCCGGCCTGGTAGTTCGAGAACGTCGCGATCCGCTGCGCGGCGAACGTCAGGTCCTCGTCGGCGGCCCAGTCGGAACAGATGACCGCGGCCGCGTTGCCGCCCAGCTCCAGGGTGACGTGCTTCTCCGGCGCGGCGCGCCGGATGGCCGCGCCGACCGGCCCGGAGCCGGTGAACGACACGACCGGCAGCCGGGGGTCGGCGACCAGGTCGGCGGCGCGGTCGTTGGGCAGCGGGAGCACCGAGAACATCCCGGCGGGCAGGTCGGTCTCGGCGAGCAGGTCGCCCAGGAGCAGCGCGGAGAGCGGGGTGGCCGGCGCCGGCTTGACCACGATCGGCGCGCCGACCGCGATCGCGGGGGCCACCTTGTGCGCCACGAGGTTGAGCGGGAAGTTGAACGGCGTGATCCCGAGGACGGGGCCGCGGGGCACCCGGCGCACCAGGGCGATCCGGCCGGTGGCGGCCGGGTCGGTGTCGAGGCGTTGCAGCTCGCCGGAGAAGCGGCGGGCCTCCTCGGCGGCCCAGCGGAAGGTGGACGTCGCCCGTCCCGCCTCGGCCCGTGCCCACTTCAGGGGCTTGCCGTTCTCCTCGCTGATGAGTCGGGCGACCTCGTCGGCCCGCTCGGCGAGCCGCCGGGCGACGTGGTCCAGCGCGGCCGCGCGGGCGTGCGCGGGCAGGGCCGCCGCCTCCGCGGCCACCCGCGCGGCTGCCGCGACGGCCGCCTCGACCTGGTCCGGCGTGGCCATGGTGGTACGCCCCACCGCCCGGCAGTCGTAGGGGTGGTGGACGGTCAGTTCGCCCTCGCCGTGGGCGGGGCGACCGGCGACGTAGAAGGCTCTCGGCTCCACGACCGCAGCCTAGACGACCCCACATCCGCACGGAAACAGTCGCCGCAGGGCTTGTATGCCGCGAATTCAGTAGCCAAGATGGCAGTCAGATTGCGATTACCTCCGCTGACCTCATCCCCCGGCCACCCTCGGAGACACCTCATGAGTGACCAGCAGCAGTTGCGCAACTTCGTCAACGGCCAGTACGTCGACCCTGTGGACGGCGGGTACGCCGACCTGGTCGACCCGTGCACCGGTGAGGTCTTCGCGCAGGCGCCGGTCTCCGGCGCCGCCGACGTGGACGCCGCCATGAAGGCCGCCGCCGACGCCTTCGAGGGCTGGCGCGACGCCACCCCGGCCGAGCGGCAGAAGGCGTTGCTCAAGCTCGCCGACGCGGTCGAGTCCCGGGCCGCCGAGCTGGTCGACGCGGAGGTGCGCAACACCGGCAAGCCCCGTCAGCTCACCGCGGAGGAGGAACTGCCGCCCTGCGTCGACCAGTTCCGGTTCTTCGCGGGAGCGGCCCGGCTGCTGGAGGGCCGCTCGGCGGGCGAGTACATGGCCGGGCACACCTCGTACGTGCGGCGCGAGCCGATCGGCGTCTGCGCCCAGGTCACGCCCTGGAACTACCCACTGATGATGGCGGTCTGGAAGATCGCGCCGGCGCTGGCCGCCGGCAACACGGTGGTGCTCAAGCCGTCCGACACCACCCCGGTGTCCACCCTGCTGCTCGCCGAGATGGCCGCCGAGTTCCTGCCGCCGGGCGTGTTCAACGTGGTCTGCGGCGACCGCGACACCGGGCGCGCCCTGGTCTCCCACCCCACCCCTCAGTTCGTGTCGATCACCGGCTCCACCCGGGCCGGCATGGAGGTGGCCGCGGCCGCCGCCCCCGACCTGAAGCGCACCCACCTCGAACTGGGCGGCAAGGCGCCGGTGGTGATCTTCGACGACGCGGATGTCGCGGCGGCGGCCGAGGCGATCGCGGTCGGCGGGTACTTCAACGCCGGGCAGGACTGCACGGCGGCGACGCGGGTGCTGGCCGGCCCCGGCATCCACGACGACTTCGTGGCCGCGCTCGCCGAGCAGGCCCGCAACACCCGGACGGGCGCCCCGGACGACGAGGACGTGCTCTACGGCCCGCTGAACAACGCCAACCAGCTCACCCGGGTACGCGGTTTCGTGGACCGGCTCCCCGACCACGCGACGCTGGAGACCGGGGGCTCACAGGTCGGCGAGCGCGGCTTCTTCTACTCCCCCACGGTGGTGTCCGGGGTCCGGCAGGCCGACGAGATCATCCAGCAGGAGGTCTTCGGCCCGGTCATCACCGTGCAGCGGTTCTCCGACGAGGACGAGGCGGTGCGCTGGGCCAACGGCGTCGAGTACGGCCTGTCGGCCTCGGTCTGGACGAAGGACCACGGGCGGGCCATGCGGATGACCCGGCGGCTCGACTTCGGCTGCGTGTGGGTGAACACCCACATCCCGTTCGTGTCGGAGATGCCGCACGGGGGCTTCAAGCACTCCGGGCACGGCAAGGACCTCTCGGTCTACAGCCTGGAGGACTACACCCGGATCAAGCACGTCATGCACAACATCGAGGGCTGAGCGGCCATGACCTCCTCCGACGAACTGCACAAGCGGCGCGGCGCGGCCGTCGCCCGGGGCGTGGGCAGCGTGATCCCGTCCTACGTGGACCGCGCCTCCGGCGGGACGATCGTCGACGTCGACGGGCGGGAGTGGATCGACTTCGCCGCCGGCATCGCGGTCGCCAACGTGGGCAACTCCGCGCCACGGGTCGTGGCCGCCGTACGGGAGCAGGTCGAGCGCTTCACGCACACCTGCTTCATGGTGGCGCCGTACGAGTCGTACGTGGCGGTGTGCGAGCGGCTCAACGCGCTCACGCCGGGCGGGTTCGAGAAGCGGTCGGCGCTGTTCAACTCGGGCGCGGAGGCGGTCGAGAACGCCGTGAAGATCGCCCGGCACGCCACGGGCCGGCCGGCGGTCGTGGTCTTCGACCACGCGTACCACGGCCGGACCAACCTCACCATGGCTCTGACCGCGAAGAACATGCCGTACAAGCACCGGTTCGGGCCGTTCGCCGGCGAGATCTACCGGGTCCCGATGTCGTACCCGCTGCGCGACGGCGGGCTGGACGGCGCGACCGCCGCGGCCCGGGCGATCGAGATGGTCGAGAAGCAGGTCGGCGCGGAGAACGTGGCCGCGCTGCTGATCGAGCCCATCCAGGGCGAGGGCGGTTTCGTCGTACCGGCCGAGGGGTTCCTGCCGGCGCTGCGCGAGTGGGCGACGGCGGCCGGGGTGGTCTTCGTGGCCGACGAGATCCAGACCGGGTTCTGCCGCACCGGGGACTGGTTCGCGTGCGAGCACGAGGGCGTCGAGCCGGACCTGGTGACGCTCGCCAAGGGGATCGCCGGCGGGCTGCCCCTCGCCGCGGTGACGGGCCGGGCCGAGCTGATGGACGCGGTGCACGTCGGCGGCCTCGGCGGCACGTACGGTGGCAATCCCGTCGCCTGCGCCGCCGCGCTCGCGAGCATCGACACCATGCAGGAGCTGGACCTGGCCGCCGCCGCCCGGCGGATCGGGTCGGTGCTGGGGCCCCGGCTGCACGCGATCGCCGACCGGGACCCGCGGGTCGCCGAGGTACGCGGCCGCGGCGCGATGCTCGCCGTCGAACTGGTGCGGCCGGGCACCCTGACGCCGGACCCGGCCGCGACGGCCGCGGTGTCGGCGGCCTGCCACGCCGCCGGCCTGCTCACGCTCACCTGCGGCACGTACGGCAACGTGATCCGCTTCCTGCCGCCGCTGGTCATCTCCGACGCCGAGCTGGCCCGGGGCCTCGACATCCTCGACGCCGCGTTCGCCTGAGGCGTGGGCAGGGGCGCGGTCGGCGCCCCTGCCCACGACAGGCTGTCAGCGCAGGACCTCGACGGTGTTGCGGCGGACGACGTTCTTGCCCGGCTCGCGGATCTGGTCCATGGCCGCGGTGTTCAGCAGTACGCAACTGCCCGACGGGCCGGTCACCGTCACCGTGGTGGCCCGCCCGTTGTCCAGGTTCGTCACCCGCAACCGGGTGCCCGCCGGGAACCGGTCGCTCGTCGCCGTCGGTGCGCCGCCGTCGGCGAAGAACGTCACCGAGCCCGTGCAGGCCGAGCGGGGCGCCGGCCCCGTCGCACCGGGCGAGGCCGCGCCGGGTCGCACCTCGCCGGCGCCCGGCGGGGCCGGGGCGGGCTGCTGTGCGGCGCCGCCGTCGAGCCGTTCCACCACGTTGCGGCGGACGACGTTCCTGCCTGGCTCGCGGATCTGGTCCATGGCCGCGACGTTCAGCAGCACACAACTGCCCGACGGACCGGTCACCGTCACCGTGGTGGCCCGCCCGTTGTCCAGGTTCGTCACCCGCAACCGGGTGCCCACCGGGAACCGGTCGCTCGTCGCCGCGGGGGCGCCACCCTCCGCGGAGAAGGTGACCGACCCGGAGCAGACGGACTGCCCGGTCGGGGCGGTGTCCGCGAACCCGAGCCCGGTACCCACCGCGAGGGCCGCCGTGGCGGCGACCGCCACACCGGCCGCCAGCATGTGCCTGCGTTGCACCCGCACCCTGTTTCTCCCGTCGTCCGGTGGTGTCGTACGACGCCTGGTACGGACGGGAGCGCCGGACCGTTCAGCGGTGCGGCCGGATCACGACGGACCGTAGTGGGTTGACGCCGCTCTGGTCACCGCCCGTTGTCCGTGCCCGGGTTCGCCGGCCGCTCGGCGTGGCGGGCCACGGCGAGCGCGACCAGCCGGTCGACCACCTCCCGGTAGCTGACTCCGGACTCCGCCCACACCTTCGGGTACATGGAGTGCGCGGTGAACCCGGGCATCGTGTTCAGCTCGTTGACGTACAGGTCGCCGGTCACCTCGTCGTAGAGGAAGTCCACACGGGCGAGACCCCAGCCCCCGATCGCCGTGAACGCCCGTACCGACAGCTCCCGGATCCGCTCGGTGACCTCGTCGGGCAGCGGCGCGGGAACGATCATCGGGTCGGCGTCGCCGAAGTACTTCTGCTCGTAGTCGAACCAACCGCCTTCCACCCGTACCTCACCGACGGCCGAAGCCTCCGGACGCCAGCCGCCGAGCACGCCGCACTCCAGCTCGCGGCCGGTCACGCCCTGCTCGATGAGGACCACGTTGTCGTACCGCAGGGCCTCCTCGACGGCCGCTGCCAGGTCGTCCCCCTCGGCGACCCGGGAGATCCCGATGGAGGAACCCATCCGCGCCGGCTTCACGAACAACGGCCGGCGAAGGCCCAGCACCAGCTTCTCCGGGTCCTCCGCGGCGCGGTAGGTCTGCGCGTCGAACCAGACGTGCGGCGTGGTGGGCACCCCCTCGGCGCGCAGCGCCCGCTTCATCGCCACCTTGTCCATGCCCACCGCGGAGGCGAGGATGCCGCAGCCGACGTACGGGACGCCCAGCGACTCCAGCACCCCCTGCACCACCCCGTCCTCGCCGAACGGGCCGTGCAGCACGGGGAAGACCACGTCCAGCTCGGCGTGCACCGCCCCGGACGCGTTCGGCGCGGCGACGACGGCCGTACCCGGCCGGTTACCGGCACGCAACTCCACCACCGGGCCGGTCACGGGCAGCCGGTCGTCGATGGCGCGGCCGGCTCCCCCACCGGCACGCACCTCGGCCAGCACCGCGTCCGGCACGAGCCGGTACGCGCCGGTGCGGGTGACACCGATGGCCACCACGCGGTGACCGGCCGCGGCCAGGGCCCGGGCCACGCCGAGCGCCGAGGCGCACGAGACCTCGTGCTCCGCCGACGGGCCACCGAACAGGATCCCGATCCGGACAGGCGCGCTCATGCCGCCACTCCCTCCACACTCGTCACGCCGGCGAACTGCCGGGTCGCCAACCGGGCGACCAGGTCCGCCTCCACGTTGCCGCCGGTCAGCACCACGCCGACCGTGCGGTACCTCTCCCGCCGCCCGCCGTCCGGGCCGGCACCGGTGCGCCCGGCCGTCTCGTCGCCGAAACCGGCCGCGAGCCGCAGCGCGCCGGCCAGCCCGGCGGCGCCGGACGGCTCGGCGAGCACCTTCAGCTCCATCAGGAGCAGCCGGAACGCCTCGATGATCTGGTCGTCGTCGACCCGCACGACGTCCCGGACCGCGTCGCGCGCGATGGCGAACGGCAGCTCGCCCACACAGGTGGGCCGCAGCCCGTCGGCGATCGTCGGCGCCGGTGAGACCGGGGTCGGACGGCCGGCGGCCAGGCTGCGGGCCAGCGAGTCGCAACCTACCGGCTCGACGCCGTACACCTCGATCGCGGTTCCGGACGCGGCCAGGCAGGCGCCCGCCACGCCCCCGCCGCCGCCGACCGGCACCACCAGCGCGTCCAGCGGCGTGCCGACGCGCTCCGCCTCCTCGATCAGCTCGAGGCTGGCGCTGCCCTGTCCGGCGATGACGTCCGGGTGGTCGTACGCGTCGATCAGCGGGTGGCCCCGGGTCGCGCTGATCTGCCGGGCGGTGGCGACCCGCTCGTCGAGGGCGGTGCCGGCGAAGACGACCTCGGCGCCCGCCGCACGGGCGAGGGCCACCTTGGTCTGCGTCGCGTCGACGGGCAGGACGACCGTCGCCGTCACACCGTGCCGCCGGGCCGCCAGGGCCACCGCCACCGCGTGGTTGCCCGTGCTCTGCGCGACGACTCCGGTGTGCCCGGTCGCGGCGAGCCGCCCCACCGCCAGCATCGCGCCGCGCATCTTGTACGAGCCGCCGGTCTGCAGGTTCTCCGCCTTCAGGAGGATGCGGGCGCCGGCGAGCCGGTCGATCACCGGCGAGTTCAGCACCGGGGTGCGGATCACCCGGCCGGACAGCCACCCGGCGGCCTCCTGGACGCGCGCCCGGTCCGGCAGGCCACGGGCGGGCAACGGAGTCAGTGTCGGAACCGGCGTCGGTGCCGGCGGTCTGGTGCGGGACATCGTCTCTCCTTCAACCACGTGCCAGACGACACGAGGACGGCTGGCGGCCGCAGCCACGTCGGCCCGCACCTCGCGGGCCGGCCGCCGTCCGCGCGGAGAGCCCGTGCAGGTCGTCACGGCTTCTCTCCTCTCGGCTCCGGCGGACCGGGGCGGGTGCTCCGGGCAGGCCGGAGCGGGGACGCCGCGTACACGGATCCCGGGTGCGATCGGTTCGGAGGGGCAGGCCGGAAGCCCGGTCAACGTGGCGCAGGTAACTGCACGCCGGCGCGCGGTCCGCCGCGCCCAACCGGCCGCATTTGGCGATCAGAGGTGAGCTGCGTCACGATGGGCGCGAGGAGGTCGCCCATGGCCGACCCGTGGCTCGCCCTGGAAATCGGCGTCGATCCGGCGGAGCGGATCGCGCGGGTCGGCGCCGCCCACGAAGCCTTCCTCACCGGCGGCCCGGAGGCCGCCCTGCGGACCGACCGCCACCTGCGGGAGGTCGTGGCCAACTCGTGGCGCCGGTCCGCCGGCGCGCTGCTCGACCCGGAGAGCACACCGCCGGTCGAGCTCACCGACGATGCGCTGGAGAGCTACCGCGCCGGGCATCCTCTCGCCCGGGTGCTGCCCCTCTTCCGGGACCTGCTCGGCGGGATCGCCCAGGACGGCGCGCACCTCATGGCGATCTGCGACGCGCACGGGCAGCTGTTGTGGGTGGAGGGGCATCCGGGTGTGCTCCGGCGCGCCGAGCGGATGAACTTCGTCCCGGGCGCCCGGTGGGACGAGGCGCACGCCGGCACCAACGCCCCCGGAACCGCCGTCGCCGTCGACCACAGCGTGCAGATCTTCGCCACCGAGCACTTCAGCCGGCAGGTCCAGCGGTGGACCTGCGCCGCCGCGCCCATCCACGACCCCGTCACCGGCCGCCTGCTCGGCGCCGTGGACATCACCGGCGGCGACCACCTGGCCACCCCGCAGAGCCTCGCGCTGGTGCGGGCCACCGCCCGGGCCGCCGAGGTGCAGCTCGCCGCCGACCGTCCCCCCGACCCGGGGGTCGTCACCGTCTCCGCGCTGGGCCGCGACGAGGCGGAGCTGCGGGTGGACGGGCGCCGCATCCGGCTCGGCCGCCGGCACAGCGAACTGCTCGTGCTGCTGCTCGACCATCCCGAGGGGCGCACCGGGGAACAGCTCGGCCTCGACCTGTACGGCGACGACCGGCTGCACCCCGTCACCCTGCGCGCCGAACTGTCCCGCCTGCGCCGGGTGCTCGGCCCCGAACTGCTCGACTCCCGCCCGTACCGGCTGCGCGGGACCGTGCGCGCCGACTTCCGTACCGTCGGCGCCCTGCTCGACCGGGGCGATCCGGCGGGCGCGCTCGACGCGTACGCCGGGCCGCTGCTGCCCGCCTCCGACGCGCCGGGAGTTGCGCGACTGCGCCGGCTCATCGACGGCCAGCTCCGCGCGGCCGTGCTCGCCACCGCGGACCCGGCGCTGCTCGGCGCCTGGACCGCGACGCCCGCCGGCGCCGACGACCTGGCCGCCTGGCAGGCGCTGGCCCGGGCCCTGCCGCCGGGCGCGCCGCGCCGGCCGCTCGCGGTCGCCCGCATCCATCAGCTCGCCCGGGAGTACGACCTGCCCCGCGCAACGTGGCTGCAACGTTCCGGAAACTAGCGTCGCCGCCGTCACCGCACCTCGACGGCGGAGGTAACCATGGCACGCTACGACGCGCCCACCCACTGGCAGTCCCGCTACGACCACTACATCGGCGGCGAGTACGTGAAGCCGCACGGCGGGCGGTACTTCGAGAACCCGACCCCCGTGACCGGCCAGACCTTCTGCGAGGTGGCCCGCGGCACCGCCGAGGACGTCGAGAAGGCGCTCGACGCCGCCCACGGCGCCGCCGACGCGTGGGGCCGCACGCCGGTCGCCGAACGGTCGCTGATCCTCAACCGGATCGCGGACCGGATGGAGGAGAACCTGGAGGCCCTGGCGGTCGCCGAGACCTGGGAGAACGGCAAGCCGGTACGCGAGACTCTCGCCGCCGACATCCCCCTGGCCATCGACCACTTCCGGTACTTCGCCGGGGCGATCCGGGCGCAGGAGGGTTCGCTCGGCGAACTGGACGACGACACCGTGGCGTACCACTTC
Source organism: Micromonospora costi (assembly GCF_003626655.1). GTDB lineage: Bacteria > Actinomycetota > Actinomycetes > Mycobacteriales > Micromonosporaceae > Micromonospora > Micromonospora costi. The sequence continues at coordinate 1,523,876 of NZ_RBAN01000001.1, forward strand.
CACGAGCCGCTGGGCGTGGTCGGCCAGATCATCCCGTGGAACTTCCCGCTGCTCATGGCCACCTGGAAGCTCGCCCCGGCCCTCGCCGCCGGCAACGCGGTCGTGCTCAAGCCGGCCGAACAGACGCCCGCGTCGATCCACTACTGGCTGTCGCTGGTGGCCGACCTGCTGCCGCCCGGTGTCGTCAACGTGGTCAACGGATTCGGCGTCGAGGCCGGCAAGCCCCTCGCCTCCTCGGCGCGGGTGGCCAAGGTGGCGTTCACCGGCGAGACCACCACCGGGCGGCTGATCATGCAGTACGCCAGTGAGAACATCAAGCCGGTCACGCTGGAGCTGGGCGGCAAGAGCCCGAACATCTTCTTCGACGACGTGAGCGCCTCCCACGACGACTTCTTCGACAAGGCGCTCGAAGGGTTCACCATGTTCGCCCTCAACCAGGGCGAGGTCTGCACCTGCCCGTCCCGGGCGCTCATCCAGCAGGGCCACTACGCGGACTTCCTGGCCGCGGCGGTCGCCCGGACGCAGGCGGTCAAGCAGGGACACCCGCTGGACACGGACACGATGATCGGCGCGCAGGCGTCGAACGACCAGCTCGAAAAGATCCTGTCCTACCTGGACATCGGCCGGCAGGAGGGCGCCCGCGTCCTCACCGGCGGCGCGCGGGCCGACCTCGGCGGCGACCTCTCCGGCGGGTACTACGTCGAGCCGACGATCTTCGAAGGCGACAACTCGATGCGGATCTTCCAGGAGGAGATCTTCGGGCCGGTGGTCTCGGTGACCTCGTTCGCCGACCTGGACGACGCCGTGAAGATCGCCAACGACACCCTGTACGGGCTGGGCGCGGGCGTCTGGACGCGGGACATCAACACCGCGTACCGGGCCGGGCGCGCCATCCAGGCCGGCCGGGTGTGGACCAACTGCTACCACGCGTACCCGGCCCACGCCGCGTTCGGCGGGTACAAGCAGTCCGGCATCGGCCGGGAGAACCACAAGATGATGCTGGAGCACTACCAGCAGACCAAGAACCTGCTGGTCAGCTACTCCCCCAAGAAGCTCGGCTTCTTCTGATGGGCGCCGCCTCGTCGGGCGCCGCGGTACCCGGTCCGCCGGGCGCCGCGGCGCCGCCCGCGCCGGTGCCGTCCCGCGCGCCTTTGTCGCCGTCCGGCCCGCCTTCGTCGCCTTCCGGCCCGCCTTCGTCGCCTTCCGGGGCGGCTTCGTCGCCTTCCGGGGCAGCGCCGGCCGTGTCGCCTTCTGGGGCGGCGGCGCCGGTGCCGCTTCCGCGGGCGGCGTCGCCGGTGTCGCTTCCGCCGACGACCGATCCGGTGTCGGTGACGCCCGCCGCCGCGGACCTGATCCGGTCACTGCGGGAACAACACGGGCCGCTCATGTTCCACCAGTCGGGCGGCTGCTGCGACGGCAGCGCCCCCATGTGCTACCCGGCGGGCGAGTTCCGCACCGGCGGCTCCGACGTGCTGCTCGCGTCGCTCGCCGTGGACGGCGTGCCGGAGCCGGTGGAGTTCTGGATGTCCCGCTCGCAGTGGGAGCTGTGGAAACACACGAGGCTCACGGTCGACGTGGTGCCGGGCCGGGGCAGCGGCTTCTCCCTGGAAGCCCCCGAAGGAGTCCGCTTCCTGATCCGCTCCCACCTGGCCTGACGGGCCCCGCCGCCGCCGACCCCGTCGATCATGCAGTTGTGGTGCCCGGAGCACCCGCCTTCGCACCTTTTGCGGGGCACCATAACTGCATGATCGACGCGACCTCAGCCTGCGAGCAGGAGCGTTTTCACCGTGGTCACTATGTGGGTGGGGCGGTGGTAGAGGTCTCGGTCGGTGAAGTGACGCATCTGCCAGCCGTTGGCGGCCAGCCAGTTCATCCGGGCACGGTCGCGACGCAGGCGATCACGGTCGAGGTGCGTACGGCCGTCGTACTCGATGCCGACCCGCCGCTCCCGGTACCCGAGGTCCAGGCGGTAGAGCGGAATGCCGTTCCGGTCCGGTACCCACACCTGCGGCTGCGGGGCCGGTAGCCCGCCATCGATCAGGAGCAGCCGCAACTGGCTCTCCTGGCGGCACTCCGCGCGAGGATCGGCGATGCGGATCAACGCCCTCGCCTGACACACGCCGCGCAGCCGAGCGTGTCGTGCCACCTCCGCGAGCAGCTCGTCGGGGCCGCACGCGCCGGCACGCAGACACAGGTCGAGCAGGGGCAGCGCGTCCATCCGACGCAGCGCGCGGGCGAGGTCGACGGCACAGCGAGCGGCCGGCGCGCACGGAACCCCACCGAGCAGGACCGGGTCGCGGACCGGAAGCACAGCCTCGTGTACGACCACGCCCCTGACCCGCGGTACGACCACACCCGCCGGCACGATCACGTGTACGGCACTGGACTCGACGGCACCGAAACCGTGCAGCCGGGCACCGGTGTGAAATCCGATCACGGCGCCCTGCGGGAGCCGACGAAGCAGTGCCGCCAGACGACGGTTCGAAGCGCGCTGCTGACCCGGGGCGGGCGCGCCTCCGCGGCTCGCCGGGCCATCGGCCCGCCCGTACACGCCTCTCGACAGCCGGTCCAGCTCTCCCGCCCCGACCAGTCGCCGCAGCTGTTCCCTGCTGAGGCCGGAGTCGAGCAGTTCCGAGTAGAGGTACGGATCCCACGCCACACCTCGACCCTGCCCAAACCACCAACCCAGCAGGAGCCCCGTCCCCGCCCCCTGTGGACAACAAGACCCCCTGTGGAAAACCCCACCACCGGCCCACCGTCTGCTAGGCGCCCCCACGCCGACCCGCCCCCAGGGTCCGCCTACCCTCGCGCCGATCCGCCCTCACGTCCGCCTGCCCTCGTCGATCATGCAGTTGTGGTGGTGGGCAAAGGATGCGATAACACCAGTAAACAGGCACCACAAGTGCATGATCGACGGGGAGCGGGGCGGGGCCGGGGGGGGGGCGGGCAGAGCCGGGCTAATCGCAGGCGTAGCCGTCTCCGTCGCGGTCCAGGTCGTAGATGTCGCTGCCGATCACGCGCACCGGTCCTGACACGTACGCGGGGCCGTTGCCGCTGCCGCCGGCGCAGTCCACGTCGCTGGCGATGGGGACGCAGCCGCTGTAGTTGGGATCGCAGGTGGACTGCGGCTTGGTACCGACCGCCACGACCTGGGTGACCGGCTGCTTCGTGACCACGGACTTGATCAGCTTCTTGCCGGTCTGCACCCCGTCGGTGATGGTGACCTGGTAGGTCAGGGTCCGTACGCCGTTCACGCCCTTCGTCCGCACGACGCGCTTGCCCTCGGCGAGGTTCGGATCCTCGACGGTCCGCTGGCCGTACTTGATGGTCGCCGTCTCGGTGACCGTACGCTTCTCGACCGTCGGGCTCGACGGCGCGGACGACGAGGGCGCCACGGCCGACGGCGCCACGGCCGAGGGCGCGACGGAGGACACGTCGACCGACGGCGGCGTGCCCGCAGGTTGCCCGACAGCCGTCGCGGGCGTACCGGCGACAGCCGGTTCACGCTCCGCCGAGACCGGACTGGTCGACCCGTTCTGTTCCGGCTCGCCGGCCACAAGGCCGATGACGCCCAGGCCGCCGCAGCAGAAGAGCATGAGGGACAACGCCCCGCCGACGATGAGCCCGGTCCGCTGCCCGGGTGTCAGCCGCCGGAACCAACTCGGACGCGCGCCGGGCGATACGGCGTACCCGGGCCCCGGCGGCGGAGGGAATGGTGATGGTGGATGTGTCACGCGCCGAGTCTCGTCGGCAGATCGACTCGGCAAATCCCCTGACCTGCCGCTTCCCCGGACCCTACCGTTGCCGCGGGCAACGACGCGGGTACCGCCCGGCAGCGGAAAGTAGTTGCCCGTTCAACCAGCGGCCACGAGGACCAACCCGACCGGCCATAGAGGACAGATCACTCGGTCCGGCGCTCTCCACCACCCGTCCCCGCGATCTTGCACTTTGTGCCCCTGAAACGCGGCTTATGCCGGAAAAGCCGGGGCCAAAAGTGCAAGATCGCGAGCGAGGAAGAGGGCGCGGGATCAGGACAGGGCTGCGCGGATCGTGGTCACTATTCGGTACGGGTGGTGGTACAGGTCCTGGTCGGTGAAGTAGCGCATGCGCCACCCGTTGGCGTCGAGCCAGTTCACCCGTTCCCGGTCGTACCGGAGGCGCTCACGGTCCAGATGGGACAGCCCGTCGTACTCGATGCCGATCCGGCGTTCGCGGTAGCCCAGGTCGAGGCGGTAGCGGCGCACACCGTACGGGTCATGGACCCAGATCTGCGGCTCGGGCGCGGGCAGCCGGCCGTCGATCAGGATGAGGCGTAACTGGCTCTCCTGACGGCACTCCGCCCGACCGTCCGCCAGCGGGACGAGGTCGCGTGCCTGCCGGACGCCGCGCAGCGCCCGATGGGCGGGCAGTTCCGCCAGCAGGTCGTCACGGGTGACCGCGCCCGAGCGAAGCGCCGCGTCGAGCACCGGCAGGGCGTCGAGCCGTCGTACGCTCCGGGCGAGGTCGACCGCGCACCGGGCCGCCGGTACACACGGGAGGCCGTCGACGAGGACGGGCCGCACGGGTACGACCGAGTGGTGCACGACCAGGCCGGGCAACCGGGGCCGGGGCACGTCGGCCGGTAGCTGGACGTGGACCTGGTCCTCCCGGAGCACACCGAACCCGTGCCGGCGGGCCGCGCTCTGCCGGGTCAGGGTGGCGCCCTCGGGCAGGCACAGCAGCAGCGCCCGGAGTTCGTCGTCGTCCTCGTAGGGCCGGGCGGCGTAGACGCCCCGACGGACCCGGAGCAGTTCCTCCTTGCGGACCTGGGTCCGGAGCCGCTTCACGGTGAGGCGCCGCAGCAGGTCCTCGACACGCCACAACTGGGTAGCCACAGCGGCACTATCCCGAACCGACGAGCCCGCAAGCGGCCCCCGAACTCCGCCCCTGTGGACAACCCCTCCCCTGTGGACAAACCCCCAGGCCCCGCGCCGTCGTGCTAACCACCCCCGCGATCTTGCACTTTCGGCCCCAGATATGCCTCTTATGCACCAAAGGCCGGGGCACAGAGTGCAAGATCGCGGGGGGAGGGGGCGGGAGGAGCAAACGCTAGCGCGAATCCAGCAGGGGTTTTTCGGGGTTCCACGGGTCGCCGCCGGCGGCGTCGCGGCGGCGGCGGGCGATCGCGGACAGGGCCTCCAGCACCACCCGGTTGCCCAGGTACGCCGTGATGTCGGCGTGGTCGTACGGGGGCGCGACCTCGACCACGTCCACGCCGACCACGGGCAGCTCGTAGCAGCAGCGCCGGACGGCGTCGAGCAGCTGCCGGGAGGTCAGCCCGCCCGGTTCCGGGGTGCCGGTGCCCGGGGCCATACCCGGGTCAACGACGTCCACGTCGACGGAGAGGAACACTCCCTCGCACTCGTCCACCGCGATCCGGAACGCCTCGGTCAGGCAGGTGTCCAGGCCGCGGGCGACCAGCTCGGTCATCTCGTACGAGCGCATCCGCTGCGCCGCCATCCAGGACAGGACGTCGGGACCCGGCCAGTAGCCGCGCAGGCCGATCTGGAGGAACCGGTCGCCGCGTACCGCACCGGACTCGATGAGCCGGCGCATCGGTTGGCCGTGCCCGTGCAGGTTGCCGAACTCGACGTCACCGGTGTCGGCGTGCGCGTCGAAGTGCACGAGCGACACCCGGCCGAGCCCGTGGTGGCGGGCCACGCCGGTCGCGTCGGGCAGGGCGATGGAGTGGTCGCCGCCGAGCACGACCGGGATGGCGCCCGCCGAGGCGACGGTGTGCACCGCGACCTCCAGGGCCGACAGGGACCGCTCGATGTCGCCGGAGAACATCTCGACGTCGCCCGCGTCGTACACCCGCAGGTCCCGCAGCCCGTCGACGCGCAGCGCGAGCGACGGACGCGAGCCGTCGTGCGGCAGGTAGCAGGCCTGGCGCATGGCGGACGGGCCGAACCGGGTGCCCGGCCGGTGGGAGGTGCCGCCGTCGAAGGGCGCGCCGACGATCACCACGTCCGCGTCGGCGAAGGACGCCGCGTCGGCCAGGTCGCACGCCGGCACGCCGAGGAAGGTCAGGTCCGGCCCGTACATGGCTCCGTAGCGGCTCACCGCTCCTCCATTCCCCAGGGCGAGCCGTAGTTGGTCAGCAGGTCGAGGAAGGGCTTCGGCGGCATCGCCTCCGGGCCCAGCACCCCGCTGCCGGCCCAGGCGCCCGTGGCGAGCAGTTCCAGCGCCACCACCGGGTTGAGCGCGGTCTGCCAGACCACGGCCTGGTGGCCGTACTCCCGCATCGACCACTCGTTGTCGACCACGTGGTACAGGTAGACGCGCCGCGGCCGGCCGTCGTGCCCGGTGCCGGTCACGTACGTGCCCGCGCAGGTGCGCCCGCGCATCCGGTCGCCCAGGGTGGCCGGGTCGGGCAGGCAGGCGGCCACCACGTCCCGCGGCGACACCGACGCGCCGCCGACCCGCACCGGCGCCGTCGAGTCCAGGCCGAGCTTGTGCAGGGTCTTGAGTACGCCGATGAACTCGTCGCCGAGGCCGTACTTGAACGTGACCCGCTTCGCGTCCACCCAGCGCGGGATGAGCAGCACCTCCTCGTGCTCCACGTTCACGCACTCGACCGGGCCGATCCCCTCGGGGAACTCGAAGACCTCCGGCTCGGAGAACGGCGCCGTCGTGTACCAGCCCCGGCCCGACTCCCACACCACCGGCGGGTTCAGGCACTCCTCGATCGTGGTCCAGATGGAGAACGACGGGGCGAAGTCGTAGCCGTCGACGGTCAGGTTCGCGCCGTCGCGTACGCCGATCTCGTCGATCTCGGCGAACAGCTCGTCGGCGGCGTACCGGGCGAAGACGTCGGAGAGCCCCGGTTCAACGCCGATGCCGCACAGCGCGAGCCGGCCGGCGGCGGCCCACCGGTCGGCGACCGCGAACTGCTCGTCACCGAGCTTCACCCCGGTCTCGGCGTACGGCCGGGCGGGGTGCGGGCGGGACAGCGACATCGCCATGTCGAGGTAGTCGGCGCCGGCCGCGTACGCGCCCTCGAAGATCGGCAGCACGAAGCGGGGGTCGACGGCGTTGAGCACGTGGGTGATCCGGTGCTCCCGGCAGAGCGCCGCGACCGCCTCGGCCGAGGAGGCGTCCACGGACGCGGCCACGAACCGGGGGCCGTGGTCCGCGACAGCGCGGCTCGCCCGGCCGGCGTCGCGGTCGGCGACCACCACGGTCTCGAAGAAGGCACGACGGGCGGCGATGGCGACGGCGGCCGACCCGACGCCGCCCGCGCCCACCAGCAGGATGCGCATCAGGAATCGAACCCCAAACCGAGACGATCGAGCGTACGGAGCCAGAGGTTGCGCCGGCCGTGGTCCGCGTCGGCGCGGGCCAGGGACCAGCGGGTGAGGTTGATGCCGGCCGCCCGGAACGGTTCCGGCGGGAACGGCAGGGGCGTGGTGCGGACCAGGTCGAGCCGGGTCAGCGGGGTGTCGGCGCCGGCCAGCAGGTCGAGCATCACCCGGGCGCCGAAGCGGGTGGCCCCGACGCCGAGGCCGGTGAAGCCGGCCGCGTACGCGAGCCGCCCGGAGTAGGCGGTGCCGAAGAACGGGCAGAACCGGGTGCAGGTGTCGATCACCCCGCCCCAGCGGTGGCTGAAGCGCAGGCCGTCGAGTTGCGGGAACGTCGTGAAGAAGTGGTCGGCGAGCGTGTGGAAGGTGTGCCAGCGCTGTTCCAGGGCCGGTGCCGTGCGGTTGCCGTAGTGGTAGACGGCGTCGTACCCGCCGAAGAGGATCCGGCCGTCGGAGGTGAGCCGGTAGTAGTGGAACTGGTTGCCGGTGTCCGCGAGGCCCTGCCGGTTGGCCCAGCCGACCGAACGCCGCTCGTCGTCCCCCAACGGCTCGGTCATCAACGCGTAGTCGTAGACCGGCACCAGCCAGGCGCGCAGCCGGCGCAGCAGCGGCGGGAACGCGTTGGTGGCGAGCACCACCTGCCGCGCGTGGACGACACCCGGTTCCCCGTCCCGGCCGCCGGCGGTCGCGGCCCGCAGCGCCGCGCCCTGCTCGCGCAGCCCGGTGACCCGGGTGTGCTCGGCGATCCGCACGCCGAGGCTCAGGCAGGCCCGGCGCAGCCCCCAGGCGAGCTTCGCCGGGTCGAGCAGCGCCACCCGGTCGCGGTCCCACAACCCGCCGAGGTACGTGGGCGAGGCCACCTCGGCGCGTACCTCGTCGCCGTCGAGCAGCCGCACGTCGTGGCCGTACCGGCGGGCCAGCTCGGCGTCGGCGGCGAGGCCGTCGAGCTGGTACGGCTCGACGGCGACGGCCAGCTCCCCGGTGCGCTCGAAGTCGCAGTCGATGCCGTACTCGGCCACGGTGGCGGCGATGGCGTCGAGGTTCTCCCGGCCGAGCCGTTCCAGCTCGTCGATCTCGCCGGGGAACCGCTCGACGCCGTTGGCGAGACCGTGGGTGAGCGAGGCGGCGCAGAAGCCGCCGTTGCGCCCGGACGCCGCCCAGCCGCAGGTGCCGGCGTCGACCAGCAGCACGTCCCGGCCGGGGTCGTCCCGTTTCGCCAGCAGCGCGGTCCACAGCCCGCTGTACCCGCCGCCGATGACGAGCAGGTCGGCGGTGTGCGTGCCGTGCAGCGGCGGGAGCGGGTCGGGGCGTTCCGGGCGGTCCAGCCAGTACGGCACGGGCACCGCGTCGGCCAGCGCCCGGCCGAGGCCCGGGCGGGTCATGACCGACGCCGTGCGGCTCCGCCGACCGCCGGGGCGACCGGCAACGCGGCGCGGCGGGCCCGCCGGCCGCGCAGCGTGCTGGCCAGCACCAGCAGCAGCGCGATCGCGAACATCGCGGTGCCGATGACGTTGACCTGCGGCGGGATGCCCCGCTGGGCGGCGCCCCACACGTACATGGGGAACGTGACGGTGGTGCCCGCGTTGAAGTTCGTGATGATGAAGTCGTCGAAGCTCAGCGAGAAGGCGAGCAGCGCGGCGGCCACGATGCCGGGCAGCACGAGCGGCAGGGTGACGCGCCGGAACGTCTGCCACTCGCTCGCGTAGAGGTCCATGGCGGCCTCCTCCAGCCGGGAGTCCATCCCGGCCAGCCGCGCCTTCACGGTCACCACCACGAACGACACGCAGAACATGACGTGCGCGATCACGATGGTCCAGAAGCCCTGCGGCACCCCGGCGGCGACGAAGAGGGCGAGCAGCGAGGTGCCCATCACCAGTTCCGGGGTGGCCATCGGCAGGAAGATCAGCACGTTGATCCCGGCCCGGCCGCGGAACCGGTGCCGGACCAGGGCGAACGCCATCAGCGTACCGAGGACCGTCGACACCGCGGTGGCCAGGAAGCCGATCTGCACGCTGCGCACCACGGCGTCGCACATGTCGGAGGTCGCGCACGGGTTCCGCCAGTTGTCCAGCGTGAACTCGTGGAAGTCGTACGACAGGCGGCTGGACGGGCGGTTGAACGACAGCCCGGCCACCACGACGATCGGCAGCGACAGGTAGCCCAGGACCAGCAGCGCGACGGCCATCACCCACCGGTCGGCGAGCCAGCGCCAGAACCTCGCGCTCACCGGAGCCACCCTTCGTTCGCGACTGCGGGGCTCCGCTTCGCTGCGCTCCTCGCGCTCACAGGACCTCCTCCGTGCCGGCCCGCCGCAGGTACACGAACACCACCGCGAGCATCGCCGCCATGAGCAGGAACGACAGGGCGGCGCCCTGCGGGTAGTCGAGCCGCACCAGGAACGCCGAGTCGATGACGTTGCCGATCATGTACTCGTTCGGGGTGCCCAGCAGCTCGGCGTTGATGTAGTCGCCGCTGGCCGGGATGAAGAAGAGCAGGGTGCCGGCGACCAGACCGGGCATGGACAGCGGCAGGGTCACCCGGCGGAACGCCCGGACGGGGCTCGCGTACAGGTCGCTGGCCGCCTCCAACAGGCGACGGTCCAGCCGCTCCAGGCTCGCGTACAACGGAAGCACGAGGAACGGCAGGAAGTTGTACGTGAGGCCGAGCACCACCGCGAACGGCGTGGCCAGGAGCCGTCCGTCGGGTGCCAGCAGGTGCACGTCGCGCAGCACGCCCACGAACCAGCCGTTGTCGGAGAGGATCGTCTTCCAGGCCAGCGTGCGCACCAGGAAGCTGGTGAACATCGGTGCGACCACGCAGACCAGCAACAGGTTCTTCCACCGGCCGGCCTTCTGGGCGATCGCGTACGCCAACGGGTAGCCCATCAACAGCGCGAGCACCAGCGCCAGCGCGGCGTAGCCGAACGAGCGGACGAACTGCGGCCAGTACGCCGCCAGCGCGTCCGGATAGTTGCCGAACGCGAAGGTGAGCGCGTACCCGGTGGACAGCGAGCCGCTGGGGTCGTAGAGGCTGGCCGCCGCCAGCTGCACGAGCGGCAGCGCGAAGAACAGCAACAGCCAGGCCGCCCCGGGAAGCAGGAGCAGGTACGGCAGGAACCGGTGCCGCCCGCGCCGCGCGGACGGCGGTGGGGCCGCCGCCGACTGCCCGGTGGGTACGTGGGCCAGGGCGCTCACGACGGCGCACCCACCGGTTCGTCGAGCACCGGCGAGGTGCGGTCGTCCTCGCCGGGCTCGCGGGGCAGCAGGAACGCGTGCCGCGGGTCCCAGTGCGCCACCGCCTCGGCGCCGACCGCGAACCGTTGCGTGGTGCCGCTGTTCGCCGCGAAGACCGACAGCTCGCTGCCCCACGAGGTGCGCAGCAGGTACTGCGTGCTCACGCCGACGTAGGAGGCGTCGCTGACCACCCCGGTGAGGTGCTGGTGGCCGGCGGGCACCTGGTCGGCGGAGCCGACCAGGTGCAGCTTCTCCGGGCGTACGCCCAGGTGGGCCGGCCCCCGGTCGACGCGGGCCCGGTCGGCGGGCACCGAGTAGCGGGCGCCGTGGGCGGTCACCGGCACCTCGCCCCCGGCGGTGCCGGCGGCCTCGGCGGCCAGCAGGTTGGACTGGCCGAGGAAGTTCGCCACGAAAGCGGTGGCCGGGAACTCGTAGATGTCGGCGGGCGCGCCGAGCTGTTCGATGCGGCCGGCGTTCATCACGGCGACCGTGTCGGCCATCGTCATGGCCTCCTCCTGGTCGTGCGTGACGTGCACGAACGTGATGCCGACCTCGGTCTGGATCCGCTTCAGCTCGATCTGCATCTGCCGGCGCAGCTTCAGGTCGAGGGCGCCGAGCGGCTCGTCCAGCAGCAGCACCTGTGGGTGGTTGATGAGGGCGCGGGCCAGGGCGACCCGCTGCTGCTGCCCGCCGGAGAGCTGGGCGGGACGCCGGCGACCGTACCCGTCGAGCTGCACCAGCGACAGCATCCGCGCCACCTGGTCGTCGACCTGCCGGATGCCGCGGCGGCGCAGCCCGAAGGCGACGTTCTCGAAGATGTCCAGGTGCGGGAAGAGGGCGTAGCTCTGGAACACGGTGTTCACCGGCCGCTTGTACGGGCGCAGCCGGGCGATGTCCCGGTCGCCGAGCAGCACCTGCCCGCTGGTGGGCTCCTCCAGGCCGGCGATCATCCGCAGCGTCGTGGTCTTGCCGCAGCCGGACGCGCCGAGGAGGGCGAAGAACGAGCCCTGCGGGATCGTGAGGGTGAGGTCGTCGACCGCCGTGAAGATGCCGAACCGCTTGGTGAGGTTGGCCAGCCGCAGGTCGCCGGCCGGTGTCTCGCGTGCCACTGTCGTCCCGCCCATCTCCTCGTCAGGCCCCGATGACCTGCTGGAACTTGCCTTCGTACTCCCGCTCCTGCTTCTCGTCCAGAGCCATGAAGACCTTGGCCTTCGACAGCATCGCGTCGTCCGGGAAGATCAGCGGGTTGGCGGCGAGATCGGGATCGATCTTCTCCATCTCGGCCTGGGCGCCCTGGACGGGGCAGATGTAGTTCACGTACGCGGCGAGCTGGGCGGCCACCGCCGGCTCGTAGTAGTAGTCGATGAGCTGTTCGGCGTTGCCCTTGTGGGTGGCCTTGTTCGGCACCAGCATGTTGTCCGACCAGAGCATGACGCCGGACTCCGGCACCACGAACTTGATCTTTTCGTCCTCGAAGCCGAGCTGGATGACGTCGCCGGACCAGCCGACGCAGGCGGCGATGTCCCCCTTGGCCAGGTCGGGCGCGTAGTCGTTGCCGGTGAACTTGCGGATCTGGCCCGAGTCGACGGCCTTCTTGAGCTTGTTGAGCGCGTCGTCGAACTGCGCGGCCGTGAAGTTCGACGGGTCGTGACCGTTGGACTGGAGCAGCAGGCCCATGGTGTCGCGCATCTCGGACAGCGCCGTCACCTTGCCCTTGAGGTCGGACCGGGTGAGCAGCTCGTCGACGGTGCGCAGCTCCTTGGCCACGGCGCCGTTGTAGGCGATGCCGGCCAGACCGGACTGCCACGGCACGGCGAGCTGGTTGTCCTTGTCGAACGAGCGCCCGCGCAGCGACGGCAGCAGGTTCGACGCGACGTTGGGCATCTTGGCCGGGTCGAGCTTCTGGATCCAGCCGAGCCGGATCATCCGGGCCGCCATCCAGTCGGTGAGCACCATGATGTCCCGGCCGGTGGCCTGACAACCGGCGAGCTGGTTCTGGACCTTGCCGAAGAACTCGTTGTTGTCGTTGACGTCCTCGGTGTACGTGACCTGGATGCCGCTGCGCGCGATGAACGCGTCGAGCGTGGGACGCTTCGACTCGTCCTTCTCGTCCACGTCCATGTACTGCGGCCAGTTGGAGAACGCGAGCTTCTTCTCGGTGCCGGACAGGTCCTCGCTCACGCAACCCGCTTCGGTCTGCTGCGCGCCTTTGGTGCCGCAGCCGGCCAGGGAGCCACCGGCGGCGAGCAGGGCTGCCGATCCGAGGGTGCCGGTGAGGAGGCCTCGCCGGGAGAGGGGTCGGAAGGGAGTGCGCATGTGACGACTCCTTAGGGGTCAACGTCGGCGGCGGGGACGGGGGTGGCGACGCCGGCGGGAGGGTCAAGTGCGATTGACGACTGATCCTGACATGGGGTGACCTTCCCCACAAGGGATTCCGTTGCGGGATTAGCTCTGCACGACGAAATACGCCACACTGCGCGAGGCACTAGGCTCACAGCGCGGGAACGGACATGGGGAGCGGTCGATGACGAACCGGCAACAGGAACACACCAACGGGGGGCGGCGCGTAGCGGTGCGTGAAGGTGCCAGTCACGCTCTGCTCGACGACGTGGCCAAGCAGATCATCGAGCAGCTCCAGGAGGACGGGCGCCGCCCGTACGCGACCATCGGCAAGGCGGTCGGGCTCTCCGAGGCCGCGGTGCGGCAGCGGGTGCAGCGGCTGCTCGACGCCGGGGTCATGCAGATCGTCGCCGTGACCGACCCGCTCCAGCTCGGTTTCCCCCGCCAGGCCATGATCGGCCTGCGCACCGACGGCGACCTCGAGGCGGTGGCCGACCGGCTGGCCGAGCTGGAGGAGGTCGACTACGTGGTGATCACCGCCGGCTCGTTCGACCTGCTCACCGAGGTCGTGTGCCGCAACGACGACCACCTGCTGGAGATCCTGCAACGGCTGCGGGCCGTCGAGGGCGTGCTCTCCACCGAGGCGTTCGTCTACCTCAAGCTCCGCAAGCAGACCTACACCTGGGGTACGGCCTGACCCTTCCCGGGGGTACGGAATCCGTTGCCACCCTAGCGCCACCTAGCAGAATTCGTTGCCATATCGGCTTAGCGCCACCGATCACACTTGCCAGCCGCGGTCCGGCTGTGCGATAACCGTGGGCAGAGCGGCCGGTACGACCCCCCGACCGGCCCGTGACCGATGGGGCTGACATGGCCAACGTCACCGACCACCTCTGGATGCACTTCACCCGGATGGCGAGCTACGCGAACTCCGAGGTGCCGACCATCGTGCGCGGCGAGGGCGCGTACGTCTGGGACTCCCAGGGACGCCGCTACGTGGACGGGCTCGCCGGCCTGTTCGTCGTCAACGCCGGCCACGGCCGCACCGAGCTGGCCGAGGCGGCCGCCAAGCAGGCGGCCGAGCTGGCGTACTTCCCGCTGTGGTCCTACGCCCACCCCAAGGCGGTCGAGCTGGCCGAGAAGATCTCCGCGCTGACGCCGGGCGACCTGAACCGGGTCTTCTTCACCACCGGCGGCTCCGAGGCGGTCGAGGCGGCGTGGAAGCTCGCCCGCGCGTACTTCAAGCGGACCGGCCAGCCGACCAAGCACAAGGTCGTGAGCCGGTACATCGCCTACCACGGCACCTCGATGGGCGCCCTGTCCATCACCGGCCTCCCCGGCATCAAGAGCGACTTCGAGCCGCTGGTGCCCGGCGGCATCAAGGTGCCGAACACCAACTTCTACCGGGCGCCGGAGCACGGCGACTCGCCGGAGGCGTTCGGCCGGTGGGCCGCCGACGAGATCGCCCGGGCGATCGAGCGGGAAGGGCCGGACACGGTCGCGGCGGTCTTCCTGGAGCCGGTGCAGAACTCCGGCGGCTGCTTCCCGCCGCCGCCCGGTTACTTCGAGCGGGTCCGGGAGATCTGCGACGCGTACGACGTGCTGCTCGTCTCCGACGAGGTCATCTGCTCCTGGGGCCGGCTCGGCGAGTACTTCGGCGCCGTCCGCTACGGCTACCAGCCGGACATCATCACCACGGCGAAGGGCATCACCTCCGGGTACGCCCCGCTCGGCGCGATGATCGCCAGCGACCGGCTCATGGAGCCGTTCCTCACCGAGACCGGCATGTTCGCCCACGGCGTGACCTTCGGCGGCCACCCGGTGTCCTGCGCCGTGGCGCTGGCCAACCTGGAGGTCTTCGCGCGGGAGGACCTGGTGGGGCACGTCCGGGCCAACGAAGCCGCGTTCCGCGCCACGCTGGAGAAGCTCCACGACCTGCCCATCGTCGGCGACGTCCGGGGCGACGGCTACTTCTACGGCATCGAGCTGGTCAAGGACAAGGACACCAAGGCGACGTTCGACGACGCCGAGTCGGAACGGCTGCTGCGCGGCTTCCTCTCGACCGCGCTCTTCCAGGCGGGTCTGTACTGCCGCGCGGACGACCGTGGCGACCCGGTGGTGCAGCTCGCGCCGCCGCTGATCGCCGACCAGCGGCAGTTCGACGAGATCGAACAGATCCTGCGCGCCGTGCTCACCGAGGCGTGGCGACGGCTCTGACCGCCGTGCCCTACCGGGAGCTGTCGTACTGGCTGTCCACCGTGGACGAGCCGCTGGCGGCGCGGCCACCGCTGCCCGGCGACACCGACGCGGACGTGGTGATCGTCGGGGCCGGCTACACCGGGCTGTGGACGGCGTACTACCTGGCCAGAGCCGACCCGGCGCTGCGGATCGTGGTGCTCGAACGGGAGATCGCGGGGTACGGGGCGTCCGGCCGCAACGGCGGCTGGTGCTCCGCCCTGTTCCCCACCTCGCTCACCGGCCTGGCCCGTCGGCACGGCCGGGAGGCGGCGACCGCCGTGCAGCGGGCCATGCAGGCGACCGTACGGGAGGTGGGGCGGGCCGTCGCGGCCGAGGGCATCGACTGCGACTGGGCGTCCGGCGGCACCGTGGTGCTCGCCCGCACGGACGCCCAGCTCGGCCGGGCCCGCGCCGCCGTCGAGGAGGCGCGGGCGTTCGGCTTCGGCCCGGAGGACCTCGCGCTCCTCGACGCCGGCGAGGCCGCCGCCCGCTGCGCCGCCGAGGGTGTACGCGGCGGGACGTACACCCCGCACTGCGCCGCCGTGCACCCGGCGAAGCTGGTGCGGGGCCTCGCGCGGGCGGTGGAACGCCTCGGGGTGACCATCCACGAGCGGACCCCCGTCCACGAGATCCGGCCGGGGGCCGCGGTGACCCCCGCCGGCCGGGTACGCGCACCCGTCGTGGTCCGGGCCACCGAGGGCTACACGCCGCAACTGCCCGGGCAGCGGCGGGCCGTGGTGCCCGTCTACTCGCTGATGGTGGCCACCGAGCCGCTGCCGGCGGAGACCTGGGCGCGGATCGGGCTGGCCGAGCGGGAGACGTTCTCCGACCACCGGCACGTCGTCATCTACGGGCAGCGCACCGCGGACGGCCGGCTCGCCTTCGGCGGGCGCGGCGCGCCGTACCACTTCGGGTCCCGGGTCCGGTCCGGCTACGACCGGGAGCCGGCGGTCTTCGCGGCGCTGCGCCGTACGCTGGGCGAGCTCTTTCCCGTGCTCGGGCCGGACGTGGCGGTGACCCACCAATGGGGCGGGCCGCTCGGGGTGGCCCGGGACTGGTCGGCGTCGGTCGGGCTGGACCGGGCGACCGGGCTCGCCTGGGCGGGTGGGTACGTCGGCGACGGGGTCTCGACCACGAACCTCGCCGGCCGTACGCTCGCCGACCTGATCCTCGGCGCGGAGAGCGACCTCACGGCGCTGCCGTGGGTGGGGCACCGGTCACCGCGCTGGGAGCCGGAACCGCTGCGCTGGCTCGCGGTCAACGCCGGCCTGCGGGTGATGTTCTCGGCCGACGCGGCCGAGGCCCGCACCGGCCGCCCGTCGCGGCGCGCGGCGCTGTTCGGCCGCTTCCTCGGCCACTGACGGCCGGGCGGGTGTGCGGGAACCGGCACCGTGCGGGCGTCCGGCTCCCTAGCCTGGCAGGCAGGAGCAGGTCGAGGCTCGTGACGGAGGCCAACGTGAGCATGGAGGCAGCCCGGGACGCGTTCGCCGGCGAGCGCGAGGTCGAGATCACCGTGACCGGCCGCCGGAGCGGACGGCAGATCTCCCACCCGGTGTGGTTCGTGCAGGAGGAGGAGAGCATGTTCCTCGTGCCGGTCACCGGGTCGGACAGCCAGTGGTACAAGAACGTCCGCCGGACGCCGATGATCCAGGTGGCCGCGAACGGTACGGCGGTGAGCGCGAGCGTCACCCCGATCACCGAGGCGGACCGGGTGGAGCACATCGTGGCGATGTTCCGCGACAAGTACGGCGCGGACCAGGTGGAGAGCTACTACCCGCGGCACGACGTGGCGGTGCAGGTGCCGCTCGGCTGACCCTGGGCGGGTCAGCGGTTCGGCGGGATGACCCGGAGGTGGCCGCGACGGCCGGTCGCGTGCGCCTGCGGGTCGTCGTCCTCCGGCGGGCGTGGCGCCGGGCGGGCGGCCTCGCGGACCGCCTCGGCCAGGGCGACCAGGTCGTCGGTGGTGGGTGGCGGGGGCTCGAACTCGCCCTCGTGGCGTACGACGTCCCAGCCCCGAGGGGCCGTGAGTGTGCGGGCGTGGGGCTCGCAGAGGTCGTACGTGTGCGGTTCCGCGAAGGCCGCCAGGGGGCCGACCACGGCGGTCGACTCGTTGTAGACATAGGTCAATGTGGCGACCGCTTGCCGGGGGCAGCCGTTACGGGAGCAGCGCCGTGGTGACCTCACGGCGGCAGGGTATCTCCATTACCGGGTCCGGCGCACCGGTTCGCGTTACGACACGCCCGTCGTGGTGATCACAATTCGCCCGCCCCGACACGCCGTCGGCGCTCCGGCGCGCCCGACCGCCGGCGCTGCCGCAGGCCAGGCCGGCTCGCGGGCTACCCTGTGCCTCATGACGAGCCCGGAACACCGCCGCCCCGGCTCCGGCCGGCGCGCCCACCGCGACCGCCACGGGCGCGGCCTGCGCGGACGGCTGGTACCGGCCACCGTGCCGTTGGCCCGCACCAAGGCCGAGGTCTTCGACGACCTGGTCCTCGACACCGTCGAGACGCTGGAGCGGCGGTTCGCGAAGGAACTGGCCGGGGTCGAGTTCGCGGTGGAGGACGTGCCGCCCGAGCTGAACGTCTACGACTCCGACGTGCTGGAGGACGGCGAGGTGCCGCTGGCCCGCCTGCTGCCGGGACGGCCGGGCCGCCAGGAGATCCCGCCCCGGATCGTGCTCTACCGCCGGCCGCTCGAATTCCGCGCGATGGACCGCGAGGATCTCGCGGACCTGGTGCACGACGTGATCATCGAGCAGGTCGCGAACCTGCTCGGCGTCGACCCGGACGAACTGGCCTGACGGGTCCCGCCCCCACGGGACCCCGACCGCGTCGATCCGCTGTCCGACACCTGAGCCGGGCGGCCCCCACCGCCCGCGCCCGGCGTCGTGTCAGGCGGCCCGCCGCTTCAGCTTCCGCCGCTCCCGCTCGGAGAGGCCGCCCCAGATCCCGAACCGCTCGTCGTGACCGAGAGCGTATTCGAGGCATTCCGTCTTGACCTCGCAACGCGAGCAGATCCGCTTCGCCTCACGGGTCGAGCCGCCCTTCTCGGGAAAGAACGCTTCCGGATCGGTCTGCGAGCACAGCGCCCGCTCCTGCCACTCCGGCGCGTTTCCGAGCAGGTCGGCCACCTCAAGCTGGCCGTCCATCAATTGCCTCCTTGTCGCGCACCGGCGTCATCGCCGCTGCAACCCCCCACGCGAAAGGCGTGCTTGTCCGTCCGGTCCCCTTTTGATGCGTTCCGTGCGAACAACCCCATTCAAATTACACGCGTGTAATGCGTGCGCCGTCAAGCCGAACTTGATAATGGAGTCGCCCTCCCGACACGCCCCGGACGGCCATCCGGCCACCCGGCCCTCGCAACCTGCCCTATCGATTCAGACCCCGACCGAGTAACGCCCTCTCCGGCGAGTTGCCGGAGATTTCTGCCGTGGCGCTCCCCCTCCGGCCGCTCGGGCGTCGACGGAACGCCGTGGCGGCGACCCCCGACAGCAATGCTGATCTTGGTGGGGCACAGGTTAACGCGAGTCGGGCCGGACCGCCTGTCGAGCGGCCGGCCACGACCGCACCCTGCCCACAATGTGGACAGGGCGCGGTGGCCGGAGCCGGTCCGGGTGTCAGCGCGGGCCCGCACGGGCGCTGGTCGGCCAGACGAACTCCGCCACCGCCCCACCGGTCACCCGGATAGACCCGGCCGGCGTCCGCTCGTCCCACCAAACGGTATAGACGGCGGCGGGAAGGTCCGGGTAGACGGCACTGTGGAAGGTGCGGTCGCGGGCCCGGCGCTCACGGACCGCGGCGTGCGTACGCGGCACGCCGCCCCGGCCGGCGGGGCTGATCTCGATCTCGGTGCCGTGCAGATCCGGTCCGGTGTGGATGATCAGCGCTCCCGTGTCGCCGCCCAGTTCCAGCACGACGCTTCCCGTCCCCGTCGGCCCGTACGCGTGCCGGTGCCCGCCCGGCGCCGTCACGCCGCCGCCGGGCTCGTGACACCGTCGTACGGCACACCCAGATACGGGAACCGGTCGAGGAACGGCGCGGTCACGTCGGCGGCGCTCAGACCCGGGGTGACCGTGGCCGCCGCCGCGTCCGGCCGGAACGCCCGGTCCACCAGCGGCACGGTGAGCCCCGCGATCGCCCGCAGCGCCACGGTGACCACGTCGTCGCCGACCCGGCGGCCGTTGGGGAAACCGGCCAGGTCGCCGCCGAGCACACCGAAGCGGTCCGACCGGGAGCTGGGCGGGATCGCGGTGTTCAGCCGCAGCAGGTCGGCCTGGACCTCACCGGTCGCGTTCGTGAAACCGTCGACCAACCCGGACGGCAGACCGGTGAGCAGCAACGCCACCAGGTCCGCCCGGGCCGTCTTCGCTTTCGTGAGCCGGGCCAGGTTGGGGAAGACGCCCGGGTAGAGCGCCGGCAGCAGCGCCGCCAGCTCCGGCTGCTCGACGAAGCGGGCGAACCGCTTGTCCTCCGACGGTGGCAACGAGTTCCACAGGTCCTTTCTGGACATCGGCACGATGACCTCGTTGAACAACGGGTTGCCCAGCCGGGACACCTGCACGTACGGGCCGGTGGCCACGTCGGTGCCCGCGTCGCCGCCCCGCACCCGGACCTGCCGACGCGAGGCGGTCGTCCACACCCCGATCACCGAGGCCGGGTCCCCCACCCCGTACCGGGCCGCCGGGCGGCGCACCCGGTCGAACGGCACCTGGAGCGCGATGCTGTGCACGTTCATCCGGTCGGTGGCGTTGACCGGCTCCCCCTCGACGCGGAACACCTTCCGGCCGGCCACGTGCAGCTGCTGGAAGGGGCGCAGGGTGCCCAGGTCGAACACCGCACCCAGGTCCACGAAGAAGCCGTCGGCCCGCTGGCCGGCGAAGACCCGCTCCCCGGTCGAGAGGCGGAAGGTGGCCTGGCGGGCCAGCTCGGCGTACGCGGGCGTGGAGAGCGGGCCGACGTTGCAGGGCGGGCACGGCAGCCGGTGCGCGAGCCGGTGCTCCCGCCCGTCGGCCACCCGCGTCAGGCTGTAGAACTGCCGCCGGTTCCAGTTGCCGCTGTCCAGCGACTCGATGGGACCCGTGTTGTAGAGAAAGCTGTTCGGATTGGTGACCTCGGTGGTGAATTCGAAGCGGTAGGTGACGTCGGGCCGCGCGTCGCCGTCGTTGTCGACATGGATCTCGTAGCGCACGTCGTCGCCGAACTCGAAGAAGTTCGGGCCGCCCGACGGACGTTGCAGCGGCACGTAATTGGCGATCAACGTCACGGAGTCGGGGCGGTCGGGGCTCACGAACGCGTACAGGTCGGCGGAATCGGCGACCGGATCCTTGGCTATTTCCGGGGCCTCGCGGTGGGAAGACATGACGGACCAACCTTTGCGGGGACGGGTTCGACGGCCGGTCGGGCGCCGGAAGGGCCGCGACGGGCCGGGAACTGCGACGGGCTCGTGGTCAGCGGCGGGCGGCGCGCCGCAGCCGCTCGGCCAGGCCGCGGTCGCGGACCTCGATGCGGGACGTGCCGACGAAGACGTCCATGGTCCCGTTGGCGGCGTCACGCAGGTGCACGATGATGGGCTCCTCGGCCGCGGTCGCGTCGCGCCCGGTGTTCTGCGCGGCCGACAGGCCGGGCACGGTGAGCGCGGCGGCGCCGAGTGTCGCGCTCGCCGCCGCGGTGAGCGTCTGCCGGCGGGTCAGGCGCGGCCAGCGCCGCGTCCGCTCGTCACTGGTCATGGCAACCTTTCCGGCGGCGCGGGAGAGCCCGCGGGGGCGGACGGGGCCCGCCCCGGACGTCGCCGCCGCCGGCCCCACGTGGAGTGCCGGCGGCGGTTCTCGCCACGCCGCCGCCGGCGTGCGGTGGTACGGCCGGCGGCGCGGAAAGGTTCGATCTCAGCGGGTGGCGTGCCCGTACGCGGTCGTCCGCCGTCGCGCCGGCCGCCCGGCCGCCGCCGCGATGCCCCGCAACTGCTCCTCGGTACGGGCCGACCCGTTGGCCGAGCCGGCCATGCGGGAGATGGTCTCCTCCATGAGCGTGCCGCCCAGGTCGTTGCAGCCGCCCTGGAGCATCGCCACCGTGCCGGCGTCGCCGAGCTTCACCCACGAGCACTGGATGTTGTCGATCCGGCCGTGCAACAGCAGCCGGGCCATGGCGTGCACCACCCGGTTCTCCCGCCACGTCGGGCCGGGACGGGCGATGCCGGCCAGGTAGATCGGCGCGTTGGTGTGCACGAACGGCAGCGCCACGAACTCGGTGAACCCGCCGGTGCGGTCCTGCACCCCGGCCAGCACCCGGAAGTGGGCCAACCACTGCCCCGGGTGGTCGACGTGTCCGTACATCATCGTGGAGCTGGACCGGATGCCCAGCTCATGGGCGGTGCTCACCACGTCGACCCAGGCGGCGGCCGGCAGCTTGCCCTTGGTGAGCACCCACCGGACCTCGTCGTCGAGGATCTCGGCGGCGGTGCCCGGGATGGTGTCCAGCCCCGCCTCGCGCAGCTGGGTCAGCCACTCCCGCACCGGCACCCCCGCCTTCGCGGCGGCGGTCACGATCTCCATGGGCGAGAACGCGTGCACGTGCATCTCCGGCACCCGCGCCTTGATCGCGCGGACGATGTCCGCGTACCCGGTCACCGGCATCTTCGGGTCGATGCCGCCCTGGAGGCACACCTCGGTCGCGCCGGCCGCCCACGCCTCCTCCGCCCGGTCGGCGACCTGGTCGACCGAGAGCCGGTACGCGTCCGCGTCCCGCTCGCGCTGCGCGAACGCACAGAACCGGCAGCCCACGTAACAGACATTGGAGAAGTTGATGTTCCGGTTCACCACGTAGGTCACGTCGTCGCCGACGGTCGCCCGGCGCACGTCGTCGGCGAGGCGGCACAGCTCGTCGAGCGCCGGACCATCCGCGCCGAAGAGAGCCAGCGCGGCGTCGGTGTGCCGCGGGTCCAGCAGGGCGGCCGGGTCGTCGGCGGCCAGCCGCAGCCCGGCCCGCAGGTCGTGGTCGCCGGCGGCGGCCGGCGCGGCCGTCACCTTCGTGGCCACCTCCGCCCAGTCGCCGTAGACGCTGTCGAAGTCACCCCGCCGGTCACCCGTCCGGCCGGTGGTGTCGATGGTGACGTGCAGGTCGGTCCGCCCGCCGAAGACCTCCTCCGGCTCCTGCCACGGCCGGCCCTCGGGGCGGGCGTCCTCGAGGGCCAGCCCGGTCTCCGGGTCGGCCAGCGCGCTCACGTGCGCCAGCAGGCGCGGATCGAGCCACGGGTCGCCGGCCCGCACGTACTCCGGGTAGATGGTGAGCCGCTCGCGCAGCGTGAAGCCGGCCTCCGCCGTACGCCGCGCCAGGTCGTCCAGGTGCGGCCAGGGACGCTCGGGGTTCACGTGGTCGGGGGTGAGCGGCGAGACACCGCCCCAGTCGTCGATGCCCGCGCGCAGCAGCAGGTCGTACTCGCCCTCGATGAGGTTCGGCGGGGCCTGGATGCGCGCCCGGGGGCCGAGCAGCACCCGGGCCACCGCGACCGTGGCCGCCAGGTCGTGCAGCTCCGCGTCCGGCATGCCGCGCATCGCCGTGTCCGGCTTGGCGCGGAAGTTCTGCACGATCACCTCCTGGAGGTGGCCGTACTCCCGGTGCGTCCGACGGATCGCGAAGAGGGAGTCCACCCGCTCGGCGTGGGTCTCGCCGATGCCGATGAGGATCCCGGTGGTGAACGGCACGCCGACCCGGCCGGCGTCGTCGAGCACCCGGAGCCGTACCGCCGGCTCCTTGTCCGGCGAACCGAAGTGCGGGCCGCCCGGCTCGGACCAGAGGCGGGTCGCCGTGGTCTCCAGCATCATCCCCATGCTCGGCGCGACCGGCTTGAGCCGTTGCAGCTCCGACCAGGAGAGCACGCCCGGGTTCAGGTGCGGCAGCAGGCCCGTCTCCTCCAGCATCGCCACCGCGCAGGCGCGGACGTAGTCCAGGGTGGAGTCGTAGCCCCGCTCGTCCAGCCAGCGCCGGGCCGCCGGCCAGCGCTCCTCCGGCCGGTCACCGAGGGTGAACAGCGCCTCCTTGCAGCCCTGCGCCGCGCCCTCCCGGGCGATCGCCAGGACCTCGTCCTTCTCCAGGTAGGCGGCCGGCAGCCGGTGCGGCACCGTGGCGAAGGTGCAGTAGTGGCACCGGTCCCGGCACAGCCGGGTCAGCGGGATGAAGACCTTCTTCGAGTACGTGACGACGCCCGGCCGCCCGGCCTCGCGCAGCCCGGCGTCGCGGATGCCGCCGGCGATGCCGAGCAGTTCGTCGAGGGCGTCGCCGCGCGCGCCCAGCAGCGCGGTGGCCTCGTCGACGTCCAGCGCCCGGCCGGTGGCGGCCCGGCGCAGGGCCCTGCGCACGCTCGCCTCGGTGGGGCCGGAGTTGGTGCGATCAACCATCCGCTCAGCCTAGGACGTGAGCGGCGCGGCGCCGCCGCCTCCGCCCGGACCGTGGGCAACCACACCTGTCACGCCCGCACCACCACGGGCCGTCGGGCGCCCGCCGAGGCGCAGCGCACGGCCGGTCGAGGCGCAGCGCACGGCCGGTCGAGGCGCGGCGCACGCCCGGTCGAGGTTCTTTCATGGAAATAGTGGCCTCCCGCCGCGGGGAAGCCACTATTCCCGTGAAACTGCGTACGCCGGCGCGGGCCGCACGGGCGGTGCCGACGAGTGGGTCAGCGCCGTGCGTCGGGGTCCTCGCCCGGGTTGATGTGCTGCGTGCGGTCGCTCTCGCCATCCGTCGGCCGCGGGATGGCCTGGGTGGGCTCGGCCGGCTGGCGCGGGATGGCCTGCGTCGGGTCGGCCGACGGCGGCTGCCCGAACGGCGGCGCCGAGGGCGGGGCCGTGTTGGCCGGCGGGGCGGACTGCGGCGCGGGGTTGAACGGCGGCGCCGACTGCGGGGCGCCGCCGAACGGCGGGGTCGGCTGGCCGTACGCCCCGGGCTGGCCGGCGTGCGGGGTCACCGGGTAGCCGCCGGGCTGGCTCGGCGCCGCCCAGCCGCCGGGCTGGTTGGGGGCCGGGTACCCCTGGGGCTGCCCGGGAGCCGGGTGGGCACCGGGCTGGCCGGCGCCCGGCCAACCGCCCGGCTGCTGCGGCCAGCCGGGCTGCGGGGAGCCGTAGACGCCCGGCTGCGGCTTGGGCTTCGGCACGTAGTACATCGCCCGCCAGATCGTGTAGACGGCGAAGGCGGCGACCGCGAAGATCGCCAGCCAGGCCAGCCGGGTGAGCAGGCCGAGCAGCGCGTCCAGCACCTCACCGTCGGCCAGCCGGCCGACCATCCAGATGAGGAACGTCAACGCGCCGAACAGCACGCCCACGGCGTACTCCGCCAGCGCCACCTGGGTGATCGTCTTCGCCTGCGACAGCACCGGCGTGATGTGCGTGGCCAGCAGCACCGCCAGCAGCGGCAGCACCGTCGGCTCCAGGCCGACGAAATCGAGGTAGGTGCTGCCCGCGCGGTCGGTGAAGTCTCCGAATCCGGCGGGCGTCAGCAGCCGGATCAGAGCGACGAAGAGCAGCACGGCGTTCGCGCCGAGCAGCACGAAGGCGGCCAGTTCGCGTAGCGGCTTGGTCAGCTGGCGGGCCTTTGTCGCGTCTGCGGACGTGGGCTCGGCGGGGCTGGTCACGAGCTCCCCCTTGGGCGAAAGCGGACAGTTGCCGACGTGAGCCTAGTCTCCCCGGCCACCGGCGGACCGCAGGCGTCGCGTGCGCGAGGATGGTCGTCATGCGCATCGTGGTTCTCGCGGGCGGCATCGGAGGCGCCCGGTTCCTGGTCGGCGTACGCGCGTACGCCCGCGAGGTGGGCGCCGAGGTGACCGCCGTAGTCAACGTCGGCGACGACCTCTGGCTGCACGGCCTCAAGGTCTGCCCCGATCTGGACAGCGTGATGTACACCCTCGGCGGCGGCGCCGACCCGGAGCGGGGCTGGGGCCGCGTCGGCGAGAGCTGGACGGTCAAGTCCGAGCTGGCCGCGTACGGTGCGGAGCCGACCTGGTTCGGCCTCGGCGACAAGGACATCGCCACCCACCTGGTGCGCACCACCATGGTCAACGCCGGTTACCCGCTCTCCGCGCTGACCGAGGCGCTGGCGACCCGCTGGCAGCCCGGCGTACGCCTGCTGCCGGCCACGGACGACCGGCTCGAGACGCACGCGGTGGTCGACCTCGACGGCGGCCAGCGGGCGATCCACTTCCAGGAGTGGTGGGTACGGCACCGGGCCGAGATCCCCACCCACCGGTTCGTGTTCGTGGGCGCGGAGACGGCCAAGCCGGCCCCCGGCGTGCTGGACGCCATCGGTTCGGCGGACGTCGTGCTGGTCGCGCCCAGCAACCCGGTGGTGAGCATCGCGCCGGTGCTGGCCGTGCCGGGCCTGCGCGAGGCGGTGACCGACGGCCCCGCCCCGGTGGTCGGCGTCTCGCCGATCATCGGTGGCGCCCCGGTGCGCGGGATGGCCGACCGCTGCCTGGCCGTGCTCGGCGTCGAGTGCAGCGCGGCCGGGGTGGGCGGCCTCTACGGCGGCCGGTCGGCGGGCGGCCTGCTGGACGGCTGGCTGGTGGCCGAGGAGGACGAGGGCACGCTGGTGCCCGAGGTGACGGTCCGCGCGGTACCGCTGCGGATGACAGACGAGGCGGCGACGGCGACGATGGTCCGGGCCGCGGTGGAGTTGCGGTGAAGCTGGAGATCCTGCCGGTGCTGGGCATCGGCCACGTGTCCGAGGGTGACGACCTGGCGGCGCTGATCGCCACCGCGGCGCCCTGGCTGCGCGACGGCGACGTGCTGGTGGTGACCAGCAAGATCGTCTCGAAGGCGGAGGGGCGGCTCGTGGACGTCCCGGCGGACGGCCCCGAGCGGCAGGCCGCGCGGGACGAGGTGCTGGCCGCGGAGACGGCCCGGGTGGTGGCCAGCCGGGGTACGACCCGGATCGTGCAGACCCACCACGGCTTCGTGATGGCCACCGCCGGCATCGACGCCTCGAACGTCGACAAGACCCGCCTCGTGCTGCTGCCGAAGGATCCGGACGCCTCGGCCCGGGCGCTGCGCACCGCGCTGCGCGAGCGTTTCGACCGGGACGTGGCGGTGATCGTCAGCGACACCATGGGCCGGCCGTGGCGCAACGGGCTCACCGACGTGGCGCTCGGAGTGGCCGGCATGGACGCCATCCGCGACCACCGGGGCGAGTTCGACCCGTACGGCAACGAACTCCAGGTGACCCAGATGGCGGTCGTCGACGAGCTTGCCGCCGCCGGGGAACTGATCAAGGGCAAGATCGACCAGGTGCCGGTGGCCGTGGTCCGCGGCTACCTGACCGCCACCTCCGACGGCGGCGCCGGCGCCTCGGCGCTGGTCCGGGACGCCGCGCAGGACCTCTTCTCCCTCGGTACCGCCGAGGCGCGGGCCGCCGGTCTGGCCGCCGCCGCGACCCTGCCCGACGGTCCGGGCCCGACGCCGGCCGACCCGGCGGCGATCCAGCGGGCCATCGACGCGGTGGCCGACGTGGTCGCGCCCGGCACGGTGTTCACGCTCGTCGCCGACGACGTACGCGCCGGCCTGGTCGCCGCGGTGCCCGGCTGGCCGCAGGAGGCGACCGCGCTGGTGCTCGGTTCCCCGCCGACCCCGGTGGACCCGAGCGACCTGGTCCGCTTCGGGGCGGACCTGCACCGGCTGCGCATCGCCCTGGCCGTCGAGGGGATCCCCTCGGTGCTCCTGCCACCGCCCAGCGCCAGCACGGCGAGCGCCGCCCTGGCGCTGTAACCGGGCACCCCGGCCGGCACCGCGCGGCGCCGGCGCGCCCCGGCTCGCCGGCTCACCCCGGTGATCATGAAGTTATTGCCTCCCGGCACGGCGTGTCGGGGCAATAACTTCATGATCACCGCGGAAAGCAGACCTCCGCCGGTCAGGCGTCCAGCATCGCTCGGCCCAGCGGGGTCAGGGTGTGCAGGACCGTGTTGCGGTCGCGCTGGCTGACCAGGAGCCCGGCGTTGCGCAGCACGGCGGTGTGCTGACTGGCCGCCGCGGCCGAGATGTTCAACCGGCGGGCCACCTCTCCGGTCGTACAGCCGTCGTCGCTGACCTCCAGCACGGCCGCCCGCGTCCGCCCCAGCAGCGCGGCGAGCGCTTCCCGACCGGGCGCGGGCCCACCGCCCTCGCCGGGCGACGGAAGCAGCCCACCGAGCCGGTCCACGGGATAGACGAGGACCGGGGGCAGCGCCGGGTTGAGCAGCGCCACCGGCGTACGCGCGCAGAAGAACGACGGCACCAGCAGCAGACCCCGGCCGTCGAGGTGCAACTCACGGCTGTCCGGGTAGTCGCGCACCTCCAGCACGCCCGAGTCCCACCGCATGGCCGGCCGCAGGCTGGCCAGCAGCCCCTCCACACCGCCGTCGAGCAGGGCCCGCGCCCGCCGCGTCCGGTCGGCCTCCACGGCCGCCTGGATCCGCCCCCAGTACGGGTTGATGGCGACCGTCCGGTACTGCTCCATCGAGTCGGTGAGCTGCCGCAGGACGTCCGCCTCGCCCCGGGCGAGCGCCGACGCGGACGAGGGCAACGCGTTCTCCCCGGCGAGCACGGTCAGGTCGTGGTGCAGCAGCGGTGTGGGGGTGCTCCGGACGGCGTCCAGCCCCGCCTCGAAGCCGCCGAGGCTGGCGTACGGGGTGAGGAAGTCCGGGAAGTAGCCGCGGGGCGGGTTGAGCGCGAACAGGAGGCGGAACTGGTCGGAGGCGTTCTCCTGGCGCAGGCCACGGGCCACGCTGCGACGCCAGGTGGTCATCATCGGATCCCGGCTGCGGCCCTGCAGCAGGTGCAGGCTGAGGATCAGCTCCCAGACCGGGTCGGCGGCCGGGGCGACCCGTGTCCGCAGTACGTCCTCACCCGAAAAGTAAATCTTCAACATGTCGCGCTCCCGCTCGCCCGGCATGGGGGTGCCCGGCGACCGTTTGCACTCTACCGGCCGGCACTTATCTCCATCTTTAAGCGTGAGCTGAAAAACCTCGACGTTCACCGGCCCGGTTGGGCATGCTTCCAGTGCCCACCGGTGTCGGCGCGTCGTCCGCGCACGGCATCCGGGCACCGGGGCCGGGGAGGACCGGCGACCGGGCGGCACCACGAGGGTCTGCGGCCCTATGCACCGCAGGGGTGCCGCCCGGCCGTCCCACCGCCCCGAGGAGCCGGGCGGGCGGCGTGGTCAACCCACCCAGAGCGCCACGCGGTGGTCCTCGTCCGTGACGTAGAAGCAGCTCCCGTCCAGCTCCGCGAGCCCCTCCACGTGGTGGAACGGCGCGAGGTCCGCGACCAGCTCGGCGGTGAGCAGGTGAGCCGCGCGCGCGGACACCTCCGGCGTACCGGGGTCCGGCGCGCGGAAACGGATGTGCCGTGACGTGACGTCCCCGCCCATGGGGTGGTCGTCGAGCAGCACCGACCCCTTGCCGAGCGCGTCGATCGACCCGATCACGGCCGCGTACCCGCCGTCGGGCACCGGGGCGACGGCCCGGAAGCCGGTGAGCGCCCCGGGCGGGGTCACACCGGTGATCGCGTACGCCCCGACGGCCCGCGGCCAGGCCGGCTCGGCGTCGAACATGTCCGGCACACCCGCCAGCTCCACCAGGATCGGTTCGCCGTCCGCGGTGACCGGGAAGCGCAGCCCCAGCAGCACCGTCCCGGTCGGGGTGAACGCGGCCGCCTCGACGTTCAGCGGCAGGTCGTCCTGGGTCAGCCGGCTGACCCAGCTCTTCTGCCGGGCGGTGCCCCGGGCCAGCGTCTCCACGATGAAGCGGGCCCGCACCCGCTCGCCGGGAGGCAGCGGGACGAGCGCCGAGCCGGCGAGCGCGTCGTTGACCGCCCGGTGCAGCCGGAACCGGTTGCGGACCACCCGGACCGGCAGCACGCCGGTCGCCGCGTCCTCCTCCCGGAATCGGGCCACGAACGCCCGCCGGGGCCTCAGCGGGCCCGCCTTCGAGCCGAAGTGCGAGCCGAAGACGTACACCCAGCCGTCGTGGTGGGCCAGCGCCTCGCCGTCCTCCGTCCGGCCGTTCTCGGCCCCGGCGTCGGCGGCCACGTGGTGGGCGATCCACGCGCCGTCCTCGCGCTCCAGCAGCAGGGCCAGGCAACGCTCCACCGGCCCCTCGTCGAGCACCGTCCAGAAGCCGCGACGGGCGCCGTGGGCCCGCAGCAGCGCCGAAGACCGGACCGGAAGCAGGTCGCTGGCCTCGTTGCCGCCGACGACGAACTCGACGAGTCGCAAGGTCACCCGGCCAGGGTAGGCGAGGCCGGCTCGTACAGTGTCGGCATGCCCGACGCCCCACCCGCACCGTCCCGCCCCGCGTCGCCCGCCGCCGGGTCGCCGGCGGCCGACCCCGTCGACACGTACGCGGCGCTGCACGCCGACGCGACCGCGTTGCTGGCCGGTTGGGAGCCGACCAGCCCGGCCGCCGCCGAGGCCCGGGAGCGCACACTCGACCTGCTCACGGCGGGGCCGGTGGCGATGAGCCGGGCGCACCGGCCGGGCCACGTCACCGCGAGCGCGCTCGTGCTGGACGCCACCGGCACCCGCGTGCTGCTCTGCCTGCACGGCAAGCTCCACCGCTGGGTGCAGCTCGGCGGGCACTGCGAGGCCGGCGACCGGACGCTGGCCGGCGCCGCGCTGCGCGAGGCGACCGAGGAGTCCGGCATCGCCGGCCTGCGGATCGACCCGGTGCCGATCGACGTGGACATCCACCCCGTCGCCTGCCAGGGCGGCTCACTGCACTACGACGTCCGGTTCGCCGTCCTGGCACCGGCCGGCGCGGTGGAGCGGGTCAGCGACGAGTCCACCGCGCTCGGCTGGTTCCCGCCGGACCGGTTGCCCGAGCCGCTGGCGAACGGGACCGTCCAGCTCGTCGCGCCGGCCCGGGCGGCGCTCAGACGTAGCCCTCTTCGCCCCGCTCCTTGAGTTCGTCGACGAGGGCCTTCACGTCCTGCGCCCGGTCCCGAGGGCACACCAGCACGGCGTCCGGGGTGTCGACCACCACGAGGTCATGCACCCCGAGCGCGGCCACCAGCCGACCCGAGTGCGGCACGACCACCAGGCCCGTGCTGTCCCGCAGCAGGACGCCCGGCTTCGCGGCGCCCAGCACCACGTTGCCCGTGTGGTCCGACGTCAGCACGTCGCCGAGGGTGTGGAAGTCACCGACGTCGTTCCAGCCGAAGTCGCCGGGCACCGTCGCGACCCGCCCGGCCGTCGCCGCGCCCTCCATCACCGCGTAGTCCACGGAGATCTTCGGCAGCGTGGGCCAGACCGCGCCCAGCACCTCGTCCTGCTCCGGGGTGCCCCAGGCGGCCGCGATCGCGGTGACGCCGGCGTGCAGGGCCGGCTGCTGCCGGGCCAGCTCGGCCAGGAACACGTCCACCCGCCAGACGAACATGCTCGCGTTCCACAGGTGCCGGCCGGACCGCACGTACGCCTCGGCCACCTCGGCGGCCGGCTTCTCCTTGAACTCGGCGACCATGCGCAGCGGGCCACCGTCGATCAGGTCCCCACACTCCAGGTAGCCGTAGCCCGTCTCCGGCCGGGTCGGGGTGATCCCGACCGTCATGAGCAGCCCCTGCTCGGCGCCGCGCATCGCCTCCCGCACGGTGTCCGCCCAGCGCCGTGCGTCACCGATGAGGTGGTCGGCGGCGAACGAACCCATCACCGCGTCCGCGTCCCGCAGCGCGATCACCGCGGCGGCCAGCGCGATCGCGGCGCAGGAGTCCCGCGGCGACGGCTCGACCAGGATGTTCTCCTCCGGCAGGCCGGTGAGCTGCCGGGCCACCGCCGTCACGTGCGCGGCGCCGGTGACCACGAGCGTCCGCTCGGGTGTGGTCAACGGCGCCAGCCGCTCCACAGTCGCCTGCAACAGCGAGGCGGGCGTGCCGGTGAGCGGGTGGAGGAACTTCGGGTGGCCGGCGCGGGACAGCGGCCACAACCGTGTGCCGCTGCCACCCGCCGGGATGACGGCGTAGAGCATCAGCACATCATGCCCGAACCGTGCACGCGCGAAGGCGCGGTTCGACGGACGTCAGGACCGGGCCCGGCTCCACGCCGCGATGTGCACCTCGGCGCTGGATTCCCACGTGAACTCCTTGGCCCGATCGAAGCCCGCCTTCGCCAGCGCCAACCGGCGCGGCTCGTCGTCGAGGAGCGCCGCCAGGTCGGTGGCGATCTGGTCCGGGCTCTCGCTGGTGTACGCGACGGCGTCGCCGCCCACCTCGGGCAGGGAGAGCCGGGGCGTGGTGAGCACCGGCGCGGCGCACGCCATCGCCTCCAGGATCGGCAGGCCGAAACCCTCCCCGTAGGACGGGTAGGCGGCCACCAGCGCGCCGCCGAGGAAGCCGGGCAGGTCCGCGTAACGCAGGTAGCCCGGGCGCAGCAGCCGCAGGTGCGACGGCACCTCGGCGACCGCCCGGTCGATGTCGTCGTCGTGCCCCTGACCGCCGGCCACCACGAGCGCCGGCGGGTTGGGCCGGTCGGCGACCGCCCGGGCCCAGCCGCGGATCAGGTTGGGCACGTTCTTGCGCGGCTCCTTCGCCCCGAGGAACGCGATGTAGCTGCTGGTGCCCAGCCCCAGCCGCGCGCGTACCCGGGCCTTCTCCTCCTCGGTCGGCGCGTGGAAGGCGGCGTGGTCGACCCCGTGGTAGGCGACGTCGATCCGGGTCGGGTCGGCGTCCAGCAGCCGGATCAGCTCGTCGCGGGTGGCCTTGCTCGGCACGATCACCCGGTCGGCGCGGCGCAGCGAGGTCTTGATCGCGCTGCGGAAAAACGTGCGGCGGGACTTGTCGTAGTGCTCCGGTTCGGTGAAGAAGGTCGCGTCGTGCACCGTCACCGTGACCGGGCAACCCGCGCGCAGCGGGCACGTGTAGAAGGGAGAGTGCAGCACCTGCGCGCCGACCTGCTGGGCCAGCATCGGCAGGCCGGTCTGCTCCCAGGCGAGCCGGGCCGGCCGGTGCGCCACGGCGGCCGGGGCGGGGATGATCTCCGCGCCGGGCAGCATCCGGGTGTAGCGCTCGAGGTCGGTGCGGAGGCTGACGACGGCCAGCTCCACGCCCGACCCGCACACCTTGCCGAGGGCGCCGAGGAGGCCATCGACGTATCTACCGACGCCGCCACGGTCGGCGGGGACACTCGTGGCGTCGATGAGTACGCGGGGCGGGCGACCGGCGGTCACGGGGCGACTCCTTGAAGCTGGTGATCTGTGGGGAACAACACTCCGGGCAAGCCTACGCCGGAGCCCGGTCCGGACGCTGACTGCGACCCGACCGTACGCCGACTTGTCGTCGCCATCGGGTACGGCCCGCGGGGGCGTATCGTTCGCGCCGATGGCCGAGAACATTGCCCGGGTCCTCGCCGACGCGGTGGCGTCCGACCCGACCCGACCGTTGCTCACCTGGTACGACGACGCCACCGGCGAGCGGACCGAACTCTCCGGCGCCACCCTGGCCAACTGGGTGGCCAAGACCGGCAACCTGCTCGTCGACGGGATCGCCCTCGGGCCCGACGACAGCGCGGGCGTGCTGCTCCCTCCGCACTGGCAGACCGCCGCGGTGCTGCTCGGCTGCTGGTCGGCAGGGCTCACGGTGGCCGAGGCACCCGGCCCCGTCGACGTGCTCTTCGCGGCCGCCGACCGGGTCGGCGAGGCGGACGCCTGGCCGGCCGGCGAGCGGTACGCGCTCGCCCTCGCCCCGTTCGCGCTGCCGCTGCGGGAGGTGCCGCCCGGCTTCGCCGACTACGTGGTCGAGGTACGCGGCCACGGCGACCACTTCACGCCGTACGGCGGTGGCGGCCCGGTCGAGCAGGACTTGCTCGCCGAGGCGCGCGCCCGCGCCACGGCGGCCGGTCTCGCCTCCGGTGACCGGGTCCTGGTCGACGCCGCCCGGCACCCCGATCCGGTGGACTGGCTGCTCGCGCCGCTCGCGGCCGGGGCGAGCATCGTCCTGTGCGGCAACGTGGACGAGTCCCGCCTCCCCGCCCGCCGCGAGGCCGAGAAGGTGACGCGCGACCTCCCCTGACCCCGCCGATCTTGCAGTTTGTGCCCGCGCTTTGCCCGCACAGGCCCCTTATGTCGGGGCAGCAAGTGCAAGATCGGCGGGGATTTCGGGTCAGGCGGTCGGGGTGGGTTCGTCGTGCGCGGCGCGGCGTTGGGCCAGCTGGGCGAAGGCGCTCAGGGACTCCGGGTTGACGAGGGCGCCCGTGGCCGCCGCGCGATCGACCGGGGTGCCGGTGAGGATCTTCTTGACCGGCACCTCGAGCTTCTTGGACGACAGCGTGCGGGGCACCGCGCGCACCTGGTGGATCTCGTCGGGCACGTGCCGGGGCGAGAGCGCCGTACGCAGCTCGCGGCAGATCTTCCCGCGCAGCGCGTCGTCGAGCTCCAGCCCCTCGGCCAGGACCACGAACAGCAGCAGCTCGCCGGCGCCGCCCTCGTCGTCCTCCAGGTGTACGACCACCGAGTCGACGACCTCATCCAGCCCCTCCACCACGGAGTAGAACTCGGCCGTGCCGAGCCGCACTCCGCCCCGGTTGAGCGTGGCGTCGGAGCGCCCGGTGATGACGCAGCCACCCCGGGAGTTGATGGTGATCCAGTCGCCGTGTCGCCAGACGCCGGGGTAGACGTCGAAGTACGCCTCCCGGTAGCGGGACCCGTCCGGGTCGTTCCAGAAGCCGACCGGCATGCTCGGCATCGGCTCGGTGATCACCAGCTCGCCGAGCTGGTCGACGACCGGGGTGCCGTCGGCGGAGCGGGCCTCCACCTTCGCGCCGAGCGCCCGGCAGGTGATCTCGCCGGCGTGCACCGGCAGCAGCGGCACGCCGCCCACGAACCCGGTGCAGACGTCGGTCCCGCCGGAGAGGGACTGGAGCTGGAGGCGGTCGCCGACGGCCTCGTACACCCAGGTGAAGCCCTCGGCGGGCAGCGGCGCGCCGGTCGAGCCGAGGCCGCGCAGCGCGGACAGGTCGGCGATCTCCCGGGGCACGAGCCCGGCCTTGCGGCAGGCCAGCAGGAACGGCGCCGAGGTGCCGAAGTACGTGGTGCCGGTCTCCTCGGCCAGCCGCCACAGGGCGCCCAGGTCCGGGTGGCCGGGGTTGCCGTCGAAGAGCACGATCGCCGCGCCCACGGCCGGCCCGGAGACGAGGAAGTTCCACATCATCCAGCCGGTGGTGGTGAACCAGAAGAACCGGTCGGCCGGGCCGAGGTCGTGGTGCAGGGCGAGCATCTTCAGGTGTTCGAGCAGGATCCCGCCGTGCCCGTGCACGATCGGCTTGGGCAGCCCCGTGGTGCCCGAGGAGTAGAGCACGTAGAGCGGGTGGTCGAAGGCCACGGGAGCGAAGGTCAGCGGCTCGTCGGTGGGCGCGGCCAGCTCTGCCCAGCCGATCGCGTCCTCGGGCGGGGCGCCGGCCGGGTCGAGGTACGCGATGCCGACGGTGTGCGTCAGCGACGGCAGGGCGGCCCGGATGGCGGCCACCTCGGCGCGCCGGTCGACCGCCTTCGGGCCGTACCGGTAGCCGTCCACGGCCACCAGCACCGTCGGCTCGATCTGCTGCCACCGGTCCGTGACGCTACGGGTGCCGAACTCGGGCGCGCAGGAGGAGAAGATCGCCCCGAGGCTGGCCGTGGCGAGCAGCAGCACGTACGTCTCCGGGATGTTCGGCGCGTACGCCGCCACCCGGTCG
This sequence comes from Micromonospora costi, assembly GCF_003626655.1. GTDB lineage: Bacteria > Actinomycetota > Actinomycetes > Mycobacteriales > Micromonosporaceae > Micromonospora > Micromonospora costi. The sequence continues at coordinate 1,558,694 of NZ_RBAN01000001.1, forward strand.
CCGGCGCCGACGCCCAGCCGGCGCAGCCCCGCGGCCACCCGCCGCACCTGCTCGCGCAGCTCGGCGGCGGTCAGGGTGACCGGCGGGCGGGTCTGGCCGTGGGCGATGACCACGGGGTCGTCGTCGGCCCGGCCGGGCATGCGCAGGACGTTCTCGGCGTAGTTGAGCGTGGCGCCGGGGAACCAGCGGGCCCCCGGCATGCCCCGGTCGCTCAGCGTGGCCGTCGGCGGTGTGTGCGCCACCACGTCGAAGTGGTCCCAGATCGAGCGCCAGAACGCCTCCAGGTCGGTGACCGACCAGCGCCACAGCGCGTCGTAGTCGGCGAAGTCGAGGCCGCGGTGCTCCCGCAGCCACCGCAGGTAGCCCCCGATGCGGGACCGGTCGCGTACGTCCGCCGGCGGCGTCCACAGCACGTCACCCACTGCTCCACCCTCCCCTGGCCCCGACACGACACTGTGAAATGGGCCGTGGCGCCATCTTGCCCTACCTCAGAGCGCCATTCTGCGCACCGGGTGCCACCGACGACGCGTGCCCGGCCCACACCCCCACCAGCCACCCTGTGTGGGAAGCGGCCGGTCAGGCCGCACGGTGCGCCTGGATCGCGCGGCGGCGGGCGAGGCGGTGGGCGCGCCGGATCTCCGCCTCCCGGTAGCGGCGCTCGTCGTCCGGGGTCTCGGGCAGCACCGGCCGCACCTGGCGGGGCGCACCGCCCACGTCGACGCCCACGAACACGAGGTAGGCGGTGGCCACGTCGATGGGCTCGTCCTCGGCCGAGTCCCACCGCTCCGCCACCACCCGGACGCCGACCTCCATCGAGGTCTGCCCGGTCCAGTTCACCTGCGCGTGCGCGTGCACCAGGTCGCCGACCCGGACCGGCTCGGAGAACACGATCTCGTCGATCGCGGCGGTGACCGCCGTGCCGCCGCTGTGCCGGGCGGCGGCGGCGCCGGCGACGTCGTCGACGAACTTCATGAGGACGCCGCCGTGCACGGTGCCGTACAGGTTGACGTCCACGGCGGTCATGATCTTGCTGAGGGTGACGCGGGAGTACGACGTCGGCTTGCCGGCCGGCGTGGTCGAGGGGTGCTCGGTCATGACGAAAACGGTACGGTGCGCGGATGCGACATCTCTGGAGCTTCCTCGCCGGGTTGGTGGTGGCGCCCGTCACCTGGGTGCTGGTCACGCTCGGGCAGGACGGTTCGAGCCGGACGATCGGCCGTTGGGCGGAGATCGGTACGTTCAACACGGCCAACCTGATCGAGCCGGCCGTCTACCTCGGTGTCGGTGGCGTCCTCCTGGGCCTGCTCGGCACGCTGCGCATCTCGCCACTCGGTCCCCTGGTGGCCGGGCTGCTGCTGGTCATCCCGTACATCGGGATGTTCGCGGCGCCGTTCGCGATGCGCGACCGCATCCCCGACGGCTGGAAGGTGTTCGGTGACCCACTGCCGCTGCAACTGCCGGTGGAGAACGGCACCCTCTTCCTGATCGGCCTGCTGCTGCTCATGGCGACGTTCAGCGTGCAGCGCTGGCGCAGCTGGCCGGCACCCACGACCGAGGCGGCCGCCACCACGACGGAGGAGACCCCGAAGCGGGACTTCACCCTGACCGACTGGCCGCCGCTCGATTCGCCGGACCGGGACACCCCCCCGATCACGCTGGCGTACCCCGACTCGACGCCCACCGAGCCGCTGCCACGGCGCACCGGTGGCGAGTCACCGTGGTCGGCGCCACCGCGCGCCACCAACAAGCCGGAGGACACCACCGGCATCCGCTGAGTCCGCGGGCGGGCCGGCGTCGCCGGCCCGCCCCCGACCCGCGACCGTTCAGTCGCGCAGCAGCTGGCGGGCCATCACGATGCGCTGCACCTGGTTGGTGCCCTCGTAGATCTGGGTGATCTTGGCGTCGCGCATCATCCGCTCGACCGGGTAGTCCCGGGTGTAGCCGTAGCCGCCCAGCAGCTGCACCGCGTCCGTGGTGATCTCCATGGCCGCGTCGGACGCGAAGCACTTGGCGGCCGCGCCGAAGTAGGTCAGGTCGGCGTCGCCGCGCTCCGACTTGCCGGCCGCCGCGTACGTCAACTGCCGGGCCGCCTCCAGCTTCATCCCCATGTCGGCGACCATGAACTGGATGCCCTGGAACTCGGCGACCGCCCTGCCGAACTGCTTGCGCTCGCGCACGTAGCCCCTGGCGTAGTCCAGCGCGCCCTGCGCGATGCCGATCGCCTGGGCGGCGATGGTGACCCGCGTGTGGTCGAGGGTGCGCATGGCGGTGGCGAAACCCGTGCCCTCCGCGCCGATCATCCGGTCCGCCGGGATGCGCACGTTGTCGAGGTAGACCTCGCGGGTGGGCGAGCCCTTGATGCCGAGCTTCTTCTCCGGCGCGCCGAAGCTCACCCCGGCGTCGGACTTCTCCACCACGAAGGCGGAGATGCCCCGGGACCGGGCGGACGGGTCGGTGCTGGCGAAGACCGTGTAGAACTCGGACACACCGGCGTTGGTGATCCACCGCTTCACGCCGTTGAGCACCCAGTGATCCCCGTCACGGACGGCGCGGGTGGTCATCGACGCCGCGTCGCTGCCGGCCTCCGGCTCGGAGAGGCAGTAGGAGAACATCGCGTCACCGGCGGCCACCGGGGTCAGGTAGCGGCGCTTGAGCTCCTCGGAGCCGGCCAGCAGCAGCGGCATGGTGCCGAGCTTGTTCACCGCGGGGATGAGCGAGGACGCGGCGCACGCGCGGGCCACCTCCTCGATCACGATGGCCGTCGCGAGGGCGTCCGCGCCGGCGCCGCCGTACTCGACGGGGATGTGCGGGGCGTGGAAGTCCGCGGCCCGCAGCGCGTCGTAGGACGCCTTGGGGAACTCGCCGGTCTCGTCGGCCTCGGCGGCGTTCGGAGCCACCTTCGCCGCACAGACCTCACGGACCGCCTCCCGGATCGCCTCGTGCTCCTCGGGCAGTCGGTAGACGTCGAACGACTCCTCTGCGGCCATGCCGGCCCCTCCCCTTCACCGCTATCATGCGCAGTCTGTACCGTCTCGTGAACGCTGACGCGCAGACTGAAGGATAGCGACCAAGGTTCAGGTACAAGTTACCGCGGCGTACGCTCGTGCTCGATGAGCACCGGCATGGCCCGGCGAGCATGACAAGACGCCGACAGCACGGCACCAGACAGGCGCCGCAGGGCGACCATAGGAAGAACGAGAACATCCCTCCGGTGCCCGGCCAGGCGCCGCAGCAGTACGCGACGCGACGGTGCGCCGCCCAGTGCGAGCGGAGAAGACAGGCGTGACGATCCCGTACCCCAACAGCCAGCCGGTACCCGCCATCGCCGCGGTGACGCCGCCCTCCGGCGCGCCCCGCCCCCGCGTGACCTTCCTGGGCACCGGCTACCTCGGTGCGACGTACGCCATCTGTTACGCCGAACTGGGCTACGACGTCCTCGGTTTCGACGTCGACGCCGACAAGATCGCGATGCTCAACGCCGGGCAGGTGCCGATCCACGAGCCCGGCCTCGACGAGCTGCTCAAGCGCAACCTGGCCGCCGGGCGGCTGCGGTTCAGCACCGACATCGCCGAGACTGCCGAGTTCGGCGACGTGCACTTCATCTGCGTCGGCACCCCGCAGCGCGCCGACGGCATGGGCGCCGACCTGTCGTACGTCGAGGCGTCGGTCACGAGCCTCGCGCAGCACCTGACCCGCAAGGCGCTGATCGTCGGCAAGTCCACGGTGCCGGTCGGCACCGCCGAGTGGGTCGAGCAGCTGGTCGGCAAGCACACCCCGGCCGACCTCGGCGTCGAGGTGGCCTGGAGCCCCGAGTTCCTCCAGGAGGGCTTCGCCGTCGACGACGTGCTGCGGCCCAACCGGATCGTGGTCGGCGTGAAGAGCGAGTGGGCCAACGGCATGCTCTACGCCGCGCACAAGGGCGTGTTCGACCTCGCCGCCACCGAGGACCGCGAGGTGCCCCTGGTGGTCACCGACTTCGCCACCGCCGAGCTGGTGAAGGTCGCCGCCAACGCGTTCCTGGCCACCAAGATCTCCTTCATCAACGCCATGGCCGAGGTCTGCGAGGCCGCCGGCGGCGACGTCACCCAGCTGGCCCGCGCCATCGGCTACGACCCGCGCATCGGCAACCGCTTCCTCCAGGCCGGTCTCGGCTTCGGCGGCGCCTGCCTGCCCAAGGACATCCGCGCCTTCCAGGCCCGGGCCCAGGAGCTCGGCGCGGGCGAGGCCCTGCGCTTCCTGCACGAGGTCGACCTGATCAACCTCCGCCGTCGCACCCGCGTCCTCCAGCTCGCCGCGGACCTGCTCGGCCGCCGGTCCGGCCCGGCCGGGCCCGACCTGTCCGGCACCCGGATCGCCGTGCTCGGCGCCACGTTCAAGCCCAACACCGACGACGTCCGCGACGCCCCGGCGCTCGCCGTCGCCGGCCTGCTGCACAAGGCCGGCGCCGACGTGCACGTCTACGACCCGCAGGGCACCGAGAACGCCCGCCGGGCCATGCCGGAGCTGACGTACGAGGCGACGATGGCCGACGCGGCGACCGGCGCCGACCTGGTCTGCGTCCTCACCGAGTGGGCCGACTTCCGCAACGCCGACCCGGTCGCCCTCGGCGAGCTGGTCGCCGGCCGGAAGGTGGTCGACGCGCGCAACTGCCTCGACCCGGCACTGTGGACGCAGGCCGGCTGGGAGTACCGGGGCATGGGCCGCCCCTGACCGACGACGCACGACGGCCGGCGGTGGAACACGTTTCCCCGCCGGCCGTTTCCTGTCCGCGCCCGGCTCGTTTGTCCTGGACCCGCCGACAACTGTCGAAAAACGCGCCGGCATTGGGCATGCTGCGACAGTGGGAGTCCACAGTGCGGGTGGAGGGGTGTCGTGGCGAGCTTTCAGTGCTCCTCGTGCGGCCGGGAGATCAAGCCGGCCGTCCGCTGCCCGCACTGCGGCGCCGACCAACCACAGTGGGTCGAGCACCTGGCGGAGATCGAGCGCTCCATCGCGGAGATGAAGGCCCGCGACGCCGCCATCGCGCGCGAGCAGCGGCAGATCGCCGCGAAGATGCAGGCCGCGCTCTTCCAGCGGGACATCCTCGCCCACGCCGGTGAGGAACGGCTGAAGCAGGCCACCCGGCCCCGCCGCGTCCTGCGTCGGCGACCCGGCCGTCGGCCACCGACCGCCACCACCGGCGCGCCGCCGCGCGTCCCCCGGCAGGGCACGCCGCCGGGCCCGGAGGAGCCGCCGCCACCGCCGCCCCCCGCCACCTGGCTCGACGCCGACGATCCCGAGCACCCGCCGGAGGCCTCCTCCCGGGAGGTGCAGAACATCCCCCTCGGTCTGGGCGCGCTGCTGCTCGGCGTGGCCGCCGTGGTGTTCGCCGCCGTGGCGACCAGCTCGATGGACGCCCTGGCCCGGCTCGGCATCCTGCTCGTGGCGACCGTCCTGCTGCTCCTCGCCCCGCCGGTGCTCGCCCGGCGCGGGCTCACGTCCACCGCCGAGACGATCGCCGCGGTCGGCCTGCTGCTGGTGCCGCTCGCCGGGTACGCCCTCTGGGCCGTGGACCGCATCGGCAACGGCGGCGCGTCCGGCGCGGTCTTCGCCGGGGTGATCTTCGCGGTCACCGCCGCGGTCTCGGTCGGCTACGCCGGTTGGACGGGGCTGCGCGCTCCCCGGTTCGCCACCGTACTGGCCGCGCAACCGGTGGCGCCCCTGCTGGCGTACGACCGGATCACCGGCCCGGTGGGCTGGGCCATCGCCCTGACCGTGGTGGCCCTGCTCGACCTCTGGCTGGCCCGTTCCGCGGTGGCCGTCGAGCGGCCGGTCCGGCGCGACCTGCCGGAGCCGCCGCCACCGGCACCGGCCTCCCCGGTCGCGCCCCGGCAGCGCGGCGCCGGGGGTCGGCCGGAGGGCGACCCGGAGGAGGGTGGCGAGGTCCTCGCCCCGGCGCCCGCCGCCGTCGAGGACGCCCCGGCCCGTCCCGTGCCCGGGCTGCGCGAGCTGACCTGGCTGCTGCACGGTGTCGCGGTCGCGCTCGCCCTGGCGTACGCGGTCACCGCCCTGCTCCGCGCCACCACCGTGCCCACCGCCACCGGCACCGGCCTGGTGCTGCTGCTCGCCGCCGGCACCGGGCTGGCCGGCACGCTGGCCCTCCGCCGCCCGCCGCTGCCCGACCTCGGCGCCGCCATCGTCACCCTCGCGGTCATCGGCGCGCTGAGCCGGATCGCCTCGGTGGCGCTGCCCGGCCGGGCCCTGCTGCTGATCTCGGCGGTCATCGCGGTCACCGGGCTGGCCGTCCGCGCCGTGCCCGAGGCCGCCCGGCGGGGCCCCCAACTGGCCTCGGCCGTCGCCCTGACGGTCAGCGGGCTGGTGGTGGCCGGGGGCGCGCTGCGCGCCGGCGTCGCCCCGGTACGCGCCGCGCTGCCCGCCTGGGCCGCCGACCTCGACCGGCACGCCGCCGAGCTGGCCGCCGCCGTCGGGCCCACTGCGTGGCAGCTCGCGGCGAGCGCGTTCCTGCTCACCGTCGCCGCCGTGCTGGCCCTGCCCACCGACATCCGCCGCGAGTTCGCGGTGGCCGGGGCGGCGCTGACCGCGCTGGCCGTACCGGCCTCGTTCGGTCTGGGCTGGGCGGCGGCGCCGTGGCCGATGGTGCTGGCGGCGGTCGTCATCGGCGTGGCCGGCCTGTCCGCCGGCACGACCCGGGCGGCGCTGGCCCACGCGATCGGCGCGGCCGGGGTGGGCCTGTTCGGCGCGGGTGCCGGCCTGGCGCGACCGGCGCTCACCGCCGCCGTCCTGCTGGTGCTCTTCGTGGCCGGCGTCCTGGTGGCCGTGGCGCCCCGGATCCGGATCGCCCCCGCGCCGGCCGACATCGTCTCCGCCTGGGCCGCCGGTGGGGCCGCGTTCGCCCTCCCGGGGGCCGTGGCGGCGTTCGTGGCGGCCACCGTGGCGACCGACCCGACGCCCACGCCGGCGAGCCTGCGCGAGGCGACCGTCCCCGTGCTCGCGGCCGCGTTCCTCGCGGTCTGCGTGACCCTCGGGTACGCGGCGATCGTCCAGGTGTCCCAGCGGGACATCCCGGCGCCGCTGGCGGTCGGCACCGGGCTCGGCGCGCTCGTGGTCACCGCCGCCGCCTTCGGCGCTCCCGGTGCGACCGTCGCCGACGCCTGGGTCGGCGCGCTGCTGCTGGTCTCCGCGGTGCTGCTGTTCCTGGCCCCGTCGATCGACGCGGGCCGCCGCTCCGACCTCACGCTCGACGGATCGGACCTGGCGGCCGCCGCGGTGACCGCCACGCTGATCGCCACGCTGGTCCGGATCACGGCCGTCCTGGCACCGGGTGGGCAGCTCGCGGTGGCGGCCGGGCTCGTGCTGGTGGTGGCCGTGGCGGCCCGGGCGATGCCCGAGGAGTGGCGACGCGGCCCGATCCTCGGCATCGCCGTGGGCGGCCTGCTGATCGGCCTCGTGGCCGGCTGGATCGCCCTGCGCGGCGGGGTGGGTGTGCTGGCCACCCCCGGCCCGATCTGGGCCGGTGACCTGTCCGGCTGGCCCGCCGCGCCCACGGGTGGTTCGACGTGGCAGGCGCCGATCGCCCTGGGGCTGCTCGCGGTCGCGGCCGGCATCCTGCTGCCACCACCGTGGAGGTACGACGTCTCCGGCGTGGCCGTGGTGCTCGCCACGATCGGCGCGCCGGCCGCGTTCGCGCTGCCCTGGTGGTCGCCGGTCCTCGTGGGCGGGATGGTGGCCACCGTCTTCGGGATGGCGTCCGTGGCGTCGGTCGACCCGCGGGCCGCGCAGTCCCGGGCCGTCGTGGCCGGGGTGGTGGCCCTGCACGCGGCGGGCGCCGGTCTGGTCCGCCCGTGGACGACCGCACTGGCGTTGGGCAGCATCGCGCTGATCGGCGTGGTGGTGGCCGCGCTGGCCCGGAACGTGGCCGGCACCCTGGTCGACGACGTCGACGCCGAGGGGATGCCGCCGCACCTGGTGCAGATCGGCGGCGCCGCGGCGGCTGCCGCGCTGCTCGCGCTTCCCGGCGCGCTCGCGGCGCTGGCCGCCGAGTTCGGCTACTCGTCGCAGGTGGTGCTCACCGCGGCCCTGGCCGCGTCCAGCCTCGGGCTGGCGGCGATCGCCGCGACCCGCCGACAGGTCCCGCAGTACCTGCCCTGGGCCAGCATGGCGGTGGCCGGCGGCGCGACGATCAGCGCGCTGGCCGCCTTCCCCAACGACCTCGCGGTCGGGGTGTACGCGGCCGCGGCGGCCCTGCTGGGCGTGCTCGCCGAGCTGATCCGCGCCGCCACCGTCCCGCCGGCCGGCTCCGCGCGGCCGGTGCGGCGTTGGCAGGTGCTGCTCGACGGGGCGCTGCGCCGCCTGCCGGACGACCCGGAGCGTCGCCGCTGGCGGGTCAGCCCGGCCGCCGGGGCGCTGGCCGCCGCCGTACTGCCCACCGCCCTGGCGATCGCGTCGATCGCCCAGGCGCTGGAGGTGGCCCTGGTCGAGCCGCACCGGACGCTCACCCGGATCTGGGACGGCCCGCCACCGGAGCTGCTCACTCCGCCACCCGGCGCCGTGGACCCGACGCACGTGCTGACCGCGCTGCTGCTCACCGCGACCGCCACGCTGGCGGCCACCGGCTTCAGCGGCGGGCGGCGGTCCCGCGCGGTGCCCGTGGTGCTGCCGGGCGCGGCCGTCACGCTGCTCATCACCCCGACCGCGCTGGGCAACGGCTGGCCGGCGAGCGTCCTCGCCGCGCTCGCGGTCTTCACCATCTCGATGCTGGGGCTGGCACTGACCCCGCCGCCCCCGCTCGTCGAGCCGGCCCGGTCGCTGCGGCTGGCCCGGGTGCTGGTCTTCGTGATCGGTCTCGCGGCCGGCGGCGCCGGGCTGGCCGGCAGCCTGGCCACCCGCGAGCTGACCCTGTTCACCCTGGGCGGCGCGGTCGGTGTCGGTACGGTGGCGGCGCTGTTCGGCACCACGCAACGCGCCCGGATCCTCGGGTGGCTCTTCGCCTCGCTGATGGCGCAGCTGTTCGTGCTGACCGCCGGCCTCGTGGCCGGGCTGGCCCCGGTCTGGTCCGCGTTCGGGGTGCTCGCCGTCGGCGCTGCCCTCCAGGTGTTCGCCGCCATGCTGCCCCGGCTGCGCCGGCCGGAGGCCCAGCGCGAAGCGGCCACCGTGGAGTGGAGCGGGCACGCCGCCGCGCTGATCGCGCTGGCGCTGGCGTTCGACTCGCCCCGGCACATCGCGGCGCTGCTGGCGGCGTGGGGGGCCGTGCTCGGCGTGTCGGCGAGCCGGCCCAACCGTCGGCCGGTGGAACGCCGGATCCTGTTCTGGGCGGTGGTGTTCTGCGAGATCGCCGCCTGGTGGATCCTCATGCGGGTCGCCGACGTGGCGCTGCCCGAGGCGTACACGTTGCCGTTCGCCGCCCTGGCGCTGCTCGTCGGGGTGCTGGAGCTGCGGCAGCGGCCGGACATGAGCAGCTGGGTCGCGTACGGCCCGGCCCTGGTCGCCGCGTTCGTGCCCAGCCTCGCCATCGTGCTGGCCACCGGGTCCACCACCCTGCGGCAGGTGCTGCTGCTGCTCGGCGCGGTCGCCGTCCTGGTCTTCGGGTCGTCGAGTCGGCAGCAGGCCCCGGTCATCGTCGGGGCGACGGTAACGGCGATCACCGCGATCCACGCGCTGTTCGCGTTCGGGCCGTGGCTGGCGCTCATCCCCGTCGGCATCCTGCTGCTGGTGCTCGGGGCGAGCAACGAACGCCGCCGCCGCGCCCAGGAACGTCTCCAGACCGCCCTGCGCGGCATGAGATGAGATGAGGCCGGAGGGTCACGGCCGGCGCCGTTGAGGGCGGGCAGAGCGTTGCCGGGCTCGTCGCGGCTTCAGGGCGCTGCGCGCGCTGGTCCTGCCAGCGCGCCCACCCTGACGCTCAGTGACAGGCGCTCCGTCGCCTTGCGTAACCGGGATTTCCAGGGGCCGGCACTCTCCATCGGCCCCTTTGCTCTGCACCCCTCGATGCACCACCACGCTGAGCAGGCAGTGTGTGCTGACCGCCGGACGGGCGCGTCAGCCGCGATGGTGACGCTCCGCGACTGGCGCATCCGTGGGTGCAGAGCAAAGGATCCGTGAGGTGATGTCGGGGGTGGCAGCGAAAGACACGAGGGGTAACCACGACAGCCGCCCCATGCCCACGAGGGCAACTCTCTCCGACCCGCCCGACGGGACCGGAGGGCGACGGAGACGGCAGGGGGACGCCGGTCAGGCGAGGCTGGCGCGTAGGGCGGCGTCTTTCTCGGCGACGAGCTGCTCCAGGCTCTCCTGGTAGCTGGTCATCCGGGCGCGCAGATCCGCGTCGCTCGCCCCGAGGATGCGGACGGCGAGCAGGCCGGCGTTGCGGGCGTTCCCGATCGAGACGGTGGCGACCGGGACACCGGCCGGCATCTGCACGATGGAGAGCAGCGAGTCCATGCCGTCGAGGTGCTTGAGGGGCACCGGTACGCCGATCACCGGCAGCGGCGTGACCGAGGCGACCATGCCGGGCAGCGCGGCGGCACCACCGGCCCCCGCGATGATCACCTTGAGGCCGCGATCGGCGGCGGCCCGGCCGTAGTCGATCATCTTCACCGGCGTGCGGTGGGCCGAGACCACCTCGACCTCGTACGGCACCTCGAAGTCGTCGAGCACCTCGGCGGCGGCCTTCATCGTCGGCCAGTCCGAGTCGCTGCCCATGATCAGCCCGACCGTGCTCACTCGTGCCCCTCCCGCAGCCAGCGGGCGGCCCGCGCGGCCCGCGCCCGTACGTCGTCCAGGTCGTCGCCGAGCACCGTGACGTGCCCGATCTTGCGGCCCGGGCGGACCTGCTTGCCGTAGAGGTGCACCTTGGCGCCCGGCTCGGCGGCGAAGAGGTGGTGCAGCCGCTCGTCGATGGAGATCCCGCCCGGCTCGCCGCCGAGCACGTTCGCCATGACCACGACGGGCGCGGCGAGCGAGGTGTCGCCCATCGGGTAGTCGAGGACCGCCCGCAGGTGCTGCTCGAACTGGGAGGTGCGGGCGCCCTCGATGGTCCAGTGCCCGGAGTTGTGCGGCCGCATCGCCAGCTCGTTGACCATGATGCCCGGCCGGCCGGAGGCGTCGGCCACCTCGAACAGCTCCACCGCGAGCAGACCCACGACCCCGAGCGAGGTGGCCAGGTCGATGGCGAGCTGCTGGGCGGCGAGCGCCAGATCCTCGGGCAGGCCCGGTGCCGGGGCCAGCACCTCGACACAGATCCCGTCGACCTGCACGGTCTCGACCACCGGGTACGCGGCCACCTGCCCGAACGGCGAGCGGGCCACCTGCACGGCCAGCTCCCGGCGCAGCGGCACCCGCTCCTCGACGATCAGCTCGGTGCCTCCCGCGAGCAGCGTGCGGGCCAGCTCGGCGGCGTGCGCCGCGTCCGTCACCATCCAGACGCCACGGCCGTCGTAGCCGCCACGGGCCGCCTTGAGCACGACCGGCCAGCCCACCTCGGTGCCGAACGTCACGAGGTCGTCCGGCTCGCGTACCGGCCGCCAGGCCGGGACGGGAGCGCCCAGCTCGGTGAGCCGCTCACGCATCGCCCGCTTGTCCTGCGCGTAGCGCAGGGCGTCGGCGGGCGGGTAGACCGTCGCGCCCTCGGCGGCGAGCGTGCGGACGTGCTCGTTCGGCACGTGCTCGTGGTCGAAGGTGACCACGTCGCAGCTCTTCGCGAAGGTACGCAGCGCGGCGAGGTCGGTGTGGTCGCCGTACTGGACGTCGGCGGCGACCAGCGCGGCACCGTCGTCGGGGGCCAACGCGAGAACGTGCAGAGACTGGCCGAGGGCGATCGCGGCCTGGTGGGTCATCCGGGCCAGCTGGCCGCCGCCCACCATGCCGACAACGGGCAGACCGGTTCGGGAATCCATAGCGCCGCCAGCCTATCCGGGCCGCCGGGCCCGCCCGTTACCGGCCACCGAGCTGGGCGACCAGGTCATCCGCCGCGGTGACCGGGCGCTCGCAGACGAAACCCCGGCAGGCGTACGCGGTGGGCCGCCCGTCGATCATCGGCCGGTCGGCGAGCAGCGGCACGCCCGGCTGGTCGGCCCGCCCGGCCACGATCACCGCTCCGGGCGGCGCGTGCCGGTACGCCGCGGCGAGCAGCGGCTCGCCGGACGGCTGGTCGGTCACCACGGCGATCTCGTACGGACCGGAGAGCAACGCCTCGCCGACGGTCGCCGCGTACCCGGCGAAGCGCGGGTGCCGGCCGACGATCGGCGCGACGGTGGCCAGGGCCGCCTCGGCGGCCTCCCGGTACCGGGTCTCACCGGTCAGCGCCGCGTACGTCACGAGCGCCGCGATGACCGCCGAGCGGCCCGACGGTGTCGCGTTGTCGGTGGGGTCCGCGGGACGGCTGACGAGCCGTTCGGCGTCGTCGGCGGTGTCGTAGAAGCCGCCCCCGGGTGCGGCGAAGCGCTCCAGCGCCACGTCGAGCAGGCGGCCGGCCAGCTCCAGCCAGCGCCCCTCGCCGGTGAGCTGGTGCATGGCGCAGAACGCCTCCGCCACGCTGCCGTAGTCCTCCAGCACGCCGGCCGGCTCCCCCACCACCCGGTCGCGGGAGACCCGGCGCAGCCGCCCGTCGACCAGGTGCACGGTGGCCAGGTGCTCGGCGGCGTCGCGCATGGCGCCGTCGGTCACGATGAGAACGCCGTCCATGAGGTTCGCGTCCTCGTCGTCGGGGCGTACGTGGACGGCGGCGACCTGCTGGAACTCGGCGATCGCGGTGATCGCCAGCCCGTTCCAGGCGGCCACCACCTTGTCGTCCCGGGCCGGCTGGGGGCGGGTGTCCCGGGCGGCCAGCAGCCGGGCGACGACGCCCTGCCAGCGGGCCCGGACCGCCGGGTCGGCGTCGTCCACGTCGCGGGCCAGCCGCAGCACGCTGGTGCCGTGTTCAAAGGTCCCGGTCCCGGTGACCCCGAAGAGGTCGGCCGCCCACCGGCCGTCCTCCTCGCCGAGCACCTCGGCGAGCTGGGCCGGGGTCCAGACGTACGTGAGGCCCTCGACGCCCTGGGTGTCCGCGTCCAGCGCGGAGGCGAACCCCTCGCCGGCCCGGTGCAGCTCGTCGGCGAGGAACCGGGCCGTGTCCCGGGCCACCCGCCGGGCCAGCGGGTCGCCGGTGAGCCGCCAGAGCTGGGTGTACGCGCGCAGCAGCAACGCGTTGTCGTAGAGCATCTTCTCGAAGTGCGGCACCGTCCAGTGCCCGTCGACGGAGTAGCGGGCGAAGCCGCCGGCGAGCTGGTCGTAGATGCCGCCCCGGGCCATCGCCTCGCAGGTGTGCCGCACGATCTCCAGGCTCCGGGCCGAGCCGGTGCGCTGGTGGTGCCGCAGCAGGAAGAGCAGGTTCATGTGCGGCGGGAACTTCGGTGCGCCACCGAAACCACCGTTCGTCTCGTCGTACTCCCGGGCGAGCTGGTCGGCCGCGGCGTCGAGCAGCGTGGCCTCCAACGGCGCGGTGGGGCCGCCCACGGCCTGAGCCCCGCCGACGGCCTCGACCACGGCGGCCCCCTGCCGCAGCACGTCGTCCCGCTGCTCCCGCCAGGCGGTGGTGACCGACTCGAGCAGCCGCACGAAGTTGGGCTTCGGGAAGTAGGTGCCGCAGAAGAACGGGGTGCCGTCCGGGGCCGCGAAGACGGTCATCGGCCAGCCGCCCTGGCCGGTCATCGCCTGGGTGGCCGTCATGTAGACGGCGTCGACGTCCGGACGCTCCTCCCGGTCCACCTTGATCGAGACGAAGTCGCGGTTCATGAGCGCGGCGACCGACTCGTCCTCGAACGACTCGTGCGCCATGACATGGCACCAGTGGCAGGCGGCGTAGCCGACCGAGATGATGACGGGTACGTCCCGCCTGCGCGCTTCGGCGAACGCCTCCTCACACCACGGCCACCAGTCGACCGGGTTGTCGGCGTGCTGGAGCAGGTACGGGCTCGTGGCGTCCGCGAGTCGGTTCACCCGACGACCATAACCACCCCGCGTCCGGCGCTTGGGAGCTGCCGGTCAGGAGGCGCCGTCGGCGCGCAGGGGAAACACGTTGGGGCGGGCCTCGTCGAGCAGGGTGCCGAGGACCGCGCCGATCTTGTCGGCCGGCATGGGCTTGAAGAAGTGGTAACCCTGGGCGGCCGTGCAGCCCAGCTCGGCCAGGGCGCTGCGCTGCTCGGCGGTCTCCACGCCCTCGGCCACGACCCGCAACCCCAGCTCGTGCGCGAGGCCGACGGTGGTCCGGACGATCGCGGCCGCCTCCGGCGAGTCGGCCATCCGAATCACGAACGAGCGGTCCACCTTGAGCTCGTCGACCGCGATCCGGGTGAGGAACGTCAGCGAGGAGAAACCCGTGCCGAAGTCGTCCACGGCGAGCTGCACGCCCATCGACCGGAGCGTGGCCAGCACCTCGTCGATGACCTCCAGCTCGCTCATCACCACCGTCTCGGTGATCTCCAGCACCAGCCGGTGCGCCGGCACCTGGTGGCGGCGCAGCGCCTCGCCGATCTCGGATGGCAGGCGCGGGTCGAGCAGGCTCCGCGCCGAGAGGTTGACCGAGATCGGGATGTCGAGCCCCTCTCGGGCCCAGTCGGCGGCGACCGCGAGCGCCTTGTCGAGCACGTACCGGGTGAACGTGCCGAGCTGCTCGCTGTTCTCCACCGGACGGATGAAGTCGACCGGGCTGAGCCAGCCGCGCCGCGGGTGCCGCCAGCGGATCAGCGCCTCGACGCCGGTCGGGGCGCCGGTGGCCAGGTCGACGGCCGGCTGCAACGCCAGGACGAGCTGGTCCTCCACCTCCAGCGCCTCACGCAGCTCGGCCAGCAGGGCGAGCTGGTCGGTGCTCGCCGCGTCCCGGGTGCTGTCGTACGCGGCGACGCTGCCGCCACCCTCCTTGGCCTGGTACATCGCGATGTCGGCGCGGCGCAGCAGCTCGGTCAGGTCGGCGGTGCCGGCGTCGGCCACCACCACGCCCACGGAGACCTCGACGGACATCCGCACCCCGGCCACCTCCGTCGGCGCGGCCAGCCGCTCGGCGATCTCGCGGGCCTGGCGCAGCGCGTACGCCGTCGGCGCGGCCCGGTCGCCGACCACCGGGACCGACGTCAGCAGCAACGCGAACTCGTCGCCGCCGAGCCGGCCCAGCAGGTCGCCGGGGCGGGCCAGCGCGGACAGCCGGTTGGCGGCCAGCCGGAGCAGCTGGTCGCCGGCCGCGTGCCCGAGGGTGTCGTTGACCTCTTTGAACTGGTCGATGTCGAGCAGGAGCAGCGCCACCGGGTGGTCGTGCGCGAGCTGCCGCAGGGCCTGGTCGCCCTTGCTGAGCATGGCCGCCCGGTTGGCCAGGCCGGTGAGCGCGTCGTGCACCGCCTCGTACGACGACCGCGCGGTCACCAGTCGCAGCTCGCGGTGGGTCGCCGCGTCGTGCAGCGCCGCGGCCACGGCGTCACCGAACGCGGCCACCGCGTCCCGCTCCCGCCCGTTCGGCGGGGCCGAGCGGGGGAAACGCACCCGCAGGCGGCCCACGGAAGCCGCGCCGACGGTGAGCGGGCGGACGAGTTCGTGCTCGTCGGGCTCCCCCGGTCTGGGCTCGGCAATCTCCCGGTCGACGAGCCCGCCCGACGGGTCGCCGCGGTAGCGCCGCCAGCGTCCGTCGCCCCGGGCCACGTCGACGTCCACGAGTTCCGCCTGGAACAGGGCGAGGGCCCCGCTGACGGCGGCGCTGGCCACTCCCCGCTCGTCCAGCTGGTTGAGCGCGGCCGTGGCCTCGGCGAAGACGCGCCACGTGCGGCGCTCCTGGTCGGCACGGAGCCGCTGCCGGTAGGTCTGCTGGAGCAGCCAGAGCGGCGGCGGGAGAAGCAGCAGCCAGCGCGGGTCGATCTCCATGAGCGTCACCACGACCAGGCCCACCGCGACGTTGCCGACGAACATCAGGAGCTTGCCGCGGAGCGCGGCGAGCACCGGCGGCCCGATCGGCACGCCGCTGCGCACGCCCAGGGTGACCCCGCTGAGCCAGGCGGTGGCGAGCAGGTACGTCACGGACCCGGCGACCACCGCGGCGGCCAGCCCGGGCGTGAGGTCGGCCAGCAGCGGCCGGCCGAGCGCGGTCGTGACGGCCACGGCGAGCGCGGACGCCGCGGCGAGGGACGCCGCGATGCGGACGATCTCCAGCAGCGGCCGGCGGTCACCGCACGCCGACAGCGTGGACCAGGCGAGCCCGGCGCCGAGCAGGGTGGCCGAGGGGAGCCAGCCGGCCGGCACCAGATGGAGGCAGATGATCAGCGCGGCCTCGCCCCAGGTGATGCTGACCATGCCGGCGCCCGCACGGAACCGCAGCCGGGCCAGCTGGGCGACGGCCAGCACGCCGACCGCGATGGCGTACCGGGCCGGAGCGGGGATCGCGTCGTCGGCGGGCAGGCCCGTGGGCAGGGACAGCCCGACGACGGACGCGACGAGCGCCGTCACCGTGACCGCGGCGGTGAGCACGAGCACCCGGAGCGGGGTGCCGCGCAATCCCAGCCGGTCGACCTGCCCGCCACCCCTGCCGGAGGTCACCGACCCGCTCCGTGGGCCGGCCGATCGACCGTACGACGGGCAGCCGCTGATGTGACGGTCATCGGCGCCCCCTCCCGCGCACGGCTCGGGGACTTTTGGTCCCCCCGGCGGAAGGCTAAGCCAAACCCGATGACCGCAACAGGGGTCGAAGGTCGGCTTCGGCGTGAATCACGCCGGCTCTACCCGTTCCGGCGCTGCTCGGACGCGGTGGGAACGTCCGGGGATGAATCCTGGCCTCCGGTCCTGTCTGTCGGATCTGCGACCACGGCGTCCGCACGACCGGCCTCGCCCGGACCGGCCTGGGTGGGGAACCGGTCGGGCAGCCGGCGCAGCCGGGCGTTCATGTTGCGGATCAGCAGAACGGTGGCGGCGCTCAGCACCAGGATGAGGAACAGACCCATCGGGCCCGCCAGGCCACCCGTGCGGGTGTCCCCGAAGTTGTTCTCCGCGAGCACCTGGGCAGCGGTCAGCATGGCATTCCTCCGATATGCGGTTGGTGACCAGCGTAGCGCCGGGCCGGATCAGCGGGCACGGACCGTCTCACGCACACCGGCGAAGAGGTCCGACTCCGGCAACGGGCTGTCCACCAACGAACGCGCCAGGTGGAAGTCCTCGGTCGGCCAGGCGCGCTGCTGGACCTCCATGGGCACCCGGAACCAGAAGCCGTCCGGGTCGACCTGGGTGGCGTGGGCGCGCAGCGCGTCGTCGCGGACCGGGAAGTATTGCGCGCACTCGACCCGGGTGGTGACCTCCGGACGCTGCTCGTCGGGGTTCTCCTCCCAGCGCTTCAGCCAGTCGAGGTACGGCGACTCGAGCCCCGCGGCGAGCATGGCCTCGTGCAGGGCCATGATCTTGCCCTTCGAGAAGCCGACGTCGTAGTAGAGCTTGAGCGGCTGCCAGGGCTCGCCGAGGTCGGTGTGCCGCTCCGGGTCGCCGGCCGCGTCGAACGCCGCGACGGTGATCTTGTGGCACATGATGTGGTCGGGGTGGGGGTAGCCGCCCCGCTCGTCGTACGTGGTGACCACGTGCGGACGGAACTCCCGCATGAGCCGCACCAGCGGGCCCGCGGCGACGTCGACGTCCTGCAGCGCGAAGCACCCCCCGGGCAGCGGGGGCAACGGGTCACCCTCGGGGAGCCCGGAGTCGACGAAGCCGAGCCAGGCCTGCTCGATGCCGAGGATCGCGCGGGCGGCGTCCATCTCGGCGCGGCGGATCTCGGCGATGTTGGCCCACACGTCGGGCCGGTCGAGCTTCGGGTTGAGCACACTGCCGCGCTCTCCTCCGGTGCACGTTACGACGAGGACCTCCACGCCCTCGGCGACGTATTTCGCCATGGTGGCGGCGCCCTTGCTGGACTCGTCGTCCGGGTGGGCGTGGACGGCCATGAGGCGTAGCTGTTCTGCCAACGTCGGCACTCCTCGTGTGGGTCGGCCGGGTCGGCCCGGGAGGGCCGCTGACCTGCCGTAATCCTTCCGCCCGATGACCCGCCGGGCGGTCACCTCCGACGGCGACCTGCCAGAATTGGCGTGGAGCCGGGCTGGGAGGATGGACAGAAGCCATTCTTGCCGATGCCGCCGACAACAACGCCAGGAGATACCCGCCGGTGACCGAGACGCACGCCACAATTCCATCCGGAGCGCCGGTCTTCCCGCCCGGACGGTACGGCCACCGCCGGGAGCCGGGCGGGCGCCGCCCGAAGATGATCGCGGCGGCCGCCCTGGTCGTGCTGCTCGCCGCGCTCAGCCTGATCGCGGTGCGGCTCTACCGCCAGTACGGCGATCCGAACTACGACGCCCAGGTCATCACGTACACGGACATCACCGACACCCAGGTACGTGTCGACTTCCGGGTGACCGTGCCGCCCGGCGGGTCGGCCGTCTGCCTGCTGCGTGCCCGCGACCGGGCGGGCACCGAGGTCGCCCGCGAGCAGGTCACGGTGACCGCGGCCCCCGGGGAACGCCACGTCACCACCCAGCACCGGCTGGCCACCACCGGCCGCGCCTTCCTCGGCGAGGTGTTGCGCTGCCGGGCACCGGCCTGACGCGCGACCGGCCCCCGCCGCAGCCCCGCGACCCCGTGCCGGACCCGGCACTCGTGGTGATCGACGCCACCTCGTGTCGTACCGCACTGGTAATTTGGAAGTTCACCTGTCAGCCAGCCACGCACAACTGAGGAGACCGCCTGTGTCCACTGGCAACGAGGCGCCCGCCACCTGGCTGTCGCAGGACGCTCACGACCGACTCCAGGCCGAGCTGGACGAACTGATCGCCAACCGGCCGGTCATCGCCGCCGAGATCAACGCTCGGCGCGAGGAGGGCGACCTGCGGGAGAACGGCGGCTACCACGCCGCCCGCGAGGAGCAGGGCAAGGCCGAGGGGCGCATCCGCTACCTCCAGGAACTCCTGCGCACCGCCCAGGTGGGCGAGGCGCCGTCCGCCGACGCGGTGGCGCCCGGCATGGTGGTGACGATCTACTTCGACGACGACAAGGACGACACCGAGACGTTCCTGCTCGGCTCCCGGGAGATCGCGTCGACCACCGACATGACCGTCTACAGCCCCGAGTCCGCGCTGGGCAAGGCCATCCTGGGTGGCCGGGCCGGGCAGACCTGCACCTACACGGCGCCGAGCGGCGCCGACATCAAGGTGACCGTGGTCAGCTTCGAGCCGTTCTCCGGCTGAGCCGCGGGCCGGGTCGCACCCGGCCCGCGTCCGTCGTTCCCCGCGCGAGGCGTGACACCGGCCGGTGTCACGCCTCGCCGGCGAAAACCACCTGGTATCCGCTGGCCCGCAGGGCGCTGATGAGCGTGTCCGAGTGCTCGACACCGCGGGTCTCCACCGACAGCGCCACCTCGACCTCGCCCAGGTGCAGGTGCGGGTGGGCCCGCTGGTGCTGCACGTCCACGACGTTCGCCCGGTGCTCGGCGATCTCGCCGAGCAGCGAGGCGAGCTGCCCCGGCCGGTCCGAGCAGCGCACCGTGAAGCGCAGGTAGCGGCCCGCGGCGGCGAGGCCGTGCTCGATCACCCGCAGCATGAGCAGCGGGTCGATGTTGCCACCGGAGAGCACGGCCACCACGGGCGCCTCCACCTCCACGACCCCGGCCAGCAACGCCGCGACGCCGACCGCGCCGGCCGGCTCCACCACCTGCTTGCCGCGTTCCAGCAGCATCAGCAGCGCCCGGGAGATGTCCTCCTCGGAGACCGTCACCACCTCGTCGACCAGCTTCCGGACGTGGGTGAAGGTGAGGTCACCGGGGCGGCCCACGGCGATGCCGTCGGCGATGGTGGTGAACGCCGGCAGCCGCACCGGTTCCCCGGCGAGCAGCGAGGGCGGGTACGCGGCCGCGCCAGCCGCCTGGACGCCGATCACCCGGACGTCGGGGCGCAGCGCCTTGGCGGCCACCGCGATCCCGGAGACGAGCCCGCCGCCGCCCACCCCCGTGATGATCGTCTTCACGTCCGGGCACTGCTCCAGGATCTCCAGCGCCACGGTGCCCTGCCCGGCGATCACGTCACGGTGGTCGAAGGGGTGGATGAGCACCGCCCCGGTCCGCTCGGCGTACGTCTGCGCCGCGACCAGCGACTCGTCGACGGTGTTGCCGACCAGTTCGACCTGCGCGCCGTACCCCTTGGTGGCCGCGACCTTCGGCAGCGGCGCGTTCACCGGCATGAAGACCGTGGCGTGGGTGCCCACCAGCCCGGCGGCGAGCGCCACCCCCTGGGCGTGGTTGCCCGCGCTCGCCGCCACCACGCCCCGGGCCCGCTCCTCCTCCGACAGCCGGGAGATCCGCACGTACGCCCCGCGCACCTTGTACGAGCCGGCGCGCTGCAGGTTCTCGCACTTGAGCCAGGTCGGGCCGCCGAGGGCCGCGCTGAGCGGCCGGGAGGGCTCCAGGGGGGTGGTCCGGGTGACGCCGGCGAGCAGCTCCCGCGCGGCCTGTACGTCGGCGAGACCGACCAGTTCCGTCATGCCCCGATCGTGCCACCCGCCGCCGGAGGACCTGCGGTGACGCCACCGCCGCGTCCCGCGCCGGCGATGGACGGTCAGGCGACGGCCGGCGAACCCGTACCGACGCGCGGGTAGCCCGGCGCGTGCCGGGGCCAGGGGGCGGCCATCTCGAACTGGCCGGCCACACCGAGCAGCAGCAGCTCCGAGCCGGGCGGCCCGACCAGCTGCACGGCGACCGGAAGGCCGTCCGGCCGGCGCCCCACCGGGACCACGATCGACGGCAGGCCCGCGATGTTCCACGGGGCCGCGTACGGGGCGTACCGGATGTTGGCCGCCATGTTGGCCCGCCAGGAGCGGACCGACCAGCCGGCGGCCTCCGGCGGCGGCCCGGCCAGCGCCGGGGTGAGCAGCAGGTCGACCGAGTGGTCGGTGAAGAAGCCGACGGAACGCTCCCGCCAGGCGGCCCGGTCGGCCTCCCGCACGTACCCGCGCCGCTGCGCCCACTCGCCGAGCGCCACGTGCCGGCGGCTGCGCCGTTGCAGGCTGCGCCGGTCGATCTCGGCGGCCTGCACGTCGGCGGCCGCCGCGGCGAACCAGGTGGCGATGCCCTGCAGGCCGAGCCGGGTCGGGTAGACCGGGTCGGCCGGCACGGTGTCGTGCCCGGCCGCGGCCAGCAGCCGGCCCGCGGTGGCGACCGCGTCCCGGTTGGGCGCGTCCGGCGAGACACCGCGCACGGGCGAACGCAGCGAGACGCCCACCCGCAGGCGCTGCGGCGGGACCAGCTTGTCCGGGCGCCGCCCCGCCAGCACCGAGAAGCCGACCGCCGCGTCGGCGACGGTGGTGGTCAGCATGCCGTGCTCGGTGAGACCGAACCAGTCGTCGGCGCCGAGCTGGCACGGGACCACGCCTCGGCCGGGCTTAAGCCCGATCAGCCCGCAGCAGGCGGCCGGGATGCGGATCGAGCCGAGACCGTCGTTCCCGTGGGCGATCGGCACCAGCCCGGCGGCCACCGCGGCCGCCGCGCCACCGGACGAGCCGCCCGGGGTGCGGCCGGTGTTCCACGGGTTGCGGGTCACCGCGGTCTCGTCGTCGGTGAGCGCCCAGAGGCCGAGCTCCGGCATCCGGGTCACCCCCATGATCACCGCGCCGGCGCCGCGCAACCGGCGGACCACCTCGTGGTCGGCCTCGGCCACCGGCGTACGCACGGCCGCGGAGCCGTTCCAGGTGGGCAGCCCGGCGACGGGGGTGTTCTCCTTGACCGCCACCGGCACGCCGGCCAGCGGGAGGTTGGCCAGGTCCTCCTGCTCGTCGACCTTCTCCGCCTCGGTGATCGCCTCCCCGCCGCGTACCGTGCGGAACGCGGCGAGGTCGGCGTCGGCGCGGGCGATGTGGTCGAGGTGGTCCGCGACGACCTGGGTGGCGGAGACGTCGCCCCGGCGTACGCCCCGCGCGATCTGCTTGGCGGTCGCCCCGACCCAGGTCGGCATGATGTCCTGCACGGCCACCCTCCCCAGCCAGCGGTCAGCCCAGCGCCTGCTCCAGATCGGCGAGCAGGTCGTCGACCGTCTCGATGCCGACAGACAGTCGCACGAGATCGGCGGGAACTTCAAGCGGCGAGCCGGCAGCGCTTGCGTGTGTCATCCGGCCCGGGTGCTCGATCAGGGATTCCACACCGCCGAGGGACTCGGCGAGCACGAAGAGCTTGGCCCGGTTGCAGATCTCCACGGCGTGCTCCTCGCCGCCCGCCGCCCGGAAGGAGATCATGCCGCCGAACCGGCGCATCTGCTTCGCGGCGACCTCGTGGCCCGGGTGCGAGGGCAGCCCCGGGTAGATCACCTGGGCCACCTTCGCGTGCCCGTCGAGGTACGCGGCCAGGCGCTCGGCGTTGTCGCAGTGCCGGTCCATCCGTACGCCCAGGGTCTTGATGCCGCGCAGGGTGAGCCAGGCGTCGAACGGGCCGTTGATGGCGCCCATCGCGTTCTGGTGGTAGCGCAACTCCTCGCCGAGGCCCGCGTCGGCGGTGACGAGCGCCCCGCCGACCACGTCGGAGTGGCCGCCGATGTATTTCGTGGTGGAGTGCACCACCACGTCCGCGCCGAGCGCGAGCGGCTGCTGCAGGTACGGCGAGGCGAAGGTGTTGTCCACGACCAGCAGGGCACCCGCGTCGTGCGCGACGGCCGCGAGAGCCGCGATGTCGGCGATGCCGAGCAGCGGGTTCGTGGGCGTCTCCACCCAGACGATCTTCGTGCTGCCGGGACGGATCGCGGCCCGGATCGCGTCCGCGTCGGAGACCTTGGCCGGCGTGAACTCCAGGCCCCAGCGCTCCACGACCCGGGCGAAGAGCCGGTAGGTGCCGCCGTAGGCGTCGTCCGGGATGACCACGTGGTCGCCGGGCTTGCAGACGGTACGCAGCAGGGTGTCCTCGGCCGCGAGCCCGCTTGCGAAGGCGAGCCCGACCGGCCCGCCTTCCAGCGCCGCCAGGCACTCCTGGAGCGCGTCGCGGGTCGGGTTGCCCGAGCGGCTGTACTCGTAGCCGAGCCGGGGCGCGCCGACGGCGTCCTGCGCGTACGTGCTGGTCTGGAAAATGGGTGGGATCACCGCGCCGGTGCGGGCCTCGGGGTCCTGGCCGGCGTGGATGGCGAGCGTCTCGAAGCCGTGACTCATTCCCGTGACGTTAGTCCGCCACCCCGCCGGCCGGGCGCAACCCGGGGCGCGTCACGTCGGCGCATGGCTTGATCGACTCCGTTTCGCCGATATGGCGGTGTCCGGACGCGGCGGTTGCCGCCGGATCGGCGATCTGGTGTGGATCACGCCGCACCGGAGGACGGCTCGTGAGCGCCGGGGCGGCCTGGGGTGGCTCCGCGGGCCCGGCATAGCCTGGGCGCGTGGCGGGGTGCGTGTTCTGCGGGATCGTGGCGGGTGAGGTGCCGGCGTTCCGGGTGGTCGACGAGCCCGACGGGGTGGCGTTCCTGGACACGCGGCCGGTGTTCAAGGGCCACGTGCTGGTGGTGCCGCGTGCGCACCTCGTGACGCTCGCCGACCTGCCCCCGGCGTCCCTGCCCGGCTACTTCGGCCTGGTGCAGCGGCTCGCCGTGGCCGTCGAGTCCGGCCTGGGAGCCGGTGGGACGTTCGTGGCCATGAACAACCGGGTGTCGCAGTCCGTCCCGCACCTGCACACCCACGTCGTCCCGCGGACGAAGGGCGACGGCCTGCGCGGCTTCTTCTGGCCCCGCACCCGCTACTCCGATGACGCCGAGGCGCAGGAGTACGCGGCGCGGATCGCCGCGGCGCTCGCGCCCGCCTGAGCCGCCGGGTGAGCCGGGGCGCAGCGGGTAAGGATCGGTGACCCGGCGGTGTTGCACAGGCTGGGAAAGCCACGAGAGGAGTCCCAAACCGTGTTCCTTCGCCGCATGAAGGCCGAGATGATCTCCCCCGACCGGGCCCTGCCGGGCCGCCTGATCGCCATGCCGGTCGCCGACCGGCACGAGGTTCTGGGTACGCCCCTGAAGGGCCCGTTCCCCGAGGGCAGCCAGGTCGCCGTCTTCGGCATGGGGTGTTTCTGGGGCGCCGAGCGGCTGTTCTGGACCCTGCCCGGCGTGATCACCACCTCCGCCGGTTACGCGGGCGGCTACACGCCGAACCCGACGTACGAGGAGGTCTGCTCGGGGATGACCGGGCACGCCGAGGTGGTCCAGGTGGTCTACGACCCGTCGAAGATCAGCTACGAGGACCTGCTGAAGGTGTTCTGGGAGAACCACGACCCGACCCAGGGCATGCGCCAGGGCAACGACGTGGGCACCCAGTACCGGTCGGCGATCTACGCCACCACCGACGAGCAGCTGGCCACCGCGACCGCCTCCCGCGACGCGTTCGCGCCGATCGTGGCCCGCGCCGGCAAGGGTGAGATCACCACCGAGATCGGCCGGCTCGGCACGTATTTCCTTGCTGAGGACTACCACCAGCAGTACTTGGCGCCGACGAAGAACCCCAACGGGTACTGCAACCACGGCCCGAACGGGCTGAGCTGCCCGGTCGGCGTCGCGCGTACCGCCGGCTGACCCCGCCCCGACCGCTCCGCCGCCCGTGGCCCCGCGCCGCGGGCGGCGGCGCATTCCCGGCCACCGTGTGATCGAAATCCGTTGCCGGCCCCCGTGGCGACTGGATAGCGTGGCGGTACACGGGAAAGGAGGTGGTCCAGACTTGTATAGCAATCGGACTCGTGAGGTGGCTGTCCGCTAGCCGCTGTCCTCGACAGTAGATCCGTCCGCCGCGAGGCGGGCTCAGGCACCATCGTCGAGACCGTGTGGCAGCGGTGCGGCGAATCCACGACAGCCACCCGACCCCCGGGGTGCCGGCCATAGTCCAGCCGGCCCGCGCGCGAGCGCGGACACCCCGGGGGTCGCTTCATAGGTGAGCCGGAGGACGCCGTGTCGATGCGCGAGCTGGTGGTGCTCGGGACGGCCAGCCAGGCGCCGACCCGGCAGCGCAACCACAACGGGTACGTGCTGCGCTGGGACGACGAGGTGATCCTCTTCGACCCGGGCGAGGGCAGCCAGCGGCAACTGCTGCACACCACCGTCACCGCCACCGACCTCACCCGCATCTGCGTGACCCACTTCCACGGCGACCACTGCCTCGGCCTGCCCGGCACCATCCAGCGGCTCTCCCTGGACCGGGTGCCGCACCCGGTGGCGGTCCACTTCCCGGCCGGCGGCGCCGAGTACTTCGCCCGGCTGCGGCACGCCACGAGCTTCCACGAGACCGCCGAGCTGCGCGTCGAGCCGATCGAGGCCGACGGGCAGCGGATCGCGCTGCGCTGCGGCACCCTGGAGGCCCGCCGGCTGCGACACCCCATCGAGACGTACGGCTACCGGCTGATCGAGCCGGACGGCTGCCGGATGCTGCCGGAGAAGCTGGCCGCGTACGGCGTCGCCGGCCCGGCCGTCGGGGAGCTGATCCGCGTCGGCCACCTGGACGTGGACGGCCGCCGCGTCACCCGGGACGAGGTGAGCGTCCCCCGCCCGGGGCAGCGGTTCGCCTTCGTGATGGACACCGGGCTCTGCGACGCGGTGTACGCGCTGGCCGAGCACGCCGACCTGCTGGTCATCGAGTCGACCTTCCTGGAGTCGGAGGCCGCGCTCGCCGCCGAGGTCGGCCACCTCACGGCGGGCCAGGCCGCGCGGGTTGCGGCCGAGTCGGGCGTACGCACGCTGGTGCTCACCCACTTCTCCCAGCGGTACGCCGACGCCCGCCGCTTCCTCGACGAGGCCCGGGCGCACTTCGACGGGGACCTGGTGATCGCCGAGGATCTCACCACCGTCCAGGTCCCACCGCGCCGGGTAGCCTCGACCGGGTGACCGTCACGCTCCGCCGGGCCGCCGCCGACGACCTGATGGCGGTCGGCGCGCTGCACCAGCGCTCCCGCGTCGCCACCTACTCGTCGTTCCTGCCGGCCGAGGCGCTGGCCGAGCCGACGCCCGAGGCGATGGGCCGCTACTGGGTCGAGCGGTGGGGCTGGGAACGCGACGACCACCGGATGACCGTCGCCGAGCGGGCCGGCGAGCTGGTCGGCTTCACCTACGTGGGCCCGGACGACGACGGCGACCCCGAGACCGGGCTGTTGCACGCCATCCACCTCGACCCGGCCGAGCGGGGCCGCGGGACCGGCCGGGAACTGATGATCGACGCCCTGGCCGGCATGCAGGAGCGGGGCTGGCGTCGCGCGGCACTGTGGGTGCTCACGCCCAACGCCTCCGCCCGGCGCTTCTACGAGCGGGGCGGCTGGACGCCGACCGGCATCGAGCGCGAGGAGCTGATCGGCTCGGCGGTGACCAGCCAGCTCCGCTACGCCCGCCCGCTCTAGTCCGGGTGGGCTGGAACGCCCGAAGCCGGTGATGCGGCCGGGGGCGGGCTTTCCCCGGCTTGCCCCGGCTTCATCCGGCTTGCCCCGGGCTTCCCCCGCCAAGATCCGCACAACATCAGGGAACTGGTCGCCTCCCGCGCGCCATGAGGCCACTACTTCCGGGAAATTGCGTCGATCTTGTACTGCCCAGGCCGTCGCACTGGCGGGCCGTCGCACTGGCGGGCCGTCGCACTGGCGGGCCGTCGCACTGGCGGAACCGTCGCATTGGTGGGCGTCGCATTGGCTTGCCGTCACATTGCGGGGCGCGGCAAGCGCCGCCCTTGCGGAGCGCCACCCTTGCGGAACGCCGCCCTTGCGGGGCGCGGCACGGGCGGAGCGCCGCCCTTGCGGAACGCCGCCCTTGCGGAACGCGTGCTCCGGCTGGGCTGGCGAGCCACGGCCCGCGCACAGCACTCCCGCCAAGATCCGCACAACATCAGGGAAATAGTTGCCTCCCGCGCCCCACGAGGCCACTACTTCCGCGAAGTTGCGCGATCTTGCACTGGCGGGCCGTCGCACTGGCACGCCGTCACACTGCGGGGGCTGCGCTGACGGAGCGGCGCACGTGCGGAGCGCCGCGCTGCGGCTGGGCCGGCGACCCGCAGCGCCCCGGGGCGCACTGGACTCCCGCCAAGATCCGCACAAAATCAGGGAAGTAGTCGCCTCCCGCACCCCACGAGGCCACTACTTCCGGGAAATTGCGTCGATCTTGCGCCACCGGGCCACCGGGCCACCGGACCGCCGGACCACCGGACCGCCGGGCCGCCGGGCCGCCGGGCCGCCGAGTCACCGGACCACCGGGCCGACCCGGTCACCGGACCACCCGACCGCCGGGCCACCCGGGCCACCCGGCCACCCAGCCCCGCTTGGGCTCGCGGGCTGGGCGCGCGTGCCCGTCGCGCCGTCGGCTGCCGCTGGCCGGGACAGTTCGGCGTTCGCTCTGAGCGGAGCCCCGCGGGGCATGCCCGTCGATCCGGCCGCGTTGCCAGGGTCATGGACACCGAGCACACCGCGCCGGAGCAGGCCGAGGCCGCCGCTCTGGACGCGTACTCCCAGGTGGTCACGACCGTGGCGGCCCGGGTGCTGCCCCGCGTGGCCGCCCTGTCGGTGCGGACCGCGCGCGGGGCCGGCGCCGGCTCCGCGGTCACCGTGGGCACCGACGGCCTCCTGTTGACGAGCGCGCACGTGGTGCAGGGCGCGCGGGACGGCGTCGCGACGTTCGGGGACGGCACCGAGAGCCGGTTCCAGGTGGTCGGCGCCGACCCGCTGTCGGACCTCGCCGTCCTCCGGGTCGACGAGACCACGGTTCCGCCCGTCGAGCTGGGCGACGCCGACGGGCTGCGGATCGGTCAACTGGTGGTCGCCGTGGGCAACCCGATGGGGCTGGCCGGCTCCGTCACCGCGGGCGTCGTCTCCGGCCTGGGCCGGTCGCTGCCGGCCCGCGACGGCCGGGTGACCCGCCTCATCGAGGACGTCATCCAGACCGACGCGGCACTGAACCCGGGCAACTCCGGCGGGGCGCTGGCCGACTCGACCGGCCGGGTGGTCGGGGTGAACACGGCGGTCGCGGGGTACGGCCTCGGGCTGGCCGTGCCGATCAACAGCACGACCCGGCAGATCATCACCGACCTCACGACCGACGGCCGGGTACGCCGGGCCTGGCTCGGCGTGGCCGGCGCGCCGGTGCCGCTGCCGCCCGAGGTGACCGCGCGCACGGGGCAGCGGCGCGGCCTGCGCGTCGTGGAGGTGGTGCCGGGCAGCCCGGCCGGGACGGCGGGGATCTACCTGGGCGACGTGATCGTCTCCGCCGGCGGGCGGCCCATCGGGGATGGCCAGGGCCTGCAACGGCTCATGCTCGGCTCGGCCATCGGCAGTCGGCTGCCCGTGACGGTGCTGCGCAAGGGCGCGTTCGTGGACGTGGTGGCCGTGCCCACCGAGCTGACCCGCTGACGACGCCGGCGGAGGCTCGGGCCTCCGCCGGCGTTCAGGGGTGCGGTGTCGGGACGCTCAGCGGGCGCCGAGGTGGGCCAGCAGGTCCTGGCGGGTCAGCACGCCCTTCGGCTTGCCGTCGACCAGCACGAGGGCGGCGTCGGACTTCTCCAGCAGCCCGACCGCCTCGCTCACCGGCTGCCCGCCGCCGATCATGGGCAGCGGCGCGGCCATGTGCCGCTCGATCGTGTCGTGCAGGTGCGCCTGACCGGTGAAGAGCGCGTCGAGCAGGTCCCGCTCCGCGATCGAGCCGGCCACCTCGCCGGTGACCACCGGCGGCTCGGCCTTGAGCACCGGCAGCTGTGACACGCCGTACTCGCGCATGTAGTCGATCGCGTCACGGACCGTCTCGGTCGGGTGCACGTGCACCAGCTCGGGCAGCCCGCCCGGCTTGCTGGCCAGCGCGTCGGCGACGGTCGGCTCGGTGCCGGAGTTGTCCAGGAAGCCGTACCGGGCCATCCACTGGTCGTTGAAGATCTTCGAGAGGTAGCCCCGACCGCCGTCGGGCAGCAGCACCACGACCACGTCGTCCGGGCCGGCCTTGCGGGCCACCTCCAGGGCGGCCACCACGGCCATACCGCAGGAGCCGCCGACCAGCAGCCCCTCCTCGCGGGCCAGACGCCGGGTCATCTCGAACGACGCCTTGTCGGAGACCTCGACGATCTCGTCGGCGATCCCCCGGTCGTACGTCTCCGGCCAGAAGTCCTCACCGACGCCCTCGACCAGGTACGGCCGGCCGGTGCCGCCCGAGTAGACCGAGCCCTCCGGGTCGGCGCCCACCACGCGCACCCGCCCCTCGGACGCCTCCTTCAGGTAGCGGCCGATGCCGGAGATGGTGCCGCCGGTGCCCACGCCCGCCACGAAGTGCGTGATCCGGCCCTCGGTCTGCTTCCACAGCTCCGGACCGGTGGTCTCGTAGTGCGAGCGCGGGTTGGCCGGGTTGCTGTACTGGTCGGGCTTCCAGGCGCCGGGAATCTCGCTGGCCAGCCGGTTGGAGACGTTGTAGTAGGAGCGCGGGTCCTCCGGCGCGACCGCCGTCGGGCAGACCACCACCTCGGCGCCGTACGCCCGCAGCACGTCCTGCTTGTCCTGGCTGACCTTGTCGGGGCAGACGAAGACGCACCGGTAGCCCTTGAGCTGGGCCACCAGAGCCAGCCCGACGCCCGTGTTGCCGCTGGTCGGCTCGACGATCGTGCCGCCGGGCTTCAGGATCCCGGCGGCCTCGGCGTCCTCGACCATGCGCAGTGCGATCCGGTCCTTCACCGAGCCGCCCGGGTTCAGGTACTCCACCTTCGCGAGCACCGTGGCCTGGATGCCCTCGGCGACGTTGCGCAGCCGCACGAGCGGGGTGTTACCGATCATGTCGACGACGTTGTCGTAGTACTGCACCTGGTTGTGTCCTTCTCGTCGGCGCCGGCGGTGGCGGCCGGGCGGCTGGGCTCATTCCCAGCGCCCAGCGTACGTGCCGTCAGGGCACCACACTCCCCGGGATCACCTGGCTACGCCGTGCTTCCCACTCCAGGAAGCGCTCGGTCTCGGCGAGCACGCTGCCGGCCAGCCAGGTGACCATGACCGCGTCGTCGGCCAGCCCGAAGATCGCCAGCGGGATCTCCGGCAGCAGGTCGATCGGCGAGACGATGTACGCCGTCGCCGCGGTCATGAGGGCCAGCCGGAGCCCGCCGTCGTACACACCCCGGGCCGTCGCCCGGATCATCCGCGGCAGGGCGGCCAGCCGGATGCCGAGCGACGGACCGCCCCGCGACCCCGCGGCCAGCGCCCGGGCCAGAGCCGTGAACGCCGCGCTCCGCTTCAGTGTCTTCGCCATCTCGCGCTCCTCTCCGGGGGCCAGCGTGGCGTCCCTGCGCAAGCCCGCCGGCCGCCCGGGGAAGCCGGGCGGCCGCGCCGGCCGGCCGGGCCACCGCCATTCCAGTACCCCGAACGGCCGTCCGTCAGGCAACCGTCAGCCGCTACGACGACAGCGGCCTGTCGGGCCGGCGCGATACTGTCGCGGTATGGGGGTGGCTGGTTCCGTCGCACCGGTTGGTCCGCGCTGGCAGCGCGCACGGCAGATCGCCCGCCTTACGGCGATCGGCACGGGCGCCACCGCGGCGGCCGTGGTGGCCACCGCGGGAGTCCTGCTCGGCCAGGCGCGCCAGGCCCGCCGCACCATCCCGTTGGCCGAGGCGCCCCCGCCACGCTGTGACGGTGTCTACGGCGCGAAGTTCCCCGGGCCACCGCTCACCATGGTCGTGCTCGGTGACTCGTCCGCCGCGGGCTACGGGGTCCACCGTCGCCGGGAGACGCCGGGGGCCCTGCTCGCCACCGGTCTGTCCCGCCGCACGCAGCGGCCCGTACGCCTGCACCGCTTCGCCGTGGTGGGTGCCATCTCGGCCGGCCTCCGGCACCAGGTCGACGCGGCGCTGGAGTGCCGGCCCGACATCGCGGTGATCTTCATCGGCGGCAACGACGTCACCAACCGCACCCCGCCCGCGCTGGCCGTGCGCTACCTGGTCGAGGCCGTCCGCGCGCTGCGCGCCGCCGGCTGCGAGGTGGTCGTGGGCACCTGCCCGGACCTGGGGGCGATCCGGCCCATCCAGCCGCCGCTGCGGTGGCTGGCCCGGCGCTGGAGCCGTCAGCTCGCCGCCGCCCAGACGGTGGCCGTGGTCGAGGCCGGCGGCTGGACGGTCTCCCTCGGTGACCTGCTCGGCCCGCGTTTCGCCGCCGAGCCGACCCGGATGTTCGCGTGGGACCGGTTCCACCCCTCGGCCGAGGGCTACGCGGTGGCGGCGGCCGCGATGCTGCCCACCGTGCTGTCCGCGCTGGGCGCCGGGCAGGAACGGCGGGCCGCCGTGACCCTCGCCGGAGGCGTACGGTCGCTGCCGGAGGCGGCGCAGGAGGCGGCCCGGCACGCCGGCACGGAGGTCAGCGGCGCGCAGGTGCGGGGCCGCGACCGCGGGCCGGCCGGCCGCTGGGCGCAGTTGCGGCGGCGGGCGTTCTTCGGCGTCGGCGCGGTACCGCAGTCCGGTCCGGCCACCGACTCACCCACTGTGGAGGGACTGGCATGAGCGAGCATGACATCGCCATGAGGCTCGCCGGCCGGCTCGGCCGCGCGGCGGCGCTCACCCTCGTGGCCGGCACGGTGGGCGGTGCCGCCCTCCTCGCCGGGGAGGCGTTCGTCGCCCGGCACCGGCGTTACGCCGAGCCGGAGCTGGGCCTGGCCCTGCGCGCGACGGTCGGGCGGGCCGGCGCGCCACCGGTGCGGCTGGTCCTGCTCGGCGACTCGTCCGCCCTCGGCGTGGGAGTCGACCGACTCGACGACACGATCGGCGGGCAGCTCGCCAACCTGCTCGCCGAGGGCCCCACCGGGCGGCTCGTGCACCTGTCCAGCGTGGGCGTGTCCGGCTCCCGCTCAACCGACCTCGCCACCCAGGTGGCGCGCGCCCTGCTCGGCGAGCGGCCCGACGTGGCGCTGATCCTCATCGGGGCGAACGACGCCACCGGGCTGCGCCGCCCCGCCGACGCGGCCGCCTACCTCGGCGCGGCCGTGCACCGGCTGCGGGAGGCGGGGGTGGAGGTGGTGGTCGGCACCTGCCCCGACCTCGGGGCCGTACGCGCCATCGCGCCCCCGCTGCGGCAGGTCGTGGGCTGGTCCGGGCGGCGGATCGCCCGCGCGCAGACGGCCGCCGTGCTGGACGCCGGCGGCTCGGTGGTCGACCTGGCGACCGAGACCGGGCCCGTGTTCCGGGCCGACGCCGGCACGCTCTGCCACGACGGCTACCACCCGTCGGCCGACGGTTACCGGGTGTGGGCGCACGCGCTGCTGCCCGCGGTCGCCGCCGCGGCGGCCGTCGCCAGCCGACACTGACCGGCGCCCGCTCTCGGCGAGTGACATTTCCCGTCGCGCCCGCGCCTTCCGCGCCAAGTTACCCACCGGTTAACGTGGATCGCATGTCGACCGAGTCGTCCCGCGACGCCGTCATCGTCGCCACCGCCCGCTCCCCCATCGGTCGGGCCCACAAGGGGTCCCTGCGCGAGGTACGCCCGGACGACCTGGCCGCCACCATCGTCCAGGCCGCCCTCGACAAGGTTCCCCAGCTCGACCCGCGTGAGGTCGAGGACCTCTACCTGGGCTGCGGCCTGCCCGGCGGCGAGCAGGGCTTCAACATGGCCCGCGTGGTGGCCACCCTCCTGGGCCTCGACGGGCTGCCCGGCGCGACCCTCACCCGCTACTGCGCCTCCTCGCTCCAGACCACCCGGATGGCGATGCACGCGATCCGGGCCGGCGAGGGCGACGTCTTCATCTCGGCCGGCGTCGAGACCGTCTCCCGGTACGCCCGGGGCAACTCCGACGGCCTGCCGCCGGAGGCGCAGGCGCTGGTCGGCGGCGGCTGGGAGAACCCGCGCTTCGCGGCGGCGCGGGAGCGGTCGAAGGCCCGCGCCCAGGGCGGCGCCGAGGTCTGGACCGACCCGCGCGAGTCCGGCGACCTGCCCGACATCTACCTGGCCATGGGGCAGACCGCGGAGAACCTGGCCCAGGTGTACGACGTGACCCGCGTCGAGATGGACGAGTTCGGCGTCCGCAGCCAGAATCTCGCCGAGAAGGCGATCGCCGACGGCTTCTGGGCCCGGGAGATCACCCCGGTGACCACCCCGGACGGCACCGTGGTCAGCACCGACGACGGGCCCCGGGCGGGGGTCACCCTGGAGGGTGTGGCCGGGCTGAAGCCGGTGTTCCGGCCGGACGGGCGGATCACGGCCGGCAACTGCTGCCCGCTCAACGACGGCGCCGCGGCCGTGGTGGTGATGAGCGCGCAGCGCGCCCGGGACCTCGGCCTCACCCCGCTGGCCCGGATCGTCTCCACCGGCGTGACGGCGCTCTCCCCCGAGATCATGGGCCTCGGCCCGGTGGAGGCGTCCCGGCAGGCCCTGAAGCGGGCCGGCATGACCATCGACGACGTCGACCTCGTCGAGATCAACGAGGCGTTCGCGGCCCAGGTCATCCCGTCGTACCGGCAGCTGGGCATCCCGCTGGAGAAGCTGAACGTCATGGGCGGGGCGATCGCCGTCGGCCACCCGTTCGGCATGACCGGCGCCCGGATCACCGGCACGCTGCTCAACGCCCTGGAGTGGCACGACAAGACCATCGGGCTGGAGACCATGTGCGTCGGCGGCGGCCAGGGCATGGCCATGGTGCTCGAACGGCTCAGCTGAGCCCTGCCGCCGGCGCTCCGGCGCGACCGCGCGCTCTGGGCGCCCGGCGAAGCCGGATCGGTCAGAGCGCGGACCGGGTCGCCGTCACCTCGGCGGCGGCCCGGGTCAGCACGTCGGGCGCCGCGCCGGCCGCCACGAGGTCCGCGGCGACCACGCGGAGCTGGTCGGGCAGGGCCAGGTCGTTCGCCAGCCGCGGCACGGTCCGGCGGGGCTCGCCCTCCGCGTCGGCGGCCAGGTTCGCGATCTCCTGTACGAGCCGGTGCACCACGTCACCGCGGGCCGCGTTGCCGCCGGTGGCGGTGGCCGCCCACCGCGGCTGCTCCCAGTGCCCGACCTGACGGACCAGGAGCTGCACGGCCCGCTCCAGTTCTGCTGCTGCGCTCATCGTCGCCGAGTCTACGGACCGGCGCCCCGCCGGCGACCGCGATCCGGGCGTCGGGGCCGGCGGGCCGGGTGCCGGGCGCTGGGCGGGCCGGGCGCGGGCCGGAACGGGCGCCGGGCCTGGGCGGGCCGAGCGCACGGCACGGCTCAGCGGCGCAGGTAGCTGAGCAGACGCAGTAGCTGCCAGTAGAGGAACACCAGCCCGGTGAGCAGCCCGAACGCGCAGAGCCACGCGTACCGGCGAGGCCGGCCGGCCCGCACCGAACGCTCGATGAGGTCGAAGTCGAGGATGAAGCTGAACGCGCCCGCGATGATGGCCACGACGGCGATCACGTACGCCCACCCGCCGACCTCACCGGTCA
This sequence comes from Micromonospora costi, assembly GCF_003626655.1. Lineage (GTDB taxonomy): Bacteria > Actinomycetota > Actinomycetes > Mycobacteriales > Micromonosporaceae > Micromonospora > Micromonospora costi. The sequence goes on from NZ_RBAN01000001.1 coordinate 1,593,035, forward strand.
GGCTGTAGACCTCCAGCCCCTGCCGCCCGGTGACCAGGTAGACCACCAGGTTCACCACGGTGATCGCCACGAGCCCGAACAGGGTGCCGATGACCAGGCGGGCCATCCGGGGTGTGGCCCGGACGAGCCGGGCCCGGTAAAGCAGCGCCATGCCGAGGAAGACGCCGAACGTCCCGGCCACCGCCTCCGACACGATCCCGGGATAGACCAGCTCGAACGCGCGGCTCGCCACACCCAGCAGCAGTCCCTCGACGACCGCGTACGCCACGATGGGCACCGGGTTCGTGATCCCGCGCAACGAGATGACCAGGGCCAGCACGATCGCGGCCAGCGCGCTGCCGGCCAGCGCGGCGGGCACCCAGACCTCCTGCGGCACGAGGAACCACGACACCAGACCCGTGACGCCGGTGAGCAGCAGCAACCCGACGGTGCGCACCACCACGTCGTCGACGGTCATCTCGTCCGCGACGCCGACGCCGAGCACCCGGCTCTCGACCCGGGTGGTCTCGTCGAGCCGGTTCAGCACCGGGTTGCTGCTGCGCACCGCCACCCCCTCGCGCCGTACCCCTCGCAGTCACTCTGCACCGGCCGGTCGGCCGGCCGCCGGAAAACGCCGGGCCCGGGGCCGGGCACCCACGCGACGGCGCCCGCCCCCGCGGGTGCGGGAACGGGCGCCGGTCGTCGGGCGGGGCGGGACGGGGTCAGTCGTCGCCCTGGAAGTAGCTCAGCAGGCGCAGGAGCTCGAAGAAGAGCCACACCACGCTGACCAGGATGCCGAACGCGGCCACCCAGGAGTAGCGCTGCGGCAGGCCCATCCGGACGCCGTCCTCGATCTCCTTGAAGCTCAGCACGAAGCTCAGGGCGGCGACCACGATGCAGACCAGGCTGAAGCCGATGGCCAGCTTGCTGCCGTCGCGCAGGTGGGTGTTGACGCCGAACAGCGCGAGCACGAGGTTGATCAGCATGACCGCGAAGAGACCGGCGATCACGGCGACCAGGCCCTTGACGAACGCCGGGGTCGCCCGGATGACCCGCGCCTTGTAGAGGATGGTCATCAGGAAGAAGATGCCGAAGCTGGCCACCGCCGCCTGGAGCACGATGCCGTCGTACGCCGTCTCGAAGGCCTTGCTCACCATGCCGACGAGGACGCCCTCGACGATCGCGTAGACGATGATGAGCGCCGGGTTCGCCATCCGCGAGAACGAGATGATCATGCCGAGGGCGAGGGTGACGACGAGAGCGCCGATCCAGGCCGCTCCCACGAGCGAGTCGGGGACGAGCACCCACGCGGCCGCGGCGGAGACACCGAGGATCGCGAGCAGGGCGACGGTCTTGACCACCACGTCGTCGAACGACATGGGTGCCACGGTCGGCGGCGCCGCCGGGTAGCCGGCCTGGGTCGGGTACTGCTGGGGAATGCCGGGCGCGCCGTACGGCCCGGTCGGGGCGTACCCGGCGGAGCGCTCCCGCTCGGCCGCCTGGCCGAGCCCGGCGAGCACCGGGTTCGTGGTCTTCACTGTCTGGCCTCCCTCAGGGGGTCGTCTGCACGTGAAAGTGCACACACAAGAGTAGACGGCAAAGCCCATCCACGGAGATCACCGGGCTGATGAGGGGTGGGAAACGCGGCGGTGCCCGGGGCGGGGGTCGAACCCGCACGCCTTGCGGCAGCCGCTTTTAAGGCGGCCGTGTCTGCCGTTCCACCACCCGGGCGGGCGGCACCGGCGCGCCGACACGCGGCGGTGCAGTGTCACGGTAACCGGTCGCGCGCGACCCGGCGTACCCCGTTACCGTTGCGGGATTGTGAGCAGCGCAGCCCCCATCGCCCCCGACGTCGCCCCCGAGGGGTCCCTCCGCCTCGCCGGCCGGGCCGCCCGCCGGGCGTGGACGGCCCGCGTCCTGGCCGCCCTCCGCCGGCACCGCGTCGACCTCACGGTCGCCGTGCTCTTCGTCGGGCTGGCCGGATGGCTCACCCACGGCTTCTGGCCGGACCCGACCGGCCGGACGCTGGCGCTGAACCCGGCGGACCAGGCCCTCTACGAGTGGTTCCTCGCGGTCGACGCGCGGGCCCTGTTCGGCGACTTCAGCCTGCTCAGCGACCGGCTCAACGCGCCGGACGGTGTGAACCTGATGGCCAACACCACGGTCATCGCGCTCGGCATCGCGTTCGCCCCGGTCACCCTGACGCTGGGCGCGCCGGTCACCTTCGCGCTGCTCGCGGCGCTCAACCTGGCCGGCACGGCGGTCGCCTGGTACCTGCTCTACACCCGGGTCCTGCGCGCCCGCCGGCTCGCCGCCGGGCTGGGCGCCGGCCTGTGCGGCTTCGGGCCCGGCATGGTGTCGCAGACCAACAGCCACCTGCACATGACCGCCCAGTGGCTGGTCCCCGTGATCGTCTGGCTCGTGGTGCGGCTGCTCCGGGCCGCCGACCCGGAACGGGTGGGGCCCACCGACCCGGCCGACCCGGAGGGCTCGGTCGTCGTGCTCGGCCCGGACCGGCGCCGCCTCGTGAGCTCCGCGCTCGGTCTCACCGCGGCGGTCACCGCCCAGGTCTTCATCGGCGAGGAGGTGCTCTTCCTCGCGGCGGTGGCCCTGCTGGTCATGGCGGTCACCTGCCTGGCCGTGGACCGGGACCTCGCCCGGCGTGCGCTGCCCGGGTTCGCCGGCGGCATGGCGATCGCCGCCGGGCTCGCGCTGCTGGTCCTCGCGTACCCGCTCTGGTTCCAGTTCGCCGGGCCGCAGGGGGTCGCCGACGGGGTCTTCAACCCGTACCACTTCTCCGCCGACCTGCGGAGCTGGTGGACGCTCTCCCCGCTGTCGCTGGCGGGTGACGACGACGCGGCCCGGCTCACGACCGGGCCGGCCGAGTACAACAGCTTCCTCGGCTGGCCCCTGCTGCTGGTCACCGCGGGATGCGCCATCTGGCTCCGGCGGCGGGTGCTGGCCGTCGCCTGCGTGGTCGCCGCGCTGGTGATGGGGGCGCTCTCACTCGGCCCGGCCGTGGTGCTCGACGGCACGCGCACCCGGCTGCCCGGCCCGTACGCGCTGCTCCACGGGCTGCCGGTGGTCGACGGCGCGTTGCCCATGCGGTTCGCCCTCGCGGTGCTGCCGCTGGCCGCGACGCTGCTGGTGCTCGCCGTGGACCGGGCGCTGGCCGGCACCGGTCGCGCCCGGCGACTGGTGCCCGCGGCCGTCGGCATGGCCCTGCTGCCGCTGGTCCCCACCCCGCTGCCGACCGCCGACCGCCCGCCGCTGCCGGAGTTCATCACCGGCGGGCACTGGCGGGAGTGCGTCGCGCCGGGCGGTGTGCTGGTGCCGGTGCCGTTGCCCACGCCCCGGGAGCCGTGGCCCATGCGCTGGGCCGCCGCCGCGGACGCCGCCTTCGGCATGCCCGAGGGCTTCTTCATCGGCCCGTACGGCCGCGACGGCACGGCGGCGTTCGGGACGTACCCCCGACCGACGTCCGCCCTGCTCGCGGACGTGGCCCGGCGCGGCGACCGGCCGGTGATCGGCGACGACCAGCGCCGCCAGGCCGAGCGGGACGCCGACTTCTGGGACGCGTCCTGCGTGGCGCTGGCCGACGGCACGCCGCACGGGGAGAGCCTCCGGATCACCCTGGACCAGCTCTACGGCCCGTCCAGCCGGATCGCCGACGCCTGGATCTGGCGGGTCTGACGCCGGAACGCGACGAGGCCCCTCCCGCCGTGGCGGGAGGGGCCTCGTCGTACGCGTCAGCCCTGGCGGGCGCCGACCGGCTGGGACGCCTCGGCGAACTCCTCGCGCGGGTCGTGCAGCTGACCGAGAGCAACCACCTCGCGCTTCAGGAAGAAGGCCAGGCTCCAGTCGACCACGACCCGGACCTTCCGGTTGAAGGAGGGGATCCGGCTCATGTGGTACGTCCGGTGCATGAACCACGCCGGCCAGCCGGTCATCTTGATGCCGTACACCTGGGCCACGCCCTTGTGCAGGCCCAGGCTGGCCACGCTGCCGGCGTGCTTGTGCCGGTACTCGACCGGCTCCCGGCCCCGGATCACCGCGCGGATGTTGTCCGCCATCCGGGCCGCCTGCCGCACCGCGTGCTGGGCGCTCGGCGAGCAGTACGCCCCGGGCGGGCCGGTCAGGTCCGGCACCGCGGCGCAGTCGCCCGCGCTCCACGCGCCCTCGACGACCTTGTCGCCGTCGACCACCTGCAGGGTCGGCAGGCAGGTGACCCGACGCCGCTCGTCGCGCGGGAAGTCCGTCTTGTCCAGCAGTGGCGACGGCTTGACGCCGGCCGTCCAGACGATGGTGTCGGACTTGAAGCTGTCCCCGTCGGAGAGCTTGACCACCCCGTCGACGCAGGACTCGAGCCGGGTGTCCAGCCGGATGTCCATGTTCCGCTTGAGCAGCTGCTGCACCGTGTAGGCGCCCATGTCCCGGTCGACCTCGGGCAGCACCCGCTGGGTGGCCTCGACCAGCACCCAGCGCATCTCGTCCGGCTTGAGCTCGGGGTAGTACCGCAGGGCGTCCCGGGCCATGTCCTCCATCTCGGCGAGCGCCTCGATGCCGGCGTAGCCACCACCCACGAACACGAAGGTCAGGGCGCTGCGGCGCACCTCCGGGTCGGACGTGGCGGCCGCCACGTCGAGCCGGTCCAGGACGTGGTTGCGCAGGTAGATGGCCTCACCGATGGTCTTGAAGCCGATGCCGTGCTCGTGGAGGCCGGGGATCGGCAGCGTGCGGGACACCGAACCCGGCGCGACGACCACGTGGTCGTACTTGATCTCCCGGGGCGGACCGGCGATCGGCTGGACCGTCGCGACCTTGCGAGCGTGCTCGATCCGCGTGACCGCACCGGCCACCACCGTGCACCGGCGCAACTCCCGCCGCAGCGGCACCACGGAGTGCCGGGGGGAGATGTTGCCGGCCGAGGCCTCCGGCAGGAACGGCTGGTAGGTCATGTGCGGCTGGGGGTCCACCACGACGACCTCAGCCTCACGGGAGCTGAGCTTCTTCGACAGGCGCAGGGCGGCGTACAGACCGACGTGCCCGGCACCCACGACAAGGATCCGCTTCGGATTCACGCCATCTATCTTTCCCCGGGGCGCTCGGCTAATCCCGCTCGCGCCCTCCTTCTGTGACGGAGCACAACCGCTGTGACCTGCGCAACGTTGGCTTCGCCCCAGGTTTCACCGCCGTCTCAGCAGCCCACCGAGCAACGCCGCCACGCCCACGGCGACCAGCAGACCGGCCACCGTCACGAGCTGGTGGCCACCGGCCGGACCGAGCCCGGCGACCTCCATGAGCAGCACCCCGAACACCCCGGCCGCGAGCACCACGGCCCCGGCGCGGAGCAGCCAGCGGGTGATCAGCGTCGGGTCCACCACCGCGTCGTACGGCAGCAGCGCGGCCAGCGCGCACAGGGTGTGCGCGAGGTACAGCAACGCGGCCAGGGCGAGCAGCCGCCAGAGCGCGATCGGCCGGCCGTACCCGTCGGCGGCGAGCAGCCAACCGGCCACCGCCACCAGCGCCGCGAAGGTCGGCCAGACCCGGCGCGGCCCGGCCGCCGGCAGCAGCGCCGCCAGCCCGAGCAGCGCGAGGTTCCGCCCGGTGAGCGCCTCCGCCGGGAAGGCCACCAGGAAGGCGAGCGCCACCGTCAGGAACACACCGGCGCGGACCAGCAGCGGCGTGAGGCTGATGCGACCCAGCGCCAGCCGCAGCGCCCGGACCCGGCCGGTGACCGCCTCGATCACCGGGCACCCACCCGGGGCGCCGTGGCGAGCCGGGCCACGTCACGCAGCACCTGGTCGAGGCTGCCCGCGCCGGCCCAGCCCACCACCGGCACGCCGTGCTCCCGCAGCTGCGCGACCATCGTGTCCCGGTCGAGCCGCCACAGCCGGTACGCCACCTCCGACCAGCCGCGGTCCTTCGGCGGGCCGAGGTCGGCGGGCAGCGTGTCCACCGCCACCACGAACCGGCCGGAGCGGGCCAGGCGGGCCAGCATCTGCGCCGACCGCTCGTCGAGCAACGGGGTCAGCACCACCACGAGCGCGTCCGCGGCGAGCAGCTGCGGGCCGAACACCTGGTCGTACGGCTCGTCCGGACCGGACGCGACGACGCGGACGTCGAGCAGCCACTCGAGCACCGTCAGGTACTGCCGCCGGCCGGTCGCCGGACGCAACCGGCGGGCGGCCGGCCCGTACTCCAGGAGGGACACCCGGTCCCCCCGGTGCAGGTAGTGCTCGGCGATCGCGGCGGCCGCCCGGACCGTCGTGTCGAGCACCGAGGCCGCACCGTTGACACCACCCGAACGGCCCGCCTCGGCCAGCACGTCGAGCAGCACCACCACCTCGGCGTCCCGGTCGGAGAGCGTGGCGGCCACGTGCAGCTGCCGGGCGCGCAACGACACCCGCCAGTCGATCCGGCGCAGCCGGTCACCCGGCGCGAAGATCCGGACGCCGGCCAGCTCGCCGCCCTCCCCCGGCCGGCGGGAGTGGTGCGCGCCGACCAGGCCGGCGGCACGGGGCATCGCCTCGACCGCCTCGAACGGCTCGGTCTTCGGATAGACCGGCAACCGGACGGGCTCGGCGAGCACCGCCCGGGAGACCAGCAGGCCGCCGGCCGTGGCGACCCGGGCGCCGGCGGGGCCGATCGGGTGCCGCCCCCAGCGCAGCGCGGTGCCGGACAGCTCCAGGTCGACCGCGGCGGCGACGGGCACGGACGTCACGAACGGGCGGTCCGCAGCTGACCGCTGCGCCGTCGCGGCGCCACCCGCGAGCCCCGCGCGCTCCACGCGCAGCCACGGCGAGACCCGGGCCCGGACGACCGCGACCTCGTAGTCGACCACGTCCGGGTTGCCCACGACCACGGTGCCCGCCATCTCGCCGCCCTCGACCAGGTGGCCGTCGTCGGTGTCCACCCACACCTGCGGCAGCGACGTGGGCCGGCGGCGCAGCGCGTACGCGGTGCCCAGCGCGAACGGGGCCGCGAGCACCACCAGGTCGATCCGGCCGAGCACCACCCCGGCCACCAGCAGCAGGCCGGCGAGCAGCACGGCACGGCCGAGCGCCCGCGTGGGCACCCAGCCGGTCGCCGCCGGTGGCCGTTCCGGCACGCGCGACCCGCCCATCACTGCCCGGGCCGGCCGGCCGCGTAGCTGGGCAGGGCACCGCTGGCCGGCGCCGGGGTGCCTTCCAGCACCTCACTGACCACGAAGGACGGGTCGACCCGGCGCAGCCACATCTCGGGGCGGAGGGTGATCCGGTGCGCGAGCGCCGGGGCCGCCACCTCCTTGACGTCCTCCGGCACCACGTAGTCCCGGCCGGCGAAGACGGCCCGCACCCGGGCCAGCAGAAGCAGCGCCAACGACCCGCGCGGCGACGCGCCGACCAACACCGACGGGTGCTCGCGGGTCGCCGCGGTGAGCGACACGATGTACCGGCCGATCGAGTCCTCGACCACCACGTCCTCCAGCGCTGCCTGCATGGCGCGCAGGGTGGCGGCGTCCACCACCGGCTTGATCTCGGCCTCCTCGCGGCGGCGGGCCATCCTCCGGCGCAGCACCTCCCACTCCTCCTCGTGCTGCGGGTACCCGAAGGAGACCCGCAGCAGGAATCGGTCGAGCTGCGCCTCGGGCAGCGGGTAGGTGCCCTCGTACTCGATCGGGTTGGCGGTGGCCAGCACGTGGAAGGGCTCGTCGAGCCGGTAGGTGACGCCCTCGACCGAGACCTGCTTCTCCTGCATCGCCTCGAGCAGGGCGGACTGGGTCTTCGGCGGGGTCCGGTTGATCTCGTCGGCGAGCAGCAGGTTGGTGAAGACCGGGCCGGCCCGGAAGGAGAAGTCACCGCTTCGCTGGTCGTACAGGAACGACCCGGTGACGTCGGCCGGGAGCAGGTCCGGGGTGAACTGGAGACGGCGGAAGTCCAGCCCGAGCGCCTGGGCGAACGAGCGCGCGGTGAGCGTCTTGCCGAGCCCCGGCAGGTCCTCCAGCAGGACGTGCCCACCGGCCAGGATGCCGGCGAGCACCAGTTCCAACGCGTCCCGCTTGCCCACCACGACCGAGCCGACCGCGTCGAGCACCGCCCGGGCCAGGTGGCCGACCTCGACGGGGGGCATGCTCCGGTCCACGTCGTTCATCAGATCTTCTCCAGTTCGGCGACGATCGCCACGAGGTCGCGCGGCGAGGGGGTGCGGCGGGGCGGGGTCTCCAGGAACGTCCACAGTCGCTCGCCCAGCAGGGAGCGGGCGCGCAGCGGGTCCGTCTCGCGGGTCACACCGTGCTTCAGGCGCAGCCGCTCGTCGGCCAGTTCGCCGAGGCGGGGCAGGATCACGCCGGTGAAGCGCTCGGGCCGGGTGTCCGACCACTCCAGCGGCCACTCCCAGCCGTTGATGGCGCTGCGCAGCGCGTCCCGGTCGGCCACGTCACCGGTGGCGTCGGCCGTGTCGCCGGGGATCGGGCGGACCGGCGGCGGCAGCGGGCCGGGCGCCAGCGCCGCCACGACCCGGCGCACCGCGAAGAGCGCGAGCACGCCGGCCACCAGGATCAGGAGCGAGACCCGCAGGCCGACCGCGCGCAGGCCGACGATCACCACGACCACCACGGCGGCGGTGCCGCCGAGGATCCGCAGCAGCTCGCCCAGCCGGCCGCCCCGGGGCCCGTCGCCCTGCCGCGGCCGCTCCTCCTCGAAGGTGAGCAGGTCGTCGATGCTGGTGCTGTTCATGCTTCCGCCTCGCCCCCGGCGGTCGTCGCGGTCAGCTCGCCGCGCAGCCGGCGCAGCGCGGCCCGCGCCTGATCGCGGGTGCGTTCGTCGACCGGCCGGGTGGCGTACCGGGCCTCGCGGTAGACGTGGGCGAACTCGGCCAGCACGTCGGCGCTGACGATCGCCGGCACACCGGCCGACGGGTCGCCGCGCAGCAGCCGGGTGACCAGGTCGGTCGGGGTGTCGCCGGGCAGCCGGGGCACGCCGGCCGCGGCGGCGGCCTCCTCCAGGCGTACCCAGCAGGCGATGACGACGACCCGGGGATCGGCGTCCCGGTCGTCCAGCTCGCTCAGACCGGCGTCGACGGCCGCCATCACCTCCTCGGCCGTGCCCGCGGTGGTGCGTCGCGCGCGCCGCTGCTGCGGCAGGGCCCGCGTGGTCCGCCGCAGCGCGCCGCGGATCAACACCCACGCCAGGTAACCGAGCACGGCGAGGACGACCAGGCCGAGCAGAATGAGCGCGACGGTGACGACCCATTCCGGAAGCTCCGGCAGCCGGGCCTGATTGGGTTCGCGGGGCTCGATCGGCGAGGGAGTCGGCGCCGTGTACTCGGGCACCCAGGGCACGTTCTCCGACGGCGGGATCCGGCTCGCGCCGATCGAGGAGTGCGCGGCGGCCACCCCGGCCCCGGCCAGCAGCAGAATCACCGCGGCCACCGGCCACCAGCGACGGACCGGACCGGCGCCGGGCTGCGCGTCCGGGGCGTACGGTGTGGCTCGGCGCGCACCCTCCGTCATCGCCACCGTCCCACGCAGTTTCAGTCCACTCCGGCCAGCCGCTTCGCCCGGGCGAACACTTCGTCCAGCATCTCTGGTGTCAGCCGCCCTGTGAAGGTGTTCTGCTGGCTGACGTGGTAGCAGCCGAGCAGATCGGGTGCGGCCGTGCCGGACCAGTGTGCCCCATGGCCGAAGACCGGTCGCGGGGTGGGCGGACGGACGCCGTACACCTGGCGAAGCGTCGGCCACCACGCCGCCCACGCGAACGCCCCCAGCGCCACCACGACCCGCAGCGTCGGCCTGATCAACGTGACCTCGCGGTGCAACCACGGCGCGCAGGTGTCCCGCTCCCACGGCGTGGGCTTGTTGTCGGGCGGCGCGCACCGGACGGCCGCGAAGATGCGGGTGTCACGCAGGGCCAGCCCGTCGCCGGCCGCCACGCTGGTCGGCTGGTTGGCCAGGCCGGCCCGGTGCAGGGCGGCGAAGAGGACGTCCCCAGAGCGGTCACCCGTGAAGATGCGCCCGGTGCGGTTGCCGCCGTGCGCGGCCGGCGCGAGGCCGAGGATGCCGATCCGCGCGTCCGGCGTGCCGAAGCCGGGCACCGGACGCCCCCAGTACCGCTGGTCCCGGAAGGCCGCCCGGCGGGTCCGGGCGACCTCCTCGCGCCAGGCCACCAGCCGCGGGCAGGCGAAGCAGTCGCTCACCTCCGCGTCGAGGTCGGCCAGGTCGGTCGCGCGCGCCGCGTGGTCGACCACCTCTTCGGGCGTACGCGGCTCAGCCAAGCTTCGCCCGGAACAGTTCGAGGGTGCGAGCCCAGGCGGTGGCCGCGGCACGCTGGTCGAAGTTCTCCGGCCGGTCCTCGTTGAAGAACGCGTGCGCGGTGCCGGGGTAGTCGTAGGTCTGGCAGGTCCCGCCGGCGGTCTCGATGGCCCGGCGTACGGTCTGCACGCCCTCGTCGGCGGAGGTGCCGTCGGCCTCCGAGCAGTGGATGACCGCCGCCTTGCCCGCGTAGTCCGTCCACTCGGCGCGCATCCCCTCCCACGGCAGCCGGGGGTAGAAGGCCGCGGTCGCGACGATGCGCTCGGACCGGGTGGCGGCCCACAGGGCGAGGCTGGCGCCCGCGCAGAAGCCCGCGCACCCGACCTTGCCGGCGACCTCGGGGCGGCCGGCCAGGTAGTCGGCGGCGGCCGCTATGTCGGTGGCCGCCTCGTCCATCTGCACGCTGTTCAGCATCTGCCGCGGCTCACTCGGCTTGCTGGCCGGCCCGCCGTGCCGGAAGTCGGGAGCCAGGGCCACGAAGCCCGCCTCGGCGAACCGGTCCACGACGGCGCGCACGTGGGGCACCAGGCCCCACCAGTCCTGGATGACGATGACCGCCGGGCTGGCCGCACCGCCGGAGGGTATCGCGAGATACCCCTCGCTCGTACCCTGGCTGCGGTACCTCACCATTTCGCCCATCGGCCCGTCCTCCTAGCGGTCAGTCATCGTTGGCTGGTCGCCCAGTGCCGGTAGCCTGCCACGCCACGACCGCCCCGGGAAGACGCCGGAGTAGTGGCATTCACCTCCCGTTCGCCACCCGCTGACCGCGGGTACGCCGAGGGCGGCGTGGAGACTCTCCACGCCGCCCTCGTGCGGGCGCCGGACGCGCGCCCGGCCGCCTCAGGACTTCTTGGTGAGGCAGAGCAGGTAACCGGTCTTGCCCGGCTCGATGCTGTAGAAGAGGTAGCCCTCCTGGTCCTCCTTGATGTACTGCTCGCACGCCGTGCCGGCCTGCGCCTGTGCCTCGGTCTGGTTGTCGACCCGACCGACCACGCTGTACATCGCGTCCGTCGAGGTGCAGTCCACGACCTTGGCGTCGTTGGCCTCCTCCTCTTCGGTGCCCAGGACCTCGGGCAGCTCGGCGATGCAGTCGCCGGCCTTCGCCTCGGCGGTGGCGTCCTTGTCGAAGAAGTTGCCGATCGCGGTGGCGAGCCCGAACTTCAGCCCCGCGACCACCACGAACACGAGGATCGCGCCCACGACGCCGAGCACCTTCCGGCCGCCGGACTTCTTGGCCTCCGGGGCCACCGGCGACACCGGCGCGGCCTGGTCGGGCTGCGCGACCGGGTCGGACTGCGCGGCCTGCTCGGGCTGCGCGGTCGACTGCTGCGGTGCGGCCGGCTGGGGCTCGGGGGTGGCCGGAGGGGGCGGTGCGACCTGCTCTGACACAAAAGTTCCTTCCGAGGGGTTGATGAGCAGACGACACCGTAACGATCATCAACGTCCGCCGCCGCCCCGTCGGACTCATCCGTTCAGCTATTTCCCAGGATGCCCAGGAACCTCACAGGTTTCCCGTACGACCGGGGCCCGGTCGCCGTCGGAGCGGCGACCGGGAGTCCCGGGCGGAGGTGTCAGCGGGTGGGGCTGACCGTGATGGTCGGCACCGGCGTACCGGTCGGCGTCGGCGTACCGGTCGGGTCGGCCGTCTCGCTCGCGCTGGCCGCCGGCGCCGGACTCGCGCTGGCCGTCGGCTCCGGGGTACTGCTCGCGGACGGGCTGGACAGCGGCGGGAGGACCGGCGGGCCGACGGGGGCCCTCGGCGCGAAGGGCGCCTGCTCCGGGCAGTACGGGTAGGGACGCAGCAGCGGATTGCCGTTGGGGTCGCGCTCGTCGGCGCAGTCCGGGTAGCCGAGCCGGATGGGGTCGCCGTTCTGGTCGAAGAGGCGGGCGTTCTCCACGAGCCGCCCCTCGCTGTCGTAGACGAACACGTCCCGGACCCGGTCGTACGGGTTGTTGACGGCGATCGGGTCGTAGCCGTAGTCGGAGTAGCCCGCCCGATCCTCGGCGTTCGCCAGCCCGGCCAGGGCGAACACGACGAGCACCAGGGTGCCGGCGTGCAGCGCCCACCGTGGCCAGCCGCGCAGCCGCTCGGAGCGGCGGCCGAGCCAGATCGAGGCGAGCAGGAGACCGACCAGCATGAGCAGACCGCCGAGGAGTTCGCCGCCGAAGCGGGGAAGGAGCCCGAACGAGCCGCCCGTGCTAACGACGGTGACCAGCATGGCCGCCAGGTAGGCCCGCAGCACCCACCAGGCCGGCCGGAGCAGCCGCAGGAACTCGCTGGCGGCCGCGTAGCCCAGGGGCGGGCCGAGCCGGGCGTCCAGCGCGCGCAGCTGGGCCCGCCCGCGGAGCACGGCGCGGGCGACCCGCTGGTCCAGGTGACGGCCACCGGCGCCCGGAGCGCCGGCCGCGGCGCGCAGCTCGGCGGCGTACGCCTCGGGCGTGCCCAGTCGCTCCACCAGGGAGCCCTCGGCCTCCGCGGCCACCTCGGCGAGGTGTTCCGGCAGATCCTCGGTCAGCTCGTCGCGGACCTCCGACGACAGGTCGGCCAGCGCCGCGCGGACCCGTCCGACGTACTCCGCGATCTCCTGCTCCGTGACGGTCATGCCGCCATCCCCCGTTCGTCGAGCAGTGCGTCCATCGTGGTGGCGAACGAGCGCCAGAGCTTGCCGGAGCGGGTCAGCTGGTCCCGTCCGGCCGCGTTCAGCGAGTAGTACTTGCGGTGCGGGCCCGACTCGCTCGGCACGACGTACGTGGTCAGCAGGCCGGCGGCGAAGAGCCGCCGCAGCGTGCCGTAGACCGACGCGTCGCCGACCTCCTCCAGCCCGGCCTCCCGGAGCCGGCGGAGGATGTCGTAGCCGTAGCCGTCCTCGTGCCGGAGCACGGCCAGCACGGCGAGATCCAGCACGCCCTTCAACAGCTGGGTGGTGTCCACACACCGCACACTACTGCGTTATACGAAGTACCGTCAACGAAACAGTAGCTGCGTGTCCGCGCACGGTGCCGACGGCGGATGTCGGGGGCCAGTCGTAGGGTCGGGACATGTCGTGGAGCAGTTACGGATCGTTCCTGGTGTTCGCCCTGGTGCTGATCCTGATCCCCGGTCCCGACTTCGCGGTGGTCACCCGCAACACGCTGGCCTCGGGCCGGCGGCGCGGCGCGTGGAGCGCCGCCGGGGTGACCGCGTCCAACGCGGTGCAGGGCATCGCGGCCGCTGCCGGTCTCGGCGCGCTCGTCGTCCGCTCGCAGCCGCTGTTCGAGGCGATCCGGTGGGCCGGCGTGGCCTACCTCGCCTATCTGGGCGTGCAGGCGTGGCGCTCGGCGTGGGTCGGCCGCTACGCGCCGCTGGACGGTGGCGCGGCGTCACCCGGTCAGGCGCTCACCGGGTTCCGGCAGGGCTTCCTGTCCAACGTCACCAACCCGAAGGTGCTGGCCTTCTACCTGGCCGTGCTGCCCCAGTTCGTCGGCCGGTCGGCACCGTTGGCGGTGCTCGTCGCGTTCGCGCTGAGCCACGCGGTGCTCTCCCTGGTCTACCTGCTCGTGCTGGTCGGCGCGCTGCACCGCGCCCGGGCGCTGCTCTCCCGCCGCCGGGTCCGCCGCTGGCTGGACGGGCTCACCGGGGTCGCCCTGCTCGGTTTCGGCGTACGCCTCGCCACCGAGCGCGCCTGACCCGCAGCGACGGCGCTAGTCGCCGGTCGCGCTAGTCCCCGGTCGGCGCGAGGCTCCAGGCGATGCCGTCGAGGATGTCGTGCTCCGAGGCCACCACGGACGGCATCCCGGCGCGTTCCATGATCACGCGAAGCACCAGCGCGCCCGCGCCGATCACGTCGGCCCGGCCCGGATGCATCACCGGGATGGCCAGACGCTGCTCGCGCGTCCGGCCGAGGAGGTCGGCGGTCACCTCGGCGACCGCGTCGTAGGACACCCGGGCGTGGTGGATGCGCTCCGGGTCGTACGCATGGAGGCCCTGGGCGATCGCGACCACGGTCGTCACCGACCCGGCGAGCCCGATCAGGGTGGCCGCCTCGCGTCCGGGCACGACGGCGAGCGCGCGGTCGACGGCCACCGCGATGTCGGCCTGCGCGGCGGCGATCTCGTCGAGGCCGGGCGGGTCGCCGTGCAGGTGCCGCTCGGTCATGCGGACGCAGCCGATGTCCATGGACACGGCCGCCCGCACACCGCCCTCGCGGGTGCCGACCACGAACTCCGTCGAGCCGCCGCCGATGTCGACCACCAGGAACGGGGGCTTCGCGTCGGTGGGCAGCCCGCGTACCGCGCCGGTGAAGGAGAGCCGGGCCTCCTCGTCGCCGGTCACCACCTCGGGGGCCACGCCGAGCGTCTGCTCGACCATCGTGCGGAAGTCCTCGCTGTTCGAGGCGTCGCGGGTGGCCGAGGTGGCACACATCCGCACCCGCTCCGCGCCGAACTTCTCGATGTCGGCGGCGTAACCGGCCAGGGCGACCCGGGTGCGCTCGATCGCCTCGGGCGCCAGCCGACCGGTCCGGTCCACGCCCTGCCCGAGCCGGACGATCTCCATCCGCCGGCTCAGGTCGATGAGCGGCACCTCCGGCCCGGCGGCCGGGTCGGGCAGGTCGGCGACCAGGAGCCGGATCGAGTTGGTCCCGCAGTCGATGGCGGCCACGCGCGTCGTCACGCCCGCAACCCTACGGCAGGACGAGCCGCCGCCCCCGCCGCGAACCAAAGCCTGGGGGGAGCGCTCGCGCCGCGATCACCCATCGTTACGCACGGTGAGAACCACGGAGAGTCACGCGCCTGCGGCCAGCGTGTACCTCGCGTCGGCGCTTTGCTCTGCACCCATATGGGCAACACCGCCTCTGAGCAGGGAAATGAGGGAAGCGATGTCTCGGTGAGACCCTACGGACGGTGACTGGTGCATCGGTGGGTGCAGAGCAAAGGATCCGCGGTGGTCTGTCGCAGGAGGCGGCGACGTCACCGCCGGTGATGACCCTCGCCTCAGAGACGCAGCAGCATCCGGGTGTTGCCGAGCGTGTTCGGCTTGACCCGCTCCAGGTCGAGGAACTCCGCGACACCCTCGTCGTACGAGCGCAGCAGCTGCTCGTAGACCGGCTGCGGCACCGGCGCCCCGTCGATCTCCGTGAAACCGAACGAGGCGAAGAAGCGGGTCTCGAAGGTGAGCACGAAGATCCGGGCCACACCCAGCTCCCGGGCCGCGTCGATCAGCTCGCCGACGATCCGGTGCCCGAGCTTGCGCCCCCGGTAGGCCGGGTCGACCGCCACCGTGCGGATCTCGGCCAAGTCCTCCCACATCACGTGCAGCGCGCCGCACCCGACCACCGAGCCGTCGTCGGCGCGCGTCGCGACCCGGAACTCCTGCACGTCCTCGTAGAGCGTGACCGTGGCCTTGCTGAGCAGCCGGCGGTCGTCGGTGTAGGTGTCCACCAGCCGGCGGATTCCGCGCACGTCCCCGGTGCGGGCCCGGCGTACGACGATCTCGTCCGTCACCGTGTCGCTCACTCGTCCGACGGCACGTCCACGCACGGCCCGGCCGTCCACCACGGCTCGACCAGCGCGAGCGTCTCGTCACCGAACGGGTTGACGCCGGGCCCGGCCGCGAGCGCGTGGCCGAGGTGCACGTGCAGACACTTGACCCGCCCCGGCATGCCGCCCGCCGAGATGCCGGCGATCTCCGGCACGTGGCCGATGGCCTCCCGCCGGGCCAGGTAGTCCTCGTGCGCGGCCCGGTAGTGCGCGGCGAGTTCCGGATCCGCCGCCAGCCGGTCGGCCATCTCCTTCATCAACCCGGCCGATTCGAGCCGGCTGCACGCCGCCGTCGCCCGGGGACAGGTCAGGTAGAAGAGCGTGGGGAACGGGGTGCCGTCGGCCAGGCGGGGCGTCGTCTCCACCACGTCCGGCAGGCCGCACGGGCAGCGGTGGGCCACCGCCCGGGTGCCACGGGGCGTACGGCCGAGCTGCGCGGTCACCGCGGCCAGGTCGGCTTCGGTGGCCAGTTCCCGCTTCGGCGGGGACACGGAATCCGCCGCCGGCTCCTGCGGTGGTACGACAGTCACGGTGCCCATCTCTCGTCAGGTGTCCGACCGGTGCTCACTTGGCGGGCTGCTCGCCGTTCGCCGCCCGTACGCTCGACCACAGGGTGTCGTACCACGGGTCGGGCGTGGCAGGCCCGCTGGGCGCGCTCCGGCCCGCGTCGCGGGCCGCGCCCTCCGGGTCGTTGAGCAGGATCACCAGCTTCTCCCCGGGCCGGCCCATGAAGAACCGTTCCCGCGCCTTCGTCTCGATGAAGGCCGGATCCTTCCAGTTCTCCGCCTCGGCCGACAGCCGCTCGATGAGCCGCTCCTGCTCCGCCTGCGCGGCCTCCATCCGCTCGATGTCCGCCTGCTGGTCGAGGTAGACCCGGACCGGATAGGTGTACGCGAGCGCGAGCGCGATGAGCACGGCGAAGAGCACGGTGGCCCGGCCGGTGAAGCGTCGGGGGTGGGGTGCGGACAGCCGCTTCACCGGGCCGCCGGCTCCGGTACGCCGTGCCGCGGCGGGCCGGCTCGCGGAGCGTACGCCCTCGGTGCTGCGGGCGGCACCCGGCGCGCGACCGGCGGTGCCGCGCGGCTCCGCGCGGACGCCGGCCTCCCGGAGCGACGGCCGGGCGGCGCGGGCCCCGCCCGGCCGGCCGGACTGACCGGGCCGGCGGGCGGGACGCTGACCACCCGGTGTGCGCCGCTGCTGCATCGTCACACCCCTCCCCCGAGGCCTCGCGCGTCTCAGGCCGAACGGTAGCGCGGGAACGCGCCCGCCCCGGCGTACCGCGCCGCGTCGGCCAGCTCCTCCTCGATCCGCAGAAGCTGGTTGTACTTGGCGACGCGGTCCGAGCGGGCCGGCGCGCCGGTCTTGATCTGGCCGCAGCCGGTGGCCACCGCGAGGTCGGCGATGGTGGTGTCCTCCGTCTCGCCGGACCGGTGGCTCATCATGCACATGAAGCCGGCACGGTGGGCCAGGTCCACGGCGTCGAGGGTCTCGGTGAGCGAGCCGATCTGGTTCACCTTCACCAGCACGGCGTTGGCCGCCCGCTCGGCGATGCCGCGGGCGATGCGCTGCGGGTTGGTGACGAACAGGTCGTCGCCCACGATCTGGATCCGGTCGCCGACCGCCGCGGTCAGGGTCTGCCAGCCGCTCCAGTCGTCCTCGGACAGCGGGTCCTCGATCGACACGATCGGGTAGTCGCCGATGAGCTTGGTGTAGTAGTTGCTCATCTCCTCGGCCGACTTCTGCGCGCCCTCGAACGTGTAGACGCCGTTCTCGCAGAACTCGGTGGCCGCCACGTCGAGGGCGAAGACGATGTCGGTGCCGAGCCGGTAGCCGGCCTTCTCGACGGCCTCGGCGATCAGGTCCAGCGCGGCGGAGTTGGTCGGCAGGTTCGGGGCGAAGCCACCCTCGTCGCCGAGACCGGTGGACAGGTCCTTCTTCTTCAGCACCGACTTCAGCGCGTGGTAGACCTCGGCGCCGGAGCGCAGCGCCTCCCGGAAGGTGGGGGCGCCGATCGGCGCGATCATGAACTCCTGGATGTCGACGTTGGAGTCCGCGTGCGCACCGCCGTTGAGGATGTTCATCATCGGCACCGGCAGCAGGTGGGCGTTCGGGCCACCCAGGTAGCGGAAGAGGCTCAGCTCGGCACTGCCGGCGGCCGCCTTGGCCACCGCCAGGGAGACGCCCAGGATCGCGTTGGCGCCCAGCTCGGACTTGGTGTCCGTGCCGTCGATGTCGAGCATCTTCTGGTCGATGAGGCGCTGCTCGCTGGCCTCGTAGCCGATGATCTGGTCGACGATGCGGTCCTCGATGTTCGAGACGGCCTTCTCGACGCCCTTGCCCTGGTAGCGGTCGGCGTCACCGTCGCGCAGCTCGAGCGCCTCGAAGGCGCCGGTGGAGGCGCCGGAGGGCACCGCGGCGCGGGCCACCGTGCCGTCGTCCAGACCGACCTCGACCTCGACGGTCGGGTTGCCCCGCGAGTCGAGAATCTCCCGGGCGACGATTCCCTCGATGGTTGCCACTGAGTCGCTCCTCGTATGTGTGATTCGGGTGCGGCCGCGACGGTGCGGCTGAGGAAGGTGTTGAACGCAGCGTAGCGGGCGGCCGTTGAGCGCGGGCCGTCCGGTCACGCACGAGGCAGGTCCGGACGGCCGCGATCGGGCCCGAAATCGACCGTCCGCAGCCGCCTACACGGACATTCCCGGATTCTCCGGCGTCAACCGGCAACCGGTTTGCGTCGCGTGGACCTGATCGATCAGGCTTGGCGGCATGCCCGCCGCCTCGACCACCCTTCGCCTGCTCGCCGTGTCGGTCATCGCGTCGCTCACAGTCACCGGCTGCCAGTCCCTCGACGACGCCGGGCGGACGATCGGGCACGCCGATCTCGTCAACGACCTCGCGTCCCGGCTGGACCGGGCGCTGGAGCTGACGTACTCGGCCGACTACCAGCTGCCCGGCGGGCGGACGGCGTCGATCGCCCAGGCGCAGGACCCGGCCCGGTCCGCGTACAGCTACCCCGGCGGCAAGCTCACCGTCACCGAGGACGCCACGACGGAGTGCGCGGCGACCGGCGGCCGAACGGTCTGCACGCTCGCCCCGCCTCCGGCGCCGGGCAGCAAGCCCACCGTGGCCGTGTTCGCGGAGGCCAAGCGGCGCGGCATGCTCACCCCGCCGCTCGTGGTGAGCATGCTGACGGACGCCGCGTTCGACCCCGACGCGGTGATCGGCCAGAGCGACACGACGGTCGCCGGGCGCCACGCCACCTGCGTGGACGTGGAGCGGGCCGCAGGCGACTTCACCGCCTGCGTGACCACCGAGGGGGTGCTCGGCAGCTTCACCGGGCAGGTGGACGGCCGGCCCATGGAGGTCGCGCTGAGCCGCTACTCCGAGACGGTCGACGGCGCGGCGTTCGAGCTGCCCGCCGGGGCCGGGGTCGTCGACAAGCGCACCACCGGCTCGTGACGGCCGAGCCCCGCTTCACGCCGGGCGCCGGGCATCCGGGGCCGGCGCAACCCGACGAGCTCGCGCTGGTGGTGGCCGGACGCAGGCTCCTGCTCGGCCCGGACGGGCGGTTCCTCCGCGTTGCCGACCTGCCGCCGGACACCGCCTGGCTGCCGCTGGGCACGCTCGACGGCGTGCCGGCCTGGGTCGCCTCCGTCGAGGACGCACTCCCGGCCGGCACGGACGACGCCGGGCAGCGGGACGTCGGCACACCGGGCCGCTGGGTGAGCTGGCGAACGGTCGCCGCCGAGCTGCCCGAGCCGTACGCCGCGCTCGCCGGGCGCGCGCTGCAGGTGGTGACGTGGCGGCACAGCCACCGCTGGTGCGGCGCCTGCCGGGCTGAGCTGACCGACGTGCCGGGTGAGTCGGCCCGCCGCTGCCCCGAGTGCGACCTCTACGTGCCGATGCAGCTGTCCCCCGCGGTGCTGGTCGCGATCACCCGGCCCGGGCCCGCCGGCCGCCCCGACGAGCTGCTGCTGGTCCGGCACTCGTACGGGCCGACGCAGCTGTGGGCGCTGGTCGCCGGGTTCGTGGAGGGAGGCGAGACCCTCGAGGCGGCCGTGCACCGGGAGGTCGGCGAGGAGGTCGGGCTGACCGTGCGTGACCTCGCGTACTTCGGCAGCCAGCCGTGGGCGATGTCCGGCCCGGGAGTGCTGCTCGCCGGCTTCACCGCGGCGGCCGCCGACCCGGCCGCCGAGCCGGTGGTCGACGGCCGGGAGCTGGTGCAGGCGAGGTGGTTTCCCCTCGACGCGCTGCCGGCGGAGCTTCCGCCCGCGTACTCCCTCTCCCGCTGGCTGATCGACGCGAGCGCGGCCCGCGCGCGGCCCTGACCCGCGCGGGCGCGGCGCGGCCGGGCCCGCCCGGTGCCCGCCGTCGGTCAGAGCCCGAGCAGCGTGCGCAGGTGGCGCGGGGGCGGGCAGTCGTGGGCGAGCATCGCGTCGTGCCAGTCCCGCACCGACACACCGTCCGGCCGGGCCGCGGCGATCTCGGCGACCTCGCTGTAGCCCACGAAGTACGTGGAGAGCTGCGTGGAGGTCAGCAGGGCCCGCCGCCACTTGCCGGCCGCCTCGCCCTCCTCCTGGAACCCGCGCCCGGTCATGAGCGCCATCGCCTCGGCCTCGGGCAGGTCCTCGCAATGCACCAGCTGGTCCAGCAGCGCGTTGATGGTCATCCGCAGCTGCATCTTGAGCTGCTGCAACCGCACCGGGAGGCCGCCGAAGCCGCGCCCGACCATCAGCTCCTCGGCGTAGACCGCCCAACCCTCGATGAACGGGCCGGACTCGGCGAGCGCCCGCACCCGGGTCCCCCCGACGTACCGGCGGGCGTGCGCGAGCTGGAGGAAGTGCCCCGGCATCGCCTCGTGCACGGTGAGGTTGCGGATCATGTGGTCGTTGTACTCGCGGTAGAACGACTCCACCCGACTCGCCGGCCAGTCGGCGGGGGTCGGCGCGATGCAGTAGAACGTGGGCACGTCCGCGGTCTCCAGCGGGCCGGGCGCGTCGCAGTAGGCGACCGCCACGCCCCGCGCGAACTCGGGCATCTCCTGGATCACGCACGGGTCGCCCACCAGCGTGACGAGGTCGTGGGCGCGGACGAAGTCCGTCGTCTCGTCGAGGGTGATCGAGGCGAGGTCCACGATCGTGGCGTCGTCGGGGTGCTCGGCGGCGAGCAGGTCCAGCGCCCGCCGTACCGTCTCGTCGTCCGCCGGCCCGCCGACCAGCTCGACCGCCGCCTCGCGGATCTCCGCGGTGACCCGGTCCAGGTTGGCCCAGGCGCGGTCCAGGATCTCCGACGCGCCCAGCTCGGTGTCGAGGGTGTGCCAGAGCCGCGCCTCCCAGCGCCGCCGGCCCAGCCGCGGGTCGCGGCCCGGACCGGCGTCGGCCGCCAACCCGGCGCGCAGCCAGGCGACGAACTCCTCCAGCGCCGCGATGGCCGCGGTGGCGGCCGGCTCCACACGGCCGTGCAGCCCCGGGGCCTCGGCGAGCAGCGCCGGCACCTCGTCGCGGATCAGCGCGGCCGTGCCGGTGAACTGCCCGACCGCCGTCTCCGCGTGGATCCGCGGCATGTCGCGCAGCGTCCCGCGGGCGATCGCCAACACGTCCGGTACGGCCGCCAGCCGCCCGGCGAGCTGCGTCAGCCGTTCCTCCGCCGGGGCGTACGGGCGGGCCACGATGGCGTGCAGCAGCGGGCCGGGGTTGTGCCGCAGCGGGTCCCACTCGTACGCCCGGATCTCGGTCAGCTCGAACAGCTCCCGGTCGACCAGCGCGCTGAGCAGGGCGTGGTCGACCCGCTCCTCGGTCTCCAACGCGTCCGGGTCGATCTCGGAGAGGGCGTTGGCCGCGTCGGTGAGCATCGTGCGGTCGGCGGTACGACCGTCGGGCGAGAGGTCGGGCAGCCGGTCGTCGAAGCGGTGGTCACCGGCGGACGTGGCCAGACCGGGCCGGCTCTCCAGCAGTGCCTCGACGATCCGCTCAGCCAGCGGGGCAAACGATTCCACCCGACGACCCTACCGGCCCGGGCCTGCTCCGGTGATCAAGAGGTTTGCGTCACCGGGCGCGGGTTTCCTGACGCGAACCTCTTGATCAACGCGCGGGGTTCGGCGGTTCGGCCGCGCGGACGGCCTCGGCGTACGCCAGGGCGGCACGACGGAGAGCGGCCTCCGCGTCGAGCCCGGCCTCACGGGCGGCCGCGACCGTGGTCAGCAGGCCGGCACCCAGCCGCGCCTCGGGGTCGACCTGCCCCTCGGCCAGCGGCGGCGGCACCGCCAGCCCGACCCGGTCCGCGCGGTCCAGGATCTTCGCGGCCAGGGCGAGCGCCGGCTGGCTCAGCGCCACACCGTCCAGCACCGAACCGCCCGGCTTCTCGGCCCGCTTGATGCGGTCCCAGTTGGCGGTGATCTCCTCCAGGCTGCCCACCTCGGCACCCGCGAACACGTGCGGGTTGCGCCGAATCATCTTGTCGACGAGCCCGCCGGCCACGTCGTCGACGGTCCACCGCTCGCCCTCGGGCAGCTCCTCGGCCAGCCGGGCGTGCAGCAACACCTGGAGC
Source organism: Micromonospora costi (assembly GCF_003626655.1). GTDB lineage: Bacteria > Actinomycetota > Actinomycetes > Mycobacteriales > Micromonosporaceae > Micromonospora > Micromonospora costi. Next base: position 1,615,368 of record NZ_RBAN01000001.1, read on the forward strand.
AGGACGTCCCCCAGCTCCTCGCGCAGCGCGTCGGTGTCGCCCGCGCTTATCGCGTCGTACGCCTCGTAGCACTCCTCGAGCAGGAACCGGGCGAGGCTCTCGTGCGTCTGCGCCCGCTTCCACGGATCGCCGCCCGGGGAGGCCAGCCGGTCCATCACCGCCACCGCGTCCAGCAGGCGGGCTCCGGGCGGATCCCACGACCCGTACATCAGCTCCAGCTCGGCCAGACCCGGCTCCCGGGCCAGCCGCAGCCCCAGCTCGCGGGCGAGCGGCTCGTCACCGGCCGGCCCGGCCAGCCAGACCGCGGTCCCGTGCGCGCCGACCGCGTCCAGCAACGGCTGCGTCGCCGGGCCGTCGACCACGCTGACCCGGCCACCGGCCGCACGGACCGCGACGGTCAGCTCGCTCTCCGCGCCGGTCAGCACCGGTGCCGACCGTACGACGTCCCAGGCGCCCGCCGTCAGCAGCCCGGCCGGAAGCCGGGGCGAGGTGACGAGCAGGACGATCCGGCCAGCCATCTCAGCTTTCCGTACCGTCGACCGCTTCCTCGCTGGCGGTGGCCGCCGGCGGCTCAGGGGTCGAGATGTCGGTGACCGGGCCGCTGCGGTCGATGTACGGCAGCGAGTAGAAGACGAGGCCCTGCGGACCGTTCACGAAGGACGGCACGCCGACCTCACGGAACTGCGGGTTGACGGAGATGTCGGCCCGCTCGGACTCCTCCTCGAGCGCGGCGCTGACCGCCGAGGCCGCACGCACGAACCCGCCGTCGCCGAACGCCTGCCGCACCTGGTCCATCGAGAGCCCGCTGTCGATCGCCCCGGTCTTGGCGATCGCCTGGTAGACGGCCATGATCGCGTCGTCGTTCAGATCGGCCGGCGGAAGCTGCTGGTTGAGCGCCTGGAGGATGTCGACCCACTCACCCCAGAGCCGGGTGTACTCGGCGGTGGCGGGCACCCGCAGGCCCTGCTGCAGCTGCTCGGGGCTGATCTGGTCGGGCACCTGGAGGTTCTTCGCGGCCACGACCCGCTTGCCGAGTTCCATGCTCACCAGCAGGTTCAGCACGTCCTGCCGGGTCACGGTGGAACGCAGCTGCTCGGGCGCCGGGGTCGCACCGGTCTGGCCCGCCTCCTGGCGGACCGCCTCGCCGTACTTCGCCTGCGCGTCGTCGTAGATCTCGTCGACCCGCTCGAGCGACCAGGCGGTGTCGCCCACGTACGCGGCGACGTCCGGCGCGGACTTCCCGCAGGCGGCGAGAGAGAGGAGACCGAGGGCCGCGACGCTGGCGGCGGCGATCAGACGACGTGCACGCATGCCCGCCACTCTCTCATGCCCGACAACCGCCTGTGACGCCCCCCACCCTGCGGGCGGGCGGCCGGCCGCCCGCCCGCGGCCACGACCTGTCGCCCTCCACATCGGCGGGTCGACGCGGTCGCGGCCCGGGTGGCGGACCTCAGCCGGCCGTGGCCCTCGGTCGGCCGCGGACCTCAGCCGGCCGTGGCCCTGAGCCGGCCGTGGGCCTCAGCCGGCGGCGACCAGCGCCGGCTCGCCGAGCACGTCCGAGAGGAGCTGGCCGCACCACTCCAGCAGCGCCTGGTCGCGCAGCGGCTCGCCGCCCACCCGACGCGTGCTCGGCCGGGGCACGCTGACCTGGTCGGTGGCCTGCTTGTAGACCGCGTCCGGGTGGTAGCGCTTCAACCGCATCTGCTTGGAGTCGGGCAGCGGCAGGGGGCTGAACCGGATGTGCTTGCCCTGCATGCTCACGTCGGTGAGGCCGTACCGGCGGGCCAGCAGCCGGAACCGGGCCACCGCGACCAGGTTCTGCACCGGGGCGGGCGGCTCGCCGTAGCGGTCGGTCATCTCGGCGACCACCTCGCGCAGCCGCTCCTCGTCGCGGGCCTCGGCGAGCTTGCGGTACATCTCCAGCCGCAGCCGCTCCACCCCGACGTAGTCGTGCGGCAGGTGCGCGTCGACCGGCAGGTCGATCTTGACATCGACCTCCTCCTCCGGGCGCTCACCCTTGAACGCCTGCACCGCCTCGCCGACCATCCGCACGTACAGGTCGAAACCGACGCCCTCGATGTGGCCCGACTGCTCGCCGCCGAGCAGGTTGCCGGCCCCGCGGATCTCCAGGTCCTTCATGGCCACGTACATGCCGGCGCCCAGCTCGGTGTGCTGGGCGATGGTGGCCAGCCGCTCGTGCGCGTTCTCCGTGAGCGGCTTGTCGGCCGGGTAGAGGAAGTACGCGTACGCGCGCTCCCGGCCCCGGCCCACCCGGCCGCGGATCTGGTGCAGCTGCGCCAGGCCGAGCAGGTCGGCGCGCTCCACGATCAGGGTGTTGGCGTTCGGGATGTCGATGCCGGACTCGACGATCGTGGTGCAGACCAGGACGTCGAACTCCTTCTCCCAGAAGCCCACCATGACCTTCTCGAGCGCCTCCTCGCCCATCTGGCCGTGCGCCACCGCGACCCGGGCCTCGGGTACCAGCTCCCGGATCCGCCGTGCCGCCCGCTCGATCGACTCGACCCGGTTGTGCAGGTAGAAGACCTGCCCGTCGCGGAGCAGCTCGCGGTGGATGGCCGCGGCCACCTGCCGGTCGTCGTACGCCCCGACGGCGGTGAGCACCGGGTGGCGCTCCTCCGGCGGGGTGGCGATGGTGGACATCTCACGGATGCCGGTGATCGCCATCTCCAGCGTCCGCGGGATCGGGGTGGCCGACATGCTCAGCACGTCGACCGAGGCGCGCATCGTCTTCAGGTGCTCCTTGTGCTCGACGCCGAACCGCTGCTCCTCGTCCACGATCACCAGGCCGAGGGACTTGAACCGGGTGGCCGCCTGCAGCAGTCGGTGCGTGCCGATGACGATGTCGGCCGTACCGTCGGCCGCCATGGCGAGCGTCTGCTCGGCCTCCTTCGGCGTCTGGAACCGGGACAGCTGCCGGATGGTCACCGGGAACTGGCTCATCCGCTCGGCGAACGTGTTGTAGTGCTGCTGCACCAGCAGCGTGGTGGGCACCAGCACGGCCACCTGCTTGCCGTCCTGCACCGCCTTGAACGCGGCCCGCACCGCGATCTCGGTCTTGCCGTAGCCGACGTCGCCGCAGATCAGCCGGTCCATGGGGACCGTCTGCTCCATGTCCCGCTTGACCTCCTCGATCGCCGCGAGCTGGTCCGGTGTCTCCTGCCACGGGAAGGCGTCCTCCAGCTCCCGCTGCCACGGCGTGTCCGGGCCGAAGTTGTGCCCCTTGGACGCCTTCCGGGCGGCGTAGAGCTGGATGAGCTGGGCCGCGATCTCGCGGACCGCCTTGCGGGCCCGCGCCTTGGACTTCTGCCAGTCCGAGCCGCCCATCTTGTGCAGCGTGGGCTGCTCGCCTCCGACGTACCGGCTGAGCTGGTCGAGCTGGTCGGTCGGGACGAAGAGCCGGTCACCGGGCTGGCCGCGCTTGCTCGGCGCGTACTCGATGACCAGGTACTCCCTGCTGGCGCCGTTGACGGTGCGCTGCACCAGCTCCACGTACCGGCCGATGCCGTGCTGCTCGTGCACCACGTAGTCGCCGGCCTTCAACTCCAGCGGGTCGATCGTGTTGCGCCGCCGGCTCGGCATCTTGCGCATGTCGCGCGTCGACGCGCCCCGCCCGCCGGTGATGTCGTTGCCCGTGAGGACGGCGAAGCGGGACGCCTCGTCGACGAAGCCCGCGGTCAGCGAGCCGCACGTCACCAGCAGCTCGCCGGCGGCGGGAGCCGCGGGCACGTCCTCGGTGAACCGGGCGCCCAGGCCGCCGTCGCGGAGCACCTCGACCGCCCGCTGCGCGGGGCCGTGGCCCTCGAAGACCAGCGCGATCGACCAGCCCTCGCCGGCCCAGCGCTTCAGGTCGTCGACCACCCGGGCCGTCTCGCCGTGGTAGAGCGGCGCCGGCTGGGCCGCCAGCGTCACCGCGATCGCGTCGTCCGGGGTGACGCTGACCTCCTCCGGCGCGTCCTCCCAGGGCTGGCGCGCCGGAGCGGCCTCCGCCTCGGCCAGGCCGAACGGCGACAGCGTCCACCACGGCTGGCCCAGCCGCGCGGCGGCCGCGCGTACGTCGGCGAGGCTGCGGAAGGCCGCGGCGCCGAGGTCGACCGGGGCCTGGCCGCCGACGGCCGCCGCGGCCCAGCTGGCCTGCAAAAACTCCTCAGAGGTACGCACGAGGTCGTGGGCGCGGGTGCGGATGCGCTCCGGGTCGCAGAGCAGCACGTGGGTGCCGGCCGGCATGACGTCCAGCAGCAGCTCCAGGCTCTCGCTGCCGAGCAGCGCCGGGACCAGCGACTCCATCCCCTCCACCGGGATGCCCTCGGCGAGCTTGTCGAGGATCTCGGCCAGCTCCGGGTGCCGCTCGGCCAGCGCCGCGGCCCGCTTCCGGACGTCCGGGGTGAGCAGCAGCTCCCGGCAGGGCGGCGCCCAGAGGCCGCTGACCTGCTCGATCGTCCGCTGGTCGGCGACGGCGAAGGTGCGGATCTCCTCCACCTCGTCGCCCCAGAACTCGACCCGGGACGGGTGCTCGTCGGTGGGCGGGAAGACGTCCAGGATGCCGCCGCGCACCGCGAACTCGCCGCGCTTGGTGACCAGGTCGACCCGGGCGTACGCCATGTCGGTGAGCCGGCGCGCGACCTCCTCCAGGTCGGCCTCGGCACCGGGGGCGAGTTGCACCGGCTCCAGGTCACCGAGGCCCTTGAGCTGCGGCTGCAGCAGCGAACGCACCGGGGCCACCACCACCCGCAGCGGCCCGGTGCGACCGTGCGCGTCGGCCGCCTCCGGGTGGGCGAGCCGGCGCAGGACGGCGAGCCGCCGCCCGACCGTGTCGGACCGGGGGGACAGCCGCTCGTGCGGCAGCGTCTCCCAGGAGGGATAGACCGCGACCTGCTCGGCCGGGAGCAGACTGCCCAGCGCCGCCGCCAGGTCGTCGGCCTCGCGGGTGGTCGCGGTGACCGCGAGCACCGGCCGCCCCGCGCCGCCCGCGTCTGCCTGGCCCGGCTTGGCCCGGTCGGGCCGGCCCGTGGCCGGGTCGGGCTGGCCCGCGGCCGGGTCGGGCTGGCCCGTGGCCGGCTCGCTCGGGTCGGCGGCGACGGCGGCGACCGCGAACGGGCGCAGCGCCGGCGGCGCCGTGATGTCGAGCCCGTCGACCTGTGCGGCACCGGAGCGCGCCAGGTCACGCGCCCGGGCCAGCCCGGGATCGGCCAGGGCGGCGGAGAACAGTCCGGTGAGCATGCGATCACTTCCAGGGGAGTCGACGCGCGTGGGTGTGCTCGGAGCACACGAGCAGATCCCCCGCGTCCAGCCGGACGGGGGGTGCACGATCACAAGCCTATCTCCGCCGACCGACACCGGCCGCCTTCCGGCCCGCCTGTCACCTGGGCTGCTCGCCGCCCAAGATCCGCACAACATCTCGGATGTAGTGGCCTCAACGCCCGCCGGAGGCCACTACATCCCTGAAGTTGCGCGGATCTTGGCCGGGCGGGCGGATCTTGGTCGGGCGTGCGGATCCTGGTCGGGCGGAGGTCGGCGGGATCTTGACCGTGCCTGGGGTGGCGTGGTCGGGTTTCGGGATGAGCGAGCAGTGGCGGGCACAGTTCGACGCGGAGGTGAGCTTCGCCAACGGCGGCGGGCTGCGTACGGAGGGGTTCCGGCTGGACATTCCAGGCCCGGAGATCAGTGACGAGGACCTGGCCGCGCTGCTCGTCCGGCATCTGGGTCTGCTCATGGTCGCCGAGGTACGCGTCCGCAACAAGACGATCCTCCAGGAGCCGCACAAGGGCGGTCGCGGCGTGGCCGGCGCGCAGCCCGGCGGACCGGGCGCCCGCCGGCTGGTGGAGTTGAGCCACGTGATCAGCGACGGCATGGTCACCCTGCCCGGCTGGCCGGCGCCCCGGATCAGCGACTGGTTGACCCGGGAGGCGTCCCGGGCGAACTACGCGCCGGGGACCGAGTTCCACGTGGCGCAGATCGAGATGATCGCCAACACGGGTACGTACCTCGACACCCCGTCACACCGCTGGGTGGACGGAGTCGACCTCGCCGAACTGCCGCTGGACCGCCTCGCCGATCTGCCCGGGCTGGTCGTACGGGTGCCGGCCGGCACCCGCGCCGTCGACCGGCTGATGCTCGCGCCGTACGACGTGGCCGGCAGGGCGGTGCTGCTGCACACCGGCTGGGACGCGCACTTCGGCACGGAGCGGTACGCCGACCACGCCGCGCCCCACCTGACCCGCGACGGGGCGGAGTGGCTGGTCGAGGCGGGCGCGGCCCTGGTCGGCATCGACTCGATCAACATCGACGACATGAGCCCGGCGGCCCACGGCGAGCGCCCCGCGCACAGCGTGCTGCTGGCCGCCGGCATCCCGATCGTCGAGCACATGACCGGCCTCGACGCGCTGCCGCCGGAGGGCTTCCGGTTCACCGCGGCGCCGCCCCGGGTCGCCGGCATGGGCACCTTCCCGGTACGCGCCTTCGCGATCGTCGACGCCTGAGACGCAACGACCGCGCCGAGGTCAGCCGACGCCTGACCGGGAGGCGACGACCGCGCCGGGGTCAGCCGACGCCTGACCCCGGTGGTCAGTAACGCACCGAGATCCGCCGTTCGACCGCGTCCACCCGGATCTCGCCGCCGTACGGGACGATCAGCTGCGGGTCGGTGTGGCCGAGGTCGACGTCGAAGACCACCACGGCGTCGGGGTTGTACGGGGCGAGCGCCCTCGTGACCGCCTCCCGCTGCGCCTCGCACCAGGCCAGCCGCTGCTCCAGCGTGTGCGGCCGGTCGAACTCCCACGCCTTCGGCCGGCCCACCAGGACCGCCGGGAAGGTGGCCAGCAGGCCGCGCTCGCCCATGTTGCGGACGATGCGGAAGACCTCCTCGGCGGGCGGTAGTTCCTGCGACGTCTCGATGAGCAGGACCGACCCGTCCAGCTCCGCCGGGGACGGCACCCGGTCGGTCGCCATCAGCCAGTGCAGGATCTCCAGGTTGCCGCCCCAGGTCCGCCCGGTCACCAGGCGCTCCGGCCCCTGCCAGCGCCAGCCCTCCCCGGGGAACATCACCGGCTCCTCGGTGAGCGTCGCCGGGTCGCGCCAGTCGCGCGGCTCGTCGCCCCACTCCTTGGCGGGCGTCAACTCGTACCAGCCGGACGTGAACAGCGCGGCGCGCAGCGACTCGAAGGTCAGCGGGTGCGGGGCGCCGGACCGGCCGAGGTGCACGAGCACCGACCCGCCGTGGTACGCCACGATGCCCAGCCGGTACAGGTGGTTGAGCACGTTGGTGTTGTCCGAGTAGCCGAAGTACGGCTTGGGGTTGGCACGCAGCACCGCGTCGTCCAGGTACGGGGTGACGGTGATCAGGTCGTCCCCGCCGACGGTCGCGAGCACGGCCGTGATCGTCGGGTCGGCGAAGGCGGCCGTGAGGTCGCGGGCGCGGTCGCGCGGGTCCGCTCCCATCACCCGAGTCGTCGGGTACTCGACGGGCACCAGGCCGAACTCCTCGCGCAGCCGACGCAGCCCCAGCTCGTACACGTGGGGGAAGATCGCCGGCAGCCCGGCGGAGGGTGAGACGATCGCGACCCGGTCGCCGGGCTTCGGTTTCGGGGGATAGCTCAGCGGCTCCATGATCGAACGCTAACCGGGCGGCCAAGGGGTTTTCACCCGGCAAACACCGACATAAGCCATACGCTGGCGACGTGGCGGAGTCGGCGCGGGTGCGGACGAGGGGCTGGCTGCCGCGCACCGCCGGCCTCCTCCTCGGCACGCTCGCGCTCGCCGTCGCGTTCATCGCCGCCTACGTCGGCGCGCTGCACGACCCCCGGCCGCACGACCTGCCGGTCGGCTTCGCCCTGGGCGACCAGCGCGCCGCGGCGGTCCTGTCCGCGGTACGCGGCCAGACCGACACGGTCAAGCCGGTCGAGTACGACGACCCGGGCGCGGCCGACGACGGCCTGAAGGACCGAGAGGTGTACGGGGTTCTCTCCTCCCGCCCCGACGGCCTGCTGCTCACCGTCGCCAGCGCCTCCGGACCGTCCGCCACCGAGGCGATCACCCAGGTGTTCACGACGGCGGCCCAGCGCAACGGCACACCGCTGACCGTCACCGACGAGGTGCCGGTGGCGCCCCGGGACCCTCGCGGCGTGGTCCCCTTCTACCTGAACGTCGGGTACGTGCTCGGCGGCTACCTCGCCTCCACCGTGCTCGGGATCGGCGTCGGCACGACCCCGCGTACGCTCCGCCGGGCCGGGCTACGGATCGCCGCGCTCGCCGTCTACAGCGTGCTGCTCGGCGTCGCCGGCGCGCTCGTGGTCGGGCCCGGCCTGGACATCTGGAACCACGACGTGCTGTCGATCGCCGCCGTGGGCACGCTGGCCGTCTTCGCCGCCGCGATGATCGCCAGCGCCATCCAGGGCTGGCTCGGCGTGCTCGGCACCGCGCTGGTGATCCTGCTCCTCGTGGTGCTCGGCAATCCCGGCTCCGGCGGGATCTTCGCTCCCGAGTTCCTGCCCGGCGCGTTCCGGGGGATGCACCTGTGGAACGCGCCCGGGCTGGCGAACGACCTGACCAAGTCGGCCGTCTACTTCGACTGGCGGTCGGCCGGCTGGCCGGCGGCGGGGCTCGCGCTCTGGGCCGTGGTCGGCGCGGCCGGGCTCCTCACCGCCGCCCTGGTCCGGGGCCGCCGCGTCACCGGCACCGGACGCTCGGCGCCGTCCGCCGACGGGTGAGGCGGAACGGGCGCGGCGATTTCGTGTGAAGGCGATAACACGGGTCCCCTCCTTACATCGGCACGCGCGCGGATACGATCCAGGGGAGTCGGACAGCGCTGTCCTTCGTACGCACGTAAGGAGCGCCCCGTGACCGACCAGCACGACCACGACGGCCCCGACGCCGCCCTGCGAGCCGACATCCGCCGCCTCGGCACCCTGCTCGGCCAGACACTGGCCCGCCAGGAGGGCCGCCCCCTGCTCGACCTGGTCGAGGAGATCCGCGCGCTGGTGCGCTCCGACGCCCCGACCGCCGCGCAGCGACTGGCCACGCTCGACGTCACGACCGGCACCAAGCTGGCCCGGGCGTTCTCCACCTACTTCCACCTCGCGAACATCACCGAGCAGGTGCACCGCGCCCGCGACCTGCGGCGGCGCCGGGCGGTACACGGTGGCTGGCTGGACCAGGCGGCCAAGATGATCGCCGAGCGCGGGGTGCCGGCCGAGGAGATCGCCTCGGTGGCCCGCCGGCTGGCGGTCCGGCCGGTCTTCACGGCACATCCCACCGAGGCGGCCCGCCGGTCGATCCTGTCGAAGCTGCGCGCGATCGCCGACGAGCTGGACGCCGAGACCGCGAACGCGATCCTCTACGGCGCGAGCGACGAGGGCCCCGCCAACCGCCGGCTCGCCGAGCTGCTGGACCTCATGTGGCAGACCGACGAGCTGCGGCTGGACCGGCCCGACCCCACCGACGAGGCGCGCAACGCCATCTACTACCTCCGCGACCTGTACGCCGAGGCCGCCCCGCAGGTCCTCGACGACCTCGCGGACACGCTCCGCACGCTCGGCGTGGAGACGTCGCCGACCGCCCGCCCGCTGACCTTCGGCACCTGGATCGGCGGCGACCGGGACGGCAACCCGTTCGTCACCCCGACCGTCACCCGGGAGGTGCTGCGGATCCAGCACGAGCACGGCATCCAGGCCACCGAGTCGGCGATGGAGCACCTCATCAACGAGGTGTCCGTGTCCCGCCGGCTGCGCGGGGTGTCGCTGGACCTCTCGGCCAGCCTCGCCGCCGACCTGGACGCTCTGCCCGAGGTGGCGCCCCGGTTCCGCCGGGTCAACGCCGAGGAGCCGTACCGGCTCAAGGCACGTTGCGTGAAGGCCAAGCTCGCCAACACCCGCGAGCGGCTGCGCCAGGGCACCCCGCACGTGCCGGGCCGGGACTACCGCGGCTCCGCCGAGCTGATCGCCGACCTGGAGCTGCTGCGGGCCTCACTCGCCCGCAACTCGGGTCAGCTCACCGCCGTCGGCCGGCTCGCGTCCACCATCCGCACCGTGTCCGCGTTCGGCCTGCACCTGGCGACCATGGACGTCCGGGAGCACGCCGAGGCTCACCACGCCGTGCTGGCCCAGCTCTACGGGGCCGTCGGCGAGGTGTCCGACTACCCGTCGCTGACCCGGCTGGAGCGCACCAAGCTGCTCGCCGACGAGCTGGCCGGTCGCCGGCCGCTCTCCACCCTGGACACCCCACTCACCGAGGCGGCCCGCAAGACGTTCGACGTGTTCGGCACGATCCGCGAGGCGCAGGACCGGTTCGGCGACGAGGTCATCGAGTCGTACATCATCTCGATGACACTCGGCGTGGACGATGTCCTGGCCGCCGTGGTGCTCGCCCGCGAGGCCGGCCTTGTGGACGTGCACAGCGGCCGCGCGCGGGTCGGCTTCGTCCCGCTGCTGGAGACCCCGGCCGAACTCAACGCCGGCGGCGACCTCCTCGACGAGCTGCTGTCGCTGCCCGCGTACCGGGCCCTGGTCGCCGCGCGCGGCGACGTGCAGGAGGTCATGCTCGGCTACTCCGACTCCAACAAGGAGGCGGGGATCACCACCAGCCAGTGGTCGATCCACCGGGCGCAGCGTGCGCTGCGGGACGTGGCGGCCCGGCACGGGGTGCACCTGCGGCTCTTCCACGGCCGCGGTGGCACGGTCGGGCGCGGAGGCGGGCCCACGCACGAGGCGATCCTGGCCCAGCCGTACGGCACCCTGGACGGCGCCATCAAGGTGACCGAGCAGGGCGAGGTGATCTCCGACAAGTACACCCTGCCGTCGCTGGCCCGGGAGAACCTGGAGTTGACCCTGGCCGCGGTGCTGCAGGCCACCCTGCTGCACACCGCGCCCCGGCAGCCCGCCGAGATGCTGGAGCGCTGGGACGCCACCATGGACGTGGTCTCCGAGGCGGCCTTCCGCTCGTACCGCTCGCTCGTGGAGGACCCGGACCTGCCCGCGTACTTCTGGGCGTCCACCCCCACCGAGCTGCTGGGCGCGCTCAACATCGGCTCCCGCCCGGCGAAGCGGCCGAACACGGGCGCCGGCCTGGCGGGGTTGCGGGCCATCCCGTGGGTGTTCGGGTGGACGCAGACGCGGCAGATCGTCCCGGGCTGGTTCGGCGTCGGCTCCGGCCTGGCGGCCGCACGCGAGGCGGGTCTGGCCGACGTCCTGGCCGAGATGCACCGCAACTGGCACTTCTTCCGGACGTTCCTGTCCAACGTGGAGATGATGCTCACCAAGACCGACCTGACCATCGCCCGCCGGTACGTCGAGACCCTGGTGCCGAAGAAGCTCCACCCGATCTTCGCGATGATCGAGGAGGAGTACGAGCGGACCAAGCGCGAGGTGCTGGCCGTGACCGCCTCTCCCGCGCTGCTGGAGAACTCACCGGTCCTCCAGCGCACCCTGGCGGTGCGGGACACCTACCTGGAGCCGCTGCACCACCTCCAGGTGGCGCTGCTGCGGCAGTACCGGGACTCCGGCGCCGCCGGTCGGGCGGTCGCCACGGCGCCGGGCGGCCGCCGCGCGCCGAGCGACGGTACGGCCCTGGAGCGCGCCCTGCTCACGACGGTCAACGGCATCGCCGCCGGCATGCGCAACACGGGCTGAGCCTCTCGCGCCCGAGGCTGTGGCGCGCTTCCCTGGGCGGGCATCACGTCGGTGAGCCTGATGACTGTGCGGCATAGTGATGCCTCTGAGTCATCAGGCTCACGGGGATGTCGGTCTACCGGCCCTCGACGGGCGGTCGGGGACGACCGGCGGCGAGTCAGAAGTCGCCGCCTCCGAAGTCACCGCCACCGAAGTCGCCACCCCCGAAGTCGCCGCCACCGAAACCGCCGTAGTCACCGCCGCCGTAGTCGCCACCGAAGTCCGCGGCCTGTGCCTGGTCCCCGCCGTAGTCGCCGCCCTGGTCGCCGTAGTCGCCCTGGTCACCCTGGTCGGCCCCGTCGGAGAAGCCCTCCTGGTAGCCGGCGTCGTAGCCGTAGCCCGGGTCGGCGAAGGCCGGCGAGAAGAGGGCGTCGGCGATCAGCATGCCGCCGAGCACGCCGGCGCCGGCGCCGAGCGCGGTCTTCCACCACGGCGTCGAGTACCAGCCGGCCGGAACCGGACGCCCCTGGAACCGCCCACCCGGGTAGTAGTAGGGCGTGTCGCGCCCCGGCTGGGGGCCGGCCTTGAACGTCTGCCCCTGCACCTGCACCTGGCGCTCCCGGGTGAGCTGGCCGGTGCCCGCGGCCGCGGCCAGCGGCGGCAGGTCGGGGCCGGGATCGATGCCGAGCGCGACCCGGGCCGCCCGGGTGTAGGTGAGACCCTCCAGCGCGGTCTCCCGGGCCAGCCGGAACTGGTGCACCGTACGGGCCTGTTCGAGCTGGCTGCCGGCGGCGTTGTACCGCTCGCCCGCGTCGACCAGCGCCTGCCGCACGGCCGGCTCGTCGCCGTGCAGGTTCATCACCTGGCCGCCCAGCCGCTCGTACCAGCGCTGGGCCTCCGCCCGCGCGTCCGCGAGCTCACGGGCCGCCCGCGCGGCGCTCTCGCGCCGCCACCAGAGCACCGCGGCGGCCACCAGCGCCACCAGGACGACCACCAGCAGAAGTTTCATGACCACGACGGTACCCACGCCCGCAAAGTCGTACCCGTTTGGCAAGCTTCAGTGATGGACTTCCCGACGCTGGCCGTGGTGGTGGTCTGTCTCGGCGCCGGCGGCGCGGCGGGCTGGCTCGCCGCCCGGTCCCGTTCCGCGGCCGAGATCGCCCGGCTGGACGCGACCCTGCGTGCCACGCGGGAGGGCGAGGGGCGGCTGGAGCAGTCCATGCGGGCTCTCAGCTACGAGGCGACCGCCCAGTCGCAGGAGGCGGTGGCCCGGGCGGTCGCACCGCTGCACGAGACCCTGCGCCGCTACGAGCAGCGGGTGGCCGAGTTGGAACGTGACCGGGTCGACGCGTACGCCGAGCTGCGCGAGCAGGTCCGCTCGATGAGCGTGGTCTCCGGCGAGCTGCGCACCGAGACGAAGCAGCTCGTGGCCGCCCTGCGCGCGCCGCAGGTCCGGGGGCGCTGGGGTGAGCACCAGCTGCGCCGGATCGTCGAGGCGGCCGGCATGCTGGAGCACTGCGACTTCTCCGAGCAGGTCACGGCGGCCACCGACCACCAGGGCGTCCGCCCCGATCTGGTGGTCCGGTTGCACGGCGGCCGGTCGGTGGTGGTCGACGCCAAGGCGCCGTTCGACGCCTACCTGACGGCCATGGAGGCCCGCGACGAGCGCGGCCGCGACACCCACCTCGACGCGCACGCGCGTCACCTGCGCGCCCACGTCGACGCGTTGGCCGCCAAGACCTACTGGGCGGCGTTCGACAGCACGCCCGAGTTCGTGGTGCTGTTCGTCCCGGCCGACCCGTTCCTCGACGTGGCCCTCCAGCGCGACCCGACGCTGCTGGAGCACGCCTTCGCCCGCAACGTCGTCCTGGCCACCCCGGCCACGCTCGTGGCGCTGCTGCGCACCGTCGCCTACTCGTGGCGGCAGGAGGCCCTCGCCCGCAACGCCGCGGCCGTGCACTCGCTGGCCCGCGAGCTGCACGGGCGGCTGGCCACCCTCGGCGACCACGTGGGCAAGCTCGGCTCGGCGCTGGGTGGCGCGGTGACCGCGTACAACCGGGCGGTCGGCTCGCTGGAGGCGCGGGTGCTGGTCAGCGCCCGCAAGCTCGCCGAGCTGGGCGTCTCCGACGAGGAGTTGGCCGCCCCCGCACAGATCGAGCTGGCGCCCCGGCAGCCGCAGGCCCCGGAGCTGGTCGACACGCCCGAGGGCGGCGTGTCGCCACGCTGACCCCTCAAGAGGGCTCAGGCGCGCCGCGCGGTCTCCACGACGAACGGCGTGCCCTGCTGGCAGGTCGTCATCATGCCCGGCTTCGGGCGGCCGCTGACGGTCACCGTCGCGCCCGCGGTGAGGACGTCCCTCGGCCCGCCGATGAGCAGGTAGTCGTCGAGCAGCACGCAGTTGGGCTCGACGCCCGCCACGACCGTGCCGGTCAGCGTGATCGCGCCGACCGGTGGCGGCAGGGTGGGGCCGCCGGGGCTCTTCGGCGGGACGGTCGGCCGCGCCGGCCCGGTCGGTGACGGCGCCGCGGTCGGGGGCGGCGTCGAGGTCGGGCCGGTCGGCGACGGTGTCGAAGGCTGGTCGGTCACCGGGGCTCCCGTCGACGTGGGGGTGGGGGCGGGCGTGCCCGTGCCGTCCGGGTCGCCGCAGGCGCTCAGCGCTGCGGCGGCGACCACGGCGACGGCGACGAGCCGAAGGGTCCTCATACCGGTATCGGACGCGCGGGGGGCGCCGGCCGTTCCGCGCCGGTCAGCCGCGGGCCGCGGCGGCCGCCCGCATGTCCCGCTTGAGCTCCTGCGGCAGCGAGAAGGTCAGCCGCTCGTTGGCGGTCGTGACCTCGTCCACGTCGGTGAACCCCCGCTCGGCGAGGTGCGCGAGCACCTCCTCGACCAGTTCCTCCGGCACGCTCGCCCCGGAGGTCAGGCCGACCGTACGCGCGCCGGCGAGCCAGGCGTCGTCGATCTCGTGCGCGAAGTCGACGAGGTGACCGGCGCGCGAGCCGGCGTCCAGCGCCACCTCGACGAGGCGGACGGAGTTCGACGAGTTGCAGGAGCCCACCACGATCATCACGTCACACTCGGGCGCGATCTGCTTGACCACGTGCTGCCGGTTGGAGGTGGCGTAGCAGATGTCGTCGCTGGGCGGCGACTGGAGCATGGGCAGCCGCTTCCGGAGGCGGGCGACCGTCTCCAGCGTCTCGTCCACCGACAGGGTCGTCTGGGACAGCCAGACCACCTTGTCCGGATCGCGGACGGTGATCGTGTCGGCGGCCTCGGGGCCGTCGACGAGCTGGATGTGCTCGGGGGCCTCGCCGGAGGTGCCGATGACCTCCTCGTGGCCCTCGTGGCCGATCAGGAGGATGTCGTAGTCCTCGGCGGCGAACCGCTTCGCCTCCTGGTGCACCTTCGTGACCAGCGGGCAGGTCGCGTCGATGGCCTTCAGCGAGCGCGTCTTCGCCTGCTCGTAGACCTCGGGGGCCACCCCGTGCGCCGAGAAGATGACGGTGGCGCCCTCCGGCACCTCCTCGTTCTCCTCCACGAAGATCGCGCCCTGCGCCTCCAGCGTCCGCACCACGTGCCTGTTGTGCACGATCTGCTTGCGCACGTAGATCGGGGCGCCGTAGAGCTTGAGCGCCTCCTCCACGGTCTGCACCGCGCGGTCGACGCCCGCGCAGTAGCCGCGGGGCTTGGCCAGGAGGACGCGCTTGCCGGTCCGCGAAGTCGCTTCAGCCTGAGTCACCCGCCCATCGTACGTGCCGGGCGGGAACCCGACATCGGCTGCGACCCTCACCAGGCCCCCACCCCCACCCACCCACCCCCCGGCCCCGCCCTCGGTCGCGTGATCAAGAGGTTTCCGTCAGGACACGCGCCCCCGCTGACGCAAACTTCTTGATCACGGCGACTGTCCGTAGGGTGGGCGGGTGAGCACGGGTGAGGTGGGACGCAGCACGTCCGAGGAGCCGTGGCCGGTCCGGGTGGTCAGCCAGAAGGTCGGCGCCTGGATCGCCCGGCTCGGCTGGGTGTGGGTCGACGGGCAGGTGGCGCAGATCAGCCGCCGTCCCGGGGCCACCACCGTCTTCCTCACCCTGCGCGACCCGTCGGCCGACCTCAGCCTGACCGTCACGACCAACCGGGACGTCCTGGACGCGGGCGCGCCGGAGCTGCGCGAGGGCGCGCGGGTGGTGCTGCACGCCAAGCCCGAGTTCTACGCGGCCCGCGGCACGCTGAGCCTGCGCGCCGACGAGATCCGCCAGGTGGGTCTCGGTGAGCTGCTGGCGCGGCTGGAGAAGCTCAAGAAGCTGCTCGCCGCCGAGGGGCTGTTCGACCGGGCCCGCAAGCGCCGCCCGCCGTTCCTGCCCAATCGCATCGGGCTGATCACGGGCCGGGCCTCGGCGGCCGAGCGGGACGTGCTCACCAACGCCCGCCGCCGCTGGCCGGCCGTGGAGTTCCGCACGGTCAACGTGGCCGTGCAGGGCCCGAGCGCCGTGCCGCAGATCGTCGACGCGCTCAAGGTGCTCGACGCGGACCCCACCATCGACGTCATCGTCATCGCCCGCGGCGGCGGCAGCATCGAGGACCTGCTCCCCTTCTCCGACGAGGCGCTCTGCCGGGCGGTCTTCGCCTGCCGCACCCCGGTGGTCAGCGCGATCGGCCACGAGACCGACGCACCGCTGCTCGACTACGTCGCCGACGTGCGCGCCTCGACGCCCACCGACGCCGCCAAGCGCGTCGTACCCGACCTCACCGAGGAGGTACGCCTCATCGGCCAGGCCCGGCACCGGCTCGAACGCGCGGTGCGCAACCTGGTCGACCGCGAGGCGCACCGGCTCGACGGGCTGCGCTCGCGGCCGGTGCTGGCCCGCCCGCAGGTCATGATCGAGCAGCGGGCCGGCGACCTGACCGCGCTGCGGCAGCGGGCCGGACGTTGCCTGGACCACCGGCTGACCGCCGCCGAGGACGAGCTGCGGCACACGCTGGCGCGGCTGCGGGCGCTCTCGCCGGCGGCCACGCTGGACCGGGGGTACGCGATCGTCCAGCGCGCCGACGGTCACGTGGTGCGGGCCGCGTCCGAGGTGGGCAAGGGCGACCCGCTGCGGGTACGCCTCGCCGACGGAGAGCTGGCCGCGACGGTGGACGGATGACGCCTGTGCTGGGATGGAGCCGATGACTGACGAGACGAAGGCCGCACCTGACGAGCGGCTCAGCTACGAGCAGGCCCGCGCCGAGCTGGCGTCGGTGGTGGAGCGGCTGGAGGCCGGCGGCACGTCGCTGGAGGAGTCGCTGGCGCTCTGGGAGCGCGGCGAGGCCCTCGCGGTGATCTGCCAGCGCTGGCTGGACGGCGCCCGCGCCCGCATCGACGCCGCCCGCCAGGACCAGGGTTCCTAACGACCTGTCGATCATGCAGTTATGGTGGGCGGAAGAGGGCGTTTTACGCCTTCTGTCCCCCACCACAACTGCATGATCGACGGGGAAATGGGGTCAGTTGAACAGGTTGTACAGCTCCGGCGGGGCCTCTACGACCTGGTTTGCCGGCGGCTTCTGCGCGGCCGTGGCGTTGCCGTAGTCGGTGTAGGTGATCCGCACGTCCTGGGCCTTCGCCTGACCGGCCGCCGGGATCTGGAGCACGAGTTCGCTGAGCCGACCCTGCGGGTCCAGCTTCGCGGTGAACGGCACGGACTTCGCCTGCGGCCCGAGCGCCGTGATCACGTTGGCGTCCAGGGAGCCGGCCTCGGCGGCCTTCGACACGTCGATGGTGCCCGCGTACGCGCCGTCGCCGGTCTGCCGTACCTCGGTGATGCCCTGGGTGAGCACCTCGCTGCCGGCCGGGTCGAGCTTGTCGAAGTCGAAGCCGAGGTTGCGGTTGCCCTTGATCCGGGTCTGGTCGAGGTGCTGGTACTTGCCGAGGTTGAGGCCCTGCGTGCCGGGGATGCTGCCGGCCGCCTTGCCACCGAGGTCCACCTTCACCCAGCTGTCCGGACGGAAGTGGATCACGTCGAGGGTCATCGACAGGTCGGAGGAGGCGTCGCCGATCGACACCCGCATCCGGGCGCTCTGGCTCGGCTCGTGCACCTGCCCCTCGGCGGTGCTGCCGGCGCCGCTCATCGTGAACCGGAAGTTCCCGCTGCGGATCGCCTCCGTCGAGGCGAGCAGCGCCTGCTTGGCGTCACCGGCCGCCGGCGAGGCGCTGCCACTGGCCGTGGCCGTGGCTGCCCCAGAGGCGGTGACGGTCGGCGAGGCGGAGCTTCCCGGCGTACCGGACGCGGTGCAGGCGGCCACACCGGGCGTGAACAATGCGGCGGCCACCAGGCCGGCGCTCAGTCGTCGAAGAGTCATCTGTGTCTCCCAGGAGGGTCGGCTCGCCCCTGTCTTGTTCCCTCCCACGGAGTCCGGCAATCACCCTGCTGCCGGTTTCCGGGGGTCTGCCCCGGAAAAGCGGAAACGGGGCGGCCACCGCCGCCCCGTTCCGGTCGTCCCGATCTGCCCTTCTCGATTAGCCGGTGTGGGGGGCGTGGCGCGTCAGCGCAGCGAACCGGCGAGCTGGCGCAGCTCGCTCTCCCGGGCGTCGCCCACCACGATCACCGTCCGGCCCGGCTCCAGAAGCACCAGCGCCTGCTCGTTGGCCCGAGCGGTGTAGCGCTGCCAGTTCCGCCCGGCGAGGTCGGTCTGGCCCTGCGGCTGGGCCTGGTCGGTCAGCTCGGACGGCAGCAGCCGCTCGGCCGGCAGGTTGCTCTGCACCAGTTGGGCGCCCCGGCCCTCCGGCGTCAGGTAGCCGAGCCGCAGGTTCGCACCGCCGTCGACCGTCTGGTAGCGGGCGCTGACCGTACGCCAGTCGTCGCCGAGGCCGGCCGGCTGGCTCACCGGGAAGGCGTTCGCGGCCTGCGCCTGCTCGATGGCGGGAGCCGGGTCGACCGCGTTCGCCTGGTCACCACCGAGGAACCCGCGGTAGAACGCCAGCAGCAGGGCGATGGGGACCAGCAGCACGAGCAGGGAGATCGCCATGTCCTTGGGCGACCGGTCGGACCGGCGCGCCTCAGCCGAGGGCGGCGGCGCCGGCGGGTCGATCTCTCCCGGCTCCCGCGTCACGGCCGGCGACCCGGCCCGCGCGGCGCCCGCGGGCTCGACGAGAGCCGCCTCACCCGTTCCCGGGACGAGAGCCGCGTCACCCGCCGGCCGGCCGGGAGCCGTGCCACCCGTCGGCTCGGCCAGGGCCGGCCCGCCGGCGGCATCGGGGCCGGTCGGAGTGGGGTCGGAGGGTACGCGATCGGCAGGCTGTGCGGGTTCCACCTCTCCATTCTGGCACCGCCCCGACCGGCGGTATCCGGGCCATCACCGCCCCGCCCCGGCGCGCGGTCCGCCATCGTGTGAGGATCAGCGACAAAGCCGGCAGCCGATGGCGCCGGGCCACCCCGCAACGTCGCGAGGAGGAGCCGTCATGACGAACACCAGGACCCGGATCCCGCAGAATCTGGACCGGAACCTCGCCCTCGACCTCGTCCGGGTCACCGAGGCGGCAGCAATGGCCGCCGGCCGGTGGGTCGGTCGCGGCGACAAGGAGGGCGGTGACGGGGCCGCCGTCGACGCGATGCGCAAGCTGATCAACTCGATCCCCATGCGGGGTGTCGTGGTGATCGGCGAGGGCGAGAAGGACAACGCGCCGATGCTCTTCAACGGCGAGGAGGTCGGCGACGGGAGCGGGCCGGAGGTCGACGTCGCGGTCGACCCGATCGACGGCACCACGCTGATGAGCAAGGGGATGCCGAACGCCCTCGCGGTGCTCGCGGTCGCCGAGCGGGGCGCGATGTTCGACCCGAGCGCCGTCTTCTACATGGAGAAGCTCGCCGTCGGCCCGCTCTACGCCGACGTGGTCGACATCAACGCGGGCGTCGCGGACAACCTGCGCCGCATCGCCCGGGTCAAGGGCACGGACGTGTCCGAGGTGACCGTCTGCGTCCTGGACCGGCCCCGGCACAAGGACCTGGTCCACGACATCCGCCGGGCGGGCGCCGGCATCCGGTTCATCTCCGACGGTGACATCGCCGGCGCGATCGCGGCGGCCCGCGGCGAGTCGGACGTCGACGTCCTGATGGGCATCGGCGGCACCCCGGAGGGGATCACCGCGGCCTGCGCCCTGAAGTGCATGGGCGGGATGATGCAGGCGAAGCTCTGGCCCAAGGACGACGAGGAGCGGGAGAAGGCGCTGGCCGCCGGCCACGACCTGGACCGCGTCCTGACCACCGACGACCTGGTAACCGGGGACAACTGCTTCTTCGTGGCCACCGGCATCACCTCCGGCGACCTGCTGCGCGGGGTCCGCTACCGGGCCGGCGGCGCGTACACGCAGTCGATCGTCATGCGCTCCAAGAGCGGCACGATCCGGGTGATCGACTCGTACCACCGGTTGGAGAAGCTCGCGCTCTACTCGGCCGTCGACTTCGACGGCCGACCACTGGCCGAGCAGGAGTGACCGCCGCGACGACCGACCGGCCCGTCCTGCCGGCGACGTACCGGGTCGCGGGGGTGGGCCTGGCGACCGCTTCCGGGGTCGCCGTCGCCGTGCAGTCACGGATCAACGGCGAGTTGGGCGTACGCCTGGGCGACGGCTTCGGCGCCGCGGTGATCTCGTTCGGCATCGGGCTGCTGGTGCTGCTCGTGCTCGTGCCGCTCGTTCCCACCGGGCGGCAGGGTCTCCGCGACCTGCGCGGGGCGCTCACCGCCGGCACACTGCGCCTCTGGCAGTGCCTGGGCGGCATCTGCGGGGCGTTCCTGGTGGCCACCCAGGGCCTCACCATCGGCACGCTGGGCGTGGCGGTGTTCACCGTGGCGGTGGTCGCCGGCCAGTCCGGCAGCAGCCTGGCCGTGGACCGCGCCGGGATCGGCCCCACGGGGGCCCAGCCGGTCACCGCCCCGCGCCTGGCGGGCGCGGCGCTCACCGTGGTGGCGGTGCTCCTGGCGGTCAGCGACCGGCTCGGCCAGCCGGACGCCCTCGTGCTGGCCGTGCTGCCGCTGCTCGCCGGGGTGGCCATCGCCTGGCAGCAGGCGGTCAACGGACGGGTACGAGTGGCCTCCGGCAGCGCCCTGACGGCCACGCTCGTGAACTTCACGGTCGGCACGGCGGCCCTGCTCGTCGCGTTCGCGGTCGACGTGGTCGTACGCGGCTGGCCGGCGGGGAGCCTGCCGGCCGAGCCCTGGCTCTACCTCGGCGGCCCGATCGGCATCGTGTTCATCGCGGTCGCCGCGGCGATCGTGCGGTTCACGGGCGTCCTGCTGCTCGGCCTGGCCACGATCGCGGGCCAGATCGTGGGCGCCGTCCTGCTGGACGTCGCGCTGCCCACGGCGGCGTCGCACCCCGGCCTCACGACGCTGGCCGGCGCCGCCCTCACCCTGGTCGCCGTGCTCGTGGCCGCGCTCGCCCCGCAGCGGTGAAGGGCGCGCTCGCGCCGCAGCGGTGAAGGGCGCGCTCGCGCCGCAGCGGTGAAGGCCGTGCGCCGGGACCCCGGCGCGCGGGCGCCCGACCGTCACCGGCGCAGCGCCGCGAGGGTCTCGGCGAGCACGTCGTCGAACGGGGTGGGCTCGATGCCGAAGGTCGCGGTCGCCGTGCTGGAGTCGAGCACGAACGGCCGCTCGAACTGGTACACCACCTCGCGCATCTCGCGGGCCGTCGGGTCGAACAGGCCGCCCAGCCAGAGCACCGCGTGGGGCATCCGGGACAGCTTCGGCGCCGGCGTGCCGCCGAGGGCAGCGGCCCGGACGGCGAGGGCACGGACAGAGACCGGCGGTGGGCTCGGCACGTGCCAGGGCCGGCCCCAGCCGCGCTCGTCACCCGCCGCCGCGACGAGGGTGCGGGCCACGTCGCCGACGTACGTCCAGCTGTGCGGGGCGTCGAGGTCGGCCGGCACCACGGCCCGCCGTCCGGCCAGCAGGCGGGGCAGGACCAGCATCGTGGGCACGGACTGGGCGCCGGCACCGAGGTAGTCGCTGCCGCGCACCTCGGTGACCCGGACCCGGCCCGCCCGGTGCGCCGCGAGGGCGTCGGCCCACATCCGGGCCCGGACCTGCCCCTTGACGCTGTTCGGTCGCGGCGGGGTCGCCTCGGTCATCGGGCCGTCGACCGGCCCGTAGCCGTAGAGGTTGCCGACCGTGGCGAGCACGGCGCCGGTGCGTTCCGCCGCGCGCAGCAGGGCGTTGGCCAGCGGCGGCCAGTCGGTCGTCCAGCGGTGGTACGCCGGGTTCGCGCAGTTGTAGATCGTTGCCGCTCCCTCGGCGAGTTCGGCCAGCCGGTCGGCGTCGGCGGCGTCGGCGGCCACCGGTTCCACGGCCGGGTGCTCCGGCCCGGTGCCGCGCCGCGTCACCAACCGGACCTGGTCACCGCGCTCGGCGAGCAGCCGGGCGGTGGCGGTGCCGACCGGGCCCGCGCCGACGATCACGTGCGTTGCCATGAGGGCCACCTTTCGAAGCAGGCGTACGTTGCGAGAGCACCGCTCTCTATCGGAACCAGCATGCCGGTCACCGGGAACTCGCGTCAAGAGCAGTGCTCTCGTTTTCGTCACGCGCTCTCGATCTGTGGCAGAGTGTGCGCATGTCCGCACCCTCGATCCGCGCCCGGGTCCGGGCCGAGATGATCGGCGAGATCAAGGCGGTCGCCCGGAGGCACCTGGCCACCGACGGCGCCAACCTCTCGCTGCGCGCGGTCGCCCGTGACATGGGCATGGTCTCGTCCGCGATCTACCGCTACTTCCCGAGCCGCGACGAACTGCTCACCGCGCTGATCCTCGAGGCGTACGACGCGCTGGGCGACGCGGTCGAGGCGGCCGACGCCGCCGCCGACCCGCGCGACCTGCGCGGACGGTGGCACGCGGCGTGCCGGGCGGCGCGCGGCTGGGCACTCGCCCACCCCGCCGAGTACGCCCTCCTCTACGGCACCCCGGTCCCCGGGTACGCCGCCCCGGACGACACCGTGGGCCCCGCCCAGCGACCACCCCTGACCCTGGTCGGCATCCTCCGCGACGGCCTGGCCGCCGGTGCGATCACCCCACCTCCGGCCGAGGAGCTGCCCGCGCCGGTCCGGGCGGACCTGGCCGAACTGGCCGAGGCGTTCTTCCCCGGGCTTCCCGAGGCGCTGCTCGCGCGGGGCATGGCCGGCTGGACCCAGCTCTTCGGGCTGATCAGCTTCGAGCTGTTCGGGCGGATCAACCGGTCGATGGCGCACCGGGACGCGTACTTCGACCACCAGATCCGGCTGATGGCGGACCTGGTCGGCCTGCCGGCCCGACCTCAGGTGCCGTCCGAGGAGTGACCCGGGAAGAGGTGGGCGCTCGGGTCGATCGCCACGGCCGCGTTGTTCACGGCGGTCGCGGCCTCCCCGAAGCCGGTGGCGATGAGCCGGACCTTGCCCGGGTACTCGGTGATGTCGCCGGCCGCGAAGATCCGCGGCAGGTTGGTGGCCATGGTGCTGTCGACCACGATGTGCCGGCGGTCCAGCCGCAGCCCCCAGGTGGCGAGCGGGCCGAGATCGGCCGTGAAGCCGAGCGCCGCGACGACCGTGTCGACCGGCAGCGTCTCCGCCGCGCCGCCCCGCACGGTGATCTCCGCCCCGGTGACGGTCCCGTCGCCGTGCAGCCGGGTCACCTCGGCGTTGACCACCACCCGGACGGGCAGCCCCAGCACCCGCGCGACAGTGGCGGCGTGCGCCCGGAACTTCTCCCGCCGGTGCACGAGCGTCACCGAGCGGGCCAACGGCTGCAGGGTCAGCGCCCAGTCGAAGGCGGAGTCGCCGCCACCCACGATGAGGACGTCCCGGCCGGCCAGGTCGGCCGGCTGCGGTACGAAGTAGATGATCCCCGCGCCCGTGAAGTGCTCGGCGACCGGCAGCGGGCGCGGTGTGAAGCTGCCCAGCCCGCCGGTGACGATCACGGCGCCGCAGCGCAGCTCGGCGCCACCGGCCAGCCCGAGCACCGGCCGCCCGTCGACGTAGGACAACGTCTCGGCGCGGGTGCCCAGCAGGTAGCACGGGTCGAAGGGCGCGGCCTGCGCCACGAGGTTCGCCACCAGGTCCCGACCCTTGATCGACGGGAAGCCCGCCACGTCGAGGATCAGCTTCTCCGGGTACATCGCGGCCACCTGGCCACCCGGCTCGGGCAGCGCGTCGACCACCGCCACCGACAGCCCGCGGAAGCCGGCGTAGTACGCGGCGAACAGACCGGCCGGGCCGGCCCCGATCACGGCGACATCGACCTCGCGCATGGCGTACCGTCGCTTCCCGCTCGCGGATCAACGCGTGCTGATGCCGACGGTAGGGCGGCGACGCGGCCTGGGCAAGCACGTCCCAGTGCCGGCGCGCGGGTCGCGCCGGGCGCCCGGCGTGCGGAGGTTCGCGGCCGGGGCGACCCGGCCGGCTCAGGGCAGGCTGAGCGTGGACTCGGAGCGGTAGGGGTCGTGCCGGCGGCGCCGGAACAGGATGGCGGCGACCACACCGCCGAGCAGCCCGAACAGGTGCCCCTGCCAGGAGATCCGCTCGTCGGTGGGCAGGACACCGACCAGCTGCCACCCGTAGAGGAGGCCGACCAGCAGGAACACGGCGAAGTTCCACCAGCTGCGTTCCACGATGCCCCGGGTGAGCAGGATCCCCAGGTAGCCGAAGATGACGCCGCTCGCGCCGACCACGACCGAGTTCGGCGAGCCCGTGAACCAGACGCCCAGCCCGCTCACCAGCACGATCAGCAGCGTGGACCAGAGGAACCGGCGGGCGCCGGCCGCGAGCACGAAGGTGCCCAGCAGGATCAGCGGGATGCTGTTGCTGTAGAGATGGTCGAAGCCGTGGTGCAGGAAGGGCGAGAAGAAGACGCCGTCGAGCCCGTCGATGCGCTTCGGGATGATGCCGGCGGCCGTGTCCAGGCCGAACGCGAGACCCTGGTCGACGACCTCGATGAGGAAGAGGAACGGCACCACCGCGCACATCGCCACGAAGGCGCGACCGAGCGCGGCGTAGAACGCCTCGGTGCCGAACCGGTGCGGGTCGCCACTTCCGGGCTGCAGGCTCACCCCCCAACAGCTATCAGCAAACAGCGACGACCGCCACTCGCGTTCCGGCCTCCTCACGCCGACGGGGGCGGGTGGATCGTCCACCCGCCCCCGTCGCGCACGCTCCGGATCAGTACCAGCCGCTGCTCTGCGAGTGCGCCCACGCGCCGCAGGGCGTGTCGTAACGCCCCTCGATGTAGCCCAGGCCCCACTTGACCTGGGTGGCGGGGTTGGTTTCCCAGTCGTCGGCGACCGAGCCCATCTTGCTCCCCGGCAGCGCCTGCGGGATGCCGTACGCGCCGGACGAAGCGTTGCGGGCCTTGTGGTTCCAGCCGCTCTCCTTCGTCCAGAGCTTGTCGAGGCAGGGGAACTCCTTGATCGGGAAGCCCGCCTTGATCATCTCCGCGCAACCGATCTTCCGGTTGCCGCTGTACTCCTCGCAGGAGGCGGGGATCGGCCCGGTGTACGGCTTGGGCTCGGCGTTCTCCGCCGCCTCGCGCTCGCGCTTGCGGGACGCCGCCGCCTGCTCGGCCTTGCGGGCCCGCTCGGCGGCCTCCTTGGCGGCCTCGGCGGCCCGCAGCTTGGCCTGGTACTCGGCGGCCCGCTGCCGGGCCGACTGCACCTGGTGGACGGCCTGACGCTCGCGCTGGTACGCGTACTCGGCCTGGTCGACCTCGGCGCCGACCTGCGCGGTGAGGCCCTGTTGCTGGGTCTCCCGGTCTTCGCCCAGATAGAAGCCGCCGGCAACACCCACGGAGAGCAGTGCGACGGCGGCCGTACGGGCACCCAACCGGCTCCACAGCCGACTCACGAAGTGGTCCCTTCGTCGGGGGCAAGGACACGGCGCGCCGAGCCGTCGGGGGCTGGTGCTGCGCCGTGAGCGCCCCGACCGTGACCGGTCGCAGCCGACGTACCGGTGGGTCGTGGCAGGTGTGACTGACGATCCCTGACGATGTCTCCGGTGCGCGGGCGCTCGTGGGACACCATCGCGCACAGTGAGGCCGTTGGGAAACCACGGGACAGAATTGTGATCTGCGCCATACAAAAATTCGGGACAAACCCCTACTTTTCGGTCATCACGTGGGGATGTCCTCCAGCAGGTCCGTCACCATGGCGGCGATCGGCGAACGCTCCGACCGGCTGAGCGTGACGTGGGCAAAGAGCGGATGGCCCTTCAACGCCTCGATCACCGCGGTCACGCCGTCGTGCCGGCCGACGCGGAGATTGTCCCGCTGCGCCACGTCGTGGGTCAGCACCACCCGGGAGCCCTGCCCGATCCGCGACAGCACCGTGAGTAGCACGCCGCGCTCCAGCGACTGCGCCTCGTCGACGATGACGAACGCGTCGTGCAGGCTCCGCCCCCGGATGTGTGTCAGCGGAAGCACCTCCAGCAGGCCCCGCGACGTGACCTCCTCAAGCACGTTCTCGTGCACCACCGCGCCGAGGGTGTCGAAGACCGCCTGCGCCCACGGCGACATCTTCTCCGACTCGGAACCGGGCAGGTAGCCCAGCTCCTGGCCGCCCACCGCGTACAGCGGGCGGAAGACGATGACCTTCTTGTGCCGGCGACGCTCCATGACCGCCTCCAGCCCGGCGCACAGGGCGAGGGCCGACTTGCCGGTGCCGGCCCGGCCGCCCAGCGACACGATGCCGACCGACTCGTCGAGCAGGAGGTCCAGGGCGATGCGCTGCTCGGCCGAGCGACCGTGGACGCCGAACGCCTCCCGGTCGCCGCGCACGAGCCGTACGGTCTTGTCGGGCAGGACGCGGCCGAGCGCCGACCCGCGCGTCGAGTGCAGTACCAGACCGGTGTGGCAGGGCAGCCCCGCCGCCTCGTCCAGGTCGAGCGCGTCCCCGGCGTAGAGCCGGGCGATCTGCTCCTCGCCGAGCTGCAGGTCGGCCATCCCGGTCCAGGTCGGGTCGCTGGCCTGCCCGTGCCGGTACTCGTCAGCCCGCAGGCCTACCGAGGCGGCCTTCACCCGCAACGGCATGTCCTTGCTGACCAGGGTGACCTCCCGCCCTTCGGCGGCGAGGTTGAGCGCCACGGAGAGGATGCGGGCGTCGTTGCTCTCGGTGCGGAAGCCGGGTGGCAGCACACCGTCGTCGGTGTGGTTCAGCTCGACCCGCAGCGTGCCGCCGACGTCGTTGGCGGGCACCGGCCGGTCCAGCCGGCCGTGCCGCACCCGCAGCTCGTCCAGCATGCGCAGCGACTGCCGGGCGAACCAGCCCAGCTCCGGATGGTGCCGCTTGCCCTCCAGCTCCGAGATCACCACGAGTGGCAGCACCACCTCGTGCTCGGCGAAACGATGGAAGGCCGCCGGATCGGAGAGAAGGACCGAGGTGTCCAGGACGTACGCCTGGCCTGCTGGTCGGGGCTCCTTGGTGTCCGCCGTCGCGGCGGCCGCCGTGCGGCGGCTGCGGGTGGCTCGGCGGGTCGTGGCGGTCGCGGCCGGGGTCTGGTCGGCACCGGCGGTGGTACGGCGAGTGGTCACAGGCCTGCTCCGGCGGATGTGCACCCGGCCATCCGCGTTCCGCCTCCTCCGGTGCCCGGGGACACGGGGTCGGATGCGGGCCCCGTGCGCGAGGTCGCAGGTCCGGGCTTGCCGGTTGGCCCGGGAGAACCCCGTGCCATGCCTAGACGCTAGCCGCGTACGGGCACCGCGGCTAGAGGTCGATCGTGACTGTCCGGGGACGGGCGCGTGAACGGCCCCGCGGCAGCCGGCGCGATCGGGCACGCCGGCTGCCGAGCCGGGGGTGCGGCGGAGCCGGCCGGGATGCATGCCCCCTGCGCGCATCCCGGCCGGTGGGACCACCGTCACCGGTCTGACGTGGCCCCGACGGTGCGTGTCCGCCGCGGACGACGCACCGTGTCTCACGGGTTGGCCGGCGGGGCGCCCGGATGGGGCGCCCCGTCGACCGTCTCAGCCGGTCCGTCGCACCAGGGTGCCGGTCGGGTGCCGCCCGGTGACCGGTGCGGCCGGCGCCGAGAACGACGAGCCGGTGTAGGTGGTGCCGGGCCGCGCCACCGTCCCGCTCACCCGGATGGTGCTCGGTGGGGACGCCGCCAGAGCCGACGCGATGGCGGCCTGCGCGTCCCGTCGGCGGCGGTTCCAGGCGCCACGGTCACCGTCGAAGTAGCCCTGCCGGTAGCCGAAGCGGTAGCCGATGCGGTAGCTGAGCTGCCCGTGCAGCCGCCCGGCGGCGTAGCTGGTCGCGCCGAGGACCAGCACGAGGAAGATAGCGAGGAACGGGCTCATCGGGCGTCTCCCGGGTGCGGCTGGTTCCGGGTCATCGCTCCTCCGGCTCGACCGAGGTGGGATCAGCGACGAGCAGTCGGTCCAGGTCGTCGGTGCTGACCTCCTCGACCAGCTCGACACTGATCCGGCAGCCGTCCAGGACGACCTCCGCCACCGACGACCGGCGGATCTCCCCGCCAGCGTCGTACACCCGGACACTGAGTTCGGGGCAACCGAGGTGGGTGCGCCAGGCGTTCCACTCGTCGCGGTCGCCCACACTCAGGGAGAGGTACCGGCAGCCGCGGGCGAGGTAGAGGCGCCAGGGGGCACTCAGCCCGACGGCCACGCCCTCGGCGATCAGGCCGAAGGCCTGGGCACGGGTCGCGAGTTCGGTCACCACACCCCCCTCGCACCGGGAGCGTGACGCATGTGAGCACCAATCGTCTCGGGCACGTGACACACCGTAGGATGTCCCATGCACGTGACAGTATCAGCTTTTCGTCCGTTTACGCCGACACCTACGGGCATCTATTCTGCCCGCGTGATACCCCTCAGAAACACTGCTGGATCGTTTACCGGGAATCCGAAGGCACCGTCACGTTCGCGTGACAACAGCGTGCCGGGGACGGCACCCACGGGCGAGTGGTCGTACCGTCACCGGGTGACCGAGACCGCCAACGCCCGGAAGATCGCGTTCGCCACCTTCGTCCGACGCGCGCTCGACGAGGCGCGGGCCACACGGGCGTGGAGCGGCACGGAGGTCTCCCGGCGCACCGGCGTCTCAAGGCAGACCATCAACCGGTGGGTGCGCGGCGACTGGGCGAGCGACCCGGAGGCCGAGCGCGTGGTCGCCTTCTGCGAAGGGCTCGGGCTGAACCCGGCCACCGCCTTCGCCGCCCTCGGTTGGGACCGCACCGCCACCGCCCCGCGGACGAGCCAGCCGGCCCCGCCCATGGACCCCGACGTGGAGGCGCTGCTGCGCCGACTGGTGGACCCGAACGTGTCCGACGCGGAGAAGTTCCACATTCGCGAAACCATTCGTTACCTCGCTTATCGGCCAACCCTTCCCCTCGATGTCCGAAAGCGCGGTAAAGAAGCCGGCTAGTTCCTCAGATGGCGAAAGAACAGCAGGTCAGACTCATTCGTTTGCCTCCGGGGCCGGAACGGGCACGCTAGCGTCGCTATTCGTACTGCTTGGGCTCGTCGTCGGCGGGGGGACGGGACAAGGCCGAACCCAGCCCTGCGGGACAGAAGGAGGGGTCTGTCCATGACCCTGAAATGGTTGGCAGTCGTGGTGGCCACGGTGTCCGTGACACTGTGCGCCACCGGGAACGCGGTGACCCTCGTGGTCGACGGCGGGCAGCTTCCCGTGCTCGTCAATCTCTTCGCGCTCATCGCGGCCGGCACCGCGGTCGTCCTGGCCGTCCTGGCCGAGCTGCACGAGCGGCTGAACGACCGGGTCAGCGCGCTCACCGAGTTCCTGGTGGCCCGACTGAACGAGATCGAGTCGCGCTCCGGCGACCGCAACACCGGATTCGTGGAGGGCTACCTGCTCAGCCACGGTCAGGACGCGGCGGTCGTGCCGTTCGGGCGCCGGGGACGGGAGGCCGCCGAACGCTGACCGTCCGCCCGAGCCGAGGGGTCCGCTCGGCGACGAATGACCCGCCGGAGCCGGGGTACGCTGACGCGCGTGCCGCCGTTGAACCTGGGCAGTGACCAGCAACCGAGGACCCCGATGGACGCCGACGAGGCATGGCGGACCACCGCCGGCCGGGCCGCGGGGACCGTGCTCTTCTTCGACTTCGACGGCACGCTCGCGCCGGTGGGTGACGACCCGACCGCGGTCCAGCCCGCCCCGAACGTGCTGGCCGCGATCGAGGCGCTCGCGCCGCGCGTACGCCGTATCGCGATCGTCTCGGCGCGGCCGGTGGAGTTCCTCCGCGACCGCCTCGGCGGCCTCGCCGGTGTCGACCTCTACGGTCTCTACGGTCTGGAGCACAGCTATTCGGGCGGGGACACGGTGACCGAGCCGGCCGCGCTGCCCTGGGTGCCGACCATGGCCGAGCTGGCCGACCTGGCCCGCGCCGAGCTGCCCGCCGGCACGCTCGTCGAGTTCAAGCGGCTGTCGGTGGCGCTGCACTGGCGCACGGCGCCGCGGCTCGGCGAGGCGGTGCAGGAGTGGGGTCAGGCCCAGGCCGACCGGCTCGGGCTGCGGGTGCAGGGCGGCCGTATGGTGCTGGAACTCAAGCCCCCCGTCGACCGGGACAAGGGCATGGTGATCGGCGAGCTGATCCGCGACGCCGAGGCGGCGTGGTACTTCGGCGACGACGTGTCCGACATCCGGGCGTTCGCCGCGGTGCGGGCCCGGGCCGCCACGGACCCGGACTTCTTCGGTGTCTGCGTCGCCGTCGCCAACCCGGAGACCGGCCAGGAGGTCGCCGACGCGGCCGACCTCACCATCGACTCACCCGCCGCCCTCGGCGACTTCCTCAGTCAGGCGAGCCACCGCCTCGCCTGACCCTCGCCCGGCCACCTCCGGCCCGGCCCAGCCGCGGCGGCCGCCCGCCGGGGTCAGGCGCCTCCGGGTCAGGCGCCGTAGCGGCGTTGGCGGTTGCCGTACGAGCGCAGTGCCCGCAGGAAGTCGATGTGCCGGAAGTCGGGCCAGTTGAGTTCGCAGAAGTAGAACTCCGAGTGCGCCGACTGCCAGAGCATGAAGCCGGAGAGGCGCTGCTCGCCGCTGGTGCGGATCACCAGGTCCGGGTCCGGCTGACCGCGCGTGTAGAGGTGCTCGGCGATGTGCTCGACGTCCAGCGTCTCGGCCAGCTCCTCGATGGTGCCGCCGCCGGCGGCGTGTTCCAGCAGGAGCGAGCGGACCGCGTCGATGATCTCCCGCCGGCCGCCGTAACCGACCGCGATGTTGACCTCGGCCCCGCCGCTGCGGCCCCGCGTACGCTCCTCGGCCGCCTTGAGCGCGGCGGCGGTCTGCGCGGGGAGCAGGTCGAGCGCGCCGACCATGCGCAGCCGCCACGGATTGCCCTCCTCGGCCAGCTCGACCACCAGGTCCTCGATGATCTGGAGCAGCGGCTCCAGCTCGCTCGCCGGACGGCGCAGGTTGTCGGTGGCCAGCAGGTAGAGCGTGACGTGGGCGATCCCGGCCTGGTCGCACCAGCCCAGGACATGTTTGATCTTCGCCGCGCCGACCCGGTGCCCGTCGTTGGGATCGACGAAGCCCATCTCCTTGGCCCACCTGCGGTTGCCGTCGCACATGACGCCGACGTGCCGGGGCACCGGCTTGCCCACGAGCTTCGCGCGCAGGCGGCGCTCGTACACGGAGTAGACAAGGTTCCGCAGAGACATCACCTAGAAGCGTAGCGACCGGTCGGGCGGATCATCGCCGCGGAGCCTCATCCCGGGCCGCAAGACCGATGCCGATCATCGCGAGGGTGCGCGCGTCGAGCCGTCCGTCGCCCAGCCCGAGCTCCACGACGGCCCGGTAGACCCGGTCGTCGCGGTTCGCGGCACGCACCGCCGCGTCGACCACCCGCCGGCGCCGCGCCAGCCAGGCCGCCACGGAGCTGTGCCGCAGGTGGGTGCCGAGCCGGCGGCGCAGCGTGTCGGCGTACCGGCGGGCGGCCCGCGCCGGCGATCCGGCCGCCGCCGCGCCCGCCAGCGCACCCGAGAGCAGCGCGTAGAAGATCCCTTCGCCGGTGAACGGACTGATCAGCGAGAGCGCGTCGCCGGCCAGCAGGACCCGGCCCCGGCCGGGCGACGGGCGGTGCGTCGACAGCGGCAGGTGGTGCGCCCGCAGCGCCTCGACCGTGGCCGGGTCCGTGCCCGGGAGCAGCGCGGCGAGCCGATCGAGCAGGTACGTCCTGGTCAGTGGCTCACCGCGGAGAACCTCCCCGTACCCGACGTTCGCGCGGCCGTCACCGATGGGGAAGGACCAGGCGTACGCGGGCCAGCGCCCGTGCGAGGTGACGATGAGCTGCTCCGGCGGCCCCGGCAGGGCCGGCGCGTACCCCCGCATGGCCAGCGCGAGATGCCGGTCCGGGTTCACCGGGTTGCCGAGCGCCCGGCGCACCACCGACCCGGCGCCGTCCGCGCCCACCACGGCCCGCGCGACCAGCTCGTCGTCGAGGATCACGCGGTCGGCGTGCTGCTCGACCCGGCGCACCGTGTGCCGGCGCAGCTCCGCGCCGGCCGCCACTGCCGCGGCGACCAGCCGGGCGTCGAAGACGGTCCGGGGCACCGTGTACGCCGGCCGGGGCAGCGTGCGGGCCACCGTCCCGCCACCCGGGCCGACCAGGCGCAGCGCCGGCAGCGGCGGATAGCCGGCGACCGCGTCCGGCACGCCCAGCTCGTCGAGGACGTCGAGCGCGTGCGCCGCGATCCCGTCCCCGCACGCCTTGTCGCGGGGGAAGTCGGACCGGTCGAGCAGGAGCACCCGGGCACCGGCCCGCCGGGCCGTCAGCGCGGCGGCCGCCCCCGCCGGGCCCGCCCCGACCACCGCCACGTCGAACTCGTCGCTCACGCGTCGCCCCCCTCCGCCGGTGGCCCGCCCGGCGCCGGCCGGTGACCAAGCTCACCGCACCATCCTGCCCTCTGGCAACACTCCGTGGCCGGTACCGCACCGGGACGTCGCGCCTGGACGCCCACCGACGACGCGCGCCGGTCGGCCCGTGGGCCGCAACTTCCTGGAAGTTGTCCCTTCCGCGCTGGCGGAGGCGACTATTTCCGGGAACTTGGTGCCTTGGCGGTGCCTAGAGGCGGCAACTTCCCGGAAATAGTTGCCATCCCGGGGCGCCTGGGTGTGGGTGCTACTGCGGGCGGAGGGCGGGATACCGCCGCTCCGCGCACCTACCTGGCGGGTATCCCCGGCCGGCTCACGGCAACGCCTCCGCCCTGCCCAAGCCCGTGTCGAGAACCCCGTGATGCTGGGCGGCGATGCCCGGGTGCGCGGTCCCAGATATGGGGCAGCTCGACAGCGCCCATCGGTCCCGCCCGCGCCGCCGGTCGTGCGCCGCGACGCGGCCCCACGGCGCGCCGCCGCCATGCCCCGGCCCTGAGCGGCCGGTCAGGCGCGTTCGGCGCGCCAGAGGCCGTAGAGCGCCAGCGCGGCCGCGACCACCAGCGGGCCGCCGTCGCGGATCAGCCCGTCCACGCCGAGCAGCCACCGGCACAGCGGCAGGTCGACGGCGAGCACGATCGCCGTGACGGCGACCAGGAGGCCGCGGGCCCAGCGCCGGCCGCGCATGAGGAAGGCGGTGCAGAACAGCACGGCCCAGCTCGCCGCGACCCCGGCGCCGAACCAGACCAGCACGGCCGGCACGGCGACCAGCCGTCCGTCCAGCACCGCGCCCGCGGCGATCAGCGCGGGTACGAGCATCAGCGGGCTGTACGTGAAGGCGGCCACCCGGCTCGTGAGCAGCCAGCCGCTGGCCTCCGGGCGTCGGGGCGGCACCTCCCGAAAGGAAAAGCCGGAGCGGTCGATGACCAGGCGGGGACGGTGCCGCACCAGGTGGCCGGCCAGCGCCGGCGAGCGGTAGAGAAGCCAGACCACGGCCGCGCAGAG
Source organism: Micromonospora costi (assembly GCF_003626655.1). Taxonomy (GTDB): domain Bacteria; phylum Actinomycetota; class Actinomycetes; order Mycobacteriales; family Micromonosporaceae; genus Micromonospora; species Micromonospora costi. The sequence continues at coordinate 1,648,808 of NZ_RBAN01000001.1, forward strand.
CCCCGTGAGCAGGGCGAAGCCGAGTGCGCCGGGCAGCGGTGGCACGCCGGCCTGGGGCACGACGAGCCGCCCCACGGCGAAGACCGTGGTGACCGCGAGGATCAGCCCGAACGGCCGCGCTACCGTCCGACCGCGACGGACGTGCCCGATCAGCACGAGGAAACCGAGCGAGCGCAGCATCGCCCAACCGGTCCGGACCGCGAGCCCGAAGCCCTGCTCCGGGGCGTACCACCAGTTGAGCAGCTCGACCACGACGGTGGCCGCCGCCGTCACCGCGAGCAGCGCGGTCAGCGCGCGAACGGCGGACGGCCGCCGGACCTGGGTCTCGGCGGCCGTCCTCATGGAATCCGATGATGCCCCGGCACGGGGCGCGGTACACCTACCGCTGCGGCTGCTCCGCGTCGAGCCGCGCGCGCAGTGCGTCGAGCTCGGCCCAGAGGACGCCGGGCAGCTTGTCGCCGAACTTCTCGAACCACTCGGTGACCAGCGGCAGCTCCCTGCGCCACTCCTCCGGGTCGACCTTCAGCGCGATCCGGACGTCCTCGGGCGTCATGTCCAGGCCCTCGACGTCCAGCGCGTCCTCCGCCGGGACCATGCCGATCGGGGTCTCCACCGCCTCCGCGCGCCCCTCGATCCGCTCGATGACCCACTTGAGCACCCGGGAGTTCTCCCCGAAGCCCGGCCAGAGGAAGTTGCCCTCCGGGTCCTTGCGGAACCAGTTGACGTAGTAGATGCGGGGCAGCTTGGATTCGTCGCCGTCGGCGCCCTTGCCCATCTCGATCCAGTGCCGGAAGTAGTCGCCGCCGTTGTAGCCGATGAACGGCAGCATCGCCATCGGGTCGCGGCGGACAACGCCGACCGCGCCGGACGCGGCCGCGGTGGTCTCCGAGGAGAGCGTGGCACCCATGTAGACGCCGTGCACCCAGTCACGCGCCTCGGTCACCAGCGGGATGGTGTCCCGACGACGGCCACCGAACAGGATCGCGTCGATCGGCACGCCGTTCGGGTCGTAGTAGTCCTCGGCGAGGATGGGGCACTGCGTGATCGGCGTGCAGAACCGGCTGTTCGCGTGCGAGGAGAGGCTGTCGCTCTCCGGCGTCCAGTCGTTGCCCTTCCAGTCGATCAGGTGTGCGGGCGGGTCACCCATCCCCTCCCACCAGATGTCGCCGTCGTCGGTCAGGGCCACGTTGGTGAAGATGGAGTTGCCCCGGTCGAGCGTCCGCATCGCGTTGGCGTTCGTCTTCCAGTCGGTGCCGGGTGCCACGCCGAACAGCCCGTACTCCGGGTTCACGGCGTAGAGCCGGCCGTCCGGGCCGAACCGCATCCAGGCGATGTCGTCACCGATCGTCTCGACCTTCCAGCCCGGAATGGTCGGCTCCAGCATGGCGAGGTTGGTCTTGCCGCAGGCCGACGGGAACGCGCCGGCGATGTGGTAGACCCCGCCATCCGGAGAGGTGATCTTGAGAATCAGCATGTGCTCGGCGAGCCAGCCCTCGTCGCGGCCCATGACGCTCGCGATCCGCAGCGAGTAGCACTTCTTGCCGAGCAGCGAGTTGCCGCCGTAGCCGGACCCGTACGACCAGATCTCGCGGGTCTCCGGGAAGTGCGAGATGTACTTCGTCTCGTTGCACGGCCAGGCCACGTCCTTCTGGCCCGGGGCGAGCGGCGCGCCGATCGAGTGCAGCGCGTGCACGAAGTCCGCGTCGTTGCCCATCGCGTCGAGGATCTTCTTGCCCATCCGCGTCATGATGCGCATCGAGGCGACCACGTACGGACTGTCGGTGATCTCCACGCCGAACATGGGGCTCTTCGACTCGACCGGGCCCATGACGAACGGGATGATGTACATGGTGCGCCCGCGCATGGAACCCCGGTAAAGGTCCGTCATGACGCGCTTCATCTCGGCCGGCGCCATCCAGTTGTTGGTGGGGCCGGCGTCCGCCTCGTCGACGGAACAGATGAATGTGCGCTCCTCGACCCGGGCGACGTCGGAGGGGTCGGTGCGGGCGTAGAACGAGTTCGGCTTCTTCTCGGGGTTCAGCCGGATCAGGGTGCCGGCCTCCACCAGCTCATCCGTGAGGCGACGCCACTCCTCGTCGGACCCATCCACCCAGACCACCCGGTCGGGTGTGGTCAGTTCCGCGACCTCACGGACCCAGGCGAGCAGTTTCGGGTGGGACGTCGGGGCCTGATCGATACCCCGAACAGTAGCCGGAGCAACCATGACACATCTCCTTGTGGTCGACGCTGACCGATGTATGGGATGCACGAGTCTTGGCGGGCGGGAACCGCTTCGCCTACGTGGAAACCTGGGATTGGGCTCAGCGTAAACCGGCCAGCCTCCCCAGTCAGTGGGACTGGTTGTGAAGAACTGCACAAGGTACGGCCACGCTGCGGCATCACGAGCTGATACCCGTTTTTACGCGCAGTTTCACGCAAATCCTGCGGGGAACCTTCGTCGCGTGGTGGCCGCACGAGGCCCACCGCCCGTCCCGCACCGGTCGTACGGGATCCGCCGTTCCGCTCCGGATCCGTGCTCCCCGCGACTACTCTCGGTGCATGTCCACCGCGGACGCCGGAGACCCCGCCGATGCCGGGCGTCCCCGCTCGCCGTTGTTACCCCTGTGGCGTGTCAGCAGCCGGTAGGCTCGGCGGGTGGCCGCGACGATGACGGAGGAGCAGCCGGGCTCTCCACGGGCCCGCACGGGCCCGCTCCGCGCACTGGTCGACCGCTTCGGTCACCTCGTCCACGAGCTGAGCAAGTTCGCCACCGTGGGCGGGATCGCCTTTCTCCTCGACTTCGCGCTCTTCAACTTCCTGACCGCGGGGCGTGGCTTCGAACAGGTCACCGCGAAGACCATCTCGACCGTGATCGCCGCGACCGTCGCCTTCCTCGGCAACCGGTTCTGGACGTGGCGGCACCGCCAGCGCAGCAACCCGGCCCGCGAGTACGCGCTGTTCTTCTTCTTCAACGGTGTGGGCCTGGGCATCGCCGTGGCCTGCCTCGCCATCAGCCGCTACGGCCTCGGCAGCGTCTGGCCGGAGGTCTTCCGCACCGGTCTGGCCGACAACATCGCCAGCTTCATCGTCGGCACCGGCCTCGGGACGCTGTTCCGGTTCTGGTCCTATCGACGGTTCGTCTTCGTCGAAGCGGGAACCCAGGCCGTTCCGGAAGTGGCGAACGACCGGGATCACGGGGCGTGACCTACCGCCCATCCGTCCGGCCGGAACAGAGCCGGCTCAACCCACTGCCCTAAGGTGTTCCGCATGCGTCTTGTCCGTCTGCTGCCCGAGCGCTGGCAGAAGTTCATCCACGAGGCGCTCAAATTCGGCATCGTCGGTGGCATCAACACCGCAATCAATTACGCCGTGTTCAATGCGCTGGCACTGACCGTTTTCGTCGACGGCCAGCTAAAGGCGACGGTGATCGCGACCGTCGTCGCGACGATCACGTCGTACCTCATGAATCGCCACTGGACGTACCGGGATCGACCGAAGTCGGCACTCCGTCGCGAGTATGTCCTGTTTCTCCTTTTCAACGCGACGGGCCTGCTCATCGAACTGGGCGTCCTCGCGGCGGCCAAGTACGGCCTGGGTGTGACCAGTCTGCTGGCGTTGAACGTGGCGAAGACCGGCGGCGTACTGCTGGCCACCATGTTCCGCTTCTGGTCGTACCGGACCTTCGTGTTCCAGGCCCCCGCGCCGGTGCCCGACGAGAAGGACAACTGGCACCACATCCCGCGGGACGAGTGGGACACGATGGCGGAGATGGACCCGGTCGCCGAGCTGGCCGAGTCGGTCTCCGAACTCGAGGAGACCGAGTCGCCGGTCCGCGAACAACCGGGTCCGAGCGTCCCGACGACCGGCCTGCCCGTCGCACCGGGCGCGCAGCGCAAGGCCCGGCTCGACGCCGGCCTCGCGGACGTCGACCTCGACGCCGAGCTGGCCAAGCTCGAGCCCATCACCCGCCGCTTCCCCCGCCGCTAACCCTTCCCGCCGCCGCCCGCCGGCCCGCCCGGCCGGCCTCCCGGGGGCGGGCGCCTCGCGGGGGCGGGCGCCTCGCGGGGGCGGGCGCCTCGTGTTGATCATGAAGTTATTGCCCCCGCACACGGCGTGTCGGGGCAATAACTTCATGATCAACGAGGAGAGGCGGGGCGCCAGCCGGGCGGGGGCGCGGCGCGGGGCGGGCCGGGGGTGGTCCCGTCAGGTTGTGGTGTCGCGCAGGGGCTTGCCCTCGCGCATGTCGGCGAGGATCTCGCGCATCTCACCGTCGCCGAGCGAGTGCTTGTCGTGCTGGGCCTCGACCAGCTCGTACAGCTTGGTCTGCACCTGGCCCACCCGGGGCACGTCGACGAGGAGGGACTGCCCGCGTTCGCCGGCCGACTCGATGGTGAGCGTGCCGCAGCCGAGCAGCCGCTCGACGAAGCGCTGGCTCATCGAGTGGTCGTTGACCCGGGTCAGCGGGATGTCCCGGCGGTCCCGGGAGAACACGCCGTGCTGAAGCAGCACCCGCTCGTTGGTGAAGAGGTAGTGCGTGGTGCGCCAGACCAGGAACGGCCAGAGCCCGAGCCAGAGCACCGCCACCAGTGCGAGCACACCGATCACGGCCAGCGCGATCGACCCGCCGCCGCCGGAGGGGAGCAGGATCACGCCGGCCACCACCGCGGCGACGGCGAGCACCAGCACCACGACCGGCCGGATCAGCGCCTTCCAGTGCGGGTGCAGGTGCAGAACGACATGCTCGTCCTCGGTGAGCACGTCTTCGGGGAACGCCACGGAAACCTCCTCGCAGGAACGGACGGGCTGACCGTAACCGGTCACCGCCCGTGGGGCCATCAGCCGCGCGGCCGGCCCTCACCATCCCCCGCGATCTTGCACTTCCGGCCCCCCGTTCGCGCCTTTTGACCCCTTTCGCCGGGGCAGAAACTGCAAGATCGCGGGGAAGGGGGACGGGTTCAGCGGAGGTGGAGTACGTCGCCGGCGGCCAGGTGGCGTTCACCCTCCGGGGTTTCCACCACCAGTTGGCCGTCGGTGTCCACGCCCGTGGCCGTGCCCGTCACCTCGCCGCCGCCGGGCAGGAGGACACGTACCGGACGGTCGATCGTCGCGCACGCCGCGAGGTACGCCTCCCGCAGCCCGCTCTCGACGGCGTCCCCTCCGGCGGTACGCCAGCGGTCGTACCAGTCCGCCACGGAACGCAGCAGCGCCCGCAGCAGCGGGTCCCGGTCGGTGGCCGCCGCCCCGGCCAGCTGCAGCGACGTGGCGGGCAGCCCCGTGGGGTTCTCCGGCAGCTCGTCGGCGCGCAGCGTGACGTTCAGACCGATGCCCACCACGACGGCCGGGGGCTGGCCCGGCGACGCCCCGGGCGCGGTCTCGGCGAGCACGCCGGCGCACTTGGCGCCCTCGATCAGCAGGTCGTTCGGCCACTTGAGCACCGCATCCAGCTCGGCGAGGCGGGCCACCGCATCCACGAGCGCGACGCCGGCCAGCAACGGCAGCCAGCCGTACCCCGTGAGCGGCACCGCCGCCCAGCCGCGCTCCGGGACCGCCTCACCCGGCCGGAGCAGGACGCTCGTCGCGATCCCGGCCCGCGGCGGCGACTGCCACACCCGGCCGCGCCGCCCCCGCCCGGCGGTCTGCCGCTCGGCGACCACCACCAGCCCCTCCGGCTCACCGGCCCGCGCGGCCTCCGCCGCGTCGGCGTTGGTCGAGCCCGTCTCGGCGTGCAGCTCCAGGCGGGTCCACGGGCCGTACGGGGCGACCAGCGCACGGCGCAGCCGCGCCGCCGACAGCGGCGGGCGTTCCAGATCGGTGTACGGGGAACCCGGCATCCCGCCAGCCTACGGCCGCCGGACGGCCGGCACTGAGGTGTACTGCACAGCGGCCGCGGCCTGAACCATCGTTATATTCCCTGGGTGACTACCGACACCGGGATCAACATCCACACCACGGCGGGCAAGCTGGCGGACCTCGACCGGCGGGTCGACGAGGCGGTGCACGCCGGGTCGGCGCGGGCGGTCGAGAAGCAGCACGCCCGGGGCAAAAAGACCGCCCGGGAGCGGATCGAGATGCTGCTCGACGAGGGTTCCTTCGTCGAGCTGGACGAGTTGGCCCGGCACCGGTCCACGAACTTCGGGCTGGAGAGGACCCGCCCGTACGGCGACGGCGTGGTCACCGGCTACGGCACGGTGGACGGCCGGCAGGTCTGCGTCTTCGCCCAGGACTTCACGGTGTTCGGTGGCTCCCTCGGCGAGGTCTTCGGCGAGAAGATCGTCAAGGTGATGGACCTCGCCATGAAGATCGGCTGCCCGGTGATCGGCATCAACGACTCCGGCGGCGCCCGGATCCAGGAGGGCGTGGTCAGCCTCGGCCTCTACGGCGAGATCTTCTTCCGCAACGTACGCGCCTCCGGTGTCATCCCGCAGATCTCGCTGGTGATGGGCCCGTGCGCGGGCGGGGCGGTCTACTCCCCCGCGGTCACCGACTTCACGGTGATGGTCGACCAGACGTCGCACATGTTCATCACCGGCCCGGACGTCATCAAGACCGTCACCGGCGAGGACGTCGGGATGGAGGAACTGGGCGGCGCCCGCACCCACAACACCCGCAGCGGCAACGCGCACTACCTCGCGAACGACGAGGAGGACGCGATCGAGTACGTCAAGGCGCTGCTGTCGTACCTCCCGTCGAACAACCTCGACGAGCCGGTCGTCTACGACGCGCCCGCCGACCTGGACGTCACCGACGAAGACCGGGAACTGGACACGCTCATCCCGGACTCGGCCAACCAGCCGTACGACATGCACCAGGTCATCGAGCACGTGCTGGACGACGGGGAGTTCCTCGAGGTCCAGCCGCTGTACGCGCAGAACATCGTGGTGGGCTACGGCCGGGTCGAGGGGCGGCCGGTGGGCGTGGTGGCGAACCAGCCGATGCACTTCGCCGGCACGCTGGACATCGCCGCGTCGGAGAAGGCCGCGCGCTTCGTGCGCACCTGCGACGCGTTCAACATCCCGGTGCTGACCTTCGTGGACGTCCCCGGCTTCCTCCCCGGCACCGGGCAGGAGTGGGACGGCATCATCCGCCGCGGCGCGAAGCTCATCTACGCGTACGCCGAGGCCACCGTGCCGAAGGTCACGGTGATCACGCGCAAGGCGTACGGCGGGGCGTACGACGTGATGGGCTCCAAGCACCTCGGCGCGGACCTGAACTTCGCCTGGCCGACCGCGCAGATCGCCGTGATGGGCGCGCAGGGCGCGGTGAACATCCTGTACCGGGGTGAACTGGCCGCCGCCGAGGACCCGGCCGCGCTGCGCGCCGAGAAGATCGCCGAGTACGAGGACACCCTCGCCAACCCGTACGTCGCGGCCGAGCGCGGGTACGTCGACTCGGTGATCCCGCCGCACGAGACCCGGACCCAGATCGTCCGTGCCCTGCGGGTGCTGCGCACCAAGCGCGAGACCCTGCCCCCCAAGAAGCACGGCAACATCCCGCTCTGAGCCCACCGCTCGGCGGCCCGCTCCGAGTCTCCGCCCCGGCCCGCGCGGGCCGGGCGGCCGCCCCTGCGCGGGCGACCGCCGCGCGCCGCGGCACCCGCCACTGCACCGCGCGACGATCCGTGTCAGCAGCCGGGGTTGGCCGCGGCGCACATCCGGGCGGCCGCGACCACGGAGAGCTGCATCAGCTCCGCCTCGGTCGCCTCGTTCAGGTTGAGCACCGCGATAAGGTCGCCGACCCGCACGACCGCGGTGTCGGTGGGCCGCATCTCGTCGCCGATCGTCTCGCCGGTCTTCAGGTCGCGGGGCCGCGACACGGTGTGGCGCAGGACGACCGCCTCGTCGCCCGCGAAGCCCCGCCGCACCACCTGCCACGAGTGCACCGCTTCCGCCGTGCCGGAGCGCCCCTTCAGCTCGTACGGGCCGACGCTGCGCCACCGGGCGCACGGCGCGACGAGCGCGTCGAGTTCGCTGAAGAAGGCACCCGCATCGTCGGGCGCCAGCCGGTAGAGGCCCTGCGTCGCGACGACGTCGGCGGGCCGCGAGTCGGCGCCCGCCCGCCCCTCCCGCAGCATGGTCTGCGACCGGGAGAGCCGCGACTCCACCCAGCCCACCGGCAGTCCCTGAGTCTCGCGACAGTGGCCCAGCATGCTCGACAGGTCGACCACCTCACCCAACCCCGACTCGTACAGCTCCACGTCGACCGGCTGGGCCAGGTCGGCCGGCTGCAACAGCGCCTCCCGGGCGATCTCGGCCCGCGGGGAGGCGGTCGGGCTGGCCGAGGCGGCCGGCGGCGGCGACGACCCGCCCGGCACGGCGATCGCCGCCGCGGAGATCCCGGCCAGGGCCAGCACGGCGGTCGCCGCGACGATCCTGCGCCGGCTGCGCCGCCGGGCCAGCGCGCGGATCTCCTCCGGCCCGGGCCAGTGCACGTCGCGCAGGTCCCGCTGCACCTGTTCGGCGAACGTCAGGTCGTCACGCATCGGCGGCCTCCCCCAGATCAGAGACGGCGAGCAGCCCGGCGAGCGCGGCGCGCCCGCGGGAGAGGCGGGCCTTGACGGTGCCCACCGGGGCGTCGGTCTCCCGGGCCACCTCGGCGACCGGCATGCCGAGCAGGTAGTACAGGGCGATCGCGGTGCGCTGCTCCTCGGGAAGCCGGCGCAGCGCGGCCACCACCTCGACGGTCTCGGTGCCCGGCGGCGGCACCGTCTCGACGGCGCCGTGCCGCAGGTACGCGCGCGCCCGGCTGCGCAGGCTGCGCCAGCGGCTGACCGCGATGCGGGTGGCCACCACGCGGGTCCACGCCTCCGGATCCTCGTAGCCGCTCACGGTCGACCACCGCTGCCAGGCCCGGATGTACGCCTCCTGGACGGCATCCTGCGCCTCGGCGAGGTTGCCGGTGAGCACGTAGACGAACCCGAGCAGCCGTTGCCGGCTGCCCCGGTAGAACTCGTCGAACCCCTCGACGTCCGGCACCTGGTTACCTCCCCGTGCGGTCGCAGGTGACACGCGCCGGACGGTGCGGGCGGTTGCCTCCTCAGCCGAGCATTTTCGCCAGCTCGGCGTACGGGAACTCGCCGGCCGGGATCCGCTCGCGCACGGCCCGGCGCACCGCCTGTTGCACCGCGGCGTTCGCCGACGTCGGTACGCCGTGCAGCCGGCCCAGCAGCACGATCTCCCCGTTGAGATGGTCGGTCTCGGCCGAGCCGGCGCCCCGGGCCAGGCTCTGCCAGGTGGAGCCGCCGGCCCGCTGCTCGCCGCCGACCGGGCGGTGCCGCACGAGGTCGCCGCGCGCGGCCGCCTCCTCCGCGCGGTCGGTGTGCGCGATGCGCGCCGCGGCGAGCACCGCCTCGCCCTCGGCCCGCACCCGCTCGGCCAGGTCCTCCGGGTACGCGCGCCCGAACAGCGCCTGCACACCGTTGCCGAGATTCCCCAGCAGCTTGCCGTACTTCCAGCGCATCACGTCGTCGCGTACCGGCGCCACGAAACCGGCGGCGGTCAACTCGGCGGCGACCGCGCGGTCGGTGTCGTCCGATCCGGACGGGTAGCGCCCGAGGTGCAGCACACCCGGATGGGGGTGGCCGTTGGCCACCACCACGCCCGGGTCGAGGTGGGTGGCCGGAAGCCAGACGCAGACCCCGTGGACGCGGGCGAAGAGCCGCAGGGCGGCGGCCTCGTTGGCCACACCGTTCTGTGCAGTGAACAGGGGCAGCCGCTCCCCCGCCGTACCGCCGCCGGCCACCGGCGCGTCCACCCAGGTGGCGAGCGCCGCCTCGGTGTCCTGCGACTTCACGGTGAGCACCAGGACGGTGTCGGCGGGCAGGGGCCGCCCGTCCGGCCGGTCGGTGGCGGGGAGCCGAAGGCTCCGCTCCTGCTCCGGCTGCCGGAGGGTCAGGCCACGCTCCCGAATCGCGGCGAGATGCGCGCCCCGCGCCACCAGCGTGACCTCGTACCCGGCGTCCGCGAGCCGCGCCCCGATGGTGCCGCCGACCGCTCCCGCCCCGATGATCAGATAGCGCACGACCCCATTCTGCCCCTGCTCTGCCCGGTCAGAGGGTGAGCCGGCCGTCGCTGAGCAGCGGGTCGGCCAGCAGGGTGGCGCCGACGACCAGCACGGCGAGGTTGACCAGGGCGAACACGGTCACCCAGAAGAACGCGGGGAACGGGGTGAGCCCGGCCAACTGGTCGGCGTCGGAGGCCGGCATCCGTCCCCGCGAGCGCAGGCGTTGCAGCTCGACAACCGGCCGTACGCCGCCGAGCAGCAGGAACCACACCCCGACGTACGCGAACGCGGCCTGGACCTGCGGCGAGGCGTACCAGGAGACGGCGAGCACCACGCCACCGGTGACCAGGAGCGACACCACGCCGAACGCGTTGCGGATCATCACGAGCATCGCGAGCAGCAGCACGACGGCCACCCAGAGCAGCAGGGTGATCCGGTTGCCGCCGAGCAGCCACGCGCCCGCCAGCCCGACCAGCGGCGGGGCCACGTAACCGGCGAGCAGGGTGAGGATCATGCCGGGCCCGCTGGGCCGGCCGGCGGAGAGGGTCAGGCCGGACGTGTCCGAGTGGAGCCGGATGCCGCGCAGCTTGCGGCCCGTCAGCAGGGCGACCAGGGCGTGCCCGCCCTCGTGGGCGATGGTGATCGCGTTGCGGCCGATCCGCCACGGCAGCCGCGTGGACACGACCACCAGCGCGACCGCCGCGGTGACGATGACCAGCAGCGGCGGCGGGTCGGGCTGCGCACCGAACAGCCGGTCCCAGAGGTCGGTCAGCCCGTCGAACGACACCATGGGGCGCGAGCCTACCGGTAAGCCGAGCCGGAGATCACCTTCGTGACGCAGCGTCGCGCACCGGCCACGAGTTGTCCAGATGTCCGGCGTCCATGCGGCCGCCAATGAAAGTTTCTTTAGGCCCCCTTGCGATCTTGGGCAGTTACCTCCAAAGATTTCCATCAATCGATAGGTTCCCCTTGGAGGCTCCCATGTCCCGTACCAGATCTCCCCTGCGTCGGTTCCTCGCGGCCGGCCTCACCGTCCTCGCCACCGCGGCCGCCGCGCTCGTGGCCACCGCCGGCCCGGCCTCCGCGGCCACCGTCGCCGGCATCGACGTGTCGCGCTATCAGGGCAGCATCAACTGGACCAGCGTCCGCAACGCCGGCATCGAGTTCGCCTTCATCAAGGCCACCGAGGGCACGAGCTACAAGGACCCGAACTTCAACGCGAACTACACCAACGCCTACTACGCCGGCGTGATCCGCGGGGCGTACCACTTCGCCCGGCCCAACATCTCATCCGGCGCGGTCCAGGCCAACTACCTCGCCTCCAACGGCGGCGCCTGGTCGGCCGACAGCCGTACGCTCCCCGCGGCGCTGGACCTGGAGGCCAACCCGTACACCGGTGGCTACTGCTACGGCCTCAGCACCACCGGCATGCGCAACTGGGTGCAGGACTTCCTCAACACGTACCGCTCGCGCACCGGCCGCTACGCGGTCATCTACACGACGACCAGCTGGTGGAACCAGTGCACCGGCAGCTGGACCGGGCCGTGGGCCAACCACCCGCTGTGGATCGCCCGCTGGGCCAGCTCTCCCGGCACCCTGCCGGCCGGCGCGCCGTTCTGGAGCTTCTGGCAGTACACCAGCTCCGGCAGTGTCTCCGGCATCAGCGGCGCCGTCGACCGCAACTACTGGAACGGCGACCGGTCCCGGCTGATCGCCCTCGCCAACAACACCTGACCCGCACCGGGCAGGCAGGTGGCGGCAGCGGGATCGGCTCCGACCGTACGGTCGGCAACCGGTCCGGCTGCCGCCCCGGCCGCCCGTCGGGTCAGGCCCGGCGCCGGTTCCCCACCGGCACCGCGACGCGGGCGGGCAGGGCGTCCTCACGGACGAGGGGTGCACGGCGGCTCACCCGCCAGGCGCCCACTCCGGCGACGGTGACGGCCACGACGCTGAGCAGCGCGATGAGCGCCGGGATCCCGATGCTGGCCAGGAGCAGGACGGCGTCGCCGAGCGCGACGAGCATCCACAGTGCCACCCGTGGCCGGGTGTCCCTCCGTCGGTAACCCATGTCGTACCTCCTTCCGTCGTCGGGGTTCAGGTACCCCGGACGGTGGGAGGTCATGCGAACGAGTCTCGCGGCCGCGCCGATCCCGCGGTCAGTCCTTGCGGTCCGGCACGAAACCCTTCGCGATCCGCTCGAAGTCGGGAAGCCGGGCCGCCCAGTCCTTCTCCGCCACTTCCCAGCGCATGGCGTAGCCGCGGTTGTGGGCGGTGACGAAGCCCCGGTTCCGGACGTGGATGCGGGTGTTGTCGCGGGTCTCCAACCACTCCCAGTCGGCGCAGGTCTTCCAGAAGTCGCAGCGCTCGATGCCGATGAGGTCGTAGTTGTTGACGTAGTTCCTGCGAGCCGGCTCCTTCTCCTGCCAGTCCGCGTACGCGTCCGACTTCGGCGTGTCCGTCCACTGGACGAGCAGCTCGCCCACGCCGTCGACCTCGTCGAAGACGACGGTGCTGGAGTCGACCCTCCGGGCCACCCAACCGTCGGGCAACGGCAGGGCGAACCCGGCCCGGTCCCGGTGCATCTTCCAGCCCGCCGGCAGCGCGTTCGGGTCGGCGGACGGGGTCGCGCTCGGCGTGACGCTGGGCGCCGCGCTGGTCGGCGGCGGGGCGGCGGGCGCCGTGGTCGCCGGCGCCGTGCCCGACGCGGACGCGACGCTGCTCGCACCGGCCTGCGGGGTGCCGCCGCCGTCGGGGTCGTCGTCGCTGGTCAGCAGCGGCACGACGATCGCGAGGCCGACCAGGAGCACGGCCACCAGCACGCCGATCAGCAGGTTGCGCCGCTTGCGGTCGGTGGGTTCGCCGGTCGGCGGCGGGATGGGCGCGCGCCCGGCCGGCGGGAACACGGACGTCGGGGTGACCGGCCGACGCGGCTCCGGCGCGACCGCATCGGACCGGTCCGCGCCGGCCGACACCGCCACGGGCGGAACCGCGGCGCCGTCGACCCTGGTGGCATCGGCCTCGCCGCTGTCGGCCGTGGCGATGTCGCTGTCGGCGGCACCGGCCGTGGTGACATCGGTGGCGTCGGCGTCCGACGTGGACGGCGGCAGGTCGACCTTCGTGGTCGGCTCCGCGTCATCGACGGGAGACCGGTCGACCTTCGCGGTCGGGGCCGCGTCCGCGGTGGACGTGAGGCCCGCGCCGTCGCCGGACGGGCGGTCGACCTTCGCGGTCGGAGCGGCGTCCACCCCGGTCGGCACCTTCGCCGTGGGATCGGCCGCGGGCCCGGCCGCTGCCGCCGCGGCGGTCGCCGGGGGCGTGCGCGGCGCGGGCGGGCTGACCGGCCGGTCGGGCGCTTCGGCGGGACGCGGGGCGGGCACCACGGTCGGGCGCGGTAGGCGGGGACCGTTCGGCCCCGGCCGGCGTACGCCGTCGAGCAGGGAGATCCCCCGCCCGCGCTTGCCGCCGGCCCGGCGCAGCAGCCGCTCGGCGACCTCGGCGGTGATCCGCTCGCTCGGGTCCTTGCGGAGCAGCCCCTGGAGCACCGGCTTGAGCGGGCCGGCGTTCTTCGGCGGCGGCAGCGGCTCCGTGGCCAGTGCCGCGAGGGTGGCGATCGCGGACGGCCGCGCGTACGGCGACTTGCCCTCGACCGCGGCGTAGAGGGTGGCGCCCAGCGACCACAGGTCGGCCTCCGGCCCGGCGGTGCCGTCCCGTGCCCGCTCCGGCGCGATGTATGCCGGTGAGCCGAGCACCATGCCGGTGCGGGTGACGTTCGGGTCGCCCGGGATGGTGGCGAGACCGAAATCGGTCAGCACCACCCGGCCGTCGTTGCCGAGCAGCACGTTGCCCGGCTTCACGTCGCGGTGCATCACGCCGGCCTTGTGCGCCGCCTTCAGGGCGCCCAGCACCCCGAGGCCGATCTCGACCGCCCGGGCCGGCGGCACCGGGCCGGACTCGGCGAGCGTGTCCTGCAGCGACTTCGACGCGACGTACTCCATGACGATCCACGGATCGCCGTCCGTGCGCAGCACGTCGAAGATGCGGACGACGTTGATGTGGTTGAGCCGGGCGATGGCGCGCGCCTCGCGGAGCGAGCGCTCCCGCATCTCGCGGCGCTCGTCGTCGGTGAGGCTGGGCGGCGGGACCAGTTCCTTGATCGCCACGTCCCGGTGCAGCACCTCGTCGCGCGCCTTCCACACCCGACCCATGCCACCCTGACCGAGCGGCGAAATCAGCCGGTACCGGTCAGCGACAAGTTGGGGAAGCGCGTTCGACATCGCAGAGACGGTACCCGGCGGCACCGACGGCCACACCGCCGGCACGCCACAGTGCGGTGAAGGTCGACCTCCGGGACGCGTACGCTGGTGCCATGTCTGCCGAAGAGCCGCTGCTCCGGGTCGTCCGCGGGGTCCCCACCGCCGAGGAACTGGCCGCGCTGGTCGGCGCGATCGTCGTACGCTCGCGGCCGGCCGCGGCCCCCGCTCCCGCCGCCCGGTCCACCTGGGCCCGCAGCGGCCGGCCGGCCGGAGTAGCCGCCGGTCCCGGCGCCTGGCGGGCTTCCGGCCTCCCCCGCTGACCCGTCCTCCCCGGCGTCACCTGTCCCCTTCGGCAGCTGCCAGCTTCCGGCGTCACCTGTCCCCCTTCGAAGGCTGCCAGCTTCCGGCGTCACCTGTCCCCTTTGGGGGGCTGCCAGGGTCGCTTGGAGCCGTTAACCTCACTCAGGGAAATGGGGCCGTGACGGTAAGGGAGGATCGATGATCCCTGAGGAGGACCGCCCGCCGGCATGGTTGAGCGGCTACGGCGGCATCGAGGCCGACATCCGGCGGCTGCGGGAGTTCGCCGACCGCCTCGCGGGCGAGGTGGAACGAAACTACGCACCGCAGCTGTCCTACATCGCCGACGACATGACAGCCTCCCTGCCCAACCCGTGCGACGCCTTCGTCGAGCTGGTCCACTTCCTGCGCGCGCACCACGAGACCCAGCAGGCCACCGTCGAGATGGTGTGGGGCGTACGCGGCGCCACCGGCCACCTGGCCGCCGCCGCGGGCAGCGTCGCCGACCGGTACGCCGGCACCGACGCCTTCTCCGCCGCCCGGGTGGTCGACGTCGAGCACGCGCTCGCCGACCCCCGCACGGTCGTGCCCGCCGGCCCCTCGGTGGTCCTGCACGACCCGACCGGCCCCGACGACGGCCCGGTGGTGCTGCCGTGATCGAACGGGGCGGCGGCCGCACGTCCGGCCTCACCGACTGGCACCTCATGGACGTCAACAGCATGTGGGCCTGCCTCCAGGACCACGACACCACCAACCACTGGAAGCAGGTCGCCGGCTGGCGCAAGGTGTGCGACCTGGCGCAGACGCACCTGGCACGGCTCCAGGAGTACCGGCGCGGCCTCGCCGAGGCGTGGCCACCGGCCACCAACGCGGCAGCCCGCACGTACATCGCCGAACTGGACGCGCTCATCGAGAAGGTGCGGCTGACCCACGACGCCGCGGCCACCAACTACACCACGCTTGCCGCCGCCACCCAGGCCATCAGCGGCACCCGCGACGCCATCGAGAAGATCCACGAGGAGTACGCGGCGAAGCTCCAGCAGAAACGCGCGTACGAGGCGACCGCCGCCGACCCGAAGGCCGCCATGGGCAGCCGCGTACCGGACCGACCGGTGACCGACGCCGACCTCGAACAGCTGAACGTCCAAGCGCGCGGCATCATGTACGGCCTCAGCGGCGAACTCCAACAAGCCCAAGTAGCACTTCAGAAACCGCCCGCAACACGTCCGTCGATTCAGACCGATAACCCCGATGTCTATGGCGGAAGCAATCCCGCTGCTCCCGCCATCCCACCGATCATCCCCGTCCCCCTTCACGAAGCGGGGCGAGCGACTTCGGGAGGTCACCGGAATCAGGCTCGACTCTTGCCCGAGCCCATCTCGGCAGGGAAAGGCCCAGTCCTTGGTAGCGCAGGTCCCAGTCTCTTGCCGGCGCCGGCCGCAACCAACCCAACCTCTCCAATCACCGGTTCCTCTAATACGTCAACAAATGGCATGCCTGTACCAGCCCTGCCGAGCAACGTGTCCTCGCGGTCCAGTGGCGCACCCGTCCGCGACCAGCCGGGCACCACTGCCCGCCCTCCGGCGTCCCGTGGTAGTACGCCGGGCAGCACCGCACCTTCGCTGAGGCCAACTCCGCCGGGTGGCGTAATCGGCGGCCCGCCGGGGGTCGGGATAGGGCCGACACCGAACGCTCAACCGAGACGGATCAATCCAGTCGGTGGTGTCATAGGCGGGGGCGGCGCCGGTACCGCGCCGACCGGTGGAGCCGGGTCGCGACCTGGCGGGAGCCGGAGATTTGCTGCCGCACAGGGGACACCTCCATTTCTCACGGGATCAAGCCCAAATGTGACCACTAGTGGAAGCAGATACAATCCCTCGTCGAGGACAGGCGAAGACAGATCCAATGGGTCATCCCGGCACTGGGACCCGGACGATCCATGGCAGATTGACGAAGGTGTCGCACCGGTAGTTCGACCGCCTGATTTCGATAATCCCATCGATCCCGGCCCTGCAATCGGCTTGGACCGGTGAGGTCCTGGTGCCGCTAAGCCGAACGGCGTTGTTGATCCTGGCGATATCGGCTGTAACGGCGGCGCTCGTTCCCGGGCGAGTCGCCGCCGACTCCGGAGCACCGGGTGACGTAGACGTAAGAAAACGAATCCGAGCCGATCAGTGGCACCTTCGGTACTTGAGAATTGACGAGGCCCATCAGATCGCCACGGGAAAAGGCGTTACCGTAGCCATCCCCGACACCGGCGTAGACCCGCACCCCGACCTCAAAGACAACCTTCTTCCAGGTATCGACATCATTCCGGGCGGTGCTGGCGATGGCCGGAATGATGCCGACAGCCATGGAACCTCGATGGCCGGATTAATCGCCGCACACGGTCAGGGTGACCAACTCGGAGCACTCGGTGTAGCACCGATGGCGAAGATCCTGCCAATCTTCAGCTCCCCGGCGAACAGGGAAGGTCAACCCGACGCGCTGGCCGAGGCAATCGAGTATGCGGTTCGGCGCGATGCCGGAGTAATAAGCGTTTCATCCGTCGGTGCGGAAAGTCCGCGATTGCGTAGGGCAATAGGTCTAGCCTTAGCTTCGGACACAATCGTTATCGCGGGCGTCGGCAACGCTCCTAGAGACCAAACCATCGGCTATCCAGCAAACCAAGCTGGCGTCATCGCGGTTGCGGGTGTTGGGCGCGACGGCAATCACGCGGCAGTCTCAGTCAGAGGAACCAAAATCGATCTTGCCGCGCCAGCGGTAGACATCTACAGCACCAGCTATGACGGGAAGTACTCCAAGGGGACCGGGACGTCGAGCGCTACGGCGATCGTGGCGGGGGCGGCGGCGTTGGTGCGGTCGAAGTACCCGTACCTGCCTGCTCGGGAGGTTGTCCACCGGCTCACCGCCACGGCCGTCGACAAGGGACCTCCTGGGCGGGACGACGAGTACGGATACGGCGTGATCGACATCGTTGCGGCGCTGACTGCGGACGTACCACCGCTGGAATTCGAGTCGGCGACGGCGACCGCGCCGGCCGGCGGTAGCGCGGGTACGACCGCCGCGGGTACTCCTCCGGGTGACGGCGGTGGTGACAGGGCGGCCACGGTTCGCGGAATGGTCACGCTCGGCGTAATCGTGGCGGGCGGGGTGATCTGGGCTCTCGTCGTCCGCCGGCGCCGCCGCGGTGACGACCCACCGCCCCGCATCAGCCACTGATCGGCCTCAGGGCTGACCCGTCGCCGGCGCATAGCCCCGTGCGAGCCGCCGACAAGTCGTGCCCGCCCCGGGAGGTCGCGCAACTTCAAGGAAGTTGTCCCCTTCGCAGCGGTGGGAAGCAACTATTTCCTTGAAGTTGCGCGAGCCGCACCGGCCACGACCCCGACGAGCCCCGAACTCAGGCGAGCCTCGCGCACCGACACCGCCACATCGCCGAAGTCGCGGTGACCGCACCACCCCCACACCGCCACATCCCCGAAATCGCGGCAACCCCACCACCCCCACACCGCCACATCCCCGAAATCGCGGCAACCCCACCACCCCCACACCGCCACATCCCCGAAATCGCGGCAACCCCACCACCCCGACACCGCCACATCCCCGAAGTCGCGGTGACCGCACCACCCCCACACCGCCACATCCCCGAAATCGCGGCAACGCCCAGACCGCCGCAACCACCCCGGCCACCCACCCGAGCCGCCCCGACACCGCCCCCGGAACGGCGGCGCCGGGCGTCTCGCGCTGCGGTCAGCCGGTAACGTCGGCGGGGTGCCTGATCAGCTGCCGCTCCGTCTCGTACTCGCATCGGCCAGTCCCGCCCGCCGCAAGCTCCTCCAAGCCGCCGGCATCGAGCCGGACGTCCTGGTCAGTGGCGTGGACGAGTCCCTGGTGGTCGCGGACCGCGCCGAGGAACTCTGCCAGGAACTCGCCCGCCTGAAGGCGCAGGCGGTGCTCACCCGGCTGCGGCCGGGTTCGGACGAGCGCACCCTGGTGATCGGCTGCGACTCGGTGCTGGAGTTCGACGGTGAGATCTTCGGCAAGCCGGCGGACGCGGCTGACGCCACCCGGCGCTGGCGGCGGATGCGCGGTCGCAGCGGGGTCCTGCACAGCGGGCACTCCCTGATCGACGCGACGGCCGGCCGCCGCGCGGAGGGGGTCGCCTCCACGGTGGTGCACTTCGCCGACATCACCGACCAGGAGATCGACGCCTACGTCGCCACGGGCGAGCCGCTGGCGGTGGCGGGCGCCTTCACCATCGACGGGTTGGGCGGCCCGTTCCTGGAGCGGATCGAGGGCGACGCGGGTACGGTCATCGGGCTGTCGTTGCCGCTGCTGCGCCGGCTCCTCGCGGACCTGGACCTGCGCATCACCGACCTGTGGACGAAGGTCGCGCCTGGGGGCCAGTCGATCGAGCCACTCGGTTAGCGTCCACCCATGACCACCAAGTCGATCCCGCTCACCGACGAGCTGCACGCGTACCTCGTCGGGCACGGCTCTCCGCCCGACGAGGTCGTCCGGGACCTCGCCGAGGAGACCCGCTCACTGCTGCCGGCTCAGGCGAGCATGCAGGTCGCCCCCGAACAGGCCGCCTTCCTCACCTTCCTCACCCGGCTGATCGGCGCCCGGCAGGCGGTGGAGGTGGGCACGTTCACCGGGCTCTCCTCGCTGGCAATCGCCCGCGGCCTGCCCGAGGGTGGGCGGCTGACCTGCTTCGACATCTCGGAGGAGTACACGGGGATCGCCCGCCGGTACTGGGCGCGGGCCGGGGTGGACGACCGCATCGAGCTGCGCATCGGCCCGGCCGGGGACACGCTGCGCGAGCTGCCGCACGAGCGGTACCTCGACTTCGCGTTCATCGACGCGGACAAGACGGGTTACCCGATCTACTGGGCGGAGCTGGTGCCCCGGGTGCGCCCCGGCGGCGTGATCGCCGTGGACAACGTGCTGCGCGGCGGGCGGGTGATCGCCCCGCAGAGCGCCGACGACCGGGCGATCGCCGCCTTCAACGACGAGGTGCTCGCCGACGTCCGGGTGGACGCGGTGATGTTGCCGGTCGCGGACGGGTTGACACTGGCCCGCGTGCGCTGACCGCCGCGCCGCCGGCACCACCAGACCAAGCCGGCCGGCCGGGACCACCCCGCCGCGCCGCGCCAGGCCGGGCCGCGCCAAACCGGGCCGCGAGTTTCAGGAAGTCGGGGTGTCGGAACGCGTCCGACACCCCGACAACCGGGAAGGCGTGTGGATCAGGCCCCTCAGCGGACGCTGCGCGCGAACTGCCGGGCCGCCCAGAACACGCCGAGGGCCGCGAGCACCGCGATGATGGTCAGCCCCTGCCAGACCTTGTCGTTGCCGAGGTCGCCGGCGAACAGCGCCCGGGTGCCGTCGACGGCCCAGGCGAACGGGTTCCACTCGGCGACGCCCTGCAACCAGCCGGGGGCGTAGATGAGCGGTAGCAGGATGCCGGACAGGAGCAGTACCGGCTGGGCGACGGTGTTCATCAGCGGCGCCAGCGCGTCCTCGCTCTTGACCTTGAGCGCCACGCCGTAGGAGACGGCCGAGGTCATGAGTGCGATGAGGGCCAGCATCAGGTACGCGAGCAGCAGGTCGCCGATGAACACGCGCAGGTCGAACAGGAGCGCGAGCAGCGTGATGATGACCGCCTGCACGATCAGCGAGACGACGTCGCGCAGCGAGCGGCCCAGCAGCAGTGCGAGCCGGTGCACCGGGGTGACCCGGGACCGTTCGATGACTCCGGCGCGCAGTTCGGCGATCAGGCCGAAGCCCTGGAAAAGGCCGCCGAAGATGGCCAGCAGCACGAGCAGGCCGGGGACGAAGACCTTGTAGGCCTCGGCCTGGGTGGACACCCTCAGCGCCGGCTTGAGCAGCGGCGCGAAGAGCAGCAGGTACATCACCGGCTGGAAGACGCCGACGAAGACCCAGACCGGGTTACGGATGAGCAGCTGGAACTGGCGCTGGAAGATCAGCCAGGTGTCGCGGACGAGCTTCATGATCGTCTCCGGGTGGTCAGGACTCGCGCAGCGAGCGGCCGGTCTTGGTGAGGAACACGTCGTCCAGGCTGGGCCGGTGCAGCTCGATCGAGGAGAGCGCCAGGCCGGCCTGGTCGAGCCGGCGGAGGATCTGCGGGATCGCGGTGGCCCCCTCGTCGACGTAGAGGCGCAGCCCGCCCTCCTCGGCGGTCTCCAGCTTCTTGACGTACGGCTCGCCGTCGAGCGCCTGCGCGGCCTGCGGCGTGGTGGCGGTGTCGAGACCGACCTGGACCACGTCGCCGGAGATCTCCCGCTTGAGGTCGGCCGGCGTGCCCTCGGCGACGACCTCGCCATGGTCCATGATCGCGATCCGGTCGCAGAGCGCGTCGGCCTCGTCGAGGTAGTGCGTGGTGATGAAGACCGTCATCCCGTCGGCGCGCAGCCGGCGGATCTCGTCCCACATGTGGGCGCGGCTCTGCGGGTCGAGGCCGGTGGTCGGCTCGTCCAGGAAGACGATCTTCGGCTCGTGGATGATGCCGAGCGCGATCTCCACCCGGCGGCGCTGGCCTCCGGAGTACGTCTTGCACTTGCGGTCGGCGAACTCGCTGAGCTGGAAGGCGTCCAGCGCCCGTGCCGCCCGCCGGTGCGCCTCGGCCTTGCCGATGTCGTAGAGCCGGGCCTGGAGCACGAGTTCCTCGCGGGCGGTGGACTCGTCCCAGGTGCTGCCGCCCTGGGCCACGTAGCCGATCCGGCGGCGCACCTCGCCTGGCGCCTTGCGCAGGTCGGCGCCCGCGATGGTCGCCTCGCCGCCGTCCGGCTCGATGAGCGTGGCGAGCATCCGCAGGGTGGTGGTCTTGCCGGCGCCGTTGGGGCCGAGGAAGCCGAAGATCTCGCCCTCGGCGACGGAGAGGTCGACGCCGCGGACCGCCTCGACCGTCTTCGTCTCCCGTCCCGCCCTGGAACGGAAGGACTTGCGTAACCCTCTGGTCTCGATCATGCGTGCTCCTGGTCGTCCGGGCCGGTGTGACCGGCCGCCCGTCCGCTGGAAGCACCCCGGACGGCGTGCTCCCCCCGTTGGTTCGCGCAGAGGCTAACGCGATATAGCGTCAATGGTCAACGTTGATTATTTCGCGTCGAACGGCCGGTCGGGAAGGCGCTCCTGCCAGCCCGACCAACCCTCGGCCCGTTCGAGTCCAGCAGGCAGGTACGACACTCCAGCCTCGATGCGTTCCGCGATCCGCTCGCACCAGGCGACCTCCGCCTCGGCCCGGGCCGACCAGAGCTCGAACATCCATCCGACGTGGACGGGCTTCGTCTCCCGCAGCCAGTTCGAGTCCAGTGAGGCCCGCATCCAGTCAACACGCGCCCGCAACTGGATTGCCCGGTTACGAAGGGCGGCGGCCGCCTCCTCGCGGGGCATCGCGGGCAGGAACGAGAAGGCCGCGGCGAACGGGTCGGCCGTGTCCTCCACCTGCCACCAGTGGCCGCGCAGCAGCCCGTCGAACTCGTCCTCGCCCTTCGGGGTGACCTCGTACGTCGTCCGTGCCGGGCGGCCGCCGACCTGCTCGGTCGCCACCGCGCGCAGCAGCCCTTCCTCGGTCAGCTTGCGCAGGGCGTGGTAGATCGAGCCGGGTTGCACGTTGGCCCACTTGTCGGCGTTCCAACTGAGCAGTTCGCGCCGCACGTCGTAGCCGTGCACCGGCTGCATCCACTTCACGAGGCCGAGAATCATCATCCGGGTGGCAGACACCGGACAAGCGTAATAGCCAAGTTTGACTAAACCGCGATGTGACCGTGCCCCATCCCACACTGAGCGATCGTTAGGGGGTCCTCGGGTGGCCGATACACTCCCGGTCAACGACCTCCCGGGAGGAGCCCCCACGGTGCGCAAGGTACTCATCGCCAACCGCGGCGAGATCGCCGTCCGCGTCATCCGCGCCTGCCGCGACGCGGGCCTGGAGAGCGTCGCGGTGTACGCCGACTCCGACCGGGACGCCCTGCACGCCACCCTCGCCGACGAGGCGTACGCCCTGGGCGGTGACACCGCCACCGACAGCTACCTGCGGATCGACAAGCTGATCGACGTCGCCGCCAAGGCCGGCGCCGACGCGGTGCACCCCGGCTACGGCTTCCTCTCGGAGAACGCCGACTTCGCCCAGGCGGTCATCGACGCCGGGCTCACCTGGATCGGGCCGACCCCGCAGGCGATCCGCGACCTCGGCGACAAGGTCACCGCCCGGCACATCGCCCAGCGCGCCGGCGCCCCGCTGGTCCCCGGCACCCCGGACCCGGTCGGGAACGCCGACGAGGTGATCGCCTTCGCGGTCGACCACGGCCTGCCGGTCGCGATCAAGGCGGCCTTCGGTGGCGGCGGTCGTGGCCTCAAGGTGGCCCGCACCATGGAGGAGATCCCCCAGCTGTTCGAGTCGGCCACCCGCGAGGCGGTCGCCGCGTTCGGCCGGGGCGAGTGCTTCGTGGAGCGCTACCTCGACAAGCCGCGCCACGTCGAGGCGCAGGTCCTCGCCGACCAGCACGGCAACGTGATCGTGGTGGGCACGCGCGACTGCTCGCTCCAGCGCCGGCACCAGAAGCTGGTGGAGGAGGCGCCGGCCCCGTTCCTCACCGAGGCGCAGCGGGCGCAGATCCACGACAGCGCCAAGGCGATCTGCCGCGAGGCCGGCTACCACGGCGCCGGCACGGTGGAATACCTGGTCGGCGTCGACGGCACCATCTCCTTCCTCGAGGTCAACACCCGGCTCCAGGTCGAGCACCCGGTCACCGAGGAGACCGCGGGCATCGACCTGGTCCGCGAGCAGTTCCGCATCGCCGACGGCGAGAAGCTCCGCTTCACCGAGGACCCGACCCCGCGCGGGCACGCGATCGAGTTCCGGATCAACGGCGAGGACCCGGGCCGCAACTTCCTGCCCGCCCCCGGCACCGTCAGCGCGCTGCGGCTGCCCAGCGGCCCCGGTGTCCGGGTGGACACCGGCATCTCCGCCGGGGACGTGATCGGCGGGAACTTCGACTCGCTGCTGGCCAAGGTGATCATCGTGGGAGAGACCCGCACCGAGGCGCTGGAGCGGGCCCGCCGGGCGCTGGACGAGATGGTCGTCGACGGCATGGCGACCGCGCTGCCGTTCCACCGCCTCGTGGTGCGCGACCCGGCCTTCACGGCCGAGCCGTTCACCGTGCACACCCGCTGGATCGAGACGGAGTTCGACAACACCGTCCCGCCGTTCACCGCCGTCGCCGGCCCGGCCGCCGAGCCGGCCGAGCGGGAGACCGTCGTGGTCGAGGTGGGCGGCAAGCGGCTGGAGGTCACCCTCCCGGCCGGCCTCGGCGCCGGTACGACCGCGGTCGCACCCGCCGCCCGCAAGCCCGCCCGCCGCGCTGGCGGGGCAAAGGCCGGCGGGACGGTCAGCGGCGACGCGCTCACCTCGCCGATGCAGGGCACCATCGTGAAGATCGCCGTGGCGGACGGGGACACGGTGGCCGAGGGCGACCTCGTCGTGGTGCTGGAGGCGATGAAGATGGAGCAGCCGCTGCACGCGCACAAGGCCGGGACGATCAGCGGCCTGACCGCCGAGGTCGGCGCCGTGATCACCGCGGGCGCCGCCATCTGCACCATCTCCTGACCGGGTGAAGCACCGCGGCCCGCGATCAGCGCAGAGTCTCGGCGGCCACGTCGCGTACGGCCGTGGTGAGGGCGTTCAGCACCTCCGACTCGAGCCGCCAGTGCTGCCAGTACAGCGGAATGTCCACGTGCCGGCCCGGGGCGATGTCGACGCACCGGCCGGTCGCCAGGTCGTCGTCGGCGATCTGCTCCGGCACCAGGCTCCAGCCCACGCCCAGCCGGATGGCCTCGCTGAAGGCGGGGACCGACGGCACATAGTGCACGGGTGGGTCGAGTTCCCGCCCGGTCACCGTACGCAGGAAGCGGTGCTGCGTACGGTCCTTGCGGTCGAAGACGAGCAGCGGCGCCGCGGCCAGCGCCTCCGCGGTGAGCCCGTCGGCGAAGTGGGCGGCGGCCAGGGCCGGTGCGGCCAGGGCGCGGTAGCGCATCGCCCCGAGCCGTCGTACGCGGCAACCCTGGACGGCCTCCCGCTGCGCGGTCACGGCCGCGGTCACCACCCCGTCGCGGAGCAGCTCGGCGGTGTGGTCCTGGTCGTCCTGCCGGAGGTCGAAGGACAGGTCCAGGCTCCGGGGCAGCCGGGCCAGGACGGCGGGGAACCAGGTTGCCAGCGAGTCGGCGTTCACCACCACGGCGAGCCGGGTGCGGGCGCCGCCTCCGGTGAGCGGGCCGCGGGCGTCGGCCAGCGCCTCCCGTTCGAGGAGCACGAGCTGGCCCGCGAGGCGCAGCAGCGGCGCCCCCGCGGCCGTGGCCACGCAGGGCCGGGCCCGGCGGACGAGCACCTGCCCGACGGTCTCCTCGAGCGCCTTCACCCGCTGGCTCACGGCCGAGGGTGTGAGGTGCAACAGGCGCGCGGCCGCCTCGAAGCTGCCCTCCGAGACGACGGCGGCGAGCGTACGCAGCTGCGTGGAGTCGAGCCCTTCCATCAGCTCAGCTTAATCACCTGCAGAATCTTTAGCTCGACTGATGATCACTCGCTGCCTATGGTCGACGGGTGCTCAGCTCCGCCGTCGCCGGTTTCTCGGTCTCCATCGCCCTGATCGTCGCCATCGGGGCGCAGAACGCGTTCGTCCTGCGCCAGGGGCTGCGCCGCGAACACGTCGTACCCGTCGTCCTCACCTGCGCGGCCTCGGACGCGCTGCTCATCGGGGCGGGCATCGCCGGGGTCGGCACGCTGGTGACCGGCCGGCCGGCGCTGCTCACCGCCGTCCGCTGGGGCGGCGCCGTTTTCCTGCTCTGCTACGCGGCGCTCGCCGCGCGCCGCGCCCTGCGCCCCGGCGCCCTGCTGCCGACCGAACGGCCGCCGGCCACGCTGGGCGCCACGGTCCTGGCCTGCCTCGCCTTCACCTACCTGAACCCGCACGTCTACCTCGACACCGTGCTGCTGCTGGGCGGGATCGCGCAGCAGCACCCGCACCGCTGGGTGTTCGGCGCCGGCGCCGCCCTGGCCAGCGCGGTCTGGTTCACCGCGCTGGGCGCCGGGGCGCACCGGCTCGCGCCGCTGCTCGCCCGTACCGTCGCCTGGCGGGTCCTGGACGGCGTGATCGCCGCCGTGATGGCCGCGCTCGCGATCGCCCTGCTGCTCGGCTGACCGCGCGGCCCGCCCCAAGCCCGGCGCCGGCCCGGCCAGCGGCGCAGCACAGCGCCGGACCACCGCCGGCGCCGCCGCACGGACCCGGTGAAGGTGTTTTCCGCTACCAGCGGCGGCAGCTTCGGCGACGGCCAGCCATGATTGCCGGGTGCGGTTCCTTCACGGCGCGGTCCCCGCGCACGACCTGACCTACAACGACGTCTTCATGGCGCCGGCCCGTTCCGACCTGGGCTCCCGCCTCGACGTCGACCTCTCCACCGGCGACGGCACGGGCACGACCATCCCTCTCGTGGTGTCGAACATGACCGCGGTGGCCGGCCGACGCATGGCCGAGACGGTTGCCCGCCGCGGCGCGATCGCGGTCATCCCGCAGGACATCCCGATCGAGGTGGTCGCGAACGTCGTGGCCTGGGTCAAACAGCGCCACCTGGTGTACGACACCCCGATCACGCTCGGCCCCACCGACACCGTGGGCGACGCCATCCACCTGCTGCCGAAGCGGTCACACGGCGCCGTCATCGTGGTGGACGAGGCCGGGCGGCCGCTGGGCGTGGTCACCGAGGCGGACACCGTGGGCGTGGACCGGTTCGCCCAGCTGCGCCACGTGATGTCCACCGAGCTGCACACCGTACCCGCGGACGCGGACCCGCGTACCGGTTTCGACCGGCTCTCGGCGGGCCGCCGCCGGCTCGCGCCGGTGGTCGACGCGGACGGGCGGCTCGTCGGCGTCCTCACCCGGCAGGGTGCGCTGCGGGCCACCCTCTACCGGCCGGCGGTGGACGACCGGGGCCGGCTGCGGATCGCCGCGGCGATCGGCATCAACGGCGACGTCACGGGCAAGGCCGCCGCGCTGCTGGAGGCCGGCGTGGACACCCTGGTCGTGGACACCGCGCACGGCCACCAGGAGCGGATGATCTCCGCGCTGCGGGCGGTCCGGAAGCTCGGGCCGGGGGTGCCGGTGGCGGCCGGCAACGTGGTCACGGCCGAAGGCGTACGCGATCTCGTCGAGGCGGGCGCCGACATCGTGAAGGTCGGCGTCGGGCCCGGCGCGATGTGCACCACGCGGATGATGACCGGCGTGGGCCGCCCGCAGTTCTCCGCCGTCCTCGACTGCGCGGCCGCGGCGCGGGCCCTGGGCCGGCACGTGTGGGCCGACGGTGGCGTCCGGCATCCACGGGACGTGGCGCTGGCGCTCGCGGCCGGCGCGTCCAACGTGATGATCGGCTCCTGGTTCGCGGGCACCTACGAGTCACCCGGCGACCTCTACACCGACCCGGACGGCCGGCGTTACAAGGAGAGCTTCGGCATGGCCTCGGCCCGCGCGGTCAGCGCGCGGACGGCCGACGACAGCCCGTACGACCGCGCCCGCAAGGCGGTCTTCGAGGAGGGCATCTCCTCGGCCCGGATGTACCTCGACCCGACCCGACCCGGCGTGGAGGACCTCATCGACGAGATCATCGCGGGGGTCCGCAGCGCCTTCACGTACGCCGGCGCCCGGAACCTGCCCGAGTTCCACGAACGGGCCGTCGTCGGTGTGCAGAGCACCGCCGGCTACACCGAGGGGATGCCGCTGCCGACGAGCTGGTGAGCCGGGACCGGGCTAGTCGACGAGGCGGCGGATGACCGCCCGGGCCGCCTCCCGAGGGTCGTCGCCCAGCCGGTCGGGCAGTGCTCCGGCCAGCCACAGCGTGGCGAAGCCGTGCACGATCGACCAGGCGGCGAGGGCGTCCCGCCCCGGGTCGCCCGGGCCGCCCCCGCGGGTGGGCAGCCCGGCCACCCGGGCCCGCAGGACGTCGCCGGCCCGGGCGCTGGCCGCCCGCACCTCCGCGGCGTCGGCCCGGTAGAGGTCGGGCCGGAACATCACCTCGAAGTGCGCGCGGTGCCGCACCGCGAAGTCGACGTACGCCACGCCGGCGGCGAGCAGGTCGTCGCCCGCGTCGCGCAGGGTCTGGGCGAGCAGGTCGAACCCCTGGACGGCGAGCGCGGTGAGCAGGCCGGCCTTGTCGCCGAAGTGGTGTGCGGGCGCGGCGTGCGAGACGCCGGCCCGGCGGGCCAGGTCGCGCAGGCTGAGGGCGGCCGGCCCGGACTCGCCGATCACCTCCGCGGCGGCGTCGAGGAGGGCGCGGCGCAGGTCGCCGTGATGGTAGCCACGCGTGGGACTCATGACGCGATCCTATCTTGCCATTGACAAGATGGCACGCGACCCGGCATCTTGTCGGTGACAAGTTTACGAGGAGGATGTCATGGCCCCCCTGATCGCACTGCTCGCCGGCACCGTGCTCGCCCGCCTCGCCGGGCTGGCCGGGTTCGACGCCCTGGACGGCTGGTCACCCGCTCTCCGGGTCGGCCTGGCCGCCATGTTCGCCCTGACCGGCATCGCCCACTTCGCCGAACCACGCCGGTCCGGCCTCGTCGCCATGGTGCCGCCGCGACTGCCCCGCCCCGGGCTGCTGGTCACCGTGACCGGCGTCCTGGAACTGGCCGGCGCGGCGGCACTGCTGATCCCCGCCACGGCCCGCTGGGCGGCGGCGGGGCTCGGCCTGCTGATGCTCGCCATGTTCCCGGCGAACGTCTCGGCGGCCCGGCGCCGGCTCACCCTCGCGGGCCGGCCGGTCACCCCGCTGGCGCCGCGGACCGCGCTCCAGGTCGTGTTCGTGGCCACGGCGGCGGTAATTTCGTTTGGCCCCTGACAATCAGGGGGCTAAGGTACTTCGCGTGGATCTGGTCACCCTTCGCGACGTGCCGATGGGCCGCCTCCTTGCGGTCGCGGGCCACGTGGTCAGCCAGCGGTGGAACCGCTTCCTGGCCGAGAAGTTCAACCTCACCCAGGCCGGCATGGTCACCCTCATGACCCTCGACAAGGCCGGCTCGCTGCCGCACCGCGAGGTGGCCCAGCGTTGCTTCGTCCGGCCGGCCACGCTGACCGGCATCATCGACACGCTGGAACGCGACGGGCTGGTCGAGCGGCAGCGCGACGACAACGACCGGCGCAGCGTACGCCTGGCCATCACCCCTGCCGGCCGCGAACGGGTGGCGGGGATCAGCGCCCTCATCCGCTCCGGGAGGCCGCTCACCTCGGTCGACGCCGACCCCGAGAAGGCGGCCGTGATCCGCGAGTTCCTGTTGGAGGTCATCGGCAGTGGAGAGGAACCGCGCATGACCGAACCCACCGACGAGACGGGAGGTCCGCGGTGCTGATCCGACTGCTCCGCGACCACCTGCGCCCGTACCCGAAACCGCTGGCCGCGGTGGTGCTGCTCCAGTTCGTCGGCACCATGGCCTCGCTCTACCTGCCCAGCCTCAACGCCGACATCATCGACAAGGGCGTGGCCCGTGGCGACACCGACTACATCGTGCGGACCGGCGGCTGGATGCTGCTCGTCAGCCTCGTCCAGATCGTCTGCTCGATCGCGGCGGTCTACCTCGGCGCCCGGACCGCGATGGGCTTCGGCCGCGACGTCCGGGCGGCGATCTTCCAGCACGTCAACCGCTTCTCGGCCCGCGAGGTCGCCCGGTTCGGCGCGCCCTCGCTGATCACCCGCAACACCAACGACGTGCAGCAGGTGCAGATGCTCGTGCTGATGAGCTGCACCATGCTGGTGGCCGCACCGATCATGAGCGTCGGCGGTGTGGTCATGGCGCTGCGCGAGGACGTCGGGCTGTCCTGGCTGATGCTGGTCTGCGTACCGGTGCTCGCCGCCGCGCTGGCGTCGGTCATCCGCCGGATGGTGCCCGGGTTCAGGCTCATGCAGACCCGGATCGACACGGTCAACCGGGTGCTGCGCGAGCAGATCACCGGCATCCGGGTGGTCCGCGCCTTCGTCCGCGAGCCGTACGAGACGCGGCGCTTCGGGGTGGCCAACGCCGACCTCACCGCGACCGCGCTGCGGGTGGGCCGGCTGCTGGCGCTGATCTTCCCGGTCGTGATGCTGGTGCTCAACGTGTCCAGCGTCGCGGTGCTGTGGTTCGGCGCGCAGCGCGTCGACTCCGGTGCCATCCAGATCGGTGCGCTGACCGCCTTCCTCCAGTACCTCATGCAGATCCTGATGGCCGTCATGATGGCCACCTTCATGCTCATGATGGTGCCCCGGGCGGCGGTCTGCGCCGAGCGCATCGGCGAGGTGCTCGACACCGACACGTCGGTGGTGCCGCCCGCCGCCCCGGCCGCCCGGGTCCCGACGACCCGCGCCGAACTCGAGCTTCGTGGGGTGCGGTTCCAGTACCCGGGCGCGGCCGAGCCGGTGCTGCGGGACATCTCGTTCCGGGTCACGCCCGGCACGACCACGGCCGTCATCGGCAGCACGGGCGCGGGCAAGACCACCCTGCTGTCGCTGATCCCGCGGCTGGTCGACGTCACGGCCGGCGCCGTGCTGGTCGACGGCGTGGACGTCCGGGAACTGGCGCCCGACGAGCTGTGGCGCCGGATCGGCCTCGTGCCGCAGCGGCCGTACCTGTTCACCGGCACGGTGGCGAGCAACCTGCGGTACGGCAACCCGGACGCGACCGACGACGAGCTGTGGGCCGCGCTGGAGATCGCCCAGGCCGCCGACTTCGTCGCCCAGATGCCCGAGGGGCTGGAGGCCCCGATCGCGCAGGGCGGCACCAACGTCTCCGGCGGCCAGCGACAGCGGCTCGCCATCGCCCGGGCCCTGGTCCGGAAGCCGGAGATCTACCTGTTCGACGACTCGTTCTCCGCGCTCGACCTGGGCACCGACGCGCGGTTGCGGGCGGCGCTGCGGCCGGTCACCGCGGACGCCGCCGTGGTGATCGTGGCCCAGCGGGTCTCCACGATCGTCGACGCCGACCAGATCATCGTGCTCGAGGACGGGGGAGTCGTCGGAGTGGGACGACACGGAGAACTACTGGAGAGCTGCCCGACGTACGCCGAGATCGTGGCCTCGCAGCAGACCGCGGAGGTGACGGCATGACCGACAGGGCGTCTGCCGTACCCGCGCAGAAACCGTCCGGCGACGGGGCGACCCCGCGGCGCCTGCCCGGCGGCGGGGGTGGGCGCGGCGGTCCGCACTTCGGGGCGGGGATGCCCGCCGAGCGGTCGATGAACTTCGGGCCGTCGGCGCGGCGCCTGCTCGGCCGGCTCCGGCCGCAGCGGCTCCAGCTCGGCGTGGTCGTCGCGCTGGCGCTGGTGAGCGTGGGGCTGAGCGTCACCGGGCCGAAGATCCTCGGTCACGCCACCGACCTGATCTTCACCGGGGTGATCGGTCGGCAGCTGACCGGCGTCACGACCGACCAGGCGATCGCGGCCGCCCGCGCCACCGGCAACGACGCGTACGCGGACATGCTGGCCCGGATGAACCCGGTGCCCGGTGCGGGCATCGACTTCACGGCGCTCGGCCGGGTGCTGTTGCTCGCGCTCGGCCTCTACCTCGCCGCGAGCCTGCTCATGTGGTGGCAGGGCTGGCTGCTCAACGGTGTGGTGCAGCGCACCGTGCTGACGCTGCGCGCCGAGGTCGAGGAGAAGCTCAACCGGTTGCCGTTGCCGTACTTCGACCGGCAGCCCCGCGGTGAGCTGCTCAGCCGGGTCACGAACGACATCGACAACATCTCGCAGAGCCTCCAGCAGACGCTGAGCCAACTGCTCACGTCGCTGCTCACCGTCGTGGGCGTGCTCGGCTTCATGTTCTGGATCTCGCCGCTGCTCGCGGTCGTGGCCCTGGTCGCCGTGCCGCTGTCGGTGCTGGTGACCCAGCGCATCGCCAAACGGTCGCAGAAGCAGTTCATCGCCCAGTGGACGCACACCGGCGAGCTGAACGGCCAGATCGAGGAGGCGTTCACCGGGCACGAGCTGGTCAAGGTCTTCGGACGCCAGCGGGAGGTCGAGGCCGCGTTCACGGAGAAGAACGAGCAGCTGTTCAAGGCGAGCTTCGCCGCGCAGTTCATCTCCGGAATCATCATGCCGTCGATGATGTTCATCGGGAACCTCAGCTACGTGGCCATCGCGGTCGTGGGCGGCCTGCGGGTCGCCTCGGGGTCGATGAGCCTCGGTGACGTGCAGGCGTTCATCCAGTACTCGCGGCAGTTCACGCAGCCGCTCACGCAGGTGGCCTCGATGGCCAACCTGCTTCAGTCCGGGGTGGCGTCGGCGGAACGGGTCTTCGCGGTGCTGGACGCCGACGAGCAGAGCCCCGACCCGGCCGAGCCGGCCCGGGTGGTCGAGCCGCACGGCCGGGTGGAGTTCGAGCACGTCTCGTTCCGGTACGAGCCGGACAAGCCGCTTATCGAGGACCTGTCGCTGGTCGCCGAGCCGGGCCACACCGTGGCGATCGTCGGGCCCACGGGCGCCGGCAAGACCACGCTCGTCAACCTGATCATGCGCTTCTACGAGCTGGACGCCGGCCGGATCACCCTGGACGGCGTGGACGTCACCACCATGCGGCGGGACGACCTGCGCGGCCGGATCGGGATGGTCCTCCAGGACACGTGGCTGTTCGCGGGCACCATCCGCGACAACATCGCGTACGGCCGGCCGGACGCGACCGAGGAGGAGATCCTCGCCGCCGCGCGGGCCACGTTCGTGGACCGGTTCGTGCGCAGCCTGCCCGACGGCTACGACACGCTCATCGACGAGGAGGGCAGCAACGTCAGCGCGGGCGAGAAGCAGCTCATCACGATCGCCCGGGCGTTCCTCGCCGAGCCGTCGCTGCTGATCCTCGACGAGGCGACCAGCTCGGTGGACACCCGTACCGAGGTGCTGCTGCAACGGGCGATGGCCGCGCTGCGCTCGGACCGGACCAGCTTCGTGATCGCGCACCGGCTCTCCACCATCCGGGACGCCGACCTGATCCTGATGATGGAGAACGGCCGGATCGTCGAGCAGGGCACGCACGAGCAGCTGCTCGCCGCACAGGGGGCGTACCACCGGCTGTACCAGTCGCAGTTCACGTCCGCGCTCACCGAGCCCGACGAGCCCACCGACGGCGCCCCCCGCCGGCCGGCACCGGTGCAGGGGGCGCTGTCGGCGTGAGCCGGTCAGCCGGGAAGCAGGTCGGCGGAGCGGGCGGCCACCACACCGGTGACCAGCCCGAGGGCCGCGTCGACGGGCATCGGGTCCAGCCCGCGCCCGTCGCGCAGCCGCAGGGCGACCCGCCCGCCGGCCGCCTCCCGGGCACCGATCACGGCGACGTACGGCACCCGGCGCCGGGCCGCCTCCCGGACCCGGGCGCCCAGCGAGCCGGCGTCGTCGACCTCGACCCGCAACCCGGCGGCCTCGGCGCGGCGGGCCAGGTCGGCCGCTTCGCCGGCCTGCCCGTCGTCCACCGGCAGCACCACCAGCTGGACGGGGGCGTACCAGGCCGGGAAGGCCCCCTCGTGCACCTCGATGAGGTACGCGAACAGGCGCTCCATGCTGCCCACCAGGCTCCGGTGCACCATCACGGGCCGGCGGCGCGACCCGTCCCGGTCGGTGTACGACAGGTCGAACCGTTCCGGCTTGTCGAAGTCGAGCTGCACGGTGGACAGGGTCGACTCCCGGCCGGCGGCGTCCACGATCTGGATGTCGATCTTCGGTCCGTAGAAGGCGGCGTCACCGGGCGCCTCGACGTACGCCATCCCGGTCAGCGCGGCCCGCAGCAGCTCCTCGGCGCGGGCCCACTGCGCGTCGTCGCCCACGTACCGCTGCTCGGGCCCGCGCAGCGACAACCGGTACCCCGCCGGGCGGACGCCGAGCGCCGCGTGGGCCTCGCGGATGAGCCGCAGGATCTCGGCGACCTCCTCCCCGACCTGCTCCAGGGCGCAGAAGTTGTGCGCGTCGTTGAGCGAGATGGCGCGTACCCGGGACAGGCCGCCGAGCACCCCGGAGCGCTCGGAGCGGTACATCCCGCCCAGCTCCGCCACGCGCAACGGCAGCTCCCGATAGGAGCGGCCACGCGCCCGGTACACGAGCGCGTGGTGCGGGCAGAGCGCCGGCCGGAGCACGAACTCGTCGTCGGCGGAGACCCGCATCGGCGGGAACATGTCGTCGGCGAAGTAGCCGAGGTGGCCGGAACGTTCGAAGAGTTCCCGCTTGCCCAGTGGCGGCGAGTAGACGTGCCGGTAGCCGGCCCGGCGCTCCAGCTCCCGGACGTACTCCTCGACCGCGTGCCGGGCCGCGGCGCCGGCTGGCAGCCAGATCGGCAGCCCGGCGCCCGCGAGGGGGTCGGAGACGAACAGCTCCAGCTCCCGGCCGAGCTTGCGGTGGTCGATCATGTCGCTCTCCCTCATGGGGTACGACCCGGAGGCGACCTGCTCCACGAACGCCGCACGGCCCTCGGGGGCGGATCGCCCCGGGGCCTTGTGGACGGAAACGTCAGTGCGGCACGCCGGGGTGTCCCGGCGTCGTGGTCAGGTTCGCACTGCGCATGGCGCGACCGTACGCGCGGCCGGCCGGCGGGCGCACCCGGTTTTCGGGCGGCCGGGCATCGGGGCGTTGCCTGGCTGAGGCCGCCCGCAGCGCTCGGGGGAACCGGCCGCTCGGGGCGCTCGGCCTGCCCGGGGCGTCCGGGCCGCTCGGGGCCGGCTCGGGCGCGGGCGGAGGGGCGGGAGAGGGTGGGCCGCCGGCACGGGACCTGCCGGCGGCCCGGGGCGACCCGGTCGTCAGGAACGGGGGACCCGACGGTCGTGGGGCCGCGCGGCCACAACGGTACGCCGACGGACGCCGATCCGCCGACCGTACCGAGGGCCGTGACCGGGAGCGGTGCCGGCTCGTTGTACCCGGGTGGCCCTGCCGTGTCCATGGTCACCACCGCCCAGGGCTGTCAGCGGTGACGCCGGACACGCCGTCAGGCTCGGTACATCCGATCGGCCGCATCCGGCGAGGTGGCAGGCGTGCCCGAACTACTCACTGACGTCGCGTCGCCGACGTGGGCGTACCTCGCGCTGCTCGGCCTGCTCCTCGCGGA
This sequence comes from Micromonospora costi, assembly GCF_003626655.1. Lineage (GTDB taxonomy): Bacteria > Actinomycetota > Actinomycetes > Mycobacteriales > Micromonosporaceae > Micromonospora > Micromonospora costi. The sequence goes on from NZ_RBAN01000001.1 coordinate 1,683,463, forward strand.
CGCCTTCGTCCCGGTGATCCCCACCCAGGCCATCATGATCACCGGCGGCGCCCTCACCGTGTACGGCGGGCTGGACCTGACCCTGACCATCGCCGTGGGCGCGGCCGGGGTTTTCGCCGGGGACCTCGCCTGCTACCTGCTGGGCCGAACCGCCCCGGACCGGCGGGCGCCCCGGCACGCCGAGCCGAGCCGGACCCGCCGGGTCGCCGACCGCGTCACCCAGGGCTTACGAAGACCCGGGCCGCTGGTCATCCTGCTCTGCCGGTTCGTGCCCGGCGGCCGGATGGCGGCCTGCTTCTCGGCCGGCCGCAGCCGCTACCCGTACCGGCTCTTCCTGCTCTACGAGACGACCGCGGCGGTGGGCTGGGCGACGTACGGGGGGCTGGTCGGCCACCTGGGCGGCACCGCGCTGACCGAGTCCACCTGGCGGCTCGCGGTGATCGCCGCCGTGGCGGCGGTCGGCTTCGCGGGCGCCGGCTGGGCCATGACGATGGTCAGCGCCCGCCGCGCCAATCCCGACGTCCCCGTGAAGCTGGGGCGCGACCGCGGCAACACGGACGTCGCGCTGTCCGCCCTACCGGTACACCCCGACATCACGGAACCCGGGCCGGTCACACCCCCCGGTCGCTCCTAGGGGTGGTCCCCGGGAGGGAATTCGGTGGCCCGCCCCGATCCGTTTCGGGTGGTTCCGGCGACAGGCTGAGGCATGCCTGGAACCCGCACAGCCGGCCTGCTCGCCCTGGGCGGCATCGCCCTCGCGGCGCTGCTCGCCGTGATCGGCCACGTCGAGGTGAACGACGACCTGTCACCCTGGTCGCTGACCGTCAGCGACTTCGCCGTCTCCGACCGGGGTGGCGTGATCGACACCGCGATGGTGGTGCTCGCGCTGGCCACCGCCGTACTCCTGCCTCCGCTGCGGCGGCCGGCCGCGGCCCGGCCGACCGGCCGCCCCACGGCCGGGCCGGGGCGCGGCCCGTTCGGTTGGGCCGAGGCGCTCCTCACGACCTGGGTCCTGGGCCTGCTGCTGGCCGCGGTCGTGCCGACGAACGAGCCCGGGCTGCCCATGGACACGGCCGCGTACGTGCACCGGTACGCCTCGGTCGTGGCGTTCCTGGCCCTGCCCGTCGGCGGTTGGCTGCTCGCCGCCCGGCTACCCGCCCCCGCCGGGCGCTGGGTACGCGGGTTCGCGGTCGCCAGCGTGGTGCTCGCGGTGGCCATGGTCTGGTCGGCGTACCCGGGCGACCGGGTGCTCATCGGCCTCGTCGAACGAATGCTCATCCTCACCGAGGTCGCCGCGCTCACGGTCCTGGCCCTGACCGTGGCCCGCCCCATCACCCGCGATCATGCAGTTGTGGTGCCCGACAAAGGCGACGAAGCACCAGCAAACGACCACCACAACTGCATGATCGACGCGAAGGCGCGGCCGGTCACTCCAGCTCGTGCAGCATGAGCTGACGGGCGGCCTCGGTGACCGAGCCGGAGAGGCTCGGGTAGATCGTGATGGTCTGGGCCAGCTCGTTGACGGTGAGGTTGTTCTCGACCGCCATCGTGATCGGCAGGATCAGCTCGCTCGCCTTCGGGGCGACCACCACACCCCCGATCACCTGACCGCTGGCCGGCCGGCAGAACAGCTTCACGAAGCCGTCGGCGAGGTCGTCCATCTTGGCCCGGGCGTTGCCCGACAGCGGCAGCATCACCTGCCGGGCCGGGACCTTGCCGGCGTCCACCTCGTCCTGGGACACGCCCACGCTGGCCAGCTCGGGGTCGGTGAACACGTTCGCGGCGACGGTGCGCAGCCGCAGCGGGCGGACCGCCTCACCGAGCGCGTGCCACATGGCGATCCGGCCCTGCATGGCCGCCACGCTCGCCAGCGCGAGCACACCGGTGCAGTCGCCCGCGGCGTAGATGCCGGGCACGTTGGTCCGGGACACCCGGTCGACGGTCACGTAGCCGCCCGGGGACAGCTCCACCCCGTACTCGGCGAGGCCGAGGTCAGCGGTGTTGGGGATGGAACCGACGGTGATCAGCGCGTGCGAGCCCTGCACCATGCGGCCGTCGGAGAGCTCGACCTCGACGCCGGCCTCGGTGCGCCGCACAGCCGCCGCGCGGGAGTTGTTGAGGATGCTCATCCCCCGGCCACGGAAGACCCGTTCGAGGGCCGCGGCGGCGTCCGCGTCCTCGTGCGGCATCACCCGGTCACGGCTGGAGACCAGCGTGACCTCGATCCCCATGGCGAGGTACGCGCTCGCGAACTCGGCGCCCGTCACGCCGGAACCGACCACGATCAGGTGCTCGGGAAGCTCCGGCAGGTCGTACACCTGACGCCAGGTCAGGATGCGCTCGCCGTCCGGACGCGCGGTGGGGAGCTGGCGCGGCGTGGCGCCCGTGGCGATCAGCACGGTGGACGCGTCGATCGTGTACTCGGCGCCGCCGTCGGCGGGGGTGACGACCACCCGGTGGGTGTGACCCAGCGTGTCCTCGCCGAGCCGCGCGCTGCCGGCCACGAACGTGACCCCGGCCTTGAGGAGCTTGGCGTGGATGTCGGCCGACTGGGCCAGCGCGAGCCGCTTGACCCGCTGGTGCACCGCCTGCGCGTCGACGGTGACCGCCTCGAGCCCGTCGGAGTGCACCCCGAACTCCTCGGTGTCCCGGTAGCCGGTCACCACCTCGGAACTGGCGATAAAGGTCTTCGACGGTACGCAGTCGGACAGCACGCAGGCGCCGCCGGCGCCCTCGGCCTCGACCACGGTGACGTCGGCGTCCAGCTGTGCGGCGACCAGCGCCGCCTCGTAGCCGGCCGGCCCCCCGCCGATGATCACGATCCGGCTCACAGCACTCGCCCTTCGTCGATGCTCACAGTGACTTTCTTCTCCCGAACGCGTCCGACACGCACCGTCGTATTCTCCCCCACCCGTCGGCCGGGCTATCGTCATCGCCGTGCGTCTTCACGCCGCCTACGGCTCAAATCTCGACCCCGGCCGGATGCGCGCCTACTGCCCGCATTCGCCGATGGTGGGCACCGGCTGGCTGGAGGGCTGGCGGCTGACCTTCGCCGGTGAGGACGTCATCGGCTGGGAGGGCGCGGTGAGCACCGTCGTCGAGTCCCCCGGCGACCGGGTCTTCGTGGCGCTCTACGACATCCACCCGTACGACGCCGCCCAGCTCGACGAGATCGAGGGCGTGACCTCCGGCACGTACCGCAAGCTGCACGTCCGGATCTCCACGCTCGACGGGGACGTGACCGCCTGGATCTACGTCTTCGACGGCTACGAGGGCGGCCTGCCGACCTCGTGGTACCTGTCGGAGATCGCGAACGCCGCCGAGAAGGCCGGCGCGCCGGACGACTACGTCACCGAGCTGCGGTCCCGCCCCACCGGCACGGCGTCGGCCTGACCGACCCCGGGGCAGCCCGGAGCACGGCGTCCCCCGGAAGCCGCGCAGCGCGTGTCGCACCCGGCCAGTCTCCTACCGGCGCCCGCGGGGCGGCCCGCCGGCCCCGGCCGGCGTCGTCCATCACACACCCGCGGGCGGCGCCGGCACGGCAGCGGCGGGGACGACCAGCTCGTACATGTCGGTCCAGCGGGTCTCCCGCAGCCCCACCGACCGGTACAGCGACAGCGGAGCGGTCGGGTTGGTGAGGTCCACGCCCAGGCCGGCGGCGGTGCGCCCCTTTTCGGCGTACCGGGCGAAGGCCCGGCGCAGCAGCGCGGCGCCCACCCCGCGCCGTCGGAAGGCGGGCAGCACCGACAGGCTCCGGACGAAACCCTCGTCCTGGTCGAGCGCCTGGTCGGACGACTGGAGCGCGCCGGCCGGCACCCCGTCGACCTCGGCCACGAACCACTCGTCCCAGGTCGTGCCGTGTTGGGTGATCTTCTTGCGCCACTCGGCGTAGCCGAGGGGCTCGTAGTCGGGTGTGTCGCGGAACGCGGTGTCGAAGATCCGGTGGAACTCGCGCAGGTCCCGCTCGTCCTCGGAGCGGACCGGGCGGACCGTGACCCCGGGCGGCGGTGGTGGCTCGACGGGCAGGTCGGCCAGCGTGCGGCGCATCCGCACGTACCGCTTGGCGAGCGTGAAACCGGCGTCGCGCAGGCTGCGGTCCCAGTCCCGCTCCGGCTCGAAGACCGCGCAGCGGACGGTGAGCGCCGGCAGCCCGCGCTCGGCGGCCCGCTCGGCGACGCGGTCGAGCTGGCGGGCGAGCAAGGGCTCCCGCACCTGCCCGCCGCGCTCCGGGTCGACGTAGACCTCGACGAACTCCCGGCCCACGCCGGTGGGGTTGTCGATGCTGGCCCAGCCGACCACCGTGCCGTCCGGGTCCAGGGCCAGCCACGAGTCGCGGGACGGCTCGACGTACGGGGCGGTCAGGGCCGCCTCGACGTCCGAGGCGTCGAAGTCCGGGTAGCCGACGGCGAACGTGTCCGCGGCGTGCACCACGGCGAGGATCGCCGGGACGTCGTCGAGGATGGGCCGGCGCGCGCTCCAGCCAGCGGGGAGGGTCACGCCGCCGATCCTGACAGGACGGCAGCGCCGACGCCTTCGATTTACCGCTCAGACGGCGGGGTGCGACCGCCCCACCGTGCCAAGCCGGGCCCGGGTGGCGGTGAGCAACTCGACGAGGTCGGCGCCGTCGACGGGACCGAGCGCCGCGAACGCCGGCGCGGCCAGCCGGTCGGTTACCGCCTCGGCCCACAGCCGGCGCCGGACCAGCGGCCCGACCGCCGGGTACGGGGGCGGCCAGCCGCACGCCATGGCGCCCGTCTCCCCGTCCGGCCCGGCGAGCACCGCCTCCAGTGGTGTCATCCCGGCCGCCCGGACGGCCAGCAGGTATGCGCCCGTGAAGTGTTCCCGGAGCAGCCGCAGGGCCGCGGCGGCGCGGGCGCCGGCCGACCGCCCGGGGACCGGCATGGCCCGCCAGGCGGCGAAGAGGGGCATCCCGCTCGCGTCGGCCGCGGCGACCGCGCGCTCCAGCAGCACGGCGAGCCGGTCGATGCGGGGTACGCCGTCCAGTTGCTCCGCACCCCACCGGCAGCACTCGGCCAGCGACGCGGCGGCCACCTCGAACGGCCGGACCGTCCGCGCCGCCCCGTCCCAGCCGTCCGCCACCGCGTCCGGCGCGAGGAAGCCGAGCGCGGCGGCGACCGTCTCGGCGCGTACGTCGCCGAGGGCCCCGGCCCGGCCGCTCACGTAGAAGGCCCAACCGGAGATGCCGAGCAGCCGCGCCCGGCGCAGTGTGACCGGGCAGCGGGTGTACGCCTCGCCGAGGTCGAGCACCAGGGGCTTGCTGACGGCGGCTACCTGCTCCGGGGTCATCGGCGCCACCCGTGCCGGCCGGCGCCGGCCCGCACCTCACGTCCGTCCATCGACGTCAGTCTGCCTCGCCACCGCCGGTCCCGGCAGCCCCCTCCTCCTCGGCCTCCAGCGCTTCCATGGCCGCCTCGACCTCTCCGGTGCGCCGGCGCGCCGCCGTGAGGGTCCGCTCCGCGCCGCGACGGGCCAGCTTGGCCCGGCTCAGCTCCTGCTCCGCCACCGCCCGTCGCCGTTCCAGCTCGGCCAGCTCGGTCTCGATGTCGTCGAGCGCGGTCGCGCCGTCCCGCTCGGCCTGCGCGGCGTCCGCCAGCTCCCCCTCGGCCCGCTCCTGGTCGGTACGCGCCTTCGCCAGCTCGCGTTCCAGCGCCCGGCGCTGGCGCGCCCGCTCGGCCCGTGCCGCCCGCTCGGCCCGTTCCGCGGCCCGCTCGGCCGCCCGGTCCCCCGGTGCCCGCTGGGCGGGCGCCCGGCCCGCCTCCTTCCGGGGCCGGCGCTCCTCTTCCTCCTCCTCGCCGCCGGTGACCAGGCGCAGTTGTGGCCGGGGCACCTCGCCGAACCCGGCGTAGCTGGCGGCCCGCAGCAGCCGACCGGCCTGCACCTGCTCGGCCACCTCCGTGTCGGAGAGCGCGGCGTTGAGGGTCGCCTCCACCTCGGCCAGCGGCAGCTTCCCGGCCGACGGGGCGCCGGACTCCTTCGCGGCCAGCTTGCGCACCTCGGCCACGAGGGCGCCGACCGCCGCCCGCCGCTGCGCGGAGAGTTCCCGCAGGCGTGAACCGCGCAGCTCCCGCTGGGCGGACCGTAGCGACTCGGCGAGCTGCACCAGGTCGGCCACGAGGTCGGGCCGGCGGATGGCGAGCAGGTTCACCAGCCACGCGGCCACCGTGGGACGGCGCAGCCGGGCGATCTGCCGGGCGGTCGCCGGATCCCCGGCACGCCGTGCCTCGGCCACGGCCTCGTCGCGGGCTGCCACGAACCGGTCGGGGGGCGTGCTGTAGAGCTGCTGGACCAGCTCGGGTGAGGGGCCGGGCATCGCCTCAGGCGTCCAGCCGCGTACCGGGCTCCAGCCGCCGGTAGTCGGTGCGGGAGAGCGCCGTGTACTGGCGGTCGAGGACCGCGTAGCCGTTGTCGTTGAGCAGCGCGTCGTGCAGCGCGTACGCCCGGCGCGGCGCGACCGCCCGGATGAAGTCGACCACCTCGGAGAACTTGCTCCAGGGAGCATGGATCGGCGCGAAGAGCGTGTCGACCGGCACGTCGGGCACGACGAGCGAGTCCCCCGGGTGGTAGACCACGTCGTTGACCAGGTAACCCACGTTCTCCACCACCGGGATGTCCGGGTGGATCACCGCGTGCCGCCCCCCGTACGCGCGGATCGCCACCCCCGCCGTGGTGAACGAGTCGCCCGGCTGGACCGGTCGCAACACCTCGGCCGCGTCGCCGAGGGCGGCGGAGAGCGAGGCCGGCCCGTGCACGACGAAGGGCCGCCGGTCGAGCTGCCGGGTGACCGCCTCGGCGTTCAGGTGGTCCGGGTGCTCATGGGTGATCAGCACCGCGTCCGCGCCGTCCAGCGCCGCCGGGTCGCTGAACATGCCGGGGTCGATGACCAGCACTCCCCCGTCGTGCTCCACCCGGACGCACGAGTGGGCGTACTTGGTGAGCTGCATCGTGACTCCTCGATTATCGAATCGTGACGTCCTGAGCGCAGTCTGCCGGAACCGGCGTGCTGGCGCGCCGCGTCCGAGGTATCGCCCACCCGGGCGGACGGAGACGGGAGCGGGGATGGACGGACGGACGACCCGGCGTCGCAGTGTGGCGCTGGCGGCGATGGGATTGACGGCGGCGTTGGCCCTGGGCGGCTGCAGCGCGTCCGGCGACAGCGGCAGCGAGGCCACCTCGGCCCGGGGCCCGGCGGCCGACAGCGCGAACGGAGGCGCCGCCGACCGCGACGCGGCGGGTGCCGGCGCGCCGGGCGCCCGCGCACCAGGCACCGGCGCGCCGGGCTCACCCGACCTGCGCGTCGACCAGCGGTCGATCATCTACACCGGAACGATGCTGATCCGGGTGGACGATGTGGACGGCAAGTCGCGGCGCGCGGTCGAGATGGTCACGGCGGCAGGCGGCTTCGTCGGCGCCGACCAGCGCACCAGCGCCGACGCCGACGCGCGGAGCGAGCTGCAACTGCGCGTGCCGGCGGCGCGGTTCACGGCCGTGGTCGACGAGCTGGCGAAGCTGGGTCGGCAGGAACGGCGTGAGGTCCACACCGAGGACGTCACGGAGGAGACCGTCGACCTGGACGCGCGGATTGCCACGCAGCGCGCCCGGGTGGACAGCGCCCGGCGGCTGCTCGCCCGGGCCACCACGATCACCGAGCTGGTGTCGCTGGAGAGCGAGCTCGGCAAGCGGGAGGCGGACCTCGCCTCGCTGGAGGCGAAGAAGCGCCGCCTGGCCGACCTGACCGCCCTGTCCACCATCACGCTGACCCTCGTGGGGGAGGACGTGACCACGGCGGACGAGGAGACCGAGCTGGGCTTCCTCGTCGGGTTGAGCAACGGCTGGCGGGTCTTCCTGGTCTCGATGACCCTGCTGCTGACCGTGCTCGGCGCGGTGCTGCCGTGGCTGGTCGCGTTCGGCGTACCGCTGGCGGTGCTCCTCGTGGCGCTGCGCCGGCGGCGGCGCCGGCGGTCGGAGCCACCGGTCAGCGCGCCGCCTCCAGTGCCCGCAGCGCGGTCTGCACCATGACGCGTACGCCGGCCGGGATGGCCCGTTCGTCCACGTCGAACGAGGCGCGGTGCAGGTCGACGTTGGGCCCGGACCGCCCGACGCCGAGCCGGGCGAGGGCGCCGGGGACGTACTCCAGGTACCAGGAGAAGTCCTCGCCGCCCATGCTCTGCGGCGTCTCCGCGACGCCTTCCGGCCCGAGCGCCGCGGTGGTGGCCGCGGTGAGCACCTGGATCGCCCGGGCGTCGTTGCTGACCGGCGGGCGCCCGCGCAGGTACTCCAGGTCGACGGTGGCGCCGGTCGGGGCGATCACGTCCCGCACGACCTGGCCGACGATCTTCGGGGCGAGTTCCCAGGTGTCGCGGTCCAGCACCCGCAGGGTGCCGGACGCGCACGCCTCGGAGGGGATCACGTTGTAGCGGGTGCCGGCCTGGGCGTGGCCGAACACCAGCAGCAGCCCGCTGTTGGCCGGCACCCGGCGGCTGACCAGCGCGGGCACCTCGGTGACCAGGCGGCCGAGGGCGTCGACCAGGTCGACGGTCAGGTGGGGGCGGGCCGTGTGCCCGCCCGGCCCGGTCAGCCGGACGGTGACGTTGTCGGCGGCCGCGGTGATCGGGCCGACCCGCAGCCCGATCCGGCCGACCGGCAGGTTCGGGTCGCAGTGCAGCGCGAAGATCTGCACGACGTCGTCCAGGCCGCCGGCCCCGATGACCTCCAGCGAGCCGCAGGGCAGGATCTCCTCGGCCGGCTGGAAGATGAGCCGGACGCGGCCGTCCAGCTCGCCGCGCGCGGCGAGGTGGGCCAGGAGCATCCCGACGCCGAGCATGACCGTGGTGTGCACGTCGTGGCCGCAGGCGTGGCAGACCCCGTCGACGGTGGAGCGGTACGGCACGTCCTTGACGTCGGTCAGCGGGAGCGCGTCGATGTCGGCCCTCAGGGCGATCACCGGGCCGTCGGGCCGGCCGTCGATGTCGCAGAGGACACCGTTGCCCTTGGGCAGCATCCGCGGGTTGAGGCCCGCGAGGGCGAGTTCCCGCGCGACCAGGGCGGCGGTGTCGAACTCGTTGCCGGACAGCTCCGGGTGGGCGTGGATGTGACGACGTGTGGCGATGAGCCCGGGTACGCGGAGCGCGAGCAACTGGTCCAGCTCGAACGGCAGCGGTAGGGACCCGGATGGCGTCTCCGGCCAGGGCGACGCCAGCTGGCTGCCGGTCGGCAGCGTCAACGCACTCGTCACGTCGAATTCTCGATCACTAGAGATGGATGGATCATCAGGAACAGCAGACAGCCTAGACCTCCGCCGGTGACGCTGCGCAACCTCGTTCCGGTAGTGATCGGAGCGCACAGCGTCACGAATGCCCTGCTGGGGGCGCTCGGAGATCCGCGGGACAGCAGGTAGATCGCGTTCGGACGCTGCCATCCGCCGGCTCACCTCCTACAACGCGTAACCGATTCGGCGGTCACGAATTCGCGCGCCCCCACGCGGGCCTTCGTTGCGAATTGTCGCATTAGTCAGCTTGATGAACTGACACTCCGCCAATTCGCCGACCACACTCCGCAACGAGCCGGAACAGACGCTCACACGCGCCGGTCCGGCGGAACCGCACACCGTGTCCGTTCCCGTTCACCCGGCCGGGGTACCCGCAAACCTCACGGGCACACGCCGGACGCCGGTCGGGGCCGCGCCGCCCCGGAGCGGGCGACGCCTCGCCGGCCGGGGACCTGCTCCGACTGTAGCTCCCCGAGGAGGCGATGATCGAGCCGCTGACCAGCAGAAACACGACAGCCGCCCGGCGCGTGGCGCCGGGCGGCCGTACGGACGCCGGGGACGGGCCGGCCCGCCTCCGGGCCCCGTCAGAACCGGTCGCTGGGCCGGTACTGGCCCCACACCTCCCGCAGCGTCCCGCAGACCTCGCCCACCGTGGCCCGGGCCCGCAGCGCCTCCTTCATCGGGTAGAGCACGTTCTCGCTCCCGGAGGCCGCGGCCCGCAGCTCGTCGAGCGCACGCTCGACCGCGCCCGCGTCCCGGGTGCGCCGCAGCTCGGCGAGGCGCTGCCCCTGCGTCGCCTCGATCGCCGGGTCGACCCGCAGCGGCTCGTACGGCTCCTCCTCGTCGATCTGGAACCGGTTCAGCCCGACCACCACCCGCTCACCCGAGTCGATCTCCTGGGCGATCCGGTACGCGGACTGCTCGATCTCCCGCTTCTGGAAGCCGGCCTCGATCGCGTCCACCGCCGAACCGTGGTCGAAGACCCGGTCCATCAGCTCGGTGGCCGCCTCCTCCAGCTCGGCGGTCATCGCCTCGACCACGTACGACCCGGCGAACGGGTCGACGGTGGCCGTCAGGTCGGTCTCGTACGCCAGCACCTGCTGCGTACGCAGCGCGAGCCGGGCCGCCTTCTCGGTGGGCAGCGCGATCGCCTCGTCGAAGCTGTTGGTGTGCAGCGACTGCGTGCCTCCGAGCACCGCCGCGAGCCCCTGCACCGCGACCCGGACCAGGTTGACCTCCGGCTGCTGCGCGGTGAGCTGCACGCCCGCGGTCTGCGTGTGGAAGCGCAGCATCATCGACTTCGGGTTCTTCGCGCCGAACTCGTCCCGCATGAGCCGGGCCCAGATCCGCCGGGCCGCGCGGAACTTGGCGACCTCCTCGATCAGGGTGGTGCGGGCCACGAAGAAGAACGACAGCCGAGGCGCGAAATCGTCCACCGCCAGGCCCGCGGCGAGCGCCGCACGGACGTACTCCACGCCGTTGGCCAGGGTGAACGCGACCTCCTGCGCGGGGCTCGCGCCGGCCTCGGCCATGTGGTAGCCGGAGATGGAGATGGTGTTCCACTTCGGCACCTCCTTGCGGCAGTAGCCGAACGTGTCGGCGACCAGCCGCAGCGAGGGCTTCGGCGGGAAGATGTACGTCCCCCGGGCGATGTACTCCTTGAGGATGTCGTTCTGGATGGTCCCGTTCAGCGCCGAGCCGGGTACGCCGTTCTCCTCGGCCACGAGCTGGTAGAGCAGGAGCAGCACCGAGCCGGGCGCGTTGATCGTCATCGAGGTGGAGACCTTGTCCAGCGGGATGCCGTCGAAGAGCAGCCGCATGTCCTCGATGGAGTCGATGGCCACCCCGACCTTGCCGACCTCGCCGTGCGCGATCGGGTCGTCCGAGTCGTAGCCCATCTGGGTCGGCAGGTCGAAGGCGACGGAGAGGCCCATCGTGCCGGCCCGCAGCAGCTGGTGGTAGCGCGCGTTGGACTCGGTGGCGGTGCCGAAGCCCGCGTACTGGCGCATCGTCCACGGGCGGGAGGTGTACATCGTCGGGTAGACCCCGCGGGTGTACGGGAACTCGCCCGGTGCGCCCAGCCGGGAGTCCAGGTTCTCCGGGAGGTCGGCCGCCGTGTAGACGCCCTGGATGGGGAAACCGGACTCGCTTGACCGCCGTTCGCTCATCCCCGGATGGTAGGACGAGCCGCCGCGGCCCCGGGTGAGGGATTCCGCACACTGCGTCGGGGAAGGTCAACGACAGGTGAACGGCTCGGCACGTAACGTCGAGTTCGATAAACGTCCGACGCGTCGGCTTTCGCATCGGGCGTCGGAACCAGCAAGATAGGGGGGTTGTGTCCCAGCCCCCTCGATATCCCCCGGTGGCTTTTCTGTGACTCAGATCCCGACCTGGAGCGGTGGACCTGTCAGTCCCCCCAGTGGACGCGCGGCGCCCGGCACCACCATCGGTGGTCGCTACGAGCTGCGCTCCGCGGTGGGCAACGGCGGCATGGGCACGGTCTGGCGCGCGACAGACACCCTGCTGCGGCGGGATGTGGCGGTCAAGGAGGTCGTCCTCCCGCCGGGGCTGGCCCCCAGCGACCGCGACGCCATGTACGAACGGACCCTCCGCGAAGCCCGCGCCGCCGCGGCGATCCAGCACCCCGCCGTGGTGCAGGTGTACGACGTCGTCACCGAGGCCGGCCGGCCGTGGATCGTGATGGAGCTGCTCGACGCCCGCAGCCTCGCCGACATGGTCATCGAGGACGGGCCGGTCGCGCCGCGCGTGGTCGCCAAGATCGGCATCGCGTTGCTCGGCGCGCTGGAGGTGGCGCACGCAATCGGTGTGCTGCACCGCGACGTCAAGCCGGCCAACGTGCTCATCTGCTCCGACGGGCGCTGCGTGCTGACCGACTTCGGTGTGGCCCGGATGCCGACCGACGTCCAGCTCACCACGCCCGGGATGGTGCTCGGCTCACCGCACTTCATCTCCCCCGAGCGGGCCATGGGCCAGGAGTTCGGCCCGCCCAGCGACCTCTTCTCCCTCGGCGTGACGCTCTACACGGCGGTGGAGGGGCGGCCGCCGTTCGACAAGGGCGACCCCATCGAGACCATGCACGCCGTGGTGGAGGACCCGCCCGCCCCGCCGCAGCGCAGCGGGCCGCTCACCACCGTGCTCATGGGCCTGCTGGAGAAGGACCCGGCCCGCCGGCTGGACGTCCACACCTCCCGGGCCATGCTGCGCGAGCTGCTCGCCGGCGCGTTGAGCAACGCGGCCGCCGCGGTGCACTCGGTGACCGACCCGTACTCGGTGGTGCCGGTGCAGCGGCTGGTCCCGCCCCCGGCGATCGTCCAACCGGAGCCCAAGCCGAGCGGCCAGATCGGCGGCCCGGCCATGCTCGCCCCCGGCGAGTCCCTCACCGACCGGCTCGCCGCGCTGCGCCGGGGCGAGCGGCCGCAGCCGGCCGCCGCGAACGGCGCCGCCCTCGACGAGACCAGCGCCGACGCGCTCGCCGGCCCGCTGCACACGCCCACCGGGGCGATGCCGCCGCCGGGTCGCACCTACGGAGGCGCGGACGCCACCCAGCGGGTGACCGGGGGAGCCCACCCGGACGTCACCCAGCGGGTGAACGGGGGTGCCCACCCGGACGCCACCCAGCCCGTCACCTGGGGCGTGCGTCCGGACGCCACCCAGGCCGTCCCGTACGCGGGCGGGCCGGACGCCACCCAGCGGGTGGGCGGCACCTACGGCGGCGGGCAGTGGTCCGTCCCGGGCACCGGGCAGCCGTGGACCTCCTCCGGCGCGGCGCCGGGCGGATCGATGGGCCGGGCCCGGCGGATGGGCGCGGAACTGGTCCGCACCGTCAAGGGCTGGCCGCGCAACGTCCGGCTCGCCGCGGCGGGCGGTCTCGCCGTGGTGCTGGTCGTCGGGGCGATCGTCCTGTTCAGCGGCGGTGACGACGCGCCGCCCGTGCCGCAGGCCCAGCCGAGCGCCACCGTCCCGGCCGGGCCGGGCGTCGAGATGCAGGAGCACGCGGCGCGCGGCGTGCAGGTGATGGTGCCGAAGGGCTGGAAGAAGACGACCGGCGGCAGCTACACCGACTACATCGACCCGGAGGACAGCGGTCGCAAGGTCCGCATCATCACCGAGAAGTGGACCAGCAGCTCGACCCGGTGGGCGGAGGTCGCCGAGAACGGCCTCAAGACCAGGAGCGCCTCCTGCGTGAAGCCGTACAACCAGGTCAATTCCACGGAGACGGACCTGGCCGGCAAGCCGGCGGCCGAGTTCGAGTACACCTGCGGCGAGGGCGACACCATGCGGCACGGCGTCTGGCGCGGCGTGGCCAGCGGCGGCAAGGCGTACTCGTTCTACCTGACCGCCACCGACTCCCGGTTCGCCGAGAGCAAGCCGATCTTCGACGAGATGGTGCGCACCTTCAAGCTCACCGACGCCAGCTGAGCCTGCCGGCCGGGCGTCGAGCCGGGAGGGAAGTGTCTGCGGTGATCCGCCGGCGTGCTATCAAGAGGCATGCCGGCGGACACCACTGACATCGACGACATCCGCGAGCGCGCCCGGCGCTGGCTCGACGACGACCCGGACCCGGCCACCCGGGCGGAACTGCGGGACGTCCTCGACCGGCTGCCGTCGAGCGCCCCGGACCTGGCCGACCGGTTCGCCGGGCACCTGACCTTCGGCACCGCGGGGCTCCGCGGCCCGCTGCGCGCCGGCCCCAACGGGATGAACCTCGCGGTGGTCACGCAGGCGGCCGCCGGGCTGGTCGGCTGGCTCGCCGCTCAGGGCGGCACCGGGCCGCTGGTGATCGGGTACGACGCGCGGTACGGCTCCCGCGAGTTCGCCGAGCGGACGGCCCAGGTGGCGACCGGGGCCGGACGACCCGCCCTGCTGCTCCCCCGCCCGCTGCCCACACCCGTGCTCGCGTACGCGGTGCGCAGGCTCGGCGCGGTGGCCGGCGTGATGGTCACCGCCAGCCACAACCCGCCGCAGGACAACGGCTACAAGGTCTACCTGGGCGCGGCGTTGGGCGGGGACCTCGGGGCCGGTGCGCAGATCGTGCCGCCCGCCGACGCCGGGATCGAGGCGTCGATCCGCGCCGTCGGCCCGCTGGCCGAGGTGCCGCTCGGGCCGCCCGGGCAGGTGCTCGGCGACGACCTCGTCTCCGCGTACGTCGAACGGGCCGCCGCCGTGATCGCGCCGGACGGGGCCCGGGACCTCTCGGTGGCGTACACCCCGCTGCACGGCGTGGGCGCCGCGGTGCTCACGGCCGCCTTCGCCCGCGCGGGCTTCCCGGTGCCGGGCGTCGTGCCCGAGCAGGCCGAGCCGGACCCGGCCTTCCCCACCGTGTCCTTCCCCAACCCGGAGGAGCCCGGCGCCGTCGACCGGCTGGTCGCGCTCGCCGACGCCACGGGCGCGGACATCGCGATCGCCAACGACCCCGACGCGGACCGCTGCGCGGTGGCCGTACGCGACGGCTCCACCGGCTGGCGGATGCTCCGCGGCGACGAGGTGGGCGTGCTGCTCGCCGATCACCTCATGCGTCGCGGCGTGACCGGCCTCTACGCCACCACCATCGTGTCGTCGTCGCTGTTGCGGGCGATGTGCGCGGCGCGGGGACTGCCGTACGACGAGACGCTCACCGGGTTCAAGTGGATCGTCCGGGCCGGTGGCGGGTCGGCGCCGCTGGTCTTCGGGTACGAGGAGGCCCTCGGCTACTGCGTCGCCCCGGACATGGTGCGCGACAAGGACGGGATCACGGCGGCGCTCACCGTGGCCGAGCTGGCCGCCGGGCTCAAGGCGCAGGGACGTACCCTCACCGACCGGCTGGACGAGCTGGCCGCCGAGTTCGGTGTGCACCACACCGACCAGCTGTCGGTGCGGGTGGACGACCTGCGGGAGATCGCCGACGCGATGGCCCGGATCCGGGCCGCGACGCCCACGACGCTGCTCGGGCACCCGGTCGAGGCCACCGAGGACCTGCTCCCGGAGGCGGACGTCGTGATCCTGCGCAGCCCCTCGGCCCGCGTGGTGATCCGCCCCTCCGGCACCGAGCCGAAGCTGAAGGCGTACCTGGAGGTCGTGGAACCCGTCACGGACGGCGACGTGGCAGAAGCCCGCACCCGAGCCCAGACCGCGGTGAAAACCCTGCGCGCCGAGATCGCAACCGCGCTGGGCCTCTAACCCTTTCGCCGCGATCTTGCGGTTTCGGCCCTTGTTATGCGGCTTTTGGAGCGGTTGCCGGGGCAGAAAGTGCAAGATCGCGGGGAGAGGTCAGGGGCGCGGGCCCAGGGCGGCGTTCACGGCTTGGGCCAGGGCCGCGACTACGAGCCCTACGGAGGGGCGGACCACCGAGTCGTCCAGGGTGACCTCACCGGAGAAGCCCGCCCCGCTGGCGATCTCCGCGAGGCGGCGGCGGGCGGCCTCGGCGGCGTCGCCGCTCACCCCGAGCGCGGACTCCATCCGCAGGACGGCGACCAGGGTGGCCAGCGCGGCCGTCCGCTCGTCCGGGGCCACGCCGCCGGTGAGCGCCTCGGCCAGCCGGCGGCGGGCGTCCGCCTCCACGGTGGTGTCCACCACCGGGTAGCGGTGCACGTGAATGAAGCCCAGCTCGGTCTCGTCCACGTCGCGGACGACGCCCTGGCTGCACAGGTCACCCAGGATCCGGTCGCGCAGGCCGTGCCGCAGCCGCTGCACCCACGAGGACGGGGTGTGCGGGGTGTCGGCGGCGATCCGGGCGAGCACACCGTCCGCCACCGGCTCCCCGGTGGGCGTCGGGTCGACCACCGTGAGGTTCCCGGCGGCGTACGCGATCCGGCCGGCCAGCGCCAGCTCGATCAGCACCGCGGCGGCCATCCCCAGGTCGAGGCTGATCCGGGGCATGGTCGCCTTGCCCGTTTCGTCGTCGTACGCGAGGAGCAGCAGCTCTTCGGCGAGCGCAACACCAGTCATGGCCCGGAACGGTAGCGGCTGGGCGCACTCCCGCACATCGACTCGCCCGACGCCGCCGCGACCCGTTCGGCCAGGTCGCGGTCGGCGGGTCACGGACGGGCGAATCGCGGGCGCGTCGGGCCGCGGACCGGTGCGGTCGCGGACGCCGTCGGCTCAGAAGCGGGGCATGCCGCCGAACTGGCGGTCGCCCGCGTCGCCGAGGCCCGGGACGATGAACATCCGGTCGTTGAGGCCCTCGTCGATCGAGGCGGTGACCAGGCGCAGGGGCAGGCCGGACCGCTCCAGCCGCTCGATGCCGGCCGGTGCGGCGAGCACGCAGAGCACGGTGATGTCGGTGCAACCGCGGTCGGCGAGCAGCCGGCAGCCGTGCTCCAGCGACCCACCGGTCGCGAGCATCGGGTCGAGCACCAGCACGGGCCGGCCGTTCAGGTCCCGGGGCAGCGACTCCATGTAGGCCCGGGGCTCGTACGTCCGCTCGTCGCGGGCCAGGCCCACGAAGCCCATCGAGGACTCCGGCAGCAGGCCCAGGGCGGCGTCGGCCATGCCCAGACCGGCGCGCAGCACGGGCACCAGCAGCGGCGGGTTCGCCAGGCGGGTGCCCTCGGTGCCGGTGACCGGGGTCTGGATCGGGTACCGCTCGACGGGGAAGGAACGCGCCGCCTCGTACACCAGCATGGTGGTCAGTTCGTGCAGCGCCGCCCGGAACGAGGAGGAGTCGGTGCGCTCGTCCCGCATGGCGGTCAGCCGGGACTGGGCCAGCGGGTGGTCAATGACGTGTACGTCCACGATCGCTCAACCTACCGAACCATCCGGCCCCGGCGTGCGGCCGCGGGCCGACGGGGCGACGCCGCTCACCCCGGGACGGCCGGCGGCGGCGCCAGCGGCCCGACGTGACCAAGATCACTTCTCGGTCGGATGCGTAGACTTCCTGCCATGACGGCGACAGCGACGTCGGCCCGGTCGGACCTCTCCGAGCTGGGACGATCCGAGACCGCTCTGCGGACCTTCCTGCACGGCCTACCCGGCGTGGACCAGGTCGGCGCGGAGCAGCGGGCGGCACAGCTCGGCACCCGCTCCATCAAGACCACGGCCAAGGCCGAGGCCATCGACCTGGCCATCCGCATGGTCGACCTGACCACCCTCGAGGGCGCGGACACGCCGGGCAAGGTGCGGGCGCTCGCCACGAAGGCGCTGCGTCCCGACCCGGCGGACCCGTCCTGCCCGCACGTCGGCGCCGTCTGCGTCTACCCGGCCATGGTCCCGTACGTGGCCGAGGTGCTGCGCGGCTCGGCCGTGCACCTGGCCAGCGTGGCCACCGCCTTCCCGTCCGGGCAGGCGCCGCTGGAGGTCAAGCTCGCCGACACCCGGGCCGCCGTCGAGGCGGGCGCCGACGAGATCGACATGGTGATCAACCGGGGCGCGTTCCTGGCCGGGCGCTACTCCGAGGTGTACGACGAGATCGTCGCCACCAAGGAGGCGTGCGGCGACGCGCACCTCAAGGTGATCCTGGAGACCGGCGAGCTGGCCACGTACGACAACGTGCGGCGCGCCTCCTGGCTGGCCATGCTGGCCGGCGGCGACTTCATCAAGACCTCCACCGGCAAGGTCCCGGTGGCCGCCACCCCGCCGGTGACCCTCGTGATGCTGGAGGCCGTCCGTGACTTCCGCGCGGCCACCGGCCGGCAGGTGGGCGTGAAGCCGGCCGGCGGCATCCGCACCACCAAGGACGCGATCAAGTACCTGGTGATGGTCAACGAGACGGTCGGCCCGGACTGGCTGGACCCGGACTGGTTCCGCTTCGGCGCCTCCAGCCTCCTCAACGACCTGCTGATGCAGCGCACCAAGCTGACGACCGGCGTCTACTCCGGTCCCGACTACTTCACCCTGGACTGAGCGCGATGTTCGAATACGCCCCCGCCCCCGAGTCCCGCTCGGTGGTGGACATCAAGCCCGCGTACGGGCTGTTCGTCGACGGCACGTTCGTCGACCCGGTCGACGGCGGCAGCTTCAAGTCGATCAACCCCGCCTCCGAGGAGGTCCTCGCCGAGATCGCCGAGGGCGGCGCCCAGGACGTGGACCGCGCGGTCCGCGCCGCCCGGACGGCGTACGAGAAGGTCTGGGGCCCGATGCCGGGCCGGGACCGGGCCAAGTACCTGTTCCGGATCGCCCGGATCATCCAGGAGCGTTCCCGCGAGCTGGCGGTGCTGGAGTCCCTGGACAACGGCAAGCCGATCAAGGAGTCCCGGGACGTCGACATCCCCCTCGTCGCCGCCCACTTCTTCTACTACGCCGGCTGGGCGGACAAGCTCCCGTACGCGGGCTTCGGCCCCGACCCGAAGCCGCTGGGCGTGGCCGCGCAGGTCATCCCGTGGAACTTCCCGCTGCTGATGCTGGCCTGGAAGATCGCCCCGGCGCTCGCGGCCGGCAACACGGTGGTGCTGAAGCCGGCCGAGACGACCCCCCTCACGGCGCTGCTGTTCGCCGAGATCTGCCAGCAGGCCGACCTACCGGCCGGCGTCGTCAACATCGTGACCGGCGCCGGCGAGACCGGCCGGGCCCTCGTCGAGCACCCGGGCGTGGACAAGGTGGCGTTCACCGGCTCGACCGAGGTCGGGCGGGCGATCGCCCGCGCGGTCGCCGGCACCCGCAAGAAGCTCACCCTGGAGCTGGGCGGCAAGGCCGCCAACATCGTCTTCGACGACGCGCCGATCGACCAGGCGGTCGAGGGCATCGTCAACGGCATCTTCTTCAACCAGGGCCACGTCTGCTGCGCCGGTTCCCGCCTGCTCATCCAGGAGTCGGTGGCCGACCGCGTGCTGGAGTCGCTGAAGCGCCGGATGGCGCAGCTGCGCGTCGGCGATCCGCTGGACAAGAACACCGACATCGGGGCGATCAACTCGGCCGCCCAGCTGGCCCGGATCCGGGAACTCTCGGACGCGGGTTCGGCCGAGGGCGCCGAGCGCTGGTCGCCGCCGTGCGAGCTGCCCGAGCGGGGCTTCTGGTTCGCGCCCACCATCTTCACCGGCGTCACCCAGGCCCACCGCATCGCCCGCGAGGAGATCTTCGGGCCGGTGCTGTCCGTGCTCACGTTCCGCACCCCCGCCGAGGCCGTGGAGAAGGCGAACAACACGCCGTACGGGCTGTCGGCCGGCATCTGGACCGACAAGGGCTCGCGGATCCTCTGGATGGCCGACCGGCTGCGCGCCGGCGTCGTCTGGGCCAACACGTTCAACAAGTTCGACCCCACCTCGCCCTTCGGTGGCTACAAGGAGTCGGGCTACGGTCGCGAGGGCGGCCGGCACGGGCTGGAGGCGTACCTCAATGTCTGAGCGGGTCGCGGTACGCAAGACGTACAAGCTCTTCATCGGCGGGAAGTTCCCGCGCAGCGAGTCGGGACGGTCGTATCTCGTGCAGGACGCGAATGTGTCGTTGGCTTCCCGCAAGGACGCGCGCGACGCCGTGGTCGCCGCCCGCGCCGCCGTGAAGGGCTGGGCCGGCGCGACCGCGTACAACCGGGGTCAGATCCTCTACCGCGCCGCCGAGATGCTGGAGGGCCGCCGCGAGCAGTTCGTGGCGCTCGGCGTGCCGGGCGACGAGGTGGACGCGGCGGTCGACCGCTGGGTCTGGTACGCCGGCTGGTCCGACAAGCTCGCCCAGGTGTACGGCGGCGCGAACCCCGTCGCCGGCCCGTACTTCAACCTCTCCGCGCCCGAGCCCACCGGCGTGGTGGCCGTGGTCGCTCCGGAGCGGCCGGCGCTGCTCGGGCTGGTGAGCGTGATCGCCCCGGCCATCGTCACCGGCAACACGGTGGTGGTGGCCACGTCCCCGACCGAGCCGCTCGCGGCCGTCACGCTGGCCGAGGTGCTGGCCACCTCCGACCTGCCCGGCGGCGTCGTCAACCTGCTCACCGGCCGGATCACCGAGACGGCGCCCACGCTGGCCGCGCACATGGACGTCAACGCCATCGACCTGACCGGCGTGACCGACGCCGAACTGGCCGCCGACCTGGAGGTCAAGGCGGCGGCGAACCTCAAGCGCGTGCTGCGCCCCGCGCCGGCCGACCACGACTGGTTCGCCGACCCGGGTCTGGGTCGGATGACCACGCTGCTGGAGACGAAGACGGTCTGGCATCCGAAGGGTGTTTAGCTCCTGATCTCCGTGGGGTTTCGGGGGGAGCCCCGCCCGCTCCGGGCGGTCAGGCTTGATCCCTCCGCGGGCGGGCCTCCCCCCGAAACCGTCGGTGGTCCAGGTCGCTGCGCGGGTACGGCTTGCGGGCGCTGCCCAGCGTCGGGTTACCGGTCGGCGGGGCGGCGGCGTTCGGCGTTCGGTGGCGACGCTCCGGCTCCCTGCTCGCTCTCGGACTTCGCGGTTGGGTCGAGGTCTCCGCGACTTCCTTGAAGTTGTGGTCTGCGCGCCGCTGGACCCCACTACATCCCTGATGTTGCGGTCTCCTCGGGTGCTCGACCCCACTACATCCCTGATGTTGCGGTCTCCTCGGGTGCTGGACCCCGCTACTTCCGGGATGTTGTGCGGATCTTGGGCGGGACGGGCCGGGCGCTGCGGCCGGGCCGGGCGCGGCGGCCGGGCCGGGCGCGGCGGCCGGGCCGGGCGCGGCGGCCGGGCCGGGGCGGGCGGTCCCGCCGAGGCGGTGTCGGGCACCGTCGTGGCCGGGGGGTCTACTACGGGGGGTAGGATTGACGTGTGACACGGCTGGGCGATCTTGAACGTGCGGTGATGGACGTGCTGTGGGACTCCGTCCCGAGCACGTCCGACGGCGTGACCGTGCGCGAGGTCGCCGACGCGCTGGCCGGCCGGGAGCTGGCCTACACGACGGTGATGACGGTCCTCGACCGGCTCGCCGGCAAGGGCATGGTGCAGCGCCAGCGGGAGGGGCGAGCCTGGCGTTACCGGGCCGCGGCCAGCCGCGAGGCGCACATCGCCCAGCTCATGCTCGACGCGCTCGACCTCGGCGGCAGCCGGGACGCCGCGCTGGTGCGTTTCGCCCGCTCGGTGACCGGCACGGAGGCCGAGGTGCTGCGGGCCGCCCTCTCCGCCGAGGCCGGCGGGATGCCGACCGGCCACGCCGCCAGCCGGACGCCGGGCACACACGACACCGCCAGCCGGGCGCCGGGCACACACGACACCGCCACCGGTGACAACCCGGCCGGGTCCGCGCGGGGCTCGCTGACCGACCGGATCGAGGCGCCGGCGACCGGGCGCGCCGAGCGTCCGGCCTCCGCCGACGAGGCGGCGGACGGGTAGGGCGGCGGCCGTGGCGTACGCCCTGCACTTCGCCGTCACCATCCTGGCCTGCTGGCTGGCCGCCCAGGTCCTCGCCCGGTCGACCTGGCCGTGGCACAGCCCTCGCGTGGCGATCATCTGCTGGCAGGCGGTCGGGTTGGCGCTCGGGCTCTCCGCGATGGGCGTCCCGATCGCGCTCGGCGTGAGCGCGTACGACCGGCCGACCGGCAGCGCTGTCGTGGCCCTCGTCTCGGACCTGCTGCACGGCACGCTCCCCGCGGGGCTGAACGTGCTCCACCTCGCCGGCGTGGGCATCGGGTTCGGCATCGGTGCGGTGCTGCTCGCCACGACCGTACGCAGCATCAACGCCACGGTGCGGGCGCAGCGCCGGCACCGGGACCTGCTCGCCCTCGTGGCCCGGGACGACCCGGCCGCTCCCGGCGCCCTGGTGCTCGACCACCCGAGCGCCGCGGCCTACTGCCTGCCCGGGGTGAAGCCCCGCGTGGTGGTGAGCGCCGGCACGCTGACCCTGCTGGACCGCGCCGAACTGGCCGCGGTGCTCACGCACGAGCGGGCGCACGCCGAGGAGCGGCACGACCTCGTGCTGCTGCCGTTCACCGCGCTGTCCCAGGCGCTGCCGTGGTTCCGGTGGGTGCGGGAGGCGTACGAGCGGGTCGCCCTGCTCGTGGAGATGCGCGCCGACGACAAGGCCCGTGAGTTGCACGCGGACGCCCCGCTCGCCGCCGCGCTGCGCCGGTTCGCCACGGCCGGCCACCGGATCACCCCCGCGGGGGCGCTCGGCCTGGGCGACCGCGACCTGGATGTCCGGGTGCAGCGGCTGCTGGTCGCGGACGAGCCGTCCCGTCTCGTGGTGACCACGGCGTTGGCCTTCGCCACCACCCTGGTAGCCCTTCCCGTCTCGCTCTTCCTGAGCTGACCGCCCGCCTTCCCGCGCCGACCCGCCCACCTTCCCGAGCTGACAACCCGCCCCAGCGGCTACTACGTACTGTCGTAACATTGACTACGACGATACGTAGTAGATATAAGTAGAGAATCTACGTGTAGGCTCGCTACGACAAGCGAGCCAACCGTTGGAGTGCGGCATGGACACCCTCCTCCTCGCCCGACTGCAATTCGCCACCACGGCAGGGATCCACTTCCTCTTCGTGGTGGTGACGCTCGGCCTGGTCACCCTCCTGGTCGGGCTTCAGACGGCCTGGGTGATCACGGGCAAGCAGAAGTACGAGCGGCTGACCCGGTTCTGGGGCCAGCTGTACGTGATCAACTACGTGCTGGGCATCGCCACCGGCATCGTCATGGAGTTCCAGTTCGGGCTGAACTGGAGCGGCGTCTCGCGTTACGTCGGCAACGTCTTCGGCGCGCCCCTCGCGATCGAGACCCTGGTCGCGTTCTTCCTGGAGTCCACGTTCCTCGGCATGTGGATCTTCGGGTGGCACCGGCTGCGGCGCGGCGTGCACCTCGCGCTGCTCTGGGGCGTGGCGCTGACCGCGTACGCCTCGGCGTTCTGGATCCTGGTCGCCAACTCCTGGCTGCAGAACCCGGTCGGTTACGAGGTCCGCGACGGCGTCGCCCACCTCACCGACTTCGGGGCGCTGCTCACCAACCCCACCTTCGGGATGGCCTTCGGCCACGTCGTCGCGGCCTCCCTGCTGGTCGGCGGGATGCTGATGGCCGCGGTCAGCGCGTACCACCTGATCCGGCGGACCCCGGACTACGCGCTGCACCGCACCTCGCTGCGGATCGGGCTGGTCACCTCGGCCCTGGCCATCACGCTGGTGCAGGGCTTCGGCTTCGCCCAGTTCGGCCCCGTCGGCGCCGTACAGCCCACGAAGTTCGGCGCCGGCGACGACGCCCAGGCCACGATCGCCGAGTGGACCGCCCAGTTCGGCCCGGGCGACTACACGCCGCCCGTGCTGGCCAGCGTCGGTCTCGGCTTCATGATCCTCATCGGCCTCACCCTCGGCACCCTCTGGCTGCTGCTGCCACTGCTCTTCCGCGACTGGATCATCCGGCTCCGCGTCCCGCTGTGGCTCATCCTGCTCGCGGTGCCGCTGCCGCTCGTCGCGGTGATCCTCGGGTGGCTCGCCCGCGAGGTCGGCCGCCAGCCGTGGGTCGCGTACGGGCTGCTGCCGGTCGACCAGGCGGTCTCTCCCGTGGGGGCGCCGGTGATGCTCGTCTCGCTGATCGGCTTCAGCCTGCTGCTCGGCACGCTGGCCGTCACCAACTGGGTGCTCATGGCCCGGCACGCCGTCCGGGGAGCGCACGACCCGGCCCTCGGCCGCCCGCCGGGCCCGTCCGCCGACGTCCCCACCGAACCCGCCTTCGTCTGAGGAGCCGATCGTGGAACTCGCCTGGTACGCCCTGCTCGGTCTCTTCTTCGCCAGCTACCTGGTGCTCGCCGGCTACGACTACGGCGTGGGCCTGTCGCTCGCCGGCAACGCCGATCCCGGCCGACGGCGGGCCGCGCTCAACGCGGTCGGCCCGTTCTTCCTCGGCAACGAGGTCTGGCTGGTGGCGGCCGTCGGCATCCTCTTCGGCGCCTTTCCCGTGCTCGAAGGGGAACTGCTCTCCGGCTTCTACCCGATCGTGCTCGGGGCGCTCGCCGGCGTGATCCTCGTGACCGCCGGCGTGCAACTGCGCAGCCGCCCCGCGCACGAGCGGGTCCGGGCCCGCTGGGACCGGGTGGTGGTCGTCGGCAGCACCCTCGCCGCACTCGGCTGGGGCGCCCTGCTGGCCGGGCTGCTCCAGGGCGTGCCGCGGCACGCCGACGGGCACATCGCCGGCCTGACCCACCTGCTCACCCCGTTCGTGGCCGCCGCCGCCCTCGCCACGGTCGCGCTGGTGGCCGTGCACGGTGCGACCTTCCTCACGCTCCGGCTGCCGGCCGCCGACGCCGCCGGGGCCGGCCGGCTGGCCCGCCGGCTCGTCCCGGTGGCAATCGCCGCGGTCGGCGCGGCCACCGTCGTCGGCCTGCTCTCCGCGCGGGTACGCGAGACCGCGCAGCGGCCGGCGCTCGGCGTACTGCTTCCGGTGGCGCTGGTCGCGGCCCTGCTGGTGGCACGCGTGGCGCTCGCCCGGCGGCGGCCGGGGGTGGCCTTCGCCGCCACGGGGGCCGCCCTGGCGCTGCCGGTGGTGCTGGTCGGGGCGACCCTCTGGCCCTACGCGCTGGTCTCCACGGTCGACTCCGGCGCGTCCCTGACGGTCGCCGACGCGGCGGCCAGCGGGCCCACCCTGCGCCTGCTGGGCTGGCTGGCGCTGCCGCTCGTGCCGGCCCTACTAGGCTTTCAGCTGATGTGCTGGTGGGTGTTCCGGGGACGGACCGACGGCAGGGCACCGGTGTACTGGTGAACCGCCGCCCCTTCGACCCGCGTCTGCTGCGTCGGGTCCCTGCGGCCCGCCGCGACCTCGCCCTGCTCGCAATGCTGGGCGTGGTCGCCGCGGCGCTGGTCGTCGCGCAGGCCACGACGCTGGCGGCGCTGCTCGCGACCGCGTTCGACGCCCGGTTGGACCGGCCGGCCCTCGCCGGCTTCGCGGCCACGGTCGCCGCCCGCGCGTTCGTCGTCTGGGCGCAGGGCACCGTGGCCGCCCGCGTGGCCGCCACGGTCAAGGCCGCGCTCCGCGCCGACCTGCTCGGCGCGGTGGGCCGGCACGGGCCGGGCTGGGTCGCCGGGCAGCGGGCCGGGCAGCTCGCCACCCTGGCCGGGCGCGGGTTGGACGCCCTCGACGCCTACTTCACCGGGTACCTGCCGCAGCTGGTGCTCAGCGTCACCGTCCCGCTCGCGGTTCTCGCCCGGATCGGCCTCGCCGACTGGAGCTCGGCGGTGATCATCGCGCTGACCCTGCCGCTGATCCCGGTCTTCGGGGCGCTCCTCGGCTGGCAGGCGCAGGCCGCCACCGAGCGCCAGTGGCGGCGCCTCTCGATGCTCGGCGGGCACTTCCTCGACATGGTCGCCGGCCTGCCCACGCTACGCGCGTTCGGCCGGGCCCGGGCCCAGGTCGACGTAGTACGCCGCATGGCCGACGGCCACCGCGTCGCCACGATGCGGACGCTGCGCATCGCCTTCCTCTCCGCCCTCGTGCTGGAACTGGTCGCCACGCTGTCGGTGGCGCTGGTGGCGGTGCCGGTCGGCATCCGGCTGCTCGGCGGTGGCATCGCCCTGCAGACCGCGCTGCTGGTGCTGCTGCTCACCCCGGAGGCGTACCTGCCGCTGCGGGCCGCCGGCAGCCGGTTCCACGCGAGCATGGAAGGGCTCACGGCGCTCAACGACGCGTTCGAGGTGGAGGCCGGCGCGCCGGCCCCGGCGCGGGACGGTGAGCGGGGCGCCCGCCCGGTGCCCGACGGCCGGGGCGAGATCCGGTTCGAGTCGGTGACCGTCGCGTACGAGCGCACCACGGCGCTGCGGGACGTGACGCTGACCGTACGGCCGGGCGAGCGGATCGCCGTCATCGGTCCCAGCGGCGCCGGCAAGAGCACCCTGCTCGGGCTGCTGCTGGGGTTCGTCACCCCGACCGGCGGTCGCGTGACCGTCGACGGGGTGGACCTGGCCGACGCCGACCTGGACGGCTGGCGACGGCAACTCGCCTGGGTGCCGCAGCGCGCCCACCTCTTCGCGGCCTCGCTGGCCGACAACATCCGGCTCGGCGCCCCGGACACCCCGGCCGACGCGCTCGCCACGGCGGTGCGGGACGCGGCCCTCGACGAGGTCGTGGCCGGGCTACCGGACGGGCTCGACACGGTGCTCGGCGAGCGCGGGCACGGCCTGTCCAGCGGCCAGCGGCAGCGGGTGGCGCTGGCCCGGGCGTTCCTGCGGGACGCACCCGTCGTGCTGCTCGACGAGCCGACCGCACGGCTGGACAGCGCCTCGGAGGCGGTGGTGCTGGACGCCACCCGCCGGCTGGTGGCCGGCCGGACGGCGCTCCTGGTCGCCCACCGTCCCGCGCTGCTCGCCGACGTCGACCGGATCCTGCGGGTGGAGGACGGCCGGGTGATGGAGCTGACCCCCGCACCGACCGGAGGGGCCGCCCGATGAGCGCCGCACGCGATCCCGTACCGGACCCGACCGGCCGTGCCGGAGCCCACCCCGGCGGTCCGGCCGGGCCGGACCCCACGCTGGCGGGCGTCGCCGAGCCGGCTGACTTCGACGTGGCCGGTCCCGCCACGGTCGATCCGCCCGTCCGGACGACCGACGTGAACGGCCCGGCTGGTGCGGGTCCGGCCGGCGCGGCGGAACGCGTCGTCCTGCGGCTGGCCCGGCCCTACCTCGGCCGCCTCGTGGGCGCCGGCCTGCTCGCGGCCGCCACCGAGTTCGCCGGTCTCGCCCTGATGGCGACCGCCACGTGGCTACTGATGAGCGCCGCCGGGCGGCCGCCGCTGGACCGGCTCACCGTCGCCATCGTCGCCGTACGCGCGCTCGCCATCAGCCGGGGCGTGTTCCGCTACACCGAACGGCTCGCCGGGCACGACGCGGTGCTGCGGATCATCACCGACGTCCGGGCACGGGTGTTCGCGGCGCTCGCCGCCCGCCGGTCCGCCCCGGCCCGCTCGGGTGACGCGCTGAGCCGGCTGGTCTCCGACGTGGAGACGGTCCAGGATCTGCTCCTCCGGGTGCTCGTACCGGCCGCCGGCGCGGTCCTCGTGAGCGTGGTGGCGGTGGGCGGGGCCGCGCTGATCTCACCGCCGGCCGCCGGCGTGCTCGCCGTCGGGCTCCTCGTGGCCGGGGTGGCGCTGCCCGTGCTCGCAACCCGGCTGACCCGGCGCAGCGCGGCCGAGCTGGCACCGCTGCGCGGCGCCCTGGCCGCGGACGCCATCGACCTGACCCACGGCGCCGCCGACCTCGCCGCCTTCGGCGCCACGGCCACCGCGCTGCGCGCCGCGACCGACCGCACGCGGCGGCTGGCAAGGCTGGAGCGCCGGCTCGCGGCCGCCGGGTTCGCGGTGGACGCGATCGGCACCCTCCTCGCCGGGCTCACCGCCGGCGCGGTGGTGCTCGTCGCGTTGGCCTCGGGAGTGCCCGGCGTCCTGGTCGGCGTCCTGGCCGTCGGCACCCTGACCGCCGTCGAGGTCGCGTTGGCGCTGGTCGGGGCGGCGCGGCAGCGTACCCAGCTCCGGACCGGCCTGACCCGCGTCGCCGCCCTGCTCGGTGACACCCGCGCCCGGGTGCCGGGCGCCGGGCCGGCGCCCCGGGAGGAGCCGACGCCCGGTGCCGAGCCGATGGCCGGCGCCGAGCTGACCCCCGGGGTCGCATCGGAGGGCGGCACGCACGACGTGCGGCTCGACGACGTGACCGTCCGGTACCGGGCCGGTGCGGCCCCCGCCCTCGACCGGATGAGCCTCGACCTGCCGGCCGGGCGTCGGGTGGCCGTGGTCGGCCCCAGCGGCGCCGGCAAGAGCACGCTGGCGGCCGTCCTGACCGGTGCGGTGCAGCCCGGGAGCGGACGGGTCACGGTGGGCGGGCGGGACCTCTCCACGTACGCCGAGGACGAGCTTCCCCGGGTCGTGGGCGGGCTGCTCGCCGAGGCGTACGTCTTCCATGCCACCGTGCGGGAGAACCTGCTGCTCGGCGGGCCCGGCGCGGGCGAGGAGGAGCTGGCCGCCGCGGCGGCCGCCGCGGGTCTGCTGGACTGGGTACGCGAGCAACCGGCCGGCTGGGACACCGTGGTCGGCGAGGAGGGCTCCCAGCTCTCCGGCGGGCAGCGGCAGCGGCTGGCGCTGGCCCGGGCCCTGCTGGCGGCGCCGCCGGTGCTGGTGCTCGACGAGCCCACCGAGGGGCTCGACCCGGCCGCCGCCGACGCGGTGCTCGCCTCGACGCTGGCCGCCACGCCGGCCGGGCACTCGGTGCTGCTCATCAGCCACCGCCTCACGGGCCTGGCCGGGCTGGACGAGATCGTGGTCCTCGACGCGGGCCGGGTGGTGCAGCGCGGCCGGCACGGCGACCTCGTGGCCACACCGGGGTGGTACCGCGACCAGTGGCTGCTCCAGGAGGCGGCCGAACGGGGCTACCTGGCCCTCGCGCCCTGACCGCTCTCCGGGTCGGGCCAGGGTCTTCCCGGACGCCGGGACGGGCGCGGACGTGGCAGGGTGGGGCCATGCCGCGCTGTGAGGACGTCTTGGTGGAGGACCGCCTGCGTGAGCTCGCCGATCGGCTGCGCGGGCCCGCCCGGCTGAAGGCCGACCTGCTGACCGAGGCCCGGCACGGGCTCCTCGACGCCGTCGAGGCGTACCGGGCGGACGGGCTGACGGCGGCCGAGGCGGAGCGCCGCGCGGTGGCCGAGTTCGGCAGCCCGGCCCAGCTGGTGCCCGGCTGGCAGGCCGAGCTGGCAGTCGGGGCGCTGCGTGGCCTGTCGCTGCGTGTCCTCACGATGGCCTCGGTGCTCGTCGCTGCGGGCGACCTGACCTGGCGCGGGTCGAGCTGGAGCGTGAACGGTCCGCACCCGCCGGCGCGCTACCAGCTCCTCTCCTCGTCGGTGAACGTGATCTGGCTGCTCGCGCTGGCGCTCGCGGCCGCCGGGCTGCTGCTCGTGCCGATGGCCGCCCGGTCGGCCCGTCCCGAGCTGGCGGCGCTCGTCCGGCTGGTCGGCGCCGGCCTCACCGGCTCGCTCCTGCTCGGCGTGCTGTCCGGCGCCGGCCTGTTCGGCTGGTCGGTCCTGCTCTGGGACGCGGCGGTCACCTGGCCGCCGATGATCATCGGGGCGGTGCTGGCGAGCGCCGGTTACCTCTGGGTGGCCGGGGCCGCCCGCAACTGGCTGCTGGCCGTCCGCTGACGCGCGCGCCACCGGCGTACTCCACGCGGCGACGGCCGACCCGGCTCAGGCCGGGGCCGCCGGCGACGTGCCCGGGTCGAGGAAGCGGCCCACGGTCGAACTGAACTCCCGCCAGCCGGCCCGCTCCCCGGCCAGCGCCCGGTGCCCGGCGTCGGTGAGCTGGTACGTCCGGCGCTCCCGCCCGTTGACGGTGCTCCAGGTGCTCACCACGTGCCCGGCCCGCTCCAGCCGGCGCAGCGCGGGATAGATGGTGCCGGTCGGCAGGTCGAGGTTGCCGTCGCTGCGGGCGCGCAGCGCCTCGATGATGGCGTAACCGTGCAGCGCACCGCCCTCCAGCACCGCCAGCAGCAGGGCGTCGAGGTGTCCGTGCAGCGCCTGGGCCTTCATACGTAGCTACGCTACTTGTCCGGCGGCCGGACCGCCACCGCGAGACACGGAACGACCCGGGGTGCGGGCATCGGCGTTCCAGAACGGCCCACTAGGGTATGTGCCCAGAGTCACTCGCCGGCCGGAGACGCCGGCGGGTGGGCAACCCGAAGCACACGGAGGTCAGCGTGGCCCGCCAGTCGCCTCAACGGCCAGACGCCGACGAGCCCGAGCTCGACGACACCGCCGACGCGGTCGAGCCGGAGGACGCCGACACCGACCAGGCCGGCCCGGCTCCCGACCGCTCCCTCTGGGAGGCGGTCGAGATCGACCCGGTGGAGATCGCGCTGCCCGCCGGCACCGGCTTCACCCTGCGGGCGTACCGGCCGGCCCGGGACCTGACCCCGACCGACGTCGCCGAGCGCGACGAGGACGACCCGTTCCTCGCCCGCCGTCAGGTGATCGAGGAGGAGGAGGACGACGAGACCGTCGTGATCCTCGACGAGGAGCTGGCCGAGGAGTTCGCCGAGAGCGACCGCGAGGCCGAGGGCCGCCGCCGCGAGGCCGCCGGTGACGAGGCCGAGTCGGAAGACGAGGAGGAGGCCGCCGACGAGGCGGGCGACGAGGAGGTGCCGGTCTTCCTGAGCCACAAGGGCCGGCTGCTGCTCTTCAAGACGCCGGAATCGTTGGTCAGTTTCATCCGATCCGGCGCGCCCAACGATCTGTCCCAACTGGACAGTTGGCGAGAACTGTCCGAACGGGTGGAACCGGCCGACATCGCTCCCCTGGACGAGGACACCTACGAGCTCGACCTCGTGGTGGAGAACCTCCGCGGCGGGCACGACACGTGGGATCCCACGCTCTTGATCGAGGCCGGCGAGATCGCCCGTGACGTCTCGTACGCCCTGCGGCTACCGGCCGTGCTCGACATGCTCTCCGCCGGCTCCAGCCTCGACGATCTGGACGAGGCGCTGCGGGCCAGTGTCAACGGCGGTATCGGCGGTTTTATGGGCCGACGGCGGCTGAAGAAAATCGGGGCACAAACCGCAAGTCTCGGTTGGCGCACCATTGTCGGCAAGATCTCTGCGGTCGTGGACTGGCGCGACTGACCCTTACCGGGGAGCATCAGTCTCTGGCAGAGGAAACCCCTGTCCCGGGAGGAGGACGACGCCGTGGCGCTCGTGCGCGTGTACTGCGGTCTTGCCTCGGCGGATCCGGCCGACCGACCGGCCTCGGCCGGCTCGACGCTGACGTCCGCTGTGGTCGATGACGCAGGCCGTCTGCTGCATGTCTGCGAGATCGGCGACGAGCCGGCCGGCTACGCCCGGCTGGTCGCGCTGCTCGTGGAGCGGTCGGGCGGGCCGAGCGGTGCGGCAATCGCCGCCGACAGCGACGACCACACGGTCACCTCGCTGCTCAGTGCGGCCGGGCGTCCCCTGGCCATCGCCGACGACGACTCGGTCGACGACTTCGCCGAGCGGTTCGCCGACGACGACTCCCTGGAGGAGATGCAGTCCCCGCCCGCCGAGCGGCGGGCCGTCGGCCTCGCCCGGGCGTTGCAGGCCGGCGCGCTCTCCGCGGTGACCCTTCCCGCCCCCCGGGACCTCGCCGGCTACAAGCAGGTCCTCGCCGCGCATGCCGCCCTGGCCAGCGGCCGGCACTCCGCCGCCGTGGCGCTGCGCGAGGTGCTCCGGGAGCTCTACCCGGCGGCGCTGCGCGCGTACCCGGATCCGGCCGAGCCGATCCCGCTGGCCGTGCTCGACGCGCTTCCGGAGCCCGGCATGCTCGCCGGCACCGTCGCCCGCGGGCGCGAGGTCTCGGTCGCCCCGGACGCGATCGCCGCGCACCTCGCCGCCGACGGCGTGGCCTCCGCCGAGGAGATCGACGAGGCGGTCACGGCCCTGCGGGTCGCCATCTCCGAGACGCCCCGGCGCGCCACGGTCAACCGTGCGCTCACCTCAGCGGTGGCCGAGACCGTCCGGCAGGCCGTGGCGTCGGTCCGGGCCTGCGACGCCGGCTGCGACGCGCTCGTGGGCGCTCTCAACGCGCGGGTCACCACACCGGCTCCCGCGCCCGGCCGACGGGCCGCTGCGCGCCGTGGCGAGCCGGTGGGCGACCTTCCCGGCCTCACCGGCACGACCGGCGGGCTCCGTACGCTCCGTCCCGGCGCCGCCGAGCCGGCGCCCTCGGGCGGCCGGCGCAGCCGCCCCGAGCCCGTTTCCGGCGGCAACCCGCCGGCGCCGCGTCCGCTCGGGCCGCCACCGGTCGCACCCGCACCGGTCACTCCGCCGCCCGTCGCACCCGCACCGATGACGCCGGCCGCGGTGGCCGGGCCTTCGGTCTCCGCGCCGCCCGGGCGCGGCGAGCCCACGCCGAGCCAGATCGACGCGCCGACGAACCGGCCGGTCTCCGCTCCGCCGCCCCCGCCGCCCGGCATCACGCCGATCGCCCCCTCCCAGCGCGGCAAGGTGCCCCCCGCGGAGGCGGGCGAGCCCTTCCGGCCCACGCTCACGACGGCGGCCATCAACAGCGCCCGCGCCGAGCGGCAGCGCACGGTGATCCCGCCGCGGCCGAAGACCAACGGGGCGGCCGAGCAGCCCACCGGTGGCTTCAGCGTCACCGACCTCAGCATTCCCGTACCCACGCCCCGGCCCGACCAGGAGTCGGCGGCGCCCGGCTCCCGCGCCAACTGGCCGCTCGTCAACAACCCGGAAGACCCGGCCGACAGTTCGGCCAACAACCCGGTGGCCTACTCCTACGGTGGGCACGGCGTCGACGCGCCCACCGACCCGGGAACGGGCGAGGGTCGGGTCACCCCGCCGTGGCTCGCCGACGACCTGCCCCAGGAACCGCCGATGCTGCGGCTCGTGGAGCCGCCGCCGCTGGCCGACCGGGCGCTGCGGGAGAACACCGATCCGCAGCTGGAGACGCCGTCGCTGCGACTCGTCGACGGTGCGGAGCCCGGCCGCAACGGCCGCGCCGCGGCCCGCTCGGAGCGTCCGCCCGTGGAACACCGGCCACCGCCGCCGGTCGAGCACCGGCCACCGCCACCCGTCGAGCACCGGCCGCCGCCGGTGGCCGACGAGAGCGGTGACGGCGACCTGCTGATCTTCGCCCAGGCGAAGTCCGCGTGGTTCGTCGGGCACACCGACGAGGTGGACCTGGAGTGGTCGAGCATGGCCGACACCGGCTGGCAGGCCGCCGAGCAGGCGGCACGCCCGGTCGTGGGCTCGGAGACCAAGACCGGTCTCCCCAAGCGCGTGCCGCAGGCCAACCTGGTGCCCGGTTCACCGTTGCGTGAGGAGCGTCCACTGCGGATCGTGCGGGACGCCGCCAGCCTCGCCGAGAACACGACGGGCTACTTCCGCGGCTGGCGACGCGGCCAGGAGATCGGCGGCTTCGCGGTCGGCGGGCGTCCGGGCCGGGAGGCGGCGGGCGGCTGGGACTTCAGCCGCGACCACGGTGACCGCGACGACGACCGCGAGTACGAGTACCGCTCCGCCGGCTACCGTTCCTGATTCCACGCGACGAGCCCCTGCCCGGGGCCCGGCAGGTCATCCCGCCGGACCGGGCAGGGGCTCTTCACGTTCCCCCGCATACCGCCCGACCCGCCGATCCGCCGACCCGCCCGCGCCCGCTGGCGCGAGCAGCGGTGATCAAGAGGTTTGCGTCAGATTCCAGCGAGGAACTGACGCAAACCTCTTGATCACCGGCAGGAGGCGAGGGCGCGCGGGGGTGGGGTGGGGTGGGCAGCGGCGAGCGCCCGGTGCGGCTCCAGCCGCACCGGGCGCATCGACGAGGCCGGTCAGGCCGGGGCGACCGCCCGGGAGCGCCGCATGGTGAGCACGTACTCGACCAGCGAGATGAGCACGTGCTTGGTCGACTCCCGGTTGCGGGCGTCGCAGGCCACGACGGGCACGTCCGGGGAGATGGCGAGCGCCTCCCGGACGTCCTGCGGGTCGTGGTACTGCATCCCGTCGAAGCAGTTGATGGCCACCAGGTACGGCAGCCGCCGGTGCTCGAAGAAGTCGATCGCCGCGAAGCAGTCGGCCAGCCGGCGGGTGTCCACCAGCACGACGGCGCCGATAGCACCACGCACCAGCTCGTCCCACATGAACCAGAACCGCGTCTGACCGGGCGTACCGAACAGGTACAGGATCAGGTCACGGTCGATCGTGATGCGGCCGAAGTCCATGGCAACCGTGGTCGTCGCCTTGCCCGGCACCTGCCGGGTGTCGTCGACGCCCACGCCGGCGGAGGTCATGATCGCCTCCGTGGTCAGCGGCGTGATCTCCGAGACCGAGCCGACCAGCGTCGTCTTGCCGACGCCGAATCCACCGGCGATAACGATCTTCGCCGACGTCACGCGCCCGCTCGGGGTCGGCGGGCGGTGCGACATGTCAGAGCCTGCGAAGTCCACTCAGCACCCTCTCCAGCAGTTCAGTGCCCACCGCGTCGTTCGAGTCGTCCAGGATGGTCGGCTCGTGGACCGCGACCAGGCCGTCCGTCGCCATGTCGGCGATGAGCACCCGGGCCACACCGAGCGGTAGCTGCATCCGCGCCGCGATCTCGGCGAGCGACTGCACGCGTCCGTCACACAGCGCGGCGATGTACTGGTGCTCGCGGCCCTGGCCACTGCTGCCGTTGGCAGCGGCCCGGCCGCGCACCGTCGTCTCGACGAGTGCCTCCAGCGCGATGTCGAGCCGGGGGCGGGTACGACCACGGGTCACGGCGTATGGACGGACCAACGCGCCGGTCGGTTCGTCACGATCGGCCATGTCGCCGCTCACCTCCTTCGCACCCGGCACCGGCTCCACGCGATGGAGCCCGTCTCGTCGTTGCTGCCCCGCCGACCTCCGTCAGCAGGATGTCAGCCCAGCATTCCCGCGGCCGCACGCGGCTGCGGGGTCAGCGCGTCGCCGACCCGGTCGACGAGCAACGCCATCTCGTAACCGACCTGCCCGACGTCGCAGCTGCGGGCGGCGAGGACCGCGAACGACGAGCCGTCCGAGATGGACATCAGGAACAGGAAGCCATTGTCCATCTCCACGACTGTCTGCAACACCGCCCCGCCCTCGAAGCAGCGGGCCGCGCCCTGGGTCAGGCTGACCAGGCCGGACGCGATCGCGGCCAGCTGGTCCGCCCGGTCACGCGGAAGGTCCCGTGACGCCGCGAGGAGCAGGCCGTCCGCCGAGACGGCGACCGCGTGCGCGACCCCCGGCACCCGGTCGGCGAAGTTGGCGAGCAGCCAACCGAGATCCTGCGTACTAGTCATCCTTCTTGCTCCTTCTGCCCGCTCCCGGCCACTGGGCCTGAGTCAG
The DNA here is from genome assembly GCF_003626655.1 of Micromonospora costi. Lineage (GTDB taxonomy): Bacteria > Actinomycetota > Actinomycetes > Mycobacteriales > Micromonosporaceae > Micromonospora > Micromonospora costi. Next base: position 1,718,404 of record NZ_RBAN01000001.1, read on the forward strand.
ACTGCGAGGATTGCTGCCCTCCCGGAGTCGCCTCCGGGCTGGTCGGGTTGCCCTCCGAGGGGTTGGTACGCCCCCGCTGCACGCCCCGGTGGTAGGCGGAGAGCAGACCGCGAACGCCCTCCGGGGTGCGCTTCTGGACGGACGTGGAGGGCTTCTCCACCGCGCCCGGAACCAGCTGCGCCATCGGGGTGCGCTTCGGCAACCCCGTCGGGGTGGTCGACCGCACCGGCACGTCGGTGGCCGCCGAGGCGGCCCGCCACCCGTCGTCGGCAGCGGTCTGCCAACCGTTGGTCTGCTGCGAGGGCCGGCGGGTGGGCAGGCTCTCGGCGATCGTGGGCCGGCGGCCCCCGTTCGCGGTCGACCCGCTCTCCCGTGGCGCCCCCGCGCCCGTCGGAGTGTCTGCCATCGGTGCGTTACCTGTCGTCCCGGGTGGTGTCTTCTGGACGGCGTGACCGGTGGCGTCGACCGCGGCGAACTGCTGGGTCGGGGCACCGTTCGTGGCCGCCGGCTTCGCGGCGCCGGCCGACTCCTCCGGCCCCGGCCGGCGGGTGCGGAACCAGGCCGACTCGAGCTCCCGGAAGATCGGCAGCTCCATCGTCTCGTCCGCGTACCGCTGCTGGTTCGGAGCCTGCGGGGCCTGCGCGGGGCGGGCCTGCGCCTGCGGCGCGGGGGCCGGCGCGGGCACCGCCGGGGCCGGCGCCGGCGCGGCGGCCTGCGGGGCCTCCGTGCCGGGCCGCGGCACCCGCGGCAGCTCGGTGGTCATGTCCAGAGCGGCGGAGAGACGCTCGGGCACCGGCGGCGTGGCCGCGTCACGCTCCGCACCGGCCACCGGCGGCCAGGCCGGCGGCGGTGCCGCGGCGCTCGGCGTCGGCCGGGTCGGCAGCGGGTTCGCCGACTGCGGCGGAACCGGTTGGCCGGCGGCCGGCGGCGCCGGGTACGACTGCGTGGCGGGCGGCGCGGCATACGACTGCGTGGCGGGCGGCGCCGAGTACGGCTGGCCGGCCGGCGGAGCCGAGTAGGGCTGCGCCGAGACCGGCGGCGCCGAGTACGGCTGCGCGGAGACCGGCGGGCCGCCGTACGGCGACGCGGAGGTCGGCGCGCCCGCGTACGGCGAGGCGGAGGTCGGCGGGCCGGCGTACGGCGCGGCCGACACAGGCGGACCCGAGTACGGCTGCGCGGAGACCGGCGAGCCGGACACCGGGCCGCCCGAGACCGGCGGCAGCGGCGGCGCGGAGACCGGCGGCGGCGAGTACGGCGCCTCCGGGCTGCTGGGCAGCTGCCGCGGGATGGCGGTCGGCTGGCCGTTGACCGGCTCGCCGTCGCCCGAGCGCCGCTGGGGCAGCGGGTCGATCGACTGGCCGTTGTTCGCGCGCGGGGCGAACGGGCCGGCGCCGTTGGCGGCGCTCGCGCCGGTCAGGTCGGACCAGGCCGGCATGCCACGACCCGCGCCGGCCGCGGTCGGTGCGCCGGTGCCGTTGCGCGACGCGGGATCGAACGAACGCCCGCCGAGGGTGACCTGGTTGCCGGACTCGCTCTGGCGGGCGCCCAGCGCGGGCAGCGCGCCGAAGGCCGGCCCGGAGCCGGTCGACGGCGGGCCACCGGCGGGTGCGGGCAGGGCCGGAGGCTGCCCCGGCGCCCGGCCGGAGAGCGCCCGGGGCACCAGGACCGAGGTGGGCAGCGTGACGTCGGCCACGGTGCCGCGGTCGGCGCCGGGGCGCAGCTCCACCCGGACGCCGTGCCGGGACGCCAGCCGGGCGACCACGACGAGACCCATCATCCGGGAGACGGCCACGTCCACCTGCGGCGGCGTGGCGAGCCGCTCGTTGAGTTCGTGCAGCTGGTCGGCGCTGATGCCGATGCCGCGGTCCTCGACGTAGAGCGAGGCGCGGTCGCCGACCCGGCGGGCCTCGACCATCACCTGCGAGTCCGGCGGCGAGAACGCGGTGGCGTTGTCGAACAGCTCGGCGACCAGGTGCACCAGGTCGTTGACCGCGTGCGCCGCGATCTCGATGTCCCGGTCGATCACGCCGAACTCGATCCGGGTGTAGTGCTCGACCTCGGACTGGGCGGCGCGCAGCACGTCGATGAGCGCGGCCGGCTCCCGCTGGACGCGGGTGGAGTCGGCGCCGGCGAGCACCAGCAGGTTCTCGTCGTTGCGGCGCATCCGGGTGGCCAGGTGGTCGAGCTGGAACAGCTCGGCCAGCCGGTCCGGGTCCTCCTCGCCGCGCTCCAGCCGGTCGAGGTGACCGATCAGGCGGTCGACCAGGATCTGCGACCGGCGGGCGAGGTTCACGAACATCGTCGCGACGGACGCGCGGAGCGCGGCCTGCTCGGCGGCGGTGCGGACGGCTTCCAGGTGGACGGCGTTGAACGCCTCGGTCACCTGGCCGAACTCGTCCTTGCTGCGCACCGGCAGTGGCTCGGCGATCTGGTTGGCCAGTTGGGCCGGGGAGAGCTGACCGGTGACCTGCGGATCCCGCAGCCGGGCTACGGCCTGCGGCAGGCCGTACTGGGCCACCGAGAGCGCGCCCTGGCGCAGCTCGCGCAGCGAACGGGCCATCGAACGGGCCACCAGGTAGGCGAAGAGGATGGCCAGCAGCAGCATGCTGAGCAGCAGGCCGGTCTCGAGGAACACCTGCCGCTGCACGCCGGAGCGGATGCTCTCGGCCTGGCGGACCACGTCGCCGTCGAGCTTCGTCTCGACCGAGCGGATCAGCTTGGCGTTGGCGACCATGGCTGAGTCCCACTGGTCGGGCCCGAACGGGGCACCGGCCATGCTGCCGTTGGTGTTGCCGTTGATCCAGCCGACGTAGCGCTCGGCCTCACGCCGGTCGCCGCCGGCGACGGTCTGGTCGTGGAAGCGCGCCTCTTCCTCGCTCGCCACGGCCTTGAAGTTCTGCACGGCCTGGTCCTGGCCCGTGCCGCTCGCGATGTACTCGGTGCGCAGCACCGGCGTCAACTGCTTCTGCGCGAGGGCCCGGTGCACCACCACACGGCGCAGGGAGAGGAACTCCTTCTCCCGCGCCACCGCGGCGGCGGCACGCATCCGGTCGCTCAGGTCGTTGTCGCCGGCGAGCTGGGTGGCCGAGTCGCGGATGGCGAGCAGGTCGGTGATCAGACCCTCGTACGCCTGGGTCGCGTCGGTCGGCCGCAGCTTGCCGTTGTAGACCTGGCTGCGGATACCGGGCAGGTCGGTCAGGCTCTGGTCGATCTCGTCGAGCAGGCCCTCCATGCTGGCGGGCAGGTCCTCGACGCCGGCGCGCTGCCGCAGGTAGGGGGCCTTGGACTGGTCCACCCGGGAGTTGACCCGGTTGTAGGCCTCCTGGTACTGGGCCCGGGTCTGGCCCGGTTGCGACACGAGCAGCAGCACGGCGGTCGTCCGCTCGTCCTGCAGTGTGTCGATCAGGTCACCCGAGTAGCCGGAGAGGTTGGCCAGGTCACCGGCCCGGTTGGCATTGTTGAGCGTCTCCAGGTGGTCGACCAGACCGTTGGTGCCCACAACGACCGTGGCGATGGTCGGCACGATCATGATGAGACCGAGCTTGGACCAGATCGGCATGTCCCGGAGTCGGCTGGCCGGCTGGCGCAGCCGCGACAGGAAGGAGCCCGCCGTCTTTGGCCGTTTGCTCACGTCACCGCCCTCGCGATTACAGCGTCCGCGCGTTGCCCGGGCAACGCCCAGCGACCGACCCGGCGGGTCGGACCCCCGAGATTCCATCACGACGCCCGGCAAGAGGAAAGCCCAGGTTGGCCGCCGCCGATGGTGTGATGAGATGTTGATGCGATTTGATAGCAGTCCGTCTGGCCGGAGTCACTGAAGGTAATGGAACATCCGCACCGCGTCGTCCTCCTCGCCGGCCCCTCCGGCTCTGGAAAGTCGTACATAGCACAGCAAACCGGCCTTCCGGTGCTCTGCCTGGACGACTTCTACAAGGACGGCGATGACCCTACGTTGCCACGACGAAACGGCCAGGTGGACTGGGAGTCGCCGTTGTCGTGGGACGCCGAAGCCGCCGTGGAAACGATTGCTCGCCTCGCCTGCGAGGGTCGGGCCGAAGTGCCGGTTTACGCGATAGGCGCGGACCGCCGGGTGTCCACCCGGACATTTGAGATAGCCGGATCGCCACTTTTTGTGGCCGAAGGGATTTTCGCCGCCGACATTGTCGCCGAGTGCCGCCGGCGCGGACTGCTCGCCGGGGCGTACGCGCTGCGCCGGCCCCGCGGCGCGACCTTCCTCCGCCGGCTCGCCCGCGACCTCTCCGAGCAGCGCAAGGCGCCCCGGGTGCTCATCCAGCGCGGCGTGGCGCTGCTGCGCGCCGAACCCGCCGTGCTACGCCGGCAGACCGGCCTCGGTGCCGAGGCGGCGCGCGGCCGGGAGGTGCTGCACCGGGTGGCCGGTCTGCTCGCCGGCCACCCGCACCGGTCCGGTCAGTCCGGGAGCAGCAGCGCCGCGTAGGCCGGCTTGATCACCTCGTCGATGATCCGCAGCCGCTCGTCGAACGGGATGAACGCGCTCTTCATCGCGTTGATCGTGAGCCATCGCAGCTCCGCCCAGCCGTAGCCGAACGCGTCCACCAGCAACGCCATCTCCCGCGACATCGAGGTGCCGCTCATCAGCCGGTTGTCCGTGTTGACCGTCACCCGGAAGCGCAGGTCACGCAGGAGCCCGATGGGGTGGTCGACGATCGAGGGCGCGGCGCCCGTCTGCACGTTGGAGGACGGGCACAGCTCCAGCGGGATCCGCTTGTCCCGCACGTACGCGGCCAGCCGTCCGAGCACCGGCTCGGGCCCCTCGGTGCTGATGTCGTCGACGATCCGGACGCCGTGACCCAACCGGTCGGCGCCGCACCACTGGATCGCCTGCCAGATCGACGGCAGCCCGAACGCCTCACCGGCGTGGATGGTGAAGTGGAAGTTCTCCCGCTGGAGGTACTCGAAGGCGTCCAGGTGCCGGGTGGGCGGGAAGCCCGCCTCCGCGCCGGCGATGTCGAAGCCCACCACCCCGGCGTCCCGGTGCCGCACGGCGAGTTCGGCGATCTCCTGGGAGCGCGCGGCGTGCCGCATCGCGGTGAGCAGCGTGCCCACCCGGATCGGGGTGCCGGCCGCCGCCGCCAGCGCGCTGCCCTCGGCGAACCCGGCCAGCACCGCCTCGACCACCTCGTCCAGCGAGAGGTCCCGCTCCAGGTGCTGCTCGGGCGCGAAGCGCACCTCGGCGTACACCACCCCGTCGGCGGCCAGGTCGAGCGCGCACTCCGCGGCCACCCGGCGCAACGCCGACGCCGTCTGCATCACGGCCACCGTGTGGGCGAACGTCTCCAGGTAGCGCTCCAGCGAGCCGGAGTCGGCGGCTGCCACGAACCAGCGCCCGAGCGCCTCGGGGTCGGTGGTCGGCAGCTCGTGACCCACCTCCGCCGCCAGCTCGACGACCGTCGCGGGGCGGAGGCCACCGTCGAGGTGGTCGTGCAGCAACGCCTTGGGGACCTTGACGATGTCCTCGTACCGGATAGTCGCGACCATGCTCAGACCCTAGTCAGACGTCGCGGGCACCGCGCCCGTACCGCCGCCGGGTGTCACGGCCGCCACCCGCGCGCCGGCCGGCCTGCGGTGATCCACCGGGTCGGAGGTGGTGCCAGCACCACCGTCAACTGTCGTGTCGGCACCATCGAACGAACCCCGTCCCCCGCCTACCGTCGAGACATCGGGTCACGGGCGGAGGCGGCGATGGAGACCACGGTGGTGACGGGGGCCGGCGGATCGGCGGCGGCACCTCCGTGGTCCGGGCCGGTGGGCGCCCGCTGCGACGAGGAACCGGTGAGCATCGCACGCCAGGCGGTACGGGACGTGCGTCACCTGCTGACCGGGGTGCCCGTCGCGCTGGCCGCCGCACTGCTCGCCGTCGCGACCCTGGCCTCCGCCGCGGTGACCGTGGTCGGCGTCGGCCTGCCGCTGCTCGACCGGGCGGTCACCCGGTCCCGGGCCGTGCTCGACCGGCAACGCCGGCGGGTGTCCGGGGCGCCGGTGGCCGCGCCGTACCGGCCGGCGGCCGGCTCGCTCGGCGCCCGGCTCCGGGTGCTGCTCACCGACCCGGCCGCCTACCGGGACCTGCTCTTCCAGCTCGTCGCCCTCCCGTTCAGCCTGGTCGCGGTGCTGCTGCCGGTGGCGTTCTGGCTGGGCGCGGCGCAGGGCCTGGCACTCCCGGTGCTGTACGAGCTCCGGCCCGGCCTGATCGGGGCCTACCTCGGTGTCCCGATCGACTCCCCCGGCACCGCCTGGCTCGGCGCGCTCGCCGGGCTGCTCGTGGCGGCCGTCGCGTGCCAGCTGCCTCGCGGGCTGATCCACCTGGAGGCCCGGCTGACCCGCGCGCTGCTCGGGCCGACCGCCCGCACCGCTCGCCCGCCGGTGGGCCTACCGTGGTGGACGTGGACCCCCGCATCCTCGACCGGTTGCGCTGCCCGGTCTGCGGCGAGCCGCTGGCCGAGGCGACCGCCGGCAGCGCCACCGCGCTGCGCTGCCCGCGCCGGCACAGCTTCGACGTGGCCCGCCAGGGATACGTGAACCTGCTCGCCGGCCGCGCACCCCACCCGGGCGACACGCCCGAGATGGTCGCCGCCCGCACCGACTTCCTGGCCGCCGGCCACTACGACCTGATCTCGACGGCCCTCGCCGAGGCTGCGGTGGCCCTGACCGGGCCGGCCGCCGGGGCGTACCCCCTGGTGGTGGACGCCGGTGCCGGGACGGGCCGGCACCTCGCGGCGGTGCTGGCGGCCCTACCGGACGCCGTGGGTCTGGCGCTGGACGTGTCGAAGCCGGCGCTGCGCCGGGCCGCCCGCGCTCATCCCCGGGCGGCCGCCGCGCTGGCCGACACCTGGCAGCGGCTGCCGGTCGCCGACGGCGCGGCCGCGCTGCTGCTGAACGTCTTCGCGCCGCGCAACGGCGCCGAGTTCCGCCGCGTGCTGGACCCGGCCGGGGCGCTGCTCGTGGTGACGCCGGCCGCGGACCACCTCACCGAGCTGGTGGGCCCGCTCGGTCTGCTCCGGGTCGACCCGGCCAAGGAGGACCGGGTGGCCGGCAGCCTGGGCGGGGACTTCGTCCGGGAGAGCACGTCGGTGCACCGCCGCGAGCTGGCGCTGACCGGGCCCGAGGTGGCGACGCTGGTCGGCATGGGCCCGAGCGCCTGGCACACCGACCCGGCCGGGCTGGCCGCCCGCGTCGCGGCGTTGGCCGAGCCGGTACGGGTCACCGCGGCCGTCCGGCTCGCCGTGTGGCGGCCCGTGCCGCGCTGACCGGTCAGGTGGAGAGGTCCACCTCTTCCCAGCCGGGGGGTTCGTCGTGGTACGGCCCGCGCAGCACCACGGCCCACTCCAGCGCCCACCGCCGCTGGCCGATCGCGTTCGCGTCGACCAGGCCGGGCGGGATGCGCCCGTGCCGTTCCAGCTCCAGGTACGCCCAGTCGAGGCAGTAGTGCAGGTCGAGGAGTGCCGCCGCGTCGGCGGGATGCTGCGGAGCCGCGAGGATCCGGGACCGCCACTGGGCGAACGTCTCCCCGTCGGCGATGTGCGGCATCCGTTCGACCAGGCGCTCGTCGACCGGCAGCGTCGGGTCGAGCTGCTTGGTGAGGCCGACCACCCAGGCCAGCGAGAACAGCGCGTCGTGGTGCAGCACGAAGGACCGGTGGTCGCCCTTGCTGCCGGTGACGAACTGCCATTCCGGCGGAGTGACCATCTCCACGAGGTGCGAGGCGAGCAGCCAGCTCATGGCGGCCTGCGGCGGCATCCCGAAGCAGCGGGCCAGGATCAGGTGGAGCACGGCGATCCGCGCCTCGATCTCCGCCGTGGGACGGAGCTCGATCTGGTCGCCCGGCTCCCAGACCAGCGGGAACTGCGGCGGCGGCAGCGGCAGGCCGAGCCGGGACAGCTCGTCCAGGCTCGCCTCACGCACCTCACGTGGGTCGGGGGCAGGTACGGTCACGGCGTTTCCCTTGCTCGCGGCGGCGCGGCGCCGGTGGTCCCCCCTGGCCAGGGAGGATAGCCCTCCCGCGTGATCGGCACCACGCCGCCCCGCCCGCCCGGTCAGCCGATCCGCTCGATCACCAGCGGCGTCGCGGCGGGAGCGGCCGGCGAGATCCGCACCGCGCGGGCCGCCTCGGCCAGCGCGGCGGGAATCCGGTCGGGTTCCTCGGCCCGCAGCTCGTAGAGCGGGTCACCGGCCCGCACCGGGTCACCGGGCCGCTTGTGCAGCAGCACGCCGGCGGGGACGCTGACCGGGTCCTCCTTGCGCGCCCGCCCGGCGCCGAGCCGCCAGGCGGCCACACCCATGGCGTACGCGTCGACCGACTCCACGAACCCGTCGGCCGCCGCCCGCACCACCTCGACCTCGGGCGCGCTCGGCAGCGGCGCGTCCGGGTCGCCGCCCTGGGCTCGGATCATCGCGCGCCAGGCGTCCATGGCACGCCCGTCGCGCAGCGCCGCCTGCGGGTCGGCGTCCGGCAGGCCGGCCGCGTCCAGCATCTCCCGGGCGAGGGCCAGGGTCAGCTCCACCACGTCGGCGGGGCCGCCGCCGGCCAGCACCTCGACCGACTCGGTCACCTCGACGCCGTTGCCGATGGCGAGGCCGAGCGGGGTGGACATGTCGGTGAGCAGCGCGACCGTCCGCACGCCGTGCGCGCCGCCCAGCTCGACCATCGTCCGGGCCAGCTCACGGGCGTGCTCGACGGACTTCATGAACGCGCCCGAGCCGACCTTCACGTCGAGGACGAGCGCACCGGTGCCCTCGGCGATCTTCTTGCTCATGATGGAGCTGGCGATCAGCGGGATGGCCTCGACCGTGCCGGTCACGTCGCGCAGCGCGTACAGCTTCCGGTCGGCCGGCGCGAGCCCGGCGCCGGCCGCGCAGATCACGGCGCCCACCTCGCGGAGCTGGGCGATGAACTCGTCGTTGCTGAGCGCGGCCCGCCAGCCCGGGATCGACTCGAGCTTGTCCAGCGTGCCGCCGGTGTGCCCGAGGCCGCGCCCGCTCAACTGCGGTACGGCCGCGCCGCAGGCCGCCACCAGCGGAGTGAGCGGCAGCGTGATCTTGTCGCCGACGCCGCCGGTCGAGTGCTTGTCCACGGTCGGCCGCTCGACGGCGGACAGGTCCAGCCGCTCACCACTCGCGATCATCGCGGCGGTCCACCGGGCGATCTCCGGGCCGGTCATGCCGCGCAGCAGGATCGCCATGGCGAGCGCCGACATCTGCTCGTCGGCGACCACGCCCCGGGTGTACGCGTCGACCACCCAGTCGATCTGCGCGTCCGACAGCACACCCCCGTCCCGCTTGGTCCGGATGACGTCAACGGCAGTAAAAGCACCCACCAGAATTCCTCACAGTCCTTACTGACAGCCGACCGGCGTACCCCAGCCGGCGAAGCCAAGACTCCGCCGTCACTGGTCCGCGGAGGACGACCACGACGGGCCGGGGCCTCGAAGCTCAGGCACGCTCAAGAACCGGACCACCGGACCGGGATCTCCAGCGGCGGCTCGCCCTCACCCGCCCAGAAGATGGTGCCGGTCGCGTCCACCACGACCACCCGCGGCGTACGGGCCAGCCCCCAGGTGATGGCCTCGGCCGGGTCGTCCCAGCTGGGGCCCTCCTCCAGCACACCGGTCTCGGCGTCCGCGTCGTCGCCGGCGGACCGCTCCCAGTACGCCGTCCAGACCTGCTGACCGGCGGAGAGGTCCGGGTGGACGAAGACGGTGCCGCGGCCCCGCCACGACGCCAGCCGCTCCGGAACCACCGGCAGCGGCGTCTCGCCGGTCACCGCCTCCAGGTCCTCGACCCCGAACGCGTGCGGCAGCAGCTCGGCCATCCGCAGCGGGCGGCCCTTCGCCTCGATGAGGCACTCGGGGCCGCCGTTCTCCCAGAGCAGCTGCCGGCACCGGCCGCACGGCATTAACGGCTCGCCGGTCGCGTCGACGCAGGACAGGGCGACGATCCGGCCACCGCCGGTGGCGTGCAGCGACGAGACCACGCCGCACTCGGCGCAGAGCACCACGCCGTACGCGGCGTTCTCCACGTTGCAGCCGACCACGACGCGGCCGTCGTCGACCAGGGCGGCGGCCCCGACCGGGAACTTCGAGTACGGCACGTACGCGTGCCGCATCACCTCGGTGGCGGCGGCGCGCAGCCCGGCCCAGTCGATCTCCATGTGGTGCTCCCCCTGTCAGCCCTTGACGTACGGCTTGCCGTCGGCGGCGGGTGCCCGCACCCTGCCGACCAGGCCGGCCACGGCCAGGATCGTGGCCAGGTAGGGCAGCATGGCCAGGAACTGGCTCGGGATCACACTGTTGATCGCGCCCAGGTAGGTGGCGAGCTGGTCGGCGAAGCCGAAGAACAGCGCGGCCAGCAGTGCGCCCGTCGGGTTCCACCGGCCGAAGATCAGCGCCGCCAGCGCGATGAAGCCCTTGCCGCCGATCATGTTCTTGGTGAACGAGTAGAGCGCCAGCGTGTACGAGGCTCCGCCGATGCCGGCGACCACGCCGGCCAGCAGCACGTTGCGGTAGCGAACCCGGAGCACCCGGACGCCGAGGGTGTCGGCGGCGGTCGGGTGCTCGCCGACCGAGCGGGTCCGCAGACCCCACCGGGTACGGAACAGTCCGAGGTGGATCACCAGCACGAGCAGCAGGCCGAGGTAGAGGAAGATGTTGCCCCGGAACAGCGCCGGGCCGAGCACCGGGATGTCCTTGAGCAGCGGGATCTCCCAGTTGCTGAACCGGGGCGCGCTGTTGTAGCGCTCCGCGTTGGTCTGCATCAGCCGCTCGTAGAGGAAGCCGGTGACGCCCACCGCGAGCAGGTTCAGCACGATGCCCATGACCGTCTGGTCGACCAGGTAACGGATCGAGAAGACGGCCAGCAGCAGGGAGATGACCGCGCCGCCGATCGCCGCGGCCACGAGGCCGACCCAGACGCTGCCGGAGATGCTGCCGAAGAGGGCGCCGCTGAACGCGCCCATCAGCAACTGCCCCTCGATGGCCACGTTGACCACACCGGACCGCTCGCAGAGCACGCCGGCGAGCGCGCCGAAGATCAGGGGCAGGGCCAGGATGAACGTGCCCCGGAGGATGTTGACCAGCGGCATGAAGTTCTGCCCCGCGGGGGCCGCGGAGACCTGCCAGCACAGGAAGGACAGCACGAAACCGACCAGCCCGACGCCGAGCACCGGAAGGAACCAACGCTTCGGCGGCCCGGCGAGCAGCGCCGCGCCGGCGGCGGCCGCGATCGCGCCGAAGAGGATGGCGCCGACCGTGCCGTTGATCTCCAGGGCGGCGCCGGCGGCGTCCTCGCTGAGCGTGAACCGGGCCTGCTGGTCGGTGGCGAGCGCACCGAAGAGCACCGCCGCCAGCAGGCCGAGCGCCAGCAGCACGAGGCCGGCCTTGCGGCTACGGGTCCAGAATCCCTGGTCGACCGCGGCGACCGCCACGTCGGGGACAGCCATGGTGGACATGAGTTACCAGCCCTTCGCCAGGCTCGTCTGCAACCGGGCGGCCCGTGCGGCCCGGAGCTGGAAGATCGCCTTCACCAGGGCCGGCGCGGCGATGAAGATGACGATCAGCGCCTGGAGCACGGTGACCAGCTCCAGCGAGATGCCCGAGTACGACTGCATCCGGTTACCGCCGGCCTGCAACGCGCCGAAGAGCAGCGCGGCGAGCGCCACACCCCACGGCTTCAGGCGGCCGAGCAGCGCCACCAGGATGCCGTCGAAGCCGATCTGGGCCACGACCAGCGGGGTGAGCGCGCTGGCGGTCGAGCCGAGCACCATGTTCGAGCCGCCCAGGCCGGCGAGGAGACCCGCGAAGACCATGATGAGCACGAACGTCCGGGTGACGCTGATGCCGGCGGTACGGGCGGCGTCGGGGTTGGCGCCCACGGCCCGCAGCTCGAAGCCGAGCGTGGACCGGTTGAGCAGCCACGCCACCGCCCAGGTGGCCAGCACCGCGAGCAGGATGCCGGCGTGCACCCGCAGGTTGTCGCCGAGCAGCCGGGGGAACTGGGCCGACGGGTCCACGGCCTTGCTGATCGCGTCCGTCCGGGTCGGGTCCTGCACCCCGTTCTGCACGATGAGCCAGGTCAGGAAGTACGTGGCCACGTAGTTGAGCATGATCGTGATGATCACCTCGTGGGCGCCCGTACGCGCCTTGAGGATGCCCGGGACGAAGCCCCACACGGCACCGCCGAGGGCGCCCGCGAGCACCGCGACGAGCAGGTGCAGGCCGGGCGGGAGCGGCAGCAGGAAGCCGGCCAGCGCGGCGAGGATCACGCCGATGGTGGCCTGGCCCTGTGCGCCGATGTTGAACAGGCCGCCCCGGAAGGCGAGCGCCACCGACAGGCCGGTGAAGACCAGCGGGGCGGTGTAGGTGAGCGTCTCGGAGATCGGCGCGAACACCGCCTCCCAGCCGTTGCTGCCGTTCAGCCAGCCGGAGAACGTCTCGGGGTCGAAGACCGCGCCCTTGAACAGGTTGGCGTACGCCTCGCTCACGAGCGTCCAGCTGGACTCCAGCGCGTCCGACGGGCGGGCGGTGATGTAGGAGTAGGTCGAGAGGACGTCCGGATCCGAAATGATCATCAGGATCCCGCCGACCACGATCGCCAGCACCAGCGACAGCAGCGTGACCGTGAAGGTGTTGGCCGCCCAGAGGTTCTCGACGAACAGCCGGCCCAGACTGGGCCGGGGCTCCGGCGTGCCGCCCTGCGCCGTCTGCGCCTGCGGTGTGGTCGCGGCCTCCGCCCGCTCGGTGTTGCCGAGCGCGTTCTGGGCCGCCTGCGCCTCGCTCGCCGGCTCCTTGTCCGGAGAGCCCGACGGGGGGTTCGGGTTGGTCATTCCTCGTCCTCGCTCCGCGGGGCCTCGGCGGGCGCCGCGTCGTCGTCGGTCGCTCCGGCAGTCTGCTCGGCCGCCACCTCCGGGGTGACGCCGGCCATCAGCAGGCCGATCTGCTCACGGGGGGTGTCCGGGCCGACGATGCCGATGATCCGCCCGCGGTACATGACCGCGACCCGGTCGGCCAGCCCGAGCACCTCGTCCAGCTCGCTGGAGACCACCAGGACGGCGGTGCCGATGTCCCGCTCCCGGATGACGCGGCTGTGGATGAACTCGATGGACCCGACGTCGACGCCACGGGTCGGCTGCGCGGCGATGAAGAGCTTCAGCGGCCGGGACAGCTCCCGGGCCACGATCACCTTCTGCTGGTTGCCGCCGGAGAGCGTGCCCACGGGCGCCTCGGCCGAGGACGTCCGGACGTCGAACTGCGCGATCCGCTCCTTCGCCGAGGCCGCGATCGCGTCCGGCTTGAGCGCGAGGCCTCCCGCGAACGGCGGCCGGTCGTAGATGTCCAGCACCAGGTTCTCGGCGACGCTGAACTCCTTGACGAGCCCGTCGACGCTGCGGTCCTCGGGCACGTAGCCCACCCCGGCGCGGAGCACCTTCTTGGTGGACCAGCCGTCGATCCGCTCCCCGTCGAGGGTGACCGAGCCGGCGAGCACCGGACGCAGACCCATGATCGCCTCGATCAGCTCGGTCTGGCCGTTGCCCTGCACGCCCGCCACGCCCAGCACCTCGCCCGCGCGTACGGTGAGGTCGATGCCGTCGACCGCGCGGATCTGCCGGTCGTCGTCGACCACCAGGCCGGCGACCTCGAGCACCGGCTCGCCCGGCGCCGCCGGGGCCTTCTCCACGGTGAGGCGGACGCTGCGGCCGACCATCAGGGCGGCCAGCTCGTCCCGGCTGGCGTCCGGGGACGCCGTGCCCACGGTCTTCCCGCGCCGGATCACCGTGATCCGGTCGGCGATCGCCTTGACCTCGCCCAGCTTGTGGGTGATGAAGACGATCGACTTCCCGGCGGCCTTGAGCGACCGCATGACCGTGAGCAGTTCCTCGGTCTCCTGCGGGGTGAGCACCGCGGTCGGCTCGTCGAGGATGAGCAGGTCGACGTCGCGGGTGAGCGCCTTGACGATCTCCACGCGCTGCTGGATGCCGACCGGCAGGTCCTCGACCACCGCGTCCGGGTCGACCCGCAGGCCGTACCGCTCGGAGACCTCGACGACCTCCCGGCGGGCCCGCCGCCGGTCCAGGAATCCGGCGATGCCGCCCCGGACCTGCTCGGCGCCGAGCATGATGTTCTCGGCGACGGTGAAGACCGGCACGAGCATGAAGTGCTGGTGCACCATTCCGATCCCGGCCGCGATCGCGTCGGACGGCCCGCGCAGCTTCAACGCCTTGCCGTCGACCAGGATCTCGCCCTCGTCGGGCTGGTACAGCCCGTAGAGCACGTTCATCAGGGTCGACTTGCCAGCGCCGTTCTCGCCGAGCAGGGCGTGGATCTCTCCTGGCTCCACCGTCAGGTCGATGTGGTCGTTGGCGACCAGATCACCGAACCGCTTGGTGATGCCGCGCAGTTCGAGTCTCAGCGCAACCTCCGGGGATAGGAGCGATGGTCTGGGATACGAGCGATGGTGCAGCCTAGCCGCCGTTCGGCGCGATCGGCCGGCCGGTCGCCGTGGTGCGCGATCGGCCGCCCCGGCCCGACGGATGGGTCCCGCGGAGCCGGAGCGGCCGGATCGGTCGTAGCTGTTGCCCGCCGGCCCCCCGATGATCTCACCGGGAGGATCGGCCGGCCGTCACTTGGTCGGCTGAGCCTTGGAGGTGACGGTGATGGTGCCGGCGGCGATGTCCGCCTTGATCTTGTCGACCTCGGCCTTCAGCTCGGCCGGAACCTTGCCGTCGAAGTCGTGGTACGGGGCGATGGAGACGCCGTTGTTGGCCAGGGTGCCCACGAAGCCCGGCTTGGCCTGGAGCTTCTCGCCACCGGCCGCCTTGAGCACGGCCTCCTTGACGGCGTCCGGGATGTTCTTGACGACCGTGGTCATGATCGCCGAGCAGTCCGGGGTGCTCTCGCAGCCGTCGACGTCCACCCAGATGGTGCTGAACTTGCCGCCCGAGGCCTTCGCGGCCGCGGTGGTGCCGAGGCCGGAGCCGCCGGCGACCGGCATGACGATGTCCGCGCCCTGGGCGACCAGGGTGTCGGAGACCTTCTTGCCCTCGTCCTGCTTGGCGAAGTCGTTGGTGAAGGAGCCCTTCTGGGTCTCCTTGTTCCAGCCGAGCGCCTGGACGTTCTTGCCCTTGGCCTGGTTGTAGTACGCCACGCCGTCGACGAAGCCGTCCATGAAGATGGTCACCGGCGGGATCGGCAGGCCGCCGTAGGTGCCCACCTTGCCGGTCTTGCTCATCCCGGCGGCCAGGTAACCGGCCTGGAACGCGGCCTGCGCGGTGTCGAACTGCATCGGGTAGATGTTGTCCACACCCGGGTTCGCGTCGACGATGCCGAACTGCTGGTTCGGGTTGGCCTGCG
This sequence comes from Micromonospora costi, assembly GCF_003626655.1. Classification (GTDB taxonomy): domain Bacteria; phylum Actinomycetota; class Actinomycetes; order Mycobacteriales; family Micromonosporaceae; genus Micromonospora; species Micromonospora costi. The sequence continues at coordinate 1,733,781 of NZ_RBAN01000001.1, forward strand.
CGATCTTCTTGGTGGCGTTCTCCATCAGGCCACCAACGGCCAGGATGAAGTCGCACTTCTGGTTGACGAACTGCGTCAGGTTCGGCTCGTAGTCGGCCTCGGCCTTCGACGCCACGTACTTGATGTCGATGTTGTCGTTGGCCGCCTTGGCCTCCTGGAGGCCCTTCCACGCCGAGGTGTTGAACGACTTGTCGTCGATGCCGCCGACGTCGGTCACCATGCAGGCGCTGAACTTCTTGCCACCGTCACCGGCGCCGTTGTTCTCATCCGGCGCCTCGCCACACGCGGCGGCGCTCAGTACGAGCCCACCCGCCGCCACGATCGAGGCGATCCGCATCCCACGCACCGAGCGCAAGACGTCTCCTTCCCATCGCACACCGCGCCTTGTGCGGTGGCTGCCCTAGAACCGGCCTGCGCTGTTGCCGCCGGCGTCTCACATTACGGACGGGAGCGTACGCCCGCGCCCACCCACCGGCCGACAATCGTGCACGACTGTTGAGCGGCTGTTACCCCTACGTAACCGTTGCGTGGGGCAGATCACTCTTCGTGTTGGTAGGCGTGCGCCGTCGTGTCGCGTACGTCCCGTTCCGAGGTGTGCCGCTGCCGGGGACGTTACCGCCAGAAGACCGCCACCGCCGCGTTGACCAGCGTCAACCCGACGATCGCCAGGAAGTGACCGCGATTGACCACCTCCCGCTTCCGGGAGAAGAAGACCATCACGAAGATCAGCAGCGCGATCACCAGCTTCACGCCGAGCTTCGCCGGTGACGGCTCGTCGCCGTCACGCAGCGGAGCCGCGAGCCCGATACCGGTCAGCAGCTGGATCACGGACCCCCAGAGCATGGCCGCGTTGATCCGCAGCCGCCCGCTCGCGTACTGGGCGATCGACCCGCCCAGCAGCAGCGCGAACCCGACGAGATGAACGTAGAGAAGGATCAGCCTCAGAGCTTCCACGCGCCCCATCCTCCCCCATCAACGACACGTTGTAGTAGGGGGGCCGGCGGCGGCGTGCCGCGGGAGCCTCAGTGGGCGGCCGCCGCCGGCCGCGCCTCCCGGGCCGCCGGGTCGCCCGCCTGCGGCCGGGCGGGCGCCGCCGCCCGGGCCAGCAGGACGAGGGCCAGCCCGACCACGGCGTAGCCGGCGAGGACGAGGGCAGCCTGCCCGCCCCCGGCGCCGTCGAAGAACGCCGTGGACCGCAGCAGCGTGCCGCCCGCGCCCACCGGCAGCCACTGGCCGATCGCGCCCCACGGCTGCGGCAGCAGTTCGGGCGCGGCGGAGACGGCGGACAGCGGGTTGCCGAGCAGGAACACGAGCAGCGCGCCGAGGCCGATCCCGGGCCGGCCGAGCACCGCGCCCAGCCCGGCCACGGTGCCCGCCGCGGCGAGCGCGAAGAGGCCGATGGCGGCCGCCTCGGCGAGCCGGGATCCGCCGATCACGCCGAGCCAGTCGTGCAGGACGAGGGTGCCGGCCGCGCCGGCGAGGACCGCGTAGCCGACCAGCCCCGCCAGCCGGGCGACCCGGCCGCGCACCAGGAGCGCCAGCAGGGCGCCGGCCAGCACACCGGTCATCGCGAACGGCAGGAACCCGGCCGCGAAACCGGCGCCGCGGGGATCGTCCGGGTCGGCGGGGACGACCGCGACCACCGGCACCGGCCGCCCGCCGGAGAGTTGACCGGCGGCCTCGCCGAGCAGCGCGGCCACCGTCGGGCTCGCGGCCGGTGCCGTGTGCAGGGCGACACCGTCCGGACCGGCCACGAAGGCGGCGTACGCCTCGCGGTCGCGCAGCGCCCCGTCGGCGGTCGCGGCGTCCGGCACGACGGTCACCTCGAACGCCCCGGGGCGGGCCGCCGTGAGCCGGTCGGCCAGTTCGCCGGCCACCGGCGCGGGTCCGGCGACGACGACCGGCAGGTCGCGCGGGGCCAGGTTGGCCGCGGGGGCGGCGAACAGCGGGACGAGAAGGGCCTGCACCGCGACCGCCACGGCGGCCACCACGAGGGCGAGTGTCAGAGGCGCGCGGCTGCGGGCGGATGTCGCGGGCATGGGGACCTCCTAAAACGAACGCTCGTTCTCTTATATGAGGGTGCGGCGGCCCGAGCGATGTGTCAAGAACGAACGTTCGCTTTAAGATGTGCGAGTGCCACGAGTCACCGAGGAGCATCGCGCCGCCCGCCGGCAGCAGATCGTCGACGCCGCCCGCCGCTGCTTCCTGCGGGAAGGGTTCCACCGCACCTCGATGCAGGACGTGATCGCCGAGGCCGGCCTCTCGGTGGGTGCGGTCTACCGGTACTTCCCCAGCAAGGCCGACCTCATCAACGCGATCGCCGAGCAGGCGATCGGCGGAGCCGGGCAGGTGCTCGGCGACCTGGCCCGCCACGACCCGCCGCTGCCGCTGGTGACGGCGCTCGAGCGCGTCCTCGCGTACGTCGAGACGCAGCTCGGCGACGACGGCGTCCTGCGCATCGCGATCCAGGTCTGGGGCGAGGCGCAGCGCGACCCCGCGCTGGCCGCCTTCGTGGCCGAGACGTACACGGGCATCCGGGGGCACTTCGGGGTCCTGGTCCGGCGCGCCCAGGCGGCCGGCGAGCTGCCCGCCGACGCCGACCCGGACGCCACCGCCGCCGCGCTGTTCGCGCTCGTGCCGGGCTGGTTCACCCAGCGCATCCTGACCGGCGGGCCCGACCGCGCCACGTACCTCGCGGGGGTCCGCACCCTGCTCGGCGCCGCCCCACGGGCGGAGTAGGCGCCGGGGCCCGGGAGCGCCGACGCCGCCGTAACCCCGGAGACGCCGCAGTCCCGGGACGCCGGAAACGCCGACGGCCGCAGCGTCAGCCCAGGCGCCACACCTGGAACGTCGGGCCGTCGCCGGGCAGCGTCACCGTGCCGTCGCCGTCCGGCCGCAGGCCGGGCGCGCCGCCGTACACATTCTCCGCGGCCGGCAGGCCGGCCAGCCGGACCGGCGTGGCGGGCGCCCGCCGGGCCAGCACCAGCACCGAACCGGCCGGCGACTCGCGCAGGAACACCAGGCTGTCCGGGTCGTGGTGCACCGGGCGCAGGCCACCGTGGCGCAGCGCCGGCTCATCACGTCGCAGCGCGATCAGCGCCCGGTACGCGGCGAGGGTGCCCCCGTCCCAGCGCTCGGGCCGGTGCCACGGCATCGGGGTGCGCGAGGCCTCGCCGTTGTCGCCGGTCAGGCCCAGCTCGTCGCCCGCGAAGATCATCGGCGTGCCGGGCATGGTGGCGAGCAGCCCGGCGGCCACCTCCTGCCGGGCCGCGTCGCCCACCACCGTCCGGATGCGGGCCGAGTCGTGCGAGCCCAGCAACTGCCACGAGTGGGTGTACGAACGCCACGAGACCATGCTGCGGTAGGCGTCCATGGTGGCCAGGACGGCGGCCGCGTCGCGCCGCCGGGCGCCGCCGGGCGTGCCGAGGAAGTTGGGCACCGGCTGCTCGCCGTGACGCAGCCAGGACCAGACCGGATCGGTGAAGCCGACGTAGTTCATAGTGCCGTGCCAGCCGTCCCGGTCCAGGTCGCCGGTGTGGTCGTGGCCGTGCTCCGCCATCAGCAGGGCGTCGGGCCGGGTCTGCGTGACCACGGCCCGCAGGAGCGCGGCCACCTCGTGGGTGTACGCGTCGGCGCCCCGCCGGCCGGTCATGTTCGCCACGTCCACCCGCCAGCCGTCCAGCCGGTACGGGTCGCGCAGCCACCGCCGCAGCAGCGAGTCGGGCGCGGTGGCGAAGCGCCGGCGCAGGTCCGCGCTGCCCCAGTTCAGCTTCGGCAGCGACCTGACACCGTTCCAGGACTCGTAGTCGCCGGTCGCCTCGTCGAAGTAGTACAGCCCCCGCTCGGGCGCGCGGACGTCGGAGGCCGCCGCTCTGAACCAGCGGTGCGCGTCACCGGTGTGGTTGCTCGTGATGTCGCCGAGCAACCGCCAGCCCCGGGCGTGCACCGCGTCGGCGAGCCGGGCCAGGGCGGCGTCGCCGCCGAGCAGCGGGTCCACCCGGTCGAAGTCGGCGGCGTCGTAGCGGTGGTTCGAGCGCGCCGGGAAGATCGGCGTGAGGTAGAGGGTGTTCACCCCGAGCCGGTCCAGGTGGTCGAGCCGCTCGACGATGCCGTCGAGGTCGCCGCCGTAGAACTGGTACGGCGTCTCCGGGCCGCGCCCCACGACCGGGGTGTCCCAGTCGCAGGGGACCGCCCAGTCCGGCGCCGCCCGACGGTCCGCCGCGGCCGAGCGGGCGAACCGGTCGGGAAAGACCTGGTAGATCACCGCGTCGCGGGCCCACCCGGGCGGCGGGGCGTAGCTGACCAGCCGGAAGTCGCCGCGATCCGGGACGTCGTGGTCGACCAGGCCGGCCGCGTTGAGCCAGCGGTGGTCGCGCCGGCCGGTCAGCAGGAACCGGTAACCGCTGACCGGATTGCGGACCTCGACCGGCACCCGCCACCACACGTCACCTCCGTCGACCCGGTCGACCACGGCCTCGGTGAACCGGGGCTCGCCGTCGCCGGTGGTGCGGACGTGCACCTGGCGTACGTCGCTCCCCACCGGCACCCGGACGAAGACGTCGACGGTGTCCCCGAGCGCGGGCTCCTGCTCGGGGACGTACAGCGCGGAACCGTCGTGGTGCGGCAGCCCTCTCATCCCTTGACGGCTCCGGCGGTGAGACCGGAGACGATGTACCGCTGGAGGACCTGGAAGACCAGCACCGTGGGGATCGCGGTGAGCAGGGTGGCCGCCGCGAACATCCCGAAGTTGTTGTTCCGCTCGTTGCCCTGCAACATGCCGTACATGCCGACCGCGAGGGTCTTCGAGTCGGTGTCGGTGAGGAAGACGTTCGCCATCAGGAACTCGTTGATGGTGCCGATGAAGGCGAGCAGACCGGTCACCGCGAGGATGGGCGCCACGAGCGGCAGCATGATCCGGAAGAAGACCTGGGCGTGCGTGGCGCCGTCCATGGTGGCCGACTCGTCGAGCTCCCTCGGCAGGGTGTCGAAGAAGCCCTTCATGAGCCAGGTGTTCACGCCCAGCGCGCCGCCCATGTAGAGCAGGAACAGCCCCCACGGCGTGTTGAAGCCGAGGCCCGGCCACAGGTCGGTGATCGTCGTGAAGATCAGGAAGATCGCCACGATCGCCAGGAACTGGGGGAACATCTGGATCAGCAGCAGCGAGAGCAGGCCGGTGCGGCGTCCGCGGAACCGCATCCGGGAGAAGGCGTACGCGGCCAGCGCCGACAGGGCGACCGACGCGAGCGAGGCGAGGCCGGCGATCAGCAGCGAGTTGAGGAACCAGCGCTCGAACGCCGTCCGCGCGAACAGTTCGCGGACGTTGCCGAACGACACCCCGTCGGTCGGCACCAGGTCCGTGGAGGAGAGGGTGCCCAGCGGGTTGAGCGCGGCGGAGAGCACGAACACGATCGGGAAGAGGCTGAACACGACGGCCAGCACGGCGACCAGGTGCCGCCAGCCGGCCTGGGCCAGCCACCGGTTTGTCCGCCGGCCCGCGTTCCGCCGGCCGGGCGGTGAGCCGGCCGCGCCGCCGGTGACGGCGGGCCCGGTGAGCCTGGTCATGCGTACACCTCCTCCTGTTTACGGGTTCGCCGGAAGCTGACTGCCGAGACGACCGCGACGATGGCGAAGATGAAGATCGAGATGGCCGCCGCGAAGCCGAACTCGGCGCCCTGCCCGCCGAAGGCCAACCGGTAGGTGTAGGTGATCAGCAGGTCCGTCGCGCCGTTGGTCGGGTTGTCGGCGGGGAACGGTCCACCCTCGGTGGTCAGGTAGATCGCGTTGAAGTTGTTGAAGTTGTAGGCGAACGACGAGATCAGTAGCGGGGACAGCGCGACGAGCAGCAGCGGCAGGGTGACCGACCGGAACGACTGCCACGGCGAGGCGCCGTCGACCGACGTCGCCTCGGTCAGTTCCCGCGGGATGGCCTGGAGCGCGCCGGTGGCCACCAGAAACATGTACGGGTAGCCGAGCCAGAGCTGGACGAGCAGCACCGCCGCCCGGGCCGACCACTCCTGGCCGAACCAGTTCACGCTCAGCCCGAACAGGCCGTTGACGAGGCCGAAGTCGGTGTTGAACATGTCGCGCCAGACCAGCAACATCGCGAACGACGGCATGGCGTACGGCAGGATCAGCAGCACCCGGTAGAGGTTGGTGCCGCGCATCCGCGGCGAGTGCAACGTCAGCGCGACGAACGTGCCCAGCAGGAACGTGCCGGCGGTCGAGCCGAGGGCGAAGGCGAAGTTCCAGATGAGCGTGCCGAGGAACGGACCGGAGATGTGGTCGTCGGTGAGCACCCGCGTGAAGTTGCGCAGCCCCACGCCGACCTTCCAGCCCTGGGCCAGCCGCTCCCCGTCGGCGGCCACGAACGAGCCGGTCGACTCGTCGGCGGCCCAGGTGCGGCCGGTCTCGGCGTCGCGGATGCAGTCGCATCCCGCGTCGTACGCCCGGACGGCCTTGCCCTCGTACGCGCGGGACAGGCCCGCGGACCGCAGGGCGCCGCCGTCGGTGGGCACCACCAGCTCGGTGATCTCCTGGCTGCGGGCGCTGGACTGGCCGAAAGTGAGCACGGTGTAGCCGTCCGCGGCGGTGACCTTCCCGCCGGGCGCCACCGTGACCTCGCCGGGGTCGAGGCGGCGCAGGCCGTCGGCGTCGCCCACCGAAACGCCGCCGGTGGCCGGGTCGGTCACGAGGAAGACGAGAGGGCCGGTGGCGGGGTCGCCCTCGGTGGCGACGGAGAGGGCGTACTCGGCGGAGCCGGGCACCTGCTTCACCGAGGCGGTCTGGATGGCGACGATCGCGTCGTCCTTGCTGCCGCGGTGCCCGTCGCCGAAGTTGGTGAACGCGGTGCTGGCCGTGTAGAGCACCGGGAACACCTGGAACGCGATGAGGAAGAGCGTGCCCGGCACGAGGTACTTGGCCGGGACGTGCCGTCGGGTGAGGTACAGGTAGAACAGGCCGACGGTGGTGGCCGCCAGCAGCGCGAGACCCACCCACTTCTCCGCCTCGACCAGCGGGAAGGCCGCCCAGATCGCGATGCCGGCCACCAGGCCGAGCAGGACCACCTTGACCGCGAGCCCGGTCACGGTGATCGGCGCGTGGTCACGCGCGGTACGGCGCCTCGGGGGCCGGGAGCCGACGGGCTCCCGGCCCGGGGCCTGCGTGGACCCCGGGCCGGACAGCGACGTGCTCATTACTTGATCTGGCCTGCGATCGTGGTGCCGGCCGCGGTGATGGTCTTGGCGGGGTCGGCGCCGCCGATGACGGCGGCCTCGGCCTTGCCGAACGGGTCCCAGATCGCGGCCATCGCCGGGATCGCCGGGAGCACCTGGCCGTTGCGGCCGGCCTCGGTGAACTTCGCGAGGTCCGGGTCGGTGCCCTTGACCTGGTCCAGCGCCGCGGTCAGCGCCGGCGGCCGGGGCTCGGCCTGGTACAGCGCCACCGCCAGGTCCGGCTTGGTCACGTAGTTGGTGACGAACTCCTGCGCGAGCGCCTTGTTCTTGCCCTTGGACGCGACGTAGAACGCCTGCACGCCGACGAACGGCTGGGCCTCCTTGCCACCGGCGAAGCCGGGGACCGGGGAGATGTCGTACGCGATGCCGGCCTTCTTGACGTCCGCGACGGCCCACGGGCCGGAGACCAGGAAGGCGCACTTCTTACCGGTGAAGGTGGCGATCGAGTTCTCCGGGGTGATGGAGCGCTTGAGCGCGCCCTCGCCCTTCTCGCCGAGCGCGCCGATCTTCTTGAACGCCTCGACCGACTCCGGCTTGCCGACGCCGAGGTCCTTCGGGTCGTAGTCGCCGTTGGCCGTGGTGCCGAAGAGGTAGCCGCCGGCCGAGGTGTAGAGCGGGTAGATGTGGTATGCGTCGCCGTTCTGGCCGGCCTGGAGGCAGAGGATCTCGCTGGCCTTCTTGTCGGCCTTGAGCTTCTTGCCGGCGGCGACCAGGTCCTCGATGGTCTTCGGCGCTTCGGGGGCGAGCGCGGTGTTGCGGATCAGCGCGAGGTTCTCCATGGCGTACGGCACGCCGTAGAGCTGGCCGTTGAAGGTGACCGCCTTGACGGCGGTCTCGTTGAACGCGCTCTTCTGGTCGGCGGCGAGCTGCACCGGGTCGATGGAGCCGTTCTGCACGAGGTTGCCGATCCAGTCGTGCGCGCCGACCACCACGTCGGGGCCGCTGCCCTGCTGCGCGGCGGTCACGAAGTTGGTCTGCAGGTCCTTGGAGACGGCCTGCACCTCGACGGTGACGCCGTTCTCCTGGCCGAACTTCTCGGCGAACGGCTTGAGGGCGGCCGTCCGCTTGTCGTCGGCCCAGATGACCAGCTTGCCGGACGCGGCCTGGGGGGATTCCTTCGTGGCCGGCTCGTCGCTGTCGCCGCCACAGCCCGAGGCGGCGAGCGCCAGGGCGAAGACGGCGACCACACCCGCGGTACGGATGCGCATCGGTACTCCTGTCGTCATGGCGGGGCCCGCCGGGGGGCGGCGCCCGCCAGGGGGAAACCTCTGGAAGTTCTTGCCAACCGGCGCATGTACGTTGCGCCGCTGCTCTCGCGTGTTGCGGGGACGTTAGCAAGGGGTTTCAGAGAATGGAAGGGCTTGCAGAACCGTACGCAAGAACTTGCCGGTGGGCTAAAGTGCCGCCATGCGCGCTCGACTGTCCGACATCGCCCAACAGGCCGACGTCAGCGAGGCCACGGTGTCGCGGGTGCTCAACGACCGCCCCGGCGTGGCCCCCGAGACCCGGCAGGCCGTCCTTACCGCCCTCGACGTGCTCGGCTACGAGCGGCCGGCCCGGCTGCGCAAGCGCAGCGCCGGCTTGGTGGGCCTCGTGGTGCCGGAGCTGGACAACCCGATCTTCCCGGCCTTCGCCCAGGTCATCGAGTCCACTCTGGCGCAGAGCGGGTTCACCCCGGTGCTCTGCACCCAGACCGCGGGCGGTGTCACCGAGGACGAGTACGTCGAGATGCTGCTCGACCGGCAGGTCTCCGGGATCGTCTTCGTCTCCGGCCTGCACGCCGACACGGCGGCCAACCACGACCGCTACCGGGCGCTGATCGCCCGGCCGTTGCCGATCGTGATGATCAACGGATACGTGCCGGACGTGGCGGCGCCCTTCGTCTCCTGCGACGACGGTGAGGCCGCCGAACTGGCCGTCGCGCACCTGGTCGCCCTCGGGCACCGGCGGATCGGCCTCATCACCGGCCCGGACCGGTTCGTGCCCGTACGGCGCAAGGTCGCCGGCTGGCGCAACGCCATGAGCCGGCTCGCCGGGCTGACCGAGTCCGACCTGGACGACCTGGCCGAGCTGACCCTCTTCGGTGTCGAGGGCGGCGAGGCGGCCGCCGGACGGCTGCTCGACCGGGGCGTGACCGGCGTGGTCTGCGGCTCGGACCTGATGGCCCTCGGCGCCGTGCGGGCGGCCCGGCAGCGCGGCCTGTCGGTCCCCGGCGACCTCTCCGTGGTCGGCTACGACGACTCGCCGCTGATGGCGTTCACCGACCCGCCGCTGACCACCATGCGCCAGCCGGTCATCGCCATGGCGGTGGCCGCCGTCCGGGCGCTGGTCGACGAGATCAACGGGCACGCGGCGCCGCACACCGAGTACCTGTTCCGCCCGGAGCTGGTGGTGCGGGGCTCGACGGCGGTCGCGCCGGCGGCGGCCCGCCCGGCGGGCGGCGGCTCGACCCGGCGCCGCCCGACCCCGCCCGCCGTGGCCGTACCGGCCTAGGGTCTGCGTCGAAGTCCTCGGTCGAGCCGGGCCCGCCACAGGCCGGCCAGGGACTTCGACACAGACCCTGAGCGCGGCGGGGCGGCACGGCGCCGCGTGGACGCCCGACCGTTTCTTGCGCAAGGAATGCTTGACTCTTTCAGCGTCCGGCCGGCATTCTGCTCAGACGCCCGTGCTCGCCCGCGTCGCGCCGGGTGCCGCCGTACCGCACCGAGAACGGGGACCCCGCCGATGACCGCCAGCCAGCCCACGCCGCCGAGCACCGACCACGACTGGTGGCGCTCCGCGGTCGTCTACCAGGTCTACGTCCGCAGCTTCGCCGACGCGAACGGCGACGGCATCGGTGACCTCCAGGGCATCCGGCGGCGGCTGCCGTACCTGCGCGGGCTCGGGGTCGACGCGCTCTGGCTGACCCCCTTCTACACCTCACCCATGGTCGACGGCGGCTACGACGTGGCCGACTACCGCGACGTCGACCCGATGTTCGGCACCCTCGCCGACTTCGACGAGATGATCACCGACGCGCACGCCCTCGGGCTGCGGATCATCGTCGACCTGGTCCCCAACCACACCTCCGACCGGCACCCCTGGTTCCGGGCCGCGCTGGCCGCCGCACCCGGCTCGCCCGAACGCGACCGCTACCTCTTCGCCGAGGGCCGGGGCGAGCACGGCGACCTGCCGCCCAACGACTGGGAGAGCATCTTCGGCGGCCCGGCCTGGACCCGGGTGGCGGACGGCCAGTGGTACCTGCACCTGTTCGACCCGGCCCAGCCGGACCTGAACTGGCGGCACCCCGAGGTCCGCGCCGAGTTCGAGGACGTGCTGCGCTTCTGGCTGGACCGCGGCGTGGACGGCTTCCGGATCGACGTGGCCCACGGGATGATCAAGGCCGAGGGGCTGCCGGACGTCGGCTTCAGCACCCTGACCACCGGGCGACGCCAGGTCGAACTGCTCGGCAAGGGGCGCCTCCCCTACTTCGACCAGGACGAGGTGCACGACATCTACCGCGCCTGGCGGCCGATCCTGGACGGCTACCCCGGCGGGCGGATGGCCGTGGCCGAGGCGTGGGCCGAGACGCCGCAGCGGCTGGCCCGCTACATCGGCCCGGACGAGCTGCACCAGGCGTTCAGCTTCGACTTCCTCGACGCCACCTGGTCGGCCGAGTCCTTCCGCAAGGTCATCGACACGGCGCTCGCCGAGGCGACCATCGTGGGGGCACCCACCACGTGGGTCCTCTCCAACCACGACAAGCAGCGGCACGTCACCCGCTACGGTGACGGGCCGGAGGGGCTGCGCCGCGCCCGGGCGGCCGCCCTGCTGATGCTCGCGCTGCCCGGCTGTGCGTACCTCTACCAGGGCGAGGAGCTGGGCCTGCCCGAGGTGCTGGACCTCCCCGACGAGCTGCGCCAGGATCCGGCGTTCCACCGCACGGGCGAGAGCCGCGACGGCTGCCGGGTCCCGATCCCGTGGGACGGCGACACGCCCCCGTACGGCTTCGCGCCGCAGGGGTGCGACCTGAGCTGGCTGCCGGCGCCGGCCACCTGGGCCGCCCTCTCGGTCGCCGCCCAGACCGGCGTGCCCGGCTCGACGCTCGAGCTCTACCGCGCGGCGCTGCGGATCCGGCACACCCACCCGGCGCTGGCGACCGACACCGGTGGCGTGACCTGGCTGGACACCCCGCCCGGGGTGCTCGCCTTCTCCCGCGCCGCGGGCGACCGGGCACTGACCTGCGTCGTCAACATCAGCGGCGCGCCCACCCGCGTCGACGGCCACGGTGAGCCGCTCGTCGCCAGCGAACCGCTCACCGCCGACAACCTGCTGCCAGTCGACGCGGCTGCCTGGTTCGAACGCCGCTGAGCGGGTAAGCCGTCATCGACCTGGTCGTCCGCCGTGCCCCGCGCCGGCGGGCGGCTGGGGCACCGGCCCCTTGTGGTGGGGGGTGAGGTGGCGCCGGCGCCTCGCGGGGTCCGACTCCGTGGGGCGCCGGCGTCCGTCGGCACCCGGTACGCCACAGTGGCCGGTCCACGGACGTGTCGTCGCCGTGCCCGCGGGGTACCGCTGGAGACAGTCGGTGGGAGGTGGCGCATGGTGACCCGGGTGACGCAGTACACGCTCGACGTGACGGACGTCGACCGCATGGTGGCGTTCTGGTCCGCCGCGCTCGGCTACATGGCCGAGCAGGGCGGCGACGGCAGCGCGAAGCTCTACCCGCCGCCGGGCGAGGCCGGCCCCACCGTCTGGTTGCAGGGCTCGGGCACCGAGAAGCGCGGCAAGAACCGGCTGCACCTCGACCTGGTCAGCGACGGTGACCCGGCCGCCGAGGTGCGGCGGCTCGTCGACCTCGGCGCCCGGCACGCCGACGTCGGGCAGACCGGTGACGAACATTTCGTGGTGCTCGCCGACCCCGAGGGCAACGAGTTCTGCGTCCTGGACCGGCCGCCGGCCCGACCCTGACCCGGCGGGGCTCACGCCCCCTTCGCTGTCAGGATCTCGGCGATCCGGCGGAAACCGGCGCGCAGCTCGGCCTCGGTCGGCGGTTCGGCCGGCTCGCCGTGGCCGGCCTCGTCGGCGGCCGCGTCCAGTTCCTCGTCGATCGTGTCCTCGAAGTCGCCGTAGAGGTCGGCCTGGTCCACCTGGGCGACCTCGTCCGCCGCCGCGATCTGCGCGGCGGCGATCTCGCTGCGGATCTCCTCCGCGGACAGCGCCGGCAGCAGCGGCTCGACGACCGCCATCAGCTGCTCCTCGGCCACCACCGCCTCGGCCAGCGCGAGCGCGTGCGGGCGCTCGTACGGGCCGCACACCACCGGCTCCCATTCGTCGTCGTCGCCGAGCGGCCCGAACGTGATGATCCACGGCAGGCCCAGCATCGGCGAGTCGCTCGGCAGGTCCAACGTCACGAGTGCGCCCACCGGCTCATCATGGTCCGTCGTGCGGGCCGTCCGGGGCTCATTCACCCGATCCGCCCACCGAGGGTGCCGGCGGCAGGGCCGCCTGCCAGTGCGCGCCCCACTCGTCGCGCAGCCGGGCCGCCGCGGCGTCGTCCAGGCCGTAGCTGGTGACCGTGAGGCTCACCGGCGACACCTCGGCGCTGTCCAGTGGACGCTCCGCCAGCGCGGCCAGCAGGTGGCCGGCGTCGTCGACCACCATCCGCAGATACCGGCTGTCGTGCCAGGGCGAGCCGCCCGCCGGGAGGGCGGCGAGGAGCTGCCCGCCGGTCGCCGCGCCGGTCAGGTAGACGGTGCGACGCGGCCCGGTCGGCCGCCGCTCCAGCAGGAACCGCAGCTGTTCGAGGAAGGCCCGCCACCCCTCCACGATCACATTGAAGCCGTCGTCGCCGTCGCTCGGCACGACCAGCTGCACGAGCGTCCGTGTGCCGTCGGCGGCCAGCAGGAGTGCCGACCCGTCGGCCAGGGCGAGCCGGCCCGGCGGGAAGCGCTCCGCACCGTCGAGGAAGATCTCCTGGATCTCCTCGTCCAGCCCCTCGTACTCCCAGCCGAACCAGCGCCGTATCTCGGCCGGCTCGCTCAACGCCGCCCAGACCCGTTCGACGGGCGCGTCCACGGCGATCTCCAGCGCGCGGACCTCCGGTTCGATCATCGTGCTCCTCTCGTGCCGCCCTCAGCCGGGGCGGGATGCGTCCAGGGCCGCCCGGACCAGCGCGAGCGCCGCGTCGGGCGGCACACCGAGCCGGCGGGCCTGGACGGCGTAGTCGGCCGCCGCCCGTTGCAACCGGTCCAGCGCGTCGTCGCGGCCGGGCGCCACGAAGGTGCCGTTGCGGCCCCGGGTCTCGAGCAGCCCGGCGCCCTCCAGCTCGCGGTACGCCCGGGCCACCGTGTTCGGCGCCAGGTTGAGGTCGGCGGCGAGCTGCCGCACCGTGGGCAGCCGCGTGCCGACCGGCAGGCGGCCTTTCCCGATCAGCTCGGCGAGCTGCCCGCGCACCTGCTCGTACGGTGGCACCGACGAGTCGAGGTCGACCGAAATCCGCACGTCCGGCTCCTCCCTGCTCAACTGGCACCGCCCGGGGTGCCGGGGGCGATGTCCTCGTCGAGGTCCGCCGACGGGGGGCCCTCGGCCAGGTCGACCACCCGCCCTCGGGTGCTGGTGGCCGCGAGCGCCGCGCCGAACAGCAGCAGTTGGTTGAGCAGGTAGAGGTAGAGCAGCAGACCCACGGCCCCGGCCACCACCGTGTACGCCGGGTTCCGCTCCGTGCGGACCACGTAGTAGCGGCCGACGGTGTTGAGCAGCGTGATGCCGATCGCGACCAGCCACACCACGGGGCGCAGCCGGTGCCGGCTCATCCGCAGCCGGGGCACCGCGACCAGCAGCAGCACGGCGAGCACCGCGTTGACCAGGATGCTGAGCAGCGCGCTCAACGTGGTGAGGCCGAGCGAACCGGTGCTGCGCAGCAGGAAGCGCAGCACCGACTCCAGCGCGTCGACGGCGGCCACCGACACGCCGAGCAGCACGAAGACGACCACCATCACGCCGATGTCGACCAGCCGGCGGATCACCAGGTTGCCGGGCTGCTGGTTCAGCCCGTACATCAGGCGCTGCGAGGACCGGATCGCCTCGATCCAGCCGATCCCCGTGAACGTGAGGATGATCAGGCCGACCACGCCCACCGTGCCGCTGCTGTCGGCGATCTGCGCCGGGTCGAGGAAGGGCAGGTTCTCCCCGAGGAAACTGCCCGCGGCCCGGCTGAACTCGTTGTTGTCGTCCAGGGTCGCGCCGAAGATGGCGTAGACGACCAGGGCGAGCGCGAACACCGCGAAGAAGCCGTAGTAGGCGATCGCGGCGGCCAGCCGGCCGCCGAGCACCTGGGCGTAGAGCGCGCCGGCCCGCCAGACGTGGTCGAAGACCGGCGAGCGACCGCGGGCGGCGCTCACCCGGCGGTCGATGGCCGCCTCGACCCGCCCGATCACGTTCACGCCGTCATCCTCGCCGATGTGGGCACGCCGTGGGGGTAACGTCGCGGGCGCGCCCGCTCGCCGGCCGGTCAGCCACCCAGCCGGAAGTCCCGCCGCGGCTGCCAGCGGGCCTGCCCGCTGTGCGAGAAGAGGGTGAACGACTCCACCTCGAACATGGCGGAGAAGTCGGCGAGATCCTCGTACGCCTTGTCCAGCGCCTCCGGCGCGACGTCCTGCGCCACCGTGACGTGGGGGTGGTACGGGAAGCGGGCCTCCCGGCGCAGCTCCGGCGCGGCGCTGATCGCGGCGGCGAGCAGTTCGCACTCGCTGATCCCGGCCGCCACCGCCACGAAGACCACCTGGGTGACCGGACGGAACGTGCCGGTGCCCCGCAGGTGCAGGGTGAACGGCAGGTGGGCTGCGGCGACGGCCGCGAGGTGCCGCTCCACGGCCGCCAGGGTGGCCACCGGTATCTCGGTCGGCCCGAGCAGGGTGACGTGCGCCGGGATGTCCGCGGCCTGCGGGTCGCCCGCCTCGGCGCGCCGCCGGGTGAGCTGGCCTCCCCACGGCTCGGGGATGTCGACGGCGACCCCGATCTGGATGAGATCGCCCTCCCCGGGTGCCTCGTCACTGCGACCCACGCTGCGCGCCACCTCTCCGGCCAACCGCCCGTCCACCCGTCCTGCGCCGCGTCGCGGCGCTACTCGCCGCGCACCGGCGGGAAGAAACCGACCCGCTCGTACGCGGCACGCAGCGTCGCGCCCGCCACGGCGCGGGCCTTCTCGGCGCCCGCGGCGAGCAGCTTGTCGAGCTGGGCCGGGTCGTCCAGATAGCCGCGCGTGCGCTCCTGGATGGGGCGGACGAACTCGGTGACCACCTCGGCCAGGTCCTTCTTCAGGTCGCCGTAGCCCTTGCCGGCGTACGCGGCGACCAGCCCGTCGATGCCGCGGCCACTCAGTGCGGAGTGGATGGTCAGCAGGTTGGAGATGCCCGGCTTGCCCTCGGCGTCGAAGACGATCTCCCGGCCGGTGTCGGTGACCGCGGAACGGATCTTCTTGGCGGTGCGGGCCGGCTCCTCCAGCAGGTCGATGATGCCGGCGGGCGAGGACGACGACTTCGACATCTTCGCGGTCGGGTCCTGCAGGTCGGTGATCTTCGCGGTGTCCTTCACGATGTGCGGGGCGGGCACCGTGAAGGTCTTGCCGAACTGCGTGTTGAACCGCTGGGCCAGGTCGCGCGAGAGCTCCAGGTGCTGCCGCTGGTCCTCGCCGACGGGCACCGCGTCGGCCTGGTAGAGCAGGATGTCGGCGGCCTGGAGGATCGGGTACGTGAACAGGCCGACGCTGGAGCGCTCGCTGCCCTGCTTCTGCGACTTGTCCTTGAACTGGGTCATCCGGCTCGCCTCGCCGAACCCGGTGATGCAGCCCAGCACCCAGGCCAGCTGCGGGTGCTCGGGCACCTGCGACTGGACGAAGAGGGTGCTGCGCTCCGGGTCGAGGCCCAGCGCGTAGAGCTGGGCGGCGGCCACCCGGGAGCGCTGGCGCAGCAGCGCCGGGTCGTGGCCCGCGGTGATCGCGTGCAGGTCGACCACGCAGTAGAACGCGTCGTGGGTGTCCTGCAGGGCGACCCAGTGCCGCAGCGCGCCCAGGTAGTTGCCGAGGTGGAACGAGTCGGCCGTCGGCTGGATGCCGGAGAAGACGCGGGGGCGCGCGGGAACGTCGGGCATGCCGCCAATTCTGTCAGCACGCCCGGGCGTGCGTCATGACGGGCCGGCGGGTCGGCCTCCGTTCGCCGCGGCCGGCGCCGTGGCCTCCCGCCGCTGCTCCGGCAGGCGTACGGCGGAGACCGCGATCCGGGCCACCCGGCGGCCCTCCAGCGCCAGCACCCGCAGCAACCACCCGCCGGGCGGGTCGCCCGTTTCCGGTGCGCCCGCCTCGGCCGGGCCGGCGGCGACCGGCACCTCGTCCCCGGCCACCGGCAGCCGCCCGAGCGCGGCCATCACGAACCCGCCGACCGTCTCGTACGGCCCGGCCGGCAGCGCGATGCCGGTGCGCTCGGCGAAGTCGGCCAGGTTGAGCCGCCCGTCGACCACGGCGGGCAGCCCCGCGTGCGCCAGGTCCGGCGCGGCGCCGTACCCGTCGTGGATCTCGCCGACGAGTTCCTCGATCAGGTCCTCCAGGGTGACGATGCCGGCCGTGCCGCCGTACTCGTCGACCACCACCGCGAGGTGGTGCCCCTCCCGACGCATCTCGGTCAGCGCGGCGAGCACCCGTTTGCTGCCGGGCAGCCGCTTCACCTCCCGGGTCAGCTCGCCGACGGTGGCGCACGGGTCGGCGTCGGGCCGCAGCAGCACGTCGCGCAGGTGGACGAGACCGACCACGTCGTCGTGGGTGCCGTCGGTGACCGGGTACCGGGTGTGCGTCTCGACCCGCACCAGGCGGGCCGCCTCGGCGATGGTGAGGCCGGCGGGGAGGAAGACCACCTCCGTGCGGGGCATCATCACCTCGCGGATCAGCCGCGCACCGGCCACCAGGACCTCGTCGATGATGCGGCGCTCGTCCGCGTCCAGCAGCGTGTTCGCGGCGACCAGGTCCCGCAGCTCGGCCTCGCTGATGCGCTCCCGCCCCGCCGCCGGGCTGGCTCCGAGCAGGTCGGTGACGAGCCGCGTGGCGGCGTCGGCGGCGCGGACCACGACCCGGGCCACCGCCCGGGCGACCGGCCCCGGCTCGCGGGCGCTCCGGCGGCGCGCGCGCCGCCGGTGCTCGGGACCGCCCGCTTCCCGCATGCCAGAGATGGTAGACACCGGGACGTCCCGACGCCGGGCTTCCGCGGTCCTCGCCACCATGTTCAACTTTGTTGGATCGTGAGAGTTTATGATGGAATCGGGTTCCTACGGCCGCGGCCGGCGCCGACCGGCCCGCCCGTAGGGTGAGCACCGACACCGGCCGCTCCCGGGCCCGCTCAGGCAGGAGGCAACGACGTGAAACTGCTCGTCACCGGCGGTGCCGGCTACATCGGCAGCGTGGTGACCCGGATGCTGCTCGACGCCGGCCACCAGGTGGTCGTCCTCGACGACCTGCGCACCGGTCACCGGGAGGCCCTCGCCCCCGACGCCGTCCACGTCGACGCGCCCGTCCACGACGCGGCCCGGGTCGTCACCCGGGAGGCCGGCTTCGACGGGGTGCTGCACTTCGCGGCCCTCATCGCGGCCGGCGAGTCGATGGTCAGACCGGAGCTCTACTGGCACACCAACACGGTCGGCTCGCTCGCCCTCATCGACGCGGTCCGGGCCGCCGGGGTGCCCCGACTCGTCTTCTCCTCCACCGCCGCCGTCTACGGCAACCCGACCGAGCTGCCGATCCCCGAGACCGCGGTCAAGGCCCCCACCAACACGTACGGCGCGACGAAGCTCGCCGTCGACATGGCGCTCACCTCCGAGGCGATCGGGCACGGGCTCGCCGCCGTCTCGCTGCGCTACTTCAACGTGGCCGGTGCCCACCTCGACGGCGACGTCGCCCTCGGCGAGCGGCACGACCCGGAGACCCACCTCATCCCGATCGCGCTGGAGGTCGCCGCCGGCCGACGCGAGAAGCTCCAGCTCTTCGGCGACGACTACCCCACCGCCGACGGCACCTGCGTCCGCGACTACATCCACGTGGCCGACCTGGCCCGGGCGCACCTGCTCGCGCTCGACGCGGCCACCCCTGGCCAGCACCGGATCTACAACCTCGGCAACGGCAACGGGTTCACCAACCGGCAGGTGGTCGACGTGGTCCGCGAGGTCACCGGGCACGCCGTGCCGGTCGAGATCGCGCCGCGCCGCGAAGGCGACCCCGCCGAACTGGTCGCCTCGTCCCGCCTGGCCCGCGAGGAGCTGGGCTGGGAGCCCCGCAAGCCGACCCTGCACGACATGGTGGGCGACGCCTGGGCCTTCTACCGCACGCACGTCCTGGAGCAGGCATGACCGACGTCGCCGACCGCGCCGGCGCCGGCTTCGACCGGGAGTTCGGCGGGTCGCCCGCCGGCCGCTGGGCGGCACCCGGACGCGTTAACCTGATCGGCGAGCACACCGACTACAACGACGGTTTCGTGCTGCCCTTCGCGCTCCCCCTGCGGACGGTCGCCGCGGCCGCCCCGCAGGACGGCGCCCGGTGGACCGTCTGGTCGGAGCTGTCCGGCGAGACGATCGAGTTCGGGGCCGACGAGGTCGCCGAGCCCGCCCGGGTCACCGGCTGGGGCGCGTACGTCGCCGGTGTGGTGTGGGCGCTGCGCGAGGCCGGGCACGACGTGCCGGGTGCCCGGCTGGCCATCGCCTCCGACGTCCCGCTCGGCGCCGGGCTCTCGTCCTCCGCGGCGCTGGAGGCCGCCGTGATGACCGCCCTGGTCGACCTCGGCGGCCTCGACCTGCCCGCCGAACGGCAGCCCCGGCTCGCGCAGCGCGCCGAGAACCACTACGTCGGCGCACCGACCGGGATCATGGACCAGTCCGCGGCGATCCGCTGCCGGGACGGGCACGCGCTCTTCCTCGACTGCCGCAGCGAGGAGGTCGAGCACATCCCGTTCGACCTGCACGGCGCCGGGCTCGCCATGCTCGTGGTCGACAGCCGGGCACCCCACCGGCACGCCGACGGCGAGTACGCGGCCCGCCGCAGGTCCTGCGAGGCCGCGGCCGCGCGACTCGGCGTACGGGCGCTGCGCGACGTGGGCGTCGACCAGCTCGACACCGCACTGGCCCGCCTCGACGACCCGGAGACCCGGCGGCGGGCCCGGCACGTGGTGACCGAGGACCAGCGGGTGCTCGACACGGTGGCTCTGCTGCGCGCCGGCCGCGTACGCGAGATCGGGCCGCTGCTCACCGCGTCCCACGTCTCGATGCGCGACGACTTCGAGATCACCGTGCCGGAGATCGACACCGCAGTCGAGGCGGCGCTCGAGGCGGGCGCGCTGGGCGCGCGGATGACCGGCGGCGGGTTCGGCGGCTGCGTCCTCGCCCTGGTCGAGGTGGACGCCGCCGAGACGGTCGCCAGCGCCGTCGCCGCCGCGTACGCCGAGAAGGGCTTCCAGGCGCCCGCCCACGTCACGGTGCTCCCCGCCCCCGGCGCCACCCGCCTGGACTAACCCCCACCCCGCCCGGCCGACCCCGCCCGGTCCGCCCGCCGACCGCAGGCCGACTTCCGGGTTGATCAAGAGGTTTGCGTCAGATTCCGGCCGGATTCCGACGCAAACCTCTTGATCACCGGAGCTGGGCGGCCGGGCGGACGGGCGCCGGGCGGGGCGTCGGGCCGGGCGGGCGGCGGTCTGGATTGGACGGTCGATAGGGTGGCCGCCGGCCGGGATCGCGGACCGGGGAGGCCACATGAGCGACGCCGGGATCGCCGTCCAGGAGCGGGCGGTGGCGCTGATGCGGGTGGGTCGGCACACCGAGGCGGCGCGGCTGCTGCGCGGCGTGCTCGTCGAGCAGCCGGAGCACGTCGGGGTGCTGCTCCAGCTCGCCCGCTGCCACCGGGCGCTGGGCCAGCTCGCCGAGGCCATGCGGCTGGTGGACCGGGCGCTCGGCTCCGCCTCGACGCAGGAACACCTGCTCGCCGAGAAGGCCCGGATCCTGCTCGCGGCCGGGCACCCCGCCCACGCGGCGGCCGCTGCCCAGCAGGCCCTGGAACGCGCACCCCGATCCTGGGAGGCGCACGGGCTGCTGGCCGAGGCGCTGCTCACCCTCGGCAACCCCAACCGGGTGGTGGCCGCCCGCCGGCACGCCGACACCGCGCGGGAACTCGCCCCGCAGGTGCCCGACGTCCACCTGCTCGACGCCCGCCTGCACGCCCGGATGGGCCGGCTCCGGGACGCCCGCGCGGCCTGCCGGCAGGCCCTGGCTCTCGACCCCACGTACGAGCCGGCGCTGAGCCAGCTCGCGCTGCTCGACGCCCGGCAGGACCGGACGGAACGCGCGGCGCGGGGGTTCAGCGACGCGCTCGCCGCGGACCCGCAGGCCAGCTGGAGCAGTCAGGCGCTCGCCGCGGTCTCGCTCGCCCTGTGCTGGCGGCTGTTCGACGTGGTGGCACTGGTCGCCGTCGCCCACTGGGTGCTGGTCGCGGCCGTCCTGGACGCGGGTCGACCCGTACGTCTGGTCGCCGCGCTGCTCGGTCTCGCGGCCGCCGCGGCGTGGGCGGTGCGCTCCTGGCGGCGGCAGCCGGCGGCGGCGCGCTGGCAGCTGCGCCGGCACCTGCGCTCGACCTCGGCGGTGGTGTGCGTGCTGCTCACCCTGGTCGCGGCCGCCGGGCTGGTGTGCAGCGGGCTGGCCCCGCGCACGGACAGCCCCGCCGGCGGGGTGGGCGCGCTGCTGCTGTTCCCCGGTGTCGTGGTCCTGGCCGTCCGGCTGTGGCGGCAGGCGAAGCGCCGCGCCGCCCCGGCGACCCGCCGGCTCGGCTACGCGGTCTGGACCCGCCTGGCCGCCCGCGCCGCCACCTCGACGCCCGCACCGGCCCCGACCCCGGCCTCCACTCCCACCCCACCTCGGTGATCAAGAGGTTCGGGTCGGATTCCGGCCGGATCCTGACGCGAACCTCTTGATCAGCAGGAGCCCGGCGGGCGGAGGTTCAGCCCGCCTCCACGATCATGCCGGCGCCCACCGTACGGTTGGTGGTCTCGTCGATGATGACGAAACCGCCGGTGGTGCGGTTGCGGCGGTACTCGTCGGCGAGCAGCGGCACCGTGGTCCGCAGCCGCACCCGGCCGATCTCGTTGAGCCGCAGCTCGCCCGCCGACTCGTCCCGGTGCAGCGAGTTGATGTCGAGCCGGTAGTGCAGGCTCCGCACGATCGCCCGGGCCGACCGGGTGGTGTGCTTGATCGCGTACCGGCCGCCGACCTGGAGCGGCCGGGTCTCGTCCATCCAGCAGACCATCGCCTCGATGTCCTGCGCCGCGGCCGGGGCGTTGTTCGGCCGGCAGATCATGTCGCCGCGCGAGATGTCGATCTCGTCGGTCAGCCGTACGGTGACCGACATCGGTGGGAACGCCTCCGCGACCGGCCCGTCGGCGGTCTCCACGGCGGCGATCCGGCTCGTGAAGCCGGACGGCAGCACCATGACCTCGTCACCCGGCTTCAACACGCCGGAGGCGACCTGGCCCGCGTAGCCCCGGTAGTCGGTGACGGTGGTCGACTGCGGACGGATCACGTACTGCACCGGGAAGCGCACGTCGACCAGGTTGCGGTCGCTCGCGATGTGCACCCGCTCCAGGTGGTGCAGCAGCGCCGGCCCCTCGTACCAGGGCATGTTCTCCGAGCGGCTCACGATGTTGTCGCCCTTGAGCGCCGACACCGGGATCACCGTCAGGTCGGGCACCTCCAGCTTCGCCGCGAAAGCGGTGAACTCGTCGGCGATCCGCTCGAAGACCTCCTGGGAGAAGTCGACGAGGTCCATCTTGTTGACGCACAGCACGAGGTGCGGCACCCGCAGCAGCGAGCAGAGGAACGCGTGCCGGCGGGACTGCTCCACCAGCCCCTTCCGGGCGTCCACGAGGATCAGCGCGAGGTCGGCGGTGGACGCCCCGGTGACCATGTTCCGCGTGTACTGGATGTGCCCCGGGGTGTCGGCGATGATGAACTTCCGCCGCGGCGTGGCGAAGTACCGGTACGCCACGTCGATGGTGATGCCCTGCTCCCGCTCCGCCCGCAGGCCGTCGGTGAGCAGCGCCAGGTTCGTGTACTCGTCGCCGCGCGCCGCGCTGACCGCCTCGACGGCGGCCAACTGGTCGGTGAACAGCGACTTGGTGTCGTAGAGCAGCCGGCCGATGAGGGTCGACTTGCCGTCGTCCACGCTGCCCGCGGTGGCGAACCGCAGCAGATCCATGCGCCGGGCCGGGGCCGGTGGGGCGGTCTCGACGGTCATCAGAAGTAGCCCTCCCGCTTGCGGTCCTCCATGGCGGCCTCGCTGACCCGGTCGTCACCGCGGGTCGCGCCACGCTCGGTGATCCGGGTGGCGGCCACCTCCTCGATGACCTTCTCGACCGTGTCGGCGTCCGAACGCACGGCCGCCGTGCAGGACGCGTCGCCCACCGTGCGGTAGCGGACGCGAGCCTTGAACCGCTCCTCACCCGCACGCGGACGGAAGAACTCGTTCACCGCGTAGAGCATGCCGTCGCGCTCGACCACCTCGCGCTCGTGCGCATAGTAGATCGACGGCAGCGTGAGCCGCTCCCGGGCGATGTAGTGCCACACGTCCAGCTCGGTCCAGTTGGACAGCGGGAAGACGCGGATCGACTCGCCCGGGTGGTGCCGGCCGTTGTAGAGCGCCCATAGCTCGGGGCGCTGGTTCTTCGGGTCCCACTGGCCGAACTCGTCCCGGAAGCTGAACACACGTTCCTTCGCCCGGGCCTTCTCCTCGTCGCGCCGCGCGCCGCCGAAGAGCGCGTCGAAGCGGTGCTTCTCCACGGCGTCGAGCAGCACCGGCGTCTGGATCCGGTTGCGCATCCCGTCGGGGGACTCCCGCACCAGCCCGCTGGCCAGGGCCTCCGGCACGCTCGCCACCACCAGCTGCAGGCCCAGCTCCGCCACCCGCTGGTCGCGGTACTCCAGGACCTCCGGGAAATTGTGCCCGGTGTCCACGTGCATCACCGGGAAGGGCACGTTCGCCGGAGCGAACGCCTTCTGGGCCAGCCGGAGCATCACGATCGAGTCCTTGCCACTGGAGAAGAGCAGCACCGGCCGCTCCATTTCGGCGACGACCTCGCGCATCACGAAGATGCTCTCCGCCTCCAACGCGTCCAGGTGGGAGACCTGGTAGACGGGGGCGGTCATGACCTCGGCCCGATCTGCTCGCTCATCCGATTTCCAGACCTTCCCGATCGGAGATGTCAGGAACTGCGGTCAGGCTACCCGGAATGTCTCTGCAACGCCGCAAGCAACCGGGGGGCGAGATCCTTGCGACAGACCAGCAGGTCCGGCAGGCGTGGATCCGCCTCGTTGTATTTCAGCGCAGATCCATCGATACGGGAAGCGTGCAGACCGGTGGCCGTCGCCACAGCCACCGGCGCCGCCGAGTCCCACTCGTACTGGCCACCGGCATGGATGTACGCGTCCACCTCACCCGTCACCACCGCCGCGATCTTCGCACCCGCCGATCCCATCGGCACCAGGTGCGCGCCCACGTCCTCCGCCAGGTCGCTGAGGAACACCGGCGGACGACTGCGGCTCGCCGCCAGCCGGATGACCCTGCCACCGGCGGTCGCCGCCTCCACCGTCATCGGCGGGTACGCCGGCGGATAGTCGGTGGCCAGCACCCGGTGCTGCGCCGGAAGACCCACCGCGCCCGCCACCAGCCCGTGCGGCGTCGGTGCCGTACGCGACCACAGCGCCACGTGCACCGCCCAGTCCGACCGCTGCTCCTCGGCGAACTCCCGGGTGCCGTCCAGCGGGTCGACGATCCACACCCGGTCCGCGGTCAGCCGCGACACCGCGCCGACGTTCACCTCCGCGGCCCAGGCCAGCCGCGACCCCTCGTCCTCCTCGGAGAGCACCGCGTCACCCGGACGCCACTTCGCCAGCTCGGTGCGGATCAGATCGTGCGAGACCTTGTCCCCCGCCGACTTCAACGCCCCCGGGTCGGCGAAGCCCATCTCCGCCCGCAGCCCCAGCAGCGCCTGGCCCGCCCGCGACGCCAACCACCGCGCGAACGCCCCGTCGATCATCGGAGGACTGCCCATGACATCCCGCTCCCGTCGCCTCGCCCGGCCCGGGTCGTCGCCGGCCGCCGACGCGACCCGTGCCGCCGGTCACACACGCCGAAAGGCGCAGACTACCGGCCCGCGGCCCCCGTACGGGCGCGCCCCGCCCGGCGTCAGCCCCCGTGGTAGAGGTTCTGCGTGGGCTCCACACCCCGGGTGATCACCGACTCCACCACGTCGGCCGCCCGATCGACGAGGAACTCCAACTCCTTGCGCTCGACCGCCCCGAAGTCCGACAGCACGTAGTCCGCGGGATCCTGCCGCCCCGGCGGCCGGCCGATGCCGAACCGGACCCGCACGTACTCCTTCGTCCCCAACGACTTCGTCATCGAGCGCAACCCGTTGTGCCCGCCCTCGCCGCCGCCGCACTTCACCCGCAGCTGCCCGTACCCGATGTCCAGCTCGTCGTGCACCGCGACCACCTGCCCCGGCACCACCTTGTAGAACTGGGACAGCGCCGCCACCGGCCCGCCCGACAGGTTCATGTACGTCAACGGCTTCACCAGCACCAGGCGCGGGCCACCGAAACCCAGCCGCCCCTCCGCGACCTCCGCCACCGCCCGCCGGTGCCGGCCGAACTTCGCGCCCACCCGCTGCGCCAGCAGGTCCGCCACCATGAAGCCGACGTTGTGCCGGTTACCCGCGTACTCCCGGCCCGGGTTGCCCAGGCCGACCACCAGCCACGGCCCCGCCTCGTCCGTCACGACCCGCCCTTCCCGCAGTCGATCCCAGAAACGCCGACAGGCGCCCCCGAACGCCGGGGACGCCTGTCACACGTGAACGGCCGATCAGGCCTCGGTGCGCGCCGGCTCGGTCTCCTCGCCCGGCGCCTCCGCGGAGTCGGCACCCTCGGAGCCCTCGGTGACCTCGCCGACCTCGGCCTCGGCCTCCTCGGTGGCCTCCTCGACCTCGGGCAGCGTGGCCTCGAGCTGCTCCGCGGTCGGCGCGGCGGTCACCGTGGCGACCGGCAGCTCCGGGTCGGCGGCCAGCTCGACACCAGCCGGCAGCGCGACGTCGGCCGCGGTCACCTGGACGCCCGGCTCCGCGCCCTCGATCGACGCCTCCAGGTGGTCCGGAACGCGGGTCGCGTCCGCGGTCACCGACAGCGTGTCGTGGTCGTGCACGATCAGGGTGTTGTTCGCGGCCTCACCGGTCAGCTCGACCGGGACCTCGACGGTGACCTTCTCGCCCCGGCGGACGAGCAGCAGGTCGACGTGCTCGAACGTGTCCTTCACCGGGTCACGCTGGATCGCCTTCGGCAGCGCCAGCACCTGCGTGCCGTCGCTCACCTCGATGGCGAAGAGCTGGTTGGCGCCGCCCTTGCGGATCGCGGCCGCGAACTCGCGGGCCGGCAGCGCGATGTGCTTCGGCTTCTCGCCGTGGCCGTACAGCACGGCGGGCACCTTGCCGGCCCGGCGGGTACGACGGGCACCACCCTTGCCGAACTCGGTACGGGGCTCGGCGCTGATCTTTACCTCGGACACGGGGAAACTCCTGATGCTTCGCGGCGCGGCTTGTCGACTGGCGGTGCTGGGGCGAGGGGCTCGCTGGGGCTCATGCGTCATGAACGACTGCCCGGAGCACCGCGTCGATGACGGCGCCTCCGTGCGGCGCTTCGTCAGCGGCCCGCCGGGCACCCTCGCCGTGGCAACCGCACCAGTCTACCCGAGCCGATTCCCCGCCTTCCGCCAGTCCCCACCTACCGGCCCGGGAGCCTCCAGAAGGCCCGCCGGACGCCCCGCGGACCGCGCCTCGCGGCGACCGCCGCGAGGCGCGGCAGGGTCAGCTCAGACCACCGAAGAGGGTCGTCACCGAACCGTCGTCGAACACCTCGCGGATCGCCCGGGCGAGCAGCGGGGCGATCGACAGCACCGTGATCTTGTCGAGCTGCTTCTCCGGCGGCAGCGGAAGCGTGTTCGTGACCACGACCTCGCTGATCGAGCTGTTCTTCAGCCGCTCCGTCGCCGGGTCGCTCAGCAGCGCGTGGGTCGACGCGACGATCACGTCGGCCGCACCCGACTCCTTGAGGATGTCCGCCGCCCGGCAGATCGTGCCCCCCGTGTCGATCATGTCGTCCACGATCAGGCAGACCCGGCCCTCCACATCGCCGACCACCCGGTTTGCCACCACCTGGTTCGGCTTCAACGGGTCGCGGGTCTTGTGGATGAACGCCAGCGGGCAGCCGCCCAGCCGGTCCGTCCAGCGCTCGGCGACCCGCACCCGGCCCGAGTCCGGTGCCACCACCGTCATGGGCCGGCCCGCGTACCGCCGCTCCACGTACTCGGCCAGCACGTCCATGGCGAACAGGTGATCCACCGGCCCGTCGAAGAAGCCCTGGATCTGCGCGGTGTGCAGATCCACGGTCAGGATCCGGTTCGCACCGGCCGTCTTCAGCAGGTCCGCGATCAGCCGCGCTGAGATCGGCTCCCGGCCGCGGTGCTTCTTGTCCTGCCGGGAGTACGGATAGAACGGCAGGACGACCGTGATCCGCTTGGCCGAACCGCGCTTCAGCGCGTCGATCATGATGAGGGTCTCCATGACCCACGTGTTCACGCCGTGCGTGACGGACTGCACCACGAAGGCGTCCGAACCACGCACCGAATCCTTGAAGCGTACGAAGATCTCACCGTTGGCGAACTCGTACGCGTCGGCCGGCGTCGGCGCAACGCCGAGCACCTCGCCGATCTCCTTGGCCAACTCCGGAAAACCACGTCCGGTGAAGAGCATCAGGCTCTTACGGTTTTCGGCGACGATGCTGCCCATGGGCCCGTCTGCTCCCGTTGGTCGGTGATGCCCGGCTCGGTGGTGGTGGGCCGGGGACTAGTCGGTTGCAGTATCTCCCGCAGCGGATTCCCCGCCCACCGCCTCGGCATCCCCGTGGATTGCCTCACCTTCACTTGCCGCCCCGGCGCCGGCGGTCGCACCCTCCGCCGCCCGCACCGCCCGCTCGGCCGCCTCCGCCGACACCGTCCCGGGCCGCTTGCGGGCCACCCAGCCCTCGATGGCGCGCTGCGGCGCGCGGGCCACACCCAACGCGCCCGGCGGCACGTCCTGGCTGATGGCGCTGCCCGCCGCCACGTACGCCCCGGCGCCCACCTCGACCGGCGCGATCAGGACCGTGTCGCAGCCGACGAACGCCCCCTCGCCCACGACCGTGCGGTTCTTGTTCACACCGTCGTAGTTCACGAAGATCGTCGCGGCGCCGATGTTCGCCTTCGCCCCGATCGTCGCGTCACCCACGTACGACAGGTGCGGCACCTTGGCGCCCGGGCCGACCTCGGAGTTCTTCACCTCGACGAACGTGCCGACCTTGGACTTCTCGGCCAGCCGCGCGTCCGGGCGCAGGTACGCGTACGGGCCGACGCTGGCGCCCGCGCCGACCTCGGCGCCCACCGCGTGGCTGCGCAGCACGGTCGCGCCCTCGCCCACCACCGTGTCGATCAGCGTGACGTCCGGCCCGACCACCGCGTTCGAGCCCACCACCGTGGCGCCCCGCAACTGGGTGTTCTGGTCGACCACCGCGTCCCGGTCCAGCGCCACCGTAACGTCGATCCAGGTGGTGTCCGGGTCGAGGATGCTCACGCCGGTGCGCATCCAGCCCTCGTTGATCCGGTCCCGCAGCAGGCGGCGCAGCGCCGCCAGCTCGACCCGGTCGTTGCAGCCCAGCGTCTCCACGTGGTCGGGCGCGACGTGCACCGTCACCGGCTCGCCCGCGGAGCCGAGCAGGCCGAAGACGTCGGTCAGGTACTCCTCGCCCTGGTCGTTGTCCGTGGAGAGCTTGCCCAGCGCGTCCCGCAGGCGGGCCACGTCGAACGCGTAGCTGCCGGCGTTGATCTCCCGGATCGCGCGCTGCGCCGGCGTGGCGTCCCGCTCCTCGACGATCTGCTCCAGCCGGCCGTCGGCGGCCCGCACGATCCGGCCCAGGCCGGTCGGGTCGGGCACCTCGGCGGCGAGCACGGTCGCGGCCGCGCCGGCCTCCTCGTGCGCGTGCACGAGCGCGCTCACCGTCTCCGGGCGCAGCAGCGGCACGTCCCCGTTGATGACGACGACGGTGCCCGTGGCGTCGGGGACCGCCTCCAGCGCGATCCGCACCGCGTGGCCGGTGCCGAGCTGCTCGGCCTGGAGCACCGGGACGGCGTCCGGGGCGATCTCGGCGAGGTGCGCGCGGACCTGGTCGGCGCCGTGGCCGACCACCACGACGGTGCGGTCGGCGTTCAGGGGCGCGGCGGCGCTGAGCACGTGACCGAGCAGCGTACGGCCGAGCAGCGGGTGCAGCACCTTCGGCAGCGCCGACTTCATCCGCTTGCCCTCACCGGCGGCGAGCACGACAACGGTGCGGAGGTGGGGCTGGGACACGACGTGGCTCCCGTCGGGACGGCAACACTTTCGCGGCCATGCTAACCAGACATCGACCGGCGATTGGCACGGCCATGGCGAATGCCAACAAAGCCGTGTGAGCTGGGGTGCCTGGATTCGAACCAGGAGCTCAAGGCTCCAAAGGCCTGCGGGTTGCCGTTACCCCACACCCCAATGAATGTCAAGCGTTACGGTCCGACTCCAGGGCCCGCGCCGCCTACTTTCTGGAACAGCTCGGCGATCATACCTTCGATCCGCCAGTAGAGCTCGCGACTGCGCGGCACGTTGATCACAAGACATCCGCGATAGTCGGCGCCGGTGTTGCGCCGGACGGTGACCGGGTTGTGCCTCTTGAGGGTGGGCCGGCGGAACCGGTCGGGCGGCAGGGCGAGCCGCTGGGCCCACCAGCTGGTCGCCGCGGCCGCGTCGGCGGTCTCGTGGATGCTGACCCGGTACGTCGGGACCGAGCGATCGACGCCGCAGGTCTCCAGGAAGCTCAGGAAGGGCGCGAGCAGGCCGGGGTCACTGTTGATGAACTGCACATGGTCGTCGCGCCGCCACGGCTTCGACTTGGCACCCTCGCGCCAGTAGACGGCCGCGCCGAGCAGCAACAGGTCCCGGTCGTTGAGCGGCCCGACCGCCCTGGCCGCCTCCGCGTGCTGCCGGGCACGGGCGGCGTAGACGCGGTTTCGGCCCAGGCCGGTGCGGGCCCGGATCTCGCGTACGGAGAGCCCGTCGACGGCGCGGAGTCGGCGCACCTCAGCGGCCATGGGATCGGCCTCGGGATCGGTGACGGGTCGGCGTTAGGACGGCGGTACGACGAGGAGGATTCGCGAACTTCCCCGTGCGATCTACGGTCCCGTAAGTTACGGTGACGTAGGCGTAGCTTCGTTGATCTCTTCTACCCCTGCTGCGAGGTGCCATGTCGACCGCTCTGCTCGAACCCAAGGCTTCCGGACCGAAACCACTGACCCAGGGCACCCAGTCGCCCGCCATCCTCATCGCCCTCTGGGCGTTCGTGGTGATTCCGTTCGCGGCCCTGATCGCCGCGGTGCCGGTTGCCTGGGGTGGCTGGTTGAGCTGGACCGACGTGGGCATCGCCGCCTTCTGGTACGTGATCTCGGGGCTCGGTGTCACGGTGGGCTACCACCGCTACTTCACCCACGGCTCGTTCAAGGCCCGGCGCTGGCTGCGCACGGGGCTCGCGGTCTCCGGTTCCCTGGCAGTGCAGGGCGAAATCATCCAGTGGGTCGCCGACCACCGCCGGCACCACGCGTTCTCCGACGTGGAGGGCGACCCGCACTCCCCATGGCGGTTCGGTGAGAGCGTCTGGGGTCTGACCCGGGGCATGTTCCACGCGCACGTCGGCTGGATGTTCAACCGGGAGATGTCGAACCGGGAGCGGTTCGCCCCGGATCTGGTCGCCGACCGCGACATCAACCGGGTCGACAAGCTCTTCCCGCTGCTGGTGACGATCTCGCTGCTCGGTCCGGCCCTCATGGGCGGCCTGCTGACCTGGTCCTGGCAGGGCGCGCTGACCGCGCTCTTCTGGGGTGGCCTGGTCCGCGTCGCGCTGCTGCACCACGTCACCTGGGCCATCAACTCGGTCTGCCACGTGTACGGCGAGCGCCCGTTCGCGATGCGCCAGGGTGACCGGGCGGCCAACTTCTGGCCGCTGGCGATCCTCTCCTTCGGCGAGAGCTGGCACAACCTGCACCACGCCGACCCGACCTGCGCGCGGCACGGCGTCCTGCGCGGCCAGGTGGACATCTCGGCCCGGGTGATCTGGTTCTTCGAGAAGATCGGCGGGGCGTACGACGTGCGCTGGCCGAAGCCGGAGCGGCTCGCCGCGAAGCTGGTGTCGCCCGCGGGGCGGTAAATGCGGGCGATGGTCCCGACGGTTACCTGGCAGTATGGCCAGGTGACCGGACGAGGCGGGGGGCGTGCCGCAGGGCCCGACGACAGGGGGGCCGGGTCCGAGGCGGGTACGGTCGGCGGGCGCGTGTGCGCCTTCCGGCCGTACGCCAGTGAGGCGGCGGGGTGAACGGGCACAGCGGAGGCACCATCCCACGGCAGGGCGTCACCGAGCGCCGGCGAGGTGACGAGATGGCGGATGTCCCAGGTAACGACGGCGGCGGCGATCGGCGTCGGGCGGTGCCCGCCAGCGGCGCGAAGCCGTCGTCGCGGGTGCGCATGTCGGCGGCGCAGCGCCGGGAGCAGCTGATCTCGATCGGCCGGCAGCTCTTCGCCGAGCGCGGTTTCGACGCCACCTCGATCGAGGAGGTGGCGGCGCGGGCGAAGGTCTCCAAGCCGGTGGTGTACGAGCACTTCGGCGGCAAGGAGGGCCTCTACGCGGTGGTGGTGGACCGTGAGGTCCGGGCTCTGCTGGATCGGATCACCACCGCGTTGACCGCCGGCCATCCTCGGGAGCTGCTCGAGCAGGCCGCGATGGCCCTGCTGGGTTACATCGAGGAGGAGACCAGCGGGTTCCGGGTGCTGGTGCGGGAGTCGCCGCTGATGTCGGCCACGGGCAACTTCAGCAGCGTGCTCAACGACGTCGCCCACCAGGTCGAGCACATCCTGGGCGCGGAGTACAAGAGCCGGGGGTACGACCCGAAGCTGGCGGAGCTCTACTCGCAGGCGCTGGTGGGCATGGTGGCGTTGACGGGGCGCTGGTGGCTGGAGGTCCGCAAGCCGCGTAAGGAGACGGTGGCGGCGCACCTCGTGAACCTCGCCTGGAACGGGCTGTCGCACCTGGAGGCGAAGCCGACACTGATCCGGGCCCGCGGCCGCTGACGGGGGTCGCGCGCCGGGGTCAGCGGTGCGCCTCCGAGACGGGGTGGTTGCGGCGCTGCCGTTCCTGCTCGGCGTGTTCCGGTGTGCCGATCTTGTCGTAGAGGCCGGTGCCGAGCAGGACGAGGCCGAAGATCATGGACACGATCACCGTGGACATCGAGAAGTTCAGGAAGTTCCCCTCGGTCTGCAGCAGCGACATCATGAGGATGCTGGTGACGAGGAAGACGATGCCGGCGGTCAGGTTCATGTAGTGGCCGAGGTTGGTGCGGCGTGAGGCACCGACGAGCAGGAACGCGCCGAAGATCACCGACGCCAGCGAGAACGCGAGGTTGGTGCGGAGCCCGAGCACCCAGTGGCTGCCGCGGCCGAAGAGCGGCTCTCCGGCGGTCTGGACGACTCCCCAGACGCCGAAGACGAAGATGTAGAGCCCGATGATTCCGGAGAGGACGCGGTAGATCGGCCGCGCCGGATGGTTGACCGGAAAGTGCGCCATGATGCCTCTCCTCCGCCCGAGTTGCCCGGTTCCGGAGGATTGTCGCGCGCCACGCGACGCCACGTCCGCGAAACGGCCACAGCGCCGGGAGACAGAACTGCCTCGCCGAACCGGCCGAGCGGGGGAAAAACTGTCCCGCCCCACCTGGCCGACGGGCCGGGCGGGGCGGGAGCAGGACTGTCCGGAGGAACCAGAGGGTCAGAGGACGAGGCGGGCCTTCTGCCACGCCTCCTTCTCCTCGTCCGAGCCGACCTTGCCGTACATGCCGACCATCAGCAGGACCAGCCCGGCCACCATGAGCACGATGACGGTGACCACGTTGAAGTTGAAGATGTTCGCGTCGGTCCGGATGAAGGCGAGCCCGGCGAGGCTGACGGCCATCACGACGTACGCCAGCCACTGGTTGATCATCACGTCGATGTTGCGGCCGAGCGCCGTGCCGGCGAGCACCACGATGCCGAGCAGGATGCTGACCAGCGAGAAGCCGAGGTTCGTGCCCTGACCGAGGACCCGGGTGTCGTCCTGGGCGAAGAACTCGTTGCCGGCGCTCGTGATGACGCCGAGCACACCGAAGACCACCAGGTACAGACCGGTCAGCCCGCCGATCGCCCGGTAGATCGGCCGCGCGGGGTGGTTGACGGGGGTGTGGGCCATGTCTGAGTCTCCAACGCCGTTCGGGTGAGGTCGCCGATGATTCTCCCGCACGTCGGGTTGTGACGCCGCACACGGGGCCCCCACCTGGGGCGGCGGCGGCTGGCCGGGCCCCGGAGGGGGACGAGCCGTCAGTCCGCGGGCAGCTGCTCGGCCAGGGTCAGCCAGGTCTCCTCGGTGCGCTCACGCTCGGCCCGCACGTCCTTGAGCTTGCCGTCCAGCTCGGCGACGGTGGCGTAGTCGGTGGCGTTCGCGGCCAGCTCGTCCAGCAGGGCGGCCTCGCGTTGCTCCAGCTTGCCGATCTGCCGTTCCAGCCGGGTGAGTTCCTTGCGGGCCTGCCGCACCTCGGCGGCGGAGAGACCGGTGCGGGCCGGCGCCTCGGGTGTGGCGGCCGGCACGGCCTCCGTGCTCGCCGACCCGGGTCGGTTCGCGGCGCGGGCCAGGTACTCGTCGACCCCGCCGGGCAGGTGCACCAGCCGGCCGTCGCCGAACATCCCGTACGCGACGTCGGTGACCCGCTCGATGAGGTAGCGGTCGTGGCTGGCCACGACCAGCGTGCCCGGCCAGGAGTCGAGCAGGTCCTCCAGCGCGGCGAGGGTGTCGGTGTCGAGGTCGTTGGTGGGCTCGTCGAAGAGCAGCACGTTCGGCTCGGCGGCGAGCAGCCGGAGCATCTGCAGCCGGCGGCGCTCGCCGCCGGACAGGTCGCTGACCGGCGTCCAGAGCCGGCGGTCGTCGAAGCCGAAGATCTCGGCGAGCTGCGCGGCGGAGATCTCCCGGTCGCCGAACTGCACGCGCCGGGCCACCTCCTCGACGGCCTCCAGCACACGCAGGTGCCCGGGGAGTTCGGCGAGTTCCTGGGAGAGGAACGCGGGCCGGACGGTGGAGCCGGTGACGAACTGGCCGCCGTCGGGCCGGGTGACGCCGGCCAGCATCCGCAGCAGGGTGGTCTTGCCGGCGCCGTTGGCGCCGAGGATGGCGATCCGGTCGCCGGGGCCGACCTGCCAGGTGACGCCGTGCAGGATCTCCTTGGGGCCGGCGTGCAGGGTGACGTCCTCCAGGTCGTACACCTGCTTGCCGAGCCGGGCCGTGGCGAGCCGCTGCAGCGACATGGTGTCGCGCGCCGGCGGGACGTCGGCGATCAGCGCGTTGGCCGCCTCGATCCGGAAGCGCGGCTTGGAGGTCCGGGCGGGCGGGCCCCGGCGCAGCCACGCGATCTCCTTGCGGAGCAGGTTCTGCCGGCGGGCCTCGACGGCCGCGGCGACCCGTTCCCGCTCGGCCCGGGCGAGGGTCCAGGCGGCGAAGCCGCCGTCGTACGCCCGGACGGTCTGGTCCCCGACCTCCCAGGTGGTGGTGCAGACGGCGTCGAGGAACCACCGGTCGTGGGTGACCACGACGAGGGCGCCCTTGCGGCCGAGGAGGTGCCGGGCCAGCCAGTCGACGCCGCCCACGTCGAGGTGGTTGGTGGGCTCGTCGAGGATCAGCAGGTCGGAGTCGCGGACGAGCAGCGCGGCGAGCGCCACGCGGCGGCGTTCGCCGCCGGACATGGGGCCGACCGGCTGGTCGAGGCCGAGGTGGGGCATGCCAAGGCCGTCGAGGATGGCGCGGACGCCGGCGTCGCCGGCCCACTCGTGCTCGGCGCCCATGCTCTCGTCGAGCCATTCGGTGCCGAGCACCACGTCGCGCACGGTCGCGTCCGGGGCGAGGGTGAGGTTCTGCGGCAGCCAGGCGACCCGCAGGTCGCGGCGGTGGGTGACTCTCCCGTCGTCCGGGGCCTCGGTGCGGGTGAGCATCCGCAGCAGCGTGGACTTGCCGGCGCCGTTGAGGCCGACCACGCCGATCCGGTCGGCGTCGTCGAGGCCGAGCGAGACGTCCGTGAGCAGCTGCCCCGCGGCGCCGTAGCCCTTGGACACGCGGTCCAGGTTGACGATGTTGGCCACGACCTACCTTCCATGATCAAGGCGTCCCGGTGCCGGCGGGCACGGGACGCCTGGCTTCCAGCGTACGCGGACGCCCCGCGATCCACGCGTCCCCGCTGCCGGGCACTGTGGGGCGGTCCGGAAACGCGGCCCGCCCGGCGGCGTCAGACGATTCGCGCGCCGGCCACCGGGCCGTGCGCGACCCGCACCTCGCGGCACACCCCGGCGGCGGACAGGTCGGCGGCGATCCGGCCGGCGTGCGCCTGGTCGGCGGCCAGGAAGACGCAGGTGGGCCCGGAGCCGGAGACGATGCCGGCGAGCGCGCCGGCCGCCTCCCCCGCCTTCAGGGTGTCGGCGAGCGCCGGGCGCATGGCGAGGGCGGCGTCCTGGAGGTCGTTGCCGAGGGCTGCGGCGAGCACCCGGGGGTCCCGCTGGCGCAGCGCGGCGAGCAGCCCGTCGGTGCTGCCCAGGGGCGGGCCGGCGGTGCCGGCCTCGCGGAGCCGGTCCAGCTCGCGGTAGGCGGCCGGGGTGGACAGGCCTCCCTCGGCGATGCCGACCACCCAGTGCCAGGAGGTGGGGCGGGCCAGGACGGGGCTCACGGCCTCGCCGCGCCCGGTGCCCAGCGCGGTGCCGCCGTGGATGAGGAACGGCACGTCGGAGCCGAGGTCGGCGGCGATGCCGGCCAGCTCGTCGCGGGACAGCCCGGTGCCCCAGAGCGCGTCGCAGGCGACCAGCGTGGCGGCCGCGTCGGCGCTGCCGCCGGCCAGCCCGCCGGCGAGCGGGATCTGCTTGCGCAGGTGCAGGCGCGCGTACGGGAGGACGCCCGCGTACCCGGCGAGGGCGTGGGCCGCCCGGATCACGAGGTTGGAGTCGTCCAGGGCCAGCTCGCCGGCGCCTTCGCCCTCCATCGTCAGCGTGAGCGTGTCACCGCGGCGGGCGGTCAGCTCGTCGTGGATGGAGATGGCGTGGTAGACGGTGTTCAGCTCGTGGTAGCCGTCGCGCCGCAGCGGCCCCACCCCGAGGTGCAGGTTGACCTTCGCGGGCACACGGACCTTCACGGGCCCGCTGGCACCGCGCCGCTCGTCGTCGCCGTCCGGTCGCCAGGCCTCGGTCACGGTGCGGTGTCTCGCAGGCGCGGGCGAATGTCGAACGGCTTGTCCACGATCAGCTCCTCGGCGGAGTCGGCGACCGGCTCGTACCGGCCGTCGACCAGGTCGTACGCGTACAGGTGCGGCGGGTGCCGGACGCCGGCGTCGGCGGGCACGGCGCCAGCCTACTGCCCGGCGGGTGCGGCGGCCGGAGCCGACGCGGCGATGGCGGCGAACTGGTCGACGGTGAGCGACTCGCCCCGCGCTCCGGGGTCCACGCCCGCCGCGGTGAGCGCGGCGGCGGCCCGGTCCGCGCCGCCGGCCCAGCCGGCGAGGGCGGCGCGCAGCGTCTTGCGCCGCTGGGCGAACGCGGCGTCGACCACCGCGAAGACCCGTTCCCGGGCCACGTCGGCCCGGGGCGGTTCCCGCCGGGTGAAGGCGACCAGGCCGGAGTCGACGTTCGGCACCGGCCAGAAGACGTTCGGGGGTACGCGGCCGGCGGCCCGGGAACGGGCGTACCAGGCGAGCTTGACCGAGGGGATGCCGTACACCTTGGAGCCGGGACCGGCGACGAGCCGGTCGGCGACCTCCTTCTGCACCATCACGAGACCGTGCCGCAGACCGGGCAGCTCGGCCAGCAGGTGCAGGACGACCGGCACCGCCACGTTGTACGGCAGGTTCGCCACGAGCGCCGTGGGCGCCGGGTCGGCGAGGTCGGCGGCGGTGATGCGCAGCGCGTCCGCGCGGTGCACGGTGAGCCGGGCGGCGTCCGGGCCGGCATGGCGGGCGGCGGTGTCCGGCAGCGCGGCGGCCAGCACCGGGTCGATCTCGACGGCGTGCACGTGCGCGGCCACCGGCAGCAGGGCCAGGGTGAGCGAGCCGAGCCCGGGGCCTACCTCCAGGGCCACGTCGTCCGGGGCGAGCCCGGCCGTCGTGACGATCCGCCGCACCGTGTTCGGGTCGTGCACGAAGTTCTGCCCGAGCTTCTTCGTGGGGGCCACGCCCAGGCGGGCGGCCAGCTCGCGGATCTCCGCCGGGCCGAGGAGACCGGTCATACGGTGCAGCGTAGGCAGGAGACGGAGGAGCCCGGCGCGCACCCCGGGGGCGGCGGGGTCACCACGGGCCGAAGACGCGGTCGCCGGTGGCGGAGATGGCCGCGCAGAGCTCGTCGAGGTCGGCGCCCGTGGTGTCGGCGAGCGACCGGACGGTCAGGGGAATGAGGTACGACGCGTTGGGCCGCCCCCGGTGCGGGGTCGGGGTGAGGTACGGGGCGTCGGTCTCCACGAGGATCTGGTCGAGCGGCGTCAGCGCGGCGGCCTCCCGGAGCGGCTGCGCGCTGGCGAAGGTCACCGTGCCCGCGAAGCTGAGCAGGTATCCCCGCCGTACGCACTCGGCGGCGAACTCGGCGTCGCCGGAGAAGCAGTGCAGCACCACCGTGTCCGGCGCGCCCTCGTCGTCGAGGATGCGCAGCACGTCGGCGTGCGCGTCGCGGTCGTGGATGACCAGCGCCTTGCCGTACCGCTTGGCGATGGCGATGTGCGCCCGGAAGCTCTCCTCCTGCGCGGCGCGGCCCTCGTCACCGGTGCGGAAGAAGTCCATGCCGGTCTCGCCGATGCCGCGTACCCGGTCGTGGGCGGCGAGCGCCTCGATCTCCCGCAGCGCCTCGTCGAGGTCGGGAAGGCGGGGAGCGTCGTTCGGGTGCAGCGCCACGGTGGCCACCACGGCCGGGTACCGCGCGGCGGTCTCCACCCCCCACCGGGATGAGGGGACGTCCACGCCCACCTGCACCAGACGGTCGACCCCGACGCGGGCGGCGACCTCGACGGCAACGGCGACCGGGTCGTCGGCGGGACCGCCGCCCGGCACGCCGGCCTCGCTGACCGTGATGTCGAGGTGGGTGTGGCTGTCGAGCACCGGCCGGGGCAGCGGTTCCGGCGCGGGCGGGAACTCGCCGGCCCGGCGGGCGGCACGGGCGCGACGCGATTCGGTCTGGTCCGTCGGCTGTTCGGTTGGCTCGGTCATCCACCAAAGGATCACACACGGGCCTGGTCCACCCGCCCGCCACCTGCTGTTCACCTCGATTACCGAGTGCGACTCTACGGTCGCGGCGTGAGCGAGCGGCCGTGGCAGCAAGGTGACGCCCTGGGTGTCACCCCTCGGGCCGGCGGGGACGCGGGCGTTCGGGCCGGGCTCCGGGTGGCGTTCGACGGGGGCGTCTACCCGGCGGAGGAGATCGCGCGGGGCGCCGCGTACGAGGTGTTCAGCGCCGACGAGGTGCCCGGTTTCGAATGGTCCCCCCGGCCCGGCTCGGCCCTGCCGTGGCGGCGGTTCGTGCACGCCACCGAGGTCACGGCGGTGTACGGGGCGTCCGAGCCGGCCGAGGAGCCGGAGGCGCCGCTCATGATCCCGGCGCACCGCGAGCGGGGCTGGGCGTACGCGCAGCAGATCAGCCAGCGGCCGGACTCGGCCGGCGACCCGATGCTGACCGCGGTGCGCAACTCGGCGGTGATCCGGCGGGGCACCCGCATGGTGAAGGTGCTGTCCGCGCGGCAGCTCTCCGGCTACGTGCGCGGCTGGCTGCCACACGGCTTCTGCTACCGGGAACACGACGTGGCGCACCTGCGTACGCCGGCCGCCTTGACCGTGCTGCGCACCGACGGCGAGGTGGGGCACGACGGCCCGGACGTGGCGTACGCGCTGCGCTGGCGGGCCGCCGATCCGGGCGACTACGACGTGCCCGTGGGCGAGGCGTTCCGCGGGTTGGCCGCGCTGTCGCCCCGGGACCGCGTGGGACCGCCGGTGCTCGGTACCGGCTTCGTGCCGAGCAACGGGCAGCTCATCCCGGAGTTCGTCACCCGCGACTTCGCCGACCTGCCGATGCCGGCGAACGCGACCCTGCTCGCGTACCCGGCCGAGGGGGTCGAGGTGGTGCTCTACACCTACCAGGCCGAGCAGCGGGGCTGGCTGCGCATGGTGGGCCCGCAGTGGCGACACCTGCTCGCGGCGGTGCCGGGACTGTCCCCCGACCAGGAGTACGTCCCGACCGGGGACGCGCCCCGCTCCACGCAGCTGGTGGGCGCGTACCGCGGGAGCGAGTACGAGGCGGTCGGTGACCTGCCGGGCGGGTTCCGGGTGCTGGCCATGACCCGGGCCGCCCGGTACCCGGTCGAGGCGGCGGCCCGACGGCTGCGCGTCGCCACCTGGCGGGGAGTGCCGTGCCTGGTGCTGCGGGAGGAGGCGGGCTGGTTGCGGCTGCGGCTGCGCCGGCCGGATCCGGACACCGTGGCCGTCACCGGGGCGCAGTGCCACGACCGGGGCGTCTA
Organism: Micromonospora costi; assembly: GCF_003626655.1. GTDB lineage: Bacteria > Actinomycetota > Actinomycetes > Mycobacteriales > Micromonosporaceae > Micromonospora > Micromonospora costi. Next base: position 1,772,756 of record NZ_RBAN01000001.1, read on the forward strand.
CGAGACGTGGGCGCCGGGCGCGGAGGTCACGGACGACCAGGTGGTGCACCTCCCGTACGCCCTCTGAGCGGCGGCGGGCCGCGGGCGGTGACCCGCCGGCGGCGGTGGGGCGCGGCGGCGGCTCATGGGCGCGGCGAGGTCGTGGCGGCGAGGCGGCGGTGTCCGCCGGGCATATCGGCGGATCGGGCGGGAATGCGCCGGGCGAGGAGAGAACCGAGCCCGACTTCAGGAGAAGAGCATGCCCTTCATCACCGTGGGTACGGAGAACTCCGCGCCCATCGACCTGTACTACGAGGACCACGGCTCCGGGCAGCCGATCGTGCTGATCCACGGGTTCCCGTTCAACGGCGCGACCTGGGAGAAGCAGGCCATGCCACTGTTGAACGCCGGCTACCGGGTGATCACCTACGACCGGCGGGGCTTCGGCAACTCGGCGCAGCCGACGTTCGGGTACGACTACGACACGTTCGCCGCCGACCTCGACGTGCTGCTGTCCGAGCTGGATCTGCGCGACGTGATCCTGATCGGCCACTCGATGGGCACCGGCGAGGTGACCCGCTACCTCGGCGCGTACGGGTCGCAGCGGGTGAGCCGGGCCATCATGCTCGCTCCGCTGGCGCCGTTCCTGCTCAAGACGTCGGACAACCCGGAGGGCGTCGACAAGAGCCTGTTCGACGGCTTCCAGCGCGCGATCATCCAGGACCGGTTCGCCTTCCTCACCCAGTTCTGCAACAACTTCTTCAACTGGGACGAGAACAAGGGCAGGCTGGTCAGCGAGGAGGCGTACCGGGCGCACTGGGACATCGGCGCGCGGGCCTCGGCGAAGGGCAGCTACGACAGCGTGGACGCCTGGCTGACCGACTTCCGGGGCGACCTGCCGCAGATCGACGTGCCGGTGCTGATCGTGCAGGGCGACAAGGACAACGTGCTGCCGTACGCCTCGACCGGACAGCGGTTGCAGCCGATGCTCGCCGGCAGTCAGATGATCACGCTGAAGGGCGCTCCCCACGGCATCCCGTGGACGAACGCCGACGAGGTCAACAGGGCCATCATGGACTTCATCGGCGCGCCGGCGATGGCCCGCGCCTGAGACCATCCGCGGCCCGCGCCTGGTGCGGGGCGCGGGCCTGACACGGCCGGTCCCACGGCCGGCCGGTGGGGTGCGGCCCGGGGATGCCCCGGGCCGCACCGCCGTGTCCGCCGGTCAGCCGGCCAGGCGGGCCAGCTCCTCGTCGACGATGGAGGGGTCGAGCTTGCGGAACACCGGCTTCGGCGCCGCGAGCGGCCGGCCCACCTCCAGGGGTACGGACTCCCAGCGGGCGCCCTGCGTGTAGTCGCCCATGAGCACCGGGTACGACGGCCCGCCGTCCAGGTCCTCCACCTCGACGATCGAGGGCATCGGCGCGTGTACGCCGGTGCCGCCGAGCAGCTCGTGCACCTTCTGCGCGGAGTGCGGCAGGAACGGGGTGAGCAGCGTGTTGGCGTCGCTGACCACCTGGAGGGCGACGTGCAGGATGGTGCCCATGCGGGGCTTGTCGGCCTCGTCCTTGAGCTTCCACGGGGCCTGCTCCGACAGGTACCTGTTCGCCTCGGCGACCACCCGCATGGCCTCGCCGATCGCCTGCTTCTGCCGGTGGCGGCCGATCAGGTCGCCCACCGTGGCGAAACCGGCCCGGGCGGTGGCGAGCAGCGCCTCGTCGGCCTCGGTGAGCCCCGCCGGGTCGACCGGGGGGATCGCGCCGAAGTTCTTCGCCGCCATCGAGATGGACCGGTTGACCAGGTTGCCCCAGCCCGCCACCAGCTCGTCGTTGTTGCGGCGGAGGAACTCCGCCCAGGTGAAGTCGGTGTCGTTGCTCTCCGGGCCGGCGGCGGCGATGAAGTACCGCAGCGCGTCGGCGTCGTAGCGCTCCAGGAAGTCGCGGACGTAGATGACGACCCGGCGGGACGAGGAGAACTTCCGGCCCTCCATGGTCAGGTACTCGCTGGAGACCACCTCGGTGGGCAGGTTGAGCCGGCCCAGCTCGCCCGGCTCGCCGTCGCGCGGCCCCTCGCCCGAGTAGCCGGCGAGCAGCGCCGGCCAGATCACCGAGTGGAAGACGATGTTGTCCTTGCCCATGAAGTAGTAGGCGCGGGCATCCTTGCCCTCCCCGTCGGTGGACCACCACCGGCGCCACGCCTCCGGGTCGCCGGAGCGGCGGGCCCACTCGATCGAGGCCGAGAGGTACCCGATCACGGCGTCGAACCACACGTAGATCCGCTTGTCCGGCCGGTCGCGCCAGCCCTCCAGCGGGATCGGGACCCCCCACTCGAGGTCGCGGGTGATCGCCCGGGGCTGGAGGTCGTCGAGGAGGTTCTTCGAGAACCGCAGCACGTTGGGACGCCAGCCCTCCCGGGTGTCCAGCCACTGGCGCAGCACGTCGGCCAGCGCGGGCAGGTCCAGGAAGAAGTGCTCGGTCTCGACGAACTCGGGCGTCTCACCGTTGATCTTCGACTTGGGGTCGATGAGGTCGATCGGGTCGAGCTGGTTGCCGCAGTTGTCGCACTGGTCACCGCGGGCGCTGGTGTAGCCGCAGATCGGGCAGGTGCCCTCGATGTAGCGGTCCGGCAGCGTCCGGCCGGTGGACGGGGAGATCGCCCCCATCGTCGTCTTCGGCACGATGTAGCCGTTGCGGTACAGCCCCTCGAACAGCTCCTGCACCACCGCGTAGTGGTTGCGGGTGGTGGTACGGGTGAAGAGGTCGTACGACAGGCCGAGCCCGTGCAGGTCCTCCACGATCACCCGGTTGTAGCGGTCGGCCAGCTCGCGTGGGGTGACCCCCTCGGCGTCGGCCTGCACCTGGATCGGGGTGCCGTGCTCGTCCGTGCCGGAGACCATGAGCACGTCGTGACCGGCCATCCGCATGTACCGGCTGAAGACGTCGGAGGGAACGCCGAAACCGGAGACGTGGCCGATGTGGCGCGGGCCGTTGGCGTAGGGCCAGGCAACCGCCGCGAGAACGTGACTCATGACCAGCAAGCGTAATGACCCGTGCCGGCCGACTGCGAACCAATAGGGCCCGCGGGTCGCCGGTGCCGGCGGGACCCTCGGCCGGCGCGCTTGATCGACTCCTTGTCGCCGATCTGGCGGGGTCCTCGGACGGCGGACACCGCCATCTCGGCGACCTGGTGTCGTTGCCGACGTCTCGGGGCGAAGGGTTCCGCTTTTCTGTCCGATTTGTCGCCGACACGCGGTCTGAGCTGGCCGCTCCGCCACCATGCGGGGTGTGCAATGAACGTCGTGACTGGCAGACGAGCGGCCCGGAACCCGGACGATCACCCCGGCGGGGCGGCGATCGACGACGGCGGGGCCGCTGCGTCCGGCGCCGACGGCCCGGCCGGGCAGGATCCGGCAAGCGGGGCGGAGGCGAACGGCGCCGGCATCACCGGGGCTGGCGGTCCCGGGGCAGGCGGCCCCGGGGCGGGCGTCCGTGGCCCCGGCGTGGGCGGTGGGGCGGACGGGCCACCGCGCGGACGGCCGGCGCGAGGGCCCGCCGTCGCTCCCCAACCCCGCCCAGGGCCCGGCACCTCCGCACCGCCTCGGCCCGTGCCCGGGCAGGCACAGCCCGCCCCCGGCACGTCCCCACCGGCTCCCCCGGCGTCCAGCGCCCCCGCACAGTCCCGCCCGGCAACCGCCCCTCCCACACAGCCTCGACTCGGACCCGGGACCGACCCACCGGCGCCCGCGTCTGCGCAGGCCCAGCATCGGTCCGGCACGTCCCCGCAGCCCCGCCCGGAGTCCGGCGCCCGCGCACAGGCCGAGTCCGGGCCCGGCACGTCCCCACCGGTCCGGCAGGCACCCGGCCCCCCAGCGCAGGCCCGACCCGGATCGAGCGCGTCGCCGCATCGCCGCCCCGGACCTGCGGGCGATGGGACGCCCACTCCCAGCCGGCCTCCCCAGACCACACCACCGGCGCGGAGGGCGCGGCCCGGCCAGGGCGCCCGGCCGACCAAGCCCGTGGGCCCCACACGGCCCGTCCCACCGTCGGAGCCGGCGCCACCACCGGAGTCCCCGCCGCGACCGGAGTCCCCGCCACCGTCGGAGCCGGCACCGCCACCGGAGTCCCCGCCGCCCGCCGCCTCGGACCGGTTGGAGCCGTCACCCGACCGGATCGCGCCGACCCCGAACCCGCTCAAGCCGCCACCGGACGGGCTCACGTTCCCGCCGGACCAGGTCGAGCCCCCTCCGGACCGGCCCCCGGCACCTCGTCAGGCCGACCGGGCCGCGCCGCCTGGGGTGACCAGCGAGCCGGCGGAACCGGCCGTCGAGCTGGAGCCGACCACCGGGGCACCCGTGGACGCGCTGCCGCGCCGGGTCCCCGTACGCCAGACGAACCGCTGGCACCGCCTCATCCGCACGGGAGCCACGGAGGAGGACGACCCGAGCTTCTGGCCGCCCATCGAGGAGGTGCACTGGGACGGCACCCCGATCCGGGAGGAGCCGGCACCCGAGCGGGAGCCCCCGTCCCGCGGTACCGCCCGGCGCCGGCGCGCCCGTCGCGCCGCCTACCCGACCGATCCCCTGCCCGGGCTCGCCGCGCTGCTGGCACTGAGCCTCGTGGCGGTGTTCTTCGCCTGGGTGAGCGCCGGGCCGCTGTGGATCGCCGTCGGACACAGCACCCGCGGGACAGTGGTGATCACCGACTGCGACGGGGGCGGACTCACCCAGCGCTGCCGGGGCATCTTCGCGGCCGAGGGTGGGCGCTTCCTCGCCCACGGGATACGCGTCAGCGGCGTACCGGCCGACCGGACCGAGGCCGGCAGCACCCTTCCGGCCCAAATGACCGGCCCCCGCGGCGCGACGGCGTACGCCGACAGCGGCCCCACCCGGCACCTGCGGTGGCTGCTCGGGCTGCTCGCCGTGGCCGCATGCGGGGCCGGCATCGCCCACTGGACCGGCGCGACCCGCATCGCCGGGCGGCGTGCCCGACGCTGGACGGTCGGCGCCTCGTTCGCCGGCCCGGCACTGATCACCGTGGGCTTCCTGATCTCAGCCTGGTAGCTTCCGCCCCCCGTCGCCGCCGCTCCCCGCCCCCGCCCCGCCCCCCCGTCGCCGCCGATCATGCAGTTGTGGTGGTGGATAAAAGCCACGAACCACATCAGCCCGGGCACCACAACTGCATGATCGCCGGGAGCGGGGGGCGGGAGAGTCGGGGCAGGAGCGGCGGGGCGGGGCGGGCTTGTTAGCGGTGCACTACGTCGTAGACCTCGCGTCGGCGTAGGCCGTACGTGGTGGCGACGTCGGTCACCGCGTCGCGGCGGGAGAGGCCGGCCGCCTCCCGGTCGGCCACGGCGGCGCGCAGCGTGTCGTCGTCGGGGCGCTCCGGAGCGGTGGCGGGCGCACCGGCCACGACCAGTGTGATCTCGCCCCGCGGCTCCCCCTCGGCAGCCCAGCGGGCCAGCTCGCCGAGGGGGCGGCGGAGCACCTCCTCGTACGTCTTGGTGAGTTCGCGGCACAGCGCGGCCGGCCGGTCGGCGCCGAACGCGTCGGCCAGGTCGGCCAGCGCCGCGGCGATCCGGTGGGGCGCCTCGAAGAGGACCAGGGTGCGTTCCTCGGCGGCGAGCGCCCGTAGCCGGGACCGTCGGGCGCCCGGCGAGCGGGGCAGGAATCCCTCGAAGCAGAACCGGTCGGAGGCGAGCCCGGAGAGCGCCAGGGCGGTGGTGACGGCGCTGGGGCCGGGCGCCGCGGTCACCGGGGCGCCGGCGTCCAGCGTGGCCCGCACGAGCCGGTAGCCGGGGTCGGAGACGCTCGGCATGCCGCCGTCGGTGACCAGCGCCACCTGGTAGCCGGCCTGGATCACCTCGACCAGTTCCGGGGTACGCCGCTCCTCGTTGCCCTCGAAGTAGGAGACGATCCGGCCAGGCACCTCGACGCCGAGGTCCCGGGCGAGGCGGGTGAGCCGGCGGGTGTCCTCGGCGGCCACCACGTCGGCCGTGGCGAGCACCTCCCGGAACCGGGCGGAGGCGTCGGCGGGGTTGCCGAGCGGTGCACCGAGCAGGATGAGCCGCCCGACATCCGACATATCACCCACAGGTCCGTGCTCCTCCGTCGACAGCGATACCGGGATCGGGGACGACGGGCGCCACCGGTCACCTCCGCAGCCTACGATCGCCGGGTGACGAGTGCGTCGACAGCACAGAGCGCGAACGCGGGCCGGATGGCGTCGGGCCGTACGGCCGAGGGCCGCCTCTCGGTCGAGGACCTGTCGGTGGAGGTGTCCGGCGCGGCCACGGCAGACAACGGGCTGCCCGGCGGGGCCCCGGCCGACGACCGGCTGCCCGGCGTGGTCCGCCGGCGGCTGGCCACGGTCGACGCCCGGCTCGACGCCCGGTCCTGGCTGGCCACCGGCGTGGTGGTGCTGATCGCCGGCATTCTGCGCTTCCTCGATCTGGCCGACCCCAAGGGCAAGATCTTCGACGAGACGTACTACGCGAAGGACGCGTACGGGCTGATCTCCCGGGGCGTCGAGTGGAACTACAAGGACGGCAACGCGTCGTACGTGGTGCACCCGCCGCTGGGCAAGTGGCTCATCGGGCTCGGCGAGTGGGCCTTCGGCTACCAGGACGCGGAGAGCCACGTCTCGGTGCCCGGGCACCTGATCACCACGGCGCCGGAGTTCGGCTGGCGCTTCTCGGCTGCGGTCGTCGGCACCCTGTCGGTGCTGCTGCTCGTCCGCATCGGTCGCCGGCTGTTCCGGTCGACGGCGCTCGGCTGCGCGGCCGGCCTGCTGCTCGCCCTGGACGGCTTCCACCTCGTCCTCTCCCGGACGGCGCTGCTCGACATCTTCCTGCTCTTCTTCATCCTGGCCGCGTTCGGCGCGATCGTGCTGGACCGGGACGCCCGGCGACGCCGCTGGGCCCGGGCGCTGGACGCCGGGCTGGATCCCACCGTGGGCGGGCGGGCCGGCAGGCCGGCGGGCGGCTGGCGCACCTGGCCGTGGTGGCGGCTCGCCGCCGGCGTGCTGCTCGGCTGCGCCTGCGCGGTGAAGTGGAGCGCGCTCTACTTCGTGCCGGCGTTCGCGCTGCTGGTGCTCCTGTGGGAGGTCGGCGTCCGGCACTCGGCCGGCGCGCCGCGACCGTGGCGGGACGCGCTCCTGTACGAGCTGCCCTGGATGGCGCTGGCCGGGGTGCTGATGTTCGGCACCTACCTGGCCACCTGGTCCGGTTGGCTGCTCACCGACGACGGCTACTACCGGCTCGCCTCGAACTACCCGGGCGCCCCGCTGAGCGACACCCCGGTGATCGGGCCGCTCATCAACCTGTTCGAGTACCACCGGGCCGCGTACGGGTTCCACACCGGCCTCGACGACCCGCACAAGTACCAGTCCTGGCCGTGGCAGTGGTTGCTGCTGGGCCGCCCCGTGGCCTTCCACTGGTCGAGCGACGGCCCGTGCGGGGCGGCGAGCTGTGCCGCGGAGATCCTGCTGCTCGGCACCCCGCTGCTGTGGTGGTCGTTCCTGCCGGCCCTGGTGGCGCTGACCTGGCTGGGTCTGGCCCGCCGGGACTGGCGCGCCGGCGCGATCCTGCTGTCGGTGGCCGCCGGCCTGCTGCCCTGGTTCTGGTTCGCCCTCGACGGCCGGACGATGTTCTCCTTCTACACCGCGCCGGCGCTGCCGTTCCTGGTCCTGGCCGTGGTGTACGTGCTGGGCGCCGTCGCCTCCCCCGCCCGGGCGGGGGCGAACGCCGCCCGCGCGCCCGCTCCGGGCGAACCGGGCTACGACCGCCGTCTGGTCGGCGGTGTCGTGGTGGGCGCGTACATGTTGCTGGTGGCTCTCTGTTTCGCGTACTTCTATCCGATTTTCGTGGGCACGGTGATGCCGTACGCCGACTGGTCCGCCCGGATGTGGCTGGGCGGTCGCTGGATCTGACCGGGCAGCACGGACACCTCGTCAAACGGCAGAGGGCCCCGCACGCGAGTCGCGTGCGGGGCCCTCTGGACGAAGAAGCGCGCCCCGATCGCCTGCCACGGGGGAAGCGGGCGATTGGGGCGCGCAAGAGAAGCTTAACCACCGCGCACCACCGGCACAACGGGTCAACTTGGGTCAGATTTCTGACGGATACCGGTCTGGTGACGGGACAGATTCAGCAGCTGACCGACGGTCACGGGTGCTATCGCGGAGAGCGCCGGACGATCACGCCGGCCCGCCGACGGGCGATCGTGGACGCCGGCCGCCGGGTCCACCCCGATGATCATCCAAAGTGGATTCTCTCTACACTCGCCCGGTGATCAACTCAAGACGATCCACCACCGTCCTCACCGGACTGGTGGTGGCCTTCGCGCTGCTCGGGCCGGCGCCCGCCGTGGCCGACGAGCCGACACCCACGGAGCCGGCGCCCAGCGAGCCGCCCCGGGTCGAGCTGGTGCTGGACGTGAGCGGCTCGATGCGCGCCCGCGACATCGACGGCCGCAGCCGGATCTCGGTGGCCCAGCAGGCGTTCAACGAGGTCGTGGACGCGCTGCCGGAGGTGACCCAACTCGGCATCCGGGTGCTCGGCGCGACGTACCAGGGCGAGGACAAGAAGGTCGGCTGCCGGGACACCCAGCAGATCGTGCCGGTCGGCCCGGTGGACCGCGGCCAGGCGAAGGCTGCTGTGGCGACGCTGCGGCCGACCGGCTTCACCCCCGTCGGGCTCGCCCTGCGGGAGGCCGCCAAGGACCTCGGCACCGGGGCCACCACCCGCCGGATCGTCCTGATCACCGACGGGGAGGACACCTGCGCGCCGCCGGACCCGTGCCAGGTCGCGCGGGAACTGGCCGCCCAGGGCACCCGGCTCGTGGTCGACACGCTGGGTCTCGCGCCGGACGAGAAGGTACGCCGGCAGTTGCTCTGCATCGCCGGGGCGACCGGCGGTACGTACACGGCGGCGCAGAGCACCGAGGAGCTGACCGGCCGGATCAAGCAGTTGGTGGAACGGGCCGGGGAGACGTACACCCGGACGCCCACCGTGGTGGGCGGGGCCACCGCCTGTGACGGCGCCCCGATGCTCGCCTCCGGCGTCTACACGGACCGGGAGACGTTCTCGGAGCACCGCTGGTACCGGGTGGCGGTCCGGCCCGGTCAGGAACTGCGCGCGTCGGTCAGCGTGGCACTCGACCGCCCCGTCAACCGGGACTACGGCGTCCTGCTGCGGGCCGTCGCTCCGGACGGCCGGGAACTGGTTCGCGGCGCGGACGCCGGCAGCGGTCGGGCCGACGTGGTCTCCGCCGGGCTGCGCTGGTCCGACGACGACGACAGCGAGGACGACGACGACGGCGACAACAGCGACGACAGCAGCGACGGCGATGCCAGCGCGGCGGCGCAGCAGCCCCGAATGGTCTGCATCGTGGTCAGCAACTCCTTCGCTCCCCGGCCCGGCACCGGCGTGACCCCCGGCATGCCGATCGAGCTGACCGTGGACGTGGTCGCCGCGTCGCCGACGCCCCGAGGGCCGGACCTTGGCCGGGGCTGGATGCTGCTGGCCCTGCTGACCGTGGCCGGCCTGCTCACGGGTCTGCTCACCGGCCTGCTGACCCGCTGGTGGGTGGCCACCTGGAGGGAGAAGTGAGCATGCGTACCACTCTGCTCCGGTCGGTGGTGGCGCTCGTGGCCGCCGGCGGCCCCGCGCTGCTGCCCGCCGCGGCGCTCGCCGCACCCAGCGGCGCACCCACCCCCTCGCCCGGCGCCGAGACGGTGACCCGGGCGGGCACCTCGTTCCTCACCTCGACCACGATCGCCGCCGGCCAGCCGGTCCAGGTCCGCGCCTCCGCGGGCGACTACCTCTACTGGTCGTTCTCCGCGGAGGCCGGTCAGGTGCACGACGTGGCAGCGACCGTCACGTTCCCGCGTGACCGCAGCGGCGCGTCCACCTGGACCCTGGAGGTCTTCGACGGGTTGCGGCGGCGCCAGGCGTGCACGGACGGGGCGCAGACCCCGACCGTCGACAAGGCGGCCGGCAGCGTCTCGCTCGGCTGCACCCTGCGTGAGGTACGGCCGTGGGCGGAGCCCTGGTCGGGCGACCCGCTGCCCGGCACGTACTTCGTCCGGCTGTCGGTCGTCGACGTGCCGGAGCCCGACCTGGGCGCGCCCGTGGACGTGGAGCTGCTGGTCGCCACCGACGGCGAGGGCGGCACCCCGGCCGACGACGGGGAACTGTCGACGCCGCTCGTGCCGAACACCCGGCCCGGCGCGGTGCTCAGCGACGTGCAGGCGGCGGCCCCCGTCGACGACGAGGACGACGAGCGCGGCCTGGGTGACCTCGTCACGCTGCCCGCCCTCGGGTCCCGCTGGATCTGGACGACGGCCGGCGGCATCCTCGCCGCGGTGGCCGGCGTGGTCGGCTTCGCGCTGACCCGCCGTCCCCGGCGCGGCTGAGCGAGCCCGTCGTCGCCCGGCGCGACCGAGCACGGGCCCACGGCCGCCCGGCGCGGCCGGGTGCGGGCCCATCGTCGCCCGACGCGGCCGGGTGCGGGCCCACCGTCGGTCGGCAGCGCGTGCCGTCCCGCCCCCGAGCCTGGGGCGGGACGGCCGCGTGAGCCGGGTCAGCTGCTCCGGGGGCCCCGGGGCAGCCAGCCGATGAACCGGTCCTGGAGCGACGTCACCGACGAACCGTGCAGGTCCTGGGTGGCGGCCGCGAGGCAGGAACCCAGATAGATGCTGAGCGTGGCGCGGTCGCCGTACTCCTCCAGCAGCCGGCTGCGCCTCGTCGCGCAGGGCCAGTCCTCACCACAGGAGCCGCAGCTCCAGCCGGGCGTCACCGGGGCGTGTTCGTCGCTCCGCCGGCCGGACCGTTCCGCACCACCGGTCATCGCACTCCCTCTCCGGTACCTGACAGGGGGCCCGGGCACCCGCCCAGACCCGGATTGATCGCCACGGCGATCGACACCCCCCGTGCCGCGCGTGGGCATCAGCGCTCCGGAATCAGCTCGTGTTACATAGTTCCGGTACTTTCGGCATTTATGACAGTCAGAAAGTTGACGGTCGAGCGGGTGACCCTCCGTCCCGCGCGGCACCGCGATGCGTGACCTGCTCCCGCCCGAGGTCTCGGTGGCCGTGGCGGGGCCCGACGACTGGACCGGCCGGCTGCTCGCGGAGGAGTTGGCCTGCCTCAGCGAGCGGGCCGTCGAGGGCCGGCGGCGCGACTTCACCGCGGGCCGGGTCTGCGCCCGCCGGGCCATGGCCGCGCTCGGGCTGCCCCCGGCGGCGGTGCCGTCGGCCGCCGACCGCGCGCCGGTCTGGCCGGCCGGCGTGGTCGGCACCATCACCCATACCCGGGGCTACTGCGCGGCGGCCGCCGCCCGTCGCGCCGACGTGCGCTCCGTGGGGATGGACGCCGAGCAGCACCGCGAACTCAACCCGGGGGTACGCCGGCTGATCTGCCTGCCGGAGGAGGACGACCGGATCGCCCGGCTGCCGGCCGGTGTCTCCTGGCCGGCGGTGCTGTTCAGCGTCAAGGAGACCGTCTACAAGGTCTGGCACCCGGTGGTCGGCACCTGGCTCGACTTCGCCGACGCCCTCGTGGACCTCGACCCGGACGCCGGCACGTTCACCGCCCGGGTCGCGCCCGCCCGCGTCGACGCGGCACCCGTCCCGGATCCACCGAGGACGGTACGGGGTCGCTTCGTCGTGACCGACGGACTGGTCCGCACCGCCGCGGTGCTCCCGCCGGCCTGAGCCACCGATCCCCCGGTCGACCCGTCCGGTCGGTCACACCACGCAGAACTCGTTGCCCTCCGGATCGGCCATCACCACGTGGTCGAGTCGACCGTCCACCTCGTCCTCGCGCAGCACCGTGGCGCCCGCCTCGACCAGCCGCGCGACGGCCGCGCGTACCCTCGGCGCCCGGACCTCCCACGGCACGCCGCGCCCGCCGCCGGCCTGGATGTCCAGGTGGATCCGGTTCTTCGCGGTCTTCGGCTCGGGCACCTTGAGGAACGAGATCCGCGGTCCCCGACCCGCCGGGTCCTCCAGGGACGCGACACCGTCCCACTCGTCCTCCGGCACGTCGTAGTGGCGCAGGAACTCCGCCCAGTCGGCGAAGCCCGTCGGCGGCGCGGCGTCGACGTAGCCCAGCGCCGCCTTCCAGAACGCGGCCAGGGCCGGCGGGTCGGCACTGTCGAAGGTCATGGTCCACGCATCGGCCATCGGACCAGCCTGCCCCCCAATGCGGGTGACCGGCAACCGGGCAGGGCCGGGCGGTCAGGAGGCGAAATCGATCCGCATCACCGCGCGCCGGGGCGTGGGCCGGGTGACCTCGGTGAAACCGGCGTCGGCGAAGACGCTCCGGCTGCCCACGAACAGCTCGCCCCAGGAGATGTCCCGCCCCGGCTCGACGATCATCGGGTAGCCCTCGACGGCGCGGGCGCCCCGGTCGCGGGCGAAGTCGACGGCGGCGCGGGCGAGGGCGCGGCTGACGCCGCGACGCCGGAAGCCGACCCGCGTCACGAAGCAGGTCACGGCCCACACACCGGGGTCGGAGCGGTCCTCGTCGCGACCGGCCCACGGTATGCGGGCCTGGCGCAGCCGCGGGTACTCGCTGCGCGGCTCGACGGCGCACCAACCCACCGGCTCGCCGCCCAGGTACGCGACCAGGCCGCTGGTCCGGTCGGCGCCGGGGTCGTCACAGCCCGTCTGCTCGCGCAGCCGGTCCGCGCGTACCTCGACCGGCGCCGACGCCCAGTCCCGGCCCAGGATCTTGAACCACTGGCACTGGCAGCGGGCCGCGTCACCCCGCTCGCCGAACACGGTCCGGAGGTCGTCCCAGCTCGCCTCGCTGGCCGGCACGACGGTCATCTCGTCCATCGGGTCCTCCGTCCTCGCCGCCGTGTCGTACGTCAGCCGGCCGCGCGCCACGCGAGGAGCCTCCGGTACGCCTCGAACCCGTCCGGCACCCACTCCCACTCGGCGAGCCGGCGGTCCAGCTCGTCCTCCGTCAGGAACGCGTGCCAGGCGACCTCCTCCGCCTGCGGCGCGACCGTACGCGGGCAGCGCACCTCGTAGACGGCGGACCACCAGGTGTGCTCCGGTGTCTCGTACAGGAACTTGAACAGCGGCACGGGCGCCGGCAGCCCGCGTACCCCCAGCTCCTCCTCCGCCTCGCGCCGCGCCGCCTCGTCGTACGACTCACCGGTCCCGACGACCCCACCCACGAACATGTCGTACAGCGACGGGAAGACGAGCTTGCGGTCCGTACGGCGGTGCACGAAGACGCGGCCCTCGTCGTCGCGCGCCAGCACGAACGCGCAGCGGTGCCGCAGCCGCTCGGCGTACACCCGGCCTCGCCGCGCCTGCCCCACCACCCGGTCCTGCTCGTCGACGATGTCGAGCAGTTCGTCGGCGGACAGCGGCGACTGATCGGTCATGGGGAGATTCAACCAGCCGGCACGTCCCGCCTCGCGGAGCGGGACGACACGCGGGCGGCCGCCGACGTCGGCGTGCCCGGCCCGGCGGTTTCGTCGGTCGCCGCGTCAGCGACCGTCGCGCGGGTCCTTTGGCGGCTCCAGAACGTCATTTGGTGACGGTGGAGGCTTTTTCGGGCCGAAACCGAACCGAACCCCCCAGATCGCGATGATCGCCACGAGTGCGACTACCAGGAAGAAGCATGCTATGCCCCCGGTGATCCCCATATCGAGAAATTATCGTGTCATTCGGAGCCGGGGACTCGGTTTCGAGCACGTTGGCCTCCATGCGCCGGTGGCCTTGGATCACCAGTCGCAGCGTCCCGTGAGTCATGTGGCAACAGCCGGCCAACCGCGTCGATCGCAGAGGGCCCCGGGGTAGGGCCTGCCCCACCGGCGGTCCTCCCGCTCACCGGCTGTCATCTGGCCAGACCGCTCAATAGCGTCGCAGGAAAGTCATCGAAACGAATCCCTGCCCGTTCAGGAGGTGGTCACGTTGAATTTCGCCATCGAAGACCCGCCCGCCCGGAATCGGGCGCCGTCCGGGGCACTCCCCCGGATCATCGACGTCGATGCGTTACGCGCCGTGGCGCTGCTCCTCATCCTGGTCGTCAACATTGCCTTCTTCGCCTCCGGCTATTCCTTCCATCTGGTTCCGGATCCCGCGCACGACTCGTGGGGCGACGAGGTGGTCCGGTGGCTGGTCGAGCTGTTCCTCGCGATGAAGGCGTACCTGCTCTTCTCCTTCCTGTTCGGCTACAGCTTCACGCTCCAGCTCGATTCCGCCGAGCGGCGCGGCGTCGATTTCGCCCCCCGGTTCCGGCGACGGCTGGCCGGGCTGTTCGTGCTCGGGATCCTGCATGCGGTGCTGCTGTTCCAGGGCGACATCCTGGCCACGTACGCATTGCTCGGTCTGGTCCTGCTCGCCATGCGGGGAGTCGGCGTCGGGACCGCGCTGCGCGCCGCCGTACTGCTGACCGGCGGGATCGGCTTCGTCCTCGCGCTCGCCGCCACGGGCGGGATCCAGATGGTCGCCGATCCAGCGGCGGCACTCGCGGCGGGGCAGCGGTCCACCGAGGCACTACAGGGCGGGATCGGCTCGGTGATCGCCGAGCACGTACGCCAGTTGCCGGCGATGGTCGGCACCCTCCTCGTGCAGGGGCCGCTCGCCCTCTCGGCCTTCCTCTTCGGTTACGCGGCCGGGCGGCGCCGGCTCCTCACCGACGTCGTCGGGAACCGGCAGCTCCTGCGCCGGACGCAGCAGCTGGGCTATCCGATCGGCCTCGCCGGTGCGGTGGTCTTCGCGTCGGGCGGGGGCACCGCCAACCTGACCGGGCTGACGGCGGGTGTGCTCACCGCGCCGCTGCTCGCGGCCGCGTACGCCGCGACCCTGCTCCAGTTCTTCCAGACCGACCGGGGGCGGCGGGTCGCCGCCGTACTCGCGCCGGCCGGACGGATGTCCCTGTCGAACTACCTGGGTCAGTCGCTGCTCTGCGTGCTGGTGTTCACCGGTGTCGGGCTGGGCCTCGCCGGCGCCGTCGCACCGGCGGTCGTCGTACTCATCGCGGTCGCGATCTACTGTGTGCAGCTCGCCGCCAGCGCGGCGTGGATGGCCCGGTTCCGGTACGGACCGATGGAGTGGCTGTTGCGGGCCTGGACCGAGCAGCGCTGGCCACGGCTGCGCGCCGCGGACCCGGCATGACGGGTGCCGGTGGAGATGCTGCCGTACAAGATCGAAAAAGGCCGTTTCCCACTGCGGGAAAACGGCCTTCGAACTGGGTGGAGCTGAGGGGATTTGAACCCCTGACCCCCTCGATGCGAACGAGGTGCGCTACCGGTCTGCGCCACAGCCCCTCCGCCGGAAAACCGGCGTCGGTCCCACCCGGCTGACACCGGGCGGGCCGGCGACAAGGCTAACAGGTCCCCGCCCCCGGGAGCGAATCCACCCCGCCACGCCACGCCCCTCCCCCGCCGATCTTGCATTTTCCGCCCCGACCAAACAGACACAACGGGGCATACCAAGGGCCGAAAGTGCAAGATCACGGGGGAAGGCCCGGCGGGTCAGGCCGTGTGGGAGCCTCGGCCCGCTTCGTACGGGCGGCCGCGGAGGCCGCCTGCGCGGCGGTAGGAGACCGAGCCGCCGTTCGCGGCGGGCGGCAGGTCGGCCGGCCGGTCCAGACCCATGGCCGCCCGGCGTACCACCTCGCGCTGGGCAGCCAACCGGCGCTGGGCCTCCCGGCGGGCCGCCGCGCGCCGGGCCTGCTCCCGCCGCACCTCCGCCTGCCGGGCGGCCAGCCAGGCCGCCTCCCGGGCCCGCGCCCGCCGTCGCCGCTGGTCGGCGATCGCGCGCTGCCGCAGGTGTACGACGTACGCGACGAGCAGGGTGCCGGTGACCGAGAAGCTGATCCAGAAGCCGGGGCCGACCACGATCACGCCGATCAGCTCGACGCCGTTGAGCAGCAGCAGCGCGGCGAGCACCCGGCGGCGCCGGTAGACGGCGGGGGTGTGGCGGCGCGACGGCGGCCGGCGGCGGGCCCGGGTCGGGGCGGGCGGCACGGAGCGCAGCCGCCCCGAGCGGCGGGCCGATGCCGGCGGCGCGGAGACGGGCCTACTGAGACCCCCCGTAGCCTTGTCCTCACTGAGGGTGACGACGAGCGATCGTGGCGGGCGGACCGGCCGCCGTCCCGGCACAGTACGGCGGCGGCGCTGGCGCTGGAGCACCCGCGCCGTCGACTGCGCCCGCTCCGCCACCAGCCGCTCGGTGGCGTCGTACCGGCGGACGAGCGCCGGGGCGAGGGCGAGCAGGCCGGCGGCGGCGAGGACGGCGAGGAGCACCGAGGTCGGCACCCTCACCCCTCCCGTCACCGAATTCGGAGCAACCGCCGCCCGGCCGCAGGATCTTTCACCGATCGGTGTCGGTCGCGTCGATCGTACGGGCGAGGAGCGCTTGCCACAGCTTGCAGTTACTTGAGGTTACGGGCGACGGAGCGTGATGCCGACGCGCCGCGCCGATCCCGCGCGTGGGACGGTTCACCTCGCGTCGGCGCGTACCCGGTGCCAGCGCGCCAGCAGCCCGCCCTCGGCGGCGACCTCCTCGCTGGTCATCGCGTATCCGATGTGGTCGCGCCAGGCGCCGTCGATGTGCATGTAGCGCACGTGGTACGCCTCCTCGCGGAACCCGAGCTTCTCGACGACCCGGCGGGACGGCCGGTTCTCCGGGCGGATGTTGACCTCGATCCGGTGCAGGCCACCCGGGCCGAACGCGTGGTCGACGGCGAGCGCCAGCGCGGTCGGGATCACCCCACGGCCGGCCACCCGCCGGTCCACCCAGTAGCCCACGTACCCGGAGCAGAACGCCCGCCGGACGATGCTGCCCACGTTGAGGTGCCCGACCAGCCGCTCCTGCCCGTCCTCGCGCAGGCAGACCGCGAACGGCATCCCGTCGCCGCTGCGCGCCGAGCGCTGCTGGTCCCGGTAGACCCAGCGGAACGCGGCCGGCGAGTTCAGGTCGTCCCAGTCACCCGGCAATGACGACTCCCAGGGCGCCAACCAGGTCTGGTTCGCGCGCCGCACCTCCGACCATGCGGCGGCGTCCGAGCGCCGGTACGGGCGCAGCACCACCGGCCCGTCGACCAGGACGACCGGCCAACCGGGCGCGCGGCCGGCTCCGAAGAGGCTCACGGGGCGGACCCTACGCCCGCGACCCCACCAGCCGCGAGGGCCCGGAGACGAGACGGCGTGACGAACGGGGGCGTTGTCCGGCGGGACGCGGCCACAGGCGCGGCGGCGTTGGGACGGTTCACCGGCGACGGTCCAGGAGCAGGACGTCCACCGTGGAGCCGGCGGCGGCCGTGGTGACCCGCTCGCCGAGCACCAGCAGGCCGTTGGCCTCGGCGAGCCCGGAGAGGGTGAACGGCCCTCCGCTGAGCGGCTGGACCGTGTAGCCGCCGCCGCGCCGCTCGGCGACGTGCGCGGGGCGGAACTCGCGCAGCCCGCCCGGCGACGAGACCGTCTCCAGCAGGTGCGCGCGGACGCTGGGCCGGAACACCGGTTCGGCTCCGGCGAGCAGCTGGATCGCCGGCCGGGCCAGCACCTCGAAGCCGATCAGCGCGGCACCCGGGTCACCGGGCAGGCACACCACGGGCACCTCCTCGGCGCCGACCGTGCCGAAGCCGAGCGCCGTGCCGGGGTAGAGCGCCACCTCGGTGAAGGCCACGGGACCGGCCCGGCCGCCTTCGCGGCGGGAGAGGATGCGGCGGACCATGTCGCCCGGGCCGGTGCCGGTGCCGCCGGTCGTGATGATCAGGTCGGCCCGCAGGGTCTGGTCCTCCAGCAGCCCGCGCAGCCCCTCCGGGTCGTCGTCGCAGATCCCCACCCGGTACGCCAGCGCGCCGGCCTCGGCCGCCGCGGCCGTCAACGCGTGCGAGTTGGCGTCCACGACCTGGCCGGGCTGGCTGCCCCGGCCCACGTCGACCAGCTCGTCGCCGGTGGCCACCACGACCACGCGCGGGCTGGGCCGGACCACCACGTGCCCGATGCCGGTCGCGGCGAAGACCGCCACCAGCGCCGGGGAGACGTACGTGCCGGCCCGGGCGAGCAACACCCCGGCGGGCAGCTCCTCGCCGGCCCGGCGGACCCCGTACCCCCGCTTGGGGGTGCGGTAGATCTCCACGGCGGCCATGCCCTGGTCGGTCCACTCCACGGGCACCACCACGTCGGCGGCGACCGGCAGGGGCGCGCCGGCGGCGACGGAGAAGCAGGAGCCGGGGGTGAGCCGGACCGGCCGCCAGCTGGCCGCGCCGAGGTCACCGACGACGTTGAGCCGGACCGCGCGTCCGCCGGCGGCCCGGCCCGCGCCGGAGATGTCCTCCCAGCGTGCCGCGTACCCGTCAACGGCCGCCTGATCGAAGGCCGGGAAGGCGTGCGGCGCGACGACGTCCTCGGCGAGGACGTTGCCGTACGCCTGGGTGAGGTCGAGGTCGAGCGGAGGCAGCGCGCGTAACCTGCGCAGCACGCTGCCCAGGTAGTCGGCGAGCGGCGTCAACTCGTTCGCGGCCGCCTCGGCGTCGGCCGTCGCGGTCATGTATTAGGACCGCCCGACGCGTCGGAGTTGACGAAGTCGACGAGCCACTTGCGGAACTCGGCGCCGAAGTCCTCCCGTTCCACGGCGATCTGGACGACCGTCTGGAGGTAGCCCAGCGGCATCCCCGTGTCGTAGCGGGTGCCCCGGTAGACGATCGCGTGCACCGGGACCCCCTCCATGCGCAACAGCTCCATGGCGTCGGTCAGCTGGATCTCGCCGCCGCTGCCCGGCTCCGTACGGCGGATCGCGTCGAAGATGCGGCCCGGCAGCACGTACCGGCCGAGGACCGCGAGGTTGCTCGGCGCGTCCTCCGGCTGGGGCTTCTCCACCATCCCGGTGACCTTGACGACCTCGCCGATGTCGGTCAGCTCGGCCTCGGCCGGCTCGACGGAGGCGATCCCGTACCGCTTGGTCTCGGCCGGGTCGACCTCGAAGAAGGCCAGCACCACGCCGCCGGTGCGGGCCTGAAGCTCCAACATGGCCGGCAGCAGCGGCTCGTCCATCTTCACGAACTCGTCGCCGAGGAGGACGGCGAAGGGCTGGTCGCCGACGTGCGACTCGGCGTACCCCACGGCGTGGCCGAGGCCGAGCTGCTCCGGCTGCCGCACGGTGTAGATCTCAGCCAGCTCGCTGGGGCGCTGCACCGCGGCCAGGATCTCCGGCTTGTTCTCCAGCCGTGCCTCCAGGTCCGGTCGGCGGTCGAAGTGGTCCACCATCGAGGTCTTACCCCGCCCGGTGATCAACAGCACGTCGTTGATGCCGGCCTGTGTGGCCTCCTCGACGATGTACTGCAGCACCGGCCGGTCGACCACCGGCAGCAGCTCCTTCGGCACCGCCTTCGTGGCCGGCAGGAACCGGGTGGCCAGACCGGCGGCCGGGATCACGGCCTTCACGGCGCGGGAACGGCCGGTCGCGGCGGCCGTCGTTGAGGAGTTCGCTGAGTGCTCCGACATGTCGCGAGACTATCGGCCACGGCTCTGCCGCGGCGGGTGTGGCCCGGAAGACGCGCCGCCTCCGGCGGTCGCGCGCCCGGGACCGGGCCCGGCCCGGGCGACATCCGGCCCCGTGAGCGCCGTGCCGAGCTGGCCGTCGGCGCTCCCGGCCTCACCCGGCGCCGCGTCGGCGCACGTCGCCGCGGACGCGGCCGGGGCGGCGGGCGACGCCGCCTCACCCGCCGTGGCGCTCGCCTCGGACCGTGTGGGCGCGACCGCGCGGCCGGCGCGGGGCAACCCGTCGGCGGGGCTGACCGCCCCCGTCGGCACCGGCAGCTCCCGGACGGCCGGCGTGCACCGGCTGCTCAACCGGTACGTGTCCCGGCCGGCCGCCTTCGCGGCGTAGAGGGCGTCGTCGGCCGCGTCCAGCACCTCCTGACCGGTGCCCGCGTGGTCGGGGTAGACGGCGATGCCGATGGAGACGGTCACCCGCACCGGCACGGGCGACCCGCCGTGCGCGTCCACCGCGATCGAGGTGTCGCGGATCGCCGCGCCCAGCCGCTCGGCGACGATCGCCGCGCCCCGGGCGTCGGTCTCCGGGAGCAGCAGGACGAACTCCTCGCCGCCCTGCCGGAAGGCCAGGTCCACCTCGCGGATCTCGCCGCGTACCCGGCGGGCGAACTCGGCCAGCACCGTGTCGCCGGCCGCGTGCCCGTAGGTGTCGTTGACGTCCTTGAACCGGTCCAGATCGAGTGCCAGGACGCTGAGCATCCGGCCGAACCGGCTCGCCCGCTCGACCTCGCGGCGGATGGACTCGCGCAGGTAGCGGTAGTTCCAGAGCCCCGTCAGCGGGTCGGTGAGCGAGAGCCGCTGCGCCTCCTCGTGCATCCGGACGTTCTCCACGGCCACGGCGGCGTGGCTGGCGAAGGTGCGCAGGGTGACCACGTCGTCGTCGTCGAACTCGTCGGTGCCCAGCCGGTCGTAGAGGGCGAGCACGCCGAGTGCGGCGGCCGGTGAGGCCGGGTCACCCGCCGCCCGGCCGACCGCGGCCACGACACCGGCCGGCAGCTCGACGGTGGGCGCGTCGCCGCCGCTCGGGGTTGGCCCCGGCCCCTCGGAGGGTCCGGGTCCGCCCGGGCCGCCCGGCCCGCCGGGGGCGGCGAACGGGACCGCCACGTACGTTCGGCAGCGCGGCTCCCCCGGCGGCACGTCGGCTGGTTCCATCCGGCCCCGCTGGGGTACGCCGGTCGCCGCGACCGCGCCGACCACGCCGCTGCCGACCGGCACCCGCAGCGTGGTGGGCCCGCCGTCGCCCGGCCAGCGCCCGTCGAGCCCGTCGGTGCACCGCGCGACCAGCACGCCGCCCGGGTCGACCAGGAGCAGGGCGCCGGCCCGGGCCCCGGTCGCCGCGATCGCGCTGTTGAGGATCACCCGCAGGATGCGTTGCAGGTCGTGGGTGCTGGCCAGGGTGTCGCCGAGCACCGCGAGATGCCCGCGCAGCTGGTCCCGGCTGCTGGTCAACGCCGCCACGTAGGAGCCGGTCTCCCGGGTCATCCGGTTGAAGGCCGCCGCCAGGCGGCCCAGCTCGTCCCGCGTACGCACCGGGACCCGCGCGCTCAGGTCGCCGTGGGCGACCCGGTCCACCGCCGCGGCGAGCTCCACCAGCGGCCGGGTGGTGACCCGGGCCAGCCGCCAGGCGGCCAGCACCGCGAGCAGCGCGGCCAGCACGACCGCCCCCACGAGGACGGTGTGCAGCCCGGGCGGTTGGTCGCTGGGCACCGAGAGCACCAGCGGCAGGGGTTGGCCCGACGAGGGCCCGATCCGGCGTACGTACCGGCCGTCGGCGGTCTCGGTGACCTGCTCCCCGTCGAGCGTGCCGGCGGCGGCCAGCACCGCGTCGCGTACCTCCTGGGCCTCCGTCGTGTGGGTGACCCGCGCGGACCCGACGCCGTCGTCGAGCAGGGTGACCGCGACGCCGGTCACCGCGGCGAGCCGGGCCACGAACGCCGGGTCGACCGGCTGCGCGGCGGTCACCGCGCCGAGGGTCGTACCGGCCCGGTCGCGCAGGCCGACCCGCACGGTCAACGCCCGGACCGGGCCGGCCGCCGGCGCGCTGCCCGCGCACTCCTGCCAGGGGGTCGGCGGTGCGCCCGGGGTGCTGTAGGTGATCCGTCCGCCCATGTCGCTGACCACCACGGCCGCGGCGAGCCCCCGGCTGACCACCTGGCCCGCGGCGCCCGCGCGGTCGCCGCCGGTGAGCGCGACCGCGTCGGCGGCGGCGCGGAGCTGCTGACAGAGGGCGTCGACCGAGGTACGGACGGTAGCGGCCGCCACGGCCAGGCGTTCGGCGGACCGGGTGCGGTCGACGGAGTGCGCCGTGGCGGCGACGAACAGGGCACCGAGCAGGACCGGGCCGAGGACCACCGCGAGGAAGGCCGCCGTCAACCGCCCGCGTAGCGTCACTCGGTTCCCCCCGGAAGTTCCGCCTCCGATGCTGCGATGCTGACACAGAGCAACCATGGGAGTGGCGTTGCGTCAGGAGTGTTGCGTGCCGGATTTTTCTTATGGAGCGGAAGTGACCCATGTGGCGAAACGGGACATGCGCATCGCGCTGCTCGCCCGCCGCCGGGAACTCACCGTCGCGGACCGGGCGGCCGCCGCGAGCCGCGTCCAGGCCGAGCTGGTCGCCCTGGTCGGCCGGCTGCGCCCCGCGCGGATGACGGCGTACGTCCCGGTGGGCTCCGAACCGGGCGGCCCGGACCTGCCCGACGTGCTGCGCGCCGCGCTGCCGCCCGGCGGCGACCTGCTGCTGCCCGTGCTCCTGCCGGACCTCGACCTGGACTGGGCCCCGTACGACGGGCCCGGCTCGCTCGCCGCCGCCGGGCGGGGGATGCGCGAGCCGACGGGCCCCCGGCTCGGGCCGGACGCGATCACCGAGGCGGATCTCGTGGTGCTGCCGGCGCTGGCCGTCGACCGGAGCGGCCTGCGGTTGGGCCGCGGCGGCGGCTCGTACGACCGGGCGCTCGCCCGGGTGCCGGCCGCCACCCCCACCGTGGTCCTGCTGCACGACGGCGAGCTCGTCGAGGCGGTGCCCGCCGAGCCGCACGACCGGCCGGTACGCGCCGTGATCACGCCGGGCGGCGGCCTGCGTACGCTGGTCCCGACCGTGGCGTCTCCGGATACGGCGTCGCCGGACGCGGCGTCGCCGGACGCGGCGTCGCCGGACGCGACGTCGCCGGACGCGACGTCGCCGGAGGCTACGGTCACGCCGCCGGGTGTCGCGCGCCACACGTCGACTGGACGAATCCCCGGGGAATGACGCAACATTGGCACTCGAAGACGTCGAGTGCCAATCGGCCGAGTCTGATCCGGAGGAGAACGTGCCCACGTACCAGTACGCCTGCACCGCGTGCGGTCACCAGCTCGAGGCGGTGCAGTCCTTCTCTGACGCGCCGCTCACCGAGTGCCCGGAGTGTGCGGGGCGGCTGCGCAAGGTCTTCAACTCGGTCGGCATCGTGTTCAAGGGCTCGGGCTTCTACCGCACCGACTCGCGCTCGAACGGCTCCGACACGTCGTCGAACGGCAGCAAGCCGGCGAAGGCGGACTCGTCGTCGGGGTCCGGCGGGTCGTCGTCTTCGGCGTCGTCGTCCTCGTCGTCGTCGTCTTCGGCGTCGTCGTCGAACGGGTCCGGGTCCTCGTCCAAGGCCCCGGCCGCGAGCAGCACCAGCACCTCGTCCTGATCCCGGTTGCGGGCTTCGTCCGGGCCCTGCTCAGGCGGGCTCGCTTCTGGCCGGCTCGCTTGGGGCCGGCTCGTTGTGGGCCGGCTCGCTAGGTTCAGGCTCGCTTGGGGCGGGCTCGCTGTGGGCGGGCTCGCTCGCTGTGGGGGCTGGCCGCTTAGCAGATTCCGTCCCCACACGGGGGTTATCCACAGGCCCGTCCGTTGTCCACAGGCCGGGCTCACGGGGCCCCGATGCCGGCCCGGGCGGTCCTAGCCTGCGTCCGAGGGGCCGCCGACCGGGTGGCCCGACCGGGGGCGGGAGTCGGCATGGCGGGGGCGGAGACAGCCGCGCTTCGTCCGGTACGCCGCCCACGCCTGCCTCGCAACAGCACCCTGCTCCGCGCCGCGCTGGTCGCCGTACTGCTCGGCCTCGCGGCGGCCGTCCTGCACACCCCGGCCGGCTGCCCACCGCCGCCCGGAGGCGCTCCTGCCGTGACCTCGCCGAGCGGAGCCCCCAGGGAGAGGTCCGGCGTCGCCGGCGAGACGGTCGACGCCACCGCGTCGCCGGGCCGGGACGCCGACCCGACCGGTTCGAACGCAGCCACGGCGACCGGCCGCGACGCCGAGATACCGGCCGGCCGAGGCACGGGGACGGGACAGCCCCCGGGCCGAGGTCCGCTGCCGCTCCCCGCCGGCAGCGTGGGCGTACCGGTCCGGCTGGCCGAGCCGGCGGCGCTCTCAGTGGTACGCCCCGGCACCCGGGTCGACCTCCTCGCCGCGCCGCCCGCCGGTCCTCCCGGCGAGGCGAACCTGCTGGCGAGCCGGGCGCTCGTGCTGGACGTCGTGGGCGCCGGCGCTACCGACGGCTCGGCCGCTCTCTACCTCGCCCTCCAGCCCGAGCAGGCACAGCGGGCGGTGGGCCAGCCGGAAGGCAGTCGGTTCGCCATCGTCGTACGCGAGTAACCGGCGACCCGCCCGGCGAAGACGCGGAGCAGCGCAAGGACAAGGCGAGCCGGCGCGGGACAGCGCGGAAACGCGGGACAGCGCGGAAGCGCGGAAGCGGGACAGCGCGGAGAGGGCGAGCGGCGCCGAAGCCCGACGTGAGCGGTCATGGGCGCGGAAGCGCGGAAGCGGGGCAGCGCGGAGAGGGCGAGCGGCGCCGAAGCCCGACGTGAGCGGTCGCGGGCGCGGAAGCGGGAAAGCGCGGAAGCGCGGAAGCGCGGAAGCGCGGAAGCGCGGAAGCGGGAAAGCGCGGAAGCGCGGAAGCGCGGAAGCGCGGAAGCGCGGAAGCGCGGAAGCGCGGAAGCGCGGAAGCGCGGAAGCGCGGAAGCGCGGAAGCGCGGAAGCGCGGAAGCGCGGAAGCGCGGAAGCGCGGAAGCGGGAAAGCGCGGAAGCGCGGAAGCGGGAAAGCGCGGAAGCGCGGAAGCGCGGAAGCGGGAAAGCGGGAAAGCGCGAAGAGGGCGAGCGGCGCCGAAGCCCGACGTGAGCGGTCGCGGGTGCGGAGGCGCGAGTCGGGGGGAGCCGCGCAATCAGCCCGGGCACCTCGAGAGGCCGGGCGGCACCGCGCCGTCGAGGCGCGCGGGCCGGGTGAAGATCAGTCCCAGTGCGGGGGGCGCTCGGCGAGCAGCCAGTCGTCGTTGGCGCTGGACGTCTCGCCCCAGCCGCGGTCGGTGTCGTCGCTCGTCTGCTCGGGCAGCACCACGAAGTCGTCGGTCAGGTCGACGGTGCGGTCATCGTCGCCGCGGACATCGGGATCGTTGGTGCTCACGAGCCGCAAGGGTAGCGCAGCCCGCAGACAACGCGACTGATCAACTCCACATCAAGGAAGTCGCGGTGTCGCGGCGCACAGGACACCGCGACTTCCTGGAAGTCGAGTCGATCAACCCCACCACCAGCATGATCGACACCATTTCGCCGATGTGGCGGGGTCCGGGAGGCGGGGATACCGCCATTTCGGCGAAACGGAGTCGATCAAGGGCCGGGTGGCGTCGCCGACCGGCCGAGTCCCGGCCGAGGGGCTGCCGATCCGGGGATGCTCGGCCGCGTCCCCCGGTTCCCGGGTCACGCCGTTGGTAGCGTCGGACGGCGTGACGACCCCCAGCGGCGGCAGCTCTCCCGACGACTACTGGCGGCGACCTCCGGCAGGCGGCGAAGGGCTGCCGGACCGGTCTACACCACCGCCGGCCGACCCGCACGCACCGAGCACACCAGGTTCGGGCACACCAGCCTCGGGCACACCAGGTTCGAGCACACCTGCTTCGGACACACCTGCCGCCGGAGACCAGCCCGCGGGACCGACCGGCCCAGACGTCGGCCCGGGCCGCACACCGGAACCGGGCACGCCATCCGACGCGAGCTCTCCTCAGGAGCAGGGCCAGCCGGGCGCAGAGCCAGCCCCGACAGCCGCGGGCCAGCCGACTATCCCACCGCACCCGGACCAGCTACCGGTAGCGGGCACCCCACCTGCTCCCGACCCGTCCGGGGCACCGCCGGCCCCGATCATCCCGGCCGGTCCGGGCCAGCTAACGGGACCAAGCACGCCACCTGACCCCACCACCCCACCCGCTCCCGGCCACCCGGCGGGACCCGGCTACCCGCCCCACCTGACCACGCCACCCGACCCGGGCCAGTCGCCATACGCCAGGACG
Source organism: Micromonospora costi (assembly GCF_003626655.1). Taxonomy (GTDB): domain Bacteria; phylum Actinomycetota; class Actinomycetes; order Mycobacteriales; family Micromonosporaceae; genus Micromonospora; species Micromonospora costi. The sequence continues at coordinate 1,798,548 of NZ_RBAN01000001.1, forward strand.
CCACCCGGCCCGGCGACCCCGCCCGGCGCGGCCGGTGGGTACGCGGGCCCGCCACCGAGCACGCCGCCGCCCGCGGGGTGGCGTCCTCCCGTACACCTGGAACCGCCCCCGCCGCGACTCCTGCCCCTGCAGGACATGGCCGGGTTGGACGTGGCCGAGCAGCAGGCCCGCCGCGTGACCGTGTCGATCGGCGCGGTGGCCGGCGTGGTGCTGCTGGCCCTGATCTGCCTGCTCTGCTCGCGCGTCATCCTCTGACCCCCAGCGAGGAGACACGACGACCAAGCCGACGCGAGCAGACCCGACCCAGCAGAGCCGACGTCAGCAGAGCCGACCCCAGCAGACCCGACGCGAGCAGACCCGCCGCGCACAGACGACCGCGCAGCGCCGCCACGCGCGGCGGGCGGGTCAGAGCGTCGTGCCCCAGACGGTCTCGGCGCCGGAGTGGCCGGTGAGGTAGACGTAGATCAGCGCGGCGACCGCCAGGCCGACGACCGCCACGGACAGCACCGGGGTGACGAGCGCTGGCAGCTTCGGCACCCGCCGGTGGCCGCTGGTCGCCACCAGCAGGAGGAGCGCCACGATGCCGAGCGGGACGACGATCCGGAACAGGATGTCGCCGTAACGGGAGTGGTCGAAGATCTTGTCGAGGATCTGCCCCTGGAAGCCCCGGGCCACCAGCGCGTCGGTGAACGCCTCCCCCGACTCGACCGCGAAGAACGCGGACACCGGCGCGACCACGGCGAAGATCCCCAGGGCCCAGTCGAGGCGGGACCGGAAGCGGGGCAGCACGACGTACGCCACGGCGAGCAGCGCGAGCAGCGGTACGAACACCACGACCGCGTGGACCACCAGGACGTGGACCGGTAGGCCCAGGATCTGCTCGAACATCGGCTCCTCCGGAGGGATCACGGTCGCGGGTTGCAGCTTACGTGCGCGTCCGTCGCGCTCAGGTCTTCGACCGGCTACACGCAGCCGGCCCCGGACCGGTTCACCGACCAGCGCCGGATCCCGCCCCGACCGCGCCGGAATCCGGCCCCCGGACCCCGCCCCCAACCACCGGACCCCGCCCTGACCGGGCCCGATACCTACCGGCCTGTGTCCGTGACCACCCGGGCCGCCGACCGCTTGTCGACCGGGATGGAGCGTGCTGTCATTGGCCGATGTCCAGTGCCGAGGAGCTGCTCCGGTCGAGGGGCCTGCGGGTCACCCGGCCGCGCCTCGCCGTGCTGGACGTCCTGGCCGCTGGCGGCCACCTCGAGGTCGAGGAGATCACCCGGCAGGTACGGGAACGGCTCGACTCGGTCTCCACCCAGGCGGTGTACGACGTCCTGGGCGCCCTCTCCCGCGCCGGCCTGTCGCGCCGGATCGAGCCGGCGGGCAGCCCCGCACGGTACGAGGCCCGGGTCGGGGACAACCACCATCACGTGGTCTGCCGGGGCTGCGGCATGATCGCCGACGTCGACTGCGCGGTCGGCGAGGCGCCCTGCCTCGAACCGCACTCGGCGCACGGCTTCGAGGTCGACGAGGCCGAGGTGACCTTCTGGGGCCTCTGCCCGAGCTGCCAGGCCCGCCGCACCGCCGACGACTGACCAGCGCCGCCAACGACCGAGCCGCACCGCCGTCAACCGAGCCACGCCACCGACGACCGAGCCGCACCGCCGACGACCGACCCGCACCGCCGACGACTGACCGGCGTGGCACGCTTGGTCGGTGGACTCGGATGACCTCGGCCTCTTCGGTCCCGGCTCCGTCACGTGGAAGGTGCACGCGGAGCCGATCCTGATCGTCGCCGGCCTCCGTTCGCTCTACCTCCAGGCGCTGCACCCGCGGGCGATGGCCGGGGTGGCGCAGAACAGCAACTACCGCACCGACGCCTGGGGCCGTCTGGTCCGCACCGCCACCTACGTCGCCACCACGGTGTACGGCACGACGGCGGAGGCCGAGGAGGCGGGGCGGCGGCTGCGCCGCCTGCACGCGCGGCTCCGCGCGACCGACCCGGTCACCGGTGAGCAGTTCCGCATCGACGACCCGGACCTGCTGCGCTGGGTGCACGTGGCCGAGGTGGAGTCGTTCCTCGACACCGCCCGCCGGGCCGGGCTGCCGTTGACGCCCGCCGAGGTGGACGGCTACTACTCGGAGCAGCGCCGGGCCGCCGCGCTGGTGGGGCTGGACCCGGCCGACGTGCCGGGGACCGCCGCCGAGGTGGCCGACTACTACCGCGCCGTCCAGCCGGAGTTGCGGATGACCCGGGAGGCCGCCGAGACGGCCGTCTTTCTCACCGCGCCGCCGCTGCCGTGGAACCTGAGCCTGCCCGTCCGGCTCGGGGTCACGCTGGGGCCGCCCCGCTGGGCGTACCTCGGCATCGCGGGCACGGCGCTCGCGCTGCTGCCGGCCTGGGCCCGCCGAATGTACGGCGGCCTGGGGCTGCCCACCACGGCCCTGTCCGCGGACCTGACCGTGCGGGGGCTGCGGCTCGCCCTCGCGGCGTTGCCGCAGCGCTGGCTGGAGGGCCCGTTGCAGCAGGCGGCCATGGAACGGGCCGCCCGCGTCACCGGCGCACCGCCCGCGAGCTGAACCGCCGCGAGCCGACCGGCGTGCGACCGCACGTCGAGGCCAGACCGCACGTCGAGGCCCGACCGCACGCCGGGGCCGGACCGCACGCCGGGGCAAGACGGCACGCCGGGCCCGGACGGCGGAGGGGTCAGCCGCCGGGGGTCGCGTCGGCCGCGCGGTCGACCGCGGCCCACGGGTCCTTGCCCGGCGTCTGCGCCCCGGCGGGACAGGTGCGCCGGTAGTCGCACCAGCCGCACTTCGGGCCGGGCGTGGTGGGGAACGCCTCGTCGGGATCGGAGCCGTCCGCGACCGCCCGTTCGGCGGCCATGATGTCGCGCGCGGTCTCCTCCGCCCGGGTGACCTGCCGGGCCAGCGACTCGACGGTGTGGTCGTGCCCCGCCACCGTGCCGGTCGGCAGGTGGTGCAGCTCGACCCGGCGACAGGGGCGGCGGAAGGTCCGCTCGGCCGCGTACGCGTAGAGCGCCAGCGCCTGCGAGCCGCGCGCGTCGTCGGCGTCCAGCCCGGTGCGGCCGGTCTTGTAGTCGACGATGACCAGCTCCGGGCCGTCGGGGCCGGGGCGCGAGTCGATCCGGTCGGCGCGGCCGTTGAAGGCGAGCACCGCGGTCTTGACGGCCACCACGCGCTCGACGCCGAGCGGATCCGCGTCCGGCTCCAGCGTCGCCACGTAGGACTCCAGCCAGCCCAGCGCCCGCCGGTAGGCCGACCGCTCCTGCTCGTCGTCGCGGTAGCCCTCGCGCACCCAGGTGCCGCGGAGCAGCCCGGCCAGTGCCTCGGGCCGGCGCCGGTCGGCCGGCAGCGCATACCAGTTGCGCAGGGCGGTGTGCACGCTCGCGCCGAGCGAGTTGTGCGCCCACGGCGGGCCCTTCGGCGGCGACGGACCATCGACGTACGAGTAGCGGTAACGGCGGGGGCAGTCGGCGTAGGTGCCGAGCTTGCTCGGGGTGCAGACGAAGAGCCGCTCCGGCATGCCCTCGAAGCCGAGCTGCTCGGCCTGCGCCTCGCGCGGGCGGGGGGCGCGGCCGCCCGGAGACGGTCGACCGGTCGGGGAGGGTCGTCGCACGCCTGCGATCCTGCCATCCACGTACGACAGCGACGACGGCGGTTCAGAACACCTCGATGTAGTGCCGGATGAACGCGGCCACCGCGTCCGCGATGAGCTGCACGGCGATGGCGGCCAGCAGCAGGCCGGCGATGCGGGTCAGCACCTCGATCCCGCCGGGCCGCAGGATCTTGACGATGATCCCGGAGAAGCGGAGCACGATCCAGACCGCGGCCATCACCGCGACGATCGCGAGGGCGATGGCGACGAAGTCGGTGGCGCCCTCGGCCCGCTGGACGAAGAGCATGGTCGCCACGATCGCGCCGGGGCCGGCCAGCAGCGGCGTACCGAGCGGGACGAGGGCGATGTTGGAGGTGGACTGCCCGCTCGGCTCGTCGCCCTTGCCGGTCAGCAGTTCGAGCGCGACCAGCACCAGCAGCAGGCCGCCGGCGGCCTGGAGGGCCGGTAGGTCGACGTGCAGGTAGGCGAGGATGGTCTGCCCCGCCACCGCGAAGACGACGATCACGCCGAGCGCCAGCGCGACCGCCTGCCAGGCCGCCCGGTTGCGGTCCCGGGCGGGCAGCGGACCGGTCAGCGCGAGGAAGATCGGCATCATGCCCGGCGGGTCGGTGATGACCAGCAGGGTCACGAAGACCTCACCGAAGAGCTTCAGATCCACCCGATCAAGGTAGCGGCGCCTCTGGAGGCCGAAACGCGGATCAGCCGGAAGCGACGCCGGTCACGCCGCTGGCGGCCGCGACGATGCGTTCGTACGCCTCGGGCGCCGTGGTGAACGCGCCGAGCCGGACGGTCTTGTGCGTGCCGTGGAAGTCGGACGAGCCGGTGACCAGCAGCCCCAGCTCGGCGGCGAGGGCGCGTACGTGCTCCCGCTCCTGCGGCGAGTGGTCCTCGTGGTCGGCCTCCAGGCCGGCGAGCCCCGCGGCGGCCAGTTCGACGATCAGCTCGTCGGGCACCACGCGCCCCCGACGGGTGGCCCGTGGGTGCGCGAAGACCGGCACCCCGCCGGCCGCGCGGACCAGCCGGACCGCGTGGAACACGTCGATGTCCTCCTTCGGCAGCCGGTACCGCTCGCCCAGCCAGTCCGGCCCGAACGCCTCGCTCGTGCTGCCGACCAGGCCGGCCCGGATCAGGGCCTGCGCGATGTGCGGCCGGCCTACCGTGCCACCGGCCGCGGCGGCGAGGATTGCCGGCCAGCTGACGTCGATCCCGTCGGCACGCAGCAGGTCCACGATCCGCTCGCCGCGTTCCAGCCGGGCCGTCCGCACCCGGGCCAGCTCCGCGACCAGCTCGGGGTGCGCCGGGTCGAAGAGGTACGCGAGCAGGTGCAGCGGCACCGCCGGCTCCGCGCCGAACCACCGGCAGGAGATCTCCGCGCCGCGGACCAGGCGGAGCCCGGGTGGCAGGGCGGCCAGCGCGGGCGCCCAGCCCGCCGTGGTGTCGTGGTCGGTGATCGCCACCACGTCCAGGCCGGCGTCGGCGGCGGCGCGTACCAGCTCGGCCGGGGTGAGCGTCCCGTCGCTGGCCGTGGAGTGGGTGTGCAGGTCGATCCGGTGGCCGGGCCGGGCAGGCGAGGTCATTCGTCCGACGCTACCCGCCGGCCCGCGCGCCGACGCGACGCCACCGGCCGCCGATCAGGAGCCGGTGACGACCACCGGCGGGTTCTCCTGCCCGACGCCCGGCACCTGGGCCGGCACGGCCGGCTCGCCGGCCATGACCTGCTTCACGCTCAGCCGTACCAGCTCGCCCGACGCGTCGACGTACGTCGCGTCCTCGGCGGAGGACCAGTCCACCGCGCCGGTCAGCGCGGGGCCGGCCCGGTGCACGGTCAGTGCCTTGCCGTGCCCGTCCGCCTTGTCGGCGCCCAGCCCGTTCAGGTCGACCAGCAGGGCGCCGGCCGAGCCCCCGGTACGCCCGTTCAGCAACAACCAGCGCCCGTCCGGGGAGACCGCGCCGAGCCCGTCCTCGGCGAGCGTCGGGCCGCACCCGGTGTGCACCGGCGCCAGCTCGCGGCCCGGGTCGAGCAGGGCCAGGCAGGGCTCGCGCCCGCTCTTGTCGGGGACCTGCCCGACCAGCCGGCCGTCGGGCAGGGCGCCGTAGATCGTCAGTGTGGTCCGGTCGGTGCCGGCGGCGAGGGGTGCCACGGCCGGTCGCCACAGGGCGTGCCCGGGCCGGTCCTCGTCGAGCCGGACGAGGACGGCGTTGCCGACGAAACCGACGGGTGCCGCGGTCTCCGCCGCGGGGGTGCGTACCGCCGAGATGAGCTGGGTGCCGACGATGCCGGCGGCGTGCAACCCGTCGCTGTCGCGCCAGGCCACCTGCCGGCCGTCCGTGGCCACCGTGATGGCGTCCGCCCCGGCCAGCAGCACCTGGATGGCGCCCCGGCGGGGTACCGCCCACAGCGACCGGCCCGCGGTCGTGGGCCCGCTGGTCACCAGCCAACCGACGCCGTCGGGCAGCCGCTGGGCGCGCTCCGCCGGGCCGATACCGGTCAGCGGCACCCGCTCACCCGTGCCGGAGACGATCGCGTTGTCGACGACGAGGTCGACCCCGTCGACCGACGGCTCCTTGGGAAGCATCCCGCCGCCCGACGGCAGCGGCTCGGGCCGGGCCAGGTTCGACGGGTCGCCGAGCACCACCGTGGGCCGGGTGGGTGTGCGCGGACCCGCGCCGAGCTGCGCCACCCCCGTGCTGACCACGACGGTCGCCACGGCCGCCAGGGCCAGACCGGTCGCGGTCCGCTTGCGCTGGATCCGCCGGGCACGGCGGATCGCCGCCCCGGCGGGGTCGGCGGAGAGCGGTCGGGGCTCGGCGACCTGCTGGGCGAACGTCTGCCTGACCGCCCGTGCCAGCTCGTCGTGGGTCACGTGGAATGGACGCGTCGGGGCGTCGGTCCGGTTGTCGCCGCGGTGCGGGCTCATGCCTGCTCCCCCGGCACGCTGGCGGCCGGCAGGCCGAAGAGGGCGGCGGCGGGGATCGCGGCGTCGCCGTCCCGCGGCGCGGGCGCGCGGGACGCGCCGGAGGCGGGCCGAGCCGCGACGCCCGGCATGGCGGTACGGTCCGGCATCTCGGTGGGGTCCGGCATGTCGGTCGAGTCGGGCAGCAGGTCGTCGACCGGGTCATGCGCCTGGGTGTACGCGGGCAGCACGGTCGGCTCGCCCCGGCGCGCCGCTGGCACCGGCCGGGCGGCCCGGGCCGGGCGGGCCGGCGCGGAGGCGGCCTCGCCGGGCAGGTCGAGCGCTGCCTCGGCGCCCATCCGGCGGCGGAGCGTGGCCAGGGCCCGGGACGTCTGGCTCTTCACCGTCCCGGTCGAGATGCCGAGCAGCGTGGCGGTCTGCGCCTCGGACATGTCCTCGTAGAAGCGCAGCACCAGGACGGCGCGCTGCCGGCTGGGCAGGGCACGCAGGTGCCGCCAGAGCAGGTCCCGGTCGAGCTGCTGCTCGATCTCGTCGGCGCCGGCACGTTCGGGGAGCACGTCGGTGGGGCGCTCACCGTGCCAGCGCCGACGCCACCAGCTGGTCGACGTGTTGACCAGGACCCGCCGGGCGTACGGCTCCACCGCCTCGATGCCGCCGAGCCGCCGCCAGGCGAGGTACGTCTTGGTCAGCGCGGTCTGGAGCAGGTCCTCGGCGGTGGCCCAGTCACCGGCGAGCAGGTACGCGGTGCGCAGCAGGGCTGCGGAGCGGGCCGCGACGAACTCGCGGAACTCCTCCTCCAGCTGGTCTCTGCTCGCCAACCCACACCTCCACGCCCCCGGCCGTCCAGGCTGGCATGGCCGGGACGGCCGAGTCGAGGGCCAAAGGTGTGCAGTTCATCCTATGTTCGGGCGAAGGTGTCAGGCCCCGTCGTCGGCCTTGGCCTCGTCGGCCTCCTTGCCCAGCCGGGCCTCGACCGCCTGCGGCTCGTACATCTCTTCGACCACACGCAGGTAGAGCTCGTTCGGGTTCGGCAGGTTCTTGATCTCTCGCAGCGCCTGCTCCTGGCCGGCGGACTCCAGCACGAAGGTGCCGTAGTTGAGCGCCCGGCCGGTCGGCGTCTGCTCGTACTTCATGTCGGTGACCCGGACCAGCGGCATCATGGCCACCCGGCGCGTGATGATCCCGTTGACCACCATCACCCGCTTGTTGGTCAGGATGAAGCGGTCGTACCACCAGTCGGCCACCCGCCAGGCCACCCAGGCCATCACCGCGAACCAGAGCAACACGGCCACGGTGGTCAGCGCGCCCACGTCCTGCCCGGCGAGGAACCCGGAGAGGTAGCCGAGGACGAAGGTGGCCGCGATCCCCACGATGATCGGGGTCGCGAGGTGGATCCAGTGCCGCTTCCACTCACCCCGGTAGCGCTCGGTGGGGAACAGGTAGCGGGCGACGAGTGAGCTGGGCTCGTCCTCCAGCGGCAGCACCCGGCGAGGCGTGTTGCCGGCCGCGTCGGCGCGCAGCCCGGCCAGCTCGTCCTCGGAGATCTCCGGGTAGCCGCCCTCCGGGTCACGGATCCAGGCCCGACCGGATCGGCCGCCGCCGGCGTAACCGGGCCCCTCGCCGTAGCCGACGTCGTCGGACAGCGAGGGACCGTCGGACAGACCGGCGCCGGAGCCGTAGTCGGGGCCCTCGTCCGGAGGGACGCGGGGGATGGGTTCCGTGTCGCGTTCCCGGCGCTCCCGGTCGGGGTCGTCGGGGTCGAAGGGCGGACCGGGAGGGCTACCCATCGGCGATCAGGCCACCAGGCTGGTGAAGAAGTCGCCGAACCCCTGGGCGATGTCCATGATGCCGCCACCGAGCGACTTGAACACGTCTGCGGCGGAGTTCGGCCGGTAGGCGACAAAGAAGATCAAGAATGCGATACCGGCCCAGGTGAGGACCTTCTTGACCATGGCGGGCCATCCTCTCGCGCGGCGCCGGGTCCCATTACCGCAGCGGCACCCAGAGTATCAGTGCGGTGTCGTACAGTGAATATCTGCGTCCGTTCTCCGTCAGTCCGGGCGGGCTTGTCAAGCCTTCCCGTGCAGGTACGGAGACGGTGCGCCGTACACGAGTTCGGGGGGAGTCCACTCGGTCAGGTCGTGTAACACGACATCCTCCGCGAGCAGATGCCCCGCACTCGCCGGCCAGGCTATCGCATGCAGCCACATTCCCCGAGCCTCGCCCGCGTACGCGCTTCGATCCGCCGGTGAATGCACCAACCACAGTGGAGTCGGGTGACCGCCCACCCGAATCCGGGCCTGCCCGACGTGTTCGGGGTGGCCCGGCCCCGGATCCGTCAACGCCGCCGCGAGCTGCGGCCCCGGGTCCGGCCCCGCCATGCCGGCGAACCGCGTACCCAGGCCGACACCCGGTTCCTCGGCGATGAAGACCAGGTCGGCCGGCCCGCCGCCCAGCGGGGCGGGGCCCGCGCACGCCACCGCCGTGGCCCGTACGCCCGTGCGGTCGTCCCCGGCGTACGCCACCCCGGTCATCGTCCAGCCTGGTGGCAGCGGCCACGGGCACCACAGCGGCGCGGCCGGCTGCCGTGGCGGGTCGGCGTCGGCCACGATCCGCTCGACCACACTGGCCACGATCTCGGCGCCGATGTGCTCGGGTACGTGCAGGGGCGGCACCGGCCCGCACCGCGCGCACCGGGTCTCGGCGTGCATGAGGTCCGGTGGCCGGACCGGCCCTCCGCATCGAGGACAGCTCACCGCGACGCTCATCTGTCCACCGTCACCCCGCCGCCCGGGCCCGTCAAGCGGAGCGGCCGTATCCGCCACCGCCGTGACCCGTCCGGCGTAAGCGCGGCGCGGCCGTCCGACGCGGCCCGGGCGGTGGTCGGCGCGTCAGCGGTCAGGCCGGGGGCGGGCCGGCGTGCGTACGGATCCAGGCGTGCATCGCGATGCCGCTGGCCACGCCGGCGTTGATCGACCGGGTGGAGCCGTACTGGGCGATCGAGAAGACCTGCGCGCAGGCGACGCGCGCCGGCTCGGAGAGGCCCGGCCCCTCCTGACCGAAGAGGAGCACGCAGCGGCGCGGCAGCTCGGCGGTCTCCAGCGGGCGCGAGCCGGGCAGGTTGTCGATGCCGACGACCGTCAGGCCCTCCGCGGCCGCCCAGCCCACGAACTCCTCGATGGTCTCGTGGTGCCGCACGTGCTGGTAGCGGTCGGTCACCATGGCGCCGCGCCGGTTCCACCGGCGCCGCCCCACGATGTGGACCTCGGCGGCGAGGAAGGCGTTCGCGTTGCGGACCACCGTGCCGATGTTGAAGTCGTGCTGCCAGTTCTCGATGGCCACGTGGAAGTCGTGCCGACGCTCGTCGAGGTCGGCGACGATCGCCTCCCGCCGCCAGTACCGGTAGCGGTCCACCACGTTGCGCCGGTCACCGTCGGCGAGCAGCTCGGGGTCGTACCGCGGGTCGTCGGGCAGGTCGCCCGGCCAGGGGCCGACGCCGACGTCGAGCTGGTCACCGGTCACGGAGACCAGAGAGTACGGCCCACCCAGCCCCACCCATGCCCGGGCCCCGCCCCCGACCTCGTCGATCATGCACTTATGGTGCCCGTTCGGTGCGGGTTAGCGGCTTTGATCCACCACCACAACTGCATGATCGACGGGGAGAGCAGGGGCGGGTCAGGCCAGGTTCAGGGCTTCGCCCAGCCGGTGCAGGAAGCGGCGGTCGGCCGGGGCCACCCCGTCGACCGGGGCGCGGCCGGGCGGCGTCGCACGGCAGGCGCGGGCCGCCACCGACTGCACCCACTGGCGGTACGCGGCCGAGTCGGCCGGGTCGGCCCGGCGGTCGAGCAGCCGAACCGCGGCCCGACAGGCGGCCAGCAGGTCGACGAGGTCGCCGCTCCGGTCGCCGGGCAACGGCTGGTTGTCGTGGCGGGCGTAGATCGCGGCGACCACGGCACGGACCAGGTCGCTGTCGAAGGAGCGGCCGGCGGCCATCGCCTCGAGACCGGCGAGCCCCTCCGCCACGCCACGGGCGGGTCGGCCGGGGCCCGGCGCGATGGCGGCCACGACGACCCGGCCGGGCAGGCTGGTGAGCAGATCCCACTCGGCGGCGGAGTAGACGGCGGTGGTCAGCGGTGCGGCGCGGCGGCCGGCAGAGGGCGGCTCTCCGGCGACGGAGTGGCTCATGGGGACCTCCGGCGTCAGCATATGCCCCGGATCGCGAAAAGGGCCCCTTCCTCACCAGAACATGCTGGAGGAAGGCACCCGCCCGCCCAGCCGCCGGTCAGCCCTGCCACCGCCCGCCCCGCCGCCGGTCAGCGCGGCTCGGGGAAGCTCGGTCGCTCCGGGTCCACGCCCGCGGGCACGCTGCTGGCCGCGTACTCCCGCTTCGGGACCATGACCCGGCGGCGGAAGACGCAGACCAGGGTGCCGTCCTGGTTGTAACCGCGGGTCTCGACCGAGACGACGCCCCGGTCGGGCTTGGAGGCGGACTCCCGCTTGTCCAGCACCGTGGTCTCGCCGTAGATCGTGTCGCCGTGGAAGGTCGGCGCCACGTGCCGGAGCGACTCGACCTCCAGGTTGGCGATCGCCTTGCCGCTCACGTCGGGAACGGACATGCCCAGCAGGAGGGAGTAGATGTAGTTGCCGACCACGACGTTGCGCTTGAACTGGCTCGCCGACTCCGCGTAGTGGGCGTCCAGGTGCAGCGGATGGTGGTTCATGGTGAGCAGGCAGAACAGGTGGTCGTCGTACTCGGTGACGGTCTTGCCGGGCCAGTGCCGGTAGACCGCGCCGACCTCGAACTCCTCGTAGTAACGGCCGAACTGCATCCTGGTCCCCTTCGACGGGCGGCGATGGAGTTCGGCACAGCATGCCTTATGAGGTGTTAAGGCGACGCGAGGGGCGGGGGCCGTGCGGAAATGTCACACCGGCCACATCCGGGGGGAGACGCAATGAGCGGCGGGGCCCTCCCCGGCACCCGCCGCCCACGCTCTGATGCGGAAGATTCTGCCGTACGCCCGTCCGGCTGCCCAGAGACCTGGATCACATTTATTTTTTCGTAACATTACGCAGGGTAATCGATGACGAGTTGATCGGCGATCTCTGCAGGCCGGATACCGGCCCGTCAAGCCCCAAGTTGCCGATTCGTTGCCGTCAATTCTGTTGATCTTAATGGAAACGCTCCCATCACGGCCGGTCACGCAACTGCCACCTGCATTTGCGTACGGCATGCCAGAACGCACAGACGCGGATCGATGACCGTGGGTGCCCGGAGGCGCGCCGACCGCCGTGGCGCGTTTCACCGCCCCCGCAACGGGAATGCGAGGTGGTCAGTCCTGGTTCTAGCGGTCGTAGGTACATCCGCGGTGATCGGAGAGTGCAAATGGCAACCGTCGAGCTGACCACGGCGAACTTCGACGAGGTGACCGGCAAGGACGGGATCGTGCTGGTCGACTTCTGGGCCGACTGGTGTGGCCCGTGCAAGCGGTTCGCCCCGATCTACGAGCGCTCCTCGGGCAAGCACCCGGACATCGTCTTCGGCAAGGTCGACACGGAGGCGCAGCAGGAGCTGGGCGCCAAGTTCGACATCCGTTCCATCCCGACCATCATGGCCATCCGGGACGGCGTGATCGTCTTCGCGCAGCCCGGCGCCCTTCCCGAGTCGGCGCTGGAGAACCTGATCGAGCAGGTCGAGGCGCTCGACATGGACGACGTCCGCAAGCAGCTGGCCGAGCACAAGCACTGAGCCGGCGAGCACACAGAGCGCCACACACGGCAGACGGCCGGGCCCCTCGGGGCCCGGCCGTCGGCGTACCGGCCGGGTGACGGTGGCCGTCGGAGGGACCCGTCGCGAGCGGCGTTTCCCGTATGGTCACGAACCGATGGAGACCTTGACCAGTCGCGGCCGGGCGGCGCGGCTCGCCGCCACCGTGCTCGGGCTCGCCGTCCTGCTCTCCGGCACCCTCTGGGGCACGGACGACGACTTCCCGTTCGGCCCGTTCCGGATGTACGCCACCTCCAACCCGCCGGACGCCCCCGCCCCGGACACCCGCGTCGAGGGGGTGGACCGCACCGGCGCCGTCGTGAGCCTCGGTCAGGAGGCCACGGGCATCCGGCGGGCCGAGATCGAGGGCCAGCAGAGCCGGTACGCCGCCGAGCCCGAGCGGCTCGCCGAGGTGGCCGACGCGTACGCCGAACGGCACCCCGACGCCCCAGGCCTGGTCGAGGTACGCATCGTCATCCGCTGGTTCGGCATCACCGACGGGCGGCCCACCGGCCGGTACACCGACGAGACGGTGGTCCGCTGGCAGGTGCCCCGATGATCCGCTGGTTGACCGCGCCGGTGCCGCGCGGACGGGTGGCCGCCTTCCGCACCCTGATCTACCTCTTCGTGGCGGCCGACCTCGTGGTGTTCACCCCGTGGGTACGCACCCGCGCGAGCGTGCCCGGTGAGCTGTACCAGCCGCTGCTGATCGGCCGGGTGCTGCCGCTGCCGACGCCCACGCCGGCGCTGGTGGCGGTGATCTTCTGGGCGCTGCTGCTGCTCGCTCTGCTCGCCGCGACCGGGCGGGCGCCCCGGCTGCTCGGTTGGGCGGTCTGCGCGCTCTACCTCGAGTGGATGATCGTCGCGATGAGCTACGGGAAGGTGGACCACGACCGGTTCGGCCTGCTCGTGGCACTGGCGGTACTCCCTACGGCCGGCCGGGCCCGGCACGGCGACCCGACCCGTACGGAGGCCGGCGGCTGGGCGCTGCGGGTCACCCAGATCGCCGTGGTGTGCACGTACTTCCTGGCCGCGTGGGCGAAGCTGCGCTTCGGCGGCCTGGACTGGCTGACCGGCTCGGTGCTGGCCCGGGCGATCATCCGGCGCGGGACCGAGCTGGCGGATCTCATCGCGCAGGTTCCCTACCTGCTGATCGTCGCGCAGTTCGGCATCGTCGCGTTCGAGCTGGCCAGCCCGCTGGTGTTCCTGGTGCCCGAGCGCTGGCGCACGGCCGTGGTGGCCTTCTTCTACTCGTTCCACGTGGTCACGTTCGCGACCATCACCATCTCGTTCGCCCCGCACCTCGCGGCGATGACCAGCTTCCTGCCGCTGGAGCGGGTACGCCCGATCCACTGGCTGCGGCGGCTGCGGCGCGGGGGGTCACCGGCCGCCCTCGGCCAGCTCGGCGAGCATCCCCTCGCAGCTACGGACGACGACCTGCGCCCCGCGCCGCTGGGCGAGCCGGAGCAGGGGGTCCTCGGCACGGTCCCGCCAGCGCCACTGCGCGTCGGCGGCGACCTCCCAGAGCCGCTGCACGCCGGCGTCGTGCTCGACACCGAGCCGGGCGGCCAGGCCGACGCCGTCGCCGCCGACCAGCCGCCGCGCCTCCGCGGCGAGTTCGGCGTCGAACCCGAGCCGGGTGTCCCGTAGCGCGGCCAGCAGGCGAAGCTCCTGGAAGGCGTGCGCGCCGGCGAGGATCTGCTCGACCGTGCCGAGCAGTTCGGCGGTGCCCGGGCCGGGCTCGGCCCGTAGCAGCGACTCCACGGCGGCCAGCGCCGAGCGGGACTTGAGCGCCTCCCGCCGGTCGACGAAGAACCGGTTCACCGACTCCCGCAGATCGGCCAGCCCGCTGCGGCGGATCAGCTCGGCGGAGAGGCTCGCGCGGCTGTCGCAGCCGGTCCGCACCAGCGTGGTGGCCAGCCGCACCCCGAACAGGCCGAGCCGGTCCAGCAATCCGGCCCGTACCTCGTTGTCCAGCGGCACCGGCAGCTCGCCGCGGAGGAAGCGGTCGGCCGAGAGGAGGTGCGCCTCCAGCTCCGGGCGCGGTACGGCGGCCAACTGGGCGAGTGCCGTGAACTCGGACTCCCCGAGGACCCGGCCGGCCAGACCGATGAGCCCGCTGCACGCGGCCACGGTGACGCACAGCGCGTTCACCCGCGGGTCGCGGTGCTGCCGCCGAGCGAGCTGGCGGGCGGTGAGCAGCGCGTCGATCTTCCCGCCGCCGGTCTCGTCCGCCCGCGCGAGCACCATGATCACGTTGATCGGGGCGGCCTGCCCCACCACGCTCTCCCGGCCGGACTCCAGCACCCGCAGGTCGGTGCCGCGGCCGTCCCGGGTCAGGTACAGCACGGCGTCGGCGTCGCGTAGCACCCGGTCCATCACCGGCGACCGGCCGTGCTCCCCGGGCCCGCCGACCGCGGGCGTGTCGATCAGGGTCACCTGCCGCAGGGCCCGGGTGGGCCAGCTCACCACGATGTCGCGGAGTTCGCCGGCCCGCCAGCCCACGAGGTCCACCCGCATCCCGGTGGCCGACCTGACCATCGCCAGCTCCTGCGGCGGGTGGCTCGCCGAGTACGCCGTCGCCCGCGGCTGCGGGCCGTCCTCGTACCAGGTGAAGACGTCGCTGCCGTCGGCCCCCGCGACCGGTGCCACGTCCTCGCCCATCAGCGCGTTGAGCAGCGTCGACTTGCCGGCCCGCCACGGGCCGGCGATCGCCACGCGCAGCGGCTGTTCCAGACGGGCGAGCTGGTGCCGCAGGTGGCCGGTGGCGCGGGGGTTGTCCCGGTAGAGCTGGAGGGCCTGGTGCAGCAGCCCCCACACGGCCTCGTCCAGCCGCAGACCCACGGTCATACCCGCGGCTCCAGCGACACCGGGGCCGGCCGGGCGGCGGTCAACTGCTGGGCCTGCTCGTAGAGCGCCGCGAGCCGGGTCATCTTCACGCGGATCTCGCGCTGGCGCTGGTCGCGGGCGGCCGCGTCGGTGTCCGCAGCCTGCTTGGCGCTCCGCAGCGACTCGACGATGGCCTCCTGCAACTCCTCGGTGAGCCCCGCGAAGTGGTCCCGCAGCATCCGCTGCACCTGGCGTGCGGCGTCCCGGCAGTCCTTGACGACCCGTACGAAGAAGTCGTCGACGTGCCGCTGCACCGCGGTCTTGACCGTCGCCTGGCGGCGGCGCAGCAACTGGCGGCTCTCGTCGCGGATGCTCTTGCCGCCGAAGAGCGCGCCCGCGCCGATCGAGACCGGGTTGATCATCGGCATGCCGGCGAGCGTCATGGCGAGGCCGAACATGAGCAGGCCCCCGTACGAGCCCTTCATGCCCGTGATCACCTTCTGCGTGGCGGTGAACCGGTCGATGCTGGGCCGCTCGATCTCCGGCAACCGGTCCCCGACGTCCTCCGGGACGTTCATGGACCAGGGCGGCAGCACGTCGTAGCCGTACCGGGCGAAGTTGCCGGCCACCCGCCGGGCCACGTGGTCGCAGCGCTGGACGAGCCACTCGTGGTTGGCCTCGGCCGCCTCGACGAGGCTTCGCGTCAGCCACTCCTGGAAGGTGTCCCAGGCGACCAGCGGGTCGGCCTTCTCGAACGCGTCGTCGACCTCCCGGAGGATCTGGCGGGTCCGGTCACGCAGGTCGTACTCGATGTCGGACAGCAGGTCGGCCATCTCGTCGTTGAGCGTGTTCTGCCAGCGCACGGAGCACCGGCGCAGCTCCTCGACCTCACGCTGGGCCGCGTGCAGCCGGGAGATCGGCCCGGACTGCTCCTGCTCCTGCTGGCTCTCCAGCTCCGCGCGCAGCGGGGCGGCGAGCTGCTCCACCACCGTCCGTGCGGTGAGCCCCACGGCGGCCCGGGCCAGCACGTCGGCCTTGCCCGCCAGGTCCTGGTGGAGGCGGGCGATCAGTGCGGGGAAACCGGACTCGGCGTTGAGCGACCGGTCGTCGGCGGCGGCCGCCCGCAGCCGCAGCGCCGCCGACACGGGGATCAGCGTGGCCGGCACCCCCGCCTCGGCCAGGTGCCGCCGGTTGCGCTCGGCAACGGCCCGCCAGTCCGGCACCAGGTCGATCTTGGTCTGCACCACGAGCACGTTCGGGTGGGACCGGGTGACGTGCAGCAGCACGTTCAGCTCGGCCACCGACAGCTCCCGCGTCGAGTCGGAGACCAGCAGCACCGCGTCCGCCCGGTGCAGCGCGGCCACCGGCGCGGCCCGGCCGACGGCGGCCACCTCGTCGCTGCCCGGAGTGTCCACCAGCACCAGACCAGCGCCGAGCAGCGCGCGGGGCAGTCCGATGTCGACGTACGCCGGGCCGCCTCCCGGCCGTCGGCCGAGCGTTCCGGCCACACCGGCCGCGATCCGGTCCAGCGGCACCGGCGTCCGCTCCTCCGTACCGGGCAGTGCCGCGTCCGCGCCGCGACCCGGACCGGCCGGCGGCGCCTGCACCACCGCCGCCGCGGCGACGTCGGCGTGCCGCACGACGGTCGGCAGCACGGTGGTGCGGTCGTCGCCGACCGGGCAGACCGGCGCGTTGACGATCGCGTTGACCAACTGGCTCTTGCCCTGGTTGGGCTCGCCGACGACCAGCACACGCAGGCTCGGGTCGAGCAGTTGGGTGCGCTTCAGCCGGACCGCCTGGAGCAGGTCACCACGCCCGTGTTCGCGGCACGTGCGGGCGATCTCGTCGAGCACGTCCAGCCAGATCCCCGCCATCACCGCACCAAGTGTGCTGATATCGGCTCAATTATCAAGAGGGGTACGGAAAGCGGGAGGGCCGGACCGCCCCGAGGGGCGATCCGGCCTCCCGCTCCGACCGGGCGACGGTCAGAGCAGACCGTCGGTGATGCCCAGCAGACCGCCGTCGTGGGACACCGAAGCGTCCCCGTGGACCCCGGCGCTGCCGGTCACCCCGTCGGTGGCGTCACCGGTCACGCTGCCCACCGTGCCGGTGACGCCGGAGAGAACGCCATCCACCTGGTGCGTCACGCCGCCCACCGTCGACGGCACGTCGAGCGGCGGGACGACACCGCTGCCGCCACTGTGCAGGCCCAGGCCGCCCAGGGTGTCGTCGACGCCCAGGGAGTCGACGAGCCCGCCGACCTGGCCGGTGGTGCCGGAGAGCGTGCCGCCGAGCAGGCCGTCCGGCGTACCGAGCAGACCGTGGTCGGTCGCGTCGAGCACGCTGGTCGGGGCGCCCACGGCGCCGGTCACGTCACCGACCACCGGGTCGGCCGCATTGTCCACCACGCCCACCACGTCGGCGTCGAGGGTGTGCGCGACGTCGTGCACACCGGTCAGGTCGGTGCCGAGGCCACCCGGGCCCACGCCCAGGCCGATCCCGGGCAGCACCGTCGCGCCGGCGGCGACCGCGGTCGGGTCCACGGCGATGGCACCCAGCACGCCGGCCTTGACGTCCACACCGGAGTACGTGCTGCTGACGCTGATCTGCTGCGCCACGCTCTGGAGCTGGCCGACCACGTCGGTCGCGTCGGCCAGCAGCGGGTCGGCACCCAGCTCGCCGACCACCGGGGCCACCGGGGCGAGACCCTGGACCGGGACGTAGTCGACCACGAGCGGAACCACGTCCTGCACGTCGGCGGCGGTGATGTCGGTGAGCCCCGCGGCCTGCAGCGCGCCCTCCGGGTCGAGGTCGAACGCCGACCGGGCGTCGGGGTCGGTGAGCAGGTTGAGCACGAAGTCGTGCAGGGTCTGGTCCATGTGCCGGTTCTCCTCCGATGTGGGCGTCGACCGCCGCTCGTCGACAGCGACGCTATGGGCCCCCACCGGCACCGGTCATCGGGGATCGACCCGCAATCGGCACGGCCCGGTTAGGGTGCTAGCCCCCTCGTCCGTTAGGGGGACTGGGGGAACCGAGCCGGTCAGATTTAGGGTCTCGATGCCGGAGCGATCTCTGGTACGAACGTAGGAGCCCGCGGGGATTCGCCGGGGGTGGGTCGTGCAGGTCGTGGGAAGCCCGCGCAGCAGTGCACGGCCGGCCGTCTCGGGCGAGGGAAGAAAACGCATGCCGTACGTCCTGGGGATAGACATCGGGAGCACCACCACCGCGGCCACGCTGGCCCGGCGCCGCGGCGCCAGCTGGACGCGTCCCGAGGTCGTCCCGCTCGACGCCGGCGCGGCCGCCCTGCCGTCCGTGCTGCACCTGGGGGCGGACGGCACGCTGGTGGTCGGCGAGCCGGGCACCGACGACGGCAACCGCACCGCCCGGGGCTTCGTCCACCGGGTCGGCGACGACGTGCCGCTGCTGCTCGCCGGTGAGGCGTGCCCGCCGCAGCTGCTGACGGCCGTGCTGGCCACCTGGGTGGTCGAGCGGGTCCTCCACCGCGAGGGCGAGCCCGCCGAGGCTGTGGTGCTCAGCCACCCCGCGGGATGGGGACGGCACCGCCGGGAGCTGCTGCAGGGCGCCCTCTGGGAGCTGGGCCAGACCACCGTCACGCTGCTGCCGCGTACCGTCACGGTCGCCGAGAGCCACGCCGCGCGGGGCTTCGCCGGCACCACGGCGGCCGTCTACGCCCTCGGCGGCGACAGCTTCGAGGCCGCGCTCGTCCGGCGTACGGGGCACGGCCGGTACGAGACCGTCGGGCTCCCCCAGGGGCTGGACTGGATCGGCGGCGCCGACTTCGACGAGGCGCTGGCCGGGCACGTCCGGTCCGTACTGGCCAAGGAACTCGCCGCCGCCGGCCGCCGCGAGACGTACGCGACCCTGCGCGCGCTGCTGCCCGAGTGCGAGCGGGCCAAGCGTGAGCTGACCGTCGGCGCCCAGACCGACGTCCTGCTCACCCTCCCCGGCGGGCCGGCCCGCGTGCCGGTGACCCGGGCCGAGTTCGAGGAGATGATCCGTCCCGCCGTGCAGGCCACCGTGGACCTGCTCGTGCGTACCGTCCTCTCCGCCGGGCTGCGACCCGCGGACCTCGACGCCGTCCTGCTGACCGGCGGGTCCACCCGGATCCCGCTCGTCGCCGAGCTGCTCGCCGCCGCCGTCCCGGTCCCGGTCGAGGTGGAGCCCGACCCGCAACTGACCGCCGCCACCGGCGCGGCGCTGGCCGCCTGCCAGGTGGTGTCGCCGCGGCCCCGGCCGCCCGAGCCGCCCCGGGCGCCGGCCCCCGCCGGCGGTCCCCGCCGCGACGCCGGGCCGGTCGTGCCCGCGCAGCGGCGCCCCGACCACGACCGTGCGGTCGACAGCGCACCGCCGCCCCGCCCGCCGGTCCGGATCACCCCGCTGGAGCTGCCGAGGCCGTCCCGCCTCGCGCTGGTCCGGAGCCGGGGACGCGAAGGATGACCACCATGACCATGAGCGCCCTGGCCGGGACCCGGCTGGTGCTGGACCGCGCGCCGCGGGCCCTGCTCGACGCCGTCGCCGCCGACCCGGAGGCGCCGCTCGTGCTCGCCGTCAGCGGCCCCGGCGGCCACGGCCGCACGGCGTACCTCCAGGAGCTGGCCCGGGTCTACCGGCGGGCCGGGATCACCGTGCACGAGGCCGCCCCGGAACTGCCCGACGCGGCCGACCCGGACGCGGTGCTGCTCGTCGACGACGCGCACCTGCTCGACGACGCCCGGCTGCGCGCGTTGCGGCACCTGGTGGCCGGCCGGCGCCACCGCCTCGCGGTCGCCTACCGGCCGTGGCCGCGCCCGGCCGCGCTGACCGAGCTGGTCGACGCCGTACGCCGGGACGGGCGGCTGCTCCCGCTCGCCCCGTTCACCCGCGAACGGACCGCCACGTACCTCGCGGGCGTGCCCGAGCTGGGCCGGCGCGGCGAGCTGGTCGACTTCGTGCACGGCCAGACCGCCGGGGTCCCCCGGGACGTGGACCGGCTGGTACGCGGCCTGCGCGGGCAGGACCAGGCGGGCGTCCCGGCCGAGCCGCCCCGCGCGGCCGTCCTCGAGTTCGGCCCGGACCTCGACGACCTCGCCCCCGACGTCCGGCGCCTGCTGCTGGCCGTCGCGGCCGGCGTACCGCTGCCGGTGGACCTGCTCGGCACGCTGCTCGGCCGCGAACCGGCCGATGTGGACGGCCTCGTGGCGGCGACCCGGTCGGCCGGCCTGCTGGGCGCGGACGGGCGGCTCGCGCCGCTGGTACGCCGCGCCGTGACCGCGCTGAGCCCGGCCGCCGAGCGCATCGCGGTGTGGCGTCGGCTCAGCGAGGTGCAGCTCGCCCGGGGCGGTCCCGTGCTGCCGCTGGTCCGCGCGCTGCTCGCGGCCGGCGTGGCCGGCGACTGCCCGGCCGGGACGCTGGAGGCGGCCGCCGAGGAGGCCCTCGGCACCGAGCCCGCCCTCGCGGCGGAGCTGTTCGCCGCCGCGGCGGCCGCCGGCCGGCCGGTCGCCACCCGGCAGGCGGTCGCCGCGGCCCTCGCCGGTGACCTCGACGCCGCCCTCCGGCTCGCCGACCGGCTCCTCGGCTCGGCCGCCGCCACCGACCGGGCCGAGGCCGCGCTGGTCGCCGCCACGGCCCTGGCCCACCGGGGCCAGCTCGGCCGCAGCGTCGAGCTGTACCGCTGGTCCGGCGCCGCCCCGGCCGCGGCGTTCGCCACCGTCGGCGCGCTGGCCGGCGGCGACCCCGCCGGCGCCGAGGCCGCCGCCACCGATCACCGGGGCGGGCCGCCGACCCTGCATGCGAGCGCCGCCCGCCTCATGGCCGAGGGGATCCGCGACAGCGTCACCGGTACGCCCACCACCGCGCTCTCCACTCTCGTTCAGGCGACGGCGCTGTTGGAGCCGGACGGCCGGGCGGTGCTCCTGCCGGACAGCCCGGCCGCGCTCGCCGCCCTGACCGCCCTGCACAGCGGCGAGCTCGACATCGCCGACCGGGTGCTCGACCGGGCGGCCGCCAGCGGCATCGGCGGCCCCCTCATGGCCCGCCGCCACCGGCTGCTCCAGGCGTGGCTCCTCATGGTCCGGGGCCGTACGGCCGGCGCGGCCGAACGGCTCGGCATGCTCACCGCCGGCGGCCGGCCGCTGGAGTCGCGCGACCTGCTCTTCGCCACCGCCCTCGAACTGGGGATCGCCCGGCGCAACAGCGACCTCGGCGCGCTCCAGCGCGGTTGGGGCCACGCGCTGGAGGCGGTCGTCCGCCACCCGGTGGACCTGTTCACCCTGCTCCCACTCGGCGAACTCGCTGTCGTGGCGGCCCGCCTCGGCGACCTGGACCGCCTGGCACCGCACCTGCACGGCGCCCGGGCCTTGCTGGCCCGGCTCGGCGACCCGCCACTGTGGAGCGCGCCGCTGCACTGGAGCGGTCTGCACGCGGCGATCCTCACCGAGGAGCCGGCGGTCGCCGACGAGCACGTGGCCGCGCTGCACGCCGCCGCGACGCACAGCCGGTACGCGGCCGTCGTCGCCGCAGCCGCCGCGAGTTGGGTCGACGTGCTCCGCGGGGTCGTCGACCCGGTCCGGGTGGAGGCCGCCGCCCGCGGGCTGCACGACGCCGGGTTCTGCTGGGACGGCGCCCGCCTCGCCGGTCAGGCCGCCATCCGCACCTCCGATCGGCGCGCCATGACCACCCTGCTCGACTGCGCCCGGATGCTCCAGGGCCGGCCCGGCGGGACCCGGTCCCCGCAGCGGCCGACGGCGGACGGTCAGGTCGCCGACGCCCTCGCCACCCCGGCCGGGCACCGGCTCAGCGACCGGGAACGGGAGGTGGCCGAGCTGGTGCTCGCCGGCCTGACCTACCGCGAGATCGGCGACCGGCTCTTCATCTCGGCGAAGACCGTGGAACACCACGTGGCCCGGATGCGCTCCCGGCTGGGCTGCGCCAACCGGGCCGAGCTGCTGGCCCTCCTGCGGACCATCGTGGCCCACCGGCCGGACACCGCGGCCGGCCAGCCGTGGCCGGAACGGACCACCCGGTGAGCGGGCAGGGCACCACGACCGAGGGCCAGCGGCTCCGGCGGCTCCTCGCGGCCGCCGCCGTCGTCCTCGTCGCACTGTGGGCGTACGCCTCGTACGTCGCCGGCCGGGACGCGGCCGACCTGCTCCGGATCCGCGCCCTCGCGGAGACCCTCGGGCAGCCCACCGACCGGCTCATCCTCGACCTGCAGGACGAGCGGCGGCTCACCGGCGGCGCGGTCGCCGGCGGGCCCCGGGAACGCTCCGCGCTCGTCGTGGCGCGCAACGACACCGACCGCACGGTGGCTGCCCTCCGCGACGCCACCGGCGGCACGGACCTGCGGCTGCTCACCGCCGGCGCGGTGCGCGACCGCGCCGACGAGTTGCTCCGTCAGCTCGACGCGCTGGCCGCTCTCCGCGCGGACGCCGACGCCGGCCGGGCCGAGGCGGTCGCCGGGTACGACACGCTGCTCGACGCCGCCTTCGCGGTGTACGGACCCGAGTGGGGCGCGCGGGAGAGCAGGCTGGCCGCCGAGAACCGTGCCGTCGTGGCGCTCGCCCGTTCCCGGGAGCTTCTCGCCCGGGAGGACACCCTGGTCACGGCCGCCCTCGCGGGCGGGCGGATCAGCGCTGACGACCGCCGCCGGCTGACCGAGCTGATCGGCATGCGGGAGTACGCGAGCAGCGAGGCGGTCGCCGTCCTGCCGGCCCGGGACCGCGACGACCACCGGTCCATGGTGGAGGGACAACGGTTCACGGCCCTGCGTGCGCTGGAGGACCGGCTGCTCGGTGGTGACGACCGGCCGGCGCTGGGCGTCGACGGCTGGCAGGCGGTGGTGGAGCCCGCCCTCGACGAGCTGCACGCGCTGGTCCAGTCCACGGCGCGGCACAGCGTCGAACGGGCCACACCCGGCGCCGCCCTGGTGGTCACCCGCGCCGGCCTGGTCCTGGGCCTCGGCCTGGTCGCGGTGCTCACCCTGCTGCTCACCGGCATCGCCAGCGTCCGCCGGCTGGCCGGCGGCGGGGCTTTCGCACCCGAGCCCGGTCCGCCGGCACCCGCCCACGGCGCCGGACCGGGCGCAGCCGTACCCGCCCCGGTCGCCGACCGGCCCGCCGCACCGGCCCCTCACCGTCCCGCCGCGCCGGGCCCGGTCCCCGGTCCCGGGTGGGCCGGACCGGCGCCCGCAGGAACGGCATGGGCGGGCGCCTCCGACGGTCCGCCCGCACCGGGGTCCACCCCCGCGCCGGCGCCCGGCCGGCCCGGCCCCACGGCGGCCACCGCATCCCTCTTCCTCCGCATCACCCAGCGCAACCAGGCCCTGCTGCGCGAGCAGTTGAGCCTGCTCGACGCGATGGAACGGCGCGAACGCAGCCCGGAGGAGGCCGCCGAACTGTTCCACCTCGACCACCTCGCCACCCGGCTGCGGCGCAACGTCGAGAAGCTCGTCACCCTCGCCGGCGTACGCCCGGCCCGCCGCTGGCGGCGGCCCGTGCCGATGCTCGACGTGGCCCGGGGCGCGGTCGCCGAGGTGGCCGACTACCAGCGCGTCCTGGTGGCGCCGCAGTGGCCGTGGTCGCTCGCCGGGCGCGCGGTCACCGACGTCATCCACCTGCTCGCCGAGCTGATCGAGAACGCGCTCGTGTTCTCACCCGCCGGCACGGCGGTCCGGCTGGCAGGCGAACACCGGCCGGGCGGCTGCGCCGTCGTGGTCACCGACGACGGGCGGGGGCTCACCCCCGAGGCGCTCGCGGCGGCCAACCGGATCCTGGCCGAACCGCCGACGGCGGGTCCCCCATCCGGTCACGCCGGGCTGTACGCTGCTGCCCTGCTCGCCGCCCGCTGCGGTGCCCGGGTCTCGCTGCGGCCCGGCCCCCGGGGCGGGACGGCGGCGGTCGTGCTGCTCCCGACCACCCTGGTCACGCCGACCGGGCCCACCGGTGCAGCGCCCGGGCCGGGCAGCCGGCCCACCCCGTCGGCGCGGCCGGCGGCCGGAACCGGCGTCACCGGCGACCTGCCGGTACGGACCCGGCACCCCGGGTCGGTGTGGCCCGGCCCGGCCACGGTCGGCTCCGACACGGTCGAGATGCCGGTCCCCAGAGCAGCGAGAGGACTCTCATGACGCAATCAGTGGTCACCGCGGACGGCCTGACCGAAGCCCTGAACGACCTGGTCGAACGGGTGCACGGCGCCGAGTGCGCCGTGGTGCTCTCCCCCGACGGGCTGCTCCTCGGCGCCAGCCGGGACGTCGACGACCAACTGGCCGCGCAGCTCTCCAGCCTGGTCGCCGGGCTGGAGGCGCTCGGCTTGGCCGCCACCCGGGTCTGCGTCGGCGGCGCGCTGCGTCAGATCGTCGTGCAGATGGCACGGGCGTTCCTGTTCGTGGCCACCACGAACAGCGGCGCCATCCTCACCGTCCGGATCGGAGCCGAGGCCGAGGTGGGTGACATGGCGTACGAGGTGGCGCTCTTCGTCGGCCAGGCCGACCGGCACCTGCCGGTGTACCTGGAACCGGCCTCGGCGGCGACGAGCGGGGAGACCGGTGCAGCAGCCGAACGGCGCCCCTGACGAGGCGTGGTACGACGACGACGCCGGGCCGGTGGTCCGGCCGTACACCATGACCGGTGGCCGGGCCGCCCCCGAGCGCGGCCGGTTCGACCTCATCACGCTGGTCGTCGCCCGGGGTCCGGTGCCCGCGTCCGCGCAGCTCTTCCCCGAGCAGACCGCGATCGTCGAGATGTGCCGCCGGCCGCTGTCGGTCGCGGAGGTCGGCGCCGAACTGGACCTGCCGGTCGGGACGGTCCGGGTGCTCCTCGGCGACCTGCTCGCGGCCAGGCTCATCGAGACGCACGAACCGCCGACGCTCGCCGAACTGCCGTCCGAGGAACTGCTCACGGAACTGCTCGCCGGGCTCCGCGCCCTGTGAGCCGGGGGCCGACCCGGCGGCCGGACCAGCGTGACCGCCGCGCGGACCATCTGAAGGGGGAACGAGGTAGTGCCGGCATCACCGCCGCAACCACGCCGGACCACGGCGATCATCGTGCTCGACCGGATCGTGGCCATCGCCGGATCGCTCCAGCGGGCGGTCCTCGACCGGGGCAGAGGATCCCGGGGCGCCCGGATCGCCGTCCTCGCCGCGCTGGTGGTCCTGATCGCCACGGCGGTACCCGTGGTCCTGGTGCTGCGGACACCGGAACGCCTGGCTCCGGTGGCCCTCGACCCGCCACCCGACCCCGACGTACCGGCCGCGCCGGAACCCGGCACCCCGGGGGCGGAGGCCCGCCCGGCCGCCTCCGTCCGGCCAACACCCAGCCACCCGGTCGGCACGAGCGCGTCGCCCAGCTCCGCGTCGCCGTCGGCCAGCGCCGCCGCGAGCAGTTCCGCCCCGGCGCCCGAGCCGCTGCGCGCCGAGTTCGCCGTCGAGGAGAGCGCGTTGCTCAGCTACCGGGCCGCGGTCACCATCAGCAACCCGGGGACGGCGCCCGCGTCGACGTGGACCCTGGTCGTCACACTGCCCCGCGAGTCCCTCGCGGTCACGGCGGTTAACGGCGCCGACGTCACGCGCGACGGCGCCACCTGGACGTTCGTGCCGGACGGGAGCCAGCCGCTGCCCGGACGTGGTTCGACCCGGGTGACCTTCCGGGTCGGCGGCGCCCCGGTCAGCTCCGCGCCCACCGCCTGCACCGTCGACGGCACGGCCTGCACCGGCCTCGACTGACTCGGCTTCCGCCGGACACCCCGGTTCGGCGCCCGCCGCCGGGTCTGCGCTCGGGGCCGGGTCGGCGCTCTGGGCCGGGTCCGCGCTCGCGGTCAGGGTCGGGTTCGGGTTCGGTGGGGCGTCAGTTCCGGCGGGCGGCCGGCACCGCGCACGCCGCCGTGCCGCCGGGCATGCGGTGCCGGTTGCGGGCCACCCAGCGGTACGCCGGCCAGGCCGCGGCGCGCACGAGCGGGAACCGCAGTCCCGCGCCGGCCACCCGCCAGAGCGGCCCACTGTCGCCCAGCAGGCGGGCGATGGCGTCGGGTCCGGCGGCGCGTACGCCGTCGACGCCGACCCACTGCACGGCCTCCTCGCACTCGGCCTCGGTCAGGCCCAGCGCGGCCAGGTCGGCGAACTGCCACGGCAGCACCCGGGCCCCGGTGGGGATGTGGCGCTCGATGAACTCGGCGCAGCGGGTGCAGAAGGCGCAGTCCCCGTCGTAGACGAACGTCGACCTCTCCATGCCTCCATCCTCCACCCACCGGACCCGGGCGGCGCCGCGAGGTGGCCGGCGCCACGCCCCGCCGCTCCCGTCTTCTGAGAAGTCGCGGCATCCGGACCGGCTGGACACCGCGACTTCCAGGAACCCGAGTCGATCAGGGCGCACCACGCGAGCCGGCTTGCATCGTCGTCGTACGTGTGTTCGAATAATGGCCATGCGCTGGGACAACCTCGCCGCTCCCCCGGTAGAGGGGGCTCCCGAGCGGGCAGCGCCAGCGACGCCACCCCTGCCGCTGGCGCTGCCCGGCGCGACCGTCCGCACCTTCGACACCCCCGGCTTCGCCGGCATGACGTTCTACGAGGTGCGCGCCAAGTCGATCATCAATCGGGTGGCGGGCGCCTCCCGCGTCCCGTTCGAGTGGACGATCAACCCGTACCGGGGATGCAGCCATGGATGCGTCTACTGCTACGCGAGAAATACTCACACCTACCTCGACCTCGATGCCGGGGCGGACTTCGACCGCAAGGTGATCGTCAAGGTCAACGCGGGCGACCTGGTCCGCCGGGAGTTGGCCGCGCCGAAGTGGCGGGGCGCGCACATCGCCATGGGCACGAACGTCGACTGCTACCAGCGGGCCGAGGGGCGTTACGCGCTCATGCCGCAGATCATCGCGGCGCTGCGTGACTTCGCCAACCCGTTCTCGATCCTCACCAAGGGCACGCTGCTCCTGCGGGACCTGCCACTGCTGCGCCAGGCCGCCGAGGTCACCCGGGTCGGTGTCTCCTACTCGGTGGGCTTCGTCGACGAGCGCCTCTGGCGCACCGTCGAGCCGGGCACGCCGAGCCCGCGCCGCCGGTTGGACGCCGTACGGGCGCTCACCGACGCCGGCTTCTCGGTCGGCGTGCTGATGGCGCCGATCCTGCCGGGGCTGAGCGACGACGACGCGTCGATCGACGCCACCGTGGCGGCCATCGCGGCCGCCGGGGCGGCCAGCGTGACGCCCCTGGCCCTGCACCTGCGTCCGGGTGCCCGCGAGTGGTACGCACGCTGGCTGGCCCGGGAGTTCCCGCACCTGGTGCCCCGCTACCGCGACCTGTACGGGTCCGGCTCGTACGCGCCGCAGGCGTACCAGCGGGAGCTGACGGCACGGGTACGGATCGCGGCCCGCCGGCACGGCCTGCACCGGGGAGAGCGCGGCGACAACCGGAATCTGCCCGAGCCGCCGGTGCCTCCGGCTGCCGAGCAACTGACGCTGCTCTGACCCGCGGCGGGGCGGCACGCGGCGGCCGGAGATACAGTCGCCGGGTGCGTACCGCTCAGCAGATCCTCGCCGACTCCGCCGTGATCGCCGTGGTGGGCGCGTCCCGCGACCCGCTCAAGGCCGCGCACAGCGTCCCGTTGCAGATAAAGCGGTACGGCTGGCGGATCATCCCGGTCAACCCGACGGCCGACGAGCTGTTCGGGGAACGCGTCTACCGGTCGCTGGCCGACATCCCGCACCCGGTCGACCTGGTGAACGTGTTCCGGCCGGCACGGGACGCGGTCGAGGTGGTCCGGCAGGCCGTGGCGATCGGCGCGCCGGCCGTGTGGTTGCAGCTCGGCATCGTCTCCGCCGAGGCGCGGCAGATCGCCGAGGAGGCGGGCATCGACTACGTCGAGGACCGTTGCCTGGCCGTGGAGCGCGCCGTCGGGGCCCTCAGCCGGCTCGGCTGACCGCAGGCCACCCGAACCCGCAGGCCACCCCGAACCCGCAGGCCACCCCGAACCCGCCGGCCACCCCGGACCCGACGGGCACCCGCCGGCCGGGTCTGCCGGCCACCAGCCGGGAGCGGCGGCCACCAGCCGGCGGCCGGCCCGGCAGACCTCAGAGCTTGTACTCCTTGAGCAGGCCCCGGGAGATGATGGTCTTCTGGATCTCCGAGGTGCCCTCGCCGATCAGCAGGAACGGCGCCTCGCGCATGAGGCGCTCGATCTCGTACTCCTTCGAGTAGCCGTAGCCGCCGTGGATGCGGAACGCCTCCTGCACGACCTCGGCGCAGTACTCGGAGGCGAGCAGCTTGGCCATGCCCGCCTCGACGTCGTTGCGCTGCCCGGCGTCCTTGAGCCGCGCCGCGTTGACCATGAGGGCGTGCGCGGCCTCGATCTTCGTACCCATCTCGGCGAGCTTGAACGCGACGGCCTGGTGCCTCGCGAGGGGCTGGCCGAAGGTGCGGCGCTGCTGGGCGTACGCGACGGCGAGTTCGAAGGCCCGGATGGAGATGCCGCAGGCGCGGGCGGCCACGTTGACCCGCCCCACCTCGATGCCGTCCATCATCTGGTAGAAGCCGCGGCCGACCCGCTCCTCGCCGCCGAGCACGGCCGACGCGGGCACGGTCACACCGTCGAGCACCATCTCGGTGGTCTCGACGCCCTTGTAGCCCATCTTGTCGATCTTGCCGGGGATGGTGAGGCCGGGTGCGGTCTCCCCGAAGCCGGGCTCCTTCTCCAGCAGGAAGGTGCTCATGTTGCCGTAGACCGAGTCGGCGCCGGTGTCGGTCTTGACCAGGGTGGCCACGACGGACGAGTACGCGCCGTTGGTCAGCCACATCTTCTGGCCGTTGATGACGAACCGGTCGCCGTCGCGGACGGCCCGGGACTTGATGGCCGCGACGTCGGAGCCGCACTCCGGTTCGGACATCGAGAAGGCGCCGCGCACCTCGCCGGTGGCCATCTTCGGCAGCAGCCGGCTCTTCTGCTCGGCCGAGCCGTGCTGCGAGATCAGGTACGCGACGATGAAGTGGGTGTTGACGATCCCGGAGATCGACATCCAGCCCCGGGACAGCTCCTCGACCGCGAGGGCGTACGTCAGCAGGGACTCGCCGAGCCCGCCGTACTCCTCGGCGATGGTGAGGCCGAACAGCCCCATCTCGCGCATGCCCTCGATGATGTCGGCGGGGTACTCGTCGGCGTGCTCCAGCCGCTGCGCGTGCGGGATGATCTCCTTGTCGGCGAACTCCCGGACAGTCTCCAGGATCGATCGCTGCACATCGGTCAGGCCGGGCGTCTGGGCGAGTCGAGCCATCTCAGCCTCCGGGGGATCGGCGCATTACTCATGGGTAACTGAACGCTCGGTCAGTATCGGTCGCCGGGGCGGCGAGGCCAAGGTGACCAGTCCACACAACCGCTGTGAAAAGGTTCACCGCTGCGGGTAGCGTCCGGCAAGAGGGCCCACGACCGGCGCCGGCAGGAGGAGGAGAGACCGTGACCAACCCGCCGCCGTCCGACCCGTCCGGGCCGCCCGAACCGCCCGGTGGGGAGCAGCCGCCGTCGCCCTACGAACCGCCGCCGGGCCAGTCGCCCTACGCGCCACCCCCGGAACGCTCGCCGTACGCGCCGCCGCCGGAACGGTCACCGTACGGCCCTCCGCCGCCGGAGCCGTCGCCGTACGCCGGGCAGGGCGACCAGCCGCCGGGCGCCACCCCGCCGGACCAGCCGCCGTTCGGCCAGACGGGCGGCTACCACCCGGGACCACAGTGGGGGCAGCAACCGTCGTACGCCCCGCAGACGCCCTACGGGCAGTACGGCCCGGCGCCGGGCGGGCCGAGCCGCGGCACGAACGTGCTGGCCATCCTGTCGCTGATCTTCGCGTTCGTCTTCTCGCCGGCCGGCATCGTGCTCGGTCACCTGGCCAAGCGGCAGCTACGCACGAGCGGCGAGGAGGGCGACCAGCTCGCCACCTGGGGGCTGATCCTCGGGTACGTCTTCACCGCCCTGGGGCTTCTGGTGTGCTGCGGCTGGATCGCGCTGGTGGTCTTCGCGGGCGGCGACGGCACCAACTACTGACCGGGGCGGGTCAGCGGAACTGGGACTCGCGGACGCTGTTGCCGCCGTCGACCACCAGCATCTGGCCGGTGATGTAGGACGCGGCCGGCGAGCAGAGGAATGCGATGGCCGCCGCCACCTCGTCCGGTGTGCCGGGCCGACCGACCGGCGTGCCGAGGCCCTGCTTGATCTCCGCCATCGTGGACGCCGCCGTGTAGATCGTGCCGGGCGCGACCGCGTTCACCGTCACCCCGTCGGCGATCATCTCCATGGCGAGCGCCCGCGTCAGCCCCACCACGCCGGCCTTGGCCGCCGCGTACGCGGCCTCGGTGGGCAGCGCGTTGACCGGGCCGGCGGTGGCCGCCAGGTTGACGATCCGCCCCCAGCCGCGCTCGGCCATCCCGCCGATGAACGCCCGGCTGCACAGGAACGCGGTGGTCAGGTTGCGGTCGATCTCGCCGCGCCACTCCTCGAAGCTGAGCTGGGCGACCGGGCGGAGCACCTCCGGGCTGGCCCGGCTCGCGAGGCCCGCGTTGTTGACCAGCACCTCGACGTCGCCGAGTTGCTCGGCGACCGCGTCGGCCAGCGCACCCACCTCGGACTCGTCGGTGAGATCGGCGACGAACCCGGTGACGCCCAGTTCACTCGCCCGTTCGTGGATCCGCCGGGTGGTGGAGACGATCGCCACCCGGGCGCCCAGGTCGGCGAGCCGGCGGGCCGTCGCGTAGCCGATGCCGTCGGGACTGCCCGCTCCGGTGACCAGCGCGACGCGGCCGTCGAGCCGCATCGTCACCGGTTCGGGCAGCGGTGCCGGCGCGTCCTGACCGGCCGGGCTGGTGGGGGCGTTCGTGCGGCTGCGCCGGGCGAGGCCCGGACGGCTGGCGTCGCGTCTCGGTCGGCTGCCGGAACGGTCCGCGGCGCGCGCGTCTGTGGCCATGCCTGGATCCTGCCGGTTCCGGCCGGTCGGAGCAACGCGGCACCCGGACGCGGGGACATCGGGTTTGCCGGCCGCTGGCTACCCTGACGGCACCCGCACGTACTGGAGAGAGCGCATGACCTATCCCCCACCGTCCGGCGGCCCCAACGATCCCACGTGGTCGGGTGCCCAGCAGGCGAGCCCGCCGCCCGCCGACCCGACGCTGCCCATGCCCGGTCAGCCGGTGCCGGCCCAACCCGGTCCGGTGGACCCGTACGCGCCGGTCGACCCGTACGCGGCCGGGGCGCAGCCGCCGGCCTCTCCCGCGTACCCGCCGCCCGGTTACGCGGCGCCCGGTTACGCGGCTCCGGGCTACCCGGCGCCGGGTTACCCGGGCTACGGCTACCCGCCCACCCCGCCGACCAACGGGATGGCGGTCGCCTCGATGGTCGTCTCCATCACGGGCGTCATGGGCATCTGCGGCTACGGCATCGGCGGCATCATCGGCGTCGTGGGCGCGATCCTCGGCCACGTGGCGAAGCGGCAGATCCGCGAGCGCGGCGAGGCCGGCGGGGGCATGGCCACCGCCGGGATCATCATGGGCTGGATCTCGACGGCCATCGCGGTGCTCGCGGCGGTCGCCATCACCATCGCGATCATCTACGCCGCGAACCAGGACAGCTCCAGCGGCTACTGACGCCGGTGTCGTGCCGCCCGGCCCCGGGCGGCACGACCGGTGCGTCGCCGACGGTCGCCGCGTGGCTCAGGCGGGCGGGGTGAACGAGGACGTGCGGGTCATCCCGGCGGCCCGCCCCTTGGCCGCCACGACCAGCGCCATCTTCCGCGACGCCTCGTCGATCATCTCGTCGCCCAGCATCACGGCGCCCAGCTTGCCGCCGGCCTCCGAGGTGTAGTGCTCGTACGCGTCGAGGATCAACTCGGCGTGGTCGTAGTCGGCCTGCGCCGGCGAGTAGACCTCGTTGGCCGCCTCGATCTGGCCGGGGTGCAGCACCCACTTGCCGTCGAAGCCGAGGGCGGCCGAGCGCCGAGCCACCTCGCGGAAGCCGTCCACGTCCCGGATCTGCAGGAACGGGCCGTCGATGGCCTGCTTGTCGTGCATCCGCGCGGCCATCAGGATGCGCATCAGGATGTAGTGGTACGGGTCGCCCGGGTAGTCCGGGATGAGGGCCCCGACCACGAGGGACTTCATGTTGATCGAGGCCATGAAGTCCGCGGGGCCGAAGATGATCGTCTCGACCCGCGGCGAGGCGGCGGCGATCTCGTCCACGTTGACCAGACCGGCGGCGTTCTCGATCTGCGCCTCGATGCCGATCCGGCCGACCTCCAGGCCGAGCGTCTTCTCCAGCTGGGTGAGGGTCAGGTCCAGCCACTGCACCTGGGCGGCGGTCTGCACCTTGGGCAGCATGATGCAGTCCAGGTTGGCGCCGGCGCCCTCGACCACGTCGATGACGTCCCGGTACGTCCACGGGGTGGTCAGGTCGTTGACCCGCACGACACGCGTCTTGCCGGCCCAGTCGCCCTCGTTGAGCGCCGCCACGATGTTCTTGCGGGCGTCCGGTTTGGCCAGCGGGGCCACCGCGTCCTCCAGGTCGAGGAAGACCTGGTCGGCCGGAAGGCCCTGGGCCTTGCCGAGCATCTTGACGCTGGAGCCGGGTACGGCGAGGCAGGACCGACGGGGACGACCGACAGCGGCCATGGGTGCGCTCCTTCCAGCGGCCGACGGCACGCCGACGCCAGCTGACGTAGACCGGAACTTAACGATCCCAAAGGGGGTTACGCCACGGTAACCTCGCGCCATGACCGGGGTGAATGGAGCTGTGGAAGATCTCACTGGGCGGCGCCTCGTGGTGGTGACGGGCGCCAGCTCGGGCATCGGGTTGGCGGCCGCGGTCGATCTGGCGTGCCGCGGCGACCAGGTGGTACTGGTCGGCCGGGACCCGGCCCGCCTGCAGGCCGCCGGTGACCGGGTGCGCGAGGCGGCCGGCGAGCGGCCGGAACTGTTCCGGGCCGACTTCGCCGTGCTCGACGACGTCCGCCGGCTGGCCGAGAAGCTGCGCGCCGCGTACGACCGGATCGATGTGCTCGTGAACAACGCCGGCGCGATCGTGCTCCAGCCGATCACCACGGTCGACGGGTTCGAACTCAGCATCCAGGCCAACCACCTGGCGCCGTTCCTGCTCAGCAACCTGTTGCGGGACCGGATCGGGCGGACGGTGGTGACGGCCTCCGGCGCCCACCGCAGCGGCGCGCTGGACCCGGACGACCTGAACGCGCCGCTGCGCCGGTACCGGCCGATGACCGCGTACGGCACCAGCAAGCAGGCGAACATCCTCTTCGCCGCCGAGGCCGCGCGGCGGTGGCCGGAGGTACGCGCGCACAGCTTCCACCCCGGCGTGGTGCGCACCCGCTTCGCCAACGACAGCCGGCTGGTGGCTCTCGGCATGCGGCTGCTGCCGTTCCGCAGCCCGGAGAAGGGCGCCGAGACGCTGGTCTGGCTGGTCAACTCCGACCCGGCCCGGCTCGTCGACGGCGGCTACTACTACGACCGGCGGCTGCGCCGGCCCCTGCGCAAGGCGGCCGATCCGCAGCTCGCCGCCCGCCTCTGGACGGCCAGCGCAAAGGCCGTGGGCATCGACGAGTAGGGCCGGCCGCTGCCGCGGCATCGAGGTACCTGGCGGTTACTCGCCGAGGTGGACGGGCAGGTTGGTCACCACGACGCCGGGCAGCGCACGCAGCGCGCGGCGCAGCCGCTGGCCGGTCCGGCTGTGCAGGAGCTGGTGCCGCCGCCGGCGGACGACCACCTCGGGCACGACGACGGTGAGCAGCACGTCGGGCCGGGAGGCGTGCAGCGCCTCCAGGTAGTGCGCCAGCGGCCCGATCACCGCTCGGTACGGCGACACGATCGTCTCCAGCCGGACGTGGTTGCCCCAGGCCTGCCACTGCTCGCGGAACCGGTCCGACTCGGCGTCCTCGGGAGCGATGTGCACGGCGAGGGTCGGCTGACCGAGGGACGCCGCGTACGCCAGGGCACGCAGCGACGCCCGGTTCAG
Source organism: Micromonospora costi (assembly GCF_003626655.1). GTDB lineage: Bacteria > Actinomycetota > Actinomycetes > Mycobacteriales > Micromonosporaceae > Micromonospora > Micromonospora costi. The sequence continues at coordinate 1,832,676 of NZ_RBAN01000001.1, forward strand.
CCGGGCGACCGGCACCACGACCAGGTGCCGGACCTGCTGCGGAAGTTCCTGGGCCTCGGCCGCCGCACCCGGTTCGGTCGCGCCGGGCAACGGCGCCGGTGCGACCGCCGTCCCGGCACCCGCGCCGTCGGGCGAGGCCTGCAGCGCCAGCGACCGGTGCAGCGTCCGGTAGTGCCGTTGGATGGCGCGGAACAGGAGGATCAGCAGCGGTACGGCGATCACCACGACCCATGCGCCCTCAGTGAACTTGGCGAACGCGGCGGTGATCAGGACCAGTCCGGAGAGGACGGCGCCGACCCCGTTGAGGACCGCCCGCCGGCGCCACCCGCGTCCGCGCCGCCGCCGCCAGTGCACGACCATCCCGCCCTGGGAGAGGGTGAACGCCAGGAAGACGCCGACCGCGTAGAGCGGGATGAGCGACTGGGTGTGTCCCCGGAACGCGACGAAGATCAAACCGGCGGCGAGGGCGAGCGTGGCCAGTCCGTCGTTGAACGCCAATCGGTCCCCCATGTGCAGGAACCGGCGCGGCGCGTGGCCGTCCCGGGCCATGAAGAAGAGCAGCCGGGGGAAGTCGTTGAACGCGGTGTTCGCGGCCAGCAGCAGGATCAGCGCGGTCGAGGCCTGGATCAGCCCGTACCAGGGTCCGCTCGGGAAGCTCTGCCTGGCGAGCTGGGAGAGCAACGTCTGCTCCGGGACCGGTACCAGCCCGGACAGGTGGATGAGCACGATGAGCCCGACGAAAAGCACCACGAGCATGCTGACCATCCAGGTCAGCGTCGTGCGGGCGTTGCGCCACTCGGTGCGCCGGAAGGCTGGTACGGCGTTCGACACCGCCTCGATACCGGTCATCGACACCGCGCCGGAGGAGAACGCGCGCAGCACCAGCAGCAGGCCGAGCGCTTCGGCCGCCGCCGTCGGCGGCGGTGGGACCGGCGCGAACCCCCGGCCGGCCGCGTGGGCGTAACCCGCGAGGAGCACCGCGATGACCGCCACCAGGAAGGCGTAGGTGGGTAGCACGAAGATGTTCCCGGCGACCCGCACGCCGCGGAGGTTGCCGGCGAGCAGCACGCCGATCACGAGGAGCCCGAGAGGCACGGCGAATGTGGTGAGCGCGGGCATCGCCGAGGTGATCGCCGCGATGCCGGCGGACACTGAGACCGCCACGGTGAGCACGTAGTCCATCATCAGGCCCGCAGCCGCGGCGAGGCCCGGGCCGCTGCCCAGGTTGTCGCTGGCGACGATGTAGGAGCCGGCGCCGTGCGGGTACGCGCGGATCGTCTGGCGGTACGAGGTACCCACGGCGATCATGAGCGTCACGAGGAGCGCCGCGAGCGGCAGCGACAGCGACAGGGCACCGCTGCCGGCGAGCAGCAGCACCCCCAGCATGGCCTCCGGCCCGTACGCGATGGAGCTGAGCAGGTCGGAGGAGAGCACCGGAAGCGCGACCAGCTTGCGCATGCGCTCGTACAGCACGGCGGTGCTGCGGAGCGGCGGCCCGAACAGCACGCGCCGGAGCCGGCTGAGGGCCCGGCCGAACCGACTCCCCGGGACGTAAGCGTGTTCCGTAGCGACGAGCTCGCCCGGCTCGTCGGTGCGGAACATCTCGATCGGGGCGAGGCGCCCGAACCGGCTCGGCGCCGTCCGCCCGTCCAGGCGGCGCAGGGTCGGGTCGACCGGAAGCTCGGCGGACGACGTGGCCGCGGGCGGCGTACGCCACTGCTCGCCGATCCTGCGCAGCGAGGGCAGTTCCTCCGGGCCAAGGGGCGGAAACTCGGCCGACGGTGTGACGACCGTGCCCTGCGCACCCTCGTCCTCCTCGCCCTCCGCGCCGCGCCGCCCGGTCATCCCACGCTCCCCTCCCTCCGCACTTTCACGGAAAGCGGCCCTTCCGGCGGCGGAATGCCGACTCTTTCCGAGAAAGTGCGCCCGCGCGGGGGCGGCGGAGTGGCGGCTCAGTCGGGCAGCGGGCTGGCGTCGGCGGGGACGGGGGCCGGCTCGGCGCGGCGGCCGGCGCGCGCGCCGCCGAGCACCACCACGGCCACCCCGGCCAGCAGCAGCGCCAACCCGGGCAGGGCGAGGGGGCGGGGCAGCTGACCGAGCCAGACCCAGCCGATGAGCGCGGCGCCCGGAGCCTCCAGCAGGACCAGCACGCTCACCGTCGTGGCGGAGATCCGGTGCAGCGCGTAGTTGAACATCGAGTGCCCGAGCAGTTGGGCGCCGGCCACCAGGGCGAGGATCGCCAGCCAGGTGCGATTGTCGAAGCCGACCAACCGCACCCCGCCGACCAGGCAGACGACCAGCAGGATCACGGCACAGACCCCGTAGCAGATCGTGGTGTACGTCGTGGTGCTGATGCTGGTCCGCGCGCGCTCCCCGAAGGCGGTGTAGACCGCCGCGAACATCCCGCCGGCCACGGCGAGCAGGTCGCCCGCGACGGCCCGGCCGGACACGGCGAAGTCGGCACCGGTGGCCACCGCGGCACCGACCACCGCCACGCCGATCCCGGCCCAGACCACCAGCGGCAGCCGCCGGCCCTGCCCCCGCGCGATCAACCCCTGCCACACCGGCTGGGTCGCGCCCAGGGCGGTCGCCGCGGCGACCGAGGTGAGCTGAGGGCTCGGCATCCAGGTGGCGAAGTGCGCGGCCAGCGCGACACCGGAGAGCACGCAGTACCAGCCCTCGCGCCGCCCGGCGCCCACCGTCAGTCTCCGGAACTCGGCCCGCCGGCGGGTCATCGAGACCGGCCCGACCACGGCGACGGCGAGCAGGTTGCGCCAGAACGCGACGGCCAGGGCGGGAGCGGCCGCGAAGGCGATCAGCGGCGCCGACGACGAGACGGCGACGACGGCGAGGGCGACCGCGCCCGTGGTGAGCGGGTCGAGCGGCGGGCGGTGCGGAGGCGAGGACACGAGGAGCAATCCTCACACGGCCCGGGTCACCACGGACCGTGCGCGCTCCGCTACGATCACGCGGTCCGCGCCGGCGACCCCCCGTCCGGAGGCGTTCCCCCATGCCCAGGTTCCAGGCCGTACTCTTCGACTTCTTCGGCACGCTGACCCGGTCCGTGCAGCGTGGCGAGGCCCACCACGGCACCGCCCGGCTGCTCGGCTGCACCAACGAGACGCTCGCCGCGGTGCTCGACCGCACCTTCTACGAGCGGGCGACCGGCCGGCTCGGCAACGCGGAGGCGACGCTGCGCTGGGTCTGCGCGCAGGCCGGGGTACACCCGTCCGATGGGGCGGTGCAGGCCGCCGTGGCGTCCCGGCACCGGGCCGTACGCGCCGACACCCGGCTGCGGCCGGACGCCGTGCCCACGCTGGCCGCGCTGCGCCAGCGTGGCCTGCGCACCGGCGTGATCAGCGACTGCACCCACGAGCTGCCCGCCTTCCTGCCGGACCTGGCGATCGCGCCCCTGCTCGACGTGCGGGTCTTCTCCGTGCAGGTCGGGCGGTGCAAGCCGGACCCGGAGGTCTACCTCGCGGCGTGCCGGCGGCTGGAGCTGCCGCCCGAGGCGTGCCTGTTCGTGGGCGACGGCGGCAGCCAGGAACTCACCGGGGCGGAGCGGGCCGGGATGGCCGCGGCCCGCTTGGCCGCGCCGGATCTCGCCGAACACATGGTGTTCAACGCCGACCTCGGCTGGAGCGGCCCGGTGCTCGGCTCGCTGCGCGAGGTGCTCGACCTGGTCGACGCCGGCGTCGCGGCCACCGCCCACGGGCACGGCTGACGCGGCCGGGCGCCGTCAGCGGCGGCGGACCCGGTGCAGCCGGAACGGCCGGCGGGTCGGCCGCGCCGCCGGGGTGTCCCGGGGCGGCTCGGCGAGAGACCCGCTGGGCAGGGCGTCACCGGAGACCGGCTCGCCGGCCGGGGTCAGCCGGTTGACGGCGCAGCCCTCGTCCGCCCAGCGCCGCATGAGGTCCGCGGCCGGCCCGTGCGCGTTCAACCGCTTCCCGGCCAGCAGCGGCGCGACGGTGTCCCACTCCTCGCTGCCGGGACGCACCCGGCTGACCGCGGCCGGCCACGTCACGACCCGTCCCCCGTGGTCGCCCCGCATCGTCACGTGCGCCTCGGCGGCGTCGGCCAGCCCCGGCGCGGCCTGCTCGCCGGGACCGGTGACCACGAGCAGCGTGCCGTCGAGCGTGGCGCACCAGAGCGCCCGGGCGGGACCGCCGGCCACGCTCACCCAGGCCACCGCCGCCTTCTTGATCACCTCGTCGACCAGGGGCGTGCTGCCCCGCCGGTCCTCGTCCGTCACAGAGGCATCCTCTCCCACCGGGCGTGGTCGCGTCAGCGTCGGCGTACGGATCGCTCAGCCCACGAACGGCGGCACCATGATCTCGCCACGGGCCACCGGGACGACCTGCCCGGCCACCGTGGCGCCCACCGCCGCCCCGTTCGCCGCGGTGACCGTGCAGGCCAGCGACGAGGGACGGTTGATCTCGATGCCCTGGCGGACCGTGTAACCGGCCGTGCCGTCGCCCGGCAGCAGCCCGCTGGCCACCAGCCACACGCCGAGGCCCAGGGCGGCGGAACCGGTGGCCGGGTCCTCCGGGACGCCGAGGCCGGGCACGAAGACCCGGCTGTGCGCGGTTTGCGAGGCGGCGTCCCAGGAGAAGACGCAGACGTGATCCACTCCGTACCGCTGCGCCGCCGTCGGGTCCATCCGCGCGCGGGCCACGGCCTCCGGACGGACCGGGAGGTACGGGAACTCCAGCCCGCACCCGGCGACGCGCGGCGCCGGGCCGGCGTGGTCGTCCGCCGCGAGGCCGACGATCTCCAGCAGCGAGTCCGGGTCCAGTTCGGGGCCGAGGGTCGGCCCGCCGCCGGTGAGGGTCGCCCCGGTCGCGGTCACCTCGATGGGCAGGACGCCGGCGCCGCACTCCTGGGTGACCTGCCCCACACCGAAGAGGCCCCGCCGGCTCGCCACGACGGCCGCGCCCACGCTCGGGTGGCCGGCGAACGGCAGCTCCTCCACCGGTGTGAAGATGCGGGCCCGGTACGTGGCACCGACCTGTGTGGGCGGCAGCACGAACACCGTCTCGGAAAGGTTGAACTCCAGCGCGAGCGCCTGCATCTGCTCGGTGGCCAGAGCCTCGGCACCGAACACGACGGCCAGCGGGTTGCCGGCGAACGGGCGGTCGGTGAAGACGTCCACGATCTCGTACGCCAAGGTCGACATGCTGATAAACACTAGGCGCTTAGGCTGGTGGCCGTGACGACCCCGACCCGGGTGTACATCGCGAGACTCGCCGGAGTCGCCGTCTTCGATCCCAACGGCGACCAGGTGGGCCGTGTCCGCGACGCCGTGGCCCGCCTCCGGCCCACCCAACGGCCACCGGAGGTGGTGGGGCTCGTCGCCGAGATGCCGATGCGCCGGCGGATCTTCCTGTCCATCAACCGGATCACCTCGATCGACGCCGACGCGGTCGTGCTGGGCAGCGGCACGCTCAACCTGCGCCGCTTCGAGAAACGGCCGAACGAGCTGCTGGTCCTCCAGGAGCTGCTGGACCGGCGGGTGCAGGTCGACCCGGGCGGGCAGTCGGGCACGGTGGTGGACGTGGCGATGGAGTGCAGCCGGGGCGGCGAGTGGTCGCTCACCCGGGTCGCCGTGCGGGAGCACACCGGCCGGCTCACCCGCCGGGGCCACCTGCACCAGGTCGAGTGGGAACGGGTACGCGGGCTGAGTGGGATCGCCGACAGCCGGGGCACGGCCAACCTGCTCGCCGTGCTGGAGGACATGCGCCCCGCCGACCTGGCGAACGCGTTGCAGGACCTGCCCGACGCGCGGCGCAACGAGGTCGCGGCCGCCCTGGACGACGAGCGGCTCGCGGACGTGCTCAGCGAGTTGCCCGAGCGCGACCAGGTGGAGATCCTCGCCGCGCTGGACCGCGAGCGGGCCGCGGACGTGCTGGAGGAGATGGACCCGGACGACGCGGCCGATCTCCTGAACGAACTTCCCCCGCCGGAGCAGGACGTGCTGCTGGACCTGATGCAGCCCGACGAGGCCGACCCGGTGCGCCAGCTGCTCAAGTACAGCCCGGGCACGGCGGGCAGCGTGATGACCTCCGAGCCGGTGATCCTCCCGCCGGACGCCACGGTCGCCGAGGCCCTGGCCCGGATCCGGGAGCCGCAGCTCAGCCCCGCCGTGGCGGCGCAGGTGTTCGTGGCCCGCGCCCCGATGACCACCCCGACCGGGCGCTACCTGGGCATGGTGCACTTCCAGCGGCTCCTGCGGGAGGCGCCGTCCGACCTCCTCGGCGGGGTGGTGGTCAACGACATCGACCCGCTGCAGCCCACCACGCCGCTGCCGGAGATCACCCGTCGGATGGCCACGTACGACCTGGTCGCGATGCCGGTCATCGACCGGAACAACCGGCTCGTGGGCGCCGTGACCGTGGACGACGTCCTGGACCATTCGCTCCCCCGCGACTGGCGGGACCGGGACGCGCTCGCCGCCCCGACCCCCGCCGAGGCGACGGTGGACGGCGCGGATGGCTGAGCAGCGGAGGGCGGAGCGGCTGGACCAGCCGCGCGAGCCTCGGGGCGTCAAGCTGCCCCGCTTCGACCCGGAGGCGTTCGGCCGCTGGTCGGAGGGGATCGCGCGGAGCATGGGCACCGCGAACTTCATCGTCTACATGACGTTGGTGATCGGGGTCTGGTTCGGGTGGAACACCCTCGCCCCGGCCAGCCTGCGGTTCGACCCGTACACCTTCACGTTCCTCACCCTGGTGCTGTCGTTGCAGGCCAGCTACGCGGCGCCGCTGATCCTGCTCGCGCAGAACCGGCAGGCGGACCGGGACCGGGTGGCGCTGGAGGAGGACCGGCGGCGGGCCACCGCGCAGAAGGCCGACACCGAGTACCTGGCCCGGGAGATCGCCGCGCTGCGGATCGCGCTGGGTGAGGTGGCCACCCGGGACTTCGTCCGCACCGAGCTGACCCGACTGGCCGAGGAACTGGACGAGGCGAGTCAGCGCCGGCAGCGGCGGCAGCAGGAGAAGGGCCGGCCCCGGACGGCCGGCGGCGAGGGGCTTGACGAGCCCCGCGACGAGGTGGACAGCGACCTCCGGAACGTTTGAACGCCGCGCGCCTCAAGGGGCCAGGCGAGCGGCGTTCGTCTCGATCGTCCCACTTCGTCGGTTGGTCGTCCAGCCCTCGTCGGGTCACCGTGGGGTCCATCGATTCGCTCACACCGCCACCGGTGAGCGCGGCCACGGATCACCGCCGACGTAACATTGCGGGCATGTCAGCACCCGTCAGCACCGTCGAGGACGCGATTCAGGCCGCCCTGGCCACGGTCAACGACCCGGAGATCCGCCGGCCCATCACCGAGCTGGACATGGTGCGGTCCGCCACGGTCGGCCCCGACGGCGTCGTACGGGTCGAGCTGCTGCTCACCGTCGCCGGCTGCCCCCTGAAGGACAAGCTGCGCGCGGACATCACCGCAGCGGTCGCCGCCGTGCCCGGCGTGACCGGCGTGGAGATCGAGTTCGGGGTGATGAGCCCCGAGCAGCGCCAGTCGCTGCAGGCGAAGCTGCGCGGCGGCACCGCGGCCGCCGAGCCGGTGATCCCGTTCGCCCAGCCCGGCTCGCGCACCCGGGTGTACGCGGTGGCCAGCGGTAAGGGTGGCGTCGGCAAGTCCAGCGTGACGGTCAACCTGGCCGCGGCGCTGGCCGCCCGCGGGCTCTCCGTCGGCGTGGTCGACGCGGACATCTACGGCCACTCGGTGCCCCGCATGCTCGGCGCGGACGGTCGCCCGACCCGGGTGGAAGACATGATCATGCCGCCGCAGGCGCACGGCGTGAAGGTCATCTCGATCGGCATGTTCACGGCCGGCAACGCCGCCGTCGTGTGGCGCGGCCCGATGCTGCACCGAGCGTTGCAGCAGTTCCTCGCGGACGTCTACTGGGGCGACCTGGACGTCCTCCTGCTCGACCTGCCCCCGGGCACCGGCGACGTGGCCATCTCGCTGGCCCAGCTGCTGCCCAACTCCGAGATCCTCGTGGTGACCACCCCGCAGGCCGCCGCCGCCGAGGTGGCGGAGCGGGCCGGCGCGATCGCGTTGCAGACCCACCAGCGGATCGTCGGTGTGATCGAGAACATGTCGTGGCTGGAGCTGCCCGACGGCTCGCGGATGGAGGTCTTCGGCGCCGGCGGCGGTCAGGCCGTGGCCGAGTCGCTGACCCGGACCATCGGCGCCCAGGTGCCGCTGCTCGGGCAGATCCCGCTCGACACCCGGGTACGCGAGGCCGGCGACGCCGGCAACCCGATCGTGCTGGCCGAGCCGGAGTCGCCGGCCGCCGTGGCGCTGGGCGGGGTGGCCGACCGGCTCGCCGTCCGGCGCGAGTCGCTGCTCGGCAAGCCGCTCGGCCTGAAGCCCGCCGGTCGCTGAGCGGGCCGCCCGCCGCGTCCTCGGCGGGCCGGCCCGACGCCCGCGCGTCGCGGGGTGGGCGGGGGCAGGCTCGAGTCGACTGATCACTGGCCCGGCCCTCGGGACGCCCGAGGGCCGGCGCGTTCAGGTGGCGTCGTCGTAGCTGACCCGGGGTGCGGGGGCGGGGGCGTTTCCGGTGGCGGTGGACGGGCGGCTGCCCGACCGCAGGTCGGCCGCGTTGGCGACGTCCTTCAGGTCGTCGTGCACCCCGGTGACGTCCGCCCGCAGGTTGTCGTAGACACCCTGCAACGGCTTCCGGATCGCCTGCTCGTCCTCCTCGCTGAGGAGGTGCTTGCGGATGAACGCCTTCGGGTGCAGATCCTCCAGCTGGATGTCGGTGCCCAACTCCCGGCTCAGGTCGCTGGTGGCGCTGCTGGCCATCTTGCGCAGGTTGCGCACCATCCGCAGCCCGTCGCTGATGACCGTCGGCAGCCGGTCGCCGAAGATCAGCAGCGCCAGGAGCAGCAGCCCACCGATCTCCCACCAGTTCAGGTTGTCGAGCATCCCCGCAGGCCCCCTCTCGGCGTCAGAGCCAGACTACGCACGAACGCGGGCCACCGGGGAGGGGGTGACCCCTCGTCACTTGGCATCTGCGGCGAGCGTCACGGACGCGTTCTGCCTGCTGGACCCCCGGCGGTACTCGACGGTGACCACCGAGCCGGGCGCGAATTTGCGGACCAGGGCGATCAGGTCGCTCGGCTCGGCCATCGGCCGCCCGTTCAGCCGCAGGATGACGTCCCCCGCCTGCAGCCCGGCGCCGGCCGCCGGGCCGGACGGCTCGACCGACGCGAGGCGTACGCCGCCACCCGCGACGGCCGCCCCGGGGCCCCCGACCTGCGCGCCGATCACCGTACGGCGGGCCTTGCCGGTGCCGATGATGTCCTGGGTCACCCGCTTGGCCTGGTTGATCGGGATGGCGAAGGCGAGGCCGATGTTGCCGGCCTCCTGCCCGTCGGAGACCAGCGACTTGATGGTCGAGTTCACCCCGACCACACGACCGGCCGCGTCCACGAGCGGGCCGCCCGAGTTGCCGTGGTTGACCGCGGCGTCGGTCTGGATGGCCGCGTAGTAGCGGACCGGCCCGCCCGGCTCGCCGGCCTGCATCGTCCGGTCCAGCGCGCTCACGATGCCCGCGGTGACCGTGTTGGCCAGCGAGAGCGGCGAGCCGATCGCCAGCACCGGGTCGCCGACGGCGAGGGCGTCGGAGTCGCCGAACTCGACCGGGCGCAGGCCGGTGCGCTCCACCTTGATCACCGCGATGTCCGACTCCGGGTCCTGGCCCACGACCTTGGCCGGTGCGGAGGTGCCGTCGTTGAAGACCACCGAGGCCTTGCCGGTGCCGCCGGCGACCACGTGGTCGTTGGTGATCACGTGCCCGTCGGCGCTGACGACGAAGCCGGAGCCCTCACTCGTACCGCCGACGCTGCTGACCCGGACCGTGACGACGCTGGGCAGCACCCGTTCGGCGACCCCGGCCAGCGACTCCGGCTTGCGTTGGGCGAGCGCGGGCGCCTGGGCCGGGTCCGCGCCGAGCACGGTGCCGGCCGCCACGCCTCCGCGCACCGCCAGCGCGTAGCCGAGCGCGCCGCCGAGGGCCCCCGCGAGCAGCGCACTGACCAGCGAGATGAGCAGCACCTGGCGCAGCCCCGGCCGGCCGGGCGCGTCCGGGTCGCTGACCGGCTCCGGCGCCGTACCGCCGCTGGCGGGCGCCGGGACGACCACCGCGGCCGGCGCGGCCGGGTCGCGCCACGGGTCGGCCAGCGCGTCGGACCACCAGGGCGATGCGGCGCGGCCCCCGGCGGTGCCGGGCGCGGCGGCCGACGGGTCAGCGGCTCGCGGCGGTGCCGCCGGAGTCGGCGCATCACCGGGCCGGCGCCAGTCCCAGCCGTCGGTCACGTCGGTGCCTCCCAGTCCGTCCCCCGGGCCCCGCACCCGCGCGACCAGACAAGCCCGCCCAGGCCGCTATCGACGGGACACCGCTTCCAGGATTGCACGGATGTCCGGGATGGGGTCAGCGGTTGCCCCCGCGATCGTGAGCGCGGGACGCGCGGCTGCGCCCGCGAACGGCCCGCCTTAGGCTCATAGCCGCCAACCCGCCCCCTGCACCATTTCGCCGCCCGGAGGTGCCCCATCGCCACGGTCGCCGGTTCCGGCAGCCCCGCTCTGCAGTTCGCCGAGTCGTACGTCGCCGAGGACCTCGTGCTGCGGACCGCCCGCAGCCTCGCCCGCGAGGTGGGCCTCGACGCGGTGACCCCGGGCTCGGGCGCCGCGTTGCGGCTGCTGGCCGCCGCCGGCAACGCCCGAGCGGTGGTGGAGATCGGCACCGGCACCGGTGTCAGCGGCGTCTGGCTGCTGCGCGGCATGCGGGCGGACGGCGTCCTCACGACCATCGACGTCGAGGTCGAACACCAGCGGATCGCCCGCCGGATCTTCGCCGAGGCCGGCTTCGCCGCCGGACGGACCCGGATCATCACCGGCCGGGCGCTCGACGTGCTGCCCCGGCTCGCGGACGGGGCGTACGACCTCATCTTCGTCGACGCCGAGGCGACCGGTTTCCACGCCTGCGTGGACGCGGCGCTGCGGCTGTTGCGCCCGGGGGGCGTGCTCGCGCTCAACGGCGCCCTGGCCGGGGGCCGGATCGGCGACCCGGCCGCGCGGGACGCGGAGACGGTGACCGTCCGGGAGACGATCAAGGCGATCCGGGAGTCGGAGCACTGGACGCCCGCGCTGCTGCCCGTGGGGCACGGGCTGCTCGCCGCCGTCAAGTGCTGACCGTCCCGGTGGACCGCCGGGACGGCCGTCCACCGGGACGCCCGCTCAGCCCAGCGTCGCCAGCCAGCGCAGCAGGGTGCGTACGCCCCAGCCGGTCGCGCCCCTGACCAGCTCGGCGTCGTCGGAGTCGGCCCACGACGGCGCGGACATGTCCAGGTGCGCCCAGCGGTCGCGCAGCTCGCCCGTGAACTCGCGGAGGTAGAGCGCGGCGACCACCGAGCCGGCCCCCTGCGTCGGCGCGCTGTACAGGTCGGCGATCTCGCTGCCCAGGTACTCGACGTAGTCGGCGGGCAGCGGCATCCGCCAGGCCGACTCGCCGGCCTCCCCGGCCGCGGCGACCAGGTCGGCGGCGAGCCCGTCGCTCTCGCTGTAGAGGGCCGCCGTGCGCTTGCCCAGGGCGACCGCGTTGGCACCGGTCAGCGTGGCGAGGTCGACCAGCAGGTCCGGCTTGAGTTCCTGGACCGCGTACGCGAGGGCGTCGGCGAGCACCAGCCGCCCCTCGGCGTCCGAGTTGGTGGTCTCGCTGGTCACCCCGCCGTAGTGGCGGATGACGTCGCCGGGCCGGAACGCCGAGCCGCTGGGCATGTTCTCCGCGAGCGGCGCCAGCGTGGTGACGCGTACGGGCAGCCGCAGCGCGGCGGCGCCCACCGTAGCCGCGATCACCGAGGCGGCGCCGCCCATGTCCTTGCGCATCAGCTTCATGGCCGGCACCGGCTTGATCGAGATGCCGCCGGTGTCGAAGGTGATGCCCTTGCCGACCAGGACCACGTGCGTACGCGCCCCGGCCGGGTGCCAGTCCAGCTCGACCAGGCGCGGTTCGCTCGCGGAGCCGCCACCGACCGCGAGGATGCCGCCGAAGCCCTCGGCCACCAGCTGGGCGCGGTCGCGTACCCGCAGGTGCAGGTCGGCGATCCCGGCGCTCGCCTCGGCGACCTGGTCGGCGAACCACTGCGGGTTCTTCACCGAGGAGGGGGTGTTGGTCAGGTCCCGCGCGAACCGGGTCATCCGGGCCGTGGCGCGGGCCGCCTCGACGACCGCGAGGTGCGCGTCCGGATCGGCCACCACCAGGTCGACCGCGGCCAGGGCGGGCGGGTCACCGGCGTCGGTGAGGCGGAAACGGTACGAGGCCAGCAGCAGCCCCTCGGAGAGCCCCCGTACGGCGGCCGGCGACGCGTCCGCCGGGAGCGCGATCGTGGCGTGCGTCTCATCCGCGGCGGCCCGGGCGACCGCGGCGCCCGCCCGCCGCCAGCCCGCCTCGTCACCGTCGCCCACCCCGACCAGAAGCAGCACGCCGGGGGTGCGCCCGGGTCGCAGCTGCACCCGGGTCTCGCCGGCACGGCCGGTGAGCCGGGCGGCCGGCGTCAGCGCGGCGGCCTCGTCGGCGACTCCGTCGGGCAGGGCCACCGCGGGCGGGACCGGCACGGCCCGGGCGTCGCCGCCCTCCCCCGTGTCGGCGGGTCGGACGGGCAGGACGAGGGTGTCGAGCCGGTCAGGCTCGGCGAGCAGACGGATGGCGAGCACGCGGGACCGTACCTCCAAGGAAGATCGCGGCGCGGGGAGATCCGCACCGGTGAAGCCCTGAGCCACCGGCCGGGCCGGTGGCTCAGGGTATGACGAACCGTCCGGACGGCGGCACGCCGCCCGGACCGCTTGTCGATCAGCCGGCGGCCGCCTTCAGCGCGTCACCGAGCGCGTTGGCCTCGTCCGGAGTCATCTCGACGACGAGCCGGCCACCGCCCTCCAGCGGGACCCGCATGACGATGCCCCGGCCCTCCTTGGTGACTTCCAGCGGACCGTCGCCCGTCCGCGGCTTCATCGCCGCCATGTTGTCTCCCCTCAGACCTACACCAGGGTCGGTGGGTTGCCCCACAGCCACTTCGTCACGACCACCCGCAACCGTCGCGGGGGCGTCGACCAACGATTTTCCCTGATGAACACCGCCGGACCCAAACCGAAGCAGCATTGATGTAACAGCATCTAGCTTATCTTGAGAAGGCCTGTCACAATGTGCGGTCATGCAGGCACGGTCGGCACTCTTCGACCTGTACGGCGACCACCTCCGGTCCAGGGGTGGCCGAGCGCCGGTGGCCGCCCTGGTCAAGCTCCTGGCACCGCTCGGCATCGCCCCACCGGCCGTGCGCACGGCGGTCTCCCGCATGGTCCGCCAGGGCTGGCTGGACCCCCTCAGACTGGCCTCCGGCCCCGGATATTCGATCACGCCGAAAGCCGCCCGGCGGCTGGACGACACGGCCGCCCGGATCTACCGGACCGGCCGGGTCAGCTGGGACGGCCGGTTCGACCTGCTGGTGCTGGAGGCGCCGGCCTCCCGCCGGGAACGGCAGCGGCTGGCCGCCAATCTGACGTTCCTCGGCTACGGCACGCTGGACGAGTGCACCTGGGTGGCGACCCGGCCCGGCGAGGACGTGGACGTCCTGCTCAGCGAGGCGGGGGTGCGCTACGAACGCTTCACCGCGGCGCACGCGGCCGGGACCCCCGGCGCGATGGGCGTGGTGCGCCGTGCCTGGGACCTGGGCGAGATCGGGCGGGCGTACGAGCGGTTCGTCGCGGAGCAGCGGCCGCTGCTGAGCAAGGTGACTGTGCGCAGCGGGGACGAGGAGGCGTACGCCGCCCGGTTCCGGCTCGTGCACGCGTGGCGTACCTTCCTCTTCCGGGACCCGCAGCTGCCCCCCGCCCTGCTCCCCGAGCGCTGGCCCGGCACCGCCGCGGCCAGCTTCTTCGACCGGCACGCGGCGCGGCTGCGGCCGGCCGCCGACCGGTACGTCGAGCAGTGCCTCGACGCCGGCAACCGCCTCGCCAGACAGAAGGGTCGTTAGACACGTGATCGAGCCCCTGCTCGTCGACCGGACCGACGCCGTCGTCACGCTCACGCTGAACCGCCCGAAGGCGATGAACGCGCTCGACGTGGCGCTGAAGGAGGCGCTCCGGGACGTCCTGGCCGAGCTGGAGACCGACCGGACCTGCCGGGCCGTGGTGCTCGCCGGCGCGGGCGGGTCGTTCAGCGCGGGGCAGGACCTGCGCGAGCACGTGGCGACCCTGGAGTCCGGCGACGGCGATCCGCTGTCGACCGTCCGGGCCCACTACAACCCGATCGCCGCCCGGCTGGCGAACCTGCCGAAGCCGGTGGTGGCCGCGGTGCGCGGGATGGCGGCCGGAGCGGGGGCGTCGCTGGCGTTCCTGGCCGACATCCGGATCGGCGGCCCGGGCACGAGCTTCCTCATGGCGTTCGCGAAGGTCGGCCTCGCCGCCGACACCGGCGCCTCGTGGACGCTGCCCCGGCTGGTCGGCCACGCCAAGGCGGTCGAGCTGCTGATGCTCGCCGAGCCGGTGCGGGCCGAGGAGGCGTGCCGGCTGGGGCTGCTGAACCGGTTGGTGGACGACGACGAGCAGGTGCTGCCGGCCGCGCAGGAGCTGGCCGCGCGCCTCGCCGCCGGGCCGACCGTCGCGTACGGCGCGATCAAGCGCCAGCTCTCCATCGCCGACGCCGGCACGCTCGCCGACGCCCTCGCGGCCGAGGCCCAGGCGCAGGCGATCTGCGGCGCCACCACCGACCACCGGGCGGCCACCATGGCCTTCGTGGCCAAGGAGCGGCCCACCTTCGAGGGCCATTGAGACACCCTCCGCACCGCCCGCGCGGACGCGGGCGGTGCGGACCGGCTCAGTCGTCCTCTTCCGGATCCTGGTTGGCCTCGGCGCCCAGCACGAACGCCTGCATGGCCAGCTCGTCGCCGGACGGCGAGACGAAGGCGGGCAGCTCGCGGGGGCCCAGCTCCTGCACGTACGCCCAGAAGAGCCGGACGGCCTCGGCCGGCGAGTCGGCCTCGATCGGCAGGTCGAGGCTGACCAGCCAGGTGCGCCGGGGCGGTGGTGGACCGAGCCGGTCGGCGAGCCCCCGGTAGACCGCCGGGTCGAGCGCGGTGACCGGCCCGTCGAGGGTGAGGTGGCCGGCCGGCAGCGGCTCGTCGAACGCCCGCCGGGTGTACGTCACCACCAGCGCCGCCTCCCGGTCGGACTGCGGGTCGTCCGGGTCCTCGGGCCGGGCGCCGGCCGGCGCGCTGACCCGGCCGAGCGCCACCAGCCGGACCGGCTCGTCGACGAGCACCGCCACCTCGTCACCGGGGCGGGGGCGAACGGTCTCGTCCAGGCCGGTCAGCTCGAGCGTGTCGTGGTGCACCAGCCGCTCGGCGTCGTAGCGGCCGGCGGGCAGCAGCACGGCCCAGGCGCCGGCGCCCGCCGCCCGGCTCGCACCGGCCGCTCTCTGCGCGGTGTCGGTCGTCATGCCCCCCATCCCATCACGCCGTCCCGGTCGGCCTCACGTGACAGCCGGCCAGGTGGTCGTCGACCATGCCCGTGGCCTGCATGAGCGCGTACGACGTGGTGGGCCCCACGAACCGGAAGCCGCGCTTCTTGAGCGCCTTGGCCATCGCCGTCGACTCGGGGGTGATGGCCGGCACCTCGGCGAACGAGGCCGGGCGGCTCGGTCGCCGGGACGGGGCGAACGACCACAGCAGCGCGGACAGGCCCTCGGGCAGCTCGGCGGCGGCCCGGGCGTTCGCGATCGCCGCCTCGATCTTGGCCCGGTTGCGGACGATGCCCGCGTCGGCCAGCAGCCGCGTCACGTCGGCCTCGCCGTAGGCGGCCACGGCGGGGATCCGGAACTCGTCGAACGCGAGCCGGAAGGCCGGGCGCTTGCGCAGGATGGTCAACCAGGACAGCCCGGACTGGAACGCCTCCAGCGTCATCCGTTCGTAGAGCACGTCGTCGCCGTGCAGCGGCTGGCCCCACTCGGTGTCGTGGTAGACGGCGTAGTCCGGGGTGCTGGCCCCCCATGCGCAGCGCGGCAGCCCGTCGGCGCCGATCACCAGGTCACTCACGGCCCACACGGTAGGCGAAACCTCCGACACCCCCATTGCCTCCCGGCCGGAGCCTGCCTATGGTGCAGGTTACCGACCGGTAGGGGCGCGGCCTCCGAGGGCACGCGGAGGCCGCGCCGTGGGCACCGACCGCGGGAGGCGGGCCATGAAGGAATTCCCGGACGTCATCGCCTGGTCGATCCCGGCCTTCGTACTGCTGGTGGTGCTGGAACGGATCTCCTACCTGCTGCACCGCGACGACGACGAACTGGGCTACGCCGCCGCCGACACCGCCACGAGCCTGGCCATGGGTCTGGGCAGCGTCTTCACCGACCTGCTCTGGAAGGTGCCGATCGCCGCCGCGTACGCCCTGCTCTACGCGCTCACTCCGCTGCGGGTCGCCGAGGTCTGGTGGACCTGGCCGCTGATCCTGCTCGCGCAGGACCTCTGCTACTACTGGTCGCACCGCGGCCACCACGTGATCCGGATCCTCTGGGCCGCCCACGTGGTGCACCACTCGTCGCAGCGGTTCAACCTCTCCACGGCACTGCGCCAACCGTGGACCAGCGTGACCGGCTGGATCTTCTACATCCCCATGATCCTCCTGGGGGTGCACCCGGCGGTGGTCGCGTTCGCCGGCTCGGTCAACCTGCTCTACCAGTTCTGGATCCACACCGAGCGGATCGACAAGCTGCCGCGCTGGTACGAGGCCGTGTTCAACACCCCGTCCCACCACCGGGTCCACCACGCCTCCCAGGGCGGCTACCTGGACCGCAACTTCGGCGGCATCCTCATCGTCTGGGACCGGTTGTTCGGCACGTTCGCCCCGGAGGGCGAGCGCTGCGTGTACGGCCTCACCAAGAACATCGGCACATACAACCCGATCCGTGTCGCGTTCCACGAGTACGCCTCGATCGCCCGCGACCTGCGGGCCGCCGCCGGCTGGCGGCAGCGCGCCGGCCATCTGTTCCGCTCGCCCGGCTGGCAGCCGGCCCCGACCGGACCGCTTCCGGCCACCGCGGCGCCGCCGCTGCCCAGCGCGTCCACCGCCGCGCCAGGCGGGTCGGCCGGCTGACGCGGCGGGTCGGCCGGCTGACGGTCAGGGCAGGCGGCCCTGCTCGACCAGGCGGCCGAACCGGCGCAGCGCCTGGGTCAGCCCGACCTTCGGGCCGGGCCAGAGCAGCGGCCAGGCGACCCGGCCGGCCGTGCCGCCGGGCAGGTGGAACCACTCGTGCCAGACAACCTGCGTCCGGTCCCGTGCCAGCGGCGTGCAGCGCAGGACCCCCGGCCCGCGCAGCAGCCGGCCGCAGTGCACCACACCGATCTCGTACGGCTCGTCGACCCGGACCACGCGCATCTCGTCGCGGAGTTCGGCCGGGCCGAGGGCCGTCACGGCCTCCACGAGGCTGCCCTCGCGCCCGTCGCCCTCGACCACGCGCACGCGGGTGAACGGGATCCAGTCCGACTGGCGTTCCCACGCCAGCAGCGCCGCGAAGACCCGCTCCGCCGGGGCGTCGACGATCACCGCGGCGGTGACCTCGGCGGCACCCGGTTGGGCCTCCCCGGGCAGGTCCTCCTCGCCCTCCGTCACACCGACTCCGAGCGCACCACCGTGCCCGGCTCGTCCGAGTCGTCCGCCGCCAGGCCGCCGCCCGGCGCGGCGCCGTCCGCGTCGGCTGGCGACGAGGTGGCCTCGGGCAGGGCCTCCATGGTGGCGGCGCTGTCGTCACCGTCGTCCGGCGCGGCCTCGGTGGCCAGGGCACCGGGCACGGCCACGACGCCCGCCGGCGGCGCCATGCCGGCGGCCTGCTCGCGCGCCCGCCGCAGGGCGTCCGCGTCCGTCGTACGTCCCTCGCGCAACGCGGCGACCTCCGCTTCCAGCACGCCGATCAGCTCGGACTTGTACCCGATGTCGTAGGCGGCGCGACGCATCGCCTGGTCCACCTGGCCCATCCGGTACCCACGCAGGGCGGTGTCGAACCGGACGTCCGCCACGTCCGACTCGTGCAGCGGGCGGTTGCCCGGCAGCGGTACGGCCCGCCCGTCGGGCTCGGTCGGCACGAGCCCCGGATCCCGGCCGGTGACCAGCACCGTCACCCCGAACACCACCGCCGCGACGGTCAACGCCACGACCAGCATGAGCAGAAGCTGACCCATGCACAGATCGTGGCATGCCGGCCCGGCCGGAGCGACCCCGCCACCGAGGCCGGCCCGGCGGACCGCACGGAGGCCCCGCCGGCCGACCGGTTAGCGTCGGGACCGGCCCGCGGCGCGGTACGGCGGCGGGAGGACACGGAAGGGAGGCGGCCATGGCCGGGGAGCTTCGGCTCGGTGGGCGCACGTTCGCCCCCGGCGAGCTGGTGGTGATGGCGATCGTCAACCGCACGCCGGACTCGTTCTTCGACCGGGGCGCCACCTTCGCGGCCGACAGCGCCCTGCGGGCCGTCGAGCGGGCGGTGGACGAGGGCGCCGGAATCATCGACATCGGCGGCGTGAAGGCCGGCCCGGGCGCCGACGTGGACGCCGCCGAGGAGATCCGGCGCACGGTCGACACGATCGCCGCCGTCCGGGCCGCGTTTCCCGACGTCGTCATCTCGATCGACACCTGGCGGGCCGAGGTCGCCGTGGAGGCCGTGGCCGCCGGCGCCGACCTGCTCAACGACACCTGGTCCGGGGCGGACCCCGCGCTGGCCCGGGTCGCGGCGGAGACCGGGGCGGGGCTGGTCTGCTCGCACGCCGGCGGTCTGGCCCCGCGTACCCGCCCGCACCGCGCCGCCTTCGACGACGTGGTGGCCGACGTGGTCGCCACGGTCACCGGGCTCGCCGAGCGTGCCGTGGCGCTGGGCGTACGCCCCGACGGGATCCTCATCGACCCGGCCCACGACTTCGGCAAGAACACCCGCCACTCGCTGGAGATCACCCGTCGGCTGGACGAGCTGACCGCCACCGGCTGGCCGCTGCTGGTCGCGCTCTCGAACAAGGATTTCGTGGGTGAGTCGCTGGACCTGCCGGTGACCGAACGGCTGGAGGGCACGCTCGCGGCGACCGCGGTCTCCGCCTGGTTGGGCGCCCGGGTGTTCCGCGCCCACCAGGTGCGTCCCACCCGTCGCGTGCTGGACATGGTGGCGACGATCCGGGGCGACCGCCCGCCCGCGGCCACCCGCCGCGGTCTGGCCTGATCCACGCCCGGGCGTAGGCGTCCCGCCCCCTCGGGGGCGGTTCAGGTCCAGCGCAGGATGTTGCGGCGCCAGGCGTAGAGGATGCCCAGCGCCAGCACGGCCACGAAGATCGCCATCTCGACGACCGTGACCAGCCCGAACCCGGGGCGGTCGAAGACCACGGCCCACGGGAAGAGGAACACCGCCTCGACCGCGAACAGCACGTAGAGATACGCGTAGACGTAGTAGCGGATCTGCATCTGGGCCCAGTCGCCGCCGACCGGGTCGAGCCCGCACTCGTAGCTCGTCCGTTTGCCGGGCGGATCAGCCGGACGGCTTGGACGTAACACCCGATTGGCCGAGAACGCCACACCGAAGAAGAGGACGCTGACGAGCAGCAGCAGCCCGAGCGTCGCGTACGAGCCCAGGTATCCGGTCACGGTCGGCAGCCTACCGTCCGGCGCCCGGGGACGTACCGAACACGTTACGGATTCGTTTCCGCCCGGGACTAGTGCCGCACGGCAAGCATTAACGACCATGAGGGACCCCACCCCTCACCACCGGAGGACGCATGGCCAGCGTGGACGTACCGCCCGAGCGGGCACGACGGCGCCCCGTGCCCGCGCTCGGGGTGGCGCTCGCGCTGGGCGTGCTCGTCGCGCTCGCCGGGCCCGGCTGGGCCACGGCCGCCGGCCCGGAGGCCAGCCCGGCCGCCGTGGTCACCGAGCCCGGCACCGATCCCGGCGGGGAAACCCCCACCGCCGAGCCGACCGGGCCGTCCCCGGACCCCACCACCCCGCCGCCGACCATCGATCCGCCCGAGGAGACCACTCCTCCGCCGCCGACGACCACGCCCCCGCCGCCGGCCACCACCGCGCCCGAGACGCCGCCTCCCACCACCACCGTGCCCACCCCCGCCACGAGCCGGTCCACCCGGCCGTGGACACCACCGCCGCCGCGGCCCCCGGCGTCGAGCGCCGCACCGGCGCCGACGCCGCTCGGCGTCCGGATCACCACGGGCGACGTCCGGCTGGGCCCCGGCTACTGGAACGCGGCCAGCACCGTCACCACCCTGCGGGTCACCGTCACGAACACCGGCCGCACGACCGAACGGATCCGCCTGTCGTACAGGCTCCCCGCCGGCCTCACCGACGCCGGCACGGCCGGCTGCGCGGCCAGCGGCGACCGCGCGTACCGCTGCGGCGAGTGGACGGCCGACGCGGGCGACCGGTTCAGCACCCTCGTCCGCGTCCGGGTCGCCGGCAGCGCCTGGCAGCGGATGCCGCTGAGCGGTTCGGTCACGGTCACCGCGAGCGCCCCCGGGGTGAGCGGGACGGCGCGCGACAACGAGGGCTTCGCGGTGCTCTTCCCGCCCGGCCCGCCGGTGCCCGGCATCACGCTCCAGGCCGACGAGGTCGCCTTCGACATCAGCGGAGGCGCGAGCGACCTCGCCGTACGGCTCGCCAACACCGGCACGGTCGACGCCGCCGGCCGGATCGACGTCGTCCTTCCCGCCGGGGTCTCCGTGCCGGTCCCGCCCGCCGGCTGCGCCACGGTCGACCCCGGCCGGACCCGCTGCGACCTCGGCACCGTCGCGGCCGGTCGCCGCGCCGACCTGCGCCTGCCCGTCGAGGCGACCCCGGAGGCACAGCGGGACGCCCCACTGGCCGGCGCCGTGGTCGGCCGGCTCGATCCGCGTAACGGGCGGACCCGGCAGGTGCAGATGAGCTTCCGGATCACCGCTGCGGCGGCGCTGGCCACCCCGGTGGCCGCAGGTCCCCTGCCGACCGGCTCGCAGGGCGTGCTGGCCGCCGACGACGTCCTGCCGGACCCGGCCGACGGCGGCTCGGGGCGGCGTACCGTGATGATCCTCATCGCCGCCTCGGCCCTGCTGGTCGTGCTGGCCCTCGGGCTGGCGACCACGTCGCTGCGGCGTCGGCTCACCGAGCCGCTGGCCGAGCCGTCGGCGGCACCGGGAGGTGACCTCCGGGTCGGCCGGGCAGACGCCGGGCCGGACATCGGCCGACGGTGATCTCGATTACGGCGGGCGACGCGAAACACCACTAAGTGGTGAATTTCACCCCCCGATTCGGTCCCAGTCGCCGAACCTCCGGGGAAGGTGACGGGTCGATCCGACGTAGGCTCTCAGGTGAGAAACCACATGCGGGCCGGGCCAGCCACGGCCGGCGCGGTGCAGCGGTGCGTCAGGGAGGTCACGTGGCCGGGCGAGGCGAGGTCACCCTGATGTCGGGCCGCCATCGCGCGCAGCGAAGCGAGGTGCAGGCGTGACCAAGCAGATCCGTCAACTGGACCGGGTGGTCATCCGGTTCGCCGGCGACTCCGGCGACGGCATGCAGCTGACCGGGGACCGGTTCACCTCGGAGACGGCCCAGCTCGGCAACGACATCTCCACACTGCCCAACTTCCCGGCCGAGATCCGGGCCCCCGCCGGGACGCTGCCCGGCGTTTCCAGCTTCCAGGTGCACTTCGCCGACTACGACATCCTCACGCCCGGCGACGCGCCGAACGTGCTGGTGGCGATGAACCCGGCCGCGCTCAAGGCCAACCTCGCCGACCTGCCCCGGGGCGCGGACATCATCGTCAACACCGACGAGTTCACCAAGCGCAACCTCGCCAAGGTGGGCTACCAGGTCAGCCCTCTCGACGACGACACCCTCGCCGGCTACGCGGTGCACCCGGTCGCGCTCACCACCATGACGATCGGCGCGCTCGCCGACCAGGACGTGTCCAAGAAGGACGCCGAGCGGGCCAAGAACATGTTCGCCCTCGGCCTGCTCTCCTGGATGTACTCCCGCCCGTACGAGTCGACGCTGCGGTTCCTGGAGCGCAAGTTCGCGGCCCGTCCCGAGCTGGTGGCCGCGAACGTCGCCGCCTTCCGGGCCGGCTGGAACTTCGGCGAGACCACCGAGGACTTCGCGGTCCGCTACGAGGTCAAGCCGGCGAAGATGCCGCCGGGCACCTACCGCAACATCACCGGCAACGCGGCGCTCTCGCTCGGCCTGGTGGCCGCGGGCGTCCGCTCCGGGCTGCCGGTCTTCCTCGGCGCCTACCCGATCACGCCGGCCTCGGACATCCTGCACGAGCTGAGCAAGCACAAGCGGTTCGGCGTGCTCACCATGCAGGCCGAGGACGAGATCGCGGCGGTCGGCGCGGCCCTCGGCGCCTCGTACGGAGGCTCGCTCGGCGTCACCACCACGAGCGGTCCCGGTGTCGCGCTGAAGAGCGAGACGATCTCCCTGGCGGTCGCGCTGGAGCTGCCGCTGGTCATCGTGGACGTGCAGCGTGCAGGGCCGTCGACCGGCATGCCGACCAAGACCGAGCAGGCCGACCTCAACCTGGCGCTCTACGGCCGCCACGGCGAGGCGCCGGTCGCCGTGATCGCACCGAAGTCACCGGCCGACTGCTTCTACGCGGCCCTGGAGGCGGCCCGGATCGCGCTCACCTACCGCACCCCGGTGATCCTGCTGTCGGACAACTACGTCGCCAACGGTTCCGAGCCGTGGCTGCTGCCCGACGTCGAGTCCCTGCCCGACCTGCGGGTCGAGTTCGCCACCGCCCCCAACGGGGAGGACGGCACCACCTTCCTGCCGTACCTGCGGGATCCGGAGACCCTGGCCCGGCCGTGGGCCATCCCCGGCACCCCCGGCCTGGAGCACCGGATCGGCGGGCTGGAGAAGGCCGACAAGACCGGCGACATCTCGTACGACCCGGCGAACCACGACTTCATGGTGCGCACCCGCTCCGCCCGGATCGAGACGATCCCGGTGCCGGACGTCGAGGTCGAGGACCCGGACGGCGACGCCCGGGTGCTGGTGCTCGGCTGGGGGTCGACGTACGGGCCGATCGGCGCCGCCTGCCGCGGTCTGCGCCAGCGCGGGCTCTCCATCGCCCAGGCGCACCTGCGGCACCTCGCGCCGATGCCGGCCAACCTGGGCGCGGTGCTGCGCGCGTACGACCGGGTCGTCATCCCCGAGATGAACCTCGGCCAGCTGGCGCACGTGATCCGCGCGAAGTACCTGGTCGACGCGATCGGCTACAACCAGGTCCGCGGCCTGCCGTTCACCGCCGCGGAGCTGGAGACGATGCTGGAAGAGGTCCTGAAGAATGTCTGAGCCCATCGCCCTCAAGCTCACCGCCAAGGACTTCAAGTCCGACCAGGAGGTGCGCTGGTGCCCCGGCTGCGGCGACTACGCGATCCTGGCCGCCGTCCAGCAGTTCATGCCCGAGCTGAACATCCCGCGTGAGCGGATCGTCTTCGTCTCCGGCATCGGGTGCTCGTCCCGCTTCCCGTACTACATGAACACGTACGGGATGCACTCGATCCACGGCCGCGCCCCGGCGATCGCCACCGGCCTGTCGGCCACCCGCCCCGACCTGTCGGTGTGGGTCGTGACGGGTGACGGTGACGCCCTGTCGATCGGCGGCAACCACCTCATCCACGCGCTGCGCCGCAACGTCAACCTCAAGATCCTGCTCTTCAACAACCGGATCTACGGTCTGACCAAGGGGCAGTACTCGCCCACCTCCGAGCTGGGCAAGATCACGAAGTCGACGCCGGTCGGTTCGGCGGACGCGCCGTTCAACCCGCTCTCGCTGGCGCTCGGCGCGGAGGCCACGTTCGTGGCCCGCACCATCGACTCCGACCGCAAGCACCTCCAGTCGGTTCTCCGGGCGGCCGCAGAGCACCAGGGTTCGGCGTTCGTGGAGATCTACCAGAACTGCAACATCTTCAACGACGGCGCGTTCGACCCGCTGAAGGAGCCGGCCACCCGGGACGACTTCCTCATCCGGCTGGAGCACGGGCAGCCCATCACGTTCGGCCGGGACGGGCAGTTCTGCGTGGTGCACCCGCCGGGCGGGTTCGGCCTGGAGGTACGCGAGACCGCGGCGACCAGCCCGGAGGAGATCGTCGTGCACGACGCGACGGTCACCGACCCGGCGTACGCGTTCGCGCTGTCCCGGCTGCCCGGCCTGGACCTGCGGAACACCCCGATCGGGGTGTTCCGCTCGGTGGGCCGGCCGTCCTACGACAGCGTGGTGCAGGAGCAGCTGGCCACCGCCCGGGCGACGGTCAGCGAGACGCCCGAGCAGCAGCTCGCCGGCCTGCTCAACAGCGGGGACACCTGGACCATCCTCTGACGCGGGCGGCGGGAGACCGCCGCCGCACCGGCACGCACGAAGCGGGCGGGTCGTTCCCACGGGAACGGCCCGCCCGCTCGTCGTAGCGGCCGATGGCACCGCTCAGGCAGCCGCCGAGGCGGGCACCCAGAGCTCGTCGATGGCCCGCTCGGCCGCGGCGAGGCTCTGCTCGTGCAGCGGGACCAGCTCGGCCATGGCCGGCACCACCGGTGCGAGCGTCAGCTCGGCGGTGATGAAGCGCGGCTCCAGGCCGGTCTGCGAGATGCCGTGCGGCAGCCACGGCTCGGCGTGGTCCCAGCCCTCCCGCGGGGTGCCCACGCCGTAGCCACCGCCGCGGCTGGCCACGACGACGAACTCGCGGTCGCCCAGCAGGCCGGCGCCGGTCGCCGGGTCGTACGCGATCCCGGGCGCGATCAGGTGGTCCACCCAGGTCTTCACGCTGCTCGGCGCGCTGTAGTTGTAGAGCGGCAGGCCCAGCAGGACCGTGGTGGCCTGCTTGACCTCGGCCACCAGCTGCTCGGTCAGCTCCCAGGACGCGCGCTGCGCCGGCGTGTGCTGGTCGAGCGGCGTCATCCGGGCGAGACCGCCCGCCTCGTCCAGGTGCGGCAGCGGGTGCTTGCCGAGATCCCGGTAGGTCACCGTGCCGTCCGGGTGGGCGGCGCGCCAGGCGGCGGCGGCGCGGGCGGTGAGCCGCCGGCTGGTCGACAGCTCCCCACGGATGCTGGAGTCGATGTGCAGAAGATGCGGCATGGGCTAATCCTCCATGGCTTGCGGATCGTTCGTGTAGCGCCAACTATTTATAGCAGGCACATGTTCCGCTCCGGAGGTAGACTGAGTCACATGGCTGCCGGGCCGGTCCACCAGAGGGAGCGCCACTCAGGCGCTCTGCTCGAATACCTCGCCCGGCGGATGCGCGTACGGTCGGAGTCGGTGCTGGCGCCGCTCGGCCTGCGCCCCAGGCACCTCGTCGCCCTCACCGTGCTGCGGGACACGGGCGACATCAGCCAGCAAGGCCTGGCCAGCACCCTTCAGATCGACGGCACGAACGTCGTGGGGCTGCTCAACGACCTCGAGACCGCTGGCCTGGTCGAGCGCCGACGTTCGCCGGAGGACCGCCGGCGCCACGTGGTGGCCATCACCCCGACGGGTTCGAAACGGCTCAACGAGGCCGAATGCGCGCTCGCCACCGCCGAGGACGACGTGCTCGGCGGGTTGCAGCCTGCGGAGCGCGACCAGCTCTACGACCTGTTGCGACGGGCGACCAGCGGCGCGGGCATCACCTGCGCGGAAGCGACCGCGGACGACCCCGACCCGCTCTGCTGACGCCCCGGAGCCCCGCTCGGCCCTGGGCGCGGGACGGAAGGATCAGACGGCGGGCGCCGACTGCGGGCGGTCGTCGCGGACGTGCACCAGCATGTCGCCGGTTTCGATCACCGCTCCGGCGCGGTCCGCGAGGGTGACCACCTTGCCGCGCCGGACCAGCGCGATGACGAGCGAGTCCAGGTCGCGCGGCGACCGGCCCACCTCGTCCCGCTCGGCCGACCGCATCGCGAGCGCCATCCCCTGACCCGGGGTGAGCAGGTCCTCGACGACGTCGATCAGCGGCGGCGCCGAGGTCGACAGACCGAGCAGCCGGCCCGCCGTGGCCGAGGAAACGATCACGTGGTGCGCCCCGCTCTGCTTCAGCAGCGGTGCGTTCTCCGCCTCGCGGGCGGCCGCGATGATCCGCACCTGCCCGGCGGTGAGCTGCCGGACGGTCAGCGCCACCAGGACCGAGGCGTCGTCGCTGTCGGTCGCGATGATCACCGCCTTGGCGGTCTTCACGTGCGCCTCGTTCAGCGTCGCCGAGCGGGTCGCCGAGCCCTCGATGGCGACCAGACCCGCCGCCGTGGCCTGCCGCAGCGCGGCCCCGCTGCGCTCGACGACGATGATCCGCGACTTGTCCAGCCCGTTCTCGAGCAGGGCGGAGACCGCGCTGCGACCCTTGGTGCCGTAGCCGCAGATGATGACGTGATCCTTCACGGTCTTCCTCCACCGCACCAGGCGACGGCCGGTCCGGTACTGCTCGGTCAGGACTTCGAGAGTGGTGCCGACCAGGATGATCAGGAAGATCACCCGGGCCGGGGTGATGTAGACGACGTTCACGAGCCGGGCGCCCTGGCTGACCGGGGTGATGTCGCCGTAGCCGGTGGTGGAGAGAGTCACCACCGCGTAGTAGAAGCAGTCGAGGAGGGTGAGCCCGTCCTCGTTGACGTCGCGGTATCCGTCGCGGTCGACGAAGACCACGGCCACGGTGACGAAGACGAGGGCGAGCGCGGCGGCCAGCCGCAGGCTGAGCGCGCTCAGCGGGCCGCGACGCTGCGCAGGGAAATGGATCACCCTCGAACCTGCTCCGTCGGCTGCACGCCCACAACATAGCGGGTACGGCGGAATCCGCACGTCCGGGTGGTCGACCCGGGCAACCGGATGCGGTACCGGACCCGACTACCAGTCGACGATGACGACCCGGCCGAGGCCGGCGGACGGAGAGGGCCGATTGCCCGTGGAGACGAGCGGTGGGCGCGCCGCCGGAGCCGACGCGGAGTTCACCGACTTCGTCGGGTCCCGGATGGCGCATTGGCGGCGGACCGCGTTCCTGATGTGCGGTGACTGGGACCGCGGCGACGACATCCTGCAACGGGTGCTCACCGAGCTGTACCGCAACTGGACCCGGGCCCGGCGGGCGGAACACCCGGACGCGCTGGTCCGCACGATGCTGCTGCGGCGACTGCTCGACGATCGGCGCCTGCGCTGGACCCGGGTGGTGCTCGGCGCCACCCTGCCCGAACGGCAGACCGAACCGGTCGACCCGACGGAGCGGATCACGCTCGTCGGGGCGCTGCGCCAGGTCCCACCCCGGCAACGCGCGGTGCTGGTGCTCCGGTACTTCCAGGACCTCAGCGTCGAGGAGACCGCCCGGGCTCTCGGCTGCTCGACAGGAACCGTCAAGAGCCAGGCGGCGAAGGGCCTGAACGCCCTGCGTGCCCTGCTCGGTCCCGCGCCGGCCGGGCGCTGAGAGGAGCGACGATGCTGGACGAACGTGAACTGAGCGCCCTCCTGCGCGCCGAGGTCGACTCGGCGGAGCGACCCTCCACAGTGCTCGACGTCGGGCGGGCGATGGCCACCGGCCGGCGACAGCGTCGCCTCGCCCGGTCGACGGGGGCCGCCCTGGCGGTCGGCGTCCTGGTCGCCGCCGGGCTGACCGTTCCCGGCGTGCTGGGGCCCGACCGGCCACCCGCGCCCGCCGACACCGCCGCGCCGGGCCGCGCGACCGCCCTGCCGGCGGCGCTGACCGTCGTCGAACCGGACGTGGTGTACGTCCGCTTCGGCTGGCTTCCGGAGGGGGTGCGGCACCTCCAGTACCAGGCGGGACTGCTGCTGTCCGGTCCCGGTGTCCACCTGGCCGCTTCCTTCAACGAGACGGGCGAGCCCTGGCGCGGCGCCACGGTGGACCTGTTCCCGAAGGGCGCGCAGCCACCTGCGCCGCAGCTCGACGACGGGAGCGCCGCCCCGCTGCAGGGCACCCACGCCGGGCCCGACCTGCATGGTGGGCCGAGCACCTTCGTCTCGTACGCGGGGACGCAGCGGTCCGAGGCGATCCTGCGCTGGCAGTACGCCCCGGACGGGTGGGCCCAGGTGCGGGTCCTCGGTCTCCCCGGCGACCCCGAGGACACGGCCGGACGGGTGGCCCGGACGTTGACCTTCGGGCAGGAGGTGCTGCCCATGCCCGTGACCCTGAGAGGCGTTCCGGACACGCTGCGCCCCATCACCGGCGACGTCACACTCGATTTCCACGAACCCGGCTCCTGGTACGCCGGCATGACGTGGTCGCCCGAGCCGCCGGACGCCGACCCCGGCCAGCAGCGGGCCCGCACCCTGAACGTGGGCTTCTGGCCGTACCGGCCGGCCACGGACCCGAACGGCAAGGGGTACGTCGATCCCAACACCACCATCGACGGGCACCCGGCGGCGCTCACCGGCGAGGGTGGCATGGAGTCGCTGACGGTCTACGGCGTCGCGGGGATCAACGTGTCGATCGACGACGACGGGCTGTTGCCGGGCGGCAGCCGGGCTCTCTTCCGCCGGCTCGGCATCGGCCCGAGCGCCGCCGACTGGCTGCCGCACCTGTACCGGTGAGCGTCCCGGACGGGCGTCCGCCGGCGCGGATACCCGTCCGGGGCGGTCCGGGCCGGTGGCAGCGGGCATGATGGGGGTGGTCCCGGACGACGAGGCGTGGAAGTGAGGCCGGCATGTCGTTGCTGCGACGGGTGATCGGTGGGGTGCTGCGCCGGCTTCGGCTGCGCCAGGGCCGCACCCTGCGGGAGGTGGCCCAGGCCGCCGGGGTGTCCGTGCCCTACCTCTCCGAGGTGGAACGCGGGCGCAAGGAGGCGTCCTCCGAGGTGCTCGCGGCGATCTGCCGGGCGCTCGGCATCCACCTCTCCGAGCTGCTCGAGGAGGCACGGGACGACCTGCGGCGCGTCGAGCCCCGCGTGCCGGCCGCGCCCCGCTCCGGGCCCGCCACGCTGGTGCCGGCGCCCCGGCCGCAGAGCGGGCCGGACCTGCGGCTCGGTCCGCGTACGCCGCGGGCGATGCTGCACCGCGGGCCGGGCGCGGGTGGGCCCACGCTCCGGGTCGGCGTGTCCGCCGCGCCGGCCGGGCGGCCCGGCCCGCGCAGCGCCGCGCTGCTCGCCTGCGGGCGGGCCCGCGCCGGCCGGCTCACCGCCGTCTGACCCCGACCGGTTCTGCCGGCGGCGAATCTGCCGCCGGCAGAATCGCTGGGGCCGCGACCGCCACCGCGCGCACGCTGGAGAGGCCGGTCCCCCGGGCGGTCCCGCCGCCCGCCGGCACGGTGGAAGGCGGACGCGATGATCGGGTACGACGCGGTGCGGATGCTGGACGGCGGGCAGCCGTCCTTCGGTGACCAGGTGTTCGAGCGGTTGCTGAAGGAGCGCATCGTCTTCCTCGGCACGGAGGTCACCGACGCGTCGGCCAACCAGATCTGCGCGCAGATCCTGCTGCTCGCCGCCGAGGACCCCGACCGCGACATCTTCCTCTACATCAACTCGCCGGGCGGCTCGGTGAGCGCGGGCATGGCCGTCTACGACACCATGCGCTACGTCCGGAACGACGTGGCCACGCTGGCGATCGGCTTCGCCGGATCGATGGGGCAGTTCCTGCTCTGCGCAGGGACGGCCGGCAAGCGCTACGCCCTGCCGCACTCGCGGATCATGATGCACCAGCCGTCGGGCGGGTTCGGCGGGACGGTCGCGGACATCACGATCCAGGCCGAGAACATGCTGCGCGTGAAGCGGTCCATGCAGGAACTGATCGCCCGGCACAGCGGCCGCTCCCTGGAGGAGATCCAGCGGGACTGGGACCGGGACCGCTGGTTCACCGCCGAGGAGGCCCGGGAGTACGGGCTCATCGACCAGGTGATCACCGGCGTGGACGAGCTTCCGGGAAGCTGAGCGGTGGCGGCCGGCGATGGTCCCGCCGGCCGTCACCGCTCACCCGGAACAGGGCAGGCGCGATGGTTCCTCCGTCAGGAGCGACATCGACAAGAGTCGGCGAGCGGCGGCGGACGCGCCCCCTCACTCGCGTCCGACACCGACAGCCGCAGGAATGCCATGACCTGCCGATCTCGATAGCCGGAGCCTATTCCGGTCGGGAATCCCTCGCTGGGGCGCGCGACCCCAGCGTATTCGCGTGATTTCTCGTTACATCGGGCGGCGGCCGGCGCGTGGGCCCCTGGTACGCCGCCGCCGCCCGCCGTCAGCGGGCGTCGTAGCGGGCCCGCGCGGCCTCCACCTCGGCGAGGTGGCTGGTGGCCCAGACCTCGAGGCCGGAAACCAGGTCGAGCAGGCTGCGGCCCAGATCGGTGAGGGCGTAGTCGACCCGGGGCGGTACGGAGGCGTGCACCTCGCGAGTGAGCAGCCCGTCGCGCTCCAGGCCACGCAGCGTCTGAGTCAGCATCTTCTGGCTGATGCCGTCGATGCGCCGGGCCAGGTCGCCGTACCGCTTGACCCCGTCGGCGAGGGTGAGCACCACCAAAACGCTCCACCGGTCGCCGATCCGGTCGAGCACCTGCCGGCTGCCGCACTTTCGGTCGTAGACGTTCGGTTCCACCTCTTGACTCTCCCAGCGTGGGTTACGCACTTCAAGGTGCCTACTCTCCAACGGGAAGTGGGATGCCCGGATTCCCGTTGCAGCGGAGGTCCAACCGACCGAAAGGAAGCACCATGGCCATCGTCGTCACCGGCGCCACCGGGCACCTCGGCCGCCTCATCGTGGAATCGTTGCTCGACCGGGGCGTACCGGCCGACGGGATCGTGGCGCTCGGCCGGGACACCGGCCGGCTCGCCGACCTCCACGCGCGCGGCGTGACCGTCCGGCAGGCCGACTACAACGACGTCGACTCGCTCCGCGCCGCCTTCGCCGGCGCCGACAAGCTGGTCTACGTGTCCGGCACCGAGCTGGGACGCCGGGTCGAGCAGGCCCGCAACGTGATCACCGCCGCCAGGGAGGCGGGGGTGGGCCTGATCGCGTACACCAGCATCCCCAAGGCCGACACCAGCCGGCTGATCCTCGCGGCCGAGCACCGCGGCACCGAGCAGGAGATCGCCGCTTCCGGCCTGCCGTACGTCTTCCTCCGCAACAGCTGGTACTTCGAGAACTACCTGCCCCAGATCCCCACGTACCTGGAGCACGGCGTCGCGGGCGCGGCCGGTGACGGCCGGGTCAGCGCCGCCGCCCGCGCCGACTACGCCGACGCCGCCGCCGCGGTGGTCACGGGCGAGGGCCACGCCAACCAGGTGTACGAGCTGGGCGGGTCGCCGTTCACGCTGGCCGACCTCGCCGCGGAGCTGTCCCGGCAGACCGGCCGGGACGTCCGCTACACCGACCTGCCGGAGGAGACGTACATCGAGGTCCTGGTCGGCGCCGGCGTCCCGCGGGACTACGCGGCCGTCCTCGCCGACGGCGACCGCGGCATCGCCCGCGGCGAGCTGGACGTCGAGGGTGACGACCTGAAGCGGCTCATCGGCCGCGAGCCGGTCACCCTGGCCGACGCGATCCGCGCCGCGCTCTGAGCACGCGTCGCCGCCCCGCCCGCGCCCCGGGCGGGACGGCGACGTCCGGGGCGCCCGGGCGGGCCGGGTCGCGGAGCGCGGCGGCGTAGCGTGCCGGGGCATGACCGAACCGGACTTCCTGCGTGAGACCCGGGCGTCCTACGACGCCGTCGCCGACCGGATGGCCCGACAGTTCCGCGACGAACTGGCCAGCAAGCCGTGGGACCGGGCGGTGCTCGGGGCGTTCGCCGAGCTGGTGCGGCGGGCCGGGAACGGGCCGGTGGCCGACGTCGGCTGCGGGCCCGGCATGGTCACGGCTCACCTCGCGAGCCTCGGGCTCGACGTGTTCGGCATAGACCTGTCGCCGCAGATGCTGGCGCAGGCGCGACGCGACCATCCGGGGCTGCGGTTCGAGGAGGGTTCGATGACCGCGCTCGACCTGCCCGAGGGCGGCCTCGCGGGCATCACGGCCTGGTACTCGATCATCCACGTGCCGGACGAGCTGCTGGCCGCCACCTTCACCGGCTTCCACCGCGCGCTCGCCCCGGGCGGCCACCTCGCGATGGTCTTCCAGGTCGGTGACGAGCGGGTCGTGCGTACGGAGGCGTTCGGCGAGACCATCTCGCTGACCTTCCGCCGCCGCCGGCCGGACCACGTGGCGGCGCTGCTGACCGCGGCCGGGTTCGAGGTACGCGCGCGACTGCTGCGCGAACCCGAGCCGTACGAGGGCGGAACGGAGAGCACACCGCAGGCGTACCTGCTGGCCCGCCGGCCCGGCACCTGACGGCCCCACGGGTCCACCAGGCCCGACGCCGGTCGACGGGAGGTCGCGGAAGCAACCAGCTACGGCCACCTCCCGTCAACCGGGCGCCGGTAGCGTCCCGTCGCCAGACTCTCGGAACGCACCTCGGGGTGAGCAATGGGCACAGTGGATCGCCGTACCTTCCTCAAGATGGTGGGCGCGCCCGCCGTGGGCGCCGCACTTCCAGCGGACCTCAGCAAGGCGCTGTCCATCCCGGCGAACAACCGGACGGGCTCCATCCAGGATGTGGAGCACGTCATCTTCCTCATGCAGGAGAACCGCTCCTTCGACCACTACTTCGGCACCCTGCGGGGCGTACGCGGGTTCGGCGACCCGCATCCGGCGACGCTGCCGTCCGGCAAGAGCGTGTGGCACCAGCCCGACGGCGCGGGCGAGCTGCTGCCGTTCCGCCCCGAGGTGAAGGACCTCGGCCAGACCTTCCTGCCGGACCCGCCGCACGGCTGGAACGACGGGCACGACGCCTGGAACGGCGGCCGGTTCGACCAGTGGGTGCCCAACAAGGGCGTCACCGCGATGACCTACCACACCCGTCAGGACCTGCCCTACCACTACGCGCTCGCCGACGCGTTCACCGTCTGCGACAACTACCACTGCTCGCTGATCGGCCCGACCGACCCGAACCGCTACCACATGTGGAGCGGCTGGGTCGGCAACGACGGCAAGGGCGGCGGCCCGGTCATCACCAACGCCGAGGCGGGCTACGACTGGTCGACGTACCCGGAGCGGCTGGAGCGCAACGGCATCTCCTGGAGGATCTACCAGGACGTCGGCACCGGCCTGAACGCCGCCGGCTCCTGGGGCTGGACCAGCGACCCCTACATCGGCAACTACGGCGACAACTCGCTGCTCTACTTCCACCAGTACCAGAACGCGCAGCCCGGAACGCCCCTGGCCGACAAGGCGAAGACCGGCACCGAGATCAGGACGCAGGGACGCGACCCCGAGGCGCTGCTCGCCGACTTCCGGGCCGACGTCGAGCACGACCGCCTGCCGCAGGTGTCGTGGATCGTGGCGCCCGAGGCGTACACCGAGCACCCGAACTGGGAGCCCGCCTACGGCTCCTGGTACGTCTCGCAGGTCGTCGACATCCTCGCCTCGAACCCCGAGGTGTGGAGCAAGATGGCCCTGTTCGTGACGTACGACGAGGAGGGTGGCTTCTTCGACCACCTGGTGCCGCCCACGCCGCCGCAGAACCGCGCGCAGGGCCTCTCGACCGTCCCGGTCACCAACGAGATCTTCCCCGGCGACGCGCACAACCAGGCCGGCCCGTACGGCCTCGGCATCCGCGTACCGATGATCGTCGTCTCGCCGTGGACCCGTGGCGGCTGGGTCAACTCGCAGCTCTTCGACCACACCTCGCTCATCCGGTTCCTGGAGGCGCGGTTCGGGAAGGGCCGGCCGGACCTCACCGAATCGAACATCACCCCGTGGCGGCGCGCCGTCGTCGGCGACCTCACCACCGCCTTCGACTTCCGGAACCCGAACCGGTCCCACGAGGTCAAACTGCCGGACACCGAGGACTTCAAGCCCGGGGACCTGGTCCGCCATCCCGACGAGGTGCCGGTCCCGCCGGCCGACCAGCGGCTCCCGAAGCAGGAGCGGGGCGTACGGCCCGCCCGTGCGATCCCCTACACCCTGCACGCCGACGGGCGCGCCGAGGACGACGCGTTCCACATCGACTTCCGCAACGCCGGCGGGGTCGCCGCGGTCTTCCAGGTGCGCGAGGCGGGCAGCGCGGACGCGCCGCGCAGCTACACCGTCGAGCCGGGCCGGCACCTCACCGACAGGTGGGACGCCACCTCCGGCTACGACCTGTCGGTGCACGGGCCCAACGGCTTCTTCCGCCGGTTCACGGGCGCCGAACCGGGCACGCGCTCGACCGACCTCGCCATCACCCCGTCGTACGACGAGCACGGCTACACGCTCGTCCTCGAACTCCGCAACCGTGGCGGCAAGCGGGTCGAGGTGACCGTCCGGGACGCGTACCACTCCCGTCCGGTGACGCTGTCGCTGCGCCCCGGCGAGACCGAGCGGGCCCGCTGGGAGCTGTCCCGCACGCACGGCTGGTACGACCTGACCCTGACCGTCGCGGGCGACTTCCGGTTCACGCACCGCTACGCCGGACACGTCGAGAACGGCAAGGACAGCATCAGCGACCCCGCGCTCGGCGGGCTCGTCTAGCGACACGACGGAGGCCGCCGACCCGGTCGGCGGCCTCCGTCCGCCCACGGTGGACACCCCCCGACGTCACGTCGGCGCTTGCCGATGGCCCCTACCCTGCCGGCATGGCGTACGAGCCGGTCATGGTGCCACCGAAGAACACCGGTACGAGACGGACGGTGCTCATCGTCGTCGGTGTCGTGCTCTCCCTCTGCTGCCTCGGCGGCATCGTCGGCGGCTTCCTGCTCTGGGACCTGGCCCAGGAGGCCAGAGGGCCGGCGCGCGAGAGCGTGGACACCTTCGCCGGGGCGATGGTCGAGCGGGACTTCGCGACGGCCTACGGCCAGGTCTGCGGCCAGCTGCGGGATCGGCAGAGCCAGGCCGACTTCGTCCGCCAGCAGTCCGAGCTGTTCACGGCGACCGACTACGAGATCGTCGGCGTGAACGTCGTCAACCGGAACGGCCAGGTCCGCGGGGAGGCCAACGTGCGTTGGGTCCTATCGAACGGGTCCAGCGGGACCCAGGTGCTCAACCTGGTGAAGGAGGACGGCGACTGGCGGATCTGCACGTGACGGCGTTCCGGGCCGGCCGTCGGCTTGATCCGCTCCATTTCGCCGATGTGGCGGCGTCAGGGCGCTCAACCGCGGGTGACAGCCGCCCGGCCCTTCCGCGAGGCGTCGTCCATGACCTGCTCGATCCCCTTCGGCCGCCCTACCTAGCTGCTTGTCCATCGACCGGTCGGTGCGATCGAGCCCCTCGGCGTCATGGTGCGGTTGTCTGCGGCGAGTCTCGGAAAACAGACTGTTCCTGGTGATCTCCTCGGCCCGGCTCCTGATCGCGGTTCCGCGCTGCGTCATCGTCTCTCCTGGCGCTGGGGCGACTCCCGCCAGAATGGTCGCATCAGCGAGCGCAGCCGGATGGGAATTCGGCCTTTCACGAGGGAACTTCGTGCCTGTTCCAGATCCTGCCTCAACGCGGCATCCGCCAATGGAACGGGAGGAGGCACCTCCCCCTTCAGCGCCCTTTCGACCAACTCGATCCGTTCGGGGTGAAATGCCTCACGTAGAGGGTGGCGAGGAATGTTGATACAGCGCTGGCCAGGCAGAGATTCACAGATTGGGCACTGGATGAACAGCCCACCCGACGGCACCAGTGCGACGCCTTGAGCAAGCGCCGCTCTGCCGATCTTCACAATTGCCCCGTACAAGTCGGAGTCCTGGTATCGAGTAGCAGCAACAGCAACGTCCCGCATCCCTTCCCAGAACCGCTCGTCGGCGTCAGGTTCGTCGATCTCGATCCGCACAACCTCGCCATCCCCGCATTCGGGCGAGCCAAACCGGCTCTTCACAATGCAAAGTCTCCGGGATCGGCGCCGGCTCGATGCTGGCAGCGGCGCGTCTGGGCCATCCCGGCCCGCGATGCCGGCGGGCGTCGGCGATGCTGTGGGCGTGGAGTACGTGTCCAGAGTGCCGCGACCGCCGCTGGACGGGCTGATCGACGACCTCTACTACCTGGAGGGTGCGCCGCCGTACGCCCGGCTGACGCTGCCGCCGGCGCCGTCGGCGTTGCTCATCGTCAACCTCGGGGCGCCGTTCCGCATCCGCGCCGGCACCGACATCGAGACGGTTGAGTACGCCGACGGCTGCGTGGTCACCATGCGCACCCGGGCGTTGGAGTTCGGCTACCCGCTCTGGACCCGGTCCGTCGGCGTGCACGTCAAGCCGTGGGGGCTGGCGCCGTTCCTGCCGATGCCTGCGGCCGAGCTGTGCGACCGGCCGGTGACGATAGAGCAGGTTTGGGGCCGGCCCGCCATTGCTGAGCTGCGAGACCGACTGGCCACGGCGGACGGACCGCACGAGATGCTGGCGCTGCTCGAGGAGGAGCTGATGCGACGGCTGTGCGAGACCGCCGGCCTGGGGCTGGTCCGCCATACGAGCAGCGTCATCGCGGCGACCAGCGGGGCGGTGGCGATCGGCGACCTGAGGGTTTCGGCCGGTGTCAGCAGCACTCATCTGGCACAGCGGTTCAAGGAGCTCATCGGCGTCACACCGAAGCGGCTGGCCCGCACCTACCGCTTCACCGCCACCGTGTTCTCGATCGATCCCGCCGGACCGATCGACTGGGGCGACCTCGCCGGTCGTGCAGGCTACTTCGACCAGGCCCACTTCGGTCACGAGTTCCGGGCGTTCACCGGGCTCACGCCGACCCGGTACGTCGAAGTCCGGCAGCGGTTCCTGCGCGAACATCCCGGCCACGTGCTGGACGGCTGGCCGCTGCCGGCCGATTGATTTCTTACAAGAGCGACAGCTCACGACACGCTAATTTCGTGGCACCCGAAGCAGAGGAGAGCCCCGTGGGCAAGGTGGTCGTGTACAGCTCGGTGTCGGTGGACGGCTTCGTCGCGGACGAGAATGACCAGCCCGGACCGCTGTTCGACTGGTTGTCCAACGGTGACGTCCCGCTGGACGAGAGCGGCGAGCTGAAGGTGTCGCAGACGTCCTACGACTACACCCGGGCGTACTGGGACCAGATCGGGGCGACAATCGTCGGCCGCCACGTCTTCGACATGACGGACGGCTGGGACGGGAAGCCTCCGGGCGGGATCGACCACGTGGTCGTCGTGACGCACCGGCCGGCGCCCGAGGGCTGGGACCCCGAGGCGCCGTTTCACTTCGTCGACGGCGTCGAGGCAGCCGTGGCCAAGGCCCAGGAGCTTGCGGGTGACCGCGTGGTCGAGGTCGCCGCTGGCGACGTCGGTGGCCAGGTGCTTGCCGCGGGCCTGGTCGACGAGGTGCGCATGGACGTCGTACCCGTCGTGTTCGGGTCCGGCAAGCGCTACTTCGGGTCGGTCGACGCGCAGCACCTGTTGGAGGATCCTGACGTGGTGATTCAGGGCAACCGGGTGCTTCACCTGCGCTATCGGGTGCGCCGTTGACCGATCTGAGCGGGCAAGCGAAGAAGTCCACTGCGAACGGTGACACCGATGCCCCAGGCGGCCTCGACCCCGGCCACAGAGCTAACGCTGCTTGATCTTCACAACGGTCATGATCACCGCGAGCGCCAGGAACAGCACCGCCGACCCAGCTACCAAGGGATTGACGAAACCGGGCACCAGATCGGGGCCGCACGTGGTGTCGTGCAGCGGCCACATGCTGTGCGATCCGCCAGCCGGGCCACCATGGCGGTAGTCGTAGCCCTCCGGCCGTCTCAGCGCGCACCGATCGTCAGCGTCGGTGATCAAGCCAAAGGTCGTCGCCGCCAGCCCATGACCGTAGGCGGCGATACCCGTCAAGGCCGCCGCGACCGTCAGCAACCAGCCCGCCCGCGTCAGTGCCCCTGATCTGTCCCGCATGACCTGGTCGCCTCTGAGGGCGAGCGCGGCAAGTACGACGAGCACAGCGGCACCGGCCGCTACCAGCGGCCAGGCCAGCGCCAGCAGCACAAGCGCAATGAAGACGAAAGCCATCGACTGCAACGTACACTCGGGGCGGTTGTCCCCGGCCTCGTCACCCCGCCTGAGTCCCCGAGACGGTTTCGGTCGAGCCCGCTCGGCACTGAGGCCGTTCTCCTCGACGGGCGGTCGTAGACCGTGTGATCTGCTGCCAACGGCAGGATTCGAACCTGCGACATCGGTTGAGGAAGTGTGGACACGGGCGGAAGTCGTTCGGCAGGCAGTGACCTGGCTTGACCTGCGCCGCCACGCCGGCTGCCACGTCCAGGCGCTGACCGCCGTTGGCCGCCGTCGCCCGTACCGACGCGCACGCAACGGGCACGGCGACCGAGGGATTATGAGATCAAACTGCCCGCCCCGCCGACCTAGGCACATGGCGTTCTAGCAGCGGAGACACCTCTCGACATCTCACACCGCTCCCCCGCCGTCCGTCGACCTCTTGCGGACTGGATGCGGACCGCTCACCTCGGGCTCGTGGCGCGCGTGGCGGGGGGCGGGTCGCGGTGTCCGATATTCAGTCCCGGGATCGCTCCGGGGACCTACCAGTGCCCGCCCCCCGTAGCCGCGCTGTCCCACATGGGGTTGCTCTGACCGGCCAACTGCGGCGCACCGTAGTAGGCGGGTACGAGGTCGCGCCCCGGTCCCTCATCGCCGTCGACATGGTCACGGTGATCGGGTGATCCGAGGCCAAGCTGTCAGCTTGGGAATCTCACAAGAACGCCTCGGAGGGACCCGTCACGACTGTTCGCCGCGCGATCAGTTGGCCTGGTTTGGCCTCTGGTGACACCATCTTGCGGCCCGTGGAGGCCCGGCCGGTCCTCTGATCCGGGGCCTCGTCGGCGCTGTCCAGCTCCGTGCGGCACGGCGTCGGCGACGCCTGATCGTAGCGCCTCAAGGTGTCAGTGCCTCGTGTCAGACTCTCGGCCATGAGTGATCTTCGGTTGACACGCCATAGCGATGAATCCAGCGACCGTGCCGGGGCAACCGCGGACCATCAGCGCGAGGGTGTCCCTGAGCGGGCGCCCGACGTAGCAGGTGCGCAGATCAACCTGTTCTGCGAAGACGTCGAGCGCTGTGCGAGCTTCTTCGAGGAGCTCGGGATGCCGCGGGTGTTCGTATCGCCCGACCCCGCCGCTCCAGAGAAGATCGAGGTCGATGCCGCTGGCGTCCGGATCGGATTCGACTCGGTCCAGGCGGCGAACCGCATCGCGGGTCTCGGGGTCGCCGCTGGCGGTGCGCGTTCCGCCGAGGTGGCGCTGTGGGTACGCGACGTCGATGCCCTCTACGAGCGTGCGCTTCGTGCCGGCGGTAGCTCGGTTCGTGCGCCTATGGATGCTCCGGACGGTCGGTTGCGGTATGCCTGGGTTCTCGACCCAGAGGGGCACCAGATCAGGCTCCTGCAGAAGCGCCACGGCTGACGTTTGACGAACGCCGAAGCGGAGACGTCCTGACGTCCTGAAACCCGCCCTGACCTTGGCGCGAAACTCACCACGAGCGTCCCCGCTCCTGCGGCCACACGGCGGGCCTCAGAGCCATCTCCGCTGCTGCCGTTCAGCGGCTTGGCCGGCCGGCCCGGCCGATGCCGGCGCCTGCGTCGCCAGCAGGCCGGGGCCGGGCCGGCGCGGCCCGCTAGCGGGCCGCCTTGATCACTCTGCGCCTCGTACGTTCGCCGCTCGTCGGGAGGCGGATCAGTTCCTCGCGATGGTGGAGGCCGACATTGCTCGTGATCGGTGGGTGTTGCCGGATGCCCGGCGGATGACGGTCGGTGAGTGGACGGAGCAGTGGTTCGGTTCGGCAAACCGGTCGTGGAAGCCGAAGACCCGGCACACTTACCGTTCCGTCCTTGACCGGATCGTCCTGCCGGGCCTTCGGTGCCATGGCGCTGACCTCGTTGCGTCCGATCATGGTGGCTCGGTGAGCCGGTGACTTGTCCGACCGGCTCAGTGCCTTCCAGGTGCGGCAGGCTTATCGACTGTTGGCGCAGATCATGCGGGCGGCCGTCGACAACGAGATCATCGGGTCGAGCCCGTGCCGTTCGGTGCGGCTTCCTCGGGTGCCGGAGTCGGATCCGGCCATTCTGACCGTCGCCCAGGTCGACAAGCTCGCCGCCGTGTGCGACGTGCCGGATCGGGTGCTGGTGCTGCTGCTCGCCTACAGCGGGTTGCGGATCGGTGAAGCGCTCGCGCTGCGCCGCCGTCACATCGACATCCGCTCGGGTCGGGTGGCCGTCGCCCAAGCGGTGGCGTAGGTGCCCGGCGGCCCGGTCATCGACACCCCGAAGAACCACCAGCGGCGGGAGCTGGCCGTACCGGCGTTCGTCGTGCAACTGCTCGTCCACAAGCTCGGCACGGTGGCGCCGAGCTGGGTCGCGGACTCACATGGCGTCCTGGTGGCGGCTCGGCCACGCCAACGCCAGCGTGACGATCCGCCACTAGCCCGCGCCGTGGATGGCCGGGACGCTGAGGTCGCTCAGCACCTGGATGCGAGCAGGGCCAAGGAAGCGAGGCGATCGGGCGGCACGCAGCGGGCACGGAAGCCCCGGAAGGCGGAAAAGTGATCGTTGATCAAGGGTGTGACCTGGTGCCCCCGGCAGGATTCGAACCTGCGACACACGGTTTAGGAAACCGATGCTCTATCCCCTGAGCTACGAGGGCGCGAGGGCCTAGTCTAGCGACCTGGGGGTTCACCTGAGGTGGCAGGGAGTGGCCCACGTTCACCCACGTTCCCCGCATCGCCGTCCTCCCAGCACAGGAGCACCTACCTGCGCCTCGGCAACAACCCGATCCGCCTCCCACCACCGCTGGACCGTCTCATCGACGGCTTCGTCCACCACCGGGTCGGACACACCGCCGTGGCCTGCACCCAGGCAGCCCATGGCTGTTCCCCGGCGGGGCACCCGGCCGTCCGCTCAGCGGGCCACAACTCGCCGCACGACTACGGCGCCTCGGCATCCCAGCCCGGCTGGCCGCAACAGCGCCCTCATCGACCTCGCCGCCCAGCTACCCGCCGCCGTCCTCAGCCAACTCCTGGCCTGCACCTGCAAACCGCAACAGCGTGGACCGTCGAAGCCGGCAACGCCCGGCTTCGATACACCGCCGCACTCGCCGCCCAACGCCGCAGCAGCGGCAGCGGCAGCGGCAGCGGCAGCGGCAGCGGCAGCGGCAGCATGGCGTTGGTCACGGTGATCACCCCGAACGACCCGAGTTGGACCAATCCGGTCAGATGGCCAACCCGGCACCCCCGGACACGACGATCTCCTGCCCGGTGATGTAAACGGCATCGTCCGAAGCCAGAAAAGCGACCGTCCCCGCGATGTCTTCTGGCGTCGCGAGGCGGCCGAACGGATTGTGCTCGGCCATCGCCGTCATCGTCCCCGCGACGTCATCGGTTGCCGTCCGGATCGAGGCTCTCGTCATCGGAGTGTCGGTCATTCCGGGGCTGACCGCGTTGATACGAATCCGGCGCGGTGCGAGCTCGAGCGCAAGTGTCGGGATCATGGCCAGCATCGCGCCGTGTGACCCGGCCGCGACGCTGCTGCCGGTGAGGCTGCGCGTTGCTCCGATACCGACGGTCACGATGACCGAAGCGCCGTCGGACAGCAGCGGCAAGGCCTTGACCAGGGTGAAGAACACCCCCTTCGTGTTGACGGCGAACACTTCGTCGTAGCCCGATTCGTCCCAATCCTCCAGCGTCATCGGACGGTTGACGCCGGCGTTCAGGAACAGCGTGGTCAGACTTCCGAACTGTCCTCCGACTTCGGACATGACGTTGTCGATGTCCGACAGCGACCGCGCGTCGGATTGCAAAACCAGGACATCGCTGGGCAATTCTTGCCGTGCGCGAGCCACACTCTCCTCGCGTTGTCCGGTGACGGCAACGCGGTAGCCGCGATCGTGCAGAGTCCGCGCGGTCGCCTTTCCGATTCCGCTGGTGCCGCCCGTAATCAGGGCCGTACGTTCCGACATCGCACTCACTTCATCGTCGTTATTGTCTGGACTGGGCGGACCAATTGCAACTTCGCCGCCAGCATGGTGTGCTGGCTGATCTCTCCAGGGTTGAGACTCCTACTGGACTATACCGTCCAGGTTTGGCCAACTCCGCGGCGCCGACCTGCACCTCGACGCGCCCTCGCGCACCGGCACCGAGAACCTCATCATCGCCGCCGCGCTGACTCCCGGCCGCACTGTCATCGAGAACGCCGCCCTCGAACCCGAAGCCCTCGACGTGGTCACCATGCTCCCCGTCACGGGAGCGAAGATCCACGGCGCCGGAAGCTGGACGCCGCGGAGGTGGCCTTCGTCCTGCTGACCAGCGACCCCTTCCCGTCGCTGACAGCGGCGACTGCTTCCGTCACATCGACATGTGTGTCGATCGGCCCCGCCAGCTCTCCCGCCTCGACGGGGAGGCGGGTTACGGTCAGCGCGTGGCGTTGCTGGTCGTGGTGGCGGCTCTGGTCGTCGGCGGGGTGCAGGCCGCCGGCGGCGATGTGTCCGTCGCGGGCCGGCTCTCCGGTGCGGCGATCCTCCTCGCCGCGACCGCCGCCCTGCACTGGCGCCGTCGCCGACCGGTCGTGGTGCTGGCGGTCACGGCTGCCGCCGCGGTCGGCTACTACCTGCTCGGATATCCGTTGGGTCCGGAGCCGGTGCCCTTCGTCGTGGCGCTCTACGCGACGGGGGAGGCCGGCCGGCGGTCGATCGCGGTTTCGGCGGTCCCGATCGCGGTCGGGCTGGTGCTGGTCGCCGACATCGCGGCCGGCCGGCCACCGGAGGGCGAGGACCTGGTGGCGGTCACGGCCGTCCTGGTCGCCGCGGTCGGGTTCGGCGAGCTTGCCCGGTCCCGCCGGGAGCAGCGGTACGCGCACGCCGAGCGCGCCGCCGCCCAGGAGCGCCTGCGGATCGCCCGGGACCTGCACGACACACTGGCGCATCAGCTCACCGCGATCAGCGTCCAGGCGGGTGCCGCGCTCCGTAAGCGTGACAGCCGGCCGGAGCTGGCGTACCCGGCGCTGGAGACGGTCCGCGAGGTGGCCGGGGA
Organism: Micromonospora costi; assembly: GCF_003626655.1. Taxonomy (GTDB): domain Bacteria; phylum Actinomycetota; class Actinomycetes; order Mycobacteriales; family Micromonosporaceae; genus Micromonospora; species Micromonospora costi. Next base: position 1,875,636 of record NZ_RBAN01000001.1, read on the forward strand.
CGCCCTGCGTGAGGTCAGATCGGTGCTGGGCGTTGTCCGCGCCGATCCCGCTGGCGCGTCGAACGCGCGCGAGGCGGTGCCGGCGCTGGGGGCGCGGGCGGGGCTCGCGGTGACGATGACCGTGTCCGGCGAGGCCGTTGCGCTGCCACCCGACGTCGACGCCGCGACCTACCGGATCGCGCAGGAGGCGCTCACCAACGTCCGCCGGCACGCCGGCGTCAGCGAGGCGGAGGTCCGGCTCGCGTACCTGCCACGTCACGTCGAGATCGAGGTGCTCGACAGGGGCCGCGAACCTGCGGGCGGCGCCGGTCGGGCCCAGGACGGCCACGGCATCGCCGGGATGCGGGAACGCGTGACGGCGCTCGGCGGGCGGTTCAGCGCGGGTCCCCGTCCCGGTGGCGGGTTCCGGGTGTGGGCGGTTCTTCCCCGATGATGGTCCAGTGATCACCGTCCTCGTCGCCGACGATCACGAACTGGTCCGGTCCGGGCTGCGGGTGATCCTGGACGAGCCGGACCTGACCGTGGTGGCCGAGGCCGCGACCGGCACCGAGGCCGTGCGGCTGACCCGCGAGCATCGGCCCGACCTCGTGCTGATGGACATCCGGATGCCCGAGCTGGACGGGCTGGAGGCGACCCGCCGGATCCACACCGACCCGGTTACCGCCGGGGTCCGCGTGGTCGTGCTGACCACGTACGACCTGGACGAGTACGTGTTCCGCGCGCTGCGCCTCGGGGCCAGCGGCTTCGCGTTGAAGGACTTCGACCCGGGCCAGCTCGTCGACGGCCTGCGGGCCGTCGCGCGGGGCGACGGCATGCTGGCGCCCGCCGTCACGCGTCGCCTCATCGCCGTCTTCGCCCGGTCCCCGTCCCCGGACACCGGGCGTCTCGATCCGGAGCGGCTGACGGCGCGGGAGCGGGAGGTGCTCGATCTGGTCGTCGCGGGCCGCGACAACGCCGAGATCGCCGACGCGTTGCGGATCAGCCCAGCCACGGCCCGGACACACGTCAGCCGGCTGCTGGCCAAGGTCGGCGCCCGGGATCGCGCCAACCTCGTGATCATGGCGTACGAGTCGGGGCTCGTGGTGCCGGGAACCCCGTGACTCCTCCGGGTGCGGGCGCAACATCTGCGTACGCCGGAATCCCGCCTACGGCGGATCCGGCGCGCCCCGCACCCGCACAGGATCGGGTCATGACCGTTGCCTTCCGCACCGCGCTCGTCCTGGGCCCCGCAGGTTCCGCGCTCGCGACGTACTTCTGGACCGACGGACGCTACGGCGCCACCGGCGGCACCATCCTCGTGCTCGCCATGGTGGTGTGGGCGTACGGGCTCGTCGGCCTGCTCGACGAGGTGCGCCCGCGCACGCCGCGGTACGTCGCGGTCGCGCTGCCGGTGTTCCTGTACGGCGTGATGGGCGGCGCGGCGTTCGGGTTCCAGGGCGTCTTCGAGGACATCTTCGCGCAGTCGACCGACGCGTCCCTCGACGCGCTCGCCGCGCACCCGTTCGCCGCGAACCTGCTGCTGTGGCTGCCCGGCCCGGTGATGCCGCTCAGCCTGTTCGTGCTCGGCGTGGTGCTCGCCCGCGTCCGCTTCGTGCCACTGTGGACGGCGGCCCTGCTGTGCGCGGGAGCTGTCGCGTTCCCGCTCAGCCGCGTCCCCCGGATCGACCTGGTCGCCTACCTGGCCGACGCGCTACTCGTCGTGGCGTTCGCGGCCATCGCCTGGCGGCCGTCGGCCCGCGCGACGCGGCAGCCGCACGAGGCGTCGGGACCGCACCAGCCGCCGATTCACGGGGCCGTGCGCTAGCCGCGCTAGTGGTCGATGCGCAGACCCGCGGCGGCCGCGCCCCGGGAGTTCACGTAGCCGCTGATCCGTTCGATGGCCGCGGTGTAGGCCATCCGCCGGCGGTCGAGGCGCGGCATGGGGTCGATGGCCGCGGCGAGGTTCACCACGCGGATCGTCGGCTTCAGGGACAGCCAGATGGGCGTGGCCCGGGCCTGGGTCACCTTCCACTTGTGGTTCGGCTGTTCGGTGAAGGTGAACGTGGCGATGACGCCCTCGCGGTTGGCGTCGATCGGGAAGTCGTGGCGGGCCAGGGTGTTGCCGACGCCGTACGCGATCCACTTGTCGCCGACCTTCTCGAACGGCTGCACGACGTGGGCGTGGTGGCCGATGATCAGGTCGATGTTCGGGTCGGCGATCAACTGCCGTGCCCAGAACAGCTGTTCGCCGCTCGGTTCGTGGACGAGTTCGGTGCCCCAGTGCGCCGAGAGCACGATGATCTGGGCGCCGGCCTTGCGGGTGGCGGCGGCAGCTGCCTTGATCGCCTTCACGTCGATGCGGTTGGCCAGCCACTCCTTGCCGGCCGGCGGCTTGAGCCCGTTGAAGTGCATGGCGTACGACAGGTGCCCCACCTTCACCCCGTTGACGGTGTAGATCGTCGGGCGGGCGCGCGCGGCGGCGCTGCGGAAGGTGCCGGTGTGGCCGAGACCGGCCGCGTCGAGCGCGTCGAGGTTGTCGTAGACGCCCTTCTCACCCTGGTCCAGGGCGTGGTTGCTGGAGGTGGAGCAGACGTCGTAGCCGGCCGTCTTCACGGCGGCCGCCATGTCGGTCGGCGCGCGGAAACGCGGGAAGTCCTGCGGGCTGCCCGGCCCCATGGGCGCTTCCATGTGGCAGATGGCCAGGTCGGCGGCCGAGATGACGGGACTGATGTCGGCGAACATCGGGTTGAAGTCGTACCCGTCCCGGCCCTCCTTCTCCGCGTCCGCCCGGCCCTGCTGCCAGGTCGGCGGGTGGACGAGGATGTCGCCGGAACCGGCGATCGTGATCTGCCTTGGTCCGCCGGGGGTGGCCGGCGCCGCGGCCTGGCCGACCGGGCTCGGTTCGGGCGACAGCCGTTCCCGGAGGACGTCGCCGCGCAGCGCCCAGACGATGCCGGGCGAGAGGACGAGCGCCACGATGAGGATGATGCGGACAGCACGCATGACCGTTTCCAGTGCTAGAGGCGGATGACCCGGCGCAGCCGGTCGCCGAAGTAGCCGGAGTCGACGACGCCGTCACCACGCACGTCACCGAAGGTGGGCCCGTCGACGGTGCCCCGGGAGGACACGAACCGCATTCCGCCGTCCGTGTCCTTGCCGAGGTAGATCCCGGAGTGGGTGATGAGGTTCGGGTCGTCGTGCAGGGCGAAGAACACGAGGTCGCCGGGAAGCAGGGTGGACAGGTCGGTGGGGGGCCGGCTGGGGGTGCGCCCGGCGGCGATGAGCACCGAGCGGGCGTACGCGGCCATGCTCGCCGCGGTGCGGGGCAGCCCGTTGACGGTGGTGCTGACCGGCCCGTTCAGCAGCGGGATGCCGAACCGGTAGCCGTAGATCAGCCGGACGTAGCCGGAGCAGTCGAGGTCACGGTCCCACCGCTTGGACGGCTTCGCCTTGCCCGTGTCGGAGAACTTCCACGGGATCTCCAGGTAGTCGTAGAAGTCGGCGCCGTCCCGCTCGTCGGCGCTGTGGACGTACCCGAATCCGGCGTCGCCGATGTAGCGGACCCCGTCGCGGTTACGGCCGTCCGGCGCATCGGCCAGGTACTGCATGGTGGCGCCGAGCACGTCGATCGGCGGGCTCTCGTCCTCGATCTGGTCGAGCAGCCAGCCGGCGAACTTCTCGTCCTCGCTGCGCTGCGGCTGCCACGCCTGCGGAGCGACCCGCACCCAGGACGTCGAGTCGATCACGGCGGGGGTCGACGACGGCTCGGCGAACTGGCGGTGCGGGCCGGCGACGACGACGGTGCGGGCACCGACGGTCAGGGTGGCGACCAGCGCCTTGTCGCTGCGCCGGCGGACCTCGGTGCGCTCCGGCCGGTTCCGCTCGACCAGCTCGTACTGCTGCGCCAGCCGCTCGACGTCGTTGCGGGGGGTGGAGGTCGCGCCGGTCGGGCCGGACCAGCCGGAGCTGGGTGCGGTCGTCGAGTCGCCGCGCACGAGTCGTACGACGACCAGGCCGGCGACGAGCACGGCGGCGATCGCCATGACGGTGAGGAGGATCCGCAGGTTACGCATCAGATCGAGATCAGCAGTAGGGCGGCACCGGCGGTGCCGGCGCTGACCACGCCGGTGGCGGCGAGCGTCTGCAGTGCTCGCGGGCGCACCAGTTGGTAGGTCATGAGGCCGGGGATGATGAACGACAGGGTGTCACCGCCGAAGAGGTACGGGAACCGCACGTGCAAGAGCACGAACGAGGTCACCGAGATGAACGAGGAGACCAGCACCGCCACGGCGAAGAGGCGCTTGCCGTAGAGGATCGTCACGCGCTGCAGCACCTTCATGACGCCCACCGTGATCGCGGTGATCGCCACGACGGGGGCCAGGCTGCGGGCGTCCTCGAGGGCGGTCAGCACCAGGCAGCCGGGCACCATGAGCCCGGCTGGCGCGACGTTGGTGATGAGGTAGCCGACGAGCCCGAACAGCAGCCCCGCGGCGATGATCACGGCGCTGAGTTCGGAGGACAGGTCGAACGTGGGCATGACGGTTCCTTCGCTCAGGGGCGGGCTGCCCGGCGGCGGTCGGCGTGCAGGACGGCGATGCGGGCACTGTTGAGCACGGCGGTGGCGGTCAGGTCGGCGCGGGACAGCACGACGGTCGCGTCCATGTCGACCGGGGCCTTGTTGTCGGCCCCGTCCGGCTTGCGGGCGGTGTCGAGCTTGTAGATGCGTTCGAGGGTCTGGGACAGCTCGTCGAACGGCGCGGCGGCGGTGGCGGCGACGGTGACGGAGTGCAGCGCCTCCAGGAGTTCCTCGCCGCGGCCGTGGATGTTGCCGATCATGAGCAGCGCCGTGCCGGTCTCGCCGGCACCGAGCTTCTCCACGATGGCGTCCCGCAGTTCCTCGCCGGTGCGGTGCTCGCCGTCGAGGTCGACCACGCGGTCGCGCCACTGCTCGGGGATCAGGTGCAGGGCGCTGCGGGTGGGCGTACCGATGAGGAAGACCCGGCTCGGCTTGATGTCGGGGATGATGCCGCCCATCTGGCCGTTGCGCTCGATCCGGTCCGGCCGGCAGTTGATCACGACGGCGACCCGCTCGCCGATGAGCCTGCGTTCCCGCAGCAGGTTGATGTTCATGAGGGTCGACTCCGGGTCGTTCGCGGCGAAGAGGTTCACCGCGGCGAACCGCCGGCCCTGGTGGGCGCAGGCGTCCACCCGGAGGACACCCGGATCCGGGGAGGCCTGCCACATGCCCTTCAGCGCGGTGGCCCGGTCCACGCCGCACAGCTTCGCCACGGCCAACGCGATCGCCACGTTCTCCTTGAACGTGATCCACCGGAAGCGCCGCATCTCCGCGTCGGTGACCGAGTCGGGGTCGACGGCGACGACGCTGCACTGGCGGCGCTCGGCCTCCTCCCGCAGGATGTGCAGCCGCTCCCGCTCCGCCGTCACGACCGTGCCCCGGTGCGGCATCGACCGGCTGAGAGAACGCGCCACGTCGTCGAGCGTCGGGCCCATCTCGTCGAGATGGTCCTCCCGGACGTTGCTGATGACGACGATGTCGCCCTCGATAAGCAGTTCCTGGTTCACCTGCTGCAACTCGGGAAGGACCGCCATGCACTCGATGACCAGCGTGTCCGCGCCCGCGTGCACGGCGCGGCGGACCACGCCGATCTGCTCGATGACGTTGACACCGCCCCGACCGCGGCGGATGGGCACCTCCCGGCCCTGCGGGTAGATGAGCCGCGCCGCGGTGCCGGTGGTCTTCGCGAACACCGTCCGCCGGCTGTCCGCACGCAGGGCGCCGGCGATGAGCCGGGTCACCGAGGACTTGCCCCGGATGCCGTTCACCACGATCCGCGTGGGCAGCTCCGCCAGCTGCCGGCGGTGGCGCGTGCGCTCCACCACGAGGTGGACGAGCAGCGCCACGATGCCGATCCCGAGCAGCCACAGGGGCGTCGTCACCGACGTCATCGTGGTCGTCTCGTCGAGGTCAGGCTGCCGCCAGGCATGGTCGTTCTCCGTCGGGGACGTGAGGGATGGGTGGGAGAGGCCGCCAGCCGTGAACGGTCAGCCACGGGCCGACGCATGACCGGCCCGAAAGGCTAGGTGGACCACGTGCAGGGGGTCAATGGATGGGAGAGCCAGGGAACACGGGGAGTGAGGCATCTGACACCGCAGACGTCCTCGTCACGGCCGCCGAGGGCTCACCGCGACGCACAGGTCACCGCGCGTGGCGGGCTCCGCATCGAGGGCCCGAGCTGGCTACGGCCGGAGCCGGTCGGCCTCCGCACCTCTCACGTTGGACAGACACACGTACCTCCCCGTTCGCACGACACCTGCCGCCGACAGCGACGGAGCGCGGCCTCGGCAGCGCACCATGAGAACACAGCGGCAGGTGACCCGAGAACTGTCACATGAGGCGGCGGTCCTGGCGACGCCGCGTACGCGAGGGCCGTTGCCCGGAATAGGTGGATAGTCCTGATCGCACTGTCGATCTACTCGCCGATTGAGGCATTCGCCGCGCTTGCCCCAGGCCATCGGGCCAGGGCAAACCTGGCCGTTCGGCCCCCCTCGTCGATCCGGTCGGCGGCAACCCCCGGACGAGCCGTGATCGAAGTACGCCCACGCGCGGTCTTGAACCCGTATCGGGTCGCCATCCCGTGACGCGTCTGGCGAACGCGCCGATCCGTGCCACCGGACCAGAAGTCACCGAGAATTCTTCCGCGCGTCACCGACCGGCGGCCGGTGCCGGCCCGGCGGCCCTGGGGAAGGGCCGCCGTGGGGTAGTGCTGGGTCTACCCGCGATGTCGCGCCAGACGGCTGGGTGCCGGCCCGCACCGTCGATAGCGTCGGCGGCATGACATCGGCTGAGCCTGCGCACCTGCTCACGGCCCTGCGCCGCCGCGACTATCCCCTTACCTGGTGGCCGTGGCGGGCGATGGCCTACCTGGCGACCACCGTCCCGATCGCGGGCGTCCTCTGCCTCGGCCTCCTGGTCGTCGGGGCTCCCCTGATCGCGGCCGTCAACGCCGTACGCCAGCACGGCCGCCCGATCTCGCTGCCCCTCGCGCTGTTCCTCGCCGTCGCGGCGCTGGCCGCCGTGGCGCTCGCGCCCTTCGTGAGCGCCGCCGTGGCCGCGGTCGAGCGCTCGCGGCTCGCGGTGATCGACCCGCGCCCACTGCCCGCACGCCCCTGGTCGGGGCTCGCGGCGCGCTACACCACGGCCAGCGCCTGGCGGGAGGTCGCCTACACGGTGTGGCTGGGTGGCGTGGTGCCGCTTGCGTACTGGATCTACACGCTGCTCGTCCTGATCGACCTCATGCTGATCGCCGGTCCGTGGCTCGCCCACAACGGCGACCGGGTCGTCCTGATCTGGTCCACGGCGGACACGCCCGGGGAGGCCGTCCCGTACGCGGTCGCGGCCGTCCTGCTGCTGCCGGTGCTCTGGTACGGGCTGGGCGGGCTCGCCGCGGCCCAGGGTGCGGTGGCGCGCTGGCTGCTGGGCGGGCCGGCCGACGGCACTGCGCTGCGGGAGGTCACCCGCTCGCGGGCCCGCCTGGTCGACGCGTACGAGGCCGAGCGGCGGCGTATCGAACGCGACCTGCACGACGGCGCGCAACCGCGACTGACGAGCCTCACCCTGCACCTCGGCATGGCCCGGCTGGACGTGCCCGAGGACTCCCCCGCCGCCCGGCCTCTCGCGGTGGCGCACGACCAGGCCAAGGGGCTGATGGTCATGCTCCGCCAGATCGTGCACGGCATCCGCCCCCAGAGCCTCACCGATCTCGGGCTGGCCGGCGCGGTCCGGGAACTCGCCGACGAGAGTGTCGTGCCGGTGACCGTGCACGCCGACCTCGACCGGCCACTGCCCGAGACCGTCGAGAACACCGCCTACTACGTGGTCGCCGAGTCCCTCACGAACGTGGCCCGGCACGCCGGGGCGACCCGGGCGGACGTACGGCTCACCCGGACCGGCGACCGGCTCGTGGTCGAGGTGTCCGACGACGGCCGGGGCGGGGCCGACCCGGCGCGTGGCAGCGGCCTCACCGGGCTCGCCGACCGGGTCGGCGCGGCCGGCGGGCGGCTGCTGCTGGCCAGCCCGGACGGCGGCCCTACGCTGGTGCGGGTGGAGCTGCCGTGCCGATGACCCGGGTCGTGCTCGCCGAGGACGAGGTCCTGCTGCGCGAGGGCCTCGTCGGCCTGCTGGAGCGGTTCGGCTTCCAGGTGCTCGCGGCGGTCGGCTCGGCGCCGGAACTGCTGGACGCCGCCCGCGCGCACCGGCCGGACCTCGTGGTGACGGACATCCGGATGCCGCCGGGCCGGCGAGACGACGGGCTGCGCGCGGCCGTCACGCTGCGTACCGAGCGCCCGGACCTCGGCGTCGTGGTGCTCAGCCAGCACGTGCAGGCCGAGTACGCGGCCGCGCTGCTGGACAGCGGCGACGGCCAGCGGGTCGGCTACCTGTTGAAGGACCGGGTCGCCGAGGTGGCCGAGTTCGTCGCTCACCTGCGCACGGTGGCCGGTGGCGGGACGGTCGTCGACCCCGACGTCGTACGCCGGCTGCTGCATCGCCCGCGCGACCCCCTCGCGGCGCTCTCCGCCCGGGAGCGCGAGGTGCTGGCGCTCATCGCGGAGGGCCGGTCCAACGCGTCTATCGCCGCGGCGTTGTACGTCACCGAGGCGGCGATCGGCAAGCACGTGGGCAACATCCTCACGAAGCTCGGCCTGCAGCCCAGCGACGACACCAACCGCCGGGTGCTGGCCGTCCTCACGTACCTGCGCACCGGGCCGGCCTCCGGCGTCGGAGCCTGACGCCGCGCACGTCGTCAGCCCGCCGCGGGCGTGCGGGTGAACCGGGTCCGCAGCGCGTCGGTGACCGAACGCCCACCGGTCAGGCACCAGACCGCGATGACCGGGTCGCAGATCGCGCAGCCCAACGAGGAGCCGGGCGCGAACGGCAGGATCGCGCCCCCCTTCACGTGGTGGACGACGTCCCACGCGGTGTGCAGCAGCCAGCCGAGGCCGATGAACCGCCACGACTCCAGCCCGCGCCAGGCGACGTACGTCAGCAGGGCGGTGAACGCGACCTCCGCGACCCCGAGGCCGCCCCCGCTGAGGTACGCCGCTCCGGCACCGCCGACCAGCACCGCGTTGAACCGGCGGCGGTGGGGTTCGGGGATCAGCGAGTTCACGCAGACGTACAGGACACCGATGAGCAGCGGTACGAGAACAGTCACGAGCCGACGCTAGGCGGCACGGGCCGCGGCGGGCAGTGGCCAGGCGGACGGTGACCAACGGAATCGCGCCAGGATGGGTACATGCACCGTGTCGCGATCCTCGCCTACGACGGCGTCGTGCCGTTCGACCTGTCCGTGCCGATCGAGGTCTTCGGCCGGGCCCGGCTCGCCGGCGGCCACCCGGCGTACGAGGTGGGGGTGTGCGCGGCCGGCGAGGAGGTGCGGGCCGGTCTCGTGAGCATCCGCGCGACGCGCGACCTGGGCTGGGCGGCCGGGGCGGGGACCGTGGTGGTCCCGGGCGTCGCCGACCTCGACGACCCGGTGCCGCCGGTCGTCGTCGACGCGCTGCGCGCCGCGACGGGCCGGCTGGTGTCGATCTGCACGGGCGCTTTCGTCCTCGCCGCGGCCGGGGTGCTCGACGGCCGTCGCGCCACCACCCACTGGGCCGCGGCCGCCGAACTGGCCCGCCGCCATCCGGCGGTCGACGTCGACCCGGACGTGCTCTACGTCGACGAGGGGTCGGTGTTGACGTCGGCCGGCGCCGCCGCCGGTCTCGACCTGTGCCTGCACGTCGTGCGCCGCGACCACGGCGCCGCGGTGGCCGCCGAGACCGCCCGCAGCTGCGTGATGCCGCTGGAACGGGCCGGTGGCCAGGCCCAGTTCATCGCCCACGAGCCGCCCGCGCCGGACGGTCAATCGATGCAGCCGCTGCTCGTGTGGCTGACCGAGAACCTGGCCGCTCCCCTGACGCTGGCCGACATCGCCTCGCGGGCGGTGATGAGCACCCGCTCGCTGAGCCGGCACTTCCGGCAGCAGACCGGCGCCACGCCGATGCAGTGGCTCACCCGGCAGCGCGTACGCCGCGCCCAGCAGTTGCTGGAACGGACCGACACACCTGTGGAACGGGTCGGCGAGTTGGTGGGCTTCACCTCGCCGACCGCGTTCCGGGACAGCTTCCGGCAGGTCGTCGGGGTCAGTCCCCGGGCGTACCGGGCCGCGTTCCCCCGCGACGCGGAGGCTCGTGCGGTCACCGGGTGACCGCGCGGGCGCGCACGGAGACGGCCGCCTCCCGTGCGGTCACGGGGGCGGCCGTCGCCGGCGTCGGCCGTCAGCCGATCGGGAGCTTCTCCACCCAGCTCTGCCAGGCCTGCTCGGCGCGGGCCGGATCCTGGTCGGCGGCGAAGAGGTGGTGGCCGAGGACCAGGACGTTGCCCCGGTCGGTGCCGGAGTGCAGGAACCGGTAGAGCGCGTCGTCGGTGCGGACCCCGAAGTAGGTGGGCAGACCGGCGAGGTCGACGACCCCGTCGATCGGCGGCAGGCCGTCGACGGTGAGCCGGGCGCGCTGCCCCTCGGTCACCGGGCCGGTGATGCCGAAGGCACCGGCCACCGCCGCCCAGACCTGCTCGGGCGTGCCGGCCTGCGGGCGGAACGCGGCCACGGGCGCGCCGCTCCGGCCCGGGAAGTGGGCCACGTACGCGGCGAGCGTGCCGAGGTACATGTCCCAACCGGCCTTCATCGCCTCGTACTCGGTCTCCCAGTTGTCGCCGAGCACGCCGCTCTGCACCAGTCGCAGCACGGTCGAGCCCTGGCCACGGCCCTCGATCAGGTACTCCATCGCCGTGATGGCGCCGTCCGGCCCGGGCGCGGTCCGGTACGCGAAGCGCCGGCCGGGCTCCCACGCGGTGACGGTGGCCTCCTGGGTCTGGCCGGCCATCGTGAAGCTCGTACGGCCGCCCTCGCGCGGCTCCACCTCGCTGCGTCCCATGAACCACGAGTCGATGCCGGGGCCGGTGGCGATCGCCTCCCACACCTGCTCGGGCGTGGCGGCCAGCTCGACGTCCTTCTGCAGCTCGAAGCGCTGTCCCATGATGGTGAACCTTCCATTCGGTGGTCGGAGTTCGGTGTCGGGTCGGACGGTGCGGGGCGCGCCGGGGCGGGCGCCCGGTGCGGAGGGTCAGCGGGCGGCGACGCCGGCCCGGTGGCGCAGCATCGGCAGCAGAGCGAGGGCCACCACGACGTGGAGTACGCAGAGCATGACCCGGGTGTCCACGGTGGCCCGTTCGAGGAAGACGGGGATGAACGAGGCGAGCAGCACCGTGCCGGCGAGCCCGCTCCAGACGACACGGGCGCGCGCCGTGAACCGCTCCAGCAGCGCGAGGCTCCCCCAGCCCAGCAGCGCGAAGACCAGGCTGAAGGCGGCTATCTCCGGCAGGATCAGCGGGTGCGACCGCGTGGCCCCCGGGTCGGTGAGCGTGAAGTCGGTGCCGGCGGCGCGGGCCACGAGGTAGATCACGCTGGTGGCGACGACGGCGGTGGCCACGCCGAGGGCCCGCTGGCGACGGCGACGGGTGGTGGCGCCGACGGTGTGGCCGATCGGGTAGGCGCTGGCGGCGATCGTGCTGGTCGTGGCGGTCATCTCAGGACTCCTTCGATGTGGTGTCGGTCGGTGCGGTGACGTTGGGGTGCAGGGCGAGCACCACGCGGTGCTCGCGGCCGCCGGGGGCGGCCTCGTCGTGGTAGCGGGCCACCAGGGCGGTGAGCGTGGAGGTCAGCTCCTCGGCGAACGCGGCCCGGTCGGCCGCCGAGGCGAACCGCACGGTGGCGTCGACGGCGAAGGTCGCGACCCGCTTCTTCGCCCGCTCCGCGCCGGTGATCAGCGCGCCGACGTCCTGCACGAGGCGGGCGGCCACCGCGAGCAGCCACCGTGCCGACAGGCGGTCCGGCGACTGGGCGGGGTCGGGCCGTACGGCGGACAGGGCCGCCGGGGAGATCACGTACGACGCCGCGGTGGCGCGCATGACCCGCTCGGTGACGTTGCCCTTGCGGCGCTCCTCCACCAGCTCGATGAGGCCGTGCTGCTCGAGGGCGCGGAGGTGGTAGTTGACCTTCTGCCGAGGCAGGCCGACCCGGGCGGCGAGCATCGTCGCGGAGGCCGGCTCGGCGAGCGCGGCCAGCAACCGGGCCCTCGTCGGGTCCAGCGACGCCTCGGCCGCCGCCGGATCCTCGATCACTGCGATGTCGAACATGACCTGACTCTGTCACCGACGACTTTTTTTGTCAAGCCAAATCTTTTTGTCGGTGAGTCCCGGCTCCTCGTGATCAAGAGGTTTGCGTCGTCCGGGGGCCGGATCCTGACCGAAACCTCTTGATCAACGGGGCGGACGGCGGCTGGGTGACCCGGGGCATACCGCGGGGCTGGGCGATCCGGCGGTCCGCTCGTACGCTTGGTTGGACACCATGTCCAACAAGGTGTCCAGTCATGCGGCGGCCGACCCGGCCGCACGGCCTCACAGGGAGATCCACCGTGAAGTACCGACTCCTCGGCCCCACCGGCGTCTGGGTCTCCGAGATCTCACTCGGCACGATGACGTTCGGCGGCGCGGACAACCCCGGCTACTCCGCTCTGGGCGCGCTCGGCCGGGACGACGCCGACCGCATGGTCGGCACCGCGCTCGACGCCGGGATCAACTTCGTCGACACGGCGGACATGTACAGCGACGGGGAGAGCGAGGAACTGCTCGGCCACGCGCTACGGCACCGGCGGAACGACGTGGTGCTCGCCACGAAGGTGTTCGCCCCCACCGGCCCGGGCCCCAACGCCGCCGGCTGGTCCCGGCTGCACGTGCTGCGGGCGCTGGACGACAGCCTGCGCCGGCTCAAAACCGACCACGTCGACCTCTACCAGCTGCACCAGTTCGACCCGCTGACCCCGTTCGAGGAGGTGCTCTCCGCCCTCGACGACGCGGTACGGCAGGGCAAGATCCGCTACATCGGCGCCGCGAACCTGGCGGCCTGGCAGATCAGCAAGGCGCTCGGCGTGTCCGCGCTGCGGAACCTGAACCGTTTCGTCTCGGCGCAGGCGTACTACTCGCTGGTGGGCCGCGACGTGGAACGTGACCTGGTGCCGATGGCCCGGGCCGAGAACGTGGCGCTCACCGTGTGGAGCCCGCTGGCCGGGGGGTTCCTCACGGGGAAGAACCGGCGGGACGCGGCGGCGAGCGGCCGGCGTACGGCGGCCGGCTGGTCGACCTTCCCGCCGGTCGACCCCGAGCACGGGTACGAGGTGCTCGACGTGCTCCGGGCCATCGCCGAGCGGCACGGGGCGAGCGTGTCCCGGGTGGCGATCGCCTGGCTGCTGGCCCGGCCGGCGGTCACCAGCGTGATCGTCGGCGCGCGGACCGTCGACCAGCTCACCGACAACATCGCGGCCAGCGGGCTCACGCTGACCGAGCGGGACCTGGCCGACCTGGAGGCGGTCAGCCAGCAGCCACCGGCGTACCCCAACTGGATCCAGGAGATGTTCGCCCCGGTCCGCGACCCGAACGCCTGACCGGCCGCGGGCCGCGGACCGACGGGTCCGCGGCCCGCGGTATCAGCGTCGTGGCCGGGGCCTCGACTGGGCTACGATACGAGCGGAAGGCGCAGATGGGGACGAGTACCGTCGCACGCAGCCACGAGCGATCCGGGGATGGTGGAAGCCCGGAGGTGTGCGCGGCGGGAAGATCACCCCGGAGCCGTCGGAAGAAAGGCCGCCAGGCCGAGTAGACCCGACCACACCCGAAACGAGAGGGCCGGAAACGGTCAAGGAGGGTGGTACCGCGGGGCCGTACGGCCTCGTCCCTCCGGCGGAGCCTCAGCACAGACGCGCCGACGGAGGAGCGATGTACCGCAGCGTACCGACCCAGGTCGATCTGCCCGACCTCGACCGCGAGGTCCTGCACTTCTGGCACGCGAACAGCATCTTCAGGCGCAGCCTGGAGCAGTCCGAGGGCCGGCCGGAGTGGGTCTTCTACGAGGGACCGCCGACCGCCAACGGCATGCCCGGCGCCCACCACATCGAGGCGCGGGTCTTCAAGGACGTCTTCCCCCGCTACAAGACGATGAAGGGGTTCCACGTCGCCCGCAAGGCCGGCTGGGACTGCCACGGCCTGCCCGTCGAACTCGCCGTCGAACGGGAACTCGGCTTCTCCGGCAAGCAGGACATCGAGAAGTACGGCATCGCGGAGTTCAACGCCCGGTGCCGCGAGTCGGTGACCCGGCACACCGACGCGTTCGCCGAGCTGACCGAGCGCATGGGCTACTGGGTCGACATGGACGACGCCTACCGGACCATGGACCCGGAGTACATCGAGTCCGTCTGGTGGTCGCTGAAGCAGATCTTCGACAAGGGCCTGCTGGTCGAGGACTTCCGGGTCGCGCCGTGGTGCCCGCGGGACGAGACCGGCCTGTCCGACCACGAGCTGGCCCAGGGCTACGAGACGGTCGTCGACCCGTCGGTGTTCGTCCGGTTCCCGCTCACCTCGGGGCCGCTGGCCGGCCGGGCCGCGCTGCTGGTCTGGACCACCACGCCGTGGACGCTGCCGTCGAACGTCGCGGTGGCCGTCCACCCCGACGTGCGGTACGTGGTGGCCAGTGACGGCAACGAGCAGCTCGTGGTGGCCGAGCCGCTGCTCGCGTACGCGCTGGGCGACGGCTGGGAGATGACCGGCGAGTCGTTCAAGGGCAAGGAACTCGAGCGGTGGACCTACCGGCCTCCGTTCGACCTGGTCGAGGTGCCCGACGCGCACTTCGTGGTCCTCGCGTCGTACGTGACCACCGACAGCGGCACCGGCCTGGTCCACCAGGCGCCCGCGTTCGGCGCGGACGACCTCGCCACGGCGCGGGCGTACGGGCTGCCCATGGTTAACCCCGTCCAGTCCAACGGCCGCTTCTTTCCGGAGATCCCGCTGGTCGGCGGGAGGTTCTTCAAGGAGGCCGACCGGCCCCTCATCGAGGACCTCCAGCTCCGCGGCCTGCTCTTCAAGAACGTCCCGTACGAGCACACCTACCCGCACTGCTGGCGGTGCCACACCGCGCTGATCTACTACGCCCAGCCGTCCTGGTACGTGCGGACCACCGCCGTCCGGGACGCGCTGCTGCGCGAGAACGAGCGCACCACCTGGCACCCGGCCACCGTGAAGTACGGCCGCTACGGCGACTGGCTCAACAACAACGTCGACTGGGCCCTGTCCCGGCGGCGCTACTGGGGCACCCCGCTGCCCATCTGGCGGTGCCCGAACGACCACCTCACCTGCGTCGGCTCGCTGGCCGAGCTGAGCGAGCTGACCGGGTCGGACGTGACGGGCCTCGACCCGCACCGGCCGTTCATCGACGAGGTCACCTTCGCCTGCCACTGCGGGGAGACCGCCCGCCGGGTGCCCGAGGTCATCGACGCCTGGTACGACTCCGGCTCGATGCCGTTCGCCCAGTTCGGCTACCCGTACCGCAACGCCGACCTGTTCGCGAAGCGCTACCCGGCCCAGTTCATCTCCGAGGCGATCGACCAGACGCGTGGCTGGTTCTACACGCTGATGGCCGTCGGCACGCTGGTCTTCGACCGCTCGTCGTACGAGAACGTGGTCTGCCTGGGCCACATCCTCGCCGAGGACGGCCGGAAGATGTCCAAGCACCTGGGCAACATCCTGGAGCCCATCCCGCTCATGGACCAGCACGGCGCGGACGCGGTGCGCTGGTTCATGGCCGCCGTCGGGTCGCCCTGGTCGGCGCGCCGGGTCGGGCACACCGCGCTCCAGGAGGTGGTCCGCAAGATCCTGCTGACCTACTGGAACACGGTCGCCTTCCAGTCCCTGTACGGCCGTACCGCCGGCTGGACGCCGTCGGCGGACGACCCGGCGCCGGCGGACCGGCCGGTGCTGGACCGGTGGGTGCTGTCCGAGCTGAACACGCTGGTGCAGCAGGTCGACGCCGCCATGGCGGACTTCGACACGCACCAGACGGGCCGGCTGCTCGCCACGTTCGTCGACGACCTGTCCAACTGGTACGTCCGGCGCAGCCGGCGGCGCTTCTGGCGGGGTGACCGGGCCGCCCTGGCCACCCTGCACGAGGCGCTGGCGACCGTGACCCTGCTGCTCGCGCCGCTCACGCCGTTCATCACCGAGCGGGTCTGGCAGGACCTGGTCGTGCCGGTCGACCCGGAGGCGCCGCAGTCGGTGCACCTCGCGCCGTACCCGGTCGCCGACGAGTCCCTCATCGACCCGGCGCTGTCCCGGCAGATGGCGCTCGCGCGCCGGCTCGTCGAGCTGGGCCGGGCCGCGCGGGCCGACTCGGGGATGAAGGTGCGCCAGCCGCTGTCCCGGGCGCTGGCCTCCGCGAACGGCTTCGACGAACTCGGCCCCGAGCTGCTCGCGGAGATCGCCGCCGAGCTGAACGTCGGGTCGGTGGACCCGATGGGCGGCGCCGGTCGCTCGCTGGTGGACACCACGGCGAAGGCCAACTTCCGTGCCCTCGGCAAGCGGTTCGGCAAGACGGTGCAGCAGGTCGCGAAGGCGATCGCAGCGGCCGACGCGGCGACCCTGCGGGACTCGCTGCGCGACACCGGGTCGGCCACGGTCCAGGTGGGCGACGAGTCGGTGACGCTCGGCCCCGACGAGGTCGTCGTGACGGAGACCCCGCGCGAGGGCTGGGCGGTGGCCAGCGACGCCGGAGCGACCGTGGCGCTGGACCTGCACCTCACCCCGGAACTGCGCCGGGCCGGTGCGGCCCGCGACGCGATCCGGCAGATCCAGGAGGCGCGCAAGGCCAGCGGTCTCGAGGTGACCGACCGGATCGAGCTGCGCTGGCGCACGGACCGCGAGGAGACCGCGCTGGCGCTGCGCGAGCACCGCGACCTGGTCGCCGAGGAGGTGCTGGCCACGGACTGCGGCGAGGGCGAGCCGTCGTGGTCCGGCGCGGAGCCGTTCACCGAGGAGTCGCTGGGCCTCACCTTCTGGCTCCGCCGGTCCTGACCGGAGGCGGGGTGTCCCGGGCCGCGGCGGCCCGGGGCACCCCGTGCGTCAACCCGCCGCTGCGAGGCGCGCCGCGAGCGCCCGGGCCGTCCGGTCGTGCGCGGCCGCCTCGTCCGTACGGCCCAGCGCGGTCGCGAGGTCGGCCAGGTGCCGGGCCACCGGGCCGAGGCTGAGCGCACCGCTGCCCGCCCCGGCCAGCTCGGGGGCGGCGGGCAGCAGCTCGGCGTACGCGTACCGCATCGCCGGCTCGTCGCCGACGGCGAGCGCGGCACGGGCGGTCAGGCAGAGCCGGGCCTCCCGGAGCAGGTCGTGCGGTGACTCGGGCAGGGCCCGCAGGGCGGCCACGGTCTCGTCCCGGCGACCGGCGGCGGCCAGCACGAGTGCGTGCACCCACGGTTCGTACGGCCCGAGGTCCCCCTCCGGCACGTCCACCGGCGCGCTCGGGAGCGCGTCGGCGAGCCGCGTCGACAGCAGCGCGAGCGGCAGCAGACCCTCCGCCATGCCGGGCATCCCCGCGGCCGGTGTCCGGGCCGCCGCCCGCCGGTACGCGACCTCCGCCTCGGCGTGCCTCCCGAGCAGGGCGAGGCGCAGCGCGGCGTACCACTGTGTGAACACGCCCACGAGGGGCAGGTCGTGCCGGGCGGCGAGCCGGTCGGCGGCGGCCGCGGCCGCGTCGGCGGCGGGAAGATCGGCCAGCGCGGCGTTGGCCTGCACCACGATGAGGTGGCCGAGCACCTCGAAGGTCACCAGATCGTGCCGGGCCGCGACGTCGACCAGCTCGGCGCCGAGGCGCGCCCGCTCGGCGGCGAGGCCGGCCCGCCCGAACGTGTGCATGAAACGCGCGTTGAGCGCGAACGCCAGCAGCGCCGGACGGCCCAGCTCTCGGGCGATGGCCTCGGCCTCGACGGCCGCCTGGCGACCCCGGTCACCGGTGGTGCCGCGCAGCTCCAGGGCGAGCGTGCTGAGCAGGCGGCTGCGCAGCTCCGGATCGGCCGCGCCCGCCGCGGCCAGCGTACGGTCGGTGGCCTCGACGATACGGCGGGAGAGCGCCTCGTCGTCGTTGCGGGTCCACACGGCCGGCACGTCGAAGGCCGTGAGCACGGCCGCGACCAGTGCGGGGTCGTCGAGCGTCTCGGCCGTGCGGATCGCCTCGGCCCGGTAGTGGCGGGTGCGATCCAGGTGACCGGTGACGGCCAGCGCCCGGCCGAGACCCATGACCGCGTCGAGCCGCCCCCGTACGTCGCCGTCGCCGGCCCGGTCGTGCGCCTCGACGGCCTGCTGCCACAGCCGCGCCGCCTGGTGCGGATGGGCGCGGCGCTCGGCCTGCTCGGCGGCGATCCGGGCGTAGCGGGCCGCCCGCCCGGCCGTGGCCCGAGTCGCGGCAGCGGAGAAGTGGTGGGCGAGGGCCACCACGTCGTCCGGGTGCAGGCGCTCGACGGCCTCGCCGGCGGCGGCGTGCCAGCGGGCCCGGCGCGGCGCCGACAGGTCGTCGTACAGCGTGTCGCGGACCAGGACGTGGGTGAACCGCAGCGCGCCGTCCTCCTCGGTGAGGAACCCGGCGGACAGCGCCCGGTCCAATGCGTCGAGCACCACGGCGTCGCCCCCCGCGAACGCGGCCAGCACGTCCGGGTCGACGTCCCGGCCGAGGACCGCGGCCTGCCGCAGCACGTCCTGCGCCGCCGCCGGCAGTCGGGTGAGCCGGTGCCGGATGACGTCCCGAACCCCGGCCGGCACCCGGTCCAGCGCCGCCTCGCCCTCGGTGGCCAGCAGCCGGGCCAGCTCCCGTACGAAGAACGGGTTGCCGCCGCTGCGCCGGTGGATCGTCCGCACGGCGGCGCCGTCCAGCTCCCGTCCGGCGACGGCGCGGGCGAGGTCACCGGTCGACGGTTCGGCGAGCCCGCCCAGGTAGACGCGGAGCGGCTCGACACGCGCGAACCGGGCCAGTGCCGCCGTCAGCTCCGGCGTGATCTCGGTGGCCCGGTACGTGCCCACCACCAGCACCGGGCCGCCGACCGCGTCCGGCTCGGTGAGCAGCGCGGTGAGCAGGTCGAGGGTGCCCTCGTCCGCCCGGTGCAGGTCGTCCAGCACCAGCAGCACCGGCGCGGCGCCCGCCACCGCGCCGAGCTGCGCCGCGGCGGCGCGGTGCAGCCGGAACCGGGCCACGGCCGGATCGGCCCCGGCGGTCTCCTCCGCGGGCGGTTCGACGCCGGTCTCCGCGGCCAACCGGTCGGCGACCTGCCGCCACGGCCAGGCCACCGGAGCGCCGTCGTACTCCGGGCTGCGGCCCCAGGCCGTGACCCAACCGGCCGCCGCCAGCTCGGCGGTGAGCGCCTCCGCGAGCGCGGACTTGCCGGCGCCGGCGTCGCCGGAGACCAGGGCGAGGGTCGGCGTGCCGCGCCGGACGGCCCGCTCGGCCGCCTGCCGGAGGCGGGCCAGCTCCTCGTCCCGCCCCACGAACGGTCGCCGCCCCGCGCCGCCGGCCGCCGGTGCGGCGGCGGGCGCGATCCGCGGGGCCGGCCCGGTCAGGCCGGTCGGTTCCGGCGGGCCAGTCGGGGTCGGTGGGCCAGTCGGGACGGCCGCGCCGGTCGGGGCCGGCGGGCCGGTCAGGTGCGGGGCCTGGGCGAGGATGTCCGCCTCCAACTGCCGCAGCCGGGGGCCGGGGTCGACACCGAGCCGGGTCACCAACGTCTCCCGGGCGCTGCGCAGCGCGGCCAGCGCGTCGCCCTGCCGGTCCGCCCGGTACAGGGCCAGGGCCAGCAGCCGCCAGGCGTCCTCGCGCAGCGGGTGATCGGCGACATGCGCCCGCAGGTCCGACGCGGCCTCGGCGGCCCGCCCGAGGGCCAGCAGGGCCTCCGCCCGCCGCTCGACGGCCAGCATCCGCAGCTCGTCCAGGCGGTCGATCTCCGCGCGGGCCCAGCTCCGGTCGGCGTACTCGGCGTAGGCGGGGCCGCGCCACAGGGCGAGCGCGTCGTCGAGGCGGGCCAGCGCCACCCCGGGCTGCCCGTCGGTGAGCAGGTCCGCCGAGGCGGCCACCGCCGTCTCGAACCGCCAGGCGTCCACGGCGTCGGGTGCCGGATGCAGCGCGTACCCGGGGGGCGTGGTGACCAGCAGGCGGGGCGGCCGGCGGGGTGGCCGCTCGGGTTCCAGGGCGCGGCGCAGGTCGGCCACGAAGGTCCGCAGCGCGGCGACGGCCCCGTCCGGTGGCTCCTCCCACAGGGCGTCGACCAGGCGGTCGACCGGCACCACCCGACCGCGGGCGACCAGCAGCCGGGCCAGTACGGCGCGTTGGCGGGCGCCCCGGAGCGCCACGGGCCCCCGGGCGTCGTCGGCCCGCACCGCCCCGAGCACGCCGAACGTCACCATGGCCCCAATCTAGGCAGGGCCGGCCGGGCGGAGCCGGTCGGTGACGGCCGAGGGGGCCGTCGGCCGGCGTGTCGCCTCGCCGGGACGTCGGGGATCGGGCACTCATCCGGGCACTCATCCGGCACTCATCGCCTGCTGATCGGCGGGACGCAGGCTCGACGCGTAACACCGGGTGCGGGCCGCTGGTCCGCCCCGGACCTCCGACAACGAAAGGCTCCCCGTGGAGATCAAGGGCTTCGACTACCAGCGCGTCACCGTGGACGACGGCGTGACGCTCCGGGCGGCCGTGGGCGGCTCCGGCAGCCCGGTCGTCCTGCTGCACGGTTTCCCCCAGACCCACCTCATGTGGCGGCACGTGGCCGCCGACCTCGCCGCCGACCACACGGTGATCTGCCCGGACCTGCGCGGCTACGGTGCCAGCGACAAGCCGGCCGACACCGACGGCGAGCGGTACGCCAAGCGGACGATGGCCGCCGACGTGGTGGCGCTCGCCCGGGCGCTCGGGTTCGACCGGTTCGCCCTGGCCGGCCACGACCGCGGGGCGCTGGTCGCCGTCCGGGCCGGCCTCGACCACCCGGACGCGGTCACCCACCTCGCGGCGCTCGACGTGCTGCCCACCCTCGACATGTGGGACGTCCTGCACGGCACCACGGCGGCCGTGGGCTTCCACCTCTACCTCATGGCCCAGCCGCCCGGCCTGCCCGAGCAGCTGATCAGCGGGAGCCCGGACGCGTTCTTCGGGCACTTTCTGGACATCTGGACCCGCGACCCGGAGGCGATCCCCGCCGACGTGCGGGCCGCGTACCTGGCGGCGTCCCGGGAGGCCGTCACCTCGATCGTGGCCGACTACCGGGCCTCGGCCGGGATCGACGTCGCGCACGACGAGGCCGACCGCGCGGCGGGTAACCGGCTGCGGATGCCGGTGACCGTCCTCCAGCAGGACTGGGGCGCCGCCCTCGGTTACGACGCCGCCGCGCTGTGGCGGGCCTGGGCGCCCGACCTGGCGCACCGCACCGTCTCGTGCGGCCACTTCATGGCCGAGGAGGCGCCGGCGGAGGTCGTCGAGGCGTTGCGGGCGCTGCTCGCCCGGTAAGGGCGGCGGCTCACGGCCGGCTCGGCTGTCCGCCCGAGCCGGCCGCCAGTCGTCACCCGATGTCACTGCGCGAGCGCCGACCGGCACCCACCTCCCGCCCTTTGCTCTGCACCCCTATAGGCACCAAGCACGCAGCGTCATGACAGCTCGGCATCGGATCGGTGCCGCTCCGAGATTTCACCAGCTCATCGCCGTGGTGCGTCCGCGGGTGCAGAGCAAAGCGTCGAGATGGGGTACACGCCGGATCGAGCGGGCAGTGACTCTCCGTCACCCTCGGAGCGGAGGGCAGAATTTTTCCGAGGGCGTGTCGATCCGCGCCGGTCCCGTTCGTCGTCACGGCGTACGGCAACCGGGAGAGACAGGAGTGGGACATGAAGTACATGCTGCTGATCTACAGCGGGTCCGCGGAGGCGCCGGACCCGTGCACCTTCGAGGACTGGGTGGCCTACGACAAGGAGGCCACGGAGGCGGGGATCGTCGTCTCCGGCCACTCGCTGGCCGACCTGACCACCGCCACCACCGTCCGGGTCGACGCGACCGGTGAGCGGGCCGTCACCGACGGGCCGTTCGCCGAGACGCGGGAGGTGCTGGGCGGCTACTACGTCATCGACGTACCGAACCTCGACGTCGCCCTGGACTGGGCGGCCCGCTGCCCCGGGTCACGGGGCAACGGGGCGGTCGAGGTGCGGCCGGTCGCCGAGTTCTAGGCGCGACCGTGACGGACGAGCGGGCAGCCGGCACGCACGGCTCGGTCGAGGCGGTGTTCCGCGAGGAACGCGGCCGGCTGCTCGCCGCCCTGGTCCACCGCTTCGGCGACCTCGACCTCGCCGAGGACGTCGCGTCCGAGGCGATCGAGGCGGCCCTGCGGCACTGGCCGGCGGACGGCGTACCGGCCCGGCCCGGCGCCTGGCTGCTCACCACGGCCCGCCGCCGGGCCGTCGACCGCCTGCGGCGCGACCAGGCGTACGCGGCCCGGCTGGCCCTCCTGGCCGCGGAGGCGGAGCGGGCCGGCCCGGCCGCGCCCGCGGACACCGACGGTGGCCTGCCCGACGAGCGGCTGCGGCTCTTCTTCACCTGTGCCCACCCGGCGCTGCCCGCCGCGGACCGCGGGGCGCTGACCCTGCGCTATCTCGCCGGGCTGACAACACCCGAGGTGGCGCGGGCCTACCTCGTTCCGACCGCGACGATGGCCCAGCGGCTGGTACGCGCCAAGAAGAAGATCCGCGAGGCGCGGATCCCGTTCCGGGTTCCCGACCCGCACGAGCTGCCGGGGCGCCTGCCCGGGGTGCTCCAGGCGGTCTACTCGATCTTCACGGAGGGGTACGCGGCCAGCTCCGGCCCGCACCTCCAGCGCCTCGACCTCGCCGAGGAGGCCATCCGGCTGGCCCGGATCCTGCGCCGGCTGCTGCCCGCCGAGCGCGAGGTGGCCGGCCTGCTCGGGCTCATGCTGCTGGTCCACGCACGGCGGGACGCCCGCACCGGCCCCGGTGGCGAGCTGGTGCTCCTCGACGCCCAGGACCGCACCCGGTGGGACCGGGACATGATCGCCGAGGGGCAGGCGCTGGTGCTCACGGCGCTGACCGGCGGCCCGCCCGGCCCGTACGGCGTGCAGGCCGCCATCGCCGCGCTGCACGACGAGGCCGCCGACGAGGCGTCCACCGACTGGCCGCAGGTGGTCGCGCTCTACGACGTCCTCCTGGTGCTGTCGCCGTCGCCGGTGGTCGCGCTGAACCGGGCCGCGGCGGTCGCCATGCGGGACGGCCCGGAAGCCGGCCTCGCCCTGCTCGACGACCTGGCCGGGGAGCCGCAGTTGCGGGGTCACCACCCCTACCCGGCGGCGCGGGCGGACCTGCTGCGCCGGCTCGGCCGCCGCGCGGAGGCCGCGGTCGCCTACCGGGAGGCGCTGGACCTCGCGGGCACCGAGCCGGAGCGGGAGCACCTGCGCCGCCGGCTGGCCGCGGTCGAGGCGGACACCGCCTGACGCGCCGGTCAGCGGCTGGCGCGGGCACGCTCCTCGGCGACGAGTTCCCGGGTGGCCGGGGCGACCTCGGCGGCGAACAGTTCGAGCGTGGCCGGGTCGTCGGCGGCCAGGATGAACGCGCTCACCCCGTACTCCAGGGCCAGGCCCGCGAGGTCCTCCGCCCACTGCTCCGGCGGACCGTCGAGCAGCGCCCGGCCGTTGGTAGCGAACCGGCCGCCGATGTTGAGCAGCCGGCGCACCCCCGCGGGGTCCCGGCCGGCCGCGACGGCACCCTCATCGATGTGGGCGTTCATCGCCGTGAGATCGGCCGGCCCGCCCGAGAGGTACTGGAGGGTGGGCAGCCAGCCGTCGGCCACCCGCCCGGTCAGGCGCAGCATCCTCGGCTTGTACGCGCCGATCCAGACCTTCACGTCGTGGGCCGGCGCCGGACCCCGCTTCGCGCCCTGGACGCGGTAGTACGTGCCGTCGACGCGGATGCCGCCCGGCCTGTCGGCCGCCCACACCTCGCGGATGACGTGGATGGCCTCCTCCAGCGCGTCCACGGCCTGGCCGGGGCTGAGCCGCCGGCCGCCCATCGCCTCGATGGCGTCCCAGAACCCGCCGGCGCCGATGCCCAGCTCGAAGCGGCCGCCACTCAGCAGGTCGAGGCTCGCCGCGCTGCGCGCCAGCACCGCCGGCTGCCGCAGCGGCAGGTTGAGCACGTTGCCGCTGAGGTGGATCCGCTCGGTGCGCGCGGCCGCGTAGCTCAGCAGCGTCCACGTGTCGTGGAACCGCGGCTGGTACGGGTGGTCCTGGAAGGTGACCAGGTCCAGCCCGGCCCGGTCGGCGGTCACGGCCAGGTCCACGGCGTGGTGGACGGGCTGGGCGGTGGGGGTCACGAAGGCACCGAAGAGCAGGTCGTGCCCGTAGTCGGTCATGGTGTCGTCCTCGCTGACGGTTCGGGTGTGGGCTCGGGTGCGATGGCGAAGTTGTCGCGGAACAGGCAGTCCGGGTCGTACCGCCTCTTCAGCGTCCGCAGCCGGGCCAGGGTGCGGGGCGGGAACGCCTCGCCGACGCGTTCGGGGCGCAGGTCCGTCTCGAAACTGAGGTAGGTGCCGCGCAGGTGGGGGCCGAGGAGGTCGTCCCAGAGAGCGTCCAGCCGCCCCCGGTGCCGGCCGAACGCGGTGACGTGGAAGTTGGCCCCGCGGTGGCTCCAGGCCATCGCGTCCGGGTCCACGTCGGTCACGGCGCCGCCGATCGACCGGATGTGGAAGAAGTAGACGACCCCGCTGGCCAGCAGGCGGGCGGCGGCCTCCGCGAACTCGGGCGTGAGGTGCGCGAGCAGGCCGGTGCGGGAGATCGGTTCGCCCTGGGCCTGGTGCGGGGCGTCGCTCGCGTTCGCCATCACCGAGGCGTACGAGGTGATGACGACCGACTGGTCGTAGCCCGGCGCGATGTCGGCGACCGGCTGGAGCTGCGCGACGATCGTCGCCGGGTCGTCCGAGTCGACCATCGCCATCACCTGGGCGACCGGCGGCTGACCCGGCCGGGGCGGGCCCATGAGGATGGCGCTCGTGAGGTCGCGCGGCGCGGCCTCGACGGCGGCGCCCCAGCGCGTCAGGAGGTCCGTGGGGCGGCTGGCGTCCAGCGCGAACTGGGCCCAGCCCACCGGTCCGACCTCGTCGACCTCGAACTCGAACGCGGTCACGATCCCGAAGTTGGCGCCGGCGCCGCGTACCGCCCAGAACAGGTCGGGGTTCTCGGTGTCGCTGGCGCGGACCTGGGTGCCGTCGGCGAGGACCAGCTCGACCGCGCGCAGGTGGTCGATGGTCAGGCCGTGCTTGCGGGCCAGCCAGCCGACGCCGCCGGCGGTGGCGAGGCCGCCCACGCCCACGCCGCCGTAGTCGCCGGAGGTGAGGGCCCAGCCGTACGGGGCGAGGGCTGCGGCCACGTCCATCCAGCGGGCCCCGGGCCCGATCCGGACGCGGCGGGTCGCCTCGTCGAGCACCCGGATCTCGTTCATCCGGGCGAGGCTGATCACGAGGCCGCCGTCGTTGGTCGACCGGCCGCTGATGCCGTGGCCGCCGCTGCGGACGCCCAGCGGCAGGTGGCGGTGCGCCCGGGCGAAGGCGAGCGCGTCGGCCACCTCGGCCGGGTCACGGGGCCGGAGCACCAGGCCGGGCGCGCCGCCGCGCAGGTAGGTCGACTTCACGTGGGCGTAGGCGATGTCGCCGGGCTCCACGGCGCCGTCGGCCAGGGAGGCCGGCACCTCGTCGTACGCGATTCCCGGACGCCGCTTCGCGCGGACGCTCGCGGTGCGCCGGGCGGTGCGCGGCAGCGGGGCGGGCAGGGCCCGGTCGACGGCCTCCCGCAGCGCCGGCGCGACCTCGCGCGCGAACCGCTCCAGCGTCGCGCCGTCGTCGGTCATCAGGACGATGGTGCCGATGCCGTGCTCGACGACCAGCGGCAGCAGGTCCTCGACCCAGTCGGCGGCCGGTCCGTGCAGGAAGCCCTGGCGGGTGGCGGAGAACCGGCCGGAGACGTTCAGCAGCCGGCGGATCTCCGCCGGGTCGCGCCCGGCCGCCCGGGCCGCCTCGTCGATGATCTTGTTGGCGGTACCGAGGTCGTCCGGGCCGGACGTGGCGAGCCACCCGTCGGCCTTCGTACCGACCAGCCGGAGCAACCGGGGATCGGAGCCGCCGAGCCAGATCGGGATGTGGTGCGCCGGCAGCGGGCCGCGCGACGCGCCCGCGAGGCGGTGGTGGTCGCCGAGGTAGCGGACCGGTGTGGGGTCACCCGCGTCCAGCACGGCCCGGACGACGTCGATCGACTCGTCGAGCGCGTCGACCGCCGTGCGCGGGTCGAGCCGGGGGCCGCCCACCGCCTCGACCGCGTCGAGGCCGGACGCGCCGGCGGAACCGGCCGCGACCCGGTCACCCGTGCCCAGGGCGAGCTGCAGCCGGCCGCCGGAGAGCAGGTCCAGGCTGGCGGCGGAGCGGGCGATGACGGCCGGGGACCGCAGCGGCGCGGTGAGCACGTTCGCGGCGAGATGGATCCGGTCGGTCCTCCCGGCGACCCAGGAGAGCAGCGTCCAGGCGTCCAGGTGCGCCGGCTGGTCCGGGTCGTCGGGGAAGGTGACCAGGTCGTACCCGAGCGCCTCGGCGCGCCGGGCGAGCGCCACCGGGGTCTCGGGTGAGGCGTTCACCGGTGTGATGAACGTGCCGAACTCGAGGCGGTGGCCGTAGTTACCTGACACGACTGTCTCCCGAAGGTTGATGCGTCAACCAGAATACGGCTCGCGCCGAACCCCCGCCTGTGATCCGCGTCATCAGGAGCCGACCCCGTGTTCTCCGGCCGGGCCGCTCCGCGCGCCGCGATTTACGCTGGTCGGGTGGGCGATTCCGGCAACCGGCTCGACGAGCGCGAATACCAGGTCTGGCGCGCCTTCCACCGGATGCACGACAAGCTCGCGCTCGCCCTGAACCAGCACCTCCAGCAGGACGCGGGCATCTCCGAGTCCGACTTCCAGGTGCTCGCCGCGCTGGCCGAGGCCCCGCGGCACGCGCTGCGTGCCCGCGAGCTGCGCGAGGAGCTCCAGTGGGAGAAGAGCCGCCTCGCGCACCAGATCCGCCGGATGGAACAGCGCGGGCTGGTCGCCCGCGACGACTGCCCCGAGGACGGCCGCGCGGCCACCGTCCGGATCACGGACGTGGGGCTGAGCACCGTCCGGGGCGCCGCGCAGGCCCACGCGGCCCGGGTCCGCGAACTCTTCTTCGACGCGCTCACGCCGGCCCAGCTCGACGCCTTCGACGAGGCCGGCGCCGCCGTGCTCGAACGGCTGCGGCAGCGCTGCCCCGCGGAGGCGCCGTGAGCGGGCCGGTGGTCCTAGACTGCCGGGATGGGGCACCGGGCGTGACCAGCGAGATGGGTGCTTCGACGCCGTACGGTCATGTCTGCTGGGTTCATGACGATCCGGCCCCTTTCCATCACGCGGCCCAGGCGTTCCTCACCGCCGGGCTCGCAGCCGGGGAACGGCTCTGGTACGTGGCCGCCGGCCCCGCCGAGCCGGTCGTCGCGCGGTTGTCCGCCGTACCGGCGCTGCGCGACGCACTGGCCCGCGGGACGGCCGAGGTGGTGTCGGTCGGCGACACGTACCGCAGCGACGCCGTCGTGGACGGCCCGACCCAGGTGCGGGCGTACGCCGACGCGACCGAGGCCGCCCTCGCCGACGGCTTCCGGGGGCTGCGGGTGGTGGCCGAGGCGACCCCGCTGGTCCGCACCCCGGCCCAGCTCGACGCGTTCGCCCGCTACGAGCACCTGGTCGACCGGTACATGCGCGCCCGGCCCTTCTCCGCCATGTGCGGGTACGACCGGCGGGAGATCGGCAGCCGGGCCGCGGCCGAGCTGGCCTGCCTGCACCCGGAGACGAACGCGCCGGAGGCGTCCTTCCAGCTCTACGCCTGTGATTCACAGGGTGACCGGGCCGGGCTCGCCGGCGAGCTGGATCTCACCGCGGAGGACCTGTTCACCACCGCGCTGGAGCGGGCCGACCTGCGGCCGGTCGACGGCCGCCTGGTGGTGCAGGCTCCCGGGCTGCGCTTCATCGACCACCGGGCGCTGCTACGCCTGCACGACTACGGCCGGCGCCGGAACGCGAGCGTGGTGCTCCGCTCGCCGCACGCCACCGCGTCCCGCCTCGCGGGTCTGCTCGACCTGCCCGGGCTCACGGTGGAGGTGACCGGATGAGGACGGGCGCCGCCGCCGGCCACCAGGGCTATTACCACGAGGCCGTCCGCTACGGCTCCGACGAGGAGCTGCTCGCCGTCGTGGTGCCGTTCCTGCTCGACGGCGTCGGGGCGGGCGAGCCGACGTTCGTGGCCCTCGGCGAGCGTACGGGCGGGCTGGTGCGGGCGGCCCTGCCCACCGGCTCCGGCGTCGAGTTCCTCACCGGCGGCAGCGTCTACGCCCGGCCCACCGCCGCGATCCGCTCCTACCGGGAGCTGCTGCACGCCCAAGTGACCGCCGGCGCCGGCCAGATCCGGATCGTGGGCGAGCTGCCCACGGCCACGTTCGGCGCGACGTGGGACTGGTGGGCCCGGTACGAGTCGGCCATCAACCACGCGTACGACGACTTCCCCCTGTGGAGCATGTGCGCGTACGACACCCGGATCACGCCCCCGCACGTGCTCGACGAGGTGGCCCGTACGCACCCCCGGTTCGCCACCCCGGACGGGGCCCACGTGCCCAGCCTGGCCTACACCGAACCGACCGTCTACCTCTGCGAGGACCGGGGGGCGCCCCCCGACCCGTTGCAGACGGCACCCCCGCTGGTCGAGCTGACCGACCCCACGGCCGCGCAGGCCCGCGCCGCCGTGTACACCGTCGACCGCGGTGCCCTGCCCGCGGACGACGTGGAGGATCTCGTGGTGGCCGTCAGCGAGACCGTCACCAACGCGCTGCGGCACGGGCGCCCGCCCGTCCGGCTGCGCCTCTGGGCGGGCCCGGACCGCATCGTGGCGACGGTGACCGACGAGGGAGCCGGCCCGAAGGACCCGTTCGTCGGTCTCCTTCCGGCCGGCGACGGGGCCACCGGCGGTCTCGGCCTGTGGATCACCTACCAGTCGTGCAACCACGTGAGCCTGCACCGCGGCGGCCCGGCCGGCTTCACCCTGCGGCTCACGGCCGGCAACCCGCACTGACCGGCGACCCCGGCCGGCGTCGCCGCCGGCCGCCGGCCGGTGCCGTCACTCCGCCACCACCAGCGCCTGCGGTGCGGCCTGCTTCATCCGCGTACGCAGCCACTTGAGCTGTATCGAGGTCTCACCCTCGCAGCGCTTGACGACCGCGAGCAGGTCCCGGTCCCGGGCGCCGTACGCGGCCTGCCCCACCACGGTCCAGCTGATGTCGCACTCGGCGGCCATGAGGTAGAGGTCCTGGAGATCGCGCAGGAGACCGATGCCGCCGCTGCGGGTGCCCCGGAACAGCTCCGAGTGCAGCCGGTCCGGCTCGGCCGGCGCCTCCTCGGCGTAGCGGGCCGCGAACGGCTGCAACTGCGCGGCGTGCTCGTCGCAGCGCTCCGCCAGCTGCTGGCAGAGGTGGTAGACGTCGGGCTCCTCCCCGTGCGCGCTGCCGACCTGCCGGAACGCGTCGGCGAGGTTGACCTGGGCGCGGTGCAGCAGACCGAGGTAGTGGGCGAGGTGCATGGTCACTCCCCTCCGGTGTGGCTGGTCGCCTCTGCCGCCGGGCCGCCGACCGTGGCCGGCACGACGGCCGCCACGGGCGCGCTGCCCCCGACGGTGGGGGCCGGTGACGGTACGCCTCCGCCGTCGGCGAGACGGGCCACGGCGACCGCGGCGACCTTGAACAGCGGCTGTTTGGACACCGGGTCCCAGGCCGTGATGGTCAGCTCGTTGGCGGCCCGCGGCGTACGCTCGGCCGGGTCCTGGTCGAACCAGCCGTAGTGGAACGGCAGGAAGACCACCCCGGGCCGGATCCCGCTGAGCCGGGCCCGGGCCTGCACGGCGCCGCGCGCCGAGGCCACACCGACCAGGTCGCCCTCCACGATGCCGAGGCGCTCGGCGTCGGCCACGTTGAGCTCCACCCAGACGTCCGGCGCCGCGGCGTCCAGCTGCGGCGCCCGCCCGGTCTTCGTCCGGGTGTGGAAGTGGTAGACGGTGCGGCCGGTGGTGAGCAGCAACGGGTGCCCCTCGTCGGGCACCTCCGGCGAGGGCCGGTAGTCGACCGCGTGCAGGAACGCCCGTCCACCCGGCTGCTTGGCCCGGTACTCCTCGGCCGTGAACTCGGCGCCGGTGGCCAGGTCCTGGCCGTAGGTCTCGCACACCTCCGGGTCGGTGGGGAAGATCCCGTCGGTGTAGAGCCGCTCGGTGCCGTCCGGCCGGGCGTCGGTGCACGGCCACTGGATGCCGCTGCCGCCCCGCAGCTTGTCGTACGTGAGGCCGGTGTAGTCGCACGGCCGCCCCCGCGAGCACTCCTTCCACGCCTCGAACGCCTCCTCCGGGGTCGTCCACGGGATCAGCGGCCTGCCGTCCCGGTCGCGGAAGTCCATGCGCCGCGCGTAGTCGAGGAAGATGTCCAGGTCGGCGCGCGCCTCGCCGGGCGGGTCCACCGCCTTCTCGCTGAGGTGCACCGTCCGGTCCACGTTGGTGAAGGTGCCCGTCTTCTCACCCCAGGTCGCGCCGGGCAGCACCACGTCGGCGAGTTCGGCCGTCTCGGTCAGGAAGAGGTCCTGCACCACCACGAACAGCT
This sequence comes from Micromonospora costi, assembly GCF_003626655.1. Taxonomy (GTDB): domain Bacteria; phylum Actinomycetota; class Actinomycetes; order Mycobacteriales; family Micromonosporaceae; genus Micromonospora; species Micromonospora costi. Next base: position 1,906,314 of record NZ_RBAN01000001.1, read on the forward strand.
CGGGCCGGCGCAGGATGCGCCGGATACGGGCCAGGTCGGGCAGCGAGACCGCCGGGTTCGTGGCGCTGATCCAGAGCAGCTTGATCGATCCCTGCTCGGCGTACCGGAAGATCTGCATGGCGTGCGTCGGCGGCGCCCAGTGTGGGATCACCTCGGGCTCGACGTTCCACAGCCGGGCCAGCTCCGCGATGTGCTCCGGGTTGTCCCAGTTCCGCAGGCCGGGCAGGTCACCGTCGGCGCCGGTCTCCCGGGTGTTCTGGGCGGTCGGCTGGCCGTTCATCTGATAGATGCCCGCGCCGGGGCGCCCGATCATCCCGCGCAGCAGGTGCAGGTTGTTGACCTGGCAGGCCGCCGCGGTGGCCTGGTTGGACTGGTAGAAGCCCTGGAGCACGGTGGAGAGCAGCCGCCGGGAGGAGCCGAGCAGTTCCGCGGCACGGCGTACGTCGGCCGCGGGCACGTCACAGATGTCCGCCGCCCGCTCCGGCGGGTACCCGTCGACCCGCCGGGCCAGCTCGTCGAAGCCGAGCGTGTGCGCGGCCACGTACTCCTCGTCGTACCAGCCGTTGCGGATGATCTCCCGCAGCAGGCCGTTCATCAGCGCCACGTTGGTGCCGTTGCGGATCGGGAGGTGCACGTCGGCCTCCCGGGTCACCGCCGTGGAGCGCGGATCGACGGCGAGCATCGCCGGCGGGTTCGGGCCGCGCCGCCGGTCCAGCATCCGCATCCACAGCACGGTCTGTGTCTCCGCCACGTTGTGGCCCCACAGCGCGATCGCGTCGCAGTGGTCCACGTCGGTGTACGAACCGGGCTGGCCGTCCGCGCCGAACGTGGCCTTCAGCGCCGATGCGGCCGTCGCCGTGCAGAGGCGGGTGTTGCCGTCCATGTGCGGGGTGCCCAGTCCCGCCTTGCCGATTACCCCGAGGGTGTAGTACTCCTCCAGGAACAGCTGCCCCGTCGTGTAGAAGCCGAAGTGGCCCCACCCGCCCGGCCCCGCGAGCAGTTCGTTCGACCGGGCCACGATCCGGCCCATGGCGGTGTCCCAGTCCGTCTCCACGAGCCGGCCGCCCTCGCGTACCAGCGGGCGGGTCAGCCTGTCCGGGCTGTTGTTGGCCTGCCACCCGTAGAGGTCCTTCGGGTCGAGGCGCCCCCGGTTGACCCGGTCGACGGCCCGACCCCGGACGCCCACGATGCGGCCGTCGCGCACCGCGATGTCGACGGCGTCACCGTTGGAGTGCAGCACCGAGGCCGACTGCACCCAGGAGTCCACATCCGACTCGCGCAGGTCGCCGTCGAGGAAGGTGTCCACGCGCACCGGCCACTCCTGCCCCGCGCCGTACGGTGTGCGGGGACCCCAGGGGTCGGCGATCCGGTCAACCATGATCCGTTCCCTCCGCCGTGAGGACCTCCGGGCCACTGGTCCGTACCTTTCTCCACGAAACCGATCCTCACACCTGGGCCGCTCACATCGGGGGAAACGGGCTGCATCCGGCCGCGTCGGCCGCCGAGGAATGGGACCTCGAGGAGGCGGGTAGCCGTCTCCGTGGCCGACTGGGTGCAGCTGTTCGTTCCGAGCACGCCGCTGCTCGAGACGGTCGTGCGGGGCAGCGTCATGTACCTGACGCTCTTCGGGCTGCTCCGGGTCATCCTCAAGCGCGAGAGCGGCACCACCGGCGTCACCGACCTGCTGGTCATCGTGCTGCTCGCCGACGCCGCCCAGAACGGGATGTCGGGCAACTACACCTCCATCACCGACGGGGTCCTGCTCGTCGCAGTGATCATCGGCTGGTCGTACCTGCTGGACGCCGTGGCGTACCGGTGGCCTGCCGCGGCCCGGCTCATCCGGCCTAGTTCACTGGTCCTGGTGCGGGACGGACGGATGCTGCACCGCAACATGCGACGGGAACTGATCACGGACGAGGAGCTGCGCCAGCAGCTCCGCGAGCAGGGCATCGACGACGTGGCGAAGGTGCGGGAGGCGCGCATGGAGTCCGACGGACAGCTCAGCGTCACCACCCGTACCAAGGATCAACCCCGAAAACAGGGCCGGAAGCGGGGCGTGTACTAGCCCGCCGTTTGCCCGCCGCAGGGTCGGGAACGCGTGTGGTGCCCGGCGCGAGGCCGTGCCTCGTGCCCGTCACACGGATGGAGGCTGAGATGACCAGCCGCGAGCAACTGCACGATCTGCGTCAGCGCGCCCACAACGCGGGCATCGAGGGCAACTCCAAGATGACGGAGAGCCAGCTGAAGGACGCCCTCAAGAGGGTCGACAAGGGCATGGACCCGCAGACCGCGAAGCAGCAGACCAAGCGGTGACGCTGCTCGTCCCGCCGACCGCCCCGGTACGCCGGAGCGGTCGGCGGTTCCTTCTCAGCTGATGGTGGCCAGCAGGTCACGGCAGGCACGCTCGCACTCGCGGCAGGCCTCGGCACAGATCCGGCAGTGTTCGTGCCGGTCGGCGTGCCGGGCGCACTCGTCACCACAGGCCCGGCAGGTGGTGGCACACGCCTCCAGCATGCTGCGGGTGACGTTGGCGTCGTAACCGGTGTGGCGGGACAGGACCCGGGACGTCGTGGTGCAGACGTCCGCGCAGTCGAGGTCCGACCGGGCGCACTTGGCCAACTCGGCCACCATGTCCTCGCTGAGACAGGCGTCCGCGCAGGCGGTGCAGGCCTGGGCGCAGGCGTTGATTGTGTCGATCACCGCGGCGAGTTTCGCCCGGTCCAGGTTGATCGACTTCGGGTACGCATCGAGCATGGACGTGGTGACGCTGGCCATCGCGGATCGCCTCCGATCGTCGGCGGTTGCCTTCCCCGACCGGCCGTACCCGAAGGGCCCGTGGCCATGCCTGGTGGCCGGCGGCGCCCGCGTGCCGGACGGCCACGAGCACCCGCGGCCCGTCAACGGGGCGTCAAGATTGGCCGCACGAGCGTCATAACGCCGTATCGGCACCGGCTACCGGCCCGCCGGCTCGCCACGATGACGACATGACCTCACGACGGTCGGGGAGGCGGGACCGGGAGCCGGTGGACGCCGGATGGCTGGTCCGGCGAACACCGGACCAGCCGGTCGACGGCCCACCCGGGCAGGAGCCGGAACGGCGGCACGAGGTGCTGGTCGGGGTCCGGCTCACGGCCGCCACACCCGGTAGCCACCTGCTGGAGTACCTGCGTACCGAGCCGTGCGCGGTCGCCGCCTGGTGGATCGCGGCGGACATCGACGCCGTGGTGCGCCTCTCCGCCGACAGCCTGACGACCCTGCACCGTGCCGTCGTCGACCTGCGGCGGCGTGGCGGCGCCGAGGTGGTCGTCACGCACTCCATCCTGCGCGCCCTCGACCTGTCCCCCGCCACACCGGCGGTCGGCGCCGCACCGGTCCGCCTGGGGGAACCGGCATGAGCCGCCTCTCCCCGTCCCCGCGCATCGTCGTGGGCGTCGACCGGTCGTACGCCGGGCTGGAGGCGCTGCGCACCGCCGTACGCCTGGCCCGCCGCGACGGCGCGTGCGTGCACGCGGTACGGGCGTGGGCCTTCGCGCCCGTCTGGCGCCCCGGCACCATGCCCTGGATCTGGCAGGAGGACCTGGCCCGGGCGGCCCGCGTGTACGTGAAGGAGGCCTTCGACGCCGCGCTGGGGGGCGTACCCCACGACGTGGCCGTGCGGGTCGTCGCGGAGCAGGGCTACGCCGGCCAGGTGCTGGTCGACCACGCGTTCCGCGACAACGACGTCCTGGTCGTGGGCAGCCCCCGGCGGGGCCGGTTCGGCGCGGGCGGGCACGTCACCCGGTACTGCGTGTCGCGGGCCGGCGTGCCCGTCATCGCGGTGCCCGCGCCGGCCTGGGCCCGCGCCGAGACGATCCGGCGCTTCGGCCGCGATCTCGAACGATTCACCCCGTGACCGGCCGTCCCGACGGCCGGCCGACAACCTGGACGAAAGGCACCACGATGGACGACGGTCCGGATACCTGGCTCGTCCCGGTACGCACCGTGCCGGGACGAGACCTGGTGGTCGTACGGACCGGCCGGCTCCCGCAGGGGCAGCGGGTCGGTCTCGCCTTCAGCGGGCCGGAGAAACTGGCCGCCGCGATGGGCGACGACCAGCCGTGGATCCAGCTCTGCGAGGCCGCGCTGCGGGGCATGCTGAGGCCGCTGGGCGTCGAGCGGATCCAGGTCGACCCACTCCTCGTGGCGCCTCCCGTCCGGCCCGAGCCGTCCCGCGTGCCGGTGGTCCGCCGGCCCGCGCTCGCCGGGGCGCGCGACGCGTCCGGTCCACCGCTCAGGGCCGGTACCGGTAGCCCATCCCGGGCTCGGTGATCAGGTGCCGGGGGCGTGCCGGGTCGTCCTCCAGCTTGCGGCGCAGCTGCGCCAGGTACTGCCGCAGGTAGTTGCTCTCGTTCTCGTACTCCGGCCCCCACACCTCGTGCAGCAGCTGCCGCTGGCTGACCAGCTTGCCGGGGTGGCGTAGCAGCTTCTCCAGCACGGACCACTGGATCGGGGTCAGCTTGACCTCGACGCCGTCGTCACGGGTGACCGTGTGGTCGGCGAGGTCGACGGTGTGGCGTCCCACGCGCAGGGTGGCGCCGGTCTCGCTGGCGGGGCTGAGCCGCCGGGTGACCGCCCGGATGCGGGCCAGCAGTTCCTCGACCCCGAACGGTTTGGTCACGTAGTCGTCGGCGCCCGCGTCCAGCGCCTCCACCTTGTCCTCGCTGCCGGCCCGTCCGGAGAGCACGATGATCGGCACGCTCGTCCACCCGCGCAGGCCGCGGATCACCTCGACGCCGTCCATGTCGGGCAGGCCCAGGTCGAGGACGACCAGGTCGGGCGGGTGACTCGCGGCGGCCTTGAGCGCGCCCGCGCCGGTGTCGGCGACCACGACGTCGTACCGGCGGGCGCGCAGGTTGATCCTCAAGGCCCGCAGGATCTGCGGTTCGTCGTCGACGACCAGGACGCGTGTCATTCCTGTGGTCCCTCCACCATGCCCGCGGTGGCGGCCGGCAGCCGCAGCACCATGGTCAGTCCACCACCCGGCGTGGTCTCCGGAGTGAGACTGCCGCCCATCGCCTCGGCGAGTCCACGCGAGAGCGCCAGCCCGAGCCCCACCCCGGTCTGGTTGTCCCGGTCGCCGAGGCGCTGGAAGGGCAGGAACACGTGCTCCCACTGGTCCTCGGGAATGCCCGGGCCCGTGTCGATGACCCGCAGCTCGACCTGGCCGGCGTGCGCGCTCGCGGTCACGGTGGGCGGGCGGTCGGGCGGGCTGTAGCGCAGAGCGTTGGCGATGATGTTGACGAGCACCCGTTCCAGCAGGCCGGGGTCGGCGGTGGCGGCCGGCAGGTCGGCCGGGATGTCGGTGCTGACGCCCGCCGCGGGCGGCCCAAGTTCGTCCAGGGCGCGCGGCACGGCGTCCTCCAGGCCGATCGCGGCCGGGGTGAGGCCCAGCACGCCCGCCTGGAGCCGGCTCATGTCGAGCAGGTTCGCCACCAGGCGGGCCAGCCGGTCCAGCGACTCCTCGGCGGTGGCCAGCAGCTCCGCCCGGTCCGCCTCGTCGAACTCGATGTCCGGGCTGCGCAGGCTGGTCACGGCCGCCTTCGCCGAGGCCAGCGGCGTACGCAGGTCGTGGCTGACGGCCGCGAGCAGCGCGGTCCGCATCCGGTCCGCCTCGGCGAGCGGCCGGGCCGTGGCGGCCTCCTCGGCCAGCCGCTCCTGCCGCAGCGCCACCGCGGCCTGCGCGGCGAACGCCTCGACGAGCCGGCGGTCGGCGGCCTCCAGTCGCCGCCCGCAGAGCACGATGGTGATCCGCTCGTCGACGGGCACGGTGGTCTCCCCGACGTCCGGCGTGGTAGCCGGGTGTTCGCCGACGCTCGCCACCACGCACCAGGACCGCTCCTCCCGCGCCCGGGCCGGCCGGCCGCTGGCCTCCTCGGCGAGTTCCAGCATGCTGACGGCGCGCAGCCCGAACGTCTCCCGCAGTTGGTCGAGCAGCGCGATGAGCGGCCGCCCGCCCCGGAGCACGCCACCGGCCACCGCGGCGAGGGTCTGGGCGTCGGCGGCGGCCCGGGCGGCCTCCCGGGTGCGCCGCGCGGCGACGTCCACGACCCAGCTGACCGAGACCGCCACCCCGACGAAGACGGCCAGGGCGAGCAGGTTGTCCGGCTCGTTGATGGTCAGCGTGTGGAAGGGCGGGGTGAAGAACCAGTTGAGGATCAGCGACCCGCCGAGCGCGGCCACGAGCGCCGGCCAGAGCCCGCCGACGAGAGCGACCGCGACCACGGCGGCGAGAAAGAGCAGGATGTCGCTGGCCAGGGTGAGGTCGGGCAGGAGGGTGAGCGCCAGCGTCAGCAGCGGCACGCCGAGCGCCGCGAGGGCGAAACCGAGCAACCGCCGGCGCCGGGACAGCGCCGCCGGCACCCCACCGGCCCGACGCCCGCGGCCGGCCTCGGTGTGGGTGACCAGGTGCACGTCGATGGCGCCGGAGTGCGCGATGGTCGTCACGCCGACGCCACGGGAGAGCAGTTGGGCGAAGCGGCCGCGGCGGCTGGCGCCGAGCACCAGCTGGGTGGCGTTGACGCCCCGGGCGAAGTCGAGCAGGGCGGCCGGCACGTCGGCCCCGAGGACCTGGTGGTACGTGCCGCCGAGGCTCTCCACGAGCACCCGCTGCCGGGCGAGCTGCGCCGGGTCGGCGCCGACGAGCCCGTCGCTGCGGGCCACGTGCACGGCGAGCAGGTCGGCGCCCTTGCTGCGGGCCGCGATACGGGCCGCTCTGCGTACCAGGGTCTCCCCCTCCGGCCCGCCGGTCAGCGCCACGACCACCCGCTCGCGGGTCTCCCACGTCTCGGCGATGCCCTGCTGGTCGCGGTAGCGGCCGAGCTGCTCGTCCACCTTGTCGGCCAGCCAGAGCAGCGCCAGCTCGCGCAGCGCCGTGAGGTTGCCGACCCGGAAGTAGTTGCCCAACGCCGCGTCGATCTTGTCGGGCCGGTAGATGTTGCCGTGCGCCATCCGCCGCCGCAGCGCCTCGGGGGTCATGTCGACCAGCTCGACCTGCTCGGCGGCCCGCACGATCTCGTCGGGCACCGTCTCCCGCTGGACGGTCCCGGTGATCTGGGCGACGACGTCGTTGACCGATTCGAGGTGCTGGATGTTGACCGTGGAGAGCACGTCGATGCCGGCGTCGAGTAGCTCCTGGACGTCCTGCCAGCGCTTGCCGTTGCGGGAGCCGGGCACGTTCGTGTGCGCCAGTTCGTCGACCACGGCCACCTGCGGCCGGCGCGCGAGGATCGCGTCGACGTCCATCTCGGCGAACTCGCTGCTCCGGTACTCGATCGAGCGGCGGGGCACCTGCTCCAGGTCGCCGATCATGGCCGCGGTGTGCTTGCGGCCGTGGGTCTCGACCAGCCCGATCACCACGTCGGTGCCCCGCTCGGCCCGCCGGTGTGCCTCCTCGAGCATGGCGTACGTCTTCCCGACGCCGGGTGCGGCGCCCAGGTAGATGCGCAGCTCTCCTCGTGGCACGGAACCATCCTCTCCTGCGCCCGGTGACGGGCGGTCACGGCGCGGGGCGAGACCACGTTTCGTGGTCCCGCCCCGCGTGCCCGGCGGATCAGCGTGCGGGAAACTCCCGGTCCAGGGCCAGGTTCAGTTCCAGCACGTTGACCCCGCGCCCGCCCATGAAGCCGAGCGCCCGGCCGGTGGTGTGCTCCTCGACCATGCGGCGGACCGCCGCCGGGTCCGCGCCGCGCTCGCGCGCCACCCGGTTCACCTGAAGGTCGGCGTACGCCGGGCTGATGTGCGGGTCGAGGCCGCTGCCGCTGGCGGTGACCGCGTCGGCGGGTACGGCCGGCTCGGCGGGCGCGTCGCCCCGGATCGGGGTGATGTTCCCGCCCTCGGCCACGTAGTCGTGGCCGGGCTCGGCCAGCTCGACCCGCGTCCCCTCGTAGGTGCTCACGAACGGGGTGGCCGGGGCGACCTGGTTGACGCTCACCACGCGGGTGACCGGGCCGGTCAGCCCGTCGGCGCGGAACACGGCGAGCACCGCGCCGACCCCGTCCGGGGTGCAGAACGGCCGGCTGCCGTCCACGCCGTCCAGTTCGCCGACCGCCTTGCTGCGCGCGCAGACCTGGGTGAGCAGGCTCTGCGACGACTCCTCGGGGTCGGTGGCGAGGGTGTCCACCACGCTCTCCGGGCCCAGGTTGCTGGCCGAGGTGGACGTGGGGTCGTAGCCGTCGCCGGCCGCCGACGGTCGGCTCTGGAAGTAGCGGGCGATCGGGTTCCCGTCCGCGTCGGTGAAGGACTGGCCGATGAGGCTGCTGCCCACGGTGCGTCCGTCGACGCTGATCAGGGAGCCGTCCGCCCTGCCGTCGAGGCCGGGGATCCGGCCCACGGCGACCATCGCGAGCGGGTAGGCGATGCCGAGCAGCACCGTGAAGACGAGCACGGCCCGCAGGGCGGCGAGGTGCTGGGCGATCCAGCTTGGTAGGCGCATCACGAGATCCCTGGGATGAACTGGATGAGCAGGTCGATGAGCTTGATGCCGACGAACGGCACGACGAGGCCGCCCAGGCCGTAGAGCCAGAGGTTGCGGCTGAGCAGCTTCGACGCGCTTGCCGGCCGGTACCGCACGCCGCGCAGGGCGAGCGGGATCAGCGCGACGATGACGACCGCGTTGAAGATCACCGCGGCCAGGATCGCCGACTCCGGGCTGGCGAGGCGCATGATGTTCAGCGCGTCGAGGCTCGGGTAGATGCCGGCGAACATGGCCGGGATGATGGCGAAGTACTTCGCCACGTCGTTGGCGATGGAGAAGGTGGTCAGCGCGCCCCGGGTGATCAGCAACTGCTTGCCGATCTCGACGATCTCGATGAGCTTCGTCGGGTCCGAGTCGAGGTCGACCATGTTGCCGGCCTCCTTGGCGGCCGACGTGCCGGTGTTCATGGCCACGCCGACGTCGGCCTGCGCGAGCGCGGGCGCGTCGTTGGTGCCGTCGCCGGTCATGGCGACCAGCCGGCCACCCTCCTGCTCCTTGCGGATCAGGGCGAGCTTGTCCTCCGGCGTGGCCTCGGCGAGGAAGTCGTCCACCCCGGCCTCGTCGGCGATCGCCTTCGCGGTCCGCGGGTTGTCGCCGGTGATCATCACGGTCCGGATGCCCATCCGGCGCATCTCGTCGAAGCGCTCGCGCATCCCGGACTTGACCACGTCCTTCAGGTGGATGACCCCGAGCGCCCGGGCCGGCTGGCCGTCGAGGTGCTCGGCGACCACGAGCGGGGTGCCGCCGGTGCCGCTGATCGCATCGACCAGCTCGCCGACCTGGCCGGTCGGGTGGCCGCCGTTGTCGCGTACCCACTTCATGACGGCAGCCGCGGCGCCCTTGCGGATGCGGCGCACGCCGCCGTCGACGCTCTCCGCGCCGAGGTCGACGCCGCTCATCCGGGTCTCCGCGGTGAACGGCACGAAGGTGGCGTGCGGCATGACGCCCGGCTCGCGTTCGCGCAGCCCGTACTCGTTCTTCGCGAGGACCACCACCGAGCGCCCCTCCGGGGTCTCGTCGGCCAGGCTGGAGAGCTGCGCGGCATCGGCGACGTCGCCGGGGTCGACCCCCTCGACCGGGAGGAACTCGGCGGCCTGCCGGTTGCCGAGCGTGATCGTGCCGGTCTTGTCGAGCAGCAGGGTGTTCACGTCGCCCGCCGCCTCGACGGCACGGCCGCTGACCGCGAGCACGTTGCGCTGCACGAGGCGGTCCATGCCGGCGATGCCGATGGCCGACAGCAGCGCGCCGATGGTCGTGGGGATCAGGCAGACGAGCAGCGAGACGAGCACGACCCCGGTGACGCCGGCGTCGGTGATCGCGCCGGTGTCGGCCGCGGCGGCCTGGAAGGCCTTCGAGAAGATGGCCAGCGGCTGGAGGGTGACCACCGCGAGCAGGAAGATGATCGTGAGCGCGGCGAGCAGGATGTTCAGCGCGATCTCGTTCGGCGTCTTCTGCCGGTTGGCGCCCTCGACCAGGGCGATCATCCGGTCGATGAAGCTCTCCCCGGGCTTCTGGGTGATCTTCACGACGATCCGGTCGGAGAGCACCCGCGTGCCGCCGGTGACCGCGCTGCGGTCGCCGCCGGACTCCCGGATGACCGGGGCCGACTCGCCGGTGATGGCCGACTCGTCGACGCTCGCGATGCCCTCGACCACGTCGCCGTCGCCGGGGATGGTGCCGCCCGCCTCGACCAGGACGATGTCGCCCTGCCTCAGCTCCGGTGCGGGCACCGCCTCGTCCCGGTAGCTGTTCGCCGGGGCGCCCGGCTTCCAGCCGATCAGACGGGTGGCGATGGTGTCCCGCTTCGCCTGGCGCAACGTGGCCGCCTGCGCCTTGCCGCGGCCCTCGGCGACGGCCTCGGCGAGGTTCGCGAAGATCACGGTGAGCCAGAGCCAGATGGTGATGGCCCAGGCGAACACGGACGGGTCCGTGATCGCCAGCACCGTGGTGAAGACCGCGCCGACCTCGACGATCAGCATGACCGGGTTGCGCCACAGCGTGCGCGGGTCGAGCTTGCGCAGCGCGTCCGGCAGGGACCGGAGCAGCTGCTTCGGGTCGAGCAGGCCGCCGCCGACCCGGTTGCCCTGGGTGGCGGGCGTACCCGGGGTCGGCTCCTCGCCGGCTCCCGATGTCACCGACGTGACGGACATGTTCTCGTTCCTCATGGAGATCAGAGCCCCTCGGCCAGCGGACCGAGCGCGAGGGCGGGCAGGAAGGTCAGCGCGACGAGGACCACCGTGACGCCGACGACCATCCCGACGAACAGGGGGCGGTGGGTCGGCAGGGTGCCCTCGGACGCCGGGGTGGGCTGCTGGCGGGCCAGCGAACCGGCCAGGGCGAGCACGAAGATGATCGGCAGGAACCGGCCGAGCAGCATGCACAACCCGAGCGCGGTGTCCCACCAGGTGGTGTTGACGGTGATGCCGGCGAACGCGGAGCCGTTGTTGTTGCTCGCCGAGGTGAACGCGTAGAGCACCTCGGACAGCCCGTGCGGGCCGACGTTCAGCGCGGTCGCGTTGTTGCCGGTGGCGAACGCCGCGGCCGTGCCGATCAGCACCAGCGCCGGGGTGATCAGAAAGTACATCGAGGCAAACTTGATCTCCCGGGCACTGATCTTCTTGCCCAGGTACTCGGGCGTGCGGCCGACCATCAGGCCCGCCACGAAGACCGTGATCACCGCGAGGATCAGCAGGCCGTACAGGCCGGCGCCGACACCGCCGGGGGCGACCTCGCCGAGCATCATGTTGACCAGCGGCATCATGCCGCCGAGCGCGGTGAACGAGTCGTGGAACGAGTCGACCGCGCCGGTCGAGGTCAACGTGGTCGCCGCGGCGAAGGTGGCCGAGTTCGAGACGTCGAACCGGACCTCCTTGCCCTCCAGCGCGGCGCCGACCGCCTGCGGCACCGTGCCGTGGCCGCTCAACTCGAAGACGTTGGTCAGCGTGACGCTGGCCAGCGCGAGGATGGCCATCACGGCGGCGATCGCGTAGCCCTGGCGGTTCTGGCCGACCATGCGGCCGAAGACCCGGGGCAGGCTGAACGGGATCATGAGGATCAGGAAGATCTCGATCCAGTTCGTCCAGGAGGTGGGGTTCTCGAACGGGTGGGCGCTGTTGACGTTGTAGAAACCGCCACCGTTGGTGCCCAGCTCCTTGATCACTTCCTGGCTGGCCACCGGCCCGCCGGTGATCGTCTGAGTGCCGCCGGTCAGCGTCGTGACGTCGGTGCCGCCCGACAGGTTCTGCACCACACCGCCGAGCATCAGCGCGAACGCGCCGAGTACGGCGACGGGCAGCAGGATGCGCAGGGTGATCCGGGTCAGGTCGACCCAGAAGTTGCCCAGCTGTTCGGTGCGGTGCCGGGCGAAGCCGCGGACCAGGGCGATCGCGACCGCGATGCCGACCGCCGCGGAGACGAAGTTCTGCACCGCGAGGCCGGCCATCTGCACGAGGTGGCCCATGGTCGACTCACCGGAGTACGACTGCCAGTTGGTGTTGGTCACGAACGACACGGCGGTGTTCCAGGCGCCGTGCGGCACCACGGGGTCGAAGCCCAGTGAGAGCCAGAGCTTGTCCTGCACGCGCTGGAGCAGGTAGAGGAACAGCAGTGAGGCGACCGAGAAGGCCAGTACGCTACGGGCGTACACGCCCCAGCTCTGCTCGGCGGCCGGGTTGACCCCGACCAGCCGGTAGATCCCGCGCTCGACGCGGGACTGCCGGGTGCCGGAGACCACCCGGTACATGTAGTCGCCGAACGGCTTGTAGATGGCGACCAGCGCCACCACCAGCGACAGGACGAAGATGACGCCGGCTGTTGTCGTGGTCATCAGAAGCGCTCCGGGAACAGCAGGGCGACCACCAGGAAGATCCCGAGGCCGATCGCCAGCACCAGGCCGACGGCGTTGACCGCGCTCACAGCTTCTCCACCGCCCGAACCACCAGGGCGAGCGCCGCGAAGAGCGCCACCGTCAGGACCACGAACACCACGTCAGACACGCTGACTCCTCGTACGGATAAGGGTCGTCGCGACCGCCTGCCGGTCGCGCGGGGCAATCAAAGCCCCGTGCTCAGCCGGGTGACAGGGCCTATAACGGGACCATGACGGCGGCCGGCACCTTTTTGACGCCCTTTTCACAGGCCGCCCTCCTACGGGTGACCCGGGCGACACCCCCGCCGCCGGGGGCAGGTCAGGAGCGGGTGCCCCAGGACGGCAGGATCGGCGGCAGGTCGGAGAGCAGGGCGGACGAGCCGCGCACCGTCGACGGTTCCGCCGGGTCCTCGGCGTGCTGCCGGCCGTACTGGTCCGGGAGCACGCCCCACCCGCGGTAGGGACAGGGCCGCTCGGACGGAGGCGCGGCAGGCGTGTCCGGGGTTGCCCGCCGGATCCGGCACAGGTGGGTCCAGTCCGCGCCCAGGTCGAACACGTACGCGACGGCCCCGCCGACGGGCACCACGTCGAGGCGGGTGGTCCGGCCGTCGCGGGTATCCGGAAAGGCCGGACCGTCCCGCCAGGCGGACCAGCTGGCCTGGCTACCGTCGGGCAGGACGAACATGCGCAGATGCGCCAGGTCCCAGCGGCCGAAGGCGAGATCGATCGCCTCGGCCAACTGGGCGAAGGTGTGCGAGCGGTGGGCGGCGAAGACGCGGCCGGGGCGCGGCCACCAGTCCCGGCCACGCCCCGTCACCAGCTCGACGGTGATGGACAGCGACCCGTCCGCTGGCGTGGGAGACACGCCGCCGGACGGTCGCGGTTCAGGCCGCACGGCGACCGGAGGGGTCGTCCGGCGGGGCGACCACCGGCTCCGCGTCCGGCGTCAGCGGCCGGGGGACCAGAGCGGTCGGGCTCGGCCGGGGCGGCATTCCGGATGCCGGCGACGAGGAGCGCATGGAGCGGTAGCCGGCGCCCAGGAGCGCGGCGAGCGCGATCGCCGCCGTGTACGACCAGACAGTGCTGGAGGCGCCGGTCAGCTCCCCGAAGCGGTTGGCCAGGAACCCGACGAAGGTCAGCGCCGCGAGCACCGTCACGGCCGCCAGGGCCCGCAGGTCCGGCACGAGGGCGGCGTACCCGCCGACCGCGACGGCCAGCACGAACACCCGGCCGGACAGGTCGCCCGGTGGAAAGAGCGCCGCCGCGAGCAGCACCGCGCCGACCACCAGGACGGCGCCAGCGGCGATGGCGATGCCTGTCGGTGTCCGGACGTCCGGCACGGAATCTCGATCGTGGTCGACGTTCACGGCCCGCCTCCGCCGGTACGCACGGACCCGCCCGTCGGGCCCGTCCGACGCCATACCAATCCGACCGGCCGCCCACCGTCGATGGTTTTCACGCACCCGTGACGGCGGCAGCCGGATTCTTGACAGGCTCATAACGCGGCCCGCGCCATCCGCGGTCGTGTCGGCGAGCGCCGGCCCGGGGGGTGCTGGCGATGGCGCGGACGGGCCTAACCTTGTCCCGTGACCGCCGAGCTGATCCTGCTTGCGGGCGTCTCCCACCGAGGCCGGGAGATCACCGGCGCCCGGCTCCGCGGGCTCCTCGCCCTGCTCGCCGGTGACCTCCGCGCCGGCTGCGGCACCGGCCGCCTCATCGCCGGGCTCTGGCCGGACGAGCTGCCGGAGAACCCCGCCAAGGCGTTGCAGGTGCTGGTCTCCCGCGCCCGGGCGCAGCTCGGCGCGGACGTCATCGAGCGGACGCACACCGGCTACCGGCTCACCCTCACCGAGGAGCAGGTCGACGCCGCCGCCGTACGCGGCCACGCCGCCGCAGCCGCCGAGCGGGAGCGGGCGGGCGACCACGCGGCGGCGCTCGCCCACGCCGAGGCCGGGCTCGCGAACTGGGTCGGGCCGCCCGAGGAGACCGACCCCGGTGACGACCCGCTCGCGGCGCTGCGGGCCGAGCGGGCCGCCACCTATCGCACGTTGGCGCGCGCCCTGGCCCTGGCCCTGGCCCGGCTCGGGCGGCACGCCGAGGCGGTCGGGCCGCTCGGCCGGCTGGCCGCGGACCGTCCGCGCGACGAGGAGGTCCTGGCCGAGCTGCTGCGCGCGGAGGCGGCCACCGCCGGCCCGTCGGCGGCGCTGGCCCGGTACGAGGCGTACCGCCGGAGGCTGCGCGACGACCTCGGCTCGGATCCGGGCCCCGCGCTCCAGGCCGTGCAGCGGGACCTGCTGCGCGGCGAGTCACCCACCGTCCGGCAGGGCGTGTCGCACGAGCCCAACCCGATGCTCGGCAGGGACGCCGACATCGCCGCGGTGACCGGGCTGCTGCGCACCGCGCGGGTGACCTCCGTCGTGGGGCCGGGCGGGCTGGGCAAGACCCGGCTCGCGAACCTCGTGGCCCGGCAGGCCGAGCAGCGTGTGGTCCACCTGGTGCCCCTCGCCGGGGTGCGCACGGACGACGACGTGGTACCCGAGGTGGCCGCCGCCCTCGGCGTCGGGGAATCCCTCGGCGCCGCCGCGTCGGCCCGTACCGGCGGCGGGCGGGACGGGCCGGCCGGCATCGCCGCGGCGCTCGGCCCCGGCCCGGCGCTGCTGGTGCTCGACAACTGCGAGCACGTCGTGCGGGGCGCCGCCGAGCTGGTCGGCGGGCTGGTGTCGGCGACCCGCGACGTACGGGTGCTCACTACGAGCCGTACACCGTTGGGCCTGTCCTCCGAGTCGGTGTACCTGCTGCCGGAGCTGACGCTGGACACCAGCGTCGAGCTGTTCCGCCAGCGCGCCCGCGCGGCGCGACCCGGCGTCGAGCTGCCCGCGGACGTGGTGACCGCGCTCTGCCGGCACCTCGACGGGCTCCCGCTCGCCGTGGAACTGGCGGCGGCGCGCGTCCGGACCATGTCGGTGGCGGAGATCGCGGGTCGGCTGGACGACCGGTTCGCCCTGCTGCGCGGCGGGTCGCGGGACGCGCCGCAGCGGCACCACACGCTGCACTCGGTGGTCGACTGGAGCTGGAACCTGCTCGACGAGGCGAGCCGGGCGGCCATGCGCGCGCTGTCCGTCTTCCCCGGCGGCTTCACCGCGGACGCCGCGCGTTCGCTGGTCGACGGCGACCCGCTGCCGGTGCTGGAGCACCTCGTGGACCAGTCGCTGCTCAAGGTCGACGAGACCCCGACGGGCGTACGGCTGCGGATGCTGGAGACGGTCCGGGAGTTCAGCGCCGCACGGCGGGACGAGGCCGGGGAGACCGGGGTGGCGACCGACCGTTTCCTGGCCTGGGCCCGGGGCCTCGGCCTGCGGACCCACGAGGCGCTGCTCGGCCCCGAGGCGTTCGGGACCGCCGAACTGGTCCGCGCCGAGCAGGACAACATCGTGCAGGCGTACCGGATCGGGCTGGCCCGGGACGACGCCGCCACGGTGGCCGCCACCGGGGCGGTCCTGGCCGGCATCTGGACGCTGGACACCGCCTACACCCGGATGGTCGCGCTCGCCGAGGAGACCGGGCCACTGCTGTCGCACTACCGGCCCGCGGCGGAGTTCGTCGAGGTCACCAGGACCGTGTCGGCCCTCTCCGCGGCGAACCTCATGATGATCCAGGGGCCCCGGCCCATCCGCCCGCTGGTCACCCTGCGCCGCCTGCCGCCACCGTCGCCGGCGACCCTGGTCGGGGCGCTGGCGATCCTGCTGGACGCCCTCCCGGCGATCGCCGCGGACCGGGCCGCGCTGGACGCGCTCCGCGCGCGCCCGGAGCCGCTGGTGGCCTGTTTCGCCCACTGCCTCGCGTCCTACGTGCACGAGCGGGAGGGGGATCGGGCGTCCGCCCTCGACGCGGCCCGGAGGTTGGTGGACGGCTCCGACGTGCGCGTCAGCCCGTGGTTCCGGATCCTCGCCCATTCCCGGTTCGCCGAGCTGCTCGTCCAGACGGAGGAGTGGGGGCAGGCACGGCACCACCTGCTCGCGGCGCTGCGCCTGCTCGAGGAGACCGGGCCGTGGACCGACGTGATCCAGATCCGGTGGACGCTGGCACTCGCCTGCCTCGCGACCGGCGACGTCGACGAGGCGGAACGGTGGCTCGACCTGGCGGCCCGGGACAGCCCCGATGACGGGTTCGGGTTGGCGTCGTTCGAGGCCGGCGTCCGCGGCGAGGTCCGCCTCGTCCGGGGCGACGTCGAGGGCGGGCTCACGCTGTGGCGACAGGCCGTGACCCACGTGACCCTGTACGAGGACCCGCTGTTCCAGGCCGACCCGGCCGGCGCCGCCGCGTGGGCGTTCCAGGTGCGGGCGGCCGCCGCCGTCGCGCACGCCCGGCACGGCCGGCTCGACCTCGTTCCCACCCTGCCCGACGAACTGGCCGACGGCCTGCACCGGATGCTCGCGAACTCCGCCGCCAACCCGCCCGCCTTCGTCACGGAACAGCCGATCTGCGGCACGCTGCTCCTCGCACTCGCCATCGTGGACATCGGGCGGGCTCGGCGCGGCGACCGGGCGGCCGCCGCCGGGGCCGCCCGGCTCGTCGCCCTGGCAGAGCGGTTCGGCTTCCTGCGCGAGTTCCAACCCACCATGTCCTCCGCCCGTGCCCGCAGGGACGCCGAACAGGCCGACAGGGCGGCGTACGCCGACGCGGTGTCGGCGTACGCCGGCCTGGAACCGGCCGAGCTGCGGGCGGCCGCGCTGTCGGCGCTGGCCGCCCGCGCCGGCGGTCACCGCGACGGGTCGCGGTCGTAGAGGCGGCGCGCCCAGAGGTAACCGAGCAGGGCGATCCCGGCGCACCAGGCGACCGCCTGGGCGGCGCTGGAGCCGATCGGCCCCCCGACGAGCAGGCCGCGCAGGGTCTCCGTCACGGGCGTGAACGGCTGGTACTCGGCGAACCAGCGCAGCCCGGCGGGCATCGAGTCGGTGGGGACGAACCCGCTGCCCAGGAACGGGAGCAGCAGGAGCGGCATGGGCAGGTTGCTCGCCGTCTCCACGCTCTTGGTCACCATGCCGAGGGCTACCGACAGCCAGGTGATCGCGAAGGTGACGGCGGCGAGCAGCCCGGTGGCGGCCACCCACTCGACCGGGTTGGCGGTGGGGCGAAACCCGACCAGCAGGGCGACGCCGGTGACCACCGCCAGGCCGAGCATTGTCTGGATCAGGCTCCCGACGACGTGACCGGTCAGGACGGACACGCGGGCGATCGACATGGTGCGGAACCGGGCGACGATGCCCTCGGTCATGTCCATGGCCACCGAGATCGCCGTGCCCTGGGCCACCCCGGCCACGGTGATCAGCAGGATGCCCGGGGTCACGTACGTGGCGTACTCCCCCCGGCCGCCGGACGGGGCGCCGAGGCCGGCGCCGAGCGTGCCGCCGAAGACGTAGACGAAGAGCAGCAGGAAGACCACCGGGACGCCGATGACCATCAGGGTCAGGGACGGATAGCGCTGCATGCGCCGCAGGTTGCGCCGGACCATCGTGGCGGAGTCGCTCAGCGTGTAGGTCAACGTGCTCATGCCGGGACCTTCTCTTCGGTGTCGTGGCCGGTGAGGGTGAGGAAGACGTCGTCGAGGTCGGGCGTGTGGACGCTCAGGGACTCGACCTCGACCTGGATGTCGTCGAGCCGGTCGAGCACGGCCCGCAGGGACCGGACGCTGCCGTCGCTGGGCACGCGCAGGGTGAGCGCCTCGTCGTCGCGGCGCACCTCACCGAGGACACGGGCGGCGGCGGCCAGGCCCGTGGGGTCGGCGAAGCGCAATTGGAGGTGACCGCCCGGTACGCGGCGCTTCAGCTCCTCGGCGGTGCCCTCGGCGACCAGTCGGCCGCGGTCGAGCACGGCGATCCGGTCGGCGAGCTGGTCGGCCTCGTCCAGGTACTGGGTCGTGAGAAAGATGGTCACCCCGCCGGCCACCAGGTCGCGGATGATGTCCCACATGGCCCGGCGGCTGCGCGGGTCGAGACCGGTGGTCGGCTCGTCCAGAAAGATCAGGCGTGGTTCACCGACCAGGGTCATCGCCAGGTCGAGCCGTCGCCGCATACCTCCGGAGAAGGTCACCGCCGGCTTGCCGGCCGCGTCGACCAGGCCGAACTGCTCGAGCAGCTCTGCGGTCCGCCGGCGCCCCGCGGCCCGGCCCAGGTGGCGCAGGTCGGCCATGAGCTTCAGGTTCTCGGCGCCGGTGAGCAGGTTGTCGACCGCGGAGAACTGGCCGGTGACGCCGATGCCGGCGCGCACCCGGTCCGGCTCCCGGCTCAGGTCGTGCCCGACGACCCGTACGTCGCCGCCGTCGGCCCGGATCAGCGTGGAGAGGATCTGCACGGTGGTGGTCTTGCCGGCGCCGTTCGGGCCGAGCAGGGCGAACACGGTGCCCTCGGCGACGTGGAGGTCGATACCGTCGAGGACGACGTGGTCGCCGTACGACTTGCGGAGACCGGTCGCGGCGACCGCCGGTCGTGGAGTGGATGTCGTCATGGGGGAAGCGTGCGGCCGGGCCGGATCAGCGCGGTTTCACCGCGGTTTCACGGCGCCCGGCCGCGCGTTCCCGCTTGTTGACACGCCGGTAACCGCGGGCGATCGTGATGGCCATGCCGCACTCCTCCCCCTGGCGCAGACCGGAACACGACGAGCTGGCCGACCTGGCCCGCCGCTTCTTCGGCAAGGAGGTGCTGCCGCACGCCGACCGCCTGTCGGCACAGGGGCATCCCGACCGGGAGCACTACCGCCGCGCCGGCGAGCTGGGCCTGCTCGGCCTGTCCGTCCCCGAGGAGTACGGCGGCGGGGGCGGCGACTTCACCCACGAGACGGTCCTGCTCCAGGAGCAGGCGTACGCCGGGGAGACCAGCCTCGGTCTGGCCGTGCACAGCGGCATCGTCACCGGCTACCTCGTGGCGTACGGCAGCGAGGAGCAGAAGCGGCGGTGGCTGCCCGGCCTGTGCAGCGGCGAGCTGGTCGGCGCGATCGCGATGACCGAGCCGGACGGCGGCTCGGACCTCCAGGCGATGCGCACCCGCGCGGTTCGCGACGGCGACGACTACGTGGTGACCGGCGCGAAGACGTTCATCAGCAACGGCGGGCTCGCCGACCTGGTCATCGTGGCCGTCAAGACCGACCCGGAGCAGCGCGCGGCCGGCATCTCCCTGTTGGTCTGCGAGGTGGGCGGCGAGCCGGAGGGCTTCCGGCGCGGCCGGCTGCTCTCCAAGATCGGGCTGCACGCCAACGACACGGCCGAGCTGTTCTTCGACGGGCTCCGGGTTCCGGCCGCGAACCTGCTGGGCGACGCCGAGGGGCTCGGCTTCGTGCAGCTCATGCAGCAGCTCCCGCAGGAGCGGCTGGTCATCGCGGTGGGCGCGGTCGCCGCCATGGAGCGGGCCGTCGAGCTGACCGTGGCGTACGCGAAGGAGCGCACGGCGTTCGGCAAGCCGCTGCTCGGGCACCAGAACACGCGCATGGTGCTCGCCGAGTGCGCGACGCGGGCGCGGGCCAGCCGCGTCTTCCTGGACGACTGCGTCGCCCGGCACGCGCGGGGCGAGCTGGACGTGGCGACCGCCGCCATGGCCAAGTACTGGCTCACCGAGGGGCAGTGCGAGGTCGTCGACCGCTGCCTGCAACTGTTCGGCGGCTACGGCTACACCACCGAGTACCCGATCGCCCGCATGTACGCCGACGCCCGCGCCCAGAAGATCTACGGCGGCACCAACGAGATCATGAAGGAGCTGATCGCGCGTGCCCTCTGAGGGCGGGCCGGGTCCGGGCCGGGCGCCGGGTGGCCCGGGCCCCGGCGGTGGGCCGCTCGCCGGGGTGCGCGTCGTCGAGCTGGCCAGCCTCGCGCCCGCGCCGTTCGGCTGCATGGTGCTCGCCGACCTCGGCGCCGACGTGGTCCGGGTCGACCGGCCCGGCGGTCCCGCGGCCGGCCGGCTCGCCGCGCCCGTGGGCGGGCCGCTGCAGCGCGGTCGCCGGGTCACCGCGCTGGACCTGAAGTCGGCGGACGGCGTGGCCGACCTGCTGCGCCTCGTGGAGCGGGCGGACGTGCTGGTCGAGGCGTACCGGCCGGGGGTGGCCGAGCGGCTGGGTTTCGGGCCGGAGACCTGCCGGGCCCGCAATCCCCGGCTCGTGTACGCCCGGATGACCGGCTGGGGGCAGGACGGCCCGCTGGCGTCCCGGGCCGGGCACGACATCGACTACATCGCGGTGGCCGGCGCCCTGGAGCCGCTGGGCCGGGCCGGCGAGCGGCCGCACGCGCCGTTGAACCTGATCGGCGACTTCGCGGGCGGCGGCATGCTGCTCGCCGTCGGGGTGCTCGCCGCGCTGCTGGAGCGGGAACGCTCGGGCGCCGGGCAGGTGGTGGACGCGGCGATGGTCGACGGCTCGGCGCTGCTCACGGCGTTCCTGCACGGCATGCTGAGCACCGGCCTCTGGTCGGCACCGCGCGGGCGCAACCTGCTCGACGGCGGAGCGCCGTTCTACGACACGTACCGCACCGCCGACGGTGGCTTCGTGGCTGTCGGCGCGCTGGAGCCGGCGTTCTACGCCGCCCTCCTCACCGGCCTGGGGCTGGCCGACGATCCCGACCTTCCGGCGCAGTACGACCCGGCGGGCTGGGACGAGATGCGCCGCCGGTTCGCCGAGCGGTTCGCGAGCCGGACCCGGGACGAGTGGACGGCGGTCTTCGCCGACCTGGACGCGTGTGTGGCGCCGGTGCTCGCGCCCGGGGAGGCGCACCGGCACCCGCACAACGCGGCCCGGGGCACGTTCGTCGAGGTCGGCGGGGAGGTCCAGCCGGCGCCGGCACCCCGGTTCGACCGGACCCCGGCCCCGCCTCCGGTCCCGGCGCCCGACCCGGACCGGGACGTGCTGCCCGTGTCGTCCGTGCTGGAAGCCTGGCCGCCGCGCCACTGACGGCGGGCCCACGCGGACGGCAGATCCTGGGGGTTTCCGTCCCGCACCGACGGAAACCGCCCAGGATCGCGAACCGGGGGGCGGTCAGGCCCGGCCGGCTCCGGCGGCCTCCTCGGCCCGTTCCGGGCCCGTCGCGGCCTCCGGTTCCGCCGGCTCATCGTCGTCGTGGTGCTCGTCGAGCATCGTGGCCTCGTCGAACGGCCGCTCGCCGGAGAGCACGGCCTCGGCCTGCTCCCGGTCGAACTCGCCGGTCCAGCGGCCGACCAGGACGGTGGCGACGGCGTTGCCGGCGAAGTTGGTGAGCGCCCGCGCCTCGGACATGAACCGGTCGATGCCCACGATCAGGCCGACCCCGTCGACCAGCGCCGGCTTGTGGGACTGGAGGCCACCGGCGAGCGTGGCGAGCCCGGCGCCGGTGATGCCGGCGGCGCCCTTGGACGCGATGATCATGAAGGCCAGCAGCGAGACCTGCTCGCCGACGGAGAGCGGGTCGCCCATCGCCGAGGCGATGAACAGCGAGGCCATCGTCAGGTAGATCGCCGTGCCGTCGAGGTTGAATGAGTACCCGGTCGGGACCGTGATGCCGACGACCGGCTTGCTGACCCCGAAGTGCTCCATCTTGGCGATCAGCCGAGGCAGCGCCGACTCCGACGACGACGTGGAGACGATGAGCAGGAACTCCCGGCCCAGGTACCGCAGCAGCGCGAAGATCGAGATCCGGGCCACGACCCACAGCAGCGCGCCGAGCACCACCAGCACGAAGATCAGGCAGGTGACGTAGAAGCCCAGCATGATCTGCGCGAGGCTCTTGAGCGCGTCCACGCCCGTGGCGCCGACCACCGCGGCCATCGCGCCGAACGCGCCGATCGGCGCCAGCCACATGATCATGGTAAGGATCTTGAAGACGAGCCGCTGGATGGTGCCCACGGCCCGCAGCACCGGCTCGCCCCGGCGGCCCATGCCCTGGACGGCGAAGCCGACCAGGAGCGCGACCAGCAGGGTCTGCAGCACCTCGCCGCCGGTCAGCGCGGAGAGGAGCGAGGTCGGGATGATGCCGAGCAGGAAGTCGACAGTGCCCTCGCTCTCGGCGCCGGCCGCCTTCTGGCCCGCCTCGGCCAGCTCGTTGCTGAGCTGGAGCCCGGAGCCGGGGTGGATCACGTTGCCGACGACCAGGCCGATGGCCAGCGCGACGGTCGACATCACGAGGAAGTAGCCGAGCGCCAGGCCGCCGACCTTGCCGACCTTGGCCGCCTGCCGTACGGAGCCGACGCCGAGCACGATGGTGCAGAAGATGACCGGGCTGATCATCATCTTGATCAGCGCGACGAAGCCGGTGCCCAGGGGCTTGAGCTCCTGCGCCGCGTCCGGCGCCACGAAGCCGAGCAGGATGCCCGCCAGGACGGCGACGATCACCGCGAGATAGAGGAGGTGGGTGCGGTCCCGACGGGACCGTGCAGCCGGTGTGCTGGTGGTGGGGGTCTGCATGGCAGAGACTGTGGCGCAGGTCTCAACCGGAATCAGCCTTGCGTTCATTCTGTTCACCGCCGTGGACGGCCGACGAGCAGGACCGCGAGGTCACCCACGACGAGGAGACATGACCGGACGGAAGTGGAGCATCGCCGGGCAGCTGTTCGCCCTCCAGGTCGTGGTGGTCACGCTCCTGGTGGCGGCGGCCACGGCCGGCGTCGCGCTCGTCGCCCGCGCGGACGCCCGGGAGGCGGCCCGCATGGAGGTGCTGGCCGTCGCCGAGACCGTCGCCCGGTCGCCCGAGGTGGCCGCCGCGCTCCGCTCTCCCGAGCCGTCCGCGACCCTCCAGCCGTACGCCGAGTCGATCCGGCGCGCGACGCACACCGACTTCGTGGTGGTGATGGCGCCCGACCGGACCCGCTACTCGCACCGGGACCCGGCGCAGATCGGCCGGCCGTTCATCGGCGAGATCGCGCCGGCCCTGGCGGGGAGACCGATCACCGTCATCAACACCGGCACGCTCGGCGAGTCCGTCCGTTCGGTGGTGCCGGTACGCGACGCCGACGGCCGGGTGATCGGGCTGGTGTCCGTCGGCATCACCACCGAGGCGATCAACCGCGAACTGCTCGCGAAGTCGCCGGTGCTGGTCGCCGCCACCGCCGCCGCGCTGGCCCTCGCCGCGGCCGGCTCCTGGCTGCTGAGCCGCCGCCTACGCCGGCAGACCCACGGCCTCGGCCCGGCCCAGATGACGCGCATGTACGAGTACTACGACGCGGTGCTGCACTCGGTCGGCGAGGGCCTCGTGGTGGTCGGCCCGGACCTGCGGATCGCCCTGGTCAACGACGAAGGGCGGCGCCTGCTGGGGCTGCCCGCCGACGAGCCGCTCGTCGACCGGCCGGTCACCGAGGTCGACCTGCCGCCCGCCCTGACCGAGCTGATCGCGACGGGCCACGCCGCCCGGGACGAGCTCATCCTCACCGCAGAGCGGGCCCTCGTGGCGAACCTGCGCCGGACGGGCACCGGCGGGCGGGCCATGGGTACCGTGCTGACCCTGCGCGACCACACCGAGCTGCGGGCCCTCACCAGCGAGCTGGACTCGGTCCGGGGGCTGACCGAGGCGCTCCGGTCGCAGGCCCACGAGGCCGCGAACCGGCTGCACACCGTGCTCACGCTGGTCGAGCTGGGCCGCACCGAGGAGGCCGTCCGGCTGGCCACCGAGGAGTTAGCGCTCGCCCAGCAGCTCACCGACCAGGTCGTCGGGGCGATCACCGAACCGGCGCTGGCCGCGCTGCTGCTCGGCAAGTCGGCCCAGGCCGCCGAGCGGGGTGTCGAGCTGACCGTCGACCCGGCCTCCCGGCTCGACGTCGGCACGTTGCCGGCCGGGGACCTGCTCACCGTCGTGGGCAATCTCGTCGACAACGCGCTGGAGGCGGTCGCGGCCGGGGAACCGCCCCGCCGGGTACGCGTCCACGTGGCCGAGACGGCCGGCGAGGTACTGGTCGAGGTGACCGACAGCGGCACCGGACTGCCGCCGCCCCGGGTCGTCGACGCGTTCCGCCGGGGCTGGTCGACCAAGGCCAGCGGCCGGGGTCTCGGGCTCGCCCTGGTCGCCCAGGTGCTGGCCCGGCACGGCGGCCGGCACGAGGTGGCGGCGGCGGCCGACGGCGGGACGGTGTTCCGGGTGCGGTTGCCGGTGCCCGCGGAGCTGTCCTCGTGACCGAGATCCGGGTGCTCGTCGTCGAGGACGAGGAGCTGATCGCGGAGGCGCACCGCGCGTACACCGAGCGGGTGCCCGGGTTCCGCGTGGTCGGGGTGGCGCACACCGCCCAGGACGCGTTGCGCCTGTTGCGCCGCACCGGGGAGGACGCCGTCGACCTGGTGCTGCTCGACCTCCACCTGCCCGACGTACCCGGGCTGGAGGTCTGTCGCGCGATGCGGGCCGCGGGCAGCGACGCCGACGTGCTGGCGATCACCTCGGCCCGGGACCTCGCCATGGTGCGCGCCGCGGTGGCGCTCGGCGTGACCCACTACCTCCTGAAGCCGTTCACCTTCGCCGCCTTCCGCGACAAGCTGGAGCGGTACGCCGAGTACCGGCGGCAGACGTCGGCGGGCGGGGCGGTGGCCGCGCAGCACGAGGTGGACCGGATGTTCGCGACCCTGCGCGGGACCGCGGCCGGCACCCTCCCCAAGGGGCTCGGCGCGCAGACCCTCGACACGGTCCTGGACGTGCTGCGCCGCCGGCCCGGACTCTCCGCCTCCGAGGTGGCCGAGCACGCCGGGATGTCCCGGGTCACCGCGCGGCGGTACCTGGAACACCTCGCCGACACCGGCCGGGTGACCCGCACCCCGCGCTACGGCACGCCCGGCCGCCCCGAGGTGGAGTACCGGCCCACCTGAGCAGCGGCCCGGTGGCGGCAGCGGGCATGATCCTGGTGGCGGCACCCGGGCCCGCCAGCGAGGAGGGACGACGCCGTGCCGGACGCCGAGGAGCTGATCACGGACGCGGTCGCGGCGGTACGCGGCACCGACGTACGCCTCGCGGAGCGGCAGCTGGACCGGCTCGTGGTCGGCACGGGCGGGACGGAGGGCGCGGCCAACGTGGACGCCGCGATCCTGCGCCGCCTGGCCCGCGACGTCGGGCGGCTCTGGCCGCGCGGCTGGCAGCCCGCCGACCTGGCCCGTGTCGCGGACCGCCGGCTGGGCGTTCGGCCGGCCCGGCTGCTGCGCGACGCCGTGGCCGCGCAGCGTCGCGAGCTGCCCGACCCGGTGCCGTCCTGGTGGGACGCGCAGCTGCGCGATCTGGACGCCCGCGTCTGGTGGGACGACGACCGCCGGCACCTCGCGGCCTGGGCGCGGCGGGAGGCGGTGGACCGGGTGACCGCGCTGCGGGAGGCGGTCGACGCGCTCGCGCTGGTGGCCGGGCTGCCGCCGATCGCCGTGCTCCGGCCGCCACCGGGAGCCGCGGGCGCCGCACTGACCGGCCCGACCGGTGGTGGCACCGGCTCCCGGATCCTCGACCGGGTCCGGGCGCTGCTCGCCAAGGCCGAGTCGACCACCTTCCCGGCCGAGGCCGAGGCCCTGACCGGCAAGGCGCAGGAGCTGATCACCCGGCACCGCCTCGACGAGGCGCTGCTGGCGGCCACCGAGCAGCCGCGCTCCCGGCCCGGCGGCGTACGGCTCGACGCCGACGCCCCGTACGCCGGGGCCAAGGCGCTGCTCGTGCAGGAGGTGGCGGCGGCGAACGGCTGCGAGTCGGTCTGGTCGGCCGATCTCGGGTTCGCCACCGTGCTCGGCTGGCCGGACGACCTGGCCGCGGTCGAACTGCTCTACACCTCCCTGCTCGTGCAGGCCACCGCCGCGATGCTGCGGGGCAGGGGCGAGCGGCGGGCGGCCGGGCGGCGTACCCGCGGCTACGACGAGTCGTTCCTCAACGCGTTCGCCCTCCGGATCGGCGAGCGGCTGCGGGCGGTCAGCGAGGCGGCGAACCGGCAGGTGGCGGAGGCCGCCGGCGCCGAGCGGCTGCTGCCGGTGCTCGCCGCGCGGGGCGAGGCGGTGCGGGAACGGATGGAGACCCTCTTCCCGGGGGTGACCCGGGAGCGGCTGACCGTACGGGACGTGGAGGGCTGGGCATCCGGCACGGCGGCTGCCGACCGGGCGTCGCTGGACGTGCGCGGGACCGCCCCGAACCGGCAGGTGCGCGGGGGCCGGCGAGGACGGCGCTGATCCCGCCCGGCGTGCCCGTCCCCCGCGCGGCGACATTTCTGGGATTTTTCTTTCGGCGGGTGTAGGGAACGGGGCGTCGGCTCCGACCCCTCGGTGAGCCGCACCGATCACGGGCGCGGCCTGGACGCGAGGAGCAGACCGTGAAGTACATGCTGTTGATCTGGAACCGGCCCGGTTTCGTCGAGGAGCTGACCGAGCAGGACCGGGTGGCCCTCTTCGGCGAGGTCGACGAGATCATGAAGGAGCTGTCCGAGTCCGGGGAGCTGGTGGGCGGGCAGGCGCTCGCCGACCCGTCGCAGACCCGTACCGTCCGGCTGGCGGGCGGGCACCCGGAGGTCGTCGACGGGCCGTTCATGGAGAGCAAGGAGCAGTTCGCCGGGTACCTCGCGGTCGACTGCGACACCCCGGAGCGGGCGGCCGAGATCGCGGCGCGCTGGCCGGACGTCCGGTACGGCGGGGTCATGGAGATCCGCCCGATCATGGACGAGGCCGGGACGGAGATGTGACCGCCGGGACGCGCGAGGTCGAGGACCTGCTGCGCACTCTCGCGCCGCAGGTCCTCGGCCTGCTCGTCCGCCGGCACGGCCAGTTCGACCGGTGCGAGGACGCGGTCCAGGAGGCGCTGCTCGCGGCCGCCCTCCAGTGGCCCGAGCAGGGCGTGCCGGAGAACGCGCGCGCCTGGCTGCTCACGGTGGCCACCCGCCGGCTGACCGACGAGTGGCGCAGCGAACACGCCCGCCGCGACCGCGAGATCGCGGTGGCGGTCCGCGAGCCCGCGTACGCCGCGGTCGCTCCCGCGGCCGACGCGGAGCCGCCGGCCGGCGACGACACCCTGCGGCTGCTCTTCCTGTGCTGCCACCCGGCGCTCGCACGGTCGGCGCAGGTCGCGCTGACCCTGCGGGCGGTCGGTGGTCTCAGCACCGCGCAGATCGCCCGGGCGTACCTGGTGCCCGAGGCGACGATGAGCCAGCGGATCCGCCGGGCCAAGCAGCGGATCGAGGCGACCGGGGCGCGCTTCACCATGCCGTCGCCCGCCGAGCGGGACGAGCGCCTGGGCGCGGTGCTCCAGGTGCTCTACCTCGTCTTCAACGAGGGGTACACGGCCTCCAGCGGGCCGGACCTGCACCGCGCCGACCTGACCGGCGAGGCCATCCGCCTGACCCGGATGCTGCACGGGCTGCTCCCGGACGACGGCGAGGTGACCGGGCTGCTCGCGCTCATGCTCCTCACCGACGCGCACCGGGCGGCGCGGCTCGGCCCCGGCGGCGAGCTGGTGCCGCTGGCCGAGCAGGACCGCGACCGGTGGGACCGGGCGGCCATCGAGGAGGGCGTCGCCCTGGTCACCGAGGCGCTGACCTGGTCACCGCCGGGCCCGTACCAACTCCAGGCGGCCATCGCCGCGGTGCACGCCGAGGCCCCGTCGGCCGCCGAGACCGACTGGCCACAGATCCTCGCGCTGTACCGACTGCTCGCCCGGGTCGCACCGAACCCGATGGTCACGCTCAACCAGGCCGTCGCGGTGGCCATGGTGCAGGGCCCGCGGGCCGGGCTCGCCCTGCTCGCGCCGCTCGCCGAGGACGACCGTACGGCGGGACACCACCGGCTCGCCGCGGTCCGCGCCCACCTGCTGGAGCTGGCCGGCGAGACCGGAGCCGCCCGTGAGGCGTACCTGGCCGCGGCGCGGGCCACCACCAGCATTCCCGAACAGCGCTACCTGGAGCTGCGCGCCGCCCGGCTCGCGGCCACCGACCCACCGATGAGGACGGACGCATGAGCACGGTGACGAGTCAACTGTCGATCTCGCTGGACGGCTACGTGGCCGGGCCGGAGCAGAGCCTCCAGGACCCGCTCGGCCGGGGCGGCGAGCAACTGCACGAGTGGGTCGTCGGCCTGGACAGCTGGCGGGCGCAGCACGGGCTGCCCGGCGGCGAGTCCGGAGTGGACGCCGACGTCGTCGACGAGATGACCCGGGACGTCGGCGCGTACGTCATGGGACGGCGCATGTTCGGCGGCGGCGACGGGCCGTGGGACGAGACGTGGCGCGGCTGGTGGGGCGAGGAGCCGCCGTTCCACACCCCGGTCTTCGTGCTCACCCGTCACCCGCGGGAACCACTGGTGATGGCCGGCGGCACGGAGTTCCACTTCGTCACCGACGGCATCCACTCGGCGCTCGACCGGGCCCGGGCGGCGGCGGGCGACGGGACGGTCATGGTCGCCGGCGGTGCGAGCACCGTCCGGCAGTACCTGGCGGCCGGCCTTCTCGACACCCTCCAGCTGCACATCGTCCCGGTCGTGCTCGGCGCCGGTGAGCGCCTTCTCGACGACGTGGGCGACGTGCGTTTCGAACAGGCCGCGGTGGTCGCCGGGCCGACCGTCACCCACGTGACCTACCGGGTGCTGCGCTGAAGCGGTGACGTCCGGCCGCCGTGGGTGCGGCGGCCGGATGTCACCGTCGCGTCAGGCGACCGGGTCCACGGCCGGGCACCGGGCGCCCCGGGCCGGCACCGCCACGTCGAGCAGGTACCGGTCGACCGCCCGGGCCACGCAGGGGCTCGTCGTGTAGCTGCCGTGCCCCCAGCCCTCGTACGTGAGCAGCACGCCGTGGCGCCCGAGCTGGCGGGCCACGCTGGTCGCCCAGTTGTAGCCGCTCGCCGGGTCGTGCCGGGTGGCGGCCAGCAGCAGCGGCACGTCGGCGCGTACCCGGAGCCGGTGCTGCGGGTTCGGCACCGGGGTCGGGGTGCCCAGGCAGGTCGAGACCGCGAAGACGGCCTGCGGGTACCGGAGGTCGGGCGCGAGCCGTGCGAGCCGGCGCAGGTGCCCGGCATAGTCGCGGTAGTCGCGGACCGGCAGCGACCAGTCCTGGCAGAAGACCGCGAAGGGGTACGGCGCGACGGCCGTGTCCGCCGCACCCGCCGTCGTGCTCACAGCGTCCGCCGGGGCGGGCGTGGACTCCATGGTGCGGATGTCGTCCGCGAGGCCCGGCCAGTCCGGCCCGTAGAAGGCCCGCTGGGCCAGCCGGCTCAGCAGGTACGGGCTCAGCCGGGCACCGGGACGGTCGGGGTCGGCGAGGTCGCCCCGCTCGGCACGGGCCCAGAGGCCGGCCCACACGGCACGGACGTCCCGCCCGTGCAGCGCGCACCGTTCCGCCCGCGCGCACCAGGCCACGAACTCGTCGAACGAGTCCTGCGCGCTGACGGCCTGGGTGTCCAGGAAGGACCGCGTGTCCACGCTGTGGTCGACCGTGCTCTCCAGCACCATGGCGCGCACCCGCTGCGGGAACAGCTCCGCATACTGGAGCCCGAGGAGCGTGCCGTACGAGCTGCCGTGGAACGTCAGCCGGGGCTCGCCCAGGGCGGCCCGGATCGCGTCCAGGTCGCGCGCCGCGCTGATCGTGTCGACGTGGTCGGCGAGCGGCCCGGTCCGGGCCCGGCAGTCGGCGCGCAGCCGCTCGTTGCCCGCCAAGGCTGCGGCGAACCCGGCCTCGTCGGCGATCACCTGCGGCTGTGCGGCGAGCAGGTCGGTGGCGCACACCACCGGGTGGCTGCGACCCGTGCCACGGGGGTCGAAACTGACGATGTCGAAGCGGCGGCGCAGGTCGTCGCCGAACCGGCGGATGCCGGTGACCACGCGGTCCACGCCGCTGTCGCCGGGGCCACCGGGGCCGAACACGAGCGAACCGCTCCGGGCCGCGGGGTCGGTCGCGGCCCTTCGGGCGAGCGCCAGGTCGAAGCGCTCCCCGTCCGGGTGGTCCCAGTCCACCGGGACGGAGAGCGTCCCGCACTCGGCGGTGGGGTCCTGCTCGCAGGGATGCCAGGTGATGGTCCGCTCGGGCGCCGGGCGGGCCGCGGCGGCGGGCGGGCCGCCGGCACCGACCAGCGCGACGACCGTCGCGGCCGCCAGCGTCCAGCCGACGGATTTGCGTACGCGCAGCACGAGATGCTGTCCTCTCCTCGAAGGGGCATTGCGGGAAGAACTCGCCCGTGGGCGAGGCGATGCTGCTTCCACCCGGGCCGTCGAGTTGCCGCTCGACGGCCCGGGGCACCGGGCCCGGGTCAGTCGACGTCCCGCAGGACGCGTTCCAGCGCCGTCATCCGGTCCTCCATCGATCCCAGCCGGCCGTTCAGGGCGGCCAGCAGGCGGTCGTTGCTGTCCTGGAGCCGGACCGCCGTCTCGGCGAGCTGGCGGTACCGCTCCTCGTGGACCCCGGCGAGCCGTGCCCGCCGTGTCTTGGCGACCTGCACCACGGTCACCGTGAACACGCTGATGAGCAGGGCGAAGATGCCGATCGCCCCGACCACCTCGGTCCAGTCGTGGTCGCTCATGCCGGTCACCGCTCGTCACCGTCCGTGCCCGTGGCGTCCGACGGGGTCAGCGTCCGGGCCGCGTCCGCGATGGTGTCCGGGGTGAGCCGGAGCACGAACGGTGTCACCTCGTAGTACTTCATTGCCTTCCCGTCCTCCGACAACTCCAGCTGGGCGGACACGAGGCCGGCCGCCGCGAGCTTCCGCAGGTGGACCTGCAGGAGCGCACGGCTGATCCCGAGATCCCGGGCGAGCCGGCTCACGTACGCCCGCTCCCGGGCCAGCGCGGCGATCACCCGCATCCGGTGCGGGTTGGCCAGGGTGGCCAACACCCGCACCAGGTCGTCTCCCGACAGCGGCGGGTGATCACTCATGACGAGCCCTTGCACATGCAAACGGAAGTTAGCGGGTCGGCGTCCACGATGAACAGAGTCGCGCCCGCGATCGAGGGTGAAGTCAGGGTTGGCACCCAGGGGTGGCCGACGACGGGGGTCCCAGGGAGAGCGGGCGTCCCTCTCAGGGGCGGCAGTCGCGCATCAGGGTCGCCGGGATTCCGGTGAAGGTGTCGTCGAGCCAGGCGGCGGGGCGGTCGGCCCGGGCACCGGCGTCGATGCGGTCCGCAGTGCCGGAGACGAGCTTCCTGATCTCCCGGTCCTGTGCGCGACGGGCTTGTGACCGCACCTCGTCGGCCAGGTCCGCGAGCGTCCCCCGGAGCTGGGCGGTGATCTGCTCGCCGGTCAGCTCCCGCTCGGTGGCCGCGGTGGAGTCGGCGGCGATCTTCCGGCTGGCCTCGATGATGAGCCGGTCGACGGCCTGGCACACCTCGACCGTGTTGGCGGCGGTCACCGCGGACGGGCTGGTGGTCGGCGTCGCCGGGGCGGCCGCCGTGGTCGTGGGAGTTCCGGCGGAGGCGGGGGCGCGCGGCTCGTCGCCGGCCGCCTGGCACCCGGCGAGCAGGGCCGCCAGCAGGGCAGACAGTACGGCCGCACCGGCGGTCCGCCGGGCGGCCGGCATGCGCTGGGACATCGTCCTCTCCCGTCCGTGGTGGGCGTCCCCCGCTCGACCCGTCCGCGCGTCCCTCGTCCTGCCAACGATCCGGCGACAGGCCGGGACACGTCGGCGGCCGGAGGGCGGGGCCCCGGCGTACGGCACGCCGGGCCGGTGTGGACCGGCCCGGCGTGCGTACGGAATGGTCAGCTCTTGAAGGCGTCCTTCACCTTCTCGCCGGCCTGCTTGAGGTTGGCGGCGGCCTGGTCGTTGCGACCCTCGGCCTCCAGCCGCTCGTTGTCGGTGGCCCGGCCGGTGTGCTCCTTGACCTTGCCGGCCGCGTCCTCTGCCGCGTTGCCGATCTTGTCATCCATGCCCATGACGAACCTCCCTGCGAGACGTCGCTACGGCCGGAGAGGTACCCCGCTCACCCGCTGGTCAATCGGGATCCACGGGGATCGACCCGCCGTGACGGCGGCCGACCCGGCGTGGACGGGTGCGTCCTCGCCGGGTCGACCCCGTGGGGCGGCGGCTGCCGGTGCCGGCGCCGCGCGTCAGGCTTCCGGCATGGCCGGCCGGAAGCGGCGCAGGCGCAGGCTGTTGGCGACCACGAAGACCGACGACAGGGCCATCGTGGCGCCGGCGATCATCGGGTTGAGGAGGCCGGCCGCGGCCAGCGGCAGGGCCGCCACGTTGTAGCCGAACGCCCAGAACAGGTTGCCCCGGATCGTGTTGAGCGTGCGTCGGGCCAGCCGGATCGCGTCCACCGCGGCGGTCAGGTCACCACGGACCAGGGTCAGGTCGGACGCCTCGATCGCCACGTCGGTGCCGGTCCCCATGGCCAGGCCGAGGTCGGCCTGCGCCAGCGCGGCGGCGTCGTTCACGCCGTCCCCCACCATGGCCACCGTCCGGCCCTCGCGCTGGAGGCGGGCGACCACGTCGACCTTGTCGGCCGGCAGGACCTCGGCGATCACCTCGTCGATACCGACCTCGGCGGCCACGGCGCGGGCGACCGTCTCGTTGTCGCCGGTGAGCAGGACGGGGCGCAGGCCGAGGTCGCGCAGCCGTGCCACGGCGGCCGGGCTGGTCGGCTTGACCACGTCGGCGACCGCCAGGACGCCGCGGACCCGGCCGTCCCAGCCGGCCAGCACGGCCGTCCGGCCGGCGGCCTCCGC
The DNA here is from genome assembly GCF_003626655.1 of Micromonospora costi. Classification (GTDB taxonomy): domain Bacteria; phylum Actinomycetota; class Actinomycetes; order Mycobacteriales; family Micromonosporaceae; genus Micromonospora; species Micromonospora costi. The sequence continues at coordinate 1,939,274 of NZ_RBAN01000001.1, forward strand.
GGCGGTCGCGGCGCTCTCCACCTCCGCGGGTACGGCGTACCCGCGCTCGCGCAGCAGCCGGAGCCGGCCCACCAGCACGCCGCGCCCCTCGACGGTGCCGCTCACGCCGAGCCCTTCGACGTTCGCGAAGTCGGTGACCGGCGGCAGCGCACCGGCCTCGGCGGCGCCGGCGGCGACCGCCCGCGCGATCGGGTGCTCGGACGCGGACTCCAGCGCGCCCGCCACGCGGAGCAGCTCGTCGGCGTCGGTGCCCTCGGCGGGCAGCACGTCCACGAGGGTCATCCGCCCGGTGGTCACGGTGCCGGTCTTGTCCAGCACCACGGTGTCGACCCTCCGGGTGCTCTCCAGCACCTCCGGTCCCTTGATCAGGACGCCGAGCTGCGCGCCCCGGCCGGTGCCGACGAGCAACGCGGTCGGGGTCGCCAGGCCGAGGGCGCAGGGGCAGGCGATGATCAGCACGGCGACCGCCGCGGTGAACGCGGCCGTCGGCCCCGCTCCGGTGCCGAGCCACCAGCCCAGCGTGCCGATGGCCAGCGTGATCACGATCGGGACGAACACCCCGGAGATCCGGTCCGCGAGCCGTTGCACGGCCGCCTTGCCGCTCTGGGCCTGCTCGACCAGGCGGGCCATCTGCGCGAGCTGGGTGTCACCGCCGACCCGGGTCGCGGTCACCACGAGGCGGCCTCCCGCGTTGACGGTCGCGCCCACCACGCTGTCGCCGGGACCCACCTCGACCGGCACGGATTCGCCGGTCAACATGCTGGCGTCGACCGCGCTGGTGCCCTCCTCGACCACCCCGTCGGTGGCGATCTTCTCTCCGGGCCGGACGACGAACCGGTCGCCCACGGCGAGCTGGTCGACCGGGATCCGCGTCTCCGCGCCGTCGCGCAGCACGGCCACGTCCCGCGCGCCGAGTTCGAGCAGGGCGCGCAGGGCGGCGCCGGCGGTCCGCTTGGAACGGGCCTCGAAGTAGCGGCCGGCGAGGATGAACACCGTCACCCCGGCCGCCGCCTCCAGGTAGATGTTCCCGGCCCCGTCGGAGCGGGTGATGTCGAACCGGAACGGGTGCGTCATGCCGGGCATCCCGGCGTCGCCGAGGAAGAGCGCCCAGAGCGACCAGCCGAACGCGGCGAGCGTGCCCACCGAGACCAGGGTGTCCATGGTGGCGGCGCCGTGCCGCAGGTTGATGAGCGCGGCGCGGTGGAACGGCAGGCCACCCCAGACCACCACCGGGGCGGCCAGGGTCAGCGACAGCCACTGCCAGTAGTCGAACTGCCAGGCCGGCACCATCGCCAGAAGGACCACCGGAACGCTCAACGCGGCGGAGACCCACAGGCGGTTACGCAGGCCCCGCAGTTCGTCGACCGGCGCCGCGGCCGGCGCCGCGCCCGCCGGTGCGGGCGGCGGCGGCAGGCTGGCCGTGTAGCCGGTCTTCTCCACGGTGGCGATCAGGTCGTCCGGGGTGATCTCGTCGGCGTACCGGACGGTCGCCTTCTCCGTGGCGTAGTTGACGCTGGCCGACACCCCGTCCATCCGGTTCAGCTTCTTCTCGATCCGGGCGGCGCAGGAGGCGCAGGTCATGCCGCCGATCGAGAGCTCGATCTGGTTCGGTGCCGTCGGCAGCGGCGTGCTGCTGGTGGTGGTCATCACGGCTCCCGTCAGTTGTGCCCGTGGCCGGGCGTGCCGTGCCCGGCCTCGCCGGTCGGTGCGGGTGTGCCCGGGGTGGAGGTGGTGGTGGGCGGGGCGGCGGCCGCCGTGGCGCCGGCCACCACGGTGAACTCCGCGGTGTGGACCGCGCCGCCGTGCTTGAAGTCCAGGTAGAGCCGGTACGCGCCAGCCGAGGGCACCTCGGCGAGGAACGTCACGGCCGGGCCGGGCGCGGTCCGCCCGTCGCCGGGCTCCCCGTCCGGGTGCACGTGCAGGTACGCGAGGTCGCCCTGGCGCAGCGCCACCAGGTGGCCGTACGCCCCGAGGTAGGGCTCCAGGTCGGTGACCGGCTTCCCGTCACGGCTGATGGTCAGGGTCACCTCGGCGGTGCGACCGGGCTGCGGGTCGCCGGCCAGGGTGACCGTGTAACCGTCGACGGTGGTGCTGGTCGCGGGCGCCGGCAGCGGCCGGGCGGTCAGCGGGCCGGGCACGGTCACGTCGACGCCGAGCGTCAGGGCCTCGCCCCCGGTGGGCGTGAAGTCGGCGAACGCCCGCCACGCGCCGGGCCCGTCGAGCGGGGAGGCGACCCGCCACGTGCCGTCCGGGTCGAGATCGGGGTGCACGTGCCGGAAGCCGGAGAGGTCGCGTCGCGCCACGATCAGGTGCATGCGCTTGTCATGCGCCACGTCGTACGCGGTGACCGGCCGGCCGTCGGGGCCGGTGATCCGGAAGGCGAACTCGCCGGCCGGGGCGGCGACCGGTGTGAGGGTGTAGCCGCGGTCGGAGACCAGCAGGCCGCCGGGCAGGTGCTCGGACGCACCCTCCGTGCCACCGTGTCCGGTGTCTCCCGTGGTGCCGTGTCCGGTGTCGGCGCTGCCGTCGTGGGCGGCTTCGGCGGCGGCGGGGGTCACGGGGCCGGCCACGCGGCCGACCCCGTACGCCGCACCGAACACCGCCGCGAGGCCGAGGGCGAAGCCGCTCAGTTTCATCGTGGTGTTCATGGTGGTACCTCGATCAGACTCAGGCGCCGGTCACGCGTCGACGAGGTCGTAGCCGGCCTCGTCGACGGCGGCGCGCACGGAAGCGGTGTCCAGCGCGTCCTCGCTGGTGACGGTGACCTGGCCGCTGGCCAGGTCGACCTGGACGTCGTTCACGCCCGGAATGGCGCCTACCTCGGCGCTCACCGCGCTCACGCAGTGGCCGCAGGTCATGCCCTGCACCTGGTACGTCGTGGTGACCATCGGATCTCTCCTTCCCCACCCACCCTATACCCCCCAGGGGTAGCGAGAGGCGGACTCCTGCCCTGTCGGCGCACCGATACCGGGCGGGGGTATCGGCACCAGAGGACCGTACCATACCCCCTGGGGGTACGCTATCCTTGTCGACATGACCACACCCACTCCGATCCGCGGCTACACCGCCAGCAAGGACCAGCTGCTCGCGCGGCTCCGGCGCGTCGAGGGGCAGGTGCGTGGCGTCGAGAAGATGGTCGACGACGACCGCTACTGCATCGACGTGCTCACGCAGATCTCCGCGATCCAGGCCGCGCTGGACAAGGTCGCCCTCGGGCTGCTCGACGGGCACGCCCGGCACTGCATGCACGAGGGAGCGGCCGAAGGTCGCGCCGACGAGATGGCCACCGAGATGATGGCCGCCGTCGGCCGCCTCATGAAGCGCGGCTGAGCCCCGCATCGATCCGCCCACCCGACACCGGCCCGCGCGACCTGCGACGGCGGGTCCGCCTGGTTAGCATTCCGACGATGGCTCCCCGGATCCCGCACCGCCCGGCCCGCTCGCGCCGCCGGGCGGGCGCGCCGTCCGTCACCGCCGACCCGGGCCTTTCGCCCCGCCGGGCAGCGGTACGTGACCACGCGCTCACCCCACGGTCAGCCGGGACGCCCGCCGCGACGGTCGTGCCACCCCACTGAACCGATCGCCCCGCCGGCACGTACCCCGCCCCGGATTCGTTGGGAGACTCGCATTGGGCGCCGACCACACCCGTCCCGCTCCGTCCGCCCCGCCGAGGGTGCGACGGATCCTCATCGCGACGGTGGTCCCTCTCGTCCTCGCCACCGTGGTCGCGGCCCTGATGCTCTGGCCGCGCAACGCCCCCGAGCCGGCCGACGCCACCGATCCGCCACGCCACCACGGCACCGTCACCCGGGTCGTGACCGAGCCGTGCCCGCCCACGCCGGAGCAACCGGAGGGGGCGCCCGGGACGCGTCCGGAGCGGTGCGGCACGGTGGCCGTGCGGGTGGACAGCGGCCCGGCGGTCGGCCAGCAGGTCGAGACGCCCGTACCGGCCGGGCCCGGCGCGCCGACCGTCGACGTCGGCGACGAGGTCATCCTCGTGGAGCTGTCCGACCCGGCCGATCCCTCGTCGGTCATGTGGAACATCGCCGAGCACCAGCGCGGCACGCCGCTGGTCTGGCTGGCGGTGATCTTCGCGGTCGCCATCGTCGCGTTCGGCCGGTGGCGTGGCCTGGCCGCGCTGGCCGGCCTGGCGGCGAGCTTCGCCATCCTGCTCACCTTCGTGCTCCCCGGGATCGGGGCGGGCCGCGACCCGCTGCTGGTCGCGGTGGTCGGGGCCGCGCTCATCATGTTCGTGGTGCTCTACCTGACGCACGGTGTCACCGCGCAGACCTCGGTGGCCGTGCTCGGCACCCTCGGCAGCCTCGTGCTCACCGGGATCCTCGGCACGGTGGCCACCGCCGCCACGCACCTGACCGGCTTCGGCAGCGAGGACGCCACCACCCTGTCGATGTTCCAGGCCGACGTGGACCTGCACGGCCTGCTGCTGGCCGGCATCATCATCGGTTCGCTCGGCGTGCTGGACGACGTGACGGTCACCCAGGCGGCGACGGTCACCGAGCTGGCCCACGCGAACCCGACCCTGTCCCGACTCCAGCTCTACCGCGCCGCGACCCGCGTCGGCCGGGCGCACATCGCGTCGACCGTCAACACCATCGTGCTCGCGTACGCCGGCGCCTCACTGCCGCTGCTGCTCCTGCTCACCGCCGACTCCCGCCCGGTGGGTCAGCTCCTCACGAGCGAGTTCCTGGCCCAGGAGATCGTCCGCAGCGCGGTCGCCACGTTGGGTCTCATCGCTGCCGTACCGCTGACCACCGGGCTCGCGGCCCTGGTGACCACGGCGGGCCGCCAGACGCCCGGCTCGCCGGCCGGCGAGCCCGCACCACCCCCCGCCCCCCGACCGTCGCGCGACCGGGCCGAGACGCTCGAAGCGTTGAGCGCCGCGCGATCCGGCCGCGCTTCGACACCGCCCCCCGCCGCCTCCGACCGGTGGCCCGACCAAGACAGGAGCACGGACAGCGCATGGTGACACTCCTCAGCGTGAGCACGCCGGTCCGAGGTCCTGCCGACTGCGTCACTCGTCACCCAGCGCAATGGCGAAATGACGCTTTTAGTCGGCATCCGGACGTAGATCCCCACGAGCACTCTCGGGTAACCTCGCCGTCGGTCACCGCCGAAGGCGCGCAGCGGCGCCTGCGGTGCCACCGCCCAATCGCCACCCGGCGAGCCGGGAACCCAGGTACCCGGGGTGAATCCGCGCGAGCGGTAGGGGCCACTTCCGCCCCGAACCCGTCAGCTAACCCGGTCGGCGGTCGACGGAAGGGAACACTGTGACGGCACCCCTACGCCGCTGGTTGACACCTGTGGTGGCCGTGATCGCCGCGCTCACCGTGCTCGCCGGGCCCGCCCCGGTGTACGCGGCGCCGACACCGAACACCCCGTCCGGGCACGAGGACGACGATCCTCCGCTGCTCAACGACCTCATCGAGACGACCAACCGCAACTACTCGGCCGCCAAGGCGAAGCTGGACAAGTCCAAGAAGCGCCAGGTGGAGCTGACCCGCGAGGTGAAGCGGGCCCAGGACGAGTTGGACGCGCTGGCGCCGCAGGTCGGCGAGATCGCGGCCCAGTCGTACCGGACCGGGCGGATCGGCGCCGTGGCCATGCTCCTGGGGAGCGACTCGCCGGACTCCTTCGTGGAGCGGGCCACCGGTCTCGACGAGCTCAACATGATCAACTCGGAGAAGCTGGCCCGGATCAACGCGGTGAAGAGCCGCGCCGAGCTCGCCAAGCTGGCGATCGACACCGAGGTACGCGAGCAGCAGAAGCAGACGGCCATCATGGCCAAGCAGAAGCGTGAGGCGGAGAAGGCCCTGGCCCTGGTCGGCGGGAAGGGCTTCACCGGCGGCCTGGTGTCGGCCACGTCCCCCGTGGCGCGGGTCGGTCCCGGCCGGGACGCCGACGGCGACTGGAAACCGGAGTCGTGCAGCGAGAACGACCCCACGACCTCCGGGTGCATCACCCCCCGCACGCTGCACGCGTACAAGGAGGTCAAGCGGGCCGGCTTCAACCGGTTCGTCGGCTGCTACCGACCGGGTGGGCCCTGGGAGCACCCGAAGGGCCGCGCCTGCGACTGGTCGCTGCAGAAGAGCGGCTTCTCGCCGTGGCACAACAACGACACGCGGATGTACGGCAACAACCTCGCCGCGTTCCTCATCCGCAACGCGGACCGGCTCGGCATCTACTACGTGATCTGGAACCGGCAGATCTGGTTCCCGGCGACCGGCTGGAAGTCGTACAGCGGGCCGTCCAACCACACCGACCACGTACACATGTCGCTGCTGTAGCGACCACGCGAGAAAGGGCCGTCCCGCAGGTCGCGGGGCGGCCCTTTTCGCGTACGCGTCGAAAGGCCGCTCAGGCGGCCGGGACCGGGCCGACGGCCGCGACCTGGTGGACGGCGCCGGCCGCGAGCCGGTACGACATGCCGACCACGGCGCACCGCCCGGCCGCGACCTCGGCGGCCAGCACGGTTGAGTTGTCCAGCAGAGCCTCGACGGTCTGTGCGATGTGGATGTCGACTATCGCGTTGATGTCGTCGTCCACGCCCTCGGCCGCCGCGCGGCGCAGGCTCGGCACCACGGCGTCCACCACCGCGCCGAGGTGCCCCGGCGGGGGCGTGCCGGTGGCGTCCGCCTCCCGCGCCGCCTGCACCGCACCGCAGGAGTCGTGCCCGAGCACGACCACCAGCGGCGTACCCAGCACGCTCACCGCGTACTCGACGCTGCCCAGCACCTCCGGGCCCGTGGTGTGCCCGGCCGTGCGGACCACGAAGAGGTCACCGAGCCCACGGTCGAAGATGATCTCGGCGGCGAGGCGCGAGTCGGAGCAGCCGACGATCACCGCGAACGGGTGCTGGCCGTCGGCGACCACGGCCCGGTGGCCGGCGTCCTGGTTGGGGTGGTGGGGAGCACCGGTCACGAAGCGGCGGTTGCCGGCGACCAGTTCCGCGAGCGCCTGTTCCGGCCTGGGCGGCACCGCGCCGGCCTCCAAGCCTGGTCTGCCCGCGCCCGGGTACACCCCGGCCGGTCCCGTTCCGCTCATCCCGCACCTCGATCCCCACACGGTCGCCCTGGGTGCCCGCGGCCACGGTCGCAGGCCGTGGTCAACGGTCACACCCGCCGCAAGGTACGTCAAGGGATACGTGATTTGGATTTCAGGTATTCCAGGACCGGTAACGATGGCGGTGGCGGTGGTGTGCGGGCAGGTTCCGGCCGGAGGCGACGGAACGGGCACGGACCGGTCGCGGGCCCTACGATGGCGGCCATGGCGACGACGGAGAGCGGGTACGGAGGCCCCCGGAACTGGACGTTCCTCACGAACCACGGACACGTGCTGCTCGCCATCGCCCGCAACCCCACCGCTCGGCTACGCGACGTGGCCGAGGAGGTCGGCGTCACCGAGCGCGCCGCGCAGGCGATCGTGAACGACCTGGAGACCGGCGGCTACCTCAGCCGTACGCGGGTGGGCCGGCGCAACCAGTACACGATCAACCCGACCGGCCGCTTCCGCCATCCCGCCGAGGCCGACCAGGAGGTCGGCGCCCTGCTGGCCCTGTTCACCGAATCTCCCCCGCGATCTTGCACTTAGTGCCCCGGCGAACGGGACATTAGCCGCAGAACAGGGGCCGAAACTGCAAGATCGCGGAGGGGGTGGCGTGGGCACGGCACTCGTGTCCGCGCCGTGGGCGCGACGGCGGTAGTCTCACGGCGTGCGCGAGAGCTTGCGGCTGGACGGGAGCGGAGCGGCCCGTCGCACCGGACGCGGCGTCCGGATGGTCCTCTGTGGAGTCGTCACCGTCCTGCTCGCCACCGTCACCGTTCCACCGTCACCGGCCGCGGCGGCCCCGACCTGCGGCCCGCAGGGCCAGGCAGCACCGACCGAGATGTCGTGGGCGCTGAAGCGGTTGGAACCCTCGTCGGTCTGGCCGCTCTCCCGCGGCTCCGGCGTGACCGTCGCCGTGGTCGACTCCGGCGTCTCGGCCACCCACCCGCTGCTCAAGGGCCAGGTGCGCGAGGGCGCCGACTTCAACAACCTGCCGTCCAACCAGGGCCAGTGCGACCTGGTGGGGCACGGCACCACCGTTGCCGGCATCATCGCCGGGCGGGCCGACACCAACGTCCCCTTCACGGGCATCGCCCCGCAGGCCCGGATCCTGCCGATCCGGGTGCTCGCCGAGCAGCGCGCGCCCGACGACGAGGCCCTGCCCGCCGAGATCGCCAAGGCCATCCGCTGGGCGGTCGACCACGGCGCCGACGTCATCAACCTGTCGCTGGTGACCCTGCCCCGGCCGGAACTGGCCGCCGCCGTCGAGTACGCCCTCAGCAAGCGGGTCGTCCTCGTGGCCGCCGCCGGCAACCTGCAGAAGGACCAGCAGAACTACATGGCCTACCCCGCCGCGTACCCGGGTGTGATCGCGGTGGCCGGGATGAACGAGCAGGGCGAGCACGTCGGCACCTCGGTCAGCGGCAACTACGTCGACATCGCGGGCCCCGGCCTCAACCTCATCGGCCCGGCGCCGGGCGGCTCGGGCTACCTCCCGCAGCCCGAGGGCGGGACGAGTTTCGCGGCCGCGTACGTCTCGGGGGTCGTGGCGCTCGTCCGCGCCGCGCACCCGGACCTCACCCCGCAGCAGATCTCCGAGCGGCTCACCAGGACGGCGGACAACCCGCCGGAGGGCCACAACGCCCAGGTCGGGTACGGGATGGTGAACCCCTACCGGGCCGTGACGACGGTGCTCGGCACCCGCAGCGGCCCGCCGCCCCCCGCCATGCCCGCGCCCACCGCGCCAGAGGACCCCCTGGACTGGCAGCGGGCCGTGGCCGTCTGGGTGGCGGTCGTCGGCGCGCTGCTCGCCGCCATGCTGCTCGCCGTGAAGCCGATCGTGACCCGGGGCCGGCGGCGCGGCTGGCGCCCCGGACGCCGGCCGTCCAACGTGGACTCTGCGGTCACGGGCTGACCCGCGGGCATCACGCTCGTCGTCGACCTGTCGGCAGGGCCGTGGAAACGGCGAGCGCCGCCCGACCGCGCAGGTCGGACGGCGCTCGGGTCGACCGGTCAGCGCAGGATGCCGGGGGTGCCGCCCTCGTCGGCGCCCCAGACGTCCTCGTCCTCCTCCAGCCAGGTGTTGCGGGCGCTCTCCTCCTCGCCGTAGCCGGCGCCGTGGCCGCCGCCCATGCCGGCGATCCCGCCGCCCCGGGCACCCGCGCCCCGCGCACCCGGACCGCCCTTGCCGCCGGCGCCGCGGCCGGCACCCGCACCGGCGCCGCCGGCCATGCCGGGCATCATGCCCGCGCCGGGACGGCCACCCATGCCACGGCCACCGCCACGGGCGCCCCCGGCGCCGGCACCGGCCATGCCACCGCCCATCATGGGCGGCATGCCGGGGCTCACGGCACGGCCCAGCGCACCACCACCCGGGATCGCCCCGGCGCCGCCGCCCAGACCACCGCCACCCAGGCCGCCACCGGAGCCGAGGCCGGAGGTGCCGAGCCCGCCCGAGCCGAGACCGGGCATCGTCCCCGTGCCACCGCCGGCGCCGGCCAGGCCGGTGCCGTAGTCGCCGGGAAGCCCACCAGTGCTCGGGTAGCCGCCGGCTCCGCCGCCGGACCCGACACCGCCCGTGCTCGGGTAGTTGTTGGACAGATCGGGGTGGGCGCCCGAGCCGATGCCCGGAGGCTTGGCGGTCTCCGGGAGCCCCTCGGGCTTCACGGTCGGCATGTCGCCGACGCCGGGAGTCTTCGGCATCTTGTCGCCGAGGTTCGGCACCGAGCCGATGTTGCCCTTGTTGCCGCCGCCGGTGTCCAGGTTGGGCACCTCGGGCGTCGTGTTGTCCTGGCCGTAGGTCGACGTCCGCCCGGGGGCCTCCATCGTCCGGTCCCGGAAGTGGCCGTTGACCTCGTCGTAGACCTTACGGGCCTCGCCCTCCTTGTCGGAGAACCAGCCGGTCACCCAGTCACCGAGCTTGCCCAGCTGCTCGACGGGCCAACTGCCCATCAGGTCGGCCTTGACCTTCGTCTCGAACATGCCGATGCCCAGGGTGATCTCGCCGTTCCGCGCGGCCAGCACGTCACCCACGCAGGCCGCCGGGATCGGCATCTCGTTCTGCGCCGACTCCAACTGCCGGGCCGCCGTCTCCAACGTGGTGACGATGCTGACCTTGCCCCGGCCCGGCTTGTCGATGTCGTCCTGGAGGTTGCCGGCCTGCTTGGCGAGGCCCTCGATGTGCGACTTGAACGCCTCGTACGCCGGGCCCTTCCAGACCGCGCCGAGGTCCTTCACGTTCTTCTCGAGGCTTTCCTTGACCTCACCGAGGTTCTTGACCAGTTCCTTCCAGCCGAGAGCGGCGCTCTGGACGTCGGCCGGCCGGCCGGCCACCAGCACCTCCCGGGCCATTTCCTCCCAGCTCTTGTCGCCCATCTCCCCGTCTCCCCGCTCTACTGGTCGCCGTTGCCACGCGCGGCGTTGGCGAAGGCCTGCTGCATCTCCTGTGCCGTCATGGCGTTGGCGCCCTCGGCGTCCTCGTAGTTGCGCTTGACCGTACGCAGGGCGTCCGCCGCGTCGTACAGGCTCTCGGAAAGGCTGCGCAACCCGCTCTCGGTGCTCGTGTAGAGCTGGCCGTGCGCCTTGGCCAGCTCACCGGCGTAGAAGAAGCCGCCGAGCGTGCCCTGGCCGGCCACACCCTGGTCGCCGCCGAGCTTGTCCTTGATCTCGACCATGTCGTAGGAGAGCCGGTGGAGGTAGTTCGCGTGCGTCTCCAGCCAGTCGATGGCGGAGTCGAGCGTGCCCGCGTCCCACTCGGTCTTCACGCCCTCCTCGCCCGAGCCGGCCACCAGGCCGCTGGGCGTCTCGGCCTGGTCGACACCGGTCTTGTCGTAGCTGATCCCCCGGATGTCCCCGGCGAAGGGCATGGTCGGGTTGATCGGCATGTTGACCGGCATCCGGACTTCCACCCGGTCGTTCTCGTCGCTCATCGCTGTCCTCCCCTGACGCGGCTGAACGCTCTGGTCACTGGCGCGGTTGCGGGTCCGTCGGCGGTGTTCCCGGCGGCGTGGGCGGCACCGGACCCGGTGGGCCCGGCTGGTGCGGCGGCCCGTACGGCGGCGCGGTCACGGGCGGGCCACCCGGTGCGGGTGGGTACGGGTGCTGGCCCGGCGCCGGCGGGTACGGATGCTGCCCCGGCGCCGCGGTCGGATAGGGCTGCGGCCCGGGCGGCGGCCGGAACCCGCCGTGCGGCGGGTGGGGCTGGTACGTCCCCGGCGGCGGGTACACGCCCGGGACGGGTTGGCCCGGCCGCTGGACGCCGGGCGGCGCCCCGGCCCGCGCCCGGCGACGGGAGCGACGGTTCACCACGAGGAGAATCACGACGACCGCCACCGCCACGAGCACGGCCAGCAGACAGAGCACGATCTGGATGCCGGCGTTGTCGGCCAGCCCGATCGACACGGCCGGCCCGTCGTCGTCCTTCCCCTCAGCCTCACCGGTCGGCGCGCCCGGGCTCGCCGACGCGCCGGCGGCTGCGGCCAGCGGGTTCGCCTGCACGGCCGGCACGGACCGGGTGAGCGCCGCCATCACGTCGACCGAGCCGAAGCCGTACTCCGGGTCGCGGCCCTTGGGGCCCCGGTCCCGTGCGGTGGCCACCAGGCGGTTCACCACGTTGGCGGCGTCCAGGTCCGGATAGCGGGCGCGGATCAGCGCGGCGATGCCGGAGACGATGGCCGACGAGTTGCTCGTGCCGTCGGAGACGAGGTAGCCGTTCGGGGAGGCGGCGGACGGTGCGGGGGCGATGATGTCCTCGCCGGGCGCGGAGATGGCCATCGCCGGGCCCGTCACGGTGCCGTCCCAGAGCCCGCCGGACCGGGTCGCGCCACCCACGGCGAGGACGCCGGGGACGCTGGCCGGCACGGGGATCTCGCGGTAGCCGCTGTCCCGGTTGCCGGTGGAGGCGACCACCACCACGTTCTTGCCCAGCGCGTACCGGACCGCTTCGACCATCTCCGGGTCGTCGCCGTGGGCGCCGAGCGACAGGTTGATTACGTCGGCACCGCTGTCCACCGCCCAGCGGACCCCGGTCGGCGCCTCCCGCAGGCCGCCGTCGCCGAGGCCGATGGGAAGGATCTTCGCCTCGGGGGCGATGCCCAGCGCGTGCATGTCGCCACCGCCCCGGCCGGCGATGATGCCGGCCATTCCGGTGCCGTGGCCGGCCTCCCGGTCCGGGTCCGTCCGGCCGTCGGCGGCGGCGCCCGCCCCGAAGCCGCGCCCGCGCAGCACCTGCCCCCGCAGGTCGGGGTGACCGGCGTCGACACCGCTGTCGATCACCGCGACGGTGACCCCGCGCCCCTTCGTGAGCCGGTGCGCCTCAGGGATCTTGAGGGCGTCGAGGTGCCACTGGAGGTCGCGTACCGTGTCGGCGGCGCGGGCCGGAGCCGGCGCCACCACGGGGCCGACACCGACCGCGGCCACCAGCGCGAACACGGCGCAGGCCGACCGGGTGACGGATCGGAGACGCTTCCGGGCAGACATGGCTTCCCCCAGGACCGGTGTGGATTCGCAACGCACCGCGGCTCCGGTCCGGTCGAACCGGACCGGAGCCGCGCGAACTCTGGATCAGCCGCGACCCGGGCGGCCGCCCCCACCCCAGACCTGGGAGTTGCTCATCTCGGTCGAGACGTAGTTCTCGCGGGCGATGCCGACCGCGCCACCGATCTCGTTGAGGATCCGGTTGATGTCCCGGACCGCCGAGTCCCACTGGGCCTGGTGCTGCTCGTAGGCGGTGCGGTCCTCACCTTCCCACTGCAGCTTGGACAGCATCTGGCGCAGCGTGTCCAGCTTCTCGTCGATGGTCCGCGAGATGCCCTGCATCTGCTGGTTGGCGCTCTCGAGGACCGCGTAGTCAACCTTGATCGTCACGAATTCCTCCTCTGCTCCTGATCGCGGGTCACGGGTTGAGAGCAGAGTGGAACTTGTCCAGCATCTGCTGCTGCTCTTCGTCGTTGACCTGGTGCGTCGTCCCCGACTTGTCGAGCAGGTCGGCGATCTCGTCCATCGCCGTCAGCAACTTCGCGGTGTCCTCGTTCCAGCGCTGCATGAGCGACTGGAAGCCCGTGGACGCCTGCCCCTTCCAGGCCATGGCCAGATCGTCGACCACGTTCCACAGCTTCTTCAGCTCGCCGTCGACCTCGCTGCGCGTGGACCGCACGTCACTCGCGGCGGTATGCAGAGTCGCAGCTTCGACCTCGAACGCCATGCTTCACACCCTTCCGTCATCCTGTGGCGGCGGATCCGCCGCGCCCTCCCCCGCGGCAAGGCGAAACACCCCACCGACGGACACTCCTGTGAAGACCGTAGCGGAACGTGTCCAGCGCGCGCAGCCCTGATCCGCCCGCGGCCGATGGACCGACCTGGATCCCGTCGATCGACGGGGACGCCGGCCACGGCCCGACCGAGGCCGCGACCTGCCCCTCAACCGCCCGCGATCGGGTCACCGCACGGTCACCAAGCGTCCACAGTGTGCGCAACACGACCTTCGTGCCGCACGTTACCAGGACAGACCGACGCGACCACGCCCCGCTACGCCGGCTCGGACCACGCGGTCTGGATCAGCTGCTGACCGTCGCGCCGCCGTACGAGCGTGCCCCGGCCGGGCGGCTGCGGGCTGGGCCGCAGCGCGCCGAAGACCGCGCCCTCCTCACGGTTGCCCGACATCAGCAGGCCCGGCGTGTCCAGTTCGCGCAGGCGTTGCAGCACGGGCTCGTAGAGCGCCCGGGCGATGCCGCCCGCCCGCCGCGTGATGATCAGGTGCAGACCGATGTCGCGGGCCTGGGGCAGCAGCTCGTGCAGGGCGCTGAGCGGGTTGTTGCCGCCCGAGGCCACGAGGTCGTAGTCGTCGACCAGGATGTACAGGTCCGGTCCCTTCCACCAGCTGCGGTCGCGCAACTGGGCGGTGGTGACGTCGGGCCCGGGCAGCCGGTTGGACAGCGCGCTGCGGATCGAGCCGAGGCCCTGCGCGAAGACCTGGTTGGACGGCGCGTAGTCGAGCAGGTGGTCCCCCTCGACCGCGCCGAGCAGGCCCCGCCGGTAGTCGGCGATCACCAGGCGCGCCTGGGCCGGCGTGTACCGCTCGGTGATGCCCCGGGCGATCAGCCGCAGCAGGTTGGTCTTGCCGCACTCCGCGTCGCCGAAGACGGTGAGGTGCGGCTCGTTGGCCAGGTCGAGGTAGACCGGTGCCAGCGCCGACTCGTTGACGCCGATCGGCAGGCCGGGCACCGACCGGTCGATGATCCGGGCCAGCTCGCCGACCGGCAACTTGCGCGGCAGCAACCGCACCTTCGGCGCCGGGCGGCCCGGCCAGTTCTCCGCGACGTGCCGGGCCAGCGCGGCCGACGCCTCGGTCAGGTCCTCGACGTCCCGCCGGCCGTCGATCCGGGAGACCGCCGCGAGGAAGTGCAGCTTCTCCCGGGTCAGACCGCGACCGGGCGACCCCACGGGGACGTTCTGCGCGGCCCGGCGGTCGATCTCCGACTCGGCCGCGTCACCGAGCCGCAGCTCCAGCTTCGTGCCGAGCAGGTCCCGCATGTTGATCCGGATCTCCGCCCAGCGCACCGCCGTGATGACCACGTGCACGCCGAAACCCAGCCCCCGGTTGGCCAGGTTGGTGATGGTCTGCTCCAGCTCCTCGTACTCCTGGCGGAGCGTGTTCCAGCCGTCCACCACGAGGAAGACGTCGCCGAACGGGTCGTCGCCGAACTCGCCCGCCGCCCGGCGGCGCCGGTAGCTGGCCATCGAGTCGATGCCGTACTGGGCGAAGCGCGCCTCGCGCTCGTCGATGACGGCCACCACCTCGGCGACCGTCCGGCGCACCGCCTCGGTGTCGCGCCGACCGGCCACACCGGACATGTGCGGCAGCCCCTCGAGGCTGCGCAGCGCGCCGCCGCCGAAGTCCAGGCAGAAGAACTGCACCTCGCGCGGGGTGTGGGTGAGCGAGAGCGACGCGAGCAGCGACCGCAGCATGGTGCTCTTGCCGCTCAGCGACGCACCCACGATGACCACGTTGCCGCCGGCGCCGGAGAGGTCGACCATCATCGGGTCGCGCCGCTGCTCGTACGGGCGGTCGACCACGCCGACCGGCACGGACAGCCGGCCCCGGCCGGCCCAGTTCGCGGTGCACAGGCCGAAGGTCGGGTGCACCGCCAGCTGCGGCAGCAGCTCGCCGAGGCCCGGCGGTTCCGACAGCGGCGGCAGCCAGACCTGGTGGGCGGGGCGGCCCCGGCCCTTGAGGCGGTCGATGAGCACGTCCAGCATGGCCACGGCCTTGCCGTCGGCCGGCTCCTCCGGCTCCGGCACCGCCTCGACCGGCACCTGCGGGATCTGCACCGGGACGAAGTTCACCCCGTACGGCACGATGCGGCGCTGCACGAGCGCCTGCGAGCGGGACGCCTGCTGACCCGGCGCCCGGTACGGCCCGGAGACGTACGCGGCCCGGAACCGCAGCATCGTGCTCGTGTCGGTCTTCAGGTAGCCGTGACCGGGCGCGTTCGGCAGCTCGTACGCGTCGGGCACGCCGAGCACGATCCGGCTCTCGACGGCCGAGAACGTCCGCAGACCGATCCGGTACGACAGGTGGGTGTCCAGGCCGCGGAGCTTGCCCTCCTCCAGCCGCTGGCTGGCCAACAGCAGGTGCACGCCGAGCGACCGGCCCAGCCGGCCGATCATCACGAAGAGGTCGATGAAGTCCGGCTTCGCGGCGAGCAGCTCGCTGAACTCGTCACAGATGATGAGCAGGCTGGGCATCGGGTCCAGCGGCTCGCCGGCCGCGCGGGCCTTCTCATACTCGAAGCGGGAGATGTAGTTGCCCGCCGCGCGCAGGACCTCCTGCCGGCGGTTCATCTCACCGGCGAGCGCGTCGCGCATGCGGTCGACCAGCGGCAGCTCGTCGGCCAGGTTGGTGATCACGGCGCTGGTGTGCGGCAGCGCCTCCAGCGAGGCGAACGTCGCGCCACCCTTGAAGTCGACGAGGACGAAGTTCAGCTCCTCGGAGGAGTGCGTGACCGCCAGCGCGCCGACCACCGTACGTAGCAGCTCGCTCTTGCCGGAACCGGTCGCGCCGATCACCAGGCCGTGCGGGCCCATGCCCTCGTGCGCGGACTCCTTGAAGTCGAGTTCGACCACGTTGCCGTCCGGGCCCACGCCGAGCGGGATGCGCAGCCGGTCCCGGTGGCTGCGCGGCCGCCAGGTCTGCTGGACGTCCACCGCCGCGGCGTCGCCGACGCCGAGCAGGTCGGGCAGCTCCATGCTGCGGGCCAGCGGCTCCTCGGTGCTGGTCTGCTGCTGGGAGAGCCGGTACGGGGCGATCTGCCGGGCCAGCCCCTCGGCGGCGCTGGCGCTGAGCCGGTCCGGCCGGCCCAGCCGCGACGAGGAGGCGCCGCGGATCAGTTCGAGGGAGCTGCCGTCGCCCGTGTCGAGGCAGAGCAGCCAGCGGCCGGCGTCGCGCGGCACCGTGCCGGAGAGGTCGATGACCGTGGCGCCGAGCAGGCCCGGGCCCATGAGCTGGCACGTCGGCGAGACCTCGCCGCCGTCGAGCACGACCACCACGTGCGCGGCCGTCGTGAGCGGCTTCGCCTCGGGGGCGAACCGGGGCCGCCCGGCCAGGTCCTCGGCGAGCGACTCCTCGGCCTCGGCGAGACTCGCGAAGACCAGCCGGCGGGCGCCGGCCGCGTCGCTGCGGGCCGGATGCTGGGCGTGCGGCAGCCACTTCACCCAGTTCCAGTTCGGCTGCCGGTCGGGCGCGGCCACGACCGCGATGACGAGGTCGTCGGGGGCGTGGAACGTGGCGAGCTGCCCGAGGGCGGCACGGGTCAGGTCGAGCACCGGCTCCCGGTCACCCCGCAGCACCACGCGGCTGAACGCGCGGATCGACAGCGCGGTGGGCAGGTCCGGAACCGTGGAGTGGGCGCGGACGAACCGGCGCAGCGCGATGGCGCTCATCGGCTCCAGGTCCTCCACCGGCTTGGTCTCCGGCGGGACGATCTCGACAGCCAGCCGCTGCGGCCCGAGGGCGATGCGGGTCTCGCCGAAGTCGTCCTCGGTGATCCGCCGCTCCCAGAGCCGGCGGGACGCGGCGATCGACCAGAGCGCGTCCGGCTCGGGGTGCCGCCACGCCATCGCGGCCCGCTGCTGCTCCGCGGCGCGCCGCGTGCGCTTGCGCATCTGGGCGAGGTAGCGCATGTAGTCGCGGCGGTCCGCGTTCAGCTCCGCCTTGTCGTTGCCGCCGTTGCTCAGCGAACCGATCGCCATCCCGAGCATCGAGACGCCGAAGAGTCCACCGGCGACGTACGTCATCATGCCGCCGCCGCGCCCGGCGTAGAGGAACGCCATCGCCCCGACGCCGCACACCATCGGCAGGATCATGAGCAGCTGCCCCATCCCGCGGGGCGTCTGCTCGGGCAGCTCGGGCGGCGATTCGAGCAGCACCTCACCCCGAGGCAACGCCGGTCCCGGCTGACGCGGAAGCCGGCGGAACACCACCGTGCTCACGGCTGTCTCCTCCCCAGAAGCGGCCCGGATGAAGTTCTGCGACGAACCAGACCCGTCGGGTGGGCATCGTACGTGGCTGCCATCGTAGGTAATCTCCCGTGAGCGTCGCGGACCCACGGGTGACGCCAGCGGCCACGGGATCGTTCGGAGAGCACGAGGAGGCCACAGTGGCGACGAAGACAGCGACCGGTGGTCTCAGCCGGATCACCATCGTGGCGCCGCGCACCCGCATGGATCTCGCCCTGCCGTCGGACGTGCCCCTCGCCGACCTGCTGCCGACGCTGCTGCGCTACGCCGGCGAGGATCTGGCCGACGAGGGCGTCCGCCACGGCGGCTGGAGCCTCGCCCGGCTCGGCGGGCAGCCGCTGGACGGCGGTCGTACGGTCGCGCAGCTCGGCGTCCGCGACGGCGAGGTGCTCTACTTCAACCCGCGCGCGGCGTCCGCTCCGGAGGTCGTCTTCGACGACGTGGTGGACGCGGTCGCCACAGCGACCAACCAGCGGCGCGGCGCCTGGCAGGTCGCCACGACCCGGTCGTTCGCGGTGCTGTTCGCGGCGGTGGCCCTCGCCGGCGGCGCGGTGGCGGCGCTGTTCACCGGGCCGCCGCAACTGCCCGCCGCGCTGGCCGCGCTGCTGGTGGCGGTGGCCCTGCTGGTGAGCGCCGCGGTGCTCTCCCGGGCCGCCGGCGACAGCCGGACGGGCGCGGCGCTCGCGATGGTCGGTCTCGCGTACGCGGCGGTCGGCGGCCTGCTGCTGCTCGCCGGTGACCGGACGCTCACCGAGCTGGCCAGCCCGCACGTCCTGCTGGCCGCCACCGCTGTCGTCCTCTTCGGCGCGGTGGCCGCGCTCGCCGTCGGCGACCGGCTGCCGCTCTTCCTCGGCGCGGTGGCGATCGGCGTCGCCACCGGCCTCGGCGCGGTGCTCTGCCTGGCGTTCGGCATCGGCGCGCCGGCCGCCGCGGCCGTGGTGGCCGCGGTCGCGTTCGGCGCCGTGCCGGCGCTGCCCATGTCGGCCTACCGGCTGGCCCGGCTTCCCGTGCCGTCCATCCCGACCGGCCCGGACGACCTCAAGACGGACACCGAGTCGGTCGACGGCCGCCGGGTGCTCCAGCTCAGCGAGCGCGCCGACGAGTTCCTCACCGGTCTGCTGTGGACGGTCTCGCTCGTGGTGCTCGGGGCGCAGGTGGTGCTCGCGCTCAACGGCCGGCTCCCCGCGGTGCTGCTCTGCCTGGCGCTGGCCCTGCTGTCGCTGCTGCGGGCCCGGCCGTTCCTCAGCCGCGCCCAGCGCACGCCGGTGCTCGTGACCGGCACCGTCGGTCTCGGCCTGGCCGCGGCGGCCACCTTCGCGGGCGGCAGCATGCCGCTGCGGCTCGGTGTGATCGTGGGCGGCCTGCTGCTGGCCGCTGTGATCAGCCTGATCTACGGCCTCACCGTGGCCGGCAAGCCGATCTCGCCGGTCTGGGGTCGCCTCCTGGACATCGTCGAGATCCTGCTGATCATCGCGCTCGTGCCGCTGGCCGTCTGGGTGCTCGGCCTCTACGGCTGGATCGTCAACCTGCGGCCCTGACCGGGCCGCTCCCGCCGACCAGCGCGCCGGCCGGGGTCGCCGCCCAGACGCCCGGCCCGTGCTGGCCGTCGAGCGGACGGGCCGGCGTGCCGCACCGCCGCGCCACGTCCCGGACCACCTGCACGAGCGCCTCGACGTGCTTGTCCATCGCGGCGACCCGCAGCAGCGGCGCGACCGTACGGCCGCCGGGCAGCACCACCGCGGCGACCGTGTGCGACGGCGCGGAGGTCGAGGTCACCGCGTCGACGAGCGCGCCGAGCGGGGCGTCCGGCCGGGCCCGGAGAGCCAGGCAACGGTGGGTCCACCCGCCGCCGCGCAGCCCGGTCCACGTCTCGGCCGGCGGGTCGGGCGTGAGGTCCAGGCCGGCGGCCGAGACCACCGCCGCGCGCAGCTCGTCGCGGCCGAGCGGCCGGTGGGCGAGGCCGGCGGCGTTCAACGCCTTGCCGAGCCGGCCGATGCCGGCGGCCAGCGTGCGGTGCACGCCGGCGGTGCCGCCACCGCGGGTCACGGCCTCCGTCCGGGCGTCGCGCACCGAGAGCCGCAGCGCCACCCACACGGTACGGTGCGCCGCGGGCGGCGCGCCCGGGGCCGGGTACCAGACCAGGGTGTGCGAGACCAGCTGGGCCAGGGTGACCGGCCCGGAGAAGTCGGCGAGCACCCGCAGGGCGCGGTCCACCACGGACGCCTCCACCGAGCCGGCCGGTGCGCCGGACCGGCCGATCAGCGCCACGGCCGCGAACCAGCCCTGCTCGTCCTGGCCGATGCCGAGGCGGGTGCCACGGTCGGTCAGCTCGATGACCGACAGCTCCGGGGCGAGCGACGCGAGCCGGGGGTCGCTGCCCCCGCCGGCGGCCAGGCTCGCCCGGGCCCGGTCACGGCGTTCCCGCAACCGCCGGCGCAGCAGCACGTCCTCGTACCACCAGCGGCCGCCCCGGCGGGCGAAGACCGCAACCAGCACGACCACCACCAGGGCGGCGACCACGCCGACCAGCCAGACGGGCCCGCCCAGCGCGGCCCACACGGCCACCGCGCACAGCTCCACCACGACCAGCTGGCCGACCATGAGCGGCCCGATCCGACCACGACGGCGCCGGTCGGCGGCCGGTACCGGCCGCTCCGGTGCCTCGGACGGGTCCGCCGCGCTGCGCGCGGGTGGCGCCTGAACCTGCGTCATCGGTGACTGTCCCTCCTGCACGGTGCCGCTTCCCGCCACGTCGGTGCGCGCCGGGCACGGGCGCTGGTCCCGGAAACCCGTCGACGGCCCCTTATCGTAGGGAAGCCCGCGACACGACCCGGACCCCTGATCGTCGCGGATCCACCCCGCCGGAGGTAAGTCATGCGGACCCGCCGCGATCAGGTGCAGGCGTACCGCTTCGTCACCCGCCGGATCGTCTCCGCGCTGCTGTCGGGCGACCCGGAGACGAACAACCTGCCGATGAGGCGCCTCGGCATGGCCGTCTTCGGCAGCGTCATCGCCGCGGCCGTGGTGCTCGGCGGTGCCGGCGCGTACGGGCAGTTGACCGGCAACACGGCCCCGCTGGAGTCGAACACGCTGGTGATCGAGCGGGAGACGGGCGCCACGTACGTCTTCTTCGACGGCCTGCTGTACCCCACGCTCAACTACGCCTCGGCGCGTCTCGTGGTGAACGAGGCCGACCCGCAGGTGCGTACGATGTCGCAGGCGTCCATCCGGGAGCGGCCGCGCGGCCAGATGGTGGGCATCGTGGGCGCCCCGGACGCCCTGCCCGACCCGAAGTCGTTGGTCGGGCTGCCCTGGTCGGTCTGCGACGTGCCCGACCCGGCCGACCCACGGCGACCCAGCACCCGCGTGGTGATCGACCGGGCGCTACCCGGCGGCACCCCCCTGGGCGACCGGGCGGTGCTCGTCACCGTCGACGGCCAGCGGCACCTGCTCACCAACGACCTGCGCCTGGAGCTGACCGGGGAGAGCCGGATCGCCGCCCTGCGGATGGCGAACGCGCCGACGCTCACGGCGGGCCAGCAGCTGTTGAACGCCGTGCCGGCCGGGCCCGCGCTGCGGGAGCCGGAGCTGGCCGGGATGGGCGAGCCTAGCGGGCACTCGGTGGCGGGCCAGATCGGTCGCGTCGGCCAGGTGTACCGGGCCGCGGGCCAGCACTACGTCCTGACCCGGGACGGGCTCGCCTCGATCGGCGAGGTCGGCGCGCTGCTGCTGCTCCGCTCGGGCGGCGACATCATCGACATCACCCCGGAGGAGGCCGGCCGCGCCGGCCTCGCCGACCGGCGGGCGGACGAGGCCGGCATGCCGCAGACGCTGCCCACGCTCTACCCGGTCCGGGAGGGGCAGACGGTGCTCTGCGCGACGTACCGGGCGAGCGCCGCGGGCGGCCCGCCGGTCACCACGCTGGAGGTGTTCGACCGGACGCCGACGGAGTTGACCGGCGTGGGTTCGTTGCCGGCCCGGCAGACGAGCCGGGACGCGGTCCGCACGGCCGACCAGGTGCTGCTGCCCGGTGGCCGGGGCGCGCTGGCGCAGGCCGCGCCGGGCGCCGGCGAGAGCGGCACCCCGGCCCCGGGCGCCACCGTCTACCTGGTGGCGCCCCAGGGCGTCCGGTACCCGCTCGCCGCCGACGCGATCGCCGCGCTGGGCTACGGCGGGGTGACCCCGCTCGCCGTGCCCGGGTCGCTGCTGGCCCTGATCCCCACCGGGCCCACGCTGGCGCGCGACGCCGCCGCCCAGGCCTACGCCGAGCCGGGTGGTTCGGCGACGGCCGGGCCGGCGCCGTCCGCACCGCGCAGTCCCACGTCGAGCGGTTCGCCGGGGCCGGGGAACGGCGGCACGTCGCCGTCGGGGTCGCCGAGCGCGGGCACCTCGGGGTCGCCGAGCGCGGGCGCGTCGGGGTCGAGCCCGTTCGCGCCCGCCGGCTGAGCGGGCAGGGGGCGGATGGTGGGTCGCCCGTGTCGCCCCCGTGGACTAACCTGAACCTGGCCAACGGTTGTCGATTAGCACTACGGGGATGTTGCCATGACCGGGCGCACGGAAGTCGATCTTCTGTCCCTTGAGGACTTCCACTCGCGGTTGGCCGACCGGCTGACCCAGGCCGAGTCGCTGCTGCGCAAGCTCAACACCGAGATGCAGTGCACGCCTCCGGCGCTGGGCACGTTCGCCGACGCGACCAGCAACGCCCGCCGATACTCCGAGATCCACCAGTCCTACGTGGAGCAGGCTCAGCGGCTCGAGCAGGCGGTGAAGGCGGCACAGAAGGCGACCAGCACGATCCTCGCCAACTACCGGACCACCGAGGCGCGCAACGCCGCCAGCGCCACCGACATCGCGTCCGTGCTCACCGGGGTCAACGAGGCTCTCGATCCGGAGGGGAAGCCGCGTGTCTGAGTACACCCAGCGCTACCAGGGCGCGAGCCACCAGGAGCTCTACGACGCCGTGATGGCGGGCAAGCCCGGGCAGATCGACGGCGTGGCCGCCCAGTGGTCGGCCCTCAAGGGCATCGTCGACGCCCTGGGCCGCGACCTGAGCGGCGACCTTGAGAAGCTCGCACACACCTGGACGGGCTCGGCCGGCCAGGAGTTCCAGCGCCGGCTCACGCTGATCGTCGACTACGCGGGCACGCTCGGCGAGGGCATGGCCGACGTCAAGCAGGCGCTCACCATGATGTCCGGCCAGCTCCGTACGGCCCAGAAGCAGGCGGAGAGCCCGGAGGAGACCGACGACCACGACCAGGCGGTCTCGGGCGCGCTCAAGGGCGCGGCGGTCTTCGGCGTGCCGGGCGCGGTGGTCGGTGGTCTGCTCGGCCACCAGCAGGACAAGGAAGAGCAGCAGAAGGCACACCAGCGCATGGTCAACGTGGTGGCCGAGCTGGCGGCGGGCTACGACCTCTCCGCCTACGGGCGGGTCGTCACGCCCCCGCCGCCCGACCCGGACACCCCGGGCACGGTGGACGGCAGCGGGCCGACCACCCGCAGCGGGCCGCACGTCGGCACGCCGACGGCGGCGCCCCACAGCACCGGCCTCGGCCCGCACACGGGCGGCGAGACGATCCGCACCCCCGGCGGGGTCGGCACCGGGCCCACCAGTGGCCACGGCGGCGACGGGTCGGGCACGACGGGCACCGACGGGAGCGTCACGGTGACCACGCCGGGCGTCACGGGCACCGGAGGCGGCACCTCCCTCGCGGGCGCCGATCCGCTGACCGGTGGGGCGGTCCCGGCCGGCACCGGCCCGAACGCTCTGGGCATCGGTGGCACCGCCGGCGCCGGCACCTCCGGCGGGGGCCTGTTCCCCGGCACGGCCGGCATCGCGGCGACGGGTGGCCTGATCGCCACCGGCGCGCTCGCCAGTTCCGCGGGCGGCAGCCCGACGCCGCCGCCCCGGTCGCCCGGTGGCACCGCCCCCGCCGACAATCGCGCGGCCAGCGGGGTGGGTCGGAGCGTGGACGGCCGGCGCGGCGAGGCGAACCGCGCGGCCACCGCGGGCCGTGGGCGCGGCCCCGTCGGAAACCGGCCCGGCGTGCTCGGCGGGCGCGGTCAGCACGACGAGGACGAGTCCGACGAGCGCCTCACCTGGCTGACCGAGGACGAGATGGTCTGGGGCGACGGCCGTGACGGCGCTCCCCCGGTGCTGGGCACGACCGACTGATCCGACGACCACCTGGCGACGGCCCATCCGGAAGCGGTTCCGGGTGGGCCGTCGTCGTCCGTCCACATCGGTCGGGTGGGCATCGTCACGTCGCTGTCGTCCGCCGCCCGGCTGCGGCCGATCGCCACGGACGATAGGTTGGTCCCGTGCTGTCCGTAGCGTCCCCCCGCCCCGTGTGGCGGGCCGCGCTGCGTTCCCTGCGTGAGCTGACCCGTCTGGCGGTCGCCGCGCTCGCGCTCACGGTGGGCCTCGGCGGCGCGACCGCCGCACCGGCCGGCGCGCACCCGGGCGCCCCTCCGCAGCTCTCCGCGAGTGCCCTGGCCACCGGGTCCGGCGCGCTCCGGCCCGACGTCGCACCGGCCGTCTCCGCCGGCGTGGACGCCTCGGCGGCCGAGCGACCCGCCCCCGCCACACACCGTCCGGTGCGACGCGGCGGCTCCGCCCCGGTCGCCGCCGGCACCGCCACGACGCCCGTCGAGGCCGTCACCCCCGCTGATCCGGGCGGTCGTACGCCGGGCCGCCGCGGCCCGCCCCTCGCCTGACCCGAGGGCCACCCCGTCCCGGTCCACCGGACCGGCCGCCCGGCTCCGACCGCCCCGGTCCCGCCCCGCCCGCCGGCCTGTCCGGCCCCCGGGTGGCCGCGCCCGGGCCGGTTCGACCGTTCCCGGTCCCGCCGTTCCCCTGGGAGCGCACGGCGACGGCTGACGAAGCCCCGCCTCCGGCCCTCACCACCGTCTCCGCCCGTCAACGGGTCAATTCGTCCATTCCCGACAACTGACCACGAGGTGCAGATGATGCAGACCGTCCTCTCCGCCGTCCTGCTCGACGTGCCCCGGGCCGCCATGATCTGGCTGGGCCTGCTCGCCGTGGTGGGCGCCACCGTCGCCGTCCTGCTGCTACGACCGGGCCGGCTCGCCACCGACGCCGCCGTGCGGATCCGGCGCGCGGCCATGCCGACCCGGCTCGAACTCGCCCGGGAGGAGCGGGAACGGACCCGGTACGCGGAGGAGGTCGCGGTGGCCGCGGAGCGGGCCACGGCGACCGCCCAACGCCGGCGGGAGGAGTGGCTGGCCGCGCAGGAGGCGGTCGAGACGGCGTGGCAGGCGTACGAGGCGGCCGAGGCGGACGTACGCCGGCTGGGCGCCGCCGCGGCGATGCCGCTGCCGCGTACCGCCCGCACGCCGGCCGAGTACGTCGACCGTGAGCGTTTCCTGCACCGGGCGGCGCTGGACGCGTACTTCCGGCGGGAACTGTCGGTGGACCAGCTGAGCGACGTCTTCGCGCACCGCAACGGCTGGGACCCGCGGCTGCACCCGGTGGAGCAGGAACTGGTGCTGCGCCGGGCCGTACGGGACAACCTGTTCGCCCGGCAGCAGGCCGCCCGGGAGCGGGAGCAGGCGGCGTGGCGGGCCGCCGAGACGGCCGCGGCGGCGGCGCGCAGCCTCCGGGACGAGGCGTTCGCGGCGACGGGCCGGCGGATCGAGGAGTCACCGTCGGTGCTGCCGCTCAGCGAGGTGGTGCGGCCGGTGGAGCAGCAGACGCGAGAGAACGTGATCGTGGCGCGCGGCCGGGCCGCCGTCCCGGCGTACTGATCGGACCGCCGGCCACGCTCACCGTCCCCGGCGACGCCCGCACCGACGCTGCCCCGGCCGCGCGGGACGAGTCCGCGCGCTGCCGGGGCGCGTCTGGCCCGCCTGGGTTAGCGTGACCGCATGTCCCGGGAAGCGTGGATCCTCGTGGTGATCGCCGGCGTCGTGCTGCTCGCCACGCTGGTCGGCGCCGTGCTGCTCGCGGTCAAGCTGGTCCGCACGCACCGCATGCTCACGGCGCTCGGCGCGAGCGGCAAGGTGGCCCTCTACGGCGCCCTGATCTACACGATCTTCCCGGTCGACCTGCTGCCCGACCCGATCTACCTGGACGACATGGGCGTCCTCACGGCGGCGCTCATCTACCTCACCCGGCTGGTCCACCGGCACCGCGCGGCGGCGCGCCGGCTTCCCGGCCAGCCGGGCACGCCCCCGCAGGCGGGGCGTACCCGCCGGCCCGTGCCATGATCGCTCCGCGACGGGAGACGGGGGACGGACATGCCGGGAACGCACGCGTGGGACGTACGTGACGAGCGGGTCGTGACGTTCTGCCGGGAACGGCACCTCGCCACGCTCACCACGCTGCGCGCGGACGGCACCCCGCACGTGGTGCCCGTCGGGGTGACCCTGGACCCCGGGGCGGCCGTGGCCCGCGTGATCACCTCCGCCGCGTCCCGCAAGGCCCGCCACGTGGCCGCCGCCGGCCCCCAGGGCGCCCCCGTGGCGGTCTGCCAGGTCGACGGCCGCCGCTGGCTCACGATCGAGGGCCGGGCGGTCGTCCGGCGGGATCCGGCCGCCGTGGCGGAGGCCGAGCGGCGGTACGCCGAGCGGTACCGCACGCCACGGCCGAACCCCGAGCGGGTCGTCATCGAGATCCACGTCACGCGGGTGCTGGGCACCCTCTAACGGTCTGTACCGCCTGACCGGTTCCGGGAACTGCGCGGCCGACCGCTGACCGAGTCGCCCGCCCCGGGCGCCGGCTTCCCGGAATCCCGCTGCCCCTCCCGCCGTTGCACCTGTTCGCGGCGCCCACACCCGGGCCACGAGCGGCGGAATGCCGGCCGACGCAGGGCAGTTACGACCCTGGTACGCCCGGCGCACGTCCGCCCGGGCGTCGCTTCTCGATTGTGCCGAGCGCCTGTCCCGGTGCTTGCGCCTCCGCGGAGGCGACAACCCCCCGATTGGAGCCCGACCGATGAACCACATCCTTCACAAGAGCGGCCTGTCCGTCGCCGGCCTGCTGGTCGCCGGCGGGTGCGCGCTGGGTCCCGCGGTGGCCGCACAGGCCGCGCCGGCCCAGACCGGCCCGACGACGTCCAACCAGGCCGACAAGGCCAACAAGGCGGACAAGGCCGACAAGGGCGCCCCGCACGACCGGCGCGCCGAGCGCCAGGTGGGCGTCGAGTACCAGGCCCAGCCGAACTTCTTCTACTGCGGCCCGGCCGCGACCCGGATCGCGCTGTCGGCGCAGGGCAAGGCGCTCTCGCAGGACGACGTCGCGGCGCTGCTGGGCACCACGGAGGCTGGCACCCCGTCCGCCCTGGACACCACGCGGGTGCTCAACGAGCTGACCGGCGGGAAGTACAAGACCACCGAGATCCGTGATTCGGTGGCCAAGCCGGAGCAGGTCGACGAGCTGCGGACGAACGTGCTGAAGGCGCTGGACGACGGCCGGCCGGTGGTGGCCAACGTCAAGGGCACCGCCGTCGACACCAACGGCAACCCGCACTCGTACGAGGGTGGGCACTACGTGACCCTCGTCGGCTACCGCGACGGCGGAGACCTGATCCAGATCGCCGACCCGGCCGACCCGACCGACGGCGAGTACTGGATGCCCGTCGGCAAGGTCGCGAACTGGATCGCGGAGCGCGGCTACTCCTCGTGAGCCGCTGATCGACCGCATCACCGGGCCGGGCCCCCTCGCTGAGGGAGCCCGGCCCGTCGTCTCGCCCGGGCCCGGCCGGAGCGGCTGCGGAGGCTGGCCCGCAGGGCGGCGCGACGCATCCGCCCCTCCGGGCCGGCGGAGAACTTCTGCCGGCTGGCCCGGTGCAACCGCTGGTACGCGGGCGGCCGGACGGCCCGCTGGCCGGCGCCCGCCGCCGTACGCACCAGGCGGTTCGCCTCCTCCGGCTCGTGCCCGATCGCGCGGAGCAGGTCGCTGGCGCCCGACCGGAGGTCCGTGACCAGTGAGTCGCCGAACGAGTCGACGCCCTCCGCCCAGGCACGACCGGCCAGTTCGCCCGCCTCCAGCGTGAGCTGCCGCGTACGGTCCGGCACATCCCCCAGCCTGCAGTCCCGGTGCATCTGCCGCACCGCGTGGGCGAGCCGCGCGAACGCGGCGGGCAGTTCGTCGGGGATGCGCTCCCGGTACTGGATCGCCGTCGACGCCCGCCGGGCCATCACCCGCACGTCCAGCACCAGTCGCTCGAAGTGCTGGATCGCGCGGGCGTACCGGTGGAACTGCGCACGGCGGTGCCACCGCGCCGGCGCCAGAGTCACCACCTCCTCGGCGCCGCTGAGCGTCTCGTTCAGCCGGCCGAGGTCCGGTTCAAGCCCGCGCAGTTTGTCCAGCGTCCGGATGGCCCGGTCGGAGTCCCGCTGCCGCAGCGAGGCGGCGATCTCGTCGGTCTGGTCGGCGAGGGCAGTGACGATCGGCGTCGCGGCCCGGTCCAGCACCCGCAACGGGTTGACAGGCAGCAGCAGGACGACGACCAGCATGCCCACGCTGCCGCCCACGAGGGCGTCGAAGATCCGTGGCAGCTCGAGCCCACGCTCCATCGGAGCCAGCGTCGAGATCAGGACGGCGGTACCACCGGCCTGACCCACGAGCGCGCCGCCGCGCCCGGCCACGATCAGCGCGATGGCGATCGCCAGGCCGACCACCAGGCCCGTCTGCCAGGGCCCGTTGCCGAGCGCGAAACGCAGCAGATCCCCGATCACGATGCCGAGTCCCACCCCGCCGAGCAGTTCGAACGTCCGCCGGGCGCGCTGGCCGATCGCCGTGGCGATGGTGGCGACCGCGGCAGCCGGGGCGAAGACGTGCGCGCCGGGCCCGAGGAAGTGCGTGGCGATGAGGGCGGCCAGCGCGGAGGCCAGTCCCGCCTGCACGGCGATCACGAGGGTGACCTCAAGCTGGCGCAGACGTACCCGGCTCGCCTCGCCACCGAGGCGGCGGGCGTGCGCCACCTGCTTCCCGCTCCGCTCGGCGGCCGCGCCGAGCGCCGAGCGGTCGGGTACGTCGGTGGGACGCTCCTCGGCCATGGCGGCGGTTACCCCACCCGGAGCGGGTGAATCGTGGTCGTCCAACGGCCCGGCCCCATTGCCTGGCATGCCGGTTCGGCCCGCGTCGGGCGATTGCCGACCCTGCCCGGTTCGCCGAGACGGGCGAGCGCCCACGAACAGGCTGCTGGCTCCCGGCACCGGCCTGGTGGACCGGATGTGTGACGCGCTCGCGGGCCGTCCCACGTCGACGGCGGAGCTGCGTGAGCAGCGGCACTGAGGCGGACGTCTCCGTCCGGACAGGACGATCCGGGCCGCCGCCGTGGCACGCGGCGGCCCGGGAGAGCTCAGCGCACCTGGTCGCCGCCGCCGGTACGCGCCTGCGCCCGGTCGACGCCCTTGTCGATCTGCTCCTCGTGCTTGCCGCCGGTGCGTCGGTCGGCCATCTCGCCGCCCTTCTCCAGCCCCTGGTCGACCTGCTTGTCGTGCTTGTCCGCGAAGTCCTTCGCCTTGTCCATGAAGTCGCCCACGTCGTCCTCCTCTGGTGTGGGTCGGTCCTTTCGCGTTCCCTGGCTCCCCGAGCGCAAACGCCGGTCGACCACGGACACGGGGTGTCGAAAGCACCTGTCCGGGTACCACCGGGCGACTCGCGAGGAGGCCCACGGTGGACGAGGACGGTACGGGGCGTTCGCCCGGTCGGGCGGCCCCGAACGGGGGCGCGAACAGCCTGCGGCACGCCTGGGCGGCCCTGCCGTGGCTGGTCCGCTCGGCCGTCCTGTGGAGCGCCTGCCTCGTGGTCATCGTGGCGGGGCTGTACGTGCTGGCGCGGATCACCGGAGTGCTCGCGCCGGTGGCCATCGCGGTGGCCGTCGCCCTCTTCCTGGCCGCGCTGCTCGACCCGGTGCTGCGGTTGCTGCGCCGGTGGCGACTGCCTCCGTCGCTCGCCGCCCTGCTCAGCATGCTGCTGCTGGTCGGCGTCCTCGCCGGGGTCCTGGTGCTGGCCTGGAACCTGACGGCGGGGCAGTTCGGCGCGCTGCGCCACGAGCTGACCCGGGGTCTCGCCAACACCCGGGAGCTCGTGACGGCCGTCCTGCCGGTGAACGACCAGCAGATCGACCGGGTGGTCGGCGAGGTCCGCAAGACCCTCGGGCGTAGCAAGTTCGACCTGGTGGCGGGGGCCCGGACGCTCACCGAGGCGTTCGGCGCCGCCCTGCTCTCGCTGGTGCTGCTCTTCTTCCTGCTCAAGGACGGCCGGTGGATGTGGGGCTGGGTGCTGACCCGCATGACCGGCCCGAACCGGGAGGTCGTGGCCGAGGCCGGCCGGGCGGGTTGGCGCACCCTCGGGGCCTACAGCCGGGGCACCCTGATGATCGCGGCGAGTGACGCGCTCGGGATCGGGCTGGCGCTGGTGCTGCTCCGGGTCCCCCTCGCGCTGCCGCTCGTGCTGATCACCTTCATCGGGGCGTTCATACCGATCATCGGCGCCACCGTCGCGGGCATCGTGGCGGTCCTGGTGGCGCTGGCCGCAAAGGGGCCGGTCACCGCGCTGCTCCTGCTGGCTGCGGTCATCGCCGTGCAGCAGCTCGAGGGAAACGTGCTCGATCCGCTGATCATGAAGCGGCAGGTCCGGCTGCATCCGGCCGTGCTCCTGATCGTGGTGGCCGCCGGAACGTTCGTGGCCGGCATCGCCGGGGCGTTCGTGTCGGTGCCGCTCGCCGCCGTCACCTGGCGGGTCGTCGACACCGTCCAGCGCCGTCGCCGCCATACCGACCCGACCGCCCCGGCGGGGTGACGGCGGGCGTCAGCTGCGGAGGTGGGTGGCGAACCAGGAGGCCGCCTCGTCCGCCACCTGGTCGAGCTTGCCCGGCTCCTCGAACAGGTGGGTGGCGCCGGGCACCACGTGCAGCTCCACCTGGCCGAGCAGGGCCCGGCGCGCCTGCTCGTTGAGCGCGATGACCTCCTCGTCGAGGCCGCCCACCAGCAGCAGTGTCGGGGCGCGCACCCCGGCCAGAGAAGGGCCCGCCAGGTCCGGCCGCCCGCCCCGGGACACCACGGCGCGCACCTGCTCCGGCCGGTACGCGGCGCTGACCAGGGCCGCGGCGGCACCGGTGCTCGCGCCGAAGAGCCCGATCGGCAGCCCCCGCGTCGACGGCTCCTCGACCAGCCAGTCGACGATCGCGGCCAGCCGGTCGGAGAGCAACCCGATGTCGAAGCGGAGTTCCGCCGTCCGGAGGTCCACCTGCTCCTCGGCCGGGGTGAGCAGGTCGACCAGCACGGTGCCCAGCGCCTGCCGGTTGAGCACGCGGGCCACCGCCGTGTTCCGGGGGCTGTGCCGGGAGCTGCCGCTGCCGTGTGCGAAGAGCACCACGCCGACCGGGTCGGTGGGGAGGACCAGGTCGGCCGCGAGCACCGCCTCCCCGACCGGAATCTTCACCTCGCTGCTCCGTACGTCCATCTCCGTGACCTCCGCCCCACCGGCCGCCGCGGCCGGCGACGGACGGCTTACCCCGGCCGGCCCGTCGCACGCGTCCGACGCGTTTGCCGCCGGTACGCCCGGGTAGGCGACACGCGACCGCAGACCGTGTCGGCGCAACCGCGCCCCGACGGATCGCGAGGATCATCATGGCCCAGCAGCGGCAGACGTCCCGGCAGCAGCAGGCGTCCCGGCGCGAGCAGAGGTCCGAGGAGGATCGCCGGCTCCGGAGCGCCGAACGGAACAAGGACTGGGCGGACGAAGTCGCCCACGCGCGTACCGCCGACGATCCGCGGACGATGGCGCCCCGCGACGCCGAGGGCCGCCCGTCCACGGGCGAGCGCTTCTGACGGCGACACCGGCACACCGGTCGGGGCGGGCGAGGGCCCGCCCCGATCGCGTGCGTCAGGCCGTCACGGCTCCCGCTCGGGCAGCCGCAGCAGGGGGGACCGCCCGGGCGGTTGCTCCGGTGCGGGGCCGGAGGGGTGTGCCGGTGGCACCGGGACGGTCACCGGCTCGTCGCAGGTGATCCGGATGGTCTCGTCGTGGTGCCGTACCTCGACGACGTCGTCGGGGTCGGCGTGCCGCAACGCGTACGTCGTCTGGTGCGGCCGGACGTCGACCCGGAGGTGCCGGCCACGCCACTGGAGCGAGAACTCCAGGCGGCTCAGGCGGCTGGACAGGCGCGGCGCGAACGACAACGTGCCCTCGTGGTCGCGGAGACCGCCGAGCCCGGCCACGAGGGCGATCCAGGCGCCGGCGAGCGAGGCCATGTGCACGCCGTCACGGGTGTTCTCGTTGAGGTCGTGCAGATCCATGAGGGCGGCCTCGCGCAGGTAGGTGTGCGCCAGCTCCGGGTGACCCACCTCGGCGGCGAGCACTGCCTGGGTGCAGGCCGACAGCGACGAGTCCCGCACCGTCCGCCGCTCGTAGTAGAGGAAGTTGCGGACCTTCTCATCGGGGGTGAACGCGTCCCCCCGCCAGTGCATGGCCAGCACCAGGTCCGCCTGCTTGACCACCTGCTTGCGGTACAGCTCGAAGTACGGGTAGTGCAGCAGGAGCGGGTACTTCTCCGCCGGGGTGTTCACGAAGTCCCACTCCTGGAGTCGGGTGAACCCCTCCACCTGCTGGTGGACGTCGATCTCCTCGTCGTACGGCATGTGCATGGCCGTCGCCGCGTCCCGCCAGCTCGCCGCCTCCTCGTCCGTGACACCCAGGCGCAGCGACTCGTCCCGGTAGCGCATCACCGCGTCGGCGGCGGTCAGCAGGTTCCGCTGCGCCATCAGGTTGGTGTAGATGTTGTCGTTCTTCACGGCGGTGTACTCGTCGGGGCCGGTCACCCCGTCGATGTGGAACCGCCCGTGCCGGTCGTGGTGGCCGATGGAACGCCACAGCCGGGCAGTCTCCACCAGCAGTTCCAGACCGATCTCCCGCTCCAGCTCGGTGTCCCCGCTCACCAGGACGTACCGGCGCAGCGCGTCGGCGATGTCCGCGGCGATGTGGAACGCCGCCGTGCCCGCTGGCCAGTAGCCGGACGACTCCGGCCCCTCGATCGTCCGCCACGGGAACGCGGCGCCCTTGAGGTTGAGCGTCTGCGCGCGCTCCCGGGCCTGGTCCAGCGTCGCGTACCGCCAGTAGAGCGCGTTACGGACCGCGCTCGGTTGCGTGTACGTGAGCACCGGCAGCACGAACATCTCGGTGTCCCAGAACGCGTGCCCGTCGTATCCCGGGCCGGTCAGGCCCTTCGCCGAGATGGGCCGCCGCTCCGCCCGGGCGCCGGCCTGGAGCACGTGGAAGAGACCGAAGCGGACGGCCTGCTGCACCTCCGGGTCGCCCTCGACCCGGACGTCGGCGGCTTCCCAAAACTCGTCGAGATAGGAGCGCTGCTCGCGGCAGAGCCCGTCCCAGCCGTCCAGCCGCGCGGCGGCCAGCGCGGCGCCGACCTGGTCGCGCAGCGCCGGCAGGGAACGCCGGCTGGACCAGCCGTACGTCAGGTACTTCACCACCCGCAGCGTCTGGCCCGGCTTCAGCACGCAGCCGATGGTGGTACGCACCCAGTCCTCGTACCCCTCGGACTCGACGCTCGCGTGCTCCGGGCCGTGCACCTCGTGTTCCATGGCGGCGGCCACGCGCAGACCGGAGACCTTCGTCCGGTGGATGAGCAGCCCGCCGTCCTCGGTGGTGAGTTCCTCCTCGGCCTGCAACGGCGACTCCAGCACCGCCGCCACCCGCGGGTCCCGGCTCTGGGCCGGCAGCGACTCGTTCGCCACCAGTTCGGACTGCACGATCAGCCGCATCGGGCCGTCGACGGCCTCGACCTCGTAGTTCACGGCGGCGACCGCGCGCTGGGTGAACGACACGAGCCGGGTGCTGCGCACCTTGACCTCGCGCCCGGCCGGCGAGCGCCAGTGCAGCTCGCGGTGCAGGGTGCCGGCGCGGAGGTCGAGGATCCGCTCGTGGGAGAGCAGCTCGCCGTAGCGCACGTCGAGCGGCTCGTCGTCCACCAGCAGCCGGATCAGCTTGCCGTTGGTCACGTTGACGATGGTCTGGCCGGACTCGGGGAAACCGAAGCCGGCCTCGGCGTACGGCAGCGGGCGCAGCTCGTAGAACGAGTTCAGGTACGTGCCCGGCAGGCCGTGCGGCTCGCCCTCGTCCAGGTTGCCCCGCAGCCCGATGTGCCCGTTGGAGAGGGCGAACACCGACTCGGACTGGGCCAGCACGTCCATGTCCAGCCGGATCTCCCGCACGTGCCAGGGATCGACCGGATAGGACCGTTCCCTGATCATGCGGCACGCCCTTCGTCCAGCAGCTCCGCCAGGTCGCGGACCACCACGTCGGCGCCGCTCGCCCGCAGCTCGTCCGCCTGGCCCACCCGGTCGACCCCGACCACGTACCCGAAGGCGCCGGCCCGGCCGGCGGCCACGCCGGAGAGCGCGTCCTCGAAGACCGCGGCCTGGGACGGGTCGACGCCCAGCAGCCGCGCCCCGGCGAGAAACGTGTCCGGGTTCGGTTTTCCGCGCAGGCCCTCGGCGCGGGCGACGAGCCCGTCCACCCGGGCCTCGATCAGCGGTTCCAGGCCGGCCGCGGCCACGACCTCCCGGCCGTTGGCGCTGGCCGTGACGACGGCTCGGCGCAGCCCGGCCGCGGCGGCCGCCTTCAGGTAGGCCACCGAGCCCGGGTAGACGTCGACACCCTGGGTGCGCAGCCGCTCCAGCAGCAGGACGTTCTTACGGTTGCCCACCCCGTTGACGGTTTCCGCGTCGGGCGGGTCGTCCGGGGAGCCCTCCGGCAGCACGATCCCCCGGGACGCCAGGAACGTCCGTACGCCGTCCGCGCGCGGTCGGCCGTCGACGTACCGGTTGTAGTCCGGGCCGGGGTCGAACGGCCGGTACGGCTGGCCGGTGGCCGCCGCGTGTTGGCGCAGGTACGCGTCGAACGTCTCGGTCCAGGCCGCATTGTGCACGCGGGCGGTCTGCGTCAGCACGCCGTCGAGGTCGAAGAGACACGCGATCACGTGAGCAGGTAGGCCCAGCACGGTACGAATCTATCCACCCGATCGGGCCGACAAACCCGTTTCCGCCCGCCCGGGCCGAGTCGGGCGTTTCCGCCCGGGGCGGTGTCACTGCGGGCGCAACGTCCAGATCACGGTCATCTCCGACGTCGGCGTCCCGTCCTCGGTGGCGATCTCGACCACGACCGGGAACTCGGGCCGCCGGCCGGCCTCCAGCTCGGCGGTCACCTCGCGCGCGGGGCGCGCGAGCCGCGCGGTGGCCAGGACCGCGCCGCGGGCCAGCTTGCGGTACGCGATGTCCGCCCGCACGGCCAGCGGCACCGCGCGGTCGAGCAGATGCCCGAAGGCGGCCAGCACGACCGCGCCGGAAGCGGTCTCGCCGAGGGTGAACATGGCGCCGGCGTGCGGGCCGGCGACGTGGTTGTGGGTGGCCGGCGAGTCGGGCAGCCGGACGACCGCCCGGACGCCACCGTCGGCCTCCGGTGCGATCTCGACGAACTCGAAGCCGAGCGTACGGGCGAACGGCACGGCCTCGAGCATCCCGGCCGCCACCTGGCGTGAGTCGATGGACATGACCAGACGCTACTCGCGGGTAACTTCCCGGGCAAGGGACGGTAAGCGTGCCCGAGGCCGACGAAGGCCGGAAGCGAAGACGATGCCGAATGCGCGCGCCGGCCAGTCCCATTCGGTGAATTGTCGGCGAACATCAGGAATCGCAGCCGTCATCCACCGCAATTCCATTGCCGAGAGGAGGGGGCGGACCCCATTCCGGAGTGCTATAGCCTGGCGCGGAACTGGAGGGACGAATGACGTCGACGCCGCTGGATCACGCTCCCAGGCTGCACATCCCCGCCCTGACCGGCTTGCGATGGTTCGCCGCACTGGCAGTTTTCCTGCACCATTCCGTACCACACGAATCGCTTCCGGGTCCCGTCGTACGGATCATGGGAGCCGGCAGCAACGGCGTCACGTTCTTTTTCCTGTTGTCCGGGTTCGTCATCGCGTTGAACTATTTCGACGCGGCGGCCCGACCGACCCTCCACGGCACCTGGAACTACCTGCTCGGCCGGCTCGCCCGGGTCTATCCGCTGTATCTGCTCGTCCTCGTCGTCGTCTGGCTGGCCCTCGACGACGCCTCCTACGTGTCCCGGTTCGTCGTCCAGGTCTTCGCCGTGCAGTCCTGGTACCCGTCCCTCTCCCTCACCTACGGGATCAACCCGCCGGCC
The DNA here is from genome assembly GCF_003626655.1 of Micromonospora costi. Taxonomy (GTDB): domain Bacteria; phylum Actinomycetota; class Actinomycetes; order Mycobacteriales; family Micromonosporaceae; genus Micromonospora; species Micromonospora costi. The sequence continues at coordinate 1,975,038 of NZ_RBAN01000001.1, forward strand.
TGGTCGATCGGCGTCGAGTTCTTCCTCTACGCCTGCTTCCCGCTCCTCGCGCTGGCGTTGCGGCCGATCGCCGGGAACGTCCGGGCGCTCCTCGCCGTGGCGGTGTCCCTCGTGGTCCTGCTCTTCGCCGCGGCGGCGCTGTTCCACCTGTTCCGCTACGGCCTGGCCGCCACCAACCCGTACAGCGCGCACCGGTGGCTCTACCGGACGCCCGTCACCCGGCTCGGTGACTTCACGATCGGCATGATCGGGGCGCTGTTGCTGCGCCACGCCCTGCGGTCCCGGCCCGCCTCGGCCGTCCCCGAACGGGTGATGTCGCCGATGCTGACCTGGCTGCCGCTCGCCGCCACGCTGCTGCTGATGGCCTGGCCGGGGCGTGCCCGTTTCTACGCGAGCTACGACGCCATGTGGGTCGTTCCCGCGGCGGTTCTCTTCTTCGGCCTCGGCCGTTACCCGCGGTCGCTGCTCAGCCGCTTCCTCAGCGCCCGGCCCCTCGTCTTCCTCGGCGAGGTGTCGTTCGCCTTCTACCTCGTGCACCGGCCACTCATGCAGGCGCTCGGGTCGGAGTCGTGGGCGGACGACGCCTTCGTCGCGTACGCCGTCAAGACGGCGCTCCTCGTCGCCGTCGTCACCGCGGTCGCGGCCGCATGCCACTTCCTGTGGGAGCGCCCTGCTCAACGATTCGTCAACCGTCGCCTGCGGGCCCGGGTACCGGCGGCGACGCCGGCGCCCGTGCCCGTGGCGTGACGTGCGCGGTCAGAGGTTGGCGATCGTGCGCAGGATCTCCGCGTAGAAGTTGCCGTCGATGCTGCGGAACAGGCTGAAGTCCTGCCCCGGGTCGCCGAAGAACGGGCGCAGGGTCCACGCGAGCTGGGTGCCCACGAACCCGAAGAGCAGGATCCAGATGTAGAGCAGGGTCATGCTCGCCGGGCGCTGACCCGGCTCGCCCCGGCGGGCCGGCGGGGTGGTCCACGGGCGGTACCCGCCCGGGTAGCCGGGCGGGAACCCGGCCGGCGGCACGCCGACCAGGGCCGGCACGGGCTGCGCGGGCACCGCTGGGGCGAGGGCTGCCGGGGCGGGAGTTGCCGGGGCGACCTCGGTGACGGTCGTGGACCCGCCCTGCGCGGCCGGCGTTCCGCCGTTCGCGGCGGCGGCCACGACCGGCGCGGCCGGCGCCGACGAGGCCGCCACGGCGGTCGGGGCCGGCGCCGCGGCCGAGGCCGGCGCGCCGGCCACGGACGCGGGCGCGGCGCTGGTCGTTCCGGCCGCCTCGGCGGGCTGCGCGGGGGCGAGCAGGCCGTGCTCGTTGAGCACCTGCATGCCGCCGGTCAGGAAGCGCAGCCCGACGATCGCCGACAGGGTCAGGATCGCCACGTTGAGCAGCTTGAAGAACCCGTAGTCGGGTGCGGTGATGCGGAAGAAGAGGCTGATCGGGGCGAACGCGAGGGCCAGCATCGCGGTGACCGTGATCGCCACCATGACCATCGCGAGCGACTGGCGCACCGACAGCCGGGCCCCGAAGACCAGGTTGAACAGGTAGAGCGTGGGCAGGCAGATGGCCAGCGTCACGAGGAAGAGCAGCGGCAGCTTGACCGCCGAGGTGAGCGCCATGAGCACGCTGTGGAACGAGCCGAGGACCGCGCCGTAGCAGGCCAGCGCGATGGCCGACGTGGCCAGCATCCCGCCGGTCAGCCCGTTCAGGTCCCGCTCGGCGACGATCTGCTGCCAGATTCCCTGGCGGTCGCGCAGGATGCGCTCGATGACGAGCTGGTTCGGACGGTCACCCGACACGGGCGCACCTCTCTCTCATGGACGGTGAAGTTCCTCGATGGTGCGCCGACCGTAGGGCACCCGGAGGGCTCATCGCCACCCCACGTCGATGCGGTCGCCCCGCTCGTCGAAGAAGTGCAGCGCGTCCATCCGCACCCGGATCGACAGCGGGTGACCGGCGGCGACCGTCGGGTACGGGGCGAGGCGTACGGCAAGCTCGGCCGGACGCCGGTGGTGTCGGCCGGGGTCGGGCAGCACGCTGGTCCGTGCCCGGCCCACCGCCGGCTCCGGGGCGTCCACCGGCTTGCCGGCCAGCCGCTGCATCACCTGGCCGAAGCGGCGCAGGCCACGCTGGCCGGCCTCCGTGGCGTCACCCCGGCTGCCCATCTCGTCGACGACGATCGCCGTCGCCCCGATGTCGAGGAACGCCAGCGACTCGTGCCCGTGGTGCTCCAGGTAGCGGATCCGGCCGTGGAGCACGTCGCCGGGGCTGTCCGGGCTCACCGGCGTGAGCGCCTCGGCCCGCATCCCGACCACGATCCGTTCGCCGTGGTAGTGCGCCACGGCCCGGCTGCGGATGTCGTCCCACGGCAGGTAGAGCGCCTGCTCGCCGAGGGTGAGCGTGACGTACCGGTCGAGGTGGACGTAGACCGACGCCTCCAGCAGGTTCATCCGCGGGCTGCCCAGGAAGGCGGCCACGTAGAGGGTGGCGGGTCGCCCGTACACCTGGGTGGGTGTGCCGACGTCCTGGAGGACGCCGCGGCGCATGATGGCGACCCGGTCGGCCATGGTGAGCGCCTCGGCCTGGTCGTGCGTGACGTAGATGGTGGTGACGCCCAGCTCGCGGGTCAGTCCGGAGATCTCCGCGCGCAGCTCGGCACGCAGGCCGCTGTCCAGGTTGGACAGCGGCTCGTCCATGAGGAACAGCCCGGGCCGGCGGACGATGGCGCGTCCCATGGCGACCCGCTGGCGCTGCCCGCCCGAGAGCTGGCTGGGCTTGCGGGCGAGCACGTCGCCGATGCCCAGCGCGCTGGCCACGTCGCTGACCCGCTCACCGCGGGGCTCCGGCTCCACCCCCGCGAGCCGCAGCGGGAAGGCGATGTTGTCACCGACCGACATGTGCGGGTAGAGCGCGAAGTCCTGGAAGACCATGGCGATCTTCCGGTCGCGTGGCGACAGGTCGTTGGCCAGCTCGCCGTCGAGCAGCACGGCTCCCTGGGTCGGGTCCTCCAGCCCGGCGACCATCCGCAGCACGGTCGACTTTCCGCAGCCGGACGGGCCCAGCAGCACCATGAACTCGCCGTCGGAGACGTCGAGGTTGACGCTGTCGACGGCGACTGTGCCGTCCTTGAAGACCTTGGTGACATCCTTGAGCGCGACGGTGGTCACCCGCCACCTCCCCCAGCTCGTCCGGCCGAACCCCGAATGACTGTGACCAGGATCATGCCGTCGGCACATCGGGTAAACGTGCCATGTTCGCTGGGTGACGGCCCTGTTACACCCCATCGAGCCCGGGCGATGCGGCCTCGCTCGTCCGTCCGTGGCCCGTGACGGAGGGTGCGCTGGCGCCGGCGCGGCCCGTCAGCAGCCCGTGCGCGGCGGGGCCGGCTCGCCGAGGAAGACCTGGCGGACCACCCGCTCGGCGGCGTGCCCGTCGTCGAGCCCGCAGAACCGGGCCCGGAACTGCTGGCGTGCCTTCGTGGCGGCCTCCGACCGGAACTCGCCGCCGGAGAACACGTCGAGCAGGTCGGGGAAGGTCATGGCGACCGCGCCCGGCGGCTCAGCCGTGACGTCGAAGTAGACGCCACGCGCCAGCCGGTACGCCTCCCAGTCCGGCGCGTAGATGACGATCGGACGGTCCAGGACCGCGTAGTCGAACATGGCCGACGAGTAGTCGGTGACCAGCACGTCGGCGGCCAGGTACAGGTCCTCCACCCGCTGGTGGGCGCTCACGTCCCGCACCCGGTCCCGGTCCACGGACGGGCGCGGGCGCCGGTCCCGGTCGTGGAAGTAGTGGCTGCGCATCAGCAGCCGGCCCGTGGGGCCGAGCGCCTCGACGAAACGGTCCGGGTCGAACGGTGGCCGGTACGTGGGCAGGTGCTCCCGGTGCGTCGGCGCGTACAGCACCACCAGCTCGGCGAGCCCGATGCCGAGTTCCGCGCGCAGCCGCCGCACCTCCTCGGGGGTGGCGGTGACCAGCCGGTCGTTGCGCGGGTAGCCGATCTCCAGCGTGGTGTACGCGGCCGGGTACGCCCGGTCCCACATCTGGGTGGAGAAGCCGTTCGAGGTGATGCTGTAGTCCCAGCGGTCCACCCGCCGCAGCAGACCCGCGAAGTCCATCCGCCCGGCGCCGATCGGGTACCGCTGCTGGTCGAGCCCCATCACCTTCACCGGGGTCCCGTGGTGGGTCTGCACGTGCACCGAGCCCGGCCGCTTACGGACGAAGTCCGGGTAGTTCACGTTGTTGACCAGCCAGCGGGCCCGGGCCAGCATCCGGTAGTAGCCCGGGGTGCCGGCCACCACGTACTCGACGCCCGGCGGCAGGCTGTCGACCCGGTCGCGCCGCACGATCCACACGCCCCGGATTTCCGGGGCGAGCCGCCGGGCGGCCTCGTAGATCGCGGCCGGGTTGCAGGAGTACCCCCGGTACCAGTACGCGGCGTAGACGGCGAGCGTCGGGTCGAGCGGGCGGTGCAGTTCGGCCCGATAGTACTCGCGCAGCAGCACGTCCCGCGCCCGTCGGGCGTTGCGGCGGGCCACCGGGGCCACCCGGCGTCGGGCGGTACGCGCCGAGCGCCGCGCCGCGTCGCGGGCCCGGTTGGCGGTGCGCAGCGCGCTGAACGTCCGCCACCGGCCGCCGGCCACCAGCCGGTGCTTGAGGCCCTCCACGCCGGGCGGGGCCGGGTAGCCGTCCGGCGGCAACCATCGGGCGTAGTCGGCGGTGATCTGCGCGAAGAACGCCGGACGCAGCTCGGGCGCGATCCGCTGCCCGTTGCCCAGCACCGTCAGGTAGTGCCAGATCATCCGCTCGAAGACCGCGGGACGCAGCTCGTCGACCCGCGGCCCCCACCGGTCCATGAGCTGGAACACCCGGTGCCACTGCGGGAAGACCTCGAAGTGCCGCTCGCCCCGGGTCCGGGTGATCGCCCCGGTGCGTCGCTGCCGGTAGTTGACGCAGACCCGGTCGAGCACGCCGATCCGGTCGGCCGCCATGAGCACCGGATAGCTGAACGGCACGTCCTCGTACCAGCCGGGTTCGAAACGCAGCCCGAGGTCGAGCAGGAACTGCCGGCGCACCACCCGGTTCCACGCGGTGTGCAGCAGCCGCATCGCCTCCGGCCGGTCCCGCAGCCGGAACGTGTCCTCCCCGGGCGGCTCCGGAAACACCTCCCGCATGGCGCTGCGGGTGGCCGTGTCGTTCCAGTGCGTCCGGACGTGGTCGACCAGCAGCACGTCGGGCCGGGTGGCCTGCAGCCGCTCGGCGACCGCCGCCAGGCAGTCCGGCGCCAGCCAGTCGTCACCGTCGACGAACCAGACGTACTCGCCGGTGGTCCGGTCCAGCCCCACGTTGCGGGCCGGACCGAGCCCGACGTTCTCGCCGAGCCGGATCGGGCGCACCCGCCGGTCACGTGCCGCGTACTCGTCGAAGATCTCGCCGCTGTCGTCCGGCGAGCAGTCGTCGACGCCGATGACCTCCAGGTCGGTGAACGGCTGGCCGAGGATCGAGTCGAGGCACTCGCGCAGGTATCCCTGCACTCGGAAGGCCGGTACGACGAAGCTGATCAGAGTCATCCGGCCGTCCCTCCGTCAGCCCGGCGCGCCGCCCCCCGTCCGCACCGGCAGCGCCGACGCCCGCGCCGCGCGGGCCGGCAGGACGACCCACGCCAGGACGACGCTCGCCACGAAAACCACGAGAAGGTACGAACCGAGTGTAGCCATCCCGATACCTGCGAACCCGACAATTGCCGCCAGGCACAGCAGCACCGAGCGCCCGTCCCAGCCGAGCGTGGCGGCGTGCAGCGGCGGCGCCGCCTGCCGCTTCTCCAGCCGGGCCGTGAGGTCGTAGTGGTGCACCGTGAGCAGGAAGACGTACCCGAAGATCAGCCAGGGTGGCACGTCCCCGACCACGCCCACCGCGATGGCGAACAGGTACTCACCGGCGCGCAACGCGGCCGGCACCAGCCAGTCCAGCGGGCCGTTGTGCGCGGCGCCCGCGCCCAGCCCGCCGAGCAGCAGCACCAGCAGCGCCACCGGCAGCAGCCACCGCAGGCCGTCGGCCGTGCCCTCGGATCGCACGGCGGCCAGCGCCAGGGCCAGGAGCGCGGCCGGCCCGAGCGCCCCGATCACCGCGAGGGTCAGCGGCCCCATGGGACGTACCACCGGCGACCGGGCGGCCAGCGGACCGTCGTCACGGTGCAGCGTGGCATCCACGGTGTCGAGCACCGGCACCCACATCCAGCGCGCCCGCAGCGTACGGAGCGCGCCCGTGTACGCGAACGCCAGCGTGCCCCAGACCAGCACCGCGATCAGGCTGACCAGCGGGTTGAACAGCGCCACGGTCAGCGCGACCAGCGCCCACCGCTCCCCGATGGGGAAGACCACCGTCCGCTTCAGCCAGTACGACAGCGAGCCCGTGTCGGCCTGCACCCGCGTCGAGGCGGCGTTCAGCCGGTCGCCGATGCCACCCCCGCCCGCGCCGGCCGGGCGGGGCCGGCGCGCCGCCTCGTCGTGCAGCACCCCGTACCAGGTGTCGGTCATGTGGCGGACCGTCTGGAGGGTCATGGCGGCGATCGCGAGCGCCCAGCCGTAGCGGTGACCGGCCTGCGTGGCGCCGTAGCCCAGGCCGGCGTAGACCACGTACTCCTTGGCCCGGTCGGCCATGGTGTCGAGCCAGCCGCCCCAGGCGCTGAAGTTCCGCGTGTACCGGGCAAGCTGCCCGTCCACGCAGTCCAGCACGAAGCCGAGGTAGAGCAGCACCGCGCCGGCCACCAGCGCCGGCCGGCCGCCACCGACGGCGAAGAGCGCGGCGGCGCCCACCGCGAACAGGATCGAGATCATGGTGACCGTGGAGGGGCCGAGCCCGAGCCGGGCCGCGACCCGGACCAGGTACGGCGACCAGGTGCTCACGCAGTAGGTCGAGAAGAAGTCGTCCCGCTCCTTCACCGACAGGCGCAGCTCGGCCCGGTCCTCGTTCACCGCGTCCACGGCCGCCTCGGCGGCGGCCAGCTCCGCGACGTCGCCGACCCGGTGCGCGACCAGCAGGCGTACACGTTGGGCGAAGACCAGCGTGCCGAGCAGCGCGAGGCCGGCGAAGAGCCGGTCCACGTCGCTCGCCGGTCCGGCCGACGTCTGTGACGCGGCCGGCGTCGCTGGCGCGGCCGGTGTCTCCGGCGTGGCCGCCGGGACCGCCGGCAGCACGGTTCCGGCCGCGACGGCGCGGGCGGCGGCGGCGAGCGACGGCAGGTCGTCGGCGCCGACCCGCAGGGCCCCGCCGAAGACACCAGTGGCGTCCCCGTTCAGCGTCTGCGCGGGACCCGCCTCGACCACCTGGCCCCGCTCCTCGCGTACCACCGTTTGGCCGGCACCGGGCGGGTCGGTGAGCACCAGCGCCACCGTGGGCCCGACCGGGCTGGTGGCGAGGTGGCGGAGCACGGCGCCGTGCGCGACCAGGTCCGCGCCGGTCACCAGCACCGGGCCGGTGGCGAGGTCGACCAGTGCGGCCAGCTCGTCGAGGTCGGCGGCGAACCGGACCTCGTCCGCGCCGGCGAGCCGGCACTGCGCGGCCAGCCGGTCGGCGAGCGTCCCGCTGGTACGGGTGGGCAGGCCCGCCGCGGCGCTGCCGCCGGCGAGCACGATCGCGAGCGTCACCGCGGGACCGCGTTGTGGTACGCGTCCAGCGCCTCGGCGATGGTGCCGTCGAGGGTCAGCCGGCCCCCGTCGAGGAACAGCCCGCGACGGCAGAACCGGGTCAGGTCCTTTTCGTTGTGTGACACCAGCACCAGAGTGCGCCCCTCCCCGAGCAGACGGTCGATCGTCGCATAACACTTCTTCCGGAACTCCGCGTCCCCGACCGCGGTCACCTCGTCCATGAGCAGGATCGGGTGCGGCAGGTGGGAGATGATCGCGAAGCCGAGCCGTACCTTCATGCCGGACGAGTAGTGGCGCACCGACGTGTCGATGGCCCGCTCCACCTGCTCGCCGGCGAACGAGACGATGTCGTCGAAGTGCCGCTTCAGGTAGCCCGGCGAGAGGCCGTGCAGGCCGCCGACGAGGTGCAGGTTCTCCCGTCCCGTGAGGTCGTTGGAGAAGCCCGCGGACAGCTCCAGCAGCGGGGCCACGTCGCCGTGGACCCGGATGCTCCCCTCGTCGGGGATCAGCACCCCGGCGATCAGCCGCAGCAGGGTGCTCTTGCCGGTGCCGTTGCGGCCGATCACGCCGACCGTCTCGCCCGGACGTACGGTGAACGACACGTCCCGCAGCGGCCAGAACTGGCCCGAGGACGCGGAGCGCCCGCCCCGGTGGATGAACAGCTCGCGCAGCCGCAGCTGGCGGCGCCGGTTGCGGACGAACCGGATGCCCAGACCCTCCGCCTCGATGATCGGGTCGGCCATCTCAGAGTTCCTTGAGCACGGCGGGTTCGAGCCGGCGGAACGACAACCACCCGACGACCAGCACGAGCACGCTCCCGGCGACGGTGGTGGCGAGCAGCCGGGCGTCGGGGAACTCGTCCGGGTACCAGATCGCGTGGTGCAGCTGGAAGATGCCGACCAGCGGGTTCACCTCGTACGCGACCTTCAGCCAGCCGGGCAGGTCGGAATCCCGCACGAGGCTCAGCGGGTAGATGATCGGCGTGGCGTAGAAGAGCACCCGGATGACGAGCCGCATCACCCGCTCGACGTCGCGCATCAGCACGTTGAACGCGGACAGCAGCAGGGACAGCCCGATGAGCAGGGTGCCCTGGACGGCCACGGCGAGCGGCAGGGCCACCAGCGACCAGCCCGGGTGGACCCGACCGTGCAGGGTGTAGGTCAACGCCACGGCCGCGAGGATCGGCAGGCCGGCCGCGTACTCGGCGAACCGCCCGGCGACGCGGCCGATCGGGAAGACCTGCCGCGGGACGTTCATCGTGGTGATGAGCCGGGACTGGCCGGTGAGCGCGTTGGTGGCCTCGCTCAGCGCCGAACTCGTCCACATCCAGGCGAAGATCCCGGTGATGAGGAACAGGGGGTACGACTGCGCCGCCTCGCCCAGGTGGCGGCCCGTGTCACGGGAGTAGAGGACGCCGAAGACGAACCAGTAGATGGCGCCCATGCCCAGCGGCTCGATCAGCGACCAGACGTACCCGAGGACGGACTGCTGGTACTTCACCGCGAGATCGCGTCTGACCAGGATGCGCAGTGAGTTGCGGTGCGACCACAACGCCGCGACGCCAGAGGTCACCGCCGCCTCCCGCCTTCAAACGGACGACAGGTTAGCAGTCGGTGAACGAAAGCTCCGAGTCGGGCGCGCTCAGCACTCGATCACGTTGACGGCCAGACCGCCGCGTGCCGTCTCCTTGTACTTGACCTTCATGTCCGCGCCGGTCTCCCGCATGGTCTTGATGACCTTGTCCAGCGAGACGGCGTGCACCCCGTCACCGCGCAGCGCGAGCCGGGCGGCCGTGATCGCCTTGATGCTAGCCACCGCGTTCCGCTCGATGCAGGGGATCTGCACCAGGCCACCGACCGGGTCGCAGGTCAGCCCCAGGTTGTGCTCCATGCCGATCTCGGCGGCGTTCTCGACCTGCGCCGGGGTGCCACCCAGCGCCTCGGCCAGCCCCGCGGCCGCCATCGAGCAGGCCGACCCCACCTCGCCCTGGCAGCCCACCTCGGCGCCGGAGATCGACGCGTTCTCCTTGAACAGCACGCCGATCGCGCCGGCCGCCAGCAGGAAGCGGACCACGCCCTCGTCGGACGCGCCCGGCACGAACCGGGTGTAGTAGTGCAGGACGGCGGGGATGATCCCGGCCGCGCCGTTGGTGGGTGCGGTGACCACCCGGCCGCCCGCGGCGTTCTCCTCGTTGACCGCCAGCGCGAACAGGGTCACCCAGTCCATCGCGCGCAGCGGGTCGGTGCTGCCCGCCTCGGCCTCCAGGCTGCGGCGCAGCTCGGCCGCCCGGCGGCGCACCTTGAGACCGCCGGGGAGCACGCCGTCCCGCTCGCAGCCCCGCTCGACGCACTCGCGCATCACCCGCCAGATCTCCAGCAGGCCGGCGCGCACCTCGGACTCGCTGCGCCAGGAGAGTTCGTTGGCGAGCATCACCTCGCTGATCGACAGCCCGGTGGCCGCGGTGACCTCGAGCAGCTCCGCTCCGGTGAGGAACGGGTGGGGCACGCGGGTGGTGTCCGGGACGATCCGGTCCGCGCCGGCCGCCGCCTCGTCGACCACGAACCCGCCGCCCACCGAGTAGTACGTACGCGTCCGCAGGACGGCGCCCGTCTCGTCGTACGCCGCGAAGGTCATCCCGTTCGGGTGGTACGGCAGCGAGCGGCGGCGGTGCAGCACCAGGTCCCGGTCGGGGTCGAAGTCGATCTCGTGCGCGTCGAGCAGCGCGATCCGGCGTTCCGCGCGGATGCGCTCGACCCGGGGCCCCACGCCGTCGGTGTCGACGGTCTCGGGCGCCTCGCCGGTCAGCCCGAGCAGCACGGCGCGGTCGCTGCCGTGGCCGTGCCCCGTGGCGCCGAGGGAGCCGAACAGCTCGGCCTGCACCCGGGCGGTGGCGGTGAGCAGCCCGTCGGCCTTGAGCCCGCCCACGAACGTACGGGCGGCCCGCATCGGCCCCACCGTGTGCGAGCTGGACGGCCCGATACCGACGCTGAAGAGGTCGAAAACACTGATCATGGCTGCTCTTCCTCGCCGTCGTCCCGTCGTACGGGTTACGGCCCCTCGTGGTCGCCCGGGTCCGGGTGACCGGTGGGCCCCCGGGGTGTGGGGTGCCCAACCGGCGAGCCTACCCGGCCAGGTCACGCACCGCCCGGCGGTCCGGTTGCCGCCCCGGGCCGCCTGATCGAGCGCGATCTTCATCGGCGGCTCCGGAGTCCCTGGCGTCGGGCGGCCGCGCACGGGTAACCACCTACGGGTACGCGGGCCGCCAATCGTCCTGCTGACCGAGGGCGTGCTGGTCACCCGTTCCTACCGTGGATGTCAGACGCGGCACGCACCGCCGCAGAGTGGGAGTACGACGATGAGTCGCAAACTGGTCCGGCCCCGCCAGGGGCGCATGCTCGCCGGTGTCTGCGCCGGCCTGGCCCAGCGGTTCGGCATGTCCGCCGGCATGGTCCGGCTGCTGTTCCTGCTGTCGCTGCTGCTGCCCGGCACCCAGGTGATCGTCTACCTGATCCTCTGGGTCCTGATGCCGAACGAGGACCGCTACCTGGCCTCCGCCCACTGACCCACCCGCCCCCGGCGCCCTCCCCCCTGGCTTTCGTTGATCAAGAGCTTTGCGTCACGAAAGCCGTCGGATCTGACGCAAAGCTCTTGATCACCCGGGCGCGCCGGCGCGGGCCGGGGGTGGGGGGAGGGGTGGGGGCGTCGGTGGGCGTCAGGGGGTTACGTAGGTGACGGTCACCTTTTCGTAGCCGAGCGAGCCGAGCAGGCCCTCCAGCATCTTGCGGGTGTTCTCCTCGGCGCGGGCGCCGAGCCCGCTGTCCCGGGCGGCCGCCGTGATCCGCTCCTCGGCCAGCCGGTAGACCTCCTGCTGCCGGTTCGGATCGCTCGCGAAGACGTCGCCCAGCCGGTTGAGCAGGCCCCGCTTCTCCGCGAAGACGTAGCTCTTCTCCAGGTCCAGGTTGGTCTCGCCGAGCTGCGGCGCGGGAAGCTTGATCTCCACCGACTTGCCGTCGGCCGACTCGACGACCGCGCCCTCGGAGATCTTCGTGAAGTCGACGTACGCCTCGACGCTGCCCGCCCCGACGAACAGGGTCCGTTCGTTGAGCAGGAACTCCGGCACGTACTTGCGGTCGGTCTGGAGGTCGACGACCACCTGGAAGTTGCCCTCGGCCGCCACGTAGCGGCTGAGGTCCTGGATCGACTTCAGCAGCGTCGGCTGGCTGCGGTCGGTGCGCTCCTCGGCGAACGGGTTACGGAAGCTGGGCCACAACCCGCTGGCCTGCACGCCGAGCAGCACGATCACGGCGAGCGCCGCCGCGCCGAGCACCCAGAGCAGACCACGCGTGGCCCCACCCGCGGGCCGTGTGCCGGACTCCGGCGGCGCTGCCGGCTCGGGCGGGACGTCGGAGCGGGCCTTGAGCGCCTCTCCGGTCGGGTAGCCCGGGAACTCCCTGGTGGGCTCGTTGCTGTCAGCGTCGCGGGCCATCGCCCTCACCGTCCTCGTCAGACACTGGCGTCTGACAATGACGGTACGTCCGCCGTACGACAGCCGCTCGGCGAGCGGCCACACACGCTGTAACCGCAGGTCAGCGCGCTGATGAGGTCACCCGAACGCGTTGATCCCGGTCAGCTTCTGCCCGATCACCAACTGGTGGATCTCGGACGTGCCCTCGTAGGTCAGCACGCTCTCCAGGTTGTTGGCGTGGCGCATCACCGGGTACTCGCCGGAGATGCCGTTGGCGCCCAGGATCGTGCGGCACTCCCGGGCGATGGCCAGCGCCTCGCGCACGTTGTTGAGCTTGCCGACGCTCACCTGTTCGGGGCGGAGCCGGCCGGCGTCGGCGAGCCGGCCCAGGTGCAGAGCCAGCAGGTAGCCCTTCTGCAACTCGACCGTCATGTCGGCGAGCTTGGCCTGGGTGAGCTGGAATCCGGCCAGCGGCCGGCCGAACTGGGTGCGGGTGCCCGCGTACGCCAGGGCGGTCTCCAGGCAGTCCCGGGCGGCGCCGAGCGCGCCCCACACGATGCCGTGCCGGGCCTCGGTGAGGCAGCTCAGCGGCGCCTTGAGGCCGACCGCGTCGGGCAGCAGCGCGTCCGCCGGCAGACGGACGTCGTCGAGCACGATCTCCCCAGTCACGGACGCCCGCAGCGACATCTTGTGCCGGATCTCCCGGGCGCTCACGCCGGGCGTGTCCATCGGTACGGCGAAGCCGCGCACCCCGTCCTCGGTGCGCGCCCAGATCACCCCGACGTCGGCGACCGGTGCATTGGTGATCCACATCTTGCCGCCGGTGAGCACCCAGTCGTCGCCGTCGCGGCGGGCGCGGGTGGCCATCGAGGCGGGGTCGGAGCCGTGGTCCGGCTCGGTCAGCCCGAAGCACCCGATCGCCTCGCCGGTGGCCATCGACGGAAGCCAGCGCTGCTTCTGCTCCTCGCTGCCGTAGCGCCAGATGGCGTACATGGCCAGGGAACCCTGCACCGAGACCAGCGACCGCAGCCCCGAGTCGCCGGCCTCCAGTTCCAGGCAGGCCAGCCCGTACGCGACGGCCGAGGCGCCGGCGCAGCCGTAGCCCGTCAGGTGCATGCCGAGCAGGCCGAGCTTGCCGAACTCACGGGCCAGTTCGCGGGCGGGCACCTGGCCGTCCTCGTACCACCCGGCGACGTGCGGCCGTACCCGGTCGTCGACCAGCTGGCGCACGACGGCGCGGATCTGCCGTTCCTCCTCGCTGAGCGCGGAGTCCAGGTCGAGCAGGTCGAGCGGTGCGGAGGGGCGCGGGCTCATGGCAGTCACCCTAACGAAGGCTCAGCCGGGCGCGCTCACTCCACCGCCTCGGAGAGCACGAGCACCCGGGCGTGGATCTGGTTGCGCTGCTGCAACGCCGCCCGCAGCGCCCGGTGCAGGCCGTCCTCCAGGTAGAGGCCGCCGTTCCACTGCACCACGTGCGGGAAGAGGTCGCCGTAGAAGGTCGAATCCTCGGCGAGGAGTTTGTCGAGCGCCAGCTCGCGCTTGGTGGTGATCAACTGGTCCAGGCGCAGCGGCCGAGGCGGGATCTCCGCCCACTGCTTGAGCGTCAGGTTGTGCTCCGGATAGGGACGCCCGTCCCGGACCGCTCTGAAGATCACGACGGCACGCTCCCCTCCCCGTGGCCGGGCCGACCGACGGCACCGTGCCGGGTCGCGGCGTGGCACCGCACGGCGCGGCACCGATGACCGTGCCAGCCTAGCCGCCTGTCGCACACCGCGTTCTGCTCCCTGATGTCAGTTTCGCTACCCCTCGCCCGATCTTCAACGCGCGGAACCGGCGTGGCGTTCAACTCCACCGGCCGCGCCGGACCACCTCGTCGACCGGGCGGCGCCCGCGCCGCAGCGACGGTGACCGATGGTCGGCCGCACGGTAACCCACGGTGATCGCACCCACGGGTTCGAACTCCTCCGGTACGCCGAACGCCTCCCGGTACGCCCTCAGCCGCTGCGGGGGGATGCCGAAGAAGCAGGCGCCGAGCCCTTCGTCCACGGCGGTGAGCAGCATCAGCAGGGCGGCGAAGCCGGTGTCCACGTACCAGTAGGGCACCGGCCAGCGCTCGGTGGACCGGTCCGCCCACCCCTTGTCCGGCTCGGCGTACCGGTCGAGGTACGCCGACCGGTTGGCGTGCGGGACGACGATCAGGGGCGCGCGGCGCATGCCGGCGAGCCACCGCTCCCGGCCGCCGCCGCCCGGCGTGGCCGCCGCCCAGAACCGGTCCCGGTCGGCGGCCTCCTCCAGCACGAGGAAACCCCAGCCCTGCGCGAAGCCGGCGGAAGGCGCGCGGACCGCGTGGTCGAGCAGCCGCCGCACCACGTCGGGCGGGACGGGCCGGTCCGGGTCGTAGTTGCGGACCATGCGCCGTCGCCGGACGACCTCGGCGAACTCCATGCGGCTCCCCTCGCCGGTCAGGCGCCGGGCCGGACGCCCCAGACGCCCCGCCAGGTCGCGCCGGGCTCCAGCATGATGAGGTCCCGGCCGGAGCGGAACGCGTCGGGCGGGCAGGTCATGGGCTCGACCGCGACCGAACGGCGGTGCCGGTCGCCGGTGAGCGTGTCCCCGGTGAAGACCTGCCACCAACCGAACTCCCGGTCGGCCCAGATGGTCACGCCCGCCGAGCCGTCCGGGCCCGCGAGGCTCACGGCCGAGCCGCCGTCGGCGTCGCGGACCACCTCGCCGAACGACAGGTCGAGCACGGCGTCCCCGATGCGCCGCGGCTCCGTGAAGTCGTACTCGGTGCCCGCCACCTCGGTCGCCGCGATCGGCAGCAGCCGGTTGTCCAGCACCATCCGGGTCCGGCCGGGCACCCGCATCGACAGGTCGTCGACCCGCAACCCGGGCACCAACAGGTACGGGTGCACGGAGAAGCCGAACGGGGCCGGCTCGTCACTGACGTTGCGCACCTCGTGCTCGGCACGCAGGCCGTCCGGCCCGACGCTCCAGCGGCTGCGCAGGTGCAGCGACCACGGGTAGCCGGGCTGCGGGGGCAGCACGTAGCCGAGCGTCACCGCGTCCGCCGACTGCTCCAGCAGCTGCCAGTGCACCCAGTTGACCAGGCCGTGGATCGCCACGTGCCGCTCCGGCTCGGTGAGCGGCAGCTGGTGCGTCCGGTCGCCGACGGTGTACCGGCCGTCCCGGATCCGGTTCGGCCACGGCGCGAGCACCTGACCGGCGCAGCCGGGGCAGAGCTCGTCCTCGGCGTACCCGTCGAGCTGGTCGACGCCGTCGTACGCGTACGTCCGCACCCCGCCGCCCACCTCGACGATGACGGCCTCGTGGCCGGCGGCGGAGATGGTCCACTGGGCGCCCGAGGGGGGACGGTGGTGAGGGGTGTGCATGGGAGCGACCCTAATCCGTCACTCCCGGTCACCACCCGACGCCGTCGTGGCCCGACCGCCGTCGGCCGCCGCGGCGGCCGGTTCGCCGTCCCCGCCCTTCGCCCGGTCCGGCCCGGCCGGGGTGGCCGCGCGGTAGCGGAGCAGCGCCGGGAAGGCGACCGCCAGCACCACCACGAGCACCGCGGAGGCCACACCGCCGGCCACCCAGGCCACCCCGCCGCCGAAGGCGGCCGCCGTCGCGCCGGCCCGCAGGTCGCCGAGGCGCGGGCCGCCCGCGACCACCACGGTGTTCACGCCCTGGAGCCGGCCGCGCATCCGGTCCGGCGCGTACACGAGCAGCATGGTCTGCCGCAGCACGGCGCTCACCAGGTCGGCCGCGCCGGCCACGCCGAGCAGCAGCACCATGAGCCAGAGCTGGTGGGCGAACCCGGCCGCCGCGATGGCCACGCCCCAGCCCACCACGGCGAGCACCAGCCCGAGCCCCTGACGGCGCAACCGGCCGATCCAGCCGGAGGTGAGCCCGCCGAGCATCGAGCCGATGGCGATGGCGGCGTACAGCCAGCCGACCGCCCCGGCGCCGTCGAACCGCTCGTGGGCGATCTCGGGGAAGAGCGCGCGCGGCATCGCGAGGATCATCGCGATCAGGTCGACGCCGAACGAGAGCAGCAGCACCGGGGTGGTCGCCAGGTAGCGGAACCCGTCCACCACGCTCGCGAGCCCCGCTCTGCGCGGCGTGCCGTCGCCCTCCGGGTCCGGCTCCGGCGGCAGCGAGGGCAGCCGCAGGGTGGCCCACAGGGAGACCGTGAACAGCACGGCGTCCACGGCGTACGCGATGGGCAGGCCGACGTCGGTGTTCCACGACGCGAAGATCAGGCCGGCGGCCAGCGGGCCGACCACCGAGGCGGCCGTGAACGTGGTGTAGTTGAGCGTGCTCGCGGCCGGCACCAGGTGCTTCGGCACGAGCTTCGGCAGGATCGCGCTGCGGGCCGGCGAGGTGATCGCGAACGCGACCGACTGCAGGGCCACCAGCACGAGCAGCAGCACCGGGCTGCCCACCCGCAGCAGCGCCTGCGCGAGCAGCCCGAGCGTGGACGCCCAGAGCAGCACGGACCCGCCGAGCAGCACGGCCCGCCGGTCCCGGGCGTCGGCGACGGCGCCGCCCCAGAGCCCGAACACCAGCAGCGGCAGGAACCCGGCCACACCGAGCAGGCCGACCCAGAACGAGTCCCGGGTCAGCGCATACATCTCCACGGGCACGGCGACCGCAGTGAACTGGAACCCGAACGTCGCGATGCCGTTGCCGAGCCAGATCCGCCGGTAGTCGGTGACCCGCAGCGGCCGCAGGTCGATGGCCCAGCGGCGCGCACCGCGCGACCGGGCCTGCTGCGCCGCCGTCACGGCGCGAGCCGTTCGACGGTCCAGTCGCCGGCACCGGTACGCCGGAACCGCAGCCGGTCGTGCAGCCGGCCGGCCCGGCCCTGCCAGAACTCGACGGTCTCGGGGCGGACGCGCAGCCCGCCCCAGTGCGGCGGCGCGGGGATCGGCTCCTCGCCGGCGAACCGCTCCGCCACCTCCCGGTAGCGCTCCTCGAGCGTGGCCCGGTCGGGGACGACCTGGGACTGCGGGCTCGCCCACGCGCCCAGCTGGGACGCGCGCGGCCGCGTCGCGAAGTACGCCTCGGTCTCCGGCCGCGGCAGCGGCTCGACGGTGCCGGCCACCACCACCTGGCGCTGCATGGGGAACCAGGGGAAGACCAGGCTGGCGTACGGGTTGGCGGCCACCTCGGTGCCCTTGCGCGAGGCATGGTTGGTGAAGAAGACGAAACCGTCCGGGTCGTAGCCCTTCAGCAGCACGGTGCGCCCGCTGGGCCGGCCCGCGACGTCGGCGGTCCCGACGACCATCGCATTCGGCTCGGGCAGCCCGAAGGCCACCGCGTCGGCGAACCAGCGGGCGAACTGGGTGTGCCAGTCGCCGGCCAGCTCGGCCTCGGAAAGGCCCCGGTCCGCGGCGTACTCGTTACGCATCGCGGCCGGGGCTGGTGTGTCGCCCGTCACGTTCCCACTCCTTCTCACCGGGCCGGCACGCGCCGCGCGCGGCTGGCCAGCCCGTCCCGCCCCAGTCTTGCCCAGCGCGTGACGGGATGCGCGGCCGGGGATGTCGCGTGCGGCACAGTCGTCGCGGGTCGCGTACTCGGTTACTCAGCAGGCAAGATGTTCCGAACACATCCCTGAGGGTCGCCTAAGGTGCTCGACCGGCTGGGCCGGGTTGAGGCTGACCGGGCGCACCGGACCAGAAGCCAGGAGAGCGACATGGCCGACTTCAAACCGGGACTGGAGGGCGTCGTAGCCTTCGAGACCGAGATCGCCGAACCGGACCGCGAGGGCGGTGCGCTGCGGTACCGCGGGGTGGACATCGAGGATCTCATCGGCCAGGTCTCCTTCGGCAACGTGTGGGCGCTGCTGGTCGACGGCCGGTTCGGGCCGGGTCTGCCGCCCGCGGAGCCGTTCCCGGTGCCGGTGCACTCCGGCGACATCCGCGTCGACGTGCAGTCCGCGGTCGCGATGCTCGCCCCGTACTGGGGGCTCAACCAGCTTCTGGACATCTCCGACGAGCAGGCCCGCGAGGACCTGGCCCGGGTCTCGGTGACCGCGCTCTCGTTCGTGGCGCAGTCCGCCCGTGGCCTGGGCCTTCCGGCGGTGCCGCAGAAGGAGATCGACAAGGCGTCCACCATCGTCGAGCGGTTCATGAAGCGCTGGCGGGGTGAGCCGGACCCGCGGCACGTCAAGGCCGTCGACGCGTACTTCATCTCGGCCGCCGAGCACGGCCTGAACGCCTCCACGTTCACCGCCCGGATCGTGGCCTCCACCGGCGCGGACGCCGCGGCCTGCATCTCCTCCGGCATCGGCGCGCTCTCCGGGCCGCTGCACGGCGGCGCGCCGTCGCGGGTGCTGAACATGCTGGAGTCCGTCGAGCGCAGCGGCGACGCCGAGGGGTACGTCAAGGGCGTCCTCGACCGCGGCGAGCGGCTCATGGGCTTCGGGCACCGGGTCTACCGGGCCGAGGACCCGCGCGCCCGGGTGCTCCGCCGCACCGCCAAGGAGCTGGGCGCTCCCCGCTTCGAGGTGGCCGAGGCGCTGGAGAAGGCCGCTCTGGAGGAGCTGCACAACCGCAAGCCGGACCGGGTGCTCGCCACGAACGTCGAGTTCTGGTCGGCCGTGGTGCTCGACTTCGCCGAGGTGCCGGCGCACATGTTCACGTCGATGTTCACCTGCGCCCGGATGGGCGGGTGGAGCGCGCACA
Source organism: Micromonospora costi (assembly GCF_003626655.1). Classification (GTDB taxonomy): domain Bacteria; phylum Actinomycetota; class Actinomycetes; order Mycobacteriales; family Micromonosporaceae; genus Micromonospora; species Micromonospora costi. The sequence continues at coordinate 1,993,833 of NZ_RBAN01000001.1, forward strand.
TCCTGGAGCAGAAGCGGCTCCAGCGGCTCGTCCGGCCGTCGGCCCGCTACGTCGGCCCCGGCCCGCGCAAGCCGCAGGAGGTCGAGGGCTGGGACGCCATCCCGCACGGCGTCTAATCCCGTCGTCGAAGGGCCCCCGCCGCGCCGATCCGGTCGCGGCGGGGGCCCTTTGCCGTCAGCGGGGTCGGGCGGCTGTGGCGTACGCCTCAGCGCCGGTCCTGGGACCGGAGGCGGGTGGGACGGCGGGAGATGGAAGGATGAGGTTTCGGCAGTGCCGCCGGACCAGGCTCGGATCCCGGCCGGCGCGCGCCCGCGCCCGCCGAGGAGTCCGCGCCCGCCAGCTCACCCGGGCCCCGGCCCACGCGGAAGGATCTTGAACACCGTGGCTGACGCACCGACCATCCGGATTCCCGACGAGATCAAGCCCGCCGACGGCCGGTTCGGCTGCGGCCCGTCCAAGGTCCGTCCGGCGGCGGTGTCCGCCCTCGCCGACGTGGCCACCAGCTACCTCGGCACCTCCCACCGCCAGAAGACGGTCCGCGACCAGGTGGCCCGGCTGCGGCGCGGGATCGCCGAGTTCTTCTCGCTGCCCGAGGGCTACGAGGTGGTGCTGGGCAACGGCGGCACGACGGCCTTCTGGGAGGTCGCCACGTTCGGCCTGGTCCGCGACCGGGCCCAGTTCGCGAGCTTCGGCGAGTTCGGCGCGAAGTTCGCCAAGGCGGTCAAGGACGCGCCGTTCCTCGGCGAGCCGACCATCCGCAAGTCGGAGGCCGGCAGCGCCCCCGGCCTGGTGGCCGAGGCGGGCGTGGACGTCTACGCCACCCCCCACAACGAGACCTCCACCGGCGTGGCGGTGCCGATCTCCCGCGTCCCGGGCGCCGACGAGGGCTCGCTGCTGCTGGTGGACGCCACCTCGGGCGCGGGCGGCCTGGACGTCGACGTCGCCGAGACCGACGTCTACTACTTCGCCCCGCAGAAGTGCTTCGGCTCCGACGGCGGGCTCTGGCTGGCCCTCATGTCCCCGGCGGCGCTGGAGCGCGCCACCGAGGTCAAGGCGTCCGGCCGCTACATCCCGGCGTTCCTGGATCTGGTCACGGCCATCGACAACTCGCGGCTGGAGCAGACCTACAACACGCCGGCGCTGGCCACCATCTTCCTGGCCGCCGAGCAGACCGACTGGATGAACGCGCAGGGCGGCCTGGCCTGGGCCGCCAAGCGGACGGCCGAGAGCGCCGCCATCGTGTACGGCTGGGCCGAGCGTTCCGCCGTGGCCACGCCGTACGTGGCCGACCCGGCGCTGCGGTCCAACGTGGTCGCCACCGTCGACTTCGTCGACGGGGTGGACGCCTCGGCCGTCGCCAAGGCGCTGCGCGCGAACGGCATCGTGGACACCGAGCCCTACCGCAAGCTGGGCCGCAACCAGCTCCGGGTCGCGCTCTTCCCGGCCGTCGAGCCGGCCGACGTCGAGGCGCTGACCGCGTCCATCGACTACGTGGTGGAGCGGCTCTAGCCGGGGATCACGGTGGGTGGCCGAAGCCCCGCGCGGCAGCCACCCACCGTGACCATCGCCGCTGCTCATGCACGACATGCGGGTGTCGCATCCCCCACCTCGGGGCAGATGAGCGTACGGTGGTCCGAGACGCCCGGGTGGCTGGCTCGTGGCGTGCGGCCAACGAAGCGGGACGGAGGCAACGCAATGCGCCCAGTACGCTTCGTCGCCCTCTCCGAGGACGGCCAGGCCCTGGTGCTCGCCGACGAGGTGGGGCGGCTTCTCGCGCTGCCCATCGACGAACGCATCGCCGGCGCGCTGCACGCCGAGCCGGGCGCCCCGCCGCTCGCGGTAGCGCCGGCCGCCGCCGACCCGGTCCCGTCCCTGTCCCCGCGCGACATCCAGGCCCGCATCCGCTCCGGTGAGTCCGCTGAGGACGTCGCCCGGATCGCCGGCGTGCCGGTCGACCGGGTGCTGCGCTACGCCGGCCCGGTGCTTCAGGAGCGGGCCATGCTCGCCCAGCACGCGCGGCGCACCCGGCTCAAGGGCGCGGAGAAGCCGACCCCGCTCGCCGAGGTGGTCAACGGCCGGCTGGCCCAGCACGGGATCGACACCGAGAAGATCTCCTGGGACGCGTTCCGGCGCGACGACGGCACCTGGCGGATCATCGCCACCTGGCCGTCGGGCAAGGCCACCGCGCAGGCGGTCTGGGATCTCGACAAGACCCGGCAGACGGTCACGCCGCACGACGACATGGCGCAGTACCTGTGCGCCGAGCGGCCCACGCCGATCCTCGGCCAGGAGCCGGCGCCGGAGCGGGGCGGCCACGCCCTGCCCGGTCCGTCGCGTGGTGAGCCGAGCCGTGGCGGGCACGGCCTGCCGTCCCCGGCCGACCACCCGCGTCCGGGCCGCGACCCGATCCGGGCCGGGCGCGACGCCCTGCTCGCCTCCCTCGACCGGCCGCTCGGCGGTTCGTCGGGCCGGGGTCTGGAGCCGCGCACGCCGGCGGCGCTGGCCGGCTCCGACGCGCCCCGGCAGCGGGCCGTCGGCGGCGGTGCCGCGGCGCTGCTCGGCGGCGGTCCCGGTTCGGCCTTCGACGACGACTCGGACGCGCCCAAGGAGGTGCCGGCCGTGCCGTCGCTGGCGGTGCTCCGGCCCCGGCGCACCGGCCCGGCCGCCGCCGCGGCCGCCGGGAGCGAGTCCACGGACGCCACCGGCAAACCGCGCAAGCGCCTGCCGAGTTGGGACGACGTCCTCTTCGGCAGCGGCCCGGCGGCCCGCGAGTCCTCGTAGGCCCGCGTCGGGCGGGCGGCGGTTCCGCCACCCGCCCGGCGTGAGGCACTCGAAGTCGCGCAGTGGCAGGCTCGGGTTCATGGAGTACACGAATCTTGGCCGCACCGGCCTCTCGGTCAGTCGTCTCTGCCTCGGCACGATGAACTTCGGTCCGCAGACCAGCGAGCCGGACAGCTTCGCGATCATGGATCGCGCGCTGGAGCACGGGATCAACTTCTTCGACACCGCCAATGTGTACGGGTGGAAGGTCGGCGAGGGGGTCACCGAGCAGATCATCGGCCGCTGGTTCGCGCAGGGCGGCGGCCGGCGGGACAAGGTCGTGCTGGCCACCAAGGTCTACGGCAAGATGGGCGACTGGCCCAACGAGCAGGGTCTCTCCGCGCGGCACATCATCCGGGCCTGCGAGGCGTCGCTGCGCCGGCTGCAGACCGACACCATCGACCTCTACCAGATGCACCACATCTCCCGGGCGACGCCGTGGGAGGAGATCTGGCAGGCCATGGAGACGCTGGTCGCGCAGGGCAAGGTGCTCTACGTCGGGTCGTCCAACTTCGCCGGTTGGCACATCTCGGTGGCGCAGGAGGCCGCGGCCCGGCGCAACTTCCTCGGCCTCGTCTCCGAGCAGTGCATCTACAACCTCATGACCCGGCACGTCGAGCTGGAGGTGGTCCCCGCCGCACAGCACCACGGGCTGGGGATCATCCCGTGGTCGCCGCTGCACGGCGGCCTGCTCGCCGGTCTGCTGCGCAAGATGGCCGAGGGCCAGGCGGCGCGCGGCACCAGCGGCCGCTCCGCCGACGCGCTGGCCGAGCACCGGCCGACCATCGAGGCGTACGAGAAGCTCTGCGCCGACCTGGGGCACGACCCGGCGGATGTGGCGCTGGGCTGGCTGCTGTCCCGCCCGGGGGTGACCGCGCCGATCATCGGCCCGCGTACCGTCGAGCAGCTGGACCGCTCGCTCGGCGCCCTCGACGTACGGCTCGACGAGGAGACGCTGGCCCGGCTGGACGAGCTGTTCCCGCCGGTCGGCAACGGCGGCCCGGGCCCGGAGGCGTGGGCCTGGTGACGGCGACGGCCGCCGGCGGGCGCCGGCGGCCGGTCGGCGCCCGTACCGGTCAGATCGGCCAGGCGGCGATCCGGTCGTAGCGTGGCCGGGGGCCGAGGTGGCTGCGTACCAGCAGCAGCTCGGTCGCCGGCCACTCCGGGCCCAGGTAACCGTCCAGGGCGACCCGGTCCGCCTCGATGTCCACGCGGTCCATCCGGTCGCCGGGCCGGGCGACGGTGAGGTGCGCGCGGAACGGTTTGTCGTCGTGCGGCAGGCGCGCGGCCCGCAGCCGGGAGCGGACGAGCCGGGCCAGGACGGCCAGCGCCTCGGCCTCGCCCCGCACGTCCACCCACAGCACGGTGAAACGACCGCGCCCGAAGCGGCCGCCGCCGCCGAGCCGCAGCCGGGGCGACTCCTCCCGGCCGTCGCGGAACCACTGGGCGGCGAGCCCGAGGGCGCTCTCCACCTCGATCAGCCGGTCCGCCTCGACCTCACCGAGGAAGGCGAGGGTGAGGTGGACGTGCGCCGGGTCGGCGAGCCGGATGTTCGTGCCGGCCGCGGCCGCAGCGCCGATGCGCAGGCGGGCGATCTGGTCGGTCAGGTCGGCGACCGCGTCCTCCGGCGGGCAGACCGCCACGAAGAGCCGCACCCGCGTACGCCCTCAGCGGTGCTGCTGGCGGCGGCCGGTGCGGGCGGCCGGCAGCGTGAGGCCGGCGGCGTGCAGCAGCCCCTCCACCCGCACCCGCTCGATCTCCTGGTCGACGCCGTCCAACTCGGTCAGATGCTCGGTGATGCCGAGGGCCCGGCAGGCCATCCGCAGCCGGTCGTCGTACGCCTGGACCACCGCGCCGTGCCAGACGGCGGACCGCCCGGTCCCGCCGAGCCGCTGGCTGCCCAGCCGGCGCAGGTCGGCGGCGAGCTGTTCCAACGGTCGCCGGTCCGTACGGTCGAACTCCGACAGGTCGATGTCGCGGGTCAACGCGTCGGCCTCGATGGCCTTGTCGAGCCGGGCGATGGTGCGCCGCTCCCGGCGGCGGTCACGCCACTCGGCGTAGCCGCAGGCCACCCGATCCATGATCTCGTCGGCACAGAAGACGAGGGCCAGCAGCACGGGCAGGCTGGCCACGGCGACGAACGCCAGGGCCAGCAGCAGCGCGCGTCCGACTCCCACGCATCGACGCTAAGCCCCACCGTTCCGGTCCGCCACCGGATTGGCCGCATCCGCGTCATCCGCGCAACCGGGCGCTTGCGGGTGGCCGTCGTGAACGCGTCGAAAAGGCCCCGGACGGTGGTCCGGGGCCTTTTCGGTGTCGCTCAGCTCTCGATCTGGGTGACGTAGAAGCGGGGCATCGGAAGCACCCGGAACCGGAGCCGGGCGCCCGAACGGCGCAGTTGCCAGGTCAGCGCCAGCAGTGCCGTGGTCAGCGAGATGAGCCCACCGATCCAGATGGCGGCGCCCGCGCCGAAGGTCTCCGCGACCCAGCCGATCACCGGAGCGCCCACCGGGTTGGTGCCCAGGAAGACCAGCACCCACAGGGCCATCACGCGGCCCCGGAATGCCGCGTCCACGCCCAGCTGGACCCGCTGGTTGGCGGCCTGGGCGAAGAACACCATGAAGAACCCGGTCGGCACGAGCAGCGCCACCACGAGCCAGTACGTCGGCGCGAGACCGACCAGGGTGCCGAACGTGGCGCAGGCGACGGCGGCGCCGAGCACCAGCCAGACCGACGGCCGGCTGCGCCGCCCGGTGCCGGAGAGCGCCCCGCCGAGCGCGCCGACCGCGAGCGCGGTGCTGAACAGGCCGAACGACGCGGCGCCGGTGTTGAACCCGGTCTTCGCCAGCGCGGCGAGGGTGAGCTGGAAGTTGAACAGCGACATGCCGATCACCGACATGACGACCATGGGCAGCAGCAGGTCGGACCGGCGCCACACGTAGCGCAGCCCGTCGATCACCCGGGCCTCGGCCCGCTCGTCGCGCGGGAGCAGGGCCTCGCGGTGCAGCTCGGACGTCCGCATCCGGACCACGTTGACCAGGGGCGCGATCGAGCTGACCGCGGTGAAGAGGAAGACCGGGCCGACGTCGAACGCGGCGATGGCGAGACCGGCGATGGCCGGGCCGATGATCCGCGCGGAGTTGAACACGGCGGCGTTGAGCGAGAGCGCGTTCGGCAGCAGCGACACGCCGACCAGCTCGGAGACGAACGCCTGCCGGACCGGCGTCTCGACGGCGTTGGCGACGCCGAGCAGGAGGGCGAACGCGAAGACGTGCCAGAGCTGCACCAGGCCGGTGAGGACCAGGATGCTCATGCCGAGCGCGAGCGCGGTCCAGACGGAGTTCGCGATGAAGAGCAGGATCCGCTTGTCGTACCGGTCGGCGAGGCGGCCGGAGAGGAGCGTGAGCAGCAGGACGGGAGTGAACTGGAGTGCGGTGACCACGCCGAGCGCGGTGGCGGAGTTGCCGGAGAGGTCGAGGACGAGCCAGTCCTGGGCGATGTACATCATCCAGACGCCGAGCAGCTTGATGAGCTGCCCGGTGGCGAAGAGCCGGTAATTGCGGACCTGTAGGGACTGGAACATCCTGCTCAACTTGGCCTGCACTCTGTGTTGCGCCCCCTCGAGTCGTACGCGTCATCGACGATGGACGGCGCGGACCCGGTGGCCCAGGCGAGTGAGTCAGGCGCGAGCCAGCTGCTGGAAGAGCTCGGCGGCTCTCCGCAACGTCTCCCGATCTGCCTCGGTGAGCTCGGCAAGCCGGCTGGCCAGCCACTCGTTACGGGCGCGCTCGAACTGTTCGAGCACCGCCCGTCCCCCCTCGGTGGGCGCGAGGATGACCTGGCGGCCGTCGGTCGGATGGGGTGTGCGCTGCACGAGGCCGCGCTCCTCCAACTTCGCGACGATCCTGGTCATCGTCGGCGGCTGCACCCGCTCAATGTCAGACAGTTCCCGGGGTGTCAACGCGCCCGCCAGCTTGAGGCTGGTGAGCGCGGAGAGCTGGGTGACCGTCAGGTCGCCGACCGGGCGCGCCTGACGGACCCGCCGGTTGAGTCGGGTGATCGCATCACGCAACTGGGGAGCCAGCTGCGCCGGTGGCACGCGTTTCGCCGTCACCGTCCGCTCCGTCACGATAGTTAGCTTAACTAATGAGCATGGCTAACGACATCTGATATGACCAGGCTCACGAGGACTACGCCCTGCCACGTGGCCGGGTGTCCGGTTCCACCGGCACCCGGCCACGTGGTCGGCGTCACAACACCAGGGACTCGACCGGCCCGCGCAGGAAGTACACGACGAAGAGGACGGCCACGCCGTACAGCAGCGGGTGGACCTCCCGCGCCTTGCCCTTGGCGAGCTTCAACAGGACGTACGTGATGACGCCCGCGCCGATGCCGTTCGAGATCGAGTACGTGAACGGCATGAGCACGATGGTGAGGAACGCCGGGATGGCGATCTCGTAGTCGGACCAGTCGATGGTCCGGACCCCCATCATCATGAGGAAGCCCACCACGACCAGGGCCGTGGACGCCGCCTCGAACGGCACGACGACCACCAGCGGTGCCAGGAACATGGCCAGCAGGAACAGCGCGCCGGTGACCAGGTTGGCCGCGCCGGTCCGGGCGCCCTCCGCCACACCGGCGGCGCTCTCGATGTACGAGGTGTTGCTGGAGGTGCTCGCCGCACCGCCGGCCGCCGCCGCGATCGAGTCGACCAGCAGGATCTCCTTGGCCCGCGGCGGGGTGCCCCGCTCGTCGAGCATGCCGCCCTCCTGGCCGACCGCGACCATCGTGCCCATCGTGTCGAAGAAGTCCGTGATCAGCAGCGTGAAGACGAACATGATCACGACGAGCCAGCCGGCGCGACCCCACGAGTCGAGCACGTTGAAGTTGCCCAGCAGCGACAGGTCCGGCACGTCCACCACCGTCTTCGGCAGCTCCGGAACGTTCAGCGACCAGCCCGACGGGTTGGGCTGGCCGTTCACCACGGACGGCCCGACGTTCGCGATCGCCTCGACGATGATCGCCAGCACCGTCGAGCCGAGGATGCCGATGAGGATCGCGCCCCGCACGCGGCGGGCCACCAGCACCAGCGTCAGCAGCAGCCCGACCACGAAGACCAGCAACGGCCAGCTCGTCAGCTTGCCGCCCACGCCCAGGCCGACCGGCACGGTCGTGTTCGCGACGTCCGGAATCCGCCGCACGAAGCCGGCGTCGACCAGGCCGATGATGGTCAGGAAGAGGCCGATGCCGACGCCGATCGCCGTCTTGAGCTGCGTGGGCACCGAGCGGAACACCGCGGTACGCAGGCCGGTCAGCACCAGCACGGCGATGATCACACCCTCGATCACCACCAGGCCCATGGCGTCCGCCCAGGTCATCTCCGGGGCGATCTCGTACGCGACCAGCGCGTTGACACCGAGGCCGGCCGCGAGGGCCAGCGGGAACCGGCCGACGACCCCCATGAGGATCGTCATCACACCGGCGACCAGCGCCGTCACCGCGGCGATCGCGGGAATCGGGAGGGTTTTGCCGTCACCGTCGACGGCGCTACCGAGAATGAGGGGGTTGAGCACCACGATGTAGGCCATCGTGAAGAAGGTCGCCAGGCCGCCGCGTACCTCGCGGCTCAGCGTTGAGCCACGGGCGGAGATCTCGAAGAAGCGGTCGAATCCGTTACGCGGGCGAGCGGGGTCGGGTGGTGTTCGGTTCTCGGGCGGCGCTACTGCCATCAGGTCCTCGCAGGTGATCTTCCGTCGGTCGCGCGCATCGTCCCAGATCAACGGCCGGCCAGGAAAGTTGATCGCGTACGCTTGCCGCGTGCCGAAGGAGCAACAACCGCGCCCGGAGCCGCTCGACCCGCCCATGGTGCCGTTCGCGATCGCCGGAATGGTGGGCTGGGCGATCGTCGGTCTGGTCCTGCTGGTCTTCTTCCGGGACTGGCTCACCGAGCACGGGCACGAGAACTGGCTCTGGATCTGCCTGGCCGGTTTCCTGTGGGGGATCCCCGGTCTCGCCGTGATGATGCGGCACGACGCGAACCGTCGCCGCCGTCGCACCGCACGCGCCTGACCCGAGCCGACCCCCGCTGACCTGCGCGGACGGCTCGGGCCGCCGGATCAGGGGTGGCCGTACGGCTCCGCCGGCTCGGCCGCCTCGACCGACCCTTGGGCGCGGCTCACCGCGACCGTCTCCACGGCGCTGTCGTCGTAGACCGTCGGCATCTCGTCGACGGACGTCTCGGCGGCCTCGATGAGCGTCTCCGAGTGGGCGCCGCAGCCGTGGTCGGCGCTCACCACGCGACCGTCGTCCGGGGCGTAGAAGTTGCCGCAGGCGCCGAAGGCCTGGCGCAGCGAGCCGGCCAGCGGCAGGTAGAAGCCGCAGGTGCCGCAGCGGGCGGACGCCGGAGCGGCCGTGGAGATCGGCGCCGAGGGGCCGTGCTCACCGTCGTACCACCGCTGGGCGGCCTCGGAGCGGCCCTCGCGGGACAGCACCCGGGCCCGGCCCAGGCCCAACTCCCACGCGGTCTCCTCGACCGCCGGGTCGTCGGAGAGCACATAGCCGGGGGCCAGCCGGTCGTCGTCCGGGGGCGTGGGCAGCAGGTCGCCGGGGCCCAGGTCGCCCGGCTTGAGCCGCTCCTGCCACGGCAGCCAGCCGGGCGCGAGCAGCGCGTCGGTGCCGGGCAGCAGGACCGTCTCGCAGATGGTCACGGTGCGGCTGCGGGGCACCCGGGTCACGGTGACCGCCCACCGCCAGCCGCGGTAGCCGGCCAGCCGGCACTCGAAGTAGTGCGTGACGAGCCGTTCGCCTTCGGCGACAGCCTGGAGGTGGTCGCCGACGTCGGCGGGGTCCACCTCGGTGATGCCGGCGCGGGCCACCTCTACGGCGGCGGCGCAGACCTGGTCGAGGCGGGCGGCACGGGTGGAGGCGGGCCTGGTCACCCGACCATTGTTCCCCATGCGTACGTCCCCGTGTCAGGGACTCCCCGACCACCTTCTGCTCAACTGGTGCGGCATACGGCCATCGGATCGGAGAGGATGGTGCACATGTCGCCGTCCTCCCGCCCCGAGCGTTCCGTCCTCGGGCGGACCGTCGGCACCGGCATCCGCGCGACGCGTCTGCTGCTGCGCGGCTCGGTGGGCGGCGGGCGGTGGGTGACCCGGCGGGCCGGCCGGGCCCGGGCGCGGGGCGCGGGCGGCGAGGTCGGCATGGTCCGCCTGTTCGACCTGCACGCCCTCTCCTGCGCCGGCGACACGCTCATCGCCATCGGCCTGGCCGGGACGATCTTCTTCAACGTGCCGCTCGGCGAGGCACGCAGCAAGGTCGCGCTCTACCTGCTGATCACCATGGTCCCGTTCGCCATGCTCGCCCCGGTGGTCGGGCCGCTGCTCGACCACTTCCGGCACGGCCGCCGGTACGCGCTCGCCACCACGATGCTCGGCCGGGCCTTCCTGGCCTGGCTGATCTCCGACTACATCCACGGCTTCGGGCTCTACCCGGCGGCCTTCGGGGTGCTGGCGCTCTCCCGGGCGTACGGGGTGGCCCGCTCGGCCGCGGTGCCGAGGCTGCTGCCCGAGGGGCTGGGCCTGTCCCAGGTGGGCGCCCGCGCGAGCGTCTACGGCACGGTGGCCGGCGCCCTCGTCGCCCCGATCGGCCTGGCCGCGTTCTGGTTCGGGCCGCAGTGGCCGCTGCGGGTCGCGTCCGTGATCTTCCTGGTCGGCATGGTGATCTCGCTGCGGCTGCCGCCGAAGGCCGACTCGGAGCCGCCCGAGCGGGTGCCGCGGGCCCTGCGGGCGCTGGGCCGCCGCTCGGGCGAGCGCCCGCTGGGCCGGGGACGGCCCGCCGGCCGGCTGGTGATCGCGACCCTGATCGGGGCGGCCACCCTGCGCGCGGTCTACGGCTTCCTGCTGCTGTTCCTCGCCTTCGCCATCAAGAAGGGCGACCTGACCACCGTCGTGTTCGGCCGCGATCTGACCGACGAGGCGGCGCTGGGCCTGGTGGGCGCGGCGCTGGCCGTGGGCACCTTCCTGGCGACGGCGATCGGCACCCGGCTGCGCATCCACCGCCCGACGGCCATCCAGTCCAGCAGCATGATCATCGTGGCCGGCGTGGCGGTGCTGGCCGTACTGAAGTTCTCGCTGCCCATGGTCGCCCTGTTCTGCCTGGTCGCCGCCCTGTTCAGCGGCCTCGCCAAGCTGGCCGTGGACGCCTCGATCCAGGAGCGGATCCCCGAGCGGCTGAGGGCCAGCTCGTTCGCCCACTCGGAGACCGTCCTCATGCTCGCGTTCGTGGTGGGCGGCGGGCTCGGGTTGGTGCCGTTCGCGGGCCGGATGGGCATCGCGGTGGCCGCCGGGGTGGGTGTGCTCGCCGCGATCCGGGGCGTGCTGGTCGCGGCGCGGCTCCGCGGCGAGCGGCTGGAAGGCCGGCCGCTCGGCGACGACGAACTGGCCGAACAGCTCGCCGAGGAGCCCACGGTCGCGGAGGCCGACGACCCACGCCCGACGTCGCCGCCACCGGCGCCCAGCGACTCGGCAGGCTACGAGCCCGGTCTCGCCCCGCCGGGCTACCACATCTACCGCCCCTCCTCGTCCGTGGGCGGGCCGGGCGGCAGCGACGACGACACCCGCCACGAACCCCGCGGACCGCGCCCGTGACCGGCCTGCTGGTGGTCACCGCCGTGCCGGCCGAGGCGGACGCGATCCGGGCAGGCCTTCCCGACCCCTCCGTGGCCATCACCCCGGTCGGGGTGGGCCCGGCCGTCGCCGGTGCCGCCACCGCCCGCCTGCTGGCGCTGGCCGAGGCGGCCGGCCGGCCGTACCGTGCGGTGGTCAGCGCCGGGGTGGCGGGCGGTTTCCGCGGGCGCGTGGCCGTGGGCGGCACGGTGCTGGGCACCGCGAGCATCGCCGCCGACCTGGGCGCCGAGTCGCCGGAGGGCTTCATCCCGATCGACGCGCTCGGCATGCCGCCGGCGCTGCTGGGCGGCGGCAGCGTCGTCCCGGCCGACCCGGAACTGCTGGCCGCGCTGCGCGCCGCACTGCCGGACGCCACCATCGGCCCGGTGCTCACGGTCAACACCGTGACGGGCACCGCGGCCAGCACCGAGCTGATCGCCGGGCGCTACCCGGACGCCGTGGCCGAGGCCATGGAGGGGTACGGCGTGGCGGTCGCCGCCGCCCAGGCCGCCCTGCCCTTCGCCGAGCTGCGTACCGTCTCCAACCCGATCGGCCCGCGCGACCGCGACGCGTGGCGCATGCGCGAGGCGCTGGCCGCCCTCACCGAAGCCGCGTCCGCCCTCGGCCAGCTCGCGCCCGGGCTCAGCCGCGTTCCCTCCCCCACCCGGGACGCTGCCGCCGGTCCAGGCGCAGCGCCGTCGGCCGGCTCGCCTCCAGCGCGAACCCGCACGCCATCAGGAAGCTGACCCCGCCGGACCCGGCCGTCGCCCGTGCCGTCCGGATGCCCGCCCGCGCTCCGGGGCCAACCCTGTGATGGTCCCGACCGCGGGACCCGGCTTCAACAGCCCACTCGTACCTGTGGACAAGTCTGTGGACAACCCAGCCACACCAGGCTCGCTGCACGGCCACGCGCATGATCGACTCGACATCCTTGAAGTCGCGGTGTCCACCGGACCCGGACACCGCGATATCCACGCAACCCGTGTCGATCACCGTCCACCTGCCAGACGAGGCCACCCGACCCCGGACCGGCGCCCTCGCCGCCCACCTGCCTGGTCAGCTGAGCATGATCCACACCGGATCGGCGATATGACGGCATCCAATCCGCTGGGACCCCGCCACATCGGCGGAATGGAGTCGATCAAGCGGGACAGGCCGTCCACAACCGCATGATCGACTCGACATCCTTGAAGTCGCGGTGTCCACCGGCGCCGGACACCGCGACATTCACGCAACCCGTGTCGATCACCGCGCGTGACCGCCGGGCACATGTCACAGTGGTCGGCCCCCGAAACGAGGGTTGGAACGGCGGCGGGTCTACGGTGGGGGTGTGGCGCTCTCCCTCGCGTTCTCGCCCTGCCCCAACGACACCTTCGTCTTCCACGCGCTCGTGCACGGCCGGGTGGCCGGCGCGCCGTCGTTCGACGTGACGTACGCCGACGTGGACGTCACCAACACGGCGGCCGAGCGCGGCGCCTTCGACCTCGTGAAGGTGAGCTACGCGGCGCTGCCGTGGCTGCTGGACCAGTACCACCTGCTGCCCTGCGGCGGTGCGCTCGGTCGCGGCTGCGGCCCGCTGGTGCTCACCCGCGGCGACCGGGCGGACCTCACCGGCGCGACCGTGGCGGTGCCCGGTGACCGGACCACGGCGTACCTGCTGTTCCGGCTGTGGGCGGCCGACCGCCCGCCGGCGCGCATCGAGGTCGTGCCGTTCCACGAGATCATGCCGGGCGTGGCCGCCGGCCGGTACGACGCCGGCCTGGTGATCCACGAGGCGCGGTTCACGTACCACCGGCACGGCCTGACCGCCCTCGTCGACCTCGGCGAGTGGTGGGAGGGCGACACGGGCCTGCCCATCCCGCTCGGTGCGATCCTGGCCCGGCGCGGCGCCGTCGACCCGGAGGCCGCGGCCGCGTGGATCCGGGAGTCCGTCCGGCAGGCGTGGGCCGACCCGGCGGCCAGCCGGGAGTACGTGCTCGCGCACGCCCAGGAGATGGAGCCCGACGTGGTGGACCGGCACATCGGCCTCTACGTCAACGAGTTCACCGCCGACCTGGGGGACGCGGGATTCGCCGCCGTGGAGGCGCTGCTGGGCCGGGCCGCCGACGCCGGGCTCGTGCCTCAGACCTCCAGCTCGCGCGCCACGGCGTGGACCAGCTGAGCGATCTTCTGGGCCGTACGCCGGTCGGGGAACCGGCCGCGGCGCAGGTCCGGCTGGACCTTCGCCTCCAGCACCTTGATCATGTCCTCGACGAGGCCGTGCAGCTCCTCCGCCGGCCGGCGGCGCAGCTCGGCCACCGACGGGGGCGCCTCGAGCAGCTTGACCCCCATGGCCTGGGCGCCCCGGCGGCTGTCCACCACGCTGAAGTCGACCCGCTGCCCGCCCTTGAGGTCGGTGACGCCAGCCGGTAGCGCGCCCTTCGGCAGGAACACGTCGCCACCCTCGTCACTGGTGACGAACCCGTATCCCTTGGCCGCGTCGTACCACTTCACTCGACCCGTAGGCACCTGAGATCCCCTGCTTCGCTTGAGCCGTCTACTGCTCCAAGGCTAGCCGGATCATGCCGTCGAGCGCCGCCGGGAATCCGGTGAGATCATCGAGCACCACGTCCGCGCCCGCCTCGCGCAGCTCGTCCGCCGAACACGGGCCGGTCGTCACCCCGATGCCCGGCACCCCGGCGGCCGCTGCGGCGACCATGTCGGCCACGTGGTCCCCGACGTAGTGGGTCGCCCCGTGCTCCCGCAGGGCGACGGCCTTCTGCTCGGCGAACAGGTCGCCCGCCACCTCGTCCACCTCCAGGCCGAGGTGGTCCAGGTGCAGCCGGGCCAGCCGGCCCATCTTCGAGGTGACCACCAGCACCCGACCGCCCCGCGCCCGGACCGCCTCGATCGCCTCCCGGGCACCGGGCAGCGGGACGGTCGGGGTGATCGCGTACGCCGGGTACAGCTCCCGGTAGAGGACCACGGCCGACTCGATCTGCTCCGGCGGGAACCAGCGAGCGATCTCGGTGCGCAGCGGCGGACCGAGCCGGGACACCGCCGCGTCGGCGTCCACCGGCACGCCGGTGCGCGCGGTGAGCGCCCGGTAGGCGGCGGCGATGCCGGGACGCGAATCGACCAGGGTCATGTCGAGGTCGAACCCGACCGTCGGTGCGAGCATGCGCAGACCGTACCCGGGCCCGTGGACGAGCCGGACGTCCGAGGGGCGGGAGCACCCACCGCCGGGCTAGCGTGGAACGACGATGACCACCTCACTCGCCGACCACCTCCGGTCGCTGCCCGACGAGTCCCTGGCCGCGCTGCTCCAGCTGCGGCCGGACCTCGTCGTACCCGTGCCGTCCGACATCTCCGCCCTCGCCACCCGGGCCCAGTCGCGGGTGTCGGTGGCGCGGGCGCTGGACGGGCTGGACCAGTTCACCCTCCAGATCCTCGACGCGGCCCGGCTCACCCGTGACCCGGCCGACGGCACCACCTCCACCGACGCCGTGCTCGCCCTGGCCACCGCCGGGCCGCGCCCGCCCGCGCCGACCAGCGTCCGCGGCGCCGTCAACCGGCTGCGCGCGCTCTTCCTGCTGTACGGCCCGGAGGGCGCCCTCACGGTGGTGGCGAGCGTCGACGAGGTGTCCCCGTACCCCGCGGGGCTGGGCCGGCCGGCGGCGGAGTTGGACCCGCGCACGGCGGCGCTGTGCGCGGACCCGGCGAAGCTGCGGCGCACGCTGCTGGCCGCGCCGCCCTCCGCCCGCGCGATCCTGGACCGCCTCGCGGCCGGCCCGCCGGTCGGCAGCGTCCCGCCGGGGGCGCTGCAGGCCCCGGCGGTCGGCGCGGAGGACACGCTCCCGCCGGACCCGGTCAACGGCGGCGCGCCGACCGGTTCGCCCGTGCGCTGGCTGGTCGAGCACCGGCTGCTCGTGCCCGTCTCGGGCGGTAAGTCCGGCTCCACGGGCACCGTCGAGCTGCCCCGGGAGATCGGGCTGCTGCTGCGGCGCGACAGCGGGCCGCTCGGCCCCCTGCGCACCAGCCCGCCGGAAGTCGCCGCCACCCCCCGCGAGGCGAAGGCCGTCGACTCGGCCGGTGCCGGGCAGACCATGGAGGTCGTACGCCACACCGAGGCGCTGCTGGAACAGCTCGCCGCCGATCCGGCGCCGGTGCTGCGGTCCGGCGGCGTCGGGGTGCGTGACCTGCGCCGGCTGGCCCGCACCGGCGGTCTGGACGAGCCGACGACCGCGCTGCTGATCGAGGTGGCGTACGCGGCCGGGCTCCTCGGCGAGCTGGAGCTGCCCGGGGTCACGACGACCCGGTACGGCGCCGACCAGCAGGTGCTGCCGAGCGCCGGGTACGAGGTGTGGCGTGCCGCGTCGCTGGCCCAGCGCTGGGAACAGCTGGCCCGCGCCTGGCTGACCATGACCCGCCAGGTGGGGCTGGTGGGTCAGCGCGACGACCGCGACCGGCCGATCACGGTGCTCTCGGCCGAGGCCGAGCGGGCGGGCGCACCGGGTGCCCGGCGGGCCGTGCTCGGGGTGCTGGCCGACCTGGAGCCGGCGACCGCGCCGACCCCCGACGAGGTGCTGGAACTGCTCGACTGGCGGGCGCCGCGGCGCAGCCGGGGCCGGGAGGCCGCGCACCGGGAGGTGTTGGCCGAGGCCGCCCAGCTCGGGGTGACCGGTCTGGGGGCGCTCACGTCGTACGGGCGGCTGCTGCTGGCCGACGTGACCGACGGGGACGCCCGCGCGGACGACCCGCTGGGGCTGCACGCGGAGGCGGACAGCGAGGAGCCGTCGACGGCCGTACGGGCGCTGGACGCGCTGCTGCCCGCTCCCGTGGACCATTTCCTCGTGCAGGCGGACCTGACCGTGGTGGTGCCCGGCCCACCGGACCCGACGCTCGCGGCCGAGCTGGACGCGGTGGCCGAGCCGGAGTCGGCCGGTGGGGCCAGCGTGTACCGCGTGACGACGGCGAGCGTGCGTCGGGCGCTGGACGCCGGCTACACGGCCGACGACCTGCACGCCCTGTTCCGCCGGCGGTCCCGGACGCCGGTGCCGCAGGGGCTCACGTACGTGATCGACGACGTGGCCCGCAAGCACGGCGGGCTGCGGGCCGGTTCGGCCGGGGCGTACCTGCGCAGCGACGACGAGGCGCTGCTCGCCGAGGTCTTCGCCGACCGGCGGTTGGAGTCGCTGGCGCTGCGCCGGCTGGCGCCCACGGTGCTGGCCACCCCGTACCAGGTGGGGCGGCTGCTGGGCGCGCTGCGCGACGCCGGGTACGCGCCGGTGCCGGAGGACGCGAGCGGCGCGGCCGTGCTGTCCCGCCCGAAGGCGCGCCGCGCGCCGGCCCGGGTGTCGGTGGCGACCCGGACGTTGGACCCGCTGGCCGCGCCGCGGGTGCCGATGCCGCGCCTGCTGGGCGTCGTGGAGCAGATCCGGCGCGGGGACGCGGCGGCGCGCGCGGCCCGGCGGGCCCCGGCGGCGGTACGCGGCGGCCCGCGGAGCGCCACCGGCCCGACGCCAGTGCAGGGGCACAGCGACGCACTCGCGGTGCTGCAACAGGCGGTACGCGATCGGGCGCTGGTCTGGGTCGGCTACGTCGACGCGCACGGGGCGACCGCGTCCCGGCTGGTCAAACCGGTGTCGATCGGCGCGGGCTACCTGCGCGCCGAGGACGAGCGGACGGAGATGCTGCACACGTTCGCGCTGCACCGGATCACGGCGGCCGTGCTGGCCGACTGACCTCAGCGGCGGCTACGGCGTACGGTGCCGACGACCGAGATGATCAGCAGCAGGGCGAACCCGGTGCCGGCCGCCTCGCCGACCGAGTTGATGAAGCCCTGGCGCAGCACCAGCCAGCCGTAGAGGAACCAGCCGAACAGGACCACCGCGGCGACCGTGTACGCGATCACGGTCGCCGTGGACACCTGGTCGCCGGCCCGGTCGTGCTCGCGGGCCACCTCATGATCGAGCGCCATTCGCGCCTCCCCGTCCGGTACGACGCCGGTGTCCAGCGTGGCACCGTCGGGGCGGGAGTGACAGGGGATAAAACCCTGGCTTCCAGCCCGCTGACCAGCCGCTCAGGTGCCGGGGCGACGGCCGACGAGCACCACCTTGCTGCCGACCTTGCCGAGTTCCCAGTAGCGGACGGCGTCGGCGTGCAGCAGGTTGACGCAGCCGTGCGAGCCGATCGACTTGTTGTGCAGGTAGGTGGTGGTCTCGTGAAAGCCCATGCCCTGGGTGAAGTGCTGCCAGTAGGGCAGCCAGACCTCGTACGGGTTGGACCACTCCTTGATGTTGCGGTAGTTGATCGTGTAGGTGCCGGACGGCGTCCGGTAGCCGGGCATCCCCGTACGGGTCACCGTGGGCTCGACGAGTACCTTGCCGTTGCGCATCACCCACGTGGTCTGCCGGGTGAGGTCGATGCAGAAGGTGGTGCCGGAGCCGGCCTCGCAGCGACCGGTGTCGGTGGTGGCGAGCCGCTTGGCCACGTCGTACGTGGTGGGCCCGGCGCGACCCTCGACGGGGCGGATGCCGTACCTCTTCTGGAACTTCTTGATGGCGGCGCAGTCGGCGGCGGACTGCCTGCCGTCGACGGTCACGCGGCCGAACCCGCCCAGCTGCGCCAGGTACGTCTCCACGGCGCGCTGGTGCTCACCCTGCGGGCAGCCGGCCGGCGTCGCGCTGGTGGTGGGCTTCGGCGTCGTACGGCTCGGCTTCGGCTTGGGCGGCGGCGTCGGCTTCGTGGGCGGGGTCATCCGCGTCGGCGTCGGCTTGGGTTTCGCGGGCGTCGCGGGCCGCTGGCCCGGCCCGGGCGTGCCGCTCGCCCCCGTTACCTGCTCCGCCGCGCCGACCGGGGTGGTGCCCCCGCTCCCACTCCCGCCGGCCTGCGGATCGAACGCGCACGCACCAGCGCCGACCAGCGTCACCACGATCAGGGCGACCACCCGGGAAGTGGACCGGACACGCTTCATGACGCCTCCCCTGGACAGTCGTCCCATTGTTAGACGTTTGGGAGTGCCGGCACGGTTGCGCCCGGTGCGCATTTTTCTGCCGGCATCCGGCCGCGTGCAACACTGGATGGTCGGCCTGCGGCGCGGTCAGCCGCGTGGCGGGTACTCGACGGCCATCCCCGAGAAAGGACGCTGGCGTGAGCGGTGGACCCCTGATCGTGCAGTCGGACAAGACCCTGCTGCTGGAGATCGACCACCCCGACGCGCAGGCGTGCCGGATGGCCATCGCGCCGTTCGCCGAGCTGGAGCGCTCCCCGGAGCACGTGCACACGTATCGGCTCACCCCACTGGGCCTGTGGAACGCCCGGGCCGCCGGCCACGACGCCGAGGGCGTGGTCGACTCGCTCATCAAGTACTCGCGCTACCCGGTGCCGCACGCGCTGCTGGTCGACGTGGCCGAGACGATGGACCGGTACGGCCGCCTCCAGCTCGCCAACGACCCGGCGCACGGCTTGGTGCTGCGGGCGCTGGACCGCGTGGTGCTCGTCGAGGTCGCCAAGAGCAAGAAGCTCGCCGGCATGCTCGGCAACCGGATCGACGACGACACCATCGCCGTGCACCCGTCCGAGCGCGGGCGGCTCAAGCAGGCGCTGCTGAAGCTCGGCTGGCCCGCCGAGGACCTGGCCGGGTACGTGGACGGCGAGGCGCACCCCATCGACCTCGCCGAGGCCGGCAAGGACGGCCGCAAGCCGTGGACGCTGCGGTCGTACCAGCGGGAGGCCGTCGAGGCGTTCTGGGCAGGCGGCTCCGGTGTCGTGGTGCTGCCCTGCGGCGCCGGCAAGACCCTCGTGGGCGCGGCCGCGATGGCCGAGGCGAAGGCCACCACGCTGATCCTCGTCACCAACACGGTGGCCGGGCGGCAGTGGAAGCGCGAGCTGGTCGCCCGCACGTCGCTCACCGAGGACGAGATCGGTGAGTACTCCGGCGAGCGCAAGGAGATCCGCCCGGTCACCATCGCGACGTACCAGGTGCTCACGTCGCGGCGCGGCGGCGCCTTCACCCACCTCGACCTGTTCAACGCCCGCGACTGGGGTCTCGTCATCTACGACGAGGTGCACCTGCTGCCCGCGCCGATCTTCCGGTTCACCGCGGACCTCCAGGCCCGCCGCCGGCTCGGCCTCACCGCCACGCTGGTCCGGGAGGACGGTCGCGAGGGCGATGTGTTCAGCCTCATCGGCCCGAAGCGGTACGACGCGCCGTGGAAGGACATCGAGTCGCAGGGCTGGATCGCCCCGGCCGAGTGTGTCGAGGTACGCGTGACGCTGACCGACGCGGAACGGCTCGCGTACGCGACGGCGGAGGCCGAGGAGCGCTACCGGATGGCGTCGACGGCGCGGACGAAGCTGCCGGTGGTGCGTGCCCTCGTGGAGCGGCATCGCGACGACCAGGTGCTCGTCATCGGCGGGTACATCGACCAGCTCCACCAGCTCGGTGAGTACCTGGACGCGCCCATCGTGCAGGGTTCGACGACGAACAAGGAGCGGGAGCGGCTGTTCGACGAGTTCCGCTCCGGGTCGCTGCGCACGCTGGTGATCTCGAAGGTCGGCAACTTCTCCATCGACCTGCCCGAGGCGGCCGTCGCCATCCAGGTGTCCGGGACGTTCGGGTCGCGGCAGGAGGAGGCGCAGCGGCTGGGACGCGTGCTGCGACCGAAGGCGGACGGCCGGCAGGCGCACTTCTACACGGTGGTGTCCCGGGACACGATCGACACCGAGTACGCCGCGCACCGGCAGCGCTTCCTCGCCGAGCAGGGGTACGCGTACACGATCGTCGACGCCGACGACGTCCTCGGCCCGAAGCTCCCGACCGTCGACTGACGCTTGCCGATGCCGTGCGGCCGGAGCGGCCGCGGCTGCTTGATGACGTCGCGGATCGCCTGCTGAGTCGGCAACCGAGGCCTCGCCGCCGACGCTGGTGGCTCTCTGCAAGCATGGCGGCCATGGCGAGCTTCCACGCGCGGTACGTGTCCGGTGATCCCGACGACGTATGGCGCGACCTGCGCGGTCTCGGCCTACGGGTCTTCGACGCCCCGTACCGCGAGGACGCCGAGGCGGTGGCGCGCGAGTTCGCCGACCGTGCCCGCAGGAACGTCGAGACGCTCGTTGAGCGGCTGCAGGCGCGGGGCTTCCGTGCGGAGGAGAACGACGACGAGGGAACGCCGTGTAGCGCCCACGTTCCCCCGTCGCCGGGCGCGCCCGCGCTGGCCGACTGGCTGGAGGTGACGTTCGCGCCGTTCCCGATGACGATCAGCGCGTGGATCCGGCAGGTGGGCGATGTGTGGCTCGTCGGGGAATTGCCGGGTTGGCCGGCCAGCGTGCTCGCGGACCCGTTGGTGGTGCAGTTCGAGTGGGCCGAGCGGGGCGGCTCGCGCTCCTACTACGAGGCCGAGCACGCCGCGTACCTCAGGGACACCGCGCGCCGGGACGCCGGCATCCCGTTCCAGCTCGACTACGCGCCCGACGAGCTCCACAAGGCGAACATCAGCGGCGACGCGCCCTACGGCATCGACCTGCCCGGCCCCGGAATCGACGGGAAGGTGGGGCCCGCGATCTGGTTCGTCGACGATCTCAACACTGCGTTCGCGGCCGGCGGCTTTCCCGGTGCGCTGTGGGACGAGGGCTACCAGGAGCCGCCCGCCGGATTGCGTGAGTCGCTCGCCGCGGGGCTGCTGCGGCTCTGAGGCCGCCAGACGGCAACGGCGTCTTGATCGGCTCCGCTTCCTGGAAGTCGCGGTGTCCATGTCACTCGGACACCCCCACTTCAAGGAAGCGGAGCCGATCTCCGCGGGATGCGGTCAGTACCGCGGTGTGATGAAGATGCCCGCCTGGTCGACGATCGCGTGGGTGGTGCCCGAGCTGTTGTTGTAGAGCTTCAGCCCGCCGCTGGTGCCGACGATGGCGAGATTCGAGGCGGTCTCGCTCGCCACGAAGTTGACGTTCGACACCGCCGGGCGCGCCGCGTTCCCTGGATGCGCGATGAGGAACCCGGCCGCGGTCGGCTTGGTGACGGTAAGGTTCGCCACCATCGCGACGGCCACGCAGCAGTCGCTCGGATAGACGGTGACCGTCTCCCGCGGCTGGAGCGGCTTCGCGCCCCCACGGTAGGGAAGGCCCGTGGCATCCCGGCTGTCGGCGATCCGCAGCGGCCCGTTCGGAACGTAGCCGAGCTGGCCGTCCGACCCGAAGTACCCGGCCAGGTCCGCCACCACGTGGGTGCTGCCGGAACTCTGGTTGTGGATGCTCAGCTTGAGGTCCTTGACGGGCACGATCACCAGATTCGGGATGGTCTGGCCGGTGACGAAGTTCAGGTTCGACGCGGTCGGTACCGGCGATCCGTACGGGAACACCTTCAGCACGCCGTTGGCCCGCGGCGCGGTGACCGTCACGTTGAGGACGACGGCCGTGGCACCCGGGGAGACCTTCAGGTCCAGGTCGAGTGTCCGAGTGCTGTTCGGCGCGAGCGCACCACCCCCGGTACGGGTGTCCAGGACCCGCTTCGGCGTCTGCGTGGCGAAGCCCTGGCCGGCGGCCCCGTACCAGCCCTGGAGGTCGGCGACGACGTGCACGGTGCCGCTGCCGCCGCTGTTCCGGATCCTGATCTTGCCGTTGGTCATCGGCACGGTCACCAGGTTCGGCACCGTCTCCTTGGCCACGAAGTTCACGTTCGAGGCGGTGGGCAGGCTCGTGCCGTCGGGATAGACGGTGAGGAAGCCGGAGGTCGTCGGCTGGGTCGCGGTCACGTTCAGCACCACCGCGCTGATGTCCGCCGCCGGCACCCCGCCGATGCTGGGGATCGAGAGCACCACCTCCGAGTAGGCCGGCACGGGGGTGGTGGTGCCGACGCCGATCGCGGACCGGGTGTCCAGCAGGCGCGTCGGCGCCACCGCCGTGTAGTGCGCACCGAGCGTCGTGCAGGTCCGGGAGCTGCCGCCAGCACTGGACCGGAAGCCACTCCAGCTGACGTACACCAGCACGCAGGCAGCCCCCGCCCGACGGAACCGGTGGTTCACGTCCAGGGACGGCCCGCTGACCCCCCAGAGGGGCGAGTCTTCGTACTTGTAGGCGAAGGAGCCGACGGGTCCGTCGGTCGTCCACTGGTTCGAGGTATGGCCGCGGAGCGTGGTGTCGAACGGACCGGCGCCGATCGTCCGGTGGAGAGGCTCGAGAGAGGAGCCGCTTCCCCCGATCAGCTCGACCGCCCCCCGGTCGTGAAAACCGTTGCCCGAGCCGGTGTTGGCCTGGGTCGGATCATCGGCGTGCGAGTTGCCGAACAGGTCGGTGGCCGGAACGCCGCGCGCATTCGCGTCGGCCGAGTCGATGCCGGGAGAGCCCGGCTTCAGCGGGAGGTAACCGCGGTCACCGGCCTTGGTCAGGTCGAGCAGCGGGTCGGCGGCGATGTCGTTCGCGCCCTGCCCGGTGGCCGTTCGGAAGTCGGCCAGGGTCGAGTAGGTCGTCCCGTCCCAGGCGTACGGCGCCCAGCCGGCGGTGGGATCGATCAGATTGTGGTGCGCGACCGTTCCCGGCACCGACCCGGCCGACACCACGACGGCCGTCTCGACGACCGGCTGGATACACGGCAGTTGGTCGGCCAAGGGTTGAACGACGTTGTTCGCGATGACGGCACCGGGTGAGGTGCCGCTGACGTCGATACCCGGTCCGCAATAGGCCAGGACAGTGTTGTTGGTGACGGTGGAAACCGGCGCGTCCGTGAGGACCATGGTGCCGAACGGGATCTGGTTGGCGACCAGGGTCGTGCCCGTCGCTCCCTCCTCGACGACCAGCGCCGGCCTGCCGGCATTGTTCAACCAGTTCCGGCTCACGGTCACGTCCTGCGATCCGCCGGTGACGCGTACCGTAGCCGGCGCACGCACCTGGTTGACGGCCAGGCCGTCGACGGTCACCCGCGACGAGCCGTCCACCACGACGGCCGGAGTCTTCCCGTCGCCGTGGAGGGTGAATCCCTCGACGACCACGTCGTGCACCTGGCGGATGCTGAAGATCGTGCCGGAGACGGCGGTGGTGTTGAGCCGTCCCACCCGGACCATGCCGCCCCGGATGTTGACGGCCCGGAACGTGATCGGTGCCGCCTCGGTGCCCGACCGGGTGAAGGCCACGTTCTCCTGGTAGATCCCCGGCTGCACGAGCACGGTCTGACCGGGCTGCACGACGGCTGCGGCGGCCGAGATCGTGCAGAAGGGCGCGTCCGGGCTGCCATCGCCGCCGGGCGCGCAGTTCGTCTGGCTGACGAACAGCTCCGACCCGCTGTATGCCGCCGGGGCGGGGGCCGCGACGGCGGCGGGTGCCACCGGCACGACCAGACCTGCCGCTCCGATCAGGGGTACGAGCGCGAGCAGGGAACGGACAGGCCTCTTCATGAGCACCCCGTGATGATCAGCGAATGACGTGCCGCGGGAGCGTACCCCGGCGCACGGGCGCGCGATGACCGCCGATCGGTGGCCGACGGGTCAGCGCCGCTTGGATTCCGACACGAAGACGCCACGACCTGGGCGGCCCACCAGCACGCCCTGCTTCCGCAGCCGCGCCACGGCTCGGCTGATCGTGGACTGCGAGACGTCGTACTCATCTGCGAGCGCTCGCCCGGATGGCAGCTGCGATCCAGGTGGATACGTCCCGTTCTTGATTCTCTTCAACAGATCGTCGAGCAGCTCGTCCATTGTGGGCGGGATAGGCACGTCAGGCCCCTTGCAGTCGGTTGGCCCGCTCAGTATCGATCAAGCGCTGCGCTACAGGCAACGCATGTAGCGCTGGTGACATAGGTGGGTAGCTGACTCGAAGACATGCTTGACATAGGTGACTCGGTGGCAATACCGTCGCTCTCGGTGATGCGGTGCCGCTGCGGTCGGTTGGCGCCTCTCGTACCGGTCTCGCATCGCCGCCGAGACCTCACCCTCCGCGCTCCCCCGGCGCGGCCCTGCCGCCGCACCATCACACCTGAGGCGGCAGGGCGGGGCGGCCTCCGTCGACCGCAACCGGCGGAGGCCGCCCCCTCCCACAGCTCACGAGACCCCGACGAAGGGCGATCACCCGTGCGCGACCTGATCCGCCGGCTGGCACGCCGGCGCGACGAACCACGCCCGGCACCACCGGCCCCGCACCCGACGCGGATCCGCCCCTGGCACATCCGAGAGCGAACCTTCAACGTCCGCCGTCGCGGCCTCGATCCGGTCGAGATCCGCGCGTTCCTCCACCAGGTGGCCGACGAACTCACCGTCGCGCAGACCGCCCTGGTCGCGGTGCAGGAGGAGAACGTACGCATCAAGAGCGCCCTGCGCGCGTGGCAGAGCGCCCAGTCGGCGGACCGCCGCTACCGATGACCGAGCGCTGGGTGATCCACCTGCCGGTCACGGCGACCGACCTGCGCCGCGCCCGGCTCTACGCCCGCACGGCCGCGCGGGTGCTGGCCCGGCTGAACCCACGGGTCGAGCCGGGCGGGGTGACCGTGTCGGCCGAGGACGAACAGGGCGTACGCCATTGGGTCTTCTGTGACCGGTCACTACCCGGCGGCGGGCGGTGTGCGCTGCCGGCCGACCACCTGTCGGCCTGCTCCCGCCGGCCGCTCCGGTTGCCACGGAATCGACGCCTGTAGCGCTGGTCCGGCATCGGCGCAACCCGACGAAGATCGGTTTACCGGGCGGAAAGCAGTCGGCAACATCAATGTGACCGCTCATGCGTGACGATCCTCGCGGCAGCGGCACCTCGGGCGGTCACACGCCGCCTTCCTGGCAGACGGGAGCCTTCATGCGCAACGGAACGACAACCCCCTCCACCGTCGACGACACCCGGTCGGGCGTCAGCCGTCGCACCCTGCTCGGCGGCAGCGCCGCCGCGGCGGGCGCCACCGTGGCCGGTCTGGCCGCCGCGCAGCCGGCCGCGGCGGCGCCCGAACCCACGTCCGACCTGCTCAAGCACCTGCCCCCGGTCGGCCAGATCCCGCGCCGGTCGCGCCTCGTGGACTACGAGGTGAGCGAGCTGATCGTCCTGCTGCGGGCGCGGAAGGTGACCTCGGTGGAGCTGACCGAGGCCTACCTCGACCGCATCGCGCGGCTGAACGGTCCGTTCGAGGTGTACGGCGACAACGGCGGCTACAACGCGTTCGTCCGGATCGACCGGGACGGCGCGCTCGCCCAGGCGGCGGCCGCGGACAGGCGGCTGCGTACCGACCGGAAGGCGCCGCCGCTGTGTGGCATCCCCTTCGGGATCAAGGACTCGATCGCGGTCAAGGGACTGGAGGCGAAGAACGGCACCCACGCGTACGACGGAAACCTGTCGCACCGCGACGCGACCCTCGTGGCACGGCTGCGCGACCAGGGCGCGGTGATCATCGGGCACACCATCGCGTCGGCGTTCTCCGGCACCATCGCCGGCACGTTCGCCGGCAACGCCTGGAACCCGCGCTTCATCCCGGGCGGCTCCAGCCAGGGCTCCGGGGTGGCGACCGTGGCCCGGTTGGCCGCGGCCACCATCGGTGAGGAGACCGGCGGCTCGATCATCATGCCGTCGGCGGCGAACGGTGCGAGCGCCATCAAGCCGTCGCTCGGTCTCGTCTCGACCGGCGGGGTGATGCCGCTCTCCCCCGGCTACGACGTGGTCGGCCCCATCGCCCGCTCGATCCGGGACGCCTCGCTCGTGCTGGCCGCCGTCCTCGGGCCGGACCCGGCGCCCGACCCGCTGACCCTGTCCGCCCCGCACCCCTTCCCCGCACTGCCCCTGGCCGCCCGCGACGGCCGGCGGCCCCTGACGGGCACGACCATCGGCATCCCGCAGACCGACTGGATGACGCGGGGCGGCACCGGCGTCGCGCCCGCCGAGACGTACGACGGCGACTACCTCGCCGCGTTCGAACGGTTCAAGGCCGAGCTGGTCGCGCTGGGGGCCACGGTGAAGGAGTTCCCCGGCCTCGACGTGACGGTGCCGGAGAACGACCCCTACTTCCGGACGAACGAACGCCTGCCACTGCCCGACGGCAGCGTGGTGTCGCCCGCCACGGCGGTGCTCAACCCGAACCGGTACGAGATCCGGTACTGGCAGGCGGTCCAGGCGTTCGCCGAGTCGCACCCGGCGAACGCCGAGGCGTTGACCCGGCAGTTCGGCGACTTGGCCCGGGCCACGGCCGCGGCCGGAGCGATCCCCACCGCCGTACGGGACGAGGGCGAGCGACGCCGCCGCACGTTGCAGGCCAACTACCAGCGTGCGCTCGACGAGGCGGGCGTCGACTTCATGCTCGTGCTGCCGATCGGCGCGCAGATCGGGCCCCGCTTCGGCGGCACCCAGCTGCGCAACTACCGCAGCTTCTACCAGCTCCCCAACGCACTCACCTGGCCGATGGTGACCTTCCCGATCGGGTACGACAGCACCGAGGGGCTACCGATCAACGCCGCGTTCTGGGGGCCGCGCTTCTCCGAGCCGGCACTGATCCAGGCTGCCCTCGACTACCAGGACCGGCACCCGCAGCACCACCGGGCGGCACCGCCGGACCCGGTCTTCCCGCCGCCGCAGCGGGCGGGACGCCTCGCGCCCGTCGAGGAGACCGTGCCGCCGGAGCTGTCCAACGACCCGCTGGTCGCCGAGGAGGCCTGGTCATGACGGAACCGTTCCTGACCGTCGAGTGGCAACCGCTGCGCAACGCGGGCCTCCCGCTGCGGGACCCCGACGACGAACCTGAGCCGGCACTGACCGTCGAGTGGAGGCCGAAGCTCGGCACGAGCTGGTACGCGTACGGCGACCACCTCGCGGAGGACACCGACGCCCGTTGACGGACCGGCCGGCCTCCCCTTCCCGGGCGAGGCCGGCCGGACGTCCTCGTGTGTGACCTGGCGCGGCGATGCTCCCCGTCGATCATGCAGTTATGGTGCCCCACAAAGGGGGCATAACCGGGCCGATCGGGCACCACAAGTGCATGATCGACGGCTTGAAAGCGCGGGGCCTACAGCACTCGGGTCACCTGTTCGGCGCTGATGCGGGTGTCCAGGGTGGACCGGTCCAGGTTCGCGCACAGGACCACGGACGCGCCCACGGACAGCGGCGCGAGCAGCCACTTCAACGGCTGCTCGTGCTCGGCCGCGTCGATCAGGAGGCGGTCACCGGCCCGCAGCTCCCACCTGTCGGCCATCTCCCGGGCGAGCGCGCCCCACTGGCCGTACGTGGTGCCGTCGGGGCTGGCCGCGTCGGTGGGGCGGATCGCGGCGTGGTCCGGCGGGACGTCGGTGTGCCGCAGCACCTCGGTGGACCAGTCGAGCCAGCCCACGGGGACGTCGGTCAGCGGCTCCCGCCGGGTGCCCACGAGGTAGCGGTGGGTCCCGTCCGGCACGTCCTCGAGCCAGTCGTCGAGGCGTTCCGGCGTCACGAACACCGCGTCGTACGGCGTGTTCCCGCCCGGCTCGAGCACCGGCAGCCCGGCGGTGGCCCGCGGCCGGAACGACACCGCGAGGCCGAGCGACCAGGCGCCCAACAGCACCGCGGCGGTACGCCAGTGCGGCGGCAGCAGCACCGCGACCCGATCGCCGGCGGCGAGGCGGCAACCGTCGCGCAGCAGGCCCGCGCTGCGCGCCGCCCAGTTGCCGAGGTGCTGCGCGGTGAGGTCGACGCGCTCGCCGGTCGCGTCATCGAGGTAGGTGAGCAGGGGCCGTTCCGAGCCGACCGGAGGCGTGCCGGTGGGCAGGGCCGACAGGTCGGCCGCGACGGATCGCTGCATCTTCACCCTCCCGGAGACGACGTCCCGCCCACCCTAACCACCCGTCGACGCACTTAGCGCCGCTAGCCATTCTGTCGCCGCTCTGCTAGCGTCGCTCCTGCATCTAGCGCTGCTAGCAAACGGAGTCGGACATGCTCAGCCCCCTCGCCTACGGCCTCGCCGTCGTCCTCAGCCTCTTCGTGGTCTTCATCGGCGCCCGCTTCCTCCTGGCACCGCAGGCCTCGGCCGCCGGTTACGGGGTCCCGGCCGCTCCGAACGGCGACCCCGCCTACCTCACGATCAAGGGACTGCGCGACCTCAGCTACGGCCTGCTCGGCCTCGCCCTGATCGCCTTCACCACCGCCGACGCGGTCGCCTGGTTCATGTTGATCGTCGCGCTCAACCCGCTGGGCGACACGCTCGTCGTGCTGAAGCACGGCGGTACGAAGGCCACCGCGTTCGGCATCCACTTCGCCACCGCGGTCGTCGTCCTCCTCGACGCCGCCCTGCTGTTCGCCCTGTGAGCACCTGCGAGGGCCGGCTTCTCGGCCGTGGCCGTGCCTGGGCGGTGCCGCGTGGGGCTGAGACGACCTTCGCCGACTGTTCACGTACGCGCAAGCTGATGATCCCCCACGGGTGCCAGCCTCCGTCCGGGCACGACCCTACGGAGGAAGTCCTTGACATTCAGAAGAACATTCACCGCGCTCACCGCGGTCGGCGTCGCGGCCGCGAGCCTGACCGGCGCCACCTCCGCCTCGGCGGGCGGACACCACCACGGCAAGCCGCTCGCCTTCGACCGTGTCGCCACGTTCCCGGTCTTCCAGAACCGACCGGCCGGTGAGGACCCCACGTCCCCGACCGTCGCCGAGATCTCGACCGTCAGCCAGGACGGCCGCACCCTCATCTACACCGACGCGCTGGGCCGACGGATCGGGTTCCTCGACATCTCCGACGCCGACAAGCCGCGCGGCCTCGGCACCCTCTCGCTGTCGCAGCTCGGCGACGCCGAGGACGAACCCACCTCGGTCGCCGTGGTCGGCCCGTACGTGCTCGTGGTCGTCAACACCAGCCGCAGCTACACCGAGCCGTCCGGACGGCTGGACGTCATCGAGCTGGCGACCCGCGAGCGGGTGCGCAGCCTCGAGCTGGGCGGCCAGCCCGACTCGATCGCCATCAGCAAGGACCGCCGCTACGCGGCCATCGCCATCGAGAACGAGCGGGACGAGGAGGCCACCCCGCCCGGCGGCGAGGAGGGCGACCTGCCGCAGCAGCCCGGCGGCTTCGTGCAGATCGTCGACCTCACCGGCGCGTCGCCGGCCGGCTGGCGGTTGCGGCCCGTACCGCTGACGGGCCCGAACGGTCAGGCCCTCCCCGCGCTGGTGGAGGCCGGCCTCGCCGCGCCGACGGACCCGGAGCCGGAGTACGTCTCGATCAACAGCCGCAACCAGCTGGCGGTGACCCTCCAGGAGAACAACGGCGTCACGCTGATCGACCTGCGCAGCGGCCGGATCGACCGGGTGTTCAGCGCGGGTACGGCGTCCATCAGCGGCATCGACACCGACGACGACGGCACCATCGACCTGACCGGCAGCATCACCGACGTGCCGCGCGAGCCGGACGCGGTGGCCTGGATCGACGACCGCTACCTCGCGACCGCCAACGAGGGCGACTGGCGGGGCGGCACCCGCGGCTGGTCCATCTTCGACAGCCGCACCGGCCGGGTGGCCTGGGACGCCGGCAACACGTTCGAGCGGCTCGCCGCCACGTACGGCCTCCACAACGAGGACCGCGGCGGCAAGAAGGGCACCGAGCCCGAGGGCGTGGCCGTCGCCGAGTACGACGGTGTCCGGTACGGCTTCGTCGGTTCGGAGCGCAGCAACTTCGTCGCCGTCTACGACCTGAGCGACCCCACCAGGCCGGCCTTCCGGCAGGTCCTGCCCTCCACCAACGGGCCCGAGGGGCTGCTGCCCATCCCGTCGCGCGGGCTGTTCGCCATCTCCAGCGAGGAGGACGACGCGTCGGTCAACGTCCGGGCCTCGGTCTCGCTGTACCGGCTGGGCCAGGGCACGCCGGCCTTCCCGACCATCGTGTCCGCCTCGGACAAGCGCGGTACGCCGATCGGCTGGGGTGCCCTGGGCGCGCTCAGCGCGGTGCCCGGCAAGCGTGACCAGCTCGTGAGCGTCACCGACGCGGCGTACTCGCAGACCCGCATCCTGACCATCGACGCGAAGAGGTCCCCGGCCGTCATCACCGGGACGCTGGCCGTCACCGACGCCGCCGGCACGCCGGTCGGCTACGACGCCGAGGGCATCTTCGCCCGTCCGCAGGGCGGCTACTGGCTCGCCGTCGAGGGCGCCAAGGGCTCGGAGAACGCGCTGGTCCGGCTCGACTCCGCCGGGGTCACCCGGCAGGTCGTGCCGCTGCCCGCGGAGGTCGCCGCCGGTCTCGGCAAGCAGGGCCTGGAGGGGGTCACGGCCAGCACCGACCGGAGCGGCCGAGAGGTCGTCTGGGTGGCCGTACAGCGGGAGCTGTCCACGGACCCGGCCGGCATCGTGCGGATCGGCCGGTACGACGTCGCGGCCGGCACCTGGAGCTGGTTCGGCTACCGGTTGAACACCACCACCGTCGCCGGTGACTGGATCGGCCTGTCCGAGATCACCGTGGTCGGTGACCGGCTCGCCGTGATCGAGCGGGACAAGCTGAACGGCCCCGCCGCCGCCCTCAAGCGGGTCTACACCGTGCCGATGCCCGACGCGGCCGCGGTGCCCGGCCCGCTGCGCGTGCTGCCGAAGACGCTCGCCGTCGACGTGCTGCCCGCGCTGCGCGCCACGAACGGGTGGACGCAGGAGAAGCTGGAGGGCTTCACCGTGGCCGGCAACGGCGAGGTGTACGCGGTCACCGACAACGACGCGCTCCAGGACGCCACCGGCGAGACGGTGTTCCTGAGGCTCGGGTCCAGCCGGAAGATTTTCGGGCGCGGCTGACCCGTAGCGGCCCGGCAGCGGTCGGCTGGGCCGCCCGGCCCACCGCTCCGTCGATCATGCAGTTGTGGTGGTAGACGAAGACGGCATATGGGGGTGGGCCGGGCACCACAAGTGCATGATCGACGGGCTTCAGGCCCGGAGCAGGTAGCGCGCTCGGCGGCCGGCGTCGGCGAAGCCCAGGCGCCGGTAGAGCGCCGCGGCCGGATTGTCGTCGTTGACGCAGAGCCACGCCTCCGGGGCCCCGTCGGCCGCGAGCGACCGCAACGCGCACGCCACCAGGTACGCCCCGACGCGCCGCTTCCGCCACTCCGGTACGACACCGACCTGGTCGATCCACGTGCCGATCACGTTGACGAAGCCGATCGCCCGCCCGTCCGGGTCACGGGCCAGCAGGGAGAGGTCCGGCCGGTACTCGTCGTCCTCGCGCAGCTCCCCCAGCCACTCGTCGGCATCCGGGAGGCTGAAGCCGGGCCGGTCGGCGAAGGACCGGTGGTACGCCTCGAACAGCTCCGGGCCAGCCTCCCAGGTCACCGACTCGGTGCGTACGCCGTGGGGCGCGGCCACCTCCGGGAGCGCGGCGAGGTCGTGGCGCAACACCCACTCGACGAACGTGCGCTCGAAGCCGCGCGCGGCGAACAGGGCCTCGCCGCCCGCGCTCCACGTCTCGGTGGTCACCAGCAGGTCCTCACGGCCGGCCTGTTCGCCCGCCCAGCCCAGCAGCCGTCCGCCGAGGCCCCGCCCCCGCCAGTCGGGGTGCACGAGGCCGGTCGCGGTGACGGGCCGGCGGTCGGCGTCGACACCGACCGCCGCCACGAGGTGGCCATCGTGCCAGGCACCGAGGGTACGGCCCTGGAGCAGGCGCGCCCGCAGCAGCGGCGGCCGGGTGAACAGCGGCAGCCCGCCGTCGGCCGCGAGGCACGCCTCGGCCAGCCCGGTCAGGGCCGGAAGGTGGTCCTCGCCGAACGGCGTCCAGCTGAGGGAGGTGTCGGTCCGGTCCACCGTGGTCCTCCGTGATCCGCGCCGCGGCCCGGTCGGCCAGGCGTCCGCGGAGAAGTAGGCGCGCGGACGGGTGCCGACGTCAACCGGATTCGACCGCGGCGTCCGGCGTCCGGCGTCCGGCGTCCGGCGTCCGGCGTCCGGCGTCACTTAGTGTGATGTTCTCCCACACTATTGCCCACCTGGTTCGGACGCTTTGCTCTGCACCCCTATAAGCAACAGTGACGGTCGGTCACCGACCGCCACCGACCGCCTGCGGGCGGAAGATGGATACGCGCAGCTCAGAGCGGTGTTGCATATGTGGGTGCAGAGCAAAGCGGGCGAAGGCCGGTAGGCCCACCGGCCAGGGGCGGTGACTCCGAGTTATCACACCCTGTGCCACGCTGAGTGACCCGGCTGGCCGCCGTGGCACCGGTCCGGGCGCTCAGCCCTCCGGCAGCTCGGGGCCGCCGTCGAGGATCGGGGCGAGCAGGTCCCCCGACTTCTCCACCCGCTTCAGCACCTCGCCCGCCGTGTACGGCTTCGCCGCCGGCCGCTTCCCGGCCGCGCCCGCCTCTACCTCGTCCCACGTCAACGGCGTCGACACCGACGGCACCGACTGTGCCCGCAGCGAGTACGGCGCGACCGTCGTCTTCGCCGCGTTGTTCTGGCTCCAGTCGATGAAGACCTTGCCGGGGCGGAGGTTCTTCGCCATCTTCGACACCACGAGCTTCGGATGTGCCCGTTCCAGCTCCTGGGCGATGCGTTTGGCGTACGCGGAGACGTCGTCGGAGGACTGGGTGCCGGCGATCGGGCAGCAGAGCTGCATGCCCTTCTTGCCGGAGGTCTTCGGGTAGCTGTCGACGCCGTCGTCGGCCAGCCGGTCCCGCATGAGCATCGCCACCTGGCAGCACTGCTTGAGCGCGGCGGGGGCACCCGGGTCCAGGTCGACCACCATCATGTCCGGGTGCTCGCCGACCTTCCACTGCGGCGTGTGCAGCTCCAGCGCGGCGAGGTTGGCCAGCCAGACGAGCGTCGGCAGGTCGTCGGCGACCACGTAGTCGATCGTCTCCCGCCCCTTGCTCGACCCGGGCGCCGGCAACGTCTCGGTACGCACCCAGTCGGGCGTGGCGGCCGGGGCGTTCTTCTCGAAGAACGAGCCGCCGTCGACGCCGTTGGGGTAGCGGATCCGAGTGAGCGCCCGATCCCGTAGGTGCGGCAGGAGCACCGTGGAGATCCGGGTGTAGTAGTCGATCACCTCGCCCTTGGTGAACCCCGCGGCCGGAAAGAGCACCTTGTCCAGGTTGGACAGCTCCAGCGAGCGGCCCTCGACGTCCACCCGGAACCGGTCAGCCGGCATCGTCGACCTCCTCGGGCGGTTTGTCCGGTCGGAGCCGGAGCACCCGGGGAAACCGTAGCCGCCCGTCGGGGGTGCGCTGGCCGTACTTCACCTCCACCACGACCCGGGGTGTTACCCAGATCGCCGTGCGCGCATCCTCGCGGGGCACGTCGCCGGCGAACGGCGAGGTGGGCGTACGCAGCGGCTCCAGCTCGGCGAGGAGCTGCCGCTCGACGGCCGCGCCGATCCCGCCGCCGACCCGGCCACGGAACGTGAGCCGACCGTCCGGGCGGGGGACGCCGACCAGCAGCCCGCCGATCTTCCGCGCCCCGGGCCGCCAGCCACCGACCACGAAGTCGCCCGTCACCTCCAGCTTGACCTTCACCCAGTCCGGCGAGCGCACCCCGGGCCGGTAGGCCGAGCCGAGCCGCTTGGCCATCACCCCTTCCAGGCCGTGCTCGCCGGCCGCCTGGTAGGTGGCCGGGCCGTCGGAGAAGACCGGCGGTACGGCCCAGCGGGCGCCGCCGAGGCCCA
This sequence comes from Micromonospora costi, assembly GCF_003626655.1. Taxonomy (GTDB): domain Bacteria; phylum Actinomycetota; class Actinomycetes; order Mycobacteriales; family Micromonosporaceae; genus Micromonospora; species Micromonospora costi. The sequence goes on from NZ_RBAN01000001.1 coordinate 2,027,838, forward strand.
GGCCGTCCAGCGCCTCCCGGCGGCGCTCGTACGGCCAGCCGATGAGGTCCTCGCCGTCGAGGCGGAGCACGTCGAAGATCATGTACGTCACCGGCATGACCGCCGCGAGCCGGGCGGCACGGTTCCGGTCCCGGACGTGCATCCGCTCGGCGAGGGCCGTGAACGAGGGCTGGCCGGATTCGCCGAACAGCACCACCTCGCCGTCGAGCAGGGCGTCGGCCACCTGGTTACGGAGCGTGGCCAATTCGGGGTACGCCGCGGTAATCTCGACGCCGGAGCGGGCGTACAGGTGCTGCTGGCCCTCGGAGATGTCGGCGAGCGCGCGCACCCCGTCCCATTTGAACTCGTACGCCCAGCCGGCGCCCGCCGGGAGCTGCCCGGTCATCGCGAGCATCGGCTTCACAGGCGCGCCGGGCACGTCCTGACTGTAGTTCGGGGCGGAAGTCCTCGCGCCCGCTTCGATCATTTGCGATCCTGGGCAGTACCGGGGAGAGGAGCTGACATGCGGGCCATCTGGAAGGGAGCGGTCTCGTTCGGGCTGGTCTCGATCGCGGTCAAGCTCTACTCGGCCACCGAGGAGAAGGACATCCGGTTCCACCAGGTCCACCGGGAGGACGGTGGCCGGATCCGCTACAAGCGCACCTGCTCGATCTGCGGCGAGGAGGTCACCTACGACGACATCGCCAAGGGGTACGACATCGGCGGCGGCGAGATGGTGATCCTCACCGACGAAGACTTCGCCGAACTGCCCCTGAGCACGTCACGCGCGATCGACGTGCTGGAGTTCGTCCCCGCCGAGCAGGTCGACCCGATCCTCTACAACAAGGCGTACTTCCTGGAGCCCGACGGTTCGGCCACCAAGCCGTACGTGCTGCTGCGGAACGCGTTGATCGACTCCGAGCGGGTAGCCATCGTGAAGGTGGCGCTGCGCCAGCGGGAGCAGCTCGCCACGCTGCGGGTACGCGAGGGCGTCCTGCTGCTCAACACCATGCTCTGGCCGGACGAGGTGCGTAAGCCCGACTTCGGCTTCCTCGACGAGGACCTGAAGGTCCGGCCCCCGGAGCTGGCGATGGCCAGTTCGCTGATCGACTCGATGACCGGCGACTTCGAGCCGGACGCGTTCACCGACGACTACCGGGCGGCGCTCCAGGAGGTCATCGACGCGAAGGTCGAGGGCCGCGAGGTGGTGCAGCCGGAGGAGGTCGAGGAGGCCCCGGCCGCGGCCGTGGACCTGATGGCCGCGCTGAAGGCGTCCGTGGAGCGGGCCAAGGCGGCGCGCGGCGAGCCCCGCGGCGGCGGCGCCGGCGAGCCGACCCCGATCTCGGCGGCCCGGTCGGCGCAGAAGAAGGCCGCCGAGAAGAAGGCCACCAAGGCGCCCGCGAAGAAGGCCGCCGAGAAGAAGGCCGCGCCGAAGAAGGCGGCCGCCAAGAAGGCGGAACCGAAGAAGGCCGCCCCGGCGGAGAAGAAGGCCGCCACGAAGAAGGCGGCGCCGAAGAAGACCGCCCGCAAGACCGCCTGACGAGGGGTCTCAGCCCCGGCCGAGCTTGTGGGTCGGGGTCACCCGCACGAGCACCCGCTCCTCGCCGGGCTGACGGAACGGGTAGGTGTCCTGCCCGAGGTACTTCATCGCCATCCGGTCGATGTGCGCGTCGGCGCCCTCCGACAGCAGCTCGGCGGTGCCCTTGACCCAGAGCGTACGGAAATCGTCCGCCTTGTCGGCCACGGAGATCGCCACGTGCGGGTCGCGCCGGAGGTTCTCGTACTTGACCCGCCCGCGGACGGTGTTGAACAGGATGTGCTCGCCGTCGGTGTCCACCCAGACCGGGGTGACGTGCGGGCTGCCGTCGGGCTCGATGGTGGCCACGTGGGCCAGCTGCGGCTCGGCCAGCAGGGCGAGGTCTTCGTCGGTGAGGATCCCCATGGTCGGAATCTACCGACGGGCCGGCCCGGTTTCCCGGGTTCGGCCTTGCCTTGACGTCGGCGGCAAGGTCTAGCTTTCAGTGCGACGCCAGCGGCGAGGGAGGTCCGATGCTGATCGGCGAACTGGCGGAACGCGCCGGCACGAGCACCCGTGCGTTGCGGTACTACGAGACGCACGGGCTCGTACGCCCGGCCCGCTCGGCGAACGGTTACCGGGTCTACGACGAGGCCGAGCTGCACGTCGTACGCGAGATCCGGGCGCTGCTCGCGGTCGGGTTCGGGCTGGACGACATCCGTCCGTTCGTCGCCTGCCTGCGTGCCGGCAACGCCTCCGGGCACGTCTGCCCGGATTCCGTCGCCGTGCTGCGCCGCAAGCTCGCCGAGGTCGACGCCGGCCTCGAGCGGCTGCACGCCGTACGGCAGGAGTTGCGGGACCAACTCGCCCACGCCATCGCCCAGCGGGAGGAAACATGCCTCAGGTTGCGCACCACGCCCTGACCACCGTCACCGACGACAGCTTCGCCGAGACCGTGCTGGCCGCCGAGCGGCCCGTGGTGGTCGACGTCTGGGCGGAGTGGTGCCCGCCCTGCCACGCCATCTCCCGCAGCCTCGGCGAGCTGGCCGAGGAGTTCGCGGGGCAATTGACGATCGCCACGCTCAACTCGGACGAGAACCCGGAGACGACCCGCCGCTATCAGGTCATGTCGCTGCCCACCCTGCTGGTGTTCCGGCGGGGCGAGCTGGTCGGCTCGATCGTGGGTTCCCGGCCGAAGAACCACCTGCGGCAGGCGCTGGCCCGCCACCTGGAGGGCTGAGCGGCCGCGGTTTTTCCCGGTGCCGGGTGAGGCGCTGCGGGCGTCCGGGCGGGTACCGTGTGCGTCGGCTGTCCCCCCGGCACCCGCTGCCGGCCACCCCACCTTCTTCGCAGGGAGTCGACGAGTGAGCGAGCGGACCGAGAACCGGTCGAAGTCGGAGCGGCGCCTGGCCGCGCAGTTGGCCGCGCAGAAGGCGGCCGAGGCGAAGCGCCGCCGGCAGGCGTGGCTCGGCGGCCTGGCGGGCCTGGCCGTCGTGGCCGTGCTGATCACCGTCTTCGTGATCGTCGGTCAGGGCGGCGACGACGATGCCGCCCCGCAGGCCGACGCCGCCCCGTCCGCGAGCGCACCGGCCGACCAGCCGGCCGCTCCTCCCGCACCGCAGCTCCCCGAGGACGCGGACCCGGCGCTCGGCACCAAGCCCGCCGTGACGGCCGGCAAGGGCGACCTGACGAAGCTGACCGTCACGCCGGTGATCAAGGGCACTGGCCCGGCGGTGCAGGCCGGGCAGACGATCACCACGAACTACGTGGGTGTCTTCTACAAGGACGGCAAGGAGTTCGACTCGTCGTGGGAGGCCGGGCAGCCGGCGAGCTTCCCGATCGGCGTCGGGCAGGTCATCAAGGGCTGGGACCAGGGCCTCGTCGGCGTGACCGTGGGCAGCCGGGTGCAGCTCGACATCCCGGCCGACCTGGCGTACGGCAACGACGGCTCCGGTGGCCGTCCGGCCGGTCCGCTGCGCTTCGTGGTGGACGTGCTCGCCGCGCAGTAGCGCCGCACCACCCTCTCCGGGTGGTTGTGGGTCGTCCGTCACCTGGTGGCGGTGCATTTGCCCACAGAGGGCTTCCGGCCCGTTACACACCTCCAGTAGGTTCCTGGTCACCCTGGACACCGGCGTCCGGGGGATCCGGATTTCGACGCGGAGGTGCACGTTGACGGCGCTGGACGGCCCCGGGCGGACCGCCCGGCTCATGTGGACGCACTACGAGCCCGTGCACGCGGTGACCTACTTCCACCCGCGGGCACGGGCCGCGTACGAGGCGGCCGGGCTGCGAGGGTACTGGCGGGGCTACTTCGCGGGCCGGGTCGCCCCGCTCGGCGCGGTCGACGCCGCACCGGTGACGGCCGCGTTCTTCAATTTCGCCCCGGCGATGGTGTCCCGGGCGCTGCCGTCGATCTGGCGGCTGGCCACCCCGCAGGAGGCACTGCGGGCGCGGCTCACCGGAGCGGTCCAGGCTCTCGCCGAGCTGACGTACGAGCTGCCCGAAACGCACCTGTCCGAGGCCGCCGACCTGCTGGAGGCGGCCGCGGGCGCGGTCGAGACCGCCGGCCGGGTGCTCGGTGCCGCCAACGCCGCGCTCCCCGCCGGGGAGTACCCGCTGGCCCGGCTCTGGCAGGCCGCCACCACGCTGCGCGAGCACCGCGGCGACGGGCACGTGGCCGCGCTGGTCGCCGCCGACCTCGACCCCGTCGAGACGCTGGCCTGGCGGGTGGCCGTGGACATGCCGCCGCAGAACCTGCTGGGCCGCGGCTGGACCGAGGAGCAGTGGCAGGCCGCGCGCGAGCGGCTGATCGCCCGGGGCTGGCTCGACGCGGACGGCGAGCCCACCGAGCGGGGACGCGCGGGCTTCCAGGCCGTCGAGGACGCCACCGACGCGGCGGCCGCCCGGCCCTGGCAGGCCCTCGGCGCGGACCGGACCGACCGGCTGCGCGAACTGCTCGATCCCGTCGCCCGCGCCTGCCACACGATCATCCCGGCCGACAGTCCGATCGGCCTGCCCGCACTGCCGGCCTGACCCCGGCTCCACCCGTCACCCGGGCCGGTCGGGCAGGATGGGGTCGTGGTGGATGCGGTGATCTTCGACCTGGACGGCGTGATCGTGGACTCGGAGCCGGTATGGGAGGAGGTCCGCCGGGCGTACGTGGCGACGCACGGCGGGACGTGGCAGCCGGACAGCCAGCGCCGGCTCATGGGGATGAGCACCGGCGAGTGGGCGCGCTACCTCAGCGACGAGCTGGGCGTCGCGCGTACTCCCGAGCAGGTGGCCACCGAGGTGGTCGACGAGATGACCCGGCGGTACGCGGCGCGCGTACCGCTGATCGACGACGCCGACCAGGTGGTACGCCGCGTGGCCGCGCGGTGGCCGTTGGGCCTGGCCAGTTCCTCGCCGACCCGGCTGATCGCGGCGACGCTGGCCGCCACCGGCCTCACCGACACGTTCCGCGCGACGCTGTCCACCGAGGAGACCGCGCGCGGCAAGCCGGCGCCGGACGTCTACCTCGCTGTGGCGGAGCGGCTGGGCGTGGACCCGACGCGCTGCGCCGCCGTCGAGGACTCGTCCAACGGGGTGCGGTCGGCGGCGGCGGCCGGGATGCGGGTGGTGGCCATCCCGCACGGGTCGTACCCCCTGGACGAGGACGCGACGCAGCTCGCGGCCGTGACGCTGGGTTCGGTGCACGAGCTGACCCCCGAGGTCGTGGAGCGCCTCGACTGACCGGTTGCGTCCTTCTCCTCCCTCCGGGCGCGCGGTTGTACGGTTTCGGAGGCCGCCGGACGGAATGATCGGAGCGCGTCCGGGTAGGGCAGCGCGGGCCACCGCGGGGAGGAGAGGCGATGAAGGCGATCGTGTACGAGCGCACCGGCGACCCGTCGGTGCTCCAGTTGGTCGACCGGCCGGTGCCGGAACCCGGCCCCGGTGAGGTCCTGGTGCGGATGGCCGTCTCCGGGGTGAACCCCACGGACTGGAAGGCCCGCCGGCAGTGGCCCCTGCCGGAGGGCTGGCAGACGCCGGGGCAGGACGGCGCCGGGGTGGTCGAGGCGGTCGGCGAGGGCGTCGACCCGGACCTGATCGGCGAGCGGGTGTGGCTGTGGGAGGCCGCGTGGCAGCGGCCGTGGGGCACCGCCGCCGAGTACACGGTGGTCCCGGTCCGTCAGGCCGTACGCCTGGGCGACGCCTCGTTCGACCTGGGCGCCTGTCTCGGGATCCCGTTCCTCACCGCGCACCGCTGTCTCACGGCCGGCGAGTACATGCCGGACAACCTGCGTGCCGGTGCGCTGAGCGACCACACGGTGCTGGTGCAGGGCGGTGCGGGCGCGGTGGGCAACGCGGCGATCCAGCTCGCCCGCTGGGCCGACGCCTGCGTGATCGCCACGGTGAGCAGCGCGGAGAAGGCGCAGCTCGCGGCGGCGGCCGGCGCCTCGTTCATTATCAACTACCGCGAGCAGGACGTGGTCGAGGAAATCCGCAAGATCGCGCCCGACGGGGTGCACACGATCGTCGAGGTGGCGCCGAGTGCGAACGCGGCCACCGACGTGGAGGTGCTGCGCAACGGGGCGGCGGTGTGCGTCTACGCCGACGACGGTGGCGGCGAGGTGACCCTGCCGGTGCGGAAGCTCATGATGCCGAACGCGCGCTGGCAGTTCGTCCTGGTCTACACCGAGCCGAAGGCGGCCAAGGCGCAGGCGGTCAGGGACGTCGCGGCGGCGGCCGCGCAGGGTGGCATCCGGGTGGGCGAGGAGGCCGGCCTTCCGCTGCACCACTACCCGCTGTCCGCGACGGCCGCCGCGCACCAGGCGGTGGAGGGCTCGGCCGTCGGCAAGGTCCTCGTGACGACGAGCGGCCAGTAGCCGACCCGCCGGTGGGCGAATTTCGCGGTCGCCGACAGGAGATTTCCCGTCATCGGGACGTAGGCGAACAAGTCTCGCAATAATGGCATTGCGGGTCGCCCCGCATTAAACGGGCGGCCCCGGCGCGGTGCGAACGCCGGGGCCGCCCCTGGGGAGGAAGGTCTGACAGGAAGGTCCTGCCCAACAGGCGTCCGCCCGTGGGAAAACGTTACGGCGCGGCCAGCTCCCGGACGGTGAGTTCCCCCTCGGCGTACCGCGAACGGACGACCTTCTTGTCGAACTTGCCCACGCTCGTCTTCGGCACGGCGTCGATGAACGCCCACCGCTCGGGCAACTGCCAGCGCGCCACCGAGGCGGCCAGGAAGTCGCGCAGCTCCTCGGCGGTGACCGACGCACCCTCGCGGACCACCACCGTCGCCAGGGGACGCTCGTCCCAGCGCTCGTCCGGCACCCCGACGACGCAGGCCTCCAGCACGGCCGGGTGCGCCATGAGCGCGTTCTCCAGCTCCACCGACGAGATCCACTCGCCGCCGGACTTGATGACGTCCTTCGCCCGGTCGGACAGCGTGATGAAACCGTCCGGCGAGAGCGTCCCCACGTCACCCGTCCGCAGCCAGCCGTCGCGGAACTTCTCCTCGTCCGGGGTCTCGTCGCCGACGTACCGCGCGGTCACCCACGGCCCGCGGACCTCCAGCTCGCCCACGGACGCCCCGTCTGCCGGCAGCGGCTCGGCCAGCGGGCCCACGATCCGCGCCTCCACCCCCGCCGGGATGCGGCCCTGCGTGTAGCGGTAGCGCCACGCCTCCTCCCCGGTCGCGCCGGCCGGCGGGCGGGAGACCGACCCGAGCGGCGACATCTCGGTCATCCCCCACGCGTGGATGACCTGGATGCCGTGGCGCTCGGCGAACGCGTGCATCAGCGCCGGCGGGCAGGCCGACCCACCGACGATCACCTCCTTGAGAGAGGAGGTGTCCACCTCGTGGCTGTCCAGGTAGGCCAGCAGGTCGGTCCAGATGGTCGGTACCGCGCCGGCCAGGGTGGGCCGCTCGGCGGCGATCATCTCGGCGATCGGGGCGGCCTGCAGGAACCGGTCCGGCATGATCAGCGAAGCCCCCGAGAGGAACGCCGCGTACGGCAGCCCCCAGGACATGGCGTGGAACATCGGCACGATGGCCAGCTCACGGTCGGTCGGGCCGAGGCCGAACCCCTCCGGCATACAGACCTGGAGGGAGTGCAGGTAGATCGAGCGGTGCGAGTACGCCACGCCCTTGGGGTTGCCGGTGGTGCCGGAGGTGTAGCAGAGGGCGGCCGCGTCCCGCTCGTCCACCACGGGCCAGTCGTACGTGTCGGGGCGGCCGGCCAGCAGCTCGTCCCAGGTGTGCACGGTGATCCGGTCGCCGGCCGCCTCGACCAGCGGCGCGGGGTCGCCGCCGCCGACCACCACCACGTGCCGGACCGTGGTCATCTGGCCGATCACCCGAGCGAGCAGGGGGATGAGCGTGGTGTCGACCAGGACCACCCGGTCCTCGGCGTGGTTGGCGATGTACGCCACCTGGTCGGGAAAGAGCCGGATGTTCAGCGTGTGCAGCACGGCGCCCATGCTCGGCACCGCGAAGTAGGCCACCAGGTGCTCGTTGTTGTTCCACATGAACGTGGCGACCCGCTCGTCGCCGGTCACGCCGCACTCGGCGCGCAACCCGTGGGCCAGCCGGGCGGCGGCCCGCCCGACCTCGGCGTACGTCATCCGGCGCGGCTCGGCGCCGGTCCACGTGACCACCTCGGCGGTGCCGTGCACGGTGGCGCCGTGTTCGAGGATCCGGGCGACCTGGAGAGGGGCGTCCATCATCGTGCTACGCATGGGTGACAAGCTAGTGTCGCCGGTCACACCTTGGGAACCCCGGAAACCCGGCCGCCCCCGGCCGCGCCTCGTAAATTGTCCGGGTGAGCATCTCCTGGGCCGACTCGTACGTGGGGCAGCTGCGCGCGCTGGCCGGGGACCGGACGCTGATGTTCGTCGGTGCCCGGGCGGTCGTACGCGACAACGCCGGGCGCGTCCTGTTGATCCGGCGCTCGGACAACGGCCAGTGGGCCATGCCGGCCGGCGCCATGGAGCTGGGTGAGTCGATCGCCGACTGCGCGGTCCGCGAGGTGCGTGAGGAGACCGGGCTCCGGGCGCTGCGGGTCTGCGCGTTCGCCCTCTACACCGGCCCGGAGCGCACCAACACGAACATGTACGGCCACACGTACCAGATCTTCACCACGGCGTTCCGCGTCGAGGAGTGGGACGGCACGCTGTCGCGGGTGACCGACGAGACCACCGATGCGGCCTTCTTCCACCGCGACCAGTTCCCCGCACCGCTCTCGACGTCGGTGCCGGAGACCCTCGCCGACCTCGACGTCTTCGAGCAGACCAACCGCCTGATCCTCAAGTGACCCACGGCCCGGGCAGGGCCCCGCGGAGCCCGTCCTAGATCATCGTCTGGGACTTGGCCTCCATCTCGGCGGCGGCCTGGTCCTTGGACTCCCGCGACAGCGGCTTGCCGCCGGGCGCCGGGGCCTCGCCGCCCAGCCCGTCGGTGCCACCGGTGTTGCCCGCCGGGCCGGTGCCGCGCAGCTGCGCGTTCGGCATCACGAGCGTGACCAGCACCGCCGCGATGGCGATCAGGCCGGCGGTCAGGAAGACCTGGTGCAGCCCCTCCACGAACGCGGCCTGGATGGCGGACCGCACCGGCGCGGGCAGCGCCATGATCGTCGCCGGGTCGTTGATCGAGATGTTCGGGCCGCCGCTCGCCGCGACGGCCGCCTGCTGCTGCGGCGGCAGCTGGGCGATGGCCGGGGGCAGCCGGTGGGTCAGCTCGTTGGCGAGCCGCGAGGACAGCGCCGCGCCGAGGATGGCGACACCGAACGACCCGCCCAACGACCGGAAGAAGGTCGCCGAGGACGTACCGGACCCGAGGTCCCGGATCGAGACGGCGTTCTGCACGGCGAGGATCAGCGACTGCATGCTCAGGCCCAGCCCGACGCCGATCACCACCATGTAGCCGAACGCCGTCCAGAGCGAGCTGTTCACGTGCAGCTGGGTGAACAGCAGCATGCCGGCGAGCAGCACCGCCGAGCCGACCACCGGGAACCACTTGTACCGGCCGATGCGGCTCATCGCCCGGCCGGTCAGGACCGACGTCACGATGATGCCGGCCATCATGGGCAGCATCAGCAGACCGCTGCGGGTCGGCGAGGCGCCCTTGACGATCTGGAGGTACAGCGGGATGAAGATGATCGACCCGAACATCACCAGACCGAGCACGAAGCCGGCCAGGTTGGCCAGCGTGAACGTCCGGTTGCGGAACAGCCGCAGCGGCAGGATCGGCTCGGCGACCCGCGACTCCTGCACCACGAACAGCACCGCCAGCGCCGCGCCGGCCGCGAACAGGCCCAGGATGACCGGCGAGCTCCAGGCGTACTCGGTGCCGGCCCAGCTCAGCGCCAGCAGCAACGAACTCACGCCGGCGACCAGAAGCCCCGCGCCGATCCAGTCGATGGCGTGGTCGCGGCGCTGGAACGGGACGAGCCGCATGACGTGGTAGCAGACCACGATGGCCAGGATCGCCAGGGGCACGTTGATGTAGAAGATCCACCGCCAGTTGGTCTCCGCGAAGTACCCGCCGACGAGCGGGCCGGCCACCGACGAGATGCCGAAGACCGCGCCGAAGAGACCCTGGTAGCGACCGCGCTCCCGGGGCGAGACCACGTCCGAGATGATGGTGAACGCGAGCGTCATGAGACCGCCGGCGCCCAGACCCTGGATGCCTCGGGTCAGGATCAGCTGGGTCATGTTCTGCGACAGCCCCGCCAGCAGCGACCCCAGGAGGAACGTGCCGATCGAGAAGAGGAAGACCGGGCGGCGCCCGTACAGGTCGGCCATCTTCCCGTAGAGCGGCGTCGACGCGGTCGAGGCGAGCAGGTACGCGGTCACCACCCACGAGTAGTGGTTGATCCCGCCCAGCTCACCGACGATGGTCGGCAGGGCCGTACCGACGATGGTCTGGTCGAGTGCCGCCAGCAGCATGCCGGTCATCAGCCCGACCATGAGCAGACGGATCTGACGAGTGTTCAGGACCGGGGCGGCATGGGCTTCCGTGGTCACCCGGCCTTCTTCCCCACAGGGCTGGAGCCATGCCCGGCGGATCGGGCGAACTTGACCCCGCAGGTCACGGCGGTGGCGGCGTCACCGGGGAACCGGTTCCGCCGCCACCGTCATGATCGCTGAGGCCGGGGATCGTCAGTGGCGACCCTCGGCGAACTCCTCGACGATCTTCGCGCAGAACGCCGGGAGGTCGTCCGGCTTGCGGCTGCTGACCAGGCCGTTGTCGGTGACGCACGGCTCGTCCACCCAGGTCGCGCCCGCGTTCGTGAGGTCGGTGCGCAGGCTCGGCCAGGACGTGATCCGCCGGCCGCGCACCACGTCGGCCTCGACGAGCGTCCACGGCCCGTGGCAGATCACCCCGACCGGCTTGCCGGCGTCGAAGAACGCCCGCACGAACCGCACCGCGTCCGGGTCGGTACGCAGGAAGTCCGGGTTCGCCACCCCGCCCGGCAGGACCAGGGCGTCGTAGCTGCCGGCGTCCGCGTCCGCCGCGGTGACGTCGACGTCGTACGTCTTCGACTGGTCCAGGTGGTTGAAGGACTGGATGGAGCCGGGCTTGAGCGACACCAGCTCGACCGTGGCGCCGGCGTTCTCCACCGCCTCCCGGGGCTGGACGTACTCGACCTCCTCGACACCGTCGGCGGCGAGGAACGCGATGCGCTTGCCCTGAAGTGTCGTCGCTGCCATCTCGAATCGTCTCCTCTCCGGGGGTCCCTACGGATCGTTCCCGGGGCGCAACGGGCGAAACCCGGCATCCGGTGACCCGCACCACGGATGGCCGCAGCGGTGCCGGCCGGCGCGGGCCCAGGTTTGACCCATCGGGCCGGGGGGATCCCGGAAGGCATGGCAGGAGCAGCAGCGGAACAGCGGCGACTCGCCAGCGTCGTGGAGAGCTGGCAGGGACGCCCCGTCCTGGTGATCGGCGACGCCATGCTCGACGAATGGCGGTTCGCGGAGTCCGACCGGCTCTGCCGGGAGGCCCCCGCGCCGGTGCTCACCCTGCGCCGGCGCATCAGCGCGGCCGGCGGCGCGGCGAACACCGCGGTCAACGTCGCGGCGCTGGGCGGCCGGGCCGTGCTGGTCGCCCCGGTCGGCGCGGACGTGGCCGGCGACGAACTGCACGACTGCCTGGACCGGGCGGGAGTCTGGGACCGTACCGTCAACCAGCACGGCCGGCACACCCCCGTGAAGCGTCGGATGCTGGCCGGCAGCCAGATCCTGCTCCGGGAGGACTCCGGCGATCCGGACGACGCGCTCGACCCGGACGGCGTGCAGCGGCTGCTCACGGCGCTGGACTGCGCCACCGAGGAGCTGCGGGCCGCCGCGAGCGGGGAGCGCCCCACGCTGGTGGTCTGCGACTACGGGCTCGGGGCCCTGCCCGCACCGGTACGCGCGTGGCTGGTGGCCAACCGGGAGCGGTACGCCACCGTGGCGCTGGACGCCCACGACCTCGCCGACTGGCGCGGCCTGGCGCCCACCGTGGTGACCCCGAGCTTCGCCGAGGCGACCCGGCTGCTGGCCCGAGCCGCCGGCGCGGCGCGTACCGGCGGTGGGGCCGAGCTGCACCTGGACCACCCGGACAACGACCCGACCGACGGCCCGTCCGAGCTGAGCGTGGGCGCGGCGCCCGGCGAGCGGACGTCGCGGGTGCAGGTCCCGACGACCGGGGCCGCGACACGCGCCGACCGGACCGGCCCGACCGGCGAACCGACCCCCGGCGAGGACCGGGTGTCCATGACCGGCGACGGGCTCAGCGTGACCGCCACCGGCGTCACGGTGAACGCGGAGGCCGGTGAGGGCGTCGACCGGGCGGTGCTGGCCGAGTCCCGCCTCGCCGAACTGCACGCGCACACCGGCGCCGACGTGGTGGCGGTGACCCTGGACACCGAGGGCGCCGTGGTCGGCGGGGCCGACGGCGAGCGCCGCCGCAGCCACAGCACGCCGGTGCCGGCCAGTCACGCCGTCGGCGCCGGGGACGCGTACCTGGCGGCCATGACGCTGGCGCTGGCCGCCGACGCCCCCCTGTCGACCGCGGCGCAGCTCGCCCAGCTCACGGCCACCATCACGGTGTCGGACACCGGGACGTGTGTCTGCCGGCGGGAGGATCTGCTCACCGCGCTGGAAGAGACGCCCGCCCCGGACGCCGGGCACCCGGTGCTGGTCGGCGCGGACGAGCTGGCGGCCATCGTGGACGAGCACCGGGGCGCGGGCCGCTCGGTGGTCTTCACCAACGGCTGTTTCGACGTGCTGCACCCAGGGCACGTGCGGTATCTGGAACAGGCCCGCCGGCTCGGCGACCTGCTCGTCGTGGCGGTGAACTCCGACGGCAGCGTACGCCGGCTGAAGGGCCCGGACCGCCCGGTGAACCCGGTCGAGGACAGGGCCACGCTGCTCGGCGCGCTGTCCTGCGTGGACCACGTGGTGGTCTTCGAGGAGGACTCACCGGCCGAGCTGATCAAGGCCGTCCGTCCGGACGTCTACGTCAAGGGCGGGGACTACCCGCCGGAGATGGTGCCCGAGGCGCCGCTGGTCCGCCGGCTCGGCGGGCAGGTACGCACCCTCGGCTACGTGCCGGACCGGTCCACCTCGCGGATCATCGAGCGCATCCGGTCGCACGGCCCGCAGCGGGAGACCGACCCGTCGCTGTCCCGCAAGCCGTCGTGAACCGCCCGCTGGAGCCGGGCGAGCGGGAGCAGTTCCGCGCCGACCGGCTGGTCGACGTGCTGATACCGACCCGCAACCGCCCCGCCGAACTGGCGGTCACCCTCTCCGGGCTGGCCGCCCAGGAGGGCGCGCCCGGGTTCGGGGTGGTGGTCAGCGACCAGTCCGACGGGGAGCCGGCGTACGCCCACCCGGCAGCCGCCACCATGGTCCGGGCGCTGCGTCACCGGGGGCACCCGGTGCTGCTCACCCGCCGGCTGCCACGGCGGGGGCTGGCCGAGCACCGGGCGTACCTGCTGGACGCGTCGACCGCCCGGTACGTGCTCTGCCTCGACGACGACGTCTGGCTGGAGCCGGGGACGCTGCACCGGCTGGTGACGGCGATCCGCGAGCTGGGCTGCGGGTTCGTGGGCAACGCGGTGCACGGTCTCTCGTACGTCGACGACGTGCGCCCGGAGACCCACGCGCACTACGAGGAGTGGATCGGCGCGCCGGTGCCGGAGCGGATCCGCCCGGGCACCCCGGAGTGGGACCGGGCGCAGATCCACCCCGCGGCGAACCTGCTGCACATCACCGAGAAGCTGGCTCTGCCGCCGGGCGCGTGGCGGGCGTACAAGGTGTCGTGGATCGGCGGGTGCGTGCTCTACGACCGGGCCAAGCTCGTCGAGTCGGGCGGGTTCGACTTCTGGCGCCGGGTGCAGGAGAAGCACCAGGGCGAGGACGTCGCCGCCCAGCTCGCCGTGCTGGCGCGCCACGGCGGCGCGGGAGTGCTGCCCAGCGGCGCGTACCACCTGGAGTCGCCCACGACGGTCACCGAGCGGGACGTGGAGGCGTGGGAGGTCGTCCTCGCCGACGAGGACGCCCCGCAGCCCGCCTGACCGCCGGTCGGGGTCAGGGGGCGCCGGGCTCGGGACGGAGCAGTTCCCGCGCCGCTTCGAGCACCTCGGCGACGGGCACGTCGGTGACGAACGAGTCCCGGTGCGGGCACTCGCCGTCGCCGGGGCGGTGCGGGTAGATCCCGGGCGTGCAGTCGACGCCGCAGACCGGGCAGTGCACCGTCCACGAGCTGATCGGGCGGTGGCGGCCGCGCAGCGGGCTCGCGGTGTTGATGAAGTTGCCGACCCAGAAGATCCCGACCGTCGAGGTCCCCACCGCCGCCGCCAGGTGCAGCGGCCCGGTGTCGTTGGAGACGACCAGCGCGCAGCCGGCGTAGCAGCCGGCCAGCCCGCCGAGGCTCAGCGTGCCGACCTGCGGTCGCAGCGGCACCCCGGCCGCCTCGACGACCCGGTCGACCAGCTCCCGCTCGGCGGGCGTCCCGGTGACCAGCACCTCGCACCCGTCGCCGACCAGCTCGCGGGCGACCTCGGCGAAGCGCTCGGCGGGCCAGCGCCGGCGGGTGTCGGTCGCACCCGGATGCAGCGCCACGCGCGGCCCGCGCGCCGGCCCGAGCACCCGCGCGGCCTCGGTCCGGTCGGCGTCGGTGACGGCCAGGGCGGGCAGGATCGTGGTGGCCGGTGCCCCGACGAGGGCGGCGACCTCCAGGTAGCGGATCACCTCGTGCTGGTAGTAGACGTACCGGATCCAGCGGTCCAGCGGCGGCGCGCTCTCCGTCCGCAGCCCGGCCGTCACCCGCGCGCCTAGCGCGGAGATCAGCGGGTTCGAGTTGGCGCCGCCCCCGTGAAGCTGCAACGCCAGGTCGAAGCGTTCCTTGCGGGCCCCGGCCAGGAAGTCGTCAAGGCTCGCGGCCGGCTCGTCGGGCTCCGGGTGGCGGATGCCGTCCGCCGGCGGCACCACGAGCACCCGGTCCACCGGGCCGGGGCGGTCGCGCCACAGCTTCGCGTGCCAGGGCGCGCCGAGCAGCACGATCTCCGCCTCGGGGTACGCGGCGCGCAGCGCGTCCAGCGCGGGCAGCACGAAGATGAAGTCGCCGAGCGCGTTGGCGCGCAGCACGGCGATCCGCTCGACCTCGGGTACGCGCTCGGCGACCGGGCCGAGCAGGGACAGGGCGACCACGCGGCCCTACGGCCGGTCGATCTCGCCGGCTGCGGTGTCGGGCCGGTGCAGCTCCCGGTCCGCGGCGGGATCGCCCGGAGCCGGCGTACGGCCGCCGAGCGGACCGGTGCGCGGCCCGGCACGGCCGACGGTGATCGTGCGCGGCGTGGGCCGGGCGGCGCGCGGCAGGCGGACGCGGAGCAGCCCGTGGTCCATGACCGCGTCGATCCCGTTCGGGTCCACGCGGGACGGCAGGTCGACGCGGTACTCGAAGCCGCGCGTCTCGAAGCCACCGGGGATGCCGTGGTCGGCGTTGACCTCCGCCTCGGAGCGGGCCCGTACGCAGAGTTCCCGGTCGTCCAGCTCGACCGCCACCTCCTCCGGTGCCACGCCGGGGAGCCGCACCACCACCTCCCAGCCCTCGGCCGTCTCGCCCAGCTCCACGTCCGGGGGCCCGGACCGGCCGCCCACGAGCCGGCGCAGCTCGGCGCGGAGCGACTGGAGTTCGCCCATCGGGTCCCAGCCCTGCTGCCGGCTCAGCCAGCCGCGCCCGAACCCTCCGCCCTGGTCGCTCATGCCGGCGGCACCTCCCCTCGCCGCGCGACGACGGATCGGCTCTCCATCTCCGGCCTCCACTGGTCGGTCCGCGCGCGTCGCGAAGGCGGTACCCCCGGCTCCGGCGGGCAAACCTGGCGCTGGCCGCGCTCACTAGGCTGGCGGTCGGGGTCGCAGGGTGGCGGCGCCGCCATCATGGTCAACGCCTCGGGGGAGGGTCACGTGACGGTGGAGATCACGTCGCACGACGAACTACGTGAACTGCTCGGTACGCCGAACGCGCGGGCGGCCAACAAGGAGCGCACACGCCTGCACGAGCGGGACCGGGAGTGGCTGGCCGCCTCGCCGTTCTGCCTGGTCGCCACCGCGGGGGCGGACGGCAGCTGCGACGTGTCGCCGAAGGGGGACCCGCCCGGGTTCACCCTCGTGCTCGACGACCGGACCATCGCGGTCCCGGAGCGCCCGGGCAACCGGCGGGCGGACGGCTACCGCAACATCCTGGACAACCCGCACGTCGGGTTGATCTTCTTCATTCCCGGGCGGCCCGACACGCTGCGGATCAACGGCCGAGCCCGCCTGGTGCGGGACGCGCCCTGGTTCGACGAGCTGACGGTCAAGGGCCACCGGCCGGTCCTCGCCGTGGTGGTGGAGATCGAGCAGATCTTCTACCACTGCGCGAAGGCGTTCCTCCGGTCCGAGTTGTGGAAGCCGGAGACCTGGCAGCCGGAGGCGCTCCCCTCCCGGGCCCGCCTGGTCAAGGAGGTCGAGGCGCCGGAGCTGGACCTCGCCGATCTGGAGCGCCACTACGGCCCCGGCTACACGCAGAAACTGTACGTGTAAGGGGCTCCCCCTCCCCGCGATCTTGCACTTTGTGCCCCTTAGATGCGGCTTTTACGCCGCTTTGCCGGGGCCGAAAGTGCAAGATCGCGGGGGGTTGGCGGTTGCTAAAGATATCTTTCTAAAGATAGCTTTAGCTTATGACGCTGCCCCGGGTGACGCTCACCGATCCGAAGGCGCTGCGGGGCTACGCCCATCCGCTGCGGATGTCCCTGATCGCGTTGCTGCGTGCCCAGGGGCCGACGACCGCCACCCGGGCCGCCGAACAGCTCGGCGAGAGCGTGGCCAGCTGCTCCTTCCACCTGCGACAGCTCGCCAAGTACGGACTCGCCGAGCGGGCGCCCGGCGCCGACGGCCGGGAGCGGCCCTGGCGCGCCACGGCCCTCGCCACCTACTGGGACGACGACTCCGACGACCCGCAGGTGCGCGCCGCCACCGACGAGCTCAACGCGGCGCAGCTCGCTCTCTACACCCGCCGGGCCCAGGAGTTCCTCGCCCGCCGCCCCGAGGAGCCGGCGGCCTGGCGGGCCGTGACCGCGTTCTCCGACTGGCCGCTCCACGTCACGCCCGAGGAGCTGGCCGAGCTGGATGAGCGGATCGACGCCGTCCTGTCCACGTACGACGACCGCATCACCGACCCCTCACGGCGGCCGGCCGGCTCGCGCCGGGTCAGCTTCGTACGCCTCGCCGTCCTGCCGCCACCGGCGGCCCCCGAGGCCGGCGAGGGCGAATCCGACCCGAAGAGGGCGGCTGACCGCGATGAGCGGTGACCCGCCCACCACCCCGGTCGTCACCCCCGCTCCCGACACGACCGCCACCACCCCGATCCCGACCGCCGCCGGCCCGATCCCGGCCCCCGCCCCACGATCGCTCCTTCATCGCCGGCTGCCGCGGTTGCTGCGCGAGGTGACGTTCCGGCGGTACTGGTCGGCGCAGACCGTGTCCTACTTCGGCGACGAGGTCACCACGCTGGCGCTGCCGCTGCTGGCCGTGCTCAGCACCGGCGCCGGCCCGGCCGAGATGGGCTACCTCACCGCCGCCCTGCTCACGCCGAACCTGCTGTTCTCGCTGATCGCCGGGGCCTGGGTGGACCGGCTGCCGTACAAGCGGCGAATCATGGTGCTCACCGACATCGGCCGGGCGCTGCTCCTGGCCACGATTCCGGCGGCCTACCTGTTCGACCTGCTCACCATGCCCCAGCTCTACGCCGTGGCCTTCGCGATGGGCACGCTCGCGGTGTTCTTCGAGGTCGCCCGCGGTGCGCTCATCGTGTCCCTGGTGAAGCGGCCCGACTACGTCGAGGCGAACACCCTGATCAACGGCAGCCGGGCGATGTCCCTGGTCGCCGGGCCGAGCATCGGCGGCGTCCTGGTGCAGGTGCTCACCGCGCCGATCGCCCTGGTCACCGACGCGCTGTCGTACGTCGTGTCCGCGTACTTCCTGGGGCGCATCCGGCCCGCGGAGCCGGCGCCGAACCGCGATGCCGGCCTGGGGATCGTCGCCGGTCTACGGTTCATCGCCCGGACGCCGATGATCCGGGCGATCCTGCTCGGCACGACCACGGTCAACCTGTTCAACTTCATGTTCGCCGCGCTGTTCGTGCTCTACGCCACCCGGCACCTGGGCCTCTCCCCCGGGCTGCTCGGCGTCGTGCTCGGCGCGGGCGCCGTGGGTGGCCTGCTCGGCGCGGCGATCACGGGGAGGTTCACGCGCCGGTTCGGCGTCGGGCCCGCCCTCCTGGTCGGGCTCGTGCTCTTCCCCGCGCCGCTGATCCTCGTCCCGCTGGCCGGTGGGCCGACACCGCTCGTGCTGGGCACGCTCTTCGCCGCCGAGTTCCTCTGCGCGGTCGGGGTGATGATGCTCGACATCGTGGCCGGCGCGGTGCAGACGGCGATCACCCCGGAACCGCTGCTGGCCCGGGCCACCGGCGTCCGGCGCACCATCAACTACGGCATCCGCCCGATCGGTGCGCTGATCGGTGGGGGCCTCGGGGCCGCCATCGGCGTACGGGAAGCTCTCTGGATCGCGACCGTGGGCGCGCTGACCGGCGTGCTCTGGGTGCTCTTCTCGCCCGTCCGCCGCCTGCGCGACCTGCCCGAACCCGCCGACGCCTGACGGACGTTTGGCCCGGCGCCTCGGGGTACTGACTGTGCGGAGAACCCGGCGCGCCTGCGCGCCACCCCCGACATGGTTCGACGGACCCAGTGGGCCGAGGAGCGCGCGCCGCGAACAGCGGGACGGCGGGCCGCCTGACCCGACGGCACCCGGAGTCGGCGATGTGGCGGTGTCCGGGACTGCCGGAGACCGCCACACCGGCGGATTCGGGACCTCGCGGCGGCGCTCAGTCCGCTGGCGGAAGCCCGAACAACTCCCGGCAGGCGTCGAGGCCGTCGACGGTGACGGCGGCACGGTCGCTCGCCGCCCAGTCGCGCCGGCTCAACCGCAGCCGCTCCGAGACACGTACCTCGCCGTGCAGGACGTCCCGGCTGATCCCGTCGGGCTGGTAGCCCAGCCGCTTCGAAACCGCCAGCGGGGCGGGGTTGTCGGCGAAGGACTCGGTGACGGCGTACTCGGCGTCGAGGCCCGCGAACGCCAGGTGCAGCATGGCGGCCCGCATCTCCCGCCCGATGCCCTGCCCGTGGTGTTCCAGGCCGAGCCAGGACGCGCTCTTCACCTCACGCAGCACGGCGAAGTCACGACCGGAGACCTGCTGGACGCCCACCGGACGGCCGTGCGCGAACACCGCCAGTTGCAGCGTCCACCGCTGCGGCGTCCACTCGCCGCGGGTCTGCCACTGCCACTGCACCACCCGCCGCGCCAGCTCCCGCGGCGGCAGGTCGGTCCACGGGGTCAGGAAGGGCCGCTCGTCGGGCCGGTGGACACCGTGTACGGCCAGGTCGGCGAGGTCGGCGAGCTCGTCGTCGGTCGGGAGCCGCAGCTCCAGGCGGTCGGTGCGCAGGCGCAGCCCCAGCAGGGGCCAGTGGTCGATCAGCACAGCGCATTTCTACGCCCGCCGCCCGACCCACGCACCCCGGTTACCGGCGCCGTGCCATGCTGGCGCCATGTCGAGCCACCCCTTCGCCGACACCCCGGAACCGCCGTACGTGGCGGTCATCTTCACGTCCGTCCGCACGCCCGGCGACAACGGGTACGCCGTGATGTCCGCCTCGCTGGACGCCCTCGCCCGGGAGCAACCGGGCTTCCTCGGCGTCGAGTCCGCCCGGGAGGGTGTCGGGATCACCGTGTCGTACTGGACGGACCAGGCGGCGGCACAGGGCTGGAAACGGGTGGCCGCGCACCTCGTCGCCCAGCGGCGGGGCCGCGACGTCTGGTACGAGGACTACCGGGTCCGGGTCGCCACCGTCGAGCGGGAGTACGGCCGGGACACGTCGGGGCTCGACGCCGGCTGACCGGCGGGCCGCGCCGGTGCGTCGAGGCGCGCCCGGCCGCGTCGAGCGGGCGGGGCCGCGCGGAAGCGCCGGGTCGCTTACCGGGTCCGCGGGTGCGGGGGCGGCCGGGTCGCTACCGGGTCCGCGGGTGCGGCACGCGTACGGAGGCCATCCCGGCGGCCGTGGCGGCCTGGATTCCCATGTCGGTGTCCTCGAACACGAGGCAGTCCTGCGGGGCGACACCGAGCAGGTCGGCGGCCCGTAGAAAGGCCTCCGGGTGGGGCTTGGCGTTCGCGTAGTCACCGGCGCAGACCAGCACGTCGAACCGGTCGAGCAGGCCCAGCGTGGTGAGCGACGCGGTGACGGACTCGCGGGTGCTGCCGGAGACGACCGCGAACGGCACCCGCCGGTACGCCTCGTTGATGTGGTCGAGGACGCCGGGCACCGCGGTGAGCCGTGGCAGGAGTTCCCGGTAGAGGTCCTCCCGGCGTTCGGCGACGGCCGCCACCGGCATGGCGAGACCGTGCCGCTCGTTCAGGTCGACGATGATGTCCGCCACCGGCCGGCCGCCCCACGCGTAGAAGAGGTCCTCCGGCAGGTCGCAGCCCCACTCCGCGAGCGCCTGCTGCCAGGCGACGTGGTGCAGGGGCATCGAGTCGGCGACGGTCCCGTCGCAGTCGAAGAGGTAGGCCCGGTAGTCACCGGCAGGCAGGGGCAGGCTCACCCCTGGCAGGGTATACAGCTCGCCTGGCGGGCTCCCAGCGGTGGCAGCCCGTCGGCGTCCGTTAGATGCCCGTGGCGTCGGAGTCCGGATCTAGCCTTGGGTGTGATCGACGCTGGCAGCCGCAGGCGGAACCAACCGGCACCACCTCACGTGGTCTTCGAGGCGCTGACCGAGCCGGACCGGGACCTGAGCCGCCCGTGGCTCGTACTCATCGATGACGAGCAGCGCCCTCGGACGCTGCGTGCCGAGCGGCCCGGGCTCGTCGTCTGGTCCTCCATCTGGCCCCGGCAGCCGGACGCCGTCGTGCGCTTCGACCTGCCGTCCGACGGCGCCGGCGGCACCGCCCTCCGCTGGACCCTCCTCCTGCCCGAACTGCCGGAACCGTCGTTGCTCGGGCACCTACGCAAGCGGCTCAACCAGTTGATCAACGCGAACCTGCGGTACACGTTCGGCCAGTAGCCGGGGCGGGTCACACGTCGAGCGCGTAGGACCGGTCGATGAGGTCCGTCATGGCCCGTTGGAAGTCGCGCCGCCGCCCGTCGCTCCAATCGGCGGTCAACTGGTCGAAGACCTGCTCCTGCCAGCGATGAGCCTCGTCCAGCATGGATCGACCTGCCCCGGTGAGCGACACCTCCCGGCGGCGACCATCTGCCCGGGACGCCTCGATGGACAGGTGTCCCGCCTCGGTCGCGCTCTTGATCAGCCGCGAGGCTCCGCTCTGGTCGATGCCGATCTCGTGAGCCACCGCGTTGACGGTCGCGGCGATCCCGCGCTCGGTGAGGGCGTGGACCGCCTCCGCGACGAGCACCAGCCGGCCCTGCTCGGCCGCCCCCGGATCGCCGAGCGAAGACCTACGCGCCCAGTGCCGGACGAAGGCGAACAGCACCTGGCCCGGACCCTGCGGGTTCATTCGGTCGCCGCCATCTCGCGGCAGATGTAGGCCAGTTCGAGCGCCGACCTCAGGTCGGGCAGCCGGAGCGCCGCAGTGATCTTCCCGTCGGCCGCCCGGAACACCGTCGCCACCCGGACCGGCCCCGCACTCTCGGGCCAGGTCGCGTCCTGTTCCACGACCATGAGTCGATCACTGACCGGGTGCCACGAGCGCGGGACCAGTCTGATGCCCGAGCGCTCCACCCAGTCGGCGAACTGCTCGGGCGTGATCGGGCCGGCGCCCTTCGGTCCCAGGACGACGACCGGATTCCCGACCGCCCTCGCCGACCTCCCGAGGTCGCCATCGTTCACGCTCGCGTGCCACTCGTTGATCGCTGCCTCGAGACTCGACTCCATACAACCAGTATATGCGAAACGCATACATCTGTCTGTGGCCCGAGTGAGTGATCGACTCGGCGTCCCCGAAGGCGCGGTGTCCACGACACCCGGACACCGCGACATCCAGGAACCCGGGTAACCCTCGGCCGGTCCGCCCGCCCGCTCAGGCGGCCGTCACCATCCAGAGGTGACCGTCGGGGTCGGCGAAGGTGGCGACGTAACCCCACGGCTGGTCCGTCGGCGGCGTCACGACGCGGGCGCCCGCGGACTGGGCCTGGTCGACGATCCGCTGGACCTCGGCGGGGCTCTCGGCGGTCAGGCCGAGCACGCACTCGGTGTGGCCCCGGTCGGCGACCTCGTGGTCGCCGATGACCCAGCCGAAGCCGCCGCTCGGCACCAACATCAACCGCAGGCCGTCGTTCACGACGAACTGCAGCGGCTCCGGGACTCCGTCCGCCGCCGGCTCGCCGAGCGCCGCCAGGCCGAGTGCCTCCGAGTAGAAGCGGTACGACGTCGGGCGGTCGGCGATCGGCAGGCTGACGATGACGGGCGAAGCAGGCATGGCAACTCCAGGTCTGAACGGAGAACGGTCAGCGTGATAGACCGGCCACCCCGTCGAAACTCATCGTCCACCGACCTGGCCATCCCCGCGGGAGCACGAGGATGCGGCGCTGCCGGCTCGCGGTAGCCAGCGCTGAATCCCTGGCTACCGCTCGCCGGAAGGCCGTCTCACCACTGGAGCCGATCGCACGCTCAACGGCCGGATGGCCGCCCGGTCATCCGTTCCGCGAACCGCCGTAGCTTCTGCTGCGTGCTCGGCTTCGCCGCCTCGCGTCGCCCGCGTTCGATAATCTTGCGACCCTGGGGGCTGTTCATAAACCCTCTGATGCGTTGGCCGACCGATGTCATGGCCTGCCCCTTCCGTACTCGTCACCTACCGTTCGGGACGGGCGGGTGGATGCTGATGATCCACCCGCCCGTGGCGCACTACCGAGCTCTTACCGCCGGCGGCGGCTGGGCTCGGGGATGTTCGCCTCGATCTCCTCGTGACGGACCTGCTCATCGATCGGCTGGTCCTCGACCACCTCGTTCTTGGCGAGGTGGACCCGCTCGACCGGCACCCGGTCCTTCGCCACCACGGGACGCTCGGCGCGCAGCTGCATCTCCTGCTCGCCGGCGCCCATCTCGGCGCGAACGTTACCGGCGTCTGCGGCGGTGATCGGCTCGCGCTCGACGTACACCTCGTCGTGCTCGACCGGCACGGTGGTGTGCACGTCCTCGGTGACCACGTTCTTGCGCAGTACCGCCTTGCCAGCAGGCCGGCTTTCCGTGCCCACCCGCAGCCGCTCCTCGGAGCGGATCAGTTCCTCACGGCTCTGCGGGGTCTGCCTGTCCTGCGTCCGGTAGTACGCGTACAGCTGAGCGGTCTGCTCCGCGTTGAGCGGCGTGGTCGTGCCACGCGGCACACTCGGGGCGTTCTGAACGGTTGCCTTGTCGTAGGCAACCTTGAGCCGCCCGCCCTGCATCTGGGCGTTGCCCAGCGGAGCCATCGGCTCCTGGCCGTCACCGGTATGCACACTGACCCAGGCCGGGTGGCCCGCAGTGGCCCATACCTGGCCGACACTGCCGATCCTGGCACCCGTCTGGTCCTGGACGTCCTGGTCAAAGAGCGAACGCACTTGCTGTTCATTGAATTGCACGGTCGTCCTCCTTCCGTGTAACCCACGCGTACCCGATGAGCCCGCGGCCATTCGCTGCCCCCCGAGTCCGCGTGGGTTGCCCGTACACGTCCACTGATCAGGTGCATGACGCGGCGTTGTCGGTACCGGTTGTTAGCGTGCCGGCATGACGGGAGTCGAAGGTGAAAAGGGTGTGCTGCACGAATTTCTGACGTTTCAGCGGGCGAGCGTCCAGGCGATCCTGTCGGGCCTCGACGAGGCCGCGCTACGAACGCCCGTCCTCCCCTCCCGATGGACACCACTCGGGATGCTCGAACATCTCGGGCACGCGGAACGTCACTGGTTCCAGGACGTTCTCACCGGTTCGGCGACACCACTGCCCTGGCCCGACGACGACCCGCCACTCACCACGTCCCGCCCGACGTCCCTGGTCTGCACCTTCTACCGTGACCAGTGCCGTATCTCGGATGAGATCATCGCCATCACGCCACTCACGGCCGCACCCGTGGGCAGGCACATTACGGAACCACTGGCCTCGCAGACCACCGACCTGCGCCGGATCATGCTGCACATGATCGAGGAAACCGCCCGGCACGCCGGTCACCTGGACGCGGTACGCGAGCTGATCGACGGGCGCGTCGGGCTGGGGCCGCGATGACCTGACGCGAACGGAATGCGACAGTCGACGGCATCATCCGGCGGCAAGCAGAAGGCCCGCCTCTCCATGGAGCCGCCTGGGCACGTGGGCAGCTACGAGCCGCAGGCTTCATTGGCTCCACTCCTTTTCGTCCGCCGAGGAGACGGAGCGCGGAAACGACCCAAGCCTTACCGTCACCCACGGCCCGGCCTCCGGATCGGCCCCCTCGTCGCTCATCCACTCCGCTGGCAGCCGCACGCCGGTCCGCCGCTCGACGAACGCCATCGCCGCGGATGTCACGTACTCGGTGCCCTGCGCGGCGCGCACGTCGTCCAGGTCGTCGGCGAACACAGACGGGTCATCGCCGTGTCGCCGGTCGGGATCGTTCATGTCCATCCAGGCGAGTACCTTGCCGTGCAGCGCGTAGGTGACGCCGCCGTTGCCGTTGATGGTCCACTCGACCGTGTGCACCCGCATGCCGTCGCTGAGCCAGCGCAGGACTTCGGGCCGGCTCAGCGCACAGCCGTTGTCCTGGAACACCACCACGTTGGGGCCGATCTGAGCCAGGTCGGCGAGCTCGCCCACATGGTTGTCACCCGGCTCGACACGCCTGGCCCGCAGGCGTTTGATGACCCCATCGACAGTGGCCTGGGCACTTGCCGGCTGAACCACCGCCCAGCTCAGCCCTTCGGCGAGCCAATCCCGGTCGGCTAGGAAATCGTCGTAGTAGCGCACCAGGTCCGACACCATCAGAAAACAGTACGACGATCTGCTCCATTGGCCTCCATCTAAAGCCCGGGTGGGCCCGGGTACTCCAGATGGCTGCCGGCCCAGCCGATGCTCGCGGGCGGTCGCTTCCACTCGTTGGCGAGCCCGGGCCGCTGACCCCTGATCTGTAGCCTCGACGCGAGCCCGGTCACGGACGGGGGCACCGACGTGGCGTGATCGACGGTAATCTCTCCACGTTTTGGCCTGCAGCGGGGAGGAAGATCCACATGCGATGGAAGCTACCGGCCGGCGTCCTCATGGCGCTGGCCTTCCTGATTCCGGCGGCACCGGCGATGGCTCAAACCGAACCGCCCGTGCTGAACGAGGCCTGCCAAACGGTCGAGCGCAAGCTGTACAAGGACATCCGCGAGCTCGTCACCATCGACCTGGATACCGCCACCAATGTAGAAGTGCGCGTGTTGGCCAACCAGATCCTGGCCGCAGCGAACGCCGACTCGCTGCCCAGGTTGCCTGCGGTGATACAGGATCGGCTGGACGGCACCTCCGAGGATCTGCGCGCGTTCCTCAAGGCGGACGTGCAGGTTGCCTGGTCGACGGACCTGCGGATCACGGTGATCCGGACATTGACGGGCGCTGGCGCCAAGGTGAAGGCGGCCGCCCAGACGGCGCTCGATGAGGGGACCGTCGATGCCTACCTGGCTTACCTGAACAACGGCCTGTACGCCGCGCGTGCGCTCGACTGCGCTCAGCCCGCACCGACACCGACCCTAACGTCTGCACCGACACCGAGCGCCACGCCCAGCGCTACGACCACTGCACCGGCCCCTGCTTCCTCCGCCAGCCTGGGCGCTCCCGGCGGTGGCGAGGGCGGTGGGCTGCCCGTCACCGGTGCCGGCACCGGGACCGTGGCCAGCATCGGCGGTGTGCTTCTGCTCCTGGGCGGCGCGGGCTACCTGGTCGGACGCCGACGCCGTTCCCGCTTCGTGGCATAACCCGCTCGACGCGCCCGGCTCGATGCTTCGTCGGGCCGGGCGCGGTCAACGCGATGCGTGGCGAGGTTCGTCGCGGCCCGCGGAAGCCTCGACGGTCCGCGGCACGGGCGCGAATCGCGGCATGGCCACGTCCCCTCTGGCTGGAACGAGCTTGTCCTATCCCTGTGCTCCAATCCCGTCATGCATGTCGTCGTCACCGGCGCACTCGTGGAAAACGGCACGGTCCTGCTGGTACACCGCAGGCCGACCAAGCGGGCATACCCGGATGTCTGGGATCTGCCCGGGGGGCAGGTCGAAGCGGGTGAGTCGGAACTACAGGCCCTCGCGCGTGAGATGCACGAGGAGCTCGGTGTTCAGATTGTGGCGGAGTCCGCTTCACGGTTGGGCGTCCTGCATGACGGCAGCGGTGAGGACGCCGTTCACGTGGGCGTCTGGCAGATCGGAAATTGGGTCGGCTCTCCGGCGAACCGTGCACCTGACGAGCATGACGACATCGCATGGGTCGGGATCAGCGAGCTGGGTGGTCTTCCCCTGGTGCATGGTGTCTTGGCGGCACTGGTTCGTTCCCGGCCTGAGTTCGAGTGGGCCCGCAGGCACTCAGAGGTCACCGACCGTAACCTGGACGACCGAGGAACCACGGCTGACTGTCGCGCATGTGGTGTGACGGGTTCGTCAGGCTTCAGGTGGGATCGGGCACCCTTCAGCGTCAAATGACCTTGGACGCGTACGCGGGCCTGTTCGGTGACGACCTGGACGCCGTTGCCAACCGAGTGGACGAGGCGGCCGCGGCGCAGGATGCGGACCACGCAGGCACGTCCGGCGGTGATCGACCTTCTGTGGACTAGATACAGGCCGCTGCGGGTTCGGCCATCCGGCATCTGCCGGCGCACAGTCGCAACGTCACAGCTCACGTCTCGCCCTGGCAGCTGCTACGCCCTGCTGGGCCGCTCCGGCCACGCGCAGCGCGCTGATCGCGGCAGATGCGTACACGTGACCTTGGTCGACGCCGGGCCGGAGTGTCGACCAAAAGGGCGAACCCGATCTGGCGCGACAGTGGGTCACCTTTCGGACAGCCCCTGGAGGCGATCCGCCCGCCCTCCCTGGCCGGAGGTGCCGTTTGAGTACTTATCTGTGGAGGCCGAGACACGCACGCCCGCGACGAGATGGCGGACGACCTCGGGATCGCCGATGATGACGGCGCCGGCCGCTACGAGCCCGGCGAGGTCATCGCTGCCGAAGGCGGCGAGGAGGGCATCCGTCGTGGTGATCAGAACGGCGTCCGGATCTTCGGGCGGCTCGTGGGCGACCGCGGCGCCGGCCGACGTGAGGCGGACGCCGAACACTCCGGCAGGACCGTGGTCGCGTAGTTCGATCCGGAGCGTCGCCTCGGGCTGTTCCGGCGTCGGCACGAAGAAGGTGCGGATACTCAGCATGGCGCTGTCCGCGCTCACGAAGAGCTGTTCCGCGGTCGGCGGGGCGGCCAGCGCCCAGGTGCCCAGCGCGACCACGATCGGCTCGAGGCCCCGCCCCCACGCGGTCAGCTCGTAGACCCGGACGTTGCCTGGCGGAGGCAGCTGCCGACGGCGTAGGACGCCCGCGTCGGCCAGCTCGCGCAGCCGGTCGGACAGTGCGTTCGGGCTGGCGGTCGGGAGCGCCTGCTGGAGGTCGGTGAACCGTTTCGGCCCGAGCAGCAGCTCGCGCACCACGAGCAGCGACCACCGCTCGCCCACGATGTCGAGGCCGCGTGCGACGCCGCAGGCCTGCCGATAGCCCCGCTGGGTTGGCATGGCACACCTCCCTCTCGTACTTGCTCGATCCTAGCAGCCGCTATTACGGTCATAGCGACCGGCCCGAGGAGGAGCCCA
Source organism: Micromonospora costi (assembly GCF_003626655.1). Lineage (GTDB taxonomy): Bacteria > Actinomycetota > Actinomycetes > Mycobacteriales > Micromonosporaceae > Micromonospora > Micromonospora costi. The sequence continues at coordinate 2,055,671 of NZ_RBAN01000001.1, forward strand.
TGACCACGCCAGCAGCACCCCCGATCACCGACCGCGAGACCTGGCTGAAGCAACTCGACGAGCTCCGGCTCCGCGAGAAGGCGCACACGCGTGAGGGCGACGCCATCGCCGCGGCCCGTCGGCGCCTGCCGATGGTCGAGGTCGACCCGACCACCCGCCTGGTCGGCGCCGACGGCCCGGTGCCCCTGCTCGACGTCTTCGAGGGAAGGACCCAGCTGTTCGCGTCGTACCACATGTGGCACACGGGCAGGCCGGCAGCCGACCAGTGCGAGGGCTGCACATTCTTCACCGGCCAGGTGCTTGAGCTGTCCTACTTGCACTCGCGCGACGTCACGTTCGCGGTCTTCTGCCAAGGGCCGTTCGAGGAGACCTCGCGCTACCGCGACTTCATGGGCTGGCAGGCGCCCTGGTACTCGGTGCCCGCAGAGTCGCTCGACTCCCTCGTCGCCGGGCGCGCGTTCGGAATGAAGGCGTGCTACCTGCGCCAGGGCGACCGGGTGTTCGAGACCTACTGGACCACCGGGCGGGGCGTAGAGGCGATGGCACCGTCGTACGGCCTGCTCGATATGACCGTCTACGGTCGCCAGGAGGGCTGGGAGGATTCACCGGAAGGCTGGCCGCAGCGCTTCCGGACCGACGGCGACCAGTTCCGGCTCGACGGCCGGCCCACATCACAGTGGTCGCGCCTCGCCGCCGGCCGTGACGACGACCTGGGTGCCACCGAGCCGGCCGGCAGCGAGCACCAGTGCTGCCACTGAGGTTCGGCGCCTGCCAGAGGCTCCGCCACCGTTCGTGGGGCCGATGATCGGAATTGCCCCTCTCCGATGGTTGCTGACGGTGGCGTTCGGAGGGGCGGCCGTCTTTCACCTGCTCCGGTGCCTGCGCCCACCCGCTGCGTGGCTCTCTCCGGTAGCGGGGCATCGACTCTCCGAGATGTTGCACCTGGTCATGGGCCTATCGATGATCGCGATGATCTGGCCGTGGGGTGCGGCGGTCCCGGCAGCCGCCTGGATTGTCGTTCTCCTGATGTCGACGGGGTGGTTCGTGGCGCGGGCGGTGCGGACGTCGCGACATCGTGCGGTCCCGGTGTTCATCGCCACCGCGACAGGGACGATGGCGTGGATGGGTGCCTGGATACCGGGGCACGCCTCCACCAGCGGCGGCGGCATGGACATGGCCGGGATGGGTCATGCGCCGGTCGGGTGTGCCGGATGGGTCGCTGCGCTGCTCGGGGGCTACCTGGTGCTCGCCGCATTCTGGTGGGTGGGCCGCGCGATGCGCATCGGTGGTCTGTCCGCGGCGACGACGGACGAGCCGGCGTGTCCGCTCGACTGGTCGGCGCTGTGCCACGGTGTGATGAGCGCGGGTATGGGCATCGCCCTACTGGCGATGGTGTGAACGACGGGCGCCAGGCGGGACGCTCGCGGCCGCAGGGCACACCGAAGAACCACCAGCACCGGTCGGTGCCTCTTCGCGCCAGCGGCGGCGTCGGTCGGGCTGGCCGGGCTGACTCCGCACGACCTGCGGCACACGGCGGCGAGTCTGGCCGTGGCGGCGGGAGCCACCGTCAAGGCGGTGCAGCGGATGCTCGGGCACGCCTCGGCGTCGATGACCCTGGACGTGTACGCGGGGCTGTTCGGTGACGACCTGGACGCCGTTGCCAACCGCCTGGACGAGGCGGTCGCTGCACGGGATGCGGACTATTTGCGGACTGGCGCGGCTGGCGGCAGCGTGGTTGACCTCGGGAAACGGCGAAGCCCAGGCCGTTGACCTGGGCTTCTTTACCGAGCCGCCTGACGGAATCGAACCGTCGACCTACGCATTACGAGTCAGTCCCGGGGCGCTGGTCGGCCGTTTGGTCGTCCTGTCCGACCTGGTGCCCGCGTCCGCGCTCGTCCGCTGTTGCTCGCCGGCTTGGCTGCTCATTTGGCTGCTTGGCACTGGCAGAGGTCGCCGGGCATACCGGCCCGACTGACCGGGCCTAGCATGCCTCCATGACGACCGCCGATGTCGATCCGACCCCTGCGCCGGGTTCTTCCGGCCGGACCTTGGCGCGCGCGCAATTGGCCTTGGCCGCTGTCTACATCGGCGCCATCGGCGTCGCCCTAGGCCGAGCCGCTTCCTTCTCCGGGTACCTCTACCTGCCTCACCAGGGCGACGACTACACCGGGAGCGCCAATCTCTGGCCGGGCCTCTGGGCGCCGGCGGCGCTGGCGATGATCGCCGTGATCGGCGTAGCGCCGTACGTCGCTGCAGTGACAGGGCTCGTCGCCGTCACCCGGCTTGCGACGGCTCGGATGCGGGCCTCCGTGCACCGGCGAAGCCTGATTGTTAGCACGGTTCTCGCGGCACTCGTTGCCGCCTCCTCGTTGACGCCACCGGTCAAGACGTTGCTCAGCTGGCTCCTCGACTAGACACGTTGGCGGCTGACCGGCCTCATCTCGCGCCTGGCTGGCCGCGTCGCCGCTGCTCGCGCCACTGTCCGTCAGTCGAGCCAGCCCGAGATCGATCCGCGACGTCTCGCTTACAAGGCGCTTTCGGCAAAGGTCACCGCGTCCGCTGACGTCCACCGGGTCCGAGTGCGAGGCGGCACCCGTCCGCACTCGTCCGTCCTGAGCCACCGCCGTTGATGTCACCGGCTGATGTCATGCCGCCGCTGTTGCCGGCATCCTGTCCGCTGGTGGCTGACCCCCGCCGGGGGGAGCAGGCACAGGTTGTCGATCGGTGAAATCGGGTGCCAAGAAGGCTGGATCTCGCCCGGTGCCAGCGGTTGAATGACGAGGCTTCGGCAGCCTTGGCCGCAGCGTTCGCTGCCTCCTTGCTGCCTCTACCGCTACCGGACCACCGTCACGCCCGACGTCGTTGCTAGACGGAGTCGACGAATGCCTCAGCCTCCACCGGGCCAACGTTGCGCTCGCTACGGACTGCAAAGATCGCCTCCTTGCGGCGTCCGCTGTCCCTAAGACCTTGCACTCGGCTCGCCAAATCGGGTCCGCCGGGCATTGGGAAGTCCGGGAGGACCTCTCCGGATCGAAGACGCGACGCGGCCACCTTGGCCTCGGATCGATCGAGCTGAGCCTGCTTCCGCAGCACGCGCACGGCCTGACGAAAGCTGCCGGACTCGATCAGGTCATGGGCGCGAACTTGGATGTCGACCGGCACGAACAGGGGTAGCTCGTAGAAAACCCGAATCCTGACCGGCCGCCATCGAAGCACCTGTCGATCATAGGTGCGACTACCGGCAATTTGATCGACCAGCTTGCCCTGAGGCGTGGCGACCTCTCGCTTACAAGTTCTGTGCGCACCGTCCGCTCGCGTCCGTCTCCGGCTGCGACCTCGGGGAGCCGTCCGCCGCTCGTTGGCCGCGGCCTGCCGAGTCCGGGCACATTGCTGTCACCGTTGCCGTCGGCTCTAATCGCCAAGAAGCGCTAGGTCGGTCTCGGCTCGACCCAACCGTTCAACTCCGCGCGAGTCGACTGGTCAGTTCGTTCGCGATCTCCTCGGTCGGGCGGGTGGCGTCGACGCTGATCAAGAGACCTGCGACGCGGTAGACGGCCAGGACGGGAGCGCTGTGCTTGTGGTAGACGCTCAACTGGTGGGCGACGGCAGCAGGGAAGTCGTCCTCGCGATGGAACAACTCACTACCGCACCGGTCACAGACACCTTCGACGAGCGTCGGCGACGACTCGACGTGCCAGACCTCCCCGCAGCCCCGACACAAGCGGCGTCCAGTCAAGCGCCGTGTTGCTTCGGCATCGGATAGGACCAGCTCGACCATTTGAATCATCAACGTCTCCAGTGACCGCAGCACCGGCAGCACCGGAGATTCCGTCCACCAGACGAAGCCGCCAACCACGTCAGGCTCGCCAAGCCGGCGCAGCACGATCGCGGCGACGAGCTCGAGCGGTGGCACCTGCTCGGCGCCCATGAACCGACGCAGATCGTCCCTCAGCTCCGATCCCGCACGCATCCCTGACTGCACCGCGTCCCGCATGGAGATCAAGGGAAGCCCAAGCCCGCCGGCGAGACGACCCGCTACCTCGGCCGTCTCCGCGCCAGGCGGCCCAATCAAGACCAGCCTAGTCACCGCCAATGCCACGACTAGATCCTAATTCTCCGAAATCGATGATCCTCGAACCTGACCCCACACTGCCAGGATCGGGCGGCCCTTGGTCAGCCTGATCCAGGGCTGGTCGATCAGTCCGCTGGCGTCCGGCACCATCCAGCCGAATCCGCCGCCTTGGCTACTTCCGTGGCTACTCGTCGGCCCGCCCGCGTGGTCATGGAGATCCTCGGTCATTCGCAGATCAGCGTGGCCCTCAACATCTACGCCCACGTCGCGCCCGAGATCGCGCCGGAAGCCGCGTCGCGCCTGGAAGGGGCGCTGTGGTCGGGTGAATAGGTTGGCTGCTCGGCCACGTGACGGCAGGCAAAAGGCCCAGGTCATGATCGGCGATCAAGCCGGTGACCTGGGCCTTTCCCGTGGAGCCGCCTGACGGAATCGAACCGTCGACCTACGCATTACGAGTGCGTCGCTCTGACCGACTGAGCTAAGGCGGCAACGATCGTCAAGTGTACGGCACGCACCCCGGCCGGCCGAACCCGATACCCCCGGCGCCGCTCTCCCGGCCCACCCTCGCCGCCGTGATCGACTCCGGTTCCAGGAAGTCGCGGTGTCCCGCGCGTCCGGACAGCGCGACTTCAAGGAAGTCGAGTCGATCACGCCCGGACGGGCCGCCATCCGACCCCACAAGAAGACCGGACATCCGCCCCAATCCGTCGTCCGCCGGACAGCGACCTCATCGGGAGCGGACTACGCTGCGGCGCGTGACCGATGATCACTCCCGCCCCGACGAGCCGGCCGCGCATCCGGACGGTGAGCGGGCGGCCCCCCGGCCACGGACCACGGACCCGCTGGAGCTGGGCTTCACCCCGCGCAAGCCGGTCCCCTGGCTCGCGCCGTTCCTGCTCATCAGCACTGGCATCCGTACGCTTCTCGCCATGCTCTTCGGGGCGTACCTCGACAAGCGGGAGCTGCAGAACTCCCTCGACGCCCGCATCGAGCGGCAGGTCGGGCCCGACGGCGGGCTCTGGCTGGACTACGTGGCTGACCTGGGCGACGGCTTCAACGCCACGTACTCGATCGCCTACCTGCTCGCCCAGCCCGAGCTGGAGGTCGACGGGCACCGGCTGCCGCGCGCGCAGACCCTGGTGATGGGTGGCGACCAGGTCTACCCGTCGGCCGCCTACGAGGCGTACGAGGACCGGTGCAAGGGGCCCTACCAGGCGGCGTTGCCGGTCACCCCGCCCGAGCGGCCCACCCTCTTCGCGGTGCCCGGCAACCACGACTGGTACGACGGCCTGACGGCCTTCCTGCGGCTCTTCGTCCGTTCCCGGGACCGGCACTTCGGCGGCTGGGGCACCGGCCAGTCGCGCTCTTACTTCGCCGTCGAGTTGCCGGGCGAGTGGTGGCTGCTGGGCCTGGACGACCAGTCGGGCTCCTACCTGGACGATCCGCAGCTCGCCTACTTCGACACGGTGGCGCAGAAGCTGGGCCCGCAGAGCCGGGTGATCCTGACGGTGCCGGCGCCGACGTGGGTCAAGGCCGTCGACCACCCCACGGCGTACGACTCGATCGACTACTTCATCCGTACGATCGTCTCGCCCACCGGCGCGCAGGTGCGGCTGCTGGTCTCCGGCGACCTGCACCACTACGCCCGGTACGCGGGGCCGGATCGGCAGCTCGTCACCTGCGGCAGCGGCGGCGCCTACCTCTACCCCACACACAAGCTGCCCGAGCGGATAGAGGTGCCCCCGAAGGACACCCTCGCTCGCCGGGCCAGCCGCTCCCGCCCGTACGACCTGGTGGCGCGCTTCCCGGACGCGGCCCGCAGCCGGCGGTACGGCTGGGGCATCTTCCCCCGGCTGCCGCTGCGGAACCCGGGCTTCACCACGTTGCTCGGCACCCTGCACACCCTGCTGATGCTGTCGATGGCCGGCGTAGCGGCCAACCGGGTCGGCGCCACCGAGCAGCGTCTGTTCAGCGTGCCGCTCGTGCTGATGCTGGTGGTCACGCTGCTCGGGGCCGCGTTCTTCGCGAAGCCGCCGAGCGCGGGCGGCAAACGGCACGCCCGGCACTGGATCCTCGGTGTCACGCACGGCCTCGCCCACGTGGCGCTGGGCGCGGCGGGCACCTGGGTGTGGTTGCAGCTGCCGTTCTACGACTGGCCGTGGCCGCTGCCGGTGGTCGCCGCGGCGGTGCTCTACGGGCCGGTGAGCGGGCTGGTGGCGAGTCAGCTGGTGGCGGCGTACCTGCTGGTCGCCGGCTCGTTCGGGGTGAACCTCAACGAGCTGTTCGCCGGGCAGGGCATCGAGGACTCGAAGGCGTTCCTGCGCATGCGCATCGACCCGGACGGCACGTTGACCATCTACCCGATCGGCGTCGACCGGGTCGCCCGCGGCTGGCAGGTCAACCCCGACCAGAGCCCGTCAGCCAGCTGGCTGACCCCGAAGACCCCGCTGACCCCCCACCTGATCGAACCCCCGATCAAAGTCCCCTGACCGAGCCACCCGACCCCCACACGGCCCGCCCGCGCGGCCGGCCCTGCCCGGCTGGCCTCGTCCGTTGATCATGAAGTTATTGCTCCGACACGCCGACGCGACGGGCAATAACTTCATGATCAACGGGGGGAGTGGGCGAGGTGGCGGGCGCTGGCCGCCACCCCGGACCCGTCGCGGGGGACGCACTCCGTGAGGTACGCCCCCCGCAGGTCAGGTCAGGGCGCCACGTAGAAGCTGTAGGACGTGGTGTCCGTCCAGGTGCCGTCGGCGAGCCGGCCACGCACCGTCATCGTGTAGCCGGTCCAGTACGGCGGCGTCCAGGTGACCGTCGCCGTGCCGTCGATGGCTGGCACGGTCCGGGCGTCGTCCTCACCGACCTGGAACTCGAATTCGACAATCCCGGCGGTGCCGCCGCTGAAGGTGAAACGACCGGCCTGGCCAGCGCCGCCGCTCCAGCTACCCGCCGGGTACTCGGCCGAGGTTACCCGCGGCGCGGTGCCAACTTCGAAGGAGAATTCGGTCGCGGGCGACACTTCCCCGTTACGCAGCACTTGGCGCACGGAGAGGGTGTTCGTCCCGTTCCGGTCCGGGGTCAGGGTGAACGTCGTGCCGGTTCCGTCGGTGCTCGCGGCCAGGGTCTGCTCCGGGCCGTCGTTGAGCTGGTACCGGTACTCGGTGACGTCCCGGAAGAGCTCCGTCCAGAAGGTCATCGACCCGGGTACGCCGATGCCGCCGTTGATGCCCCACTCGTTGTAGTACCCGTACACAGTGACCTTGTCGCTCTTGACGATGAATGCGTACGTCCGGGTCTGGGAACTGGTGCCGTCTGCACCGTGGCTGGTGACCTCCAGCGTCTGGTACCCGGCCAGGCCGGGCGTGTACCTCACGCTGGCGGTGCCGTCCGCGGCCGCGTCGACGCTCTGCTCGTCGCCGCCGTCGAAGCGGTACGTGTACCGCTGCACATCGGGCAGGCCAGGCTGGAAGGTGAAGGTGGCCTCCTTGCCGACACGACCGTCGACGCTGTCGGAGTCGTAGGTGGTGGATCGGACGACGGGCCCGGTCCAGACCTGGAAGGGCCACACCGCCGGCGGCGAAAGCTCGCCCGAGGCGTACCGGGAGCGGACTGTCACCTGCCGCTCGCCCGCGCGGTCCGGAGTCCACGTCACTCGGGCCGACCCGTACTCCGCCGCTACCGTCCGCTCGACCTCGCCGTCGAACTGGTACACGAACTCCGTCACATCCGGCATCGCGGTGTCGAACGAGAATTCGATGGGCAGCCCGAGGCCGTCGCGGCGGGGCCAACTGACCAGGTTTCCGGAGTAGACCGTGGGCCTGTTGTCGATGACCGAGAACTCGTACGACCGTGGCGCGGAAAGGGAGCCGTCAGCGCGCTCCGACCGGACGTACAGGGTGTACCAGTTCGCCTGCTGCGGTGTCCACGGCACGGTGGCCGTGCCGTCCGCCGCAGCCGCCACCCGGATCGGCTCCTCGTAATCGAACGAGTAGCGGTAGGCCACCACGTCGGTGGTACGCGGACGGAAGGTGAAGCTGCCCTCCCGGCCGACCACCCCGTCGTGCTCCGGGAAGGCGAAGTCCGCCGACTCGACGGTCGGCGCGTCGTTCACCAGCACGTTGTCCGTCGCCACCCCGGACAGCTGGTCACCTACGTAGGCGGCGACGGTCAGCTTGTAGGTGGCGGAGTCGGGGAAGACGAGTTCGACGGTGGCGGCGCCCGCCGACGCGGGAACCCGGGTCTCGGCACCCTCCCCGACGCGGTAGCCGAAGCTGGTCACCTCGGTCACCGGCGAGCGCATGGTCAACGTGCTGGGCAGCCGGGTACCGGCCACCTCGACCCGGATCTCCGGCTCGGTGTCGCGCACCATGAACTCGTACACACGGACGGGCGAGGCGTTGCCGACCGGGTCGACCGCCGTGACCTCGAACCGGACGGGCCCGCTGCGTCGCGGCGTCCAGGTGGCCTCGGCGGCGGCGCCAGGCGTCGGGGCGTCAACCCGCATGTCCATGCCGGTGCTCGTGTCGTACAGGCGGTAGCTGGTGACGTCGGTGTCGCCACCGGCGTCGAGGCGGAAGGTTCCGGGCACGCCGACGCCGCCGGACCCGGGCCAGTCACGGCCGGCCGGGTAGTCGGTGGAGCTGACCTCGGGGGCCTGCGCCGGCGGCTGCCGGTCCACTCGTACGTAGCAGGGCGCGGCCCAGTCGGAGTAGCCGTCCCCGTCGAAGCTCCGGGCGGTCCAGGCGACGACGGTACCGTGCGGATAGCTCGACATGTCCCACTCGGTGCGGTGCTCCTGACCGCCGCCGTAGCTGCCGCCGCCCCTCTCGGTGCGCTGGTCCGGCTGGTCCACCGGCCACGCGGCGAATGTGACGTCGACCCATTCGTTCTGGTCCGGGTCGCTGGCTTTCGCCGCGAAGGTCGTGGACCTGCCGACGGCCACCGGATGCGTCGCGTCGCCGCAGCCCCGACCCGGGTAGACCGAGAGGGCACCGACGGTCGGCAGGCCATTGTGCTGGACGCTGAGAGTGGGCCGGTACCACAACCAACGGCTGAGAGAACGGTCCCGCTCGGCCTCCGCGCTCAACCGCAGTTCAAGGTGGAGCGCTTTCTCGCCGCGGGCGAGGGCGGCGTGGACGGCGTCGGCCAGATCCTGGGCGAGCGGGCCGGAGCACTCGCGGCCGGCGCCGGCATCGATCGTGCCCAGTCTCTCCAGCTCGGCCGGCGGGTTCTTCCATGAGTTTCCGCTGGTGAAGGCGGCGGTACGCCACAACTCGACCGACGCGCCCTTCGTGCAGTCGGTGACCTTCTTCTCGCGGGCGACCAGGTCGACGTCGAGCAACTGCCGACCGGCGAGGGAACTGAGATCGAGCGTGAAGTAGAAGCGGGATGTGTGCGCGTTCTCTTCGGCGTCCAGCCAACGGCCGACCGGCGCGTCGGCCTGGGCGCCGACGACGGCCTGGTGCGGCCTGCTGGAGTCGGTGTACGCCCAGCTCGACGCTGGAATCTGACTGTAGCTGTAGGCGTGGACCGGGCTGGGGACGGCGAGTGCGCCACCGGTCGCGACGGTCACCGCCACTGTGGTGGCGAGCAGCCTTCGACGAAACACTGTGGATGAACCTCCGGGAGGGCATCGGCGTGGATCACGCCGGAGGTGCCGACGTTAATGATCGACAACCGTTCCCGCTGTCCCCGATGCTCACCGTTCAGGCGATGTCCCCTCGGCCGAGTGGGTGGAAACGCGACTCAGAGCCGGGGTGGCTGCAGCCGCGCCGGCCGAAGCCGACGGCATTGCGCGCGACGACGCCCGCTGGGCGGGGGAGAGTGGGCGGCGTCAGCCGTTGTAGTGCTGGTCGTGGGCGCGGCGGGAGCCGCAGACGTCGGCGCGGGAGCACATGGAGCGCGAGCCGTCGGCGTCGAGCCGGACGAGCACCGCGTCTCGTGGCACGTTGTGCCCGACCACCCGACCACTGCCCTCCGGTGTGGTGACCCGCTCGCCGGTCGCCGGGGCCGACTCCTGGAACCGCTGGTAGAGCGGGTGCTCGTACTTGAGGCAGCACATGAGCCGGCCGCACGCCCCGGAGATCCGCAACGGGTTGAGCGGCAGGTCCTGGTCCTTCGCCATGCGGATGGTCACCGGTTCGAAGTCGGTGAGGAACGTCGCGCAGCAGAGGTCCCGCCCGCAGGAGCCGATGCCGCCCTGCACGCGCGCCGAGTCGCGGGCGGAGAGCTGGCGCAGCTCGACCCGGCAGTGCAGGGTGGCGCCCAGGTCGCGGACCAGCGACCGGAAGTCCACCCGGTGCGGGGCCGTGAAGTAGACGGTTGTCCGCTCGCCGCCGCCCTCGCCGGAGCCGAGCACGTGGTCGACGGCCACCACCTTCATGGGCAGGCCGTGTGCCCGGATCAGGCGCTTGGCGGCCACCTTCGCCTCCGCCTTGCGCCGGCGCAGCGCCTCGTCACGCTGGAGGTCCTGCTCGTCGGCCATGCCGGCCAGCCGGGGGAACCCGTCGGTCTCCTCGGTGACCCACTGCGCGGCCCAGACGCACTCCGCCACCTCGGGCCCGTCGTCCGTGGGCACCAGCACCTTGTCGCCGACCTGCGGTCGCAGCTCGCCCGGGTCCAGGTAGTAGAGGCGCCCGTACCGGTTGAAACTGACCGCGCAGAGCATGCCCATGCCCCCACCCTACGACGCACCGGCGGCTCGCGCCCCGCCGGGCGTCGCCGGACGACTACACCATGCAGCCATCCATGACCGTCGACTCGACCGACCCGCCGGTTGCCCCGTCGTGCCATTGGGCCTCGCCCGGACGGCTGAATCCGGGCCGGCACGGGCGACAAACGGGCGGCGGAAGCGTTGAGTGGACACCAGACCTGCGGGGGGTGCAGGGGGAAGCCACGGCGTCGCCGCCGGTGCCCGGCTCGTCCGGGCGCCCGAGCGCGACGCCGTCGGCTGTCCGGAGTTCTACCAGTTCCCCGGGTGGGTGGACGGCCCACGAAACGGGGGCGTCACCAGCCGACGCGGGTGCCGGTGTCGTAGCGCGTCCGCCCGGCCACCGCCGGCCGCCAGGGCGACTCGGCGAGACTCGGCGCCCACTGCCGCACCAGCGTCTCGGCCCCGTCGTACGCAACGCAGAGCACCGCGAGCACCCGGGCGGCGATCTCGGCGGCCTCGACGCGCGGCCCGCCGGACGCCGGCCGGGACGCCCCACCGGCGGGGAGGGACGTGGCGGCGACGACGGCCACCGCCTCGGCCGAGCGGAGCACGTCGGCCAGCGCGCGGGCCAGCGCGAGCCGGCTGCCCTCCACCCAGTCGGCGAGCGCGTCGGCGTAGCCGGCGGTGGACTCGAGCCGCCCGACCAGGCTCTCCGGGCCCTCGTCGAGGTGGTGCAGCAGGGCGGTGCGCGTCTGCCCGTACGCCTCGGCGCCCGGCCCGGACCACAGCACCGGGTCGGCCAGCGTCGCGGAGACGTCGTCGTAGCCGCGTACGAGCCGGCGGACCGTGTGCCCGGCACCGGCCAGCGGCTCCGGACGCAGGTCGAGGAACGCGCGCACCGCCTCGCCGGGGAGCACCTGCATCCGGCGCAGCAGCGGCCAGACGCGGTGCCCCTCCGGGGCCCCGGCAGCGAGCAGCGTGTCGACCCGGCGCAGCAGGTCGAGACCGGGCTCGGCGAGCCGGTCCAACGCGTCCATCACGCCTCCCCGACCAACCGCCGCCGCGCCGAGCGGTCGGCGTCGGAGTAGCCGTCGGCGGCCTCGCGTACGGCGGCGGCGCCGGCGCTCAACCGGACGGCGGCCGCCCGCGCCTCGCGGGACCGGTTGTCGGTGGCGGCCGTCCACTGCCGGTGCAGCGCCCGCCCGATCTCACCCGGGCGGCCCGGGGCGTCGGCGCCGAATGCGGCCTGTGGCGGGTCGCCCGCGGTGACCGTGTGGGAGAGCGTGGTGAGGGTGGCGCTCGCCTCGTCGAGGCGGGCGGCGAGGGTGCGCAGCACGTCCATGTCAGGCTCCCGCCAGCGGCCGGTAGGCGGCGAAGGTCTCGTTGTGCAGCTTCTCCCGGGCCCACTCGGCGGCGTCGGCCGCGGCCGTGACCGCCGCCCGCACCGAGCCGGCCACGTCGCGCGGGTTGCGGGCGTGCAGCGGGCCGAGGAAGCGGACGTCGGTGATCCGGCCGCCCGCGGTCACCACCACCTCGACCAGCCCGTCGGGCGAGCGCACGGTGACCTCCACCGTCGACACCGCCTGGTCGAACTCGGCCTGGAGGGACTCGATCCGGCGGTAGCGCCGCACCGCCTCCTCGATCCAGACCTCGTCGATCTCGCCACGCGGCATCGGCCGACCCCTCCCCGGGCTGATCCTCACTGAGCGTGGTGGAACCGTCACCACGACATTCCGGGACCGTACCGTATGGGAATCGCAGCTGTCGATGCCTGTGGACGACCGGTCCGGCCCGCGGGACCCACGGGAAGGAGCGGCGCGTCGGCGGGACGACCGGGACGGACGGTCAGCCCCGCCACAGGGCGAGCATCATCGCCTCGACGGCGATCCGCGGCTTCACGTTCGCCTCGATGGCCGCCCGGCACGCGAGCACCGCCTCGAGACGGCGCAGCGCACCCTCGGCGTCCCACTTCTGCGCCCCGGCGCCGGCCATCGCGGCGGTGTCGGTGTGCACGGGCTCCACGGGGGCGCGCAGCGCCATGACGAGCGCGTCCCGGTAGAAGCCGGCGAGGTCCACGAGGGCCCGGTCCAACGCGTCGCGCTGGGCCCGGGTGGCCCGCGACTTCTGCCGCTTCTCCAGGTCCTTGAGCTGCCCGGCGGCCCCCCGGATGGCGCCCGCGGCGCCCCGGCCGGTGCCACCGGCGCCGAGCGCCGTCTCCAGCGCCGCCCGCTCGGCGGCGTCGGCCTCCGCCACCGACGCCTCGGCCTCCGCCTCGGCCGCCTCGATGAGCGCGGACGCCGCGTCGAAGGCCGCGCCCACACCGGTGAGCCGGCGCGGGACGGCGAGCACGGCCTCGCGCCGCTTGCGGGCCTCCGGGTCACGGGCCAGCCGCCGGGCCCGCCCCACGTGCCCCTGCGCGGCCGCGGCGGCCCACTGCGCCACGTCGGGTGCGATGCCGTCGCGGCGGGCCAGCACCTCGGCCACCGCAGCCGCCGGCGGCTGCCGCAGCGGTACGAGCCGGCAGCGCGACCGGATCGTCACCGAGATGTCGTCCGGGTGGGTGGACGGTGCGCAGAGCAGGAAGACCGTACGCGGTGGGGGCTCCTCGATCGCCTTGAGCAGCGCGTTGCCGGCGGCCTCGGTGAGCCGGTCGGCGTCCTCGATGATCACCACCTGCCAGCGCCCGCCGGACGGGGTGCTCGCGGCACGCAGCACCAGCGCCCGCATCTCGCCGACACCGATGGAGAGCCCCTCCGGCACGACGAGCCGGACGTCGGCGTGGGTGCCGGCCATGGTCGTGTGGCAGCCGGGGCACTCCCCGCAGCCCGTCCCGTACGCGCACTGGAGGGCCGCGGCGAACGCCCGCGCGGCCACCGAGCGCCCGGACCCCGGCGGGCCCGTGAAGATCCAGGCGTGGGTCATGCCGGCGCCCGGGTCGCCACCCGGCGTGCCGTCACCGGGCGGCAGGCCGAGGCCGGCGGGGGCGAGCATGCGTTCGCCGGCCGCGTGCCGCAGCACGGTGGCCGCCGCCGCGGCGGCGCGGCGCAGGGTCGCGACCGCCTCGTCCTGGCCGACCAGGTCGGCGAAGACGTCGGGCATCAGGTCCGTTGCTCCATCGTCACCAGCTCCGCTTCGGATAACTCCGGCTGCACCGAGGTGTCCGGGCCCTGCGCCGGCCTCGGGTGCACGATGCCGCCCGGGTTGCCGAGCATCTCGTCGATCCGGCGGGCCACCAGCCGGGCGATCTCCTCGGCCGGGCGGCCGGCGTCGAGCACCAGGTAGCGCTTCGGGTCGGCGGCGGCGAGGTCGAGGAAGGCGTACCGGACGCGCTCGTGGAAGGCGACGGACTCGGCCTCCAGCCGGTCGGCGGCCTGGTTGCGGGCCGCCGCCCGGGACAGGCCGGTGCGCGGGTCGACGTCGAGCAGCACCACGAGGTCGGGCTTGAGCCCGCCGGTGGCCCAGGAGGAGAGCCAGGAGACCTCGTCGACCGGGAGCGTGCGACCGGCGCCCTGGTAGGCGAGGGACGAGTCGACGTACCGGTCGCTGACCACCACGCCGCCGCGCGCCAGCGCCGGGCGGACCACGGTGGCCACGTGATGGGCCCGGTCGGCGGCGTAGAGCAGCGCCTCGGCCCGGGGAGACGGCGCCTCGCCCTCGTCGGTGCCGAGCACCAGCGACCGGATCCGCTCGCCGACGCGGGTGGCACCCGGCTCGCGGGTGACCACCACGTCGCGCCCCTGGCCGCGCAGCCGCTCGGCGAGCAGCGCGAGCTGGGTCGACTTCCCGGCCCCCTCGCCGCCCTCGAAGACCACGAAGAGCCCGTTGGACACGAACGGCTCGGCCGGCATCAGCGGGCGGCCGCGGATCGAGCCCCAGAGGTCGGCGAGGACCGGTACGCCCTTCTTGTCGTCCATCTGCCCGAACGCGCTGATCCCGGCGAAGATGCCGGCTGCGCCGGCGGCGAGCAGCAGCAGGCGGGTCGACGAGATCGAGACGCCCAGGTCGGCGATCTCCAGCTTGCGCGAGCCGCCGACGCCGGCGAGCAGGCTGCTCAGCGCGATGGCCAGGATGAGCACGAGCCGGGTGCCGATCTGCACCACGGCGAAGACCCGGCCGCGCACCTCGTCGGCGATCTCCCCGCCGAGCAGCGTGGTGCCGGCCAGGAAGGCCATCCCGGCGCCCGCGCCGACCAGGACCGCGCCGACGATCGCCATCGACAGGTGGATGGCGAAGGCCAGGGTCATCACGGCGGCGCTGGCCAGCACGATGCTCATGCCGAACCAGCGGCGGCGGGACATCTCCTTGACGATCATCGGGCCGAGGCCGATGCCGATCGCCAGCCCGATGAAGATGGCGGCGAAGAGCAGGAAGAAGGCGGCGTCACCGGCGCCGAGCGAGTTGGCGAAGAACCGGGCCGTACCGATCACGATGCCGCCGCCCGCGAAGGCGCCGAAGATGCCGAGCACCAGACCGCGGACCAGCGGCGTGTGGGAGATGAACCGCCACCCCTCGACGAACTGCCGGGTCATGCTCTGACCGGCGTGCTCGTGGTCCTTGCCCCGCGCCTGGCTGATCTCCTTGATGCCGAACGCCACCACGATCGCGGTGGCCAGCCGGGAGAGGGAGTTGAACCAGAGCGCGAGCTGGGCGGGCTCCGCCCAGCCGGGGACCTCGCCGCCGGTCGCCGCCCGGACGCTGCGGTCGAGCCCCGCGATGGCGAGCGCGGCGAACACCGGCGTCAGGCCGTACGTGGTGATGAGGGTGAGCTGGTTGGCGGTCTCCA
Organism: Micromonospora costi; assembly: GCF_003626655.1. Taxonomy (GTDB): domain Bacteria; phylum Actinomycetota; class Actinomycetes; order Mycobacteriales; family Micromonosporaceae; genus Micromonospora; species Micromonospora costi. Next base: position 2,071,181 of record NZ_RBAN01000001.1, read on the forward strand.
GCCGGGCCCGCGGGATCAGGTTGGGGACCGCGGCCTCCTTGGCCGGAATCCAGAGCAGCGTGATCGACTCGATGAGGAACGTGGCGATCGCGGCCCAGGTGACGACCAGGCCGCCGCTGGCGCCGGTGAGGGCGTAGAGCGGGATCGACGCGAAGAGCACGAAGCGCAGCAGGTCGCAGATGACCATCGTCCAGCGCCGGTCGAACCGGTCGGCGAAAACCCCGGCGATCGGCCCGAGCACCAGCGCCGGCAGCAGCCGTACGGCGATCACACCACCGAACGCGGCACCCTTCGCCGTGCTCCCCTGCACCTGCGCGGCGGCGAAGACGGACGTGGCCAGCAGGCCGAGCCAGTCGCCGAAGGAGGCGGCGCCGAGCACGATCCAGAGGCGCCGGAACGGCCGGATGCGCAGCACCGAGCGGATGGCGCTGTAGCCGGAGTGATCGGTCTGGGGCGTGCCGGCCGGCTGGCCCTTGGCGCTGCCGATCTGCCCCGCGGCGCTGCCGAGCGGGGCCGAGGCGTTCCCCCGCCGCCCCGCGCGGGGGTCGGGCTCGTTGCCGGATGGCGACACGCCGGGCGACTCGCCGTTGTTCTGGCTTTCGATGGCCGTACCTCCACGTGCCGGCCCATCGCTGGGCATCCCCGGTGCAACACTCTAGACCCGGTGGGCAGCCGTCCCACCACATGACATTCTCCTGCTCGCCGAGCCTAGGCCGCCGGGACCGCCCACGACACCCCGGGCAGACGCGAGGGTATTTCGCATTGACCCGTCCGACAGTTAGCGTGCACACGTGGCCACCGAACGCGACAAACTTCGCGAGCGCCTGGACCGGGCGACCGCCCACCTCGATCCCCCCTACGCCGTCGTCGACCTGACCGCCTTCGACGCCAACGCGACCGCGCTGGCCGGGCTCGCCGGCGGCAAGCCGGTCCGGCTCGCCAGCAAGTCGGTACGCAGCCGCGAGCTGATCAGCCGGGCGCTGCGCCGCTCCGGCTGGGCCGGCGTGATGGCCTTCACGCTGCCCGAGGCGATCTGGTTGGTCCGGTCCGGCGTGGCCGACGACGTCCTGGTCGCGTACCCGACCGCCGACCGGCAGGCCCTCACCGCGCTCGCGGGCGATCCGGCCGTGGCCGCGGCGGTCACGCTGATGGTCGACGGCACCGACCAGCTCGACCTGATCGACGCCGTACGCTCTCCCGGCAACCGGCCCGAGCTGCGGGTGTGCCTCGACCTGGACGCCTCCTGGCGTCCGCTCGGGGGGCGGGTGCACGTGGGCGTGCGCCGTTCACCGGTGCACAGCGCCGAGGCGGCCGGCGCGCTCGCCGCCACCATCGGGAAGCGGGCCGGGTTCCGGCTCGTGGGCCTCATGGCGTACGAGGCGCAGATCGCCGGCCTCGGCGACGCGCCGCCGGGGCAGGCGGTGCTCGGCCGGGCGATCCGGGTGGCCCAACGGGGCTCGTACCGGGAGCTGCTGGCGCGCCGGGGCGCGGCCGTGGCCGCGGTACGCGAACACGCCGACCTGGAGTTCGTCAACGGCGGTGGCACCGGCAGCGTGGCCGCGACCAGCGCCGATCCCGCGGTCACCGAGGTCACCGCGGGATCGGGGCTGTACGGCCCGACGCTCTTCGACGCGTACCGCGCGTGGCGCCCCACCCCGTCGGCCTACTTCGCCTGCGCGGTGGTCCGCCGGCCGGGCCCGGGCCTGGCCACCGTGCTCGGCGGCGGCTGGATCGCGTCCGGGCAGGCGGCGGCCAGTCGGCTGCCCCGGCCGGTCCTGCCGGCCGGGCTGAAACTGCTCGGAGCCGAGGGCGCGGGCGAGGTGCAGACCCCGCTCGCCGGCCCGGCGGCGGCCACACTCCGGATCGGTGACCGGGTGTGGTTCCGGCACGCCAAGGCCGGCGAGCTGTGCGAGCACGTCAACGAGCTGCACCTGATCGAAGGGGACGAGATCGTGGCCACCGTGCCCACCTACCGGGGCGAGGGCCACGCCTTCCTCTGATCCGCCGGCCCGGCGCACCCCGGACCACACGTCCTACCGCACGAGCACCCGGCGCACCCCGGGAACCGCACCTTCTACCGCACCGCTGCCCGGCGCACCCCGGGCACCACGTCGATCGCACCGTCGCCCGGCGCACCCCGGGCCTCCTGCTGCCGCCTCCCCCGCACCGGGTCGGCGACCGGCGGTCAACCCGCCTGGGCGTCCGCCGGGGCGTCGACCTGCCGGTGCAGGTACTCCCGGATCAGCGCCTTCGCCTCGGCCAGCACCCGCTCGTCGCCCTCCGGCTGGCGCCGGAAGGCCAGCTTGATCAGGGCGTCGGCGGTCTCCACGGCGATCTCCAGGTGGAACCGGAGGCCCGGGACGCCGGTCAGCCCGAAACGCTCGGTGAGCACCCGGGCGAGCTGGTCGGCGATGACGCCGTTGTTGTCCCTCTGCTCGTCGAGCAGGTGCAGGTCGACCACGTCGCCGAAGTGCAGGGTACGGAAACCCGGGGTCGTGCGGTGCATCGTGATGTACTCGTCGATGGCCGCGTCGACCCCGTCCCACCAGTGTTTCAGGTCGTCCGACGCGAACCGCTCGTCGAGCCGCTGGAGGTACGACTCCATCGTGCGCAGGGTCAACGCCTGCACGATCGCCCGCTTGTCCGGAAAGAACTGGTAGACCGACCCGATCGCGACCTCGGCACGTTCGGCGAGAAGGGTCGTGGTCAGTCCCTCGTACCCCACCTCGTCAACGAGTTCGGCGCAGGCGTCCAGCATCCGCTGGACACGCGCGACACTTCGACCCTGCACCGGCACCCGGCGCAGTGGCCCGGTCGTGGCGGCTGGTGTGGACACTCAGCGCCACCCCCCTTCAACGGATGAAACATATCTGTACGTCACTGTTCGTGACTACCGGTACAACGAACGGGACTCAATTGCGGTATTTACCTCGCACAACGTTCCCTGATATGAAGTCAGTTCATATTCATGTCGAGGAGCGTATATGGCTGGCACCGCACCGCCCGCCGTCCCGTGGTCCAACTGGGCCGGCAATCAGCAGGGCTCCGCTACCACCATCCTGCGCCCCCGCTCCACCGTCGAGGTCGCCGAGGCCGTCCGGGCCGCCCGCGCCGCCGGTGGACGCATCCGGGTGTCCGGCAGCGGCCACTCCTTCACGGCGGTCGCTCTCGCCGACGACCGGCGGATGGACCTCGCCGACCTGGACACGGGCGTACGCGTGGACGCCGAGCGACGGCTGGTCACCGTACCGGCCGGGATGACGCTGCACGCGCTCAACGACCTCCTGGCCCGGCACGGCCTCGCCCTGCCCAACCTTGGCGACATCGACGCGCAGACGGTCGCCGGGGCGATCTCCACGGGCACCCACGGCACCGGCGCCGCGTACGGCTGCCTCGCGACGTTCGTGGAGGCGGTCACCCTCGTGACCGGCACCGGCGAGGTGCTGCGCTGCTCGGCGGAGGAGCACCCGGACGTGCTCGCCGCCGCCCGGGTGTCGCTCGGAGCGCTCGGCGTGCTGGTCGAGGTGACGCTGCGGTGCGTCGACGTGTTCGTGCTGCACGCGCACGAGCGTCCGGCGCCGCTGGACGCCGTGCTCGCCGAGGTGCCGGACCTCGTCGAGGCGCACGACCACGTCGAGTTCTACTGGTTCCCGTACACGGCCCGTGTACAGGTCAAGACCAACGACCGGGTGCCCGCCGACGACCGCCCGCTGTCCCGGCTGCGCGGCTGGCTGGACGACGACTTCCTGGCCAACACGGTCTTCGCGGGGGCCTGCCGGCTGGGTCGCGCGGTGCCGGGGCTCGCGCCCACGATCAGCGCGGTCTCCGCGCGGGCACTCACCGAACGCCGCTACACCGGCCGCTCCGACACGGTGTTCTGCACCCCGCGCCGCGTCCGCTTCGTGGAGATGGAGTACGGCCTGCCGCGCGCCGCGCTCGGCGAGGCGCTGGGCGCGCTCCGCCGGATCGTCGACGGGTTGCCGTTCCGGGTGCTCTTCCCTGTGGAGGTGCGGTTCACCGCCGCCGACGACATCTGGTTGTCGCACGGGTACGGCCGCGACTCCGTCTACCTGGCCATCCACCAGTACGTCGGCATGCCGTACGAGCCGTACTTCACCGCCTTCGAGCAGGTCGCCGCCGGTCTGGGCGGCCGCCCGCACTGGGGGAAGCTCCACTGGCGGGACGCCGCCACGCTCGCACCCGCCTATCCCCGCTGGGCCGACTTCCGGGCCGTCCGCGACCGGCTGGATCCGGACCGCGTCTTCACCAACCCCCACCTGACCCGGGTTCTCGGCGCCTGACGGCCCGTCCCACGACCGTCGGATTTTTTACGCGATTCATACGCTTCAGAGGTTTCATGATTTTGTGAAATGAGCGTAGCGTTCGGGGCATGACTAGTGCTATCTCCGTCTCCGCCCTGGTGAAGACCTTCGGCCGGGTGCGGGCGCTCGACGGCCTCGACCTGGAGGTCGAGGCCGGCGAGGTGCACGGGTTCCTGGGCCCGAACGGCTCCGGGAAGTCCACCACCATCCGGGTCCTGCTCGGGCTGCTGAGGGCGGACTCCGGGGCGGTCAGCCTGCTCGGCGGCAACCCCTGGCGGGACGCGGTGACCCTGCACCGCCGGCTCGCGTACGTGCCCGGCGACGTGAACCTGTGGCCGAACCTCACCGGCGGGGAGGCCATCGACCTGTTCGGGTCGCTCCGCGGCGGCCTGGACAGACAGCGCCGGGACGAGCTGATCCAGCGGTTCCAGCTCGACCCCTCGAAGCGGGCGCGCACGTACTCGAAGGGGAACCGGCAGAAGGTCGCGATCGTCGCCGCCTTCGCCTCCGACGTCGAGCTCTACGTCCTCGACGAGCCGACCTCCGGCCTCGACCCGCTCATGGAGGCGGCCTTCCAGGAGTGCGTACGCGAGGTGAAGGGCCAGGGCCGCACCGTCCTGCTCTCCAGCCACATCTTCTCTGAGGTCGAAGCGCTCTGCGACCGGGTCAGCATCATCCGGCAGGGCCGGACGGTGGAAAGCGGCACCCTCGCCCAGCTCCGCCACCTGACCCGCACGTCGGTCTCGGTGGAGACCACCCTGCCCATCACCGGGCTGGCCGACCTGCCCGGTGTGCACGACGTCGACGCGACGGCCACCCACGCGACCTTCGCCGTGGACACCGCCGAACTGAACAACGCGCTCGCGTACCTCACCCAGTTCGACGTCCGTGCCCTCTCCAGCGCCCCGCCGTCGCTGGAGGAGCTGTTCCTGCGCCACTACGGCGACGAACTCGCGGGAGCGGTCCGATGAACAGCGCCTTCACGGGCACCGGCCGGCTGGCCCGCCTCGCGCTGCGCCGCGACCGGGTCCAGCTTCCGGTCTGGATCCTCAGCACCGTGGCGCTCGGCGCCTTCGCCCGCTCGGCGCTGGACACCCAGTACCCGACCGAGGCCGACCGGCTCGCCGTCCTGCGGGTCGCCGTCGACACGCCCGCCGTGCTGATGTTCCGGGCCGCGCCCACCGGCACCAGCACCGGCGAGATGACGGCGTTCGGGATCCTGGCGTTCCTCGCGATCCTCGCCGGCTTCATGAGCACCCTCGCCGTCATCCGGCACACCCGGCAGAACGAGGAGACCGGCCGTGCCGAGATGATCGGCGCGACCGCCGTGGGCCGGCACGCCGGCCTGACCGCCGCGCTGGTCGTCGTGGTCGGCGCCAACGTCGTGCTCGGCGCGCTGATCGCGCTGACCCTCGTCGGCGCCGGCGAACCCGCGGCGGGCTCCCTCGCCGCCGGCGCGGGTGTCGGAGCCGCCGGCATCGCCTTCGCGGCGGTCGCGGCCGTCGCCGCGCAGCTGACCCAGAGCGCGCGCGCCGCCAACGGCATCGCCGCCGCGGTCGTCGGTGCGAGCTACCTGGTCCGTGGTGTCGCCGACGCGTTCGGCGAGGTCCGGCCGAACGGTTACACGATGACCAGCGCCTGGCCGTCCTGGCTCTCGCCGATCGGCTGGACCATGCAGATGCGGCCCTTCGCCGAGGGCGGCAACCGGTGGTGGGTCCTCGCGCTGCCGCTCGCGCTCCTCGTGGTCGCGGTGGCGGCGGCCTTCGCCCTGGCCGGGCGGCGAGACGTCGGGATGGGCCTGCTGGCCGACCGTCCCGGCCCGGGCCAGGCGTCGCCCGCGCTGCTCAGCCCGCTCGGGCTGGCCTGGCGGCTGCAACGCGGCACGGCGCTCGGCTGGGGGATCGCCATCGGCGTGTTCAGCCTGGTCCTCGGCTCGATGGCCAACGCGGTCGACGACCTCGTGGCCGAGAACAGCGGCGTGACGGGCACGATCAACGACCTCGCCGGTGGCGGCGCCCACGCGATCATGGACGCCTTCTTCGGCGCCATGATGGCGACCATCGGCGCGCTGGTCGCCGGCTACCTGGTCCAGGCGCTGATGCGACCCCGCGCCGAGGAGGCCGGCACGCGGGCCGAGCCGGTGCTCGCCACCGCGACCGGGCGGCTCACCTGGCTGGGCGGTCACATCGCCGTCGCCACCGCGGGCGCCGTCGCGATGCTCGGGCTCGCCGCGGTCGCCATGGCGTTGGTATACGGCCTGAGCGTCCACGATCTCGGCGGTCAGCTCGCGCACCTGGCCGGCACCGCGTACCTGCAACTGCCGGCGGTGCTGACCCTCGCCGGGCTCGCCGTGGCGCTCTTCGGCCTCGTGCCACGGTTCGCGGTCGGGTTGACCTGGTTCGGCTTCGCCCTCAGCTTCGTGCTCGGCCCGTACGGTGCGCTGCTGGGCGTACCGGAGTCCCTGCGGGAGCTCTCGCCGTTCAGCCACACCCCGGCGGTCCCGGCCGACGCCACGGCCGCGCCGATCGTCGTCATGTCCGCCATCGCCCTGGTGCTCGGCGCGGCGGGTCTCGCCTGGTTCCGCCGGCGCGACCTCGCCACGTGAGCCCGGCGGGCGATTCCACCCGCGGCGCGACCGGCTCCCAGCCGGCCGCGCCGCCGGCGTTCCGAAGACTGATGAAAGATAAGCAGATGCAGCTCGCAGGCCACCGCGACGAGGAAGCCGTACGACGCTTCGTCGAGCACTTCGCCCTCACGTTCAGCGACATGGGCGTGCCCCGGATGCCTGCACGGGTGCTCGCGGCGCTGATGGTCGCCGAGCAGCCCGGGATGACCGCCGCGCAGATCAGCGAATGGCTCCGGGTCAGCCCGGCCGCCGTCTCCGGCGCGGTGCGCTACCTCATCCACGTCGGCATGGCGGTCCGCGAACCGGCCCCCGGCTCCCGGCGGGACCTCTACAAGGCCGCCGAGTCCAGCACGTACACCTCGATGATCCGCAGCGGGATCTACCGGAGGTTCGCCGACATGGTCCACGAGGGCGTGGAGGCGGTCGGCGACGAGACGTCCCCCGCCGGCGCCCGCCTCGCCGAGATGCGCGACTTCTTCCTCTTCGTGCAGGACGAGATGAGCGCCGCCGCCGACCGGTGGGAGAAGATCCGCGCCGAGCGGCAGCGGCGACAGCCGGAGGGCTGAGCCGGGCCCGGGCGGAGCGCCGGCCGGTCGGAGCCGGCCCGTCGCGCCCCGCCTCGGCGGACTACTCGGTGGCGGAGGTGGCCTTCCGGGGAGCCGCCTTCTTGGGAGCGGCCTTGGCCGTCGTGGTCTTCTTCGCGGCCGTCGACTTCGTGGCGGCCGCGGTCTTCTTCGCCGCCGTCTTCTTCGCCGGAGCGGCCTTTTTCGCCGCCTTCTTGCGCGGCGCCGGCCCCTTGGCCCGCTTCTCGGCGAGCATCTCGGAGGCCTCCTCGATGCTCAGCGCCTCCGGGGTCTGGCCCCGCCGCAGGGACGCGTTCGTCTCCCCGTCCGTCACGTACGGCCCGAACCGGCCGTCCTTGATCACCAGCGGCTTCTCGGTGAGCGGATCCGCGCCGAGCTCCCGCAGCGGGGGCGCGGCGGCCCGCCGCTGGCGGGTCTTCGGGGCGGCCAGCAGGGCCAGCGCCTCGTCGAGCGTGACGGTGAACATCTTGTCTTCGGAGTCGAGCGACCGGAAGTCGTCGCCCCGCTTCACGTACGGGCCGTAGCGGCCGTTGTTGGCCACGATCTCGTTGCCCTCGGGGTCGGTGCCGACCAGCCGGGGCAGCGTGAGCAGCTGCAACGCCTGCTCGAGGGTGAGGGTGTCGGGCGACTGCGACCGCAGCAGCGACGACTTGCGCTCGCCGCTGGCCACGTACGGGCCAAACCGGCCGGACTTGAGCACGATCGGCTCGCCCGTGCCCGGGTCGTCCCCGAGCTTGCGCTCCCCGCCGCCACCGAGGAACAGCTCGTGCACCTTCTCCGGCGTCAGCTCGTCCGGCGCCAGCCCCTCGGGGATCGGTGCCCGGTCGCCGTGGGCGCCGCCCTCCTCGCCCTCACCCGCGGGCGCGGGCTGCTCGCCCGGCAGCGCCCGCTGCAGGTACGGGCCGTAGCGGCCCACGCGGACCACGACCTCGCGGCCCTCGTCGTCGGTGAACAGCGGGATCGAGTTGACGCTGCGCGCGTCGATCTCGCTGAGGTTCTCGGTGACCAGCTTCTTCAGCCCGCCGGCGTGCGCGATGGCCTGGTCGCCGGTGCCGTTGGTGCTGCCGAAGTAGAAGGAGGTGAGGAAGTCGACCGCCGCGTGGTCACCGCCGGCGATCTCGTCCAGCTCGTTCTCCATGCTGGCCGTGAAGTCGTAGTCGATGAGGCGCGGGTAGTGCCGCTCCATGAGCCCGATCACCGCGAACGCGAGGAAGGTCGGGATCATGGCCTGGCCGCGCTTGTTCACGTAGCCGCGGTCCTGGATCGTCTGCATGATCGACGCGTACGTGGACGGGCGGCCGATGCCCAGTTCCTCCAGCGCCTTGACCAGCGACGCCTCGGTGTAGCGCGCGGGCGGCTGGGTGTGGTGCCCCTGCGCGGCCAGCTCCTCGGCGCTGAGCGGCTGGTCCTTGACGAGGGTGGGCAGGCGGCGCTCGGCGTCCTCGGCCTCGGCGTTCTCGTCGTCGCTGGACTCGACGTACGCCCTCAGGAAGCCGGGATCGGTGATCGTCTTGCCGGTGGCCCCGAAGTCGACCTCCTCCCCGGTGCTGGAGAGCGCGCGGATGCGCACCGAGACGCTCGACCCGACCGCGTCGGTCATCTGCGAGGCGATGGTGCGCCGCCAGATCAGCTCGTAGAGCTTGAACTCCTCGGCCGACAGCTCCTTGGCCACCTCGCCCGGGGTGCGGAAGTTGTCCCCCGCGGGGCGGATCGCCTCGTGCGCCTCCTGCGCGTTCTTCACCTTGCCGGTGTAGCGGCGCGGCTCCGGCGGCACGCTGCGCTCGCCGTACAGCTCGACGATCTGCCGCCGGGCCGCCGCGATGGCGGTCTCCGACAGGTTCACCGAGTCGGTACGCATATAGGTGATGTAGCCGTTCTCGTAGAGCCGCTGCGCCGTGCGCATCGTCTGCTGCGACGAGAACCGCAGCTTGCGGGCCGCCTCCTGCTGGAGGGTCGAGGTGATGAACGGCGCGTACGGGCGCCGGCGGTAGGGCTTCTCCTCGACCCGGGTGACGGTGAACGGCCGCCCCTCCAGGCGGGCGGCGAGCCCGCGGGCCCCGCCCTCGTCGAGGTGGACGACCCCGGCGCCGGGCTTCACGCGACCGGTGGTCGGCTCGAAGTCCTTACCGGCGGCGATCCGGTCGCCGTTCAGCGCGATGAGGGTGGCGTTGAAGGTGCGCGGCCCCTCGCCGGCGTTCTGGACGGCCAGCGTGGCGAGGATGTCCCAGTACTCGGCGGTGCGGAAGGCCATCCGCTGCCGCTCCCGCTCGACGACGATCCGGGTGGCCACGGACTGCACCCGGCCCGCCGAGAGCTTCGGCATGACCTTCTTCCACAGGACCGGCGAGACCTCGTAGCCGTAGAGCCGGTCGAGGATGCGCCGGGCCTCCTGGGCGTCGACCAGGTCGCGGTCGATCTCGCGCGGGTTGGCCACCGCCGCCTGGATCGCCGGCTTCGTGATCTCGTGGAAGACCATCCGCTTGACCGGCACCTTGGGCTTGAGCGTCTCGACCAGGTGCCAGGCGATCGCCTCGCCCTCGCGGTCCTCGTCCGTCGCCAGGAAGATCTCGTCGACCTCCTTGGCCAGCTTCACCAGCTTGCTGATCTGCTGCTTGCGGTCGGCGGAGACCACGTAGAGGGCGTGGAAGCCGTTGTCGACGTCGACCCCGAGCCGGGCCCACGGCTCGCCCTTGTACTTGGCCGGCACGTCGGCGGCGTTGCGCGGGAGGTCCCGGACGTGGCCGAAGCTGGCCTCCACGACGTACCCCGGGCCGAGGTAGCCCGAGATCGTCTTGGCCTTCGCCGGTGACTCGACGATGACCAGACGGGTGGTTCCCGCGTTGCTCGGCACGTCTCTCCCTGACCTCACTCCTGCTCGCGACCGTCCCGGTACCCGTTTCGGGCCGTGTTCGACCCGCCCGGACCCCGGCGGCCCGGATGTCCAACGTAACGCGCCGCCCGCGTTTCGGGTTTCGCGGGCGGCAAACCACCCCGGCAGGGGATGGATCTGCCGGACGGCGCCACCGTACACCGTGGGTAGGGCCCGTAGCGGGCCACTGTGATGATGGCGGACCCACGGCCGAGGCCCCAACTGTCCCTTTTCTGCGCGTTTCGACCTCCGGGGTGTCCGCCACCTGACAGGCGGCGGCGGCCGGGGTCAGGGCCGCTCGGGCCAGGCCGGCGGCGGCACGGCGGGCGGCCGGTCGCCGACCAGCTCGGCGAGGCGGCGCAGCCGTCGCCGCCCGGTGACGAGGTACGCCGGCCCGCCGGCCGTCGGGTCGAGCAGGTCGCCGCCCAGACCGACGGCGGCCAGGGCGGCGCCGACCGGCTCCCAGCACTCCTGGTCCGCCGGGCCGAGCCGGAACAGGAAACCGGGCGGTTCGGCCACCCCGGCCGCGGCGAGCCACAGCCGCAGCCGCCGGCCGTTGAGGTGGAAGCCCGCCGGGGGCCGCTTGGTCGTGCCGCGCAGCCAGGCCGCCGCGAGCGGTTTCAGGGTCCGGGCGTACGAGGTGCGCACCGCGTGCCGGTCGTCCCCGGTCGGCTCCCAACTCGCCGCGATCCCGCGCTGGGCCAGCTCGGCCACCAGCACGTGCACCCGCCAGGCCGCGTCGACCACGACCGAGATCCGGGCCGTCCCGCCCATCCGCACCACCTCGGCCGGGCCCGCGAGCAGCCCCGCGAGGTCGGCCAGCACCGGTTCGGCCGTTTCCGCGCCGAAGAAGACGAGCTGCCGCCCGTCCTCGGCCGTTCCGGGACGGGCCGGGCCGCTCCCCGGCGGCTCCGGGCCGTCCGCCGCCTCCGGCCGCGGCACCCGGCGTCGGGCCGGGGCCGGCGTGGCCGGGTCGGGCACCGGAAAGAGCGCCGGGAGGATCTGGTCCCCCGGCGGCTCACCGAGCCCGTTCAGCGGCACTCGGGCACCTCGTCGAACGCGCGTTTCAGCTCCTCGGAGTTGAGCCGGCTGGTGTCCAGCGCGCTGGCGTCGTACTCCTTGTTCAACGTGTCCACCGCGGCGCGGACGCCGTCGTAGAAGGCGGTGGCCTCGCGGGTGTCCAGCCGCTCGATGGTGTCCCGCGCGCGGCCGTACGCGTCGCGCATCTTCCCCAGCGAGGTGCGGAACCCGGTCGAGATCTCCTCACCGTGGTCGGTCTCCGGCACGCCGGCCTCCTCGACCTTGCGCCGGGCCGTCTCGCTGGCCTGCTCGGCGCCCCCGAAGAGACGGACCAGATTCTCCTTCGCCTGCGCGGGCGTGGTCTGCGCGGTCATCTGCTGGTCGGTGCTGCTGGTCAACCTGCTGATCTCCGAACGCCACGGCGTGAGCGCGGCGCACACCGAGGCCGCCCAGGCCCTCGGGCTGGGACCGCCGCACGCGGTGACGACGAGGACGAGCGTGGCCAGGACCACCGTGAGCTTTCCGACGGCAGTCGCCCGGCACGTACGCATGCGTTGCAGCGTACGGCCTTCGTCGAACGCTGGCACCGCTCAGGTTTGCCGACGACGGGGCCCCGACCGGCTACGGACGCCGGCCGGGGCCCCGGTGCGGTACGGGTCAGGCGGGGACCGTCTCCGGCCGCTGCTCGGCGCTGCCCGAGCCGGTGCCGTCGCCGTCGCCGGAGTCGGACATCGCCACACCCTTGCGCTTGCTGAACACCACCGCCGCGACGACGACCAGCGCCGCCACCAGCGCGATGGCGATCCGCAGCCCGGTGTTCTTGTCGTCGCCGATGCTCCAGGCCACCACGGCCGGCGCGATCAGCAGCGAGACCAGGTTCATCACCTTGATCAGCGGGTTGATCGCGGGGCCGGCGGTGTCCTTGAACGGGTCGCCGACGGTGTCACCGATGACGGTCGCGGAGTGCGACTCGGAGCCCTTGCCGCCGTACGCGCCGTCCTCGACCAGCTTCTTGGCGTTGTCCCAGGCGCCACCGGAGTTGGCCAGGAAGACGGCCATCAGCGTGCCCGCCCCGATCGCGCCGGCCAGGTACGCGGCGAGCGCGCCCGGGCCGAGGCCGAAGCCGACGGCGATCGGCGCCATGATGGCCAGCAGACCGGGAGTCATCAGCTCGCGCTGCGCGTCCCGGGTGCAGATGTCGACCACCTTGCCGTACTCCGGCCGCTGGGTGCGGTCCATGATGCCGGGCAGCTCGCGGAACTGCCGGCGGACCTCCATGACGACCGCGCCGGCCGAACGCGAGACCGCGTTGATGGCCAGCCCGGAGAAGAGGAACACCACCGCCGCACCGACGATCAGGCCGACCAGGTTCCGCGGGTTCGCCACGTTCAGCGAGTTGAGGATCTCGGAGCCGACGTCGCCCACCCCGGCGTCCGCGTACGCGGTGCGCAGAGTGTCGGTGTACGAGCCGAACAGCGCGGTCGCCGCGAGCACCGCCGTGGCGATCGCGATGCCCTTGGTGATCGCCTTCGTGGTGTTGCCGACCGCGTCCAGCTCGGTCAGCGTCCGGGCGCCGTGCTCGTCGATGTCGCCGGACATCTCGGCCACGCCCTGGGCGTTGTCCGAGATCGGGCCGAAGGTGTCCATCGCGACGATCACGCCGACCGTGGTCAGCAGACCGGTGCCGGCCAGCGCCACGGCGAAGAGCGACAGCGTGATGGAGCTGCCGCCGAGCAGGAAGGCGCCGAACACGCCGGCGCCGATCAGCAGCGCCGAGTAGACCGCCGACTCCAGGCCGATGCTGATGCCTGCGAGGATGACGGTGGCCGGGCCGGTCTGCGAGCTCTTGCCGATGTCCTGCACCGGACGCCGGTTGGTCTCGGTGAAGTACCCGGTCAGCGCCTGGATCGCGGCGGCCAGCACGATACCGATGACGACCGCGCCGATGGCCACGACCCGCGGGTTCTCGGTGACGTCGGTCAGCCCGCCCTCCAGCTCGGCGAAGCTCGCCGGCAGGTACGCGTACGTGGCGACGGCCACCAGCACCGCCGCGAGGACGGCCGAGGCGTAGAAGGCCCGGTTGATCGCGGTCAGACCGGAGCGGTCCGAGGCGCGCAGCCGGGTGATGAACACGCCGATGATCGCGATGACCGCGCCGATGCCGGAGACGATCAGCGGGAAGACCAGGCCCTCCTCGCCGAAGGCCGCGCGGCCGAGGATCAGCGCCGCGACCAGCGTCACCGCGTACGACTCGAAGAGGTCGGCGGCCATGCCGGCACAGTCACCGACGTTGTCGCCCACGTTGTCGGCGATGGTGGCGGCGTTGCGCGGGTCGTCCTCGGGGATGCCCTGCTCGACCTTGCCCACCAGGTCGGCGCCGACGTCGGCGGCCTTGGTGAAGATGCCGCCGCCGACCCGCATGAACATGGCGAGCAGCGCGGCGCCGAAGCCGAAGCCCTCCAGCACGGTCGGGGCGTCACCGCGGAAGATCAGCACGACGAGCGCCGCGCCGAAGAGGCCGAGGCCGACGGTGAGGAAGCCGACCACGCCACCGGTGCGGAAGGCGATCTTCATGGCCGACTCCCGGCCGCCCTCCCGCTCCCGGGCGGCGGCCGCGACGCGCAGGTTGGCCCGGGTGGCCAGCCACATGCCGGCGCCGCCGATGAACGCGCTGAACAGCGCGCCCACCACGAAGAAGGCCGACCGGCCGATCTTCACGGCGATCTCACTGCCGTCGGTGTCGTGCACCGGCAGCAGGAAGAGCAGGATCACGGCCACCACGACGAAGATCGCCAGTGTGCGGAACTGCCGCAGCAGGTACGCCGAGGCGCCCTCCTGGACCGCCCCCGAGATCTCCTGCATGTTGGTGGTGCCCTTGCCGGCCGCCAGGACCGCCCTGGTCAGGGCGGCGGCGAAGACGAGCGCCACCAGCGCGATGACCGCGGCGATGACGACGTACGTGACATTGGCTCCGGTAAGGGAAAGCCCGCCGCCCTCGGCGGCCAAGGTCTCGGACATCTGTGTCCTCCTGTACCGAACACGCGCCGGCCGGTGGAGACGCACCGCCCGGCGCCTGGATGCGGACTCGCAAGCGCCCGCCGCGCCCACCCCAGCGGACCAGCGATGAACTTCCGTTCCCGCTGGCTGCGGGATGGATCACTTGCTGACAACCCGGGTACTGTAGCCCTCCGCAGTGTTGGAGGTCACACCGAGGGTGCACCCCCGGCCGATGATCTTCGTCGCTGTGTTATGAACCAAAATCTGATATAGGAACGGGTCCATGCCGAAGAGGCCGCGTCCCGACGGGAACGCGGCCTGTGTGGAGAATGTCGTCAGCGGCCGACCGGCCAGACCATCCGCACCTCGGTGCCGACACCCTCGTCGACCGGACGCACCTGGAGGTCCTCGACGAAGCCCGCGAGCAGGGCGAAGCCCACGCCGGTCGTGAGGGCCTCGTCGGTGAGCGACTCGTCGGCCAGCTCGTCCGGGGGCAGCGCGGCGAGACCGATGCCCGCCTCGATCGGCGCCCGGTCGACGACCCGGACGGCGTACTGCCCGGCGTCGGACATCTCCACGAGCACCGGGTCGTGCAGGCCGTACTGGCGGTGCAGGGCGACCGCGCGGGTGCACGCCTCGCCGATCGCCAGCCGCACCTCGTCGAGCAGGTCCTCGCGCACACCGGCCCGGCGGGCGACCGCGACGCCGACCAGCCGCGCGGTGCGCACGTGCACCGGGGCCGGGGAGAACGAGAGCCGTACCGTGGCCATCACGCGCCGGCGCCGGTCGTGTCGGCGCCGACCGCCGCGTCGACCGTGGGGTGCAGCGGGAAGACCTGGTCGAGCGCGGTGATGCGGAAGATCTTGAGCAGCGGCTCCTTGTCGCAGACCAGGGCGAACGAGCCACCCGCCGAGCGCAGCCGCTTCAGCGCGCCGACCAGCACACCCAGCCCCGTGGAGTCCAGGAAGTCCACCCGGCCGAGGTCGACCACCACGTGCCGGGCGCCACCGTCGATCAGTTCGAGGAGCCGTTCGCGCAGGCGGGGGGCGGTGTAGACGTCCACCTCACCGCCGACCTCGAGCACCGTGTGCTCCCCCACGGTGCGGGTCGCCAGCGACAGCTCCATCGGTCCTCCTCGCAAGAGCCGTAAACTCTCCAGGGCATCTAACCACTACCGCCGGCCGACGCCGACGTCACCGGCGAAGCCTCCCCCATACCCCGGGCCCCGGCTTTTCATCTCCGAACACCAGTGCGAGAGTGCAGGACGTGACTGTCGACGGCTTCAGCGCGGCGCGCCTGGCCCCGCGCCACGACCCGGAGCAGCCGTCCGCCGCCACCGTGTCCACGCGTCCGCCGGCCGACCTGCTGGGTCGGCTGCGCGCCCGCGGCGACGCCGACCCGGTCACGCACGTCGAGCGGGTGCCGGCCCGCACCGGCATCCCCGCGCCGTGGCCGCAGTGGGCGCCGGAGGAACTGCGGGCGGCGTTCGCGCGGCGCGGCGTGACCGCGCCCTGGCGGCACCAGGCCGAGGCGGCCAGCCTCGCGTACGACGGTCAGCACGTCGTCGTGGCCACCGGCACCGCGTCCGGCAAGTCGCTGGCGTACCAGCTGCCGGCGCTGGCCACCCTGCTGGCCGAGCCCCGGGCCACCGTGCTCTATCTGGCGCCGACCAAGGCGCTCGCCGCCGACCAGTTGCGCGCCGTCGCCGAGCTGGACCTCGACGGGGTACGCCCCGCCACCTACGACGGGGACACTCCGCGCGCCGAACGGGAGTGGATCCGGCAGCACTCCCGGTTCGTGCTCACCAACCCCGACATGCTGCACCACGGCATCCTGCCCGGGCACGCCCAGTGGTCGGGCTTCCTGCGCCGGCTCGCGTACGTGGTGGTCGACGAGTGCCACACCTACCGCGGGGTGTTCGGCTCGCACGTCGCGCACGTGCTGCGCCGGCTGCGACGGCAGTGTGCCCGCTACGGCCGTACGCCCGTCTTCGTGCTGGCCTCCGCAACGTCGGGCGACCCGGCGACGGCAGCCGGGCGGCTCACCGGCCTGCCGGTGGCCGCGGTGACCGAGGACACGTCGCCGCGCGGCGGTGTGACGTTCGCCCTCTGGGAGCCGCCGCTGCTGCCCTCGGCCGACACCTCGTCCGACGCGGCCGACCTCGCGCCGGTCCGCCGGTCGGCGCTCCGCGAGACCGCGGACCTGCTCGCCGACACCGTCGTCGAAGGGGTCCGCACCCTCGCGTTCGTCCGGTCCCGGCGGGGCGCCGAGGTGGTGGCGGCGAACGCCCGACGGGCCCTCGACGAGGCGGTGCCCGGGCTGGGCGAGCGGGTGGCCGCCTACCGCGGCGGCTACCTGCGGGAGGAGCGGCGGGAGCTGGAACGGGCGTTGCTGCACGGCGACCTGCTCGGGCTGGCCTCGACCAACGCGCTGGAGCTGGGCGTCGACCTGGTCGGCCTGGACGCCGTGCTCATCTGCGGTTACCCGGGCACCCGGGCGTCGCTCTGGCAGCAGGCCGGCCGGGCCGGGCGCTCCGGCCAGGAGGCGCTGGCCGTGCTGGTCGCCCGGGACGACCCGCTGGACACCTACCTCGTGCACCATCCGGAGGCGGTCTTCGGGCGGCCGGTGGAGGCCACCGTGCTCGACCCCGCCAACCCGTACGTGCTCGCCCCGCAGCTCGCCTGCGCCGCCGTGGAGGCCCCGCTCACCCCCGCCGACCTGGAACTCTTCGGCGACGGGGCGAAGGAGGCCGTCGAGGAGCTGGTGGCGGCCGGCGCGCTGCGGCAGCGGCCCACCGGCTGGTACTGGCGGCACCGGGAACGGCCCGAGGTGGACCTGCGCGGCGAGGGCGGCGCGCCCGTCTGCGTCGTGGAGGCGTCCACCGGCCGGCTGCTCGGCACGGTCGACGGCGGCTCGTCGCACTTCCTGCTCCACCCCGGCGCGGTCTACCTGCACCAGGGCGTCTCGTACGTGGTGGACGACCTGGACCTGGCCGACGGGTGCGCGCTCGTGCACGCCGAGGAGCCGGACTGGTCCACCCACGCCCGGGACGTCACCAACGTCTCCGTGGTGTCGGTGCGCTCGTACGTGGACGCCGGGCCGGTCGGGATGTTCCTCGGCGAGGTGGACGTCACCAGCCAGGTGGTCTCGTACCAGCGGCGGCGCATCGCCACCGGCGAGGTCATCGACACCCGGCCGCTGGACCTGCCCGTCCGCGAGCTGCGCACCGTCGCGGTCTGGTTCACCCTGTCGCCCGAGTCGCTCGCCGCCGCCGGAGTCGAGAACGCCGACGTGCCGGGCGGGCTGCACGCCGCCGAACACGCGGCCATCGGGCTGCTGCCGCTGATCGCCACCTGCGACCGCTGGGACATCGGCGGGCTCTCCACCGCCCTGCACCCGGACACGGAGGCGCCCACCGTGTTCGTCTACGACGGGCACCCGGGCGGGGCCGGCTTCGCCGAGCGCGCGTACGGCACGGCGTCGACCTGGCTGCGGGCCACCCGGGACGCGATCGCCGAATGCGGGTGCGAGACCGGCTGCCCGTCGTGCGTGCAGTCGCCGAAGTGCGGCAACGGCAACAACCCGCTGTCCAAGGCGGACGCGATCCGCGTACTGGACGTGGTGCTGGCCAATCTGCCCGGGTGAGCGGCCGGTCGGGGCTTGATCGGCCGGTCGGGCCCTTGATCGACTCGACTTCCTGGAAGGCGCGGTGTCCCTCGCGGCCGGACACCCCGACTTCAGGAAACTCGTGTCGATCAAGGCTCGGTCGTCCGCCGCGTGGCCGCGGGTCGGCCGTTGGTTGGACGGATCGACGGGCGGGCGGGCAGCGCCCGAATGTGGTGTGCGACACTCCGGCGCATCCATCCTGAGGAGAAAACATGCAGCTCGATGTCTTGCAGTCCCAGCAGCAGTTCCACATCCGCCAGCGAATCCGGATGATGGTCAACCAGTACGAGGTCCACGCCGTGGCACCGGACGGCTCGGAGGGCGGCCTGCTGGCCTTCGCCCAGCAGAAGCGGCTCGCCTTCAAGGAGCAGGTGACCATCTACACGGACGACACCAAGCAGCAGCCGCTGCTCGGTTTCAAGGCGCGCCAGCGCCTCGACCTCGGCGCCACGTACGACGTGACCGACGCCGCGGGCAACCCGATCGGCCTGTTCCGCAAGGACTTCGCGCAGTCCCTGCTGCGTTCCACCTGGCACGTCGAGCAGGCCGGCCTGCCGCAGGTCACCGGCCAGGAGCGCAGCCTGCCGGTGGCGCTGCTGCGGCGCTTCGTCGACTCGCTCTCCTGGCTGCCGTACCACTTCGACTTCACGGCCGGCGGCCAGCCGGTGTTCTCGGTCGTCAAGAAGTGGGGCCTGCGCGACCGCTACGTGGTCGAGATCCAGAACCCGCAGATCGACCGGCGCCTCGTCATCGCGATGGCCGTCGCCCTGGACGCCCTCCAGGCCCGCTGACCTCCCGTCGACTGACAGCCCAGCCCGGGACGCCGGCCCCACGCCGGCGCCCCGGACCGCGGTGGGTGGAGTGCAACGTCTCCGTCGGGCTCACTCCGCCTGAGTCTCCCGGTTCGCTCAGCCACGCACCGGACCGGCGCGGGCGGTGGCGGTGGCGAGGCGGGTCAGGCCCGGCAGCGGGCTCACGACAACCTCCGCCGTCACCAGGACGTCCAGGCCGTCGAGCCGACAGGCGACGAGCCGCCCGCCGTTCCGGCTCACGAGGTCGGCTGCCCGGGCGCACCCGGACGCGTCGCCCTCGACCGCGCGGCCGGCGCCGGCGAGCGCCCCGAGGTCCGCGGCGACCAACGCCTGCTGGCGCGCCGTCCGGGCCGCGCCCGCCGCCGCACCGGCGACCGCGACCAGCACGAAGACCAGGCCCACTGCCAGCAGGCACACGGTCGCCCCACCCCGCTGTCGCTCCGCGTCGTCGCGGCGCGCCGTGACGAATCCGCTGCCCCAGCGCGCCGTCGCGGGTGTGCCGCCGCGACGCACCATCGCGGGTCCGCCTCCGCAGGGCTCCGCCACGAATCCGCTGCCGCGACACGCCGTCGCGGGTCCGCCGCCACGGCGCACCGCCACGAGACGGCCACCGCGACGCACCGTCACAGGTCCGCCAGCGCGACGCGTCGTCACGGTTCCGCCGCCGTGGCGCCGGGTTCGACGGCCGCGACCGCCGTGGCGACCACGGTGATCCGTGGCAGGCGCGCACCGAGGGCCCGCACCGGAGCGCGGACGGTCGCCTGTACCCGCTCGTCGCCCACCGAGAGCGTGACGTCGGCTCCCGGTGGCAGCGACCGCGCGGCGGCCGACGGGCCGTCCTCGCCCCGGGAGGCGGCGAGCGCCGCCTCCCGGGCCGCGTGCAGGCAGCCCCCCCGGGTGGTGACCGCGTTGACCGCGGTCAGCCCGGCGAGCAGGAGCAGCAGCAGCGCCGGCAGGCCGGCCGCCAGTTCGGCGGTGAACGAGCCCCGGTCGCGGCCGGCCAGCCGGCGCCGGATCACTTGAGTGCCCGGTCGATGACGGCGGTCAGCGCGGCCTGGACGTTGCCGGACGTGAGGACCTTCAGGAGGATGCCCGCGAAGGCGACCGCCGCGAGCGTGCCGACGGCGTACTCGGCCGTGTTCATTCCGGCGTCCCCACGCAGGCGGGCGCGAAGTCTGCGCACTGTCGTACCCCTTTCTCGATGGTTGTCAGAGCACGTCGCCGAGGACGGCGACGATCACCGGCACGAGGCCGGCGAGAATGAAGGCCGGCAGGAAGCAGAGCCCGAGCGGCAGGACGATGAGGACACCCGCGCGGCGGGCCGAGGCCTCGGCGGCGGTCGCCCGGTCGGATCGGAGGTCGTCGGCGAGCCGGGTGAGCGCTCCGGCGAGCGCGGCCCCGCTGTGCGACGACCGCTGGGCGGCGGTCGCCAGCCGCTCCGCCCCCGGCACCCCGTCCAGCGCCGACCACGCCTCGTCCGGGCCGCCGCCGAGCAGCAGCGTGCGCCCCACCCGTCCGAGCCGGGCGGCCAGCGGACCGTCGAGCGCCTCCGCCACCGCGAGCACCGACCGGTCGACGGGTGCGCCCGCCCGCAGGGCCGCGGCCAGCAGGTCTGCGGCGAGCGGCAGGTCGGCCTCCTCCTGGAGCCGGCGGGTGCGTACGGCGGGCGACTCGATGCGCCGGAGCAGCCGGTCGAGGAGCAGCACCGTGGGTACCGCGCCGAGCAGGCCGAACCAGCCGCCGACCAGGACCGCCACCGCCACGCCGCCCAGTGCCGCCGCGAGGCGGATCCGGTCGGGCCGGCCCAGCCAGGCAGGACACGGACCGGCACCCCGGGTTCCCACCGGCGGGTCGCCCGGAAGCGACGGGTGTGGACCGTCCACGGGAGGTCCCGCCCGGCGCGCCGCGTCGAGCGCGCGCAGCCGGTGCAGCGGCCGGCGGCCGGTGATGGCGGCCAGCAGCGCCGCCGCGAGCAGGCAGCCAGCAGCCAACGTGGTGCCGGACATCAGCCGGCCCTCCCGGGTACGGCGCCGAGGCGTTCGGCCCAGAACAGCCCCGCCACCTGGAGGACCACGGCGAGCACCGCGCTGACCCCGCCGACCGGGGTGTGCAGGAGCACCTGCACCGGGTCGACCCCGATGCCGTAGCCGAGACCGATGCCGCCGAGCGGCAGGGCCGCCAGCAGCCACGCGGTCGCCCGCGCCCCGGCCGCCTGCGCGACGGCCGCGGCCAACCCCCGGTCGGACGACCGCGCGTCCGCCTCGATCCGCTCCACGAGGTCGGCAAGGGGCGCTCCCGTGCGATCGGCGAGCCGTACGGCGGCGGCCGTGAGCCGGTCGAGCCGGGTCGCGGCGGTGTGGTCGGCGAGCGCCGGAACGGGCAGGCCGGCGCGGAGGTCGGCGGCGAGCCCGCAGAGCTGGTCCAGCCGCTGTCGCCGGGCCTGCCCGGCATGCCGGGTCACCTGCCACCGGATGGCGGCGCGGACGGCCAGCACGCCGTACGCGGCGAGGGCCACGGCCCCGACCGGGCCGGCGAGCAGGCCGCCCAGTATGACACCCAGCAGACCCGTGAGGAGCAGGGCCCGCCTCGGCGCCCGGGTCAGCGGCGCGAGCCAACCCGTACGGCGGGACCCGGTCGCAGACGGAGTCAGAGACCGTCGACGGTGGATCGTGGTGGCCGCGGACGGCGTACCGCCGAGACCGGCCGGACCCCGGTCGTCCCGGCGACCGGGCGGGCGCGACGGACCGGGCGGGCGTGACGGACCGGGCGGGCGCCCGAGGTCCACCGCGCTCCGGGCCGAGTCCCGCCGGGGCGGCCGGGGCCCCGACCGGCCGGACCGCTCGACGGACGCCGGCCGCCGCGACGGCTCGACGGACGCCGACCACCCGGACGGCTCGACGGACGCCGACCACCCGGACGGCTCGACGGACGCCTGCCGCCCGGACGGCTCTACAGACGCCGACCGTCCGGACGGCTCGACAGGCTCCGGCGCGGCGGCGCTCACCGGGCCGCGGGGCGTGTCGACGGCCCGACCCAGCTCGGCGACCCACTCGATCAGTGGGTCCTCCACCGGCCGGCCGGACCGTTTCGCGGTCGCCATCACCAGGTGCCGGCGGACCCGGGCGGTGTGCAGTGGCCAGGCCACCAGGACGGCCGCGACGACCACCAGCATCGCCGTCCACCAGGCTTCGGCGTTCATGCCGGCCCCGCCGATCCGGGCCACGGCTGCGCGAGGATCTGCGGCACCGGTGCGCCGCGCTCCCGCAGCAGCGTGGCGAGCGTAGGGGCGGCGGGCCCGGGGCCGGACCCGCGCACCCAGGCGGGCACCACGCCGACCAGCCGGTCCGGGCCGTCGGGCAGCAGCAGGCAGACGGACTCCAGCACGCGTCCCTGCTCGCCGCGGCGTACCTGCAACAGCACCTGGAGCGCGGCGGCCACCTGGGCGTGCAGGGCGGCGCGCGGCAGCCCGCCGAGCATGCCGAGCGCCTCCAGCCGGGCCGGCACGTCCGACGGCGCGTTGGCGTGCAGCGTGCCGGCTCCGCCGTCGTGGCCGGTGTTGAGCGCGGCCAGCAGGTCGACGACCTCCCCACCCCGGCACTCCCCGACCACGAGCCGGTCCGGTCGCATCCGCAGCGCCTGCCGGACCAGGTCGGAGAGGCCCACCACGCCCGAGCCCTCCACGTTGGCGGTGCGTGCCTGGAGCCCCACCACGTGCGGGTGCCGCGGCTGCAGCTCGGCGGCGTCCTCGACCAGCACGATCCGCTCGGTCGCCGGCACCAGCCCGAGCAGGGTGTTGAGCAGCGTCGTCTTGCCCGACCCCGTGCCCCCGGTCACGAGGTACGCGAGCCGGGCCGACACCAGGGAGCTGAGCAGCGGCGCGACCGGCGGGGGCACGGTGCCGTGCCGGACCAGTTCGTCGAGGGTGAACGGCCGCTGCCGGAACGTCCGCAGCGACAGGTACGGCCCGTCGGTCGCCACCGGCGGCAGGACGGCGTGCAGCCGGGTGCCGTCGGCGAGCCGGGCGTCGGCGTACGGGGAGCCGTCGTCCAGCCGCCGGCCGGCGCTCGCGGTGAGCCGCTGCGCCAACCGGCGTACGTCGTCGACCGACCCGAGCGGCACCGCGACCTGGTGCAGGCCCTGCCCCCGGTCGACCCACACCCGGGTGCCGTTCACCAGCACGTCGGTCACGGCCGGGTCGGCCAGCAGCGGCGCGAGCGGGCCGGCGCCGACCAGTTCGTCGCGCACCCGGTCGGCCATGCGCAACAGGGTCGTGTCGCCCAGCACGGCGGCGCCCGACTCGGCCCGTACCGCGGAGACGATGGCCGCCGGGGTGAGCGGTGTCGCGTCCGCCGCCATCCGCTGCCGTACGCGGGCGGGAAGGCCGTCGTCGGTCTGCCCGCTCATGCCGCACCCGCCGAGGGGACGCCGGTCAGCTCGGCGACGATCCGCTGGCAGAGGGCGGCGAGCGGACCACGGCCACTCGCCGCCGGTGCCTCGCCCCGCTCCAGGCCACGTACGATCGCCGGCTCCGGCCGCAGCGTGCCGCCCAGCGGAAGCCCCAGCGCCCGGGCCACCTCGGCGGCGCGCAACCGCCCCGGCGCCGGCCCGCGCACGATGACCGCGAGTTCGGTGCAGTGCGTTGCCGCGGCGGCCACCACCCGCGCCGCCGCCGCGGTCGCGCGTAGCTCGGCCGGGACGACCACGTACGCCCGGTCGGCGGCCTGCAACGCGGTGACGGCGGCGTCGTCGAGCTGCCGGGGCAGGTCGACGACCACGAAGTCCCGCCCGCGGCGGGCCGCGTCGAGAGTCGCCGCCATCGCCGGGGCGGGCAGGGCCAGCAGGTCACCGCGGTCCCAAGAGAGCACCACGAGGTCACCCCGGCTGGGCAGGGCGCGTACCAACGCGGGAGCGTCGACCCGGCCGTCGGCGTCGCTGAGCGCGGGCCACCGCAGCCCCTCCAACTGTTCCCAGCCGAGGACCAGGTCGAGCCCGCCACCCAGCGGGTCGGCGTCCACGAGCAGGGTCCGCAACCGAGCCCGCGCGGCGGAGACAGCGAGCCCGCCGGCCAGGATGCTCGCCCCCGCACCGCCCCGCCCGCCGAGCACCGCGACGACCCGGGCAGCCGGCCCGACCGGCCCGTCGGCGCCGTGCTCGGCGAAACGGTCGACGAGCCACGGCTCGGCCGCCGGCAGGGTGGCGACGTGTTCGGCGCCGATCAGCTCGGCGACCTGCCAGCCCGGGTCGAGCTGCCCGGAGTGCCCGACCAGCACCAGCCGGGGGCGGTGCGGCAACCGGGCCCGCAGGCAGGGCTGCGCCTGGTCGACGCCGACCAGAACGAGCGGCGCGGGCAGCCAGCGGGTGCGGGCCGCCGCCGGGTCGGGCGCCAGCTCCACCTCGGTGCCGCCGGCGGCGGCGAGCCGGAGCAGGTCGTCGAGGAGGTCACCGTCACCGGTGACGACCAGCGGTCTCCGGACGGGTGACGGGACGGAGGTACGGGGTGGCATCGCGGCCTCCAGCGGTCGGTCTCGGGTGCTGACCGAGACACTGCTCGCGCACGGTGCCGCGAGGCCGCCCCGCCGTGGCGTCCTGTGGACAACGTGGCCGCCTGTGGACAACGCCCGCCGCGGCTGTGGATCTGGTATGCGCGGCACCTGCCGTACCGTGCGTGACCTGCGGCGGAGCACTGAGCCTCTGATGCCCGGGCCGGATCACGCTCGAGGATCGCGTCCCGGTCGGCTCGCCCTGATCGTCGAGCCCCCGGAGTCACGAGCAGTCCCGTTATGCTCCGGAGCGATCTTGGCGAGTGAGGAGCGCTATGAGCGGCAGCGAACCACCCTTCCCCGCCTGCCCCTGCTGGTGCTGTCTCGGCGACGCCACCCCGCTGGCATGGCTGAACTGCGCCCAGGACCTGGTCTCGGCACTGGTTCAGCACCCGCTCGCGTTCCTGCACGCGGTGCGCCTCGGTGGTGGGCCGACGGGTCTGGCCCTCGGCCTCATCCGCCGGTACCAGACCGAGATCTCGGCCCATCTACCGGCGCGCTGCCCCTTCGTTCCCAGTTGCAGCACGTATGCCGCCTCGGCGTTGGAGACGTTCGGCTTCTGGCGTGGTCTGGCGCTGACGGTCGGTCGCCTGTGGCGCTGCCGGACGAACGTCGCCTGGGGGACTCCCAACCCGTGCCCGGCGGCCAGTCCCGGCCCGGCTCAGGCGATCCGCCCCGCCTGACGGAAGGAACTCATCGCCTCGGCCGTGGCCCGTCCGTGTAACGCAGGTCGCTCGGTCCAGTCCACGGCGGCACGTCCGCGAGAACCGCCGCCGCCGCGTGTCAGAATGCCCCCAAACCTGGAGCGAAGCCGGCAGAACGGGCGAGCTGATGGCGACGAGCGGGCCAGCCGAGCTGATGCGGAAAGCCGAGGACCCACAGCGGGCCACGTTCCTGGAACTCTTCTTCGACCTGGTGTTCGTCCTCGCGCTCGCTCAGCTCTCGCGCGGCCTGGCCGAGGACCTCGGGTGGAGCGGGGCCTTCCGGACGCTGGTGCTGTTGGGGGCCGTCTGGTGGGTCTGGTCCAGCACCGCGTGGCTGACCGACCGGACGGACCCGCACCAACCGGTGATCCAGTCGCTGGTCATCGCGACCATGGTCGGCAGCCTCGTGATGGCGGCTGCGGTGCCCGAGGCCTTCGGCGACACGGGCCTGATCTTCGCGGGCGCGTACGTCGCCATCCAGCTCGGCCGCGGCCTCGTCCTCGTGGCCGTTCTGCGTGGCCAGGAGCTGCAGCGCATCGGCATGCGCGGGTTGTTCTGGTACGGCCTGTCGGCGCTGCCGTGGATCGCGGGGGCGCTCGCGCACGGTGCGGCGCGGGGCGCGTTGTGGGCACTCGCGGTGGTCCTCGACCACACGGCGGGCAAGATCGGCTTCCCCACTCCGGGGGCCGGCCGCACGCCCAGCCAGGACCTCGTGATCTCGGGCGAGCACCTGGCCGAGCGCTACCGGCAGTTCTTCATCGTCGCGCTCGGCGAGCTGATCCTGGTGACCGGACTGGCGCTGAGCAGCAGCGGCTTCGCGCGGGGCCACGTAGCCGCGTTCGCCGTGTCGATAGCGACCACCGTGCTGCTGTGGCGGATCTACATTCACCGCGCCGGGCAGGTCCTGGCGGAAGCGATCGCCGTGTCCGCCGACCCGGTCCGCCTCGCCGAATCGGCGTCGTACGCCCACCTGGCCATGGTGGCCGGCGTGGTCGCCGTCGCCGTCGGCGACGAACTGGTCATCGCCCATCCGCTCGGGCACACCCCACCGGCCTGGATCGCCGTCCTAATCGGCGGACCCGCCCTGTACCTGGCCGGGCGCGCCCGCTTCGAGCACGCGGTGTTCGGCCGCGTGTCCCGGTCCCGACTGATCGGCGTCCTCGCGCTGGCCGCCCTGACACCTGCGATGCTCCCCCTGCCGCCGGTGGCGGTCGCCGCCGCCGCTGCCCTCGTCCTGACCGGGATCGCCGTATCCGACGCGGCCCGTGGCCACGGGCGCCCGCCCGAGCCGCCGTCACCACCGTGCTAGCCGGAGGCTGGCCGCAGCACGATCTCCGGAAAGGGACGACCCCCCCGTCGGGGGGGCCGGGGGGGGAGAGACGGGGTAGGGGCGTACCAACGGCCACGGCTGAATGTCAGCGACTGCCGATACGTGCGCCGTGTCGGCCGGCCGGTGGCACCCGGCCGCAGCCGTTGTTGTAGCGTTCGCTGCCTTTCCGCTGCCTCCGGCAATCCGGGTCGATGTGCCGCAATCTAGCTCGTCCACCACCCCGCCCGGCGAATCATCGAGGCGTGTGGGAACACGCCAATGCACCGGCGGTCGGCGGTCCAGTGGACGGCCGAGACGTCACTGTACGGGTCAACGACGAGGGGTTCCCGCCTGACGAACTCGATCAAACTTGGCTGTGGGTGGAGTACGGCGGCGAACTGCTGGACGCCGACGTGAACGGCATCTATGTACGCGAGTCGGTTGCTGGAGCCGGGCCGCCCGGGGTCTACCGGTGGGTGCCCGATCTCCCCGGGCGAGCTTGATCTCTTCGTCCGTCGCTCGCGGCAAAGTGGTTGCCGGAGGTCGCTTACGACGTCAACCGGCATGACCACGTCCGGTGCCGCCTCCCGCGGGTTGCTGTACTTCCCCGCTGTACGCCGATCCTGCTCGCGGCTACCTTGTCCCCCGATCTTGCCGGAGTCACGCTGAGGACAGGTCCAAGGGCGGCTGGCCGCGAGAAGTCACGACGCACCCTCGGGCTTCGCCTGCTCGCTGCCTGGAATCGCCAGATGGTTGAACGCGTAGTACACGGCCAGTAGTCCGTGCACGGTGAGCATCGCCCACGGCGAGACCAAGGCCAAACCCACGGTCGCCGGATATACCAGGACGCCGAGATTGAACCGGATCCGGGTGGCCCGTGCCGCCTCGACGTCCACCCTCGGATTCAACAGCTGCCGTCTGCGGGTGACATACCACCAGATGCCTCCATAGATCAGCGCGTGCACCACCATCAGGCCGCTGTAGATGACGCCAGCGATCCTCGCGTCGTCGGTGTTGCGAAGGTGCTCGGCGAGCAGCGCTGTCGGCCAGGGCAGCGCGGCGACCACCATGAGCAGCAGGAGGTTGAGGAAGACCAACGTGCGGTCGACCTTCGCCAGGTGACCGAAGAGTGCGTGGTGGTTGACCCACATCACGCCGATGACCAGGAAGCTGACGATGTAGGCGAGATAGGACGGCCATTGGTGGGCGAGCGCCTCGGTCAGCTTGTGGCCGGTCTCCTCGGGCACGCGGATTTCCAGGATCAGCAGCGTGATGGCGATGGCGAAGACCCCGTCGCTGAACGCCTCGACGCGTCCGGAGTTGCTCACACCAGCCCGTCCCAGCCCCAGCGCGGCGTCGGCCCCGGGTCGCCGAGGTCCTCCGCGACCGGTCCAGCCGAGACGTCGCGAGCAATCCGGGTTCCCCAGTCGAAGTACTCCATGACTCGGCGGCGCAGCAGCTCGTTGACCGGGAGCTCCTTGTCGACGGCGGTGGCCATCAGCTCCATCCAGCGGGTCCGCTGCTCCTCCGAGATCGACAGGCCAAGGTGGGCGCGCAGCAGCGCCTGGTGGCCGCCGAGTTCAGCGGTGAAGCGCGCGGGGCCGCCGAAGATCTCGGCGAGCCAGACGGCGACGTGCTCGATGTGCGTCCGGGTGAAGTTGGCGAAGACTGGGGCGAGCAGCGGGTCCGCCAGGACACCTTCGTAGAAGGTCTCGCTCAGTCGGCGGAGTGCATCGATTCCGCCGACGGCCTCGTACAGATTCGTGGCGCGCTCGGTCATGCTGTCCCTCCGGCTGCGGACACCACGGATGTTCTCGCGTAGTGCTTCATCTCCTCGATGTCGCCGATATAGGGGCGGATCGCGGCGAGGAACGGGGGGAAGTGCCGGCCGCCGCGGAAGCCCTGCTCGTGGTCCTCGACGGAGGTCCACTCGATCCGCAGGATGTAGCGGTCGGGTTCCTCGATGCCGTGGGAAAGTTCATATCCGAGGCACTGGGGGGCGAGGTCCAGCTGCTCGGCGGCGGCCGCATAGGCCTTCTCGAAGTCGACTCGGCGTCCGGATTCCGCGATGCGGTAGCGGATGTACTCCACGATCATGTGATCCTCCAGAGGTCGCTTCAGCCATGATCCACGATGGCCGTCGGGAGCCCAAGGTGTTCGCGGGTGGCGTATGAAACGGAGTCGCCGCATCGGTGAAGCCCTGGTCCGGTCCGGCCGCTGTCCTCGTCTCGGTTCGTTGCTGTCACCGTTGCTGTCGACAGCCACCAGGCGCCCGGTCGTCCGGCGACGACCCTTGGATTAAGAGTGCTCCCTCTCCCTCATGGTCCTGCTCTCTGACCTCGCCTCGCCCTGCTGGGCCGTCGTGCCGGCGGTGCTGGCTTTACGGCTGGTTGGGGTCGCGCTGCGGTCAGGGACCAACAGCTTGGGAATCGGATCGGTTTGCACGTCCAGTAGCCGTGCGCCCCGGTCGAGAAGCACCAAGTGTGTTCGCGCCAGGGCAGCCCGGAGCCCGCCGCTGGCCCTTGCTGACTCCTGTGTCGGGCACGGTTCGGGCACGCCGGACTGCGCGCCTCACGCCGTACCCTTAGGTTGGGACGAGTGACGTGGGAACCCCTCCGCGACGAACTGCCCGCAGTGTTGCGAGACGCCGCCGAGGCGCACGACTTGGTTTACATCCTCGGGATCCGAGAGAAGCCGATTGCAGAGTCGTGGTCGCTGATATTCCAGGAATGCTCCGGAGCCAGCGAGGAGGACGAATCTCGCGGAGGGGACACCTACTGGATCGGGGTCGGCCGCTACGGCCAATGGGGCTGCTACGGAGAGGTGATCGAATGCGAGCTGACACCCTCGCGGCAACCAACGCTGCCCATTATGCCTCCCAGCGACACGACTGACTTGCGGCTGGTCTTCACCGATCAGACCGCAATGGACCTACGCCTACCGACGGAGGTCCACTTCACCCTTCGCCTGCCTGATCAGCAGCTCCAGATCATCAAGCGAGGTCTGGTCCGGGTGCTGACTTCGGGTAGGCCCAGCTCCTGCCCTCGCCTACTACGGGTGTAGTGCTCGCCTTGTATGGCGTGCTGTAGTCAATTGCGCCACCAGCGCCTCACCTTGAAGCCTTCCCGTCTGCCGTCGACCCGCCCTCTGGGGGAGCGGGCCGCCGCCCGACCCGCCAGGTCAAGCGGACCTTGACGGCTCGTACGGACGCTGGCGGGTCGGGCGGTGGTCTGCTCGGCTTGCCCGGGTCGATGGCAGGCGGGAAGGCTCCCACCGCAACCACCCACGGACCGCGACCCGCCGACGCAGCTCCGGCCATCCTGGAGCCGGAGCGCCCCGGCCGGAGGTGCAGTGACCGCAACCCCGCTACCACCGGCCAGCCGCCGACGGACGCGGCGTGCGCTCCCCTACGCCGCGCGGGCTCGTGGCCGCGCAGCCCGGCCGGCTGCCGGCCCACCGTGCCCCGGTCAACGCTGCTGTCGTTCGACGGCGGCCCACCGGGCCCCCGGCTTCCCGCGCCAGCCGCCGGGCATCAGGCGTGACGGCCGCAGAGCGACAGCGGCAGCGGCCGGCGCGCGCCCAGGCGGCGGCGCGTGCGGCCCGCTCAGGGCCGCCTTGACCACCGAGCGGGAGGTCGTCGCCTGTGTGGCGGCCAAGGCCGTCGGCGGGATGCAGTTCCATGATCTGAGACACGCCTACGCGACCTGGCTGGTCACCGACGGCGCGCCGGTCAACCTGGTGCAGCGGGTCATTGGCCACGAGCGCGTCCACGACGCTCAACCGGTACACCCACACCCCGGACGACTACGCCTCCCGCGTCCTGGCTGCCTTCGACAGCTCTGCTGCCTCCCTGCTGCCCCAGACCGAGGAACCGCCCTCGGATGGGGCCTTCGGCGGGGACGGAGACGACCTGTGACCTGGGCCGCAGTGCTCGACCCGGAAAGGGACGACCCCCGTCGGGGGGAGACGGGGGTCGTCGGGAGGTTCGGCTCCGGGGGGGTCGAGCCGAACCCACTCAGCGGTCACGGGGGGTGCAACCGCCGAGGGTCTGCGTCTGTCCGAGATATGAGTACTCGTCGTGCGGACAAGTCTGCCTGAGCGGACCTGTTACGTCGAGTGGTGTGTACTCCACTCCCTGCGAATTTGTTTTCGCAGAGTGTGATCGCGATCACTGGGAGCGGAGGTGATCGGGTTGGCCTGCAGGTCCAGGGAAGATCGGACCCCGGGCACCCGCCGACCATAGACCATCGGGCTAGACTTTCGCGCCGTGGGCCGAGGTGCCGCTTTTTTCGATCTGGACAAGACCGTCATCGCCAAGTCGAGCGCGTTGGCGTTCGGCCGCCCGTTCTACCGGGACGGGTTGATCACACGGCGTGACGTGGTCAAGTCGGCGTACGCGCAGCTGATGTTCCGGCTGGGCGGCACCGACGAGCAGACCATGGCGCGTACCCGGGACTATCTGGCCGCCCTCTGCAAGGGCTGGCCGGTGGAGCAGGTCCGCCAGATCGTCGCGGAGACGCTGCACGAGCTGATCAACCCTTACGTGTACGCGGAGGCCGCCGCCCTGATCGAGGAGCACCAGGCGGCCGGCCGGGACGTCGTCCTGGTCTCCGCCTCGGGCGAGGAGATGGTCCGCCCGATCGGTGAGCTGCTCGGCATCACCGACGTGATCGCCACCCGCATGTCGGTGGAGGACGGGCGCTACAGCGGCCAGGTGGAGTTCTACGCTGCCGGCCCCAGCAAGGTCGAGGCGGTGAGCCGGATGGCCGAGGAGCGGGGCTACGACCTCGCCGACTCGTACGCCTACTCCGACTCGTACACCGACCGGCCGCTGCTGGAGTGCGTGGGCCACCCGACCGCGGTGAACCCGGACCGCCAGCTGCGCAAGCTGGCCGCCGAGAACGCGTGGCCGGTGCTGGAGTTCCGGCATCCGATCCCGCTGGGCCGGCGGCTGCGTGAGCGCCCCGCCGTGCCGGTGGCCGCGGCCGCGCTCGGCGTCGGCGTGGGGGTGGCGATCGGCATCGCCTGGTACGGCCGTCACCGCCGCACCCGGACCGCCTCCACCACCGCCTGACCCCTCCCCGCCGCCGGGGGAACACCGGCGATTCGCTCCATTACGCCGATGTGGCGGTATCCCACACACGGGGATACCGCCACATCGGCGTTCTGGCGTTGATCACCGCGCACCAAGACTTGAGCGACCGCTCAAACCCTCCTATGCTCGCGTTTGAGCGATCGCTCAAACACGGGGGAGGAATCATGGCGGAAGCGGACGAGACACACCCGAAGCCCACCACCGCGAACTGGGTCCTGGCCGCCCTCATCACGGTCTTCGGTCTGGTGGTCTTCGCGTTCGCGGTGGCGGAGGACCGCGCCGACAGCGCCCTGCTGTTCGTGGCGCTGCCGGTGCTCCTGGCCGCGGCGCTGGCCCTCCGTCCGGGCCGTACCGCCCACGGCCGGGTCTTCGTCGTCACCACCATCGCCCTGCTGCTGGCGGCGGTGGCGCTGCACGAGGGCGCGATCTGCGTGGTGCTGGCCGCGCCCCTGGTCTACGCGGTGGCCCACGGCAGCACGGCGCTGATCCGGCTGGTCGGCCGGTCCTCACGGACGTACGCCGTCATCGCCGTACCGCTGTTGCTCCTGCCGGGCATCGAGGGCAGCGGGATCGGGCCACGGATCGATCCCGAGCAGTCCGTCGAGGTGACCCGCGTCGTCGCGCTCCCCGCCGACCAGGTCGCCGCCCGCCTCGCCGCCGGCCCCCGACCGTCGCCGGCGCGGTCCGTGCCGCTCCGGCTGCTGGGCGTACCGACGCCGAACCGGGTGGACGGCGACGGCCTGGATCCCGGTGACCGCTGGGTGTTCGGCTACCACGGCAGCGCGCACGGGCCCGGCGGCCATCTGCTGGCCGAGGTCGAGGCCAGCGAGCCGGGCCACCTGAGCTTCCGGTTCGTCGAGGACACCTCGATCACCGGCCGCTGGTTCACCTGGCGGCACGCCGACGTGCGGTGGCAGCCGGCCGGCGGCGACCGGACCCAGGTGCGGATCACCGTGGACTACCGCCGCGGGCTCGACCCGTCCTGGTACTTCGGCCCCCTCCAGAACGCGCTGCTCGGTGAGGGTGTGGAGCACCTGCTCGACATGATGGCGCTGCGATGACGACCGAGCGCTACCTGTGCCTGGCGGTGCCGCTGCTCGCGGTGCTGGCCGCGAGCCGGTCGGAGCGGCGCCGGGACGCCCGCGCGGCCGCGCTGCTGGCATTCGTGGCGAGCGCGATCGGCATCGCCGCGCTCCACGAGGTCGCCCGGCTCACGGGGTGGTTCTCCTTCGCCCCGGTACGCGGCTCCTACCGCGGCCTGCCGGTCGACCTCTGGATCGGCTGGGCCGCGCTGTGGGGCCCGCTGCCGGTCCTGCTGCGCCGGGCGCTCCCGCTGCCGGTCGCGCTGGGCCTGCTGTTCTGGTTGGACGCGCTGGCGATGCCCGCCCTGCACCCGCTGATACGGCTCGGACCCGACTGGATGGTCGGCGAGGTGGCCGGCCTGCTCGTGGTCGCCCTGCCGGCGCAGCTGCTCGGCCGGTTCGGCGCGGACCGCCGCCACCTACGTACGCGGGCGCTGCTCCAGCTCGTCGTGTTCACCGCCCTGGTGCTGTGGTTCGTGCCGACCCTGGCCTTCGCGCAGGGCGGCGGCTCGTGGGACCGGCTCACCGGGCTGCCGGCATCCGCGTTGCTGCTGCTCGCGCAGGTCGGCCTGCTGGTCGCCGCACCGGCGCTCACCGCGGTACGCGAGTTCGCGGTCCGGGGCGGCGGCACCCCCTATCCGTGGGATCCGCCGCGTCGGCTCGTGACCACCGGCCCGTACGCCTATGTGGCCAACCCCATGCAGCTCGGCGTGGTGGTGCTCCTGCTGCTCGCCGCCGCGGTCACCGGCAGCCTGCCGCTCCTCGTGGCGGCCGCGACGGCGGTCGCCTTCAGCGCGGCGGTGGCCGGGCCACATGAGGCGTACGACCTCGCCACCCGGTACGGGCCGAGCTGGCACGACTACCGGGGCCGGGTGCGCGACTGGTGGCCGCGCTGGCGACCCCACGCGGGGAGCGGCCCCGCCGTGCTGTGGCTCGACGACGACTGTGGCCCGTGCGTGGCCGTCCGGCGTTTCCTGGAACGCCGGCGTCCGGTGGGCCTCACCATCGCGCCCGCCGCGGAGCACCCGGAGGTGCTGTGGCGGGCCCGGTATGCGGGCGGCGACGGCCACACGGAACGGGGGGTGGCCGCCGTCGCCCGCGCGCTCGAACACGTCGACCTCGGCTGGGCCTGGGTCGGCTGGACGGTGCGGCTGCCGGGGGTCACCTGGCTGGCGCAGCTGGTCACCGATGCGATGATCGCACCGCCCCACCCGGTGACGCGGCGAGGAGAGCCATGTCCGACACCAAGCAACGGCTGCTCGACGGCACGATCGCCGCGATCCGTGAGCACGGCATCGCGGGTGTCTCGGCCCGTACCATCGCCGCCGCCGCCGGGGTGAACCAGGCGCTGGTCTTCTACCACTTCGGCACGGTCGACGACCTGCTCGCCGCGGCCTGCCGGGCGAGTACCGCGGAGCGGGTCCGGCACTGGTCGGCCCGCCTGGCCCAGGTGGGTTCCCTGCGCGAGCTTCTCGACGTGGGGCGTGCGCTGCACGATCAGGAACGGGAGCTGGGCAACGTCTCGGTCCTGGCCCAGCTGCTCGCCGGCGCGCAGGGGGACGAGCGGCTCGCCGCGCCCACGGCCGCGGCGCTCCGGCTCTGGGTGGACGAGATCGAGTCGGTCCTGGGCCGGTTGCTCGCGGGCTCCCCGTTCGCCGAGGTCGCCGACGTTCCCGGCCTCGCCCGGGCGGTCTCCGCCGCGTTCATCGGGCTGGAGCTGTACGACGGCGTCGACCGGGCGGCCACCGAGCGGGCGCTGGCCGCGCTCGACCAGCTGGCCGTGCTCATCGAGGTCGTCGACGACCTCGGCCCCATCGCCCGGCGCGCGCTCCAGAGCAGGATCACGAGAGCCACCCGCCGGAGCTGACGGCCCGCCTGTGCCCTCAGGACGCGGCGAGCACCTCGTCGCCGATGCGGGTCAGCTCGTCGGCGCCCACCTCGACGGCCGTCGTGTAGTGCCGCAGCCAGGACCGGAGGCCGTCCGGGGTGCCGGTGGCGAAGGCGCCCGCGGATCCGACGTACTCGGGTTCGCGGTCGTGGTGCCCGACGTCGACCGGGAGCAGGCCGCGCGGGTCGGTGCCGCTGGCCAGCAGCACCAGCCGCGCGGCGCCGCGCGCCACCACGCCGGACGGACCGGCGAACGGCCGCAGCGCGAGCAGTTCCCCGTGCACCACGGCGGCGAGCACCAGCGGGGAGACCGTGGTGCCGCCGGCCACCAGCGCGGCCAGGCCGTCGAGCCGGGCGCCGACCACCGGGTCGGCCGCCGGCCGGCCGAGGTCCGGTTCGGGTACGACGTCGCGGGCGGCGAGCACGTGCAGCCTCGCGAGCGCCTGCCGCGGCGCCTTCGGCCACAGCTCGGTCAGCCCGGGCAGCGCACCGGCCACCCGCAGGGCTCCCTGGAGCACCGGGTCCGTGATCGTGCCGGCGCGGACCGCCTCGCGGTCGTACGCGTACCCCTCGAGGGCGGCGCTGGCGACCGCGGACCGGAGGCTGACCTCGGCCGCGACCTGGCCGCCGTGCCGGCGTAGGGCGCGGTGCCGCAGCGCCTCGTCGAACCGCTCGCGGGCCCGCTCCACGGCGGGAGCGACGTCGGCGAGCGCGAGCAGCGGGGCGAGCGGGTCGGTGGTCACCCCGTCACGCTAGCGACCCGGTCGCCGGCGCAGCGGCCAACCGTCCCCGGAGGCGACCGGCGCCATACAACTGGGCGCGCGGCGCGGGCCGCTCGGCGCGGTACGGGCAGGCGGCGGTCGCCCACGCGGGACTCCCGGACTAACCTCTCCTGACGAGACGCAGGTCACCCCGAGCGACGAGGAGTTCCCGCATGAGCGAGGCATTGGCCAACTTGCTGAACGAGACGCGCCAGTTCCCGCCGCCGGCCGAACTCGCCGCCAACGCCAACGTCAAGGCCGACGCGTACGACGAGGCGGCGACCGACCGGCTGGCCTTCTGGGAGCGGCAGGCCGGGCGGCTGGCCTGGTCGAAGCAGTGGGACCAGGTGCTGGACTGGTCGAACCCGCCGTTCGCGAAGTGGTTCGTGGGCGGCCAGCTCAACGTGGCGTACAACTGCCTCGACCGGCACGTGGAGGCGGGCCGGGGCGACAAGGTGGCGATCCACTGGGAGGGCGAGCCCGGTGACACCCGCACGCTCACGTACGCCGACCTGCACAAGCTGACCTGCCAGGCGGCGAACGCGCTGACCGAGCTCGGTGTCACGGCCGGCGACCGGGTGGCGATCTACCTGCCGATGATCCCGGAGGCGGCGGCCGCGATGCTGGCCTGCGCCCGGATCGGGGCCACGCACAGCGTGGTCTTCGGCGGCTTCTCGGCGGACGCGCTCACCAACCGCATCCAGGACGCCTCGGCGAAGCTGGTGATCACCGCGGACGGCGGGTACCGGCGGGGCAAGCCGTCGGCGCTCAAGCCCACCGTGGACGAGGCGGTGGCGAAGTGCCCGTCGGTGGAGCACGTGCTGGTGGTCCGCCGCACCGGCGAGGACGTCGCGTGGTCGGAGAAGGACCACTGGTGGCACGAGACGGTGGAGACCGCCTCCCCGGAGCACACCGCGCAGCCGTTCGACGCCGAGCACCCGCTGTTCATCCTCTACACGAGCGGCACCACGGCCCGGCCGAAGGGCATCCTGCACACCACGGGCGGCTACCTGACCCAGACGTCGTACACGACGCACGCGGTCTTCGACCTGAAGCCGGACACCGACGTCTACTGGTGCACGGCCGACATCGGCTGGGTCACCGGGCACTCCTACATCGTCTACGGGCCGCTCTCCAACGGCGCCACCCAGGTGATGTACGAGGGCACCCCGGACACCCCGCACAAGGGCCGGTTCTGGGAGATCGTCGACAAGTACAAGGTGACGATCCTCTACACCGCGCCGACGCTCATCCGCACAATGATGAAGTGGGGCGAGGACATCCCCGCCGGCTACGACCTCTCGTCGCTGCGGCTGCTGGGCAGCGTGGGCGAGCCGATCAACCCGGAGGCGTGGATCTGGTACCGCCAGCATGTGGGCCGGGGTGAGCTGCCGGTCGTCGACACCTGGTGGCAGACCGAGACCGGCTCCATCATGATCTCGCCGCTGCCCGGGGTGACCGAGGCGAAGCCGGGCAGCGCCATGACCGCGCTGCCGGGCATCGCCGCCGACGTGGTGGACGACCAGGGCCAGTCGGTGCCCAACGGCGGTGGCGGCTACCTGGTGCTCAGGGAGCCGTGGCCGTCGATGCTGCGCACCATCTGGGGCGACGACAACCGGTTCATCGAGACGTACTGGTCGCGCTTCGGGGCCGGTGCCGGGGGCGGCGAGTCGGGCGGCGACTGGGTCTACTTCGCCGGTGACGGGGCGAAGAAGGACGACGACGGCCACATCTGGCTGCTGGGCCGCGTGGACGACGTGATGCTGGTGTCGGGCCACAACATCTCGACCACCGAGGTCGAGTCGGCCCTGGTCTCCCACCCGTCGGTGGCCGAGGCCGCCGTGGTCGGCGCGACCGACCCGACCACCGGTCAGGCGATCGTGGCGTTCGCCATCCCCCGGGGCAGCGTGGAGACCGGCGGCGACGCGGGCGAGCAGCTCATCGCCGACCTGCGCAACCACGTCGCCCGGACGCTCGGCCCGATCGCGAAGCCGCGTCAGATCATGCTGGTGCCCGAGCTGCCGAAGACCCGCTCCGGCAAGATCATGCGGCGGCTCCTGCGGGACGTCGCGGAGCACCGGTCGCTGGGCGACGTCACCACGCTGCAGGACTCCTCGGTCATGGAGCTGATCGCGAAGGGGATGAGCGGCGGCAAGTCCGACGAGGACTGACCACAGGCGTACACCGTGGAGGGTGGCGGCCAACGGCCGCCACCCTCCGTCATGTCTTACGGGCTGCAACACCATTCGGTACACGGCGTCACATCGGTCGGTCGGAGGAACGGTGAGAAGCTGAACGGACACAGGCATGCTCCGACCCCTGTCGCTCCGGACCCCTCGTGATTTAGGTTCACGCCGGTCGCGTCGCTTCGACGAACATCACATCGATGCGTATCCGGCCGTGGTCCTGCCACCCATGCCCGAGAAACGGAGCGGCATGAACAGAAAACCCCAGTCCGGGGCACGCCGACGCCTACTCGTCGCAGTGCCCGCCATCGCCCTCGCCGCCACGTCACTGACCGTGACCGGCAGCGCCTCGGCGGCCGAGCCGTCCGCCGCGGCCCGGGCGGTGATCGGGTCCGACGAGTACTACATCAACTACGCCGAGCCAGAGGTGCAGCCCGACACGGCCGGCCGTGAGGTCAAGGGCCGGGACGGCGTGTACGCCCCGCAAGGCGACGCGGCGCGGGCCTTCGACCACAAGCACGCCCGGGGCAACCCGGTCACCGCGCGGGAGCTGGCCAAGATCGAGGCGAAGTCGATCAAGACCGGCAAGAACCCCCGGGAGATCAAGCAGGCGCCGAGCACCCAGACGGCGAAGCTGCTGACGCTGCTGGTGGAGTTCAACGACCAGGCCAACGACGACTTCACCAACGTCATGGTGCCGCGGACGGTGTTCGAGGACCGGACCTGCATCCCCGGCACAGTGCAGAACGGCCCGAAGCACAACCAGATCCCGAACCCGGCGAGCCTGCCGCACAAGGACAACAACTCGATGTGGGTGAACGACTTCTCGCCCGCCCACTACGACAAGATGCTCTACACCAAGACGGGCATCACCGAGCGGGTGCGCAAGGACCTCCGGGGCCCCGACGGCAAGCCCGGCATCGACCTGTCCGGCCGCACCATGCACAACATGTACCTGGAGATGTCCAAGGGCGCGTACACGGTGGACGGGCAGGCCAGCCCGTGGATCACCGTGCCGCACTCGGAGGCCTGGTACGCGGCGAACCGCTGCTTCCAGGACGCGAACGGCAACTGGGTCGCCGGTCGTGAGCAGTCGATGAACGGCCACCCGGACAACCCGGCCGGCGCCGGCCGACTGGCCACCGACGCGATCGCCACGCTGGCCGCGAACGACCCGACCTTCCCGTGGGCCGACTACGACATCGAGGACCAGGCCGACCGTGACGGTGACGGCAACTTCTTCGAGCCGGACGGTGTGATCGACCACCTGGTGCTGGTGCACGCCGGCAAGGGCAAGTCCAGCGGCGGCGGCGCGCAGGGCGTCTACGCCGTGTGGGCGCACTCCTCCTCGGTGCCGGGCGGCTTCACCATCCCGGGCACCAACCTCCAGGTGTCGAACTACATCGTGCAGCCGGAGGACGCCGGCGTCGGCGTGTTCGCGCACGAGTTCGGCCACGACCTCGGTCTGCCGGACCTGTACGACACCTCCGGCAACGCCGACTCGGACGTGGACTTCTGGGACCTGATGGCCTCCGGTTCGCACTCCGGTGAGATCTTCCAGGCGCTGCCGACGCACATGGGCATCTGGGACAAGTGGGTGCTCGGCTGGGCCGACCCGCTCACCGTGGCCCCCGGCTCGCGTCCGCGCAGCGTGGAACTCGGGCAGACCTCGCGTACGCCGGTCGGCACCGCGGACGGCATCAAGGTCGACCTGCCGGACAAGGTCATCACGCTGGCCGAGCCGCACAGCGGCGCGAACATGTGGCACAGCGGCAACGACCAGGACTGGGCCGACGTCAAGCTGACCCGGTCGATCGCCGTGCCGAACGCGGCCGACGCGAAGTTCTGGATGTGGAACAACTACGTCATCGAGGCGGACTGGGACTACGGCTTCGTCGAGGTGTCGACCGACGGCGGGGCCACCTGGGCCGAGCAGAAGGTGTACGACGAGGCCGGCACCGTGGTCACCACCCCGGACAACTACCCGGACCCGAACGGCCGGATGAACGACTTCGGGGGCAAGAAGTACGGCCTGACCGGCGGCACCGACGGTTGGCGGCACGACTACGTCGACCTGTCGTCGTACGCGGGGACGACCATCCAGCTGCGCCTGCGCTACGCCACCGACGAGGCGTTCGTGGAGCGGGGCTGGTTCGCCGACGACTTCTCGGTCACCGGCGGCGGTGCCACCACCTGGAGCGACGACGTCGAGAGCGGTGCCAACGGCTGGACGGGTACCGGCGGCACCTGGGTCGACACGACCGGTGAGGGCTGGAACATCGACAGCGGCACCATGGTCCAGGCGCACTACTACCTGGCCGAGTGGCGCAACTTCGACGGCTTCGACAAGGGCCTGAAGTACGCGTACGACACGGTCTACTCGCGTGACGCGTGGAAGGTCGACCGGATCGCGTACAACGCCCCGGGCATGCTGGTCTGGTACCGGGACACCGCGCTCGGCGACGTCAACCACGTCACCGGGCAGCTCACGGCCCTGCCCAGCTACGGCGCCAAGGGTGGTCTGCTCATCGTCGACTCGCACTTCGACCCGTTCCGTCGCACGGGCGAGGCGGCCGTGAAGGACCCGTCGGTGACCGACAACCTGCCCAGCCGTCCGCAGTCGTCGAACGCGGCGTTCTCGCTGAACCGGACGTACCCGTTCCAGGAGTGCCTGGAGGCGGCGGACGAGCCGTACAGCGAGTACTGCACCAAGTTCGGCTCGCAGCCGGCGGTGAAGGGCTTCACCGACGCCAAGGGCTGGTACCCGGGCATCGAGATCCGGGACGACGGGGCGTACGCCCGCGACAGCGACGCCTCCGTGGTGGTCCCGTCGCGGGACAACGCTCCGTACACCACCCGGGTGACCAACCCGGACGGCACACCGGCTCCGGAGTACTACGGCGTGACCCTCGGCAACGGCGCGATCGTGCTGGGCACCGGCAACCCGGGTGACCAGGGCGTCAACTACGGCGTCTCGCTCACGATCAAGAAGGCCGAGCGGGACAACACCTCCGCCACGATCTACGTGACCCCGGCGAGGAACTGACCCGGTCTGCCGACCCACGGCGGCCCGTCCGGAGCAGCACGCTCCGGACGGGCCGTCCGTCTGTTACGGCGGAAGACTCTTCCACGCCGCCGACGTGACGTTCTCGCGGACGTCAGCGCTCCCCTCAGGGGACCTCATAATCCCTGTCACGAAGAGTGATCGTGGCCGAAACGTAACGTAAACGGTTGCCCAAGGCGACGGCCGGTACGAGATAACTTGTCCTACTAAAACACGCCAGACAGCGCGCCAGGGATCGGCAATTGACTCGTGACAACCGCTCAGCTCTCTGTCAGGGTGAGTGACGCATCTCATGACAGTGACTGCTTCGGCAAGGCCTGTCATGTAACAGATCCACAAAGGAGGAGACCTTTGAGGAGACGAGTCACAGCCGGCCTGGCCACCGCCACGGCCGCGCTGCTGGCGGCGGGAGTCGTGGCGACGCCGGCCTCCGGCGCCCCGGCGGCGGGCCCGACCCCCGGTTCCGACAAGGCGAAGCACGGCCGGGACAACCTGCCTGACCCCAAGGCGGATCAGCAGCGGGAACTCCGGAAGCAGGCCATCGCCGACCTGCTCGCCGGCAAGGCCAAGCTTCAGAAGCGCAACGGCTCCGAGGTCATCCAGGTCAAGGACGACCTGTTCGTCGAGTACCAGCAGCCGCCGAAGACCGACCCGATCTTCACGATGCTCGTCAACTTCGGCGACCAGACCGACCCGCGGACCGGCGGAGCCCCGGGTCCCGTGGTCAACCAGATCCCGGAACCCGACCGGAACTGGGACGGCAGCGCCACCGACGACAACAGCACGCTGTGGCGGCCGGACTTCCACCGCGAGCACTACGTCGACATGTTCTACGGTGACGGCGAGTCGATGCGGGACTTCTACCTGAAGCAGTCCGGCGGCCGGTACACCGTCGGCGGCGACGTCAGCGACTGGGTCACCGTGCCGTTCAACGAGGCTCGGTACGGCTCGAACGAGATTCCGGAGAGCGACGGCTACTGGAACTTCGTCAAGGACAGCGCCACCGCCTGGTACGACTCGCAGGTCGCCGCCGGCAAGTCCTCGGCGCAGATCAAGGAGTACCTGGCCCAGTTCGACGTGTGGGACCGGTACGACTTCGACGGTGACGGCGACTTCAACGAGCCCGACGGCTACATCGACCACTTCCAGGCGGTGCACGCCGGCGAGGGCGAGGAGGCCGGTGGCGGTGCCGAGGGCGAGGACGCCATCTGGTCGCACCGCTGGGCCGCGTTCCCGAACCTGGCCGGCACCGCCGGCCCGGAGGGCAACAAGTCCGGCGGCGTGCAGATCGGTGACACCGGCATGTGGATCCGTGACTACACCACGGAGCCGGAGAACGGTGGTCTGGGCGTGTTCGCCCACGAGTACGGCCACGACCTCGGTCTGCCGGACCTGTACGACACCGCCGGCGGCGACAACGGTGTCGGGTTCTGGAGCCTCATGTCCTCGGGTTCGTGGCTGAGCCACGGCACCGACGACATCGGATCCACCCCGGGCTACATGGACCCGTGGTCCAAGCTCTTCCTCGGCTGGCTGAACTACTCGACCGTGGACGAGAACAGCGGGGCCACCCAGGTCACCCTCGGGCCGGCCGGCGACAGCGACGGTCCGAAGGCGCAGGCCGTCGTGGTCAACCTGCCCTCGCAGACGCAGACCACCGAGTACAACACGCCGTTCGGCGGGTCGTACGAGTGGTGGGGCGGCAGCGCGGACGACCTGAACACCACGCTGACCCGGCAGCTGGACCTGACCGGTGCGACGTCCGCGTCGATCACCGCGAAGGCCCAGTACGACACGGAAGAGGACTACGACTTCTTCTACGCCGAGGTCTCCAACGACGGCGGGGCGACCTGGACCCAGCTGGGCAACGCGGCGATCGATCCCGGTGAGACCGGCATCGACGGCTCCACCAGC
Organism: Micromonospora costi; assembly: GCF_003626655.1. Lineage (GTDB taxonomy): Bacteria > Actinomycetota > Actinomycetes > Mycobacteriales > Micromonosporaceae > Micromonospora > Micromonospora costi. Next base: position 2,113,619 of record NZ_RBAN01000001.1, read on the forward strand.
GGCGCCTGGGTGGACCTGACCTACGACCTGTCCGCGTTCGCCGGGCAGAACGTGCAGTTCCGATACCGCTACGCCAGCGACGGTGGCGTGCACTTCGCGGGCCTCTTCCTCGACAACATCTCGCTCGTGAAGAACGGTTCGGCCGTCTGGACGGACGACGCCGAGACCCAGGCCGCCGAGTGGGCCGTGAAGGGCTTCACCCGGATCACCGGCTCGGTCACCGACGTCTACCCCCGCTTCTACATCGCGGAGAACCGGACCTACTTCGGGTACGACGACACGCTGCGGACCGGTGGGTACAACTTCGGATACGGCAACACCCGCCCGGACTTCGTGGACCGGTTCTCGAACCAGCCCGGCATGCTGGTCTGGTACGTGAACTACGCGTACGGCGACAACAACACCTCGGCGCACCCGGGCTACGGCCTCAACCTGCCGGTCGACGTCCGGCCGGACGCGATCAAGGTGAAGAACCAGGGCACGATCACCAACCGTCGTAACGGCTACGACGGCACGTTCAGCCTCTACACCAAGCCGGCGCAGACCTTCCGCCTCAACGGGGTGGCGATCACCGTGCCGGAGCTCAAGCCGAACGCGGTGTTCGACGACACCCGGGCCAACCGCTACTGGACCGCCAACAACGAGCAGAACTCGGTGAAGGTGGCCGGTACCGGCACTCGGATCGAGATCCTGGAGCAGGGCACCAACCCGACCGACGACATGGTCGTGAAGGTCACCAACTGATCCATCGATCAATCGTGGGGCCGGTGGCGGAGACGCCGCCGGCCCCACTTTTTCGTGCCTCTGACGATTTGATCGAAATGCGCCGCTGCACGTGCGAGCCCGGCGGTCCGCCCCTGCTGGGGGACATTGACAGAGCGCTCAGGGTGTGACGGCTGACGACGGAGCAAACAAAATCTTGCAACAAATCGATGTGTCTGTCTTCCCACCTGTCCCGCCAGTGTCTATGTTCACCATTGGTCCCACCCGTGGGATCGATCTTCACCGGTCCGTACCCCCGTAGGGCCGGTTCCCTCACACCGGAGGTACCACGTGCGCAAAGTCGCAGTGGGTCTGCTCGGGCTCTCACTGACGGCGACAGGTCTGGCTTTCGGCCCGTCCGCGTCGGCGGCGCCCCAGCCCAAAATGCCGGCAGCCGCTCCTACCGCAGCAGAGCCGCAGGCACTGAAGGACGAACTCCCCGACAAGCTCGAGGAGAAGCGTCGGGCGCTGCGCCAGGAGGGCCTCAGCGAGGTCCTGAGCGGCCGTAGCAAGCCCATGGAGGTCAACGGAAGCACGGTCGTCAAGGTCGGCGAGACGAACGGCCCCGGCGCCAACGCCCGGACGCTCGCCGCCGGCACGCAGAAGAAGCACCAGTACGTCGAGCTCAAGCGCGAGCGCACCGACAAGATCTTCGTGATCCTGGCGGAGTTCGGCGACCAGCGTCACCCGGCGTACCCGGACAAGGACATGAACCCGGACATCGCCGGGCCGACCACCTTCGACGGGCCGCTGCACAACCAGATCCCGCAGCCCAACCGGGCGGTCGACAACTCCACCGTCTGGCAGCCGGACTTCAGCCCGGAGCACTTCCGTCAGCTCTACTTCGGCACCAACCCGGGCGACGAGTCGCTGAAGCAGTACTACGAGGCGCAATCCTCGGGCCGCTACACGGTTGACGGCATGGTCACCGACTGGGTGAAGGTCCCGTACAACGAGGCCCGCTACGGCCGCTCGGACGACCCGATCCCGGACCCGGAACCGGGCGAGGAGCCGGACCCGCGCGACGACCCGGCGGTCTGCGGCGACAACGTCTGCTCGAACACCTGGGACCTGATCCGCGACGCCATCAACGTCTGGTACAACGACCAGAAGGCCAAGGGCCGCACCGAGGCCCAGATCGCGGCGGACCTGAAGTCGTACGACACCTGGGACCGGTTCGACTACGACGGCGACGCCAACTTCAACGAGCCGGACGGCTACATCGACCACTTCCAGATCGTCCACTCCGGTGGCGACCAGGCCGACGGTGACCCGCACCAGGGCGAGGACGCGATCTGGAGCCACCGCTGGTCGGCGTTCAACAGCTCGCCCGTCGGCCCGCCGAGCTTCCCGATCGGCGGCACCCAGATCGGCAACACCGGTCTCTGGGTCCGCGACTACACGATCCAGCCGGAGAACGGTGGCCGGAGCGTCTTCTACCACGAGTACGGCCACGACCTCGGCCTGCCGGACGACTACGGCCCGGCCGACAACAGCAACGAGCACTGGACCCTGATGGCCCAGAGCCGGCTCGGCGCCAAGAACGACGCCGGCATCGGCGAGCGCGGTGGCGACCTGGGCGCGTGGAACAAGCTCCAGTTGGGCTGGCTCGACTACGAGGTGGTCGTGGCGGGCCAGAAGCGCACGCTCAACCTGGGCCCGCAGGAGTACAACTCGAAGGACGCGCAGGCCGTGGTGGTGGTGCTGCCCCAACGGGAGTACACGTTCAACTACGGCGCACCGTACGAGGGCTCGAAGCAGTACTTCTCCGGGAACGAGGACGACCTCAACAGAAGCATGACGAGGACGTTCGACCTCACCGGGAAGACTTCGGCTGCGCTGTCCCTGAAGGGCAAGTACGCCATCGAGCAGGGCTTCGACTACCTCTACTTCGAGGGCTCGACGGACGGCGGGCAGACCTGGACCGACCTGGACGGCACGGTCAACGGCCGGCCGATGGGCCGGGACGGGGCCGACCGACCGGCCCTCGACGGCAGCAGCAACGGCGCCTGGGCGGACATCAACATCCCGCTGAACGCTCTCGCCGGCAAGGTCGCGCAGGTTCGCCTGCACTACGTGACCGACGGTGGCGTCTCCGAGGGCGGCTTCTTCGGTGACGCGATCACCGTGACGGCCGACGGCCAGCCGATCTTCAGCGACGGCGCCGAGACCGCGGACGCGGGCTGGGACCTCGGTGGCTGGGAGGTCGTCGGCGCGACCTACACCCGGCTGTTCGACAACTTCTACATCGCCGGCAACCGGTCGTACGTCTCGTACGACAAGTACCTGAAGACCGGCCCGTACTTCTTCGGCTACGCGAACACCCGCCCGGACTGGGTGGACCACTACGCGTACCAGGAGGGCCTGCTCATCTCGTACTGGAACACCCGCTGGCCGGACAACAACACTGTCGCCCACCCCGGCGAGGGCCGAAACCTGTACATCGACGCGCACCCGCGCCCGATCTACAACCTCTCCGGCCAGCCGTGGCGGGCCCGGGTCCAGGTGTACGACGCGCCGTTCAGCCTCAAGAAGGCCGACTCGTTCACGCTGCACCTGAACAGCCAGCCGAGCTACATCCGGGGCCAGGCCGCCGAGCCGCTGTTCGACGACACCAAGAAGTACTTCTACGAGGAGCTGCCGAACCACGGCGTCAAGCTCCCCGCGGCCGGTGTCAAGATCAAGGTTCTGGAGCAGGACGGCACTGCCATGAAGATCCGCGTTTCCTGATCCGGCAACGGTGACGACGGCGGCGGCGCCCGGGAATCCCCGGGCGCCGTCGTCGTTCCCGTTTCCGGCACGCCGGTCGCAACCCGTCGCCGTTCCGGCACGCCGGTCGCAACCCGTCGCCACGCCGCAGCGGCGGGGCGGGAACCGCCAGCGGCCCTCGCGCCGTCCAAGGACCGTGCCGAAACTTCCGCGCAGCGTTCTCGTCCTGCTCCCGGTGCTGGCGCTCACCGCGTGCGGCGGGGCCGGTGGCGTGACCCGCGACGGCCCGGCCACCCCTTCCGCCACCGGCGCCGCCCCGGTCAGCTCCGCTCCCCCTGACACGGTCGTCACCCCGACGCCCACCGCGAGCACCCCGCCGCCGGCCGCAACCCGTTCGCCCGCCCGGCCGCCGCTGTCGAGCACCACCCTGCCGACGCCGCGGCCGCCGGTCGTGAAGCCGAGCCCGCCCACCGACCTCGTGACCCGGCACGTCAGCGGGTTCGTGACCCGCGGCGGCGACGGGCCCTGCTACGGGATGGTCGCGGAGGACGGCACCGAGTACGCGCTGCACGGCCCGGACGTCGGTGAGCTACGCACCGGCTCCTTCGTCACGCTCCGCCTCACCACGCTGCAGGCACGCATCGACTGCGGTCCGGGCGTCCCCATGAGCATCGTCACCGACTGACCGACCCCTTTCCGGCCCGCTCACGGGGCGGCTGGGACCGGCACGATGTGCCGGGGTCCTAGGCTGAGGCACATGACCGACCAGCACGGCGGGCCCGTCGACGAGTCCTGCGTCCTCACCGAGGGCCCGTGGACGCACCGGTTCGTGGGCGCGAACGGCAGCCGGTTCCACGTGGTCGAGGCGGGCGCCGGACCCATGGTGCTCTTCCTCCACGGCTTTCCCGAGCACTGGTGGGCGTGGCACGAGCTGCTGCCGGCCGTCGCCGACGCCGGTTTCCGGGCGGTCGCGGTCGACCTGCGCGGCTACGGCGCCAGCGACAAGCCGCCCCGGGGGTACGACGGCTATACGCTCGCCGCCGACGTCGCCGGGCTGATCCGGGCCCTCGGCGAGCGCTCCGCCACCCTCGTCGGCACCGGGGCCGGCGGCATGGTCGCCTGGACGGTCGCCTCGTTCCACCCGCAGCTCGTACGCCGGCTTGTCGTGCTCGGCGCACCGCACCCGCTGCGCCTGCGCGCCGCCATCTTCGCCGACCCGCGCGGGCAGTTCGCCGCGTCCACGCCCGCACTGAAGTTCCAGATGCCCCGGTACGAGCACGTGCTGACCCGCGACGGGGCCACGGCCGTGGAGGAGCTGCTGCGCCGCTGGGGCGGGCCGGACTGGGTGGCCGGCCCCGACTTCCCCGAGTACGCCCGGCGCTGCCGGGAGGCGATGCGGATCCCGCAGGCCGCGTTCTGCGCCCTGGAGGGCTACCGGTGGGCGTTCCGGTCGGTGCTGCGGCTGCACGGCTACCGCTTCGTCAAACTCATGCAGAAGCCGCTGGTCACCCCGACCCTGCAACTGCACGGCGCCGCCGACCTCGCCTCCCTGCCGCGCACCGCGCAGGGTTCCGGCCGGTACGTGGTCGCACCGTACGAGTGGCGGCTGCTGGACGGCGTGGGGCACTTCCCGCACGTCGAGGCGCCCGAGGTCGTGCTCGGCGAGGTCCTGCGCTGGACGAAGTCCTGACCGGTCGCGGATTCGGCGTCAGATGCGCTGCTCGCGCAGGTCGGTCACCTCGGCGGCCGGCGCCCACCCCTGGTAGACGCCGAACTCGAACGCCTCCAGGCGCATCGCCTGCGCGACCGGCCACCGCCCGCCGGTGTACTCCACCCGCAGCCAGCCGTCGTGCTCCCCGAGCACGATGAACGGCTGCCCCTGCCAGGTGCAGGTCGTCCGCACGTACGCCAGGTCCTCGACCTCACCGGCCGGCAGCACCCGCACGTACCGGCCGGGCCGGACCTCCTCGAAACCCTCACCGGGCTCCGGCTGGTAGAGGCGCACGTCGTCGCCGTCGGGGCTGGCCTGGTACTCCCGGCCGCGCCAGCGGGCCACGTACCCGTCGCGCATCACGGCGTCTCCACCTCCCGCCAGCGGGGCGCGTCGGTGTCCAGGATCGCGATGACCCGCTCGGTGCCGTCCGCGCCGATCCGCCAGAGCTGGGCGCCATGCGGCAGCCGCGCGCTGTCCACCTTGAACTCCGCCACGACGTCGCTGCTCTCGCCGGGTGCGAAGCCGTTGCCGCGGAACGGCGGCCGCTCGATGACCCAGCCCTCCATGGCCCGCATGGCCGCCTCGTTCTGTCCGCCGTAGGGGATCCGGTAGAGGCTCGGCCGGTACGCCGGCCAGCGCAGGACGTAGATCTCGTCGGCGTCGCGCGAGAAGGGTGAGTCGGGGTGGTTGAGGCCCAGCGCGTCGTACAACTGGGCGGGCGTGTTCAGGTGGGCCAGTTCGTTGGCGCGGTGCACGAAGCCGGAGACCCGGTCGTAGCCGCGCTCCAGGTAGTAGGCGAGCTGGCTGGGCGCCACCGCCTTTTGCATGACGACCGGCCGCGTCGGGTCGACGGGCTTCGCCGCCGGGCGCGTACGCTCGGCCGGCTCAGCCGCCGCGGACGCCTCGTCGGTCTCGTCGTCGCCCAGACCCACGTCGGCGGCCCAGTTGGCGAGACCGACGATCTGTTCGCCGGGTAGTTTCGCGCCGACGGGCGTACCGGGGTTGACGCTGAACGACCACGAACTGTCCGGCCAGCGGCGGATCAGCTGGACGAACTTGACCCGTACCGTCTCGACCTCGCCGTCGACGTGGTCGGCGAGCCGCTCCGGCGAGGTGTAGACGACGACGAAGGTCTCGCCGTCCACCTCCTCGGTACGCCACACGAAGCCCGGGTCACCCGGCCGGCTGCCCGGCGACGACTCGGCCGCCACCGGCAGCAGCACACGGGCCAGCAGCAAGGTGGAGAGGAAGCTGTCGGTGCTTGCCGCCCCGACCGCTCCCAGCAGGTCCTCCTCGACCGCGTTGGCCGGCTGGAATTTCACGGCGGCGTCCGCGGCGTCCGCGTTGCCGCTGGCCAGGGCGTCCGCGTTGCCGCCGGCCAGGGCGTCCGCGCTGCCGGTGGCCGAGGCGCCCGCGGCGGGTGCGCCTCCCGTGGCGTCACGGCCGACGGTGCCCGCGAACGGGCCGGGGGCTTCCACCGGGTCGTCCGTCGGAGCGGCCGGCGACCGGCTCGACCGGGGATTCCAGAAGTCCGGCCCGGCACTTCCGTCGCGACCCGTCCCGGCGCTGCCGCCGGTCTCCGTCCCGGCGCCGCTGGCGGCGTGCGCTCCGGCGCCGCCGGTGACGTTCGCCCCGTTGGCGGCGTCCGGTCCCCCGCCCTCGGTGAAGATCCCGCCGCTGCCGGCGTCGCCTCCGAGGCCGCCGGTGAGGTGTGCGTCGGTGCGGGCGTCCGGTCCGACACCGCCGGGAGCGGTGCCCGTGCCCGGTGCGCTCCCCGCGCCGCCGGTGAAGAAGGCGCTGCCGGCGTCGTGCGGGCCGCTCGGCCGGGATCCACCCCACAGGTCGCCGCCGGCCGGTCCGGTCCCGGCGCCCGCGCCCGCCGCGCCACCGGTCGGGGGCTGGTCCCAACGGCTGCCCGCGTCCGCCGGCGCGGAGTCGTCCCAGCTTCCGGCGGGACGCGTCCCGAACGCGCCCGCGCCGAAGCGGTCCGGAACGGGCTCGTCGTCAGGCGGATCGAGGAGGTCCCGGGATTCGACGATCGTGCCCTCGATGACGATGGGCGTGAAGCCGCGGCGGGGCTCCGGCGGGCCGGACACCGGCTCGGCGACCGACGGCGGCAGCTCCTCGACCAGATCCTCGGGGTGGGTGCGGTAGCCGTGCCGAAGCGGCTGGGTCACCTCGTCGTCCGGGCCGGGACTCGGCCGGCCGGGTGAGGTGAACAGCGGGCCCGTCACGCCGAAGGCCCGGGTGGGTTCGTCGGCGTGCGGCCCGGGGCGCCGGGAGGGCAGCGGCTGCGTCGCGTCGACGCCGGGAGCCGCGGTGGGGCCCGGCCACGCCGGGTCGGCGGGTGGCCGCGGCGCGGGGGTGGGCTCGCGGTCGGGGGCGAGGAACGCCTGCGTGGGCTCGTTGTCCTGGCCGCGCCGGGGGAACGGCTGGCCGCCCAGGCCGAACCGGGACGGCGGTGTGGCCCGATCACCGGGCCGCAGCGGCCCGCGGGCGGAGGTCGACCCGCGACCGGACGCCGGTTCGAAGAAGGAGCGGCGGGCCGACTCCCCGCCCTCGCCCGTGGAACCGGCCTCGCGGCCGGCCATGGTCCGACCGTTTCCGGTGCTCGCGCGGCCGGTCTCCTCGACCGGGCCGCGACGCGCCGACGGCGGCCGGCCCGTGAACGCCGGCGGCGCGGACCGCGCGGCCCCGCGCACCTGCTCCGTCCCGGCGCGCCGGTCGATCGCGTCGCGCCCCTGCTCCGCGCCGGTGCGCCGGTCGGTGGCCTCGCGCCCCGTCGCCGGTGGAGCCGCGTCGGCGATCGACGACGGCCATCCGCTGGGCGCCGACTCGCCGGGCCGGCGGGGCAACGCGGCCGGCGTCGTGGGTGCCGGGCCCCTGGTCGCGGGCCCGTTCGCGTCGGTACCGAGCGGGGCTCCGGCGGCCGGACCGCCGCCACCGAACGCGGCACGGCCGGGCAGCCCGGAGAGCGGGCCGGTCTCCGGACGGCCGGCGGCCGGCGGGGCCTCCCGGCCCGACCCGCTGGCGCGGGCCCGGGCCAGTGACTCGGCACGTTCCAGGCGGGCGCGGGCGCCCAGCGTACGGCCGGGCAGCCGCACGTCGCCCCGGGAGAGCTGGGCCACGAACCAGGCGGGTAGATAGCCCTCCACGGGCAGGCCGGGGTTGACCGCGAGCCACCACTCCGGGTTCGGCCAGCCGGCGGCCAGGTCGGCGTACGGGACGCGGCGGTTGCTGCCGGCATGCTCGCCGAGACACGTCCGCAACGCGGTGGCGGAGGTGAACGCGAGCACGTGGGTGCGGCCGCCGCTGGTCCAGGTGCCCCACCCACCCGGTGCCTGGGCGCTCGCCTGCGCGACCGGGAGGAGGAGATCGGTGCGAGCCAGGATCCGGAAGTATCGCTCCTGGTCCTGGGCGCGTAGCGCGTCCCGCATGGCCGCCTCGGCCTCCGTGGCCGGCTCCCATTCGGTCACGGCCACCTCTCCTCCCGAGAACAGGCCATAGGCATCGCCTACAACCTACAAGGTAGTAACAAGATCACAATGGCAGCCCGGCGGCGGGCCGCCGGGGCGCCGCGGAGGGCGATAACATCCCGTCCCGGAGCCGACACGATACGGAGGCGGTCGATGTCCCGGTCGACGACGCGCCCGTTCCTCGCGACTCTGACCGCCGTTCTGCTGACCGGCGCGCCCGTCGCACTCGCACCGTCGGCCGGACCCGCGTTCGGCGCGCCGACCGGCGTGGCGGCGCAGGGGCAGGCCCTCGCGGCTCGCGGCGCACTCCGGGCGGCACCGGCCTGCCCCACACCCCTCGCTCCGGTCCGGACGGTCACGGCCACACCGTGGCCGCAGCAGCGGTACGCCCCCGAACGGCTGGCGCCGCTGGCCACCGGGGTCGGGGTCACGGTGGCGGTGGTCGACTCCGGCGTCGACCGGGACCATCCACAGCTCACCGGGCGCGTGCTCGACGGCACGGACCTGCTCGACGACGACGGCGACGGTACGCGGGACTGCGCCGGTCACGGCACCGGCGTGGCGAGCATCATCGCGGCGGCACCCCGGCCCGGCGTCGGGTTCCGCGGCCTGGCGCCGGGCGCCCGGATCCTGCCGGTGCGGGTGAGCGAACAGCAGGTGGTGGAGGGACGGGAGTCGGGGCGTACGGTCAGCGCCGCCGACTTCGCGCGGGCGATCCGCTGGGCGGTGGACCGGGGCGCCGACGTGCTGAACCTGTCCGTCGTGTTGTACACGGACAACCCGGCCGTGCGGTCGGCGGTGGACTACGCCGTGGCACGCGACGTGGTCGTGGTGGCCGCCGCCGGCAACCTGCACGAGGCCGGCGACCCGCGCCCCTACCCCGCCGCGTACGACGGGGTGCTCGGCGTGGGCGCGGTCACCGCACAGGGCATCCGGGCCGCCTTCTCCCAGACCGGCCCGTACGTCGACCTGGTCGCCCCCGGCAGCGACGTGTTGATGGCCGCACCCGGCCAGGGCCACCACCGCGCCGAGGGGACCAGTTACGCCGCACCGTTCGTTGCCGCCACGGCGGCGCTGCTGCGCGAGTACCGGCCCGAACTGACGGCCGCCCAGGTGATCGAGCGCATCACGGCCAGCGCCGATCCGGCCCCGGGCGGTGGGTACGGCGCGGGGGTGCTCAACCCGTACCGTGCGGTCGCCGAGACCGCCGGTGGCACGACCGGACGGACCCGCCCGGTGGCCGCCCTGGCCGACGAGTCGCCGAGCCCATCCCTGCTGGCGCGGCAGGCCCGGCGGGCGGCCGCCCGGGACCGGGCCCTGGTCGTGGCGGCGGCCGTCGCGGCGGTCGTCGTCGCGGTCGTGCTCGTCGCGCTGGTGGCACCCCACGGCGCTCGCCGGCGCTGGCGGCCGGGCGACCAGGACTGACCCGGGCCGGGCGACCACGGCCGACCACGGCCAGGCGACCCGGACCGACCACGGTCGGGCGGTCCGGGATGGTCTCGGCCAGGCCGGCAAACGGCCGGACCCTCGCGGCGGCACGCCGGTGACGCCGGCCCGGGACGAGCCGGCGTCACCGTCGGCGTGGCTCGCCGCCGGGCGCGACCGTGGCCACGCAGCGCGCGGCGGCAGGATCACTGGAACAGGCCGACGTTCTTCTTCTCGGTGTCGAGATAGTCGGCGGCGGAGTCGTCGACCGCGAGCTTGATGTCGCGCAGCATCGCCTGCAGGTCCTGCGAGGCGGCGCGCCACCGCGACTGCCGCTGCTCGTACGCCTGCTGGGCGTCGCCGGTCCAGCTGCTCACCAGCGGCGCGGCGTCGCGCTCCAACTGGCCGAGTTGCGAGTCGAGCGTGTTCAGCGCCTTCTGGATGTCCACGCTGGCCTGTTGCAGCGCGGCGAAGTTGACGACCAGTACACCGTTGTCCACCTGCGGAATCCCTCCCCTGGATCGATCGGTCAGAGTGGCAGCTGGATGCCGCCGCGGTTGGTGCCGGCGACGCGGCCGGCCGCCTCGGAGTCGGAGACGTCGTACTGGTGCCCGGCCGTGCGGATCGCCCCCGCGGTCTCCCGCAGGGCTCGCTGCAACGCCGCCTGATCCTGCGCCCACTGCTGCTTGACCTGCTCGAACGACCGCCCACCGGCGCCGCGCCAGGCCTGCTGCAACACCTCCAGCTCGGCCATCAGGCTGCTGAGCATCGACTGCAGGGACTGGTCCACCTGCTCGAACTTCGCGGCGGTCTGCTGCATCACCGCGGCTTCCGCCTGGGTCTGGGACACTCCGGACCTCACCTCGTTTCCTCGGTCGTGGCTGGCCGTCGGCGCGCCCACCCTGGGGAACGCGCCGCTCGCGCCCCGGGATGTCGCGCACGGCGGGCGCGGGGGTCAGCGGAACTCGTGGCTGACGGTAGCCGTCCGGTTGCAGTTCTGCTACCCCGCTCCGCTCCCCTGTGGACAACGCGGACGCCGCCGTTCGCTTACGATGTGCGGCAGCGACGTAGCGGGCAGTGACCGGCGGGGAGGCGCGGTGACGGCGACCAGCACCGTCGACCCGCGTACTGCGGGTCACGGCCACGCACCCGCCAGCCATGACGACTCCGGCCACGGTCCCGGCGCGGCGCCGGCCACGTCCCTGCGCGGCGGCCAGCCGGCCACACCGTCCCGCTGGGCCACCGTCACCCGCCGGCCGGCCCGGGTCCGGGCGGGTCAGATCGTCGCCGCGCAACTGGCGGTCGCGCTGCCCCTCGCCGCCCTCGGCCGCGGCGCCGGGCCCCTCACGGGTGCCCTGGTGGCGGCCGTGCTGCTGTTGGCACTTGCCTGGGTGCGGTTCCGGGGCCGGTGGCTCTTCGAGTGGTCGGGCACCCACCTGGCGTACCTCTCCCGGCGGCGTGCCCTGCCCGCGGAGGCCGGCGACGCGGCGCTGCTCGACCTGGTCGCCCCGGGCGCCGTGGTGCTCCCGTCGGACCTCGCCGGGGTGCCGGCCGCCGTCCTGGACGACGCCACGGGCGTCACGGCCCTGCTGGAGGTCGGCGATCCGGATGAGCTGCTCGGGGACGCGCCCCGCACGCTGCCGACCCCCGCAGCCCTGCTGTCGGCGGCCACATCGGACGGCCCGCCGGTGCGTGTCCAGGTCGTGCTCTCCGCCTCGCCGGCGCCCGCGCCGGAGGTGGGCGGCGCGGTCGGCACGTCGTACCGGCAGCTGACCGACGGCCGGCTGGCCGCGCGGGAGCGGGCGGTCCTGGCCGTACGCGTGCTACGCGTCGACGGATGGGCGCCGGACGAACTGCGGCAGGCCCTGTCCGGCGCGGTACGCCGGGTCGTTCGGCGGCTACGGCCGCTCGGCGTACGCCCGCTCGGCGCGGCCGCGGCGCTGCGGGTCCTCGCGGAGGTCGCCCACCACGACGCCGCGCCCATGCGGGAACACTGGGCGGCGGTGCGTACCGGCGGCTCGTGGCAGGCCACCTTCCAGCTGGACCGGTGGCCGGACGTGCGCGGCGACGGCGGGCGTGGCCTGGTGTCCCGACTGCTCGCGTTGCCGGCCACCGCGACGACCGTGGCGCTCTGCGCCGGCCCCGATCCGGGGTCGGCCACCCTGACCGTACGCCTCGCGGCCGGCTCGCCCGGTGCGCTCGTGCTGGCGACCCGGGCGTTGCACACCCTGGTCGAGGGCCTGGGCGCGGAGGTCCGCCGGCTGGACGGCGCGCACGGGCCGGGCCTCGCCGCGACGGTGCCGCTGGCCCTGGAGGGCCCCCCGCCCCGTCCGCAGGCCGCGGCGGAGGCCCTCGACCTGCCCCTCGGCGGCGCCGGGCTGCTGCTCGGCGCGAACCGGCACGGCACCGCGCTGGCCGTCCGGCTGTTCCGGCCGGAGGGCACCCGCGCACTGCTCGTGGGCGGGGTGCGGCTCGCCCAGCTCGTGGCGCTGCGTGCCATGGCGCTCGGGGCGCGGGTGGTGGTGCGGACGGCCCGCCCGCGCACCTGGGAGCCGTTCGTACGGGGCGTGGGAGCGCCGGGCGGGACGATCCCGCTGCTCCCGCCGGGTCGACCGGTGCCCGACGCGACGGCCACGCCACTGCGGCCACTGCTGCTGGTGGTCGACGTGGGGCCGGTGCCGGCCGACCCGGCGCCGGATCCGCCGTGGTCGTCGACGCTCGTCGTTCGCGACGGCCTCACCCCCTCCGACGTGGACGCGCTGGGTCGGGCCGATCTCGCGGTGCTGCAGCCGCTCACGGCGGGCGAGGCCGCGCTCGCCGGGACGGCGCTGGGGCTGGGCGACTCGGCGGAGTGGCTGACCCGGATCCGGGACGACATGGTGGCCGTCGTCAACCGGCGCGCACTGCGCTGGGCGCTGCTCTCCCTCTCGTCCGTCGAGGCGCACCTCGTGGGCCGTCCGTCCCGCCACTGACGGCCACCCACACACACCGGCCGCCGTCCACGCAGGGCTGCCCGCCTCACCGGCGGCCGCCGTCCCGCATGGACGGCCGGCACGGTCGACCCGGGGTGACCGCGCGCGCACCGCACGGTGACGGTCGAGGGGTCGAGGAAACTGGTCGATCTTCGCGCCTTCCGCGTGTCGACGGGGCGTGGCACGATCCCGGCCATGGATTTCCTGAAGGGCCTGCTGATCCGGCTTGCCACCACGGCCGTCGCCTTCTGGTTGGCCACCCTGCTGATCCCGGGCATCAGCCTTGAATCGGACTCCGCCGTCCAGACGGTCACCACCCTGATCCTGGTGGCCGCGATCTTCGGCGTGGTCAACGCGGTGCTCCAGCCGATCATCAAGACGGTGGGCTGCGGCCTGTACCTGCTGACCCTCGGCCTCATCGCGCTGGTGGTCAACGGGCTGCTCTTCCTGCTCACCAGCTGGATCGCCGGCCAGGCCGGGCTGCCGTTCCACGTGGACGGTTTCTGGCCGTCCGCCGTGCTGGGCGCGCTCTTCGTGGGCATCGTCACCTGGATCCTCGGGGCCGTCCTCGACCGCGACTGACCACCGGGCAGCTGCGTTCACCGGCGGCCGGCGGCGCGCCCGCCGGTGAACGCCCGCCGATGACGCCGGCCGGTGAGCGCCGGATGAGCCCGGCCGCCGGCCGGCGCGGCGGTGACCAGAGTCCGGGAATTGGCCGGCGCGGCGGGTGGGGGGCGGGACTAGCGTCGCAGGGGTGTTCACCCTGACCCGCGCCGACGGTTACCTGCTCACCACCGATCCGGCCCAGCTCGACCTGGATCGGGTGCACCACTGGCTCAGCACCGACGCGTACTGGGCGCTCGGGCGTGAGCGGGAGACGGTGGAGCGCGCCTTCGCCGGCTCGATCCCGTTCGGCGTCTACCGCCCCGCCGACGGACGCCAGGTCGCGGTCGCCCGGGTGGTCACCGACCGGGCGACCTTCGCGTGGCTGTGCGACGTCTACGTCGACCCGGCCGAGCGCGGCCACGGGATCGGCACCTGGCTCGCCGGGGCGGTGCGGGACCATCTCGCGGACCTCGGCGTGCGGCGGATCCTGCTGGCCACCAACGACGCGCACGGGGTGTACGCGAAGGTCGGCTTCACGCCGGTGCACCCGGAGCGGTGGATGGAGCTGGACCGGCGGAACACGCCCGTGACCCAGGTCACCGGAAAGGAACAAAACGGGGTTACACCCCTTACGGTGGAGGCGTGACTCCGCTTCGCCTGGGATACCTCTACGGCTTCGGCGCGTACCTGCTCTGGGGCTTCTTCCCGCTCTACCTCAAGCTGCTGCGCCCGGCCGGGCCTCTGGAGATCCTGGCCCACCGGATCGTCTGGTCGGTGGTCTTCGTGGCGCTGCTGCTCGCTGCGATGCGCAGCATCGGCTTCCTGCGGGCGCTCGCCCGGCGCCCCCGGGCGCTGGCCGGCATCGCCGTCGCCGCGGCCCTGATCGCCGTCAACTGGGGCACCTACATCTACGGGGTCAACTCCGACCGGGTCGTGGAGACGGCGCTCGGCTACTTCATCAACCCGCTGGTCGTCGTGCTGCTCGGCGTGACGGTGCTGCGCGAGCGGCTGCGGCCCGCGCAGTGGGCGGCGCTGGGCGTCGGCGGTCTCGCCGTCGCGGTGCTCACCGTCGACTACGGCCGGCTGCCGTACCTGGCGCTCACCCTCGCGCTGAGCTTCGGCGGGTACGGCCTGGTCAAGAAGCGGCTCGGCCTGCCCGCCGCGGAGGGCCTCTTCGTCGAGTCGGCGGTGCTGGCGCTGCCGGCGCTGGGCTACCTCGGCTGGCTGACCTTGAACGGCGACGCCGCCTTCGGGCACGTCTCGGCCGGGCACACCGTCCTGCTCGTCCTGGCCGGCGCGGCCACCGCGATCCCGCTGCTGCTCTTCGCCGGCGCGGCCAACCGGCTGCCGCTCACCAACCTCGGCATGATCCAGTACCTGGCACCGATCCTCCAGCTGGCCTGCGGCGTGCTCATCTTCCACGAGCCGATGCCGCCGGCACGGCTGGCCGGTTTCGCGCTGGTCTGGGTCGCCCTGATCGTCTTCACGGTCGACGCCGTCCGGCACACCCGCCGCACCCGAGCAACAGCCCGCGCCAAGACCCAGACCCCCGCCCTGGCCCCCCAGTAACCCCGCGCGCCGGGCCCTCGGCGGGAGAGGGACTACGGGACCTCGTACGTCAGGACGGGGGTTCCGTCGGCGCGGAGCAGTTCCAGGCGTACCAGCTCGGCGTCGGTGAAGCGGGTCGCGCCGCTGAACCGTACGTCGTCGCCGGGCGCGGCCAGCCACGAGCCGATCTGCTCCGTGGCGCCGTCCGGACCGTGCGCCACCAGCCGGAAGGTGTACGCCTTGCGGTAGCCGCTGCGCGGCTCGTACCCGCAGTGCATGGTCACCTCGGTGCCCCAGTCGGTGCCGGTCAGGCCGATCTCGGCGTGCACCGGCACCGTGCCGGCCACCGGCTGCATGGTCACCATCCGCACCGGCTCGGCGGGCGGGACGCCCTTCCCGGGCAGCAGCACGGCGATGCCGAAGCCGGCCAGCACGGCCAGTCCCGCCGCGGCGAGCGTGGTGAGCGCGTACCGGCGGCGGTTGGCCGCGCGCTCGCGGCGGCGGCGGTCGCGGGCCTCGTCGATCAGGGTCGGCAGCGAGGGCCCCGAGGTGGGTACGAGGAACTGTTCGAGGCCGGCCGGGTCGAGCCGGCCGAGCAGCCCGGGCAGGACGGCGATCTCGGCCACCGCCTCGCGGCACTCGGCGCAGCCGGCCAGGTGCCGCTCGTACGCGGCCCGCTCGGCGGGGGCGAGCGCGCCCAGCACGTACGCGCCGTCGTCGTGCGCGAACTCGCACCGTGTCATCCCGTCACCCCCATCTCGGCCAGGACCAACCGTAGTGAGCGCAGCGCGTAGTGCGTCCGGGACTTCACGGTGCCCGGCGGCACGCCCAGCCGCGAGGCCGCCTCGGTCACCGACCGTCCCTGGTAGAAGCACTCGATGAGCACCTCACGGTGGGTCGGGCTGAGCCGGTTCAGCGCCTCGGCGACGGTCCACGCCTCCACCGCCCGCTCGGCCTCGTCCACGGCCTCGGGCGGTTCCGGCAGCTCGTCCGTGAAGACCTCGCCGACCCGCGTCGACCGCCGCCGCCAGGCGTCGATGGCCAGGTTGCGGGCGGTCGTGAAGAGCCACGCGCGCACCGAGCCGCGTCGCGGGTCGAGCGCCTCGGGGTGCCGCCAGGCCCGCAGCAGGGTCTCCTGCACCAGGTCCTCGGCCCGCTGCCGGTCGCCGTTGACCAGCCGCAGGGCGTGCGCGTACAGCGCCTCCGCGTGCTCGTCGTGCAGCGCGCGGAGCAGTTGGGCGTCGTGGTCGGTGATGGCCCTCTCCTCGCTCCTCCCGCCCTCGGCGGGATCCGGCGGTGCGTCCGCCCGTGAATACGTGCGGTCACGCCGAACGGTTCAGCCCGAGGTCAACGTGGGTGCCCGGCCGGCGGTTCCGGCGATCTGTTCATGCGTGGTTCACATTGACGCCGACGATCGCTCACCACGTCCTCCTAGCGTCCGGCGGGTACGCGCGCGGACGCGTCGTCCGTGTGCCCAATCCCCTGTCAGGAAGGCATCCCCCCATGAGCGACCGTCCCCGGCTGCTCCCGTTGCTGGGCGCCACGCGCCACGGCAGCCGTGACGCCATGACCTGTCTCTACCGCTGCGGCAACGCCTGCGACCACCCGGTTCCGAACACCTCCGACAACGCGTACTTCGGGGACGTGGTGGACGCGGAGGTCTCGCGCCGCGGTGTCGTCCGGGCCGGCGCCGTCGGCGCGCTGGTGCTGGGCTTCGGCGGCGCGGCCGCCGGCGCGCTGGCCGGCGCGGCGCCCGCCTCGGCCGCCGGCGAGACCCCGGTGGTGCCCGAGGCCGCCAGTTTCGGACGCCCGTCCCAGGGTGTCGGCAACGGCGCGCTGACCTTCAAGCCGATCCCGCCGAACAAGCTCGACACCCTCGTGGTGCCGAACGGGTACGACCACGCCGTCGTGATCAAGTGGGGCGACCCGGTCGTGCCGGGCGCGCCGGAGTTCGACCTGCACCGGCAGACCGCGGCCGCGCAGTCGAAGCAGTTCGGCTACAACAACGACTTCGTGGGCGTGCTGCCGCTGGACAAGCAGGGCAAGCGGGCGCTGCTCGTGGTCAACCACGAGTACACCAACGAGGACCTCATGTTCCCGGGCTTCCCGGGCCTCGACAACCTCTCGGTCGAGCAGCTGCGGGTGGCGATGGCCGCGCACGGCATGTCGGTCGTGGAGCTGGAGCGGGTCGGGGGCACCGGCCAGTGGCGGCCCGTCGACAACGGCCGGCGGCCGTACAACCGGCGCGTCACGGCCCTCGCCACCAAGTTCGACCTGACCGGCCCGGCCGCCGGCTCGGCCTGGTTGAAGACCGCGGCCGACCCGAAGGGCCGTACCGTCATCGGCACGCTCAACAACTGCGCCGGCGGCGTGACCCCGTGGGGGACGGTGCTCTCCGGCGAGGAGAACTTCAACCAGTACTTCGTGGGCGGCGACGGCGCCCCGGCCGAGCTGAAGCCGAAGCTGGAGCGGTACGGCATCCCCACCACGACCCGCTACCCGAGCGGCAGCCGGAAGTGGGACCGCGCCGACGAGCGGTTCGACCTCGCCAAGCACCCGAACGAGGCGCACCGGTTCGGCTGGATCGTCGAGATCGACCCGTTCGACCCGGAGGCCCGCCCCCGCAAGCACACCGCGCTGGGCCGGGTCAAGCACGAGGGCGCGAACGTCATCATCGCGAAGGACGGGCACGTCGTCGCGTACATGGGTGACGACGAGCGGTTCGACTACCTCTACAAGTTCGTGTCGGACAAGAAGTTCATGAAGGGCAACTCCTGGGCTGCCCGTAAGCACAACCTGACCCTGCTGGAGTCCGGCACCCTGTACGTCGCGAAGCTGGACGAGACCAGCGCCGGCGAGATCGACGGCTCGGGCAGGCTCCCCTCGGACGGCGCGTTCAACGGCCGGGGCCGCTGGATCAAGCTGGTGAGCGGCAACCGCTCGTACGTCGAGGGCATGACCGCCGCGGACGTGCTGACCTTCACCCGCCTCGCCGGTGACAAGGTCGGCGCGACCAAGATGGACCGGCCGGAGGACGTCGAGCCCAACCTGCTCACCGGCAAGGTGTACGTGGCGCTGACCAACAACACCAACCGGGGTGTCGGCAGCAACCCGAAGGCGGACGAGGCCAACCCGCGCAACGCCAACAAGCACGGGCAGATCCTCGAGCTGGTGGAGGACCGCCACGACAACACGGCGGAGAGCTTCACCTGGTCGCTGCCGATCGTCTGCGGCGACCCGACCGACCCGTCGACCTACTTCGCCGGGTACGACAAGACCCAGGTCTCCCCGATCTCCTGCCCGGACAACGTCGCCTTCGACGCCACGGGCAACCTCTGGATCTCCACCGACGGCAACGCGCTGGGCAGCAACGACGGCCTCTTCGCGACGGCGCTGGAGGGCCCGGAGCGGGGTCACCTCAAGCAGTTCCTGACCGTGCCGCTCGGCGCGGAGACCTGCGGCCCGTTCATCACCGGCGACAACCGGTCGGTCTTCGTGGCCGTGCAGCACCCCGGCGAGATCACCGGCGCGTCGGTGGAGAAGCCGGCGTCGAACTGGCCCGACGGCGACTACGCCAAGCCGGGCGTGGTGGTCACCTGGCGTCTCGACGGCGGCCCGGTGGGCAGCTGACGTTCCTCCGGCGGTTCGACGCTGGACCGCCACCGCGGGGCCCTCTCCCACCCGGGGAGAGGGCCTCGTGGCGTACGGGCTCAGTGCTCGGCGGCCATGCTGTCGGCGATCGCCCGGGCCGCCGTGAGCAGCTTGGCGCGCACCACGCGCGCCGACGTCATCATCTCCCCGGCGGGAAGCGCGCAGGCGAGCACGAGCCGGCGTTCCATGTCCTTGTCGGGGCTCACCAGCACCGCGGCGCACGCCACCCCCTGGCGGAACTGCCCGAGCTCCAGCTGCATGCCCCGCCGGTCACCGGCGGCCAGGTCGGTCTCGAACGCCTCGGAGGTCGTCAGCGTGGCGCTGGTGAAGGGGCGCATGCCGTACTCCCTCAGGTAGCGGAAGCGCTGTTCGGCGGTGAGCGTGGCGAGCAGGGCCTTGCCGAGCGCCGTGGCGTGCGCTCCCTCGTCGAAACCCGGGACCAGGTCCTCCAGGTACGGTGAGCGCGCGCCCTCGGCGACCGCGGTGACCGCCACCTGGCCACCCACGAACCGGCCCAGGTAGTGGCTGTAGCCGGTGTCGGCGGCGGCCCGGCGCAGGGTCTCACCCACCGCGGCCGGCCCACGGAACGCGGTCACCAGCTCCCGGTAGCGGTCGGCGACCTCCAGCCCCACGATGTACGTGCCGTCCTCGCGGCGGATGACGTAGCCCTCGTACGCCAGCGTGCGCACCAGGTGGTAGGTGGTGGCAACGGTCAGCTCGCACCGCCGGGCGATCTGCTTCACGGTCAGGCCCTTCGGGGCGCGACCGACCGACTCGAGCACTCGTAGCGCGCGGGAGACGCTGCGGATCAGATCCGAAGGTTCCGCCAGGGGGTCGCGCACAACCACCTCCGCCGCCGGGGACTTACACCATATGAAATCCAGAGCCGGTGCGAAACGCCTGTTCGGGTCGAGGATGCCAGATCGTCATCAACCGTTCGTGCCCCGACGGACACGATCCGTGGTCCTCCGAGGGCTGGCGTAGGTTTGCGGGACGATGACCGACACCGCCACCACCCCCCTCACCGGCGCCGCGCCGAGCCGACCGGTCCGCGCCAGCGCCAGCGCCATCGCCGTCACGATCGCCTGCGTCCTGCCCGTCTTCCTGGTCGGCGGTCTCGCCGTCCAACTCGGCGACGACCTCGGTTTCTCGCCCGCCGGGCTGGGCCTCGCCGTGTCCGTCTACTTCGGTGTGGGCGCGCTGGCGTCGGTGCCGTCCGGCGCTCTCGCCGAGCGGTACGGGCCCGCAGTGGTGGCCCGCGCCGGCGTCCTGCTCTCCGCCGCCTGCCTGCTGGCCGTGGCCGGGCTGGCCCGCTCGTATCCCGTCCTGCTCGGGCTGCTGGCGGTCAGCGGCGTCGCGAACGCCCTCGGCCAGCTCGCCAGCAACGCCACGCTGGCCCGGCACGTCCCACCGCACCGGCAGGGCCTGTCGTTCGGGGTGAAGCAGGCGGCCATCCCGGTCTCGACGCTGCTGGCCGGGGCGGCGGTGCCGACCATCGCTTTGACCGCGGGCTGGCGCTGGGCCTTCGTGGCGGCCGCCGCGGCCGCACTGGCCACCCTCCCGGCCGTACCCCGGCGGGAGGCCGTGGCGGTGCGCGGGGCGGGCCGCGCGCGGGCCGGTCGCGGCACCGGGCCTCTCGTGGTGATCGGCGTGGCCGCGACGCTGGCCGCGGGCGCCGCCAACGCGTTGGGCACGTTCGTGGTCGACTCGGCCGTCGGGCGGGGGCTCCCGCCGGGGCTGGCCGGCCTCACGCTGACCCTCGGCAGCGCTGTCTGCGTCGCGGCGCGGGTCGGGTCCGGGTGGCTCGCCGACCGCCGCTCCGGCGGTCACGTGGCCGTCATCGCGGGCATGCTGGTGGTCGGCGCCGCCGGGCTGGGGCTGCTCGCGGTGGCCGGGCCGGTGGCCCTGGTGGCCGGCGTGGTGCTCGGCTTCGGCCTCGGCTGGGCCTGGCCGGGGATCCTGAACTTCGCGGTGGTCCGGCTGCACCCGCAGGCGCCGGCCGCCGCCACCTCGATCACCCAGACCGGGGTGTACGCGGGCGGCTGCATCGGCCCGCTCGGCCTCGGCGCGATCGCCGGCCGGGCCGGCTACCCGGCCATGTGGGGCACCGCGGCGGTGTCGATGCTCCTGGCCGCGGCCCTCATGCTGACCGGCAGCCGCCTCCTGACCCGCTCCTGACCCCCGGCGCGGCCTCCCGCCGGCCCCGCGCAGGCCTCCCGCCGGCCCCGCGTGGTGATCAAGAGGTTTGCGTCAGCGGGGCGCCGATTTCTGACGCAAAGCTCTTGATCAACTGAACGAGCGGGCGCAGCGGGGCGGGCGCGCGCCGGGCGGCCTCAGCTGGTGCGGTCGGCTATGTAGTCGCAGAGGGATTCCAGGGCGCGGCGCGCCGGGTTCTCCGGCAGCGGCGCGAGCTGGGCCCGGGCCTCCTCGGCGTAGCTGCGCACGGTCTCCCGGGCGCGCTTCAGGGCCGGGCTCTCCCGCAGCAGGCCGAGCGCCTCCGCGTGCAGGTCATCGTCGGTCAGGGCACCGGCGGCGAGGATCTCGCGGAGCCGCACCGAGGCCGCGTCGGAGTCGTCGCCGGCCTGGGCGTAGAGCACCGGCAGGGTCGGCACGCCCTCGCGCAGGTCGGTGCCGGGCGTCTTGCCCGACTGGGCGGACTCGCTGGCGATGTCCAGCAGGTCGTCGGAGAGCTGGAACGCCACGCCGATCGTCTCGCCGTAGCCCGCGAGGGCCTCGACGTGCTCCGGCGCCGCGCCGCCGAACAGACCGCCGAACCGGGCCGAGGTGGCGATCAGCGAGCCGGTCTTGCCGCCGATCACCTGGAGGTAGTGCGCCACCGGGTCCTCGCCGGGGCGCGGGCCGACGGTCTCGGCGATCTGGCCGTGCACCAACCGCGAAAAGGTACGCGCCTGGAGGCGTACGGCCTCGGTGCCGAGGTCGGCCGCGATGTCGGCGGCACGCGCGAAGAGGTAGTCGCCGACCAGGATGGCCACCGAGTTGGTCCACCGGGAGTTGGCGCTCTGCGCGCCCCGGCGCACGGCCGCCTCGTCCATGACGTCGTCGTGGTAGAGCGTCGCCAGGTGGGTGAGCTCCATCACCACCGCGGCCGGGACGACCGGGGGTGCCATCGGGTCGCCGAACTGGGCGCCGAGCGCCACCAGCAGCGGGCGGAACCGCTTGCCACCGGCCTCGACGAGGTGCCGGGCGGCCTCGGTGACGAACGGGTCGGCGCTGGCCACACTGGCCCGCAGCTCGACCTCGACCGCGTCGAGCACGGCCAGCACGGACGCTTCGAGGCGCGGATCGGCCAGATAGAGGCCGAGCGCCTCGAACTGACCCGTGTGCTGCCGGCTCCGACGGCCGCCGGAGCCGGTGGCACCTGTACGCTCGCCAGCCGGATTCACCACGCCTCAACCATGCCACACCCGTTCGACCAGTTCCGGGCGGGGGATGCGTGCCGGCCTCCGCCGTCGCGCACCGATCGAGCGGGGCGGATACGCCGGGGGGCCGGCACGCCGTGGCGTACCGGCCCCCGTCGGCCCGGGACCGTCATCTGACGAATTCGGCGGCCCCTGTGGCCAGGTCGAGCAGCGGGGCGGGGGCGATGCCGAGGACCAGCGTGGCCACCACCCCGATCATCAGCGCGGCCGAGGTGAGCGCACCCGGCACCGCCACGGTCGGGGTCGACTCGCCCGGCTCGGAGAGCCACATCATGACGACGACGCGCAGGTACGGGAACGCCAGCACCATGCTGGTCAGCACGCCGGCGACCACCAGCCACGCCCTCCCCTCGGCCAGCGCTGGGCCGAAGACCGCGAACTTGCTGGTGAAGCCGCTGGTCAGCGGGATACCGGCGAAGGCCAGCAGGATGAACGTGAACAGCGCCGCGTAGAACGGCGACCGGCGGCCCAGCCCCGCCCAACGGGACAGGTGGGTGGCCTCCCCGTCGCCGTCGCGGACCAGGGTCACCACGGCGAACGCGGCGAGCACCGAGAAGCCGTACGCCACCAGGTAGAACATCGTGCCGGAGAGGCCGTCCTTGGAGGGGGCGAGCACGCCGACCAACAGGTAACCGGCGTTGGCGATCGACGAGTACGCCAGCAGCCGCTTGATGTCCGTCTGGGTGACCGCCAGCACGGCGCCGACCAGCATGGTCAGCACCGCCACGACACCGAGCACCGGGGTGAAGTCCCAGTTGGCGCTGGCGAACGCCACGTGGAAGACCCGGAGCAGGGCGCCGAACGCGGCGACCTTGGTGCAGGCGGCCATGAAGCCGGTGACCGGCGTCGGGGCGCCCTGGTAGACGTCCGGCGTCCAGACGTGGAACGGCGCCGCGGCGGCCTTGAACAGCAGGCCGATGGCGAGCAGCGCCATCCCGGCGAACAGCAGCACCCGGCTGGCCGGGGACTCGGTCACGGCGGCGTTGATGGTGGCGAAGTCGACGCCGGACGAGCGGCCGGGAACACCGGCGGTGAACCCGTAGATCAGCGCCACGCCGAAGAGGAAGAACGCCGAGGCGTACGCGCCGAGCATGAAGTACTTCAGCGCCGCCTCCTGGCTCAGCAGCCGCCGGCGGCGGGCCAGCGCGCAGAGCAGGTAGAGCGGCAGCGAGAAGACCTCGAGCGCGATGAACATGGTCAGCAGGTCGTTCGCCGCCACGAAGATCAGCATGCCGCCGATCGCGAACGTGGTCAGCGGGTACACCTCGGTGGCCCCGCTGGCGCCCTCGGCCTGCCGCCGGTCGTCGGCCGACTCGGCGGTGACCGCGGCCTGGGCGACGAACGCCCCGCCGCGCTCCAGCGCGCGCTCGCCGATGAGCAGCAGGGCCATCGCGGCGAGCACGAGGATCGCGCCCTGGAGGAAGAGCGTGGGACCGTCCACGGCGATCGCCGTGCCGGCGGTGATCAGCCGGTCGTCGGCGTTGAGCACGACCATGGTGAGCGCGGCGAGCACCGCGAGCAGCGCCAGCGTGAGCTGCGCCAGGTGCCGCGAGCGCCGCGGGACGAACGCCTCGACCAGCACCCCGACCAGCGCGGCGCCCAACATGATCAGGATCGGGGCGACCGCCGCGTAGTCGATCGACGGCAGCTTGAGTTCACTCATTTTGCGGCCTCCTGGACGGTGCCCACCGAGGGAGCGGGGTCGGTCCTGCCGATGTCGTCCATGGTCGCCTGGACGGCGGGGTTGATCACGTCCGTGACCGGCTTCGGGTAGAAGCCGAGCAGCACGATCAGCGCGATCAGTGGCGCGACCACGACCTTCTCGCGCAGGTTGAGGTCACGGCGCATCCCGTCGACCTCGGTGAGCGCCGGGTTGAGCGTGCCCTGGGTGGTGCGCTGCACCATCCACAGCACGTACGCGGCGGCGAGGATGATGCCGACGGTGGCGATCACGGCGACCGGCTTGTTCACCGTGAAGGAGCCGATCAGCACCAGGAACTCCGAGACGAAGGGCGCGGTGCCGGGCAGCGCCAGGGAGGCCAGACCGGCGAAGAAGAGCACGCCGGCCAGCACCGGGAGGAGCTTGCCGGCCCCGCCGAAGTCGGTGATCAGGGCCGAGCCGCGGCGCGCGATGAGCATGCCCACGACCAGGAAGAGCAGACCGGTCGCGAGGCCGTGGTTGACCATGTAGAGCACCGCGCCGGTGCCGGCCTGGGTGGTGAAGGCGAAGATGCCCACGCCGATGAACCCGAAGTGGGCGATCGAGGTGTACGACACCAGCCGCTTGAGGTCGTTCTGCCCGACCGCGAGCAGCGCCGCGTAGATGATGCCGATCAGCCCGAGCGCGAGCGCCCACGGCGCGAACCACTTGGCCGCGTCGGGGAAGAGCGGCAGGCAGTACCGAAGGATGCCGAAGGTGCCGACCTTGTCGAGCACACCGACCAGCAGCGCGGCCGCGCCCGCCGGAGCGGCGCCACCGGCGTCCGGCAGCCAGGTGTGGAACGGGAAGAACGGCGCCTTGATCGCGAAGGCGAGGAAGAAGCCGAGGAACAGCCAGCGCTCGGTGCCGGTGGAGATGTCCACCTGGGAGAGAGCCTGCCAGTCGAAGGTCTTCCCGCCGACCACCCAGAGGCCGATCACCGCGGCGAGCATGAAGAGCCCACCCACCAGCGAGTACAGGAAGAACTTGACGGCCGCGTACTGCCGCTGGTGGCCGCCGTAGCTGCCGATGAGGAAGTACATCGGCACCAGCATGACCTCGAAGAACACGTAGAACAGGAAGACGTCGGCGGCGGCGAAGACGCCGATCATCGTGCATTCGAGGACGAGCAGCAGCGCGAAGTAGACCGGCACGGACCGCTTCGACGACTCGGCGTCGTGCCAGGACGCGAGGATCACCAGCGGCACGAGCACCGCGATGAGCATCAGCATGACCAGCGCGATGCCGTCGGCCGCGAACGTGAAGTGGACGCCCCAGTTCGGGATCCACGGGTACGACTCCCGGAACTGGAAGCGGTCACCGCCGACCTTGAAGGTGATCCACATCAGCACCGAGAGCACCAGCACGAGCAGCGACCAGACGAACGCCACCTGCTTGGCCAGCTCCGGCCGGTGGCGCGGCAGGAGGGCCACCACCAGGGCGCCCACCAGCGGCGCCACGGTGAGCACCGAGAGGAACGGGAAGTTGGACATTATGCGGCCTTACCTCCGTCGTCACTGCGTGGTCCGCCGGCGGGGGCGGCCGGGAAGAGGTCGATCACGCCAGCCACCCCGCCTGTACGGCCAGGAACGCCGCCACCACGAGCAGCGCGCCGGTCAGGATCGAGGTCGCGTACGACCGGACGAAGCCGGTCTGCAGCCGCCGGAGCCGGCCCGAGCCCCCGCCCACCGCGGCGGCCAGGCCGTTGACCAGCCCGTCGACGCCCCGGTTGTCGAGGAACACCAGCGCCCGGGTGAGGAAGATGCCCGGCTTCTCGAAGACCGTCTCGTTGAAGGCGTCCGTGTAGAGGTTGCGGCGGGCGGCGGTGACCAGCACCCCGGCCGGCTGCGGCGCGGTGGCCGTGCCGTTGCGGAACAGGAACCAGGCCAACCCGGCGCCGAGCACGGTGACCACCAGCGACAGGGTGGTGATGACGCCGTGCGACAGGACCGCCTCGTGTCCTTCCTCCTGACCGCCCAGGCCGGCGGTGGCCTCCAGCCAGTCCGGCACGGAGGTGGAGAGCAGGAAGCCCGCCCCGACCGAGCCGATGGCCAGCAGGATCAGCGGGATGGTCATGAGGGCCGGCGACTCGTGCGGGTGCTCGATGTCCTCGGTCCAGCGCTTCGGCCCGTGGAAGGTGAGCACGAAGAGGCGGGTCATGTAGAACGCGGTCAGCCCGGCGCCGACCAGCGCGGCCCCGCCGAACAGCCAGGCCGTCCAGTCCTCCCGCTCGAACGCGGCCACGATGATCGGCTCCTTGGAGAAGAAGCCGGAGAACGGGAACATGCCGATGATGGCGAGCCAGCCCATCATGAACGTGATCCAGGTGACCTTCATGTACTTCGACAGCCCGCCGAAGCGACGGATGTCGACCTGGTCGTGCATCCCGTGCATCACGGAGCCGGCGCCGAGGAACATGTTGGCCTTGAAGAAGCCGTGCGCCAGCAGGTGCACGATGGCCAGCGCGTACGCGGCGCCGCCCAGGCCCACGCCGAGGAACATGTAGCCGATCTGGCTGACCGTCGACCAGGCCAGCACCCGCTTGATGTCGTCCTTGGCCGCGCCGATGATGCAGCCGATCAGCAGGGTGAGCGCACCGACGCTGACCACCACGAGCTGGAGCGTCGTGTTGGCCGAGAAGATCGGGTTCGACCGGGCGATCAGGTAGACGCCGGCCGTGACCATGGTGGCCGCGTGGATGAGGGCCGAGACCGGGGTCGGGCCCTCCATGGCGTCCGGCAGCCACGCCTGGAGCGGGAACTGACCGGACTTGCCGGTCGCGCCGAGCAGCAGGAGCAGGCCGAGCACCAGCACGGTGCCGCCGGCCAGCCCGCCGACGCCGGAGAAGACCTCGTCGTACTGGGTGGTGCCGAGCGTGGCGAACATGATGAAGATCGCGATGGCGAGGCCGGCGTCGCCGACCCGGTTCATCAGGAACGCCTTCTTGCCGGCGGTGGCGGCGCTCGGCCGCTCGTACCAGAACGAGATCAGCAGGTACGACGCCAGACCGACGCCCTCCCAGCCGACGTAGAGCATCACGTAGTTGTTGCCGAGCACCAGCAGCAGCATGGCGGCGACGAACAGGTTGAAGTAGCCGAAGAACCGCCGGCGACCCGCGTCGTGCGCCATGTACTCGACCGCGTAGAGGTGGATCAGGAAGCCCACCCCGGTGATCAGCAGGACGAAGACGGCGGCCAGCGGGTCGAAGAGCAGCCCGAAGTCCACCCGCAGCCCGCCGACCGAGATGAAGTCCCAGAGGCTCAGCTCGACGGACTTGTTCTCCAGACCGCGTAGCTGGAAGAACGAGGCGAGGCCGAGCACGAACGACACGCCGATCGCGGCCACCCCGAGCCAGTGCCCCCAGCGGTCGGCCCGCCGGCCGAGCAGCAGCAGGATCGCCGCGCTGACCAGCGGGATCGCCACCAGCAGCCAGACGCTGCTGAGCAGACCGTCCGCCGCCGCGTAGGTGACGGCCCCCGCCGGCTCCGCCGGGGCGTTCGTCAGAATCTCTCCCACCGCAGGCCCCTCTTAGTACTTGAGCAGGTTGGCGTCGTCGACGCTCGCCGAGCGCCGGGTCCGGAAGATCGCCATGATGATCGCGAGCCCGACCACGACCTCGGCCGCGGCCACCACCATCACGAAGAACGCCATGATCTGGCCGTTGAGGTCACCGTTGATCCGGCTGAAGGTGACCAGCGCCAGGTTGGCCGCGTTGAGCATCAGCTCGACGCACATGAACAGCACGATCGCGTTGCGGCGGACGAGCACGCCCGAGGCGCCGATGGTGAACAGCACCGCCGCGAGGACCAGGTAGTACTCAGGAGTCACTTGTCCGTACCCTTCGGCGAGACCTCCTGCGCGGTCAGTTCCCGGACCGGCAGGATGTCGGGCGTGCTCCGCTCGGTGAGCCGGCCGTCCGGCAGCCGGGCGGGCGTGGCCACCGAACTGGAGGTGGCGAAGACACCCGGGCCGGGCTTCGGACCCGGGTAGTTGCCCGGCGCGAAGCGGGCGTTCATGGTGGCGATCTGGTCCATCTTGTCCTGCTTGCGGCGCTCGATGTGCGCCAGCACCATCGCGCCGACCGCCGCCGTGATGAGCAGCGCGGACGTCAGCTCGAAGGCGAAGACGTACTTGGTGAACAGCAGCCGGGCGATGCCCTGGACGTTCCCCTCGGCGTTGGCCTGGTCCAGGCCGACCGCCGTGACGCCCTTCAGCGCGCGGTAGATGCCGGTGCCCACCAGGCCGGCGAAGCCGAGGCCGAGCAGGATCGCGGCGGCCCGCTGGCCGCGCAGCGTCTCGATGAGCGAGTCGGACGCGTCCCGCCCGACCAGCATCAGCACGAACAGGAAGAGCATCATGATCGCGCCGGTGTAGACGATGATCTGCACCATGCCGATGAACGGCCCGGCCTGGAGCACGTAGAACACGCCCAGGCAGAGCATCGTGAGCACCAGCCAGAGCGCCGAGTGGACGGCGTTGCGGGCGGCCACCATCCCGATCGCGCCGATCAGCGCGAGCGGGGCGAGGATCCAGAAGGTGACCTGTTCGCCGCCGGACACCCCGCCCGCCGCGGCGAGCACGGTCTGCGTGGTCATGCCGGCTCTCCCTTGCCTGCTGCGGCGCGCTGGGCGTGCTGCTCGGCGCCCGGGAAGGTCACACCGGGGTGCTCCTCCACCTGGTACCGGCCCGGGCTGTTGGCCGCGTGCTCCGCGCCGGCCGAGGTGCCCGGGTTGGTCAGCCCGCCGACGTAGTAGTCCTTCTCGCTGTCGCCCAGCCGCATCGGGTGCGGCGGCTGCTCCATGCCCGGCAGCAGCGGCGCGAGCAGCTGCTCCTTCGTGAAGATCAGGTCCTGCCGGTTGTCCCGGGCCAGCTCGTACTCGTTGCTCATGGTCAGCGAGCGCGTCGGGCAGGCCTCGATGCAGAGCCCGCAGAAAATGCAGCGGGCGTAGTTGATCTGGTAGATGCTGGCGTACCGCTCACCCGGGGAGAAGCGGTTCTCCTCGGTGTTGTCGCCACCCTCCACGTAGATCGCGTCCGCCGGGCAGGCCCAGGCGCACAGCTCACACCCGATGCACTTCTCGAGCCCGTCCGGGTGCCGGTTGAGGATGTGCCGCCCGTGGTAGCGCGGCGCCGAGACCGGCGGCTTGAACGGGTAGTCGGTGGTGACGACCTTCCTGAACATGTGCGAGAAGGTGACCCCGAAGCCCTTGAACGTTCCGGTGATCGCGCCCACGTCACACCTCCCTGGACTCGGGGCCGGCGGCGATGTTGGCCGGCTCCCGCTCGGCGACCACGCGCCTGGTGCGCGGGCTCGGTGGAACCTGAAGGTCCATCGGCGGCAGCGGGAAGCTGCCGTGCGGACGGTTGTTGACCCGCTCCTGGAGGCTGGGCTGCGGCTGCGGCTTGCGGCTCGGCCAGAAGAGCGTGGCGAGCAGCAGGACGCCAGCGCCGATCGCGGTCCAGAGCAGGCGGGACCGGGTGTCGAAGTGGTCGATCGAGCGCAGGCCGCTCAGCACCAGGATCCAGACCAGGTTGATCGGCAGCAGCACCTTCCAGCCGAGCCGCATGAACTGGTCGTAGCGCAGCCGGGGCAGCGTGCCGCGCAGCCACACGAAGACGAAGACCAGCGTGATCACCTTGCCGAAGAACCAGAGCAGCGGCCACCAACCGGAGTTGGCGCCCTCCCAGAGGGTGATCGGCCAGGGCGCCCGCCAGCCGCCGAGGAACAGCGTGGTGGTGACCGCCGACATGGTCACCATCGACACGTACTCGGAGAGCATGAAGAGCGCGAACTTCAGCGAGCTGTACTCGGTCATGAAGCCCGCCACCAGCTCGGACTCCGCCTCGGGCAGGTCGAACGGCGCCCGGTTGGTCTCACCGACGGTGGCGATGAAGAAGATGATGAAGCTCGGCAGCAGCAGGATGGCGTACCAGCCCGGTGCCGGGATGTCCGTGCCGAACACGGTGAGCTGGGTGGCGTCGCCCTGCGCGGCCACGATCCCGCTGGTGCTCATCGTGCCCGCGGTCATGAAGACCGCCACGATGCTCAGCCCCATCGCGACCTCGTACGAGATCATCTGGGCGCTGGAGCGCAGGCCGCCCAGCAGCGGGTAGGTGGACCCGGACGCCCAGCCGCCGAGCACGATGCCGTAGATGCCCATCGACGAGCAGGCCAGCAGCACCAGCACCGCCACCGACACGTCGGTGACCTGCAACGGCGTCCAGTGGCCGAAGATGCTCACCATCGGCCCGAACGGCACCACCGACAGCGCGGTGACCGCACAGATCACCGAGATGGTCGGGGCGAAGAAGTAGACCACCTTGTCCGCGGTCCGCGGGAGGATGTCCTCCTTGAAGGCCATCTTCAGGCCGTCCGCGAGGGTCTGCAGCAGACCCAGCGGGCCGACCTGGTTGGGGCCGGGCCGCACCGCCATGCGGGCCACGACCCGGCGCTCGAACCAGACGCCGAGCAGCGTGGCGAGCACCGCGAGGACGAAGGCGAACAGCACCTTGCCGACGACCAGCCACCACGGATCCTTGCCGAAGTCGGCCAGCGTCGGGTCCTGGGCCAGGTAGATCACTGGACACCCCCAGTGTTGAGGAGCGGGCCCGGGCGGCCGGCGGCGTCGGCGGCCACCGGGGCGGCCGAGATCCGCACCACCGTGCCGGAGCTCGCGCCGAGGCTGCGCCGGATGGTCGAGCCGGGCGAGTTGGTCGGCAGCCAGACGACGCCATCCGGCATCTCGGTGATGGCCGCCGGCAGGGTGATCCCGCCGCGGTCGGTGCCGACGGTGACCGGGTCGCCGTCCGCGACGCCCAGCGCCTCGGCCGTGCCCTTGCCCAGCCGGACCACCGGCGTGCGGGCGGTGCCGGCCAGGTGCTCGTCGCCCTCGGTGAGGCGGCCCAGGTCGATCAGCTGGTGCCAGGTCGCGAGCACCGCCTCGCCGGCGCCCGGCTGCGGGACCGCGGTCGGCTCCACCATGGGGGCGCCGGGCCGGGTGGTCCGGGTGGGCGGCAGGCCGCCCAGCTCGCGGCGGACGCTGAGCACGTCGCCGGTGCCGAGCCGCACGTCGAGCTGCGCGGCGAGGGCGTCCAGCACGCGACCGTCGGTCATCGCGCCGGTGTTCAGCACCGCCTCGAAGGTGCGCAGCCGGCCCTCCCAGTCCAGGAAGCTGCCGGCCTTCTCGTCCACCGGGGCGACCGGGAAGACCACGTTCGCCCGGCGGGTCACCGCGCTGGCACGCAGCTCGATGCTCACCAGGAACGGCACCGTGTCGAGGGCCTTCTCGGCCAGTCGCGGGTCGGCCAGGTCGGCCGGGTCGACACCGGCCACGACCAGGGCGCCGAGCTGGCCGGCGGCGGCCGCCGCCACGATGCCGTCGGTGTCGCGGCCGGTCTGGCTCGGGATCACCCCGGCCGGGATGTCCCACGCCTCGCCCAGCTCCGCGCGGGCGGCCGGCTCGTTGACGAGGCGGCCACCGGGCAGCAGGTTCGGCAGGCAGCCGGCGTCGACCGCGCCGCGGTCACCCGCGCGCCGCGGCACCCAGGCGAGCTTCGCGCCCGTACGCCGTGCGACGTCCGCGGCGGCGGAGAGGCCGCCCGGCACCTCGGCCAGACGCTCGCCGACGATCAGGATGGCGCCCTCGGCGCTCAGCGCCTCGGCGACCGTGGCGTGCTCGGCGAGCACGCTGGCCTCCTCGCCCGGCACCACCCGGGCGAGCTTCGCGCCGAGCTTCTCCAGGCCGCGGGTGGCGAACGGGGCGATCGCGTACACCGTGAGGCTCTTCTTCAGGTACGCCTTGCGCAGCCGCAGGAAGAGGATCGGGCACTCCTCCTCCGGCTCCAGCCCGACCAGCACCACCGCGGGCGCCTTCTCGACGTCCGCGTACGTGACGTCGGTGATCCCGGCTACCGAGCTGGCCAGGAAGTCGGACTCCTCGCGGGAGACCGGCCGGGCCCGGAAGTCGATGTCGTTGGTGTTGAGCGCCACCCGCGCGAACTTCGCGTACGCGTAGGCGTCCTCGACGGTCAGCCGCCCGCCGGTGAGGACCGCGGCGCCCTGCCCGTTGTCCCGCGCGGCGCGCAGCCCCTCGGCGGCCACGGTGAGCGCCTCGCTCCAGGACGCCTCCCGCAGCTCGCCCGTACGCTCGTCGCGGACCAGCGGAGTGGTGAGCCGGTCGGTGGCGCGGGTGTACTGGAAGCCCCAGCGACCCTTGTCGCAGTTCCACTCCTCGTTCACCGCGGGCTCGTCGCCGGCCAGCCGGCGCAGCACCTTGCCCCGCCGCCAGTCGGTGCGCTGGGCGCAGCCCGCCGAGCAGTGCTCGCAGACGCTCGGGCTGGAGACCAGGTCGAACGGGCGGGCCCGGAACCGGTACTGGGCGCCGGTCAGCGCACCCACCGGGCAGATCTGCACGGTGTTGCCGGAGAAGTAGGAGTTGAACGGCACGTCACCGGCGTCGCCCTCCTCGCCGTACGCGTCGTCCCGGTAGATGTTGATCTCCTCGGCGGACGACCGGTTCATCAGGTCGATGAACTTGTCGCCGGCGATCTCCTCGGAGAACCGGGTGCACCGCTGGCAGAGCACGCAGCGCTCCCGGTCGAGCAGCACCTGGCTGCTGATCGGAAGCGGCTTCGGGTACTCCCGCTTGTGCTCGTGGAACCGGGAGTCGGTGCGCCCGGTGGACATGGCCTGGTTCTGCAGCGGGCACTCGCCGCCCTTGTCGCACATCGGGCAGTCGAGCGGGTGGTTGAGCAGCAGCAGCTCCATGACCCCCTCCTGCGCCTTCTTGGCGACCGGGGAGGAGAGCTGGGTGCGCACCACCATGCCGTCGGCGACGGCCTGGGTGCAGGAGGCGACCGGCTTGCGCTGCCCCTCCACCTCGACCAGACACTGCCGGCAGGCGCCGGCCGGGGCCAGCAGCGGGTGGTCGCAGAACCGGGGGATCTCGATGCCCATCTGCTCGGCGACCCGGATCAGCAGCGCCCCCTTCGGGGCGGTGACCTCGACGCCGTCGATGGTGAGCGTGACGGTTTCCGGGGCCTTGACGACGTCGGTCATTAATGGGCTCCCACCAACTGCTTGTCGGACAGCTTCGGCGCGGTGCGCCCCTCGATGTAGTCGAGGTAGTCCTGCTTGAAGTACTGCAGGGACGAGGTCACCGGGCTGGTCGCGCCGTCTCCCAGACCGCAGAACGACCGGCCCAGGATGTTGTCGCAGGTGTCGAGCAAGGTGTCCAGGTCCTCGTAGGTGCCCTGGCCGGAGAGGATCCGCTGGTACACCCGGACCATCCAGTAGTTGCCCTCCCGGCACGGGGTGCACTTGCCGCACGACTCGTGGTGGTAGAACTCCAGCCACCGGTAGGTCGCGTAGACCGGGCAGTCCTGGTCGGAGAAGATCTGGGTCGCCGTCGTGCCGAGGATCGAACCCGCCGCGGCCACCGACTCGAAGTCCAGCGGCACGTCCAGGTGCTCGGCGGTGAGCAGCGGCGTCGACGAGCCGCCCGGCGTCCAGAACTTCAGGTTGTGCCCGGGCTGCATCCCGCCGGCCAGTTCGAGCAGCTCCCGCAGCGTGATGCCCATCGAGCACTCGTACTGGCCGGGGTTGGCGATCCGGCCGGAGAGCGAGTAGATCATCGGCCCGGACGACTTCTCCGTGCCCATCGTCTTCCACCAGGCGGCGCCGCCCAGCACGATGTACGGCACGCTCGCGATGGTGCCGACGTTGTTGACCACCGTCGGGCTCGCGTACAGGCCGTGGGTCGCCGGGAACGGCGGGCGGAGGCGGGGCTGACCCCGGAAGCCCTCCAGCGAGTCGAGCAGCGCCGTCTCCTCGCCGCAGATGTACGCCCCGGCGCCCGAGTGCACCACCAGCTCCAGGTCGAAGCCGGAGCCGAGGATGTTGCGGCCGAGGTAGCCCTTGGCGTACGCCTCCTGCACCGCGTTGCGCAGCCGGCGGGCCGCGTGCACGGCCTCACCGCGGATGTAGATGTACGCCCGGTTGGCGCGGATCGCGTACGAGGCGATGATGACGCCCTCGACCAGCGAGTGCGGGTCGTGCGTCATCAGCGGCAGGTCCTTGCAGGTGCCCGGCTCGCCCTCGTCGGCGTTCACCACGAGGTAGTGCGGCTTGCCGTCGCCCTGCGGGATGAAGCCCCACTTGAGACCGGTGGGGAAGCCCGCCCCGCCGCGACCGCGCAGCCCGGAGTCCTTGACCAGCTGGATCAGGTCGTCCGGGTGGGCCTTGAGCGCCTTGCGCAGCGCCGCGTAGCCGTCCAGCTTCTCGTAGGTGCCGATCCGCCAGGCGTCCGGCGACAGCCAGCGCTTGGTGAGCACCGGCGTGAGCTTGGCCAGGGTCTCCGGCCGAGGAGTGGTCACTTCTGGACCCCCGTTTCGTTCGCGCCCGTCGAGCCCGCGCCACTGGCGCCCGCCCCGGCCTCCGCTTGCTTGAGGTTGCGCTCCTGCGCCCCGGCCTCGTCGCCGGCGGGCTTGCCGTCACCGGCCGGCGGGTTGGCGGCCGCACCGGCGGCCTCCGCCTCCTGCGCGTCCCGGGGCGCCGGCGGCACCGCGTCCGACGGCACCTTCGTCCCGGGGGCGTCCGGCACGGCGGTCGCCGCGTCCGGCTGCCGGGTCTCGGCGGTACGCACCTGCGGCGACTTGTCGTCGGGTGCCTTCACGTCCGGCGCGGTGCTGCCGGTGGCCTGCTCCGGCCGGGCCGGCTCGGTCCCGGGCGGCGTGCCCGTCGGGGCGGACGCCCCGTCGCCGCCCTTCACCGGGGCCGTCGGGGCCTGCTTCGCGGCGGCCTCGGCCTTCGCCTTCTCGGCCGCCTCCGCCCTGGCCTTCGCCTCGGCGGCGGCCTTGTCGGCGTCCGCCTTGCTGCGGATCGGGGTGTTCGGGTCGAAGCCCGGCACCGAGATGTTGTGCTGCTGCGCGAGGAGCAGGCCGCGGAGGCTCGCCTCGCCCGGCCCGCCGTCGGCGACCGCTCCCTCACGTTCGTCGGCGAAGCCGGCGAGCTGGACGGCCATCTCCTTGAGCGTGCAGAGCCGGGCGCCCCGGGTCGGCATCGGCCGGCCACCCGCGCGCAGCTCGTCCACCACGCCGACCGCGGTCTGCGGGTCGACCTTGTCGAAGAAGTCGTAGTTGACCGTCATGACCGGGCCGTAGTCGCAGGCGGCCAGGCACTCGGCGTGTTCGAGGGTGATCGTCCCGTCGGCGGTGGTCTCGTCGTGCCCCACGCCGAGGTGCTCGACGAGGGTGTCGTAGACCTCCTGGCCGCCGAGCACGTTGCACATCGTGTTGGTGCAGACGCTGACCAGGAAGTCACCGGTCGGCTTGCGCTTGTACATGGTGTAGAACGTGGCGACCGCGCCCACCTGGGCCTTGTTCAACCCCAGCACCTCGGCGCAGAACTCCACGCCGGCCGGGGAGACGTAGCCCTCCTCGGCCTGCACCAGGTGCAGCAGCGGCAGCAGCGCCGAGCGGGACCGGTCAGCCGGGTAGCGGGCGACGATCTCCCGCGCCCGGGCCCGGGTCTCTTCGGTAAAGACGTTCATCAGAGCCGCCCTCCGTTCGCGACTGCGGGGCTCGCAAGCTCACTCCTCGCGCTCACCGGTCACAACCTCCCATTACCGGGTCCAGCGAGGCGCCACCGGCGATCACGTCGGCGATCAGGCCGCCCTCGGCCATCGCCGGGAGGGCCTGGAGGTTAATGAAGCTCGGCTCCCGGTAGTGCACCCGGTACGGGCGGGTGCCACCGTCGGAGACCGCGTGCACGCCCAGCTCGCCGCGGGGCGACTCGATGCCGACGTACACCTGGCCCGGCGGGACCCGGAAGCCCTCGGTGACCAGCTTGAAGTGGTGGATCAGCGACTCCATCGACTGACCCATGATCTTGGCCACGTGCTCGAGCGAGTTGCCCATACCGTCGACGCCGATGGCCAGCTGGGCCGGCCAGGCGATCTTCCGGTCGGCGACCATCACCGGGCCGGGCTTGGCCAGGCGGTCCACCGCCTGCTCGACGAGCTTCAGCGACTCGCGGATCTCGGCGAGCCGGACCAGGTAGCGGCCCCACACGTCGCCGTCGGTGTGCGTCGGGACGTCGAACTCGTACGTCTCGTAGCCGCAGTACGGCATGGTCTTGCGCAGGTCCCAGGCGAGGCCGGCGGACCGCAGTACCGGGCCGGTCACGCCGAGCGCCAGGCAGCCGGTGACGTCGAGCACGGCGACCTTCTTGGTCCGCTCGATCCAGATCGGCTGGCCGGACAGGAGGTCCTCGTACTCCTTGAGCCGCTTCGGCATCAGCTTGAGGAACTCGCGGATCTTGATGATCGCGTCGTCCGGCACGTCCTGCGCCACGCCGCCGGGACGGACGTACGCGTGGTTCATCCGCAGGCCGGTGACCAGCTCGAAGATCTCGAGGATGTACTCCCGCTCGCGGAAGCCGTACAGCATCATGTTGATCGCGCCGAGTTCCATGCCCGTGGTGGCGAGCCACACCAGGTGCGAGGAGATCCGGTTGAGCTCCATCATGAGCACCCGGATGGTGGTGGCCCGCTCGGTCACGTCGTCGGAGATGCCGAGCAGCTTCTCCACGGCGAGCGAGTACGCGGTCTCGTTGAACAGCGGCGAGAGGTAGTCCATCCGGGTCACGAACGTGCTGCCCTGGACCCAGTTGCGGTACTCGAGGTTCTTCTCGATGCCGGTGTGCAGGTAGCCGATGACCGAGCGGGCCTCGCGGACCGTCTCGCCCTCCAGCTCCAGGATCAGCCGCAGCACGCCGTGGGTGGACGGGTGCTGGGGACCCATGTTCACGACGATCCGCTCGTCGTTGATCGGGTCGGTGCCGGAGACGACCGTGTCCCAGTCGCCACCCGTGACGGTGAAGACCTTGCCCTCGGTGGTCTCGCGCTCGGTCGCGTAGTTGGACGTGGTCACTGGTAGGACCTCCTACGGTCCGGCGGGGGAATTTCCGCACCCTTGTACTCGACGGGAACGCCGCCGAGCGGGTAGTCCTTGCGCTGCGGGTGCCCCTCCCAGTCGTCCGGCATGAGGATCCGGGTCAGGTTGGGGTGGCCGTCGAAGACGATGCCGAACATGTCGTACGCCTCGCGCTCCTGCCAGTCGGCCGTCGGGTAGACCGCCGTGACGCTGGGCAGGTGGGGGTTCTCGGCGGGGACCGCGGTCTCCAGCCGGACCCGGCGGCGGTACGTCATCGAGGTGAGCTGGTAGACGACGTGCAGCCGGCGCTCGTCCGCGCCGAGGTAGTCCACCCCGGACACCGACGAGCAGAGCTCGAAGCGCAGCGCCAGGTCGTCGCGCATCACCTGGCAGACCTCGGCGATCCGCTCCGGGCGTACGTGCAGCGTCAGCTCGCCGCGGTCGACCACGACCTTCTCGATGGCGTCGGCGAAGCCCGGGTACGCCTCTTCGAGCGCGTCGTGGACCTCGTCGAAGTAGCCACCGAACGGCCGCGCCGCCGACTCCACGGACCGGCGCGGGCGGACCAGGCCGCCGTAGCCGGAGACGTCACCCGAGCCCTGGTTGCCGAACATGCCGCGACCGGCGGGGCTCGACGGCGGGTGCTCGGCGGGCGCCCCGCTGCTGGCCCCGGCCGGGGTCACGGGGACCGGCACGCCGCCGTCGTTCGGCTTGTCGTGAGGTGCGGTCACTTCTTCATGCCCCCGTACTGCTGAAGATGGTTCTGGGCCTTCATCCAGTTCTCGATCCGCAGCTGCTCCTCGCGACCCTCGCGGACGGCCTTCGTCCACTCGGCACGGCGGGCCTTGTCACTGCGGTACGACGACGGCATCGAGCCGTAGGGGACGACCGGGACGTCGCCGCGCTCCTTGCGCGCCTCGAGCATCTTGCGGCCGTTCGGGCCGAGCGGCTCGTGCATGATCTTCTCGCGGAGCTTGAGGATCGCGTCGATGAGCATCTCCGGCCGGGGCGGGCAGCCGGGCAGGTACATGTCGACCGGCACCACGTGGTCGACACCCTGCACGATCGCGTAGTTGTTGAACATCCCGCCGCTGCTCGCGCAGACGCCCATCGACAGCACCCAGCGGGGCTCGGCCATCTGGTCGTAGATCTGGCGCAGCACCGGCGCCATCTTCTGGCTGACCCGGCCGGCCACGATCATCAGATCCGCCTGCCGGGGCGAGGCGCGGAAGACCTCCATGCCCCAGCGGCCCATGTCGTAGTGCGGGCCACCGGCCGCCATCATCTCGATGGCGCAGCAGGCCAGGCCGAAGGTCGCCCCCCAGAAGGACGACTTCCGAGACCAGTTGACCAGCTTCTCCACCGAGGTGAGCAGGACGCCGGCGGGGAGCTTCTCCTCGATGCCCATCTGACGTTCCTTCCTCAGTCCCAGTCCAGGCCGCCGCGCCGCCACACGTAGGCGTACGCGACGAAGACCGCGACGATGAACAGGACCATCTCCACGAAGCCGAAGATCGGCAGGGCGTCGAACGAGACCGCCCAGGGGTACAGGAAGATGATCTCGATGTCGAAGACGATGAAGAGCATCGCCGTCAGGTAGAACTTGATCGGGAACCGCCCGCCGCCGACCGGCTGGGGGCTGGGCTCGATGCCGCACTCGTACGCCTCGAGTTTGGCCTTGTTGTAACGCCGGGGACCGGCGAAGCGGGCGGCGGCCACGGAGAACAGCGCGAACGCCGCGGCGAGGGCGAACAGCCCGATGATGGGTGCGTAAGGCGAGAGCGACATCTTCTTCTCCTGCTCGTCCTTCCCTGCCCTCGTGCTTGACGAAAATCACACTATTCACGTCCCCCGCGGTGGCTGCCGCCGGGGGCGGGTCTGTCGGTGGCCCGTTCCCGTCGCCGGTCACGAACCCCCTGCTCACACGGCTGGCGCCACCTTCGTCATCGCGTTGATGACCCGGTCCATCGCGTCTCCACCGCGCGGATCGGTCAGGTTGGCCAGCAGCTTGAGCACGAAGCGCATCAGCGTCGGGTGCGGCATGCCGTGCTTGGTCGCCATCCGCATCACCTCCGGACGGCCGATCAGCTTCACGAAGATGCCGCCGAGCCGGTAGTAGCCGCCGAAGCGCGCCTTCAGCTCGGCCGGGTAGGCGTGCAGCGCCCGCTCGCGGTCGGCGCCGGCCGGCCGGGCCAGCGCCTGCACGGCGATCTCGGCGGCCAGTTCGCCGGACTCCATGGCGTACGCGATGCCCTCGCCGTTGAACGGGTTCACCATCCCGCCGGAGTCGCCGACCAGCAGCACGCCCCGGGTGTAGTGCGGGACCCGGTTGAAGCCCATCGGCAGCGCGGCGCCGAGGATCGGGCCGTCCGCGTTCGCCTCGTCGGTCATCCCCCAGTCCGCCGGCGTGTTGGCGAGCCAGTCGGTGAGCAGCCGCCGGTAGTTGGTCTTCCCGAACGCGGACGACGAGTTGAGGACGCCGAGGCCGACGTTCACCCGGCCGTCGCCGAGCCCGAAGATCCAGCCGTAGCCGGGCAGCAGGTTGTCGCCGCCCTCCTTGCTGCGCAGCTCGAGCCACGACTCCAGGTAGTCGTCGTCGTGCTTGGCCGGCGAGCGGTAGTAGCGCCGCACGGCCACGCCGATCGGCCGGTCCTCCCGCTTGGCGAGGCCGAGCGCGAGCGGGAACCGGCCGGAGACGCCGTCGGCCGCCACGACCAGCGGGGCGTGGAAGGTCCCCAGGGCCTTCTCCTCGCCGACCTCGGCCTGCACGCCGGTCACCCGGCCGTCGTCGTCGAGCACCGGCCCGGTGACGTTCACGCCGGTGCGCAGCACGGCGCCGGCGGCCACGGCCCGCTCGGCGAGCAGCTGGTCGAAGTCCAGGCGGGTGCGGACGAGCCCGTAGTTGGGGAAGCTCGCGA
Organism: Micromonospora costi; assembly: GCF_003626655.1. Lineage (GTDB taxonomy): Bacteria > Actinomycetota > Actinomycetes > Mycobacteriales > Micromonosporaceae > Micromonospora > Micromonospora costi. Next base: position 2,153,472 of record NZ_RBAN01000001.1, read on the forward strand.
GGTCGGGCCAGTCCAGTTCGAGCCGGACGCCACCACCGATGACGCGCAGCCCCCGGTTGTGCAGCCAGCCCGCCTCGGGCGAGGTGTCGACGCCCATCCGGATGAGCTGGCGTACGGCCCGCGGGGTCAACCCGTCGCCGCAGACCTTCTCCCGCGGGAACTCGGTCTTCTCCAGCAGCAGCACCCGCGCCCCGTGGCGGGCGAGGTGGTACGCGGTCGCCGAGCCACCGGGACCGGCGCCCACGACGATCACGTCGGCGTCGTGCTCCACCGCGGTCATCCGCGCCTCCTCCCGCATGCTCGTGAAATGCTTCACAAGCCAGACGCTGGGAGTCTATGACCGACGTCTCAACCCCGCCCGACCAGGGGTACCTAAGTTGCGTCTGTGACGGCTGGGGCGCTGTTCGGGGCGTCGGGTGTCAGGCGTGGCTGGGTGCGTCCAGGCCGGCGTCGACGCGGATCGTCTCGGGCAGATGCTCGCGCAACGCACCGCCGGCTGCCCGGTCCAGGGCGGCGAGCACCTCGGCCACCACCTGACGGACGTCGGCCGGATCGGCACCGGCCAGCTCCCGCAGCTGCGCGATGAGTTCGGCCGCGTCGTCGTCGGTGGCGTCCACCCGGTCCGCCGGCTCTGGTCCCGTCATGGGGGCGAGCCTACGGCGCAAAGTGGACGAAAGTCGGAAATTCACGAAATAGGGTTGACCGGCACCGGACCGTCACAGGTGACCGAATCCGGCGCGTCGGGAGGCGGCCGGTGTCGGCGGTCCGGTGTGGATCTGGTCTAGTCGCGGACCGCCCGGTGCAGCGCGACCACGCCACCGGTGAGGTTGCGCCAGGCGACGCTCCGCCAGCCGGTCGCGCCGATCCGCCCGGCGAGCGCCCGCTGGTCCGGCCAGGCCCGGATCGACTCGGCGAGGTAGACGTACGCCTCGGGATTGCTGGAGACCGCGCGGGCCACGGCCGGCAGGGACCGCATGAGGTACGACAGGTAGACCGTGCGGAAGGCCGGGTTGACCGGGGTGCTGAACTCGCAGACGACGAGCCGGCCGCCGGGCCGGGTGACCCGGGCCAGTTCCCGCAGGGCGGCGTCGGTGTCGGTGACGTTCCGCAGTGCGAACGAGATCGTGACCGCGTCGAAGCTCGCGTCGGCGAAGGGCAGTCGCAGCGCGTCCCCCGCCAGCAGCGGCACGCTGGGACGGGTGCTCTTGCCGGCGTACAGCATGCCGAGCGACAGGTCGGCGCCGACCGCGTACGCCCCCGACTGGGCCAGTTCCTCGGTGGAGACCCCGGTGCCGGCGCCCACGTCGAGCACCCGCTCGCCCGGCCGCAGCCCGAGCGCCGCCCGGGTGGCCCGCCGCCAGGAGCGGTCCTGCCCGAAGGAGAGGACCGTGTTCGTCAGGTCGTAGCGCGCCGCAACGCCATCGAACATCGCGGCGACCTCGTGCGGCTGCTTGTCCAGGCTGGCGCGCTGGCCCTGCGGGGTGCGACTCACCCCTCCACTCTGCCAGCCGGCCGGCTCTGGTCCGGCGGTGGGTCCGCGTACGGCGGGGGCGGGGCGGCCCGGCCGCCCCGCCCCCGCCACGCGTCGGCGTCAGTCGGTCGACGTCTCGTCGGCCGGCGCCACCAGCACGACCCGGCGCCGCCGCGAGATCAGCAGCAGGACGCCGCCGGCCAGCAGGACGGCCGCACCGATCCCGCCGATCAGGCCGACCTGCACGCCGGTCACCGGAAGGCCACCGTCGCCGTCGCCCGCGCCGCCACCGCCGGTGCCCGGCGTGGCCGTGGCGGTCGGCGTGGCCGTGGCGGTCGGCGTCGGGGTCGCGGTCGGTTCGCCGGTCGGCGTGACCGTCGGCGTCGGGGTGGGCGTCGGCTGGGCCGACAGGTCCACGAAGACGTCGAACTGGGCGGTGTTGTCGACCGGGTCGGTCTCGGTGAACGTCCTGCGCTGGGTGCCGCTGGCGATCTGCGGAGCCTCCTCCGCCGGTCCCGCGGCGCCGTCGAGCCCGCCCGCCCAGAGGATCCCGGGGCGGAGCACCGGCTCGGTGACGTCCGCGCCGACCGTCACCCGCACGTCGTCGGTGTAGTACTGCCCCTTCGGCAGCACGGCGCCGGAGTCCTCGCAGTACGCCTGCGCGAGACCGTCCACGAGCTCCGGGTCGGCGAGGACGCAGGTCTCCGGCAGGTGGGCGAACGTCACGCCGCGCGGCAGGGTGATGCCGTACGCGATCCCGGTCGCCTTGCGGCTGCCGTCGTTGTAGATCGCCCAGTCGACCGGCACCGTCTCGCCGCGCGGGACGGGCTTCAGGTCCGGCTCGTCGACGACCGCGCCGTTGACCACCACGTTGGCCTGCACGTCCTGCACCCACGTCGTCAGGTCGTAACCGGGCTTCGCGACGATGACCCGGTGGTCGACCGAGTCGCCCGTGGCGTTGGCGGCGGTGATCGTCACCGTCATGGTGCCGGCCTCGCCGCGCTTCCCGGTCGAGAAGACCGGGATGCCGAAGTCCTCGGTCGTGCCCGCGGCGAGATCGCCGAGGACGCAGGTGAAGGACTTCTTCTTCACCTCGCAGCCGTCCGGCGCCACGACACCGACCCGCTTGCGGTCGAGCTCGGACGTGTTCACCGTGACGGTCACGTCCCTGGCGTCGACGCCGCTGGTGTTGGCGACCTGGAACTTGAACGGCTTGGCCGTGGCCTGCTTGACGCCCTTGGCCACCTCGTAGCTCAACGGGATGAGCTGCAGCGTCGCCCGGTCCTCCGCGTGAGCGGGAGCGGCGACCGTGCCCAGGCCCGCCGTCGCGAGTAGAGCCACGGCGCCGAAGCGGGCCAGGGTGGAGCGGTGGAACGGTTTCATCGGTCCCCCGGGGTAGGGAAGGAAGAATGCGTTCATGGACCGGGCGGACGTTAGCGGAGGTCGATGGCCGACGCCAGTAGTGGGCTGCGGATGTCGTCCCTTCGTACCGGCCCGGACAGACAGTGCGGGCGGGATGGCATGACCATCCCGCCCGCACCGCCCTGCGTTATGTGAACGGCCCTCACGGGCCGATGGAGGACGTCTCAGGCCGTCGGCCGCTCGTCCGAGGGAACCACGACCACCACCCGGCGCCGGCGCGCGACCAGCACCATCACACCACCGCGAGCAGCACCGCGATACTGATTCCGCCGCTGAGGCCGGCCTGGGGGCCGGTGTACGAGGCGGCACGTTATCCGCCGCGGACCATCTCCGCCATCCCGTACGTAGACGTTTTCGGCGCACACTCGGTCCGCCGGCCGGCCAGGGCCGCCGGGCGTACGCCTGGGACCCGCCCGGCCGGACGGGCGACCCGGGCCTGCGTCAGCTCGCCTCGACCAGCGGCAGCGAACGGCCCGCACCGCCGCCCGGCATCGCGATCGACGAGAAGTGCGACACGACCCGCTCGTCGGTCGGGTCGTCCGCCGGCGTCCAGTGCACCGCGAGCCGGTGGTAGAGGGTGTCCCGCTGGGCCGGGATCCGGCCGGCCGTACGGATCATGCCGATCAGCTCGTGCAGGTTGGACCGGTGCCGCGCGCCCGCGGAGGAGATGACGTTCTCCTCCAGCATGATGGAGCCGAGGTCGTCCACGCCCATGTGCAGCGCGAGCTGGCCCACGTCCTTGCCGGTCGTCAGCCAGGACGCCTGCAGGTGCGGGACGGTCTCGAAGAAGAGCCGGGCCACCGCGATCAGGCGCAGGTACTCCATCGTGGTCGCCTGCGTACGCCCCTTGAGGTGGTTGTTCTCGGGCTGGTACGTCCACGGGATGAAGGCCCGGAACCCGCCGGTGCGGTCCTGCACGTCGCGGATCATCCGCAGGTGCTCGATGCGCTCGGCGTTGGTCTCGCCGGTGCCCATCATCATGGTGGCGGTCGACTCGAGGCCCTGCCGGTGCGCCAGCTCCATGACCTCCAGCCACCGCTCGCCGGACTCCTTGAGCGGGGCGATGGCCTTGCGCGGCCGCTCGGGCAGCATCTCGGCGCCCGCCCCGGCGATCGAGTCCAGGCCGGCCGCCTTGATCCGGGCGATGGCCTCGTCCAGGCTCACGCCCGAGACCTTAGCCATGTGCAGGATCTCGCTCGGGCCGATGGAGTGGATGGCGAGCTGCGGGTACGCCTTCTTGACGGAGGAGAACAACTCCTCGTAGTACTCCACCCCGTAGTCCGGGTGGTGCCCACCCTGGAGCATCACCTGGGTGGCGCCCAGCTCGACCGCCTCACCGCAGCGGCGCAGGATCTCCTCGGTCGGGTGCGTCCAGCCCTCGCGGTGCTTCGGAGCGCGGTAGAAGGCGCAGAACTTGCACGCCGTCACGCAGACGTTGGTGTAGTTGATGTTGCGGTCGATCAGGTACGTGACGATGTTGTCGGGGTAGCGCCGGCGTCGTACCGCGTCGGCCGCCTCACCGAGGGGGTGGAACGGGGCGTCGGTGTAGAGGAGCAGGGCCTCCTCGGGCGTGATCCGCCCGCCGTCCGCACCGCGCTGCAGAATGTCGTCGATCTCCCGGCTCACCGTCACGCCTCCGAGCCTACGTCCCCGGGCGGCCCGCCCGGACCGGGTGCCCCGCGCCGTGTCACGCATCCCACGCCCCTCTCCCCCGCGATCTTGCACTTTCTGCCCCTCTTTTGTCCCGAACTGCACCAAAGGCCGGGGCACAAACTGCAAGATCGCGGGGAGAAGGGGGGCGGGGCGGTTACGCGTCGTAGTCCACTGTCAGGGTGTCGGTCGTGGGGCTGGACTGGCAGGTCAGGACGTAGCCGGCCGCGATCTCGTCGGGCTCCAGCGCGTAGTTGCGGGCCATCGTGACCTCGCCGTCCACCACCTTCGCCTTGCAGGTCGAGCAGACCCCGCCCTTGCAGGCGTACGGCAGCTCACCCCGGACCTTCAGCGCGGCGTCCAGCACCCGCTCGTCCCGGCGCATCGTGAAGCTCGACGACCGCCCGTCGAGCACGATGGTCACCTCGGCCCCGGCCCCGGAGTCCTCGGCCGCGCGGCGCGGCGGCTCGGGTGGCGCGTCGACGTGGAACAGCTCGGTGTGCACCGCGCCCTCCGGGACGCCGCGCCCGTCGAGCACCCCGCGGACGTCCAGCACCATGCCGTACGGGCCACAGAGGAACCACTCCTCGATGTGCTCCCCCGGCACGATCGTCTCCAGCAACCGGGTCAGCCGGTCGGCGTCGATCCGCCCCGAGAGCAGCGGCGACTCGCCCTGCTCCCGTGAGAGGACGTGCACGAGGTGCAGCCGGGTGGGGTACCGGTCCTTCAGGTCGGCCAGCTCCTCGGCGAACATCACCGTGTTCGCGCGGCGGTTGCCGTACACCAGGGTGAACGTGCTGGCCGGCTCGACGGCGAGTGCGGTCGCGACCAGCGCGAGCACCGGCGTGATGCCGGAACCCGCGACCACCGCACCGTAGTGGCGGGCCCGGGCCGGGTCGAACGCCGTGGTGAAGTGCCCCAGCGGCGGCAGCACCTCGACGGTGTCGCCGTCGCGCAGGGCGCCGCAGGCGAAGGCGGAGAACGCGCCGCCGGGCACCTCCCGCACGCCGATCCGCAACCGGCCGTGCCGGGCCAGTTCGTCCGGCGTGGAGCAGATGGAGTACGACCGGCGGACGTCCGTGCCGTCGTCGGCGACGCGCCGGACGGTGAGGTGCTGCCCGGCACGGAACGCGAACGTCTCCCGCAGATCCTCGGGCACGGCGAACGTGATGGCCACCGCGTCGTCGGTGAGCCGGTCCACGCGGGCGACCGGCAGGGGGTGGAAGACCGGCCGGCGACGGACCGGCCGCTTGATGGTGACTGTCACAGCGCCTTCAGGTGGTCGAAGGGTTCGGAGCAGGAGCGGCACCGCCAGAGCGCCTTGCACGCGGTGGAACCGAAGCGGCTGAGCTGCTCCGTCTCCGGCGAGCCGCACCGCGGGCAGCGCACCGCGAGGGTCAACGCGACGACGCCCGGCGCACCTACGGGCGACGGCGGGGCGATGCCGGCGGCCGCGAGCTTCGCCCGCCCGGACTCGGAGATCCAGTCGGTGCTCCAGGCCGGGTGGTGGACCGTGCGGATCTCCGCCTCCGGGTGGCCGGCCGCGGCCAGGGCCCGCCGGATGTCGGCACGGATCACGTCCATCGCCGGGCAGCCCGTGTACGTGGGGGTGATGGTGACCACCACCCGGCCGCTGGCCGGGTCCTCGTCGACCGCCCGCAGGATGCCCAGCTCGTCGATGGTGAGCACCCGGATCTCCGGGTCCACCACCGCCGCCACAGCCGTCCTCGGGTCCGTCACCACGCCACCCTTCCGTTCGCGACTGCCGGGCTCCGCTTCGCTGCGCTCCTCGCGCTCACCACGCCGCTCCGGGGTGGGCGCGGTGCAGCACCTGCATCTCGGCCAGCAGGTACGACAGGTGCTCGGTGTGCACGCCGTCCCGCCCACCGGCCGGCGCCCAGGACGTCTCCGGCGGGGTGAGCGTGGCCTCGGCGAGCACGTCCGCCACGGTCGCGTCGAACTCCGGCCGCAGCGTGGCCGGGTCGATGGGGGCGGCCGGGTCGGGCGCGAAGAGTTCGGCCACGTACGGCCAGACCTGGTCGACCGCCGCCTGCATCCGGCGGTGCGACTCCTCGGTGCCGTCGCCGAGCCGCTTCACCCAGAGCGAGCTGTGGTCCAGGTGGTACGCCGACTCCTTGCGTGCCTTCGCGCCGATGGCGGCCAGCCGCTCGTCGGCGCAACCGGCCAGCGCGGTGTAGAGCGGCAGTTGGTACGCGGACAGGACGAGCAGCTTCGCCATGGTCACCGCGAAGTCGCCGTTGGGCAGCTCGACCAGGAGGCAGTTGCGGAACTCCCGGTCACCGCGCAGGTACGCGAGCGCGTCCTCGTCCCGGCCGGCGCCCTCCAGCTCGCCCGCGTACGTGAGCAGCAGCCGGGCCGCGCCGAGCTGGTCGAGGGCGATGTTGGCCAGGGCCACGTCCTCCTCCATCTCCGGCGCGCGGGTCGTCCACTCGGCCAGCCGCTGCGCCGCGATGAGCGCGTCGTCGCCCAGCCGGAGCGCGAACTCGAAGGGGCCGTTCACAGGTGCGCCACCCCGTCCGGCACCTCGTAGAAGGTGGGATGGCGGTAGACCTTGTCGGCCGCCGGGTCGAAGAAGGCGTCCTTCTCGTCGGGGCTGGACGCGGTGATCGCGCCGGCCGGCACCACCCAGATCGAGACGCCCTCCTGCCGGCGGGTGTAGAGGTCGCGGGCGTTGCGCAGGGCCAGCTCGGCGTCGGGGGCGTGCAGGCTCCCGACGTGGGTGTGCGACAACCCGCGCCGGGCCCGCACGAAGACCTCCCACAGAGGGCTGTGTTCCTGGCTCATGCCGCGACCGTCTCCTTCTTCTCCGCCCGCTTGGCGGCGTACGCCGCGGCGGCCTCGCGTACCCAGGCGCCGTCGGCGTGGGCCCGGCGCCGGTGCTCCATCCGCTGCCGGTTGCACGGCCCGTCGCCGGAGATCACCCGCATCAGCTCGTCGTAGTCGGGCTGGGTGTAGTCGTACGCCTGCCGCTCCTCGTTCCAGCGCAGGCCCTCGTCGGGGATCGTGAGGCCCAGGACCTCGGCCTGCTGCACGCACATGTCGACGAAGCGCTGGCGCAGCTCGTCGTTCGAGAAGCGCTTGATCTTCCAGGCCATGGACTGGGCCGAGTGCGTCGACTCGCCGTCCGGCGGGCCGAACATCGCGAGCGACGGGTACCACCAGCGGTCGACCGCGTCCTGCGCCATCGCCTTCTGCTCCGGGGTGCCGTGCGACAGCGTGTGCAGGATCTCGTAGCCCTGCCGCTGGTGGAACGACTCCTCCTTGCAGACGCGGATCATGGCCCGCGCGTACGGCCCGTACGAGCACCGGCACAGCGGCACCTGGTTGACGATCGCGGCGCCGTCCACCAACCAGCCGATGGCGCCGACGTCGGCCCAGGTGAGCGTCGGGTAGTTGAAGATCGAGCTGTACTTCTGCCGGCCGCTGAGCAGCAGGTCGACGAGCTCGTCCCGACTCACCCCGAGGGTCTCGGCCGCGGCGTAGAGGTAGAGGCCGTGGCCGGCCTCGTCCTGGACCTTCGCGAGCAGGATCGCCTTGCGCTTGAGCGAGGGCGCCCGGCTGATCCAGTTGCCCTCCGGCTGCATGCCGATGATCTCGGAGTGGGCGTGCTGGGCGATCTGCCGGATCAGCGTCTTGCGGTACGCCTCCGGCATCCAGTCGCGGGGCTCGATCTTCTGGTCCGCCTCGACGACCCCGGCGAAATACGCCGCCAGGTCGTCGTCCGGCGCGGGGCCGCCGCGGCGCTGTCGGGCCGCCGCCTCCCGCAGTGCGGCTTCCGCCGCCTCGACCTCGCCGAGCAGGCCGCCGCCGGGTGCCTCCTCCGGGGCGCCGAAGTCGTTGCCATACATGGGGTCAAGTGTTACAGCTTGCTCCCCAAGAAACCAGAGGGTGTAACAGGAATGCGACGTCGCCTTCCGTACCGCATCGCCGGTTCGCCGGTTCCGGGTCCCTCTCGGACACCTATGACCTGAGTCACGCCGCAAAGATGAACCCCCGCAGAAGCCCCATAACGGCTTGATATCCCGCCTTCATGGCAACTTGCCAGCCAGCGGGTTCTGGCATACGCCACATTCGGACGTAGACTTTCCGCGTCACACCGATCGGCTGCTGGCGATCGCCGCCACCACTCGGGCCGTCGACCCCCGGCCCCGGCGACGAGCCGGTCCGTTCCTGGCAACAAGCCCGGTCCCCCCGGCCTGACATCTGGAGCTCACCCACTCATGCGTTCCCGCGTGACCATGGTGCTCGCCGTCGTGGCGGTTCTCCTCGGTGGCGTCCTGCTGGTCCCCGCCGCGTACGCCCGGCTCTCGGCCGGCGACGACGCGGGGAACGGCGGTGGCGGCGGAGGCAGCAGCGTCGCCGCGCCCGCACCCACCCCGCCGCCCCCGCCGACCCTCGCCGCGGGCCCGGTCTCGGTGAACTTCACCGGAGAGTTCTTCTCCTGGGCCCTCATGGACCGGAAGACCGGGGCGATCTCCGGGTCGAAGAACATGGCGTCGACCAGCTCCACCGAGTCGATGATCAAGGCCTGGATCGTGAGCGACTACCTGCGCCAACTCGGCGACAAGGAGCCTCCGGAGTCCATGCTGAAGGCGGCCAGTCTCGCCATCCGGGACAGCAATGACAAGGCGGCCAACCAGGTCTACTCCGCCGCCGGCGGCTCGTACCGGATTCCCGCCGGTACGCAGCCCGGGCCGGTGATCAAGCGAGCCATCTCCATCTGCGGCCTCACCGACACCAAGCGCGGCGACGTGAAGCCCTACGAGGGTTACTGGAGCTTCACCCGGATGTCCCCCCGCGACGCCGTCCGACTCGGCGACTGCATCGCCGACGGCAAGGCGGCCGGGAAGAAGTGGACCAAGTGGGTGCTGGACGAGATGAGCAAGGTCCGCGGCAGCGTGAAGGACCAGCAGACGACGTCCGGCGGTGGCAAGTGGGGGATCATCGACGGCCTGCCGGCGTCGATCAAGGCGCAGGGACCGGTCAGCATCAAGAACGGCTGGACCATGCTCAACTACGACGGTAACTGGCACGTGAACTGCCTCGCCGTCACCGGCAAGTGGAGCCTCGCCGTGATGATGCGCTACCCGCAGAAGAATGGCCTCTCCTACGGCGCGAAGGTCTGCGCCAGCGTGGCCACCCAGCTCGTGACCCCGCAGCCCGGCGCCGCCCTCAAGGTGCCGCAGCAGCCGGTCGGGAAGCTCTGATGGCTGGTGCCCGTCGTAGCGGCGAGGCCTCGCCCCTGCGGCTGATCGCCATCGCGGTGATCCTCATCGGACTGGTCCTGGTGTCGCTGCGCCTGCTGCCGGGCTCCCCGTTCCAGTCGGAGGCCGCGGCCCGGTGGGGCGCAGGCGCGGGCCAGGAGGACAGGTCCACCAACGCCCCCAGCGACCGCAGCAGCCGGCCGTCGGCGCAGCCGAGCCCCAGCCCGTCCCTGGAACCGCTGCCGTTCGCCGCCAAGGACCTCGACCTGGACATCGAGGGGTGGTACAGCTGGTCCGTCCTGGACCGGCGTACCGGCGCGATCATCGGCTCGGACAACATGGACGAGACCAGCACCACCGCCTCGATGATCAAGTCCTGGATCGTGGCCGACTACCTCCGCCGGGCCGACGAGAACGGCCAGACGCCGAGCGACGCCAAGCTGGCCGACGCCACCAGGATCATCCGGGACAGCGACAACACCCGGGCCGAGCAGTTCTACAACAACGTGGGCCGGTCCGCGTCGATCAAGCGGCTCATCTCGATGTGCGGCCTCACCGACAGCAAGGTCGCGCCCGACGGCGGCTGGAGCCGCACCGCCCTCTCGCCCCGCGACACGGCGCGGATGGCCAACTGCATCGCCGAGGGCAAGGCCGCCGGCCCGAAGTGGACCAAGTGGCTCCTCAACGAGATGCGCCTGGTCCGGGGCGCGGGTGACTTCGGCATCCGGAAGGCGTTCCCGGCCGCCGAGCAGAAGCAGATCGCCATCAAGAACGGGTGGATCGACCGGACCAAGGAGCAGGAGATGCACATCAACTGCCTGGCGATCGGGGACACCTGGACGATGGGCGTGATGGTGCGCTACCCGATCGACATGGGCTACGAGTACGGCATGAAGAACTGCCAGAAGATCACCGAGGCGCTGCTCCGCCCCGGCGTCTGATCGACTCCGCTCCCGTCCGGCCGGCTCGCGGTCGGGCCGGACGCGGCGGCGGGCTCAGCCGGCGAAGAACGCCGGCCCGCCCTCCGGCAGCGCCGGGGCCTCGCCGAGGGCCGCGGCCCGCCGGGCGAACTCCCGCAGACCGGCCACCTGCCGCTCGCCCAGGGAGAAGTCGAGGGTACGGAAGTACGTGGCGAGGGTGTCCGCGTCGAACGGCTCCCACCGGGCGCCGGCCTCGGCCACCTGGTCCAGCTCCGAGAGGCAGAGGTCGCGCGAGCGCAGGAACGCCTCGTGCACCTCCTTCACCACGCCCGGGTGGGCGGCGGCGAAGTCCCGGCGTACGGCCCAGACGGCGAAGACCATCGGCAGGCCCGTCCAGTCGCGCCACGCCTGCCCGAGGTCGGTGACCTCGAGGCCTTGGCGCGGCGCCTCGTACAGGGCGCGCAGGGCCACGTCGCCGATGACCACGGCGGCGTCCGCCTCCAGCAGCATCTGGTTCAGCTCGGGCGGGCAGCGGAAGTACTCCGGGCTCACGCCGTACCGCTCCTTGAGCAGCAGCTGCGCGAGCAGCACCCCGGTACGCGAGGTGGAGCCGAGGGCGACCCGCGCCCTGTCCAGGTCGGCCAGCGGCCGGGTCGAGACGATGTTGACCGAGAGCACCGGGCCGTCGCTCCCGACCGCCAGGTCGGGCAGGAGCAGCAGCTCGTCGGCGTGCCGCAGGTACTCGAGCTGCGAGATCGGCCCGATGTCGAGGTCGCCGGCGACCAGCGCGGAGTTCAGGCGGTCCGGCGTGTCCTTGTGCAGGTCCACGTCGATGAGCGCCCCGGATCGCATGAGCCCCCAGTAGATCGGCAGGCAGTTCAGGAACTGGATGTGTCCGACCCGAGGGCGGGCGATGCGATCAGCCATGCCCTGACCGTATCCCCGCCCCCGGGTGCCGGCTCAGCGGCCCGGCGCGGGAGTGGCCAAGCCCGCACCCGGCGTCCGTGCCGCCCCGGCGCGCTCCTCCGGGTCGGGCGGCTCCGCGCCGCTCCCGGCCGCGGTGAGGCCGCCGCGCTCCGCGCGCGCCGCCCGGGCGACGGGTACGGCCAGCACGGCGACCGCGACCACGCCGGCGATCCCGGCGGCGGCCACCAGTGGCCGGGGGGCGAACAGTTCGAGCAGGAACCCGCCAGCCAGGTAGCCCACCATCGACGCGCCCTGCACCGCGCCCACGAACACCGCGAACGCGCGACCGCGGGACGCCTCGGGCACCCGGCGGGCCATCAGCACGTTGCCGAAGACGTTCTCGCCTCCGTTGCAGATGCCCCCGGCGAGCCAGATCGGCACCACCAACGCCGCCGACGGCACGGCCGCCGACGCCAGGACCGCCACGCAGCATCCACCGAGCAGGGCGAGACTGGCGCCGGCCATCGCGCCGTCGCGGCGCAGCCGCCCGGCCAGGCGCGCGAAAAGCCACGCCCCGGCCAGGACGCCGAGCGTCCAGGCGCCGGTGACCAGCCCGTACATCGTCGTGGTGCTGTGCAGCGTCTCGCGGATGAAGAAGACCTCCACGACGTTGATGGCACCGACCGCGCCGACCACCCCGGCCACCCCGACGACCGTGGCGAGCAGCAGCGGATCCCGGCGCAGCCGCCAGCCGGTCGAGGCGGGACCGCCGCCGGAGGGGCTGGCCGCCACCCGCCGGCCGCCGCCCCGCCGGGTACGGATCAGGAGCCCGGCCCCCACGAGGGCGAGGTAGCTGGCCGCGTCGATCAGCAACGGGAGGCGCACCCCGAACCCGCCGACCAGCACGCCGGCGAGGGCCGGGCCGGCGAGCGCGCCGAGCGTGCCGGCCGACTGTTGCAGGGCGCTGGCGCGGGGCAGGTCCTCCGGCCGGACCATGGCGGGGACCAGGGCGGCGAGCACGGGTTGGGTCACGGCCAGGCCGGTGGCCAGGAGACCGACGAGGACGATCACCAGCGCCGGCTGCCCGGTGTGTGCGAGCGCCAGGCAGATGCCGGCCTGCGCGAGACCGACAACCACCAGCAGGGTGCGGCTGTCCACCCGGTCGGCGAGCCGCCCGGTGAGCGGGACCAGCACCACCAGCGGCAGGGTCGCGGCCATCAGCAGGCCGGAGACCGCCAGGCCGCCGGCGCCCGCGCTCTGGAGCGCGAGGGTCAGCGCGCTCGCGGCGAGGAAGTCGCCGCAGCTGGAGACGCCTCGCGCCATCGTGACGAGCCAGACGTCCGACCAGCGCGACCGAGCAGTTGTGAAGGACATACTTCGAAAGTAATCCTTCACAACTGCCGGAGGCAACCCCCTACTCCAAGGGCAGCGCCTTGTAGTGGACGGAGACCGTCCGCGCGCCCGCCGGCGGGTCGGTGCGCGTCCGCTTCCGGTAGGGCTCCAGCAGCCGGTCCACCGCGTCGTTCAGCTCGGCGAGCTCCTCCGCGGTGATCAGCAGTTGGCTGTCGAAGAGCCGCGCCGCGTCGTACCACTCGGGCGGCTCCGCCGACGCGCGTCGCAACCAGGCCCGGCTGCGGTCCAGCTCCCGGGCCAGCCACGCCTCGACGAGGGCGGTCTGCGCCGCCACCGCGTCCGGCTCGGCGTCGCGCCCGGCGTCCACCGACCAACTGGAGCTGACCGCGCGCCAGATGCGCTCGCGCGCGTCGCCCCGGCTCGGCGCCGGCTCGACGAGGCCGGCCTTGGCCAGCTCGCGCAGGTGGTAGCTCGTGGCGCTCGGCGACTGGCCGACGATCTCGGCGCATTCGGTGGCCGTCGCGCCCTCCGGGAGCGAGCTGAGGTGTTCCATGATCGTGAGTCGGGCCGGATGAGCCAGCGCCCGCATCACCTGCGGGTCGCTGATCCTCACCCCACGCCGCTCGGCACGCGGCTCGGTCATACCTCCATGATCCCGGCCCACCACCGGCCCTGTCACCGACCCCGACGCCACGTCCCCGCAGGCAAGATCGACACAGGATCGAGGAAGGTGCAGTGACGCGCACGCCCCCGGTGGGGGCGCGCACGGAAATTCCGTGGCCCGGCGCGCGGCGGGCGGCGTAGGGTGGACGACCGCGCGCGTCGCCGCGCGCCATCCTGCCTACGGGCACAGCCGACACCGCGTCGACGGAGCGCCGGGCGGCCCAGGTCAACCGATCACACGAAACGCACCGGAAGGTCGCCTCGGATGACCCTTGCTGCCCAGACCTCGCACGATCCCGCCGAGCCGGACGCGCTCGACGAGGAACTCGCCGCCGAACGTACCCACCTCGAATCGTCCCGGGCCGCCCTGCGCGTGATGCGCGAACGCGCCCAGGCCCTCTTCGCCACGGGCGACAAGGTCGCCGGTGACGCCTACACCGCCGAGCAACTGGGTCGCCACATGGCACGGCGGGTCAAGGAACTGGCCGACGACCCCACCACGCCCCTGTTCTTCGGCCGGCTGGACTTCGGTGACGCCGATCCGGACCATGCGGGCCGCCGGTACCACGTCGGGCGGCGGCACGTCACCGACGAGGCGGGCGAGCCGATGGTGCTGGACTGGCGGGCGCCGGTCTCCCGGTCGTTCTACCGGGCCAGCGCCCGCGATCCGCAGGGCGTGGCGGTGCGCCGCCGCTTCGGTTTCAGCGCTGGGGTGCTGACCAGCTTCGAGGACGAGCGCCTCGACCGGGGCGAGGAGCTGGGTACGGCCAGCCGCATCCTGACCGCCGAGATCGAGCGCCCCCGCGTCGGGCCGATGCGGGACATCGTGGCGACGATCCAGCCGGAGCAGGACGAACTGGTCCGGGCCGACCTCGCGGACTCGATCTGCGTCCAGGGGGCGCCGGGCACCGGTAAGACGGCCGTCGGGCTGCACCGCGCCGCGTACCTGCTCTACGTGCACCGGGAACGGCTGCGCCGCGCCGGCGTGCTCATCGTCGGCCCGAACCGCGCCTTCCTGTCGTACATCGCCGCGGTGCTGCCCGCGCTCGGCGAGGTGGAGGTCGACCAGTCCACGGTGGAGGACCTGGTCGCGGGGGTGCCGGTGCGGGCGGTCGAGGATCCGGGCACGGCCGCGCTGAAGCACGACGTACGGATGGCGGAGGTGCTGCGCCGCGCGGTCGAGGTCCACATCGGTGAGCCCACCGAGCCGATCATGGTGTCGGACGGCTCGTTCCGCTGGCGCATCGGCCTGGACCCGCTGCACCGGGTCGTCGAGGAGACCCGGCGCGAGGGACTGCCGTACGGCACGGGCCGGGAGCGGGTCCGGGCCCGGGTGGTGAGCCTGTTGCAACGGCAGGCCGAGGCGCGCCGCGCCGAGTCGCCGGGCGACGCCTGGCTGCGGCGGATGGCGAAGTCCCGGCCGGTGACCGCCTTCCTCGACGCGGTCTGGCCGGCGCTCACCCCCGAGGGGCTGGTGCACACCCTGCTGAGCGACCCGGCCGTGCTCGCCACGGCGGCCGACGGCCTGCTGAGCCCCGAGGAGCAGGCGCTGCTCCAGGGCCGGTCGACCGGGGGCGCTACCGGCACGAAGCTCGGCCGCACCCCGAAGGCGACCCGGTGGACGGCGGCCGACGCGGTGCTCATCGACGAGGCGTCGGGCCTGCTCGAGCGGCCCGCAGGGTACGGCCACGTCGTGGTGGACGAGGCCCAGGACCTGTCCCCCATGCAGTGCCGGGCCATCGCGCGCCGCAGCGAGCACGGGTCCATCACCCTCCTCGGCGACCTCGCCCAGGGCACCGCGCCGTGGGCGGCCACCGACTGGCGGGAGACCCTCGCACACCTGGGCAAGCCGGACGCCGCGGTGGTCCCGCTGACCGTCGGGTTCCGGGTGCCGGCCGCGGTGGTGGCGTTCGCGAACCGGCTGCTGCCGGCGCTCGCCGTGGACGTACCCCCGGCCGAGTCGCTGCGCCGCGACGGTGGCCTGGACGTGCGTACCGTGACCGACCTGACCACCGCGACGGTGGCCGAGGTGCGGGCGGCGCTCGCGCACGACGGCTCGGTCGGTGTGATCGCCGCGGACGACGCCGTGGACGGCCTGCGGGCGGCGCTCGCCGCGGCCGGCGTGCCGACCGCGACCGCCGACGACGTGGGCGCCGCGGAGCGGGTCACGGTGGTCCCCGCGACGCTGGTCAAGGGCCTGGAGTACGACCACGTGGTGGTGGTCGAGCCGGCGGCGATCGTGGCCGCCGAGCCCCGGGGCCTGCACCGGCTGTACGTGGTGCTCACCCGCGCGGTGTCCCGCCTCGCGGTGCTGCACACCGCTCCGCTGCCCGCACCGCTCGGCTGAGCGGGGGCCGCGAGGGCTGGCTCCGGGGTCCTACCGTGATGCCGGCACAGCCGTTGCCGGCTGGCGTCCGTCGAGACCGCCGGAGCCACCCGAAGGAGCAGCCATGATCCTCGCCCGGGCCGTGCAGGCCAGCCGCCGGTACGGCGACGTCCTCGCCCTCGACCGGGTCGACGTCGAGGTACGGGCCGGCGAGCTGGTCGGCCTGCTCGGGCCCAACGGCGCCGGCAAGAGCACCCTCATGAACCTGTTCGTGGGGTTGCGCCGGCCCACCTCCGGCCGGGTCGAGCTGTTCGACGGTGACCCGCGCGACCCGGCGTCCCGGCGGCAGATCGGCGTGACCCCGCAGGAGACCGGTCTGCCGGGCACGCTGCGGGTCGGCGAGGTGGTGGACTTCGTCTCCGCCCACTACCCGGCCCCGATCCCCCGTGACGAACTGCTCGACCGGTTCGGCCTGGCCGACCAGGCCCGGCGGCAGACCGGCGGTCTCTCCGGCGGCCAGCGGCGTCGGCTCGCGGTGGCGCTGGCGTTCGTGGGCCGTCCCCGGCTCGTGCTGCTCGACGAGCCGACGACCGGCCTGGACGTGGAGGCGCGCCACACGCTCTGGGAGGCCATCCGCGCGTTCCACGCCGACGGGGGCACCGTGCTGCTCAGCAGCCACTACCTCGAGGAGGTGGAGGCGCTGGCCAACCGGGTGGTGGTGATCGGCCACGGTCGGGTGCTCGCCGACGACACCGTGGACGCGATCCGGGCCGTGGTCGGCGTCCGCCGGGTCAGCCTCGTGGCCGACGACCTGCCCGCGCTGCCCGGCGTGGTGCGGGCCGAACGGGTCGACGGTCGTACGCACCTGCTCACGACCGACGCCGACCAGCTCGTCCGGGACCTGGTCACCGCCGGGGTGTCCTTCTCCGGGCTGGAGGTGCGCCCCACGTCGCTGGAGGAGGCGTTCCTCGCCATCACCGCCGAACAGCAGGAGCCGAGCGGCACGGCCGGCGGCGACGGCACGCGGACGGGTAGGCCCGGCGGTTCGCCCGTCGCTCCTCGGCCGGCCGGCGCCGACGGCACACCGACCACCGCCGCCACGGGCGGCCGACCGACCACCGCCTGAGGAGGCGACAGCCGTGCAGCTCGCCCTGGTACACACGCGCTACCAGCTGCTGGAGATCATCCGCATTCCGGTCGCCGTCGTCGGCAGCGCGTTCTTCCCGGCCGCCGCGATGCTCTTCTTCGTGGTCCCGTTCGCGGGGAAGGACCCCGTGGGCGCCACCTACGCCACGGCCGCGATGGTGACGTTCTCGGTGATGAGCAGCAACATCTTCCAGTACGGCATCGGGGTCGCCGAGGACCGTGACCAGCCCTGGAACCCGTACACCCGGACCCTGCCGGCCGGGCCGGCGCCCCGGTTCGCCGGCCGCGTGCTCGCGGGCCTGGTGCTCACCTACCTGTCGCTGATCCCCGTGGTGGTCATCGGCGCGACGCTGACCGCGGCGGAAATCAGCCTCGCCGCGTTCCTCCTGGCCGCGGCCACCGTCGCCGTGGTGGCCGTGCCGTTCACGCTGATGGGGCTCGCCATCGGATACTCGCTGCCCAGCAAGGCGGCGATCGTGGTGGCCCAGGTCGTCTTCTTCCCGCTCGCCTTCGGCGGCGGGCTGCTCTCCGCACCGGACGAGGCGCCCGGGTTCATCGAGGTGATCGCGCCCTACCTGCCGACCCGGGGCGCCGTCGAGCTGATGTGGGCGGCCGTCGGCGACTATCCGGTGCGGCCGCTGTCGCTCGTGATGCTCGTGGTCTGGGTCGTGGTGCTGGCGGCGCTGGCCGGGTGGGCGTACCGGCGTGACGAGGGTCGCCGGTTCAGCTGACGATTCGTCCGTTTCCGCCCCGTACGTCGGCGGGACGGTGCCAGGATTCCCGGCAGGGGGCCGATCGAGGCCACCCGGAGCCGAGAGGGGTCGCCGTGAGCACCGTCCCGCCCGGTACGCCCTGCTGGGCCGACCTGGCCACGCCCGACCTGGACGACGCCCGGCGCTTCTACCCGGAGCTGTTCGGCTGGACGGGCCGGGTGGCGCCGGAGCCGGAGGCGGGCGGCTACACCGTCTTCCTGCTGGGTGGGCGCGCGGTGGCCGGGGTCGGTCCGCCGGCCATCCCGGACCAGGTGCCGATCTGGTCGACGTACATCGCCACGGACGACGCCGACCTGGTCGCGGGCCGGGTGGAGCGGGCCGGCGGGCAGGTGGTGGTGCCGCCGTTCGAGGTGTTCGACCGGGGGCGGATGGCCGTCTTCGCCGATCCGGCGGGCGCGTCGTTCAGCGTCTGGCAACCGATGGCCATGGCCGGCGGCGAGGTGTTCAACGTGCCGGGCGCGATGAGCTGGAACGAGCTGGTCACCCCCGACCCGGAGGGGGCCAAGGTCTTCTACGAGCTGGTCTTCGGCTGGCAGCCGGACGAGCAGGAGGTCGGCTCGATGACGTACACCGGCTGGCGGTTGGGGGCCCGGATCGTGGCGGGGATGATGCCCCCGCTGGCCGACGACTTCCCGGACGACCTGCCGGCGTACTGGACGGTCTACTTCGCGGTCGCCGACGCGGACGCGGCCGCGGCCCGGGCCGCGGAGCTGGGCGGGACGATCCTGGTGCCGCCGCGGGACGTGCCGGCGGGCCGGTTCGCCGCCCTGCGCGACCCCCAGGGCGCCCTGTTCTCGGTGATCGACCTGGGCGACGCCGCCGCCTGAGCCCCCCGCGATCTTGCACTTTCGGCCCCGGCAAAAGGGGCGTACCAGCCCGAAACAAGGGCAGAAACTGCAAGATCGCGGGGGTCAGGGGGTGCGGCGGACCGGGACCACCAAGGGGCCGTGGTCGCCGTCGACCACCCGCACGCTGGCCCGGTAGTGCTCGGCGAGCAGCCGCTCGGTGAGCACCTCCCGGGGCGTCCCGGCGGCGACCACCCGGCCGGCGGCGAGCAGCACCATCCGGTCGGCGTACTCGCCCGCGATGGAGAGGTCGTGCATGGTGGCCAGCACGGTCAGCCCGTGCTCGCCGCGCAGCCGGTCGACGAGGTCCAGCACCTCCTGCTGGTGCCCGATGTCGAGGGCGCTGGTCGGCTCGTCGAGCAGCAGGAGCGTGGCCCCCTGGGCGAGCGCCCGCGCCAGGAAGACCCGCTGCCGTTCGCCACCGGAGAGGGTGGCCAGCTCCCGGCGGGAGAAACCCCCGAGGTCCAACCGCTCCAGCACCTCGTGGACGACGGCCAGGTCGGTGGCCGACTCCCGGCCGAGCGCCGGGATGTACGGGGTACGGCCGAGCAGCACGTAGTCCAGTACGGACATGCCCGCCGGCACCACCGGGGACTGGGCCACGGTCGCCACCACCCGGGCGCGCTCGCGGCGGCGCAGCGCGGCGATCGGCGTACCGAAGAGGGTGACGGCGCCCGGCGCGGGCAGCAGGCCGCCGACGGCGCGCAGCAGGGTCGACTTGCCGGCGCCGTTCGGGCCGATCACCGTGACCCACTCGCCGGCGGCCACCGTGAGGTCCACACCGGCGAGGATCGGCGTGCCGCCGAGCGCGACGCGCAGGTCGCGCACCTGGACGGCGGGCGCGGCGCTCACGTGAGCACCCGCCGGGCGGTGCGCAGGACCAGGATGAAGAACGGGCCGCCGAGCAGCGCGGTCACCACGCCGATCGGGATCTCGGCCGGCGCGGCGGCGGTACGGGCCACCACGTCGGTGAGCGCCAGGAAGGCGGCGCCGAAGAGCAGGGACAGCGGCAGGATCACCCGGTAGCTCGACCCGGCGAGCAGCCGTACGGTGTGCGGCACGATGATGCCCACGAAGCCGATCAGCCCGGTGGCGGAGACCGCCGCGGCGGTGCCCAGCGAGGCGGCCGCGATCAGCAGGTAGCGGGAGCGCTGCGGGTGCAGCCCGAGGCTCGTGGCCTCGTCGTCGCCGACGGACAGCACGTCCAGCTCGCGGCCGTGCAGCAGGACCACGACGGTGGTGAGGACGGCGTACGGCAGGACGAGCAGCACGTCGTGCCAGCCCGCGGTGGCCAGCCGGCCGAGCAGCCACGAGTAGACGGCCTGGATGCTGTCGGAGTGGCGTTGCAGCAGGTACGTCTGGCCGGCGGAGAGGAACGCCGAGACCGCCACCCCGGCGAGGATGAGCATGGCCGGTGAACGGCCCCGGCCACCCGCGGCGCCCAGCGCGTAGGTCATGCCCACGGCGCCGAGCGACCCGACGAACGCGGCGAGCGGGATGGTCACCGGCAGCCCGGTGAGCGCGCCCTCGGTGCCGACGCCGCCGAGGGCGATCACGGCGGTCACCGCGAGCCCCGCGCCGGCGGCCACGCCGAGCAGGTACGGGTCGGCCAGCGGGTTGCGGAACACGCCCTGGTAGCACCCGCCGGCCAGGGCGAGCATGCCACCGACCAGCAGGCCGAGCACCACGCGGGGCAGCCGCAGCTCGGTCACGATGGCGACCTCGCGCTCGCTGAGCCCGCTGTCGAGGTGGACGCCGGGCAGCAGGTTGAGCAGTTCGGCGGCCACGCTGCCCGGCGGGAGGGTGACCGGGCCGAGCGACACCCCGACCACCAGCGCGACGAGCACCGCGGCCACCCCGGCGGCCAGCCAGACCGGACGCAGGCCGGCCGGCCGGGACGCGGGTGGCACCCCGGCCGGCCGGGCGGACCGCGCCGCGGGAGTCACGGGAAGGAGCCTGGTCACGGACGGGCCGTCACGCGGGCACCTTCGCGACCGCGTCCACGATGGCCCGCAGCAGGTCGACCACGCGCGGCCCCCAGCGGGAGGCGATGTCGTCGTCGAGCGCCACCACCTGGTTGTTCTTCACGGCGGTGATCCCGGACCAGCCGCTGCGGGCCTTGACCGTGTCGGCGCTCTGCTGGCAGCACTTGGTGTCGGCCAGGAAGACGAAGTCCGGGTCGGCCTTGACGATGACCTCCTGGGAGAGCTGCGGGTAGCCCCCGTTCTTGCCGTCGGCGTCCGCCGGGTCGGCGATGTTCTCCAGGCCGGCGAGCGCGTAGAGCGAGCCGATGAAGGTCTTGCTGGTCGCGCTGTACAGCTCCGGGCCCAGCTCGTGGTAGTAGGTGAGCTTCTCGGGCCGCTGCGGCAGGTCCTTCACGAGCTTGTCGATGTCGTCGCGCATCCGCTTGGTCACGTCGGCCGCCTCCGTGGCGTGGCCGGTGAGCGTGCCCAGGTCGGTGATCTGCCGGTACGAGTCGTCCAGCGTGGTCGCGGCGGGGGTGAGGTACACGGGGATCTTCAGCTTGCCGAGCTGGTCGACGATCTTGTTGCGGTCGTCGGAGATCACCACCAGGTCGGGGTTCTTGGCGGCGATCGCCTCGGCGTTCGGCTGGAAGCCGGACAGGTCGCTCTTCGGCGCCTCGGCCGGGTAGTTCGAGTTGTCGTCGACGGCCACCACCTGCGGGCCGGCGCCGATGGCGAAGATCATCTCGGTGGCGCTCGGTGAGAGCGAGACGATCTTCTCCGGGCGCTTGTCGAGGGTGACGGCGCCGACCGTGGCCGGGAAGGCGGCCGCCGACGAGCCGCTGCCGGCCGCGGGCGTGTCGTCGGCCTTCTCGGCGCAGGCACCGAGGGTGAGCGCGGCGACCGCCAGGGTCGCGGCGAAGAGCCGGGGGGTACGTCTGGACATCGGTCCTCCTGTCGGTCGAGGAGCGTGGTGCTTCGCCGACAGGAACACTGCGCCCGTCCGCGAGGCGCCCTTCCTCGAGAGCGCGGGTCGCGACCGATCCGCAGGCGACCTGGCTCATCCCCGCCGACGAGGCGGCGGGGCATCACAGTTGCGGGACAGCGCCGGGGTCACACCGGCTTCGCTGCGGAACGGTCGGTAAGACGGTAGCGCACCACCTGGGCGGGACCGAGAGCCGAAAACGCCCATCGAGGCCAGACGATGATCCGGCCCGCGACGGCACGGGCCGGATCGTTCGTTGCTACCGGTATGTCCGGTCCAGCCTGGGTGGTGGGGCCCCGCCGGGGGCGTGCGGGGCCCCACCGGCTCAGGAGGACGTGATGGTGACGTTGTCCACAGCCGCCTCGACGAGGCTCGCGCCCGAGGCGTCCGCCGCCTGCACCAGGATCCGGATCGACTGGCCCGCGTACGGGGTGAGGTTGAGGTTCGAGACCGTCCAGGCGCCGTTGCGGTTGGTCGCCGCGCCGGCCTGGTTGAGCAGGGTGGTGGTGCCGCCGCTGTGCACCACGCTCACCCGGAAGTAGTCGGCCGACGACGCGTTCGAGCCGTGGGCCAGGTACCAGGCGAGCGAGAGCGTGAGCGTGCCGCTGGCGGGCAGCGTCACCGCGGGCGACTGGGCGGTGGTGACGCCGCCGTCGAGGTCGTAGTCACCCGCCGCGGTACCGGCCAGCCGGCCGGTGACCAGGTCGTTGCTCCCGGCGTACGGGGTGAGCTGCTTCGCCCCGCTGGACGTGGTCGCCTGCGCGGCGCCCCGCTCCCACACCCCGAGGGTCGCCGTGTCGGTGCCGGCCGGGTTGACCGTCCACCCGGTGGCCGTCTCGAAGGTGTCCGACCACACCGTGGTGCCGCCGCCACCGCCGCAGTACTGCGCCTGCTTGCCGATGGCCCGGTACGGGCAGTCGGCGTACTCGCTGAGCATCAGCACCGCCTCCCGGTTGCGGGAGGTCTGCGCCGGGATCACCTCGTCGGGCGGGTAGAAGCCGCCGCCGCTGGCCGAGCCCGGGTACATCTCGAAGGTGTACGCCCAGATGCCGTGCGCCGCCCACATCCAGTCGATGCTGGTGCCGTCGGCGATGTAGAGGTCGCTGGACTGCTCCGGCGTGTAGCCGTTGGTGGCCGCCATCTGCTGGCCGATGGTGGCGAACGTGTTGTACTGGTCCGCGCTCATCCCGGTCGGCGTGTTGGCGGTCGTGTAGCCGAAGGGCCAGAGCACGAGCTGCGAGTACGTGTGGAAGTCGATGTTGGCCTTGATCTGCTGGACGCCGCCGACCACCCGGCTGTTCACGAAGTTGCGCAGCGCCTGCGTCTCGGGGGCCGAGAACGCCGACGGGCCGCGGTAGGTCTCCGACGACGTGGAGCCCGACGAGCCGCCGCAGCAGCCCCACTGGTAGCCCCAGTTCCGGTTGAGGTCGGTGCCGACGTACGACGAGCCGCTGTTCGGCTGCCGGTTCTTCCGCCAGGACCGGTACGACCCGGTGGCGATGTCGTACTCGCTGCCGTCGGGGTTCACCGTCGGCACGATCCAGATCTCCCGGCCGTTGACGATGTTGGTGATCCGCGAGTCGCTGCCGTAGCCGTCGGTGAAGAGGTTCAGCAGGTAGATCGCCATCTCCACGGTGAGGTGCTCACGGGCGTGCTGCTGGGCGTTGAAGAGGATCTCCGGCTCGTTCTCGTCGGTGCCCACGTTGTCGGAGATCTTCACCGCCATCAGGTCCCGGCCCTCGTAGGAGCTGCCGATGCTCAGCTTGCGGGCGATCGACGGGTGGTCGGCCACGACCTGGTTCACCACCGCCGTCAGCTCGGCGTAGTCGTGGTAGTTCGAGTCGGCGGGCGGGAAGGCGAGGGTGCCCACGTCCCCGGCGCCCTCCGGTGCGGCCGGTGGGGCGGCGACCCGCTCCAGCCGGAAGCCGAGCCGGGCGATCGCCGCGGCCTCGGCCGACGTGGCCGAGACGTGCAGCACGCCGTGCTCGCTGTAGTCGATGGCCGCGCCGGTGCGGGCCACCGCGTTGCGGTCGGCGAGGGCGCGGGGGCCGAGGACCCGGTACTCGGCGGCGGCGGAGCCGCCGGGTTCCGGGGCCGGCCGTGCGGAGACCGGCCCGGTGGCGACGGTGACGAGTCCCAGCCCAGCGGCGACGGCGAGCGCCAGGGCACGACGGAGACGGACGGGTGTGCGGAAGGCCATGGACAACCTCCTCGGAGGGCGGGAGATCCCGCTCGGTGGAGGACACTTCACCACCCGTCACATGGTCATATCAATATGGATCGTTGCCTATTCCATGCCAAGCGGATCATCATCCCGGCAAGGATTTTCCATCCATCTAGATATGGCGAAACTTCTCTCCGAGCGGGAGACTGACCGGCAACCGCCCTACCTCTCCACACCCGCGGAGCACCCATGGCCAGATCCCGCCTGAGCGTGGTCGCCCTCGCCGGCGTCACCGCGCTCACCCTCCTCAGCACCGCGCTACCCGCGAACGCGGCCGCGCCGGCCGCGGTCGATCGCGCGGCCGCCGTCCTGCCGATCACCCACGACGAGCAGATCACCTTCCACGACTGGTCCCGGTACCCGGACTGGCGCCGCGGCAGCCACGACGGCACCCGCGCGGTCCCCGGCGCCCGCCCCGGCATCACCCTGGCCCGCCCCACCGGCACCATCGACTACACCGACCCGCACACCGGGGTCACCCGCACCTGGGAGCGCGCCACCTGGACCTCGCCGGTCACCGCGGTCGGTTTCGACGCGACGGAGCTGGTCGCGTCGTGGAACGCCGAGACCCCGGCGGGCACCTGGATCCAGGTCGAGCTCCAGGGCAGCTACAACACCGGCGAAAAGACCAAGTGGTACGTGATGGGCCGCTGGGCCTCGGGTGACGAGGACATCAAGCGGACCAGCGTCAACCGGCAGGGCGACCCGTGGTCGACCATCCTGACCGACACGTTCAGCATCGACGACCCGGCCGCCGGGGTGCTGCTGCGGTCGTACCAGCTCCGGCTCACCCTCTACCGCGCGCCCGGGCAGACCGCCGCGCCCGTGGTGCACACGCTCGGCGCCATGAGCTCGAACGTGCCCGACCGGTTCACCGTGACGCCGAGCGCCGGGCACATCGCCTGGGGCGTCGAGCTGCCGGTGCCGCGCTACTCGCAGAACGTGCACGCCGGGCACTACCCGGAGTACGACGGCGGTGGCGAGGCCTGGTGCTCCCCCACGTCGACCGAGATGGTCGTCGAGTACTGGGGTCGGGGGCCGTCGGCGGCCGACACGGCGTGGGTGGACCCGACCTACCCGGACCCGACCGTCAACCACGCGGCCCGGATGACCTATGACTACGCGTACGACGGCGCCGGCAACTGGCCCTTCAACACCGCGTACGCCGCCAGCTTCCCCGGCCTGGAGGGCCGGGTGACCCGGCTGCACTCCCTGGACGAGCTGGAGCGCTTCATCGCCGCCGGCATCCCGGTGGTGACCAGCCAGTCCTTCCTCGCCAGCGAACTGGACGGGGCGAACTACGGCACCTCGGGGCACCTGTTCGTGGTGGTCGGCTTCACGGCCGACGGTGACGTGATCGTCAACGACCCGGCCTCGTCGAGCAACGACGTGGTGCGCAACGTCTACCAGCGGGAGCAGTTCGAGCAGATCTGGCTGCGGACCAAGCGGATCAACGCCAGCGGCGGGGTGTCCGGCGGCTCCGGCGGCATCGCGTACCTGATCAAGCCGGTCAACAAGCCGTGGCCGCAGGTGCCCGGCTCAACCAACTGGTGAGCTGAACGACCCACGCCCCGGCCGTCCCTCGGACGGCCGGGGCGTGCTCGTCGACAGGCGTCAGCGTGACGGGTCGGAGTCCCGAGGCGTTTCCGACCGCTCGGTCTGGTCCTCGCCGGCCAGCGCAGAGCGGAGACGCTCCTTCTCGTCGCGCCGGCGCTGCGCGGCGCCGGCCATCTCCTCGGCCATCTCGTCCCGCCAGCCCTTCAGCAGGAAGAACGAGAGCGCGGCCGAGAACACCAGCGCCAGCATCAGCTTCAGGAACACGTTCATGTCGATCAGCCAGAGGGCCGCCAGCACGACGACGAACAGCCCGATCCGGCCCAGCGTGTACTTGACCGCCGCGCTCACCCGCACCACTCCGTTCCCGCGCCACCGGTAAGCCCGGCGCGCCCCTCAGCCCGCCCGGCGGGCCGTCCGGCCCCTCCGGTGGGCATCTCAGCCCGTCCGGCGGGCCAGCCAGCGCACACCGGGAAACCACACCACCGCGTACACGACGGTGAAGGTGGCCGCCGCCAGCGCGCCCGTCAGCAGCGACGGCAACCCCGCGGCCAGGCCGGCCACCAGCAGCCCGGTGACCACGGCGACCGCGAGGGCGCCCACCGCCGCCACCACCCGGGCCGCGCCGAACTCCCAGGCGCGGAAGTCCTCCCAGAACAGCCAGGCCGGGAGGATCACCGCGAGCCAGCCGTTGGCCCGCCCGAAGTCACCCGCACCGAACGACGCGAACGCCCAGTCGAACAGCAGGAGGGCGAGCACGCCGATCAGCCAGCCGGCGAGACTCACCCCGAGCAGGTCGCCCAGGGTGAGCACCCGCCCCTCGGCGTCGCGCCGGGGAAAGCCGCTCTGCTGCTCAGTCATCGCCCAACAGGGTACGCGAGGCGCCCGTCACCTCCCGCACGCAGGACCGGCCGGCCCGGACCCGGCGGCCCGGACCCGGCGGCCCGTGCCCACCCCCGCGGGGGTCAGGCCCAGACCTGCTGCGGCTCGGCCCGCCGCTGCGCCAGCGTCGGCGGGGCGTCGTACTCGCGCACCACGTTGTACCGGGTGTCCCGCTCGACGGGGCGGAAACCGGCGTCCCAGATGAGGTCGAGCAGATCCTCGCGGTGCATGGTGCTCGGCGTGCCGTACGCGTCCGCGTCGTGCGTGATCTTGTATTCGACGACCGAGCCGTCCAGGTCGTCCGCACCGAAGTTCAGCGAGAGCTGGGCGACCGAGAGGCCGTGCATCACCCAGAAGCACTTCACGTGCGGCACGTTGTCGAAGAGCAGCCGGGACACCGCGAAGGTCTTCAGCGACTCGGCCGGCGAGGCCATCGTCGTCCGGGCCTGGATCCGGTTGCGGATCTTGCCGTCCGCGGAGTCGACGAAGTCGTGCTGGTAGCGCAGCGGGATGAACACCGCGAAGCCCCCGGTCTCGTCCTGGAGCTCCCGCAGCCGCAGCACGTGGTCGACGCGGTGCCGCGGCTCCTCGATGTGGCCGTACAGCATCGTGGCCGGCGTCTTCATGCCCTTGCGGTGCGCCAGCGCGTGGATCCGCGACCAGTCCTCCCAGTGGCAGTCGTGGTCGACGATGTGCTGGCGGACCTCCCAGTCGAAGATCTCCGCGCCGCCGCCGGTCAGCGACTCGAGGCCCGCGTCCATCAGCTCGTCGAGGATCTCGTCGGCGGACAGGCCGCTGATCTTCTCGAACCACTGCACCTCGGTCGCCGTGAAGCACTTGAGCTTGACGTTCGGCAGCGCCGCCTTCAGCTCGCGCAGCACCTTGGGGTAGTAACGCCAGGGCAGGGTGGGGTGCAGGCCGTTGACGATGTGCAGCTCGGTGAGCTGCTCGTCCTCCATCTCCTTGGCCTTGCGCACCGCCTCGTCGATCCGCATCGTGTAGGCGTCCTTCTCGCCCGGCTTGCGCTGGAACGAGCAGTACGCGCAGGACGCGGAGCACACGTTGGTCAGGTTCAGGTGCCGGTTGACGTTGAACATCACGCGGTCGCCGTTGAGCTCGGTGCGCCGGTGGTGCGCGAGCCGCCCCAGCCAGGCCAGGTCGTCGCTCTCGTAGAGCGCGATCCCGTCCTCCCGGGTCAGCCGCTCACCGGCGTACACCTTCGCTTCGAGCTCACGCTTGAGTCCGGCGTCCATGGCACGTCCCTTCCACCTGCGGTCCCGGTCGAGCGTACGTCGGGAGGCCGGCGGGACCGGCGGCACGGTCGCCGGGCGCGACCCGGTTCACCACATTCTCAGCCAGCCGTTACCCGGCCACGCATCGACAATGTTGCCCCGGCTGAGGTAAGACAGGATGGGGCGCGCGACACACTGGTAGCGTCCCACGGGCCGCGTCCCACCGGGCGCGGCGACTGTCTGCCGGGGCGGGGAGCGGAATGGTCTACAGCGGGCGCGGGCGACGGCATCGACGACGGAGCCCGGTGGTCTCGCCGGTCCTGCGTCCGAAGCTCTGGGCCGCCCTGCTCGGCGCGATCGCGGCCGCGGTGCTGGCCACCCCGGTCTACGCCGACCCCGCGCCGCCGGCCGCCGTGCCGGACACCGGTTCCCGGCCCACCGTCACGGGCTCGCTCACGCTGCCGGGCGCGCCGGCCACCGGCGTCACGCCGACCCCGGGCGTCCCGGTCGGCAACCTCGGCACCGGGCCGCTGGCCAGCCAGATCTACGCCGCGGAAGCCCAGGTCGGTCTGCTCGGCGACACGTTGCTCCAACTCAGACAGAAACGCACCGACGCCGAGGCCCAGCTCACCGCGGCCGACCAGGGTCTGCGGCTCGCACGCGACACTCTGGTCCGCGCACAGGAGCAAGCCGACCAGGCCGCCGCCGACGAGATCAAGGCCGCCGCGGCGCTGCCGCCGGGCGCGCTCGCCGACGACATCCAGGGGCTGAGCCGGCTCCAGCGGATCACCCGCGGCGAGAAGATCGAGGGGTTCACCACCGCCGCGGCCGGCGAGCTGTCCCGGGCGCGGACCGCCGAGCAGAACGCCTACCAGGCGTACGCGGACGCCGAGACCGCCCTGCGCACCGCACGGGAGCAGTTCGACGCGGGCGAGAAGGCGCTGCACGCCGAGGAGGCGAAGCTTCTCAAGCTGCGCAAGGACAACGCGGCGCAGCTCGTCGAGATCGAGCGCCAGCAGGAGGCCGCCGAACAGCGGATCGGCGCCGGCTACGTGCAGGGGCAGAGCGCCAACGGGCTCTCGGCCCACCCGCGCGCGCTTGCCGCCGTCCGCTACGCCCTCGACCAGCTGGGCGACCCGTACCTGTGGGCCGCCGAGGGGCCCAACCGGTTCGACTGCTCCGGTCTCATGTGGGCGGCCTACCGCTCCAAGGGCGCCGACTACTTCGACCTGCCGCGGGTCTCCCGCGACCAGTACTACGCGACGCGCAGCCGCACCGTGGACCGCACCGCCCTCCTCCCCGGCGACCTGCTCTTCTTCGCCTCGGGCAGCAGCTGGACGTCGATCCACCACGTCGGCATGTACATCGGCAACGGCAAGATGGTGCACGCCCCGACCACCGGCGACGTCGTGAAGATCTCGACGGTGTCGTGGTCCCGGCTCTACGCCGCCACCCGCGTCATCGGGGCGGTGCCGGGCCCGTCGACCACGCCCAGCCCCACCCCGAAGCCCACCGGCTCGCCCACTCCGACGACGCCGCCGACCACCAAGCCGCCGACGACGCCGCCCACCACGAAGCCGCCGACGACGCCGCCACCGACCACCAAGCCGCCGACGACGCCGCCGCCGACCACGACCCCGCCCACGACGACGCCGCCGACCACCAACCCGCCGACCACGCCGCCGCCGACGACGACGCCGCCGACCACCAACCCGCCGACCAGCACCCCGGACACGTCGCCCACGACGTCCCCCTCGACCACGGGCAGCGCGGAGACGAGCGAGAGCGCGTCGGCGGATGGCTCGGCGTCCGCGAGCGCCGGTAACTGACCCGCAAGCCGGCACTCGGCTGTGCGTCCGGGCCGGAATGTGGCACCGTGACACCCAGGCACGCCCGGTCCGCGGCCGGGTAGGGGTGTGAGCGTGGTGCGGAGGGCGGACATGGCCGAGCAGAAGGTTCCGGCGGAAACGAGCGACCCCGGCACCACGTCCGTGGACCCGACCGACGCCCCACCCACCGCCGTGGCCGCCGCCGACCGTAGGCAGGACGGGCTGGCCACGACCGGCGACGACCACGCCACCAGCGCCCCGGAATCCGCAGCCGGCACCTCGGCCGACAGCCTCGCGGGCGCGAGCGACGCCACCGACACCCCGGAATCCGCCGCCAGGACGTCGACCGACGGCGCGACCGACGCCCCGGAATCCGCGGCCGGCACCTCGGTCGACAGCCTCGCGGGCCCGGCCGGGGCCGCGGGGTCCCGGGCCGGTACGCCGGCCGACCCCGCCGAGGCGCCGACGTCCACGGCCGGGGCCGCGACCGCCGGTCCGGCGACCGCGACTGACGGCGCTGCCGACGGTGGCGCGGGCGACGGAGGCGGGTCGACGCCGGGGTCGACCGGCGGCGGGACCGCGACTCCCGCGAGCCCGGTCCGAGCCCGCGCCAGCGTCGCCGCCCCCGCCGCCGCGACGCCGTCGGCTGGGGCCAGTCCCAGCTACCGGGCCGTGGTCTCGGCGACCGCCGCGGCGGGCCTGCCGACCCAACGGGACGGATCCGGAACGCCGGCCCGCGCCAGCGCCGTCGTACCCGGGGCCAGCCCGGTCACGGCCGGCGAGGCCGCGGCCGCCGGGGCCCGCGCGAGCGCCGTCGTACCCGGAACGAGCCCCGTCACGGCCGGCGAGGCGAGGGCGACCGGCGGCACCCGTTCCCCGGCGGTGTACCGCTCCGGGCCGGTCAACCCGGAGCCTCCCGAGCCGGCACAGCCCCCGGAGCCGGCGCAGCCGCCGAAACCGCCGAAGCCACCCGTACCGGAACCGGAGCCGGAGCCGGCCCCGACACCGGTGCCCGGGCCCACCCCGCCCTCACCCGCTCCCCCGTCGCCGGAGCCGACGCCGCCGGCCCCCGGTCCGTACCCGCCGGGGCCACGTCCGGCGCCGCCTCCGGGGCCGGTGCCGCCCCTGCCGGGGCCGCCGGTACCGCCGCCGGGCCCACCCGTGCCCCCGCCACCGCCTCCGCCCGGTCCGATGCCGGCACCGCCGTTCCCACCGCCGCCGGCCACCTCACCCGCACCGGCCGCCCGCAGCGCGGCACCCGTGTCGGCCCCGCCCGGACGCGCCGCCGTACCGGTGTCCGCACCCCCTGGACAGGCCGCCCGGCCGCTGTCGGCGGCGCCGGAGCCGACCGTGCCCGGCTGGGCTCCCGTGGGTCCCGCCGAGCCGGGTTCCGGCGGCACCCTGGCCGCTTTTTGGTCGGGTGGGCCGTCCAGCGCGTCGTCGCCGGCGACCGGCGGGACGCCGGCCGGAGGGCGCGCGGGCCGGTACGACGGCGGCCCCGACCTGGCCGGGACGGTCTACGGCGGCGGCGAGGGTGCGGGCTTCACGACCGTGGCGCTGCCGAGCGCGGTGGAGACCTCCGGCTCGCTGACCGGTCACATCCTCGCCCAGGGCTGGGCCGAGACGCCGGCCGCCGAGCGCTCCCGCACGGCCCGGGTGGTGATCGTGCTGGCCGCCGCCCTGGGCCTGCTCGTGCTGATCAGCGTGCTGCTCGTCCTGCTCGCCGGCGACGCGGTGAGCGGCCTGATCAACAACGTCCTGAGCACCTAACCCCCCGGCCCCCTCCGCCCGCCGCCCCCGCACCGGTCACCGAGTTGATCAAGAGGTTTGCGTCAGATTCCGCGCCGAAACCGACGCAAACCTCTTGATCACCGGTCGAGGGCAGATCACCGGACGAGGGTGGGGGTGGGGGCGGTGGGGAGGCCCGGGGTGGGGGTGAGTCGGCCCACTACGGTTCGCGGCCGGATGGCGGCTCGCGGCAACCGCCGTACACTGGTAACGATCATTTGACCTGGCGCGCCTCCCGCGCGCTCATGGGCGGTCTTGCGGGCGATTCCCGCGGCAGCGTGCCGCGGCGGGCCATCGCGAAGATGCGCCCCGCTTGAAAGGCACTTCTTGACCATCTCTGCTGACCCCAGCACGTTCCCGTCCGCCTTCGACCCGGAGCACCACGCGCCGGAGCACCACGCCCCGGAGCACCACGCCCCGGCCCAGGACCCGGCCGCCACCGCCGCCGGCGACCACGCCACCACGGACACCAGCACCACCGCCGGCGACGCCACCCCGGCCAGCGACACCACCACCGCCGACGCCACCGCTGCCGTCGACGCCAGCCCGGCCGGCGACGCCACCCCGGCCCTCGACACGCCGGACTTCGCCGCGCTCGGCCTGCCCCAGCCGCTGGTCCGCGCGCTCGCCCGGCAGGGCATCACCGCGCCGTTCGAGATCCAGCGCGCGACCGTGCCGGACGCGCTCGCCGGCCGGGACGTGCTCGGCCGGGGCCAGACCGGCTCCGGCAAGACCCTTGCCTTCGGGCTGCCGCTGCTCGCCCGGGTCGCCGCCGGCGAGCGGGCCCGCCCGCTGCACCCGCGTGCCCTCGTCCTGGTGCCGACCCGCGAGCTGGCCATGCAGGTCAACGACGCCCTGCTGCCGCTGGGCAAGGCGGTCGGCGTCTTCCTCAAGACCGCCGTGGGCGGGGTGCCGTACGACCGGCAGATCGACGCGCTGCGCCGTGGCGTGGAGATCGTCGTGGCCACCCCGGGGCGGCTCGGCGACCTCATCGACCGGGGCGTGTGCAACCTCGACGACGTCGAGGTCACGGTGCTCGACGAGGCCGACCAGATGGCCGACATGGGCTTCCTGCCCGAGGTCACGGAGCTGCTCGCGAAGACCCCCGCGGGTGGGCAGCGGCTGCTCTTCTCGGCCACCCTGGACGGTGACGTCGATGCCCTGGTGAAGCGGTTCATGACCGACCCGGTCACGCACTCCACCGCCCCGCCGACCGCCGCCGTGTCCACCATGGACCACCACGTGCTGCTCATCCCGCCGCGCGACAAGTTCTCCGTGGTGGCGTCGATCGCCGCCCGGGACGGCCGCACGATGGTCTTCGCCCGTACGCAGCTCGGCGTGGACCGGCTGGTCAACCAGCTGGCCGCGGTGGGCGTACGGGCGGGTGGCCTGCACGGCGGCAAGACCCAGCGGATGCGTACCCGCACGCTCGCCGAGTTCCGCGAGGGACGGACGAACGTGCTGGTCGCCACCGACGTGGCCGCCCGTGGCATCCACGTGGACGGTGTGTCGCTGGTGCTGCACGTCGACCCGCCGAAGGACCCCAAGGACTACCTGCACCGTGCCGGCCGCACCGCGCGGGCCGGCGAGTCCGGGGCGGTCGCCACGCTGGTGCTGCCCAAGCAGCGCCGAACCACGCTCGCCATGCTGGAGAAGGCCGGTGTCGAGCCGGCGGAGACCCGGGTCCGGGTCGGTGATTCGGCACTGGCCGAACTGACCGGTGCCCGCGAGCCGAGCGGCGTGCCGGTCCGGGACGAGCCGCCGGCACCGCGCCGTTCCGGCGACCGGCCCGGCGGCCCGCGCCGCTACGGCGACCGGCCGACGGGCGAGCGCCACGGCGACCGGGGCCCCGGCGAGCGCCGCTTCGGTGGCCGCGACGACCGCCGCCACGGGGACCGGCCGCACGACGACCGCCGCCACGGTGACGGGCCGCGCGACGAGCGCCGCTTCGGCGACCGGCCGGCGGGCGACCGCCGCTACGGCGACCGGCCGGCGGGCGACCGCCGCTACGGCGACCGGCCGGCGGGCGACCGCCGCTACGGCGACCAGCCCCGCGACGAGCGCCGCTACGGTGACCGGCCGGCCGGCGAGCGGCGGTTCACCGACCACGGCGGTGACGGCCGCGGTGAGCGTCGGGGCGGCTTCCGCCCCGAGGGTCGGGGGCGCGAGGACCGGCCCCGCGACGAGCGCCGGGGCTTCGGCGGGCGGTCGCCCGCGCGTACGCACTGACGCCCTGGTCATCGACGTGACCGACGCCGCCGCGGAGCCCGCGCTCCGCGGCGGCGTTTCCGCATGCGCTGCCGTCGTCGATCCGGTCGCGTAACGTCCGGCTCATGCCGAGCATGCCGAAGTCGCTGTTCTGGAGCCGGACCGACACCGCGGGCGCCGAGCACGCCCTTCTCGACGACGGTCAGGGGCTCGCGGCCCGGGGCACGATGCTCGCCGTCGACCCGATCCCGTGGACCGGCCGCTACCAGGTGACCACCGCACCGGACTGGACGACCAGCCGTGTCGAGGTCGAGGTGGAGGGGGCGGGGTGGCTGCGCAGCGTACGCCTGGAACGGGCGGCCGACCGGTGGCGGGTGACCACCGCCGAGCAGGGTGACCTGGATGCGGCGCTGGCCGCGGCCGGGCACCGGCCGGCAGGGTTGCCCGGCACCGACGACCCGGACCGGCTCGGCGACGCGCTCGACGTCGACCTGGGCGGCTCGCCGCTGTTCAACGCGCTGCCGGTGCGCCGGCTCGGGCTGACGGGCCGGCCGGCCGACACCGCCTACCGGATCACGGTGGCCTGGGTGCTGGTGCCCAGCCTCGCGGTGGTGCCCGCCGAGCAGGTCTACACGTCGCTGGGGCCGGGCCGCATCCGGTTCAGCAGCGGCACGTTCACGGCGGACATCGACCTGGACGCCGAGGGGTACGTGCTGCGCTATCCCGGGGTGGCCGAGCGTGGCGACGCGGGCTGAGCCCGGGTGGCCGGCCGCGCTGCTCAGGCCGGCCAGGCGCCGCTGCTGAGGAACCGGTCGATGGTGGCCAGGTGCGGGGTGAGGTTCAAACCCTGCGCGGCCACCCAGTCGTCGGCGTAGTACGTGTCGGCGTACCGATCGCCGGCGTCGCAGATGAGGGTGACCACCGAGCCCGTCCGGCCCTCGGCGATCATCTCGGCGATGAGCCCGAAGGCGCCCCACAGGTTGGTGCCGGTCGAGCCGCCCAGCCGGCGGCCGAGCAGCGCCGAGCCGGCCCGCATGGCGGCCAGCGAGGCGGCGTCCGGCACCTGCACCATCCGGTCGACGACCGAGGGCAGGAAGGACGGCTCCACGGCCGGCCGGCCGATCCCCTCGATCCGGGAGCCCTTGCCCGTGCGGATCGACCAGTCGGCGGCCACCCAGGCGGGGTAGAACGCCGAGTTGTCCGGGTCGACCACGCACAGCTTCGTGGGCAGCCGGCGGTAGCGGGCGTAGCGGCCGACGGTCGCGCCCGTGCCGCCGGTGCCCGCGCCCACGACGATCCAGGCGGGGACGGCGTGCCGTTCCCGGGCGAGCTGGGAGTAGATCGACTCGGCGATGTTGTTGTTGCCCCGCCAGTCGGTGGCCCGCTCGGCGTAGGTGAACTGGTCCATGAAGTGCCCGCCGAGGTCGGCCGCGAGCCGCTGGGCCTCGGCGCACACCCGCGCCGGGTCGTCGACGAGGTGGCAGCGCCCGCCCTGGAACTCGATCTGGACGATCTTCTCGGCCGAGGTCGAGGCCGGCATCACCGCGATGAACGGCAGCCGCAACATCCGCGCGAAGTACGCCTCGGAGACCGCCGTCGACCCCGAGGACGCCTCGACGATCGTGGTCCGGGGCCCGATCCAGCCGTTGCAGAGCCCGTAGAGGAACAGCGAGCGGGCGAGCCGGTGCTTCAGCGAACCGGTCGGGTGCACCGACTCGTCCTTCAGGTAGAGGTCGATCCCCCACTCCACGGGCAGCGGGAACGGCAGCAGGTGGGTGTCGGCCGAGCGGTTCGCGTCGGCCTCCACGGCCGCGATCGCCTCGGTCACCCACGTGCGGCTGGCCTCGTCGCCCCGGTCGAGGTGGGTCACGCCGGAAACGTAGCAGGCCAGGTCACGGTCCGTCCGCCCCCGCGCGGCGGCGCTGCCGGCGCTGGCCGGCCCGGCCCACGGCCCGTACGACGGGGGTCAGCCCCAGGGCGAGCCGGGGTGCCGCGTCCAGCAGCCGCACCTGGACACCCCGCCATCGTGGCAGGGTCACCACCGGGCGGGGCCGTCGGGCCAGCCGGACCGCCCGGGCCGCCACCCGCTCCGGGGCGAGCATCGCGCCCGTGAACGAGGCCAGCGCGCCCGGGTCGTCCAGCCGGTCGTGCAGCATGGGCGTCCAGATGCCGTCGGGGCAGAGGCACGAGACGTGGACGTCGCGGTGCCCGGCCATGCGCAGGTCGGCGAGGGTGCCGAGGCTGAACGCGAGCAGGGCGTGCTTGCTGGCCGCGTAGACCGTCTCGCCGGGCGGGGCCACCAGCCCGGCGAGCGACACCACGTTGAGGACGTGCCCGCGCCCCTGGGCCCGCATCAC
This sequence comes from Micromonospora costi, assembly GCF_003626655.1. Classification (GTDB taxonomy): domain Bacteria; phylum Actinomycetota; class Actinomycetes; order Mycobacteriales; family Micromonosporaceae; genus Micromonospora; species Micromonospora costi. The sequence continues at coordinate 2,189,195 of NZ_RBAN01000001.1, forward strand.
GGCGAGCGCGGCGAGGGTGCCGTTCATGGCGCCGTACGCGTTGACGTCGAACATCCGGCGCCGGGTCGGCGCGTCCTGCTCCCAGGCCGGGCCGGTGACCAGGATCCCGGCGTTGTTCACCCAGAGACCGAGGCCCCCGGACCGCTCCGCGGCCTCCGCCGCCACGGCGGCGCAGCCCGCCTCGTCGCGCACGTCCAGCGGGCGGGACCAGCCGCCCAGCGGGGCGGCCGCGGCGGCCACCCCGGCCGCGTCGAGGTCGGTGAGCAGGACCGGCCAGCCGTCGGCGTGCAGCGCCGCGGCGATGGCGCGGCCCAGCCCGCCGGCAGCACCGGTCACCACGGCCGCGCCGGGCGCTGGTGAGATCACCGGCGCAAGGTACCGCCGCTGGCGCCGGCCACGCCAGAGCCGGCCGGCGCCAGCGAGGTCGGGCGGACGGCGAGGTCGGGCGGCCGTGATCGACTCCGTTTCGCCGATGTGGCGGGGTCCCGCGGCGGTGGACACCGCCACATCGCCGATGTGGTGTCGATCAAGCGCCCACGCCGGCCACGCCAGGCCGGCCGGGCGCGGCGGACCCGGTCAGACCTGCGGCGTCGGCAGCGGCTGCGGCCGGTTCTCCCACTTCGTGGAGAGCGCGATCCCGGTACGCGTGGACGCCACGCCGGGCGTCCGGTTCAGCCGTACGATGAGCTGCTCCAGTTCCGCGATCGTGCCGACCCGGGCCTTGAGCAGGAACGACTCGACCCCGGCCATGAAGTAGCACGACTCGATCTCGGGCATGGCCCGGAACGCGGCCAGGACGTCGTCGGTGTCGGCGCCGGAGTCCTCGACGATGCCGATCAGGGCGGTCACGCCCAGCCCGACCGCCTCCGGCGCCACGTCGGCCCGGTAGCCCCGCAGCACACCGCCGGCCTCCAGCTTCCCGACCCGCTCGTGCACGGCGGGGGCGGAGAGGCCCACCTGCCGGGCGAGTTCGGCGTAGGAGAGGCGGGCGTTGCTGCGCAGCAGCTCCACGAGGCTCAGGTCGATGGCGTCCACGGAAAGTAGACCCTAGCCCCTTGGGCGTAACGCCCGGACTCCGGCATCCGTTGCACATGACAGCAGGTGACAGTTCGCGTACGGAGAGTCAAGGGAGTGCGACGCCGGTACCATTGACTAACTTCCCACTCAGTGCGTTTTTCGCGTTTGGCGGACAGGCCAGGTCGCTGGTGCTGTAATTGCCATACGTCCCTCATGACGGCTCTGGGCTCGCACCGGCCGGGGGCAGTGTGTTCAGCCGGGGGCTTCGTCGACGCGAGGAGGGGGCTGTGGACACTGGAGATCGCCTGCTGACACCGGGTGAGGTCGCCGCGCTGTTTCGGGTTGACCCGAAGACTGTGACGAGATGGGCGGCGGCGGGTCGGATCGGCAGCATCCGGACTCCAGGAGGGCATCGCCGGTTTCGGGAATCCGAGGTGCGAGCCCTGCTTGAGGGGGAGGGCATGCTGGACGAGACCGACGACATGGGAAGGTCACGAAACGCCGGTCCGGCCGCCTCGACCGGCCCCGGTCCGGCCAACGCCGGCATGTACTGAACGTCGCCAGCGCGGGCCGGGCGGAGCCGTCCGGTCCGCGTCCCGGGACCACGACCGTCAGGCCCGGCCGGTGCCGAGTTCGCCCGACCAGCGCCGGAACAGGGTGTGCGGCACACCGAGAGCGTCCAGCACCTTGCCCGCCACGAAGTCGACCAGCTGCTGCGCGGTGGCCGACGCTCCCGCGCCGTAGAAGCCGGGACTGGCCGGCAGGACGACCGCACCGGCGTCGTGCAACGCGATGAGGTGCTCCAGGTGGCTACGGGTCACCGGGGTCTCCCGGGGGACCACCACCACCGGTCGCCGCTCCTTGAGGTTGACCTCGGCGGCCCGTTGCAGCAGGTCCTTGGAGAGGCCGATCGCGATGCCGGCGCAGGCCGCCGTGCTCGCGGGCACGACGGCCATCCCGCGGGCCCGGTACGAACCGCTGCTCGGCCCGGCCGCCAGGTCACCGGCCGGCCAGTGCCGGACGTCGGCGCCGGCCAGGTCACGGCCGAGCCATCCGGCGAGGTCCTCCGCCCAGTGCGCGTCCCGGAACGGGCGGCCGGTCTCGTCGAGCAGGGTGAGCCGGGCGGCCCGGGAGACCACGAGGTCCACCGGCTCACCGGCGTCGAGCAGTCCCCGTACGACGGCGGCCGCGTACGGCGTGCCGGACGCGCCGGAGACCCCGACCACCCACGGTTCGCGCATGCGTGCAGCCTCCCGGTCAGGCCCTCAGGCCGAGCCGGATCACCAGGTCGAGCAGCGCGAACGCGAACAGCGCGATGCCGACGAACCCGTTGGCGGTGAAGAACGCCCGGTTGACCTTGCTGAGGTCGGTCGGGCTCACCACCACGTGCTGGTACGCGAAGGCGACCGCGGTCAGCACGAGGCCGATCCACCACAGCCAACCGAAGCCGACCAACGCGCCGAACCACAGGAAGAGACCGAACGTCACCACGTGCGCCACGGTCGAGGCGTGCAGCGCGAAGCGTGCGCCGTACCGGGCCGGGACGCTGTGCACCCCGATCTGCCGGTCGATCTCGATGTCCTGGCAGGCGTAGATCAGGTCGAAGCCGCCGATCCAGAGGCCGACGGCCGCGCCGAGCAGCCAGGCCGGACCGGATCCGGCGAAGGTGCCGGTGACCGCGAGCCACGCGCCGACCGGCCCGACCGCCTGGGCGATCCCCAGGATGGCGTGCGGCCAGTTGGTGAACCGCTTGCCGTAGGGGTAGACGACCAGCGGCACCACGGCGAGCGGTGCGAGCGCCAGGCAGAGCGGGTTGAGCAGCGCGGCGGCGGCCAGGAAGACCACCACCGCGACCACCGCGCCGGTCCAGGCCGTCCGCACGCTGACCGCCCCGGTGACCAGCTCACGCCGGGCCGTACGCGGGTTCCGCGCGTCGATCCGCCGGTCGAGGATCCGGTTGGCGGCCATCGCGAACGTCCGCGCCCCGACCATCGCGATCGTGATCAGCAGCAGGTCGAGCCAGCGCACGTGGCCGCCGTTCACCTGCATCGCGGTGAGCGCCGAGAGGTACGCGAAGGGCAGCGCGAACACCGAGTGTTCGATGGTGACCAGCCGGAGGAACGACTTCACCCGGCCCGGGCGTTCCGCCGGCGCGTCGAGAACCGCCATCAGATCCCGTACTCCTTCCAGCGTTTGTCGACCAGCGAGACCACCTCGGGCGACATCCGCATCTCCTCCGGCCAGCCCCGGGTGTAGCCCTCCTCGGGCAGCTTGCGGGTCGCGTCGATGCCCGCCTTGCCGCCCCAGAACTGCTGGTACGACGAGTGGTCGAGGTGGTCCACCGGCCCCTCGGTGAGGAGCAGGTCCCGGGCGTAGTCGACGTTGCCGAAGGCCCGGAAGGCCACCTCGTTGTAGTCGTGCACGTCGCAGTCCTCGTCGACGATCACGATGAGCTTGGTGAGCGACATGAGGTGCGCGCCCCAGATCGCGTTCATCACCTTCTGGGCGTGCTTCGGGTAGCGCTTGCGGATCGACACGATGGCGCAGTTGTGGAAGACACCGGCGGCGGGCAGGTCGTAGTCGACGATGTCGGGGATGAGCAGCTTGAGCAGCGGCTGGAAGATCCGCTCGGTGGCCTTGCCGAGGCCGTGGTCCTCCTGCGGGGGCTTGGAGGTGACGATCGAGTGGTACACCGGCTCGCGCTGCATGGTCATCGTCTCGACGTGCAGCACCGGGAACGGCTCGACCGGGGTGTAGAAGCCGGTGTGGTCGCCGAACGGCCCCTCCGGCATGCGCTCGCCCGGCTCCAGGTAGCCCTCCAGCACCACTTGGGCGTGCGCCGGCACCTGCAACGGCACGGTGAGGCAGTCGACCATCTCGACGCGCTCGCCGCGTAGGAACCCCGCGAACAGGTACTCGTCGATGTCGCTGGGCAGCGGCGCGGAGGCCGCGTACGACACGACCGGGTCGCAGCCGATGGCCACGGCGACCGGTAGCCGCTGGCCGAGCCGCTCGGCCACGGCGTGGTGGGCCGTGGAGTCCTTGTGGATCTGCCAGTGCATGCCGAGGGTGTTGTGCGAGTGCTGCTGGAGCCGGTAGAGGCCGAGGTTGCGCTTGCCGGTCTCCGGGTGCTTGGTGTGGGTCAGCCCGAAGTTGTGGAAGATCCCACCGTCGCCGGGCCAGACCTGGAGGCCGGGCAGCCGGTTCAGGTCGACGTCGTCGCCGCGGTAGACCACCTGCTGGCAGGGCGCGGTCTTGACCTTGCGCGGCGGCAGTGACTTGAGCTGCATGACCTTGCCGAGCCCCTCGCGGATGCCGGACCAGCCGACCGGCAGCTCCGGCTTGATCAGCTCACCGATGCGGGCGCCGACCTCGTCGAGCGACTCGACGCCGAGCGCCATGGCCATCCGCTTCTCGGTGCCGAAGAGGTTGATGGCGACCGGCATCTCACCCCGGGTCGGGCGCTCGAAGAGCAGCGCGGGGCCGTCCGCGCGGACCGTCCGGGAGACGACCTCGCTGATCTCCAGGGTGGGGTCGACCGGCACGGTCACCCGCCGCAGTTCGCCCGCGCGCTCGAGCGCCGCGAGGAAGTCCTTGAGATCGGTGTACGGGAAGCCGTGAGCCGCCATGCCCGCCAGTCTCCCGCACCCGCACCCCGCCCGCCCCAGCCGGGTCGGGTGATGTCGCCGGCCACTGTGCGTTCCGCCACACGTCCCCGCCATGGGGGCGGGTCTGTCGGTGCTCGCGGGCAGCATGCGGAGACCCCGAGCGAAGGAGATTCCGGATGCCCCGCCGTACGTCGGTGTCGTTGAACGTCGTCGAGCGGGGCGAGGGCCTCCCCGTGCTGGCGCTGCACGGCTGGACGCCGGACCACCGGCTCATGCTCGGGTGCCTCGAACCCGTGTTCGCCGGCCGCCCCGGCTACCGCCGCCTCTACCCGGACCTGCCCGGCATGGGCGCGTCGCCGGCCCCGCCGGAGATCGCCAGCTCGGACGACGTGCTCGCCACGGTCCAGGATCTCGTGGACGACCTCCTCGGCGACGCGCCGTTCCTGCTCGTCGGCGAGTCGTACGGCGGCTACCTCGCGCGCGCTCTGGCCCGGTCGCGGCCCACGCAGGTGCGCGGGCTGGCGCTGATCTGCCCCATCGGCACGGCCGTGGAGAACGCGGACCGGCGGGTGCCGCCGCCGGAGGTGCTGCGGCCTGATCCGGGGCTGCTCGCGTCGACCGACGCCCGCACCGCCGCCGAGTTCGCCGAGATCGCCGTCGTGCAGACCCCGGAGACGCTGCGCCGGTTCCGCGAGGAGATTTTGACCGGTCTCGACGTGGCGGACCGGGAGGCGATGGCCCGCATCCGGCGGCGGTGGACGCTGACCGAGGCCCCGGAGGACGGCGCGCCGTTCCCGCGGCCGACCCTGATCCTCACCGGCCGGCAGGACAGCTCCACCGGCTACCTCGACCAGTTCGCGCTCCTGCCGCACTACCCGCGCGCGACGTTCGCGGTGCTCGACGTGGCCGGCCACAATCTCCAGATCGAGCAGCCCGGGCTGTTCGACGCGCTGGTAGGCGAGTGGCTGGACCGGGTCGCGGCCGAAGCCGGCTGACGGCGGCTACCGGGCGTGTGACGTTGCCGGCGGGCCGGGCGGGCGCGCGGTCAGCGACCGGCGGTGGCCGTGACGAAGGCCCGCCACGCCTGCGGGGTGAAGGTCAGGACACCGCCGGCCGGGTCCTTCGAGTCCCGGACGTGGACCCGGCCGGGCAGGTTGTCGGCGACCTCGACGCAGGCACCAGCGTCGTTGCCGCTGCGGGTGGATTTGCGCCAGCGGGCGCCGGTCAGATCCATGGCTTCACGATCTCCTCGATCAGGCCGATCGACTGCTGCCGGGGCAGCGCGTCACTGCGCAGACTCTCCCACCTTCCGAGCAGCGTCGCCACCTCGTTGATGTCGTCCACGGCGGTGCCGCCGGTCTGGTTGTCGAGGAACCCGACCCAGCTGCCGTCGGCCGAGCGGCCGAGGATGAACGGGCCGAAGAGACCGGCGTGCAGCCCGACGCCCTGCGGCAGCACGTGCACGCTGATGTGCGGGCGCCGGGCGCACGCCACCAGGTGGCGGAGCTGGCCGGCCATCACCCCGGCGCAGCCCTCCGCGAAGCGGTGCAGCGCGGACTCGTCGATGACCGCGGTGAGCTGCGGCGGGTGTTCCCGGTCGAGGATCACCTGCCGTTCCAGCCGGGCGGACACCAGCTCCTCCACGCGCTCGGCGGTGAGCCCGAGGTCGAGCCGGAACACCGCCCGGGCGTAGTCGGCGGTCTGCAACAGGCCGGGGATCATCGTCGCGCCGAAACAGCGCAGTTGCGTGGCCGCCCGTTCCGCCTCCAGCCACGGCCGGAACCAGACCGGCTCGCCCTCGCGCCGGCCCAGCTCGCGGAGCGAGACCAGCAGGCCGCCGGTGCCGAGCACCTCGTCGGCCCGGCTCAGGTAGGCGTGGTTGGGCACGACCTGCCCCAGCTCCACGGCCGACACCATCGAGGCCGAGTAGTGGGCCCGCTTGCCGTACTCCTCCTGGCTCAGCCCGGCCGCGAGCCGCGACCGGCGGAGCTGGTCCCGGATCAGTTCCGCCGTGGATACCGGTGAGGTCATCCGTGCCCGCCCTCCGCGTCCCGCGCCGGCCGCCCGTCGCGGCCGGCCCAGGTCGGACGGTAGCGGTACGGCGACCGTGCGTCAGTCCCGCGACACGCCGTGGCCCGCCGGCTCCCAGGCGTACGGCGCCAGCGGCGGGTCGAGCGGCGCGTCGACGAGCCGGTTGGCGAAGGTGGAGATGGTGTACGTCCCGACGCCGAGCACCACGTCCAGGGCGTGCCGGGGCTGGTAGCCGGCGGCCAGGAACGCGGCCAGGTCGTCGTCCGGGACGGCGCCCCGCCGGTCGAGCACGGCGAGCGTGAAGCGTCGCAGCGCCTCCAGCCGGTCGTCAGGCAGGGGCGTGCCGGCACGCAACGCCGCGATCAGGTCGGGGGCGGCCTCGCGCCGGGTCAGGGTCGCGGTGTGCATGGCGACGCAGAGGTGGCACTCGTTGCGGGTGGCGACGGTCAGCACGACGACCTCGCGCTCGACCGGGTCGAGCCCGCAGTTCTCGAAGATGCCGTTGACGGTGAGGAACCCCTTGAGCAGCTCCGGGGACTCGGCCAGGAGGCCGACGGCGGCGGGCAGGTGACCGAGCGTGCGGCGCACCCCCTCGATGGTGGGCCGGGCGGCGGCGGGGGCGGTGTCGGCGGTGTGGGGTGTGAAGACGGGCACGGAGAAGCCCTTTCGGTCGGAGGGTGCGCCGGGACTGGTTCGGCATCGACGCTGGCGTACGATCGTCAACGTGGTTGACGAAATAGTAAACGCGGTTGTCGAAGATGGCAACGGCTGACCCCGACCGGCCCGGCTTCCTCCTGCCCCTGCTGCTGCTGGCCGGCTTCCGTACGCTCATCGACGACCTGCACGCCGAGCTGGCCCGCCAGGGGCACTCCGACCTACGGCCGCTGCACGGCTTCGTGCTCCAGGCCGTCGGCCCCGACGGCACGACCGCCAGCGAGCTGGGCCAACGGCTGGGCGTCTCGAAGCAGGCGGCCGGCAAGACGGTGGACCGGCTGGTGGCCCTCGGCTACCTGGAACGGGCCGACGACCCCCGCGACGCCCGGCGCAAGCTGGTGCGGATGACCGAGCGCGGGTACGACGGGCTGCGCCGCTCGGCGGTCATCTTCGACCAGCTCCGCGACCGGTGGGCGGCCACGCTCGGGCCGGAACGCGTCGCCGCCATCGAGGACGACCTGCGGGCCGTCACCCCGGCGAACTGGTTCCGCCTCGACGTGCCCGGCTGGTTCGGCGCCTGACCTCGCCGGCGGATCGCGCCCGGCCGGGAGAGTCGCCGCCGGATCGCGCCCCGGCCGGAGAAATGTCACCGGCCCTGGCGCGCCGCGCCGGCCGCGGCGGAACCTGGAGGCATGTCGGACGCGTACGTCGTGGGAGACCCGGACGGCCTGTCGCCGCTGCAGGCCGAGCTGCGCGACGCGGTCGCCCGGGAGCTGCACGCCCAGCTCGCGCTGCGCGCGGAACGCCTCGAACTGGCCGACGTGCCGGAGGTGGCCTACCAGGTCACGTTACGGATCGACGAACTGCTCAGCCGATGGATCCCGTCGCGCGGTCGTCACTCGCCCGCGTAGAGGCGGTCCGGGTCGGCAAGGATCACATCCGACCGGTGGCTGGCGAGTTGCCGCAGTTCGTCGGTGAAGCCCGCCGCGCTGGCCAGCAACAGCCGGACTTCACGTGCGTCGACCCCGGGACGGGTGATGAGCAGATCGCGGGCGCGTGCCAGCCGATCCAGGTCGGGCTGGCCCAGTGTCCGCCCCCACTTGACCTCGCCGATGGCGAGCAGCGGGCGCGGACCGTCGCCGAGCGGCGGCTCCCCGAGCGCCACCAGGTCAAGCTCGTGGCTGGTGCGACTCGCCGGATCGGTGAGGACGGCGGGGCTCGCCTCGGCCACGATCCCACCGAACGTCTCCAGGGGCGCAAAACGCAACGCCCACTGCCGGACGGTCTCCTCGAACCCCGGTCCGAGCACGGCACTGGCGTAGCGACGCTGCGATCGCCGCCACACATCCGCGCCGCGCCGCTGTTCGAGAGCCGTCCAGGCCGGACGCATGACCGCCTGGTAGAAGGTGATCAAAGGCTCGGCGATGCGGTAGCGACTCCGTCCGCTGCGCAGCGGGTCCGGGTCGCGGGCCAGCAGGCCGGCATCCTCCAGGACGACGAGGGGATGCTGCAGGTCGGTCGCTTTGCGGCCGATGTAACCGGCGATGCCGCCCCGGGTGCCGTTGCCTTCGGCGACCGCGGCGAGCACCGAATGGTAGAGGGCGATGTCCCGCAGGTCCGGATCCTCGGCCAGCAGGTAGCGCGCCTCGCGGAAGAGCGGCCGAGCGGGATTGAGCACCGCCCGTACCACCCAGTCGTCGAAGTCCGACGGGCCGTCCGGGACGTCGTCCTGGACGTACTCTCGCCGGTACGCGGGCGTGCCACCGACGATGGCGAACACCTTCGCGGCCAGTAACGGATCGCTGATGCCCCAGAATGCCGCCGCCGTGCGGTAGTCGAGCGGTGGAACCGAAAGCTCCAGGCCGGCACGGCCGCGCAACGGTGCCGACCCGGCGAGCAGTCCGCCCATGAACGAGAGCGCTGATCCGCAGAGGAGAAGCCGGGTGCGGGAGCTCGCGCGCTCCGGGCGGCCGGGGGTCAACGCGTGCTGGATGATCGACGGCAGGTCCCGGCTGGCGCGTGCCAGGTAGGGGAACTCGTCGAGCACGACCGTCACCGGCCGTTCGCGCCCCAGGGCCAGCAGGGCATCAACGGCCTTGGGCCAGTCGGCAAGATGCACCGGGCCAGGGGCCGAGGTGTGCGCACCGAGCGCATCGCCCAGCCGCCGCAGCGACTCCGCCGGAGTCGCCTCGGTCGCCCCGAAGTAGAAGCCACCAGTGGCCCGCGCCAGCTCGTAGAGCAGGAGTGTCTTGCCCTGTCTCCGGCGACCGCTGACCACGCCCAGGGTGGCGCCGGGGCGCTCGTCGGTGGCGAACCGCGTCAACTCGGCCCACTCGGTGTCGCGGTCGAAGATCTCCGCTGGCTTGTCGGGCCGCACAACGCACCCCAATTTGTAGGACTACAGTTCTTATAAGTGTAGTCCTACAAATTGCGGATCAGCTCAGGCCGCCGTACGAGTGCAGGCCGGTGAAGAAGATGTTCACGCCGAACAGGTTCATGAGCATGGTGAGGAAGCCGACCACGGCGATCCAGGTCGCCACGTTCCGCTTCACGCTCGGCGTGGCCCGGGCGTGCAGGTAGCCGGCGTACACCACCCAGGAGATGAACGCCCAGGTCTCCTTCGGGTCCCAGCCCCACGGCCGGCCCCAGGCCGCCTCGGCCCAGATCGCCCCGGCGATCACCGCGAAGGTGAAGACGGGGAACGAGAAGGCGTGCAGCACGAAGGTCAGCCGCTCCAGCGCGGCCGCCGCCGGCAGCCGCTTGGCCAGGGTGTACGGGAAGCTGCGCTTGCCGGCCTCGAAGCCGCGACGCATCAGGAACGCCACCGCGGGCACCGCGCCCAGCAGGAAGATGCCCGACGAGAAGACGATCGTCGAGACGTGGATGACGAACCAGTACGAGTTGAGCGCCGGCACCAGCGGCACCACCGGCACGTAGAGCACCAGCTCGGCGGTCGCCACCAGCAGCACCATCACGAGGGTGAGGAACAGCCCGAGCTTGCGCAGCGACGGCCGCTTGGCGAGCACCACCAGCCAGGCGGCGACACCGATGAAGGTGACCGTGAGCACGAACTCGTACATGTTGCCCCACGGCATCCGGTCGGCGGCGATGCCGCGGGTGACCAGTGCCACGAGGTGCAGCACCGCGGCCACCACCGTGGCCACGACCGCGAACCGGCCGGCGAACCGGGCCCGGTCGGCGGAGCGGCCCGCCACCGGCGCCACCGGCGGAGCGGGCTCGGCCGGCGCCACGACCGTCCCGCCGGGCGCGCCAGCGCCCGCTCCCACGAGTTCCCGTTCCCGGGCGGGCGACGGCGTGGCGACCCGGACCCGGGTGTTGCCGAGGGCGTACTCGACGGCGTGGCCGATCATCGCGACCAGGTACGCCAGGATCGCGAACGTCACCATCTGGTCGGAGAGTGCGGACATCACTCGGTCCCTTCCCGGTCGCTGCGGTCGCGATCCGTGCCGGCCCGCTCGTCCCGCCGCCCGTCACCGCTCACCGCGGCGACGACCTGCGTGAACTCGTCAGCGAACCCTGGATAGTCGGTGCGCGGCAACCCACCGGCCTCGACCAAACTACTACCGGCCGTCGGAGTTTGTCCTGTGGGGTCCGCGGATTCCGCGGGCGTCACCCGGAAGAAGATCCGGCGACGCCGGCCGAACAGCGACCCCATGAGGCCGACGAGCAGGAACCCGCAGCTCACGAGCAGGATGCCGGAGCCGGGATCGTGGCGTACGGAGAGGGTCACGTAGCGCGTGGTGCCGAGGAACTCGACGGTGGTGCCGTCGTCCAGCTTCCAGGTCTCGCCCGGCTTGAGCACCTTGTCGCCGACCTGCTTGACCTTGCCCGTACGGATCTGCCGCTGGTCCAGCTCGTAGACCGAACCGGGGATGCCGGCGTCCAGACCCAGGTTCCCCCGGTACGCCACCAGGTTGAGCGCGGGGTTGCGTTCGGTCGGGTACTCCGAGCGCACGAACGGCGGTGCGTCCGGCGCCGTCGGCAGGTAGAGCCCCGTGAAGGCCACCTGGAGGTTCGGGTCCCGCTGGCGCGTCTTCGGGTCGACGTTCGCGTCCGGGAAGGCGGCCAGCCCCTCGCTCGTGAGCCCCATGTCGCCGGTCGTGAGGAACGGCAGGTTGCTGACCTGGCTGCGGCCGTACCGGTCGGTGTAGCGGATGACCGGGGCGTACCCGTGGCCGAGCAGGTAGACGTTCGCGCCGTCGAGCCGCAGGGGCGAGTTCACCGAGAACTTCTCGGTCCGGTTCGCCCGGCCGGGCTCCTCCACGGTGACCGTCGCGTTGAAGTACTCCGGCTGGCCCGAGTCGAGGAAGCGCGCGTCGAACTTGTCCAGGGTCAGGCAGAACGGCGGCAGGTCGGCGCTGTCCACCTGCGGGCCGAGCTTCGCCTCCGCGTACTGCTGGCGGGTGTTGCAGAAGGCGTTCTCCGCGCCCGCGACCAGCAGGCGGTTGCCGCTCCAGCCGTACCAGTGACCCAGCGCCACCCCGGCCAGCACGACCACCAGCGTGGTGTGGAAGAGCAGGTTGCCGGTCTCCTTGAGGTAGCCCTTCTCGGCGGAGACCACGTCGCCGCGCACCGCCACCCTCCACCGCCGCCGGCGCAGCACCTCGGCGATGGCCGCCGCGCCGCCGGCCGGGCCGGTGAAGACGGTGTGCTGCGGCAGCCGGTCCAGCCGCTTCGGCGCCACCGGCGGCTTCGACCGCAACGCGCGCACGTGGTCGCGCATGCGCGGCGTGATGCAGCCGATCAGCGACGTGAAGAGCAGCAGGTAGATGGCGGAGAACCAGACCGAGCCGAACACCTCGAAGGCGCCGATCCGGTCCAGCGTCGGAGCCAGGTCGGGGTGCTCGACGAAGTACTCGTTGACCTTCTCCGGGCTGACGTTCCGCTGCGGCAGCACCGAGCCCGGGATGGCCGCGACCGCCAGCAGGAAGAGCAGCACCAGCGCCGTACGCATGCTGGTGAGCTGCCGCCAGGAGTTCCGCAGCAGGGCCAGCACCCGGTTGGGCCGGCGTCGGGGCGCCTCGGCGGGCGTGGCGGGCCGCTCGTCCACGACGGTCATCAGATGCTCACCTCACCCACCCCGACGGTGGTCTGCAGCCAGATCACGATGTTCGTCCATCCGCCGGTGACCAGCGCGAGGCCGATCAGGATCAGCAGGGCGCCGCCCACGCGGGTGACCCAGCGGCTGTTGCGGCGGATGAAGCGGAAGACCCCGAGCAGGCGCTGGAAGCCCAGCCCGAAGACGACGAACGGTACCCCCAGCCCGAGGCAGTACGCCACGGCGAGCACCACGGCCCGGTCCGTCTGGCCGCTGACCGTGGCCATCCCCATCACGGCGGCGAGCGTGGGGCCGACGCACGGCACCCAGCTCAGCGCGAAGACCGCACCGAAGATCGGCGCGCCGAGCAGGCCGGCGGCGGGCAGCCGGTGGATCCGGAACTCGCGCTCCATGCCGGGGATGAGGCCCACGAAGGCCAGACCCAGCACGATGACGAGCGCGCCGATGACGATCTCCATGGCCCGCTCGTACGTGAAGAAGACCTTCCCCACGCCGGCGAAGAGGACCGCCGTGGCGGTGAACACGACCGTGAAGCCGGCGATGAAGAGCAGCGTCCCGGCGAGCACCCGGCCCTTGACCGCGGCGGCCGGTCGCGCCTTCTCCCGCACGGCGACGGCCACACCCCCGCCGGGGTCGGGCGGGGAGCCGTCCGGCGTACCGCCGCGGACCCGGCCCTCCAGGTCGGCGCCGGCCAGCCCGGTCACGTACGACAGGTAGCCGGGGACCAGGGGCAGCACGCACGGGGACAGGAAGCTCACGAGGCCGGCGAGGGCCGCCGCGCCGATGGCGAGCAGCAGCGGGCCGGACAGGGCCGTCTGCCGGAACGTCTCGCCCATCAGCGGGAACCGGACGCGGGCTGCTCGGCAGCGATCCGCTCGACGATGGGTTGCAGGCCCTCCTGCTTCACCGCGGCGCGGATCACCACGGCCGTCCGGCCCTCTCGGTCGAGCACCACGGTGGCCGGGATGGTGTTCGGCGGGATGTCGAGGGCGAGCGCGAGTCGGCTGGGCGGGTCGAAGAGGCTCGGGTAGGTCACCCGGCCCTCCTCGAACGCGAGCGCCTTGTCCTTGCTGTCCTGGATGTTGATGCCCAGGAAGGTCACTCCGGAGCCCTTGGTGGCCTGGTAGGTGGCCTCCAGGTCGTCCGCCTCGGCCCGGCACGGCGCGCACCAGGAACCCCAGAAGTTGACCACCAGGACCTGGCCGCGGGCCTGGGAGATGTCGTAGCTGCCGCCGGTGAGCAGCTCACCGGAGATCTTGGGCGGCGCCGACCGCTGGTCGGGCGCGCACTCGATCACGCCGTCGGTGGTGGTGGCGCACGCCTTCTCCTGGCTCTGCGACGTGCAACCGGCCAGCGCCACCGCGGCCACGGTGGCGAGCAGACCGGCGGTCCACCTCCGCGCGTGCATTCAGGCCCCCTTGGCCGTCCGGGCCGTCGGCGACATGGCGATCAGGTGGGCGGCCGGCTCGGTGTAGCCGATGCCCACCACCTTCGCGCCGTCGAAGTGGAAGGAGGTGAGGCTCGCCAGGCCGCACTGGCGCCGGCGCGGGTCGTGCCAGAGGCGCTTGCGCTCGACGTACCGGCGCAGGGTCCAGATCGGCAACTGGTGCGACACCAGCACCGCCTCGCGCCCCTCGGCGGCGATCCGCGCGGCGTGCAGCGCCGCGAACATCCGCTCGGCGATCGCCCGGTACGCCTCACCCCACGACGGGGTGACCGGGTCGCGCAGCACCCACCAGTTGCGCGGGTCGCGGAAGGACCCGTCGCCGGGCGAGACGCGCTTGCCCTCGAACCAGTTGGCGCTCTCGATCAACCGCTCGTCCACCCCGACGGGCAGGCCGAACTGCGCGGCGATCGGCTCGGCGGTCTGCTGGGCACGTTCGAGCGGACTGGCCACCACGTGCACCACATCACGATCGGCGAGCCCCTGCGCGGCGGCCTTCGCCATCTGCACACCGAGCTCGGAGAGGCGGAACCCCGGCAGCCGCCCGTAGAGGATCTTGTCGGGGTTGTACACCTCACCGTGCCGCAGCACGTGGACCACCGTCTTGCTCACCGCGCCTACCCCCCGTGACCGGCCGCTGCCGCTGCCCGCGCCGCCACCGGCAACGCGGCGGCGATCTGCTCCAGGGCGGCGTCGTCCAGCGCCGCCGAGACGAACCAGGATTCGAAAGCGCTCGGCGGCAGGTAGACGCCGGCGGCGAGCATCGCGTGGAAGAACGCCTTGAAGGCGGGCACCTGCTGCGTCCGGGCGCTGTCGTAGTCGACCACGTCGGCGTCCGTGAAGAAGATCGAGAACATGCTGCCCGCGTACGACAGCTGGTGCGGGACCCCGGCGGCGGCCAACGCGTCGGAGGCCAGCTTGCCCACGGCGGCGGCCGTCTCGTCCAGCCGGCGGTACAGCGCGTCGTCGGCCAGCCGCAGGGTGGCCAGGCCGGCGGCGCAGGCCAGCGGGTTACCCGAGAGCGTGCCCGCCTGATAGACCGGGCCGGCCGGGGCGAGCCGGGACATGACCTCCGCGCGCCCGCCGAACGCCGCGGCGGGCAGGCCGCCACCCATGACCTTGCCGTACGTCCACAGGTCGGCGTCGGACGGGTCGAGGCCGTGCCAGCCGGAGCGCGACACCCGGAACCCGGTCATCACCTCGTCGACGATCAGCAGCGCGCCGTGCGCGTGCGCGATCCGGGCCAGCTCCTGGTTGAAGCCGCCCCGGGGCGCGACGACGCCCATGTTGCCGGCCGCGGCCTCCGTGATGACCGCCGCGATGTGCCGGCCCTCGGCGGCGAACGCCTCCTCGACCGCGCGCAGGTCGTTGTACGGCAGCACGATGGTCTCGCTCGCGGCGGCGCCGGTGACACCCGGCGAGTCGGGCAGGCCGAGCGTCGCCACGCCCGACCCGGCGGCGGCGAGCAGCGCGTCCACGTGCCCGTGGTAGCAGCCGGCGAACTTGATGATCTTCGACCGGCCGGTGAAGCCGCGGGCCAGCCGGATGGCCGACATGGTGGCCTCGGTGCCGGAGTTCACGAGCCGGACCTGCTCGACCGGGGTGCGGTCGACGATCTCGGCGGCCAGCTCCACCTCACCCGGCGTCGGCGTGCCGAAGCTGGTGCCCCGGGCGGCGGCGGCCTGCACGGCGGCGACCACCTCCGGGTGGGCGTGACCGAGGATCAGCGGCCCCCAGGAGCAGACGAGGTCGACGTAGCGCCGATCGTCGGCGTCGTAGAGCCAGGGACCCTCCCCCCGGACCATGAAGCGCGGGGTGCCGCCGACCGCGCGGAAGGCGCGCACGGGGGAGTTCACCCCGCCCGGCACGATGGCGCGGGCGCGGTCGAAAAGGGCCTCGGAGGCCGGCGCGTCGACCGGGTAGCGGCCGGATCCGGCGGAAACGGTATCGGTCACGATGCCGCCATTGTGTCAGCGCGGGCGGGCGAACTGGCAGGCACCCCGGCCCGGGGTTACCCGGCTCACCCGCCGGGCCGCTGCGGGTGCACGCCTCGGCGGGCCGGGTCGACCGGATCGCGTTAGGCTGACCGGGTGGATCGTGCCGAACTGTCCATCACGCTACACCGGACGGGCGACGAAGCCGTGCTGCGCCTGGCCGGCGAGATCGACATGCTCACGGCCGCCCAACTCTCGACCGTCGTGAACGAGGTGCTCACCGATCCACCACCGCGTATCGTGCTCGACCTCGGCGGGGTCACCTTCTGCGACTCGCAGGGGCTGGGCACGCTCGTGGTGCTCAGCCGCAAGGCCAGCCACGCCCAGAGTCTGCTGGTCCTCACGCACGTGGGCGATTTCCTGCTCCGCGTCCTGGACATCACCGGCCTGCGCTCGGCCCTGATGATCCGCAACGACCAACCAGCAAGCTGACCCGTCCCGCGCCCGCTCCCGCATTTCTGAGCGTCCCGCTTTCTGCGCGTTGATCATGAAGTTATTGCCTCCTGGCGCCCGATCTGTCGGCAATAACTTCATGATCAACGGGGGAAGCCCGGCCTTGGTCAGGGTTGGTTGCCCCAGCGGGCCTGTTCCAGCAGTTCCACGGCGCGGTCCCGGCCGTCCGGGTCGTCGCCGCGCAGCAGGGCGGACGCCTCGTCCACCGCGTCGGTGAGCATCCGCCACTGCGCCTCGCGCTCCCGCACCAGGTCGGACTGCGCGGCCAACTGCCGGGTCTTCACCCACAGCTCCACGAAGACCGACACCTTGGCGCGCAGCACCCACGGGTCGAACGGCTTCGTGAGGTAGTCGACCGCGCCCACGGCGTAGCCGCGCAGGGCCAGCTGGGCGTCCCGGTCGGCCGCCGTCAGGAAGATGATCGGTACGTGCCGGGTCCGCTCCCGGCGCTTGATGTGGCTCGCGGTCTCGAAGCCGTCCATGTCGGGCATCTGGGCGTCGAGCAGGATCACCGCGAAGTCGTCCACGAGAAGCTGCTTGAGCGCCGCCTCGCCGCTCTCCACCGCCACCGACTGGACCGGCAGGCCCTGGAGGATCGCCTCCAGGGCCATCAGGTTCTCCCGGCGGTCGTCCACGAGCAGCGCCTTGGCCATCTGGGTCACGAGTTCTCCTCGGTGCTGCTGCCGCTGATCCAGGACGACATGAGTTCGATCAGTTCGTCCAGGTCGACCGGCTTGGTGATGTAGTCGCTGCCTCCGGCGGCGAGCGCGGACTCGCGGTCACCCGGCATCGCCTTCGCGGTCAGGAAGACGATCGGCAGGTCCGCGAAGCGGTGGTTACGCCGGATCTGGCGGGTCGTCTCGTACCCGTCCTGGTCCGGCATCATGGCGTCCATCAGGACGATGTCCACCTCCGGGTGCTCGGCCAGCAGGCGGACGCCGTCCGCCCCGTTGTCCGAGTACAACACGGTCATCCCGTGCAGTTCCAACGCGCTGGTCAGGGCGAACACGTTCCGGACGTCGTCGTCGACGATCAGCACGGTCGCGCCGTCGAGCTGACGGCTCGTCGGGGCGGCCGGCGGCTCCGGCAGCTCCAGTGGCGGCATGAGCAGCGACGACGGCAGCCCGGCGCGGGCCGGCGACGGCGGCAACGGCGCGATTACCGCGTCCGGGGCGAGCACGTCCGGCACGAAGAGCGTGAACGTGGAGCCCTGCCCGGGCGCCGAGCTGACCGTGATGGTGCCGCCCAGCAGCCGGGCCAGGTCACGGCTGATCGACAGGCCGAGACCCGTCCCGCCGTACCGGCGGCTCGTGGTGCCGTCGGCCTGCTGGAACGCCTCGAAGATGATCGACAGCTTGTCGTCGGAGATGCCGATGCCGGTGTCGATCACGGTGA
Organism: Micromonospora costi; assembly: GCF_003626655.1. Taxonomy (GTDB): domain Bacteria; phylum Actinomycetota; class Actinomycetes; order Mycobacteriales; family Micromonosporaceae; genus Micromonospora; species Micromonospora costi. Next base: position 2,206,871 of record NZ_RBAN01000001.1, read on the forward strand.
ACGCGATGACCTGCTGGGCGTTGGTCAGCGTCGGCACGTCGAAGACGGCGCTCTCGGCCGCCGGGGCGATCCGCAGGGTCACCGCCCCGTTGTCGGTGAACTTCACGGCGTTGGACAGCAGGTTGCGCAGGATCTGCTGCAACCGCTGGGCGTCCGTGACCAGCGACGGCGGCAGCTCCCTGCTCACCCGCACCTGGAAGTCCAGGCCCTTGTCCTCGGCCTGCGGCGCGAACGCCTGCTCGACGTACCCGCGGATCTCGGCGAACCGCACCTCGGTCGGCTCGACGTCCATCCGGCCCGCCTCGATCTTGGACAGGTCGAGGATGTCGTCGATCAGCGAGAGCAGGTCGGAACCGGCGCTGTGGATCGTCCGAGCGAACTCGATCTGCTTCGGGCTGAGGTTCTGCTCCGGGTTCTCGGCGAGCAGCCGGGCCAGCAGGAGCAGCGAGTTCAGCGGCGTACGCAACTCGTGGCTCATGTTGGCGAGGAACTCCGACTTGTACGCCGAGGCCCGGGTGAGCTGCTGCGCCTTCTCCTCCAGGCCGAGCCGGGCCAGCTCGATCTCCCGGTTCTTGGTCTCGATGTTGCCCTTCTGCTCGGAGAGCAGGGTGGCCTTCTCCTCCAGCTCGGCGTTCGTACGCTGCAGCTCCGCCGACTGCTCCTGAAGCTCGTGCGCCAGGCGCTGCGACTGCGCCAGCAGCTCCTCCGTACGCCGGTTGGCCTGGATCGTGTTGACCGCGATGCCGATGGTCAGCACCAGCCGCTCCAGGAACGACAGGTGCAGGTCGGAGAACGCGACCACGCTCGCGAACTCGATCACGCCGAGCAGCTCGCCCTCGAACAGGACGGGGAGCACCACCAGGTCGGACGGCGGCGTGTCGGCCAGCCCCGAGCGCAGCGTCAACGCGCCCTGCGGCGAGGCGCTGACGCGGATCGTCCGGCGGGAGAGGGCGGCCTGACCGACCAGCCCCTCGCCGGGCCCGAACGTGACGTCGTGCCCACGGGCCACGTACCCGTACGAGGAGGTCAGCCGCAGCCGCATGCTCCCCTCGGAGGTGTCCGCCAGGAAGAACGCGCCGAGCTGCGCGTCCACCAGCGGGGTCACCTCCATCATGATCATGCGGCAGACCTCGCCGAGGTCCCGCTGCCCCTGGAGCAGGCCGCCGATCCGGGCCAGGTTCGAGTCGAGCCAGCCCTGCTCGGCGTTCTTCTTGGTCGTCTCCCGGAGGGTGACGATCATCTGGTTGATGTTGTCCTTCAGCTCGGCGACCTCGCCCTGCGCCTTCACGCTGATCCGCTGCGTCAGGTCACCGCGGGTCACCGAGGTGGAGACCTGGGAGATAGCCCGGAGCTGGGTGGTCAGGGTGGACGCGAGCTGGTTGACGTTCTCGGTGAGGTCGCGCCAGGTGCCGCTGACCCCCTTCACCTGGGCCTGGCCGCCCAGCTTGCCCTCGATGCCGACCTCGCGCGCCACCCGGGTGACCTCGTCGGCGAACGAGGAGAGCTGGTCGACCATCGTGTTGACGGTGTTCTTCAGCTCCAGGATCTCGCCCTGGGCGTCCACGGTGATCTTCTGGCCCAGGTCGCCCTTGGCCACTGCCGTGGTCACCGAGGCGATGTTCCGCACCTGGGCGGTCAGGTTCGACGCCATCGAGTTCACGTTGTCGGTCAGGTCCCGCCAGGTGCCCGACACGCCCTTCACCTCGGCCTGGCCACCGAGCTTGCCCTCGGTGCCCACCTCGCGCGCGACCCGGGTCACCTCGTCGGCGAACGACGACAGCTGATCCACCATCGTGTTCACCGTCGACTTCAGCTCCAGGATCTCGCCCTGCGCGTCCACGGTGATCTTCTGTGACAGGTCACCCTTCGCGACCGCCGTCGAGACCTGGGCGATGTTCCGCACCTGGGCCGTCAGGTTCGACGCCATCGAGTTCACGTTGTCGGTGAGGTCGCGCCAGGTGCCGGCCACGCCGCGCACCTGGGCCTGGCCGCCCAGCTTGCCCTCGGTGCCCACCTCACGCGCCACGCGCGTCACCTCGTCGGCGAACGACGACAGCTGGTCCACCATCGTGTTCACCGTCGACTTCAGCTCCAGGATCTCGCCCCGGGCGTCCACGGTGATCTTCTGGCTCAGGTCGCCCTTCGCCACGGCGGTGGTCACCGAGGCGATGTTCCGCACCTGGCTGGTCAGGTTCGACGCCATCGAGTTCACGTTGTCGGTCAGGTCCCGCCAGGTGCCCGACACGCCCTTGACCTGGGCCTGGCCGCCCAGCTTGCCCTCGGTGCCCACCTCACGGGCCACCCGGGTCACCTCGTCGGCGAACGACGACAGCTGGTCGACCATCGTGTTCACGGTGTTCTTCAGCTCCAGGATCTCGCCCTGGGCGTCCACGGTGATCTTCTGCGACAGGTCGCCCTTCGCCACCGCCGTGGAGACCTGGGAGATGTTCCGGACCTGGCTAGTCAGGTTGCCGGCGAGCTGGTTCACGTTCTCGGTGAGGTCCCGCCAGGTGCCGGAGACACCGCGTACCTGGGCCTGGCCGCCCAGCTTCCCCTCGATGCCCACCTCACGGGCCACCCGGGTCACCTCGTCGGCGAACGACGACAGCTGATCCACCATCGTGTTCACGGTGTCCTTGAGTTCCAGGATCTCGCCCTGGGCCGCCACGGTGATCTTCTGGGACAGGTCACCCCGGGCGACCGCCGTGGAGACCTGGGCGATGTTCCGCACCTGGGCGGTCAGGTTCGACGCCATCGAGTTGACGCTGTCGGTCAGGTCCTTCCAGGTGCCCGCGACGTTCGGCACCTCCGCCTGGCCGCCCAGCTTGCCCTCGGTGCCCACCTCGCGGGCCACCCGGGTCACCTGCTCGGCGAAGAGCCGCAGCGTGTCGGTGAGCGAGTTCATGGTGTCGGCCAGCTCGGCGACCTCGCCCCGCGCCCCCACGGTGATCTTCTGCGACAGGTCGCCCTTGGCGACGGCCCGCGCCACCTGCGAGATCGACCGCACCTGGCCGGTCAGGTTCGAGGCCATGGTGTTCACCGAGTCGGTGAGGTCCTTCCAGGTGCCGGCGACCCCCCGTACGTCGGCCTGGCCGCCCAGCTTGCCCTCGGTGCCCACCTCACGGGCCACCCGGGTCACCTCGTCGGCGAACGACGACAACTGGTCCACCATCGTGTTCACGGTCCGCCCGATACGCAGGTACTCACCGCGCAGCGGCCGCCCGTCGATCTCCAGCGCCATGTGCTGGGAGAGGTCACCGTCGGCGACCGCCACGATCACCCGGGCGATCTCCGTCGTCGGCCGGCCCAGGTCGTCGATCAGCGAGTTGACCGCCCGGTTCCCCTCGGCCCAGGAGCCGTCCAGCCCCTCCTCGTCCAGCCGCTCGGTGAGCCGGCCGTCCCGACCCACCACCCGGCTGATCCGACGCAGGTCCAGGAACTGCCGCTCCTGGAGCGACGCCACCTCGTTGAACGCGTCCGCGACCTCCCCGGCCCGACCGGCGCGCCGGGGCAGCCGTACCTTCAGGTCGCCGCGGCGTACCCGCCGCAGCGCCTCGGTCAGTTCGTCGAGGAGCGCCTCGTTGTCGGGCGCGGACGGATCCGCCACCGCCTGCTTCGCCGTGGTCATTCTTCCTCGTCTCAGCTCGGGGGCCACCGGCTCGTGCCAAGATGCCGGCCATCCCCCATTGTGCCCGCGTCCGCGTCGATGGCTGCCCGTGCGACCGCCCGCCACGCCCGACAGCCGCGGGACGTACCCGGTGTGACCGGCGACACCGCGTGGACGCTGGCGCGGCGGCCGCGTCCGCCGGCCCCGGCGGTGGCGTCCGCCGGACCGGCTTGGCGGTCGCGTCCGCCGGACCGGCTTGGCGGTGGCGTCCGCGGACCGGCTTGGCACCCGCCCGGTTTGCGGTGGAGGATACGAGGGTGTCGGCGGAGACGAGGCCCGCGACGGCCGGGGGCCCGAACGGGCACGTCCGGCGCGTCCGCCTACCCGCCGACAGGCGTACGCCGGCCGCCGCCCGTGCCGTCGTCCGCTCGGTGCTGGACGAGACACACCTGGACGACCTGCTCAACGAGGCGCTTCTCCTCACCACGGAACTCACCACCAACGCCGTGGAACACGCCGGCACCGAACTGGACATCGAGGTCGTCGCGGACGATGTCGGTCTGACGGTCACCGTCTCCGACTTCGCGTCCGGGCCCGTCGAGGAGCTGATCGTCGGCGTACGCAACGAGGCCAGCGAGATCGCCGAGGTGGCCGAGCGGGGCCGCGGCCTCCTGCTGGTCGACCACTTCGCGAGCCGCTGGGGCACCACCTACCTGCCCACCGGCAAGGGCGTCTGGTTCCGGCTGGACCGGTCGGGCGCCACCGACGCGGGGCCGGACGAGGCCGAGGCCACCGGCGGTCTCGGCGCCCCCGGGGCCACGGCCAGCGGTTCCGGCGGCGACCCGGCGCCGGGCGCCAGCTCCGCGCCGAGCGCCGCGGCGGTGAGCGAACTCATGCAGATCAGCCCCGACGCGTACGCCGACGACCCGCTGCCGGACTTCGCGGCGAGCCTGCTGGGGCGGGTGGCCGAGATGGTCGGCGCGGCCGGCGGGCTGGTACGGCTGGACCGGGGCGACGGCAGCGGCCCGCAGGTGCTCGCCCGCTACGGCCGGCAGCCCCGCCCCGGCAACGAGCTGCTCCACGTGCCGCTGACCGTGCACCGCCCGTACGCCGGTGAGCTGGAGCTGGACGCGGCGCCGTCGGCGTACGCCCGGCCCCTGGCCGTGCTGGCGGCCGAACGGCTCTCCCTGCACCTGGAGAACGACCGGCTGCGCCGGGCCGACGTCCGGCGGCAGGCCTGGCTGACCTTCCTCGCCGAGGCCAGCGAGCTGCTGGCCCAGTCGCTCGACGTCGAGCTGACCATGGCGCTCATCCCGCAGCTCGTCGTACCCCGGCTCGGGCAGTGGTGTGCGGTGCACACCACCGACGAGTGGGGGCGGCTGCGCCTCGCGGCGGCCACCCACGCCGACGAGGCGGTCCTGCCCCAGCTGCACAAGGTGCTCGCCGAGACCGGCCCGGACTCGATCCAGGCGCGGCTGCGCGAGGCGTCCCGCAGCGCCGCGCAGGTCCCGCTCGGCGGCCCCATGGAGGGCTTCGCCGTACCGCTGATCGCCCGCGGCCAGCGGCTGGGCACCCTGGCCGTCGGCCGGCATCAGCGGCACCGGCACGACCCGGACGAGGTCGCTGTGCTGGAGGACGTGGCACGCCGCGCCGCCCTCGCGATCGAGAACGCGCGGATCCACGCCGAGCGCCGGCGGGTCGCGCAGGCGCTCCAGCAGTCGCTGCTGCCGCCGGTGCTGCCCGTGGTCGAGGGCATCGGCTTCGCCGCCGAGTACGTCCCGACCGGCGGCGACGCCGACGTCGGCGGCGACTTCTACGACGTGGTGCCGCTGCCCGACGGCCGGTGGCTCGTGGTGATCGGCGACGTCTCCGGCAAGGGCGTGCAGGCCGCCGCCGTGACCGGCCTGGTGCGCGACGTGATCCGGGTGCTCGTCGGCGACGGGAAGCCGCTGCCGGAGGTGCTCACCCGGCTCAACGAGACGCTCGTCGAGCGGGGCGGCGGCCGGTACTGCACGCTGGCGCTGGCGGCCGTCGGGCCCGGCGACGGCGACCGTCTGGACGTCTCCCTGCACCTCGCGGGGCACGACCGGCCGGTGCTGCTGCGCGGCACGGGCGGCGGCGGGTTCGTCGGCACCGGAGGCACGGCGCTCGGCCTCCTCGACACGATCAGCACGCCCACCGCCAATGTGCCGCTCGGCCCCGGCGACGCACTGGTCTTCTACACCGACGGCGTGACCGAACGCCGCCGCGGCCGGGAACTGTTCGGCACCGACCGGCTCCGCGAGGCCGCCGCGCCGCTGGCCGGCTACTCGGCCGACGTGGTGGCCGCACGACTGCGGTCGACCGCGCTCGGCTTCTCGGTCGAAGCACCCCGCGACGACATCGCGATCCTGGTGCTCCGCAACGACGCCGCCTGATTCCGCGGTATACGGGCGGCCGAGTCTGTCGGCGTGCCAGGAGTCGTCGCGTGACGGGTCGGCGCCTCGCCGGTCGGCGTGTCGGGGGTGGGCGGCCTTGCGGCGCTTGATCGACTCAACTTCCTTGAAGTCGCGGTGTCCCACCGCCAGTGACAGCCCGACTTCAAGGAACTCGAGTCGATCACGTCCCACCACCCCGTGGCACCCTGCCGATCGAGGCGCCCGCCGACCGAGGCGACCCGATCTCGCTTGATCAACACCATTCCGCCGATCTGGCGGTGTCCCGGCGCACTCGATACCGCCACATCGGCGATCTGGTGTCGATCACCCGCGCTCCGGGCGACACGGACCCGCAGGCGCAGAGCCTGGCACGCTCGATCATCAGGCCAGGGCAGCGCCAGGTGGGCACGGCCGACGGCGCAACGCCGACAGGGCGGGGCAGCGCCGACGGCCGACAGACCAACGCCGACAGGGCGGGGCAGCGCAAGATGAGCCCGGCCGACAGAGCAACGCCGACAGGGCGGGGCGGTGCCGGATGGACACTGCCGACAGAGCAACGCCGACAGGGCGGGGCGGTGCCACGGCCGACGGAGCAACGCCGACAAAGCTGGGCAGCCCCGGATGGGCCTGGCCGACCGAGCAACGCCGACAGGGCCGGGAGGCGGTGCCGGATGGGCCCGGCCGACGAGGCCCAAGGCCGGCAGGGGCGCTGCCTAGCCGTCACGGCCGACAGGCCTGATGGTCGACTCGGCTTCACGGAAGTCGCGGTGTCCCACCGCCAGTGACAGCCCGACTTCAAGGAACTCGAGTCGATCACCCTCAACCACCCCGCGACCCCCTGCCGATCGAGCTGCCCGTCGATCGAGGGCAGGTCGATCGGCGGCCTGGGCAGCGCGCCCGGAATCACCCAGCCCGGACAGGCGGAGGGGCACGCTCCCTTACGGCGAGGCCGGGGCGGGCCGCCGGCGGTCGGGTCAGCCGCCGCCGGGGAGGCGGCCGGGGGCGAGCCGGTGGTGTGGGTCGAGGTGTTCCTTGGCGGCCCGCAGGCGGGGCAGGCCGGTCAGCTCGCCCCACAGGTCGACCGCCCGGCGGACGGGCGGCGGCGCGGACAGGACCACGCACCGGCCGCGGCGCGCGAGCAGCACCCCGCGGACGGCGGCGACGATCGAGGCCACCCGGTCGGCGGGCAGCGTGCCGGGCAGCGCGGCGTGTACGACGCCCAGCCCGGCGGAGCCGCGTACGGGCACGGGCGCGCCGGCCGCGTCGCGCAGCGCGTAGACGGCCGCGTGCAGGTCGGTGATCGGCACCTCGATGCGCAACGCCGTGTCGCCCGGCCCGAACGGGTAGCGCCGCCACCACGTGGGCGGCGAGTGGGTGACCGTCGCGTCGCCGTCGAGGACGGACACGAGCCGCTCGGCCCGCTCGACGACGTCGGCCGGGCCGCCCTCCAGCAGCACCACGAGGCTGCCCGCCCGCGACGGTACGCGGGCCCGCCCGGCCATCGACGGGTGGCGCGCCCGCGCGGCGGCGGACGGATCGGCGGGATCGATGGGCCGGCGCGGCCGGGGCCCGCTCGCCGCAAGATCCAGCTCGACGGCGGACGGGTCGAGGTGTGCCGCGAGGATCGTCCGCACCAGGTCGTTCACCTCGAGCGGCGTCCAGACCGGACGGGAGACCCATAGCCGCATGGCGGGCACGGGCTGCACCCGCAGCGTGGCGGAGACCAGCACGCCGAGCGCGCCCTGCGACCCGCAGAGCAGCCGGGCCAGATCCAGCCCCGGCGCGCCGCCCCCGGCGCTCACCAGCTCGCCCTCGGCGGTCAGGTAGCGAACGCCGACGAGCTGGTCGCAGGGGGTGCCGTGCCGGTGCCGCAGCGGGCCGGCCTCGCCCGCGGCCAGTACGCCACCGAGGGTCGCGCCCGGGGAGGGCGCGTCGACGGCGAGCCGCTGGCCGGTGCGCTCCAGCGTGGCCTGCACCGCCCGCAGCGGCGTGCCGGCGCCCACCTCGGCCGCGGCGGCGCCGACCGGCTCGTGGCCGATCCCGGCGAGCCGGCCGGTGTCGAGCAGGATGTCGACCTGCTCCGGTGCGGCTCCCCAGTCGATTTTGGTGCCCGCGCCGCGCGGCACCACCGTGAGGTCGTGCGCGGCCGCCAGCCGCAGCACCTCGGCGGCAGCGTGCGGGCCACCGGGGACGGCGACCCAGCGCGCGGCCCGCCCGGCCACCTCGTCGGCGGGGCCGGCGAAGCGGGCGAAGGGCGGCCCGCAGATCTCCGTCAACCGTTGCGTGATCTCGAGGGCTCCGGACCGGTCGATGGAACTCGCTGCAGCCGCCATGCCGGCTATCGTACATGTGTTCGAAAAGTCGTGGCGGCATGTTCTCCGAAGTCGGCGTACGCATGCCCACGCCGACCCGAGGTCGGCCGGTAACGTGGCGCCGTGACCACCGAGACTTCCCCGCCCGCGGCCAAGCGCGTCCCCGCCGAGCGCGTCCACCACGGCGACACCGTCGTCGACGAGTACGCCTGGCTGGCAGCCAAGGACGACCCGGAGACGATCGCGTACCTCAGAGCGGAGAACGCGTACACCGAGGCCCGCACCGCGCACCTGGCCGAGCTGCGTGAGCGGCTGTTCGAGGAGACCCGCCGGCGTACGCAGGAGACCGACCTCTCGGTGCCGACCCGCAAGGACGGCCACTGGTACTACACGCGCACGGTCGAGGGGCAGCAGTACGGCGTCCACTGCCGACGCGCCGTCCGCGACGGCGAGACCGAGCCGCCGGTCAGCGCCGACGGCGCGCCGCTGGACGGCGAGGAGGTGCTGCTCGACGGCAACCTGCTCGCCGAGGGGCACGACTTCTTCTCGCTCGGCGCGTTCGACGTGAGCCCCGACGGCCGCTGGCTGGCCTACTCCACCGACTTCTCCGGCGACGAGCGCTTCACCCTCCGGGTCAAGGACCTCACGACCGGGGAACTGCTCCCAGACGAGGTGCCCGACACCTTCTACGGCACCGCGTGGTCGGCCGACGCCTCGGTGCTCTTCTACGTGACGGTGGACGACGCCTGGCGGCCGTACCGGGTCTGGCGGCACGTCATCGGCACGCCCGCCAGCGACGACGTGGTGGTGCACCAGGAGGACGACGAGCGCTTCTGGGTGGGCGTCGAGCTGACCCGCTCGGAGAAGTTCGTCGTCATCGACATTCACAGCAAGATCACCAGCGAGGTACGGGTCATCCCGGCCGGCAACCCGACCGGTGTGCCCGCCGTCGTCGCGCCCCGCCGGCAGGGCGTCGAGTACACGGTGGAGCACCACGGCCACCGCTTCCTGATCCTGCACAACGACGGCGCCGAGGACTTCGCGCTCGCGTACACCTCGGCGGACGCCCCGGGCGACTGGGTGCCGCTCATCGACCACTCCCCCGGCACCCGGCTGGAGGCGGTGGACGCGTTCGCCGACCACCTGGTGGTCTCGCTGCGCACCAATGGTTTGACCGGGCTGCGGGTGCTGCCGATCGGCGGCGGCGACCCGCACGACATCGACTTCCCCGAGCCGCTCTACAGCGTGGGGCTGGACGCCAACCCGGAGTACCGGACCGGCCAGATCCGGCTGCGCTACACCTCGCTCGTCACCCCGGACTCGGTGTACGACTACGACCTGGTTACCCGGCGGATGGTGCTGCGCAAGCAGAAGCCGGTGTTGCCGGGGCCCGACGGCCGGCCGTACGACCCGGCCGAGTACGAGCAGCACCGTGACTGGGCACTCGCCGACGACGGCACCCGCGTGCCGATCTCCCTGGTCTTCCGCAAGGGCACCCCGCGCGACGGCTCGGCCCCCTGCGAGATCTACGGGTACGGCTCGTACGAGGCGAGCATGGATCCGTGGTTCTCAGTGGCCCGGCTGTCCCTGCTGGACCGTGGAGTGATCTTCGCGGTGGCGCACATCCGGGGCGGTGGCGAGCTGGGTCGGCGCTGGTACGAGCAGGGCAAGCTGCTGGCCAAAAAGAACACCTTCACCGACTTCGTGGCCTGCGCCCGGCACCTCGTGAAGGCCGGCTGGACCTCCGGCGACCGGCTCGTGGCCCGGGGCGCGTCGGCGGGCGGCCTACTCATGGGCGCGGTGGCGAACCTCGCGCCGGACGCGTTCGCCGGGATCGTCGCGCAGGTGCCGTTCGTGGACGCGCTCACGTCCATCCTCGACCCGTCGCTCCCGCTGACCGTCACGGAGTGGGAGGAGTGGGGCAACCCGCTCGACGACCCCGAGGTGTACGCGTACATGAAGTCGTACACGCCGTACGAGAACGTGGCGACGCGCGACTACCCCGCCATCCTCGCCGTGACCAGCCTCAACGACACGCGGGTGCTCTACCACGAGCCGGCCAAGTGGATCGCCCGGCTGCGGGCCGCCGCGCCGCAGGGTGACTACCTGCTGAAGACCGAGATGGGCGCCGGCCACGGCGGCCCCAGCGGCCGGTACGACGCGTGGCGCGAGGAGGCGTTCATCAACGCCTGGATCCTCGACCGCCTCGGCCGCGCCTGAGGCGCCAGGAGGGGCCGGCCAACCGGCCCCTCCACGGCCCGGCGCCGGCCGGTTGAGCGCCGCCCGCCACCGAACGCCGCCCAGTTGAGCGCCGCCCGGAGCCGGCCGCCGCTCAGCCGAGCGCCGCCGCCAGCACCGCCGGGTCGACGTTGCCGCCGGTGACCACGGCGACGGTACGGCCCGCCGGCAGCTCACCGGCGTGGAACAGTCGCGCGGCGGCGGCCACCGCGCCGCTCGGCTCCGCCACCAGCCGGGCGTCCCGCGCCAGTCGCGCCATCGCGAGCGCGATCTCCTCCTCGGTCACCGTGACGATGCCGTCGAGGTGGGCCCGCAGGTGGGCGAGGGTCAGCTCGGACAGGTTGGTGCGCAGCCCGTCCGCGCTGGTGCGGTAGGTGCGCTCCACGTCCCACACGACCACCTCCCCGGCGGCGAGCGAGTCGCGGGCGTCGGCGGCCAGCGCCGGCTCCACACCGACGACGGCCGCGGACGGGCGCAGCGCCCGGACGGCCGTGGCCACGCCGGACGCGAGGCCACCGCCGCCCACCGGCACGAGCACCACGTCCACGTCGGGCAGGTCCGCGACGATCTCCAGCCCGAGCGTCCCCTGGCCGGCGATGATCCGCGGGTCGTCGAAGGGCGGCACCAGCGCGCCCCCGCTCTCCGCGACGATCCGCTCGGCCTCGACGAGCCGGCGGGCCGGCGGGACGAGCCGCACGTCGGCGCCGAGCGCCCGCATCCGGTCCACCTTGACCTGCGGCGCGCCCTCGGGGACCACCACGGTGCACGGGACGCCGGCCGCGCGGGCCGCGTACGCGAGGGCCTGCCCGTGGTTGCCGGACGAGTGGGTGACCACGCCCCGGGCGCGGACCGCCGGGTCGAGCCGGGCCACGGCGTGGGTGGCGCCGCGCAGCTTGAACGAGCCCACCGGTTGCAGGCTCTCCGGCTTCAGCCACAGCGCGTCGTCCCAGAGGGCCGGCAGCAGCGGCGTACGCACCACGGTGCCGGCGACGTCGGCCGCGGCGACCATCCTGCCCCGGGCCGCACCGGACCCGCCGCCCCTCATGATCGCGCTCCGCCACCCGAGCGCCGACGGCCGGCGAGGCGCCAACCGCCGGCGAGGCGCCGACGGCCGCCGTCCGGATCGGGCGTGCACATCCGGCGTCGGCGTGCCGGGGCCGTACGCCACCTAGACTGCCCGGGTGAGCGAGGCCGAGGAGCAGCCCGGCGACCGGCCGGAGGACGACCCGCCTCGCCGCCGCCCGGCGCTCGTCATCCTCGCCGTCGTGGTCGCCGCCCTGCTCGTCTGCTGCTGCTCGGCGGCGGTCGGCCTGCTCATCTCCTGGTCCGCGGGCCTCTTCCACCCGGGCGCCTGACCACTCAGCGCCAAAGCCGGCCGCCGGGCACGCCGGCGAAACCAGGAGCAGCCGGCGAAAACAGGCTCAGCCGGTGCGCCCGGCCGTCGCCAGGGCGGCCGCCTCGCCGGTACGGACCATCCGGTGCCACCGCAGCCGGTTGCCGATCACGGCCGTGACCGCCGACTGGATCACCACGAGGTACATGAGCTGGCGGTAGACCACCTGCTGCAACGGCAGCGCCCAGAGCGGGCCCAGGCGCTCCCGGTCCAGCCGCAGCGCGTAGCCGGCCGTCGCGGCCTGCAACAGCAGCAGCCCGAACCAGGCGAGGGCGAGCGTCGACCAGGGCAGGAAGAGCAGCCCGTACAGGGCGAACACGTCGACCGCGGGCGCGGTCAGCGGCAGCAGGATCTGGAAGACCGTCAGGTACGGCAGGCCACGGCGACCCAGCTTCCCGCCCGCGCCGGACTCGCGCAGCGCGTGCCGGTGCTTCCACATCGCCTGCATCGTGCCGTAGCACCAGCGGTACCGCTGCCGCCAGAGCTGCCGCAGGGTGGACGGCGCCTCGGTCCAGGCGATCGCCGCCTCCTCGTACACCACCCGCCAGCCGGCACGCAGCACCGCCATGGTGAGGTCGGTGTCCTCGGCCAGGGTGTCTCCCGGCACCCCTCCGACGGCCATCAGCACCTCGCGGCGGAACGCGCCGATGGCGCCCGGGATGGTCGGCATGCACTCCAGCACGTCGTACATCCGGCGGTCGAGGTTGAACCCGATGACGTACTCCAGGTGCTGCCAGCGGCCGAGCAGGCGACGCCGGTTGGCCACCTTGGTGTTGCCGGAGATCGCACCCACCGACCGGTCGGCGAAGCCCTGCACCAGCCGGTACACGGTGTCTGACTGGAACACCGTGTCCCCGTCCACCAGCACCAGCAGCTCGGCCCGGGCCGCCCGGATACCCGTGTTCAGCGCGGCCGGCTTGCCCGCGTTGTCCTGTCGGATGACCCTCACCCCGCGCAGCCGCAGGCGTTCGACGATGTCGGCGGTGCCGTCGGTGGAGCCGTCGTCCACCACGATCACCTCGAGCGCCGGGTACGCGCTGGCCACCAGCGAGCGGACCGTCGCCGCGATGTTCGCCGCCTCGTTGTACGCGGGCACGATCACCGAGACCGGTGCGCGGACCTCGGGCCGGTGACCGGTACGGCGGCGTACCCGCCGGACGTGCCGCTGGGCGCAGACGACCTGGACCGCGAGCCGGGCGACACCGAGGACCAGGGCGATCCCGAGCAGCAGGTTCATGCCGTCGGCCACCCAGCCGGCGCCGGCCTGCGTCCAGCGCAGCGCGGTGCCGCTGAGCCGGCTGCCGGCGCTCGCCGGGAGCATCGACGCCGGCGCCCCGATCCCCGCCGACACGGTGGTGAACCGGTACCCGCGCCGGGTCAGGTCCGGCAGCAGCCGGTCGAGCGCGGCGATCGTCTGCGCGCGGTCACCGCCCCCGTCGTGCATGAGCACCACGGCGCCGCCACCGCGGGCGGGTGTGGCGGCCTTGACGATCGCGTCGACACCGGGCCGCTGCCAGTCCCGCGTGTCGTGGTCGGCCAGCACGGCGACGTGGCCGTCCCCGGCCGCGGCGCGCAGCGCGTCGTACTCGGGCCCGTCGAGGGCCGACGGCACGGACGAGAAGGGCGGCCGCAGCAGGGTGACCTCACGACCGGTCGCCGCGGCCACCGCCTTGCGGGTCAGCGACAGCTCCAGGTCACGCCGCCAGGCGGGGACGGCCGCGAGGTCGGCGTGGGTGAACGTGTGCGACCCGATCTCGTGCCCCTCGGCGAGGATCCGCCGGACCAGTTCGGGGTGCTCGTTGACCCGTGCGCCGACCACGAAGAAGGTGGCGTGCACGTGGTGCCGGCGCAGCACGTCGAGCACCTGCGGCGTCCAGCGGGGATCCGGACCGTCGTCGAAGGTGAGCGCGACCGTCCGGGCCGGCATCGCCCGGGTCACCGGCTCGGACTGGTCGAGCCGGAGCACCGGCCCACCGGCGGTGACACTCTTCGGCGGACCGACGGCGGTGCCAGAGGCGGAGGTGACACCAGGGGCCGGGCCGGAGCCACCGCCGAGCCCGCTCACCATGCCGTGCGCGGTGAGCGTCGCGAGCAGCAGCGTGAGGCCGAGCACGAGCAGGAACCAGTGGGCCCGCGGATCGCGGCGGGCGGCGTGTCGCGCAGTGATCACTGCGGCTTGCCCGGTGACCTGCTCGGCTTCGGCGTGTTGCGCCGCTCGTCGCCCTGGCCCGGGCGCTCGGAGCCGGTCGGGCGGGCGGCGCCCGTAGGAACCGTGGTGGCGCGCACGGCGGTCGGGCTCGGGGACCGGGAGGGCATCCCGGCGGGCGAGGTGCTCGTGGTGGCCGGCGAGGGACCCGCGGAGGGTGACGTGCCGATGCCGTCCCGGCCGTCCAGGCCCGCCTCGATCGGCCGCGCCGGCCGCGAATCCGGCCAGCCGGGCACCGGCACCGGGGATTCGAAGAAGAGGCCGGCCAGGATCAGCACGACGCTGGCGAGCAGGCCTACTCCCATGGCGGTGCCGGCGATCACCGTGAGCCGGCGCCGGCGACCGGTGCGGTCGACGAAGACCGGTGGCTCAGCACCGGGCTGGTTGTGCATCTCTGACTCCCACACGCCGACGCCACCGAGGCCGTCCGGGCCTCGGCGCGGGACCGTCCAGGCCCCGACGCAAACAGCGCGCCCGTCGGCTGCGGCGTTACACGATTCAGGTTGTCCTAAGTTCCTCGACCGCGGTGCTCGCCTGCAGGAAGAGCAGGCCGACCGCGACCGTGAGGAGCACCGCGGCGAGGGCGCCGGCTCCGAGCAGCGCCAGGTGTTCCAGCGGTACGTCCGCCGTCCGGCTTACCTCCGGGCCGGACACCATGCGGGTGTACTGCTGCCGGGTCACGGGGTCGGCGCAGAGGTCGGCGCTCGCGTCGCAGATCTCGGTGGACGTGACGCCCCGGCTGACGTCGCCGAAGAGCGCCCGGCCCAGGAAGGTGCCCACCGCCAGGGCCGCGAGGATCGCCGGGACGGCGGGCAGCGTCGACTGCCAGGCGATCGACCGCGCGATCGTGGCCCGGGGCACGCCGGTCGCCACCAGCGCCGCGTACGCCCGCCGCCGCGCCACGATGCCCTCGACCACGGCGACGAGCAGGCCCGCGGCGGCGATCGCCACGGCCACCGCGATCGCGAGATCCACCAGGTCCATGGTGGCCAGGTAGAACGGGTTGTCGCCCGCGTCGACGCCGCTGAGCCGGTTCTGCTCGCGGGCCAGCTGGTCCTGGAGGACGAAGTACGCGCGCAGCACGGCCGCCCCCGCGCCGAAGGTCACCGCGGCCAGCAGGGCGGCGAAGGTGCGGCTGCCGGCCCACGGGTCGGCCATCAGCCGGCCGGCCGCGAGCAGCGGGGCGGGCCGCCGGGCGTACCGGTGCAGCAGCCGCCCGGTGGTGTGCGAGATCCAGCCGGCGCCGAGCACGACCCCGACCATGGCGGCCAGTCCGCCGCCGACGTAGAGCACGCCCAGCAGCCACACGGTCGCCTCGCTGGAGCCGTCGTACGAGCGCAGCACCCGACCGCCGGCGACGAACGCGACCAGGCCGGAGGCGATCACCACGCCCGCCCAGGGGCCGGGGCCACGGTCACGGGCGGCCCGGCGGGTCACGCCCAGCGGGCTGGTGGTCACCCGGCGCAGCATGAGCGCGGTGGCCAGCGCGGCGACCAGCGGCAGCCCGAGCACCACGGCCGCCAGCGCGCCGGGCGACGGCAGCACGTCGGTGGGGAGGGCGAGCCGCCCCCGGTCGTCCGGGCGGCCGATGAGGACCCGGGCGCCCAGGTAGAGCCCCAGGCCGCCGAGCGTGCCGAGGAGGCTCGCGACGCCGGTCTCCAGCATCGCGAGCCGCGTCACCTGGCCGGGCGTGGCGCCGGCGAGCCGGAGCGCCGCCAACCGGCGGTCCCGGGCCGGGGCGCCCAGCCGGGCGCACTGCGCGGCCAGGGCCAGCACCGGGATCACGAGCAGCAGCAGCGCGAACGCCGTGCCGCCGCGCAGCCCGGGCTCCCGGAGCAGCGCGTTGCCGTACTGCTCGGCCTGGGCGTACGGGTCGCCGACCGGCTCCGGGATGGCCAGCACGGTGAGCGCCGCCAGCGCGGCCAGTGCGGCGAGCGCCGCGCTGAGCCCGGTGAGCAGCACCCGGGCGGTGTCGGTGCGGGTGCCGGCCAGGGCGAGCCGGAGCAGCGCGGCGGCCCTCACCGGTGGCCGCCGGCCAGCGGCGTGTCCAGGCCCAGCCCCGTGTGGTCGACCATGCCGTCGCGGAGGACCACCTCCCGGTCGGCGTACGCGGCGATCCGCGGTTCGTGGGTGACCAGCACGACCGACGTGTTCTGCTGCCGGGCGAGCCGGACCAGGGTGGTGAGGACCTGCTCGCCGGCGAGCGTGTCGAGTGCGCCGGTGGGCTCGTCCGCGAAGAGCACCCGCGGCTCGGTGACCAGCGCTCGGGCGGTGGCGCACCGCTGCTGCTGCCCGCCGGACATCTCACCCGGCCGGACGTCGGCCACCTCCGCCACGCCGAGCCGTTCCAGCCAGGTCAGCGCCGCCGTCCGCGCCTCTCGCCGCCCCGTGCCGGCGAGAAGCAGCGGAAGGGCGACGTTCTCCGCCGCGGTCAGCTCGGCGACGAGCTGGCCGAACTGGAACAGCACCCCGAACTCGGTGCGCCGCAGCCGCGAGCGTGCCGCCTCGGACCAGGTGTCGATCCGGTGGCCCTGCCAGGTCACCTCGCCAGCGTCCGGGCGCAGGATCCCGGCGAGGCAGTGCAGCAGGGTGGACTTGCCGCAGCCGCTCGGCCCGGTCACCGCCACGATCTCGCCCTCGCCGATCTCGACGGTGACGCCGCGCAACGCGGGCGTCGGCCCGTACGACCTGACCACGCCGCGAGCCTGAAGGGTCATGCATGCACCTCCCGGTGCCAGTCGGCGACCCGGGCCAGGGTGGTGTGCAGCCACCGCAGGTCGGCGTCGAGGTGAGCGATGGCGAAGTCGGCCGCCACGACGTCGTCGACGGTGGCCGACGGCTCGTTCTTCACGGCGGTCAGCTCGCGGAGCCGCGCGGTGTGCGCCTGGCGCTGGGCGACCAGGTAGGACCGGGCCCGGTCGACGTCGGCGACCAGCAGCGCGACGACCACCTTGGCGAAGAGGGTGCTCGCCACGTACGGCATCGGAGGCTCGACGGTGGTGAGCCACCGGTCCAGCGCGGCGTGCCCCTCCTCGGTGAGCGCGTACGCGGTGCGCTCCGGCCCGCCGTCGCGCCCGTGCCCGGCGGGTGCCACCAGGCCGTCGCGTTCGAGCCGCCCGAGCGTGGCGTAGACCTGCCCGAACGCGAGCGGACGGGCGCGCGGCAACCGCGCGTCGTGGGCACGCTTGAGCTCGTAGCCGTGTTTGCTGCCGGCGGCGAGCAGCCCGAGCAGGACGTGCGGTGTGGACACCCCGTCACTATTCATTCGATGAATAGTGGACGTCAAGCAACCGGGCCCGCCGAACCGCCCCGCGGATGCGTCACCAGGCCGGGGCGGTCGGCGGGTTCCGGGTCAGCGGGCGGTGGACCAGGCGGGGTCGCGGCCGGTGACACCGAGCAGGCGGTGCAGCTCCGGCACGGTCCCGTCGGTCGGGACGGGTTCGCCGAAGACGCCCATCTTCCGTGCCGTCGGGCCGAGCTGTTCGGCCAGCTCGTGCAGCGCGGCCGTGGCCTCGGGCGCCGGCGCGTACGGCTGACCGGTGGCGACGGCCAGGTCCCAGCCGTGCACCACCAGGTCCAGCAGCGCCATGCCGCCCACGGTGCTCTGCGGCATCCCCATCCCGGGCGAGACGCCCTCCAGGCTGGCCGGGTCCGCCCAGGCCGTGACCAGCCGCCCGGTCTCCGCCTCGAAGCGGTCCCGCCAGCCGTCGGCGAGGAAGTCGGGCTTGTCCGCCCACTCCACCGGCCGCTTCGAGGCCAGGTCCTGAAAGTTGACCACCACCTGGAAGAGGTGATTCAGCAGGTCCCGTACGGAATAGTCCTGGCAGGGCGTCGGCAGGTCGAGCTGGTCGTCGGCGATGCCTCGCACCACCGCGGCCGTCGGCGCTGCCGCCGCCGCCAGCAGATCGCTAGTCTGTGTGGCCATAGGGCCAGCGTATGAGGGTGGTCTTGAAGAAATGCGACAGCAGCCGCGCGGTGACAGCCGGGGAATCCTGCACCCCGGCCGGCTGCTCCGGCAGGTCCGGTTCCGCCGGCACCTGCCCGCCCCGGCGCTGCGGCCCTGGGTCGAGCACTACTGGTTCGTCGACTGGGACCTCACCGAGCCGCTGGAGCAGCAGGTCGTACCGCACCCGGCGGTGAACGTCGTCTTTCAGCGCGACGGCGACGGCCCCGAGCGCGCCGAGGTGGCGGGCGTGGGCCTGAAGCTGTTCTCGATCACCCTGTCCGACACGGGCCGGGTCAGCGGGGTGCAGTTCCGCCCGGGCGGCTTCCACCCGTTCTGGGGCGGGTCGGTCGCCGAGCTGACCGGCCGGCGGTGGCCGTTCCCCGACCTCGCCGACCGCTGGCCGCGAGCCCGCGACCACACGGGCGGCGCCTGCGACGGTACGGACACCGAGCGCCGCCGCGTCCTGGACGGCCTGCTCACCGGCTGGGCACCCGAGCCGGACCCGGTGACCGACGAGGTGATCCGGCTGGTCGGGGAGATCCGCTCGGACCGCACGGTGCTGCGGGTGGACGCGTTCGCCCGCCGGCACGGGCTCACCACCCGCCGGCTGCAACGCCTGTTCCTCGACCGGGTGGGCGTCGGTCCGAAGTGGGTGATCCGTCGCTACCGGCTCCAGGAGGCCATCGAGCAGGCCGCGGGCGGCCCCCCGCCGGACTGGGCGCGGCTCGCCGCCGACCTGGGCTACAGCGACCAGGCGCACCTAATCCGCGAGTTCACCGCGGTGACCGGCACGTCTCCCGCCGCCTACGCGCGTTCGCTCGGCTGAGCCCGATCCTCGACGCCGAGCGTGCTCAGCGGCGCCGGAGCGCGACCACCGCGACGTCGTCCTGGATCTCGGGCGGGGCCAGCTCGACGAGCAGGCGCTCGCAGAACCGGTCCAGGTCGTCGTCGACCTGCGCGGCCGCGGCGGCCAGCGCGGCCAGCCCGTCGTCGATCGTGGCGTCCCGCCGCTCGATCAGCCCGTCGGTGTAGAACACCAGCGTGGCGCCCGCCGGCAGCACGAACTCCAGGTCCTCGGGACGCTCGGCCCGGACGCCGAGCAGCGGCGCCGAATGCTGGACGAACTCGACCTTGCCGTCCAGCGTGAGCACCGGGGGCAGGTGGCCGGCGCTGGCCAGCCGCACCCGCCCGGTGGCCGGTTCCAGCAGCAGCACGCAGAGCGTGGCCAGCTCGGCCGGCAGCAGCGTACGCATCAGCTCGTTGACCCGGTGCAGGATCGCGCCCGGCTGGTGCCCCTCCACGGCGTACGCCCGCACGGCGTGCCGCAGCTCGGCCATCACCGTGGCCGCGTGCAGCGAGTGCCCCGCCACGTCGCCGATGGCGAGCAGCAGGTGCCCGTCGAGCATCACCAGCTCGTAGAAGTCGCCGCCCACCTCCGTGCGGGCGCTGGCCGGCTCGTAGCGCACCGCGAGGTCCAGGCCGTTGATGTCGGGGATCCGCCGCGGCAGCAGGCTGCGCTGGAGGGTGACGGCGATCCGGTGCTCCTCGTCGAAGGAGCGTTGCGCCTCCACCGCGGCCGCCACCGTCTGGGCGAGCTGCACCAGCACCGGCGTACGGTGGGTCTGCGTGCTCGTGGGCACGACCACGTAGAGCGGAGGGCGGTCGTCGCGCAACCGGGCGGCGGCCACCGTCACCGTGTCGTCCGCCGGCCAGGGCAGCAACGCCCACTCGGCGGGGTCGGTGACCCGGACGGTCGCACCGATCGGTACGCCCCGGTCGTCGACCGTCCACGGCACGATCGTGGCGTCCCCGTACGGCTCCGTCACGATCCCCGCGAGGCAGTCACCGTCGGAGGTCTCGGCCACGACCGCGGCCGGGCTCTTGAAGATCCGCGCGGCGCCGGCCGCGGCCTCCTGGATCAGCCGGGCGAACGTCTTCGCCGTGTGCACGGCGACCGTGGTGTCGGCGAGGCCCAGCAGCCGCTCGGCGAGGAACTCGGCCCGCTGCCGGGCTTGGTAGTAGCGGAGCACGGCGTGCGCGGTGGCCACCAGTTCGTCCGGCTCGATCGGCTCGGCGAGGTAGGCGTCCGCGCCGCGGGTGAGCCCCTGCGCCCGGTCCTTCACGTCCACCGCGTGCGCCGACACATGGATCACCGGCATCGCCGGGTGCGCTTCCTTGATCCGCTCGCAGACCTCGAACCCGCTCACGTCGGGCAGCCGGACGTCGAGCACCACGAGGTCGATCGGTTCGGTGTCGACGCGTGCCAGCGCCTCCGCGCCGCTCTGCGCCTCCAGCACCCGGAACCCGGCGCGCGTCAGCCAGCTGACCAGCAGATACCGCTTGGTCCGGCTGTCGTCGACCACGAGCACCGTCGACTGGGCCGCCACGTCAGGCTCCGCCCGCCGGCAGGGTCACGGTGAAGGTGCTGCCCCGGCCCGGTTCGCTGTGCAGGTGCAGGCTGCCGCCGAGCAGGCTGGTCAGGCGTCGGGCGTACGGAAGGCCCAGACCCGTCCCACCGACCCGGGTGGCGCCCGGCACCTGGTAGAACTCCTCGAAGATCCGCTCGTGGAGCTCCGGCGCGATGCCGGGGCCGGTGTCGGTGACGGTGAGCAGCCAGGTGTCGTCCTGTCGCCGTGCGCGGAGCCGGACCTCGCCGCGCTCGGTGAACTTCAGCCCGTTGTGCAGCAGGTTGCGCAGCACCTGACCGAGCAGCACCTCGTCGGTGCGCAGCGTGGCGGGGCTCGGCGGCTCCTCCACCACGAGCTGCACCTCGGGACGGGTGGCGACCGCGCGCAGCGTGCCCCGGAGCTGACCGAAGACGGGCCGCAGGTCCACGTCGGCCCACTCCGGCTCGATCCGGCCCGACTCGGCCTTGGCCAGGTCGAGCAGCTCGTTGACCAGGGTCAGCAGGTCGGACGCCGACGAACGGATCAACCCCACCTGCTCGGCCTGCTCCTCGGTGAGCGGGTCGGACGCGGAGTCGGCCAGGAGCCGGCCCAGGCCGATGATCGCGGTCACCGGCGCCCGCAGCTCGTGGCTCACGTTCGCCAGGAAGCGGCTCTTGGACTCGCTGGCCGCCCGCAGCTGGGCCGACTTCTCGTCCAGTTCGGCGTAGAGGGCCACCACGCCGCGATTGGTCTCCTCCAGCTCCTCGGAGAGCTGGCCGTAGAGCGCCATCACGCCCCGGTTCGTCTCCTGGAGTTCCTCGTTCAGCACGGCCAGTTCGTCCCGCTGGCTGCGTACCTCGTCGAGCGCCGCGATCAGCTGCTGGTTCTGCGCCGCCAACTCGTCGAGGGCGCTCCCCGGAGCGCTGCGGCCGAGTTCCGTACGAAGCTCGGCGAGCCGCTCCTGGGTCAGCGCCTGCGCGGCGACCGGGACGCGTCGGGACATCCTCACGACCGTATCCCGACCGACCCCGATCACGCCCAGTCTGTCGACCAGCCGCGCCACGGCGCCCGACTGGGGCTCGTACCGGTCGCTGGGCAGCGGGCGGGTCGGGGCGAGGTCCACCCGGAGGTGACACCGGCCGTCCGAGCCGTCGTCGACGTGGAAGCTCACGTCCGCGCCGCCGACGCCGTGCAGCAGGTCGCGGGCCACCTCGCTCAGCGCGGTGGCGATCCGGACCTGGTCCTGGTGTTCCAGTCCCACCGCGGCGGCGACCTCCCGGCCGCGCTGCCGGACGAGGAAGATGTCGTGCTCGATCCGCAGCGCCATCTGGAGCAGCGGCGGGCGGGCGAGCGGGTCGGTCATGCCCGTGTCCTCGCGACCACCACGCAGGCGTCGTCGCGCCGTGTGCCGGCGTCGCGCAGCACCGTCGCCGCCACCACCACGGGGGACCGCTCGGCCAGCCCCGGGTAGTCGTCGAGCTCCCACCGGTCCACCACACCGTCACTGTGCATCACCAGCAGGGCGTCCGCGTCGACGGGATAGTCGTACTCGCGTACCACCGGACGCTGGTGCCCGGCGATGCCGGGCAGCGAGACGAGCCCCCGGGGCCGGCCGCCCGGGCTCACCAGCCGCCCGACGATGTTGCCGAGGCCGGCGTAGCGCAGCACGCCGGACGCCGGGTCCGGCTCGGCCACGGCGAGCGCGGCGCCGCGGGTGTGCGACATGGCCCGGTGCAGGTGTTGGACCACCACCGCCGGCGAGCTGGCCGGCGCCGAGTGGAAGGCCGTGATCGCCGCGTCGCTGGCGGCCGACGCGAGCGGGCCGTGCCCCAGCCCGTCGCAGACGAGCACCTGGCGGCGGCCGTCGGCCACCCGGACGGCGTACCCGTCGCCGCTGACCGTCTCGCCGCTGAGCGGCCGGGTCAGGCCACCCGCCCACGGCGTGTCTTCGGCCGGGGAGGGCCAGACCTGGACGGCGAGGACCGTGCCGCGCCCGGGCAGCGAATAGCCGTCGTACCAGCTGGACTGGCGGGCGATCGCACCGAGGCCGATGCCCAGGGTGCCGACGGTGGAGTGCCCGTCCCGGGAGGAGACGGTCAGGTCCGCCATGCCGGGCCCCGAGTCGATGGCGATCAGCTCCACGCCCGCCTCGCGCTCGCGGCGCACCGGGCGGAGCAGCAGCACACCGTCGTCGGCGTGCTTGACCAGGTTGCTGGCCAGCTCGGCGGTCACGATGGCCAGATCGGCGGTGCGGGCCTCACCCAGTTGCAGATGGTGGCCGAGCCGCTCGGCGGCACGCCGGACGGCACTGCCCGTGCTGCCCGCCTCGACCCGGAACCAGGCTCCCCGTTCCGCGACGGCGTCCTCGTTCACCGGGCCCACTTGGTGACCGTCACCCGGGTGCCCTTGCCGGCGCCGGTGTCGATCTCGAACTCGTCGACGAGCCGGCGCGCGCCGCTCAGCCCGAGGCCGAGACCGCCCCCGGTGGTGTAGCCGTCGGTGAGGGCCAGATCCAGGTCGACGATGCCGGGCCCCGAGTCGGCGAACAGGATCCGCACCCCCCGGCGGCGGCCGTTGTCCACCGTCGTCACCTCGACGGTGCCGCCACCGCCGTAGACCAGCGTGTTGCGGGCCAGCTCGCTGGCCGCGGTCACCAGCTTGGTCTGGTCGACCAGCGACAGCTTCGCGGCCACCGCCACCGTACGCACCAGCTGCCGGACGCGTACGACGTCCTCGTCGCTCTGGATCGCCTGCGCCTGCGGGTGGCCCAGGTCGACTCCCGCGGTCATGGCGACGCCGTCGTCTCGGCGTCCGCGGCGTCGTCGAGCTGGTCGTCCTCCTCGAACTCGTCGCTTCGGGCCGCCGCAATCAGCTCCATGCCCCGCTCGACGTTGAGCGCCGTACGGATGCCGTTGAGCGACAGGCCCAGCTCGACGAGGGTGATGGCGACCGCCGGCCGCATCCCCACCACGACCGTCTCGGCGTCGAGGACCTTGGAGATCGACGCGATGGTGGAGAGCATCCGCCCGACGAACGAGTCGACGATGTCCAGCGCCGTGATGTCGATGATCACGCCGTGGCTGCCGGTCGCCACGATCCGCTCGGCGAGATCCTCCTGGAGCTGGAGGGCCGTCTGGTCGGACATGTCGACCTGGATCGAGACCAGCAGGATGTCGCCGATCTTGAGGATCGGCACGCGCTCCATCAGGCGTCCCGGCGTGACTGGCGACGGGCGGTCTCGACCCCGGAGAGCCGCAGCACGTGCCGGAGCGCGTCGGCGAGGCTCGCCTTGGTGGCGATGTCGCCGAACTCGATCCCGAGGGCCACGATCGTCTGGGCGATCTGCGGTCGGATGCCGGAGATGATGCAGTCCGCGCCCATGAGCCGGGCGGCCACCACCGTCTTCAGGATGTGCTGGGCGACCTGGGTGTCGACGGCCGGGACGCCGGTGATGTCGATGATCGCGTACGGCGAGCCGGTGTCGACCAGCGTCTGGAGCAGCCGCTCCATGACCACCTGGGCCCGGGCCGAGTCGAGCGTGCCGACCAGCGGCACGGCGACCACGCCCTCCCAGAGCTTCACCACCGGCGTGGAGAGTTCGAGCAGCTGCTCCGCCTGGTCGGCGATCAGGCTCTCCCGGGTGCGGACGAAGCTCTCGAAGGTGAACAGGCCCATCTGGTCGATGAGGCCGGCGAACGCCACGTAGTCGCGCAGCGCGCCCTCGCCACCCCGGGCCTCGATCAACTCCAGGAGCGCATCCTTGAGGGCGAAGACCGCGATCGCGGTCTCGGTGGCCGAGAAGCCCTGCCGGGCCCAGCCCCGGGACAGTTCGGCGAGCACCGCGCGCAGCTCGGTGGCGTGCTCGGTGTCCAGGTCGATGGTCCCCTGCTCGCCGGTGGCGACCAGGGCGCGGTGCAGTTCCTCGAGCTGCCGGCGCAGCTCGGCCTGGCTGAGCCGGCCGCGGAGCGACGCTGCGACGATCTCCGTCCAGCGCTTCGTGACCTGCTCGGCGTTGTCCCTGAGCAGGGCCGCGAGCCGGCCGCTCGCCTCGGCACCCAATGCCATTACCAAACCCCCCTCGACCCGGACCGGCCGGACTCTATCACCGGGGCCTGCCGAACTACTTGCTCTGAGGCAACGGAATGACGAGAGCCACCAGATGACCGCTCCCGTTCTGCCTCAGACCCCGATCGTGGGATACCGTTCCACCGATAACAGGAGGTCTGGCGAATGTCCTTGACGGTGCACACGGAACAACGCGGCGACATGGTCGTCGTGTCGGTCGCGGGCGAGCTGGACATGGCGACCGCACCGCAACTGCAGGACCAGATCACCGACCTGCTCGACAAGGGGCGCAGCCGTCTGGTGTTCGACCTGGCGGAGGTCTCCTTCTGCGACTCGACCGGGCTGTCGGTGTTCGTACGGGCCAAGAACAGCTGCGACGAGGCCGGCGGCGTGGTCCGGCTGGCCGCCCCGCAGCGCGGGGTGCTGCGCATCCTCGAGGTCAGTGGCCTGGTCGAGGTGCTCCAGACGTACCCGACGGTCGAGCAGGCCGTCGCGGGCGATCCCACCCCGGCCTCCTCCTGACCGGTTCCGCTCAGCGCTCGTCCTCGATGTGCCGGGGACGGGCGATCACCATGCCCGCGGCCGTCTGCGCCGCGAGCGCGACGACAAGGAAGCCGATCGGCACGGTCCAGCCGCCGGTGGCCTGGTAGAGGATGCCGACCAGCAGAGGGCCGACGGCCGCGATCAGGTAGCCGGCGCCCTGGGTGAACGCGGAGAGGGCCACCGTGCCCTCCGTGGTCCGCGCCCGCATGCCGATGACGGCCAGGGCCAGCGGGAAGGCGCTCTGCCCGATCGCCAGCAGCACCACCCACAGCAGCGCCCCGCGGTGCGGCGCCACCACGATCCCGAGGTAGGCGATCGCCATCGCGGCGGAGAGCGTCAGCATCAGCGGGCGCAGCGAGCGGAGCCGGCCGGCGTACGTCGGCATGAGCAGCGCGATCGGCACGCCCAGCGCGGTCACACCGGCGAGCAGCAGACCGGCCTGCTCCGGCGCGAACCCGGCGTCCCGGAAGAGCTGGGCGAGCCAGCCCATGATCGCGTACGCGCTGAGCGACTGGGTCCCGAAGTAGATCGCCATGGCCCAGCCGAGCCGGGTCCGCGCCGGGCGGATCCGTGCCGGGGCGGACCCGGCCGCCGTCGCGGTGCCGGCCCGCCGGGCCGCGCCGCCCCGCAGCGCCAGCGGCAGCCACGGGAGTACGGCCACCGCGGCCAGCCCGGCCCACACAGCGAGCCCGGCCCGCCAGGAGCCGAGCAGGTGGGCGATCGGCACGGTCGTGGCGGCGGCGGCCGCCGCGCCGGTGGTGAGCGTCATCGAGTACGCCCCCGTGACCAGCCCGATCCGGTGCGGGAAGTACTGCTTGACCAGCAGCGGCAGCAGGACGTTCGCCACCGCGACCCCGGCCAGCGCCACGGCGCTGCCGGCGAAGAAGACCACCGTGGAGCCGGTGCCGACCCGGAGCAGCTGCCCGGCGGCGAGCAGGACCATCGCCACCACCAGCAGGCGGGCGGGCGGGTTCCGGCGGACCAGCCGGGGGGTGAGCGCGCCGAACACGCCGAAGGCGACGGCGGGCAGGGTGGTGATGACGCCGGCCATCGCCCCGGAGAGGCCCATGCCGTCGCGGACCTCGTCCAGCAGGGCGCCGAGGCTCGTGATGGCGGCGCGCAGGTTGAGCGCCACGAGCAGCATGCCGACCAGCACCAGGGCGGCGCCGGCCACCGGGCTCGACGGGCTGGTCGCAGACGCGCCCGGGCCGGCTGGAGCTGAGCCCGGGCGGGCCGGAGCTGACCCTGGGTCGGCCGCTGGAGGAACGAGCGTGGGGTCAGCGGTGCCCGTGGGTGGCGGAGTCATACCGTCGAACCTACAATCATGGGATGAATTTGGGGCCGGTGATGTAACCAGTGCCACGATCGGCAGATTCCCCACCCGTGCCCCCGCGCGGCCAGCGGATACGCGAGACGATCGCCCAGCTCAGGGAGCGGATCCTGGCCGGCGAGTGGCCCGTCGGCAGCCGCATCCCCACCGAGCCGCAGTTGGTCGCCGCGCTCGGGGTCGGGCGCAACACCGTCCGGGAGGCGGTCCGGGCGCTCCAGCACGCCGGGGTGCTCGAGTGCCGTCAGGGCTCCGGGACGTACGTGGTGTCGACCGACGAGCTGGCCCCCGTCGTGGCCCGCCGGCTCACCGACGACCGGATGACCGAGGTGATCGAGGTACGCCGCGCCTTCGAGGTGGAGGCGGCCCGACTCGCCGCGCTCCGGCGTACGCCCGAGGACCTGGCCGCCCTCGACGACGCGCTCGCGGCCCGCGAGGCGGCGTGGCGCGGCGGCCGTGCCGAGGAGTTCGTCGAGGCCGACCTCGTCCTGCACCGGGCGGTGGTCGCCGCCGCGCACAATCCCATGCTCGCCGAGCTGTACGCCTCGGTCGGCACCGCCCTGCGCAGCAGCCTCGCCCAGGCCATGGGTGGGGCCCTGACGCCGGAGCGGCACGTCGACCACTCGCGGATGGTGGACGCGATCCGGGCCGGCGATCCGGAGCGGGCGGCCCGTGAGGCCGGGGCTTTCCTGGAGCCGCCGGCCGGGGCATAGGTTGTCCCGGACGGAAAACCGGACAGCACGGGAGTGCGGATGCTCAAGGGCTTCAAAGACTTCATCATGCGCGGAAACGTCGTCGACCTGGCGGTCGGCGTCGTCATCGGTGCCGCGTTCACCGGCGTGGTCACCGCCTTCACCAACTCGTTCCTGAAGCCGATCATCAAGTTCGTGGGCGGCGGCGAGGATCAGTTCGCCGGGGCCTGGGAGATCAGCAAGGGCAACCTCGTGACCTGGGCCGATTTCCTCAATGCCCTGATCACGTTCCTGCTGACCGCCGCGGTGCTCTACTTCCTCGTGGTGTTCCCCATGAACAAGCTGGCCGAGCGGCGGCGCCGGGGCGAGGAGCCGCCGCCGGCGGCGCCCAGCGAGGAGATCAAGCTGCTCACCGAGATCCGAGACGCGCTGGTCGCAGCCGGTCACCGGACGCCCGGCCAGCAGCGCGGAGCGCTCGACGACGTGCTCGGACGGCGGAACGAACCCCCCATGCCGCGCTGAACCCGGCAACGGCACACCGGCCCCTGTGGGATTCCCGCAGGGGCCGCACATTCTCGTACGTGTGTTCGATAGAGTCCGCGCATGGAGCAGCGAAAGCACTGGTGGAACGGGAAATGGGGGCGGCTGGCGCGGCGGGACGTGTTCCTGCGCGTCGACGCCGACCGGTGGCACGTCGAGCAGCGGGCCGGCGGCGCCGAGGGGATCTCCCGTTTCTACGAGTACGGCAGTGCGGACGAGGCCGAGGAGACGGTCCGGGCGTTGCTCGAAGGCACCGACACCTGGCGGGAGCTATCGCCCCGGCCGCCCGGCGGGCGGTGGGACCGGGACGGCGTTTAGCGGCGAGCCACCCCGGGAACCGGCGCTGAATGGAGCAGAAGGGCAACCAGCAGGCGACCATCTCCCGGATCACCACCGGCATGCCGGTGATCGATGCCGACGGTACCGAGGTCGGCACGGTGGATCTCGTCCAGCGGGGTGACCCGAACGCGGTGACCGTGCAGACGCCGACGACCGACCCGGGCAGCAGCCTCGACGAGCTGATCGAGTCGACCGCGGTCGAGGAACCGGACGTGCCGGCCGACGTCGCGGCCCGGCTCCTGCACGGCGGGTACCTGAAGGTCACCACCGAGTTGAGCGACACCGGCGCGGTCTACGTACCGGCCGACTGGATCGCCACGGTCACCGACGGCCAGGTACGCCTGGACGTACCGGTCAGCGACCTACCCGAGGAGGAGTAACCCCGCCCTCCCCGTGACCCCGCCCCGTCCGACGGAAGCCCGGTCGATGGGAGCCCCGGCCGACGGAAGCCCCGGCCGACGGAAGCCCGGTCGATGGGAGCCGTGACACGGGGATTCCCGGCCGGGCGGGCCACGGCAGCGGTGCCGGGCCGGGTCCCCGGCATCTGCGCCAGCCGTGACCGCAACCCGTCATCGCGGAGACTGTCGAGCTGCCCCATTTCTGGGGCAGTTCGCCATCGCATCCTCACGCCGTACCCCCCCACCCCGCCGATCATGCAGTTATGGTTGGCGATTAGTTGCTGTATAGCCCTTTTATCCACCACCACAACTGCATGATCGGCGGGGTCGGGAGGCAAGGGCGGGGCTGGGCTGGCGTGCGGCACCATGCCCACGCCTCACGAACGCCGAGCGGGCTCTGGGTTGCGTGCCCCAGATCTGGGGCAGCTCGACAGTGCGCAGAGACCGGACCCGGTCGCCCGGTCGCCCGGTCGGACCACGTAGGTCACTGGGCCTGAGGTAGCCGCACCGGTCACGACTTGGTTTCGGCGAGGCGGGTCAGCGTCGGCTCAGCAGCGACGAGTCCGGGTCCGACGTGGACCCGGACGGCCCCGCGGACCCAGCAGGCCCCGTAGACCCTGCCGGACCCGCGGACTCGGTGGCCTCGGTGGGCCCGGGCTCGGTGGGGCCACGGGAGGCGGTGGTTCGGCGGCGGAAGAGCAGGAGCATCAGGCAGCCCGCGACCAGTCCCCAGAAGGCGCCGCCCACGCCCACGAGGGTCACCCCGGAGGCGGTGACCACGAACGTCACCACGGCTGCCTCGCGTCCCTCCGGCTCGGTCACCGCCGAGGCGAGCGCGGTGGCCAGCGCCCCGAGCAACGCCAGCCCGGCGACCGCCTCGATCAGCACGGGTGGCGCGGTCGTCACCAGCGCGGTGGCCACCCCGGCGCCCAGCCCGAGCAGTGCGAGCCCGCCACCGGCGGTCACCGAGGCGATCCACCGGCGGTCCGGGTCGGGGTGCGCGTCCGGGCCGGCCGCCAGGGCGGCGGTGATCGCCGCGAGGTTCACCCCGTGCCCGCCGGCCGGTGCGGCCAGCAGAGCGGCCAGCCCGGTGGCGCGCAGCGCGGCGCCGAACGGCGGCCGGTAGCCGTAGTTCACGAGCACCGCCATTCCGGGCACGTTCTGCGCGGCCATGGTGACCAGGAACAGCGGCAGCGCCACCCCCACGAGGGCGGACACGTTCCAGGCCGGCGCGGTCAGCTCGACCGACGGTCGCAGCCCGACCGCGCCCAGACCCGTGCCGCGGGCGGTCACGGCGATCGCCACCACCGCGACCACCAGGGCGCCGGGCACCGCCCAGCGTCGGGCGTACCGGTGCAGCAGCAGCCAGGCGACGACCACCGGGCCGGCCAGCCGGGGCACCTCGACGAGGGCGCGTACCGGCGCCGTGCACAGTGGCAGCAGCACACCGGCGAGCATCGCGCCGGCGACCGGCTTCGGGATGGCCGCCACCGCCCGGCCGAGCGGCGGGATGAGGCCGGCCGCCACGATCAGCAAACCGGAGACGAGGAACGCGCCGACGGCGACCGGCCAGCCGCCGGGCACCGGGCCGGTCGCCACAAGGAGCGCCGCACCCGGCGTGGACCAGGCGACGCTCATCGGCAGCCGGTGGCGCAGCCCCAGCCAGGCGGCGGCGAGCCCGGACGCCACGCAGAGCGCCAGCAACCCTGAGGCGGCCTGCCCGGCGTCCGCCCCGGCGGCGCGCAGCCCCGCGAGGACGACCGTGAACGAGCTCGCGAAACCGACCAGCGCGGTCACCACGCCAGCCAGCACCGGCTGGACACGTCCCGCCAACGCACACCTCCCAGGCCGGGCCCGTTCCGTTTACGGAACGATGGTCTGTAGCACCATAGCGGGGTGCCCCAGCCGCCACCAGACCGCCGCCCCCTCGACGCCGACCCCGCCATGATCGGCGCCCGGGTACGCGGCCTGCGCGAGGAGCGGGGAATCTCGCTCTCAGCCCTGGCCCGGCTCGCCGGCATAGGCAAGGCGACCCTCTCCGGCCTGGAGAACGGCACCCGCAACCCGACGATCGAGACGCTCTACGCGGTCACCGCCCAGCTCGGCGTGCCGCTGGCCACGGTGCTCGCCGAGCCGGCCGCCACGCCGACCGTGCACGGCGCCGCGGTGCACGCCACCCTGCTCGAGGTGTTCGCGGACGCCGACGCCACCTACGAGCTGTACCGGATGCGGGTCGCCCCCGGCCCGGGGCAGCTCTCCCCGGCGCACCAGCCCGGTGTCACCGAGCACATCACGGTGTTCTCCGGTGTGCTGCGCGCCGGGCCCGTGGACGCTCCGGCGACCGCCGCGGCGGGCGGGTACCTGCGCTGGACGTCGGACGTGCCGCACAGCTACACGGCGGTCGGCGACGAGGAGGTCGCCGCCAGCCTGCTGCTGCGCTACCCGCGCGCCTGACGAGAGCGGCGGAGCGCCGACCGCCGCCGGGGACGGTCAGCCGTCGACGGGCGCGGGCGTCGCGAGCCGATGCCGTACGGCCCAGAGCGCGACCTCCGTCCGGGACGACGAGCCGGTCTTGCGCAGCAGATTCGACACGTGCACGGTGACCGTCCGCACCGAGATGCCGAGCGCCTTCGCGGCCTGTTTGTTCGACATGCCGGCGACCAGGCAGCCGAGCACCTCGATCTCGCGGCCCGTCAGTTCCGCCTCCACCGGACCGGACTCCGCCGTTCGTGACGACGACCCCCGTGACGACGACCCAGGCAGTGGCGACACCGCAGTCCGTGACGACACCGCCGGCCGGGGTGCCGGCGCCGGCCGGAGCAGCGACTCGGGACCCTGGCCGGAGTGCGCGGCGAGCAGCTCGGTCAACGCGTACGGGTTGCCGCCGGTACGCCGCCAGACGGCGGTCACCAGCCGGGCGGGCGGGGGCGGCCCGCCGTACACCTGGGTCAGCACCTCGGCGACGTCGGCCGGGCGCAGCGGCCCGAGGTGCTGGCGGACGGCGCCGCGTACGCCGCAGAGCCGGGACAGCGCGCGGACCGCGAGGTCCGGTGCGAGCGCCTCCGCGGCGGGCCGGGTCGCCACCACCAGCAGGGCGGGCAGTTCGGCAGCGGTGGCCAGCTCGCCGATCAGGTTCAGGCTGGCCGGGTCGAGCGCGTGCAGGTCCTCCACCAGCAGGACGGCCGGCCCGGCGCCGACCAGCAGGCGGACGGTCCGCACGGCGAGACGCAGCAGGGCGCCCGGCGCGTACCGCTCGCGGGGCGCGGTGGGGTGCTGCGCCAGCCAGGCGAGCGCGTCCGGCGGAAGGTCGAGCCGGGCGGTGTCCCGCCCGCTGAGCACCGCGGCGAGCCAGTCGTAGGGGGCGGGGCTGTGCACCCGCGCCGTGCCGGAGAGCACCACGGCCGGGCGCGGGGCGAAGGCGTCCAGGGCGGCGGCGACCAGCAGACTCTTGCCGACGCCCGCGCCGCCGGTGATCACCGCGACGGTCGGTGCGGACCGCTTTCCGGCCACCACGGTGGACCACGCCCGGTCGAGCTCAGCCAGCTCACGGGCGCGCCCGACCATGGACACCGGCATCATTCCCCAACCCTACGCAGTAGTGCGTAGAGACGCGGGTGGGGTGTTCTTGGCAAGCTAGTCGCATGACGTTGATCCTCCGCTCGGCCATCCTCAACGACATCGGTCTGGTCCGGACCAACAACGAGGACTCCGCCCTCGCCGGTGACCGGCTGGTCGCCGTCGCCGACGGCATGGGCGGCCTGCCCGCGGGAGAGGTGGCGAGTGAGATCGTCATCCGGATCCTCGACGAGCTGACGCCGCCGACCGACCCGGACCCCGCCGCGGACGCGCTGCGCGCCGTCGTGAGCACCGCCAACCAGCGCATCCACGCCGCCATCACCGTCGACCCAGCGCGCGAGGGCATGGGTACGACGCTGACCGCCGCGCTGCTGGCCGGCGACACGCTGGTCCTCGCGCAGGTCGGCGACTCCCGCTGCTACCTGCTGCGGGACACGAAGCTGACCCAGCTCACCCGGGACGACACGTTCGTGCAGGCGCTGGTCGACCAGGGGGCGCTCACGCCCGAGCAGGCCCGCCACCATCCCCAACGATCCCTGGTGACCCGCGCCGTGCAGGGCGCGGACAGCACGCCGACGATCGGCACGCTCACCGTCCAGGCCGGTGACCGGCTGCTCCTGTGCAGCGACGGCCTCTCCGACTACGTGGAGGACGAGGCGATCGCGGTGACCCTCGGCGCGTACGGCGACCGGCAGCTGTGCGGCGAGCAGCTCGTCAAGCTCGCCCACCAGGCCGGCGCGCCGGACAACGTGACCGTGGTCGTCTCCGACGTCACCCTGGTGGCGTGACCGTGGGCGTCCGCCGGATCAGCTCCGAGGAGCGTCTCACCACCAGTTTCGCGCTCGGGGCGTACGCCTTCGAGGCGTCGCCGCGCAGCGCGCGCCGGGCCGAGGAGTTCCGCGGCTACCTGCCCTACAACGAGGGCAACCGGACGCTCATCGCCGAGGAGGACGGCACCACGCTGGCCGCCGCCACGGCAATTCCCATGCGGCAGAACCTGCGCGGCGCCGTGTTGCCGATGGCCGGTGTCGCCGGGGTGGCCAGCCACCCGCTGGCCCGCCGGCAGGGGCACGTACGCACGCTGCTGCACCAGCTCCTCGACGAGATGCGCGACGAGGGGCACCTGCTGACCGCGCTGTACCCGTTCCGGCCCAGCTTCTACGCCCGGTTCGGCTACGTCGGGCTGCCCAAGCCGCGTACGGTCACCTTCTCCCCGGCCGACCTCGGGCCGCTGCTCGGCGCCGACCTTCCCGGCGAGGTGGGCTGGGAGCGGATCGGCGCGGGGTACAAGGCGTGGCGCGAGTTCACCGAGCGCTGCCTGCGCGACCGGCACGGTTTCGCGCTCTTCCCCGACTACCGGGCCGCGCAGCTGCGCGACCTCGACGAGCGCTGGCTGCTGACGGCTCGCGTCGACGGGGTGGTGACCGGTGCGGTCACGTACCGGATCGACGACCACGGCGGCGAGCTGATCGCCGACGACCTGCTCGCCGACGACCCGTACGCCCGGTCGTTGCTGTTGCAGTTCTTCGCCCGGCACGTCGACCAGGTGGAGCGGGTCAGCGTCGGGGTGGCCGCCGACGAGCTGCCCGAACTCTGGCTCACCGACCTGGACGTGCACGTCGAGGCGCGGGTGGCCCGGCCCGGCTCGTCGGCTCCGATGGCGCGGCTGCTCGCGCTGGACGCGCTGACCGGGCTGCCGGCCGGCCCGGGCCGCGTACGGGTGGAGCTGACCGGTGACCGGTGGCTGGCCGGGGCGCACCTGCTGGACGGCACGACCGGTTCGCTGGAGCTGCGCGCCGCGACGGCCGGCGGCGCCACCCCGGCCGGTAGCGCCGCGCCGGCCGCCACGCTCACGGCCGCCGGACTGTCCGCCCTGGCGTACGGGGTGCTCGACCCGGTCGAGGTGCACCTGCGCGGGCTCGGTGACGTCCCGGCGGAAGCGGCCGCCGAGCTGCGCCGGATCTTCCCGCGCCGGGTCCCGTACCTGTTCGCCGACTTCTGACCGGCGATCTCCGGTTTGCCGCCGTCCACCCGGCGGGTACGGTCCCGGAGTGCCGGAGTGGTTGCAGGCGGGGGGCTGGGGGCTGCTGGCCGGGTCGGCCCTGCTGCTCGGGGCGGCGGGCGGCTGGTACGCCCGCGTGCCCCGGTGGATGATCGCGTCGATCATGGCGTTCGGCGCCGGCGTACTGCTCTCCGCCGTCTCGTTCGAACTGATCGCCGACGCGCACGAGCGGGGCGGGATCCTGCCGACCGCCCTCGGCGCGGCGGGCGGCGCCGTCGCGTACACCCTCGCCAACCTGGCCCTGGCCCGGCGCGGCGCGCGGCACCGAAAGCGCTCCGGCGACCGGCAGCCGTCCGAGAAGGAGCTTCCCGGTTCGGGCTCGGCCATCGCGATCGGCGCGGTGCTCGACGGCGTACCGGAATCGGTGGTGATCGGCGCGAGCCTGCTGGCCGGCAACGGGGTCAGCGTGGTCACGGTGGCCGCGGTGTTCCTCAGCAACGTGCCGGAGGGCCTGTCCAGCGCGGCGGGCATGCGGCGGGCGGGCCGCAGCGGGCGGTTCGTCTTCCTGCTGTGGACCGGGATCGCGCTGCTCAGCGGGCTGTCCGCGCTGGTCGGTCGGGCAGCGCTCGGCGACGCGCCGCCGGCCGTGCTGGCCGCGATCACCGCGCTCGCCGCCGGGGCGATCCTCGCGATGATCACCGACACGATGGTCCCCGAGGCGTTCGAGAACGCCCATCTGCTGGTCGGGCTCATCACGGTGGTCGGGTTCCTCGGCGTACGCCCTCTCGCTCCACTGAGCGGCGATCGGCACCGCGCGGTATGCGGCCGCTTTCGGCACTGCGCGCTGCGCGATCCTGCCCGGCCCCGCGCGGTGCGCAACCCGCGGCCGGCATCGATCCGGTCGCGGTCGGCTTAGCTTCGGGTTAAGCCAGCCCGGCGCGGCGCTGTTATGCCCCGTCCGCTCCTAGCATCGGTGCGTGCGCGCCAAGCCCGTCCTCGTCCTGCTCGCCCTCGGCGTCGCAGTGGCCGGCCTGCCGGCCTGCGGCTCGGGTGACCGCGGCGCCGCGCCGCCGCCCTCGGGCACGCCCTCGGCCACCGCCGGTTTCCCGACCGGCGAGCAGGCGGCGGCCCCGGTGGCCCGGACCGGGCTCGGCGGCCCGGGCGCGAGCCCGTCGCCGTCGCGGCGGCCGGCCACCACGTTCCGGGCCGGCAACCCGGCCGGTCGCGCGTCGGTGCCGGCGGAGGCGCGGGCGGTGGACACCTCCCGACCGACCCGGACCGTCGGCACCGGCACCCCGGCGAGCTGCACGTCGGCGGCCGTGGTGAAGGCCGTCGCGGCCGGCGGCGTCATCACGTTCGACTGCGGGCCGGACCCGGTGACGATCCGGATGACGGCCACCGCGAAGGTGCGCAACGCCAACGGGCCGAAGGTGGTGCTCGACGGCGGCGGCAAGGTCACCCTGAGCGGGCAGGGCAAGCGCCGGATCCTCTACATGAACACCTGCGACGAGGCACAGGGCTGGACCACCTCGCACTGCCAGAACCAGGACCACCCGCAGCTCACCGTCCAGAACATCACCTTCGCCGACGGCAACTCGACGGGCGAGCAGGCCGAGGGTGGCGGCGGTGGGGCGATCTTCGTACGGGGTGGCCGGGTCAAGGTGGTCAACAGCCGGTTCGTCAGCAACCGCTGCGACCGGACGGGGCCGGACCTGGGCGGCGCGGCGCTGCGGGTGCTGAGCCAGTACGACAACAAGCCGGTGTACGTCGTGAACAGCACCTTCGAGAAGGGTTCGTGCGCCAACGGCGGGGCGCTGAGCGGCATCGGCGTCTCGTGGACCGTGCTGAACAGCCTGTTCACCGGCAACGAGGCGATCGGCAACGGCGCCAATCCGGCGAAGGCTGGCACGCCCGGCGGCGGCAGCGGCGGCGCGATCTACTGCGACGGCAACCGGTTCACGGTGCGGATCGCCGGGACGGTGATCGAGAACAACCGGGCCAACGAGGGCGGCGGCGCGATCTTCTTCGTGAGCAACGACCGCACCGGCACCATGACCATCGAGAACTCCACGCTGCGACGCAACCGCAGCGGCCAGTTCGAGACGCGCGGCTACCCGGGGATCTTCTTCCTCGGCGCCCGCAACCCGTCCACCCCCGGCTCCCGCCTGAGCTGACCGGAGGCCGCCTCCGCCCGCGCGCCCTCGCTGGGGTTCGGTGGAGCCGGGCGGGGTCGGGCGGGGTCGGGCGGGGTTGGACGCGTTGATCATGAAGTTATTGCCCGCTGCTTCGGCGTGTCGCGGCAACAACTTCATGATCACCGGCGCCCGGCCCGGGTCGGGTGCTCAGTAGGGGTTGGTGTGGCCCGCCGGAGTGCCGCGGAGGAGGGCGCCGGGGCGGCCCGGCAGGTCGGGCGCGCCGGACATCGGCGGGCTCGCCGTGTGGGCACGTTCGGCCATGCCGGCGAACAGTTCCTTCAGGGCACTGAGGGCGTCGACGCGCGGCTGCCAGCCCAGCTCGCTCTCGGCCCGCTCGCTCGACATCAGCGGCACGTTCAACGCCAGCTCGACCCAGCCCCCGTCGACCGGCTGCAACCGGGCGCGCCAGCTCAGCGCCGCCGCGACACGCAGCAGCGGTGCCGCGACGGGCACCGTCCAGCCGTGGAAGTGGCGGGCAACCAGCTCCGGGGTCAGCACCGGGTCCGCGGCCAGGTTGAAGGCGCCGCGCGCGTCACCCAGGACCGCCCGGGCGTACGCCTCGGCGACGTCGTTCGTGTGCACCGCCTGCATCCGCAGCCGGCGGTTGGTGGGCACCAGCGGGATCCGGCCGTACCGGAGCAGCCGCACCGGCGCCAGCGGCCCCAGGAAGTAGCGGCTGATCTCCGTGGCGGCGTCGCGCTGGAAGTTGAGGCCGGGCCGCATCCGCACCACCCGCAGCTCCGGATGCTCCCGCTCGGCCCGGTCGAGCAGGGCCTCCACCTCGGCCTTGTCCCGGCTGTACGACGACGCGGCCACCCCGGTCGCCGGCCAGCGCTCGCTCACCGGATGATCCTTCGGGCCGGGCGCGTACACGCCGACCGACGACGCGTACACCAGGGCCGGCACCCTGGCCCGGACCACCGCGTCGATGACCGCGTGGCTGCCCCCGACGTTGGTCCGGTGCAGCACCCGCTGGTCGTGGCTGGGCTGGATCTGCCAGGCCAGGTGCACCACCGCGGCGGCGCCGGCGAACACCTCGGCGAGTTGGTCGGCCGCGCCGGGCAGCCCGACGTCGCAGGAGTGCCACTCCACCTGGTCGTACGGCTCACCGGCGTCCGCGCCGGGCAGCCGGCGGGCCACCCCCGCCAGCTCGACTCCCCGCTCCCGGCGCAGCCGACGCAGCAGGGCCGTTCCGGCGTTGCCGCTCGCACCGACCACCACGATCCGCATGTCCGCCCCGTACCCGCCCAGACCGCCCCTATACGTGCCCCATTGGTGGGTTGCCGTCAGGGACGCGGGGCGTGGCGCACCCAGCGATGCTTCTCGTCCCGGCGGCGGCCCTCCGTGGCGGCCAGGCAGCGCGGGCAGATCCGGCCGACCGCGTCCGCCGCGGTGAGCACATCCGTCGAGGAGAAGTCGAACCGGACGTGCGGAAAGCGGCGCAGTCGCGTACGGCTCAGCGGCAGCCCGCAGACGGTCTGGTTCTGCCCCGGCAGCCAGGCGTGCACCTCACCGCCCGGCGCCCGTGCCCCGTCCGGGCCGATCTCCTCGCTCGACGCCGCCACGGCCGGCGTGCTGGTCAACCGCATGTCCGGTCAGTTCCCCCGGCCGGTCGGTGTCATGCCTGGCGGCGGGCGGGTACGGCGCTGCCGGTACGGACACCCCCGGGTCCACGTCGAGGCGGCTTGGGAGGCGGTCCGGTAACCTGAGCGCGCGGGCCGCTAGCTCAATGGCAGAGCTGTGGACTTTTAATCCATAGGTTCAGGGTTCGAGTCCCTGGCGGCCCACCCATGGCACGTGAACTGGGAGAACGCGAAACCGGACGGGCATACGCGAACCGCCTTGGCAATCGCGCCGTGACCTGGGGGAACGTGGACGTCCGAGTGGCGCGCCCGTCGTCGTGCGCTGACGGCTGCTACGCCTCCGGGTTGGGCCCGGCTCGTGCAAGCGGTCCCGAAGCGGCGTCCCGGGATTTGTTTCTGGCGCTGCGCCGACGCCGGCCGTACGCTCGGTGGGCTGCTGGCGCCCTGACTGAACTGGTCCCGCGCCATATCCGCGCCGTGAGCGGACGTTTCTTTGTGGCAGTCTTCTGTCCGTGTCGCAGATGCCCGCATCGGAAGTCACCCTCTCCGCCGCTGATATCGCGAATCTGCTGTGCGAGCAGCATCCCGACCTCGCCGGGCAACCGGTCAGGCTCCTCGCGCATGGCTGGGACAACGTGATGGCCAGAGTCGGCGATGACCTGTTGGCGCGGCTGCCGCGTCGCGAGGCTTCGGCTCAACTGGTGGTGGCCGAGCAGGTATGGCTGCCAGTGCTGGCCCCGCACCTTCCGCTGCCGGTTCCTGTCCCGATCCGAACGGGGGCGCCTTCGAGCACCTACCCCTTTCCCTGGAGCCTGACACCGTACTTCCCCGGCGTTCCTGCGGTGTCCGACACGGGTAAGGATGCCGACGTCGCCCATGCCGCCGTCGCAGGTGCACTCGGAAGGTTCCTGGGTGCGCTGCATCAGCCCGCGCCGCCGAACGCGCCTCGGAACACATTTCGTGGCGTGCCGTTGGCTGACCGTGAACACGTCGACAGCCGCAACGCGTCCGCGGTGGCACGCGTCGAGGACGTCACGCACCTGCTCGAGGCGCTGGAGGCCGGACGTTCAGCACGCAGGTGGGCGGGCCCGCCCGCGTGGCTGCACGGGGATCTTCACCCAGCCAACCTCCTCGTGCATGACGGGCGGGTCCGGGCCGTCATCGACTTCGGCGACATCACCTCTGGCGATCCTGCGACGGACCTGGCGGTGGTCTGGATGCTCCTGCCCAGCCACGTTCGCGAACGCTTCTGGTCCGCCTACGCCTCGACCGCGACGCACGTCGACGGCGAACTCGTTCTTCGCGCACGAGCCTGGGCAGCCGCCTTCGCCCTAATATTCCTGGCGCATTCGGCGGACAACCGGCAGATGGCCGCGATCGGGAGAACCACATCCCAGGCCCTTAGAGACGACGGCTGATTTGAGCGAACGTCCGGGAACGTCGGTCACCAGTTGCCGGTTCGGGTGAGTTGGCGTGACATTGCCATGATCATGGCAATGTGGATCATGGTCTTGTGGCGGCCGGGCGTGGTCTCATAGTCGCGTGCGCAGCGGCGATGCTGCTGATCCAGGCGAACGTTCTCCCTACCGCCCACCAGCGCGGCAGTACGACGAAGCCCGGCTCGGTGCGTTTGACGATCTGGACGGTCAGGTACAGGACGTTGCGGGCCCAGACGAGCAGCGCCCGGCGCATCCGGCACCGGCCAAGACCCAGAGCGATGGATCAATCTCGCGGCGCTGTGGCCGGTGACCAGCGGTAAGCGGGCCAGGGCATGCGTCGGCGTACGGCTGATAGCGTCACGATCGGCCCCTGAGCTGCGGAAATGCGGTTCGGATTCTGCCACATTGAGTCCACATCAGGCGTCATCTATCCATGCAGCAGACCCGGCCGGGGCGGGTGACCGCGCGTGGACAAGTCGGCTCAAAGGCACGAAGCCAGTCAGACCAAGGGTCACACGCACGGCCACCAGACCACAGCCCGGCACGATCAGGCTGCGACAGCGATCCTCACAGTCAGCCCAGGATCGCTCGGATGACCGCGGTGCGCCCGTCCAGTTCCAGCAGGTGTACGACCCACCCTCCCGGGTCGGGCTCGGCTCCGGGTTGGTCGCATCCGACTCGCCCGCCGCCGTCGGCGTGTACCGCCACACTGCATCCGGGCCCTGCCATGAAGCCGCCACCGCCGCCCAAGCCATTGGCGCGGGTCAGTCGCACCCTCACACCGCCATCCTCCACGGAGGACGACACCGTCCACCCGGCGAGCGGGAATTCGACCGAACCGGAAAAGGACACTTTGCAGTCACCATCGGCACACGCCGCGTACTTGGTGCCGCCCCCGCTCGGCGCCCCCGTCTCCTGTGGCGCTTTGGGCTTCTGTGTCGTTGTGGGCTTCTGCGGCGCTTCGGCCTCCCGTGACCCGTCCACCGTGGGGGAGGACGATGCGGAAGGGTCGGCGTCACGGGTACTTGGGGAGGAAGCGGCGTGGGAGGCGGTCGCGGTAGCGGCGGTGTCAGGGCCCGACCACCTGGCATCGGCGGACGATTCCGCCTTGGAGTCACAGCCGGCCGCGCCCAAGACCAGCAGTAACGCCCCGACCGCTGTGCGTTTCACGAAGGAAATTCGGCAATGCTGCACGCGCGGAGTCTAGCGGCCGACTGTGCCGGAGCCTGGTCAGCGGCGGCTGATCCAGTCCAGGACGAAACACTCCCCGCCACCCTGGCGGTCGGCTCCGGTAGGAGTTCGACACGGAGGACGAGGATCACGCGATGGCACGGCGTCCCGTCCAGGCCAACGGCGGCCGGCGGCGCGGACAGCCGGGAGTCGGCCGGCCACCCAGCGGCCGAGGTGAGGCCCGGGAGGTCAGCCACCGAGGCGGGCCTGGTAGTCGCTGCGGCTGATCGCGTGGATGGCGACGGGTTGGTTGTGCTCCGGTACGACGGTGGTGAACTCGTACGAGAGTCCCAGCTTCTCCATGACCCGCGCCGATCTGATGTTCTCGACGTGGCGAATGCTGATGATGCGGTCCAGGCCTCGGTCGACGAAGCCGAACCGCAGGGCAGCACTGGCCGCCTCCGTGGCGTAGCCATGCCCCCAGGATCCTCGATCCAACCGCCAGCCGATCTCCACAGCGGGCATCACCTCCGGCAGGAACTCGGGTACCGCGAGCCCAGCCCAGCCGATCACCGCACCGGTCTCGCGAACCTCGACGGCGAACAGGCCATATCCCCGCTCTTCCCAGTGGCGCCTCATCTTCTGCAAGCCTTCGGCGCTCTGCCGACGGTCGCGCACCGAGCCATCCAGGATGAAGCGCATGACCTCCGGGTCGGCGTTGATGGCCGCGAGGGCGTCGAGGTCGTCGTCTCGCCAGCCGCGTAGTAACAACCGGTCGGTCCGCAGGGTGGTCATCGGACCATTGTCGACGCCGCGCGTTCCGGTCCGAGCAGTGAGGTCGAGATCAACGGGTGTGGTACCAAGCCGATGGTGGCCCGGCGCGGACCGGGCGCAGGCATGACAACTGTCACGGGTCCATTCACGACTGACGACACTTATGGCCGGACCTCGGCGCACCTAGCGTCAAGAGCATGACGAACGCGAACTCCCTCGAGCGGACCAGCTGGCAGATCTCCCTCATCGGCGGCCACCGGCAGCGCGGCGCCGCGGCCGCCAACACCGTGGTCGTCACCCCCATCGGTGGCGCCGACGTCGACCTCACCGGCGCGGACCTCGCGCCCGTGACGACCCTGACGAAGGTCTCGCTCGCCGGCGGCGTGAAGCTCCGGGTACCCGCCGAGACCAACGTGCGGATCGAGGGCTTCCACCTGTTCGGTGGGCGCCGGGTCGAGCCGGGCAGGCCGTCGCCGTCGGACCCGGTCGTCCGCGTCCGCGCGTACGGCATCTGGGGTGGGGTCCAGGTCAGGCGCGCGTGACCATGCGGACGACGGCGGGCCGGACAGCCGGGAGCCCGGCGCCCCGGCCTGATGGCCGAGGCACCGGGCTCCAGCAGTACGTCAGTAGCGGATCACGCCCGCGTCGACGACGGCCTCCTCGCCGCCGGCCAGGGTGAAGTAGTCGCTGCGGCCGTACTTGTTGTAGCCGCCGGTCTGGTTCAGGTAGTAGACGACGTCGGAGTCGGGCGAGCTGATGAAGCTGTACGGGTCACGGATGTAGAACTCGGTCTGGTAGGTGCCGGGCCGCACCGTCGCGGTGTACGTGCCGTCGGCGTTGACGGTGGCCACGGCACCGAAGCCCTGGCCGCCCACCGTGATCTGGTAGATGCCCTGCTCGCCGGGGGGCGCGCCCGGCTCGTCGGCGTCGCGGACGCCGTCCCGGTCGCTGTCCACCCAGACGGTGCCCCGCACGGTCGCCGGCTGGAGCACGGTGACGCGGGTGCGCAGGGTGTTGTTGTCCAGGTTGGTCTCGGGGGTGGTGGTGGACAGGGTGGCGGTCAGGTCGATCACGTCGCCGGGCTCCGCGCCGGAGATGGTCGCCGCGATGTCGATGCCGGCGCTGTTCTCGCCCGGACGCAGGGGCGCGTGGGTGCAGCGCCAGCCCGGCTGGCCGGCGGCCAGGTCGTCACCGAAGTCGCAGGCCCAGCCCTCGGTGGTCTCGCTGTAGCGGACGGTGCCGGCGGGCAGCGGCACGGTGACGGTCAGGTCGCCCGACGGCGAGGTGCCGTCGTTGATGACGTACGAGCTGAGGCCGGTCACCTCTCCGTTGATCTGCTGCTCCTCGCGTGACTCGCTGAGGAAGTGCAGGTCCACGGTGCCGGGGATGTAGCGCAGGCTCGCCTGGGCGGTGTTGTTGGCGGTGGAGGACTCGGCGCCGCCGCTGACCACGGCGGTCACCACCACGTCGTCGCCGACCGTGCCGGCGCCCACGCCGAACGGGATGCGCAGCGGCTCGGCGGCCTCGCCGGCCGCGAGCGGCGCGTGGGTGCAGATCGCGGAGTCGCCGTACGTGCAGCTCCAGCTCGGCGGGATGACGAACCCGTCGGTGAACCAGGTGCCGCTGGAGAGGGAGAGCACCAGGGTGATGTCCTGGCTGGCCCTGGTGCCGCTGTTCGTGAGGTCGACGGTGACGGCGGACGAGCCGCCGGTGTCGGGGACCTCGGTCGGGGCGAGGCTCGCGCCGACCACCAGGTCGGCCCGGGGCGGGGCCGCGCTGGCGGGGGTGGCGGCGAGCAGGCTCACCGTGGTCACGGCCAGTGCGCTCCCCGCGAGCCCGCTGAGCCAACGAACGCGGTGTCCGGAGGTGGAGGACATTGGATCCTTCCGTCGGAGGGACGAGCCGGGCCCTGCGGCCCGGCGCGGACAACAGCTGATCTTCGTTGTCCGCTCTGTTGAGCGCGGCGGGATCGACGACTGTTACTCGTATTCGAACATATGATCGGTGATGCCGGTCACACCTGAGGTCACCGCCCGCCACATCGAAAATCGCCGCCTACTCCCGAGGTATATACGCGAGGTATACCCTCGGGGTATGGTCTCGGCATGAGTGTTCCCATGGCCCTTCTCGGCCTGCTCGACCGCGAGCCCAGTCACGGTTACGACCTCAAGCGCGACTACGACACCTTCTTCAGCCGGGGCAAGCCGCTGCCGTTCGGCCAGGTCTACGCGACCCTCGGCCGCCTCGTGCGCGACGGGAAGATCGTGGTCGGCGAGGTTGAGCCGGGTGTCGGGCCCGAGCGCAAGCGGTACGTCATCACCGAACGCGGCGCCACCGAGGTCGACTCGTGGCTCACCGAGCCGGTCGAGGCCGAGCCGAACCTCCAGACGGTGCTGTTCACGAAGGTCGTGCTGGCGCTCATGCTCGGCCGGCCGGCCGAGGAGTACCTCGACCGGCAGCGCGCCGCGCACCTGCGCCGGATGAAGGAGCTGACCGACATCCGGCGCGGCGGTGACCTGGTCGACACGCTGCTCGCCGACCACGGCCTGTTCCACCTGGAGGCCGACCTGCACTGGATCGACACCACGGTCGCCCGGTTGGACGCCCTCCGGGAGGCGGTGACGCGGCGATGAAGGCGGTCGAGGCACGGGACGTCGTCCTCAACTTCGGTGAGACGCCGGCGCTGCGGGGCGCCAGCGTGGCGGTCGCCCCGGGCGAGATCGTCGCCATCATGGGCCCGAGCGGCTCCGGCAAGTCGACGTTGCTGCACTGCCTCGCGGGGATCCTGGTGCCGGACGCCGGTGAGATCCACTTCGACGGCCACCGGATCGACACCCTGAGCGAGGGCCAGCGCAGCGCCCTGCGCCGGGACCAGTTCGGGTTCGTGTTCCAGTTCGGCCAGCTCGTGCCGGAGCTGACCGCCGAGGAGAACGTCGCGCTGCCGCTGCTGCTCGGCGGCGTCAAGCGGGCTGCCGCGCTCAGGGAGGCGAGGCCGTGGTTCGCGCGGCTCGGCCTGGACGGGCTGGAGCAGCGCCGGTCCGGTGAGCTGTCCGGCGGGCAGGCGCAGCGGGTGGCGCTGGCCCGGGGGCTGGTCGCCCGGCCGGGGGCGCTGTTCGCCGACGAGCCGACCGGCGCGCTGGACTCGCTGACCGGGGAGCAGGTCATGGAGCTGCTGGTCTCGTCGGCCCGCGACCAGGGTACGACCGT
This sequence comes from Micromonospora costi, assembly GCF_003626655.1. Lineage (GTDB taxonomy): Bacteria > Actinomycetota > Actinomycetes > Mycobacteriales > Micromonosporaceae > Micromonospora > Micromonospora costi. The sequence continues at coordinate 2,251,227 of NZ_RBAN01000001.1, forward strand.
CGTCCTGGTCACCCACGACGCCCGCGTCGCCGCGTACGCCGATCGCCAGGTCATCGTGCGCGACGGCCGGGTGAACGCGCTGGTGCACTCATGATCCGCTTCGCCCTGCGGCTGTCCCTGGCCGGTGGCCGGGAGGCGGCCGGCCGGCTCGTCATCATCGCCACGGCGGTGGCGCTCGGCGTGGGTATGCTCCTCGCGACGCTCGCCGGGATGAACGCGGTCGACGCGCAGAACGGGCGCTACGCGTGGCTCAACACGGCGGTCGAGGCGTCCTCTCCCGACGCGTCGGCCGATCCGATGTGGTGGCTGATCCGGGAGGACTTCCACCAGGGACGGTCCATCGGCCGGGTCGAGGTCGCGGCGCTCGGCCCGGACGCGCCGGTCCCGCCGGGCATCCCGCGCCTGCCCGGTCCGGGCGAGTTCTACGTCTCGCCCGCCCTCGGCGAGCTGCTGAGCAGCACGCCGGCCGCGGAACTCGGCGACCGCTTCCCCGGCCACGAGGTGGGCACGATCGGTCGGGCCGGGCTGCCGTCCCCCGATTCGCTGCTGATCGTCATCGGCCGCACCCCGGCCGAGCTGGAACCGCTCGGCGCGCAGCAGGTGACGCGGATCATGACGGTCTCCCCGAGCCAGTGCAGCAACGGGTGCTACGTGGGGATCAACCGCGACGGCATGGCGCTCGTCCTCTCCGTCGTGGCGGCCGCGCTGCTCTTCCCCGTGCTCATCTTCATCGGCACCGCGACCCGGCTGGCCGCGACCCGCCGCGAGCAGCGTTTCGCCGCCATGCGGCTCGTCGGCGCCACTCCGCGGCAGATCTCCGTCATCTCGGCCGTGGAGTCCACGATGGCCGCCGCGGCGGGCACCCTCGCCGGGTTCGGCCTGTTCTTCGCGATCCGGCCGGCACTCGCGGCGATCCCGTTCACCGGGGAACCCTTCTTCACCGCCGACCTGTCCCTCACCGTCGCCGACGTCCTGCTCGTCGCGCTCGGCACCCCGCTCGGCGCCGTGGTGGCGTCCTGGCTGGCCCTGCGACGGGTGCAGATCTCGCCGCTGGGCGTGAGCCGGCGGGTCACGCCGAAGCCGCCGCGCGCCTGGCGGCTCGTCCCCCTGGTCGCCGGGCTCGCCGAGCTGACGTACTTCATCGGCCGGCGTCCCGCCACGACCAACGGGCAGCTCACCGCGTACCTGTCGGGGTTCCTGCTGATCCTCGTCGGGCTCGTGCTGGCGGGGCCGTGGCTCACCATGGTCAGCGCGAGGGTGCTGGCCCGCCGGGCCGGCCGACCGGCGACGCTCATCGCGGCGCGCCGGCTGGCCGACAACCCGCGCGCCGGGTTCCGGTCGGTGAGCGGGTTGATCGTGGCGCTGTTCGTGACGAGCGTGGCGACCGGCACGATCACCACGTACGTCGCCAACCGGGGTGAGCCGCGCACCGACTCGGTGGCCGCCACCTCCCTGTCGAAGTCGTTCCGTCCCGAGGACGGCCCCCCGCCCACCGCGGAGCAGATCCCGGCCGAGCTGGCCGCGATTCCCGGAGTCCGCAGCGTGACGCTGGTGCACACCAACCCCGATCCGGACGGGTGGCGGGGCGTCGTCACCTGCGCCGAGCTGGAGCGCCTGGCCGTGTTCGGCAGCTGCCCCGCAGGGGCCCGGGTCGCGAGCGTGACCGACGACCTCATCGGCATGCGCGCGTTCGACCTCACCAACGACACGTACGTCTGGGACGCCGCCGACATCGACCCGGCGGCGGTCGACCGGCAGCCGATCCTGTCGGTGGTGGTCGACACGACCAGCCGCTCGGCGTTCGAACGGGCCCGGACCACGCTCATCGACGCGTTCCCGGCGGGCCGCTACCCGGTCAGCACGGCCGAGTGGGAGTCGAGCTCCGCGCGGCTCATGAGGCAGTTCCAGCAGCTCGCCAACGTGGTCATGCTGGCCAGCCTGCCGATCGCCGGGTGCAGCCTGGCGGTGAGCGTGGCCGGCGGGTTGAGCGACCGGAAACGACCGTTCAGCATGCTCCGGCTCACCGGCGTACGGCTGCGTACCCTGCGCCGGGTGGTCGCGCTGGAAACCGTGACGCCCCTGCTGCTCGTCGCGGCGGTGGCGATCGGGATGGGCCTCCTGGCCGCGCACCTCTTCCTGCGGGCGCAACTGGACTACACGCTGCGGGCGCCGGAGACGTCGTTCTACCTGATGGTGGCCGGTGGGCTGGCCGTGTCGCTGGGGATCATCGCCTCGACGCTGCCGCTGCTGCGCCGGATCACGGGCCCGGAGACGGCCCGCAACGAGTGAGCGCGGACGTGGCGGTGTCCGCGTGCGCGGGACACCGCCACGTCGGAAGTTAGTGCTGGTCGAGCCAGATCACGATGCCGGTCAGGCCGGTGAGCACGGCCGCGACGCCCGCCCGGACGGCGGCCGCGCAGCGGTCGGCCGTGAACGAGGCCGGGTCGTACGTCGAGGACATGCCGAGGCCCTCGCCCCGGAACGACGCGCCGGACCAGTCGGCCGCCGTCACGTTGTACGTGGGCTCGGCCAGCTCCGCGCCCACCACGAGGAAGTGCTGCGACAGGTGGTTCGGCGTGACCATCGCGAGCGCGTCGATGAGGTCGTTGCCCGCGGTGACGATCAGGTCGGGATGCATCTTGATGGCCCCGTCGATGCTGGCCACGAAATCGTGCGCGTCCTTCGGGACCACCGTCCTGAGGTCGACGTCCTCGGCCTCGGCCCAGTCCTTCACCGCCGCCACGAGCGCCTTCGTGGGGGCGTCGTCGCCCGCGGTGAGCAGCACCACCCGGTAGTCCTTCGGCGGGTGGACGCCGTCCCAGGAACCGGGCCGCGGCGTGACGGTCCCCTCGGGCTTCGGCGGGTCGGAGGGGTCGACGAACCCGGGGCCGAGCGAGCCGACGGGGGTGGGTGTGGGGCGCGGCCGCGACCAGTCGTCGCCGGAGCTGCATCCGGTGACCAGCGCGACGACCGCGGCCAGCGTGGCAACGGCCCGAAGCGGGGGGCGCACGTGGTGGTCCTCTCGAGGCGTGGCGGGGAGGTGCTGCTCCTTCCTATCCCACTTCGCGTCGCCGTCCACCGGCCCGGGGCTGACCTGGCGTTTTGTTCTTGAGCGGTTCGCCGACCGACCGGTTCCCGTTCACCCGCGGCATGCACCGTGCACTGGCCTAGTGGAGGAAAACTCGCATGCCGCAACGCGTACGCACCACCCTTGCCGCCGCCGTGGGGATCGCGGCGGCGGTGATCACCGTTCTGACCGCCGCGCCCGCGCTCGCCCACGGGTTCACGTCGACGGTGTACGCCGACGTCAGCTCCGGGGACCCGGGCCACGTCCGGACGAAGCTGGAACTCGAGTACGACCTGTTCGTCGTCTCGGCCGCCGACCAGGAGGACGACGACCCGCTGTTCCGGCAGGGCCAGCCCGCCTTCGAGGATCGCGACGGCCCGGCCATGGCCGCGGCGCTGAACGCCCACCAGAGGTCGACCATCGAGTACGTCCGCAAGCGCTTCTCGGTCACCTCCGAGGGTGCGGACTGCACGCCGACGCAGGTCGGCACGTTCACGATCGGCCAGCGCGAGGGTGTGCCGTACGCGAACCTGCTGCTGGACTGGGCCTGCCCCGAGGCCGGCGACGCGCACGCGGTGCGGAGCGGGCTGTTCCCCGACGGCGAGGACTACGTCAAGGGCACCAAGACGATCGTCACGTACGAGATCGACGGGCGCTCGGGCAGCGCGGCGCTCGACGCCGCCCACCCCTCCTTCTCGACCGCCCAGTCGTGGCACCAGCGGTTCTGGGAGTTCTTCCGCCTCGGTGCCGAGCACCTGCTGGGCGGCATCGACCACATCCTGTTCCTGCTGGCGCTCATCGCCGGTTCCCGCCGCCTGCGGGAGATCGTGCTCGCGGCCACCAGCTTCACCCTGGCGCACTCGGTGACGTTCATGCTCGCCGCCCTCGGCGTGGTCGACGTGCCCGGTGCCGTCGTGGAGCCGATCATCGCGCTGTCCATCGCCGTGGTGGCCGGCTGGCACCTGTGGCGGCTCTGGCGGCGCGGCGACCACGCCGGCGACCTGGAGACGCCCGGGCACAGCCATGTCAGCCTGGACCGGGCCGGCTGGATCCGGCTCGGGGTCGTGTTCTGCTTCGGCCTCGTGCACGGCCTGGGCTTCGCGGGCGCGCTGGGGATCGACGAGGCGTGGTCGTGGACGCTGCTCTGGTCGCTGCTCGTGTTCAACGTCGGCATCGAGGTCGTTCAACTGGCCATCATCGCGCTCGTGTTTCCGCTGCTGATGGTCCTGCGCCACCGCGCGCCGGCGGTTGGCCGCTGGGCCACCGGCGTCATTTCAGCGGGCGTATCCGTTATGGGCCTCATCTGGTTCGTCCAGCGCGTGTCGGGATCCTGAGGTTGGCTCAGGTCTTCCGGCAAGAGCAACGATTCCGCCGGATCGGCTTCATGATCGGTTCATCAAGCGGCGAAACGTTGAGGTCGCTCTCGCTACAGCTCTCATCCGGAAAAGGACGGAAATTGATGAGATTGAGCACCTCAGCGCAGGCCCGTGGGCTTGCGCGCCGCCGCGCGGCCGTCGGGGCCACCGCGGCACTCCTGGGCCTCGGCCTGGCCCTGGGTAGCGGTCTGGGGACCGCCGCCAGCGCCGCCGACGCCTCCACCTACAACGGCATCATCCTCGGGGTGGGCGCCAACGAGACCCAGCGGATCGTCACCTGGTACACCTCCGCCGACACGGCGCAGAAGGTCCAGGTCGCTCCGACCTCGGCGATCGTCAACGGCGAGTTCCCGGCGGACGCCATCACGTTCGACGCCGTGGGCGGCGCGAACATCGCGACCAGCGGCGGCTTCAACCGCCACGCCACGATCACCAACCTGAAGGAGAACACGGCCTACTCGTACCGTGTCGGCTCCGAGGGCAACTGGTCGACGGCGTACGCGTTCAAGACGCAGGACTTCGAGGGCAACTACGACTTCCTGTTCTTCGGCGACCCGCAGATCGGGTCCTCCGGCGACACGCTGAAGGACCAGGCCGGCTGGGAGGAGACCCTCAAGGTCGCCACCGGGGCCAACCCGAACGCCGAGCTGCTGGTGTCGGGCGGTGACCACGTCGAGACCGCCAACAACGAGACGATGTGGACGTCCTTCCTGGCGCCCGACCAGCTGCGCCAGTACCCGCTCGTCGCCACCATCGGTAACCACGACGTCGGTGGCAAGGCGTACGAGCAGCACCACTTCACCCCGAACACCGACCGGTCGGCCCCCTACTACAACGGGGACCCGTCGACGCGGTCCGGCGGTGACTACTGGTTCATCTACAAGGACGTGCTGTTCATCGACCTGAACAGCAACAGCTACGCCAACCCGTCGGACGGGTCCCTCGGCGGCGACGCGGCCCACGTCGCGTACGTCACCGACGTGATCAACAAGCACGGCTCCGAGGCGAAGTGGAAGGTGCTGGTCTACCACCACTCCATCTACTCGCCGGCCACCCACGCCACCGACGGCGACAACGTGCAGCGGCGGAAGGACTTCACCACCGCCTTCTCCGAGCTGGGCGTCGACCTGGTCCTCCAGGGACACGACCACAGCTACTCCCGTAGCTACTCCATCAAGAACGGGCAGAAGGAGAACCCGGCCGAGCAGCCCGGCGCGGCCGAGGTGTTCCCGGGCCCCGGAGGCGTCATCTACGTGACGGCGAACTCGGCCTCGGGCTCGAAGTACTACGACATCAAGAAGCCGAACCCGACCGACACCAACCCGCACGGCAACGGGCCGGACCCGCTGAACCCGGACAGCTACTGGTACAACTCCGTGCAGAACCAGGAGCACGTCCGCAGCTACGTCAAGGTGCAGGTCCAGGCCGACAAGCTGGTCCTGGAGAACCTGCGCAGCGGCACCTGCGCGGCGCCGAACGCGGCGGTCGAGAAGGGCCTCTCCTGCACCAACACCCCCGAGGGTCAGCCGATCGGCTCGATCGTCGACAAGGTGACGGTGCACCCGTACCACGGCAACGGCCAGGACATCCAGGTCAACGTGCCGACGGCCGCCCCGGGCGAGTTCGGCTGGACCATCGACGGTTACAACGGCCTCGTGGACCTGGGCACCGCCCAGGAGCACAACGGCCAGTACTTCGAGGCCACCGGCACGATCAACCCGATCCTCGTGTCGGACAGCCGCCGCACGCTCGCCCCGTGGTCGATCTCGGCCAGCGTGAGCGACTTCCGCGACGGTGACAAGACCATCGCCGGCTCGTACCTGGGCTGGACGCCGCAGGTGGTCCAGGCCGGTGCCGGCGCCGAGGCCGGTGCCGCCGTCCTCTCCGCGTACGACGACCAGGGCAAGGGTCTGTCCGTCGCGCGCGGCCTCGGTGCGGCCGACCAGGGCCACCCGAAGGGCACCGCCAAGCTCGGTGCCGACCTCGACCTGAAGTTCCCGAACGAGGTCGACAAGGGTAGCTACCGCGCCACCCTGACGATCACTGCCCTGAGCAGCTGATCGGAGCCGTTCCCGGCGGGGTAGGCGTCTTCGGGCGCCTACCCCGCCCCTGCTTCCGACCCTCCCAAGATCACCTCCCTCAAGGATCCGAGATGCACGCGCCCGCAACGCGCTGGAAGACCACCACCGCCACCCTCCTCCGTACCGCCGCCGCGGCCCTGCTCGCCGCCGTGGTGGCCACCGGCGTGAGCGCCGGCCCCGCCCTCGCGGCAGGCGGCGACGTCGCCTGGACGGTCCGGACGGCGTCGAACAGCTACGGCGCCGCTCGGTCCAGCTACAGCTACTCCGTCAACCCCGGCGGCACGATCTCCGACGCGATGGTCGTGGCCAACCGTGGCCCGGTCCCGCTCAACCTGTCGGTGTACGCCGCCGACGGCTTCACGACCGACGCCGGCCAACTCGACCTGGTCACCAGGGACGCGAAGTCCGTGGCCGTCGGCGCCTGGGTACGCGCCGACCGCGCGAGCGTGGCGGTCCAGCCGGGGAAGACCGTCCAGGTGCCCTTCTCCGTCACGATCCCCGACAACGCCACGCCCGGCGACTACGTGGGCGGCATCCTCACCTCGCTGACGCAGCCCGACCAGGCGCAGGGCATCAACGTGGACCGCCGCCTCGGTATCCGCATCAAGCTGCGCGTCGGCGGTGAGCTGAAGCCGACGCTCGCCATCGAGAACCTGCACGTGTCGTACGCCGGCACGGTCAACCCGTTCGGCACCGGCGACGCCACGGTCACGTACACGATCCACAACACCGGCAACGCCGCGCTGTCGAGCACCCAGAAGGTGTCGGTCTCGGGCCCGTTCGGGTCGCTGCGGGCCTCGGCGAGCGAGATCCCGGCGTCGCCGGAGCTGCTTCCGGGCGAGAGCTGGAAGGTCACGGTGCCCGTCCACGACGTGGCGCCCACGGTCCGGCTGGCCGCCACCGCGACCCTCACACCCATGCTCACCGACGCGTCGGGCTCCGTCACGCCGCTGAAGCCCGTCGAGACCACCGCGCACGGCTGGGCCGTGCCGTGGACGCTGACGGTGCTGGTCGTGGTGCTGATCGCGATCGTGGTCGCGGCGATCCTCCTGTCCCGCCGCAACCGTGAGCGGCGCAAGCAGCGCGAGGACGTCCGCGTGCAGGAGGCCGTCGAGCAGGCGCTGCGCGGCCAGACCGCGTAGCCGGGGACGGCGGCGGTGCCCGGGACAGCGGCGGACCGCTGTCCCGGGCACCCGTGCGTAGCTAGCGGAGGCTCGTCCAGAAGGCGTACTCGTGGTCGCGGGGAAAGTCCGTCGCCGTCCAGCGCCCGGAGGTCAGCGACTGGACGTACGGGCGACGCTGCGTGAACGCCTTCCAGCCGCCGTCGCCGTGGCCGTTCGGGTCGCCCGTGGCGGCGAAGCGCGTCCAGGCGCCGATCAACCGCTCGGCGAGCCGGTCCTGCGCCGGGGTGCGCGGTGCGAAGAGGTCCATGTCGAACAGGTACGCCAGCTCGGCCATGTGCTGGGCCCTCCACGGGAAGCTCGGTTCCGCGTAGCCCGCGAACCACGGCGTGTCCTCCTCGGCGAACTCGAACATGTACGTCGTCGTCCACCTCGACAGCAGCTTCGCCAGGTCGTACGTCGGAGTCGCCCAGGACTGGTCGGTGGCGACGGTGGCCAGGGCCAGCCCGGCGGAGTCGCCGTAGTCGGCGAGGGGGTAGCGGGCCAACACGGCGTCGGCGTCGGTGCCGTACTGGTCGCGGATCATCGGCTCGTACGCCTCGGCCGGGATCGGCGCGCCGCCCGGGTTCACCTCCTGCCCGCCGTACCGGCCGTTCTCCTCGTCGTGGTTCACCCCGACGAGGACGGGGACCCGGTTGAACCGGCCTGTGCGGAACGCCTCGGCCGGGTCGAGCGGCAGCAGCGCCGTGCCGGACACCGGGCGGGGCTCGCCCCACGGGCCGTACGCCTCCAGCAGCTCGGCGACCGTGGTCTCGTCCGACCGGAGGCACCCGGCCACGTCGGCCACGTCGGCGCACCCGACCGCCGCGATCACACCGGCGCTGTCCGCCTCGGCCTCGGCACGGGTGCGGGACCCGCCGGTCACGCACGGGCCGCTCTGGATGACGGCCCGGTCGAACAGACCCGCCGACATCGGGGACGCGAGGTGGTCGCAGACCGCGGCGCCGCCACCGGACTGACCCATGATCGTGACGTTGCGCGCGTCGCCGCCGAACTCGTCGACGTTGGCGCGTACCCAGCGCAGTGCCGCCTGCTGGTCCTCCAGTGCGAGGCTGCCGGACCCGTAGGCCGTGCCGGCGTCGAGGGCCGGGTCGGTGAGGAACGACATGATCCCGAGCCGGTAGTTCATCGACACCACGACCGCGTCGGCGGCGAGGCGGTCCGGCCCGTACATGTCGCCGGTGCCGTACATCAGGCTGCCGCCGTGGATCCACACGATGACCGGCAGGTCGTCGCCCTTCCGGCCCGGGGTGGTGACGTTCAGGTAGAGGCAGTCCTCGTCGTCGCTGGGCACGCCGACCGGCAGGCCGACGGGCTGCGCGCAGGCCGGACCCGGACGGGTGGCGTCGCGGACCCCGGTCCACGCCTCCGCGGGCTCCGGTGACGTCCAGCGCCCGGGCGGTGCCGCGTACGGGATGCCCTGGAAGGCCCGCAGACCACCGTGGACGGTGCCGCGGACCGCGCCCTTGTCGGTGTGGACGACGGCGCCGCCACCGGGTGCGGCGCTCGCCGGCCCGCTCGCGCCGGCGGTCGCCACGGTCAGCGCGGTCAGGAGCGTGGCCGCGAGGGCCCGCCGTGGGAGGGACGTGTTCATGGTGGTTCTCCTGCCTGGTCCTGGGACCGGAGGGGACGTTGGGAAGAACCGTAGGGCAGATTTGGGCAAGCGCGCAAGACGTTCGCCTAAGGCGATCGCCTAAGTCGTTCGATCCAGAGGCTTGCTAGCCTGTCGACCATGGGAAATCGCGAGGCCCTGCTCGCCGGGGCGCGGACCTGTCTGCTCGACAAGGGCTTCGACCGCACCACCGTGCGCGACATCGCCACCGCGGCGGGCGTCAGCATGGCGGCGATCGGCTACCACTTCGGTTCGCGGGAGAACCTGCTGTTCCAGGCCCTGTTCTCGATCCTCGACGAGTGGGGTGACCTCTCCGGCCGTGCGCTCGTGCCCGACGGGGCCTCCGACGCCAGCCCGGCCGAGGCGTACGAACGGATGTGGGACGACCTCCTCGCGCAGGCCCGCGCCCACCCGAAGATGTGGCTCGTCTCCATGGAGCTGTTCATGCAGGCACAGCGGCAGCCCGACCTCCTCCCCCACCTCACCGACGGGATCCGTCAGGGACGCAGCGGAATGGCGGCGATCCTGGAGAGCGTCCCCGAGTCGGACGTGTCGGAGCGCTCCGTACGCACCCTCGGCATGGTCCAGGTCGCGCTGATGTCCGGCGTGGTCATCCAGATGCTCTCCGACCCCGAGAACGCGCCCACCGGCGCCGACGTCGTGGCGGGGCTGCGCGCGCTCGCGCGGATCACCGGATAGGACGACCCGGCGGCCGGCCCTGTCGTTGATCTGGCTGCACCCCCCGACTCGCGCGGCTCACGGTGGGGGCACCGACCGTCGAGGAGGACGCCGATGACCCGTCAGCGGGAGACCGTGCCGGTCGATCCGGAACTGTTCCGTGCCGTCTACGACTCGCCGGCCGCGCTGCCGGGCCGGCACCGCTGGACCACCCCCGAGTCGGACGTCCGGCGGCTGGAGAAGCTGCTGGGCATCCCGGCGCGCAGCATCGGCGCCCCGCTCTGGGTCAGCGGCGACGATCCCGACTGCCCCAAGTGCGGCCGGCGGCTGACCTGGTACGACATCGTCTCGTCGGCGCTGAAGGGCGTACACGACCGGACGATGATCGCCATGGTGATCCTGGGCGACCGGAAGTACGTCAACACCGAGGTGCCCGACGCCATCCCCGGCGTCCGCTGCGCCGACTGCCACACCGCCATCGACGGGCTGCGCAGCTTCAAGTGCCACAACTGGGCGTACGCCTTCGAGGCGCTGGAGAAGGTCCGCGAGCGGATGAACGGCGGGCTCACCGCGGAGTGAGCGTCAGCCGGCGGCGCGCCGCGGAGGCCGCCGACCCGGCGGGCAGGGCGGCTCGGGGCCGGGATCGGGCACCGGAGGCATCGGTCGGGTGACCGGCGACGCGCCGACGCGGACCCGCTCGCCGTGGTGCCACAGCTCGACGGCGTCCTCCGGCCCGGCGTCCGGCAGCTCGTACCGGGCCTGTTCGCGGGTGAGCGTGACCCGCAGCCGGTGGCCGTGCCAGCGCAGGTGGAACGCGAGCCGGTCGATCCGGTCCGGCAGCCGCGGGTCGAAGGAGAGCACCGCCCGGTCGTCCCGCATCCCGCCAAAGCCCTGCACCAGCGCCAGCCAGGCGCCGGCCAGCGAGGCCAGGTGCAGACCGTCGGCGGTCTTGTCCCCGAGGTCGGCCAGATCCTGGAGGACCGACTCGGCGAACAGGTCGTACGCCATGTCGAGGTGCCCGACCTCGGCGGCGAGCACGGCCTCCGGCGCGGCCGACAGGGACGAGTCGCGGACCGTCCGGGGCTGGTAGTAAGCGACGTTGCGGGCCTTCTCGTCGGCGGTGAACTCGCCCGGGCAGCGCAGCATGGCCAGCACCAGATCGGCCTGCTTGACCACCTGCCGCCGGTACAGCTCCAGGTACGGGTGGTGCAGCAGGAGCGGGTAGTCGTCCTCGGCGGTGTCCGCGAAGTCCCACTCCGGCTGCCCCGTGAACCCGGCCGACTGCTGGTGCACACCCCGCTCGTGGTCGTACGGGACGGCCATCGCGTCGGCCGCGTCCCGCCAGCCGGCCACCTCGGCCGGCTGCACGCCGAGGCGCGCGGCCACGTCGGGATGGCGTTCGGCGGCGTCCGCCGCGCCCCGCAGGTTGCGCCGGGCCATGAGGTTGGTGAACACGTTGTCGTCGACCAGGGCGGTGTACTCGTCCGGGCCGGTCACGCCGTACAGGTGGAAGCCGCCGTCCGCCGCCCGGTGGCCGAACCCGTGCCACAGCCGCGCGGTCTCCACCAGCAGTTCCGTGCCCACCTCGGCGAGGAAATCGGGATCGCCGGTGGCCGCCACGTACCGCAGGACGGCGTCGGCGATGTCGGCGTTCAGGTGCAGCCCGGCGGTGCTGGCCGGCCAGTAGCCGGAGCACTCCCGCCCGCCGATGGTCCGCCACGGGAACGTCGCGCCCGCGAGCCCCAGCTCGGCGGCCCGCTCCCGGGCCTCGGGGAGGTGCGCGTGGCGCCACCGCAACGCGGACCGGGCGACCGCCGGCGCCAGGTACGTGAGCACCGGCAGCACGTAGCCCTCGGTGTCCCAGAGCACGTGCCCGTCGTAGCCGTTGCCGGTCAGCCCCTTCGCGGGGATGGTCCGGTCGCCGTCCGGCCGACCCGCCTGGAGCAGGTGGAAGATCGCGAACCGGGTCGCCTGCTGGAGTTCGGGGTCGCCGTCGAGTTCCACGTCGGCGGTCCGCCACGCGGCGCTCAGCACCGCTCGCTGCGCGCCCAGCAGGGCGTCGAATCCGTCCGCGCGTGCCGCGTCGGCCTCGGCGACGACCAGGTCGGCCAGCTCGTCCGGGGGCATGCCCGCCACGGGTGTGCATTCGTACGCGGCGAACTTGGTCAGCCGCAGCCGCTCGCCGGGAGCCAGCCGGCCGGTGAGGGTCAGCCGCAGCCGGTCCGGTGTGCAGTCGCCGTCGGTGCTGACCGTCGGCGGGGCGTCGACCAGGTGGGCGACCGCCACGGCGACGCGCTGCGCGCTGCGGTGGGTGCGGTGCACGAGCACGCCGTCGAGTCCCGCAGAACGGCGGGCCTCGGCGGTCAGCGGATCCTGGACCACCGACGCGGCGCGCGGGTCGTCGGAGTGTTCGGGCACGTGCTCGTTGGCCAGCAGGTCCGAGCAGATCCGCAGCTCGACCGCCGCGTCCAGCGGTTCGACCTCGTACCGCACGGCGGCCACCGGTCGTCGCGGCAGCGAGACGAGCCGGGTGCTGCGGACGCGTACGCCGTGCCCGCCCGGCGAGATCCAGACGGTCTCCCGGCGCAGCACGCCGGCCCGCAGGTCGAGCACCCGTTCGTGGGTGACCAGGGTGCCGGTGCGCACGTCGAGCGGCTCACCGTCGACCCACAGCCGGATCAGCGCGGCGTTCGGCGCGCTGACCACCGTGTCGCTGTGCTGCGGGAACCCGTACCCGTCCTCGGGGTAGGCGACGTCGCGGCGCTCGTAGAAGCCGTTGAGGTAGCTGCCCGGCGTCCCGTACGGCTTCCCCTCGTCGAGGGTGCCGCGCCAGCCGACCCAGCCGTTGCCCAACGCGAAGATCGATTCGGTCTCGGCGAGCCGGTCCAGGTCCGCCGCCGTACGCCGGATCCGCCAGCTCTCGTCGCCGTCGGATGCCGTCGCGCCGGGACTGCCGGCCGTGGCGGTGCGGTGCACGCAGCCTCCCGTGGTCGCGTCGTGTGGTGCCGTCCACCTCCACGGTGAACGCGGGTCGGACGAAGGTCAGGTGGATGTCCTGCCCTTCGTACGCGGCGGTGGAATGCCGGCGAACCGTACCTTTCTCCCAGGTGAACGGAGTATGAACGAACGGTGAGGTGAGTCATGGTGGAGATCGGCACGACCGGCGTACCGGAGATCAGCGCCGACTGGTACCAGGACATCGTCGACGTGGCGGCCGACAGCCCGCAACCGGTGCAGTGGTTCGCGGCGCACTTCACCGAAGGGGCCATCCTGCTGCTCGGTGCGCTGCTGCTGGTCGCCGCCCTCGTCCGGCTCCGCGGCGGACCGCGGGACCGGGCGTTCGCGCTGGTGTCGCCGGTGCCGGTCGTCCTCGCGTACGCGTGCAGCGAGTGGCTCAAGACCGTGGTGGACGAGGATCGGCCGTGCCGGGCCGCCACCCGGGCGATCATCGCGGGCACCTGTCCGCCGCACGGCGACTGGTCCTTCCCGAGCAACCACTCCACCATCGCCGGGGCGTTGGCGGTCGCCACCCTGCTGCTGTCGCGCCGGCTCGGGCTCGTCGCCCTTCCGCTGGCCGCGCTCGCCGCCTTCTCCCGCACCTTCGTCGGAGTGCACTACCCCCACGACGTGGCGGCCGGCGTACTGCTCGGTGCCGTCGTGGTCCTGGTGCTGCTCCCGGCGCTCGCGCGCCCGGCCGCGGAGGTGCTGCGCCGCCGATCGGGCGCCGACCGGCCCGTCCCGGACACGCTCGCGGGTCCGACCCGGCGCTGAGCCGTCCCGCACGCACTCGCCGCGCCGGCCCGGTTCGCGTGCGCGCCGGGCCACGCCGAATCGGTTGACAGGCCCGCCGACATGGTGCATATTCAACTCACGGGTTGATTAACCGAATGGTTGAGAAGGGCGGACGTGGTGGACCGGCTGAGCGAACTGTTCGGCGCCCTCGCCGATCCCACGCGGCGAGCCATCCTGGCTCGGCTCGCGGAGGGTGAGGCGACGGTCAACCAGCTCGCCGAGCCGTTCCCGATCAGCCTCCAGGCCATCTCGAAGCACCTGAAGGTGCTGGAGCGGGCCGGGCTGATCACCCGCGGCAAGGAGGCGCAGTGGCGACCGTGCCGGCTCGACGCCGGGCCGCTGCGCGAGGTGGCCGACTGGATCGCCGACTACCAGCGGTTCTGGGAGCAGCGCTACGACCGGCTCGGCGACTACCTGCACCAGCTTCAGAGGGACGAGACGAAACCGGAGGAGTGAGATGATCGACGACCTGACGGTGACCATGCCGTCCGACCTGGAAATCAAGATGGTGCGCGTGTTCGACGCGCCGCGCGCGCTCGTCTTCGAGGCGCACACGAAGTGCGAACACCTCAAGCACTGGTGGGGCCGGGGCAACCCGCTCGACTGCGAGGTCGACTTCCGGCCGGGCGGCACCTACCGGTTCGTCGAGCACGCGCCCGACGGCGAGGCGTACGCGTTCCACGGTGAGTACCGGGAGATCCAGGCGCCCGAACGGATCGTGCAGACCTTCGAGTTCGAGGGCATGCCGGGTCACGTGTGCGTGGAGACCCTGGAGCTGACCGAGGAGCAGGGCCGGACGACGGTCACCAGCGTCACCCGGTTCGACACGAAGGAGGAGCGCGACGGCATGGCGTCCTCCGGCATGGCGGACGGCGCCGCCGAGTCGTACCGGGCCCTGGCCGCCTACCTGGCGACGCTCTCCTGACCCAGCGCGGACGCCGAGGCACGGTCGCTCCCGAGGCACGCCCTACCGGGCGGCCAGCAGCAGGGCGGCGACCGTGCCGAGCACCAGGAACGGGCCGAACGGCACGTGGCTGGACCACCGGGCCCGGCGGGTCAGCAGCAGCGCGAGGCTGACCAGCGCCGCGAACCCGAGGGCGAGCAGGAGCCCGGCCACCAGCACCGGCCAGCCGTACCAGGCGAGCAACGCGCCCACGCCGAGCGCCAGCTTGGCATCACCCAGCCCGAAGCCCCGCGCGCCGAGCAGGAGCGTGGTGGCCGCGAAGAAGAGCCCCAGCCCGAGCCCACCGAGCCCCGCGCGTACCCAGGAACCCTCTCCCGACCCGGTCAGCGCGGCGAGCCCGAGCAGCGCCCAGACACCAGCCGCCGCCGGCCAGGTGAACCGGTCCGGCAGCCGGTGCACCGCGACGTCGACGAAGCAGAGCGGCACCGCCCAGCCGAGCCACCAGGCCACCGCCGCCAGCTCCGCGAGGGGCGGGCCGAGCAGCACCAGCACGGCCGCCGCCGCGAGGACGGCAAACTCGACGGTGGCCGGCGGCGCACCCACCCGACCTCCACACCGGCCGCAGCGCGCCGCCGGGCCGAGCGCCGGCCACGGCGCCCGAAGGGCGACGGCAGCGCCGCAGGTGGAGCAGCCGGCCTGGGGTGGCGCGTGCGGGGGTACGGCGTTCCGCAGCACCGCGAGCCGGAGCGGTGGCGCGACGGCGAGCGTCGCCAGCACTCCCGCCGCGCGGGGCGCCGCCTTGATGTCCGCCACCTCGTCCGCCCGGCGCGCGGCCGGCCCGGTCAGCGCCACGGTCGCCCCCTCCCCACGCCACCCGAGGCGCCGAGCGCGAACACGGACGGTAACTTAACGATCGCTCCGGAGTAGCGGATGGCGCGGAAAGTGACGTCACGCCGCACCGCCCGAAGCTGCGACCCGCACCGGCCGTCGGCCGTGGCCCGCGCCGGTCCGCGCCCCCACCGGCCGCAGGACGGATCGGGCCAGATGCCACGAGCAGGTCGAAGCGCCTCCGCCTTCCGGCCGGGGCGGCGTCCGCCCCTCCCCGGTCCGGGCGGCCCGCCCGGCCCGAGCCTCACCCCTCGACGTCCGCCCCGGCCCGATTCCGGCGTCGCCACCGCGCCACCACCACCTGTCATCACGCAGAGTGTTCGCATGAATTACCTCTGTTGCATCGGCGGACGTCAGCCTATGCTCGCCCCTTGGGTGCGACGCAAGCCTCACCGACAAGATGGGACGACACCGAACTTCGCTTTTGTAAAAGATCCGTAACGGTAAATGCGGCAGCGATTCCCCTGGCTCCGGATGTGACCATTCGGGCGCGCTTCCGCATGCCCGGCGGCCGACGACGAGGTTGCCGCCGGTCGCCACCGAGGAGGCACGGCGGTGCGAGGACGGCAGCTCAGCCGGGCGGCAATCTGCCTGATGACAGCCGCGACAGCGGCATCGACGACGGCCTGCGGCAGCGGTGGGGAGGCGGCGGTCCGGCCACCGGCCCCGCCGGCCGGCGACGTCGCGGCGCACCGGGACGGCGACGAACAGGCCGCGAGAAAAGCCGCGCTCGACGCCTATTCCGGCTATCTCGCCGCATCCCGTACGGCGAGTCGGCGCAGCGATCCACACGCCCCGGAACTGTCCCGGTTCCTCGCGGATCCGCTGTTGACGCGCGTCCGAGTGGCAATTCGGGAGACCAAGGAGCACGGCGCGATGCGTATCGGGACGTTGACGTCGGACCCCACCGTGACGGCGGTCAGCCTCGACTCCGTACCGGCCACGGTGGAGATCCAGGACTGCCTCGACGCGACCGGGTACCGGCTGGTCTACGTCAAGGACCGCCGGGTGGTGCCCGGCAGCGCCGGGAAGCGGTACCTGGCAACCGCCACCGCCACCCGCTACCCCGACGGGCGCTGGCTGATCAACTCCGGCGCCGCGCATCGGGACCAGCCGTGCTGACCTGGGGAGGAAGGGGTGCTCCGGCCCGACCCCCGGGGGCCGGAGCACCCCGCCGGGCGAGTCCGCCGCTGCCGACCACCGCACGCCGGCGCGTCCCGCTCGTCGCGGGCCTCGGCCTGACGGTCGCGCTGGTCGTGGCCGCCATCGCGCCGGCGACCGCCGCCCTCCGGGTCGGCCCGGGCGCCGAGTGCCCGCCCGAACAGCACGACTGCAGCGTCTGGGACGACGACCCGGGCACGCCCGGAGGACCGGGAGGTGGCGGGGACAACGGCGACGGAGGCGACTCCGGCGGGGGCGGCGGCACCGCGAAGTGCCAGTGGAACGGCCGCCCGGTGAAGTGCTACGACGACCTGCTCGGCTGGTTCGACAACGGCACCGGCTGCTACGCGAAGCCGCTGGAGTCGCCGCCGACGCCCGCTCCCGAGGGCAAGGAGTGGTACCTGCTCACCTGCAACGGCGGTGACCTCGGCGCCCAGCGTCCGGAACTGCTCGACGGCCCGCCGCCCGGCTACGGCGCCCCGCCCGACCCGGAGGAACTGGCCCGGCGGGCGCTCGCCTCGATCCGGCTGCTGCCACCGCGCATCGCCGTCGCACCGCGTCGCGCCAACGGGCCGGGCCTGGTGGGTCTGCCGGTCTGGATGTGGGCCCAACGGGACCCGGACGATGGCGCGAAGAACTACTTCGGTCCGCTCCACGCCCGCGCCAGCGACCGGGGGCTCACCGTCTCCATCGAGGCGAAGGTCGACCGCGTCCTCTGGAACATGGGCAACGGTGAGACGGTCCCCTGCGACGGCCCGGGCACGCCGTACACGGTGAACGGCCCGTACGCCGGCAAGCCGTCGCCGGACTGCGGCTACGACAGCGGATACGCGAAGGCCGGCACCTACACGGTCAGCGCCACCACGCACTGGACGGTGCGGTGGTGGACCGGCGACGGGGTCGAGGGCGACCCGATCACGCAGACCCGGACCAGCGGAACGGCCTCGATCCAGATCAACGAACTTCAGGTGGTGACGCGATGAGCGCGACGGACGGACGGACCGGGACGGCGGTGGCACGGTGAGCCTGGCGACGCGTAACGGGACCGGCCCGGTCGAGGCGCCGGTCAACCCGCCGAAGGTGGTCCGGCAGCGCCGCATGCGCCCCGGCCTGCTGGGCCTTGCCGTGCTGCTCATCGCCCTCGGCGGGCTCGGCGCCGCGTTCGCGGTCACCTCGGTCCGCGCCACCGGGACCTACCTCGCGGTGGCCCGCCCCGTGGAGGTGGGCCGGCAGCTCAGCGCCGACGACCTGGTGCCGGTGCAGGTCGCGGGCGGGCAGGGGCTCTCCCCGGTGGCCGCCGCCCGGCTCGACGAGGTGGTCGGCAAGCGGGCCGCCGTGTCGCTGACCCCGGGCACCCTGCTCACGATGGCGCAGCTGACCGACGACCCGCTGCTCGGCCCCGGCCAGCAGCAGGTGGCGCTCGGCCTCGACCCCGCCGAGGTGCCCGCCCGGCAGTTGCACCCCGGCGACAAGGTGCTGCTCGTCAGCACGCCGGACGACGACGCCAGCGGGTCGGCCGGCTCGGCCGGCACCCGGTTCTCCGCGACGGTGATCGACACGAGCACGTCCGACACGGACGACGAGGTGGTGGTCTACCTCGCGCTCGCCGTACGCGACGTGCCGGCCGTGGTGGCGCTGAACGCGCAGGAGCGGATCGCCGTCGTGCTCACCGGGGCGGCCTGACGATGGCGATCATCGCGTTGGTCTCCGCGAAGGGCTCGCCGGGCGTCACCACCACGGCGCTCGCCGCGGCGCTGACCTGGCACCGCCGGCTGGTCCTCGCCGAGTGCGACCCCGCGGGCGGCTCGATCCTCGCCGGCTTCCTCGGCGGGGCGCTCGACGGTCCGCGCGGCATCGGCGAACTGGCCGTGACCGAGCTGCGCGACGGCAACCTGGAGACCGCGTTCTGGTCGCAACTGGTCGACCTGGACGCGCCCCGCCGGGAGCGGCTGCTGCTGCCCGGGGTGGTGGACCCCGCCCAGTCGGGCAGCGTGACGCCACTGTGGCAGCGGTTCGCCGACTTCTTCACGGGGCTGGAGCGGGGCACACCCCCGTACGACGTGCTGGTCGACTGCGGCCGGCTCCACGTACTCAACCCGCCCTGGCCGCTGCTGCGCGCCGCGGCGGTGGTGCTCGTGGTGACCGGCTCCGAACTGCCCGACCTCTCCGGCGCGCGGGCGCTCGTGAAGGCGATCGAGCGGGACTTCGCCGAGCACCGGGTGCCGCCGGGCAACCTGCGGCTGCTGCTGGTCGGCGACGGGCACACGCGCGGCGAGATCAGCCGAGCGCTGCGGCTGCCGGTGATCGCGCGGCTGCCGCGCGACGCGCGTACCGCGAGGGTGCTCGCCCTCGGCGGGAACGTGCGGGCCGGACGCCCGCTGATGCGCGCGGCGGCCGCGCTGGAGGTGCCGGTCGGCGCGCTGCTCGACCGGCGCCGGGCGCGGCTCGCCTGGCCCGTCGGGCAGGGGGTGCCGGATGCGCTTTGAACCCGTCTCCACCGACCCGCGGGGGCAGCAACCCGCCCCCACCTCCACCGCGCCGCCGCTCCCCCCGGCGAACGGGTGGCACCAGCCATGGCCGGGGTCGCCCCCCGCGCCCGCCACCGCGCCGGCCGCGGAGGCGCCGCCCCGCCCGCGGGTCGACTTCCAGGCGGTACGGGACCTGCGCCGGCAGTTGACCGAACGGCTCACCCTCTGGCAGCGCGGGCGGGAGTTCACGGTCGACGAGGAGGACACCGAGCGGGCCCGGCTCGCCGTCGCCGTGGTGGCCGAGTACGCCGACTCGGTGCGCCGGGCCGGTACGCCGATGCCGGCCGGCGAGGAACGGTTGCTGCTCGACCAGGTGACCGCGGAGCTGGTCGGGCTGGGCCGGCTCCAGACCCTGCTGGTCGACGACACCATCGAGGAGGTGCACATCCTCGGCTGCGACCAGGTGCGCATCACCCGGCACGGCGGCGGCGTCGACTGGGGCGAGCCGATCGCCGACAGCGACGCCGAGCTGGTCGAGATCCTCCAGGCGGCGGCCCGCCGGGCCGGGGCCACCGAACGCTCGCTCTCCACCTCGAAGCCCACACTGGACCTGCAACTGCCCGACGGCAGCCGGCTGGCCGCCGTGTTCCTGGTCAGCCACCGGCCGTACGCGGTGATCCGCAAGCACAACACGCTCGACGTGAGCCTCGACGACATCGCCGGTTCCCGGGCCGACCTCGACGAGATGATCGACCCTCTGCTGCGCGACTTCCTCCGCGCGTCCATGCGGGCCGGGCTGAACATCATGGTGGCCGGGCTCGCCGGGGCCGGGAAGACCACGGTCATCCGCGCGCTCATGAGCGAGATCGCGCCGGACGAGCCGTACGTGCTGCTGGAGGAGAGCCGGGAGCTGCTGCCGGCCCGCCGGCAGGCGCGGCACCGGGCGGTGATGAGCTTCGAGGCCCGCGAGGGGCACGGGGAGCGCGGTCTGGACGGCCGCCCGGCCGGCGAGGTGACCATCGCCGACCTGATCCCCGTCTCGCTGCGGATGGGCGTGCTGCGGATCATCGTGGGTGAGGTCCGGTCCCGGGAGATCGTCCCGATGCTCCAGGCCATGACGACCAGCCGCGGCTCGATGTGCACCATCCACGCCCGTACCCCCGCCGGGGTGGGCGAACGGATCGTCGAGCTGGCGCTGGCGCACGGCCGGGAGATGACCGTGGACCAGGCTCGCCGGATGGCCGCCAACGCGCTGGACCTGATCGTGTACGTGACGGTGGAGGACGAGACCGCCATCGGCGGGCGCAAGCACCGGTTCGTCTCCCACGTCGAGGAGGTGATCGGGGCCAGCGACAACGGCCGGATCACCACGACCACGGTGTTCGGTCCCGGGCCGGACGGCCGGGCGGTCCCCCGCCACCTGCCGGAACGCGTCCGCGACCAGTTGCTCCGGGTCGGGTACGACGCGCGGCTGCTGACCCGGTGGGTCGAGGCCGGCACCGGCGCCTGGCGACGGCCCCGGCAGACCCGACTGGCGCGGCGGTGATCGGCGTGCCCGTCGGCATCGAACTCGTCGCGGTGGTCTCCGGCGCCGCCTGCGTGGCCGGCATCGTGCTGGCGGTCGTGGCCCTGGTGGGCACCCACCGGCCGCCCGGCCGCGCGCCCGGCGGCGGGCAGGGGCTGAGCCGCCTCTGGAACGGGTCGGGCGGCACCCCACGGGAGCGGCGCAACCACCAGGCGCTGCTGGTCGGCGCGCTCGCGGCCGGCGCCCTGGCGTTCCTGCTCACCGGCCTGCCGGTGGTCGGCCTGCTGGTGGCCGTGGCGGTGCCCGGCACACCGTGGCTGTTCAACGTGGGCCGCGCCGAGCAGCGGGCCATCGCCCGGGTCGAGGCCGTCGGCGAGTGGACCCGCCGGCTCAAGGACGTCTCCGCCACCGGGCAGGGACTGCAGCAGTCGATCGTCCACACCGTCGGCACCGCGCCCGAGGAGATCGAGGAGGAGGTACGCCTGCTCGCCGCCCGGCTCCAGGCCGGCTGGCTGGCGCGTTCCGCCCTGCTCGCGTTCGCCGACGAGATCGGCGACCCGGTCTGCGACCAGGTGGTGGCGGCGCTGATCCTGCACCTGACCGACCGGGGCGACCGCCTCGGCGACGTGCTCGGCGCGATCGCCGCCGCCGCGTCCGCCGAGGTGGCGACCCGGCGCGAGATCGAGGCGAAACGCACCCAGCCCCGGTTCGCGGTCCGTTTCCTCACCGGGATGACCCTCGCCACCCTCGTCTACGGGCTGCTCAACACCGAGTACATCCGCCCGTACGGCACGCCCACCGGGCAGATCGTGATGGCCGTCCTCGGCGCCGCGTTCATCGGCCTGCTGGCGTGGGTGCGCGCGATGAGCCAACCACGCCGGCCGGCCCGCTTCCTACCCGCCGCCGACCCGGAGGAGGCGATCGCGTGAGCGTTCCGGTGATCCTCAACTGGCATCTCGGCATCGCCGTCGGCGGCGGCGCGGCCGTCGGGTTGGGCGTGTTCCTCGTCGTACGCGAACTGGTGCCGGCGGCCCCCGCGCTCGGGCCGGCGCTGCGGCGACTGCACCAACCACCCGGCACCGGCCCGCTCGCCGCACCGGGCGGCCGGCGACTGGAATGGCTCAGCGGGGTGTCCCGGTGGCTGCGCCCTCCGCACCGGCAGCTCGCGCTGATCGACCAGACCCCCGAGCAGTACGCCCTGTCGGTGCTGCTCTCCGCGCTGGTCGGGCTGGCCATGCCGACGCTGCTCGGGGTGGCGTGTTTCGTGCTCGGCATCCACCTGCCGGTGGTGGTGCCGGTGCTGGGCAGCCTCGGCGTGGCCCTGGTCGCCGCCCTGCTCGCCCACCGGTCGGTGCTGGCCCGGGCCGCGCAGGCACGGGACGAGTTCCGCCAGGCGGTCTGCACGTACCTCGATCTCGTGGCGTTGCAGCTCTCCGCCGCGCACGGGCCGGTGCAGTCGCTCGAACGGGCCGCGGCGGTCTGCGACGGCTGGGTCTTCGACCGGATCGCGGAGGCGCTGCGGATCGCCCAGATGCAGATGCACTCCCCGTGGGACGAGCTGCGGGATCTCGCCGACCGGATCGGCATCCCCGAGCTGGGCGACGTGGGCGCGATCATGCGCTCCTCCGGGAGCGAGGGCGCGCAGGTGCACGAGACCCTGCGCAGCCGCGCCGACTCGCTGCGCGACCAGATCCGTACGGACAACCTGGCCCGCGCCGAGGCGGTGACCAGCCGCCTCGACATCCCGGGCGCGCTGCTCGTGTTCGTCCTGCTCGGCTTCGTCGTCTACCCGTTCATCGCCCGTGTGTGACCCGACCCCGAAGGAGCCACGCCATGCCCCTCTTCGCCTACCTGCACGTCGCCGTGACCACACGGCTGGCCGAACTGCGCCGCGCCGGCGAGCGCGGTGACAGCCCCGTCCCCACCGCCGTGATCATCTTCGGCCTGGTCTTCGTGGCGACGATCGTCACCGGCCTGGCCCTGAGCAAGGCACGGGACTGGATGAACGCCATCCCGAACCACACCAACCCGAAGTAAGCGGCATGCGTCGAGCCGCTCCCCGCCGGCCACACCGGACGGCCGCCGCCGTACGGCGGTGCGCGGCGCCCGCCGGCGTACGGCTGAGCGTCGCGGCCGTCGGTGGGCCGCCTTGCGTGGCGGTCGTCGCGGCGCGGCCTCGCGTAGCGGCGGGCCGCGGGCCTGGGGGCGGCGCCGGCCGGCGGGTGACGGGCGCGGCCGCACGGCGGCTGGCCCGTGCGGCGGTACGACGCCTCGCGGCGGGCGGCCGCGACCGTGGCGCCAACCCCGTCGAACTGGCCGTGGTGATGCCGCTGATCCTGGTGCTGCTGTTCGCGTCGGTGCAGGTGGCCGCCTGGTTCGTGGCGCGCTCGACGGCGTTGAACGCCGCGCAGAGCGCCGTGAACGCCCAACGGGTGTACGAGGCCCCCGAGGGCGCTGGCGTGCAACGGGCCACCCGCTTCCTCCGTACCTCCGGAGACTGGCTGGTGGGCTGGGACCGGCCCGGGCCGAGCTGTCAGCGCACCGCCACCGAGGTGACCTGCACCGTCACCGGGCGTTCCCTCTCGGTCATCCCGCTCGTGACCTTCCCCGTGACGCAGACCGCCCACGGGACGGTCGAACGGTGGACCACGTCGTGAGCCGCGACGCCGCGCGCGGGTCCGTCTCCGTCGAGGTGGCGGTGCTCGCACCCGCCTTCATCGCGCTGATCGTGCTGGCCGGGGTGGCCGGCCGTTCCGCGATGGCGGCCGAGGCGCTGGACACCGCCGCGCACGATGCCGCGCGAGCCGCCTCGATCTCCCGGGACGAGCGCACCGCCCGGACGGAGGCCCGGGACGCGGCCCGCCGGCAACTGGACTGGCGCGGGCTGGCCTGCACCGGTACCCCGCAACTCCAGATCAGCGGGACGGTGGACGGCCAGCCGGCGCGCCTCGACACCGTTTTCGGCAGCGGGCCCGGCCAGGAGGCGACGGTCACCGTCCAGGTCAGCTGCACGGTCTCCTACCGCGACCTGCGCCTGTCGATCCTGCCGGGCATGCCGCGCTACGACCGGGTGTCGGCGAGCTTCACGTCGCCACTGGACCGCTACCGGAGCCGCCGATGAACGCCACCACGGGCCGGGACGCGGGACGGGTGAGCATCTTCCTCGCCGTGGCGATGGTGGGCGTACTCGCCGTCATCGGCCTCTCCTTCGACGGGGCCGGTCAACTGCGCACACTGCAACGCGCCGACAACCTGGCCGCCGAGGCGGCCCGGGCCGGCGGGCAGGCGATCGACCGGGCCACGGCCATCGCCGGCGGCCCGAACCGGATCAACCAGCAGGAGGCACGCGCCGCCGTGGCCGACTACCTCGCGGCCGCCGGCACCACCGACCACACGGTCAGCTTCCCGGTCGTCGGCGGCGAAACGCTGGTCAACGTCCAGGTCACCATCACCTACCGCCGGTCGATGCTCGGCCTCTTCGGCTTCGACGACACCGTCTCCGTCACAGGTGAGGCGACCGCACGGGCCCTCACCGGAGCAGCGTAGGAAGGAAGGCAGCCATGGGTCGCTCGGCCGTACGCCGGATCGGACGCGTCCTCACCGGGCTCGGCGCGCTGATCGTGCTCTGCGCGGTGCTGGTGGGCGCCCCCGTCGCGCTGCTCGCGTTCGCCGGCAACCCGCTCCCCGACCACGTACCGACCCTCGCCGAGATCGGCACCGCCCTCACCAGCCGCGACGACGGGCAGCTCTTCCTGCGGGCCCTGGCGCTGGCCGGGTGGTTCGGCTGGGCCACGTTCGCCCTGTCGGTCCTCGTCGAGCTCGGCGCCCAGGCGGTGCGCCGGCCCGCACCCCGGCTGCCCGGCATGGGCCGACAGCAGCGGGCCGCCGCCGTCCTGGTCGGGTCGGTCGCGCTGATCGTCGCCACCGCGCCGGCGGCCAGCGCCGCCGTGGCCACCACCCAGGTGTACGCAGCACCGGCCACGGGGTACGCGCAGGCGGCTCCGGCGGCGGTGCCGTACGCCGCGGGCCCCGTCACGTACGCCGCGGGCCCGACCGGGCTCGCCGCCGGCCCGGTCGGGCTCGCGGTCAGCTCAGGCTCGGCGGCCCTCGCTTCCGGCCACGCCGCGACGGATGCCCCGACCGCGCGGGACGCACCGCCGGACTCCGCCGTCTACCGGGTCGCGAAGGGCGACTACCTCGGCGCGATCGCCGAACGCTACCTGGACGAGTTCTCCGACTACCGGGACCTGGCCCGGCTCAACCGGCTCGCCGACCCCGACCGGATCCGCCCGGGACAGCTGCTGAAACTCCCCGAACAGGCCACCGATCGGGGAGTCCGCCCGCACGCCACCGGCCGCCTGGTCGACCGTCCCGCACCGGCCCCCGAGCGGGCGACCCCGGAGCGCGACACTCGCCCGACGCCGGCACCGGCCACCGCCCCGCCAGCCGGTGAGGAGCCGGAGCCCGGGTCGCCGGACGGCGAGGCGCCGGCCATGACGGTCGGCGCTGCGCGGGTCACCGAGCCGGACCGGGTGAACCGTCCGCTCGCGGTCTCCGCAGTACTCGCCGTGGCGAGCATCGTCGGCGCGCAGATCGGGGCGGTGCTCGGACTGCGCCGCCGACCGGCCCCGGCGGGCGGGGTCAGTGGCGGCCGGCCGCGTACCGCCGGACGGGTCGGTGCGGCGGCAACCGGGTCCGCACGTGCGCTGCCGAGCGGCCAGGCGGGGGCTAACGCGCAGGCGGCCGGTGAGCTACCGACGGGGCGGCACCGGCGGGACTGACGCGACCCGCCCCGAGCGTGTCGGCCAACCGAACCCGGGCCGGGCTCGACGGAGGCGGGCGCCGGACGCCGGACGCCCACGATCGACTCGACTTCCTTGAAGTCGCGGCATCCGACCCGGCCGGACACCGCGAGATACGCGCAACCCGAGTCGATCACCCCGACCGACGGACCTGATCCACACCAGAACGCCGATACGGCGGCATCCAGGACGCGGGGACACCGCCACATCGGCGAAACGGAGTCGATCAACCGGCGGACCGGCGGGCGGCGGTCAGGGTAGGCGGGCCTCCAGCACGCCGTTGCGGATCCGCGTGGGCAGGACCTGCCCGTCGTTGCCGGACGGCCCGTGTACGACCTCGCCGCCGTTGAGCCGGAACGTACTGCCGTGCCACGGGCACACCACACAGTCGTGCCCGTCGATCTGTTGCACCTCGCCCTGGCCCAGGGGGCCGCTCTGGTGCGGGCAGCGCTCCAGCATGACGGTGACGTCGTCGCCGTGCCGGTACAGGATGACCGACACGTCGTCGATCTCCCGGGTGATCAGCTGCCGCTGCGGCAGGCTCGCCATGTCGCCCAGCTCGTGCCAGCCGGCGCTGATCAGGTGCAGCTCGGAGATGCTCTGGTTGACCTGCGCACCCTGCTTGTACGCGAGGTGCCCGCCGATGTAGGCGCCCATGCTCGCGGCGCTGAGCCCCGCCATGCCGAGCGTCCGCCCGAGGCGGTGCCGGCCGGAGAAGCGCGCGGCCAGCGAGCCGGCGTAGAGGCCCACCGCGACGCTGTTGGCGGCCGCGTGCACCAGCCCGACCCGGCGCTGGTCCGGGGAGAGTGCCGCCCAGTCGTTGAGCCCGGCGACCGCCGCGGGCACCGCGCTCACCGTCCCGACGGCGGTGAGCGTGGTCGCGGCGCGACGTTGCCCGGGCATCACGTCGAGGACCGCCGCGCTGATCCACGCGCCCACCGGCACCTGCACCATGGCCGGGTGCAGTGGATGGCCGAGGGGGACGCCGTGCAGCAGATCCTTCAACCACTGCGGGCGCAGGGTCGCCAGCACGGCGCGCTGCAGCCGGTCACCCACTCGGTCCAGCCGGGAGTTCTGCTCGATTCTCGTCAATAGGGCTCGCACGGGTACCGACTTCCCGCCAGGGGCGACGGCAAACCGGGCGGGAGGCAGATAACCCGATTGAGCGACCCACACCCGACACGCCGGCCGCGACCACCGGCAGGCACGGTCCCGGCCGTACCGGAGACACGCCGGACCGGCACCGGACGGGCAGCCCAGCGCCACACCGGCGACACCCCGGACCAGCACCGCAGCGGCAACGCGCCGGGACCAGCAACGCGCCGGCAGGGCGGCGGCGCACGCCGCCAGGCCCGCGAGCCTGGCGCGCCGGCGGCACGCCGGGCATGCTGTGCCGATGGGCGTACGGGTCGAGCGCGCCGGACCGGTCATCACCGTGATCCTGGAGCGGCCGGAGGCCCGCAACGCCGTCGACGGGCCGACCGCGCGGGCCCTCGCCGACGCGTTCCGCGCGTTCGACGCCGACCCCGACGCGGCGGTGGCGGTGCTCTGGGGAGCCGGCGGCACGTTCTGCGCGGGCGCCGACCTGAAAGCCATCGGTACGCCGCGCGGCAACCGGGTCGAGCCGGACGGGGACGGTCCGATGGGCCCCACCCGCATGGCCCTCAGCAAGCCGGTGATCGCGGCGATCTCCGGGTACGCGGTCGCGGGCGGTTTGGAGCTGGCGCTCTGGTGTGACCTCCGGGTCGCCGAGTCCGACGCGGTGCTCGGGGTGTTCTGCCGCCGCTGGGGGGTGCCGTTGATCGACGGGGGCACCGTACGGCTGCCCCGGTTGATCGGCGAGAGCCGGGCGATGGACCTGATCCTCACGGGCCGCCGGGTGGCGGCCGAGGAGGCGTACACGATGGGGCTGGTCAACCGGCTCGTGCCGCCCGGCGCGGCGCGGACCGCGGCCGAGGAACTGGCCGCGGAACTCGCCCGGCACCCGCAGACCTGCCTGCGCAACGACCGCGCGGCTGTGCTCGCCGGCGCGGGGCTGCCCGAGGCGGCGGCGATGGCGACCGAGCTGGCGTACGGGATGGAGTCGCTGGCGGTGGACGCGGCGGCCGGGGCGGCCCGGTTCTCGGGCGGGGCCGGCCGGCACGGCGCACCGGCCACCTGACGCCGCCCGACACGGCCCGCCGGCGCCGGCGCCCCGATCAACGGGCGGACGCCGCCGGGAGGGTGGGTCCTCCCGACGGCGTCCGTGGTGGGGATGGTCAGTTGCGGATGATGGTGAAGGTCGAGGTCGTGTTGCGGATGTCCTGGTCGTTGTCGCTCAGTCGGAGGTTGGTGAAGGTCGCCGAACCCACGGCCGGGCCCTGGCCGGGCTCCGGCATCTCGTTGACCCAGATGCCGATGCCGGACTTGGCGTCGAACGCGTCACCGCTGCGCCGCGCCCCGGAGATCGAGACGTTGGTGAAGACGGTGTCGGTCACCGGGTTCTCCGGCTGGCTGCCGTTGTACTTGGTCTGGAACATGATCCCGGAGTACGTCGGGTCGACGATGTCGACGTCCGAGACGCGGATGCCGCGGAACTCCTTCGACGCCGAGAAGACCCAGATCGCCGGGAACGTCTGCGCGCCCCAGAAGTGGCCGCCGGACCGGATCAGGGAGATGTTCTCGAACCGGGTCGGCGGGCTGGCTCCGAACCCGATGAACGGGTAGCCGAAGTCCAGCGAGCTGATCGTGATGCCGGAGTACGTCAACTGGTCCGCGATGTAGAGGTTGCGGAACACGTTGTCGTAGCCGCCGTACACCGCGATGCCCGCCGCCCGCCACGTCAGCGTGGCGGTCAGGTTCTCGAACACGTTGCCGTGGTTGCCGGTCGACGCGCCCTGGTCGGTCGCGGAGAAGAGCGCGAACGCGTCGTCACCGTTGGACCGGCCCTCCGAGTTGGCGACCCGGTTGTTGGTGCTGCCGTTGGTCATGTTGACCGCGTCGGCGAAGGTGTTGCGGAACCGGCTGTTCGTGATGGTGAGGCCGCTGACGCTGACGCCCCAGTACGCGCAGACGGTGTGCTCGACCCAGACGTTGTCCAGGGTCATGTTGTCGACGTCCTTCAGCTCACCCCAGACCTTGCCCGGCCCGTCGATGCGGTTGGTGTAGTTGCCGAAGAAGGCGAGGTGCTCGAAGGACGAGCCGCTGGCCGAGGACTCGACCCGGAAGCCGGCGTCGGTGTTCTGCTGGGAGGCCGGCGTCTGGAAGCGGGTGTACCACATGCCCGCGCCGACCACCTTGACCGCCTTGCCGTACACCTGGAACTTCTGCGCGGTCTCGTACGTGCCGGCCGGCAGGTAGACGCCGACGAGGGTGCCCGTGGTGTCCATCCGGACGGCGTCCAGGGCGTTCTGCACATCCTGGTGGCTGAACCCGTTCGGCACCCGGTACCGGGCCGGGTCCGGGTTGGCCCGCGGCGCCACCTGCTCCAGGTTGATGAAGTCGATGGCGTACGTGGTGCTGTTGGCCGGGTCCTTCTGGAGCCGGATCCGGCTGCCGGCCGGGATCGTGGAGTCCAGCAGGACGTTCGCCTCGTCGTAGAGGTGCCGCGGCGGGCCCGCGCTCGGCGAGTCGCTGGGGCCGGCCTCCGCGCCGTACAGCCAGATGTGCTTCGAGGTGAGGCTGATGGGCTTGTGCAGCACGCCGTTGACGTAGATGTTCAGCGTCGAGTTGATCCCGCCGCCGCCCGGCGCGTCCGGGATGGAGAAACGGGTCACGAGGGCGTTGGCCGCCGCCTTGGTGGTCCACTCGACGTACGCGCCGGTGGTGTTGAGAGTGACCGCCCGCCGGCCGGACGCCTCACCGGCCAGGTCGCCGATGGTCCGGTTCGGCCCGACCACCTGCGCCCCGCCGCCGACCGAGCCGTCCTCGGCCTCGTACATGTCGTACGGCAGGTTCGCGCCGCGGCCGACGAAGAGCGCCCGGTCGCTGGTGTTGTTCTGCCGCTTCACCGGCAGCTCGTTGGCGTCGTCGGCGAGCACCACCCGGACGGTGTACCGGCCGTTGGCCGCCGTCCAGGTGCCGAGGTTGACCGGACCGGCGCTCGCGCCGGCGGCGATGGTGCCGCTGTACGAGCCGGTCAGGGTGCGGACCACGCTGCCCGAGTCGTTGAGCACGGTCAGCGTGATGCCGTGCGCGCCGCTCGCCGAGGCGACCGTGCCCTGGTTGCGGATGGTCACCGCGAAGCTGACCGTGGCGCCGGCGCTCGGTGTGCCGGGCGACCAGGTCACCGCGGAGGCGACCAGGTCGGAGCTGGCCACCGGGCTGACCGTGAGCGAGGTCGGGCTGGTGTAGGTGTTGTTCGCCTCGTTCTGCTCGATCACCGCGTTCGACTCGTCGACCTTGGCGACGAGCTGGTAGCTGCCGGCGTTGCGCGGGCCGATGTTCGCCGAGACGGTGGTGGACGCCCCGGCGGCCAGCGCGCCGACGTTCGCGGTGCCGACCTTGGTCGTACCCAGGTAGAGGCCGACGGCGGTGGCCGCGGAGGCCGCGGTGCCGGCGTTGCGGACCGTGGCGGACAGGGTGATCGCGTCGGTCTCGACGGGCGCCGCGGGTGACGCCGTGATGCCGGTGACGGTCAGGTCCGGGTTCGGTGCCGGCACGCCGATCACCTGAAGTTCGGCGACCTGCCCGTTGGACGAGCCGGAGTTCGCGGTGAACTGGAGCCGGACGTCCGCGGCGGTCGCCGAGACCGGGATGGTCACGGTGTTGCCGCTGGACGGGCTGAACGAGTACGTGGCCGAGCCGACCAGCGTCGTGAACCCGCTGGCCGACTGCTCCCGGCCGAGCACCTGGAAGGTCTGGGTACGCGGACCCCAGGCCGGGTCGGGGTTGAGCTTCACGACCAGCGAGCTGATGGTGGCGTTCGCGCCCAACGCGACGGTGAGGGTGCTCGGGTACGCGCCCGGTGCCCCCTCCCAGTAGGTGGTGACGTCGTCGTCGTTGGCGTTGACCGCGTTGAAGATGTGCACCACCGAGGAGGCGGTGATCGGCTTGCCGACGGCGAGGTTGCTGCCGCCGGTGGTGCTGCCGGTGCGGGTCACCGTGTTGCTGTTCGCCGACACGTTGCCCGCCGCGTCCCGGGCCCGCACGAAGTAGGAGACCGTGGCCGACGCCGGCTGGGTGTCCGTGTAGGTGAGGGTGGAACCGTTCACGCTGCCGCGGAGCGAGCCGTTGGCGTACACGTCGTAGCCGGTCACCCCGACGTTGTCCGTCGAGGCGGTCCAGGTCAGCCGGATCTGGTCGCTGGCCGGCTGCGTGTACGCCAGGTTGCCGGGCGCCGTGGGCGCCGTCGTGTCACCGGTGTTGCCGGTGCGGGTGACCGTGTTGCTGTTCGCCGACACGTTGCCCGCCGCGTCCCGGGCGCGGACGTAGTAGGAGACGGTCGCTCCGGCCGGCTGGGTATCGGTCCAGGTGAGCGTCGAACCGCCGACGCTGGTGCGCAGGGTGCCGTTGGCGTAGATGTCGTAGCCGGTCACGCCGACGTTGTCGGTCGACGCGTTCCAGGTCAGCCGGATCTGGTCGGTGGCCGGCTCGGTGAAGGCGAGGTTGCCCGGCGCGGAGGGCGGCTGCGTGTCGCCGGTCGCCGGGCCGTACACCTCCAGCTCGGAGAGCTGCCCGGCGGGCCAGCCGGTGTTCCCGGTCACCAGCAGCCGGACGTACCGGGTGGCCGCGGTGGGCACGGTCACGGTGACCGTGTTGCCGGTGCCCGGGTTGAAGGCGTACGACGCCGAGGCGACCAGCGTCGTGAACGTCGACCCGTTCGTGCTGCCCTGCACCGTGATCGTCTGGTTGCGGGCGCCCCAGCCGGCGGGGAGCTTGAGCACCAGCCGGTTGACGTTCACCGTGGCGGCGAGGTCGACCTGGATCCACTGCGGGAACGCGTTGTTGGCGCTCTCCCAGTAGCTGGCCGCGTTGCCGTCGTTGGCGTTGCCGGCGCCGTACACGTCGGCGTGGCTGCTCTCGGCCATCGCCTTGCCAAGCGCGAGGTTGGTCGACGAGGTGGCGGCGCCGTACACCTCCAGCTCGGCCAGCTGGGCGGCGCTCCAGCCGGTGTTCGCGGTGATGGCGACCCGGACGAACCGCGTGCTGGTGGCCGGGAAGCTGAGGGTGACGGTGTTGCCGCTGGCCGGGCTGAACGAGCGGCCCGCGGAGGAGACGATGGTGCTGAAGCCGCTGCCGTCGGCGCTGCCCTGGACGGAGAGCGTCTGCGTCCGCGCCTCCCAGGCACCGGGCAGTTTGAGCGTCACCTGATCGATGGACTGGCTGCCGCCCAGGTCGACCTGGGCCCACTGCGGGAGGGCGGCGCTGCTCTCCCAGTAGCTGCCCTGGTTGCCGTCGGTGAGGTTGCTGGCGGCGTACGGTCCGTTGGTGCTGCTGGCCGAGGCGGGCCGGCCGGCGGCCAGGTTCGGGCCGCCCGCGGCGGCGGCGGGTGGCGCCGGGGCCGCGGTGACGGCCAGGCCGACCGCGGCGAGCACCGCGATCACTCGGGTACGGAGTCTGGACATGGTTGCGGACACCTTCTTCCCGGGGGACGTGGAGAGGCGTGTGCGGTGGTGCGGTTGTTCGGTGCGGGTGGTGCGGGTACGCCGGTGGGGCTCCGATCGGCGTGCGGAGCCCCACCGGCGCACGTCAGGTGGCGTAGACCTCGAACTCGGCGAGCTGGCCGGCCGGCCAGCCGGTGTTGCCGGTGAAGGTCAGCCGGACGAACCGGCGGTCGCCGGCCGGCAGGGGGATGGCGACGGTGTTGCCGCTGGCCGGGTTGAAGGTGTAGCCGGCCGAGCCCTTCAGCGTGCTGAACGAGGTGCCGTCGGTGGAGCCGAGGACGGTCACCGTCTGCGTACGCGTCTGCCAGGCCGAGGCGGGCGGCAGCTTCAGCACGAGCCGCGACACCGGGCGGGGGCTGCCCAGGTCGACGGTCACCGACTGGGGGAAGGCGTTGTTGGCGCTCTCCCAGTAGGTGTTCGGGTTGCCGTCGACCGTGTTGCCGGCGACGTACACGTCGGCGTGGCTGGTCTCGGCGACCGGCCGACCCGCCGCCAGGTTGCCGGTGGGAGGCGGGGTGGTCGGGGGCGGGGTCGAGCCGCCGTACACCTCGAACTCGGCGACCTGCGCGGCCGGCCACCCGGTGTTGCCGGTGACGGTGAGCCGCAGGTAGCGGCGGTCGCCGGCCGGCAGGGCGATGGTGACCGTGTTGCCGCTGGCCGGGTCGAACACGTGACCGGCGGAGCCCGCGAGCGTGGTCCAGGACGACCCGTCGGTCGAGCCGAGCACCGACAACGTCTCGGTACGCCGCTCCCAGCCGGCCGGCAGCTTCAGCACCACCCGGTCCACGGTGCGCGCGGCGCCGAGGTCCACGGTGAGCGACTGGGGGAAGGCGTTGTTGGCGCTCTCCCAGTAGGTGGCGGCGTTGCCGTCGGCCGCGTTGGCCGGCGCGTACGTCTGGTTGGAGCTGGTCGCGGTGACCGGCCGACCCAGGGCCAGGTTGCCACCGGTGGGCGGCGGGTCGGTGGGCGGCGGGTCCGTCGGCGGGGGGTCGGTGGGCGGCGGGTCGGTCGGGCCGCCGCCCCACTGCGGCTCCGGCCAGGGACCGCAGTACGGGGTGGGCGTGTACCAGCCGGAGTTGCCGGAGCCCTGGGTGATCTGGAAGCCGCTGCCCACGCAGTTGTGGATCGGGACCGGCTGGGCGATCCCGGTGGCCCGGACGTTCGTGAAGGTGACCTGGCTGGGCGCCTGCACCTGGAGCGCGTACGTGCCGGCCCCGTCGATGCGGACGTTGGTGAAGCTGATCCCGCTGGTGGCGCCCTCGATCCAGTGCAGCGCCGCGTACGAGCTGTCCAGGATGTCGGTGTCGGTGACGGCGATCGTGGCGTTCTGGATCGGCTCGTTGAGCGCGGAGAACCAGATCGCGCCGACGCCGAACCGCCAGTTGTAGTCGGAGTTGCCGTTGCGGATCAGGGTGTTGCGGGCCACGGTGATCGTGCCGGAGACGGCCGTGGGGCCGTTCACGCCGGGGTAGCGGTTCGCGACGTGGATGCCGCCGCCGTTGGTGACCGAGTCGGCGGTCACGTTGTCGGTGATCTTGATGTCCCGCCCGCCGTAGGTGACCAGGTGGTTGGCGAGGATCGTCACCCCGATGGTGTTGAACGTGAACGAGTTGTTGACGTTCGGGACGTTCTGGGCCCACATGGCGAGCGCGTCGTCACCCGTGTTGCGGACGAACGTGTTGGTCACCGTCGAGTTGGTGACGCCCCAGTGGAAGTTCACCCCGTCCGCGGTCTGGTCCAGGATCCGGCTGTTGCGGATGGTGAAGTTGTCCATCGGGCCGTCCATCCAGGCGCCGACCTTCGTGTGCTGGAGCCAGACGTTGTCGACGACCGAGTTCGACATGGCCCCGCCGATCGCGTTGACCTGGTGCTCGTCGACCCGCTCGCGGATGTCGCCGATGATGGCGAAGTCGCGCAGCGTCACGTTGCGACTCGGGCCACCGGCCTCGTGCGGACGGATCTCGCCGCTGTAGCCGCCACCGGGGACGTACTTGCCGTAGATGCCGGCGGCGCGCTTGCGGTCGGTGGGGTGCCGGCCGCCGAGCACCGAGTACCACGGCCCGGCGCCGCGCAGCGTGACCCCGTCCACCACGACGTGGTCCCAGAGCGTGAAGGTGCCGGCCGGGATCCACACGGCGCGCCCCTGCGCGCGGCCCGCGTCCACCGCGGCCTGGAACTTCGCCGTCGAGTCGGTCGCTCCCGTCGGGTCCGCGCCGAAGTCGGTGACCACGTCCAGCACACCGGCGGGCTTCGGGATCTGCTGACCGACCTGCTCGAAGTCGGCCAGGTCGATGGTGAAGCTCGGTGACTGCGCGGTCGAGGAGACCTGAAGCCGGATCTTCGTACCGGCCGGGTAGGTGGTGCCGAACATCGTCCGGGTCTCGTCGTAGAAGTGGTGCGGGTTGGTGTCGCCCGGGTTGTTGTTGAACGGGTAGCCGCCGTAGTACCAGCCGTACCGGGACGTCACCGGCACCGCCTTGACGAGGTTGCCGTTGGCCCGCAGGTCGATGCTGGCGTCCCGGCCGGTGCCGGCGGAGTTGTCCGGGATGCTGTAGCGGAAAGTGACGGCGTTGGCCGGCGCGGTGAGCGTGAACTCGACATACTCGCCGACGGCGTCGAGGGTGACCGCCTCGCGGCCGGACGCCTCGGACGGCAGTGTGCCGTAGTGCCGGTCGGGGCCGATCTTCGTGCCGTTGTGGGCGACCTTCTCCGCCTCCTGTTCGACGAACGGGACGGTGGCGCCGCGGCCCGGGATGTCGAACGGCGAGAGCCCGGCCGCCTGGGCCGGAACGGCGGTGCTGGTCAGCGCGATGACGGTGAGCGAGGTGGCGGTGAGGGCGGCGGCGACGACGGCGGCGCCGGTACGGATCCGGACTTTTCGGGGTGGCTGCGGGGTGGTGTGGTCGGGCATGAGCGAGGCTCTCCCTTTCGTCGTAGTCCAGGTCCCCCGTGCGTTGCGGCGTGGCGCTGGGGTGTGCCTCCTTCTCGGGTCGAGCCGGTCAGGGGCCGGCCGGGTGCGGTGCCGGCGGCCGGGACGGGCCGCCGGCGAGGTTTGCGCCGGGCCGGCGACCCGGGCGGGCCGCCGGCGGGGTGGGCGCGGGGCCGGCGGCCGGGACGGGCCGCCGGCACCACGCGTCCGGTCAGGCCGTTTCGGGTCCGGCCGGTGTTCCGGTGGTACGCAGCCAGACGGCGGTGTCCGGCGGGAGCAGGTCGTCGTCGAGCGGGCCGCTGGCGAGCAGCCGCTCGGTGTGGGGCGGCAGCGGCACGGCCGCCCCGGAGAGGTTGACCAGGCAGGTGAAGCCGGGCGGGCGGTGGTAGGCGAGCACCCCCTCCGGGGCGGGGAGCCAGGTCATCGTCCCGTCG
Organism: Micromonospora costi; assembly: GCF_003626655.1. Taxonomy (GTDB): domain Bacteria; phylum Actinomycetota; class Actinomycetes; order Mycobacteriales; family Micromonosporaceae; genus Micromonospora; species Micromonospora costi. Next base: position 2,286,709 of record NZ_RBAN01000001.1, read on the forward strand.
CCGAGCCCCGGCTCGGCCCGGCGGATCCGGATCGCCTCCCGGTACAGCTCGAGCATCGAACGCTCGTCACCGGTCTGGGCACGGACGGTCCGGTCCTTCCAGTCGGCGGGCTGCGGCAGCCAGGGCGCCGAGGCGGCGTCGTCGGGGCTGAAGCCGAACGGTGGCGTCTCACCCGACCACGGGATGGGGACGCGGCAGCCGTCCCGGCCCGGGTCGACCCCGCCGGAGCGGTAGTACATCGGGTCCTGGCGCAGCTCGCGCGGGATGTCCTCGACCTCCCACAGGCCCAGCTCCTCGCCCTGGTAGACGTAGGCGGCACCGGGCAGGGAGAGGGAGAGCAGGGCGCCGGCACGGGCCCGCCGGGTGCCGAGTTCCAGGTCGCTCGGCACCCCCTCGCGCTTGGCCGCGAAGCTGAACGTCGTGTCCTCCCGGCCGTACCGGGTGACGTGCCGGGTGACGTCGTGGTTGGAGAGCACCCAGGTGGCCGGCGCGTCCACGAGGGAGTGGGCGGCCAGCGTCGTGTCGATGCACGCCCGCAGCGCGTCGGCGTCCCAGGCACACCCGAGGAAGTCGAAGTTGAACGCCGCGTGCAGCTCGTCCGGGCGGAGGTAGTTGGCGAACCGCTGGTGGTCGGGGAGCCACACCTCGCCGATGAGCGCCCGGTCGCCCGGGTAGCTGTCGGTGATCCGCCGCCAGCTCCGGTAGATCTCGTGCACCGCGTCCACGTCGACGAACGGGCTCGGGCCGTCCGGCGTCGCCTCCGGCAGGGTCGGATCCTTGGCCAGCATCGCCGCCGAGTCGATCCGGATGCCGTCCACGCCCCGGTCGAGCCAGAACCGCAGGATGTCCTCGAATTCGGCGCGTACCCGCGGGTGGTCCCAGTTGAAGTCGGGCTGCTCCGGCGCGAACAGGTGCAGGTACCAGTCGCCGGGCGTCCCGTCCGGGTTGGTGGTCCGGGTCCAGGTGTCGCCGGCGAACGGCGAGACCCAGTCGGTGGGCTTCTGCGCGCCGTCCGGGCCGCGGCCGGGGCGGAACCAGAACAGCTCCCGTTCCGGCGCGTCCGGGCTGGCCAGCGCCGCCTGGAACCAGGGGTGCGCGTCGGAGCAGTGGTTCGGCACCACGTCGACGATGGTCCTGATGCCGAGGGCGTGCGCCTCCGCGATCAGCGCCTCCGCCTCGGCGAGGGTGCCGAAGACGGGGTCGATGTCGCGGTAGTCGGCCACGTCGTAGCCCGCGTCGGCCATCGGGGAGGGGTACCAGGGGCTGAACCAGATCGCGTCGACACCGAGCGCGGCCAGGTGGTTCAGCCGGGACCGGATGCCGGCGATGTCGCCGATGCCGTCGCCGTTGCCGTCGGCGAAGCTACGCGGGTACACCTGGTAGATCACCGCGCCACGCCACCACGGACTAACGTCTCCTGTGGACACGAGCACCTGCTTTCTTGCGTCGGTACGTCGGCGGGTTCGCCGGACCTGGATGTGTAGCGGCGAACGGTCGTTGTTCGCCGGGGGCGGGTCGGTGGTGGTGTGCCGGCGGGCTATCCCTTGAGGCTGCCGGTGGTCAGGCCGGACATGATGTTCCGCTGGAAGATCAGGAAGATGACGACGGTCGGGATCGCGGCGATGACCGACGCGGCGACCACGACGTTCATGGGTGTCCCACCGGCGAAGGCGTAGATGCCGACGCTGACCGTCCGGGTCTCGGGCGACGGCATGACGAGCTTCGGCCAGAGGAAGTCCTTCCAGACCGCCGTCACCGCGAAGATCGAGACCACGCCGAGGATCGGGCGCGACATCGGCAGGATGATCGACCAGAGCGTGCGCAGGGGCGTCGCCCCGTCCACCAGGGCGGCCGCCATCAGGTCCTCCGGGATCGAGTCGAAGAACCGTTTCAGCAGGAAGATGTTGAACGCGTTCGCGACCAGCGGCAGCCAGATCGCGAACGGCGAGTCGAGGAGGTTGATGTGCAGGATCGGCAGGTCGATCACGGTCACGTACTGCGGGACGATGAGGACCATCGCCGGGATCATGAGGGTCGCCAGCATGAGGCCGAGGATCGCGTTGCCGAAGACCGGTCGTAGCTTCGACAGGGAGTACGCGGCCGCGGTGTCGAGGACGAGCTGGAACAGCACGGCGCCGGTCGCGTAGTAGAACGTGTTGAACAGCAGCTTGGCGAGGTCCAGGTTGTTCCACGCGTCGACGTAGTTCTGCGGCTGCGGATCGGCCGGGAACAGGGTCGGCGGGGTCTGCGCGATCTCCTGGCCGGACTTGAGCGCGCCCGTGACCATCCAGTAGAGCGGCCCGAGGAAGACGAGCGTGAACACCGCCACGACGACGGTGAGCAGCGTCCAGTAGATCGCCTTGCCCCGCCCCCGCCGGAGCTGGGCGTGGGAGATGAGGGTCCGGGTTCCGGAGTCCTGTGCCATGGCTCGCCTGTCCTAGTCCTGTTTCGCGGTCAGCCGCGCGTAGGCGGCGGAGAAGCCGGCCAGCACCACGAGCATGATCACGCCGAGTGCCGCGGCGCCGTTGAGGTCGTTCTGGAAGAACCCGTGCTGGTAGATGAGGTACGCGACCGAGGTCGCCGAGTCCTCCGCGCCCGCGCCGTTGGCGAGGATCAGCGGCTCGATGAAGAGCTGCATGGTGGCGACGATCTGGAGCATCGCCAGGAGCAGCAGGATCAGCCGGGTCTGCGGGATGGTCACGTTGACGATCCGTCGCCAGATCCCGGCGCCGTCCAGCTCGGCCGCCTCGTACAGCTCTCCCGGGATGTTCTGTAGCGCGGCCAGATAGATCAGCACGGCGCTGCCCATGTTCATCCAGGTCGACGCGAGCACCATCGCGGGCATCGTCATCTCCGGGGACTGCATCCACTGCGACGTGGGCAGGTGCAGCGCCTTGAGGATCGCGTTGAAGAGACCCGCCTCGCTGGGGTCGTACGCGTAGAACTTGAAGAGGAACAGCGCCGACGCCGGCGGCAGCATCACCGGCAGGTAGACGAGGATCCGCAGGTACCCCCTGGCGTGGCGGAACTCGTTGAGCAGGATCGCCACGAAGAACGGGACCACGTACCCGACGACGAGCGCGAGGACCGTGAAGTAGAAGGTGTTCTTCCAGGCGGTCCAGAAGCTCGGGTCGTTGACGATCCGGATGTAGTTGTCCCAGCCCACCCAGCTCGTCACGCCGCGCCGCGTGCGCTGGAAGCTCATGACGATGCCGCGGATCATCGGGTACCAGGAGAAGACCGCGAAGCAGAGCACGGCGCCGATCAGGAACGCGTGCCCGGTGAGGTTGTCCCGTACCTTGCGGCCCAGGCCCGTGCGCGCTGGCCGTGCGGGGGACGCGGGGCGAGGTGCTTCCCGGACGCTCCCCGGGGCGGTGGTGATCGCCAAGGCAACTCCTGCTGAATCGAAGACCGGACGGTGGGGCGCGGCGGGTGTGGGGGCCGTCGTGCCGGCCCCCACACCACCGGATCAGCCCTCGGCGGCGAGGAGCTGGTTGACCTTGTCCTCGGCCGTCTTGAGGAGCGCGTCGATGTTCGAGTTCGGGTTGGTGAGCACACCCGACATCGCGGCGTCGAGCACCGCGTAGATCGCCTGCGCGTTGCGCGGCTCACCCTTGATCGGGATCGGGTTCGCCTCGAAGAGCGCGAAGTTCGCGGTGTCGACGTTCGCGTTCGCCTTGCGCAGCTCCAGCTCCTGCTTCTGCGCCTCGCTGCCGTTGGCGAAGAGCAGCGGCTGGGGCAGACCCACCGGGTAGTTCTGCGGCTTGGCCCGGACGTAGTCGAACTGGCCCTTGCCCGGCGTCAGCTTCTGGTACGCGACCCACTTCAGGCCGGCCTTGACCTGCTCCGGCGTGAGGCCCTTCTTGAAGAAGTAGCCCTCGCCACCGCCGAGCGTGCCCTTCGCCGGGCCGTCCTGGCCGGGCAGCGGGCCCATCGCCCAGTCCTGGAACTTGCCCTGGAACTGGCTGACGATCGCCTGGGTGGTGTCCGGCGCGCCGATGAACATGCCGACCTTGCCGGCGGCGGCGTTGGTCAGCAGGTCGCCCCACTGCAGGAGCTGCCGGCTGCCCATGCTGTTGTCGCCGTACCGCATGTCCTTGAGGTTCTGGAGGACCTGCTTGCCCATCGGGTTGTTGAAGTCGGCCTTCTTGCCGTCCGGCGTGAGCACCTGGCCGCCCTGGGAGTAGAGCAGCGAGGTGAAGTGCCAGCCACCGGTGTTGCCCGCGCTGTACTCCGCGTAGCCGGCGATGCCGTTGCCCAGCGCGGAGATCTTCTTGGCGGCCTCCCGGACCTCGGGCCACGTCTTCGGCGGGTTGTTCACGTCGAGCCCGGCCTGCTGGAACAGGACCTTGTTGTAGACGAGGCCCATCGAGTAGTTCTTCACCGGCACCGCGTAGAGCTTGCCGTTGTCGGTGAAGACCTCCTTGAGCGCCGGGTCGACGCTGTCCCAGGTCGGGATGCTGTCCTTGTTGGCGTACCCGCTGATGTCCATCGCCTGACCGGAGTCGAGCACCTGCTGGAGATCGGTCATGTACCCGTAGAAGACGTCGGTCATCGTGCCGCCGGAGAGGCGGGCCGTGAAGTCCGGCGGGTTGTTGCACTGCTCACCGACGCTGACGCTCTTGATGGTGATGTCGGGGTTCTGCTTCTGGAACTCGACGACGTCGGCGTTCCAGTTCTGCAGCAGCTCCTTCTGCGCGCCGACCGGCTGGCAGTCGACCGTGATGGTGACCTTGCCGCCGGCGTTCGCGTCGTCGTCGTCACTCTTCGTGGAGCATGCCGTGAGGCTCAGCCCCAGGCCGGCCACGAGCGCTAGCGCCGCAGCCTTCCGGTACTGCGGTACGGACATCTGTCCATCCCTTCGGGAACGGGTGTCTCCATGACCTTCGCTGACCTGCGGTGAACGTCACCGCGACGATGCCCTGCTACGTGATCTGAATTCGCTGTACGACCTGACCCCGAGTAGTTGCGTCGGGGCCCGGTGTGAGTGGAGTCACTGTAACGAGGCGTACTCATTTCAGCAAGGTAGCGATCCGGTTTTGAAAGGACGCGACTTTGTAACGAGAAATATTGACAGGATCTTGGAATCCGCCCGAGTTGTGGCTTCTCGCCGCTTTTGCCGGTACCCCGGCTCCACAGCGGACGCGCCGCCCACTCCATCGGCTGACGTCGATCAGCGAGGGCGGGGGTTCACCCGCGGTGGTACGGCAGGGAACGGCCGCCCCGCCGACCGGCATCCACGGAAACGGCCGCCGACCGCGGGAGGCGGTCGACGGCCGGAGCGTCGTCAACGGCGGCCACGGTGGACGGTGGCCGGATGGAACGGAGGTCAGCTACGGACCCGTGGCGGGGCTCGACGGCGACGGGGTGACCGAGTCGCGCCGGCCCGGCGGGTCAGCGACCGGGAGCGGGCGCGGTGGAGCCGCGTACCACGAGTTCGGGCTCGAACAGCAGCTCGTCGTGCAGGACGCCGGCCCCCTCGATCTGGGTGACCAGCAGATCCACGGCGGCCTGTCCCATCATCTCGATCGGCTGCCGCACGGTGGTCAGCGGCGGGTCGGTGCAGGTCATGAACGCGGAGTCGTCGTAGCCCACCACCGACACGTCCGTCGGCACGGCGCGGCCCAGCCGCCGGGCGGCCCGGATGGTGCCCAGCGCCAGCACGTCGCTGGCGCAGATGATGCCGGTCACGCCCCGCTCGACCAGCTTGGTCGCGGCGACCCGCGCACCCTCCATGGAGAAGCTGGAACGCTCGACGTACTCCGTGTCCTCACCCCACCCCGCAGCCTGGACCATCGCGTCCAGTTTGCGCCGGGACGGCACGTGGCCCTCGGGGCCGAGCACCATCCCGATCCGCTCGTGGCCGAGCGAGCGCAGGTGCCCGTACGCCTGCTCGACCGCCACCGCGTCGTCGGTCGACACCCGGGGGAAGCCCAGCTCGTCCACACCCGCATTGACCAGCACGACCGGCAGGCCCCGGTCGGTCAGCCGGCGGTAGTGGTCGTGCCGCGCGTCGGCGAGCGCGTACGAACCGCCGGCGAAGATCACCCCGGAGACCTGGTGGTCGAGGAGCATCTCGACGTAGTCCATCTCGGAGACGCCGCCGATGGTGCGGGCGCACAGGGCCGGCGTGAAGCCGCGCTGGGCGAGGGACCCGGTGACCACCTCGGCGAGCGCCGGGAAGATCGGGTTCTGCAGCTCGGGCAGCACCAGGCCGACCAGCCGGGCGCGCTCGCCGCGCAGCTTGGTGGGCCGCTCGTAGCCGAGCACGTCCAGCGCGGTCAGCACGGCCGTCCGGGTCGCCTCGGAGACACCGTCGCGGCCGTTGAGCACTCGGCTGACGGTGGCCTCGCTGACGCCCGCCTTCCTGGCGACTTCGGTCAACCGTTTCGTCACGGCCGCAATCCTATGTCAGTTGACTGCAAGAATTGAACAGCGGTATGCCGCCGGACGTCAGCGCCCGTCAGATCGACCGGAGGTTGCGCAGCGCGTCCTCGATGGCCCGGTGGAACGTCGGGTACGCGTAGATCATGTGCCGCAGCTGGCTCAGCGGCACCGCGGCGTGCACGGCGACGACCAGGCCGGACAGCACCTCGCCACCGGCCGGCCCCGCCGAGGTCGCCCCGATCAGCACCCCCTGGTCGGCGTCCGCGACCAGCTTGATGAAGCCCTCGTCGCCGACCCCGTGGATCCAGCCCCGCGTCGAGCTGCCCAGCTTCGTGAAGCCCACCTGCACGTTGATCCCGCGGTCCCGGGCCTGCTGCTCGGTGAGGCCGACCGCCCCGACCTCCGGGTCGGTGAAGGTGACCCGGGGCAGCGCCCGGTAGTCGGCGCGCGGCACCGTGCCGGCGGACCCGCTCGACCCGCTGGCGCCGAGACGGCTGGCCGCGCCCATGGCGCCGCCGACGACGCTCGCGGTGCCGCTCGGGTCCGCGCCGGCCCGCGCGTGCCGGGCCCGGTCCAGGATGTCGGCGATCACGATGGCCGCCTGGTACATCGCGATGTGGGTGAACGCGCCCTCGCCGGTCACGTCGCCGACCGCCCAGATGTCGTCGGCCACGTGCATCCGATCGTCCACCGGCAGGAAGCGCCGGGTCGCGTCGATTCCCACCGTGTCGAGGCCCAGCTCGTCCAGGTGGGCCCGGCGACCGGTCACCACCAGCAGCCGCTCCGCCGTGAACTCGGAGCCGCCGGCACGTACCGTGAACGCCCGGCCGTCGTGGTCGACCCGCTCCGCGCGTACCCCGGTGTGGATCTCCACCCCGTCCGCGCGCAGCGCGGCGGCGGCCACCTCGGACGCCTCCGGCTCCTCGACGGCCAACACCCGGTCGAGCGCCTCCAGCACGGTGACCCGGACGCCGAACCGGGCGAACACCTGCGACAGCTCCAGACCGATCGCACCGCCACCCAGCACCAGCAGCGAGTCGGGCAGTTCCTCGACCTCGATCGCCTGGTGGTTCGTCCAGTACGGCGTGTCGGCCAGACCCTCGATCGGCGGCACCGACGGCCGGGTACCGGTGCCCAGCACGACGCCGTACCGGGCCTCGAACACCTGGTCGCCGACCCGTACCCGGCCGGGGCCCTCGAACCGGCCGCTGCCCCGGACGAACCGGCCGCCGCGCCCGGTGAACCGCTCGACCGCCACGCGGTCGTCCCAGGTGTCGGTGGCCTCCTCGCGGATCCGCTTGGCCACCGGGGCCCAGTCGGGCTGGACCTGGGCGGTGCCGGCGAGGCCGTTGACGCGGCGCGCCTCGGCGAGGGCGTTCGCGGCCCTGATCATCATCTTGCTCGGGATGCAGCCCCAGTAGGGGCACTCCCCTCCGACCAGGTCCCGCTCGATCCCGACGACGCTGAGGCCGGCCTCGGCGAGCCGCCCGGCCACCTCCTCGCCGCCGACGCCGAGCCCGACCACCACCACGTCCACCTGCTCCGGCTCCGCCACCCGCACAGCATCCCCCAGTCCGGGCCGACCCGGCCACAGGGGGCCGGAAAGTCCCGCCCCCCACCGTTGATCATGAAGTTATTGCCCGGGAACACGGCGTGTCGCGACAACAACTTCATGATCAACGCGGTGGGCGCGGCCGCGCGGTCGCGCGAGCCACGCGTGGGCCTACCGTGTTCGGATGCACGACGCACGGTTCGCGCCCGTCCACGACTGCTTCCGCGATCTGCTCGCCGACGGCCGGGAGACCGGCGCGGGCCTGGCGATCTGGTACGACGGCCGGCCCGTGGTCGACATCGTCGGCGGCGAGCGGTCACCGGGGCGACAGTGGCTGCCGGACACGCTGGTGAACGTCTACTCGGTCGGCAAACCGGTGGCCGCGCTCTGCCTGCTCACGCTCGTCGACCGCGGTCGGCTCGACCTCGACGACCCGGTCGCCCGCCACTGGCCCGGCTTCCGCGCGCCGGCCACCGTCCGGCAGGTGCTCGCGCACACGGCGGGCCTCCCGGCCTTCCCCGTCCCCCGGCCGGCCGACGCGGTCGCCGACTGGGACCTGCTCTGCGCCGACCTCGCCGCCGCCGAGCCGGAGTGGCCGCCCGGGTCCGCGGCGGCCGAGCACGCCTGGACGTACGGGCACCTGGTCGGCGAGCTGGTGCGGCGGGTGGACGGCCGGCCGCTGGGCCGGTTCCTGGCCGAGGAGATCGCCGGCCCGTGGAGGCTCGACCTCGGCTTCGGCCTGGCCGAGGCGGACCAGCGGCGCTGCGCCGACCTGTCGTACGGCGACCCGGACTGGCCCGTCCGGGCACCCGGCGAGCCGGGGTCGCTGCGCTTCCGGGCGATGACCAACCCGGCGGGCGGGCTCGACCTCGCGGTGCTCAACAGCGCGCTCTGGCGCGGCGCGGAGGTGCCCGCGGTCAACCTGCACGCCACGGCGACCGGGCTGGCCCGGTTGTACGCGGGACTGCTCGCCGGCGGCGTCCTCGACGACGTCCGGCTGTTCGACCCCGACCTGGTGGCCGAGGCCACCCGCGCCCAGTACGACGGCGACGACCTGCTGCTGGGCCGGCGGGTCCAGTGGACGTTGGGCATGCAGCGGGAGGACGACGGCAGCTGGGGCATGGGCGGGCTGGGCGGCAGCTGCGGGTGGGCGGACCCGGTGCGCGGGTACGCCTTCGCCTACGTCACCGCCCGGCTCGCCGAGTTCGACCGGGTCGAGGCGCTGGTGGACGCCCTGCACGGCTGCCTCTGACGCGGGCGGGCCGTCAGGTCGCGGCCGGCCCGGGAACGACGACGGGCGTGCCGGTGGGAGCGAGCAGGGCGCGGGCCGCCACGGAGAGCCGCCGCCGCTGCGGCACCACGGCCCGGCGGGCGAAGACGTCGTAGTCCTGGGCGGCCACCTCGTCGAGGATCCCGCCATAGAGCGAGTACGCGGTCCGGATACAGGCCTGCGACGCGGGCGCGAGCAGGGTGATGCCGGGCGCCGCGGCCGCGTAGTGGGCCTGGGCCCGGGCCACCTCGTACGCGATCAGCCCGCGAATGGCTGGCGTGGCGCGCCCCCGCGCGCGGGCCTCGGCCAGCTCGTGGCGGGTGACCCCGAACCGGGTCAGGTCCTCGTCGGGCAGGTAGGTCCGGCCCCGGTCCAGGTCCTCGGCCACGTCCCGGATGAAGTTGGTCAACTGGAAGGCGAAGCCGAGTTGGCGGGCCGGCTCCCGGGCCGCGACGGGGTCGGAGCTCTCCAGGACGGGCAGCATCATCGTGCCGATGGCCGCCGCCGAACCCTCCATGTAGTCGAGCAGGTGCGCGTACGTGGGGTACGAGGTCACCGTCAGGTCCATCGCCATGCTCTTCAGGAACGACGCGAAGTCGTCCCGGTCGAGGTCGAAGACGGCGATGGTGTGCAGCACGGCCGGGAGCAGCGGATCGTCGACCCGTTCGCCGTGCAGCCCGGCCATGAACCGGCCCGCCCAGTCGTCGAGCCGTACGGCGCGCTCGGCCGGCGGCAGGTCGTCGGTGCGATCGACGATCTCGTCGGCGTACCGGGTGAAGCCGTAGAGGGCGTGCACATGTCGCCGTTTCCACGCGGGAAGCAGGCGAGTGGCGAGATAGTAGGTGCGACCGTGGCGTCTGTGCAGCTCACGGCACCGGTCGTAGGCGACGGTGAGGTCCGTGTCCACTCGACCCTCCTCGGTTAATCGACGCACCAATCGACGCAACTCGTAACTCTAGGGTACGCTCGGCCGCATGGCCAACAATGCGGTTGCGGCAGAGACGCGCCCGGTCGCGCCGGCACGACACTCCCGGCACGCCGACCTCGTCGGTCGGACCGCGAACGCCGCGCCCGCCCGACCGGCCACCACCGCGGCGGATCGGCGGGCATGATGGGCACGCTCGGGCGAGGAGGTGCCGGCGTGCGGACGGTGGACGGGCGGACGGACCGGGTGGTCGTCGTGGGTGCCGGGCTGGGCGGCCTGGCCTGCGCGCTCCACCTCGCGGGCAGCGGCCGGCAGGTGACCGTGCTCGAACGGGAGCCGGTGCCCGGGGGCCGGGCCGGCCGGCTCGCCGTGGACGGCTACGAGTTCGACACCGGTCCCACCGTGCTCACCATGCCGGAGCTGATCGCCGAGGCACTCGCGGCGGTCGGTGAGGACCTGGACGACTGGCTCGACCTGACCCCGCTCGACCCGGCCTACCGGGCGTACTACCCGGACGGTTCCACGCTCGACGTCATCACCGACACCACCCGGATGGCCGCCGAGATCTCCCGCGTGTGCGGCCCGCGCGAGGCGGACGGCTACCTGCGTTTCGTCGACTACGCCCGCCGGCTGTGGCGGCTCGAACGCGCGGACTTCATCGAACGCAACCTGGACACACCCGTCGACCTGCTCACGGGCAACCTTCTGCGGCTGCTTGCGGGCGGCGCCTTCCGCCGGCTGCACACCAAGATCGGTCAGTTCTTCCGCGACCCGCGCACCCAGCGGATCTTCTCCTTCCAGGCCATGTACGCCGGCCTCGCCCCGCACGACGCGCTGGCCATCTACACCGTCATCGCGTACCTGGACTCGGTGGCCGGCGTCTGGTTCCCCCGGGGCGGCATCCACGCGGTCTCCCGGGCGATGGCCGGCGCCGCCGAGAAGCACGGCGTGCAGATCCGCTACGACACCACCGTGACCCGGGTGCAGACCTCGAACGGCCGAGCGACCGGCGTACTCACCGCGGACGACGAGCTGATCGAAGCCGACGTGGTGGTCCTCAACCCGGACCTGCCGGTCGCGTACCGGGACCTGCTCCCGCCCGGCCCCCGACGCCGGCTCACCTACTCACCCTCCTGCGTCGTGCTGCACGTCGGTTCGACGCAGGGGTACGCGCGGATCGCCCACCACAACATCCACTTCGGACGATCCTGGAAGGGCACGTTCGACGAGGTCATCCGCCGGGGTGAGCTGATGTCCGACCCGTCTCTCCTGGTCACGAACCCGAGCCGGACGGACCCGTCGGTCGCGCCGGCGGGCCGGCACGCCTACTACGTGCTCGCCCCCGTCCCCAACCTCGACCGGGCCCCGCTCGACTGGCGGGGCGACCTCACCCGCCGCTACACCGACCAACTCGTCGGCACGCTGGAGGAGCGCGGCTACGTCGGCTTCGGCGCGGGCGTCGAGGTGCTGCGCACCGTGACCCCGGCGGACTGGGCCGACCAGGGCATGGCCGCCGGCACCCCCTTCGCGGCCGCGCACAGCTTCCTCCAGACCGGGCCGTTCCGCCCCTCCAACCTGCACCGGACGCTCCCCAACGTGGTCTTCGTCGGCTCGGGCACCCAGCCCGGGGTGGGCGTGCCGATGGTGTTGATCTCCGGCAAGCTGGCCGCCGGCCGTGTCACGGGCAGCATCCGATGAGCGACCGTAGTGAGGTGTGGGCATGAGCGACCGTGAGGCGCACCTGGTCGAGCTGGTCGACGACGGCGGGCGTCCCTGCGGCGAGACCACCGTCGCGGCCGCCCACCAGCCACCCGGCCAGCTGCACCGGGCCTTCTCCGTCATGCTGGTCGACCCGGACGGCCAGGTGCTGCTCCAGCGCCGGGCCGCCGTCAAGACCCGCTTCCCGCTGCGCTGGGCCAACTCCTGCTGCGGGCACCCGCTGCCGGGCGAGTCCCTGGACGAGGCGGCCAACCGCCGGCTGCGCGAGGAGCTGGGCGCCGGCCCGGTCGAGCTGACCGAGGTCGGGGTGTACGTCTACTACGCCGAGGACCCGGCCAGCGGCCGCGTGGAGTTCGAGTACGACCACGTCCTGCGGGGGGAGTTCCGGCCGGGGGCGCCACTGCTGCCCGACCCGGCCGAGGTCGCCGAGCTGCGCTGGGCGGATCCCGCCGCGCTGGCGGCCGACCTCGAAGCCGACCCGCGGGCGTACTCACCCTGGCTCGGCGGCGTGGTGAACTGCCTGCTGCGTCCCGCCGACCCGGCCCCGTCCGCCGCGGTCCCGTCGGGTGTGCCGACCGACGACGCGCCGGAGCGGTCGGGTGGCCGATGAGGCACTGAGCGCGGGGGCGGTGGCTCGCCGGCTCGGCGTAGCGGTGACCACGCTGCGCACCTGGCACCAGCGTTACGGGCTCGGGCCCAGCCAGCACGAACCGGGCCAGCACCGCCGCTACACGTCGGCCGACCTCGCCCGGCTGGAGGTGATGCGCCGCCTCACCGCCGAGGGGGTCAGCCCCGCCGAGGCCGCGCGGTGGGCACGCGGGGCCGCCGGGACGGTGCGCGCCGAGGAGCTGGCCGGCGCCCGTCGTGCCGGCGCCCGCGACGGGGGCGGCACGAGCATCCCCGTCGGCCGGGCCGGACCGGCCGCACGCGGGCTGGCCCGGGCCGCGATGCGGCTGGACTCCGCGGCGATCGGCGAGACCATCGCCCGTACGCTCGCCGACCAGGGCGTGGTCGCCACCTGGGACGGGCTGATCCGGCCGGTGCTGGCCGGCATCGGCGAGCGGCACGCCGCCACGTCCGGCCTGGTCGAGGTGGAGCACCTGATGTCCCGCTGCGTCTCCGAGGCGTTGGCGGCGGTCAGCCGGTCGGCCCCGCCGGGCGGCCCGCAGCGGATCCTGCTGTCCTGCGCGGACGAGGAGCAGCACACGCTGCCGCTCGAGGCGCTCGCCGCCGCGCTCGCCGAGGTGGGGGTCGGTTACCGGATGCTCGGCGCCCGGGTGCCCCTTCCGGCGCTGCTGGAGGCGGTCGACCGCACCGGCCCGGCGGCCGTGGTCCTCTGGTCGCACACGCCGGCCACCGCCGACCCGGCCCAGCTGAGCGCGTTGCTCGCCGCCCGCAGGCGGCCGCTGCTGGTACTCGCCGCCGGCCCGGGCTGGTCGCCGTCGGCGCTGCCCGCCGGAGTGACGCATCCCACCCGGCTCGCCGAGACGGTCGGGCTGGCGGTCGCGGTGCACGACTCGCTGGAGCCGGCCGCCGGGCGGTGAACCGGGGGTGTCGGGACCCGACGCCGTCCACTAGCGTCGGGTGGTCCGCGGACCCCGACCCCCCTTCGGGAGCGAACAGATGAAACCCCGCGCCGCGCTGGCGTACGCCCTGGCCCTGGTCCTGGCTCTCGCCGGGTGCGCCCAGCCAGCCCGGACGGTCGTCGCCGCCCGCAGCCCTGCCCCGTCGACCACCCCGCCGCCCAGCCCCAAACCGGCGGCCTCGCCGAAGCCGACGCGCGTCACACCGACGAAGCGACCGTTGCGGCCCCGGCCCACCACCATGCCGGCCGGCCTGCGCCGCACGACCGGCGTACGACCGGTGGCGCTCACGTTCGACGACGGGCCGAGCCCGGCCTGGACGCCGAAGATCCTCGACCGCCTGCGGGCGGCCCGGGTGACGGCCACCTTCTGCCTGGTCGGCATCGAGGTCCAGCGCCACCCGGAACTGGTCCGGCGGATCGTCCGCGAGGGGCACCAGCTCTGCAACCACAGTTGGCGGCACGACATCGACCTCGGGCGGCGGCCCGTGGACGAGATCCGCGCCGACCTGGCCCGCACCAAGAAGGCGATCCAGGCGGCCGCCCCCGGTGCGCCGGTCACCTTCTACCGCCAGCCCGGCGGGCAGTGGACGCCGGAGGTCGTGGCGGTCGCCAAGGATCTCGGAATGCGGCCGCTGCACTGGAGCGTCGACCCCCAGGACTGGGACAAGCCGCCCGCGGCCACCATCGCCAAGCGGGTGCTGAAGGCGGTCAAGCCCGGATCCATCGTGCTGCTGCACGACGGGGGCGGCGATCGGGCCGCCACGTTCGCCGCCTGCCCCGGCGTGATCGCCGACCTGAAGCGGCGCTTCGGCATCACCCGCCTCCGCTGACCCCTCCTGACCTGCGGTTTCGCGGGCCGGCTCGGATCGAGCCATACCGGTTTGGTCGACCGCCGGGGCATCACGTATGCTTTCCAAGCCTCCGGCGGGGCCGGATGGGAGCAAGTCCGCTTGACGTTGCAGATGTGCAATGATGGCGGGGCCGCCCTCATCGTCTAGCGGCCCAGGACGCCGCCCTTTCAAGGCGGTAGCACGGGTTCGAATCCCGTTGGGGGCACGACCGGCGCAAGCCGGAGCAACAGAGCTAGGTCCTGTGGAGCAGTCGGAGTGCTCGCCGCCCTGTCAAGGCGGAGGTCGCGGGTTCAAGTCCCGTCAGGACCGCAGCGCCGACGCCGCGCTCAGTGCGCGGCGTTCTGCGTATCGGATCGGGTGCCCTTCCGGCGGATCATCCGCCCTCCGGGTAGCATGGTTCGAGCGACGCGGCCAGGTAGCTCAGTTGGTACGAGCGTCCGACTGAAAATCGGAAGGTCGGCGGTTCGACCCCGCCCCTGGCCACATAGCCTTTCGCCGGGCTACAGCAACGCCGACCAGCGGAAACGCCGGTCGGCGTTTTGCTTTGCAGGGGGCTTCCTCGGAGAACGTGAAGTCCGGCGAGTCGGTGCACGTGCCCTTCCGTGCCGCGAACAATGGAAGCAGCAAGGAAGCCATCCGACCCCGGCCTGAGCGAGACCTTCGAAGCCCTCCGCTTCACGTTCCCTGGCGCCAGCCCTGGGTGGTTCCCTCGGGTCGGCCGACGGGCCGGACAGTACCGCCGGGCTGGCCGATGTCACCCGGCGCACCGGGCCCGGTGCGCTCGGCGCCCTTGCGGCGCCGTACCGCCGCGGCGCCGGCCGCTCCCGCGGCACCCCCGGCCGCGAGCAGCGCCGCCATCAGCGGCCACCGGGAGTGCGGACGGGCTGGTTGCTTCTTGGGAGCACGACGACGAGCCGCGGCTTCTTGAGCCTTCTGCAGGAACCTCTGCTGTCTCATGCCCTCATTGTCGGCGCCCGCGCCGGACCGGACGGCGAAATCGAGGACTCCTCTGGTTGGCTACTCCGCCAGGTATCCGGTGGCGGGGTCGATCTGGGCGAGGAAGTCGCGGATCGCCTCCTCCATCTCGGGCCGGCTCATCGTGGAGCGGTCGGACCTGCTGATCCCGAAGCCGTAGTCGTGCGGCCCGCTGAGCCAGTCGAAGTCGTACGTCCCGGGCGCACCGGCACGGGTACGGACGCGGAACTCCTGCCCGTCCACCGTCAGCAGGACGGGATCGCCCACGTACCTGGTCCGCAGGTGTTCGGGCACGAGGCCCGGCTCCGGCTCCCCCGACACGCCGCCCCTCCCGCGCTAGATCTGCTGAAGCCAGGCTACGACGAAGAGCCCCATGGCCGCGCCGATCAGCAGCGCCGCCGCCAGGGCCCACACCCGCTGCCGCTCGCCGTCGAGCGCCGCCGTGAACCGCCGGTGCAGCGCGGCGATGGCGATCAGCAGGGCGAGCCCGGCCACGGACGTCGGCACGGCCACGAGGAAGTGCACGAGCCAGGCGCCGGCGAGGGTGGGCCCACCCCAGGCCGTGTCGTACGGGCCGGGTTCCACGAGGCCGTAGAGGGCGCCCCGCAGCACCATGAGGAGCTGCACCCCGAGCGGCGGCAACGCCGCCACGCCGAGCAGCAGGCTCAGCAGCGTGTGGCCGGTCACGGCGAGGACGCCCGGCCGCCGTGGCGCCGCGACGGAGGGCACGCCGAGCACCCGGGCCCGCAGTCCACGCCACATCGCCACGACGGTTCCCGTGCGACCCACGAGGAGGGGAGGCAGCGTCGCGAGGGCCACCGGCAGCAACAGCGCGGCGTACGCCAGGCTGCGCCCCGTCAGGGCCGCGAGCCGACGCACGCGGCCGCGGCCGGACCTCTCCGACGCCGTGATGGGACGGGACGGCTGTTCAATATTCGGTACGACGGACACGGCTCCCCCTCGCCTGGTCGGGACTTGCGGTGACCGTATGGAGGAAGCGACGGGCGGGCGTCACACCACGGGGCCACATCCGCGTACCCCCTCGGTACGACCCGGACCGCGACCGCTGCACCCGTGGAGCCGGCCGCAGTTGCGGCCGGCCCGTTCGGGCACCATGTTCGCCGCGAGCGTGATGACTCAGAGGCATATTTATGCCTCTGAGTCATCAGGCTCAGCGAGAGAGATCCCCTGGCGGCCTCCGGCGGGTACCGCCCCGGTTCGGCCGAGCTGCCGGCCCCACAGGCAACCCTTCCGTGGCCCGTGATCGGGCCGTAGCCCGTGATCGGCTCGGCGTCGGGGGCGCTGGGCCGCGCCACCCGGATGTCAGCCCTTCGACTGCGGCCCGTGCTGCGTCATCCCGGCCCGGATCACGTCCCACACGCTCCGGCCGGCCTGCCGCAGCACCTCCCCGGCCTGCCCGGCGAGGTCCGCAGGATTAGGCATCGGCCAGCCGGGCCCGCCGCCCTCCTGCTGACCGGCCTGCTGCTGGCCGCCCTTCTGTCCACCGCCCGCCGGCTGACCGGCCTGCGGCTGACCGCCCGCCGGCTGACCGGCCTTCTGCTCACCGGGCTGCTGCCGCCCACCGCCCGGCTGGGCCTGACCGCCCGGCTGTTCCCCACCCTTGGCGATCGCGCCAGGCCCGCTCCACTCGGCCCGTGCGGTCACCGAACCGATGTCCCGGCCGAGCCGGTCCACCATGCCGCCCAGCCGTTCGCTGCTGCCGCTGATGCGCTGGGCGGCCCGGCCCACGTCGCTGGCGGCGCCGGTCGCGTTCCGGGCCACCGACTCGATGACCTGCGGGTTCTGGTCGATGGTTTCGAGAGCCCGGTCCAGGATCTCCGCGAGCCGCTCCAGCCGCACCTTCAGCAGCGCCTCCGCCTGCACGCCGCTGATGTCCAGCTCGACGGCGTCCAGGCGCACGTGGACACCGGCGTCCAGTTGGATCAGATTGGCCAGCCGGGCGCGGAGGGACAGGTCGACGTCCAGCCCGTCCACGGCCAGCCGGATCGACTCGACCCGCAGGTCCGGCACGTCCAGCAGGACGTCCGGTTCCCCGCCCCGCCGCTCCCCCTCGGCCGGCCACCGGCCCTCGCGTACGTGCCGTTCCGGCGCGGCGTCCCGGCCGTGCTGAGCCGGACCCTCCCGGCTTTCCCGGTCCTCGCCCGGCTGTTCCAGCCCGTGGCCCGGCCGTCCGCGCCCGCCCGACTCGCTACCGCTGCCCATCTGCCCCGCTCCCGGCTCGGCTGGCCCGGCTCGCGCCGGCCACGACCGGGCGCGCTTACCCGAATCGCCGCACCCCATCCCTTACCACCAACCGCCGGGTTGCCGCGGAACAGCGGGGACGGGCGGGCCTCGCCGGCCGGGGAAGCCGGGCACCATCTGTCCGGAACCGGGCAGCTCGGCCCGCTGCACATCGAGGCATCAGCCGGTATGGTCCGGGCCTATGGGACAGGAGATGGCGGATCCGGCCGACATCCGGCAGGACGTCGAGCAGTTCTCCCTGCGGTGCAGCCTCCTCGTCTCCGCACCCACCGAGCGGGCCTTCGCGGTCTTCACCGGTGCGCTCACCGACTGGTGGGTGAGGGAGTACACGTGGTCCGGCCCGGAGGCGCTGGCCGAGCTGGGCATGGAGCCACGGGCCGGCGGCATGCTCTACGAGATCGGTCCCTACGGCTTCCGCTCCGACTGGGGCCGGGTGCTCACCTGGGACCCGCCCCGCCGGCTGGTCTTCACCTGGCAGATCGGTCCGGACCGGGTGCCGGTGCCGGATCCGGCGCGGGCCAGCGAGGTCGAAGCGGTGTTCCTGCCCGAGGCGGCGGAGCAGACCCGAGTGGAACTGGAACACCGCCACTTCGACCGGCACGGCGACGCGGCCGAGGGCTACCGGCAGGCGCTCACCGCCGGCTGGCACGAACTCCTCTCCCGGTACGTCGCCACGCTCGACGGCCACCGCCCGCCGCTGAACTGAGTCAGCGACCGAGGCCGCGCTCGGGTCCCGTCCCCGTGCCCACGACCGGACCGCCCAGATCGGCTCGACGCCCGGCGTCGGCCCCGGAGGCGAACCCGGTGCCGGCGAGCCGCCGCCGGGGCGCCGCCCGCAGGCGCGGGTAGACCTCCGCGAGCCGCCGCTGGACCCGGTCGGACCGGTCCGCCAGGACGAGGGCCACGCCCGGTTCGCCCGCACCGCTCGCCGCCTGCGCCTCGGCGGCCCGCAGCCGCGCCCCGATCACCTGCGCGAACCCGGCCAGCCAGGAACGGCGGAAGGCGCCCGGCTGCTCGCCGGGCGGCACCGGCGTACCGGCCAGCCCGTGCGCGGCCTGCACCAGCAGCGAGGTGAAGAGCACGTCGACCCGTTCCAGGTCGCTCGCGAAACCGAACAGGTGCATGGCGAAGCCGCTGCCGTGCCGCCGGCGTACGCACCGGCAGCGCATCGGGTCGGCGACGGCCGCGAGCAGGCCGGCCTTGTCCCGGGCGTACGGGGCCACCACCTCCACCACCCGGTCGCCCACCGGGTCGGTGGCCGGGTCCCGGGCGGCGAGCAGCGCCCTGTCCACGCCGTAGCGGGCGATCAGCTCGGTGGCCTTGGCGGTGAACGCCGCGGACTCGGCGGGCGTGCAGGCCGGGTCCTCCGCCTGGGCGAGCAGCTTGCGGACCTTGCTGAGCATGGCCTGGGACATGCCACCAGAGCTATCACACGCCGCCGTCGCCGGCCGGCGTCAGTCGCGGCGACTGCGCAGCGTGGCGACCGTCGAACCGGCGAGGGTGAGCAGGCAGTCCGGGAGCAGGCCGTCGGCCGCCGCCGCGCCGAACAGCGCCTGCCCGGTGTCGGCGTCGCGGTTGGCGTACGCGCTCACGAACCGCGCCACCCAGCGAGCGTCGTAGCCCGCCTCCTCGATGCCGGGAAAGTCGAGCGCGCACGACCCCGGCGGGCCCGGGTCGCCCACCATGGTGGCGGCCAGGCACCATGCCACCCCGTATGCCCCGGCCAGGCCGGACCGGTCGACCACCTCGTCGAACCTGCCCACCACGGCGTCCCCGTCACCGGCCAGCGCCGACCGGAGCACGGCGGTCGCGTCGTCGAATGTCTGCTGTGGCAGGTCCGTCACGCACCGCACAGTAGGCGGGCTGGTCAAGCGTCGATCGGCGACCGCGACGGCGATTACTCAGCGTGACCGATGCGGGCGACCTGCGGAGTGTGCCGGCTCCACGGTCCCGCGCACGGCGGCGGCACGCTATCGTGCCCAGCGGACCTTCGCCGATGGAAGGACGACCATGCTCGTATCACGCGGCTCGCGGGTGGCCACCCTGGCCGCCTGCGCCACGTTCCTGCTCGCCACCAGCGCCTGCGGGACTGACAAGCCCGAGGAGACGACCGCCCAACAGGCGCGCCTCTACGGGACCGACGGCAACATGCTCAACACCTTCCCCGCGGAGCTGAAGGATCGTGCCGACCTCGTCGACGGCATGAAGGGCACGACGCCGTTGACGCCGCTGCCCGAGGACTTCAAGAATCGGCTACGGTCCGTCGATCCGAAGCTGACCGACTACCTCTACGCGGCCGAGACGTACGACGCCGTCGCCATCAGCGCGCTCGCCGCGCAGCTGGCCGGCAGCACCGATCCCGCGGCGATCGCCCGGCAGATCGTCGGTGTGACGAACGGCGGCCAGCGCTGCGAGGACATGGCGACCTGCCTGAGCCTGGCCCGGAACGGGCAGGACATCGAGTACCGCAGTGTCTCGCTGACCCGCGCCGGGTTCACCGACGCCGGCGAGCCGGCCACCGCGAGCTACGCGACCCTGCACTTCGACGGTCAGCAGATCAACGACGCGAAGACCGAGTTCGTGGGTGCCGGCGAGGAGAACGCCGCGAGCACCAAGACGCCGCCGAAGGGTCGGAAGCAGCCCACCGGCGCCGCCGACCGCGAGGACGGCTCGCCGCTGGTCATCGGCGGGCTGCTGCCCAAGACCGGTGACCTGGCGCTGGCGTACCCGCCGATGGCCGCCGCGGCCGGGCTGGCGATCAAGGAGATCAACGCCGCCGGTGGCGTGCTCGGCGACCCGGTGACCTGGATCGACGGCGACGACGGCACCAGCCCCACGGTGGCGAAGGCGACCGTGGCCAGCCACATCGAGGCCGGGGTGGACGTCATCATCGGCGCCGGCGGTTCGGGCATCTCCCTGGAGGTGCTGCCGGACGTGGTGAAGGCGGGCCGGATCCTCTTCTCCCCGTCGAACACCGACGACGGCCTGACCACGGCCGAGGACAAGGGCCTCTACTTCCGCACCGCGCCGCCGGACAGCCTCCAGGGGCGGGCGCTGGCCGACGTGATCCTCCGCGACGGGTCGCAGCGCATCGCGATCGTCGCCCGCAAGGACTCGTACGGTGAGGGCCTCCAGGCGGTGGTGAAGGCCGAGCTGGAGAAGGCCGGCATCACCACCGACCGGCTCAAGCTGCTCACGTACGACCCGCCGGAGGCACCGAGCGACCCGCCGGTGAACTTCAGCGACGGCGCCACGCAGATCAAGGACTTCGGCGCCGACGCCGTGCTGGTGATCGGCTTCGCCGAGTCGGCACAGGTGATCCGGGCGCTCGCGGACGCCGGGGTGCAGATCCGGCACTGAGCCGATCCGAACGACGCACGACCGCACGGCGACGGCCGCACCGGGGACACCGGTGCGGCCGTCGCCGTTCTCCGTGCGGGTCCGGCGGGCGCCCGGCTCAGCGGGCGCGCCGCCGGTCGAGAAACTCGGTCATCCGGCGGTGCTTCTCCTCGTCCTCGAAGAGCACCGCCTGGCTCACCAGGTCGAGCTGGGGGTGAGCGGCGGCCGGGGCGTCCACGGCGAGCTTGGTCAGCCGCAGCGCCAGCGCCGACCCCTTGGCCATCTCGTCGAGCAGCCCGTGTGCGGCCGGCAGCAGCTCCTCCGGCTCGGCCACCACGCGGTTCACGAGCCCGATCCGCAGGGCCTCCGCGGCGTCCACCCGCCGGCCGGTGAAGAGCAGCTCCTTGGCCCGGGCCTCACCGATCAGGGCGGGAAGCCGGTGGGTCGCGCCGGCGCCGGCCAGGATGCCCAACCGCACCTCGGGCTGGCCGAAGACCGCCCGCTGGGTGCAGACGCGCAGGTCGCAGGCGTACGCCAGCTCGGCGCCGCCGCCGAGCGCGGGGCCGTCCACGGCCGCGACGCTGGGCATGGGCAGCGCCCGGATCCGGGCGAACGCGGCCGAGTTGATGGCGGCGAGCGCGTCCAGCCGCCCGCGCTCGCGGAGCTGGCCGATGTCGGCGCCACCGGCGAAGATGCCGTCCGCCCCGCCGGTGAGCAGCAGCAGCCGGGGCCGGGCCTCCAGCTCGGCGCAGACCGCGTGCAGCTCGCCGATGAGGTCGGCGTCGATCGCGTTGCGCTTCTCCGGCCGGTCGAGCGTGACCACGAGCCGGTCCGGGTGCTCCTCGACCCGCAGCCCGCTCACGACCGCACCCCGTCCGTCCACGTGTAGAAGCCCCGCCCGGACTTCTTGCCCAGCCGCCCGGCGGCCACCATCTCCTCGAGCAGCGGCGGCGGCGCGAAACGGTCCCCGTACGCGGCCTGGAGGGTGCGGGCGATGTCCAGCCGGACGTCCAGCCCCACGAGGTCGGTGAGTTCCAGCGGGCCCACCGGGTGCCGGTAGCCGAGCACCATGGCCTTGTCGATGTCGGCGGGGCTGGCCACCCCGTCGGCCACCATCCGGATCGCCTCCAGCCCGAGCGTGACGCCGAGCCGGGAGGTGGCGAAGCCCGGCATGTCGCGTACGACGACGGGGTCCTTGCCGAGCCGGCCGGCGAGCGCGACGGCCGCGGCGGTGGTCTCCTCGGCGGTGGCCGGGCCGACCACGATCTCCAGCAGGGCCATCGCCCAGACCGGGTTGAAGAAGTGCAGCCCCAGGAAGCGGTCCGGCCGCTCCAGGCCGGCGGCCAGCTCGCCGATCGGGATGCTGGACGTGTTGCTGCCCAGCAGCGTCGGGATCAGGGCCTCGGCGTCGCGCAGCACGGCCCGCTTGAGGTCGAGCCGTTCCGGCACCGCCTCCACCACTACGTCCGGCCCCTCGGCGACGTCGGCCAGCGCGGCGCGCAGCGTCACCCGCTCGCGGTTGGCCGCGGCCTCGTCGGCGGTCAGCTTGCCGCGTCCCACGGCCCGGTCCCACAGTTCGCCCAGCCGGGTCAGGGCCGCGGTGCCCCGGGCCGGATCCACCTCCACCACCTCGACGGCGTGGCCGGCGCCCGCCGCCACGTACGCGATGCCGAGCCCCATCGTGCCGGCCCCGACGACCACGAACCGATCGCTCACCACGCCTCCCCGCTGCGCCCGGCGGCGTCACGGGGGTCGCCCGTGCCCGACGGTCCGCTCCACTCGGTCATGGTGCGACCCTAAGAGCCCCCGGCGGCGCGACCATGCGTGGGGGCGCTGCGGATCGGGTACAGACGGCGGTCAACCGAGGGAAGGACCAGTCGAGATGAGCCAGGCACCGGACAGCTCCCCCGGCGCGGAGACGGTGGAGACCCGCGGCGACGAGCGGGTCGACCTGCTGCGTGCGGACACCAACAACGACGGCCGGACGGACGTGTGGGTGGTGGACACCGACGGCGACGGCAAGGCCGACCTGTTCCAGTTCGACACCGACCACGACGGCAAGGTGGACGTCACGATGGTCGACCTCGACGAGGACGGGACGCCGGACGAGGTGATCGACGGCGACGGCGGGCTGCCGCCCGAGCAGCTTCCGCCGACCGTGCAGGTCTGAGCCGCTGCTCCGGCGCCCCCCGACGGAGGGGCGCCGGAGCGGGGCAGCTCCACATCGGCCCGCGCGACGGCCCCCGGCAGATCGCCCCTTCCGGCGTTCCCGCAGCTCACCGGCCGGATCTTCGTTCGCGCCACGCCGGTGCCGGGTTCGCGCTACTGGCCGGTCAGTCAGCGTTCCGGCCGTATCCTGGCGGCGTGACCACGCTGGATCGCCTGTCGGCGGAGAAGTACCTGCTCCTCACGACCTTCCGCAGGGACGGTCGCGCGGTGCCGACCCCCGTCTGGGCGGTGCGGGACGGCGACGGGCTGGCGGTGTGGACGGCGGCGGACTCGGGGAAGGTGAAGCGGATCCGGAACAACGGCGAGGTGACCGTCGCGCCCTGCGACGTGCGGGGTCGACCGCACGGCGCCCCGGTGCCGGCCCACGCGGCGCTGTACGACCTGGCCGGCAGCCGCCGGATCCGGGGGTTGATCAAACACAAGTACCGGGTGTTCGGCCGGCTCACGCTGCTCGGCAGCCGGCTGCGCCGGGGCGAGGGCGGCACGGTCGGCATCCGGATCACGTTGACGGAGGGCCGGACATGAAAAAGGACGGCGGACCGAAGCCCACCGCCCTGATTCCTGAATACGTGGTGCCGGCTCAGTCCCCCTGGCGCTGCTGGGGGATCTGCCCCTGCAGCAGGGCCCTGACCTCCGACTCGCGGTACCGGCGGTGACCGCCGAGGGTGCGGATGGCGGACAGCTTGCCCGCCTTGGCCCACCGGGTCACCGTCTTCGGGTCGACACGGAACATCGACGCCACCTCGGCCGGTGTGAGTAGCGGCTCTGGTTCGTGCGTTCGCGATGCCATCGGTCACTCCTCCACATGTATAGACATCGGCCGGGGTCCCGCCGGCCGACGCGTCTCCCATGGTCCGGCTAGTCCCCGATGTCCGACATGGGCCGAACGGCCGAACGTCCCTAGACGGACGGATGAACCATGCCCGATTTATGCGACTTTTACACGGCAGAAAGTACCTTATTCGGACTCATGATCACGGTTCGTGAAGCGTCGACTACGAGCGACCCTCACCTTGGGAGCGCTCGCTGAACCAAATGTCCTAGTTGCAGCGTTCCAGCAACTGCACGGCCCGCCAGCGCGCCACGAGCTTGTCGTACGCGGCCGACGCCTCCTCGGCCTCGCCCTTGGACAGGCCGGCCAGACCCGTCGCGACCAGCTCGGGCGAGTCGTCCGCGGCGAGCGTCTCGTCAGGCAGCAACTCGACCAGGCCGCCGTAGTCCAGTTCCACGACCGAACGCGGGTGGAACTCCTCCAGCCAGCGGGCGGCCTCCTCGACCGCCTCGGTGATCGGGGCCTCGCCGACGGACTTGCGCAGCACCGACAGCGCCCGCGAGGAGCGGCGCCGGGCCTTCGAGATCTCCGTCCGGTAGCGCAGCGACCGGCGGCCCGGCCGGGTCACCAGGTCCCGCTCCTCCGGATCGAAGAGCACGAACCAGCGCAGCGGGACACCCCACGTGGCGATCTGCTCGTGCACCCGGGGCACGCCGTGCTCCAGGACCCGGGCGCCGCTGCGCCAGTCGTCCACCACCGCCTTGGCCTGGCCGGCGAGCACCGGCGGCACGAACGCGTCGGCGAGCACCGAGGGCACGCCGTCCCGGGCGCTCAGGGCCGCCTCGGCGACCCGGATCCGCAGGTTCCACGGGCACACCAGCAGCGTGTCGTCCGTCTCCAGGACGTACGCCTCCTCGGGCAGGTCCGGCAGGCGCGTCCAGCCGGCGCCGAGCGCCTCGATCACCGCCGTCCGCTGCCGGCCGGGCCCCTCCACCGGGGCGACGGCCCGCCCCTCGGACACGTAGCGCCGCCAGTACGACTGGCGGTCCCGGTCGAAGGCGGTCAGCGGCTCGTACACGCGCAGGTATGAAGCGAAGAGCGACGGCACGGCGCGATCCTCCCACGAACGACGCCCGGTCGCCGCCAGCGCCCGCCAGCACGCGTGCCGTGGTCGCCGGCCCCGCGGCGGCCGATATTAGGCTCAACGTCACCGGCAGCATCCCCGCCGGCGTCCATCAGGTCCGCGTCCCACAAGGACACACCGACACCAGGAGCCAGTCATGGGCGTATTCGCCAGCACCGACGACCCGGGATCCACCGGCCACGAACAGGTCGTCTTCTGCCAGGACAAGCAGAGCGGCCTCAAGGCGATCATCGGGATCTACTCCACCGCGCTGGGGCCGGCGCTCGGCGGGACCCGCTTCTACCCGTACGACAGCGAGGAGGCGGCCCTCGCCGACGTGCTCGACCTGTCCCGGGGGATGGCGTACAAGAACGCGCTCGCCGGGCTGGACCTGGGCGGCGGCAAAGCGGTCATCTGGGGTGACCCGGAGCAGATCAAGACCGAGGCGCTGCTGCGGGCGTACGGCCGCTTCGTCGAGTCGCTGGCCGGCCGCTACTACACCGCCTGCGACGTCGGCACCTACGTGCCGGACATGGACGTGATCGCCCGCGAGACCCGCTACGTGACGGGCCGCAGCGTGGAGCACGGCGGCGCCGGGGACTCCTCGATCCTCACCGCCTGGGGCGTGTTCCAGGGCATGCGGGCCGCCGCCGAGCACGTCTGGGGCGTCCCGACGCTGCACGGCCGGCGGGTCGGCGTGGCCGGGCTCGGCAAGGTCGGCAAGTACCTGGTGGGCCACCTGCTCGACGACGGCGCGGAGGTCGTGGCCACCGACGTCAACCCGCGGGCGCTGGAGTGGGCGCGCACCACCCACCCGCAGGTCACCCTGGTCGACGACGCCGCGCTGCTGGTCGCCTCGGACATCGACGTGTACGCCCCCTGCGCCCTCGGCGGCGCGCTGAACGACGACACCGTGCCCGCGCTGCAGGCGAAGGTGGTGGCCGGCGCCGCCAACAACCAGCTGGCCCACCCCGGCATCGAGAAGCTGCTCGCCGACCGCGGCATCCTCTACGCCCCGGACTACGTGGTGAACGCCGGCGGTGTGATCCAGGTCGCCGACGAGATCGAGGGCTTCAACTTCGAGCGCGCCAAGCTGCGCGCCACCCGGATCTACGACACCACCCGGGAGATCCTCCAGCTCGCCGACGCCGAGGGCGTCCCGCCCGCGGTGGCGGCGGACCGGCTGGCCGAGCGCCGGATGGCCGACGTCGGCCGCCTGCGCACCATCCACCTGCGCTGATCCCCCAACCCGGGAGCGGACCCCACGGATCCGCTCCCGGGGCCACCCGTGGCGGCGGCGGGCCGTTAAGCTGGGCGTGGGGTCAGTTCGTGCCGTTTCGTCCGGTGTCATGGGCGGTCACGGTTCCGCTCCTTACCGGGTACACTGGGTGACGGCCGGACCATCGCGACGCGCGGTGGCGGCTGACGGTAACCCGAGGTGCCGAACGGTGGCATCCCCATGTACCGTAAGAGCCACGAGAGATGCCTGACGTCATCGGGGCCCGCCTTCGGGCTGCCCCGCATTCTGTGCGAGGGGGTCGAGCCATGGGGCGCGGCCGTGCTAAGGCCAAGCAGACAAAGGTGGCCCGGGAGTTGAAGTACCACTCCCCGAACACCGACCTCGCCGCCTTGCAGCGAGAACTCGGCGGAGGCGGCAAGTCGAGCCACGACTTCGACGACGACTACAAAGAGTATGTCGACGACGATGACGAGGACCACGCGGACGACGACCCGGACACCTGGGTCCGTCCCACCCGCTGACCCCGGTCACATCTGAGCACGCGGGTGAGCCCCGCGTGCTCACGCATGTGGCCGCCGAAAGCGGCCTGCCGATTGATGGTCAGGGGCCCTGCCAGGCGCCACGCGCCGGAGGGCCCCTGATCCGGATGCCGCAGGGTCAGCGCGGCCGATTGTTCCAGTTGTAGAACGTCGGGATGTTCTCGAAGTGGTTCCAGGCGCAGACCGCGCCGTCGCCACTCCCGCCCGCCACCTCCGCCCGGAGCCGTCGCGCGGCCTCGGCCTCGCGCAACAGTGCGACGAGCCCCGGGGCGGCGTCCCGCACCCTCTCGGCGATCACGGTCGGGCCCGCGATCTCCGCGCGCTCAGGCTGCCGGTGACTGGTGGTCTCGGGCATGCTCCAACACTCCCTCCAATAGGCGGATCTTGCTGTTGCGGCAGTGCTCGGTCTCCGTACCGTCGAAACGCCCCAGCTCGAAGTAGCGGTTGGCGGCGTGGCCGCCACCACAGAAGCCGAAGTACGGGCACCGGGAACGGCACGCCTCGACCCCGTCGAGGTACTCGCCCACCCACGGTGTGCCGGCCGCGCCGGCCAGGATCTCCGCGAGCGGGCTCTCCAGCACGTTGCCGCTGCTGAAGTCGCCGTACCTCGGGTCGGTGAAGCCGGCCAGCTCCGGGGACAGCACGGTGACCGAGCCGTCGTGCCCGATCGTGGGGATCGGGTCGAGCTGCCGGGGCAGCACGTCGTCCGCCACGCCGTCCAGGACCGCCGCGGCGTACCGCAACGACCACTCGACCTCCCGCAGGTGGATCCGGGGGTCGCGGCGCCACGCCGCCACCAGCTCCGCCCAGAACGCGGTCACGTCGGCCGGGGGGTGTGCGTTGTCGCGCGTGTTGACGCCCTCGGTCTCCTCGATGTTGACGCCGAGCACGTCGCAGCCCAGGTCGAGGAAGTAGTCGTACAGCTCGGTGGCGAGCCCGGGCGCGGGCCGGGAGACGACGGCGAGCGCCGAGAACGGCAGCCCTCGCCGGCGCAGCGCCGCCACCCCGCGCACGATCCGGTCGTACGCCGGGCGCCCGCCCCTCGTCACCCGGTCGCCGTTGCGCTCCCGCGGCCCGTCCACACTCACGCTCACGCGCATCCGGTGCTCGGCGAAGAAGTCGCACCACGCGTCGTCGATGAGCGTGGCGTTGGTCTGCACGTGGTGCTCCACCTCGGGCCCGAACGGCGCCAGCAGGGCGGCCAGGTGGTCCCGGCCGGCCGCGAGGGGCTCACCGCCGTGCCACACCACCGAGAACCGGCCGGCCGCCGCCCACACGTTCGCCGAGGCGGCCACCGCCTCGGCGACCGGCACCGGCATCCGCCGGTCGGCCGCCCGCAGCGGCAGGTAGCAGTACGCGCAGTCGAGGTTGCAGAGGGTGGTGGGCTGCATCACGACGTACGACGGAACGGTGGCCACGCCACGCATCCCGTTGAACGACTGTCCCCGAGCAGCCATTGCCCTCCCTTGCCGCGCCTGAGGGTGCCCTTCAGGCTAGGCGGCATTGGCTACTCGGGTGAACCCCCGATCAGGTGCTCGTATGATCAGCAGAGCGTGATCAGCCGCGCGTGTGCTGGCCGATCATCTGAACGTTCCCGGAGCCCTCGATGATCTCGCCGGCCTGCCACGCCTCGACGCCCCGGCCGGTGAGCGTGGCCAGCGCGCGGTCCGCGTCCTCCGGGGAGACGATGGCGAACATGCCGACGCCCATGTTGAACGTCGCCTCCATCTCCGGGTCCTCGATCCGGCCCTTGGACTGGATGAGGTCGAAGACCGGCTGCGGACGCCAGGTGGAGCGGTTGACCACGGCGTCGACGTGCTCGGGCAGGATCCGCACCAGGTTGCCGGGGATGCCGCCGCCCGTCACGTGGGCCAGCGCCCGCACCTCGGCCTCGGCGATCAGCTTGAGGCAGTCCTGCGCGTAGATCTTCGTGGGGGTGAGCAGTTCCTCGCCCAGGGTGCGCTGCCGGCCGAAGTCGTCGATCACCACGTCGAGCCGCATCCGACCCGCGCCGAGCAGCACGTGCCGCACCAGCGAGTAGCCGTTGGAGTGCAGACCCGAGGAGCGCATGGCGATCACCACGTCGCCCACCTCGACCCGCTCGGGGCTGAGGATCTCGCTCTCCTCGACCACGCCGACGCCGGTGGCCGAGATGTCGTACTCGTCGGGGCGCAGCACGCCCGGGTGCTCGGCCGTCTCACCGCCGAGCAGCGCGCAGCCCGCGTACCGGCAGCCGTCCGCGATACCGGCGCCGATCTCGGCCACCTTGTCCGGCACGACCTCGCCGGTCGCGATGTAGTCGAGCAGGAACAGCGGCTCCGCGCCGCAGGCGACCAGGTCGTCGACGACCATCGCCACCAGGTCGATGCCGACCGTGTCGTGGATGTCCATCTGCTGGGCGATCACCAGCTTCGTGCCGACGCCGTCGGTCGAGGACGCGAGGATCGGGTTCTTGTACTTCTGCGTGTCGAGCCGGAAGAGGCCGGCGAAGCCGCCCAGGTCGCCGAGCACCTCCGGACGCCGGGTCTGCCGCACCTTCGACTTGAGCAGCTCGACCGCGCGGTCGCCCGCCTCGATGGACACACCCGCGTCGGCGTACGAGACCGAGCGTTTGCGCGCCTGGCGGCTGGTGCCGGCCGTCCAGGGCTGGCGGTCGCCGCCGGCTCCGGTCGGGCTGGTTCCTGCGCCGCTGCGCTCGGACACGTGCGTCACGGTTCTCCCCTTTGTGGTTCTCGGGTGCGGCGCCGGAGGTGACCGGGCCGGCCCGGGCGGTGCTACGGGCGGTGGACGGTCGCGCCGCCCGGAGTGGCGACGAGAGGGAGGTTGCTGCGCTCCGGGGCGTCCGGGGCGCTGGTGGCGACCCGCCGGCCCACCCCCTCGAGCACGTGCTTGCCGATCAGGTTGCCCTCCGGCAGCTCGATGGGGTACTCCCCATCGAAACACGCGCGGCAGAGCCGGGTCTTCGGCTGCTCGGTCGCGGCGATCAGGCCGGACAGTGAGACGTAGCCCAGCGTGTCGGCGCCGATCGAGCGCCGGACGCCCTCGTTGTCGAGCCCGTTGGCGAGCAGTTCCGCCCGGGTGGCGAAGTCGATGCCGTAGAAGCACGGCCACTTGACCGGCGGCGACGAGATCCGGACGTGCACCTCGAGGGCGCCCGCCTCACGCAGCATCCGCACGATGGCCCGCTGCGTGTTGCCGCGCACGATCGAGTCGTCGACCACGACGATCCGCTTGCCGCGCACGTTCTCCCGCAGCGGGTTGAGCTTGAGTCGGATACCGAGCTGGCGCAGGGTCTGCGACGGCTGGATGAAGGTGCGCCCGACGTACGGGTTCTTCATGAGGCCGGCGCCGTAGGTGATGCCGGACTCCTCGGCGTAGCCGATCGCGGCCGGGGTGCCGGACTCCGGCACCGGGATGACCAGGTCGGCCTCGACCGGGTGCTCCTTGGCGAGCTGGCGACCGATCTGCACCCGGGCGGCGTGCACGTTCCGGCCGGCGATCGTGGCGTCCGGGCGGGCCACGTAGACGTACTCGAACAGGCAGCCCTTCGGCTCCGGCACGGCGAACCGCGTGGAGCGCAGGCCGTCCTCGTCGATCGCGATGAGCTCACCCGGCTCGACCTCGCGGACCACGCTGGCGCCCACGATGTCGAGCGCCGCGGTCTCGCTGGCCACCACCCAGCCACGCTCCAGCCGGCCGAGCACCAGCGGGCGTACGCCGTGCGCGTCCCGGGCCGCGTAGAGCGTCGACTCGTCCATGAAGACGAAGCTGAACGCGCCGCGCAGCCGCGGCAGCACCTCCAGCGCGGCCGCCTCCACGGAGAGATCCGGCCGGCTGGCCAGCAGCATCGTCACCAGGGACGTGTCGTTGGTCGAACCGTCGGCCGAGAGGCCCCGCTCGGCGACCTCGCGCTGAAGCTCGGCCGTGTTGACCAGGTTGCCGTTGTGGGCGAGCGCGATGGTCGTGCCGGCGCTGGTCGACCGGAGGGTCGGCTGGGCGTTCTCCCAGGTCGAGCCGCCGGTCGTGGAGTAGCGGGCGTGCCCGATCGCCACGTGCCCGCGCAGGCTCGCCAGGGTCGGCTCGTCGAACACCTGGGCGACGAGGCCCAGGTCCTTGTAGACCACCACGCCCGAGCCGTCGCTCACCGCGATGCCGGCCGCCTCCTGGCCCCGGTGCTGGAGTGCGTAGAGACCGAAGTAGGTCAGATTGGCGACCTCCTCCCCCGGGGCCCAGACTCCGAAGACGCCACACGCGTCCTGGGGGCCGGGTCGTTGGGGGTCAAGGTCGTGGCTCAGCCGGCCGTCGCCTCGGGGCACCTGCCTGCTCCAATGCTGGGTCTGGACTGGCCGGGCGAACCACGGGGTCGGGATTCGCGCTCCTCGGCCGGGACCACTGTTGTCGCCTGACAGTGTACGCGAATCGCCGTCAATACAGAAAGTCACGATCCGCGTGCAGGTAGTCACCGGGGTGGGTTCGTACCCGCAGCTAGAGCGGAAGGTGCTCGGAGAGGTCGGCCCGGATCCCGCTCACCCGTACGCGACCCTCCGTGACCGCCTGCGCCCAGTCCAGGCGTCCCACGGCCACCGCCAGCCACGTCTGCGGGTCCATCTCCACCACATTCGGCGGCGTGCCACGGGTGTGTCGGGGACCGGGGATGCACTGGACCGCGCCGTATGGTGGGACACGCACCTCCACCGATCGGCCGGGGGCGCGCTCCGCGAGGACGGCCAACAGCGTCCGGACCGCCTCCCGGAGGACCGGCCGATCGGGCGTACGCCCCTCGTCGAGCGCCGACAACGCGGCCGCGACAGCGGCGGACTTTACGTGCGGAGAGGACACGACGGGACGATACGACCCGAGATGCCGGGGTCGGACACCGGCCCTGGGTCGCGCAGGGACAGCCGGACAAGGCATAGTTGCCGACGGCGTATTCGAACCGTAATCATCCCCGGCCCGGCGCGAGGAAGCCGGTGAGGGAAGTCAGCCCGGAAGGCGGTGGACGTGTCAACACACCGACGTGCCTGGAAGCAGCGGGCCGGTGTGGTCGTAGCGCTGGTTGCCGGCGCCCTGCTCGCCCTCCCCGCCACACCAGCCGCGGCCGCGAAGATCACCTCCGCTGGGGACTCGGTCACTCTCGATGCGGGCCGTAGCGCCTCCGTGCAGGTCGAGATCACCCCGGACAACGACGAGAAGTCCGCCCGAATCAGCGTCACCGGCCTTCCGCAGGGAGTCAGCTGCACCGGAGGCTGCGGCACCGTCGAGTTCGAGGACGGGCTGCCCGGCGTGCAGAGGCCGGCGAGGGTCACGCTGACGCTGTCGGCGAACGGGAACGCGCCGGCCGCGAACAACACGCAGGCGTCGATCCGCGTCGAGGGCGACTCGTCCGACTCCAGCAACCTCAGGGTGACCGTCAAGGCGGCTGAGGCGCCTCCGTCGCCGCAGGTGCAGACCGTGCGGTCAGTCTCCGGCAAGGTGGTCGTCCAGGCCAATGGCAAGGCGGTTCCGAACGCCTACGTCATGCTCCAGGACGGCAGCGGCAAGCGGTTCGAGACCACGAGTGACGGCAGCGGCAACTTCCGCTTCACCGGCACCACCGACAAGCCGATCGTTCCCGGGCAACTCGCCCTGGGCGCGAGCTTCGACAACATCACCAACACCAAGAGCTTCAACGCGAGCGCCGGTCAGGCCATCACGGGCCAGCGGATCAGCCTCGCCATCAAGGTCGAGGTGACGCCGAGCCCCACCCCGTCGGCCTCCGAGGAGGCGCTGCCCAGCGAGGAGCCGACGGAGGAGGAGACCACCGAGGAGACGCCGGAGGCGACCGAGGGCGCGCCGGCCAACGCCTCGAACGAGGACTCGGGCGGCGGCTTCGGCTCGTACCTCATCATCCTGCTCGGCGGCCTGCTCGTGGCCGCCGGCGTGGGCACCATCGTGCTGCTCTGGATGAAGCGCAAGGAGAACCCGGACGACGCCGACGGCGCGGTCGCGGGCGACGGTCCCGCCGGCCCGGCCGGGCCGGTGCCGGGGGCCCGTGGCGCGTTCCGCGGTGCGGACGACCAGACCCGGGTGGTCAACCGGGCCGGCGTCGGGGCGGACCCGACGATGGTCGGTGGCGCCGCGCTGAGCGAGGCACCCACGATGATGCACCGCCCGGTGGTCGACGACGTTCCGCCCGACCCGTACGGCGCCCCCGCGCAGCCGTACGGCGCCGGCGCCGCTGCGGGCGGCGGCTGGGGCGGCAACGGCTACGGTGACGAGCCGGCCGGCTACGGCGGCTACGGCAACTCCCCGTCCTCCGGCGGCGGCTACGGCGGTGCCGACGGCGGCTACGGGAACGCGCCGGGATCGGGCGGCGGCTACGGTGCCGGCGACGGCGGCTACGGCGCCACTCCTTCCTCCGGCGGCGGCTACGGCGCCACCCCCTCCTCCGGCGGCGGCTACGGCGGCACCCCGCCCGCTGACGGGGGCTACGGCGGCCGCGACTACGGCGCCGGCTACGGCGGCGAGCAGCGCTACGACGAGCCGACCGGCCGGTACACCGGAGACAGCACGCAGTACCCGGCGCCGGCCGACCCGTACGCGACCGGCCTCTACCAGCAGGACCAGGGCCAGGGCTACGGCCAGTCGGAGCCCGCGCCGTACGGCCGCGGGTCCGAGCCGACCGGTGGCTACGGTCAGGGCGGCTACGACCAGGGCGGCGGGTACGGCCAGCAGGGTGGCTACGGCCAGGAGCCGCCCACCCAGCGCGGCGGCTACGACGACCGGGGCTACGACCAGGGTGCCGGCTACGGCGACCAGGGCGGCTACGGCGGCCAGCAGGGCGGTTACGGTCAGGAGCCGTCGACCCAGCGGGGTGGCTACGGCCAGGAGCCGCCCACCCAGCGCGGCGGCTACGACGACCGGGGCTACGACCAGGCCGGCGGCTACGGCGACCAGGGTGGCTACGGCGGCCGGGGCCGTGACGGCGCCGGGCAGCAGGACCGCGGCACCCGCCGGCTGGACTGGCTGGACGACTGACCCGGCGGCACCGCCGCCGACCGCACCACGTACGAGAAGGGGCCGCCCGGGATAACCGGGCGGCCCCTTCTCGTCGTGCTGCAGTGGGACCTGCGTGCCGGGCTCGCCAGCCCGACGAGGGCGTCAGGCGGCGGAGAAGACGCCCTGGTACAGGAGCGGCACCACGTCCGAGACGTCGAGCTGCACGGCGACGTCCACGTCCCCCGCGAAGCCACCCTCGACGAGTTCCCGGCCGGAGACGCTGCCCCGGACAGCGGCCGGCACGTCCGGCGTGCTGGCCAGCGCGGCGAGCGCCATGGCCGCCTCGACGGAGAGCCCGCCCGGTGCGCCGGCGGCGAGCGCGTCGAGCACACTCGCCGCGCCCAGCTGGTCCTCGACCGACGGGCGCAGCGACCCGTCCGGCCACCGTTCCCCGGCGGCGATGACGCCGATCGGCGCGTCCGTCGAGCCGTACCCCTGGCGGAGCAGCCATTGCCCGACGGCGCGGGCGTTGCGCAGGCAGGCCGCCACCACCGGCAGGCCGGTGGCGCTGGCCGCCGCGCTGATCGCCGAGCCGTTGGGCGAGGGGAGGACCAGGTCGGTCACGACGGGGGCGGCGTTCAGGGCCGCCGGCGAGAGCGACCACGGCTGCTCCGGGGTCGTCCGGCGGCGGCCCACGGCGACGGTCGCGCCGACCCGCTGCGCGTAGTCGGCGGCCTGCTCGCCCCACGGGAACGGGTGCACCCGCATGCCCCGGCTCACCGCGACCTCGACGGCGGTGGTGAACGAGAGCACGTCCACCACCACCAGCGCGGCGCAGACCCGGCCGAGTTCGGCCGCGCCCGCCAGCCCCCAGTCGAACCGGGCGCCGGAGCCGGGTTGGGCGTATACGGCCGCGGCCAACGCCTCAGCGCTCGTCAGGCGCCGACGGCTGCTCGGTGTCACCGGATCGGGGCTCGGTCGGCCCGTCGCCCTCGGCCGCGGGAGCGACCGCCTCGTCCGGTGCCTGCGTGGCCGGCTCGTCCGCCGGCGTGACCGGCTCGACCGGGCCGGCCGGTGCGATCGGGCCAGCCGAGGCGATCGGCTCCGACTCGACGCTCTCCGGGTCCACCGGCGCCACCTCGGCCGACGGCTCCTCGACCGGCAGCGGGACGGCCTCGACGGCGCCCGCCACGCCGGCCGCGGGAGCCGGCACCTCGACCAGCTCCGCGCCGCCGAACAGCCGCGGCAGGGTGCCGGTGTGGGCGGTACGCAGCTCGTCCAGGCCGATCCGGAACTGCCCGTGCACCTCCAGCGCACCGCCGGCCGGGTCGGTGACCCCGATCAGCTCGAACGGCACGCCGCGCTCCGCGCAGAGCGCCGTGAACGCCTTCTCGTGACCGCGCGGCACCGACACCAGCACGCGGCCCGCGGACTCGCTGAACAGGTACACGAACGGCATCGAGCCGCCCGCGAACTGCTCCGGCACCGCGATCCGGGCGCCGACGCCGCGGCGCAGGCACGACTCCACCAGGCTCTGCGCGAGGCCGCCGTCGGAGAGGTCGTGCGCCGAGCTGAGGTGGCCCACGCGGGCCGCCGCCGCCAGCAGGTCGGCGAGCGCCTTCTCGCGGGCGAGGTCGACCTGCGGCGGGATGCCGCCCAGGTGCTCGTGCGTCACCCAGGCCCACTCGGAGCCGGAGAGCTCGACGTGCGTCTCGCCCAGCAGGAAGAGCTGGTCGTGGTCGCCGTTGGGCCGCGGCACGAAGCCCATCGGCACCCGGTCGGCCACGTTGTCGAGCACGCCCAGCACGCCGACGACCGGGGTCGGGTGGATCGCGGCGGCACCGGTCTGGTTGTAGAAACTCACGTTGCCGCCGGTCACCGGGATGCCCAGCTCGGCGCAGCCGTCCGCGAGACCGCGTACGGCCTCGGCGAACTGCCACATCACGCCCGGGTCCTCCGGCGAGCCGAAGTTCAGGCAGTTGGTGACCGCGATCGGGGTCGCGCCGGTGACGGCCACGTTCCGGTACGCCTCGGCGAGGGCCAGCTTGGTGCCGTGGTACGGGTCGAGCCGGGCGTACCGGCCGTTGCCGTCCACGGAGAGCGCCACGCCGAGACCGGTCCGCTCGTCGATCCGGATCACGCCGGAGTCCTCCGGCTGGGCGAGCACGGTGTTGCCCAGCACGTACCGGTCGTACTGCTCGGTGACCCAGGTCTTGTCGGCCAGGTTCGGCGAGGCGATCATGCGCAGCACGGTCTCCCGCAGGGCCTCCGGGTCGGCGGGACGCGGCAGCGTCTCGGCCCGGTCGGCCTGGAGCAGGATCAGGTCGGCCGGCTCGCGCATCGGGCGGGCGTAGACCGGACCGTCGTCGACCAGCGAGCCCGGCGGCACGTCGACCACGAGGTGGTCCCGCCAGGTGATGACGAGGCGGCCCGGCCGGCCGTCCGGGGCCGGCGGGGTGACCTCGCCGATCGGGGTGGCGAGCACGCCCCACTTCTCGGCGGTCTTGAGCACCGCCTCCAGCTTGTCGGGGGCGACGACCAGGAGCATCCGCTCCTGGGACTCGCTGGCCAGGATCTCGTGCGGCTCCATGGACGGCTCGCGCAGCGGCACCCGCTCGAGCCAGACCCGCATGCCCGTGCCGGCCGCCGCGGCGGTCTCAGTGAGCGCACAGGTGAGCCCGGCGCCGCCGAGGTCCTGGATGCCGACCACCAGTTCGGCGTCGTACAGCTCCAGGCAGGCCTCGATGAGCAGCTTCTCGGTGAACGGGTCACCCACCTGCACCGACGGGCGGCGCTGCTCGCTGCCCTCGTCGAAGGTGGCGCTGGCCAGCACCGACACACCGCCGATGCCGTCCCGGCCGGTCTTGGCGCCCATCAGCACCACGACGTTGCCGGGGCCGGCGGCCTCCTTCTTCTGCAGCCGGTTCACCGGCAGCACACCGAGGCAGAGCGCGTTGACCAGCGGGTTGCCCTGGTAGGTGGGGTCGAAGACGACCTCGCCACCGATGTTGGGCAGGCCGAGGCAGTTGCCGTAGCCGCCGACGCCGGCCACCACGCCGGGCAGCACCCGGGCGGTGTCGGGGTGGTCGGCGGCACCGAACCGCAGCGGGTCCATCACGGCGACCGGGCGGGCGCCCATCGCGAGGATGTCCCGGACGATGCCGCCGACGCCGGTGGCCGCACCCTGGTACGGCTCGACGAAGCTCGGGTGG
The DNA here is from genome assembly GCF_003626655.1 of Micromonospora costi. Classification (GTDB taxonomy): domain Bacteria; phylum Actinomycetota; class Actinomycetes; order Mycobacteriales; family Micromonosporaceae; genus Micromonospora; species Micromonospora costi. The sequence goes on from NZ_RBAN01000001.1 coordinate 2,323,667, forward strand.
TTGTGGGACTCGACCTTGAAGGTGACGGCGAGGTCGTCGGAGACCCGCACCACGCCCGCGTTCTCACCGATGCCGGCGAGGAGCCGGTCGCTCGGCGGCGCCTTCTCGCCGAACTGCCGCAGGTGCACCTTGCTGGACTTGTAGGAGCAGTGCTCGCTCCACATGATCGAGTACATGCCCAGCTCGGCCTGGGTGGGCCGCCGGCCGAGGATCTGCCGGATGCGGTCGTACTCGTCGTCCCGAAGGCCCAGTTCGGGGTACGGCTGGAGCTCGCCGGGCGTGCCGGCGGCGCGCGGCACGGTGTCCACGCCGTCGATCCAGGTCTCGCCCGCCTGCTCGGCGGGGCGGGCCGGCTGCGCCGGAGCGGCGGGCGCGGCGGCGGCCGGGCCTGACTCCGCCGGCTGCGGCGGGGCGGCCGGGAAGGCCTCCGGTGTCTCCCTTACCGGGTCCGGATGGGTGGTCATGACCTCTCCTCGCTGCGCTCGTGACCGCCCGCCGGGCGGTTGAGCTGACCGATGATCCTGTCGCCGCCGGTCACGCCGGCGTCCCCACCAGGTGCTTGAGGACCGAGGTGAAGAAGCCGAGGCCGTCCAGCGAGGGGCCGGTGAGCGCCTCCACGGCGTGCTCGGGGTGCGGCATGATGCCGACCACGTTCCCGGCCTCGTTGGTGACCGCGGCGATGTCGCGCTGCGAACCGTTCGGGTTCCCGCTGATGTAGCGGGCGACCACCCGGCCCTCGGCCTCGAGCTGGTCCAGCGTGGCGGGGTCGGCGACGTAGCAGCCCTCGCCGTTCTTGACCGGGATCAGCACCTCCTGGCCCGGCTGGAACGCGTTGGTCCAGGCGGTGCCGGCCGTCTCGATGCGCAGGAACTGGTCCCGGTTACGGAAGTGCAGATGCTGGTTGCGGGTGAGCGCGCCGGGCAGCAGGTGGGCCTCGCAGAGGATCTGGAAGCCGTTGCAGATGCCGAGCACCGGCAGCCCGCCGCGGGCCGCGTCGACGAGGGTCTCCATGACCGGGGCGAACCGGGCGATGGCACCGCAGCGCAGGTAGTCGCCGTACGAGAAGCCACCGGGCAGCACCACCGCGTCCACCCCGTGCAGCGACGGGTCGCCGTGCCAGAGCCGGACCGGCTCGGCGCCGGCGACCCGGACGGCCCGGGCCGCGTCCCCGTCGTCGAGCGAGCCGGGGAAGGTGACCACTCCGACGCGCGCGGTCACGAGCGGGCGCCCGCGGTCTCGTCGGCCTCGACCAGGCGGACGGTGAAGTCCTCGATGACCGGGTTGGCGAGCAGCTTGTCGGCGATCTCCCGGGCGCGGTCCAGGTCCGGTTCACCGGTGAACTCGATCTCGATCCGCCGGCCGATCCGCACCGAGGCGACGTCGCTGACGCCGAGCCGCGGCAGCGCGTTTGCGACGGCCTGGCCCTGCGGATCGAGGATCTCGGGCTTGAGCATGACGTCGACGACGACGCGAGGCACTGGGCACTCCTGACTGTGTACGCAGTTGGGTGCCGACCCACAACGGGCGAGCGCAGCCAGCCTACCTGGCAGATCCGGCTGCACCCGCACCGGCCGGAGCGCGTTCAGGCAGTGATCGACATTCACAGCGTGAGGTCCGGGACCTTGATGCGGAGTCGTTGTGATCCCGATGCGCGTTCGTTGCCGCCCGGCCCGGTTCGTCCGGTTCGGATGATCTCCACGAGCGGCCCGGGAGCCGTTCGGTCGAGCCGGTCACCGCATCGCCTTTTTTCGATGAAACACTTGTGAACGACATCTCAGGGGCCCTACCGTACATCGTCGTACGTCGATACGTCCCCCGGCCGTCGGGCCACCCCCGTCGGCCGGCAGCCCGGGCCCGGCGAACCCGGGTCCCCCTCCAGAAGGAGCCCCGCATGCGCATCCGTTCCCTGCTCGTGGCGATCAGCACCGCGCTGGTCGGCGTCGTCGGCGCCGCCTCGGGCGCCACCGCCGCACCGGAAGGGCCGCAGCCGATCATCGGTGGCGGCACCGTCTCCTCCGCCCCGTGGGCGGCTGCCGTCTTCAGCAACGGCTCCTTCACCTGCTCCGGCAGCGTGATCGCCCCGCAGTGGGTGCTGACCGCCCGGCACTGCATCAGCGGCACCATGTCCGTCCGGGTCGGCAGTGTCAACCGCACCTCCGGCGGCGTCACCCGCACGGTGAGCGCCACCTACACCCGCTACGACCTGGCCCTCATGCGCCTCTCCAGCACCGTGAGCACGTCCGCGGTGACCCTGGCCACGAGCAACCCGCCCATCGGCTCCACCAACTCGATCTACGGCTGGGGCATGACCTGCTACAGCGGCTGCTCGGCGTCGACCACCCTGAAGACCGCGAACGTCCAGGTGACCAGCCTCAGCGCGACCGACGCGTACGGCGGGCAGGCCATCCGCAGCAGCCGGATCACCGGCAACGCGTGGCGGGGCGACTCCGGCGGCCCGCAGTTCTACAACGGCCGGCAGGTCGGCGTCGCCTCGACCGCCGACGGCCAGAGCATCCAGAACTACGGCAGCGTCGCGTACAACCGGTCCTGGATCACCTCGGTGGCCGGTGTCTGACGGTTAGCGCCACCTGCGGCGCGGATGGCCGGCCGAGTGCCGGGCGTCCGCGCCGCGCCGTTTTTCAGCATCCGATCAGGTGAACAATGCTCACGATCGGCGTGCGGTGGCCCTGACAGCATCGGAAACGTGCTGGTCGTGACGACGGACGAACTGCCCGGCTACGAGATCCGCCAGATCCTCGGTGAGGTGGTGTCATCGATGGCCAGGACGCGAAACCCGTACCGCGAGGGCGTGAAGAACCTGCGCGGTGGGGCGTACGACCCGATGGCACCGGACAACCTCACCCGGTGGCGCACCGACTCGGTCGCCCGGCTCGGCGAGGAGGCACGCCGGCTCGGCGCGAACGCGGTGATCGGCATGCGCTTCGACAGCCGGGACTGCGGCGAGATGTGGATGGAGATCTGCGCGTACGGCACGGCGGTGATCGTCGTACCCAAGGTGCCCGACGTCATGCCATCCGACCAGCCGCTGGTCGCCGCGGAGACCGCGCACGATTCGGAGATCGCGGAGGCCCCCGGCGGCATCGCCGAACCCGCGAGCGCCCCCAACCTCCGCACGGCCGCCGAAACCCCAACCCGCGAAGGCTGACCCCCCGCGCGGGCCACTCACCCCGGCCCCACCCGGCCTCACCCTGTTGATCATGAAGTTATTGCCCGCCGCCTCGGCGTGTCGCGGCAATAACTTCATGATCAACGGGGTCCCCGGCCGGGGTGAGGCCGGCGCGTGGGGGGTTAGAGGATTGGGGGTGGGCTGTAGGCGGCGGCTTCGGGGTGGGCTTCGACGATCCTGGTGATCCGGCGGGTGACGGCCTGGACCTGGGCGGGGGCCGCGCCGACGAACGAGCCGCGGTCGGCCACCAGCTCGTCGATCTCGGCCCGGGTGAGGCCGAGGCGGCTGTCGGCGGCCAGCCGGTCGAAGAGGTCGTTCTCCAGAGCGCCCTTCTCGCGCATCCCGAGCGCCACGGCCACCGCGTGCTCCTTGATCACCTCGTGCGCGACCTCCCGGCCGACGCCCCGGCGGACGGCCGCCACCAGGATCTTGGTGGTGGCGAGGAAGGGCAGGAAGCGCTCCAGCTCCCGGTTGATGACCGCCGGGTACGCGCCGAACTCGTCGAGCACCGTGAGGAAGGTCTGGAACAGCCCGTCGGCGGCGAAGAACGCGTCCGGCAGGGCCACCCGGCGGACCACCGAGCAGGAGACGTCACCCTCGTTCCACTGGTCGCCGGCCAGCTCGCCGACCATCGACAGGTAACCCCGGATGATCACCGCGAAGCCGTTGACGCGCTCGCTGGAGCGGGTGTTCATCTTGTGCGGCATCGCGCTGGAGCCCACCTGACCGGGCTTGAAGCCCTCGGTCACCAGCTCCTGACCCACCATGAGGCGGATCGTGGTGGCCAGCGAGGAGGGGCCGGCGGCCACCTGGGCCAGCGCGGAGAGCACGTCGAAGTCGAGCGAACGGGGGTAGACCTGGCCCACGCTGTCCAGCACCCGGGTGAAGCCGAGGTGATCGGCGACCCGCCGCTCCAGCTCGGCCACCTTCTCCGCGTCCCCGTCGAAGAGGTCGAGCTGGTCGGCGGCGGTGCCCACCGGGCCCTTGATCCCGCGCAGCGGGTACCGGGCGATCAGGTCCTCGAGCCGCTCGTACGCGATGAGCAGCTCCTCGGCCGCCGACGCGAAGCGCTTGCCCAGCGTGGTGGCCTGCGCCGCCACGTTGTGCGACCGGCCCGCCATCACCACGCCCGAGTACTCGTTGGCGTGCCACGCGAGCCGGACCAGCGTGGCGACGACGCGGTCACGGATCAGCTCCAGCGAGCGGCGCACCTGGAGCTGCTCGACGTTCTCGGTGAGATCCCGGGAGGTCATCCCCTTGTGCACGTGCTCGTGCCCGGCGAGCGCGCTGAACTCCTCGATCCGGGCCTTCACATCGTGCCGGGTGACCCGCTCACGCTCGGCGATCGAGGCCAGGTCGACCTGGTCGAGCACCCGCTCGTACGCCTCGACCACCCCGTCCGGCACCGGTACGCCCAGGTCGCGCTGCGCCCGCAGCACGGCGAGCCAGAGCCGCCGCTCCAGGCGGATCTTCTCCTCCGGTGACCAGAGGGCGACCAGTTCGGGCGAGGCGTACCGGTTGGCGAGCACGTTCGGGATCGTCGTCACCCGTCCATTGTCCGGCACCCCGGCCCGGACACCCCCGGAGGGACCAGGCCGTGCGCCACGCCGGGACCGTTCAGCGCTCCAGGATCGCGGTGACGCCCTGCCCGCCGGCCGCGCAGATCGAGATCAGCCCTCGCCCGCCGCCCTTCTCGGCGAGCAGCTTGGCGAGGGTCGCCACGATCCGGCCGCCGGTCGCCGCGAAGGGGTGACCGGCCGCCAGCGAGGAACCGTTGACGTTGAGCCGGTCCCGGTCGATCGCGCCGAGCGGGGCGTCCAGGCCGAGCCGGTCCTTGCAGAACTCCGGCGACTCCCAGGCGGCGAGCGTGGCGAGCACCTGCGAGGCGAACGCCTCGTGGATCTCGTAGAAGTCGAAGTCCTGGAGCGTCAGGCCGGCCCGGTCGAGCATCCGGGGAACGGCGTACGCGGGCGCCATGAGCAGCCCCTCGTCGCCGTGCACGAAGTCCACGGCGGCCGTCTCCGACCAGCTGAACCAGGCCAGCACCGGCAGGCTGTGCTCGCGGGCCCACTCCTCGGACGCGAGCAGCACGGTCGACGCCCCGTCGGTGAGCGGTGACGAGTTGCCGGCGGTCATGGTGGCCCGCTCGGCGTCCGCGCCGCGAGCGCCGAAGACCGGCTTCAGCGCGCCCAGCTTCTCCAGGGTCGTGTCCGGGCGGAGGTTCTGGTCGCGGGTCAGCCCGAGGTACGGCGTCAGGAGGTCGTCGAAGAAACCCCGGTCGTACGCGGCGGCCAGCCGCTGGTGCGAGCGGAGGGCCAGCTCGTCCTGGGACCGCCGGTCGACGTTCCAGCGCAGCGCGGTGCGGGCGGCGTGCTCGCCCATCGACAGCCCCGTGCGCGGCTCGGCGTTGCGCGGGATCTCCGGCTTGAACGGCTGGAGCGGGCGCAGCTTCGCGGCCACCCTGAGCCGCTCGCCGAGCGTACGGGCGCTGTTGAGCTTGATCAGCGTGCGCCGCAGGTCCTCGTTGACGGCGAGCGGGGCGTCCGAGGTGGTGTCGACCCCGCCGGCGATGCCGACGTCGATCTGCCCGAGGGCGATCTTGTTGGCGACCAGGATCGCGGCCTCGAGGCCGGTGCCGCAGGCCTGCTGGATGTCGTACGCCGGGGTGTGCGGGTCGAGGCGGGAGCCGAGCACCACCTCGCGGGTGAGGTTGAAGTCCCGGGAGTGCTTGAGCACCGCCCCGGCGACCACCTCGCCGACCCGCTGGCCGGCCAGGCCGTACCGGGCCACCAGGCCGTCCAGGGCCGCGCCGAGCATGTCGGCGTTGGACGCGCTCGCGTACCGCGAGTTGGAGCGGGCGAAGGGGATGCGGTTGCCGCCGATGACCGCCACCCGCCGGATGCTCTGCACGATCCGCCTCCTCGAGAGTGTTGCCCGTACCCTACTCGCCAGTAGGCTACGCCTATGACCGACAGGTACGCGAGCTTCGTCCAATCGGGGGCCGGCCGCGCGCTGGTCAAGCGCCTCGGCCTGCCCGACCCGCCGCGACTGCGCCGGCACCGCCCCGGCGACCCCCTCCTCCCCGGACCGGTCCTGCTCGGCGCGGCCGCCGGCGGCCGGCTCGTCGAGCCGGTCGGCAAGCTGCTGACCGCCGCCGGGGTCGAGCTGCGCGAGCCGGCGACGGCCACGTCCGGTGACGGCACCGGCCAGCGGTACGGCGCGCTGGTCTACGACGCCACCGGGATCACCGACTCGACCGGGCTGCGGCAGCTGTACGACTTCTTCCACCCGGCGGCCCGGTCCGTCACGCCCAGCGGGCGGGTCGTGGTGCTCGGCACCCCGCCGGCCGAGTGCGCCGCGCCACGGGAGGCCACCGCCCAGCGGGCGCTGGAGGGCCTGACCCGCAGCATCGGCAAGGAGTTCGGCCGTGGGGTCACCGCCCAGCTCGTCCACGTCACCCGCGACGGCGACGACGGGACGCTCACCAGCCTGGAGGCCACCCTGCGCTTCCTGCTCTCCGGCCGGTCCGCGTACGTCTCCGGGCAGGTGATCCGGATCGGTGCCGGCCGCGCGACCGCGCCGGCCGACTGGGAGCGTCCGCTCGACGGCCAGGTCGTCCTGGTGACCGGGGCGGCCCGGGGCATCGGGGCGGCGCTGGCCGGGGTGCTCGCCCGCGACGGCGCGCGGGTGGTGGCGCTGGACGTGCCATCGGCCGGTGACGCGCTGGCCGCCGTGGCCAACGAGATCGGCGGCACCGCCGTCCAGCTCGACCTGACCGCGCCGGACGCCCCGCCCCGGCTCGCCGACCACCTCGCGAGCCGGCACGGCCGCGTCGACGTGGTGGTGCACAACGCCGGCATCACCCGGGACCGGACGCTCGGCCGCATGGACGCCGACCGGTGGGACCAGGTCATCGACGTCAACCTGTCCAGCCAGGAGCGGATCAACGACGTGCTGCTGGAACGGGAGCTGATCCCCACCGGCGGCCGGATCGTCTCGGTCTCCTCCATCGCGGGCATCGCCGGCAACCGCGGCCAGACCAACTACGCCACCAGCAAGGCCGGCGTCATCGGCCTCGTCGACTCCCTCGCCCCCGCGCTGCGCGACCGGGGCATCAGCGTCAACGCCGTCGCGCCCGGCTTCATCGAGACCCGGCTGACCGCCCGGATCCCGCTGGTGATCCGCGAGGCCGGACGCCGCATGAACAGCATGGCCCAGGGCGGGCTCCCGGTGGACGTGGCCGAGACGATCGGCTGGCTGGCCTGGCCTGCGAGCGGCGCGGTCAGCGGCAACGTGGTCCGGGTCTGCGGCCAGAGCCTGCTGGGGGCGTGATGACCGAGCCCTCCGCCACCGAGCCCTCGGCCGCCGCGCCCTCCGCCACCGAGCCCGCCGCCGCGCCTCCGGCCACCGAGCCCTCCGCCGTGCCGCCCGTGCCGGCCGCCGAAGGCCGGGCGACCGTCGAGCTGCCCCGGATGCCGGCGGCCGGCGCCCTCTACCGCCGGGCGCTCCTCGGCGCGTTCCCCGGCACCGGAAGTCGCCGCTCGACCGAGCCGCCGCCGGTCCGGCTGGTCGTCTCCGGGGTGCCCGTCGACCTGGACCACCTGGCCGACTACGACCGGGTGTGCGGGTTCCGGCTGGCCGACCGGCTGCCGCCCACGTACCCGCACGTCATGGGCTTCCCGCTGGCGCTGCGCCTGATGACCGCGCCGGAGTTCCCCGTACCGCTGACCGGCGTCGTGCACGTGGCCAACCGGATCACCGTGCACCGCCCGGTCGCCGTCGGCGAGACGCTGGACTTCGAGGCGTACGCGGAGAACCTGCGACCGCACGACCGGGGGCGGCAGCTCGACGTGGTGCTCGTCGGCTCGGTCGACGGGGAGGAGGTGTGGCGGGGCGTCTCGACGTACCTCAGCCGGGAGCGGCGTGGCGGCGGCGGTGAGCGGCGCGACCGGGGTGCGGAGGCGGTACGGCCGGCCGCCTCGGCGACGTGGCGGCTGACCCCGCGCGTCGGCACCGACTACGCGCGGGTCTCCGGCGACCACAACCCCATCCACACCTCGCGGCTCGGGGCGCGGCTGTTCGGGTTCCCGCGCCCCATCGCGCACGGCATGTGGAGCAAGGCCCGGTGCCTCGCCGCCCTGGAGAACCGGCTCCCCGACGCGTTCACCGTGGCGGTGGCGTTCAAGCTGCCGGTGCCGCTGCCCAGCACGGTGGCGTTCAGCGCCACCCCGGCCGGCGAGGGCTGGGACTTCGCCCTGCACGACGCCCGTACGCCCCGCCCCCACCTCACGGGCACGGTGCGCTGACCGGACCCCGGACGCCGCTATTTGCGACGAAGGGGCTCTTACCGACATCCCGGCCAGGAGCATGAGGGCATGGACGCCGTGCTCGACCTGCTGCGGGAGACGGTCACGTCGCCGTGGGTGTACGTCGTGCTCTTCGTGGCGACGGCGATCGACGGCTTCTTCCCGGCCATCCCCGCCGAGGCGGCGGTGATCACGGCGGCCGTCCTGTCCGCGGACAGCGGGCACCCCAACCTGGTCGGTGTCATCGTGGCGGCCGCCCTCGGGGCGCTGGCCGGCGACCACATCTCGTACGCCATCGGCCGCGGCGGCGGGTCCCGACGGTTGGCCCGCCTGCCTGAGCGCAGCCGCCGGCGCGCCGGGTCGGAATGGGCCCGGCGCGCCGTGGACCGGCGCGGAGGGCTGATCCTGACCACGGCCCGGTACGTGCCGGGTGGCCGCACGGCGGTCACCCTCACCATGGGCGCGATCCGGTACCCGCGCCGGTCCTTCCTGTTCTTCGACGCGATCGCGACCACCACGTGGGGGCTCTACTGCGGCCTGCTCGGCTACTTTGGCGGGCTGGCGTTCGAGCGCGACCCGATCAAGGGCGTGGTGGCCGGCGTGGGTCTGGCCATCGCCATCACGATCCTCATCGAGGCGGTCCGGGTGCTGCGCCGCCGGGCCCACCGCCGCGCCGCCTCCCGCTGAGCCGCCTCCCGCTGAGCCGCCTCCCGCTGAGCCGCCTCCCGATGATCATGAAGTTATAGCCGCGACACGCCGAGGTTCGGCGCAATAACTTCATGATCACCGGGGTCAGGGGGCGGGTAGGTCGGCGTCGTGTACGAGGATCGCCACCTGCACCCGGTTGGCCAGCTGGAGCTTGGCCAGGGCGCGGCTGACGTGCGCCTTCACGGTGGCCTCGCTCATCGCCAGTCGGCGGGCGATCTCACCGTTGGCGTACCCACGCGCCACCTCTCGGACGATCTCCCGCTCGCGCCCGGTGAGCAGGTCGAGCCGGCGGCGGGCCGCCTCCCGCCGGGCCGGGCCGCGTTCGGCGAAGGAGCTGATGAGACGCCGGGTCACGGTCGGGGCGAGCATGGCGTTCCCCGCCGCCACCGTCCGCACCGCGGCGGCCAGCTCGCGGGGCGGGGTGTCCTTCAGCAGGAAGCCCACCGCCCCGGCGCGCAGCGCCTGGTGCACGTACTCGTCGAGGTCGAACGTGGTCAGCATGACGACCTTCGGGCCGGCGGCCACCACCTCGGGCGCGGCGGTCAGACCGTCGGTGCCCGGCATCCGTACGTCGAGCAGCACCACGTCGGGCCGGAGCCGGTGCGCCTCGACCAGCGCCTCGGCGCCGTCCGCCGCCTCGCCCACCACCGTGATGTCCGGCGCCGCTTCCAGGATCAGCCGCAGCCCCGAGCGGACCAGGTGCTCGTCGTCGACGACCAGGACCCGGATCACGACGGCTCCACGGGGATCAGGGCCCGGACCAGGAACCCGCCGCCCGCCGGGCCCGCCTCCAGGCGGCCGCCCAGCAGCTCGACCCGCTCACGCAGACCGAGCAGGCCCAGCCCCGCGCCGGGCAGGTCCAGGCCGGCACCGGGCAGGCCGGGCCCCCCGCCGGGGCCGGGCTGGCGTGGCTCACCGGCTGGCGGGCCGTTGCGGACCGCGACCTCCACGCCGTCGGGCAGGTACCGCAGGCAGACCGCCGTCTCGGCGCCGGGGGCGTGCTTGCGTACGTTGGTCAGCGCCTCCCGCACCACCCGGTGCACGGTACGGGCCACGGTCGCCGGCAACGGGCGCGGCGTGCCCTCGTCCCGCCGCCGGATCGGCAGGCCGGCCGCCCGGGACTCGCGGACCAGCTCGTCGAGCCCGGCGAGCGGGTCGCCCGCGTACTCGGCCACGCGCGGCGGGGTGGCCTGGCGCAGCACGCCGAGCACGTCCCGCAGGTCGGTGAGCGCCTGCCGGCCGGTGGACCGGATCAGAGCGGCCGCCTCGACGGTCGCCGGCTCGGTGGCGGTGACCTCCAGCGCGCCGGCGTGCACCACCATCAGCGACACCCGGTGCGCCACCACGTCGTGCATCTCCCGGGCGATCCGGGCGCGCTCCTCGGCCCGTACCCGCTCGGCCCGCTCCTCCTGCTCCCGTTCCAGGCGTTCGGCGCGGTCGCGCAGGGCGGCGAACACGTCCCGCCGCGACCGCACCAGGAGCCCGGCGCCCAGCGGGAACCCCACCAGCCACGCGGCGGTGGCCGCCGCGTTGGCCGGGGTCGCCGTGGTGATCCGCCGGGGTCCGCCCACCGCGAGCCCGACGAGGACCCCGGCGGCCATCACGAGGGCGGCGCCGACCAGGTACGCCGTCAGGCGGCGCCGGTCCCGCAGGTGGAGACCCGCGTGGAACGAGGCCACCAGCCCGGCCGGCCAGGCGGCCAGCACCAGCCACCCGAGGGCCGCTGCCACGAACAACGGCCAGCGGCGCGGCCGTACGGCGCCGGCCGGCCAGCCCGACGCCACCACGACCGCCCAACCCGACGCCAGCGCGATCACCAGCAGCAGGCCGCCCGGAAGCGGCGAGCGCACGCCGAGCGCGCCGGTGCCGGACGCCCAGACGCCGGCGGCCACGGTCGCGGCGGCCAGCGGTGGTGCGTACCGGTCGACGACCCGCTGGAGCACGACGGCGCTGAAGGCCACGGGCCGAGCCTAGGCCCGACGGCCGCCGGGGTCACCGCGCGGGAAGCGGAACCCGGGTCGGATGGGGGTGACCCCCGATCCGCCTCGGGGCCGCCCGCTACGAAAGTCAACGTCCGCGGCTCACGAAGGGCCGATGGCAGGATCGGCGCGCGCGACCAGCATCGGGATCATGGACCTGCTCGAACTGCTGCACCAGACCATGTCCTCGCCCTGGGTGTACCTGGCGATCTTCGGGATCGCGGTGCTCGACGGGTTCTTCCCGGTCGTACCGAGCGAGACCGCCGTGATCACGGCTGGCGTGTTCGCGGCGTCGGGCACGCCGGACCTCCCGGCCGTGATCCTCGTGGCCGCCGCCGGCGCGCTGGTCGGCGACCACGTGTCGTACGCCCTCGGGCGGGCCGGCGGTTCCCGGCTGCTCGGCCGGTTGCCGGCGCGCGGGCGACGGCGGGCCGGTGTCGAGTGGGCGCGGCGTGGCATCGCGCTGCGGGGCGGGCTGATCCTGACCGTGGCCCGGTACGTCCCGGGTGGACGGACGGCCGTGACGCTCACCATGGGCGCGGTGGGCTACCCGCGTCGGCGCTTCCTCGCGTTCGACGCCCTGGCGGCGGGCTCCTGGGGGCTGTACTCGGCGCTCGTCGGTTACCTGGGCGGGCTCGCCTTCGAGCAGGACCCGCTGCGCGGCCTGCTGTTCGGTCTGGGTCTGGCGCTGGCGGTCACGGCCGTGGTCGAGGGCGTACGCGTGCTGCGCCGCCGCCGGGCCACGCCGGCGCGACCCGCGCGGGCGGCGGCCGACCGGTCGCCGGGAGCGGTCCGCTGACGCCGCGCCCCAGCCGGTCAGCTCGCGGGCTGCTCTGGGCCGCGGGCTGGGCGCTGGGGCGCGGGGCCGCGGGGCGACAGGCCGCGGGTCAGCTCGCGGGCGGGCGCCAGGTGGCGCCGCGCAGCAACTGGCCGGCGCCGAGCCAGGCGACGTTCATCATCCGGGTCGCGGTCTTCTCCGGGTCGGCGTCGGGGTGGTCGGCCAGCCAGTCGGCCAGGGACTCGGTGGCGCCGACCAGGGCGTACGCGACCACCTCCAGGTCGGTGCCCGCGACCTCGCGCCCCTCGGCGCGCAGCGCGTGGTCGAGCATGCCGGCCACCACCTCGACGAGCCGGGCCCGCATGGCGGCCAGCTCACCCGCGAACGGCTGCTCACCCCGGGCCTGCCGGTAGAGCACGGCCCAGCCGTCGCGGTGCGCGCCCACGAAACCGAAGAACGCGCGCAGGCCGCGCCAGAGCCGCTCGTCGGCCGGCAGGTCCGGTGCGGCGGCACCGGCGATCGCCTCCATCATCCGGGTGCCCTCGCGGTGCAGGCACGCCACGAACAACTCCTCCTTGGTGCCCAGGTACGCGTAGACCATGGGCTTGGAGATGCCGGCGTCCTCGGCGATCTCGTCCATGCTGGCCGCGTGGAAGCCGCGCCGGGAGAAGACCCGGACGGCGGCGTCGAGCATCTGCTGCTCGCGTACGGCCCGGGGCAGACGCTTGAAGGTGGGGGCGCTGGACACCTTGCGAGCATACCTACTCGTGCGTAAGGTTACGCCAGAGTAACCAAACTGGCCCGCCCGGAAGGTGTTTCCCCCATGACTGACTTCGACCCGGCCAACTTCGCCAACGTCGGCCCCAAGGAGTTCGCCCAGTTGGTCAAGTCCACCCCGGACGACAAGATCGCCGAGGTGATGTCCGGCGACATGCGCGGCAAGGTCCTCAGCGAGGTCTTCAACCGGATGCCGTCGCTGTTCCGGGCCGACCGCGCCGGCTCCACGAACGCGGTCATCCACTGGACCATCACCGGGCGCCCGGACGGCGGCAGCGACACCTACGAGGTGGTCATCGAGAACGGCACCTGCACGGTGTCGGAGACCCCGCAGCGCGACCCGAAGCTGACCCTCACCATGGGCCCGGTCGAGTTCCTGAAGATCGTGTCCGGCGGCGCCAACCCGGTGATGATGTTCATGACCGGCAAGCTCAAGGCCAAGGGCGACCTGGGCCTCGCCGCCAACATCGCCAACCTGTTCGACATCCCCAAGGCCTGACATGGCCGAGTTCTCGCTCGACCTGTCGGAGGAACAGCGGGATCTCCGCGACTGGGTGCACGGCTTCGCGGCCGAGGTCGTGCGTCCGGCCGCGGCCGAGTGGGACGCCCGGGAGGAGACTCCCTGGCCGGTCATCCAGGAGGCGGCGAAGGTCGGCCTCTACGGCTTCGAGTTCCTCGCCACCTGCTGGGCCGACCCCACCGGGCTCTCGCTGCCGATCGCCAGCGAGGAGCTGTTCTGGGGCGACGCGGGCATCGGCCTGAGCATCTTCGGGACGTCGCTCGCGGTGGCCGCCATCTACGGTGCCGGCACGCCCGACCAGCTCGTCGAATGGGTGCCGCAGTGCTTCGGTGACGTCGACGAGCCGGCGGTCGCCGCGTTCTGCACCACCGAACCGGAGGCCGGCTCCGACGTGGGCGCCATGCGCACCCGGGCCGTCTACGACGAGGCCACCGACGAGTGGGTGCTGAACGGGCAGAAGGCGTACGCCACCAACGGCGGCATCGCCGGGGTGCACGTGGTCACCGCCTCGATCCAGCCCGAGCTGGGTTCGCGGGGGCAGGCCGCGTTCGTCGTACCGCCCGGAACGCCGGGGCTCAGCGCGACCCGCAAGCTGCGCAAGCTGGGCCTGCGCGCGTCGCACACCGCCGACGTCTTCCTCGACGACGTACGGGTGCCGGGGCGCTGCCTGCTCGGCGGCAAGGAGGCCCTGGACGAGCGGTTGGCCCGGGCCCGCTCCGGGCAGCGCGCCTCGGGCCAGGCGGCCATGCGCACGTTCGAACTGTCCCGGCCCACGGTCGGCGCGCAGGCGCTCGGCGTGGCCCGCGCCGCGTACGAGTACGCCCTCGACTACGCCAAGGAGCGCGTCCAGTTCGGACGGCCGATCATCGAGAACCAGGCGGTCGCGTTCGCGCTGGCCGACATGAGGACCGAGATCGACGCCGCCCGGCTGCTCGTGTGGCGGGCGTCCTGGATGGGGCGCAACAACCGGCCGTTCACGGCCGGCGAGGGCTCGATGTCCAAGCTGAAGGCCGGCGAGGTGGCCGTGTCGGTCACCGAGAAGGCCGTGCAGCTGCTCGGCGGGGCCGGTTTCCTCCGCGACCACCCGGTCGAGCGCTGGTACCGGGACGCGAAGATCTACACCATCTTCGAGGGCACCTCGGAGATCCAGCGGCTGGTCATCTCGCGCGCGATCTCCGGCGCGCAGATCCGCTGACCGATCGGGCCACCGACGACGCCGGCCCGGGGCGGCTCTCCGGGCCGGCGTCCCCGGCTCGCACGATCCGTGCCGTCTTCGTCACGTGATGCCGCCGCCGAGTGGGCGTCGCTCGGCGCCCCATGCATGATCAAGGCAGACGCCCGGACGGGCGGGGCCCTCCCTCGGCTCCGCCCGCGCACCACCCCCTAGGAGGTCTGCGACATGGACCTGCCCTTCGTCGTCACCACGCTGACCCGCCGCGGGCTGCTCAGCCCCGGCCGGCCCATCCGGGTCGCCTCGCAGCTGAACGCGCTGCGCCGGTGGGGCTGGAGCCTCGCCGGCGAGCTGCGCCAGGCGGCCGCCCGCGACCCGGGCCGGACGGCCGTCATCGACGAGCACGGCGCCGAGCTGACCTATCAGGAGCTGCTCGACCGGGCCGAGCGGATGGCCCGGGCGCTGCGGACCGGGTTCGGCGTGCAGGCCGGCGACCGCATCGGCGTGCTCTGCCGCAACCACCACGGTCTCATCGAGACGGTCGTGGCGGCCACCCTGCTCGGCGTCGACGCCGTACTCGTCAACACCGGCCTCTCGGCGGCCCAACTGGCCACCGTCGCCGAGGAACAGCGGCTGCGGCTGCTGGCGCATGACGACGAGTTCGCCGAACGGGTCGTCGGCCTGCCCGCCGACCTGCCGCGCCTCGACGAACACGCCCGCGAGGAGCTGGTCGCCGTCGCGCTCCCCGGCGAGCTGCGCCCGCCCGAGCGCGACGGGCGGATCATCGTCCTCACCTCGGGCACCACCGGCGCGCCGAAGGGCGCCCGCCGACCCACACCGAACGGCTTCGGCCCGCTCGTGTCCATCATCGACCGGATCCCGCTGCACACCCGGGACCGGGTGATGATCGCCGCGCCGATCTTCCACACCTGGGGCTTCGCCGCACTCCAGGTGTGCTTCGCGTTGCGGGCCACGATCGTGCTGCACCGCCGCTTCGACCCGGCTGCCACGCTGGCCGCCCTCGTGACGCACCGCTGCGACGCGCTCTTCGCCGTACCCGTGATGGTGCAGCGGCTCATGGAGGTGCCGCCGCCGGACCCGCGCCCACCGCTCAAGGTCGTGGCGGTGAGCGGCTCGGCGCTGCCGGGCGGGCTGGCCCCGCGGTTCATGGACGTGTACGGCGACGTGCTCTACAACCTGTACGGCTCGACCGAGGTCTCGTGGGCGTCCATCGCCGGCCCGGCCGACCTACGGGCGGCGCCCACCACCTCCGGCCGCCCGCCCCACGGCACGCGGCTCCGGATCCTCGACGCCGACGGCGCGCCGGTGCCGGACGGGCAGGTCGGCCGGATCTTCGTCGGCAACGAGATGCTGTTCGAGGGCTACACCTCCGGCGCGACCCGGCCGAGCCTCGACGGCCTCCTCGACACCGGTGACCTCGGGCGGCTCACCGCCGACGGCCTGCTCTTCGTCGACGGCCGCGCGGACGACATGATCGTCTCCGGTGGTGAGAACGTCTTCCCGTCCGAGGTGGAGAACCTGCTCGCCCAGCTGCCGCAGGTCCGCGAGGCGGCCGTCATCGGCGTACCGGACCCGGAGTACGGCCAGCGCCTCGCCGCGTTCCTGGCCCTGCACCCCGGCGAGACGCTCGACCCGGAGGCCGTCCGCGAGTACGTCCGGCACTACCTGGCCCGCTTCTCCGTACCCCGGGACGTCGTGTTCGTGAAGTACCTGCCCCGCAACGCGACCGGCAAGGTGCTCACCCGCGAACTGCGCCGCTACTACGGCTGACGGGTCACGGGTAGAGCGTCAGCCCCGGGGCGCGGGCGATCGCCAGCAGCTGGTCGACGGTGAGCAGCGGCTCCGGCGCCGTCAGCGTGACCTCCGGCCCACTCGGGTCGGACCCGAGCGTGAAGTTGTTGGCGCTCGCGTTCACCGAGGTGCCGTCGGGCTTCCGGACCAGAACCCAGCGCTGCACACCCGAGCCCTCCGGCCATGTCGTTATGCTCACCAGGGCCGTACTGCCGTCCCCGAGGTCCCGCACCTCGCAGTCACGCAGAACGGGCGCCTGTGCACACGACGTCCCGTTGTCGACGGCCGACGGCCGTAGGCCCACGGTCAGGTCACCCCGCTCCTCACCCCGGCTCAGCGACACGATCGCCTCGTACTCCCGGTAGCTCGGGTGGTACCCGAACTGGGGAAGCCCGCACTCCGGCACCTTGCCCGCCGGGACGACGTCCTCCGGCAGGACGCCGGTCAGGGTGTTCCGCAGCGCCGCGGTCAGGCGCGCCACGCCGTCCTCGGGACGCTCCGTCGGGCGGGCGCGCACCGTGCCGTACGTCTGCAGGGGCGGCTCGGGACCGCTCGGCTCCGGCCTGACCACCGCGCAGAGCGAAGCCGTCGGACCCGGCCCTCCGTCGATCGGTGGCAGCGTGAGCCCAGGTCCGTCGGTCCCGGGGCCGGCGACCAGAGCCGGCACCAGCGCGACGGCCGCGAGGGCGGCGGCGATCCCGCTGCCGCCCAGGGTCCAAGCGCGGTGGCGGCGGTGCTGCCGGTCGTCGGCGATCAGGCGGTCCACGTCGATCCGGGTCGGCGGGGCGTCCGCGACGGCCGCCCGGAGCTGCCCGCTGATGTCATCCATCGGTCCGTACCTCCTCCGCCCGCGCGGGCGCGCCGACCAGGCGGCCCCGCAGCGTCTCGATCGCCCGTGCCGACTGGCTCTTCACGGTGCCGGGGGTGCAGCCGAGTTCCCGCGCGGTCTCCTCGACCGACAGGTCGCAGAAGTACCGAAGCACGAGGACGGCGCGCCGCCGCGGCGGCAGCTCGGCCAGCAGGGCGAGGATGGTGAGCCGGTCCGCGGCGCCCTCGGTGGCGCCGGCCGTCCCCGGCCGGTCCGGCACCTCCGACCAGGCGGCCTCCCGCCGCCACGGCCGACGCCGCTCGTCGAGCCAGACCCGCAGCAGGGTACGCCGGACCCAGGCGTCCGGATTGTCCATGGTGGAGACGCGTCGCCAGTGCCGCAGCAGCTTGACCAGCGCCGTCGACGCCAGGTCGTCGGCGGTGTGCCAGTCACCGCAGAGCAGGTACGCCGTCCGCCGCAACGGCTCCAGCCGTGCGACGACGTACTCGCGGTAGCCCTCGACGTCCCCCCGCACCCGCCACCCCCTTCACCTCACCGTTCAAACGGAGGCGGGCGGGTGGGCGGTTGCCCGGGATCAGCCGGGAATGGTGATCCGACCCTCGATCGCCGCGGCGGCGATGTCCGTCCGGTGCTGCGAGTCGGCCAGCCCGACACCGCGTACCAGCTCGTAGGCGGCGTTCCGGGCGGCGGCCAGGTCGGGGCCGGTGGCCGTACCGCAGAGGACCCGGCCGCCGGCGGAGAGCAACGCGCCGTCGTCGGCCCGGCGGGCGGTGCCGGCGTGGATGATGCCCGGGCCGTCCGCGCCGGTGATCACGTCGCCGGTGCGCGGGGTGCCCGGGTAACCGGCGGAGGCGACCACGACGGTGACCGCGGCGCCGTCCCGCCACCGCAGCGGCGGGTGGGCGGCCAGGGTGCCGGTGGCCGCCGCGTGCAGCAACCCGCCCAGCGGCGACTCCAGCAGGGCGAGCACCACCTGGGTCTCCGGGTCGCCGAAGCGGGCGTTGAACTCGATCACTCGCGGGCCGTCGGCGGTGATGGCGAGCCCGACGTAGAGCAGGCCGGCGAACGGGGCGCCCCGGCGGCGCAGCTCAGCCAGGGTCGGGTGGACCACGTCCCGCATGACCTCGTCCACGAGGCCCGGCGGCGCCCAGGGCAGCGGTGCGTACGCCCCCATGCCGCCCGTGTTCGGGCCGGTGTCGCCGTCGCCGATCCGCTTGAAGTCCTGCGCCGGCAGCAGCGGGACCGCGGCCTCGCCGTCGGTGACCACGAAGAGGGAGACCTCCGGACCGGCCAGGTACTCCTCGACGACGACCCGGCCGCACTCCCGCGCGTGCTCCTCGGCGCGGGCCCGGTCGTCGGTGACCACCACGCCCTTACCGGCGGCGAGACCGTCGTTCTTCACCACGTACGGCGGGCCGAACTCGTCCAGCGCCCGGCCGGCGCTCGCCACGTCCGTGCAGGTGTACGCCCGGGCGGTCGGCACGCCGGCCGCCGTCATCACGTCCTTCGCGAACGCCTTGGAACCCTCCAGCCGAGCCGCCTCGGCGGACGGGCCGAACACCGCGATGCCCTTGGCGCGGACCGCGTCGGCGACCCCGGCGACCAGCGGGGCCTCCGGCCCGATCACCACGAGGTCGACGCCGGTCTCCACGGCGAGCGCGGCCACCGCCGACGGGTCGTTCGCGTCGACGGCCCGCAGCTCGGCGACCTGGCCGATACCCGGATTACCGGGCGCCGCGATCAGCTGCGTGACGGCCGGATCGGCCGCGAGCCCGAGAGCGAGCGCGTGCTCGCGCCCCCCACCACCCACCAGAAGAACCCGCACGGAGAAATCCTACGCGGCCCCCACCCCCACACCACGCCCCCGGGTTTGCCCCGGCCTCCGCCCCGGCCCCGGCCTCCGCCCCGGTTTCCTCTCGGTGATCATGAAGTTATTGCCCCTCGGCTCGGCGTGTCGGGGCAATAACTTCATGATCACCGAGAACTGCGGGCGGTTGCGATGGCTTGACGGACCGTCCAGGGGATGTAGTCGGGTCGGAGGGTGTCGGCCCACGTGAACCGGAGGACGGTCCACCCGGCGTTGATCAGGCGGTTCTGCCGGTGGCGGTCGGCGAAGGCAGCGTCCGGAGTGTCGTGCGCCTCGCGGCCGTCCGCCTCGGCGATGACACGCGGTGCCCGCCAGCCCAGATCGCCGATGCCGAGCAGGTAGCCGTCGTCGTCCCGTACCTCCAGTTGGAGCGCGTCCGGCGGCACCCGCCCGTCGACGCACCGCAACCGGGTACGCGTCTCCAGCGGCGACTGCGCCCGTCCGTCCGCCTCGGCGAGGTATCCCCGCGCGGCCACCGCCCCCCGCCGCCCTCGGATGAGCCGCGGCACCGCCAGCAGGTCGTCAGCACTCACGAGGCCACGGTTCAACGCCGAGTCGAGTACGCAGATCGCCGGATAGCGCTGCTCACGCAGGATGAGGTCGGTGATCGTCCGCAACGGCGTCGTGGCGGGGATGCCCCGGAACGCGACGATCTGCTCCGGGGTGACGTCCAGTTGGTGGACGACCACGTCGGGGTGCGCGGCCCGGGCCGGCCGGGCGACGGCACCGGGCACCGACAGGTGGATCTGGTCCGTGGGGCGAAACCCGGCGATCCCCTGCAACTCGGCTGCGGTCGCGAGGACCGCTACGGCACCGGGGCCGAAGGACGCCACGGCCGCCCTGATCCGGGCCCTGCTGGAGATGCCGCCGCTGACGTCGGCGTCGACCAGGTAACTACCCCTGGCGAGCGGTCGCCAGCGACCCGTCCGACACAAGCGCTGCACCTCGTGCACGGTGAGACCGGCACCGCGCGCGTCCGCCAGCGTCACGATTCCGTCCTGCGTGGCAGCGACCCGCCGCGCCAGGGTCAGAGCATCCATGCCGACCCACTCTCCCGGCCGGCGGCACCCCCCGAAGCCCCCTGTGGATAACTCCCGTCGCCCTGTGGACAACGCCCCGCCGACTGGCGGCGTTGATCATGAAGTTATTGCCCCTCGACACGGCGTGTCGGGGCAATAACTTCATGATCACCGGGGGAAGCGGGCGGGGCCGCGGCCGGGCGGGCCGGCCCTTACGGGAGGAGGGGGTGTTGGACTACGTTTTCGTCGCGGCCGGGGCCTACGCCGATGACGCTCACGCGGGTGCCGCACAGCTCCTCGATGCGGGCGATGTACCGGCGGGCGTTCTCCGGCAGCTCATCGACGCTCCGGGCCTTCGTGATGTCCTCCCACCAGCCGTCCAGCTCCTCGTAGACAGGGGTGGCGTGGTGGAAGTCGGTCTGCGTCATCGGCATGTCGTCGACCCGCTGGCCGTTGATCTCGTACCCGACGCAGATCGGCACCTTCGGCAGGCCGGTGAGCACGTCCAGCTTGGTGATCACCAGGTCGGTGACGCCGTTGAGGCGGCAGGCGTACCGGGCCACGACCGCGTCGAACCAGCCGCAACGGCGTTCCCGGCCCGTGGTCGTGCCGTACTCGTGGCCGATCTTGCGCAGGTGGGCGCCGTTGTCGTCGAACAGCTCGGTGGGGAACGGCCCGGAGCCGACCCGCGTGGTGTACGCCTTGCTCACGGCGATCACCCGGGTGATCGCGGTCGGCGGGATGCCCGCGCCCACGCACGCCCCGCCGGCCGTCGGGTTCGACGAGGTCACGAAGGGGTAGGTGCCGTGGTCCATGTCGAGCATGGTGGCCTGGGCGCCCTCCAGCAGGACGATCTCGCCCCGGTCCAGGGCGTCCCAGAGCAGGCCCCGGGTCTCCGCGATGTACGGCTTCAGCCGCTCCGCGTACGCCAGGTACTCCTCGACGGTCGCCTCGACGTCGATCGCCTTGCGGTTGTAGACCTTGAACAGGATCTGGTTCTTCTCGCGCAGGGCGAGTTCCAGCTTCTTGCGCAGGATGCCCGGGTCGAGCAGGTCCTGCAGGCGGATGCCCATCCGGGCGACCTTGTCGCCGTACGCCGGGCCGATGCCCCGGCCGGTCGTGCCGATCCGGGCCGAGCCGAGGTACCGCTCGACCACCCGGTCCAGCGCCCGGTGGTGCGGCATGATCAGGTGCGCGTCGCCGGAGATCCGCAGCCGCGAAACGTCCACGCCGCGCTCGGCGAGGCCGTCGATCTCGGTGAGCAGCACCTTCGGATCGACCACGACGCCGTTGCCGATGACGATCTTGGCGTTCGGGGAGAGCGCGCCGGAGGGCATGAGGTGCAGCGCGTACTTCTGGCCGTCCGGCGTGATCACCGTGTGCCCGGCGTTGTTGCCGCCCGAGTAGCGCACCACGTAGTCGACCCGCTCGCCGAGCAGGTCGGTAACCTTGCCCTTGCCCTCGTCGCCCCACTGAGCGCCGATGAGCACGATCGCTGGCATCTTCTCCGCCTCCAGAAGGCTCGGGTGCCAGGTGGCGACCGGTTGGCGAGCCCGGGGTGTCAGGCTAACAAGAGGTTACGGCGCGGCCGGCGGGGGCCGTGTCGAGAGGCAGGAGGCTCCTTCGTGTACGACGTGGTGCTGCTCACCCTCGGCTCGGAGCGCGACGCTCCCGGGGGCTGCGGCAGCGGCGGCGCCTGCTGCGGCGGGGCGACCGGGGGCGCGACCGGAGCTGCCGGAGAGGCGGCGGACGCCGCCGAGGGAACGGCCACCGCCGACGGGAAGCCGGAGCGCTGCGAGACGCCCCGGGTGCCGGTGCTGGCCTGCGCCGACGCGTTGACCGCACGCGGCGCGCGGGTCGAGACGGTCACCGCCCGCTCCGACGCGGAGATCGACGAGGTGCTGGCCCGCCTCGACGGCCCCCCGCGCCCGGACGGCCTCACCTGGCCGGACCCGGATTCCAAGACCCGCCTCGTGGTCGCCACGGCCAGTGACGCACAGTTGCGCGCCGTCCTGCGCCGGCTCGTCCGGCGGTACGCCCCACCGCCCAGCCGCCGCCCCGAGGACCTGGCCGGCAACCGGACGGTGCCCGACCTGCCGCCGGTCGGCGTACTGCCGCTCGATCCGGCCCGGAGCACCGGTCACCGTGACCTGGTCGCGCAGCTCGGGCTGCCGCGCGAGCCGGCGGCGGTGGCCGCCGCCGTGCTCGACGGCACCCCCCGGCGGCTCGACCTGCTGCGCAACGACGGCGGCTCGGTGACCCTGGACGGCGCGCTGCTCGGTGCCGCCGACGACGAGGGCCGCCCGCTGCACTGGCGCGGCCGGGTCGAGGTGGACGACACCGTCCTCTCCGACGGCGACGAGCCGCTGCTGGCCTGCGCGGTCGGGAACGCCGGTGGGTACGCGGTGCTCAACGACGTGGCGCTGCTCAACCGACCGGACCCGACCGACGGCGTGGTCGAGGTCGCGGTGGCCGTCCCGGTCGTGGCCCGCTCGGCGTTCGGGCGCAAACGCGTACGCCTCGAGGTACGCCGCGCCCGGGGGCGCGCGGTGTCGGTGCTGCCCCGGGACGAGAAGCTGCCCTTCGTCGACGACGGCGTCGAGGGTGAGCTGAGCCGGAAGCGGTCCTGGTGGACGGAGCCGGGCGCCTGGGCGGTCTGGGCCGCCTGACCCGCCGCCGCCACTCGCCGGCCCGGCCGTCGTCGGCTGCTGGGCCTATCCTCGGCAGGAGGAATGGGGAGGAACCGTGGTGGACGAGAACGCCGACCGGGTGCGCGTACCCGGCCAGCAGCCGGTGCCGGAGCGGGACATCGAACCACTCTGGCCCACCGATCCGGCCGACGGCGGCGCGACGGCGCCGCCCTGGGCTGCTGTCGTCTTCCCACCCGCCGGAGCACCGTCCAGTGAGGAGCCGCCGGCGTCCGCGGGCGGATCGCCCGCGGTGCCACCGGTACCCGCCCCGCCGACCAGCGGCTCGCCCGCCCCGACCGGCGCGCCCTCCCCGGCCGACTACCCCTCCCTGACCGGCGCGCTGCCCCCGCCCGGCGGCTGGGCGCCGCCGCCCCCGCCGCCCGGCACCGGATGGACCCCGCCGACGCAGCCGGGCTGGCAGCCACCGCCGCCCCCGAACCCGCCCACGCCCGGCCACGGCTCCAGCGGTGCGACCGCGACCGGTCCCACGAGCGGCAGCGCCCCGGCAGCCGGCGGCGCCTCGACGACCGCCCCCGGGGCCGGCACCGGCGGGTCGGCGGGCCGGACGGCATCCGCAGGGCCGGTGGCCGCGCCGGCCGGTGGCACGACGGCCTCCGGCCCTGCTCAGCCCCCGGCCGGTCAGGTCGACCTCGACCTGCCGTTCTCCCACGACGAGCCGCCCGCGCCCGTCGTCGGCCGGGAGCAGGCAGCCGCGAGCGCTCCGGCGCAGGCTGCCCCCAGCACTGCTTCGCAGACCGGCTCGGATGCGCCCACTCAGGCAGCCGACGGCGAGCCGGCGCAGGCAGCCGACGGCGAGCCGGCGCAGGCAGCCCCCACCGTGCCGGCACAGGCACCCCCCGACGTCCCAGCGCAGGCGGCCTCCGACGTCCCAGCGCAGGCGGCGGCCGAGATGCCGGCACAGGCGGCGCCTGAGGTGCCGGCCCAACCGGCGTCCGACGGGACGGCTGGACCGGCCGTCAGCGACACGAGCGCCGGGGCCGACACCGGCACGAGCACCGACGAGCCGGCGGCGGACGAGCAGCCCGAGCAGCCGACCACCTCCCCGACCGACGGCCCGGCGGGTCCCGGGCGCCCCGGCGACTCGCCCTGGGCGTACCCGCCGCAGCGCAGCAGCGCCAGCACGGACCAGGACGCGGCGTCGCCGAGCGCGGCCCAGCCGGCCAGCGCCAGCACTCCCGGAACCCGCACGCCCGGAGCCGGCGGCCCCACGACCGGCACACCCGGAACCGGCGGCCCCGCCACCGGCATGCCCGAGGCCGGCGTCCCGGGCGCACCGGCGCCCGCCTCCGGCACCCCCACCGCTGGCACGCCCGGATCCGGCGTCCCCGGCACACCGCTGCCCGGCACCGCTTCGGCGGCGCAGCCCTGGCCGGGCGTCCCCGGGCAGCAGCTCCCACCGCCGCCCGTCCCGGGTGACGCGGCGCCGCCCGCGCCCTCGGCGCCGGCCACCCCGCCGGGGCCCTACCCGCCGTCGCCCGGCTGGTACACGCCGCCCTGGCAGCAGGCCGGAGCCTCCGTGCCGCCGGCACCTCCCGCTCAGCCGTACCCGCCGGCGGTCGCCGCGGTGCCGCCCGGCTACCCGACCGCGGACACTCCGGAGCCGCCCGCCCCGCCGACGGCCGAGGACTTCGCCCGGCGGCGGCAGGTACGCCCGCCGGACCCAGTCGCCACCATCGGCGTACGGGCGATGGCCAACAAGATCGGCCTACGGCTGCCACCCGGGCGGCACGAGCAGGAGTTGAAGCGGGACATCGAAATGGTCCGCCGTAACTTCGGCGGGCTGCGCCAGGTGACGGTGGTCAACCCGAAGGGCGGCGCCGGCAAGACGGTCGCCATCCTGCTGCTCGCCATGACGTTCGGGCAGAAGCGCGGCGGCTACGTGCTGGCCTGGGACAACAACGAGACCCAGGGCACCCTCGGCATGCGGGCGCAGCAGGACTTCCACTCCCGTACGGTGCGGGACCTGCTGCGCGACCTCGGCCAGTTCCACGGGGCGCACGGGCGGGTCGGCGACCTCTCGCAGTACGTCCGCTCGCAGGGCGAGGGCATGTTCGACGTCCTCGCGTCGGACGAGTCCGCGACCGGTGGCGAGATGCTGACGGCGGCGGCGTTCGCGGAGCTTCGCGAGGTGGTCAGCCGGTTCTACAAGCTGATCTTCGTGGACACCGGCAACAACGTGCGGGCGCAGAACTGGCAGGCCGCGATGGACGCCACCGACCAGTTGGTGGTCACCATGTCCGCCCGTAACGACTCGGCCGAGACGGCCGCCCGGATGCTCGACCACCTGGAGCAGAGCGGCCGGCAGCGGCTGGTCCGGCAGGCGGTCACCGTGGTGTCGATGCCGCCGTCCCGCAAGGAGATCGACCTGCCGGCGATCCAGGAGCACTTCGCCGCCCGCACCCGGGCCGTGCTGCTGGCACCGTACGAGCGACTCATCGACAGCGGCGAACCGATCCGCTACGGAGCCCTCAGCTCCGCCACCCGCGAAGCGTGGCTGAAAATCGCCGCCTCCGTAGCCGAAGGCCTGTAAACCCCCCATCCCCAGCCCCACCCCCCAGCCCCGCACCCTCGCCCCCGCTCGCCCCGCGATCTTGCACTTTCTGCCCCGACATTCCGGGCCAAAAGCCTCAAAACAAGGGCCGAAACTGCAAGATCGCGGAGGCGAGGGGTGGGGGCGGGGGACGGGGGGACGGGCGGGGACGGGCGCCGGGTTAGAGGCTGGCCAGGGCGTCGGCGGCGGCGGGGTCGCAGTCGCGCAGGAACTGGGCGCAGCGGGCGGCCTCGTCGGCCTCACCGATCGCGTCGGCGGCCCGGGACAGGACGTAGAGGCAGCGGAGGAAGCCCCGGTTCGGCTCGTGCGACCAGGGCACCGGCCCGTGACCCTTCCAGCCGCTGCGGCGCAGCTGGTCCAGGCCGCGGTGGTAGCCGGTGCGTGCGTACGCGTACGCCGGGACGATCTGGTCGGCCGCGAACGCCCGCGCCCCCAGCGCCGCCCACGCCGCGCTGTACGTGGGGAAGCGCGCCGCCACGTCGGCGAAAGCGTCCCCGTCGCCGCTCTGTTCGGCGTTGGCCAGCGCGGCGTCCGCCTCGTCGTTCGCGGGAAGGAGGGTGGCCGGTGGCTCCGGCAGGAGGTTCTGCATCGCCCCATTCAACCCGCTTCGCGGGGGGCCGCGCGAGAGGGTCGGCCGAGCCGCTTGGCTGAACGGCTGAGGAGTTGGTCACGCCTGCGGCCCATGCCGCAGCCAAGTGTTTTCGATTACAACTAATGGTCCGGAGCCTCCCCAGGACCCGGTTACGCAGGAGCCCGGTGGCCGCGGCCGCCGGGCTCCTGTCGTGTCCGGCGGTGCGTCACCCGTCGTGTGGAAGGTGGACGGGTGGGGGCAGTATGGCCAGGTGCCGACCCCACCACCCGCGGACGTCATCGAGCCGCACGCCACCGACGAGATCGAGACCCGCGCCGAGTTCGACCGGCGGCTGGCCGGCGGCAGCCTCGCGGGGCTGACCGTGCAGGGGCTGCGCCTGGACGTGGCGCCACCCGACCTCAGCGAGATCGCAGTCGCGGGAACCCTCTTCGTCGGCTGCCGCTTCGCCTCCCGAGAGGTCGGCGCCGACCTGGTCCGGCGCGGCGCGAACGTGGTGCCGCCCTTCTCCGGGCTGCCGTACCCGACCCAGCCCTCGCACCTCTACACAGCGGAGGAACTGGCCGCCGGCTTCGCCGAGGCGGGGTTCGCCGGGATGTACGACACCCGGGTGTACGCGCACTTCCGGGCGCACGGCGGCGCGCTCCCAGACGTGAAGGAGGCGCTCGGTCAGCGGCTGCACGACCACGGCGTGGACAACGCGCTGGCCGACGCGACGCGGGCGTGGCTGGCCGCGCACGGGCCGCAGTCCGTGGTGGGGATCATGGGCGGGCACGCGGTGCCGCGTGGGAGCGTCCCGTACCGCATGGCGGCCGTGCTCGGCTGGGAGCTGGCGCGTGCCGACCGGCTGGTGGTCACCGGCGGCGGGCCGGGGGTGATGGAGGCCGCGAACCTGGGCGCGTACCTGGCCGGCCGCCCGGCGGAGGAGCTGACCGCGGCGATCGACCTGCTCGCGACGGCTCCCGACTTCACCGACCACGACCGCTACACGGCGGCGGCGCTGCGGGTGCGCGAGCGGTACTCGCCGCCGCCGTCGGCGAACGGCACGAGCGCCGGCACGTCGACTCCGCTGCCCCGGCAGCGCGCCGCCGACCTCGGGTGGGCGCGGGCCGGCGGGCTGGCCATCCCGACCTGGTTGTACGGGCACGAACCGGCGAACCTGTTCGCCGGACGGATCGCCAAGTACTTCTCGAACGCGATCCGGGAGGACACGATCCTGCGGCTCGCCCGGGGCGGGATCGTGTTCGCGCCGGGGCGGGCCGGCACGGTGCAGGAGGTGTTCCAGGCGGCGACGAAGACCTACTACGGCACCGACGGTGCCAGCGGCGCGTACGTCTTCCTGGACCGCGCCTACTGGACCACGGAGCTGCCGGTCGAATCGCTGCTGCGCCCGCTGCTGGCCGCCTCCCCGTTCGGTGACCTGTCGTCGACCATCCACCTCACCGACGACGTCCACGAGGCCGTGCGGGTCCTGACCGGAGGCTGAGCCGCGGGCCCGGCGGCGCCGGAAACCGAGCCGACGGGCCGCCGGCGCCCGCCGACGCCGGGCGCCGGAACGGCGACGGCCGGCCCCCGGGTGGGGAGCCGGCCGTCGGAGTACGCGTCCTACTTGCTCATGGTGGTGCCGGTCGAGCGCAGCGCCTCGCAGGCCTCGACGACCCGGGCGGCCATGCCGGCCTCGGCGGCCTTGCCCCAGACCCGCGGGTCGTACATCTTCTTGTTGCCGACCTCGCCGTCGACCTTCAGCACGCCGTCGTAGTTGCGGAACACGTGGTCCGCGACGGGCCGGGTGAAGGCGTACTGGGTGTCGGTGTCGATGTTCATCTTCACCACGCCGTAGTCGAGCGCCTCGCGGATCTCGGAGAGCAGCGAGCCGGAACCGCCGTGGAAGACCAGGCTGAGCGGCTTCTCCTTGTTGTACTTGGCGCCCACCGCCATCTGGATGTGGTTGAGCACCTCGGGGCGCAGCTTGACGTTGCCCGGCTTGTAGACGCCGTGCACGTTGCCGAAGGTCAGCGCCGCCATGTAGCGGCCCTTCTCGCCCAGGCCCAGCGCCTCGACCATGGCCAGGCCGTCCTCGACGGTGGTGTAGAGCTTCTCGTTGATGGCGTTCTCGACGCCGTCCTCCTCGCCGCCGACCACGCCGACCTCGATCTCGAGGACGATCTTGCCCTTGGCGGCCTCGTCGAGGAGCTGCTCGGCGATCTGCAGGTTCTCGGCCACCGGCACCGCGGAGCCGTCCCACATGTGCGACTGGAACAGCGGCTCCTGCCCGGCCTTCACCCGCTCCTGGGAGATCCCCATCAGCGGCCGGACGAACTTGTCGAGCTTGTCCTTCGGGCAGTGGTCGGTGTGCAGGGCGACGGTGACCGGGTAGTTCTTCGCGACCTCGCGGGCGTAGTGGGCGAACGCGACGGCGCCGGTCACCATGTCCTTCACCGAGGGGCCGGAGAGGTACTCCGCGCCACCGGTGGAGACCTGGATGATGCCGTCACTCTCCGCGTCGGCGAAGCCCTTGAGCGCCGCGTTCAGCGTCTGGGAGGAGGTCACGTTGATCGCGGGGTACGCGTACCGGCCAGCCTTGGCGCGGTCCAGCATCTCCGCGTAGGCCTCAGGGGAAGCGATAGGCATGTCGAACGCTCCTTAATTGCCGCTCTCGGCCGTGCTGGCCGCTGTTGTCCATGTGCGCCGGACCGCGCTGTCCTCCGCCGGGCAGTATCCCGCAGCGCGGCGACCCGGCCGCAACCGACCCGGCGCACGTCCGCCCGACGGAGACCGCAACACCGCCGGTCACCGACCCTCCAGCCGGTCCGGCAGCACCACGCTGATCAGCCAGGTCACCACGGACATCACGATGGCGCCCCAGAACGCCGCCCAGAAGCCGTGCACCCGGAACGGCAGGTCGAGCGAACGGGCGATCCAGTCGGTCAGCAGGAACAGCAGCGCGTTGACGACCAGGGCGAACAGGCCCAGGGTCAGCAGGTAGAAGATGCAGCCGACCACCTTGATCACCGGCTTGAGGACCGCGTTCACGAGGCCGAAGATCACCGCGACCACCACCAGGGTGAGCGCGGTGTTGGCACCGGTGCGGCCGCCGACCTCCACCCCGGGCACGACCAACGTGGTGATCCACAGCGCCACCGCGGTGATCGCCAGCCGGATCAGAAAGCCCACGGCCCCATCCTGGCATCGGCCGTACGCGCCGGTGGGCCGATTCGGTCGACTCGGGGTTCGTGGCGCTGGGCGAGCGTACGGCGGGCACAACCCGTACGGTGGGTGGGATGACGCCCGCCGACATCCAGGGAGGGACGATGGGTCAGCCCGACGAGGACTTCGCGCCCAGCGACCACCTCAACCCGGAGGAGCGCGACCTGGAAGCGGAGCCGGCCGACGCGGTGGAGCAGGCCGTCGCCGTGGACCCGACCGACGGTGAGCCGGAGCCGCACCGCGGCCTGGAGGTCGACGACTGGGACGCCATGGAGCAGGCGCGGGTGGTCGTCGGCGACGAGGACGACTACCGCTGACGATCCGACCGCCGGGCAGCGGCGGCGCCATCTGCGCCGCCGGATCGAGCGGTGCCGGACGAGGTACGCGGTTGGGGACCGCGCACCCGAACGTTGCGTCGTTCCTGATCAGCCGTTCGGTCGATATTCGCCGGTGGGGGCCGGCCGGGGCGGCGCGGAGGCTTAACGACTCCTTAAGATCCGCAGGCTTCGTTCTTTCATCCCCCTAAACGAGGGAACCCCATGCTCAAGAACTCCGCCCGGCGCTGGCTCGCCGGGTTGGGCGTCGTAGGCGCGATCGTCGCCGCCTCCGCCTCCCCCGCCTTCGCCGACGAGGCCTTCGAACTGAACGCACCCAACGTGCTCGTGCCGGTCGGCCACACGGCCTACTCCGGCTTCTGGCTCGACCCGGTGGACGGCGAACCCGCCTTCGACCACGCCACCATCGACCTCGACCTGTCCGCCGTCGCGGACTTCGTCCAGATCGAGCCGAACTCCGAGCAGTGGCACTGCACGTCCGACGCGCCGCGACTGCACTGCGAGGCCGATGCCCATCCGGAGTGGGGCATCGGGGACTTCACCTACTTCGCCATCGCCAAGGACGGCGTGGAGGCGGGACGCTCCGGCGACATGACCGTCAAGGCGACCGCGGGCGGCTCGGAGGTCACCAAGGAGGTGACCCTCACGCTGGCGGAGGCGGTGGACCTGCAGTCCCCCGAGCAGGTCGACCTCGAGGCCGCTCCGGGTGACTCGTTCGGCGTCCAGTTGACCGTCCGCAACGGCGGGCCGTCCGCCGCCAGGGGCGCCGTCATGATGCTGTGGGCCGACTACTACACGGCCTATGCCGGCAACTTCTCCAACTGCAGGTACTCGGAGGGCAACCCGGTCATCTGCCACTTCGACTCCGACCTGGACCCGGAGAAGACCTACCGCCTCTCCAGCGAGCTGCCCCTGAAGCTCGCCGACGAGGTACGCAGCGGGACGTCCTTCGACAACTCCGTCACCTGGTGGACGACGGACGACTGGAACGCCTCCGGCAACGACGAATACTTCGGCGACGTCAAGCCGGGCACGGGGGAGCCGCTGCGGCTCGTCGAGGTGGAGTCAACCTCGCGTCGCGCCGCCCCGCAGACCGACATCGAGTGGTTGAACAACATCACCAATCTCCACATCTCGGTGAGCGGCAACCACTACGCCGACCTCGCCGCCGAGCCGGCCTCGGCCAGTGCCACCGCGGGCAAGACGGTGGCGATCCGCCCGACCGTCCGCAACCTGGGTCCGGCCATCGCCGAGGCCACCTGGAACCTGACCGAGCCGGTCGTCGAGATCGTCCTCCCAGGCGGTACCACCGCGGTGGAGGCGTCGGGCGACTGCGCGCCCATCACGGAGAAGGGCTGGGACATCCAGGAGGAGTGGGGCAAGCCGGGTGCGAGCCGCTACGGCTGCCTGACCAGCGAGATCGCCCCGGGTCAGACGTACTTCTTCGACTTCACTCTGCAGGTGGACAAGATCACCCCGAACGCGCCGGGTCAGCTGACCGTGACGTTCCCGGGTGACCCGCAGGCCGCCAACAACACCGCCGAGATCGTGCTCAAGCCCGCGTCCACCGGCAACAACGGCGGCGACAACGGCGGCGACAACGGCCAGGGTGGCGGGGGCGGTGACGGCGGCTCGCTGCCGATCACCGGTTCCTCCACCGGCCTGATCGCCGGCATCGGTGCTCTCCTGCTCGTGGCGGGCGCCGGCGGCTACCTCGTGGCCCGCCGCCGCAAGACCCGCTTCGTGGCCTGATCCCGTACCACCACCCGGTGCCCCGCCGACCAGCCGGTCGGCGGGGCACCGCCGTCTGCGGGCCGTGGGGACGACCGTGCCGGGGTCGGCCGGCGGGATCGACGCTGGTTCGCGCTGCCGTATGCGCTGGATACGGCGACCGCCGGGGCTCCGGCGCCGGCAGCGGTTCCTGAGCGTTGGCCGGGAGGTGTGACGTCGAGCACCGGGCGTCTCGGGCGGCCACCTAGACTACGGTCGTGCCGTCGCCGATGGCGACTTGCCGCCAATCCCACTGGTAGACACCGGAGGTCGCTCGTGCCGACGCCCACCACCAACCTGGCCCTCGGGCCGGACTGGCTCGACCCGGAGTGGTTGATCTCGACGTTCGGGCTGCTCGGCATCCTCGCCATCGTGTTCGCCGAGTCGGGCCTGCTGATCGGGTTCTTCCTGCCGGGTGACTCGCTGCTGTTCACGGCGGGCCTGCTCACTGCCGACGGGCAGTACATCACCTGGCCGCTGTGGGTGGTCTGCCTGCTGATCACGATCGCGGCGATCGCCGGTGACCAGGTGGGTTACGCGTTCGGCCGGAAGGTGGGCCCGTCACTGTTCCGGCGCCCCAACTCGCGGTTGTTCAAGCAGGAGAACGTGCTCAAGGCGCAGGAGTTCTTCGAGAAGTACGGGGCGCGCTCGATCGTGCTCGCCCGCTTCGTGCCGATCGTGCGGACGTTCACGCCGATCGTGGCCGGGGTGAGCCGGATGAACTACCGCACCTTCGTGACGTACAACATCATCGGCGGGGTGCTCTGGGGCACCGGCGTGACGCTGCTCGGCTACTTCCTCGGCCAGATCGACTTCGTCAAGGAGCACATCGAGCTGATCCTCATCGCGATCGTTGCGATCTCGGTGATTCCGATCGCGATCGAGCTGCTCCGGGCCCGCATCGCGGCCAAGCGGGGCACCACCGCCGAGGAGCGGGCCGCGGCCGAGGAGGCGATCCGGGAGACCCGGCAGCACTACGGCAAGCACTGACCGGCCGGCCGTCCGGCGCCGTCCCTGCTCGGGGATGGCACCGGACGATCGGTAGGGGTCAGCGGGCCTTCTTGGTGGCCCGCTTGCGCGGCGGGGTCAGCAGATCGGCGATCGTGGCGATCGCCGTCGGGACCAGCCGGTAGTACGCCCACACACCGCGCTTCTCCCGCTCCAGCAAGCCGGCCTCGGTGAGGATGCGAAGGTGGTGGCTGACCGTCGGCTGGGAGAGGCCGAGCGGCGCCGTCAGGTCGCACACGCACGCCTCGCCCTCGGGGGCCGACTGGATCAGGCTCAGCAGCCGCAGCCGGGCAGGGTCGGCGAGGGCCTTGAGGACCCCGGCGAGGCGCTCGGCATCGGCACGTTCGATTGGCTCGCCGGCCAGCGGCGAGATCTGAGGCATAGTCATTTCAGCCAACGCAGTTCCCACGTTTTCCATCCTTCCACCAGCAGCATCGATCCGCCTGCATATCAGCAGATCCGAATCGGCAGACTTTTACGCCACAAGGCCGAGGTCAGCCAACGTATAGGCCGCCCGATACGGCAATCCGGCGGCTCGCACCGCGTCGCCGGCGCCTCGATCAACAATAACCGCCACCCCTACGACGTCGGCCCCGGCCTCACGAAGCGCTTCGACAGCGGTCAGCACACTCGACCCCGTCGTCGATGTGTCCTCGACCGCCAGGACACGGCGGCCGGCCACCTCAGGTCCCTCGATCCGTCGCTGCATACCGTGTGCCTTACCGGCCTTGCGCACCACGAAGGCGTCCAGGGCCCGCTCGGTCGGAGCGGCGTGCAGCATCGAGAAAGCGATCGGGTCGGCGCCCAGGGTCAGTCCGCCCACGGCGTCGTACTCCCAGTCGGCGGTGAGGTCGAGCATCACCCGGCCGACCAACGGCGCGGCCCGGTGATGGAGCGTGATGCGTCGCAGGTCGATGTACCAGTCCGCCTCGCGGCCGGAGGAGAGCACCACCCGGCCGTGGACCACGGCCAGATCAGTGATGAATTTACGCAGGTCGTCGCGGTCCCCCATGGCGATAGAGGGTACTGCGCAAGTCTGGGAGCCGCGTGCGGGGTCCACCCGGATCCAACCGGTGAGCGACCGACGGACGACGATGGACGACTACTCTCTGCGACCGGACACGATCCGATCGCCACGGGCCGGGCCGGACGGATCGACGCCGGCGGCTGCCGTCGACTCAGGCCTGGTCGCGGCCGATCCGCCCGCGGGTGTCCCGGGCGACGGCCTGCAACAGCCGGCGGGGCGCGTGCCGCAGGCCGGCCACCGCCACCTTGTACTTCCACGTCGGAACGCTGACCAGCTTGCCTTTCCGCAGGTCACGCAACGCCTCGTCGACCACGTCGTCGGCGCGCAGCCACATCCACTCCGGCGTCTTCGACATGTTGATGCCGGCCCGGTCGTGGAATTCGGTGCGGGTGTAGCCGGGACACAAAGCCATCACGCGTACGCCGAAAGGCTGCGCGGACTGGCCCACCGACTCGCTGAAGTTCGTCACCCACGCCTTGCTGGCCGAGTAGGTCGAGCCGGGCATCACCGCGCCGAAACCCGCCACCGAAGAGACATTTATCACTGCCCCATCGCGCCGCTCGGTCATCGGCCGGAGCGCGGCGAGCGTCAGGCGCATCACCGCGTGGACGTTGAGCCGGAGCAGGCGGGCCTCGTCCTCCACGGAGGACCGCAGGAACGGCTTGTTCAAGCTGATGCCGGCGTTGTTGACGAGCAGGTCGACCGGACTGCCGGCGGCCAGCCGGGCCTCCACGAGCGCACAACCGTCGTCGGTGGACAGATCGGCGGATATCGTCTCGGCTTCACGGCCGTGCCGTCCGGTCAGCTCCGCGGCCATCTCGGCCAGGCGGGCGGCATCGCGGGCCACCAGCACAAGGTGCCACCCGTCGGCGGCCAGCCGGCGGGCGAACGCCGCACCGATGCCGGCGGTCGCACCGGTCACCAGAGCCCGCTTCGCGGTGGGCGTGGAGTCGGGCGTCACGGGCGGTCCTCAGCTCGGCGGGTACGGGCTCGTGGTCGGCTGGTGCGGGTGGGGTGCGAACCCGGGCGGCACGGCCGGCGCGACCGGGCGCCGCCGGAACCAGACGTTCGCCGCCGGCAGCACCAGCAGCGTAGCTACCACAAGGTAACCGAGCGCCTGGCCGACCGAAAGCCCTCCGTTCAACGGGATCCACCACGAGGGGTAGGCGTCAGCGACCAGGGCCAGCAACGCCTCGGTGGCCTGCTCGCCCTCGCCGAGTTGCAGCGGGGCGGCCCGCTGCCCGACCAGCAACGCGAGGCCGCAGCACCCGCAGAGCAGCCCCAGCCCGCAGACCACCCAGGTCGCCACCCGTGCGCCCGGGCGCCCCGTGCCCAGACCGATTGCCAGGCCGGCCAGGAGGAGCGCGGCCAGCACGGCGAGCACCGCGGACAGGACGCCGGAGACGCGCAGCAGCCCCACGACACCGTCCACCTGATCCGCCGTGGCCGTGGTGGCGGCCGCCGCAGCCCGGAAGCGGTCGATGGTGCCGCCGAGCACCAGGAGGCCGGTCACGGCGTACGCGAACGCGACGACCGCCATCAGCAGCAGGACGGCCGTTGCCAGCGCGACCACGCCGGGGCGGCGGACCGGCGCCGGATGCGGGTACGACACGACAGGTCCCTCCGGTAGGCGTCGGGTTGCAACCTACTCGGAGGGACCGTCGGCGTCGTCGTTAACCGCGGCTCAGCTGACCGGCGGCGGGGTCGGGCCCGGCCGGTCCGATCCGGGTGCCTGGTCACCGGGCTGGCCCGGCGCCGGCGGGTAGCCGGGCTGGCCGGGCGGCGGGTAGCCGGGGGTCGGCGGGTAGCCGGGCTCGGCCTGCGACTGGCCGGGCTGGCCGGGGACCTGCGGGTAGCCGGGCGTCGACGGGTAGCCGGGGTAGGCGGCGCCCGGAACCGGCGGCTCCCAACCGGCCTGCGGCTTCCGGAAGTACTCGTTCGACTTCGGCAGCGCGAGAAGGATCAGGGCGACGATCAGCGCGATCACGCCGATCACCCCGAGCAGGGTGCTGACCGGCGTGAACCAGCCGGGCAGCGCCTCGTCGAGCCGCCGCTGGATCTCGTCCGGGCTCGGCGCGTCGCCCGTGGTGGTGCCGGTGCTGCCGCCGAAGCCGCCCGCCGCTCCGCTGATCAGGCTGCCACCCGTGCAGCAGACCAGGATGCCGCCGAGGATCCAGGTGGTGATCCGGGACCCGTTCTTGCCGCGGTTGTTCAGCACGGCCAGCACGACCAGCACGATCGCGAGGAGCAGCACGAAGATCGCGCTGCCGATGCCGATCGCGAAGGTGACGTCGGCGATGGTGTTGGCCGCGTTGGCCTCGGTGCCGGCGTACGCGTCACGCAGCACGTCGCGGATGGTGCCGATGGTGGCGAGCGTGATGATCAGGTTGATCACCTGAAGAACGGCGAACAGAATCAGCAGGTAGCTGGAAATCGTCACCACGCTCGGCCGTGACCGTGCCGGCGTGCTGTGGGGATCGACCACGATGCTCCTTCCCTAGATCGCGCCAACACCGTATCGGCAACGGGCCAATCCGGCAGGCCGCGACGCGGCCGGGCAGGTGGGGGTCAGTTCGCGCCGGTCCGCGGCCGGACGACCACCTCGGCGCGGCGCAACAGCTCGCCCCGGGCCACCTCCCAGCCCGCTTCCCCGTACGCCTCGAACGAGAGCCGGGCGCCGCCCGGGGCCTGGTAGTCGTGGTACCGCATGGTGCCCGAGGGTTCACGGCCGGTCGTGCCGGTCGCCGTGTAGCGGGCCTGCCCCGACTCGACCCAGCCGTACCGGTGGTCGGCGAGGTCGATGGTCGGCGCGCCCGGGGTGACGGTCGCACCCGGCTCCGCGGTCCAGAGGACCACCTCGTGGTCCCGCCGCTCCTCGACCGAGAGCCAGCGCCGGACGCCGTCCACATCGTCGAGCAGGTGCTCGGCCCAGCTCCAACCCGCCTCGTGCAGGCGGATCGTGCCGCGGACCGGCCAGGGCACACCCCGGATCTCCACCACGTCGCCGGGCCGGATCGCGCGCAGTGCCTCGTCGCCGGCCAGTGACGCGCCGGGTCCGGTTCCCGCCCGCGGCCGGCTCCCGAACCGGCGCAGGACCGCCCCGACGATCGCGAGCAGCACGATCAGGCCGGCCACCGCCAGGTACGCCACCCACCCGCTCACCGACCCACCCTCCCCTGGTTACGCCGGCGCAGACGCTAACAACCCGGTTCACCCGGGGGTACACGCCGATCGTGAAGTGAGCGCCCGGTCACCGGGCGGCCGGTGGCGGGCGCCGCGCGGACCGGGCCGGCCCGCCCGGCGACAGGGCCGCCCGCCGGCGCGAGGCCGCGGTTCGTCACGCCTCGGCGAGGCGCGACGCGGCGTACGCGCGCAGCGAGGACCGGCCCATCACGCAGCCCGTGAACGTGGTGAACTCGGCCGGATCGTCGCCGAGTGCGGTCCACGCCGTCCGGGCGGCCGCCGGGTCGATCCGTTCCAGCAGCGTCGCGGCGTACGCGCGGCCGGCCGGCGAGCCGCTGTCGAGCAGCCGGTCGAGGTGCGGGCGTACCTCGTCGGGGCGTTCGGCCGACGCGGCCTCGAGGCGTTGGTACGCCTCCGTGGCCGGCAGCAGCGTGTTGGCGAACCCGACCCCGCCGAAGGCGAGCGTGTCGGCGCGGGCCAGCTCCGCGACGGCGTCCTCGATCTCGCGGTCCCGCTTCTTCCCGATCCCGAACATGCTCCCTACCTTTCCCCGCCACGGCCCGCCCCACCCCGATGATCAAGAGGTTTGCGTCGCGGAATCGCTCTCCGCTGACGCAAACCTCTTGATCACCTTGCCGGGCGCGGTCGGGCCGGGGCCGGGGGCCGGGGCGGGGGTGGGTGGGTCAGGCTGGGGTTACCGTCAGGGCGTCCTTGTCGTCGGACAGGTCCACCTTGACCGTGTGGCCGTCGCGGATCTGGCCGGCGAGCAGGGCCTTCGCGAGCTGGTCACCGATGGCCGACTGCACGAGCCGGCGCAGCGGGCGCGCACCGTAGATCGGGTCGTACCCGTGCTCGGCCAGCCACTGCCGGGCGGACTCGGTGATGTCCAGGGCCAGTCGACGGTCCGCGAGGCGCTTCCGCATCCGGTCGAGCTGGATGTCCACGATGGCCCCCAGGTCGTCCCCGCGGAGCGCGGCGAAGACCACCACGTCGTCGAGCCGGTTGAGGAACTCGGGCTTGAAGTGCGAGCGGACGACCGCGAGCACGCCCTCGCGACGCTGCTCCTCGGCGAGCGTCAGGTCGCTGATGATCGACGACCCGAGGTTCGAGGTGAGGATCAGGATCGCGTTGCGGAAGTCGACCGTCCGGCCCTGGCCGTCGGTGAGCCGGCCGTCGTCGAGCACCTGGAGCAGGATGTCGAAGACGTCCGGGTGGGCCTTCTCGACCTCGTCCAGCAGGATCACCGAGTACGGCCGGCGGCGCACCGCCTCGGTGAGCTGCCCGCCCTCCTCGTAGCCGACGTAACCGGGCGGGGCACCGACGAGGCGGGCGACGGAGTGCTTCTCGCCGTACTCGCTCATGTCGATGCGGACCATGGCCCGCTCGTCGTCGAAGAGGAACTCCGCGAGCGCCTTCGCCAGCTCGGTCTTGCCGACGCCCGTCGGGCCGAGGAAGAGGAAGCTGCCCGTCGGCCGGTCGGGGTCGGCGACGCCGGCACGCGCCCGGCGTACGGCGTCGGAGACCGCGGCGACGGCCTCGCGCTGGCCGACCACGCGGGCCCCCAGCGAGTCCTCCATCCGCAGCAGCTTCGCGGTCTCGCCCTCCAGCAGCCGGCCGGCCGGGATGCCCGTCCAGGAGGCCACGACCGCGGCGATGTCGTCCGCGCCGACCTCCTCCTTCAGCATCGCGCCGTCGGCCTGGAGCCGGGCCAGCTCCTCCTCGGCCTGCGCCAGCTCGGCCTTGAGCGCCGGGATCCGGCCGTACCGCAGCTCGGCGGCGCGCTCCAGCTCGCCGTCGCGCTCGGCCCGCTCGGCCTCGCCGCCCAGCCGCTCCAGCTCCTCCTTGGCCGTGGAGAGCTTGGTGATGTGGTCCTTCTCCAGCTTCCAGCGGTCGGCGAGCGCGGTCAGCTGCTCGCGCTTGTCGGCCAGCTCCTTGCGCAGCCGCGCCAGCCGCTCGGCGGAGGCGTCGTCCGGCTCCTTGGCCAGCGCCATCTCCTCGATCTCCAGCCGGCGGACCGCCCGCTCGATCTCGTCGACCTCCACGGGACGAGAGTCGATCTCCATCCGGAGCCGGGACGCGGACTCGTCGACGAGGTCGATCGCCTTGTCCGGCAGGAAGCGATCGGTGATGTAGCGGTCGGAGAGGGTCGCGGCGGCGACCAGCGCGGCGTCGGTGATGCGTACGCCGTGGTGCACCTCGTAGCGCTCCTTGAGGCCACGGAGGATGCCGATGGTGTCCTCGATGGTGGGCTCGCCGACCAGCACCGGCTGGAAGCGCCGCTCCAGGGCCGGGTCCTTCTCGATGTGCTCGCGGTACTCGTCCAGCGTGGTCGCGCCGACCATCCGCAGCTCACCGCGGGCCAGCATGGGCTTCAGCATGTTGCCGGCGTCCATCGAGCCCTCGCCCTTGCCGGCGCCCACCACGGTGTGCAGCTCGTCGAGGAACGTGATGACCTGCCCGTTGGAGTTCTTGATCTCCTCGAGCACCGACTTCAGTCGCTCCTCGAACTGGCCCCGGTACGACGCGCCGGCCACCATGGCGCCCAGGTCGAGCGAGACGAGCTTCTTGTCCCGCAGCGACTCGGGCACGTCACCGGCGACGATCCGCTGGGCGAGCCCTTCGACGATCGCGGTCTTGCCCACGCCGGGCTCGCCGATCAGCACCGGGTTGTTCTTCGTACGCCGGGACAGCACCTGGATCACCCGCCGGATCTCCGAGTCCCGGCCGATGACCGGGTCGATCTTGCCGTCGCGGGCGCTGGCGGTCAGGTCGACGCCGTACTTGGCCAGCGCCTGGTAGGTCTGCTCGGGATCGGCGGTGGTCACCCGGCGGTCCCCGCCGCGGACGGTCGGGAAGGCCGCGACCAGGTTCTCCTCGGTGGCGCCGGCCGCCTTCAGGGCGTTCGCCACCGCGCCGCCCACCCGGGCCAGGCCGGCCAGCAGGTGCTCGGTGGAGGTGTACTCGTCGCCCAGCGGCCGCGCGATCTGCTCGGCGGCGCCGATGGCGTTGACGAACTCACGGGCGAGGGTCGGCTCGGCGATGCTGGAGCCGCGCGCCGCGGGCAGGGCGTCGACCGCACGCTGGGCGGCCCGGCGCAGCTCGGCGGGGTCGGCCCCGACGGCGCGCAGCAGGCCCGGTGCGGTCGACCCCTCGGTGTCCAGCAGTGCCAGCAGCAGGTGCCAGGGCTCCACGGTGGCGTGGCCGCGCTGGTTCGCCAGCGCGACGGCACCGGTGATGGTTTCGCGGCTCTTGGTGGTGAGACGTTCCGTGTTCATGACTCCCCCGGATCGACAGGTCCGCTAGGAAGGACACAACCAGAGTTGAGCCTATTCCGCTCAACCCTGGAGGTGTGAGCCCGATCACTCGCGGCGCCGCCAGCG
This sequence comes from Micromonospora costi, assembly GCF_003626655.1. GTDB lineage: Bacteria > Actinomycetota > Actinomycetes > Mycobacteriales > Micromonosporaceae > Micromonospora > Micromonospora costi. The sequence continues at coordinate 2,363,381 of NZ_RBAN01000001.1, forward strand.
CCAGTCGAACTCGCCCGCCGCGGGCGGCGGCCCGGGCAACGGCTCGGCGTCCGCGCCGGCCGACAGGCCGGCGAGCAGCACCGCGAGCTGGCGGCGGCGCAGCTGCCGGGTGCGCTCCGGATCGGGTACGCGCACCGCGGCGCACGCCTCCAGCAGCAGACCGAGGTCCTGCACCACCACGTCGGGCCGGAGCCGTCCGTCGGCGCGTGCCCGCTCGACCAGCCGGGCGGCCAACTCGTTGGCGCGGACCGCGTCCCGACCCATCTCCTCGGTGGGGGTGAACGTGCCGGCCAGGTGCACGGTCAACGAGTGCACGTCGGCGTCGACCACCCCGGCCAGGAAACCGGTGAGGGCACGCCACGGGTCCGGCTCGGACAGGGCCGCCTCGGCCTCGGCGACGTAGCGGCGCAGCCCGTCGTGGCAGAGCCGGCGCAGCAGGTCCTCCTTGCCCGCGTACCGCCGATAGAGGGCACTGATGCCGACGCCGGCGCGGTCGGCGACGGCGGCGATGGGCGCCTTCGGGTCGGCGAGGAAGACGGCGCGTGCGGCTTCCAGGATGGCCTCGTCGTTGCGGGCCGCCTGGGCGCGGCGCCCGGCGAGCGGCCCGGGGGCGGCTGCGGTCGGGTTCGGCATGGTCCGAGATTAGCAGTGGAACGGATCGTTCCGCTCTGCTATGTTGTAACGGAACGAAGCATTCCGTTCTGAAGGAGTGAGTCATGACCGGCACCGCGATCCGCCCGTTCCGCGTGGAGATCCCGCAGACCGCCCTCGACGACCTGGCCGACCGGCTGCGGCGGACCATCTGGCCCGGCGAGCTGCCCGGCGCCGGCGACGCGTACGGCATGCCCACCCGCCGGGTCCGCGATCTGGTCGAGCACTGGCTGGAGCGGTTCGACTGGCGGGCCGTCGAGGCGCGGCTGAACGCGTACCCCCAGTTCGTCACCGAGATCGACGGTGAGGAGCTGCACTTCCTGCACGTCCGGTCCTCCCGGGCGGACGCCACCCCGCTGGTGCTCACCCACGGCTGGCCGGGCTCGATCGTCGAGTACCTCGACGTGATCGCGCCGCTCACCGAGCCGACCGATCCGGCGGCGCCCGCCTTCCACCTGGTCATCCCGTCGCTGCCCGGCTTCGGCTTCTCCGGCCCGACCCGCAGCGCCGGCTGGAACCGCTACCGCACCGCCCGCGCCTGGGCCGAGCTGATGAACCGACTGGGGTACGACCGGTACGGCGCGGTCGGCAACGACGCCGGTTCGATGGTCGCGCCGGAGCTGGGCCGGATCGCCCCGGAACGCGTGCTCGGCGTGCACGTCACCCAGCTCTTCTCGTTCCCCTCCGGAGACCCGGCCGAGTTCGCCGGCCTCTCCGAGGCGGACCAGGCGGCGCTCAAGCACCTCCAGTGGTTCTACGAGACCAAGTTCTCCTTCAACCAGGTGCACAGCCAGCAGCCCCAGACCCTGGCGTTCGGGCTGGCCGACTCGCCGGTGGGGCTGCTGGCCTGGAACGCCCAGCTCTTCGACGAGAGCCTCGACCCCGACTTCGTCCTCGCCAACGTGGCGCTCTACTGGTTCACCGGCACGGCCGCCTCGGCGATCCGTTTCTACTGGGAGGACGCCCACGCCGACGAACAGCCCGGCGGGCCGACCACGGTGCCGACCGCGCTGGCCATGTTCCCCGGCGACTTCCAGTCGATCCGCCGCTTCGCCGACCGGGACCACGCGAACATCGTGCGCTGGACGGCGTACGACACGGACGTCGACGGGCGCGGCGACGTCGGCGGCCACTACGCCGCCCACCAGGCGACCGACGTACTCGTGGGCGACATCCGGGAGTTCTTCGCCAGCCTCCGCTGACCCTGCCGCACCCGGTGCCCGCCCCCGCTCTACGGCGGGGGCGGGCACCGGCATGTCCGTCTCGGTCTGACTGACGCCCGGAAAGATCGACACGAGATCGGGGATGTCGCGGTATCCGCGGTGGCGGGACAGCGCGATGTGGGGGAAACGGAGTCGATCTTCAAGCCGGCCGGGGTGCGGGGATAGGCCGCGGTCACGGTGGAACGATCGAGGGGCGTGGACGCGGTAGCGTTGCCCGGGTGCGAGTACGTGTCGAACAGACTGCACTGCCGGGAATCGGCGTACGTCACGACCTGGTGACGGAGTCCGGGCGCCGGCTGGGTGTGGTCTCCCACCGCAACGGTCGTCGTGACCTGGTCCTCTACGACCCGGACGATCCCGATTCCTGCCAGGCGGACATTCCGCTCACCGACGACGAGGCCGAGGCCCTCGCCGACATCCTCGGCGCGTCGTTGATGCTCGGCCAACTCTCCGGGCTGCGCGAGCAGGCCGCCGGGCTGCTCACCGAGCAGATCGTGATCCCGGCCGGCTCCCCGTACGTCAACCGGAAGCTCGGCGACACCAAGGCCCGCACCCGGACCGGCGCCTCCATCGTTGCGGTGCTCCGCGACAAAGAGGTGATCGTCTCACCGGACCCGGCCTTCCGCTTCGCGGCCGGTGACGTGGTGGTCGTGGTCGGGACCCGCCAGGGTCTCGACGGGGTGACCGCCATCCTCGCCGACAGCGACCCGGACGGCTGAGGCGCGGATGCACGAAACCACCACCCTGCTCATCGAGGTCGGCGCGCTGCTCTTCCTGCTCGGTCTGCTCGGCCGGCTGAGCCGCCGGATCGGCCTCTCGCCCATCCCGCTCTACCTGCTCGCCGGGCTCGCGTTCGGGCACGGCGGCCTTCTGCCGCTCAACGCCAGCGAGGAGTTCTTCGCGGTCGGCGCCGAGATCGGCGTGATCCTCCTGCTGGTGATGCTCGGCCTGGAGTACTCGGCCAACGAGCTCGTCGGCAACCTCCGCTCCGCGGCGCCCGCCGGGCTGATCGACGGCGTGCTCAACGCGCTGCCCGGGGCCGCGTTCGCGCTGCTGCTCGGCTGGGACTGGGTGGCCGCGCTGGTGCTCGCGGGCATCACCTGGGTCTCGTCATCCGGGGTGATCGCCAAGGTCCTCGCCGACCTGGGCCGGCTCGGTAACCGGGAGACCCCGGTGATCCTCTCGGTCCTGGTGATCGAGGACCTGGCCATGGCGCTCTACCTGCCGCTGGTCACCGCCGTCCTGGCCGGCACCGGCCTGCTCGGCGGAGGCGTCGCCCTCAGCATCGCGGTCGGCACCGTCCTGCTCGTGCTGCTGGTGGCCATCCGCTACGGCAACGCCATCTCGGCGTTCATGTCGGCGAAGGACCCGGAGGCGCTGCTGCTCGGGGTGCTCGGCATGACGCTGCTGGTGGCCGGCCTCGCGGCCAAGCTCCAGGTCTCGGCGGCGGTCGGCGCGTTCCTGGTCGGCATCGCGCTCTCCGGCCCGGTGGCACACCACGCCACCGAGATGCTCTCCCCCCTTCGGGACCTGTTCGCCGCGGTGTTCTTCGTGTTCTTCGGGCTGACGACGGACCCGCGGGAGATTCCTCCCGTACTGCTGCCGGCGCTCGCCCTGGCGATCGTCACCATGGCGACGAAGACCCTCACCGGCTACCTGGCCGCCCGCCGGATCGGCATCGCCGAGCCCGGCCGGTGGCGCGCCGGCCTCGCGCTGGTGCCGCGCGGCGAGTTCTCCATCGTCATCGCGGGTCTCGCGGTCTCCGCGGGCAGCGTCGAGCCGCGGTTGGCGGCGCTCGCCACGGCGTACGTCCTGATCACCGTCGTCACGGGCCCGCTGCTGGCCCGGTTGCCCGACTTCGCCTGGTTCAAGCGGTGGCTTCGGCAGCGCGCGTCGGTGCAGCGGCGGGAGCCGGTCAGCGTCCCGGAATGACGCCGGTCACTGCCCCTCCGGGCCGGGTCCGCCGTACGGCCGACCCGGCCCGACCAAGGGTCGACCAATTGGTCCCTGGAGGGTCTACCGCTACTCGTCGGTACCGCGTTACCGTGTCGCCCCAGCAGCCAGGTCCGCAGGTGGCCGAGCCAACTGTGGGCGAGAGCGGAAGGTTGGCCGGTGAGCGTGCAGGAGTCGACGTTCCACGGCTTCGCCAACCCCGTCGACCCGTCTCCGACGGAGTTGCGGGCGTGGGCCTACCACCCGGATTCGGTGCCGCTCACGTCGATGCCACCGGACTGGGACCTGCTGGTCTCCGGTGATCGCCTGGTGACGACGCTGTTCGACCTGGCCATGGACCCGACCTGTCCGGCCCGCCGGTTCGCGCTGCACTGCCTCTACATCTACGCGGCCGACGGCATCCGGACGAACTTCCGCGCCCACCCGAAGCGCCGCTTCCGCAAACTCGTCGAGCAGGCCGAGAAGAACGGCGACGAGCTGATGCGGGTCTGGGCGCACAACAGCCGGATGCTGCTGGCCCGGCCGGAGCTCTTCGTGTACCGCGACTGGTGCGAGGGCGGCCTGGTCCGGGAGAACCGCCGCCTCGCCTGACCGGCCCGTCGCGGCGTCCGGACGCGGGCGCATGGTCAACACCAGATCACCGATATCGCGGCATCCCGCGGGCCGGGACACCGCCACTTCGGCGAAACGGAGTGGATCAAGGCGGACGGGCCGGGACCCCCGCGAGGGGTCACCGCGTCCCGGCCCGCTCGGGCCGGACACGAACGGGCCGGGACCCCCCGTGGGTCCCGGCCCGCACGTCGGCGTCCGGCGTTCAGCGCGGCGCGCCCTGGTCTCCGCCTCCGGTCTCCGCCCGCCCCTGGATCTGGCTGCCGGCGAAGCGTCCCTTCTTCACCACGTCGGTGAACTGTGCCGTGGTGAGCCCTTCGAACCGCTCCCGAAACGTCTCGGCGATCTTGTCGAGCCGCTCCTCCGCCCGCTTGGCCACCTGCTTCGCCGCCTCCGTCATCGCTCCCCCTGCCAATGCCGGTAGGTCTGGATTGCGCGGAAAGGACCTCATTCGCAGATTAACCAGAACGGCCCGGCCCGCGCCGGGAAACCGGCGAGCGGACCGGGCCGTGAGGACCGGGAGGGGCGTACGGTCAGCGGTCGGAGCCGCGCCGGGGTCGCCAGACCACCAGAGCGGTGGAGGTGCGGTTGGTGGGCATCAGGTCGCGGCCCGGAAAGCGGGCCAGCGACTCCAGCTCCGCGATCCGGCGGTACGCGGCGTCCAGCTCCGCCTCCAGCCGGGCCACCCGCTGCTGCGCCTCTTCGAGCAGCCGCTCCAGGCCGATGATGCGCTTGACGCCGGCCAGGTTGATGCCGTCGTCCTGACTGAGCCGCTGCACCTCGCGCAGCAGCACCACGTCCCGGACGCTGTACCGGCGGCCACCACCGGCCGCCCGCCCGGCCTGCACCAGGCCGAGCCGGTCGTACTGGCGCAGAGTCTGCGGGTGCATCCCCGCCATCCGCGCCGCGACCGAGATCATCAGCACCTTGGCCTCGTAGGCAGGGTCATCCGACGACCCGGCGAACCCGTCCGACATCCTGCTCACCTCCGCGTCCATCCACCGCGTCAACCGACTCGACGCACCCGCGCGTCGAGATGTTCCCGGGCCGCCGCAGGCGTGTTCTCGGCGAACGCCTCCAGCGCCGCCCGTGCCTCGTCCGACAGCCGTGCGGGCACCACCACGTCCAGTGTCACCAGCAGATCGCCCGCCTGACCATCCCGGCGGACCACGCCCTTGCCGCGGGCCCGCAGCACCCGACCGCTCGGCGTACCCGGCGGGACCCGCAGGGTCACCGCGCCGTCGAGGGTGGGCACCCGCAGATCCGTCCCGAGTACGGCCTCCGCGAAGGTGACCGGCACCGTCAGCGTGAGGTCGTCGCCACTGCGCCCGAACAGCTCGTCCGGCCGGACCTTGACGTGGACGAACAGGTCACCGGCCGGCCCGCCGCGCTCGCCCGGCTCACCCCGCCCCGCCAACCGGATGCGCTGGCCGTCGGCCACGCCGGCCGGGAACCGGACGTTCAGCGTGCGGGTCTTGGTCACGCCGCCGCTGCCGTGGCACTCGGGGCACTTCTCCTCGACGACCGTGCCGACGCCCTGGCAGTTGCGGCACGGCTCGGAGAAGCTGAACGACCCCTGGTTGCGGGTCGTCACCCCGGCGCCGTGGCACACCGGGCAGCTGCGTGGCTGGGTGCCGGGCTTCGCCCCGTTGCCGTGACAGGTGTCGCAGACGCCGGGGGCGCGCAGGGTGAGCGGCAGGGTCACGCCGCGTACCGCGTCGCCGAAGTCCAGCGCCACCTCGGTCTCCACGTCCCGCCCCCGGGCCGGGCCGCGCGGGGCGGTCGGGCCGGCGGCGCCGCCCGAGAAGATCGAGCTGAACAGGTCGGAGAAACCGGCGCCGCCGAAGCGGCGGTCCCCCCCGGCCGTCGCGCCGCCGAACAGGTCGGAGACGTCGAACGGCATGCCCCCCGGCTGGCCCCCGCCCCGGGCGTTGCGCCGGAACGCGCCCGAGCCGAAGAGCGAGCGCATCTCGTCGTACTCCCGGCGGCGGCCGGGATCCGACAGCACGTTGTACGCCTCGGACGCGGCCTTGAACCGCTCCTCGGCCTTCGGGTCGCCCGGGTTGTGGTCCGGGTGCGACTCCCGGGCCAGCTTGCGGTACGCCTTCTTGATCTCGTCCGCGGAGGCGGCCTTGTCCACGCCGAGCACGGCGTAGAAGTCCTTCTCGATCCAGTCCTTCGAACTCACCGGTCCACCCCCTCCCCACCGGTGTGCCCGGGTCGCCCCGCCCACCGTCGTACGGCGGGCGGAGCGACCGGGTCACTGCTTGGCACTATTCCGGGTCCGCTACCGCGACCAGCGCCGGCCGCAGCAGGCGCTCACCGAGCTGGTAGCCGCGCCGCATGATCTGCACGCAGGTCGGCTCGGTCACGTCGGCGGAGGTCTGGTGCGCCACCGCCTCGTGCAGCGTCGGGTCGAACGGGTCGCCCTGTTCGCCGAACGGGGTCAACCCGAACTTGCCGAGCGCCGCGGTGAGCTGCTCCGCCACTGATCCGAACGGCCCGACCAGGTCACCGTGTTCCCGGGCCCGGTCGAGGTCGTCGAGGATCGGCAGCAGCGCCGCGAGCACCGTGCCGGTCGCCTGTTCGGCCACCACGCCCCGGTCCCGGTCGACCCGCTTGCGGTAGTTGGCGTACTCCGCCGTCACCCGCTGCAGATCCCGCGTCCGCTCGTCGAGGTCGGCGCGCAGCGCCTCCAGCTCGGCCCCGAGGGTCGAGCTGGTGGCGGCGTCGACCGGCTCGGCGGGCGCGTCCACGACCGGCGGGCCGGCGGGAGCGGCGCCGTCGGCGCCGCTCTCCACCTCGATCTCGTCGACGACGACCTCGGCGTCCTCGACGAGCCCTTCGGCCGGGGCGTCCGTCCCGGCGTCGGCGGCGGTCCCCTCCGGCTCGGCGGGCTGGCTGATCTTGCGGTTGTTGCGGATGACGACCCGCGGCGCGTCACCGGTGGCCGGTTCGGCGGGCGCGGAGCCACCCGGCGTCGACCCGGTGTCGCCCGGGTCGGCGGCTCGTGGCTTCTCCGTCATGCGGCTACCTCATCCCTTCGCCGTGAGTCCGTGTCGGGGGCGGAACGTCACTTCTTGTCCTCGTCCACGATCTCCGCGTCGACGACGTCGTCGGCCCCGCCGGCCGCGCCGGTCTGGGTGCCGCCGGTCGCCCCGGCGCCCGGGCCGGCCTGGCCGCCCGCCTGCTGCTGACCCTGCTCGGACTGCTGCGCGTAGAGCAGCGAACCGGCCTGCTGGGAGACCTGCGCCAGCCGCTCGTGCGCCGACTTGATCTTCTCGATGTCCTGGCCGCCGAGCGCGCTGCGCAGTTCACCGAGCGCCTCGTTGAGCTGGTCGCGGTTCTCCGCCGGGAGCTTGTCGCCGCTCTCGGCGAGGAACTTCTCGGTCTGCCACTGGAGGGCCTCGGCCAGGTTGCGGGTCTCGGCCTCGTCGCGGCGGCGCTTGTCCTCCTCCGCGTGCTCCTCGGCGTCGCGGCGCATGCGCTCGATGTCATCCTTCGGCAGCGAGGAGCCGCCGGTGATGGTCATCTTCTGCTCCTTGCCGGTGCCGAGGTCCTTCGCGTGGACGTTCACGATGCCGTTCGCGTCGATGTCGAAGGTGACCTCGATCTGCGGCACGCCGCGCGGCGCCGGCGGGAGGCCGGTCAGCTCGAAGGTGCCGAGCTTCTTGTTGTAGGCCGCGATCTCGCGCTCGCCCTGGAAGACCTGGATCAGCACCGACGGCTGGTTGTCGTCCGCCGTGGTGAAGACCTCGGAACGCTTCGTCGGGATGGTGGTGTTGCGCTCGATCAGCTTGGTGAAGATGCCGCCCTTGGTCTCGATGCCCAGGCTCAGCGGGGTCACGTCGAGCAGCAGGACGTCCTTGACCTCGCCCTTCAGCACACCGGCCTGGAGGGCGGCGCCGACGGCCACGACCTCGTCCGGGTTCACGCCCTTGTTGGGCTCCTTGCCGGTGAGCTGCTTGACCAGGTCGGTGACGGCCGGCATACGGGTCGAGCCGCCGACGAGGATCACGTGGTCGACGTCGGAGACCTTGATCCCGGCGTCCTTCACGGCCTGCTCGAACGGGCCCTTGCAGCGGTCCAGCAGGTCCTGCGTCATCCGCTGGAACTCGGCGCGGCTCAGCGTCACGTCGAGGTGCAGCGGGCCGGAGGCGCCGGCCGTGATGTACGGCAGGTTGATGTTGGTGGTGGTGGCGGCGGACAGCTCGATCTTGGCCTTCTCCGCGGCCTCCTTGAGCCGCTGCATGGCCATCTTGTCCTGGGCGAGGTCGATGCCGTGCTCGCCACGGAAGGTCTTCACCAGGTGGTCGATGATCCGCTGGTCCCAGTCGTCGCCACCGAGGTGGTTGTCACCGCTGGTCGACTTGACCTCGATGACACCCTCGGCCAGCTCCAGGAGGGAGACGTCGAAGGTGCCGCCGCCGAGGTCGAAGACCAGGACGGTCTGCTCCTTGGAGCCCTTGTCCAGCCCGTACGCCAGGGCGGCCGCGGTCGGCTCGTTGACGATCCGCAGCACGTTGAAGCCGGCGATCTCACCGGCCTCCTTGGTGGCCTGGCGCTGGCCGTCGTTGAAGTAGGCCGGAACGGTGATCACCGCGTCGGTGATCTGCTCGCCCAGGTACGCCTCGGCGTCCCGCTTGAGCTTCATGAGCGTCCGGGCCGAGATCTCCTGGGGGGTGTACTTCTTGCCGTCGATGTCCACCGACCAGTTGGTGCCGATCTCCCGCTTGACCGACCGGATGGTCCGGTCCGGGTTCGTCACCGCCTGGCGCTTGGCGACCTCACCGACGAGCACCTCGCCGTTGCGGGCGAACGCGACGATCGACGGGGTCGTCCGCGAGCCCTCAGCGTTGGCGATGACGGTGGGCTCACCGCCCTCGAGAACGCTGACGCAGGAGTTCGTCGTGCCGAGGTCGATACCGACCGCACGTGCCATCTTCGCTTCCTCGCTTCGTAAGGTTGAGCAGGTGACGGGCACCGCCCGTTGAGCTGCCTGGCGGGCGCCGCCCGCAGCGACCCCACCACAAGTTGAGTGAACTTGACTCAATAGTGCCACGCCACCGCAGATCGTCAAGTCGAAGTTGAGCCAACCCGACGCAACCCCGGTTGCTACTGATCGGTTGTCTTCCCTTGCATCGGTCGGGCACGCTTTAGCGGTGACGACGCACGGCGACCCCGCCACCCAGCCCGGCGCGCCCGCCGTCGCAGCCCGCGCCGGCTCGCCGGACGCCGCGGAGGACCCGACCGCCACCACCGGGGACGAGAGCCTCCCCGCCGCCCTGGGCGCCCTGCGGGCCGCGATCGGGGCGGCCCGGTTCCCGCTGACCCTGCCGTCGGCCGACCCGGCCCGCCGCGCCGCCACCGCCCTCACCGACCAGCTCGACGACTACCTGCTGCCCCGGCTCGCCCGCCTCGACGCGCCCCTGCTGGTGGTGGTCGGCGGCTCCACCGGGGCCGGCAAGTCGACGCTGGTCAACAGCCTCGTGAAGGCCCGGGTGAGCGCCGCCGGTGTCCTGCGGCCCACCACCCGCTCGCCGGTGCTCGTGTGCAGCCCGGCCGACTCGTCCTGGTTCCGCCAGGGGGAGCTGCTGCCCGGCCTGACCCGCCGCAACGAGCCGTCCGACGACCCCCGCACCCTCCAGCTCGTGACCGCCCCGGCCCTGCCGCCCGGGCTCGCGTTCCTCGACGCGCCCGACATCGACTCGGTGGTCGACGCCAACCGGGCCCTCGCCGGCCAGCTGCTGGCCGCGGCCGACCTCTGGCTCTTCGTCACCACCGCCGCCCGCTACGCCGACGCCGTCCCCTGGGAGCTGCTGCGCAGCGCGCGGGCCCGCGGGACAGTGATCGCCATGGTCCTCGACCGGGTGCCGCCGGAGGCGGGCGACGAGATCGCCGCGCACCTCACCGAGATGCTCGCCGAGCAGGGGCTCGACCAGGCGCCGCTCTTCGTGCTGCCGGAGACCTGGGTGGACGGGCAGGGGCTGCTGCCCGAGCGGGTCACCGCCCCGCTTGCCGACTGGTTCGCCCGGCTGGCCGCCGACGCGGAGGCCCGGGCCGCCGTCGTCCGGCAGACGCTGGACGGGGCGCTGGCCGCGCTGCACCCGACGGTCGAGGAGCTGGCCGGGGCCGCCGAAGAGCAACTCACCGCGGCCGACGCGCTCGACGAGCGGGTACGCGCCGCGTACCGGGGGGCGCACCGGACGGTCGAGGAGGGGCTGCGCGACGGCCGGCTGCTCCGCGGTGAGGTGCTCGCCCGCTGGCAGGAGTTCGTCGGCACGGGCGAGCTCTTCCGCACGCTGGAGGCCCGGATCGGGCGGCTGCGCGACCGGCTGTTCGCCGCGCTCACCGGCCGCCCGGCGCCGGCCGCCGAGCTGCGTACCGCGATCGAGTCCCAGCTCGTGACACTGCTGCGGGGAGTGGCCGCCGAGGCGGCCGAGAACGCGTACACCGGGTGGAAGGCCCATCCGGCCGGCGCCGCGCTGCTGGAACCGGAGCTGGCCCACGCGGGCCCCGACCTGCCCGAGCGCGCCGAGCGGATGGTCCGGGACTGGCAGCGCGGGGTGCTGGAGCTGGTCCGGGCCGAGGGGGGCGACAAGCGCTTCGTGGCCCGCACCGCCGCGTACGCCGTGAACGCCACCGGCCTGGCCGTCATGATCGCGGTCTTCGCCTCGACCGCCTTCATCCCGACCGGGCTGGAGGTGGCGACGGGCGCGGGCACCACGGTGGCGGCGCAGGCCGTGCTGCAGGCGATCTTCGGTGACCAGGCGGTGCGTACGCTCGCCACCAAGGCCCGTGCCGACCTGCTGGACCGGGTGCGGGCCCTGCTCGACGAGGAGGCCGCCCGCTACCTGGCCCGGAGCGCGGACGCCCGGCCGGGTCCGGAGACCGCCGACACGCTGCGCCGGGCCGCCGAGCGCGTGGAGAGCGCCCGACGCCGCAGCGGCCTGACCGCGGAGGGGCCGGCCCGGTGAGCAACGTCGTGGGCCGGATGCGGGAGGCGTTCCGCGGCGGCGACCAGCGGGTCGATCCTGATCTCCTGCTCGCCCGCCTGGACGCCGTACGGCGCTTCCTCGCGGCGGCGGACGGTCGCCTGCCGGACGCCCAGCTCGTCCCCGCGCACACCCTGGTCGAACGCGCCGGCACCCGCCTGGCGCTGTCCCGGGACCACACCCTGGTGGCCCTGGCCGGCGCGACCGGCAGTGGCAAGTCCAGCCTGTTCAACGCGCTGGCCCGGCTGGAGCTCTCGCCGGTCGGGGTGCGCCGCCCGACCACCGGCGTGGCCCACGCCTGCGTCTGGGGTCCGCCGGAGGACGCCGGCCGCCTGCTCGACTGGGTCGGCGTCCTGCCCCGGCACCGGTTCGTCCGGGAGAGCGCGCTCGACGCGGACGACGAGGCGGCGCTGCGCGGCCTCGTCCTGCTGGACCTGCCCGACTTCGACTCGGTGCAGCGGTCCCACCGGCTGGAGGTGGACCGGCTGCTCGGCCTGGTCGACCAGGTGGTCTGGGTGGTGGACCCGCAGAAGTACGCCGACCGCGTGATCCACACCAGCTACCTGCGCGAGTTCCACCGGCACCGCGACGTCACCCTCGTCGTGCTCAACCAGGCCGACCGGCTGCCCCCGGCCGAGCTGCCCCGGGTCCTCGCCGACCTGCGCCGGCTGCTCGACGCCGACGGGCTGGAGGGCGTACCGCTGCTGACGACCACCGCCACCCAGCCGGACGGCATCACCGAGCTGCGCGGCGCCCTGGAACGGACGGTCGCCGAGCGGCAGGCGGCGCTGCGGCGGCTCGCCGGGGACGTGGACACGGTGGTGGCCGGGCTCGACGAGCTGGTGGGCACCACCCGCCCCGCGGGCCCCGACGACACCACCGCCGACGAGCTGACCCGCGCTCTCGCGGGGACCGCCGGGGTGCCGGCCGTGACCGAGGCCGTGCAGCAGGCGTACCGGCACCGGGCGGTCGCCAGCACGGGCTGGCCGCTGGTGCGGGGCTGGCGCCGGTTGCGACCCGACCCGCTGCGCCGCCTCCACCTGCCCGGCCCGGGCGGTGACAGCGCCGAGCCGGCGGAGAGCCTGGTCGCGGCGACCTCGGTGCCGGACCCGACCGCCGCGCAGCGCTCCGCGCTGGGTCTCGCGATCCGGGCGGTGGCCGACCGCGCCGGGTCGGAGCTGCCGGCGGGTTGGCCCACCGCGGTGACCGACGCCGCCCGGTCCCGTCTCGCCGACCTGCCGGACGCGCTGGACCGCGCGGTGGCCGGCACCGACCTCGGCCTGAACCGCCGACCGCTCTGGTGGCGGCTCGTGGGGGCCGTGCAGTGGCTCGTCACCCTCACGGCGCTCGCCGGGCTGGGCTGGCTGGTGCTCGGGTACGCGCTGCGCGCGCTCGGCCTGCCCGAGCTCGACAACCCGCGGGTGGGCGAGGTGCCGCTGCCCACCCTGCTGCTGCTCGGTGGCCTGCTCGCCGGGCTGCTCGTCGCCGCGCTGACCCGGCCCGTCGTCCGCTGGGCGGCGGCACGGGCACGGCGACGCGCCGAGCAACGACTCCTCACCGCCGTGTCGGTGGTGGGCGACGAGTACGTGCTCGCGCCCGTCCGGGACGTCCTCACCTCGTACGACGAGGCACGGGAAGCCCTGCGGGAGGCCGCCCGACACTGATCCGCGCGGATCGCAACCGCTGTCGGGCGTGGCCGCGCGGCGTAGGGTCGGCGTATGGCCACGCCCCCGACCCCGTACGACGCGGTCCTGCACGCCGCCCGTGACGTGACCCGGCTGGATTCGGCCCTGGACGCCGAGATGCTCGGCGCAGCGCTCCTCGGCAGCGTCTACGCGATCGCGGAGACCGACCGCAGCGCGGCCGTCCGGGAGTTCGTCGGCGGCTTCCTGGCCGCCACCGCCCGTCGGCGCACCGCCGCGGCGACCACCATCCGCTCCGTCTTCGCCGCGCTCGTGCCCGACGCCGAGGGCGCCGCCCGGGTCCGCCCGGGCAGCCAGGCGCCGCCCTGGTCGGGCCAGCTCGGCCGGGTGCACCTCACCGGCACCTGGGCGTACGGCGACGTGTACGGCGACCAGACCTCCTACCTGGCCACCTTCGCCTACGACGACGAGGCGGGCGGCCCGGAGCACGCCCTGGTGGCGCTCGTCGACCACAACATCGGCATCACAAAGGACGTCTTCGTCGGCGGGCCGGCGCGGCGGATCCTCGCCGAGGTCCGGCACCTGTGCGCGGCCGACGAGCTGACCTGGTTCCGGGAGGAGGACCCGGCCCGGATGCACGGCGAGGTGGCCCGCCACCTCACGGTCACCGACGACCTCGGGGAGCTGCCCGGCGAGGGCTCCCTCGCCACCGACCGGGCGCTCGTCGGCGCCCGGCTCGCCGTACTGCCCGCCGCGGCGCCGCCACCACCGGGCGTCCCGCCCCTCTCCGCCACCGAGCGGACGGACCTGGTCCGCCGCTTCCTCGCCTCACCCGAGGCCGCCCGGGCCGGGCTGGACGCGGTCGACGGGGGGCCCGAGCTGGCGTCGCTGCACTTCTGCTTCAGCCTGCTGCTGGACCACGCGGCGAGCTTCCCCGACGCGGACCCGCTGCGCTGGAGCCCGACCGTCGCGGGCCTGTTCCTGCTCGACTGGGTGCACCGGCGGGCCGTGCTGGACATGGACGACGCCGCCATGCTGCCCCGGGTGCTGCGCGCCTGGGCACGGTACGCGTCCCGCAAGCGCGGGCTGCCGGAGACCGCGGCGGCGCAGACCGACGCCGCGATCGAGGAGATGGTGCCCGAGTTCGCCCGCCTCTACAGCACGGGCGAGCGGCGCAGCCCGGCCACCGCGGCCGTGGCGCAGCTGATGGCCGAGGGCGTCGACCCGGACGACCCGGCCGCGTTGGACGCCTGGATCGAGGCCAACCGCCACCGCCTCACCGACGACTGACCGGCGCGGGCCCACCCGGTGAGGTCGCCGGGCGGCGCCGGTCGGCGCACCGCGTCGCCGGGCGGCGGGCGGCGGGCGGTCAGCGCAACGCGCCGCCGGGCGGCGGGCGGTCGGCGCAACGCGTCGCCGGGCGGCGGGCGGTCAGCGCAACGCGTCGCCGGGCGGCGGGCGGTCAGCGCAACGCGGCGAAGACCAGGCCGGCGACGAGGCCGCCCACCAGGCCGCCCGCGAGGACCTGCGGCACGGTGTGGTCGCGCAGCCGCACCCGTGACCAGCCGACCAGGGCCAGCAGCGGCGCGGTGACGAGCAGCCGGGTGCCGAACGTGATGACCAGGATCACGACCGTGCCTGCCGCGACGGCCGAGTGGATGGACATCTTCCACCAGTGGCTGACCGTCACGGCCACCACGAGGCCGACCACCCCGGCCGCCACGAGGGCCAGCACCGGACGCGGCGCGCCGAACACCGTTAGCAGGGCCAGCCCGGCGGCGACCGAGCAGAGACCGACGAGCAGCGGGACGCGGCGCTGCTCGCGCAGCCCGACGTGGTGGTCGGTGAGCCGCCCACGGCGCACGCCGCCGACGATGTACGCGAACGGGATGCCGCTCACGAAGAGGGCGGCGAGCAGGCCCCAGCCCAGCCCTCGGGCGCCGCGGCTGCTCTGCCAGCCGACGGCGAGCACCAGCACCGAGACCAGCACCGCGGGCGCGGTCAACTCGGTGACCAGCCGGGCCAGCCGCAGGGCGGGGCCGGGTCGGGGCACGGTGGCCGTACGCTCCGCACCGCCGCCCACGCCGTCTCCTCCACGCGCACCCGCCGGCCGGACCGGGCCGGGCGGCTCAGCCGCTCCTGGACGTCACCGTACCGCCCTCCACGCCGTCGATCATGCAGTTGTGGTGCCCCGCAAAAGCCGTGGAACACCATCAATCGGCAACCACAACTGCATGATCGCGGGGGCGGGGCGGGGGCGGGGCGGGCGGGGCGGGGCGGGGCGGGGGCGGGGGCGGGGGCGGGGGCGGGGGCGGGAGGGGGCGGGGCGGGGCTAGGCCGGGGGTGTGCTGGTGGGCTCCGACGCGCCGCCGG
>NZ_RBAN01000002.1 GCF_003626655.1 Micromonospora costi
TCGCACGAGGAGATCCTCGAGATCATCGGGATCGTCATCAACATGAACGTCTGGACCCGACTCAAGATGGCCGAGGGCGCCACCCCCGGTCTCGCCGAGCAGTCGATGTTGTGAACCCGCCCACCTGTCCCGCTTCAGTGCACGCCGTGAGCGATGACTTGCCGGGCTGCTGCCCGACGCCGAGCGAGACCCGCTCGAGGACCACCTACTGCGACAGCTGCTCATGCGCCAGATCAGCCAGCAGTGGCCGGTGCCGGGCACACGAGTCCGTCGTGTGCCGGCTGTCGCGGCCGTCCGAATGGTGGTGACCCAGGTGGGGCGAGCCCTACGAGGCCTCGGGCGGCCTCCCGACCCATCGGTCGAGGTAGGCAAGCAGCCCGCTCAGGTCGTCACCGCCCGACCGGTACCCGATGTGCCCGTCTGGGCGGACAAGGTAGAGAGCAGCCGACCCGTTGGTAACGCCGAGCCGGCGTATGGCTGGAGCAGCAGCTGACTGCCCCGCCGCCGTCGGGTCGGGTGCGCCCAGGCCGTGCACGGTGAGCGCATAGCGGTCCAGCTGGGCGGTCGCGGAGGAAGGCCAGGCGTGTGGCGGCCCGCACAGCACCAGATGCCAGCCAGAGGCGGCCGTGAGTTGGTGAAGCGTCGGCCCGTCGCTGGACAGGGGGGTATCGGGCAACCGGTCGCCCGGGCGTGGCCCGCGGCGCGGCGCGCCGTGGCCTTGCGTTGACAACGGACTGTGCCGGTAGGTGATGCTCAGCTCCGAGATCGTCCGGAACGCGATGGAGCGCACGAACCGTGGTGCCATCACGACGGGGATCAGCGCGGGCGCGACCCGGGTACGGGCGAGCCGGACCAGCGGGTTGGTGGAGGTGGCGATGGTGAACGCCCGGTCGGTGAAGCGCAGGACCATCCGGCCGACCGGTGCCCGCTCCAGCTCGTAGGTATCCAGCAGCGCCGGGTCGCTGTCACCACGTAGGGCGTGGGCGATCTTCCAGCCGAGATTGACCGCGTCCTGGACGCCGGTGTTCATGCCCTGCCCGCCGGCAGGGCTGTGGATGTGCGCGGCGTCGCCGGCGAGGAACACCGGCCCGGCGCGGTAGCGGGCGGCGGCGCGGTGGTGCAGCCGGAAGTTCGTCATCCACACCGGGTCGTGCAGGCGTATGCGTCCTCCGGTGTAGGAGTCTGCCAGTGTCTGCATTTCGTTGAGGGTGACCGGCGCATCCGACGGTGTCGGGTCGGCGGGCGGGCGCATCAGCAGCATCCGCCAGCTGGCCGGATGGCCAAGCGGGAAGAAGAACAGCATTCCCCGCTCGGCCAGGAACGCGTGCGCGGCTCCCCCGTCGAGGCTGTCGGCCTCCAGGTCGGCCAGCACGAAAGTCTGCGGATAGGTGCCGCCCTCGAACCCGATCCCTGCGAGGTGACGGACGGTGCTGTGCGCGCCGTCGCATCCCACCACGTATCGGGCCGTCACGTGCTCCTCCCGGCCGTCGCCGTGTCGAAGGGACGCTACCGCGCCGTCGACACCGCGCTCGAGGCCAACCAGCTCGACGCCGCGCTCGATATGGACACCGACGTCGTTCAGGTGCTGACCGAGCAATCGCTCGGTCTCCGCCTGCGACAGAAACAGCAGATAGGGGTACGCGGTGTCCTGCATGCCCAGGTCGAACAGCGGCACTGACCGTTCCCTGCCGTGCGTATGCAGAGACATTCGCATCGCAGGATTACCGGCCGCTACCAGCTTGTCCGTCACACCGAGATTTCTGAGCACCTCAAGGGTGCGGGGCTGGATCGCCAGCGCCCGAGATTCGTGAGCCCGGTCCCAGGCCCGATCTATCAACCGTACCTGCGCGCCGAAGGCCATCAACTGGCTGGCAAGAGCCAAGCCGGTTGGTCCCGCGCCGACCACCAACACCTGGACGGAATTCATTGGTTGAGGCTTGTTCGTGAGGACGTCATCGGGAACCTCCCCCGACCAGCCGCGTCCCGTCGCTTACGCCGACCACGAGACACCTCCTCGCGTCGTGGGACTGGTGGTGTCCAAGCCCGACGATAGCCCGGCTGGCCGCACGTAGGGAGACGCATATGCGACCTCACGGCGGTGGCTACCAGACGACGGGTTGGCATCTGGCGGCGTGAGCGGGGCGGCGGTTGCAGAGTCAGGCACTGTTGCGGAGGCGGCGTACAACGGCGTCAGACCTATGCGGCTGAGTTGTTTCCCACCGGCCCTGAAGCGCATCGACGATCGTGGCCGTCGCCGTCATCGCGGGCATCATCGCGCTCGTGGGCTGACCCCAACCGGCCCCACGACGTCACCAGTTGGCGCGTCAGCCCGCCGGCGCCAACGTTGGGGGCTTCGGCTTGAGCCGGAACGTACACGCAACTTTCTGCCGGTAGATCTCCTGCGTCTACGGGTCCAGGGGTTGCACCAGCGGCCGAAACGCCGGGCCACTGGGGCTCGGCCCAGGCGAAGCCAGGTGGAGATGGCGTCAGCGGCGAGGCTCCGACCCACGCCCGCTGCGGGAACAACCGGCCGGTGTCGTGGAACGCCTTGGCCGTCTTCATGGCCGAGCAGCCGGACCGTTTCCCCGCGGTGATCGCGACAACCAGAATCGCCGGACACACCGTTACCGAGACAGCCCCGGCCGATCAACGATGAACTCGAGGTTGTCCGAAATAAGAACTTCGACGAGTAAGTGAAGGGTTACCGGGACGCGAGTCGGGCCTGTCGGAGCAGGTACTCGCGTTCCGGGATGCTCGCCGTCTGCTGTGCGGCGGCGCGGTAGTGGGCGGCGGCTGCCTGGTGATCACCGGCTTGGTGGAGCAGGTGGGCTCGTACGGCGGCGAGGCGGTGGTTGCCCGTCATCCGAGAATCGGAGTCGAGCGTTTCCAGCAGCGCCAGGCCGGCCTTGGGTCCGTAGACCATGGCGGTGGCGACGGCACGGTTGAGGGTGACGACGGGGTTGTCGTCGAGACGCTGGAGCATTTCGTACAGGTTGAGGATGTGCGGCCAGTCAGTGTCCTCGGCGCGGGCGGCTTGGTTGTGCGCCGCGGCGATCG
This sequence comes from Micromonospora costi, assembly GCF_003626655.1. Classification (GTDB taxonomy): domain Bacteria; phylum Actinomycetota; class Actinomycetes; order Mycobacteriales; family Micromonosporaceae; genus Micromonospora; species Micromonospora costi. The sequence continues at coordinate 3,058 of NZ_RBAN01000002.1, forward strand.
CCGCCTGGATCTGGTAGGGGCCCGGTCGGCGGTGTGCCAATGCGGCGGTGAGCAGCATGACGCCCTGGTGGATCATGCGGCGATCCCAGCGGCTGCGGTCCTGCTCTGCCAGTGGCACCAGTTCACCCGCGGGACCGGTGCGCGCCGCCCGGCGGGCATCGGTGAGTAGCAGCAGGGCGAGCAGGCCGGCGGCTTCGGCATCGTCGGTGCGGGCCTGGTGGAGGGTACGGGCGAGCCGGATCGCCTCGGTGGCCAGGTCCGTGCGCTGCAGGGCAGCACCCGAGCTCGCGGTGTGTCCTTCGTTGAAGATGAGGTAGAGAACGTGGAGTACCGCCCGCAACCGACCGTCGTAGTCGTCCGGGGTGGGCGGTTCGAACCTGGCGCCGGCGTCCTTGATGCGCTGCTTGGCGCGGCTGATTCGCTGTGCCAGCGTTGCTTCGGGCACGAGCAACGCGTGGGCGATCTCCGCCGTGGTCAGCCCGCCCACCGCTCGCAGGGTCAGCGCGATCTGCGAGGCTGCGGTGAGCGCGGGATGGCAGCACAGGAGAAGCAGCGTCAGGGTGTCATCGGACGGTGTGTCGCCGATGTCGGCCGCCGGAGCCAGCCAGTCGGCGGGTGTTGTCTGCGTCGCGAGTGCCGTCTCGCGGCGCAGGCGGGACTGCTCGCTGCGCAGGTGGTCGATCAGGCGCCGGGAGGCGACGCGGATCAGCCAGCCACGCGGGTTGTCTGGTACGCCTTCGGCGGGCCATTGCGTCGTCGCGGCCAGCAGGGCTTCCTGAGTGGCATCCTCGGCCTCGTCGAAGTGCCCATAGCGGCGCGTCACCGCTGCCAAGACCTGAGGCGCCAGTTCGCGCAGCAGGTCAGCGCTCATCCGTGCACGGGTCGCAGTTCGACGCGGGTGGACACGACGCCGGCGAACCGTGCTGCCAGCTCCACCGCCCGTTCGTGGGTCGCCACGTCGATGATGCCGAACCCGGCCAGAAACTCCTTGGTTTCGGCGTAGGGCCCGTCGGAGACCACCGGCGTGCCGCCGTGGTTGTCGATCGTCTGCGCGGATGCCGGTTCGGACAGCCCGAAGGCGGTGACCAGCTCGCCAGTGGCGGCCAGTTCCTTCTGCAGCGCCTGCATCGCTTCGAAGTGGGCGGCGATCTCCGCGGGTGACATCGCGTTCGGGCCGGTACCGGCCAGCGCTTCCCAGGCCGACGGGCTGCCGTAGGTCATCACCATGTACTTCACCGTCACCTCCGCGTTCGCTCGATCGGACATTGATACCAGATGACAACGGTCGGCTCCGGCCGGCGGTCGCGGGCCTACCCGGTGCGGTGCGTGTTCTCCACGCGCCAAGCCCACGCCGGTGGCACAACCCTGACCGTGGGCCTCCGCCGCGGCGGAAAACATCTTCAAAAAATCTCGACCGGCGTGTAGAGAACCGGTGGCCGGCTCCGACGTCTCGGGCACAGCATCGATGATCCGACGAGGAGAGCCCAATGACCGCCAGCATCACCACCCGTTCCGCCAGCCGCTCGACCGCGCTGCGCCGCACCGGATCGATCGCCCGATGGGTACTGCAGGTGTTCCTCGCCGTGCAGTTCGCCTCGGGCGGGGTCCTCAAGCTCATCGGCGACGCGCGAATGGTCGACCTGTTCACCGACATCGGGGTGGGGCAATGGCTGCGCTACCTCGTCGGCGTCTGCGAGGTGGCGGCTGCCATCGGCCTGCTGGTTCCGCGGCTGGCTGCGCTGGCCGCCCTCGGCCTCACCGGGCTCATGCTCGGGGCCGTGGCCACCAACCTGCTGATCGGCGCGAACCCCGCGATGCCAGCCGCGTTCCTGCTGGTCGCCGGCGTCATCGTCTACAGCCGGCGCACTCAGCTGCGCCGCCCCATCGCCCCCACCCGCTGACACCCCGACCGCTCACCCACCCAATCTGGTGAAAGGAACCACGGCCATGACCGACGAGATCCTCGGCGGCGCCCCGTCCGCCAACACCCCCCGCCCGACCCTGAAGACCCTCGACGTGCTGGTCGGCACCTGGCACGTGTCCGGGCCCGGGCACCACGGCACCGTCACCTACGAGTGGATGCCGGGCGGTCACTTCTTGGTCCAGCACGTCGACCTGATCCAAGACGGCCGTTCCACCACCGGCGTCGAGTACATCGGGTACGACGCCGACAGCGGCACGCTGAAATCGCACTTCTTCGGCAGTACCGGAGACATCCTGGAGTACGTGTACGAGATGAACGACCGGGAGCTGACCATCTGGTTCGGCCAGCCGGGCTCGCCGGCGCGGTATCGCGGGACCTTCGACGCGGAGGGCACCAGCGCCACCGGAGCGTGGGCCTGGCCCGGCGGCGGCTACGAGTCCGCCATGACCCGCGTCCGCCCCTGAACCGGCAACGCCGGGCGGCTCGACACCCTGTGCAGGTGTCGAGCCGCCGTGACGGGAGTTGGCCGGGCTGCCGCTGCCGCTGAAGCGGGATCGGCCGGGTCGGACGTGTTGGCGGTGAAGGTGGCTGCCCGAAGGGGTGCCGGGATGGCCCGCGGTCAGCGGTTTACCACCGCCGACACTCTGCTGGTGGCCGGCGCCGCCACGCTGGCGGAGCTGCCCTGACGACGAGCATCCTCCTCGGCACCTTCCGCCCGCCCCTGGGCTGAACCGAGACATGCGCGGAGGCGCATGTTCGCATACCTGCCGTGCACGTGACACGCGCTGTTCCCTTGACCCGGCGAGATTGTCCGGCGGACCACTTTCCCTGATCCGACTGGAGCAGCACATGGGCCACGGCCACGCGCACGATCACGATCACGATCACGACTCGGCAGCCGGCGGCGACGTACGCCCGGCGCTGGACCTCGCCGTCCCGGACGCGGAACTGGCGCCCGGCGACCTCAGCCGGCGCGGCTTCCTGCGCAGCGCGGGCCTGCTGGGCGCCGGCGCGGCCACCACCGTGCTGGCGAGCGGCACCCCGGCCTTCGCGGGGGGCCACGACCACGGGCCCGGCGGCGACCACGGCCGCACCGGCGAGTTCCAATGGCTGGCCGGTGACCACCACATCCACACCCAGTACAGCTCGGACGCGATGTACCGGGTGGTCGACCAGGCTCGCCACGCCCGGGCGTACGGGCTGGACTGGATGGTCGTCACCGACCACGGCAGCGCCGCCCACGCCAAGATCGGTGTGGAGAAGGTCAACCCGGACATCGTCGCCGCCCGCGCCCAGCTCAAGGACCTGCTGATCTACCAGGGCCTGGAGTGGAACATTCCGGCCGCCGAGCACGCCACCGTCTTCGTCCACCCGGGACGCAACGAGGTGGCCGTGCTCAAGGAGTTCGAGAACGCCTTCGACGGCAGCGTCAAGAACGCGGGCGACTCCGCCCCGGCCAACGAGGCGCTCGCCATCGCCGGCATCAAGTTCCTCGGCGAGGCGGTCCGCAAGCGCCGCGTCGAGGGTGCGCTCTTCCTGGCCAACCACCCGGCCCGTCGTGGCATCGACTCCCCGCACGAGATCCGCGCCTGGCGGGACGCCGACCCCAGCGTGGCGATCGGCATGGAGGGCGCCCCCGGCCACCAGGCCGCCGGTCTGCCGGGCGGCGGCCGCAACCGCGGCTACTACGACAACAGCCCGTCCGCGGCGTCGTTCCCCGGCTACCCGCTGGAGAGTTACCGCACCTGGGGCGGATTCGACTGGATGACCGCCACCGTCGGCGGCCTCTGGGACAGCCTGCTCGCCGAGGGCCGGGCCTGGTGGATCAGCGCCAACTCCGACTCGCACGTCAACTACCTGGACACCTCGCAGCGGGGGCCGGACAGCAACTTCGACCTCAACGGCAGGCACGACGACCCGGTTTACGGCCCGCTGCTCAGCACGGCCGGCGACTACTGGCCGGGCCAGTACAGCCGTACGCACGTGGGCGCGAGCTCGTTCAGCTACGGGTCCGTTATGGACGGTCTGCGCGCCGGGCGGGTCTGGGTGGACCACGGCGGCCTGATCAAGGCGCTCGACGTCCGTGCCCGGGTCGCGGGCGACCGGCGCCGGGACTCGGGTACGCCGCTGGGTGGTGTGCTGCGGGTCAAGCGCGGCACGGTCGTCGAGGTGACGATCGACATCGACCTGGCGGACATCCCGAACTGGTCGCAGTTCGTGCCGGTGCTGGCCCGGGTCGACGTGATCGCGGGCCGGGTGACCGGCCCGGTCGCCGACAGGGACGCCTTCACCGCCCCGAACACCAAGGTGGTGAAGTCCTTCGAGGTCGCCAAGGGCACCGGCAAGGTCTCCTTCACCTACTCCTTCGGCCGCGTGGACCAGCCGTTCTACCTGCGCGTCCGGGGTACGGACGGCAAGCGGAGCCAGCCCGGCCTCATGGGCGCGGCGGTCGACCCGTTCGGCCCGGCGCTGGACGTCACCGGCGCCGCGGACCCGTGGGAGGACCTGTGGTTCTACGCCAACCCCATCTGGATCCTGCCGCAGTGATCCTCGGCCTCAGCCTCGGCCACCGGACCGTCCGCGAGGCGGAGCACTGGCTGGCCGCGTACGTCGTGTCGCTCGGCCTGCCGGACCTGGTGGCCTGCACCCACCTGGTCGCCGCGCCGTACCCGCACGTGGCGCTCAGCGTGGCCGTGCCGGCGGCCACCGAGCGGTTGGCCGAGCTGCCGGCCACCCCGCCGGAGCTGCGCGACGCGGCGGACCGGGCGGCGGCCGCACACGAGGCCCGCCGGTCGGGCCGGGCCGTGCGCTATCCGGGCGTGGACCGGCTGGTCGGGACGCTCACCGTCGGCGAGGTGCTGGCGGCGAGCACGATCGAGCGGATCGTGGTGCTCGGCGGTGCAACCGCCGGATCCGACACGCCGCTGGACACCCGGAACTTCGTCCGGCCCGAGTGGCGCGACGGTGAGTTGGTGCTGATGACCATGCCGCACCACACGGGGGGTCTGGCCCCGTTCGAGGTACCCGACCCGACGCCCTGCTGCGCCGACCACTGAACCCGGGCGCGGTCCGCTCGTGTGCGGCGGACCGCGCCCGGGCCTCGGCGACGGTCAGCTGCGCCGGAAGGCGTACCGGCGGGGCTGGCTGGTCCGCTGGCTGCTCCGGGCCGGCGCCGGTCGGTCCGGCGCCGGCCGGTGGACCGGCCACCGGTGCAGCTGCCGCTTCTCAAGATGCGTCGAGGGTCTGCTGGCGCATCGGGGAGCGCAGGATCGGCACCCACACGAACGCGAGCGCGGCGCAGGCAACCCCGGTGGCCGCGCGCGGGCCGGCGTAGTCGCCGACGAATGCCGCCGTCGCCGCGCCGAGTGTGAGCGCGCCACTGAACATCACGCGCAGGGTGCCGTTGACGCGTCCCAGGAGGCGTGACGGCGTGACGTGCTGGCGGAACGACATCAGGACCACGCTGTCGAAGCCGACTTTGAAGATCACCAGTGCCCACGCGGACGCGGCGACCAGCCCAGGAACGGGTTGACCGACGAGCGGCAGCACGAGCGAGGCGGGGGTGATGGCCAGCCCGATGGCAAGCACCGATCGGCCGGCGCCGAGGACCCTGGACAACCGCTCCCCGCAGAAGGCCCCGAGCAGGCCACCGACTCCACCGGCACCGAGGAAGAGGCCCAGTTGGCTTTCCGACCAGTGCAGTTGCTGAACCAGTAGCAGCGGCAGCATCGCGACCGTGCCTGCCGTCGCGAAGTTCACGAGGGCGCCGGCGACGGCGATCGCACGTAGGGTGTGGTTGCGCCGGACGAACGACAGGCCCTCCCGTACCTCGGCGACTAGCGAGCGCCGTACGGCGCCGACCCGGGGCGGCTCGGGCCGCTCGACGCGGCGGATCCACAGCGCCGACCACAAGTAGCCCAGTGCCGTCGCGACCAGAACTGCCGCCGCAGTCGACAGGCCGATCAGCCAGCCGGCCAGCGCGGGGCCGCCGATCAAGGCCATCTGGTCCACGATGCCGAGCCGCCCGTTGGCCGCGACCAGGCGCCTCTGGTTCCCAGGCCCGACAAGGTCCGGCAGGTGGCTCTGCATCGCGACGTCGAAGAAGACGGTCGCGACGCCGTTGAGGAACACCACCACCCAGAGTTGGGTCATGGTCAGAGCGGAAGCTGCGGCGGCGATTGGTACGGAGCCGATCAGCACGAACCGCGCCAGGTCCATGGCGATCATGATCGGGCGACGAGCAACCCGGTCGAGCCACGCGCCCGCTGGTAGCCCAAGCAGCAGAAAGGGGGCAGTGCCGACAGCGGCAAGCGCACCCGCCGCGCCCGGGCCAGCGCCGAGCGACGTAATCGCGACGAGCGGAACGGCCACCTTGGCGATGTTGAAGCCCCATTTCGCGGCTACGGCGGCGACGAGGTAACGAGCGAAGTCACGGGGCAGGGCGGGCGCGGCGTCGTGCCCACGACGAGAGGCGTGCTGGATCGACATGGCCGAACCTTCGGCGCCAGCCGCTGCCGGGCGCCAACGATTCAGACTACGGTGAATCCTCATGAGGTCGGTCTGATGCTGAAGATGTCGTTGTCCCTGGCCGATCTCGCCAGTGTCAGGTTCGCCATCTCTCCCGCCTGGGAGGTTGTGGCGAGTCTGCGCGTACTGCGCGATCCCGGTGCGCACGCCGTACACCTGCCGTGGGTGATCCGGCACCGGGCCACGGTGCTGGCCTCCCCGCAGCTGCGTGAGCTGCGGGACCTGATCATCGCGCCGGAGCGGCACCTGCCGGGCTTCCTGGCCCCGGCGCCGCTCTCACCCGTCGCCGAGCCCGAGGCGGAGTTCGCCGCGGTGCGGGAGACGCCGGCGGCGGTGGTACGCGAGGAACTCGCGGCGGTGTACGGCGACCGGCTGCCGGCCTCACTGTCGGACCTGCGTCGCGCGCCGCGCCGTAACCTGCCGCTGATCGTCAACCAGATGCGGACCTACTGGGGTCTGACGCTGGCGCCGTACTGGGAGCGGATCCGGGGGATTCTGGAAGGCGACGTGATGTTTCGGGCGCGGCGGCTGGCGGACGCCGGCCCCCACCGGATGTTCCCCGAGCTCGATCCCGCGGTCTCGTGGTCGGACGACGTCCTGTCGGTCGACCGGCCCAATCTGGACCGGGACTACGAACTCGGCGGCCGGGGCCTAGTGCTCGTACCGTCGCTGTTCGCGTGGCCGAACGTCTTCGTCAAGGCGTCCGAGCCCTGGGCTCCGGTGCTGCGATATCCCACGCGGGGCGTGGGCTCGATGTGGCAAGCCCCTTCACCCGCGCCCGAGCTCGCCCCGGTGATCGGTCAGGCTCGCGCGGCCCTGCTGGTCGAGCTGGCGACCGCGTCGACCACGACGTCGCTGGCCCGCCGCACCGGACTGACCCCGAGCGGAGTCTCGGCCCACCTCGCGCGGCTCGTGACCGCCGGCCTGGTCACCCGGCAGCGAGCCGGGCGTCTCGTCTACTACATGCGCACCCCGCGCGGCGACGCGCTCCTCGGCGACTGATCCGGCTGACACACGAGCGACGGCCGCCAAGGCGATCTCGTCCAACCCCGCGTCCGAAAGCCGACCGGGTGCCCACGACGCAGCCAGCGGGACGCTCGCCGCCATGGTCGAGCATCCGCTCATCAGCACGTCCGGGGTGCCGGCGGCCGTCACCGAAGTCACCGTCGGCGACGAGCGTTTTGCGGCATGAGCGGGACGTTAGGCAGAAACCCAGACGGACTCCCCGACGGCGCGTCACCCAACACGTCCGAACCTTCGTGTTCAGAGCTGTAGCGGCTGGGTGCCGAGGACGGCGGCGAGGGCCAGGCGGTCGGCGTCCTCGGTGCCGGGCTCGGCGGTGTAGACGCTGATGCGCAGGTCGCCCAGGGCGACTAGCAGCGTGTCGCAGTCGAGGGTGATCGGGCCGACCGCCGGATGGTCGATGGTCTTGCGCCGGGACGGGTCGGGCAGGGACGGCGGGGCTTCGGCGTCCCAGAGTTCGGCGAACCGCGGGCTGCCGGCGGCCAGGTCGGCGACCAGGCGCCGCAGCGCGCGGTCGGCGGGGTAGCGCGACGCGGTGAGGCGCAGGTCGGCCACGAGCCGGGCCTCGTGTTCGGCCTGTTCCCGCGGGGTGTGCACGACCCGCGAGGGCAGCCGGGTGACGTTGCGCCAGACGGCGTTGCGTTCCAGCCCGTGCCAGGTGGTCGTGTCGCCCATGAGCGCGTGGTACGGCGCGTTGGCAAGCACGAGCGTCCAGCTGGCGTCGTAGACGACCACCGGCGTGTCCGACAGCCGGTCGAGCAGCCGCTGCACGCTCGGGGTGACCCGCGACGGCACGACGTCCGGGCCGGGCGCGGCGTGCCCGGCCAGCCGGTAGAGCAGGCCACGGTCGGTGTCGGCCAGGCGCAGCGCGCGGGCCAGCGACTCCACGACCTGCGTCGACGGCGCCCTCGCGCGTCCCTGCTCGAGGCGGGTCAGGTAGTCGGCCGAGATGCCGGCGAGCGCGGCCAGTTCTTCGCGGCGCAACCCCCTGGCCCGGCGCCGCCGGCCTGCCGGGACACCGACGGCCTCGGGTGCCACCCGGTCGCGCCAGCGGCGCACCGTCCGGCCGAACTCCCATGCTTCCATGCGGTCGATGCTGCACGAGTCTGCACCGGTTGTCCTGGTCCTGGCAGTCCTACGAAAACCGGACGACTGGCCGCGACCCGGTCGTGCTCGGAGGCTGGAGCCATGACCGAAGGCGGAACCGTCCTCATCACCGGCCCCACGCGCAACTTGGGCCGCCACGCCGTGCTGGCCATGGCCGCCCGCCCGGACGGGCAGCGACCCGACCTGCTGCTCGTCGGCCGCGCCGGGCGCGACCTGACCGCGGTCGCCGACGAAACTCGTGCCCTCGGGGCCCGCGTTCACGAGATCGGCTGCGACCTGGCGAGCCTGGCCGACGTCCGTGCCGCTGCGGTCACCGCCCGCGGCCTGATTGCTGACGGCGCCGTCCGTCCGCTGCGCGCGCTGGTCGCCAACGCCGGCAGCATGTCAGCCGACACCCGGCGGGTCTCGGCCGACGGCTACGAGCTGACCTTCGCCGTCAACCACCTCGCCCACGCGCAGCTCATCGGCGACCTGCTCAGCTCGTTCACCGCGCCGGCGCGGGTCGTGCTGATCGGCTCGAACACCTACCACGCCAACTTCTGGCGCAGGGTGCTGCACGTGGCCGAGGCCGAGTGGGCCGACCCCGTCGAGCTCGCCCGCCCGGCCGGTGGCGAGCGAACGCCGGGCATGAAGGCCTCCGGCGTCGCCTACTCCAACTCCAAGCTCGCGATCCTCTACTACGCCCATGAGCTGCAGCGTCACGCCGGCCCGGGGATCAACGTGTCCGTGTTCGAGCCGGGCTGGATGCCCGGCACCGCGCTGGGCCGGGGCGCCCCCGCGGCGCTCCAGGCGATGAGCCGCGCCCTGGGCCGGCTTCCCGGCGTCTCGACGCCGCGGCGCTCGGGGCCGCTACTGGCCGCGATGGCCCTCGACAGTCACTGGGCGCACCTGCGTGACGGCGCGTTCGTGGTGAAGACCAAGCTGACCGAGGTCCAGCCAGTCGCCCACGACCGCGGCCGGGAGCGACGCCTGTGGGAGGCGACCGCCGAGCTGTTGGAACGCGCAGGCGCGTCGCGTACCCCGGAATGCTGTTCGCGGTCAGATCAGCGCTCCTGATCTTGCAGGCCGCATCGATGGCCGCCGCAGGATACCGGCTGTGCGAAGATGGCGCCGATGGCTCGTACACAGCTCTACCTCGTCCGCCACGCCGAACAGGATCCGACCGCGCCTGACGGAGGTCTTTCGCAGCTCGGTCGAGTGCAGGCGGACCGGCTCGGACGGCGGCTGAGCGCGGTGCATTTCTCAGCCATCCACCACAGCTCACTGGTCCGGGCGGCCCAGACCGCCGACGTCATCGCACGCCATCTGCCGCATGTCCCGAGACACCCCTGCGACTTCGCCGCAGACCGAACGCCGGTGCCGTCCTCGGCGCAGCGAGGGCAATACCCCGACCGGTGGCTTGCCTGGCTTAACGACGTGCCCGACGACGAGCGCGACGAGGACGCGACCGCCCTGCGGGCCGCCGTGGAGCACTTCAGTGCCGTCGGCTCGGAGGACCGGTGTGAACTGCTGATCACGCACAACTTCGTGATCGCTTGGTTCGTGCGTCACATGCTCGACGCCCCGGTTTGGCGTTGGATCGGCCTCAACCAGGCCAACTGCGGAATCACCGTCGCACGATGGGATTCCGATCGGCCTCCCACCCTGGTCAGCTTCAACGACACCGGGCACCTGTAGCAGCAAGCCATCCGCTCATCGGCTACTTCGCCATCGCCGAGGCGCTCACCCGCGACGGCATTCCGTCGCCGTCAGCCGCCGATCCCGCCCGCAACCCGCCGCCCGGTTCTCCGGTACGGGTCCGGACATGAGGAAGACCAGTGCGGTGGCCTGGGGCAGGCAAGCCTGGATGATGATCCTCACGATGGCTGGAATCCATTCGTCATCACGCAAGCCACATTCGAAGACGCGTGGGAACTCCGCTGGCGGCTAGCCCGAACCCTGATGACAGCGCGCCTCGCGGCTAGATCCGGATGCCGGTTCGGGCGCTGTCGGTGACTCCTGTCGGGTCAGGAACAGTCGAATCGGTGGTCGTGCGGACGCGCTGGACATGATGTGCAGACGAAGATGTAGACGCCGCCGGCGTCGCCGAGCATCAATCCGGCCGGGTTCTGAAGCGACCGCCACGGATGGTCATCCGGGCTATCGAAGCCCCAGCCGATCATTGCCGGCCGGTCCTCCAACGGGACCCAACGTCGCTCGTCGCCCCGGCTGAACTCCCAGCTGGCGATGGTGAGCAGATGCTCCATCCGAACCCCGCACATGCACACCGGCCAGTCAGGCGACTGCGTCCAGCCGGGGTAGCCGCCGACCTTGATCCCAGAGGCGACCGCCAAGTCGGTGTCGTACTCCCAGCCGTGGTCAGCCTCGACCCGGCGCGCCGCTTGCTGGATCTGGGACCGCACCTCACGCGGCAGGTCGTACGACGGGTACTCGACCACCCGCTCGGGATCGACGACGCACGCGTCGGGCACATACCACGCTTCGGCGTCCTCGTGTGGCGGGGGCATCGCCGCCAGTCGGGGTCCGATCGCTGATCGTCGCCGCCAGCGCAAGCGCGGAAGCGGAGCACTCCAGGGATCATGGTCAAAGGGGCACCACAGCACCTGCAGCACGTCCGAGCCCTCTGGGAATGGCAGCTCGGGCACATCGTCGGCGAGCAGTTGCAGGACCGGCACGAGTGGCACCCCAGCCTCGGCGGGATGATCGTCCAGACCTTCACCGTCACAGGTTGGCCAGGGCTCGTTCGCCGGCCACAGCAGCGGCCCGCCCACGGAGCTCTGCTCGACCGACGGCGAGCCCTTACGTGGATGCAGCCGGATGGTCGTCCGCGCAAACGCACGCAACTGCGGGAAGACCGCGTCCATATCGATCGAAGCCAGCGGGGTGGTATGCACGGCCGAGATCGTACGGGCAAGCAGCGCCCCGTCTCTCAGAACGCCTCGCTGGCAAGCGCGATCGGCGGCAGATCCGGATGGCGCCGGACGGCGAACAACATGTGCTCTGGCACACTCAGCGGCGTGTTGACCACCCTCACCCTGCGAAACGTCGGCACCGCCGCCATCGTCGTTGGACTACTCGTCGCCGTCCTTACCCTCGGCACCGCCACCGACCGTCCATTCATCCTGGCTGGGCTCCTCGTCCTCGTCGGTACCGGCCTACGGTTGGAGGCTGCCGTCCGCGCCCGAGGCACACACCTTTAGGGCACCAGCCACTGATCTTCACAGCACTGCACGCCGTATCTCCAAGTAGGCGCGACCGATGCGGCCAGATCACACGACTCCACGCCGGGACGCCGCCGCCCGTCCGCTACGTACCATGACGCCGGATTGGGCGGTTGTTCTGCGGTGCGTCGGGCGGAACGCCGCCTTCGTAGACGGGCACCAGCAAGGAGCCGCTGACCAGGCCTCCAATCGCCCAGTTTCCCGGCAGCCACGGGAAGTCGCTGAGTCCCGCGCGAACGTCCTGAGACGACGCGTCGCCGTGACAGTGGAGGTCACTGCCACGGCGATGCTCTGGCGTCAGTCGCGGATCGACTCGCTCAGCACCCGACCCTGCGCGCCCGACGGCGGCTGGATGCCGAGCAGCGCGGCGATCGTCGGGGCAATGTCGACATGGTGCGGGTCGACGGGGTGCACACCGGGCAGGACGCCGGCGCCGGAGAGCACCAGCGGGATGTGCAACTCGGTCCTGGCGCCGCGACGGCCGGCGACGCCGCCCGCCGGGTCGCCGCCGATCGACCAGCCGGTCTCCGGCTCGATGACGAGCTAACCGGTGGAGTCGACAGCGATGTAGCCAGCCTCGAAGAGGGCGTCGCACCCGAACAGGCATGGCGGCATGGCGAGTGGTCGAGGTCGCGTGCTTCCTGTTCCGTGCAGGCGGCGCGCCTCCTTGATGTGGCCGGCGCGGAGAAAACGAACGGGATACGTCTGACCGCAGATGGCGCAGTCGGCGTTGGCGGCTGATCCGAAGAGGGGTTGGCGCAGCAGGGCTTGTTCACCGCGGTGAGTGGCTACAGCTGGCGGGCGGCACCGGCTCTAAGACCCTCGCGGATCGCGGCATGAGCGATCATCCGGGCACCTCAACCCAGCGGGCGGCCGCGTCGAAGGTTTCCGACGGGGTGGCGTTGAATGCGATCGCTGCGTCGGGCGCGTGTCGCCGCACCAGATTGACCACCAGCTCGAACAGTTCCGGCTGATTGCGCACCCCGCCACCAATGACCACGCACTCCCAAGGCTGGGCGCAAAGGGCAGTGGTGACGACCGCCTCCACATCGTCGCTGCCGTCGAGGCCGAACAGGCAGAACACAGCCGCCACGCCGTGTTCGACGAATCGGGCCCTCCCGACTTCGATGCCGTCTGCGACTGGCTTGGGGTCCCATGGCCCCGGCACCCGATACGGATCCAGCCCGATCACCAGCACGCGGGGCGTGGGGGCCGTTGTGTCCACTGTTGAAGACTACGTCGCGGGGTGCATGGTCATTGGCATGTCCGCACGCCGATCAGCCAAGCAAAGCCGTCACGTAGCGTAGCCATCGGATCGCGGCAGAAGCGGACACCGCTGGCGTGCGCCGACCCAGCCGACGATCCCGTGGATCTTTTTCTTGGGATGGTGTCGGATCCGGGCCGAGTCGTTCGTAGAACGGGCGGGAGGCGGAGAGGTCTGCCCGGTCCCGAAACAGACGTGACGCTCAACCAGCTAGCAGGCGAGGGTGACATCCCATCGGGTCCTACGTGCACCGGAGGTAGAGGCATGGCAAAGCTGATCTACGTGACCAATGTGTCGGTTGACGGCTACATCGAGGACGAGAGTGGAGGCTTCGACTGGTTCCCGCGCGACGACGACGTGTTCACGTTCACCACCAACCTCCTGCGGTCGGTCGGTACGTTCCTCTACGGGCGGCGCCTGTACGAGATGATGGCTGTCTGGGAAACCGACCCTGCTCTAGCCGCGCAGTCCGGCCTCACGGCTGACTTCGCGAGCGCCTGGCAAGCGGCGAACAAGGTCGTCTACTCCACGACTCTCACCGCGGCGTCAACGGCCAGCACCAGCTTGGAGCGCCGTTTCGACCCCGCCGCCGTACACCAGCTGAAGGCCACGGACGACAGTGACATCACCGTTGGAGGCGCCAACCTGGCGGCGCAAGCCATGCGGGCTGGGCTGGTTGACGAGTGCCAGTTGTTCGTCTGGCCCACGGCCGTCGGAGGCGGCAAGCCGGGGCTGCCTACCGGCGTACGCACCGACTTCGCGCTCCTCGACGAGCGCCGGTTCCGAAACGGCGTCGTTCACCTCCGTTACCGTCTTCTCGGCCACTAACCAGGGTTACCACCCTGATCTGGGCGCTGCGGCCTGTGTGACGAGCGCCCGCCCACCGATCCGCCGCATGTGAGATCTGAGACCCATGAGCATTCGCGGGCTGTTCCCAAGCATCGGAGGACCATCGCATGACCCAGTGAACCCCTCTCGGCACAAGTGGACTTTTCGCTGCCCCGACAGCCATCGGCCGTGACGCCTTCGGGTCCGCCGAAGAGGTCACCAGCGCTCGTGGCCGGTTACTTGTGCGGCGACCGGGTGTTACGCTCGTTACATGCACGACGGTTTCGAGGAGGCCGAGCAGTTCCTGCTCGTAAGCGTGTCTACCGCCGGTGGCCCTCCAAGCCTGCGCGTGCACGTCTGGCGCAAGCTGCGTTCCCTCGGAGCGCTCTACCTCCAGCAGTCGGTGTGCCTCCTGCCTACGCGTGAACTCCCGGTTCGGCAGATACGTCGACTACTCGCCCGGGTCACCAGCGAAGGGGGGACGGGACGGGCCATCACCATCACCGTGCCCGACCCGCGGGAGCGCGCCGCGCTGGTGGCCGAGTTCAACGCCGCTCGTGACGCCGAGTACGCGGAAGTCGTCGAGCGCACCCCCGACATGCTGGCGGAGATCACGGCCGAGACAGCGCGCGGCCGGGCCAGCTACGCCGAGGTCGAAGAATCCGAAGCCGACCTGGAGCGCTTCCGTTCCTGGCTAAGCAAGATCATTGCCCGCGACTACTTCAACGCCCCTGGCCGAGCCGCCGCCGAAGCCGCGGTCGCCCAATGCGCGCGAGCGCTCGCCCAGTTCGAAGCCGCCGCCCTGTCCGCCGAGACCGGCACGAACCACCCGCCCAGCCCACCTGCAGCAACCGCAAACGCGTCCAAGGGCAGGTAAGCACCATGAACTGGTACTGGCAGATACTCATCGGCCTCGGGACCGCGCTTCTGCTGGCTTGGTCTGGCCTGGTCATTCTCCTGCTGCTCGCCAAGCCGAAAGGTCCACTACTGCGCGAGGCACTGCGGCTGCTGCCTGACCTACTACGACTACTGCGCCGCTTGGCCACCGACCACACTCTGCCCCGAGGAGTGCGAATCCGCATCGGCCTGCTGCTGGCCTACCTGGCCATACCGATCGATCCGATCCCCGACTTCATCCCCGTTCTCGGCTACGCCGACGACGCAATCGTCGTAGCCCTCGTCCTGCGCAGTACCGTTCGCCGAGCCGGCCTCGACGCGGTCAAAGCCCACTGGCCAGGCACCGACGACGGGTTCGCCGCCCTCTGCCGCCTGACCGGCCTCACCGCATCTCCAACCGCCGGGGACAGACACGTCACCAAGCCCGGATCAGCGGATTAACGACCGCCACCGGAGCAATGGATGAGCCTGGACCTGGCCGCCACCCTCGCCGTGGCATCGGTGGCGACTTTTCTCCTCGCATGGCTGTCAGCCGTCGCCGGCTTCGGTGGCGGGGTACTGCTACTACCCGTGTTCACCGCCTTGTTCGGCCTCCGCGCGGCCGTGCCCGTGCTCACCCTCGCCCAACTGTCCAGCAACGGCAGCCGCGTCTGGCTGAACCGGCATGACCTCAATCGGCCGATCATGGGCCGATTCGCCCTCGGCGCGATCCCGCTCGCCCTCGCCGGCGGCCTCCTGCTCGCCGCCGCGCCACTGGTCCCACTGAAACGCCTCTTGGGCGTCTTCCTCCTCATCGTGGTCGCCTGGCGACGACTCAACCCCCACCCACGCACACCCTCGGCCGGCGCGTTCGTCGCCGTCGGAGCCGCCTCTGGCCTCGGCTCCGCCCTCCTGGGCTCCATGGGACCGCTCACCGCCCCGTTCTTTCTCGCCTACGGCCTGGTCCGCAACGCCTACATCGGCACCGAAGCCGCCTGCGCGCTAATCATGCATCTCACCAAGCTGGCCGCCTACGGTGCCGGCTCATTGCTCAGCCCGAGGATCCTGCTCCTCGGCCTCGCCCTCGCTCCCGCTACCCTCGCCGGAGCCTGGGCCGGTAGACGGACAGTCAACCGAATCAGCGAACGCCTGTTCGTCCACATCGTCGAAGCCGGTCTCGTCGCTGCCGGCCTGCTATTCCTCCTCGGCTACTGAACCCCAGCACGAAGGTATGAGGCACCTCCTCCCTCGATCCTAGTTTCGAAAGCGCGGGGAGCGGGCGCGCCCGCGCCTCCGGCACCGGTTGCCGGAGCCGTTCCCTATGCTTGCGATGGCCGCAGGTGCTGACGGAGTTGAAGAACCGCGACGTCGCCGACGCGTGCATGGTGGTCTGCGACGGTCTCAAGGGCCTACCGGATGCGATCGCCGAGGTGTGGCCGGAAGCGAGACCTGCGTGATCCATCTGCTGCGAGCCTCGTTCCGGTCGGCCGGCAGCACCGGAACGCCATCGCCAAGGTCCTCAAGCCCGTCTACACCGCGCCGACCGAGTCGGCCGCCCGGGCCCGGTTCGCTGAGTTCGTCGAGGCGTGGGGCGGCAAGTATCCGGCGATCGTCCGGCTGTGGAAGCAGGCTTGGGCGGAGTTCGTGCCGTTCCTGGAATTCGACGCGGAGATTCCCACCGTCGTCTGCTCCACCAACGCGATCGAGAGCGTCAACGCCCGCATCCGCCAAGCCGTGCGAGCCCGCGGCCACTTTTCCAACGAGGCCGCCGCCCTCAAAGTGCGTCTACCTTGCGGTGATGAGCCTCGACCCGACCGGGCAAGGCCGCCGGCGATGGACTCTGCGCTGGAAACCAGCCCTGAACGCCTTCGAGATCGCCTTCGAAGGACGCCTGTCCTCAGGCCGAAAGTAACTATCGACAACCCGAGTTACACCGTTCGTTTGACAGACCCCTCCTGCCGGGGTACTCCCAGGCCAGGCGGCGGGACACACCAACGGCCGGTCAGCCGGCCGGCTCACTGTGCGTGCTACGAGCCGAGCGCCGCCCGCCACCGGCAGCGACCGGTTCGATGGCCTGCCGGAACTCCTTCGGGAGCTGGGCCAGCGCATTCTCGAACTCGTCGCGGGTGACAGCCTCACAGAGCGTGGTGAGCACGGCGCCGACCCCGGCATCGGCGAGCGCAGGGTCGACGTCCTGGCGATCCGCCACTCGCTGCATGAAATCTTCGAACCCGAGCGACGCCTTGACCTGGTCCTGTCTAAACGGTTTGCGCAGGCAGTCGTCAAGCCCGTCCGGAAGTTGATAAGCAAGGTCCTCAGCCTGGCCGGCACTGATCCGATCTGCCAATGCCTGCAACGTCGCGCGGGTGACTGTCGCCGCCTGATCGGTCGACACCTCTGCCCGCGTGGCCACTGCATTGATGAAGTCCTGGTATTCCACCTGGTTCCTCCCCCTCGGATCGCCGTCGAAGCACCAGTTACGAGCCGCTTCGGTGCGCCTTGCCCACATGCTCCTGCAGCGGTGGGTGACCCCGCCTCATCCCGATCGGGCGACCACCAGGACGCCCTACGCCGGGCATCAGCCGATCGCACAGGACTCAATCGTGCAGATTCTGGTCATCCTCGGCGATTGGCGAAGAGGTCCGGCGCGTCGGCGGCGACGACGGCAAGCCGGGCCGACGCCCACCACCATGCCGGTGACCAGGGCACGGTGGCGCGCGTCGTGGATGAGGTAGACGGCGGGGAGGTACGCGCACACGCCGATCGCGAACAGCCCTGTGTAGATGGAGGTGGGATTGAGCCAGCAGCGCTAGATGTCACCCTCGGCGATGCCGGGCGGGACGCGACCGGAGGTGACCGCGCCGACGATGTTGCTGAGGAAGAACGGGTTAGCCACCAAGGGGGGCGCGAAGGTGGCGCCGTAGAGGCGTTGCTCGGTGAGGGTGTGACTGGCCGTTCGGAGAGCGAAGGCCGCGCCATGAGCGATGATGCCCGGCGCGGCCAGGGTCAGCGGGATTTAAAGAGTGGAGGCGAACGCGGCGAACGCGGACGGAAAGGTGGTCCAGCACAGGGTGATCACCAGGATCAGCGAGACGTGTTGGCGTCCCACACCGGGCCGATCGGCGCGGCACGGCGCCGCCCTGGCCTCGGGTGGCGAGGAGGTCACCGTGAGCAGCCGCGCCCGCTAGGTGCCGACCCGGCGCGGCTCGAGCTGTCCCGTGCCCGGCCCGGTCAACTGCCAGAACTCCTGCGGCAACTGGTCGACGAGGTCCCCGTACTCCTTCGCGCTGGCCGACTCACGAAGAGTGTCCAGCACGGCGCGTGCTCCGTCGGCGGCCACCTGGCGATCCACTCCGGCCCGTGACTGCACCCGTTCGAAGAATTCGGCCAGCCCGAACCGTTCCGGATCTTCGGTGGGCCTACGCACCAGGCCTCCTAGCTCCTCAGGGAGCTGGGAGGCTAGGTCCCTCGCCTGGCCGCCAGTGATCCGTTCTGCCAACGTCTCGAGCGTGGCGCGGGTGAGCGGTTCCCCCTGCCCCGGCGGAACCTTCGGTCGCGCTGCCACGGACTGGATGAACTCGGTGTAGTTCACCTCGGATCCCCTCTCGAACCGGATTGCGGCGGGTACCCGCGCCCGCCGGGGTGAAACGGCAATTCGCCCGCCCTCAGGCGGGTGGTGGCGGAGGGCGGTGGATGATGCGGCGGGCCACCTGCGACTGGCACAGGCCGGCGCTGGTGACGGGGTTGTTCCTGCTCACCCCTCGCTTGCCGGCGCAGCTGATTCGCCGCCTCCTCGGCCACGCCCCTGAGCCGTTTGATGCGTCGGCACACGGGTAGACCGCGACTCGGTCCGAGGGGGTGGGCCGAGGGTCGGAGCCACATACCTATGGCGAGCCCCATCCGGTCCCCATGCGAGGCGGGGCCCCGAGGAGTGCGGGATGGCCGAACCAGAGAGCCGGGACACGGGCGCACGGAAGGCGCCCGCGCAACCGCGCGAGGAGGTCGATCGGCAGCGCGACGTCGAGGAAGGCGGGGAAGCCGCCGGTCGGGGCCAGAACCTGCGTCCCGCCGGCGGGCAAAAGGACGCCGAGCCCGGCAAGCGCCCCAACGTCCCACAGAGCGGTGAGCACGGCCTTCCCCAGCCGGCCGCTGGGCACAGCAGCAAAACGATGTCAGACCCGGACGTCGTCCTCCAGATCCCGCAGGTCAAGGTCGAACAGATCTACGTCGAGGTCGACAACCTGGACGCCTCCGTTTCACTGCGAGCCCGGCTGGGCAGCCTGCTCCAGCTCGACGTGGGCGTTCACGCGCAACTCGGCACGGTGAAGATCGACATCAAGGGCGTCGAAACCCAGGCGATGCTCGAGGTTCGGCTCGAAGAGCTCCGCGGCATTCTCGACAGCGCCCTGCGCACCATCGAGCGCAACCCTCAAATCATCGAGTCGGTGGCGAAGACGGTGGACACCGCCGTTAACCAGGTCGGGCAGACAGCTCAGCAGGTGCTCGGGCCGCAGGGGCCGCTAGCGCGGACGCTGGACCACGTCGGGCAGACGGCGCAGGAGGCGCTGGGACCCAATGGGCCGCTGTCGCAGACGCTGCAGCAGGCCACCCAGCAGGTCGGTCAACAGCTCGGACAGACCACCCAGCAACTGGCTCAGAACCGCCCGGCGGCGGCTGGCGGCGGTGCGGGGGGTATGGGTGGCGTGATGGGCGGATCTCCGGCCCGAGCGGCGTGGCATCGGATGAAGAAGATCGTCAACAGCAGCCAGCCACTGAGGCAGGTCACGGCGCGGCTGATAGGACTGCAGGGGCAACAGCCGCAAAGCTGATCAACGTCCGACGTGGTACCTAAACGCAAAAAATTCGATTCGCCCGATAGCCTCCGGTTTCCTGGCACAGTGTAGGGGTCGATCCGCCTTCGTGGTCTCCGCGAACGCCTGGATGGCCCAGCCGCGCGGCTTCGACCTGGTCACCGGCGAGGATGAGGCCGACGTGCGAGAACGCCTGAGGAACGGTGCCAAGGGCTTCCCCGCCGCACGGGTCAATCTGCTGGCGAGTACGCCGAGGTCGTTGACCCAGGCGGCGAGCCGACCGAAAGCTGCCCGGCCTGGTCGCGCTCACCAGCCAGCGCCGGCAGCTGAAACAGCTGAACGAACAGCTCACGGGTGACCTGCTCCTTCCTTGGCGAAGTGGACGAGGTCCGGCTCGCGGCAGCGGACCGGGGCGGTGTGGGCTGTTCCACGAGGGAGTGCCTTGACCGCTTCGCGGAGGTCTACCTGGTTCCCTCCTGGGACGAGCATCTGCGGCAGCACGGCGGGCGGCTGACCGGCGCCGCCCGGGAGGCCGCGGAGGGGGCGCGGCACCCTGTCGACGGGCAGCCGGAGGTGCCGCGCCTCCGGCTGCCGGCCGCCGCTGGCGCCGCTTGACCGACCACCGGGAAGGGAGCGAGGCGGGTGTGCGGCTCAGGGGTGGTACTCGCTGCGAGTGCGGGGCATCCACTCGGGGTGGTGATCGCGCAGGTACCGGATGAGGCCCTCGCGCAGGTCGCAGCGGAGGTCCCACGCACTCGGACCGTCGGCCGCCGATGCCTGGACCTGGACGACGACGGTCTGGGGCGTCGCGTCCACCATCTGTAGCACCCACTGGTGCCGATCCCACAGCGGTGACGATTCGACGAGCCGCCTCGTCTCGGCACGGATTTCGTCCAGGTCGGCGGTGTGATCGACGTGGATCCGGATCTGGCCGATCACCCGCGTCTCGTGCCGGGTCCAGTTCTGGAAGGGGTGTTCGGTGAACCAGGTGGTGGGCAGGATGAGCATCCGGTCGTCCCAGAGCCGGATGACCACGTTCGTCAGCTTCACCTCCTCCACGCGCCCCCACTGCCCGTCGATCACGATGACGTCCCCCACGTGGAGGCCATCGGCGAAGGCGACCTGGATGCCGGCGAAGGCGTTGCCGAGGGCGGTGCGCGCGGACAGGCCGAGCAGCGCGCCGACGACACCCGCCGAGGTCAGCACGGACAGACCGATGGTGCGCAGGGCAGGGAAGGTAGTGAGGATCAGGCCGATCGCCGCGACCGTCACCATGACCGAGGTGAGGCGCCGCACCGGTCGGATCTGGGTGCGGGCACGCCGGACCCGACGGTCGGCCCGCGTCTCGCCTGCGAGCCGACTGAACGCGACCCGCTCTGCGACATGCAGGGCGCGAAGGACCAGCCACGCCACGCTCGCGATCAACAGCACGACGACGACGCGCCGGACGCCCGGGTGCGCGCGGAGTCCCGCGTACAGCGCCGCGAGGAGCAGCACCGCGACGGCGGGGACCCGGGATGCGCGGTACAGCGGCGCGAGCAGCCAGCGGTAGCGACGACCACCTGGCCGACGCTGGACCCGACCGCCGGCCAGCAGGCCAGCCGCGACGACCACGGCCACCGCGACCGCCAGGATCGTCCTCGTGCTCATCAACTGACCTCCCTGCCCGAGGCGACCGTCATCCCATACACATCCGTCCGCTCGCAGCCATGCGGCGCTTTCGGAAAGGGCGCGTGGCGATCCGAGCGGTCATCGGTCCTCTCCGGCGCGACCAGCCCTTTAGTCCACCCCAGCTATTTCTTCAGTACCGCCTCGACGCACTCGTCCTACCCGTTGCTGAGGGTGTCGTCGCCGTACGAGGCGTCGTGAGCGCCATCGTATGGGTAATGACGAAGCTCGATCTCACCCTTGCGGATCCTTTCCAGCAGCGGGCGCTGTTCACGATCGGCGGGGTCATGACTGACCCAGGTTGGTGACCAGGTTGACGGCGACGGCCAGGATGCCGGTTCCGAAGGCGTACGAGAGCAGCGCGTGCCCGAGCGCGACCCGGCGCATGCGGTTACTCGTCGGTTCGTTCTCCCCCGGGCCGAAGGACATGCCAACCGTGAAGGCGATGTACGCGAAGTCGGCGTACGCCGGCCGGTCCTCCCGCTTGAAGTCGATGTCACTGCCGTCCTCGCGGTAGTACAGCCGGGCGTACTTGAACGCGAAGACGCTGTTCACCAGCGCCCACGCCAGGACCACCGCGACGACGCTCAGGATCACCAGCGTGACAGCCACTGCGTCTTGCTGGTTCGAGGCGCGGACGAGAGCCTCGGCCACGGCCGCGAGACTGATCACGGACGCTATCAGGATCGCCGAGTCGGTGGAACGCGAGCGCCGCTCCGCCTCGGCAAGCCGCTCCGTGCGCTCCGGGCTCGCCGACCAGCAGGCCCGCCACACCCAGACGAGGATCGTGCCCGCCGCGACCGTCCAGATCACCAGCGGCGTCAACTCCGGCGCCCCGACCAGCGCAGTGGCCACCCCGGCGACGACACCGATGGCCAGCGACCACAGGGCACGCCCGACGGACAGCAGGCGTCCCAGCGCCGGTCGTCCAGATCGCTTCTCCACGCGTTCAGGGTTCCGACTCCATCACGTCGCGCAGGGGAAACCCAGAGCGATCACCGGATCGGGCTGCATCGAGGGTGGCGAGTCGCCGCGATCCGCGCACGAGCCTTGGGCGACCATTTCATCCACCAGGACGCCCGGCGTCTCACGCCGAGTGCGGCGCCGTGCGGCAAGCTGTGTCTCGGTGCGGCTGGCTCAGTCCAACACACGGAATGACGGACGTCCGTGCGAGCAACTCCACCAACATATCGCCCTCCGCCGCCCGGCCAGCTGTCACCGCAGTCAACGGCTATATTGATGTCAAGCCACGCATCTCGCATGAATCCGCCGTGATCTCTCCGGGTGGCTCGGCTGACCCTCGGTGCGAGGACGATTACCAGCCGTGTCGTACACCGCCGAACGCGCCCTCCTTGTCAGCGCCGCGGTTCGAATCGCCGCAGTCAAAGGCGCCGTTACCGGCCGGGCCCACGTTGGCCAGCGCCCCCGCGGCTAGTCCCCGCGCGCGCGATGTTCTACGAGCCAGGCTGTCGCCGCCCGCCGGCGATGAGACAGGCGGCCGGCGAACCGGACGAAGGCTCGCGGGAGTTGCACCCACGAAGAAGTCCCGAGCAGGAGCCTGACCGGCTGGCTGGCGTACAAACAGCCCCCGAGGGCAGTCGGCCCCGGTGGCGAACCCGCAGGAACGGCCACCCGACCAGTCCGGTTTCGCAGAGAATGTTCTGGCGAGCGAGTAGGGCCGGCTCGAAAGGATCGCAACTATGCGCAGGCAGGGGCCGCAACAGGCAGGCATTCGCTCCCGCACGCTCCGGTGACACTCACCCGGGAGGGCAGCCTGTGGGCGACGCTGCTGGTGGCGCTCGTTCTGGGGGCACTTCACCTGCTCGCGCCGCACATCCGCCGACGGCTCCCGGTGTCCACCCACGCAGCTACCTCGCTCGGTGGCGGCATCGCCGCGGCGTACGTCTTCCTGTACCTGCTGCCGCGCCTCGCCGAGGGCAACCAAGCCGTGGCCCACGTGCTCGAGGAAACGGTCGAGGCCACCCCGGCGCGCAGATTCATCCTGTTCTTGGTGGCGCTGATCGGCTTCTTCACGTTCTACGTGTTGGAACGCGCCACCCATCGCCCAAACGGCCACAAGCAGGAGCCCACCCGGGTGGTCTTCGCGTTCCAACTCGGCTTCTTCGCCCTCTACAGCGCGTTGATCACGTACACCCTGGCGACCAAGCTGGACGCCGGGCTCGGGCCGGCAGTGCTGTTCGCCGTCGCTATGGGGCTGCACGTGCTGGCCACCGACGGCGTGCTGGCCGAACACTTCCCGGTCAGCCTCACCACCCGGTGGCGCCTCGTCCTCGTCGCCGGCGCCGGCGGCGGCTGGCTGACCGCTGTCGTCGCGCAGCCCACTGGCGTGCTGATGAACCTGCTCACCGCGTTCCTGGGCGGCGGGATCCTGCTCAACGTCTTCATCGACGAACTGACACCCGAACGTCACTCGAGCCTCACCTGGTTCATCGTCGGCCTAGCCGCCTATTCCGGCCTTCTCGCGATCGCGACCATCACCACCAGTCGGGGCGCCGCATGAGGACGACAACTCACGTCGCCCGCACGCCCGCCCAGCGCCTCGACCCCAACAGAGAGGTATGGCGCACGCCATGCCAGCACCGTCTGCCGGATCGCACTGACACGACGGCCGATCGACCCTTGTCACCACCCGCCTGGATTGCGCGTAGCCGGTGCACAGCGACCCGATCCGCAGCCCGGGAATGCGGTCACTCACGCCACCTCCCGCGCACCGATCCGGGCGTTGGAGCCCCAGGTTGGTCGTCAGTCATCGGCGACCTCCGTGGTTAGTTCGGGCCGCCGGACTTGCCGGCCTCAACAGAATGTTGAGGCCGGCAAGTTGTGGTTGCGGCAGTGACTAGGGCCTGTGTCGAAGTCGGTCACAGCCACTCGTTGATGGCCGCGAGGTGGATGGTGGCTCCGTAGCGGACGGCGATTTTGTCGAAGCGGGTGGCCACGGCCCGGTTGCGTTTGAGGCGGTTGATTCCGCACTCCACGGCGTGACGTTGCTGGTAGACGTGCGGGTCGAAGGCTGGAGCTCGGCCACCCTTGGATCCCTTGGCCCGCCGGTGGGCGTCCTGGTCGAGCTTGCTGGGGATCGTCGAGGCGATCCCGCGCCGGCGCAGGTAGGCCCGGTTGGCTTTCGACGTGTACGCCTTGACGGCCAGGACTTGGTCCGGGCGAGTCCTGGGACGGCCGGTGACCAGGCGAGGGACACGGATGGCGGCCAGGACCGGGATGAACTGCGGGCTGTCGCCGCGGTGCCCGGCGGTCAGCACGATCGCGAGGGGTTCCTGGCCTTGCTCGCAGCCCAGGTGCAGCTTCGTGGTCAACCCGCCGCGGGACCGGCCCAGCGCATGGTCGTCCGGCTCGACGCTGACACCGCCGGGTGGTTCGGCCTGCAGATCCCCCTTTTCCTCGCCCCGGCCGCGTGCTGGTGGGTCCGAGCGCTGGTCGAATCGACCGACACGTCCCAGGTGACCCTGCCGGCCGCGTCCGCAAGGGTCTGCAACGCGGTCAGCAGCTGCTTCCAGGTGCCGTCGCGCTGCCACCTGCGGAACAGGGCATACACCGCCGCCCAGGACCCGTACTGCGGTGGCACGTCCCGCCACGGAGCGCCCACCCGGATCCGCCACCGGATCCCGTCGATCGGTCACCTACCGGGGCGTCACGGCTCCGGAGGCGGGCACCTACCGGCTGCAGGTCGACCACACCGGAGCTGGCGCCGGGTCCTCGCTCTCGGTGAGCGTCAACGGCGGGACCGCCGTGGACGTCCCGGTCGCCGCGGACAACCCCGAGGTGCCCGTCGCCTCGGCGGTCGCCGTGCCGCTGCGGGCGGGCGCCAACACCGTCACGGTGTTCAGCTCTGCCGCCCGGGGGCCGGGGGTCGACCGGATCTCGGTCGGGCCGCTGCCGCCGGCGTCGTACGTCCCCCGGACGACGATGACCGTGGAACCCTCCGGTGTGCAGTGGGTCGGTCCGGGGCAGCAGTCGGTGACCGTCACGGCCCGGTTGCGGCTCGACGTCGACGACGCGCTCGACGAGGTCAGCATGGCCCCGGTGGTTCCGGCGGGTTGGTCGGTCACCGGTGCCGCGGTGACGTCGAGGGAGATGCGGCTGGGCCAGGTGCTGGAGGGCAGGTGGACCGTCACGTCGCCGGCCGGCGCGGACGTCAGCTCGGCGAAGATCCCCGTCGTGGCGTCGTTCGAGACGCTCGGCAGGCCGAACAAGGTCAGCCGTGACCTGCGGGTGCAGCTGCGGCCGGCGGACCGGGTGTTCATGCGGGAGGCCGAGGACTCGCGCAACCAGCTGGGCAGCTCTGGCATCACCAGTTGCTCACCCTGCTCAGGGGGGCAGAAGGTGCGCAACATCGGCGGCAGCGCGGACGCGTACGTGCTGTTCGAGGACGTTACCGTCGACACGGCGAGCGAGCACGCGCTGTTCATCGACTTCACGGTGAACGGTGACCGGTCGTTCTTCGTGACGGTCAACGGCGGCAGCCCGATCGAGGTCGCGGTGAGTGGCGTGGGCAACAACACGCCCTACACCACCTCGGTCCCCGTCACCCTCCGGGCGGGCGCGAACACCATCAAGGTTCACAATGACGAGGACTCCGCGCCGGATCTCGACCGGTTGTCGCTGAGCTGACCCTCGGTACGGCACCACCCACCGTCGATGCCCTGCTCACCCCGGTCCAGGGGCGGGCAGGGCATCGGCCTTTGTGGCCGTCAGCCGTGCGGGTGGAGCGGGAACGCCGTGATCAGACGTCGGATGTTAGTTTATGTCGATACTTGATCGAACGTGTTTCGGTCGATACGCTCCAGGAACGCTCCCTTTCGGAGCGGGGACGAAAGGTCCTGCACGTCCGGCAAACGTGGCATCCAGCCGGATGTGGGCGAGCCGAAGCGTCCCGGTGCGCGGCCAATGCTCGCCGCGCCGACTGACCGGTCTCCCCGCCCCATTCGTAGGAGGAGTCACCTGTGACGCACGTACCAAATCGGTCGACGAGGGCAGCTGTCGCCGCCCGCTCGACCGCGCGGATCGCGGCCCTCGCGGCCACCCTCGTCGCGGCGCTGCTGGCCGGAACTCTCACGGCGGCACCCGCCCGAGCCGGCAGCGCCCGATGGACCGTCGCCGCCCCCGGCTCCGACGCTCCGAGAGCGGAAGTCATCCACAACCGGGCGGCGGGCACCGTCTCGCTGGCCGTGTCCCGCGGCGACCGGACCGTGCTGGCGCCCAGCCCGCTGGGCATCCGGACCGAGAACGCCGACCTGACCGGCGGCCTGCGGTTCCTCGGCCGCAGCGACCGCGCCGACGTCGAGCGCTACACGACGACCGTCGGCAAGCGGACCCAGCGCCTCGCGCTCTTTAGGGAGGCGCGGTTCAAGTTCGTCGGCGCGAATGGCGCCCGGGTGGACCTGGTCGTCCGGGCCGCCCGCGACGGCCTCGCCTACCGGTACGAACTGCTCGGCGACTACGGATCGGTGCTCGGCGAGGCGTCCGCCTTCACGGTGCCCCCGGACAGCACCGCCTGGCTGGCGAACCACCGCCGCGACTACGAGAACCCGTACGTGCAGACCACCGCCGCCGCGGCGGACGATCGGGAGTACCTTGCTCCGGCGCTGTTCGACGTCGACGGCACCTACCTGATGCTCGCGGAGTCCAACCTCGACGGACGGTACTCGGGCGGCAGCCTCGTGCACGACGGCACCGGCACCTACCACGTGAAGCTGTGGGACCAGAGCGTCCTCGTCGACGGGCCGCTGGCGACGCCGTGGCGGGTCATGGTGGTCGGTGGCCTCGACACGATCGCCACCTCGACGCTCGTGGACGACCTGGCGCCGCCGTCGCGGCTAGCCGACACCTCGTGGGTACACCCCGGCCAGGTGCTCTGGACCTGGCTCGCCGGCGGGCGTGGGGCCGGCCAGAGCCTGACTCGCCAGATGGGATACGTCGACTACGCCGCGCAGCGCGGTTGGCCGTACGTCGCGGTCGACGCGGGCTGGTACTTCGACCCGCAGCAGTGGGACGTCACCGACCCGAACTGGCGCACCAACAGCTGGATGCCGGAACTCGTCCGCTACGCGCGGGAGCGCAACGTCGGCATCCTCGTCTGGATCCACTACCGGGACCTCGACACCGCCCAGGAGCGGGCCGAGTGGTTGCCGACGCTGCACGAGTGGGGGGTCAAGGGCGTCAAGATCGACTTCATGGACTCCGAGTCGCAGGACCGGCTGCGGTGGTACGACGAGATCCTGCCCGCGACCGCGCAGAACCAGCTGCTCGTGAACTTCCACGGCTCCAACGTGCCGAAGGGTGTGCACCGGGTCTGGCCGCACGTCATGACCATGGAGGGCGTCCACGGCGCGGAGAAGAGCAGCCTCACCACGAGCCACATCACGACACTTCCGTTCACCCGTAACGTGATCGGCTCGATGGACTACACCCCGATGGGCTTCCACCGGACCCGGCCCACCTCCGACGCGAACGAGCTGGGCCTGTCGGTCGTCTTCGAGTCCGGCCTGCAGAATCTCGCGGGCACCCCCGAGTCGTACGACGCCCGGCCGGAGGCCGTGCGCTTCCTCGAACAGGTGCCGACCGTCTGGGACGAGACCCGGCTTCTCGCCGGCCGTCCGGCCGACAACGCCGTCTTCGCCCGGCGCAGCGGCCAACGCTGGTTCCTGGGCGGGAGTTCAGCCGGTGCCGCCCGGACCCTGAACGTACCGCTGGACCTGCCCGCCGGGCGGTGGCTGGTAGAGCTGATCACCGACGGCGAGGGCGGGCTCGTGCGCAGCCAGCGGGTCGTGCGGGCCGGTGACACCCTGCCCGTCGAGGTGATCGCCAACGGCGGCTTCGCCGGCCTCGCCTGCCGGTGGCGCCCGACGATCACCACCTGCGACCAGCCCTGAGCCCGCGGCGTCGCTGTGCGGCGCCGGGCCCGCGTGGCCCGGTGCCGCACGTGCCTCCCTCGACCGTCCGACCCGATCCCGTCACCGAAGAGGAGAGCGATGCGCACACCACCACCAGGCAGTCCGCCGCCGAGGCGGCGCACCGCAGGCAAGGCCGTGGCCGTGGTCGCGGCATTGCTGCTCACGCCAGTCGCCACCGCGGCCCGCGCCGCCGGTCCGGGCGCCACGGCCGGGCCCGACGAGGGAACGCTCACCGTCGCGAGTTCCTCGGCGCAGCTCGCCGACGCCGTCAACTGGGCCAGGGCACGCGCACTCGAGCACGTGCAGACCGGCAAGCACGGCTCCGTCAACGGAAACGGCAGCAACCCCGGCACGGGCGAAGCGGACTACATCCCGTCGTACTGGGCGGGCTACGCCCACCGCACCGCGTTCTACTCGCGGGACTTCGTCCACCAGGCCGCAGGCGGGCACCTTCTCGGCCTCAAGGAGGAGAACAAGTCCATGCTCACCGCCTTCGCGAGCACCGCGAACGAGGCGCGCGCGTGGTACCCGCTCTGGGCGCTGAACTTCGACGGCAGCCCCTACAACGTCGACTACCGCAGCGACACGAACTTCGTACGCGAGGTGCCCGCGGTCTTCGAACTCGTGCAGGAGGCCGAGGAGCAGTACCGCTGGACGGGCGACACCGGCTACCTCGACGACCCAGTGCTCTGGCAGTACTACACCAGAGCGGTGACCGACTTCGTCGCCCTGCACGACACGCAACTACCCAACGGTGTCGCCGAGGGCACCGGCCGCGGCATCTTCCAGGGCGCCGCGAGCTACAACGAGCGCGGCGACCAGGCTGTGATCGAGGCCGGGGACGGGCTCGCGTCCCAGTACCGCGCGTACCTCGCCTACGCCTACCTCGCCCGCGAGAAGGGCGATGCCGGAACGGCCGCGGCCTTCGAGCAGAAGGCCGCGGCGCTCAAGCGGTACTTCGAGGACGACTGGGGTGTCGTCCGTGACGCCTGGGAGTACGTCCGCGGTCGCGGCCCGGCGAACGAGCCGTACACCGGCTTCGGCCGCGAGAACTCCGTCTTCTACGCCCTGAAGGAGTTGCTCGACGCCAGCGACAAGCGCACGTGGGACTACCTCGAGTACCTCGACCGCATGTACGTCGAGGACCGGCCTCCGAACATCGAGGCGACGACGTACGTGCCCGACGCCCTGTTCAACTACGGCTTCGACGAGCAGGCGTGGACCTGGATGAAGGACATCATCGCCAAGCTCCACCTCCCCCACGAGGTGCCCACGCAGGGCACGAACGGCGACTACCCCGAGACGAGCTTCACGCTCGTGTCGCAGACCGTCGAAGGGCTCGCCGGGGTCCGGCCGAACGCGCCCGAGCACGCCGTGTCGGTCCGCTCGCACCTGCCCGCAGAGATCGGATGGCTCGACCTCGACCACATCCGGGTCGGCGAGCACGACTTCGGCGTGCGCCACGACGGGACGACGAAGACGGTCGTCAATCACAACGCTGGCCCCCAACCGCTCGAGGTCACCGTGCAGTTCCCCGGCGGCTGGCCGAAGCTGAAGGTCGACGGCAAACCCGTGAAGCCCGAATACGTGCACGTGAACGGCAGGGCACTCTCCCAGGTCACGCTGACGGTTCCCGCCGGTGCGTCGGTCACCGTCACCACGAGCGGCGACGCGAACCCGGACCGGCACGGAGATCTCATCCTCACCCACCCCCAGAACTTCGCGCTGCTCTCGCCGGCCGACGGCGCGACGGGACTGCCCGGCACGGGTGTCACCTTCGAGTGGCAGCCCTCGGCGAACGCCCGGGAGTACCGCCTGCGGGTCGCTCGCGACGCCGCCATGACCCACATGGCGGCCGAGACGACGGTCCGGCAGCCCACCGCGACAATTGACTCCCTCGACGCTGGGCGCACCTACTACTGGGAGGTCACGGCGGTGAACCCGCGAACCGGGCAGGAACTGGTGGTGCCCGGCGGGGAGTGGCGCTTTCGCACCATGCCCACGGCCCCGCCCGGGGCGCCTTCCCCGGTGGCCGCGTACCGTGTTGGTGACGCCGTCGGCGTCACCTGGACG
Organism: Micromonospora costi; assembly: GCF_003626655.1. Lineage (GTDB taxonomy): Bacteria > Actinomycetota > Actinomycetes > Mycobacteriales > Micromonosporaceae > Micromonospora > Micromonospora costi. The sequence continues at coordinate 33,309 of NZ_RBAN01000002.1, forward strand.
GCGGCCGAGGGGGCGCTGGAGTCCACCGTCTACCGGGCACCGGCGGGAAGCGACGACTTCACCGCGATGGCCACCGGCCTGACCGGCGGCTCCTTCCTCGACCGGGCCGCCACCGGCGGGCCCTACCGGTACCGGGTGACGTCGACGAACGAGATCGGTGAGGGGCCGGGAACAGTCGTCGAGGAGCAGGCCGCCCCGGCCGACGGTCCCGTCGAGTACCTGAGCGACCGCGACTGGGTTTCCGCGACCGCGGGGTGGCGGTCGGTGCTGAAGGACCGCGCCGTGTCGGGAAACCCCATTCGCCTCGCGGGCACGGAATACGCCAAGGGCATCGGCACCCACGCGAACTCGGAGGTCGTCTACGACCTCGAACCGACGGACACCAGGTTCGTGGCGACCGTCGGCATCGACGACGTGCAGCGCACCTCGCCCAACGCGTCGGTCGTCTTCCAGGTGCTCGCCGACGGCGAGGTCGTCTACGACAGCGGGCTCATGCGCGCGCAGCCGTACTCGCCGCCGCAACGCGTCGAACTCGACGTCCTCGGCGTCGAGCGGCTCGTGCTGCGGGTCACCGACGCCGGCAACACGAACAACAGCGACCACGCGGACTGGGCCGACGCCAAGGTCATCCGACTCCCGGGAAGCTGACGCGCGTCGCGGGCGGGAAGTCGAAGGATCCTTCCCGCCCGCGGCGCGGCAACCTGACCATCACCCGACGCCGAAGGCCCATCAATCCGCTCACCGAGCGGGCTCGCCGAACGGGCCAGCGGGAAGGACCGGATGGCAAGGCCTGGTTACCCCTGGCCAGGTGAGCTCGTCGAGTGGGTGACCACTTCGCTGGTCTGCACCCAATCTGCTCCGAATGCGCAGGCGGGGGTGGGAGCAGTTTATTGCCGTTTCGGTGCCGATGGGCGCCGTTCAAGGCCGTTCGGAGCTGCCTGTTGCTCCCAACCTGCTCCCCGATTCGCGTCTTGAACGAACCTGCCGCCGGTCGCCTTCGCTGCTATCCCTGTCGCAGGTCGTCCCCCGCCCGATAATGGGAGGCCAGGGCCAGCGGATCTGCCGTGGCTCCATCGAGAGCACGCGCACGAGTTCGAGGATCAACTCGACCGGCGTGATTGGTGCCGGCACCCGTTGCGGGTCAACGAACCCGCTCCCACTCGACACTATGCACGGCTCCTCATAGGCGGGCGTCGAGCAGTCGGTCGAGGTCCAGCACTGCGCCGATGAGAGAGATGGCTCAACGCCTGCGGGAAGTTGCCGGTCTGCTCGCCGGTGGGAGCAATCTGCTCCTGCGTGCTACGAGATCAGGACGGACGATCCGGCAAGCGGCGCGAATGGTCTCGTAGCACCGAAACACCTTTCGGTGTCTCTCACCACTTCCCCTGCCGTCCGTGGACCTCTTGCGGACTGGATGCAGACCGCCTCTGCTAGGCGGACGGGGACGGGGCTTCCGGTGGGCGCCCGGCGGCGCGTCGCGCGTCCGCGATGGCGACCCCGAGCAGCACGACGGCAGCGGCGACGGCGGCGACCAGCGGCGGGGCGAAGACCAGCGGCGGCGCCAGCAGGATCAGAACGCCGATGCCGACGAGCCGGCGCACGGCGAGCCGGTCGAAGACGATCCGTTCCAGTCGACTGCGGCCGAACAGGAAAAGCGCCGGCCCGCCGAGGATGACCGCGAGCCAGGCCGGCACGGAGGGCCCGGAGGGGTGCGCCAACACGATCTCCGAGCCAGCCGCGGTCAGGGTGATGCCGAGCACCATGAGCAGATGGGCCACGCCGACGATCCCGCCCGCAGCTGCCCGGTTCGACGCCTTCTCGACGGCTTCGGCCAACACCTGGCCAGCGCGATAGAAGTAGATCCGCCACATCAGCACGGACGACAGGAACGTGACCACCAGGGCCGCCTTTGCGGCGAGTGTGGCGGGGTGGTTGGCGTAGGTGAGGCCGATGGACAGCACCGTCTCGCCGAGCGCGATCAACAACAGTTGCTGGTAGCGCTCGGGGAGGTATCGGCTGCTGGCCATCGCCCACGCACTGGTCGGCGGGCGGCCCATTCCGGGTACCGGCCATCTGATCCGCGCGACGACCAGGTCCACGGTGATGGCGATCGACCACAGGGCGATCCGGTGGTTTCCGCGCATCGCCGCCCCGGCGAGCCAGATGACGCCGGAGATGCTGGTCCAGATGGCCAGGCGGGTGTAGAGCGCCCGTACGTTCTCGTGCTCCCGCAACAACGGCCGGAGCACCAAGGGGCGTCCGACGTGCAGCATCACGTACACAATGGCGAAGGTGGCGCCGCGTTGCTCGAAGTCGTACAGGGACGTCGCCATGACCAGCAGGCCGAACGCGCTGACCAGGACCAGCAGCTGGATCCAGCGGTTGCGGTAGTCGAACCGGCTGGTGAGGTACGCGGTGGTGGTCCACAGCCACAGCAACGGCAGGGCCAGGACGAACGTGTACAGCAGCGACAGCCAGCGCACGCCCACGTCGTCGGAGAGAAGGTCCGGCCCCATCCGGCTGACGACCCCGACCAGGGCGAAGACCAATACCAGGTCGAAGAACAGCTCCAGGAAACTGGCTTGCTGGGCGTCCTCCTCGCCGCGCAGGATGCCCCCGGCCTGCGCCGGCTCCGATGGTCGCCCCATCCGCTCATGGTCGCGTGATGACTGTCCTGCCCGCGCCAATTTCGCCCGTTTTATCGACCTGGCGCGTGAGCCAGCAGCGGAATTAGCGGCATGTTCCTCTTGTAACCGAGGCGTCAGGCAGCGAGCCCAGCACGGGCATTGGTGCGGGTCGACCCCGAACGTCAACCGACGACGCTACTTGCTCGCCGATGCCGGCTGCCAGCGGCTGGCAGCGTGCGACGGGATCCACCGACCGGCGTCGGAGCTCTGGCTCGGCCTGATCGCCATATAGCTGAGAAGTACCGCAACCGGCGACATCATCGCAGCCCTCGGCGAACCAACCGGTTGAGGATGGCGATCTGTGCATCGGGCCGTCGGCAGCGCCTCGCCGGCAATCCGGTTCAAGTCAGCGGTTCTGCCCTCGAGTGGCGCACCCGGAGCCGAGGGCGCCGGTTTAGCTAGAGGCCTGTGCGGTACTTACGCCCAGGCCCGACGATTGAGGAGAGAGCCGGTGGCCAATGCCGCGATTCCACCCGATGACCCGAACCGTACCCTCGTCCACGCCCGGCCCGATGATCCGAGCCTGGACCATGTTGCCATCGCTGGCGGCACCTACACCATCCTCGTCAGCGGCGAGCAGACGGCCGGCCGGTACTGCCTGATCGGTATGCGGGTTCCGCCAGGCGGTGGGCCGCCACCGCACCGGCACGACTTCGAGGAGATGTTTACTCTGCTTGAGGGGGCGGTGGAGTTCACCATTCGGGAACAACGGACTACGGTCCGGGCCGGGGAGACGATCAACATTCCGGCCAACGCGCCGCATTTCTTCCGTAACTCCTTCGATCAGCCCGCGCGGATGCTTTGCATGTGCGCCCCGGCTGGCCAGGACGAGTACTTCGTGCGCGTGGGCGACGCGGTCGACGGTCCCACGGCGGCGCCGCCGGCTCTCACCGGCGAGGAGCAGGCCGAGCGCCAGAATCGTGCTGCCACGCTGGCGGCCGACTATCGCACGGAGTTACTAATTCCTTAATGGCCTACTTCTCTGACGAGCCAATTCCGCCTAGCGTTGACCCCTCCGGCAGGTCGAGGCGCTCGAAGTTCAACAGACGCTCATGGCGCTGGGCCTGCTCGGCACCTACGCCCTGCCTGAGGACCTCGAATACCAGGTGAGACAGGCTATGGAGAGTGACCTCGACTGCCTGAATGTCGGCGCGGCCGCGAGGCACGTACCCGCGCAGGAGCTGACGGGACGGCGGTTGGGCCGAGTGATGTCTGGTCGCCGCGGTCGAGGGGCTTGTCCGGGCCAGCCCGTTGCAGCAGGCGACCGGCGAACTCCGGTTCCGGCATCCGCTCGTGCGCTCGGCCGTATCCGGACCGCGCCGGCCGACGAGCGAAACCCGACGACGAGCTGGCCGAAGCGCTGGAACGCAGCGCCGCCCGGCGCGTATGGCGCCGTGACATCGCCCAAGTCGTGCGTCGGGCGACCGGCAGGGGCGTCTGCCTGGCCTTCGCCGACGCGCTGCAACTTCGGGGTGCCCGAAGACGTCCTCACCGACAACGGCAAGCGGTTCACCGACCAGTTCGGCAAGGCCCCTCGGGAGAGACCTGGCACGTTCTACAGGGCAGCACAGCATGATGGTCCGTGCCAACCACCGCACCTGGCGATCTTGCTGCTGTTCACAGCGGTGGGGGCACGAAGCCTCCGACGATCGGAGGGTCTGTGTCGACGTCGGTCGCAGCCACTCATCGATGGCGACGATGTGGATTCGGCAATGAGTCCAAGATCAATGCCGTTCCACCCATTGCAGTAGCAGGCCAAACAGGATGCACCCGCCGCCCAAAACAGCCATCGCGACGGCCAGCTTGATCTTTGTGCGCCAGTAGATGCGACCGAAGTCATCGTTCTTGGCCTCGGCGCCCATGATCCGCGAATAATCATCCGGGTTCTGGGGATCACCCATGATACGTCCGTATTCGTCCGCCATGACAATCCTCCCCGCTCGTCGTTAGTCTCAGGGTTTCCCGGCTCGGCTGCGGCCCGCTGTGCCTCCACATTTTGCTTGCTCGGCATGTCTGTGAGGTCGCCACTAGCGCCTGCGTCGAAGTCGGCTGCGGCCATTGATTGACGGCGGCGAGGTGGATGGTGGTCCCGTAGCGCACGGTTAGCTTGTCGAAGCGGGTGGCCACGGCCCGGTTTCGGTTGAGGCGGTTGATGCCGCACTCCAACGGCGCGACGTTACTGGTGAAGGTGCGGGTCGAAGGCTGGTGGCCGGCCGCCCTTGGATCCGTTGGCTCGCCGACCTACGCATAACGAGTCGTCCTCGGCCCCTGGTCCACCTCCTGGTCCTCGAACCCGACATGGCGTAAGCGTCCGTGATCGTCCGCTCCATCGCCGGGTTGGTCGCTCATGGCACCCCGGTTGCTCGCCGTCCGCGCCCCGAGCCGACACCGACACCGGGCCGCTGTCGGTCAGCCGAGCCCGTTTGTCCACAGCTCATCTGCCACGAACAGCAGGCGTAGCCAGGATCGACTCGAGTTGTCAGCGCCGGCTGGGGACAGCCAGCGCTCGCCTTCAGCCCTGACAGGCACTCCTCAGCCCAGGTTGAGTCTGATGGGCTTCGATTAGGGGCGAGGCCCTACGGGTGTCCAGGCCAGCGCCGCAAAACTACGAGGGGCGCGAGTCCGGTCACTGAAGATCATTTGTCAAGCCATCGTTTCCCTGCCGGTTGCGTCCCGTTGATCGGATCTGTGCCGCCGCCTGCAACGGTCGGACACGAAATTGTCGGGCTGGCGGTGATTGGCGTGCCGCTGCTGCGGCCGAGACTCGGTGGGACCTCAGGTCCCGCTCCTATCACCCAGTCGAGGCTGACCGTAAACAACGCTGCCGGCGCGCAGCTGACCTTCACGTCGCCCCCGACCTGTGATCAGAATGGGAAGGACGGCGAAACCAATATGAGCCACCCGGATGCCGCGCACTCCAGCATCTCTGGCCTGAGCCGGCGAAACCTGTTGGCCCTGGGAGGACTCGGAACGGCGGCCGCAGTTGTCGGCGGCGCCGTCGCCCGGCCCGCCGGGGCGGCAGCCAGTCCGCCCTTCTTCGACAACCCTTTCAGCCTGGGCGTAGCGTCCGGCGACCCCCTACCGGATGGCGTGGTCCTCTGGACCCGACTCGCCCCTGATCCACTCGCCGCAGACGGCAACGGCGGCATGCCCCCGGAGACGTTCGGGGTCCGTTACGAGGTAGCCGAGGACGAGAGGTTCTCCCGGATCATCCGCCGGGGGGCGGTTGAGGCCACACCGGAGTTCGGTCACTCGGTACACGTCGAGCTTTCCGGACTGGCGCCAGCACGCGAGTACTTCTACCGATTCCACTTCGGGCCGGTAGTCAGCCCGGTGGGCCGGACCAAGACGGCCCCGGCCTTCGACGCGTCCGTCGCACGGCTGCGGCTCGCTGTCACCAGCTGCCAGAACTACCCGGCCGGCTACTTCGTCGGCTACCGCGACATCGCCACCCAGGACCTGGACCTGGTCGTTCACCTCGGCGACTACATCTATCAGGGACCCTCCGCCGGCAACCCGGCGATCAACCGACCCCACGTGCCCAACGTCGAGATCATGACCCTGGCCGAGTATCGCATCCGGCACGCACAGTACAAGACCGACCCGCACTTGCAGGACGCCCACAGCTCGGCGCCCTTCATCGTCATCCCCGACGACCACGAGGTGACCAACAACTACGCCAATGACATCGGCGGCGGTGCGTCGGGTGACGTGTTCCTCGCCCGTCGCGCCGCCGCCTATCAGGCGTACTACGAGAACATGCCACTGCGGCGATCGTCCCTGCCGGACGGCCCGAACATGCGACTGTACCGTCGCGTGCGCTATGGCGATCTCGCTCAGTTCCATCTGCTCGACACTCGGCAGTACCGCTCTGACCAGGCCAAGTGGAGCAACTCCCAAGCCATCAACGGCTACTCCCCCGGTGCCCTTGACCCGACCCGCACAATCCTCGGCGACGCCCAGGAGCAGTGGCTCCAAGAAGGCTTGGCGACGTCGACCGCCCGATGGAACATCATCGGAAACCAGACCAAGTTCGCGCCGTTCGACCACAAAGCCGGACCGGGAGTGGTCTACGACTCGGTAGATAGTTGGGGAGAGGGCTACGTCGCCGACCGCGACCAGCTGCTCCAGTTCATCGCCACGCACAGGCCGTCCAACCCGATCGTCATCACCGGAGACGCGCACCGCAACTGGGTCTTCAATCTCAAGGCCGGTTTCAGCGACCCAACCTCCGCGACGCTGGCCACCGAGTACCTTGGCACCTCGATCAGCAGCGGTGGTGACGGCCCCGCCACGACCATCTACGGCCCCACCGCGGACAACCCGCACATGATGTTCTCCAACAATCAACGGGGCTACATGCAGGTCGACGTCACTCCGGAGCAGTGGCGGGTCGACTTCCGAGTCTCCGACACCGTCCTGAACCCCGACGCACCGATGTACACCCTCGCCACGTTCGTGACCGACGACGGTAAGCCGGGCGCCCGACGGATGTGACAGCAAGGCGCAGACCCGTCCATGGGCGCGGCCGCTCAGGTCGCGCCCATGGCGGCGGTCCAAGCTGGTGCCAGCTCGCCTCCACGTCCCTCCTACGGTGGGTACGGCGTATGCTGCACATTCGGGAGGATGCGCGCCCCGACCGGTGCCGTCGACGCGGGCTAGCGGCCCCGACTCGCCCGCATCCGATGGTGCCCGTCGTCAACGGCTGAAGAACCACTCGAGCGCGGGCGCGAGCACCCCGGGGGCGGCCACGTGGGTCTGGCCTTCGATCACCCGACGGTTCGCGTTCGGCACGCTCACGGCATGACGGCAGAGCAGGAGACGCAGGGCGGTCGCCGCTTGGGCGGGGACGACGCCGTTGCCGAGGACGCGCAACGCGCCGGTGCGGGGGAGATCGGGCGTGGGGCCGGTGACCCAGTGAGCGGGTAGGCCCATGAGCCATTCCACGAACGACGGTGCCAGCAACGGCTACGCATCGACCGCCAGCTCGAGGAAGCCATCACCGCCGGCGCCGACTCGCTACACCTGGCCGCCGTCTTCGGCTTCAGCGAAGGCACCGCGATCCGGTAGGCCACCAACGCGCGCCCACCTGCTCAACGAGCCATCTAGCCGCGTCCCATGATCCGGCTACCGCGTGCGCGCCTTGGTCGTTTCGTCAGTAGCCGCCATCTGCTGCCGACGTGGTAGCGGCCGGGAGTTCCCCACGCTCGCGGGCGGCGAGGTCGTCGAGGATGGCTTCGGTGGCGGTCGCGCCGAACCGGGTCGCTCCGGCCTCGTGCAGCGTGAGCAGGGTGTCGAGACTACGGACTCCACCGGCGGCTTTGACCTGGACGTGCGGGGATACCGCAGCGCGCATCAGCTGGATGTCGGCGAGGGTGGCGCCGCCCGGGGCGAACCCGGTGCTGGTCTTGACGAAGTGAGCGCCCGCCTGCTCGGTGAGTCGGCAGCCGAGCGTCTTCTCCTCGTCGGTGAGGTAGGCGTTCTCCAGGATCACCTTGACCACCCGGCCCCCCGCGGCGGCGACGACCGCGGCGATGTCGTCGAGCACGTAGCCGGTGTCACCATCGCGCAGCCGACCGATGTGCAGGACCATGTCGATCTCGTCGGCGCCAGCCTCGACCAGCGCGCGAGTCTCGGCAGCCTTGATCGCGGTGCGGGTGTCGCCGTGCGGGAATCCGGCCACCGTCCCGACCAGGACCCCGGTGCCCGCCAGTGCGGCTGCGGCGAGTTCGACGTCGGACGGGCGGACGCAGACCGAGGCGACCTCGCGACGAGCGGCGATCTCGCAGCCGCGCTTGATGTCGTCGAGGGTCAGTTCGGGGCGCAGCAGTGAGTGGTCGATCATCTTGGCGATGCTCATCGGGTTTCTCCTGTTAGGGGTGGCTGCACGTCGAAGGTGACGTGCAGGTCGTAGCGTTCGCCGACGTAGCGGCTGACGGTGTACTCCAGCGGCGCTGAGTGCTGGTCGACGATGAGGCGGGTCTCGACCAGCAGCGGCTCGTCCGCCGGGACGTGCAGCAACTCTCCATCGGCGCCGGCCCGCTGCGCGGTCAGCCGCGACGAACCAAGCGTGGGCCGAAGGCCCCTCTCATGCAGGGCGCGGTGCAGCGATCCGGCTTCGAGATCGAGGTCGAGCAAGGAGCTCAGGTGGGACGGGAAGCAGGCGTACTCGACGGCCAGCGGAACCTGATCGGCCAGCCGCACCCGCACGATCGAGACCACCTGCGGCACCGCCGCGGTCAACTGCAACGCCGCAGCCTCCTCGGCAGACGCCGCCCGCACCTCCGCTTCCACCAGGCGTGACGCCGGAGTGCGGCCCCAGCTACGCACCTGGTCCTGGAAACTCATCAATGTCCCGGCGGCACGCGGCTCGGGTCGCTGCCGCACGAACGTGCCCCGCCCCTGGATCCGCTCGATAAGACCGTCGGACTCCAGCTCGTTGAGCGCCGCCCGCACGGTCATCCGGGCAACCCCGAACTCCTGAGCGAGCACCGACTCCGCAGGCACCACGTCACCCGGCCGCGCTCGGGCCAAGCGGGTCCGCAACTCGCGTTCGATGCGTACGTACAAGGGCGCCTTAGCCATCAATCCTCCAGGTCGTCTAGACAACCAAGAAGATGGCATAATGCCGGAACATGGTCAACCAGGCTGTGGGCTACCGCACCAGCTAGAAGCCCAGATGATCGACCGCTAGGCGATACGACTCGACCTGCTCACGGGAATCGCCGTATGCGACGGATGGCAATGCTTCCCACCCGATCGCTAACCGGCCAGGCCGCCCTCACGAGCGCTACCTCGACCACCCCGGTCGCCTCGAACCCGGGTAATCCAGGCGGCATGATAAGCCCACCGGACACCCGGGTTCGCCATGCGAACGCCCGGGTTCGCCGGAACCCGCGGAGTTTTAGGGGCGGCGGAAGATGAGCACGTCCTCGTGGGTGATCAGGTGCAGCGGTGTGCCGGCGGTGCGGGCCTTGCGGACCTGCTGGAGCTGGAAAAACGACGGCCGGGCGACGAGGTGCCCGTCGCGGAGGGCCGCGAGGAGGGCGACGCATCGCTCCGTGGGGGCGAGACCGGCGCGGACGCCGGCGGCGATGACCGCGGACGGCAGGTCGACGAGCTGGCCGTTCTTTCGCCACGGTCGGGCGGTGACCACGACGGTGCCGCCTGGGCGCAGCAGAGCTGCGCAGCCGCGCAGGATCTGTTCGAACCCGGCGGCGAGGCCGGTGAGGTCCCGGTAGGCGAGGTTCCCTCGGTCGGCGCCGTCGTTGTAGGCGTTGTCGAACTTCGCCACCCCATCTGGGGTGGGGCGGACGAGGCCGTGCACGGTGGGCCCGTACGGCGGTGACGTGACGACGAGGGCGACCTGCCCGGTCAATGCCGCGGGTAGCAGCGAGGCGAGTCGTGTGGCGTCGCCGCGGACCACCGACGCCCGTGCGCTGGCACCCTGGGTGTGAGCGTGGGCGATGTTGGCGTCGGCGATGTTGGCCCAGCGCGGCTCGTACTCGACGCCGATGGCGTCGCGGCCGGCGTGGATCGCTTCGATGAGGGTGGTGCCGATCCCGCACATCGGGTCGAGGACGAGGTCGCCGGGATGGGTGTAGGCATGCACCGCGTGGGCGGCGATTGCCGGGAGCATCCTGGCGGGGTGCTTGACGGACTCGGGCAGGTACCGGCCGCGCCGCTGCACCGGTCCGGTCTGCTGGGCGGTCGCCCACACCGACAGGCCCTCCGGGACGGCCGGGTGGGGGCGTCCGTCGGTGTCGCGGTGCCGGCCCTCGTCGCTCCGGTGCCGGCCGCGGTAGGTGTCCTCGTCCTGCCCGTTGCGGTCCGCGGGGCTCGCGGATGGCTCAGCCACGGCGCTCACCCCCGTCCCGGCGCGCGGTGTGGTCCTGCCACCGGCGAGAAGACGAGGAGGTCGGCGTGGACGCGCAGGTGCGCGACCTCCCACCGCCGCTGATCGGCTTGATGCGTGAGGGTGAGCAGTTCCTCGTCGGTGACGTGGTAGACGAACGCGTCCCGGTCGGTGTCGGCGGCGACGGCAACGATGTGCTGTAGGTAGCCCAGGCCGACCGCGGCGGCGGCGGTGGCGATCGAGGTGAAGTCCTCCGGCCCGCCCGTCGCGACGGTGGGAACGGTGACGATGAGGACGAGACAGCCGCCGGGGCTCAGTAGCCGCACGCACGCGGTCAGCAGCCACGCCAGCCGGACCCGGTTGACCGTGTCGGCGTCATCGAGCGGCCAGCAGACCACGACCAGGCTCGTCGCCCCGGGGAGGGGCGTGTGATCGGGGGATGTGGACGGTTCGGTGGGTAGGGCGGGGTCGGTGAGGTCATCACCGAACCAGGCGGTCATGTCCGGCACCTTGCTGGCGTCGCCCGGGGAGGCCGGGTCGGGCCGCGCCGGTGGGCTGGGTGGTCCGACGATCAGGCTGGACGCGTCGGTGAACCAGGCCGGGTGGTGCCTGCGACTTCCGGCCGCGCTGACGGCGGCCAGGGCGTGGTCGGCGGTGAGGTCGACGACGACATCACCTGGGCGGGTGTAGGCGGCGACGAGGCGGTAGGCCAGTCGGGCGCCGATGCTGCGGCCGACGTCTGACGGACCGTGGGCGGTGCGCCACACGGTGATCGGGACCGGCGGGTCGCCGGCGACCAGGTCGATCGGGTACGGGTCGACCGGCTGCGGGCCGACCGAGTGGGCAGGGTCCTTGCGGTTCTGCGGCGTGTGCTCGCTCATGTGATGTCGGCTCCGCGCCGCGCGATGATGCGCTGACACCCTCAAACCCGGCGCTGTCAGCTCTGGCGAACGCCCCGGTGTCTGACACGCCTCTGACAGCGAAGGGTGCAGGCTTGACAGCGCTGACAGGAGGCGCGGTCGGTCACGGTGTTGTCTCCTGCACCGCTCTGTCACCGTGGCTGCGCCGGCGCCGGGGGGTTGTGACAGCCGACGGACGCGCGGCGGTCAGAGTCATCCCGGCGCCAATGCCAGCCCGCGTCGCGTCACGCCGACCCCGTGTTGGACGACGGCGGCCTGTCCGCCGCTCGTTGTCCGACTCTACTGATCTGACAACGGCCCCGGCTGTCAGATCCGCCGGGCCTGACAGTGGTGTCTGTCAGACCGCCCGCCTGTCAGGCGTCCGGCATCCGGCCTCGCCGACTGGCCGTTCTGACAAGGGAAAGCGGCAGCGGAACACGCAGGTGAGGGGTGGCCGGCTAGGTCGACGCGATCAGGGATGACCGATGCCGTCAGGTCGTGTCGGATACCCCGTCCTGTCGGCTCGCGGATGTCGCGTCGCCGGTGGGACCTCGGTCAGCAGCGGTGTCAGAGCCTTGTCAGGCCGTCGTGGCGCAATCGCTGTCACCGCAACCGCGAGACAACACGCATCGGCGTGCTGTCGACCTTCTTCGTTACCGGGAGTTGTTGAGATGGCTTCGTCCGACACGATTTGGCCCGACTCGCCGCTGGATGCCATCGACGCCGCCTTCACGGCACTCACACGCGACCCCGAACCGCTGACATTCGATCTTGACGGGGTGGACGGTGACACCGGCCTGCCGGGCGGCGTCATGACGCTCCCGACACTTCGCCGCTGGCTGCTGACGCACCCACGCGCCTACGCGGCACGCGATGCCGTCTGGCGGCAGCTGGTCCTGCGGGCGCGGCTGGAGGGGCCGGCATGGGTGGTCGCTGCGGCGGGAATGGCGCTGCCGGCGCTGCGCCGCTGCGCCGGCCAGCTACGTGCCGGCTGGTCCGGCGACGCCTATGACATTGACGCCGAGATCCTCACCGGATTCCTGGCGGCGCTGCGCGACCGGGTGGACCTGTCCAAGCCGGCGCCATACGCGTCGCTGTGCATGGCCGGGTGGCGAGCCGGGTTCGCGCTGCGCCAGCGTGTCGGTGAGGCGATGCCCGTCGACGATGTGGAACACGTAGCCGGGCCCCGCACTCCCGCTGTTCCCTACGGTCATCCCGACCTGCTCGTGCGGCGGGCGGTCGCGCTCGGGCTTCTCGACGCCTGCGATGAGCAGCCCTACATCGACCTGCGGCTGGGCCGGCGGGCGATCGAACCGATCGCCGCCGCCATGGGCATCACCGTCGACGCCCTGCGCATGCGGGTGCGGCGCATCGACGAGCGCCTCGCCCGGGCCCTGGTCACCGGTGTGCTCACTGGTGTGCCGTCCCCGCAGGCCGCTGCGGAACTGGCCGCGAGTGCCTCACACCGGGCGCGGACCCGCGCTGCGGTCGTCGCCGCCGGCCAGATACCCGCTGCGCCGACAGGCATGGCCGCCTGAGCACCGAGCTATTTTGCGGGCCCGACCGTAGTGGTCGGGCCCGCCGCCCTCGACCGCATGAGGCATCCGCTTCTGGCCAAATGAGAGCCACACGACCAACGTGGGCAGCCGAAATGAGAGCGACAGCCCGGGCGCCTCGACCGAAGCCTGGCCGGGCAACGGTCGTAGGTCGATGAAACAAGTAGCCGAGATGCGGTCGTTTGCTCGGCGTCCGGTCCCGTTACGGATGATCGTGGTGCGCTGCCCGTGAATCCTCTCCAGCTGCGCCGCCAAGGTCACTGCTTGCGACTGGTGGCAGCGGCCGAACCCGTTGCGGGGTCCGGGGCAGTAGGACCTGACCGCTGTATCCGGGACCCAGGACGATGGCCGCCCCGTTTGTGGGTGGGGCGCCGACGACGCTGCTTTCCACCGCCGGTAGGGCAGGAGCGAAATCCGGCCCGCCCAGGTCTCCGGCGTCCGCCGCGTCACCGTCGCCCATGATCACTCCTTCTTGTGGTGGGCTCCGCGCGTGCCGGGGCCCGGTGAACCCGCCGGCGCCAGCACGGCTTCCGGCACACAGCATATCTTGTCTTCCACTATATTGGGTGGATGAGTTCTCGGGCGATGACGGAACCGGCCTTCTTCATCCTCACCGCGCTGCTCGACGCTCCGCGCCACGGCTACGGGATCGTCGCGGAGGTGGCGGAACTGTCGCGGGGCCGCGTGCAGCTGAAGATCGGCTCCCTGTACGGGGTCTTGGACCGACTCGTCGGTGATGGCCTGGTCGAACTGCACCGCGAGGAGGCATGGCAAGGACGGTTACGCCGGTACTACCGGTTGACCGAGCGGGGTCGCCATGCCCTCGAAGCAGAGGCTCAACGGCTGGCCGCCAACGCGCGCCTCGCCTCGACCCGGTTGCGCGAGCGGCGGAACCCGATCACGGGGACGCCGTCGTGAGCCGGCTGGAGGAGCGCTACCGGTTCGTTCTTCGGCTGCTGCCCGCCGCCTACCGGCAGGAATGGGAAGACGACATGGTCGCCGCCTTCCTGGACAGCATGGACACCGGCGACTCTGAAACCACCGCGTACGTCATGGACTACGGCCGGCCGAGCCTGTCCGAGGTCGCCAGCATCGTGTCCCTCGCCGTTCGTTTGCGTCTCGGCGGGGCTGACGCGCCACCCCGCTCGTTCGCCTGGGGGCAAGCCGTGCGACTGGCGACCCTGATGGCGATGCTGGCCCACGCCGTGATGGTCACCGCCAGCATCGCCGTCACACTGTGGCTCTCCGGGAAGATCGCCTGGTTGCCGGCTCCTGCAGTGGAATGGCCGCTCAGCCCGCCGTCGAACATCTGGCACACCGCGTGGAATCTCGCCGGCTACGCCTGGCTACCGGCCTACATCGCGCTTGTCCTCGGACACCGGCGCGTGGCCCAAGCGGTCGCCCTGCTCGCCATCGTGCCTCCGGCCATCACCACCGCCGTGGAACAAGCCACCGGTGACGTACCGCTGTCCGTGTCGCCCTGGGCGATGCGGCTCATCGACGTCTTCCTGCTACTCGCGATGGCGGCCTTTCACCACGGCGCCCCACCGGTGCCGCGCCGCCCGTGGCTCCTCGCGCTGCCGATCGGCATCCTCCTCGTCCCCGTGCCGCTGTTCACCATTCAGGCGACCACACCGGCGCTGAGGCTCCTGGACTGGCCGGGCCTGTCCTGCGCGGCGGTCACTGCCGCCATGGTGGTCCACCTGGTCGTTCGAGTATCCCGTCGTCCGCCTCGCACGCTGCCATGGTCACTGGCGCTAACCCTGCTCGCCGTAACCACGCTCGCCCTGCGAACCGCAACCCTGCCCGACTACAGCGACCAGGCGCAGCGCACAACACTCGCCACGATCGCTTCCGTGGAGGTTGCCGCCGTCATAGCGGTAGGCGTACCGCTCGCCGTACTAGCCATCCAGGCCCTGCGCCGACTTCCATCGATCCCCACCGTCGCCCCAAGACCCACCACACCGTCGTAGGAACTCGCCCAACCTCGGCACCACCGGCCCGAGACGCAAGTCCCATCGGCCGCGCAGACCACAACGGAACGCGCTGTCATGCCGCGATGTGCGTGCCAGATCGGGCCCGCCAAGTCACCCTCAGTTACCGCGGTCGCGGCTCAGACAGCGGTAGTCGTTGAGTTCGATGGCCGGATCGACGGCAGGTTGCCGGACCTCCTGTATCGATCGTCACTATGGACATGTACACGTCCGGGTGCACCCGGTTAGGCATGCTGTTCCGTACGGCGACACCTGTTGCACCCAGGTGCGCGTACGGAGCCCGGATGGTGTCGCCGGGGTGCCGCGCTGAAACGGCAAACACCGCCAAGCTGTTCTGTCAGGTCCTGTATGGGTGGTCTGCCAGATCGGTGTCAGACCAGAGGGCGTTCGCCAGAGCTGACAACGGCCGGTTTGAAGGTGCGGAAGTTCCCCGGAGGCCGTCAACGCCGGAGCCGGGTCAGGCTTCCGCCCGCCGCCAGGGGACCGGGCTCATGCCGGGCCGCGTCGCGTGCCGGGCGCCTCGGGTGCCGCGCCGTTTGATGCGCTGACACCTCATCGAACACCGCAACCCGACGAGGGAGGACGTGCTCCTCTCGGGGACGGTCCGCGTCCGTGGCGCTGCCCAGGTCCGCTCCCCTGCGGCGGTTTACCCATTCCTGTCCGCCCCGCGATCGCCACTGACAGCTGTTGCACGGCCGTCAGGGGCCGGAGGTGACCCGCCATGTTCCGCACCCCGGCACGTCTTCGTGCCCTCACCCGCCACCGCGCCATCCGCCGCACCGCCGCCACCGTGACCGCCGCGGTGGTGCTGGTGCTGTCCGCGCCCACCGCCGCGCACGGCGACCCCGGCGCGCCGATGGTCCGGGCGGCGAATTCCCTGCCCGTCGTCATCGGAAACCTGCAGTCCTGGCTGATGGGCATCCTCGCCGCCGTGGCCACCCTGTTCCTCGTTCTGGCCGGCGTCTACTGGGCCACCGCCGGCGGTGACCCGGCGCAGGTCGAGCGGGCCAAGGGAGCGTTGAAGAACGCCCTGGTCGGCTACGGCCTCGCCGTGCTCGCGCCGGTGCTGCTGCAGGTCGTGCGCGGCATCGTCGGAGGCTGACAGCCGTGGCAGGCCTGGTATTCGATCAGCTCTTGGACTGGCTGGCCACGGCGATCCTCGCGACCCTGGACGCGCTGTTCGGGGTGATCAGCGACGTTCTGCTGATCACCCCGAACGTCACGAGCTTGCCGCAGGTGCAGGCCCTGACCGGCCGTTCCGTGCTCGTCGTGGACACCGTCTTCGTCCTGGCGTTCCTGGCCGCCGGAGTGCTCACCATGAGCGCCGGCGGCAACGAGACCTCCCGCTACACGATCAAGGACCTCCTCCCCCGCCTGATCGTCGGTTTCGTCGCCGCGCACTTCTCGCAGCTGTGGTGCGGCCTGCTCATCGACCTGGCCAACGCCGTCACCGGTGCCGTCACCGCCGCTGACGCAGGCGGCGACGGCGCGCTGAAGGCAGTCGAGACCCATATCAGTGCCGGGCAGGACGAGATCGCTGCGCTGCTGTTCGTGATCTGCGTGGCGATCATCGCGGTGCTGCTCGCGGGCACCGCGTTCAGCGTGATCGTCCGCTTCGCGGTCGTGCTCATCCTGACCGCCGCCGCGCCGCTCGCCTTGGCATGCCACGCGCTGCCGCAAACCGACCCGGTCGCCCGCCTGTGGTGGCGCGCCTACACCGGCGTCCTCGCGGTACCCGTGGTGCAGGGCTTCACCCTCTATGCCGGGCAATGGATGCTCACCGACCCGCAGCAGCTGCTGCCCACGCTGGGCCTACCGGTCGAACCCGGCGGGGTGATCAACCTGTTCGTCGTCATGGTCATGTTCTGGACCACGCTGCGGGTCCCGGCCCTCATGCGCCGCTACGTGGCCACGGGCAGCAGCGGCGGAGGGAACATGCTCGGCGCCGCGGTGCGGGTGATCGTTGTGCAGCAGGCCACCCGCTCCCTTCCCGGCCTCGGCCGCGCTCTGCGCGCGGCGGGCCGGTGACCTGCCACCACGACAACGCCGCGAGATCGAACCTCTGGGCTGCCAGACGCCCAGCAGACCGTGACGACCCGACACCGGTCGCCGCTGACCGACCAGCTGAAGGGGTGCGCATCCACCGATGAATCCCATACAGAAATCCGACCCAAAGCCCTACCGGGCCCGTGTCCCGACGGGCGCTTCATACTGCCTTCTCTGCGAGTGTTGTTCGGATTGTGAACGGTTCTGTCTTCAGGACGTTCTCGGCGAGAGCTGCCGGACTTGGAGGCTACTGCCCGGGTCGGCCGCCGTGGGCAAGCGGGGCCGGGGCGGGCAGCCGAGGGTCGCTGCGGTAGGCGTCGGCAGCCTTCTGCGGGGCCGCCTGCAGCGCTGACGGTGGCGATGTCGTCGAGCAGTGTGATGTCGGCGGACTCCAGTGGTCGTAGCGGATGGGGATGAGGCCCCACTCGTCGGGGAAGGGTCTCGACGCGGTTGAGGGCGGCGAGGTCGCGGACGACGTTGCCTTGGACCTTCCTGCATGCCGGTCAGGCCGGCGGCGCTGGTGCCGATGCGATCCAGGTCGCGGCTGCCGGTCCCACATTCCTGCCAGGGCCTTGCCCTCTCGGAGCGTGACGCACGCCTGGCCAAAGGCCCGGGCCAAGGAACCCCGGTACTCGGTGCTACCACATAGCGGTATTCGGTGCTACCGTATACCGGTACCCGGTGGTACGGGGTACCGGATTTGGATTGGAGAGGAGGCGCGATGGACGACCTGACGGAGATGCTCAAGGGCACCCTCGAAGGATGCGTGCTCGAAATCATCAACGGCGAGGAGACCTACGGATACGCCATCACGCGCCGGCTGAACGAACTCGGCTTCGCCGACGTCATCGACGGAACGGTGTACACCATCCTGCTGCGGCTGGAGCGCAACGGACTGGTCCAGGTGACAAAACGGCCGTCCGAGGTGGGCCCACCGCGCAAGTTCTACACGCTCAACGACGCCGGGCGCGAGGAACTCGCACGGTTCTGGGCGAAATGGCAGTACGTCTCATCACGCATCGACAAGCTCAAGGAGGGCGGCAGATGAGCTTCTGGGAAACCATCACCGGCAGTGATCTCACCCGGGAATGGAAGGCATTCGAAGCTCGGGCGCAGGCGTTGCCTGCCGACTACCAGGCGGCGTGGGAACAGATCAAGGGCAGCCTTTTCCCGTACGGGGACTTCTCGGGTCGCAACCTGACGCCGATCGTCGACGCCGCCCTGGGGCTGCTCGAAGAGACAGCGGCGGACGGGCAGAGCATCGGCGAGGTGCTTGGCGACGACATCCCCGGCTTCTGCGCGGCGCTGGCCGGCGGCAAACAGGCCCGGACCTATCGCGACCGCTGGCGCGAGCAGTTGAACAGGAACGTGGCACGGAAACTGGCTCGGCTGGGAGGCTGACGTGGGCATCCAAGACATCATCGAGGGCAAGAAGCAGTGGCGGGCGCACATGGCCCGGGTCAAGGCGCTCCCGCCGGACTACCAGATCGTCTACAAGGAGATGCAGCGCTACCTGTTCAAGGTCGGGCCGGTTGACCTGGCCGACGGACACCTGCTCGCCGAGATCGTCGACTTCTTCGAGCAGGGCGCCGCCGGCGGCAAAGGAGTCCTGCAACTCGTCGGCACCGACGTGGCCGCCTTCTGCGACGACTTGATCAAAGACTCGCGCACCTACGCGGACGTCTATCAGGAGTCCCTTCGGAAGGAAACCCCATGACAGCATCCCCCTCGGCGTGGACCGGCATGGTGCCGGTCGACGACACCGCTCTGGCCGTCACCGACACCGGCGGCCCCGGCATCCCCGTCATCTACCTCAACGGCCAGTTCGCCACCCAAGGGTACTGGCGGCGGGTCATCGCCGGCCTGGGGCCACAGTGGCGGCACATCACCTACGACGAGCGAGCCCGCGGCAGGAAGTCGAAGACGTCGTCTGACTATTCCTTCGCCGCCGCCGTCCGCGACGTCGACGCGGTCCTCGCGGCCCGCGGCGTGGGCCGGGCGCTGGTGGTGGGCTGGTCCTACGGGGCGTTCGTCGCGGCGCACTGGGCCAGCCGGAACCCGGACCGTGCCGTGGGCGCGGTCCTGGTCGACGGCGCGCAGCCGTACGACTGGCTCAACGAGGAGATCGAGCAGCGGATCCGGAAGCTGTTCCGGCGGATCGGCTGGTTCACGCCGGTCCTTCGCCCGTTCGGCCTGGCCGCGCGGATGACCGCCGAACAGCAGGCGGAAAGCAACATTGAGCTCGGCCGGATCGCCCGCGAGCGCGAGCTGGGTCCGGTGCTGGACGACATCACCGTGCCGACGCGGTACGTCGTCGCTTCCGGGGCGTCGTTCGGAAGCAAGGGTGACGAGCAGGAACGGATCCGCGCCGGCCTCACCGCAGTGACCGAGCGCAACCCGAACATCAGGATCAGCGCGAAGGTCGCCAGCAACCACGGCGCCATCCTGCGCAAGGACGCCCCGGCCATCGCCGAGGCCGTACGCGAGGTCGCCGCTCTCGACGACCCCACCTGATCTGTCCGGACTCGCTCAGGTCAGGACGGGGACCGCTGCGCAGGTGGCAGCGGAGTGAGACGGAACGAGCCGGCGACCTTCTGCTGGTAGATCTCCTGGGTGGCTGGGTCCCAGGGGATGCACCAGCGTCCGCTGGGGCCGCGCCGGGCCGGGACCTGGTCGAGGCGCAGCCAGTTGTAGACCGCGTCGGCGGGGATGCCCAGTTCGGCGGCGGCCTGTTTGACGCTGACCTCGCCGTCTTGGACGGCGACGGTGCGCGGGCCGAAGATCTTGTAGGCGTCGCGGACTCGGGCGACGCCGCCGGCGGTGAACGGCTTGCCTTTGCCGGTGGTCAGCCCGTCAGCGTTGAGCATGTCGGCGATTTCGGCGCTGGTGTGGGTGGCACCGTGTCGGCGGATCACCTCCAGCGCCGCTTCCGGGGTGCGGCCGGGGCCGGGGCGGGCGACGGCCAGTTCGTCGGTGGCGCCGGTGTGCCAGCGCACCCCGATCCGCATCGTCTGCGCATCCGGCTCTGGCAGCAGCGTGACGTCGGCGACCAGCGAGCGCAGCAGCCGTTTACGGTCGCGGGGGCTGGTGGTCTCTGCGTGCCACAGCCGCGGCAGGTCATGGGCGAGGGCCTGCAACGAGTCGGTGGCCGGCAGCGGCGGCTTCGCGGCCTTCGCGGTGGCCAACGCGGCCTCCGCCTCGGTCAGCGCGGCGAGTCTTGCCTCCCACCGCGACTCCAAAGTCCTTGCCACCAAACGGTTTTCCGGCTCCACGTTGCTGAAGGCCCGCTCGGCGCGGTCGGCCTCGTAGCGGGCCTGCTGCACTGCCAGTTCCGCGGCGCGGTGGCTGCGGGTGTGCCGCTCGGCGACCTCCTCGGCCGCGGCCACGGCTACCGCGATCTGCTCCGGTGTGATCGTGTCCAGGAACAGCGCGGCGACCGCGTCGTCCACCGCCGTTGCGGAGAAGTTGCGGCATGCCGGTGTGCGGGCGGAGTCCTTGACCTGGCAGCTGTAGGTGACCTTGCGGTCGCGGCGGTCGTAGCGGGTGCCGACTCGGCCCCCGCACACGCCGCAGAAGATGATGCCCTGACACAACGCGGTGCCTTCGCGCACTGGACGGGCGTTCTTCTGGGTGTTGTTCGCGGCCAGTTTCGCCTCGACGCTCAGGTAGTCCGACCAGGTCAGGTAGCCCTCGTGGTGGTCTTCGATCACCACCGTCCACTCCTCGCGCGCCCGCTTGCGGCGCGCGGAGCGCACGCTGCCGTCGGGCTGCACCCGGCGCACGTCGCGGGTCTTGCCGAACGTGTACGCGCCGGCATACGTGGGATTCTTCAACGCCTGCAACACCCGGGCATGGGTCAGCTTGCCCCACTTGAGCTGCCCGGCCCAGGCGCCGCCCCACGCCCGCTGCGGGAACAACCGGCCGGTCTCGGCGAACGCGCGGACCACCCCCAACGCCGACCCGGTGCGCTCAAACTCGGCGAACAAGTCCGTCACCGCCCGTTGGACCTGCTCGTCGGGGTCCTTGACCACCGTGTGGTCGTAGTCGTAGACGAACCCGACCGGCAGCGGATGCCGCAGCTCACCGCGCTGCGCCGCCGCCAGCTTCGCCCCATGCAACCGCCCCAACAAGAAATGGAGTTCAATTTCCGACATTTGCCCCTTGAGGCCGAGCAGGATGCGGTCGTTGACGTTGGCCAGGTCGTACACGCCGTCGGTGTCGATCAGCAGCGTGTCGGTCAACCGGGCCAACTCCATCAGCCAGGTCAGGTCGGCGTTCGACCGGCCGAAGCGGGAGACCTCCAGGCCGAACACCGCGCCAACCTCGCCCATGCACATGCGGGCCACGATCTGCCGGTAGCCGTCGCGTTCGGCGCCGAACCGGCCGGACACCCCGAGGTCGGCGTCGACCACGACGATCTGCTCGGCCAGCCAGCCGAACTCGGCGGCGGTGCCGACCAGGCCGTACTGCCGCTGGGTCGACTCGGTGTTGAACCGCACCTGCGCCACCGTCGACTGCCGCACATACACGATCGCCAGCCTCGACAGATGCAAGCTGCTGATCTTCGCCGTCGGGTTCACCGCCAGCCTGCCCGCTGCCGCGCAGCAACGACTCGACCATGTTCGCCACCGCCATCACCGCCTGGCGACGATCCCACCCCAACATCTGCTCCCGTTCCCTGACGGTCACCCCTGTCCTCCCGAGCGCCGGCCGACTCGGCCTGCGACAGCCCGGTGAGGTCGATCGCATCGACCAGCGACCGCGCCGCTGTCAAGCCGTCCACCGCGAGGCGATCAGCCGAGGCCGGTACGCCGCGGTCGGTCCATTCCTGAGCCACGGTGACCCGTCGCCTCCCCTCGACCTCGCACACGAAGAACAGTCCAGTGCGCTTGCGCTGCGAAAACAGCACGGTCAAGCGCTGACCTTTCAATGGATGGAAAGGGTGAGTGATCACCAATGAGTCCGAAAAGTACCTTGACTGACGAGCCGTATAGGGCACGGGTTCCCGCCGACGTCGACGCCCCCGACAAGGTGCTCTACGGGCTGACGTTCCGGCAGCTGGCGATCCTCGCCACCGCCGCTCTCGGCGGCTACGGCGCCTGGCGCGCCCTGCACCCGTTCGTGCCGATACCGGTGCTCGTCGGTGCGGCCGTGTTGGTCGGCGGCCTCGCCTTCGGGGTGGCGGTGGGCCGCCGCGACGGCCTGCCGCTGGATGTCTGGCTGCTTGCCGCAGTCCGCCACTCGCGGGCCCCGCACGCGCTGTCCACGACCGACACGGGCTCCCGGCTCCCGGACTGGGTGGAGACCCCGACGTCGACGATGGTGTTGCCGGCCCCGTTGAAGCTGCCCGCCGATGCCATCGACGACGGCGGAGAAATCCGCCTCGACGGTGGGCGGGCCGCGATGGTCACCGCGTCGAGCGTCAACCTCGCGTTGCGTACCGCCGACGAGCAAACCGCACTAATCGACACGTTCGGCCGCTGGCTCAACAGCCTGTCCACACCGACCCAGATCGTGGTGTCTGCGCAACCGGTGGACCTGCACTCCGCCGCCCAGGCACTGTCCCGGGCGGCGGACGATCTACCGCACCCGGCGCTGGCGAACGCCGCGGCCGACCACGCCCGGTTCCTCGACGACCTCGCCCAACACCGAGACCCACTGCGCCGGCAGGTCCTCATCATCACCCGCACCAGTAGCGGCGAGCGCGGTGAACACGCGACCCGCCGGCGCGGCGACGACACAGTCCGCGCCCTGTCCGGCCTCGGCGTCACCACCCGCGCTCTCGACGGGTCAGCCGTCACCGCCGCGATCGCCGCCGCCGCCGACCCCTACCGGCCCGCACGCCCCGGCGGCCTCGCCGCGCCGGACGCCGTCATCACCTCACCGACACCCCACCAACGTCACCGCCCCGGAAGGAACCGACACACATGAAAATGCGTCCCCACACCCGGCGCGCCGATCATGGTGGGCGGCCCCAACGGCTGGCGGCCACCGTCGCGCCTGCCTCGGTGGAGGTCACCCCCCGGTTCCTGCGGATCGGTGACGGCTACGCCGCCACCCTGGTGGTTACCGGCTACCCGGCCGAGGTCGGCCCCGCCTGGCTCGAACCGCTCCTGTCGTGGCCGGGCCGGCTCGACCTGGCCCTGCACATCGACCCGCTACCGGCGCCGATCGCCGCGGCCCGACTGCGCAACCAGCGCGCCCGGTTCGAATCGTCCCGCCGCGCCGACGGCGAACGCGGCAAACTTGCCGACCCAATGGTGGAGGCCGCGGCCGACGACGCGGCGGACCTCGCGGACCGGCTCGCCCGCGGCGCGGCGAAGCTGTTCCGCGTCGGCCTCTACCTGACCGTGCACGCCCGCACCGAAGACGAGTTGCTGGAGGCGTGCGCGCAGGTGAAAGCCGCGGCCGCGTCAACGCTGATCGAGGTGCAGCCGGCCACCTGGCGGCACCTCGCGGGGTGGACCACCACCCTGCCCCTGGCCACCGACAGCCTGCAGATGCGCCGCACCATGGACACCGCCGCCCTCGCCGCGGCGTTCCCCCTCGCCAGCGCGGATCTGCCGGCGCCGCTGCCCGGCGACCCACCCGCCGACGGCGGGGTGCTCTACGGGATCAACCCGGACTCGCAGGGCATCGTGTGGTGGAACCGGTGGGCCCAGGAGAACCACAACTCCGTGGTCCTGGCCCGCTCCGGCGCCGGCAAGTCGTACTTCGTGAAGCTGGAGATCCTGCGCAGCCTCTACCAGCGGGTGCAGGTTGCCGTCATCGACCCCGAAGACGAATACCTCCGCCTGGCCGACGCGGTGGGAGGCACCGTGGTACGCCTCGGCGCCGCAGGCGTGAAGATCAACCCCCTCGACCTGCCCGCCGGGGACACCCGGCCCGACCTGCTCACCCGCCGCGGCCTGTTCCTGCACACCCTCACCGCGGTGCTGCTGGGCCAGCAGCCGCCGCCAGCGGAGCGTGCCGCCCTGGACCGGGCGATCCTGGCCGTCTACCGGCAGGCGGGCATCACCGCCGACCCAGCCACCCATCACCGGCCCGCCCCGCTGCTGCGCGACCTGGCCGACTGTCTGCACGCCGACGCCGACCCGGCCGCCGGGCAGCTCGCCGCCCGCCTCACCCCCTGGGTGCACGGTTCGTTCTCGCAGCTGTTCGACGGGCCGTCCACCAGCCGCCCAGACGGGCACCTCGTCGTCTGGTCGCTGCGGCACCTGCCCGACGAGCTTCGCGGCGTCGGCACCCTCCTGGCGTTGGACGCGATCTGGCGGCAGGTCGACGCCCCCAGCCGGCCGGCGGCCCGGCGGCTCGTCGTCGTGGATGAGGCGTGGCTGCTGATGCGCGACGGTGAGGGTGCCCGGTTCCTCGCCCGCATGGCCAAGGCCGCCCGCAAGCGCCACGCCGGGCTGGCCGTGATCACCCAGGACGTCGCCGACATCCTCGGCACCGACCTCGGGCAGGCCGTGGTCGCGAACGCCGCCACCCAGGTGCTGCTCAAGCAGGCCCCGCAGGCGATCGACGCCGTCGGCGACGCGTTCGGCCTCACCGCGGGCGAGCGCCGGCTGCTGCTCGCCGCGCGGGTGGGCACCGGGTTGCTGATCTCCGGCACCAACCGGACCAGCTTCGAGGCCATCGCCTCCCAGGCCGAACACCAGTTGTGCACCACCCGACCCAGCGACCTGGCCGACTTTGAGAACGAGGAGGAGCTGTGAAGCCGCCCCTCACCAGCCACCTATGGTCACCTGTCCCGATGCGCGCCCCGTCCGAGCCGGGCGCCAACGTCCCTATGCCGCCGGCGGCTGCAGGCGAGTGGGTGGTCGACGCGGCCGCGTGGGCGGCGCAGCGGCCCTGGCTGCTCGTCGTCGCCGCGACTGCAGTGGCTGCCTACGTCACCGGACGCAACCTCGTCGCACTGCGGCGGCACCGCCGGCACGCCGACGCCGCTCGACTCGTGACGATCGCCCCACCACCCGAGGTCGACCCCCGCGGCGCCGCGGCGCTGTGGGCCAACCTCGCCGGCACCCTCACCCCGTCCCGGCGCCGCCGGTGGCTCTACGGCAGCCCTCACGTCGCCTGGCAGTACACCTGGACCGGCCGCCGACTGCTCATCTCCGTGTGGGTGCCCGGCACCGTCGCACCCCGCGGGGTCGAGGCCGCCGTGCGCGCCGCGTGGCCCGGCGCCGCCTGCACCACCGACATCACACCTGCCCCGCCCATCCCGGCTGCGCTGCCGGCGGTTGTGGGCGGGCAGCTGCTGCCCGCCGCCGCCGAATGGCTCCCCTTCGCCAGCGACCACGACAACGACCCGCTGCGCGCCCTGATGTCAGCCGGATCGGGTCTGCGCGCTGATGAGCACGCCTGCGTGCAGATCCTCGCCCGTCCCGCCACGCCCCGCCGCGCCCAACGGGCACGTCGCGCCGCCGCGCGGCTGCGCGCCGGGAAGACTGCTCTACCGGCGATCAATCCGGCCGCGCCGCTGCTGTGGCTGCTCGAGGCACTACTCCCCGGGCGTCCCGCCACGGCACGGCCCGCGCAGACGGGCCGCCGTGACCCGGCAGTGGAACGTGACGTGCGAGCCATCCTCGACAAGAGCTCACACCTGCTGTGGGAGACCGCCATCCGGTACGCCGTCGGCAAGGACAGCCGCGGCCACACCGACCAACGCCCGCGGCTGCGGGGCATCGCCGACACCATCGCCTCCGCCTACGCCGTCTACGCCGGACGCAACAGCCTGACCCATCGCACCCTGCGCCAGCCGGCGGCGGTGCTCGCCCAGCGGCGTCTCACCCGCGGTTTCCTCACCTCCACGCCCGAACTGGCCGCGCTCGCGGCGCTGCCTCGTGACCTGGCCGTGCCCGGGCTGGACCGGGCGCGGGCAAAGTCCATGCCGGCGCCGGTCGCCGTCCCTACCGGCGGGCGCGGCACGAAGAGACTCGGTGACGCGCAGGTCGGCGGCCACGGCGTCGCCCTGTCCGTTCCCGACGCCCGCTACCACCTGCACGTCGTCGGCTCCACCGGGAGCGGAAAGACGACGCTGCTGGTCAACATGGCCGTCGACGACATCAGAGCCGGTCGGGGCACCGTGGTCATCGACCCCCACGGCGACCTGGTCCTGGACATCCTCGACCGGCTTCCCGCCTCCGTCGCCGACCGCCTCGTCATCTTCGACCCGGACCAACCGAATCCGCCGACCATCAACCCACTCTCCGGCGACGATCCCGACCTGGTCGTGGACAACCTTGTGTCGATCTTCGGGACCATCTTCGCCAAGGCGTGGGGGCCCCGCATGGACGACGTCATGCGGGTGGCCTGCCTGACCCTGCTGCGGCACGCCAACGTCACCCTGCAACACATCCCACCCCTGCTCAACAGCGCCCAGTTCCGGTCGGCGATGACCGTCGACCTGGACGACCCGGCCGGGCTGTCCGGGTTCTGGCAGTGGTACGACGAACTCAACCCGGCCCTGCGGTCGCAGGTCATCGGTCCCGTCCTCGCCCGCCTGCGGGCGTTCCTGCTGCGCGACTTCGTCAAGCGGACTATGCGCTACCCCCACTCGAGCTTCGACATGGGCAAGGTTCTCGACGGTGGGGCGCTGCTCGTGCGCATCCCGAAGGGCCAGCTCGGGGAGGACACCAGCAAGCTGCTCGGCTCCCTGGTGCTGGCGCAGGTGTGGCAGGCCGCCACCGCCCGCGCCCGCATCGCCCCGGACAGGCGCCGCGACGCCACACTGATCATCGACGAGGCGCAGAATTTTCTCACCCTCGCCAACAGCCTGGACACGATGCTCGCCGAAGCCCGCAAGTACCGGCTGTCCCTCGTCCTCAGCCACCAGGACCTCGCGCAGTTTCCCAAGGACCTGCTCGCCGCCGTGTCCGCGAACGCCCGTAACAAGGTGTACTTCTCGTGCGCGCCCGAGGACGCCCGCGTGCTGGCCCGCCATACCGTGCCCGAACTCGACGAGCACGACCTGACGCACCTCGACGCCTACACCGCCGCGGCGCGGCTCGTCGTCGGCGGCCGGCAGACGCCGGCATTCACCCTCAAGACGCGCCCGCCCCAGCCGATCATCGGCGAGGCCACCGCGATCCGCGCGACGGTCGCCCAGGCCGTGGACCCGCAGAACAGCACCGCCATCGACGCCCTCGTCGACCACCTGTCGAAGCCGACGAACGGCAGCACCACGGCTCGAAACACCAAGAACAGGCGGTAAACGAGGCGGCTGCGGCAGGAGGTCCCGTT
This sequence comes from Micromonospora costi, assembly GCF_003626655.1. GTDB lineage: Bacteria > Actinomycetota > Actinomycetes > Mycobacteriales > Micromonosporaceae > Micromonospora > Micromonospora costi. The sequence goes on from NZ_RBAN01000002.1 coordinate 60,588, forward strand.
ACCGCCGACGGGCCGGGGCTGCACAGCCCCTTCGGTGAGCCTTTCGTCGCCCGTTCACCACCGCGGTGCTCACCGCCGCTGACAGACCCACCGGAATCGGTCTGTCAGAGCCGCACACCAGCCCTGACCGATCGTCACCACGGCCCTCGCAGATTCCAGACACCCCTCCAACGGAGGGGTGTCTCCGTCTTCCCCTGAAGGGATCCGCTCATGTCCACCACGACCGCCGGCTCGCATCCGCCCGAACCTCGTCCGCCCCACTCGGTTGGCTCGTCTCCGTCGCCCTCGCTGTCGTCGCGCCGGCCATCCCGCCAGGAGCGCCTGGAACACCTACGGCGACTGACCCTGCGCGACCGCACCCTGCTCGGCTGGCTCGCCGAGCACTACCTGCTGTCCACCGACCAGATCAGCACGGCGCTGTTCCCGTCCCGGCGGGCGGCCCTGCTCCGCCTCGCGACGCTGCGCACGATCGAGGCGGTCACCCGGTTCGTCGACGTCACCACCGGCACCAGCCAGTACCTCTACGCCCTCGGACCGCTCGGCGCCGTGCTGCACCCCACCGCCTACACCGACCCCGACCGGCCCACCGCACGCCCACCTCGCTCCAGCATCGAACGCACCGAACGCATCGTCGGCAGCCGCAAGCTGCGCCACCTCCTCGGCGTCAACCAGCTCTTCGTCGACCTGCACGCCTACACCCGCACCGACCCGAACGCCCGACTGCTGCGCTGGTGGTCCGAGCAGCACGCCACCGCCGCCTACGCCGCCGCCGACATCCGCCCCGACGCCCACGGCGTCTGGTCTAACGGCGACCGCACCATCGGATTCTTCCTCGAGCACGACAACAACACCGAAAACCTGGGCAGGGTGCTGCGCAAGCTGCGCGCCTACGAACGCCTCGCCGAGTTCGGTCCTCGCTACCCGGTTCTGCTACGCGTTCGCAGCCGTCGCCGGGAGGTCAATATCCTGCGTGCGCTGGCTGGCGTGCCCACCGCCATGCCGGTCGCCACCGGCATCCACGACGAGCACCCGGCCGGCCCGGCCTGGACTCTCACCAGCGACACCGGGTTGCGCCGCTGGCTACACGAGCTGCCCAGCGACCACGGACCGGACAACCGTGCCACCAACCCGCACCGCTTCGTCCCCCCAGATGTCGACGAGTAGCACGACTCGCAGTAGTTAATAGCAGTGTCGCTTCTCTCTGAGCCTGTCAATGGCCGGCGCCTTCGGCCTGGGCTGTGAAATTTTCAGGACGGCCTGTTGTGCCGGGTTCTCCCCGCTCGACTTCTGAGTACGCGCATCTGCAGGGCTGTTTGCTGTCCTGAGCGCAGAGCAGCGCTGGCGGTTGAATCATGAGTCGGCGAGCATCGACGGCTGGCGACCGCCGGGTTCGTGCCTCAGTGGTCGGAGGCCGTTGGTCAACGGCATGCCTATAGCCGCCGTTACACACCTCCGGCCCCTGCGGCGACCCGGGCGGTCACTGCTGCGCGTCCGCGCGAGGGTGGGTCGCCGTCTCGGGGACCGTGTTGAACAGGGAGACGATGTCGTCGAGAGTTGCCGTCACGATGGCGAGAATGGCAGCGAGTCCGCTGACGAGAACCAGGCTGCCGGTGGGCCGACCCGCACCGGCGGCTCCGGCGGCCCACCCGAACAGGCCCCCTCCCGCAGCCAGGAGTAGGACCACGTTCCGGGCGATGTGCCGAGGCGCGACCGGACTGCCGCTGTCGCCGAAGCAGCCGCAGGTGGTTGCGGTCTTTGTTCGCAGCGCCACGACCAAGGCTGCGGTGAACGCGGTCACCAGCACGACGGACAGCGTGAAGCCGACCGGAGCGGTCACGGGAAGCGCCAACGTGAGCGCTGACGCTGTCTCCGCGACGACGATCAGTGCCGCTGCGGGCGTCGCCGCGCCGCGCAGTGGCGGCGCCAGCGATACCACCGACTGTCGGAACGCGCGGAACGCCGCAGGGCGATGCACCTTTCCCGCGACCGAGAAGGCGAACACCAGGCCGAGGAAGATTCGGCCGAAATCAAACAGGTGATCCACCGACGTCCGCTCCTTCGGCGAGGTCCCACCGGGCGATGGAACGCTCCGGGGCGGCGCCGTCGGACCGACCCGGCTCACCGTGGGCGCTGTTGGACCTCACCCTCGATCGCGGGCCACCCATTCGGCGTACGACGGTGCCCAGGATGGCGCAGGTCGGGATCAGTCCGAGATGTCGGGAGTCCAGGCTCTGTGCGATGTTGTCACCGAGCACCAGCACGTACCCGTCCGGCACGTGTCCCCCCGGCATTCCGGGAAGCAGTCGGTCTCCGGCGACGGCGACGATGCGTTTGACGAGCCAGGGACCGGTCGACGAACCGGGCAGACCTGGCGGGCGCGGATTGCGCAGCACCACGACCTGTCCGGTCGACAAGGGGTCTCCGCCGGCACGCCGCCGGGTGAGCAACCGGTCCCCGTCACGATAGGTGGGAAGCATGCTTGGTCCGTGCACCTCGGTGACGATGAGCCGACGACGGATCCATCCGACTGCGCCGAGCAGCAGCGCCAGCGGTGGTACGACCATGAGGTACACGCTCATGTGGCTACCTCGATCGGTCCCCGGTGGTAGCCCGACGACTGGATGTCGAACAGGCGCGCGTAACAGCCGCCCCGATTGATCAGATCGTCGTGCGTACCCCGCTCGACGATCCTTCCCTCGTCCAGCACGGCGAGCAGGTCCGCGTCCCGGAGGGCGCCGAGCCGGTGTGAGATGAGCAGGCTCGTCCGGCCGGTACGGTGTCGCTTCAGCCGGCGGTGGATGTCGTACTCGGCCTCGGGATCGAGGCTGGCGCTGGGCTCGTCCAGGATCAGCAGATCGCGTTCGCCGCGCAACACGGCGCGGGCCATCGCCACCCGTTGCCACTGGCCGCCGGAGAGCGGGGCGCCGTCGGCGGGCTCGTCGCCGTCCATGTCGAAGAAGCTGCGGCTCAATAGGGTGTCGTACCCGCGGGGAAGCGCGGCCAGCGTCTCGTCGACACCGGCGCCCTGGGCGGCCTGCCGGATCGCCGGCCGGTCCGTGAGCCGGGCCAGATCGCCGAGCCCGATGTTCTCGGCGGCAGACAGGTCGTAGGCCATGTAGTCCTGGAACAACGCGCCGATCCGCTCCCGCAGCTGCGTCGGATCCATGTCCCGCAGGTCCACCCCGTCCCACCGGATGCTGCCGCGCTGTGGGTCGTAGAAGCGGCAGAGCAACTTCACCAGCGTGCTCTTTCCTGACCCGTTGCGGCCCACGAGGCCGAGGGATTGTCCGCACGGTATGGACAGGTCGACCCCGCGGAGCACCCAGGGTGAGTCCGGCCCGTACCGGAACCACACGTCCCGCAGCTCGATGCCCGTGTCCAACGCCGGGACGGGGGTGGTGCGGGGTCGGACGACAAGGTCGGGCGGCGTTCGTTCGACGTCCCGGAAGTGCTGAAACAGCAGGAGGTGCTGGTGAGTCGAGGCGACCTGGTTGACCAGTGAGGCGGTGCCGGCCTGCACGCCCGCGACGGCCGCGAGGAAGATCGCGATGTCGCCGACACCGATCGTTCCGCCGCGCACGGTGGAGACAGCCCAGATGATCCCGCCACCGTTGATGACGGCGTAGAGCAGCCCCAGGGCCACCTGAACCCGAAGGCCCCGGCGGTCGAGCCGGCGGCGTTCGCCGTCGGCCTGCCGGCGCTCGGTCAACATCCGGTTGCGCAGGAAGCCGCCGAGGCCGAACAGCCGCAGCTCCTTCGCCGCGTCGAGGTTGGCCATCAGGTCGGCGTAGAAGAACTCGCGCCGTTCGGTCGGCCCGATTCTCCACAACATGGCGGCCGTTCGCCGGGCCAGGGCGATTTCGGCTATGAGCGCCGGGATCGCGCCGGCCAGAACGACTAGGGCCATCCACGGGCTGATGGTGATCAACGTGCCGAGGAAGCCGCCGATCGTCACCACGCTGCCGACCAGTGCGATGGCGCCCTGGACCACCGCCGGCGGTGTGGTTGCGCTGGACTGACTGGCGATGCGGAGCCGATCCATGAACGTGGGGTCTTCGAACCGGGCGAGGCCCGGCAAGCGGTTGAGCGCCGAGTACAGCCGGTCGCTCGCGGCCAGGCCGGTCGCCCGGCTTAGCTCGGCTCGCAGGTAGTTGGTGGCCTCCGGCAGGACACCCAGGACGAGCCCGAGCACGCAGAGGCTGACGCCGATCGTGGTCAGCCCCGCCGCTCCGGTCACGATCCGGTCGAGCAACGTCTTCAGCAGCCAGGCGGAGCAGACGGGAGCGGCGGACGCGACGAGCGTGACCAGGCCCAGCAGGACCAACGGTCCGGGAGCCGCCCGCCACGCCATCGTGAGGGCTGCCCGGACGCCGCCGGGCCTCCGCCACCGGCGGGTCGAGGGCCTACGAGTCATGCTGGTGCCACCGCGTCGCTCGCCCGCAACTTGGTGACGACCGACTCGACCGCGGTGATTACGCCGTCCTCCACGCGCAGGAGCGTCGGGGTGGCCACCACCTGGAGTGCGGTGCTGACCGGCCCGCCGAGCGGCTCGAGGACGACGTGGCAGGCCTCTTCCAGCCGGGCCACCAGCTCGGCGTGATCCCCGCCGCCGGTCAGCACGACGGCCACCGGGTTGTCGAGCTGCCGGGCGTACGCCACGAAGTCCGGCAGTTGGCGGTGGCACGGCTCGCAGCCGGGGGCGAAAACACCGATCGTGGCGCGTGCGGATAGCGACTCGGCGTTGAGCGGGACGCCTCGGGTGGAGGTGGCCGAGAACGCTCCGATCCGGCTTCCCAGCGACGCGGAGTGGCGCGGCTCGAGGCCGGCCAGCCTCGTCTCGTGGTCCCGCAGCCGGCGGACCATGGCGAGGGTGAGGACGAGGTTGAGCAGGCCGATGACGGCCGTGATGAGCACGGCCGCTGCGGTGAGGGACATGGCGGCTCCAGTCGTTCGACGTTCAGGGGTGGCCAGGGCGGGGACCGGGTGGCCTGGTCGGCAGACTGGGCCACCCGGCCGGTCGGCTCAGCGGCAGACCCACCTGCTGGGGCAGTTGTCGTAGTTGGCCAGGCACTGGACCCTGCAGCCGGAGGTTCCGACGACGCAGGGCCCGGCCCAGCCGGAGAAGATGCAGGCGGCGTCGGCCTGCATGCGGCGGGCGAGGCGGTTCAGCAGCGCGTCGCCGATCCGGGTGAAGGTTTTCATGACTCTCCTCAAAAGCCGGCGGTCCGTGACGGACCGGAGGTGGAGACCCCACCATCGCCGTCCCGAATTGGATGAACCTTGAGCGAAGCTTGAAGGCCTACGCCACCAGGGGCTTCGGCTCAGGCCGTACCAGCAGTCGGGCGGGTAGGCGATACTGTCCACGGGCGACGCTTGACACGTTTCGCATCAGCTTTGGGCGCCGCCTGGTTGAAGCGGTGTGAGGCGCTGGCCTAAGGGGGGCGATGGGGACCGCTTTTCTCCTGCTCGGCCAGGTGGAGGTTCGACTCGACGACCGGGTGATCGACGTCGGACACTTTCGGCAACGTGCCGTGTTGCTGGCGCTCCTCGTTGACGCGAACCGTTCAGTCTCCACCGATCAGCTCATCGACCGGGTCTGGGGCCAGCGCCCTCCACAGCGGGCCCGCGGCACCCTCTACGGCTACCTGTCTCGGCTGCGGAAGAGCCTCAAGGACGCATCGGACGTCGACATCCGGCACCACGCTGACGGCTACGTGCTCGCCGTCGCGGACACGTCAATTGACCTGCGGCAGTTCGAGCGGTTGGCGGTCGCGGCAGCTGTGGAGCACGACGACGAGCAGGCCCTGGCACTGTGCGAGCGGGCACTCGCTCTGTGGCGCGGGGAAGCCTTCGCCGGCTGGGACGCGCCGTGGTCGAATGCGATCCGGGACAACCTGCAACGTCAACGGCGGACGGTCGAGCTGCGGCGTAATGACATCGCCCTGCGTCTCGGCCGGCACAACGATCTACTGCCCGAACTCGCCGCCGCGACCACGGCCCGTCCACTCGACGAACGCCTCGCCGGGCAGTACATGCTCGCACTGCATCGCGGCGGCCAGCAGGCGGAGGCCCTGCAGCACTACCACCAGACCAGAGTGCGGCTCGCGCGCGAGTTCGGCGTCGATCCGAGTAGGGCGCTCCAGGACGTGTTCCAGCGGATCCTGGCCACCGATCCCAGCCGGGAGTCAGCTCTTCCTGACCGCCGACGCGACAGGCAGGACTCGGTGCCGTCCCAGAATCCGGTGGCCGACGAGCTCGCCCTCGCCCCTCCTTGCGCCGTCGCACCCGGTCCATCCGGGCCGGGTGATCCCTCGTCGGCTGCCGTTGCGCCGGCGTCGCCACCCGACCCTTCTGATCCCCAAATCGCCTGGTGCACGCTGCCGCGCGACTCGGCGACCTTCATCGGCCGGGCCCCGGAGGTCGACCTGGTTGCCGGTTCGCTGGCCGCCGGTGGGGCCGGCGGACCGGTCGCCGTGTACGCGATCGACGGCATGCCCGGAGTGGGCAAGACGGCCCTGGCCATTCACCTCGGTCACCGGCTGGCCAGCCAGTTCCCGGACCGGCAGTTGTTCATCGATCTGCACGCCCACACCGCCGGTCACGAACCCGTCGCCCCGATGGAGGCGCTGGCCGCGTTGCTGGTCGCCGACGGGTTCCCGGCACATCGCCTGCCGGCGGGACTGGATCAACGAGCTGCCTTGTGGCGGGGTCGACTGGCGGGCAAGCGGGCGCTGCTCGTACTCGACAATGTGCTGGACTCGGAGCAGGTGCGTCACCTGCTGCCCGGTACCGCTGGGAGCCTGGTGCTGATCACCAGCCGACGCCGACTGGCCGACCTCGACGCGACGTCCATCCCGCTCGACATGCTGCCCGCTGGGGAGGCCGCGGAGATGTTCGGTCGGCTGGCGCGGCGCGGCGGGGAGGAGCCCGATGCCGTCGCCCGGCTGGTCGACCTGTGCGGGCGCCTGCCGCTGGCGATCTCCCTGCTGGCCGCCGTACTGGCCAAACACCCTTCCTGGCGGGTCGACCATCTGATCCACGAGGCCCGAACCAGGATGCTCTCCGTACGGGCCGAGCAGCGCAGCGTCGCCGCCGCGTTCGACTTGTCGTACCGACACCTGCCCGCGCCGCTACAGCGCTTCTTCCGCCGGCTGGGCGCCTACCCGGGCATCGAGATCGATCCGTACACCGCTGCGGCCCTGGATGACACCACGGTGGACCAGGCGACCGAACAGCTCGACGCTCTCTGCCACGACCACCTGCTGACCGAGGGTGCCTACCGACGGTTCCACCTGCACGACCTAATCCGTGAGTACGCGAATTCGCTCGCCGCTGGCGACGGCGATCAGGAACAGGCGCTCGACCGCGCCTACGGATACCTGGCCGGGGTCGCGGCCATCGCCGATCGGCGGATCAGTCGGTATCCGCGGCCCCGCAGCCGCTCGATCGGTCCGGTCGGCTCCACCGACACGTCATCGGCACCGGAGTTGGTCAGGTCGGATCAGGCGATGGCCTGGCTGCGTGCCGAGTGGCCGAACCTCCTCAGCCTGCTTCGTCACGCGAACCGGCGCGCACAGCATGAGCGGGTCGTCGCTCTCGCTGCCGGGCTGGCCTCCCTGTTGCGCGTCGACGGACCGTGGCGGCAGGCCCAGGCCGTGGCTGCCATGGCTGCCGTGGCGGCCCGTCGGCTGGACGACCGGCGGGCGTTGGCCGACGCCCTGGTCGACCGGGGCATCGGGGAGCAGCTCCTCGACGACTACTCGGCCGCGAGGGCGACTCTCGAAGAGGCGCTGACCCACTACCAGGCCCTGGGCGACGAGGTAGGCGAAGCGAATGCATACCTGCACCTCGCCGAGGTGGCAGATCTGGCCACCGACTACCCTCACGCCCTGAGGCTGGTGCGCGAGGCGCACTCCCGCTTCCGCCGGCTCGGCAACACGCTCGGTGCTGCGGCAGCCCTCGTCACCATCGGCAGCGCGCACCGCGCCCTCGGCGACTACGGGCGGGCAGCGGAGGCACTTCACGAGGCACTGCTGGGCTACCGGGAGCTGGACAACGACCTCGGCGAAGCGAGCGTGCTCATCCACCTCGGGCCGGTGCGGGAACAGCGCGGTGACCTTTCCGGCGCTGCGCAAGCCCTGCGCCGCGCCCTCGCCATCAGTCGGCGCGTCGGCAGCCGCCTCGGTGAGAACGGCGCACTGCATAATCTGGGCCCGATCCTTCAGCGGCAGGGCGACCTGACCGGCGCCGCCGAGGTTCTCTCCCGGTGTGTACGGATGAGCCGTGAGATGGGTGATGACGCCGGACAGGCCAACGCCTTGAACTATCTGGCCAGTGTGCGGTGCGACATGGGTGAGCTCGCCGGCGCCCGGGAACTGCTGGACACGTCGCTACCGATGTTGCGCCAGATCGGCGACAGGCTCGGCGAGACGGAGGCGCTTAACCAGCTCGGGACGCTCCACCGACTGTCCGGCGATGCGCTGACCGGCGCAGAACTCCACCAGCAGGCACTCCAGCTGGCCCGGCGCATGCACAGCCGGTGGTATGAGGCGCACAGCCTGGCCGGCTTGGGCCGCTGCGCCATCGCCCGCGGAAGCACCACCGAGGGGACCGACCTGTTGGGCCAGGCGTTGGCGACCTTCCAGTCGATCGGCGCAGGCGAAGCCAGCGATATCAGCACCGAACTCGCGGCAGCGCGCGGACTCGACCCGTCATCGCCGTCCTCGGTGCGAGCCCGTACCTAGCCACCGCCGCCTGCTAGGCCAGCCTGGGCAGCGCGTGGTCCACTGCCGCGCATGACGTGGCGGAGGACCCCGGCCGTGGTGGCCGTCATCTTGACGTTGGCGGCCTACGACGGTTGGCGCTGGTGGCACAACCACCCGCCGCACGGTCCGGAGGCGTTGGCCATCACGTCCTAACGACGGCTCTGGTGCTGGTCCAGGCCGACCTGATTCTCGGCGGCCTGAAAGGTCTCTTCAACGGTCCCGCGGATGCCCTCGACCCGGACGAGTTTGGCGAGGGTGGCCGGCGTGGGGGTCCAGCAGCGGTAGAAGGCCAGCTCGTCGGTGCTGATGTTGCGGCGGACAGCAGGCTGTGCCGCCCGCGGTCATCGGGACCAGCGTCACTGCACACGTCGTCTGGCGCGTCCAGTCCTAGAAGCGCGGGCCTTTGGACCCGGCGCCGGCGCTGCGGCGCTGCCACGCCCCGGACCCTGGCAGTTCCGCGGTCTTGCCTTTATCGAAGATATCGATCATCAACACGTTGGCAGCTTCCGTCAAACCGCCTGATCAGACCATACGAAACAGCCTAGCCAGCCGGGTGGAAGGTGCGTCCTATGCAGCGCCGCGTACCCCTGGATGTGCCAGCTACTGCCCCTCTTGCCGGGGACCGGCACTTGACACGTAGGCGGCCTTCGCGGCCTTCACACGGTCCCGCACGTCACCATGTACCGCGCCTTCAACGTTCAGCGGTGGTCGAAGTTCCCTGATCAGCCCCGTCTCATGCTGTCGAGGCTCCTCGCACGCGAACCAGGTGAGACGCAGATGAGCTTGCATCCAGGCGGTGAGACGCCGTTCGTCTTCCTCGAGGAGGACTACCCGATCCGTCCATCTCGTCTGGTAGTGCTCGGTCGGCAAGAGGAGACCGGCAAGTGTCCGGCGGAGAGTGGAGGTGCCCGAGCGGGCCAGATGGTTACTTGCAATCCTGCTGCGTAGGTTGGTCGCAATGCCCAGGTACAGCAGGCGCACACTCGGATCCGTGGCGTTGAGTGGACCGGGAAGGTCGGCAAATATCTCCGGGCGCGCCCACCACGCATAGAGGCCGGTGGTGCGTGGCAGCAGAGCCACTCCGTCAACCGGGGCTACGGGTGCGCCGTTCAGGCCCTCAGTGACGGCCTGAACCGCCGGCTTGGTTGACACCTCCATTGGAGACTCCTCACAGCAGGTAGTCCGGCTGGTCGCTGCGGCAACCGATCCGGTTCAGCGGTCGCGACCGGACTGCCATCGCCAGATCGCGTGATCAAGTTTGGTTGGAGTGACTCCAAGCGCGTGGGCCGCCCCGGTGACGATCCTCGCTGCCAGGTCAGCGCTCATGGTGCGTTCCGGGCGACCAGCGTCCTAGTCACCGACCGGGTCGCGGCCCTAAGTCCGCGGTGAGGCGGGCGCTGCCGCACGCCGTCCTGGTCGTCGACCACTTCCACCTCGTTCAACTGGCCAACCAGACCGTCACCGAGGTCCGCCGTCGCGTCACCGTGCAGCAACGTGGCCGGCGCGGCCGCAAAGGCAACCGGGAATGGGAACTGCGCAACCGGCTCACCCGCTCCGCCGCACGGATGCGTGGCGAGCACGTCGACGCCCTGGTCGATGACCTGTCCGCCTTACCGACGCCGATCGGCGCCCCGATCCTTGCCGCGTGGAACGCCAAAGGAAGACCTCCTCGACCTGCTCACCACCGCTCGCGCCCACCCCGACCGCGAACAGATCTGCCGACTGTTGTATCGGTTCTACCGCCGTTGCGCCGAAGCCGACGTGCCCGAGCTCCAGCGCCTCGCCACCACTGTCGAAGTGTGGTGGCCGCAGATTCTCGCGTTCCTGCAAGCCGGCATCACCAACGCCGGCTCCGAAGGCACCATCGACTGCGGCGCCTACGACTTCCGCAACCCTAACAACCAGCGCTTACGCACCCGCTGCGCCACCACTCGGAAAGCACGCGGACACCTCAACGCCCGCTAAGTTCAAGCCAGAGCCCCAATCGGGCGGGCACGAACCCACTGAGGTCATCACCGTCGAGGCGCCGCTTGACGTACCTGTGGAACTATTCGGATGGGATCGTCCGGGTGGCTTGGATGGCGCGACGCAGCCGACCGTCGGCAGCCAACTCCCCGAACATGTAGATCTCCGTGGTTATGGTGCCGCCCTTACGCAGCTCCGCGATGAGCCGGTACCGGGCGGCGACCTGGTCGCCGTCCACCAGCACCTGCTCCACCTCGACACGGAGACCAACTGCCCGTTTGCGGGCCGGACGGATGTGATCCAGCAGCCGCTTCCGGTCCAGCAGCACGCCGTCGTTGACCAGCTCATAGTCCGGCGTGTGGTAGCGGTCAAGCACAGTCGCCGGATCCTCGTCGCCCAGCCCCGCCTCCTGCGGATAGCGGATTAGATAGCCGGTCAGATCGGTACGGGGCGTCATTTGATCTCCCTGAAACGACTTATCTTTGACAGGGTGTCTACGATAATGCTAGGCGGTAGATTAGACAACATGTCAGAGATAACAGTTGGTCGGCGCCGACGGCGGCGCTCGGACGCCGAGCGCAGCGCCACCGCTGTACTCGACGCCGCCGTCCAGGTGCTCGGTCGGCATCCGGAGGCGAAGGTGGAACAGGTCGCCACCGCAGCTGGCGTCACCCGCCAAACCGTTTACGCCCACTACCCGTCCCGGCCGCTGCTGGTGGCCGCGGTCATCGATCGCATCACCGCCGAAGCCGTCGCCGCCCTCGACGCCGCCGGCCTTGACAGCGGCACCGTCACCGAGGCGCTGCTGCGCTGGCTGGACGTCACCTGGCGGCTGTTCGACCGGTACCCGCTGCTCCTGCACCCCTCGGTGACCGCGATTGAGCAAGCGGACTCCGACCGCCAGCATGCCGCAGTCAACGAGCGCCTGGAGCGGCTGATCAGGCGCGGCCAGGCCACCGGCGAGTTCGACGACACCCTCAGCCCGGCCTGGTTGGTCTCCGCGACCATCGGGCTCGGACATGCAGCCGGCGGCGAGGTCGCCGCCGGCCGCATGACCACCGCGCAGACGGCGGCAGCGCTGCGCCACAGCATCCTGCGCCTCTACGGCGCCCGCGAGCCCTGATCAGCGACGGTCTCCTGCCACTCCCGGATCCACTCGATGTAGATCCGTGCACCGAGCCCGCCAGCACACGAACCCCAGTGCCGTGGTCGAGGGGCCACGCATCGTGGTGGCCGCGGGCTCACCCTAAGGTCCGCCGCGACGGTTGCCGAGGCCCGCGACAGATAGCTGAAGAATCCGCTGACCCCCGCTAACTTCGCAGTGCCTGGAACGGTCTCGTTCTGGCTCGTTCTGCCTGCCGTGGCGGTGCTCATCCGATCCGCGATATGCCTAGTGCGGGCCAGGATCTTCCTGTCCGGAGAAACGGCCCCCTTTGTGAGGTCGGCCGGATCTCACTGCCTGTCTCACAGGCGGCGTCCGTTGTCTGGCAGCGCAGGTCATCGGCAATTCTGACGATCATGACTGCGTGCCGCGCTGACAGATCCAACCGCTACCGTCATCGCCACCAACCTTTCATGTCGCTCCACCTGGTCCGGTCCCACCTTCGGGAACCCCCGCCGCACCATCCCGGCACGCTTCGCCCACCCGCCACCAGGCCGGTCGGTGCCCGCGCCGCGCGGCGACCCTGAACGGTCGCACCGAACCGCCCCGCGCCCACCCGCTTCTCACCCTGTTCACCCCGTGATCCGACCCATGCACCCGGTGGGCTGGTCATGTCCGCGCGCCCACGACGGCGCCCACAGCGAAGGAGACCACCTTCATGACACCTACCCCTGCGGGTACCACACCGCTGACCCGCTACGGCAGCCGCGTGCCGACCGTCACGCCCCGCTCGGGTTGCGCGGCCGCTGCGACGGCCAGCACCGGCAGCAGGCCGGGCCACGGCACTGCGGCGGCGCCGACCGCGACGATCCGCACGATGATCGTCTGCCTGCCCGACGGGTTGTCCGCGCAGGCTCTCGTTACCGCCCAACTCGACCGGCGCCTCGCCGGGTCCGGCATGTCGCCGCGGTTCTGGGCGACGCCTGACCTGCGGTGGTGGCAGCGCGGTCAACTGCTCGGGCTGCAAACCGGCCGGCCGGCGTACTGTGCCGGCGGACCCGTTCGGCTACTCGACCTCGCGGGCATGCGCCACGCCGCCGGCGTCGGCGCCGGCATCCGATACGAGGTGTGGCGGCGGGTCGTGCACGGCACCCGGCCCGCCATCCCGTGGCCGACCTATTTGGCCCGCCACCTGGTCTCCCCCTTCAGGTATCCGCGTGAGCGGGCGGAGGAGGACTTCCACCAGCAGCCGCGCGTCAACGCGATGCGGATGCACAACGCGGTCAGCTACGGCGCCCACCGGCTGCCGTTGGAGGACCTGGAGGTGTTCCAGGCTGGCTCGGTTGCCTACCAGCACTACTGCGCTGCCAACGCCGTGTGCGGCGACGCGCTGCTCACTCCCGACGGGCGCAAGCTCGCCCCGACCAGCGACGCCCTCTGCCATCGGGTGACCTACCTGGAGCAGGCCACCCGCTACCTCGACACCGTGCAGCCTCACCAACGGCTGCTCGCTGTCGCTCTCTGACACGGCAGAGCCGCTGCGGCGCAGCCGTCATCCTCGCGGTCGGCGGCAGCCCTTCGGTTCTCCCACACCTGAACGCGCCAGGTGCGAGCCCGCCTCCCACGCACGCCGTCTCACCCCCGGCTGGCGCTGTCTGCAGCGCGCCGGGCATAGGCGGGCGCCAACGTGGTGGCCGGCGCCGGGTGCCCCGGGCTGGGGTGCCCTCCAGGCCACCCACGACGAGATCACCGGCCTGCCCAACCGGCGGCTGCTGCTCACCCGCCTACGCGCCGCCCTCGCCGCGGACGTCGCATGCGGGCTGGTGTTGCTCGACCTCGACGGGTTCAAGACCGTCAACGACACCTTCGGCCACGACACCGGCAACGTGCTGCTCGCCCACGTCGGCCGCGTCCTCGCCGGCCTCGACGGGTCCGTCGAGGTCGCCGCCCGGCTGTCGGGCGACGAGTTCGCCCTGCTCGTGCGCGGCGACCGCGACGAGACCGCGGCCGCAGCCCGCGCCGCCTACCGCACCATCGGCGCCACGCGCATCGACCTCGACAGCGGGACCGTCACCGTCACCGCGTCCGTCGGCTACACCCACACCCACGACCCACAGGCCAGTCCCCGGCAGCTCCTCGCCGAGGCCGACGTGGCGATGTACGAGGCCAAACGCTCCCGCACCGGCGTGCACGGTCACCACCCGCTCGCCGCGCCGGGCCGGCGCAGCCGCGACCGCCACTGAACCCAGCTCGAATGCGTCAAGGACCCCGCAGCCCACCGGCTGCGGGGTCCTTCCCATTCCACCCCCGTTGCCAAGGGAGAACCACGTGCTGTCCTTCGCTGCTGTCCACACCCTTGCCGGTTGCCTCCTGGCCGCCGACGCCGAAGCCGACGCCCTCGGCTGGGGCACTCCAGCGACGCTGCTGCTCATCCACGACCGGCCCCTGCCATCCGACGGGTCGGTGCCGGTGCGGGAGATGCGCAGCGTCGAGTTCCCGCTGCAGCGCGGTGACCTGCTCACCGACCCCGCCGGGCTGCCCGCCCTGCTGCACCGCCTCGCCGCCGGCCTCCACCACCCGAACGCCGCTAATCGGGCCGCTTTCGACGCCATCATCGGCCTGATCCGGGCGGCCGAGCCGGACATGCGGCTGCTGGCGTGGGCCGCCTGCTACGACGACATCCTCACCAGCGGCGGGCAGCGCCGGCCGGCCCGCCGCATCGACGCCGTCGACACCGACGGGCGCCTCTACCAACTCACCCACCTGCGCGGTGAGGACCGCGCGCTCCTGCACGTCCACGACACCCCCGACACCAGCATCGGGGCCACCTATCCGGGGGTGTCCGCGCTTCTGGCGGCCACCACCCGCCACACCGTGCGCGTCCGCGGGGGTGCGGAGTGACCGGCCGCGACTCCCGCATCGACCCCGACGAGCCGATCTTCGCCGTGTGCGGGCCGGGCGGGGCGTCGGTCCGCTGCCGCGTGTGCGGGGCCGTCGACCAGATCTTTCAGGACGAAATGCCGTCCATGGCCGGCTACGGCACCGACACCTACGCCCGGTGCGCCCGTTGCGGATCCGTCGAAACCAGCGACCCGATCTTCGGCTGGCATCCCAAGCCCGCCCCCTGGCCGCCGCCGGGGCGGCCGTGAATACCACGCAGGCCACCGCACCCCGGGCCGTTCGAGCCCGCCCGCCGGCATGCCGTGCACGTCGCGGGGATCCGGCCGCCGAGCACACACATCACCCCTCACTCGCCCGCCGCACGAAGAAGGAGCCCTGCCTCGTGAGCACCCACTGCCTTGTCGGCACCACTCACCCTGCCAACCCGCACCTGGTGCACGCCCGGTTCGTCCTCCTCGACGGCCACCCGAGGATCGTCGTACCCACGCTGGCCGACATCTGGGCCCACCACGCCCGCTACGACGCCCACGCGCTGGCCGACGCGGTCCTCGCCTGCGACTGGGAGTACCTCGACCCGACCACCGCTGCCCTACCCGGTGCTGCCGGCCGGCACCGGCTACCCGTCGGCATGCCTCTCCGCGACGGTGCGCCGGAGCCGGTCACCGTGTTCCCGCTGTGCCAGGCCCAGCACCTGGACGCACCGTGGATCTACCTGATCGTCCCCGTCACCGCCACCGTCGCCGTCCATACCGACGACGGGCACCTGCTCGCCCACTACCAGCTTGACGACTTCGTCCGACCGTCACCCGCGACGACGCTGGCGGCGGGACCCGACGGCGGCCGCACCGCACCGAAGGCCCCCGACGCGCTGGTCGGTAGGTGGGGAGCGCCACGGTGACCGTCCGCGCGCTGGCCGCCATCGCCGCCGGGCTGCTGGCCGTGCTCATGCTGTGCGCGGGCGGCCTCGCGGCGCTGTTCACCGGCGGCACCGCCTCGGCCGCCTGCGGTGCGGTTGGCCCGGACGGGCAGCAGTTGCTGCCGTCGCCCACGGTGTCCCCGCCACCGGGCGGGGCAGGGTGGAACGGCGAGCAGGTGGGCAACGCCGCGGTGATCGTGACCGTCGGCGTGCAGCGGGGTGTTCCGCCGCGGGGTTGGGTCATCGCGCTGGCCACCGCGATGCAGGAGTCCACGCTGCGGAACCTGCCCGGCGGGGACCGCGACTCGGTGGGGCTGTTCCAGCAACGCCCGTCGCAGGGCTGGGGCACCGCCGCCCAGCTGCAGGATCCCCGCTACGCGGCCGGCAGGTTCTACGCGGCGCTGACCGAGGTGGACGGGTGGCAGGCTCTGGCGGTGACCGACGCCGCGCAGGCGGTGCAACGCTCCGCCTACCCGGGCGTCTACGCGAAGTGGGAGGACGACGCGATCGCCCTCGTTCGGGTTCTGACCGGTGGCACCCCCGGGCCCGTCGCCGCGGATCTGGAACAGGCGATGAGCAACCCGCTGTGCCTGATCGACGGCGGTGACGGCCAGCTCGGCGGCGAGCAGGTGCCGCTCCCCGACGGGTTCACGCTGCCGCCGGGCACGCCGCTGCCGGTGGTGACGGCGATCGGCTGGGCCCTCGACCAGCGGGGCAGCCCCTACACGTTCGGCGGGGACTGCACCGCACCCCACTCCGGTGTCCCCGCCCGTCAGTGCGACTGCTCCTCGCTGGTGCAGCAGGCCTACCGGGCCGCTGGCATCACCCTGCCCCGCACCACCCGCGACCAAGTCGACGCCGGGCGCCCGGTCACGGACCACCGTGACCTCCGGCCGGGGGATCTGCTGTTCATCCCTGGTAGTCGCGGCACCGCCTCCCGACCAGGTCACGTCGGCCTCTACCTCGGCAACGGGCTGCTCGTGCAGGCCCCGCACACCGGTGACGTCGTCAAGGTCAGCCGCCTGTCCGGGTGGCTGCCGGACCTGGCGGCCGTGCGCCGCGTCGTCGCCTGAACCACCCCAATCCGCACACCCACCCAAGGCCGCGCCTGGTTCCCTGCCGGGCCGGCGGCCACTCCGTGGAAGGACATCACCGTGAACGACACCAGCGACAGCAGCATCGAGCGGCCGCGTAAGCAGCCCGAGGACGGCACCGATTGGAGGGCGTTGGGCCGGCTGCTGCAACAGATCCAGAACCAGCTGATCCACCGCGACCAGCTCCCCCGCTACGGCGACGACTACTACGCCGAGTCTCTGCGCCGGCTGCTCACCGACTCCCGCTGCGGTTTCATCACCACGGCCGAGCATCAGCGGCTGGTGGACCTGCACACGCAGGTGGACCGGCGGAACCTGCAGGACGCGAACCGGAGGGCCCGGGAGGCCCGGGCCCGCTACGCCACCGCTTCCCGCAAAATCCGCGCGGAGTTGGCCGGGTGGCTGCGGCGGGTCGCGAACGACCGGACGGTGCCCTCCCGCTACCGGCGCGAGGGTGTGCTGCTGGCCGCGGACTGGCTCGACCCGGCCAGCTCCGCATCCCCGTACCCCAGCACCCGGTCCACCGGTGCGTCGCCGCAGCCCCCACCGCCGCTGGATCCGCATCTGCTGCAGGCGTTGCGGGATGCCGGCGGGCGGGAGGGACGGCTGGCCGGCGGCTGGTGGCAGCAGCACGCCCTCACCGGCCGCACCCGCGCCGAGCGGGAGGGCGTCGCCCGCACGGTCCTGGACGGGATCGACAGCGGCGACGACGCGGTTCTGGCGGGGCTGCCCTGCTTCGACGTCGCCGGCTATGACGCCGACCGCTACCAGGCCCACCGGCCGGCCGGTGCGCCCGACTGGTCGGACCTGGCTGCCCACGAGCGGGCGCTGGTAATCGACGCGGTCCGCGACGGATTCACCGAGGCCGTCCGCGACGACGTCGCCGCCCGCTGCCACACCATCCTCCACTCCGATCCTGCTGGTGAGGGTGAAGGGGTCCGGCGGTGAGCTTCCAGCCCGGCGAGCGCGTCGCCCTCGAGCACACCAACGACCCGCACACCCTGCTGCGTCCCGGAGATGAGGGCACGGTGCGCCGCTACCAGCCCGACTCTCAGGTGCTGGAGGTGGATTGGGACAGCGGCTCTCGCCTGGCGATGCTGCTGGCCGCGGGTGACCGTGTCCGCCGCATCCCTACCGGCGGCACTGTCGGGGTGCGGGTTCTCGACGCGCTGCGCGTCGCTGGCGCGGCGGCGGGACGGTCCGCCGCCGAGTGGTGGGCGCCGGACGTTCTCGGCGGCCGGGCCCCGGGCGGCAGCCGTGGACGGGCGCGGGAGGTCCTGGCCGGGGTCGACGCCGGGGATCCGGCCGTGCTCGACGGGCTTCCCGTCGCCGATCGCGACAGCGTTGCCGAGGGTCGGCGCCGGTACGCCGAGCACGCCCCGCCCGACGCCCCCGCGTGGGAGCAGCTGACCGTGCAGCAGTAGGACCGAGCGCGGTGGGCGTGGTGCGACGGCTACGACGAGGCGGTCGAAGCCGAAGCGGCCCGGCAGTGCCGGATGGTCCTGCACCCCGACGGTGATGACCGGGACCTGCGCCGCGTGTACCCGGACCGGGTGCGTCTGGGCGGGCCGGGGGTGTTCGCCGGGGACTGGGCGTGGACGCCGAACGCCGACGGGGACCTGCGCATCTCGGTCGGGTTCGTCGGCGTCCTGGTCGACTTGTGGAACGGGTGGGCGGTGTTCACCTGCACCCGCCAGGTGGCCGAGGCGATCGTCGCCGACCAGAACACCGCCCGCGACCGCTACCGCCAGCAGCTTGCCGCGGACGATGTCCCCGGTGAGCGGCTGGACCGGATGGTCGACGAGGCCCTGGCCCGCCTGTGGTTCGACGGCGACGTCATCGTCGCCGACGAGACCCGCGTGCACGACGACCCGGATGCGATGGAACGCATTCAGCCCGACGCGCAGGGCCGGTACGTGGTGATGGGCCGTGCCTGGACCTGGACGGCCGTGCACCCCTACGACTGCGACCGCATCGCCGGTCGCATCCCGGACCCGCCGGCGGAGTCCGCCCTCTGACCCGCCTGGCCCTGCCTACCGTGGTGGGGGCTCGTCGAGGGACAGCTGATACCAGCGGTCGGCGGTGATCACATGCAGAACCGATCCCCGGCCGACCGCCGTCACCTCAGCGGGGAGCGGAGTCCCGCCGGGCAGCACGAGCCGGTACTCGCCAACGACCTGCATCGCCTCGCCCGCCAGCTCACCCACGACGAACCGGTCACGATCCGGTCCGTACCCGCCGAGGAGGCCGACGCGGGTGCCGTGGACCGCCAGGGCTTTCGCCCCGCCGACCTGGTTGTGCCAGCCGCTGACCGCGCCATCGTGTACCTGCACGATCGGGAAGTCGGTGTAATAGCAGGTCCAGACCGCGTCGTCGGTGACGTTGAGGGCGTAGCAGTCGCTGATCGCACCCCACTCATTGTCCACGTGGGACGGGAACATCCACGCCGGCTCGAGGTCCGGTGAGAAGCGCACCAACCCGCGGTGTCCCATGGGCGGTGCGGCGTCGGCGTCTCCCCAGCCGTAGTTGCCGTAGACGCCCTCGTCGAAGTAGCCCACCCACACCTGTCCAGAGGTGGTGGTGAAGACGTGCTCAATGCCGTCGCCCAGGGTCGCCGTCGCCTCGACGCGTCCCTGGCTGTCGTAGACCACGGCGTTGCGGTCCGGGCCGCCGGCCCGCCACCGGCACCGTGCCCCGACCAGCAGCACGCGCCCCTGCGGGAGCGGCTGGACCGAAGGATGCGCCAGCGTCAACCCGGCCAGCGGGGTGACATCGACCGTGTCCCCTGCCTGCCTGGTGACGTGGGCGGCGACGGGCCGGCCGGTCGTCGGGTCAGGAAAGGTGGCCCAGCCCGGTTGCGTGGTGACCGACCGCAGCGCCGCCTCGTTCTCCGCTGTCGACCACAGGGCCACCAGTTCCCCGGCGGGCCCGATCGACCCCGACCCGAGCGCGTCAGAACCCTCAGGCCGGATGACCGGCAACCCCTCGCCGAGTGCCCACGTGGGCAGCCGAGCGGCCCGCCCTCGGTTGCGCCGGCGGCTCTTCCATCCCGTCACGCCGCTACCTCATCACCCCATCGCATCCGCAGGCCAACCGATTCGATCCCGCATCCGTGGCAGGGCGCCGCGAGCAGCGGGACCGGCATCGAACGACACGATTCATGATCAGGAGTATCAGCATGGCCCACGACGACGTCGACGAGTTCGGCGAGTACACCCACGAGGAGATCCTGCAGGCCCTGGTCCTGCGTCTGCTGACCAGCGCGGACCTGGACGAGCTGTGCGACGACGTTGACCTGCCGCAGCTCACCTCCGACGGGCAACCGGTGACCATCACCGCGGCCCACACCTACCGAGACGCAGGAGTGCTGACCCTGGACCGCGGGGTGTGGCTGGAGCTGTCCGACGGCAGCGCCTTCGGGCTGACAGTGCACATCTCCCGCCGGCCCCGCGGCGAGGTCACCCTCCGCCGCCAATAGCCCCCGAGCGCCCCGGATTGACTTGATCAATCCGGGGCACGGTGGCTTCCTTGTCGTCGCCCACGGGTGGCGGCGACACCACGAAGTCGGCAGCCCTACCTGGCTGCCTCGCGGTGAGCACCTCACCGGCGTTGCTGGCCGTCCCTGCGACCCAGGGCACGGCCCGCTAACCGCCCGTCTTCGCGCGGACACCACAACCACGTCTGCCCGCGCCCCGCAGACGGGTGCGCGGGCCCACCCCTAGGACAGGAGGCCCACGAATGGACCCTGCAACCCCACCCGCCGACCCCGCCCCGCAGGGGTCCGCCGAGGGGCGGCGGCCCGGCCACCTCTACCGGCAGGTCGCCGCTCACCTCGCCGCCCACCCCGACCAGGTCCTCAAGGTCGGCGAGATCACCACCGCCATCGCGGCCCGCTCCGGCGGAGCCGTGTTCGAAGCGTTGAAGAAGATGGCCGCCGCCGGCTACGCCACCCACCGCACCGGCCCACACCGGTTCCAGATCACGCAGGCCGGGATCGACGCGGCCGGGTCGATGCCCCCACCCGCCACCCGCCCACCGCGCAGCGGCGGTAGCGGGACACGTCGGCGCCAGCCGGTCCCCCGCCCCAACGGCGACCTGTACTTCCCCCGCAAACTCGCCGGCGCCACCGACGTGGACGTGCTGCGCCGGCTGCGGGACAAGCGGATCCCGGTGCTGCTCTACGGGCCGCCCGGCACCGGCAAAACCGCCCTCGTGGAAGCCGCGTTCCCCGACCTGCTCACCGTTGCCGGCACCGGCGACACCGTGGTGGAGGACTTCCTCGGCAGCTTCATCCCCCTGCCTGATGGCGGGTTCGAGTTCGTCTACGGGCCCCTCGTGGTCGCGATGCGCAAGGGGCGGGCGTTGCTGGTCGACGACGCCACCCTCATCCCCCCGAAGGTCCTCGCCGTGCTGTACCCGGCCATGGACGGGCGGCGGGTTATCACCATCCCCGGCTACCGCAACGAACGCGTCGAAGCCGTCGACGGGTTCTACGTCATCGCCGGCCACAACCCCGGCGTACACGGCGCCATCCTCACCGAAGCCCTCGCGTCCCGGTTCGACGTGCACATCGAGGTCACCACCGACTGGGACCTCGCCCGCCACCTCGGCGTCCCCGCCCCCGCCGTGCAAGCGGCCATCACCTTGAACGCCGACCTCGCCGCCGGACGCGTCGGCTGGGCGCCGCAGCTGCGGGAGCTGCTCGGCTTCACCCGCGTCCGCAAGACCCTCGGCCTGCCCGCCGCGGTGGCCAACCTCGCCGGCCGCGCCCCGGAAGACGACCGCGAGCAGGTGCTCGCCGCCCTGCGGCAGCAGTTCGGCACCGACATCACCGCGCTGACCCTCGGCAAGCAGCGCTAACCCGGAAAGGAGAACCCTGTGCCCCACCCCCACAACCATCTACAGCACGGGCCGGCGGCCGCCGGTGACCCCGGCTGGCAGGCGTGGAGCGACGCCTGGACCCGACACGTGCCCGTGCTGACCGGACGCACGGACCTGACCGTCACCGTCTCCCCCGGCGCCGGCGGCGGCGCCCCCGCCTGCTTCTACCCCGACACCGGCCGCATCGAGGTCGACGCCACCCACATCGGCGCCCCCGACGTGGCGAACCCCCGCCGCGCCGGACACAAGCGCCTCGTCCCGGCGGCTTACGGGCTGCTCGTGCACGAAGCCGCGCACGCCGCCCACAGCCGCTGGCGAACCCCACCCGGCACCCCGCGCGTCGTCGCCGCCGTCGCCGAACTCCTCGAAGAGTCCCGCATCGAGCACCGGCAGCGCGCACGCCGTCGCGGCGACCGCCGGTGGCTGCGCCACACCGTCACCACCCTGGTCGCCGGCGACGACGTTCCCGTCGACGACCCGTGGCACGCGGCGTATCTCGCCGCGCTGCTAGTGGCGCGGGTCGACGCCCGGATCCTCACCACCAAAGACATCAAAGGTGTCCGTGCCGCCGTCACCACCGTCCTGGGCCGCAAGCGGCTGCTGCAGCTGCGGGAGGTGTGGCGGCAGGCCCACAGCCTTGATGACGCCGACGCGGCGGGCATGATCGACCTGGCGTGGCGGTGGTGCGTGATTCTCGGCATCGACCCGCACCGCCAGCCGCACACGCCGGTGCCGGACCCGGGTGTGTTTGCCGGGCTGCTCGCCCAGGCCCTCGCCGATTACCTCGCCCACACCGCCGGGCTCACCCCGGCCCAGTACCGGGACCAGCAGAACACGCTCCGGCATTCGGCGCCGACGACGTGGACCCGCCGCGACCCCACCGACGCCGAACGGGCCGCGGCCCGCCACCTGGCGGCCCGGCTGCGCCGCGCCCGCACCCACCACACCGAACCCGACACCCGGCCCAGCCCGATCCCACCCGGCCGGCTGCGCACCCGCCACGCCATCACCGCTCAGGCACAGGCGGCTGCCGGCAGCACCCCCACCGCCACACCCTGGCAGCGGCGGGTACAGCTGCCCCCACCGAAACCCACGCTGCACCTCGGCGTCATCGTCGACGCCTCCTACTCGATGCACCCCTACGCGGCACCGATGTCCTCGGCCGGGTGGATCCTCGCCCACGCCGCCCACGCCAACACGGCGGTCACCACCACCATCGCCTTCGGCAGCCGAGCGACGCTACTCGTGGCGCCGCGGCAACGCCCCCACCAGGTGCTGGAACTGACAGCCGCCGGCGGCAGCAGCGCCTTCACCGACGCGGTAAAACTCGCGGACCAGATGCTGCAGCTACGCCAGCCCGGCCGGCTGCGGATGCTCGCCGTCGTCTCCGACGGCGACCTACCCGACATCGAACCCGCCCAACGCCTCATCACCACCCTGCACCGCACCGGCTGCGCGGTGCTGTGGCTGCGCCCCGCCGACCTGACCGGGCACACCTTCACCGACACCACCACCCTCGCCGTGGCGGACCCGGTGCAGGCCGTCGCGCAGATCGCCGACGCCGCCGTCACCGCCCTCGAACAGGCCTGACCAGCCGCCTCCAACCAGCCCGACCTGGTCGCCCCGCGCCGGGACCCGTTGTCCCGCGCAGCGGACTGCACCGATCGGACCCTTGCCGCACCGCTATCGGCCGCTTGCCCGGCCACCCGCGCATTCCCGCGCATCCCCGGGCACGGCCGAACGGCCGTGCCCGGGTCCGACCCTGAACCTGGAGAACACCGTGGACCACTCACACGACCGGGTGCCGATCACCTCACCCGCCGACCTGCTCGCCGCCGTGCCGTACCTGCTCGGCTTCCACCCCACCGACAGCCTCGTCCTCATCGGCCTCACCGGTCCCCGCGTCGCCGTCGCCACCCGCACCGACCTCCCCCACCCCGACGACGTCGCCGCCTGGGTCGACGAGCTGACACCGTCACAAATCCGCACGCTGCACCAGGCGACCGCCGACACGGCCATCGTCATCGGCTACGGCCCGGCCGCCGCCATCACCCCGGTCATGGACGCCCTCAACCCGCGGCTGACCGCCACCGGAATCGACCTGTTCGACGCACTACGGGTCACCGACGGCCGCTACTTCTCCTACCTGTGCCAGAACCCGGCCTGCTGCCCCGCCGACGGGACACCCTTCGACCCTCACCGCAGCGACATCACCATGCACGCCATCGTCGCCGGCTGCCATGCCCTACCCGACCGCGACGCGCTCGTCGCCAGCATCGCCCCCGCCACCGGACCAGCCCGCACCGCGATCACCCGCGCCACCACCCGCGCCAAAGCCCACCGCAGCGCCCTCGTCCGCGACGCCGGCCGCAACGCGCTGATCAACGCCGGCGCGGACATGCTGCGCACAGCCCTCACCCGCTACGCCAACGCGCGGACCCTCACCGACGACGAACTCGCCTGGCTCACCGTCCTGCTCCCCGTCACCGCGATCCGCGACGCCGCCTGGCAGGCCACCGACTCGCAACCATGGCATCTCGCGATGTGGGCCGACATCACCCGCCGCGCCGATCCGGCCCTCGCCGCGCCACCGGCCGCCCTGCTCGCCTTCGCCGCCTGGCGCCGCGGCGACGGCGCCCTCGCCTCCATCGCCCTCGACCGCGCGCTGGCGGCCAACCCCACCTACAGCCTCGCCCACCTCATCGACCAGCTGATACGCGCCGGGCTCCCCTCGTCGGTGCTCGATGGCTGGCCTGACCTCGACCAGCTCCACCTCCGACTGCTCGGAGACGCTGATGCCTGACGTAATCCTCGACGTCTTGCGTCAGGTGCTGGACAGGCACGGCTACACCCTGCAAGCCGAACAGCTCCCCGAAGCCTGCGCCCACCACCCCGAGCAGGTGTGCGCGCTGCTGTCCGCGGCCGGCACAATCGCCGCCACTGGCATGCAGATCAGCGTCCTGACCGAGCCAGCGCACCTGCTCTGCGACGCCCACAACGACGGCGACAGCAGCAGCGTGCTGTTCCTGCGCGAGCGCCTCGACCAGGTCGCCGACGCCCTCACCGCCGCGCTCACTCCGCACGACAAGGCGATCGCGGCCCTCCATCGCACCTGCAAGGCCCTCGCCCGAACCGACATCCCCGTGGTTGTCGCCTCCCACGGCAGCACCACGGCTGAGGGGCACGCCAACACCGCCACGGAACCGACTCCCTGACCCCGAACCTGGACGCCCGCCGTCCGATGCCCGGGCGGCGGGCGGTCACCTCTTGCCACCGACACAGCGAGGAGATCGCGATGACCGAGCCGACGACGACCACGCCGGCGCCCCCAGTCGGCGGCGACCCGGGCACGGTATGGGGCCGTTTTCGGCGCATGTCATTCATCAACTACGCGCGATACATGGCCGCGGCCGGGGAGCCGAAGCCGCATAAGCGAGTCCTCCATGCTTCGAGGGGATGACAGGCACTCGTCGTCCTCTCAAAGTTGGACAACGGCAGGCGCCACACCATCGTGCGCGCCTGTCGCATGGTGGCTGTTCAGTCCTTCGGTGCGACCCGGATACGGTTCCCGTCAGGATCGGCTGCGAGGAAGGTCAGCCCGAACCCCGCATCGCGAGGCTGGTGCAGGATCGTGACGCCCTTGGACTGCCACTGCTTGAAGATCGCGTTGATCTCGTCGGGTCCACCGCCGCTGATGGCCAGGCACACCTCACTGGTACGCGGGACGTTCGGCGACAGGCCCTCGAACTGACCGGACCACAGAGCGAGGTCAGCGCCTGGTCCGAGGTCGAAGGTGATGTATCCCGGAGTCTCGAGCGAGGGGCTCATGCCGAGGAGGTCGCCGTAGAAACGGGCTGCGGCGGGAGCGTCGTTCACATAGACGATGGACACGACGGACGTGGTCATGGTTGTTCCTTCTCGCAGGTCGTAGGTACGCATCCACCAGCCTGGCCGGAATATGCGCCGCATCGTGTCGCAATTCCTGAAAAACTTGGTGGGTGACCCCGGACCGCTTCTTCGCCCTGATGCTGCTCCTGGAATCGAGGGATGGCGCGACCACACAGGAACTTGCCTCGGCGCTCGGGGTTTCCCTGCGAACCATCACCCGGGACCTGAACTGGCTCCGCGACGCCGGTCTGCCGGTGACCGCACACCGGGGCCGCCTCGGCGGCGTGACCATGCTGCCCGGGTCCGGGCTCGACCTCACGCGGCTCACGGCCGACGAGCGTGATCACCTCTCGCTCATTGGGCTGGATGAAAAGCAACGCGCGGAGCTCGACGCATCGGTCGAAAGCCGGCGCGCGCTCGCCAAGATCGCAGCGAAACAGTCACCTCGAGATCAGGAACTCCTGCCGCTCACCGACGTCGTGCACGTGGACAGCCGTCCCTGGCTCCAGACATCAGCGTCCGGCACGACCCCGGCTTCGCTGATCGGCTCGGTGCGGCGAGGTCGCCGGCTACGGATCGAGTACGACAGCTCACGCGAGTCATGTCCACGCGACCTGGTCGTGGATCCCTACGGGCTGTTCGCCAAGGCCGGCGTCTGGTATCTCATCGCCGACTGTGCCCGGGTGCCACGGATGTACCGACTCGAACGGATCACGACGTGGAAGGAAGTCGATCAGCCACGACGGATCCGCGAGAACCAGACCCTGGCCACCGTCGCTGCCGCGCTCATTGATCAGTGGGCACACAACCACGCGATAGAGGTCAGCGCCACCATCGACCAGTCCCAGATCGAGCGGGCGGAACGGATTTTCGGCCCACGACTCGTCCGGGACGACCGGGAAGAACCCACCACCGGCCACAAGGCGACAATTCGCTTCCTGCACCTAGAGGACGTGCGAGCATTGCTGCCGTTCGGGGACGCCATTACTGTGCACGGCCCCACCGAAATCCGGGCTCACCTCCGCGCCCTCGCCACCAACCTTGCCCACCACTATGCGCCGTCGCCAACGTCCTGACCACCGACACCTAGTACTGCAACGGCACTCGGATTGACCGTGCATGGATGTTGTTCGTTGTGGCAGTAGCGGAGATCGAGGCGTGGTGGGCGGAGCTGGATCGGCTGCGTGATCGGATCGGCCGGCGGTTTGGCCGGTCCGAGCCGCGGCGGCGGGTGCGGGATTACCTCTGTGGTCTGGTCGCCGGGTTGGAGCGCAAGAACGGCTGGACGGTGGCTGAGCACGCGGGTGACGTGTCGCCGGACGGGATGCAGCGGTTGCTGCGCTGGGCCGATTGGGACGTCGAGGCGGTCCGCGACGACGTGCGCGACTACGTCATCGAGCATCTCGGCCGCCGGGACGGGGTGCTGATCGTCGACGACACCGGGTTCCTGAAGAAGGGCACCCGCTCGGCCGGGATACAGCGGCAGTACTCCGGCACTGCCGGTCGGACGGAGAACTGCCAGGTCGGCGCGTTCCTGGCCTACCGCAGCGAAGCCGGACACGCCCTGATCGACCGCCAGCTGTATCCGCCGGTCTCGAGGACCGATGACCGAGACCGGTGCCGCGCCGCGGGCATCCCGGACGAGGTCGCGTTCGCCACCAAACCGGAGCGGGCCAAGGCCATGCCCGCCCGGGCGCTCGATGCCGGGGTGCCGTGTTCGTGGGGGACCGCCGACGAGGCCTACGGGCAGGTGAAGTCGTTGCGGGTGTGGCTGGAGGAGCGCGACATCGGCTACGTGATGGCCACCCGCCGCACCGATGACGTGGTTACCACGAGCATGGGCATGGTGCGGGTCGAGGACCTCGTTGCCGCCCTGCCGGCTTCGGCGTGGCGGCGGCTGTCGGCCGGTGCCGGTGCGCACGGCCCGCGGATCTACCAATGGGCCCGGGTGCCGATCCGGGTGTCGTGGCAGCCCGGCCGCGGCTACTGGGCGCTGACGCGTCGCCACCCTGATACCGGTGAACTGGCCTACTACGTCTGCTACGGGCCCCGCCGCTGCACCCTGGCGGACCTGGTCTGGGTGGCCGGCTGCCGGCGGGCGATCGAGGAATGCTTCCAACAGGCCAAAACCGACGCCGGCCTGGACCACTACCAGGTCCGGGACTGGCGGGCCTGGTACGCCCACATCACCCTGTCCATGGCCGCCCACGCCTGGCTCACCGTCGCCAAAAGCCTTGTCGCACAAGGGGAACCGAGCCCGGCGACGACATGTTGGTCGGCTACACCGCACCGGAGATCCGCCGGCTGCTGATCGCGTTCCTCCTCCGACACGCCCATCGACCAGAGCGGATCTGGGCATGGTCACACTGGCGCCGCAGACGCCAGCACCAGGCCCGCCTCAGCCACTACCGACGACACGGCCACCCACTCACCTAACTGCCGTTGCAGTACGAACACCCCTTCCCGAGTCGGAGTGGTGGGGCGACGAACTTGATCGGGGCGCAAAGTCGAGCGTCACTGGTACCGGCCGCCGCCCCGGCGAACCCGACAGCGGCATCCCCACCCGTTGGCCGGGGTGGCGGCCACCCAGCCCACACCGTCCCCCGCGCGGAGGCAGCGCATGAAGCCCCACCGCCGCCCCGGCACCAGGTGCCGTCATCGACGTCCTGCCGTGGCTTCTCGGCACCGACGCCGTCGCGTGCCGGTGGGCACGGCTATGCCTCGCGGGCGCAACGCGGGTTGGCGCAGCGGCTGGGCGCGGCTGGGTCGGGTCGGTGGGCGCCGCAGCCCACCGCGCCCACGCAGCCGCCGCCCAACCCACGCGGCGCGCCTACGGCCGAGCAGCAGTCCCGGCCGCCCAGCACTGCACACGCTGGTTCCGGCCCACCGAGCCAGCAGCACGGCAGCGGAGGATGACGTCGCCATGAGGCGCCTGAGCCCCGCCCGCCCAATTTCGCGGCGACAACCGCCTGCCGGTGGGGGCCTGCCTAAGGACGGCTGGCTCGGGGTGGGCTCGTCACGAGCTGGGTTCTAACGTTTCTCCCGCACGATCGCGCACGGTCAGAGCCACCGCGGCAGTTCGGGCACAGGCTCGTCGCCGGTCCTGCTGACCGCGAGCGCCGGGCGGCCGGAAAGGTACGCGGTGAGCCCGGCGAGGGTGGCGGTCACCCGGGTGGCATCGCCGACGCCAGAGACGGCCCAGCTACCGGGGTGATCGGTGGCTGCGAGGGTGAGCGCGGGGCCGTCGCCAGCGGCGGATCGCTTGGCGACAATGTCGTCGAGCAGGGCGGCGAGGAAGTCGGCCGGCAGGTCGTCGAAGCCCAGCCCGGCGCCAAGGTCGACGGCATGGACCATGACCTCGCGGGCCCGCATCCAGGGAATCTCGTTGGCGGGGACGGTGCGGCCCTGGGCGGTACGAACCTGTCGGCGCCACTGCTGCTCGTCCAGCTCGGCCAGCCGCGCCTGGAGGGTCTCGGAGGACAGCGTCGCCCAGGCGCGCAGCTCGGCCACCGGCCGCCTAGCGCCGGCGTCGATGTCCCTGTCGCGCTGCTGGGGCGAGGAATACATCGGCGTCTCCTCGCCGGTGCGCGCCCAGTGTGCCAGGTTGACCAGAGCGTCAGCGTTGGCGGCGACGTGGGCCAGCAGGTGCTTGCCGGTCCAGCCGGCGAGTGCGGTGGGCTGGTCCAGCCGGTCGTCGGGCAGAGCGGCGAGGGCAGCGGCGAATGTTTTGCTGCCCTGAGCCATCCAGCGCAGGCTGTCCGCCCGGGTGCGGTCGGCGGCCATTAGGCGACCGTCTCGGCTACAGCCTTGGCCTCGGACCGGCCCAATCCGGTGATCTCGGTGGTCAGCACGCTGCCGGCGGCAAGGTATCGGGGCGGCTTTCGGGCATGGCCCACCCCACCCGGGGTGCCGGAGGCGATGACGTCGCCCGGATTGAGCGTGAGGATCGTGGAGATGTACCGCACCAGGGCGACAGGGTCGAACACGAGATCGGAAGTGTCGGCCTGCTGCACCACCTCACCGTCAACGGTTCCAGTCAGGGTGAGCGAGGGTCGGGTGCCGCCGGGCAGCGCGTCGGGGGTGACCAGGTACGGGCCGAAGGGCGTGCTGGCTTCCCACGTCTTGCCCTGCAGCCACATGTGGCTGCGGTACTGCCAGTCGCGCATGGTGACGTCGTTGAGGACGGCGAACCCGGCGATGGCGTCGTCTGCGGCGTCGGCGCCGCGGCGTACGGTCTTGCCGATGACAATCGCGAGCTCAGCCTCCCAGTCGACCTGGTCGGACTCCGGGGGGAGCTGGATCTCGTCGTAGGCACCGATGAGCGCCTCGGGGTACTTGGCAAACAGGGTCGGGTACTGCGGAAGCTCGCGCCCCATCTCGAGGATGTGCTTGCGGTAGTTCAGACCGACACAAATGATCTTGCCGGGCCGGGGCACGACCGGCGCGTAACCGACGGCCTGAACCGCGGGCCCCTCCGTCCGCGCCGCGTGTTCGGCCCAGTCCGGCCGGGCCAGCAGCTCGCCGACGTCTGCGAGGCCGAGGTCGACCAGGGTCTCCCCCTGCACCCGGACGGCCCGGGTGGCGCCGTCGACGGTACGGATGGTGGCGAGCTTCATGCCTTCTGTCCTTCCACGTGGACGCGGTCCAGGTGCAGCGCCTCGAAGATCGGGCTGTCGCTGAATCGGAAGAGATCGAGAGCAGCCGAGTCGGAGTCGGACGCCGAGGCTTCGGACCGGGCTGAGAACGGCACCCAGGAGGGGACGACGAAAAGGTCACCGCGGCTGACCGACCAGGAAGCGTCGCCGACTGTAACCCGTCCGCTGCCGTCGAAGACCTGGTATACCGAGGAGCCGGCCTCGCGGCGCGGCGCCGTCTCGGCGCCTCGGCGGATGCGATGCATCTCCGCTCGGATGGTGGGCAGCACGTCGCCCCCGCTCGTGGGGTTTGCATAGCGGACCGCAGCGTGACCCGGCTCGATTGTCCCGGCGTACCCCTCGGCCTCCAGTTCGAGCTGGTCGGTCAACGCTCGGTCGGTGTCCACCCATCGGTAGGCCAGCAGCGGGGTGCCGGGCTGGGAGCCGGGAACCGAGACAGGGCGCAAACCGGGGTGGCCCCAGAGCCGCTCGGAGTGGGAGCGTTCGGGGGTGGTGCGCTCGGCCGGGCTGATCTCGTCCCGGCCGAACTCGAAGAACTGCGACTCGGTGACGTACTGGAACGGGATGTCTAGGCCGTCGATCCACGCCATCGGCCTGTCCGCCGCGTTGTGGTGGGCGTGCCAGTTCCAGCCCGCCTGCGGTAGGAAGTCCCCGCGGTTCATGGCCACCGGATCGCGGCCGACCACGGTCCAGACACCCTCGCCCTCGACGACGAAGCGGAAGGCGTGCTGGGTGTGCCGGTGCTCCGGGGCGTCCTCGCCCGGCATCAGGTACTGGATCGCCGCCCACAGCGTCGGCGTGGCGAACGGACGGCCGCCCAGCGCCGGGTTCGCCAGCGCGATTGCGCGCCGCTCCCCGCCCCGGCCGACTGGGACCAAGTGCCCGGCCCGATCCGCCAGGGCCACCAGGCTCTCCCACCGCCACAGATGGGGCGCCGCCTTGGAGCGTGGATGCAAGGGCATGAGGTCCCCGATCTCCGTCCACAGCGGAATAAGCAGCTCATCCTCGAAGCCGTGGTACAGCTCTTGGAGCGCCGCCGACGGCGTCGGCTGATCCGGGGAGTCGACCATGGTGAGCCGCACCGGCGACGTCACGGTGTCAGTCATTTCTGCCTTCTTTTCAATGTCATGGCTGGAGAGTCATAGCTGCTTCGCCGATCCCCAAGCGTCTCTGTTCGCAGGGCGGCAGCTCAGGCGTGAATCAAGCCGACACCGGATCAGCCGCCGGTGCGCAGGACCTCCGGCGAGAAGCCGGCGACCTCCTTGTAACGCTGCGAGATCGCTTCCAACTCGGCCTGGCTGATCACATCCTCGATGCGTTCGAACGGTTGGTCCTTGGTGCGTTCCCACACCTCGCGGATGATCACGTCAGGCGGTGTGCTGCGGTTGGTGCGCACCACCTTCGCGGTGGCCGGTAGCCGCTGGTCGGCGTACGCCTGCAGAGCGGCCTGCGGGTCCCCGACGGTCGACAGCGACTGGCG
This sequence comes from Micromonospora costi, assembly GCF_003626655.1. Classification (GTDB taxonomy): domain Bacteria; phylum Actinomycetota; class Actinomycetes; order Mycobacteriales; family Micromonosporaceae; genus Micromonospora; species Micromonospora costi. The sequence goes on from NZ_RBAN01000002.1 coordinate 92,235, forward strand.
CAGCACTCGTGCGTCGATGATCGCCTGTCCGGCCCCGTTGGACCCGCGCGGCACCATCGGATGTGCCGCGTCGCCCAGCAGCGTCACCCGGCCGAAGGTCCAGCGGTCCAGCGGATCCTGGTCGACCATCGGATACTCCAGCACCTCTTCGGTGCCGCGCAGCAACGCGGGCACGTCGAGCCAGTCGAACTGCCAGTCGGCGTAGGCGTCGACGAAGTCCTCGAGCCGGCCCTTGCGGCCCCAGTCGCGCTCGACCTCGCGAGGCGTCTCGATTTCCGCGACCCAGTTGATGAGCTGGTTGCCCTGCCCGTCGACGTTGTCGCGGATTGGGTAGATGACCATTTTCCCGCGGTCCAGCCAACCCGCGCGGATCATGCTTGCGCCGGTCAGGATCGGCGGGCCGACCGTGGTGCCGCGCCACATGTTGATGCCGGAGTACCGCGGCAGTCCTTCGTCGGGGTGCAGTTGCGCGCGGATCGCCGAGTGGATGCCGTCGCAGGCCACGACGGCACTCGCCGCAACGGTGGGCAGTTGCGCGTCGGTGCTGGAGCTGCGGAAGTGCACCTGCGCGCTCCGGTCGTCCTGGGTAACGCCGGTGCAGCGGTGGTCCATCGCGACCGCGTCCGGACCCAGCCGCTCGCGTACTGCCTGCAGTAGCACCTGCTGCAGGTCGCCGCGGTGGATGGAGAACTGCGGGTAGTCGTATCCCGCGAACCGACCGCTCGGCTCCCGGTAGATGAGCTGACCGAACCGGTTGTAGAAAACGGATTCGCGGGTGGTGACCGCAACCCGGGTGAGCTCGGGCTCCAGGCCCAGTTGGCACAACACCCTCGAGGCGTGCGGCAGGATGTTGATGCCGACGCCGAGCGGGCGAATCTCGGGTACGGCCTCGTAGACGCGGCACGGGATGCCGGCGTCGTGCAGTTCGAGGGCGAGCACCAGCCCACCGATTCCGGCGCCGATGATGAGCACGTCGTCGCCGCTGTGAAGAGTGTTCATTCCTTTTCCTCTCGACAGACGTTGACGCACTCGCCGAGGCCTTCGATGACGGTCAGTAGGGTCTGTCCGGGCGCCAGGAAGACCTTTGGGTCTCGGGCCGCGCCGACTCCACCCGGCGTGCCGGTGGCGATCAGGTCGCCCGGACGGAGCGTGGTGAATTGGCTGATGTAGGCGACCGTAGCCGCGGGGTCGAACAACAGGTCCGAGGTACGGCTGTGCTGCATGACGGACCCGTCGACCTCGCAGCGCACCTCCAGGTCCCGGGCATGGTCGACCTCGTCCGGCGTTACTAGGAACGGCCCGACCGGCGTGGTGCGCTCGAACGCCTTGCCCTGCAGCCACTGCGTGGTTCGCCACTGCCAGTCGCGCATCGACACGTCGTTGACGACGGTGTAACCGGCGATGGCGGCGTGTGCCTGCTCCCGGGTCGCCCGGCGCAGCGAGGTGCCGATGATGACCCCCAGCTCGGCCTCCCAGTCGACCTCCGCGCTCGTGATCGGCAGTACGACGTCGTCCCGAGCACCGATGAGCGTGTCGGCGAACTTCGCGAACAAAGTCGGGTGCTCGGGCAACTCGCGGCCCATCTCGAGGATGTGCGTGCGATAGTTCAGTCCGACGCAGATAACCTTCGATGGGCTGGTGAGGACCGGGGCGAAATCGGCGTCCTCGACGGGCACCGGCTTGCCGGCCGGCGGGATCCGATTGATGTCCTGCACGTCGGCTGCGGCGAGCAGCGCGCCCACGTCGGGATAGCCAAGCGGGATGGCGACGTTAGTCTCGACCCGAGCCGCTCGGGTGCCCGTAGCCGTTCGGATGGTGGCCAGACGCATTGCTTCAGGTGCCTCCTTTGGCAGGTGCTCAGATCCGGGCGGCCGGCTCGGCCGAAGGAGCGGATCCCGCGAGAGACCAGGCGGACCGGACGTCCGCGACGTTGACAACCGGCCCCAGGTAGGACCGGAATTCGTTGACGGCACCGTCGTGCCGGGCCCGGCTCGTGGCCGCGGTGGCGTCGGCGACCAGCACCGGCTGGAAGCCCCGGGCGAGCGCGTCGAAGCCGGTCGCTCGGACGCACAGGTCGCTGGTCACCCCGGCGAGCAGCACGACCTGGCGGCCGCGCGCCCGCAGGGACAGCTCCAGGGGGGTGTACGCGAAGCCGGAGTACCGATGCTTGACGACGACGCGCTCGTCGTCCGCGGCGGTGATGCGGTAAGGCCGCGCTCCCCACGAGCCCTGCCGGACGATCGGGTGATGCCTCGGGTCAAGCAGGTTGCCGGCATCACCCCGGGCCAACCATTCGGGCGTGTCTGTCCAGTCCGAGTGCTCTGTGCGCACGTGCAGGCACGGGACCCTGGCCGCCCTGGCCGCATCGAGCAGCGCGAGGATGGCGTCCACGGCGGGGGCGACGTGACTCATGTCGCCACCCGCGCGGGCGAGCGCCCCCTCCGGGTCGCAGTAGTCGTTCTGCACGTCGACGACCACCAGCGCGCTGCGGGACACCGGCAACACGTTCGCGGCCATCAGGCTCACTCCGCCGCCCCGGACGCAACCAGCTTGTCCAGGTCGATCTTGCCGTCGGACAGGCCGTACTTGCCCATCTTCTCGGCCATGAAGCTCAGCGAGTCCAGGTCGCACTTGGCCTGCCACACCGGCAGGATCATCTTCTGCGCGGCCTCGGGGGTGACCTTCTGCAGCGTGGGCAGGGCGGTCCGGAACCCGGCAGGGTCGGATGCGATGGCCTCGGCGGTGGCCGCGACGCCCTTCTGGAAGGCTTCCACCACCTTCGGCCGTTCGTTGACGTACTTTGTCGAGGCGACATACGAGCCGACCTGCAGGCTGGGCTTGGACTCGACGTAAGGCCACAGCACCGGCCGGAATCCCTGCTCGCGACCGAGCGACACGAACGGCTCGATCTCCCAGGCGGCGTCCACCCGTCCGGCGTCCAGCGTAGCCAGCATGTCGGGAAAGCCGAGCTCGACGAACTGGATGCCGGAGGTGTCGACGCCGCGGGCTTCGAGGGCGGCCTTGATCGTGACGTCGCCGATGTTCTTCAGGGTGTTGACCGCGATCTTCTTGCCGGCAAGGTCCTGCGCCGAGGTGATCGGGCTGTCCTTGGCTACAAGCACAGCGGAGAAGTCTTCGTCGGTCTTGTCGGTGGCGAACGTGCCGGGAGCGACGAGGGAGATCGGCAGGCCTTTGCTGGCCGCGAGCAGAACGCTGGTGGTGTTGGAGCCGCCGAACTGGTAGTTGCCGCTGACAACACCCGGGATGACGGCGGCCCCGCCGGCGGCCGTGTCGATCTCCAGGTCCAGCCCCTGCGCCTTGAATAGGCCCTTCTCCTCGCCGTACTCGAGGAAGGCGGCGGGGACGCCGGCGGTCTCAGCAATCTTGATGACGGTCGGTTTGCTGCTGTCGGGCGCGGCATTGGACGAGCCGCCGCTTGACGCACCGCAGCCGGCGAGCAGCAGCATGAGTGCGGACGACGCGGCAAGGCGCAACGAAGAGTGCATGGGCTTCTCCTGGTCTGTTGCCTGAGTTCCGCCACCGTAGCGACCGTGTTGCGGGTGGTGGAACAAGCAGTGGCGATTTTTCCGCTAGCCAGAACAGGGGGTAGTCACATATCGTCCCGTCATGCCGAATCCCGGGGACAAACCTCTGCCTCCCTACGCCATCGAGTCCGTCGACAAGGCGCTGCGGCTGATCCTCCTGATGAGAGACAGGGGGGAGGTCCGTGTGACCGACGTGAGCGATGAGCTGGGTGTCGCGAGGTCCACGGCGCACCGGCTCCTCATGACGCTCGTGCACCACGGGTTCGCCACGCAGGACGCGGCGTCCCGGTCGTACCGGGCGGGAGGGACCCTGATCGAGATCGGCCTGGCCGCGGTCGGCGAACTGGATGTGCGCCGCAAGGCTCGGCACCACATGGAGCGGCTGGCGGGCGAATTGCGCGAGACGGTCAATCTCGTGGTGCTTGAGGGTGCCGCCGTCCGCTTCATCGACGGCGTGGAGTCCGCGCAGGCGTTACGCGTCACGTCCCGCACCGGAGCGCTGGTGCCGGCGTACGCCACGTCAGGCGGCAAGATGCTCCTCGCCGAGCTGACCGACAGCGAGCTAGAGGTGCTGTATCACAAGGGATTCAGCCACATCACCGACCGAACGTTGACCGACCTGGCGGCGCTGCGGGAAGAGCTCGCGGACGCGCGCCGACTCGGCTATGCGATGAACCGGGGGGAAAGCGAGCAGGGCGTACACGCTGTGGCGGTCTGCGTACGGGACCACGCCGGCCGTGCGGTCGCCGCACTCGCGATCGCCGTGCCTGCCCCGCGGGCCGACCATTCCCGCCTCCGCGGCTTTGTCGGGCCTCTGCGCCGCACCGCCGAGGCGATCAGCCAGGACCTTTGACCGGGTCCCGGGCCGTTTGGGCGGTCTACCTGTTCCACTACGCAGAAAAAACGGCTGCGTCGGTTCTGTAGCGCGCAACGGGTGGCCTATGTTCGTCGGAACCACGGCCGCAGCAGGTGAACGCCTGCATGCCGTGGACCTGGCTGTCGCACCAAACTAGGGGGCTGGAGATGAGCGGTCCGACCAGTGTGTCGACCGGGCGGGCGAGCCCGGTGACACTTTCGCAGCCAGCTGCCTTGCAGTCGGGCACTGCGGCGCACCAACGGCGCAGGCACCTCCCGCTCGGACTGTTCGGACTGATCGGGTTGCTGCTGGTGCTGGAGTTGGTGCCCCGGATAGGCCTCGTCTCGCCGGCCTACCTCTCGCCGACTAGCGAGATCGTCAAGACCCTGGCCGGCGAGGTGGGCCGGCCTTCGTTCTGGATCGCGGTCTGGGACACCGTCCGTTCCTGGGCGATCGGCCTGATCATCGCCGTGATCGCCGGAACCGTCGTCGGTCTTATCCTCGGCAGCGTCGGCTTCCTGCGGCGACTCACCTCCTCGCTGATCGAGTTCCTGCGTCCCATCCCGTCGGTGTCGCTGGTCCCGCTGGCCGTCCTGCTCTACGGCAACGACATCCGCTCCAAGCTCTTGCTTATCGTGTACGCGGCGTTCTGGCAGGTCCTGATCCAGGTCATGTACGGGGCGCACGACGTGGATCCGGTCGCCGCCGACACCGCGCGCTCGTTCCGGCTGGGTCGGCTGGCGTTGCTGCGGCACGTCACCTGGCCGACGGTCCTGCCGTACTTCATGACCGGCGTGCGATTGGCCGCCAGCGTGGCGCTGATCCTCGCGGTCACTGGCGAACTCGTCATCGGCGCGCCCGGGCTCGGCAAGGAGATCGCGATCGCCCAGTCCAGCGCCGCGATTCCGCTGGTATACGCGTACGTGGTCACCACCGGGTTGTTGGGCGTACTGGTGAACCTCGGGGCTCGCGCCGTCGAGCGCCGGGTCTTGTCCTGGCATCCATCCGTCCGGGGAGAGGTGGCGGCATGACCTGGCTGCTTCGTCGCGCGACGTCGCTCGCATTCATTGTGGGACTGCCGCTGGTCGTCTTCGTCGCGCTGTGGTTCGGCACGGCCGGCAGCACCAACTTCTACCTGCCGTCGATGCAGGTGATCATGGACTCCCTGGCCTCCGACTGGCTCGGTTCCCGGCTCGGCGACGACGTGCTGCCTAGCCTCGCGCGGCTGGCGATGGGCTACCTGCTGGCCGCCGTCCTCGGTGTCGGGCTCGGTGTACTGGTGGGTCTTTCCCGTCCGGTCCGGCAGGTCCTCGAACCCGTGCTGGAGTTCTTCCGGGCGATCCCGCCCCCGGTACTGGTGCCCGTGCTGATCCTGTTCGCCGGCATCGGAACGACGATGAAGGTGTTCGTCATCGCCTCCGGCGCGGTATGGCCGATCCTGCTCAACAGCGTCGAGGGCGTCCGCGCCGTCGACCCTGTCCAGCTCGACACTGCCCGCTGCTACCGGTTCTCCCGCCGGGCGCTGCTGCGTCGGGTGGTGCTTCCGGCCGCGAGCCCGCAGATCTTCGCGGGTCTCCGTCAGGCGCTGTCCATCGCGATCATCCTGATGGTGATCAGCGAGATGTTCGCGGCGACGAACGGCCTCGGCTTTGCCATCGTGCAGCTCCAACGCAGTTTCGCCATTCCCGAGATGTGGGCCGGCATCGTCGTGCTCGGCCTGCTCGGGTTTGTGCTGTCCATCCTGTTCCGCTTCGTCGAGGACCGCGTCCTCGCCTGGCACCGCGGTCTGCGGCGCGCCGAGCGGTCGTGACCGCTCCTGTCCGCCGGCTTTGGCAAAACTAGGAGGTAGGCAATGCTCGAGGTGCGCGGCCTGCGGAAGGTCTACGGCGGCCACGGCCGAACCGTCGAGGCTGTCCGAGACCTGACGTTCGAACTGAAGGCGGGGGAGCTGGCCTGCCTGGTCGGCCCGTCCGGCTGCGGCAAGACGACGTTGCTCAAGTGCATCGCCGGCCTGCTGGCGCCAACGTCCGGCGAGGTGTCGGTGCACGGGCAGCGGGTCGCCGGGCCGCCGGCCGACATGGCGGTGGTATTCCAGGAGTACGGACGCAGCCTGTACCCGTGGATGACGGTGGGAGCGAACGTCGAGCTTCCGCTGAAGGAGAAGCGGCTCGTTCGTGCCCGGCGACGTCAGCTCGTCACGGATTCGCTCGCCGCCGTGGGCCTGCATGACGTCGAGAACGCGTACCCCTGGCAGCTGTCGGGTGGAATGCAGCAGCGTGTCGCGATTGCCCGGGCGTTGGCCTACGAACCGCAGGTGCTACTGATGGACGAGCCGTTCGCTGCGGTCGACGCCCAGACCAGGGCGGATCTCGAGGACCTGGTCCGCTCGGTGTGGCAGCGGTTCGGTATCACGCTTCTGTTCGTCACCCATGACATCGACGAGGCGGTCTACCTCGGCGAGCGGGTCATCGTGTTGTCCGCCTCGCCCACGGTCGTGCAACACCAGGTAACGGTTGACCTGCCCACCGAACGTGACCAGTTGGCGACCCGGTCGCTGGCGCGGTTCGCCGAATTGCGCGCCGAGATCTACCAGCAGATCCACCAGGCCAAGGCAGCGAGCACGGCGGACCGTCTTGCAGCGGAGGCGCTCGCCTGAAGTCGAGGAGCCGGGAGGGATTCCCCTCCCGGCTCCGAAAGATGGGCGTAACAGCGCCCTTACCCAGCTCTTGTCATCCCGGCTGTCAAACGCCGGACCCAGGCCCGTAAGACGAATGGTGTACCTCCTGATCAAGGAGCCGCACCTTATGTCCGAACACTCGACGGCCGCCATTGCTACCGAGACCGCCCCGCAACCGGGACGGGCCATTCACCCGGCAGATCCCTCGCATGCGTCAGCGCCGGCTGCCCGGCGTGGACGGCATGGCGACCTCCCTGTCCGCCACGGGCCTGACCACCGGCGAGATCCGGGTCTATCTGGTCAAGGTCTCTGGCGCTGACGTGTCGCGGCAGAGCAGCCGCACGATCACCGATGAGGTCGTCGAGGGCGCAGTGCCGAGCTCACCGATGCATGGCACGACAGTGGCAGGTCTCCGGCGATCGTCAGGTCGCGGTAACAGGCGTGGGCGCCATCGAGTCCGTTAGTGCTCGTGTCCGCCCCGCCGTCCGCGTCCACGGCCACTTGCCCAACAAGGCCGCCGAGCTCAAGTGCGTATACCTCGCGATCATGATCCTCAACCTCATCCGGCCAGCGCCGTGGACGCTGGACCATGCGCGGGAAGCCCACGCTGAAGGCCTTCGATATCGCCTGAAGGACGCCTGCCCACCGGCCGGCCGAAGCAGCCGTCAACAAACCGGGTCACCCCGTTCGTTTGACAGACCCCTACCTGCCGCCGCCGCCCTCCTGGCCCCCGAAGCTGCCCCTACCGCCGGTAAGACAGTTCCCGGACACGAAGAATCCGCGCACCCGCGGCGACACGCGACCGTCCCGCACCCACTACACCGAGACAGAACGGTCAGCCGAAACGGTGGGAAGAAATCAACACCCTCCGACGAATCGAACCCAAGCAGTGCCGGGGCGCGCCCAGGGCAGACCGATTTGTCCGGCCCCGCGACGGGTGTTCCGCTTACCAGAAAATCATTACGGACATGTTCCTATTCGCGCAACAAGATCTTACGCTCCTAATCTAGATAGGACTCCGCTGCGGGGTGCGGGCAACGGGCGAGATACGCCACCTCATGGGCCAGTCAGTTACCCCCTCGGACGTACCTGGTCCACGTCTATCACTCGGGAGGTTGTGACTCCGCGCGCCCGGTCACAGCAGCTGTGACCGGCGAAAACGCGCCCAGACAAGGTGGGCCGACGCTACCGAAAGCGGTTCATGAGGGTGTCGGTCTCGAACTCGGGTGGTGGCTGGATCGAATCGGTCGCCGCATTTCTGCGTGCTCTTTTTTCCGGTTGGTTGGAGGTTGGAGCGTGGCTGTGGTGAGATTGACGCGGCTGGTCAAGCTCGCGGTATTGGTTCCCGTCGTCGCGGTCTCGGTGAGTGTTCTACCGGCGGCGGCGGGCGCGGTTCCAAGGTCGGGGCCGGCGCGTTCGTGTGCGAGCCTGACCGGGTTGTCTATTGCGAATACGGCGATTGACAGTGCGGTTGTGGTGCCGGCGAGTGGAGCGACGCCGGAATACTGTGCGGTCCGGGCGACGGTGTCGAACCCGCCGACGTATTCGAATGCGGTGCGGGTCGGGGTGTTCCTGCCGACGCGAGGGTGGAACGGTCGTTTCGTGGGAACCGGTGGTGGCGGGTTCAGCGGTGGCAACCCGAACAGCCCGGACGCGGCGATGGTCCAGGCGGGGTACGCCACGGCGGGTACCGACGCCGGGCATGCGGGTGCGTCGGGGAGTTTCGCGCTCAACGCGGATCGGACCTTGAACTGGCCGCGTATCGATGATTTCGGTTTCCTAGGTATCCACAACATGACGGTGGTGGCGAAGGAGGTGGTGAACGCCTTCTACGGCAAGGCGGCGGAGTATTCGTACTTCAACGGTTGCTCTACGGGTGGCCGGCAGGGGCTGATCGAAGCGCAGCGGTACCCGACCGACTATGACGGGATCGCGGCCGCCTCTCCCGCCATCAACTCGCAACTGTTGCGGACCGTCCAGGCCTGGGGCCAGATGCAGATGCAGCTGGCGGGCAACTTCCTGCCGCAATGCAAGTTCGATGCGTTCAACCAGGCGGCGATCACGGCGTGCGACAACCTGGACCGGGTCACCGACGGGATCATCAGCGACTGGAAGTCCTGCCAGTACGATGCCCGCCGACTGGTCGGCACGGTGACGCCATGCGGGACGATCACTGCGGCGGACGCCGACATCGTCAACAAGATCTGGCAGGGACCGGTCGACCCGAAGGGCAACTCCCTCTGGTTCGGGCTGCTGCGTGGCACCCGCTTCAACGGCTTGAACAATACGGTGACCACGGCGGACGGCACGACAACCGGCTCGCCGTTCGCCGCGATGAACGACTGGTACCGGTACTTCCTCAACCAGGATCCGAACTGGGACTGGCGAACCCTGACCTATGACCAGTTCCTGCGAGCCTTCCAGCAGGCCGGCTCGCAGTACGCCGACTTCGACGTGACCGCCGCCGACAGGATCGACCTCACGCCGTACCGCGACGCCGGCGGCAAGCTGGTGATGTGGGCCGGCGCCAGTGACGAAGTGGTCTACCAGCAGGGCACGGTGGACTACTACGAGCGGGTGAAGGCCACGGTCGGCGGGGCCAAGGAGACGGAGAAGTTCGCCCGGTTCTTCTTCGCCCCCGGCGTCGAGCACTGCGGCGGCGGCGTCGGCGCGGAGCCGACCAACGCCTTCCAGGCCGTGGTCGACTGGGTCGAGCACGGCAAGGCGCCCAGCCAGCTGACGGGCGAGAAGGTCGACGCGGACGGGAACGTCGTGATGACCCGTCCGGTCTGCATGTACCCGCAGGTCGCCAGCTACAAGGGCAAGGGCGATACCAACACCGCCCGGAACTTCCAATGTAAGAACAGCTTCTAACCAACTGACAACCACATCGAGGCCCCGCCCAACCGGCGGGGCCTCGATCATCGGCGGGTCATCAACCGGCCCGCTCCGCCTGGTAGGCGGCGAGACGCTGCTCGTATCAGGCCGTGTGCCGCTAGCGACGGGCGCGGAGCTGATCTGTGAGTGGGTTTGCCTCCTGCCCGTTGTCGGCGCGCGGCGGCGAAGGTGGCCAGTACCGGCGCACGGTACGTTCGGAACGCCCGATCTTGGCGGCGATCTGCGCGGGATGCAGCGACGGGTCGCGCTCGTACCAGTAGGCGACGGCCGCAGGCGTCTTGAAGGGCGCCTCAAGGCCGTCGGCTAAGTCACCATCCGGGCCGCCTTCGCTGGTCCCGTCGTTCTCGACCCGGCGTGTCCGCGCCGCGACGTGCCCGCCGCGTGGTGCGGATGGTGAGCGAGGAGCCTTGTCGCCAGCAGCTGGGGTGCGCCCGTTGGCCCGGCTGCCGGCGTCGGGGTTCGGCGGGTCGTCGGCTTGGCCCTTCGTGCCAGCTGCTTGCTGCACCTGCCCGTCTTGCGTGGATCCGGTGAGGGAAGCTGAGGGTGCGGTGGTCTCCGATTCCCGGGACGAGAGTGGGCCGGCCAGCCGCGTTTTCACCGGAGGCTGGTCATGGCCGCTGGGTGTGAGGGCGGCAGATGGCGCACCAAAAGCACGGATGCGTCCAGCGATTTCGACGAGACTGATGCTGGCGACAACGACGAGGCCGTCAACGGAGAGGGGTAAGAGATAGGAGGCACCTGCGTCGGTTTCACCGTAGCGGGCGGCGACGCCGACCATGTGCCAGTAGCTGACCCAGGCGGCGATGCTGGCGATCGCGGTGGTGGCCAACATCCGCAGCACTGCGAGCGGTCGGCGGTGGGAGGGCACGCGGGAGATCAGCTCGACGGTGAGGAGCAGTGCCAGTGGTGGCCAGGCGGCGATGATCTGGCTGACCGGGTGAGGTCGGGCGTGCAGCACGTTCGCTGCGATCGAGGCGACCACACCGAGGGTAAGCACGGTGCGCACGGCCCACCTCAGCCGCCGCAGTCGCCGGGCCTCCGTGTAGCCGAGCAGTGCAGGGTCGTTGCCGGCAGGCACAGAGAGCGGTGCGGTGTTCATGCTGCATCTCCCCTGCCGGGCAGGGACGCGGGCGGCGGCTGTACGTGATGACCAGGGCGTTGCATCCTGGCGATGAGGTCGTCGGCCAGGGCGGTGATGTGGTCGCCGGGTTCGGCGTCGATCTCGCTGAGCGCGCGGGTCAGCGCCCGCCGCAGGGACCGGATCGCGTCGAGGTGTCCGAGCGCCGCGTGGGCGCACATGGCCTGCTGGTACAGCTCTTCGGTGTACGGGTTGTGGCGGATAGCCGTGGCCAGGACGGCGAGTTGCTCGGCCGGGTTGTCGGCGAGGGCGTCGGTGAGGGCCAGGTAGGCGTCGAGTGCCTGTTGGCGCACCGCTTCCCGATACGGTTCGATCCACTCGTACGTGGCGCCGTCGGCGAAATGACCCCGGTAGGTGTCCACGGCACGGCGCAGTGCGGCGACACGAGCTTGCGGCGTGCTGGCTTGGTCGGCGTCGCGGATCGCGGCGCGCATGCGCCACAAGTCGACGTCTATCCGGTCGGGGTTGAGCGCGTACCGCTGGCTGGGGTGGGTGAGGTATATGCCTGCGCCGCCGATGCGGCGCATGACGGCGCGCAGGTCGGACACGTAGGTGTACAGCCGTCCGGGTGCTTTGCTGGCGGGGGCGTCGGGTAGCAGGTCGTCGAGGATGGCCTCGACGCGAGCCTGGCCATCGTGGACCGCCAGGTACACCAGCACCTCGAGGGATTTCTTGCGCAAGGTGGGCCGGGGGCCGGCGTCGACGATGCCGGGTGGGCCGAGCACGTTCACTTGCACTCGGCCGTGGTGTCGGCGCTCGTCGCCCTCGGACGGCGCGTGGGTCCCCGTCCGGTCACCGGAGGCAGCATCGGACTCGGTGGAGCGGTGGTGCTGGCTGCCGTCGGTATGCCCGGGCCACGTATCGGTCTCCGCAGGCTTAATGTCTAGTAGCGCAACACGGTCGAGATCCTCAGCGGTGTCCGAGGCAGGTGGCAAGGCGGCATTCGTCGGGTTCTGCGTGGGTGGCGGTCCGGCAACTCCAGCCGTCGACCGGTTGGCGGACTGGGCCGCCGACGCGTGGGCCGGTTGCCCGGCTGGTGGGGTGGGCTCGATGACGGCGGGCGTCTGCGGTTGGCCGGTGTGCGATTCGGCGAGGGTGACGAGCAGGTCGAGCGTGTCGGCCGGCGTGAGAACGGCCAGGCGCCCAATGTCAGCGGGGTGCTCGTCGCGTCGGGTGGCGTCAGTGTCGGCAGGCGTGGTCGTGCCGTCGTCTTTGACGACGATGGTGTCGCCGTCGGGCCAGGCACCGAGCAGCACGCCGTGGATGTCGAGACGCCCGCCTTGGGCGAGTAACGCAGCGATGCGGGTGCGCTGCCGGCGGGTGGTGGCCTCGGCCAGCAGCAGGACTGGTGGCACTGGTTCCTCGGTGGGATCGGCGGTGCGCAGGTCGGCCACGGTGTTGACGTCGTGGGCGTGGACCAGGCGGCTGCGGTGCAGTGCCTGCGTTTCGAGCAGATCGAGGGCCTCGTCCAGGCTGGCGGTGACCGCCAGCCTGGGAGTGTGGGGCAGCGCGGCGTCTGTGCCGAGCAGCGTCGCTGCAGTCGCGGACGGCATCACCACGTGAGTGCGCTCAGTTGGTGCGTTGGGGCCGCCGGAGGCGAGAGCGGCGGCCAGGCATCCGCGGGCGGCGGCGTCTGCGGCGGGGCCGGTGAGCCCGAGGCCCGCTGGCGGCCAAGGCGTGGACAGCGGGTGCGCGGATGACGGTACGACCGGGCGAGGTGGGGTGGAGGCTTCGACGGTGGGCTCGTGGTCACGGTGCTGCCTGGATGGTGCCTGCTCGTCGCCGTCGAGGTCGTTGTCGGAGTCGTCGGCGTGGACGTCGCTGGGTTGGTGTGCCGTGTAGCGGTGAGGCGGTTCCGGGTCGGAGTGGACGTCGTCGTGGCGGCTCGCGCTGGGCAGGTCGCGGTCGTGCGCGTCGTCGAACGAGTCCGGCCGGGCGTCGCGGGGTTCGCCGCTGCCGGGCGCGGGCTGAGTGTGGCGTAGCCGGCGGCGGATCTGGTTGACCACAGGTCGCATCGGTGCCAGGTCCGAGCCCGCGAGACGAAGGTCTGGAGAGGGTGGGCGACGGGTGTAGCGGCGGCGCCGGTGCGCCCAGATCAGCGCGACGGCGGTCGTGATCGCGGCGGCGAGTCCCAGGTCGAGCCAGCTGCCGCTGGGCAGCAGGATGCCGTGGGGCTGGTTCGGCTGCCCCGTTGGGAGGCGCGTTGGCTCAGCGTTGCCGGCCGACGGTGATGAGGTTGGCGGGGGCGACGTGGCGGGTGCGGTGGCGGGCGGCGGTGAGCCGGCGGCACCCCCCGGTCCGGTCGCGGTTGGCGCGGCGCCAGGCGTCGCCGGCGATGCGGCTGCGCGGTCTGTCGATGGGGTTGCCGCTGACGAGGTGTCGCCGGAGGGCGAGGGGTGCGTGGACGGGACTGATGGCTGAGGGCCGGGTTCGGTAGGCGCGTCGTGGTTCCGCTGCGGTGGGGCCGGCCGCGGGGCGTCCGATGGGGCGGGGTCGGTGGGCAGTTCGAGTTCCCAGCCTGGGTAGATGAGGTTCGGGTCGCGCAGGGTCCCGCCGACGTGAGGGAAGTGGGTGCCGCGGTTGAGGGCGTAGATTTCCGGCCATCGGTCGGGGTCGCCGAGGGTGCGTGCGGCGATCCGGCAGAGGCTGTCACCGCGGCGCACGGTGTAGGTGGGGGTTGCTGGTTCGGCCGAAGGTGGATCGGCGCGGTCGATGGCTTGCGGGGTCGGCGTTGCGGTGGCCGGTTCAGTAGCGGGTAGCTCGCCGCTGGTCGTGGTGGCCTGGTGGGCGTGGGCGGTGGCGCCGGTGACTGTGGTGACGGCGGTCGCGCCGAGCAGCGCCGCGGCGAGGCTTTGGATCGGGCTAGGTAGGCGTATAGAGGCGTTGCCGCGCACGCGGCGGGCCAGTGTGTTGTAGACGTGTGTGAACACGGCGGTGATCAGCAACAGCCATAGGGCCGTCGCGGCGGCGCAGGCGAGGGCGATGATCAGGTCGGCGTTCAAGGGTTGGGTGATCCACCGCTGGACGGTGCCTGGTGCGGGAACTGCGGGCGCCCATCTACCGCTGGCGGCGAGGAACGCAGGCGCTGCGGCGGTGGAGAGAACGCTGGTAGCGATTGCGAGGGCGCGTGGGGTTCGGGATGTCACCTGGCCTCCGTTCTCCGTTCGGCCGCGACGGCTGCGCTGGTGGGAAAGCGGCGGATGATGCCGTGACGCTATGGCCGTCGGCGCGACGGCAGGGCGAGCTGTCGCCTGACAGCACCTCACACGGGCTCACACGGCCTCACACGCGCAGATCAGGGCCCTGGCCGTTGCCGCGAACGCACTGGGGGCTTCCCCTGCCGGGATGGCGTTCGCCTGCCTCTCGGCGGTGCTTTGGAGGACGCAGACCGGTGGGCGGCCTCTCATGGCGATCGCCTAGTGGTGAAGGATCCCGCTGCGCAGCGCGCCGGTCGGTTAGCAACGATGGGCTGCCGGGCGCCTTGAGAGCTCGGAAAGGCCAAGGACCCCGTTGCAGGTGCCCCGTTGTCTGTCCGACGCGGTGGTCGGTTATCGGCTAGCGGGGGCGGTCTCGCTCACGCCGACGGCGGTCGCGCTGAGGTTGTCTTCGGGGTGAAGGTCCGCGCCGGTGAGTCGGCGGCGGTAGGCCTCGCGTAGCTGGTGGGCCGCTGCGGGGTCGCCGAGCGCGGTGAGGGTGTTCGCCGCGCGGGCGTGCAGGTCGGCGTTGTAGGGGTCGATGCGGATGGCGGCCTGCAGCAGAGCAAGGGTGGATTGGCTGTCGGGTGCTGCGTCGGCGAGCGCCACGTAGGCGTCGATGACGTGCCGGCGCAGGGTCTCCCGGATCGGGTCGAGCCAGGGCCAGGTGCGTCCGGTGGCGAGCTCGTCGGGGTATGCGTCGATGACGGCCTGCCAGGCGGTAGTGGTGTCGGTGACGGCGGTGGCGGCGTGCTGGATGGCGGTGTGGAGACGCCACACGTCGACGTGAACGTGGGCGGGGTTGAGGCGGTAGCGGTCGTCGGTGTGGTCGATGACGTTGCGCCCGTAGCCCGCCCGGATGGTGCTGCGGAGTTCGCTGAGGGTCGTGTAGAGCCGGCCGGTGAGGGTGTGTGGGGGCGGGCCCGGCCAGATGGCGTGGATCAGGTGCCGGGTGTCGGCGCCATCGGGGTGGGTGGCGAGGAAGGCGAGGATCTGGGTGGCGGCGGTGCGCCGGACGGTCAGTGGTTGTCCGTCGATGAGCAGTGTCGGTTCGCCTAGGACGCGCAGCTCAAGCCGCCGTGTGTCGTCGCCGGGCGTCGGGCGGGGTTCGCGACGGGTGGGCTGGCGCGGCAGGCGCTGAGCTAATGTCGCTGCGGCGGGAGCAGGCGGCGAGGCCGGCGACGCAGGGTTGATGGCTGGCGGGTCGGAGTGGGCGATCACGGTGAGCAGGTCGCTGGCCGCTACCGGGTCGAGAACACACAACCGTTGTCCGGCCTGGCCGGGGCGGCGCGAGTCTCGGATGCGGCCTGCCTGATCGACCTGCCACGTTTGACCAGCCGGCCACGGTCCCAGCACGACGACGGTGTGGGTGCCGGCGTCGAGACCAGCCACACCTCGATGGTCGGCTGCTCCGGCTTTCTCGTCGACGATCAGTACGAGGGCTAGTTGTGAATCGGTTGTTGTCTCGTGACCGGGCCGGCCGGAGCCGCCGTGTGTGCTGCCGCCTTGGCCGCCAGATCTGGGTTGGAGGAGCCGCACCGCGTGGTCGACGTCGTCGGCAATGGTCAGCCCGGGGAGGCGTCGGGCCAGTGACTCGGCGGCGGGGCCGAGCAGACTGGTCAGTGCGGTCCGGGTGATGACCAGTGACACTGTCGGCTGGTGTTGCCCGGCGAGCAGGGTGGTGACCAGGAGTCCCCTGCCTGCGGCCAGCGCGCCCGGCCCGGTAAGTCCGACGCCACTTGCGGGTAGGACTCCGCTCGCCGGCGTTGGAGCGTGTGTGGGGCGGACGAGGGTGGCGTTGGTGTCGGCAGGCGGGGATGGGTGTTCGGCGAGGGCGGCCTGCACGGCGGCGGCGGTGGCGGGCAGCGGGGTCAGGTCCTGGTCCACGCCACCGGGCTGGCGGGGTGGGTGGGGCCGGTAGGCGCGGCGGCGGCGCAGCCAGACGAGGGCGGTCGCGGCGGTGACCTGTTCGGCGACGTCGCGGGGCAGCCAGCCGCCCGGCACGACGATCCCAGCGTCGCGGAAGGCGCTGCCGGCGACGTCGCGGGTGTGGCTGGGATCGTCGGGGTTGGCGGCGGTCGCGGGCAGCGGTGGATGCGGTGCCGGTGCGGTGATCGCGTTGGCGCTAACACCGAAGACGGCCGCGCCGGCCATTCCACTGGCCGTCGCCTGCAGGGGTGTCGGCAGGGGCACGCGCCCCAGCCAGGACACGGTCGCGCGCAGGCGGGCCAGGACGCGGATGGTGACGGTGTAGGCGAGGATGAGCCACACCAGCCAGGCCGCGATCGTCAGCGCGACCGTGAGCGTCTGCTCCGTCAGCGGATGCTGCACCCACGCCCGCAGCTGCTGCACGGTGGGCCACCCGGAGATGGGTGGGCCGACCAGGCGCAGCAACAGCATCGGTGGGCCCGCCAGGAGCGCGAGGACGATCAGCAGCGACATCAGCTGCCGCGGCCACCGCACCTCACCCACCCCCACCCGGCGGCACCCCAGCCGGCACCTGCGACTGCGGGGCCGGGACGGTGGTGGCGGGGCGGATGATGCGCGTCCACAGCCGGGCGGCCCACCAGCCGGCGACAGCGAGGGCGTAGATGACGCCCAGGATCCCGGCGGCCTGGTCACTGACGATCGCCGCGGAGATAACCGCGAGCGGGGCGGAGAGGATGAGGCGGAACACTAGCGGCGCCACCAGCGCCATGACCACCCCGACGCCAAGGAGCAGCCCACCGACACGGCCGGCGATGTCAATCCACAACACCATGTCGGGCCACCGTTCGGCGGTCAACGAGTACTGCACCAGCACCATGCCCGCGGCGGCAGTGATGATCGATCCGGTGGGTGCGGCCAGCAGCGCGGACCAGCCGCCGTGCGGGACACGCCACTGCCGGGCGGCGACCACCGCCATCGCCACGGCCATCACCGCGATCGGGGTGATCGGCCACAGCGCCCAGCTCAGGAACCGGCCGACTGGCTGGCCGAAGTACTGGCTGGCGACCACCGCGTAGAGGCCGGCGATCGCGGCGCCGAGAGACACCGCGGCGAGGATGCCGACGCTGACCTTGCCACCTTCGGTCCGCGTACCGGGTGTGGGGCTGCGGGCGGCGATCAATGATCCGAGGACGGTTCCTCCGGCGAGGCTCGCCAGCAACGCGAATACGGCGGCCATGGTGAACTCGCCCCAGTTCAGGTCCACCCAGAAATGCACGCCGAGAGTGTTGTGCTGCTCCGCGGTCAGGAGGCACTGCCAGATCAGGGCCAGGGATGCGAAGCCGGGTACGGCGATCGCGACCGCCCGGCGCACAGGCGGCACCGGCACCTCCACCACCCCAGCGGCGCCAGGGCTGGTCGCTCCGGCGTCTGCGGCGCCCCGAGCAGCGGCGAATCCCGGGTCGACGACGATCGTGGGAGTAATGCCGCCGTGTTCGGCGACGGCCGTGGCCAGCTGGGGCAGGTGGGCGCTGCCGCCGACGCAGTAGATTCCCGCGAGGTCCGCGGCGGTGAGCTCGGCGGCGCGGATGGCCTCGCTCGTCAGCGTCGCCACCCGCTGCAGGACAGGACGGGCGGCGTCCTCGAGCAGGGCGTGGTTCGCGATGACGGGCGGCCGATCGGGAAGCGGCACCGTCACCGCCGGGTGAACACCAAGAGCCTCCTTCGCGGCGCGGACGCTGTCGATCACCGTTGCCTGTCCCCCACCGTCGGACGCCACCGCTGGGCCGAGGAGGTTGCCGGTGAGCGCTTGGTCGATCGCGGCGCCGCCCGCAGCCGGATCGGCGAGGGTAGCGAGGACCTCCCAGCCAGCGGGTCCGCGGCGCAGCACCGTCACCTCGGCGCCGGCGCCGACGTCGCAGACGACGATGAACGACCCGACCGGCAGCTGCACCCCGACCGCGAGCAGATGCTGCGCCACAGCTACCGGGGCTTCCACAAGGCGCGGCTGGGACAGCCCCGCGCGGTGCGCGACCTGCCGCATCCATGTGCGCCGTCGTGGTCCCCACCCGGCCGGCACCACCAACCGCACGTCCCGGACCGGCCCGCCCGCGGTCCTTTCGGCTTCGGCCGCGGCCCGACGCAACGGCGCCGCCGCCACGTCCAGCGCTGCGACGCCGGTTCCGGCGACGGTGGGGTCATCGTCGGCCGGGCGGCGTGGGCTGGGAATCAGCCGATGCGGCTCGGTCGCGCCGGCCTGCCGGGCCTGCTGCCCTGTCCACACCTCACCGCCGTCAGAGACGTAAACAACGCTGGGAAGGCACGGCGTGCCGTCGAAGATCAAAGGCGTCGAACTGCCGTCAGGCCAGGCGAGGACCGCCTTGGTGGTGGTCGTGCCACAGTCGATCGACAGCCGCGCCTCCCCCGCCCGCATACGCATAGTCAAACATGAGGATCACGTTCACGTCACCCGCCGATCACCCACAGAGACCACAGCAGCGCATCCTCGCCGGTCAACAGCAACGCTCGCCGTACGTCCCCGTGCACCCCCGGAGGAACACATGACCAACCCGACCACCCCCATGTCCGCAGAAGCACGCGACATCACCGTGAGGTGGACCCAGGCAGCGCTGGCCACCGGACCCGCCGACCGGGACCGCACGGAAGCCGCCGGTCGCGCGGCCTATCGGGCCGCCGGGCAACCAGAGCCATCCCGCTTCGTCTGGTGCCCCTCACCGTCCGCCGCTCTTCACCAGTTGCGGCGCCTCCTCGATGGCGGGCACACGTCGTTGGTCGGGTCAGTCCGGCGCGCGAACCTCAACCGCTGCCTCGCCGCGGCGCGCGCGCCGATCTGGGAGCAGACCAGCGACGCGAACAGGGTCGCCGCCTTCGGAGACTTCCACCAGTTCTTCGAACGCGAGGGCTACTACGGCGAACAGCGCTACGACGGCATGGAGGAACGCTACGACCTGATGGAGCGGCCATACCGCTGCAACCCCGTCACCGAAACAGAACGTGCCGCGCTACACCCCGGTCCTGCAGGCCGTTCGGCAGGTGTACGACCTCGTGCACTGCCCAACCTGGGCCGCCCTAGACCGAACCATGACGGGCAACTACAGGATGCGGCCCGTCTGGTTCTGGGACGACGAAGACGGATTCGTCGACCAGGACGACGAGGCACACGCCGTCGTGCGCTACATCCTCCGTCACGACGACCGGTTCTTCGAGCCGGCCTGGACCTATTACCCCGATTGGCTCATGCTCGCCGCGATCGACACCTACCACGCCATCACGGCTGCCGCTCCAGACCCGGCGTGGGAAGCTTGCCGGGAGGTGGCCCTGACGACCGGGCCCTGGTGGCCATTCGCCGACGTGGCAGTGGTGGCCGAACGATCCACCTCTGCTGCGGTCGACAGTTGCGGCCTCCTGCTCGCCGATGACCATCCCGTCGAATGTTAGGCGAGACGGCACCCAGTCGTGAGTGGGAGGCGGGATAGCACGCGAACCGTCGCCGTATCAACGCCGACTGAACTTTGACCCCTCTGTTCCGGGCGGGTTCCAGGAACCACGGGGTCGGTTTTCTGGCGGAGCCGACACGCCGCCGGCGCGACGCGCGCGGCCCGGGCTACGTGGCGGCGGTCAGCGCCGTCAGGATGCTCCGGACGGCGGTGGTCAGGTCGGCCCGGCTCTCGGCCGTGCCCGGTACCGGCGCGGTGAGGGCGCCCGCACCGACGAGCCGGTCGAAGAGGAGCCCATCGACGCAGGCGACGAAGTGGTCGCCGGCCTGCTCGGGACGGGCGGCGCCGGCCGCGGCGAGCAGTGCCCGGGCCTGCGCCCGGTAGGTCCTGCCGTGGTCGAGGATGGTCCGCAGCTCGGGGTGGTGCGTCGCCTCCAACAGGCAGGCGTAGCGGGCGAGGGTGCGCGTCCGGCCCGTGGTGAGCCACTCATCGAGCACGGCCGCGACGCTCTCGGCCAGGCGGTCGAGGTCTGCGGCGGTGAGCCGCTGTCCGGGCGGCAAGGTCGCCGTCTCGTCGGCGGGGAGACGGTTCCGCGCGAGCTCGACACGGTCGAGGTCGGCGAGGCGCCGTACGAGCGCCTCGACGAGCGTTTTGCGGGTGCGGAAGTACGCCGAGGTCGTCCCCAGCGGCAGGCCGGCGCGGGCGTCCACCGCGCGGTGGGTGAGGCCACGCATGCCGAGCTCGGCGACGAGGGCGATGCCCGCGTCCGTGATCACTTCGAACCGGCTCATTGTCCCCCTTCTTCTACACCTGTAGATTGTCCTTCTACGGCTGTAGAAGGAGGAATTCTATGGGTCGCGCGAGCGCTGTGGTGGTCGGGGCGGGGATCGCCGGCTTGTGCGCCGCGATCGGCCTGCGCCGGCGCGGGTGGGAGGTGCTCGTGCTGGAACGGACGCCACACCTCGGCCCGGTCGGCGCCGGCCTGACGTTGATGGCCAACGGGTTGCGCGGGCTCGACGCGCTGGGCGTGGGAGCGTCCGTGCGCGGTGCGGGTCTGGCCGACGCGCCGGGCGGTCTGCGTACCCCGACCGGCCGGTGGATCTCCCGCGTCGACGGCGCGGCGATGACCCGGATGCTGGGCACGACGGCCGTGGGCATCCATCGGGCCAGGCTGCACCAGATCCTGTGCGAGGCGCTGCCGGCGGATCGTCTCGTCACGGGCGCCGAGGTCGTCGACGTCGTGCCCGGCCCACCGCCGCGTGTGACCTACCGGCACGACGGCCGGGAGACCTCGGCCCGACCCGATCTGGTCGTCGCGGCCGACGGCATCAACAGCGTCGTACGTGGCCGACTGTGGGCGGACCTTCCGCCGCCCGTATATAGCGGCTCGACAGCCTGGCGGGGCGTCACGGACCTGCCGTGGCGCGGTGACCTCGCCACGGCGGTCAGCTGGGGCCGTGGATCGGAGTTCGGCATCGTGCCGCTGGTCGACGGCCGGGTGTACTGGTACGCCGCCGTGAACGCCGACGCCGGTCGGCACTCACCCGGCGGCGACGAGATGCGGATGGTGCGCACCCTTTTCGGCGCCTGGCACCACCCCGTCCCGGCCCTGCTGCACGCGACCGCGGCCGCGGCGGTCATCCGCACCGACATCTACCACCTCGGCACACCGCTGCCCTCGTATCGCGTGGGCGCTGTCGCGTTGCTCGGCGACGCCGCGCACGCGATGACCCCCTTCCTGGGCCAGGGCGCGAACCAGGCCATCGAGGATGCTGTCGTCCTCGCCGCGGCGTGTGATCCGGCGGGCGACGTCGTGGCGGCGCTGACCGCCTACGACGTCCAGCGGCGGCCCAGGTCGCAGCGGGTCGCCCGAGCCGCGTTGCAGATCGGACGGTTCGGGCAGCAGTTGAGCAACCCGGTCGCGGTCGGCCTGCGGAACGCCGTGATGCGGTTGACGCCGCCACGCATCGCGCTGCGGTCGATGGCCGGCCACGCCGACTGGGACCCACCCGTCATCCCCTCGACCACCGCCTGATCCCCACCGTCGACGGCCGCTATGCTGCTCCCAGCGAGGCCGGCGGGCTTGCCAACCGGCACGTGGCGCAGCGACAGACGACAGGGCGCGCCCATGGGCGCGTTCTTTGGGCCGCCAGCCAGATGAGGGACCTTTCAGTCATTCCAACCAGGCGCTGGACTCCTGGACCGTTCCCTGATCTGGAACCAGCGGCATCTCCTCCACGCTCTACGGGAGTTCGCGCAGACTTCGGCGTAGCCGACTCTCAGTACGCCGGCATCGACATACTTCAGCGGTTCGAAGGACTTGGCTGTTCCCGGGCTCTTCGAGGACAGAGGCGCCGGGTTTCTCCCGTCGGGCGTGGCCGCCGAGGCCGGTGCCGAGGACAAGGGCCAAATGTCGAGCGAGGCTGCGGCGGCCCCGGCGAGAGTTCCGGGGCCGCCGCGCTGTGCGGATAAGGTCAGGCGGTGACGCAGCGGTAGTTCGCGGCCGAGGCAGGGTCGCCGTGGCCGGTGTAGCGGGCCACCATCGGGTAGCGGCAAACGTTGCGGGTGACGCTGCCGTCGGGGTTGGCGGCGGCGAGGGTGTCCGGGGCCTGGCCCTTCTCCACCCAGTTGACCAGCGCGCCCAGGTCGTCTGTGGGCTGTGGGCCGGTGCCGCCTCCGCAGTGGTTTACGCCTGGGAGCAGGAACAGGCGGTAGAAGTCGTCGACCCGCTTGTTGCCGCCGAGGGTGCGCTTGACCTGCTCGCGGTAGTCGACGGTGCCCTGGGTGGGCACCAGTTCGTCGGTCTGGCCGTGCCAGCTGAGCAGCTTGCCGCCGGCCTTGGCGAACGCGGACAGGTTCGGGTCGTCGGTGCCGATGATGTCGTTGAACTGCTTCTGCGACGCGCGGAAGATCTGGTCGAACGACTTGTAGGTCAGCTTCGTGGTGTCGAACGACGGGTTCTGCGTCACGAAGTACTTGACCCAACTGTCAGCGACGAAGAAGGGCGCGCCGGGAGCGGCCAGGGCGGCGAGGCTAGCGCCCTTGTTCGGCCCGTACCAGAGCTTCTTGCCGGTCGGGGAGACCGGGCCGGCCCAGATCTTGCGGACCGCGTCGGCGGTGGCGTTGGAGATCGTGATCTCCTTACCGTCGCAGACGACCTTGGCGCCGGCCAGCCGCCGGGCGTCCCAGTGGCAGTCCTGCGGGTTGTCGATGATGCCGTCCTTGACCCCGTCGAGGGTGTCACAGGCCTTGACCGCGGCGGTGTTGAACGCCTCCAGCTCACACTGGGTGGGCGCGACCTTCTCCTCGTTAAAGACGGCCTGCGACCAGAGCGTCGCGACCGCGAACCGGTCCCAGTTGATCGCCGGCGCCTTGGCCAGGATTCCGTCGAAGTCCGTCGGGTTATCCTGGGCCTCCTTGTAACCCTGCCGGCCGCCAGTGGAGCAGCCGTTCCAGTACGAATACGTCACCGGGCTGCCGTAGAACTGCTTGGCAACGTCCTTGCCAATAACGGCCATGTCGTGCAGCGAGCGGGAAGCGAAGTTCTCCAACAGCGGGGAGTTGACCTTGCCGGCCGGGGTGATGGCCCAGCCGCTGACGTCGATCGGGTTCGTGCCGACACCGGCGTCGGTGGCCGCAGCGACGTAGCCGGCCTTCACCGCGGCGACCAGCGGGGAGCCGAAGTCGCCGGCGAGGTAGGCGCTGCCCCCGGTGGCCTGGAACCGCCCGGTCCACCTCTCCGGGTCCCGGGGCAGCGAGACCTTGATGTTGACGTGGTCGTTCGCTCCCGGGTGGGTCACCGTGACCGTGATGTCACACCAGGCCGGCACGTCGGTGAGGGTCTCCTTGATGGGGTGCAGCGGCGGAGCGGCGGGGAACGTGACAGTTCCGCCGGCGTTGGCGACCGCCTTCACCGCCTCCACTGTGGTACCGGAGGGCGCGGAGACGGGAACGGCGGCACAGGTCGTGGCGGCTACCTGGCCGCTGTCGCGGGTGACAGCGTTGGCGGCCATCGGCACCAGCGCCGCTGACAGCGGCACTGCCGCCGCCATCAGCAAGATCAGTCGTTGTTTCATGCCCATCACCCTCGCCTGGGACACACGGGCGCCGCCCCAGGGAAACACCCTGGGGTGAACCCTGGCCGGGGTACGGCGGCGGAAACCTCAAATGCGCCTGGTCACAACCGTGAAGCGCCCAGCACATCGATGGTTCGCCGTCGGCGTTGTCGTCGGAGTCGTCGTGGGTCGTCATCGAGCAGAGCGAGCCCGACCAGGGCTTCGTGGTTGGCCTCGCCGGAGGTCAGCTCCCCCGGGCGGTGAACAACCCAGTGTCCGGCTCGATCGACACCCTGGCGCTGGCCTGGGGGTCACCGGTCGCGCAGCGCGGAGGCCAGCTCGCGGCGCGAGCTGATGCCCAGCTTGGTGAAGACCTTGCGCAAGTGCCATTCGACGGTACGCGGACTGAGGAACAACACAGCGCCGATCTCCGGATTGGTACGCCCCGCCACGGCCAGCCGCGCGACGTGCGCCTCCTGCGAGGTGAGCTCCTCACGTACACCCAGGGTCCGCTTGCGTACCGTCTCGCCAGTGGCGGCGAGCTCTCGCCCGGCGCGCTCGGCGAAGCCTTCGGCACCCATCACGGTGAACGCCTCATGCGCGGCGCGCAGCTGGTCCCGCGCGTCGCCCCGCCGGTTCTCGCGGCGCAGCCACTCGCCGTAGAGCAGGCGAGCGCGCGCCAGTTGCAGGCCGAACCGAGTCGCGGTGAACTGCTCGATCGCCTCTCGGTAGTACTCCTCGACCGGCCCGGCTGGGCCGGCGAGCGCGTCCGCGAGGGCCTGGGCGCCACGCGCCCAGCTCGTGTCGACGACACGCGTCCGGGCGGCGAGGCGGTCACGTGCCTCGGCCGCGACGGTGTGCGCCCCGGCGTGTGCGGCAGCTTCGACCAGCTCCCCGAGCGTCCACTGCAGGACGGCGAGGTCTTCGTATCGGGCAGCCTCGAGGGCTGCCTCCAGCGCGGCCGGGTACTGGCCGAGTCCGTTGAACAGCACCGCTCTGCTGTAGCCGGCGACGGCGAGCAACCACCCCAGGCCACCCGCCTCGGCATTCCTGACCAAAGCGTCGTTGAGTTCCAGCGCCGGCCCCTCACGCCCGCGATGCGCGGCCAGGATGACCGCGACGGCCGGATACGGGGGCGAGCCGGTGGCGTTCCCGAGGGCCTCGGCCTCGTCGAGCAGGTCCGACGCGTCGGCGAAGCGGCCGGCGTAGATCAGCGCGGTGGCGCGGAAGGTCAGCGCAGACGGCAGGAGGGACAGCGCGCCGGTCTCGCGGGCGTAGCCGACGGCCTGTTCGGTCGTGGTGAGAAATGCGACGTCGTCCCACACCTCGTGCACGACCACCCCGCGCAGCCAGGCCAGGTCTGGATCGTTGTCCGCGGTGGCCGCAGCCAGGGCACGGGTGAACAGCGGCACCGCCGCGGCGTGCCCCTCCAGGCTCCACGCCGTCAGACCTTCGAGGAGCAGACCGGCCGGCTCCCCGCCCGCGGGAACTCCGCGGGCGGCCTCGGCCGCCCGGCACAGGTCGGCGCCGCCCAGCCGCCCCGCGTGCACGGCCGCGCCGATCGCCGCCAGGTAGGTCTCCCGGGCTGCGGCGGGATCCAGCACCTCCAGCCGGCGTGCGGCCGCCAGCAGCGGCGGCTGAGCTGCCCGTCCGGCGTTGAGCGCAAACGCGACCTTGGCGCGTAGCCGTTCCACTCCGGCCTGCTGCAGCGGGTCGAGCGGACCGAGTTCGGCGGCGGCCAACAAGTCCGGCACCTCGGCGAGGGCTCCGGCGGCGAACCGGGCCACCGCGGCAGCCAGGATGCGCCCGGCGCGCTTCGCCGAATCGGGGGTGAGTTCTGCTGCGCGCTCGAGGAAGGCTGCGGCGGCCGCCCGGCCGCCGCGGGCCATTGCCCGGTCGGCCGACTGCTCCAGTTCAGCGGCGACCTCTTCGTCCGGTCCCAGCGAGGCGTGCGCCCGATGCCAAGCACGTCGGTCGGGGTCCTGCTGGGGGTCGGTCACCTCGGCGAGCGTCCGGTGCACCACGCGCAGTTCGGTCGGCCCGGCGGAACGCCGGCTGGCCGAGCGGACCAGCGGGTGCCGAAACCGCACCCGGGTCCCAATCTCGATCAGGCCCGCGGCCTCCGCGGGCGCCGCGGCGTCCATCCCGATACCCAGCCGCTCGAGCGCCCGCAACAGCAGCGGCACGTCGCCGACCGGTTCAACGGCGGCGGTGAGCAGTAGCGTGCGGGTATCCGCTGGCAACGCGGCAATGCGCCGCTGGAAGCCCTCCTCGACCCGGCTCACCAGCGGCGTCGCACTCGGCCCGCCGAACCCGAACGCCAGTTCCGCCGGCGTGAAACCACGCGGCAGCTCGAGCAGGGCGAGCGGATTGCCGCGGGTCTCGGCGACGATCCGGTCACGTACGCGGGCATCGACCGGCCCGGGCAGCACAGAGTCCAGCAGCGCCCGCGCGTCCGCGTCCGGCAACCCCTCCACACGCAGCTCCGGCAGCCCATCGAGGATCCGTTCCTCACCCGGGCTGCGCGCGCCGAAGACCAGCGCGACCGACTCGGCATCCAGCCGCCGGGCGACGAAGGTGAGGATCACCTCCGACATCCGGTCCATCCACTGCACGTCGTCCACGACACAGACAAGCGGCCGCTCCGACGCGGCCTCGGCGAACAGCCCGAGCACGGCAAGCCCGGTGACCAGGCCCTCCGGTGGGTTGCCGGGGCTGAGCCCGAAGGCAGTGGCGAGCGCGTCACGCTGCGGCTCAGGCAGCCGGTCGAGATAGCCCAGCAGCGGCGCGCACAGTTGCTGCAGGCCGGAGTATGCGATCTCGGACTCCGCCTCCACCCCCGCCGCCCGAACCACCCGGCCGGTCGGCGCCGCCTCGGTCAGATAGTCCAGCAGGGCCGTCTTGCCGGCACCGGCCTCGCCGCGCAGCACCAGCACTCGGCTCTGCCCCGCGCGGACGTCACGCACCAGCCGGTCGAGCGCCTCCTGCTCCCGTCGCCGCCCCCGCAGCGCAGAAGTCTCAGTGTTGATGGGCACGTCGCCCAAAATTACAGCGCTCCTGACCCCAACGAGTCGACAAGTGTGCCAGATCTCGTGACGTGCCGGAAACTCCGTGCCGGCGTGAATGAGACCATGATCGGCCCTCGCCAACCCGGCCATCATCGCTGCTCAGAGCAGTTAGCAAACCTCCTTTTCAGGTACGAGACGCACCGAACGGGTCCCTCGCACCGCCACCGCGAGGGACCCTTTCCGAGGTCAGACGTCCAGTCCAGCCGCCATGGCCAGATAGGTGGCGTATCGACGCCTCGATACCGAGCGCGTTGAACAGGTAGAGCCAAATCTCACTGCGGGTGGAGAATGCCGGGATGGCGTGCCGCAGCCGGCGGACCGACACCTCGCCGACGATCGCGATGGTGGCTGCCTGCAGGAAGTCGGCGACAACGGTTCCGGTGATGGTCACACCGACCAGCCTGCCGCGAACGGCTCGGGCGAGTCCGTGTACGGCGGCCCGCTGAACGCGCTGGCCTGGCCGGCCGGCGTAGCCGTCACCGAGGGAGACCCCTGCGCGCCGGCAAGGCGGTGCTGTCCGGCTCTCTGGGGCCCGCAGTTCTCGGTCGAGCTCGCACGTACACGTCGAGATCCCTGCACTCGGCGAGGTGGATGCGACGTTCAGCCATTCCTGGAAGAACATGGCGGTCCCGGAACATTGTCTGGGGCCGGCGCATTGTTCGCCTTGGCTCAGGCGACCTTGTTGCGCTGTTCGACCACCTTGACCGTGTTGGCCAGGGCCTTGGCCAGTGCTCCCTTGGCGACGCTGCCGAGGAGCAGCCCGGTGAGCTTGCCCTTGGCGTTCTTGCCCTCGCGCACGACGACGGCATCGATGGTGGTGGTGCCGTCGGGGTTGGGGGTGATGGTGTAGGTGTGGCCGGAGGCGCCGCCCCAGAGGTTGGAGTCAATGGTCTTCATGACGACACGGTGGGGGTCGGACCAGTCGTAGCTCAGGCGTTCCCAGGCGGCGTTGGTGCCTTCGGTGACGTCGGCGTACGTCGGTCCCTGCGAGTGGACTTTCAGCAGGTCGTCGGAGGTGGCGCTGAACAGTTGAGCGCGGCCCGGGCCGAAGTCGGTGAGTGCGGCGAGGAACTGCTCGGGGGTGGCAGTGGTCGTCTCGTGGAGGTGGATGGTAGCCATTGTCGGG
This sequence comes from Micromonospora costi, assembly GCF_003626655.1. Lineage (GTDB taxonomy): Bacteria > Actinomycetota > Actinomycetes > Mycobacteriales > Micromonosporaceae > Micromonospora > Micromonospora costi. The sequence goes on from NZ_RBAN01000002.1 coordinate 120,176, forward strand.
CTCCTTGCTCGGTTTTCTCTTGGCTGTCGTCAGACTTCCCGAACCAGGCCGGGTCGAGCCGGTAGAGCACCCTGGTACGAGCCCCAGGGCCGCGAGCCGCTCACGGTTGCGCTGCCCAATGATGATCGCCGCCCTGCACGGCGGGCACACCGGCCGCTACTTCGACGTCGACGGCTACGGGTCAGGCTCGATTCTCGACCTTGCCTCCTCCAGGGGCTACCCCGTGGCGAGCTCCGCCCGGTTAGGGTTCGGCGACAGCTTCGCTCTGCCGCCGGCGGAGAACGCGTTCGCCCGGCACGCCGTGCTGCTCGCCGCCGCGATCGGGCAGGCGCGGCAGGTGGGCACCGACCGTGTCGTCGCAGCTCAAGCCGAAGACGTGGTCTTCTCGGTCGCCCGCTCGATCGGCGGCATGATTTCGATGATCGCTATGTTCCTCGCGACCGCGTACCGCGGTTGCGAGGAACCGGCCCCCGCGGAGATCGCGGCCACCGAACGCGACCCTCAGGAGCGAGGCGTCGGCCGACTGGTCGCCGCTTGTCCGATGACGGCCGCCGGCTACTAGCGGCCGGGCAAACGCACGGTGACCTCCTGGAGCAGCCAGCCGTTGCCGTCCGGGTCGGTGAACGACGCGTAGCTGCCGTAGGACTGCCGCTCCGGCTCCGCGCCGAGCTGGCGACCGCTGGTGTCCAGGCCGCGCAGTCCGTGCCAGAGCTCGCCGACCTTGACGCCGCGACCGAGCAGTTCCTCCCGGGCGGCCTCGATGTCGCTGACGATCAGCATCAGATCCTGCGACGAGCCGGGCGCCGCCGCGGTCAGGCCCACCCCGAACTGGATCGAGGCCGGCGAGCCGGGTGGGGTGAACTGCACGATCCGAAGGTTGTCGTTGATCGGGAAGTCGGCGTCCAGGCGCCAGCCGAGGCTCTCATAGAAGGTTTTCGCCCGGTCAACGTCGGACACGGGCAGGACAGTGACCTCGAAACGGAACTTGATCGAAGAGTCGCTCATGTCCACCACACTGACCGCCCGCGGACGCCGATTGCCCCAGGGTAAAACCCTGGTGTGGTCCCTGGACCGGGACCTGACCGGGACCGACGCGAGGTTACGGCGGCGGTGTGCGGGGAAGGGATCCCGTGCGGCCGGGACCGGCACCCGTGGGCGGACCGGGGTGATACCCAGCGGCGATTGGCGAGCATCCGGACCAGCATTCAGCCATGCGAAATTTGACGTAGTTGTGGTCGGTGCGGGTCCCGGTGGCGAGGTGGCCGCGGGGCGTCTGGCTCAGGCTGGTCTGGACGTGGCGATCGTCGAGGCGGAGAAAGTCGGCGGCGAGTGCTCGTTCTACGCGTGCATTCCCGCCATGGCGATGCTGCGCCCTGGCTCGCTGCTGGCCGAGGTACGCCGGGTGCCCGGCGCCGCCGAGGCGGTGACGGGACCGTTGGACGTTCCGACGGTGCTGGCACGGCGCGATGAACTGACCGGGCACCAGGAAGACGCGGGGCAGGTGCCATGGCTGACCGAGCGCGGGATCACGCTGGTGCGTGGCTGGGGCCGGCTGGCCGGCGAGAAGGGTGTGGCGGTTGGTGACGCGATTCTCGAGGCGCGTCAGGCGGTGATCCTTGCCGGCGGCACCAGGGCCGCGCTGCCGGACATCGACGGTCTGGCCGACGCGCGCCCGTGGACCAACCGCGAGGCGACAACCGCGCCGGCCGCGCCGAAGTCGCTGGTCGTGATCGGCGGCGGGGTCCGCGAGCAGCTCCGCGCGTCGCTCGCCGAGCAGGGGGTGGACATCCGCAAAGGGCAGAGCGCCACTGCTGTCCGCCGCCAGGGCGACTCGGTGATCGTCACGTTGAGCGACCGCAGCACACAATCATGCGATTCGTGGGCCAAACCCCACAGGTTCTTCTGCCCGCGCGGGCCGGTCTTGTAGTCGGCGGGTAACCGTCCATGGGGCGGGCCGCGACGGCGAACGCCCCCGCGTGCGAGGGGCAGAACCTCGCGATTCGGGTTCCGCCCCCGATATTCACGCAGCGGAGCCAGGCTGACCCACCTACCCTTCGCACACGCGCGTATTCCGGGATCCCATCGGCGGGCCGGTCGGTTTAGGCGGGGCCGACGTTGCGACCTCCTCGTCACACGCGCAGCTATCTCAGCGGAGTACCTCGACGTTGACGGGTTGGGCTCATTCGCCCAGCCGCACGGTCGCCACCGTCGCCCATCGATAGGTGCGACCTTCGCGGCGTAGCGCGATCAGCGGCACCTCGCTGATCCTCACCTGCGCCACTGGCAGGTGGCGAAGTTTCGCCAGTTGGGCACGTATCGGCTCCGTGGGCACTGGTGCACCGCTGTAGGCGAGGGTGACGTGTGGGCGGAAATTATCAGCGGGTTCCGGCGCCGAGGCCCACACTGTCGCGATGGCGCTGCGGATCGTGGCGCGAAGGGCTTCGACGCGGTCCCAGGGTCGGACGAGCAGGCCGATTCCCTCGGCGTCCGGATCGACGGGTCCGAGGGACAGTTCGAGCGGTGGCATGCCTGCGCATCGTCGCCGGGCTTCGGCGACGATCGCGTTAATGTCGTCGTCGCTGACCTCGTCAGTGAAGCCGAGTCCCTGCATTGTGAGGTGCAGGCCGTCGAGCGGAACCAGGTCTAGTCCAGGCATCGCTAGCTGGCTTTGTAGTTGTGTCGTGAGATTGTGAAGTTCGGGCTGGTGTTCGAAGGTGAGGTGCCAGGTATAGAACTGGCGGCCGGCTCGCCAGCCAGGGCGCCAGTACCAGTGTTCGGTGAGCTCGGGTAACTCCTGGTAGGCGGCCCAGCGCTGCTGCAAACTGGCAAGTTCCCGGCTAGTCATGACGGGGATGGTAGAACCGATCGTCCCGTGGTGCCGATCTGTGCACGTTCGGCGAGCAGTTCGGCGAGCTGCCGTAGCCGCGGCTGGTGGGCGAACGGCTGGGCGGTGGCGAGGAACCGTCGGGCGCGCTGATGCACTGACTCGTACCGCTGGTCCGCGGTGAGGGCAAGTGCCTCCATGGCAAGGGCGGCGGCCTGTTCGGGTTCGCCAGCGTGCAGCTGGGCGGTGGCCAGATCGAGGCGGCTCAGTGCTTGCGGGCCGGCCAGCCCTGCCTTGTCAAAGGCGGCGATGGCAACGGCAAGGTAGTCAGTTACTTCCGTCTTGTGACCGATGGCCAGGTAGGCGGTTGCTGCGTTGGCCGCTGTTCGGGCATGGCAATACGGGCCGAAGGTGAGGCTCTCGCTGACCTGCGCGTCGGACGGCTGTTCGGCAACGAGCGTGAATGCTCGGTCGACGGCGCTGTCGACGCCGTACCGGTCGCCGAGCCGGGCGAGGGCTCTTGCTTGTCCGTTGATCGTGAGGCGAAGACGATGCGGGCTGTTGCCCGCGCGACGTAGGCCATCCTGGGCGAAGGCCAATGCATCGTGATACTCGCCGGCGTAGAAGGCAACGAGGCTCTGCGTCGCCCGCGCCCAGGCCTGCACGTCTGGCCGTTGCGCGGCATCAGCAAGGTCGAAGGCTTCGGCGGCGTAAGCGTGTGCGACGGCGAACGCGCCAAGGTCCAGCGCAAGCGCGCCGAGGAGTCCGGACAGGTGAGCGGCAGCAACATACAGGCGGGCCCGTTGCGGTGGGTGCTGTCGACCTGCCATGAGTTCGTCGACATAGGCCCGTAGCGGCCGCATTCGAGCCATGAGGACGGCCGGAATTAGACGTTCGTTGTCCGTGATGGCCTGACACACCTCGTGCTCCAGGTATGCCAGGCGCGCGTCGTCATCCGTTGAGGATTTCAGTACCAGTCGGCGCGCGGCGATGGCTTCCTCGCGTTCCCAGAGAGCAGAGCCGCCATCCGAGTCGGGAACGGGAGCTGTGGCCTGGAAGACAACGGCTGGTAGATGGGTCCCGTTCGGTTCTTGTTTCAATGACGAGCGACGCCGCCAGCGCAGCTCGGCGACACGGTCGTATTCGCCGACGAGCAGGCCCCCGGTGTGCAGCACTGCGTCGCAGCGCGACCAGAACGCGCGATCGGGGTACTGGTGGCCGGTTTCGGTATTTGCTACGGAGCTGCGCCCGTACTGAATGAGCCGGGCGAGGCTGTGCTGGGTGTGACCAGCGGCCATGCGCAGTTGGGCGAGCCGACGGCCGAGCGCACGGCGTGCAGTCTCGATCTCGTCGTTTTCGGCCATCGCTGCCAACTCCCGTCCTGTAGACGCTCCCGTGGGCGCAAGCCCCGGCTGCCATCCACGGTAACGGCACATTGGACACGATCACCGTACGCCTTCGTCGTGGTTGTCGATAGAAGCTGTCGGCGGATCCCGACATTTGACCGACATTCACATCACGATGGCCTGGAGGGGCCGCGTGCCCGGGCCGTGTATGACGGGCAAGAGCACCCGCCATCTGTGCAAAATCAGCGGCCTTTCTCGATCTTGGCCACACCATCCAAGGCCTTACACGTGCCGCAGCGAGCGCTCCGTGTCGGCCTGTTGTCACTATCACGCCGGTCTACTTACCGACATCAGGGTCGATCGCATTGAGTGCGGTGGTGCCGGCTGGCGTCGCCCAGACCAATAGCAGCCGGTGTTGTGGCTTCTTTAAGTGCCGAGTATCAGCTTCCCGAGAGGTGTATTTATGTACGACCACGAGCTGTCGCGCTATGGCTACCAGCAGGAGCTGAGCCGGCAGCTGAGATTCCGGGACCTAGTGGCCTATGGGCTGGTGTACATGGTGCCGATCGCGCCGATGGCGATCTTCGGCAGCGTGTACGGGGGCTCGGGCGGGATGGTGGCTCTGGCGTACGTGATCGGTGTGGTGGCGTTGGTGTTCACGGCGTTCTCGTATGCGCAGATGGTGCGGGCGTTTCCCATGAGCGGCAGCGTCTACAACTACGCGGGTCGGGGGATCAGCCCGCCGGTCGGGTTCCTAGCCGGGTGGGTGATCCTGCTCGACTACGTGCTGGTGCCGGGGTTGCTGTATCTGGTGGCGTCGGTGGCGATGCACGCGACCGTGCCGGCGGTGCCGGTGTGGGCGTGGCTGCTCGGGTTCGTCGTGGTCAACACGCTGGTGAACTCGGTCGGGATCCGCATGACCGCGATGGTCACCCGCGTGATGCTGATCGGCGAGCTGCTCGTCCTGGCGGTCTTCCTCGCCGTCGCCGGCTGGGCGCTCGCGTCGGGCAAGGGCCGGTTCAGTTGGGAGGCGTTCTACAACCCGGACACCTTCACCTGGTCGGTGGTGGCGGGAGCGGTGTGCATCGCCGTGCTCAGCTTCCTGGGTTTCGATGGCATCAGCATGCTCGCCGAGGAGGCCAAGGGCGGCTCCCGGCAGATCGGCCGCGCCATGGCCGCCGTGCTGGTCCTGGCGGGGGTGTTGTTCATCGGGCAGACGTGGCTGGCCGCGATGCTCGTCCCAAACCACAACACCCTCCTGGCTGACGGGGATCCGAACGGCACCGCCTTCTATGACGCCGCGCAGGTCGCCGGCGGGGGCTGGTTGGCGACGGTGTGCGCGGTGGCGACGGCGATCGCGTGGGGGCTGCCGAACTCGATGGTCGCCCAGGTCGCCACCAGCCGGTTGCTGTATGCGATGGCCCGGGACCGGCAGCTCCCCCGTTTCTTGGCGAGGGTGTCGGTGCGCCGGAGTGTGCCGGTCAACGCGACCCTGCTGACCGGGGCGGTGTCCCTCGCGCTGGGTCTGTACATGGCGACCCGGGCGGATGGGATCACCGTGTTGTCGTCGCTGATCAACTTCGGGGCGATGGTCGCGTTCCTCGTCCTGCACGTCACGGTGGTGGTGCATCACCTGATCCGCCGCCGTAGTCGGAACTGGTGGGCGCATCTGGTGATGCCCGCGGTCGGGTTCGCGATCCTCGCCTACGTCGTGGTCAACGCCAACATCGCCGCGCAACGAGTCGGTCTGGCCTGGCTCGGGCTCGGCGTCCTGGTCCTCGCCAGCCTGTACGCCGCCGGCCGCCGTCCTACCCTGTCGGGGTTCGCGCCCGCGCAGCCGCAGCGGCGGCGTGACATGGAGCGGGTGTGACCGGCATGGAGAAAATCGTGTACCGGCCGGCGCGGGACGAGTTCGCGTACACCTTCGGTGGGCGGATGCCGGTCGCCCATGTGCGCTCCGGTGAACTGCTGCAGGTGGTCACCGAGGACTGTTTCGGCGGCCTCGTCCGCGGGCCGGCGGACCTGCCGTCGCAGGTGTGCCGCATGCCCTACCTCAACCCCGTCTCGGGGCCGTTCTTCGTCGAAGACGCCGAACCCGGTGACACCCTCGCCGTGCACGTCATCTCGATCGAGCCCCGCCGGGACTGGGGTGTCTCAGCCACGTTCCCGCACTTCGGCGCCCTCACCTCCACCGCGCACACCGCCACCCTGCAACCACCGCTTCAGGAGCGGGTGTGGGTGTACGAGGTCGACAAGACCGCTGGGACCGTCCGCTACCGGGCCACCGCCGGCGACCACAGCGTGGACCTGCCGCTGGAGCCGATGATCGGCACCATCGGCGTCGCGCCGGGCGGGTTCGAGGCCCGCTCCACGATCGTCCCCGACACCCACGGCGGCAACATCGACACCCCGCACCTACGCGCCGGCGCCACCCTCTACCTCGGCGTGAACATGCACGGCGCGATGCTCGCCCTCGGTGACGGGCACGCCCGCCAAGGCGAGGGCGAAGCGTGCGGTGTCGGCGTGGAGATCGCCACCACCACGACCCTCGCCGTCGAGGTCATCAAGGGTGTGCCCACGGTGTGGCCGCGGCTCGAAACCGACCACGCCATCATGTCGATCGGCGCTGCGCGTCCCCTCGAGGACGCCTACCGCATCGCCCACCGCGACCTGGTCGCCTGGACCGCCGCCCTCACCGGCCTCGACGAGCTGGACGCCTACCAGCTCGTCTCCCAAGCCGCTCGGGCGCCGATCGGCAACGTCTGCAACCCCAACTACACGATCGCCGCCGCGGTCGACAAGCAGTTCCTCCCCTCCCCCACCACCCCGTACCGCGGCATCCACGACCGGCTGCGGCAGCTCGCCACCGACCACCGGTAGGAGGCGGACGTGACCTCGATACCCCGGCTGCCCCTGCGCGACGAACTGTTCCTCCTCGGCCACGACGACGACACCGGCCAACCGCACCTGCACCAGCAGGCGCTGGCCGCCGGCCTGGCCGGCGCCGTCCTCATCGACCTGTTCCTCACCGGCCGGATCACCATCACCCCACATGACGGACCGATCGGCGAGCAACGACTCCGCCTGCACCACGACCATCCGGTCGGCGACCTCATCACCGACAGCGCCCTCACGGCGATCCGCACCACCCGCACAGCCCTCACCGTGCGGACGTGGCTACGCGGCTTCTCCACCGACCTGCACGAACGCACCCGGGCAGGGCTCGTCGCCGCCGGAATCCTGCGGCACACCACCCGCCGACGCCTCGGCGGGCTCGTCCGCACCGAGGCCTACCTCCCCGCCGACACGAAATGGCCAGTAGTCGCCCGCGCCCGGGTGCGCTACCTCGCCACCGGCCGCGAAGACCCCGACAACCACACCGCCGCGCTCGCCGGACTCGTCGCAGTACTCGGCCTCACCCCGTACCTCTACCTCGACGACGACACCACCGCACTCACCGCCCACCTGCGGGCCGTCGCCGGGCAGCACTACCCGCCGGTGCGGGCCATCACCACCGCCGTCGACGCCGCCCTCGGCGACCTCGCCACCGCCACCTACCGCTAACCCCGCTACAGGAGACCCACCCGACATGGACGCTGTTCCGCGTATCCGCGCCGCCCACTGGACCGACAAAGAGCCCGTCGCCGCACTCATCGCCGACGCCCTGCACACCCACCCCGTCGCCGCCTGGCTCGTCCCCGAACCGGCACCGCGGCGCCGCATCCTCACCGACGTCCTGGCCATCTGGATCGAGCACGCCATGTTCTTCGGCGACATCTACCTCACCGACGACCACACCGCCGCCGCAGTCGGCTTCCACCGCTACCGGCCCATCCCCCTACCCGCGAACTACGGCATCCGGCTCCCCGACGCCGCCGGCGAACACGCCGGCCGCTTCGTCCTCCTCGACCACCTGATGTCGGCGCAGCAACCGACCGAGCCGCACTACCACCTAGCGTTCCTCGCCGTCGCACCCACCGCCCAGGGCACCGGTCGGGGCACCGCACTGCTCGAGCACCACCGCAGCCGCGTCGACCGCATCGGACTCCCCTCCTACGCCACGCCTGTCAGCGACGCCACCACCCTCTACCGTCGCTACGGCTACACTCCCCGCCGCACCGTCACCCTGCCCGGCGGGCCCACAATCCACCCGATGCGCCGCAACCTCCCACCGGGCAGCGGCACATGGCCGCTCAACGCCTCCAATATCGACAGCCCAGGGCACTCACAAGACCGCGTCATCTGACCTACCACCCGTGCCCTACTCATGATGCTGGAGGTGCCGTAGCCCCATCCACGCTCAGCTCCCGCCAACGGCCGCCCCCACTCGCTAGCAGCCGCTGAATCATCGCCCGCGCCTCCGCCTCGGTCTCGAACTCCCACCGCAGCACCTGACCCGTCTCGGAGTCACCGGCCCGCGCGACGACCCGCCAACGGCTTTCATGCGTCAGCCATACGTCCCGGCGGGTAAGCCGCCCCCACACCCCGTTCCACCAGCGCCCTCTCATTTCGGCCACCACGGCATCGTACGCATGTTCGAAAGAAAGTGATCGAATCGCCGAAGACGGCTTCGGCGGACTTAGGCAGGTGCGGCGAGGGTCCGGATTCTGCAACACCCGGCCGAGTCGTCCGGTTGCGATCAACCCAACGATTCCGCCGCCAATTCACGCAGGCGTCGACTTCACAGCGTCCAAAGTAGCCATCTAGTCTGCTTCGCCCGCGGTCGGTGAACAGCAACGGGTCGCGGCGGAGCCTTCAGCCGCAGCGGGTGGCCCAGGCGGCCCTGAACCCCACACGGTCGGGGTCCGACGCGGGGTCTATCTGCTCCCAGACTGCTCCCGAGGTAACGGGCACCAATAGGAAAGCCCATTACCGACATTCTCGGCAACGGGCTTTCGACCTGCATATATAGGTTGTGGGCGATACTGGGATCGAACCAGTGACCTCTTCGGTGTGAACTCTCGGCGAGCCGGTCGGATCGGGCTTGATGCGAGGTCAAACGGCCTGCTGACGCGCTTCTCGGCTCGGTTCGGCTGGCATGGTTGCTGTACTTCGCTGCTGTACTGCTGGCATGGGCTGGTCGGCCGCCCTGGTCCAGCCGAGGAAGCGGCGGTGCAGCACGCCGGCCGGTGTCCAGGGCATGTCCTCGGTGGCTTGGACGAGGTAGGAGCCGAGGTAGAGGGCCGGCGACACCGGGGCGTCGGCATACTCGGCCCGCAGCTCCCGCTTCCGCGTCGGGCAGGGCCAGGGTAGGTCGCAGCCTCCGCAGCTCCAGATCGGCATGACCGGGCCATGGGTGGTCACCGCACACCCTCCAGGAACCGAGTAGTGATCGTCCGAGCCTGCCGGCTGGTCGCCCAATCCACCTGCCAGCACGGGTACGGCGCCAGCCGCGACCACCACACCCGGCAGCCGACGCACATGCCGTCGATCCCTCGGACGTGCACCGCGAGGATCGCCTGGTCCTGCCCGCTACTCACTGCTCACCCTCCTGCGGCCAGTGGCCACGATTGATCGGAATCCGGTGCCGGGTGCGACACGGCAGCTCGGCACCGCAGCGGCAGACCCGCCGCCACCGCCGCCAGCACCACACCGGCCGATGCCGCCTCGCGAGAGTCATCGCTGCGGCGAGCAGGTATTCCTCGTACGAGACACGCCGCACCGGACCTCCAATCGGGCCTCGTCGACGGCACGGCGGCCGGGCCTTCGCTGGTCATCCGACCGCCGCACCTGCCCAGCCACCGTACATACGTAGGACTGTAGATACAATAACCTGTAGAACTGTTGGACACGTAGCGTCACATTCGTGATCGACCCCAGCGCGGATCGTGCAGTGTTTCGGCAGCTCGCCGACCTACTGCGTGACCGGATCACGTCCGGCGACCTCGCGCCCGGCGCGTCGCTGCCCAGCGAGCTGCGACTGGCTCAGGAGTATGGGCTGAGCCGGACAAGCGTCCGGCAGGCCATCTCCCTCCTCCGGTCGGAAGGGCTCGTGATCGTCCAACCCCCGCGCGGCACCTTCGTCCGTAGCATCGAACCGACCGAGACGGTGACCTTACACAAGGGCGACACCGCCTCAGCCCGGATGCCCACACCTGCCGAGCGCAAGGAGCTGGACATCGGCGAAGGGATCCCCGTCCTGGTGGTCTTCCGCGCCGACGGCTCCCGCGAGGTGTATCCCGCCGACCGCATCCGCGTCGGCCGCTGATCTACGCATTACGAGTCAGCCGCTCGGCGCTGGTCCACCGCCTGGTCCTCCTGCCCAACCGGGTGTCCCGGTCCGTCATCGTCCGCCGACGATCGCTGGTTTGGCTGCTCGGCCCCATCAACCAATCGACCTCCCTGTCTTCACCTGATCACTGCCTCCGGTCGGTCAGAAGCTTGATCAGTCGATCGCCCCGTTCGATAAGTTGATCCACCGCATGCAGCGTGCGTCGGAGTTCACGCAGATTGCCCAGCGCACATTCGGGTGCGCCATGCGCGATCACCGGCCGGGTGTCCATATCCGCGTCACCTGGCTCCGATACGTCTGAGGTCCAGTACGGCGACGTTGGAAACGGCTCCTCGACCTCGTCCAGGCCCTGCAACAGATCGTCGAGATCGTTCATCGCGTCAACCAGCAACCGGGCGGCCGAAGTCAACTCCGGATCATCGACCGCCAGACGCGGGAGCAGGACATTTGCTATCCGACGCTGCAAGGCCCTCCGCTCCGTGTCTAGTCCTGCCGGCCACAGCTGCAACCAGACCCCGAGGACATCACCCAAGGCTTCGTCGCAGCCGTCCGGCAACTCCCATCGAGCGTCCGCGGTGCCGCGTACCTCACCCGGCTGCGCCTCGTCCTGGAGGTGCAGAGCTTCCCAGACACTCTCGGCCCTTGTGATCACAGCTTCTGGATCTAGGACGCCATTGGGGTGATCGTCGAATCGACGCATGCACAGAAGTAGTTCACGGAGATCGGACCACTTCTGGCCGATGGCTTGCGCGAGTTCGGCCGCGACACTGGTCCACCGTTGCTGGCGTCGCCGGGACAACAGCCGGTCGACGACGCCGTACACGACGAAGATCTCCGCTGGTACGAGAGCGGCCCCGGCCACGATGTTGGCAGTCACCGGCATCTGCTCGGCGAAGGTGGGCTTGATCCAGTCGAGCAGACACCCCATGGCGAGGGCCGCCGCAGCGCCCGTCCCGGCCAGCAAGGTCGTCCACGAGGGGCGCCATGACACGCCGACAGGGTACGAGGCCAGCGCCACGCATCGCACCACGCCCGGTACCGACGACTCGCTTACAAGTTCTGGGCGCTCTGTCCGGCCCGGTCCGCGCACGTCTCTGACGTCGGGCGTTGATCCGCCGCGGGCTGGCTTCGGCTCGCGCTGTTCGGCCCCGTTGCTGTCACCGTTGCTGTCGACAGCAGCAGGGCTGACTGCTTCGGTGTGAACGCCGTCGCGGTGCATCGTCTGTTGCCGTCGGCCGTCATTCCATGCCGACCAGCTCGGCCGCCGCACCACCTGCTGCCGTCAGTTGTCGTCCGCACGTGGCACGTTCGATGCCTCGACGCTGCTTTCGGTGCCGGGTTCGGCCAACACTGTCATTGCGGTTGCCACCGAGAAGTAAGAAGCGGCCCGCCGGGCAACTTCTCGGTGGGCCGCTGTGAGCGTCGTGCGGTTAGCGTAGCCGCCTTGCGGGCCCCGACTTGGCCTGCTGCTCCTGCAAGATCCGCTCCATAATCGCATCAATGCCCGGTGCCACCTGGTTCAGGGCCTCGTGCCAGCGCCTGTGCTTGGCTATGCTGAGCACTGCGGCACCACACTGCCCGCACTCGTCCAGTTCATCCGTCATGGGTTCCACGCTAACGGCGGCCTGCGACACTACCCGCCCCCGCTAGTTGCGACGAGCTTGACGAGCTGACCGTGGTGGTCGAGGTCCCCTCGGCCGACGGGATCCGCGAGCCGTTCACGCTGACCGGCGTGGCCGACCTGTTCAAGCAGGCCAAGTAGCCAGCGTCGTGGTTCCCGTGAGGCCTGGGCCGACTAGATCTTCTCGTCGGTCACCTCAATGCCGTACGCCTCGGCCCAGGCCACGATCTCGGAATTCCTGCTGCTGGACCAGTACTGCCGGCGAATCCGGCCGTCGCGCGACAGCTGACCCATCTCGGGTACGCCGAAGGCCTGGCCCAGCTCGTCGAGCAGCAGCGCCGCGGCTTCGATGAGGGCCGGGCCCGGCTGCGCGAGGTCGTCAACGGAGGCCGCGGCTTCCGCTGGAGCGGCCGTGACCTGGTACTGCTCGCCGGTGCGGGACTCCCCCATCCCGTAGAATTTGGTGTGCCCGATGGTGGTCGGCCAGTGCTTCCCGACCGGGAACACCTGGGCCCGGATCAGAGCGGTTCCGCCGGCCGCCGCGCGATCACGTGCGTGACGTCCGAGCTGCCGGAGTCCGGAGACGATCGCCGAGCTGATCGCCTCGTCGGGGAGGACCTGGTACCTCGTCAAGAGGTCCCCCGGCGCAGGCCTTTCTTCGTCACGCCTGCGGTTCAGGTTCGGGACCGCGATCGAGAAGACTCCGGAGCCGTCCGTGTGCAGCTCCATCGAGATGAACCGGGAGTGCGCCTCGTAGTTGCTCGTACCGTCGGCAAGCAGCCGCCGGCGCCCGACACGAGTGCGGTTGATCCCCACGCCCTCGTTGGTCACCGTCGGCCACCCCGTCCTGACCTCCACCTCCCAGGCCCTGAAGGCGTCCTGTGTGAGAGCCATCTCGCCGGGCAGGTCCGGCACCAGTGACACGACGACCCAGGGGTACTCGTCGTCCGTGGACAGCCGGTCGATCGCCTCGCGCTCGATCTGCTCGATCCGCTCGCCCTGGCGCTGCGCGCTGGCGAACCGGTTGCGGTAGGCGGTGGCCACCTCCGGCTCGGAAAGGTACCGAGTCGAGGCGCCGTTGCGCACGGGGAAGCGCATGCCCTTGCCCTCGTTGATCAGCACCGCGTGCGGGGCACTGGGGCTACGGGGCACCACCACGACGATGAAGCCGAGCTGGGCGCCGCCCTGGCCAGTGGTGGCCCCAGGATCGGGCACGGTGATGATGTCGATCGCCGGCATCGGCGCGACGCGCTGCGCGACGATCTGGCGCATCCTGGTCACCTCTGCGTCGGAGATCTCGACGCCCGGTGCCTTCGTCGCGCACGCCTGGTCGTCCTCCTCGACCCCGAGGACGATCACCCCTCCCCCCGTGTTGGCCAGGGCAGCGACGTCGCCGGCGAGGGCCCGCTTGTCCTCGTCCTTTCCGCCGTACAGCGCCTGCTTGAAGTCTAGGTCGAAGGCCTCCTGCGCGCCTGCGGTGACCAGACCGTGGATGTGGCGCGCAGCGAGGGTGTCGAGGGTGGTCCCGAAGAGGGCGTCCAGGCGGCGAGATTGAAAGGCAGCCATGCGAGCTCCTGCCGTGGAGAGAAGTTGGGAACAACGGCTATTCTGCCGAGCCTCCGACGCAGGTGTCGTCAGCTAGTTCGACGACCAGGCGCTGGGTGTTCGGGTAAGCCTGGTAGGGGGCGTCGAGGCTGGCGCCGCCACGTCGGCTCCCTCATCCAAGCCTGCGCCGCCCCCGCCGCCCAGCCGCTACCCGACCCGCCCGCACCCCGGCAGATGTACGAGGCCAGGCTCCGCGCCACCCATCACCAACGCGACCGCCGCACGAGCAAGTAGGAAAGCCCAACCCCAACCAACAAGATCGAACAGTTCACCCTGCACCGGCAATCTTGAGGATGCAAGCACGAGGGCTGGGCGAGTCACACCGGCCACAGCCACCAGAGCGGCGCTCGCCGGGACGTCCTCAACCCGTTCGAAGCCCGACTGCGCATGTGGATGCCCTACCGCTACAGCCGCAACAACCGCGACTGGATCCACGACACCCTCGGCGCCCGCATCCAGCGTCAGACGTTGAAGCGGAACTCAGAGCCAGAACGTCTTCAGCAGCGGGCAGAGGGCTCGACACCTGCTCATGGGCGGTCCCAGCCTGCCACAGCTCGCCACTGGTTGACGACGTTTCACGGCGTCTTGTGCCCCCTCTGTGCCCCGAGGCCTCCGTCGAGGCACACTACGTCCCACTTCGGCGCGAGCGCTCGTCGTACAAACGCCGGCCGGCGTTGGTCATGTCAAGGGCGAGTCGCACGGCAAATGACAGGGTCTCCACGTTTGCTGTTATGCGCATACCCACCAGACCGGCTGGAGCACCCGGAACCTCCTCCCGGCTGACGACATTGAGTGTCGCCCAGAGATCTCCGTGGGCGATCGCGCTGCACATGCGCCACGTGAACTGCACCGGCACACTACCGGCCGGGCTGGTGTCGCCAGCAACCTTGACGATCTCCGCATAGCTCAGTCGTTGAACGGCGGCCTTCGGGTTGACGCTTCGCTGCCGCGCGATCTCGCGGAGTTCTTCCACCCGCTCCTCTTCGGACCTCGGGCCCGGCGCATCGCTGAGCAGCCTACGGGCTGCCTCGCCGCCCCGGATGTCGAGTGCCGCAAGTCGCAGACGCCGAAGGATCCGTTCAGTCCGGTCTTCGGGAGCAAGTAGCCACACTGCCGCGCAGGCGTTCTCCAGGGCCGCACGAGCGAGGGAGTAAGGGGCATACATGTGCATCGTGTGCGCGTCCCTCAGCAGCGCGCGCAAGCAGTTCAGGTGATCAACGGCGTGTGACAGGGCGTGCCAGGCGGCATGGCTTATCCGGTGTGGATGCGTCTCCTTGTCGTCGCGACTCAGCGCGCTGCGCTCCTGTGGGCGATCGTATGGTCCGCTGGGATCCATGCGCTTGAGCCAAGGCTCGATCCGATCGAGGTGACGAAACATCTCCTCGAACAGCAGCCGCTCCGCTTCCTCTGTCGTCACAAAGCACGACGGTAGGGCGACGGAGTCGCATCGGGAAACCCGAATAGCCGGAGCGGCGACACTACGACACAGCGCCAGCTCGCCCGCGTACGACCGGCGGCCCTTCAGGCCTGCGAGGGCTTGGGCCTGGCCCTTGTTGACCCCGATGGCTCCGGCCGCCTCGACCCCTCGCTTGTAAGTTCCGGGCGCGTCGTCCGACGGGGTCCATCCGCGTCTGCGACCTCGGGAGACTGTCCGCGCCCGACCGCCGGCGGCTGCCCTCGTCCGGGATCGTTGCTGTCACCGTAGCTGTCGACAGCCGTTGCCTGACTCCCACACTGCCAGGGGTCTCCCGGATCGCCCTGGCGTGCGCTCGTCGTGACCCGCGGCCAGGAGGGCACCTCCCCGCCAGTCCCTGTAGATTTCTCTCTGCGACTCATCGACCTGGCACGGATCTGGCACGTTGCGCCTCCTGAGTGTCTCGTAGGTCCAAGCCGACCACACCCTGAACTTCCGAGGACAGGAGTCAGGGCTGATGCGCGTCGTTTGCGTTCTTGCGTGAGACGTTGCAGGTGAGATGCGCCAGACGGAGATTCGACCGCTCATCCGTCCCGCCATTCGACACATGGACCACGTGATCGACCGAGCCCGCCCACCGATGCGGCCAGTACAGCGAAGGATCTACTGGCAGCTCACACAACCAACACTTCCAGCCATCCTGACCCCCGAGCTTCTCAACCCAACTCCGCTTATTGACGCTGCCCGCGATGCGACCACTGGGTTTGCAACGCTTGCCGCAGTACTTGCGAACGGCGCTGCCTCCGGGGTCAAACTCCTTGCCACACGTAACGCACGACCGCATGCCGAACTGGTATTGCGGCTGCCGCACTCGCGGCCGGTTTTTCGAGATCAGCGGATCCCCGTACCGCCACCAGCGGTAGTAGTGCCGGGAGCAAAGCCCGCGGCCGTTGGTGACCTCGTCGCACCCCTCGATCGTGCACTTTCGCACCGACTGAGGCGGCTCGAACTCGGCGTCGCCGAAACGTCTCCAGCGCTGGTAATGGGCTCCGCACAGGCCTCGCGAGTGGGCTCCCTCCACGCAGCCGTCGACCGAGCATGTCGCGCGAGGAGGCAGATGAGCCCGACTGCGGGCATAGTGCTTGGCACACAAACCGCGACCATGTACAGGACTCGCGCAACCTTCTGCCGTACATTCGCTGGGCTTGCGAGGAAGTAGAGGGGCACCGCGCCGCTCCGCGTAATAGTGGCGACGGCATAGGTCCTTCGCGAGGCTCTTGTCGCCACAGTCGGCAACGCGACACACGATGGACTGCTCCCGCTTGCCCGGCACCAACGGATCGCCATGTACCTTGTATCGCGAATAGTGCATCTCGCACCATCCGCGTTTCCGTGAGGGCTTGGAGCAACCGTCGATGCTGCAACTTCGACCTACTGTCATCCTGCAGCGCCCCCAAAGACCGTCGTCGCGCCTCCCGCTGGCGTTTAGTGTAAGCGCGGACTATTTCCGTGGGTGCTGCTGGTCGTCGTCGGTCATCCCTGGTCGGCGGTTGACGACCCAGCAGACCCGCCGCTTGTAAGGCGCGTCCGGCGATGGTCGCCGCGTCCACCACCGTTCGGGGCATCCGGGGGCTTCCTCCGATCCGTCCGCTGATGTTCGCCGCTGATCGGCTCGGTTGATGTCACCTGCGGATGTCACGCACGGGCCGAGCCCACACCGCCAGGAACCGGCACATGCCGAGATCACCACCGGCCGACCGGTCCGCTGATGTACGGGGCGGTCCGGCCGGGTAGAGCCTCTTGGCTACTCGCATGGCTACTAGGTCGGCTGCGCCGCAATGCACAGGGACTCGGGACCGCAACACCTTCGAGGGCTTGCGCCGAGTCTCGGCCGCCGGCAAGATTCACACACCGAGACCTAGCCGGAGGACACGGCAACACAGCTCCGACGCAACCCGGGGCTTGCTCGTATGCGTACTTCGGTGCAGCATCCCGACATGCCCGACCCCTTCGGCTACATCGCCGACCTCGCACCTTGGTCCCCGTGGATGCCCTTCGCACAGCCGATCCAGCAAGCACCACGCTTGCCCGGCGTGTACCTTGCGCGCCAGACGGCAAACGGACCGCTGGTCTATGTCGGGATGGCAGGCGAGCGGCGGGGCCGAGGTATTAAGGGCCGCCTCACGGTCTACTACCGGGGCAAGGCGGCCGTCAGTGGACTCGGCGAGGCAGCCCTCGATCGCGCCCTTGCTGACTTGCAGTGGCTACGGCAGCGGGTGGCCGAGGTAGAGGCGGGACAGGCGCGTCGGGCGGCGTCGTGGGCTCAAGAGGCTATCCACCACGCAGACCTCCACATCAGCTGGGCAACGACGGCTGACAGAGAATCCGCCGTCGCTCTCGAACGCCGAGCGCTTGCAACTCTCGTCGACGCCTCTCTCTGGAACCGCGACCGGTGACTCACGACTCACGCAGGCTGCGTGTCGCGGTGATGGCACCGATGGTACGTCCGGCTTTGGTGCTCTATCGCGGCGCGCCAGTGGCACGAGCCGATGCGATGGCTAGACAGCAGCGCCTAAGCTGGGTCGGCACTAGCCCGCGCCGATGTGGCATCGCCCCTAGGACAGCCGGCACGTTGGCGTCTCTACTAGAAAGATCGGGGATCGTAGTGGACGGTGCAGGCATGAAGCCGTTTTTCTTGTTCATCGGCACGACGTTGTCCGAATCGTCCACGAGTCAACTCAAGGCTGCCGGTATTCCATACCGACAGAAGATGCTTGAGTCTGGGCCAGACAACTGGCGAGAGATTATTAGGATTCTCGAGCTACCTAATCTGGCCGGCGTGGTAATGAAGCTGACGAACCCAGTTTATAGGTTGTTGGCAAGACCGGACCGACGGGATCTGGCGGAACAGGTCCTAATGGCCACGGCGCGCGTCCGGCATATCACTTTTGTGCATGAGTCGACGCTCGAAGCGGAGATGCGATCTCGTAACCCCGAGGGAAATGACCAGGAGCCGGAGTCCGCAGAGAGCCCAGAGCCTCCACCTTGGCATGCCTTGGAGCCAGATGACCCATGGCGCTCGGTTGACGACTCGCTGGACGGAGAAAATGGGTCTTTCGCGTACCACCCGGGCCGCTTTACGTTCGAACTTCCACAGCCTGAGACGCTGATATTCGTAGGTGACCTCATCAGGAAGTGCGCCCTGAACCTTGTTCCTTACAAGAGGAACGCTGAACTCTCCGTTATGGCGCGAAGCTTCATCGATCAGGCCGATAAGCACCTCCTCTTTCGCGTCTACATTCCCGAGGGGAGGCTCTGGGCGAATGAATCCGACAAGCTCTTTTCTCTTTTCCGGGACTGGTTAACTCGCGTGAAGCGTCAACGAGTGCGACAGGACGGTTACAGCACAGGCCATGGTCGCGTGTACGAGTTCTACGCAGAGAGTCCGGGAGTCTGGTCGACCCTGGGACAGGAATTCTCTGAGTTCTCAAGTTTTTTGTCCCTCTGTGCTCAGGAACCCGAAGCAGCGACCAGGGCTCTCGAAGCGAGGCATATCGATAGTCGATCTGTCGTGCAAATTGTTGAGCGGTACAGCAAAGAGGCGAGACGGCTCCGAGTCGACATTAAGCACGACTTGGAATCCAAGGTGTTGTCGATACGGCATCAGCTTGAGTCGGAACTATTGGATGCTGGGGTGTCCGAGGAGGATATAGGTAGACTCGCCAACGCCGTCGTGCCTCGATTTGACGGTTTGTCGTCCGCCATCAATTCCGCTCTTGGCGGCGAGTCCACTATGGGTAGACCGGAAGTCGTAAATGTAAATGTCAGCCAGCAAGTCATCGGCACGGTAAATGGCCTTGCCGTGCAGCACTTCCAGGGAACCTCGAAGTTTGGAACCGAGGCCAAGGAAATTCTTGCGCTTATCGAGGCTCATGCGGGGTCCCGCACGGAGGAGTTGGTGTCATCTCTGCATGAGTTGGAAGACGATGACGCCAGAGCCGAGGACAGGCTGACCGCCAAACAGCGGCTGAAGAATTTTCTGTATTATGTTGGTGGTCAAGCAGGGAACCTCGGGACGAGCCTCCTACAGAAGTACCTGGAACTCCGGCTCGGGCTTGGCGGTGGCAGTTGACGTGTCAGCCGACGCCACTTACCGCTTAATCGTATCAATGGTGCAGTCCCAACGTATGGCACAGGCTGGCGTCGATCATGATTTATGCCGAACATTCGGCGCCCTCGGAAACTCGCACGGCTAACCGGCCCGTCCTTAGCATCAAGCCTGACCATATCCCGGGCCTGGCCCCTCGTGGATTGACGAAAGCGTTTAGGAGGCGCTGTGAGCAGCAGCGACCAAGGTATCGGCAACCCGACGAATCCCCTCCCAGCCCGCAACGTCGCTTGGCCGCGCCCTCGCTAGCGCTTCTTCGATGTTCTTCTGAACTATTGCCTTATTCGTCAACTCCCCCTGATAATCCTGTACCTTTGGATTGAATGAACTCCAGCGCACTGGTATCGGGGCCCCGTGGAGATCCTTCAAGCAGTCCCTTCCGAAGTAAAATTCAATCGAGCATGCTCGACCGTTCAAGTCATCAAACCGGCCGCCAGACGGCCCAAGGGTTGGGTATGAGCGAACATATTCGAGGTCAGGCAACCTGCACACTTGGAACCGTGTGGGCAGGCCTAGCCTAATCAGCTCGGTTTCCGCCATACGTCCCGCAGCGTCGTTATCGAGAAGAGCGACGACACGATTCATAACACCAGCGGCAGCGAAGCTTTTCATATTGTGAACGACACGATCCGTTCCGCCGGCCATATTGGTCGAGTCGAAATCTAAGAACCGGAAGTAGCCAGCGACGTCCGGGCGGACGAGCTGTAGCGCGCGTAGGAGAACCCGAGCATCGAATCGGCCTTCTGTTACTACAATTATCGAACCACTGCTGGCAGTTTCCTCTGCAAGCTCCTGCAATGCTGTCGATGTAATCGATTCATTCCGAGTGAAGTAGCCGGCTCCCAGCAGGTCGTGCAGGTCCAGGCGTAGGACCTTGTTTGCGTTCTGCCCGTCGAGCAGAAGCGAGAGCAGCATTCTCTGGTCGTCATACAAATCGAAGAAGATGTCGATTTCTTGGAGAGCTGCCTTCTGTAACCTCGATAGGCCATTTCCGCGGCCGTTCAACTCCTCAACGCACGCGCCCAGGCCAATCCTTAGCGTCTCCTGACACGATGCCTCGAACTTTTCGACTGCCCCGCCTCTCCCGATGCTTACGAGTTTGTCGACGCCGTCATCCCTGCGGAACTCTTCCAAGCTCTCCACAAGTCGCCGCTCGCATTTCGCGACGGTGAAGCCCATCAAATCCAATCTTCTCCGGACAACACCAACCCGCGCTTTATACCCGAAGAATCCCGAGGTGTCAGATGGCGGCTCTACGAGCAGGTCCCGTTCTGATTCACGGTCATCACCCTCAAGCCACGCGGCCCACCTTGAGTGCACGTACTTGTCGGGTTCCTGAAATAGCGTCAGAAGCTTGATCGGGAGCTCGTTCTTGCCTAGCATCATCAAGTCGCCTGATAGGTATAGGCGCCAGCGATCACCCACGACTTACTCCACATGTACGGATCGTTTGCCGTTGCCTCTTGCTAGCGGCAATCAACCGGGGTTGCGAATTAGCAGATCACCTTCTGCCGGCGACTGCGCAAAGCTGCTGTATGACGAAATCCGCAAGGACTGCCAGACTCGTCCAGTCATCAGCCGGCTCCAAGGCGCCCGATCGTGCACGCTTAAGCTTCTTCTCAAATCTTGATTGAATTCCGGCCTTCTCAACGACGGATCCCTGATAGACACCCAGTCGACGATTGTGCCCGGTCCACTCGACTGGAAACAATTCACCGTCATCCTGCATAAGACAATCCATGCCAAGGAAATGCTCAATTGACAGCGCCCGTCCGTTGATATCCACTCGCGCCGGGCCGGTCGGACCGACCGTGGGGTAGGCACGCGCGAATTCCATCGCGGGATAGACCGCATACCCAATATTATTTGGCAACTTGTCCTTGCCGAGAAGATCTACTGCCTCCACCCCGGCTGCATCATTATCGAACAATCCTACAACTGTGTTCGGGATCTCCAACTGCGCAAGGGTCCTCAGTGTGCGACGCAACCCCCCAGCGCCACCTTCCGCCCCTTGCGAGAAGTCAGCTATGGACAGGCAATCCATGTACTCAGGACGCTGGATTTCGAATGCCGCTCTGATTGCTTTGCAATCGAATGAACCTTCAACCAACACGATAGGCTTAGTGTTTTTCCATGCAAGCGCGCTGCGATAGCGGTCGAGAGAGGGCGCGAGCGGAAAATGATCCTCTTGCCACTCGACCTCGCCCGGAGTCAGGTCAAATAGCGCCTGTTGAAGGACGGAGACGTAGACCGGTTCGGACGGTCCAAACATCATCAGAGCGGTCCTGATTACAGTGGACTCACGAGGATAAGCCTCGTACTCGTCGACCCAATAGAGGACGAGATCGCGAGCCAATCGGGCCGACTCACTCGACCAGGCCGGCCACTGAAACCCCTTGCCTGTCTTCAGCACCTTTTTGAGATAGCGCGCAGACTCCTTGGCGGTGTAATTCTCCTCTGGATCATCCCATTCCGTCAGACCGCGGCTTAGGTCACGGACCCACTCCGTCCCGTAGGCAAGGAAGTCGCTGATGAACGACTGCTCCGTGAACCCGAGCATGTCCATTCGTTTCAAAAGAGTCGACCGCGAGAGCGGGATCCTTCTGCGGCTGGTTGGCCAGAGGTTATCTGACTCCCAAGCCTGCGAAAAGATAAGGAGCAGGGTGACGAGATCGGAAACGGGTAGATCGATTGAGGCTTCACGCTCGGCGCTGTGCAAGCTTGCGATCGGACTCACGACAACGCCTCTCCCTAGTACAGGAGCCGAGTATCGCCGAGATTACGCTCAGGCTCAACGGCGTTGCCGTCCCGGCCAGCGGCAGTTCGGCTGTGGCGCTCCCGACCTGCTCCCACGACCCGGCTGTCCACCGGGCGCCCTTACCCGAGGTCGACAGCCGGCGTGCCGCGCAGGTCGGCCGCGGCCTGGGCCAGCGCGGTCCGGGCGGCGAACAGTTCCCGCTGCAACGCCGCCAGCTCGGCGCGGGTGAACCTGCCGGTGTCGGGCTCGCCCTCGGTGGTCACGCCCCCGCGCGGCCGCCAGCGCCGACTCGCCGACGTACCCGGCGTTGACAGTTGTCGGCGCCGGCTGCGCGGCCGCGTCGGCCAGCTCCGTGTACTCGTCGGTGAAACGCACGTCGGTGCGGTGGTCCCGGCCGGGAGACCCGTACCGGCGAGACCGTCCTGTCACCCGCGGGATTGTGCCCGGCCGCCCCGCCTCGCCGAGCGGCGGCCCGGACTGTCCATCCCGACTAGGCCGTGCTCCCGCTCGATGACCCGTACCGCCGCCATGGTGCGCGGGTAGTCCGGGCTGTCGCGCCAGACCTCGCCATAGGCGTTTGCCCGACCCTGGGGTTGCCTCGGTCATGGCGTGTGGTCCGTGGTTGGTGCGGCATCGTTGATCAACCCGGTTAGTCCTCGGAGCTGGCGCGGGTGAGCCGTTGAGCGAGCGCGCGGATGTGGTCCTTGAGTTCGGGTGGGTCGAGGACTTGGAAGTCGATGCCCTTAAGAGCCACGAAGACGGCGATGCTGTCGAGCGAGTCGCCGCCGGCGTAGAAGAGGCAGCTGTCGGCGTCGCGGGGTTCGAGCCGGCCGGCGGTGGGTGAGGTGTGTTCGGCGACGGCGTCGAGTGGTGCGTGGAACAGGATGGTCGCCCGGTGCCGGTATGGGGCGGCGGTGAGCGCGTTGGAGACGTACGCGTGCACGCCCTCGGCGGGTTCGGGCCGGGGTGTGAAGCGCGGGCCGGGCTGGGGGGCGCGGTCGATGCGGTCGACGCGGAAGGTGCGCCAGTCGTCGCGGTCGAGGTCGAAGGCGAGCAGGTACCAGCGCCGGCCGGTGTGGACGAGGCGGTAGGGCTCGGCGCGGCGGGTGTGTTGCTGGTAGCCGAAGCGGATGCCTTCGTGGGCGCGGCAGGCGGCGGCCAACGTGGTGAGGAGCTCGGGGTTCACGGTGG
Organism: Micromonospora costi; assembly: GCF_003626655.1. Classification (GTDB taxonomy): domain Bacteria; phylum Actinomycetota; class Actinomycetes; order Mycobacteriales; family Micromonosporaceae; genus Micromonospora; species Micromonospora costi. Next base: position 143,335 of record NZ_RBAN01000002.1, read on the forward strand.
GGCCGGGGCCGGTCAGCGGCAGGATGGCCGACTGCATCGCGCCGACGCGGTGGCGTAGCCGGGACGGCAGGACCTGTTCGAGCTTGGTGAGGGCGCGCAGCGAGGTCTCCTCGATCCCGGTGACTGTGCCGGTGGCGGCGGCGCGCAGACCGACGGCCACGGCGACGGCCTCGTCGTCGTCGAGTAGCAGGGGTGGGAGCGCGGCGCCGACGCCGAGCCGGTAGCCGCCGGTGGTGCCGGTGGCGGACTCGACGGGATAGCCGAGGTCGCGGAGCCGGTCGACGTCACGGCGCACGGTCCGGGTGGTCACGCCGAGGCGCTCGGCCAACTCGGCGCCGGGCCAGTCGCGGCGGGACTGCAACAGCGACAGCAGCCGCAGCAACCGTGCCGAGGTCTCGAGCATTCGCGTCCAATCTCCGCCAACTTGAGGACCGAGCCTGTCCTCAACGATCTCTAGGGTCACTCGTACGGGGCTCACCCCGGTACCGCGAAGCCAAAGGAGAACCCATGATCCTCGTCACCGGCGCCACCGGAAACGTCGGCGGCCACGTCCTCGCCCTGCTGGTCGCCAGCGGCCACGACGTGCGCGCCCTGAGCCGGTCCCCGCAGGCGGCCGCGTGGCCGGCCGAGGTCGGCGTCGTCGCCGGCGACCTGGCCGACCCCGCCGCGCTGGCCGCCGCCCTGGCCGGCGTGGAGTCGGTCTTCCTGTTCGCGGTGCCGGGCAGCGGGCCCGCCTTCGTCGCCGCCGCCCAGCGGGCCGGGATCCGCCGGGTCGTGCTGCTGTCCTCGGGCGCAGTCGACGACGAGGCGGAGGTCCAGGACGGGCCGATCGCCGCCTATCACGCCGAGATCGAGCAGGCGCTGCGCGGCTCCGGCCTGGCGTGGACGTTCCTGCGCCCGGACGTGTTCGCCGCGAACACCCTGATGTGGGCCGGGCAGACGAAGGCCGGCGACGTGATCCGCGGGGCCTACGCCGAGGCGGCGTCCGCGCCGGTGCACGAGGCGGACGTCGCCGCGGTCGCGGTGGCCGCCCTCACCGAGGACGGACACTCCGGCCAGGTCTACCGGCTGACCGGGCCCGAGTCGCTCACGCACGCGGAGCAGGCCGCCATCCTCGGCCGGGCGTTCGGCCGGCCGATCCGCTACGAGGAACTGCCCGCCGAGACGGTACGCCAGATGATGAGCGCCCACGTGCCGGCCCCGATCCTGGACGACATCCTGGCCACCTGGGCCGCCGCCGTTGGCCGTACCGCTGCCACCACCGCCGACGTCGAGAAGCTGACCGGTCGTCCCGCGCGCAGCTACCACGACTGGGCCCTCGACCACGCCGCCGCGTTCTGACCAGTGTTGAGGAGTAGTCGAGCCGTGACCCGCGTCTACCTGGAGAAGGGCCGAACGAAGATCGTCGCTTGCGCGCTGGACTGGCCCGGCTGGGCGCGCATCGGCACCACCGAGGACCGCGCCGTGGCCGCGCTGACCGCCTACGCCGACCGGTACCGGCTCATCACCGCCGATGCCGGGCTGACCTTCGACCCCGGCCCGGTCGAGATCGTCGACACGGTGACCGGCGTCAACACTACCGACTGGGGCGCGCCCGGCGTGCCTGTCGCCGAGGACAGTCGGCCCTACAGCGCCGCGGCGGCGCGCCGTAGCGCCGCGATCCTGCGGGCCGCGTGGCGAGCCCTCGACGAACTCGCCCAGACCGCACCGCCGACCCTGCGTAAGGGTCCTCGCGGCGGCGGACGCGACCGGGACGAGATCGTCACCCACGTCGTCGACAACGATCGCGCGTACGCCCGCAAGATCGGCATCCGGCACCGGCCGTTCACGCCCCAGGACCGCATCGCCCTGACCGCGCTTCGCACCGCGATCCTCGACGTCCTGGGCAACCCGGCCGACGGTGCGCCGCTCACTGGCGGCGGCTGGCCGCCGGCCTACGCCGCCCGCCGCTTCGCCTGGCACACCCTCGACCACGTGTGGGAGATCCAGGACAAGTCTTGAACACGCGCCGCGAACGAGCCTGCCATGCAGCATGGCGGGCTCGTTTCCGTTGTGCGATCACACAACAAGGCGGAAGCGTTGAGGACCGAACCTGTCCGCAGTGTGCGGCAGGCTGGACCCATGACGGCGATCAGCGAGTTCCGTATCGACATTCCCCAGACTGACCTCGACGACCTGCGCGAGCGTCTCACCCGCACCCGGTGGGGCGGGCAGCTGCCGGGCGCGGCGTGGGAGCGCGGCGTGCCAGTCGGCTATCTGCGGGAACTGGCCGAGCACTGGGCCACCACATACGACTGGCGCACCCACGAGGCGGAGCTCAACGTCCACCCGCAGTACGTCACCGACATCGACGGGCAGCAGTTGCACTTCGTCCACGTGAAAGCTGCCGAACCCGGCGCATTGCCGCTGCTGCTGGCACACGGGTGGCCAGGCTCGATCGTGGAGTTCCTCGACGTCATCGGCCCGCTGACCGACCCACGGGCACACGGCGGCGATCCGGCCGACGCGTTCGATGTGGTGATCCCGTCGCTGCCCGGATTCGGGTTCTCCGGACCGCTGTCCGGGCCGGGCTGGGACAGCCGGCGGATCGCGACCGCGTTCGCCGAACTGATGCACCGCCTCGGCTACCAGCGGTACGGCGCGCAGGGCGGCGACTTCGGCGCGTTCGTGGCACCGGACCTCGGCCGGGTCGATCCGCAGCACGTGGTCGGCGTGCACGTCAACGCCGCCACGATGGGCTTCATCCCGTTCGGTGAGCTCAGCGAGGCCGAGCTGGCCGAGCTCACCGACGCGGAACGGGCGCGCGTGGCGCGGATGAAGGCGTTCCTGGGTGAGGGCAACGGGTACTTCCAGATCCAGGCGACCCGTCCGCAGACCCTGGCGTACGCACTGCTCGACTCGCCGGTCGGGCAACTGGCCTGGATCGTCGAAAAGTTCAAGGAATGGACCCACGGCGACCTGCCCGAGGAGTCGGTCGACCGGGACCGGATGCTCACCAACGTCATGCTCTACTGGCTGACCGGCACGGCCGGCTCCGCAGCGAACCTCTACTACGAGAGCATGCACACCCGCAACTGGCCCACACCGAGCGAGGTACCCACCGGCGTCGCCGTGTTCGCCGAAGACATCGCTATCCGCCGGTACGCGGAGCGCGGCAACACCATCGTGCACTGGTCGGAGTTCGACCGAGGCGGACACTTCGCCGCCATGGAGGCACCCGACCTGCTCGCGCAGGACATGCGCACCTTCTTCCGCCGCTTCCGCTGACCCCCGGGGTGCGTGCGGACGCGCCCAACAGCCAACCAGCGAAATCAACGGCAACGCTGGTCAGAACCATCTGGAGTTCAGCCCCAGCGAACGCTACGGGCGGGCCAACGGCCGGCTCGGCGTGACGTCCCGGCCAGGAAGCCTTCCACTGGACGGCAGCACCGTTGCCACTCAGAGAAGGACCGCCTACGAAGAACAAGATCACGGTGCGCTCGGCCCAACATGCCCTGCTCGTCGGTGCCATCTCGGACAGCGCCCACGACGCATCCGAAAAGTAGGTCGGGACTCCGAAGCGTTCGAGCGGACAGGACTGGTGGCCCCATCCTGGCGTACCTGGCAGCAGGTCATGTCCCTGGCATCGGGGCAGGCGCGGGTGCTGGCCGACGAGGCGGATGATCGCCGGCCGGCCGGTTGGGGAAGATCCCGACGAGGTCGGTGCGGCGGCGGATCTCATTGTTCAGCCGTTCCTGCGGGTTGTTCGACCAGATCTGGCGCGTGGGCCGCGTGCGGGCCAACAACAGTGGCGCGCAGCGGGCACAGGCGGTCACGAGGCGGAATCAGTGGCTGCGTCTCGGGCAGTCACTATGTCGTCCCAATCCCGCCAGACCACCGGGGCCGGCTCTTCCTACGGTCGTCGGGTGAATACTCATCCTGCCGACGCAGCCCGGACCCCTCCTCGCATCAGCGGCCTCGTGGTGCTGTTCATGTCGATCGCGGCGGCCCTGGGGACATCGACCATCTATCCGATGCAGCCAGCAATAGCTCAGGTGGCGGACTCGTTAGGCTCGCCGGTCGCTGCTCTCGGGGTCGCGCTCGCCTGCGGACCGACCGGGTACCTGGTCGGCCTCTGCCTGCTCGTCCCGCTCGTTGACCGATACCCGCCTGGGCGGGTCCTCGCAGCCCAGTTCGGGGTTATGGCAGCAGCGCTCGCGGCGAGCGCCGCCGTGGGCGGCGTGCTGGCGCTGGGCGCGGCGATCGGTGTGGTCGGTGCCTGTTCGGCGGTGGGCGCCGGCCTCAGCTCCGTCGCCGGCCGTTTGGCTCCGCCGCATCGGCGCGCGACGGTTCTGGGGTTCGTGACCGCTGGCATCTCCGCTGGAATCCTCGCAGGCCGGATCGTTGGCGGATGGCTCGCGGATGAGATCGGCTGGCGTCAGATGCTCCTGGTCTTCGCCGCCGCCTCGGCGCTCGTCGCTGTGTGGTGCCTGACGGCGCTCCCCGCCGTGCGCGGCACAGCGGCCGGCGACTACCTCTCCAGCTTGCGTTCCCTTCCCAGGCTGTTCGTCCGGCACGCGACACTCCGGGTTGCCGCGCTCCGCGGCGCCCTGTGGTTCTTCGCCTTCTGCGCGGTGTGGGCCGGGCTCGCCGTAGCTCTCTCACAACCCCCGTACACGTACCCGGCCGAGCGGATCGGCCTGTATGCCCTGGCCGGACTTGCGGGCATTCCCGCCACTCAGGTCGCGGGCGCCTGGACAGACCGCGTAGGTGCCCGTCGCGTCATCCTCGCGGGCCTGGTGTCGGCTGGGCTGGCCGCGGCCGTCATGGGCTTCAGCCTCGCGAACACCGTCGTGGCCCTGATCTGCTTGGCCCTCTTCGACGCCGGCCTGTTCGCCGCTCAGGTGGCCAACCAAAGCACGGTCCTCGCCATCGATCCTGCAGCACCGGCACGGTGCAACAGTGCGTACATGTCGGTGTACTTCGTCGGAGGAAGCCTCGGGACCGCCTTCGGCGCTGGCTCAGTCGAATGGTTCGGCTGGCCGGCCACCGCGGTGATTACCCTGGCAGCGATCTCGGTTGCCGGGACGATCACGGCGTTCACGCGTCATGCGTCCACGGGCCTGGTCCCGGTCGGCCAGCAGGCGAGATGACGATGGGCACACCGACCTGAGCCAGGACAATCACCGGTACCTGCTGCCCACAAGACGACAAGCAGCACCGCAGCGTCCACTCGCCTGCGAGTCCGTGAGCCATGGCCGGTTGGCCCGACTGACCGTCGTGGTCACCGCAGCGGTGTGTGCCGTGGTGGCCGGCTACCGCTCGTACGCCGGGATCGCCGAATGGGTCGCCGACGTGCCGGCCACGACGGCTGTCGCTCTGGGCATGACTCCCGACCGGCGCCCATCGGAGGCGATGATCCGTCGACTGCTGCAGGCCATGGACCCGCAGCTACTGTCCACGGCCATCGGTGTCTGGCTCGCCAGCCGGGCCACCGCCACCACCTCGACGACCGGCCAGGCTGCTGCTCCGCTGGCGTGCCGACTCGTAGAGCACTACGGTCGCGGCGGCCGCCGCGTTCAGGGAGCTGGCGGCCCCGGACATCGGGATCCGGACGAGCTGGTCGCAGGACTCCCGCCAGCCGACGCTGAGACCGGTGGTCTCGTTGCCGATCAGGAGCAGCGTGGGCTGCGTGAGGTCGTATTCGGCGGCATCCAGCGCGCCGTGCTCGTCGGCCCCCACGACGCCGATGCCGATGCCGTTGGCGCGAAGGTCAGCGACCCAGGACAGCACGGCCTGGGGTGAGGGCGTCCGGACCACGGGCAGAGCGAACAGCGAGCCGGTGCTCGCCCGCACCACCTTCGGGTCGTACACGTCGGCGGCATGGCCTGTGACGATCACGCCGGACGCGCCGAAGGCGTCCGCGGACCGGATGAGGGTCCCGATGTTGCCGGGGCTGGTGGGCCGGTCGAACACAACGGTGAGCATGGTCGGCCCGGCCGGGATGCGGCGCAGGTCGTCCTCCGGCAGCCCGACCACGGCCAGCAGCTCCGGAACCGCGTCCGCCTTGCCTCCCAGCTCGTGCATCAGTTCACGGGAGACGGCGAACTTCTCGGCCCGGGCCGTGTCCAGGGCCTCACGTGCCCAGCCGGACAGCTGAACGTCGGTGTCGTAGAGCAGCTCCCGGATCTGCCAGCCGTGTTCGATGGCCATGGCGATCGGGCGTACGCCCTGCACGAAGAACTCGCCGCGGCGCTGGCGCTTGGTCCGATTCCGCAGCAGAGCCTCCCACTGCTGGAATCGCGCGTTGCGGCCACTCACCCGCACCTTCACCGCCTTCCTCGCACGTCGGGGCCAGGGGTGTCCTGCCCGAGTCCTCGGCGGATCGCGATTTCCACGGGCGAGTACGCGCCGTCGGCCCGTTCCAGCTCGTACGGCGCGGCCGGCATCAGCGGCGGCTGGGCCATGAAGCGCGGCCGCGTCCCGTGATGCGGTTGCGCCGCGTGCACCAGGAACGGATGGCACAGGAAGACATCGCCCGGGGACCCGGTGGCCAGGGCGAGTGGCCGGTGATCGGACGCCGCCACCAACTCGGGCGCTAGGTCCAGCCCGCTCGCCCCGTCCTCCCCGTACTTCTCCAGCACCTGCGGCACGTCGAGGTGTGAGCCGACGCGGATCCGGGTCGGGGCGTCCTCCTCGCCGACCTCGCTGAACAGGAACAGCATCAGCAGCGCCCGGCCCCGGGAGTACAGATTCGTGAAGTACCAGGTCGCACCCTCCGGCAGGTAGCTGCCCTCGATGTGCCAGCCCGCGTCGTTCGGCTCCTCCCGGTGCGGGAAGCGCAACGGGAACGTGCCCAGCGAGTAGCGCGGCTCCCAGCGTCCCGCGCCGACGAGCATGTCGTACGCGTGATGGAGGAACGGGGAGTTGGGTGCGGCGGCGAACGGCCCCTGCGCCATGCCGGGCACCCAGTGCACGGGCTGCGTCCACGTGGCGGGGTCGTCCGGGTCGCAGCCCGTCTCCCGCCACAGCAGCCGCGCGCAATCCGCGGCCACGCGCGGTGCGACGGCACCCGCCAACTTCACGAAGCCGTCGCGAACGAACCGGGATACCAGGGTCGTGTCATCCATGGCCCCATCCTGCGGCGACACCGATCCCGATCGCCCGACACTTTCCGCGCCGCTTCTGTCGGGTGTGCCGCAACAGCGCTCGGGCACGATACGCAGGCACTGTCGCACCGCAGCACAGCTCAGGTTCCGCCCAACTGTCGAAGGGAGCGAACCCATGGAGACGCGCATCGTCGACCGTCCCGCGTTCCGGCTCGTGGGGCACGCTGCCCGGGTTCCGCTCATCTACCGAGGCGTCAACCCGTACATCCAGCGGCACATCGCCGCGCTGCCGGCGGAGGAGCACCTGCGGTTGAAGGCGCTCGGCGACACCGACCCAAGCGGGCTGCTCGCCGTCTGTGACGACGTCGACGCGGACTACGACGAGGGCAGCGAGCTGACCTACCTGCACGGGGTCGCCGTGTCCCCGCGTACGCCGATCCCGGACGACCTCGACGTCATCGAGGTCCCGGCCGGTCGATGGGTGGTCATCCGGGCGGCGGGTCCGCATCCGCAGACCCTGCAGAAGACCTGGGCCACGGCCGCCGCCGAGTGGTTTCCCTTCCACCCGTGGCGGCTGCGGCCGGGCCCGGAGATCGTCGCGGTGCCCGAGCCGACGAACGACCTCAACGACGCGACCCGTGAACTCTGGCTGCCCGTCGAGCCGGCGTAGCGAATCGGTGAACATTCGGCCGGCACTGCAGGTCACCGGTCAGTCGGCCTCGACCGGTGCCTCGCCGAAGACGGCGAAGCTGACGACCCAGTAGGCAACGTAGAGGCCGAGCAGCACGTCTCCGTGCCAGCGCCGCAGCCGGCCGGTGGAGAGCAAGCATGCTGCGAGGGCGGTCATGCCGACGAGCACCGGCAGGTGCCAGGAGAGCACCTCGTCGTCGACGACGACGCTGCCACCGGCGAGCAGGGCCCCGGCAAAGTCGTCAGGTGATGCCGAGTAGGGCCAGCGGGCGGGTGCTGTCGCGGGCGTGACAGGTAGTGCAACCAGAAGGCGGGGTATCCCACCACGCCATCTGCCGCATACACGGTTGCATCGCACTCGGTGGCGTAATCAAGCGGGGCCATGGTGGTATAGCCGGGGATCGTGAACGCGGACCCGATGGTCAACTCCATGGCCCGCATTCAACACGAGACCAGAACGAGATGATCTCCACGCCGCGTTCCCCGATTTTGCCAACGACTCTGAGCGATGGCTCGTCCGTCAGCGTGGCCGGCCGGCGCGGCCCGCTTTGCGGGCCGCCTTGATCTAATAGAGCGGGAACTCGGCAGCGCAGACGGCCCGAGGGCCTGTCCTCCGTCGACTGACGCGCGACACTCGTCCGCCAACTGGTCTGCGACACCTCCGCGCGCTGGTCGCGGCAGATCCGGATAGCCTGTCGAGGCTTAGCCGACTCCACGGGCCTCGTCATACCCAACCCCTAAGATCATCGGCCATGACTCGCACCACGCCGCCGCGACCGGTTGACATCACGGAACTCTTCCCGGAGTTGAGCGAGCACTCGACAACAGCGACGCGGCTTCATCCCCGGCCCGGTGGGCCGACGAACGCCGAAAGCTCAATCGGCGGCCCCCTGCTCTGGCCGGCCGATGAGGCGTGGCCGGCGTGCAGCGACGGCGATGCTCACCACGTCTTCCAGCTCGAAACACCGGCGACCATCCGCCGTCGCCGGGAGATCTACGCGGCGGCAGAGGCGCGAGCAGCGACAACCGGCGCCAGTTACCACCTGACCGATGATGAGCGGGCGGAGCTGCCGGACTCCGATTTCTCCGAGCCGCACGACCTGGTGAACCAGCCGATCCCGTTGGTCCCCGTGGCGCAGCTCTACCGCCGGGACATTCCCGACTTTGTCGGCCCGGACGCCGCCGACCTGTTGCAGGTGTTGTGGTGCCCGCTGGATCACCCGGAGGAGGGCTATAACCCGCGGGTACGGCTGTATTGGCGGCGTAGCAGCGACGTCACCCAGCCCATGGATGCGGCTCCTGAACCGCCGGTCGTCAGCGACTCCTACCTACCGACGCCCTGCGTGGTACATCCAGAACAGATTCGCGAGTACCAGTACGGTGGGCTGCTGCCCGAGGAACTGGACGCCCAGATCACCGAATGGGAGGAGGATGCCGACGATGATGACGAAACCGAGGACGGGCTCAGCTATCAGTTCGACTTGTCGCTGGCGCCAGGCTGGAAGGTGGGCGGCTTCGCGAACTGGTCGCTGACCGATCCGCATCCGATGGACTGCGCCGAATGTGGCACCGCGATGACGCTGTTGTTTACTGCCGACTCCAGCGAGTGGCACGGAGCGGGCGGCAGTTGGCGGCCGATGGAAGATCCGACGGAGGCTTCGTCCAACCCCGCCGACATTTCGATCGGCCGGGGCTACGCCTTGTACGTCTTTCGTTGCCCGGCTTCCTTTGATCACCCTCCTGCCACCGCCATGCAGTGACTCCCCTGAACATCGGGATCCGGAACGACGCACTACTTTCGGCATGAGCGGACGCCGCCGGACTATGAACCCCGACCCGCGGGTGCTGAGCTTTTGGGCCCGCCGAAGAGGTCACGGCCCAGGAAGCCCTGGTCAAAGGATTGCCGGTGGGATTCGAGTCTCAGCTGCCGGAATACCTACGACGTCGAAGCACAGGCCATTGCCGATGAGCGCCGACTGTTCGCCGCAAAGGTACGGCAGTGAAGGGCTCTGCCCGATTTCCGCACTGCGCGGCACGGGCGGCGGCGGCTTCGTCGGCACCGGAGGCACGGCGACCCCGTCCCGTATCGACGGGTGCTGACGCCCGAAGCCGATCCCGGCGAACCGCCGCACCGCGCTCTGCGCACCGTCGCAACCCACCACGTACCTCGCTGACATCCGCTCAACGTGGCCGTCGCGATCGCGCAGCGTCCCGACGACAGCCTGATCGGTACGGTCCAGGCCGACCAGTTCGACACCGCGTTCGACACTCACCCCGAGCGTGGCAAGGTACTCGCCGAGCAGCCGCTCGGTCTCCGCCTGCGACAGAAACAACAGATACGGGTACGAGGTGTCGCACAGGCCCAGATCGAACAGGCGCACCGGACGCTGCCGCCGTCCCGCGTGAACGATCAGCCGGACCGCTGGGTTGCCTGCCGCCACCATCTTGTCGGCCAAGCCGAATCCGGCGAGGACCTCCAAGGTGCGGGACTGGACCGCGAGCGCTCGCGACTCGTGCACCCGGTCGGTTGCCCGGTCGACCAGCCACACCTTCACGCCGTGCCGGGGCGAGCTGTCCGGCCGTGGTGAGGCCGGTCGGCCCCGCGCCGACCACCAGCACGTCGGTTTCCGAGCCCGCGGCGCCGGTCATCGGCAGCTCCCTGGTTCAGGTTTGGGACGCAGCGCGTGTCGGGGTCAGGGTAGCGCCAGGCGTGTTGTGGCGGGGCGAACCTCAGCTGCCCGGAGCGGGGGCTGCTCGTGATCGAGGTGGGACACTGCAGGCTATTGGGGCGGTCAGCTGGGTTTGCCGTCGTGCTCGTCCCGGCCACTCTTGCTCCCCATAGAGCGCATTCCGATGGCGGCCAGAAGGCATGCGCTGGTGACCGCGGCGAGTAGTAGGTGGTAGCCGCCGTGCGATAGGAGCGTGGCGGCAAGCAGGGGTGCAACGGCTTTGGCGGTGGTGACGGGGGCGGTGAGTCGTCCGGCGATGGTGGCGTAGGCGGTGGTGCCGTAGCGGTCGGCGAGCAGTGCTGGGGTGGCGAGGCTGGCGATGCCGAAGCCGAGTCCGAATCCGGTGACGGTGATGACGGCGCCCACCCGGCTTCCTGAGGTGACGGGCATGGCGAGGACGGCGACGGCCTGGATGGCGAAGACCGTGGCGACGATGGTGGTGAGCGGGAGGCGGCGACGGGCGGTGGTGAGGACGAGTCGTCCGGTGACGGACAGGACGCCGAGGAGGCCGGCGGTGGTGGCGGCGAAGGTAGCGGGGTGGCCGCGGCTGGTGAGGTAGCCGACGAGGTGGACGCCGATGGTGCTGGTGGCGGCGCCGTGGGCGATGAGGGCGGCGGCGAGGATCCAGAATCGGCGGTCGCGCATCGCGGCGCGGGCCGCCGCTTGTCGCTCGGCGTGGACAGGTGGCGCTGCAGGGGTGGATGGTGTGGCGTGCGGCGGTGTGCGGATGGTGAGGGCGTGCAGGGGGATGGTCACCGTGCCGTGGATGGCGGCGAGGGTGAGGAGCGCGTCGCGCCAGCCGAGGTGGGCGACCAGTATGCCGGTGAGGGGCATGAAGATGGTGCTGGCGAATCCGGCGACGACGGTGACTGCGAGCAGGGCGGTGGGGCGCCTGTCGGGGGTGAACCAGGAGACGATGACGGCGAAGGCGGGTTCGTAGAGGACCATGGCGCCGGTGATGCCGATGCCGATCATGACGGCGTAGAGCTGTCCGATGGTGTGGACCTGGGACCAGGCGATCAGGAGCGCGGTGGCGGTGATCGAGCCTCCGGTCATGAGGGTTCGTCCGCCGTGCCGGTCGAGCCACCTGCCGACGGGGATGGCTATCAGCGCGCCGGCGAGGACGCTGGCGGTGAGCGCGCCGGTGACGGCGGTGGTGGAGGCGTCGAGGCTGGCGGCTATGGGGCCGAGGAGGACGGCGAATGCGTAGTAGAGGGTGCCGTAGCCGATAGTGGAGGTGATGGCGAGGGCGGAGACGATGCGCCACCCGTGGCGCCCGCCGACCGTGGGGTCGGCGGGCGCCGTCGTGGTGGTGGTCATCAGCTGGCGCAGCAGCCGCCGGTCTGGCCGCTGGTCGGGGTGTCGAGGCTGATCAGGTTGAGCGGTGCGGCGAGCAGTCCGCCGGAGATTCCGGTTGCCAACCCTTGTCCGGCCGGCTGGGCTGCGGGGGCGGTGCCGCAGCAGCTGTCGGTGCCGGTGGAGTCGGCGGGGTTGCTGTTGCAGACGCCGGTCTCGGGTAGGTCGAGCTGGACGTCACGGGCGGCTTCCCAGTCCCCGGCGAGGGCGGCGACGACGGAGCGGACCTGCTCGTAGCCGGTGGCCATGAGGAACGTCGGGGCGCGTCCGTAGCTCTTCATGCCGACCGCGAAGTAGCCGACCTCCGGGTGGGCGAGTTCGTCGACGCCGTGCGGTGGGACGGTGCCGCAGGAGTGCTCGTTCGGATCGATCAGCGGGGCGAGCGCCCGGGTGGCGCCCATAATCGGGTCGAGGTCCAGGCGCAGCTCGGCGGCGAGGGAGTGGTCGGGGCGGAAGCCGGTGGCGGCGACGATCCGGTCCACGGTGATGGACTCGTCGGTGCCGTCAGCGTGGCGGACGACCACGGCGACGCGGCCGTCGGTCGGGGTGAGGGCGTGCACGGAGAAGCCGGTGAGCAGCCGGATCCGGCCGGCTTCCACGTGCTCGCGCAGCCGGGAGCCGAGCGCGCCACGGGCGGGCAGCGCGTCGGCGTCGCCGCCGCCGTAGGTGCGGGCCGGGGACCCGGAGCGGATCGCCCAGGTCACCTCGGTGTCGGGCTCGACGGCGGCCAGATCGGCCAGGGAGAGCAGCGTGTTCGCGGCGGAGTGGCCGGCGCCGACGACGAGGGTGTGCCGGCCGGCGAAGCGGTCCCGGTCCGCGCCGAGCACGTCGGGCAGGGCGTGCTTCAGGAACGCTGCCGCCTCCTTCTCTCCCCGAGCGGGCAGGCCGGAAGCGCCGAGAACGTTGGGGGTGCCCCAGGTGCCGGAGGCGTCGATGACCGCGCGGGCCAGCAGCTCGTCGCCGTCGGCGAGGCGGATCAGGAACGGGGCCTGCTCGCGGCCGGCGGTGCGCAGCCGGTCCAGGCCGAGGCGGCTGATCGCCTCGACGCGGGCGCCGTAGCGCAGGTGGGGCTTGAGCTGCGGCAGCTCCGCGAGCGGCTGCAGGTAGTCCGCGACCAGGTCCGCGCCGGTGGGCAGGGCGTCCTCGGCCGGGGCGACCCAGCCGGCGCCGTCGAGCAGCCGGCGGGCGGCCGGGTCGACGTTGTACCGCCACGGGGAGAAGACCCGCACGTGCCCCCACTGCCGCACGGCTGCGCCAGCGGTGGCACCGGCCTCTAGGACAAGAAAGGGCAGGCCACGCTCGTGCAGGTGGGCGGCAGCGGCCAGACCCACCGGGCCCGCGCCGATCACCACGACGGGCAACTGGTCCAGGACGCTCATCGGAAAACTCCTCTGTGTTGAAAACTGTCGAATCAAGGAGGTGCAGTCGTGCCAGGCCGAGCGGACCCAGAGGGGCTCAGGTGATGGCGGGGCTGCGGCGCTCGAGCAGGACGACGTCACGCCACCGCCCGTCGTGGCGGCCAACCCGCTCGCGGATGCCGATGATGCGGAAGCCGGCCCGCTCGTGCAGGGTGAGACTGGCGGTGTTCTCCGGGAAGACTCCGGACTGGATGGTCCAGATGCCGGCGGCCTCGGTGGAGGCGATCAGCGCGTCCAGCAACAACCGGGCCACGCCACGCCCTTGGGCGGCGGGGTCGACGTAGACGGAGTGCTCGACCACCCCGGCGTAGACCGCCCTGCTCGACGTCGGTGACACCGCCACCCACCCGAGGACGGTGTCGTCCGCGTCAACGGCCACGAGGCGGTGATCAGGCAGCTTGGCCTCGTCGAATGTGGTCCAGGTCGGTGCGGTGGTCTCGAAGCTGGCGTTGCCGGTGTCGAGGCCGGCCTGGTAGATGGCGAGGACACGATCGGCGTCGTCCGCGTCCATGGGGCGGATGGTGATGTCGGCCATCAGCAGGCTCCCTTCGGGGTGGGGGCTGGGCGGCCCATGACGACGTCAGCGGCGGAGGGGAAGCAGCTGACGCAGGCGTCGTTGATGCGGTAGTGACGGGCGGTGCCGACCGGTTCGACGAGCACGAACCGCACCTCGGTCAGGATCTTCAGATGTTGGGAGACGGTGGACTGAGCCAAACCGATGGCGCTGACGATCTCCCCCACGCTCATCGCCCGGGCGTGCCGGGCGAGGTACTCGACGATCTGCACCCGGGTGGGGTCCGCGAGGGCCCGGAACCAGGAGGCGTAGGTCTGCGCGGTGCCCCGGTCGAGGAGGTCGCCCACCATCACTCCCTCTATCGTTTATCGCCGATTGGCGATGAAAGTGTAGCGGGTGCCGCCGCCGCGAGGTGAGCGGTCGCGACAACGAGACGGGCGATCGCGCCGAGGGTGGCGGGGTCGACCTTGTCGGGGGTGTCAGCGGGGCTGTGGTAGCCGCCCATGCCGGCCCCGATCCCGACTGCGGCGAAACCGGCACCGCCGTAGCGGCGGTTGTCCGATGCCACCGGACCTGCGACCAGGGGGATGCCGGTGTGGCGCCCGGCCTGGTCGAGCAGGGCGAGGAGACGGTGGGCAGGGCCGCCGGCCTCCACCGCGGCCGCCCCCTCCAGGCGGCCGGCGCCGTCGACGTTGATGACCATCGGCGCGGCGCCTGCGGCGCGGAGTTGACTGGCGTGGTGGGCGGAGCCGAGAGCGCCGACTTCCTCCCCGTCGAGCAGTGCCACGGACAGTCCCGCACCGGCCGGCAGCGCGGTGGCGAGAACGCGGGCAGCTTCGAGGACCACGGCGACGCCGGTGGCGTTGTCCGAAGCGCCGGGCAGGCGAAGCCCCGGGTGGTCGCCAACACCGTCGTAGTGCGCGGTCAGCAGGAGGTCGGCGCCAGCGGGGACAGGCTGCCGGAGGCAGGCGTGAATGTTGGCGCCGGTGACGTCGTCGCGGCGCAGCGGCGTCGCCCCAGCCAGCCAACCGTCCCCCGTGGTCGCGGCGGTGAGCACGGCGTGGTGGGTGTCCGAATTGAGGGTCAGCACTGGCAGCGGCCCCGGGTCCGGGCCGGCGAGCATGGTGAACTGCCAGCCCTCGGCGTCAACCGGGCGGCGGACCAGCAACCCGGCGGCGCCGTGGGTGTCGCGGTAGGCGTCGAACAGGCTCATGTCGGCCGGCACGACCAGCCACCGCCCCGTCGGGTCGTCCTTGCCGGCGACGCCGAGGGCGCCGCGTCGGATGTCCGGCGTGTCAGCGGAGGCGGGGTGGATCGCGACCTGCCGTCCAAACACCAACTCCGTGGTGCCGTCCCGATCGCCCCAGGTGATCGTCGGCGCCTCATACACCTGCGGCACGGCGCGGACCGGGAACTCCTCGGTCCGGACGTCCGCGCCGACGGCGGCGAGCTGGTCGACGATCCAGGCGCGGGCCGCCGCCCCGCCCGTCGAGCCGACCCGTCGCCCGGCTAGCGGGTCGCAGGCGAGGGTGGCGACGGTGGCGGTCATCCGGTCGGCGCTGACCTGCTCGAGCTGGTCTGCGAGGTTGCTTGAGCTGGTCATGAGCAGCAGCCCTGTCCGGTGGCGATGGCGTCGGTCTTGGCCTCGGTGCCACAGCAGGAGTCAGCCGCCTGGGCGGCCTGGCGGGTCCCGCAGCACAGGTCACCGCTGGCGGTTTCGCCAGCCGGCGGGAGGATGCCGCCGACGGCCTGGGCGGGGCTGCCGCAGCAGGCGCCGGAGCCGGTGATCTGCAGGGCCGCGGCGGGGTCGCTGGTGAAACCGCCGGCGGTGGAGGTGTTCTCGCTCATGTCGGTTCCTCTCGTCAACGGGGGGCGATCAGCGTGTAGGCAGTGGTGCGGGCGCGGTCGAGACGGCGTTCGGCGCGCTGGGCGGCGGTGGACACCTGGGCACAGGAGTCGCAAAACCGGACACCAGGCAGCGGTGTGCGCGAGCGGCGGGTGAAGCCGAACATGGCGGAGCCCTCCTTTCCTCAAGGACGCCCTGTCTCGACGTCCGTCGAATCAGAGAGTTGCACGTTGATTAGAGAGATGTCAACCTAGAGGCATGTCGAAGCAACACAAGTCGCTCGCCCTCATCGACCTCAACGCCGATGCGCCGTGCTGTCCCCCGCTGGCGCAGAGCCAGGTTCCCGCCGAGACGGCCGCGGTGCTCGCGCCCGCGTTCAAGGCCCTCGGCGACCCGGTGCGGCTGCGGCTGATGTCGATGATCGCCTCCGCCGAGGACGGGGAGGCGTGCGTATGCGACTTGACGCCGGCGTTCAACCTGAGCGGGCCGACGATCTCGCACCACCTGAAGACCTTGCGCGAGGCGGGCCTGGTCGACGCCGAGCGGCGAGGCACGTGGGTCTACTACCGGGCTCGACCGCAAATCCTGCGCCAACTCGCTGCGCTGCTGTCGATCGAGCCGGTGGCCGCGGCCACGGCCTGACCTCGCTCCCCCATCGCCGTCATTCGCCGGCACCATCGGTGGCTCGATCGGCGTGCACCGGCGGCGTCGGACGCTCCGCGCTGGAGGCCGTGGGGCGTGCCTGACGGGACAGACGCGGACGCCGGTCCACGCGTGCGGCGAGGGTTGCCATGACGTGTGCGGCGTCGCGTCCGACGCCGCGCAGGGTGTTCGAGGCGAAGGATCGCTGGAATTCCAGCCCCAGGTAGAGCAGGCCGGGGTGGGTGGTGGAGATGCCGCCCGCCTGTCGGGGTACACCCTGGTCTAGTGCGCCGAGTGGGGCGAGGTAGTCGAGGTTCGGGCGGTAGCCGGTGGCGAAGATGACGGCGTCGACGGCGTCTGTGGTGCCGTCGCTCCAGACGACGCCGTCAGCGGTGAAGCGGGTGAACATCTGCCGCCGGGGAAGCTCACCTGACGTGATGGCGTCGTGGTAGCGGCCGGTGTCCAACACGGCGGCGTGCCGGATGAGCCGGGTGACGACCGGGCGCGGAAGGCGGTCGGCGCCGGTGACGCGCAGCCAGTGGTGCAGGTCCCGGCCGCGGATGCGCTGCGGCAGGAACCGGACCGGTTCGCGGGTCGCCAGCGTCACCCGGGCGTGCTTGGTGAGTTCGTAGGCGACCTGCACAGCGGAGTTGCCGGCCCCCACGACCACGACCCGCTTGCCGTCGCATGGCTCGGGTCGGCGGTATTGGGCGACGTGCCGCAGATCCCCGGCGTACTCGCTCTGCCCTGGAAGGATGGGCAGATACGGGTTGCCGAAGGAGCCGGTAGCGGCGACGACTCCGACGGCGGACAGTTCGTCGCCGGCGTCGGTTTCGACGAGGTATCCGCCGCTGTCGCCGGGGCGCACGGCGACGACTCGGGTGCGGGTGCGGATCTCGACGTCCAGGGCGTCGGCGTAGCGGCGGAGGTAGTCGACCACCTCGTTACGGTGCGGGTAACGGTCCGGGTCGCCGTCGAAGGGCATGCCGGGCAGGGTGCTGTAGCGGGCGGGCGAGAACAGCGTGAGGCTGTCGTAGTAGTCAGGCCAGGAGCCCACTGGTTCGGCGCCGGAGTGCAGGACCACGGGTCGCAGGCCAGCGTCCAGGGCGGCGCGGGCGGCGGCGAGGCCGGACTGCCCGCCGCCAACGATGATCACGGGATTGACTTGATCGTTCACTCCACGATCATATCGTCGTTTCGTTGAATGACAATATGACGGTGGCGAGGAAAGGTGTGACCATGAGCCAGACCGCCGCCGACGAGCCGACCGGGCCACAGAGCGCCACTTCGGGCCTCGCGCCACAGACACAGGAGTTCCTCAAGGCCCTCGGCAGCCCCACCCGGCAGCGGATCATGATGCTGTTTGCCCGCGGCGCCGAAATGTCCGTGGGTGAGGTGGCCGAACGGGTCGGCATCAGCCAGGCCACGGCGTCGCAGCAGTTGACGCTGCTGCGACGCGGCGGCGTCGTGACCTCGCGGCGAGACGGCAAGACGGTGTTCTACCGGGCTGACCGCGACGGCGCCATCGCCGCCCTGACGGATCTGCAGTCCTATCTGGCGACCTGCTGCTGATCAGCCGGCACCAACACCGGCCACGGTGAGATCCGGGGCTTCACGAGGTCGGCTTGACTCGGCAAACTTCCTCAACGATAGTTGACTCAATGAACGCTGAGCCTTCCTCTCTCGACGAGCGAGCCCGCATCCACGCCGCCCTCGGTGACCCGGCACGCCTGGCGATCGTGGACGCGCTCACCTTGGGCGACGCCTCCCCCGGGGAGATCGCACACACGCTCGGCATGCCGACGAACCTGGTCGCCCACCACGTCAAGGTCCTCACCGACGCCGGCCTGGTCATCAAGGGCCGCTCCGAGGGCGACCGGCGTCGCACCTACCTGCGGCTCCGCCCTGAGACGCTGGCCGCTCTCGCCCCCCCGCGGCTGGCCGGCGTGGGCCGGGTGGTGTTCGTGTGTACCCACAACTCGGCCCGCTCCCAGCTGGCCGCCGCGCTGTGGAAGCAGCGCGCCCACGACGACGTCGCCTCCGCCGGCACGAAGCCCGCCACCCGGGTGCACCCCCGCGCGGTGGCCGTGGCCCACCGCCACCACCTCGACCTCGACCCGACCGGCACCGCCCACGTCGCCGATGTCGTCCGTCGCGACGACCTGGTGATCGCCGTCTGTGACAACGCCCATGAGGAACTGACCGGCCCGATCCGCCCCCGCCTGCACTGGTCGGTCCCGGACCCGGTGCGCGTGGACACCGACGAGGCGTTCGAGGCCGCCTACGCCGACCTAGCCGACCGCGTCGACCGGCTCGCCCCCGCCATCCTGCCCGGAGGCCCCCGATGACCGACATCAGCGCCCACCCCCACCAGGAGATCACCTTCGACCAGCAGGTCGCCCTGCGCACCGCCGCGACGCGACTTGCTGAGGAGTTCGACGGCATCTACGACACCGAAACCATCGAGCGGTTCCTGCAGACCAGCTACGACCAGTTCGCCACCGCCGCCAGCATCGCGAACTACCTGCCGCTGCTCGCCGAGCGCTTCGCCCGCCAGCGGCTACGGGCTCTCGCCCGGGTCGAGGACCGCGACGGGCGCCCTGTCGTTCTGTTCCTGTGCACCCACAACGCCGGCCGCTCCCAAGTGGCCTTGGGTTTCTTCACCCACCTGGCCGGCGACCAGGCGATCGCCTGGTCCGGCGGCAGCGAACCCGGCATCGAGATCAACCCCTCCGCGACCGCGGCGATGACCGAACGGGACATCGACATCTCGGAGGAGTTCCCCAAGCCATGGACCGACGAGGTGGTCCGGGCCGCCGACGTCGTGGTCACGATGGGCTGCGGTGACGCGTCCCCCATCTTCCCCGGCACCCGCTACGAGAACTGGATCGTGGACGACCCCGCCGGGCTCGACCTGGCCGACGTGCGGCCGATCCGCGACGAGATCGAGCGCCGCGTCCGTCGCCTGCTCGACGAGCTGAACGTCCCCGCCACCCGATAACCAATCTGCCCGACGATCCGGGACAGCACCACCATGGGAGATAAAGACTGATGACCATCGCACTTCGGCGGCGCCTGCTGACCGAGTTCGTCGGCACCGCCCTGCTGGTCACCGCCGTGGTCGGCTCCGGCATCATGGCCGCCACCCTCTCCCCCGGCGACGTCGGGCTCCAACTGCTGGAGAACTCCACCGCCACGGCGTTCGCCCTCGGCGCCCTGATCCTGATCTTCGGCCCGGTCTCCGGCGCGCACCTCAACCCGGTCGTCTCCGCCGCTGACTGGTTCCTCGGCCGCCGCGCCGGCACCGGTCTCACCGCCCGAGACCTGGGCGGCTACGTCGTGGCGCAGGTGCTGGGTGCGATCGCCGGGTCCGTGCTGGCGAACCTGATGTTCGACCTCGCCGCCGTCGACTTCTCCGGCAAGGACCGCGCCGCCGGGCACCTCTGGCTGGGTGAAGTTGTCGCCACCACCGGCCTGATCCTGCTGATCTTCGCCCTCGCCCGCTCCGGCCGCGCCGCGGTCGCACCCGCCGCCGTCGGCGCCTACATCGGCGCCGCCTACTGGTTCACCTCGTCGACCTCGTTCGCCAACCCGGCCGTCACCATCGGCCGGGCGTTCACCGACACCTTCGCCGGCATCGCCCCCACCTCCGTGCCCGGCTTCGTCGTCGCGCAGCTGGTGGGCCTTGCCATCGGTGTCGGCCTGCTCGCCGCCCTCTACCCCGACGCGGGCGCCGCCGCCGACCAGGTCGTCGTCCCCACCGACGAGGACGCCGCCATCGGCCGCCGCTCATGACAACCCCGCACCCACAAGGTACCGGCGGCGCTCGGCCTGATGCCGCATTCGTCCACCGCCGCCGTGACCCCGGCCGCTACCGGACGCTCGACCGCAACAGCGACCCGGCCCACCTCTTCCCCGACCCCGACGACAAGCCGGTCAACCGGCCCTCGCACCACATGGAAGGCACCCGATGAGCGGCAAGCCCAGAGTCCTGTTCGTCTGCGTCCACAACGCCGGCCGCTCCCAGATGGCCGCCGGCTGGCTGCGCCACCTCGCCGGCGACACCGTCGAAGTCCGCTCCGCCGGCAGCGCCCCCGCCGACCAGATCAACCCCGCCGCCGTCGAGGCCATGCGCGAGGTCGGCATCGACATCACCGACCAGACCCCCAAGCTCCTGGAGTACGAGACCGCGGAGTCCTCCGACGTCATCGTCACCATGGGTTGCGGCGACGCCTGCCCCGTCTTCCCGGGCAAGCGCTACGAAGACTGGAAGCTCGAAGACCCCGCCGGCAAGGGCGTCGACGCCGTCCGCCCGATCCGCGACGAGATCCGTTCCCGCGTGGAGAAGCTGCTCACCGAACTGCGCCCCACCGCCTGACAACGCCCTCGTTGCCGCCCACCGGGTCCCATCCCGGTGGGCGGCTCACCCCTGAGCAGGAGCTCCTCGTGTCCGACCCGCACCGCCTGATCATCATCGGCTCCGGACGCGCCGGATGCACCGCCGCCGTCTATGCCGCCCGCGCCAACCTCACGCCCCTCGTGATCGAGGGCAGCCAGTCCGACGGCGCGCTGATACCACCACCGAGGTGGAGAACTTCGGCCTCGGCGAGGGTGAGCAGTTCTTCGCCGGTGACGTGGTAGAACAGGACGCTGCACCGACTCTGACCTGCGCAAACAAGAAGCCGCAGGCAGGGGTGGGTGCAGTTGTGCGCCCTTCGATGGCGTTCGGCGCAGTTCAAGGCCGTTCTGCGCTACCCGTTGCTCCCAACCTGCTCCCCCGATCCCCAGGCTTGTCACCGGTCTGTCCCGGCCGGATGTGGATGGGTGCTGCCGCAGGTCGTTCGTCATTCCGCCGAAACCGTGGGCGGGATCGGCCGCACGCTGGCGTCGACGCCTGGCCAGTGGCTGGTGGCCTCGGACGCTCCCGATTTGCTTCCACGGTCCTGCGATGGATCGGACGCCCTCACCGATGCAGCGCCCTATCAGCGGCCGCGCCTACTACCGGCGCAAACTCGCCGCCGGCAAGACGCCGATGGAGGCCATGCGGGCGCTCAAGCGACGGCTGTCCGACATCGTCTACAAGCAAATGATCAAAGACGCCACGAAGCCCGGGACGGGCCTGGGAGGACACGTGGGGGCGACTCTCCAATCCAGCGCGGCCGATCGGATCCCCATGATCGACACTTCGGAACAGTCACTTCCCGGACCCGCCGAACCCCAGCCTAGAACACCGCTCCTCGCCGCCTCTTGACACAGAGGGGTGCCAGATGCGGTCATGTCTCGATCTCGAATTGGTCGATGGCCGCACGACGACCGCGGCCCCGCGTACACGTTGCGCCAGTCGGTGAGGTAGCCGGCCATCTCGTCCGGGTCGCTGATCACGCCGGAGGGCCCGACCGCGTGCCGTAGCCGGCCGATGAGGTCGCCGGTCACGAGGCCGCCGTCTCTTCCCGTGGACCGTCGTGCTCACCCCGGCAGCAGCCCGAGCATCCGGCGGGCCCGCGTCACCTCCTCGCCGAGCCGGTCGGGGCCGAGCTGCCGCACCGTCTGCGTCGACGGCGCGAGCCGGTCCAGTTGCGGCGCCCACTCCGGCATGTGCTGCGGAAAGCTCGCCGCGAGCAAGTCGAGCATCGTCGACGCGGCGGTCGAGGCGCCGGGCGAGGCGCCGAGCAGGGCGGCCAGGGAGCCACCCGCGGAGGTGACGATCTCGGTGCCGAATCCGACCGTGCTGCGGCCGGCGGTCTTCTTGAGGACCTGAACTCGCTGCCCTGCGGTCATCAGCGTCCAGTCGTCCCCGCGCGCCGACGGCACGAAGCGGCGTAGCGCGGCCGTTCGGGCATCCGCGGACTGGGTCACCTGCCGGATCAGGTAGCTGACCAGCGAGCGGTTGTCCCGCGCTGCGGCCACCAGGACGGGGAGGTTGCCGGGCCGGACCGATCGAACGAGGTCGGTAAGCCGGCCACGGGTGAGGAAGCGAGGCGAGAAGGCCGCGAACGGTCCGAAGAGCAGCGCCTCCTTTCCGTCCACCACCCGCAGGTCGAGATGCGGGACAGAGATGGGCGGGGCGCCCGGAGCCGCGTGCCCGTACACCTTTCCCCGGTGGGCGGCCACCAGGTCGGGCCGGTCGGCGCGCAGGAACTGCCCGCTGATCGGGAAGGCGCCGTACCGCCGGATCTCCGGGACCCGGGCCGACTGCAGGAGCGGCAGCGTCCCGCCGCCGGCCCCGACGAAGACGTACGGGGCCCGCAGTCGCCGGCGCTGTCCCGTCCTGCGGTCGCGGACCTGCACCACCCAGGTCCGCCCATGCCGGCGCAGGGCTGTGACCTCTTGGCGCGTCCGCACGACGCCGCCGCGCTGCTGCAGGGCTGACAGCAGTTGCCGGGTGAGGGCGCCGAAGTCGACGTCGGTCCCCTGCGCCGAGCGGGTGACCGCCACCGGTTCGTTCCCGTTCCGGCCCTCGAACATCAGCGGCAGCCAGGAGGCGAGGACGTCGGGGTCCTCGCTGAACTCCAGGTCGGAGAAGAGTGGGTGGCCCCGCAGGGCCTCCCACCGGGCGTGCAGGTACGCCACGCCGTCCGCACCGGGTCCGAAGCCGAGGTGCGGGACCGAGTGGATGAACGCCTCGGGCGGCCCGAGCACCCCCCGCTCTACGAGACGGGCCCAGAACACCAGAGATGAGACGAACTGTTCGCCGATCCGCACGGCCCTCGACGCGTCCACCGTGCCGTCTGGCCGCCCCGGGGTGTAGTTGAACTCGCAGAGCCCGGCGTGGCCGGTGCCGGCGTTGTTCCAGGCGTGGGAGCTCTCGAGCCCAGCCTCGTCGAGCCGCTCGACGACGGTGATCCGCCAGTCCGGCTGCACCTCGCTCAGCAGCACGCCCAGGGTGGCGCTCATGATCCCGCCGCCGACGAGGACGACGTCCCAGTCCTCGCTCGGGCCGCTCCTCGACACGATCACACTCCCCACGCTAGGAGCTCACAACGATGTCTGTCCAAGTTTGCTCAGGTTTGGGTCGATATCCTTACGATATCGCGATTAGCCGAGCAGCAATGGCATCGCTCGGGCCAGAACCTGGTTGATCACCTCGGCGCCTTGGAGCCGGGTGAGGGACGACATCCGGCGCGGGGTGGCGCGAGATGATCAGCGACCCGGAGGCCAAGATCGGTCGCCCGCGGCAGATGTACACCGGTTGCGCCGAGCGGGACTACGTCCCCGCCGAGCAGCGCTGACCCCGGTCCGAGGACGAAGGCCGTCGACCCCCGCGAGGGGTCGGCGGCCTTTTCGCGTACGGCGCGAGGTAAACGCCGGCGACTTCGACGTCTGCCGCGCCGGTGGCGAGCATGGGCGGCAGGGGGCGCCGCTATGGCGAACATCGACGTGGACCAGTTCAGAGGGTGCTGTCGGCGGAGAAGACCCGGGCCGACGCCGACGCCGGCCGGCTGCGGGCCGTGAACCGGGCGCTGCGGCGGGTGCGGCCGGGACCGGACCTCGAGGCGCGTCACCGGCGGGCGCTGGAGCGGGCGTTCCGCACCGAGATGCCGGACGCGGCCCGGTACTTCGCCGAGGCTGAGGAGACCTTCCGGCGCGGGGTCCGGGATTGCCGGGCGGCGTTGGACGTGCTCGCCACCGCCCCACCCCCGCTGGCGCCGACCTCCACGCTGCTGGAGACGCCGTTCCTGATCTGGGGGCTGGCCGCCGGCAGCCCAGGCTTCCGGCTGCGGTACGACGGCCACATCGAGGCCGGAAACAGCTGGGCGACCATGGCCAGCTACTTCGACGGCGACGGCGCCTTCCTCACCTATGACGAGGTCGATTTCTACTTCCTGTGGCAGAACGACGGGGGCACCGACGTGGTGGTTGACGTCCAGTCGCTGCTGCGGCTCACCGGCAGCCTGCACGTCTGGGCGGACGCCGGGTTTTTCTGGACGCCGTTCTGGGGCGTGACCACCATGGGAGACAGCACCGGATACGTCCAGGCGCGGCTGGAGCTGTTGCGGTGGTGGGAGCAGTCGCCGACCCGGCCCCTGCCGCAGCCCGACCAGGTCAACGACGTGGAGTCGCTGTCGGTCAGCGGTGGGTGGCAGCTTCTCGGCCGGCACGGGCGGCACGAGAGTGTGCCGGTGTCCGGCGCCGCCCACCTCGCGTACGACACCTTCCGGGTGCCGGCCGGCGCGGTGGCCGTGTTCGAGGTCGGGTGCGGGTCGGGTGGGGCGGGTACGACCGTGGCGGGTTCGCGGACTTCGAGTCCGGCGACTTCCGGGTGGTCTGCCCGCATGTGCAGTTGGAGTTCCTGACCGCCCCACCGGTGGTGAGTCCCTGACGGTGGGGTGGTCGGCGGCGGGTACGGCTCAGCGCAGGCCGGCGGCGGCGAGCAGCTTGCCCTCCGGCAGGGCGGGTAGCGCCCGACCGAGGGTCATCCGCTCTTCGGCCCGCTCGGCGGTGAACGCGGCGTCGCCCGCGATGGCGGCGCCGGACGCGGCGGCGGTGCGGGACGCGATGGCCGACCAGCCGTACTGCTCGTGGACCATGGCGCGGGCCCGGTCCGACAGCAGGGCGTGCACCGCCTCGCTCGGCCCGTCCGGGTCCTGCGGGGCGAGGTTCATCCCGGTCACGCCCGGCTCGACGATCTCGGCCAGCCCGCCTGTGCACGGTAGTAGGAGCCGCCCGGCGTAGCCGTACAACGGAATGCCCTGTCACGGCTGGCCCAGTTTTGCCGGGGAGCCATGTGCGCATGCCGGCTGAGTCAGCACTTCGTGACGCCGCGTAGCGCGCGGATCGCGGCAGAAGTGTGCACTCGATCCAGACCGACGACCGCCAAGCGGGGCAGCGCCTGAACACCGACTACCGCAACGCGGTCGCCAAGCGCTGATCAGCGGTATTCCCCGACGCCGGACACAACGGTGTGCAGCGCAGGGCGACCGGCTGGGCCCGCTCATCGCCCTGACAGCCCGATCTTGATCCAGGCCTACGCCTGACCGGCGGCCTGAGCGATGGCGAGGGTGTGCTGATACTCGCGCCAGTGGGCCAGTTTGCCGTCCCGGGTCCGCAGCACTCCGATGAACGGCGCCGAGGCGGTTACCGCGGTCGTCGTGTGCGTACCGACCAGTTCGTATTCGACCACGATCACCTCGGGGTCAGCGGTCTCGTACACGACCACGTTGCGGCAGTCGTCAAACCGGACCGGGAACACCGCCCGTCCCGCTCGCGTGTACTCAAGGACCCGTTGCTTCCCCTCGATACGCGTAGGGCGGCCGGGTGCGGCGAACGGTGTCTCGATCACCACGTCATCGGCGAGCGAGTCTGCCTCGTAGGTGGGCAGGTTTGCGCGCCACCGGTCGCACATACTGTCGAAAATCTCGCTTGGTGTCATGTCGGCCTCCTGGATAATGAGTCATGACTCGACTTACACGACCGAGAATAATGAGTGGAGACTCACTTTGGTAGAGGGGCCGCCGCTGCGTGCCGACGCGCAGCGCAACCGCGCACGCATCCTGGACGCCGCCGAGGCGGTCTTCGCCGAGTTCGGCACCCGCGCCTCCACCGAGGAGGTGGCCCGGAGGGCCGGCGTTGCCATCGGCACCGTCTTTCGTCACTTCCCTAGCAAGGACGATCTGCTCGCCGCGATCATGAAGCGACTGCTCGCGCAGCTCGTCGAGGAGGCCGGACGGCATGACCTCTTCGCATTCTTCACGCACACGGTGGCGCAGGCCGCAGCGAAGAAGACCGCCGTCGACCTGCTCGCCGGTTCCGGGGTGGACATCCGGCTTCCGGACGCGCTAGCTCACCTGGAGGAGGCGGTGGGCAGGCTGCTGGAACAGGCCCAGGCCGCCGGAGCCGTCGCCGACTCGGTACGGCTACCCGAAGTGATGGCGCTCCTTGCCAGCGTGTGCCAGGGCGCACTGCACGGTGGATGGAACGAGCAGTTGCAAGCCCGCACGCTCGCGGTCATCTTCTCCGGCTTGAAGTGCGACTGACCGCCAGCCCGTGGATCAAGTTCGCCTATGTTAGGCACCGATCGACCGAATCGTCGTCAAGGCGACGCGGTACCGCTGCGGGAGTTCCTTACTACGCGGGTGGTCGAGTCGGCTGTGAGACCTGGACGTCGCCGACGCGCTGGGCCAGCGGCCCTACCTGACCACAGCGGCCGGGCTGCCCGGCGCACCTTCCAGTGCTTGATCGAACATCCGCACATCGGCATGAGCGGACGCCGCCGGACTATGAACCCGACCCGCGAGTGCTGAGCTTTCGGGCCCGCCGAAGAGGTCACGGCCCAGGAAGCCCTGGTCAAAGGATTGCCGGTGGGATTCGAGTCTCAGCTGCCGGAACACCTACCAACTCCGCCATGGCGGATGCAGAGCCGCACGTCGATGCAGGATGATCCCGGTGACTGGCGCCAGCGGGCCCAGGACGACAAGCCGGCATCAGCCAGGCGGGGAGCAGCCAACGCTGACCACTTCGGTGTTCTCTGGGAGGGTCACGTGGACCGGCTCGCCGCATCACCGCAGGTCCGGGCTTGAGCTGGCCCGTCCCGGACGCTCCCGAACTGCTCCCCCACGGATCGGATCACCGCCGCCTCACCCAGCGGGCCCGGATCACAGGATCCGGGTCAGCTCGTACATCTCGGCGAACTGCGGGTCGGGGGCATGTTGTCGACAACCGCAGTAGGGCTTCGGCGTCACGATCTTGAGCGACGAGCGCTCCTGGCCGTGGCCTGGATTGACCGCAGCCTGGTGGTGCCCGACCGGCTCGTCGCCATGCTGTTTCAGTTCTTGGCGCTCGAAGCCATCCTTGGCGACAAGGCTGAGGGCCTGAGGTCATTGGGGCTGGCCTTGCGGCGCACCATGCTCGGTCACCTGGTCGGCGGTGGATGGCCTGCCCCGGAGAACATCTACTACCAGTACGAGAAGGTTCGGTCAGCCGCAGTGCACGGCGCCCCCAGAAGTCACCGACAGCAGGCCGAGCGCTTCGGCCATGACGTGATTCGAACGCTCAACGAGTTCCTAACGTTCGCCGAGACTCACGGATTCACCAAGCGTGCGCAGGTGTTGAGGGCGCCAGCCTCGCACGAGGAAGTGCCGCGGGTGTTGGAACACCTACGGGCCCGCGACACCACCTGGGATGACTTCGAGCCTCGCGCTGGCTAGACCTTCCAAGGGCTCACATGCCCCGCACACGCCAGAGCGTGTTCAGCTCGCCGAGCGGCCAACGCACGACCAGCGGCAGATCCGGTAGCTCGATCTTGGGTGGCAAGATCTCTCGTCGGGGGGCGCCGGCTACCGACATCATCAGGCCATCAACCTCGATGCTGGCCGCCGCGTGCCCCTCATATCGTCACTGACGCTTGCCGGTGCCGCCGTACATCGAGATGAACGGAAGGACGAGAGCATGAACGAGCAGGCGATCCAGGACGCGCTGCGGGTGCACGTGACCATCGACGAACCATCTGTGCGGCTGCGGTCGGACCAAGTAGTGCGAGCCGGGCGACGGTCGCGGGCCATGCACCGGTTGGGCTATGCCGGAGGAGTCGTGGCGCTGGCCGGCGTGGTGGCGGTCGGGGGGCATGTGGCGAGGGACCTTCTTGGCAGCACCGCGAGCCAGCCCGGTTCGCCCACGTGGACCTACGATCCGACGGTCTGCGCGAGCATCCCATCAGCGGCGGCGATCGTCCCGAGCGAGGACGCGCCCGCACCGGCCCAGGCGGGCGGGTCGGATCGACTCGCCAACCGGATGTCGTGCTACCTGCGCACCGCGGTGCCGGCGGCTATGCCCGGCGCCACCTTCGCCGACAATCCCGCCCGCGGCACGCCCTACCTGGTAGCCGGGCCGGGCATGTTCGAGGGCGAGGGGTTTGCGGCCACCGCGCTGATGACCACGGCCGCCGGCACCGGACTGCTGCTGTTCCAGGCCACCCACGAGAACATCAGCACGGATACCTGGACCAGCCGGTGCAACGGGCCTGACGCCAAGGGCGAGTGCCGCACCGGCCCGCACGGCGAACGCATCCAGATCATGGACTTCGGTCCCGACTCCGCCGGGGTCTGGGGCCGCACCGTTATGGTCTACAGTGGACAAACCACGATCCTGGCCGGGGTACATAACGCGCCCGAGTCCGACAACAGCCGGCCCACGATGACGGAACCACCGCTGACCGTGGAGCAGCTCATTACCCTGGCCTGCGACCCCGCGCTCGTTCTCTTCCCATAGCCCGGAATGCTTGCGCTCGCCACCGGTCGCCTGCGTTCCGGCCATCCGCACCCGGTTGCCGCACTCGCCCTACCCGCCGACCGCGCGCCGAGACGCGGGCAACGAGCATCCGATCCACGTATGGCCGCACCGAGTATGCGCGCGGAATTGCCGTCGTCATGCCGGCGGGACCTGCCCTTTGGCCTCCAAGATCAGGCGCGCTCATCTCGGCATGGAGCGGACGTCGCCGGACTATGAACCCGACCCGCGGGTGCTGAGCTTTCGGGCCCGCCGAAGAGGTCTCCAAACAGAAGGCTGGTGGTCGCGACACCGGACTGGCCCGACGGCACGACCTGGAAGAAGCCCTCGGGCACGCGGATCGTAAGTGTCACGGCTCCGCGCATCTGGTCACCGGTGGCATAGCGGCGGCTCGGACCGACGCCGCACTGCCGAAGAGGACGCCCGCGGCGTCCTCCCACACCGTCTGCGGCTGGGGAGTCATCGGCGCAGTATCTATGCTCGCGTCATCCGCGTCGGCGGGGATCTGATCCGACCTACGCATTACGAGATCAAGGTGGCCACCCCGACCACCTGCACGTAACAGGGTCTAGCAGCGGACACGGCTTCCGACATCTCACACCGCTCCCCGCCGTTGGTCGCCCTCTTGCGGACTGGATGCGGACTGCCGGGCCCGGCGCGAGGCACAGCTGCGCGACCCGCCATGCAAGCTACAGAGGCTCACCCGCCAACCGCCGGGTCGACTCCTCGAACCGCAACGAACGCAGACGGTCGAGCTGCCGTTGCTCAGGCAAGACTGCACCGTCTCGCTGCAGGCATCCGGGATGCTTGCCCGGGTGGTGGCGCGGGCCGCAACCCGAATCGGGCGACACGGCGCGTCAACGCCGCCGCCGGTCATCCTGCGGCGGCGGGATCGCGAAGCGGCCGCAGTGGTCCAGCCACGTCACCAACGCGCTCGAGCCCGGACCGGTGGATCGAACCGGAGCGGCGTGGAACCCGACAAAATGTCGTACCGGTTCGGTTAGCTGCCGCGTATGGCTACCACCGATCCATGGTGGACACACCTTGCGGACAGCGCGGCTTGCGCGACGCGTGGCACCATTCCCGGACACGGTGCAGCGGGATCCCAGGAAGGACCAGCCATTGAATGCGAACGCGTCCGTGGTGGACACCAGGATCTACCGGCACGCGTCGGGCGTGGTCGGCGACACGGTGGCCCTTGCCACATCGGCGCCGGACCGGGTTGACGAGCAAACCTTCTTCGCCGGTTTCGTGCGTACGCCTCGGGTGGTGGCTGGCGGGCTGTTGGCGCTGGCCGATATCGCGGCTGCCGACTTCCGGCCGGTGCGTCGCCCGGGCGGTCGCGATCCGGTGGTCACCGGCGACGGCGAACGGTTGCGGCTCGAGGCACTGTCGGCCTGCGGAGGAGTGTACGGGCGCCTGGACCTGGCCGCCGACGAACTGGACGGCGCGCCGGTGAGTCAGGGGGTGGCCAACGTCGATATAAACCCCGAGTTGTACGCCGCGCTGACCCGCGTCGGGGCCGGGGACCCGTTGCGCTTGGCGGTCGGCGCGGACGAACTCGCCGTGTCGACGCTCGACGGGCGCGTCGTCGAAAAGCGGGTGCCCCTGCCGGAACGGTGGCTGCGCGGGCTGGCCGAGGTGTCGGCGCACGCGCTGCCAATGGACCCGCGGTTGGAGCTCCGTTCAGGACGCGCAGTGGCGCTGCTGGCCGAGGTGTCGGCGCGCACCGGTCGCCGGACGCGTTGGTTGATGCCGGCCGCGACCGGGTGGCGCTCCACGAGCCGACCGGATCGCGGCGCGATCTGCGTGGCGGATGGATACCGCCTGTCGGTGCTACGTTCGCTGCTCCCTCTCGCGCGCACCGTCACCCTCTACGCGCCGCCCGTCAGCGGTGCGCCGGCCCAGGTGAGCGGCTGGGTGCTCGACTTCGGCACGGCCCGGTTCACGCTGCTGCTGTCGACCGCCGTGCAGCACGGCTTCGCCGCGGACGGTCAACTGCTGGCCGACCTCGGTGCCGGGTCGGCCGACACCGACGCCGACGCGTTGAGCGCGCTGCTGGTCGCCGACCCGGTCGTCGACCGGTCGTCGGTCGCCGAGCGGATGGGCTGGGACGTTACGCGGGCCACATCCGCCCTCGCCGCGCTCGCTACGGCGGGCCAGGTGGGCTACGACATCGCGGCGGCGTCGTCGTTCCACCGTCCGCTGCCCTACCGGGCCGATCTCGTGGCCGCGCTGCATCCACGGCTGGCGGCGGCGCGGGCGCTGGGGGCAGCGGGCGGGGTGGTGCCGACCGCCGCAGGCGTGGAGATCACCTCCGGCGGTTCGACCTACCTCGTGCACCGACGCGGCGCCGGGTACGCCTGCACCTGCGCGTGGTGGGCCGAGCATCAGGGCTTGCGCGGGCCGTGCAAGCACGTCGTGGCAGCGATGTTCAGCGAGGAGAACCGGGGGGTGACGCGCGGTGAGTGACGTATGGCGCGAGATGTGTGCGCGGATCGACGAGGCCGACGTCGACGCGCTCGGGGAGACGCTCGCGGGTCTGGACGCCGGCGGGCGGGCCGCCCTGCTGCCGGCGCTGGAGGCGCACACGCCGACCCATGCCGAGCCGAAGCCGGTCGTGCTGCCCTCGCGTGAGCCCGAGCCGGAGCCGGAGCCGGAGTTCCCCACGTCGGGCAGCTTCGGTTTCATGATCATGACCGCGCCCGGGCAGGAGATCCCCCGCGACCTCGCCGGGATCCGGGCGCTCATGGCCAGCCAGCGGTCGCAGAAGCAGGAACGCCAGCGGGGTTTCGAGAAGCAGCGACTGGAGTGGCGGGCCAGCCAAGAGGCCAGAGAGCTGAACGAGCGCCGCCACGCAGCCCTCGCCATGGCCGTGCTGGCGTGCACTCCCACCATCGCTGACGCGGTCAGGCGGTTGCACCGGCCGTGGTCCGCGGGCCCGCCTCTGCGGGTGTCACCCGAGATGGTGCCCGGCCTGCTCCGGGTGCGCGGCGCCGATTGGGGTGCCAGCCTGGCCCGGCACCTGCTGCGCCGGTCCGGCTCGCGCATCCGGGGAGCCGCTCACTGGCCGTTCACGGAGGCGCTCATGCGGGCCGTGGGTGCCGGGCCGCCGGACACGCCCGCGGCCGTGGCGCAGTACGTGGCGATGTGGCGTGGCAACTCCTCCCTGGCCGCTCTCCTGGCCGCCGACCCGTGGCTCGACCACGTGGTGCCGTACCTGTTCGACGACGACCGGGTGGCCGCCGCCTTCGTGACCGGCGTCGCCGGCCGGAACTGGCCGCCGGCCCTGCTCGAGCTGGCCGCCACCGGCCGGATCGACCGGCGAACGCTCATCGCGGGATGCCTGCGCCGGTTGCGCGCCGGCGGGCGGAAGGGGCTGCTCCAGCCGTACCTCAATCTGCTCGGGCAGCTGGCACCGACCCTCGACGAGTTGGCCGAGCATCGGCAGGAGCTGATCGGGCTGCTGACCGCGCCGATGTCGACGGTCGCGACCTTCGCGTACACCGCGCTGCGCGACCTGCACCGGGTGTCCGCGCTGCATCCGGCCGCCCTCCTGGAGATCACCCAGAGCATGCTGTCCCGCCAGGAGAAGACGCTGGTGCGGGCACATGTGAAGTGGCTACGGACGCTTCCGCTCGAGCCGGTGCTGGACGGGCTGGTGGTGGGACTGTTCCATCCGGTGCCCGAACTCGCCGAACGCACCCTCGACCTCATCGAGAAGGGGCTGCCGACGCTGGCGGAGGACTCCCGGAAGCGGCTGCGGGCCGAACTGCCGGCGCTCGACGGCACGGTCGCGCACCGGCTGGCCGGGCTGCTCGGCGCCGCGCCGCCCGCTCCCGTTGCCGTTCCCACGCGCGTCGCGGAGCCGCCGGCGGAGATGCCACCACCTCTGGATCTCGGCGCGCTCGCCAGCGAGTTGACGATCCTGTTCCGCAAGGGCAACGAGGACCCCGTCCGGCACGAGCTGCTGCTCGACGGGCTGGTGCGGGCGGCGCGGGGCGACCGCGCCGCCGCCGATCGCATACTGAAGCCGATGATCCCGCAGTGGACCGGACCGTGGCCTTGCGTGGTCGCCGCCGCCACCGGCAGCTACGTGTCGCATGACACGCCGTACCGGGTGGCGGAGCCGCATCCGGTGACGCGCCTTCTGGAACGCCGGCTCACCGAACTCGCCGAACGGCTACTCAAGGAGCCGCCACCGGCGCTCCTGGCCACGCCGGCCACCGTCGCCGGGCACGTCGATCCCGCCCGAGTGCTCGACCTGCTACGTAAGGCCGACCACGACGGCTGGCAGCCGGGCCACGCCGACCTGACGCAGGCCATCCTGCGGCTGCCGCGCGAGGTCGACGAGGTCGTCCAGGCCGGGGCGAGGCGTCTCGTCTCCCCCGCCGGGCGCCGGTTCGCCGCAGCGCTGGCCACCCGAATCGAGCCGCGCACCCGGATGGAGGAGGTCGGCCACCAGCCATACCGGTCCGGCCGGGGGATCGCGATCGTGGACCCGGCCGGCCTGCCGGCCGAGCTCGCCGACCCGCTCGGCGCGGTCCAGCGGATCAACTACCTCCGGTCGACTGCGGGCCTGGCGCTCTGGCCGATGATCACGCCGTCGCACCGGGAGGTCATGGCCGCGCACCTTCAGCCCTTCGTCGCCGCGGCGGTGGAGCGAGGCAACATCGCCAGTGGGATCCTCACCGGTCTCGCGAACGCCGACGGCCCGCCCGGCCCGGCGATGTGGTCGACGATGGCGTACGCGCTCGCCAACCATCGGCGATCCGTCCGGCTGGCGGCCGGAGACGCGCTCATCGCCCTCGCCGACCGGCCGGACTGGGACAGCGCCGGCAT
Organism: Micromonospora costi; assembly: GCF_003626655.1. Lineage (GTDB taxonomy): Bacteria > Actinomycetota > Actinomycetes > Mycobacteriales > Micromonosporaceae > Micromonospora > Micromonospora costi. The sequence goes on from NZ_RBAN01000002.1 coordinate 176,682, forward strand.
CGGGGCGGAGATCGGTGGACTCGCGGCCGCCGGTCGGATCGTGCTGCAGCGGGTCGTCCAGCCGCTGACCGAGGTGCTCAGGGCCGGTGCCCGTGAGGCGGCCTGGCAGGTGACGTCGGTGGCGCTGCCGATGCTGCTGCCCGCCGGAGCGCGGCCGGGCTTGGCCGACCTGGTCACCCTCGCTGCCGACGCCGCACCCGGCGACCGCCAGGTCGACCTGCCGGATTTGGCCGCGCTCGCCACCGATCCCCGCCGCAACCGCCTCACCGAGGCCGCCCGGTGGTTCGCCGCCCGCACCGCCGGCGCCAGCGCCTGATTCGTTCCGCGGGATCCGGGCCAGGCCCCCGCCTCGCCGCCATCGGTCAGATGGATGAGCGAACGCCCGGACCCGGAGCGGCCGGTCATGCCGGGCTGCCGGGGCGTCGGGCCGCAGGCCGCTCGCGGCCAGCGCGGCGGTGAACGCGGAAGGGTGCGCCTCGGCGGCGTCCGCGCGCTCCCGCTCGCGGTCGGTGGCGGTGCGCGCGTCTGTGAGCTGGCGCTGCGGACCGGCGGCACGCGCGTCGGCGTCCCGGGCGCGCTGCTCCAGCTGCCGCGGTTGCTCGCCCAACGCGGTGATCGCCTCCTCCGCCCGGTCCCGCTCGCCGGTCACGGCGGTGAGCCGCGCCGCGCCTCGGCGCCCTGGCGGTGCCGCACGTCGTGGGCCTGGCCCCGTCTCGGGCGACCGCGGTGGCCGCACGGAACGGCCGGGGCGAGGATGTGGACCTCGCCCCGGCCGTGACCATCAGTTCACCGGTGCCGCGGCACCCGTCACCTCAGGCGGTACGCCGTGGGAAGGGTCTGCTTCACGGTGTTGCCCCCGCTGTCGGTCGCGCTGATCCGCAGCCCGACCGCCTCGGCGCCCTGGCTCCGGTGCGGGTGCTTGATCTCCACGGTGAAGGTGTTCTTTCCCGCGGCCTGGGTGGTCGCCGCCTTCCAGGTCTGGCCGCCGTCGAAGCTGGCCTCGACCCGCAACGAGGTCACCGAGGGCGGGGCGGTGAGCCGCTCCTGGTAGTAGCCCACGACCGTGATCCGGTGGGCGACCCCGGCCCGGGCCGTGTTGTCCAGGGCCAGACCGAGGTCGTACTTCAGGAAGATCAGCGGTTCGGGCCGGCAGGCCGCCATGTTGTTGCCGAGCACGTCGCCCATGCACGGCTGCAACTCCGAGGCGTCCCCTTCGGCCGGCTTGTCGGAGGTGTACTCCCACACCGTCTTGACCCCGTTGGTCTCCGCCTCGAACGTGTACCGGGCGGATTCCGCCGGCAGGTCGTAGGCGACGATGTCCCCGCCGACGGAGCAGCCGAGGGCGAACACCGCTGCGGTGACCAGCGCGGCGACCGTACCCTTGCGGCGCCGCGACGACGGCGCGCTCGTGTTCATGGCGTCAGTCTCCTTAGCTGTCTCGACTGTCATCGCCGACCTCCGACGAGATCCGCCGTGGCTCCCGACTTGCCGCCGATGCCCCAGGTGAGGTGTACGAGGCGACGTTCGACCTCGTCGCCGGCCTCGTTGCGCAACGTGAAGCTGCAGGCGGGCGGCTCGCAGGTCGCGGTGCCGAAGTAGTACGTCCCGATGCCCGTGTCGTTGACGAGCCCGATCATCGCCTGCTGGCCGCCGCCGCTGCCGGTCAGGTAGAAGGTCGGGTAGAAGGTGTCACCCTGCCGGCAGCCCGAGCACAGGTACCCGGTCTGCACGGTGAAGCCGGACCTGGTCCGCACCTGCGGCACGGCGCCCGGCACGGTCGGCCCGGTGTTCCAGTGGAGGGTCTTCCGGCCGCTCAGTGCGACGTCCTGCGTCTCGCCGTGGCTCTGGCCGAGGACAGATTCTCCGGCGTAGTCGGCCCAGGCCGTGTGGAACCGGTTGATGGCGTCGCCCTGCCGCTTCACGAAGGTGGTCAGCGTCCGCTGCGTGGCCGTGAGCGGCACGTCAAGGGGCACCGCGGCCGGGCCGGACTTGGGCTGCTGCTGCCAGGTGAAGCTGTAGATCTCTCCGGGCCGGTCGGCGTGGAGCTGGTGGTCGACCCGGTCGAAGTCCCTCGTCCTGGTCCGGTAGGGCAGGTTCGACGGGATCTGACCGGAGGCGCCGAACGAGGCGGCGTAGACCGTAGGTGCGGCGCTGCCACCCAGGAGGATCCGGACGTGCCGGGAGTCGCGCTGGAGCCGCTTGATGAGGCCGTCCGCCGCGTCGTACGACACGCTCACGATCGGCAGCGCGGCGTACGGCTGGACCGCGGGGCAGCTCTGCGGCCCGTCCGTGCACGTGGCGCTCTGGGTGGGGACGACACCCAGCGAGGTGAGGCCCGGTGCGGCGACCAGCACACCGACGGCGCCCGCCGCGGCGGCGGCCGCCACCCGTTCGTCCCGCAGCGTGACGAACTCGCAGCTGGTCGTGCAGATGTCGGTCGGTGTGATCAGCACCAGCTTGCCCCGGGCGTCGACCTTGGCCAGGTCCGCGGCGGACCCGGTGCCCGCGTGGACCACCGGCACGAGCCCGCGGGTCGCCAGTCGGGGCACCGGGACGACGATGTCACGGCTGACGTCCGTCTCGTTCTCCTGCCACGTCTGCGTTCCCGCCGGGATCGAGACGTTCGGGGTGTGGTAGCGGCTGGACAGGCTGAAGGTGGGACCGCCACCAATGACGTTCATGGTGACCACCGGCGTCGCCAGCACGCTGTACGTGTTGTGGCTGAAGGTGCCGGTGCGCACCTTGTCGGTCGGCAGCGCCCACCAGTTCGGCTCGTCGGCGCCGTACGTTGCCGTGAGCTCCCCCGTCATCCCCCACTCGCCGGTCGCGGAGAGCCGCTCGAAGTTGGTCACCCCGTCGTAGGTCTCGGTGGCCACCGGGGCGTGCACCTTCAGCGGCTTGAGCTTGCGCAGGTCCACGGTGACCGTGGTCGCCTTCGTGACGTCCACCTCCGCCACCACCGGTACGGCGGTGTGCCACTCGCCGGCCGCGTCCTGCCACTCGACGACGAACGCGGCCGAATAGGTGCCGCCGAAGAGCGGCGCGGTCATCGTGTCCGCACCATCCATCGTGACCGGGCCATCGTGCAGCAGCACCTTGTCGTCGACCGGCAGGAAGATGGCGTCGCCGTACCGGACGTTGGTGGCGTCCTTCGGGTGGACCACGTTCACCGTCAGGCCGAAGCGCTCGGGCTCGAGGAAGGCGTTGACCCGGGAGGCCGCGCGCAGCGCACCCGCCGAGTCGCGGGCGTTCACCAGGCCGGTGTAGCGGCCGAACACCCCGTCGGTGCCGAGCACGCGGCCGTCGACCGTCACCGTCACCTCGGCCGAGCCCTTGCCGGGCACGGTGACCTCGTCGGCACTGAGGGTGAACAGACCCGCCGGCGCGGGCTGGTCGCCGGCGGAGATCGACGTCGTGAGGTGCAGCGTGATCGCCTCGTCGGTGTGGTTGGTGTAGGTGACCGTCCTCGTCAGCGGCGAGTGCGGGTACGCCAGCCTGCCGAAGCTGAGGGTCCCGCCCGCGATGATCGTCGGGTCGACCGCGGTGGCGACGTTCACCCGGCCGACGCCCTGGGCGTAGATGTCGTGCCCGAGGTCGGTGGCGGTGCCCATGAGCAGCGCCTTGATCTGCTGACCGGTCAGCTCCGGGTGCTGCTGGGCGATGATGGTCGCGGCGCCGGCGACGTGCGGTGTGGCCATCGACGTGCCGCTGGCACTGGTGTAGTACTCGTCCACCGCCGTACCCATCGACGTGCCGGCGGCCCGGGCCGCCACGATGTCGACACCCGGAGCCGCGATGTCCGGCTTGGCGGCGCCGTCCCCGATCCGCGGTCCGCGGCTGGAGAAGTCGGCCATCTGGTCTTCCTTGTCGACCGCCGCCACGGTCAGGGCCTCGTCGGCGGCACCGGGAGCGCCGACCGTCCCGCTCGACGGACCGCTGTTGCCGGCCGCGACCACGAACAGGGTCCCGGTGTCGCGGCTGAGCTGGTTGAGCGCTTCGCTCATCGGGTCGGTCCCGTCGGTGGCCCCACCACCGATGCTCATGTTCACGACCTTGGCCCCGGAGTTGGCGGCCCACTCCATGCCGGCAATGATCGCGTCGAGTTCGCAGGAACCGCCGTCGTTGCAGATCTTGCCGACCCGCAGCTGGGCGCCGGGGGCGACGCCCTTACGCAGCCCGTTCGACGCGGCTCCGGTGCCGAGGATCGTGGCCGCCACGTGGGTGCCGTGTCCGTGCCCGTCCCGGACGCCGTTGGCGTTGCCGCTGAAGTCGACCTCCTCGACGATCTTTCCGGCCACGTCCGGGTGGTTGGGGTCGATGCCCGTGTCCAGGACCGCCACGGTCACACCGGTGCCGTCGTACCCGCGGTCCCAGGCGACGGGCGCACCGATCTGCGGTACGGAGGAGTCCAGGCTGATCCGGGCCAGCTCGTTGAGCCACACCTTCCGGACCCCTTCCAGCGAGCCGGCGGACCGGGCCGCGGCGGCGCCGGGGCTCGTCTTGCCCCGGACGTCCTGCCACCACCGGCCGTCGCCGGCGATGGTCATCGAGCGTCCGCCGATGCTCGGCAGTGCCCGGTCGACGGTCGCCCCGGCGGCCTTCAGCGCTTTGTCGGCCGTGGCCTTCTCGGTGTAGGTGACGAGCACTGGCACCTCGCCGACCGTGCCGGACGCGGCGAGCATCGCTAGCTTGGTCAGGTCGAACAGCCCCCAGTCGAGCAGTCCGCTGCCGAGCAACGACAGGGCGTCGTTGGGCACGACGTGCACGACGCCCCTGCGGGTGATGGTGTGGAACACGACGGACGATCCGTCGGGCCGCGCCGCGCTCTCGGTGTCGCGGACGACCGGCTTACCGTTGGCGTCGATGCCGACGTACACCTTGTCGCCGGTGACCAGCGTCAGCGGGAGGGTCGCGCCGGACGCGGCGACGGCCCGCAGCAGGTCGTCGTTCGCGGTGACGGTCACGGTCTGTCTCGGGGGGACATCGGGAAGTGGCGCCTGCCGGGTCTGCTCGGTCGCGTGTGCCGCCGTGGTCGACATGACCATCGCGAAGATGGTCAAGCCGGCGGTCGTCGCGCCCAAGCGTCGCCCGAAACGCTTACTTGCCGGGCTTCGCCTCATCTCTCGGTCTCCTGCCAGAATTGCGACTACGGATGTGCCGGGTATGGCGTGTGGGCGCGCGTCCTACGAGCGCCCGGAACTCGCGAAGGCTTGTGGCATTCGCGGAACGGAGTGGTTCGGCGGCGCGGTCCGGGGGGTGGGACGGTGCCTCTCGCCACTGGCGGTAACGGTCTGACCATGGACCTCCTCGCTAGACCGGTTCGTACTCGCCGCCAGCATCGGCGCCACCCGCAGCCTCTGCGGTCGGGGCGGGTGTCGAAGTGGAGGGCGCTCCTGCCGGTGCCGATTCGTCCTTCGCACGGGGTGCCGGTTCGGCCGGGTCACCTGCCGGTTCGGACGTCGGCGGCTCTGCGAACAACATGGTGACAAGTGTGAATACGAGCTGGCCCGGGCTCGATTGGTCAGATGCGGGATTTAAAGCGGCGGCCGCTGGCACGCCATTTCTTCGCGTGTGGCGAGGAGGGCGGAATTTATTCGTCGACCGCCGGTGGTTGCCCCTGCTCGCCGACGAGGCCCAGCTCCACCACCCTGATCGCGAGCGCGGTACGGGACGGCACGCGCAGCTTGCGCATGGCCGACTTCAGCTGGCTGGCCACGGTCTGCGTCGACACCACCAGCGCGTCGGCGATCTGCCGGTTCGTCCGGCCGCCGACCAGCAGCCGGGCCACCTCCAGCTCGCGCGGCGAGAGTTGGTTGCCGTAGCTGGGCCGGCCACGGCCCCGCGTCACCCGGGTTTCGCACCCGCGCTCGTGCAGGGACCGGGCCACCCGGTCGGTGTCGTTGTGGGCGCCGAGGTCCGACAACGCCCGCGACACCTCGGACAGCGCCGACCGGCCGACGTCGTGCTGGCCGACGGCGATCAGGCAGCGGGCGTGGCGCTCCCGGGCGAGCAGAGCGTCATACGGGCGCGGCAGTGCCTGCCACGCGGCGGCCGCGCGGGCGAACAGCGCCGCGGCGCGAGCGAACTGGCCGTCGGCTTCGGCCAGGATCGCCCGGCACACCACCAGGGACGCCTGCGGGGCCGGAGCGTCCTTGTCACCCATGGCCCGTTCGAACGCGGTCACGAGGTCGGTCGCACCGTCGAGCTGGCCGGCGGCCACCAGCGCCGCGACGCGTACGGGGGCGACCTCGGTGGCCCGCGGCCAGACCCCACTGCGGACGGCGATCTCGGCCGGCTCGTCGGTGAGGCGGAGCGCCTCGTCGACGTTGCCGTCGTGCAGGTGCAGCTGCGCCAGCGCGGCCGCGGCCTCGACCCGTTGCTGGTCGTCGTGCCCGGCGAGGCGCAGCCGTTCCTCGGCTCGCTCCCGGTCCCCGGCGGCGGCGTGGATCAGGCCCGCCACGAGGGCCGCCTCGGCCCGGTCCTTCAGCCGCACCCCGTCGTCGTCCAACAGCGCGGCGACCCGGTCCGCGAGCCCCGACCAGGCGCCGGTGAACCAGTCCAGATGAGCCTGGGTCGAGGCGACGCTGCCGGCGTGGCCCAGAAGCTCGTGCTTCTCGACGAGCGCCAGGGCCTTCGCCAGCCGCGCCCGGGCCTCGTCGTACCGTCCCCACCGCATCGCCGCCTCGCCGACGTTCGTCTGGCCGATCGCGACGAGCACCGCCTCCCGCGCACTCGCGGGATCCTCCGGGAACTGCCGGGCCTCAACCCACCCGGCCTCCTCACCGAGCATGATCAACGCGAAGGCGCGTTCCAGGAACAGACGCAGGCGTTCGTGCGGCGCGATCGAGGGCGCCACGGCAGGCGCCTCGCGCAGCCAGCGCAGATGCTCCGCGGCCGGTCGGGCGTCCGCGAGGGGTATGGCGAGGAAGATCCGGGCGCGCGCCGCCTCCAGCGAGTCCGGCGCGAGGTGGGCCACCGCCTCCGCTATCTCGATGCGGCCCGCCTCCATGGCTCCCGCCACCATGAGTACCCGGCCGAGCTGGAAGCGGACCAGTGCCGCCTGTTCCGGTGTCAGGACCTGGGCGTGGAGAGCCGTCCGCAACGATTCGATGATCTTCGAGTACGGGTCGAACCCGGGCAGGGACTGAAAGTGGATCTTCGCCACGAGCCGTACCAGCGGCTCGACCGGCAGCGCGACGGCGGTGACCAGGTTGTGCAGGAGCAGCGCCGAGGTGACCACGTCACCGGACTGTGTGGAGAGGTCGGCTGCCCGCTCGGCATACCGGCAGGACGCCTCGGCGTCGCCGGCCTCCCGGAAGTGGCGCGCCAACTGCGCCACCGGCGGCAGGGCCGTGTTCTCCAGGGCCTGGCCGGCGCGCCGATGCATGAGGCGCCGCTCCTGGACCGGGATGGCCTCGTACACCGCTCGGCACGCCAGGGAATGGCGGAACGACCACTGCCCGCGCTCGTCCTCACGCAGCAGGCCGCAACCGACCACGTCGGCGACCTGCGCCATGGCCCGGTCCTCGGGCAGACCGGTCACCGCGGTGAGGATGGCATAGTCGGCCGGTTCGGCGAGCACCGCGGCGGCGTGCAGGACGGTCCGCGTGTCGGGTCGGAGCCGCCCGACCCGCTCCAGCACGGCATCGCGGATCGTGGGCGGCACCTCGATGTGATCCAGCCGGCGACGAGCCCAGCCACCATCCTGGCGGATCAGGTCGGCCCGGGCGTGCAACAAGCGCACCGACTCCTCCAGAGCCAGCGGCACGCCTTCGGTCCGTGCGTGCAGGAAGGACGCGAACTCGGCCGACACGTGCTCCTCGGCGAGCATCGAGGAGACGAAGGTGGCGGTCTCGCCGACCCCTAGCGGCTTCAGGGTCAGCCTGACCAGGTGCGCGTCGGCGGGCAGCCGGGAGGACAGCCGCAGTAGCAGCGAGTCGGGCGGCACCTCCTCCGGCCGGTACGTCAACACCACGCTCACCGGTTGGGGGCGGCGTGAGACAAGGAAGAGCAGGAACTCCAGCGTTGCCTCGTCCGCCCAGTGCACGTCCTCGAGCGCAAGGACCGCCACGTCGAGTCGGCTGAGCAACTCGACGAAGGCGCGGAACAGCCGGTGCCGGGCCGCCGTGGCGTCCTCCAGCGGCTCCGGGGCCGGCGGAAGGTTGGCCGCCCACTCCGGAAACAATGGCCGCAGTGCGCCGCCCAGGCCACTGAGCCGCAGGTCGGAACCGTTGCCCACGCCCTCGCGGACCGCGTCCACCACAGCGCCGAGGGTGTACGGCTCGCGCAACGGCGGGCAGGCCCCGACCAGGGCCCGGCGCTCACCCTCGGACGGGGCTGCCAGGAACTCCCGCAGCAGCCGGGTCTTGCCGATGCCCGCTTCGCCTTCGAGCAGGATCACGACGGGCGGCTGCCCGAGCGCCTCGCCGAGCGCGAGGAGCTCCCGGGTCCGTCCGACGAACCGCGGTACGGAGAGCGCTGGAAGGTGACTGGCATCGATGTTCGCCTGTCTGACCAACGCCTGCCCCTCCCGGTCGATAACCGGTCCGGGCCGATTCTCACCCTACACGCAGGTCAATGTCCATCAATTCTCACGGAATCCGCAGACGGCGGGACAAGGCCGGATGGCGTGCGCGACGGGAGGCGCCACACAACCGTCGACGCCTCGCGCACCTGTATACAATTGACTATTAATTAACTTGTCCATTCGCCAGGGCCGGATGGCCGGTACCCGCATTTGTCTGCATATATCTCCTCTGACAGAGGAAGGCGGATAATTGTCCGCTGGTCACGGCGGCCCTGGCAAGACACAGCGAACGACGGCCCTCGTTGGGATTGACCCCCACCGGGACGCGACCGCTCCCGGCCGTCACGGTGATGGCGACGACTCGACGTCGGCCGTCGATGCTCTCCCTGCCGCGAGGGCGCTACGGTTCCGCGGGATTCCCGGTCGCGGCGAGCAGTCGCCGGGCGACGGTGCGGCACGCCGGTGTGAGTCCGGTCCGCCCGACGATCGTGAAATCGGCGCCGAGAAAGGCGAGGCCGACCATCCGGCAGGCCGACTGGCTCATCGACCTCGGCCCGGCCGCGGCAGGCACGGCGGCCGCGTCCGCTACGAAGGACGGCGGGTGGAATTATGCGCGGCGGTGAAGTCGCCTTGACGCGGCCCTTCGAAGACGCGAACGGGGACAACCGATCGCCTGAATCGGCCGCCCGATCGACGCCGACCAACGTCCTTGGGGACGCCCGCACCCCGACGGAGGCGTCGTGCTAGACGAGCAACCGGTTCCAGCCGTGTGGCCAAGCCCTTTGGTACCTGCGGATGCGACATCCGCGTGTTCTGTGGCGGTTCCGGCTCGCGTCAGAGGCGATGTGTCGGCCCCGGCCTCGGGCGTCCTGGATTGACCTCTGCTGCCACCGGCTTGTGGCCCGTGGATGGCCCGACCCGCCGCCTGATCCGTAGGTCCGGACATGGCCGCAGCGCTGGGGCCGTTCGCGGGTCGGAAAAGCCTGTCGGCGCTGCGGCGACTGGCCATCGGTGAGCGGAGCAGGCTAGGCGTCGGCGTACGGCCGACCGTGTCACATCGACCCCTGAACAGTGTGAATGCGGTTCGGGTTCTGCCACATCTGGTCCACTCCGCTTACCTGGGGTCGACCGCCTAAACCACACGTTGCGGTGCTGGCGCCGGGCGGTCCCCTGACGGGCCGTCGCTGGTCGCGCCTTTCACGCACGCGACCAGCCGTACGGCGATCGTCTACGCCCTCGATGTTATCGGCCATCTCGTCGGGTCTTCTCTGAACATTGCCGCGGATCAGAGGTGTGGTGTCAGCTGAAGAGGGCGCCGGGGATGTCGGCGTAGAAGAGGGCGGGGTCGCGGGACAGGGAGGCCTTGACGTTGGCGGTGGGAGTGTCGGCGATCACCTCGAGTTCGCCCGCTTCCAGGCCGTCTAGGGCCATGGCGACTACCTCGCGGGGTGGGAGTTTGGGGATGTCGTAGGCGGCCATCATGTCGGTGTCGGCGATGGCCAGAGCCAGGGCGGTGACCTGAGTTTTCTGGTCGGTCAGCTCGAGTCTGATGCCGTTGGTGAGGGACCATTCCGCGGCTTTGGAGGCGGCGTAGCCGTTGCTGGCGGGGGCGAAGGTGTACCAGCTCAACGCCGAGATGACGTTGAGGATGGCGCCGCCGGCGAGTTTGGGGGCGAAGGCACGGGTGACGTTGAGGGTGCCCCAGAAGTTGGTGTCGAATTCGCGGCGGATGTTTTCCGTGGAGGGGCCGAGCAGGGGAGCGTTCGTGGAGATGCCGGCGTTGTTGATGAGGACGTCGAGGTCGCCCACCTCGGCTGCCGCGGCTTCGATGGAAGTCGGGTCGGTGATGTCCAGTTGGAGGGGGATGACACCGGGGATGTCGATGCGGTCGGGGCGGCGGGCGGTGGCGTAGACCGTGGCGGCGCCGCGGGCGAGGAGAGCCTCGGCGAACGCCTTGCCGAGGCCGCGGTTGGCGCCGGTGACGAGAGCTTTCGTGTCGTTGATCTGCATGCCGCTACGCTAAAACCTCACGTTGACGTCAGAGGCAAGTATTGCGAGGTGGGTCACTGTGCGGATCGGGGACCTGGCGACCAGGACGCAGGTGAGCGTGCGGGCGCTGCGGTACTACGAGGAGCAGGGGTTGCTGGCCTCGACGCGTAGTCGGAGCGGGCAGCGGCTCTATGGGGACACGGCGATCAACCGGGTGCGGCTGATTCAGCAGTTGTACGGTGCGGGACTGTCCAGCAAGACGATCGCGGAGCTCTTGCCGTGCGTGGACGCCAAGGTGAGCACGCCGGAGTCGCGGGAACGGCTGGCAGCGGAGCGGGACCGGATCAACACGCAGATCGCCGAGCTGATGATCGCGCGGGACAGGCTCAACGACATGATCGACCTGACGTCAAGACCGAACCCGAAGTGCGACTACGTATAGGCGTGGGTCCGCGATCCAGCCCGATGCCCGGACAGCGGATCACCAGCCACCAGGATGTTGCGGTTCGCATGGTGCAAGGTCCGGCCCACAGTGTGCTTGCTGCGCGTTGGCGCGGCGGGGGTCCCACCCGCACCCCATGGCCACTAGCGGCCGCTTCGCGCCGACAGATCAGTTCCCTCACCGTCGGGCAGGCGGAGGCGACCCGCGAATAGGGCAAGGGGACCGCCACGCGACGGCGTCGGCGCTGGGTGACTGACTCCGTGATCATCAACCCCAGCGACCCGCTGGACTGGACCGGACGCCCCTGGGCGAACGCCAACAAGCTGACAACGGTCTATCTATCCGCCCGGCAATGGGGCGGGCCAGGTGCACCCATCGACAGTGATCGCCGGTGGGAGATCGCCCGCCGGCTCCTTCATGACCACACCATCGACCTGGCCGACCGCGTCGCCGGGCTGCTCGTGGTCCTCTACGCCCAGAACGCCGCCGACGTCAGCCGGCTCACCCTCGGCCACGTTCAGGTCACCGACGACAGCGTGCGGATACGACTCGGCGACCGGCCCATCGAGATACCCGAACCGCTCGCCGCGCTGACTCGCGAACTTGTCACCGCCAGAACCTGCTCCCACACCCACGCGGGCAGCCAGACGTGGCTGTTCTCCGGCCGGCTCGCCGGGCGCCCCATCACCGACGGCGCGCTCCGTGATCGCCTGGCGCGGATCGGCATTCGCATCACGGAAGCGCGAACTGCGGCACTGTTCCAGCTCGCCACCGACCTGCCCGCCGCGATCCTGGCACGCGTACTCGGCATCGACATCAAAGGCGCGGTCAGATGGCAACGAGCCTGCGCCGGAGACTGGACCACCTACGCAGCCGACGTCAGCCGCCGACGCTGACCTCGAAAACACCGAGGTCAATGCGATGCCGCTTGGCGCCACACCTCGATCGCGGACAGGACCATCAGCCCGGCCAGCACCGGCACCAAGATTGGGGCTGAGCCTGGCCGGCTCTTTTGGTCACCTGATCATCGTCGCCAGGGTGACGCTCTGTCACGGTCCGAGACCTGGGCCGTCCGTACTGAGCATCCGCATCTTGGCCGACGTGAGGGCGTTGCGAATGGTGGCGGGCAGTGACGGAGTAGCTGCGACTAGCGCGGGGACGGCCGCCGTCCACGGCCGGATTCGCCGGCTTCAGAGGCTGTCGGTGCGGTGACGGTTGCAGCGTCGCCGTTTGGCACTCCGCCGATCCGAACCTTCCCGCACGTCTGGCGCTAGCCTTTCACCGCGTCGTCGTGTTGGACAGGGCGGCGGCAATGCCGTTGAGAACGTGGTCCAGTCCGTACTGGAAGCGCGTGTCAGGCGACATGTGAGAGAGCCGTCCCTCGCGGATGGTGCGGTTGAACATCGGGTACTTCCCGGACTCGACCACGTGCTTGACGTACGGTCCGACGTACTGGCCCATCCAATGTTTGCGGTCCATGCCGGTGTGCCGGGCGTGATCGAGCCAGCCGATCTCGTCGCGGACCGCGCTGGCGACGTAGTCGCCGACCATGCCGCTGAGGCTGGTCATCTCGTCAATGTGTAGGCCAAACCCGTCGAGGGTGCTGAGCGAGAAGTCGTAGACCCGGAGTGAGTTGGGGCCGAGGGTGGGGCGGCGGGCGAGGGTTGCCTGCCAGGGGTGGCGTAGACCGACGGCGCGGGTCTGGTGGGCCAGCAGGGTGAGGTCCTTCCGCCAGTCACCGCTGGGCTGCTCGGGCAGTTCGATCTCGCCGACGACGGCGTCGAGCATGAGGTCGATCAGGTCGTCCCGTTTGGGCACGTAGCGGTAGAGCGACATGGCGCCGGTGCCCAACTCCTGGGCGATCCGGCGCATGGTTGCGGCGTCCAGTCCTTCGCGGTCGGCGATCTCGATGGCGACCCGGGTGATCTGGGCCCGGCTGTACCCGGGCCGGCGGCCTGGGCCGGACCGCTCCACCTTCTCTGGGCGCATCCAGATACTGACCTGTTGCTCGCCGGCGGACATCACACCTCCCTTTCTTGCGTACATCGTACTCGAAACGCTAGCGTGCATTTCGAGTACAACGTACGCGATTGGAGCGGACCGTGAGTCGATCTCTGCACGTGGGTGTGGTCGGGGTGGTCCTCGGCATGATCACGGCCCCGCTCGATGGGATGATGCTGGGGCCCGCGCTGCCGGTGATCGTGGGTGATCTCGGCGGCCTGGAATCCTTCTCCTGGGTCGTGTCGGCCTACCTGGTGGCCATGGCTGCCGCAACCCCGATCTGGGGCAAGCTCGGCGATCTGTACGGGCGCAAGTGGGCGTACCTGGCGGCAATCCTGCTCTTCCTGCTCGGCTCTGGGCTGTCCGGAGCGGCCCAGGACATGGCCCAGCTCATCGCCTTCCGCGCGGTGCAGGGCCTCGGCGGCGGCGGCCTCATGGTCGGCGCCCTCGCACTCATCGCCGAACTGGTGCCGCCCCGCCAGAGCGGCCGGCTCATGGGCGTGTTCGGCGCGATGATGCCCGTCGCCTTCATCGCAGGCCCGCTGCTTGGTGGCCTGTTCGCCGACCACCTGAGCTGGCGGTGGGCCTTCTACGTCAATATCCCGGTCGGCGTCGCCGCCGTGCTGCTCATCGCCGCCGCGGTTCCAGCCGGGCCACGCAGGCTGAAAGCCCGCATCGACGTTCCGGGCGTGCTGCTGCTCACCGCCGCCCTGGTCGCGATGAGCCTGCTGGCGAGTTGGGCCGGCAGCCGGTACGCCTGGCTGTCGGCGCCGATCGTGGCACTCGCCGTCGTGAGCCTCGCGGCCCTGGCGACGTTCGTCGCCGTCGAGCGACGCGCAGCCGAGCCGGTCGTCCCGCTGCGGCTGTACGGCAACCGCAACTTCACACTCGCCCAGATCCTGCGGCTGTTGGCCGGCGCCGGAATGATGGTGTTCGCCACCTTCCTGCCCCAGTACATGCAGCTGGTCAAGGGAGCATCCCCGACCGCCAGCGGCATGTTGATCCTGCCGGCGATGCTCGGAATGGTCGTCGTGCTGATCGGGAGCGGCCAGCTCATCAGCCGCACCGGCCGCTACCGCGCGTACCCGATCCTCGGCGGCGTGCTGCTAGCCGGGGGAATGCTCGTCCTGCTCGCGCTCGGGCCGGGCAACGGTGTGGTCCTTGCGTCCGCGCTGACGCTGTTCGGCGGCGCGGGTGTTGGCCTGCTGATGCAGAGCACGACGATCGCCACCATCAACAGCGCACCGCCGCAGGATATGGGTGCGGCCAGCGGCTCGGTCACGCTCTGGCACACCATGGGCGCCTCGCTGGGCGCCGCCGGGCTCGGCGCCCTCTACACCAACCAGCTGCAGGACACGCTCCGTGACCGCCTCGGCGCCTCGACCGCCGGCCAGATCCTCTCCGGCGGCGAGCTGACCGCCCGCGCCATCCACCAACTCCCAGCCGCCGCCCAGGACGCCGTGCACGCCGCCGTCACCAACGGCATACACGCCATCGGCCTCGCCGGCGCGGCCCTCGGCACTGTCGCGTTCGCACTCGCCTGGCTCATCCGTGAGACACCACTACGGACCGAAGCTTCCACTTCTACACCCGTTCTAGAGGAGACCCATGTCTGACAATCGACTCCGGCTTGCCGTCATCCTCGGCAGCATCCGGGACGGCCGATTCGGCCCGACCGTGGCCAACTGGTTCGTCGGCGAGGCCGAGCACCGCGACGACATCCTCGTCGACCTCATCGACCTGGCCGACGTACCGATCGGATCGGCCGCGCCCACGATGACACCACCGCCGCAGGTGCTGGCCGCACTGCACGAGCTCACCCCGCGCCTGGACACCGCCGACGCGTTCGTCGTGGTCACCCCCGAGTACAACCACAGCTACCCCGCCGGGCTGAAGAACGTCATCGACTGGTACAACACCCAGTTCCACGCCAAACCAGTGGCGTTCGTGTCCTACGGCGGGATCTCCGGCGGCCTACGGGCGGTCGAGCACCTGCGCGCCGTCTTCACCGAACTGCACGCCGTCACCACGCGAGACACGGTCAGCTTCCACAACGTGTGGGAACAGTTCGACGGCGACGGCCACCCCAAGGACCAACAGCGGCCCGCCACCGCCGCCAAGATCCTCCTCGACCAGGTCACCTGGTGGGCACAAGCCCTCAAGAACGCCAGGAACACCGCCCCCTACCAAGCCCTGAGCACAACCCGATGAAAGGCGTACGACATGACGACACTGGCCGGGAAGACAGCGCTGGTCACCGGCGGCAGCCGAGGAATCGGCCGGGCCATCGCCCAGCGCCTCGGACGTGACGGCGCCCACGTCGCCGTGCACTACGGCAGCAACGAAGCCGCGGCAAAGGAAACCGTCTCCGCGATCGAAGCCGCCGGCGGCCAGGCGTTCACCGTTCATGCCCAACTCGGCGTACCCGAAGACGCCGAAACGCTGTGGGCCGCATTCGACGCGCAGGCGGACGGCCTGGACATTCTCGTCAACAACGCGGGGATCCTGGGTGAGCAAGCCGAAATCCAGGATGTCAGCGGAAGCGACTTCGACCACGCGTTTTCGGTCAACACAAGGGCCCCGTTCTTCATCACCCAACACGGCCTGCGACGGCTGCGGGACGGCGGCCGGATCATCAACATCTCCACGATGCTGACCCGCGGCTCCGCCATGCCCAGATCGATCACCTACGCCATGTCCAAGGGAGCCCTCGACGTGCTCACCGCGATGCTCGCCAAGCAGCTCGGCCCGCGCGGCATCACCGTCAACACCGTGGCGCCCGGTGTCATCGACACCGACATGCACCAAGGCCGTCTCGTCGGGGATGCGCTGGCCTGGCTGTCATCCTTGTCACCGATGGACCGGATCGGCACGCCCGAGGACGTCGCCGACACAGTGGCCTTCCTCGCCTCAGGCGACAGTCGTTGGGTGACCGGTCAATGGATCGACACCTCAGGCGGAACCCTGCTGTAGCAGCCGGCCGGGCATACGCGTACTGAACGGGATCATCACCCAGCATGTTTGACCACAACAGACAGGGTCTCAGTGACGCTGAGGCCCTGCCTGTTGTGGTCAGACTGACGGGGCGAACGCGCCTTGATTCTGGCGTCCGGCCATGGCCGCTGACCCCGCGCCCAAGGGCAGTGCGCCGCTGAACTACATGTCACGCGAGCACAGGCTCCATGCGATTCAGGGTCAGGATCCCTGGGCTCGTGACCACACGCGGCTCGCCTTGGCACCTCCACGACTGCGCCGCCTCGACACGCTTCTTCATCGAGCATCGCCAGGCGCCACGAAGGCTGTCGGCGACGCGTGAAGACTGACCCCCAGGCGGCGGGCGAATCTGGACCCCCCTTCCAGTATCGGGAGGGTGTTGAGCGTGGAGGACTGGGCGGAGATCCGTCGTCTGCATCGGTCTGAGGGGATGCCGATCAAGACGATCGCTCGCAAGTTGGGTGTCGGCCGGAACACGGTTCGGCGGGCGTTGGCGTCGGAGGGCCCGCCGCGGTATTCGCGGCCGGCGAAGCCATCGATCGTGGATGCGGCGGAGCCGCAGATCCGGAAGTTGTTGCAGCAGTGGCCGCAGATGCCGGCGACGGTGATCGCGGAGCGGATCGGCTGGACGCGGTCGTTGACGGTGCTCAAGGACCGGGTGCGCCTGTTGCGGCCGTTGTTCACGCCGCCGGTGTTAGCCGCTGGATCGAAGGGCAACTCGACCTCTTCGTCCCGAACGCGGGGACACCCTCTTCATAGTCGCCGCTCCGTGCTGTTCAGTGCCGATCGGCGCTGGGTCATCTAACGTTCCGTGTCGTACGTTCGCGACCGTCGCCGATGCGTTCGCTGCCTCTCTGCTGCACACCGCTTGGATGAGCGGCGGCTTTTGTCCCCTGCCGCTACCACCGTGTCCTTGACGAGAAGCCTGCCGCTACCGCCGCGTCCTTTACGAGAAGCTAGCCTCGCTGGCAATCATCGAGCCGGAGGGTGGCCAGTGACCAAGTCGGGTCCACGTCAGCGTCGGGCGGTGGTGGTCGTGGCGACGGTGGTCGCGGTGGTCGCGGGTGTGGTCGCCATCGCCTGGATCCGTCGCACCGCGCCGCCTTGGCCGACGGTGGCCGGCACCCCGTATGAGATTCCGCTCGGATCGGACGGCTGCCCGGTCATCGCGGAGTGGCGCCAGTTCGTCGACGCACATGGGCCGCTCGTGCCACTCGGCGCCACGGAGGTGCTGCTGTGCACGACACCCACGACGCTGCACAGACCGCGCTCCGGGGTCGCGGACCCGCCGCGTCAGCGAGTGCTGCGTGCCGGGGCGGCCGACTTCGCCGCGCTGATCAACCGACTACCCAACCGCAACCAGGCCTGACGGCAGTGGCAGCGGCGGCACAGCGGCTGGTGGCCGGATGCCGCCCCGGAGCCGTTGGGCGAAGCCTGCCTGTTGAGTGGGTACAGCTACGAGTATTCGTTCGTGCTGCGCTACCCAGATCGGCCACCCATGCCCCTGATCTATACGTGTGGCGGCCGGGCGGGTGGCCTCACTTCAGGAGCTCGGACCCGAATGGATGACACCGAACCGCACCTGGTGGTCGAGTTCCTGAGCCGCTTCCAGCGGTATTGATCGCGGGTCGAGGCGTAGTCGATCAAACCTCAAGGAGCTGTGGTAGCCCGCCGCAACGGTATCTCGTCGGTTCGGGCGCCTGCGACCCGTCGTTCATGACCCCCGTCGGGGGAGCCTGGTCGCGGTTGTCAATCAGTGTCAGCAGGCATCGTCCTGCCTCCTCAGGCACCGGCCGCCAGCCACACCTTCCCGTCCGTCACCGCCGTACGGCAGCCTTTTGCTGACTCACTGCTGACTTCGCCTGACGACGGCTGGCCGATGCCTGCGACGCGATCTGGTAGCCGTTGGCCCCGGTCCAGACCTTCGCAATGGGGGCGCCAATTCAATGCGGTCGCTGCGTAGGGTGGGCATCGTGAACGGCGAGGCTCAGGCTCGGTGGCAAGCACGGTCGGCGAAGATCGGGGCCGGACTCGCCATCATGCTCGTCGTCTGCGTTGTCGATATCTACCTGGTGTGGCCTCACTTGGCGGAGGCTGCCTACTCGGCTCGCTTGTTCATCACCGGCTGCATCACCGCGCCGGACGAGCCGGCGAAGCTGACTGGTGAAGCGGTGTTTCAGCGAGTGCCGACAGGCGCGACGCCGGTTGACGGGCCGAGTGTGCAACAGCCGTGCGCCGATGGTGGCGGCAGTGAGAGCAGCCTCTCGGGTGAGGTGGCCGTCGAGTATCGCAGTGGGCTGTCGCACGAGGAGATCCGAGGCCACTACGAGGCGGTCGCCCGGGACTCGGGGTGGAGGTTTGAAGTCTCCGACAGACGGTTGGTATTCGGCATGAAGACGCTGCGGGATCGTTGCCTATGGTTGAGTGTCTTTCCCGATGACGCTGGCCGGCACGGCTACTACATAATCGAGGTCAGTTTCTGGCCCAAGTACGACGACTACTACTGTCGGCGCGACCAGTAACCGGTTGACCGGAACATTACGAGCGGCACCGGCGGCCTGTTCGGCGCCGGCCCGCGCGGCGGCCAGCCCGGGTTGCTGCCCGAGGTGCAGAACGACTTCATCTTCGCGGGCATCGGCGAGGAGATCGGGCTGTTCGGCCTCTCCGCGCTACTCGTCGTCCACCTGTTGATCGTCGCGCGGGGGTTGCGTGCGGCGTGATCAGGCCGGCAATCCGTGCGGCCTCGGCGCTGCCGCCCGGGCCGGCCTGCTCCAGTTCCACACAGACCGCCGAGACCGGCGTGCCGTTCTTGTCCAGCGCAAAGCCGATGAACCAGCCGTGGTCCGGGCCGGTCCGGTGCTGACTGGGCGGTGCCGGTCTTCCCAGGACGTTGTCACCGCTGCTCTGGTCGCCGGTGAACATGTCCTTGATCCGGCCACCGATCAGCTGGTCGCTGGTGCCCACCAGGAAATCCTGGTCATCCCGGAAGCCGTTAGAGCGCGCATCTTCTTTCCACGGGCGCGCCGCTTCGCCAGCGGCAGGTCCAGGATCGCCTCGCCGCCGACGTCCGCGAGCACCTCGATCAGCACGTAGTGGGCGGGGCACCCGCGCGCCAGAACGAGGAGGCCGCGACCGGCGACAATCGCTCCGCTACAACTGGGCGAAATTCATCCCGCGGCGCACTCCAGCACGGCGTTACGCGACTCGCGCAGCAGGCGGGCCGCCCATCTCGGGTGAAATTGTTGGGACGCGCGTAACGAAGATCATCTGTATCGACGCTGTCCAGGGTGGACAGGATGGGTTCCTGTCCCGGCCGGACGGTCCGGCCGGTTCCTCTGGCGTAAGGATTCCATGTCTCTGCACCAGCAACGACGTCTCAAACTGGTCGGCGCGCTCGCGGCAAGCGCGCTGACCCTCACCACCATCGCGCTGCTGCCCGCCGCCGCCGCGAACGCGGCACCGCCCCTGGCCGACCTCGTGGTCACCGTGAGCGCCAACCCGACCGAGGTCGTCGACAGCGGCGACTGGACCACCATCACGGTCGACGTCCGCAACACCGGCAAGCAGACGAGCGATCACGTCACGCTGACCTTCGCACTGCCCGCCGGCGCCCAGTTCCCCACCGACGGCTACGTCATCCCGGACAGCTGGCAGTGCGATCTCCTGGGAACGGCCACCTGCACGACATCCCCGCTCGCCGCTCGGGCCATGGCCGAACCCCTGAGCGTGCCGCTCAACGTGCCAGTCGGCACCGCCGGTGACCTTCTCACCGTGAGCGCGACCGCCAGCGGCGGAACGGAGTCGTCCCTGACCAACAACACCGGTCAGGCGACCCTCCGCTACATCCCCGCCTTCGTGGACCTCGACTTCATCGCCGAGTCGGCCGACTACCAGATGATCAACGGTGAGGTGCTGGGCCTCTCTAGCCGGATCCAGAACACCGGCAGGTCGAGATCGAGCGACATCACCGTCACCGTTCCCCTCCCGTCCGGCATGGCTCCTTACAGCGCGTCTGGCGATGGCTGGACCTGCGCCTTCGGCGACACGCTCGCCGGCGGCCTGCCCGGATGGAGCTGCACCCACGCCCCTATCTGGGATGGTCAGACCACCGGAAACCTCACGGTCGTCGGCAAGATCTCAGGAGCCCAGCCAGGGGACGTCCTCGACCTGGTCGCCACCGTGTCCAACACCGTGCTGGACACCAACCCTGACAACAACACCTTGCGGGCCAGCGCCACGGTGCTCGAGGCGGCGACCATCCGCGGCACCGTCTGGGTGGACAGCGACCGGGATGGCGCACGAGACGAGGGCGAGCCGGGCGCCGCCACCGGAAGCATCTACCACATCCTGCTCCAGCCGCAGGCAGTCGGACAACCAGGTGCGATCGCCACCATCAACCCTGACGGCACCTACATCGCCCAGGCACGGCCCGGCACCTACCGGGTCCAGTTCGCCATACAGGACCCCTACCTTTACATCAACTCGGCCGACTCCGACCTGGTGTCGTACGACAACAACGCGGGTTACACCAAGTACGGCTACAGCGACTGGGTGACGCTCGCGGGTGGCGAGGAGGCCGTGGTCGACGCCGGCGTGGTCTCCAAGTACCTCTCCTGACACACGTCCAGCAGCGGGCCCGGGCCCCGGGAATGATCGGGGCCCGGGCCAATGACAACGCATGCAGTCGCCGGTTGCTCTGCGGTCCCCGTATCACAATCACTGAGCGCGCGGCGCCATGAGCAGCCTCCATACGGCAAAGCACGACAGGCCCGTTACCCGAATGCTGACCGCTCACATTCAGGCCCGGCCTCGGCGGGCCACGCGCGGGCCCACCCGTCCTACCATGGGCTTTTGGCTGCTCTACCTGGCCCCCCCGTTCGGATCGCCCATGCCCGGGACTTCGCCGCGAGGTCGGCGTGCGGGAGCCGAGCATGGGCCGAACACCCGATCCGCTCTGTCGTCCAGTGCATGTGGCGGACCGCGCGACCGAGGGTCCCGGCCCGAACAGGTGACCGTCGCGGATTGACGACTGATAGTAGTGTCCCTCGTATTGTGCCTGGTCCGGGCGGTCGTTGATCCAGTCGGACTGCCCACCTCCCGCCAGCGAGCGGGAATCGACACTCAGCCAAGGAGCTCTATGCGTACACTCAAGATTGTCGGCGCCGCGGTCGGCGCGTTCGTTCTCTCGTCCCTTGCTCTGGCCGGTCCCGCTCAGGCCGCGCCCGGTGATGCGGTGTGGACGGCCAACGGCGACTCGTCGATCACAAGCAAGCACTCCGTCACCCTGGTCGGCAATAACACGTCGGTCGAGGCCACGAACCTCGGCGTCGACGTCGAGGCCGGCGACGCGGTCAGCTTCTCCATCGCGCTCGCCGACGGGGCGGCGTGCAGCGGCGGCGCGCCCCGTGTCTTCGTGGTCGTGAACGGCATCAACACCAACTCGTGGGACCAGAACATCGCCGCCAGCACGCAGTGCGGCGCGGAAGGCACGATCACGTTCAAGATTCCGGCGGCCGGGACCATCCGGCAGGCCGGCGTAGTGTACGACAACCTGGCCGCCCCCGGCACAGTTGTGGTGTCAGACCTGCGGATCGCGGGCGAGCTGGTCGACTTCCAGGCGGTCGAACCGGGCCCCGGACCGACGAAGACGCCGACCGCCCCGCCGACCAGCCAGCCCGCGGAGCCGCGCGACTGCGAGGCGTACGTCTACACCGGCACCACGCAGAACCTTTGCGCCGACTTCCCCAGCCCTCCCGGACCGGTCAACTGCTCTGACGTGAAGTACCGCGTCACGTTGGTGGACGTGAACAACGACCCGTGGGGCCTAGACGGCAACAGGGGCACACCGGGGATTGGCTGCGAGTCCAACCCCCTCAAGCCGACGACCGGGTCGACCGAGGAGCCGACGGCCGACCCGACCGCGTCTACGTCCGACAGTCCCGCCCCGGGCGCGGGCGGTGGCCTTCCCGTCACGGGTGTCAACGCCACTGCACTCGGCGGTGTCGGTGTGATCGCGGTGCTGGCTGGCGTGGCGCTGGTGGTGGCGCGCCGACGTCGGGTCCGCTTCGACGCCTGACCTTCACCGGAACGCCCCCGCTGCCGTGAGGTGGTGGGGGCGTTCCTGCTTCCGGACGCGGCTACTGGGTCGGTGCGGCCCCCGCGACCGCACCGAGGACGACAGTGCGCGGCCAGATTTGGGCGACGCCCTTCACCGCCCCGGGCATCCAGCGCGGGCAGCGCCGGGTCGCCGATGTCGACGCCGCGGTCCTGCACGTGGGCCTTGACGAGGTCCCAGCGGGTCAGGAGTTCGTCCCAGCCGATCGACTGCCCCGGTGGCAAGCTCGTTCGGTTGATTGGGCCTTGCCGGCCGACCAGCATCGGTGGAGACACCAGTTCAACCTTCACTGTGAGCCGGGCATCGGTCCGTCCGTGGTGTTTTCGATGAGGTCGTGGCCCAGATCGAACCGGATGCCGTCCGGGTTGGTCAGCCCGACGTCCGCGTACCAGGAGCGGTCAGCCTCGGGGTGTGGTCCGACGAGGCCCACTCGCCCGGCGCCGAAGGTGGTGACGACGGCGGCGACGGCCCCGGTGTCGTAGGTCGCGAGCACCGCGCCCGGCCTTCCGGCTCCCAACTCGAATGTCGGGCCGTCCTGGAAGTACATGTGCCGGACCCGGCCACGCCACGTAACCGCGATCACCGTGTCGTCGGTGCTGTCGACGCTCGCCCCGGCGGTGCTGATGTACTGATCCACCTTCCCGTCGATCAGACCGAAGCCAGGGTCGGCGGCGGCGAGGTACGCCCCGAGACAGAAGCCGAGGTAGCGACCGCCGGCGTGGACGAAGCCGCGGATGTCTTCGGCGTGGTCGCGCATTCTCCGCCAGGCCCGGTTGACGTTGCCGCCGCCGGGTTGGGCATAGACCGCCGCTTCGGCCAGCGTGCTGCGCGACAGTTGCCGCTCCTCATCCGGGCCGCAGTACTCGGTGCGGAACCCGGCCGGTGCACTGCGCAGAAGTGCCGCCACCGCCTCGGCGCAGCCGGAGCAGGCGGCTGGACCGCGGTAGACCAGCGCCAGCGGCTTCTTTCTCGAGATTGCTGCGGCCCCGGCCCAGCCGAACGCGGCCAGGCCGCCGGCCGCGCCGATGCCGACCAGGAGACGTCGCCGACTGATCCTGTGCCCGGTGCTGACGAGTACGCCCAACCTGCTCTGCCGCATGTCGCTTCCCTCCTGCTCAGCCGCGATGCCGTCCCGTCGCCGACGCCTCCACCGGGCGTTCGCGGAGGCGGGGAGTCGCTGCCGCGTACATCGACATCCCGATGTGGCCGTGTCGTCGTCGCCCGTTCCACGTAGCCAGGCGACGAGCGCCACGGGAGGTCGCCGTCACGAGCCCTTCGAGGGGGCCACGGCCCGCCGTGGCCCACCACGCGACCGCGAATGTCACGAGGCCCACGACCTGCGCGAGGTATCCGGTCGCCGGCGCGAAGGAGTCGAGTTCCGAGTTGATGAACATGATGTGCGCGGTGTAGAGCGTCAACGTCATGCCGCCCGTCGCTGCCAGGGGTACCAGCAGCACGGCGATCGCCCGCCGCGGAAGACTCCGCGTCACTCGGGCGGCCAGCAGCATGATGGCGATCAGGGCGATCGCGCTCCCGATCGTGCCGAGCAGGTCCAGCGGTGTGCCGGTGTGCGGCCCGTCGACCGCGAGCCACCACCACGTCGAGGTGGGCGTGGTCCCGTCCCCGCCCAACGCGAGGAGTTCGGCCGTCTCCGTCACGTCGAGCCCGCTCCGCGGCTGGGCGAGCGTGATCTGCTGCAGTCCCCCGTACCGGTCGAGCAGGACCGACGACGCCACCGGCGCCGCGACCGCGAGAGCGACTCCGGTGACGAGCATCCCCAGGACGACCCTCGTCCTGCTCAGGGTCAGCCGTCCGATGACCAGACCGGCGCACAGGTATGCCAGCCATGCCACGGCCGGATACTCCCCCGTGAGTGACAGCTCGGTGAGCAGCGCGACCGGGTTGTCGACGAGGTGGGCGAACGCCGCGTTGTCGTAGCTCGGCTCCGGCAGCGGTGGCAGAACGTAACGGAGCACGGGAGCGCCGGCGGCCATAACCACGCCGGTGAGCGCCACCAGCCAGGTCGGCAGGAAGACCAACGGAATCGCCAGCAGGAACATCACCGCGTAGTAGGGCAGGATCACCGACGCCACGGACGCGTCGGTGTAACCCAGCGCCAGTCCGATCGCGCCGATGGCCAGCGCCCGGACGATCAGCGCCGTCACGAGCCCCGAGCTGCCGCTCGGTCGCACCCGTTGCCGCTGGCTCAGGAACGCGAGGGTGACCCCAGCCAGTACCGCGAACGCGGCCGCAGCCCGCCCGGCGAAGGCCGTGAACCACCACGTCGGTCGTCCCGCGGCATCGGATTCGGGCAGTGCGTGCACGGCGATCATGGCCAGTAGTGCGACGCCGCGAGCGGCGTCCACGCCGAGCAGCCGGGATCGTCCGGCTGGCGCGTTGGTCGTCGGGAGGCCGGCCTCGGCCCGCTTGGCTTCGGCGGCGCGCCTGTTCGCGTCGGCAGCTCGATCGAGTTCCTGCCAACTGAGGTTCGCGGTCTGGTTCATGTCCTCATCACGGTGTCAATCAGGTCCCGGCCGCAGTCCGCGCCGAGCCGGTCGGTGGTTGGCAACCCGGCGTCGATGTACCAGTCGTCGGTGGCCTCGGGGTGCGGGCCGACGACGCCGACTCGACCGGCACCGAAGCGGGTGACCATCGCGGCGATCATGCCGTTCGGGTAGGTCGCGAGGATGTCGGCTTCGGCGTCCTGCCGTAGCCAGAAGTACGGGCCGTCCTGGAAGAAGAGCGTGCGTCGCCGGCGGCGCCAGGAGACCCGGACGATGGTGTCGTTCTGCGAGTCGATGGTGGCGCCGACGGAGGCGATGTACTGGTCGGTGTCACCGGGGAGGAGAGCGAAGCCGGGGGTGGCCCCGGCGAGGTAACCGCCCAGGCAGATTCCGAGGTACCTCCCGCCGGTGTGCACGAACTCCCGGATCTCGTGGCGGTGGCTCTTCAGGTGCCGGTAGCCGCGCTTCAGACTGCCGCCGCCGGGTTGGGCGTAGAGCGTGGCTTCCGCCAGCGTCCGACGGTTGAGCGGCAGGTCCTCGTCCGGCCCGACGTACCGCACGTCGAAGCCCCATCGGCTGGACTTGAGGAGCGCCGCCGCGGCCTCCGGGCATCCGGGCAGCGTCGCCGGCCCCCGGTAGACGAGCGCCACCGGTGTCTTCGTCGGCTCCGGCAGGGGCGAGGCGGCCGTCAGGCCACGGCCGGTGAGCGCCCGCCCGCCGGTGGCGAGCAGGCGACCGAAGGGACCCGGAACCATCACCACCCCGACGGAAGTGGGTTGTCGAGGGTCAACGCCGTGCAGCGCACCCCTCCCCCGCCCTTGGCGAGTTCCGTCGTGTCGAGTTCGACGACCCGCAGGCCACGGGTCCGGAGCGCAGCAGCCAGCCGCGAGGCGCCCTTGGTCATGGTCACGGTGACGCCGTCGCTGATCAGGTTCAGCGCGAAGCGGGACGCCTCCTCGACGCTGACCTCGATGAGGTCCATGCCGAGTCCGCGCAGCCGCCGGCGGCTCGGCTCGTCGAGCGCCTCCGGACAGTAGGCGAGTGCACGCCCGGGTTCGACGACCGCGACGGCCAGGTCGAGGTCGTACCACCGGGGGCTCACCGTCTGCAGCGGCACCACCTCGTAGCTCAGCTCCCGCGCGAGGACGGCGTGCATCCGCCGGTCGGTGCGCTGGCCGTAGCCGGCGAGCAGCAGGTCGCCGCAGGCCAACGCGTCGCCCTGACCGCTGAACGCGTACGGCGCGTCCACGACGTCGAAGTCGTGGTTGATGAGCCAGTCCTGGAAGTACGGCATCTCGGCCTTACGCTCCGGTGGCGGTGCACCGAGAACGGCCCGGTCCCCCCGCACCACCGCGGCGTTCGCCGTGAAGACCATGTCCGGGCATTCCGGCGCGGACGGCACGTACTCGATGCGGCGGCCGGCGGCGCGGTGCGCGACGACGATGTTCAGGTGCTCGACCACGGCCGCGGCGTTGTCGGGCTGCACCTCCGTGTGCATGTACGGGTTGATCTCGTAGTCGACTCGGAAGTAGGCGGCGTCGGAGACCAGGAGTGCCTTGTTCATGCGGCGGTTTTTCCTTTCGTAGTTTGGACATGGACGGAATGAGTGGCGGCCAGGTGGTGGCAGCGCAGCCGCGCGCCGCGGCGTCAGGCCGCCTGTTGGACGACGGGATCGCGGGTGAGCACCCCTTGGGCGGGAATGCCGCGCCATCGCGTCCCGGGTGTGAGGTGTTCGCCCTTCATGAGCAGGGAGAGCGAGTCCAGGCTGACGTCCTCGCCGACGACGGCGTCGTAGAGCACGATCGCGCGGGTGCCGATGGTCGCGCCGGCTCCGACCGTGACCACGGACATCTTCATGACGCGGTCTTCGAACAGGTGGGTCTGCAGGGACACCTCAGTGCCCACGGTCGCGTCGTCGCCGATCCGCACCAGGTCGAACTCCGTGAGGTAGGTGGTGCCGATCCAGGTGCGTCTGCCGACGTGGACCCCGAACCAGCGCAGCACCGGCGGCAGGAACGGCGTGCCGACGAGCAGCCCGACGCCGATCGGGACCGCCGCGGCCTCGTAGAGGCCGGTCACGAACTCGGTGCGGCGGACGAAGTCGCTCCAGAGCGGTTCCACGCGCGGTCGGTAGGTACCGATGATGTTGCGCTTCGTCGCGGCGCAGAACAGGATCACCGCGACGCTCGACCCGATGGCGACCAACGGTGAGACCAGTGCCGGTACGAGCAGGTCACGACCGTTGGCGAGCCAGGACAGCGCCAGGAGGTAGAGGTAGAAGCTGGCGCCGAGCACCGACGCGGGCAGGGTGGCGCGGAAGAACTCGATGAACAGCCGGCGGGCCACCACGGCGCGCGGCGGGCGGAAGGTCTGCTCCTCGGAGAACGAGCCGCTGCTCTGGCGTACCGGCAGGTGGATCGCCGGTGAGCCCAGCCAGGAGGTGCCCTCCGGGACCTCCTTGTCGGGCGGTAGCGTGCCGACGCCGAGCAGGCAGCCGTCTCCCAGCACCGTGCCGGCCGGTACGAACGCGGCGTTCCCGACGAACGCCCGGCTGCCGATCGTGGTGGGCAGGAACGCCACCCGGCCGTTGGCGAACGTCGCCGCGCCGAGGCTGGCCATGTCGGCCACGAAGCTCTCCGGCCCCAGGGTGAGCAGGTCGGGGTCCAGGTGCGCGGCGGTCGACACCTCGGCCCCGGGGCCCACCCGGGCACCGAGCAGTCGCAGCCACGGCCCGGTGTAGAGGGTGGCGTAGAGCGAGTTGGTGAACATCAAACTGAACTCGAGAAGCTTGTCAGCGATCCACTTACGCACGCCGAGCATCGAGTGCACGCGGTGATGGACGCCGATGGGCACCCGTGGCAGCACGAGACGCTTGCCGATCGCGACCACCGCGCAGACGGTGAGCACGTAGACGACGCCGGCGGGGATGGTCGCGACGAGCCCGGCCACCAGGCCCAGGGTCAGCAGTACCCACCAGACCAGTGCCACGCTGGGCAGGACCGTCGCGATCGCGGCGAGTTCCAGGCCGATCAGGCCGACCAGCGCGGCGGCGTAGTGGTGCAGGCGCCAGCCGTGGCGCAGCCGGCGGTAGCTGATCATCGCCTCGACGGTGGACGTCAGGCGAGGGGTCGGAGCCGGCGGAGAGCCCGCCCAGCGTGTTCCGGGTGGCACCGTCTCGCCGTGCACCAGGACGGACTGCTCGCCGACCGCAGCGTACGCGCCGACCGAGGCGCCTGGCTCGAGAACCGCGTTCGCGCCGACGAAGGCACCCTCCCCGATGGTGATCGGCCCGACGACGACCCAGCCGTCCTCCACCCGCCACGGGCGCAGCGAGACGCCGTACCCGATGGAGGCGTTCTGACCGATGGAGATCAGCGTCGGTAGGCTGATCGCGCTGGTCGCGATCGTGGTCCGGCGACCGATCCGGGCACCGATCAGCCGCAGGTAGGTCGCCATCAGCGGAGAACCACTGAGCACCGGCAGCGGCCCCACCGCCAGGAGCATGTTCAGCGCCCAGAGCCGGACGTAGGTCAGCCCCCACAGTCGGTATCGACCGGGCCGGATGCCGGCGGCCAGCGGCCGGGCCAGCAGCACCGGCAGCACCCACCTGACATTGAGGTAGGCGAGCAGGATCGCGACCATCAACTCCGCGAGGACCCGGACGGACACGTAGCCGTCGTTGCGGGTGTAGACGTAGGAGACCGGGAGCGTGGCGGCCAGCAGGAGCAGGTAGATCACCGCTCCTTGGCCGAACCCGGCGAACGCGATCCGACGGCTGCTGTGCCGCACCGGGGCCGGACGCGGCGGAGCCGTCGGCCCTGCGACCCGCTCTGTCGCACCGAGGTGAGCAGCCATGCCACGCACGGTCGGGTGGGCGTACAGGTCCCGGACCGCGGGGCTGGCACCGACACCGCGGGCGCGCAGCAGGGACACCACCCGCGCCGCGAGCAGGGAATGTCCGGCGAGGTCGGTGAAGAAGTCCGCCTCGACCGAGAGCGCTGCGGGCTCGATGCCGAACGCCTCGGCCCAGGCCGCCCGTACCTGCTCTTCCAGCTCGCTCTCGGCGGCCACGAGCGGGCCGGTGGTGCGGGTGAGCCGACGGATCGGCGCGGGCAGCCGCTTCCGGTCGACCTTCCCGCTCGGCATCGTCGGCAGCGTGGCGACCACGTCGAGGAAGGAGGGAACCATGTAGGCGGGAAGCCGGGTTTGCAGGTTGAGGCAGAGCCGGTCGATCAACTCCTCCGACCTGTCCTCCGCGCCGTCGTGTGGCACGACGTAGGCGGCCAGTTCGCGAGGAGCGTCCGGGCCGTCGATGACGGGGACGAGCGCCGTGACGGCCTCTGCCACGTCCGCGTCCTCCAGCAGCACGCTCTCGATCTCGCCGAGATCCACCCGGTGACCACGGATCTTGACTTCAGAATCCGCGCGGCCGAGGTACTCAATCTCACCGTCGTCGGTGAGCCGGCCCAGGTCACCGGTGCGGTACAGCCGACTGCCGGGTGGCGCCAACGGGTGCTCGATGAACCGCTCGGCGGTCAGTTCGGGGCGTCCGACGTACCCGCGTGCCACCCCCGGTCCGCCGATGCAGATTTCGCCGACCTCGCCGTCGGCCACTCGCTGGCGCTGCTCGTCGAGCAGCACCACCGAGTAGGTCGGCAGGGGTCGACCGATGGTGACGATCCGCCCCGGAAGCAGTTCAGCCCAGGTCGCGGTGACAGTGGTTTCGGTCGGGCCGTAGGTGTTGAGAATCCGCCGGCCGGGCCGGCTCCACCGTTCGACCAACTGACCCGGGCACGCTTCACCACCGACGAGCAGGTTCCGGATCCGGGGCAGGTCGCGGGGAATCGTGGCCAGCAGGGTGGGGACGCAGTAGAGGACGGTGATGCCGGCCTCGTCCACGAAGTCCGCCAATTCGGCTCCGAGGCGGCGGGAGTCGTTGGGACCGGCCACCAACGTCGCGCCGACCGCCCAGGTCGGCCAGATCTCTTCGATCGCGAAATCGAACGCGATCGTCATGCCCTGGTACACCCGATCGCCGGGGCGCACGTCGTACAGGCCGGGTACCACGTCGAGGAAGTTGCAGATGCTCGACTGCGCCACCTCGACACCCTTGGGCCGGCCACTGGACCCGGAGGTGTAGATCACGTAGGCGCTGGGGTCCGGCACGCCGTCGCAGTTCAGGTCGGGCCGGTCGCTCTGCGCCGCGGCGAGTTCGACGACACTCTTGTCGATGATGAGAGTGGGCTGGTCGCCCACACGGTCGGCGAGCGCCGAAGAGGTCAACACCAGGTCGACGTCCGAGTCCTCGGCGATGTAGGCAACGCGGTCAGCCGGGGATTCGGGGTCGATCGGCACGAACGCCGCGCCAGCCTTTCCCACGCCGAGCAACGCCACGTAGGTGTCGACCGAACGGTGCAGCAGGATGGCCACCCGGGCGCCACCCACGACGCCGAGGACACGCAGGTGGTGGGCCAGACGGTTCGCGCGCTCGTCCAACTCCCGGTAGGTCAGCCGCTCGTCGGCGCACTCGAGCGCTATGGCGGACGGCGTCCGGTCACAGGCCCTTTCGAACACGTGGTGCAGACGTCGGGTCTTCGCGCCCCTCTCATCGGCTGGCTCGGCATGCAGACCGCCACCGGACGAACCGACGGTGACCCGCGCCTGCATCGCCGGAGGATGCTCCGGCCGCACAGGTGATGTGGACGCGACGACGTGCCCGACCTGCTCCACGGAAATGCAAACCCCCTGTGCCGACCCACTCGAAGCACCTGCGCCCGGCGGCCGCCGCGCGGATGTCGGTGCCACCCCGGAAGGCAGCACCGACATCCGGCGAGCGAAGTCACCGCATGGGCGGATGGAAACCCCATCAAAGCCGCAAAGGCCGACAAGGCTTCACGAAGCTAGCAAAGGCGACAGTCCTATATGACACGAAACGCCGAGAAACGGCCGAATTACTGACTGATGCCTCAGTCTGGTGACTGAGGCATCAGTCAGACAGCCAGCGCGGCACCCGTCGGTGCTTGCAGTGCAGATCCCGGCGAAGGGGCATACCTCTGGCGCCGAGGGGAACGGGGGCCGCTCAGATGGGGGGTCAGGTCACGGCGCCGACTTCCGGTCTTGCGCTGAATCCTGCGACTAGTACTGCAACGGCAGTCAGGTGAGTGGGTGGCCGCGTCGTCGGTAGTGGCTGAGGCGGGCTTGGTGCTGGCGTCTCGCACCAGGCCCGCCAGTCCCGGACCTGGTAGTGGTCCAGGCCGGCGTCGGCTTTGGCCTGTTGGAAGCATTCCTCGATCGCCCACCGGCAGCCGGCCACCCAGACCAGGTCCGCCAGCGCCGCCCGGGCGCTACGACGCGGAACCCTAGGCGACGCGGCGGCACGAGGCGAGGGGGTTACCCGCCGCCGCTTGCTGGCGTCGGTCAGGCAGCCACGGTGGCCACCCCGGCTCCAGCGGCGGCCATGCCAGTGGACTTGTCGAGCGGCGATGTGCCGCCTACCTGAAGGCACCCTTCCCGACATCGGAGTGGACAACCGTCTTCGCCAGCGATCCAGAGGGCGCGAAGAACGCCCCTGTGCAGAACATGGCCCAGGAGTGCCAGCCGCAAGGGCTGCTCAGCCAGGTCGTGCAGATCCGCATCCACGGGCGCCGAGAGGTCCGTGCCCCTTGGTGCCAACCCAGGTTCACAAGCCCACCGCTCGCCGCCAACCCAAACGTGCACATAGTTCACTGGGTCAGCCGGAAGTTGAGTGGAGCTAGTGCCCGTGATCTCATCGGGGCGCCAACTCAGGAGTGACATGCCCCGACGAATGACCTACCGCCAAATCGCGGACGACATCGCCGCCCGCATCGCCACCGGCGAGTACCCACCCGAGTCCAAGATTCCTTCCTATAGCGAGCTGTCACAGCTCTACAGCGTTTCCATTGCAACCGTGCAGCGTGCACTTCTGGTGCTGCACGCCAAAGGCGTCGTATATGGAGAGCCTGGTCGGGGCGTCTACGTCAAGAGGCATGACGACTCATGAGGTAAGGCGAAACAGGAGGCGTTGACGTTACGCCGACTACGTGGAGCCGAACCCGTTGGACGCTCGTGGGAGCGCACCAAGTCCGGTAGTACCAGCGCTGGCCTATGGAGTCGTGCAGGTAGGGGGGTTATGCGAATCGTCTTCATGTTGCGCCATGTGCGCGAACCGGCACCTGGCTTGTCCAAGCGCTTAAGACGCCGCTAAGCCCGGCGTCATCGTGGCACGTTCCTCACCCGCGCACTGAAAGCCCCTCTCCGGCCGCTGCCCTGCGGACGGGCGGGCCGCCAGGACGACGCCGCCAGCGGCATTAGCCCAGGATCGGCGCTCGACGCGTCCACGATCGAACCCTTCGCTGTCGCCGAGACGGACGCCGCCCCCTTCGAGGCGGTTATCGCTGCCTTTACCGGATCGCGGACGAGATCTTCGCCGACCGCCTCGACCCGGTTCGCCTGCGTCAGGCCATTATCGAGGGCAGCCCAGAACTGCACGAGCGCGAGCTGCGCACGACGGGCTCGCTGGCGGCGGCGGTCGCCGCCGCCCTGCGTGCCAAGGGCGTCGGCGAGACCACGGCCACGGTGGCCACCGCGTCGGACGTCATGGTTTGCCAGGTGGCGTTTCCGAGGTGGCCGCCGAGCTGCGCGCGGTCACGTCAGCCCCAGAACTACACCCCGATCTCGGTCAGTTCTGAACGATTCAGTACGCGGGGCCGCTGGTGGGCCGTAGAACTCACCCTCCCCGATGGGCAAACCGTGAAGTCGGCAGGCGTCTCATCCGGCGAACTTCTGGCCAGGCAGCGGCCGCGCGGTGCGCCGTCCGTCACCGTCACGTCCGCGCTGACCCCGACCACGCCGGCCGTGTCATTGCCATCACCGAGTGGCGATGCCGCGATAGCGAATTTCCGGACTGGCGCGGCGCGCCGGAAGAGGACGCTTCGTCCCTCGAAGCGACTGGCTGCCCACCCTTGACGGAAACCAGCGCCCGGACCCGCGCGGACCGCCGCGGACCCGGAAGGCGCATCACTTCCAGATCTGGTTTCGGCTCTCTCGCGCTTCTTCGGCGTTCGTTGACAGCACCGCGCCGGGGTCGACAAGACGCAGGCCGACGCCGCGCACCGCCTGGATCCGTAGCGGGCAGTCCAATTCGTCGAGCTTGCGGCGGAGTCGCTTCACCACCGACCACACGTCGCCCCGGCCGCCGAGGTGGTCGTTGCCCCAGACCGCGCGGTGCAGCGACTCGAAGGTGCAGGTGCGGCCGAGTTGTGCCAGCAGAAGGTACCGAAGCAGGTCGTGCTCGAGGGGCGACAGGGGTACCGTGCGCCCGGACCAGGTTGCCACCCGCCTGTCCGAGTCGACCTCCGGGACGACATCAGCCGTTCCTCTGAGGGCTCGCGGAAGCGGCTCAACGACGCGTGGATGGACTGACGGGGCTTCGGCGGGCGGGTCGCTGTCGACAAGTAGCGACAGGAGCTCCTCCTGCGACGAGACCAGCAGCACCGGAGCATGGCCGGTCACCAGCGACGCCAGGCGCACTCTCTCCGCCGTCGAGGAGGCGATCGCGATGATCACGGTCGCGCCGTCGGCTCCCGGTGGACGCTCCATCCGGACGTCCTCGATGGACTTTCCCCCCCGTGCGAGAGTCATTTTTCTCCTTACCTGTGGCCTACTGCGTTCCGCCTGCGTCGCCGGCCCGGTATGGAACAGGAGCAGACGCTGGTAGGACCGGAAGGACCTCCAAAGCCCTCTAGGCGCCGTGTGGGTCACGCCGGCTACCCGAAGGGACCATATGAACTAAGTGAATGGACGATCAAGCACAGCAGGTGAGCAACTTGTCACTAACGGTCGATGGCATTGACAGTTATCGTCAGGGCCATGACGAAGTCGGGCAGAAATTGCCCTTCGGTTCCGGTTGGGGTGTAGGGGCTCATTACGCTGGTGTGGCGTTGACCAGCAGCGATACGGCAGGCCTTCGGAACAGTGACCTCGCCGATCTGATCAGGCGATTCGCCGACGAGGAACCCCTCCTGGCGCTACACCGTCGGGGTCTTAAGAGGCCGATGCCCGTGACCCAGCCGGAGTCGGTGATGCCCATGGCGTGACAGGACCCATCCTGGGTCGGTCGGGAGCAGCGACGTGAGAGCCACGAGGTGGTCGCCTGCCGTCCACAGCACCGCTCGGTCGCCGGGATCGAGAACACTCTCCTTGATCGGCGGCCAGCCGAGCGGCGAACCGTCGAAGGAGTAACTGAAGTCGTAGAGCTTCCTGCCGCCGCCGACTCGGCTGAGGGCGGCGGCGTGCCGGACCTCGCGGTGGTCGACATACGACACGACCCGGCCCGACCGCGGGTCAACCTTGTGTCCGGGCGGCCGGCTTGGGCGCGGCAACTCGGCCCTCGTAGGCCACGATCGGGTCGAGTGCCATCTGCACCACGTAGGTCTCGATCGGCTGTGGGCTGGCACTCGCGGTGCTGGTCCCCGGCACGATGGTGAGTCCCATGGCACTACGCCCAGCGCAACCAGCGCGGTTGTCCGCTGCTGTCAGGTACTGGCGGTTTGGTCGTTCGGACCGCGTGGTCCCGGCGGGCCGCTTCGGAGCATCCGACGACCGGGGTCGATATGCGCTGGCGTGCAGCCTCGTGACTTACTCATCGGTCGCCCCTGTCGGAGTCAGGCCATGTCGGAGAACCCGCCATCTCGCGGGGTTGGGACGAGGACCCGGCAACGCCGCACGGTTATAACGCGCTAACCATCAGTTAGTCGCGAGTTGACCAGCGTGCTCCCGAGTTGCCCATGCCGCCGGGTAGACCCACCTGTGCCGCACCATCCAGGTTGGTCTATAGCCCACGAACGTGGGGTGTCGTGCGCGTCCTGTCTCTGCGGCGCGCTAGTACATGGAGGTTCCGTGCACACACGAACCAGGCATGCGAGACGCGTGTCAGCCGCAACAGCGGCTTTCGCGATTCTCACGACGGTGATGGCGAGCGCAGGACACGCCGCGTTCGCCGCGCCATCGACCACAGCACCGTCAGCCAACTCGGCCGACAAGCTCACCTCGGCCGTCGAGAAGACGCTCACCACGCACGACTCGGCGGACTTCTGGGTGAAGCTGTCGGCGAAGGCCAACCTGGACGCGGCGCCGACCAACGCCGACTGGGGCAAGCGCGGCCAGTACGTCTACGACGCGCTCACCAGCACGGCCAAGACGTCCCAGGCCGACGTGATCCAGCAGCTCGAGGCGAACAACGTCCACTACGAGAGCTTCTGGATCAGCAACCGCATCCTCGTCGAGGACGGCACGCTGGAGCTCGCGAAGCAGCTCGCCGCGCAGTCCGAGGTCAGCCAGATCACCGAGACCACGAAGTTCGACCTCGTCGAACCAGTCGAGCGCGAAAAGGCGCCAGCGAACGCCCCGGCCACGGTCGAGTGGGGCCTCGACTTCATCAACGCCCCTGAGGTCTGGGCCCAGGGCTTCACGGGCGAGGGCATCGTCGTGTCGAGCGTCGACACCGGCGTCCAGTTCGACCACCCGGCACTCGCCGACGGTTACCGCGGTCGGCAGCCCGACGGGACAATCGTCAACGACTACAACGCGTTCGACTCCTCCGGGCGGTGCGGCTCTGGCAATCCGTGCGACGTGAACGGGCACGGCACCCACACCATGGGCACCATGATGGGCGACGACGGCCAGGGCAACCAGATCGGTGTCGCGCCCGACGCGCAGTGGATCGAGGCCAACGGCTGCGACACCTGCTCGGACGCCGACCTGCTCGAGTCCGGTCAGTGGATCACCGCGCCGACCCGCACGGACGGCACCGACCCCGACCCGGCGAAGCGGCCGCACGTCGTCAACAACTCGTGGGGCGCGGTCGCCGCCGGGGCCATCGACGACTGGTACCAGGACATCACCGACGCGTGGGCTGCCGCCGGCATCTTCGGCGCCTGGTCGGCGGGCAACAGCGGTCCCGGTTGCCGAACGACTTCGTCGCCGGGCGCGAACACTACGAACTACTCGGCGGGCGCGGTCGACTCCTCGGGCCGCATCGCGTCCTTCTCCTCGCGCGGTCCCGGTGAGGGCGGCGGAATCAAGCCGAACATCTCGGCTCCGGGCGTGGCCGTTCGCTCCTCGGTCCCCGGTGATGGGTATGCGCTCTACAACGGCACCTCGATGGCCGCCCCGCACCTCGCGGGCGCCGTCGCCGTACTGTGGAGCGCCGCACCGGCACTGATCGGCGACATTCCGGGCACCTGGGAACTGCTGAACCGGACCGCCCACAACGTCGACGACACCTCGTGCGGCGGCACCGCCGAGAACAACAACGTCTACGGCGAGGGCACGCTCGACCTGGCCGCGCTGATCGACGCTGCGCCGATCGGTGACATGGGCACCGTTGCCGGTACCGTCACCGAGACCGACGGCGACCCGATCAGCGGGGCGCGCGTGACGGTCGACGGCGAGCACGACCGTACCGTCACCACCGGCACGGACGGCACGTACTCCGCCCGCGTCGCCGTGGGCGACTACCAGGTCTCGGCCTCGGCGTTCGGCTACCTGCCGTCTGCCCCGACCGGCGCCACGGTCACCGTCGACGCGACCACCACGGTGGACATCGACCTGGAGGCCGCGCCACGCCACACCGTGTCCGGCACCGTCACGGACGTCGCCACGGGCAACCCGTTCGTCGGCACCACGGTGAGCATCTCCGCACCGCTCGACCCGGTCACCACCGACGCCAACGGCGCGTTCGCGTTCGCCGACGTGCCCGAGGGCACCTACACCATCTCGATCGAGGGCGGCACCTGCACGAGCGCGTTCTCGGAGGAGGTCGTCGTCGACGGTGACGAGACGGTCACCGCCGAGATCGCCCGTCGGTACGACGACTTCGGGTACTTCTGCACGGTCGGCAGCGACGGGGCCGCCACGGGCGACACCCGGGTGAACCTGACCGGTGACGACGCGGCGACCACGGTGCCGCTGCCGTTCTCGTTCCCGTACTACGAGGGCGACTACACGACGGCGTACGTGACCACCAACGGCCACGTGAACTTCGCCGGGCTCTCGAGCGTGTACAGCAACACCGCGATCCCGAACAGTGCCGCACCTAACGCCGCGATCTATCCGCTGTGGGACGACCTGTACTTCGACGCCTCGTCGGGTCTCTACACCGCGACCACCCAGGCCGACGGCGTGGACGCGTTCGTCCTCGAGTTCCGGAACGTCACGTTCTACGCCAACCGCGCCGCGCGGACGAACTTCTCCGTGACTCTCCTAGAGAACGGTGAGATCGAGCTCGGCTACGGGGCGAACTCGGGCGGAGCGGCGGCCGGCAGCTCGGCCACGGTGGGTATCGAGAACGAGAACGGCACCATCGCCCATCAGTTCTCCTACAACACCCCGGCGATCAGCGCCGGAATGTCGATCCACTACGACTCCGCGCCACGAGGCACGGTGGCCGGCACGGTGACCGACCGGAACACGGGTACGCCGATCTCCGGCGCGACCGTGGCGGTCTCCTCCGAGGCCCAGAGCCAGACCGTGACCACTGGAGCGGACGGCACGTACTCGACGTCGGTCCTCACCGGTGGCTACTCGGTCAAGATCACGGCGCCGAAGTATGAGGCTGCCACCGGCTCGGTCATGGTTACCGAGGACAGCACCGTGAGGTTCGACGCCGCGCTGGCCGCGGGCATGGTGACCATCGCTTCGGACGGCGACACGCACGCCGAGCTGCCGATGGGCGGCTCGCACACGGAGAAGCTCACGATCACCAACGAGGGCACCGCCCCAGCGTCGGTCGAGCTGGAAGCCCGCAGCGGCGAGTTCGCGCCGCTCGCCACGGGTGCTCTCGCGGCGGTGAAGGGTAAGGCGACCGTCCCGGCGTCGGTGGCCCCGAAGGGGACGCTGTCGGCGGCCGGCTCGTCGATGTCGCGTTCGAACGTCAAGGGCGAGACGGTGACGCCTCAGGCGGCGCCGATCCCGGCCGACGAGATCACCATCACGCACTCCGCGTCGCAGGCGATCATGGCCGGCAACTCGGCGTCGTGCAACAACGGCGCCACCACCCGGAACAACTCGTACCTGCGGACATTCACGCTGGCCGACTTCGGGCTCAACGGCCTGGACGTGTCGAGCGTGTCGTTCGGAGTGGAGGTGAACCAGGGGAGCCAGCCGCTCACGGTCAACCTCTACACGCTCGAGGGCGAGCTGCGCTACGCCAACATGACGCTCATCGGCTCGGCCGACGCCACGGTCCCGGCCGGTAACGGCACTCTGGTGACGGTCCCGGTCGAGGGCGCGGTTCCGTCCGGTGGCACCCTGGTGGTCGAGGTGAGCGTCCCTGCGGATGGCTACTTCTTCATCGGCTCGAACAACGCCGGCCAGACGGCTCCGTCGTACATCGCCTCGGTGGACTGCGGCATTTCCGAACCGGCCGACACGTCGTCGATCGGCTTCCCGGACATGCACATCGTGATGAACGTGACGGGCAGCACGGGCGGCGCTCCGGCGGACTGGGTGTCCTTCGACAACCCGTCCGTCACGCTCGAGCCGGGCGAGTCGGTCACGGTGGAGGCGACCATGTCGGCCGACGTCGACCAGCCGGGCGCGTACTCCGCCGCGATCGGTGCCAGCACCAACACGCCGTATAACGTGGGTGAGGTGCTGGTATCGATGAACGTCACCGCCCCGAAGTCGTGGGGCAAGATCACCGGCACCGTCACCGAGGCCGGCGGCCAGCCGCTCGGTGGGGTCATCGTCCAGGTGAATGGCGGCAAGGGGTACCACACGACGCTGGTCACCGAGGAGGACGGCACGTACGAGTACTGGATCGACTCGAGGGTGAGCCCACTCACGCTGGTCGTCGCGGCCGAGGGCTACGTGCCTGAAACGGCGAAGGTCACACTCAAGGCGGGCCAGACGGTCACGGCGGATTTCTCACTCGACCCGCTCCAGTAGCGCGTACACGGAGCGCGCCGTAGCGCGCGTCCCGTAGCGCGCGTCCTGTGCGACGGCGGCCCGGTCACCATCCAGGTGGCCGGGTCGCCGTCGTGCATCGAACGGACCTGAGCGGCCTGCTCCGCCGGCATCAGGATCAGGGAGACCCGACTCGGTGGCCCCGGTCGACGTGGCAATAACCGTTACGCCGCCCGGGCTTGCCGTCGTCGAGGACGGTTGCCGAACAGCGGTTGGCATCGTCGACCTCGTAGCCGGCGGCTTCCATGACCTGGCGGACGACCGCGGCCCGATCCGCCCGGTGGATGTCGAGGGTTTTGCCGGTCCACGTCCGTGAGGCGAGGACGCGGGAAGCCCGGGGGGCCGCCGCAGACGGTAGCGCCGAGAGTGGTTGAGGTTCGCGGGCCGGCAGCCGGCCGCGCCGCGCCCGAGGAGCACGGCGAGCGCGTATTTCGCCCGGAGCTCGACCCGACCCGGCGACGGTCATGACGTTCATTTCTGAACACTCGGACCGCTTCCCAGTCGCGCTCCTGCTAGGGGTCCTGAACATCGCCGAATCGACCTCCTACGCGTGGAAGAAGCAGGCCGAACAGCCTTGCGACCGCGACCTGGTCGACCTCGGCCTGATCTGCAACATCCACGAGATCTGGGAAGCCTCCGGCTTCACCTACGGCGCCGACCGGCTGCAACCGGCAACTACGCCGCGACGGGATCCGGGTCGGCCGCACGCGTGTCGAGCGGCTCAGGAAACTACAGGGCTGGCAGGGGGCGTTCCTGTGTCGCGGCTGGCGCGGCGGGTCCACGAGCAGGACCCGAGGCGACGCCGCCGCCGGACCTGGTCAACCGCAACTTCACCGCGGCCGGCCCGAACCGGCCCTGTGTCGCCGACGCCACCGGCATCCACCGCGTCGACGGCGTGTTCTGGCTGGCCCCGGAGGCCGACGTGAAGAGCCTGACCGGGACGAGCGCCAAGCCCAAGCGGTCCCGGTCGCCGGTTAAGGACAAGGAGATCTGGCTCGTCTGGTACGCCTGATCCGCGTCCCTCCGCGCCGGCTGCCGGCATCCTGTGGATAACTCTCGACCCCCGTGGATAACGCCCTGACCATGGCGGCGGAGGTGAGGCGCCCCGCCCGCCCGCACAGCTGGTGCCGGACGCCCGGCCCACCCGCAGCACCACCTACCTGGCGTTCGCGCCCAGACGGGGGAGCTTCCAGTCGGGCCGGACGTAGTGGCACGTGTAGCCCTCGGAAAACGGCTCCAGGTAGTCCTGGTGTTCCGGCTCGGCCTCCGAGAAGGGGCCGGCGGGGGTCACCTCGGTGACCACCTTGCCAGGCCAGAGCCGGACGCGTCGACATCGGTGATCGTGTCCTCGACGACCTGCCGCTGCTGGTCGTCGCAGTAGAAGATGGCCGACCGACTCATCCGCAAACGCGACGGCGTGCTCACCACCCGGGTCAGATACAGGGGCGGCGACGTGCCGAACGCGACCTACCTGAACCACGGTACGCACGCGGACGCGACCGAGATCATCTTCGACCCCGGGAAGTTGTCCTACCGGGACCTTCCGGAGTCCTTCTTCCAGGTCCACGACCCGACGACGAAGATTCGTCAGGGCAACGACGTGGGCACCAACTGATCCTGCATGCCCCAGAAGCAGCCACCGGCCAGGATCGCCTTCTCAGTGCGGTGGCTCATCGCTGTCGCTCCCCGTCCGGATGCTCGAACACCCTGCGGTACTCGCCGTAGCCTTCGTGCTCAAGGTCGTCGCGCCGGATGAACCGCAGCGCCGCGGAGTTCATGCAGTAACGCAACCCACCCGTCTCCGCGGGGCCGTCGTCGAACACGTGGCCGAGGTGGCTGTCCGCGTGTGCGGAACGGACCTCGGTGCGGGTGATGCCGAGGCTCGTGTCCGCGATTTCGA
This sequence comes from Micromonospora costi, assembly GCF_003626655.1. Taxonomy (GTDB): domain Bacteria; phylum Actinomycetota; class Actinomycetes; order Mycobacteriales; family Micromonosporaceae; genus Micromonospora; species Micromonospora costi. The sequence goes on from NZ_RBAN01000002.1 coordinate 217,140, forward strand.
CCACGTTGTTCGGTTCGATCGGCATCGTGAATGTCGGCCACCCGGTGCCGCTGTCGTATTTGTCGACGGAAGCGAACAGGGGCTCGCCGGACACGATGTCGACGTAAATGCCCGGTTCCTTGTTGTCCCAGTAAGGGTTGTGGAAGGGCGGCTCCGTCGCCGCTTCCTGGGTGACCCGGTACTGCTCCGGCGAGAGCCGCGAAATCGTCTCGGGATCCTTGCGATATTCGTGTGACACCTTGTTCCCCCCGGATCGGTCGTCGGCAAGAAATGCCAGGCCCAACCGGCCTTCACACGCATCGCGAACGGCGTACCCCGCCTGCAGTCGGCTAACCGCAGGCGGGGTACGCGGGCTCGCCGCCTTGGACCCGAGCACGGGGAAGCTCTACTACCGCAGGCAGCGACGCTTGTTCCTCGGGCTGCTCAAGCCCTGCGGGCCGGCTGACTCCATGCCGGTGGTGTTGCTGCCCTCTTCGTACGAGAGCTTGGCTGTCGCCCGCAACCAGCACGCCACTCGCGACCGCGATCAGACCATCGCCGCCGCCCTCCGACCTGTTGATCGAGGAAGCCGTCGAGCCCGGGAGCCCGAAGCTGGCGCCGGCGCCGCCGACGAACATCGTCACCCACCGCGTGGTTGCCGGGCCGCACCCGCGCCGAATCGGACACTGGCCGGTCATGTTCCGCAACCGGCCGCGCCGCGCGACCGAGCGACCTAGCATCGCAAGTGGATGCCGGTGGGCGTATGGACGAGACCCTTCGCGTCCGGAGACACAGGTCGGCGCCTCCGCCGGGTCAGCGATCACCTGTCGAATCCGCACTGCGGCTCGCCTGAGACGTCGAGTTCCGCAACTCGCACGAGAGTTGCTTACAGCGGTCGGAAAGAACACGGGAGGTCGTTTCCATGACCGACTACTGTCCCAGCCGACCTCCGCCGGCCACCCACTTCCCGGTGGGCGGACTTATCGGGGAACGATGGCGTGCGTGGGGTGCGGCCGAGGGCGCATTCGGACACCCCTTGGGCTCAGAGGATGACGTCCCCGGCACGAACGCCCGCCGGCAGCAGTTCGAGCGCGGCGAAATCGCCTGGTCGCCGACGCAGGACATGGTGCTCAGCGTGTTCCGCCTCCGCAATGAGGCACGCTTCGACTGGTCGTGGCCACACGTGACCTACGACTACTTCCGCTACGACATCCGCTACAACGGCGCGGGCCAAGGCCAAGCGAGGGATCAGATTCGGTTTGAGAAACCGGACGTGGACGAGGGCTGTCCGGTGTGGCACCGTCCGAATCCCCATATCTGGGCTCGCCTTCAGGGATTCGGCGAGTACGCTTTTGTTGCCAAAGGCTGCCACGAGGGCGGTCCGTTTGGCCGCGACCGGTGCCCGGAGGGATTCGCGGTGCCGGTGCGGCTGCAGTTCGGCGCTGTCGACAACGAACCGGATCCTCCATTTCAGGTCATCGGTGCGATCATGCAGCGTTGGCACGAACTCGGTGCGTCAGCCGGACCATTGGGCCGCCCCATCGAAGGCGAAATGCCGCTCGGCGACGCCGTTTCGCAGCGGTTCGAGCGGGGCAGCGTTGTGACCTTGCCTCATTACGGCGCGGGAGCTGTCGTAGCGGCCTACCAACGCGGCAGTTCAATCGAGGTGAACTGGGGTGGTGGCGACGCACTGTCCCCCGGCCAGTTCGAGGTCGCCGTGTTTCGCGACAATGAGTTGGAGGGCCGCCACACCGTCGGCGATTCGCCCCTTGACATGCCATGGGCGCGCAACGCCGGAAGCGGATTGTTTCGTCTCGAAGATCCGGCCAAGGAGGGCTCTTACCAGTTCCAAGTAACGTGGATTGGCGCAGCTGGTCCGCCGTCGCCGCGAGTCTTGGTGGATTACCGCTTTGTTAGTCACGACGCTCCACTCGGATCCCCTGCCCGTGACAGCAGCCCTGGTCATGCGTACGCCAGCCACTGGACACGGGTTAGCGACGTCGCCCGCCACTACGCCTACACTCGGCCGCTACGCCCGTCCCCTTTGACGGAGAAGGAAGGTGGTGAAAACGAGTCTGTCCAGTTTATCGCCCACCTGCGAGCCATCGCCGAGGACCCGAATTTCTGTGTCACCGGGGAACTACCGAGCAGGCTGTTGTTTGCGGTAGCGCTACGCCTCCTCACGCCGGGACAGACAGGCACCCATTACGACATGCTCGGCGCGTGCCGTCCGGGCGACTACGACATGGCCATCAAGGGGTACATGACGCTGCTGTACAGGTACCGACACATTCTGAACGACGACGACCGGGATTTTATCCTGACGACCCTCATCGGCGAGGATCTTCAGGGTCCGCATCCCCCGAGCATCGAATGGTACACCGCAAGCTTTATCGACTTTCCTTTGCCGGAGACCGAGAACCACATCCTGATGATCGAAAGCTCCCGCTATCTCGTCAACCAGCTGCGCCACGACAAGAGTCCGGACCCCCGCTTCGACAACTTGGCCAACAGCGCTGATGGTGGACTTACCGGTTGGCTGCTGCGCCATCTCCAACGTCTCGCCCAACATGACTTCCTCGAGTTCAACGCCCGCGCGTATCAGCGCCTCGCGCTACACGCCATCGTGAATCTTTACGAGTTCGCCCGCGACGAGCCTGTCCGCACCGCAGCGCAAATCATCCTCGATTATATCGCCGTCAAGTTCGCTATATCCAGCAATCGTCAACGTCGAGTCGGGCCGTTCCGGCGGGTGCCGCAAAGTTACAACAGTGCGGAGCCGGGTCACAACGAACTCCTGCTGAACGGACATGGTGACCAGGTGGCCGGGTTCGGACTGATGTGGCTGGGTCCCACCGACATCGAAGAGCAGCCCTACACGCTCTTCCCGAGAATGTTCGAAATGCACGCGCTGATCATGGGCCTGTCCACCTACCGCCCACCGACCGCGCTGTACGAACTTGGCACGTCGGCCGGGTACCGGGCAGCGCCGAGCGGAGACCCACGACCGGTCCAGCACAGCTTCTACCATGGCCGGCGGCCGTTGCTCGCCGCATCGTTTGATGTCGCCGATGGGGGCGTCGAGATCTACTACCGGTCACCGTCGTTTCTGATTAGCGCCGGCGGGATGTTTCTTAACAGCGGGTACGGATTCGACGAGCTGATGGGCAGTGAGGCGCAGGTAGCGTACCCGCAGCCGACTACGCTCATGCCAAGCCGAGGTGACTGGTGCGAGGCCAACGGATCGGAGCATCGCCTCACGTTCGGCGACCTGATCCGCTTCGAGCCGGTCCTGTACGACGGCGCGCACGAGGTTGGTCTCGACGTCAATACCGGTGTTCACATGGGCTTCGCGTGCGGACCTAACCTGCGTATTCCGGATATATGGCTGCGGCTAACCCATACGTCACCGGATGGGCCGTGGTTCATCTTGAACCTCGACGCCGACCTGGACGACGTCGGCCGGCTCGGTTTCTACGTGGCGGCGTACCTGGCGCCACCGACCGACTACCCGGTGGTCGGGACAACAGCGGGGGGCGGAGCTCTTTACACGGAGCCGCAGAACCTGGGTCTGCTCTACGCGGTGGAGGCCGCGTCGATGGATTTCGAGGCGTTTCGTTCGAAGACACTGGAGGCCAACCGGCTGCCGGAGAAGTTCGACCTCGACGGTGTGTACGTGTTCCATGCGGGCGACGACAACACGTTCACGTTCACCTTCGGGCAGCAACGTGGGAAGTACGACGCGCGAGTCATCAACATGAGCGGGCATGCCGTCGTTGATGACGAGGACCTCAGTTCACTGCCGCTCGTCGAAGGGCCCTACCTGCACGCGCCCGGTGGCCACGACGGGTTGGTGCTCGTCCGCTATCCACGCTGCGGTGCACCGCTCTGGCTCGACTACCGGGATGCATTGCACCCGCAGCGCATGGACGAAGATGCGTGCGACGGACCTGACGGTCCTCTCGCCGACCGCGCCCAAGCTTTGATTGACGTTGCCACTGATTTGATCAACGCCTCCCGCAATGCCGCCCACGTGGACAACCGTGCCGACGCCGTTCGCTGGGCCATGTTGGCGACGGAGACGCTGCGGGGCGTCCAGCCCCCGCCGTCGATCGCCGCACGCTATCTCGCCCTGTTCGCCGACACACTGCACACACTCGTTGTGCGGTTGTCAGGAGCCGGACGCGGGGCGGAGACACGGGAACCAGGCGCCGAAGCAGTCCCGGTTTACATTGCGGCGGCGGCAGCACCCGGTGCGGCAAGCGAAGACGAGGTACAGCGTGCCGAGCGTGTGATGCTGCAAGCATCCCTTGCTCAGACGTTGTCAATCCGGATGGCGGACAACTGGTTCGCAGCGGAAGCGGTGCTAGCCCAGCAGGCGTGCGTCGATATCTTGAAGGAACTCAGGCCGCCTGCTGAGTCGCTACATGCCTATCTGCACCTGTTCGCTAACGCCTTGCTGACCTTGGTAGCCAGACTCGTCTGCGACGGCAGGCCGGCGGACGCCGCGGGACCAGGACGCCAGGCGGTCGACGCATACCGCCGGGAGGCGGCTCTGCCTGGCGCAGATGCCGCAAACATCGCCGACGTTCTCATGACGCTGGCCCTCTGGCTGACACGGGCCGGCCTGTCCGCGGATGCGCAGCTCGCATCACAGGCGGCGGATGAGATCCGACCTCAAGGATGACACCGACGCAATCAGCCCTCTCGCGCTCCCGCTGCCATGGGTCCCGCGTCCGCCGGGATGACGTCGGACGCCGTTGTCGACAAATCACCGAGGTCCTCGCCGCACGATCCGGTTGGCCCACCTACGTCGTCCGACTACGGCGAGTCCGAACAGGCCGGACTGACCGTTTCGTACGTCGTGATGGAGCTGATCGACGGCGAGTCGCTCAGCGCTCGACTCGGCCGGGACCGGCGACTGCCCTGGCGGGAGGCGGTGACGGTCGGATACAAGGTCGCCTCGGCGCTTGCCACCGCGCCCGCCCGGCAACGTCATGCTCACCGCAGGCGGGGTGAAGGTCGTGGACTTCAGCATCTCCGCGCTGATCGGGGAGAACGAGAAGGGACCCGACAGGTGATCTTCTCGGCGCGCCGCCGTACCCTCGCCCCCGAACGGCTCGACGGCGGGCAGGTCTCTCCCGCTGCTGACGTGTATGCCCTCGGACTGCTGCTCTATCGGATGCTCACCGGCCGGCTGCCCTGGCAGGCAAGCACCACGACCCAGCTTCTGCGCGCCCACCTCCACACGGAACCGGACCCATTACCGCCGGTGTCCGGGCTGCCTGACCAAGGTGGCCGAACTGGTGCACCGTTGCCTGGCGAAGCGCCCCGAGGACCGGCCGGCCAGCGCCGAGGTGGCCCACACCTTGGCCGGAGCGGCCGGCGTTTCCGCCGCCGTGCCCGTCTCGCCGGCTCCCGGCCCGGTTGACCCAGAGTGGTTGGCCAATGCCGGCACCACGATCCTGCCCTTCTCAGCCGATACCGACGCGCTGGCCTACTCCGGCGCACGTACCACGCGGGCGACCACCCGCCGCCGGCGGCTGGAAGCCGCCGGCGTGGCCGCCGGACTGGTCGCCGTGACCGGAGCAATTTGGAGCGCGACATCCCGAAGCCCAGTCGGCGGCGGCGAGCCGTTGCAGGCCCGGATGGGACAGGACCGGCAGGCACCCTGCCAGGTCAACTACGCGCTGCGAAGGGACTCGGGGAAAGACTTCGACGCCGACCTGATACTGACCAACACCGGCGAGCAAGACCTGCGAAACTGGGCGATCAGCTTTGCGTTCCCCGGGGCGCAGACGGTCGTCAGGGCCACACCGGCAGACGTCCGGCAGGAAGGGCAGAGGGTCCTGATCCGACCCGCCGCTACGAGTGCCTCGCTCGCCCCCGGCACGTCCGAGAAGATCACCCTCACTGGGCGTTACATCGAAGCGAACCCACTGCCGTTGGACTTCCAGGTGGCGGACAGCAAATGCGAGGCACGAGTGGCTGGCATCCCCGGCTCGACAGCCCCGAGTACGAAGACGCCCACGACGGCACCAACCAGGACCGCCACCACCACCAGCGGTGCGAAGAGCGACGGCTCGGAGAGCACCCGGGACAGCAGGGACGGTTCCGGCGTCAAGGGAGCACCCGCTCGAGGAGGGGGAGACAAGCAGGAAGCCGACGCAAGCAAAGGGGACGGCAAGGGCAAGGGAGGCGGCAAGGGCAAGAACCGATGAGCTCTGCCCATTCGTTGGCTATCCCAATGGCAACATCCGATTCTACTTCGGGCCCAAGTTGCTTACGGAGATGCCCCAAACCCTCAGATCAGGAGGGCGGAGGTCCGCGCCGTGGTCGCCTGCAAGAAGTCGGGTGCGCCCGGTGCGTTCGAAGACGCCTTCCCTGCCAACGCTGAGGGTTCGGGCCGGTGTTGTCGCCCGGACGCCGAGCGTTACTGTATGTGGTGCCGACGTCAGTGGGGGCGCCGTGCTCGTAGCGTCAGCCAACTTGGGCCGACTCCCGGTGGTGGCAGTCCGCCGATGGCTGTGTGTCCCGTCGTGCCGTCCAGGCCGCCGCACTCTTGGGCACGATCGGGCAGGTGGGGGCTGATGATGCAGGATCAGGTCCAATCAACAGGCCAGATGGGTTCGGGCTGCCTCGGCTGCGGCGTCCGTTGGCCCGCCCCGTCCGGGGAACGGGCTCGGCATGGCTGGTGAGCTGAGCGAGACGGTCGCTGCGGCGCAGGCCGGTGACGAGGACGCCTTCCGCCTTCTCTACCGGACCCTCCAGCCAGGCCTGCTGCGCTACCTGAGCGCCCTGGTCGGTGCCGACGCGGAGGACGTGGCGTCGGAGACCTGGTTGCAGATCTCCCGGGACCTGCCGAAATTCACCGGCGGCGAGTTCCGCGCCTGGACGGTCACCGTCGCCCGCAACCGAGCCATGGACCACCTACGCTGGCAGCGCCGTCGCCCGTCGTTGCCGGTGCCTGTGCAGGCGCTCAACGGGCTGAGCGACGACGACGCCGACACCTCCGAGCGGGCGGCAGAGATCCTCGGGACCGAGGCCGCGCTCGCGCTGATCGCCACGCTCCCGCCCCGGGAAGCCGAGGCCGTCCTGCTGCGGGCCGTCGTCGGCCTGGACGCCAGGACGGCCGGGCGGGTGCTCGGCCGCCGGGCCGGGGCGGTGCGCACCGCCGCGCACCGAGGGCTGCGGCGTCTCGCCACGCTGATCGAGCGCCACAACCTGGGCCAGCCACCAGCCGCGCCCGAGCGCCGCGTGCCGCCGCACCAGCGCGGCGACCAGCGGCGGCAGGCGCCGCAGGCCGAACCAACGGACGGTTGACGTGAGGAGATTCGGATTGAATTTCCGCCGATCCGGGCGACCCGCCGACCGCGACGAGACAGACCAGCTCCTCGACGCGGCCCGCGCCGGCACACCCACCGGGCCAGATGCTGATCCTGCCAACCCGCTCGCCGAACTGCTCGGCGCCGCGGCCGCCCCAACACGTCCGCACGAACTGGCCGGGGAACAGGCCGCCCTGGCGGCCTTCCGGGCCGCCCGTGCCGCGGCCTCGGCGACCTCGACCCGTGCGCCGCGGCGCCGCCGGTTCACCGCAGGCGCGGTGGCCTGGGCCGCGGCAGCGCTTGCCACGGCGACCGCCGGTGCCGCCTTCGCCGCCGTCAACCTTGACCGCCCGCCAGATTTCGTCCCGCCGCCCGGCCCGGAAACCTCCAGCCCCATCAAAGACGGCCCGGACAGCTCCCCCACGGGGGGCAACACCACCAGCAGCCCGGGTAGTTCCCCGACGGCGGCGCCGAGCCCGGGCACCACCGGCCCGACCGCCAGCCCCGAGCAGACCACCCAGCTATCCGAACTCTGCCGCGTGTACCTCGCCGCGAAGCCAGCCCAGCGGGAAGAGGCACTGCAGACTCGACGGTTCGCGCCGCTGGTCGCAGCGGCCGGGGGCGCGGGGAAGGTCAAGGGGTACTGCCAGCGCATCGCCCGGGAAACTGGGCCCAGAGGCGAGAACGAGCCCGGCGCAGGGAACGGGCCTGGCACCGGAAAAGGGTCAGACGCGGGAAAGAAGCCAGAGGCGACGGCCAAGCCGAGCCGACCGGTGAGGGAACAACCGTCCCATCCAGCCGCAGGCGGCCGACCGACCGACGCCGCCGGCAACCCGCCCACCGCAGGCCGCCTGCTCGTCCGACGGGCGGTCGGGCTGGGCATCCTCGACCAGGAGGACGAGCAGCCCTACATCGACATCCGGCTCGGGCGGCGGCCGATCGAACCGGCCGCCGCCCGCCTCGGCATCACCGTCGACGCATTGTGTATGCGGCTGGGACGCATCGACACCCGCCTCGCCGACGCCCTCGCCGCAGGACTGCTGACCGGCGTGACCAGCCAGCAGGCGGCTGACGAGCCCGCCCATCAAGCTGGGCACCGCTTGGCCACCCGCACTGGCCGTGCTTCGGCAAGGGGGGTGACGCCATTCCTGGCCGGGATGGCGACCCTTACGCGGAGTCCCGACGCAACGTGGTCGCCTGGCTCGCTCGTGCGCGGGTGGCCCTCCGTTTCCCTCGGCCCTTTGCGCCGCTGTTGACCAGATGTGGGTCCCCTTCCGCAGATCGTGGGGCGGACGGCGAGCGGCAGAGAGCTATAGCCTGCTGCCGGTGTGGCGACGAAAAAGATCATGGGATGCGGTCGACTGGAGCGCGGTGCAGCACGCGTACGGGCCGGCGGTGGAGGTGCCCGACCTGCTGGGCCGGCTACGCTCCCGCGACCGAGAGGCCCGCCGCAGCGCCTACCAGAGGCTGATGAAGCTCCTCGTGCACCAGGGCTCACGGTACGAAGCGAGCGCGGTCGCCACGCCGTTCCTGGTCGAGATCGTCGCCGATCCGAAGGCGCCGGACCGCTTCGCCGCCTGTCAGGTACTGGCGGCCATCGCGGTAGGGGACGAGAGTTCCTGGCTGATCGACCGCCCCGACGTGGCGAACGCGCGGCGTGAGGTGGAGCGCCAGGGCCACCTCACCCGAGTTCAGTTGGAACGGGAGCAGGCCGAATGGGCGGCAGCGGGAAGCACTGACCACGAGCGTCGGGCCCGAGCGCGTCGCAACGAGTTCTCCGACGTGGAGAGCGACCGCGACGCCGCGCGGTGGCAGATCGCGGCCTACGACGCGGCCCGAGCCGGCGTGCCCGCGTACATCGCCGCCCTGGCGTCTCCTGAGCCCCCGGTGCGGCTGCACGCCGCGCACCTGCTGGCCTGGTTCCCCGAAGAGCGGGAGTCGATCGCGCCGGCCCTGGCCCGCCTGATCGGCTCCGAACCGGAGCCCGTGGTCGCAGCGGTCGCGTGTGTGGCCGCGGGGCTGTGCGGCAGCGTCGACAATTCTGAGCTGGTCAACGCGTTGTCGGCCCGTCGCGGCAGCGACAACCGGGGAGAGCGCTGGTCGGCGGTGCTGGGGCTGGCCCGTCTGGTGTCGCGCCCCGACCGGCCGCTGATCGAAGAGCTGTACGGCTGCCTATCCGGAGCCGTCGGACCGATCCCGTACTGGCCGTTCCTCCACGGCGACATGGCCACGTTCGCCGCGCTCACCGTGCGAGACCTCGACCCGTCGTTCGCCCCGGACCGGGTGCAGATCCTCATCGACCGGCTGAACGCGCCAGCTGACGACACCGATCGCTACCTGCTGATGCGTGCTGCCCTCGACACCGCCTTTCCCAACGGCCCAGTAGCGGACGGCACCGCCTTCACCGAACTGAGCGACGATCAGCGCACCGCCGTCGTCGGGCTGCAACGCAGCGGAATCCTGAACGACGGCATGATGGTCAGCATGCTGCTGGGCGCCTACAACCTGCCCGGTGACGAAACGGCGATGACCCGGTGGTGTGACAGCGGCGCCGATCGTTAGTCCAGCTCCGCCCCCGGGTCGCAGGCCCGGCAATGCTGGAGCTGGCCGTCGTTCGGCGATAGCGTCCACACCGTCGTTGTGGCCGGTGCTGCGCGGCGCTGCTGCTCGCGGCACGACATGAGAGGACGGCGCGGGTGACCTTACCGCGACGCCGTCATGAGCCCAATGCCGAACAGGAGCACGCCGAGGATGGTGGCAGCAATGGTGATGGCGTTCCACCTGGAAAAGGTACGGCGTGCCCAGTCTTCGAAGTCGGATCTCACGGGCCAAGCCAACCATCCCTGTACAACCTCGCTAGGAGGCACGTCCGCGCGGGTCACGGCAGATCCGCATGTCTCCGGCCAGCCGCGAAGAGGTTCCTGGGATCATGGACAGCGTGGCCGGGTTCGGTTTTAAGACATCGTGGCTGGCTGTCCGGGACCGGACCCCTGGGGAGGTCGCCAATGCGCTTGAGCTGCACGACCGGGAGGTCCTCGACTGGAGCACCGGCACCGACCGGGCGTACCGGTATGGCGTGTATGTGGCCGCGCCGGTGCCAGGCTGGACCCTCGCCCACGGCCGGCTGCATGTGCCGGCGGGGTTCGACGCGACGGAGCCACCCTTCCCCGACTGGCTCAGGGAGCTGAGCAGGCACCTGGGCGAGGTGCAGTTTTTCGCCAGCGAGCGGGTCCCGGACTATCACGCCTGGGCCCGGGCCCAGGATGGTGAGCTGTTGCGCGCCTACTGCTTCATCGGAGAGCGAGGCGAGGTGCCGCTGTTCCTCGGTGGTCCGACAGTCGATGAAGTCGAGTTGGGCATCGGCATTCGCGGTACGGAGCCCGGGCGGGAACACTGGTCGGACGATGAGTGGACAGCCTGGTACGCCACGACGCCGTCCGAGTTCGACGTGATGACGATGGCCGGTCGCTGGAGCATCGACCCGAACACGATCGACGATGCCATCGTGACTGCGACCGGCATTTACGGGCTACCGCCGTCAGTCTCCAACACGTCTCCCACGGTCTCCTAGACCACCAGCGGTGGCGCTACGCAACGCCCGGTCGGCGCCAGATCCGCGCACCTGACCTCGGTTCAGACGGTGACAGTCTCAAGGGCGGATCTCTGCAGAGGGCCCTCGACCGGGCTCGGGGCTGCTTCGAGCAGTGAGCGGTCAGGGTGTGGACGCCCGCCGAACCTGCTCGAAGTGGAACTCGCGAATGAAACAGTCTCGTGGTTGGCCAACCGCGAAAAGCACGCAGTCGACGACCGACCGCGCGGTGAGGTCGCTGTTCACATGTCGCGGCCCGTCCTGAACGAAGTCCGGCGGAAACAGCGAAATCACCCGAATCCCTTCTGGCCGGAGCCGGTGCGACAGGATCTCAGCGAGCCCCGCGTGGGCATGCTTGGCGGCGTAGAACGTTGGATGCGCGCCAGAACGTCGGTGCCCTACCTCGCCGCAAGCGGAGATCATGTTGACGATGTCGGGCCGCGACGATGCCCGCAGCAGCGGCAGCAGATGTTTGGTCAACAGCATGGTGCCGGTCCCGCCCGCAGCCATCACGCTTTCGATCTTGTCGTCCGAGACGTCTCCCAGGTCGTCACCTTCGATGTATGGGGCACCGTTGTTGATCAGCACATCGAGGTGCGTCGTCCGGCCGGCCACGGCAGCGGCGAACGCGCGCACCGACTCCGGTACGGCGAGGTCGCAGTGAAATGCATCAGCCCGACCTGGCCCCCGCTGGCTGATCGCATCCGCAACATGCTCGGCCGCAGCCAGGTCGCGGGCCGAGAGGAAGATCTGTGCACCGCGCTCGGCGAAGGCTTCGGCCAGTAGTCGTCCGGTGTCACGTGCGGCACCGGTGATGGCGACGCGCAGGCCGTCAAGATTCATGGCCGAAGTGAAGCATCTGAACTCTAGTTGAGGTCAACAGGAACTTGCCAAGATCGGACATCCGCTCGTCGGCAGATCCGCTTGTCATTGTCGCGACGCCCCGGAGGCCATGTAGGCGGCGGGGATGCCGTTCGGGTGCCGGTCGAGGTTCGCGCGGGTTTGCGGCGTGAGGCATAAGGGCCGCGTTGTGAGCCGCTGTGAGCGGGGACCGTGTTCGCCAGAGCACACATACGCGGGTTCGAGGGTGCGGAATTCTTCCCGTCCCAACCCCCCTGTTGGGTGCTCGGAGGGTTCCGCCCGCCGCCGGGCCCGGACATCGGGCCGCCACGAGCTGGACGCCTCGGGTGCCGCGCAGTGCTTTGTGCGCCGACATCTCATCGAACACCGCAACCCGCGAGGGAGGACGAGCTCCTCCCGAGGCCACTGCGGCTTCCCGCGTCCCCTCCCGTGTGCCCGGCGACGGTCCCTTCGACCACCCGCTAACGCCCCGCCGCCTCGCCTCTGGTGACGGCGGCGGGGCCGGAGGTGACCTACTCATGTCTCGCCCCCCCGGCACGCCTGCGTGCCCTCATTCACCAGCGCACCATTCGCCTGGCCGGTCGTGTCGCCGCCGCGTCGGCACCGGTCGCACTCTCGCTGTCCGTGCCCGCAGCCGCGTACGCCAATACCGGCCTACCGATCTCGGTTGCGGCGAACTCGCTGCCGGTCGTGATCGGCAATCTGCAGACGTGGCCGATGGGCATCCTTGCCGCCCTGGCGACCCTGTTCCTCGTCCTCACCGGCGTCTACTGGGCCACCGCGGGCGGCGACCCGGTGCAGGTCGAGAAGGCCAAGGGCGCGCTGAAGAACGCCCTGGTCGGCTACGGCCTCGCGGTCCTCGCACCGGTGCTGCTGGACATCGTCCAGTCCATCGTCGAGGGTTGACATGGATTGGCTGCTCGAGCAGATCCTCGACTGGCTGACGACGGTGATCCTCGCGACCTTGGACGCACTGATCGGGGTGATCAGCAGCGCGCTGCTGATCACCCCTAACGTCACCGCCCTGCCGCAGGTACAGGCGTTGACCGGCCGTTCGATCCTGGTCGTCGACAGCGTCTTCGTGCTGACGTTCATCGCCGCCGGGATGCTGACCATGACCGCCGGTGGCAGCGAGAAGTCCCGCTACACGATCAAGGACCTCATCCCCCGGCTGATCGTCGGGTTTGTCACCGCCCATTTCTCTCAGCTGTGGTGCGGCATGTTGATCGACCTCGCCAATGCCCTCACCGCCGTGCTCACCATCGATGAGGGCGACAGCTATGGCGCGCTGCGTGCGATCAAGACGCACGTCGCCGCGGGACAGGACAAGACGCGGGGCTGCTGTTCGTGGTCTGCGTCGCGATCATCGCGTTCCTGCTTGCGGCGACGCAGGCCCGCAACCTGTGGACCGCCGACGAGGTTCTCGACTTCGCCGCCGAGGTGGGCCTGGACCGTACGGAGGCAGCCGAGGCACTGCGCAGCCGCCGTTACCGGGCCCGCGTGACGGCCGACCAGCGTGAGGCGCAGCGCCTCGGCGCCCGTGGCGCGCCGTTCCTCGTGTTCGATGGCCGCTTCGCCGTCCCCGGGGCCATCGGTACCGATGACCTGCTGGCGGTGATCACCAAGGCATGGGACGAAAGCCACCCCACGCCGCAGTCGCTGCCGGTCGTCGCTGGCACCGATGGCGTCTGCACCCCGGACGGCTGCGCATAGCCCGAGCCTGGCACCGCCTGACAGCCCTTCCGGAACCCCGCCGGCGACATCCCGCCCGGCATATCTCGCTAGCTTCCCGAGCCAACCGCTCGGGGGAACAAGCGATGGGCCCAAGAGGGTTCGCCATACCGACGTGGGGTTACAAACCATGACAAACCCGAAGGCGCAGGACAGTGCTCTGATCCTGATCGACCACCAGGTCATCTCGATGGGATTCATCAAGACCCAGTCGCCCGAGGTCGCCAAGTTGAACAGCATCACCCTGGTCAAGGCGGCCAAGATCCTCGGCATGCCCAACCTCTGGGCCAGCAGCACCGAGGACGACAACAAGGACTGGTGGATGCCCGGGCTGAAGGAGATCAGCCCGGAGGCCTACGCGAACCGGATCAAGCGCACCGGCATCGGACTCCTGGGACGACCCGGACTTCGTGCGGGCAGTCGAGGCCACCGGTAGCCGGACCCTGATCATGGCCGGCACCACCAACGACGGATGCCTGGTCTACACCGCCCTCAGCACCAAGCAGGCCGGATACGAGGTCTACGCGGTGCTCGACGCTGGAGGGTCGGTGTTCCAGTACTCCGAAGAAATCGCCCGACTGCGCATGATTCAGGCCGGCGTCAACCTGATCACCACCGCCGCGGTCCTCGGCGAACTCGCCAGGGACTGGGCCACTCCGCATGGCGCGCAGATTCGCAAGCTACTGGCTGAGAACCTCACGATCACCATCGGTGGATTCGGGTTGGCGAAGTAGACACAGTGCCCCAGCGGGCCCGACGGCAGGCTGCGCTCGCTCAACTCAGCCCCCCGCCGGGCCCGCGAACGGCCGTCCCAGTGAAGAGAGCGGAACAGGCAGCCCTCCCTGGCGCGCAACGCTGTAACGCACCATCGACGGGCAGCGCCTATCAATGTTGGAAGGCCGGGTGCGAGGCCTCGTAGACGGGCGGGACCGCCCGACCCCCGCGGTTCCGCCCGTTCAAAACCGATCAGCGCACCATGACGCGCGTGGGAGGCAACCCAATCACATGTCCAGGCCGACCCCGCGCACCCCACCGCCACACTGGCCGGGCCGCCACAACGGCACGGCAGCACCGCCGAGCTGGAACTTGCCTACTCAGCCCCTTCCTCACCGACGGCAATCAACAGGCGACTTGTGGCCGTTCGCCATGTTCGGCGGAATCACCTTGCCGATCGCGTGCCTCGCCATAATCGTGGTCGTGTTGGCACGATGACCATCGGCGCCTCGCCCCGGAGCCGCCGTCTGCCGGCGCCGAAGCGGCACCTTCCTCGATTCCCAACAGGTCCTGCTGCCATTGCGACCGCACGCAAGGGTGTCGCGGCCGCAGGACCGGAGCACCGGATCGCCCGGCGCGACCTTAATCTAACGCTGAGCAGGTGTCGGGTTCGTTTGGGAATGTGCGCGGGCATTGAGGAACCAATGCGCGGCGACCAATGGGATGACGCCGACGGGGTACCAGGCAACATCAATGAGGTCGAACTGGGCACCTAGCAGCTGGCGCGCGAGCCAGCTGCGTTGGGAGAGTGCCGCGGGTATGGGGGTGAGCTGTGCAAATTCGATGAACCAGCAGTATGCGATCGCGGCGCCGCTGGCGGCCAGTGGAGAGATCAGCGGCCATATGAAGATCACGATCGTGTAGACGATGGCCGCGGACAAGGCGGCGCCAGCGTACTGTTCGATGGGCCCCTCCATCGTGGCGCGGATTGCGAAGGCCGCGGCTGCAAAGCCGGCTGCCGATACCACCATCAGCAGCCGAGTCCAGCGCACTGCGAGCGACATCGCGCCATCATAAGTGGCAGCGCAGCTAAGGTGGCAGCTGGTCTGCTGAGCTTGGACGGGCTGCAACTGCACCGCTGCCCATTGCAAGGCTCAGCTGCCGCACCCGATCGTTAACGCCGTGACCTGCTCACGCTCCTTCATCAGGCGGGATAGACAGCAGTTGACGTACTTTCAAGCCGTTGAGTACCCGTGTGAAACAGGACGCCGCACCCGCTCTGACCTGTGGTAACGACGAGTCACAGCTAGGGCTCGGTGCAGTTGAGTGCGGTGCGGTGCGGTTGGGTGCCCTTCGAAGTCGTTCAGGGCACGCTACTGCTTTCAGCCTGCTGCCGGATCCGGAGCAAAGCCGCAGGAGAGGGTAGGTGCCGTTGGCTGCAGTTGGCCGCCGTTCTATGCGTGTCAGCGCCGTTCGCACACCCTCCGTTGCTCTCAACCCGCTCCCCCGTCGACGCAAGCTTGGGAGGACAGGCTGACATCCTCCGTCGATGTCTCAACCGGGTGCCGTAGGAATGCGTGTTCTCGACGGGCAGGCCAGATGCGGGAGAGAACCTCGTCGTCGAAGGCAGCGGCCATCAGTGCTGGACGGCGAACCGGGCGGGCGGAAGACCGGCTACGCCGACGTCCGCAGCGAACACCGCTCCGGACACCTCGGCGCCGTCCGACCGGGCGGTGGTGACGAACATCCAGCGGTAGTCAGGACCGCCGAACGACACGTTCGTGACCAGCGGCGCGGGCACGCGTAACGCGCGGTCCGGGACGAGCCCGGGCGTGTAGCGGAACAGCATGCCGGATCCCCACGACGCCACCCAGACTCCGCCGTCGGCGTCGACGGCGATCCCGTCGGGGTGCGCGACCCGGACCGCGGCGGCCCGAGTGCCGCGCCTCTCGTACGCCGTCACCGTGTCGGCGAACGTGTCAGCGTGGTAGAGGATGCGACCGTCCGGGCTGGTGTCGACGCCGTTGGACGCGCCCACGCATCCGGCAAGGACGACATGATTCAGGTCCTGATCCATCACGTACAGGGACGCGCGTTCGGCCCGCGTCCGGTCGATCGACCCGACGTAGAGGTTGCCGTCGCGTCCGCACACCGCGTCGTTCAGCGCCAGGTCGACCGGCCCGGGTAGCGACAGCAATGGTTGAAAGATCCCGTCGGCGGGGTCGAGGGCACCGATGTCCCGCCCGGAGACCCCGAGCCACCCCCCGTCGGCCCGCGGTACAAGGGCGGTGACCGCCCGACCACACGTCACGGCGGAGGCGGCGCCGGTGGCGGGATCGAGGGTCCAGAGCCGGCGGCCGTCGATGTCCACCAGCCGCAGAAGGGCGAGAGCGGCGTCCCAGACCGGGCACTCCCCCAGCTCACAGCGCAGATCGCCCACCACCGACCAGTCGGGGTCCTCGGGCGTCACAGCCATCTCGCCCGTAGATCGGGGCGGAGCCACGCCGCCGGTGAGGCGATGGACAGGCCTCCGTCGACCGGCAGGACGACGCCGGTGATGAAATCCGCCCCTGGGGAGGCGAGGAAGGCCACGGCGGCGGCGACGTCGTCGGGTCGGCCGACTCGCCGCAGTGGATACCCTTCGGTGACCGAGGGCAGGTCAGCCTTGCCGATCATGCCCGGAGCGACAGCGTTGACGCGGACCCCCGCTGGACCGTACTCCAGAGCTAGCTGGCGCACGAGTCCCTCCACGCCGGCTTTCGCGGCCGCGTAGCCGGGCAGGCCGGGCGCGGCGAGGTTCGCGTTGACCGAGCTGACCGCGACGACGGCGCCGCCGCGCGGTAGCAGGGGCAGGGCCGCGCGGACGACGTAGAACGTCGAGCCGAGGGTCACGTCGATGGCCGCCCGCCACTGCACGTCGGTGGTCCGCGTCGCCGCGGCGACCGGCATGACCGCGGCGGCGGGCACCACGACGTCGAGCCGGCCGAGGATGCGGTGGGCCTCGGCGACGGCGCGGGCCGCAGCCTCCGGGTCGGCGCAGTCGGCCACCAGCTCTGCCGCGAAGGCCGGGTCGCTGTGCTGCTCGAGGGAGACGCCCACCACGCGATCGCCGGCTTCGGTGAAGGTGCGGGCGATCGCGGTGCCGATCGGCGAGGAGCCGCCGATGACGAGGATGCCGCGTCCGCTCACCGGGCAAGTCCGAGGTCGGCGAGGATCGCGGCGAGCGAGTCGCGGCTGGCCGGGTCGAGCGGGCGGGCCGGCGACCGTACGGTGGCGTCGGCGATGAGGCCACGCCGCACCAGCACCTCCTTGTGCACCGCCCAGGCGATGCCCTGCTGAAGTCCGAAGAGGATCAGTGGCAGCAGCCGGGCGAACTCGGCTCGGGCGTCGGCGTGCCGGCCGGCTTGCCAGTCGGCGAGCACCGGACCGAGCAGGTCGGGGAACTCGCAGGCGGGCATGGTGCCGATCGCTCCACGGGCGTACTCCTCCAGGCAGAACTGGGCGTTCTGGCCGCCGAGCACGGCGAAGCGGTCGTCGGCGCGGGCGGCGACCACCGCGGCGACCTTGGGCGCGGTCGGCGGCGATTCGACCTTGACGGAGGTGACGCCGTCAAGTTTGCCGAGTTCGGCGATGAGGACGGGCGGCATCGTGACACCGGTGGCGCCGGGCGCGTCCTGGACCATGACCTCGACCCCGGTGGCGGCGGCCACATCGGCGTAGAAGGTGAGCAGCTGATCGGGGGTCGGCTTCACCATGAACGGAGGAAGCACCATCAGTGCGGAGGCCCCACCGGCCACCGCGGCGCCGGCCTGTTCAATCGCGGTCACTGTCGACGTGCCGTTGACCCCGGCGACGACCGGGACCGCGCCGGCGACTACCTCGGTGACGGCTGTGAGGATCTGGGCCCGCTCCTCGGTGGTGAGCGCGAAGCCTTCGCTCGCCATGCCGAAGACGGCGACGCCGGTGACGCCGCTGGCGAGCTGGAACTCGGTCAGCCGACGCAGGCTGGGCAGATCGAGGGCGCCGTCGGACTCGAACGGGGTAGCGAGGATCGGCACGAGACCGTGCACGGTGTGGGGCACTCAGGACTCCTTGGCCAGGGCGCGAACCGCCTCGGCGTCGACGTTGACGCCGAGACCGGGTCCCGCGGGCAGATCGAACGCGGCCGGGTGCACGGGCACCGGCCCGGTGAGGATGCGGGATCCGACCTCGGTGGAGCTCGGCTGGTACTCGAACGCGGCGAGGTCGGCGACTACCGCGGCGACATGCAGGCCGGCCGCCAGGGAGACACCCATGCCGACCGAGTGGTGCGGTGCGACGGGCACATGCCGGGCAGCGCACAGTTCGGCGATCGCCATCGCCTCGGTGATGCCGGTACGGGCCACGTCCGGCTGGGCGATCCGTAACGCCCGGGCATCCAGCCACTGCGCGAACTCGTACCGGTTGCGCAGCGTCTCGCCGACCGCGACCGGCAGCGCGGCACGCGCGGCCAGTTCGGCGTGCCCGGCGATGTCCTCCGGCGCCAGCGGTGCCTCCAGGAACCAGGCACCCCGTTCGGCGAGTCCCTGGGCCAGCGCGACGGCCTCGTCCACCCCGTACGCCCAGTGCCCGTCGACCGCGACCCGCAGGTCGGGGGCGCTGTTCCGCACGGCATCGACGGTCGCGAGGTCGGCGGCGACGCCGTGACCCAGGTGCAGCTTGACTGCGGTGGCTCCGCGGTCCACCCAGTCACGGGCCAGGGCCGCCCGCTCGGGATCGGTGGGCCGGGGCAGTCCGGAGACGTACGTGGGCAGGCGGGTACGGAACGCGCCGCCGAGCAGCTGCGCGACACCGAGCCCGGCCAGCCGGCCGGCGAGGTCCCACAGCGCGATGTCGACGGCGGCGAGGGCATCCGCCTGGTGGCCGACCAGGTGCCCGCGCTCACGCATCAGGTCGCGCAGCCGGTGCCAGGCCGGGCGGGGGGCGGTGGCGTCCATGCCGACCAGTACCGGGGCGATGAGCAGGTCGACGATGGCGGCCGGCACCTCCGGCGCCACCGGGGCGAGGGCCTCCCCCCAGCCGGTGGTGCCGTCCTCGGCCACCACCTCCACCAACAGGGTCTCGTATCGGGAGGAGTAGAGGCTGCGCCATGGTTCGCGCACCTCGTAGCCGCTGCCGATCGCACCGCCGTCCTGCTTCGGCCCCAGGTACGCCTCGTCGGCGCGCACCTTCAGCACGTGGGTGTGCACCGCGCGGACCCGCATCATGCCTCCTTGCCGCAGACCAGCCGTACCGGGCGGGACCGCCGGTCACCGACCTGCACCGTGTACGTGAACCCGGCCGACAGCTCGTCCACCGGCACGGTCCACTCATTGGGGTAGACCGTGCGGTCGAGGTGCTGCCACGTGGCGCCGTCGTCGAGGGACCAGTGCAGGGTCGCGGCGTCGCTGGTGGCCGCCTGCACGTACGCGTGGTAGCGGCTGCCGTCCGGCTTGGGGATCAGAATGCCGCGCACCGGGCCGACCGGGCCGTCGTCGAAGTGATGCGCACCGACGGGCGTGGCGTCCGTGCGGTGCAACGGCACGTCCAGCGGGCCGACGCCGTAGACGATGACGGCGGTGATGCCGTGCCCGGAGATGTTGACGGTGAGCCGTTGGTCGACGACGCTGGCCGGTTCCGCTTCGCCGCGGTCTCGGATCACGGCCGCCCGGTACGGCACCCCCGGGGTCATCGGCACCCGCGCCGCGTCCAGCGTCACGGTCACCGTCGTCGGGGCCGCCGCGGCGTTGGTGAGACTCACGCAGAGCACGTCACCGCCCTCGGCGGCGATCCAGTTGACCTGCTCGGTGTCCAGGCGTACGAGCCCCTTTGGCAGCCAGAGCCAGACGCCGTCCGCACCGTGGAAGCGGCCCGGTCGGTGGCCGTAGATGCGGTAGGCGAACCAGACGTAGTTCTGCTCGAACTCGGCCGGGAAGTGGATTGCGCCGCCGGAGCGGGTCTCGTGCTCGGCGATCAGGTAGTCGATGGCCATGCCGAGCTGGGCCGGCGCGTGGTGGTAGTAGACGGTGGTGTTGCCGAACGGCCCGGTGTAGGGGAAGTCCGGGCGCAGGTGGTGCGCGGTGAACTGTCGGTAGTAGTAGCCGGGGTAGTTCGTGAACCGTCCGACCAGCGCGTTGTGCGCCACGTCCCGCAGCAGGTCGTCGCTGGTGTGAGCGGCGAGCCGGAGCAGGAACGGCGCCCACGCCGGGTTGAGGGTGAACCCGTTGAACCGGTAGGTGTTGATGGCCTCGATGCTCAGTCCGGTCGGCGACACCTGCCAGGCCGGCACCTCCTCGTCGGGCACGTCGGTGACCGGATACGGGTACAGGGCGGCAGGGTCCCACCAGCCGCTGAGCTCGATCTGCCGGTCGACGAACAGGGGCCGCTGCGGCACGGTCACCGTGGCGTCGGGCACCGGTCGGGCGAAGACCATGGTGACGAAACGCTTCGCCTCGGCGTACGCGGCGTCCAGGTAGTGCGCGCGGCCGGTCTCTTCGTACATCTCCAGCAGGTCGACCCAGGCACGGCAGTAGTAGATGGCGAAGTCGTGCGGGTCGGCCTCGCCGTCGTACGGCTGGCCGAGTTCTTCGGCGACGTACCGGTCGGCGGCTTCCTCGGCCTGCTGCCGCCAGGTGGCGTCGCGGGTCATCCGGTACGCGGCCAGCGGTGCGCTCATCGGGCTGCGCTTGAGCCAGTAGTCCTGCGCGTCGAGTGAGGACAGTGCCAGCTCGCGGGCGGCGGTGAGGGCACCCCGGGACAGCGTGTGCAGCGGGGCGAGGGCGGGCGCGCCGAACGGGGTGCCGCACAGCATGTTCTTCGTCGGGTCGCCGTAGACCGTGGCGTCCGCGCGCGGCGTCCAGCCGTACGCGTTGCGCGACAGGTGGAACTCGGCCGTCGGTAGCGCCCTTTCCTCGTACAGCTCGTCGTCGCCGGTCAGCAGATAGGCACCGAGCAGCACCGAGGTGGTGGTGGCACGGACGGCCTGGTCGTTCTCGATGTCGATGAAGCCCTTGGCGCGGCTCCACCAGCCGCTCGGCGAGCCCTGGTAGTCGACCCGGTCGTCGCTGGTCGGGCCGGCCTTCATCAGGTCGATGAGGTGGTGCACGGTGTCGGTGAGTGAGGCGTGGACATTGCGCCGGTATGCGTAGTAGCCGTACTCACCGCGCAGCAGGTCACGGTAGGCGTCGTACAGCTCGGTGCGTGCGGCGTAGAGGCCGACGGTGAACCGGTACGGTTCGCCGGCGCGCAGGTCGGCCCGCCGCCCGTACTGCGGGGCGTAGAGGGTCGGCTGAACTCGCCCGTCGGGGGTGCGCAGGGCCATCCCGAACGGCTGGTCGTCGTCGCCGCGACCCGACTCGTACTCGAACGGCAGCTCGGTAGCGGGGGCGAACAGGCCGGTGGTGACGGGCCCGCGCTGCACCAGGCACATCGGCGCGAACAACTCGTCGCGGCCCACCGAGGCGGGCCCGCCGATCATCCGGGCGTGCCGCAACGGACCGCACAGCACCTCGTCGACGTCGTCCTCGTGGGTGGCGGCGAAGGCCCGGTAGGCGACCACGAACCGGCCGTCGACCCGTGGGGTCAGCGCGATGTCGACCAACGGATGCGGCCCCGCCAACCGCCAGGTGACCGTGAGGGTGAACAGGTCGCCGCCGCCGCGCAGCCGCACCGCGTTCGCGCCGAGCGGTTCGACCGCGTCGAACCGTACGGGGTGCGCGTCGAGGCTGCGTTGGAGATCGCGCCGGCTACCGCCGTCGCCGTGCAGCACCAGCCACCGCTCGCCGAGCGGCTCGCCGGCGGGTTCCCAGCCGCGCTCGCCCCGGATCAGCAGCTGCGCGGCGTACCCCGACCGGTCGTCCCAGCGCACGGCCGCGACGTCCAGGCGGTACGCGGCGCCCTCCACCGCGGTGTACGGCTCGACGACGGCGGCGGCCGGGTCGATGTCGGTGGCCGGACGTCGGTGGGCGGGGGCCGTGCGGGGGCCCAGGTCGACCACCTCGACCGGGCCGAAGCCGGCGACGGTCCCGGCGGCCCCGAACCCGACGCCGCCCCCCTCGATCGGGTCGGGATCGGAGGCCGTCGCCGCGGTGCGTCCGTCGACCGTGACCGTGATCCGGCCGTCCACGACAGTTACCTCGACGGGGAGCCACCGGTCGAAGTCGAAGGCCAGGATGTCGTCGGCGAGCAGCTCGTCGCGCCCGCCGGCGTGGCGCAGCACCGACAGGTACCGCACCCCGGTGCGGACCCGCAGGCGGACCGCGTACCACTGCGCGGCGTCGGCGTTGACCCGCAGCTCCGCGGTGCTGACGTCGGCGCCGTGCCGCGGCTCGGGCAGTCGCACCGCGGTGCGGACCGCGTGGTTGCCGATCATCGCCGCTAGCGGCGCCCCGAGCAGGTGCCGCCCGTCGGGCTGGCCGCGACCGTCGAGTTCCACGTTCGCGTCGAACGGGTCGACAATCCGATCGACGACTGGAAATGCATGATCAGACGCCACGGGAGCGCCTCTGCGCCACGATCCTGCAACTCGTATGCAATCGGCGGTTGACACGATGCAACATGGGGGCCACTCTTGCACAGCAATGGATGGGCGTCCAGAAGGAGATGCCGGTGGCAAGTGATCAGGGCACCAACCAAAGCGTCGAGAAGGCGGCCTCCGTGCTGAACGCCTTCCTCGCCGGCCAGCCCGCGCTGCGGGTCTCCGACGTCGCCCGTCACGCCGGCCTCGGCCAGTCGACCGCGTCCCGCCTACTGGCCACACTCGAGGGCTGCGACCTCGTGCAGCGCGACCAGCTCAGCGGCCTCTACCAGCTCGGCCCCGCGCTCATCACGATGGCGGGCGTCGCCCTCAACAGCCACCCGGTGCACCGCGAGGCCCGCCAGCGGGCGCAGAACCTCGCCGCCGAGCTCGGCCTCGGCGCCAACGTGGCCGTCCGCAGCGGCGCGACGCTGTTCTACCTGTGCAACTTCGAGGGCACCCTCGCCCCGCGGTCGTTCGTCCTCATCGGCCAGCACAACCCGCTGCACGCCACGGGAATCGGGAAATGCCTGCTCATCGGCACCGACCCCGAACAACGCCGGGCCCTCCTGCCCGACCTGCGTGCGTACACCCCGTCCACCATCACCGATCACGCCGCGCTGGACGAGGCCGTCGCACAGGCCGCCCAGCGCCGCTACGCCACCGAGGTCGAGGAACTGGCACTGGGCCGCGCCTGTATCGCGTCTCCGATCCTCGACCACACCGGCACCGTGTGCGCCGCGCTGTCGGTCTCCGGACCGCTCTCCGCGATCGCCCTGGACACCCGGGAGGCCGAGCTGTCCCGCATGGTCATCGAAGCCGCCGACGCCATCAGCACCGGGCTGGGTTACCTCGGCCCCGCCGACCGCGTCCCCCCGCGGATGCAGGCAGTGCGATGAGCACCAAGACCGCCCGTCCCGGGACCACCGGACGCGTGCCGGCGTCCCGACCCGCGGGCGACCGGCCGCCGCGGCGGCTCGGCGACGGCGCGTTCGCCGCGCTGCTGATGCTTCCCGGCCTGGCGATGCTCGCGGCGATCGTCGTGTACCCGCTGGTGGCCTCAATGGTCACCGCGTTCTTCGAGCAGAGCCTGGTGGAACCCGGTCGCAGGTTCGTCGGCCTGCAGAACATCACCGAGTTGCTCGGCGGCGACTTCTGGCGGTTGCTGTGGCAGACCCTGGTCTTCACCGTCGGCGCCACGATCGCACCGTTCCTCGTCGGCCTGGCCCTCGCGCTCGCCCTGAACACCCGCATCCGCGGTCGCGCCGCCCTCCGTGGCCTGCTGCTCATCCCGTGGCTGGTGCCCAGCGTCGTCGTCTCGTTCCTCTGGATGTGGATCTTCAACGCGAACTACGGCCTCGCCAACGGTGCACTGGAGGCGCTCGGCCTGATCGACTCCCCGCAGGCCTGGCTCGCCGGCTCGGGCACCGCGATGACCGCGGTCATCGTCGCTAAGACGTGGGCCAGCTTCCCGTGGATCATGGTGATGCTGCTCGCCGGGCTGCAGACCGTACCGGTCGAGCTGCACGAGGCGGCCGAGACCGACGGCGCGGGCGCGGTGCAGCGGTTCTTCGCCGTCACCCTACCGCACCTGCGCGGCATCATCGGCATCGTCCTGCTGCTGGAACAAATCTGGAACTTCCAGCACTTCGACCTGATCTACGTGATGACCGGCGGCGGCCCCGCCGGCGCCACGGAAACCTTCGCCACCGCGGTCTACGAGACCGCCTTCCAGGGCTTCGACCTCGGCCGGGCCGGCGCACTCGGCCTGCTCTGGATGGTGCTGCTGCTCGTCATGGTCGCGATCTACGTCCGCCGGTCCGAGCGGGAGGGACAGCTGTGAGCAAGCGCTCCGCACGGGAGAGCCGCGGGTCCCGCGCCGCGGCATGGACCGCCGTCGTCATCCTCGGCGGCTTCGGGCTGCTGCCGGTCTACTGGATGCTCGCCACCGCGTTCACCCCGGCCCAGGAGACCTTCCGCTACCCGCCGTCGTTCGTGCCCACCGAGCTCACGCTGGAGAACTTCACGCGCCTCGCCGACGAACCCGATCTGGCCCGTTACCTGGTCAACAGCCTGGTGGTCTCCATCGTCACCGCGGTGCTGAGCGTCATCGTCTCCGCATACATGGGCTACGCCTTCTCCAAGTTCCGCTTCCGCGGCCGACGCAGCCTCATGTACTTCGTGCTGTCCTCGCAGATGTTTCCCCAGGCGCTCCTGCTGGTCACCCTGTACGCCCTGTTCAGCGCCTACCACCTGCTCGACACCTACACCGCGCTGGTGCTGTCGTTCACCACCTTCACGCTGCCGCTCTGCGTCTGGATGCTCAAGGGCTTCTTCGACACCATCCCCGACACCCTCGTCGAAGCCGCCCGCGTCGACGGCGCGTCCCGGCTGCGCACCATCCACTCGGTCATCCTGCCGCTGTCGGCACCCGGCCTCATCGCCGCCGGGCTGTTCGCGTTCGTCCGCGGCTGGAACGACTTCATCTTCGCCCTCACCCTGGCCGGACGCGAGAAGACGACACTGCCACCCGGCCTGGTGAACGCGTTCCTTGGCGAGGCGACCGCGCAGTGGGCCGAGCTCATGGCCGCCTCGCTGCTCGCGTCGCTGCCCGTCGTGGTCGCGTTCATCGCATTGCAACGGTTCCTGGTCGGCGGCATCACCGCCGGCGCCATCAAGGGATAAACCCACCCGTCCCGGAGGTTCAGCAGTGAACAGCAACCTGTCCCGCAGGGACATGCTCCGCCTCGTCGGAGTCGGCGCCGGCGCCCTCGGCCTCGGCGGCCTGGCCGCCTGCGCGCCGAGCGCGGACGGCCCCGAGGAGGACAAGGCCACGTCCGCCACCGACTTCTCGTTCGCGTCCTGGAGCCTGGCCGACAACGCCTCCAAGGCCAAGATCGAGCAACTGATGAGCGGGTACGGCAGCAAGGCGGGCGTCACCGTCAAAGGCCTGCCACTGGCGTACAACAATTACCTCAACCAGCTCACTCTCCAGGTGCGCGGCGGCCAGTTCACCGGCGCCGCGCAGATGGACATCGCCTGGCTCGCCGGCCTCGCCGCGCTCGGCAAGCTCAGGGACCTCGGCGACGTGGCCAAGAACGCCGGCTACACGGAGGCCGCCCTCAGCTCGGGGCAGGTCGAGGGCAAGCAGGTCGGCCTGCCCTGGACCACCGCCGCCATCGGCCTGATCGCCAACCGTGACCTCATGCAGAAGGCCGGCATCACCAGCGCCCCCACCACGATCGCCGACTTCGAGACGGCGCTGCGCGCACTCAAGGGCACGGGCGTCATCCCGTACGCCGCATCCACCAAGGTCGCCCAGCTCAAGGACATCCTCATCTGGATGCAGACCTTCGGCAGCCCGCTGCTGGAGGGAGACAAGGTCACCGTCGGCGACGACGCCAGCATCGAGGCGGTCACCTGGTACAAGAAGCTGTACGACGAGAAGCTCATCGCTCCGGACGTGGAACGGGTGGACGCGCGCACCCTGTTCGCCCAGGGCAAGACCGCCATGTACGACGACGCCATCGTCGGCCGCGACTTCGTCGTCAAGGGCTCCCCGGACAAGTCCATCGCGGACAAGCTCGACCCGATCGCCCGCCCGGTGAAGAACGCCGGCGACAAGCCACGGGCCGTGCAGTGGGGCCACGCCGTCGTCGTGGTCGAGGGCGAGGGCGCCAACACCGCCACCGACTTCGCGAAGTGGCTCACGTCCGACGAGCAGACCGTCCTCGGCTACTTCAAGGACCTGTCGCTGCCGCCCACCACCACCGCGGCGCTCGCCTCCGAGCAGGTGAAGACCGACGCCTTCACCTCGCAGTTCAGCGAGCGGATCACCGCGACCGCCACCCCGAACCCGTTCTGGAAGTACCCCCAGTACGCCCAGATGGAGACCGCCATCTCCGAACACGTCCAGGCCGTGCTGGTCGGCAAGAGCAAGCCGGCGGACGCGATGCGCGAGGCCGGCCAGGCGGTGCAGGCCCTCATCAAGTGACCACCCCGTGCGACACCCGGCTGGTGGCGGCGATCGCGGACGCGACCGCCGCCACCACGCCGCGGATCTGGGGCTTCGGCGTCGGCGGTACCCTCACCGCCCTACTCCGGGCCGGCGAGGCGCTGAACCGCCCCGACCTCACCGAGCGGGTGGTCGACCTCGTCACGCCGTCGTTGGCCGCACCGCCCGACCCGACCGACCACCTCATCGCGGTCGAGGCGCTGCTCGCCCTCACCAACCGCCGGCCCGACCTCGACGTCACGGACGCCTGCCGCCGCTGGCTCACCGCCGTCCGGCACGCCCGACCGGCCCGTCCCGGCGGGCCCCGCCTGCACCGCCCGGACCTGCCGCCCTGGTCGTCGACGGTCTGGGTCGACTGCATGCACACCGACGGGCCCGGCCTCGCCGCGCTGGGCCACCTCGACGAGGCGGTCACGTACGCCACCGAGTACGCCGGTGCGCTGCAACTGCCCCACGGCCTGTTCCAGCACGGCTACGACGCCCGCGACGGACGCGGCAACGGCGTGGCCTGGGGGCGCGGGCAGGCGTGGGCACTGCTCGGCCTCACCGACACGCTGATCCACGCCCCCGACAGCGGGCTCGCCGAACGACTCACCCGCCTGATCGACGCACTCGCCGCGCACGAGCGCGACGGCGAGTGGTCCACAGTGGTGGACGACCCGGACGCCCCGGTGGAAGCCAGTACCTCCGCGTACCTCGCCTGGGTCGTGCCGCACGGGATCGACGCCGGGCTGGTCGACCCCGTCCACCGGGCGATGGCCGACCGCGCCTGGCACGCCACGCTCCGCCGGCTCACCGGCGGAGCGCTGGCCGTCTCCGAGGCGACGCCCGTCGGCGCCGCCCGCGACTACCACCATCGCGCCCTCGGCGTCTTTCCGTGGGGCCAGGCCCCGCTCCTGCACGCCGCTCTCGACCGCACCACCGAGGAGAACGGATGAAGGTCGTCGACGTCCGCAGCTACGCGGTACGCGCCAAGCCGGCCGAGACGTACTGGGGCGCCCGCGCCTGGAGCGCCGACCACGGCAGCGCCCTGGTGGAGTACCCGCCGATGGAGCGCCGCCGCTACGTCTACAGCGACACCATCGACGCGGTGCTGGTGCGGGTCGAGACCTCCGACGGGGTGGTCGGGTGGGGCGAGGCCAAGGCACCCGTCGGCGCCCGCGCCACCGCCGCGATCCTCGACGACCTGATCGCACCGCTCGCCGTCGGATCCCGGCTCGACGAGATCGGCCGCACCTGGGACCGCGTCTACACCGGCATGCGGGTCCGCGGCCACGACAGCGGCTTCTGGCTGGAGGCCCTTGCCGGCCTCGACATCGCCCTGTGGGACGCGTTCGCCCGCACCCTCGGCCAGCCCCTGCACGCCATGCTCGGCGGCCGCTACCGCACCAGCCTGCGTCTGTACGCCTCCGGCGTACCCGCCGCACCCGCCGGCTCCGGCGCCGAGGGCCAGCGGAGGGTGCGCCAGGAGGCGGAGCGGCTGCGCGACCTGGGGTACGACGCGGTCAAGGTGGCCATCGGCGCCCGACCGGAGGACGACATCGCCTCCGTGCAGACCGTCCGGGAGGTGTTCGGCGACCAGGCCTCCGTCTACGCCGACGCCGCCGGCCAGTACGAAGTGCCGCAGGCATTGCGGGTCGGCCGCGCCCTCCAGGACGCCGGCGTCGGGTTCTTCGAGATGCCGCTGCCGCCGGAGGACCTCGACGGGTACGCCACCCTCGCCGCGCGCCTGGACATCCCCCTCGCCCTGGACTCCCTTGCCACCCGGCACCGGGCGCTGGAGTTCCTCCGCGCCGGCGCGCTCCGCGTGCTCCAGCCCGACGTGTGCCGGGCCGGCGGCATCACCGAGACGATGCGCATCGCCGCGCTCGCTGACGCGTTCGGCGCGCAGGCCACCCCGCACGTCAGCATCGGCTCGGCCGTGCACTGGTACGCGAGCGTGCACTGCGCCGCCGCGATGCCGAACTTCGCGGTGCTCGAACACTGGATCGGCACCAACCCGCTCACCGCCGTGGCCCCGGACGCGGTCGCGCCGGTCGGGGGCCGATGCGACGTGCCGCGCGGCGCCGGCCTCGGGATCACGGTCGACGAGGACGTCGTACGGGCCCTCTCGGGAGCGTGAGGAGGGGTCCGGCATCTGCCCTCGGGGTCACACCACGACCTCGGCGGCCGCGGCCTGCTGGGGAACGACGTGGGCGGGCCCGACGTACCCGAGATTGATGCTGATGGAGTCGGCGGCCTCGATCACCGCCCGGACGAGTTCGGCCTCGCGGGCGGGCAGGTCGATGGCGGAGAGAGGGCCGGACACCGAAAGGGCCGCCGCCACGGCGCCCGAGCCGTCCCGGATGGCGGAGGCGACGCAGGCGCGGCCGAGGGCGAGTTCCTCGACCTCGGTGGCGTAGCCCCGGGCGAGCGTGCGGTCGAGTTCCTCGTCGAGCTGATCGTGGGTGGTGATGGTGCGGTGGGTGTAGGCGTGCAGGGCCGCCTCGGGCAGCAGCTCGCGCCGCTCGTTCCCGGTCAGCCCGGTCAGGAGCGCCTTGCCGAGCCCGGTGGCGTGGAGCGGGTTGTACTGTCCGGCGAGGACGAACGGGCGGGGCGCCTGCCGGCCTTCGAAGTTGAGCAGGTAGAAGAGCCGCTCGCCGCGGCGGACCGCGACGTTGACGCCGAGGCCGAGTTCAGCGGCGAGATCCTGGGCGGTCTGCCGGGCCTCGCGGTGCACCGGGTGGCTGTTGAGCACCGCCCCGCCGAACGAAACCATGTCCAGCCCCAGCCGGTACAGGCCGCTGACCGGGTCGCGGTCGACGAAGCCCATCCCTTCGAGAGTGGCGAGGAGCCGGGAGGCGGTGGAGAGACCGAGCCCGGTGGCTCTGGCGACGTCGGAGACGCGGAGTTCGGTGCGGCCGGCCGCGAGGGCGCGGAGCACGGTGAGGGCCCGTTCGACGCTCTGGTTACTACCCGGTTCGGCCGCCATGCTGGCCCTCCTTGGAAGCTGCTTGCGACATGTGGCACCTCATTCTTGTGCATGCACGAGCTTGACCATGCCACGGGCCGGAACGGGTGACGGCCCGGATCCGGGACGGTGCCGGACGGACCAGCCGCCCGGCACCTCACCGGGTCAGGCGTCCGGGCCGTCCTGCTCGATCACGTCGGTCCCGCCGCCTCCGACGACCACGTCCCGGTCGGCACCGCCGTGGAGCCGGTCGTCGCCAGGGCCGCCGACGACGACGTCCGGGCCCGGCCCACCGAGCAGGATCCCATCGCCCGGCCCTCCGACCAGCCGGTCCGCCCCCGCACCGCCGCAGAGCACGTCATCGCCGCCGAGGCCGACGATGACGTCATCGCCGCCCCGTCCGGCGATCACGTCGGCCCCGGTCGTGCCCACGAGCCGGTCCGCGTCATCGGTGCCGACGATGGTGGGCTCCCGGCCCGCGCACAGCGGTGCCGCGACGGTCACGGTGGCCGCACGGCTGAAGTAGCCCAGGCCGTAGGAGACCGTCACCGTGTCGCCGAGCCTCGCGCCGAGCGCAGCCAGGTCCAGCTCCGCCGTGTACGTGGTGGCGTTCGCCCCGTCCTGCACGGCGGCCACCCGCTGCGGCGCGCCGTCACCGACCCGCACCTGAAGGTCGGCCCGGTCGAGTGCGGCCGGATCGAGATTCAACGGCGCGGTCAGGCGGACGCTCGCCCGGCTGCCCTCCGGGGCCCGCTGCACCGGCGTGCCGGCAGCGTCGACCACCCGTACCGTCGTGGTGTCGGCGGCCCGCCAGGCCAGCGCCTCGTTCCAGGCCGTGTTGACGGTGACCCACCCCTCGGAGTGGCCGACGTTGCCCGCACCCGGGTTGTACGGGTAGTGCGCGTTCTTGGGGCTACCGTCGAGCACCCCGCGGACGCCCTGAAGACGGCCCGCGCCGCCCTGGAACTCCGAGTACCAGCCGCGTTCCACTCCCTCGAAGCCCCACTGCTCCGTCGGTCCCCGGTACGCGGCGTGCCGCCCGGTCGGATTACGGCCGAAGATGTTGTCCACATGGGCGACGGCGATCTGCCGCAGCCGCGCGGCGAGCGGGTCGTCGCCGAGCACCTGCGCGGCGGCCAGCGCCGGGGCGGCGAAGCCCGCGACGTTGCCCGTCTCGTTCGGGTCGCTGGCCGAACCACCGCCGGTGAAGGGCGGAATGGTCCACCGGTCCGCCGAGTACCTGCGGAAGTCCCACAGGTTCTCCGAGCGATCCGCCACCACCTCGGCCCACCGCCGGATGAAGTCGCGGGTGCCGGCCGGCGCCTGGTCGGGGTGGGTCAGCAGCAACCGCGCGAGGCCGGTGATCAGGTGGTACTCGCCCTGCCGCTGACCCTTGGTCACGCTGGGGTCGGCCACGTCGAGGTTGCCGACCAGCCAGGCGGCCTGGGCCTTCGCGGCGTCCAGGTACCGGCCCGCGTCAGCGCGGCCCTCCCGCTTGGCCACCTCGTACATCATCACGTTCGGCCACACCGAGTGGCCGGGCGGCAACTCCCCCTTGCCGGAACCCACCTGCGTGTAGACCTGCAGCAGATCGGCCGTGTGCGGCGTGGTGTCGTACCAGGCGAAGCGGTCCTTCGCTGGATCGTCCCAGATGGGGAAGAGGTAGTCGCGCGCCCGCTCGTAGACGCTGCGGGGAATGTGGTCGGCCAGGTAGGGGTAGGCGTAGAGGAACGCGGCCAACTGCTCCTTGAGCAGCGTGTGGTTGACCCGCCCACCGAGGTACACCTCGACGGCCCAGTGGATGAGCCGGACGATCTCCGGGGTGTCCGCGGGCAACTGCACCGGCAACCCGACATACCTGGCCTCCGGGTCCTTGATCTGTGCGAACGCGGACGGGTTGGCGAGGTACATGTCGATCAGCGACGGCAGCTCGAAGGACATCTGGTGCGAGTCGCGCCAGCCGACGCCGAGGTAGCAGTTCTGCGGATCGGTGCCACCGTAGCCCATCCTGCTGAAGTCGCCGTAGTAGCAGCGCACGTCGGTCATGAACTGCACCGCGCGGCGGTAGGAGACGCGCTCGATCCAGTCGGCGCCGATCCCGAACGGGACGGACCGGCCGGTCCCGGCTTCGCCCTGCACCTCCACCGTGTACGGTCCGGGCTCCGCCGGATCGAAACCGGTGAAGTCGCCGATCTGGCCTCGGATGCTGCCCTCGTGATGGACCGCGCCGGCCGCGTCGATGACCCGGAACCGGTCGCCGTCGACGGCGCGGGGCGCGGTGAACCGCTTCGCCTGGCCGAGGTTGTAGCCGCTCTGGTTGACCAGAACCGGCTGAGCGGCATCGGGCTCGCCGGGTTCGGTCCAGGAACAGCCCGAGGCGGCGGTGGGATGCCCGGCGGGCACGCCCGCCAGCGCGGTGACCGAGACGGCGGCGAACGACGCCTGGGCGTGGTAGACACCGAGACCGACGGTGCCACCGGAGGCGGGCGCATCCACCACGGCGACCCGTTGGGCGTCGATCTCCACGACCGAGATGTCGTCGGCCCGGCGGATGACCAGTTCGTGCCACTCCCCCTGGCGCAGTGGGGCGGGGCCGCGGCACACCGTCCTCGTCACCGGGCGGGAAACCTGCACCCCGGACCAGCCGGCCAGCTGTGCCGCGACGTTGTTCTGGGTGACCGCGTACGGTTCCCGGAAGTCGGTGAGGATGGAGACGGCGGGTGAGTCGCTGACCGCGTCGACGCGGACCCTGGTGCGCAGCTCGTACGCATCGGGCAGGTCCACCGGCGCGTCCGGCGTGATGTATCGACCCGACGCCTGGGTGCGGGTGTCGATCGAGACGTAGGGGAACTCGGCGGTGGTGGCCGTCCACTCGGTCAGCGATCCGGTCAGGGCCCGCCACCGGCTGAGCCCGTTGGTGAGGTCGTCGGCGAACACCGGTGCCGCCGACGCTTCGGCGGACGGCCCGGCGGCCGCGGCGGACGTCGCTGTCAGGCCAACGGTAGCCACCAGAATCGATGCCAGAGTCGCGCTGGCCCACGCTCGCGCAGGTGTCGTCACCAGGGCCTCCTTGTCAGCATGTCAGGTGATCCGCAGGGTGAAATGCGCCAATCGACGCCCGTCCGCCGCCTTCACCACGACGACGTACGATCCCGCGACGCCGGCCCGGGGTTTCAGCACGGTGTGGACCCGGCTCTGGTCGTCCGTCTCGAACTCCAGTCGCCGTTCGGTGCCGTCCGGTGCCGCCTGCACCACATCGGCGACGAGGCGGCCGGCGGAGGAACCGGCCTGATCCACCAGACCGAACCGTACGGGCACCTCCCGGCCCGTGACGACAGGCCCGGCCGGCCGCACATCGACCGTCCTGAGGCCCCACTCCGGCGAGCGGGCGTCCGAGACGACGTAGTCCCGGCCCGCCTCGACGGAGAATTCGATCGCCCCGGTGACGGGGTCGCGGGTGAAGGCGATGTCAGCGCCCGACGAGTCCCGCACGACGATGTCCTCGGCGGACCACGAGGTGTTCTTCGCGGTGATCCGGCTTCGGGTCTTTCCGTCGCTGCTCGTGTAGGTGAGGGTGGCGCCGGGAGTGGCGACGGGGTAGACGCTGGCCCGCACGTCGCCGGCGGCGACGGCGTCACCCGGATCGCGCGCTCCCGGGTCGTGGACGAGGATGCCGGTGCCGCCGACGAAAGCGGGGATCTTGCCGAACGGCTGCTGGTAGGCGGTGAGGGTGGTGGGGCCGGTGAACTGCTCGCCGGTCTCGATGTCCATCCACTCCCCGGCCGGGAGGTAGACGTCACGGGACATCGCCGTGTCGGTGTCGCCGCCGTACAGCGGTGCGACCAGCAGGGACGGGCCGAGCATCCACTCGTACTGGCGCTTGGCCGCGGACGCCAGGTCGCGGACCTTGGGGTCGTCGGGGAAGGCCACCGGAAGAGGCGTCGCCGTCGAGGGGAAGCCCGTCTCGTACGAGGTGACCGCCGCCGAGTAGATGTAGGGCTGATACTCGGCGTGCCACTGGGCGGCCTTCCGGGTCGCCGCCACGAGCGCGGGATCGTTCATCCGCCACGGCTCGTTGCCGAAGGACATCGCCGGCGACATGGCGGCCAGCATCGCGTTCCGGGTCAGGTACCGCTGCTTGGACGAGTTGGTCTCCAGATCACCGATGATCCGGCCGCCGACGATGTCCGGGTAGAAGTTGGGCTGACCGCTGGCCGCGTACGCCAGCCCGTTCACGACCGTACGATCGCGGTCCCCCGGCCCGTGGTTGTAGTCGGTGTCGTTGATTCGCAGGATGGAGCCCGCCACCGAGAAGGCGCTGTTGCGCACCATCGTGAGCTTGCCGTCGTCGTCGAGGCCCTCGTTGATCGGGTTGACCAGCGCGTTGTTGACGTACCGGTTCGCGGTGCCGTCGAACATATGGTCTTCCTTGTACCCGTCCGCTCCCCACTCCCGGCTGCGGGCAACGAACCACCGGACCGCCTCCTCGTTGTCCGGATCGATCAGGTACATCGCGGTGTTGGGAAACGACACCGGCCGGAACACCCGTGGCTTGCCGTCCGCGTCCTTGATGAAGTAGCCCCGTTCGATGCCCACGGCGGTGCCGTCACCGTCCAGAGCGGGGTCGTACGTGCCGCCGTCGGCGGGCAGCGCCCGGAAGGACTGCCGGGCTCCGAGCAGCAGCTTGATCCCGTTGTCGTGCAGGAACTTCTTGTATCCGTCGGGATCCGGGTACTTCGCGCCCCACAGGCCGAAGCTCGAGGTCGTACCCTGGGCGCTCCCCGAGCCGTACGGCCAGAATCCGGAGCCGGTCACCACCCAGCTGAGGGGGAACCCCTTGTCCAGGTACGTCGTCACCGAGTCGGTGATGGTCTGCTGGTTGGTGTTGTAGCCGAGCGCGCCGTACGACTCGTAGCCGACGCCGAAGAGCGTGTAGTCGGGCTTCGCGTCGACGTAGCCCGCGCTACGCCGCACCTCGGCGTACCGCCGGTAGATCGTCGCCACGTCCCCGAAGAAGTAGTGCAGCCCGGACATCTGCGGGCCGTTGACGCCGAGCAGGGTCGCGGCGTTGTCGACCTGCACGGCCAGACTCTCGTTGGAGAGCACGACCTGGGCGAGCTTCCGGCCGGGGAAGACCGTGAACGTCGAGACGAACCGTTGGTTCGTCGTGCCGGCGCTGTTCTGGGCGTAGTAGTCGAGGTTGCGGATGCCGTAGGCGTTCAGGTCGGTCCGGAAGCCACCCAGGTCACCGAGCCCGTACGCGGGGTTCATGCCGCCGGCGACCTGGGCTCGCACGCTGCCGGTGTCCGAGTCGGCGGCGGCGACCCGCAGGTTCACGGAGTGATCCGCCGGCACCACGGCGACGTCCGCCTTCCGACCGTTGGAGAAGGCCACGGAGAACCGCACGCTCGACGCGTCCGCCGCGGTGAGCGTCGCCGCGACGGCGTCGCACGGTGCACCCTCCGGGGCTGCCAGTTGCAACCCGGCCGTCGGGTGGGGCGCCGCGGCGGGTGCGCCGTCCACCTCGAGTCCGTAGCGGAAGCCTCGACGATCGATCGACATGGCCCAGCCGTCGCCGGCGAGCGACACCACGGTGCCGTGCTGCGACAGGCGGTAGGCGGGGAAGCTCTGCTCCGGCGCATCGACGACCGGTGCCACCGTGTCGTCCGTACCGCACTCGGCGACCGGCGGTTCGTCGTCGCCGGTCACCAGCAAGCGCACCGCGTTGGCGCGGGTGATCACGTTGAGGGCAGGGGTGGTCACCGCCGGACCCGCGGTGGCGGTGACTGTCAGGGTGAAGGTCTGCCCCTTGTCCAGGTAGGTGGAGCCGATCTGGCGCCAGGCATTCCCGCCGACCGCCTGGTTGACCACGGTCGGCGTGTCCGGCCCTCCGGTCCAGGCGTACTCCGCCTTGGCGTTGTCGACGCTCGCGGTGTAGTACACGGCAAGGTCGTAGGTGGCGGAAGCGGGTGCCACGACGGTCCAGGTGGCCGTGGAACCGGGGGTCCGGCTGTACCGGGACGGAGAGCCGTCGTAGCCGGGGTCCCGGGCGTTCGCCCAGGTCCCGGTCTCGGCGTAGGCGCCGGGAGTCGAGGGGGTGACGACCAGCGCCTCGGCGGCCGCCGCCGGCGAGGACGGGACAGTGACTGCGAGCGGCACCAGGAGCGCCGTGATCATCGCGAGCAGGACGCGGTGTGGGGGACGAGCGAGCATCTCCTCTTACTCCATCCTCAGGCGGCCGGTCGTCCGGCGGGAGTGAAGCGGACCGCGTCGGCGCGGGTGGTCCCCGAGCCGGACGTCAGGGTGACCGAGGTGATCCCCTCCCCCAGCTGATACGTGCCGATCGAGTGCCAGGTGCCGCCGGTGGCGCACTGGTCGACGGGGACGCCGGTGCCGGCGACGGTGTATGTCGTGCGGGAACTGCAGGTGGTGTGCTTCGGGGACCAGACGTCCACCTGGTAGGCCCCCGCCGGAAGGTCGGCGCGCCAGGTCACGGTCAGGCCGGCGGTCGACGTGTAGCGGGTGCCGGAGCCGTCAAAGCCCTTCAAGCTGCTCGACAGCCATCGCCCCTCCTCGCTGTAGGCGGGATTCCCGGCGTCGCAGGTCGGCGGAGTGCCTTCGTTGGTCACGACGACCGTCGCCGCGCCGTCACCACCGCCGGTCGACGGGGCGACCACATGTGGCGCGGACGTCGGCCCGCTGCCCGCGCTGTTCACCGCCGCCACCCGGTACGTGCCCGCGACGCCTTCGCTGCCCAGCACCAGGCGCGTGCCGGTCGAGGAGCCGACGATCCGCTCCGGGGTGAGCGCGCACTCCTGCTTCAGCGACGCGGTCACGACGTAGGACCGGGCGTTTCCGGTGGCGTCCCAGGTCAGCGTGGTGACGCCGTCGACCGTACGGTGCCCGACGCCGGTGACCTGCTCGGGAGCGGTCGTGTCCAGCCCGACGGTGTGCTCGGCGACCCCACCGCCGGCGAGGCGGTAGGTGTGTCCCGCGGTCACGGGGAACCGCAACGCACCGGTCACCTGGTCGACCTGGTAGGCGACCGTCTCCCCGCTGATGCCGTCCACGACGGTGAGGGAGTCGGTGTCCCAGCCCGTGTTGGCGTTCTCGATGGTGATCGCGTCCGGCCCCCGCCCGGCTGTGTAGCGGGAGCCGGTCGACACCGGGTACACCTCGGCGGTCAGCGCGCCGGCCCGCCTGGTCACCAGAACACCCTTGCCGCCGGCGAAGGCGGGGATCCGGTCGGTGCCGATCGCGTAGTTCCGCAAGGTCGTCGGCCCGTGGAACACCGCCCCGGTCTCGACGTCGATCCACTTTCCCGCCGGCAGGTACACGTCCCGTGCCTGCGCCGTCTCGAAGTCCGCGCCGAAGACCGGCGTGGCGAGAAGGGATTCGCCGAACATCCACTCGTACTGGCGGGTGGTGTCGTTCGCGAGCCCGTAGGTGTCCGGATCATCGGGGTACGCCAGCGGCAGCGGGGTCACCGCGGTGGGGAACCCGCTCTCGTACCCGTCCAGCACCGCGTCGTAGATGTACGGTCGCAGCGCCTCGTGCCACAGCGCCATCTCCTTCACCGCTGCCGCATAGTCGCTGCGGCCCAGCTCCCAAGGGCCCTTGCCGAACGCCATCACCGGCAACATGGCGCTGAACTGCGCGTTACGGACGAAGTACTGCTGGTACGCCGGGTCCTGCAACGACGGTCCGGGGGTGCCACCCACGTAGTCGCCGTACAGGTTGCCGGCGCCGGACGCCGCGTAGTTGAGCAGGTTGACGGGCATCCGGTCCGGGTCCTCGTGGTACACCTCGCCGGTGCCGTAGATGGTGTCGTTGATCCGGATGATGTCGCCCGGCACCGAGTACGCGGTGTTGCGCACCATCACCAGGTCACCGGCGTCGTGCATGGCGGACTGCACCGCGTTCCAGTTGGCGTCGCGGTGGAGGTTCGGGTCGTAGAGCATGGTGTCCTCCTTCCACCCGTCCACGCCCCACTCGCGCAGCCGCTCAATGAACCAGCGCACCGCCTCCGGGTTGGATCCGTCGAGCACGTAACTGGCGCCGGAGGGAAACTGCGCCCGAGTCACGACGCGCGGCGTGCCGTCGCCGTTGCGAAGCAGGTAACCCCGCTCCAGCGCCTCCGGCAGGAACGGTCCGTCGTACCGGAGGTTGTAGTTGCCTCCGTCGGCAGGCAGGGCCTTGAAGTTGTTGCGCGCCCCCAGCAGCAGCTTGATGTCGTTGTCGGCGAAGAGTTGCTTCAACGCGTCCGGATCCGGATATCGCGGGTTAGGCAGGCCGTCCGCACGCCCGTCCTCGACGGCGTCGTCCCACATCCCGAAGCTGTTCGTGGTGCCTTCAACCTTGTTGCCCCGGGGGCCGGGCCAGAAGCCGGAGCCGACCACCCCCCAACTGAGCGGATAGCCGTGCGCGAGGAAGTCCTGCACGGTCTCCACGACCGAAGACTGATAGGTGTCCCAGCCGAGTGCGCCGTACGCTTCCCAGCCGAGTCCGAAGAACGACTCGTCCGGCCGCATGTCCACATACCCGTGCCGGTTGCGGACCTGCTTGTAGTCGGCATACACCTGCCGCAGGTCACGGCCAACGAAGTAGTACAGGCTGTCGACCTTGTCCACGCCGGCAGCGCCGAGCCGGTTCTCGGTCCCGGTGAGGCCGACCCGCTTCTGCCCGTCCTCAAACCACACCTGAGCGAACCGCTGCTTGGGGAACACGGTGAAGTTGCTGACGAAGCGCTTGCAGCTGCCCTCGTTCGTGAGATCGTCGAGCACCAGCCCCGTCAGCTCGGTACCCGGCCTGACCGCCACGTTTCCGCTGCACGGCGTGCCCTGCTCGGGTTGGCCGTCGGCGAACGACCCGTAGTCGCCGAGCCCGTACGCCGGGGCCACCGCACCGGTACGGAAATCGATCGTGCTGCTGGACCCAGGCAGGTTCGGTACCAGGATCCGCGCAAAGCTGTCGGATGGCAGCACGTGCACGTTGACATGGGAACCGTCCGCCATCGTCACGTCCAGCACAGCCGTGCCGGACGCCGGACCGGAGACGAGCCGGGTGGCCTCGGCGTCGGTGAAGTCTTCCGTGCCGGCGTACCTGATCCGCAGGCCGGAGTCCGCATGATCGGGTACGACCGTGGCACCGGAGGAACTGTCGAACGAGTACCGGAAGCCGTCCTTGATGATCCGCATCCGATAGGTGTCGCCCGCAATCACGATGCTGTCACCGATGTCCACCACTCGCTGCTGCGGCGACCCGCCACCGGTCCGCCCAGCGGCGGGGACCGCCCCGACCAGGCCGGAACCGACGGTGACCGCGGCGACGAGCAGGACCGACAGTGCGGGGCGCTTCAGCATGGTGGCTCCTAGCTGGAGAGCATCACGATGCGGCGAGGCGAGTTCACGCCGAACGCTGTGCGATGCGTGCTGCGGCTGCGGTAGGGCCACTATAGGTGGCCCTACCGGCATATGCGGATACAGCTTCCGGCACGGGGGGCTTTTGCGGCATCTTCTCGGTAGAGGCCTTGCTCAATACGGGACAGTATCCCGCCTGCTGCAAGCGGTCAACCGGCTTGGCCGTGTCTCGAAGTCGAGTGCGGCGTGTCGGTGATCGATGACTGGCCGGTCTCCAGTCGAGGGTTCATCGACCAGGAAGAACCTGAATACCGAAGACCTTGTGGCCGCCATAGGGTGACGAGGGGGTACGACCTGACCGACATGCAGTGGACGGTGCTGGCGCCGCTGGTGCCTGCGGTAAGCGGCTGGGTCGACCGTCGCAATGGAGCAAGCGGCAGCCTGCCGTGCGCGGGCTCCCGTCGGCGCGCAGCCAGCGCAGGAAGTCAGTCGGCCAGGCCGGATCGTTCACGGCCGGGCCGCGGACGAGGACGCAGAACCGCTCGACAGGGCAAGGGGTTCGGTCGATCTGCTGTCCTACCTGGAGCCACGCCCTCATCGATCTGCGGCCTCCACCCGTCAGCCTGACCTGCAACATCAGGTTGGAAAGGCTCATTCCTGGCACCAGGCGGACAGTTCGCCGCGTTCGGCTTCGAACGGGACCGCGTCATCGCATTCTTGCTGGCACGCCACCACCACACTGCTGCGGCGGACCTATTTCTACGGGGCTGGGATGCTGCTACTCCCAGCTCAGGCGCTCTGGCCCTGGGCGGGCCGCTGGAGTGGTCGCTGAGCGAACCTGTCCACCGCTCGTCGACGCGCTGCTGACCAGCCTGCCCACCGGTCGGCGACGAGATTCGGGTCACTTGAGATCGCCTGGCCGAACCGCTGTCGTCGGCGTTCCGTTCGTGTGATGACAACGCTGGGGACATTGAGGCGAAGGACGGCTGACATGGCCAACCGAATCATGCGGATTCTCACCGGTAGAGGGGTGCGTGCCGCCGCCGGCGCCACGCTGGTCGCCGACGGGCTGGTCGGTATCGACGTACCCGGCGGACGTAAGCGGGCCGGCATCTTCGGATCCCTCGTGATGCTGGCCGTCGGCATCGTGTTCATTTGGGTCGGCTGGTGGTGGCATGGCCAGCATCAGCCGTACGACGGCGGAACGTCAACGACCGCCACCGTAGCCAGGGTCACGACCTCTCGCGACAGCGATGGTCGGACGATGTACTCACGGGTTTTGACGTTCACCACCTCCGATGGCCGGCCGGTGGAGTTCACCGAGTCGGAACGGAGCACCAGGCGGCCGGCGATCGGTTCCTCCGCCACGGTGTCGTACCTGCCACAGGATCCCGAATCGGCGCGGATCATTCCGGAGACAGACTGGCTCCCGTACGGGGTCATCGCCATGGGCGCGCTGGCGGCGCTGATCGGGGTGGTGATCTTCCTCGTACGCCTGGTTAGCATCGTCGCCGGCATCTACCTGCTCACCGCGGGCCGGCGCCGCCAATGACGGCTCGACCATGGTGTACGGGCTACCGCCTTGCCGGCTCGCGGGTGCGGGGAGAGGGCGGGGCAAGCTCGCCGACCGGGTGGATGCAGATGGTCCCGCGCGTCCGGCTCAAGGTCGAGCGCTCGGCGTAGCCCCGTCGAGGACGTCCGCCACAGCATACTCGCCGGTGGCGGGCACCCGCCGGTCTGCACGTCGATCAGTGCCGCCGTGAACTCGTCAGCACCGTGCTGATGTTCTTGATCGACAAAGTGAGTTCTTGTTGACCAGCACGATCTCAATGCCGGGTCGCCGTCGGGTAGGCAGAGCCGATCACGGGATGGCCCCTGTAGCGGGCCTTGGTGGTGGTCCCGCTGTTGCGATCACCGACTGAACGGATGCGCCATCCGCCGCCGTCGGGGATGTTGCCCAGCTTACGGTCTGACTGCTCGCTTCCAAGTTCCGCGACCTCGGGCGACTGTCCGCGCGAGGCCCCGGCCGCTGTCGTCGTCCGGGCCTGTTGCTGTCAGCACTGCTGTCAGCGTTGCTGTCGGGTTGACCCGGACGGCGAGGGTGCCTCATCTGGGTGCTTCCGCTCGCGTATCTTGTCCCACGCCGCGACCCCGGCCAGGACGATGGCTGCGGCACTAGTGGCGATCAGCGGCGGCAGGCGGACCATCACCGGCGCCAAAGCGGCCAGCGCGAGAAGTCCGATGATCCG
Organism: Micromonospora costi; assembly: GCF_003626655.1. Lineage (GTDB taxonomy): Bacteria > Actinomycetota > Actinomycetes > Mycobacteriales > Micromonosporaceae > Micromonospora > Micromonospora costi. Next base: position 258,445 of record NZ_RBAN01000002.1, read on the forward strand.
GGAGGCGGACACCCGGGCGAACACCTCGTAATCGAGGCGGGACCGCCCCGCCAGGAAGAGCGCGGGCCCACCCAGGATGACCGCGGGCCACAGCGGATCCTCGTGTCCGACCGGATGGTGGATGACCAGTGCTTGGCCGACGCCGGTGGCAAGGATGCCGGTCACGATGACCAGGTGGGTGTGGAACGCAGACCGACCGAGGCGGGCTGGGCTGGGGACGGCCTCGACGGCGGCGGGCAACACCGTCCCAGCGCGGTGGAAGTAGATTCGCCACATCAGCATCGTGGTGGCGAACGACACGACGCTCGGCGCCACCCGATCGGGGGTGAACTCGCCGGCGAACGTCAGTCCCGTGAGCAGGATCGTCTCGCCAAGCGTGATGACGATGAACTGCTGATAACGCTCGGCGAGGCGCTCGCCGGCAAGCCGCCAGTCGTCGATACGGGAGCGGCCAACTCCCGGAACGGGCCAGCCGAATTGAAGTCCCGTGTAGTCCAGCGCCAACGCCAGCGTCCACAGGACCCCGCGCGCGGGACTCTGCGGGAAGAAAACCGCACCGGTGATCCAGGGTATGGCGGATACCGCTGCCCAGCAGAGTATCCGCGCGCAGCGGTGCCGTTCAAGGTCGTACCGGCCGAGCAGGAGGATGAGGGGCTTGCCAAGTTGGACGGCGACGTAGGTGACCGCGAAGACCACGCCCCGATCGCCGAACGCAAAGGGCAACGTAACCGCCATGATCATGCTGCCGAACATGACCAAGACGAGCGAGAGCCGGATCGCCGGTTTTCGCGGATCGTAGGAGCTGGTCAGGACCGCCGCGCGGACCCAGGAATACCAGAAGGCCAGCAGCAACAACGCCGTCTGACCGAGTTCTGGCAGAACGACCCGCCGATCTGTGGTGACGTCCACGATCAGCCGCTCCGAGATCCGGGTGAGCGCGAAGACATAAACCAGGTCGAGAAGGAGCTCCCCCTCGCGGCCACGGAGCAGACCACGCATGCCGCCGACGGTCATCTTCCGCCCCGTTTCCGTCCGCCTCGCGCCACTATTGACGCAGTCGTACCACGCCGGTCAGGGCCTCCGACGCGGATAGGCGGAACCCTAGGCGGCTGACTAATCCGCTGCTATACCACTCGGCGGGCCCCCGCCCGGCGCGCATGCCGCGCACAGCCAAGATCGACGACCCAGGTCACGCGAGTGAGGACTAGGCCTCAACCACCCAGTGGCTACCTATGGTCGATTAGGCGGTCCCGGGCAGGCGGAGGACCGAACAAGCAACCAACAGTGGCGGCAGTAGTGGCATGGCTTCTGGGCTGGCCGGTCGACGGAAGACTGAGGCCGGTGGAAGTCACGCGACGCAGCCCGTCAGCGGTGGTCAAAAGGCCACGGACGGGCTGCTACGGCGGAGCGAGCGATGTCGCGGTGCCCACGGTCGAACACGTCTACGTCCTCGCTAACAGGCTCGATGACACCCAGGTCTACCCGCACCTGCCGCCCATGCCTAAGGCGACGCGCGCCCCGCCGGACCGCCATCCACCCCAAGTTCAGAACCGGTGCGGGGTATTGATCCGCGACGCATTAACGCACTGATGCGCGGCGACTCCGGCTAGAACAAATCTTGGCCCAATTGCCGGTCTCGGGAGGTTCGGCAGGCGTGCGTAGTCATCTCGCCGCGGCGGTTGGCTGCCAGCTGGTCCGTTCATAGTAGACAAGGGCGATCAGGATGATGGCGACTAGAGCGAGGGCAGCGAGGGCGGGAAGGTGTCGGGCGACGGGCAGCATCGCGAGGATAGTGCCGGCCGCGAGTATCGGGGCCGGTGGGCTGTGCCGGACGGTGAGTCGAAGGAACAGTGCCCGACCAATGAGGAAGAGGGCAGGGCCGCCGAACAGAGCTGCGGCCGAGGTCCAGTCCAGCGGGGCCCCAACGGGCTGCTGGGGTGGGTGGTGGGCGATGTGGGTGAGGACCCCCTCGATGCCGGCGGCCAGGTAGATGATTCCGGCGATGAGCAAAAAGTGAGCCACGCTGTAGGCGACGCTGCTGATGCGAGTCCGGTCCAAAACGGGGATTCGCGCCAGGGCTTGTCCGGCAGGTGCGGCGGCGTTTTCGAAGTACAGCCACCACAGGGTCAGCGCCGTGGTCAGGGCGAGCAGCGCAGCGATCAGGACTGGCCAACGGCTGACCGCCGATCCGGCGCCGACGCCCACCGAGATCAGCGACTCACCCAGCGCAATGATTGTTATCAGGCCGTGCCGCTCGGCGAAATGACTGGGGCTGGGCAAGGGAGCGCGTGCGGCGAACACCGCGATGAGTAGGCCGCCGATGCAGTCGATGAGGAACGCCGCAGCCCACAACAGCGTCTGCGCGGCGCCGCCGAACACCGCGCCGAACAACAGCAGAATCAAGCCCACCGCGACCGGGATGACCCGCAAGCGCAGCGAAGCGCGTAGCCGCGCGTTACCGGCCGATATGTGCCAGACGAGAGCCAGATACACCGTCCGGACAACGACGTAGACGAGGGCCAGAGTCATGGGCGCGGCCAGTGACTGGCTGCCGTCCCGCCATGCCTGGGGGAGGACGAGAGCGGCGATGAACATTGCGGCCATCACAGCAGAGTTTCCGGCGCGGACCAGGCCCACGTCGGCACGGACCTGGTTGGCCAACCAAGCGTAGTTAGTGAACGGCCACCACAGCAGCAGTAGGAGCACAAGGCTGTGCGCCAGCGCGAGTGGCGTCGGCGTCTGTGCCGTGAACGTCGCCACCCGGATGAAGGCGAACACGAACACCAGGTCGAAAAACACCTCGAACGGCGTGGTCCGATGGGTTTCCTCGGTCGGCACCGGCGGCCCGGCGCGGAACTTGTGCCTCATAAGCCCATTTTGTCCGCCCAGAAGCGCAAGACGGCCTGCGGTCGGGTCCGCTGCCAGCAGCACCCGGTCGCCCGCCGTCAATCCACACCACTGGCGGACCACCGCTGGCAACCGCACCTGGCTCTCTTTGGTCACTCGAAACACCCCGCGAAATCGGGGTCGACGATGATCAGACCGCCGCTTCCCTGATGCCCAGCCTGAGGCCAGGAGCCCAGCCGAGAGCGGCCATCTCCGCCCGCTCAGCGACACGGCCATGCACATCAAGAGTCGCCAGCCCACACACCGCGCTGCCGTCACGAGGAGGAGCAAGCCGCGCCAGCGGCAGGGGCGGTCGCTTCATCGCGGCACGCGAGTCACCGCAGATCTTGAGCCTGCCTGACCGAACCACCGCCGGGATCACCGAATCGATCGGCCGGTCAGTCATGACCCCACCTCGCGCAACGACGAGGCCGCCACCAACGGCGGTAACAGAGAATGAAATCAGGCGGTCAAGCATCCTTGACCGCCTGTACGTCCAACGTCGCCGGTTGCTACGCGGGAGTGTCCGAGGGGCCACACGAACCATTGCCCCACCGCCGATGACCATCGGCAAGACTCTGAGACTCACGCAAGCGTAACCTCTTCAGGCTCGCCGAAGAAGGTCACCGAGCAGGTAGCCCTGTCCAGCGGGTTACCGGTGGGATTCGAATCCGGATGTGCTCCGCCTGCGCATGCAGGCTAGGGTGCACACTGTCCGGCTTCTCGGTGACCACCGGCCTCGGATCGGCCACCGACCCGTGCCGTCGACGCCGCTCGCGACCTCGCCTGTTGTCGGCTCGGCGAGGCCGCTTTCCGACAGACACTGTGCGTACGCCTCGCGAGGTTCTACAACGGACCCATGCCAGACAGTCAGACGGTCGATGCCTTCAAGTTCGTCGCCGTACGACCACCGCAACTGATCGGCCAACGTGAGGCGGCCCTCGGCCTGATCACCGACCAGCGCAGAGCCCTCGGCGGCGGCTCGCTCGCCAGCAACGACGATGGCGAGTTCTCGCGGCACCCTGACCCGCGGCTGGCCGCGCTGGCCGAAGCGGCCCGCGCACTGGCCGACCGCTTCGGCGCGCAGCCCGCTGGCGACCCGCTGGGCGACGCGGACGCGGAGCTGCGCGACGTGCTCGCCCTGGCCGACCGCGACGCCGGCGAGCTGGCCGGGACGGCCTGGGACGCCCTGTACCGGGCGTATCGTCAGGGGCCGACGGCCGGACCCGACCTGGAGACGCCAACAGCCGCGCTGCGGGCACTGCACTTCGCCGCACTGTGGCGCGCCGACGCGGCGACCACCGCCGCCGACGCGGTGACCGCGCTCGCCGCCACCCCGGTCGTGCCCGCGGAGCTCGCGGTCGTCGACGCGCCCGAGACCGAACGCTGGCGCGGCTCGGCCTCGGTGGCAGGGCACGTCGAGGTGTCCGACGGACCGGTCCGCGCGCTGCTGCGGGAGGTCGCGGCGACCCGCACGCTGCTGGACGCCGTACGGGCGAACGCCACGCCGATCCGCGAGCGGGTGCTGTCGGAGGAGCCGACCCAGCACGGCGACGTGTTCCGCAACCGGATCACGCTGGGGCGGGTGGTGAGCATGGCCCGGGTATTCGATGCCAACCTGCCCGAGGAGGCGCGGAGCGTCGCGGCCCGTCTACGGATCGGGGAGGCCACCGCGGTGCCGACGGCGACCGCGACCGCGCAGACCTACCTGACCACGCTGCTGCGGAGGGTGGACGCTCTGCGTGACGACCCGGCGCTGCGGCGCGAGTTCCGGGCGCTGTCGGGTTCGCTCGATCTGAACGACGTCGGCACCATCGTGCCGGGCCTGGACCTCCCTCCGATCTTCCATGCCGACCCCGACCCGGGCACCAGCCCCGACGTGGACGTCAGCGGCCGGATCCGGCCACTGGGCGTCGGCGACCTGAAGGTGGTCAAGCAGACCCTGCTCGGGTACGCCCCGGGAGAGGTCGCGCACGTCGAAAACGTGCTCAAGGGCGAGCACCGGGAGCGGGTGCACCGCACCCTGGACCGGGTCGAGACCACCTACTTCGAGTCGTCGGAGGAGGTGAACGAGACCGAGCGCGACCAGCAGTCCACCGATCGGTTCGAGCTGAAGAAGGAGGCGGACCGGACCGTCAAGGAGGACATGAGCGTGCAGGCCGGGGTCACGGTGACCGCCGCGTTCGGGCCGGTCGTCACCACCGCGCACGGCGACTTCGCCTACGCGACGTCCAAGCAGGAGTCGACGAAGAGCAGCTCGAACTTCGCGCGCGATGTGGTCGACCGCTCCGTCACGAAGATTCAGAAGAAGGTGAAGACCGAGCGCACCACCAGAACCTTCCACGAGGTCGAGGAGACCAACACCCACGGCGTCGACAACGCCCAAGGCGCCGCACACATCACCGGCGTCTACCGCTGGCTGGACAAGCGCTACCGGGCACAGGTCTACAACTACGGCCGGCGGCTGATGCTGGAGTTCATCGTGCCGCAGCCGGCGGCCTACTGGCTCGCCTCGCAGCTGCGGCCGAAGACCGTCGTGGGCGCCGAGCCGCCGATACCGTTCGTCAATGCCAAGAACAAGCCGCTGACCGCCGCCGACCTCGACGAGTCGAACTACCAGATGTTCGCCAGCCGCTACAACGCCCAGGGGATCACCACGCCGCCGCCGGAATGGACGTACGCAGCGACGTCGTTCGAGCAGAGTGGCGTCGACAACGGCAAGACCGTGTCGAAGATGCTCAAGGACCTGGTCGTGCCGAACGGCTACACGATGATCTACTACATCGCCAACGTGTCGCTGATCTACGTGGTCGGCGGGCCCCGGTTCTCGATCCAAATCGGTGACGACGCCGCCGAGCTCGTCACCAGCACCGCGGTCAAGCAGGGCGGAGTGCACACCCTGGGGTGGGCGCAGTCCCCGGAGACCTTCGACAACCCGACAGGGCCCATGGCGGTCAGCTGCATCGGGTATGACATCAACGCGTACTCGGTCAACGTCGGCATCAACTGCTACCGGGACGACGCGTACCTGCAGGACTGGCAGAACAAGACCTTCGAGAAGATCAGCACGGCCTACCTGGCCATGAAGACGGCGTACGACCAGAAGGTAGCCCAGGCCGGCGCGCAGGAGGGGGCCGTGGTGATCCAGGGCCGAAACCCGGCCACCAATCGGGAGATCGAGCGCACCGAGCTGAAGAAGCTGTGTGTCACCATGATGACTGGCAGCCACCTCAGCGACTACAACGCGATGACGGACCCGGCGGACGCCCCGGCGAAGCTGCCCGAGGTCGACGTGCACGAGGCGATGGCGGAGGGCCCGGTCATCCAGTTCTTCGAACAGGCCTTCGACTGGCCGCAGATGACCTACCTGTTCTATCCGTACTTCTGGGGCCGCAAGACGAAGTGGACCGAGGCCAGCAACCGCTCCGACATCGACCCGTTGTTCGCCCAGTTCAAGCAGGCGGGCGCGGCCAGGGTGGTGGTCCCGGTGTCGCCCGCGTACAACCTGGCGGTCGCGTACTTCCTGGCTCGCAGGAGCCCCCGGCTGGCCGACCGGGTCTGGCTCGGCGGCGAGCCGCCGACCATCGACGACCCGCTGTACAAGTCGATTGCCGACGAGGTGCGGGCGCAGACCGACGACCTGGCCGGCGCGCTGCCCGAGGGCAGCCCGTGGGAGTTCACCGTACCGACCACGCTGGTGTGGTTGCAGGAAGGCCCCGAACTGCCCGTCTACCCAGCCTGACTCGATGGCCATCGACCTGGGCCCCTACCGGCGAATGCTGACCTCGGCTCGCGCCGACTTCGAGGCCGGCATGACCGGCGGCAGGGCCAGCGCCTTCGAGTTGGCCGTGCTGCGCGGCGGGGTCGCCGTCATGGCCGAGGATCTCGCCCGGCGGCCTGACTCCCTTGCCGCGTACGAGCATCGCAAGGAGGGCGGCCTCTCCGGCCCGGAGCTGTGGAAGGTCACGGCACGGCGGCAGGCTGCAGCCCCGCTGCGCCGCCGTGAGCTGGCCCCGGAGGCCTTCACCGCCAAGAACAACGACTACCTGGCGCTGATGCGGATGCTGCGCGAACGCGCCACGATGCCCACGCACCTGGTCGTCGATCGCACCCGCAAGCGCGTACTGCTGGTACAGGAGCACGACCGGGCGCCGGCGATGCCAGGATCTCCGGTGCCTCCCACGCCTACTGTGCCCGACGCCCTCGACGACATCGCTGCGACCCTGGCCGCATGGGTGGCGGCACACCAGGGCGACGACGACTTTCTCACCCTGCCCGCGGCCGAGGGCATGAACCGGATGCTGGCACAGCGCCAGGACCTGCTGGTCACGCTGCGGATAGCCCAGCAGCGGCCCACCGACACCAATTCGTTCCCGCTGCCCGCCGAACACCGTCCGGCAGTGCTGGAGGTCGTCGAGTTCGGCGTCGCCTGCATCCCGGTCGTCGGCACCGCGGTAGCGATTTTCGAGGCGACCTTCGGGTACGACATCTTCGGCTACGAGCTGACCGAGGTCGACCGGTGCATCATCGCCGCGGGCGTCCTGCTGCCGTTCGCCTCGCGGTTCGTCAAGGGCGGCCGGGCGCTCTACACCGCGGCGCGGATGGAGCGGCTGTACGGGCGCGGCGCCGCACGGTGGAGCCTCGCCCTGGCTGCGGGTGAGAAGGTGAGCGAGGACATCACCGGGCGCCTCGCCATCTCCGAGGCCAGGGCCCTGATCGCGGCCGGAAAGAAGGTCGATTCCGCACTGGCGCTGAGGGCCGTCACCGCGCTGGAGAGGATGGGCGCCAAGCGGGGCAGCCCGCGGGGCATGTCCATCGCCACGTACGTCGCCGACTCGCTGAAAAAGCTTGTCAGTGGCACGGCACTGCTCAGCGAGCTGGACCATCTGGCGCTGATGCGGGTCATCGAGAAGGGCCCGAACATCAACCTGATGAAGGGCCAGCTGCTGGAGGAGTTCCTGGAGGCGCGGATCGCGGCGTGGCTGCGTGATCCCGCCGGGATGCGTGCCCTCGGCATCCACATCCCCGCGCCCCAGACGCTGGAGTTCATCCCCGGCCACATGATCCGCGACGCGTCGGGACGCCAGCTCACCGACGGCATCCTGGCCCACCGGCAGAACGGCGAGCTGATCATCGTCGCCATCTTCGAGGCCAAGGCGGGCAAGCACGCCGCGCGGGAGTTGAAGATCGCCTCCAGCAGCATCAGTTCTCTGTCGCAGGCCGAGCGCGCCGAGCTGCGCGCGTACGCCCGTGACGTGCTGCGCGCCCGCAACAACCGGGCCCGGCTGCGCGGCGAGAAGTTCCCCACCAGTGCCGAAGAGGTCGACGCGGCCCTGGACAGGATCGAGCGCGAGGTCGTGCTGAGCGAGGAGGGCGGGCAGGTCCGCCGCGACATCGAGCGGCTCGCGGCCAATCAGGACGGTACCGCGACGGTGATCCAGGTCGGTGAGGAGTTCCTGCCGGTGCGGGTCTCCCCGAAGCACACGAAGGTCTTCGGCGTACTGCCCAGGGATGTGCCGGTGGGAAACATGCAGGAGCAGCTCACGGGACTGGGCTACAACTTCGAGGTGCTCGGAATGAACGTGACGCAGAAGGAGCTGGTCGACCTGTCCAGCAGCCTGCGCATCCACGTGCCGCCGGAGCACCTGCTGGGCCCGGCTCCCCTGCTCCCCCGCGGCGTGCCCGGCCAGGCCGTTCCGGTGCCCGCCACCGGCCAGCCGAAGTAGCCGCGACAGCACCCGCGCTCGCCCGCTGCGCCTCGCGACTACTGCCCGTGGATGGCCCGGCGCTGGTCCCACGATGGGTGGTTATGTTCTCGGGGTCGTTGCTCACAACCAGAATCAAAGGCAGTCGCGCTGACCGCCTCCCGCGAGATCGAATATGAGTGTGAGCAGATTCGCGGAGATTGTTGATGCGCCAGAGGGCGGTTGGCGTCGCGGTCGCCGCCGCGGTGTAGGCGGTGGCGGTCGGTCCGTCCGGAGCTGCCAGGGATGGAGAGGCGACACCGTAGACGTACCACAGCTCGTACCCGAGCTACGATCAGCCGTGGCGGATCTCAACCCTGACCCGGACGTAGTCGTAGCGCTGGACGCCGCCTTTCCACGGCATCTCCGCGCAGAGGTACAGGGCGCGTTGGGCGTGCTGCCGCCAGCGAAATACCCGCCGGCGTGGCCCTTTCACGTGCTCGTAGCCGGCGAGCCTGTGGCGATCCCCTACCGCGTCTACCCGGACGAGCCGTCACCGGACGCGCAAGCAGCACTGTCGCCAATCCAGCGTGCGATCGTCGACTGCCTGTACACCCGGCACCACGACGGCCGGGTGCGGCAGAACCATCTGGAACGGGTCGTCGGCCTTACCGAGCCCTGGGTGGCGCCATTTGTGGTGCAGCTGATCGGCGAGTACGTGGACGAGATCCTGCTCGCCATTCAACGTGATCTCGCCCCACCGTTGACTACCCCTGACAGCTCGGCAGGCAGAGTCTACGGGCGATTCGCCGCCGAGAATCCGGCCTTCCTAGCGATCACAGGCCAGCGAGTGGCGAGTTACTGGAGTTGCTACTACCGGCAGCGCTACCCGGCGCTAACCGACTACCCCGGTCACGCCCTCATCGCGGCTTTGCGGATCGCGGCCCGCAGGTGCAGTACAGCAGTCAATGGAGTCTCACCCAGGTCCGGATAACGATGTGTCATGCAGGTCCCGAGACTGGACAGCCGCCGCGCTTCCCGGCGGGAAGCACCTACGACAACGCGTGGCGGATCTGTCGGACGAGACAGACATGGCGCTGCGGCCCGCGTCGGCGTCAGACCTCGCCGCCCCACACTGGAGGCGCTGCTCTTGGTCGCCGGCCCCGACGGAACACGGCATCAAGGGTGGACACCGAACCGGACAGGCGCGATGGGCGACGGACCATCGACGACCTCGTTGCCATCCTTCGGGCGGCGATCTAGTGCCTTGACCACGAACGTTCACGGGGTCGAGCGGACGGTAACCTCGGCGCGGTGACGGAGGACGACTTCATGATCAGGCTGAGCCGGGACGAAGTGTTGGTGCTCTCAGACTGGCTTCACCGGATGATGGGCACTGCCGATTTCGACGAGTTGGTCGATCGCGACCGCGCAGTTTGGTCCCCGCTGTATCGCATCTCCGGGACGCTGGAGACCTCGCTGGCGGAGGTGTTCAGGCCGGACTACCCCGTCCGGCTGCAGGAGGCGAGGAACCGGCTACTGGATGCGCTTGGCGAGGTGGGGCGGCCAACCGGCGACGTGTGACGCTCAGGCAGCACGCGTAGTCGGCTGCCGCCAGCCTCGTTGGCGTTCGCTGCGAATGCGGGCGCGCTCGCGGCGTTGGGCGGCCAGGACGTCGGGATGACGTGCGTTGGCGTTTCGCCAGCGCAGGTAGGCCTGCAGTTTACGGGTCAGGACGGTGTGGTTCGGGTGGTCGGAGCCGGCGATCACGAAGGTCGGCAGCGGGCCGAACTGCGCTTCGATGGGGTTCGCCCAGGACGCATACGTCGGGGTGAAGCACAGTTCGACCTTGTAATGAGCGGCCCACGCCCGGATCTTGAGGCCCTTGTGCGCGGAGAGGTTGTCGAGGATGACGTAGATCGGCGCTCCGTCCGGACGCACAGCTCGGATCGATTTGAGCGCGGCCAGGGTGTTCGCGGCGCTCTTGCGACGCCTGACGACGCCCCAGAGTTGGTCGTCCCGACGCTGTAGCAGCCGTGGATTTGCTGGACGCCGTGCAGCTTGTGGTAGTTCGCTGGCAGCCGCTGCGGATGCCCGGACGGCGCCCACCCGGCACCGGCCTGCGGACCGATGACCAGTGGCCCGAACTCGTCGAAGGCGAACACCCGCTGCGGGAAATGCGCGGTGACGTACTCGGTGTGCGCGCCAGCTTGGCATTCCCGGTCGGGGTCGGTGGACTCCTTACACGTCTTCGTCCGCTGAAAGGTGATCTTGTGCTGGTGCAGGATCTGCCGCAGACGTTCCCGCCCGATCCGAACTCGGCGGGTGGCATGGGCGGTGAGGTAGTCGGCGAGCTTGCGCACGCTGGGGGCCCGCGTCCACCCGGTGCACCGCGCCAGGGATCAGCCGCGCGCCCTGATCACCTCGTAGAGCGCCGTCCAGTTCCTGGTGCCGTACCCGGCGGCGATCGCCCGGTCGTAGTGGGACTTGACCGCCTCCGGCAGCCGTAGGTCCACATTCGCCTTCGCGCTGGTGCGGACGATGTGGTCCGCGGTGGCTCCCATCATGAGGGCGGTGCTGAGGTGGCCGGGATGGTCACCGGTCTCCAACTGGCGCGCCAGCTCCGCTCCGTCGCCGATCATCGCCGGGATGTCGGTGAGGGTGCCGAGCGCACCCGGCAGGAAGTCGGCCGCCGGCACACCTGCCGCGGTGACGAGTGCCGTCGCGTGCAGGAGGCTCGACAGCGCGGTGAGGAACACGTCGAGGTGGGCCTGGTAGAACAGTTGCGCCAGGCCCGGATCCTCCCCCAGGTACCTCGGCTCTCCGATCGCTCTGAGCACCGGTTCGTGCGGCGCGAAGGCGTCGCCGGGTCCGCTGTAGAACACGTACGCCCCTGGCTGCCCGACCGCGGGGGCCGGCACCATCACGCCACCGGTGACGAAGCCCGCGCCGTGCCGCGCCGCCCACGCGGCCGCCTCCCGGGACGCGTCGGGTGTGTCGGAGCTCAGGTTCACCAGGACCCGGCCGGCGAGGACACCGCGAAGCCGGTCGTCGTCGGCCACCGGGCCGAGGATGTCGTACATCGCCCGGTAGTCGGTGAGGCTGAGGATGGTCAGGCCGCCGGCGGCGAGGGCGTCGGCGGGGGTCGCCGCCGGCGTGGCCCCGGCGGTGACGAGTTCCTCCGCGCGACCGGGCGTCCGGTTCCACACGGTCACGGGGTGCCCGGCCCCGATCAGGGCGGTGGCCATGGCCCGACCCATCGGGCCCAGGCCGATCACGGTGACGGCCGGCTTCATCGGGTCCTCCTGATCTCCTCGAAGATGCGGGCGGTGCCGTGCTCGCCGTGCCCGGCGGCGATCTGGCGTACGACGAGGTCGTGCACCGGCGCGAGCACCGCCGGGTCGACGCCCTGCTCGGCGGTCGCCCGCAGCAGCGTGGCCAGGGCGGTCTCGGTGAACCGCAAACTCTGCTGGCCCTCGCCGGTGTAGTCCTCGGCGTCGACCGTCGCGGCGAAGCCGGCCAGCTGACCGGCCATCGCGGCGAGGAACGGCGCCTGCCGCGTCACGAACTCGGTCGCCGGCACGCCCGCCGCGTGGACCATCGCCGCGCCGTGCAGGAAGCCGGCGAACATGGTGTACATGCCGGCGAGCATCGCCATGTCCTGCAGGGACGCCATGCCCGCGTCCGCCCCGACGAAGCTGCTGTCACCCCACACGTCACGCAGCGCCCGGTGCTCGTCGAAGGCCGCGCCCGATCCGCTGTAGAGGATCGCGGCGCCCGGAGCGCCGATCATCTCCGGGACGGCCATGATCGCGCCGTCGAGGTAGGTGACGCCGTGCGCGGCCGCCCAGGCGGCGAGCGACCGCGACTCGGCGGGCGTCGTGGTGGTCAGGTTGATTACGGTACGCCCGGACAGTTCGGCGGTGACCGGGTCGAGCACGCCGCGCACCGACTCGTGGTCGAACAGGCAGACGACGATCACCGGGGCCGCGGTGACCGCGTCCGCCACGGTCGGGGCGACGGTGGCCCCGCGCGCGCCGAGCGCCTGTGCCCGGTGCGGGGTGCGGTTCCAGACGACGGCCGGTCGGCCGGCGTCGAGGGCCGCCGCGGCGAGCGCGCTGCCCATCGCGCCGAGTCCCAGGAAGGTGGTGCTGGTGGTCATCCGATTGGTTCCTCGCTCTGCTGGTGATGTGACGGGCGCGCCACCCACCATGGTTCGCGAGTACATTCCTTTGGACAAGTACTCACTAAATTGTTCAATACTTACCTTTTGGTAAGTGAGGTAGGACGACGGGAGGGTGTGGTGACGACCCGGAGCAGACGCGGCCCCTACATCTGCGGCATCGACGCCGCGATGGACGTGGTGTCCGGAAAGTGGAAGTCGCTGATCCTGTGGGAGCTGGACACCCACGGCACCCGCCGGTTCGGGGAGCTGCGGCGTGCCCTCACCGGCGTCAGCGAGAAGATGCTCATCCAGCATCTGCGTGAGATGGAGGAGGACGGGCTGATCCACCGGGAGGTGCACCGGGAGGTCCCGCCCAGGGTGGATTACTCACTGACCGAGCACGGTCGGTCCCTCAACGAGGCCCTCCGCCCGCTCGGCGAGTGGGGGCAGCGGCGCCGCGAACGCCTCGGCGTCGAGGACGCCCTCGCGTCCGCCTGACGCCGCCGCGGCGCGCCGGCGCTCACCTCGCGGGCGCCGGCGCGCGTTCGTCGGCCAGCAGGTCGAGCAGGAGCGCGGCGGTCCAGCCGAACGCGGGTGACCGGAGCCCGGCCCCGGTGTCCGGGTGGAAGTACTCGTGGCAGCCGGCGGTGGCCACCAGCTCCACCATCGCCTGGCCCAGCCCCGCCGCGAGGTCCGCCCGGCCGTGTGTGAGCAGGCCCCGGCGCACCAGCCAGTTACAGTCATGGCCTGGCGGCTACCGGGGCATACCGCACCAATCCCCCCGGCGGGGGAAGAGGGTGGCTCGGTGGAGGGATTCGCTCGCATCGGCGCGCGCTGATGCTGGACCACATCAGCCGACGGGATGGTCAGAAGGAGCGACATGTTCAGGTCAGGTTTGCGTGCGATGGCGTTGGCGACGGTTGCGGCAGCGGGGGTGGCGGCGTCGCCCTCCGTCGCGCAGGCCCAGCAATCCGAGGCGATGAGCGTCGTTGCCGGGTGGTCGGTCGTCGCCGGGTTGGGACACTTCGTGTACGACGAGCCCGGCGTGGAGGGGCACCGGATCTGGTTCGGCGTCCAGGCGGTGACGGCCGCCGACGGGTCGACGCGCGGCCATTTCTTGTACCGGCACGAGTTGCCGGACGGCACGCTGGTTGGGCAGGGACGAGCCGACGTGACGTGTCTGAAGGTCACCGGGAACGTCGCGGTGTTCACCGCGATCGTCCCTGAGGGCCAAGGCAACGTGAAGAACCATGGCTACTACGTGAAGATCATCGACGGTGGCAGCGAGCCGGACCAGATCGTTGACGCTCAGGCGCAGAACGGGACGGAACGGCCGCCCACCCGCTGCCTCGACCCCGAGACGGACCTCCCCCCGGGATCCCCCCAGCGACCCCGGTACCCGGTTCTCATTGGCGGATACGCCGTCCATGGCTGAGTAGAGCCGAGCTGGCACCGACGTTTCCGACGCACGTCACCAGGCGGCCGAAACACGATGTGGCGTTGGTTCACGCTGCCCGCACGTGTCTCGGTTGTCACTTGGTGTCGCGGACCTGCACCACCCGCTCGTCCGTCACCCCGGCGAGGCGGGCCAGTTCCGCCGGCCCCATGCTCGCCGACAGGTCCCGGATCGCCTCGTCCCGCGCCCGGACCAGCGCCGACCGGCGGGCGGCCAGCTCCCGCGCCTCCGCCGCGAGCCGGGCCACCAGGTCCGGGTCCGCCTCCGACTTGGGCGCCTCTCACACGGGTTCCTGACTGGTCGACACCGGGGGCAGACGCGGCACTGATGATCGGGGCTGACGACAAGACACCGTGCAAGTGAGAGCACCTCAACGATCTGCCGCACCAGCCTCCACGGAACTCTGTACCGAGTCCGACAGTTCGCCGCCTTCCTCGGCCCGTAGGTGCTGGTTAGGGTCCCGTTCACGTCTCTCCGAGATGATCAACGAGTCCGCAGTTGGCCCGGAGAGCAGAGGACTCCACCCCTATGCCAGACAAGGACCAGAGCCCATCCCGATTCACCCGTCGACGACTTCTCGGGAGCGGGGCTGCAGCCGCCCTCGGTGCCGCGTCGTTGGCGCTGCCGCCGAACGTGCAGAAGGCGCTTGCCACGCCGCCGAGGACCTCCGGTCGTCTCAGCGACATCAAGCATGTCGTGATGTTGATGCAGGAGAACCGCAGCTTCGACCACTACTTCGGCACGATGTCGGGCGTCTGCGGCTTCGACGACCCGAATGCGCTGATCTTGGGGAACGGCCGTTCCGTCTTCCACCAGCCCTGGGATGGTCACCCAGACGGTTACGTGCTGCCGTTCCACCTTGACACCAAGAAGCTCGCCGGCCACGCGCTGCCTTCTACCGACCACGGCTGGCAGGGCCAGCACGAGGCGTGGAACGGCGGCAAGATGGACAACTGGATCCCGGCGCACATTCCGCACGACGGTGAGAACGCTCCGTTCACCATGGGCTACCTGACCCGTGAGGACATCCCGTTCCACTACGCACTGGCCGAGTCCTTCACCATCCTGGACCACTACCACTGCTCGGTGATTGGCCCGACCGGCCCGAACCGGCACATGTGGATGTCGGGCACGATCGATGTCGACGGTCTGGCCGGCGGCCCCTCACTGACCACCAGTGGTCCGGCCAACCAGTTCTCCTGGAAGACCTACCCGAAGCGACTCAGCGAAGCCGGCGTGAGCTGGAAGATCTACCGCCAGCCCGGCAGCCTCACCGGATCGGCCGCGATCAGCAAGTTCACCGACTTCGCCCAAGCCCAGCCCGGCGACGGCTTCTACGAGAACGGCGTGGCGACCCAGCCCCTGGGTCAGTTCGAGTACGACTGCCTGAACGACTCGCTACCGACGGTCAGCTGGATCCTGCCGCCGTCCGGATACGACGAGCACCCCTCCACCCCGGGCTCGGCCGCGGCCGGTGCGCAGTTCATCGCGGGCAAGATCGACGCCATCGCGTCGAACCCCGAGGTGTGGGCCAAGACCGTCTTCATCCTGTCCTACGACGAGAACGACGGCCTCTTCGACCACGTCGTGCCGCCGACCCCGCCGGCCGGCACGCCGGACGAGTTCGTCTTCAAGACCTCCAACGTCGGTGAGCAGGGCCGGGGATGGCCCAACGGTCTCGGTTTCCGCGTGCCGTGCATCATCGTGTCGCCGTGGACCGCGGGCGGATACGTCTGCTCCGAGGTCTCCGACCACACCTCTCAGTTGCAGTTCCTGGAGCACATCACCGGGGTCAAGGAGACCAACATCAGCGCGTGGCGCCGGGAAACCTGTGGTGACCTGACCGCGGCGTTCCGGTTCAACAACGGGCGGGCCGAGGCCCCGACGATGCCGGACACCGTGGGCGACTACAACTTCACCCAGTACGCGATCAAGAACCTGCCGATGCCGGAAGGGCCACCGGCGAAGCAGCAGATGCCCAGGCAGGAAAAGGGCAACCGGCCTCACGTCGGCTGACACCTACCGAGGCTCTTCGAAGGCCCGGCCGGGAAGCACTTCCCGGCCGGGCCTTCGCCCCTCTACGCGGGCACCCG
Source organism: Micromonospora costi (assembly GCF_003626655.1). Taxonomy (GTDB): domain Bacteria; phylum Actinomycetota; class Actinomycetes; order Mycobacteriales; family Micromonosporaceae; genus Micromonospora; species Micromonospora costi. Next base: position 274,729 of record NZ_RBAN01000002.1, read on the forward strand.
GTACACCAGTCATCCAGACGACCTCGACTTGCCCGGCGCTACCTTCGCGGTGGGAGTGCCGATCGTGGAACGACTCCGCCTCGTCGCCGACACGCTCAAGCGCCAAGGAAACGTCGGAGACCGGTAGAACCCCACTGCTTACGTACTCCGATCCTGGGGCGGATCGCTGACTCCACGAACCCGGGGAACAGCAAGGCCGCGCCAAGATCCGGACGGTCGCAGTGCTACCGCCGATCTCAAGTGACCTGAGGCCAAGGCCTCGATGAGCTCGGGCATTGTCCGTCCTGCGTCACCCAGCCGGCGATTACGGCCGACACAAGCCCAGCCCACTCTCCACGCGCTGACACGCGAGCCTCTCCGCGAGCAGCCGAGTGCGTTCCCGGCTCGTAGGCTGGCGCCGGTCGCGCTGGTGGGAGGTGCCGATGATCGCCGGGCATGTCGTTTTCATTCACGGTTTCTGGTCGTCGTCGTCGACATGGGACCAGCTCGCTAGGGCGCTCGAGGCAGACCTGCAGCTCACAGACCTAAGCTGGCACCGCTACGGGTACGAATCGCCGAAGCTCTCCCTCCCACTCCTGCCCTCCCGTATCCCCGATTATGACGACATGCCCAGGCACTGCGTCCGTACCTCGCCGCCACCGCACCCAAGGGTGACCTGGCGTTCATAACTCACAGCCAGGGTGGCCTTATCCTGCAGCGTTACCTGTCCTGGATGCTGAACGAGGGATGTGGGCGGGACCTGCCCCGATCCGCTCCATCGTAGTGCTCGCCTGCCCGCACGAAGGCAGCGACTACCTCCGGTCATTTCGGGCCATGGCGAGCTTTGGTTCCATCCGCAGGCGAAGGCGTTCCGGCAGTTCGACGCCGCCGTCGCCGCCGCCCGGCGCACCGTACTTGGCCAGGTCATTCATGCCAGCGCTGTGAACGACAGGGAGTGCGTGATCCCGCTTCACGTGTACGCATGCCGAACTGACAACGTCGTGAAGCGAGTACCTGCCCAGAATCCCTTCCCTAATGCCGCCGTCCTCCCCCGGCGACCACCCCTCGATCCTCGACTCAGACCTCCCCGGCAACATCACCGCGTCCACCATCCGCAATCACCTGATCGACGACTTCTCCGCTGCCCCTCCCCCGTCCTCAACCCCCGGCGTAGGTACAGCTTCCCCAACCACAATCACGGACGGCGGACGCATCCGGCGCGGAGGACTGGATGGCGGTGCTCGACAGACTTGAACACTCCGGTCTTCCACAGGACGCCGCACCGACTCTGACCTGCGCAGACAAGAAGCCGCAGGCAGGGGTGGGTACAGTCGCGCATCGTTGGATGCCTTTCGACGCAGTTGAAGGCCGTTCAGTGCACCCTGTTGCTCCCAACCTGCTCCCCCACCCCTGGCTCGTGACCGGGCTGCTGCGGCCAGGCTGAGATCGACCTGTCCTGCAGGTCGTTCGTTGACGGGTCGTGGCCGCTGGCCCGAGCGGCCTTGGCCTTGGCTGACACCGGCGCCCGGCCAGCGACCGTTAGGCTCAGGCGCTCCCGACCTGCTCCCACGGCCCGGCTGTAAGCCGGGCGCGCACACGGATACCTCAGCGACGGCATGAGCGGATATCAAGATCGGTTGAGGACTACAGTTCCAGTAGTCCGCACCGCACGCGGGCTGGGCCTGTAGGTCTGATGGACGCCGGGTGCGACTCGCGTATCGGTCCCGATAGCGGTGGTCAAAGAAGTTGTAGGGGACGGGGAAGCCCCGGCGGGTGGGTGGAATGCTGATCCCGGGCAGGTGTACGAGCGCTGGCCTGCCGGGTGGAGCGCGATGCAGTCCTGTGACCGCCATGGGTGTGGGACTCAGCCGATGGCGCCTTCGATCTTGTCGGTCAGGTCGAGGATGTCAGGGACGGCGTCCAACACAGTGACCTCGACCAAGGCTCCATCTCGGCCGTACCGGCGGCGGTGACCAGGTCTTGGCGAATTGGCCGAGCTTTCTGCGCTTCGGCCCGTGCGGAGTAATCGCCGTTCGCCTCAGATGAGGAGTTGGCGGCGTTAACACGGATCTGCTCCCTCCTGCATCCCCACTACCGCCCGAAACCCTCACGTATAGGCATATCCGAACGCCAGACGCCTATCCCGTTGCCCTCCATGAAACACGGGTTCATTAATGTCTCTGATTGTTAAATCCCTCATCTCCGTTGGAGGAGAACGTTGTGAGACTGTGGACACAAAGGAGCGCCCGGGCGCTCCTCCCGGCGATTGTCTCGCTAGCAGCGTCGCTAGCGTTGACCTCGCCGGCAACGGCGGCGCCGAGCAAGGCTGCAACGCCCGCAGCACCAACCGCGGCCGCGACGCCCGCGAAGACTTCGGCGGACCTGCCTGACCCGACGGCCCGCGGGCCGTTCGGGCATCAGGTCATCCAGGAGGCCAAGTTCGGTTTGGCCACGCTCCAGGAGCCGAACTCTTCCGGAGCCGCTCCGACGGCGGGGACGGCGCAGGCGCCGGAGCAGGTCGAGATTCGCGGTCAGCTCTACATGCCGGACTGGGCCCTGCGTACCGAGCCGTCGCCACTGATCATCCTCGTGCACGGCAACCACGGCTCGTGTGACGCCGGCCAGGACACCGCGCGCCTCACCTGTGCGCAGTTCAAGCACAACGAGAGCGGCTACGCGTACCTTGCGGAGAACCTCGCCACGTGGGGATACACGACGTTCTCCGTGTCGCAGGACCAGCTGATGATGCGGCAGGACAACAGCAAGGGCAAGGGCATGCACAACCGACGCATGCTCATGGCCGCCACCCTCGACGCGATCAGCGCGGCGAGCAAGGCCGGCGGTCTACCGGTCGACACGCACACGACCATCGGCACGACGCTCTCCGGTCACCTCGACATGACCCGCATCGGCTTGATGGGGCACTCGCGCGGTGGTGACGCGGTCTCGAACTTCCTCGACTACAACCGCATCCGCACCGACGGCCCGCGCTATCCGATCCGCGGGGTCATCTCGCTCGCGACGACGGACTACGAGCGCAGGGCCCCGTACGGAATGCCCTACATGACGATCTTGCCGATGTGCGACGGTGATGTCTCGAATCTGCAGGGCACACGCCTCTTCGAGCGCAGCCAGTACATCAACCCGGGCGACCCCTTCCCGCGGATCCAGGTCGAGCATTTGGGCGGGATCCACAACTGGTACAACACCGTCTGGTACGCCGACGGCAGCGCGGACGGCCAGGCCAACAACGACGCGGCGTGCGGCAACTCGGCACCGTTCGCGACAAACAACATCCACCCGCACAACCTGCGGCTCAGCGGTGCCGCGAGCTACACCGACCCGAACCTGAACTACTCGATCGACAACTCGGACCCGCTCAACCCGGCCGTGAACACGAAGATCTCGGGTGACGCGGCACACATGGGTGACCAGGAGAAACTCGGACTGGCGACCATGGCCGCCTTCCTCCGGCGCTACATCGGCGGTGAGGGTGCTTTCCAGCCATACATGACCGGCGAGCTCGCGAACACCTCCACGGGGCTGCAGGTCCCGCCGACGGCCTGCCCGACGAGTCCGCCCGGCATGGCCATCCCCTGTAACGAGCGGGTCAACACGTCCTACTTCGGCGCGCCGCAAGAGCGGGTGGACGTGATCCGCCCCGAGGTGGAAAACCCGCTCACGCTCAACGCTCTCGGCGGCTCCCTGACCGGCAGTGGGTTCGCCGACCCGTGGGCGCAGGCGGCTGGTGTCACGCCGAAGCCGGCGCCGACCGCCGGCGGTTTCGACTGGTGCAACCCGGAGCCCCGGGACTTCGCGCCGTCGCAACTCGGCAAGAGCGGGCTGCCGACCGCCGCCAAGCCCTGCCCACTGCCCGCGGCGACCGCGCTCGGTGGGCAGAACGGCACCCGCGAGAACAGCCCGATCAACCATTCCTACGGTCGCCAGCTCACTCTCGCATGGGAGCAGAGCTCGACTGCCACCCTCACGGCGCAGATCCCGGCCGCGTCGAAGAACATGCACGGCCTTGAGGCTCTGGCTCTGAGTGCTGCCGTCAACTTCTTCGACACCCGCAACCCGGGTGCCGACAACCGTGGCGACAACACCAGGGACACGACGGTGAACGGCACCCCGGCGAATCCGGTCTGGCCGAACGAGTTGCCGACGTCGTACGACCCGACCGCGACGACCCAGAACTTCGTGATCGCGCTGAGGGACCTGGCCGGCCACGAGGGCACCGTCGACGCCGGGGACCCGCGCTGGGGCAACGCCCTGCACATGTCGACCGGCACGAACACGCCGAACACGCACATCGTCCTCGACCAGATCCGCGTTCCGCTCAGCGAGTTCGCGGGACAGGGCGTGGACATCGGCTCCCTGTCGAAGCTCGAGTTCCGCTTCGGTGTGGGTGACCTGCCGAAGTCTGGCTCGATCGAGCTGGCCGACGTGCGCTTCCAGGAGAACAAGGCGGGCGACAAGATCCTGTCCGACGGCAACGAGGCCAACGGCGCCGGTTACGGCCCGCCGGCCCTGGGTGGTCCGGACCCAGCGACCTACCTAAACGCATACGACAACACTCCGGGCAACGTCAAGCTCAACGACGTGGTCGCGAACCCGCAGGGGAACACGACCTGGACCGTCGACGACGACAAGAAGCAGTGCCCGAACGCCCAGTTCACCTCGATCCAGACCGCCGTCGACTTCGCGGTGCCGTGGGACACGATCGTGGTGTGTGCGGGTGTCTACCAGGAGTCGTCGACTCCGGTGAACCACACATCCAACCCCGTTCAGACGGGCGCGAAGAACGGCTTGACGATCAACAAGCCCTTGAAGATCAAGGGTGCGGGCGCGGACAAGGTGACCATTGAGCCGGACCAGTCGCTCGGGGCCCTGGCGGGCGATCAGCCGTACCTGCGTGACGGGGGCGGCAACGTGATCACGGTCTCCAGGCAGTCTCTCGGCTCCACCGACACCAACGAGATGTTCGTGGACATCTCGGGCGTGACAGTGACCTCGGGCAACGTCTGGGCCGAGGCGGGCATCGCCTTCTTCGGCGCCGCCGGACGGATCGCGGACAGCGTCATTGGTCCGATGAAGGCCGCGGCCAACGCCCAGGAACTGGCCGAGCACCCGCACGGCTGGGGCATCGTCAAGACCGGCGTGATCCAGGGTGCGGGCGCCGGCACGGTCGAGAGCGAGCTCACCGTCACGGACAGTGTGGTCACCGGCTACCAATCGGGCGGCATCCTGTTCGACGGGGCCCGGGGCAGGGACGGCAGCCCGGACAACACCGTTCGGGCCGGCATCCGCAACCACGGCTACGTGACCGACACAGTCGTCAAGGGCACGCCGAACAGCGTGTACCCGCAGGCCGGCGTCGAGTACACCAGCGGTGTGACCGGCTTCGTGAACAACAGCCGGATCATCGGGAACTACTACACTCCCGCGCCGTCGCAGTCGTACGGCATCCTGCTGGCCGACGCCGGTACCGATACGGCCGGAGCGCTCACTGCCTCCAGCAACATCATCAGCGGGAACGGGTTCGCGGTGTACAACGCCAACGCTGACAACAGCGCGGTGCGCGACGGTGCCGCATTCGCCGTATCGGACAGCTACCTCGGCACCGGCAACCCGGTCCCGGGAGGTCCGGCGGACCCGAGCACCGGAGTCGAGGCTATCTCCGGCCCCGACAGCACGGGCGCGGCCACGGTCACCATCGCCGGGCTTCGCTCGTCGCCGCCGCGGACGGTACCGACCGGCGTGGGCCGCATCGTCGACTCCGCGCCGACCGCCGAACTGATCGACCCGGGGCGCGGGACGGTGTTCCAGGTCGGATCGACGGTGCATCCGCTGGTGCGGGGCACCGACGACTTCGCCGTGCAGTCGGCGACGTTGATGGTCAACGGCACCCCGGTCGCCACCACCACCACGGCGCCGTACGAGTTCAGCTGGACACCGAGTGCGGCAGATGCCGGCAAGCAGGTCAAGTTGCGAGCGCTCGTTGTCGACTCGTCAGGAAACACCAGGCGCTCCAGCCCCGTGAACTACAAGGTGGGCCCGTGGCCTGGGCACGGTCAGTGAGGTAGGGGTGATCCCGGCATTTCATTGACTGACCGGAAGAGCCCTCGCAAGGGGCCCTTCCGGTCCCAGGCTTTTGTGGTGCCGGCGTCGTGGACCGACGACCCTCGAGTCGATCAGGATCTCGCCAACTCCATCGCCGCCTTCTCGATCGCGGCTTCGGAGAGCAGCACACGTCGGGCCGCGTCGCCGAGGGGGATGAAGAAGTCCTCGCTCGTCACCCGCGCGATCATGCCGTCGAATCCCCGGCCCACTAGCGCGGTGATGACGCCCTCAGACACGCCGCCCGACCGAGATTGTGTCCGAGGGCGACACGAACGGCTGCCCCACCGCCGATGACAATCGGCAAGACCTTGAGGCTCAGGCAAGTGTAGCGGCCTTGGTGACCTCTTTCGGGACCGCCGAAGAGGCCACCAAGCAGACGGCCTTACGACCAGGCCGTTATCGTTTCAGCTGACCACCCGAGGGCTTCGGCCTGATCGCCGGGCGCTGGCCGTTTTCCCTCCCGCGCCAGCTGACGGCCTCGCTCCACGCCGTCGCGCATACCCGGCTCGGAGTCGACAACCCGACGCACCACGTCGTCGATGAGGTCCGCACGGCCGCGGCTGGCCAACCACTCGATGATCGAGCTCCCGCCTAAACCTCAGCGTGATGCACGCACCGGCCACCATGAGATCTGGCCGAGCAGTTTCCTCCAGCCACGGCAGCACACTGGCCTGTAGGGTGTCGCTCACAGCGGCCAGCTTGCCGACACGGCCGGCCGGATCCAGAAGATCAATCACCCCGTCTTCGTAGGACCCGTAGCGGTAGCCGCTGGCCCGTCCCAGTGGATGGCCTGGCCCGAACTCCTCGCCCGAGTCGCCGACAACTACCACGCCGCCCGACGGTACGACGACGATCAGCCCTACGACGGCCTGCACCAGGTGATCGGCGATCGCGAGATCGACCCCAGCCTCCCACCCATCGGTTACCGGGTCCTCACCGAAGACGACGGCAACGGCGCCACCGCCTGGCAACCACCCGTGATCCGGCTAACCGAATGGCCTCCGGCCACCCTCGACTTCACCCGGTACCGCGGCGACGTAAACCGCCTGCTGGCCGACATCACCACCGAGCCCACCGTCGCCACATCCCTGTTCGTCCACGACAGCGACCAACCCAGTGGATGGTGCTGGAGAGCTACATCAAGAGAATCGACCCGGCCGGCCACAAGAGCTGGCGGGGCCCGCAGGAAGCCTCCATGGTCGACACCCTGCTCGTCGCCGCCGCCGACGCGAGAAAATTCGTGACTGCGCTCGCTGGCAAAGACCACAATTTCGTTCATGATTTGCTCGACACCGACGGCCATGTCGACTGCTGCTACCTCGCCGACGTCGGCCGCACCGGACCGCGCTGCTACCACCGCCACGACCGGTTCCAACCGATCGAGGCCGCTGGCTGGCAAACCGTTCACCATGGACGCACCGTCGAGGCATACGCCTGGGAAGGCAACATCCGAGACTGCTCGATCGGCGAGACCGCAACAGCCCTACTGCCCTCCACCCTGATCCAGCAGCAGGCCGACCTGACCTTCGACATGCGCGGACCCATCTGGCTCGACCCCACCGGGACGCCCGTCTTCGCCTACCACCAGCAGGACGGAAACGACAGCAAGGGCATGCCGGTCCGTGCCTCCTACCTGAGCGAATTCCTCGCCCAGCACCAGCTCGAACTCATCGTGCTGCACTGGTTCGAACGCATGAACCTCACCGGCGACTACGAAGGTCCGTTCCCCTCCATCACCGCCAACGTCGCCGCCCGCCTGACCCCCGACCTGACCATCCATGCGGGCAAGATCCGCCGGGAGGAACGCGACCTCGGCTGACTTTGAGCGTGCGGAGACCCTCATCCAAGCCATCCCCGCCGCCGTGAGGCCCGGCGCTGACCCCGGCCTGCCGCCGCTCTGCGGTATTCATTTCCTGATATCAGGGGATTCGGGCCGATTCGACACTTGCCTGATTCGTTACGCTGCATCTCAGCCCCCGCACTGATCATTGGCGCGCCTGACGTCCACGGTCAGTGCAATAGCGCTTGACCCCGTGAGGTGTGGCCCGTTGAGGGAGACGTTCGACAGACTGTTGCACCTTTCGGTGGAGCAGGCCGGTCTTCTGGTTGCAGTGCTTGGTCTAGTCGGGACACTCGTCACCACGCTTAAGCTCAGTGCCCGGATGCGTCGCCTAGCTGGCCTCGGAATTCGCACATTTGCATATAGGGCCGGAATACCATCCCGAAAGTACGGGCGATGGTTTGTTCGTAAGTACGCGAGCATCGAGAATGTCTACCTCGATCGAGTAGAGGCGCTTGACCTGGCGGCCACGTACGTTCCACTTACTGTTACATCGGATAGTAATCCATCCGACGCTGAACTGCTCGGCACAGACGTAATGGGCGCAAATCGCGGCAGAAAGATCATCGTCCTAGGAGATCCGGGGTCGGGAAAATCGACGTTGTTGCGCGCGTACGGTGCAGGAATCACGAAGAGAGCCTGGGGAGCGATCCTTTTAGGAGGGGATTGGCGTCCAACAAAAGGAGAGGTGCCCTTCCTTATACCCCTGCGCAAGCTACGCGCGGAATCCGGAGCTAATGCGGTCGAACAGTATTTGCTTAAGCTCTTGATAGATGCCGGCATTACTCGCAGGCCGGAATGGTGCTTGCGGCGTCTTCTCAAAGATGGACGCTGCCTCGTTCTGCTAGACGGCTTGGACGAGGTAGCCGAGGCTAGATATCACTCAGTCCTTCAGGCCGTCGGGGATTTTTGTGAGGGTGAGAATACGGAGCTTCCCACAGGGCTGGCAAGGGTCGTGCTGACATGTAGGCGCCAGAACTTTCTCAAGATTCGCGACGACTGGATGCCGTGGTTCAGCGACGAGTTTTACATGCTCGCGCCATTTCGCGACTCGGACGTGCAGCGGTATGTTGCGAAACGGAAAAGTGCTTTTCATTCCCCGAAGTCACCCAAGACATTTCTGGCAGATCTCAAGGCATCAGGCAATTTCGACCTGCACCGCAGCCCGTTGATCCTTGCGATGTCGGTCGGGCTGTATGTGCGGGACCCTGCGTTTATCATTCCATCATCTATTCCCGTCTTATACGACGCGATGATCTCTGAGATGCTGCGACGCCGATCGGCTGACAGTTCACCTGTAAGCCAGTCTCTCAAGTTCGACGCGATGGACAAGAGGAGACTACTCCGCGACATCGCGCTAAAGTCAGCGGAGTTGAGTAATCATTTCGAGTCGTTCTCCCGTAGAGATCTGATCACCCACGCCGAATTCCTTTCGCCTGAACTCACTTCAGTGGGGCGAGATCAGGTTGATGAATTCGTAGAAGAGATTGTGACAAGAGCAGGACTCGTCTTCGACGCATCCGATGATGGTCTTCTTTCATTTACTCATAGATCAATACATGAGTTCCTTGCCGCGGAGGCGATTTCGCGCATGGAGGACGGTGGTATCAACTTTATTTCCGAACGGGCCAGCCACGATGCATGGCGCCAATCCTTGATGTTCGTGGTGGCAAGTGCTCCACAGGCGGACGAATTGCTGATTCGGATCGCCAGTGTTAGTCCGGAGCTGGCCGGTCATGCACTGGCTAGTGCCCGCGTGAGTAAAGAGGTAGCTGCTGGAGTGCTTGCAACTCTCGGTGATCGAGCGAGGCAGCAAGGCCAAGTGAAGATAATCGTGCCTGCCATACTCGCTGCCACTCGATCGCCCGAACCGGCGATCAGCGATACCGCCGTGCAGTTGGTCAGGGAGATTTTGCTGTCCAATGCCGAAGACGAACAGACCGATGGGCAAGTTGATCAGGAAAAGAGACTTCGAGCTCTGTTTGGTGGCGATACCTTCGGCGCTCTGCAAGTGCTGGATGACGTGGCGAACAGCAATTCGCCCCAAGTGGCAGCGCTTTCCGGGGAACTGGCGGGCCTGGTTCCCAACAACGCGAGACTCGTAGCCCCTCTCTGGCGCTCGCTCAATACGCCCGGGATAGAGAATGAACCGGCATGTAAGGCTATTATCTCAAACTTGCTGACTCTGGCAATGAAGCCTGACTGCTTCGTTGAGCTCCAAAGTCAGGAGACGTTGGGAGAGAGGGAGTTTAGCGGCCGAACTCTTAGCGAGGTGTATCCATTTAAGCGAGCAGTTCCTCTATCGTCGAACTTCGTAAAGTTGCTTGCCTTGGCGGATGAACTCTCGGTGGAACCGTTAGGGCCGAAACCCTGTCCGTTCTTCGAGGCTAAGAGATTGGATCCGAAGGCGTTCAAGAACCTTGAGCGAGACAACAGATACACCGTTAAGGTTCCCATCCACGTTACCCAGTGGTTCCTTACGACGTTGGCAATTGTCGGCACGCTGGGAGCGGCCACGTGGGCCACCTATTTGCTGTTCGTTGATTTTGGTCGTCTGACAAGACCATATGGGATGAACAACGCTGTTCTCGTCTTGTTAAGCATGGCTGCGCCATACATGGCGCACCGCTTCATCCGCATTGAGCGGCTACCCGCACCCGGCTCGATGCAGTACGAGCTCGGATGCTTTTCGGTAGTGTTTGCGCCGCTTCCACCGATTGCCATCTCAGTCGCCCTCCTCCCGATAGCTGCATCTTCGGTTGTTTTGTTCCTAATTGCCGCTTCTGTGGCCAACTTTGTATTTTTCTTCCTTCCGTTAGCGCGTGTTGCACCACTGACGCACGTGTTCTACATCCCAGCCCTCAACCCTTATCGGCATGTGTATTCAGATCCTGGATGCCGCCACTGGGTTACGAAGCCGCAATAGGCCGAACCGGACAGCGTGCCTATGCGACCGGAGGTGGCTTAGAGATCGATTCTCTTTGAATGCGGTGCGTCGCTTGTAGGCGGCCGCGGCGCACGGTAGATCGGCGGGCTGTGCGAGAGGGAGATCGTCGACGGGTTGTGGGAGCCGCTCGACCCGTTGATTCCGGCTCGTACCCGCCGGTTGCGCTACCCCAGGCGATTGGCTCGTGACGACCCGGTAGCGTTGGCGGGGTTCTTGTCAGTGCTGCGGACCGGGATCCCGTGGCAGCAGCTATCGACCTCGGCGTTCGGGGTGTGGGATCGACGTGCTGGCGGCGGCCTGCTCGCTGGCAAGAGCAGGGCGTGTGGCAGCGTCTGCACGGGGTGCTGGTGGCCGAACTCCGCTCCCGCCGAGCCCTGGACCTGGACCTGGACCTGGACCTGGACCTACGCCGTGGTCGACGCCTCGCGCCTGCGCTCAATGGGGGGACCACGTCGGGCCCAGCCCGGTCGATCGCGGCCGGCCGGCAGCAAACACCTGATCACCTATACGAGCGGCGGGCCCCTTGCGGTGATCAGATTCACGTAGTCAAGGACGCTTGACCACCAGTACGTCGGAGACGGCACGGGTGCCGCCAGTTTGTGTCCGAGGGGGGACTTGAACCCCCACGCCCTATACGGGCACTAGCACCTCAAGCTAGCGCGTCTGCCATTCCGCCACCCGGACCTGCTCGTCCAGCCTACCGCGCCAGCCCCGGTGTTCTCGACACCGAGGACCGGCCCCGGCGGGCCGCACGGGGAGTTACTGTACACGGCCCCGGTGGATCATGCACATCGCCTTCCCCCGCGCCGCCGGACGCGACATCCGCCCTGCTCCCGCCCCGGGTAGGGGCGGTGCACGGCGGCGCCGGGTAGCGTCCGGAGCCGATCTACCGGCAGCATGACCACGTGTCCCATCCCTCCCCCCTGGCCGCCGTACAGCACCGGGCCCTCGCCCTGCGCGGCGCGGGCGACCTGACCGCCGCCCGTCAGCTGCTGACCGAGGCCGTCGGATCCGCCCGCCCACCGTATGGGCCGGACCACCCGGACGTGCTCAACACCGCGCACCTGCTGGCCCGGCTGCATCGGGAGGCCGACGACCCGCTCGCGGCCCGCCGGGTGCTGGAGGAGGCGTACGCGGTCGGGGAACGCCGCTGGGGCGACGGCGACCCGTTGATGCTGGCGCTCAGCTTCGAGCTGGCCGGGGTCGCCGAGGAGCTGGGCAACAGGCACGAGGCCCGCCGCAACTACAACCGCGTCGCCACCGCCGGGCCGGCGGTGCTCGGGGACGACCACCCGGCGGTACGCACCGCCCGCCGCTACCTCGGCGTCCCGTCCACCGACACGGCACCGGCCGCGCCACCTCCGGCGGCGTTGACCCCGGGGAGCGCGATGGCCGCCCTGTCGGGGCCGACCATGGCGTTCGCCACGCTGTCGCCGGTCCGGCGGCCGTCCCCACCGCCACCCGACGTGCCGCCACCCGACGTGCCGCCACTCGACGTGCCGCCAGCCGGCGGCCCACCGGCCGCGCCGGGCGCCGTGCCTCCTCCTCCGGTGACGCACCCCGCCCCGCCCGCGGCGCCCGAGTACGCGCCACCGCCGCTCGCGCCCGGCGGATACGCGCCGCCACCGACCCCGCCTGGCGGTGGTGGCGGGATGCCGCCGTCGCCCTGGGCGCCGGTGCCCGGCCACGTTCCGGCCGCAGCGGCCTCGGCGCCCCCGCAGTCCGGCGGCCTGCCGACGTCGCCGCCCCCGGTGCCCTCGCCGCCCGTCAGCGCCGCGCCCCCGTCGCCGCACCCCGGCAGCATGGCGCCCCCGCTGCCGCACCCCGTCAGCGCCGCGCCGGCACCGCTGCCGCACCCGGGCGGCGCTACCCCGGCACCGTCGACCGCCGGGGTCGGGACGCCGCCCGCACCCGTAGCGCCCCCGCCCGTGCCGCCCTCGGCGTGGGCGCCGCAAGCCGCGACCAGCGGACCGGTACCCGCGCAGGGCGGGCACGGTCGGCTCGTGCCGCCAGCCGACGAGACAGCCCCACTGGTGCCACCGCGCGAGCCGTCGCACCCCGGTCACGGAAACACCGCACCGCTCGCTCCGGCGTCGGCGCCTCCGGCTGGCCCGGGCATGGCCGCGCCTGCGTCCGCGTGGGCACCGCCGCCACCGCCCGCATCCGCGCCCGCCTTCGCCACCGCCTCGCCCACCCAGGCCGCGCCCGCAGCACCCGCGCCCGCGCCGGCCGCCGCGCCCGCCCCGCCCCCATCACCCGCGCTCGTGTCAGCGCCCGTCGCGCCTGCCCGTCCGCCGGCGGCACCGGCCGTACCCGCACCTCCCCCGCCGCCGCGAATGCCCCCGGCACCGCCCGTCGCCCCACCCTCGGCCGCACCGGGAGCGGGTGGGAGCGGCCCGGCGCACGAGCAGGCTTCCTCCGCGCCCGGCTGGGACAAGCCGACGATCCAGGTCCGGCAGATCGAGCCGCTGCTGGCCGAGGAGCTCGAGCGGGCCAGGACCGGCCAGCGCGACGATGAGCCGGAGCAGCAGGCGGCGCCGGGCCAGCCGGACGGCGTCGTGAACGTGCCGCCCGCTCAGCCGCGCCCGTCGGCCCTCGGCCAACAGGCCGGCGCGCCGCCCGAGCCGGCGACGCCGTCGGGCCAGCAGCCGCCCGGCACGTGGCCGAGCCCGATGCAGGCAGCCACGCCGACGCCGGTCAGCGCACCGCCGTCGGAGGTCACGGGTCACCCGCAGCCCGTGAGCGCACCGCCGGGCTACCCGTTGCCGGTGAGCGCACCGCCCGGGCACCCGTCGCCGGTGAGCGCGCCGCCCGGCTACGCGTCGCCGGTCAGCGCGCCTCCGGTGAGCGGGCCCGTCAGTGCGCCGCCGGTCAGCGGTCCGCCGGGCTATCCCTACCCGGTCAGCGGGCCCCCGGGTTACCCGGTGAGCGCCCCGCCCGGCTACGCGCACCCGGTCAGCAGCCCGCCGGTGAGTGCCCCGCCGGCACCGCCCTGGGGGTTGACCGCGCCGCCATGGAGCGCCACCGCCCCACCCCAGCCGCTGCCCACCGTCGCCGAGCACGACGAGGAGGGACCGGCGGGGGCGGACCTGCCCGACCCGGTGTCGCCGGCGCCGCTGCCCGACCCCGACCCGGAGCCGCGGCCCGACGTCGTGCCGCTGGGGGACCCGGCGCCTCCGGCGGTCGACCCGATCGCGGCGCCGCTCGCGCACTCGCCGGCCGTCGTGCCACAGGCGCACGCCGAGGCGCCGGGCCACAGCCCGAGCCCCGCGGATGCCCGCTCGGTCACACCGGACACCTACCCGGGCACGCCGGGCGGGGATCCGGGCACGGTGGTCGCCTACCCGGCCACGCCGGGCACCTACCGGGGCGACCCACCGGCCGAGGCGTCCATCCCCGGGTCGCCGACCGCCCCGGACGCCGACACGTATCCGAACGCACCCGAGGCCCAGCCGGGCACATACCCGAACGCACCCGGGGGCCAGCCGGGCACGTACCCGGGCGCGTACCCGCCCGGGCCGCAGGTCTACCCGGGGGCCGGCGGGTACCCCGTCGAGCCGTACCGACCGGAGGGCGTCGCGGCGCACCCGGCGACGCCGCCGCCGTACCTGTTGCCGGACGAGCCGGAGCCGCGCGGCCGCAACCGGGCGGCGCTGGCCGTCGCGGTGACGGCCGTGGTGGTCGCGGTCGGCGCGGTGGCCGGGGTCGGCGTGCTGGTGCTGGGCCGCGACGGCACGCCGCCGGCGAGCGCGCCCTCGCCGCGCGCGGCGGCGCCGACGGCCAGCGGGCCACCGCCGGGTGACCTGCGGCTGCGGGACGACTCGACCTCGATCAGGTTGACCTGGACGGACCCGTCCGGCGGGAGGGTGCCGTTCATGGTCGCCGGTGGTCGGGCCGGCCAGCCGTTGGGCGTGATGGCCACGGTGGACCCGGGAACGGAGAGCTACACCGTCAACGGGTTGAGTTCCCGGGTGGACTACTGCTTCACGGTGCTCGCGGTCTGGTCGACGGACACGTTCGCCACGTCGGGCCAGGCCTGCACCGAACGTGAGGGACGCACTCCATCCAGCTGACCTGCGCACACGCTCGGTGTCCACAGCCGGACGGTGCGGGTTCCCGCCATCGTGACGCGGCCCATATGATGGCACGCGGCTCAGGGGAGGGGTCGCCGGTAGGGGACGCCACCTGGCACGACGACACGGGAGGCAGCCGGTTGTGGCCACCATCGACGAAGCCGTGAACACCGAGCCGGGCACCTCCCGTCGCCGCTCGCGAATGCGGGGCGGGTTGGTCACCGTCGGGACGGTGGCCGCGCTGCTCGCCGCGATGGGCCTGACCGTGCTCGGGCTCGGCGCCGCCGACAACGCGGTGGCCAACTACGACGCGAGTTCGTGGTTGTGGAGCGCGGCCCGCAGCGAGCTGGCCCGGGTCAACGGGGTCACCGCGCGCGTCGACACGCGCACCGAGGTGCCGGCGGCGCGGCAGCATCCGATGCAGGTCACCCAGACCGACCGGATGCTGATCCTGCGCGACCTGAACACGGGTCAGGTCAGTTCGCTTGACCTGGCCACGCTGCAGATCACCGCGACGACCCGCACCACGCCCGGGTTGGGCGTCAACGTGGCGTTGCACGAGGACGCGGCGTTCGTGGTCGACGCGGTGCAGGGCGTCGTGCGGCAGCTCGACCCGCGGTCACTGTCGCCGGTCGGCGAGCCGGTCCGCTACCCGCCCGGCATCACGGGCGGGTCGTTCGACGGTGAGGGTCGACTCTGGATCGCGGTGCCGAGCCAGGGCACGGTCTCGGCGATCACCGCGGCGGCGTTGCCCGCCACGCCGGCGTCGCCGGGCGCGGGCGGCGGGCTCAGCCCGAAGCAGATCGAGACGTACGACGTGGCCGAGCCCGCGCACGAGCTGGTGGTCTCCACCCTGGACGACGGTGTCGCGGTGCTCGACCGCACCGCGGGCGCGCTGGTGACAGTGCAGCGCGGCACGGTGCGGCCCACGAAGCTGTCGATGACCGCGCCGGGCTCGCTGCCGGCGCGGACCAGCGGGCCGAAGGTGCCGGTCACGGTGCCCGGCGAGCGGAAGGTGCACGTGGTCGCCGAGAGCGGCGGCGAGGCGGGCAGCTTCACCGTGCCGGGCGACGGTGACCGGCTCACCCCGGCGGTGGCGTGGGCCGACCGGTTCTACTGCGCCGACGAGGCGACCGGCACCGTCTACTCGTTCGACGCCAACGGCACGCTGGTCGACACGATCAAGGGCAGGGCGACCGGGCCGCTCGAGCTGGAGGTCCGGGAGAACCACCTGTTCATCAACGCGCCCGACGCGGCGACGGCCCGGGTGGTGGACGACAAACACCAGGTCCGTGAGGTCGACAAGTACGCCAACGATGTGCTCGGCGGTGACCCGCCGCCGGCTCCCCCGCCGCCGCCCCCGCCGAAGAAGCCGAAGGTCGGCAAGCCGGGCGCGCCGCGCGGCGTCACCGCCGCGGCCGGCAACGCGCTGGCCCGGGTGAGCTGGCGCGCAGCGCCGGCCAACGGAGCCGCGATCATGCGGTACGTGGTGGAGGGCGCGGGCCAGCGACACGAGGTCGGTGCCAACCAGCGGTCCGTGGAGATCAAGGGCCTGACCAACGGTGAGACGTACCGGTTCTCGGTGCACGCGGTCAACGCCAAGGGCGCGGGGCCGTCGCGGAGCAGCAACCCGGTCACGCCGACCGCCGCCGTGCCCGATCCGCCGGCCAGCGTCACCGCGCAGGAGCGGCCGGACGGCACCGTCCTCGTACGGTGGCCGGCCGCGAACGGGCAGGGCAATACCATCGCCCGGTACGCGGTGACCGCCTCCTCGGCGGGCGCGAACGCCCCGGTGGGCGAGTCGACGAAGACCGAGCTCGTGGTGCCCGCTGGTGAGCTGGAGTACGGCAACCAGTACGCGTTCACCGTGGTGTCGGTCAACGACAAGGGCGCCGCGTCGGCGGCCTCGCCGGTGAGCAACACGGTGGTGCCGTACGCGGTGCCGGGGCGTCCGGCGCAGCTGCGGGCGAGCACGGTGGCCGACCAGCCGGGCACGGTCGCGGTGCAGTGGGCGCCGGCCGAGGCCAACGGCCGCCCGGTGACGAAGTACCTGGTGGACGTGGGCGGGCGCACCAGCGAGGTGACCGACACGCGGGCCACGGTGAACGGGCTGGGCAACGGTCAGAACGTGACCGTCAAGGTCAAGGCGGTCAACGAGGCCGGGCCGGGCGCGGAGGCCACCGCCACGGCGCGTACGGTCGCCGAGCCGCGGATCACGGTGACCGGCTCGTCGGCGACGGCGACCGGGGCCACGGTGACGTTCACGGTGGACGCCGGCGGCGGGCAGGCGTCCTGCACGTTGAGCACGCCGGGCGAGCCAGCGAAGGCCGGCGCCTGTTCCAGCATCACGATGAGCGGGTTGACGCCGGGTACGGCGTACACGTTCACGGTGACGGCGTCCAACGCCGCCGGCAAGGGCACGGCCACCCGCGCGCAGAGCACCGACGCCCTGTACGGGATCGCGACCTGCAACAACGGGGCCTCCGGGGAGGAGGCCACGTACTGCGACAGGGACGTGTCCGGCCGCAACGGCAACGAGATCTTCTCGGTGGCCCGGCAGGACAACAACAGGCAGGTGGGCTGGGCGGAGCCCGGCATGCGGCTGAAGGCGTACTGCAAGAAGCAGGGCGAAGAGGTCTACGCGTACATCTACAACAACGACAAGCGCAGCACCTGGTGGGTGCAGGTCGAGTACAGCGGGAAGAACTACATCCCCTGGGCCTGGCTGAACCTGGAGGGCGGCGACAACATCAACGTCCTGCCCACCTGCTGATTCACCCCAGGCAAGGAGCACCACGCACGTGAACACCCACGAGCCGCTCACCCAGCCGGAGGTGCAGGGCTTCGCCGCCCTCGCCGCCCGGCTGGCCGAGAACGTCAACTCGGTCGTGCTGGGCAAACCGCAGGTGGTCCGGCTGGCGCTCACCGCCCTGTTCGCCCAGGGGCACGTCCTGTTGGAGGACGTGCCCGGGGTGGGCAAGACCACCCTGGCGCGGGCGATCGCCGCGACCGTGAAGGGTCAGTGGCGGCGGATCCAGTTCACACCGGACCTGCTGCCCTCCGACGTGTCCGGCGTGACCATCTTCAACCAGGCCACCCGGGGTTTCGAGTTTCACCCGGGTCCGGTCTTCGCCAACATCGTCATCGCCGACGAGATCAACCGGGCGTCGCCGAAGACCCAGTCGGCGCTGTTGGAGGTGATGGAGGAACGCACCGTCACGGTGGACGGCGTCCGCCATCCGGTGCCGCAGCCGTTCCTCGTGGTGGCCACGCAGAACCCGGTGGAGATGGACGGCACCTACCGGCTGCCCGAGGCCCAGCTCGACCGGTTCCTCGTGAAGCTCTCCGTCGGCTACCCCGACGAGGCGGTCGAGGTGGAGGTGCTGCGCGGGGCCACGATCCGCTCCCCGGAGGCGCTGACCGCGATCACCGACACCGCCACGGTCGGCGAGATGGTGAAGATGGCCCGCCGGGTGCACATCGCCGAGCCGCTCTACGCGTACGCGGTGCGGCTCGCGGCCGCCACCCGCACCCACCCGCAGGTACGGGTCGGGGTCAGCCCCCGTGGCGTGATCGCGCTGACCCGCGCCGCGTGCGCGTACGCGCTCATCGACGGCCGGGGCTGGATCATGCCGGAGGACCTGAAGACCCTCGCCGAGCCGGTCTTCGCGCACCGGCTGCTGCTCACCCCGGACGCGCAGGTGCGCGGCGTGACCGCCGCCGAGGTGCTGCGCCAGGCCATCGCCTCGGTGCCGGTGCCGCTCCCCTCGGGCCAGCCGGCCCCGGTGCAGGGGTGACCGGCCGCACCGGCATGGGAGTCACCGCCCGCGGGGTCGGGCTGCTCGTCGCCGCCGTGGTGCTGCTGGGCGCGGGCTTCCGCTTCGCGTACCCCGAGTTGGCGCTGCTCGGCGCGGCCGCCGGCACCGCGGTCGGCTACGCCGCCGTGGTCGCGGCCTGGCGGCCTCGGCTGACGGTCACCCGGCACGCCGACCCGGACCGGGTGGCACGCGGCGAGCCGGCCAGCATGACCCTGACCGTGCGCAACACGGGGCGGCTGCGGGCCGCGAGCCTGCTCGCCGAGGACCGCTGCGGCGACGACACCGTCGCCGTCCCGCTGCTGCGGCTGCGCCCCGGCCGCGACACCACCGTGACGTACGAGGTGCCCACCCGGCGCCGCGGCGTGGTCCGGGTCGGGCCGCTGCGGGTGACCCGTCGGGACCCGCTGGGCCTGGTGGCGTTGTCCCGCCCGTACGGCGGGACGACGCCGGTCTGGGTGCACCCGCGCATCCACCCCCTCGCCGCCGTGCCGACGGGCGCGGGGCGCAGCCTCGACGGCCGGGTCGACGCGGTGCCGCACGGGTCGATCACCTTCGACTCGCTGCGCGAGTACGTGGTGGGCGACGAGCTGCGCCGGGTGCACTGGCGCACCAGCGCCCGGGTGGGCGAGCTGATGGTGCGGGAGAACGTGGACACCAGCCTGCCCCGGATCGTGGTGCTGCTGGACAACCGCGCCACCGCCCACCCGGAGCGCCGCGGCGGGACGGCCGCGTCGTTCGAGGCGGCGTGCGAGGCGGCCGCGTCGATCGTCACGGCGGCCGTCCGCGCCGACCTGCCCGTGGTCCTGCTGCTGGTCGTACCGGACCTCGCACCCGAGGCCGGATCCGAGGAGGCCGGCGCCGCGGCGACCACGCGCGGCTGGGCGGGGCTGCGCGCCCGGCTGCGTCGGGACGCGCACCGACCGGGCGACGCCGCTCCGCGGGCCGACTCCCCCGGCGGCCCGCTGGACCGGCTCGCCGCGGCCGACCTCGTCGACGGCGACGACGCGCTGCAGGCCACGGCGGCCCGCGTGCGACGCGACCGGCTCGGCGACACGCTGGTCTTCCTCACCGGCCCGGGCGGCCGGGGCGACCTCGGGCACGTCGGCGCGCTGCGCGGCGCGTACCCCTCGGTGGTGGTCGGCGTGTTCGGCGCGACTGAGCCGACACCACCCGGCGCGGCCGGTCTGGTGGTCATCGACGCGGCCGACGGGGCACAGTTCGCGGCGGAGTGGGACGGGGTCAGGCGGTGGTGACCATGCGGGACGGACGGCCGCCGGCCGGCGCGGACGCGGCCGGCCCGGTGGACGGCACCGGCCCGAGCGCCGGCGCCGTGACACACGACGGGCCCGCGCCCGGCGGCGGACGCCGTCGGCTCGGGTCCCTGCTGCGAGCGGTGCCGGTGCCGCTGGCGCTGGTCACGATGCTGGCGCTGGCCGGCGTCGAACTCGGCCGGGTGTACGCCGGGTCGCTGCTGCCCCGGCTCGTCGCCGGTGCCGCACTGGGCTCGGTGCTGGTCAGCCTGGCCGCCCGGCGGCTGCCGTCCTGGCTGGTCGCGCCCGTGTCGGTGGTGGCCATGGCGGCCTGGACCGGCTGGTCGCTGAGGCTGGCCGCCACCCACGCCGGCCTGCCCGGCAGCCTCGCCGAGGTGACGGCCGACGCCGCGCGCAACGGCATCCCCCGGTTGCTCACCGCGATGATCCCGGTCGAGCCCACGCCGGACACCGTGCTGGTGCCGCTGGTGGCCGCCTGGCTCGCCGGGCTGACCGGCGCGGAGGTGGCGTTGCGGGCCGGCCGGGTGCTCGCCGGCTACCTGCCTCCCGTGCTGCTGTACGCGGGCGCGCTCTACGTGGTCGGCCCGAACGCCGCGCCCGCGCTCTGGCCGACGGTCGTCTTCGTGGCGGTCGCCGCGTTGGGGCTGGCGGTGTCCGCGCGCACCGGCCCGGCCACGGGTGATCCGACCGCCGGTCTCGCGCCCGGGGTGCGGGCGGCCGTCCGGGTCCGGCTCGCCGCGGGCGCGGCGTTCGGGCTGGTGGTGGTGGTCGGTCTCGTCGCCGCGCTCGGCCCGATGGTGGCCGGGCAGGTCGACGGGCGGCCCGTGGACCCACGCCGGTACGTCGAGCCGCCGCAGGTGGAGACGCTGGACGAGAACCCGCTGATCCGGATCTCCGGCTGGGCGCTGCACCCGGAGCAGAAGCTGCTGGATGTGCGCACCGATCGCCCGGCCGGCGCCCCGGCGCCGGCTGCCGCCCCCTCCCCCGTGAGCGGCGACGAGCCGCCGGACGGCACCGGGACCGGTGAGACCGTCGCCCCGCTCCGGATCCGGCTCGCGGTGCTCAGCGACTACGACGGGGTCACCTGGCGGGTCGGCGCCACCTACCGCAACGCGGGGCGGATCCTGCCCGCCGCCACCCCGGCGCCCGGCAGCACCGTCAAGACGGTGCGGCAGGACATCACGGTCGCCGAGCTGACCGGTCGGCTCCTACCCGCCGTGGCGACCCCCCGCGAGGTCAGCGGCGCCCGGGTGGCGTACGACCCGGCCACGGGGACGCTCATCCGGCCGGAGGGCCTCACCCCCGGCCTGCGCTACACGGTGACCTCGGATGAGGAACACCCGGACTCGAACCTGCTCGCCACCGCGAACGTGCCGGCGGGCGAGACGGTGGCGCGGGTGCTGCGCGTGGCCGACGGGGCGCCCGAGCCGATGGTCCGGCTCGCCGGCCAGCTCGCCGAGGAGAACGGCGCGCCGTACGCCCGCGCGGCGGCCATCGAGCAGTTCCTCTCCGAGCACTACCGTCTCGTGTCGGACGCGCCGAGCGGGCACGCGTACCCGAACCTGGGCTTCTTCCTGTTCGGCCCCCGCAACGGCGGTGGGCAGCGCGGCACCTCCGAGCAGTTCGCGGCGGCGTTCGCGGTGCTCGGGCGGCTCACCGGCCTGCCGACCCGGGTCGTGGTCGGGCTCGAGTCCACCGGGGACGGCGCGATCCGGGCCGGTGACGCGTACGCCTGGCCGGAGGTGCTCTTCGACGGTCTGGGCTGGGTGCCGTTCGACCCGTTGCCCCGCCCGGACCAGGAGCCCCGGCCCGTGGAGGAGGACTTCCGGCCCGCGCCGGACAACCCGCCGCCGTCGGAGGCGCCGGAGCCGACGCTGGAGCCGACCGCGTCACCCGAACCGAGCGCCGCCGCGGCGGGCCCGGCCGACGCCGGGGGCGTACCGACCCCGGTGCTGGTGGGCGGCGGCACCGGCGGTCTGCTGGTGCTGGTCGGGGCGGTGCTGCTCACGTTGCTGGCGATGCGCCGCTCCCTGACCCGCGGCCGGGTCGAGCGGGGCGACCCCGCGCACCGCATCGCGGGCGCCTGGCGGGAGGTGACCGACGCGCTGCGCCTGGCCGGTCAACCGGTCGGGCCCGACCTGGCGGCCACCGAGGTGGCCCAGCGTGCCCGTCACGCCGTCGCCCCGCCCGGCGGGGCCGTCGACGCGGTCGCCCCGGCCGGCGGGGTCATCCACGCCGTCGGGGCGCCGTTCGCGGATCACGTGGCGGCTACCACCCGCACGCCGGCCGACGGCGTGGACGAGCTGGCCGACCTGCTCAACCAGGTGGGTTTCGCCCCCGGCACCGTCACGCCCGACCAGGCCGCCCGGGCCGCCGGTGCCGCGCAGACGTACGTCGACGCGCTGCGCGCCACGCGCCCCCGCTGGCGCCGGTGGCTCTGGTCGATCCACCCGGGCCCCCTCCGGTGGCGCCGCTGACCCCGTCGGCGGATGCGCGACACTGATGGCATGGATTTCCTCTGCTATCACCGCGACCGGCCCGGTTCCATGGCTCTGCGCAGGGATCTGCTGGAGGAACACTGGTCCTACATGGACCGGTACGCGGCGCGGATGATCGCCCGCGGCCCCACCTTCGCCAGCGACGGCGACACCCCCACCGGCAGTCTGCACATCGTCGACCTGCCGGATCCGGCGGCCGCCCGCGCGTTCGCCTTCGACGAACCCAACTACCAGGCCGGCGTGTACCGGGACGTGCTGCTGCGCCGGTGGCGCAACATGCTGGGGCGCACGATGTGGGAGTTTCCCGGCGGCCGCACCGGCGGCAACCGGTACCTGGTGCTCGGCTTCGGCTCCGGGCAGGCCGCCGACCTCGCGTCGCCGCCCGACCGGGACGACCTGATCGCGTACGGGCCGCTCCTGTCCGACGACGGCACCAGCTGGCTGGGCACGGCGGTGCTGCTCAGGGCGCCCGACCCGGGCAGCGCGCGGGCCGTCCTCAGCGCCGACCGGTACGCCGACATCGAGGTCCACACCTGGCAGTTCGGCGGGCGGCCCTCGTAGGCCGACACCGTTCGGCACACCGCAGCCGCCAGCCGATGGCCGCGGTGCCGCCGCCGGTACACGGGGCCGTATTCGTCTTCCGCATGGCGTCATCCGAGCTTGGTTCTTCACCGCGCCCGCCCGTCCGCCATAGGGTTTTTGTGCCGTGGCACGGCGGATCAGTGAGGAGCATCGACGCATGGAGCACCCGCACCCGATGAAGGATTTCCTCGTCCGGGCCGCTGACCTGCCGTGGGTTCCGCAGGGTTCCTCCAACGTGTGGTTCAAGCCGCTGCGTATCTCGCCGGCCACGGGCAGCTGGGTCAACCTTCTGAAGGTGGCGAAGAGCGGGGTGGTCAACCGGCACCGGCATCTCGCGGAGGTCGAGGGGTGGGTCGTCCAGGGCCACTGGCACTACCTCGAACACGACTGGCAGGCCGAGCCCGGGGCGTACGTCTACGAGCCGCCCGGCGACGTGCACACCCTCGTGGCCGACGTGGACGACCCGGACCACCCCATGCTGACGCTGTTCTCGATCCACGGTCCGATCGAGTACATGGACGAGACCGGTGAGGTCGCCTACGTCGAGACCGCGGAGACCAAGCTGCGCCGCTATCACGACTACTGTCGTGAGCAGGGCATCGCCCCGCACGAGATCGTCTTTTGAGCGTCATGACCACGGACCGAGCACGATCCCCGCAGAACGCCCGGGACCTGGTATCGATCTCGCCGGTGATTCCCGTCGTCGTGGTGGCGGAGACGACCGACCCCGTCTCGCTGGCCACGGCGCTGCTGCGCGGGGGCGTCGGCATCATGGAGGTCACCCTCCGGACCGGCGCGGCGCTGGACGCCATCCGGCGGATCGCTCACGAGGTGCCCGGCATGGTCGTCGGAGCCGGCACGGTCACAACCGGTCAGGAGGCCGAGCAGGCGCGCGCGGCCGGAGCGGGGTTCCTGGTGAGCCCGGGCACGACCCCGGATCTGGTACGCGCGGCACGCGACACGGGCCTGCCCTACCTGCCGGCCGTCAGCACCGTCAGCGAAATGCTGGGGCTGCGGGAACTGGGTCTGGACACCATGAAGTTCTTTCCCGCGGCGGCGAGCGGCGGGCCCGCCTTCCTCTCGGCGGTCGCCGGGCCGCTGCCGCAGCTGATGTTCTGCCCGACCGGCGGGGTCTCACCGGCGACCGCGGCCGACTGGCTCCGTCTGCCCAACGTCGGGTGCGTCGGGGGGACCTGGCTCACCCCGGCCGACGCCCTGGCGGCCGGGGACTGGACCCGGGTCGAGGAACTGGCCCGCGCGACCGCCCGGCTCCGGGACACCACCGCATCGTCCTCCTGACCGCGCCGCCCGCTGTATCCGCGGGTGGCGCGCGGTGGCTCGACCCGGGCGCACCTCTCCCCCGCCGGCACGGCCGGCGCGCCCGGCGCCCGTCACGGGCGCCGGTTCGGCGAGCTGGCCGGATCGATGCGCTCGATCCAGTACTCCCGGGCGAGCGCGTCGACGCCCGCCGGCGAGACCGACCGCAGGTGCACGGTGTTGTCACTGGTGCCGGCGACCCGCCCGTGCTTCTGCAACTCCAGGATGTGGTACCGCTCCGGGGCGAAGTCCAGCACCACGTCGACGCTGAACCGGCCGCGCTGGTCGGGGTGGTCGCCGACGCCCGGAGCGACCTTGCCGACCGCCTGGACGCTCAGCCACACCTGCCAGGCGAGGACGAGAAGGACCACCACGCCGATCCGGCGAAGCGCCGGCATCCGGACGACACTAGTCAGGATCGATCGCAGGGTGGACATCCTCGGCACCTCCCGTGAGCAGTTCGGTGATCCGGTTGGAGAGGTGGCGGAACTCGGGCAACTGCGTCGTCTCCCGCCAGGTCCTCGGCCGGGGCAGGTCGACCGTGACGATCTCCCGGACGATGCTCGGCCGCGTCGACAGGACGATCACCCGGTCGGAGAGGAACACCGCCTCGTCGATGTCGTGCGTCACGAAGAAGACCGTCGGTCGCCGCAACTCGAACACCCGGGTCAGGTCTTCCTGCAGCTTGCGGCGTGTCTGGGCGTCGATGCTCGCGAACGGCTCGTCCATCAGCATGACGTCCGGCTCGTTGGCGAGCACCCGGGCGACGCCCAGACGCTGCTGCATACCGCCGGACAGCTCGTGCGGGTACTTGTGCTCGAACCCGGCGAGGCCGACGAGTTCGAGGTACTCCCGGGCGGTCGCTTCGCGCTGCTTGGGCGGGACCCGCTTCATCCGGAGCCCGAAGGCGGCGTTGCCGAGCACGGTCTTCCACGGGAAGAGGGCGTGGCTCTGGAAGACGACGCCCCGGTCGGGCCCCGGGCCGTCGACGACACGCCCGCCGACCTTGACGGTCCCCCCGGTCTGCTTCACGAAGCCGGCGATGATGTTGAGTACGGTCGTCTTCCCGCAGCCGCTCGGGCCGAGGATGGAGACGAACTCTCCCCGGTCGACGGTGAAGGAGACGTCACCGATGGCGGTGATCTCCTCGCCGGTGTAGGCGTCGACGTAGTCCTTGCTCAGACCACTGATCTCAAGCGCGGTCACTTTCCTGCCTCCGCCTGTCGAACCAATCCCCATCGCTCGACGGTGGCCCTCTCGAACGGTGCGAGGACGAGCGCGTCCGTCGCGTACCACAGGACGCCGAGCACGATCATGCCGAGGAAGACCTCGGCGACGTCACCGACCCGTCGGGCGTCGAACATCATGAACCCCACCCCGCTGGTCCCCACGATGATCTCCGCGGCGACCAGGGCCCGCCAGCCGTAGCCGAGGCCCGTCCGGATGCCGCTGGCCAGGGACGGCAGGGCTCCCGGGACGATCACCTCGAGGAAGACGCGCAGCCGGCCGGCGCCGAGGCTACGCGCGGCCCGGATCAGTTCGCGGGGTACCTGTTCCACCCCCGCGACGATGCCGAGGACCAGGGGAAACACGATGGTGTAGACGATCACGAAGGTGACCGCGGTGAGGCTGAAGCCGAACCAGACGATGACGATCGGCAGCCAGGCGATGTCCGCGATCGCCTGGAAGAAGAGCAGCAACGGCCAGGTCAACCGACGCGCCCAGAACGACATCGCGATGGCGAAGCCGAGCGGCAGGCCGATGAGCAGCCCGAAGCCGACCCCGTACATCAGCCGGGTGAGCGAGTCGGAGAGGTAGCCGGGCAGCACACCCTTGCGCATCAGCTCGGCGAACTCGCCGACCACGGTGTCCGGCCCGACGAAGAACGCGCCGGGGAAGACGTCGAGCTCGGCCAGCAGCCACCACAGGAGTACGACCGGTACGAACGGGCCGAGGGTCCGTACGACGGGATTGACGAGAATCCGGCGCGGCATCGCGACGGTGCGCTTCGGTCGGGCCGAGGCCCGGGTCGTGACGGCCACCTACGAGCTCACCGCCTTCATGCCCCACCGCTCCACCGTGCGGCGCTCCAACGGCGCGAGCAGCAGTCGGTCCATCGTCAGCCAGAGCACACCGATGATCACCATCGCGGTGATGACGACGTCGGTGGAGAACTCGGTCTGCGCCAGGAACAGGGCGTACCCCAGACCGGCGCTGCTCGCGATGATCTCGGCGGCGACCAGGCCGCGCCAGCCGTAGCCGAGACCGATCCGCAGGCCGGTCACGATGCTGGGCAGCGCGCCCGGCACGAGGACCTCGAAGAACATGCGGATGCGGCCGGTGCCCATCGACCGCGCGGCGCGGAGCAGTTCGATCGGGATCTGCTGGACGCCGAGCATGGCGTTGTAGGTGAGCGCGAAGAACATCGCGTTCCACACGATGAAGATGACCGCCGAGTCGCTGTAGCCGAGCCACAGCGTCGCGATCGGGATCCAGGCGATGCCCGCGAGCGCGACGGAGAACCGCAACAGCGGCGCGAAGAACGCCGCCAGCGTGGGGCTCACGCCGAGTGCCACGCCGAACGGCAGTGCGGTCACCACCGCGATGGCGGTGCCGACGCCGACCCGGCGCAGGCTCGCTCCGAGGTGCCGGAACAGGTCGCCGCTCACCCACATCTCACGCAGCGCCGCGAGCACGTCGGTCACCTGCGGGAAGACCCGCATGGGGGTGTTGGTGACGGCGACCACGACGGCCCAGACGACGACGAGCAGGACGAACGGCAGGAGGAACCAGAACGCCGACACGAGCCGGCCTCTGGGGCCACGGCCCGCGCCGCGCGCTGTCACGCGGCGCGTGCCCTGGCCACGAGTCTCGGTGAGGGTCACGGACATGCCTTCATCGCTGCGTCACGGGAGAACTGGTACCCGTCGCTGATCGCCGCGGCCTGCGGCACGGCGGGCAGGTCCTCGAAGAGCTCGGGCCTGGACTGCATCACCTGGAGGATCGGTCCCGGCTCGAAGTACTTGTTGACGTCGAAATCGGCCTCGACCACGTCCTGCTCGGCCAGCAGCCGGCTGATGGTGTCCAGGGCGAGGTAGTTGCACTGGCTGAACCGGCCGTCGAGTTGTTCGACGTTGTACTGCATGGCCCGGTCCGCCACCTCGGGCTTGGTGCCGGGCAGCCACCGGGCGGCGGACTCCGCAGCGTCGGCCGCGTTCTTGCGCATCCACTGGTCCACCCCGGCCCGGGCGGTCAGGAACTTGGTGACGACCTCGGGATTCTGCTCGACGAAGCTGCGGGTCGCGACGATGTAGCCGATGAACGGGATGTACCCGCCGCCGCGCAGCACCTCCTTGGCGCCGCTCACCTGGTCGGTGATGACGATCGGCCAGGGGTCCCAGACGATGGCCACGTCGATGCCGTTGGTCTGCAGCGCCACGGCCATGTCCGGTGGCGCGGTGTTGACGATCCGCACATCGGTCGCGGCCAGGTTGGCCTTCTGCAGAAGGCCGAGCAGGTAGAGATGGTTGATCGAGCCGACCGAGACCCCGATCCGCTTGCCCTTCAGGGTGGCCAGGTTGGTGCCGTCGATGCCGGCCTTGTCGGTCGCGACCACCGCCATCGTCCGGTCGATGCTGCGCTGGGTGGACGAGCCGGTGTAGTTGCCGAGCAGGACCAGGTCGATCCCCTTCTGGGCAGCGGAGATGATCGGCGTACCGGCCTGCACGAAGTCGACGCTGCCCGACTGCAACGCGTTCAGGGCGTCCACTCCGGTGGGGAACGGCTGGGCCAGCTCCACGTCCAGACCCTGCTCCTCGAACTGTCCCGTCTCCAGGGCGACGGGCAGCCCGATCTGGTCGATCGCGGAGACGTACCCGGCCCGCACCTTGACGATCCCGCCCTGGCCGTCGCCAACCGGGTCGTCGTCGACGGTGGAACCCCCGCCGCATGCGGCCAGGAGCGTCATGACCGCCACCGCCGCCGCAGTGATCATCGAACGCCTAAGATATGACAACAGAATCGCCTCCCGCTAGTTGTCGGCCGCCGTCGTCTTCGTGCAGAGCGGCCAGAATTGCGTCGCGACGAGGAATCGGGTTCACCGCTCCGTGCCCTTGCGTCGTGAGTGCTCCCGCGATCGCGGCGTACCGTGCGGCCTCGACCGGGGAGTCCCCGTCGACGAGGCGGGCCAGGAAGGCGCCGTCGAACGCGTCGCCGGCGCCGGTGCTGTCCACGGGCACGACGGGGTGCGGTGCGATCTCGCTGATCTGGTCCTTGTGCCAGAGCAGCGCGCCCTGCTCGCCCATCTTCAGCACCACGATCCGGGGGCCGAGGGCCACGAACCACCTGAGGATGTCGTTCGGCGTCGTGCGCTCGCTCAGCAGCCGGCCCTCCTCGATGTTCGGCAGCGCCACATCGCACAGTTGCACACTGCGGGTGATGACCGCCCGGGCCCGTTCCAGCGGCCACAGCGTAGGTCGGTAGTTCGGGTCGTAGCTGACCAGCGTCGACCGCTCGCGGGCGGCGTGCATCGCGTGGAAGGCGGCGTCACACGCCGACGTGCTGATCGCCTGGGTGATCCCGGAGACGTGCAGGGCCGCCGCCGCCTCGATGGCCGAAAGCGGAACGTCCTGCGGGCTGAGACGGCTCGACGGCGAACCGGCCCGGTAGTACGTGAAGGAACTGCTGCGGCTGTCGCGGGAGATGAAGTAGATGCCCGTTCGCCCGCCCCGCTCCCGCACGACGTGGGTCGTGTCGACTCCCTCGCGCTCCCACAGGCGCAGCAGCGCGCCGCCGAACCCGTCGTCGCCGATGCGGGTGATGTACCCCGCGCTCGCACCCGACCGGCTTGCCGCGACGATGGCGTTGGACGTGTCGCCGCCGAAGCCGACCGAGAACTGCTCGGCCGCGTCGAGGGGCCGGTCCTGCACGGAGCTGAACTCGAGCAGCGGTTCACCGAGGGCGAGTACGTGCATGGCTGCCTCTCACACCCGGTTGTGCTTCGCGATGCCGGTGAGCAGGGAGCCCGTTTCGTGGATCATCCTGGTCTGCTCCCGCTCGCGCGCCTCGATGACTTGCGCGGCCTCCAGCACCTCGGCCATCCGGGCGACCGGGACGCAGACCACGCCATCGCTGTCGGCGATGATCAAATCACCGGGAGAGATCGTCACGCCACCCATGTCGACCGGCTCGTTCAACGACACCGTCCGGTAGCGCCCGACCGTGGTCGCCGGAACACTGCCCCTCGCGTAGATCGGCAGGTTCGGGTAGTCGCGCCGGATCTCCTCCACGTCCCGCACGCACGCGTCGAGGACCGCGCCGCCGATGCCCCGCACCGAGGCGCCGGCCGCCATGAGCCCGCCCCACACCGCGACGTCGGCCCCGCCGGCCGCGATGCAGATCACGCTGCCCGGTTCCGACTCCTCGATCGCGCGCAGGGCGTACGTCGGCGGCTCCGCAGTTTCCGACGGCTCCTCCAGCACGGTGACGGCCGGGCCGACGAGCTTGCCGGGCAGGATCGGCCGGATGCCGCCGGTCAGGTATCCGCGGACCCCGAACTGCTCGACGGCATCCGCGACGGACGCGGTGGCCAGGGCCCGGTAGGCGTCGATCATCTCCTGAGGCGGCACGACAAGCACGTGGTTGTCCTTTCGTTGCGATCGTTGGTGGTCAACGGCAGAGCCAACCGCCGTCGACGACGAGGATGTGGCCGTGGACGTAGGCGGCCGCGTCGGAGGCCAGGAAGACGGCCGCGCCCACGAGGTCGTCCGGGGTGGCCCAGCGGCCGGCGGGGATCCGGGCGGTGATCTCGGCCCGGCGCCGCAGGTCACCACGCAGGTCGGCGGTCACCGCCGTCTCGACGTAGCCCGGGGCGATGGCGTTGACGTTGATCCCACGGCCGGCCCACTCGTTGGCCAGCGCCTTGGTGAGCCCGCCGATCGCGTGCTTGCTCGCCGCGTAGGACGGGACGAACATCCCGCCCTGGAAACTGAGCACCGACGCGATGTTGATGATCTTCCCGCCGCCGCGTTGGAGCATCCGGGCGCCGGCGGTACGGGCGAAGTGGAACGCGGCGTGCGCGTTCACCTCCATCACCTCGTACCAGTCGCCGTCGCTGAACGTCTCGGCCGGCGCCCGGCGGATCACGCCCGCGTTGTTGACGAGAATGTCGATGTCGTGGGAATCGAACAGCGACTCGATGAACGCGGGCCGGCCGGCGGTGTCCAACAAATCGAACTGGACCGCCGACGCCCGGGCGCCGATCGCCTGCGCCTGTTCGGTCACCTCTGAAAGGTCGTCGCGCTCGGACAACAGAACCAGATCCGCGCCGACAGCCGCGAAGCCCAGGGCAATAGCACGGCCGATGCCGGTGCCGGCGCCGGTGACAAGGGCACGCCGGCCGTCGAGGCGGAACATCGGCGGCGCCTTCTCCGTCACGGGCACGACGTCCCCTCACCTCTCGCCGGGCTGGTGCCACCATTGGTGGTGCGGACGAGACTAGGCGAGTTGTTGCGGGCCGTTAACAACGGAAATCAAATGGGCGTATCCACATAACGGATGTCGGGGGCGGGACGCGGTGACCCGCACCGGGGCGCACCGGACGACAACCTCCGTCGGCGGCGGCGACCCGGTCGGGTGCGGGGCAAGGTGCCGGGCAGCTGTCGCCGGCCGGGCACACCAGCGCCGGTCACGGCGAGGACCGGGGTGCGTACGACGGCTGTGCGGCGTTCGGCGGGATTGTCCCCTCAGGCCAAGACGGCCGCAACCGCTGGCATAGGCGCTTGTCGACAGCCGCGGTCAGCGCGAATTCGGTATCCGAATGATCGCATCCGTAACTCGCACTTAACCGGCAGTGACGAATGCCTATAGCATCTGGCCCCACGAACAACCGATCATCCCGCGGCCGGTCAGCAAGGTTTTGTCTCGACCATTTCCGGCGCGCCGGGAACTCGGTGGGGCGCGGCCTGTCCATCGCTCGGCCAAGCAATACCGAGCCGACGCGACGCCAGAAGGGAGCGAGGCCAAAAGCGTAGCGCATTGACGACCTCGGGTTCGCCCGGAAGCTGTCGCACGTCCCGTCGGCCCTGCCG
This sequence comes from Micromonospora costi, assembly GCF_003626655.1. Classification (GTDB taxonomy): domain Bacteria; phylum Actinomycetota; class Actinomycetes; order Mycobacteriales; family Micromonosporaceae; genus Micromonospora; species Micromonospora costi. The sequence goes on from NZ_RBAN01000002.1 coordinate 306,265, forward strand.
TTTCGGGCCCGTTTTCTGATCCTGTTACCCGATCCCTGAGAGCGCACAGAGAGGGCAAGAACCTCATGACGGCAAATTCGAACCTCGGACGACGGGGGTTCCTGGGCATGGCCGCAGCCGGCGCGGGCGGGCTGAGCCTGGCGGGGCTCGTCTCGTCTCCGATGGAGGACCAGGTCGCGTACGCCACGCAGAACGTGTCGAAGACCTCCAGCCCGTCGGACCTCAAGATCACCGACCTGCGCACCGTCACGTTGCGCGGCGTGCCGTTCCGCAGCACGATCGTCCGCATCGACACCAACCAGGGGTTGTACGGCCTGGGTGAGGTGCGCGACGACGGCGACCGGCGGTACGCGCTGCTGCTGAAGAGCCGGCTGGTGGGCCAGAACCCGCTCAACGTCGAGAAGCTGTTCAAGATGCTCAAGCAGTTCGGCGGGCACGGCCGCCAGGGCGGCGGCGTGTCGGCCGTGGAGATGGCCCTGTGGGACATCGCCGGCAAGGCCTACGGGGTGCCTGTCTACCAGCTGCTCGGCGGAAAGTACCGCGACCGGGTCCGGGCCTACGCCGACGCCGCGGTGTCGAACAACCCGAAGACCTACGCCCAGCGCATGAAGGACCGGGTCAAGGAGGGCTACACCTTCCTGAAGATGGACCTTGGCATCGAGATGATCCAGGACGTCAAGGGAGCCTTCAACGGCAGGAACCTGTGGCCGGGAGACCTCGCGCAGTACAACTTCACGCCCGGCGGGTACGGCGCCACCCTGCACCCGTTCACCAGGGTCCAGCTGACCCGTAAGGGCCTGGACGCGATGGCCGACTACGTCGAGGCCGTGCGCGACGCCGTCGGCTACGGCGTCCCGATCGGCCACGACCACATGGGGCACTTCGGCATCAACGACCAGATCAAGCTGGCCCAACGCCTCGAGGAGTACGCGCCGGCGTACATGGAGGACGTCGTGGCGTGGATGTACACCAAGCAGTTCAAGCAGTTCCGGGAGGCGACGAACGTACCGGTGATGACCGGCGAGGACATCTACGGGCTCGAGGCGTTCAAGGAGCTCATCGACGCCGAGGCCGTCGACATCGTCCACCCGGACCCGGCCACCGCCGGCGGCATCCTCGAGACCAAGAAGATCGGCGACTACGCCGAGGAACACGGCGTCCCGATGTTCCTGCACTACGCCGGGTCGCCGGTGGGGGCGATGGCCGCCGTGCACATCGCGGCGGCGACCCAGAACTTCGTCGCGCTGGAGAACCACTCGTTCGAGGTCGAAGGCTGGGACAACATCATCAACGGCCCGGCCAAGCCGCTCGTGAAGGACGGCTTCTACACCGTGCCGCAGGGGCCCGGCCTGGGTGTCGAGCTGAACGAGCAGGAGGTCAAGCGCCGGATGGATCCCGCCGAGGGGTACTTCAACCCGACGCCGGAGTGGGACAAGGCCAACTCGCACGACCGCATCTGGAGCTGACACGCGAGCGGCCGCCGCACCCCGAACGCCGCGGCGGCGGACCACGTACCGAGAAGGGGGCCGACCCGTGCGGGTCGGCCCCCTTCCGCGCCGCCGCCCACCCGTGGGACCCGACCGGCCCCGCGCGTGGTCAGTGCTCGTGGCCGTGGTGGTGGCCGTCCTCACCGTGGCGGTGCCCCACGTAGAAGTCGACCCTCCGGCTGCTCGCCGTGCCGGTCACCACCGCCTCGGTGGTGAGAAGCGCCTCCGTCACCGACGCCGCGGTGCGCAGCGCGCGACGCGTCACCGACACCGGGTCGGCGATGCCCTCGCCCAGCAGGTCGCGGTAGTCGCCGCTGCGCGCGTCGTATCCGATCTGCTCGGGCAGCGTGGCGACGTGGGCGGCGACATGCGGCCCGTCCGCGCCGGCGTTGGTCGCGATCCACCGCAGCGGTTCGGCGAGCGCCTCGCGGACCGCGTACACCCCCGCCCGCTCGTCGCCCCGGGCCGGCACGCCGTCCAGGGCGGCCCCGGCCTTCACCAGCGCGGCCCCGCCACCGGCGACCACACCGTCGCGGGCTGCCGCCCGGCCGGCGGACAGCGCGCGCTCCACCCGCTGCATCCGCGCCCGCCGCTCGACCTCGATGTGGCCACCGACCCGAAGCAGACACACCCCGCCCGCCAACCGGGCGATCCGCATGCGCAGCCGGTCCCTCTCCCAGTCGGAGGTAGCCGCGGCGAGACGGGTCCGGATCTGCCGGATGCGCTGGTGCACCGCCGCCTCGCCGCCCGCGCCGCCGATGATGGTGGTGTCGTCGCGGGTGACGACGACGCGGCGGGCCCTGCCGAGCACCTCCAGTCCGACCCGCCCCAGCCGCAGGCCGGCCTCCGGGGTGACCATCTCGGCACCGGTGAGGGCCGCTAGGTCGCGCAGGGTCTCGGTGCGGGCGCCGCCGAGTTCCGGTGCCTTGACGGCGACACTGCGGAACGAGTCCTCCACGTTGTTCAACAGCAGGGTCGCCAGGGCGTCGTCGACGACATCGTCGGCGATGACGAACAGCGGCCGTCCGGTCGCCACCACCCGTTCCAGCAGCGGCAGGAACTCGGCGAGGGCGTCGATCCGCCCGGGGTGCAGCAGAACGTACGGGTCGTCGAGGACGGCCACCATGCGCTGTGGATCGGTGGCCATGTACGGGCTCACGTAGCCGGCGGGTAGTCGGAGCCCGTCGAGCAGCTCCATCTCCGTACCGGCCGACTCGGACTCCTCGACCGTGACCACACCGTCCGGACCGGCCTTGTCCAGCGCGGCGGCGACCAACTCCCCCAACTCCCGGTCCCGGGCGGCGTAGGTGGCGACCCCGGCGAGGTCGGCCACACCGGTGACGGGCCGGGCCCGGGCCCGCAGATGCGCGTCGACCGCGTCGACGGCCCTCTCGATGCCGCGCTTGAGCGCGACCGGAGAGGCTCCCGCGGCGATCGCCCGCAGTCCGTGCCGCGTCATCGCCTGGCAGAGCACGATAGCGGTGGTCGCGCCGTCGCCGACGTGGCTCCTGGTGGTGTCGCCGGCTTCCCGCGCCAGTCGCAGGCCCAGGTTCGCGTACGGATCGTCCAGACTCAGGCCCGCGGCGACGGTGTCGCCGTCGGCGGTGACGCTCGGCGGACCACCGCCGGGGTGGCCCAGCACGACGGTCCGGCCGTGGGGACCGAGAGTCACCCGGACGGCGTCGGCCAGCGCGTCGACGCCTCGCTGCAGACGGCGCCGGGCCGACTCGTCGAACAGGATCTCGGGCATGGACGCGTTCCTTCCGGTGGAACCGGGGAGCGGGAGCCGACGCACCGGCCGCCTTCCGCCCCACGGCTGCTCAGGTGGGAAGTTGTGCCTTGAGATACGCGGCCATCGACGTCAGCGAGGCCCGGGCCTCCGCGTCCTCGACGTCCTCGGCCACATCAGCGAACCGGTCGATGGCGGCCTCGCTCTGCTCGGCCAACCGGTCGGCTGCCGTCAGGTTGGCCTGCATCCTGGTTCGGTCGGCGAGCTTGACCGCACCGGCCGCGTAGAAGCGGTTGACCAGCGCCTCGGCGTCGTCGAGCACCGGCTTGCGACCGCGCTCCATGATCAGCGCGGCCTGGAGCATGGCTCGCGCGTACCCGGTGTCGTAGAGCTCACCGCCGTGTCCGCCGCCGCCGACCCCGGCGTACTGGCCGACGATCGAGCCGTTCTCGCGGTCGAAGTCCAGTGCGCGGGGGTGCTCGGCGAGGACGCCGCGGTCGTAGCCCTGCCGGACCAGCTCCCGCATGAACGCGAACATGTCCGTCTCGCCGTTGTCGGGGAACACCTCCGCGTACCGCTCACGCGGCTTGTCCACGGTCACATTGCGGTAGTGGATGTGGTTCACCCGGTCCTTGGCGCCGACGTAGCGCAGGAACTCGACGGCGTCGTGGCCGACCTCGGGCGTCACTCCCGCGTGCACGGTCAGGCCGTTGGACGGGCTGTCGTACGTGTCGATGAGCCGCTTCCAGTCCGCGACGGACGCGAGCACCTGCGGGTTGCCGCGGCTGATCACCGCGGGCGGGTCGTTGGGGTGTACGGCCAGCCGCACCCCGGCCGCCTCGGCCACGGGGACAACCCGGTCGAGGAAGTACTTGTAGTTGTCCCAGATCTGCTCGTAGGTCAGCAGCGGCGTACCGGGGCGCGGCGGCAGGTCCTTCACCGCGACCCCGTCGACCTCCCGATGGTAGTCGAAGGCCGTGTAGCCGGCGCCGAGCCGATCCTCGTCGTCGATCAGCTCGTAGTAGCCCTCGGTGAGCCGGTGGACGTAGAAGTTGTACTCGACCACGCGGATGCCGGCCTGCCCGGCCGCGATCAGCGACTGCTTGACGTACTCGATCTGCTGGTCCCGGCCCTCCTGACCGCGCACGATGCTGTCCGTGATGTTGATCAGGTACGCCGTGATGTGCAGACCGGCCGCCTCGAGCCGCTGCCGGTCGGCGAGGAGGGTGGCCGCGGTCCAGGGCAGCCGCGGCGGATCGGTGATCAGGGCACCGGTCACTCCCGCCTGCCGCCAGCGGCGTACGGTCGCCTGACTCGGGTTGCGGGAGAACCACTGGCACAGCCGGGGCGTGTTCGCGCTCTCCTTCACCTGCTCGGGCCACTTCAGGTAGGGATAGGCCAGGCTGCCCGGCGCGGTGGGGGCGGATTCGCCCGGTACGGCGGCTGACTCGCCGGCGGCGGCCGCGGGGGTGCCGGCGGCCGCGACGGTCACACCGGCGGCCGAGACCGCCGCCAGCGATGCGCCTTGCTTGAGGACGTCCCGACGGGATTGCGCCATGATGCGTACCTCTCGTTCGTCGGTACATGTCGATGGGTGACGGTGTCTTCAAACGCGGTCACGGTCGCTGCTGCCGTGTCCGGCCGACATTCGCGTCGGGCACCGGATTGGACGACGATTTGGCCGCCAATGGCCGCGGAAATCCCCAGCGGCGCCCGGGCCGCGGCGCCGCTTTCGATGTGTCCGAATTGACAGGAACAGGTCGCTGGGTGAACTCCGTTTCCCTCTACCCGACCGTGATGATCGTGCTCTCCACGTGCGGGGACGCCGCCCGGCGCGCGGCCCGGAATTCCTGCCGCCCCCTTCCCGAAGAGGTCGACGGACACAGTCGACAAAGCGGGACCGCCGATGACCGCGAGCGATCAAATCCCGTAACAAGGCAGTAACGATGGATCCGTGTTCGTAGGGGCAGACGCTAGCCTCGACCGTCGCCGGTTGTTAAGAACGAGTTACGAATGACGGCATCCGCATCTTTGATTACTCGTCACCGATGCCCGTCCCTGCCGTGACATCACGCACGGGTGAATCGGCGGCGTGCCTGGCCTGCAAGGGGGTTCTGGGTGCTCAGGACGGATACTCGGCTGGAGTGGTTCGTCTCGTTCCTCGGGGTGGTGGACACGGGAAGCTTCGTGGCCGCGGCGGAAGCGACCCACCGTTCCCAGCCCCGGGTGAGCATGCACGTGGCGGCGCTGGAGCGCGAGGTGGGGCTGCCCCTGTTCGACCGCCGCAAGCGGCCGGTGGAGCTGACCGAGGCCGGCGCCGTGCTCGCGGTCCACGCCAGGGCGGTGCTGCGGGAACTGGAGGCCGCCGAGGCGGCGATGGCGCCGTGGCGAGGTGGGGCGCGGGGGGTCGTCACGCTGGGGTGCTACCCGAGTGCGAGCGCGGCCTTCATCCCGACGCTGCTCCGCGACGTCTCCCGGACCATCCCGGACGTCCGGGTGGTGCTCGTCGAGCGAGCGACGCTGGAACTGGACCACGCACTGACGACCGGTGAGGTGGACATCTGCCTGCGCCCCATGTCGCCCCCGCCGGCCGCGCCCTCGGTCGTCGGCCATCCACTGTGGGGAGAGCCGCTGGTGGTGCTGCACCCGACGGCGCACCCGCTCGCCGAGCTTCCCGACCCGTTGACCGTCGCCGCCGTGGCCGCGCACCCGCTGATCTCCATCGGACGCCTCGACGACGCGCAGTCGTCGGAGTTCGAGGTCTACCGGCTCTTCCGCAAGCACAACTTCGAGCTCGAACCCGTGCAGGCGACCAACCAGCCGCAGACGCTCGTCGAGATGATCCGTGCGGGGCTCGGTGTCGGCGTGACCAATTGGCTCGCCGTGCACATCGCCGACACCGCCGGGGTACAGGTACGCCGGATCGAGGGCAACTGCGGCCGGCGGGTCGCCGCCTACCGCGACATGTCCCGCCCCATGAACCCGGCCGCCCGCAGCCTGCTCGAGCGCATCATCCACGCACCCCGCCCACCCGGCACGCGGCCACCCGAGGCGGTCACGGACACCACCGACCCACGCGCCGCCGCCCCGGACGACTGACCGCCGCCGCGCCGCGGCCGTTCAGGTCGTCAGCCGGCGGACGAGTTTGCGCAGGCCGGCCTGCCAGCCGTCGGGATCCTCGGCGCGGCGGCGGGCGTACGTGGCGACCTCCGGGTGCGGGAGGATGAGGAAACGTTCCTCGGCCAGCCCGGCCACCACGGCGTCGACTACCTGATCCGGGGTGAGCACCGCACCGGACGCGGCGATCACCTTCGCGCCGAGGTGACCGTCGGCCAGCCCGCCGGCGAGCATCGGGGTGTCCACCCCCTGCGGGCAGAGCGCGCTCACGCGGATGCCCCGGTCCCGGTAGGTCACCGACAGCCACTCGGCGAAGCCGACCGCACCGTGCTTGGTGGCCGTGTACGCCGCGTCGCCGACCGCCGTGAGCACGCCCGCGGCCGAGCAGGTGTGCAGCAGGTGGCCGCCGCCGCGGGCGAGCATCCCCGGCAGCACGGCGCGGGCGGAGTAGACGTGCGCGAGCACGTTCACCCGCCAGGACCGGTCCCACGCCGCGTCGTCGACCTCGATGCCGCCGCCGGTGGTCACGCCCGCGTTGGCGCAGAACAGGTCGATCCGGCCGAACTGCCGTTCGGTGTCGGCGACCAGGGACCGTACCTGCTCCTCGTCGGTGACGTCGACGGCCGCCGGATGCGCCACCGGCCCGATGGCCTCGGCCACGGAGCGGGCCCCGTCGCCGTCCAGATCGGTCACGACGACGGCGGCCGCGCCCTCGGCGGTGAACCGGCGCGCCATCGCCGCCCCGATGCCGCCGGCTCCGCCGGTGATCACCACGACCCGGTCGGTGAGGTTCACGTCAGCGCCCCTCTCCGGCGTGCGGGCCCAGTCGGGCGATGAGGTCGGCCAGCGCCTCCGCGCCGCCGGCGGTCAGCTCGGGTGTGGGCAGCAGCGCGAGCACGGGCACGTCGACCCCGGCGTCGGCGTAGCGGCGTACCTGCTCCCGGACCCGCTCGGGCGAGCCGTGCAGCACCAGCGCGTCGACGACCTCGTCGGGTACGGCCGCGAGCGCGCCGCGCCGGTCGCCGTCCGCCCACGCCTTCCACATCGGCCCCAGCACCTCGTCGCGGCCGAGCCAGCGGTGGAACGCGGCGTACGCCGGGACGGTGAGGTAGCTGGTGATCAGCCGGCGGCCGAGCGTACGGGCGTACGTGGCGTCCTCGGTGGGGCAGACGAAGATCCGGGCGACGACCTCGAAGCCGGGCCGGCGTTCGCCCACCTCGGCCAGGGCACGGGGCACGTCGCCGGCGGCGAGCCAGTTGAGGATGACGCCGTCGGCCTCCGCGCCGGCGAGCCGGAGCATGCCCGGGCGCAGCGCGGCGAGCACGATCGCCGGCGGCACCGCGGGAGGGCGTTCCAGGCTGAACCGGCGTACGGCGAAGGTGTCGAAGGTCTGGTCCACCGTCTCCCCGGCGAGCGCGGCACGCAGGAAGCGCAGCATGTCGCGGGTCCGCCGGAACGGCTCGGTGAACGGCACCGCGTTCCAGTCGCCGACCACGACGGGCGAGGAGGCGCCGATGCCAAGGGCGAACCGGCCCGGTGCGGTCTCGGCCAGTGCGGCCGCGCTCATGGCGAGCAGGCCCGGCCCGCGCGTGAAGACCGGCACCACGGCGGTGCCGAGCCGCAGCCCGGGCTGCCAGATGGCGGCGAGCGCCAGCGGGGTGAACGCGTCGGCCCCGGCGACCTCGGAGGACCAGACGTCGGTGAACCCGGCCTGGTCCAGGGCTCCGTAGACCGCGGCGTGGTCGGCGAGCGGGACGCCGCTCAACGGCACCGTCATGCCCCATCGGTTCGTCACCCGTCGATACTGCCCGGTAACCTCGGGCGAGAGCAAGATCCTTCGCGGGCGAACAGGCGTCGGCGACGTTCCTGAGACGGCAGTCCGGTGAGGTGTGGTCCAGCCGCCGGCCTCGGGCGCGGGCGACCGCAGCGGGGCCACCGGTTCCCCCGTTGCCGGCCGGTAGCACGACCCCCGGTGTTACGAATGCCAGATGAGCTCGGCAGACGCCGGAGGGCGGTGACGTGGCCCCCGGCGGGAAGGGCCGCCTGGAGCCGACCACGGAGGCCATCGGGCGGGCCACGTTCCTGGAGCTCTTCTTCGACCTGGTCTACGTCTTCGCGCTGACCCGCATCACGGCCCGCGCGTTCGAGGACCTGGCTCTGGAGGAGGGGACCGTACACGGATGGAGCGCGGTCACCGGCAGCGCAAAGACCCTGCTGCTGCTCCTCGCGCTGTGGGCGGTGTGGCAGGGCACGGCCTGGACCACCAGCCGGTACGACCCGCGTCACGGCTGGCTGCAGAGCATCGTCATCACCGCGCTCGTGGCCAGCATGGTGATGGGAGTGGCCACCCCCCGGGCGTTCACCACCGCCGGGCTCATGTTCGCCGCGGCGTACGTCATCGCGCAGGTGTCCCGGCCACTGATCCTGCTCATCGCGCTCGGCCCGCACCTCTTCCGGCGGCTCAAGGTGCGCATGGCGATCATCTTCGCGGCCACCGGGGTGCTGTGGATCGTCGGCGCGCTGCTGCCCACCGACCCGCGGGTGGTGCTCTGGACGGCCGCGCTGCTCGCCGAGTACCTCGCCGCCCGCTTCGGCTGGCCGGTGCCGGGGCTCGGGCGGTCGACCATCTCCCGCTGGGACATCGCCGGGGAGCACCTGGCCGACCGGTACCAGCAGTTCTTCCTCGTCGCGCTCGGCGAGACGATCCTGGTGGCCGGGTTCGCGTACAGCAAGGGGCCGTACGCGACGGCCCACGCCGTCGCGTTCGGGCTGGCGCTGGCGACCACGATCGTGCTCTGGCGGATCTACATCCAGCGGGCCGGGCAGATCCTCGCCGAGGCGGTGAAGAAGGCGCGGCACCCGGCGACCATCGGCCGGTCCGCCGCCGACACCCACCTCGTGATGGTGATCGGTCTCGCCGCCGTGGCGATCGGCTACGAGCTGGTCATCGACCACCCTCTCGAACCTCCCCCGCCGGCCTGGGTGGCGATGGTGATCGGCGGGCCGGTGCTCTTCCTAGCCGGCCGGTCCCGTTTCGAGTACGAGGTGTTCGGCCGGGTCTCCCCCTCCCGCTGGATCGCCGTGCTCGTGCTGCTGGCGGTCACCCCGCTCCTCGTGCACGTCGCGGCCCTGGCCGCCGCGGCGGCCGCCGTCGTGGTGCTCGTCGCGGTCGCGGTCGCCGATGCCCGCCGGGCGCGCGGCCACCCACCGGAGGCGGCCGCGCCGCCGTTCTGACCATCGACGTACGACGATGGATTGCCGCCGCCGCACGCTAGTCTCTGCGGGTGACCTTCTCGATCGTCGCCCGCTCCGATGACGGCCGCCTGCACGGCGTCGCCGTGGCCAGCAAGTTCCTCGCCGCCGCCGCGGTGGTGCCGGCCGCGGAGGCCGACGTCGGCGCGCTCGCCACTCAGGCCAGCGCCAACCTCGCGTACCGGCCGCAGGGGCTCACCATGCTGCGCACCGGGGTCGGCGCCGCCGACGTCGTGGCCGGCCTGGTCGCCGCGGACGCCGAGCGACACCACCGCCAGCTCGGCGTGGTGGCCGCCACCGGTCCCGGCGCCACCTTCACCGGCGAGAAGTGCCACGACTGGGCCGGTGGCCTGGCCGGGGACGGCTGGGCCGCGCAGGGCAACATCCTGGCGGGCCCGCAGGTGGTCGACGCCATGCGCGACGCCTGGCTGGGCGGGTCGGCCCTGACGTTCCCGGAGCGGCTGCTCGCCGCGCTGCGGGCCGGTGACGAGGCCGGTGGGGACCGGCGCGGGCGGCAGAGCGCCGGGCTGCTCGTGGTGCAGCGCGGCGGCGGGTACGGCGGCGGCAGCGACGTCGTGGTCGACCTGCGCGTCGACGACCACCCCGACCCGGTTACCGAGCTGGACCGGCTGCTCGCCGTGCACACGCTGCTGTTCAGCAAGCCCGACCCGGCCACGCTGCTCGACCTCACAGGCGCCGTCGCCGCCGAGGTCGGCACGCTGCTCGCCGCGCTCGGCCACCCGGTGGGCCCGACCGGCCCCGACGAGGCCCTCGCCTCCTGGGCCGGGATGGAGAACCTGGAGGAGCGCCTGGTGCCGGGACGGATTGACCCGGTGGTGCTGGACCACCTCCGCCGCGCCGTCCCCCACGTCCCCGCCCCGCGCTCCGCCCCGTAACCCCGCCCCCTCACGGGGGTTGGGAGGGTCAGGGCTTCAGCACGATCTTGCCGCGGGCGTGGCGGGACTCGCTCAACTCGTGCGCGGCGGCGGCCTCCTCGAGGCCGAACACGGCAGCGACCGGCACGCTGAAGCGGCCCTGCTCGGCGAGCGCGCCGGCGGCGGCGATCCCGTCGAGGGCCGGTGCGTCCGCACCGGGACCCGAGCCACGGGACAGGTGCACGCCGTGTGCGGGGGCGTCGATGTCAGCGATGCTCACCACCCGGTCCGGACCCGCCACCAGGCCGATCAGGTCGGGCAGCGAGCCGGAGCCGGCGCAGTCGAGCACGACATCCACCCCGCCGGGGACCAGCGCGTCGACCCGCTCGGCCAGCCCGGGCCCGTACGTGGTCGGGACCGCTCCGAGCGAGGCGACGAACGCGTGGTTGCGGGCGCTGGCCGTGCCGATGACGGTGGCGCCGCGGGCCACCGCGAGTTGGATCGCGGTCGTGCCGACCCCGCCGGCCGCGCCCTCGATCAGCAGCGTGGCGCCGTCCCCCACACGCAGCAGGTCGAGCACGCGGGTCGCCGTCTCGATGTTCCCGGCCGCGCCGCCGGCCTGCTCCCAGCTCAGGGCGGCCGGTTTCGGCGCCCAGGCGGCCAGGACGGCGTACTCGGCGTTCGCCCCGCCCATCTCGGCGAAGTCGGTGATCCCGAAGACCTCGTCGCCCACCCGGACCCCGGTCACCCCGTCACCGATCTGGTCCACCACGCCCGCGGCGTCGACGCCGGGCACGTGCGGCAGGCGCAACGGGATCCAGTCCCGGAATCGGCCGGCGCGGACGTACGTGTCGGCCGGGTTGACACCGGACGCCCGGACCGCCACCCGGACCTGACCCGGCCCGGCGTGCGGTCGCGGGACCTCGGCGACCGCGAGCATGCTGGCCGGACCGTACGCGGAGAATTGCACAGCTCTCATGCCCGCGGACGGTAATTCGGCGCCCCCGCCCGCCTCGTTAAAGTGAGAGCGGTGACCGACCGTTTGCCTCACGCCCTCCGCTCCGACGCCCTGGACAACCGCGAGCGCATTCTCGCCGCGGCCCGCGCGGTGTTCGCCGCCGAAGGTCTGCACGTGCCGATGCGGGAGATCGCCCGGCGCGCCGGGGTCGGGCCCGCCACCCTGTACCGCCGCTTCCCGACCAAGGAGATGCTGGTCACGGAGGCCTTCGCGGAGCAGATGCACGCGTGCCACGTCATCGTCGACGACGGGCTCGCCGACCCGGATCCCTGGCGCGGCTTCTGCTCCGTCATCGAGAAGATGTGTGAACTGCACGCACGCGACCGAGGCTTCACCGCGGCATTCGTGTCGGCCTTTCCCCACGCGATCGATTTCGACTCGCGCCGCGAATACGCGCTCACGTCGATCGCCGAACTGGCCCGCCGGGCCAAGGACGCCGGACGCCTACGTGCCGATGTCGTCCTGGACGACGTACTCCTCGTACTCATGGCCAACAGCGGCATCCGCGCCAGCTCACCGGCCGCCCAGGTCGCCGCCTCCCGCCGCTTCGCCGCGCTCGCGATCCAGGCGTTCCAGGCCTCCCCGGACGCCGCGCCGCTCCCGCCGCTGGCACGGTCGGCGCCCGCGGCCTCGACACCATGACCGCAGCGACCGAGAGCCGGATCAGGCGCTGAAGGACAGCCAGCGGAACCCGGCGGCGTCGATCACGGCTCGCTCGTCGTCGGTCAGGTCGGCTCGGCCGGTGGCCGCGCGGATCAGCGTGAGCCGGTCCCAACCCAGTTCCGGCGGCACCGGGCGCCCACCGGTGAGCAGGTCGGCGATCACCCGCGCCGCGCCGGGGGTCAGCCACGGCTCCCGGTCCAGCGCCGCGGCCAGGTCCAGGCCGTGCACGCCGACCTCCACCACCCGGGTACGCAGGAACTCGGTCAGGCTCATTGCGTCGCCGTGACGGGTGCGGACCACCCGACCCGCGGGCGCGGCGGCCACCGCCGCATCGGCCGCCCGCCAGGCCCGGTCGAAGTCCGCCACCAGCGCCGGGCCGTCGAGGGCACGCGCCTCCCGGCGGCCGCTGTCGATGCGGGCGGCATCGACCTCGGGGGTGAACTTCGGTGCGCCGAAGTACCCGGCGGCGTCGACCTCCGCGCGGGCGGGGGCGGGCGCGGCCAGCATGTCGACGAGCCGGCCGGCGCCGGAGCGTACGTGGGCCAGCAACTCACGGACGGTCCACGGGTCGCAGTCGGTCGGCCGGTCCAGGTCCGCCTCGGAGAGCCCGCGCAGCACCTCCCCCAGCCGTGCGCACTCGTCCCGGAATGCCGCCCGTACCGTGTCCACCGCTACCTCCCCGTCCGACCGCCGCCCGTACCCTCTCACGACCCGAAACGGCGAGCCGCGCGGCGTCGCGCCGTTTCGGCGGCGGCCCGGCGGGTACGCGCGACCGGTCGCGACTGAGGGGAGGCGCCACCAATGGCCGGGATCATGATGCGCAGCACCGCGTTCAACGACCACGACACGCTGCCGGCTCGCTTCTCGCGCGAGGGCGGCAACATCTCGCCACCGCTGGAGTGGACCGAGGTGCCCGACTCGGCCACCGAGCTGCTCCTCCTGGTCGAGGATCCGGACGCCGGACGCGCGCCGTTCCTGCACTGGCTGGTCACCGGCATCCGTCCCTTCCCGGGCGGCGTCGCGGAGGGCACTGTCCCGAAGGGCGCCCAGGAGTGGCCCAACGGCTTCGGCGAGATGGGCTGGGGTGGCCCGCAACCGCCGCGCGGCGACGACCCGCACCGGTACTTCTTCCGGCTGTACGCCCTGAACCGTCCGCTGGAGCTGCCCGATGCGCCGCAGGCGACCGACGTGCACCAGGCGGTGGCCGGCCACGAGTTCGCCAGCGGCACGATGGTGGGCCTGTACTCCCGCTGACGCGGCCGGGTCGCTCAGCCCTGGTGGCGGGGCACCAGCCTGTGCACCACGGCGAGCACCAGCGCCATGACCACCGCCATCGTCCCGGCGATGCCGGCGGCGCTGCCCGCGTACCCGGCGAAGAGGGCCCGGCGGCCCAGCCCCTCCGGTGCGACGCCGCGCAGGTCCACGAGCCAGGCGAGGGCCAGCCCGCACGCGCCCAGGGCGAGCACGCCGCCGACGCCGAGCACGGCGGTCGCCACCCGGTGCGCGTCGGCGGAGGAGAATGTCGCCCGTTCCCGCTGGGTGAGCAGCAGCACCAGCCCGGCCACCGCGGCCCAGACGCCCACCACGAGGAAGGCGGCAACCGCATCGCTGGGCCGGTGCCAGCCGGCGGACAGGGTGGCCACCCCGGCGACCGCCGCGTAGCCGGCGCCGACGAACGCCCCGAACGCCCGGACCTTCGCGGGCAGGACTAGCACCAGCGCCACCGCCACCGAGGCGGCCACGGCGGTGTGCCCGCTGGGCAGGCTGTTGCCGGCGTAGACGCGCTCGAGGTCGATGCCCAGGTCCGGGCGGGACAGGCCGTACTTGAGCAGCTGGGTGCTCACGTTGGCTCCGGCGATGAGCAGGGTGGCGGTGATCGCGAGCGCGATCCGGCCGCGCATCAGCGCGATGAACCCGATCACGGCGGTGGCCGCCAGCAGGGACACCACCGACATGGCGTTGAGGATGCGGTCGACCGGGCCGTCGATGCGGTCCTGCCCGATCCGGTTGCCGGTCAGCGCGACGGTGTCGACCCACTGGCCGAGTTCGGTGTGCAGCGCCACCCGCCAGACCAGGACGAACGCGGCCACCTGAAGAAGGGCGAACAGGACGAGCCAGAGCGCCGTCCATGCCCTCGCCGTCTCGCGCACGCGCCAACGTTAGCGAGCGGTCCGGTGCCGCGCGCGGGTGGCCCGCTGCCGTCGTCCGCCGGTTACGTTGGGACCGACGTGAGGAGGTGACGGTGACCGGCACACCGCAGCAGGAGCCGCCCGCTGGCCGGCCGGAGTCGCTCGCCGATCTGCTGGGCGGCCGGCGGGGCGCGGTCGACGCGACCCTGCCGCCGGTGGCGTTCGCCGTCGGGTGGCTGCTCGGCGGGGAGTCGCTGTGGGCCGGTGTGGCCGCGGCCGTCGTGACGGGCGCCGCGGTGGCGCTCTGGCGGCTGCGTCGCGGCGACCGGCCCCGCTCGGTGCTCGTCGGGCTGTTGGCGGTCTGCGTGGCGGCACTGATCGCGCTACGCACCGGCCGGGCCGCCGACTTCTTCCTGCTCCAGCTGCTCTCGAACGCGGCGAGCGCGCTGGCCTGGGCGGTGAGCATCGTCCTGCGGTGGCCGCTGCTGGGGGTGGTGGTCGGCGTCGCGCTGGGCCAGCGCGGCCGGTGGCGCCGGGATCCCGCGCTGCTGCGGGCGTACGGGCGGGGCAGCTGGGTGTGGACGGCGACGTACGTGCTGCGGGTGGCGGTGTTCGTGCCGCTCTACCTCGGCGGGCAGGTGGTCGCGTTGGTCGTCGCCCGCGTCGCGCTGACCTGGCCGCTGGTGGCCGCGGCGCTCGCCGTGAGCTGGGTGGTGGTGCGCCGGTCGCTGCCGGCCGGGCATCCCGGGTTGCGGCACCCGGTCATCCCGGCGGCGCAGGACGGCCCGACCGATGTGGCGGGTCGGCCGACGACGAGGGCGTGATCCACACCGGATCGCCGAGGCGGCGGAACCAGGCGCCGGGTAGAGAAAAGGAGAGGCCGCCACGGGGGGAGCGGCCTCTCCGGTGACGTACGTTACTCCGTCGCCGTCCGGCGCGTGATCCCGTGGCGGCCACTTTTTTCCGTCGTTTTCGCGCCCGGCGTCGATCCGGGTGGTGGGGTGGGCCGACCGATCCGCTGCGCCGGCCGGATGGCCGGCCCACCCCGGCCTGGCCGTGGGGTGCCAGGCCGTCAACCGGGCGTCAGCCGTTCGGGAACAGCGTCCCGTAGTCGGCGTACGCCATGGCGACGTCGGCCTGCGCCCAGAACCGGTGGTAGCGGAACTCGGGCTCCGGTCCGCCGTCGAGGTACGCCTTGACCTTCGGCCAGTCCGGGTCGTTCTTGTAGAAGGAGCGGATGTCCACGAAGCTCTTGCCCGCGGCGATGGCGTCGCCGTTGGGCATGGTGCCCGTCCAGCCCGGCGGGACGTAGAGACCCTGCCCGGTGGACGCGTCGTAGACGTCGTCGAAGCGCCGGTAGTCGCCCCGCTTCTCGACGGTGGAGACGCCCTTCGTGTCGGTCGCCGCGTACAGGGCGTCGAGCAGGCCCTTGGCGGTGGTCTTCGCCGCGGCGTTGCCGGACTTCGCCGCGTACGCGATCAGGGTCCGGGCGTAGGCGGCGGCGACGCCGACGTCCTGGCCGGTGCTGGTGACCTCGACGTGCAGGCCGGTGTTCGGCTGCGGGTTGGTCGGGTTCCAGGTGGCCGGCTGGCCGGTCCAGCGCAGGTCCGACGGGATCGACCAGGTGGCGCCCACCGTGGTGTTGGCGATGGCCCAGGGCACCCACTTGTCGAGCAGCGCCTTGGCCTTCGCGTTGCCGGTCTGCAGGTACAGCTCGGCGATCCGCTGCATCGACCAGGCCTGCATCCCGAACCACTGGTTGGACGGCGGGTCGTTGTAGACCGGGTCGACGTCGTAGTACATGCCGTAGAAGGTGGACGTGCCGGCCGGCGGCTGGCCGTAGTGGCCACCCCAGCTGTTGGTGGCGCCGCCCGCGATGCCGCCCTCGGCGGACTGCAACCAGGTGTAGAACTCCAGCTGCCGTTCGAGGCTCGTGGTCCAGTCGGCGACCGCGGTCGGCGAGGCCGGCTTCAGCTCGGGGGTGTTGGTCAGCGCCCAGGCCGCGAACGGGTTCTGGTAGCCGAAGTGGTTGTGGCTGGAGCCGATCCGCCAGGACCAGTTCTGGCCGGGGTCGTAGGCGCCACCCCAGGCGTAGTACCAGGAGAGCAGGTAGTGCGCGGAGTCCTTCCCGGTGCCGGCCGGGCAGGTGCTGGCCCCGACGCAGTTGCCGATCTTCTTGAAGTACTTGTCGAACATCGCGTACCGCAGGTAGTCGCCCATCTTGGCGGCCTTGGCCACGGTGGCCGCGACGTCGGCCTGACGGCCCTGCGCCTTGGCCCAGGTCAGCGCCCAGTACGCGGCCTGCACGGCCCGGGCGTCGGCGTCCGGGGCGTTGGTGTACTTCCACTGGCGGGCCGGCGCGTTGGACTCGGAGATGAACAGGTCGAGGTAGCCGTACCGGCCGCCGTGGGCAAAGGTGTCGCAGGACGGTTGGGGCACGGTCTCCCAGACCGACTCCTGCGTGCCGCGCTGGAAGGTGTTGATGTACGCCGGGCGGGTGGTGCCGTCGCCGCAGCGGCCGAAGCCGTAGGTGTTGTCCACGTCGAGCAGCCAGTGCATGCCGTAGATGTCACCGGTGCCGTAGGTGGACTGGAGTTCGCCGCGCAGCGGGTCCTGCCCGACCGGCACGGACGCCTCCAGCGCCGAGGGGTACTGGCTGGGCAGGTCGTGCTCGGCGGCGTACTGGGGTGTGCCCGCCGCACCGGCGGTGGGCTGGTCCGCGTGGGTCGGGATGATGTACTTCTCCATGATCGTCCAGGCGTTGTTGAACGGCGCCCAGTTCTCGGTCACCCGCCCGTACTGGGCCTCCAGCCAGAGCCAGAAGCTGAACGCCTCGGACGTGGTCTCGTGCCCGTGGTCGGGCGCCTCGACGATCAGCGTCTCCACGGAGTGGTACGGCACGCCCTCGGGGCTGAAGTACCCCGAGTTCTTGATCTTTCCGTACTGGTCGAGGAACCGCTTCACGTAGGTGTTGTCGCCGCCGGGGCTGTCGTTGTCGACCTCGGTCGCGGTGATCGCCAGCGGGGCGTACCCGGCGGCGGAGGCGGTGATCGTGGCGGTGCCGCCGGCGGTGTCGGCGTCCTCGGCGGCGGCGACGGTCACGGCGACACCCGTGTCCCAGTTGGTCGGGGTCAGCGTGACGGAGGTCGGCGAGACGGTGATGTCGCTGTCGCCGGTCCGCGTGAGCGTCACCGGCACCGGAGCGGTGGGGGCCGCGCTGAGCCTGAGGGTGAGCGGTGCGGTGCCGCCCTCGGTGACGTTCACCGCGGAGGGGCTGGCGACCAGCGTCGGGCCGGTGGCCGGGGTGACCGTGAAGGAGCGCTCGGCGGTGGCCGTGAGGTTGGCGTTGTCGTACGCCCTGGCCTGCACGGTGTAGGAGCCGGCCGGCAGGTCTTCGAGGGTGTAGGCGTACGGGGCGGTCGTGTCGGTGTTGACCAGCAGGCCGTTGCGGTAGAACTCGACCTTGGCGATGCTGCCGTCGGGGTCGCTGGCGGTGGCGGTGAGCGGCACGTCCGCGGGCGCCTCGAACGGCCCGGCCGGCACGGTCAGCGCGACCGTCGGGGGTTGCTGGGCCACGCCGCCACAGGTGACGCCGTTGACCGAGAACGAGGTCGGTTTGGCGTTGCTGCCGGTGTACGAGCCGTTGAAGCCGATGGTCGTGCTCGCCCCGGTGCCGAGGTTGCCGTTCCATGCCTCGTTGGTGGCGGTGACCTGGTTGCCGGTCTGGCTCCACCGCGCCGACCAGCCCTGGGTGACGCGCTGGTCGCCGGGGAAGGCGAACCGCAGCGTCCACCCGGTGACCGGGTCACCGAGGTTGCGGATGGTCACGTTGGCGGTGAAGCCGGTGTTCCAGTCGTTGGTCGCGTAGACCACGTCGCACGCGGGCGCGGCCTGGGCGGCGCTCGCGGGCACGGTGGCCCCGGCGACGGCCAGCGCCGTGGCGACGGTCAGCGCCAGCCGGCGGCGTAGTGCCAGTCTTCTCATCTGGGGGTGTCTCCTCGGGCAGGCCGGGGGTCGGCCCCCGGCGGGGCACCGCGCCGCGGGGATGCTGGCGTGCGGATCTCACGGCGCCCTGGGAAGGTGGTCGGTCGCCCCGTGCCCGGCCGGGGTGGCGGGGTGTGGCCCGCGCGGGACGCCTCGTCCCGCCGGCTGCGGCGGATGGCCGGTCCGGACCTGCCGGACGCCCTTCGGCGGCCCCGCGCTTCCCGCTCCTGTCGCGTTGGATCGACAGTCTGTCATGGAAGCGCTCCCACAACAAGTGGGGCATGCGCCTGTTTCGATCTCGTTCCGGGTCTTTTGCAAACCCGTGACGGGGGTTACAGTCGCATCGTCGGTGGGAGCGCTTCCATCGACAGCGGTGCAACAAGGAGATCGCCGAAACCGTCCCAGTGACGGGCTCGGACACCAACCGAGGGCCGACGGCGGGCCAGCCCGGACACCGCCGTCAGCCGTCGTCCCGCCAACCGGAGGGAGGTGGATCCGCAAGCCACTCGCGTGGCCCGGCTCCCGCGCGACACGCACGGCAGGACGCCAATTCCGCCCGTGCGTGTGCAGCAACGGTGGGGACGGGGGTTGCCCTCCCCCGTCCCCACACTAAACCTCCGTACACGATGGGAAAAGAGGCCGACGGGACAGGCGGACGCCGCCCGACCGGCCTCGCTCGCTGTCCGGACCCGCGCGCCGCACCCCTCCCGACCCTGGGTCGTCGAGGCAGCGCCCTTCGCGCCCCGAATCCGTCGACGGAAACGAAGTCGATCGTCTGCCGTATGCTGGGAGCGCTCCCGACCCCCCGGGCCGGTAGCCCGTAGCCACGAGGAGAACCGATGTCGATGCCCACCCCGCAGCGCCCTCCGCTGCGCTTCCCACCCGGCTTCGGCTGGGGCGCGGCCACCTCGGCCTACCAGATCGAAGGGGCGGCCAAGGAGGACGGCCGGGGCGAGTCGGTCTGGGACACCTTCAGCCGGACCCCGGGACGCACCCGCAACGGCGACACCGGCGACGTGGCCACCGACCACTACCACCGCTACAACGAGGACCTCGACCTCATGCGCGACCTCGGGTTGCGCAGCTACCGCTTCTCCATCGCCTGGCCGCGCATCCAGGCCGACGGCACCGGCGCGCCCAACCAGCGCGGCCTCGACTTCTACCGCCGCCTCATCGACGGCCTGCACGAGCGGGGCATCGCCCCCATGGCCACCCTGTTCCACTGGGACCTGCCCCAGGCGCTGCAGGACGCCGGCGGGTGGGAATCGCGCGACACGGCCCACCGGTTCGCCGACTACGCCGACATCGTCTTCCGCGCCCTGGGCGACCGGGTCCCGGTCTGGCTCACCATCAACGAGCCCAAGACGGTGGTGCAGAACGGCTACCTCTCCGGGCACCACGCACCCGGCCGGCAGGACCCCGACGCCGCCTACCTGGTCGCCCACCACCTGCACCTCGCCCACGGGCTCGCCGTACGGGCGCTGCGGGCCACCGGCGGCCCCGGGCGGATCGGCCCGGCGTTCAACCTGCACCCCTGCTACCCGGCCGACGACTCCCCGGAGGCCGCGGCGGCCACCCGCCTCTACGACGGCTACGAGAACCGCCTCTACCTCGACCCCGTCTTCACGGGCCACTACCCGCAGGACGTGCTCGCCGACCTCGGCCCGGACAGCCGCCTGGCGCGCGGCATCGCCGACGGGGACCTGGAGGTCATCTCCTCCCCCGTCGACCTGCTCGCCGTGCAGTACTACACCCCGATCTACGTGACCGCCGGCGGCGGCACGGTGGGGCGCTGGCCGACCTCGCAGGCGCCCTGGCAGCAGATCTACCCCGAGGGCATGTACGACGTCCTGACCCGCGTCACCCGCGACTACGGGCCGGTGCCGATCACCGTCACCGAGAACGGTCTGCCCACGCCCGACACCCTCGGCGCCGACGGCAGCGTGGACGACCCCGGCCGGATCGCGTTCCTGCGCGACCACCTGGCCGCCGCGCACCGCGCGCTCACCGCGGGGGTGCCGCTGGAGAGCTTCCACGCGTGGTCGCTGCTCGACAACTTCGAGTGGGACGAGGGCTACGACCAGCGCTGGGGCCTCGTGTACGTGGACTACGCCACCCAGCGCCGGATTCCCAAGACCAGCGCCCACTGGTACCGCCGGGTCATCGCCGACAACGCCCTGTGACCCGGGCGGCCGGGTACCCGCCCGGCCGCCCGGCGGGAGCGCCGTCCGCGCCCGCCGCATCGCCGCCCGGGCCCGGCGCATCGCCGCCCGGGCGCGCCCGCGGCATCGCCGCCCGGGCCGCTCAGCGCGGAAGCGCCTGCTGCAACTCGGCGCGCAACGCCGGGGTGAGCATCTCCCCCGCCTGCTTGGCCAGCCGGGCCATCTCGTAGCCCACCACACCGATGTCGGCGTCCGACGCGGCCAGGGTGGCCAGGATCGACCCGTCGCGCACCTGCATGACCAGGAAGTAGCCGCGCCCCATCTCGACCACGGTCTGCTTCACCACGTCACCGTCGAACATCTGCGCGGCACCGGACGTGATGCTCATCAGACCGGACGTCACGGCCGCCAGCTTGTCCGCGTGGTCGCGGGGCAGGTGGTCGGAGACCGCCACCAGCAGCCCGTCCGAGGAGACCACCGCGGCGTGCGCCACGCCGGGCACCCGCTCGGCGAACCCGCTGACCAGCCAGCTCAGGTCCCGCGCCTCCTGACTCAACATCGTCACTGTCGTCGTCCTCCTTCGCTGTGCCAGCCGGCCGGCGGCACGGGTAGCTCGGCGGTGTCCTCGGCCTCGGCCCGCCGTACGCCGCTGTAAAGACGGGAGAGCATGCCGCCAACCGCCTCCGGGTCCGGCTCGTACGCGCCCGGCGAGGGCGCCGAGCGGGTCACCGCGGCGAGTTGGGCCATCGGCACCCGCAAGGGCAGCCCGCGCGCGTTCGTGCCGCCGGTCACCGGGGCGGCCGGCGGTGTGACCGGGCCCCGCGGGGCCGGCACCGAGGGCCCCTGCCGCGACCACCAGCCCCCACCGGTCACCGGGCCGGCGACCGGAGCGAGCACGTCCTCGGCGCGGACCGGCACCGACCGCGCCTGCCGGGGCACGAGGACCGGGGGCCGGCCACCGGCGACCGGCTGGTCCGCCGGCGTGGCCGCCGCGATCCCCGCGGTGAGCATCCGCGCCGGCACCGGCGGCTCCAGCGGCTCGGCCGGGGCCGGCGCGAGCAACGTGCCCGGAAGGTGCAGCACCGCCACCAACCCGTCGCGGCCACCGTCGAGCCGCACCCGGACGCCGAGGCGCGCGGCCAGGTGGCTCACCACGAACAGACCCATCCGCTCGACGGTCGCCACGTCGGCGGCCGGCGGCGTGGCGAGGACGGCATTCGCCTGGGCCAACGCGGTCGGGCTCATGCCCAGCCCCTGGTCGGCGATCTCCACCACCGCGTCCGCCCCGTCGGCGCGGGTGCTCACCGACACCACGGTGTCGGGCCGGGAGAAGGCCGTGGCGTTCTCCAGCAGCTCGGCGAGCAGGTGCACCAGCTCGCCCACGGCGTGCCCCACGACGTGCAGGTCGGTCACCGAGTCGTGGCGGACCCGCCGGTACTGCTCGATCTCGGCGGCGGCGGCGAGCAGCACCGTGCCCAACGCGACGGGACGCTGCCACCGTCGGGTGGACTCGGTGCCGGCGAGCACGAGCAGGCTCTCGTCGTTGCGCCGCATGCGCGCGGCCAGGTGGTCCAGCTTGAACAGGTTCTCCAGCTGGTCGGGGTCGTTCTCCTCGCGTTCCAGCTCGTCCAGCAGCTCCAGCTGCCGCTCCACCAGCACCTGGCTGCGGCGGGCGAGGTTCACGAACATGGCGTTGACGTTGCGACGCATGAGCGCCTGCTCCACGGCCACGCTGACCGCGCTGCGGTGCACGGCCACGAACGCCTCGGCGAGCTCACCGATCTCGTCGAGCGAGCGGACCACCGCCGGTGCGACCTCCATCGGGGGCACCCCACCCGTGACAGTACGCAGCCGGTCCAGGGCGTCGGGCAGCTCCACCTGCGCGATGCGCAGCGCCTGGCCCCGCAGCAACCGGATCGACCGGGCGACCGACCGTCCCACGAGGACGGAGATGAGCACGGCGACCAGCAGCACCGCGACGATCCCGCCGGCCACCAACAGCGTGGCGCGCAGCTGGTCGGACGCCGCCCCGTCGGCCTGCCGGATCCCGTCGCCCAGCACCCCCGCCTCGGTCTGCCGCAGCAGCTCCTGCCGCTGCTCGCTGGCGTCCCACCACCCGGCCGCCGGCAGCACCGCGGGAGCCGACCCGTTGGCGGGCAGGCTCTGCTCCTCCAGCCGGGCGGCGGCCACGAACGCCGGATCCGCCGACATCCGGTCGTACCGGCGGATCTCCTCGTCGGAGGCGGTCGCCCGGAACGCGCCGAGCGCGGCGAGCTGCTGGGCCCGCAGGTCGGCGAGGGCCACCTGGTCCTCCGGGCCGTAACTGCCGGCGCGGGCGGCCGCGTAGAGCTGGCCCCGGATGCGGGAGGCCAGCTCCTTGACCCGGGCCATCTGCACGTAGCGCAGGACGGCGTCGCTGAGCGCCGGACGGTCCTGACCCGGGGTGGGCTCGGCCAGCAGGTTGAGCAGGGCGTCGACCGCGCGGTGGTAGTTGCTGAGGATGGTGTCGCTGCTCAGCACGGCCGGCGGCACCGTGGGTCTGATGTAGATGATCCGGTCGTACGCCTCCAGCACCTCGGCGTACGCGACCCGCCAGGACACGTCCGCGTCGGCCAGCGGCCGGGCCGCCCGGCGCAGGTCCGCCACGGCCGCGTCGGTGGCGTCCTGCAACGGCTCCAACGCCCGGATCGCGGCGTCCCGCTCGGCGGCGCCCGCCGAGCGGCGCAGCGCGGCCAGTTCGCCGGCCGAGCGGTCGCGCTCCTGCTGGATGCGGTCCACCGCCGCAGTGATCTCCCGGCCGATGCCGACCTGCTCGGCGAAGCCGCTCAGGACGGTGGTCTGCCCGACCAGCACACGGGTCTGCACGCCGGCCAGGACCAGGAAGGCGACCGACGGGACGACCAGCACCGTGGCCAGCTTGGTCCGCATGCGCCAGTCGCGCAGCCGCAGCGGCGAACGCCGGCGGTGCGGTACCACCCGGACATCGAAGCGGCGCCGGCGATGGCTGGAGACGGCGCTGCGTGCCGTGTCCGCACCCACGCCCACGCTGCCTCCTGTAAACCCCTCGCGTCCACCGCGCCGGGGAGCGGAGTCCATCCAACCAGGCACGCGAGCCGTGTCAACGGCCCGAGGGCCGCGGGGGGTCAGGAAGGATACTGAGGGTGCGGCTTACCTGTCGTGGTCGGTGAGACCAGCTCATCCGTCCGGCCGATGTCGGCCAACTCGACGGCCGCCTCGAACCGTCCAAGCGCGACCAGCGCCGCACCCGTTGCGCCGATCTCGGGGTTGCGCTGGTGCGACACCTCCCGGGGCGCCAGTGCCGTGGCGAACGCCTGCCGCCACCACACCGACGCGGCCACGGCTCCCCCACCCAGCACCACGGCCACCTGCCGGTCGACGGTGGACTCCAGCACATCCAGATCCTCGGCGACCATCTCGCACAGGCCCTGCATCAGCCCGGCCAGGATGTCCACCGCGGTGGTGCCGAAGCTCAGACCGCCCAGCCGCCCGGAGCCGGCTGGGGCCAGACCGGGTGGGCGGTCACCGCCGAAGCGGGGGTCCGCGGGACGGCCCCCACCGGCGGGTACGAGCGCCAGCGCCGCGTCCAGCTCGGCGCCGATCGGCAGCCGGAGTTCCCGGTTGGCCCAGGCGAACAGGTTGCCCCCGGAGGAGTACGCGGCGCCGGTCACCACGTGCTCGTGGTCGACCCGGTAGCGCCAGAGCCGCTCGGGCAGGCGGGGCAGCTCCTGACCGGCGGGTACCCGCTGCATCAGCCGTACGGCGGCGGAGGTGCCGACGGTCACCGCGGCCCGGGTCGGGTCGACGCACCCCGAGCCCACGTTCGACGCGCCGCCGTCGCCCACCGGCGCGGACCAGGGGACGCCCGCCAGCCCGGGCCAGCGCTTGGCGTGCACCGCCCGCAGCCGCCCGTGCCACCGCAGCGGGGCGAGGGCCGGCAGGTCCTCGGCGCGGACGCCCGCCAGCGCGAGCGCCTCCTCGTCCCAGGCGAGCGTCCGCAGGTCCAGCAGGCCGGTCCCGGACGCTTGCGAGATCGACATCGGCGCCTCGTCGAGAAGCTCGCCCAGCACGTACTCGACCAGACCGATGAACCGGGCCACCGGAGAACCGGTGCGCTCGCGCAGCCAGGGCAGCCGTACCGACCAGTAGCCGCGGTGCCACCAGGTGCCGGTGCGCTGGTGGTAGGCGTCCGCGTCGGCGGGCCCGACGGCCGACGCCGGCGGCACCGGCCGGGTGTCCAGCCAGGTGATCGCCGGACCGAGCGGCTCACCGGAGGCCGACAGCGGCAGCACCGAGTGCCACTGGCCGGACATCGCGACCAGACTCACGTCACGCAGGTGCCCGGCCTCGGCGAGTTCGTCCAGGCACTCCACCAGGCAGGCCAGGTACGCCGGCCCGTCCAGCGTGCCGGTGCCGTCGTCGCCGATGGCCAGGCTCACCTTGCGCCGCGCCAGGGCACCCGGCACCGGCTGGGTGTCCTCGTCCAGCACCAGCCCCCGCACCGAGGAGGTGCCCAGGTCCATCGCGAGAATGTTCATCGCCGGTCAAGTTACCCGCTGCGCGTGCGGACCGAGCGTTCCTCGGCCGGCGGCCTGTGTCGTACGGCTTCCGCCGGCGCCTACGGCCGCGTAGGGTGGGCGCATGCTCGCGCACCTGACCTGCTGGTGGCCCGCCGACCCGGCGGCCACCCTCCGCGCGTAGCTTCCCACGCGGCCGCCTCGTCGAGGCGGTCGCCGGTTCTCCCGGCCCCGGGCCGCCCCACCGGCGGCACCCGGCCCCAGGAGAACCCGATGACCCACCTGCACGACCTGCTCACCGCCGCCTCGGCCGGCGCCGACCCCGGCCCGTTCGCGCTGGTCCGCCGCGCCGACGCGGACGAGCTGGAGCTCTTCACCGGCCCGGTCCGCACGGTCGACCGGCTCGCCGACGTCCCGCTGCCCGACGGCGTCGGGCCGCGGACGCTCGCCGTGGTGCCCTACCGGCAGATCACCGAGCGCGGCTTCGCCTGCGTCGACGACGGCGTACCGCTGGAGTGCCTGCTGGTGACCGGGCACGAGCGGATCGGCCTCGCCGAGGCCCTGGCCGCGCTGCCGGACGCGCCGGTACGCACCGCCGGCGCGGGGTTCGACATCTCCGACGAGGAGTACGCGGAGACGGTGGCGCGGGTGCTCGCCGAGGAGATCGGCCACGGCGAGGGCGCCAACTTCGTCATCCACCGGGCGCTGACCGCCACCGTGCAGGGCCCGCCCGTGCTGGCCGCGCTCGCCGCGCTGCGCCGGCTCCTGCTGCGGGAGCGGGGGGCGTACTGGACCTTCGTGGTGCACACGGGCACCCGGGTGCTGGTCGGCGCCAGCCCCGAACGGCACGTCAGCGTGGACGACGGCCTGGTCATGATGAACCCGATCAGCGGCACGTTCCGGCACCCCGGCGCGGCGGCGGACCGCGCCGCGTTGCTGCGCTTCCTCGCCGACCCGAAGGAGGTCGAGGAGCTGTACATGGTGCTCGACGAGGAGCTGAAGATGATGGCGACCGTAGCCGAGCACGGCGGGCAGGTGGTCGGCCCGTACCTGAAGGAGATGTCCCACCTGGCGCACACCGAGTACCTGTTGGCCGGGCGGGGCTCGCGGGACGTCCGGGAGGTCCTGCGGGAGACGATGTTCGCGCCCACGGTGACCGGCAGCCCGATGGAGAACGCCTGCCGGGTGATCGCCCGGCACGAGCGCGCCGGCCGGCGCTACTACGCGGGCGTGCTGGCCCTGTTGGGTCACGACGAGGCCGGCCGGCAGACCCTGGACGCGCCGATCCTGATCCGCACCGCGGAGATCTCCCCCGCCGGCGCGCTGCGGGTGCCGGTCGGCGCCACCCTCGTCCGGCACTCCACCCCGGCCGGCGAGGTCGCCGAGACCCACGCCAAGGCCGCCGGCGTGCTCGCCGCGCTCGGCCTCGGCCCGCAGGCCTCCGGCGCCGGCCCGGAGCCGGCGCCCCGCCTGGCCGACGACCCGGAGGTACGCGCCGCGCTCGCCGCCCGCAACACGCCGCTGGCCCGGTTCTGGCTGGACCAGCGGGCACCGGACGCACCCGGGCTGCCGGGCCTGGCCGGACGCACCGCGCTGATCGTCGACGGTGAGGACACCTTCACCGGCATGCTGGCCCACCAGCTACGGGCACTCGGCCTCGCCGTGACGGTGCGGCCGTGGCACGCCCCCGGCCCGCTCGACGGGCACGACCTGGTGGTGGTCGGCCCCGGCCCGGGCGACCCGGGCAGCGCGACCGACCCGAAGATGGCGGCGCTGCGCGGGCTGCTCACCGGGCTGCTGGCCGCCGGCCGCCCGACCCTCGCGGTCTGCCTCGGCCACCAGCTGCTGGCCGGGCTGCTCGGCCTGTCGCTGCACCGCCGTGACGCGCCCTACCAGGGGCTCCAGCAGGACGTGGACCTCTTCGGCGTACGCCGCCGGGTGGGCTTCTACGCCACGTTCACGGCCCGGTGCCAGACCGACGAGCTGGCGTCCGCGTACGGCCCGGTGGAGCTGGCCCGCGACCCGGCCGACGGCGCGGTGCACGCGCTGCGCGGACCGGGATTCGCCGGGGTGCAGTTCCACCCGGAGTCGGTGCTCAGCCGCGACGGCGTGGCCGTCCTGGCCGACCTGCTGCCGCGGCTGCTGACGCCCGGCGGCGGGCGGGAGCCGGTCCGGTCGGCCGGCGCCGGGCACCCGGCGGGGCGCGAGTAGGGCCGGGTCAGGGAGACCGGTGGTCGGACGGCGCTCACCCGCCGTCCGGCCGCCGGCCTCAGCCGGCCAGCCCCTTCTTCACCGCGGTGCCGATCTCCAGCGCGCGGCGGGCGGTCAGCGCGGTGGCGGTCAGCGCGATGTCGTCCGGTGCGACCTCCCCGTTGTTGCTCGTGTGCGAGGCGCCGTACGGGTTTCCCGCGATGAACTGGCTGGTGTCGGTGTAGCCGGGCGTGACCACGATTCCGCCCCAGTGGTAGAAGATGTTGAACAGCGACAGCAGTGTCGCCTCCTGTCCGCCGTGACGGGTCCCGGTCGTACAGAACGCGGAGAAGACCTTGTTGACGAGGCCGCCCTGCGACCAGAGCGGCCCGGTGGTGTCGATGAACTGCTTGAGCTGGGCGGCCATCACGCCGTACCGGGTCGGCGTCCCGAAGATGACCACGTCGGCCCAGGACAGGTCGTCGAGCTGCGCCTCGGGAACGTCCTGCGTCTCCAGGCGGTGCGCCTCCCAGCCGGAGTTCGAGCGGATCGCCTCGTCCGGCGCCAGCTCGCGCACTTTGCGCAGGCGTACGTCACCGCCCGCGTCACCGGCGGCCTCGCAGGCGGCCTGCGCCATCTGGTAGGTGGTACCCGTGGCGCTGTAGTAGATCACCGCCACCTTGGTCCGGTCAGCCATCGCAGAGTCCCCTTCCGCATCCGAATCAGCTCCGGCGACTACCCGACGCATGCCACGACAAACGCCCCGGCCGGTCACCCCGGTGACGGGCGGCACGGGCCGGACGGCGATGCTGGGGCCATGCTGATCCGACCCGCCACCGCCGCTGACTGGCCGGGGATCTGGCCGTTCCTGCGGGAGATCGTCGCCGCCGGCGAGACGTACACCTGGCCGCGGGACGTCGACGAGGAGACCGCCCGCGCGCTCTGGCTCGTGCCGCCGCCCGGCCGTACGGTCGTGGCCGTCGCGCCGGACGGCACGGTGCTCGGTTCGGCGAAGCTGACGCCCAACCAGCTCGGCCCAGGCGGGCACGTCGCCAACGCCAGCTTCATGGTGGCGCCGGCGGCCGGAGGCCGTGGCGTCGGGCGGGCGCTCGGCGCGCACGTGCTCGACCTGGCCCGGGCCGACGGCTACCGGGCCATGCAGTTCAACGCGGTGGTGGCGACGAACACCCGGGCCGTGGCGCTCTGGCGCTCACTCGGCTTCGAGGTGGTCGGCCGTGTCCCCGACGGCTTCCACCATCCCGTTCACGGCTACGTCGACCTGCTGGTGATGTACCGCCGGCTCTGACCGAGGGACATGGTGGTCGCGCCCGCCGGAGCCCGGCGTGACGCGACCACGGGTGCGGCGGGCGCGTGGGGCCGCCGTGCGGCGACTCCACCCGCCCGTCGCCGCCCAGGTCAGCTGGCCCGGTTGCGCAGGTCGTCCACCTGCTCCTGCAGCCGGTTCGCGGCGCCCTCGTTGTTGAGGAACGTGGCGACGCCCGCGATGAAGACCAGCCCGAGTATCAGCGCGATGATGCTGAGTGTCAGACCACCGATGGTCACGCCCCGCCCGGTCACGTTCGGCCGGCGGGCCATCCGAAGTCCGAAGATCCCGACGATGATGCCGATGATGCCCAGGATGATCCCGGCCCAGGCGAGAATGGCCGTCAGGGTGCACACCAGGGCGGCAACCCCGAATACCAGGGAAAAGGTCGCGGCGGCGCTGGTCTTGGCCGGAGTGCCCCGGTCCGCTCGGGACCGGGCCGGCGCGCCGCCCCGCATCGGTTCGCTGGACGCAGTCATGACTCTCCCTTCCGCACGCGCGACGCGCGCACCTGCCGCGGCTTCCCCGCTCCTGCTGCCGTTATGCCTTCGCCTCCGTGTCGGAGGGTGGGCCTAGGCTCGCGGCGACCGGGTGAGGAGGTCCGATGCCCGTACGGCTGACCGCGAGCGAGGCGCTCGCCCTGCGCATGACGAGCCTGCTGCTGCGCCCGCACCCCACCATCCGCCCCGGCACCGTCGCCGACGTGGTCGAGTGGTTCGGGGCGATGCAGGCGCAGGATCTGGCCAGCGGGCTCTGGTCGCTCGGCGCCCGACTGCCCGCGCTCACCCAGGTCGACGTGCAGGCCGCGCTGGAGCGGCGCGAGGCACTGCGCACCTGGCCCATGCGGGGCACCGTGCACCTCGTCCCGTCCCGCGACGCGCGGTGGATGCTCGAGCTCACCGGTGTGCGCTCGCTGGCCGGCGCGGCGACGCGGCGCGCGGCGCTCGGATTCGACGCGGTCACGGCGGACCGCGCCGCCGAGGTGCTCGGCACGGCACTGGCCGGCGGCGGGCGGCTCACCCGGGCGCAGTGCCTGGCCACCCTGAACGCGGCCGGCATCGCCACCGACGGCCAGCGCGGCTACCACCTGCTGTGGTACGCGAGCGTACGCGGCGTGACCTGCCTCGCCCCGAACGTCGGCACCGAGCAGACCTTCGCGCTGCTCGACGAGTGGGCGCCCGAGCCGCACCAACTCGAACGCGACGAGGCGCTCGCGACGCTGACCCGCCGCTACGTCCGCTCCCACGGCCCGGTGACCGCCCGCGAGTTCGCCGGCTGGACGGGGCTCACCCTCACCGACGCGCGCCGGGGGTTCGCGGCGGCCGGCGACACGCTCGCCGCCGTCGAGGTCGACGGTGAGGAGATGCTCGTCGACGCGGCCCTGCTGGACGCCCCCCGCGGCCCGGTCGACGACCTGGTCGTCCTGCCCGGCTTCGACGAGTACCTGCTGGGCTACAAGGACCGGTCGTTGATGCTCGACCCGGCCCACCGCGACGCGATCATCCCCGGCAACAACGGCATCTTCCAACCCACCGTCGTCTCCGGTGGGCGGGTGGTGGGCACCTGGAAGCGGGCCGTCGGCCGGGGCCGGGTGACCATCACCGTACGGCCGCTGGCCGCCCTGGACCGGCCCCGCGCGGAGCACGCCCTCGCGCGCTACGCGGCGTTCCTCGGCCTGCCGCCGACGGTGGCCTGGCCCGACTGACGCCGCCCGGCGCGCGCGCGACGAGGACCGGCCGGGCACACCGCCCGCCGGCCCTCGTCGCGTACGCCGTCAGTCGGCCAGCGCGCCCGCTGCCCGGCCCTCGTGCAGGGTGAGGTTGCGGCCGTTGGACGGGTCGAAGAGGTGGATCTTCTCCAGGTTGAACCAGACCCGGCGGGTCTCCCCCTCGGCCACCGGCGACTCGGCCGACAGGCGGGTGACCAGGCTGGCCCCCGCGCCGGTGAAGTCGGCCGCGCCCGCGTCGGCGGCCAGCTCCTCCAACTCGGCGGCGCTGGCCCGCTCCCCCTCGACGGTGAAGTAGACGTACTTGTCCGACCCCATCGACTCGACGATCTCCACCGGCGCCTCGAACTCCAGCCCCCGGCGACGGGTCTCGTCGTCGATCAGCGCGGCATCCTCGAAGTGCTCCGGCCGGACGCCGAGGATCAGCTCGCGCGGCGCGTCGGCACCGTCGAGCTGCCGCCGCACCCGGTCCCCGATCGGCACGTCACCGAGCGCGGTACGCAGGCGACCGTCCTCCACGGCGGCGTGCAGGAAGTTCATCGACGGCGAGCCGATGAAGCCGGCCACGAAGAGGTTGCGAGGGTGGTCGTACAGCTCCTGCGGCGGGCCGACCTGCTGGACCTCACCGCCGCGCATGATCACCACGCGGTCGCCGAGGGTCATGGCCTCGGTCTGGTCGTGAGTGACGTACACCGTGGTGGTGCCGAGCTGCTTCTGCAGCCGCGACACCACGGTGCGCATCTGCACCCGCAGCTTGGCGTCCAGGTTGGACAGCGGCTCGTCCATGAGGAACGCCTTGGGCTGGCGGACGATCGCCCGGCCCATGGCCACGCGCTGCCGCTGCCCGCCGGAGAGGTTCGACGGCTTGCGGTCCAGCAGCGCGGTCAGCTCCAGCACCTTCGCCGCGTCCTCGACCTTGGCGTTGATCGTCTCCCGGTCCAGCTTCTGCAGCCGCAGCGGGAACGCCATGTTCTCGCGCACCGTCATGTTCGGGTAGAGCGCGTACGACTGGAAGACCATCGCGATGTCACGGTCGCGGGGCGCCTTGTCGTTGACCCGCTGGCCGCCGATGCGCAGCTCACCGGAGCTGATGTCCTCCAGGCCGGCGATCATGTTGAGGGTGGTGGACTTCCCGCAGCCGGACGGGCCGACCAGGATCACGAACTCGCCATCGGCGATCTCCAGGTCCACGTCGCGCACCGCGACCGTCCCGTCCGGGAACCGCTTGCTCACCTTGTCGAGCACGATGTCAGCCACTGTTACCACCTGAACCCTTGGCTACGCACGTTTACCACCTATCCCTTGACTGCGCCGGAGGTCAGGCCGGACACGATGCGGCGCTGGAAGAAGAGGACGAAGAGGATGATCGGAACGGTGATCACCACGGCGGCGGCGCAGATCGCCCCGGTGGGGTCCTCGAACTGCGACGCGCCCGTGAAGAACGACAGCGCCGCCGGCACCGTGCGGGACCGCTCGGTGGAGGTCAGCGAGATCGCGAAGAGGAAGTCGTTCCAGCAGAAGATGAAGACCAGGATCGCCGTGGTGAACAGCCCGGGCGCGGCCAGCGGCGCGATCACCCGCCGGAACGCCTGCCCCTGGGTCGCACCGTCCATCTTCGCCGCCTTCTCCAGGTCCCACGGGATCTGCTTGAAGAACGCCGACAGCGTGTAGATCGCCAGCGGCAGCGCGAACGTGATGTACGGCAGGATCAGCCCCGGCCAGGTGTCGAACAGGCCGAGCTGCCGCTCGATCTCGAACAGCGGAGACACGAGCGAGACCTGCGGGAACATGGCGATCAGCAGGGAGACCCCGACCAGCAGCCGCTTGCCCGGGAAGTCCAGCCGCGAGATCGCGTACGCGGCCATGGCGCCGAGCACCACGGCGACCGCCGTGGCGATCAGCGCGATGCCGATCGAGTTCACCAGAGCGCGCACGAACTGGTCGGTGTCGAAGATCGTCCGGTAGTTCTCCAGCGTCCACTCCCGCGGGATGAACTTCCCGTCGGTCAGCGTGGCCGGCGTCTTGAACGACAGCGAGGCGATCCACAACACCGGGATCAGCGCGAAGACGACCACGATGACGTCCAGCAGACCCCACCGCAGCTTCGCCCGCGTGGTGGTTTCGGTAGCCATCTCAACGCCTCTCGTCGTCCGAGCTGCCCGGGGCAGCGGTGCCGAAGAGCTTCACGAAGACGAACGCGACGATCGCCACGGCGATGAAGATCAGCACGGACATCGTCGACCCGATGCCGAGGTTCAGACCCCGGATCAGGTTGTTGTAGGTGAGCATCGACACCGACGACGTCTCGTTGGCGCCCGCCGTGAGGATGAAGATGTTGTCGAACACCCGGAACGCGTCCAGCGTGCGGAACAGCAACGCGACCAGGATGGCCGGCTTCATCACCGGCAGCATCACCTTCGTGAACCGCTGCCAGGCGGTCGCACCGTCGGTCGAGGCCGCCTTGAGCAGGTCCTCCGGCACGAGCGCCAACCCGGCCATCAGCAGCAGCGCCATGAACGGCGTCGTCTTCCAGATCTCCGCCAGCATGATGATCGCCAGCGAGCTGGCCCGCTCCGTGAGCGGCGCGCCCTCGCCGAACAGGTTCGCGAGGTAGCCGGTGCCCGGCGTCCACGCGTACCGCCAGGAGAAGGCCGCGACCACTGTGACGATGCCGTACGGGATCAGCGCCGCGGTCCGCACGATGCCTCGGCCGACCAGCGTCCGGTGCATGACCAGGGCGAGACCCATGCCGAGGACCAGTTCGACCGCGACGGTGACCACCGTGATCAACGCGGTCACGCCGAACGCCGTCCACCAGAACTCGTTGGTGAGCACCGTGGCGTAGTTCTCCAGGCCGATGAACTCGCGCTGGTCCGGGAAACGCAGGTCGAAACGCTGCAACGACAGCCAGACCGAGTAGATGATCGGGTAGGCCGTCACCGCGAGCATGACCAGCGCGGCGGGCGCGCACAGCAGCCAACCGAGCCGCCGCTCGGCCTTCTTGTTCTCGCTGAGCGGCGCCCGGCCCCGGCGGGCCCGCTGGGTGGGCACCGCCGCGTGGCGGCCGGCGGAGCGTTCCGCGTTGGCGGCGACGTCCGCGCCGGTGGGGGTGGCGTTGACGCTCACGGCAACACTCCCTTCGACTCGAGGGCGTCGGCGATGGCCTTACGCAGCTCGTCGCCGGTCTGCTGGGGCCCGATCGCCGACGGCGGCGAGAGCACCGCCGACATCACGGTGGAGATGCTCTGGTAGGCCGGGGTCAGCGGACGCACCGCCGGATCCTTCAGCTCCTCGAGGATGGTCTCCTTCATGGGGTACGCCTCGGCCATCTCCGGGTCGTCGTAGACCTTCTCGATGGTCGGCGGCACACCGTCGTTGATCGCGGAGAACTTCTGGTTCTCCTCGTTGCGCAGGCACTTGGCCACCTCGAACGAGAGGTCGGGGTGCTTCGAGTACCGGCTCACCGCCAGGTCGACGCCGCCGATGGTGACCCGGCTCGGGGTGCCCTCGTCGATGCCCGGCACCCGCGCCCAGCCCACCTGCTGGGCCAGGTCCGGGTTGGCCTCCTGCATCGCGGGGTAGACGAACGGCCAGTTGACCTGGAACGCGCCGCTGCCGGACTGGAACTCCAGCCGCACCGGGTCCTCGGTCGCGTTGCTGAACGACGGCGACGTCACGCCCGACGTGGCGAAGCGCTGCAACTGCTCCAGCGCCCGCACCGCGCCCTCGTCCATGACGGCCTTGCTGCCGTCCTCGCTGAGGATCCGGCCGCCGGCGCTCTCGGCGAGGGTGTTGTAGAGGACGACGAGGCCCTCGTACTGGGCGCCCATCGTGAGCACCTGGTGGGGCTTGCCCTGCCGCTTCAAGTCCTGCGCCATCGAGATCATCTCGTCCCAGGTCTTCGGCGGCTGCGGCACCAGGTCCTTGCGGTACCAGAGCAGCTGGACGTTGGTGTTCTTCGGCGCCGCGTACAGCTTGCCCTGGTAGCGGGCGGTCTCCAGCGGCCCGGCGAGCGTGCCCTGCTCCACCTCGGCCCGGTCCTGCCCGGTCCACTCCAGGATCCAGTCGGCGCTTGCGAACTCCTGCGTCCAGGTGACGTCGAGACCGAGCACGTCCATGCCGCTGTCCTCCGCGGCGAGCCGGCGCACCATCTGCACCCGCTGGTCGTCGGCCTGCCGGGGCAGCACCCGGTAGACGATCTTGTAGCGACCGCCGGCCTGCGTGTTGCAGGCGTCCACCACCTTCTGCAGGTTCTGCTCCGGCGGGTAGTACAGGTTGATCGTCGGCGTGCCGCTGTCCCCACCGGAACCGCAGCCCGCCAACGGCGCCGCCAGCGCCACCGCGGCGGCAGCCGCCACCACGCGCACCCGTGGTCGGCGTCGACGTCCGGCCTCGTCAGGGTCGTTCATCACCCCTCCCCTCTGATCGGCCACGTGCCGGGAGGTCACCGTGCCCCGGCGCACGGCGAGACGACCGCGAACCGTGCTCAGCGAGTGACGGATCCCGGACGTTTCGTGGCCCCAACACTGCCCGACCTGGGAAGTCGCGAAACATCGCGCGATCGCCGGCCACGGCTGTGGCGGGGATCACCCGGCGCCCGCCGGGCATGATTGCGCTCGATCCAGGAAGTAGTGGCCTCCGGGCGCGGGTGACCCCACTACTTTCACGAAATTGCACGATCTTGCCCGGTCACACGCGGACGACGCCCTGACCGGGCGGGGTCGTGGCGCCGCGGAACGCGCTTGCCAGCCTGCCGTGCCGGGTGGGCATGATGGCCGGATGATCGCGCGCTTCAAGGACCTCTGTCTCGACACCACGGACGCCCCGCGGCTGGGCGGCTTCTGGGCCGGCATCCTCGACGCGGAGCTGGTCGACACCGGCGACGGTGACGCCCGGATCGACCCACCGTCCGGGCGGTCGAAGGCCGAGGCGATCTGGGTCAACACGGTGCCCGAGCCGCGCAGCGTCAAGACGCGCGTACATCTGGACCTGCGCCTGCCCGAGGGTGACCCGGCGGGCCTGCTCGCGGCCGGGGCCCGGCTGGTGCGCGAGCCGGACGCGGAGATCGGCTGGTGGGTGCTGGCCGACCCGGAGGGCAACCTGTTCTGCGCGTTCCCGCCCCGCGAGGGCACCCGGCCGGGGCCGTTCGCCCTGGTCGTGGACAGCGCCGACCCGGTCGCGCAGGCGACGTGGTGGTCCGGGGTGGTCGGCGGCCGGGTGGAGACGAGCGACGAGGGGCACGCGTCGGTGGTTGGCGCGGCAGGCTTCCCGTGGGACCGCTGGCTGTTCGACCCCGTCCCGGAGCGCAAGACGGTCAAGAACCGGCTGCACTGGGACGTCGACCTGACCGGCCCGGAACCCACCGCGCTGATCGCGGCCGGCGCCACCCTGCTGCGCCAGCCGGACGCCGACATCAGCTGGTGGATCCTGGCCGACCCGGAGGGCAACGAGTTCTGCGCCTTCGCGCCACGTCCCACCCAGTGAGCGGCGGAGCTACCCCACGCAGGCCGCGTGCACTAGCGTCTTCCTAGCTCCGCTGCCAGCGCGTACGCCGCCGACGTCGATACGCCTCCGGCCGACCCCACCCCGCCCGATCGGTTGGTTCTCGCGGGAACTCCCGCCGCCGACCCCCCGGTTGGGCAGGATCGTCCGCAACGAGGAGGTGCCGTCGTGCAGGACACCCGCGCTCTCGCCCTGACGTTCGAGGTGAGCGGCCTGCCACCGGTCAAGACCGAGGCGCTGTCCATCTTCGCCGCCGGGCACCGGCAGGCGACGAGGGTCCGCGCCCTGCTCGAAGCGGCCTGCGCGGCGGCCCAGCGTACCGGCTGGACCCCGCTCGCCGGGCCGGTCGAGGTGGATCTCGTGCTGCGCTGCCCGCCGGGGCACCGCACGTCCGACGCGAGCACCCTGCTCGGCGGGGTGTGCGCGGTACTCCAGGACAAGAAGCGGGTGACCAGCATCGGCCTGGCCCATCTCGGTGTCCTCGTGGACGTCGCGCTCTACGACGACGACCGGCAGATCCGCCGGCTGTCGTACGCCGAGGAGCCGGCCGAGGACTTCTCGTACCAGGTGCGGGTGGCCGCCGTACCGAACGTGGTTTGACCGACGACCGCGGTGGGGTACCGCGGACGCCGACGAAGGGAGCGCCGATGTCGGAGCCACATGTCACGCTCGACCCACGCGGGCTCGATCCCGTGCAGCATAAGCTGCGCGGCCCGCTTGAGGATCAGCTGACCTCGGCGCTCCGGGCGGCCACCGAACGGGTCCGTGCCGACTACGCGGGCGAACCCGTCGAGCAGGTCTGCCAGCGGCTGCTCGACGAGACCCGCTCAGGGCTGCATCCCGACATCGCGGCCGGCTTCAACCCCGACATGGACGAGTTCTGCCGGGTGGCTGTGGCGATCGTGCGCGGCACGGTGGTGTGACCGGGCCTCCGGACGGGTCAGGACCGGGTCCGCAACTCCCCGGTCCTGACCCAACCGTCCGGCGTGGTAGCGGACATCGCCCTGGCACGCCGTGGGCGTGGCACGCCGCCCACGGCGGATCTGCCACGACGAGCCGGCCCGCCTGCACTCAGCTCCACGTGCCCACTACCGGACCGTACGCTCGGGCTCACCCCGAAGAGCCGTGAGCGCGGGCTCAGGTTAGGCGCGTTTCGGCAGGCCGGACAAGGCGTGCGTGGCCTGCCGGAAGCGTGATTGATCTCAACATCGAAAAGCGGCATGTCGGCGTAACGACGCCGTCGCCGTCAGCGCTGTTCCCAGTCGAGACCCGCGCTCGCGCGGCGCGGCTCGGCGGTTGCGGCGAGCGCGCCGAGCAGCACCGCCAGGGCCACCACGTGCAGTAACCGTACCCCGGTCGCGCCGGTCAACCGCGCCGCCGGCAGGAACGGCAGCAGTGCCGCTCCGGCCACGACGGTCAGCCCCGCGACGCGCCGGAAGACCGCCGGCCGGACGGGCGGCGCGGGCTCGTCCACGACCCGGGCGCGGCGCGCGAGGCGCCGCATCAGGTCGACCGCGACCACCCCGCCGACCACCGTGCTGGTCAGATCGGAGACCGTCCACCAGTGCAGGCCGGTGCTCGCGTACCAGTCGATGCCGAGCGCCCGCAGCCAGCCGTCGGTGTGGGTGGCCCGGTCCCAGGCCACATGGCTGGCGGCGCCGAGCAGCGCCGAGCCGGCGGTGATCCACCAGCGGTGCGGCCCGGCCCGGGAGATTGCGTGCGCCGGCCAGCGGAACCGACCGAGACCCGGCAGGTAGGGGATGACGAGGCCCGCGCACCGCCGCACCAGCCAGGCGTAGCCGAGTGCCACCGGCAGGCACCACCAGAGCAGGCCGGCGACGGTGTGCGTGCCGGTGATCTGGAAGCGGGTGCCCGTGGTCAGGTACGCCACGTCGGGGGCCACCGCGCCGCTGGCGAGCGCGACGCCGTCGAACCAGCGGGGCCGCCACAGGGCGAGTGGCAGCACCGCGG
Organism: Micromonospora costi; assembly: GCF_003626655.1. Lineage (GTDB taxonomy): Bacteria > Actinomycetota > Actinomycetes > Mycobacteriales > Micromonosporaceae > Micromonospora > Micromonospora costi. Next base: position 343,929 of record NZ_RBAN01000002.1, read on the forward strand.
CCAGGTGCGACGGGAACGTCAGCGGCATGCCGGCGCCCCGATCGGCTTCCCGCCGGGCCGCAGCGCGGCGGGCGCGGACGGCCGGAGGCCCACGGTGGACGTCAGAAGTGCCGCAGCAGGTCGGGGAAGGCGGCCAGGCGCAGGACGCCGTGGTCGGTCGGGTCCAGTTCCTCGTCCTCGAGCACCCAGGTGTTCTGGTTCGGGATGAAGACGGCCTGCATGCCGGCAGCCCGGGCGGGCAGGATGTCCGACCGTGGCGAGTTGCCGATCATCCAGGCGGCGGCCGGGTCGAAGCCGTGTTCGCGGGCGAGCCAGCGGTAGGTGTCCGCGTCCTTCTCGGGCACGATGTGCGCCGCCCGGAAGTGGTGCAGCAGCCCGGACGCGTCGAGCTTGCGCTGCTGCTCCTCCCTCTCCCCCTTGGTGAGCAGCAACAGCTCGTGGCGGCCGGCCAGCTCGTCGAGCGCCTCGGCCACGCCGGGCATGAGTTCGATGCGGTGCTCGACCAGCGCCACGGCCAGCCGGTCGATCTCGGAACGCTCGGCGTCCGTGGCGGGCCGCTCGCGCAGTCGTTCCAGGCACTCCCCCAGGCTACGCAGGAAGACCTTGCTGCCGTACCCGTGCACCACCGCGTTCGCTCGCTCGATGTCGTCGAGGATCGCCCTGATCTCGCCGCGGTCGAGGGTGGGATGGTCGAGCCACGACAGGAAGTCGTCGATCACCCGCTCGAAGACGACGTTGTTCTCCCAGAGCGTGTCGTCCGCGTCGAAGATCAGCACCTGCGCCTGCCGGCGGCCCTCCCCGTCCCACGTCATCGGCGTCCCGTCCCTTCACCACGGCTGCTCCCGTCCCGGGCCGGGACTCTAGGGCACCGCGCCCCGACCGGCCCACCGACTTTCCCGGCCGCGGTCCGTCAAGGGCCGCTGGAACAGCCTCGGCCACCGCCCGGTCGGCCCGCTCGGCCAGTCGGCGTGGGCTCACCGCCGCCCACCCCTCAGCCTCGGCGAGCCGGCGGGCGACCGTGACGACTAGGTCACGTTCGCTCTGGTCAGCATCCGCGTCGCGAGGTTCGGACACCCGGCTCATGCTAGGTTCCCGTGACGCCACGCGGCCGATCCGTGACGGATTGTCGACTGTCGACCGCTGGCGGCGAGGGCCGGCCGCCGTCAGCGGCGCAGCGTGAGGATCAGGTCCGCGACCAGGGCCGTCCAGCCCGTCTGGTGCCAGGCGCCGAGCCCGGCGCCGTTGTCACCGTGGAAGTACTCGGGGAAGCAGAGCAGGTCCCGCCAGTCCGGGTGGGTCTGGAAGAGCTGGGCCGCACCGTAGATCGGTCGCCGCCCCCAGCCGTCGCGGGTGAACAGCGCGATCAGCCGAGCCGACAGGTCGTCGGCGATCTCCGTGAGGGTCCGCTTCACTCCCGAGCGGGTCGGGTACTCGATCTGGAGGTCGTCGCCGAAGAACGCGGCGTAGTCCCGCAGGGCGCTGATCAGCAGGAAGTTCGTGGGCATCCAGATTGGACCGCGCCAGTTCGAGTTGCCGCCGAACAGGCCGCTCGTGGACTCGGCGGGCTCGTAGCCCACGCAGAACTCCTGGCCACCGAGCGTGACCGTGAACGGCTTGTCCAGGTGCGCCCGGGAGAGCGTGCGCAGGCCGTACTCGGAGAGGAACTCGTCGGGGTCCAGCATCCGGGCCAGCAACCGGACCATCTGGTCCGGGCCGACCATGGACAGCAGCCGCTGCTGCCGGCCGTCCGGGCCCAGCCGCCGCGCGCCGACCACCTGGGCGTACTCCGGCCGCTGGGCGAGCAGCCAACGCAGCCGCGCGCCCAGCTCCGGCAGCCGGTGCAGCGTACGGGCGGACAGTCGGGTCACCGCGGCCAGCGGCAGCAGCCCGACGACCGAGCGGACCCTCAAGGGCACCTGCGTGCCGTCGGCCAGCCGCAGCACGTCGTAGAAGAAGGCGTCCTCGTCGTCCCAGAGCCCCTGCTCGTACGCCGCGGCCGCGATGTAGGCGAAGTGTTCGAAGAACTTCGTGGCGGTGTCGACCCAGGTGCGGTCGTGCTCGGCCAGCACCACGGCGATGTCGAGCAGGTTGAGCGCGTACATCGCCATCCAGCCGGTGCCGTCGGACTGCTCGAGAACGCCCGCGACGGGCAGCGCCGCGGAACGGTCGAACGGCCCGACGTTGTCCAGCCCGAGGAAGCCGCCCTCGAAGACGTTGTTGCCGCCGGTGTCCTTGCGGTTGACCCACCAGGTGAAGTTCAGCAGCAGCTTGTGCATCACCCGGGCCAGGAACTCGTGGTCCCGGCGGCCGTCGATCTCGAACACCTTCAACGCCGCCCAGGCGTGCACCGGCGGGTTGACGTCCCCGAACGCCCACTCGTACGCCGGGATCTGCCCGTTGGGGTGCAGGTACCACTCGCGGAGCAGGAGCAGCAGCTGGGCCTTGGCGAAGCCGGGGTCGACGCGGGCGATGCTGACGCAGTGGAAGGCCAGGTCCCAGGCCGCGTACCAGGGGTACTCCCACGGGTCGGGCATGGAGATCACGTCGAAGCTGGTCATGTGCCACCAGTGGCTGTTGCGCCCGTGGCGGCGTCCGGCCGGAGGGGGCGTCGAGGCCGGGTCGCCCTCGAGCCACTGCTTGACGTCGAAGTGATAGAACTGCTTGCCCCACATGAGCCCGGCGATCGCCTGCCGCGCGACCAGCGCCTCGTCCGCCGTGGCGGACGGCGGGATCAGTCCCGCGAAGAAGCGGTTCGCCTCGGCCCGCCGTGCCCAGACCACCGCGTCGAAGCCGGCCCCCAGGTCCGCGGGCGGCGGTGGGCCGCCGGCCGGGGGTGGAGCGGTACGGGTCAGCCGCAGCCGGATCTGCCGCTGCCCACCGGCCGGCACGTCGAGCACGTAGTGCAGGGCCCCCTTCGTGCCCTCCCGGGCGGGGTTGACCGTCGCCGCGCCGTTGACCACGTGGTCGTTGATGCCGTCCTTCGGATACGGGGAACGGCCGGGCAGGCCCCACAGGCGCTCGGCATTGCTGTCGTTGTCGCAGAGCAGCGGCGTGGGCTTTCCCTCGCCCTCCAGCAGCAGCTGCCCGAGCACCCGGTGCTCGCCGACCAGCCGCGACCCCTCACCCACGAGCCGGGGCACCCGGTCGCCGCCGGGCAGCCCCCACGCCCACGTGTTACGGAACCACAGGGTGGGCAGCACGTGCAGGGTCGCGGCCCGGTCCCCCCGATTGGCCACGGTGATCACGATGCACAGGTCCGTGGGGGACGCTTTCGCGTAGTCGACGGTCACCGCCCAGTACCGGTCGTCGTCGAAGATGCCCGTGTCGACCAGCTCGTACTCGGTGTCGTCCCGGCCGCGCAGCGCGTTGACCGCCACCAGTTCGTCGTACGGGAACGCCGCCTGCGGGTAGTGGTAGCGCCAGCGCATCCACGAGTGCGTGGGCGTGGAGTCCTCGTACCACCAGTACTCCTTGACGTCCTCGCCGTGGTTGCCGCCGTCGCCGCCGAGCCCGAACATCCGCTCCTTGAGGATCGGGTCGCGGCCGTTCCACAGCGCGAGCGCGAAGCAGAACGTCTGCCGGTCGTCGCACACGCCGGCCATCCCGTCCTCGTTCCACCGGTACGCTCGGGACCGCGCGTGGTCGTGCGGGAAGTAGTCCCAGGCCGTACCGTGCTCGCTGTAGTCCTCCCGTACCGTCCCCCATGCCCGTTCGGCCAGATAGGGGCCCCATGCGCGCCAGTCCTGCTCCCCGGCGTCGGCCTGGGCGAGCCGGATCCGCTCGGCGTCGGGGGCCGGCGCGTCGGAGGACGAACGGTCAGTGATCACCTGCACATCTTCGACGCCGGACGGGAACTTGACCACACGGACCATTCTCGCCGTGGCGTTCGGCACGCCGCTCCGGGTGGAGGAAACGTGATCGATATTCGCTTCGGCCCGCAGGTCTGCACCGAGTTGACCAGCGGGGCGACCCGGGAGTGGCTGGTGACCGACGGCGTCGGCGGGTACGCCATGGGCACGGTCAGTGGCCTGCGCACCCGCCGCTACCACGGGCTGCTGGTCGTGGCGGGCGACCGGCCGGCGGTGCGACGCGTGGGGCTGGTGAGCCTCGACCCTGCGGTGCTGCTCCCCTCCGGCGCGCGGGTACGCCTGGGCGCGCACGAGTGGGCCTCCGGCGCGGTGGATCCGCGCGGATTCGAGCTGCTGGAGCAGTTCGCGCTCGTCGACGGCGTACCGCGGTGGCGGTGGCGGATCGGCGACGTGGTGATCGAGCGGGAGCTGGCCATGCTGCCGGGCCGCGCGTGCGTGGCCGTCGTGCACCGGCTGGTCTCCGGCGGCCCGGTACGGCTCGACCTCGCCGCGGCCTGCACCTGGCGCGACGCGCACGGCGAGCGGCGGGCCGACGGCCCGGCGCCCCGGGTCGATCCGGTGGCCGGCGGCGCCGTGGTGGACGGCGCGTTCCGCCTCGCCGGCCCGGGCTGGGTGCCCGAGGGCGAGTGGTGGCTCGGCGTGCACCACCGGGAGGAGGCGGCGCGCGGGCTGAACGCGCGGGAGGACCTGTGGTACGCGGGCCGGTTCTCCGGCGCGCTGGACCGGCCGGGCGACACCGTCTCGGTGCTGGCCTGGGCCGCCCCGCTGGACGTCGAGCCGATGCCGGCGACCGAGGTGGTCGAGGTCGCCCGCCGGCGCAACCGGCAGGTGGTGGCACAGGCCGAGCCCGCCGACGACGTCGACGCGACGCTCGCCCTTGCCGCCGACGCGTTCGTGGTGCGCACCGACGAGTCGCCCGCCGACGTGGTGGCCGGCTACCCCTGGTTCGGCACCTGGTCACGCGACACGATGATCTCCTACGAGGGGCTCCTGCTCAGCACCGGACGCGCGGACCTCGGCCGGGAGCTGCTGCGCGCGTACGCGGCGACGCTGTCGGAGGGGATGCTCGCGAACACCGCCGACACCGGCCGGGTGGAGTACAACACGGTCGACGCGACGCTGTGGTTCCTGCACACGGTGAGCCGGCACGTGGCCGTCACGGGCGACACCGACCTCGCGGCGGAACTGCTGCCGGCGCTGCAGCAGGTGGTCGACGCGCACCGGGCCGGCACCCGGTACGGCATCGGCGTCGACCCGGCCGACGGGCTGCTCACCCAGGGGGCCCCGGACACGGCGCTGACCTGGATGGACGCGCGGGTCTACGGGGTGCCGGTCACGGCGCGCACCGGCAAGCCGGTGGAGGTCAACGCGCTCTGGATCAACGGGCTGGCCGGGCTCGCCGAGCTGACCGACGTGACCGGTGGGGACGCCACCGACCTGCGGCGGCTGCACGCCCGGGCCGCCGCCTCGTTCCGGGAGCGCTACCCCGCGCCCGGCGGCTGGCTGCACGACGTGGTCGACGCGCCCGCACCGGCGTACCCGCTCGGCGGGGCCCCGCACCACGACGACGACTCGCTGCGGCCGAACCAGCTGCTCGCCTGGTCCCTGCCGCACGCCCCGCTGGAGCCGGACGAGCCGACCCTGCGCCGGATCGCCGGCGCGCTGCTCACCCCGCTCGGCCCGCGCAGCCTCGCGCCGGACGCGCCCGAGTTCGTGGGCCGGCACCGTGGCGGGCCGGCCGAGCGGGACGGCGCCTACCACCAGGGCACCGTGTGGCCGTGGTTGTTCGGCCCGTACGTGGACGCCTGCCGCCGGGCGAAGCTCCCCGTCGACGACCTGTTCGTCGGCATCGAGGCCCACCTGACCGAGTACGGGCTGGGCTCGGTGAGCGAGACGGCCGACGGCCTGCCGCCGCACGCGGCCACCGGCTGCCCGTTCCAGGCGTGGTCGGTGGCGGAACTTCTCCGGGTGCGCCGTTCGGGTCGATAGCGCTTTACACCACCGCAACGAGTGCGTCTCCGCTGGTTAGCCCGCCGACGGCAGGATGGGTGCCGATCCCAGTCGCGACGGCGGGCACCGGAAGCGGTGTCGGCCGGCGCGTGCCCGGAGACAACTCGAAGGGGGCCGCATGTCCGCTGACGCCGACGTGATCGACATCCACCCCGCCCGGCACCAGAGGGTGCTCATGCTGTCGTGGGAGTATCCGCCGGTGCTCGTCGGCGGCCTGGGCCGGCACGTACACGCCCTCTCCGTCGCCCTGGCCGCCGCCGGCCACCACGTCACCGTCGTCACCCGCCACGCCGACGGCGCCCCGCTGGAGGAGTACGCCGACGGCGTCCGCATCATCCGCGCCGCCGAAGACCCCGTCACCTTCCCCCTGGCCACCACCAGCCTGCTCGCCTGGACCATGGCCTTCAACCACACCCTCACCCGCGCCGCCCTCCGCGCCACCGAAGCCGCCGACTACGACGTCATCCACGCCCACGACTGGCTCGTCGCCCACACCGCCGCCACCCTCGCCGAGCACCTCCACCTGCCGCTGGTCACCACCATCCACGCCACCGAGGCCGGCCGGCACCAGGGCTGGCTACCCGAGGAGATGAACCGCACCATCCACGGCGTCGAACACTGGCTCAGCACCTCCTCTACCCGCGTGATCACCTGCTCGGGGTACATGCGCGACCAGGTCGTCACCCTCTTCGACGTGCCGCCGGGGCAGATCGACGTGGTGCCCAACGGGGTCGACGACCGGGCCTGGCGCGCCCGCCCCCGCGCGGTCGCCTCGGCCCGGGCCCGGTTCGCCGCGGACGGCCCGCTGGTCGGGTACGCCGGCCGGCTGGTCTACGAGAAGGGCGTCCAGCATCTGGTGCACGCCGTGCCGTACCTGCGGCAGCGCCACCCCGGGCTGCGGGTGGTGATCGCCGGCGACGGACCCTACCGGCACGAACTGGAGGAGGAGACCCGCCGGCTCGCGCTCGACGCGACCGTCCGGTTCACCGGCTTCCTCGACACCACCCAGCTGCCCGCGATGCTGGGGGCGACCGACGCCACCGTGGTGCCCAGCCTCTACGAGCCGTTCGGCATGGTCGCGCTCGAGGCGGCGGCCGCCGGCGCGCCGCTCGCCGTGGCCGACACCGGCGGGCTCGCCGAGATCGTCGAGCCGGGCGTGACCGGGGTGACCTTCCCGCACAGCGACCCCGACGCCCTCGCCGGGGCGGTCGACCAGCTCCTCGGCGACGAGGTGTTCGCGCGGCGCGTGGCCCGCCGGGCCCGCAGCATGGTCGGCGAGCGCTACGGCTGGGCCACGATCGCGGCCCGCACCGCGACCAGCTACGCGGCGGCCCGCCGGGAGCACGGACCGTTGCAGGCGCATCGGGCCGCCGCGCGACCGCTCCCCACCATCCCCGACGGAAACCTGTTGGCGGCCCACACGGCCTGCTGAGCGAGGCGTACGACCGATAGGTCCTCCCCGATCCGCTGGCTACCGTGTACGTCGGACAGCGGGTGAGGAGAGGTGTGCGGCAGGTGCTGATCGCCGGTCGGTACCGGCTGCTCGACCTCGTCGGCCGCGGGGGCATGGGCCGGGTGTGGCGCGCCCGCGACGAGGTGCTGCACCGCGACGTGGCGGTCAAGCAGGTCGTGCCGCCGGCGTGGCTGGCCGACGACGAGCGGGCCGAGCTGCGGTCGCGCACCCTGCGCGAGGCCCGCACGGCCGCCCGACTCAGCCACCCCGCCGTGGTCCGCCTCTACGACGTGGTCGAGGTCGACGGCGAGCCGTGGATCGTCATGGAGTACGTCCCGTCCCGCACGTTGCAGGACGTGCTGGACGCCGAGGGGCCGCTCCTTCCGGAGCGGGCGGCCCGCGTCGGGCTGGCCCTGCTGGCCGCCCTGCGCGCCGCCCACGACGCGGGGGTGCTGCACCGCGACGTCAAGCCGCAGAACGTGCTCGTGGCCCACGACGGGCGGGTGATGCTCACCGACTTCGGGTTGGCCGTCTTCGACGGCGGTGAGGGCGTCATGACGCGTCCCGGCCTGGTGCTCGGCTCGCCGCAGTACGTCGCGCCGGAGCGCGCCGCCGAGGGGCTGTCCACCGCCGAGGCCGACCTGTGGTCGCTCGGCGCCACCCTGCACGCGGCGGTCGAGGGACGCTCCCCGTACGCCCGCGGCACCGCGATGGCCACCCTCACCGCGCTGGCCACCGCGCCACCGGATCCGGCGCCCCACGCCGGCCCGCTGGCACCGGTGCTGGCCGGACTGCTGCGGCGCGACCCGGCGCGGCGGCTCGGGCACGACGAGGCCGAGCGGCTGCTCGGCGCCGCCGCCGCCCCGACGGCGCCCGCCACCCCGGTCGACGGAACCGACGCGGCCGCCTCCATCCCACCTGTGCTCCCGGACGCCTCCTCCGCTGACGATACGGACGCGGAGGACCCGCCGCCGGGACCGGCCCGCGACGGGCCGACCCGCGTGCGGGCGCTGCGGCGGGCCGCGCTCGTGCTCGCGGCGCTCGTGCTGGCCGCCGCGGCCGGGGTGGGCACCGCGCTGGCCGTCACCGGCGACGACGAGCACCGCGACCCGCCGTCCGCCGAGCGGCGCACACCCCGCCCACCCGCGCACCCGTCCTGGGACCCTTACGAAGGGCGGCCCGCGCCGCCACCCGGCGGGCACGATCCGCCGCCGGGAGAGCCCTGGCTGCCGCCGCCGTTCCCGTGCGTGCGCCCCCACGCCGAAGGCGGGCCGCCCGCGGGCAGCCCGGCGGCCGGGGAGACGTTCCGCCCGCCCACGGGGTGGATCTGGCACGTCGACACCAGCGGTTTCCGGGTGGCCGTACCGCCGGGGTGGCGGTACTCCCACGACGGCGACGTGGCCTGCTTCCAGGACCCGACGACCGGGCGGACGCTCAGCGTCACCGGCCCCAAACCGGTGAACCGGTCCTGCGCCTGCGCGCCGTGCGGGACCGCGCCGCCGAGGCGGGCGCGCTGCCCGGCTACCGGGAATGGCGCCTGGGCCGTGCAGAGGGCGGCACGGTGTGGGAGTGCGGCTGGGAGGCGCCGTACGGCGCGTTGCTGCGCGCCGCCCAAGTGGTGCCCGACACGCCGCCGGGCGGCGACCGGTGGATGCTTGGCTGGATCACCGACGACGGGGACTGGGCGGGCGCCGCGGCGGACTGGTCGACGGTCCGGGCAAGCTTCCGCCCGCCACGCTGACCGTCCACGCCGGATGAGAAATCCGAGCTTGGTGGCTATGGTGTTACCGGGGGTGACCGAGGGGGAACGCGAGCGTGCACCAGCTGCTGATCGCGGGCCGGTACCGGCTGGTCGACCTGGTCGGCACCGGCGGGATGGGCCGGGTCTGGTTGGCGCGCGACGAGATGCTGCACCGGGACGTCGCGGTCAAGGAAGTCGTGCCGCCGGCGTGGCTCGGCGAGCCCGAACGCGACGAACTGCGCCGGCGGTCGCTGCGCGAGGCGCGTACGGCCGCCCGCCTCAACCACCCCAACGTGGTCCGCCTCTACGACGTGGTGCACGACCGGGACAGCCCGTGGATCGTGATGGAGTACGTGGAGTCCCGCTCGGTGCAGCAGATCATCGCCACCGACGGTCCGTTGGGCCCGGCGCGGACGGCCCGGATCGGGCTGGCCGTGCTCGCCGCATTGCGCGCCGCACACGCCGCCGGGGTGCTGCACCGCGACGTCAAGCCGCACAACGTGCTCGTGGGCGCCGACGGCCGGGTGGTGCTCACCGACTTCGGGTTGGCCACGTTCACCGGCGGCGACGCCGGGATGACCGGGCCCGGCATGATCCTCGGCTCGCCGCACTTCGTGGCACCGGAACGTGCCCGCGACGGCGTGTCGGACCCGCGTACCGACCTCTGGTCGCTCGGCGCCACGCTCTACGCGGCCGTGGAGGGTCAGCCACCGTACGCCCGCGACAGTGCGATGGCGACGCTCACCGCGCTGGCGACCGAGCCGCCGAACCCGATGCGCCGGGCCGGGCCGCTGCGCCCGGCGCTCACCGGCCTGCTGCAACGCGACCCCTGGCGGCGGCTGACGGCCGTCGAGGCCGAGCCGCTGCTGCGCGCCGCGGCGGCCGGGGCCGACGGCTCCCCGATGCCCGACCCGCCGGCGGCCGCGAAAGGCGGCGGTACCCGGCGGGCGGCGACGGCGGAACGGGACGGCGCCCCAGCCGGACCGGACGACCCGCGGCCGGCCGCCGGGCGACGACCGGTCTCCCGTGGACCCGCCGGCGCACGACGGGCGACGGGTGGCGGGCGACGCCGCCTCACGGCGCTCGTCGGCACCACCACCGCCCTCGTCCTGGTGGCCACCGTGGGGGTCGCCGCCGCGCTGGCCGCCCGGAACAAGCCTCCGCCACCGTCCGGCTCGGGCGGGGGCGCGGCCCCCACCCGGCCCGTCGCCTTCGCCTGCGCCGCCGCACCACCACCGGTCGCCACCCCGGTGGCGTCGGTGCCGCCACCGCGCGGCGCCCGGTTCAGCCTGGTCGACGGCTGGACCTGGTACACCGATCCGACGGGGTTCCGCATCGCGGCGCCCGTCGCGTGGCTGCTCTGGACGGAGGACGCCGTCACCTGCTTCCGCGAGCCCGGCGGTACGCGGGTGCTCAGTGTCGAGTCGAGCGCGTCCCGCCCCGACCCGGTGGCCTGGTGGCGCACCGAGGAGCGGCGGCTCACCGGCGACGGCGCCCTGCCCGGCTACCACCGGGTGGACATCTCCCCCATGGACATCTTCCGCGGCGGCGCGGTCTGGGAGTGCGCGTGGGTCAACGGCGCGGGCGAGCGGGTGCACACGGCCCGGCTGCTCACGAACACCTCGGCCGAGCGCGCGTTCACCGTCTCATGGTTGACAAAAGAGTTCGACTGGCAGGTCAACGCGACATACTTCGCGATGATCCGGCAGAGTTTCACCCCCGCGCCCTGACACCTTCCAAAGTGGACCGTCCGGGCGATTGCCCGGTCGTGCCCGGCTCTGACTAAAGTGATCTCGCTCGTGCGCTCAAGATCCCTGGGGAAGGTGAGCCGAACATGATGGGACCCTCGCACGCGCTCTCGGGCGCGGCGGTGTGGTTGGCCGGGTCCTGGGCGCTGGACCAGTTCGCCGACTACCACCAGTCACCGCTGGCGCTCGCCGTCGGCACCGCCGTCTGCGCCGGCGGCGCCCTCTTCCCCGACCTCGACCTCTCCGGCAAGGTGACCCGCAACCAGGGTGGCGCCACGGTGGCCCGCACCTTCGGCGTGGTCAGCCTGTTCTTCGCCGAGGTGATGGAGAAGATCTCCCTCGGCGTCTACTACGCCACCAAGCTGAGCCGCGACCCGAAGCGCAACAACGGCCACCGCACGCTCACCCACACGATCCCGTTCACCCTGCTGGTCGGGTGGGGCACCACCGCGCTGTGCGCCGCGTACGGCAAGTGGGCGGTCATCGGCATCCTCTTCTTCATGATCGGTCTCGCCGTGCGCGGCCTGTTCGACGAGTGGGCGGAGCGGGCCGGCTGGGTGATCGTCACGCTGGTGTCGGCCGCGGCCGCCTGGTTCACCTGGGCCAACCTGCCCGGCGGCCGGGGCTATCCGCTGATCGGCACGGCCGTGGGGGTGGGCTGCTTCGTGCACATCCTCGGCGACATGATCACGCGGGCCGGCGTGCCCATCCTCTGGCCGATCCCGATCAAGCGTCGGATGTGGACGATGATCGGGCTGCCGAACCGCATCGCGTTGCGTACCGGCAGCAAGGCCGAGACCGTCGTGCTGCGGGCCGCGATGACCGTCGTCGCGCTGCTCGCGGCGGCAGGGCTGGTGGCGCGGCCGGTGCTGAACCGCTTCGACATCGAGATTTGACCCATCCGACCGTCACGGCCATGCCGGACGCGGACGACGAGGTCCCGGCGTTCTGGCGTGGTCTCGGGCTGCCCGGGCTCGCCGACGTGCACGTGCACTTCCTCCCGCCCCGGCTGCTGCGCCGCGTGTGGGCGTACTTCGACGCGGCCGGGCCGCTGGTGGGCACCGAGTGGCCCATCCGGTACCGGTGGAGCGACGCCGAGCGGGTGGCGCACCTGCGGCGGCTCGGGGTACGCGCGTTCAGCGCGCTGGCGTACCCGCACCGGCCGGGGATGGCCGCCGACCTGAACCGCTGGACGCTCGACTTCGCCCGTGCCACGCCGGGCTGCCTGCCCTCGGCCACGTTCTACCCGGAGCCGGGCGCGGCGGGCTACGTCGCCGAGGCGCTGGACGCGGGCGCCCGGGTGTTCAAGGTGCACGTCCAGGTCGGTGGGTTCACGCCGACCGACCCGGCGCTGGACGCGGTCTGGGGGCTGCTCGCCGACGCGGGCACGCCGGTGGTGGTGCACGCCGGGCACGCACCCGTGGGCACCGCGTACACCGGGCCGGATCCGTTCGCCGACCTGCTGGCCCGCCACCCGGGACTGACCGCGGTGGTGGCCCACCTCGGTGCGCCCGACTACCGGGCCTTCCTCGACCTGGCCGCCACCTACGAGCGGGTCCGGTTGGACACCACCATGGCGTTCACCTCGTTCTTCGACCGGTTCGTCCCGTTCCCGGCCGACGAGCTGCCCCGGCTGCGCGAGTTGGGACTGGCCGGCAAGGTGCTGCTCGGCAGCGACTTCCCGAACATCCCCTACCCGTACGCCGAGCAGCTGGCCGGCCTCGCCCGTCTTGGCCTGGGTGACGACTGGCTGCGGGCGGTGTGCTGGGGCAACGCCGCCGCCCTGTTCGACCTGGAGGGCTGACCGGCGCGGGGCACCCGCCGGCGCGCGCCGCCACCGTGGGCACGCCGGCGAGATCGCGCTCGATCACGGAAGTAGTGGTCTCCCCACCGTCGGGAGGCCACTACTTCCGTGTTGCAGCGCGATCATGAGGCGGAATTCTCCGCGACACCGACTATTGACGACCTCGTAACACGTGTCCTACGGTTCGTCGAAACGGTTAGTCGAAACGCTTCGACAACCCCTCGGGAGCGATCCCACGCCGGCCGAAGGAGGTGGCGCGTGGCCACCATGCACGACGTCGCCCGCCTCGCCCGGGTCTCGGTCAGCACCGTGTCGTACGTGCTCACCGGCACCCGCCCGATCTCCCAGGCGACCCGCGACAAGGTGCTCGCCGCCATGGCCGAACTCGACTACCAGCCCAACGCCATGGCCCGCGGCCTCGCGAGCCGGCGCAGCCGGATCGTCGGCCTGCTCATGCCGATGGACGAGCGCGGGCTGGGCGCCACCGAGACGGCGTTCGTCACCGGGGCGGCCGCCGCGGCCAGCGCCGCCGGCTACCACCTCGTGCTGTCCCCGGTCGGCGTCGGCGACCTCGACGACCTGCGCCGGCTGGCCAGCCAGCGGATGCTCGACGGCGCGGTCCTCATGGAGGTGCAGGTGGAGGACGGCCGGGTGGCCGCCCTCCAGGAGGCCGGCGTCCCCCTCGTGCTCATCGGCCGCACCGGTGACACGACCGGCCTGGCGTACGTGGACATCGACTTCGAGCAGACCGTGCGGCAGGCCGTCGAGCATCTCGTGGGGCTGGGGCACCGGCGGATCGTCTACGTGAACCACTCGGCCGCCACCATCGCCGCTGGTTACGGGCCGGCCGTCCGCACCCGGGACGCGTTCGTCGCGGCGATGAGCGGCCACGGGCTGGAGCCGGTGATGATCCCGGCCGAGGACAGCGCGGCCGGCGGGCGGGCCGCCCTGACCGCGGCCCTCGATCAGGCCCCGGACCTGACGGCCGTGCTCGCGATGAACGAGAACGCCATCTTCGGCATCCTCGGCGAGCTGGCCGTGCGCGGGCTCGCCGTGCCGCACGACGTCTCGGTGGTCTCGATGGTCACCTCACCGCAGGTGGCCGAGCTGGCCACCCCCGCCCTGACCGCGATGACGTCCCCCGGCTCGGCGCTCGGCCGGATGGCGGTCGAGGCGCTGCTGCGGAGGCTGGAGGACGGCGGCGACGACGACCACCAGCGCCTGCTGCCGTGCGCGCTGGAGATCCGGGGATCGACCGGCCCGGCCCCACGGCCGACCGCCGCCGCCGGCGGCGGTGACACCGTCCCGACACGTTCCGGCCCGCCGGGCACCTGACGCACGACGGCCCGCCGCCGCGCTGCCACGCGACGACGGGCCAGGTAAGTACCAGCTCGATACTCACCAGGAGGATAGCAATGGGGCGAATCCGCAACCTGGTCGCCGCGGTGGCGGTGGCCGCCATCGCGACGACGACGGTGGCCGCCTGCGGCGGCGACGACGGCGGCGACGGAAGCGACGCCAAGACCCTCAAGCTGTGGCACTACGAGAGCGCGAACAGCGCCATGGGGGTCGCCTGGGACCGGGCGATCCAGATCTTCAAGGACGAGCACCCGGGCGTCGAGGTGCAGTTCGAGCGCAAGGCGTTCGAGCAGATCCAGCAGAACGCCGGAATGATCATCAACTCGTCCGAGGGCCCGGACGTGATGGAGTACAACAAGGGCAACGCGACCGCCGGCCTGCTCTCCTCCCAGGGGCTGCTCACCGACCTCACCGACGAGGCCGGGAAGCGTGGCTGGGCCGACAAGCTGAGCCCCAGCCTCCAGACGACCGCCCGCTACAGCGACAAGGGCGTGATGGGCTCGGGCAACTGGTACGGCGTGCCGAACTACGGCGAGTACGTCATGGTCTATTACAACAAGGACCTGTTCGACAAGTACGGCGTGAAGGTGCCGACGACGCTCGACGAGATGACCGCCGCGATGGACACCTTCGTCGGCAAGGGCGTCACCCCGCTGGCCGAGGCCGGCGCCGAGTACCCGGCCGGGCAGCTGTTCTACCAGCTGGCGCTGTCCAAGGCCGACCGGGCCTTCGTCGACGACTACCAGCTCTACAAGAACCCCGTGGACTTCCACGCCGACCCGCTGAAGTACGGCGCGGACACCTTCGCCGACTGGGTGCGCAAGGGCTACGTGGCCAAGGACTCCGCGAGCCTGAAGGCCGAGGACATGGGCACCGCCTTCATCTCCGGCAAGGCGCCGATGATCGTCTCCGGCAGCTGGTGGTACGGCCGCTTCAAGAGCGAGATCAAGTTCAACTGGGACTCGTTCCTGTTCCCCGGCAACAAGCTCCAGGCCGGCTCGTCGGGCAACCTCTGGGTGGTCCCGGCCAACAGCAAGGCCAAGAGCCTCGCGTACGACTTCATCGACATCACGCTGCGTCCGGAGATCCAGGACCTCATCGGCAACAACGGCGGCGTCCCCGTGGCCGGCGACCCGTCGAAGATCAGTGACCCGAAGGACCGGAAGCTGATCGAGAACTTCAACACCGTGAGCCAGCAGGACGGCCTCGCCTTCTACCCGGACTGGCCGGTGCCCGGCTACTACGACGTGCTGGTCGCCGGATTCCAGGGTCTGATCAACGGCTCCAAGTCGCCCGACCAGGTGCTCGACACGATCGCCAAGCCGTACGCGGACGGCGTCAAGGAGATCACCGGCAAGTGACACGGCCACGGGTGGGCGCGCCCGGCCCCGGCCGGCGTGCCCACCCCGCCGGGAAGGATCTCCCATGGCTCTCTCCGAGACCGTGGCCGGCCCGAAGCGGCCCGCCACACGACCCCAGCCGACGGCGAGCCGCCGGAAGCGCCGCGGCGGCGCCGGCTACTGGATCTACCTGCTGCCCGGCGCGGTGCTGTTCCTCCTCGTCATCGGCGCACCGCTCGTCGGCACCATCTACTTCTCGCTGACCAAGTGGTCCGGCATCGGCGACCCCACCTTCATCGGGCTGGACAACTACCGCAACCTGCTCCAGGACGAGGTCTTCTGGACCTCGTTCCGGAACACCCTCGCGATGATCGTCGCCATGGTGGTGGTGCCGACCGTGGTCGGGCTGGTGCTCGCCGCCGTGCTGTTCGACGTCATCGGGCGGAAGTTCCGGCCGCGTACGGCCGCCGCGCTGCGCGCCGCCTTCTACCTGCCGCAGGTGCTGCCGGTCGTGGTGGCGGGCATCGTCTGGGGCTGGATCCTGCGGCCCGACGGCGCGTTCAACGGCCTGCTCGACGCCGTCGGCCTCGGCGCGCTGCGCCACGACTGGCTCGGCGACCCGCACACCGCCCTGCCCAGCGTGATGGCGGTGATGATCTGGGTGCAGATCGGCTACCCGGTCGTCGTCTTCATGGCCGCGTTGCAGCGCGTCGACCCGGAGCTGTACGAGGCGGCCGAGGTCGACGGGGCGGGCTGGCTCCACCGGTTCCGGGCCATCACCCTCGCGCAGATCCGGCCGGAGACCTTCGTGGTGGCCCTGACCTGCACCATCGCCGCGTTGAAGGTGTTCGGCCCGGTGTTCGCCCTGACCCGGGGCGGGCCGGAGAACGCGACCAACGTGCCGTCGTACTTCGCGTACTACACGTTCTTCAAGAAGCTCCAGGTCGGCTACGGCTCCGCCATCTCCACCGTGCTCACCCTGATCATCGTCGCGGTGGCCGTGGTGTTCATCTGGGTGCAGTACCGCAGCGAGCGCCAGGACCGGGGGGTCTGACATGGCCGTCACGCTCACGCCGGCCGACCGCGCGGTCACCCCGCGCCCGCCACGCCCGGCCCGCGACCGGCACCACCGCGGCGCAAGCCGCTGGATCGTGCTCACCCTGGTCACCCTCGGTGCGCTCGCCATGCTGGTGCCGTTCGCGTTCATGCTGCTCAACGCGTTCAAGTCACCCGGTGACTACTCGACCGGCGGGCCGCTGAGCTGGCCGTCGGAGTTCTACACCAAGGGCCTGCGGACGTACTGGACCGAGGTCGACTTCCCGGTGAAGCTCTGGAACTCGGCCCTCATCGCCGGCTCGGTGGCGGTGCTCGGCGTCGTCGTGTCGCTGCTCAACGCGTACGCCCTGGGCATCGGCAGGGTCCGCGGCCGGCTCTGGATCGTCGGGCTGTTCCTGCTGGCCAACATGCTGCCGCAGGAGTCGCTGATCTACCCGCTGTACTACGTGGCCAAGGAGATCGGCCTCTACAACACCCGCCTCTCGGTGATCATCATCTTCACCGTCATCCAGAGCGCGTTCGGCACCTACCTGCTCGCCTCGGTCATGAGCACCTTCCCCCGCTCGCTGCTGGAGGCGGCGGCGCTGGACGGCGCGGGCAGGTGGACGGTGCTGTGGCGGGTGGTCTTCCCCAACCTGCGGCCGACCCTCGCGGTGCTGCTCATCTTCTTCTTCATCTGGACCTGGAACGAGTTCCTGATCCCGCTGGTCATGCTCATCGACAACAGCACGCAGACCATCCCGGTCGCGCTGGCGTCGCTGCAGGGCGACCGGCTCATGGACGCCCCGACCACCAACGCGGGCTCCCTGATCAGCCTCGTCCCGGCGGTCCTCTTCTTCCTCATCTTCCAGCGCACCCTCGCGCGCGGCATCACGGCAGGAGCCGAGAAGTGAAGTTCACCGACGGGTACTGGCAACTGCGACCCGGGATCACGGTGCTGCGCCCCGGCACGGTGGAGTCGGTCGAGCCCGACGAGCGCGGCTTCACCGTCTTCGCCCCCGCCGGGCGGATCGCCGGACGCGGCGACACCCTTAACCGACCCGTGGTCACCGTGCGGTTCTTCTCCCCCGCCCCCGGCGTCATCGGCGTGAGCATCGCCCACCACCTCGGCGACCCGCCGAAGCAGCCACGGTTCGCGCTGGCCGACCGCGACGACCACCCGGTCACGGTGGACGTCACCGGGCTCAGCGCCTCGCTGACCACCGGCGAGCTGACCGCCCGGGTCGCCCTGGTCGACGGCTGGCGGGTCGAGTTCCTGCACGGCGATCGGCTGCTCACGTCGTCCACCGCGCGCAGCATCGGCATCGTCACCGACGCCGAGGGCCGCGCGTACGTGCACGAGCGGCTGGGCCTCGACGTCGGCGAGACGGTCTACGGGCTCGGTGAGCGGTTCGGGGCGTTCGTCAAGAACGGCCAGACCGTGGACATCTGGAACGCCGACGGCGGCACCGCCAGCGAGCAGGCGTACAAGAACGTGCCGTTCTACCTCAGCAACCGCGGCTACGGGGTGTTCGTCGACCACCCCGAGCACGTCTCCTTCGAGATCGGCTCGGAGGTGGTGTCGCAGACCCAGTTCAGCGTCCAGGGTCAGACGCTGACCTACTACCTCGTGGACGGCCCGACCCCGAAGGACGTGCTGCGCCGCTACACCGCGCTGACCGGCCGCCCGGCACGCGTGCCGGCCTGGTCGTACGGGCTGTGGCTGTCGACGTCGTTCACCACGTCGTACGACGAGAAGACGGTGAACGAGTTCATCGACGGCATGGCCGAGCGGGACCTGCCGCTGTCGGTGTTCCACTTCGACTGCTTCTGGATGCGGCAGTTCCACTGGGTCGACTTCGTCTGGGACCCGGAGACGTTCCCGGACCCGGAGGGCATGCTGCGCCGCCTGCACGAACGGGGACTGAAGGTGTGCGTCTGGATCAACCCGTACATCGCGCAGCGGTCGTACCTGTTCGAGGAGGGCCGCCGGGCGGGTTACCTGGTCCGCCGCCCCGACGGGTCCGTGTGGCAGTGGGACAAGTGGCAGGCCGGCATGGCCCTGGTCGACTTCACCAACCCCGACGCGGTCGCCTGGTACACCGGCAAACTCAAGGTCCTGCTCGACATGGGCGTCGACTCCTTCAAGACCGACTTCGGCGAGCGCATCCCCACCGACGTGGTGTGGCACGACGGCTCGGACCCGCAGCGCATGCACAACTACTACTCGTACCTCTACAACCGGGCCGTCTTCGCGCTGCTGGAGGCCGAGCGCGGCGAGGGCGAGGCGGTCGTGTTCGCCCGGTCGGCCACCGCGGGCGGGCAGCAGTTCCCGGTGCACTGGGGCGGCGACTGCGAGTCGACGTTCCCCGCGATGGCCGAGTCGCTGCGCGGCGGCCTGTCCCTCGCCGCGTCCGGCTTCGGCTACTGGAGCCACGACATCGGCGGCTTCGAGGGCACCCCCGACCCGGCGGTGTTCAAGCGGTGGATCGCCTTCGGCCTGCTCTCCTCGCACTCCCGCCTGCACGGATCCGGTTCCTACCGGGTGCCGTGGGCCTTCGACGACGAGGCCGTCGACGTGCTGCGGCACTTCACCCGGCTCAAGATGAGTCTCATGCCCTACCTCGCGGCGGTCGCCGAGGAGGCGCACCGCGACGGTGTGCCGGTGATGCGTCCCATGGTGCTGGAGTTCCCCGACGACCCGGCGGCGGCGTACCTGGACCGGCAGTACATGCTCGGCCCGGACGTGCTGGTGGCGCCGGTGATGAGCGCCGACGGCGAGGTGACCTTCTACGTGCCGGCCGGCACCTGGACCCACCTGGTCACCGGCGAGCAGCTCACCGGGCCGGCCTGGGTCACCGAGAAGCACGAGTTCGACAGCCTCCCCGTGCTGGCCCGACCGGGCGCGGTGATCCCGTTCGGCGGGCGCACCGACCGGCCCGACTACGAGTGGGCCGACGGCGTCCGGCTGCGGCTGTTCGCGCCCGCCGAGGGTCAGCGGGCCCGGGTGCGGGTGCCCTCCCCGGGCGACGGGCCCGGCGCCGAGTTCGAGGTTCACGTCGAGGACGGGACGGCCCGCGCCGAGCTGGTGGCGGGGTCGTCGGCGGCATACCACTGCGAGATCCAGGGGGTACGGCAGTGACGGACCACGTCTTTCCGGAGAGCTTCGTCTGGGGCTCGGCCACGGCCGCGTACCAGATCGAGGGCGCGGCCACCGAGGACGGCCGAGGCCCGTCCATCTGGGACACCTACAGCCACACCCCCGGCCGCACCCTCAACGGCGACACCGGTGACGTGGCCGCCGACCATTACCACCGCTGGCCGGAGGACCTGGGGCACATCGCCGACCTGGGCCTCGGGGCGTACCGGTTCTCCATCTCCTGGCCGCGGGTGCAGCCGGGCGGCGCCGGCCCGTTCAACCGGGCCGGCCTCGACTTCTACTCTCGGCTCGTGGACGGGCTGCTGGAGCGCGGCGTACGTCCGGTGGCCACGATGTACCACTGGGACCTGCCGCAGGAGCGCGAGGACGCCGGCGGCTGGGCGTCGCGGGACACCGCGCTGCGCTTCGAGGAGTACGCGGCCGGCATCGTCGGGGCGCTGGGCGACCGGGTGCACACGTGGACCACGCTGAACGAGCCGTGGTGCTCGGCGTACCTGGGTTACGCCTCGGGCGTGCACGCGCCGGGGCGTACCGAACCGGCTGCCGCGCTGGCCGCGGTGCACCACCTCAACCTCGCGCACGGCCTGGCCGGCCGCGTGGTCCGGGAGCTGGCGCCGGCCGCCGAGCTGTCGGTCACGCTGAACCTGCACGTCGTCCGCCCGGCGTCGGACTCGGCGGCGGACCACGACGCGGTACGCCGCATCGACGCGCTGGCCAACCGCGCGTTCCTCGGCCCGATGCTGGACGGCGCGTACCCCGCCGACCTGCTGGCCGACACCGCCGCCGTGACCGACTGGTCCTTCGTGCGCGACGGCGACGAGAAGCTGATCGCGGTGCCGCTGGACGTGCTCGGCGTGAACTACTACTCCAGCACGCTGGTGCGGGCGTGGGACGGGGTGTCGCCCCGGTCCGACGCCGACGGTCACGGAAAGTCCACGGCCACGCCCTGGGTGGCCGCCGACGACGTCGACTTCCTGCCGCAGCCCGGGCCGTACACCGCGATGGGTTGGAACATCGACCCGGCGGCGTTCACCGAGCTGCTGCTGCGCCTGCACCACGACCACCCCGGCCAGCCACTGATGATCACCGAGAACGGCGCGGCGTTCGACGACGTGGTGTCTGCCGACGGCACGATCCAGGACGACCGCCGCATCGACTACCTGCGCCGGCACATCGCCGCGGTGGCCGAGGCCCGGGCGCAGGGCGCCGACGTGCGCGGCTACTTCGTCTGGTCGCTGCTCGACAACTTCGAGTGGGGCTACGGCTACGACCGCCGCTTCGGGATCATCCGCGTCGACTACGACACCCAGGTACGCACCTGGAAGCAGAGCGCCCACTGGTACAAGCAGCTCGCCGCCACCGGCCGCCTGGAGCAGCCGACGAGCTGACAGCCGAGGTCCCGTTCCGCCAGCTCCGGGAACGAGTCGCAGGAAGCCGGTCGAGTCGTCGGCCGGCTTTCTGTTTGACAGCGCCATAGCTAGCCGTTATCTATTAACGGTCGACGGAGGTGTGCCGGGTGCAGGACGTGGTGCTGGCCATGCTGGCGAAGGAGCCGGCGCACGGCTACGAGCTGCGGAGCCGGATGCGGGGCGCGCTCGGCCCGCTCGGCGACGCGATGAACGCCGGGCAGATCTACGTGACGCTGGCCCGGCTGGCGAAGGCGGGGCTGGTGACCTCGCAGCACGCCGAGGGACTGCCGGACCGGCCCGACCGCCGGGTATACGCCCTGACGCCGGCCGGGCAGCAGCGGGTCGCCGCCTGGCTGGCCGACGTGAGCTGGCCGAAGCCGGATCTCACGGAGTTCCATCTCAAGCTGGTCGCCGCCGCGGCCGCCCGGCTGGCCGATCCGGTGACGCTGATCGACGCGCATCGGCGTGAGGTGCTGCGCCGGCTGCGGGACAGCCAGCGGGCCGCCCTGGAACGGTCGGTGGATCCGGTCGTCGGGTTGTTGGTGGAGGGGGTCGTGCTGCGGCTGCGGGCCGACCTGGAGTGGCTGGAGGCGTGCGAACGCATGTGGACCGAACGAGACCGGGCCGACAACGGCAGCGCGCCGCGCACCGAGGATCGCGGCGGCCTGCCGGGTGGTGCCGCGTGACCGGACCGGCGCTGCTCCAGGCGCGCCGGGTGGCCAGGTGGTACGGCCGGGGAAGCGCGCTGGTGCGCGCGGTCGACGAGATCGACCTGGAGGTGCCCGCCGGGCAGACACTGGCGATCATGGGTCCCAGCGGCTGCGGCAAGTCGACCCTGTTGCACCTGCTCGGCGGGCTGCAACGTCCCACCGACGGCGAGATCTGGCTGGCCGAGCACCGGATCGACACGATGAGCGAACGCGCCCTGGCCCGGCTGCGGCGGCGTCACATCGGCTTCGTCTTCCAGTCGTTCCACCTCATGGACGAACTCACCGCCGTGGAGAACGTCGAACTGGCCGCGCTGCTCGCTGGGCAGTCTCCCCGCCGGGCCCGGCAACGCGCCCTGCACCTGCTCGACCGCGTCGGGCTCGCCGACCGCGCCAAGCACCTGCCGTCGGCCCTGTCCGGCGGCCAGCGCCAGCGCGTCGCCATCGCCCGCGCGCTGAGTAACGAACCGCTGATCGTGCTCGCCGACGAGCCCACCGGAAACCTGGACAGCGCCGCCACCCTGGAGGTGCTGCGGCTGTTCGAGGACCTGCGTACGGCGGGCCAGACCCTCGTGGTGGTCACCCACGACGCGCGCATCGCCGCGATCGCCGACCGGATGATCTCCATGCGGGACGGCTCGTTCGCCGACGACAGCCGGTTCACCACCAGCGCCGCCACCGGCGCGGGCACCGGCACGGTCTACGGCGGCTGGCGCTGAGATGGGCGGACGACTGCTGCTCGTGTGCCGGCTGCTGGTGCGCGACCTCCGCCGGCGGCGCATCGAGACCGTGCTGCTGCTGATCGCGATCAGCGCCGCGACCGGCACGCTGACCCTCGGCCTCGCCCTCGACAACGCGCTCGACGGGCCGTACGAGCGGACCCGCGCCGCCACCGCGGGCCCCGACGTCGTGGCGATGCCGGGAACGACCGGCCCGGACGCCCTGGCCGCCCTCGCGCCGCTGCCCACCGCGCCCGGCGTCACCGCGCACAGCGGCCCGTACCCGATCGCCTTCCTGATGCTGACCGCCCACGGCAAGACCGTGCAGGCGGTCGTCCAGGGTCGGGACGACTCCCCGGCGGCGCTCGACCGGCCCGCGGTGACCACCGGCGCCTGGGTACGCCCCGGCGGCGTGGTCATCGAGCCCACCTTCGCCAACGCGCTCGGCGTCCGCACCGGCGACACCGTCGACATCAACGGCCACCGGCTGCGGGTGGTCGGTACCGCGGTCACCGCCGCCCGAGCCGTCTACCCGAACGCCGACTGGCGCTACGACTTCGGCAGCCCCCTGGTCCAGCTGGCCGGCCTGGTCTGGGTCGACCGCAGCGAGATCGCCGCGCTCGCCGGCACCCGGCCGCTGTCGTACACGCTGAACCTGAGACTCGCCGACCCGAAGGCCAGCACCTCCTTCCGCCACCTGAGCAGGGGCGGCATCGAATACACCAGCTGGAAGCAGATCGCCGAGGCGGACGGCAGGCTCGTCAAGAAGGCGCACCTGGCCCTGCAGGTCGGCAGTTGGCTGCTCACCGCCCTGGCGATGGCCAGCGTCGCCACCATCGTCGCCGGCCGCGTCGTCGACCAACGCCGCCGGGTGGGACTGTTCAAGGCCGTCGGCGCCGGACCAGCCATGATCGCCGCCGTCCACCTCGCCGAGTACCTCGTCATCGGGCTCGCCGCCGCCGGCATCGGCCTGACCGCCGGCTGGCTCGCCGCCCCCGCGCTGACCAACCCCGGCGCCGGGCTCCTCGGCTCCGTCGGCGTCCACCCGCCCGCGCTCCGCACCGTGGTCACCGCCACGGCCCTCGCCCTCGCCATCGCCGCCGCGGCGACCGTGGCGCCCGTGCTGCGCGCCGCCACCACCGACACCGTCCACGCGCTGGCCGACGCCGCGACACCACCCCGCCGCCGCCGGTGGCGCGTCTGGCTGTCCCGCCGGCTACCCGCCGCCCTGCTGATCGGCGTACGCGTCAACGCCCGCCGCCCTCGCCGCGCCCGCCTCGTCATGGTGAACACCCTGATCACCACGACCGCGCTCGCCGCCCTGCTCATGGGCCTCGCGCAGGACCGGCGGGTCAAGCTCGGCGAGTCGGAGCTGGCCAACCCGCAGGACACGCGGACCCTCCAGGCCATGCTCGTCGTCATCGTCGTCGTGTGCGTCCTCGCGCTCATCAACGCCATCGTGAGCACCTGGACCGCGGTCCTCGACGCCCGCCACCCCCTGGCCGTCGCCCGCACACTCGGCGCCACGCCCGCCCAGGTGACCGGGGGCATGGCGGTGGCCCAGCTCCTCCCCGCGACACCCGGCGTCGCCCTGGGCGTCCCGGCCGGCATCGGGCTGTACCTGATGGTCACGCCGGGCCAGCCCCAGTACGCACCCGCCTCCTGGATGCTCGCCTTGGCGGTCACGGTCCTGTCCGCCGTCGCCGCGCTCACCGCCGTCCCCACCCTGGCCGCCACCCGGCGCCCCGTGGCGGACACCCTCCGGTCCACACCGGCCTGATCGGCCGCCGGCGGCCCGCGGTGGTGGTACGGCGGGAGGCGCGTGCCTGTTGCCGTACCGGCCTACGGTGTGAGTCCCGGGGTTCGAGACTCCAGGCAGGCCGGCATGCAGATCATCGAGCACAGCATCATCGGCACCCGATCCGCGATCGTGCGCCTCCGGCGCCCCGGCAGCCACCTGCAGATCGTGCTCTTTCCCATGCTGCACGTGGCGAGCCCGCAGTTCTACACGGCCGTGGCCGAGCGGCTCCGGCAGTGCGACGTGCTGGTCGTCGAGGGCGTCAGCGGACGCTCGGTGCTCGGGTGGGCGATCACCGTCACCTACCGGGTCATGCCGGCCAACAAGCGTTCGGGCCTCGTGGCCGACACGATCGCCTACCGCTCGCTCGGCGTGGAACTGATCAATCCGGACGTCACCACAGCCGAGTTCGCGCGGGGCTGGCGGAGCATGCCGCTGCGGCACCGGGCACTGATGTGGTGTGCCATCCCGGTCGTGGCCGTGGTGCAGTTCTTCGGTGGCACGAGGCGGTTGCTCTCGCCCGAGGTGGAGCTGAACGACCTGCCGAGCGCCCGGGACGAGATGTACGCGGACAGCGAGTTCGCCGAGCACTTCGCGCGGACGTTCGGCGGCGAGCGCGACGAGCGGGTGCTCGCCGCGCTGGCCGAGCTGATCCGTACGCGGTCCGCGGAGCGGATCGACGTGGCGGTCGTCTACGGCGCCGGTCACGTGCCGGCGATCGTCCGGGGACTGGCGGACCGGCACGGGTACCGCCCGCGGACCGCCGAATGGATCACCGTGCTGGAGGCGTGACGAGAACTGCCACATGATCCTCACAAACCCGTTGGTGGCACCGGTGCGGGTTCCGCCCACACCAGCGATGAGTTCCGCCTCGCTGGGTGGTCTGCACGTCGAGGCCGTCCCCTCATCTGCCCGGGGAGGCCCGACAGGAGATGACGAGGAGCGTGCACACCGTGGTCCAGGAGAACGTGAGCGCCACCCTGACCGTCGCCGTACCCGCCGCGAGGGTGTTCGCGGTGCTGGCCGATCCCACGACTCATTCCGCGATCGACGGCACCGGTTGGGTCCAGGAGGCTGTCGACCGGGCACCGCTGACCGAGGTGGGGCAGGTCTTCCGGATGGACATGTACCACGCCAACCATCCGGACGGCGACTACCGGGTGGCCAACCAGGTCCAGGTGCTCGACCCGCCGCGCGCCATCGGCTGGCTCACGGGAGAGGAGAAGGACGACGGGCGCCTCGAGTTCGGCGGCTGGCTGTGGCGTTACGACCTCGCACCGCTCGGGCCGTCCGCGACCGGGGTCACGCTCACCTACGACTGGTCGGCGGTGCCGCCGTTCATCCGGGAGCACATCCAGTTCCCGCCGTTCGGGCCCGAGCATCTCACCAACTCGCTGCGCCACCTGGCCGAGCTCGTCGCGGCGACGGAGGTCTCCGGCAGGTGACGCCGCCCTAGGAGGACGCGCCCGCGGACGCCTTCTCGCCGACGGGCGTGGCCCGCGGGCGGCGGAACCGCTGGGCGACGGTCCGGGTTGCCCGGGCCGTCGCCGCGTGCGCCGCCAGCGGCGGGACCACGGCGAGCGCGGCCACCAGGCCGGCGAGGAGGGCTCCGGCCGCGGGGACGTCGGTGGCCAGGGCGACCACCACCGCGCAGAGCGCGGCGAGCAGCATCGCGCCGCCGCCGCCGACGAGCGCGCCCAGGAAACGTCCCTGGCGCCGCGCCATCAGGTCGCCGAGCAGCGCCGCGGGCAGCACCAGCAGCGGCACCACGATCACGCCCGCCAGCGCGGCCAGCGGCACGACGAGCGGTCCGGCGAGCGGCCCGCCCGGATCGGAGTCCGTCACCAGCGCGTAGCCGAGCAGGACCAGGTAACCCAGCAGCCCTTCGAGCGTGAACACCAGCCACGCGACAGCGGCACCGACGGCGTGCCAGACAATCGTTCCCACATCGACCCCCGTGCCCGACGCGTCCGCCGCGTCGGCCGACCGACGCTATCGCAATCCGCCGGCACGGTGGGACACGGTGATCGCCGCCACCGTGTGCCGGCCGCCACCGTCGGGCACCTGGCCTGCGGCGTCCCCCGGGGAATGTCAGGCGGAGACCGCGGTCACGGCGGGCGGGACGGCGAGGCCGGCGCCG
Organism: Micromonospora costi; assembly: GCF_003626655.1. GTDB lineage: Bacteria > Actinomycetota > Actinomycetes > Mycobacteriales > Micromonosporaceae > Micromonospora > Micromonospora costi. The sequence continues at coordinate 370,221 of NZ_RBAN01000002.1, forward strand.
AAGACGTTCGCCGGGTCGTACGTCGCCTTGATCCGGCGCAGCGCCGCCCAGTTCTCCGCCGTGAACGCCGACGCGGTCCGTGTCGGGTCGGGGAGGAAGTTGAGGAAGCTGCTGCCGAGGCCACAGCGGGACAGCGCCGCCGCGGTGGCCGGCGACGGGACCGTGTCGAGGACGATCGACAGCGGCGCGTCGCGGTGGGCCGCGGCGCCCTGGTCGCGGGCGATGCGACCACCCCAGTGGCGGATCTCGACAGTGGCGTCGGGTTCGGCCACCAGCGCCGCGACGAGATCGTCGTCGAGCGTGCGGACCTGGTCGAAGGTACGGGCGAAGGTGCCGCCCATGGCGGCCCGCGCGTAGTCGACGACGCGCATGTCGTCGGCGACGGCGGGACCGGCGACCGTCCACAGCGGCTCCAGCAGCGCGCGGCCCCGGTCGGCGTCGCCGGCGTACATGGCCTTCACCACGAGCGAGCCGTCCCGGGTGAGCAGCAGCGCGGTGCTGAGCGAGTCCGGTATCCGCTCGATCCACCGGCGGTAGAAGGCGATCGTCTCGGCGGCGCGTTCCCGGGCGAAGGTGACCGCGCCCGCGTAGACGCGGGTCACCGGGTAGAGCCGGAACTCCAGTGCCGTGACCACGCCGAAGGACCCTCCGCCGCCCCGCAGCGCCCAGAACAGGTCGGGGTCCCGGTCGGCGCTGACCGTCGTCAGCTCACCGTCGGCGGTCACCACCTGGGCGCGCAGCACACTGTCGGCGGCGAGCCCGTGCCGGCGGGCCAGCCAGCCCAGGCCACCACCGAGCGTGTAGCCGACCACGCCGACGTCCGGTGAGGATCCGGACAGCGCCGCGAGGCCGAACGGTGCGGCCGCGGCCAGCAGTTCGCCCCACCGCGCGCCGGGACCCACGCGGGCCACCCGCCGGTCCGGGTCCACGAGGACCGAGGCCATGTCCCCGGTACGCAGCAGCAGCGCGCCGTCGTGCGGGACGTGGGTGCCGTGGCCGGTGGCCTGGACGGCGAATGGCAGGCCGTGCTGGCGGGCGGCCAGCACCGCCCGGCGTACGTCGGCCGTGCCGGCGGCCCGGACCACGACGGCGGGGCGGGGGTCGAGCGCCGGGTTGAGGGCCTTGCGGTGGTCGTCGTAGCCCTCGTCTCCGGGCAGGAGGACGGGGCCGTCGGTACGCAGCATCTGTCGGATCGTCATGCCGGTCAGACCGGCGGACCGCGCGGAAGTCATCGCTCGGGATGCGATGAGTTTCCCCGCCCCGGGCGGTCCTACGAGGGTGGTGGCCCCTGTGATCTCCTTCCCGGTCGGCCCGACGGTGGTCCGCGCGGACATCCCCGCCCTGTGCGCGGACCTCGCGGGGCTGCTGCGCGGCCGTGGTCCCGGCGTCGTGACCTGCGACGTCGGTGGCGTCGTCCGGCCCGACGTGGTGACGGTGGAGGCGCTGGCCCGGCTGGGGCTGACCGCGCGACGGCACGGCTGGCGGCTCGTGGTCAGCGGTGGTGACCCCGGGCTGTGGCGACTGGTCGCCCTGCTCGGGCTGACCGGCGTGCTAGGCCGCGTTCCCTAGCCCTTGGGCAAGCGGCCCTAGGCGAGTCGGGCCGGCAGCCCGAACAGCGGGAACAGGCGCTCGGTGTCGAGGAAGTTGGTGATCCCCGAGATGCGTCCGGCTGACAGCTCCAGCACGATGAGCGCCCAGGGGTCGTGGCCCTCGCCGCTGAGGCTGGGCCGGTACTGCCCGAACGCCGGCATGCCGTTGGCCACGACCGGCACCAGACGGGACCCGCGGCAGCCGCTGCCGGTGCCGGACATCCACGCGCTGATGTCCGCGTGGCCGCGCAACCACAGCGGCAGCGGCGGCATCGACAGCGTCACGTCCTCGTGCAGCAGCGTCGTGAGCGCCTCCAGGTCGTACGCCTCGAAGGCGCTCACGTAGCGCGCGAGCAGCGCCTTCTGCTCGTCGTCCATCGGCTTGTGCACGTCGGCGGTGGTGTCGACGGACGCGAGCGTGGCTCGGGCCCGCTGCAGGGCGCTGTTGACGCTCGGCACCGAGGTGTCGAGCAGGTCGGCGACCTCCTGGGCCGACCAGGCCAGCACCTCGCGCAGGATCAGCACGGCGCGCTGCCGTGGCGGCAGGTGCTGCAGCGCGGCGACGAACGCCAGCCGGACCGATTCCCGCCCGGCGACCACGTCGGCCGGGTCGCTGGTCTCGGGCAGCACCCGGCTGTCCGGTGCCGGGCCCACCCAGATCTCGTCGGGACGCGGCTCTCCGGGTGCGGTGGCGTGGCCAGACCCGGCCGGGCCGAGATCCATGGGCAGGACGCGCCGCTGGGCGCTGGTGAGCATGGTGAGGCACACGTTCGTCGCGATCCGGTACAGCCAGGACCGCAGCGCCGACCGGCCCTCGAACCGGTCGAAGCCCCGCCAGGCCCGGACGAACGTGTCCTGCACGGCGTCCTCGGCCTCGAACACCGACCCGAGCATCCGGTAGCAGTAGCCGGTCAGCTCCGACCGGTAGGCCTCGAGCTGCGCCTCGATGGGTGTGCTGGTCGCCACGTCGCTCACGCCGACCAAGGTAGTCGAGCGGGCGGACAAATTTCGGCGACGACAGCGATGAGTTTGCGGAATCGGGTTGGTCAGTACCGGTGTCAACACGGACGACGACATGAGGAGCAGATCATGACCGCCACCGAAATCGCCACCGGCTCGGGCCAGTACGCCGACGTCAACGGCATCAACCTGTACTACGAGACGCACGGCACCGGCCGCCCGCTGGTCCTGCTGCACGGCGGTCTCTGCTCGGGCGAGATGTTCGCGCCGATCCTTCCCACCCTGGCCGACCACCACCAGGTCATCCTCGTGGACCTCCAGGGGCACGGGCGCACGGCCGACGTCGACCGGCCGCTGGACCTCACGCTGATGGCCGACGACATCGCCGCCCTCATCGACCACCTCGGGCTGCAGAAGCCGGACCTGGTCGGCTACTCCCTCGGCGGCGGGGTCGCCCTCCAGGTGGCCGTCCGGCACCCGCAGAAGGTGGGCCGCCTGGTCACGGCGTCGGCCCACGTCCGCCGCAACGCCATCTACCCGGAGATGCTCCAGCAGCAGGGCCAGGTCGGGGCCGCGGCCGCGGAGTTCATGAAGGAAACCCCGATGTACGAGCTGTACCAGCGGGTGGCGCCGCGCCCCGAGGACTTCCCTCGGCTGCTGGACAAGATCGGTGCGGCGATGGCGAAGGACTTCGACTACACCGAGGAGGTCCGCGGCCTGCAGGTGCCGACCCTGGTCGTCGCCGCCGACGCCGACATGGCGCCGCCCAGCCACTACGTCGAGGTCTTCAAGCTGCTCGACGGCGGTCTGCGCGACGGCGGCTGGGCGGGCGAGAGCCGGCCGAAGGGTGGCCACGCGCTGGCCATCCTGCCCGGGCTCACGCACTACGACATCGGGGAGTCGCCGCTCTTCGCCGCGGTCACGCTCGCCTTCCTCGACAAGCAGGACTGAGGCGAGGCGACCGTTCCGCCCGGCGCCGGTCGGCCGGGTTCCACGTCGCCGATGTGACGGGCTCGGGGCCGCCACATCGGCGACGGGGTGTCGATCGCCCGCCGGCCCGGCCGGGCCGGCGGGCGATGCGGCTCCGGGGCTCAGACGCCGACGCGCTGGGGCGGGACGGTCAGCCCGTAGAGCGCCATCAGCTCCGGCGAGTCGATCCGGCTGCCGTCGGCCACCCGGTCGCATGCGATGTCGACGATCTGGTCCTTGTGCGCCAGCAGGTAGGGCCGCGCGCCGACGTCGGCGCTGGCCAGGGTGGCGATGCCGGACCAGTGCCGGCGGCCGAAGAGCATCGGGTAGCCGCGCAGGCCGTCGTACGTGGCGCAGACCAGCGCGTCTGGGTACGGCAGGGCGGCGACCCGGCGTACGGCGGCGGCGGTCAGCCCGGGCATGTCCACCGGGACCACGACCACCGCCTCGATTGCGTCGTCGTCGAGGGCCGCCAGCCCGGCGCGGATGGACGAGCCCACGCCGGTCCCCCACGCCCGGTTGACCACGACCGTGGCCCGGGTCAGGTCGGCGGTTTCCCGCACCTGGTCGGCGGCGGCGCCGAGCACCACCACGATCCGCGCGCAGCCCGCCTCGGTCATCGTGTCGATCATCCGATTGACCAGGGGCTTCTCCCCCTGGTGCAGCAGCGCCTCGGGGCCACCGATCCGGCGGCCTCCGCCCGCGGCGATGATCATTGCTGCGATCCGGTTCAGCTGTGCCCCCTCCACCGTGGCACGGGCCAGCGTGCGGCCCGTACCGACCTACGGAGACTGCAACGAGCAGGCCGAGCGGTGGTGGCGGGGCGAAAAGGAGAAATAGCGCAACCGTTATACATCGGGCGAGCGGGCCTTCGGCTGAGCCGCCGATCAGGCAAGACGACCACGGCCGGGAGGCGACGCGACACCCGGCGACGCGCGCGGAGACACTCAGTCGGCGTCGGCGTAACAATCGACGACGGAGAGGTCCAACGGGAAACGGACCGGGGTGTCGCCGAACAGCAACGCCGACGCCCGGTCGCCCGACCGCGTCACCGCCGCGGCCACCGCCTCGGCCCGGTCGGCGGGCGCGTGCACGATCACCTCATCGTGCTGGAAGAACACCAGCTCGGCACCGGTGCCGGCCAGCTCGCCGCGCAACGTCGCCAGCAGCGTGGACGCCCACTCGGCGGCGGTGGCCTGGATGACGAAGTTGCGGGTGAACCGGCCACGCGAGCGGGCCGCGCGCGCACGCGGACTCTGCGTATCGGCCGCGACCACCGGGGCGGGCGCGCCGTCGCCCGGGTCGGCGAAACCCACCGAACCGGGCGGGCAGGTGCGGCCCAGCCAGGACCGCACCAGGCCACCGGCCTCACCGGTGCGGGCGGCCGCCTCGACGTAGCCGAAAGCCGTCGGGTAGCTGCGCTTGAGCACCGCGAGCGCGGGCACCGCGGCCCCACCGGTCTGGCCGTACATCGCGCCGAGCAGGGCCACCTTGGCGCGGGCCCGGTCGCCGCCGAACGCGTCCTGCGCCAGGGCGGCGTACAGGTCGCCGGCGCCACCCGCCGCGGCGAGCCGGGCGTCGCCGGAGACCGCGGCGAGCACCCGGGGCTCCAACTGGCCGGCGTCGGCGACCACGAACCGCCAGCCCGGGTCGGCCACCACGGCCCGCCGGATCACCTTGGGGATCTGCAACGCGCCGCCGCCGCGGGTCGCCCACCGGCCGGAGACCACCCCGCCGGGGACGTACTCCGGCTGGAAGCGGCCGTCACGCACCCACTGCTCGCGCCAGGCCCAGCCGTGGGCCGTCCAGATCCGGTAGAGCTCCTTGTATTCCAGGACCAGGGGCACCGCCGGGTGGTCGACGCCGCGCAGCACCCAGGCGCGCGTGTTGGGCAGCTCCACCCCGTCGCGGGCGAACGCGCGCAGCAGCTCGGCCGGGGAGTCGGCGTGCAGCTGGCGCACGCCGAACACCTCCGCGATCCGCGCGGCCAGCTCGGCGAGCCGGCGCGGCGGCCCGCCGACCGGGGACGGCTCACCCAGCAGCTCGGCGAGGAGCGCGTCGTGCACGTCGGCCCGCCACGGCAGCCCGGCGGCACCCATCTCCACGGCGATCAGCGCGCCGGCCGACTCGGCGGCCACCAGCAGCCGGAACCGGCCGGGGTGGGTGGTGCCGGCGATCCGGGTGAGCTGGTCGGCGTACACCCGGACCAGGGCGTCGATGCCCGGGCCCGGCGGCCCGGACGGCGTGTCGAACAGCGCGTCCTGGCCGAGGCCGGGCGGCTCGGCCGGACGCGGCAGCGGATCGGCCGGCACCGGCGCGCCGGTCAGCCGGGCCCAGGCGGCGGCCAGCGAGCGCGGCTCGCCCCAGCGGCCGGCGTGGCCGAGCAGCAGCGCCTCGGTCAGCTCGACGTCGTGGCACCGCTCGACGCGAACCCCGGCGCGCAGCAGGCCGGGGTAGATCGCGGCACCGGACGCCCACACCCAGCGCGGGTGCTCGGCGCGCTCGCGGGCGGCCACGGCGGCGGCCAGGTCGGCCACCGGCTCGGGCGGGCCCGTGGGACGGCCGGCGGCGTCGAGCGGGCGCAGCACACCGCCGCCGCCACCCTCGGCCGCCACCACCGCCACCAGCACGAACGCGATTCTGCCTCGCCCGTACGACAGTGCGACCACGGCACCGGGGGAAACGCCGAGAGGGCGGTCATCCCCCGTGGATGGCCACCCTCTCGGGATCCGCCGGCACGACCGGGCGTGCCGGCCGCAGCGGAGGCTACTTCACGGCGCCGGAGGTGAGGCCGGACTGGATCTGCCGCTGGAAGACCGCGTACACGATGATCATCGGCAGGATGGAGAGGGTCAGCGCCGCGAACAGCGCCGCCCAGTCGGCCTCGTACCCGGCCGAGGTGGAGATGCTCGCGATGCCCTGGGTGAGGACCCACTTGGCGTCGGCGCCCTGGCCCTGCATCAGCGCCACCGGCAGCAGGTACTGGTTCCACTGCCCGATGATGTTGAAGATCGCGATGCTGACCAGCCCGGGCCGGGCCATCGGCACCATGATCTGGAAGAACAGCCGGGTGTGCGACGCGCCGTCGATCATGGCGGCCTCGGCCACCGACTGCGGCAGCGTCTTGAAGAACGCGGCCAGGAAGAACACGGTGAACGGCAGCGAGTACGCGATGTAGACCAGGATCAGGCCGGTGTAGGTGTTGAGCAGCCCCAGGTTGTTGACCACCAGGAAGAGCGGCACCAGGGCGAGGAACACGGGGAACGCCAGCCCGGAGACGAACAGGTAGTAGATGACCCGGTTGCCCGGGAACGGATACCGGGCCAGCACGTACGCGGCCATCGCGCCGAAGAGCATGGTGCCGGCGGTGCTCAGCGACACCACGAAGACGCTGTTGAGGAAGTACCGCCCGACGTGCGCCTCGCTCCAGGCCCGGGCGTAGCTGCCGAAACCGAACTCCTTGGGCAGCGCGAACGGGTTGCCGAGGAAGATCTCGGTGTTGCTCTTGAACGAGGCCAGGATGGTCCAGAGCAGCGGCGCGATCACCAGGATCGCCCACACCGCCAGGGCGATGTGCCCGAGACTGCTGAGCAGGCCCACCTCCCGGCGCCGCCCGAGGGTCGAGCCGGCTTTCGCGCCGGCCTTGCCCGCCCCGGCCGGGGCGGCGGGGGCGCTCGGTGCGATTTCTGTGGTCATCTCGGACCCCGCCTTACAGCTCGATCGTGTCACGCCGGCTGACGCGCAGGGTGAGCGCCGCGAACGTGATCGTCAGGAAGAACAGCGCCACGCCCATCGCCGAGGCGTAGCCGAACTGGGAGTAGCTGAACGCGTTGCGGTAGATCTCCATACCGAGCACGGTGGTCGCGCCGTCCGGACCGCCCTGGTCGACGGAGAGCACCTGCACGATGGCGAACGCGTCGAACGCCGCGATGCCGAGGTACACCCAGGCCACCTGGAGCGTGTCCCAGAGCAGCGGCAGCGTGATGCGGAAGAACATGGCCGACCGGCCGGCGCCGTCGATGGTGGCCGCCTCGTAGATGTCCCGCGGCACGCTCGCCATGCCGGCCGAGAACAGCACCACGTAGAAGCCCACCGCCTGCCAGACCAGCACCCCGACGATCGACCAAAGCGCGACCCTCGGATTGGCCATGAACAGCACCGGGTCGGCCCCGAACAGACCCAGCGCCCCGTTGAGCAGGCCGCTGTCGTCCGGGGCGTACACCCGGCTGAAGATCACGCCGACGATGACGACGGCCAGGACCTGGGGGAAGAAGAACACCACCCGGTAGAACTTCGACCCCCGGACCCCGGTCATGACGCCGCCCCGGCTCCCCCCGCCCACGTTGAGCATGAAGGCGAAGAAGAGCGCGATGGCGATGGTGAGCAGCGGCATGGCCAGCAGCAGGACCACGTGGTGCCGGATGGCCTTCCAGAAGATGTCGTCGGACAGCAGCCGCTCGAAGTTCTCCAGACCAACGAACTTCGGGTTGGCGCTCACACCCCGCCAGTTGGTGGTGGCGAGATAGAACGCCTGGGCGTACGGCCCGATGACGAAGGTCACGTAGATCGCGACCGGGATCGCCAGGAAGCCGACGATGAACGGGTACCTGCCATGCCGCATGGTTGTCGTCTCCGCTCGTGTCCTACCGGCGACTCAGCGCTTGAACTTCTCGATCGAGGAGTCCTTCTTCACCGCGTCGGCGGCCTTCTGCATGCGCTCGCAGAACTTGTCGGCGGTGCCACCGTTGAACATCAGCTCGTTGGTGGCGGCCCGGCACTCGTCGTCCAGCTTCTTGTACCAGGTGTCGAAGCGGTAGGCGAAGTAGTCGCTGCCGGCCGCGGAGAGCATCTGGTTGCCGCTGGTGAGACCGGGCGAGATCTCCAGGCCGTCGACCGCGCCCTTGACCACGGTGAGCACCTTGGTGAGCTCGGTGAAGCCCTTGGCGCCCTCCTTGGACAGCATGTGCCGCAGGTACTCCATGCCGCCGCGCGCGTTCTTGCCCTTCGAGGCGACGAAGTACATCTCACCGGCCGCCGCGTAGATGCCGGTCTGCGGCACCTTGTCCGACGTGGTCACGCTCGGCACCGGCATGACGGCGTACTTGAAGGTGGGCGGGGTGTCCTTGGCCTGCTCGTTCTCCAGCCAGGAGCCGCTGGGGTAGAACGCCACCTTGCCCTGGTTCTGCTGGAGCTGGACCTCGGTGTGCTTGAGACCCAGGTGCGCCTTGTTGCCGTACTTGGCGCCGATCTCGGCCCAGGCCGCCGCGGCCTGCTTGACCGGCTCGGCCAGCCAGGCGCCGTCCTCCAGGTTGTCGATGTTCTTCAGCACGTCCGGCCCGCCGATCTTGGCGGCGCTGGTCAGGATGACCAGGTACTGGTAGTACGACGCGTTCGCCCCGGCGTACGAGTAGGGCGTGATGCCGGCCGCCTTGATCTTGTCGCAGAGCGCGGTGAACTCGGCCCAGGTCTTCGGTGCCGTCCAGCCGTTCTTCTGGAACAGCGCCGCGTCGTACCAGAGGCCGTAGATGGTGAAGGCGTAGTTGAGCACGTACGGCTTGCCGTTGAAGGTGCCCTGCTCGATGGTGCCCGGGATGAGCGTGTCCTTGACCTTCGTGTTCGGGTCCTGCAGCGACGGCGCGTCGAACAGCTCGGTGAGGTCCTGCACCTGGCCGGCCTGCACCAGGGCGCCCTGGTCCATCAGCTTCGAGCCGGCGTTGTTCACCATGTCCGGCGGGGTGTTGCTGGTGAACCGGGGCTGCAGGACGGTGGCGACCTCCTCCGTCTGGGAGAACTTCACCTCCGCGTTCGGGAACTTCTTCTTGTACGACGGGATGTGCACGTCGGTGGCGTACTTGGTGCCCAGGCCACCGTTGAAGATGACCACCTCCAGCGGCGCGTCCTCCTTGACGCCCAGCGGGTTGTCGGCGGACTTCTCGCCGGCGGCCTGCTCGGTCGGCTCGTCGTCGCCACCGGCGACACAGCCGGTCAGCAGGGCGGCGGCCGGCGTCACCAGCAGGCCCGCCGTGGCGGCCCGGCGCAGCACGGTCCGGCGGCTCAGCTCGGCGGGGTTCTCGGGGGTAACGGACATCGTCGTCTCTCCTTGTGGAATTCGGGTCAGGCGGTCCGCCGGAGGCGCCCGGCGTACCGCGACTCGAGGGCGAGGTTGTGCTCGTCCCCGCCGGGGACGTTGGCGGAGAGGTAGATAGGGGGTACCTCCCCCGCCTGGTGGAACCGTCGTACGACCTCCGCGGTCAGGAGCTGCGCCAGGAGCGCGGTGGTGACCGAGGAGACCGCACAGACCGCGCCGCCGCCATCGAGCGGCAGCAGTGCGTCGCCGTACGGCGCGCCGTTGTCCAGCACGACGTCGGCGAGGTCGGCGAGCCGCCGGCCGGACGGGTGCCGAGGGGCGACCCGCGCGGTGTGCTCGACCGAGGTGACCGCGATCAACGGATGACCGCGCCCGGTGACCAGCGCCGCCAGCTCGACGACCGAGCCGTTGATGCCGGACTGGGACGCCACCACGAAAACGTCCCGCGGCTGCGGCGCCGCGAGCGCGTAGATCTGGTGGGCGATGGAGGGATCGCGTTCCAGCTTCGGGTCGGCGAGCACGTCGCGCGGCGCGTCGCCGTGCAGCACGAGATCGTGGACCGAGAGCCGGTTGGTGGGGACCAGCCCGCCGGCCCGCGCCACCAGTTCCGCGGCGAACGCCTCCGAGTGGCCGGCGCCGAACGCCTGGAGCACCCCACCGGCACGCAGGCTGGTGGCGATGAGGTCGGCGGCCCGGGTCAACCCGTCGGCCTGGGTGTCGACGAGCCGGTCGAGCAGCGGCCGGACGGCGTCGGCGTACGTCTGCGCGCTGATCACGAGGCGGCTCCCTTCGCGGCCTTGTGCCCGTCGACGGCCTGGGCGGTGCGCCGGAAGGCCGCGTGGGCCCGGTCGTGGGTCCGCTGCGCCACGGCGATGTAGAGCAGGTCGAGCACGACCAGCTGCGGGTGGCGAGCGCTGAGGGCGTCCGGCCGGAACGTCGTGGCCTGACTGGCGGTGACCAGCACGATGTCGGCCAGCTCGGCGAGCGGGGAGCGGGGGAACCCGGTGAGCGCCACGGTGGTGGCGCCGCGGCTGCCCGCCTCGGCGAGCATCTCGATGGTCTCCCGGGTCTGCCCGGTGTGGGAGATGCCGAGCGCCACGTCGCCGGGGCGCAGCAGCGCGGCGCTGGCCAGCCCCTCGTGCACGTCGTTCCAGGCCCACGCCGCGACGCCGATGCGGTGCAGGCTGAACTGCATCTCCTCGCCCACCAGGGCGCTGCCGCTGGCGCCGAAGATGTTCACCCGCGACGCGCCGGCGATCGCCACCGCGGCCCGCTCGACCTCGGCGAGGTCGAGCAGCGCGGCCGTGTCGTGCATGGCCCGCGTGTCGGCGGCCATGATCTGGTCGAGCACCCGGGCGAGGGGGTCGCCGGGCTGGATCTCGCGTCCGATATCGACGGTCCAGCCGGCCGAGCGGGCCCGCCCGGTCTCCGCGGCGATGCCGAGCCGGAGGTCCGCGTAGCCCTCGAAACCCATGGCCCGGCAGAAACGGGTCACCGTGGCCGGCGAGGTGCCGCTACGCTCAGCGAGTTCGACGATTGTCGAGCGGGCGGCGCTCTCCGGGTCGCTCAGCACGTGCTCGGCGACCCGGCGCAGCGCTCCGGTCAGCTCGCCGAGGCCGCTGCGGACCCGGGCGAGCACACCGTCGGAGGCCGAGCCGAGCGCGCCCCGTCGGTCGAATCCGTCGGCGTCGACCACCGCGGTCCCCGCGGAGGTGTCCACCTCGTGATCAACCATGGGACGCCTTTCCGAAAAGACTGTTAACTGTTAGTGGTAAAAGTTCTTACTGAACCCCCCTTCCTGTCAACCGGCGTGAGCGAAGTTTTCAAACTGTTACCTGGGGCACACCGTCCGCCCGGCACCCGGCCCTTGCCCCACCCCGCCGTTACGACCAGCATGAATGTCACTTGATCAAGGGGGTCGCGGATGGCCGGCACCGTCGTGGTGGGTCTCGACATCGGGGGTACGTCCACCAGGGCCGCCGCCCTGACACTGGACGGCGAACGGCTGGGCACGGGCCGGGCCGGCGGCGGCAACCCCACGAGCCACGGCGCCGACCGGGCCGCCACCGAACTGCTGACCGCCCTCCGCGGCGCGCTCACCGGCCTCGACCCGACACGCGTACGCGCCGGCGCCATCGGGCTCGCCGGCGCCGGACGCCTCCTCGCCGACCCCGCCGGGCGCGACGCCTTCGACCGGGCCTGGCACGACGCCGGGCTGCGCTGCCCGTACACCGTGCACGGCGACGCCCTCGTCGCGTACGCCTCCGGCACTCCCGCGCCGGAGGGCACCGTACTCATCGCCGGCACCGGAGCCATCGCCGCCGAGGTGCGCGACCTGCGGCTGGACCGCGTCGCCGACGGACACGGCTGGCTGCTCGGCGACGCCGGCTCCGGCTTCTGGCTCGGCCGGGAGGCGGTCCGCCGGCTCCTCGCCGACCTCGACTCTGGCCGCGCCCCAGGAACACTGGGCCGGCAGGTGCTCACCGACCTGCTCGGTACGCCCGACGTCGCGCCCCGCCCCCGGAACACCGTCGACACGGTGATCCAGGCCGTCACCCGGCGGCCCCCGGTCGACCTGGCCCGGCTGGCCCCACGGGTGGTCGACGCGGCGGTGGCCGGCGAGCCCGCCGCCAGCGCCCTGATCGCCGAGGCCGCCGGTCACCTCACCGAAAGCGTGAGCCGCATCCGGCCGGCCGGCGCGACCGGTCCGCTCGTCCTCGGCGGCGGGCTGCTCACGGGCGACACCCCGCTCGCCGCCGCGGTACGCGCCGAGGCGTCCCGCCGCTGGCCCGACGCCCCGCTACGCTCCGCCGGTGACGGCGCGGCCGCCGCAGCCTGGCTCGCCGCCCGCGAGCTGCCCGAGGTGGACGACCCGACCGCGCTGCACACCCGGCTCGTCCCGCCGTCCGCCTGACCCGACGCCCCCACGCCAGCGGCGCGGGCGCGGGCGCCGGACGCGCGGGCTTGCCGCGCCGCGCGCGCAAGATCGCGCTCGATCCAGGATGTAGTCCCCTCCGCCCCCACCCGACCCCACTACTTCCACGATCGAGCGCGATCTCCCCCGCGCACCCCGCGCCCCCGGCCCTCCTCGGTGATCAAGAGGTTTGCGTCAGGATCGGGCCCGACGGTGACGCAGACCTCTTGATCACGGGGCGAGACACCCCCCGGGGGAGTGCGGGTGGGTCAGGGGGTTGGGCTGGTCAGGGTTTCGGTCAGGCGGCGCAGGACGTGGGAGCGCCAACCGCCGCCGAGCAGGTCCCGCGTCCGCTGCTGCACCGGGTCGTCGGGGTCGAAGCCGGCGTGGTCCAGGAACAGCCGGGTGCCCTTTCCCTCGGCGACCAGGGTCCAGGTGACCACCGTGTCCAACCGCCCACCCCGCCAGGCCCAGCGCAGCAGGCGCGGCGGGTCGAGGTCGAGCACCTCGCAGTGCACCGTGCCATCGAACTCCTGACCGGGCCGCGGGTCGGTACGGAACGTGAACCGGTGCCCGACCACGGGCGCGAAGTCGTTCGGCATGAGCCACCGGCCGAGCAGATCAGAATCGGTCAGCGCGCGCCACACCGTGGTGGGCGGATGGGGCAGGTACTGGTCCACCGACACGGTGCTCGGGTCACTCATCGGGCAGATCCTCCAGCACGTCGCGCAGGGCGGTGAGGCGAGCGCGCCAGAACCGCTCGTACGGGTCGAGCCAGTCAGCGACCTCGCGCAGCGGCTCGGGCCGCAGCGAGTAGAGCCGCTGCCGTCCCGCGGGGCGCTCGACCACGAGGCCGGCGTCCTTGAGCACCCGCAGATGCTCGGACAGGCTGGGCCGGCGCATCGCGAAGTGGTCGGCGAGCCGCTGCACGGGCTGCTCCCCCTCGTCGAGCAGCAGCCGCAGCACGGCTCGCCGGGTCGGGTTGGCCAGCGCCCCGAAGACGTCGGGCTCAGACACGGGTGGACTGGAGGACGATGCCGTTGCCGTCGGGGTCGTCGAAGGTGACGTACCGGCCCCAGGGGGCGTCCTGGATGCCGTCGTTGGCGAAGGTCACGCCGCGCTCGCGCAGCCGGACCACGTCGCCGTCGAGGTCGTCGGTCTCGAGCACGAGGCCCTTGAGCGAGCCGGGCGCCATGGTCGGGAACCAGGTGACCAGGGTCAGGGCCGTGGCGGAGCCCTTCGGGGCCACCTGGACCCAGCGCCCGCCGGGCCCCATCGGGTTGTCGAAGACGAGGTCGAAGCCGAGGACGTCGACGTAGAAGTCGCGCGCCCGGTCCTGGTCGCTCACGGGTACGGACACGAGCTTCACATGGGTGATGGTCATGCGGCCAGAATAGGTAGGAGATTTCCTACCAGTCAACCCGCCTCACTTGAGCTGACCTGCGGTGAGACCGGACTGGACCTGGCGCTGGAAGAGCACGTACACGGCGAGGACCGGGAGCGTGGCGATGGTCAGGCCGGCGAACAGGCCGCTGTAGTCGCCCTGGTAGCCCTGGCTGACCGCGAGGGCCGTGAGCCCCTGCGCCAGCACCCACTTCGAGTCGTCACCCTGCATGAGCACCTGGGGCAGGATGAACTGGTTCCACTGGCTCAGGAAGTTGAAGATCGCGACGCTGATCAGTCCCGGTCGCGCCATGGGCAGCATCACCCGGAAGAAGAGCCGGAAGTGGCCGCACCCGTCCATGAGCGCGGCCTCCGCGACGGTGGTCGGCAGCGTCCGGAAGAACGCGGTCAGGAAGAACACGGTGAACGGCAGCGAGTACGCGGCGTACACCAGGATCAGCCCCGTCCAGGTGCCGAACAGGCCGGCGTTGCGCACCACGAAGAACAGCGGCACGAGGGCGAGGAAGGCGGGGAACATCATGCCGCCGACGAACAGGTAGTAGAAGAACTGGCGGCCCCGGAACTCGTACCGGGCGAAGACGTACGCGGCGGTCGCGCCCATCAGCATCGTGAGGGTGAGCGAGCCGGCCACCACGATCGCGCTGTTCAGGAAGTACCGGCCGATGTGCGCCTCGGTCCACGCCCGCGCCCAGTTCTCGAACCGCAGCGCGCCGGGCAGCCCCCACGGGTCGGAGAGGATCTCCGCGTCGCTCTTGAACGAGCTGAGGAGCATCCACAGCAGCGGCAGCACGGTGAGCGCGCCCCAGAGGAGCAGGAAGCCGTGCGAGAACACGTTGGCCACGCCGATCTCGCGGCGCAACGCCCGATCCCGGGGTGCCCGCCGCTCCCCCGCCGCGGCGTCCTCGGACGCCGGCCTGTCGAGAATGGTCACGAGTACTCGATCCGATCACGTCGGGCGGTGCGCAGGGCCAGCACCGCCACCGACAGGGTCAGGAAGAACAGCACCACGCCGATGGCCGAGGCGTAGCCGAACTTGCTCTCGCTACCGAACGCGGTCTCGTACATGCGCAGGCCGATGACGTCGGAGGAGAAGTTGGGACCGCCGTTGGTCATCTGCTGGATCAGGATGAACCCGTCGAGCGCCGCGATCGCGAGGTAGATCCAGGCGACCTGCACGGTGTCCCAGAGCAGCGGGATGGTGATCCGGCGCAGTGTCGTCCACCGCGACGCGCCGTCGAGCAGCACGGCCTCGTAGATGTCCCGGGGGATGGCCGACATGGCCGCGCCGAAGAGCACCACGTAGAAGCCCACGTTGCTCCAGACCATGACCGCCAGTACGCACCAGAACGCCGTGCGGGGATCGCCGAGCCAGGTGGGCGCGGGCAGGCCGACGGCGCGCAGGGCGCCGTTGAGCAGGCCGCTGTTGGGGTGGTAGACCTCCTTCCACAGCAGGGCGATGATGACCACCGAGAGCACCTGCGGGAAGAAGTAGACCATCCGGTAGACGGCCGTGCCGCGTACGCCGGTCACCCCGGCCCGGCCCTTGCGGCCGCCCATGCTGAGCATGGTGGAGAAGAACAGGCCCAGCGTGATGGTCAGTACGGGCACCACGGCGAGCAGCACCGCGTTGTTCTTCAGCGCGTTCCACACCCGACCGTCGTGCAGCAGCGCCGTGAAGTTGGCCAGTCCCACCGGGTCCGCCTCGGCCGAGTAGCCGAGCCAACTGGTGGTGGAGATCTGGAACGTCTGCAGGTACGGCGACACGACGAAGACGACGTAGAGCAGCACCGGCGGCACGAGGAACGTGACGATCAGCGGGTACTTGCCATGTCTCACGAGAAGGTCCTACTCCCGGAAGGCGGTGGGCCGGCGCGGACGGGGGCGTCCCGCCCGCGCCGGCCCGGACGTCACGCGGTCCGCTTGTACTTCTTGATCGAGCTGTCCTGGGCGATCGAGTCGGCGCCCTTCTGGCACTGGTCGAGGAAGTCCGCCGGGCTGGTGCGCCCGCTGAAGAACTCGCCGCACGCCGCGTCGACCAGCTCGCGCTCCAACTTGCGGTAGTAGTTGTTGTAGACCCAGTTGAAGCCGTTGCTGCCCGAGGCGTCCAGCGCCTTGACGACGGTGTCGAGACCGAACGGCAGCTCGACGCCCTCGGTGGACCCGGCCACGACGGTCAGGCTGGAGACCTTGCGGGTGAAGTCCTGCGCGCCCTTCTTCGACAGCATCACCCGGAAGTACTCCAGGCCGCCGGCGAGGTTCTTGGCCTTGGCCGGCACCATGAACGGCTCGCCGGCGGTGCCCCGGAGCGCCTCGAACGGCAGCTTGTCGCCGCTGCCGAGGCTCGGCGTCGGCTGGATCGTCATGTTGAACCCCTCGGGCGTCACCTTCTTCTGCTCGTTCTCCAGCCAGGAGCCGCAGGAGATGAAGGCGGCCTTGCCCTGGCACCAGGCGGTCTGTGACTGCACGTGGTCCAGGCCGGGCGAGCCGTCCAGGATGTACTTGTCCTTGACGATCTGGTACCACGCGTCCGCGGCGGTCTTCATGGCGTCGGACTTCCAGGCGTTGGGCTCCAGGTTGTCGATGGCCGTGGCGACGGAGGGCCCGCCGAACTTGATGGCGGTGGCGATCAGCGGCCAGCTCATGTAGCGGGGGTGCTTGCCGGCATACGTCCACGGCGCGATCCCGGCGGCCTTAATCTGCTTGCACAGCGCGATGTGCTCGTCCCAGGTCTTGGCGTACTGCCACCCGCGCTCGCCGAAGAGCTTCGTGGAGTGCCAGATGCCGTACGCCGTGTAGGTGTAGTTGAGCACCAGGAAGTTGCCGTCGTACGACCCGACCTCGACGGCACCGGGCAGCAGCGTGTCGCGGACGGTCTTGCCGGGGACGTCGAGGCTCGGCGCGTCGAGCAGCTCCCGAAGGTCGGCGATGGCGTTCTGAGAGACCAGGCCGTTGAAGTCGATCTGGCCGGCGCCGGAGTTGTTGACCACGTCGGGCGGGGTGCCGTCGACGAAGCGCGGCTGCAGGGTCTTGTTGATCTCCTGGGTGGCCGAGTGCTTGATCTCCGCCTTGGGGTACTTCTCCTTGTACATGGCCTCGTGGGCCTTGGCGTAGTCCTCGCCGAACCCGCCGTTGAAGATCACCACCTCGAGCGGGGCGTCCTCCTTCACCCCGAGCGGGTTCTGCTCACTCTTCGTGCCCTTGTAGGTCTCGCCTTTGTCGTCGTCGCCACCGCCGCCGGTGGCGCAGCCGGCGAGCAGACCGGCGGCGGGAGTGGCCAGCAGGCCGGCGGCGGCGGTGCGCCGCAGGATGTCACGCCTGTTCATGCTCTCTCCTCGGTTCGGGCCGGGCGACCGCCGGTGGGTGGGGGTGACGGTCGCCGTACGAGGCGCAGGGGGGACTGTTGATTGTCTTCAGTTAACGCAGAGTTGCTGAAGAATTTCTACGGCAGCGGGGCGCGGACTTCAAGACCTGGGGACCGAACCGTTATCCACCACCGTTCATCCGTTGGAAAAGCGGACGCGCCGGGCACCGGTCAGGTTCACCTGACCGACGCCCGGCGCGCCGAGACGTTTCAGCTCTGGGTGGGGAAGCCCAGGTTCACCCCGCCGTGCCGCGGGTCCAGCCACCGGCTCGTGACCACCTTGCCCCGTGTGAAGAAGCGGACGCCGTCCTCACCGTGGGCGTGCAGGTCGCCGAAGAGCGACGACTTCCAGCCGCCGAACGAGTGGTACGCCATCGGCACCGGGATCGGCACGTTGATCCCCACCATGCCGACCTCCACCTCGTGCTGGTACCGGCGGGCCGCTCCGCCGTCGTTGGTGAAGATCGCCGTGCCGTTGCCGTACGGGTTGGCGTTGACCAGGTCCAGCGCGTCGTCGTACGAGCCGACCCGCAGGACACTCAGCACCGGGCCGAAGATCTCGTCAGTGTAGATCGACATCTCCGGGCTCACGTGGTCGAACAGGGTCGGCCCGAGCCAGAAGCCGCCCGGGTCGCCGTCCGGCGCGACGTCCCGGCCGTCCACGACCGCCACCGCGCCGGCCGCCACCCCGGCCCCCACGTAGGAGCGCACCCGCTCCGCGTGCGCGGCCGTCACCAGCGGACCCATGTCACAGCCACGCCGGCCATCCCCGGTGCGCAGCCCGGCCATCCGTTCGGCGATCTTCGCGACCAGCGCGTCGCCGACCGGCTCCACGGCGACGAGCGCCGAGATCGCCATGCACCGCTCCCCCGCCGAGCCGAAGCCGGCGTTCACCGCGGCGTCGGCCGCCAGGTCGAGGTCCGCGTCGGGGAGCACCACCATGTGGTTCTTGGCCCCACCCAGGGCCTGCACCCGCTTACCCGCGGCCGTGCCGCGCTCGTACACGTACCGCGCGATCGGCGTGGAGCCCACGAAGGACACCGCCCGCACCTCGGGGTGGTCGAGCAGGGCGTCCACCGCCTCCTTGTCGCCGTTGACGACGTTCAGCACACCGTCGGGCAGGCCCGCTTCGGCGAACCACTCGGCCAGCAGCAGCGCCGCGCTCGGGTCCTTCTCGCTCGGCTTGAGCACCACCGCGTTGCCGCAGGCCACGGCGACCGGCACGAACCACAGTGGCACCATCACCGGGAAGTTGAACGGCGAGATCACCGCGACCACGCCGACCGGCTGGCGCAGGGTGTACGAGTCGACCTCGGTGGAGACGTTCTCGCTGAAGGCGCCGCGCAGCGCCGAGGGGATGCCGCAGGCGTACTCGATCACCTCGAGCCCGCGCTGCACCTCGCCGGCGGCGTCGGCCAGCACCTTGCCGTGCTCGGCGGTGATCACCTCGGCCAGCCGGTCGCGCCGGGCGTGCACCAGCTCGCGGAACGCGAAGAGCACCGCGCTGCGCTTGGCGAGGGAGGCGTCCCGCCAGGCCCGCGCGGCGCGCGACGCGGCCTCCACCGCCACCGCGACGTCCGCGGCCGAGGCCAGCGCCACCTCCCCGGTACGCCGACCGGTGGCCGGGTCGAACACGTCACCGCGCCGGTCGGACGCGCCGGCGAACCGCTTGCCCTCGACGAAGTGCGGGATGAGCGCGCTCATGCCGGCACCTCCGCCGCGGCGCGGATCGCGTCGACCAGGATCGCCAGGCCCTCTCGGGCCTCGTCCTCGGTCAGCGTGAGCGGCGGGCCCATCCGCAGGACGTTGCCGTGCAGGCCGCCCTTGCCGACCAGCAGCCCGCCGGCCTTGCACGCCTCGAACGCCCGCACCGCGCACGCCGGGTCGGGTTCGGTGCTGCCCGGGTGGACGAACTCGACGGCGAGCATGAGCCCCTTCCCGCGTACCTCGGCGACGCAGTCGAGACCGCCCACGGCGGCGCGCAGGCCGTCGGCGAGGATCGCGCCGGTGCGGGCCGCGTTGGCCTGGAGGTCGTGGTCGAGCAGGTAGTCCAGCACCGCGTTGCCGGCGGCGGTGGACACCGGGTTCCCGCCGAAGGTGGAGAAGCTGATGGCCGGGACGGACTCCAGCACCTCGGCCCGACCGACCACGCCGGCCAGCGCGAAGCCGTTGCCGATGCCCTTCGCGAACGTGAGCAGGTCCGGGGTGACGCCGTGCGCCTGGTAGCCCCAGAAGTGCTCCCCGGTGCGCCCCCAGCCGGTCTGCACCTCGTCGGCGATGAACAGGATGCCGGTCTCGTCGAGCACCTTCTTCCACGCGGCGAAGAGGCCGTCGGGCGGGTGCACGAAGCCGCCGACGCCCTGGATCGGCTCGGCGATCAGCGCGGCCACGTCGCCGGCGGTCTGGGTGGCGAGCACCTCGCGCAGGTCCTCCACGGCCGCGTCGACCTGCTCGTCGGGGCCGAGCCGGGCGAGCAGCCCGCGCAGCCGCTCCCCGGAGTGCAGCCAGGCCACCTGGAGCGGGTTGAGCGGGCTGGCCGACCAGCCGCGGTTGCCGGTGACGCCCATCGCCGCGTACGACCGGCCGTGGTAGCTGTTGCGCACGGCGAGGATCTGGTGCGAGCGGCGGTGGTTGGTGGCGACCAGCAGCGCCGCCTCGTTGGCCTCGGTGCCCGAGTTGGTGAAGAAGACCCGGGCGTCCGGGATGCCGGAGAGCCGGGCGATCTTCTCGGCCAGCTCGACCTGCTGCCGGATCAGGTAGAGCGTCGAGCTGTGCACCACCCCGGTCCGCAGTTGCCGCTCCACGGCCTCGCGGACCTCCGGGATGTCGTACCCCAGCATGGTGGTGAGCACCCCGCCGAAGAAGTCCAGGTACGTGCGGCCCCGGTCGTCGGTGACGCGGCGGCCGGAGCCGGAGACCAGCTCGATCGGTTCGTCGTAGTAGAGCGGCATCCAGGACGGGAGCACGGCCCGGTGCCGGGCCAACAGATCGGTGGTCATCGTCGCCCCTTCGATTCGCGGTTACCGCACGCTTTCACCACCGCCGCAGCGGGGACAAGAGTCAGCGTGTAGCGCGAGCATCCGCCCGGCCTGACAGAACGTCAACGGCCCGCGCCACGATTTCCGTCGCCGACAGGCACTGCGGGCGCGTTTCCAGCCGCCACAGTCGCTTCGGACCGGTGTTTTCCGCGCCAGTACGCCGGCAGGTGCACCGCCGCAGCGACCAGCGCGAAGGCGGCCCAGCCGGCGGCAAGAGCCACGGCCGGCGGCTGGCCCCACGCCACGTGCACGCCGCAGAGGAACGCCACCAGGGCCAGGCTGTTGCGCGCGAAGTGCCGGCAGAACGCCGGCAGCTCCCGGCGCACCTCGACGGCCACCAGCACACCCGCGTACGGGAAGGTGACCACGAGCCCGCGCAGCAGCTGCCCGAGCAGTCCCGTGAGCACCGCCCCGCCGAGGATCAGCAGCAGCTTCGCGGCCGCCGGCGGCCGGGACCGCACGGCGGCGACCCGCGGCCGCGGGTCGGACCCGTCCGCCGGAACGGGCCGGTTCGGCGGGGTGGACTCGTCCGCCGGTGCGGGCTGTTCCTTCGGGGTGGGCGCCTCGGGCGGGGCAGCGTTCGGGCCCGGGCGGCGGCGCAGCACGAGCATGGCGACCACCCAGAGCCCGACGGTGGCGGCCAGCGCCGGCCCGAACGGCACGGTGAACGGGCGCAGCGCGGCCGCCAGCGCCACGTACCCGCCGACGCCCACCAGGTCGGCCACGAGGATCGGCCAGCGCCAGCGGTGGTGTGCCAGCGCCACCAGACCGAAGAACACGTTGAGCCCGACCACCCCGACGAGCTGGGCGCCGTCCACCGGGTACCCGGTGGCCAGCAGCGCCGCCGTCATGGGCAGCGGCAGGCTGGAGACGAACGCGCGCAGCCGCAGGGGACGGATCAGGCTCACCGTCCAGACCACCGCCGTCACCAGCAGTACGCCCTGGACGGTCACGCCGGTCGCCTCCGCCCGCGATCAGTCGCGGAAGGTGGCGAGGGCGGCGCACGCCTGGAACGTCTCGGCGACCCGGGCCAGGTCGCCGGGGTCGACCGAGAAGCGGTTCTCGGTGATCTCGCCGTGCGCGCTCATCCCCGCCGTCCAACATGCCGACCCGTCCCAGCGCACCAGGTTGACGTGCAGGTCGGCGTGGACCGCGCCAGCCCGGAGCAGCCCCACCCGCACGCCGGCCCGGCGCTGCGCCTCGATCAGCTCGGTCAGCTCGTCGGACAGGTCGGCGTAGAGGAAGATCCGGGTGACCCGTACGCCCCGCTCCAGCGCCGCGAGGTTCGCCGCCCAGTACTGCCGGCCGACGTCGCCGCGCCACCAGCTGAGCTCACCGCTGACCCGGGGCATGACGTTGGTCAGCGCGTCCAGCTCGCGTACGCAGTCCCCGGTGGCAGCGATGAGGTCCCGGCAGTCGGGCCCCGGTCGGATGATGCGGCCCTGCCGAAGCTGCTCGATGTCCTGCTGGAACCGCTCGAACCGGCGCCGCGCCTCCTCGGCCACCCGGGTGCCCGGATGCCGTTCGACGGCCTCCCGCGCACCGGTCACCACCTCCGGGACGGCCTGCACCAGCCACGCCGGCCCGTCCAGCAGCGTCCGCAGGTGGAACCGACGCTCGGCGCGGGCCAGCGAGTCGACCAGCAGCGAGATCGTGATGCCCATCAGGCCGGCCAGCACGGACTCCACGCCGCTGGCGGCACCGGTGAGGTCGAGCGCCAGGGACAGCGAGACCGACACCGCGATGCCGATCAGCGCGACCGGATCGGTGTGCGCGAACAGCCGGGCGTACCCCAGCGCGGAAGCGGACCGGCCGACACGCGGTCGGCGGAGCAGTAGTGCCATCGACGACCTCCGTGGTGCCGGCTGCCGCCAGCGTACGACCCGCCGGCCAGGCCACGGCGGCGACGGGTCGGACCGCGGCGGCGACGGGTCGGGTCACACCGCACGCCCCGCCCGCCAGGTCGTACCCGCGGTGGGCCGGACCGCGGCGTACGGCCCGGCGTGGCGGCCACCGGCCGGTACGATCCGACCGTGCCCGAGCGTCCCGCCCCGCCCTCGCGCGGGACGACGATCCCAGCCCGGTCCACGATGGTCGCCGAGCCCGTGCCGTTGCCGCTCGCGGGCGGGTCGTTCGCCACCGACGCAAACACCATCGTCGACGGCATCGCCAGATGGATCGACTCGGCCCCCCTGCGCGGCCTCGTGGACCGGTTCGGCGGCCCGTGGCCCGACGGGAACCTCGCGGCCGTGCTGGGCGGGCTCGACGACTTCTCGGGGCGGTACTGGGACTTCCGGGGTGGCCGGGAGCGGCCCGAAGCCCGCGAACCCGACCTCGACCCGGTCACCACCGCGTCGGTACGGGCCGCGGCCGACGCGCTCGGCCTCGTCCGGGCGGTGCCGCCGGCCCGCGCCCGGTACGCCCACCTGCTGGTCCTCGGCGGGCTGGCGCACGCCTGCCTGCGCCGGGTGGCGTACGCGGCGCACCTGCTGCGACGGGGCGTCCGGGTGGCCGGCGAGGTGGCGGTGCTGGGCAGCTTCCGGCCGCTGTCCGAGGCGGAACGGCGCACGCTGGCCGCGGCCGGGGTGACCGGCGGCGACACCGAGGTGGACGCGCTCGACGCGGCCGTGCGGCTCGCGTTCGGCGTGAGCCGACCCGCGGAGCAGGACGGCCTCGACGCGGGCCACCCGCACCACTCGTGGTCGTCACGGACGTACCGGCCGGCCGGCACCCCGCCGGTGCGGGTGCTCGCCGCGCCGTCCAGCGAACCCGAACGGCGCCGCGCGCACACGGCCGACACCCAGCGGTTCTGGGCCGGGCACGCCCGGCTCGCCTCCGGCGACGAGGTCCTGCTCGTCACCGCCCCGATCTACGTGCCCTTCCAGCACTGCGACGCGCTGCGGACCCTGGCCCTGCCGTACGGCTGCGGGATCGACACCGTGGGCGCCGACCCGGCCGTGCCCGACCTGGCGCGGCTGCCCGAGCCGACCCTCACGCCGGGGCGCTACCTCCAGGAGATCCGGTCCGCGATCCGCGCGATGCGCGCCCTGTACGCCGCGTCGACGGCGGACGCCTGAGCCGCGCCCGCCCGGCTCAGCGGAACCGGGCCCGGGCGATCGCCCGCGACGCCTCCGCCGGCTCGTCCACCTCGAGCACCAGCCGGTCGTACGCCTGGCCGTCCAACTCCACCAGCAGCACCGGATCGCCCCGGTGCACGCACCAGAACGAGCGACCGTTGGGCCGGGACACGTACGTGCCGACCTGGAGAGCGCCCGGCCAGTACGCGCCGGGCAGCCGCCACCCGCTGGCGCGTGCGGACGCCTCCGCCCGGGACACCGGACGCACCCCGGTCACGGCGGCCGTCGGCACCGTCACGCCGGCCGACAGGGCCCAGAGCCGGTCCAGGCCGGTCAGCCGTACGACGAGCCGTTCGGGAGTGACGTCGAGCTGGACGGGCATGACTCCAGTCTCCCGCACCGGCACCGGCGCTCAGCCGGCGGTCCGGCCGCCGCGGGTGCCCAGCGGCGCCCCGGCCGCGCGTGCTCAGCCGGCGGTCTCGGCGACGGCCTGCGCGAACACCTCGGAGCGGTGCTCCCAGTTGCGGAACCGGCCGTAGCTCGGCGCGGCCGGCGACAGGAGCACCACCCCGCCGGCCGGGGTGACCTCGCGGGCCAGCCGGACGGCGTCGACCAACTCGTCGACCACCTCGGTACGCACCTTCGGCAGCCCGGCGAGCGCCTCGATGATCCGCCGTCCGCTGTCCGGGATACCGATGACGGTGATCTCCCGCTCGGCCAGGTGGTCGCGCAGCGGGGTGTAGTCCAGCCCCCGGTCGGTGCCGCCCACGATGACGGTCAGCGGCCGCCCCTCGTACGCGTCGATGGCGTGCATGGCGGCGTACGGGCTGGTGGCGAGCGTGTCGTCGACGAACGTGAGCCCGGACGGGTCGGCGATCTCGGTGAGCCGGTGGGCCAGCCCCTGGAAACCGGCCACCGCGACGGCGAGCGTGTCCCGTCGGGCCACCACGTCGACGTCGAGCGCGTCGAGCACGGCCAGCGCCACGCACAGGTTGCCCTCGTTGTGCCGGCCGACGAGCGGCAGCACGGCGCGCGGGAACAGCGGCTGGTCACCGAGGTGGAACCAGGGCGCGCCGTCCGGGCCGGAGGCCACGTGCACGCTGTCCGGCAGGCCGGCACGCACCGCCGCCCGGTCGCCCAGTTCGAGGGCCAACCGCGGGTCGTGGCCGTTGACCACGACGGTGCGCGGCCCGTACGCCAGCAGGTTCAGCTTGTCCCGGTAGTACTGCGCCTCGCCGCCGTGCGCGTCGAGGTGCTCCGGGAAGAGCGCGGTGACCACGGCGACGCGGGGCGAGTCGGTCAGGTCGCTGCACTGGTAGCTGGAGAGTTCGAGCACGTACAGCTCGGCCTCGGGCAGGTCCAGCAGCGGCACCCCGATGTTGCCGCCGAAGACGTTGGGCCGGTCCACCGCGTTCAGCAGGTGGCTGACGAGGCTCGACGTGGTGCTCTTGCCCTTGCTGCCGGTGACCCCCACCGTACGGTCGGCGTGGTCGGCCATCCAGAGCGCGGTGCCCTGGGTGACGGTGACCCCCCGGCGACGCAGCTCCACCAGCCACGGGTGCGTCTGCGGCACCCCGGGGGAACGGACGACCACGTCGGCGGCGGCCAGCCGGTCGAAACCCTCCTCGCCGGTGACCAGCGGCGCCGCCTCCGCGAGCGGCCCGTCCCAGGGCAGCGAGAGGAAGTTCGCGCTGTCGTCGACGGCGACCAGCCCGGCCGGGCCGTGCGCGGCGATGGCTGTCACAGCCGCCCGGCCCTCCCGACCGGTCCCCCAGACGGCGACGTTACGTCCGCGCAGGTCAGACAGGCGCACAGGTGATCTCCTCCGGGGCGGGACGGCGGTCGGCGGGCCGCGGGTGCGGCGGTCGGTCCGGCACAGCCGGACACGGCCGGACGAACCAGGGCCTAGTATGGCGTGTGCGCTACGAGCAGCTGCGGCGGATGGACGCCTTCACCTTCCCGTCCTACTCGATCGACGTCTCCACCGGCGAGGCGTTGTTCGACTACGCCCTGACCGGCCCCGCCGGGGAACAGCGGTTCACCGAGGTGGTCACGTTCCCGGTGCCTGAGGAGTCGCCGTCCGACGAGGAGGTCGCCGCCCTCGGCCGCGTCCTCGAACTGCTGCACGTCGTGGCCGGGGTCAGCTACTACAAGGCTGCCGCACCCGGCCGGCTGGTGCTGCCGGCGCCGCTCGGGCCGGCCGCCGCCGAGCTGGTCACCGCGATCTACACGAAGGGTCTCGGGGAGTACGCGTACCGCAACCAGCTCCCCCACGTACTCCAGCTCACGCCGGAGCTGCCGGACGGCTCGGTGAAGCCGCCCGCGCCGCTGGACAACTCCGACCGCCGGCCGCTCTCGGCCGTGGGCGGCGGCAAGGACTCGATCGTCACGCTGGAGGCCCTGCGCCGGGCCGGCTTCGACCCGGTGCCGTTCTCGGTCAACCCGAACCACGTGATCGTCTCCGTGAACGAGGCGTCCGGGCTCACGCCGCTGGCCGCCCGCCGCCGCATCGACCCGGTGCTGTTCGACCTGAACGCCGCGGGCGCCCGCAACGGGCACATCCCGGTCACCGCGATCAACTCCCTGATCGCCGTGGCCACCTCCGTACTGCACGGGCTCGGGCCGGTGGTGATGTCCAACGAGCGCTCCGCGTCCGACCCGAACCTGATCTGGGACGGTCACGAGATCAACCACCAGTGGTCCAAGGGCGTCGAGGCGGAGGGTCTGCTGCGCGCCGCCCTCACCGAGCACGCCGGGCTCGCCGAGCCGTACTTCTCCCTGCTGCGGCCGCTGTCGGAGCTGCACATCGCCCGGCTCTTCGCCGGGATCGACCGCTACGACGACGTCGTGACCAGCTGCAACGCCGCGTTCAAGCTGCGCGATCCGAGTGAACGCTGGTGCCGCGACTGCCCGAAGTGCCGGTTCGTCTTCCTGGCCCTGGCGCCGTTCATGTCCCGGGAGCGGATCACCCACATCTTCGGCGGCGATCTGCTCGCCGACGAGAGCCAGATCCCCGGCTACCGCGAACTGCTCGGCGTGGACGGGCACAAGCCGTTCGAGTGCGTCGGCGAGGTCGAGGAGTCGGTGGTGGCGCTCAGCCTGCTCGCCGAGCAGGAGCAGTGGCGCGACGCGCCGGTCGTGCGCGCCCTCGTGGACGCCGTGCCCGAGACGGCCTGGTCGACCGTGGCGACCTCCGACGTGTTCACTCCCGGCGGCGGCCCGAACCACGTACCCCCCGCGTACGCCAAGGTCCTGACAACCCTGACCTGACGGCCCGCTCCTCCCGCGGCGCTCTCCCCCGGGCCGACCCTCCGGCGTGATCATGAAGTTATTGCCTCCGGCACCGGCGTGTCGGGGCAACAACTTCATGATCACCGGGCGGGGGCCCGGGGCCGGGCGGCGCGGGGACCGGTTACGGGGTGCGGATCGCGTCTAGCGCCAGCAGGGCCACGTGCAGGGAGAGGCAGGCGTCCACGGCGTCCAGGTCGGCGTCGAGGATCCGGCCGATGCGGGCCAGCCGCTCGTAGAAGGCCGGCCGGGACAGGTGCGCCGCGGCGGCCGCCGCCGACTTGTTCCGGCCCTGTTCGAGGTACGCCCGCAGCGTGTCGAGCAACTGCTCCCGGGGGTGCTGCGCGTCGTACGCGAGCAGCGCGCCGAGTTCCCGTTCGACGAAGGTCTGCACCCGCGGCTCGTCGCGCAGCAGGTGCAGCAGACCGGCGAGCCCGACGTGCGGCAGCCGGAAGATCAGCAGGTCGCGCCGGTCGCGCCGGGCGGCGTCGGCGATCTGCCGGGCCTCGACGAGCGAACGGCGGGCCTCGCGCAGGCCGCTCACGCCCGAACCGGCCGCGATGATCACCGTTCCCGGCCGGCCGGCGCCCTGGGCCCGTCCGGCCTGCCGCGGTACGGAATCGTGTCGAGGCGGCGCGGGCAGGCGCGTCCCCGGGTCCGGCCGGCTCCCGTCGGCCCGGGCCGGTGCGTCGGGCCGGGACGTCGTGGGCGCGTCGAGACACGCGCGCCGCAGCGCGGTGGCGAACGCGGTGAGCGCCCGGTCCTCGGCGGCGGCGTCGGGCAGGGCCAGCAGCACACCGACCACGTGGTCGTCGACCGCGCTGGTCAACGCGACGAGCTTCGTCTCGCGCAGCGCCTGCCCGACCGCCTCGGCGAGGTCGCGCAACCGCGCGGGGCCGGTCGCCGGGCCCGACTCGCCCAGGTCGGCGGCCGGGCCGTTCTCGGCCGGGTCGTCGGCGCGGAAACGCACCATGACGCCGACCAGGTGCCGCCGGTCCAGCGTCACGCCGAGCGCCTTGGCCCGCAGTGCCACCTCGTCCACGGGCAGGGAGTGGTCGAGCAGCGCGGTGAGCAGGGTGCGGTGGATCTGCCGTTCCAGCCCCTCCGCGTCGCGGCGGATCAGCCGGCCCAACGCCAGGGTGGAGGCCGCCCGCTCGACCAGGATGGTCAGCCGGGTCGGCGGGACGCCCGGCGACGCGGGCGCCGGTTCGCCGGCCACCGGTCCGGGGTCGCCGTCCGGGCTGGCGGGCACTGGTCGAGGCCGCGCCGTGGCCAGCTCGCCGCCACCTGGCCAGCGCAGTAGCAACCGTCCCCAGTCCTGTCCGCGGGCGCCGACGGCGGTCACGAGCCAGCCGCTGTCCGCGTCGTACGCGGTGCGCCCCGCCGGTCGGATCCGCCGCGAGTGCTGCTCCCAGCCGTCGAGCAGGATTTCGGCGCTCTCCCCCGCCGGGTCGTACGCGAGCACCTGCCGGGACAGGTTTTCCAGCACCACGGGGCAGCCGGACAGTTCCGCGGCCTGCCGCACGACCTCGCCCGGCCCGGCGCCCTCCACGGACAGCTCGGTGAACCGCTGGTGGATCTCCTCGGTGGCCCGCAGCTCGGTGAGCTGGGCGTCCACGATCAGCGCGTGCACCGCCTCGGTGATCCGGACGAACGGGGTGGCCCGGCGCAGCTCGACGAGGGGCAGCCCGCGCCGTTCGGCGGCGGCGGCCATCACCCGGGGCACACCGCTGACGTACCGGCGGCCCAGCTCGACCACGAGGCCGGAAACACCCACGTCGGCCAGGTCGCCGATGAACGCCCGCAGCCCCGCGTCGTCGGCGGGCAACCCGATGCCGGTGGTGAGCACCAGTTCACCACCGCCGAGCAGGGACGCGATGTCCGGCACCTCGGCCACGTGCACCCACCGGACCGGCCGGTCGAGCCCGGCGTCACCGGCGACCAGGCGCGGGGCGCCGTGGCGGACCGGGTCCAGGGCGAGAACCTCACGGACGGTAGGGAACACGGGCGACACGCTACCCTGCGTGACCTCTGGCGCTCGACATTGCCGCTCCCACCGGAGCCGCCGTCTCTGGTCGACGTACCTCTGACCGGTGTCCTGGTGAGGGCGGGCGCCGCCCTCACCAGGGGTCGTCGCGGCCCAGTTCCCAGCAGGCCACGGCGGTGGCGGCGGCCACGTTGAGTGAGTCCACGCCGCGGCGCATCGGGATGACCACCCGTACGTCGGAGGCGTCCATGGCGGCGCGGGTCAACCCGGCCCCCTCCGCCCCGAGCAGCAGGGCGGCCCGCGCCCGCTGCGCCGCGTCCAGCCGCTGGATCGGGACCGCGTCGGGCGCCGGGGTCATGGCGAGCACGGTGAAGCCGGCCGCGCGGACCTCGGCCAGCCCGCCGGGCCAGGGTTCCAGCCGGGCGTACGGCACGGCGAAGACCTCACCCATGCTGACCCGGACGCTGCGCCGGTAGAGCGGGTCGGCGCAGGACGGCGAGAGCAGCACCGCGTCCACGCCGAGCGCGGCCACGGCGCGGAAGATCGCACCGAGGTTCGTGTGGTTGTTGACGTCCTCGAGGATCACGATCCGGCGCGCGGTGGCGAGCACCTCGGCCGCCGAGGGCAGCGGCCGGCGCCGGAATGACGCCAGCACGCCCCGGTGTACGTGGAAGCCGGTGGCCCGTTGCAGCACCTCCTGGCTCGCGGCGTAGACCGGCGCGTCGCCGGTGTCCAGGTCGGCGAGCTGGTCGACCCGCTTGGCGTCGACAAGGTACGAGCGCGCCGGGTAGCCGGCGCGCAGCGCCCGGCGCAGCACCAGCTCCCCTTCGGCGATGAACAGGCCGTGCGGGGGCTCCCAGCGGGTGCGCAGCTCGACGTCGGTGAGCGCGCGGTAGTCGGCGATCCGCTCGTCGTCGGGGTCGGTGATCTGGTGGACGTGCACCGCACGATTCTGCCGGACGGCCGTCCGGGGGTCGGTTGAGCCTTCCGGACCGCCCGGCTAACATCGACGTGCGCGGATGAGCTTTGGGTGATGGGCCGGGTTACGCGAACAGCGGGCATCCGGTGCTGCCTGCGCGGCCGGGCCAGGTGCGATGGGCGGCGCCGGGTCGAGGTCGCAGCCAGTCATCTCCCACGCTCGAAAGGCACTCCCATGAGCAACCCTCCGGTCCGGCAGGACCGACCGGCCCGCGCGCGGACGGGCCGGCGCCTCGCGCTGGTCCTCACCGCGACGGGCGTCCTCGTCGCGGGCGCGACGATCGCGCTGGCGCCCAGCGCCAGCGCCGGCACCACCCTCGCGGCGTCCGCCGCCGAACGCGGCCGCTACTTCGGCACCGCGGTGGCGGCCAACAAGCTCTCCGACGCCACGTACGTGGGCATCCTCAACCGCGAGTTCGACATGGTCACGCCGGAGAACGAGATGAAGTGGGACGCGACGGAGCCGTCGCAGAACACCTTCACCTTCGGCAACGCCGACCGCATCGTCGCCAGCGCCCAGGCCAACGGCCAGCGGGTCCGCGGCCACGCGCTGGCCTGGCACTCGCAGCAACCCGGGTGGGTGCAGAACCTGTCCGGCAGCGCGCTGCGGTCGGCGATGGTCAACCACATCACCCGCGTGGCCAGTTACTACCGGGGCAAGATCTACGCCTGGGACGTGGTGAACGAGGCGTTCGCCGACGGTGGCAGCGGCGGGCGGCGGGACTCGAACCTCCAGCGCACGGGCAACGACTGGATCGAGGTCGCCTTCCGTACGGCGCGGGCCGCCGACCCGGGCGCGAAGCTCTGCTACAACGACTACAACACCGACGGCCAGAACGCGAAGAGCAACGCGGTGTACGCGATGGTCAGCGACTTCAAGGCCCGCGGAGTCCCGATCGACTGCGTGGGCTTCCAGTCGCACTTCAACGCCCAGAGCCCGGTACCGGCCGACTACCAGGCCAACCTCCAGCGCTTCGCCGACCTCGGCGTGGACGTGCAGATCACCGAACTGGACATCGAGGGTTCCGGCACCGCGCAGGCCGACAACTACGCCCGGGTGGTGCGCGCCTGCCTCGCCGTGTCCCGCTGCACCGGCATCACCGTGTGGGGCATCCGGGACAGCGACTCGTGGCGGGCCAGCGGCACGCCGCTGCTGTTCGACGCGGCCGGCAACAAGAAGCCGGCGTACACCGCCACGCTGAACGCCCTCAACGGCGGCAGCACGCCGCCGACCACCACGCCGCCGCCGGCGGGCGGCGGCTGCTCGGCTGCGGTGACCGTCAACGCCTGGAACGGCGGTTTCGTGGCAACCGTACGGGTCACCGCGGGCGCGGGCGGCACCGACGGCTGGGCGGTGGGGCTCACGTTGCCCGCCGGCGCGGCACTGGTGAACACCTGGAACGCCACGCCCAGCGGTCCGAGCGGCGCGGTCCAGTTCCGCAACGTCGCCTACAACGGCCGGCTGACCGCCGGGCAGACCACCGAGTTCGGCTTCCAGGCCAACGGCTCCGCCGGCACCCTGACCCCGAGCTGCACCGCGAGCTGACCACGACGGCGCCGGTGCGTGCGGTCCCCCGCCGCACCGGCGCCCCGCGGCGGCTAACCGCCACCGCTGGCAGTGCACCGCTGGCGCACCGCTACCGCTGGTAGTGCACCGGCACCAACCGGCCGTCGAGGGCGGCCCCCGGACCCCGGCCCGCGGACACCACGCGGCACCCTGTCGAGCTGCCCCAGATCTGGGGCACGCGATACCGAGCCGCCGGCGCGTCACCTAACGGGTCGCCCGCGAACAGCCGGGCACGATCGAGGCGCGCCCGGAGCGCGACGCTGTCGATCCGGTCCAGCACGGCCGCCGTCGGGCAAGGGCCCGATCAACGGCCGTCGGCAAGAGCCGTCGGCAACGGGTGCAGCGCGGTCTTCGCAGTGCGACGGCCGCAGTCTCAGATCTGGGGCAGCTCGACAGGGCGCACACGTACCAAGTGGCTGCCCGTCGCGTCCGACGGGCCGTCCGACGCGCGTCGCCGCCGCGCCTTCCCGCCGGCGACGACCGCATCCCGCGTCCTGTCGGCACGCGCCGGCCGACACCCCGCGTGGGTGCCGGCCAGGCGTGGGCTCCCGGCGTCAGCCGCGGCGGTCGAACCAGCGCTCCAGGAGCGACCGGTCGTCGGAGGGCCGGCGGTCGTCCGAGGACCGGCCGTCCTGCCGCGCCTGGGGCCGCTCCACCGGCCGACGCGGGTCGCCCGCCAGCTCGCGGCTGGGGGCCGTGAAGCCCTTCTCCGGCGTGCCGTCGACCGCGGTCGCGATCACCCGGGCCACGGCGTCGATCACCTTGGCCTGCACCGCGGACCCCACCGAGTCGGTCGGGTCGTCGGGGTTCGCGGCGATGCCGGCGACGGCGACCTGCGGGGTGTACCCCACGAACGTCTCGGTCGCGTTCTCCTCGGAGCTACCGGTCTTGCCGGCCACCGGACGCCCGTCGAGGATCTGCGTCACCGAGGTCGCCGTGCCGCCGTTGCACTGCCCGTACGCGGACTGCTGACCCACCGGGCAGCGCGCCGCGTCCGTGGCGGCCCGGGCCACGTCGGTGTCGAGGACCCGCTTGCAGGAGGGGTCGGTGACGGGGACGCTCTCGCCCTTCGCGTTCTTCACCGAGACCACCGGCAGCGGCGTGCAGTACATGCCCTCGGAGGCCACGGTGGCGTACGCGTTGGCGAGGTCGAGTGGGGTGGTGGCCGCGACGCCGAGGGTGAACGAGCCCCAGTTTGCCGCGTCGTTGCGGGCGAACTCGGCGTCCGCGTCGGCCCGGAACGTGATGCCGAGCCGCTGCGCCATCTCGACCACCTTGTCCTGGCCGACCTGCTCGGCCAGCCAGACGAAGTACGTGTTGACGGAGCGGCCGAAGCCGTCCCACATCATCCGGTAGCCGTCCATCCACTCCGGGTTGGCGTTCGCGGGGCACCAGTGACCGTCGCAGGTGCCCTCGCCCTCGGCGGGGTAGCGGGTCGGCAGCTTGGCCGGGGCGTCGAAGCCCGTGGACAGCGTCCGGCCCGACTCCAGCGCGGCGAGCATGGTGAACAGCTTGAAGGTCGACCCGGCCTGGTAGCCGTCGACACCGCCGCCACCGGAGATCAGCGGGTTGACGGTGTTCGGGTAGTTCTCCTGCCCGCTCGGGTTGGCGGCGAGGCTGTAGTGCCGGTTCACCGCCATCGCCAGCACCCGTCCGGTGCCCGGCTCGACCGCGGCGATCGGCAGCGCGCGCTTGTTGCCGTACCCGTACACCTCGGTGGCCTGCTTCTGCGCGGTGGCCTGGACCTGCGGGTCCAGCGAGGTGACCACGGTGTAGCCGCCGCGGCGCAGCGCCTGCTCCCGCTCCTCGACGGTCGAGCCGAACGCCGGCTGGGTCAGCCACCAGCGGCGCAGGTAGTCGCAGAAGTAGCCCCAGTCGTCGTGCCCCTGGGCGACCGCCGTGCAGCCGTTGGGCTGCGCGGTCGGGTGCAGGTCCAGCTTCTCGGCCTTGGCCTGGGCGGCCTGCGCGGCCGTGATCGCCCCGGTGTCGACCATCGAGTCGAGCACGTACGCCCGCCGGGCCAGCGCCGCGTGCTTGTCGCCGTCGATGGGGCTGTACGCCTCCGGCGACTGCACGAGCCCGGCGAGCAGGGCCGACTCGGCGAGGGTCAGCTGGGACGGCTCCTTGCCGAAGTACCGCTGGCTGGCCGCCGCCACGCCGTACGCCCCGGAGCCGAAGTAGGCGATGTTCAGGTACCGGTTGAGGATCTCGTCCTTGCTGAGGGAGTTCTCCAGTTGGGTCGCGTACCGGATCTCCTGGAGCTTGCGGCCCACGGTCTGGTCGGTGGCCGCCTGCCGCTCCTCGGCGGTGCGGCTCGGGTCGGTCTTGAGCACGTTGCGGACGTACTGCATGGTCAGCGTGGATCCGCCCTGCTCCGTGCCGCCGCCCTTGACGTTCGCCACCAGCGCCCGGACCAGGCCGCGCAGATCCGCCCCGCCGTGGGAGTAGAACCGCCGGTCCTCGGCCGCGACGATCGCCTGCCGCATCACCGGGGCGATCTCCGCGAGGGGGACGTCCGTCCGGTTCACGTCGTAGAACGTGGTGATGAGCGTCTTACCGTCGTTGGCGTAGAGGTAGGAACGCTGCGGGGTCACCGGGGTGCGCAGGACGTCCGGCAGCGCGTCGTACGCCCCGAACGCCGACCGGGTGGCGATGCCGAGGAGCAGGTTGCCGGGCAGCGCGGCCACCGCGAGGACGAGACCGGCGAGCAGGCCGGCGAGCAGCACGGTGAACACCCGCGCGAGCGGCGAACGGAGAGGGGCCATGGTCCCCAGGATTGCCACGAAAGCCACCAACCGACCAGCCCGCGCGCCGGTTTGTCAGCAACTTCACCGCCCCCGACCAGGAACTTCCCACCTCCGCGCCCGCGCGGGCCCGCCGCGATCGTGGTCAGGGGCCGCCGGGGGTCGCCGGCGGCGGGGCGGCCGTGGCCACGCTCGCCGAGGCGGCGTCCCGGACGATGTCCCGGGGTACGAGCCGGCCCGAGCGGTAGCCGATCCCGATCCCCGCGATCAGCACGAAGATCGCGCCGAAGGTCTGGAGCGAGCCCACCAACGCCCCGCCCAGGCCGAGCAGCGGCGCGGCGATCATCAGCATCACCCCGTCGCCCATGCTGAACGTCCCGGACCGGGCCACCGACCAGCCGGTGAGGAACCAGCCGATGCTGTAGCAGGTGGCGCCCACGAGGACCAGCGTCCGGGCGGACGTGCCGAAGACCGGCGTCTGCTCCTCGAACCCGGCGAAGGGCAGCATGAGCACGGTGCCGGCGATGCTCACCAGCAGGCCGGCGGCGGCGACCCGGCGGCTACGCGTCGCGGCCAGCAGCCCGGTGAGGGCCAGCAGGGCGAGCAGGCCCAGCCAGACGGCGGCCACCCAGCCGACCAGGTAGAGCGGCCGGCCGTCGGCGGGGTACGGGTCGTTACCCACCCCGCCGTCACTGGCCATGGCCACCACGCCGTAGAGCACGGCGTACGCGGGGAGCAGCCACACGACCGCGCGGGCGAACCGGCGTACCGACCAGGCCCAGCTGGCGTTCGTCGCCGGGCCGGGAGCGCTCGGCTCACCGACGAACGGCAGCACCCCGAATCCGCCGCCGGTACGCCGGCTGCCGAGCGGGCCCGTCGGGTCGTGCGCGCCGGGAACCGGGGCCGAGGACCACAACCGCTTCGCCGGATCCTTCATGCGTCACCTCGCTCCTGCACGAGCGGTGCGGGACGCGCCGGGGCGCCCCTGCCTGGTCACCACCCGTCCTCGGACCGATGGTGGCAGGCACCGGAGCGCCCCATGAGACATATTCGTATTTCCGTCCGCGATCCGGACGGGCGGTCCGCCGGGACCCGGACGGCCCGGCGGTGCCCTGCCGGCGCGTACACCGACCGGTCACCGCCGGGCGTGCGCGTCGGGTCAGCCGCGCTCGCGCTGGTCGGCCGGGTCGTTGACCAGGCTCGTCGGGGACACCGGCTCCGGCGCGGGAAGCCCCTTCGGGGTGCCGCCGGTGGCCTGCGCCTCGGCGACGCGTACCTCGTCGTGGATCTCCTGGGCGGCGCTGGCGGCCGCCTGCGCGGCCTCGGCGGCCTCCCGCTCCACCTCGCCGGCGCCCTTGCTGGCCTCCGGCGACGGCGCGTCGCCGACCATGCCGGCCAGCCCGCCCAGCGCGCCGCCCATGCCCTCCAGCGCCTTGGTCAGCTCGGCCGGCACGATCCACACCTTGTTGGCGGTGCCGTTCGCGATCTGCGGCAGGGCCTGGAGGTACTGGTAGGCGAGCACCTTCTGGCTCGGGTTGGCCTGGTGGATCGCGTCGAAGACGGTACGGATCGCCTTCGCCTGACCCTCGGCCTGGAGGATCCGGGCCTGCCGGTCACCGTCGGCGCGGAGCACGGCCGCCTGCTTCTCACCCTCGGCGGTGAGGATCTGCGACTGCTTGAGACCCTCGGCGTTCAGGATCGCGGCCCGGCGGTCACGCTCGGCGCGCATCTGCTTCTCCATGGAGTCGCGGATGCTCGGCGGCGGCTCGATCGCCTTGATCTCGACCCGGGTGACCTTGATGCCCCACCGGCCGGTCGTCTCGTCCAGCACGCCGGACAGGTGCCGGTTGATCTCCTCCCGGCTGGTCAGCGCCCGCTCCAGGTCCAGCGAGCCGATGACGTTACGCAGCGTCGTGACGGTCAGCTGCTCGATGGCCTGGAGGAAGTTCGAGATCTCGTACGTGGCCCGGACCGAGTCGACGACCTTGAAGTAGAGCACCGTGTCGATCGAGACGACCAGGTTGTCGGACGTGATCACGGGCTGCGGCGGGAAGCTGACCACCTGCTCGCGCATGTCGACCTTGGTGCGTACCGCGTCGATGAACGGCACCAGCAGGTTGAGGCCCGGGTTGAGGGTGCGCTTGTACTTTCCCAGCCGCTCCACCACGTCCTGGCGCTGCTGCGGCACGATCCGCACCGCCTTGGCCAGCGTCACCACGGCGATCAACGCCACGGCGATCACCAGCACCGTTATCGCTGTCATCCCGTTCACCCTCCCGCTTCCGGCAGCTCGCCGGCGGACGAAACGTCGTCCTGCCACACCAGGGCCGTTGCGCCCCTGACCTTTATCACCCGCACCCGCTGACCGGTCTCGAACGACTGCGTCACGTCGTACGGCCGGGCGGTCCACAACTCACCGTCGATCTTGACAAGGCCGTGCTCGGCGTCGACCCGCTCCAGCACCAGCGCGCTGGCGCCTTCGAGGGCCTCGACCCCGAACGGCTGCTCGCCGCTCTCCAACGCGGGACGCCGGTGCCGCCGGATGACCGGCCGCACCACCGCCACGGTCAGTGCCGAGACCGCCGCGAACACCAGCGCCTGCACGGCGGGCGGCGCACCGAGCCCCGCCGCCCCGGCGGCCGCGAAAGCGCCGGCCGCGAACATGATCAGGAACAGCGTCGTCGTAAAGATCTCGGCGACCGCCAGCAGCACACCCAACACGATCCACAGCACGGCGTCCACCCCACGATCGTGACACGCGAATGCACGCGCGGCTGCCCCGCGAAGATCAGTAAAGTCGGCGGCACCGCCTCCGGGCACCGCGGGGGCGGGCGCCGCACCGGCCGGATCGAGGAGAGCCCGTGTACCTGCTGCCCGACACCGCCCGACAGGTCGATTTCCTGGTCTCACAGGCACAGGCGCGAGGACGTACGCCGTCGCTGGTGATGGGCGTGGTCCGCGACGGTGATCTGGCACACGTGGCCGTCGCGGGCGGGCACCCCCGAGCCGACGGCGACCTCCAGTACCGGATCGGCTCGATCAGCAAGACGATGACCGCCACGCTGGTGATGCAGGAGCGCGACGCCGGCCGGCTGGCCCTCGACGACCGGCTCGAGGAGCACCTGCCCGGCACCGGGATCGGCGACCTCACCCTGCGGCAGCTCCTCGGGCACGCCAGCGGCCTGCAACGCGAGCCCGACGGCGACTGGTGGGAGCGGGCCGAGGGCGTGGACCTGGCGACGCTGCTCTCCCGGGTCGACGCCGGCAAGATCGCGTACCCGCCGCACCGGTCGTACCACTACTCCAACCTGGCGTACGGCCTGCTCGGCGGGGTGTTGGAGCGGATCACCGGCACGCCGTGGGCGCAGCTGCTGCGGGAGCGGATCCTCGATCCGCTGGGCATGGACCGCACCACGTACCAGGCCACCGAGCCCTTCGCCCGCGGCTACGTGGTGCACCCGTGGCACGGCACGCTGCGCGAGGAGCCGCGTACCGACACGGGCGCGATGGCCCCCGCCGGCCAGCTCTGGTCGACGGTCACGGACCTGGCCCGCTGGGCGGCGTTCCTGGCCGGCCCGGCGCCCGCCGTGCTCGCGCCCGACACCCTGACCGAGATGTGCGCACCGGTCGTGATCAGCGATCTCGACTCGTGGACCGGCGGGCACGGCCTCGGGCTGGAGCTGTACCGCGACGGCGACCGGGTGTACGTCGGGCACGGCGGCTCGATGCCCGGGTACGTAGCCGCCCTCGCCGTGCACCGCCCGAGCCGCACCGCCGTGGTCGGCTACGCCAACGCGTACGGCTTCGCCATCGGGAGCCTGGGGCGGCGGATCCTCACCGCCGTCCTCGACGCCGAACCGCCGCTCGCGCGGCCCTGGGTCCCGACCGCCGCGACCCCGCCCGGCGAGGTGACCGAGTTGAGCGGCCGCTGGTGGTGGATGGGCGTACCCCTCGACGTCACCTGGGACGCGACCGCCGGAGAGCTGGTGCTCCTCATGCGGGGCGAGCGGGAGAGCCGGTTCGTGCCCGAGGGCCCGGACCGCTGGCGGGGCCGCACCGGCCCGGAGAACGGCGAGATCCTCGCGGCACAACGCGACGAGTCAGGCGCCGTCACGGCACTGGACATGGCCACGTTCCTGTTCACCCGAACACCCGACCAGGAGCCCTGACCCGCGCCCGCAGGGCCTCAGGCGGGTTCGGTCACGAAGTCGATCAGGCGTTCCATCGCGTTGATGAGCGGCGTCTCCACGTCGGCGAAGGAATTCACGCGGGACAGGATGTGCCGCCACATGTCGGCCGGCTCGGCCACGCCCAGCGCCGCGCAGACCCCCTCCTTCCACGGCCGCCCCGGCGGCACCACCGGCCACGCGGCGATGCCGAGCGCCGCCGGCTTGACCGCCTGCCACACGTCGACGTACGGGTGGCCGGTCACCAGCACGTGCGGCGAGGTCACGGTCGCGACGATCCGGCTCTCCTTCGAGCCGGGCACCAGGTGGTCCACGAGCACACCGAGCCGCCGGCCCGGCCCGGGCGCGAACGCGCGCACCTCGGCCTCCAGGGCGTCGATGCCGTCCAACGGCTCGACCACCACGCCCTCGATCCGCAGGTCGTCACCCCAGATCCGCTCGACCAGCGCGGCGTCGTGCACGCCCTCCACCCAGATGCGGCTCGCCTTGGCGACCTGGGCGCGTACCCCGTCCAATGCGATCGAACCGGAGGCCGTCCGGCGGCGGGGAGCCGGCGCGGGGCCGCGCACCGGGCGGCGCAGCGTCACCGGCTGACCGTCGAGCAGGAACGCGGCGGGCAGCAGCGGGAAGTTGCGCCGCCGGCCGTGCCGGTCCTCCAGCACCACCGCGCCGGACTCGAAACCCACCACGGCGCCGCAGAACCCGGAATCGGCGTCCTCGACCACGAGGTCGGGCTCGGCGTCCACCTCCGGCACGACCCTGCGCCGCCGCCAGTCCCCCGCCAACACGTCGCTCTCGTACCGCCGCGCCATGTGGATCACGCTAACGGGCCGCTCCGCCCGCGACACGCCGCCACGCCGCCGGCTCCCGTGACGTCCACCGGCCCGGGCGTACGGCGATCATGCGCCGAACCGGCCGGGATTTTCCGCCTTTGTGAGCCCTCGCCCAGGCATGATCGACGAGAACCGCCGGGCGGGCACGGAGGGGGCGAAGCGGGCAGTCCGGGCCAGGCGACGCCGCCGCGCCGGCAGCCGAGACACAGCCGGTGGTGACCACGTACCCTTTCGGCATGTCCACCCCCGCAGCGGGCGCGGCGACGCTGGCGCCCCGCCGGTCGAGCCGGTTCGTTGCCTGGGTACGCGCGTGGCGCGCCGGGCTGGTGCCGTTTGACGAGGTCGCCGACGCCATCGCCGGCGACGAGGAGCACCTGGTCGCCGACGCGCCCGGCACCTGGACCGACGTGCCGCTCGGCGAGGCGCTGCCCACCCTCGCCAAGCTCTCGCCCGACGAGATCCGCCTGGTGCTGCCGGCGCCCGGCGACCCCCGGGGGCTGCCCGGCCCGGGCGACTTCGCGGGCGCCGCGCTGCTCGCGGGCGAGGCGGTGGTGGCCGGTGGCCTGGGGCTGATCCCGCAGGTGCGCACGCACACGTCGGGCTCCGGGGACATCTTCGAGACGGTGCTCTGGCGGGTCTACCCGCTGCCGGCCGACGCGCCCGCGGCGTCGCTCTCCCTGCCCGGCGCCGCCGAGGCCGAGGCCGAACTGGCCGCGGCGCTCGCCGAGACGACCGCCGCGCTGACCCGCCTCGACGTCGCCCAGTGGCGGCCCGAACTGGCCGGCGCGCTGGAGGCCCTGCGCCGGCCGGACGGCGCCACCGACCTGCCGCCAGGCTTCGACCCGCGCGCCCGCAGGCTCTTCGCCCGGGCCGCCGTACTCGACCGGGTGCTCGCCCTGGCCGGGCACGCCGCACCGGGCGGCGCCATCAACAACTACGAGGCGCAGCAGCGCGACGCCGCCCTGCGGCCGCTGACCACCGCCTGCCGGCAGGCCCTGGTCGCCGCCTGCAACGCGCCCCTGCGGCCCTGAGGAGGAGCCAGAGACCGGCCGCGGCGCCGCCGCTGACCGGCCCGGTCAGATCTCGTCGATCAGGTCGGCGACCGACTCGACGATCCGCGACGGCCGGTACGGGTAGCGCTCCGCCTCGGCGCGGGTACTGATGCCCGTCATCACGAGGATCGTCTCCAGGCCCGCCTCCAGGCCGCAGAGGATGTCGGTGTCCATCCGGTCGCCGATCATCGCCGTGCTCTCCGAGTGCGCGTTGATCGTGTTCAGGGCGGACCGCATCATCATCGGGTTGGGCTTGCCCACGAAGTACGGCTCGATGCCGGTCGCCTTCGAGATCATCGCGGCCACCGAGCCGGCAGCCGGCAGCGCGCCCTCGACCGACGGACCGGTCACGTCGGGGTTGGTGCAGATGAACCGCGCCCCGTCGTTGATCAGACGGATCGCCTTGGTGATCGCCTCGAAGCTGTAGGTGCGGGTCTCCCCCAGCACCACGTAGTCCGGCGCGAAGTCGGTCAGCACGTAGCCGACCGCGTGCAGGGCGGTGGTGAGCCCGGCCTCCCCGATGACGTACGCGGTGCCGCCCGGCCGCTGGTCGCCGAGGAACTGGGCGGTGGCCAGCGCCGACGACCAGATCGCCTCCTCCGGCACGTCCAGCCCCATCCGGCTGAGCCGGGCCTGCAGGTCCCGGGGCGTGTAGATCGAGTTGTTGGTGAGCACCAGGAACGGCTTGCCGGAGGCGCGCAGCCGCTTGACGAACTCCGGCGCGCCGGGCACGGGCTGGCCCTCGTGGACCAGCACACCGTCCATGTCGGTGAGCCAGCTCTCCACGGGCTTACGGTCCAGCATCTCTGCTCCCATGAGGGTGTCGGGGCGGGTCGGTGTCACGGGCGGCGGGGCGGCACGCAGCACACCGCCGGGCAGGTGTCCCACAGCGGCAGCTCGCCGAGGCGGCGGCGCAGCCGCGCCCCGTCCGGGTCGGTCCGCTCGGTGACGAGTTCGCGGACCATCGCCACGAAGCGCGGGTCGACGCCGGGCGTGGCGGCCCGTACGAAGTCCAGGCCGAGCTGCCCGGCCGTCTGCCGCGCCTCGGTGTCCAGGTCCCAGACCACCTCGAGGTGGTCCGAGACGAACCCGATGGGGCTGACCACCACGCTGGTGGTGGCGCCCGCCTTGGCGAGCGCCGTCAGGTGGTCGTTGACGTCCGGCTCCAGCCACGGCACCTGCGGCGGGCCGGAGCGGCTCTGCCACACCAGGTCGTACGGGAGGTCGGGCGCGGCGGCCGCGGCCACCAGCCGGGCGGTCTCGTGGAGCTGCGCCTCGTACCGGCCGCCGTGCGGGCCGGCGCTCGCGGCCATCGAGACGGGCACCGAGTGGGCGGTGAAGACGATCCGGGTGGTGTCCCGCTTCGCCGGGTCGAGCTGGTCGAGTGCCGCCTTCACGGCGTCGACGTGCGGCTCGACGAAGCCCGGGTGGTCCCAGAACTGGCGCAGCTTCTCGATCACCGGCGCGTCGGCGCCCACGGCCGCCCGGGCCGCGGCGATGTCCTCCTGGTACTGCCGGCAGGACGAGTAGCCGCCGTACGCGCTGGTGACGAACGCGAGCGCCCGCGTCACCCCGTCGTCGCGCATCTGCGTGACGGTGTCGGCGAGCATCGGATGCCAGTTGCGGTTGCCCCAGTAGACCGGCAGGTCCAGGCCGTTGGCGGCGAAGTCGGCGCGGATCGCGGCCAGCAGCTCCCGGTTCTGCTGGTTGATCGGGGAGACGCCGCCGAAGTGCTGGTAGTGCTCGGCGACCTCGGCCAGCCGCTCCGGCGGCACGCCCCGACCCCGGGTGACGTTCTGCAGGAACGGCACCACGTCCTCGGGCCGCTCCGGGCCACCGAAGCTCACCAGCACCAACGCGTCGTACGCCATGGTCCCATTCTTCCCCGCGTCCCCGGAGGCCCCGGCGACGCCCCCGCCCGACACCACCTACCGGTGTCCCCGCCGGCGGCGGGGACACCGGAGACGGTCAGGCGCCGAGGGCGTGGTAGCCGCCGTCGACGTGCACGATCTCGCCCGTCGTCGCCGGGAACCAGTCGGACAGCAGCGCGAGGCACGCCCGGGCGGCCGGCTCCTGGTCGGTGAGGCTCCAGCCCAGCGGCGCGCGCTCGGTCCAGGCGTCCTCGAACTGCTCGAAGCCGGGGATGGACTTCGCGGCCATGGTGCGCAGCGGGCCGGCCGAGACCAGGTTGCTGCGGATGCCCTGCTTGCCGAGGTGCAGGGCGAGGTACCGGGAGGCGGACTCCAGGCCGGCCTTGGCGACGCCCATCCAGTCGTAGACGGGCCACGCCTTGGTGGCGTCGAACGTGAGACCGACCACGGCGCTGCCGGCGGACATGAGCGGCAGCGCCGCCACGGCCAGCGACTTGTACGAGTACGTGGAGACCTGCAGCGCGGTGGCGACGTCCTCCCACGGGGCGTCGAGGAAGCCACCGCCGAGGCAGCTCTGCGGCGCGAACCCGATCGAGTGGACCACGCCGTCCAGGCCGTCCACGTGCTCGCGCACCTTGTCGGCCAGCCCCGCGAGGTGCTCCGGGTTCGTGACGTCGAGTTCGATCACCGGGGCCGGCTCGGGCAGCCGCTTGGCGATCCGCTCCACCAGGGAGAGGCGCCCGTAGCCGGTCAGCACGACCTGCGCCCCGTTCTCCTGGGCGAGCTTCGCCACCGAGAAGGCGATCGAGGCGTCGGTGATGACGCCGGTGACCAGCAGCCGCTTACCGGCCAGCAGTCCGGACATGCCGGGTTCCTCCGTCCTGTGTGGTGATCGTCAGTGGCCCATGCCCAGGCCGCCGTCGACCGGGATGACGGCGCCCGAGACGTAGCCGGCGCCGTCACCGGCCAGCCAGGTGACGACCGCGGCGACCTCGTCCGGGTGGGCCATCCGGCCGGCCGGGATCGACTTGCGGATCTCGGCCTTGCGCTCCTCGGACAGCACGGCGGTCATGTCCGTGTCGATGAAGCCGGGCGCCACGACGTTCGCGGTGATGTTGCGGCTGCCCAGCTCCCGGGTGATCGAGCGGGCCACGCCGACCAGGCCGGCCTTGCTGGCGGCGTAGTTGACCTGACCGGCGCCGCCGGAGAGGCCGACCACCGACGAGATGAAGATCATGCGGCCCCAGCGGGCCCGCAGCATCTTGGTGGACGCGCGCTTGGCGCAGCGGAACGCACCGGTGAGGTTGGTGTCGAGGACGCGGCTGAACTGCTCCTCGGACATCCGCATCAGCAGCGTGTCGTCGGTCATG
Organism: Micromonospora costi; assembly: GCF_003626655.1. Taxonomy (GTDB): domain Bacteria; phylum Actinomycetota; class Actinomycetes; order Mycobacteriales; family Micromonosporaceae; genus Micromonospora; species Micromonospora costi. The sequence continues at coordinate 413,498 of NZ_RBAN01000002.1, forward strand.
CCGGCGTTGGCCACCAGCACCTCGACCGGCCCCAGCTCCGCCTCGATCGCCGTGAAGCCGGCGTCCACCGACTCGGCGTCGGTCACGTCGCAGCGCACACCGAAGAACCCCTCGGGCGCCTCGCCGCTGCGGTAGGTCACCGCCACGCGGTCGCCCTGCTTGGCGAAGGCCTGCGCGATGGCCAGGCCGATCCCCCGGTTACCTCCGGTAACCAGCACTGTTCGAGACACCGTGGTTCCTCCAAAGATCGCTGCGGCATGGAGACTAGGCGCTACCGCACGGTAATCACTAACCAGCCCCACGTCATACCGGGGTACGACCCGCGGGATCACCCCGGGGACGCACGACCCGCGCGGCGCGCCGAACTACCCTGCGGGGGATGGATCCCACTCCCCTCCGCGTCGCCGGCGCGGCCCTGCGCCGCTTGTGGGCCGGCCCGGACTACCCGGCGGTCCGGCTCCCGCGGCGACGCTGGCCCCGGTTGGCCGCGGTCGCCTCGACGGTCGGGTTGTTGGCGCTGGTGGGGCTCACCCTGATCACCGCGCAGTTCCTGCTCGACTCGCGGAAACTGCCCACCGCCACCGCCTGGCTGATCGCGTTCCTCACCGTCGCGCCCCTGCCGCTCCTGCTGGCCCGGCCGCTCTGGGCCTGGCGGATCATGTTCGTCGGGCAGTTGTTCGGCACGTTCAACCGGCGGCCGACGGACGACTGGCCGTGGAGCCCCACCCAGATCCTGATCATCCTCGGCGTGCTGGTCGTCGTGGCCTCCCGTGTCGACCGGGCCGTGCTGGCCTGGATCGGGCTGTTCAGCCTGCTCCCCGTCTGGATCTTCGTGGCGCCGCGCAACCAGGTCGGGATCTGCCTGCTGTTCGTGGTGCTGCTCATCCTCGGCGACCTGATCCGGCGCAACGTGTCGACGCGCCGGGCGCTGGCCGAGCAGGCCGAGCGCAGCGAGCTGGAGCAGGCCCGGCGCGCCGTCCTGGAGGAGCGCACCCGCATCGCCCGGGAGATGCACGACGTAGTGGCCCACCACATGTCGATGATCGCCGTGCAGGCGGAGACCGCCCCGTACCGGCTCGGCGAGGTGCCCGACCCGGCGCGGGACGAGTTCGCCGCCATCGCCGGCTCGGCACGGGCCGCGCTGACCGACATGCGCCGGCTGCTCGGCGTGCTGCGCAGCGACTCCGAGCAGGCCCGCACCGACCCGCAGCCCGACCTCGCGGACCTGCCGGCCCTGGTGGCGTCCGCGCAGCGCGCGGGCATGGCGGTGACGCTCGACGCCGACGTGCCCACCGACCTTCCGGCGCCGGTGGGCCTGGCCGCGTACCGGATCGTGCAGGAGGGGCTGGCCAACGCGGCCCGCCACGCCGCCGGGGCCGCGGTGCGCGTCACGGTCCGCGCCGACGCCGGCGAGCTGGCCGTACGCGTCGTCAACGACGGCACCGGCGCCCCGGGCCCGGACGGACGTGGCGGCGGGCACGGGTTGACGGGCATGCGGGAACGCGCCGTCGCCCTCGGTGGCACCCTCACCGCCGGAGTGACCGACGACGGCGGCTACGCGGTGCACGCGCGGCTGCCCTGTGACGGAGAGGACATCACCTCGTGATCCGTGTCCTGATCGCCGACGACCAGGCGATGGTGCGACAGGGCTTCGGCGCGCTGCTGGCCGCCCAACCGGACCTGCTCGTGGTCGGCGACGCCGCCGACGGCGCCCAGGCGGTCGCCGCCGCCCGCCAGCTCGATCCGGACGTGGTGCTCATGGACGTCCGGATGCCCGTGCTGGACGGGCTGGCCGCGACCCGGAAGCTGCTCGGCGACCGGCCCGCGCAACGGCCCCGCGTACTCATCCTCACCACCTTCGACCTGGACGACTACGTCTACGAGGCGCTGCGCGCCGGGGCGAGCGGCTTCCTGCTCAAGGACGCACCGGCGGCCGACCTGGTGCACGCGGTACGCGTGGTCGCGGCCGGCGACGCGCTGCTCGCCCCGGCGGTCACCCGCCGCCTGATCGCCGAGTTCGCGGCGCGCCCCGAGCGGCGCCGGCCCCGCCCCACCGAACTGGCCGCGTTGACCGCGCGGGAGACCGACGTGCTGCGGCTCATCGCCCGCGGCCGCTCCAACCAGGAGATCGCCGCCGACCTGGTGGTCGCCGAGCAGACCGTGAAGACGCACGTCGGCCGGATTCTCGCGAAGCTGCACCTGCGCGACCGGGCGCAGGCCGTCGTGCTGGCGTACGAGACGGGTCTGGTCGCCGCCGGCGAGTAGCACCCCGGTAGGGCCCCACGGTGGGCTCCCCGGCGTGACGCGCCTACGGCGGCCCGCGCCGCACTCTCCCTCCGAAGAACCGGAAGGGAGAACGCGATGCACTGGAGAGGCCCCACCCGCGTTGCCGTGGCCGCCCTGCTCGGCACGGGTCTGGTCCTGCCCGGCCGGCCGGAGCCGGTGGCCGCGGCGGGGTTCGTCGAGGCGTACCCGGTCACGGCGGCGGCGATGCGCGCGGCCGGTCCCCCGTACGCCGGCTGGGCGGCCCAGGGCCGCCGGTTCCTGCTGTTCGACCCGCGGGGCGACGGGCGCGCCGTCGAGGTCCGCGGCGACCTGGCCACGGCGGAGCGGATCGTCGTGCTGGTCCCCGGCGTGGGCAGTACCCTGCGGGACTTCGACCGGGGGCTGGGCGGGGTGCCCCGGCGCGCGCCGGCCGTGCAGGCGGACGAGCTGTACCGGGCGGCGCGCGCGACGGACCCGGGCGCGCGGGTGGCCGTGCTGGCCTGGCTCGGCTACGACCCGCCCGACGGGGTGCTCGCCGCCGCCGCGACCGCGGACGCTCGCCGGGGCGCCGCCGCGCTCCGCGACCTGCTCCACGGCCTGGCCGCACACCGTCCGTCGGCCACCCTGACGCTCGTCGGGCACAGCTACGGCGCGGTGGTCGTCGGGATGGCGGCGGCCGGCGCACCGGCCCAGGTCACCGACGTGGTGAGCCTCGGCGGCGTCGGTTCCGGCGTGGACCGGGCCGCGTCGCTCGGCCCGGCACGGCGGGTGTGGGCGGCCGAGGCGCCGGACGACTGGATCCGCCGCGTCCCGGCGGTCCGGCTGCCCGGTCTCGGGCACGGCCGGCGTCCGGCCGATCCGGCCTTCGGCGCCCGCCGCCTGCCGGTGACCGGCGTGCACGGGCATGACGGCTACCTCGTGCCGGGCAGCGCCACGCTCGCCGCGGTGGCGTCGATCGCGCTCACCGGCGCCACCGGCACGCCGGCCACCGAGCCGACGGGGGTGGCCCGGTGACGCGGGACCGGGCGTGCGACGCGCTGCGCGCGTACGCCGTCGCCGGGGTGGTGCTCGGGCACTGGCTGGTGACCGGGCTGGTGCTCGGCTCCGACGGGTCGCTGCACCAGGCCAGCCCCCTGGTCGCGATGCCCGGCCTCGCACCGGTCACCTGGGTGCTGCAGACCCTCGGCCTGTTCTTCTTCACGGCCGGCTACGCCTCCGCCCGCTCCGCCGCCCGGCACCCCGGCGGGACGGGGAGCTGGCTCGCCCGCCGCCTGCTCCGCCTCGTGCTGCCCACCGTGGCGATGCTCGGCACCGGCGCCGCCGTCCTGCTGGTGGCGACCGTGGCCGGCACGCCGGACGACACGCTCGCCGTCGCGCTCACCCTCGCGGTGAGTCCACTGTGGTTCCTGCTGCCGTTCGCCGCACTGGTCGCGCTGACCGGCCCGCTGCGCGCCGCCGTACGCCGCTTCGGCCCGTGGTTTTGCGCGGCGCCGGCCGTCGCCGCGGTGGCCGGGTCGGACCTTGCCGCCCGGCTGTTCCCGGACGTCGGCGCTCTGCTGCCGGTCACCCTGCTCGCCGCCTGGGCGGTGCCCTACCTGCTCGGTCTCGCGCACGCCGACGGGCGGCTCACCGGCCGTCGGCCCGCCGCCGCGCTCGCGGCCGGCGGCGCCGTCGTGCTCGCGGCGCTCCTCGCGGCCGGCTACCCGGCCAGCGCCGTCGGCGTGCCCGGAGCCGGGATCTCCAACCTGCATCCGCCGTCGCTGGTCGCGGTCGCGCTGGCGGCCGGCCAGATCGGGCTGGGCCTGCTGGCCCGTCCGGCGCTGCTGCGGCTCGCCGACCGGCCGCTGCCGGGCCGGGCGGTGGCGACGGTCAACCGGAACGCGATGCGGATCTACCTCTGGCACCAACCCGTGCTGGTCGGGGTCACCGTGCTGGCCGCCCGGACCGCCGGGGCGCTCCCGGGACTGCACACCGCCCCGGACGGGCCCGGCTGGCTGCTGGCCCGCGGCTGCTGGCTGCCGTTTCTCGTCCTGGTGCTGGCGGTGCTCGTCCACCGCGGCGTGGGCGGCGCCACCGGCCGCGCGGCCACACCCGTGCGGGTGTACGATGTTGGGCGTTCCGAGCCCCGCCGACTCCAGGAGGTGATCGCTGTGCGAGATAGCGATCCTTCCAGTCGTGGCCGGGCCGATCGTCAGCTCCGCTGAGCCACGGCTGCAGCAGGTGAGCTGACCCAGCTCCGCTCCCGCGCCTACCCGCCCCCGGCCATCGGTCGGGGTCGCGGCGTGTGCCGCCCGCGGCCCGGGAGCCGCCCGGTCACGACTTCGTGTGTGCGTCCTGATCCGCCCCACGGCCCGTCCTGCCCGGGCCGTCCAGCCGCCACTCGGAGCTGTCCATGAGCCGCTACGTCGCCCCGCTGGGGTTCACCCTCGCCGCCTTCTGGGTGGCCTTCCTGTTCGTCCTCGCCGGTCGCTGACCGGCGCCCGTCACCGACCCGCCGCGCTCGCGGCCGACCGAGGCGCACCCGCCGTCGGCCGGCCGCGAGGGCGGCCGGCCGTCACAGCATCCGGGACGACCACAGCAGGCTGAGCGCGCCCGCGCAGAGCGCGAGCAGCAGCGCCACGCCGGCGTACCACTGGGTCACCTCGCGCGGTTCCGTCCGGAACCCGATCGAGCTGCCCATGTCCTGGTAGACCTGCTTCAGCTCGTTCACCGAGGCCGCCTCGTAGAAGTACCCCTCCGTGGTCTCGGCCAGCTCGGCGAGGGCCAGCCGGTCCACCGGCACCCGCTGCAACTGCCCGCCGATGTCGACCTGACCGACATCGGTGCCGAACGCGATGGTGGACACCGGCACGTTGGCCGCCTGCGCCGCCGCGGCGGCCTCCTCCACCGAACGGCCCGACGTCCGGTAGCCGTCGGAGAGCAGCACGATCCGGGCGGGCGGGATGCCGGACGCGCCGTCGGCGGGCACCGACCGGATCGCCTCAAGGCAGGTGAACACGGCCTCCCCCGTGGCCGTCGCCTCGGCCAGCACCAGCCCGTCGATCGCGCTGGTCACCGCGTCCCGGTCCTTCGTGGGCGGCACCAGCACGTTCGCCGACTTGGCGAACGACACCAGGCCCAGGTTGTACGTCTCCGGCAGCTCACCCACGAACTGCTTGGCCGCCTCCTGCGCGGCCTCCAGCCGGTTCGGCGCCACGTCATCGGCCTGCATGGACAGCGACACGTCGATGGCGAGCATGATGGTGGCCCGTTCCAGCGGCTCCTTGGTGTCCATTGCCGGGCGGGCCAGCGCGGTGGCCAGCACCAGCAGGCAGAGCAGGAACGCGGTCGCCGGCGCGTGCCGACGCCAGCCGAGCCCCTTCGGCGCCACGGTGCGCAGCAGGTCCACGTTGGTGAACCGCATCGCGTACGCCCGGCGGTGCAACTGCCGCCAGACGTAGAGCGCGGCGAGGGCGAGCACCGGCAGCACGGCCAGCAGCCACCACGGTTGCAGAAAACGGATCATCGCGTCGTCCCCCGGGTGCGGGCGTGCCGCTGCGCGGCCACGAAACGCACCATGTCCAGCAGCCAGTCTCGATCGGTACGCAGGCGCAGGTGGGCGGCGCCGGCCGCACGCAGCGCGGTGGAGATCTCCGCCCGCTGGGCGGCGGCCGCCTCGGCGTAGCGGCGGCGCAGCCGCGGGTCGGCGGTCTGCACCTCGTGCAGCTCCCCGGTCTCCGGGTCGACCACCGGAAGCACACCCACGTCGGGCAGCTCCAGCTCACGCGGGTCGACCACCTCGACGGCCACCACGTCGTGGCGTACCCGCAGTTTGCGCAGCGGCCGGGACCACTGCGCGGGCGGGGCGAGGAAGTCGGAGATGACCACCGCCACCCCGCGCCGCCGCGGCGGCCGGTTCAGCATGTCGACGAGCGCCCCCAGGTCGCTGCGGCCCGGCCGGACCTCGGTGCCGGCGATCGCGCGGAGCAGGCCCTGCGCCTCCCGGCGGCCGTTGCGGGCGGGCAGCCGGGTCAGCCCGCCGGGCCCGGCGGGCGGGGCGGCGACGCGGCGGCGGCCCGACGGCGGGGTGGTCGCGCTGCCGGTGCCGATCACCGCGCCGACCCGGTTCCCGCCGCGGACGGTCAGGTGGGTGATCGCCGCCGCTGCCGCGATCACCACCTCACGCTTGAGCCAGCGGCCCGTGCCGAAGTCAAGGCTCGCGGAGAGGTCCACCGCCAGCCACGTCTCCAGCTCCCGGTCCGCGATCGTCCGCCGCACGTGGGGCATCGTGGTCCGCGCCGTCACCGGCCAGTCCATCCGGCGGACGTCGTCGCCGGGCCGGTACTCGCGGGACTCCCCCGCCTCGCTGCCCGGCCCGGGCAGCAGCCCGGCGTAGTCGCCCTGGAGCAGGCCGTCCAGCTTGCGGGTCACCAGCAGCTGGAGGCGCGACAGCACGGCCTCCGAGCGGTCGGCGGGCGCGGGACGAGGGGTGGCCGAGGTCACGGACGCGGCCCGGGCCACGCGGCGCCCGGCGGCGGGCCGACCGGCGGCGGCGTCGCCTGTTGCCGGGGCGCGACCGAAGGCAGCGGGATGGTGGACATCACGCGGTGCACGATGTGGTCGGCCGGCACGTCGTCGGCGAGCGCGTCGTAGCTGAGCACCAGCCGGTGACGCAGGATGTCCGGGGCGATGTCCTGCACGTCCTGCGGCAGCGCGTAGTCGCGGCCCCGCAGCAGCGCCAGCGCGCGGGTGGCCCGGACGAGGCCGAGCGAGGCACGCGGGCTCGCGCCGTACTGGATCAGCTGCGCGACATCCGGCATGCCGTGCTCGGCCGGGGCGCGGGTGGCGAGCACCAGCCGGACCGCGTAGTCGACCAGGGCGTTGTGCACGAACACCTGGTCCGCCTTGCGCTGCAGCGCGATCAGGTCGGCCGTGGCGAAGACCGGCGAGGGCTCGGGCGCCGCCACGCCCATCCGGTAGACGATCTCGCGTTCCTCGGCGTCGGTGGGATAGCCGACGACGATCTTCATGAGGAAGCGGTCCCGCTGCGCCTCCGGCAGCGGATAGACGCCCTCCTGCTCGATCGGGTTCTGCGTGGCCATCACGAGGAACGGGTCCGGTACCCGGTGGGTCTCGCCGCCGATGGACACCTGCCGCTCGCTCATGACCTCCAGCAGCGCCGACTGCACCTTCGCGGGCGCCCGGTTGATCTCGTCGGCCAGGAGGAAGTTCACGAAGACCGGGCCGAGCTCGACGTCGAACTTCTCGCTGGACTGCCGGTAGATGCGGGTGCCCATGATGTCGGCGGGCACCAGGTCCGGTGTGAACTGGACCCGGGCGAACGAGCCGCCGACGACCTTCGCGAGGGTCTCGACGGCGAGGGTCTTGGCCACCCCGGGCACACCCTCGAGCAGGCAGTGACCGCGGGCGAGGAGCGCGACGACCATCCGCTCCACCATCCGGTCCTGCCCGACGATCACCCGCTTGATCTCGAACAGCGCCCGTTCCAGCAGGGTCGCGTCCTCGGCGGGGGTGGTCACCGCTGCGGGCGTCTGCGGTGCCGCCCCGTTCGGTGTCGGGGCGTCGGGCGTGGTCGGCTGGGCCACCGGTCCTCCACAGCATGATCGGTTGTCGCGGCGTGGTGCGTATCAAGACTCGCATGCCCGGCTGAGAACCGAGGTGGGGTGAAGCCGATTTTCGCCACGCCGTCCGTGCCGACCGAATCCCCACACTCGGGGTGGACAGGAACGGGCCCGGCGCGTGTACGATTCACCCGTCGCCGGGCGGCTCCCCCCGTGGCCGCCCGGCGCTCATCCTTTCCGTCCCGCCGCCCTAGACTGGCCGGGATGAGCACCCCCTCTCCCGCCGACGAGCCGCTGATCTGCTCGGCCAAGGGGTGCCGCGCGCCCGCAGTGTGGGCGCTGCAGTGGAACAATCCCCGGCTGCACGACCCCGACCGGCGCAAGACCTGGCTGGCCTGCGCGGCACACCGGCAGACCCTCGGCGACTTTCTCGACGCCCGCGGCTTCCTCCGTGCGGTCGCGCCGCTGCCCGGATCGCCTACGCTCGAAGCGTGAGCGCCCAGAACGGATCCCCCCGGTGAGCGGAACCGACTTCGGCGGGCCACCAGCGGGTCCGCCCCCGCCGCCCGGGCCGCCCCCGCCGGTGCCCGGGCCTCCCCCAGCGTCCCCACCCCGACCCGTCCCCGCGCCGCCGTCCGCCGGCCCGCTGGAGCCCTGGCCGGCGACGGTGCGGTGGCAGCCCATCTCCCGGGACCTGATCTGGGTCGAGCTGCTCCGGCTCGGCGCGGGGGTCGCGTTCGTCGTCGTGGGCGTGGCGATCGGCTGGGCGCTCAGCGGGCACTGGCTGTTCGGTCTCGGCCTCGCCGTCGTCCTGCTGCTGACCGCCCTCCGCGCCATCTCGATCGTCCGGGCGGTCCGCGCCTGGGGGTACGCCGAGCGCGAGGACGACCTGCTGGTGCGCCACGGGCTGCTGGTCCGGCGGCTGTCCATCGTCCCGTACGCCCGGATGCAGTTCGTCGACGTCAGCGCCGGGCCGCTGGAGCGCGCGTTCGACCTCGCCACCGTCCAGTTGCACACCGCCGCGGCCGCCAGCGACGCCCGGGTGCCGGGGCTGCGCCCGGCCGAAGCGTCGCGGTTGCGCGACCGGCTCACCGCCCTCGGCGAGGACCGGGCGGAGGGGCTGTGACCGCGCGATCCGGCCGGGCGACCGCGGAGCCGGTCCGATGACCGGCCCGGGGCCGCAGGGCCCGTATCCCGGTCCGGGGCCGCATCCCGGTACGGGGCCGCATCCCGGCGTGCCTCCGTATCCCGGTCCCTGGCCGTATCCGGGACCGGGCCCGCACCCGGGTTCCGGGCCGCACCCGGGTTCCGGGCCATATCCGCCGGCGGCGCCCCACGGCGGGCCGCCCTGGGCTCCCGGGCCGTACCCGTCCGCGCCCCAGCCCGGCGCGCCGTGGCCGCCCGGGCCGTACCCGCCGCCGGGTCCGTACGCCCGACCGGGTCCGCACCCGGGCGGGGAGCCGGAGGAGCCCCGGCAGCGACTGCACCCGCTGAGCCCGGCGCTGCACGGCGCGAAGTCTCTGGTCGTGGTGATCGCCGGGCTCTCCTGGTCGACCCTGTCCCGGGTGGGCTTCGGCTGGTTCGCCGCGATGGTGGTCGTCCTGGCCCTCGGCGCGACCGTGCTCTCGGTCATCAGCTGGTACAACACGGGCTACCACGTGGTCGGCCGGGAACTGCGCGTGTACGAGGGTCTGCTCTGGCGGCGGACCCGCGCCATCCCGCTGGAACGCCTGCAGGCCGTCGAGGTGGTCCGGCCGCTGCTCGCCCAACTCACCGGCCTCGCCGAGCTGCGGCTGGAGGTGGTGGGCGGCGGCAAGACCGAGGCGCCACTCGCGTACCTCAGCGTCGCCGACGCCGCCGCCCTGCGGGCGCGGCTGCTCGCGCTCGCCGGCCGGGCCGGGCAGCCGGGCGGCGCGGTGGCGCCCGCGGGTGCGGCCGGAGGCCCGGAGGCGGTCCCGACAGGCCAGGAGGCCGCGCGGACGGCGATGCCCGCCGGCCGGCCCCTGCACGCGGTGCGCAACGAGGATCTGCTGGTCAGCCAGCTGCTCACCCCGCAGGCGTTCCTGCTGCCCTTCGGTGTGGCGTTCGTGGTGGTTCAGTTCCTGTCGGAGGACTCCTGGTCGTTCATCGCGGTCGCGAGCACGCTCACCGCGATGGCCGGTGTGGTGCTCCAGCCGGTACGCCGGGTCCTCGACGACTGGAACTTCCGGCTCGCCCGCGACGAGAGCACGCTACGGGTACGCAACGGGCTGCTGGAGACCCGGGCACAGACCGTCCCGCTGCACCGGGTGCAGACCGTGCGTGCCACCTGGCCGCTGCTGTGGCGGATGAAGGGCTGGCTCCGGCTCCGGCTGGAGGTGGCCGGCTACTCGGTCGGCGAGAGCGACGAGCGCAACCGCCCGGACCGGCTGCTTCCGGTCGGCGACCTGCCCACCGCCGAGATGATCGTGGGCGAGGTGCTGCCGGGGGTCGCCCTGGCCGCGTTGCCGCTCACCCCGCCGCCGCCACGGGCGCGCTGGCTGCACCCGCTGGGCCGGGGCGCGCTGGGCGCCGGGTTGCACGAGCGGGTCGTCGCCGTCCGGTCCGGGTTGCTGACCCGGCAGCTCACCGTCGTGCCGTACGCCCGGATCCAGAGCGTCCGGGTGGTGCAGGGGCCGGTGCAGCGGCGACTCGGGCTGGCCACCGTGCACGTCGACACGGCCGGTGGTGCGGGCGCGGCGGCCGAGGACCGCGATCTCGCCGAGGCGTGGGCGCTGGCCGCCGAGCTGACGGCGCGAACGCACACGGCCCGCCGCACTGCCTGAAGCGGCCCCTCCCGCTGGCGCGTGCCCCTCCCGCCTGTCGATCATGCACTTGTGGTGGGCGATCGGCGGCGGTATGCACCTTTCGTCCACCACCACAACTGCATGATCGCCGAGAGCGAGGCGCGGGGTCAGCGGGTTGCGGGGACGGGGGGTGGGTCGGCGGTTGGGGTTGCGTCGGCGGGCGGGGCTGGCTCGTCGCTCCGTGGGCGGCGGGACCGCCGGGCGGCCCACCAGCGCTCGGCGAGGCCGACCACGAGGAACGTCAGCCCGACGTACGCCCAGCCGACGAGCACGTCGATCACGTAGTGCTCGCCGGAGTAGACGAGGGTGAAGGTCATCGCCAGCGGGTACGCGAGCAGCAGCGGCCACCAGCGCCGGCGCGTCGCCGTCAGGAAGAACAGCACCACGAACAGCGCCCAGGCGGTGTGCAGCGACGGCATCGCGGCGACCGGGTTCGAGGCGATCTGGCCGGCGTTGAGCAGGTTGCCGGCACCGTGCATCCCGAACTCCTTCCACCCCCGGGTCGAGATGCGCGCCACCTCCTCGATGAGCCCGTTCTGCGCGGCCCACCAGGGCGGTGCCGCCGGGTAGACGAAGTACGTCACCAGGCCGGCGGCGCAGAGGAAACCCCACCGCCGCATGTACGCGCCCCAGCGGGCCCGGTTGCGCAGCCAGAGCACCGCGGCGGCGGTGAGCGCGACGACGAAGTGCGAGAAGTAGACCCAGCTGACCAGCACGTCCCACCACTGCACCTGCGGCCGGTAGAGGTGCTGTTGCAGCCACACGGTCGGGACCTGCCCGCCGGTCGCCCAGCCGAACATGAACCGGTCGGCGGCGACCAGCTCGTACGCGTGCGGCACCGCGCCGTTGTCGGCGAACCCGCGGGACAGGTTGTACACGGCGAAGAGCACCACCACCGGCACCCAGTCGCGGGCGAAGCGCAGGTGGCTGCGCCACGGCCGGGACGAGTTCCACGCGATGGTGGCCGCCCAGATCCAGATGAACGCGTACGCGGGGTCGGTGGGCAGCCCGATGGCCAGCCAGCCGACCACGAAGGCGACGCCCCAGATTCCCATGGCGACGAGGCGGCGACGCCCGCCGTCGGGCGACGCGGGCGGGTCGGTCCGGGCAGGGGGCTGGGGGTCAGTCGCGACGGCCATCGCGGTCAAGGTTAGCGGCGGGTCGGGCATCGACCACCGCCGACCACCGGCCCGGCGGGTCGGGCATCGACGGCCGCCGACCACCGGCTCCGCGGGGCCGGGACCCGCCCCCGACCGCCCGCCCAGGGGGTCGTGGTCGCCGGGCCGGCCGTGGCGGCGATGACCGGATCACGGGGTACGCCCGACGTTAGGCTCAGCCGACGGTGCGGTGTGCGGAGGAGGCGGATCCTGCTCGGTCTCGAACTCGTCGTGGTCGTCGGCCTGGCCCTGCTCGTGTCCAGCGTCCTCGCGCGTCGCCTCCGGGTCGCCCCGCCGGTGCTCCTGCTCGGCTGCGGCGTGCTGCTGGGGTTCGCCCCCGCGCTGCGCGACGTGCACCTGCCGCCCGAGATCGTCCTGCTGCTCTTCCTGCCGGCGCTGCTGTTCTGGGAGAGCCTGACCACCTCGCTCCGCGAGATCCGCAGCAACCTCCGGGTCATCGTCCTGCTCAGCACGCTGCTGGTGATCGGCACGGCGGGTGCGGTGGCGGCGGTCGCGCACGCGCTGGGCCTGCCCTGGGGGCCGGCGTGGGTGCTCGGCGCGGCCGTGGCGCCGACCGACGCGACCGCGGTGGGTGTGCTGGCCCGCGCCCTGCCGCGCCGCACGGTCACCGTGTTGCGCGCGGAGAGCCTGGTCAACGACGGCACGGCCCTGGTCATCTACGGCCTGGCCGTCGGCATCACCGTGGGCGAGGAGCAGCTCACGACGCCGCACGTGTCGTGGCTGTTCGTGCTCGCGTACGGCGGTGGGGCGCTCGTCGGGCTGGCGACCGGGTGGCTGCTGCTCCAGGTCCGCCGGTGGGTCCACGACCCGCTCCAGGACAACCTGGTGTCCCTGCTGGCACCGTTCACCGCGTTCCTGGTCGCCGAGAGGATCCACGCCTCGGGCGTGCTCGCCGTCGTGGTGACCGGGCTGTGGCTGAGCCAGGCCGGCCCCCGCGAGGTGCGCGCGGAGACCCGCCAGCAGGGGACGGCGTTCTGGACGCTGTCCACGTTCGTGCTCAACGGCGCGCTGTTCGTCCTCATCGGGGTGGAGGTCCAGTCGGCCGTCCGGGGCCTGAGCAGCGTCGGCGTCGCCCGGGGGCTGGTGGCGGTCGGCGTCGTCGCGGCGACCGTGATCGGCGTACGGTTCGCGTGGCACTTCACCACGCCGTACGTGATCCGCCTGGTGGACCGGCGGCCCCGGCAGCGACTGCGCCGGGTCGGTGCCCGCGCCCGGGTGGTGAGCGGGATCGCCGGGTTCCGGGGCGCGGTGTCGCTCGCCGCAGCGCTCGCGGTGCCGCAGACGCTACGGTCCGGGGCGCCGTTTCCCGACCGGGACACGATCGTGTTCGTCACCGCCGGGGTCATCGTGGTGACGCTCGTGGTGCAGGGGTTGCTGCTGCCGGTGGTGGTGCGGTGGGCCCGGCTGCCCCGCGACACGGGGGCCGAGGACGAGCTCCACCTGGCCGAGAGGGTCGCCACCGAGGAGGCGCTCGACGCGCTGCCGCGCGTCGCCGCCGGGCTGGGCACCGACCCCGACGTCGTCGACCGGCTGAGCCGGGAGTACCGCAAGCGCCTGCGGGTGCTGCGCGCCAGCCGCGGCGAGAGCGAGGACGCGACGGCGCTGCGGTACGACCAGCAGTACACCGCGCTGCGGCTGGCCGTGCTCGCCCACAAGCGCGCCGCCGTGGTCCGGCTGCGCGACGAGCGCCACATCGACGACAGCGTGCTGCGGCAGGTGCAGTACCGGCTGGACCTGGAGGAGGTACGCCTGTCCCGGCCCGAGGTGCCGGAGTGACCCGTCCGGGCGTGACGGGCGTGGCCAGCCGGCGCGACGGCCCCTAGGCTGTCGCCATGCAGGAGCGGCCGGAGCCCACGTTCGCGCCGGGGCTGAGCGCCCGGGTGGAGTTGACCGTCACCGACGCCGACACCGCGCAGGCGGTCGGCTCGGGCGACGTGCCCGTGCTGGGTACGCCGCGCGTCCTCGCGCTGGCCGAGGCGGCGACGGTCGCGGCGACCGCCACCGTCATGCCGGCCGGCATGACGACCGTGGGCCTGCGGGTCGAGCTGGACCACCGGGCCCCGACCCCGGTCGGCCGGACGGTCCGGGCCCAGGCCCGGCTCGCCACGGTCGACGGGCGGCGGCTGCTGTTCGAGGTGCGTGTCACCGACGGCGAGGACACGGTCGCCGACGGGCGGGTCGAGCGGGTGCTCGTCGACCGCCAGCGCTTCGTGGAACGCGCCTCCCGCGGCGCATGACCGGCAGGTTCGTCGAGGTCGTCGACCGGGTCCACGTCCTGACCGAGCCGGTGCTCGACGTGAACGTGACGCTGGTCGTCGGCGACGGCGCGGCGCTCGTGGTCGACACGCTGTCCACCGCCGCGCAGGCCGCCGACCTGGCCGCAGCGATCCGGTCGATCACCACGGCGCCGTGCACGGTGGTGAACACCCACCACCACTTCGACCACTGCTTCGGCAACGCCGTCCTCGCGGCCGACCCGCCCCGCCCGGTGTACGCGCACGAGCGCGCCGCGGCGGCGCTGCGCGACCCTGACCGGTTGCGCCGGGAGGCGTACGCCGAGGTGCTCGCCGGGTGGCCGGAGCTGGCGCCCGCGGTGGCCGGCACGGCGCTGCTGGCGCCCACGCACCCCGTCGGCACGGAGGCGCGGCTCGACGTCGGCGGACGCCGCGTGCTGCTACGCCATCCCGGTCCGGGGCACACCGACGGCGACCTGGTGGTGCACGTGCCCGACGCGGACGTGCTGGTCGCCGGGGACCTGGTCGAGCAGAGCGGGCCGCCCGCCTTCGAGGACGCGTACCCGCTGCGGTGGCCGGAGGCGCTCACCGACGTGCTCCGGCTCACGACGCCCGCCACCGTGGTGATCCCCGGGCACGGCACGCCGGTCGACGTGGCGTTCGTGCGGGAGCAGCGGCGGCAGCTCGCCGAGCTGGCGGGCCGGATCCGCGCCGGACACAGCGACGGCGTGCCTCCCGAACGGATCGCCGCGGACGCGCCGTTCGGCCCACGGGCCGCCCTCGTCGCCGTCCACCGCGGCTACGCCGAGCTCGGGCCCGCCACGGCCTGACCTCCGCCGCCCGCGTCCTTCGATCAGGAGGGTGCGCGGAGCAGCGCGGCAAGCCGGTCCAGGTGCGGGACGACGTCCTCCACCGCGGCCCGGGCGTCCGGGTCGAGCTGGGACAGCGCCTCGGTGAGCAGCGCCGTGCGGTGCCGGTCGTAGTCGGCCATCCGGTTTCGCGCCGCCGGGGTCACCCGCAGCCGCGCCACCCGGCCGTCCACCGGATCACGCTCGCGCTCGATGAGCCCGGCCGTCACGAGGTCCCGTACCAGGGTGCTGACGGTGTTGGGTGCGGTCCGCAGCCGCCCGGCCGCCTCCTTGACGCTCACGCCCGGATGCGCGCCGACCAGGAGCATCAGCTCAACCTGGGCGTCGGGCAGCGCCGAGCGGTTGGTCCGCTGGTTCGTCGCCCGCCGCAGCAACCGGTGCAGGTCGCTGAGCACCGCACCGAGCCGCGCCGTCGCCTCGCCGTGCGGCATGACCTCACCCACTTCGCCGTGCAATACCTCTGACTACAGAGCTAAAGTACCCCGAGTTCGTTGTCGTGGGGAGACGCTACGTTGGCACAGACCGCCCAGACCACCATGCCCTCGGCGGTGTCCGGCCGCCCACCGGCCGCCGAGCGCGGCCGCACCGGCCCGGGCCTGCTGGCGCTGCTCGGCCTGTTGACGGCGTTCGGGCCGCTCTCGCTGGACATGTACCTGCCGGCGTTCCCCGAGATGACCCGCGACCTCGGCGCCGACCAGGCCCAGATCCAGCTCTCGCTCACGACCTGCCTCATCGGGATGGCCCTCGGCCAGCTGGTCACCGGCCCGCTGAGCGACCGGTGGGGCCGGCGCCGCCCGGTGCTGGCCGGCGTGGCCGCGTACGCTCTGCTGTCGCTGCTCTGTGCGGTCGCGCCGAACGCCCCCGCGCTGGCCGCGGCGCGCTTCGCCCAGGGTTTCGCCGGCGGGATGGGCGTGGTGGTGGCACGGGCCGTCGTCCGTGACCTGTACTCGGGTCGGGCCGCCGCGAAGTACTTCTCCCGGCTCACCCTGGTCTTCGGCATCGCGCCGGTGGCCGCGCCCAGCATCGGCAGCCTGGTGCTGCGGTTCGGCTCGTGGCGCCTGGTCTTCGTGACGCTCGCGGCGATCGGCCTGCTGCTCGCCCTCGCGGCGGCCTGGCGGCTGCCCGAGACGCTGCCCGCGGAGCGCCGCAGCGACGGTGGCCTGGGCGCCACCGTGCGGACGATGCGGTCGCTGGCCGCCGACCGGGTCTACCTCGGCTACGCCCTGACGCAGGCCCTCGCGTTCGCCGGCCTGTTCGCCTACATCTCCGGCTCGTCGTTCGTCTTCCAGGACGTCTTCGGGGTCTCCGACGGCACGTTCAGCCTGATCTTCGGTCTCAACGCGCTGGCCCTGGTCGCCGCCGGGCAGGTCAACGCACGCCTGCTCGACCGGTCCGGCCCCCGGACGCTGCTCGCCCGCACCCTGGTGGTCAGCGTCGTGGCCGCCGCCGGGTTGCTCGGCGGCGCGCTGGCCGGCAGCCCGTGGGTCGTGGTGGCGAGCCTCATCGTCTTCGTCGGCTCGCTGGGCATGGTGACGCCCAACAGCACCGCCCTCGGACTGGACCGGCACCCCCGCCACGCCGGCACGGCCGCCGCGCTGATGGGCACGATCCAGTCGGTGGTCGGCGCGCTCGCGGCACCACTGGTCGGCCTCGGCGGCGAGGGCAGCGCGGTCCCCATGGCCGCCGTGATCGCCGGAGCGGTCGCGCTGGCCCTCACCGCCGTCCTGACCCTCACCAGGTCCGCGCGGGCCCACTGACCGGTGGCTGGCGGGCCGGCCGGGCCAGCCGGCGGCCGGGCCGGGCGCGCCAGCCGGCGGACAGGTCGGGCGACGCGGGCAGGCCGGCGGACAGGTCGGCCTGCGGGCACGTCGGCGGCCGCCGACCAACTGGCCGAGTTCAGCCGGCGAAGCGGGCCAGGACCTCGGCGCGGGTCGGCATGGCGGTGGCCCCGCCCGGTGACTCGCAGACCAGGCCGGCGACGCGCAGCGCGAACGTGACCCGCTCGACCCAGCCCGCCGGCTCGCCCGGCTCGCCCGCGACGAGCAGGTCGGCGATGAGCGCGGCCATCACGGAGTCCCCGGCGCCCGTGGTGTCCACCGGGTTGACCCGGGGCGCCGGCACCCGTACGGGATCGGCGTCGGCGGCGGCGAGCAGCGCGCCGTCCGCGCCGAGGGTCACCACCACCGTCGCGGCGCCGAGCTCACGCAGGTAGGCGGCGACGCCCTCGGCCGGCTCGCCGGGGTAGAGCAGGGCGGCGTCGGCCTCGCTCAGCTTCACCACGTGGGCGCCGGCGGCGAACTCGGCCACCACCTCACGCAGCTCCGCGAGCGCGGTCGGGCCGTCCAGCAGCCGCGGGCGCACGTTCGGGTCGAACACCCGCAGGCCGCCGGCGAGCGCCCAGGCCCGGCGGGCCGCGGCGAGCACCACGGGCCGGAGCAGCACGACCGACCCGCAGTAGAGCACGTCGGCACCCGCGACGAGGTCGGCGTCGAGGTCGTCGGCGCTCAGCAGCCCGTACGAGGGCGGCTCCCCGTAGAAGCGGAAGTCGGGTTCGGCGCCGGCGAAGCTCACCACGGCCAGCGCCGTCGCCGCCGGCACGGTGACCGCCCCGTCGAGCCCGACGCCCGCGGCGCCCAGGAAGTCGCGGATCCGGGCGGCCAGCACGTCGTCACCGAGGGACCCCACGAACTGGGACTCTCCACCGAGCCGGGCCACCCCCACGGCCACGTTGAGGGGCCCGCCGCCGATCGCCTGCCGGTAGACCGGCGCGCCGTCGTGCTCGGTCTCCAGCAGGTCCACCAGTGCCTCGCCGAGCACCACCGCGTATCCCATCCCGGTCCCTTCCTCGCGGCGTCACGGGCCCCGGCGGCCCGCGCGCCCGTCGCGCCCTGGGGAATCTGTCGCACCAGGCTGGCACAGTACGCGCCATGACGACTGTCGAAGACACGGTATTGGCGTACTGGGACGCCTGCGAGGCGCGGGACTGGGAACGCTTCGCCACGCTGCTCGCCGACGACATGGTCTACCACCTGCCGCAGACCCGGGAACGGATCCGTGGCCGCGCGGCCTTCCTCCGGTTCAACCAGGAATACCCCGGCGACTGGCACCTCGCGGTCACGCGGGTGACCGGCGACGGCCGGCAGGCGGCCAGCTGGGTCACCAGCACCCTCGACGGGGTCGAGCAGCCGGCCGTGAGCTTCTTCGACCTCGACGAGGCCGGCCGCATCAAAGTGGTCACCGAGTTCTGGCCGGAGCCGTACGAGCCGCCCGCCGGCCGGGAGCACCTGGTCGAGCGGTACGACCCGGCGCCGCGCTGACCCGCCGCACGGTCGCCCCCGGCATCCCGCTCGACGTGCCCTATCCGGGTCGGTGGATCGGGCCGGGCAGGTCGGCCAGCGGCCGGCCGCTGCCGCCCCACCGCCCCGCGACGATCTGCGCGGCGACGCTCACGGCGGTCTCCTCGGGCGTGCGCCCGCCCAGGTCCAGTCCGATCGGTGAGGCGAGCCGGGCGAGCTGCTCCGCGGTCACCCCCGCCTCGCGCAGCCTCTTGCGCCGCTCGTCGTGCGTGCGCCGCGACCCCATGGCGCCCACGTACGCCACCGGGTGGCGCAGCGCCAACTCCAGCACCGGCACGTCGAAGCGCGGGTCGTGGGTCAGCACGCAGATCACCGTCCGCCCGTCGACCCGGCCCGCGTCCAGCTCCGCGCGCAGGTACCGGTGCGGCCAGTCCACCACCACCTCGTCCGCGTCGGGGAACCGTCGGGCCGTCGCGAACACCGGGCGGGCGTCGCAGACCGTCACCCGGTAGCCGAGGAACGCGCCGATGCGGGCGACCGCGGCCGCGAAGTCGATGGCGCCGAAGACGATCATCCGGGGTGGTGTGGCGTACGCCGCGACGAACAGGCTCACGCCGCTACCGCGGCGCTGCCCGTCGTAGCCGTACCGGAGCACGCCGCTGCGGCCGGCGGCGAGCAGGCCCAGCGCGTCGGCGGCGGCCGCCGCGTCCAGCCGCTCGCTGCCGAGCGACCCGACCACCCGGTCCCCGGTCAGCACCAGCCGCCGGCCGAGACGCTGCGCCGGGTCGACGGGGTCGACGCCCGGGGGGTCGCCGGCATCGGCCGCGACGCAGGTGACCAGCGCCGCCGGCTTGCCGGCCCGGCGCGCCGAGGCGACCTCGTCGAGCGTGGGAAACCCGGCGGCGTCGACCCGCTCGACGAACACGTCCAGGACGCCACCGCAGGTCAGTCCGACGGCGTACGCGTCGTCGTCGCTCACCCCGTAGCGGGTCAGCTCGGGCGTGCCGGTGTCGAGCACCCTCCGCGCCCGCTCGTAGAGGTCGGCCTCGACGCAGCCGCCGGAGACGCTGCCGGTGACGGTGCCGTCGCCCGCGACGAGCATCGCCGCACCGGGCGGCTGGGGCGCCGAGCGCCAGGTGGCCACGACGGTGGCGAGGGCGACCGACTCCCCCGACCGCCAGCGTCGGTGCAGCTCGTCGAAGACGTCGTGCACGTGGGCCACCCCCGTCCCGGCCCACCCCCACCCGGCCGGTGCAAGTAGGACCATTTTCATAAATGGTGCTGATCCGGAATATATGGTCGGGGCGAACACGAGGGGGTGCGAGTTGGCGAAGTCGTACCAGGCGACCAGGACGGCACCGTCGCCGGACAGCGCGGTGGTGCGTGGCCCCGGCGAGGTGGAGGTCCGCCTGCGCGTGAACGGGCAGGATCGGACGATGATGATCGAGCCCAGGGTCAGCCTGCTCGACGCCCTCCGGGACCGTCTCGAACTGACCGGCACGAAGAAGGGCTGCAACCAGGGCGCCTGCGGGGCGTGCACGGTCTGGGTCGACCGGCGGCGGGTGCTGGCCTGCCTGACCCTCGCGATCAGCTGCGAGAGCCGCGAGATCACCACCGTCGAGGCACTGTCCGAGGGGGACACGCTGCACCCCATGCAGCAGGCCTTCCTGGACTGCGACGCCTTCCAGTGCGGCTACTGCACCCCCGGCCAGCTCATGTCGGCCGTGGCGCTGCTCGACGAGGGCCACGCCGGCGACGACGACGAGATCCGCGAGTGGATGAGCGGCAACATCTGCCGCTGCGCCGCGTATCCCCACATCCGGGCGGCGATCCGCCGGGTCCGCGACGAACAGGGGGGCGGCCGTGCGTCCCATTAGCTACTCCCGGGTGTCCGACGTCGCGACGGCGATCGGCACGGTCACCGCCGACCCGGACAGCGCCTTCCTCGCCGGCGGCACCACCCAGGTCGACCTGCTGCGCATCTACGTCGAGCAGCCCCGCCGTCTCGTCGACATCAACGACCTGCCGTTGAACCGGGTCGAGGAGCTGCCCGACGGCGGGTTGCGGATCGGCGGGCTGGCCCGGATGAGCGACGTGGCCGAGGACCCGGCGGTGCTGCGCCGCTACCCGGTGGTGTCCGAGGCGCTGCTGCTCGGCGCGTCCCCGCAGCTGCGACACATGGCCACCGTCGCCGGCAACCTCATGCAACGCGTACGGTGCAGCTACTTCCGTGACACCGAGGCGTCCTGCAACAAGCGCGCCCCCGGCACGGGGTGCGCCGCCATGGAGGGGGTCAACCGCGGGCACGCGGTGCTCGGCACCAGCGACTGCTGCATCGCCACCCACCCGTCCGACCTCGGAGTGGCGCTCCAGGCGCTGGACGCCGTGGTGCAGACCGAGGGGCCGGCCGGCCCGCGCAGCATCCCCATCGACGACTTCTACCTGCTCCCCGGAACCACCCCGGAGCGGGAGCACCCCCTGGACCACGGCGAGCTGGTGACCGGCATCGACCTGCCTCCGCTGCCGGTGGCGGCCACCTCCCGGTACACGAAGATCCGCGACCGCGAGTCGTACGAGTTCGCGCTCGCCGCGGTCGCGGTGGCCATGTCGGTGGTCGGCGGCCGGATCGCGGAGATCCGGCTCGCCCTCGGCGGGGTGGCCACCAAGCCGTGGCGGGCCCGCGCGGCCGAGCGGGAACTCGACGGCGCGCCGGCCACGGTCGAGTCGTTCACCCGCGCCGCCGAGGCGGAGATGGCGGGGGCCGTGTCACACGGGATGAACGCCTTCAAGATCGAGCTTGGCAAGCGGACGATCGTCCGCGCCCTGGAGGAGATGGCACAGCGGGAGGGGACGGCATGAGCCCGGCGATCGGCGCCACCCTGAACCGGGTGGACGGCCGCTTCAAGGTACGCGGCGAGTCACGCTACTCGGCCGAGGTTTCGGTGCCCAACCTCACGCACGCGGTGGTGGTGAACGCGAAGATCGCGAGCGGCCGGATCACCTCGATCGACACCACCGAGGCCGAACGCGCCGAGGGTGTGCTGGCCGTGTTCACCCACCGCAACCTGAACCGGGTCGCCACCGTTCCTCGGCTGCTCCCGTCGCTGGCCGGGCTCGCGGCGCCGGGCCAGACCTTCTTCCCGATGCAGGACGAGACGATCCACTACGGCGGGCAACCGGTCGCCATCGTGGTCGCCGACACCATCGAGCGCGCCGACCACGCCGGCACGCTGATCCGGATCGAGTACGAGACCAGGCCCCCGATCACGCTGGTCGACCAGGCGCGCGAGCAGGCGTACGTGCCGGAACGGATCTTCGGCGGCCTGCTGCCCGGGCACGGGTCGCGGGGTGACGTGGCGAAGGCGCTCGCCGAGGCGGAGGTGTGCGTGGACGCCACCTTCCGGTTCGCGCCCAACCACCACAACCCGATCGAGCCCGGTGCCAGCACGGCCGTCTGGGACGACGTCGACCGGCTCACGGTCTACGACTCGACGCAGGGCCCGAGTGCCGTCCAGTTCACGCTCGCCGAACTGCTCGGCCTGCCGCCGATCTCCATCCGGGTGGTGAGCCACGCCGTCGGCGGCAGCTTCGGGTCCAAGGCCATGGTCTGGCACCACCCGGCCCTGGCGGCGCTGGCCGCCCGGCAGGTGGGCCGGCCGGTCCGGCTGGTGCTCACCCGGGAGCAGATGTTCACCTCCTGCGGGCACCGCGAGGAGCAGGAGCAGCGGATCACCATCGGCGCGGGCGCCGACGGGCGGATCACCGCGCTGCGCCACCACAAGCTCTCCCTCACCTCGCCGTTCGACGACTGGGCGGAGCCGTCGTTGCAGAGCGCGGCGGTGGCGTACGTCAACCCGAACTACGAGGGCATCTACCACCTTGTCCGGGGCAACACCATCACACCCACCTTCATGCGCGCGCCGGGCGAGGCGAGCGGCATGTTCGCGCTCGAGTGCGCGATGGACGAGCTGGCCGAGCGCATCGGGATCGACCCGCTCGAGCTGCGGATGCGCAACTACTCCGACACCGACCCGGAGAGCGGGAAGCCCTGGTCCAGCAGCGGCCTGCGGGAGTGCTTCCAGCGGGCGGCCGAGCTGTTCGGCTGGCACGACCGGGACCCGCGCCCCGGGTCACGACGTGAGGGCCAGTGGCTGATCGGCAGCGGCCTGGCCAGCGCGCTCTACCCGGTGACCCAGCCGGTGAACCCGCAGCGCGCCCGCGCCCGGCTCTACAACGACGGCACGGCGGTGATCGAGGCCGGCGTCTCGGAGTTCGGCACCGGCGTCTTCACCGCGATGACCCAGGTGGCCGCCGACGCGCTGGGCCTGCCACCGGAGCGGGTGCGGTTCGTGGGTGGCAGCAGCGACCTGCCGAACATCACCGCCGCGGTGGGCTCGGCCGGCACCAGCGCCGTCGGTTCCGCCGTGCACCTGGCGGCGTGCGAGCTGCGCGACCAGCTGATCCGGCGGGCGGTGGGCGACGACCATTCGCCGCTGCACGGTTCCGACCCGTCCCGGGTCGAGGTGCGCGACGGCAAGATGGTGCTCCGCGACCGGCCCGACGTCGGCGAGACGTACGCCGACCTCATGCACCGCACCATGACGCCGGACGTGGAGGTGCTCGGCACCTGGAACCCGCCGCCGCAGGACGCCGGGTACGGCGTGCACACCTTCGGCGCGCAGATGGCCGAGGTGGCGGTGGACGCGGACCTCGGGGTGGTGCGGGTGCGCCGGATGGTCGGTGTCTTCGCGCCCGGGCGGGTGCTCAACCGCAAGACCGCGCACAGCCAGCTCATGGGCGGGATGCTCTGGGGGCTGGGCCAGGCGCTGCTGGAGGCCACCCGGATGGACCCGCGGATGGGCCGCTGGGCCAACGCCAGCCTCGCCGACTACCTGGTGCCGGTGAACGCGGACGCGCCGGACGTCGTGGTGGACACCGTCGAGATGCCCGACGAGAAGGTCAATCCCATCGGGATCAAGGGCGTCGGCGAGATCGGCGTGGTGGGCGCGGCCGCGGCCATCGCGAACGCCGTGCACCACGCCACCGGCCGCCGGCAGTACGAACTGCCGATCACGCTGGAGAAGCTGCTCTAGCCGGCGCTGCCGCTCCGTTTCCGGACCGTCCACGGGCCCTGCCCTGCTCTTTTCCTGCCCGCGGCACCGCATGGTGCCACACCTGGCACCATCCTGGCTTGCTTGTGTGCCACTCGTGTGCCATATTGGCACCATGGACTTGACGTCATATGTGAGCAACCTCGGACGCGAGTTCGCCACCGTTGCCGAAGCGGGCGGCGAGGAGGCGCGCGCGCTGGTCGAGCGCCTGACCGGGCCACTCGAGTCGGCGATCCGGATGACGCTGCTGGACGCGCTGTCGGCCGCCGCCGACGAGATCACCCGGGACCTGGCTCCGGGATCGGTGGAGCTGCGACTGCGCGGCCGTGACCCGAACTTCGTCGTGACCCCGCCACCCGCCGAGCCCTCCGGGCTCGCGGCAGAGGACGCGGCGGCGACGGTCGACATCGCGCCGGACAGCGATCTGCTGATCGCCGAGGAGGGCCCCGCCGCACGCATCAACGTCCGCATGCCCGAGCAGCTCAAGGCCGCGATCGAGGAGGCCGCGGCCCGGGAGGGGCGCTCGGTCAACGCCTGGCTGGTCCGGGCGGCCGCCGCCGGACTGCAACGCACCGAGCGCGGCCAGCGGCCGGAGCCACGCGGCGGCGCGAAACGCGGCCAGCAGCACTTCACCGGCTGGGTGCGCTGACCGCACCGCACACCCTCGTCACCCCACGTCCCCGACCTGCGGGGACGACCCACCCACCCACCCACGAAGCGGGGACAACCATGCCTAATTTCGAGACGCCCGAACCGATCTCCGTCACCCTCGACCTCGGCCTCGGCGACGTGCGGATCAGCGCCAGCGACCGGACCGACACCGTCGTCGAGGTCCGCCCGAGCGACGCCGCCGACGAATCCGACGTGAAGGCCGCCCAGCAGGTCCGCGTCGACTACGCCAACGGCGTACTCCGGATCACCGGGCCGAAGGCGCCCGTCTTCTACTCCCGCAAGACCCGGTCCGTCGACGTGTCCGTCGAGCTGCCCAGCGGTTCCCGCGTCGCCGTCGAGATGCAGGCCGGTGACATCCGCTGCGCCGGCCGGCTCGGGGAGTGCAGGCTCAAGACCTCCGCCGGCAACGTCCGGGCCGAGCGGACCGGCCGACTGCGGGTGGACACCGCGGCCGGTCACGTCACCGTCGACGGCGTCACCGGCAACGCCGAGGTCCACACCGGCTCCGGCACGGTCCGGATCGGCGAGGTCGAGGGCACCGCCGTGGTCAAGAACTCCAACGGCAGCACCACGATCGACGCGGTCGACGGCGACGCGCGGGTGCGCGCGGCCAACGGCGACATCCACGTGGAGCGGGCCGGCGCCGGCGTCGACGCGAAGACCTCCAACGGCGGCATCCGCCTCGGCGAAGTGGTCCGCGGCACGGTCACCCTCGACACCGCCATGGGCGACCTGGACGTCGGCATCGCCGAGGGGACCGCCGCCTGGATCGAGGTCAACACCAAGTTCGGCAAGGTACGCAACCTGCTGGAGAACACGACCCGGCCCGACGAGACCGCCCAGACCGTCGAGGTGCGGGGCCGCACCTCGTACGGCGACATCACCATCCACCGCGCCTGAGCCCGTAGAGAGGCAACCATGACCAGCACGCACTCCCGTCCGGCGATCGCCGTGACCGGGCTACGGAAATCGTTCGGCGACCACGTCGTACTCGACGGTCTCGACCTGCACGTGCCGCAGGGGACGGTGTTCTCGCTGCTCGGCGCGAACGGCGCCGGGAAGACCACCACGGTCAGGATCCTGTCCACCCTGCTCGGTGCCGACGGCGGTGACGTGACAGTCGCCGGGCACGACCTGGCCCGCGAGCCGGACGCGGTCCGCGCGGCGATCGGCGTCACCGGTCAGTTCTCCGCGGTGGACAAGCTGCTCACCGGCGAGGAGAACCTGCGGCTGATGGCGGATCTCCACCACCTCGGCCGCGGCGAGGGCCGGCGGCGCGTCGCCCGACTGCTCGACCAGTTCGACCTGACCAGAGCGGCCGGGAAGCCGGCATCGACCTACTCGGGAGGCATGCTGCGCCGGCTCGACCTGGCGATGACCCTGGTCGGCAGTCCACAAGTGATCTTCCTCGACGAGCCGACCACCGGACTGGACCCGCGCAGCCGCCGGGACATGTGGCAGATCGTCCGGGACCTGGTGGCCGCCGGCGTCACCATCTTCCTCACCACGCAGTACCTGGAGGAGGCCGACGAGCTGGCCGACCGGATCGGCGTCCTCGACCACGGCCGGCTGGTCGCCGAGGGGACCGCGGAGGAACTGAAGCGGCGCATCCCCGGTGGACACGTCCGCCTGCGGTTCGCCGACCACCACGGGCTCGACGCGGCCCTGCGCATCCTGGGCCAGGCCTCGCCCGACACCGACGCGCTCGCCCTGCGGGTGCCCAGCGACGGCAGCCTGCGCTCGCTGAAGACCCTGATCGGCCAGCTCGACGACCGGGCCATCGAGGTCGACGAACTGTCCGTGCACACCCCCGACCTCGACGACGTCTTCCTCGCCCTCACCGGCGACTCCCGCAACGAGAAGGTGACCGCGCCATGACCGCCCCCGTCCTCACCGCTCCCGCCCCGGCGAGCCTCCGTTTTCACCCGCTCCGCGACTCGGCGACGATGCTGCGTCGCAACCTCAAGCGCATGCTGCGGTACCCGTCGATGACCGTGATGCTCGTCGGGATGCCCGTCGTCTTCCTGCTGCTGTTCGTCTACGTCCTCGGCGGCACGCTGGGCGCCGGGCTCGGCGCGTCGGTGCCCGGCGCCGCGGGCGGCGGTCGCGCCGCGTACGCCAACTACGTGGCGCCCGCGATCATCCTGATGACCGTGGCGGCGACCGTCCAGGGAACCGCGATCTCGATCGCCATGGACATGACCGAGGGCATCATCACCCGGTTCCGTACGATGCACATCGCCCGCGTCTCGGTGCTCACCGGACACGTCCTGGGGAGCATGATCCAGGCGATGATCAGCCTGGCGGTCGTCATCGGCGTGGCGCTGCTGGTCGGCTTCCGGCCCACCGCCGGGCTGGGTGGATGGCTGGCCACGGCCGGTTTCCTGGTGGCGGTGAGCTTCGCGCTCGTGTGGTTGGCGGTGGCACTCGGCCAGGTGAGCAAGAGCGTCGAGACCGCCAGCAACCTGCCCATGCCGCTCATCCTGCTGCCCTTCCTCGGCAGCGGTTTCGTCCCCACCGACTCGATGCCGGCCGGGCTGCGCTGGTTCGCCGAGTACCAGCCCTTCACGCCGATCATCGAGACCCTGCGCGGCCTGCTGATGGACGAGCCCCTCGGGAACAACGCGTGGATCGCGCTCGCCTGGTGCGCCGTCATCGCGCTCGGCGGGTACCTCTGGTCCAAGCGACTGTTCAACCGCGAGTCCTGAACCTGCCGGCACCGATCCCGGCGACGCCGTCCCGCCTCGGCGGGGCGGCGTCGCCGTCGACGGGCCACCTGACACATCGAGAAACGGCTATTGCGTACGACACTGGACGCGTGGTGGGATGGCGCATGCCGGGCGGTGCGTGGGCTGCCGCGCCGCCGGCTGCCGGGTTTCACCTCACGCGAGGGCGCCGGTCCGCGAGGCGGACCGAGGGCGGTGCCCCTGTGGGCGCCGCGACCGTCGCATCCGCTCGTCATCGGCGGGGCGGTCGGGCCTCCCGTCCACCGGGCTGGCCCGCAGGGCGCGTCCCGCGAGTCAGGAGATCCCGTGAAACGATCCCGTACGGCCGCGTTGCTCACCGCGGCCGCGACCCTCGTGGTGGCGGCCGTCGCCCTGGTCGGCGGCCCGGATCCGGCCGCCGCGCACGGCGCCGCCATGACCCCGGGCAGCCGGACGTTCCTCTGCTGGAAGGACGGCCTCAGCCCCACCGGCGAGATCCGGCCCAACAACCCCGCCTGCGCCGCCGCGGTCGCGCAGAGCGGCGCCAACTCGCTCTACAACTGGTTCAGCGTGCTCCGCTCGGACGCCGGGGGCCGGACCGTCGGCTTCATCCCGGACGGGCAACTCTGCAGCGGCGGCAACACCGGCTACCGCGGCTACGACCTGGCCCGCACCGACTGGCCGCTGACCCACCTGACCGCCGGAGCGCGGATGGAGTTCCGGTACAGCAACTGGGCCCACCACCCGGGCACCTTCTACTTCTACGTGACGAAGGACAGCTGGAGCCCGACTCGGCCGCTGGCCTGGAGCGACCTGGAGGAGCAGCCGTTCCTCACGGTGACCAACCCCCCGCAGCGGGGCGCGGTCGGCACGAACGAGGGGCACTACTACTTCAGCGGCAACCTCCCGAGCGGGAAGAGCGGCCGGCACATCATCTACTCCCGGTGGGTCCGCTCGGACAGCCAGGAGAACTTCTTCGGCTGCTCGGACGTCACCTTCGACGGCGGCAACGGTGAGGTGACCGGCGTCGGTCCGGGTGGCACGCTGCCGCCGGACCCGACCACTCCCCCGCCGGACCCGACGACCCCGCCGCCGCACACCGGCGACTGCATGGCCGTCTACCGCGTGGTCAACGCGTGGCAGGGCGGCTTCCAGGGAGAGGTCACGATCATGAACCACACGACGTCGACCTGGTCGGGGTGGTCGGCCACCTGGGCCTGGCCGAGCGGCCAGTCGATCAGTCAGGTCTGGAACGCGACCCACACCAACTCCGGGACGTCGGTGACGGCCACCAACGTCTCCTGGAACGGCACGGTCGCACCGGAGGGGACCACCACCTTCGGCTTCCTGGCGACGAGCACCGGCGAGAACACCGCACCGACGGTCACCTGCGCCGGCCGCTAACCCCCACCCCCACCCCGGCCCCCGCGGGGGCCGGGGCCAGGTGATCAAGAGGTTTGCGTCATCCGGAGGCGATCCGGTGACGCAAACCTCTCGATCAACGCGGCTCCCGCGCCCGCGCGGGCGGGACGGCGGGCGGGGCGGTCAGCGGACCATGGAGCCCACTACCGGCTTGGTGAGCAGGGCGGACTGGTTGCGCTGGATGCCCGGGTCGAGCGTCTTGGCCACGAAGATGGCGTGCCAGATGCAGAAGATCAGGACGGTCCACACCTTGCGGGAGTGGTCCGCCTCCTCGCGCTTGTGCTCATCGAGCAGCCGCAGCGCGTACGACAGGTCGAGCAGGTCGCCCGCGCCCGAGGTGCTGAGCACGTGCCGCGCCCACTCGTACATCTCGCCGCGCAGCCACACCCGCGTCGGGGTCGGGAAGCCCAGCTTCCTGCGGTTGACGATGGCCGGCGGCACCACACCCTGCAACGCCTGACGCATGGCGTACTTGGTGGCGTCGGAGCGCGGGGGGAGCTTCAGGTCGACCGGGATCTTCGCCGCGACGTCGAAGACCTCGCGGTCGAGGAAGGGCACCCGCACCTCCAGCGAGTGGGCCATCGAGATGCGGTCGGCCTTGACCAGGATGTCGCCGCGCAGCCAGGTGTAGAGGTCGACGTACTGCATCTTGGTGACGTCGTCCAGTTCCGTGCACTCGGCGTAGATCGGGGCGGTGACGTCGGTGTAGCGCACCGAGGGGTCGTACCGGCGCAGCAGGTGCTGCTTCTCCTCCTCGGTGAACATCCGGGCGTTGCCGTAGTAGCGCTGCTCGATGGGCGTGGTGCCGCGCTCCAGGAAGCTCTTGCCCTTCACGCCCTGTGGGATGGCCTTCGAGACCGCCCGCAGCCCCTTCTGCACGCCGCCCGGCAGGCCGTTCACCGAGCTGAGGGACAGCGGCTCCCGGTAGATGGTGTAGCCGCCGAAGAACTCGTCCGCGCCCTCGCCGGAGAGCACCACGGTGACGTGCTCGGCGGCCTTCTTCGCCACGAAGTAGAGCGGCACCAGCGCCGGGTCGGCGACCGGGTCGTCCAGATGCCAGACGATCTTGGGCAGCGCCTCCATCATATCCTGCGGCCCGATCTTCGTCGGGATCGTGGTCACGTCGAGGTGCCGCGCCGACTCCTGCGCGACGTCGATCTCCGAGTACCCGGGCACGTCGTAGCCGACCGTGAAGGTGAGGATGTTCGGGTTGAACTCGCGCGCCAGGGCCACCACGGCGGTCGAGTCGATGCCGCTGGACAGGAACGAGCCGACCGGCACGTCCGAGCGCATGTGCATCCGGACGCTCTCCCGCAGCGTCTCCCGGATCTCGTGGAACAGCTTCTGCTCGTCGTCGACCGGGGCGGGCCGGAACACCGGCCGGTACCACCGGCGCACCTCGATCCGGCCGCCCGGCGTCCAGGTGAGGTACTCCCCCGAGCCGATCCGGCTGATCCCCTTGTGCAGGGTGCCGGGCTCCGGGACGTACTGGAGCGTGAGGTAGTGGCTGAGGTTGGCCGTGTCGATGCCGGCGTCGCCCTGGTAGTTCGAGTGCGCGAAGGGCAGCAGCGCCTTCTTCTCCGAGGCCAGGTAGAGCCCGTCGGCGGTCTCCAGGTAGTGCAGCGGCTTGATGCCGAAGTAGTCGCGGGCGCCGAACGCCCGCCGCTCCTGCCGGTCCCAGATCACGAAGGCGAACATGCCCCGCAGCCGGGCGAGCACCTGCTCACCCCAGTAGTGGTAGCCGGCCACGATGACCTCGCCGTCGCCGGCCGTGGCGAACCGGGCGCCGTAGTCCCGCACCAGCTCGTCGCGCAGCTCGATGTAGTTGTAGATCTCGCCGTTGAAGGTGAGCAGGTAACGGCCGTCGGCGTAGGGCAGCGGCTCGTGGCTGGACGCCACATCGATGATCGCCAGGCGCTTGTGGGCGAACACGCCGTCCGCGTACCGGCCGGACGCGTCACCCACCACCTCGACCCCGGTCTCGTCGGGCCCACGGTGGTGCAGGCATTCCAACGCGCCGGCGATGTGGTCGCGGTGCGCGGCGGCGTCACCGCGCGCGCTGAAGAAGGCCAGGAGTCCGCACATGGTCGTCATCTTTTCACGGGCGGGGAACGGCCGTCGCGGCCGTCCGGCGATCCGGACCGGCCGCCGGCCGGTGCCACCGCTTCCCTCCCGCGAGGTACCGTCGGCACCAGCAACGACGCGAAAGGGGACGGCGCATGACCGAGGAGCGCACCGACGGCAAGGCGACGGACGGCACCGAATCGCATGATCCGGACTTCCCGGAGGCGTTCCTGTCGTTCATGCGGCAGGGCTGGCGGGACACCGAACTCCCGGTCGGCCCCCGCCCCGAGGTCCCCAACTACGCCAAGCGCCGAGCCGCGCTCTCCGCGGCCTTCCCCGGCGAGACGCTGGTGATCCCCACCGGCAACGAGAAGGTACGCGCCAACGACACGGCCCACCCGTTCCGGCCGGGCAGCGACTTCGCGTACCTGACCGGTGACATGGAACCCGACAGCGTGCTGGTGCTGCGGCCCAACGGCTCCGGGCACGACGCCACGTTGTACATGCGTCCCCGCTCGTCCCGGCAGACCGACGAGTTCTTCCGCAGCCGCCACGGCGAGCTGTGGGTCGGCCGGCGGCACACGCTGGCCGAGAAGTCGACCGAGCTGGGCCTGCCGACCGCCGACCTCACCGAGCTGGACGCGACGCTGGCCGACCTCGCGCCGGGGCGTACCCGGGTGCTGCGCGGTTTCGACCGGCAGGTGGACGCGGCCGTGCGCCCGTACGACGGCCCGCGCGCCGAGGGCCAGCCCGCCCGGGACCGGGAGCTGGCGATCGCGATCTCGGAACTCAAGCTGGTCAAGGACGAGTGGGAGATCGCCCAGCTCCAGGACGCGATCGACGCGACCGTACGCGGCTTCGAGGACGTGGCCCGCGTGCTCCCGGCCGACCGTCCCGTGTCGGAGCGGCTGCTGGAGGGCGTCTTCGGGCTGCGCGCCCGGCACGACGGCAACGACGTCGGCTACAGCTCGATCGTCGGCGCCGGCGAGCACGCCACGATCCTGCACTGGGTGCACAACCACGGCGCCACCCGGCCGGGCGAGCTGCTGCTCATGGACATGGGCGTGGAGAACCGCAACCTCTACACCGCGGACGTCACCCGGGTGGTGCCGATCAACGGCCGGTTCACGCCGCTGCAGCGGCAGGTCTACGACATCGTGTACGCCTCACAGCAGGCCGGCATCGACTTCATCAAGCCCGGGGTCAAGTTCCGCGACGTCCACCTCACCTGCATGCGGGTGCTCGCCGAGGGTCTGGCCGATCTGGGCCTGCTGCCGGTGAGCGTGGACGAGGCCATGGACGAGAAGTCGACCGTCTACCGGCGCTGGACCCTGCACGGCTTCGGGCACATGCTCGGCATCGACGTGCACGACTGCGCGAACGCGCGCAAGGAGAAGTACCGCGAGGGCACCCTGGGCGAGGGCTACGTGCTCACCGTCGAGCCGGGGCTCTACTTCCAGCCGGAGGACGAGCTCGTCCCCGAGGAGCTGCGCGGCATCGGCGTGCGCATCGAGGACGACGTGCTGGTCACCGCGACCGGCGCGGCGAACCTCTCGGCGGGCCTGCCGCGCACCGCCGACGAGGTGGAGACGTGGCTGGCCGCGCAGCGCGAGGCCGGGCCGCGCCTGCCGGGCTGATTCCGCGTACGACCGCACGCGGCGGGCCCCGTCGCCGGTCCTGACGTCCCAGACGTCGGGCCGGCGCCGGGGCCCGCCGCGTTTGTGCTGCTCATGGCTTTTCTGCCACCGGTCGCCGAGATGCGCCCGTCGGTGCCCGATCCAGGGTGAATGCGGGCTTTTTTCGGATACGTCCTCGTCGCGAGGATCCTTCTCATACGGTGGCCATCAGAGGCTGCAACCGATTTGTAGCTGGTCGCGCCGTCTTCCGTCGGTGCGACCCGTTCTGGTAGCACGAAAGGGCGGAAGGCTCTGATGTCCAATGACGTGAAGACCCCCGACGGTGGGCCCGCCCCGGCGCCCCCACCGAGATCGGGACGACGCAAACTCTGGATGGCGGCCGGCATCGCCGGCCTGACCGGCGTGGTCGGCCTGGCCGCTCTCGGGGGCCTGGCCGCCCGGAACGACAAGTCCGGCGGCCCGGACCGGCTCACCGACGCGCAGTCCTCGACCCCGAAGCAGAACGTCAGCGACGCCGGCAAGGCGGACGCGGGCGGCGAGGAGAGCGGCAAGGGCGAGGACGACTGGGCCGGCGGCGACTGGAGCGGCCAGGACGACCGCGGTGGCCAGGGCAAGGACCGCAAGCACGACGAGCGGGGGAAGGAGGTGCCCTGCAACACGGACAAGCTCATCCAGGCGATCGTCTTCGCCAACGACAACCACGGCGCGACCCTGGAACTTGCCCGCAACTGCACCTACAACCTCACCCGCACCGACGAGTACGGCAACGGCCTGCCGGTGATCACCGAGGACGTCACCCTCAAGGGCGACAACACCAAGATCGTCCGGGACGCCACCGCCGAGCACTTCCGGATCCTCAACGTCGGACCCGGCGGGCACCTGACCCTGAAGGGCCTGACCATCAAGGGCGGCCAGACCACCCGCGCCCGGGCAATGGTGGACCCGGCCACGGTGTGGTCGCGCTACTCGACCTCCGTCGAGGCGACCGCCGCCGCCAAGGCGGGCACGCTCGCCGACGTGGAGGCCGAGGCGGTGAAGGCGAGGGCCGCCAAGGCCGCCGCCAGCGCCGCCAAGCCGGCGACCGAGGCCGCCAAGCCCGCCGCCAAGCCCGCCACCGGCGCGGCGAAGCCGGCGGCCACCGCCCAGTCGGCCGCGGCCCCGGGCGCGGGCACCCTGGTGGAGAGGCCGGAGTTCAACGACGGCGCCGGCATCCTGGTGCAGCCGGGCGGCGCCGCCGACATCGAGAAGAGCGAGATCCTGCAGAACCAGTCCGGCGGCAACGGCGGCGGGCTGGCCAACTTCGGGCACACCCGGATCAGCAAGAGCACCGTCGCGGAGAACACCGCCTTCTTCTTCGGCGGCGGCCTCTTCAACGCCGGTGTCCTCCAGGTGGACGAGTCGACGGTCCGGAACAACGAGGCCGGTATCGGCGGTGGCGGTGTCGCCAACGGGGCGCCCGGCATCCTCAGCGACGACGTCGACGGCGGCTCGGTCTGGCTCTACAAGACCGAGGTCACCGGCAACAAGACCATCGGCTTCGGCGGCGGCATCCTCGACGTCGAGGGCGACACCAAGCTGGAGTACGCGAAGGTCACCGACAACATCGCGGTGCTCGCCGGCGGCGGTATCGCGACGGCGGACAGCCAGCTCACGCTCAAGCACACCACGGTCGCCAAGAACAGCACGGTGGGCGTCGGCGGTGGCCTGGCGATCGCGTTCGACAGCGTGGCCACCATCGAGGACAGCAGCGTCAAGGACAACGTCGCCGGGTTCTTCGGCGCCGGCCTGTTCGTCGAGGACAGCACCGTGACGCTGCGCAGGAGCGAGGTCGTCGGCAACCGGGCCGTCGGGCCGATCAGCTTCGGCGGCGGCATCTTCACCATCTTCGGCGCCCGGGTCACCCTGACCGAGACGAAGGTGGCCGGCAACATCGCCACCTTCCCGCCCGGAGGCATCTTCAACTCGCCCAGCAGTGACGTGGAGCTGGACAACAAGTCGGCGGTCACCGGCAACCGTCCCACCAACTGCGTCAACGTTCCCGGCTGCTTCGCCTGACGGCGTGCACCGGTTCACATAGAGGAAGGCCCCTCCGCGCCGTTTCGGCGGCGCGGAGGGGCTCTTCCGTTTGCACCGGCTCTGGGCGGGACCCTGCCGCCCCGGGCGGTCTCGGCGTTCCGCGCCCCGGCGTGCCCTCCCGCTCCGGTCGCCCCCATGCTGTACCGAATGCGGGGTTCTTTCGGATATCGCCGCGAGGCGAAGAACATTCTCATACGTTGTTGTTCGGGAGCTACAACCGATTTGTAGCAGGGGACGCACGCCTGAGGCGCCGCGACCCTGTCTGGTACGAGGAGAGGGCAGAGAGCTCCGATGTCCAATCACCTAACCAACAACGAAGCCGCGGAGCCGGCTGCGGGGGCCAAGCGCCGCCGCAAGATCTGGCTCGCCAGCGGCGTCGCCGGGCTCACCGGCGTGGTCAGCCTTGCCGCGGTCGGCGTCGCCACCGGTGCCGGCGCGGCCGGCGTGGACGGCCTGCGCTGGGCCACCGCCCAGGTCAGCAGCGACGGCGACCAGGGCCGGGGCGACGAGGGCCGCGACCGGCACGGCAAGGACGACAAGGACAAGGACAAGGACAAGGACCGCAAGCACGACGAGCGGGGGAAGGAGGTGCCCTGCAACACGGACAAGCTCATCCAGGCGATCGTCTTCGCCAACGACAACCACGGCGCGACCCTGGAACTTGCCCGCAACTGCACCTACAACCTCACCCGCACCGACGAGTACGGCAACGGCCTGCCGGTGATCACCGAGGACGTCACCCTCAAGGGCGACAACACCAAGATCGTCCGGGACGCCACCGCCGAGCACTTCCGGATCCTCAACGTCGGACCCGGCGGGCACCTGACCCTGAAGGGCCTGACCATCAAGGGCGGCCAGACCACCAACTACCTGACCGCGCCGGAGCCGGCCGCCGTCTGGTCGGCGTACTCCAGCGCCAGCGACCTGTCGGCCGCCGCGCAGAAGAGCGGGAAGGTCGTGGCCACCCCGCAGCGGACCGCGCTCAAGGCCGTACCGAAGGCCACGCCGAAGGCCGGCGTCGGCACTCTGGTCGAGCGGCCGGACTACGACGACGGCGCCGGCATCCTGGTGCAGCCGGGCGGCACCGCCGACATCGAGAAGAGCGAGATCCTGCAGAACCAGTCCGGCGGCAACGGTGGTGGCGTGGCCAACTTCGGCACCACGAGCATCCGGCAGAGCACGGTGGCCGAGAACACCGCCTTCTTCTTCGGCGGTGGCATCTTCAACGCCGGCCTGTTGAGGGTCAGCGAGGCCAACATCAAGAACAACGAGGCGGGCATCGGTGGCGCCGGCATCTCCAACGGCGCCGCGCGGATCTTCACCGACGACGTCGACGGCGGCACCGTCTGGGTCGAGAAGACGGAGATCAGCGGGAACAAGACGCTCGGCTTCGGCGGCGGCATCCTCGACATCGAGGGCGACACGACCGTGAAGCACTCGAAGATCACCGACAACACGGCGCTGGTCGCGGGCGGCGGCATCGCCACGGCCGAGACCTCGCTGAACCTGGTCGACGTCAAGGTCGAGAAGAACAGCACCCTGCTCGCCGGCGGTGGCCTCGCCATCGCGTTCGACAGCGTGGCCACCATCGAGGACAGCAGCATCAAGGACAACGTCTCCGCGTTCATCGGTGGCGGGCTGTTCGTCGAGGACAGCACCGTGACGCTGCGCAAGAGCGAGGTCGTCGGCAACCGGGCGGTCGGCCCGTTCGGCACCGGCGGCGGCATCTTCAACTTCTTCGGTGACGTCCGGCTGGACAAGTCGAAGGTGGCGCACAACAGCTCCACCAACGCTCCGGGCGGTGTCTGGACGAACAACGGCTTCCAGGTGGACAACAAGTCGGCCATCACGGCCAACCGTCCGACCAACTGCCTCGGCAGCCCGGACGTCCCGCAGAACTGCTTCGGCTGACACCCTCGGGTGACCGTGCGGCCGCCACCGGCGGCACCACGGGTCGAGACAGGGACCGGCCCCCTCCCGCACCAGCGGGAGGGGGCCGGTCCGCGTCGTGCCTCAGCGCGCCTGCACGAAGACCGCCACGCTGCGGGGCGGTACCGTGAACGTGCCGGTCGTCCGGTCGAACGACGCGGTCCGCAGCGCCGGGTCCGCCGAGGTGCGCAGCACCGGGTGCAGGGACACGTCCGCGCCCCGCAGCCCCGGCAACCGCTGGCTCGCCGTGTCCGGCGTGCCGTTGAAGACCACCGTCACCGACGCCCACCGCGGGTCGAGGCCCCGACCGTCCAGCGTCATGGTGAGCACGCCGGGCGTCTCCGCCGGGCCGGAGAGCGGGAACGCGACTCGCTGCTGCACCTGTTCGGCGCTGGCCAGCCCGAAGACCGGCGACGACGCCCGGATCTTCAGCAGCTCGCCGTAGCGGGCGTCGGTGGTGTCGATGGCCGCGCAGTCGGGCATCAGGGCCGGGTCGGCCAGCAGCGGACGGGCGTACGGCCACTTGGCCTGGTTGTCCGCGGCCGGCGGCAGGCCGGCGCCGAAGCCGTTGCCCCGGGCGCAGTCCCAGCGGATCTGGTTGAA
This sequence comes from Micromonospora costi, assembly GCF_003626655.1. Taxonomy (GTDB): domain Bacteria; phylum Actinomycetota; class Actinomycetes; order Mycobacteriales; family Micromonosporaceae; genus Micromonospora; species Micromonospora costi. The sequence goes on from NZ_RBAN01000002.1 coordinate 449,945, forward strand.
CCAGTCCCCCGAGTTGTACGAGTTGCGGTCCAGCGACTTCGAACGCAGCCGCTCGGTGCCGGCGGTCACGAAGCCGGTGCCCTGGCCCAGCACCACCGTGCCCAGCGCGAGCACCTGCATCCGCGACCGGTCCGCCGCCGAGGTGCCCTGCGGCAGCTTGTACGCCAGCGCGTCGTACAGGATCTCGTTGTCGTGCGCGTCGACGTACGTGACGGCCTCCCCCGGCGCGGCCGTGTACCCGGCCGGCGAGCCGTTGTAGTCCACTTGCGCCCCGGTCACCCGCGCGCCCGTCGAGTCGGTGAACCGGTAGTCGCGCAGGTTGCCGGTGAGGCCGACCTTGATGAGGTCGTGCTGGTGCAGCAGCCGGGCCCGCTGTTCGGCCGCCGTGCCGTTCACCGGGTCGCCGTTGGGGTCGGTGAGGAGACCGGACGCGAAGCCCTGGACCCTCGGGTTCTCGTCGAACGGGCCACCGCCGCGCACCGCGTCGCGGAGCCGGTCGTTGAAGGTGCCCACGCCCGTGCCCGCCATGTTGGCCTGGGTGGCCTGGACGAACCGGGCGTCGTTGGCCACCTCGCCGAAGTTCCAGCCCTCCCCGTAGAGCAGGATCGAGCGGCCGTCCACACCGTGGCGGGCCGGGGTGAGCCTGTCGAGCGCCGCGCGCACGGCCAGGATGTTCGCCTTCGGGTGGTGCCCCATCAGGTCGAACCGGAAGCCGTCCACCTTGTACGCCTTCGCCCAGGTGACCACGGAGTCCACCACGAGCTTGCCCATCATGGCGTGCTCGGGAGCCGTGTTGGCGCAGCAGGTGGACGTGGCCACCGTGCCGTCGTCCAGCAGCCGGTGGTAGTAGCCCGGCACGATCTGGTCGAGCACCGACTTCGGGTCCGTGCCGGCGGCCGACGTGTGGTTGTAGACCACGTCCATGACCACCCGCAGGCCGGCGCCGTTGATGCCGGCGACCATCCGGCGGAACTCGGCGGTCCGCGCCGCGCCGGCCGGGTCGACGGCGTACCCGCCCTCCGGCACCGTGTAGTGCAGCGGGTCGTACCCCCAGTTGTAGCCGTCGGTCTCGGCCACCGCCGCGACGCACGCCTGCTGCCGGTCGGAGTCCGGCGGGAGCGCGGCCAGGTCGCAGTCGGGCTGCCGCTGGTCGGCGCGACGCTCGGGAATGGTGGCGAAGTCGAACGCGGGCAGCAGGTGCAGGTGGGTGACCCCGGCGTCGCCGAGCGCCCGCAGATGTGTCATCCCGGCGGTGGACGGGTCGGTGAAGGCGAGGAACGTTCCGCGGCGTCGCTCCGGCACGGTGTCGTCGGCCACCGAGAAGTCCCGCACCGACAGTTCGGAGACCTGCGCCCGGCTCGGCGGCACCGGGGCCGGCTTGCGCAGCGCCGACCAGCCGGGCGGGGCGAGCGCCGGGTCGGCGAGGTCCACCAGCTGGCTGTGGGTGGAGTCCGGCGCCAGCGCCACCGAGTAGGGGTCGGTCACCGAGGCGGTGACCATCCGCTGCGCCGCCGGTTGCCAGGCCTGCACCTGGTAGCGGTAGTACTTCCCCGTCCACGACCGGTCGCCGCGCACCGACCAGACGCCGGTGCGGTCGTCCCGGCGCATCGGGACGGTCCGCGGCCCGGCCGACGGCGAGTCGAACAGCTGCAACGACACCGTCCGCGCCGTCGGCGCCCACACCGACAGCGTGGGCGTCCGGCCGGCGAAGGTCGGCCCGAGGCGCGCGTCGGTGGCGCGGGCGTACACGTCGTCGAGCACTCCGGGGATCTGCACGCCGGTGGCGGCCAGCAGGGTGCCGTCGGCGTCCCGCTCGGTCACCAGCAGCTGCCCGCGCAGCGCGGCCGGCACCCGGGCCAGGTCGCCGCGGGACAGGGTGAAGGCCCGGTACGCCCACAGGTGGGGGAAGGCCGTGCGCTGCGCCTCCGTCAACCCGTTGCGCTGCGCGGTCAGCGGCAGCGTGGCGTACGTCCCGGCCAGCTCGCCGTCCACGACCGTCACCCCGCCGGCGGGGGCGGTCACCAGGGCGTACCGCCGGCCGTCGGTGGGCCCGGTCTGCCAGGCGACGGTGGACCGGTCGATCCAGTGCGCCCGCTGCCTGGTGATGTCGAGGTCCCCTCCGCCGGTGCTGGCGGTCGGCGGGAGCAGCCGGCCCGGCGTGCCGGCCAGCAGCCACACCTCCCGCCCGGCGCTCGCGAGGTCGAGCCGCTGGTCGTCGGGGAGGTCCTTCTCGTCTCCCCGGTGGACGATGTAGCTGAGCCCGGTCGCGCCGGCCGCGAGCGGCACCCGGAACACCGCGCCGAACGCGTCGACGCGCGCCGGTTCCAGCGGGTCGGACCACTCGGTCGGGTTGGCCGCGCCGTCCCAGACGTGCAGGCCCCAGCCGTCGTAGTTGCCGTCGGCCCGCCGGTAGTGGATCACGGCGGTGCCCTCGTCGACCGGCGGGTCGGGTTCGCCCGTGGCCGCCTGGCGGGTCGGGTAGACCGTCGGGTCGCCCTGCTTGAGCCAGACCTCCCCGGTCTGCGTCACGTCGATGGTCCGGTCGTCGCCGACGTCCTTGTTGCCCGCCTTGTCGACCACCAGGAAGCCGACGGACGCCGCGCCCGGCTTGAGCTTCACCCAGGCGAATCGTCCGTAGGAGTCCTCCCCGACGAACGGCTGACCGTCGGGCCACTGCGTGACGTAGGCCGGGTCGATGTCGCCCCAGGCGTACAGGCTCCAGTCGTCGTACCCCCCGGCCGGACGCTGGTAGTGCACGACCGCCCAGTCGCGGGATGCGGCCGGCGGCGGGGTGCCCACCGTGGCGGTGGACCGGGCGGTGGCGGTGCGCCCGCGCCCGTCGCGGACGACCGCCTTGTACTCGACCCTCGTCCCGCCCGCTAGGCCGGTGAGGTCGTGGTGCACCGTGTATGGGGCCCGGTGCGCGCTGCCCAGCAGTGTCCAGGACCCGCCCGCCACCCCCGCGGCGACCGTGACCGTGGCCAGGGGGTCGCCGGTGACCTGGGCGGTGACCGCGGCCCGGGTGGCGACCGGCTCCTGCGGTGACGGCGCGGTGATCGTGATCGAGGGCGCACGGTCCGGGCGCGCGATCGGCGTACCGGCGCGGTGCACCACGGCGGACAGCGGCGGCACCGTCAGCGTCAGCCGGCCGTCGGCGCCCGCGGTGGCGGTGCCGGACGCGCCGTGGATGCCGGTGAAGGTCGCGCCGGCCGACCACGTGTCCACGGTGACAGTCTGCGCGGTGTCCGCGTTGTTCACCGCCACCACGTACTCGGTGCGCTCGCTCGGCAGGACCCGGGAGAAGGCGAAGACGCCGGGCCCGTCGGCCGCGTACCGGGTGACCTGGACGCCGTCGCGCAGCGCCGGGTGGGCGCGGCGCAGCGCGGCCAGGTCGGCGATCGTGCGGTAGAGCGGGTGGGCGCGGTCGTACTGGTCGACGCCGTGGGTGCGGTCGGTGCCGAGCAGGTCGTCGTCGAGGTAGTCGGGGACCGCCGAGGCGAACATGTCCTGCCGGGCGTCCTTGTCCCCGCCCGGGCCGGTGAAGCCCTGTTCGTCGCCGGAGTAGACGACCGGCTGGCCGCGGGTGAGGAACATCAGCTGGTGGGCGAGCTGGTCCCGGCGCAGGTGGGTGGCCGGGTCGGTGCCGCCGCCGGCGATGAACGAGCCGATCCGGCCCATGTCGTGGTTGCCGAGGAAGGTGGTGAGCCGGTTGGCGTCGGTGTCGCGGGCGGCGTAGAGGTCGTCGCGGGCGTACACGTCCGCGAGCGCCTTCGCGGAGCCCGCGCCGGCGGTGTAGCCGCGCGCCGCCTCCTGGAACGGGAAGTCGAGGGTGGCCGGCAGCCCGCCGCGCCGCACGTACGTCGAGGTGACCTCGGGATCGGCGCTGTAGACCTCGCCGAACATGAAGAAGTCCTTCTTGCCGGCGCGGTCGGCGGCCCGCTCGATGCCCTGGCTGAACTGGGGCCAGAAGTCGAGGTTGCTGTGCTTCACCGTGTCCAGGCGGAACCCGTCGACCCCGGTCCCGGTGACCCAGTCGGCGTAGATCTTCGTCATGCCCCGCACCACCTCCGGACGCTCCGTCCAGAGGTCGTCGAGGCCGTAGAAGTCGCCGTACTCGCTGTTCTCGCCGGCGAAGGTGGAGTCGCCCCGGTTGTGGTACATGGTCGGGTCGTTGAGCCACGCCGGGACCTTGGCCGTCGCGTCGGCCGGGGTCGGGAACGTCGGGGTGTACGGGAAGGACTTCCCGTTCACGTCGGGGAAGTCCCGGGTGCCGTCGGCGTAGTTCCGGTCCTCGAAGGCGCGCCCCTGCGCGTCCCGGTAGGGCGAGGTCGCCTTGTCCACATAGGTGTACCGGTCCTCGGCGTACCGGATGACGTCGGCGGTGTGGTTGACGATCACGTCGAGGTAGATCTTGATGCCGCGCTGGTGCGCCAGGCGGACCAGCCTCGCCAGGTCCTCCTTGCTGCCGAAGTGCGGGTCGACCTGGGTGAAGTCGGTGATCCAGTAGCCGTGGTAGCCGGCGGAGACGTCGGCCCCGCTGCCCTGCACCGGCCGGTTCTTGAACACGGGCGCGAGCCAGATGGCCGTGGTGCCGAGCCCCTGGATGTAGTCGAGCCGGTCCGTGACCCCCTTGAGGTCGCCACCGTGGTAGAAGCCCTTGTCCTGCGGGTCGTACCCGGTGCGGAGCCGGTCGCCGGCGAGGCCGCCGCGGTCGTTGCGCGGGTCGCCGTTGGCGAACCGGTCGGGCAGGACGAAGTAGAACTGCTCGGCCCGGGCCGCGTCGTCGCCGGCGGCGAGCAGGGCCTCGGCGGAGGGTTCGGTGCGCCACTGGGCGGCACCGCCGGCGGCCGGCGCGGCCGCGCCGGCCGCCTCCGCCGTGGACGTCCCGCCGAGCCGGTGCACGGCGACCGGCGTGCCGACCAGCGTGAGGGCGAGCAGGGTGACGAGAGCGAGCAGGGACGTGCGCGATGTCGGCGGGGGTTCCATCGACGGCCTTCCTCTGGTCGTTGATTGGCCCGCACGCTAGCCCTTGCCGAAACGTTCTGCAATACCTTGCAAACAACGTCGCAACACGACAGTGGATTGCGTAAGGTTCGACCGTCGGTGGTGCCCCCGCCGGTCGTCAGAGCCCGGAGCAGTCCGTGCCGTTGACGGTGCACGTGGTCGGGCTCGTGCTGGCCCGCTCCACATGGAACTGCAGCAGCACCGAGGCACCGGGCGCCAGGGCCTCGCCGCCGGTGTAGGTGTAGCCGCCGTCCGCCTGCCGCAGCGTCCCCTGCCGGTCGTTCGCCACCCAGGCGGTGACCAGCCGGCCGCCGGAGAACACCAGCCGGACCTCCCAGTCCTGCCGGCTCCGGGACGTGTTGCTGACCTTCACCTCACCGATGAAGCCGCCCGAGAACGCGTTCTCGGCGCGGTAGCGACCGGTCACCGCCGGTGCCGCCGGCGGCGGCGCGGACACCTGCGGGCTCGCCGCGACCGGAGGCGCGGCGGCCGGCTGCGCGGAACCGGACGGGCTCAGGGCGGACGGCGTCGTCGGACGCACCGACAGGCTCGGCGTGGGCGGCGTCGTCGACGCGGACGCCGCCACGGTCGGCCGCGCCGTCGCGCTCGCGGTGGCGGTCGCCGAGGCGGCCGACGGCCAGCGCGGCGTGGGCAGCGGCGCCCCGGCATTCGCCTGGCGCGGCGCCTCCGACCCCGAGCTGCGGCCACGGTACGTGCCCAGCGCGACGACCAGCAGCACCACCATGACGACCACACCGGCGAACACCACGATCCACGGTGAGGACGCGATGGCCCTCCCGAGCGATCGCGGTTCGTCACTCGTGCCGGACAATGTCCCTCCCTCGACAGCCGTGGGGAGCGTAACGGGTCACCCGGCGGCGCAGTCGTTGCCGTTCACCGTGCACTCGACGAGCCGGCCGTCGCCGTCGTTGCGGCTGAACCGCAGCTCCAGCGTGACGCTCTCGCCGTCCGGCAGCGGATTCGTGCCGCGCAGCAGGTACCGCCCGTCGCCGCGGTAGTCCACCCGCACCCGGCCGTCACCGGACACGTCGACGTCCCGGATCCGGCCGTCGAGGCGCAGCCGGACCGTCCACTCCTCGGCGCGGCCGCTGTCGTTGTGCACCTGGACCTCCGCCACGACGCCGTACCGATCGGCGTCGCGCACCCGGTACGTGGCGGTCAGCGCACCGGCGGCGAACAGGCCCGGCTTCTCCGACGGCGCCGCCGGAGGCGGGCCCGACGAGCGCGGCGCCGCGGGCGACGGCCGTGTAGACATGCGGGACGGTCGTGCCGGGGCGGCCGTCGACCGGGTCGGCTCCGGAGTGGGCGAGGCGCTGGCCGACGTGGACGGGCCGACCGGGGCGATCGGCAGGTCCAGCGGCGGTACCGAGGCGGCGACCGGCTCCGGTTCGCGGACCCGGAAGGACAGCGACGCGACGAGCAGGAGGGTCGCCAACGTCGCCACACCGAGCAGGACGACGATCCACGGCACCGAAGCCAGCATCCTGGGCGCGGTCCCCGGGTCCGGTGGTCCGGCAGGCCGCACAGGCATGAGTCCCCTCTCGTTCGAGCCGATGCGCCAGAGTAGTCAGCGCGGGCCACGGCGGGAACGGCGGCGTCGGCGAACCGACCGACCAGACGGTGCGCCGCGGAAAACGGCTGGCGGGCGGCACTCCGGTCAGCCGGTGCGCACGACGGTACAGATGACCGGACCGGTGTCGGTGCTGCGCAGCAGGTACCGGTAGCGCTCGCCGGGCACCCGCGCCCCACGGCTGTCGAGGAACTCCCACTCCACGGCCACCTCGGTGAGCAGCGCGGACACCGGCTGCACGTCCTCGATGAGCGCGTGCGCGGCGACCAGCTCGCGTTCGTGGTAGTCCGGCGCGGCGCCGACGAAGGAGAGCGCCACCGCGGCCAGCGAGCTGAACGAGAAGCTGTAGGTGTCGGTGACCACCAGGCCGGGCAGGGCGTAGCAGCCGGTGAGGGACGGCACGTCGCCGGCGGTCAGCGCCACGCCGTACCGGTCGAAGAAGTCGGTCAGCGCGTCAAGGTCGGTGGAGGCTCTCACGGCCGAAGCAATTGCCGCTGGCCACGCCGGCCAAACCTCAGCGCGCCGGTACGCGTACCTCGATCTCGGAGCCGAGGCGGGCGCCGCCGGCCAGGTCGAGGTCGTCGCCGCTCCAGAATCGGCCCGGGTCGTACCAGTTCGGACGCCGGCCGGGAGCCAGCAGGCCCATCGCCTCGTACGTCACCGCCACAACCTCGGCGCAGTACGCCGTCTCCAGCGTCCGGTCCGGAACCGCCACGGGCCGCGCCCCGCCCGCACCGCGCCGCGGCCCGCGCCCGCCCGGCCGGGGCAGCTGCGGCACCCTCCCGCGCACCCAGCGCCAGGCGAGCTGGGCGGTCGACGGGAACGGCGTCCCGTCCAGACGGGCGATGGTGCGCAGCACCGCGTTCTCCATCTCGCCGTCCGCCGGCGGGTCGAGCTGGCGCAACCACGCCCGCTGCCCGTAGCGGTTCGCCCACACGCGCACCGCGTCCGCCAGGTCGTGCAGCTGCACGCCGCGCTGGTGGCTCCCCGACCACAGGTCGGGCAGCGCGCGGCCCAGCTCCGCGTGCCACATCAGCGGCGGCATGTCGTCCAGCACCACGGCCATGCCCACGTGGTTGACCGGGCTGTTGGTGGTGAGCTGGATCGCGCGGTCCGGCACGCTGCGGCCGCGGAACACCCATACGTCCCCGGTACGGGTCAGCTCCACCGCCTCGTCCAGGCTGATGCTCATAGGCGTCTACCCTAGGCCGATGCGGCTACGGATGCGGTGGTGGAAGGTGCTCGGGCTGGCCGGCCTCGCCGGGGTGGCGGCCACGGGTGTGGTGATCGCCCGCGCCGAACGGCGGCGCCGGGCGTACACACCGGAGGAGATCCGGGAGCGGCTGCGCGCGCGGCACGCCGAGGCGAACGACTGATCGCGCGTCAGTCGTCGTCGTACTCGTTGCGGTCCCAGCGCCCCCCGATCGGCGGGGTGTCCAGCCGGAGCGGCCCGGCCGCGTTGCCGGCGAAGTCGTTGTCCTGGACCCGGCACGCCACGCAACTGCCCTGCTCCGTGATCCAGAGCCCGTACGTCTGACTCTGCTCGTCACGGTGGTCCCAGACCCGGTTCCCGCGGACCGTGGCCGAGTCGAACGCGGCGTTGACGGTGATGCCGGCCCGGGTTGGCGGCGGCTCCGGCAACGCGTACGCCGAGCCCGGCAACGGGGTGTCCTCGTTCCAGGCGGTGTAGGAGTCCGGCCGGATCTCGGCGAGGAACAGTTCGGTGTCGGTGTTGCCCGCCACGACCGCCGTACGGGAACCCACCCGCAGCACCTTGCCGCGGTGGCCGTCGGCGGGCCAGTGCGCCGTACGGTCCGACATGGCCCGCGGGCCGTACCGCACCGAATCACCGCCCCCGGTCACGGCCGGGGCGCAGCGCTGCCCGTTGTTGCGGATCCGGTTGTTGACCACGATGGCGTCGGTCATCGGCCGGTCGACCCGGATCCCGTCGAGACCGTTGTCCCAGATCTCGTTGCTGTCGACGACCATGTCCACGGCCGCGCCCTGGTAGCCCCGGCCCAGATCGTGCTCGTGGTAGCCGTACGCCCCGTTGCCGCTGATCCGGTTGCCCCGGACGGTGTATGGACCCGGCGTGTTGCCCATGCTGACGCCGTCGCCGACGTTACGGTCGACGACGCAGTCGGTCAGCAGACCGCCGCGACCGGCGATCCCCGCGGTGCCGTTCGCCGACACGTCGAAGCCGGCCTCCAGGTTGCCGGTCAGGGTGCAGGCCGACACGATGAGCCCGTCGGCGCCCCAGTCGGAGATGCCGAAACGGTTGGCCTGGCTGTGGCAGCCGATGATGCGGAAGCCTCGGGGCGGCGTCCAGTAGTCCTTCTGCAACTCCAGGAAGATCCCGTTCGTTCCGTTGGCGACCGTCGTGCAGTTGGCGATGGTGAGCCGTTCCACCTCGCCCCAGCCGCCGATGCCGACGCCGATGCCCGCGCCGCCGATCTCCTCACCGTTGTCCAGCCGGCCACAGCCGACCACCACGCACCCGTCGATCAGGCTGTCCTGGAGGAAGTCGCAGCCCAGCCCCGTCGCTCCCGTGTGGTGGATGTACAGGTTCCGGAACACGCCGCGGACGACGTACTGGAGGCCCAGCCCCTTGGCGAGGTAGCTGTACTCGGCCATCGCCACGCCCGAACCGTCGATCTCGAAATCGGCGAACGTGCAGTCCGCGATGTGCCGGTCCCGGTCCGCGCCGTGCTGCACCGTGGTCCAGAATGCGAGCGGCGTCGGGTCCGCCCGGTTTCCCGCGTTGCTCAACGTGAAGCGGGTGGCCGCCGGTCCCGCCCCGACGAGCGACACCCCGCTGCGCCACACCGTGCCGGCGTCCCGGATGGAGTAGATGCCCGGCGGGCAGTAGATGACCCGGGGCCGGCCGTCCGCGGCGTACCCGTCACCGAGCCGGTCCACCAGGGCGGCGAGCGCCGGCTGGTCGTTGGTCAAGCCGTCGCCCTGCAACCCGTGGTCGCGGGCGTCGCAGTACAGCGGCGCACCGGCGACCGGCGTGGGCCGCTGCGCGACGGTGGGCAGGCCGTGCTGCGACACCGGGCGCTCCTTCCACGGTCGGTTCGCTGAGCCGCCGCGCGCTTTCCCGCTCCCCGTGCGAGAAAACGCCGCACCGCGCGAGCCCCGCGACCCGGCCCGACCCGCCGCGGTCGCCGACCGGCCCCGCCCGGCCTGGTCAGGCGCGAGGCCGCCGCCCGGCCGCGACTTCCCGGCCGTCGACCCGCCCGGCCGCCGACGCGGGCGGCGCCGACCCGGCCGCTCGTCAGGCGCCGGCGCCGCCGGTCGCCCGATCGACAGCGGCGTCCAGCGCTTGCGGCGTACGGCCGACCACTGCCGTGCCGTCGTCGAGGAGGAGGATCGGCCGCTGGATCAACTCGGGGTGGGCGGCCATGGCCTCGATCCACCGCGACTCGTTCGCGTCGTCCCGCGGCCAGTCGGTCAGCCCCAGCTCACCCGCCACCGGCTCCTGCGTCCGGCACACCTCCCACGGCCGCGCGCCGAGCCGGCGCAGCACGTCGGTCAACTCCTCGACGCTTGGCGGCTGCTCCAGGTAGGCCCGCAGCCGGACGGGCACCCGCGCCTCATCGAGGGTCGCGCGGGCCGTGGCGCATTTCGAGCAGGCCGGGTTATTCCACATCTCCATGCCGGCCATCGTGGCAAACCCGTCGACAACGCGGGACGACCGACTCATCCATGATCGACTCCGCTTCCAGGAAGTCGCGGTGTCCCGCCCGTCCCGACAGCGCGACTTCAGGAAAGTCGAGTCGATCAAGCGCGAGGAGGCACCCTCGGCGCGGCCCGGCACAGACCGGACCCATCAGCAGCGCCCGCCCCACGGGCACCCCATCGCCGACACCGGCCGAACCGACGGCACACCCGGGCGACGCCCCTCGCTCGTCGATGCCGAACACCCCTTGATCGACTCCATTTCGCCGAGGTGACGCGGTCGGGCGCCAATGCCGCAACGCAGCGCAAACCGTGATCGACTCCGTTTCGCCGATACGGCGGGGTCCCCGCGCGCCGGATACCGCCACATCGGCGATCTGGTGTCGATCACGCCCCGCCGAACGGTTGATCGACTCCGGTTCCAGGAAGTCGCGGTGTCCCACCCGTCCCAACAGCGCGACTTCCAGAAACCCGAGTCGATCAGGCGAGACAGAACAACGGGCGGCCGGAGTGCCCAGGCCGGCCCCAACACCGGCCGCCAGCACCAGCGTGTCCCCAAGGGTCCGTCCAAGGCATACCCGAATGTCCGTCCAAGGCGCACCCGGACCGGGCAAACCGGACGCCCTCCCACCCCGGCCCCCCACTCCGGTCGATCATGCAATTGTGGTGGCCGCTTAGACCCGGAATGTCACTTTTGCGAGGCACCACAACTGCATGATCGACAGGGTGGGTGGGGGCCGCGAGGTGTGGAGCGGACGGGCGCCCGGTTCGGTCGGACCCGGCCGGGCCCGGATGTCTGGTTTCGGGTCGGATGTGCCGTGGCTGGGGTCACCTGGGTGGCGGAATCGCGGCCGGGTCCGGGTCGTTGAACATGGTCGTGCCGGGCGGAGCAGCGAGCTCCCGCCGCGGCCACCCCCGGAGCCAACCGCTCCGTCTGCGGAACACCTAGCCGGTCCGGTTGGTTGACTCCCCCGGCCACCGAGGGCCCCGATCGGAACACCCGGCCGGCCCCGTTGGTTGAGTCCCCGGGCCACACCGAGGGCGGCGCCGGCGGAATGCCGAGCCCCACCCGTCGGTTGAACCCCGGAACGCGGGCCACAGCCCGGCGGAATGCCGGACCTGACCCGTCGGTTGAACCGGAACGCCGGCCACCCCCCGGCGGAATGCCGGACCGGCCCGCATCGTTACACCCCGGAGCGCCCGAGCAGGCCAGGCCGCCGGGCACACCGAATCCCCTTGTCTTCACCGTGCGGCGCAGTCGCACGTTCACACCCCCGACCAGAGGAGTACCCATCATGCGTACCGATCTGATCCGTAAGACCGCACTGACCACCGCCGGCATCGCCGCCACCGGTATCGGCATCGCCGCTCCGGCGATCGCCGCCCACGCCGACGCCAAGCCGGCCGCGCAGGCCGAGCGCAAGGGCGGCGGCCACGGTGAGCGGGAGCTCAACGTGCGCTACGAGGCCCAGCCGAACTTCTTCTACTGCGGCCCCGCGGCGACCCGTAACGCTCTCTCGGTCCAGGGCAAGGACATCAACGTCGACGCCATGGCCAAGGAGATGGGCACCACCGAGGCCGGCACCAACTCGATCAACGACATCACCCCGGTACTGAACAAGGAGACCGGTAAGAACGTGTACCGGAGCGTCGAGATCAGCACCAACAAGGCCGACGACAAGCAGACTGACAAGCTGCAGGCGGACATCGTACGTACGGTCGACGACGGCCGCGCCGTGGTCGCCAACATCGCCGGCACCGCCACCGACACCGATGGCAACACCCACTCCTTCGAGGGCGGGCACTACATCAGCGTCATCGGTTACCGGGACGGCGGGAAGGTCGTGACGATCGCCGACTCGGCCGACCCGAACATGGCGTCCTACCGGATGAGCGTGGACAACCTCGCCGACTGGATCGCCACCCGCGGCTACTCCGCCAACTGACGCAGGAGCAGCCACCGGCACCACGAAGGGCCGGCCCCCACCCGGGGGCCGGCCCTTCGGCATGACCGGGGCCGGCCCCCTACCGTGGGGGTCGGCCCTTCGTCGTCCTCACATCAGGTACGGCTGTCGGCGGGGACGGCCTCGTCGCGGTCCGGCTCGTGGTGCAGCCGGTGGGCGCGCCGCCGCAGCCACCAGGTGGTGCCGACCCCGGCGAGCACGGCCACGGCGAGCCCGGCCCAGGAGAGGTCCTTGAGCCAGTGCTCGGCGACCCGGCCGAGGTGGTAGAGCAGGTACGTGGTGGTGAAGGCCCAGACCAGCCCGCCGGCCGCGTTGGCGATCAGGAACCGGCGGTACGGCACGTGCAGGGCGCCCGCCAGCGGGCCGGCGAGGATCCGCAGCAGTGCCACGAAGCGGCCGAAGAAGACGGCCCAGACCCCGTGCCGGGCGAAGCTCAGTTCGGCGCGGGCGAGCTGCGCGGGGCCGAGGTGCCGGGGGAAGCGGCGGCCCAGCCGGGCGAGCAGCGGCCGCCCGCCGCGACGGCCGATCGCGTAGCCGATGGAGTCGCCGACGATGGCGCCGAACGCGGCGGCGAGCGCCACCCACTCCGGTTCGACGGCGCCCGCGGCGGCCAGCAGCGCCGCGCTGACGAGCGTGATCTCGCCGGGCAGCGGCACGCCCATGCTCTCGACGCCGATGATGCCGGCGACGATCAGGTAGACCGCCATCGGCGGCAGCGCCACGAGCCAGTGTTGTACGTCCAGCACGCCCAGCCTCCCCGGTCCGGCCTCGAACCCTACCCGCGGTCGGTACGGGCCGGCGGGCCTGCGGCGCCCGTCGACGGCCGGCCCGGGAGCGACGGACAGCCCGGGACCGGCGGCCGGCCCGGAGCAGCGGCGGCCGGCCCGGGGCAGCGGCGGCCGGCCCGGTCAGCGGGCCGGGGCGAGGAACTCCAGCCGGTTGCCGTGCGCGTCCTCCGTGTGGAAGCGGCGCATGCCGGGCAGCTCGTCGTCACCCCAGGTCACCGGGAGGCCGGCGGCGGTGAGGCGCGCCGCGAGGTCGTCCAGGTCGGGCCGTACGAGGGCGGGGTGCGCCTTGCGGGCGGGCCGGAAGTCGTCCTCGACGCCGAGGTGCAGTTCGGCGCCGTACCCGGTGAACCAGCACCCGCCGCGAGCCGCGAGCGCGGGCGGTTTGGGTTTCTCGGTCATGCCGAGCAGGTCGACGTAGAACGCCCGGGACGCGTCCTCGGAGTCGCGTGGGCAGGCGAGTTGCACGTGATGGATCATGGAACACCCTCCTCGTTCCGCACGATGGCACGAGGTTGCGTTCATAGCAAGACGGACGTACGGTTTTGTTGAGTGCGGGACGCGGGTAAGTGTTGCCTAACCTCGGCGGCACCCGGCCCGGTGCGACAGACTGCTCAGGACTACTCACGGTCGCTGGTGTGAAGGAGTACGACGTGGCGAGCCTCGACACCTTCGGTGCGAAGACCCAGCTACGCGTCGGAGACGCGAGCTACGAGATTTTCAAGATCGACAAGGTGGACGGCCACGACCGGCTGCCGTACAGCTTGAAGATCCTGCTGGAGAACCTGCTGCGGACCGAGGACGGCGCGAACATCACCGCCGACCACATCCGCCAGCTCGGCGCGTGGGACCCCACCGCCGATCCGAGCGTGGAGATCCAGTTCACCCCGGCGCGGGTGCTGATGCAGGACTTCACCGGCGTGCCCTGCGTGGTCGACCTGGCCACCATGCGCGAGGCGGTCCGTGACCTGGGCGGCGACGCCACGAAGGTCAACCCGCTCGCCCCCGCCGAGCTGGTCATCGACCACTCGGTGATCGCCGACCTGTTCGGCCGCGAGGACGCGTTCGCGCGCAACGTCGAGCTGGAGTACCAGCGCAACAAGGAGCGCTACCAGTTCCTGCGCTGGGGCCAGACCGCGTTCAACGAGTTCAAGGTCGTCCCGCCCGGCACCGGCATCGTGCACCAGGTCAACATCGAGTACCTGGCCCGTACGGTCATGGAGCGCGGCGGCCAGGCCTACCCCGACACGGTGGTCGGCACCGACTCGCACACCACGATGGTCAACGGCCTCGGCGTGGTGGGCTGGGGCGTCGGCGGCATCGAGGCGGAGGCCGCCATGCTCGGCCAGCCCGTCAGCATGCTGATCCCGCGCGTCGTCGGCTTCAAGCTCTCCGGCGAGATGCCGGCCGGCACCACCGCGACCGACCTGGTGCTCACCATCACCGAGATGCTGCGCAAGCACGGCGTCGTGGGCAAGTTCGTCGAGTTCTACGGCCCGGGCGTGAGTGCGGTGCCGCTGGCCAACCGGGCCACCATCGGCAACATGTCGCCCGAGTACGGCTCCACCGTGGCGATCTTCCCGATCGACGGCGAGACCATCCGCTACCTCCAGCTGACCGGCCGCGACGAGCAGCAGGTCGCCCTCGTCGAGGCGTACGCCAAGGAGCAGGGCCTCTGGCACGACCCGGACGCCGAGCCGGACTACTCCGAGCGCCTCGAACTGGACCTCGGCACCATCGAGCCGTCCCTCGCAGGGCCGAAGCGTCCGCAGGACCGGGTGCCGCTGGGCAGCGCCAAGACGCTGTTCCGCTCGGCGCTGAAGGACTACGTGGCCGCCGACGAGACCGGTGGCGACCAGGGCCGCAAGCCCGGCGTGCCGCAGCAGGAGAAGCCGTTCGGGGTGGTGGGCCACGCCGACGAGGCCAGCGCCGAGTCCTTCCCGGCCAGCGACTCGCCGGCCAACGGCGTCACCGACCCGGCCGACGAGCCGCGCGACCTGGAGACCGCGGCGGTCGGCGCCGGCGGGCGGGCCACCAACCCGATCCGGGTCACCGGCGCGGACGGCACCGAGTTCGAGCTGGACCACGGGGCCGTCGTGATCGCCGCGATCACGTCCTGCACGAACACCTCGAACCCGCAGGTCATGATCGGTGCCGCGCTGCTGGCCCGCAACGCCGTGGAGCGGGGCCTGTCCCGCAAGCCGTGGGTGAAGACCACCCTGGCCCCCGGCTCCAAGGTCGTCATGGACTACTACGAGCGTGCCGGCCTCACCCCGTACCTAGAGAAGCTCGGCTTCCACCTGGTCGGCTACGGCTGCACCACCTGCATCGGCAACTCCGGGCCGCTGCCGGAGGAGATCTCGGCGGCGGTGAACGAGGCCGACCTCTCGGTCGTCTCGGTCCTGTCCGGCAACCGCAACTTCGAGGGCCGGATCAACCCGGACGTCAAGATGAACTACCTGGCGTCCCCGCCGCTGGTGGTCGCGTACGCGCTCGCCGGCACCATGGACATCGACCTGGCCAACGAGCCGATCGGCGAGGACAGCCAGGGCGACCCGGTCTTCCTGCGCGACATCTGGCCGAGCAGCGCGGAGATCCAGGACGTCATCGCCTCCGCGATCGGCGCCACCGGCTTCAGCTCCGCGTACGCGGACGTCTTCGCCGGTGACGAGCGTTGGCAGTCGCTGCCCACCCCGACCGGTGACACGTTCGCCTGGGACGGCGACTCGACCTACGTGCGCAAGCCCCCGTACTTCGAGGGCATGGAGCGGGAGCCGAAGGCGGTCACCGACATCACCGGCGCGCGGGTGCTCGCGAAGCTGGGCGACTCGGTGACCACCGACCACATCTCCCCCGCCGGCTCGATCAAGCCGGACTCCCCGGCCGGCACGTACCTCGCGGAGCACGGCGTGCCGCGCCACGAGTTCAACTCGTACGGCTCCCGCCGGGGCAACCACGAGGTGATGATCCGGGGCACGTTCGCCAACATCCGGCTGCGCAACCAGCTGGTCCCCGGTGTCGAGGGCGGCTTCACGGTCAACCACCTGACCGGCGAGCAGAGCTCGATCTACGACGCCTCGGTCGCCTACCAGGAGGCCGGCGTCCCGCTGGTCGTGCTGGCCGGCAAGGAGTACGGCTCGGGCTCGTCGCGTGACTGGGCGGCCAAGGGCACCATGCTGCTCGGCGTGAAGGCCGTCATCGCCGAGTCGTACGAGCGGATCCACCGCTCGAACCTGATCGGCATGGGCGTGCTGCCGTTGCAGTTCCCGGCCGACGAGACCGCCGAGTCGCTGGGCCTGACCGGCACCGAGACGTTCTCGATCACCGGGGTGACCGCGCTGAACGACGGCGAGACGCCGCGTACGGTCAAGGTCACCACCGACAAGGGCATCGAGTTCGACGCGGTGGTCCGGATCGACACCCCGGGTGAGGCGGACTACTACCGGCACGGCGGCATCCTGCAGTTCGTACTGCGCCGGATGATCGCCAGCTGACACACCACGGACGAGGGCCCCTTCCCGCTGCTGCGGGGAGGGGCCCTCGTCCGTGTGCGGCCACCCGGCCGCCGCGTGCAGGGCGGCGGTCGCCGGGCGGCGTCAGTCCATCGCCCGCCGGGCGTCGCGGGTCTTCATGGCGTGCTCCAGGAGGGTGATGAGCACCTCCTTGCTCGACTCCCGCCTGCGGGCGTCGCACAGCAGCACCGGCACTCCCGGGTCCAGGTTCAGTGCCGCCTGCACCTCGTCGAGCCGGTACTGCTTGGCGCCCTCGAAGCAGTTCACCGCCACCACGAACGGCGTGCCGCGCCCCTCGAAGTAGTCGATCGAGGGGAAGCAGTCGGCCAGCCGGCGGGTGTCGGCGAGCACCACCGCGCCGATCGCGCCGAGCGCCAGTTCGTCCCAGACGAACCAGAACCGGTCCTGCCCGGGGGTGCCGAAGAGGTAGAGCACCAGGTCGTCGCTGATGGTGATCCGGCCGAAGTCCATGGCGACCGTGGTGGTGCTCTTGCCCTCCACCCCGGACAGGTCGTCGATGCCGACGCCGGACTCGGTCAGCACCTCCTCGGTGCGCAGCGGGCGCGTCTCGCTGACCGCGCCGACCATGGTGGTCTTGCCCACGCCGAACCCGCCCGCGACCAGAATCTTGATCGCGGTGGGCAGTGGGGTCGCTCCCGCTGGCCGCTCAGAGGGCCCGTAGTCCATTGATAACCGCCTCGAAAACACTGTTGTCGGGAAGGCCGGCCGAGGTGCGCGGCTCGCGGACCTGGACCAGGTTGCGGGCCACCAGATCACCCAGCAGGACGCGGATGGTGCCCACCGGCAGGTCCAGGTGGGCGGCGATCTCCGCGACGGACTGCATGCGCTGGCAGAGCCCGACGATCGCCACGTGCTCGGGCCCGAGGCCGATTTCCGCGCCCACGTCCGCGCGGGTGGCCGTGACGAGCGAGATCAGGTCGAACGTGCCGGTGACCGGGCGGGCCCGACCGCGCGTGACCGCGTACGGACGCACCACCGGCCCGGCATGGTCGTCCACCCACTGGTGCTCCGCGGGCTCCCCCTGGACCGTCATGGCGCCTACTTCTCGCCGGTCGACTGCTCGGCAGTGCGGGTAGGCGAGGCCACGTGCTTGCCGACCCGGGTGACGAGCATCGCCATCTCGTAGGCGATCAGCCCGACGTCGGCGTCCTCGGTCGCGAGGACCGCGAGGCAGGCGTTGCGCCCGGCGGCTGTGACGAAGAGGAACGAGGACTGCATCTCGATGATGGTCTGCTGCACCTGGCCACCACCGAATCGCTTGCCCGCGCCGCGGGCCAGGCTCTGGATCCCGGCCGCCATCGCGGCCAGGTGCTCACCGTCGTCCCGGCTGAGCCCCTGCGAGGAGGCCATCAACAGGCCGTCCGTCGAGAGCGCGACCGCGTGCTCGGCCTGCTTCACCCGGCCGACCAGGTCATCCAGCAACCACGTCAGGTCGGCACCCGATGCCGTCTTCTGGGCCACTCGTCGTCCTCTTCTCCACCGGCGGATGTCGCCGCGTTCGTCTGGGCTGACCGTTCCGTCGCGAGCGGGATTCCCGCACCGCAGGCACGGATCAGGTCGCGTGTTGCTCGTCGGCGTCCGGGCCCGACCCGGGATCCGAACTCTCGCCGCCGCCCAGCAGGCGGGCGGCGTCCGTCCGGCCCCGGCGCGTGCCGGTCTGGTACGAGCTCATCATCCGGCGCACCTGCTCGGGCGGCCGCACCGTGTCCTCGTTCTCGTCAGCGGCGCCCGCGGCGGGATCGTCACGCAACTCGGGCACGATGTTCGCCTGCCGGACCCGGACCGGCAGACCCGAGTCGGTGCTCGCCGCCTGGGTCCGCGCCGGCAGCGGGCCGCCCTCGGCTCCGGGTCCGCTGCCCGGCCCCGCCGCGGCCGGACCGTCGGCGCCGGAGCGGCGGACGGCCATCGGCAGGCCGGTGGGGATGGTGGGCCCGTCCAACGCCGCCTGCTGCTCGCCGGGGCGGCGTACGCGGGTGGGCAGCCCGTCGGCGGGCGGCTCCGTCCGGTTTCGGGTGGGCAGTGCGCTCTCCTCCTCACCGTCGGTGTCGGCCTGCGCGACGACCGGCGCCTCCGGTGCGTCGGCCGCGGGCGGCTCGACCAGCGCCACCGGGGTCGCCGGCAGCGCCGGCGGTGGCTGCGGGGCCGGTACGGCCGGCGCGGGCGCGGCGGTGGGCGCCGGGGTGCCGGCGGGCACCGCGGCGGGAGTTCCCGCGGCCCGGGTGGACGCCGGGATGCCGCCGGAGGTCTCCGGGTCGTCCGCGTCGGTGACCAGGTCGAGCGGGATGAGCACGACCGCGGTCGTGCCGCCGTAGGCCGATTCCTTGAGCTGCACCTTGACGCCGTGCCGCTCGGTCAGCCGGCTGACCACGTAGAGGCCGAGCCGGGAGGCGTTGGCGAGGTTCAGCTCGGACTGGTCCACGATCCGGTGGTTCGCCGCGGCCAGGTCCTCCGGGGTCATCCCGAGACCCCGGTCCTCGATCTCGATGGCGAACCCGTTGGCGACCATCTGCCCCCGCACCTCGACCGTGGTGTTCGGCGGGGAGAAGGACAGGCCGTTCTCGATGAGCTCGGCGAGCAGGTGGATGACGTCACCGACCGCCCGGCCGGCGAGCGACACGCGCCCGATCGGCAGGACGTTGACGCGGGTGTAGTCCTCGACCTCGGCGACCGCGCCCCGGATCACGTCCACCATGGGCACGTTGCGACGCCAGGCCCGGCCGGGCGTCGAGCCGGAGAGCACGATCAGGTTCTCCGCGTTGCGCCGCATCCGGGTGGCGAGGTGGTCGACCCGGAACAGGTCCTCCAGCTCCTCGGCGTCCTGCTCGCGCCGCTCCATCGCGTCCAGCAGCGTGAGCTGGCGGTGCACCAGCGCCTGCGTACGCCGGGCCAGGCTGAGGAAGACCTCGCGGACGTTGCGGCGCAGGTCCGCCTGCTCGACGGCCGTCCGGATGGCCGTCTCCTGCACCACGTTGAAGGCCTTGCCGACCTGGCCGATCTCGTCGTCGCCGAACTCCAGCGGCGGCGCCTCCTTGGCCACGTCGACCTCCTCGCCGTGGCCGAGCCGCTCCACGACGTTGGGCAGGCGCTCGTTGGCGAGCCGGAACGCGGCCTCGCGCAGCCGTTCCAGCTGACGCAGCAGGGCACGCGCCGTGGTGATCGACACGATGATGGAGGCGATGACGGCGAGCAGACCCAGACCCGCGGCGAGCACCAGCCGGACGACCACCATGATGCCGATCGGCATCGCGCGGGACACGACGTCGGTGCCGCCGGCGATGATGACGTCGCGCAGGCTCTGCATGGCCGGCGTCGCGCTGTCGTTCCACTCACCCGTCTGCACGGGCGGCCGGCCCGGTACGTTGCGCGCCCGTACGACCTCGTCCTCCAGCGCACGGAACCGCTGGAACGACTCCCCCGCGAGTGCCTGCTGGTAGCGCTCGCGGTCGCTGCCGGCCATGTCGACGGCCGCCTGCTCGGCGATGAACCGCTGCGCGCCGACCAGCTGGGCGAACTGGGCCTGTTCGGCCACGGTCAACCGGCCGGCGGCGAGCGCCCCGGTGAGCAGGGCGTCCTCCTGGGACACCAGTTCCCGGGCGCGGTTGAGGCTGATCAGGGCCGCGGTCTCCCGCGCGATCTGGGGGTCGTCCAGACCACCGAGCGCGTCGAAGACCCGGAAGATCGTGTCGATGACGCCGACGTACGCGGACATGGTGGTCGTGCGATCGATGTTCCGGGCGTCCACACCGGACCGGGTCTCGTTCAACCGGTCCAGGTCGCCCACCAGCTCGTCGATCCGCGCCTCGAGCTGCTCGCTCGCCGGCACCTGGGTGCGCCAGTCCCGCACCGAGTCACGGAAGTCGTTCGCGTACTCGTCGGTGCGGCGCCGCTCGGCCTTGAGCTCCTCGAGCTGCGCCGGGTCCGGGCCGCCCAGGTAGGCCAGCGACAGCCGGCGCTCCTTCTGCAGCTGCACGAGCAGCGGATCGCTCGGCTCGAAGACCCGCGAGTTCAGCGTCTGAACGCCGAGCAGGTTGAACCCGTCCCGGACGGTGACCCACGCCGCGAAGGCCCAGAGTGCGACCAGCGACACGAGCAGGGCAATGACTTTGGTACGGAGATTCGTACTGCGGGAACCCATCACACCGTCCTGGCCGGATATCTGGTCATGTGCCCGAGCATGGGTATCGGCGCACTTATCGACTCCGGCGCACGCTAGCAGTGTCGGGATGTTCACTCAAGCGGTCCTGATCATGGCCTTGCGGGCTAGGGTCGCCCGGCCGTCACGCGTCCCTCCCGCCGTCGCGCACGAGCCGGCGCGCCGCGTGCACCGTGGCCTGCACGATCAGCGCCGGTCGATACAGGTCCTTGTCGTGCCATAGCTCGGGGCCGTCGTCCGCGGCGTCCGCCGTGGACAGCCACGCCGCGCCGCGGCCGATCGCCGCCGCGAGCGGCGAGCCCGGCCGGTGTCCCGCGGCGACGAGGGTCTGCACGGCGTACGCGGTCTCCTCGGCGCTGCCGGCCCACCGCCCCCACGATCCGTCCGGGCGCTGCGTGTCGGCGACCCACCGCGCCGCCCGCTCGACCGCGTGCCGCGCGTGCCCGGTGCGGCCGTGGTCGGCCAGCGCCAGGGCGGCGCAGCAGGTGGCGTAGTACGGCGAGGCGTGCCAGCGGTCCGTCCAGGAGCCGTCGGTCTCCTGCCGGTCGAGCAGCCAGCCGGTCAACCGGCGCACCGCGGAGTCCACCCAGGCCGCGGCCGGGCCGCCGTACGGCAGCAGGTGCCCGAGGGCGTCGAGCACGTGCGCGTTCGTGGTGACCGAGGCGCCGTCCTCCCCGGGCCAGGTGCAGAAGTGCTCCCCCGTGTCGTACGGCCGCAGCACCGTCGGGTCCACGGGCTGACCGAGCCGGGCGAGCGCGTAGAGGGTGGCCGAGGTCGTGTCCGCGTCCGCCGGCAGGCCGGGACCGGTGGGCGCGCCGGCGGGGCCGAGGGCGTCACGCAGGTCGTCGGTCAGCACGGCGGGCACCCGCACGGGCACCCCGGCCCGGGACAGCGTGCCCAGCACCCAGGAGCGTTCGAAGACGGCGATCGGGCTGGCGCAGGGCACCGGTCCGCCGTACTGCCGGACCAGGTCCTCCAGGTAGCCCCGCCCCGGCTCGTCCGGGTCGGGTGCGGCGCCGAGCCAGGCGGCCGTCGCGGCGGGTGAGGCGCCCACGGTGCCCGGGCCGACCGGGCCGAACCCGGCGGCACGCCGGGCCGGTGGGCCGAGCACCTCGAGGGCGTGCGCGAGCTTCTCCGGCAGCGGACGGCCGGCGGCGTGCAGCAGCCGTACCCCGTCCAGCCGGGCGCGGTCCATCCCGGACGGCAGTGGCAGCGGCTGGGCGCCGCGCCAGCGGGCGGGCACGTCGACCGGCCGGTCCCGCAGCGCGTCGAGGTGCGCGGCGACCAACTCGGTCAGGGCCGGGACGATGAGGTCGGTCGCCGGAAGGTCGGGCGGCGGCGGGGCGGCCGGGCCGGTGAGCCGGTCGTACAGCGCGGTGAGTCCGTCGTGGACGGCGCGGGCGATCCGCTCCCGTCCGACGCCGCCGTGGTCGCCCCGGTCGAGGACGGCCAGGAGCGCCTCGGTGGCGCTGAGCGTGGGCACCAGGGCGTACCCCTCCGGGCCTCCCCACGCGCCGTCCCGGCGCTGCCGGTCCACCAGCCAGGCGATCCGCTCCTCGTGCCGGGCCAGCCACGGCGCCAGGCTGACCAGCCGCCCGGTCTCGTACACCGACGGGGAGGAGCGTCCGGCCGGCTCGGCGAGCATCCCGGCGACCAGCTCGGTGGCGGGGTCCTGCTCCACCAGCGCGGCGCTCGCGGCACCGCTGCGCGCGGCCTCCGACACTCCGGTCGCCGCTCCCGGGCTTCCGCTCATCGGGCACCCCAGAAGTCCGTCGAACCGTAGAAGCCGCTCGTGTAGCCGAGCTGGCGACCCAGGTACCTGGCCTCGCGCGGATACCGCCCGGCCAGGTCCGCGAGCGTGCCGCGGCACTCGTCGGTGAGCGCCGCCGCCCGTCGCGCGACCTCCGCCGGGTCACCGACCAGTGTGATCGCGTTCAGGTCGCCCCACTCGCGGTCCCGCTCGTGGGTGGCCAGGTCGTTGACCAGCCGCAGCACCCGCTGCACCTGGTCGCTGGCCGCGATCAGCTCCGGCAGCCGCCGGTGGATGTCGGCGTCGCCGGTGCGGATCCAGTGCGCGACGTTGACCACGGTGCACGCGAGGTTGTCGGCGTTGTCGAGGTACTCGGCGTAGCTCGGTGGCCGGCCGGTGGCCGTGGCCTCCCGCCAGTCCCACTCCCGGGCCATCGCGGCGAGGGTCCGGGCGACCGCGTCCCGCCACACGGCCCAGGCCTGCGCGTAGCCCGGCGCACCCGCCAGTTCGTCGCGCAGCTCGGCCAGGAACCGCCCCAGGGGGTCCCCGGCCGCCGGGTCGGCACCGTCGACCACCGCGAGCGTGTCCGCGGTGATCCGGTCGACCTCCTCGCGCGACTTCGCGAGGTAGTCGACCTGCCAGTCCACGGCGAAGCCCCAGAGCACCGCCCGGTTGGCGAACCGCAGTTCCTCCGGAGCGCACCAGGGGGAGCTGAAGGCCATGGCCATGGCGATGCTGGCGTACAGGGCCGGGTCGAAGGGCCGGGCGGAGAACAGCTCGGGGTGCCCGGCCGCCAGCCGCTGCAGGTCGCGCTGGCCCTTCGCGGCGAGCGCGCAGATCCGGCCCTGCTCGGCGGCGAGGGTCAGCTCGTCGTCGGGTCGCACGTCCACCCCTCAGGCCGCGCCGGCGGCGCTGGTCAGGGTCAGCTCCACCCGGGTACGCGGTCGCAGCGCGGCGGCCAGCCGCAGGCCGGGTACGCCGGAGCGGCGCAGCCGGAACCGGTAGCGAGTCAGCATCGTGGCGAGGATCAGCTGTGCCTCCAGGTAGAAGAGGTACATGCCGAGGCACTGGTGCGGGCCGCCGCCGAACGGGAAGTGGGCGTAGCGGTGCCGCCCGCGGATGCGTTCCGGGGTGAACCGGTCCGGGTCGAACTCGTCCGGCCGGTCCCAGAACGCCGCCATCCGCTGCGTGATCAGCGGGCTCGCGACCATCGTCGCGCCCGCCTCGATGGGAACGCCGTCGATGACGTCGTCGGCGACCGCGCGGCGCGGGATGATCCAGCCGATCGGGTAGAGCCGCAGCAGTTCGTCCAGCACCATCCGCGTGTAGGGCAGCCGGTTGAGGTGCTCCCGCCGGACGGGTCCGTCGCCCACGACCTGCGCGATCTCGTCGTACAGCCGCTCGGCGACGTCGGGGCGCTCGTCCAGGTGCGGCCAGAGCCAGGTGAGCACGTTGATGGTCGTCTCGGTGGTGGCCGCGAACATGGCCACCGTGTCGTTGCGGACCTGCTGCTCGCTGAGCTGCCGCCCGTCCTCGGTACGCGCCTGCCACAGCGTGGAGATGACGTCGTCGCCCTCGTCGGCGGTGGCCTTGGACGCGCGGACGATCGGCAGCAGGACGTCGTCGACGGTCTTCTTGGCACGGCGGAACGGCCGGTCGCCCGGCATGGGCAGCGACAGCGGCGCGAACGGCACCACGATGCGCGGGATCACGGCGGTGGCGATGACGTCCTGCGCGTCGACCACCCGCATGGCGTCCGGCACGGAGATCTTGTCGCCGAACAGCACCTTCATGATGGCCCTGCACACGATGCGGGTCTGCTCGACTCCGATGTCGACGGTCCGCCCGTGGCGGGACGGTTCGTCGAGTTCGTCGACGGCCTGCCGGATGGCCTCGGCCATCCCGTCCACCAGCGCCTCGACCCGCTTGGCGGTGAACATCGGCTGGAGCATCTTCCGGCTGGCCGACCAGATCTGCCCCTCGCCGAGGATGCCCTCGCCGAAGAGCCGCTTCACCGGCCGCCAGAACAGCCCGTCGCCGGCCCGTTCGTAGTTGTCCGCACGTTCGCGCAACACGTGCTGCACGTGCCGCGGGTGGGTCACCAGGTACGGGCGGAACGAGCCGAGGTTGAGGCGGACGAGTTCGCCACCGGTGCGGTTGCCGACGGCGATGAGTGCGCGGGCCGGGTCGCGAAGCAGGCTCGGCACCATCTGGCGCAGCGGAACGATCCGCGCTCGTCGGGTGCCGGGCCGCCCGATGTGTGGCGATTGCACCTGCGCCGAACCCCCTTTGGCAACTGTCCGTCGTGGATCGACTCTTCCGAGTCAGGACTCAGCCGAGCATGCCATTGCCGCGTCAAGTTTCTCTAGTCGCGTACCGAGAAATTTTCATCGCCGCCAGTCGCGCCGCAGGTAAAGCCACCGGGCGGTAATGCGGATCGCAGGAGATCCCGCACACACCGCCCCGCCGGGCGACTCCGCGGCGTAACGAACGCCACCGGCGCGCGGCCGGCCGCGGGGTCCGGCCCGCCGCCGGTAGCCCGGGCTCACCGTCCTCGCGGCGGGCGCGGCGGAGCCGGCGGGACCGGCGGGCCGACGTCCCGGCCGGGATGATCATGGCCGGGCCAACCTACCGCAGGGTGGCCGGGACCGGGATCGGTGGGGGAATCCGCGCGGCTGCGGGGACCCTGTGCCAGGCTCATGGTCATGGACGACAAGACCATCCTGAACCGTATCTCCGAGCTGGTCGACGAGGAGCACCGGTTGCGCTCCGCCGCGCAGGCCAACGAGAAGGGCACCGACGACGAGGCCCGCGACCGCCTGCGCGAGCTGGAGGAATCCCTCGACCAGTGCTGGGACCTGCTGCGCCGCCGGCGGGCCGCCCGGTCGACGCACGGCGACCCGGACGCGCAGGGCGTACGCCCGAAGCCGGAGGTCGAGCGCTACCTGCAGTGAAGCCGACGGGTGGGCCGGGCCACGCGGCCCGGCCCACCCGGCTTCAGCGGAGCCCCGCCTCCCGCAGCAGGTCCTCGGTCAGGGCGGTCGGATCGGCCTCGTCCGACGGCAACCCCCGCGCCGCGAACCACGTGCTGACCACCCGGACGTCCCGCGCCAGGAACTCCGGACCCTGCGGGTTGCCCACCACGTCGACCACCTGGGGAAGGTCGATCATGACAAGCCGGTCCCGGTGCACCAGCAGGTTGTACGGCGACAGGTCGCCGTGGGCGTACCCGGCCCGGGCCAGCACCACCAGCGCGTCGACCAGCTGACGCCAGAGGTCACGCAGGCCGACCGGATCGGGCCGGAGCTGGGCCAGCCGCGGCGCGGCCTGCGCCCCGTCGGCGTCACCCAGGAACTCCAGCATCAGCTCGGTGCCCCGCAGCTGCACCGGGTACGGCACCGCGATCGTGCCGTGCGTGGCGCCGATCTCCCAGAGCCGGCCCAGCGCAGCGAACTCGGCCGCCGCCCACTGCCCGGCGATCAGCTGCCGGCCGAAGGCCGTCCGGCCGGCCATCGCCCGGTTCTCCCGGGAGCGACGCATCCGCCGCCCCTCCAGGTAGCCGGCGTCCCGGTGGAACAGCCGGTGCTCGGGGTCCCGGTATCGCTTGGCCGCCAGCAGGCAGGCCCGGTCGGTGCCCGGCACCGCCCGGCGGACCAGGTGGACGTCCGCCTCCTTGCCGGTCTTCAGCACCCCGAGGTCGGTGTCCTTGGCGGCCAGCTCGGTGACCAGCCAGTCCGGGTACGGCTGCGGACCGTGCACGGCGTCGTCCCAGGACGACCAGTGCTCGCCCGTCTCCGGGTCGGGCTCGGCGTCCGAGTCGGCGAGGGCCGGCTCCGGGTGCCGGCCGCGCTTCAGGAAGTGTGGTTCGTCGTCGTCGAAGCGGCGCTTGCCGCGGGCCCGGCGCCCCTGCGCCGGGAAGTCGTGTTCGCGCACTGCGGTGGTGATCCCTTGATCGAGGCTGGTGGAGGCAGGTGGAAGTGACCTGCGAAGACGGCCATGACCGACCCCCTCTCCTCGACCGGGCCCACGCCCGGGTGCACGATGCGCGGACCATGCTCACCGGCGGGTCCACCGCCGGTCAACCGAATTAACCGCGCCGGAACCGGGCCACGCTCAGCGCGCCAGCACGGTCGCGACCGCAGCGATCAGGCCGTCCGCCGTACGCGTCGGCGCGAAGCGCCCGTCCGCCCACTTACGCCCCCGGTGCAGCCACACGCTGGGCAGGCCGACCGCCGCGGCGCCGCCGATGTCCGCCTCCGGGCCGTCGCCGACCACCCAGGCGCCCCGCAGCGGCATCCGGACACGCTGCGCGGCGAGCGCGAAGATCCGCGGGTTGGGCTTGCTCACCCCCGCCTCCTCGGAGATGACCCAGTCGGCGACGTACCGGTCCAGCCCCGTCTTGCGGATCTTGGCTTCCTCCTGCCGCACCGTCCCGTTGGTGACCACCACCGGCACCCAGCCGGCCTGGTCGGCGATGCGCAGCGCGCACGCGATCAGCGGGTCGAGCCGGGTGTACGCCACCACCCCGTCGTGCAGCTCCTCGACCAGGTCGATCGAGGGGATCCGCAGCGCGTACCGGTCCCGGATCGCGTCCGCGACGTCCCAGCGGTCGGTCAGCCCGTCGGCGTCGATGGAGAGCAGCCAGTCGATGTCGGCCGGAGGCGCGCCGATGCCGTCCAGGAAGCGCTGCCCCCAGCTGCGGAACGGCCCGGCCCGGTCGAGCAGGGTGTTGTCCAGGTCCAGGAGGAGCAGTGGCACTCGGGCACCCTACGGGAATGAGCGCACCTCCCGACAGGTCCGTTACGTGAACTCCTCAGCCGACGAGCGAGAGCCGCGCCGGACCGAGGTCGCGCAGCCGGTCGGCGAGCATCGAGTGCGCCGCCCGTGTGGCCGCCAGCTGCGCCGGGTCGAGCGTCGCGACCAGCACGTCCTCACCGGCGTCCGCGCCGCGGGCCAGCGGGCGGCCCTCCGGGTCGTAGACGGCCGCGCCGCCGTTGAACCGCCACGGCTCGGCGCCGCCCACGGAATTGGCGAACACCACGTACATGGTGTTGTCGAGTGCCCGGGCCGCGTAGTAGAGGTCCCGGCGGTGCTCGGAGCCGGCCAGGTAGCCGCTCGGGCAGAGGTAGCCGTGCGCGCCGTCGGCCGCCGCGGCCCGGCCGTGCTCGGGGAAGCAGCCGTCGTAGCAGATGCCCAGACCCAACCGCCAGCCGTCGACGAGCAGGGTCGCGCCCCGGTCACCCGCGTCGAACAGCTCCCGCTCGCCGCCCCAGAGCTGCTGCTTGTCGTAGCCCACCCGGACGGCGCCGCCCCGGTCGACCACGAGCGACGAGATGGTCCGGCGGTTGTCCGGGTGCCGCACGGCGGCGCCGACCACGACGGTCACCCCACCGCTCACCGCGGCGGCGCGCAGCGGCTCCAGGCGGGGGTCGTCCACCGTCCGGTCCTCCGCGGTCACCACGTCGGTGCCGGCCGGGTCGGCCCGCAGCGCCGGCGGGTGGTACGCGGGGAGGAACAGCTCCGGCAGGACGGCGACCCGGGCCCCGCGCTCGGCGGCCCGGGCGACCAGGCGGGCGGCGGTCGCGGCGTTGCCGGCGACATCGCCGGGCACGGGCTCGGCCTGGACGGCGGCGACGGTCAGCGGGGCGGGCGGCAGGGCGGCGGGGGGTGGCGTCACGGGGGGATGGTAGACCGGCGCGAGGGGCGGGAGTACCACCCGAATCCCAAGCCGTACGTACGGTTTGCAGGACGCGGCGTCACCTGGGACGATCGTCGCGTGCCCAGAGTAAGCCAGGACCAGCTCGACGCGCGGCGCCAGGAGATCCTCGCCGCGTCCCGGGCGTGTTTCGCCCGGCACGGCTACGAGGGCGCCACCGTGCGGCGCCTCGAGGAGGCCACCGGACTCTCCCGGGGAGCCATCTTCCACCACTTCCGCGACAAGGACTCGCTCTTCCTCGCCGTCGCCGAGGACGACGCCGCCGCCATGGTCGAGACCGTGGCCCGCAACGGTCTGGTGCAGGTGATGCGGGATCTGCTCGCCGGCGCGATGTCCCCGGACACCACCGGCTGGCTCGGCACCCAACTGGAGGTGTCCCGCCGGCTGCGCACCGACCCGGCGTTCGCGCGGCGGTGGGCGGAGCGGTCCGCGGCGATCGCCGAAGCCACCCGCGAGCGGTTGGCGCGGCAGCGCGACGCCGGCGTGCTCCGCGAGGACGTCCCCATCGACGTGCTGGCCCAGTTCCTGGAACTCGCCTACGACGGCCTCGTGCTGCACCTGGCGATGGGGCGGCCCGCCGGCGACCTCGGGCCGGTGCTCGACCTCGTCGAGGAGGCGGTCCGCCGCCGCTGAGCGGGCGGCCCGCGGGCTTCCGCCGGTCGGCGGTCTGCGTGAGTCCGAGCCGTCGTCCCCGCGGGCTCGGCGGGCTCGTGGCGATGGCGGGGTTGCTCCACAATGGGGCCGCCGACCCCTTCGGTGACAGGAGCAGCCGATGACCGTCCTCGCCGCCCCGGGCGACACCTGGGGCATCTCGGGCCCGACCTTCCTCCGCTTCTACCTCGCCGCGGCCGCCCTGGTGGTGGCGCTGGCCGTGGTGCACCGGATCCGGCTGTTCGCCGGCACCGACGACGGGAGCGCGCAACCGCTCGGCCCGCAGCAGGTCGCCTACCTCAACGGCGACGCACCGCTCGCGGTGCACGCCGCGGTCGGCGGGCTGCGCTCCAGCGGCGCCATCGGTGTCGGGCGGGACCGCCGGTTGACGGTCACCGGGCAGTTGCCGGCCGGGGTGACGCCGCTCGACCAGGCGGTGTACCACGCGGCCGGCCGGCACGCGCGGGTCCGCGAGCTGCGCGAGGACCAGTGGGTGGCCAACGCCCTGCGCCAGCTCGGCGAGGGCCTGGAGCAGCGGGGCCTGCTCCTGTCCACCGAGCAGCGGGCGGCCGCGCGGCGCGGCGCGATGGCACTGATCGCCCTGCTGATCCTCGGCGGGGTACGCGCGTTCGTGGGGCTCTCCAACAGCCGCCCCACCGGCTACCTGATGCTCGCCCTGGTGGCGCTCTTCGTGGCCCTGCTGTTCCTGGGCCGGGTGCCGCGCCTGACCCGGACCGGGCGGCGGGCCCTGCGGGACCTGCGTCGCCAGAACGTCCACCTCGCGCCGTCGTCCGCCCCCGCGTACGCGACGTACGGTGCGGCGGGAGCGGCGATGGGAGTGGCCCTGTTCGGCACCGCGTCGCTGTGGGCGCTCGACCCCGGTTTCGCCGAGCAGGCCGAGATCCAGCGGCAGGCCCTCTCCGGCGGCGGGTGGCCGTCCGGTTCGAGCGGCGGCTCCTGCGGCGGCGGCAGCTCCTGCGGAGGCGGCTGCGGCGGGGGCGGGTGCGGCGGATGACCGGCCCGACCGGCCTGACCGGCGTCGGCATCGGCTGGCGCGCCGAGATCGCCGGGTTCGTCGCCGACCTGCCCGGGCTGCGGTTCGTGGAGGTCGTCGCGGAGTCGTTGGCCCCGACCGGCCCCCTGCCGGCCGGGCTCGCCGAGCTGCGCGAGCGGGGCGTGACGGTCGTACCCCACGGGGTGCGTCTCTCCCTCGGCGGCGGCGAACCGGTCGACGAAGCCCGGGTCGCC
Source organism: Micromonospora costi (assembly GCF_003626655.1). Classification (GTDB taxonomy): domain Bacteria; phylum Actinomycetota; class Actinomycetes; order Mycobacteriales; family Micromonosporaceae; genus Micromonospora; species Micromonospora costi. The sequence goes on from NZ_RBAN01000002.1 coordinate 480,021, forward strand.
CACCTCGCCGCGGTCGCCGACGCGGTGGCCGCGCCGCTGGTCAGCGAGCACATCGCCTTCGTCCGGGCCGGCGGCCTGGAGGCCGGGCACCTGCTGCCGCTGCCGCGCACCCGCGCCGCCGTCGACGCCGTCTGCGCCAACGTGGCGCGGGCGCAGGCGCGGTTGCCCGTGCCGATCGCGCTGGAGCCGATCGCCGCGCTCTTCGACTGGCCGGACGACGAGCTGGACGAGGCGGCCTTCCTCACCGAGATCCTCGACCGGACGGGCGCGCTGCTGCTGCTCGACATCGCCAACGTGTACGCCAACGCCCGCAACCGCGGCGCCGACCCGCTCGCCCTGCTCGACCGGCTGCCGCTGGAGCGGGTCGCCTACGTGCACGTGGCCGGCGGCTCCGAACACGGAGGCTTCTACCACGACACGCACACCGACCCGGTGCCGCGCGAGGTGCTGGAGCTGGTCGGCGAACTGTGCGCCCGGCGGCGACCGCCGGCGTTGCTGCTCGAACGCGACGGTGCCTACCCGCCGGCCGCGACCCTGCGCGCCGAACTCGACGCCCTCGCGGCCGCCTCGGGCTTCCCGGTGGTCACGTGACCGGCGTGGCCGGGCACGGCGACCGGGCCGCGCCGGAGCAGTCCGGCCCGGGGACGAGTCCGGAGCGCGCCGGCCCGGGGACGCCGCCGGAGCAGGCCCGCCCGGGGACGCCGCCGGGGCGGGCCGGCCGGGCCGCGCCGGAGCGGGTGGACGCGGCGGCCGCACCGGACCGGGCCGGCGACCTGGCCGCCCGGCAGGCGGAGCTGGTCGCCGCGCTGGTCGCCGACGGGCCGCTCCCGGCCGGCTTCCAGCCCGCGCCGCTGGCCGCGGCCCGGGCGGCCCTGCTGCGCAAGCGCGCCGGGGACGTGGCCCGGCACTGGCCCCTGCTCGCCGCCGGTTTCGGCGCCGACTGGCCGGCCACCTTCGCCGGCTGGGCGGCGGGCCGACCGACCGGCGGGTCGCTGCGCGACGGCTGGGACCTGGCCCGGGTCCTGCGTGACCGGGGCACGCTGCCGCCGCTGGGCGCCGAGGAACTGGCCGTCCGGGAGGCCGGTGCCCGCTACGACGGGCAGAACCCGCCGCGCCCGCGCCGGCTGCCGGCGGTCGGTCGCGCAGGCGGGGCCGTCGCGGTCCAGCTCGCCGGGCGCGTACGCCTGTTCCGGCCGGCCCGCCGGCCGGACTAGCGGGGCCGGCGGGCCTAGCGGGGCCGGCGGGCCTAGCGGGCCGGCGGGTGGCCGACGCCGAAGCGGGTACGGCAGGATCGGCCGCATGGATCTCGGACTCACCGATCGGGTGTACGTACTGACCGGCGCCTCGCGCGGGCTCGGCTACGCGACCGCCGAATGCCTCGTCGCCGACGGGGCGCGGGTGGTGCTCTCCGCCCGGGACGCGGACGCCGTCGCCGCCGCGGTGGCCCGTCTCGGCGGCCCGGAGCGGGCGGTCGCGGTGAACGCCGACCTGTCCGACCCGGCGACGCCGCAGCGCCTCGTCGACACGGCCCGGGAGCACTTCGGCCGGCTCGACGGCGCCCTCGTCTCGGTCGGCGGCCCGCCGCGGGGCAGCGCCGCGTCGGCCACCGACGAGCAGTGGCGGACCTCCTTCGAGACGATCTTCCTGGGTACGGTGCGTGCGGTCCGCACGGTCGCCGCCGCCCTCACCGACGGGGGCGCCATCGGCCTGGTGCTGTCCACGTCAGCGCGCAGCCCCGTGCCCGGGCTCGGCATCTCCAACGGGCTGCGGCCCGGTCTGGCCGGTGTCGCCAAGGACGTGGCCGACGAGTACGGCCCCCGGGGCGTACGCGTCGTCGGCCTGCTGCCCGGGCGGATCCTCACCGACCGCAACCGGGAACTCCTGGCCGCCGCCGGTGACCCGGGCCTGGCCCTCACCGAGATCGAGGCCGGCATCCCGCTGCGCCGCATCGGCGACCCCGCCGAGTTCGGCCGGGTCGCCGCATTCGTCCTCTCCCCCGCCGCCAGCTATCTGACGGGGGTCACCATCCCCGTCGACGGCGGCGCGCTGCGCGCGCTGTGAGCACCGAACCGCCCGGCGGACGCCGGCCCGGCCGCTCCCGCCCCGGCTCACCGGCGCCCGGCCACGGGCGCCCCGCGTCCGGTCCCGGCGACCGGCGCGGTCCAGCGCCCGGGCCCGCCGGGCGGTACCCGCGGCCGACTCGGGACGAGTTGGCGGCCGCCGCCGACCGAATCCTCCCCGACCTCATCGCGCCCGGACTGGACGTGCTCTTCGTGGGCATCAACCCGGGTCTGTGGTCGGCCGCCACCGGCTGGCACTTCGCGCGCCCGGGCAACCGCTTCTGGCCGGCCCTGTACCGGGGCGGCTTCACCCCCCGACTCATGCACCCCAGCGAGCAGGACGAGCTGCCCGGCTACGGGATCGGCATCACCAACATGGTGGCCCGGGCCAGCGCCCGCGCCGACGAGCTGACCCCGGCGGAACTGGTCGCCGGCGCGGAGGCCCTGCGGTTGAAGGTGGCGCGCTACCGGCCGCGCTGGGTGGCGGTGGTGGGGGTGACCGCGTACCGGATCGGCTTCGGGCGGCCGAAGGCCACCTTCGGCGCACAGCCCGAACGGCTGGCCGGCGCACGGCTGTGGGTGCTGCCGAACCCGAGCGGCCTGAACGCGCACTTCACCCCGGAGAGCCTGGGCGCCGCGTTCGCCGAGCTGCGCCAGGCGTCGACGGAACTCTGAGCCCGCCCCGGCGGCGGTCGGGGGCTGCCTCCCGCCGCCGGCTGCGGTCAGTTCGCGGCGGCCGGGGGCAGCGCCTCGTCGGCCACGTACGTGCCGAGCGGCATGACCACAGGTTCCGGGCCGGTCGCGTCGACGTACGGGGTGGGCGAGTCGGCCACGGCGAACTGGGTCCGGTAGAGCTCGGCGTAGAGCCCGCCGACGGCGACCAGTTCCTCGTGCCGCCCCCGCTCGACGATCCGCCCGCCGTCGATGACCAGGATCTGGTCGGCGTCGCGGACCGTGGAGAGCCGGTGGGCGATGACGAGCGCCGTCCGCCCGGCGAGCGCCACCGACAGGGCGCGCTGCACCGCGGCCTCGCTCTCCGAGTCGAGGTGGGCCGTCGCCTCGTCGAGGATGACGATCGAGGGCGCCTTCAGGAGCAGCCGGGCGATGGCGATGCGTTGCTTCTCGCCGCCGGAGAAGCGGTAGCCCCGCTCGCCGACGGTCGTGTCCAGCCCGTCGGGCAGGGACCGGACCAGGTCGGCCACCTGCGCGCCGGCCAGCGCCGCCCACAGCTCGTCGTCGGTGGCGTCCGGCTTGGCGTAGCGCAGGTTCTCCCGGATCGTCTCGTGGAACAGGTGTGAATCCTGCGTGACCACGCCGATCTCGTCGCGCAGCGAGTCGAGCGTCGCGTCGCGGACGTCGAGCCCGCCCACCAGCACCTGGCCGTCGGTCACGTCGTAGACCCGCGGGATCAGCATGGACAGCGTCGACTTGCCGGCGCCGGACGGCCCCACCAGGGCGACCATCTGCCCCGGCTCGACGCTGAACGAGACACCGCGCAGCACCGGATCGGTGATCGTACGGTCGAGGGTGGCGACCTCCTCCAGGGAGGCGAGGGAGATCTCCGCGGCGCTGGGGTAGCGGAACCGCACGTCGCGGAACTCGACCCGGCCGTTGCCGCGGGGCACCGGCACCGCGTCCGGCTTCTCCTCGATGGCCGGGCGCAGGTCGAGCACCTCGAAGACGCGGTCGAAGGAGACCAGGGCGCTCATCACGTCGACCCGGACGTTGGAGAGCGCGGTCAGCGGCCCGTACAGGCGGGTGAGCAGCAGCGCGAGCGTCACGACGGTGCCGGCGCTGACGTTGCCGCTCACCGCGAGCCAGCCGCCGAGGCCGTAGGTGAGCGCCTGGGCCAGCGAGGCGACCAGCAGCATCGCCACGAAGAACGTACGCGAGTACATGGCGGACTGGATGCCGATGTCCCGGACCCGCTCGGCGCGGCCGGCGAAGCGCTGGGCCTCGGTCTCGGGCTTCCCGAAGAGCTTCACCAGCAGCGCGCCCGCCACACCGAACCGCTCGGTCATCGTGGCGTTCATCTTCGCGTCGAGGTTGTACGCCTCGCGGGTGATGTCGGCCAGCCGCCGGCCGACCCGCCGGGCAGGAATGATGAAGATCGGCAGCAGCACCAGCGACAGCGCGGTGATCTGCCAGGACAGCGTGAACATCACGGCGGCGGTGAGCACCAGCTGGATGACGTTGCTGACCACGCCGGAGAGGGTCGAGGTGAAGGCCCGCTGGGCGCCGAGCACGTCGTTGTTGAGCCGGCTCACGAGGGCGCCGGTCTGCGTCCGGGTGAAGAACTGCAACGGCATCCGCTGCACGTGGTCGTAGACCCGCGTGCGCAGGTCGAGGATGATGCCCTCGCCGATCCGGGCCGAATACCACCGCTGGGCGAGGGAGAGCAGCGCGTCGGCGATCGCGAGGCCCGCGATGACGAACGCCAGCCGGACCACCAGCGAGCCGGCCTCGGCGCCGCCCCGGTTGATCGCGTTGATGACGTCACCGGCCAGCACCGGCGTCGCCACTCCGATGATCGCCGCCAGCACGACGGTGACCAGGAACACGACGATGTCGCGCCGGTAGGGTCGGGCGAACGCGACGATGCGTCTGGCCACGCCACGCTTGAGCCGGTGGCTGGACACCTCGTCCTCGTGGCGCATCGACCGGAGCATGCTCCAGCCGGCGACGCCGCCCATCGGGTTGGACACGCTCACCTCCGGGATCGCCGGGTCGACCACATCGTCAGGTCAATTCTCCCGACGAGTGTGACAACCTCCGTCGTAACCCGGATCTTCCCGAACGCTCCTTACTGTTACTCACCCCGCCCGGCCAGGTCGCGCAGCCGGCGGGTCTGCGCCTCACGCTCGGCGCGCTGCTGCTCGGCGTGGGAGCGGCCGGCGGCACCGGCGAGCAGCGCCTTGATCTCCACCACGGCGTCGCGGTTGTTGGCGAGCAGGCCGGCGGTCAGGTCGCGCACCGCCCCGTCCAGCTCGCCCGGGGGCACGACGAGCGTGGCCAGGCCGATCCGGTCGGCCTCGGCGGCGTCCATGCGACGACCCGTTACGCAGATCTCCAGCGCCCGCGCGTAGCCGACGAGCTCGACCAGGCGCTTGGTGCCGGCGAGGTCGGGCACCAGCCCGAGGGTCACCTCGGCCATGGCGAGCTTGGCGTCCTGCGCGAGCACGCGCAGATCGCAGGCGAGCGCCAGTTGGAAGCCGGCCCCGATGGCGTGCCCCTGCACGGCCGCGACGGAGATGATGTCCGGGCGGTGCAGCCAGGTGAACGCCGTCTGGAGCTCGGCGATGCGGTCCGCGCACTCCTGCTCAGGCAGGGTGGCCAGCTCGGCGAAGGATCCCGGCCCGGAGGCGCCGGCCACCGACAGGTCGAGGCCGGCGGAGAACGCGCGCCCCTCCCCGCGGACGACCACCACGCGCACGTCGCCGGGCAGGTCCCGTGCGAAGTCGCTCATCGCGCGCCACATGGCCGGGGTCTGGGCGTTGAGCACGTCGGGCCGGCACAACGTCACCGTCGCGACCGGCCCGTCGCATTCCAGTCGTACTCCGGTCGCCTCGACGGTCACCGGGCGGCCCGAGGGGTGGCGCGGACGAACGTTTCGGGGCTGGTCACGCCTTCTTGCGACGCCGGGCGCCGCCGCGCTGGCGCAGCTGCACCCCGGACTCGGTGAGCACCCGGTGGATGAACCCGTAGGAACGGCCGGTCGAGGCCGCGAGCGCGCGGATGCTCTCCCCCGAGGTGTACCGCTTTACCAGGTCCTTGGCGAGCGTCTGACGCTCGGCTCCGACGATCCGGCGACCCTTCTCAGTGCTGGTGGCTGTGCCGGTGGCTGCCATGCTGTGTCCTCACGTCCCAGACTGTGCGGTTCGGATACGGTCCCACCTATTAGACCGCCTCGAACGATCATGCGCCAGATATCAACTATTCGCCAACCGACACGCTATGCAATGTCAGCTTCCCGATAGGGTGACGTCGGCGACGGGTCCCGGCGGCCGGCGGATGATCGGTTCCGGGTCGGGGCCGTAGTCTCGCGGGGTGATCGACACCCTCGGCACGGCGGCCGGCGCCGCCGTGGTGTTCGCGGCCACCGACATCGACGACATCGTCATCCTGACGCTGTTCTTCGTGGCCGCCCGCACCACCGGCCGGCCCCGACACTGGCAGATCGTCAGCGGCCAGTACCTGGGGATCGGCGTGCTCGCGCTGGCCAGCGCCGTGGTGGCGGCCGGGCTGCTGGTGGTCCCCGATCCGTGGACCGGCCTGCTCGGTCTGCTGCCGATCGCGCTCGGGATCCGCGCCCTGCTCCACCGGGACGACGACGAGGCGCCGGCCGTGGTGAGCGGCGTGCTCGGGGTCGCCGGGGTGACAATCGCGAACGGCGCCGACAACGTGGCCGTGTACGTGCCCGTGTTCCGCGCGCTGGGTCCCGCCGACAGCGCCGTGTTCCTGCTGGTGTTCGTGGTGCTCATCGCGCTGTGGTGTGCCTTGGGCGCCTGGCTGGGCGGGCACCCGCGCGTGGTGCGGCTGGTGGAACGCGCCGGACACTGGCTGGTCCCGGCCATCTTCGTCGCGATCGGGGTGGTCATCCTGGCCACGTCCGGCGTCCTGCCCCACCTGCTAGACCTGGCCCGCTGACCCGCCGCCCGCGCTCCCGCCCCGCTGAGCCCCGCCCCGCCCCTCCCGACCCCGGTGATCATGAGGTTATTGCCCTCCGCGCCGGCGTGTCGGGGCAATAACTTCATGATCACCGGGCCCATGGGGGGGCCGGGCCGGGGGCGGAACGGGTCGGCGGGTGGGTTACGCGAGTTCGACCAGTTCGAGCAGGTCGTCGCTCCAGGCGTCCTCGTCGCCGTCGGGGAGCAGGATGGCGCGGTCGGGCTTGAGCGCCGTGACCGCCCCCGGGTCGTGGGTCACGAGCACGATCGCGCCCGGGTAGCGGGCGATCGCGTCGAGGACCTGCTCGCGGCTGACCGGATCGAGGTTGTTGGTGGGCTCGTCGAGCAGCAGCACGTTGGCACCGGAGCAGACCAGCGTGGCCAGGGCGAGCCGGGTCTTCTCGCCGCCGGAGAGCACCCCGGCCGGCTTGTCCACGTCCTCGCCGGAGAAGAGGAAGGCACCGAGGATCTTGCGCAGGTCGGTGTCGGTCTGGTCCGGCGCGGCGCTGCGCATGTGCTCCAGGATCGTCCGGTCCACCTCGAGCGTCTCGTGCTCCTGGGCGTAGTAGCCCAGCCGCAGGCCGTGCCCCGGGTTGACCTGGCCGGTGTCCGGCTCGAGCAGGCCGCCGAGGATGCGCAGCAGGGTGGTCTTGCCGGCGCCGTTGAGCCCGAGGATGGCCACCCGGGAGCCCCGGTCGACCGCCACGTCGACGTCGGTGAAGATCTCCAACGAGCCGTACGACTTGGAGAGGCCGCTCGCGGTGAGCGGGGTCTTGCCGCACGGCGCCGGGGTCGGGAAGCGGACCTTGGCGACCTTGTCGGCGACCCGTACCTCCTCGAGGCCGGAGAGCAGGCGCTCGGCCCGGCGGGCCATGTTCTGCGCGGCCACGGTCTTGGTGGCCTTGGCGCGCATCTTGTCGGCCTGGGCCATCAGCGCGCCAGCCTTCTTCTCGGCGTTGGCCCGCTCCCGGCGGCGGCGCCGCTCGTCGGTCTCGCGCGCCTCCAGGTACGCCTTCCACCCGAGGTTGTAGACGTCGACCACGGAGCGAGTGGCGTCGAGGAACCAGACCTTGTTGACCACGGCCTCGAGCAGCGACGCGTCGTGGCTGATCACGATGAGGCCGCCCTTGTGGTTGGCCAGGAAGCCGCGCAGCCAGGTGATCGAGTCCGCGTCGAGGTGGTTGGTCGGCTCGTCGAGCAGGAGGATCCCGCCGCCGTTCTCGCCGGCGTCCCGGAACAGGATCCGGGCCAGCTCGACGCGGCGGCGCTGACCGCCGGAGAGGGTGCCGATCGTCTGGGCGAGCGCCCGGTCGGGCAGGCCGAGGTTCGCGCAGATGCGCGCCGCCTCCGCCTCGGCGGCGTACCCGCCCAGGGAGGCGAACTGGTCCTCCAGCGCGCCGTAGCGGCGGACCAGCCGCTCGTCGGCGTCCTCGGCCAGCTTGGCCTCGATCTCCTTCATCTGGGCCATGAGCACGTCGAGCCCGCGGGCGGAGAGCACCCGGTCACGGCCGGTGACCTCCAGGTCGCCGGTACGCGGGTCCTGCGGCAGGTAGCCGATGTTGCTGCGCCGCTCGATCTGCCCCGCGTACGGCTGGCCCTCCCCCGCGAGGACCTTCAGGGTCGTGGTCTTGCCCGCGCCGTTGCGCCCGACCAATCCGATCCGGTCACCCGGCTGCACCCGCAGCGTGGTGTCGGACAGCAGGATCCGGGCGCCGGCGCGCAACTCCAGGCCGGTGGCAGTGATCATCTCGTGGGGCTCGCTCTCGGGGTCCGGAAGGCTGACTCAGGGCACGCGAAAGCGCCGGCGGGCGACGGGCCCGTCGGCGCGGGGCGGTTCAGCCTTCGCAGCGCAGCACGGGATCAAGTGTAGCGGCCGGCCGCCGGAGGCCCACCCGGATTACCCGTCAAGATCATCGGGTACGAAACCACCCAGCCGGACCCGTTCCGGCACCCACACCACGAGAGTCCGCGTCGCGATCGAGGTCAACATGGAGCTGAACGATCGAGCTGAGCTGGACACCTCCCAGGTCAACGACCTGGGACGGAGCGGCGGTTCCGGCCGGGGCATGGGCATCCCCATCCCCCTGCCGACCGGGCGGGGCGGGCTGGTGAGCCTCGTCATCGCGGTCCTCGTCGCCCTCGTCGGCGGCGGGATCGGGCTCAACGCCGCCACCAACGACGACGGCGCCGGCGGCGGTGAGGACCTGGGGCAGACGTGCTCCCGGGACAACCCGGACCGGTTCGAGAACGTCAAGTGCCGCAACCTGCTGTACGTCAACAGCATCCAGGACTACTGGGAGCAGGAGTATCCGGAGCTCTCCGGGCGGCAGTACGAGCCCACCGACACGAACTACTTCTCGCAGGCGGTCAGCACCGGCTGCGGGTCGGCCGACTCGGGCGTCGGGCCGTTCTACTGCCCGGCCGACAAGCAGGTCTACATCGACCTCAGCTTCTACGACGAGTTGGCGTCGAGGTTCGGGGCCGACGGCGAGTTCGCGGCGCCGTACGTCCTCGCGCACGAGTACGGGCACCACATCCAGAACCTGCTGGGCACCAACGAGCGGGCCGGCCAGGGCCAGCAGACCGGCCCGGAATCCGCCTCGGTCCGTCTCGAACTGCAGGCCGACTGCTACGCCGGGGCCTGGGCCAAGCACGCGACGGAGAGCCGGGACGCGTCCGGCCAGGAGGCCCTGTTCACCTCCATCACCGACAGCGACATCAAGGAGGCGGTGCAGACCGCCGAAGCGATCGGTGACGACACCATCCAGAGCCGCTCCGGCGGCGGGATCAACCCCGACCAGTTCACCCACGGCACCTCGGAGCAGCGGCAGCGCTGGTTCCGGCAGGGCTACGACGGGGGCGACCCGCGGGCCTGCGACACGTTCGGCGCCAGCCGGCTCTGAGACGGGACGTCTCCGGGCACCGGGAGCGCCCCGACGGTCAGCGGTCGACCGTCGGGGCGCTCCCACATGATGCCGCAGGATGTTCCTCTTCTTGGACTCGCACCACATCCGCACGGCGATGGCCGCTTGGATGTGGTCAGGGCGCCGGTGCGGGATCGCGTACGAGGACGTGCACGGCGCGGGCGGCCGAGACGGCTCCGGCCAGGACCGCGTGCCGGGGCTCGGGCACGTCGAGCAGCCGCTCGGCGCGCAGCGCCGCCAGCGGGGCGAGCCGACGGTCGGCCAGCACCGTGTCGACCGCCCGCCGGTCGCCCCCGCAGACCAGCGCGGCCAGCGTCGCCACCTCGGGCACCAACAGCCGTACGGCCAGGTCGGCGGCGTCGCCCAGCGCCGCCTTGGTCTGGTTGTCACGCCGCCGGGCGAAGCGTTGCTGCGACCAGCCGCCGGCCGCCGTGCGCCCCTGCACGTAGCGGGTGTCCACCTTCGACACCACGAGGTCGTCGCCCTCGGCGATACCGACGGCCACGGCGCCCTTGCGCGCGAGCAGCAGCCCGATCCGCCGCGGCGCGGTCACCGCGGCCACGAAGTCGGTCAGGCCCTCGGCGGGCGGGGCGGCCGGCGGCGAGTGCAGCTGGGCGGTCGCGCCGTCCGGGGCGGTGAGCAGCAGCCCGTACGGCTCGGTGGTCACGCTCGGCGGGCCGTGCCGGTCGGAGAAGCCCGCCACCCACCGGGCGACGCGGGCCGGGTCCACCTCGACCCACCGGCCGCCCCCGGCAGCGGGTCGGCTGTTCATGAGACGACCGTACGGCACGGTCGTCGGGACGGTGCGCCGGGGAAACGGAACGCGGGAGGACACGCCCGGCGGGTGTCCTCCCGCGTCACCCGATGCTCAGTGCACGGTGAGGTTGCCGTCCGTCAGCCGCCGCTCCGCAGTGCCGGCCCCCGTCCAGTCGGACGAGAAGAGCAGCTGCCCGCCCCGCCAGAGCGTGACACCGACGGCGTCGTGGCGGCCGGGGCTGCCCCGGTCGGTCACAGTCACCGACAGCGTCAGGCCGGTGGCGACGAGCCGGCCGGTGTTGTCGTACAGGCTGGCCCGGTAGCGCACCTGGGCGACGTCGTCGGCCCGGCTCAGGCCGAGACTGTCGACCGCCGCCGCACGGATCGTGTAGGTGCGACCGCCCGAGCGGAACTCGACGCTCGCCGAACCGGTCGGACCGCCACCGGCCCGCGCCGGCTTGGCGGCCAGGTCGACCGACACCGGCGATCCGGGCGTGGCCGGGTAGAGACCGCCGGACCGGCCCGCGGTCAGCTCGCCGTCACCGGTGAGGAACGCCCCGTCCGGCGACGCCACGGTCACCCGGGCGCTCGTGGCGCCCGCGTAGCGACCGCCGATCGTGGCCGTCACGGTGTGCCCGCCCGTCGCGAGAGTGGCCTCGCAGGCCGCGGACGCGCTGGTGGTAGCCGTGCCGGTCAGCTCCACCACACCGGTGCAGAGCGGCACGCCGTTCTCGGCGAAGGTGACCGTGGCACCGCGGATGTCCCCCGCCGTGCTGTCGGTCGCGCCGGGCAGCACCGAACCGTCCCGGAGCACGACCCGCAGCAAGGCGCTGCCGCTGGTACGGCCGGGCACCGTGGTCACCAGGGTGTCGCCGGCCCAGGTCGCCGCGGCGTCCTCGGCGGTCACGCGGATCGTGAACGACGTGCTCGCGACGAGCCCCGTGCCGTCGGAGACCGTCACGCTGACCGGGTAGTCGCCCGGAGCCGCCGCGGTGGTGCCCGCGACGACCCAGCTGCGCGTACCCGGCAGGGTGTCGGCGTCGGAGGTCGCCGACACCGCCAGGGACAGGCCCGCGGGCAGACCCGAGGCGGAGGCGGTCAACGCGTCTCCGGCGGTGTCGCCGTCGGTGGCCGTCACCGTGACCGTCGGCGCGAGCGCGTCACTGTACTGGACGGCCGCGCCGCCCGCCGGGGCGTCGTTCGACACCTGCGGCACGGCCCGGATCGTGAGGTCGGCGTCGTTGAGGTCGAAGAAGACGTTGCCGACCGCCTCGATCCTGATCCGCGCCTGCCCGGTCGCCACGTTGGGCAGGGCCACCACTGCGCTGCCCGTGTTGGGCACCGCCTCGGCCAGCACGTACGGGAAGGTCGCCCCGCCGTCGGCGGAGAGCGAGATCCGCACCTGGTCGGCGTTCACGGGCGCCGCGTTGGTGCCCGCGACGTCCCAGGTCACCGTCTGCGTGGAGCCGCCATCGAGGACGCCCGCAGAGCCTTGCGAGGTGACCAGGAACGGCCCGGCGTCCGGTGCCAGCACGACCGCGACGTCGGCGCTGCCGACGCCTCCCCCGCCGAGTCGCCCGTCGCGGGCCGTCAGCTTGAAGTGCAGGGTCCGGTCGTTGGCGAGGCCCACCCAGTCGGCGGTGGGCAGGAACTCCGAGTAGCAGTCGACCAGCTCCGCCGGGACGTTCGAGGCGCTGCCGGTGGGCGGCGGGGCCGGAGCGGCCGGGCAGGCGCCCGTCTTCGCGTTCGTGTTGCCGGCCGCGACCTGCGCCAGGTCCGGGAAGACCCGGGTCGGGTTCGTGGTGACCGCGTTCAACCCCGGCGAGTGGTACTTCAGGGTGTCCTCCGGCGACACGTACGCGGCCTCGCCGAACACCCGGAACAGCGGGCCGTTGGTCTTGGTGTTGTTCACCAGCGCCGTGCCGGCGGCGGCACCCCGGTCGTTCTGCTCCCACAGGTAGGTCACCGTGTCGCCGTCGGCGTCGGTGGCGCTGCCGGTCAGCGCGAAGGGCGTACGGACCGGGATGGTGACGGTGTCCGGCACGGTGACCACCGGGGCGTGGTTGCCGGTCTCCTCCACCCGGAAGCCGCCGTTGTCGATGGCGCCACCCTTGGCCGTCTCGCCGACGAACCCGCTGGCACCGGAGACGTTGCCGAGCGCGAGCTGGCCGACGTTGGTCGCCGCCAGGGTGCCGCCGAAGGTGACCTGGAACCCGCTGTCGTTCAGGGTGCCGCTGCCGCCGAAGGCGGCCACTGTGACGGTCGCGCCGGCCGGCCAGCCCGCGATCGACTCGATGGCCGCCTTGATGCCGGCCGTGCTGTAGGTGGCGCCGCGCACGACCGGGGCCGACTCGGCGCCGGCGTAGGTGATCGTGAACGAGTCGGCGTCGGTGTCGAAGTCCCGCAGCGAGACCGTCTGCACCTCGTTGATGGCGGGGCGGGTCGAGGTGACGTAGTTGGTGATCTCGGTGTAGCTGCGGTGCGACCAGTACGGGTCGCTGTGCGGCTGGAGGTTGTCCTGCTGGCAGATGCCGGCGTACGCCATGATGGACGACCCACTGCCCGGCTCGTACGAGTTGGCGGCGCTGCGGTTGCCGCCCGAGCAGTTGTACTGCGTGCCGTTGAAGGTGTGGTTGCCCGCGAACTGGTGGCCCATCTCGTGCGCCACGTAGTCCACCGCGTAGAAGTCACCGACGGGTGTCGGCAGGCCGGTACAGCCCTGCGCCTTGCCGTTGCCGCCGATCACGCCGAGGCTCGCGACACCCCCGCCGTTGACGCCGAGCCCGATGTGGCCCACGTCGTAGTTGCTGGCACCCACGAGCTGGCCGAGGACGATCCGGTTCCGGCTCAGCGTGCCGCTGCCGCAGGAGCTGAGCTGTGCCGGCGTGAAGCAGGCGGCCGCGCCGCACGGGCCGTTGGGCTCCGTGGCCAGCGCCGGGGTGTTCAGGTTCGTCTTGTCGGTGTCGTTGATGAGCACGAGCCGGATGGCCGTCTCGTCCTCGTAGATCTGGGTCACCCGGTTCATGAGCGTGACCTTGGCCGCGGTCACGTTCTCCGCCCCGAAGAAGGTGGCGTAGGACGGGTCGGTCACCAGCGCGACCCGGTACGTGCGCAGCAGCACCTGCGGGCCGACCGGCGCCTCGGTGGGGGCCGCGCCGACCTCGTCCTCCAGCGCCTCGGCCGCCGCCGTGACGTCCTCCCGCTCGATCAGGGCGCCGTGCGGGTTCGCCAGGTCCCGGGCGAAGTAGCTCGCGTACAGGCTCTGGTCGAGGTGGTAGTACGGGTCGATGTACCAGGCACCGGCGGCGGAGCGGACCGAGGCGTGGAAGCCCAGCGGGGTGAGGTCCGCCCGGATCGTGGCCGTCGGGTCGTCCAGGCCCCGGCCCGCGTACGTCGTGATCTCCGGGTGGGCCGCGGCCAGGCCCGCCTCCATCACCGGCGACTCCAGCAGGTCGAAGCGCTGGAAGGTGCCGTCCGGCGCGGGCAGCGACACCACCTGGCTCGTGGCCCGCGCCGCGCGGTCGCGCTCGCCCGGCACCCGGTCGAGGGTGCTCTTCAGCGCGCCACGGTCGAGGGTGTACGCGCTCAGCCGCTCGGCGTTCACCACGGCCTTCCGGCCGGCCTTGGTGGGCGCCGGCTCGCCGGCCACCTTCTGCCACGGGCCGGTCGGGGGTGGCGCCGCGTTCGCCGGCCCGGGCGCCGCCAGCACAGGCAGTGTCGCGGCCGCGAGCGCGGCGACGAGCAGGGTGGCTCTCCGTCGGCGAACCGGAGGGCGGGCGGGTGACCCGTCCCGCGGTTGACGTACCAGGGTGATCCTCAAGTCGTCCCCCTGTCGGTGAGGAGTGGTGGACTCCGCGATCCCGGATCGACGGGCCGTCCGCGGATGCCATAGATGATCGTCACCCTAGGCGCGCGGGAGGCTCCGGACATCAGCCGGACAGGCGAGACGGGGGCCGACCCGCCACAGTGGTGCGAGGCGTCCGCCCTGGACGGTCGCCACCGGTCAGCCCAGCAGCGTCACGACGGCGAGCGTCGCGATGATCGCGCTGGAGGCGAGCGCGGTGAGCAGCCGCCCGCGCGGGCCGGCGAGCGCCCGGCCGACCAGGGTGCCGCCGCCGGCGATGAGCAGCTGCCAGCTCGCCGAGGCCACGAACGCGCCGAGCACGAACGACGTCGCGGCCCACGGGTCCGGATCGGCGGCGTCACCGCGGCCCAGCACCAGCGCCGCGAAATACACGACGGTCGCCGGGTTCAGCAGCGTCAACGCCAGCACACCGCTGAACGCCCGCGCAGGGCTCTCCAGGCCCCGGCCGCCACGGCTCGCGCCGCCTCCGGGCCGGGGACGCAACGCACGCCAGGCGGTGTGCGCGGCGAGCGCGAGCAGGACCACGGCCGCCGCGGCCCGCAACGGACCGGCGGCCGGCGCGATCACCGCCGCCAGAGCGGCGCCGCCGAGCGCGGCGACCGCCGCGTAGAGGCCGTCGGCGGTGGCCACCCCGAGCGCCGCGGCGGCCCCGACCCGGAAGGAGGTCCGGGCGCTCAGCCCCAGGATCAGCACGGCGATCGCACCCACGGGAACGGCGACGCCGTAGCCGGCGACCAGGCCGGCGAGGAACGCTCCCGTCATGACGGTCGGCGGCGGGTCGAGGCGCGGCCGGGGGCCGACCGCTGTCGGCGCGCGGCGGTGGCCGCGGCGACAGGGGCAGGCTTCATCCGGTACGTCTCGAACACGCGGCCATCCTCCGCCGTGGGTCACCACCACCGCGACCGGTTTTTCCACGCAGGGCGCGTGAGGATTCGGCCTGTGCGCGGCGGAGCGGGTCACTGACAGAATGGCCGGACCGTCGACCCGGACCGGGAGTGGTGCCGCGATGACCGAGGAGCGTGTCCAGGCCAACGAGACCACGGTGCCGCTGCTGCCCTGCACGTCGGCGGACGAGACGCTCGCGTTCTGGCGGGCGCTCGGTTTCACGGTGACCTGGGAGCAGACGAAGCCGTACGTGTACCTGGCCTTCCGGTGGAGCGGATTCGAGCTGCACTACGGCGGTGCGCCGGAGGGGATGGAGCCGGCCGCCAACACGGGTGGTTGCCTGGTGATGGTCGACGCGGTCGCGCCGTACCACGAGGCGTTCACCGACGCGATGCGCCAGGCGTACGGCAAGGTGCTCGCCCGGGGGCTGCCGCGGATAACCCGCTACCGGCCGGGCGCCTCGCGGTTCAGCATCGTCGACCCGTCCGGCAACACGCTCATCTTCATCCGCCGTGACGAACCGGCGGAGCTGGAGTACGGCGGCGCGAAGAGCCTGTCGGGGCTCGCGAGGGTTCTGGACAACGCGCGGATCCTGCGGGAGTTCAAGAGCGACGACCGGGCTGCCTTCCGGGCGCTCAACTCCGGGCTACGGCGGCACGGGGACGCCGCACCGGCCGTCGACCAGGCGGTGGCCCTCGCCGGCCTGATCGAGCTGTCGGTGGCGCTGGACGACCAGGAGCGCGTGCCGGAGTGGGGTGCGCGCCTCCAGGCGCTCCGGTTGACCGCGCCGGAACGCGAGCGGGTGGTGGCCGCCGTCGCCGACCCGGCCCTGCTCCGCCCGTGGCTCCCCTGACGAGCCCCGTCCCGACCGGCCCCCGAAGAAGCCCCCGGACGCGCCGAGCGCGGCGCCCGGGTGGGCGCCGCGCTCGATGCGGAAGTGGATCCGTCAGACGTTGAAGCCGAGGGAGCGGAGCTGGTCGCGGCCCTCGTCGGTGATCTTGTCGGGGCCCCACGGCGGGAGCCACACCCAGTTGATCCGGACGTCGTTGACCAGGCCACCGCCCGGGCCGGTGGTCAGCGCCTGGCGCGCCTGGTCCTCGATGACGTCGGTCAGCGGGCACGCCGCCGAGGTGAGCGTCATGTCCAGGGTAACCACGTTCTCGTCGTCGACGTGCACGCCGTACACCAGGCCGAGGTCGACCACGTTGATGCCCAGCTCCGGGTCGACGACGTCCTTCATGGCCTCTTCGATGTCGGCGATGCCGGCCTTGCCGCCGCCGGTCGCCGGCGTCGCGGCAGTAGTGGTTTCGTCGCTCATGCCTTCACCTCCGGGCTCACGCCCACCCCGGCGCGTGCCGCGGCGTCCTTGAACGCCATCCACGGCAGCAGCGCGCACTTCACCCGGGCGGGGTAGCGGGCCACACCCGCGAACGCCACCCCGTCACCGAGCACGTCCTCATCCGGCGTGACCTGCCCACGCCCGGACATCAACTCGACGAACGCCTCGTGCACCACGAACGCTTCCCCCGCGCCTCGGCCACTCAGCAGCTCGTGCAGCACGCTCGCCGACGCCTGGCTGATCGAGCAGCCCATGCCGTCGTACGAGATGTCGGTGAGCACGCTGCCGTCCGTCGCCACCCGCACGGTGACCTCGTCCCCGCAGGTGGGGTTCACGTGGTGCGCCTCGGCGGTGTGCGCCGCCGGGTCGTCGGCGTCGCGCAGCCCGCGCCCGTGCGGGTGCTTGTAGTGGTCCAGGATGATCTCCTGGTAAAGAGACTCAAGCTGCATCAGCCGAACACCTTCCGCACCTGCTCCAGCCCCGCCACCAGAGCGTCGATCTCCTCGGTGGTGGTGTAGAGGTAGAACGAGGCCCGCGTCGTCGCCGGCACACCGAACCGGGTGCACACCGGGCGGGCGCAGTGGTGGCCCACCCGCACCTGCACGCCCAGCGAGTCGAGCACCTGGCCCACATCGTGGGGGTGCACGTCGCCGAGGGCGAACGAGATGGTGCCGCCCCGGCCCACCGGCACCGTCGGCCCGAAGATCCGCAGGCCGGGCACCGTGGCGAGGGCGTCCAGCGCGTACGCCGTCAGCTCCTTCTCGTGCCACTGGATAGCCTTCATCCCGATGCCGGACAGGTAGTCCACGGCGGCGCCGAGCGCCACGGCCTCGGCGATCGGCGGGGTGCCCGCCTCGAACCGGGCCGGCGGCGGGGCGTACGTGGAGCCCGCCATCTGCACCGTCTCGATCATCGAACCGCCGCCGAACACCGGCGGCATGGCCGCCAGCAGCTCGGCCCGCCCCCACAGCACACCGATGCCGGTGGGGCCGCACATCTTGTGGCCGGTGAAGACGATGAAGTCCGCGTCGTAGTCGACCACGTCCATCGGCAGGTGCGGCACCGACTGTGAGCAGTCGAGCAGCAGTAGCGCACCGACCTGACGCACCCGCTCGGTGATCCGCGCGGTGGCGTTGACGGTGCCGAGGATGTTCGACATGTGCACCAGCGAGACGATCTTCGTCCGCTCCGTGACCAGGTCCTCCAGGCCGGACTCGTCGAGCCGCCCCGAGTCGGTGACCGGGAACCAGCGCAGGGTCGCGCCGGTGCGCTCGCACAGCAGCTGCCACGGGACGATGTTCGAGTGGTGCTCCATCTCGGAGATCACCACCTCGTCACCGGGGCCGAGGCGGAACCGCGGGTCGGCGTCGGGGCGCAGCGAGGCGTTCGAGAACGCGTACGCCACGATGTTGATCGCCTCGGTGGAGTTCTTCGTGAACACCACCTCGTCCGGGCTCGGCGCGTTGATGAACGCGGCGATCTTCGCCCGGGCGCCCTCGTACGCCTCGGTGGCCTCGGTGCCCAGGGTGTGCACCGACCGGGACACGTTCGCGTTGTGCCGCGCGTAGTGCTCGGCGAGCACGTCGAGCACCTGGCGCGGCTTGTGGGAGGTGTTGGCGCTGTCGAGGTAGACCAGCGGATGCCCGTTGATCTCCCGGTCCAGGATCGGGAAGTCGGCGCGCACCGCCGCCACGTCGTAGCGCGGCACGTCGTCGTACTGCGGCATCCCGGACGGGATCGCGATGGAAGTCATGTCGACCGCCCCACCAATCTCCGAGGATCAGGCCCGGGCCGCGCCGGCTCCGGCGACGTACCGCTCGTAGCCCTCTTCCTCGAGCTTCTCGGCCAGCTCCGGGCCGCCCTGCTCGACGATCCGGCCGGCCACGAACACGTGCACGAAGTCCGGCTTGATGTAGCGCAGGATCCGGGTGTAGTGGGTGATCAGCAGCAGGCCGGTGTCGCCGGTGTCGCGGACCCGGTTGACTCCCTCGCTGACCACGCGCAGCGCGTCGACGTCCAGGCCGGAGTCGGTCTCGTCGAGGATGGCCATCTTCGGCTTGAGCAGCTCCAGCTGCACGATCTCGTGCCGCTTCTTCTCGCCGCCGGAGAAGCCCTCGTTGACGTTGCGCTGGGCGAACGCCGGGTCCATCTGCAGCCGCTCCATGGCGCCGCGCAGGTCGCCGCCCCACGTCCGCAGCTTCGGGGCCTCGCCGTCGATGGCGGTCTTGGCGGTACGCAGGAAGTTGGCCACCGACACGCCGGGGACCTCGACCGGGTACTGCATCGCCAGGAAGAGACCGGCGCGGGCCCGCTCGTCGACGGACATGGCCAGCACGTCCTCGCCGTCGAGGGTCACCGTGCCGCCGGTGATCTCGTACTTCGGGTGGCCGGCGATCGAGTACGCCAGGGTCGACTTGCCGGAGCCGTTCGGGCCCATGATGGCGTGGGTCTCACCGGAGCGGACGGTCAGGTCGACACCGGCCAGGATCGGCTTGAGCTCACCCTCGGGCAGCTTGACCGACACCTTCAGGTCGCGGATCTCCAGGGTGCTCATTATCGGGTCACTCCATTGCTCGGCGTCAGGCTGACGAAGATGTCGCCGTCGCGGACTTCGACGGGGTAGACGGGTACGGGTTCGGTGGCGGGCAGCCCGGTGGGCTCGCCGGTGCGCAGGTCGAAGCGGGAACCGTGCAGCCAGCACTCCAGCGTGCAGCCGTCCACCTCACCCTCGGAGAGGGCGACCGCGGCGTGCGAGCACTCGTCGTACACGGCGTAGAACCTGTCGTCCTCGGCGTGCACCACGGCGAGCTGGGTACCGTCGACATCCGCGCTGATGGCGGTGCCCTTCGGGATGTCCTCCGTGGAGCAGATGCGGATCATCAGGCCCCCGCCTTGGCGAGCCGGTCCTCGATGGCCGCGCCGAGCCGGTCCCGCAGCTCCTCGACCGGGATCTTGTTGATCAGCTCGGCGAAGAAGCCGCGCACCACGAGACGGCGGGCCTCGGCCTCCGGGATGCCCCGGGCCATCAGGTAGAACAGCTGCTCGTCGTCGAAGCGGCCGGTCGCGCTGGCGTGGCCGGCGCCGGCGATCTCGCCGGTCTCGATCTCCAGGTTGGGTACGGAGTCGGCCCGCGCGCCATCGGTGAGCAGCAGGTTCCGGTTGATCTCGTACGTGTCGGTGCCGGTCGCCTCGGCGCGGATCAGCACATCACCCACCCAGACGGTGTGCGCGCTCTCCCCCTGCAGGGCACCCCGGTAGCCCACGTAGCTGCGGCAGTCCGGCACCGAGTGGTCGACGAGCTGCCGGTGCTCCAGGTGCTGGCCCGAGTCGGCGAAGTAGACGCCGTACAGCTCGGCCTCGCCACCGCGGTCGGTGTACTCGACCGAGGTGTACTGCCGGACCAGGTCGCCGCCGAGGCTCACCTGGACGTGCACCACCTTGGCGTCACGGCCCAGCTTCACCTTGAGGTGCTGCGCCTGCACCGCGTCGTCGGCCCAGTCGGCCACGGTGACCAGCGTGAGCTTCGCGCCGTCGGCCACGGTCACCTCGACGTTGTCGGCCAGCGTGGCCGAGCCGACGTGCTCCAGCACGAGGGTCACCTCGGCGAACCGACCCACCTCGACGACGCTGTGCCCGAAGGCCAGCCCGTCGGCGCCGCCGCCGACCACCCGTACGGTCACCGGCTCGGCGACCACCGCCTCCCGCGCCACCTGGACCAGCAGCGCCTGCTCGGCCCCGCCGTAGGCCAGGGCGCTGACCCGGTCGAACGGGGTGAGCACACTGCCCACCCGCGGGTCGTCCCTGCCGACCCGGGTCACGGTGACGCCCTCCGGCAGGTCACCGTGCTCGTGCCGGACCGTGCCGGTCGCGGTCTGCGCCCCGCCGGTCAGGCCGCGCAGGCGCTTGAGCGGGGTGAACCGCCACTCCTCCTCCAGGCCGGTGAGGGCCGGGAAGTCGGCGACGTCGTACGAGCGGAGCGCCTGCGACTTGGTGCTCGGCGGCGCGGAAGCCTGGGTAGTCATCTCTTCCTTGGTCTGTTCTGGCGACGACGGTGTCTGGTGCGAGGCGCGGGCGGCGTCAGCCGACCGCGCCCTCCATCTGGAGCTCGATCAGGCGGTTGAGCTCCAGGGCGTACTCCATGGGGAGTTCCTTGGCGATCGGCTCGATGAAGCCGCGCACGATCATCGCCATCGCCTCGTCCTCGGACAGGCCCCGGCTCATCAGGTAGAAGAGCTGGTCCTCGCTGACCTTGGAGACGGTCGCCTCGTGCCCCATCGCCACGTCGTCCTCGCGGATGTCGACGTAGGGGTAGGTGTCCGAGCGGGAGATGGTGTCGACCAGCAGCGCGTCGCACTTGACGGTGCTCTTGCTGTGGTGCGAGCCCTCCATCACCTGCACGAGACCCCGGTACGAGGTGCGGCCGCCGCCCCGGGCGATCGACTTAGACACGATGGTCGAGGAGGTGTGCGGCGCGCCGTGCACCATCTTGGCGCCGGCGTCCTGGTGCTGGCCCTCGCCGGCCATCGCCACCGAGAGCACCTCACCCTTGGCGTGCTCGCCGAGCATGTAGACCGCCGGGTACTTCATGGTGACCTTGGAGCCGATGTTGCCGTCGATCCACTCCATGGTCGCGCCCTCCTGGCAGACGGCGCGCTTGGTCACCAGGTTGTAGACGTTGTTCGACCAGTTCTGGATGGTCGTGTAGCGGCACCGCGCGTTCTTCTTCACGATGATCTCGACGACCGCGCTGTGCAGCGAGTCGGAGGAGTAGATGGGCGCGGTGCAGCCCTCGACGTAGTGCACGTACGCGCCCTCGTCGACGATGATCAGCGTCCGCTCGAACTGGCCCATGTTCTCCGTGTTGATCCGGAAGTAGGCCTGCAGCGGGATCTCCACGTGCACGCCCTTCGGCACGTAGATGAACGAGCCACCGGACCAGACGGAGGTGTTCAGCGCGGCGAACTTGTTGTCGCCCACCGGGATGACGGTGCCGAAGTACTCCTTGAACAGGTCCTCGTGCTCGCGCAGCGCGGTGTCCGTGTCGAGGAAGATGACGCCCTGCTCCTCGAGGTCCTCACGGATCTTGTGGTAGACGACCTCGGACTCGTACTGCGCCGCGACACCGGCGATCAGCCGCTGCTTCTCCGCCTCGGGGATGCCCAGCTTGTCGTAGGTGTTCTTGATGTCCTCGGGCAGGTCCTCCCAGCTGGCGGCCTGCTTCTCGGTGGACCGGACGAAGTACTTGATGTTGTCGAAGTCGATCCCGGTGAGGTCGGCGCCCCAGGCCGGCATCGGCTTACGGTCGAACAGCCGCAGGCCCTTCAGGCGCAGGTCGAGCATCCAGGCCGGCTCGTTCTTCTTCGCCGAGATGTCCCGCACCACCGCCTCGTTGAGGCCGCGCTGGGCGGAGGCCCCGGCGACGTCCGGGTCGGCCCAGCCGTACTCGTAGCGGCCCAGGGCGGCGAGCTGCTCCTCCTGGGTCAGGGGCTGGACGATCTGCTCGGTCATCTATCTGTCCTCACAGTGGTGACGGTCTTTCCGGACTGGGCACGCCCCGGCTGGGCCGGAATGTGCGTGGTGCACACCCCGTCGCCGTGCGCGATGGTGGCCAGGCGCTGCACGTGGGTGCCGACCAGGCGGGAGATCACCTCGGTCTCGGCCTCGCACAGCTGGGGAAACTCGGCGGCCACGTGCGCCACCGGGCAGTGGTGCTGGCAGAGCTGGCCACCGGAGGCGATCGTGGACGCGTTGGCAGCGTAGCCCTCGGCGGTCAATGCGCCGGCGAGCGCCTCCGCCCGCGCGAGCGGGTCGTCGCCGGCGTCCTCCATGGCCGACCGGCAGCGGGCCTCCAGGGCGGAGACCTGCTCGGCGGCGAACGCCTCGACCGCCTCGGATCCCCCGTTGCGGGCGATCCAGCGCAGCGCGGCGGTGGCCATGTTGTCGTAGTGGTGGGTGCCGCAGCGGACCCGGCCGGCGTCGGTCAGCACGAACACCTTGGCCGGGCGGCCCCGGCCCCGGTGGCCGCGTACCGTCTGCTCCCGGGCGACCACGTCACCGTCGGCGAGCATCGCGTCGAGGTGCCGGCGGATCGCGGCCGGGCTCAGGCCGAGCGCCGAACCGAGCTGCGCGGCGGTGGTGGCCCCCTGTTCCAGCAGCAGCTGGGTCACCCGCTCGCGGGTGGGCAGGTCGGCCCCGACGACGTCAGACGCCGGCTGACCGGCGACCGGAACGGTCGCCGGCCGGTGCCCGGAGACGCCCGCCGCCTTTTTCACAACGCCAACGTTACGTAAATGGCCGAAGGGCCGCAAACTCATGCCCCGGTGATCCCCGACACCGGGGACAGGAGTCACCCGTTCGGGTCACCACTACGGTGCGTAGGATTCGCTCCGTGAAGCGATCCGTCCGGTTCCCGGTCTCCGCCGCGCTGCTGCGCCGGCTCGCGCTCGCCTCGATCATCGCGAACGTCGGGATCGTGGTCACCGGCGGGGCCGTCCGGCTGACCGCCTCGGGCCTCGGTTGCCCGACCTGGCCCCGGTGCACCGACGAGTCGTACGTCGCCACGGGCGAGATGGGCGTGCACGGCGTCATCGAGTTCGGCAACCGGATGCTCACCTTCGCGGTGGGCATCATCGCGTTCGCCACGGTCCTCGCGGTGCTGGCGCACCGGCCACGTCGGCGCGGGCTGCTGCCGCTCGCCGTGGCGGTCTTCTTCGGCATCCCCGCTCAGGCGGTGGTCGGCGGGATCACCGTGCTGACCAACCTGAACCCGTGGGTGGTCGGGCTGCACTTCCTCGCCTCGATGGCCGTGATCGCCGCCGCGTACGCCCTGTGGCGCCGCACCGCGGAGCCGGACGCGCCGGCGGTGAGCGTCGTGCCGGCGCCGCTGCGGGCGCTCACCGGGCTCACCACGGCGGTCACGGTCGCCGTCCTCGTGGTGGGCACCTGGGTCACCGGCAGCGGCCCGCACGCCGGCGACCAGGGCGCGGCCCGTAACGGCCTGGACCCGGAGTCGATCTCCCAGGTGCACGCGGACGGCGTCTTCCTCCTGCTCGGCCTCTCGCTGGCGCTGATCTTCGCCTTCCGCGCCGTGGGCGCGACCGGGCCTGCCCGGGCCGCGCTGCTGCTGGTCGCCGTGGAACTGGGCCAGGGTGTGGTGGGTTTCGTGCAGTACTTCACCCACCTGCCCGGCGTACTCGTGGGCGCGCACATGCTGGGTTCCTGCCTGGTCCTGCTGGCGGCCCTGCACGTCCAGTGGTCGACCCGCGAACGCCGGCTGGCCACACCCCCGACGGCGCCCGCCACGCCGGCGCGCGACGCCGTCCCCGCAACCGCCTGACCCTCTCGCACCGCCCGGCCCCGCGGCGCACTCCCGCGCCGCCGGATGATCCATGCGCGTCCGGCGTCCTGTGACGCCCGGCGTCCGGCGCCCGGCGCCCGGCGGCGTGATCGTGCTGGATCCTGGATGTAGTGGTCTACGGCGGCCCGTGAGTCCACTACATCCAGGATGTTGCGTGATCTTGGGCTGCTTCCCCGGGTGATCAAGAGGTTTGCGTCGGCCGGGGGCCGGATCCTGACGCAAACCTCTTGATCACCGTGGCGGGAAGCCGGCGGGAGCCGGCGGGGTGCCGGGTCAGGGGTGGCGGGACAGGTGCGTCACGATCGCCTCGGCGAGGCGGTCGGGCGCGCCCTCGGAGTGGGCCAGGAAGAGCGACGGCTCGGTGAGTTCCACCTCGACGAGGACCGGCCGGCCGTCCGCGCCCGGGATCAGGTCGACCCGGGCGTACAGGAGCCGTTCCGACCCGCCCGGCACGGCGGCCAGCGTCTTCTCGGCCACCGCCAACTGCTCCTCGGTGGCGGTGCGGGGTGTGATCTCCTCGATCCGGTAGAGCCCGTCGACGCCGAGGTCCGGCCCCGTCAGCAGCGGGCCCTTGCGGATCGCGTGGCTGAACGCCAGCCCGTCCGGGCCGGCGAGGAACAGCAGCGCGGTCTCCCCCGCCGTGTCGACCGCCTCCAGGTACGGCTGGATCATCGTGAGCCGGCCGGCGTCCGACAGCCGCCGTACGTGCGCCGCCGCGAGCTCCCGGTGTTCCGGGTCGGCCAGGTCGTAGCGGCCGGTGTCCTTGCTGCCCGCGCTGACCGCCGGCTTGATCACGTACTCGCCGCCGGCGGGCGGCTCCCAGCGCTCCCCGGGCACGACCCAGGACGTCGGTACGGTCGGGACACCCGCGGCCGACAGGTCGTCGAGGTACCGCTTGTCGGTGTTCCACCGCACCACGTCGGCGGGGTTGGCCAGGGCCGGCACGCGCTGCGCCCAGGCCACGAACTCCTCGCGGCGCAGCATGTAGTCCCATGGTGAGCGGAGCACCGCGAGGTCGTACGCCGCCCAGTCGGCGGCCGGGTCGTCCCAGACGACGGGTTCGGCCGTGACGCCACGCGCGGCCAGCGGGGCGAGCACGAGCCGGTCGTCCGGTTCGAGGTCGGCGAGTTCGGTGCAGGTGACGAGAGCGACCCGGGGTTTCC
The DNA here is from genome assembly GCF_003626655.1 of Micromonospora costi. Taxonomy (GTDB): domain Bacteria; phylum Actinomycetota; class Actinomycetes; order Mycobacteriales; family Micromonosporaceae; genus Micromonospora; species Micromonospora costi. The sequence goes on from NZ_RBAN01000002.1 coordinate 505,037, forward strand.
CCCGGGCCGGCTGGTGGTGGTTGGTCAACGTATCTCTCAACGGGCCATCGTGCGCCGGGCCATCGACCGCCAGAGGTCGTTGCTGGGGCGCATCTGGTCCATCAGTTCCCGCTCCCAGGCGTTCTCGACGGTGACCCCCGCCTTGGCGCAGGCCTCCCGCGCGACGACGGTGTCGTCCGCGAACTGGTCACCCCACGCCCCGTCCTCACCCACGAGGACGATGCGCGCGCCGCGCTTGCCGACGTACTCGATGACCGCCTTCGCACCGCCGTGCCCGGCGGCAAACGACCGGAGCCCCGCCACCAGGCCGGAGGGGGCCTGGTCGGTGTGTTCGGCCGTCAGCGTCGTATCGGAACCATCTGCCATGACGCGAAGCCTAAGCAGACTTCCACCCGGGTGGGCGAGAACCGTGAAGCTTTTGTGATGCCTGTTACCTGGAGGTTTAAGGAAGAGCACAGGTGACTTGCCCAGTTTTATCCAGACTTACCGGGCGAAAGGCTGGCCGCAAATGCCACGCCGACTCCGCAGGTTGAGCCGGTCCGACTCATGACGACAGGTAGCCGGATGCAACGCTAAAGACGGACAACTCATCCATGATGATGATTTATCGGCGCAGAACCCCGCGCCGGCCGACGCGGGACGCCGGACCATCCGGCCCGAACGTCGCGCCGTCCGGCCCCAACCGCTCCGGGCCGCTCCCCCTGCCCCCGGCGGCGGGTCCGCCGCCGGAGCGGCCGTCAGAGCAGCGCGTCCAGCGCGACCGCAGCGAAGACGATCGTGAGGTACGTGGTCGACCAGTGGAACAGCCGCATCGGCTTGACCGCCTGGCCGCGCGACACGCGGCGGGTGAGCCGGTGCGCCTCGACCACGAGCATGGCGCCCACCACCGCCGTGGGAAGCCCGTAGATCACGCTCATGCCGAGCGGCCAGACCGCGAGGGACGTCAGCACGGTCAGCCAGGTGAAGATCAGGATCTCGGCGTTGACCCGGCGGGCGGACGCGACCACCGGCAGCATCGGGATGCCGGCGCGGGCGTAGTCGTCCTTGTACTTCATGGCGAGCGGGTAGAAGTGCGGCATCTGCCAGAAGAAGACGACCGCGAACAGCGCCCAGGCCGCCGGCGCCAGCGAGCCGGTCACCGCGGCCCAGCCGATCAGCACCGGCGCGGCCCCGCAGGCGCCGCCCCAGAACGTGTTCGCCGGCGTGGTCCGCTTGAGCCAGAGCGTGTAGACCAGGTCGTAGTACGCGATCGCGGCCAGGGTGAGCCCGGCGGCCAGCAGGTTGGTGAACGCGGCCATCAGGGCCACCGAGATCACCGCCAGCACCAGCCCGAAGACCAGGGCGCTGCGCGGCGACACGGTGTGCGCGGGCAGCGGCCGGCGCTTCGTCCGCCGCATCACCTGGTCGATGTCGCGGTCGATGTAGCAGTTGAGCACGCTGGCCGCGCCGGCCGCGAGCGAACCGCCGACCAGCACCACGGCGACCAACCAGAGCGACGGCAGCCCGTCGGCGGCGAGCATCATCGCCGGCACGGTCGTCACCAGCAGCAGCTCGACGATCCGCGGCTTGGTCAGCGCCACGTACGCCCGGACGACCGCCCGGACGTCCCGCCGCTGCGCGACCGAGCCCTCCGCCGCCGTCCGCGCGGGCTGCTGCCCCGCGGAGTCGCTCACGGGGCGCTCGGTGATCATGCTCACGGATTGCCACCTTCCGGCGTCGGCTCGGGAGATCAGGGTCGGCCGGACCCGCATCGGGCCACACACCGCCCCACACACTACGCGCTGTCGTTTTGGCTGCCCGGCCGACCCGGCAACGGTGCGGGCCGTCACATCTCGCGAGCTACCGCGACAACCTCGCCCGGAGTACGAAGGAGCATGCAGTGATCCCCGGGCGGACGTTTAGGACGGCTCGATAGGGTCATCAGTGAGGGTTCCGCCCATCTGCCGAGGAGCACAACCAACGTGGCTGCCAAACAACCCGAGTCCCCACTCAACTGGTCCGACCTCGACCGCCGGGCCGTCGACACCGTCCGCGTGCTGGCCATGGACGCCGTGGAAAAATCCGGCAACGGGCACCCGGGCACCGCGATGAGCCTCGCGCCCGCGGCGTACCTGCTCTTCAACCGGGTGATGCGGCACAACCCGGCCGACCCGAACTGGCCCGGTCGGGACCGGTTCGTGCTCTCCGCCGGCCACTCGAGCCTGACCCTCTACATCCAGCTCTTCCTCTCCGGCTACCCGCTCGAACTCGACGACCTGAAGTCGCTGCGGCAGTGGGGCTCGCTCACCCCGGGCCACCCGGAGCACGGCCACACCCCGGGCGTCGAGACGACCACCGGCCCGCTCGGCCAGGGCCTGGGCAACGCGGTCGGCATGGCGATGGCCGCCCGGCGCGAGCGGGGCCTGTTCGACCCGGAGGCCGAGGGCGGCGCCTCCGCCTTCGACCACAACATCTGGTGCATCGCCTCGGACGGTGACATCGAGGAGGGCATCAGCCACGAGGCCAGCGCGATCGCGGGCCACCAGCAGCTGGGCAACCTCACCGTCATCTACGACGACAACGAGATCTCGATCGAGGACGACACCCGCATCGCCAAGAGCGAGGACGTGGCGGCCCGCTACGAGGCGTACGGGTGGCACGTGCAGACGGTCGACTGGCGCCGCGGCGACGCCGACCAGGGCGACTACCACGAGGACGTCGAGGCGCTCTACCAGGCGCTGCTCGCGGCCCGGGCGGAGACCGGCCGTCCCTCGTTCATCGCGCTGCGCACCATCATCGGCTGGCCCGCGCCCAACAAGCAGAACACCGGCAAGATCCACGGCTCGGCGCTCGGCGCCGACGAGGTCGCGGCCACCAAGCAGATCCTCGGTTTCGACCCGGCGCAGAGCTTCGCCGTCGACGACGAGGTCCTCGCGCACGCCCGCCAGGTGCTGGGCCGCGGCGAGGAGGCCCAGCGGGAGTGGACCCGGGTCTTCGACGCCTGGGCGCAGGCCAACCCGGAGCGCAAGGCGCTCTACGACCGGCTGGCCGGCCGGATCCTGCCGGAGGGCTGGGCGGACGCGCTGCCGGAGTTCCCGGCCGACGCGAAGGGCATCGCCACCCGCGCCGCCTCCGGGAAGGTGCTCGAGGCGCTCGCCCCCGTCCTCCCCGAGCTCTGGGGCGGCTCCGCCGACCTGGCGGAGAGCAACAACACCACCATGAAGGGCGAGCCGTCGTTCATCCCGGCCACCCACGCCACCAAGGACTTCCCCGGCCACGAGTACGGCCGCACGCTGCACTTCGGCATCCGTGAGCACGCCATGGGCGCGATCCTCAACGGCATCACCCTGCACGGCGGCACCCGCCCGTACGGCGGCACGTTCCTGGTCTTCAGCGACTACATGCGCCCCTCGGTGCGCCTCGCCGCGCTCATGAAGCTGCCGGTGGTCTACGTCTGGACGCACGACTCGATCGGCCTGGGCGAGGACGGCCCCACCCACCAGCCGGTGGAGCACCTGACCGCGCTGCGGGCCATCCCCGGCCTGGACGTGGTGCGGCCCGCCGACGCCAACGAGACCGTGTGGGCCTGGCGGATGGCCCTGGAGCACACCGACCGGCCCACCGCGTTGGCGCTGAGCCGTCAGGCGCTGCCGACGCTGGACCGCGCCACCCTCGGCGGTGCCGAGGGCGTGGCCCGCGGGGGGTACGTGCTGGCCGAGGCGTCCAACGGCAAGCCGCAGGTGATCATCGTCGGCACCGGCTCCGAGGTGCAGCTCTGCCTCACCGCGCGCGAGCGGCTGGAGGCCGAGGGCACCCCCACCCGGGTCGTCTCGATGCCCTGCCAGGAGTGGTTCGCCGAGCAGGACGAGGCCTACCGGGAGTCGGTCCTGCCGCGCGGGGTAAAGGCACGGGTGAGCGTGGAGGCGGGGATCGCCATGTCCTGGCGCGCCATCGTCGGCGACTGCGGCGAGAGCGTGAGCCTGGAGCACTACGGGGCGAGCGCGCCACATTCGGTGCTCTTCGAGCAGTTCGGGTTCACCCCCGACCGGATCGTGGCCGCGGCGCACGCGGCGTTGACCCGGGTGGGCGACATCACCGGTTACACGACCGGTAACTGAGGGGAGCGTGGACGGCATGACGGACAGGCTGGGCGAGCTCAGCGCCGCTGGGGTGGCGATCTGGCTCGACGATCTTTCCCGTACGCGGCTGAGCTCGGGAGGGCTCGACCAGCTCCGCCGCGAGAAGCACCTGGTCGGGGTGACCTCGAACCCGACCATCTTCGCGAAGGCGCTGAGCGACGCGGACGAGTACAACTGGCAGCTGCGGGACCTCGCCATCCGTGGCGTGGACGTCGAGGAGGCGGTCCGCATGCTCACCACGTACGACGTGCGCTGGGCGTGCGACGTGATGCGCCCGGCGTACGACGCGAGCGGCGGTGTGGACGGCCGCGTCTCCATCGAGGTGGACCCGCGACTGGCCCACGAGACGGACAAGACCGTCGCCGAGGCCGGCGCGCTGTGGTGGCTGATCGACCGGCCCAACCTCTTCATCAAGATCCCGGCCACCGAGGCCGGCCTGCCGGCCATCACCGCGACCCTGGCACAGGGCATCAGCGTCAACGTGACGCTGATCTTCGGCCTGGACCGCTACTCGCAGGTGATGGACGCGTTCCTCGCCGGGCTGGAGCAGGCGAAGGCGAACGGGCACGACCTGTCCAAGATCGGGTCGGTGGCCTCCTTCTTCGTCTCCCGCGTCGACACGGAGGTCGACAAGCGCCTGGAGAAGCTCGGCTCCGACGAGGCCAAGGCGCTGCGCGGCAAGGCCGCCGTCGCCAACGCGCAGCTCGCGTACGAGCGGTACGGCAAGGTGTTCTCCTCCGACCGGTGGCAGGCACTCGCCGACGCCGGCGCCCACCCGCAGCGGCCGCTGTGGGCCTCGACCTCGACGAAGAACCCGGACTACCGGGACGTCATCTACGTCGAGCAGCTGATCGCGCCCGGCACGGTCAACACCATGCCGGAGTCCGTGATCCACGCCTACGCCGACCACGGCGAGACGCGTCCGGACACCATCACCGGCTCGTACGACGCGGCCCGCAAGGTCTTCACCGACCTGGAGGCCGTACGCGTGGACATGACCGACGTCATCGCCGTGCTGGAGCGCGAGGGCGTCGAGAAGTTCGAGGCGAGCTGGCTGGAGCTGCTCGACGGCGTCCGCAAGTCGCTGGAGTCGGCGGCGCAGGGCGCGGGCACCCCGGGCCGCGCCGCGCAGGGCAACGCGAAGGCGGCCGCGAAGGCGGGAGGCAACGCGTGAGCGACCTGTTGGCGACGCCCGCCGAGTCGGCCGCGGGCCTGACCGTCTACGGGGCGGACGCGGTCGACAAGTCCGCGCCCGCCTCGACGCGGGAGGCGCTGGTCCGCAACGGCACCCCGCGCCGGCTGGCCGAGAAGGACCCGAGCCTGTGGGGTCCCGAGGCCGAGGCCGAGGCGAAGATCCGCCTCGGCTGGGTGGACACCCACCGGCGCAGCCGCGACCTGCTCGCCCAGCTCGCCGAGCTGAAGGCGGAGCTGGGCGACCTCGACCACGTCGTGCTCGCCGGCATGGGCGGCTCGTCGCTGGCCCCGGAGGTCATCACCCGGACACTCGGCCGGCCGCTCACCGTGCTCGACACGACCGACCCGGGCCAGGTGCGCGCCGCGCTGGGCGACCGACTGGAGCGCACCGTGGTCGTGGTGGCCAGCAAGTCGGGCTCGACGGTGGAGACCGACAGCCACCGCCGGGCGTACTGGCAGGCGTTCCTGGACGCCGGGATGACGGAGGCGGAGGCCGGCCGGCACTTCGTCATCGTCACCGACCCGGGTTCGCCCCTGGAGCAGACCGCCGCCGAGATGGGCGCGTTCACGGTGCTCGCCGACCCGAACGTGGGCGGCCGCTACTCGGCGCTCACCGCGTTCGGGCTGGTCCCGTCGGCGCTCGCGGGTGTCGACGTGAGCGAACTGATCGACCAGGCCGACGAACTCGCGGCCGCGCTCGCCGGCGACAGCGACAACCCGGCCCTGGCGCTGGGCGCCGCCCTCGGCGCCGCGGCCACCGACGGCCGGGACAAGGTCGCGCTGGTCTCCGACGGCACCGGCATCGACGGGCTCGGCGACTGGGCCGAGCAGCTGATCGCCGAGTCCACCGGCAAGGCCGGCGTGGGCATCCTCCCGGTGGTCGTGGAATCGCCGCAGAGCCCGGGCGCCACGGGCCCGGACGTGCTGACCGTGAGTTACGGCGGCTCCCTGGCCGCCGGCGACGCTCCCGGTGGCGGCGGCAACCCGGACGTGGCGGTGAACGGCCCGCTCGGCGCGCAGTTCCTGGCCTGGGAGTACGCCACCGCGGTGGCCGGGGTGGTGCTCGGCATCGACCCGTTCAACCAGCCGAACGTCACCGAGTCCAAGGACAACACCAACAAGATCCTGGCCTCGGGCCTGCCGGCGGAGACGCCGTCGTTCACCGAGGGCGCGATCGAGGTCTACGCACCGGCGGGCGCGCCGGGCGACCTGGCCGGTGTGCTGCGCTGGCTGCTCGACGGGCTCGGCGACGACGGCTACCTCGCGGTGATGGCATACCTCGACCGGTTCGCCGACGCCGACGTGGCCCGGTTGCGGCCGGTGCTCGCCGAGGCGGCCGGCCGTCCGGTGACCTTCGGCTGGGGCCCCCGGTTCCTGCACTCCACCGGCCAGTACCACAAGGGCGGCCCGCAGGTCGGCAGCTATCTGCAACTGACCGGCGCGGTCACCGATGATCTGCCGGTGCCCGGCAAGCCGTACACCTTCGGGGAGCTTCAGGCGGCGCAGGCCGCCGGCGACCGGCAGGCGCTCGCCGGGCGGAACCGTCCGGTGCTGCGGCTGCACCTGACCGACCGGTCCGCGGGCGTGGCCCAGCTGCTCGATGCGGCCGGTGAGCTGCGGGCGTGAGGATGGAAGACGTGGAACAAGCGGAGCGAAGAGGCGGTGCGAACCCGCTGCGCGACCCGCAGGACCGCCGGCTGCCCCGGATTCCGGAGCCGTGCGCGCTGGTGATCTTCGGGGTCACCGGCGACCTGGCCCGGAAGAAGCTGCTGCCGGCGGTCTACGACCTGGCCAACCGGGGGCTGCTGCCCCCGAGCTTTATGGTGCTCGGCTTCGCGCGCCGCGACTGGGGTGACGGCGACTTCGAGACCCTCGCCTGCGAGGCGGCCCGCAAGCACGCCCGCACCCCGTGGCGGGACGAGGTGTGGGCCCGCCTGGCCGGCAACATCAAGTTCGTCGGCGGGTCGTTCGACGACGACGCCGCGTTCGACCAGCTGGCGGCCACGCTCGACGAGCTGCGCGACTCGCACGGCATCCCGGGCAACGCCGCCTTCTACTTCTCCATCCCCCCGGCCGCGTTTCCCGTGGTGCTCAAGCAGCTCGCCCGCACCGGAATGGCCGACAACGCCAAGTCCGGCGGCTGGCGGCGGGTGGTGGTCGAGAAGCCGTTCGGGCACGACCTGCCGTCGGCCAAGGCGCTCAACGACCTGGTCGACGACGTCTTCACCCGCAAGGACGTCTTCCGCATCGACCACTACCTGGGCAAGGAGACGGTCCAGAACATCCTCGCGCTCCGGTTCGCCAACAACCTGTTCGAGCCGCTGTGGAACTCCAAGTACGTCGACTCGGTGCAGATCACGATGGCCGAGGACGTCGGCATCGGCACCCGCGCCGGCTTCTACGACTCGGCCGGCGCGGCCCGGGACGTGTTCCAGAACCACCTCCTCCAGCTGCTCGCCCTGGTGGCCATGGAGGAACCCACGAGCTTCGACCCGGACGAGATCCGCACCGAGAAGCTGAAGGTGCTCAAGGCGATCACCCTGCCGAAGGACGTCACCGAGGGCACCGTGCGGGGCCAGTACCTTCCCGGCTGGGTCGGCGGCGAGCGGGCCGTCGGCTACCTGGACGAGGAGGGCGTGCCGGCGGACTCCACCACGGAGACGTACGTGGCGGTGCGGCTGGGCATCCAGAACCGGCGGTGGGCCGAGGTGCCGTTCTACATCCGGGCCGGCAAGCGGCTGCCCCGGCGGGTCACCGAGGTCGCCATCATGTTCAAGAAGGCGCCGCACCTGCCGTTCAACACCACGGACGTCGAGTCGCTGGGCAACAACCAGCTCGTCATCCGGGTCCAGCCCGACGAGGGCGTGGTGCTCAAGTTCGGTTCCAAGGTGCCCGGCACCGCCATGGAGGTCCGCGACATCGCCATGGACTTCCAGTACGGCGAGGCGTTCACCGAGTCCAGCCCCGAGGCGTACGAGCGGCTGGTGCTGGACGTGCTGATCGGCGACCGGACGCTCTTCCCGGACGCGGCCGAGGTCGAGCAGAGCTGGCAGGTCGTCGACCCCCTGGAGCAGGCCTGGGCCGGCACCCGGCCGGAGGCGTACCGGGCCGGCGAATGGGGCCCCCGGGCCGCCGACGAGATGCTGGCCCGCGAGGGCCGGGCTTGGAGAAGAGCATGATCGGCCTGTGGGACACCACCGGCAACGAGGTGGTCAAGGCGCTCGCCGCCGAGCGGCGCAGCGCGGGCGGCGTGGCCAGCGGGATGGCGCTCACCCTGATCGTGGTGGTGGACGAGAAGCGGGTACGCGAGGCGGAGGCGGCGGCGACCATCGCCGCCGCCGCCCACCCGTGCCGACTGCTCGTCGTGGTCCGCACCGACATCGAACGCGACCGCAACCGCCTGGACGCGGAGATCGTGGTGGGTGGCCGGCTGGGCCCCTGCGAGGCCGTGGTCATGCGGATGTACGGCCGGCTGGCGCTGCACGCCGAGTCCGTGGTGATGCCCCTGCTCGTCCCGGACGTGCCGGTCGTTACCTGGTGGCACGGCGAGCCGCCCGCGGAGATCGCCACCGACTTCCTCGGTGTCGTCGCCGACCGCCGGATCACCGACACGGCGCAGGCCGCGGACCCGATCGCGGCGCTGCGTCAGCGGGCGCACGACTACGCCCCCGGGGACACCGACCTGGCCTGGACCCGGATCACCCCGTGGCGCACCTTGGTCGCCGGGGCGTTCGACACCACCGAGGCCAAGGTCACCGAGGCCAGCGTGGTGGCGCCGGCGCACGACCCGACGGCCGCGCTCATGTGCGGTTGGCTGGCCAGCCGGCTCGGTATCAGCCCCCGCTGGAAGCACTCCGACCAGTTCCCGCGGATGCGGGAGGTGCAGCTGCACTGCGCCAACGGCGACGAGCTCACGCTGACCCGGGAGGACAGCGTGGCCACGTTCCGGCGTACCGGCCAGGAGGATCGCCAGCTGCCGCTGGTCCGCCGGCCGCTCGGCGACGAGCTGGCCGAGGAGCTGCGCCGGCTCGACGCCGACCAGGTGTACGCGGAGGCGCTGGGCACCATCGCGGGCGTGACCGGCCTGGAGCAGCGCCCCGCCACCCGGGTGCACGTCTGGAAGGACCCGGCGACCGCGGACCGCGCCGAGGCGGGCGTCACCGCCCACGCCGGCACCAGCGACCGGCGCTGACGCCCCGCCCAGGGGAACGACAACCGCGGCCCGCCGAGCGGGCCGCGACGAACGAAAAAGGCACAGGATGAGTGAGGCGAGTGTCGCCGTCCACGCCGACGCCGACCTGCTGGCGCAGGCGGTGGCGGCACGCTTGGTGGTCAAGCTGCTCGACGCGCAGGCCGAACGGGGCCAGGCGTCGGTGGTGCTGACCGGAGGCCGCATCGCCGCGGCCGTCTACCGGGCCGTGGCGGCACTGCCCGCGCGGGACGCGGTCGACTGGTCCCGCGTCGACGTCTGGTGGGGCGACGAGCGGTTCCTGCCGGAGGGCGACCCGGACCGCAACGAGACCCAGGCCCGGGCGGCGCTGCTGGACGTGGTGCCGCTGGACCCGACCCGGGTGCACCCGATGCCGGCCGCCGGCGGCCCGGGCGGCGCCGACCCGGAGGAGGCCGCGTCCCGGTACGCCGCCGAACTGGCCGCCGCGGCCCGGCCCGGCACCGCGGCGCTGCCCCACTTCGACGTGCTCATGCTGGGCGTCGGGGAGGACGGGCACGTCGCGTCCGTCTTCCCCGAGCACCCGGTGCACTACGAGAGCCGGCCGGTGAGCGCGGTGCGGGGCAGCCCGAAGCCGCCGCCGCTGCGCACCACGCTCACGCTGCCGGCGATCAACACCGCCGAGGAGGTCTGGCTGGTGGCCAGCGGCGCCGACAAGGCGCGGGCGGTGGGCATGGCGCTGGCCGGCGCCGGCCCCGTGCAGCTGCCCGCCGCCGGGGTGCGCGGCGTGAGCCGTACCCTCTGGTTGCTCGACCGGCCGGCGGCGGCCGACGTGCCGGCCCGGCTGCGCAGCCTGCGCTGACGCCCCCGCCGGCCGCGCAGCGGCGGGCCCGGGGGCGCGAGGCCGCACCGGCGGGCCGAGCCGCCCGACCGGTCAGCGGCCGCGACGGCGGCGCAGCTCGGCCAGGGCCTCGGCGAGGATCGCCGCGCCCTCCTCGTCGGTGCGCCGCTCCTTCACGTACGCCAGATGGCTCTTGTAGGGCTCCGAGCGGGCCCGGCCCGGCGGGTTCTGCGCGTCCCGGCCCGCCGGGTGGCCGCAGCGCGGGCAGTCCCAGAGGGCGGGCGCCGCGGCCTCCGCGGCGATGAGGATCTCCACGCGGTGGCCGTTGCGGCACCAGTAGGTGACGGCCTGCCGGGGCGCCGGTTCGTAGCGTTCGGGCGGTCGTTCGGGCGCGGACCCGACCCGGGACCCGCGGATCACGTTGCCATGTGGCACGGCTGCTCGCTCCTGTCGTCGGAGGGGACCGCCGCGGGATGGGGCGGCGGGCGACGCGGTGCGGAAAAAGACCTGCGCGCGGCCCGTCGGGTGACGGACCGCGCGCAGATTGTACGACTCGAACCGGCCGCTCAGGTGCCGCTGAGCTGGAGACGGAGCCAGAGGCCGATCCCCACGATGCAGGCGAACCAGATGATGCCCACGAGGACGGTGTAGCGGTCGAGGTTCTTCTCCGCCACCGACGAGCCGGCCAGGCTGGAACTCACCCCGCCGCCGAACATGCTGGAGAGCCCACCGCCCTTACCTCGGTGCAGCAGGATCAGCATGGTGAGCAGGATGCTCGTGATGATCAGCAACACGATCAACGTGTATGCGAACCAGATCGGCAGCATGGCTGGGGTCAGTCCTCTCGTAGCGATCCTCGCCCGGGCAGGTCGGGCACGGCGGCACCGACCGGCGGACGGGCGGAGTCAAGGATAGCGAGCGATCAGCGGGCGATGTGCTCCGGGAACCGGCAGATCTGCGCGAATTCCTCGGCGTCCAGGCTGGCGCCGCCCACCAGGCCGCCGTCCACGTCCGTCTGGGACATGATCGCGGCGATGTTGGAGGCCTTGACCGAGCCGCCGTAGAGGATCCGGATCTGGTCCGCCGTGTCCTGGCCGTAGATCTCGACCAGCCGCTGGCGGACCGCCCGGCACACCTCCTGGGCGTCGTCCGGCGTCGCGGTCTTGCCGGTGCCGATCGCCCAGATCGGCTCGTACGCCACGACGATCTTGGTGGCCTGCTCGGCGGTGATCCCGCTGAGGGCGGCGACGAGCTGGTCCGCGCAGTGCGCCACGTGCCGGCCGTCCTCGCGCACGTCCAGCCCCTCACCCACGCACAGGATCGGGGTGAGCCCGTGAGTCAGCGCCGCCTTCACCTTCGCGTTGACGACCCCGTCGTCCTCGTGGTGGTAGGCCCGCCGCTCCGAGTGCCCGACCACCACGTAGGTGCAGCCCAGCTTGGCGAGCATCGGCCCGGAGATGTCGCCGGTGTACGCGCCCGAGGCGTGCGGGGAGAGGTCCTGCGCGCCGTAGCCGATCAGCAGCTTGTCGCCCTCCACCACGGTCTGCACGCTGCGCAGGTCGGTGAAGGGCGGTAGCACCACCGTCTCGACGTCGGTGAGCTGCTTCTCGGTGAGGCTGGCCGCCAGCTTCTGCACCAGGAGGTTGGCCTCGAGGTGGTTGAGGTTCATCTTCCAGTTGCCGGCCATCAGCGGCCGGCGGGTGACCTTCGCCATCACTTCTCCAGGGCCGCGATGCCGGGGAGGGTCTTGCCCTCCAGGTACTCCAGCGACGCGCCGCCACCGGTGGAGATGTGCCCGAAGGCGGACTCGTCGAGCCCGAGCGCCCGCACGGCCGCGGCCGAGTCACCGCCGCCGACGACGGTGAACGCGCCGGAGGAGGCGATCGCCTCGGCGACCCCGCGGGTGCCGTGGGCGAAGGGCGCCATCTCGAACACGCCCATCGGGCCGTTCCAGAAGATGGTGCGCGCCCCCTTGAGGGCGGCCGCGAACCCGGCGACCGTCTCCGGGCCGATGTCCAACCCCACCCGCTTGGTCGGGATGCCGTCGGCGCGGACCGTGTCGTGCGCCGCGTCCGGCGCGAAGGCGTCGGCGGCCACCACGTCCACCGGAAGCAGGATCTTGCCCTCGGAGCGCTCGAGGAGGTTGCGGCAGGTCTCCACCATCTCCTCCTCCAGCAGCGAGCTGCCCACCTCGTGGCCCTGCGCCTTGAGGAAGGTGAAGCACATCCCGCCGCCGATGAGCAGCCGGTCGACCTTCGGCAGCAGCGCCTCGATCACCGCGAGCTTGTCGGAGACCTTGGACCCGCCGAGCACCACCACGTACGGCCGCTCGGGGTCACCGGTGAGCGTGGAGAGGACCTCCACCTCGCGCAGCACCAGCCGGCCCGCGACGTGCGGCAGCCGCGCCGGCACGTCGTAGACGCTGGCGTGCTTGCGGTGCACGGCGCCGAACGCGTCGTCGACGTACGCCTCGCCGAACGCGGCCAGCTGGTCGGCGAACGCGCCCCGCTCGGCGTCGTCCTTGCTGGTCTCGCCGGCGTTGAACCGCAGGTTCTCCAGCAGCGCGACCTCGCCGTCGGCGAGCGCGTCCACCGTGGAACGGGCCGAGTCGCCGACCGTGTCGGTGGCGAAGTGCACCGGCGCGCCGAGCAGCTCACCCAGCCGGTCGGCGACCGGCCGGAGGCTGAACTGCGGGTCCGGCGTGCCCTTCGGCCGGCCCAGGTGCGAGCAGACGACCACCTTCGCGCCGCCCTGGACGAGCGCGCTGAGGGTCGGCAGGACGGCGCGGATCCGGCCGTCGTCAGTGATCGCGCCATTCTGCTTGTCGAGCGGGACGTTCAGGTCGGCGCGCACCAGCACGCGCCGACCCGACACCCCCTCGGCGAGCAGGTCGTCGAGGTTGCGGATGCTCACCGCGCTAGCCCTCCGTTCGTGACTGCGGGGCTCGCAGGCTCATCGCACTCACAGGGACGAACCCACCAGCTTGACGAGGTCGACCAGGCGGTTCGAGTAGCCCCACTCGTTGTCGTACCAGCCGACGACCTTCACCTGGTTGCCGATGACCTTGGTGAGCGGCGCGTCGAAGATGCAGGACGCCGGGTCGGTGACGATGTCCGTCGACACGATCGCGTCCTCGTTGTAGGTGAGGATGCCCCGCAGCGGGCCCTCCGCGGCGGCCTTGAGCGCGGCGTTGACCTCGTCGACGCTGGTCTCCCGGCCGACCGTCACCGTGAGGTCGGTGACCGAGCCGGTCGGGATCGGCACGCGCAGCGCGTAGCCGTCCAGCTTGCCCTTGAGGTCCGGCAGGACCAGGCCGATGGCCTTCGCGGCACCGGTCGAGGTCGGGACGATGTTGAGGGCGGCGGCCCGGGCGCGGCGCAGGTCCTTGTGCGGCGCGTCCTGCAGGTTCTGGTCCTGCGTGTACGCGTGGATGGTGGTCATCAGGCCCTGCTGGATACCGAACGTGTCGTGCAGCACCTTCGCCATCGGGGCGAGGCAGTTGGTGGTGCAGGACGCGTTCGAGATGATCGTGTGCTTGGCCGGGTCGTACTGGTCCTGGTTGACGCCCATGACCACCGTGACGTCCTCGTTCTTGGCGGGCGCCGAGATGATGACCTTCTTGGCGCCGCCGTCGATGTGCGCCTTCGCCTTGGTGGCGTCGGTGAAGAAACCGGTGGACTCGATGACCACGTCGGCGCCGACCTCACCCCACGGCAGCTGCGCCGGGTCCTTCTCGGCGTACGCCTTGATGGTCTTGCCGCCCACGGTGATCTCGTCGGCGGTGGCCTTGACCTCGTGCGGAAGGCGGCCAAGGATGCTGTCGTACTTGACAAGGTGGGCGAGCGTCGCGTTGTCGGTCAGGTCGTTCACCGCCACGACCTCGACGTCAGCACCGGACGCCAGCACTGCCCGGAAGAAGTTGCGGCCGATCCGACCGAAGCCGTTGATGCCAACCCGGATGGTCACAGGTCCCATCTCCTCGCGTTCTGGTCCGCCGGCCGGAGACCGTGACGCCGGCGGAGGTGTGTGCGCCGACCGTTCGAGCCGGCCGTTGACAGTTCTCTTCGGCCACCCCGCCGCGGTCTGAGAAGACCTGACCGCCCGAGGCGGTGCGCGCGGCGAAGAGCACCGGTGCCGGCCCCCTTGCCGTACGCTGCGACCTTATCCGAGCGCGTGGCAGGGCGCTGCGCCGGGTGGCGACCGGCTCGCGTTCCCGGCCGGCCACCCGTCCGGGGCGCGGCGGGGCGAGGACGCGCCCTCCGGCTGGCTCGCCCGCGCTGACCGCCACCGTCCTATCAGACCACGAGCATGTCGGGCGTGACGGCCGCTTCCGTATCCGGGATACCCAGGTCACGGGCCCGCTTGTCGGCCAGCGCCAGCAGCCGGCGGATCCGCCCGGCGATGGCGTCCTTGGTCAGCGGCGGGTCGGCGAGCGCGCCCAACTCCTCCAGGGAGGCCTGGCGGTGCTCCAGCCGCAGCTGGCCGGCCGAGGTGAGGTGGTTCGGGGCGTCGTCGGCGAGGATCTCCAGCGCCCGGGTGACGCGGGCCGCGGCGGCCACCGCGGCGCGCGCCGACCGGCGCAGGTTCGCGTCGTCGAAGTTCGCCAGCCGGTTCGCCGTGGCCCGCACCTCGCGGCGGACCCGGCGCTCCTCCCACGCCAGCACGCTGGAGTGGGCCCCGATACGGGTGAGCAGCGCGGCGATCGCGTCGCCGTCCTTGACCACCACCCGGTCCACGCCGCGCACCTCGCGGTTCTTCGCGGTGATGCCAATGCGGCGGGCGGCGCCGACCAGCGCCAGCGCCGACTCGGGGCCGGGGCAGGTGATCTCCAGCGCGCTGGACCGGCCCGGCTCGGTGAGCGAGCCGTGGGCCATGAACGCGCCCCGCCAGGCGGAGACGGCGCAGCAGACGTTCGCGGCGACCACGTGCGGCGGCAGGCCGCGCACCGGCCGGCCCCGCACGTCGAGCAGGCCGGTCTGCCGGGCGAGCGCCTCGCCGTCCTTGACCACCCGCACGATGAAGTGGCTGCCCTTGCGCAGCCCGCCCGAGGCGAGCACGTGGATCTCGCTGGGGTAGCCGTAGACCTCGGCGATCTCCCGCCGGAGCCTGCGGGCCACCGCCCCGGTGTCGAGTTCGGCCTCGACCACCACGCGGCCGGACACGATGTGCAGGCCGCCGGCGAAGCGCAGCAGCGCCGCCATCTCCGCCCGCCGGCAGCAGGGCTTGGGCACGTCGACCCGACTCAGCTCGTCCTTGACCGCAGCCGTCATCGCCATTGTGCGTCCCCTCACGGACCGGTTCCGGCGTGTCGCCGGAGATTACGTACGTGTCTAACGATCGGCGCCCAGGACAGGCACCAGTGCGGCGCCCAGGGCGGCTGGATCATGGCGGGGAGCGCCGTCGGGGACGGCGACGGGGGCGAGGACCAGCCGGGCACCCAGCGATTCTGCCGCACGTTCGACCGGTTCGGGGTCACCCACCGCCTTCGCGTCTGCCAGGACGTGATCGACTTTCAGCTCCGGCAGGTACCAGCGCAACGCGGCCAGGTGGTCGGCCACGGAGAGGCGCTGGGTCTCCTTCTCCGCGGCGAGGTTCAGCGTGACCAGCCGCCGGGCCGGGCTCGACACGATCGCGTCGGCGAGCTGTGGCACCAGCAGGTGCGGCAGGACGCTCGTGTACCAGCTGCCCGGGCCGAAGATCAGCCAGTCGGCGGCGCCGATCGCCTCGACGGCCTCCGGGCACGCCTCCGGCGCGGCGGGCGTCAACCGCAGCGACTCGACGCGGCCGGTGGTGACCGCCACCTGGTGCTGGCCGGAGATCGTCCGCACCTCGTCGGGCCGGTCGGGGTCGGCGCCGCGGACCTGCGCCTCGATCCCCACCGGCTGGCAGGACATGGGCAGCACCCGACCCACCGCGCCGAGCATCGCGCCGGCGTGTTCGAGAGCGGCCACCGGGTCGCCGAGCAGTTCCATCAGGCCGCAGAGCACGAGGTTGCCGACGGCGTGGCCGGCCAGGCCGTCGCCGGTCGGCGCGGGCGAGTCGGCGCCGGCCGGGGGGTCCGCGCCGGCCGGGTCGGTCGCCGCGTCCCGGGCGGACGGGCCCACTGCGGCTTTCGGGCCGGCCGTGACTTTCGGGGCGGCCCCTGCTTTCAGGCCGGCCGCGGCTTTCGGGGCGGACACCTCGGCGAAGCGGTGCTGGAAGAGCCCGGCGCTGCGCCGCGTGGCGGGGTGGTCGCCGGCCAGCGCGACCAGCGCCTGCCGCAGGTCACCCGGGGGCAGGCCGCCCCGCTCGGCGCGCAGGCGGCCGCTGGAGCCACCGTCGTCGCCGACCGTCACCACGGCCGTGATGTCCAGGTCCAGCTCCGGGGCGCACCGGCGCAGCGCCCGCAGCGAGGCGGAGAGCCCGTGGCCGCCGCCGAAGGCCACCACCCGCGTCGTCATTCCCGCCCCAGGTCGCGGTGCTGGGCGTTGGCGGCGAGCCCGGACTGGCGCAGCCGGGCGGCCAACTCCTCGGCGATCGCCACGCTGCGGTGCTTGCCGCCGGTGCAGCCGACGGCCACGGTCAGGTAGCGCTTGCCCTCCCGCTCGAAACCGACGGTGGTGGCGTTGACCAGGTCGGCGTACGAGGCCACGAAGGCGTCCGCCCCCTCCTGGCCGAGCACGTACGCGCTCACCGCCTCCTCCCGGCCGGTGTGCTCACGCAGTTCCGGCACCCAGTACGGGTTCGGCAGGAAACGGGCGTCCAACACGAAGTCGGCATCCGGCGGCAGGCCGTACTTGAAGCCGAAGGACAGCACGGTGACGCGCAGCCGGCGGGCGTCCTCGCCGCCGAACAG
The DNA here is from genome assembly GCF_003626655.1 of Micromonospora costi. GTDB lineage: Bacteria > Actinomycetota > Actinomycetes > Mycobacteriales > Micromonosporaceae > Micromonospora > Micromonospora costi. The sequence continues at coordinate 522,193 of NZ_RBAN01000002.1, forward strand.
CTCCTCGATGCGGCGGCGGAGCTGGTTCACGTTCAGGTGGCTGGTGTCGATGATCACGTCGGCCTGGTCGCGGGCCTCCTCCAGCAGGCCACGCTCGACCGCGATGCCGTCGGCGAGCCGCCCGTCGCCCTGCAACGGGTGGGAACGCCGGACGCTCTCGAACCGGCGGATCAGCACCTCGTCGTCGGCGTCGACGAAAACCACCCGGGGCGAGAATCCCCGGTCCTTGAGGGCCCGGATCGCACCGGCCAGATCCGTGGAGAAGGCACGGGACCGCACGTCGAGCACCATCGCGGTCCGGCGGGCCGCCCCGCCGGCCTTGAAGGCCAGCTCCGCCATGTCGAGCATGAGCGCCTGCGGTAGGTTGTCGACCACGTAGTAGCCGACGTTCTCCAACGCCCGGGCCACCGTGCTGCGCCCGCCGCCGGAGAGCCCGGTGACCACCACGAGGGTGGTGTCCGACTCCGCCGGGGCCCCGGCCAGCGTCTCCGCCGAGGTGTCGTGCCGTCCCTCGGCTGTGCGCGCCTCGCTCACCCACTACCCCCAAGCCGTGACCCGCGGCCGATTTCCCGGCCGCCAACGGTCAAACAGCGACTCTATCCCGGGTATGCCCGCCTCGGCCGGCATGCCCCAGGGGCACCACCCGCACCGTGTATCACGCGGTCGTGGTCGGTGCCGGCTCGTACACTTCCCGGATGGCCTCCCCCACCGAGCTGCGCACCTCCGAGGCCCTGGAGGTGCTGCGCCGGGTCTTCGGTTACGACACCTTCCGCGGCTTCCAGCAGGACGTCGTCGACCACGTGGTGGCCGGCGGCGACGCCCTGGTGCTGATGCCGACCGGCGGCGGCAAGTCACTCTGCTACCAGATCCCGGCGCTGGTACGCCCCGGCGTGGCCGTCGTCGTCTCCCCGCTGATCGCGCTCATGCAGGACCAGGTCGACGCGCTGACCGCGGTCGGCGTCCGCGCCGGCTTCCTCAACTCGACGCTCGACCTGGACGCCCGCCGCCGCGTCGAGGCGGCCTTCCTGGCCGGTGAGCTGGACCTGCTCTACCTCGCGCCGGAGGCGCTCGGCGCCCGGGGCACCGTCCAGCTGCTCGACCGGGGCAAGATCGCGCTGTTCGCGATCGACGAGGCGCACTGCGTGTCCCAGTGGGGGCACGACTTCCGGCCGGACTACCTGGCCCTGTCGATGCTGCACGAGCGGTGGCCGGACGTGCCGCGCATCGCGCTGACCGCCACCGCGACGAGCGCCACCCGCGCCGAGATCGCCACCCGGCTCGACCTGACCGGCGCCCGGCACTTCGTGGCCAGTTTCGACCGGCCCAACATCCAGTACCGGATCGTCCCCAAGCGGGAGCCCCGCAAGCAGCTGCTGAGCCTGCTGCGCGACGAGCACCCGGGCGACGCCGGCATCGTTTACTGCCTCTCCCGCGCCTCGGTGGAGAAGACCGCCGAGTTCCTCACCGCCAACGGCGTCGCCGCGCTGCCGTACCACGCGGGCCTCGACGCGGCCACGCGCGCGGCCAACCAGCAGCGTTTCCTACGCGAGGACGGGCTCGTGATGGTCGCCACGATCGCGTTCGGCATGGGCATCGACAAGCCGGACGTGCGCTTCGTCGCCCACCTCGACCTGCCCAAGTCGGTGGAGGGCTACTACCAGGAGACCGGCCGCGCCGGGCGGGACGGCCTGCCGTCCACGGCCTGGCTGGCGTACGGGCTCCAGGACGTCGTCCAGCAGCGGAAGCTGATCGAGACCTCCGACGGCGACGCGGCGCACCGCCGGGGGCTGGCCCGGCACCTGGACGCCATGCTGGCGCTCTGCGAGACGGTCCGCTGCCGCCGGGCCCAGCTGCTGGAGTACTTCGGCGAGCCGGCCACCGGCCCCTGCGGCCACTGCGACACCTGCCTGGAGCCGCCGGAGTCGTGGGACGGCACGATCGCCGCCCAGAAGCTGCTCTCCACCGTGTACCGGCTCGACCGCGAACGCAACCAGCGCTTCGGGGCCGGGCACTGCATCGACATCCTGCTCGGGCGGCGCACCGAGAAGGTGACCCAGTTCGGCCACGACTCGCTGACCGTCTTCGGCGTCGGCGAGGACCTGCGGGAGGCCGAGTGGCGCGGGGTGGTCCGGCAACTGCTCGCCGAGGGGCTGCTCGCGGTCGAGGGCGACTACGGGACCCTGGTGCTCACCGACACCAGCGCCGAGGTGCTGGGCCGCCGGCGCACCGTGATGATGCGGCGCGAGCCCGAGCGGCCCGCGTCCACCCGCTCCGGCCGGTCCCGCGCCGCCACGGCGGTCGCCGACCTGCCGCCCGCCGCGGCCCCGGTGTTCGAACGGCTCCGCGCCTGGCGCGCCGCGGCCGCGAAGGAGCAGGGCGTGCCGGCGTACGTCATCTTCCACGACGCGACGCTGCGCCAGATCGCCACCGACGCGCCCACCTCACTGGCCGAGCTGTCCCGGGTCAGCGGGGTGGGCGAGAACAAGCTCGCGAAGTACGGCGAGCAGATCCTGGCCGTCCTCGCCGCCGAGTAGCGCGGCGATCCCGGTCCGGGCGGGCCTCGGCGCCGCCGGGTGGGCCTCGGCGCCGCCGGGTGGGCCTCGGCGCCGCCGGGTGGGCCTCGGCGCCGCCGGGTGGGGCTCGGCGCCGCCGGGCGGTGCCGAGTGGCGCCGGTGCCGGGTGGACGCCGAGGCCGGGTGGCGCCGGGGCCGGGTCAGTCGGCGGACGGGATCTTCCGCTCGCCGTCGAGGGCGGCGAGGATCGCCTCGGCCGTGCGCCGGCCGACCCCCGGCACCTCGGTGATCTCCTCGACGGTCGCCGCGGACAGCCGCTTCAGCGAGCCGAAGTGGCGCAGCAGCGCCTTGCGCCGCACCTCCCCCAGCCCGGGCACCGTGTCCAGCGCCGACTGGGTCATCCGCTTCGAGCGGCGCTGCCGGTGGAACGTGATCGCGAACCGGTGTGCCTCGTCGCGTACGCGTTGCAGCAGGTAGAGGCCCTCGGAGTTGCGGGGCAGGATGACGGGGAACTCGTCGTCGGGCAGCCACACCTCCTCCAGTCGCTTGGCCAGCCCGCACAACGCCACGTCGTCGATGCCCAGCTCGGCGAGCGCCTGGGCGGCCGCCGCGACCTGCGGGGGACCGCCGTCGACCACCACCAGCTGCGGCGGGTACGCGAACTTGCGCGGCCGCCCCGTGGTCGGGTCGACCAGCGCGCCGATCCGCGGCTCGTCGTCGGCCTGCCCGGCCGGGGCCTCCGGGTCGTCGGCCGACTCGACGCCCGCCTCGCCGGTTTCGGCGCGCGCGTCGAGGTAGCGGGCGAACCGGCGGCGCAGCACCTCGGACATCGCGGAGAGGTCGTCGGTGGCGCCCCGGATGATGAACCGCCGGTACTCGCTCTTGCGCGGCAGCCCGTCCTCGAAGACGACCATGCTGGCCACCACGTCGGTGCCCTGGATCTGGGAGATGTCGAAGCACTCGATGCGCAGCGGCGACGTACGCATGCCGAGCGCGTCGCTGATCTCGTCGAGCGCCTTGCCGCGGGTGGTGAGGTCGCCGGCGCGGCGCAGCTTGTGCCGGGCCAGGGCGTCCTTCGCGTTGCGCTCGACCGTCTCCATGAGGGCCCGCTTGTCGCCGCGCTGCGGCACCCGCAGGGTCACCCGGCTGCCCCGGTGACTGGACAGCCAGTCGGCCAGCGCGTCGGCGTCGGCCGGCAGCTCCGGGACCAGCAGCTCCCGGGGGACGTCGGCCTCGCCGTGCTCGCCCCCGTAGACCTGCGTGCAGAAGTGGTGCACGAGGTCGCCGACGCTCAGCTCCTCGTTCTTCTCCACCACCCAGCCGCGCTGGCCGCGGACCCGGCCGTCACGGACGTGGAACACCTGCACGGCCGCCTCGAGCGGGTCGTCGGCGAACGCCACCACGTCGGCGTCGGTGCCGTCGCCGAGCACCACGGTCTGCTTCTCCATGGCCCGGCGCAGCGCCGCGATGTCGTCGCGCAGCCGCGCGGCCCGCTCGAACTCCAGCTGCTCGCTGGCCTCGGTCATCTCCCGTTCGAGCTTGCGGACCATCGTGTCGGTGCGACCGGCCATGAAGTCGCAGAACTGCTCGACGATCTCGCGGTGCTCCTCGGCGGAGACGGTGCCGACGCACGGCGCCGAGCACTTGCCGATGTAGCCGAGCAGGCAGGGGCGGCCCACCTGGCCGGCGCGCTTGAAGACGCCGCCGGAGCAGGTGCGGGCCGGGAAGACCCGCAACAGCAGGTCGAGCGTCTCGCGGATGGCCCAGGCGTGCGAGTACGGCCCGAAGTAGCGCACCCCCTTGCGCTTGGCGCCGCGCATGACCTGCAGCCGCGGGTACTCCTCGTCGAGGGTCACGGCCAGGTAGGGGTAGGACTTGTCGTCGCGGTAGCGGACGTTGAACCGCGGGTCGTACTGCTTGATCCAGGTGAACTCCTGCTGGAGCGCCTCGACCTCGGTGCCCACCGTGATCCAGTCGACGGACTCGGCGGTGGTCACCATCTGCCGGGTGCGCTCGTGCAGGTTCCAGATGTCACCGAAGTAGGAGTTGAGTCGGCTGCGCAGGTTCTTCGCCTTGCCGACGTAGATCACCCGGCCGGTGCCGTCCCGGAAGCGGTAGACCCCCGGCGACTCCGGGATGGTGCCGGGCGCGGGACGGTAGGTCGAGGGGTCTGCCACGGCTGCAAGCCTAGTCCGCGCCACCGACGATCTCGGCCGCGCGCCGGGCCGTCCGACCCCGTCGATCATGCACATGTGGTGGCCCACAAACAGTCACAGAAGCGGGCGCACCGGGCACCACAACTGCATGATCGACGGGGTGGGGTGGGGGTGGGGTGGGGTGGGTGGGGCGGGACAGGGTGGGTCAGGCGAACGAGATCTGGTCTCCGACGACCTTGACGTCCTTGCGGCCCAGCGGGCGCGTGGCGGGGCCGGCCTTGACCGAGCCGTCCTCGATCGAGAAGCGGCTGCCGTGGCAGGTGCAGTTGATCGTTCCGCCGTCGACGTTCGAGACCGGGCAGCCCTGGTGCGTACAGATCGGGTCGAACCCCTTGAACTGGCCGGCCGTGGGCTGGGTGATCACCACGCCCTCGGCCGCGAGGACCTTGCCGCCGCCGAGCGGGATGTCGGTGGTGGTCGCCAGGGACTGCGAGCCCTGCCGGTTGCCGCCGCCGGCGTCACCGGTGCTGGGCACCGCGGGCCCACCGCTGGTGGGCTGCCCGGTCGTACCGTTGCCCGAGCCGTCCCCGCCGCAGGCGGTCAGGACGACGGCCGCTCCGACCGCGCCGGCGCCGGCGAGCAGGACCCGCCGCGTCTGCGTACCCGGACCGGTCCGCACCTGATCGTCACTCATACCTCGCCCTTCCGTTTCGGCTGCCGCGGCCCGCCCTGGCGCGTGGCCCACACTGCTTACACACGCCCCACTGTGCCCGACGGTTCATCCGGATCATGCCGGAACCCGGGTACGGCGCCCGGAGTTGGCCCGGCCTGGCGTGACCGGCTCGACAGCCCTGGAGCGACCGTGGTCGACACCGGATCGCCGACGTGGCGGCATCCGGCGCACCCGGACACCGCCACGTCGGCGACCTGGAGTCAGCGCCGCCGCGACGCCCGTCCCGCGCGTGGGCGGCTCAGCGTGCCCCGGCGGGGACCTTCCGCGTGGACCGGGCCTTCGACCCGTTGGCCTTGGCCGCCCGCGACGTGGCCGCCGCGGCGCCCTTCGCCTCGCCGTCGAGCTTGAGCACGTGGCGCAGGAACTGCCCCGTGTGGCTCTCGGGCACCTCGGCGACCTCCTCGGGAGTGCCGGTGGCGAGCACGGTGCCGCCCCGGTGGCCGCCCTCGGGGCCCATGTCGATGAGCCAGTCCGCCGTCTTGATCACGTCGAGGTTGTGCTCGATGGTGATCACCGTGTTGCCCTTGTCGACCAGCCCTTCGAGCACCATGAGCAGCTTGCGGATGTCCTCGAAGTGCAGACCCGTGGTCGGCTCGTCGAGCACGTAGACCGTCCGGCCGGTGGACCGCTTCTGCAGCTCGGACGCGAGCTTGACCCGCTGCGCCTCGCCACCGGAGAGCGTCGGCGCCGGCTGGCCGAGGCGGACGTAGCCCAGGCCCACGTCGACGAGGGTCTTGAGGTGCCGGTGGATGGCGGGGATCGCGGAGAAGAACTCCGCCGCCTCCTCGATCGGCATGTCGAGCACCTCGGCCACGGTCCTGCCCTTGTAGTGCACCTCCAGGGTCTCCCGGTTGTAGCGGGCGCCCTTGCAGACCTCGCACGGGACGTACACGTCGGGGAGGAAGTTCATCTCGATCTTGATGGTGCCGTCGCCGGAGCACGCCTCGCAGCGCCCACCCTTGACATTGAAGGAGAACCGCCCGGGCCCGTAGCCGCGCACCTTCGCCTCGGTGGTCTCGGCGAACAGCTTGCGAATGTGGTCCCAGACGCCCGTGTAGGTGGCCGGGTTCGACCGGGGCGTACGCCCGATGGGCGACTGGTCGACGCCCACCACCTTGTCGACGTGCTCCAGACCGGTGACCCGGGTGTGCCGGCCCGGCACCAGCCGGGCGCCGTTGATCTGGTTGGCGAGCACGGCGTGCAGGATGTCGTTGACCAGGGTCGACTTTCCCGAGCCGCTGACGCCGGTGACGGCGATGAGCTGCCCGAGCGGGAAGCTCACGGTCAGGTTGCGCAGGTTGTGCTCCCGCGCCCCGTGCACCACCAGCTCCCGGCCGGGGGTCTGCGGGCGACGCGTCTGCGGCGTCGGGATCGACTTGCGCCCCGACAGGTACGCGCCGGTGACCGACTCCGGGTTCTCCAGCAGCGCCGGCACCGAGCCGCTGTGCACGATCTTGCCGCCGTGCTCACCGGCGCCCGGGCCGATGTCGACGATCCAGTCCGCCGTGCGGATCGTGTCCTCGTCGTGCTCGACGACGATCAGGGTGTTGCCCAGGCCACGCAGCCGGACCAGCGTCTCGATGAGCCGGTGGTTGTCGCGCTGGTGCAGCCCGATCGACGGCTCGTCGAGCACGTAGAGCACGCCGACCAGGCCGGACCCGATCTGCGTCGCCAGCCGGATGCGCTGCGCCTCGCCGCCGGAGAGGGTGCCCGCCGGCCGGTCCAGCGACAGGTAGTCGAGGCCGACGTCGAGCAGGAACCGCAGCCGGGCGTTGATCTCCTTGAGGACCCGCTCGGCGATCATCTTCTGCCGGTCGGTGAGCTCGATGCCGGCGAGCAGGTCGGCGCACTCCCCCACCGACAGGTTGCAGACCTCGGCGATGCTCTTGCCGGCGATGGTGACCGCGAGCACCTCGGGCTTGAGCCGGGTGCCGCCGCACGCCGCGCACGGCACGTCGCGCATGTAGCCCTCGTACTTCTCGCGCGACCACTCCGACTCGGTGTCGGTGTGCCGGCGCTCGATCCACTGCACCACGCCCTCGAAGCCGGTGTAGTAGGACCGCTCGCGGCCGTACTTGTTGCGGTAGCGCACGTGCACCTGGTCGTCGGAACCGTGCAGGATCGTCTTCTGCGCCCGCGACGGCAGCGCCCGCCACGGCGTGTCCAGGTCGAAGTGCTCGGCGTCGCCGAGCGCCTCGAGCAGCCGGAGGAAGTACTCCAGCGTGTGCCCGCTCGCCCAGGGCTGGATCGCGCCCTCGCGCAGGGTGCGCTCCGGGTCGGGGACGACCAGCTCGGGGTCGACCTCCTTCTTCGTGCCCAGGCCGGTGCACTCGGGGCACGCGCCGTACGGGGCGTTGAAGGAGAACACCCGGGGTTCCAGGTCCTCGATGGCGAGGGGGTGGTCGTTGGGGCAGGCCAGGTGCTCGGAGTAGCGGCGCTCCCGGTCGGGGTCGTCCTCGGCCAGGTCGACGAAGTCGAGCAGCACCAGCCCGCCGGAGAGGCCGAGCGCCGCCTCGACCGAGTCGGTCAGCCGCTGCTTGGCGCTGGGCTTGACGCTGAGCCGGTCGATCACGACCTCGATGGTGTGCTTCTCCTGCTTCTTGAGCTTCGGCGGCTCGGTGAGCGGGTGCACCACGCCGTCGACGCGGGCCCGGGCGTAGCCCTTGGCCTGGAGCTCGGCGAAGAGATCGACGTACTCGCCCTTGCGACCGCGCACCACGGGGGCGAGCACCATGAACCGGGTGCCCTCGGCCATGGCCAGCACCCGGTCGACGATCTGCTGGGGGCTCTGCTTGGAGATCCGCTCGCCGCAGACCGGGCAGTGGGGCTCGCCGACCCGGGCGAAGAGCAGACGGAGGTAGTCGTAGACCTCGGTGATGGTGCCGACGGTGGAACGCGGGTTGCGCGAGGTCGACTTCTGGTCGATCGAGACGGCGGGACTCAACCCCTCGATGAAGTCGACGTCGGGCTTGTCCATCTGCCCGAGGAACTGCCGGGCGTACGACGACAGCGACTCGACGTAGCGGCGCTGGCCCTCGGCGAAGATCGTGTCGAAGGCCAGGCTCGACTTGCCGGACCCGGACAGCCCGGTGAACACGATGAGGGCGTCCCGGGGCAGGTCGAGGCTGACGTCACGCAGGTTGTGCTCGCGCGCGCCACGGATGATCAATCGGTCGGCCACGGTCCGTGTACTCCCGGGTAAGAAGGTGAGGCGGTTCTGTCCGCTCGACGGCGAGGGTGAGCGGTTGTGCGGGCGCAGGAATGACGCCTCGGCAACTCTAGCCCTGAGGTACGACAATTCTCCGCGCCCGCACATTCCCCCAGCTCAGGCCGGTCGGGCGGGGCGTCAGAGCCCACCCGACCGGGCGCCCTGGCCGGCTGTGAGAACCCGCCCGGCGACGCGCCCGGGGCGGCTGTCAGAACCCGCCCGGCGATGTGCCCGGGGCGGCTGTCAGAACCCGCCCGGCGAGGGCGGCCGGGCCGGCCGGTTGGCCCGCCGGCGCGCCCCGCGCCACCCGCCGCGACGCTCGGCCGCGAGCCGGGCCTCCCGCCGCCGGCTCTCGAAGGCCACCTCCCGCTGCAACCGGCGCCAGCTCTCCCAGCGCCGGGTGCTCAGGTCACCGCTCTCCAGCGCCTCCCGCACCGCGCAGGCCGGCTCGCCGTCGTGCGCGCAGTCCGCGTACCGGCAGCCGGTCGCCAGGTCGGCGATGTCGGCGAAGGCCCGGTCCAGGCCCGCCGAGCCGTCCAGCAGGCCAACCGCACGGACCCCCGGGGTGTCCAGCACCGCGCCGCCGCCGGGCACCGGCACCAGGGAGCGCCACGTGGTGGTGTGGCGGCCCTTGCCGTCCACGCGACGGATCGCCTGTGTGGGCATCACCACCGCGCCGGCCAGCGCGTTGACGAGGCTCGACTTGCCCGCGCCGGACGGGCCGAGCAGGCCGAGGGTCCGCCCGGGTGCGACCTGCGCCCGCAGCGGGTCGAGGCCGGCGCCGCGTTCGGCGCTGACCGGCAGCACCGGCACGCCCGGCGCGACCGCCGCGAGCTGGCGGGCGATCGCCTCCGGGTCGGCGGCCAGGTCGGCCTTGGTGAGGACGACCAGCGGTTGGGCGCCGGACTCGTGGACGAGGGAGAGCAGCCGCTCGATGCGGCCGGTGTCCGGTTCCGGGTGGACGGGTTCGACGACCGCGGCGGCGTCGAGGTTGGCGGCGAGCACCTGCCCGCTGGCGTCCTTGCCGGCGGTCCGGCGCACCAGCGCGGTACGGCGCGGCAGCACCGCCTCGACGGTGTGCCGCCCGTCCGGCCAGGTGGCGACCAGCACCCAGTCGCCCGCACAGGGCAGGGTGGTGAGGTCGCGGGCGGCGGCGGCGAGCACCGTGCCGCCCAGGCTGGCGCGGACCGGTCCGTCCGCGCAGAGCACGGTGCAGACCCCCCGGTCGACCCGGGCCACCCGGCCCGGGCGGTGGTCGGTACGCCGTCGTACGTGGGCCGCCCACCCGGCGTCCCAGCCGAGGGCGGTCAGGTCGATCTTCATGGTTTCCTCATCGGTGTCGCAGGGTTTGGCGGAACACGCGTGCCACGACCGGCATGAGCCCCACCTCCTCCCGACGTCCCGGTGCCGCGTTGCCGCCGACGGTAGGGCGTGCGGCGACGCGCCGGAAGCGATTTCCCCGGCGACTGCGGCCCGCGGGACCGCTAGGGTCGGAGGGTGACCACGGATCCGCTGCTGCTGACCGGCGAGGTGGACGCCGCGACGTCGCGGCTGCTGCGCGCCGCGGCCACCTTCGACGAGGCGGACCTGGCCGCCGGGTCGCTGCTGCCCGGCTGGACCCGCGGTCACGTCCTGGCCCACCTGGCGCGCAACGCCGACGGCTTCGTCAACCTGCTCACCGCCGCCCGCACCGGCGAGCCGCGGCCGATGTACGACTCGCCGGCCGGCCGCGTGGCGGCGATCGAGGCCGGCGCCGACCGGCCCGCCGCCGCGCACCTGGACGACCTGCGCCGCTCGGCTGACCGGTTCGCCGACGCCGCGGCCGCCATGCCGGCCGAGGCGTGGACAGTAACGGTCGAGACGCCGGGCGGTCCCCGGGTCGCCGCGGAGCTGGTCTGGTGCCGGCTGCGCGAGGTGGAGGTGCACCACCTGGACCTGGCCGCCGGGCACCGGCCGGCCGACTGGCCGGAGACGTTCGCCCACCGGCTGCTGCACGAGGTCGCCACCGACCTGGTCGACCGACCCGGGGTGCCCTCGATGGTGCTCCGTTTCGACGGCAGCCGGCACGAGCTTCTGATCGGCGAGCGCGGGGGCGCGCCGGTCGTCGCCGGTCCCGCTCCCGACCTCGCCGCCTGGCTGATCGGCCGTGGCGGCGCCGACCGGCTGACCGTCACTCCCGACGGCCCCCTGCCGAACCCACCCGAATGGATGTAGAGACCAGATGACCTACAGCGGTGACGTGTCCCCCGGCGGCCCCCCGGCGGTGCGTGAGCTCGACCGGCTCACGATCAGCAAGCTGTCGGTGGGCCCGATGGACAACAACGCGTACCTGCTGACCTGCCGCGGCACCGGCGAGCAGGTGCTGATCGACGCCGCCAACGAGGCGCCCCGCCTGCTGGAGCTGGTCGGCGGCGGCGGCCTCACGGCCGTGGTCACCACGCACCGGCACATGGACCACTGGGTGGCGCTGGAGGAGGTCGTGGCCAAGACCGGCGCGCGGGCGCTCGTGCACGCCGACGACGCGTCCGGCCTGCCGATCGAGGCGGAGACCGTGGCCGACGGCGACACGATCCCGGTCGGCGACTGCGCCCTGGAGGTCATCCATCTGCGCGGGCACACGCCCGGCTCGATCGCCCTGCTCTACCGGGACCCGGCCGGCACGCCGCACCTGTTCACCGGCGACAGTCTGTTTCCCGGTGGTGTGGGGAACACCGAGAAGGACCCGGAGCGGTTCGCGGCGCTGATCGGCGACGTGGAGGCCAAGCTGTTCGACCGGCTGCCCGACGAGACCTGGTTCTACCCGGGCCACGGGAAGGACAGCACGATCGGCGCGGAGCGGCCGGCGCTGCCGCAGTGGCGGGCCCGGGGCTGGTGACCGCCCTCCCCCTGTCGATCAAGAGCTTTGCGTCAGGACCCGACCCGGTGCTGACGCAAACCTCTTGATCACTGCGGCGGGGCACAGGGGGCGCGGGGGCCGGGGGCCGGGTGGGTTCAGGTGGTGGGGTTGGTCAGGGCGCGTAGCCGGCGGCGGGTGCCGAGCAGGACGACGCCGGCGAGCAGCAGCCCGACCGCCATGGTGACCAGCATCGGGCTCGACTCGCCGGGCAGCAGGCCGGCGAGCGACCGGGACGCGGTGCCGAGGACCAGGTAGAGCCCGGCCCAGCCGGCAGCCCCGAGGGCGGCGCAGCCGAGGAACCGCCGGTAGGACATGTGCAGTCCGCCGGCGGCCAGCGGCAGCAGCGCGTTGAACACGGGCAGGAACGGCGCCACGAGCACCATCCGCCCGCCGCCGCGGCGCAGGATGCCCTCGGCCGCCGCCCACCGGGCCTCACCGATCCAGCCGCCGACACGGCTGTGGCGGAGCCGGTCGCCGTAGCGGCGGCCCGCGAGGAAGCTCAGCGACCAGCCGGCCAGGCAGCCGACCACCACGGAGGTGAAGGTGGCCAGCCCGGTCGCGGGCCGGCCCACCCCCACCGCGGCGAGGATGGCCACGTCGCCGGGGACCAGCACCCCCAGCAGCGGTACGGCGTCGAAGAGCATCACCACCCCGAGCACCCCCATCAGCAGCGTGGTGGGGAGCTCTCCGACCTGGGCCAGCCAATCCGCCATGACCCGTACGCTATGGCGGCGTGTCACCTGGCACATCCGGCCGGATCCCCCACTGTGTCCCTGATCATCGTCTCGGGGTCGCCCCTGAGTCGGCGGCTCAGGACGGGCGCAGCACCTGCACCCGGCGTACCGGCGAGTCGACCGCCGGTTCGGTGGTCGGCACGGGGTAGCTGGCCACTGTGGCCAGCCGGTCCGGTGGCAGGTGGCCCCGGTCAGGGTCGCCCACCAGCACCTCCGCGCCGCCGGCCGCGGCCCGGGCGAGGAAGGGCAGCATCCGGTCGGCCAGCGCCCGGTCGTACAGCACATCGCCGGCGAGCAGCAGATCGGTCCCGTCGGTGGCGCGGTCCAGGAGGTCACCCCCGGTCACCGCGACCCGGACGCGGTTGGCCCGGGCGTTGATCGTGACCGCGGCGACGGCGTACGGGTCGATGTCGTTGGCGGTCACGTGGGCGGCCCCGGCGAGCGCGGCGGCGATCGCCACGAGGCCGGAGCCGGCGGCGAGGTCCAGGACCCGGCGCCCGGCGACCAGGTGGGGGTGGTCGAGCAGGTGGCGGGCCAGGGCCTGCCCGCCGGCCCAGACCGAGGCCCAGTACGGCGGCGGCAGGCGGTGGCCGGCGTTGGCCTCCATCCGGGCCCACCACAGGATCGGGTCCTCGGCCAGGTGCAGCCGGACCTCGGGCACGAACGGGGTGGGCGCGAGCCGCAGGCCGTCCGGCCCGTGGCCGGCGGCGATCTCGCGTTCCAGCTCCGTCAGCGCGGCGGCCGCGGCATCTCTCACCGGCGCTAGCATGCCGCAGCGGGGGTGTGGCGGTGCCCATTTCGCCAGGTCCCGGAAAGGTTCACCCGGGTGCCTCCGGCACTTCGCCCGGCGGATGTCGGTTTGGACCGTTACTGTCGGGGAGGTACAGGGCGACGATCGGCCGGCGGCCGGTGGTCGCCCGCTGTGAACAGGGAGAGACGCATGGCAACCGGCACGGTTAAGTGGTTCAACTCGGAAAAGGGCTTCGGCTTCATCGAGCAGGACGGCGGGGGCCCGGACGTGTTCGTCCACTACTCGGCCATTCAGAGCAGCGGCTACCGGGAGCTGAGCGAGGGGCAGAAGGTCGAGTTCGAGGTGACCCAGGGCCAGAAGGGCCCGCAGGCGGACAACGTACGCCCCATGTGAGGTCCCACCGGTGCGGCGGCCGGAGAGCCCGGCCGCCGCACCGTTACTCACCGCGCCGGCCCGCTTGCGGCGACCGCCGGCGTGGTGGTGTCGCGCGTGGACGCCGGGGGTGCGGAGGGCAGGTCCCGGTGCCGGCGCAGCGGGCCCGCGAACAGGATCAGCGGTGTGACCGCCAGCCAGGCGGTCATCGCCAGCACCGCCGTCCGGACCCCGAACACGGTGCCCAGCGCGCCGGCCAGCAGGGCGGCCAGCGGGATGGTGCCGTAGTTGAGCAGCTGCATGCTCACGGTGACGCGGCCCAGCAGGTGGTGCGGTGTGTAGGTCTGCCGGAAGCTGCCCTTGAGCACGTTGTTGACGGCCACGCCGAGGCTGATCAGCAGCCCGCCGAGGGCCGGCCAGAGCAGGGCGGCGCCGGGGCCGGCGAGCGGGATCAGCAGCGCGGGCGGCCCGCTGAGCACCGCGCAGCCCAGCATGGCCCGCGCGGTGCCGAGGCGGCGGCCCGCGAGGCTGGCCAGCAGCGCGCCCACCACGCCTCCGGCGCTCATCGCCGCGACGAGCAGGCCGACCACACCCGGGGCGAGCCGGACGTCACGGACCAGGAAGACGACGAGCACCGCCTGGTAGCCGATCAGCCCGATGTTGCTCGCGGCGCCGAAGACCGTCAGCACCCTCAGGTACGGGTCACGGGCGACGAACCGTACGCCGTCGGCGATCTCGCGGCGCAGTGACCGCGACCGGCCGGCGCGCGCCGGCCGGGGTTCGGCCGTCCGGATCCGCGCCAGGCAGGCGGCCGACACCAGGAAGCTCACGGCGTCCAGCAGCAGCGCGGCCACCGCGCCGACGGCCTGGGCGATCAGGCCGGCGAGGCCCGGACCGACCACGTAGCTCGCGGTCTGCGTGGCCTGCAGCTTCGCGTTGCCCTCCGGCACCTGTGCGGGACGCAGCAGAACGGGCAGGTAGACCTGGTCGGCGGTCTCGAAGAAGACCCGGGCGAGCCCGGCGCCGAGCGCGACGAGCAGCAGTTGCGCGACGGTGAGCGCCCCGAACAGCGTGGCGACCGGCACGCTGAGGAACAGCAGCGCCGACACCAGGTCGCAGATGATCATCACGGGCCGGCGGGGCAGCCGGTCCACCCAGGCGCCGGCCGGCAGGCCGACCAGCAGCCACGGCAGCCAGGCCGCGGCGGTCAGCACCGCCACCTGCACGGTGCTCGCGTCGAGCACGGCCACCGCCACCAGGGGCAGCGCCACCGCGGTGACGTTGCTGCCGACGCTGCTGACCGTCTGGGCCGCCCACAGCAGCCGGAAGTCGCGGTGGCGGAGCAGCCCGCCACGCCGCACGGGGGGTGCCCCGGACCGGGTGAGCGCGGTCACGGCTGGGCCGGGACGCCGTAGGCGAACAGGAAGACGGGGTGGCGCTCCCGCCCGTCGTCGGGGACCTCCCGGTCGGCCCAGCGGGCCAGCAGGTCGGTCACCTCACGTCCGAGTTCGGCGAGTTCCTCCGGTGTGAGGTGCAACCACCGGTCGGTCGAGAACGGCCCGTCGCCCCACGCCGCGTGCGCCGTCTCGTCCGCCGCGTGCCAGGCGCGGGCGATCTGCACGTGCCGGTCGAGGTTGAGCGAGGTGGCGGCGTCGGCCACCGCGCGGGCCGCCGGGTCGGCGTCGAAGTCGGCGTTGGACCAGCGTACGGCGCGGCTGACCAGGCGCCACCACCGCTCGCGGCGGTCGCGGGCCCGTTCCGGCGCCTCGGTGACCAGCTCGGCGGCGGCGAGGACCTTGAGGTGGTGGCTCACGTTGGCCGGCGCCTGGCCGGTGCGCTCGGCGAGCAGGCCGACCGTGGCGGGACCGTGCACCTTGAGCACGTCCATCAGCCGCCGGCGCAGCGGGTGGGACAGAGCGGCCAGCACCCGGGAGTCGGTCACCTGGCGTACGTCGTGGTTCTCCATGCCACCAGCGTGACATCAGCAAGAGCTGTTGTGCAACAGCTATTGCGTAATAACTCTTGCCGTACGGGTGGGCGGGCCGCCCCCGGGCCGGGGCGGCCCGCCCACGACTCAGGCCGCCAACCGGCGGGCGAGTTCCTCCGCGACCTGCTCGGCCAGCTCCGGGGGGATCGCCTCGGCGATCTTCTCGGGGGTGAGCCCGGCCAGCACGCCCTGGACGATCGCCGACTCGTCGGTGAAGTCCCGGCCGGCCAGCGCCGTGAGCGCCGCCTGCAGCGCGGCCAGCTGCGCGGTGACCGTCTTGAGCGTCGGGTAGTTGGGCGGCTTGATCCCGGTCTGGTCCTCGCCCACGGACATCCGTGTGTAGATCTGGCCGATCGGGTTGCGGCCGTCGAGAACTGTCAGGTTCTTGTGGATGGTGGCGAGCCAGTTGTGTTCCTCTTGCGTCATGTCCGGTCCCTCCAGAAGTCCGATGGCGGTCAGGTAGCGGCGGAACAGGGATCTCTGGTCCCGGCCCGCCTTGATGGCGTCCCGGAAGAAGCTGAAATGCGTGTGCCAGAGGTGCGAGTTGTCCCCGCTGGATCTCTTTCCGAGCCGGTCCCACCGGCGGACCACGCGCCCGTCCGGGCTGTAGATGATTTCGCGGATGTCCCGCGTGTCCGCGGCGTTCGCGGCGCACTGCCCCACACACCAGGTGGAGAAGCTGCGGAGGTCGTGGGCCTGGCCGCGGACGGTGACTCGGAACTGGCCGACGTCGAGGGCGGCGGCGTCCAGCGTCAGCCCGGCCCGGTCGCGCGGTGACTCGACCACCGAGTAGTCGTTGGTCACCACCCGGTCCGAGCCGCAGTGGTAACCACCTCGGTGCGCCGGGTCGCCGACGATGCCGACCTCGGCGGGTTCGAGGTCCGCGTCGCGGACCGTGTTCTTGTCGACGTTCAGGTGCTCGAGAAGCAGGCTGCGTACGGCCATGAGGTTCGCCGGAGCCCGGGTCATGGGTCCCCCTCTCCCGGTTGGACGAGGGCCGGGCACGGCGTTACACCGCGTACGCGGGGCGAGCTCGACGCGCGGGCCCGGCCAACTGGTGCACGGCGCCGGGCGTTGCCCCAACCATAGCCCGCTCTCCGGGCAAACGCCCAGGTCAGAGCGCCTCACATTCACATTCGACGGTCGGGGCGTCCACTGTGTGCTATCGGCAGGTGCACTCCGGAGGGGTGTTCCGGGTCGTGCAGGATCTCCCGGAAACCGGCACGCAGCGTGACGGCACTGCCGAGGGGCTCGCCGGTGCCGGGGTTGCGCGCGTACCGGGGGTGGGCACCGCCGGAGACCTGCACCCGCAGCCGGTGGCCGGCGGCGAACCGGTGCGCGGTGGGCCACAGGGGCACCGGCACGCGGACCACTCCGTCCGGCCCGGTCGGGAAGCGGTCGGGGGTGATCCGGACCAGCCCGTCGCAGACGTTCCAGGACCGCCCGCGACGGTCCACGTCACACAGCCGTACGAAAATGTCCAGGTAGGACAGCTCGCTGCGGACGTACACCTCGGCGCGCACCGGCCCGATCACCTCCACCGGCCGGGCCAGCGGGGCGCTCGACCAGGTCAGCACGTCCGGCCGGGCCTCGACGCGGCGGTTGTCCACCGGCCCGGCCCGCTGGGCGACCAGCAGCGGGCCGCCGAGGGACGGGGTGGGGTCCGCCGGGTCGTACCGGAACACGTCCGGCGGTGACGGCACGGGCGGCCGTGCCGCGAGCACGCCGCCCGGGTGCAGGTGCCAGGGCACCGCCGTCGCGGGTGGGGGCCAGTCCGGCAGGTCACGCCAGCCGCCACCGGCGCCGCCGACGTACACCCGCACCGGCGCGGCGTGCGACGGCCCGGGTTCCGGCGGCGCCGCGGCCGGCGACGCCGAAGCCGGCGCGGCGGTCGGCGACGCGGAGGTCGGCGCGGCGGCCCCCGGCGTGGAAGCCGGCGTGGCGGCCGGCGGAGTGGAAGCGGGCGCGGAGGTCGGCAGGCCGGCGAGGTGGCGGTCCAGCCAGGCCACGCCCTCGCGCAGCGCTGCCACGACGAGCCCGGGACTGCCGTGGGTCCACGGCCCGATCACCAGACGTGGACGGCGGCCGGCGGCGCGCAGGACGGCGTAGTCGTCGAGCTGGGCGGGGAGGAAGATGTCGTGCCAGCCGGTGACCATGGCCACCGGCGCGCGGGCCCGCGTCACCGCCTCGGCGAACACCCGGGCCCGCCAGTAGTCGGCCTGCGGCGTGTGGTGTCGCAGCCACTCCTGAAAGAACGGGACGGTCACGCCGGTGGCGATCCTGTCGGCCTCGGCCAGCGGCAGGTGGGCCAGCGCCGCGGCGAGGCGGGGCTGGCCGCGCTTGAGTTCCCACTGGCGGGCCAGCCAGGGCACGGTCTGCGCCTGGAGCAGTTCCACCCAGGTGAGCACCGTGTCGAGGGCGAAGGACTCCCCCGAGTACGTGGAGTCGCGGGTGGCCGACGCGGTGGCCACGGCGACCATCGCGCGCAACTCGTCGCCCGCGTCCGCGGCGAGCGCCCACTGCACGAAGCCCTGGTAGCTGGCCCCGAACGTGCCGAGGCCGCCGGAGTACCACGGCTGGCGGCGCAGCCAGTCGAGGGTGTCGAGGCCGTCGTCGCGTTCGTGCACGAGCGGGGCGAAGAGCCCGCCCGAGCCGTCCGTGCCCCGGCAGGCCTGGATGACGACGTGGTAGCCCCGCTCGGCCAGGAGCCGGCCGAGCAGCCGCATCGGCCCGCCCCGCCCGTACGGGGTGCGGATGAGCACCGTCGGCACGCTGGGCAGGTCGGGGGCGTAGTGGTCGGTGCGCAGGGTGACGCCGTCACGGACCCGGACGGGAAGGCCCCGGGTGACGGCGACCCGAACGGTGCGGGCCGCGGGCAGCCGCAGCGCCGCCGCGGCGAGTCGGGTGACCGGCCACACGGTCAGGCGTCGCCGGTCGGCTCGGGCGTCCCGACGCGGTGGGGTTCACCACGGGCGGCGCGCACCTCGTCGCGGTGCGCCCGCATGGACCGCACCATCTCGGCCATGAACCGGTGCACCACGGCCAGCTCGTCGTCGGTGAACCGGTCCATCACCTGGTCGGTGCGCCGGCCCAGCGGCCCGAAGAAGCTCTGCGCCAGGGAGGCTCCCCGGTCGGCGTAGTGCAGCAGGATCTTGCGCCGGTCGACGGTGTCCCGGTCCCGCCGGATGTGGCCGGCGCGTTCGAGCCGGTCGACCAGCGCGGTCACCGAGCCGGAGGAGAGGTTGAGCGCCTCACCGAGGCGGCCGGGGGTGGTCGGGTCGCCGATCAGCTCGGCTTCCATCACCGCGATCAGCGCCTGCAGGTCGGTGGCGTTGAGCCCGTGCAGGTTGGCGAACGCCTGGCCGATGTGCTGCGCCTCGGTGGAGTAACGCCGCAGGTCGTTGGTGATGTCCGCGACCATCCGCCCTCGCGGGTCGTCCCGCCGCCGGTACATGCTCTGCGCCGTCACCGCGTACCGCCACCCCCCTGCCCCGTCGTCCCGGTTGCAGCATAGAACCCATCCGAATAATCTCGGTTGTCAAGATACTCAGTTGCCAAGATTCATTCCTCGATGATCATGTGAGGATCTCCGATGTCGCTGTTCACCCGCGTCGCCCGGGGCCGGCTCGCCGCCTGGCTCACCGTGGTCGCCGCGCTCGTCGTCGGCGCGGTGGTGTTCGGGCTACCGAAGCCGGACAACCCTGAGCCCGTCTCCGCCACCGGCCTGTCGGTGACGTGGCAGTCGACGCAGGTGGAACGCCTCCAGGAGCAGTTGCCGTCCAAGGACGCGCAGCCCGCCCTCGTGGTGGTGAGCCGCGCCGACCGGGCCCCGCTCAGCGGCACCGACCGCGGCGCGCTCGACGACGCCGCCGCCGCACTGGGGCCGCTAGCCGTCGGTGGGCGGGTCTCCCCCGCCCAGGTCTCCCCCGACGGCACCGTCGCGCTGGTCGCGGTGCCGCTGTCCAGCGCGGGCGGGCCGCAGAGCGTGGTCGACAAGGTGGAGCAGGTCCGGGAAGCGGTCGGCGGCCTGCCCGCCGAGCTGACCGTCGAGGTCACCGGCGGGCCCGCCTTCACCGCCGACCTGGGCAAGGTATTCCAGGGCGCCGACACCACCCTGCTGCTGGTCACCGCGGCCGTCGTGGCGGTGCTGCTGCTGGTCACCTACCGCAGCCCCTTCCTGTGGCTCGTACCGCTGCTGGTGGTGGGCGCCGCCGAACAGTTCACTCTGCGCGTGGTGGAGTCCCTGGTGCCCGCGCTCGGCATCTACCTGCCCAGCGGTCAGGTCACCGGCATCGCCAGCGTGCTGGTCTTCGGCGCCGCGACCGACTACGCGCTGCTGCTCATCGCGCGCTACCGGGAGGAGCTGCGCCGCGAGGAGAACCGGTTCACCGCCATGCGCGCCGCCCTGCGCCGCACCGCCGAGCCGATCCTGGCCAGCGGCGGCACCGTCGTCCTCGGTGTGCTCACGCTGCTGTTGTCGGAGCAGGAGACCAACCGGGCCCTGGCCCTGGCCTGCGCCACCGGGGTGGTGTTCGCCATGCTCTCCGCCCTCTTCGTCCTCCCGGCCGCCCTGGTGCTGTTCGGCCGGGGCCTGTTCTGGCCGTTCGTCCCCCGGGTCGGCGCCGCCGCCCGGGAGGGCCGGCTCTGGGGTCGCCTCGGCGCGCTGGTCGTCCGCCGGCCGCTGCCGGTCGCCGCGCTGGCCACCCTGCTCCTCGCCGGCCTGGCCCTCGGCGGGCTGGGCATCCGCACCGGCCTGTCGGAGACCGAACAGTTCCGGGAGCGACCCGAGGCGGTCGCCGGCGCGGAGACGCTGGCCCGCGCCTTCCCGGCCGGCAGCACCCAGCCGGTCGCGGTGCTCACCAACCCGCAGGCGGCCCCCAGGGTCCTCGCCGCCGCCGAGGCCGTCGACGGGGTCGCCTCGGCCCGTCCCGGCGCGGCCGGGGACCGCGTCGCGCAGGTCGACGTGGTCCTCACCGCCGAGCCGGGCACCGCCGCCTCGGACCGCGCCGTGGTGGCGCTGCGCGAGTCGGTCGCCGCCGTGCCGGATTCCGCGCCGCCCACCGTCTCCGGCGCGGACGCCCCCGACGGCGCGCTGGTCGGCGGCTCGGTCGCCGCCACCTACGACTCGAACGAGGCCAACACGCGGGACCTCCAGCTGATCCTGCCGATCATCCTGCTGCTGGTGGGCGCGGTCCTGGTGCTGCTGCTGCGCGGGCTGCTGGCGCCTCTGCTGCTGGTGCTGACCGTGATCGCCTCGTTCTTCGCCAGCCTCGGCGCGGCGTGGCTGCTCTTCGACCACGTGCTGGACTTCCCGGCGCTGGACAGCGGGGTGCTGCTGCTCGCCTTCGTGTTCCTGGTGGCGCTCGGCGTGGACTACAACATCTTCCTGGTCAGCCGGGCCCGGGAGGACGCCCGCCGCACCGGCACCCGCGATGGCATGCTGTCCGCGCTGCGCGTCACCGGTGGTGTCATCACCAGCGCCGGCGTGCTGCTGGCCGCGGTCTTCGCGGTCCTCGGCGTGCTACCGCTGATCACGCTCACCCAGATCGGGATCATCGTCTGCATCGGCGTACTGCTGGACACGCTGCTGGTCCGCACGGTGCTCGTGCCGGCGCTGGCGTTCCTGCTGGGCGACCGCTTCTGGTGGCCCGGACGGATCAGCGGCCACCCCGACGCGCCCGCCGCCGGGGCGCCCGGCGCGGCGGCCGAGCCGGTCGCCGCACGGGACTGATCGAATCGGCCGGGGGTCGGCCAGGTGCCGGCCCCCGGTCGCGTCGCGGGGACCGACCGCGACGTTCCCGTGCCGGAGCGGATCGATCAGAAGTTCAGGCACTCGCACTCGGTCATGAGCGCGCGCACGTTACGCACGTACTGCGGATTGGGGATGGCCAACGGCTCCCCCTCCTGGGCGACCGCGCCGTGGCCGTAGTTGTACGCCGAGATCACCGCGTTCAGCAGACAGGAGTTCAGCTCGCTGGTGCACAGCGACGCGTCCAGCGAGTAGTCGGAGTCGAAGTACATGTCGCCGATGTACTTGGTGAGCCACGCCAGGTAGGTGCCGCCCAGGTACGCGTTGTCGCTGTAGTCGTCGATGTCGTAGCTCTGCTCGAACCGCTGGTTCATCCAGTCCGCCGTCGCCGGCATGACCTGCATGAGCCCGATCCCGCCGTCGCAGGCCACGATGTTCGACTGCCACCCGCTCTCCTGCCAGGCGGTCGCCTTCATGAGGCTCAGCGGGATGCTGATGTCCGGTGCCGACACCGGCCAGTACGTCCGCTGCGCGGCGTCGGTCAGGGCGGCCTTGACCTGCGCCCGGGTGGCCTGGCTGCCCTCGTAGCTCGGCTTGCAACCGGTGGGCGCGGGCTTCGGCGGCGGAGGCGGCACCTGGGTCTCGGTCGGCGGCTTCGGCACCGGCCGCGGCCCGGCCGTGCGCTTCGGCTTGGGGCTCGGCTTGGCCGACGGCGACGCGCTGCGCGACGGGGTCGGCGCGAGGCCCATGCCCTCCGAGGCGGCGGGGGTGGCCGGCGCGTCCAGTTCGACCGGCGCGGCGCTCGCCTCCCCGGACACCTCGACCGGCCCGGCCAGCGGGACGGCCGCGTCCTGGGGTCGCGTGCCCTGCCCGGCGCAGCCGCCCAGGGCCACCAGCAGCAGCCCGGCGAGCACTGCGGCGCCCATCCGCCCCGTCCGTCGGCGCATCCCGGTCCCCTCCCGTCGACGTCGCCGCACCCTAACAGGGCTCCACCGGCCTCCGTTGCCCCTCGGGCCGCTCCGGCGCCGGGTCGGCGGGCCCGTCCGCCGCCGGCTCGTCGGGCCGGTCGGGGGCCGGCTCGGGCCGCCCGCGCCCGCCGACGGCCCGGGTCCGGGTGGCCCAGGCCACCATGAACACCGCCGTCCAGAGCACCCCCAGCAGGATCCCCGCGACCGTGCCGCTGGCCGTGCTGAGCCCCAGGTAGAGGCGGGCACCCGCGAGGTAGACGACCGCGGCCGCCGCGCCGGTCCAGGCCGCCACCGCCACGGGCCAGCGCGCCCCCCGCGACAGCAGCCAGGCCAGCGTGCACAGGCTCGCCGTCACGACCGCGTTCGGGGTGGGAAAGAGCACGTCCTCGGGACCGTTGCCGGCCGACCCGGCCAGGTCGGCGGCCACGGCCAGCACCACCAACGGGACGAACGCCCCCACCGTGCCGACGAGGCCGAGCAGGTCGGCCCGCCACGGCCGGCTGCGCCACGCCAGCACCGCGGCCACCACGGCGACCAGGCCGATCAGCACCGGCCCGCGCAGCGCCGACACCGACGCGTGCACCGCGCCGACCGCGTCGGGCGTACGCCGGGCGGCGAACCAGTCGGCGATGGCGCCGTCCACCAGGGCGAGCCCGCTGTGCCGGACCACGAGCCCCAGCAGCTCGGCGAACGCGAAGCCGGCGACGAAGAGCAGCGCGAGCCCGGTCACGAGGTTGAGCAGCAGCGTCCAGCCGGGCCCGATGCGCATGGTGAGCAGGAAGAAGAGCACCCCGTAGCGGCCGGCCAGCCAGCGCACCGGCGGCAGCGCGGTGGCCCGGGACAGCAGCGCCCGCACCGGGTCGGGGTTGCGTCCCAGCCAACGACCGATCAGCACCACCGCCACCAGGGCCACCAGCAGCACCAGCACGGCTCCGGTGGCCTGGCCCAGCATGTGCGAGACCGTCTCGTACGACTCGCCGGCCAGGTAGCCGACGAGCACCGACCCGCCGACCCACGTCGCCACCCCGGCGAGGTTCCACGGCGCGAACCGGCGGTACGGCATCCCGGCGGCGCCGGCCAGCCGCGGCACCAGCGTGCGGGCGAAGGCGATCCAGCGGGCCGTGAAGACCCCCCGGCCGCCGAGCCGGTTGAGCAGCCGGTCGGCCCGCTGCCAGCGCTCCGGGCCGACCCGGTGGCCCAGGCCGCTGGCCCGCAGGCGTGGCCCGTACCGGCGGCCCGCCCGGAAGGCGAGTGTGTCTCCGGTCACCGCGGCGGCGATCATCACGACCAGGGTCGGGCCGAGCCGCAGGGTGCCCGCGTACGCTAGGAAACCGACCAGCAGCAGGGTCGCCTCGCCCGGCACCAGGAGGCCGAAGATCACGGCGGTCTCGCCCGCGACGATCAGCGCGGCGACCAGGTAGATCAGCAGGGACGGCAAACCCTGCAGAACGGTCAGCAGGTCGTGCACGCGGCCCCCATGAACACGAGGGTCAGCATGCCAGCCGCCGCAGCGGCTGGGACAGGAGTTTCACGAGAGATCCGGGCCATTCGGGGGATGACCCCGAGGCGGAACCGGCAACCGCAGACAGGAGAGTATGGAGGGTATGCAGCTTCGCACCGACCTCCGCAACGTCGCCATCATCGCCCACGTCGACCACGGCAAGACGACCCTGGTCGACGCCATGTTGCGGCAGGCCGGCGCGTTCGGCGCCCGGGCCGAGGTGACCGACCGGGTGATGGACTCCATGGACCTGGAGCGGGAAAAGGGCATCACGATCCTGGCCAAGAACACCGGCGTGCACTACATGCCGGCCGACGGCTCCGACCCGGTGACCATCAACATCATCGACACCCCCGGCCACGCCGACTTCGGCGGCGAGGTCGAGCGTGGCCTGACCATGGTCGACGGGGTGGTCCTGCTGGTGGACGCCAGCGAGGGCCCGCTGCCGCAGACCCGGTTCGTGCTGCGCAAGGCGCTCCAGGCCCGCCTGCCGATCATCCTGGTGATCAACAAGGTGGACCGTCCGGACGCCCGGATCAAGGAGGTCGTGGACGACACCTACGAACTCTTCCTCGACCTGGACGCCGACGAGGAGCAGATCGACTTCCCGATCGTCTACGCCTGCGCTCGCGACGGCATCGCCTCGCTCACCCAGCCCGCCGACGGCGCCGTCCCCGACGACAGCCACAACCTCGAACCCCTGTTCCGCACCCTGCTGGACACCATCCCGGCGCCCGCGTACGAGGAGGACGCGCCGCTGCAGGCGCACGTCACCAACCTCGACGCCTCGCCGTTCCTGGGCCGGCTGGCCCTGTGCCGCGTACGCCAGGGCACCATCACCAAGGGCCAGACCGTGGCCTGGTGCCGCACCGACGGCAGCACCCAGCGGGTCCGCATCTCCGAGCTGCTGATGACCGAGGGCCTGGAGCGCAAGCCGGCGGACTCGGCGGGCCCGGGCGACATCATCGCGGTCGCCGGCATCCCCGAGATCATGATCGGCGAGACGCTCGCGGACGCGGAGACCCCGGTCCCCCTGCCGCTGATCACGGTCGACGAGCCGGCCATCTCGATGACCATCGGCACCAACACCTCCCCGCTCGTCGGGCGGGTCAAGGGCGCCAAGGTCACCGCCCGCATGGTCAAGGACCGGCTCGACAAGGAGCTCATCGGCAACGTGTCGCTGCGGGTGCTGCCCACCGAGCGTCCCGACGCGTGGGAGGTGCAGGGCCGCGGCGAGCTGGCCCTGGCGATCCTGGTCGAGCAGATGCGCCGGGAGTCCTACGAGCTGACCGTCGGCAAGCCGCAGGTGGTCACCCGCGAGATCGACGGGAAGACCTGCGAGCCGGTCGAGCGGCTGACCATCGACGCCCCCGAGGAGTACCTGGGCGCCATCACGCAGCTGCTGGCCACCCGCAAGGGCCGCATGGAGCAGCTGGTCAACCACGGCACCGGCTGGATCCGGATGGAGTGGCTGGTCCCGGCGCGCGGCCTCATCGGCTTCCGCACCGAGTTCCTCACCGAGACCCGCGGCACGGGCATCCTGCACCACGTCTTCGAGTCGTACGAGCCGTGGTTCGGTGAGCTGCGTACCCGCAACAACGGGTCGCTGGTCGCCGACCGGTCCGGCTCGGTGACCGCGTTCGCCATGACGAACCTCCAGGAGCGCGGCCAGCTCTTCGTCGAGCCGGGCACCGAGGTGTACGAGGGCATGATCGTCGGGGAGAACTCCCGCTCCGACGACATGGACGTCAACATCACCAAGGAGAAGAAGCTCACCAACATGCGGTCGTCGACCGCGGACGAGACCGAGAAGCTGATCCCGCCGCGCAAGCTGTCGCTGGAGCAGGCCCTCGAGTTCTGCCGCGAGGACGAGTGCGTCGAGGTGACCCCGGCCGCGGTGCGCATCCGCAAGGTGGTGCTGGACCAGACCCAGCGCGGCCGGATGGCCGCCCGCCGCAAGCACGCCGGCTGACCTTCCCCACCCCGGCCCACGGAGCCCGGCCCGCCGCTCGGCAGGCCGGGCTCCCGCGTACCCACCCACCCCCGGCCCCGGCCGCGGCCCCCAGCCACCGGCCTGTTGATCATGAAGTTATTGCCCGTCACCTCGGCGTGTCGCAGCAATAACTTCATGATCAACCGAGGCAGGGCAAGGTGGGCGGAGGCCCGGGGTGGGGGCGCAGGGTCAGGCGCGGGGTTTGGTGGCCTGGAGGGCCAGGAGGTCGGGGATCGGAGTCGAGCCGGACTCCTGCAACCGGGTGAGGGTCAGCCCCGCCGCGGTCACCGCGTTCAGCAGGTCGGCGAGGGGCACGTGCCAGGCGCCGACCCGCGCCCGCACCCCGTGCACCGACCAGGCACGGAAGCTGCGCTCACGTTCGGCGTACCCGCCGTCGATCACGATCCGCGCCGGGTCCGACCGGTCCGCGAACGGCCCGATGAAACAGGGGTGCACGCCGACGTGGACGAACCGGCCGCCCGGGGCCAGGGCCCGGGCGGCCTCCGCGATCACCGCCGGGTAGTCGGGCAAATCGGTGTGCCCGAGTACGCAGGTCACGGCGGGCACGCCCGCGTCGACGACCGGCAGCCGGGTCGCGTCGGCCCGCGCCACGGGCAGCCGCGTGCGCGCGTGCCGCAGCTGCCCGGCCGACAGGTCCACGCCCACCGGGGCCCACCCGAGCCGGCGCAACTCGGCGGCGTGCGCCCCGGTGCCGCAGCACAGGTCGAGGCACCGGCCCGAACCGGGGCCGAGCAGGTCGGCGAGTTGGGCGCGGACACGCGCCATGTAGTCGCCGGCCGTGTCGGAGGCGAACTGTTCGTACCAGTCGGCGATCGCGTCGTACGCGGCGGTCGTCATTCCCGCACGCTAGACCCCGAGCGCCCGGGCCGCAGCCCCGCCGCCCACCATGATCCGCTACGGTCACCGGCATGACGTGGGACGACCTCGACGCGCACCTCGACTCGGTGCCCGGCACCGTCTCCGCGTACGTGGGTCGGCCCGGCGCCGCACCCGTGTGGACGCGGCAGGCGGACGCCACCCACTACGCGGCCAGCACCATGAAGGTCGCCGTCCTCGTCGCCCTGCACCGGGCCGCCGAGGCGGGCGCCCTCGACCTGGACGCCCCGGTGCCGGTGGTCAACGCGTTCGACTCGGCGCAGCCCGGCGCGCCCCGGTTCACCTGCGCCCAGCACTACGACAACGACGACGAGGTGTGGGCTCGGGTCGGCGGCACCGCTCCCCTGCGTTGGCTGGCCCGGCGGATGATCGTCCGCTCCAGCAACCTCGCCACGAACCTGGTGATCGGTCACGTCGGCCTGCCCGCGGTGGCCGACGTGTGGGCGCTCGCGGGCGCCCGGCACAGCGTCACCGGTCGGGGCATCGAGGACTTCGCGGCGCGCGACGCCGGCATCACCAACCTGGTCACCGCCGCCGACCTGGCCGCCCTGCTCGGCGCCCTCGCCACCGGCGCCACCCGGCCCGGGCCGCTCGCCTCCCCGGCGGCGTGCGCCGCCATGCTGGACGTGCTCGCCGACCAGGAGCACCGCGAGGACCTGGCCGCCGGCCTGCCGCCGGGCACCCGCATCGCGCACAAGAACGGCTGGGTACGGGGCGTCCGGCACGGCGCCGGCGTCGTGTTCCCCGACGACGCTCCCCCGTACGCGGTGGTCGTCTGCACCACCGGCGACGAGGGTGACGGCGGAAGCGACGACGCCGACGACGACGCCTGCCGCCTGATCGCCGACATCTCCGCCCGGGTCTGGGCCGCCCGCCACGACCTGTAGTGGACAGCCACCGGCCCGGCCCGCGCGCCTGCCGTACGGCTCAGCCGCGCGCGGCCAGGGCGGCGCGGAACCAGTCGACGGTGGCCGCCACCGCCTCCGGCAGGGGCGTCGGCCGGACGCCGAACCGCGTCTCGAACGCGCTCGAGTCCATCACCTGCGGCTCCTCGTACTGGTAGAACAGCTCCGCGTACTCGCGCATGAACGTCTCGTCGAACGGTCCCCACGGCCGCGGCGCGTCGAGCACGTCCACCGTGAACGTTCGCCCGGTCGCCCGCTCGATGAGCTGGTGCACCTCGCGGGTGGTGCGGGCCGGCGCCGTGGGCAGGTGCCAGACCCGGCCGGCCGCGTCGGGCTCCGCGCCGAGCCGGGCCAGGCCGGCGGCCACGTCGGGCAGGTAGCTGTAGCTGTGCGGCTGGTCGATGTCGCCCAGCGCGAGCACGGGCCCGCCGGCGAGCGCGGCCGGGAAGACCGTGCCCCCGAGGCTGGAGTTGAACACCCGCGGGCCGAAGAAGTCCGCCGAGCGGCCCAGCACCACCGGCAGCCGTCCGTCGCGGTGCGCGGCGAGGTAGGCGGCGTCGAGGTCGGCGCGCATCCGCCCCTTGCGGCTGACGGCCCGCCACGGCGTCCGCTCCGTCATCACCGCGCCGCCGGTCGGGCCGTACGGGTACAGGGTGTCCAGCACGACCAGCCGGGCCCCGGCCGCGGCGGCGCCGTCGAGGACCGCCTCCTGCATGCGCGGCATGACCTCCACCTGCCGCTCGTACGCCACGTTCGCGCAGTGGTAGACCACCGCGGCGCCGGCCACCGCCGTCGCGGCCTGCGCGTGGTCGGTCAGGTCGGCGGCCACGGCCTCCGCGCCCGCGACGGCCGCGCCGCCGCCCCGGCTCACGATGCGGACGGGGTGGCCGAGGCCGAGCAGGTGCGCGGCCAGCGTGGTGCCGGCGGGGCCGGCGCCGAGGACGACGTGCAGGGACTGGCTCATGACGACTCCTTGGTTAGGGATACTCGCGTTAGTTATAGACTCTAACCGGAGTTAGGATCTGCGTCCAGTGCCGCGCGTCACGCGGCAGACCGGGAGGTGAGCCGTGACGGCGAGCAGAGCCGGCGGTCCCCGCGAGCGCTACCGCGCCCAGGTACGCGCCGAGATCAAGGAAGCCGCGCTGGAACAGGTCGCCTCCGGCGGCGCGGGAGCGGTGGCGCTCAACGGCATCGCGAAACGCCTCGGCGTGTCCGGCCCCGCGCTCTACAAGTACTACTGCAGCCGCGACGAACTGCTCACCGAGCTGATCCTCGATGCGTACGCCGACCTGGCGGCCGCCGTGACCGCCGCCGCCGACGCCACCGCCGGCGCACCCGCCCGTGCCCGACTGCACGCCCTCGCCGCCGCCTACCGCGATTGGGCCCGGGCCCACCCGCAGAGCTACCTGCTGCTCGCCGGGCCACCCAGCCCCACCTACCAGGCGCCACCGGAGACCGTCGACAGCGCCCGCGCGGTGCTCGGCCCGTTCCTGTCCGTCCTCGCGCAGCTCCGCCCCGGCCCCGGCGCCGCGGCCCTGCGCGCGCAGCTCGCCGGGTGGGCGCAGACCACCCCGGCCGTCGCCGAGTGGGTGCACACCTTCGCCCCCGACGGCGACCCGGGCGACATGCTGACCGGCGCGGTGACCATCTGGGCCCGCCTGCACGGCATCGTCGCGCTGGAGACGGTCGGCCTCTACACCGGGATGGGCTTCGACCCGGCCGCGCTGCTCGACGCCGAGGTCGACGCCCTCGCCGACGGCTACGGCCTGCCCTGACCGTCCACCGCCACGGCCGTCGACACTGACGCTTCGGCCGGGCCCCGACGACCGCCCACACGGCTACGCTGCGCCTACCCCCGCACCCGGAGCCGCCCCCATGCCCCGCAGCCGCCTCCTCATGGCCGCCTTCGCCACGCTGGCCGCCGCCAACCTGGTCGCCAACGCGACCGGCGACCGCCCGGCCGAACTGCTCACCAAACCGCTGCTCATGCCGCTGCTCGCCGCCTACCTGTGGCGGGCCGCCACCGAACGCGGCCACCGTCCCCAGCGGCTCGTCCTGGCCGCGCTCGCCTTCTCCACCGGCGGCGACGTGGCCCTGCTCGGCACCGGCACCGGCTGGTTCCTCACCGGCATGGCGCTGTTCCTCGGCGCGCACCTGTGCTACATCACGGCGTTCACCCGGCGCGGCGCCGCCAGCGCGCTGCGCCGCCCGCCGCTGGTCGCCGTGCCGCTCGGGTACGCCGTGCTGACCGTGGCCGCGCTCGCCTGGATGTGGCCGGGACTCACCGACGCCGGGCTCGCCGCACCGGTCGCCGGGTACGCGCTCGCGCTCGCCACCATGGCCGCCACCGCCAGCGCCCACGGCTGGCGGGTCGGCCTCGGCGGCGCGCTCTTCCTCGCCTCCGACCTGCTCATCGCCACCGGGGTGGCCGGCGTCCTCGACCCGCCCGGCACCCCGGTGCTCGTGATGGCCACCTACGCGGCCGGACAGGCGCTCATCGTCGTCGGCCGGGCCGCCGGAGACACCGCCGCCAGCCCAACGGCCGTCACTCCAGCAGCTGCTCCCGCAGGGCCGCGATGACGTCGTCGGTCAACCCCAGACCGTCGCGCAGGTACGCCTCGAACGAGCCGTGCACCCGGCGCACCTCGTCGTAGCCCGCGTCCAGGTACTCCGGGCGGACCTCCAGCACCGGCAGCACCGCCTCGACGTCCAGCTCCGGCTGCCGCCGGCGCATCGCCTCGACGATCACCGCGCGGAGGCTCGCGGTCAGCTGGTTGTTCCGCAGGTACTCGGCCCGCACGGACGCCTCGTCCACGCCGAGCGCGGTCAGCAGGATCACCGTGAGCCAACCGGTACGGTCCTTTCCGGCCGAGCAGTGGTACACCAGCGGCAGGTTCTCCGCGCGCGCCGCCAGCCGCACCGCCCCGGCGAACCCCGACCGCGCCGACTCCCCCGTCACGAACCAGCGGTAGATCGCCGCCATGGCAGCCGGCGTGCCCTGCCGCGCCAGCTCCGCGTACGCGCCCAGGTCGTGCCCCAGCAGCACCGCCGACACGTACGTGAAGACCGGATGCTCCGGGTCGTGCACCGGCAGGTGCACCAGCCGCGGGTCCCCCACCAGCCGATCCGGCGGCGCGACACCGATCTCGGAATGGTCCCGCAGGTCGACCACGCACGCCGGGGCGAGCTTGCCCAGCACCGGCAGGTCCTCGTCGGTCAACCGCCCCAGCGCCGGCGTGCGGATCAGCCGCCCGGGACGCACCCGCCGCCCGTCCGCGCCGACCAACCCGCCCAGGTCACGCGCGTTCGGTGCCCCAACCAGCTCCCAGTCACCACTCATACCGGCCAACCCCCTCGCCCGCGATCTGCGTATAGGGTGCCGCACATGACGATCGCCGCGGTACGCACCCACCGGCTCACCGCCCCCTTACACACCCCGTTCGTCACCGCGCTGCGCCGGACCACCACCGTGGACACCCTGGTCGTGGAGGTGGTCGACAGCGACGGCCGGTCCGGCTTCGGCGAGGCGCCGCAGGTGTGGCAGGTGACCGGCGCGTCGATCGACGGGTCCGAGGCGTGCGTCCGCCAACTGCTCGGTCCACTGCTCACCGGCCGGGACCCGGACGAGCTGGTGGCCCGCTGCGCCGAGGTGCAGCGCGCCGTCGTCGGCAACGAGGCCGCCAAGGCCGCCGTCGACGTCGCCCTGCACGACCTCGCCGCGCGACGGCTCGGCATCCCGCTCGTGCGGCTGCTCGGCGGCACCGCGCTGACCGTCCCCACCGACGTGACGCTCGCCGCCGGCGAGGCGGCGGACCTGTCCGAGGCCGCCGGGAAGCGCCGGGCCGAGGGGTTCGAGGTGCTCAAGCTGAAGGTCGGCACGGACGCCGCCGGCGACCTGGACCGGGTCCGGGCCGTCCGCGACGCGGTGGGCCCCGGAGTCCGGATCCGCCTCGACGCGAACCAGGGCTGGACCCCCCGGGAGGCGGTACGGGTGATCCGCGGCGTCGAGGACGCAGGCCTCGACGTGGAACTCGTCGAGCAGCCGGTCGCCCGGTGGGACCTCGACGGCCTGGCCTGGGTCAGCGACCGGGTCGACGTGCCGATCCTCGCTGACGAGGCCGTGTTCGGTGTACGGGACCTCGTCGAGGTGATCCGCCGAAGGGCGGCCGACATGGTCAACGTCAAGCTCGCCAAGTGCGGCGGCCTGCACCCCGCGCGTACGCTGCTCGACCTGGCCTCCGCCCACGGCCTCGGCACCGCCGTCGGCTCCATGATGGAGAGCGAGGTGGGCATCGGGGCGGCCGCCAGCCTGGTCGCCGCGTACGGCACCACCGCGGTGTCCGACCTCGACGCCGCCTGGTGGCTGGCCGCCTCACCCGTGCGGGGCGGGATCCGCTACCAGGGCGCGACCGTCGTGCTGCCGGACGCCCCGGGGCTCGGCATCACCACCGTGGGCTGAAGCAAAGATTCACACCGGCGGTTGATGGTTGTTGGTTTCTTTCATAGGGTCGCGGAAGCGGACGGTACGAGCGGGAGGCAAACGTGGAGCTGCAACCGGGCCGCGAGGCCGTCGTCCAGGCCGCGGTCGCGACCCTCTGGACCTCCCCCGAGGCGGTACGACCGATCGACCGCCCCGCCCTCGCCAGCCACAGCGACATCCGCGCCTGGATCTCCGGGATGGACAGCGACCAGCAGGTCGGCGACTGCGTCCTGAGCCAGCTGCTGCTCGGTGAACGGGTCCTCGTCACCGAACTGCGCCCGGACGGCTGGGCCCGCGTGGTCGCCGTCGAACAGCCCGCCGCCAAACTCGACCCGCGCGGCTACCCCGGCTGGCTGCCGATCGACCAGCTCCTCCCGGCCGACGCGGCCCGCCCCGCCGCCGACGGCACCCACCTCATGGTGGACGCCACGGTCAGCGCGCTGCACGCCACCCCCGACGGCCCGGTGGTGCTGCCCGGGGTCATCCTCGGCACCCGGCTCCACACCGCGGGCCCCGCCCGCGACGGCTGGCGACCGGTGCACGCCCCCGGGCACGCCGACCCGCTCTGGCTGCCGGAGGCGCACCTCGCGCGGCTGCCGGACGCACCACCCTCGGCCGCCGAGGTGCTCGCCGTCGCCCAGCGGCTGCGCGACGTGGGCTACGTGTGGGGCGGGGTGTCCGCGTACGGCATCGACTGCTCGGGGCTGGTGCACCTGGCCTGGCGGCGGTTCGGGGTGCAGCTGCCCCGCGACGCCGACGACCAGGCCGCCGCCACCACGCCCCTGCCGCTGGGCGCCGAACGCCCCGGCGACCTCTACTTCTTCGCCCGCCCCGGCCGCAAGATCCACCACATCGGGATCGTCACCGCCGAGCCGCGCGACGACGGCGCCCGACGGATGCTGCACGCCTGCTACCGGCAGCGCCGGGTGATCGAGGAGCCGCTACCGGCCGAGCGGACCGCCACCCTGGTCGGCGTCCACCGGGTCTGACCACCCCGTACGCGTCGAGGGGCGCCGCCCACACCGGGCGGTGCCCCTCGTCCGTGCGTACGCTCAGCCGCGCGCCTCGGCCAGCGCCCGGCGCCGGTCCCGGGCCGACTTCACGAGGCTCGCCGCCGTGGCCACCAGGAGCGTGCCGAGGATCACCAGCAGGGACAGCCAGATCGGGATGTGCGGCGCCCAGGCCACGTGCTCGCCGCCGTTGATGAACGGCAGGTTGTTGTCGGCGAGCGCCTCCAGCACCAGCTTGACGCCGATGAACCCGAGCACCACGGCGAGCCCGTAGCTGAGGTAGATCAGCCGGTCCAGGAGGCCGCCGAGCAGGAAGTAGAGCTGCCGCAGACCCATCAGCGCGAAGACGTTCGCGGTGAACACCAGGTACGCCTGCTGGGTGATGCCGAAGATCGCCGGGATCGAGTCCAGCGCGAAGATCAGGTCGGTGGTGCCGATCGCGATCATCACGATCAGCAGCGGGGTGAACATGCGCCGGCCACCCTCGTGCGTGACGAACCGCGCCCCGTCGTACGTCCGGGAGACCGGCAGCGCCTTGCGGCTCCACCGGATCAGGACGTTCTCGGAGAACTCGTCCTCGTCCGGCTCGCCCTGCCGGGCCAGGTTGATCGCCGTGTAGATGAGGAACGCGCCGAAGATGTAGAACACCCAGGAGAACTGGGAGATCAGTGCCGCGCCGGCCGCGATGAAACCGCCCCGCATGACCAGCGCCAGCACTATCCCGATGAGCAGCACCTTCTGCTGGTACTGCCGCGGCACCGCGAACCGGGACATGATGATCACGAAGACGAACAGATTGTCCACCGAGAGGCTGTACTCGGTCAGCCAGCCGGTGTAGAACTGGCCGGCCGCACTCGCCCCGGAGAACAACCACAGGCCCGCGCCGAAGAGCAGCGCCAGACCCACGTAGAAGCCGACCCAGAGGCTCGACTCGCGCACGCTCGGCTCGTGCGGACGGCGGCCGATGATGAGCAGGTCGACAAGCAGGACCGCGATCAGTGCGACGAGAGTTCCCGCCCAGATCAGCCCGGACACGTCCAACGTTCATTCCTCCGGCAGACACGCGGCGTCCGGCACACCGTACGCCCCGACGGAGCGCGGCGTGCCGGTGATGCTCGCTGTGGTGACTGTCGGAGGTCTCTTCCGTCACCACAGGAGCGTGGTGACCGACGGGGCCGGGTCGCGCCACCCTGGGGTGGTCGACCGTGCTGACGACTCCGTCACGGGGGAATACTCCCCTCCTCGATCACCATTGTGGCGCACCGACTCGCGTGATCGCGAATCGGGCGGCGTTGGCCGCCGCCACGTCGGCTCCCCAGCTCACACCGCGTAAGGCGTCCTAGGAGGCTGGGTTGTGGTCGGTGCGACGAGCGGATCGGCCAACCGCCACCCCTCGGCGAGCAGCGCCTCGCAGGCCGCCGCCGCCCGTGCCAGCCGCTGCGGATGCGGGCCGGTCAGCTCCACCACGGGCACCCCGCAGCCGGCCAGTTCGGCCCGGAACCGGTCGGTCATCCAGCCCCGCAGGTGCGCGCCGTCCCGCAGGCCGTCGTCCGTGAACGGCACGTCCCGGTGGTCGGTGAGCAGGTACAGCGCGGGACGGCGCGCGGCCGCGCGTACCTCCGGCGACGTCGAGCCGAGGTACCGCTCCTCCCACACGGCCGTGGCCCGGGTGTCGGTGTCGCAGATCAGCAGCGGACCGGAACTCCGCGCCGCGTCGTCCTCGGCCGCCTGCTGCCGGCGGACCACCTCGCGGAAGTCGTCCCGGTCCCAGGTCACGTCGAAGACGGTGGCCCCCGGACGCGCCTCGCGCAGCCGGGCCAGCTTCCGGGCGGTCAACTCCCGGCCGTACTCCGGCACCCACGCCGTACGGAAGTGGGCCGCGAGGGCCTCCGCCATCGTCGTCGTGCCGGTCGACTCGGCGCCGAGCACCACCACCCGTTTCACGAACCACGCCCGAACCGGCGCGGCGAGCCACCGCCAGTGCGCGACCGGGTCCGCCCGCACCGCGGTGCCGGAGACCGGCACGGCACGCCGGTCCGGATCCACCGCCACCGGTACGGCGTCGAAGCGCCGGGCCAGTTCGGCGCCGTACGCCTCGGAGGAGAAGACGGCGTCCACCGGCCGAGGGCCGACGGCCTCGCGGAAGACGGCGCAGTGCGCGTCCCAGGCCAGCGGGTCGGTGTAGTCCACCGGGTGGTCGTCGTAGCGGCCCACGAACCGCACCCGCGGCGTGTCGGCGTGCACCTCGCGCAGCCAGTCGAGACGCGCGGCGAGCGGGATCGACTCCCGCCGCGACGGGGCCACCACCACCGTGACCGCCGCGCACCGGGCCGCCGCGGCCGCGATCAGCGCGTGGTGGCCCGCGTGCGGCGGATAGAACTTGCCGACCACCATGCCGTGCCGGAACTCCGGCTCGGCAGGGCGAGCGGCCGGCGCGGCGGTCATCCGCCCACCGGGCCGGTCGCGGGCACGGTCACCGGGCCACCGGCACCGGTGGTGGACGGCCGGTCGGCCCGGCGCAGGTCCGCCCGCCAGGCGCGCAGCCCGACCACGCACAGGACGAGGAACACCACGTACAGGGCGGCGGTCAGGTAGAGACCCTTGTACGCGTACAGCGGGATGTAGATCAGGTCGGCGGTGATCCACAGCCACCAGCTCTCCACACGCTTGCGTGTCTGGCCGTAGGTGGCGAGCAGCGACAGCGCCGTGGTCAGCGCGTCCGGCAGCGGCACCGTGGAGTCCGTGGCCCGGTCCAGCAGCATCCAGACCCCGCCGGTGAGCGCCGCCCCGGCGACGGCCAGGCCCAGCCACTCCCGCCGTCCCGTCCGGGCCACCGTGAGCCGGGTCCGCCGCTCGCCCCCGAAGAGCCAGTGCCACCACCCGTACAGCCCCAGTCCCACGTAGACGATCTGGAGCCCGGCGTCGGCGTACAGGCCGGCGGTCCAGAACAGCAGCATGAGCAGCAGCACGTTGGCGATGCCGACCGGCCAGTTCGCGATCCGCTGCCGCGCCACCAGCCATACGTTGACGACGCCGGTCGCGAAGCCGAGCAGTTCCGCCCACGTGGTGCCGGTGCCGGCCACGATCACCGCCGTGCCGGTGAGCCAGTCGATCATTGCCCCTCCTTGTCCGCGCGCCCACCCTAGGGCCAGGACCGGCGCGACGACAGACCCCGCGACACGCCGCGCGGGCGGCGTGGGAGGCTTCCGGGCATGGTGCTTGAAGTTGCGCTGATCGACGTCCTGCCCGGCCACGAGGACGCGTTCGCCGCCGCGTACGCCCAGGGGCATCCCGTGCTGGCCGGCACGCCCGGCTGTCGCTCGGTGCGGATGACCCGCGGCGTCGAATCCCCGTCGCGCTTCGTGCTGCTCGTCGAGTGGGACTCCGTCGAGGCGCACAACGAGAACTTCCGCGGCACCGAACGGTTCGACCGGTGGCGCGCCCTCATCGGGCCGCACTTCGCGAACCCGCCGCTGGTCGAGCACTTCCTCGACGTCCCGGCCTGACCGGCGCCCGCGCCCGCGCGGACGGGCGACCGTGTCCGCCGTGGACGGTGCGCGCTCGCGCTGTCGTACCCCTGTTCTATCGTGCGGTCGCACGCGAGGGGCCACCGGTCCCGACGGGCTCGGGGGCGCCGGGCCCGGTGGCCCGCGCGTCGTGACCTGCCGGCGGCCGGGCCCGGTGGCGCGCGCGTCGTGACCTGCCGGCGGCCGGCCTGGTCAGCCGTCGATGCCGCGGGCCAGCACGGTCACCGTCTCCTCCGCCGACAGCGCCGCGCCCAGCAGCGCCTCGGTGAGCCGCTCGTACCGGTCCACGTCCGCGGCCGTGGCCAGGCGCACGTCGGTGGTCACCGCCTCCAACATCACCGTCCGGGGGTCGGCCGGGTCGGGGAAGGCATAGCAGGAGTACGGCGTCAGCGGGTGCGGCCCACCCGGCGCCGCGCCCCTGGGCAGCAGCCGGAGCGTGACGTTCGGCAGCCCGGTCAGCGCCACCAGGTGACGCACCTGCTCCCGCCACACCTCCGTGGGTATCCCGCCCGGGTCACAGGCGGCCTCGGTGAGCAGCGCCGTGTACCGGGGCGGGTTGGCACGCCGCAGCACCTCCTGGCGGACGGCCCGGGCACGCACCTCCGCGTCCACATCGACCTCCGGGTCGAGAGCGGCGCCTGCGGTGATCCGCAGCCGCGCGTACGCCGGGGTCTGCAGCAGCCCGGGCACGACGGCCGGTTGGTACTCGACGATGCGCGCGGCGCCGGCCTCCAGCTCGGCGTACGTGCGCTGGCGCTCCCCGATCTCGCCCAACGCCTTCCACCAGCCCCGGCTGGTGGCCGCGTCACGCGCGATGACGATGAGCTGGTCCCGCAGCGGCGCGGGCACCTGGTAGACGTCCAGCAGGTCGAGCACGTCGGCCAGGTCGGGACGACTCTGGCCCAGCTCGATGCGGGACAGTTTCGACGTGGAGGCCCACCCCAGCCGGTCACAGACCTGCTCCAGGGTCAACGCCTCACGCCGGCGCAGCTGGCGCAGCTCGGCGCCGAGTCGCACGCGGCGAATGACAGGACTCGTTGGCAACGGCATTCCCGCCTCCCCATCGAGGGAGAGTACGCAGGACCGTCACACACTGCAATACCTCGCTCGCGCACCGCAATGACTCGCCCCCCACTCCCCGCCGATCTTGCACTTTCCGCCCCGGCAAAAGCTACGAACCAGGACATACCAGGGACAGAAACTGCAAGATCGCGGGGCGGGGGGCGGGGGGCTCGAACAGCGCAACTCATGGTCGCCTCCACCCCCCGTCGATCTTGCACTTCCGGCCCCGGCGAAAGCCACGAACCAGGACATATCAAGGGCCGAAACTGCAAGATCGCGGGGCCGGGTGGGCGGAGGCGCGCGTGGGGGCGCGCGGGGCGCGGGTCAGGGGCGGTAGGTGCCGAAGGTCCAGACGTTGCCGGCCAGGTCGCGCGCCGCGTAGTCCCGGGAGCCGTAGTCGGTGTCGAACGGCTCCCGGACGATCTCGGCGCCGGCCGCGCGGGCCCGGTCGCAGTGCGCGTCGACGTCGTCGAGTGCCACGTACACCGCCCAGTCGTCCTCGGCCGGCCGGGGCCGCGGATCGGCCCGAGCACCGATCATGATCATGCCGGTGTCCAGGACGAGTTCGGCGTGCGCCACCGAACCGTCCGGCGCCTCGTGCACGGCGTGGATCTGGAAGCCGAAGGCCGCGCCGAGCCAGTCGATGGCGGCGCGCGGGTCGGGGTAGCGGAAGACGGGATACACGGTTCGCATACGCCGAGTCTGCGGCCCGGTGCGCCAGCGGGGATTGGACGAATGTGACCTCCACGGGCCGGCTCCCGCCGCCGCGACCTCAGCGGCCGGCGGTGGCGGCCGTACGGGCGGCCAGCAGCGCGGCGGGGGTGTCGCCCGCGAACTCGCGGAAGTCCCGGATCAGGTGCGACTGGTCGTAGTAGCCGCAGCGCGCCGCCAGCTGCGCCCAGCCGTCCGCCAGCTCGCCGGCGCCGCCTAGCGCGCCGCCAGCGCCACCGCCCGGCTGTCCGGCGCCACCGCCCGGCTTGGCGCTTTCACCCGACGCTCCAGCGCCCCCGGCCGGCGCGTCGGCGCCGTCGCCCGGCGCTTCGGTGCCCCCGCCTGGTGCGTCGTCGTCTGGGATCGGCGGCGCGGAACACGCGGGACCGGTCAGGGCGGCGTAGGCGCGCTGGAAGCGCAGCAGGCGGGCCGTGGTCTTCGGTGACAGGCCGACCTCCCGCCGGAACCGGACGGCCAGGTGCCGCCGGCTCCAGCCCAGTTCGCCGGCGAGCCACCCGATGCTGGTCAGGCCGCCGCTCGCGGTGAGCCGCCGCCAGGCCCAGGCAACCCGCGGGTCCACCGGCTCCGAACCGGCCAGCCGGGCGGCGAGCGCCGCGTCGAGCAGCGCGAACCGCTCCGGCCAGCCCGGCGCGGCGGCCAGCCGGCACCGGAGCCGGTCGAGCCACCCGCCGGGCAGCGCGGTCACGTCCACGGCCCGGTTGGCCAGCTCGTCCATAGGCAGGCCGAAGATCCGGCGGGCGGCCAGCGGCGCCAGCAACAGCTCGACGCCCTCGCCGACGCCCACCGTCCGGGTGCGGCACCAACCGTCGAAGGTGCCCGCCACGAAGGAGTCCACCCCGTACGCGCTCGGCCCGCCGCTGCGCGGATCCTCCACGTCCAGCGGGGCACCCCACCCGAGGATGAGCACCACGAAGGCGCCGGCCACCTCCCGGCGTACCAGGGGCAGGTCGGCGCGCTCCCGGTAGCCGACGTAGCGGGCGACGTACGGGCGCAGCCGGGGCGAGGGCAGCCCGAGGACCACCCCGTCGACCGGCCCGCCCGCCGTCACCGTCGGGTCACTTCACGCCCGCGGCATCCATGCCGCGCAGCTCCTTCTTGAGGTCGGCGACCTCGTCGCGGATCCGGGCGGCCAGCTCGAACTGCAGCTCCCGTGCGGCGGCGAGCATCTGGTCGTTGAGCTCCTGGATGAGCTGGGCCAGGTCGGCCCGCGCCATGCCCTCCCGCGACGGGGTGGCGGTGGCGGCCCGGCCCCGGCTGCGGGTCTCCTTGACCGGCGCCTTACCGCGGGACAGCTGCCGCACGGCGCCGCCGACCCGCGTGT
Organism: Micromonospora costi; assembly: GCF_003626655.1. GTDB lineage: Bacteria > Actinomycetota > Actinomycetes > Mycobacteriales > Micromonosporaceae > Micromonospora > Micromonospora costi. The sequence goes on from NZ_RBAN01000002.1 coordinate 561,688, forward strand.
TCTGCTCGGTGTCCTCCGCCTCGCGGTAGATGTCGTCGAGGATGTCGTGGATCTTCTTGCGCAGCGGCTCGGGGCTGATCCCGTGCGCCTCGTTGTGGGCGATCTGCTTGGCCCGGCGCCGGTTGGTCTCCTCGATCGCGTCCGCCATCGACGGCGTGATCTTGTCGGCGTACATGTGCACCTGGCCCGACACGTTACGGGCCGCCCGGCCGATGGTCTGGATGAGCGACCGGCCGCTGCGCAGGAAGCCCTCCTTGTCGGCGTCGAGGATCGCCACGAGCGACACCTCGGGCAGGTCGAGACCCTCCCGGAGCAGGTTGATGCCGACCAGCACGTCGTAGTCGCCCTTGCGCAGCTCGCGCAGCAGCTCCACCCGGCGCAGCGTGTCGACCTCCGAGTGCAGGTAGCGCACCCGGATGCCGTTTTCGAGCAGGTAGTCCGACAGGTCCTCGGCCATCTTCTTCGTTAGGGTGGTGACCAGCACCCGCTCGTCGCGCTCCGTACGCAGCTTGATCTCGTGCATGAGGTCGTCGATCTGGCCCTTGGTGGGCTTCACGATCACCTCGGGGTCGATCAGGCCCGTCGGGCGGATCACCTGCTCGACGAACTCGCCCTGCGCCTGCTCCAGCTCCCACGGCCCCGGGGTCGCGGAGAGGAACACCATCTGGCCGACCCGCTCCAGGAACTCGTCGAAGCGCAGCGGCCGGTTGTCGGCGGCGCTGGGCAGCCGGAAGCCGTGGTCGATGAGCATCCGCTTGCGGGAGGCGTCGCCCTCGTACATGCCGCCGATCTGCGGGATCGTCACGTGCGACTCGTCGACCACCGTGAGGAAGTCGTCGGGGAAGTAGTCGAGCAGGCAGTGCGGCGGGCTGCCGGGCAGCCGGCCGTCGATGTGCATCGAGTAGTTCTCGATGCCGGAGCAAAAGCCGACCTGCCGCATCATCTCGATGTCGTAGGTGGTGCGCATCCGCAGCCGCTGGGCCTCCAGCAGCTTGCCCTGCCGCTCCAGCTCGGCGAGCCGCTCGCCCAGCTCGGTCTCGATGTCGCGGATCGCCCGCTCCATCCGCTCCGGGCCCGCCGCGTAGTGGGTCGCCGGGAAGATCAGCAGGTGGTCGACCTCGCGGACCACGTCACCGGTCAGCGGGTTCAGGTAGTAGAGCTTCTCCACCTCGTCGCCGAAGAGCTCGATCCGGACGGCCAGCTCCTCGTACGCCGGAATGATCTCCAGCGTGTCACCGCGGACCCGGAACGTGCCCCGGTTGAAGGCCATGTCGTTGCGGGTGTACTGGATGTCGACGAGACGGCGCAGCAGCTGGTCGCGGTCGAGCTCCTGCCCGACGGCCACCCGGACCGCCCGGTCGAGGTACTCCTCCGGCGTGCCCAGGCCGTAGATCGCCGACACCGTGGCCACCACGATCACGTCGCGGCGGGTGAGCAGCGACATGGTCGCCGAGTGCCGCAGCCGCTCGACCTCCTCGTTGATCGAGGAGTCCTTCTCGATGTAGGTGTCGGTCTGCGGGATGTAGGCCTCGGGCTGGTAGTAGTCGTAGTAGGAGACGAAGTATTCGACGGCGTTGTGCGGCAGCAGCTCGCTGAACTCCTTGGCCAGCTGCGCGCAGAGCGTCTTGTTGGGCGCCAGCACCAGCGTCGGCCGCTGCAACCGCTCGATCAACCACGCGGTGGTGGCACTCTTGCCCGTGCCGGTGGCACCGAGCAGCACCGTGTTGCGGTCACCACGCCGGACCCGCCGCTCCAGGTCGTCGATCGCCGCCGGCTGGTCGCCGGCGGGCTGGAACTCGCTGACGACCTGGAAGCGGCCGTCGAGCCGAGGAATGTCGAGCGCCATGACCTCAACGGTACGCCGGAGGTCCGACAGGTTCGGCCCGCACGAGGGCCCCTGATCGGCTTCGATATTCCCATTGTGTGGCACATGCCACCCCGCTAGGCTCTCCGTGTAGGCCGCTCGCGGCGGCCGACCGGGCCCGGTGGCCGCCGTTCATCTCGGCCGGCCGCCCCCGGCACGAGGGTCGCAGCACCCGGCATGCCCGGCGTGCGCACCGAGGTGGTCGCGCCCAAGGCGCAGACCGGCCGCCGCGAGCGCCCCACACGTCACCCAGCCACGTCCCGGGCCGTTCAACAACGTGTGGACACCTCGCCTGCACGGGCAGCCAGCCCCGACCCCGCGTCCGCGTCCCCTAGTGCCCCGACGGGCCCGGGCCGGCCGCCCAGCCTGCCGGCGCCCGGTGTCGGCGGCCCCGACGACACGGGGCTCCTGCCGAAGGTCATGGCCCGCCGCCGGCGGCGGCTGCTGGCGGTGCTCGGCGCCGTCGCGGTCCTCTCCGCCGTGGGGCTGGTCCTCGCGCTGCTCAGCTGGCAACCCGACCGGTCCGAGCCGGCCCGGTCGCTGACGACCGCAGAGGCCGAACGGCTGGCCGCGGTACGGGTCACCAACTACCGCGACCTGCGCACCGGAGTGCACGTGACGACGGGCACCGGATCGGCCCGCACCGAGCTGGTGGGCTGGGTCGACTGGTCGCGCCCGCTGCTCTACCTGGACGTCGGGGGCCCCGGCGCGGGCGCCGAGCGGGGTCTGCTCCAGGCCACCCCCGCGCTGCTGGTGATCCGCCCCGACCCGACGGCCGTACCGACCGCCGCGCCGCCTCCGCTGGTGCCACCCGCCGACCGCTGGCGCCTGCACGAACTGCCCGCCGGCAGCGCCCTGGCGCCCGTCCTCGACCTGCTCTTCGATCTCGCCGCGGACAAACCGGACCCGGCGGCGGCGCTGCCCGCCGCCGGAGCCCGCTGGGTCGCCCAGGAAACCGTTCCGGCCGGGCCGGTCGACGTCCTCCAGGGGCCCCTTCCCGGGCAGGTCGGCGTGGCGTCGACCGGCGACCCGGACACCCGGCCGCGGTACTGGGTCGACCAGGACGCGCGGCTGCACCGGCTGACCGCCCAGCTTCCCGGCGCCGGCCCGGTCACGGTCACGCTGAACCGCACCGACCGGCCCACCCTGCGCCCGGTCGACGCCCTGGGCGGCCGTCCCGGCCTGCCCCGGGCCCTCACCACGGCCGAGCAGGACCGGCTGGACCGCCTGCCCCAACGGCTGAGGGCCCGCACCGGCGCCACCGCCACTCTCACCGCCCCGACAGGCCGGAACACAAACCTGCGCGGCGCGGGCTGGATCAACTGGACCGCGCGCACCGCCTACCTGGCCGTGGCCGACCTCGGCGTACCGCAACGCCGTACCCTCCTGCGCCGCGACGCCACCGGGACGACCCGGGCCGACGTGCCGGCCACCGGCGACCCCGAGCGACCCGACCGCCCCCCGCTGCCGCCACCAGCCGACGCGACCTGGCGCACCGAACGGGCCGGGACCGACGACCTGACCACGCTGATCGACGTGGCCCTCGCCGCCGGCCGCACCGCACCCCGCGGAACGGCCGTCCGCCTGCGCGAGGACACCCTCGCCGACCGGGCGGTGGACGTCGTCGAGCTGCGCACCACCCGCAGCCTGCAGCGCTACTGGATCGACCGGGACGGGCTGCTCCGCCGCGTCGAGCTGCGCACCGGCCCGGGCGCCTGGGCGCAACTGGACCTCACGCCCGGCACCGTACCGGCGCTGCCCGCGCCGAAACGGTCCACCAGCCGGGCGGCCGGCGCCTCCCGCTGAGCGCCCGGCCGGGGTCCGACCCGGGCCCGGGCGGCACGGCCTGTTGCGGTCGGGCCGGGGCTCAGCCCCGCCCCCGGCATGCTCCACGCCGGGGTCCGGCCCCGGCTTGCTCCACGCCGGGGCCGGCACGGCCTGGCTCGCGCCGGGCTCGGCTGCCGCCACGGGCCTGCCTCAGGGGCGCCAGCCGGTCTGCGCGGCCCACTCCTCGGCGCGCAGGTGCTCCTCGTCGAACCACGGGTCCTTCGCCGTGGTGTACGTGACGCTGTCCGAGGCGGAGGCGGCCAGCTCCCGTTTGAGCAGCAGGTAGGCGGCCCGCTGGCCCGGGTCGGCGCGCAGGTGGTCGCGCATCAGCAGCGCGTACCGCCAGCCCGGCGAGTCGGCCGCACGGACGTGCAGGTTGACGGGGCGGCCCGGGTCGGCGCTGCCGTGCAGCCGTTTCGCCCACCGCATGCTGCCGGCCGGGCGCGGGTTGTCCCACCACTCCCCCGGTATCCGCGGGAACCCGGCGTCGGCCAGCCGCTGCGCCAGCGGGCCGTCCGCCTCGTCCAGGCTGGGCACGGTGAGCTGGATGTCGATGACGTCCTTCGCGGCCAGCCCGGGAACCGCGGTGGACCCGATGTGGTCGATCCGCGGGTCGGCCGGCGCGAGCGCGTGCCGGATCCGGGCGGCCAGCCGTGCGTACTGCTGCGGCCAGCTCGGGTCCGGCTCGGTCAGCTCGACCCGCTGCGGCCAGACCACCCGCCGCTCGCGGACGTTGCGCTCGTAGGGCAGCAGCCGGTCGTACCAGAGCGCGTCGACCGCCGCGTGCAGCTCGGCGAGGCTGCCGTCGTTGGTCAGCAGCACGTCGGCCGCCGCGCGGCGGCGGGCGTCGTCGGCCTGCGCGGCGATCCGCCGCTCGGCCTCCGCCCGGTCCATGCCCCGGTCGCGGGCCAGCCGCTCCAACCGGACCGGCACGGCCGTCTCCACGACGACCACCAGGTGGTACGTGGCCGCGAGCCCCGCCTCCACCAGCAGCGGCACGTCGTTGACGACGATCGCGTCGGGCGCCGCCGCGGCGGCCAGCTCGGCGGTGCGCGCCCGTACCCGGGGGTGGGTGATCGCCTCCAGCCGCCGCCGGGCCGCTTCGTCGGTGAAGACGATGGCGCCCAGCGCCGCCCGGTCGAGGCTGCCGTCGGCCGCCAGCACACGCGGAGAGAACGCCTCGATGATCTCCGCGAGCCCGGGTGTGCCCGGCGCGACGACCTCCCGGGCGACCCGGTCCGCGTCGATGAGCACCGCGCCCCGCTCGGCGAGCCGTGCCGCCACGGCGCTCTTGCCGGACCCGATCCCGCCCGTCAAACCCACCATCAACACGGGCCCAGTCAACCGGACGGCGTCCACCGCACCAAAACGGACCCCCGTGTCGCGCTGGCGGGCGGGCGGTGCGCCCCCCGGCCGGGGCGACCGACTCGGCTTCCGCTTGCCCCGACCCGCTCGATGCGCCCGAACCCGTCCGGATTCGGCTCAAGCGCGCCGCGTCCCGCTCCACCCTCCGGCGAGCGCCGGTGATCGACTCCGCTTCCATGAACTCGCGGTATCCGCCCCGGTCGGACAGCCCGACTTCCAGGAACCCGAGTCGATCACCAATCAGCCGGGCAGGACGAGCGCCAGACGCGCGAGCTTCAACCAGCGGGCGTGATCGACTCCACATCGCCGATCCGGCGAGGTCGGCGGGCCGTCGTTACCGCGATCTCGGCGATCCGGCGTGGATCATGCGCCGCCCGGACCGCCCCGCACAAGGCACCCGCCCGAACCCACCCGGAACCCGCTCAGGCGCCCCGGGTCTCACCCCACCCTCCGGCGAGCGCTGGTGATCGACTCGGCTTCCTTGAACTCGCGGTATCCGCCCCGCCCGAACAGCCCGACTTCCAGGAACCCGAGTCGATCACCAATCCGCCCCGGGCAACACGAGCGCCAGACGGGCTTGCCTTGCCCCCCACGGCTTGATCGACTCCAGATCGCCGATCTGGCGGGGTCGACAGGCCGTCGTTACCGCGATATCGGCGATCCGGTGTGGATCATGCGCCGCCCGGCCCGCCCCGACCCGCACGATGCGCCCGCCCGAACCCGCGCCGGAACTCGCTCAGCCGCCCCGGGACCCACCTCACCCGGCGAGCGCTGGTGATCGACCGATATCGGCGATCTGGGAAGGACCACGCTCCCTGGCCCGCCCCCAGGTACGGCGAAGGCCCCGCCCTCGGCGATCCGGAGATCGCGGAGGACGGGGCCTGTCGTCGTCAGCGGGTCACTTGCCGCCGGCGAGCTTCTCCCGCAGAGCGGCGAGCGCCTCGTCGGTGGCGAGGGTGCCCGCGGGCTCCTCGGCCTGCCGGCTCGGGGCCGCGCTGGTGGTGGTGGCGCCACCGGTGACGGGCGGAGCCGGGTTGGCAGCGGCCTCGGCCTCGGCGGCGCGGGAGGTCTGCACCTGCTTCTGGTGCGCCTCCCAGCGCTGGCGCGCCTCGGCGTACTGCTGCTCCCAGGTCTCGCGCTGCTTCTCGTACCCCTCGAGCCACTCGCCCGTCTCCGGGTCGAAGCCCTCCGGGTAGATGTAGTTGCCCTCGGCGTCGTAGGTCGCGGCCATGCCGTAGAGGGTCGGGTCGAAGTGCTCCTCGCCCTCGACGAAGCCCTCGTTGGCCTGCTTGAGCGACAGCGAGATCCGGCGCCGCTCGAGGTCGATGTCGATGACCTTGACCATGACCTCGGAGCCGACCTGGACGACCTGCTCCGGGATCTCCACGTGGCGCTCGGCCAGCTCGGAGATGTGGACCAGGCCCTCGATGCCGTCGTCGACCCGGACGAACGCACCGAACGGCACCAGCTTGGTGACCTTGCCCGGCACGATCTGCTGGATCGCGTGGGTGCGGGCGAACTGACGCCACGGGTCCTCCTGCGTCGCCTTCAGCGACAGCGAGACCCGCTCGCGGTCCAGGTCGACGTCCAGGACCTCGACCTCGACCTCCTGGCCCACCTCGACGACCTCGGACGGGTGGTCGATGTGCTTCCAGGACAGCTCGGAGACGTGCACCAGACCGTCCACGCCGCCGAGGTCGACGAACGCGCCGAAGTTGACGATCGAGGACACGACGCCCTTGCGGACCTGCCCCTTCTGGAGCTTGTTGAGGAACTCGGTGCGCACCTCGGACTGGGTCTGCTCCAGCCACGCCCGGCGGGACAGGACCACGTTGTTGCGGTTCTTGTCCAGCTCGATGATCTTGGCCTCGAGCTCCCGCCCGACGTACGGCTGCAGGTCACGCACACGCCGCATCTCGACCAGGGAGGCGGGCAGGAAGCCGCGCAGCCCGATGTCGAGGATGAGGCCACCCTTGACCACCTCGATGACCGAACCGCGGACGACGCCGTCCTCGTCCTTGATCTTCTCGATCGTGCCCCAGGCCCGCTCGTACTGCGCCCGCTTCTTGGAGAGGATCAGGCGACCCTCCTTGTCCTCCTTCTGGAGGACGAGGGCCTCGATGTGGTCACCAACCGACACGACCTCGGCCGGATCCACGTCGTGCTTGATCGACAGCTCCCGAGAGGGGATGACGCCCTCGGTCTTGTAGCCGATGTCGAGCAGGACCTCGTCCCGATCGACCTTGACGACGGTGCCTTCGACAATGTCGCCGTCGTTGAAGTACTTGATGGTCTCGTCGATCGCGGCGAGGAAAGCTTCCTCGGAGCCGAGGTCGTCGACGGTGACCTTGGTGGCGCTCGAGGGAGCCTCGATGCTGCTCGTCATGTGGGCGGTTGCTCCGGTCGGATGGGATGTCACAGCAGGCGTGGTGTCGCGGTGACCCGGTCGCGCAGCGGACCCGTCGCTTGGCACACCGAACGATTGCCAGATGTCATGATGTGGCGCCGTCAGTGGCTTCGTCGACCGCGCACCTGCTCCCTGCCGAGGCACACGATCCGCGAGCGCATCGTCTAGCCTACCTTGCGCATTACCACAGCGTGCAAGCCCTCCCGCCTGCTCATCGCCTCGTGACCTGCGAAAGCCGAGAAATCACCCGGAATCCGTCCCGCCTGTCTCGTCCGTCACACGCGCCCCACCCGTACCGCAGGGCGACGCGCCGGGGTCCGCGCGCCGCGGCGGCCGGCGAGGCCCTAGCGTGAGCGGGTGGACGACGACAGCCGTGTGACCCGCCGCCGGGTCGCCGACGCCGAGGCCCGGGTGGCCAGCCGCCGCTGGTGGGACGCCGACGCCGACGACTACCAGGCCGAACACGGCGCCTTCCTGGGCGACGTCGACTTCGTCTGGTGCCCGGAGGGGGTCCGCGAGGCCGACGTCCACCTCCTCGGCGACCTGGCCGGCGCCCGGATCCTGGAGGTCGGCTGCGGCGCCGCGGCCGCCGCCCGGTGGCTGGCCACGCAGGGCGCCCACCCGGTCGCCATGGACCTCTCCGCCGGCATGTTGCGCCACGCCGCGCAGGCCGCCGACCGCAGCGGCGTACGCGTGCCGCTCGTGCAGGCCGACGCGCTCGCCCTGCCCTTCGCCGACGCGGCGTTCGACACCGCCTGCACGGCGTTCGGCGCGATCCCGTTCGTCGACGACTCGGCCGCGCTGATGCGCGAGGTGTTCCGGGTGCTGCGACCCGGCGCCCGCTGGGTCTTCTCGGTCACGCACCCGATGCGGTGGATCTTCCTCGACGACCCCGGCGAGGGAGGCCTGCGGGCGGTGCACTCGTACTTCGACCGCCGCCCGTACGTGGAGCAGGACGACGCCGGCGTGGCCACCTACGTCGAGCAGCACCGCACCCTGGGCGACCGGATCCGGGAACTGGTCGCCGCCGGGTTCCGCCTCGTCGACCTCGTGGAGCCGGAATGGCCGGAGGGACACGAGGGGATCTGGGGGCAGTGGAGCCCCCTGCGGGGCCGCCTCTTCCCCGGCACGGCGATCTTCGTGGCCGAGAAACCCGCGTGACGGCCGGCGTCGGACCACCGATCGCCGAGGTCGCCTCCTGACCGGCGTCGTTTCCGCCGGCCGGCCCCGGGTACCCCGACGGCATGGCCGAGAAGAGGGAGTTCCGCAAGGGTGACCACGTCTCCTGGGCCAGTCACAGCGGCCGGGCGTACGGCGTGGTCAAGGAGAAACTGACCGAACGCACGCACGTACGCGGGCACGCCGTGAACGCGTCGGAGGACGAGCCGCAGTACCGGATCCGCAACGACGACTCCGGCCGGGACGTCGCCCACCGACCGGAGGTGCTGCGCCGTGAGCAGCGGTGACGACGGCCGCGACACCTACCGGGAGTTCACCGAGGCCGTGAACATGAAGCCCCGCGAGCTGTCGGCGTGGCTGGAGACCGACGAGTCCAAGCACGTGGGCTGGCGCCGGAAGGGCAGCCGGGGCGGCGAGTCGGTGGGGCACGAGTCCGGTCGGAAGATCATCGACCTGCTGCGCCGCAAGCGCGCCGACCTCTCCCAGGCCGACTTCCGGCACATGCGCAAGGTCGTCGGCTACGTCCGCCGACACATGGCCCAACGCCCCTCCGGTGACGTGCGCGACACCAAGTGGCGCTGGTCGCTCATGAACTGGGGGCACGACCCGCTCAAGGCACCGCTGCCGCCGCCGGGCGGCCCGTCCCGGCGCGCCCTGCAACGCCGCGGCGCCCCACCGAAGTCCCGCGGCGGCCCGGAGCGCCCGAACCGGTGACATCGGCGGCGCCGGCCGTCAGTGGTCGGCGCTGTTCCAGTCCCGCCCCTCGCCGACGGACACCTCCAGCGGCACCGACAGCGGGTACGCGCTGCCCATCTCCCGGCGCACCAACTCCTCGAGCACCTGCCGCTCGCCCGGCGCGACCTCGAACACCAGCTCGTCGTGCACCTGCAACAGCATCCGCGAGCCGAGCCCGGCCTCCTTCACCGCCGCGTCGACCCGCAGCATGGCGACCTTGATGATGTCCGCCGCGGAACCCTGGATCGGGGCGTTCAGCGCCATCCGCTCGGCGATCTCCCGCCGCTGCCGGTTGTCGCTCACCAGGTCCGGCAGGTAGCGGCGGCGGCCCAGGATCGTCGAGGTGTAGCCGTCGTGCCGGGCCCGGGCCACCACCTCGCGCAGATAGTCGCGGACGCCGCCGAAGCCGGAGAAGTAGTCCTCCATGAGGCCCCGGGCCTCCTCGGTGCCGATCCCCAGCTGCTGGGACAGGCCGAACGCGCTCAACCCGTACGCCAGGCCGTAGTTCATCGCCTTGATCTTGCGGCGCTGGTCGGGCGTGACCTCGGCCAGCGGCACGCCGAACACCGACGAGGCGGTCGCCGCGTGGAAGTCGGCGCCGGAGTTGAACGCCTCGATCAGCGCGTCGTCCGACGAGAGGTGCGCCATGATGCGCATCTCGATCTGGCTGTAGTCGGCGGTGAGCAGGCACTCGTAGCCCTCACCCACCACGAACGCGCGGCGGATCCGCCGCCCCTCCTCGGTGCGGATCGGGATGTTCTGCAGGTTCGGCTCGGTGGAGGAGAGCCGGCCGGTGGCCGCCACCGTCTGGTTGAAGGTGGTGTGGATGCGCCCGTCGTCGGAGACCGACTTGAGCAGACCGTCGACCGTGGACTTCAACTTGGCCACGTCCCGGTGCCGCAGCAGGTGGGCCAGCACCGGGTGCGGGTTCTGCGCGTAGAGCCACTGCAACGCGTCGGCGTCGGTGGTGTAGCCGGTCTTGATCTTCTTGGTCTTGGGCAGGCCCAGCTCGCCGAAGAGGATTTCCTGCAACTGCTTCGGTGAGCCGAGGTTGAACTCCCGCCCGACCGCCTCGTACGCGCCCTGCGCGGCGGCCTTCACCTCGGCCGCGAAGTGCGCCTCCAACTCGGAGAGGTAGTGCGTGTCAGCGGCGATGCCGGTGCTCTCCATCCCCGCGAGCACCCGCATGAGCGGCAGCTCCACCCCGCTCATCAGCCGGGCGGACTGCTCGCCGTCGCGGGAGAGCTCGGCGTCGATCGCGTCGGCGAGGTCGAGCGTGGCCCGCGCCTGGAGCATGAGGTTCTGCTCGACCTCCCCGTCGGCGCCCAGCCCCTCCAGGGTCAGCTGGCCCGTGTCGGGGGCGTCGACGCGCAACTCCCGGTGCAGGTAGCGCAGGGCGAGGTCGGTCAGGTCGTAGGAACGCTGGTCGGGGCGGGCCAGGTACGCGGCGATCTGGGTGTCGCGGCTGATCCCCTCGAGCGACCACCCGTGCGCCGCGAACGCGAGCACCGCCGGCTTGCTGTCGTGCAGCACCTTCGGGCGCTCCCCGTCGGCGAGCCAACCGGCCAGGGCCGCCTCGTCGGCCGCGTCGAGCCGGCTCGGATCGAACCACACGGCGGCGCCGCCCGCGGTGGCCAGCGCCACGCCCAGCACGGAGGCGGTGTGCCGGCGGTTCGGGCCGGTGTCGAGCTTGACCGCCACCCCGACGGGTGTGCCGGCCGGGGCGTGCGTGTCGAGCCAGCCGGTCAGCGCGCCGGGCTCGGTGAGCACCTGGCCGGCCAGGTCGAAGCCCGCCTCCGCCTCCGGTTCCACCGCCTCCAGGTACTGGTAGAGCCGGTCGCGCAGGATGCGGAACTCCAGGGTGTCGAAGACCTGGTGCACGGCCTCCCGGTCCCAGCCCGGCCACCGCGCGTCCTCCGGACGCAGCGGCAGCTCCAGGTCGGAGACCAGGCAGTTGATCTCGTAGTTGCGGATCACATCGGCGAGACGCTCCCGCAGGCTGTCGCCGGCCTTGCCCTTGATCTCGTCGGCCCGGGCGACGACCCCGTCGACCCCGCCGTAGCTGGTGATCCACTTCGCGGCGGTCTTCGGGCCTACGCCGGGGACGCCGGGCAGGTTGTCGCTCGTCTCGCCCACCAGGGCGGCCAGGTCGCGGTAGCGCTGCGGCGGCACACCGTACTTCGCCTCGACCGCGGCCGGATCCATCCGGGCCAGGTCGGAGACGCCCTTGCGCGGATAGAGCACGGTGATGTGGTCGTCGACCAGCTGGTAGGCGTCCCGGTCACCGGTCGTGATCAGCACCGACATGCCCTGGTCGCGGGCCTGGCAGGCGAGGGTGGCGATGACGTCGTCGGCCTCGTAGCCCTCCTTCTCCACCACGGGGATCCGCAGCGCCGCGAGGACCTCCTTCACGAGGCTGACCTGACCCTTGAAATCCGTCGGCGTCTCGCTGCGGCCCGCCTTGTACTCCGCGTACTTCTCGGTGCGGAACGACCGCCGGGACACGTCGAAGGCGACGACGATGTGGGTCGGCTGCTCGTCGCGCAGCACGTTGATCAGCATCGAGGTGAAGCCGTAGACCGCGTTGGTCGGCTGGCCCGTCGTGGTGGAGAAGTTTTCCACCGGCAGGGCGAAGAACGCCCGGTATGCCAGGGAGTGTCCGTCGACGAGGAGCAGGCGCGGCGTCGTAGCTGTCACGTGGCGACTCTAGCCCGTACCACCGACATCGCCGCCCTCCGCCACCGCCCGAGAAACGACGGACGGCCGCCTCCGGGAAAGGTCCCGGGGCGGCCGTCCGCGGTACGGCGTCAGGCCACGCCGAGGTACGCCTCCTTGACCGCCGGGTCGTGCAGGAGCTCCTCACCGGAGCCCTCCTTCACGATCCGCCCGGTCTCCAGCACGTACCCCCGGTGCGCCCGGGAGAGCGCCTGCTGGGCGTTCTGCTCCACCAGCAGGATCGTGGTGCCCTGCTGGTTGATCTCCGTGATGATGTCGAAGATCTGCCGGATCACCAGCGGGGCCAGCCCCATCGACGGCTCGTCCAGCAGCAGGAGCTTGGGGCGGCTCATCAGCGCCCGACCGACCGCGAGCATCTGCTGCTCGCCGCCGGACAGGGTGCCTCCGGCCTGCTTGCGCCGCTCGGCGAGCCGGGGGAACAGCGTGAGCACCCGGTCCAGGTCGGCGGCGATGCCGGCGGAGTCCCGCCGGGTGTACGCCCCCATGTCCAGGTTCTCCATCACCGTCATGCCCGGGAAGATCTGCCGCCCCTCGGGCGACTGGCACAGACCCCGAACGACCCGCAGGTCCGCCCGCAGCTTGCTGATGTCCTCACCGTTGAAGGTGATCTTCCCGCCGGAGAGCGACCGGGTGCCGGAGATGGCCCGCATGGTGGTGGTCTTGCCGGCGCCGTTCGCGCCGATCAGGGCCACCACCTCGCCCTCGTTGACGGTGAGGCTGATGCCGTGCAGCGCCTCGATCCGGCCGTAGGCAACGGTGACGTTCTCGAGCTCAAGCAGCGTCATCGACGGACTCCCCCAGGTACGCGGCGATCACCTTCGGGTTGCGACTCACGTCGGCGGGCGCCCCCTCGGCGATCTTCCGGCCGAACTCCAGCACCACGATCCGGTCGGTGACACCCATGACCAGCCGCATGTCGTGCTCGATGAGCAGCACGGTCAGGCCCATGTCACGGATCTTGCGGATCAGGGTGAGCAGCTCCTCCTTCTCCGCCGGGTTGAAGCCGGCGGCCGGCTCGTCCAGGCAGATCAGCTTCGGCTCGGTGGCCAGCGCCCGGGCGATCTCGAGGCGGCGCTGGTAGCCGTACGGCAGGTTGCGCGCCTCGTCGTTGGCCCGGTCGGCGATCCCCACGAAGCGCAGCAGCGCCAGGGCCTTCGCCTCGGCAGCCCGCTCCTCGAGGATGTGCCGCGACAGGCCGAACGTCTTGGCGAACGACCGCCGCACCTGCTGCCACGTCCGGACGATGCCGGACTCGGCCGTGACCTGAGGCAGCTCCTCCGGCTTCGGCCGCACCCGGTAGAGCCGGAACAGCGCACCCGGCACGCTGGTCTTGTGCCGCGAGTCAGTCCCGACCATGACGTTCTCCAGCGCCGTCATCTCGGGGAAGAGACGGATGTTCTGGAACGTCCGGGAAATGCCGAGCTGGCTGATCTGGTGCGGCTTGCGGCCGGTCACCTTCTGGCCCCGGAACCGGACCGCCCCGGACGTCGGCCGGTACACCCCGGTCATCACGTTGAAGCAGGTCGTCTTCCCGGCGCCGTTCGGCCCGATCAGTCCGAGGATCTCGCCCTCGTGGATCTGGAAGTTGACCCCGTCGAGGGCGACCACACCGCCGAAGCGGAGCGTCACGTCGTCAATCTCGAGCAACAGCGGCCGCGGTCCCGGCTGGGCCGGGATCTTCGGCGCCGACGTGCTGGTGGTCTCGTCAGACATGAGCGGGCACCTCCTCTGCCTCCGCCGCACGGTCCTTCAGCTCCCGCGCCCGCCGCCGGCTGGGGATCAGGCCCTGCGGACGCAGGATCATCACCAGCACCATGGCCAGACCGAAGACCAGCCACCGGTAGTCGGCGAAGTCGCGGAACCGCTCCGGCAGGTACGCCAACAGCACCGCGCCGAGCGAGACGCCGATCATGTTGCCGGAGCCGCCGACCACGACCATGGCGACGAAGAGAATGGAGAGGTTCGCGTTGAACTGGGTCGGGTCGATGAACGCGTTGCGGCTACCGAACAGGAAGCCCGACAGGCCGCCGAGCGCCGCACCGATGGCGAACGCCCAGAGCTTGAACTTGAACGGGTACACACCCATCACGGCGGCGGCGTCCTCGTCCTCGCGGACCGCCAGCCATGCCCGGCCCACCCGGCTGTGCTCCAGCCGGCGAACCAGGAACACCATGATCAGCACGAAGGTGATCGCCAGCCAGTACCAGGGCTTCGCGTCGATCAGGCCGAAGACCTTGTTGTCCGCCGACGGCGCACCCTCCGGGCCGGGGATGGCCGAGATGCCCACCGGGCCGTTGGTCAGCCCGGTGGCGTTGCGGGCCACGATCCGGATGATCTCGCCGAAGCCCAGCGTCACGATGGCCAGGTAGTCGCCGCGCAGCCGCAGCGTCGGCCAGCCCAGCAGCACGCCGGAGATCATCGTCAGCACGATCGCGATGAACAGGCAGATCGCCCAGGTCACCGCCCACGTCGGCGGCAGGTCGAACTCCTGCTGGATCCACTTGACCACCGGCGAGTTCACCGAGCCGAACAGCGCCACGCTGTAGGCGCCGATCGCGAAGAATCCGATGTAGCCGAGGTCCAGCAGGCCGGCGAGACCGACCACCACGTTCAGGCCGATCGCGACCAGCACGTAGATGGCGCAGACGAAGAGCACGCCCGCCCAGTTGTTACCGCCCTCGATCGAGTCGGTACGCAACCAGGTCAGACCCGGAATGCCGAGCAGGGGCAGGTAGTACAGGATCGCCAGGAAGGCGACCAGCCCGATGCCCTGCTGCCACCTCGGCAGCGCCCGCCAGCGGTCGCCGACCGCGGTCAGCATGCCCACCCGACGGCGGTCGGCGGAGCGAATCTTGTCGATCATGCGCGGGCCCTCCCGAGCGACTCGCCCAACAGACCGGTCGGCCGGAACATCAGCACCACGATCAGCACCACGAAGGCGATGACGTCCTCCCAGTTGGACGCGAAGAGCGTGGCGCCGTAGACCTCGACGATGCCGAGGAAGAGGCCACCCAGCAGCGCGCCGCGCAGGTTACCGATACCGCCCAGGACCGCGGCGGTGAACGCCTTGAGGCCGAGCACGAACCCGATGCTGTTCTGGGTGAAACCGAACCGCATGCTCCACAACAGCGCCGCGGCGCCGGCCATGATGCCACCGAGCACGAAGATCAGCATGATCACGCGCTCCTGGTTGACGCCCATCAGCGCCGCGGTCTCCGGGTTCTGGGCCACCGCCCGCACACCCCGGCCGTAGCGGGTGCGGTTGATGAACCAGTCCAGCAGCGCCATCATCGCCACCGCCGCGATGAGCACGATCAGCTGGATGTTCGTGATCGCCGTGTTGCCGATGGTGAACAGGGTCTTCTGCTCGATGATCGTCGGCATACCGACGATCTGCCGGGGCCGGCCGAACGCCGCCGGCAGGACGCCACCGAGCAGCTTGGGCAGCACCTGCCCGAAGAGCTCCACGAAGACCAGCGACAGACCGATCGCGGTGATCAGGAAGATCAGCGGCGGCGCGTTCTTACGGCGCAACGGCCGATAGGCGATCCGTTCGAGCGCCAGGGCCGTACCGCCCGACGCGACCGCCGCGACGAGCAGACCGAGCACCAGGAACAGAATCGCCTGGCCGATCGGCGGGTTATTTTCGACCCCGAGCTGGTTCCACAGGATCAGCACCGCGAAGGTACCGACCATGAACACCTCGGAGTGCGCGAAGTTGATCAGGCGAAGAACGCCGTAGACGAGGGTGTAGCCAAGGGCGATCAGGGCGTAGATCGCGCCCTTGGACAGGCCGTCGACCGTGTGCTGGCCGAGATGACCGATCAGTTCATCGAAATGCACCGGGGGTCTCCTTGAATCGAGTGCGGCCGGGGTTCACCACCCCGGCCGCACTCCAGCGCCTAGGCGTCAGCTGAGCTTGAGCTCCTGCAGCGGCTCGATCGCCGTGCCCTTGATCTGGTAGGCCCAGATGACGACCTTGGTCGGGTCGACGTCACCCTTCGCGTCGAACTTGATGTACTTCGACACGCCCTGCTTGTCGTACGACTTCACGTACGCCAGGATGTCCGCCCGGGTCTTCTTTCCGTCCTTGAAGGCGTCCAGGTAGATCTTCGCGGCGTCGAAGCCCTCCGCACCGTACGAGCCCGGCGGGATGTTGTACTCCTTCTGGTAGTCCGCCGCGAAGGTGCCGCCGGCCTTGTCAGCCGGGAGGCACGGGCAGGTGATGATCGCGCCCTCGGCGCCACCGGAAGCACCCTCCGGGAACGCCGGGTCGTAGAGACCGTCCGGGCCGACGAACTTGGCCTGCACACCCGCGGCGCGCATCTGCTTCACCAGCGGAGCGGCCTCACGGGTGTAACCGCCGTAGAAGACGTAGTCGGCCTGCGCCGCCTTGATCTTGGAGATGGTGGCGTCGAACTGCGCCTGCCGCTCCTGGATCTTGTCCTTGTTCACCACCAGCGGGCCGAGCTGCTTGCCCAGCTCCTCGGTGATACCCGCGCCGTACGCGCTGGCGTCGTCGATCATGAAGACCTTCTGGGCGTTCTGCGCCTTCAGGTACGTCGCCACCGCACCGGCCTGCGTGCCGTCGTTGCCGACCACCCGGAAGAAGGAGGTGTTCCCCTTCTGGGTCAGGTCGGTACGCGTCGCCGACGGGGCCACCATCGCCAGGCCGGCGGCCTGGTAGATCGGCATCGTCGCGTCCGACTCACCGGAGAAGTGACCACCGATGACGCCGAGGAACGAGTTGTCACCCGCGATCTGGTTCGCGAACGGGGTCGCCACCGCCGGGTCACCCTGGGTGTCGAACTCCTGCATGGTGACCTTGCAGTCCGGGTTCGCCTCGTTGAACTGCTTCACGGCGAGCTTCGCGCCGTTCAGGGACGGGATCACCAGACCCGCGTTGTCACCGGTGAACGCACCGAAGATCGCAATCTTGCCGCCACAGTCACCGGACGCGGTGCCCTCCTCGCCACCGGAATCCTGGCAACCAGCTGCGACAACCAGGGTCGCGGCGAGCGCGGCGGTACCCAGCGCCCGTACATAGCTTCGCCTCACGGCTTCCTGACCTCCTCCAGGGTGCGGGCGTGACTGACCCGACGTGACGGGGACAGCAGCAGACCCGCGAATCCACCCACCCCGCAGGGACGCCCCCTGCGTTACGGCTCGTGATGGCGGAGCGTACCGACACCGCACACAGTCTCGGAAGGCCTGAAACCGGGGTCTGCGAAACCGTTACGAAGACGTGCGCGATCGACCCGATGCCCGTAACAGGTCAATCCCTCCAACGGTCGTGACGCCCTGCCGGGACGGCGCCACATCGTTGCCCCGGGCGCCTTCCGGGCGGAAAACCGCGCCACCCCGACCCGCCGCGCCACGACCGTCGACACCCACCGCCCCGGCCAAACCGAGCGCGCGGGACCGCCGCGCCTCAGCGCCTCACCGGCTCGCCGCCGGTCGGCGCCTCACCGGCCCGCCGCCGGTCGGCGCTTCACCGGTCCGCGCCGGACCGGGGCTCAACACCTCATCGGCCCGCGCCCGGCCGGACGGCCCCGCGCCTCATCGGCCCGCGCCGGTCGGCGCCGGGGCCGACCAGAAGCCGGAGCGCGCGCCGTCGTCCACCGCGAGCCACCACCGGTCACCCACCGCGACCACCGCCACGTCCCGGTCCGCGCCCGCCGGCGCCGCGACCGGCACCGTCACCTCACTCCACGACCCGCCCCGGTCCGCCGACACCCAGACCGCGTGCCGCTCCCCGTCGGCCACCGCCGCCACCAACCGGCCCCCGTCGGCCACCAGCGCCGTCACCGCCGGCACCCCGGCAGCGGCACGCCGACCGAAGACGCCCGCCGCCACCCAGCCGCCCGGGTCCCGCCGCCACGCGCCGAACGCGCCGCCGCGCAGACCCACCGCCACCGGTACGCCGTCGACGACCGCGACCCGCTGCAACTCCTCGTAGTCACGGCTGCCCGGCAGCAGCGTCCGCCGCCACGAACGCCCGTCCGCGGACGTCCACACCACCGGATCCCGGTCGATCCGCCCCGACGGCAACCACCCGCCGACCGCCAACCACCCCTCCGGCACGGCCGCCCCGTCGAACGCCCAACTCACCCCGGACGGATCGCTCGCCAGCTCGGGAGCCCCCTCGACCAACGTGAACTCCGCCGCGTCCGACGACACCCACGACGCCGCCCCGCTGGACCGGTTTCCCACGATCAACCAACCCGCCGGCCCGCCGGCCAGCCGGGACACGTTGATCGCCTTCGGCCCCCCGTACGTCTCGAACGGGGCCTGCACCTCGACGAGCCCGCCGTCCGGCAGCTGTCGCCACGTGCTCACCCGCGGGTAGCCGTGCGCGCCACCGACCTTGGCGCCGATCACCGCCGCCACACCGTCGCGGCACCCCACCGAATACAGCACGTTCTGCTTGCCGTAGAACGAGTCGGCCCGGATCGGCACGCTCCGCCACGCGGACCCGTCGAGGCTGGTCCACGCCGCCGGCCGCGTGGCACCGGCCGGATCGGCCACCCCACCGACCACGTACCACCGGCCCGCGCACGCCACCGCGTCGCGCAGCAGCACGCGACCGGGCGGACCCGGCGGCGCCGGCAGTGTCACCGCCTGCCAGGCCGGTGCGACCGGTTGGGGCACGTCACCGTCGTGGGAGGCGGAACGCTCGCAGCCGGCCACCAGCACGGCGAGCAGGCCGAGCACCGCGACCACAGGACGGACCGACATGGATGGATGCTAACCACCGGGGACGACACCCGCGCCCCCCGAACGTCCGATCAGGACGCGGGACGGGGCAGGTCACCGCCGGCGGTCTCCACGAGGATCCGCTCGGCGACCTCCTTCATGGTCATCCGGTGGTCCATCGCCGTGCGCTGGATCCACTTGAACGCCTGCGGCTCGGTCATCCCGTACGTCGTCATGAGCGCGCCCTTGGCGCGCTCCACCGTCTTGCGGACCTCCAGGCGGTCGGTCAGGCCGGCGACCTCCGCCTCCAGAGCGGCGATCTCCGAGTAGCGGGAGAGCGCGATCTCCACGGCCGGGACCAGGTCGCTCTTCTGGAACGGCTTCACGAGGTACGCCATGGCGCCGGCCGCCCGGGCCCGCTCGACCAGGTCCCGCTGGCTGAACGCGGTCAGGATGATCACCGGCGCGATCCGGGCGCCGGCGATCCGCTCGGCGGCCGCCAGCCCGTCCATGATCGGCATCTTGATGTCGAGGATGACCAGGTCGGGCTTCAGCTCCTCGGCGAGCCGGACGGCGGTCTCACCGTCGCCGGCCTCCCCCACCACTTCGTAGCCCTCTTCGACCAGCATCTCGGCGAGGTCCAGCCGGATGAGCGCCTCGTCCTCGGCGATCAGTACCCGCCTGCGCTCGGCATCCGTCTGCGTCTCGGCCACCAGCCCTACCCCCACCAGTCAGAACCCGACACCCGCCCAGCCGGGTGTCGCCGTCCTTAGCGTAGTGGGTACCCTGTGAGACGCCGCCAGAGCGTTCCGCGAGGATGTCCCCGTATTCCAACCGGTAGAGAAACGGAGCTCAAACCTCCGACAGTGTGGGTTCGAATCCCACCGGGGACACAAGTTGTCGTACGCCTGTTTGAAGCTGGATCGGTGCACCCACCCGAAATCCGCGCTCGCGCACGATCGCTTTACCTGTCCGGAGCCACCATCGCCGACGTCGCCCGCAGCGTCCGACTTCCCTATCGCACGGTGTGGCACTGGTGCCGTGACCGACCGGAGCCTTTGGTCGGCGGAACGGCGGTCCGGTGCTTCCGCTGTCGGCATGACGAGAATCCGACAGATCCAGGGGCCTACGCCTACCTGCTCGGCCTCTACCTGGGCGACGGGCACCTCGTCACGTCCGCACGCGTGCCAGTGCTGCGAATCAGCTGCAGCAGGAGCTGGCCGGGGCTGGTCGACGCCTGTGACGCCGCCATGCGGGCGGTGCTCGCCGCACGCGTGCAGCGGGTACGGCATCCGGGGTGGATCAGCGTGCAGAGTTACGGCAAGCACTGGCCCTGTCTGCTGCCGCAGCACGGCCCCGGGAAAAAGCATGAGCGGCCCATCGTGCTCACGGACTGGCAACGAGAGATCCTGATCGCTCACGCCGGAAGCTTCCTACGGGGGCTGTTCCATTCCGACGGTGCCCGCTTCGCCAACCGGGTACGGGTGCGTGGAAAGGCGTACGTCTATCCGCGGTACATGTTCGTCAACGAGTCGACCGACATCATGGGGCTGTGCCAGTGGGCCCTCGACCTGCTCGGCATCCCCTGGCGGATGAACCGGCGCAACTCGCTCTCGGTGGCCCGCCGGGACGCGGTCGCCGCCCTCGACCGGCACGTCGGCCCCAAGTCCTGAGACCCGTCGCGCCGGTCGCCGGAGACAACCGGCAGCGGAGACAACCGGTGGCGGGGGGTCAGCGGCCGGCGGGGACCGCCGAGCGGGGGTAGGTGATGCCGGTGAGCCGTTCGGACTCCTGCCAGAGCCGCTCGGCCACGGAGGCGTCGCGGGCGCGCCGGGACTTGCGGGCCACAGCGGGCTGGCCGGTCAGGCCGAACGGGCCGCTGGGGCCGTAGTACTGCGCGCCGGCGGCGTCGGGGCTGGTGGCGGCATAGAGCGTGGGCAGGGCGCCCTGGTCGACGTCCTGCCAGAAGCCGGGGATCCGCATGGTGAGCCGGGTGACGAACGGGATCTGGGTGCGGTCGCGGCCGAGGCTGGGCCCGGCGGACTGCAGGTTGGTATGGGTGGCGCCGGGGTGCGCGGCGGCGCTGAGCAGGCCCCAGCCGTGGCGGTCGCTGCGTCGCTGGAGTTCGTCGGCGAACATCAGCGTGGCGAGTTTCGACTGGGCGTACGCGCGGTTGGCGCCGTAGCGGCGCTCGCTCTGCAGATCGTCGAAGTCGATGCGGCCGACGTGGTGGGTGCCGCTGCTGAGCGTGACGACGCGGGGGTGGTCGCCGGCCGCGAGCAGGGGCAGGAGCCGGCCGGTGAGCGCGAAGTGGCCGAGGTGGTTGGTGCCGAACTGGAGTTCGTACCCGTCGGCGGTGGTGTGCCGGGTGGGTACGGCCATGACGCCGGCGTTGTTGACGAGCAGGTCGACGGGGCGGCCCCGGGCGGTGAGGCGGCGGGCGAAGTCGGTCACCGAGGCGAGGCGGGACAGGTCGAGTTCCTCGACGTGGAGTCGGGCGTCGGGGGTGGTGGACCGGATGCCCGCAGCGGCGGTGTGACCCTTGCGGGTGTCGCGGACGGCGAGGACGACCTCGACGCCGGCCGTGGCGAGGCGGTGGGCGGTTTCGCGTCCGATGCCGCTGTTGGCACCGGTGACGACGGCGAGGCGGCCGGACTGATCGGGGACGGTGAAGCCGCTCATGCTTGCTCCTCGGGCTATGTAACTGAACGGTTGGTTACCTGGTCGAGTGAAGCACGACGCGCGGCGGTTATGCAACTAACTGGTTAGTCGGCTATCGTGGCCGGCATGGCCCGGGATGCAGAGGAGACACGGCGCCGGCTGCTGGCCGCCGCGGCCGACGAGTTCGCCCAGCGCGGCATCGCCGGGGCGCGGGTGGACCGGATCGCGGCCGCGGCGGGCGCGAACAAGGCGCTGATCTACGCCTACTTCGGCAACAAGGACCAGCTCTTCGACGCGGTCTTCGACGCGCTGGTAGTGAGCACGGTCGCGGATGTACCGATCGACCCGGCCGACCTGCCCGGGTACGCGGGCCGTCTGTTCGACCGCAACCAGACGCATCCGCAGGCGCTGCGCCTGCTGCTGTGGCACTCCCTCGAACGCGGCGGCATGGCCGCGCTGCCGCCGGCCGTGGTGGCCTCGAACGCCGACAAGGCGGCGGCCATCGCGGCCGCCCAGCGTGCCGGCCAACTGCCGGACCGCTACCCGCCGGAGGAGTTGCTGCTGCTCGTCATCGGGCTGTCCCTGCTCGGCTCGGCCGAACTGGCGCCCACCGACGGGCCGGAGGCGTTGGCGCGGCGCCGGGACGTGGTCACCGACGCGGTGGCCCGGCTCGTGGCGGCCGGCGGCGGGACGGCGGCAGGCCGGTGAGGATCGTCGTCTTCGGCGCCACCGGCATGGTGGGGCAGGGTGTGCTGCGGGAGTGCCTGCTGGCCGAGGACGTCCGCGAGGTGCTCGTGATCGGGCGGACGCCGACCGGGGCGCGGCACCCGAAGCTGCGCGAGATCGTCCTGGCCGACGTCGGCGAGCTGGACGGGGTACGCGAGGACCTGGTCGGCGTGGACGCCTGCTTCTACTGCCTCGGTGTGTCGTCGCTGGGCCTGGACGAGGCCACGTACACGCGGATCAGTTACGACTACCCGGTGGCGGCGGCGCGGGTGCTCGCGCAGGTGAGCCCGGCCGCGACGTTCGTCTACGTCTCCGGCGTGGGCACCGACTCGTCCGAGCGGGGGCGGGTGATGTGGGCGCGGGTCAAGGGTCGTACCGAGAACGCGGTGCTCGACCTGCTGCCTCGCGGGTACGCGGCGCGACCGGGATTTATCCAGCCGACGCACGGGGTGGTGTCGAAGACCCGCTGGTACCGGCTCGGGTACGCGGTGACCCGTCCGCTCTTCCCGCTGCTGCGCCGGCTGTTCCCGAACCAGGTGACGACCACGGACCGGCTCGGCCGGGCGATGCTGCGGGTGGCCCGGGAGGGCTCACCGCGGCGGGTGCTGGCGGGCCGGGACCTGGCCTGAGCCGCCCCCGCGCGCGGGTGGTGGTCAGCCGATCCGGGCGAGCGCCTGCGCGAGGTCGGCGCGCAGGTCCTCGGGGTCCTCGAGACCGACCGAGATCCGCAGCAGGCCGCCGGCCGGTTTCGCGTCGCCCTCGACGGGGCGGTGGGTGAGCGAGGCGGGGTGCTGGATGAGGGTGTCCACGCCGCCGAGCGACACCGCGTGGGTGATGAGCTGGCAGGCGCCGGCGACGGTGGCGGCGGCGGGCGCGCCGCCGCGTACCTCGATGGCGAGCAGGCTGCCGGTGCCGCTCAGCTGCCGGCCGACGAGCCCGGCGGGGTCCTGCACGGACGGGTGGTGCACGCGTTCGACGGCGGGGTGGTGGGCGAGCCAGGCGGCGAGCTTCTCCGCGGCGGACTGCTGGGCGCGGACGCGGACGGGCAGGGTCTGGAGTCCGCGGTGCAGCAGGTACGCCCCGAGCGGGTGGAGGATGGCGCCGGTGACGGCACGTACCTGGCGCAGGCGGGTGGCCCAGGCGTCGTCGCAGGCGACCGCGCCGGCGAGGACGTCGCCGTGCCCCCCGATGCTCTTGGTGGCGCTGTGCAGGACGAGGGTGGCGCCGTGGCGGGCGGGTTGCTGGAGCACCGGGGTGGCGACGGTGTTGTCGACGAGCAGCGGCACGGCGCCGGCGGCGTGGGCCACGGCGGCGATGTCGACGAGGTCGAGGGTGGGGTTGGCCGGGGTTTCGAGGACGACGAGCGCGGTGTCGGGGCGTACGGCGGCGGCGACCTCGTCGGGGCGGGCCCAGGTGACGGTGGTGCCGAGCAGGCCGGTGGCGAGGACGTGGTCGGTGCCGCCGTAGAGGGGGCGGACGGCGACGACGTGCCGGTGGCCGTCGCGGGTGGCGGCGAGCAGGGTGGCGGTGAGGGCCGCCATGCCGCTGGCGAAGGCGACGGCCGCGGTGGTGCCTTCGAGGTCGGCGAGGGCGGTTTCGAACCGGGCCACGGTGGGGTTCCAGAGCCGTTGGTAGACGGCGCTGTCGCCGGGCGTCAGCGTCCCGCCGGTGGCGAGGTTCTCGTAGGCGTCGCCGCCGGCGGTGACCGAGGGCAGCGGGTTGGTGGTGGACAGGTCGATGGGTGGGACGTGGACGCCGAGGGCGGTGAGGTCGTCGCGTCCGGCGTGTACGGCGCGGGTGTCCACGGTCGTCATGGCGGAAGCGTCGAACATCAGGCTGATGTCACGCAAGAGATCCGAACATGATTCTGTGAATGGCATTTGAGGAAGGGTTGCGTTCGGTGGAGGATGCTCGCATGACCCCTGCACCGAACGATCTGCGGTCGTTTCCGGCCCTCGACGACGTCGACCGCGCGATCCTCACCGAGTTGGCGGCCGACGGGCGGCTGCCGAACAACGCGCTCGCCGAGCGGGTCGGGGTGGCGCCGTCGACGTGTCTGGCGCGTACCCGGGCGCTGCGGGAGAGCGGGGCGATCCGGGGTTTCCACGCCGAGATCGACCCGGCGGCGCTGGGCCTGCCGTTGCAGGCGCTGGTGTCGGTCCGGCTCAGCGCGCACGAGCGGCCGGTGGTGGACGCGTTCCGGGCCCGGTCGGTGCGGTTCCCGGGGGTGGTGTCGGTGTTCCACGTGGCCGGTGCGGAGGACTACGTGCTGCACGTACGGGCGGCGTCGGCCGACGCGCTGCGGGACTTCGTGCTGGACCACCTGGCGGTGGATCCGGCGGTGCAGCACACGCAGACGAGTCTGATCTTCGAGCAGGCGCGCGGCGTGGGCTGAGTCGCTTGCGGGAACAAATCCGGCACGCGACGGGTTGGCGAAGCGTGTGATCGACGTACCGCTCTCCGTTCTTGACCTTGCGCCGGTCGCCACCGGCGCCTCCGCCGGCGAGGCCCTGCGGCACACGACCGAGTTGGCCCGGCGCACCGAGGAGTTGGGCTACCACCGGTTCTGGGTGGCCGAGCACCACAACATGCCGGCCATCGCGAGTTCCGCGCCGGCCGTGCTCATCGCGCACCTCGCGGCGGCGACCTCGACGATCCGGCTCGGTTCGGGTGGCGTGATGCTGCCCAACCACGCGCCGCTGGTGGTGGCCGAGCAGTTCGGCACCCTCGAGGCGTTGCATCCGGGCCGTATCGACCTGGGCATCGGCCGCGCCCCCGGCACCGACCAGGTGACCGCGCTGGCGCTGCGCCGGACCATGGAGGGGCTGTCGGCCGAGGGCTTCCCCCGCGAGCTGGCCGACCTCATGAACTACTTCAGCGGCGAGGAGCCGGGCCCGATCACGGCGACCCCGGGTCGGGGTCTGCAGCCCGCGATCTGGCTGCTCGGGTCGAGTGGTTTCAGCGCGCAGCTGGCCGGCCTGCTCGGGCTGCCGTTCTCGTTCGCGCACCACTTCAGCGCGCAGAACACCCTGCCCGCCCTGGCGCTGTACCGGCAGAGTTTCCGGCCGTCGCAGTGGCTGGACAAGCCGTACGCCATGGTGGCGGTGAACGCGATCTGCGCGGACACCGACGAGCGGGCGGAGTGGCTGTCCGGGCCGGGGGCGCTGTCGTTCCTGAAGCTGCGGTCGGGTCGTCCGGCGCCGCTCGCGACGCCGGAGGAGGCGGCGGCCTACCCGTACACCGAGGTGGAGCGGGAGTTCGTCGTGCAGCGCCGGGAGGGGCAGGCCATGGGTTCGCCGGAGACGGTACGGCGGCAGCTGTCCGAGCTGCTGGAGCGCACCGGCGCGGACGAGCTGATGATCACCACGATGGTGTACGACGTCGAGGACCGGGTGCGCTCGTACGAGCTGATCGCCGAGCAGGTGGCCGGCGGCCTGCGCCGGAACGCCTGAAACACGATCTTCACGCCGGCGTCACCCCCGCGACCCGGACGCCGCCTAGGTTTGGTGCCGGTGGTGGTACGGCATCCCCGGTCGGGACGGGTCGGGGATGCCGCGGTGTGGCGCACCGGGCCGGGGCTGTGCGGATTCCGCGGCCGCGGCCCGGTGCCTGCCGCCGGGGGCGGGTCGCCCTCTTGCCAGCCGGCCACATTGTTGATCGACTCCACGGGTGGCTGCGCACATGGATCCCGAGGAGTTCCGGCGTGCCGGGTACGCCGTGGTGGACTGGATCGCCGACTACTGGTCGACGCTGGGGCGACGCCCGGTGGTCTCGCCCGACCCGCCGGGCGCGGTGGCGGCGGCCCTGCCGCCCGGCCCGACGGCGCACGGCGAGCCGGTCGACGCGGTCCTGGCCGACCTGGACGCGCTGATCGCGCCGCGGTTGACGCACTGGCAGCATCCGGGCTTCTTCGGGTACTTCCCGGCCAACACCTCCGGCCCCAGCGTGCTGGGCGATCTCGTCAGCTCCGGCCTCGGCGTGCAGGGCATGCTCTGGGCCACCGGCCCGGCCTGCACGGAGTTGGAGACGGTGATGATGGACTGGCTCGCCGGGCTGCTCGACCTGCCCGAGCGGTTCCGGTCGCACACCCGTGGCGGCGGCGTCATCCAGGACTCGGCGTCCTCGGCCACCCTCGTCGCCACGCTCGCGGCGCTGCACCGGGCCAGCGGCGGGCGGTGGCGTGAGGTGGGCGTCGACCGGCGGTACCGGGCGTACACGTCGACGCACGGGCACTCCTCCATCGAGAAGGCGGCCCGGATCGCCGGGCTGGGCGCCGACGGCGTCCGGGCGGTCGAGGTGGACCCGGGCAGCCAGGCGATGCGCCCGGAGGCGCTGCGGGCCGCGATCGAGGCGGACCGGGCGGCCGGTGACGTGCCCGCGATCGTGGTGGCCACCATCGGGACGACCTCCACCACGGCCGTGGACCCGCTGCCGGAGATCGGGGCGATCTGCGCGGAGTACGGGATCTGGCTGCACGTGGACGCCGCGTACGCGGGCGCCGCGGCGGTCTGCCCGGAGCTGCGCTGGTCGCACGCCGGCCTGGAGCACGCCGACTCGTACTGCTTCGACCCGCACAAGTGGCTGCTCACCGGCTTCGACTGCGACGCGTTCTGGGTGGCGGACCGGGGTGAGCTCATCGAGGCGCTGACCGTGATGCCGGAGTTCCTGCGCAACGCGGCCACGGAGTCCGGCGCGGTGATCGACTACCGGGACTGGCAGGTGCCGCTGGGCCGCCGATTTCGGGCGTTGAAGCTCTGGTTCGTGCTGCGCTGGTACGGCGTGGAGGGGCTGCGGGCGCACGTCCGCCGCGGGGTGGAGCTGGCCGCCCGCTTCGCCGACCGGGTCCGCGCCGACGACCGGTTCGAGCTGGCCGCGCCGCATCCGTTCTCGCTGGTCTGCTTCCGGCTGCGTAGCGGCGACGACGTCAACGCCGCGCTGCTGGCCCGGGTCAACGGCACCGGCCGGGTGCACCTCACGCACACGCGGGTGGACGGTGCGCACACGTTGCGGCTGGCGGTGGGCTCGCCGTACACCACGGAGGCGCACGTCGACGAGGCGTGGGAGCTGCTGCGGACCGGGGCCGACGAGCTGCTGGCCCGCTGACCTCGCGGCACCGCCATCCCGGTCACCGCTCGTCACGGGGCGTCACCGCGCCGGAGGGCGTCGACATCCCCCGTCGGCGCCTTTGCTCTGCACCCCTGGATGCACCAGGCACGGTGCGTGACCGTCACCGCTGCGCCGATTCGCGGCCACTCCGCTCCAGCGGCAGCTCAGCGCGGTGGTGCATCGGCGGGTGCAGAGCAAAGCGTCGGAAGGGGCGGTGGGGCGGGTCCGGCGGGAGGTGACGTTCCGTGACGTCACGCGGTGTGACGGCACGCCGGGGCGCGCTGATCACCCGACGGGCCGGGGCGTCAGACGTCGGCGCCGACGGCCACCGGGCGCGACGCGGCGCTACCGGGGGCGGCGCCGGCCAAGGCCCGGGCCCGGCGGGTGCCCCCCAGCGCCCGCACGGCCAGGGCCAGGGCGGCGACCCAACCGGCGGCGAGCAGCCCGTACGTCAGGGCCGTGAGGCCGCCGCCCACGTTGCCAACGCGCAGCAGCGTCCGGGCGTTGGTCAGCACGATCACGCCGCCGACCGCGGCGCCCAGCAGTTGGGCCGGGACGATCCGCACCAGCCAGGCGGCCACCGGCGCGGCGATGAGGCCACCGACCAGCAGTGCGGCGACGGTGGGCAGCAGGAAGCCCTCGGAGCCGAGGCCGATGAGGAAGCCGGCGCTCGCGGCGGCGGCCACCACGAACTCGGCCGTGTCCACCGAGCCGATCACCCGGCGCGGTTCCAGCCGCCCGGAGACCAGCAGCGCCGGGGTGGCGACGGGACCCCAGCCACCGCCGCCGGTCGCGTCGACGAAGCCGGCGACCAGACCGAGCGGGCCGAGGAACCGGCCGCGCAGCCGGCCGGCGGCGCGGGCGGCGCGCAGCGGCCGGGAGAACCGGATCAGCAGGTACGCGCCGAGCGCCAGCAGGATCCCGGCCATCCACGGCGCGGCGGACTCGGTGGAGATGGAGCTGAGGAACGTGGCGCCCGCGAAGGCGCCGAGCGCGCCCGGCACGGCGATGCGGGCCACAACCCGCCAGTCGACGTTGCCGAACCGCCAGTGCGCGACGCCGGCGGCGAGCGTGGTGCCGATCTCGGCGAGGTGCACCGAGGCGGACGCGGCGGCCGGGGCGACCCCGGCGACGAGCAGCAGGGTCGAGGAGGTCAGCCCGTACGCCATCCCGAGGGAACCGTCGACCAGTTGCGCGGCGAGCCCGACCAGGGCGAGGACCAGTAGCTTGCGCACGAGCTCCCCTGACTTTTCGGCAAGTCCTATCGGCTTGGTCGACAATGCGGCACGGACGGGCTCCGGTCAAGTGCCTGATCGATGGATGGGACGGGCCGGCGCGCCGTCACCGGCTACCGGTGACTCAGGTCCAGGCGCGGGGGTCGGCCGCCAGCTCGGTGACCCGCGCGGGAAGAGCGCCGCC
This sequence comes from Micromonospora costi, assembly GCF_003626655.1. Classification (GTDB taxonomy): domain Bacteria; phylum Actinomycetota; class Actinomycetes; order Mycobacteriales; family Micromonosporaceae; genus Micromonospora; species Micromonospora costi. The sequence goes on from NZ_RBAN01000002.1 coordinate 590,409, forward strand.
CGCCACGTCGGCGACGGTCACCAGCTCCAGGATCTCCCGCTCGCTGGCGCGCAGGGCGATCCAGACCTCCTGCAGGGCGCGCGCCGCGCCGTGGTAGCCGAGCTGCTCGGGCCGCTGCCCGCGGATGTGGGCGAGCGGCCCGTCGATCACGCGGATGACCTCGGCCAGCGAGATCTCGTTCGCGGGACGGGCCAGCCAGTAGCCGCCCTCCGGGCCGCGCTGAGCGTGCACGATGCCACCGCGGCGCAGCTGGAGCAGGATGCTCTCCAGGAACTTCGGCGGGATCTCCTGCGCCCGGGCGATCTGCTCGGCGGTGACCGGTCGGCTCCGGCCGGGCCCGGTGGCCGTGGCCGCCAGCTCGACGGCCGCGCGAAGGGCGTAGTCGACCCGGGCGGAGAGGCGCATGCGGCAAGGTTAGCCGCCCGTCCGGCCGCCCCGGCCGCCGCCCCTCGGCGGCCCGCCGGCGCTCAGTCGCCCACGCGGCGCAGCAGACCCTCCTGCACGGCGCTGGCGATCTGCCGGCCGTCGGTGGTGAACATCCGGCCGGTGGCCAGCCCCCGCGCGCCGGACGCCGACGGGCTCCAGCAGTCGTAGAGGAACCACTCGTCCGCGCGGAACGGCCGGTGGAACCACAGCGCGTGGTCGAGGCTCGCCCCGACGACGCCGCCCGGGCCCCACACCTCGCCGTGCACGGACAGCACCGAGTCGAGCAGCGTCAGGTCCGAGGCGTACGTGAGCGCGCAGGCGTGCAGCAGCGGGTCGTCCGGCAGCTTGCCGTCGATGCGCATCCAGACCCGCTGGTGCGGGTTCGCGGGCCGGTCGCCGGGGCGTACCCAGCCGGGCTCGCCGACGTAGCGGACGTCGATGGGACGGGGGATCTGGGCCCAGATGCCGAGCCGCTCGGGGTAGCGGGCGAGCCGGTCGGTCATGGTGGGCACCTCGTCCGGGCCGGGGACGTCCGGTGGGGCGGGCGCCTGGTGGTCCAGCCCCTCCTCGGCGCGCTGGAACGAGGCCGACATGAAGAAGATCGGCTTGTCGTGCTGGAGGGCCACCGACCGGCGTACCGAGAAGGAGCGGCCGTCGCGGACGTTCTCCACCTGGTACTCGATCGGCTCGGCCGGGTCACCGGGCCGGACGAAGTAGCCGTGCAGCGAGTGCACGAAACGCTCCGCGTCCACGGTGCGGCCGGCGGCCACCAGCGCCTGGCCGGCGACCTGCCCGCCGTACACCCGCTGCGGCCCCACCGGCGGGCTCATCCCCCGGAAGGTCATCTCGCCGGTGTGCTCGAGGTCGAGCACCTCGAGCAGCTGGTCGACGGCGGCCTGGCCGACCGCGACCGTCGGACCGCTCACTGCAGCGCCCGCGCCGACGCCGCGTCGACCAGCGAGCCGAGCTGGTGTACGCGCAGCGTGTTGGTCGAGCCCGGGGTGCCGGGCGGGCTGCCCGCCACGATCACCACGTAGTCGCCCGGGTTGGCGCGGTTGAGGCCGAGCAGCGCCTGGTCGACCTGGCGGAACATGTCGTCGGTGTGCTCGACGAACGGCATGAGGAACGTCTCGACGCCCCAGGAGAGGGCGAGCTGGTTGCGCACCTCTGGCACGGGCGTGAAGGCCAGCAGCGGCAGGTCGCAGTGCAGCCGGCTGAGCCGCCGGACGGTGTCGCCGGTCTGGGAGAAGGCGACCATCGCCTTGGCGCCGATGGCCCGCGCGATCGAGGAGGCGGCCACGGTGAGCGCCCCGCCGTGCGTACGCGGGTCGTGCTGGAGCCGGGGCACCGCGATGGAGCCGGACTCGGTGGTCGTCACGATCTTGGCCATGGTGCTGACGGTCAGCACCGGGTACTTCCCGACGCTGGTCTCGCCGGAGAGCATCACCGCGTCCGCGCCGTCGAGCACCGCGTTGGCCACGTCCGACGCCTCGGCGCGGGTCGGGCGGGAATTCTCGATCATGGAGTCGAGCATCTGGGTGGCCACGATGACCGGCTTCGCGTTCTCCCGGCAGAGCTGCACGGCCCGCTTCTGCACGAGCGGGACCTGGTCCAGCGGCAGCTCGACGCCGAGGTCGCCGCGGGCGACCATCACACCGTCGAAGGCCAGCACGATGGCCTCCAGGTGGTCCACGGCCTCCGGCTTCTCGACCTTCGCGAGCACCGGCCGCTGCACCCCGGCCTCGGCCATGATGGCGTGCACGAGCTTGATGTCGTCGGCCGAGCGGACGAACGACAGGGCGATCATGTCGACACCGAGCCCCAGGGCGAACCGCAGGTCCTCCGCGTCCTTCTCCGACAGGGCCGGCACGCTGACCGCCACGTTGGGCAGGGACACGCCCTTGTTGTTGGAGACCGGCCCGCCCTCGGTGACCAGGCAGCGGATGTCGTTGCCCTGCACGTCGGTGACCTCGACGGCGACCCGGCCGTCGTCGATCAGCAGCCGGTCGCCGGGCTTCACCTCCTGCGGCAGCTTCTTGTAGGTGCAGGAGACCCGCTCCTTGGTGCCGATGACGTCGTCACTGGTGATCACGACGGAGTCGCCGGTGCGCCACTCGTAGGGGCCGTCGGCGAACTTGCCGAGGCGGATCTTCGGGCCCTGGAGGTCGGCGAGGACGGCCACGGGCTGACCGGCGGCCTCGGCCGCCTCCCGGACGAGCCGGTAGACGGACTCGTGGTCGGCGTGGGTGCCGTGGCTGAAGTTGAGTCTCGCCACGTTCATCCCGGCCTCGACGAGCCCCCGGATGCGCTCCGGGGACGAGGTTGCGGGGCCGAGAGTGCAGACGATCTTCGCGCGGCGTGTCACGCCCATCAGGCTAGTCTCTCCTCCGGGTCGGGCTGCTGACCGACCCCTTGCGGGCTGCGGAACAATTCTCCACCGTCGCGCGGCGCGCGCCTTCATGGGCGGGCGGGACCGCAGCGGGGAACGTTGTGGCTGGCGGGCAACGGCGACCGCGCGCCGGGAATCGTACGCCCCCCGGCCGCGCCGGCCACCGGGGTCCTCCCGGGCAGGCCGTGGCCGCGACGGCGGCCGGCCGGCGCCCGGCTACCGGAACGGGCTCCCGGGGCGCGCGGCGGGCCCGCCGCCGGGGTCAGCTCTCGGTCTTGGCGAGGGGAAAGTCCAGCGAGCCGGCCGGGCAGAGGAAGGTCATCACGTCGACCCGGTAGAGACCGGCCTGCACCGCCGGGTCGGCCTCCATCACGCTGCGCACGTCGTCCACCGAACCGGTGCGGGCCAGCCCGAACCCGATGGGCGGCTCCGGGTTACGAGCCGGGCCGTCGACCGAACCGGCGACCAGGATGATCCCCCGCCGCTGCAACGCCTGCATGTGCTCGGCGTGCTCGGCCTGCAGCCGCTGGATCGTCTCGGCCGGCAGGGCCCGCCCGGCCGCGCCGGGATACAGCACGATGCACTCGTACGTGTCGAGCGCGAAGTCGACCTGCGGCACTCCCGCCATGGGCTGCCCCTTCCCGCCGTGGCACCGCCGGTGGCCGCCCGCCCGGGCGGGCGGCGTCGCCGGCACGGGCCCAGCGTCGCACGGGCCGCGCCGCCGCACCGGGCGCTCGACGAATCCGGCTCGCCGGTCCGCCCCGTTTCCTCCGGGCTGGGCGGTTGCGGCCCGACTGTCGCCCTCCCGACGCCGGCCCACCGGGGCCCGGTGGGGCCGCGCGGCGGGTGACCGGCGCGCCCGCGGCGACTACCGTGGACGGTCCGTACGGGCCGGGATCGGGAGGCAGGCGTTGCAGGATCGCGAGCCGGTGGCGGGTCTGGGCCCGCTGCCCTACGCCGAGGTCACCGACGACGGGTACGCGGCCCGCGCCGCCGAGACGTTCACGGCCCGGGAGTTCGGGCCGGCGGTGCTGCTCAGCGGGGACTGCCCGCGCTGCCGGCACCCGATCACCGTCCCCGTGGTGGACGAGGTCTACCGGCACGAGGCGGCCGGTGCGGGCGACGATCCCGGCTACCGCACCCTGCTGTGCACGTGCGAGGCCGACCACCCGGCACGGCCGGCGGGACTGTCCGGCTGCGGCGCGTACTGGACGCTGCTGCTGGAGGTCGACCGGTGATCCGGCTACGCCCGGGGCCGCCCGCCACCGTCGCCGATCTGCGCCGGGCGCAGGAGCTGGCCGGCCTGCTACGTGGCGAGCTGACGCGGGTCCGGGCCGCCGCGCTGTCGTGGCGCAACGGGCTGGGCGGGCTGCTGGCCGCGCTGGTCGGGTTCAGCCTGATCCGCGGCCGCTCCGACGTCACCGCCCTCGCACCGGGGTGGGGCGGCCTGGTCGGCGTGCTGCTCCTGGCCGCGGTCGCGGCCGGGGTGGCCGGGGCGCTGGCGCTGCTGCGCGCCGCGCACGGGCCGCTGACCGTCACACCGGTGGCCGCGCTGCCACCGGCCCCGCTCGGTGACCACCGCGAGGCGGTGGCCGCGGCCCGGGCGCTGCGCACCGGGGTGCGGCTGGTGCTGGTGTGCACGGCCCTGCTGGTCGCGGCCGTGGGCGTGACCTGGTACGCGCCGGGACGCGCGGCCGCGGGCGCCGCCGCCTCGTCCGCCCCGACCGTGGCCGGCCCCACGGGCGCGGGCCCCACGGCCGCCGCCGGCCCGTCCACCCCGGCGGGCTGACGCCCGGCCGGTCAGGGGCCGATGTGGACGTAGCCGGCCCAGAGGTCCGGCAGGCCGGGCAGGGCGGCGCGCATCTGGCACACCGCCCGGTGCAGGGCCCGCGCCGCGCGCTCCGGGTCGATGCCGCCGGGCACCGCGAGCCCCGCGTAGAACTCGGCGCACAGCTGCACGGTCAGCGCGTCCGAGATGGACCACAGGGCGCCGATCACGTGCCGGAACCCGGCCAGCTGGAAGGCGGTGCCGAGGGTCAGCGCCTCGTCCGGAAGGCGGGCGCCGCCGCGTACCGTGTCGCAAGCCGACAGGACGGCGAGCGCGGCCGACCCGCCGGCCGGACGCCACAGGTCCCGGACGTGCAGCGGCCCGCCGGCCAGCGCGAGCCGGCCCCGGGTGGGGGCGGCGAGGTCCTGGCTGCCGTGGCAGGAGAGGTGGGCGACCGGCCGCTCGGGCAGCGCCGCGAGCACCGCCGCCGGGGTGGCCGCCGGGCCCGTCAGCGCCGTCACGTGGGCCACGTGCCGGCGGACGATCTCCTCCTCCCGGGCCGCGCCGGGCAGGTCGGGCAGGCCCGGTGTCTGCGGCATGCCGACGACGAGCGCCGAGGTGACCGGCGCCGCGCCGGCCGGGACCGCGCGGCGCGCGTGCCGCAGCGCGCGCAGTGACGCGGTGTACGAGGGCACGACGCGGTCGAGCACCCCGTCCCCGCCACCGATCGGCGCGGCGGCGTGCAGGGGCAGCAGGGTGAGCAGGCTCGTCGGGCACCACCACACCCGCGGCTGGTCCGGGCCGGTGGCGGCCGGGCCGAGCGCGTCGAGCACCGGGGCCGCCACGACCCGCCACAACCAGTCCAGCGTGTCGGCGATGCCCCGCCGGGCGGCCGCGCGACGCCGCTGCGCCGCCGACCCGGTGACGCTCGCCGCTCCGGTCACCTCGGCGACGGCGGTGAGGAAGGCGGCGACCCGCCCCACCAGGTCGTCGAGGGTCAGGTCCGGCAGCGGCACCGGTTCGACGCGGCCGCCGGTGACCACCAGCGCGTCGCAGCGCCGGGCGGCCACGTTGACGAGAACGACCGGGCCGCCGTCGGCCGACCGCGCCAGCTCCGCGAACGGGGGTGGGCGCAGGAAGCCGTCGAATCCGGGCAGGCCACGGATCTCGGCGAGCAGCTCACGGCGGCGGGTGGCCAGCTCGTGCCGGCGTTCCGGCCCGCCCGCCGACCCACCCGCCGGCCCGGCCGGCGCCGCGACGGCGGGCACGCGGCCCGACCCGATCGCGCCGGCCGCGTCGAGGCCGTCGAGCGCGGCCTGCGCCTCGGCGAGCCGGGCAGCCAGCCGGGGCGCCCGCTCCCGGAGGGCCGCGAGGTCGGCCCCGGCGTCGTGGGCGCGGGTCAGCAGCACACCCCGGCCGTACTCGAGCAGCTCCACGGCGCGTTCCGGCCGGCCGACCGCGACCGCGACCGCCGCGGCGTCGCCCGCGAGGTGGGGGAACCGGGCGAGCAGCCGGGCCTGGTCGTCGGGGTCCATGCCGTGCCAGGCGACCAGGTCGATCAGCTCGATCGCGGTGGCGTACCCGTCGAGGGCCGCCGGCAGGTCCCCGGCCTGCGCGGCGCGGGCGGCATAACGTTCCGCGGCCTCGGCCCGGAGCAGCGACGGGGCCGACTCGACCGCGGCCGCCGCACGCAGCGCGGCGGTCGCCTCCGCCGGGTCGACGGCGGGGAGGTCCGCGCCGCCCGGGTCGGCGTCCCCGTCGCCCGAGGGGCCGCTGATCGCTTCGATCGCGGCAGCCAGGTTCCGCAGGCACATGGTCCGGTCCGGGTGTTCGTCGGGCACGGCGGCCACCGCGGCCCGGTACGCGGTCAGCATGTCGGTGGCGTCCCGGCCGGTGGGGGCCCGTCGGAATCTCGTGAGCAGCGCGTTGCCGAGGTTCGTGAACAGCCGGTGCCCGCCCGGGGCGGACGGCGGCAGCGCCTCGGTGAGGCCCCGGAGCAGGGCGATGGACTCGTCCAGGGCGGCGGCGTCACCGGCGGTCCGGTACCGCAGGAACTGGGCGAGCGCGAGGGTGCCGACGACCAGGGCACGCTCCGCGGGCTCGGCCTCCCGCCGGGCGAGGTCGGCCGCCTCCCGCAGCGCCGCGACCGCGGTCCGCGCGTCCTGCGCCGCCTCGGCCGCGGGCGACGCGCCGGGCGACGGCGCGTCGTCGACGGCCAGCTCGGCCCGTCGGTTCAGGGCGGACCCGTAGTTGGTGAGGGTCTCCAGGCGGTACGGGTGTCCCGACGGTGACGCCTCGACCGCGCGACGCAGCACCGTGATCGCCTCGGCGAGGGTCGCCGCGTCCTGCGTACGGCCGAAGAGCAGGTGCAACGCCAGCCCGAGGTTGGACAGGTAACGGGGCAGCTTCGGCGAGTCCCCCGCCCCGTCGACGGCGGCGCGCAGCGCGGCGACGGCCGGCTCCAGCAACTCGTGCTCCCCCGCCTGCTCGGCCAGCTCACGCAGCAGGTTGCCGAGGTTGTTCGACAGGTCGGGCCGGCCCGGATGGCGCGCCGGGAGCAGCCGCGCGGCCTCGGTCAGCACGTCCACGGCCTCCCGCTGGGACGCGACGCCGGCCAGGTCGGCGTGCCAGCGGCCGAGCGTGTAGCCGAGGTCGCCGAGACGCTGCGCCCGGTCGACCGGATCGTCGGCGCCGGCCACCGCCTCCCGCAGCAGCCGCAGCGCCTCGTGTAGGTCGTCGGCCCGCCGGTGCCGCTCGTAGCGGGCCTCCAGCATCCGGCCGGCGGCCTGTGCCAGCGCGGCCCGGTCCGGCCCGCCGTGGCGGGGTCCGCCGTCCACGGCCGCCCGGTACGCCTCGACCGCCGCGTCCACGTCGGCCGGGTCGTGCCGGCGCTCGTGCCGCTCGCCGACCAGCGCCGCGAGGCTCACCCGCACGATGCCGCCCCACTCGTCGGGCAGGTCCCCGCCGGCCAGGGCCGCCTGGTTGGCGCCGATCGCCGCGTCCAGGTCGCCGAGGGCGCCGGTGTACGCGAAGCGTTCGGCCGTGAGCGTGGCGTGCAGCGCGACGATCCGCGGGTCGGCCCCGCCCGCAACCACCGCCCCGAGCGTGTCGACGGCCCGGTGCAGGTCCGCCGGGTCACGGCGTCGCCGCCAGCGGTCCCGCAGCCGCTGGGCGAGGTTGACGCGGGCCATCGCCCGCAGCGGCGAGCCGTCCGGGGCGACGCGCGCGGCCTCGTCGAGCAGCTGGACCGACTCGTGCAGCACGGCCTCGTCGCCGGTCAACCCGTAGCGGTCGCCGAGCACGTTGCCGAGGTGGAACAGCCGCTCCGCCCGCTCGGGTGCGCCCGGGGGCGTCGACTCCAGGCTCTCCCGGTGCGTGTCGATCGCCGCCTGGAGGCCGCCGCGCCAGCCGAGGTGGAGGAACTGGTCGCGGTGCACCCGGCCGAGCGCGGTGAGGTACGCGGGCCGCTCCGGCCGGCCGGCCGGTGTGAGCGCGAGCGCCCGCTCCAACAGGGCCTGCGCCTGATCGGCCATCCGGTAGTCGCCGGACCGCTCGGCCACACCCATGACGGTGACGGCCAGCTGGAACAGCACCTCGGCGTCGTCAGCCGCGTCGGACGGCCCGGCGCCGGCCGGCCTGTCCCTCCGCCCGCGGAGCCGCCGCAGCGGATCCGGCCTCGACCGCCCCCACATTCCGGCCTCCCCGCCGTGCATCGACCTCGATCAGGGGTAGCAGAGTCGGGGGGTGGCCCGCTAGCGCGTAGCCGACGCCGCCTCGCGTCACCGGTCGTCGGGGCGCGCGGTGGCGGATCACGGTGAAGGCACGTGGACACCGCACTACGTTTGCGTGAGGAGCATTCCAGCGATGGAGGACCAGGCATGGCAATGACGGCCGGCACGCAGCCCGCGAAGGCCTCCGGCACCTACCGGATCGGCGGCGACCTCCAGGTCGACCGTCTCGGCTACGGGGCGATGCAGCTCACCGGGCCGGGTGTCTGGGGCGACCCCAAGGACCCGGCGGAGGCCGTCCGGGTGCTGCGCCGGGCCGTCGAGCTCGGCGTCACGTTCATCGACACCGCCGACTCGTACGGGCCGTTCGTCTCCGAGCTGCTGATCCGCGAGGCGCTGCACCCGTACACCGACGACCTGGTCATCGCGACCAAGGCCGGCTTCACCCGCGCCGGCCCGGGCGACTGGCGCCCGCTGGGGCGCCCGGAGTACCTGCGCCAGCAGTGCGAGCTGAGTCTGCGCCACCTCGGCCTCGACTGCATTCCGCTGTACCAGCTGCACCGCATCGACCCGACCGTCCCGCTGGAGGACCAGCTGGGCGAGCTGGCGCTACTCAAGCAGGAGGGCAAGATCCGGCACGTCGGCCTGTCCGAGGTGACCGTCGAGCAGGTCGAGGCGGCCCGGCGGATCACGCCGATCGTGTCGGTGCAGAACCTCTACAACCTGGCCGACCGCCACTTCGAGGACGTGCTCGAGCACTGCGAGCGCAACGATCTCGCGTTCATCCCGTGGTTCCCGATCGCCACCGGCAACCTGGCCCGCCCCGGCGGGCCGCTCGACGCCATCGCCGCGGAGCACAGCGCCACGCCCGCGCAGCTCGCGCTCGCGTGGCTGTTGCGCCGGTCGCCGGTGATGCTGCCCATCCCGGGTACATCCTCGGTGGCGCACCTGGAGGAGAACGTCGCCGCCGCCGAGGTGCAGCTCACCGACGACGAGTTCGAGGCGCTCGCGAAGGCGACCTGACCGGCCGGGCCGGCGGGCCGGTGACCGGCCCGCCGGTCGTGGTCAGAGCGCGAAACAGGAGGGGTTCACCGGGGCGCCGGCGAGGGCGTCGCGGACGACGGTGTACGTGGTTCCGTCGAGCACCAGCCCGAGGTGTCCCACGACGCGCAGCGGGCAGTACGCCTGGATCAGCACGTTGGTGGCCCCGTCCCGGAGGGTGGCGTTGTCGACGGGCCGGACCAGCTCGTCCTGGAGGGTGCGCACGGCCGTGTACCGGACCGGGCCCGGTGTGTCGTCGCCGGCGTTCAGGTCGGCGAGGAACGCCGACCCGATCGACATCTGCTGGCAGGCGACGACGCCCGCGCAACTGCCGAGACCGAGGAAAGCCAGGATGTTCGCCACGTACGTGCCGTACTGCGGGCTGCCGAGGCTGACGTAGCGGCCGACGGCGGCCGTGCCGCCCAGCCGCTTGAGGTAGTAGCGGGACACGAGCCCGCCCTCGGAGTGGCCGACCAGGTCGACCGTGGCCGCGCCGGTGACGGCCCGGACCTGGTCGACGTAGCCGGCGAACGCCCGGGCCGAGGCGGTGATGTCGCCGAGCCCGAGCCCGGGCAGCTGGTAGACGAAGACCCGGTGACCGTCGGCGCGCAGCCGGGCCGCGAGCGGCTCGTAGGCGGCGGCGATCCCGCTGAGTCCACCGACGACGATGACCGTCCGCGCGGCGGCGGTGGTCGCCACGGCCCGGTCCGGCGGCGCCGCGGCGGCCCGGTGGGGCGCCGGGGCCGCGGCGGCGCGGTCGGGTGCCGGGGCCGCGCCGGCGGCGGCCGGGGCGAGCAGGACGGCGGCGGTGGTCAGGGCGACGGTGAGGGCGGTCTTTCGGAGCAGCATGGCTGCACCTCCGGTGGGAGGCACCCGGCGGAACCGGGGGACGGGTGGGGTGTCCGATCGACCGTGGATCGATGATGCGGGCAACAATTCAGAAACGTCAATGACAAGTTACGCGGCGGTAACGTGAAGTTCCGGCCAGGGCACGATCTGGCATAGCGGACGCCTGAGCAGGGCGCCCGCGCCAAGCGTTGACCCACTGTTCACCCGAGGACCGGCACGAGGGCAGCGGCCGTTCCCTCCACGTCACTTGCCTGTGTCGCGGTACCCGATGAACGCGCGACAGGAAGGCAACGATCGTGACCTCCTCCCCCACGTCCCGGCGCACGCTGCTCCGCACCGGCGCGGCCGGTGGTCTCGGCGTCGTGGTGGGCGCCAGCCTGGAGGCGATCGCGGGACCGGCTGTGGCGCCGGCCGCGAGCAGTGCGGCGGTCGGCTACGGCGACCTGGTGCCGGACCCGGCCGGCCTGCTGGCCCTGCCGCCGGGTTTCTCGTACACGATCGTGGCCCGCGCCGGCGTGACCACACTCGAATCCGGCCAGCGCACACCCAGCGCCGCCGACGGCACCGGCTGCTTCCTCGGCCGCGACGGGTCCGTCCTCGTGAACAACCACGAGGTCGGCGGCGACGAGCCGTTCCCGGTGCCGGCGCTGGCCGGGCTCACGTACGACCCGGGCGCGGGCGGCGGCACGACCACCATCGAGGTGGACGCCGAGGGCCGGCGACTGCGCGAGTACGTGAGCCTGGCCGGCACGCACAACAACCGCGCCGGCGGCATCACCCCCTGGGGCACGTGGTTGACCTGCGAGGAGAGCGAGCAGCGCGCGGGCGGCCGCTACCTCAGGGACCACGGTTACGTCTTCGAGGTCGACCCGCACGACCGGTCCGCCAACCTGGACCCGATCCCGCTGACGTTCCTCGGCCGCTTCGCCCACGAGGCGGTGGCCGTCGACCCGTACACCCACTCGATCTACCTGACCGAGGACGCCGCGGGCCCGAACGGCCTCTACTACCGGTGGACCCCGCCGCACCGCTTCCGGGCCGGCAAGGGCGCCATGCGCGCCCTCGCCCAGCGCCCGGACGGCGGCACCGTGGGCGATCTCGCGGCCATGAGCTGCTGGCAGGGCAGCCGGCACGTCGCCGACCTGGCCGAGGCCACCAGGCCCGGCACCCGGTACCGGGTGACCTGGTTGGACGTGCCGGACCGGGACGCGCGGACCGTCCCGGTACGCCGGCAGCTCACCGACGACCAGGTGACGCGCAGCCACACGCTGGAGGGCGCCTGGTGGGGCGACGGCGGGGCGTACTTCGTGGCGAGCTTCGCCCGCACCGACGACGGCAGCACGGCCGACCACGACGGCCAGGTCTGGTTCTACGACCCGAAGACCGAGACGGTCACCCTGACGACCGTCTTCGGCGTGCACCGGAACCCCGACGAGGACGGCCACGCCGTCGACGGACCGGACAGCATCACCGCCTCCCCGTACGGCGGGGTGATCCTGGCCGAGGACGGCGAGGGCGTGTCCCACCTGGTCGGCGTCACCGCGCAGGGCAGGGCGTACCCGCTGGCCCGCAACGACCTCAACGGCAGTGGGTTCACCGGCCCGACCTTCAGCGCCGACGGGAGGATCCTCTTCGCCAACATCCAGACCCCGGGCTACGTGTTCGCCATCACCGGCCCGTGGGACCGGCCCCGCACCGCCCACCGCTGACATCCCGGGTCACCGGCGTGGGCTTCCGCGGCCGGCCCGCCGGGCGGACGCCCGCTGGCACCTTGGGGCGCCGTTGGTCAGCCCTGGGCCGCCGGGTAGCGCAGGCCGTCCAGGGCGATGGCGAGCACGCGGTCACGTTGCCCCGGCTCGGGGAACTGGAAGGCCACGATGCCGCTGATGAGCCGCAGCACGTCGTCGAAGGTGGCGTCCGCCCGGGCCACCCCGGCCTCCTGGGCGCGACGCAGCATCGGCTCCCCCGCGGCGTAGATCTCGATGCGGCAGCGGCGGAAGACCTCGGAGTTGTGCGCCAACTCCTCGGCGAGCGCCCGCTTGGTCGCCGCGTACGCCACGAAGCGGTTCAGCCAGGCGGCGAGGGCGTCCCACGGGGGCAGGTGCGCCACGTCGGCGGCGGACCGGCTGAGGGCCTGGACCTCGTCGACGTAGACCGCCTCGAACAGCTCCCGGCGGCTGGGGAAGTTCCGGTAGAGGGTGCCGATGCCCACGCCGGCCCGGCGGGCGATCTCCTCCAGGGAGGTGTCGACGCCGCCGGCCGCGAAGGCCTCCCGGGCCGCGGCGACCAGCGCATCGTAGTTCCGGCGGGCGTCGGCCCGCTTCGGACGCCGCGTGAGGTATTCCCCCAGCTGGTCGGCGCTGGCCATGACGGACGTCACCTCTCCTCGGTTGCAACCGGAGGCACCCCTCCGATAGCTTAGTGGAGGCGCCCCTCCGGAACTGACCGGAGCCGCGCCTCCGGATAGCTTACTCCGGACTTCCGGGCCGGTCCCACCGAGCGAGACCGGCGACCCAGACCCTCAGACCGAGGAGCCGTCATGCCCGTGATCCGGCTCGACAGCGGCAGCTCGCGCCGCCACCGCCGAGAGATCGGCCCGGCCGCGCCGCCGAACCCCGCCACACGGTCCGCCCGAGCGGCCACCGCGCTCCCTCCGACCTGACACCGGCCGGCGGCACCCACCGCCACCGGCACACCCATTCCTCGTACCCGAAACGGGAGTTCCCTCCGTGACCGAGACCATCCGACGCGGCTCGCGCCGGTTGACCTTCCTCGTCCTCGCGGCCGGCGCCGGCTTCTTCGCGATGCTCCAGTCGCTGATCACCCCGGTGCTGCCCACCATCCAGCACGACCTGCACACGTCCCAGAACACCGTGACCTGGGTGCTGACCGCCTACCTGCTGTCCGCGTCGATCTTCACGCCGATCCTCGGCCGGATCGGCGACATGGTCGGCAAGGGGCGGATGCTCGTCGTCTCCCTCGCCGCGCTCGCGCTGGGCTGCCTCCTGGCAGCCATCGCGCCCAGCATCGGCGTGCTCATCATCGCCCGCGTCGTGCAGGGCATCGGCGGCGCGGTCTTCCCGCTCTCCTTCGGGATCATCCGCGACGAGTTCCCCGCCGCGCGGGTCAGCTCGGCCGTCGCGGCGATCTCCGCGATCATCGCCGCCGGCGGCGGTCTCGGCGTCGTCCTGGCCGGCCCGATCGTCGCCGCCCTCGGCTACCGCTGGCTGTTCTGGATCCCCATGGTCGTCGTCGGGCTGACGGCGCTCGCGGCGCGGCTGTTCGTACCCGAGTCGCCGATCCGCACGCCCGGCCGGATCAGCTGGCTGGCCACCCTGCTGCTCTCAGGCTGGCTCGTAGCGCTGCTGCTGCCCGTCAGCAAGGGCGCGACCTGGGGCTGGACCTCGGGTCGAGTGGCCGGCCTCCTGGCGCTCGCCGCCGTCCTGCTCGTCGCCTGGCTGGTCGCCGAGGTGCGCTCCGCGAACCCGCTGATCGACATGCGGATGATGCGCCTGCCGGGCGTCTGGACCACCAACCTGGTCGCCCTGCTCTACGGCGGTTCGATGTTCGCCGTGTACGCGTTCGTGCCGCAGTTCGTACAGACCCCGCCGAGCGCCGGCTACGGCTTCGGCGCCAGCATCACGCAGGCCGGGCTGCTCATGCTGCCGATGCTGGTCGGCATGTTCGTGGCCGGCCTCGCGGCCGGCCGGCTGTCGGCCTGGTTCAGCGCCAAGGCGCAGCTGGCGACCGGCGCGGTGTTCAACGTGCTCGCCTCGGCCACCCTGACCGTCGCCCACGACACCCGTTTTGAGATCGGCCTGGCCGGCGCCCTCGTCGGCGTGGGCATCGGGTTGGCGTTCGCCTCCATGGCCAACCTCATCGTGGCCAACGTGTCGCCCGGCCAGACCGGCGTGGCCACCGGCATGAACGCCAACATCCGTACCATCGGCGGCGCGATCGGCGCCGCGGTGGTGAGCAGCGTGGTCACCGCCCACCCGCAGGCCGGCGGCCTGCCCCGGGAGGCCGGCTTCACCACCGGTTTCCTGCTGCTCACCGGCATCGCGCTGGCCGCCGCCGTGGCCGCCCTGTTCGTCCCCTCCGGCCGCCGGGCCGCGGGGCGTACCGTGGCGCCCGCTCCCACGGAGGACCTCGTCCCGGTCCCCGCGCGCTGACCGACGCACACGCGGCGGCCGGCGGTCCGGTACCGGACCGCCGGCCGCCGTCGTACGTCAGCCGGTGACCGCGTTCAGCGCCGCCAGGTAGCCGTACCGGTAGCCGTCGGCATCCGGGTGGTACGCCTCGATGACGCCGCTGATGTCGTTGATCCACGGGTCACCGGCGCACACGCCGTGGCCGGCGAAGTACGGCCGGGTGTCGACGAACGTGGCCCCGGCCGCGGCGGCCCGGCCGGCGATGACCGTGGCGAGCAGGTCCGCCGCGTCGTTGAGGATGGTCCGCTTGTAGACGCTCATGGCGAGCCACCCGCAGGAGTTGAGCTCGAACAACCGCGGGTAGCCGAGCACGATCAGCCGGGCGTTCGGCGCCCGCGTCCGGATGGCCGCGTACGTCGCGTCGAGCCGCCCGGGCAGGGTGCCGGTGGCGAACGCCCGCGACTCGTTGACGGCGTTGGTGCACGTCGAGGTGCTGCCGAACCGGCAGCTCGTGATGACGTCGGCGAACCCGGCGTCGTTGCCGCCGATCGTGATGGTGACCAGGGTGGTGCTGGCGCTGAGCGCAGCGACCTGGCCGTTGATGACGTCGGCCGTGACCGCGCCGCCGCACGCCGGGAACGCGAAGTTGGACACACCGTGGGCGGCGGCCCAGAGCGGGGCGTACGACTTCTGGCTGCGCAGGCAGGTGGACCAGTCGTACGGGCCGGCGCCGACGCCGGAGGAGTACGAGTCGCCGAGCGCGACGTAGTTGACGGCGGCGGTGGCCTGGTTCGCGGCGGCGGTCTGGTTCGCGTTCGCGGTGGCGGTCTGGTTCGTGGTGGCGGCGCCGGCGGCGACGGGGGCGGCGAACACCGCGCCGAGCGTTGCGGCGAGCAGGGCGACCAGCGCGGCGAGGGCGCGGGCCAGCGGGCGGTGGGGCATGACGGACCTCCACAGGGCAGGGGTGGTGGGATCCGTGACCGCGCGCGTGGCCAGGGGTGGAACGGTTGTTACCAGGCGGTAATGCTATCGAAACATTTAGATCAAGTGAACAGCCGCAACAGCGCGCCGGGACGGACAGGTTCATCGCCGTCGATTAGGTTGGGCGGGCGAACACCCCGATGGAGGGAGTCCACACCGTGCGACGAGTTCTCCGGGCGGCCGTCGCGGCCGTCACCCTCACCGGCGCCGGCACCATGGTGGCCGGCACCCCCGCCCACGCAGCCCTACCGGGCTGGGGCCGGCCCACCGTCACCGCCGCCGTACCGCAACCCGGCGATCCGGGACTGGGCGACACCTACTTCCCCGACTACGGCAACGGCGGCTACGACGTCGAGCACTACGACGTCCGCCTGCGCTACGACCCCGGCACCGACCGTCTCAGCGGCACGACCACGATCCTGGCCCGGGCCACGCAGGACCTGTCCCGGTTCAACCTGGACTTCCTGCTCGACGTGGAGTCGGTCCGCGTCAACGGATGGGCGGCCACCACCCGCACCGAGGGCGCCCACGAGCTGGTGGTCACCCCCAGCCGCACCATCACGAAGGGCCAGGACCTCACGATCGTGGTCCGGTACGCCGGCGTGCCGTCCGAGACCGAGGTCGGCGGCTACACCGGCTGGACGCGCACCGACGACGGGGCGCTCGCCGTGAACGAGCCCGAGTCGGCCTGGTGGTGGTTCCCGAGCAACGACCACCCGCTCGACAAGGCCACCTACGACGTCTCCGTGTCCGTACCGACCGGCGTCGAGGTGGTCAGCAACGGGGTGCAGCCCCGGCCGCCGCTGGCCGAGGCGGGCAACCGCAGCCGCTGGAGCTGGCGCACGACCTCCCCCACCGCCACGTACCTCGCCTTCCTCGCCATCGGCCAGTACGACATCGTCACCGACACCGCGCCCAACGGCCAGCCCGTGGTGAACGCCTACAGCACCAGCCTCGGTGAGCTGGCGCCGGCCGCCCGGGCCAGCATCGAGCGGACCGCCGAGATCGTCGCGTGGGCCAGCGGCATCTTCGGCCCGTACCCGTTCGAGGCGCAGGGCGGCGTCGCCGGGCCGGTCGACGGCATCACGTTCGCGCTCGAGACGCAGACCCGGCCGGTGTACGGCCCGGGCTTCTGGCGTCGCGGCTCCAACACCTCGGTCGTGGTGCACGAGAACGCGCACCAGTGGTTCGGCGACTCGGTGTCGGTCGCCCGCTGGCAGGACATCTGGCTCAACGAGGGCTTCGCCTCGTACGCCGAGTGGCTGTGGTCGGAGGAGCAGGGCGAGGGCACCGCCCAGGAACTGTTCGACTTCACGTACGCCAGCTACCCGGAGGACTCCGAGTTCTGGCAGGTGCCGCCCGGTGACCCGGGCGCGGGCCGGATCTTCGACGACGCCGTCTACGACCGGGGCGCGATGGCGCTGCACCAGCTCCGGCTCGCGGTGGGCGACGACGCGTTCTTCGAGATCCTGCCCGCCTGGACGGCCGCGCACCGCCACGGCAACGCGACCATCGCGCAGTTCCAGGCCCTCGCCGAGCGCATCTCCGGGCTCGACCTGACCGACTTCTTCACCACCTGGCTGTTCACCGCTGGCCGGCCGGACGTGCCGGGCTCGGCGGCCCGCAAGGCGGCGCCGCCGGTGGAGCCCAAGTCGTGGGCCAAGATCCGGGAGGCGCACCGGCTCCTCGCGCACTGATCCCAGTGGACACAGTGGTGCCCGCCGCGCGGGGCGGCGGGCACCACTGTGTCGACGGGTACGTGCGCCGGGGCGTCCGTGTCGCCGAGAAGAGCCGCCCAGACCACGTCCATGACGGGCGGACGGGCAGCCAGGCGTCGAGCCGCCCCGAGGCCGCGCGACCCGGTCGACGGGCCACCCGGTCGACAGGCCACCCGATCGCCGGGCGGGGTGCCTGAGTCGGCGCATGATCCACACCATTTCCTGGAAGTAGCGGTATCCGGGCCACCCTGACACCGCGACTTCGGCGAAATGGTGTCGATCATCAAGCAGGGCGCACCACCGCCAGCTCGGCCTCCGCCCCGGCCGCCCCCGCCGGGGCCACCCTGGACGGGCAGCCGGACCACCGACCCCGCCTGGCACCGTGCCACCAGGCCGACGGACGCCTCCGTGTCGACGCGAGCCCGGCCGGCGGTCAGTCATCGGCCCGCGGGTTCGTCGGGCCGATCCCGAGTCGCCGGTCGTTCTGATCACGGGAGCACCTGGCCACCCGTGATCCACACCATTTCCAGGAAGTAGCGGTATCCAGGCCACTCGGACACCGCTACTTCGGGGAAATCGTGTGGATCATCGGGCAGTCACCACCCCACCCCGACCCCGGACCGCTCGGCCTCTGCCGCCAAGCCTCTTCGGCGAGGGCCGCCCGACCGGCGGGCCGTCCGACTATCGAGCCGCACGCGTCATCAGGCCGGCCCCGGACCACGCGCCATCCCGATCGGCGGCCGCCTGATCAGGCGCGTGATCCACACCAGATCGCCGATTTGGCGGTATCGAACCCCCCGGGACACCGCCATATCGGCGAAATGGAGTCGATCATCGAGGGGAGCCCGGCGCCGCTACCCGGCCGCCCCGCAGGGCTCCGGCGCGCACCGTTCCCGGCCGCACGGCGCGGGCGCGGGCGCTCCCGAAGCCTGGACGCCGACCTCGTCACGCCCACCCGGATCGTCGTGTCCGGGGAGGGCCGCGACGTGGGGCGGCGCATTGGTCGACGACGCTGCCGACCGGTGCGGCACGTGGATGTGCGGCCCTGGGGCGGGCCGGCCGACTGGCGGCCGGGGTGGCAGCGGCCGTCCGATCGACGCGGAGGCCCCGGCCGCCACGGCGCGGCCGGCGGGTGCGGCGATCTGCGATAGCGGGACGACGGCCCGGGCGGGCCGCAGGGCACGCGCCGCTGTCGACGCCGGCCGGATGACCCGGACAGTCAACGCCACACCACGCCGCACCACGGGAGCGGCCAGCACACCCGCCACCCGACGGCGTACCTCGCGGCCCCGCAACCCGTCGAGGGCCACGCCAGCGGCGGCCGTGGCGACGGCCGCGGTGGCGCCGGCCAGTACGAGCGTCTGCCGGGGCCCGAGATGCTCGGAGAGCCAGCCGAGCAGCGGCGCGCCGACGGCGGCGGAAACGGAGCCGGTGACCGCCAGGGCGGCCAGCACCCTGCCGCGCATCAGGTAGTCGGTGTCGAGTTGCGCCCGCGCGCCCACGGTCGTGTCGATGATCACCGCGGCGGCGGCGATCGGCAGGATGACCGCCGCGAAGCTCAGGGTGCCCGGGGCGAGGCCGGCGACGATCTGGAGCGCGCTGCCCACCAGTCCGGCGCCGATCAGGACGCGGTAGCCGAGGTCGCGGCGGCGGGCGGCCACGAGCGCACCGAGCACGGTGCCCACCGCGAACACGGTGGAGAGGAAGCCGTAGCCGCCGGCGCCCCCGCCCAGCGGTCCGTCGCTCATCGCCGCCATGGTGACCTGGTAGTTGCGGCCCAGGCTGCCGAGCACGAACGACAGGGCCAGCGCGACGAGCACCACCGGCTGGCGCAGCAGGTACCGGAAGCCGGCCCGGATGCCACCGCCGTCCGGGTGTACGGGTTCGGTCGCCGGCTCGCCTGCGTACCGGTCGCGTTCCCGTACCGCGAACAGGGCCGCCACCACCGCCGCGAAGCTGACGGCGTTGCTCGCGAAGAGCAGCGCGGGGCCGACGGCCGCGACCACGACGGCGCCGAGGCTCATGCCGAGGATGCGGCCGGCGGAGTTGGTGAGCGAGCCGAGCGCCAGGGCGTTGCCGAGGCTGTCCCGGTTCACCAGCGTCGAGACCCAGCGGCCCATCACCGGCCCCTCGATCGCCGATACGGCACCGGCGGCCAGGGAGATCGCGTACACCGCAGGCAGGCCGCCGGTGCCCGTGAGGGCGACCGCCGCGAGCCCGGCGGCCAGGGCGGCGTGTGCCGCCTGGGCCGCGATCAGCAGCGGGCGGGCGGGAAGCCGGTCGGCGAGGGCGCCGCCCCACACGCTGAGCAGCAGCGTGGGCAGGGCCTGCAGGAGCACCGCGAATCCCATGGAGGTGGCGGAGCCGGTCCGCGCCAGCACGTACCAGTTGACGCCGAGGACCTGCATCCAGGTGCCGATCACGGACACGAAACCGGCGATGGCCCAGATCCGGTAGTTCCGGTGGCGCAACGCGGCGAACGTGGCACCGAACGCCACGATGACCTCCCCGACCCGACGGTCACGACAGGGCCGGATCCCAGGCGGTCGGCCGCCGACAAGTGTGGCGACGGTTAGCCCGATTTGCCCACCTTGGGTGAGCCGGCTCACCCCGGCCCCGCCACATCCCGGGCCCGCCGAGGCCCGGCCCCGCAAGGCCCGGCCCCGCCAAGGCCCGGGCCCGGCCCCGCCAAGGCTCGGGCGCGCCACCCCAACGCCGCCACGCGCCCGGCCAGCCACACCCGGAACCAGCCACGCCCGGAACCAGCCACGCCCCGGACCAGCCACACCCGGAACCAGCCACACCCGGGACCAGCCACGCCCCGGCCCGCGACGGGCCGGGGCGTGGGTGCCGGTGGGTCAGCGCGCCGCGAGCGGCTGGGCGGCCGGGTCGACCGGGGCGGGCAGCGACCCGCTGCCACCGAGGTACGCGTGGATGGCCGCGGCCGCCGCCCGCCCCTCGGCGATCGCCCAGACGATCAGCGAGGCGCCGCGGTGCATGTCGCCGGCGACGAACACGCCGTCGGCGCCGGTCCGCCAGTCCGACCGGGCGTCGACCGCGCCGCGGCCGTTGCGTGGCACTCCGAGCTGGGCCAGCAGCGGCTGCTCCTCGGTGCCGTCGAAGCCGATGGCCAGCAGCACCAGGTCGGCCGGCAGCTCCCGCTCGGTGCCCGGCAGCGCCGTGACGACCCGCCGGCCGTCCCGCTTCTCGACGGTCACCTCGGCTATCCGGACCGCCCGCACCTGCCCGGTGCCGTCGTCGACGAACTCCTGCACGGCGACGGCGAAGACCCGCTCGCCGCCCTCCTCGTGCGCCGGGTAGCTGCGCAGGACCCACGGCCAGGTCGGCCACGGGTCGCGGGCCTCGTCGCGGGACTGCGGGGGCTGCGGGTAGAGGTCGAGCTGGTGGACGCCGGCCGCGCCCTGCCGGTGCGCCACGCCGAGGCAGTCCGCCGCGGTGTCACCACCACCGATGATCACGACGTGCCGGCCGGCCGCGTCGATCGGCGTACCGTCGGGCAGCGCGGCCAGCGCGGGCCGCCCCTCGCCGGCCGCCGCGACCACGCGGTTGGCGGCCACCAGGTGCTCCATCGCCTGGTGTACGCCCCGAAGCCGCCGGCCCGGTGTCTCCGGTACGTCCCGGCCGGCCAGCGCCCCGCACGCCAGCAGCACCGCGTCGTGCCGCTCGCGGAGCTGCTCGCCGGTCACGTCGACGCCCACGTTCACGCCGGTGCGGAACTCGACGCCCTCGGCGGCGAGCTGGGCCACCCGCCGGTCGATGTGGTGCTTCTCCAGCTTGAAGTCCGGGATGCCGTAGCGGAGCAGACCGCCCGGCGCGTCGTCGCGCTCGTACACCGTGACGGCGTGCCCGGCCCGGGCGAGTTGCTGTGCCGCGGCCAGGCCGGCCGGCCCGGAGCCGACCACCGCGACGGACCGCCCGGTGGGTGCCGGGGCCGGTCGGGGCCGCAGCCCGCCCCGGGCGACGGCCGCGTCGGCGATCTCCACCTCGACCTGCTTGATGGTGACCGGCTCCCCGCCGCCGATGCCGAGGACGCAGGCGGCCTCGCAGGGCGCCGGGCAGAGCCGGCCGGTGAACTCCGGGAAGTTGTTCGTGGCGTGCAGCGACGCCACGGCGGCGTCCCAGTTGCCGGTGCGGACCAGGTCGTTCCAGTCCGGGATGCGGTTGCCGAGCGGGCACCCGTCGTGGCAGAACGGGATGCCGCAGTCCATGCACCGGGTGGCCTGCTCGCGGATCAGCTCCTCGCCAGCCGGCGGGTACACCTCCCGCCAGTCCGAGATCCGCACCGGCACGGGCCGGCGCGCCGGCAGCCGCCGCGGGTAGCGCAGGAAGCCGTTCGGGTCAGGCACGGGCCACCTCCTGGGTGGACGCCCGCGGGGCGGGCGGCACGGGCGATTCCGAAGGCGCCGCGGCGGCTGGCGCCGCCAACGCGCTCATCACCGCGTCGTCGACGTCGCGGCCGGCGGCTTCGGCGGCCCGCATGATCTCCATGACCCGGCGGTAGTCCCGGGGCACCACGGCGGTGAACTCCTCCACCGCCTCCGGCCAGCGCTTGAGCAGTTCCGCGGCCACCGCCGAGTCGGTCTCGGCGAAGTGCCGCTGCACCAGCTCGTGCAGCACCGCCTGCTCCTCCTCGCGCAGCGGGGCGAGGTCGACCAGCTCGGCGTTGACGCGGGCGCGGTCGAGCCGGTGGACGAAGGCGGTGCCACCGGACATGCCGGCCGCGAAGTTGCGGCCGGTGGGCCCGAGCACGACCACCGTGCCCCCGGTCATGTACTCGCAGCCGTGGTCGCCGACGCCCTCGACGACGGCCACCGCGCCGGAGTTGCGCACCGCGAACCGCTCCCCTACCCGGCCGCGCAGGAACAGCTCCCCGCCGGTCGCGCCGTAGAGGATGGTGTTGCCGGCGATGATCTGGTCCTCGGCCCGCTGCCCGGCCGCGGCGTCCGGGTCCACGAAGGGGGCGGCGGGGTCCGGCCGGGCGATGATCCGGCCGCCGGAGAGGCCCTTGCCGACGTAGTCGTTCGCGTCGCCGTGCAGCCGCAGGGTCACGCCGCGCGGCAGGAACGCGCCGAAGGACTGGCCGGCCGTGCCGTGCAGGACGATCTCCACGGTGTCGTCGGGCAGCCCCGCGCCGCCGTGGCGCCGGGCCACCTCGCCGCCCAGCATGGCGCCGACGCTGCGGTGGTCGTTGCGGATGGTGCGCTCGACGCGTACCGGCGTGCCGTCGGCGAGCGCCGGCGCGGCGAACGCGATCAGCTCGTTGTCCAGGGCCCGGTCCAGGCCGTGGTCCTGGGCCCGTACGCCCCGTCGGGCGGCGTCCGCCGGCAGCTCGGGCAGGTGCAGCACGGGCGAGAGGTCCAGCCCCTGCGCCTTCCAGTGCGCCACCGCCGGGGCGACGTCGAGCAGCTCGGTGTGCCCGATCGCCTCCTCGATCGACCGGAAGCCCAGCTCGGCGAGGTAGCCGCGGACCTCCTCGGCGAGGAAGAGGAAGAAGTTCTCCACGAACTCCGGCGTGCCGGTGAACCGTTCCCGCAGCGCCGGGTTCTGGGTGGCGATGCCGACCGGGCAGGTGTCGAGGTGGCAGACGCGCATCATGACGCAGCCGGCGACGATCAGCGGGGCGGTGGCGAAGCCGAACTCCTCGGCGCCGAGCAGCGCGGCGACCAGGACGTCCCGGCCGGTCTTGAGCTGACCGTCGACCTGGACGGTGACCCGGTCGCGGAGCTTGTTGAGCAGCAGCGTCTGCTGCGCCTCCGCGAGACCCAGCTCCCACGGCGTGCCGGCGTGTTTGAGGGAGTTCAGCGGGGAGGCGCCGGTGCCGCCGTCGTGGCCGGAGATCAGGATGACGTCGGCCTTGAGCTTGGCCACGCCCGCCGCGACGGTGCCGACGCCGACCTCGCTGACCAGCTTCACGTGGACGCGCGCGGCCGGGTTGACGCACTTCAGGTCGTGGACGAGCTGGGCCAGGTCCTCGATCGAGTAGATGTCGTGGTGCGGCGGCGGGGAGATGAGACCGACGCCGGGGGTGGCGTGCCGGGTGCGGGCGATCCACGGCCAGACCTTGTTGCCCGGCAGCTGACCGCCCTCGCCGGGCTTCGCGCCCTGGGCCATCTTGATCTGGAGGTCGTCGGCGTTGACCAGGTACTCGGTGGTCACGCCGAACCGGCCGCTGGCGATCTGCTTCACGGCCGAGCGGCGAGCCGGGTCGTGCAGCCGGTCGACGTCCTCGCCGCCCTCGCCGGTGTTGGACTTGCCGCCGAGCCGGTTCATGGCGACGGCCAGGGTCTCGTGTGCCTCCGCCGAGATCGAGCCGTACGACATGGCGCCGGTGGCGAAGCGCCGGACGATCTCGGTGGCGGGTTCGACCTCGTCCAGCGGCACGGGTGGGCGTACCCCGGTGCGCAGGGTGAACAGGCCGCGCAGCGACCCGGCCTGGGCGGCGAGCGCGTCCACCGTGGACGTGTACCGCTGGAAAACCTCGTACTGGCGGCTGCGGGTGGCGTGCTGGAGCAGGAATACCGTCTCCGGGTTGAACAGGTGCAGCTCCCCCTCGCGGCGCCACTGGTACTCGCCGCCGACGTCCAGCCGGTCCGAGCCGGGGGTGCCGGCGGGCGGCCAGGCGAGGGCGTGCCGGGCGGCGACCTCGGCGTGGATCCCGGCGAGCCCGATACCGCCGATCTTGCTGGGCGTGCCCCGGAAGTAACGCTCGACGAGGCGGGCGTCCAGGCCCACGGCCTCGAAGACCTGCGCACCGCAGTACGACGACACCGTCGAGATGCCCATCTTGGACATGATCTTCAGGACGCCCTTGCCGAGCGCCTTCACGTAGTTGCGCACGGCGGCGGCCGGTTCGAGGCCCGGCAACGCGCCAGTGGTGATCATGTCCTCGACGGACTCGAAGGCCAGGTACGGGTTGACCGCCGCCGCGCCGTAGCCGATGAGCACGGCCGCGTGGTGCACCTCGCGGCAGTCGCCGGACTCCACGATGAGCGCCACCTGCGTCCGCGTCTGCTCCCGGACGAGGTGCTGGTGCACGGCCGCGGTGAGCAGCAGCGACGGGATCGGGGCGAGGTCGGCGTTGGAGTCCCGGTCGGAGAGGACGAGGATGCGTACGCCGTCCTCGATGGCCTCGGAGACGTGCCGGCAGATTTCGGTGAGCCGGGCCTTGATGCCGGCGGCGCCCTCGCGCACGCGGTAGAGCCCGGACACCCGGACCGCCTTGAAGCCGGGCAGGTCGCCGTCCTCGTCGATCGAGAGGATCTTGGCGAGCTCGTCGTTGTCGATCACCGGGTACGGCAGCACGATCTGCCGGCAGCTCGCCGGGCCCGGGTCGAGCAGGTTCCCCTCGGGGCCGATGGTGGAGCTGAGGCTGGTGACCAGCTCCTCGCGGATGGCGTCCAGCGGCGGGTTGGTGACCTGCGCGAAGAGCTGGTGGAAGTAGTCGTACAGCAGCCGCGGCCGGGTGGAGAGCGGCGCGATCGGCGTGTCCGTGCCCATCGAACCGATCGGCTCGGCACCGGTACGCGCCATCGGCGCGAGCAGGATCTTGCGCTCCTCCTCGGTGTAGCCGAACGTCTGCTGGCGCCGGCGTACCGAGTCGTGGGTGTAGACGATGTGCTCGCGGGCCGGCAGGTCGGTCAGCTCGATGAGTCCGGCGTGCAGCCACTCCCCGTACGGCCGGGCGGCGGCCAGCCCGGCCTTGACCTCGTCGTCGTGCACGATCCGGCCGGCCACGGTGTCGACCAGGAACATCTTCCCGGGCTGGAGCCGCCCCTTGGCGACCACCCGGGCCGGGTCGAGGTCGAGCACGCCCGCCTCGCTGCCGAGCACCACGAGCCCGTCGTCCGTACGCCACCAGCGCCCGGGACGCAGGCCGTTGCGGTCCAGCACCGCGCCGACGATCTCCCCGTCGGTGAAGGCGACCGAGGCGGGGCCGTCCCACGGCTCCATGAGGCTCGCGTGGAAGCGGTAGAAGTCGCGCTTGTCCGGGCGCATGCCCGGGTCGTTCTCCCACGCCTCGGGGATCATCATGAGCACCGCGTGCGGCAGGCTCCGCCCGGCCAGGTGCAGCAGTTCGAGGACCTCGTCGAAGTTGGCCGAGTCGGAGGCGCCCGGGGTGCAGACCGGGAAGATCCGCCGGATGTTGCCGGGCAGCTCCGGGCTGCGCAGCAGGGCCTCCCGGGCCTGCATCCAGTTCCGGTTGCCGCGGATGGTGTTGATCTCGCCGTTGTGGGCGATGAACCGGTACGGGTGCGCCAGCGGCCAGGACGGGAACGTGTTGGTGGAGAAGCGCGAGTGCACGAGCGCGATGGCGCTCGCCACCCGCTCGTCGGTCAGCTCCGGGTAGTACGCCGGCAACTGGTCGGGGGTGAGCATGCCCTTCCAGACCATGGTGCGCGCGGACAGCGACGGGAAGTACGCCGGGGCGCCCCGCTCGGCGCTCTCCCGCTCGGCCTGCTTGCGCAGGCAGAACGCCACCCGGTCCAGTTCGATGCCGGACAGCGGCGAGCCGGCCGGGCCGGCCGGGGAGCCGCTGAGCCGGCGGGCGGCCAGGAAGAGTTGCCGGATCCGGGGCATCGCCGCGAGCGCGGTCTCGCCCAGGCCGCTCGGGTCCACCGGCACGTCCCGCCAGCCCAGCACCTCCGCGCCCTCGACCAGGGCGTACTTGTCGACCACCCGCCGCGCGAGGGCCTCGCCGGCGTCGTCGTCGGGGAGGAAGACCAGGCCGGTGGCGTACTCGCCGGCCGGTGGCAGCGCGAAGTCCACCACGGCACGCAGGTACGCGTCCGGCACCTGGATCATGATGCCGGCGCCGTCACCCGTGTTCGGTTCCGCGCCACGGGCACCCCGATGGTCCAGCCGGCAGAGCGCGTCGAGACCGTTCGCCACGACCGCGTGGGAGCGCCGGCCGTGCAGGTCGGCCACGAAGGCCACGCCGCACGCGTCGTGCTCGAAGGCGGGGTCGTAGAGCCCGGCCGCGGGCGTTCCCGGGCTGGGCGTGGGGGCCGGCTGCGGCTGATGCGGGTACGGAAAGGCCACCGGGCCTCCTGTCGTCACTCAGGTTGGATCATGGTCGGGACGACGTCGGCCCTCGTGGGTTTATTGAGTCTACGTTAGGGCGGGGCACGCAAGGCCAGTGCGGATTGATCACACCTTCCAGAGTCTGGGACGTGTAGTCTCGCGCGGTGGATCACGTGCACAGGGATCTCTTCGACCGGCTCGAGCGTTTCTACGACGCGGTGCCGCGTGACGCGGCCCGGGTGGAGGAGCACGGCGGCCTGGTGCTCTTCGTCCGCGACGGGTCCGGCTTCCCGTACTACGCCCGCCCCCGGCTCGACGCGGCCGCGCCGCCCTCGCTGGCCGACGTCGCCGCGGTCCGCGAACGGCAGCGGGAGCTGGGTGTGCCCGAGGCGTTCGAATGGGTGCACGAGACCACTCCGGAGCTGCTGCCGGTCGCCCGCTCGGCGGGGCTGTCGGTGCTGGAGGCGCCGCTCATGGTGCTCGACCGGGACGAGGTGCCCGACCCGGCGCAGCTCAGTGACGTACCGGTGCGGGTGCTCGACCCGGACGCCCCCGACTTCGCCGCCGCCGTGGCCGCCCGCCGCGCCGTCGCCGCCGTGGCGTTCGCCGCGGCCGGCACCGCCCGGGGCGACGCCGGCGCCGCCGAACGGGACGCCGCCGTCACCGAGCTGGAGGTCGCGGCGCTCGACGAGGAGCGCGCCCGGATCGCCGACGGCCGGCGGCTCTCCGTGCTGGCCGGCACCCCGGCGGACGGCGCGCTGGCCAGCGGGATGGCGATGCGCGTCGACGACGTCGCCGAGATCGCCGGGGTGGGCACCCTGCCCGCCGCCCGCCGGCGCGGCCTCGGCGCGGCCGTGACCGCGGCGCTCGCCCGCGAGCTGCGCGCCGCCGGCACGGATCTCGTCTTCCTCTCCGCCGGCAGCGAGGACATCGCCCGCGTCTACCTGCGGGTCGGCTTCCGCCGGATCGGCACCGCCTGCATCGCCGAGCCCGCCCCGGTGATCGCGTAAGTCCCCGCGTCGCCGCCCCGTCGCCCCTCGCCCCCTCGCCCCGTCGCCGTCGATCATGCAGGTGTGGTGCCCGGATCGCGGGGATTCTTCCCCTTCGCCCCCCACCACAACTGCGTGATCGGCGCAGGAGCGGAGCGGGAGTGGGGCGGGCGGGTCAGGTTGGGGGGCGCCACTGGGCGGCCGAGGTGGCCGCCGTGTTGAGCAGGCGCGGCGTGAGCGTGCCCAGGGCCGCGTCCCGTGCGCGCAGCGCCAGCCGGCCCCGTGTCTGGAGCACCGCCGACATCCGCCGCGTCTGCCGCACCACGGCCGCCGCCCGGGGGCGACGCACCCGGTCGTACGCCTGCACGGCGTCCGGCAGCCGCGACTCGCGCAGCAGCGCGGCGAGCGTGGCCGCGTCCTCGAACGCGAGGCAAGCGCCCTGCCCCAGGTGCGGCGGCATGGCGTGCGCCGCGTCGCCGAGCAGCACCACGCCGCCCGGGCCGACCGGGAAGCCGTACGCGCGGGGCAGCGGTCGCAGCTCGCGCACCTCCTGCTGGACCAGATCGGCCGGGTCGGTGGCGTCGAGCAGCTCGCCGATCGGGGTGGGCCAGCCGGCGTACCAGCGGCGCAGCAACGCGAGCTGGGTCTCGGGCGGCTCGGGGCGGGGCGCGCCGGCCGCGGTGGCCACCCAGTAGATGCCGCCCCGGCTGGAACCGCCGGACGAGCCGCGCTCGCCGAGCGAGGCGGAGACGAACCGGTAGCCGGCGCCGAGCACCTCCCCGCCGAGTGGCTGGCCGGCGGGCAGCCGCGGCGCGCGGTACCAGGGGATCACGGCCCGCCACGCGGCGGAACCGGAGCTGACCACGGCGGCCTCGGGCGCGAGCCGCCGGCGGATCTCGCTGTCGGTGCCGTCGGCGGCCACGACCAGGTCGGCCTCGACCGTCTGCCGGCCGTCACCCACCGCGGGCCGCTCCCCCGGCTCGGCCCGGACCGTCCGCACGGTCACGCCGGTACGCAGCTCCACCCGGTCGCCGAGCCCGGCGATCAGCGCGTCGTGCAGGTCCTCCCGGTGCACCACGACGGGCGTCCGATCGGCCGGCAGCGGACGCGGCTGCACCAGCCAGCGACCGTCGGGGTGGCGCACGCCGCCGTCGGGCAGCGGGGTGGCGATCGCGTCGAGCCCCGCGCCGAGGCCGAGCGCGCGCAGCGCCCGGACGCCGTTGGGCCAGAGCACCACGGCGGTCGGCTCGGGGCGTACCCGGTCGGCCCGTTCCAGCACGGTGACCTGCCAGCCGGACCGGGCCAGCGCACCGGCGACCGAGAGCCCGCCGATCCCCGCGCCGACCACCACCGCGCTTCGCATGGTGCCGACCCCCGTCAGCTCTCGCGGTCAGCCGTGCCGGAGCCGGTGGCCCCGGCCCGGTCGTCGCGCGTCGGCTCGCCGCCGGACGCCGCCCCGGTCGGGCCTGCGCTGCCGGTGGGGTCGCCGCCGTCGCCGGCCTCCGGCTCGTCGGCAGGGACCGCCCCGGTCTCCTGGTACGCCCGGAACTGCCCCTCGTCGACCACCCGGTAGCCCTCCGGCGCCGCCCGGCGCGACCCGGCCTCCCGCTCGGACAGGTCGACCTGGGAGACGTCGGACTCGGCCGGCGCCGCCTGCGGTGCGGTGGCGCCGAGCGGGATCAGGTACTCCCGGGGACCACGCACGCGCAGGAAGTAGATCAGGGCGCCGAGGAAGACAAGCGCGGCGGTCCAGACGTTCAGCCGGACGCCGAGGATCGTGTTGGCCTCGTCGGTGCGCATCAGCTCGATCCAGAACCGGCCGGCGGTGTAGCCCATCACGTAGAGCGCGAACGCCCGGCCCCGGCCGAGCCGCAGCTTCCGGTCGACCAGGTACACCAGCACCGCGACGCCGATGTTCCACAGCGCCTCGTAGGCGAAGGTCGGGTGGAAGAGGCCCGGTTCGAGGATCGGTTGCCCGGTGTCGTCGCGCAGCGCGTGACCCGGATTGTCCGGATCCATCCGGTGGATCTCCAGACCCCAGGGCAGGGTGGTGCGGCCGCCGAAGAGCTCGTTGTTGAACCAGTTGCCGACCCGGCCGATGGCCTGGGCGAGCGGCAGACCCGGGGCCAGCGCGTCGGCCACCATCGAGAACGGGATGCCCAACTGCCGGGCCGCGATCCACGCGCCGAGCGCGCCGCCGGCGACGGCGCCCCAGATGCCGAGACCGCCCTCCCAGATGGCGAACGCCTTCATGGGGTCGCCCCCGGTGCCGAAGTATTTCTCCGGCGACGTGATCACGTGGTAGATCCGGGCGCCGATGATTCCCGTGGGCACCGCCCAGACGGCGATGTCCAGCACCGCGCCCGGGGCGACGCCACGCCGGCGCAACCGGTACTCGGTCACCACGCAGGCGACCACGATGCCGACGATGATGCACAGCGCGTAGGCCCGGACGGGAAGCGGGCCCAACTGCCAGACGGCCGTGGTCGGGCTCGGCAGGGCCGCCTGGGGGGACAGCGAGGCGAGGGTCACGGATGCACACGGTACCGCTGTCGACCCCTTCGGTGGCACCCCGGTCCGCCGCTCGGGTCGTCGCGGTGACTTCTGGTTTGCACCGCCGTAGGCTCTTTGTCCATGAGCGGGCTCACCTGGACGGTGGCCGCGGTCGTCACCGACGACGCCGGCCGGGTGCTGCTCTGCCGCCAGGGCCGCGGCGAGCGCCGCTACGCGCTGCCCGGTGGCCGGCTCCGCCCCGCGGAGAGCCCGTTACCCGCCGTGATCCGCGACATCCGCGCGGAGACGGGCTGGGACGTCGAGATCACGGACCTGGTGGGGCTCTACCACGTGGGCGCCCCGGTGCCCGGCGCCGTACCGCCGCCCGGGCGCGCCGGGCCGCTTCCGGACGTCCTGGTGCACGTGTTCCGGGCGCGTACGCGCGGCGCCCGCCCGGCCGCCGGTCCCACGGGTGGGTGCCGGCTCTCCTGGCACGACCCGGCCAGCCTGCCCGACACGCTCACCCCGACCACCCGCGCAGCGCTGGCCGACGCGCTGGCCGGCCGCTCCGGCGTCCTGCGTACCTGCGTGACAACGCCCGCGGCCGGCGGTGCGGCGGGCGGCGGCGGTGCGGCGGTCGGGCGCGCCCCGGAGCAGCGCGCCGGGTCGTCCCCGGCGGACCCCGCCGCCTCCCCGCCCCGCCGGTCACCCGGCGACGCCTGACGACCTCGGGGAGGCCGACAGATCAACTCCGGGTCGGGGAAGTCGCGGTGTCCGACCGCGCCGGACACCGCGACATCAGGGATGTCGAGTCGATCACCGCGCCGGCGGCCGACCGACCGGCCGGACGGCCGGGTCAGCGGGACAGGTTGCGGACGCCCTCGGCCAGTTCGGCGCTCAGCGTACGCAGCGCCCCGAGCCCGCTGTCGAGATCCGGGCTGTCGAGCACGCAGCGAACGAGGGCGCTGCCCACGATCACGCCGTCGGCGTACCCGCCGACCGTGCCGGCCTGCGCACCCGTGCCCACGCCCAGCCCCACGCCGACGGGCAGGTCGCTGACCTCACGGACCCGGGAGACCAGCACGGGCGCCGCCGCGGAGGTCTGCGCCCGTGCGCCGGTGACCCCCATGAGGGCGGTCGCGTAGACGAACCCCCGGCAGTGCCCCACGGTCATCGCGACGCGGGCGTCCGTGGAGGACGGCGCCACCAGGAACGTCCGGTCCAACCCGTACGCGTCCGAGGCGGCCAGCCACTCGTCGGCCTCCTCTGGAATGAGATCCGGGGTGATGAGGCCGGTGCCGCCGGCCGCGTCGAGGTCGCGGGCGAACGCGTCGACCCCGTACCGCTCGATCGGGTTCCAGTAGGTCATCGTGACCACCGGCGCGCCGGTGGCCGCGATCGCCTCGATGATGCGCAGCGCGTCAGCGGTGCGGACGCCGCCGGCGAGCGCGATGTCGCTCGCCTTCTGGATGACCGGGCCGTCCATCACCGGGTCGGAGTACGGGATCTCCACCTCGATGACGTCGACTCCGGCCTCGACCATCGCCGTCATCGCCGCGATGCTGCCCTCGACGGTGGGAAAACCGGCCGGCATGCAGCCGACCAGCAACGCCCGGCCCTCCGCGCGCGCCTTGTCGAACGCGATCCCGATCCGGCTCATCACTGCTCCTTGTCGAGGATGCCGAAGTAGCCGCCGGCGGTGTGGACGTCCTTGTCGCCCCGGCCGGAGAGGTTGACCACGATGGTGGGCTCCCGGCCCAGCTCGGCCGCGAGCTTCGGGGCGATCGTGAGGGCGCCGGCGAGCGCGTGGGAGCTCTCGATCGCCGGGATGATCCCCTCGGTGCGGCAGAGCAGCTGGAACGCGGCCATCGCCTCGTCGTCGGTGACCGGCAGGTACGTGGCCCGGCCGGTGTCGTGCAGCCACGCGTGCTCCGGCCCCACGCCCGGGTAGTCCAGACCCGCGGAGATCGAGTGCGACTCGACCGTCTGGCCGTCTTCGTCCTGGAGCACGTACGTGCGGGTGCCGTGCAGCACGCCCGTCGAGCCGCCGGTGATGCTGGCCGCGTGCCGGCCCGTGGTCACGCCCTCGCCGCCGGCCTCGAAGCCGTACAGCCGCACGTCCGGGTCGCCCACGAAGGCGTGGAAGATGCCGAGCGCGTTGGAGCCGCCACCCACGCAGGCGGCCACCGCGTCGGGCAGCGCGCCGGTCAGGTCGAGGCACTGCTGGCGGGCCTCGTCGCCGATGCCGCGGACGAAGTCACGGACGAGGGAGGGGAACGGGTGCGGCCCGGCCGCGGTGCCGATCAGGTAGTGGGTGTCGTCCACGTTGGCGACCCAGTCCCGCATCGCCTCGTTCATGGCGTCCTTGAGGGTGCGGGAGCCGGTGGTCACCGGGACGACGGTGGCGCCGAGCATCCGCATCCGGGCCACGTTCAGCGCCTGCCGCTGGGTGTCCACCTCGCCCATGTAGACCACGCAGTCGAGGTCGAAGAGCGCGGCCGCGGTGGCGGCGGCCACCCCGTGCTGCCCGGCGCCGGTCTCGGCGATCACCCGCCGCTTGCCCATCCGGCGGGTCAGCAGGGCCTGGCCGAGCACGTTGCGCACCTTGTGCGCACCGGTGTGGTTCAGGTCCTCGCGCTTGAGCAGCACCCGGGCGCCCAGCTTCGCCGAGAAGCGGCGGGCCTCGTACAGCAGCGACGGGGTGGCGGCGTAGTCGCGCAGCAGGGCGGCGAACTCGGCCCGGAACGCCTCGTCGGCCATCGCCGTACGCCACGCCCCGTCGAGTTCGTCGAGGGCGGCGACCAGCGCCTCCGGGACGAACCGGCCACCGAACCGGCCGTAGTGGCCGGCGGCGTCGGGGAACGGACCGGCCGGGGCGGCCATGGCGTCGGCGCTCATCGGGATCCTCTCGCTGCGGGTGGACCGGCGCGGGATCAGCGCACCGGGCGGGGCGTTGCCGGGTGGTTGCCGGCGTTGACCAGCTCGGCCACCGCCTCCCGGGGGCTCTTCTGGGTGACCAGACCCTCGCCGACCAGGACCGCGTCGGCCCCGGCGGAGGCGTACCGGATGAGGTCGTGCGGGCCGCGCACGCCGGACTCGGCGATCTTCACGACGCTGCTGGGCAGGCCGGGCGCGATCCGCTCGAACACCGAGCGGTCGACCTCCAGGGTACGCAGGTTGCGGGCGTTGACCCCGATGACCTGCGCGCCGGCCTCCAGCGCCCGGTCGGCCTCCTCCTCGTCGTGCACCTCGACGAGCGCCGTCATGCCGAGCGACTCGATCCGCTCCAGCAGCCCGACCAGCGCGTTCTGCTCCAGCGCGGCGACGATCAGCAGCACCAGATCGGCGCCGTGCGCCCGCGCCTCGTGCACCTGGTAGCTGGAGACCACGAAGTCCTTGCGCAGGACCGGGATGCGGACGGCGGCGCGGACGGCGGCGAGGTCGTCCAACGAGCCGCCGAACCAGCGCCCCTCGGTCAGCACGCTGATCGCCCGTGCGCCACCGGCCGCGTAGTCGCCGGCCAGGTCGGCCGGGTCGGCGATCTCCGCGAGCCGCCCCTTGGACGGCGACGCGCGCTTCACCTCGGCGATCACCGCGACGCCGGGCCGGCGCAGGGCGGCGTACGCGTCCAGCGGTGGCGGGGCTCCGGCGGCCAACTCCTTGATCCGCTCGAGCGGAACCTGCTCCTGGCGGCGCGCGACGTCCTCGCGCACCCCGGCCAGGATCTCGTCGAGCACGCTTGCGGACGCGCCCGAACCGGCCCCGTCCCCCTCCGCGTGCGCATGCTCAGCAGTCACCAACGGACTCCCCTCTCCGGGTGTCATGGGCCGATGCTAGGGGGCGCCACCTGGCGCCAGGTGGCGGGGGTATGGCGCTGCTCACGAAAGGGCCTGCGGCATAATGGCCGACCTGCCGTGAAGGCGAAGTCACGCAGCGCCACCTCCGTCATCGACGGGCGCCACTCGGCCCGGCCGGGGGCGCATCGACCGCGACCCATCGATCATGCCACTCCGCCGGCACCGTGTCGCCAGTGACGCCGTTCGATGCTGTGACCAAGCTCAAGGCCGGAAGCCCCTGCCCTGGTACGGGCCATCGACGGACCGTTGATGCGACGGACACCACGGCGAAACGTGAGCCGGCGAGCATGTGGGTCGGGCAGACTCGATGGCGCGCCTGCCCACCGTCGCCACCCATCCTCCGTGCGGAGTGACCATGAGCACTGCCGGTCCGAACCCCAGCATCGGCCTGACCACCATCTCCCGTACCGTCGCGTCCCTCGCCGTGGGCGTCGTGCACACGGTGGAGCGCGCGGTGATCGGCGAGGGACGGATGCGTACGGCACGCGGCAACGCGTGGGAGGCCGTGTGCGCCGACCGTGCCCGCGCCGACCGCCGCGCCGAGCTGGACCGGCTCGTGGCCGAACTCGCCGCCGCGCGGGCCGCCGCCCGCCGCAGCCGCGAGAAGCAGCCGGTCAGCTGACCGTCGGGTCCTCGCCCCGGTCCAGCGCGTCCCACGCCTCGGTGGTGCGCCGCCCGGTCACCGGACCCCCCGCCGGCGGCGCGGCCGGCGGGGCCGCTTTCCGGACCGGGCGCTCGTAGCGGGCCCCCATGGCCGGCCAGCGCCGTCCCCGCAGCGCCGTCAGCGCCCCGCCGCCCGCGGCCAGCAGCCCGCCCACCAGGCTGAGGGCCGGCCACTGCCGGCTCACCGTGCCCTCGAACGCGGCCACCAGCCCGTAGCCCCCGCCGGCCGCCACCACGAGCCCCAGCAGGGCGAGCAGGGCACCAAGTCCCTGGCGCAGCCGCCCCCGGGTCGCGAGGACGGCGCCCCCGCCGGCGAGGCCGACCACCGCGAGGGCGGGCAGCCACGGCAGCAGGCCGGCGCCCGTGCGGGCCGCCCGCTCCGGCGGCAGCGGCGCCGGGCGCACGGTCAGCTCGACCGACCAGGTACGGGTCGCCGCCCAGAGCGCCAGACCCGCGCCGGCCAGGCAGAGCAGCACGGCGTACGTCAGCTCGCGCCGGCCCGTCGCCCGCGCGTCCCCCTCGCCGGCGTTCATCGGGTCACCTCTTCGTTCGCGACTGCGGGGCTCCGCTGCGCTGCACTCCTCGCGCTCACCGGGTCACCTCTTCGTTCGCGACTGCGGGGCTCCGCTGCGCTGCACTCCTCGCGCTCACCGGGCCGCCCGGAGGGTTTCGGCCGCCGCGATGGCCGCGAGCACGGCCGCGGCCTTGTTCCGGGTCTCCTGGTCCTCCGCGGCCGGGTCGGAGTCGGCCACCACCCCGGCACCGGCCTGCACGTACGCCCGGCCGCCCCGGATCAGCGCGGTGCGGATGGCGATGGCCATGTCCAGATCGCCGCCGAAGCCGAAGTAGCCGACCGTGCCGCCGTAGACGCCGCGCCGGACCGGCTCCAGCTCCTCGACGATCTCCATGGCCCGCACCTTGGGGGCGCCCGAGAGGGTGCCGGCGGGGAACGTGGCGGCCAGCGCGTCGAAGGCGGTCCGGTCCGCCCGCAGCGTGCCCACGACGGTCGAGACGATGTGCATGACGTGGCTGTACCGCTCGATGGTGGCGAACTCCGGCACCTCGACCGTGCCCGGCTGGCACACCCGGCCCAGGTCGTTGCGGCCCAGGTCGACCAGCATGACGTGCTCGGCCCGCTCCTTCGGGTCGGCCAGCAGCTCCGCCGCGAGGCGGCCGTCGGCCGCCGCGGTGGCGCCCCGCGGCCGGGTGCCGGCGATCGGGTGCAGCAGCGCCCGCCGCTCGCCGCCGGCCTCCGTGGTCACCTTCAGGTGCGCCTCGGGCGAGGAGCCGACGATGTCGAAGCCGTCGAAGCGCAGCAGGTACATGTACGGGCTGGGATTGGTGGTGCGCAGCACCCGGTAGACGTCCAGCGGGTCCGCGTGGGTGGGCCGCTCGAAACGCTGGGAGAGCACGATCTGGAAGCACTCCCCGGCCCGGATCGCCTCCTTGGCCGCCTCCACGGCCTTCGGGTAGCCGCCGTCCGGCGTCCGGCTCGCCACGTCGCCGGCCGGTGGGCGCGCGACCGTGGAGATCATCGGGGGGATCGGCCGCGACAGCGCGGTCGTCATGGCGTCCAGCCGGCCCACCGCGTGGTGGTACGCCGCGGCCACCCGCGCGTCGCGGTCCGGCTCGTCCACCGGCGGCAGGACGGCGTTGGCCACCAGGATCGCCGAGCCGTCGTAGTGGTCGAGCACCACGAGGTCGGTGGCGAGCATCATGCCCAGCTCCGGCACGCCGAGGTCGTCCTCGGTCAGCTCGGGCAGCCGCTCGAAGCGGCGGACGAGGTCGTAGCCGAGGTAACCGACCATGCCGCCGGTCAGCGGCGGCATCCCGCTCGCCGGATCCCAGGCCGGCCCGGCGAGGGCCGCCACGGTCTCCCGCAGCACGGCCACCGGGTCGCCCCCGGTGGGCAGGCCGGCCGGCGGCTGCCCGAGCCATTCGGCCGCGCCGTCCCGCTCGACCAGGGTGGCGCTGCTGCGTACGCCGATGAAGGAGTAGCGCGACCAGGCCATGCCGGCCGAGCCGGCCCCCTGCTCGGCGGACTCCAGCAGGAACGTGCCGGGACCGCCCGCGAGCTTGCGGTAGACGCCCACGGGGGTCTCCGCGTCGGCGAGCAGCCGCCGCGTCACCGGGACCACCCGCCACCGGCCGGCCAGCTCGGTGAAGGTCGCCTCGTCGGGGCTCACCGCGCCGTCGGTCATGGGTCCCGCCTCTCGTCCGCGACCGGGCGCCCGGAGGCGCTCACGGCGCCGCCGCGCCCGGGACCGGTCACTGTACCGGGGCTCACGGGGCCTCCGCCCCGGTGACCGGCAGCTCCTCGAAGAAGCACGTGCGATGCCCGGTGTGGCAGGCGGCGCCGACCTGGTCGACGCTCACCAGCACCGCGTCGCCGTCGCAGTCCAGGGCCACCGAGCGGACGTACTGGTGGTGGCCGGAGGTGGCGCCCTTGACCCAGTACTCGCGGCGGCTGCGGGACCAGTAGGTGGCCCGGCCGGTGGTGAGCGTCCGGTGCAGCGCCTCGTCGTCCATCCAGGCGACCATCAGCACCTCGCCCGAGTCGTGCTGGCGGACCACGGCCGCCACCAGCCCGTCGGCGGTGCGTCGCAGCCGGGCCGCGATGGCCGGGTCGAGCCGGGACGGGCGGGCCGGGCCGGGCGGCGGCGGGTCGGTGGGGGCGCCGGTCACCGGCGCGTCAGGTACGGGCACAGTCACCCATTCTCCCGCACGCGGCGCGGGCACCGGCGAGGGCTCCGGCCGCGTTCCCGGTGCGGCCTGCGGTGGCCCGGCGAGCTGGGCGACGTAGCGGTCCAGCCGGCCGTCGAGCAGGGCGTCGGCCAGGTCCGGCCCGGCCGCGCCGGCGATCTGCGCGGCGTACGGGCGGATCAGCGGCAGCGCCCCGGTGACCAGCCGGACCGCCGCGGCCCAGAGCTGTTCGGGAGCGCCGGGGCGCAGGCCGAGGCAGAGCAGCATGTCGTCCCGGTAGCCGGGCGGGGCGACCGGGAGGCGCAGCGCGGCGGCGAAGGCGGCCCGGCGGGAGGCGACGCGTACCGAGGGGTTCGCGAGGCGCAGCACGGACGGGTAGAGCCGGGCCAGGTCGGCGGCGGCGAGCCGGACACCGAGGTGGTCACCGGCGGCCCGGGCAGCAGCCGCCTTACCGAGCGTGGCGATCAGTTCCTCGAGTTGTGGCTCGCCGGCCGGCTGGCAGAGGACCGGGAGGTCGATGCGGGGCCGCCAGTGCGCGTCCGCCCAGAGCAGCCGGGCCGGTGCGAGCACCGGCAGGCCGAACGCCCAGTCGGCCGGCTCGCCGAGGTGGGCCACCCAGGAGCGGACGTCCCGGGCGGCCACCGACACATGGGTGAGCCGCCCAGGTGACCTGGCCAGGTACGCCCGCCGGGCCGCGTACGGCGCGCCGCCGACCAGGACGTCGAGATCGACGTCGCTGTGCTCGGTGGCGGCCCGGCGGGCGTGACTGCCGCGCAGCATGATGCCGACGACCGGGCGCTCGGTGACCTCACGCAGCCGGGCGGCCCACTCGTCGAGGAACCCGCCGTCCGGTAACGGAGCGTGACTCACGGCGTCATCGTGCCGTACGCCCCATCGAGGCGCAATGTCCGATGTCTGACCCCGTGTCCGGTCGGGTTGGTTAGTGCCCCACCGATCGCATTGCTGCCTGAGGGTACCTTTCGCCGGCCGCCGCGCCCACCGGCACCGCCGCGTCGAGCCGGGCCAGGTGTGCGGCGTCGAGCCGCACGTCGACGGCCGCGGCGTTCTCCTCCAGCCAGCGCACCCGCTTCGTGCCGGGGATCGGCAGCACGTCGTCGCCCTGCGCCAGCAGCCACGCCAGCGCGGTCTGGGCCGGGGTGGCGCCGATGTCGGCGGCCACCGCCCGCACCTCGTCGACGAGCCGCAGGTTGGCCGCCAGGTTGTCGTCGGAGAAGCGCGGCGCCCCGGCCCGCCAGTCGTCGGCGGCGAGCTGGTCCCGGCTGGTGATCGCGCCGGTGAGCAGCCCGCGACCGACCGGCGAGTACGCCACCAGCGCCACTCCCAGCTCGCGGCAGGTCGCCAGCATCTCGCCCTCGACGTCCCGAGTGAACAGGGAGTACTCCATCTGGACGGCGGCCACCGGGTGCAACGCGTGCGCGGCGCGCAGGGTGGCCGGGCTGACCTCGGAGAGCCCGATGAGCCGTACCTTGCCGGCGGCCACCAGCTCGGCCATGGCGCCGACCGTCTCCTCGATCGGGGTGCGCGGGTCACGCCGGTGCAGGTAGTAGAGGTCGATCGTGTCGACGCCCAGCCTGTCCAGCGAGGCGTCGCACGCCTGGCGGGCCCAGTCGGCGCTGCTGTCCACGTACGCCCCGGGAGTGCCCGTGCCGCCGAACCCCCCGCCCCGGCTGCGGTTGCCGAACTTCGTGGCGAGGAAGACCTCGTCGCGACGGGCCCGGACCACGGGGCCGAGCAGGCGCTCGTTGGCGCCGGCGCCGTAGACGTCGGCGGTGTCCAGGTGGTTGACGCCGAGGTCGAGGGCGCGGTGCAGGGTCCGGGTCGACTCCGCGTCGTCCCGGCCACCGTAGGCGAAGCTCATCCCCATGCAGCCGAGGCCGACGGCGGAGACCTCCGGGCCGTGCGCGCCCACCCGACGGCGGATCATCGCGTCTCCTTCTCGGCGCGGCGGTACGCGTCGATCTTGTGATCGAGCACCTTCAGGTCCTCCTCGAGGTCTGCCATCCGTTCCAGCACCCGGGCCCGGTGCGCCTCGAACAGCGCCCGACGGGCGCCGAGCGTGCTGTCGCCCTGCCGGGCCAGCTCGGCGTAGCGGCGCATGTCGCGGACCGGCATTCCGGTCCGGCGCAGCCGGGTGAGCAGGAAGAGCCAGTTGACGTCGCCGGCGGTGTACCGGCGTCGCCCGGCCGAGTCGCGCCCGACCGGCGCGACCAGCCCCTCCTGCTCGTACCAGCGCAGCGTGTAGGTGGTGAGGCCGACCCGATCGGCCGCCTCACCGACGGTGAGGGTGGTCTCCGGCGTGCTGATGTCCACGGCGTCCAGGCTTCCAGTTCGAGTGCACACGAAGTCAACCGTTGCACGAGGGCGGATAACTCACCTACCGTTGAGTTCAACAACCGATGAGTTTTTTGGGGAGGTGGCGATGGACGACGCGATCGCGCTCCGGGACCTGGTCGTCGACCGGGGCCGGCGGCGCGTGCTGCACGGCATCAGCTGCGCGGTGCCGCGCGGCGTGGTCGCCGGGCTGCTCGGCCCGAGCGGCAGCGGCAAGACGACCCTGATGCGGGCCGTGGTGGGGGTGCAGGTGGTCACCGGCGGCACGGTCACCGTGCTGGGCCGGCCGGCGGGCTCGGCCGAGCTGCGTCGCCGGGTCGGCTACCTCACCCAGGCGCCGAGCGTCTACGCCGACCTCACCGTGCGGGAGAACGCGCGGTACTTCGCCGCCCTGCACGGGCGCAGCCGGGCCGACGCCGACCGGGCGGTGGCCGACGTCGGGCTCGGCGAGGCGTCCGGCCAGCTGGTCGGCACGCTCTCCGGCGGGCAGCGCAGCCGGGCCTCGCTCGCCTGCGCGCTCGTGGGCGAGCCCGAGGTGGTCGTCCTGGACGAGCCGACCGTCGGGCAGGATCCGGTGCTGCGGGCCGACCTCTGGGCCCGGTTCCACGAGCTGGCGGCGGCTGGCACCACCCTGCTGGTGTCCAGCCACGTGATGGACGAGGCGGCGCGCTGCGACCGGCTGCTGCTCATCCGCGAGGGGCGCCTGATCGCCGACGACACCCCTGCCGCCATCCGGGCCGCCGCCGGCGTGACCGATCTCGACGAGGCGTTCCTGCGACTGATCAGGGCCAACGAGACCGGCGCCGCGGTGGGCGCCGGCGCGCACGGCACCACGGGCGGCACGGGACGGGAGGCGTCGTGAACCCGCGGATCCTGGCGGTCACCACCGGCCGCATCCTGCGCCAGCTGCGCCACGACCGGCGCACCGTGGCGCTGCTCGTGCTGGTGCCCACGGTGCTGCTCACCCTGGTCTACTACATGTATGCCGACCAGCCTGCCCCGCCCGCCGGCCCGTCCACCTTCGACCGGATCGCGCTGGTGATGCTCGGCTTCTTCCCGTTCATCGTCATGTTCCTGGTGACCAGCATCGCCATGCTGCGCGAGCGCACCACGGGCACCCTGGAACGCCTGCTCACCACGCCGCTGGCGAAGGCCGACCTCCTCTTCGGCTACGGCATCGCGTTCGGGCTGGCCGGGGCCGTGCAGGCCGCCGTCGCGTCGGCCGTCGCGTACTGGGTCTTCGGCCTGGACACGGCCGGCGCCAGTGGGCTGGTGATCATGATCGCCGCGCTGAACGCGGTGCTCGCCGTCGCGCTCGGGTTGTTCTGCAGCGCCTTCGCCCGCACCGAGTTCCAGGCCGTACAGTTCATGCCGGTCGTGGTCGCGCCCCAGCTGCTGCTCTGCGGGCTCTTCGTGCCGCGCGGGGAGATGGCGGGCTGGCTCCAGGCGATCAGCGACGTGCTGCCGCTGTCGTACGCCGTCGAGGCGTTGCAGGAGGTCGGCGCGCACGCCGAGCCGACCGGCACGATGTGGCGGGACGTGGCGGTGGTCGCCGGCGCGGCCGTGCTCGCGCTGGTGCTGGCCGCGGCGACGCTGCGCCGGCGCAGCGGCTGACCGTGACGCCGGTGCCGGGCCGCCACCGCGCGGTGGCCCGGCACCGGTCGGCGGACCCAGGTGGGGCCCCGGAAGACCGTCGCCATCCGGCGGCGGACGGACGAGCGAAGGGCGGCGATGGCGCGACGGACCGGCCGGCGACCCGGCAACCCGGGCACCCGGGAGGCGATCCTCGACGCGGCGCGCGCGGCGTTCGCCGACCGCGGCTTCGACGCGGCCTCCATCCGGGCCATCGCGGCCGCGGCCGGGGTGGACCCGGCCCTCGTGCACCACTACTTCGGCAGCAAGGACCAGCTCTTCCTGGCCGCCATGGAGGCGCCCGTCGACCCCCGGGAGCTGCTGCCGGGCGTGCTGGCGGGCGACCCGGACGCGATCGGCCAGCGCCTGGTCCGCACGTTCCTCACGGTCTGGGACTCCCCGGCGAGCGCCGCCGGGGTGGCCCTGCTGCGGTCGGCGGTCAGCAACGAGTGGACGGCCCGGCTGCTGCGCGAGTTCGTCGTCACGCAGGTGCTGCGCCGGGTGCTCGACCACCTCGACGTCGACCCGGCCGAGCTGCCGCTGCGCGGGTCACTGGTGGCCACGCAGCTGATCGGCCTGGCCATGATGCGGTACGTGATCCGGCTGGAGCCGGTCGCCTCGACCGCACCGGAGACGCTGGTCGCCACGGTGGGTCCCACCGTCCAGCGCTACCTCACGGCCCCGCTTCCGGCGCTGCGGGACGGAGCCGCCTGACGCCGGTGGGCACGGGCGGCTCGACCGTTTCCGGTCACCGGGTGCCGGCGTGGGGGCAGATCATCGGGTGCAGCAGCCGGGCCAGCTCGGCGTGGTCGGCGACCGGGGCCGGGAAGGACAGCCGGGCACGCCGCCGGGCGCCCGGCCGGCCGAGCGCGACGACCAGTCCGTACCGGTCGATCCGGACCACGCGCGGCGGGTCTCCGCCCTCGCCGTCGGTCAGGCCGAGCTGCCGGCGCAGGTAGCGGGTCACCTCGGGCCCGTGGTGGTCGGCGAGGTCGGCCAGCAGCTCCGCCTCCAGCGGGTGCAGCGGGTCCGGTTCGGCCTCGGCGTACACCTCGGGGTCGATCCGGCGCACGGTGCCGGCGCGTTCCCAGCGGGCCTCGGCCACCTCGAAGCGGAACAGCCGGAACCGGGTGCCCAGGTCGAGCAGGTCGCCGGTCGGCTCCACCGCCGCGAAGTCCAGCGCCGCGCGCCGGGCGTCGTCGTCGCGCAGCTCCGCCGCCCAGCCGGACACCCAGGCCCGGCCGAGGGTGGGCGCTCCCGCCGCGGGCGGCAGGTCGAGCACGTCGAGGACGATCGCGACGTCCTCCTCGTGCGCGGCGGGTCGCAGCGCGGCGGCGAGGTCGCTGACCACCGGTACGAGCAGCAGGACCCGCCCGTCCGGGTCGGTGACGTGCCGGACGTGGTGCGGGCCGGGCCGGTGCGCCACGTGGGCGAGGCCGGGGAGCCGGCCCGCGACGAGGGTGCGGACGATCTCGGCGGGGCTGGGCCGCATGGCCGACCTCCTCAGTAGGTTAGGCTTACCTAAGTAGCACCCTAGAGCACCTGATCGGAGAGGTCCACGTGAACCACCCCCGGCCCAAGGCCCGGCTCTCCCGCGCCCTCGGCATCCCGCTCACCGCCAAGTGCGTGAGGTACGTCGAGCGCCGGCCCTACCCGCCCGGCGTGCACGGGCGGCAGCGCCGCAAGACGTCGGACTACCAGGTGCGCCTGCTGGAGAAGCAGCGCCTGCGTCACCAGTACAACGTGAGCGAGACCCAGCTGCGCCGCACGTTCGACGAGGCGGCCCGGGGCACCGGCAAGACCGGCGAGCGCCTGGTCGCGCTCCTCGAGCGGCGCCTCGACGCCGTGGTGCACCGCGCCGGCCTGGCCCGCAGCATCTACCAGGCCCGCCAGCTCGTGTCGCACGGCCACATCACCGTCGACGGCCGCAAGGTCGACCGGCCGTCGTACCGGCTGCGCCCCGGCCAGGTCGTCGGGGTCCGCGAGCGCAGCCGCGAACGGCTGCCGTTCCAGCTCGCCGCCGCCGGCGCCCAGCGCGGTGACGGCCCGGGCCAGCCGTACCTGTCGGTGGACCTGACCGGCCTGCGGGCGACCCTGCTGCGC
This sequence comes from Micromonospora costi, assembly GCF_003626655.1. GTDB lineage: Bacteria > Actinomycetota > Actinomycetes > Mycobacteriales > Micromonosporaceae > Micromonospora > Micromonospora costi. The sequence goes on from NZ_RBAN01000002.1 coordinate 633,294, forward strand.
GAGCCGGCGCGGCACGAGGTGCCCGTCGTCTGCGACGAGCAGCTCGTCGTGGAGCACTACTCCCGCTGACCCACGGGAGCCGCGGGTCAGCGGGTCAGCGGGTCAGCGCGTCAGCGGGTCTGCTCCAGCCAGGACGCGTAGAGCAGGCCGTACGTCGACTCGGGGTCGCGGACCAGCTCGTCGTGCGGTCCCCGCTGCACGATCCGGCCCCGGTCCACCACGATCACCTCGTCCGCGGCCTGCGCGGTGGAGAGCCGGTGCGCGATGGCCAGCGTGGTCCGGCCCCGCGTCACCGCGTCCAGGGTGCGCTGCAGGCGCACCTCGGTGGCCGGGTCGACCGCGCTGGTCGCCTCGTCCAGCACGAGCAGGTCCGGGTCGGCCACGTACGCCCGGGCCAACGCCACGAGCTGGCGCTCCCCCACGCTCAGCGCCTCGCCGCGCTCCCCCACCGGCGTGGCCAGCCCGGCCGGCAGGCCGTCCAGCCAGTCGGCGAGCCCCAGCTCGGTGAACGCCGCCACGAGCTGCTCGTCGGTGAGGTCGGGACGGGCGAACCGGACGTTCTCCCCCACCGTGGCGTCGAACAGGAACCCGTCCTGGGGCACCATCACCACCCGGGCCCGCAGCGAGGCGAACCGGACCTGGTCGAGCGGCACACCGGACAGCAGCACCGCCCCCGCCGTCGGGTCCATGAGCCGGGTGAGCAGCTTCGCGAACGTCGTCTTGCCGCTGCCCGTCTCGCCCACCACCGCCACCCGGCTCTTCGCCGGGATGTCCACCTCGATGTCGTGCAGCACCGGCGGGCCGCCCGGATAGGCGAAGCCCACCCCCGCGAACCGGATGTCCAGCGGGCCGGGCGGCAGCTCCCGCCCCTGCTCGCCCGGGTCGGCCACGTCCGGCGCGACGCCCAGCACGTCCAGCACCCGGCGCCAGCCGGCGATCGCGTTCTGCGCCTCGTTGAGCACCTCGGTGGCGATCTGCACCGGCTGGATGAAGAGGGTGACGAGGAAGAGGAACGCGGTCAGCTGACCGATCGACAGGGTGCCGTCGACCCCGAGGGTGACCCCGAGCGCCACCACACCGGCCAGCGCCAGCCCCGCGGCCAGCTCACCGACCGAGCTGCCCATGATGCTGATCCGGATGGCCCGCTGCTGCGCCCGGCGCTGCCCGTCGATCGCCTCGTCGAGCCGGCGGGCCGTGCGGCCCGCGATGCCGTACGCCCGGATCACCGGCGCGCCGACCACGCTCTCCGCGATGGCGCCCAGCAGCGCGCCGGTGCGCTGCCGGACCGTGCCGTACGCGGCGCCGAGACGGCGCTGGAGCAGCCGGATCACGAACACCGCGGGCAGGAAGGCGGCGAAGACCATGAGGGTCAGCTGCCAGGAGTACGCGAGCATCACGATCGTCGTGACCACCAGCTGGCCCAGGTTGACCAGCAGGATGACACCGCCCCACTGGAGGAACTGGGTGATCTGGTCGACGTCGCTCGTCACCCGCGAGACCAGCGACCCCCGCCGCTCGGACTGCTGGTGCAGCATCGACAGGTCGTGCACGTGCCGGAACGCCCGGATCCGGACGTTCGCCAGCGCGGTCTCGCTCACCGTGAACAGCCGGCGCATCATCAGGTAGCCGCAGAGCGTGGTGATCGCCAGGATGGCCGCGGCGATCGCCACCACGGTCCAGACCACGTCGAGGTCGAGCCCGCCCACGATGCCGTTGTCGATGCCCTGCTGCACCGCCACCGGCACCGCGACCCGGCCGACCATGTAGACCAGGGCCAGCGCGAGCGTGCCGATCAGCCCGGTACGCAGCTCCGGGGAGAGGGCCAGACCCCGCCGCAGCGTCCGCCAGGTGCTCTCGGTGTCCTCCGGCCGCTGCTCGTCCCGCTGTTCCGCGCTCACCGGGCCACCTCTTCGTTCGCGACTGCGGGGCTCCGCTGCGCTGCACTCCTCGCGCTCACCGGTCCACCTCGATCTCCAGGCCCGAGTGCAGCGGATCGGCATCGGGGTCGTACGGCTGCGGCTCCTGGGCGGAGCGCTCCACCTCGGCCTGCTCGTAGGCGGTGACCAGGTCGGCGTAGCCGGGCACGGTGGCCAGCAGCTCGGTGTGGGTGCCCCGGGCCACCACCCGACCCTGCTCCAGGTAGATCACCTCGTCGGCCAGCGCGATGGTGGCCCGCCGGTACGCGACCACGAGGATCGACGCGCCCGGCGCCCCGGGCCGGTCGGCCGCGCGCAGCCCGGCCAGGATGGCCGCCTCCACCCGCGGGTCGACGGCGCTGGTCGCGTCGTCGAGCACCAGCAGCCGCGGCCGGCCCGCGAGCGCCCGGGCCAGGGTCAACCGCTGCCGCTGCCCGCCGGAGAGCGAGGTGCCCCGCTCCCCGACCATCGTGTCCAGCCCGTCGGGCAGGGCCGCCACGAACCCGTCCGCCTCGGCGAGGCGCAGCGCCGCCCACACGTCGTCGTCGGTGATGCCCGGCCGGTCCAGGGCGATGTTGGCGCGGACCGTGTCGTCGAAGACGAACGGCACCTGGGCCACCAGCGCCGCGGTGCGGGCCAGCGACGCGGCGGTGAGCTGGCGGACGTCCACCCCGTCGAGGGTGACGGTGCCCGAGCGGGGGTCGACCAGCCGCACCGCGAGCGACGCCACGGTCGACTTGCCGGCGCCGGTCGGCCCCACCAGGGCGACGGTCTTCCCCGCGGGCACGGTGAAGGTGACCTCGCCCAGCACCTCGGCGCCGGGCAGGTGCGCCTCGGCGGGCTCGTACGCGAAGCCGACGTCGGCGAAGGCGAGCGTGGCGGGCCCCGCCTCGTCCGCGGCCAGCTCGCGGTCGCCGTAGGGCATCTCGCCCGTGGCGTCGAGCACCCGGCGGAGGCGGTCCCAGCCGGCGACGCTGCGTGGCAGCTCGGCCAGCACCCAGCCGATCGCCCGCACCGGGAACGCCAGCACGGTGAACAGGAACGCGACGCTCACCAGCTCGGCGACGCTGATCGCGCCCTGCCGCAGCCGGAACGTGCCGACCACCAGCACGGCGAGGGTGCCGAGGCTGGGCAGGGTCTCCAGCATCGGGTCGAAGACGCCCCGCAGGCGGCCGACCGCGATGAGGGCGTCCCGCAGCTCGCCGGCCCGGCTGCCGAACCGGGCGGTCTCCTGCGCCTCCCGCCCCATGGTCTTGACCACCAGTGCGCCGTCGAAGCTCTCGTGGGCGATCCCGCTCACCTCGGCGCGCAGCCGCTGGGCCCGGGCCTGCCGCGGCGCCATCCGGCGGGAGTAGATCACGTTTAGCATGAACAGCGCCGGGAAGACCGCGAGCCCGACGAGGGCCAGCGCCCAGTCGGTGGCGAAGAGCGACGCGACCGCGCCGACCAGCATGACGAGGGTGCCCACCGCGAACGGCAGCGGCGCGATCGGGTACCAGGCCGCCTCGACGTCGGAGTTGGCGTTCGACAGCAGGGTGCCGGTGGCGTTGCGGTGGTGCCAGGACAGCGGTAGTTCCAGGTAGCGCCGGGTGACCCGGCGGCGGTACGCGGCCTGGAGCCGGTACTGCATGTAGCCGGCGCCGAGCCGGCGGCCGAAGATGCCCACCACCCGCAGCACGCTGATCCCGAACAGCGCGGCGGCGGCCAGCGCGAGCGTGCCCGCCGCGACCGAGCCGCGGGCGATAGCCGGGACGACCACGTCCCCGACGACCGTGCCGACCACGTACGCGCTGGCGATCACCATGAGCCCGAAGAGCACACTGCCGGTGACCGCGACCGCGAAGATGCGTGGCTGCTCCCGGATCGCCCGCCCGAGGACCGCCAGACCCCGACCGAGCACGTCCCGACTTGTCTTGCTCGCCACGCTCTCCCCCGCCGTAAGCCGCAATTATCTCCCCCATCCTTACCGGTCGCGAGGCGGCTCCGCCGACCGGCCGGATATGTCGGCGGTCACGTGGACCCGCCCGGCCGTCGCCGACGCGCCGGCGACGGCCGGGCGGCCTACCATCGGGCCATGCCCCGGTACGCCCGAGCCGAGCGCGAGGCGCTGGCCGATCTGCTGCTGACTGTCGGCCCGGACGCGCCGACCGTGGCCGAGGGCTGGTCGACCCGCGACCTCGCCGCCCACCTCGTCGTGCGGGAGCGCCGACCGGACGCCGCCGGCGGCCTCGCGCTTCCGCCACTGCGCGGGTACGCCGAGCGGGTCCGCCGGCGCGTGGCGGCCCGGCCGTTCCCGGAACTGGTGGCCCTGGTACGCCGCCCGCCGGTGTGGAGCCCGGTGAGCAACCCGCTCACCGACGAACTGGCCAACGCCATGGAGTTCTTCATCCACCACGAGGACGTACGGCGGGCCCGGCCGGGGTGGCTGCCCCGGGACCTGCCGGCGGGGCTGCAGTCCGCCCTGTGGCGGCGGGCCGCCCCGCTCGCACGGCTGGCGCTGCGCCGGTTCCCCGCCGACCTCTACGTGCAGGCGCCCGGCTTCGGGCAGCTGTCCGTGGGCCGGGGCGGCGCACCGCTGCGGCTGGTCGGCTCGCCCGGCGAACTGGCGCTGTTCCTTTCCGGCCGGCAACGGGTCTCGCGGGTCCAGTTGGACGGGCCGGCGACGTCGGCGCAGCGGCTGCGCGCGGCGAGTCTGGGCTTCTAGGAGCGGGCCCACCGGCCGGCCCGGGGCACCAAGTCCCCGGCCTGCGGTTATCACTCAGTGCACACAAACGGCCACTCGGTGTCGTCCTGCATCTTGCACCCAGCGATCCGCGCCGATCCTTACTCCCGTAGGCTCTCCCGCATCGTCCCGCACCGGAACGGCGCAATTTGGGGGCACCATGCGGACCTTCGCGGTCTCGGCGCTGCGGGAACCCCCCTTTCCCGCGCGTCGCCATGACAGCACCTATCTGGCGGCGGATGAGAGCACAGCCTGGGCGCAGACCTTCGGCCTGATCGATTCCGGACACCGACTGAGCCGCCTGCGCCGCGCCGACGCCGCCGGCCTGGCCGGGCGGGCCTGCCCGGACGGGTCCGAGGACGGCCTCCGCCTGCTGACCGACCTGATCTCCTGGCTGTTCGTGATGGACGACGCCTGCGACGAGGACGGCCTCGGCGCCGCGCCCACGCGGTTGGCGCCGGTGGTGGCCGCGCTGCTGGACGTCCTCGACCGGCACGGCGACGGCACCCCCAGGGACGGCGACGACGGGGCGCTCGGCGCCGCGCTGCACGACCTGTGCCGCCGCGTACGCGCCCACGGACGCTCGGCCGTGCTGCTGCGCTTCGTGAGCCGGCTGCGCGACTACCTGCTCGCGCTGCTGTGGGAGGCCACCAACCGGGAGCACGGGCGGGCTCCGGGCGTGGCCGAGTACGTCCAGATGCGCCGGCACACGGGCGCCGTCCACCCCAGTTTCGCCCTCACCGACCTCGCCCTGAACGGGCTGCCGGGCGCCTCGGTGCGCAGCGATCCGGCGCTGCTCGCCGTGGACACCCTCGCGGCGGACCTCGTCTGCTGGTGCAACGACGTCTTCTCCTACGGCAAGGAGCGCGGGGCGCCGGACGGGCACAACCTGGTCACGGTGATCGCCCGCGAGTCGGGCCAGGACGAGGACGCCGCGCTGCGGGCGGCCGCGGACCGGTTCAACCGCACGCTGACGGCGTACCTGGCGGCGGAGGCGCGGGTGCTGGCGACCGACGACCCCGGGGTCGCGTCGGTGATCGCCGCCCGGCGCAACTGGATCCGGGCCACCTACGACTGGTCGATGGTCGCGGCCCGGTACGCCTGAGCGGCCGTTCCGGCTGCGCGGACGGTCCCGTCGGACGATCATCGGGGCTAGCCGCCGTGCGCCGACAGGCAATACCCTTCGGTAACCACCATGACGTGACGACCGTCACGCCAAACCCCCGAAGGCGGCACAGCGATGGCTCTCGATGTACCGTACCGTTCCATCCCGGACATGTTCCTCAAGCGCGTGGCGGCGACCCCCGACCGCCACGCTTTCGCCCACCCCGCTGCCGACGACTCCGGCCCGGTCTGGCTGACCTGGGCCGAGGTGGGGCGCCGGGCCAAGGCGATCGCCGCCGGCCTGCACGGCCTCGGCGTGGGCCTGGAGCAACCCGTGGCGATCCTGGCGAACACCCGGCTGGAGTGGGTGCTCGCGGATTTCGGCATCATGTGTGCCGGCGGTGCGACCACGACGGTCTACCCGACCACCGAGCCGGAGGACGCGACCTACATCATCGCCGACTCGGGTTCCCGGGTGCTGTTCGCGGAGAACCCGACCCAGGCCGCCAAGATCGCCGGCACCGACCTGCCCGCGTTGAGCCACGTCGTGCTCTTCGACGGCGATCCGGACCCGGACGCGGCAATCCCGCAGCTCACCCTGGCCGAGCTGGAACGGCGTGGCGAGGAGGCGCTCGCCGCCGAGCCGGACCTGATCGACATGCTCGTGGCCGGGATCGGCCCCGACCACCTGGCCACCCTGATCTACACCTCCGGCACCACGGGCCGTCCCAAGGGTGTCGAGCTGCTGCACGGCGGCTGGTGCTGGGAGGGCGTGGCGCAGGCCGAGCTGGGGCTGCTGCGCGTCGACGACCTGCAGTACCTGTGGCTGCCGCTGTCGCACTCGTTCGGCAAGACCCTGCTCTGCGGCGCGACGCACGTGGGCCTGCCCACCTACGTCGACGGCCGCGTGGACAAGCTGGTCGACCTGCTCGGCGTGATCCAGCCGACGCTGATGTGCGGCGCGCCGCGCATCTTCGAGAAGGTCTACAACCGGGCGGTGACCAACGCGCAGTCCGGCGGCGGCGCGAAGGCGAAGATCTTCGCCTGGGCGGTCGCGGTCGGCAAGGAGAAGGTCGCCCTCGAACAGGCCGGCAAGCCGGTCTCCGCCGGGCTGAGGCTGCGCTACCGGGTGGCCGAGAAGCTGGTGTTCAGCAAGCTGCAGGCCCGCCTCGGCGGGCGGATCCGGGTGCTCGTCTCCGGCGCGGCGCCGCTCAGCCCGGAGATCGCCACCTTCTTCGCGGCCGCCAACCTGCCGATCTCCGAGGGCTACGGGCTCACCGAGACCAGCGCGGGCAACTTCGTCAACCCGCCGGACGGGCTGCGGATCGGCACGGTGGGCACGGCCATGGGCGACCTGGAGTGCCGGATCGACACCGACGGGGAGATCCTCGTGCGCGGGCGGCCCGTGATGCGCGGCTACCACAACCTGCCCGAGGAGACGGCCGCCGCGTTCACCGAGGACGGCTTCTTCCGCACCGGTGACATCGGCACGCTCGACGACCAGGGCTACCTGCGGATCACCGACCGGAAGAAGGACCTGGTCAAGACGTCCGGCGGCAAGTACATCGCGCCCTCGCACATCGAGGGGATGTTCAAGGCGATCTGCCCGTACACCTCGCAGGCCGTGGTCATCGGCCAGGCCCGCAACTACTGCACGATGCTCGTCACCCTCGACCCCGACGCGATCCGGGGATGGGCCGCCGGCACCGAGCTGGAGGGGCGCGACTACGAAGCGATCGTCTCGTCGCCGCAGGCGCAGGCCATGGTCCAGGGGTACGTCGACGAACTCAACGGCAAGCTCAACCGCTGGGAGACCATCAAGAAGGTCACCATCCTGCCGCGGGACCTGACCATCGAGGACGGCGAGATCACCCCGTCGCTCAAGATCAAGCGCCGTGGTGTCGAGGCGAACTTCGCCGCCCAGATCGACCGCATGTACGAGGGCACGCTCGCCGAGCTGTGAACGACGCGCCCGGCCCCGTCCCGCCCGGGACGGGGCCGCGCGCTCGTCCCCGAGTCTCGCGCGTCCCCGCGGCACTCACAGGTGGCGGCCCCGCCACTGGGTCTGCTCCGCCTCGGAGGCGAGCTGTTCCTCCAGCGCCACGTGCCGCACCTGGCCGCGCAGCGGGGCGTCGACGAGCCGCTGCGCCACGGTGGCCGCCACGGTGGCCAGCGCGAGCAGGCCCAGCGCGACCAGTTCCGGCATGTCACCGGCGATCGGCACGAGCACGATCAGCAACCCGACGGCGGCGATCGACCACCACCGGGTCCGGCCCAGCGCCCGCCGCTCCAAGGCGATCAGCGCAAGCAGGTAGAGCGCCACACCGCCGTACAGGGCCAGCAGGTCGAACCCGGGCAGGGGCACACCCCAGCCGCGGGTGGCCGGGTCGCTGCCCTCCTTGAGCACCCCCTTGAGACCGAGGGCGAACAGGATGATCCCGGCGACCAGCGGCAGGTGCAGGTAGGTGTAGACGTCGCGCGCCAGGGCGATGCGCGCCCGGCGTTCCCGGGTGCGGTGCAGCGTCTGCTCCAGGGCGAGGGCGAGCGCGTCGAAGTACGTCCACCAGAGCGCGGCCACCGCCGCGATCCCGAACACGGCCGCCACGATCACCGACCAGGTCAGCGGCAGGCCGGCCACGAAGCCGGGCCCCACGCCCAGGGCGATGATCGACTCGCCGAGCGCCACGAGGACGATCAGGGCGTGCCGCTCCGCCCAGTGCCCGGCCGACACGACCGTCCACCCGGTGCCGCGCAGCACCAGACCCAGCCCGTACTCGACGGCGAGCGCGGCCACCCACAGGGCGAGCCGGACGCCGACCTCGACCCGACCGGAGGCCACCCGTGGGGGCACGAGCGCGGCCGCGGCGATGAACGCGGTGCTGACCAGCACCGGCACGGCGAGCACCAGCCAGCGGCGGCGGAGCCGCCGGTCGCCGCGGGACACCCAGCCGAAGATCGCCACCTGGGAGGCGCGTACCAGGAGGTAGCAGGCCGCGAAGACCACCGGGCCGGGCAACCCGCCCGCCCGGTCGACGAAGGCGTGCGGCATGGTCACCGCGAGCACGAACGCGGCCGCCATGGTGGCGAACCCGACGAGCGGGACCACACCCTGGTCGGTGCGGACCGCGTTGCCGAGCGCCGCGAAGCCGGTCCAGCACCACCAGAGCAGCGCGAGCACCACGAGGCACTGGGCCAGCCCGCGCGGCGTGGGGTTGTCCGCCGTCACGGTCGTGACGTTGAGGAAGGCGAAGACGAAGACGAGGTCGTAGAAGAGTTCGAGCCGGGTGGCCCGGGAGCCCGGGGCGCCGGGCCGGATCCCGCCCGACCAGCGCAGCCCGCTCGTACCCTCCACCTGCGCAGTGTCCAGCAAGCGGGAGCGGCGCAGACCCGGTTCGGGCAAGCCGGCGGGCGGCCGGCCGGGGCTCAGGCGATGACGGCCGGCTCCCGCCACTCGGGACGGGCCGCCCGGTCGAGGTCGTATCGGATCGCCGCGATCCGGCCGACCGCCTCGACGAGGTCGGCGGACGGCAGGGTGAAGGGCAGGCGCAGGAAGCGTTCGAGCGTGCCGTCGAGGCCGAACCGGGGGCCGGGCGCCAGCCGTACGCCGACCTCCTCGGCGGCCCGGGCGAGGGCGCTGGAGATCGGACCGTCGAGCTCCGCCCAGAGCGTCACCCCGCCGCGCGGCACCGTCACCCGCCAGTCTGGCAGGCGCTCGGCGAGCGCGCCGAGCAGGGCGTCGCGCTGGGCCGCGAGCTGGGCGCGGCGGGCCGCCACGATGGCCGGCGCCTCCGCGAGCAGGTGCACCGCCACCAGCTGGTCGAGCACCGGACCGGACATGTCGACGCCCACCCGGACGGCGGCCAGGCGCTGCACCTGGGGCGCGGAGGCGCGTACCCAGCCGATGCGGAGACCACCCCAGTACGGCTTGCTCATCCCGCCGATCGACACCACCCGGGAGTGCCGGTCGAACGTCGCCACCGGCGGTGGCAGCGGGGTGCCGTCCAGCGGCAGGTCCACGAAGGACTCGTCGACGACCAGGTCGGTGCCGGCCGCGTGGGCCGCGGCCACGAGCCGCTCGCGCAGCTCGGCCGGCATCAGGTGGCCGGTGGGGTTCTGGAACTCCGGGATCAGGTACGCGAGCTTCGGCCGGCCCTGTCGGACGCTGCCGAGCAGCAGGTCCGCGTCCCAGCCGGTGCCGTCGCCCGCGAGCCCGTGGGTGGTGATCCGGGCCCGGCGGGCCGCGAGCGCGGCGAGCGCGTTCGGGTAGGTCGGCGACTCGACGAGCACGCTGCCGCCGGGGGCCAGTGCGAGACGCAGCACGAGGTCCAGCGCGTGCTGGGTACCGCTGGTCACCATGATCTGGTCGGCGGAGGTGGGCAGGCCGCGCTCGGTGTACGTACGGGCGACCGCCTCGCGCAGCTCGATGATCCCGGTGGGGTGGTAGCCGGCGCCACCGAGGTAGCGGGGCAGGTCTTCGGCGGCGGCCCGGGCGGCCGGCACGAGTTGCGGCGGCGCGGCCAGCGCGGCCACCCCGAGGTCGATCATGTCGCGGTCGTCCAGCGGCGCCCAGAGCCCGGAGCTGGCGACCCGGTGGTTGCCGGGCAGCATCGTCCAGCTCCCCGCGCCTCGGCGGCTGGCCAGGTGTCCGCTCTCCCGCAGCTGCCGGTACGCGGCGGTCACCGTGGTCCGGCTGATCCGCAGCGCCTCGGCCAGTTCCCGTTCGGCGGGCAGCCGGACGCCCAGCGGCAGCCGCCCGTCGGTCAGCAGCCCGCGGACCGCCGCGGCGAGCGCCGCGTAGTCCGGACTGCGGCGGCGGCCGGGAAGCGCGTGCCACTGCCCGAGCAACCGGGCCAATTGGCTCCCCCGAACCTGACTGGTCATGGCCACTCCCCCGAGATTGGCTCTATTGTCCGGCCAATTGGACCCTAGGGTGGCATGCATGGCAGCGATTGGCAATCTCCGGCACCGGCCGGTCCGGCGACTGACCCAGCTCTACGTGGGGCTCGCGTTCTACGGGATCAGCATGGCGCTGATGATCCGTTCCGGCCTGGGCCTCAACCCCTGGGACGTGTTCCACCAGGGACTGTCCGAGCGCACCGGTCTCTCATTCGGCACCGTGACCATCGCCGTCGGCGCGGTCGTACTGCTGCTGTGGATCCCGCTGCGCCAGCGGCCCGGCATCGGCACCGTCAGCAACGTGGTGGTCATCGGCCTGGTCGTGGACGCGACACTGGCCCTGCTGCCGGCCGGCGGGCCACTCTGGGCCCGGATCGGACTGCTGGTCGCCGGCATCGTGGGCAACGGGGCGGCCACCGGGCTCTACCTCGGCGCCCGGCTCGGCCCCGGCCCGCGGGACGGGCTGATGACCGGCTTCGTCGCCCGCCGGCCGCAGCGCTCGATCCGGCTGGTGCGCACCGTGATCGAGGTCACCGTCCTGGCTCTGGGCTTCCTGCTCGGCGGGACCGTCGGCATCGGCACCGTGGCGTACGCCCTCGCCATCGGCCCGCTGGCGCAGCTGTTCGTGCCGCTGTTCGCGGTGGCCGGGCCGGAGCCCGCCGCCGGCCGGGTCGCCCCGCAGCCCGCGGGCTGACCGCCGTCACCGACCGTCCGGCCGCCGCCACCGTCCCGTGCCGACGGTGGGAGCCGGACGGGGCGGGTGTTCCCTTCCGCGATCCGCCCCGGCATCATCGCTTCATGGCGGAGAACGGATGGCACTGGAGCGACGCCTGGATCTTCGTGTCGTTGGTCATCGCGAGCGGCGCCGGGCGGCACCGCCGCGCCCCGTCGAGCCGGCGACCCGAGGGCGTACGCCTCACCGACGTGCTCTCCACCGCCGACCACCTCAACCGGGCGATCCCCCGGCGCGACGAGGTCGAGGCGGCCGTGCGACGGCTCCTGGGCGCCGGGCTGGTCAGCGTCAGCGAGGGCTGGTTCCGGATCACCGCCGAGGGTGAGCGGCTCTGGCGCAGCCGGCCCAGCGCCGGGCTGGCCACGACCGTCGACACGGTCCAGGGGGTGCTGAGCCGGCGGCACACCCCGGGCAGCGCCGACTGGTCACTCGACGAGGCCGACCACGCGGCGGCCGTGCAGGAGTACCTCGTCCGCTCGATCCCGACCCCGCGCCGCTCGCCCGAGGGGCACTCGGGCCGGGAGTGACGCCGGGGCGCGCGCTCAGCGGACGGGGTGCCCGTCGCGGCGCAGCGCGTCCTTGACCTCGCCCACCGTCAGCTCTCCGAAGTGGAAGACGCTAGCCGCGAGCACGGCGTCCGCGCCCGCGCCGACCGCCGGTGGGAAGTGCGCCACCTCGCCCGCACCGCCACTGGCCACCACCGGCACGTCCACCACCCCGCGGACGGCCCGGATCAGCTCCAGGTCGAAGCCGGCCTTCGTGCCGTCGGCGTCCATCGAGTTGAGCAGCAGCTCCCCGGCGCCCAGCTCGGCGCCGCGCCGGGCCCACTCGACGGCGTCGAGGCCGGTGCCCCGGCGCCCGCCGTGCGTGGTCACCTCGAAGCCGCTGGGCGTGGTGCCCGCCGGTGCCCGGCGCACGTCCAGCGACAGCACCAGCACCTGCCGGCCGAACCGGTCGGCGATCTCGGCGATCAGCTCCGGCCGGGCGATCGCGGCCGTGTTCACCCCGACCTTGTCCGCACCGGCCCGCAGCAGGGTGTCCACGTCGGCGACGCTGCGCACCCCGCCGCCGACGGTGAGCGGGATGAAGACCGACTCGGCGGTGCGCCGCACCACGTCGAGCATGGTGCCGCGGTCGCTGCTGGACGCGGTGACGTCGAGGAAGGTCAGCTCGTCGGCGCCGGCCCGGTCGTACGCCGCGGCCAGCTCGACGGGGTCGCCCGCGTCGCGGAGGTCGAGGAAGTTGACGCCCTTGACCACCCGCCCGGCGTCCACGTCGAGGCAGGGGATCACCCGTACCGCCACCGTCATGCCGTCGAGCCTATCCCGCCCCCCGCCGCCACCCCGCCCAGCCGGCCGATCATGCAGTTGTGGTGGCCGGTTCCAGCCGATTTCCGGCCTTCGTCCCCCACCACACCTGCATGATCGGCGCCAGCCAACGGTGGGATCAGAGGCGGACCAGCATCTTGCCGAGGTTCTCGCCGCGGAGCAGGCCGAGGAACGCCTCGGGCGCGTTCTCGATGCCGTCGACCACCGTCTCGTCGTAGGCGACGCGGCCCTCGCGCAGCCAGCCGGCCATTTCCCGGACGAACTCGTCCCGCAGGTCGCCGTGGTCGCCGACCAGGAAACCGCGCAGCGTGAGCCGCTTGCCGATGACCAGCGCCAGGTTGCGCGGCGCGGCCGGCGGGGTGGCCGCGTTGTACTGGGCGATCATGCCGCAGATCGCGACCCGGCCGTGCGGGCGCAGGGCCGAGATCGCCGCCTCCAGGTGGTCGCCGCCCACGTTGTCGAAGTAGACGTCGATCCCCTCCGGCGCGGCCGCTTTGAGCGAGTCGCGGACCGGCCCGTCGTGGTAGTCGAACGCCGCGTCGAAGCCGAGCGCCCTGAGCCGCTCGACCTTGGCCGGGGAGCCGGCGCTGCCGACGACCCGCGCGGCGCCCCGCAGCTTGGCGATCTGCCCCACGAGGCTGCCCACCGCGCCGGCCGCGGCGGAGACGAAGACCGTCTCCCCCGGCTGCATCCTGGCCACGTCCAGCAGCCCGGCGTACGCGGTCAGCCCGATCATGCCGAGCACGCCCAGGTACGCCGTCACCGGCGCCAGGTCCGGGTTGACCTTCCGCGCGGAGGCGGCCCCGACCAGCGCGTACTCCCGCCAGCCCAGCCCGTGCAGCACGAGGTCGCCCGGCGCGAAGCCGTCGACGTCGCCGGCCACCACCTCGCCGATGGCGCCCCCGTCGAGCGGCGCGTCGAGCGCGAACGGCGGCGCGTACGACTTCACGTCGTCCATCCGGCCACGCATGTACGGGTCGACGGACATGTACCGGTTGCGCACCAGGAGCTGCCCCGGCCCGGGCTCGGGCACGGCCGTCTCGACCAGCCGGAAGTTCTCGGCGGTCGGCCAGCCGTGCGGGCGGGCCGCGAGGTGGATCTCCCGGTTCACCGCCGCGGTCACGCCGCCGTCCGCACGGTCAGCGTGACGTCGATGTTGCCCCGGGTCGCGTTCGAGTACGGGCAGACCTGGTGCGCCTGCTCGACCAGCTGTTCGGCGGCGGCCCGCTCGACGGCGGGCAGGTCGACGACGAGACCGACGGTCAGCCCGAAGCCGCCCGCGCCGTTCGGGCCGATGCCCACCTCCGCCTCGACGACCGAGTCGGTGACGTCCGCCTTCGCCCGGCGCGCCACCACCCGCAGGGCCGAGTGGAAGCAGGCCGCGTACCCGGCGGCGAAGAGCTGCTCGGGGTTGGCGGCGCCGCCCGCGCCACCCATCTCCTTGGGCACCGCGAGGTCGAGGTCGAGGGTGTCGTCGCTGGTCCGGACGTGGCCGTCACGGCCGTCGCCGGTGGCCCGCGCGGACGCGGTGTAGAGCACCTGCATGAGGGGTCACTGCTCCTTCTGTCGGTGGATGGTCTCGGTGACCTGGATGAGCGTGTCGCGCAGGTCGACCAGCTCCGCCGCGGTGAGCCCGGTGGCCCGGGCCAGGCGCAGTGGCACGTCCTCCATCCGCTCGCGAAGGGCCCGACCGGCGTCGGTCAGCTCCACCTCGACCCGACGCTCATCGCGGGCCGAGCGGCGTCGGACCACCAGCCCCACCCCCTCCAGCCGCTTCAGCAGCGGGGAGAGCGTGCCGGAGTCCAACTGCAGCTCGACGCCCAGCTCGGAGACGCTCGGGGCGTCGCCGTCACGCTCCCAGAGGACCAGCAGCACCAGGTACTGCGGGTAGGTCAGGCCCACGGCGTCGAGGATCGGGCGGTAGACGTCCGTCATGGCGCGCGACGCCGCGTACAGCGCGAAGCACACCTGCCGGCGCAGCACCAGGTCATCGGTCACCCGAGAAACGTAGCGCACAATTAAGTTGTGCACTACCTATCTGGATGGTGACAGATCAGACAACGCAGAGCGGCACGTCCGGCGGTACGGTCTCGCTCCGCTTCACCACCACGGTCTCGTCGCCCAGCTCCCCGCGCTGTTTGATCGGCCTCGTCTTGAAGGTCCGGAGGAAGAAGTTGACGATGTCGGCCACCACCTTCGGGATCGAGTAGCTGATCCCGTACCGCATGGTCACGCCCAGCCCCGCGCCCCGGCACACGATGAGGCCGGCGCCCGAGCCGAGGCTCGCGCCCACGGAGGCGCGCAGGCCGACGAACAGTCCCGCCGTGAACCCGAGCGCGCCGATGCCCACGGTGAACTTCGCGTCGTACGTGACGAGAAGGCCGCTCGCCCCCAGCGAGATCCCGGTGATCGAGTTGGTCAGGCTGTTGCGCACGGCGAAGCCACCCGGCGACACCGGCCCCCAGTACGGGCGGCGGTAGCCGTAGCCGAACGCGCCGCTCAGGGAGTACTCCCCGGCGGCGTCGAGCCGCCCGTCCTTCGCGCTGAACGCCGTCTTGATCTCCAACGACTGGTCCACCGTGGCCGAGAACGGAATACCGAGGATCGTCCCGACCGGGATGCTGAACTGGGTCGGCACCACGACCGACTTGGACAGGTTCCGGCTGTTGCCGACCTTGGTCCCCGCCTTGACCGACACCCGCAGCCCGGCCCCGCCGGTGATGCTGAACTCGGCGCGGGTGACCGTGCCGCCGGAGATCGCGAGGTCGAACGTGGCCGTCGGCCGCTGCATGACCAGCGTCACCGAGCCGTGCATCCGGATCTCGCTGTCGTCGTAGTCGAACCGGGCCGTGACACCGTCCCGGCAGCACTCCGTCGTCAGCTGGAGGTCACCGGCCTTCGCCGTCTCCGTGCCGCTCAGCCGCGCCGGCGGCGCCGGCGGGCGGGGCGCGGGCGCACCGACCCGCAGGAGCCGTGACCGGCCCAGCGGGGCACCGCCCCCGATCCCGCCACGCGACCCCGTACCCGGTGGCAGGTCGGCGACCATCCAGGACGGTGTGCCCGCGGAGTAGGCGATCGGCCGGTCCAGCGGCACCGGGGCATCGGTACGGAACTCGCCGTCCCGGACCACCTCGGTCAGCTCGACCGGGCCCATGGTCACCGCCAGGTCCCCGCCCTCGCGGTGGACGTCCACCACCCGGCCGACCGCCCGGGAGGTCAGGAACATCACCTTGCCCGGGGCCAGCTCGTCGGCCCGGTCGGCCTCCGGGTCGATCCGCCAGGTCAGACCGTCACCGGTCACCGACCGCACCGCGTCCCCGCCGCCACCGACCAGCACCACGTCCGGCTGGTAGGTCACGTCGGGATGCGGCTGCGGCGCCAACCCGTACCGGATCGCCGCCGGGTCGTACGGATCCACCGGCCCGTCGTCCGGGCGTCCCCCACCCTGACAGGCGGCCGTCGCCGACAGCAGCACGGCCAGCGCGGTCAGAAGCGCCAGCGACCGGGTCCGGAGGCGCCGGCGGGTCCGCGCCGGGTGACGGCGGATCTGTCTCATCGGGACCTCCGTGGCGGTCAGAGTCGGTCGCCCTGCGGCGGCGACGCCGGGCAGTCCGGCGCGGCGATCCACTCGGCCGGGCCCAGCCGGTCCACCCGCCAGCCGGCGGCGGCGGCCACCGCGGCCACCGTCTCGGCGTCGGGTCCCTCGACCAGCGCCAGCACCACGTCGTCCGCGGGGATCCGCACCGCGCCGCGCAGCCGGGTGGCGCCGCTGGTCAGGGCGGCGACCGGCTCGTCGGACTCCCCCGGAACGCGGTCGTAGCGTTCGAGGACGAAGAGTCGGGTGGACATGCGCCGACGCTAGGCCCGCCGGCCGGCGGGGTAATCGGGTGTTTCCCTATCCTTCGACGACGCCCGTCGCGGCTACCCGTCGCCCGCGCCGCGGGCCATCGCGGCGCCCAGCTCGGCGCGGCTGGTCACCCCGAGCTTGCGGTAGACCCGGGCCAGGTTCGCCTCGACAGTCTTCGGGCTGATGAAGAGGGTGTCGGCGATGATGCGGTTGGTCCGGCCGGCGGCGGCCAGCCGGGCCACCTCCAGCTCGGTGCCGGTCAGCTGCCGCGGCGCGACCCGGCCCCCGGTGCGCTCCGCCTCGGCGCGCGCCCGGGCCGCGAGCGCCGCCGCGCCCAACGCGTCGAACTCGGCCGCCGCGGCGCTCAGCGCCTCCCGCGCCTCGCGCCGGCGGCGCACCCGCCGGTGCGCGACGCCGGCCACCAGCAGGCACCGGGCCCGGTCCAGCGGCAGCACCCCGGCGGGCACCGCCGCCCGGGCGGCGGCAAGCTCGGCCAGGGCGTCGGACGGGTCCCGGCCGCGGGCCCCGGCGAGCAGCACCCGGCTGCGGGCCAGCCCCAGCGTGGTCCACGGCCGCGGCAGCCGCCGGTGCCGCACCGCGAGCCGCTCCAGCACCGCCTCGGCGGTCGCCAGGTCACCGGCGCCCACGCACGCCTCCAACCAGTCCGGCTCGAAGCGCTGGGCGATCGGCTCGACCAGCCCCATCTCGTCGACGGTCGCGGCCAGCACGCCGTAGTGCCGGGCGGCCTCCGCCAGCCGTCCGCCGGTCAGCGCCGCGTACCCGGCGAGCTGCGCGTGGATCCGCCGCCGCCACGGGTCGTCCGTCTCGGCCGCCTTGCGCAGGCCCGCCTCGGCGATCCGGGTGGCCGCGTCCAACCGCCCCCGGTACGCCAGCAGCATCCCCTCCAGCCACTCCACGCCGGCCGCGTCGGCGCCGTACTGCTCGCCCAGCTCGCGTGCCGCGGCGAGGTGCGCGGCCGCGTCCGCCCACCGCCCGGCGAGCAGTTCGGTCTCGCCCAGGTGGCACAGCAGCTCGTGCTGGTACGGCTCGTCGCCGCGGGCCGCCGCCCGCTCCAGCATCCGGTGCAGCCGCTCGCGGGAGCGGTCGTGGTCGTCGAGTGCCCGCCACCAGATCGCCGGGACGTTCCCCGCGAGCCAGGACGGCTCCTCGCCCTCCTCCGCGAGCCCCTGCTCCAACAGCTCGGTCCGGGCCGGCAGCCCGGCCCGCACCTCGTTGAACAGCAGCAGGAACAGGGCCGCGGCGTGTTCCGCGCGGTCGGCCGGGCTGCCCGCCAGCAGGGCGACGGCCCGCTCCGCGTGCCGCCGGGCCGGGTCCGGAGCGTCCCGGATCATGCCGAGGTGGGCGTGGATCCGGCCGGCCAGCGTGGAGCCTTCCGGAGCGGCGGCCAGCGCCCGCTCGGCGTACCCCACGATCGTCTCGGGCGGTTCGTCGGCGCTGAAGGCGATCACGGCCCGCACCAGCAGCGCCTCGCCCCGCGCCGGGCCGGTGAGTTCCTGCACCGCCAGCTCGGCGGCCGCCCGGGCGGCCGGGTAGTCCCCGCTGTCGTACCGGCACTGCGCGGCGGCCAGCCGCCACCGGGCGTGCGCGTCCGCGTGGTCGGGCGGGGTCAGGCGGGCCGCCGTGTCGTACAGCCCGGCGGCGATCTCCGGCGCGCCGCGGGCCCGCTGCCGGGCCGCGGCGGCCGCGATCTCGGCCGCCGCGGCCGCGTCGGGCGCGTCCACGCACCGGGCGAGCTGCCGGGCACGCTCGTCCGGGTCCTGGGCGGTGTCGGCGAGCAGTCGGTGCAGCCGGCGGCGCACCCCCGGCGGCACCTCGGCGCGGAGCGCCGCGGCGTAGACCGGGTGGACGAATGCCACCTGCTCCCCGGTGACCGCCACCAGACCGGCCTCCTCCGCCGCGTCCAGGTCCGCCGCGTCCACACCGGCCCGCGCGAGGCCGGCCAGGGTCGGCACACCGGAGAGCGCGGCCAGCCGGATCGCGTGCCGCGTCGGCGGCGGCAGCGTGGCCAGCCGGTCGGCGACCAGCTGCCGCAGCGACGGCGCGGCCGGCAGGTCCGCCCCCGGCGCCGGCAGCTGCGGCAGCCGCAGCACGGCCCGGGCCAGCTCGATCGCGAGCAGCGGGTTGCCGCCGGACTCCTCGGCGACGCGCACGAGCAGCGGACGGGGCAGCACCCTGCCCGTCTCGGCCCGCAGCACGTGGTGCAACGCCCCCACGCCGAGCGGGCCGAGCGCCATCCGCTCCAGCGACCCGCCGGTCGCGCCGTGGTCGAGGCCGAGCGGCGCCGGCGCCTCCCGGGGCCGGTCGGCGCGGGCGGTCACCAGCACGGCGACGCGCGGCACGACCCGGCGCAGCGCGAACCGCAACGCCCGCTCGCTCGGCGGATCCAGCCACGGCGCGTCGTCGACGGCCACCAGCACGCGGGGCCGGGCCGGGTCGGCGGCCGCCGCCTCCAGCAGCGCCCGGGTGGCCGCGCCGACGGCCCGCTCGTCGATCGGCTCGGTCACGTCGCCGGTCAGCAGCACACCGGTTAGCGCCGCCCGCTGCGGCGGGGACAGCTCCCCCATCCGGTCGGCCAGCGGCGCCAGCACGTCGGCCAGCGCGGCGAACGGCAGGGCCCGCTCGGTCTCCGTCGGCGCGCAGCAGAGCAGCAGCCAGCCGTCCCGGGCGGCCGCGTCCAGCAGCGCCCGGTGCACCATCGTCTTGCCGATGCCGGCCGGCCCCTCCAGGAGCACCGGCCGCCCCTCGGTCAGGAACCGCCGGACCTGGTCGACCACCCCGTCCCGACCGACGACCGCCGCGCCCACCGGCTCAGTCTCGCAAGCGCCCGCCAGGCCGGTCGAGAACCGTACGGCGGGTCGGGCGCGCCGTACGGCTGGTCGGGCCCGCGCGGTTCAGCCGTCGCCGAGGTACGCCTTGTGCGCGCGGCCCCGCGAGTGGCCGTACGTGGCCTCCCTGGGGCCGCCCGAGCCGAGCCCGGTGACCGTCACGCCGACGCCAGCGTCCGCAGCGCCTCCGCCACGGTGAACGCGCCCGCGTACAGCGCCTTGCCGGCGATCACACCCTCCACGCCGATCGGCTCGAGGGTGGCCAGGGCCCGCAGGTCGTCCAGGGTGGAGACACCCCCGGAGGCGATCACGGGCGCGTCGGTGCGGGCGCAGACCTCGCGCAGCAGGTCCAGGTTCGGCCCGCGCATGGTGCCGTCCTTCGTGATGTCGGTGACCACGTACCGCGCGGCGCCCGCCTTGTTCAGCCGTTCCAGCACCTCGAACAGGTCGCCGCCGTCGCGGGTCCAGCCGCGGGCGGACAGGGTACGGCCGCGCACGTCCAGCCCGATCGCGACCCGGTCGCCGTGCTCGCCGACCACCCGGTCGCACCAGACCGGGTCCTCCAGGGCGGCGGTGCCGATGTTCACGCGGGCCGCCCCGGTGCCCAGCGCGGCGAGCAGCGACTCGTCGTCGCGGATGCCGCCGGACAGCTCGACCTTGACGTCGAGCTGCCGCACGACCTCGGCGAGCAGGTGGGCGTTGGTGCCGCGGCCGAACGCGGCGTCCAGGTCGACCAGGTGGATCCACTCGGCACCGTCGCGCTGCCAGGCCAGCGCCGCCTCCAGCGGGTCGCCGTAGCTGGTCTCGCTGCCGGCGGCGCCCTGCACGAGCCGGACGGCCTGGCCGTCGGCGACATCCACGGCGGGCAACAGGGTGAGGCTCAACGTCTTCTCCTCGGTCAGGTACGACGGTCCAGGGCGATCACCACGATCGCCGGCAGAACGAGCAGCAGCAGCACGACCAGCACGATCCGCAGCGCGAGGTCGTCCACCAGCGACCAGATCAGGATGAGCGCCGCCACGGTGAGCAGCACGATGCCGGCCCGCTCGGCGCGGCTGTGCCGGGCGAGCCGGCCGGCGCTGCGCCGCCGCCAGGTGGGCGACAGGCGCCGCACCAGCACGCGGCGGCGCTCCCGGCGGGCCACCCGGCGCCGGCGGACGGCACGTTCGCGGGCCAGTTCGGCCTCCCGCTCGGCCCGGCGCCTGGCGCGTTCCTTGCTCACGCCGCATCCCGCCCGGCCGCGGCGGCGGGCACCTCAGCCACCGGCGCTCACAGGGTGGCCAGCCAGTTGCGCAGCAGGGCGGCGCCGGTCGCGGACGACTTCTCCGGGTGGAACTGGGCGGCCGACAGGGGGCCCCGCTCGACCGCGGCCACGAACTCGCCGCCGTGGTCGGCGGTGGTCACCGTGGCGCCGGTCGCGGCGAGCGCCTCCGGGTCGGTCACCCCGTACGAGTGGACGAAGTAGAACCTGCTGTCGGCGGAAAGGCCGGCGAAGAGCACCGACGACCCGGGGGCGCGGACCGTGTTCCAGCCCATGTGCGGCAGCCGCTGCGCGGCGAGCTTCGTGACCCCGCCCGGCAGCAGCCCGAGCCCCTTGGTCACCACGCCGTGCTCGTCGCCGTGTTCGAACAGCACCTGCATGCCGACGCAGATGCCGAGCACGGGTCGGCCGGCGGCCACCCGCTCGGCGATCACCGGGCCGGCGCCGAGCGCCTCGATCCCGGCCATGCAGGCGGCGAACGCGCCGACGCCCGGCACCACGAGGCCGGTCGCGCCGGCGGCGGCCGACAGGTCGTCGGTCACCCGCACCGCCGCCCCGGCGGCGGCCAGGGCGCGCTCGGCCGACCGCAGGTTGCCCGACCCGTAGTCGAGCACCACCACGTCGACGCCGCTCACTGTCCGCCTCCCGGCAGCAGCCAGAGCACCCCGCCGACGGTGGCCAGCACGGCCATCAGGGCGGTGGTCACCACCGCGCCGCGGGGTGCACCCTGCCGGTACAGCGACCACACCCCGCCGACCAGCACACCGGCCAGCACCAGCAACAGGACCGGCAACACCGCGCTCACCGGCGCCACCCCCCGTCCGCGACCGCGGTCCGCACGCCCATCACAACGCACCCTTCGTGCTCGGCACGACGCCCGCCGCCCGCGGGTCGATGGCGGTGGCCTCGCGCAACGCCCGGGCGACCGCCTTGAACTGCGCCTCCACCACGTGGTGGGCGTCCGGGTGACCGCCCGGGCGGGCCGCCCGCAGCACGTCCACGTGCAGGGTCATCCGCGCCGCCTGCCCGAAGGACTCCCAGATGTGGCGGGTCATGCTGGTCGGGTAGACCGGCCCGATGTACGGCGCCAGCGGCGGCTCGTCGTGCAGCACGTACGGCCGGCCGGAGAGGTCCACGGCGGCCCGTACGAGCACCTCGTCCATCGGCACGGTGGCCGACCCGTACCGCCGGATGCCGGCCTTGTCACCGAGCGCCTGGTCGAACGCCGCGCCCAGCGCGAGCGCGGTGTCCTCCATCGTGTGGTGCGCGTCGATCTCCAGGTCACCCACCGTGTGAACGGTCAGGTCGAAGCCGCCGTGCCGCGCGATCTGGTGCAGCATGTGGTCGTAGAAGCCGACGCCCGTCTCGACGTCGGCCTTGCCGGTGCCGTCGAGCTCGATCTCGACGAGGACCTTGGTCTCCTTCGTGATCCGCTCGACCCGTGCGGTGCGGCTCATTGCTCGCCTCTCGATCGCGGGGCTGGCCTGCCCACTACAGCTTCTCCATGGCGGTGAGGAAGGCGTCGGTCTCGGCCGGGGTGCCGGCGGTGACCCGCAGCCACCCGGGCAGGCCGACGTCCCGGACCAGCACGCCGTGCTCCAGCAGCGTGCGCCAGGCGGCTGCCTGGTCGCCACCCACCTCGAACAGTACGAAGTTCGCGTCGCTGTCGGCGACCCGCAGGCCGCGGCCGCGCAGCTCGGCGACGATCCGGTCGCGCTGCTCCTTGATGGCCGCGACCGTGCCGAGCAGGGCGTCACGGTGGGCGAGCGCCGCGCGGGCGGCCGCCTGGGTGAGCGCCGAGAGGTGGTACGGCAACCGGACCAGCTGCACGGCCTGCACCACCGCCGGGTCGGCCGCGAGGTAGCCGAGCCGGCCGCCCGCGAACCCGAACGCCTTGCTCATGGTGCGGGTCACCACGAGCCTTGGGTGGCCGGGCAGCACCGCGAGGGCGCTCACCGTGCCGGGCCGGGCGAACTCGGCGTACGCCTCGTCGACCACCACCATGCCGGGCGCCGCGTCGAGCACCGCGGCGACGACCGCCGGGTCCAGGGCCGTACCCGTGGGGTTGTTCGGCGAGCAGAGGAAGACCACGTCCGGGGCGTGTTCGCGGACCTGGGCCACGGCCTCGTCGGCCGTCAGCCCGAAGTCGGCGCCGCGCCGGCCCGGCACCCACCGGGTGCCGGTGCCGAGCGCCAGCAGCGGATGCATGGAGTACGCCGGCACGAAGCCGAGCGCGCTGCGGCCCGGCCCGGCGAACGCCTGGAGCAGCTGCTGCTGGATCTCGTTGGAGCCGTTGGCCGCCCAGACCTGCTCGACGGTCAGCCCGTGGCCGAGGTAACCGGCCAGGTCGGCGCGCAGCGCCACGGCGTCGCGGTCCGGGTAGCGGTTGAGGTCGCGCAGCTCGCCGGCGAGCGCCTTGGCGATCGCGTCGACCACAGGCTCCGGCACCGGGTAGGAGTTCTCGTTGGTGTTCAGCCGCACCGGCACGTCCAGCTGCGGGGCACCGTACGGCGTCCGCCCGCGCAGGTCGTCCCGCAGCGGCAGGTCGTCGAGCGTGGTCACGACACCACCCCGGGGAAGCGGGCCCGCACGGCCTGGCCGTGCGCGGGCAGGTCCTCGACGGTGGCCAGGGTGACCACGTGCGGCGCCACGTCGCGCAGCGCCTCCTGCGAGTACTCGACCAGGTGGATGCCGCGCAGGAACGACTGCACGGACAGCCCGGAGGAGTGCCGGGCGCAGCCGCCGGTGGGCAGCACGTGGTTGGAGCCGGCGCAGTAGTCGCCGAGCGACACCGGCGACCAGGCGCCCACGAAGATCGCCCCGGCGTTGCGGACCCGCAGCGCCCACTCGCGGGCGTCCCGGGTCTGGATCTCGAGGTGCTCCGCGGCGTACGCGTCGACCACCCGCAGCCCGGCGTCGAGGTCGTCCACCAGCACCACGCCGCTCTGCTCGCCGGTCAGCGCCGTGGTGACCCGTTCGGCGTGCTTGGTGGCCGGCACCTGGCGGGCCAGCTCCCGCTCGACGGCCTCGACCAGCTCGACCGACGGGGTGACCAGCACGCTCGCCGCCAGCGGGTCGTGCTCGGCCTGGCTCACGAGGTCGGCGGCCACGTGCGCCGGGTCGGCCGTGTCGTCGGCCAGGATGGCGATCTCGGTGGGGCCGGCCTCGGCGTCGATGCCGACCACGCCGCGCAGCAGCCGCTTGGCGGCGGTCACCCAGATGTTGCCCGGCCCAGTGATCATGTCGACCGGGTCGCAGTACGTCTCGCCCGCCGGGTCCACGGCCGCGCCGTACGCGAGCATCGCCACCGCCTGGGCCCCGCCGACGGCGTAGACCTCGTCGACACCCAGCAGGGCGCACGCGGCGAGCACCCGCGGGTCGGGCAGGCCGCCGTTGTCCTTCTGCGGCGGGCTCACCACGACCAGCGACCGGACGCCGGCCGCCTGGGCCGGCACCACGTTCATGACCACGGTCGACGGGTACATGGCCAGGCCACCGGGTACGTAGAGGCCGACCCGGTCGACGGGCACCCAGCGCTCGGTGACGGTGCCGCCGGGCACCACCTGCGTGGTGTGGTCGCTGCGGCGCTGGTCGGCGTGCACCTTCCGGGCCCGGCCGATCGACTCCAGCAGGGCGGCCCGGACGTCCGGATCGAGCGTCCCCTCCGCGTCGGCGATGGCGTCGGCGGGGACCCGCAGCACCTCGGGGCACACCCCGTCGAACCGCTCGCTCGCCTCCCGGATCGCCGGGTAACCATGCTCCCGCACCGCCTCGACGACGGGCCGGATGCGCTCGACGGCCACCGAGACGTCGAGCTGGGCACGAGGCAGCAGGCGGCGGGGGTCGCGGACGGTACCGCGCAGGTCGATCCGGTTCAACACCCCCACGAGTCTAGGCGGCCCGCCGATGGAGCGGCCGGCTGCGCCCGCACGGCGGGACGGTGAGCCGGGACACTCCGCCGGCAGGGGATCGGGCTAGGCTCGACGGCGTGACTGCGCGGTTGCCGGTGTTCCCCCTCGGAACGGTGCTCTTCCCCGGTCTGGTGCTTCCGCTGCACATATTCGAGGAGCGCTACCGCGCCCTGGTCCGGCACCTGGTGGCGCTGCCCGAGGGCGCCCCGCGCGAGTTCGGCGTGGTCGCCATCCAGGCGGGCTGGGAGGTCGCACCCACCGGGCCCGGCGGCCGTCCGCTGCCGGGCGGCGGCGACGTGACGCTGCACGAGATCGGCTGCACCGCGGAGCTGCGGCAGGTCACCGAGCTGGCCGACGGGGGTTTCGACATCGTGACGGTGGGCCGGCGCCGCTTCCGGATCGCGGACGTCGATCCCCGCTCGGCCCCCTACCTGACGGCCGAGGTCGAGTGGCTGCCCGAGTCGGGCGGCCCGGACGAGACCGCCGAGCTGCTGGCCGCCCGGGTGATCGCCGTGTTCCGGCAGTACCTGAGGCTGATCCGGCCCGACCCGGACGAGATCTCCGAACAACTGCCCGAGGATCCGACGGTGCTATCGCACCTGGTCGCCGCGACGGCCGCGCTGACCGTGGACGACCGGCAGCGGCTGCTCGCCATCGACGACACCGCGGGCCGGCTCCGCGCCGAGCTGCGGTTGCTCAACCGCGAGGCGGCTCTGCTGCGCCAGGTGCGGGCGGTTCCGGTGCCGCTGTCGGAGCTGGCGTCGCCTCCGACGCCCAACTGAGGCCGGCGTCGGGCATCGGCTCGGGGCGCAGCGACGGCCACCGGGACCAGCCGGCCAGCAGGGTGTAGGTGACGGCCGCGCCGAACGCCGGGAGCAGCAGGTTGCCGTGCGGCACCGGCAGCACGCCGAGGAGCCAGTCGATCCCGCCGGCACGCAGGTCGGCCGGCTTCGTGAAGGCCTGCCCGTCCGGGGCCGTGACCAGCAACCGGTCGAAGGTCCCCAGCCCGATCCGCCGGCCCGCCTGCCACGCCACCACGGCGGCGGCGAAGGCGCCGAGCACGGCGCTGACCAGCCCGACCGGACCCCGCTGGCGGCGCAGCACGAACCAGAGCGCGAGCCCCGCGAGCACCCCGAAGCCGAGGCCCAGCAGGCTGAACCAGCCGTCCGCGGCGATCGGCTGCTCCGGCTGCGGCAGGCCGTAGACGGCCCCGTCCGGGGTCTTGACCACCGGCGTGTCCGGCGCGACGGCCGCCCACAGCAGGCCGAGCGGTACGCCGAGCACCGCGAGCGCGAGGCCCGCGCCGACGGCGCGCGTCCAGGCCCGCCGGCCCGCGCCCGGTGCGGGCGGGGCACCCATCTGCGCCGCGTCGACCCCGGCCGAGGGCGGGGCCGTGGCCGGACCGAACCGCGGGTCCGCCAGCCCACCCTCGGGCACCGCCGAACCGGGACCGGGCACCGCCGGGCCGGGCACCGCCGGACCGGACGCCGCCGGGCCGGACGCCGCCGGGCCGGACACCGCCGGGCCGGACACCGCCGGGCCGGACGCCGCCGGACCGGGCACCGCCGGGCCGGGACGCGGGTCCGCGTGGCCGGGCCCGGGTGGGGCGGGAGGGTCGGCCTCGCCGGGGCGGGCGGCGGACCGGTCGCGGTCGGGGGTGTCCGGGCTCACCCGATGATCCTCTCAGGCCGGTCCAGGGGTGCGGGCGCCGGTGGCGGCACACCCCCTCACCGGGCGAACGGCTCCAGCATCACCGCCGCGGCGCGCAGCCACGCCTGGCGGGTCTCCGGCTGGAGCTGGTGGTACTCGATCGACGACCCGGTCTCCAGCGCCGGGTCGTACGGCACCACGGCGACCGCCCGGGTGCGGCTCGCGAAGTGCCGCTCCAGGTCGGCCTGCAGCGGGGACCGGCCGGGCGTCGGGCAGGAGATGAGTGTGACCGCGTTGTCGGCCAGCTCCCCCATGCCCACCTCGTGCAGCAGGTCGAGCATCCAGTCCGCGCTGAACGCCGCGTCCTCGCGCGGCACGGTGGTGACCACGAGCTGGTCGGCGGCCTGCATCACCGTGCGCCAGTTGGGGCTCTCCACGTTGTTGCCGGTGTCCACACAGACCACCTCGTGGGTGCGGCGCAGCAGCTCCAGCACCCGGCGGACGGTGAACTGGTCGAGCCGCTGGGCGAACCGAGGGCTCTCCTCCCCGGCCAGGACGTCGTACGAGCCGTCGGAGGCGTGCCGCAGGAAGTCGTCGAGGCGCTCGTGCAGGCCGGCGCCCTCGAGGATCTCGATCTGCGCCAGCTCGCCGATGAGGTGCCGGATCGTCCGCGCGTGCCGGGCGCTGCCGGCGCGCAGGCCCAGCGTGCCGCGCAGCTCGTTGTCGTCCCAGGCCAGCACGCCGCGCCCCCGCACGCTGCCCACGGTCGCGGCGGCCAGGACCGTGGCCGTGGTCTTGTGCACCCCGCCCTTGGGGTTGGCGAACGCGAGCACCCGGGGGGTGCCGAGTTCCCGGCGCAGCACCGCCGTGGCCCGCTCCACCTCCGGGTCCGGCGCCGACGGGCGCCACTCGACCCGCGCCTGGTAGGCCCGCTCGGCGACCGCCGGGGGCGGCGCGGGCACCGGCGGCTCGGGCACGGGTGGCGGCGCGGCGTAGCCCGTGGCCGACGGACGGTAGCCGGTCTCCAGCAGGGCGTAGCGGGACTCCGCCGCCGGCGGCGGCTCGGGCCGGTAGCCGGTCTCCAGCAGCGCGTACCGCGACTCCGGCGGCTCCGGCCGCCTCGGCTCGGGCGGCTCGGGACGGCGCAGCTCGGGCGGTTCCGGCCGCCTCGGCTCCGGCAGCTCGGGACGGCGCAGCTCCGGCGGCTCGGGACGGCGCAGCTCCGGCGGTTCCGGGCGCCGCAGCTCCGGCGGGTCGGGACGGCGCAGCTCGGGCGGTTCCGGGCGGCGGGGCTCGGGCACCCGGTACGGCGACTCGGCCGGATAGCCGGGCTCGGGCCGGTACGCCGGGTCCGCCCGGTACGCGGGGTCGACCCGGTAGGTGGCCTCCGCCCGGTAACCCGGTTCCGGGCCGTACCCGGGCTCGCCGGGCTGGTTGACGGCCGGCACGCGGCCGGCGTAGCCGTTGTGCGCCGCGCGCCGGGGCAGCGGCTCGGGTGGGCCCAGCGGCTCGGGCGGGCCCAACGGCCGGGGTGGGGGCAGCGGGTCGTCCACCCGCCGGTCGGTGTCCGGCTGCTCGGGACCCCGGGCAGCGTGGCGGGCGCGGTCGAGCAGTGCTCGCCACCGCGGCGCCGGTTCGGCCGGCCGACTCCAGCCGGTCTCGCTGCCCTCCACGGCTCGCCCTCCCCAGCGCGATCGATCTCCTGACAGGCTACGAAGGAAACCCTATGCGGGCCACACCGGCCCGCGCGAACCCCGGCGGCCTGTTCACGACCCGGCCGACGGCGCCGGCGCCTCACCGGGCGTGTCCGGCGAGGTGGCGACGGCCGGCGGCGGCGAAGCCGACTCCGTGACCCGCTCCGGCGCGGGTGACGACGGGATCACGATCGGTGCAGGTTCCGACGATTCGCCCACCGCCGGGGTGGACGGCGTCGTCGCCGGGGTGCGGCCGGCGCCCGCCGGGGTCCCCGTCGTGGGGCCCGGGGCCGGTGTCGTCGGCGCGGGCAGCGCCGTGTCGGCCGGCGGCCGGACGACGTCGCGCTGTTCGGGCAGCGGCGGGGTGAAGACGGTCCGCTCCAGCCGCCGCACCTCGGGCGCGGGGTCGACGGCGCGCACGGCACGTCGGGAGGCGACGGCCCGCAGCGCGGACGGCTGGGCACGCACAACGGCGGCGTAGACGCAGGCGCAGCCGGCCCGGTAGGCGGCCGCCTCCGCCTCCGCGACCTCGGCGCCACTCGCGTACACCTGGCGCAGCTCGGCGTCGCCGGTCGCGGCGGCGCGGGCGCGGTAGTCTGCGGCCTCCCCGTCCTTGCGGGTGGCGAGCGCCGCCATCCCGGCGACCACGTCGTCGGGGACGCGCAGCGCCGGGATCCGGACGATCTCGGTCTGCCGGCCGGGCAGTGGCACCCGCCCGAAGACCGCCGAGACCGACACGTCGCCGAGCACCGTGGCCAGCCGCTGCGGCGGCAGGTAGCTGTCGAGGGAGACCAACGCGTACGTGCCGTCGGCCGGCGCCGGGGTGCCCGCCGGCAGCGCGGCGAGGTCGGCGGCCGCGGCCCGCAGGTAACCCGGGACCGAGTCGCCGTCGACCACCCCCACCCGGGTCACCTCGCCGACAGTCGGATCCCCGACCGGCGCCCGGTCGCCGCCCACCCAGACGGCGGTGAGCAGCACCGCAGCCGCCGAGGCCAGCGCGGTGCCGGTGAGCACCCGGGACCGTGCCGAGGTCTCGCCGAGGCGTGCCACCGCCCGCGTCAGGGGCGGCAGCAGCCGCTGGTCAAGCTGGCGCAGCAGATCGCCGGCGCGCACGGGCTGATCCCCTCGTCGGTCGGTGTCGGGCGGGCCGCCGCTCAGTCGCGGAGGATCCGGAGCGCGCGTTCCAGATCGTCAGGGTAGTCGCTGACGAAGCGGACCTCGTCCCCCGTTCGGGGGTGCACGAAGCTCAACTCGCGGGCGTGCAGCCACTGCCGGTCGAGGCCGAGGCGGGCGGAGAGCGTCGGGTCCGCCCCGTAGGTGAGGTCGCCCACGCAGGGATGGCGCAGGGTCGAGAAGTGCACCCGGATCTGGTGCGTCCGCCCGGTCTCCAGCCGTACGTCGACGAGGCTCGCGGCCGGGAACGCCTCGAGGGTGTCGTAGTGGGTGATGCTCGGCTTGCCGCCGGAGACCACCGCCCAGCGGTAGTCGTGGGTGGGGTGCCGGTCGATCGGGGCGTCGATGGTGCCGCGCAGCGGGTCCAGGTGGCCCTGCACCACGGCGTGGTAGCGCTTCTCCACCTCGCGGTACTTGAACGCCCGCTTCAACGCGGTGTACGCCTGCTCGCTCTTGGCCACCACCATGATCCCGGTGGTGCCCACGTCCAGCCGGTGCACCACGCCCTGCCGTTCGGCGGCGCCGCTGGTGGAGATGCGGTGGCCGATCGCCGCGAGCGCGCCGATCACGGTGGGCCCGGTCCAGCCGGGGCTGGGGTGGGCCGCGACGCCCACCGGCTTGTCCACCACCACGATGTCGTCGTCGGCGTAGACGACGCGCAGGCCGGGCACCGCCTGCGGCACCACGGTCGGCGGCGCGGCCGGGGCGGGCAGGGTCACCTCCAGCCAGGAGCCGGCCTTGACCTTGTGGGAGTTGGGGCGCACCGCGCCGTCCACGAGGGCGTCGCCGGCGTCCACGAGGGCCGCGGCGGCGGTGCGGGAGAGCCCGAAGAGCCGGGACACCGCCTGGTCGAGCCGCATGCCGTCGAGGCCGTCCGGCACCGGCAGGGACCGCTGGTCGCCTCCTGAGGCGAACGCCGAGGTCATGCCCGCTCCCGCTGCTCGGCGCCGGTGACCGCCGGGTCCTCGGCGGGCCGGCCGTCTCGGCCGACCCGTCCGCCGTCGCGCTGGCGGCCGGTGAGTTCCAGCAGCAGGGCGAGCACGACACCGCAGACGAGCGAGCTGTCGGCCAGGTTGAACACCGGGAAGTACTCGGCGAACGGCCCGAAGACGCTGATCATGTCGACCACGTGGCCGACGAAGTGGCCGGGGGCGCGGAAGATCCGGTCGATGAGGTTGCCGAGCGCCCCGCCCAGCACCAGGCCGAGCGAGACGGCCCAGGGGGTCGAGCGCAGCCGCACCGCCATCCAGCCGATCCATCCGATGACGGCGATGGTGATCAGCGGGAACACCCAGGTGTGGTCGGAGCCGATGCTCCAGGCCGCCCCGCTGTTGCGGACCAGGTTGAGGTAGATGAGGCCGCCCAGCAGCCGCACGGGCTCGCGGTCGGTGAGGTTCACCAGCGCGAGGTGCTTCGTGAGCAGGTCGATCAGCACGGCCGCCAGCGCGGTGCCGGCGAGGATCGCGACGGCTGCGGGCCGGGCCCTACGACCTCCCGGTGCGGCACTGCCGGAGCCGGCGGACGGTGCTGCGGTCATCTGCTCCCCATCGAGACTCTCGGCGGTGATGTCTCACCGTCTGTCGTCGCCGCCGGGGAGCGGACGTCAGCGCCGCTCCTCCAGCTGCTTGCACGTCACGCAGAGGGTGGCCGACGGGAAGGCGGCGAGCCGCTCCACCGGGATCGGGTTGCCGCACCGTTCGCACCAGCCGTAGCCGCCCTCGTCGAGGCGCTCGAGGGCACGCTCGACCTGCGTGATCCGTTCCAAAATGCTGTTGGCGAGGGAGATCTCCTGCTCCCGCTCGAACGTCTTGGTGCCGGTGTCGGCCTGGTCGTCCCCGGCCGAGTCGGTCAGCCGGTCGCGCTGCAGCTCGGTGATCTCGCTCAGCGTCTGATCGTACTCGGCGCGGAGCTCGTCGCGTCGGGCCGCCAGGGCCGCCCGGATCTTCTCGGTCTCCGCGGCGCTGCGGGTGGGCTTCGCCGCCGCCTTGCGGCCGGCGGTCCTGGTGTCGGCTGGCTTCGCCATCGTCGCTCCCTCGGCCACGGGACCGCGGCGGTCCGCGGCACCTGGACAGGGGCCGCCGACCTGGGCGTCCCCCACTTACGAAAAGGGGCGCGCGGCGACGACCGCCGCGCACTCCAGAGGTTGGCAAGAATACGGAACGTACAGGCGTCCGACAACGTGCCGCACCGACGTACCGCTATTCAGCCCCAAGTCCCACCTAACAGGGACAAAAGGAACGCTAGCAGATCAAGCGTCCCGATCATCGCCGTACTCGCCAAACCACCGGGCCAGCCGACCCCGCCGGCTGACCGCCCGCAGCCGCCGCTCCGCCTCGTCCCGCACCCCGCCGATCGCGACGATGAGAAGGCTGTCGCCGGTCTTCAGCCGGGTGTCCGGCCCCGGCACGAACCCCGCACCGTCGCGCAGCACGAGCGTCACCGAGGCACCCAGCGGCAGGCGCAGCTCGTCCACGTGCACCCCGGCGATCCGGGAGCCCGGCGGCACCTCGAGCTGGAGCAGATCGGCCCGCATCCGCTCCAGCGGCGCGGTCTCGACGTGGATCTCCGTGGCCTCCGCCGGCGCGGTCACCCCGAGCCGCCGGGCCACCGGCGCCAGCGTCGTGGTCTGGAGCAGGGTGAAGATCACCACCAGGACGAAGACCGCGTCGAACAGCCGCTCCGCGCCGGGCACCCGTTCCGACAGCGGGATGGTGGCCAGCACGATGGGCACCGCGCCGCGCAGCCCCGCCCACGACAGGAACGCCTGTTCGCGGAGACCGAGCGGGAACGGCAGCGCGGAGACCGCCACGGACAGCGGCCGCGCGGCCAGCACCAGCGCCAGCCCGGTCACCACCGCCGGCAGCACCGCCGCGTCCAGCCGCCCGGGCGACGCCAGCAGTCCCAGCAGGACGAACAGGCCGATCTGGGCGAGCCAGGCCAGCCCGTCGGCGAAGCCGAGGATCGCCTGCCGGTGCGGCAACCGGGCGTTGCCGAGCAGCACCCCCGCGACGTAGACGGCGAGGAAACCCGAGGCGTGCAGCACCGCGCCCGCGGCGTACGCCAGCACGGTGAACCCGACCACGCCGATCGGGTACAGCCCCGCCGACGGCAGGGCGCCGCGGCGCAGCGCCCACCGTCCGGCCAGGCCGGCGGCCACGCCGACCGCGGCGCCGGCGGCCAGCTCGTACGCGACCAGGCCGACCTCGTACCACCAGGGGTGCCCGGCGCTCTCCCGGGAGAGCAGCACCACGAGAAGCACCACCGGCGCGTCGTTCATGCCGGACTCGGCCTCGAGAGTGGCGACCAGCCGGGGTGGCAGGCGCAGCCGGCGCAGGGTGGCGAAGACGGCGGCCGCGTCGGTGGAGGACAGCACGGCGCCGTAGAGGAGCGCGAGCCGCCAGTCCAGCCCCAGCAGGAAGTGGACGGCGACGCCGACCACCACGATGCTGACCACCACGCCGACGGTGGAGAGCGCGGCGGAGAGCCCGAGCACGGGTCGCAGGGTGCTCCAGCGCGCGGTGAGCCCGCCCTCGGCGATGATCACGATGAGCGCGCAGAAGCCGAGCACCCGCGTGAGCTCGACGTCGTCGAAGCGGATGCCGAGCCCGGCCTCGCCGATGGCCACACCGAGGGCCAGGTAGACCAGGAGGCTCGGCACCCCGAGGCGGGTGGAGAGCCGGACGGCCCCGACCGCCACCAGCAGCACGGCCGCGCCCACCAGCAGGGCGTGGTCCAGCCCGGGCGTCACGGGCGCCCGGCCCCGGCGTTCCTCACTCGGCGGCTCCGTCGCGCAGCCGGCGCAGCACCGCGGGCAGCTCCGGGCCGGGACGCTCGATGAGGAAGAGTTTGTCGCGACTGGCGGCGCCCGCACGCAACGACACCGCGGATGGGCGTACGCCCAGCGCACCGGCGAGGGCGCGGCGGGCCGCCTCGGTCGCGCGACCGTCGACCGCCGGCGCGCTCACGGCGACGACCAGCGCGGGGCCGTGCGGACCGTCGAACCGGCCGCCCACCCGCGGCCGGGCGGCCCCGGGCTTCACCCGGACCGCCACCGTGACCGTGTCGTCCGTGGACACCACGACCCCGGGTCAGCTCGGCCGGCGGTCGGTGAGCAGGGCGGTCGCGGGCGCGCAGTGCGCGCACGGGCTGAAGCCCAGCTCGACCGCCTCGGCCACCGGCAGGGGCTCGTGCTCCCGCCCGACCAGGTGGGCACAGTCGGCGCGGTGGTAGCGGGGCCGGCCGTCGACCACCCGGACCTCGTCCGGAAGGCCGGCCACCAGCAGCGCCTCGGCGGGCGTCACCGGCTCCGCGTCCGGCTCGTCGTCGTACGCCTCCGCGGCCTCCCCCGAGGGGGACGGCTCGTCGTCGGCCGGCGGGGCGGGTGGTTGCCGCCACCCGCCGCCGGTGCCGACGGTCGGAGGAACGTGCTGGACCGGGATCTCCGGCTCGGCCAGCGGCGGCCCGTACGCGGCGCCCGGCGCGGCCGTCCCGGCCGCCGGGGTCGCCTCCGGCTCCCACTGCCCGGACCGGCCCGGAGCCGCCGCCGCCCGGTTCGCGGCCGCCTGGCGGGCACCCACGACCAACGCGACGGCGGCCAGCAGACTGGCCGCGATGGAGATGATCAGCATGAGGCTGGAGCCGCTGGCCAGACCGAGCACCAGCAGCACCAGGGCGACGAGGATGAGCAGGAGATTGGCGACTATCACGGCTCACCCCCGCCGCGTCGTACCGTCCAGGCGCGGTCGGCGACCGTCACCATCCGACGGCCGCCGACCGGAGATCAGCGACCGGCCTCGAGAGCGCCGGAACGACCGCCACCGTACGAGCCGGCGAGGCCCGCGGTGGCCAGCCCGTTGCCGCCGGCGACTCGGCCGCCCTCGGAACGGGTCATCTCGGCCTCCAGGCCCTGGCCACGGCCGTCGAGGTCACGCAGCTGGCTCTCCAGGTACGCCTTGAGGCGGGTGCGGTACTCGCGCTCGAACTGCTTGAGCTCCTCGATGTGCTTCTGCAGCGCGGTGCGCTTGGCGTCCAGGCCGCCCATGGCCTCCTGGTGCCGCTGGCGAGCGTCCCGCTCCAGCGCGTCGGCCTTCGCCCGCGCCTCGCGGGTGACCTCCTCGGCCTTCGACCGGGCCTCGGACAGCAGCTGGTCGGCCTCCCGGCGGGCGTCGGACACGTGGTCGTCGGCCGTCCGCTGGGCCATCATGAGCACCCGCAGCGCCTGCTGCTCGCCGTCGCCGGTGACGGCCGCGGCCGCGCCACCGGCGGCCCGAACCTGCTCCAGCTCCGCCTGCATGGCGCGAGCGGCCTGCTCGGCGGCGGCCTTGTCGCGCTGCACCCGGTCGAGCTGGGCCTTGACATCGTTGAGCTCCGCCGCGAGGCGGGCGTCACCGCCGGGGCCGGCGGGGGCGCCGCCACGGCCGCCGCGCTCCACCTGGGCGCGCAGCTCGTTGTTCTCCTCGATGAGACGGGCGAGCTCGCGCTCGACCTCGTCCAGGAAGGCGTCGACCTCCTCCTCGTCATACCCCCGCTTGCCGATCGGCGGCTTTTTGAAGGCGACGTTGTGGACGTCGGCCGGGGTCAGCGGCATCGAAACTCCTCGGGTCAGTTGCGGCCGCGATAGCGCGTCAGTCATCAGGCGGTCCTGATGATCGACTGCTTCAACACGAACTCCATCAGCACGAACAGGATAACCAGGAGCACAAGGGAGGCCAGGTCGATGCTCACGGTACCAATTCGCAGCGGAGGGATCACACGCCTCAACGCGTTGAGAGGGGGATCAGTGACGCTCCACACGGATTCCAGTCCTGCCGATGCGCCGCGACCCGGTTGCCAGCGGCGACCGTACTGAAGCACGGCGCTCAGGACAAATCGGGACAGAAGAAGGAGCAGGAAGACATAGAGGATCAGATACAGAACCTGAAGCACGATCGACAACACGCAGGACGTCCTCGGGTCGGGCGGGGTCAACTCAGACTGAAAAAGCCGCCCTCAGCGATCTTGGCCTTGTCCTCCGCGGTGACCTGGACATTGGCCGGTGAGAGCAGGAACACCCGATTGGTCACGCGCTCGATCGTACCGCGCAGCCCGAACGCCAGCCCGGCAGCGAAGTCGACCAGACGGCGGGCGTCCGCCTCGTCCATCTCGGTGAGGTTGATGATCACGGGCACTCCGTCGCGGAAGTGCTCGCCGATCGTCCGCGCCTCGCGGTAGGTGGTCGGGTGGAGCGTGGTGATCTGGTAGCGCTGCTCCTCGTCGGGGACGACCGCGCGCTCGCGCGGCGTCGCCTGCGGCGCCAGGGCCAGGTTGTCGCGCGTGTGGTAGGTCAGCGCGCCCGAGGTCTCGCCGGTCGAGCGCGTGATGGACCGGACGCTGGACCGCTCGGCCCGCTCCGGGCGCTCCGGCTCGGACCGGTCGGTCTCCGGGGCGCGGCTGCCCGCTCGATCGCCCAGCCGGCCGCGCTCACCCAGCCGCGGACGGGGCGCCGGCGGCTCCTCGGCGTCGTCCTCGTCGTCGTCGGCGAACTCCTCGGCGTACCGGCTCTGCCGGTAGCGCGAGTCACGGTAGCCACTCTTCTCGTAGCCACCGTCCTCGTAGGCCCGCTCGTCGTCCTCTTCGACCAGACCGAGCCAGACCCCCGCCTTGCGCAGTGCACCCATCCCGCGCCCTTCCATCCGCCGTGCGGCACACGCCCCCGTGCCGTGTCGCCTGTCGCGAGTGGACCTTTCTCTGCCCACTGGACCGGAGCGGCAATCCACTGGCACGCGATTCGCGTCGCGTGCCACGACCCCCGACAACGGGACGCCGCCCCTGAAAACAACACCGATGTAATTTGCTTCTTTCGCGGTCAGGCTACCGCAGCGTGGGGCGCATTCCGAGCAACGCGCTGCCGACGCGGACATGTGTCGCGCCGTACCGGATCGCTGTTTCCAGGTCACCGCTCATGCCGGCCGAGAGCGCGACCGCTCCCGGGTGGACCGTACGGAACCCGGCGGCCACCTCCGCCAGCCGCGCGAAGGCCCGTTCCGGTTCCCACCCGAGCGGCGCGACCGCCATCAGGCCGGCCAGCCGCAGGCCGGGCGCCCCGGCCACGGCCTCGGCCACCGGACCCAGTCCGACGTCCGGGTCGGCCGAGTCGGGCACCGCCCCACCACGGGCCGGGTCGCCGTCGATGCTCACCTGCACCAGCGCGGTCAGCGGTCGCTCCCGCCCGGCCGCCGCGGTGTCCAGCGCCCGGACCAGCCGGACGCTGTCCACCGACTGCACCACGTCGGCGTACCGGACCACCGAACGGGCCTTGTTGCGCTGCAACCGCCCGATGAAGTGCCAGCGCGGCGTCGCGCCGGCCGCCGCCACCTCGGCGGCCTTGCCGGCCGCCTCCTGGTCGCGGTTCTCCCCCACGTCGGTCACGCCGAGGTCGGCCAGCGCCAGCACGTCCGAGGCCGGATACGTCTTGGTCACCGCGATCATGGTGACCTCGGCGCGGTCCCGTCCCGCCGCCGCGCAGGCGTCCGCGATCCGGGCTCGGACCCGGGCGAGGCCGGCCGCGAGTTCGGCACGGCGGTCCGGCCGTACCGTGGTCGAGCTGTCGGTCATGGGCGGGACTCAGGACCCGTTCTTGAGGAAGTCGGGCACGTCGACGTCGTCGAACAGCACCCGGCGGGGCGACTGCTGCGGCGCCGGCATGGTCTGCGGCGGAGCGACCGGCGCGGTCTGGGGCGCCGGCTGGTTCTGGTTGGTCTTCCGCGCCGGCTCGGCCGCCTTGTAGGCCGGCGCCCCGCCGTCGAAGCCCGCCGCGATGACGGTCACCCGCACCTCGTCGCCGAGCGCGTCGTCGATGACCGCGCCGAAGATGATGTTCGCGTCCGGGTGGGCCGCGTCGGTGACCAGCTGCGCCGCGTCGTTGATCTCGAACAGCCCGAGGTCGGAGCCGCCGGCGATGGAGAGCAGCACCCCGCGGGCGCCGTCCATGCTCTGCTCCAGCAGCGGGCTGGAGATGGCCGCCTCGGCCGCCTCCACGGCGCGGTTCTCGCCGCGCGCGCTGCCGATGCCCATGAGCGCGCTGCCCGCGCCGCTCATGACGCTCTTCACGTCGGCGAAGTCCAGGTTGATCAGACCCGGCGTGGTGATGAGGTCGGTGATGCCCTGCACACCGGACAGGAGCACCTGGTCGGCGGTGCGGAAGGCGTCCATCATGCTGATGTTGCGGTCCCCCAGCGCCAGCAGCCGGTCGTTGGGGATGACGATCAGGGTGTCGCACTGGTTCCGCAGCTCGTCGATGCCGGCCTCGGCCTGCACCTGGCGGCGCTTGCCCTCGAACGAGAACGGCCGGGTCACCACACCGATGGTGAGCGCGCCGAGCTTGCGGGCGATGTTCGCCACGACGGGCGCCCCGCCGGTGCCGGTGCCGCCGCCCTCACCGCAGGTCACGAAGACCATGTCGGCGCCCTTGAGCACCTCCTCGATCTCGTCGCGGTGGTCCTCGGCGGCGTTCTTGCCGACGTCCGGGTTGGCGCCGGCGCCGAGCCCCCGGGTCAGCTCCCGGCCGACGTCGAGCTTGACGTCGGCATCACTCATCAGCAGCGCCTGCGCATCGGTGTTGATCGCGATGAACTCGACGCCCTTGAGCCCAACCTCGATCATGCGGTTGACGGCGTTCACGCCGCCGCCACCGATGCCGACGACCTTGATGACCGCCAGGTAGTTGTGCGGAGGTGTCATCTGAAGGTCCTTTCCCCCTCGAGATTGGCATGGGCCGGCCCCACACGGCTTGGCCAGGTCAGCGGTCGACGTCGGCAGTTCCTCGCGAGGATCAGGGATGAACCCTCACCCTCTACTAGAGGCTTACAGTTATGTCAACCACTGATCCTCTTCGGGGCAACGTAAGCGTCCCCGCCCCCTGAACCAAGGACCCACCCGGCGTGTCGCCGCCGGAGCGGAACGGCTCACGTCGAAACGCCCCGGTACGGGCCGGGCGTGGATCACCGGAACGTCACGACGTCCGGCGCGCTCACGTCGATCGTCTTGGCCTGCTGGTCGAGCAGCGCGGTCGCGACCCGCGCCTTGTCCGTGCTGCGGGAGGCGTCGCCCCACACGACCGTGCGCTCGCCGCGCAGCCGGACCTTGATCAGGGCCAGACTCTCCACTGTCACGTCCTGCAGCGCGCTCCGCAGCTCGGGGGTCAGCGCGCCGAGCACCTCCACGGCGGCCCGCGTGCCGGGGTCGTCCGCGCCCGGACGGGCGACCCGGACCAGCGGCAGGTCACCCGGGCGCCGATCCAGCGTCCGGAAGACCATCCCGCTGCCGTCGACCACCGCGAACCGGTCGCCCTGCGGTACGACCGCCACGGCGCTGCGCTCCACCACCCGCACCACGAGCGCGTCCGGCCAGTCCCGGCGCACCGTGGCCCGTTCGACCGGCGCCAGCGCGCCGACCCTCCGGGCCAGGTCGGCCAGGTCCACCTTGGCCAGCGGGATCCCGTCCGGCACCCCGGCCGCGTCCCGCACCTGCACCGGCGTGACCAGTTCCGCGCCCTCCACCCGCACCTCGCGTACGCCGAACAGGCCGGTGCCGAGCACGATCCAGGCCACCAGCCCGGCCAGCGCGAGGACCCCGGCCGCCACGGCCCACGGCAGCGCCGCGCGCATCCGGCGTCGCCGGGCCCGGCGCATGAACCGGCGGGTCGAGGCGGGCACCGCGTCGCTGCCGGCACGGACGAGCTGCCAGCGGCGGACGACCGGCCCGCGCCGGCCAGCCGTGTCCGCGCCGGTCGTCCGCCCGCGGGCGGGCCCGGGACTCATCCGGCCGCGGGCGCCGCGCCGTCCGGGGTCACGGCGCCGCCGCCGGTCGGGGCCCCGGGGACGGTGCCCTCTATGGCCACACCGCCGCCGGCCGTCGGGCCGCCCGCGGCGCGGGCCGACAGGGCCTCCAGCAACTGGTCGCCCATCAGCGAGATCGGCGGGGCGCCCATGGTCACCACGACGTCGCCGGGGCGGGCCCGCCGGGCCACCTCCGCCGGCGCCGCGTCCCAGGAGTCGACGAAGACCTTGTGCTCGGCGGGCAGCGGCACCGCCTCGACGAGCGCGGCCGAGCCCTCCCCGGGCTGGCGCAGCTCACCCGGCCCGAAGACCTCGAGCAGCACCAGCTCGTCCGCGATCCCGAGCGCCTCGGCGATCTCGGACTGGAGGTCGCGGGTGCGGTAGAGCCGGTACGGCTGGAAGACCACGATGAGTCGGCCGTCCCCGGCCACCTCGCGCAGCGTCCGCAGGGCCAGCGTCATCGACGTCGGGTGGTAGGCGTACTCGTCGTAGACCAGCACGTCGTCTGCCACGCCCTTGCGCTCGAAGCGCCGCCGCACGCCGGGGAACGCGGCCAGCGCTGCCTCCGCCGCGGGCAGCGGCAGCTCCAGCAGGTACGCGGCCAGCACGGCCGAGGCGCTGTTGAGCCCCATGTGCCGCCCCGGCACCGGCAGCCGGAACTCGCCCAGTGACGTCCCGTCGATCGCCGCGAGGTACCGCACACCCTGCGCCGACGAGACCATGTCGGTCAGCCGCAGGTCGGCGTCGGGGGACTCGCCGTACGTGTGCACCCGCCGGCCCTCGGCGCGCAGCGTCTCGGCCAGCCGGCGCCCGCCGGCGTCGTCGGCGCAGGTGATGATGAACCCGTCCGGGTCGGTCAGCCGCGCGAACTCCGCGAAGGTGGCCTCGAGGTTGGCCAGGTCGCCGTACGTGTTCAGGTGGTCGGCCTCGATGTTCGTGATGATCGAGACGTACGGGCGGTAGATGAGGAAGGACCGGTCGCTCTCGTCCGCCTCGACCACGAAGTACTCGCCCGTGCCGTGGTGCGCGCCCGAACCGACCTCGGAGATCTCCCCGCCGATCACGAAGGACGGATCGGTGCCGGCCTGCTGGAGCACCATGGTGATCATCGAGGTGGTGGTGGTCTTGCCATGGGTGCCGGCGACCGCGACCGTCCGGCGCCCGGTCATGGCCGCCGCCAGCGCCTCGGAGCGGTGCAGCACCCGCAGCCCGCGCCGGCGCGCCTCCACCATCTCCAGGTGGTCCTGCGGGATGGCCGAGGAGTAGACGACGGTGTCCACACCGTCGAGGTTGCTCGCCTCGTGGCTCATGTGGATCGTGCCGCCGAGCGCCCGAAGCCCGGCCAGGGACGGCCACTCCCGCAGCTCGCTGCCGGAGACCGGGACGCCCCGGGTCAGGAACAGCCGGGCCAGGCCGCTCATCCCGACCCCGCCCACGCCGATCAGGTGGACGGTGCCCAGGTCCTCGGCGGTGAGCGTGCCGGCGGGCGTGAACTGCGCGGTCATCGGGCCACCGCCTCGTAGACGAAGTTCAGCAGCGCGACGTCGCCGTCCCGCCGCCCGTACGCCGCCGCGGCCGCACCCATGGCGCCGAGCCGGTGCGGGTCGCGCACCAGCGGGATGACCGTGCGCTCCAGCCAGGCCGGGGTCATCTCGGCGTCGTCGACCAGCAGCCCGCCGCCGGCCTCCACCACGGGCAGCGCGTTGCGCTTCTGCTCCTGGTTGCTGTGCGGGTACGGCACGTAGATGGTGGGCATGCCGATGGCCGCCACCTCGGCGACGGTCATCGCGCCGCCGCGGGCGAGCATGAGGTCGGCAGCGGCGTAGCCCAGCTCCATCTCGGACAGGTAGGGCAGGGTCACGTACGGCACCGGCAGGTCGGTGGGGATCGGCACCGGCTCGTTGCGGGCGCCCATCACGTGCAGCACCTGCACGCCGTTGCGGGCCAGTTCCTTGGCGGCGCCGGAGACGGCGAGGTTGATCGAGCGGGCGCCCGACGAGCCGCCGGCGACGAAGAGCACCGGCAGGTCCGGGCGGAGCCCGAAGTGGGCCCGGGCGCGCTCGCGCAGCGCGGCCCGGTCGAGCCCGGCGATGCTGCGGCGCAGCGGCACACCGACCACCCGGGCGTCGCGCAGTGACTCGGCCTGCACCGGCTGGTGCGGGAAGCCGACCGCGACGTTCTTGGTGAACTTCATGCCGAGCCGGTTCGCGACGCCCGGCGGCACGTTGACCTCGTGGATCACGATGGGCAGCTCCCGGCGCCAGGCGGCGAGGTAGGCCGGCACCGAGACGTACCCGCCGAAGCCGATCACCACGTCGGCCTGGACCTCGTCGATCACCTTGCCCGCGGCGCGGGCCGCGGTCCACATCCGGCCGGGCGTGCGGACCAGGTTCATGTTGATCGAGCGGGGCAGCTGGTAGGCGGGGATCGTCCGCAGGTCGTAGCCCTGCGGCGGGATCAGCTCGTTCTCCATGCCCCGGGGTGTGCCCAGGCAGGTGATCCGGAC
Organism: Micromonospora costi; assembly: GCF_003626655.1. Classification (GTDB taxonomy): domain Bacteria; phylum Actinomycetota; class Actinomycetes; order Mycobacteriales; family Micromonosporaceae; genus Micromonospora; species Micromonospora costi. The sequence continues at coordinate 674,696 of NZ_RBAN01000002.1, forward strand.
GCCCGGGTCGTGTCGGCGCAGGCAGTCGGCGAAGGCCAGCAACGGGTAGATGTGCCCCCCGGTGCCACCTCCCGCGAGCACCACCGAACGCAGCGGACCCATCAGCGTCTCCTCTCGCTCGCCGTCCCGCTCCGCGCCCGGGCCTGCCGGGTGCCGCGGGGTGCGGCCTGGCCGTCCTCCCGCCGCTCCCGAGACCGGGGCACGGGCCCTCGGGCAGGCGGCGGCGACGCCGTCCGGCGACGCCGTCCGGGAAGCGGCGGCAACGGGGCCCAGAGTAGTCGGACCCACCGGGCCGGCGGACGGGCATGCAGGGCTCTGGCCGCATCGGGTTCGGCGCGGGCGAAGGAGGCCAGCATGCCGACCGCCGCGAGCGTGACGACCAGGGCGCTTCCGCCGTCGGAGATGAACGGGAGCGGGACGCCGGTCAGCGGCAGCAGCCCGACGACGCCGCCGACGTTGATGACGGCCTGGCCGACCAGCCAGGTGGTCACGGCCGCGGCGGCGAGCCGGCGGAACGGGTCGTCGACCCGCCGGGCGATCCGCAGCCCCGTGTAGGCGAGCACGGCGAACAGCGTGAGGACCACCGCGCACCCGACCACGCCGAGTTCCTCGGCCACGATGGCGAAGATGAAGTCGTTGTGCGCCTCGGGCAGCCAGTTCCACTTGAGGCTGCTCTTGCCCAGCCCGACGCCGAACCAGCCGCCGTGCTCGATGGCGAGCCGCCCCTGGTAGATCTGCCAGCAGGGATCACCGCACTCGTCGGGGGCCGGCGGGTTGAGGAAGTTGGTGAGCCGGGCCAGGCGGTAGTTCTCCGCGCCCTGCTCCCCGGACCCGGCGCCGAGCGAGGCGACCGCGACCAGCAGGCCGATCCCGAGCAGGCCGGCCAGCGAGAGCGCGCCGAAGACCCGCATCCGCACCCCGGCCGCCCAGAGCAGGCCGATCAGCAGCGCGAGCAGGCAGATCATGGTGCCCAGGTCGTTGAAGCCGACCAGCACGAAGAGCAGGCCGACCACCGGGAAGAGGGGGGTGGCCAGCTCCCGCCACCAGCCCAGCGCCGCGCCCTTGCGGGCGAGCACGTGCGCGCCCCAGAGCACCAGCGCGAACTTGGCCAGCTCCGCGGGCTGCAGCTGGACGCCGCCGAGGTAGAGCCAGTTCAGGTTCGCCTCGATCGGGCCGATCCGGGCCGAGTCCTCACCGGCCAGCCGTCCCCAGGCGACCAGCAGGTTGAGCACGAGCAGGAGCCCGACGGCGGTGAGCAGCAGGGGCCGGCCCAGCGAGCGGTACGTCGTGGCGGGCAGCCGCTGGCAGGCCCAGAAGGCGATCACCCCGATCACCGCGAACACGGCCTGCTTGGCCAGCGACGCGGAGGCGTTGCCGTCCTCGGCGTAGTCCTTCACGCTGGTCGCCGAGAAGACCATGGTGAGGCCGATGACCAGCAGCAGGCCGGCCGACGAGATCAGCAGGTAGTAGGAGGCCAGCGGGCGGTCCAGCAGGCCGCGCAGCGCGGCGAGGCCGCCGGCCGCGTCCAGGCCCCGCAGCGCCGTCGGTGGCGTGCCGGCCGCGTCGTCCGGGCCGCGCGCCGTCGCCGCCTCGGTGGTACGCCCACTGCCCGGCGTACGCCGGGACCTGGCGTCGGTGCCGCCCTCGGGTGCTCGTCCCTCCCCCACCCGGACATCATCGCGGCTGGACCGGTCGCCCACCCCCGCAACCGCTCCTTCGGCGTGTCGCCCCTCCCGTCCCCGCCGATCTTGCACTTCCGGCCCCGGAAACGCCCCCTTTCGGAGCTTTCGCCGGGGCAGAAAGCGCAAGATCGCGCAGGAGGACGGGTCAGGTCACGTTGGCCAGGAACTCGCTGTAGAACAGGCCCAGGGCGATGGCCACGCCGATGCCGGCGATGATCCAGAACCGGACCACGATGTTGACCTCGCTCCAGCCGGCGAGTTCGAAGTGGTGCTGCAACGGTGACATCCGGAAGACCCGCTTGCCGGTGGTCCGGAACGAGATGATCTGGATCACCACGGACATCGTGATGATCACGAACAGGCCGCCGATGATCGGCAGCAGCAGGATGGTCCGGGTCGACATCGCCATGCCGGCGATCAGCCCGCCCAGCCCCAGCGCGCCGGTGTCACCCATGAAGATCCGGGCCGGCGAGGTGTTCCACCACAGGAAGCCCACACAGGCGCCGGCCGCCGCGCCGGCGATCAGCGCGATCTCCAGCGGGTCCCGGACCGTGTAGCAGTACGCCTGCGTGTAGTCCGGGTCGGCGCACCAGTGCCGGTACTGCCAGAACGCGATCAGCGCGTACGCCGCGAGGACCATCACCGACGCGCCGGTGGCCAGGCCGTCGAGGCCGTCGGTGAGGTTCACCCCGTTCGTCGTCGCCATCACCACGAGGATGAACAGGATGACCGCGCCGATCTTCGTGAGGTCGAGCGCCGGGATGTCCCGGATGAAGCTGAGCGTCGTGCTGCCCACCGTCTCGGTGTTCGTCACCTTGCCGGCCGCGTCGGTCATCGTGCTGGGGAAGTACAGCGCCACGACCCCGAACACCGCTCCCACCAGGATCTGGCCGAGCAGCTTGCCACGCTTGTTGAGGCCCGCGCTGTTGCGCTTGCGCACCTTGAGGAAGTCGTCGATGAAGCCGACGGCCCCGGAGAACACCATGAGCCCCAGCAGCACCAGCGCCGTGATGGTCGGCTCGACCTGGGCGATCTGGAGGTCCGGCAGCGTGGTCAGGGCCAGGTGGCCGGCGACGTACGCGATGACCGTGGCCAGGATGAAGACCACGCCGCCCATCGTCGGCGTGCCCTTCTTGCCCTGGTGCATGGCCGGGCCCTCGGCCCGGATCGGCTGGCCGGCCTTGAGCCGCGTGAAAACCTTGATCGCGATCGGGGTGCAGAGGAGCGAGATCAGGAAAGCCACCCCGACGGCGACGATGACCGCCCTCACGCGGCGCCACCCCCGGTCGGCCCCGCACTTCCGGCGTCCGCGCGCAGCGCGTCGACCACGTCCCAGGTGCGGTACCGGGAGCCCTTGACCAGGACGACGTCGCCCGGCCGTAGCTCGCCCCGCAGCACCTCGACGGCCGCCGCCTGATCGGTGAGCACCACCGATTCTCCTCCCCAGTTACCTACCGCTGTCGCGCCCTCGTGGATCGGCGCGGCCGGCTCGCCCACCACGAGCAGCCGGTCGATGCCCAGCTCGGCCGCGAGCCGGCCGACCTCGGCGTGCCCGTCGCGCTCGTACGGGCCCAGCTCCGCCATGTAGCCGAGCACCGCCACCGTACGTCGGCCCCGACCGATGCTCGCCAGCGCCCGGAGCGCGGCCGACATCGAGGCCGGGTTGGCGTTGTACGAGTCGTCGATGACCGTGACCCCGTCGGGACGGTCGAACACGTCCATCCGCCGGGTCGACACGAGCCCCAGCTCGCCCAGCGCCTGTGCCAGCTCGGCCAGCGGCATGCCCAGCTCGCGGGCGACCGCCGCCGCGGCGAGCGTGTTGGAGACCTGGTGGCGGCCCGTCAGCCCGAGGCGCACCGGCGCGCGCCCCTCCGGCGTCACGAGGGTGTACGAGGCGCGGCCCCGGTCGTCGAGGACGACGTCCTCGGCCCGCACGTCGGCGTCGGACGCCTCGCCGTAGCGGACCACCCGGGCGTTCGTGCGCGAGGCCATCGCGTCCACGAGGTTGTCGTCGGCGTTGAGCACCGCCAGGCCGTCGACCGGCAGCGCCTCGACCAGCTCGCCCTTGGCCAGGGCGATGTTCTCCCGCGAGCCGAACTCGCCGATGTGGGACGTCCCGACGTTGAGCACCACGGAGATCCGCGGTGGCACCAGCTCGCACAGGTAGCGCACGTGGCCGATCCCCCGGGCGCCCTTCTCCATCACCAGGTAGCGGGTGTCCGGCCCGGCCTTCAACGCCGTGTACGGGTGCCCCAGCTCGTTGTTGAACGACCCCGGGGGCGCGACCGTGGCGCCGAGCCGGGCCGTGAGCTGGGCGATGAGGTCCTTGGTGGTGGTCTTGCCGGACGAGCCGGTCAGGCCGATGACGGTGAGGTCGGGCAGCCGGTCTACGACCGCGCGGGCCAGGCGGCCCATCGCGTCGCGCGCGTCGTCGACGAGCACCATCGGCACGCCGGACACCTCCCGGGTGCCGAGCACGGCCACCGCTCCGGCCTCGACGGTCCCGGCCGCGTAGTCGTGGCCGTCGACCTTCTCGCCCGGGAAGGCGACGAAGAGCCCGCCCGGGGTGACCTTCCGCGAGTCGAACTCGACGGGCCCGGTGACCCGGGCCTGCGGGTCGGCGGCCACGAGCCGCCCGCCGACGGCGGCGGCCACCTCGGCCAGCGTCAGCGGGATCACCGGCGACCCGCCAGGTCCCCGAAGCGGGCGCGCAGGGCGTCGGCCAGTTCGGTGTGGTCGTCGAACGGGAGCACCTGGCCGCCCACCTCCTGGCCACGCTCGTGGCCCTTGCCGAGCAGCGCGATCACGTCGCCCGGCTCGGCCAGTCGTACCGCCTCGTCGATGGCCGCCCGTCGGCCGGCCACCTCCTCGATCCGTGCCGCCGCGCCGGCCTGCCGCGCCCCGGCCAGCACCTCGGCGCGGATCGTGCCCGGATCCTCCGTACGCGGGTTGTCGTCGGTCACCAGCACCACGTCGGCCCCCTCCGCGGCGGCGGCGCCCATCACCGGCCGCTTGCCCCGGTCCCGGTCGCCGCCGGCACCGATCACGCAGATCAGCCGGCCGGCGCTGAGCTCCCGCAACGCGGCCAGCGCAGCCACGATCGCGTCCGGCTTGTGCGCGTAGTCGACCACCCCGCGCACCGGCGCGTCCGCAGGGGTGACCAGTTCCAGCCGGCCCGGCACGCCGCCGCAGGCCGCCACGCCGGCGATCGCGGTGCCCGGGTCCACCCCGACGGCCACCAGCGCGGCGATGGCCAGCAGCGCGTTGGCCACGTTGTGCCGCCCGGGCAGTGCCACGCTGCCCGGCAGGATGAGCCCGCCCGGGCCGTGCACGGTGAACCGCTGGGCGTAGCCCTCGCCGCCGATCCCGTCGGCCCACCAACTGGCGGCCGGGTCGCCGGCCGCCGAGTAGCTCACGGTGGCCGGCTTGAACAGCGGCCGCAGCGCCGGATCGTCGTGGTTGAGCACCTCCACGGCGCAGCGCCCGTCGAACAGCTGCGCCTTGGCGGCGAAGTACTCGGCCGAGTCCGCGTGGAAGTCCAGGTGGTCGGACCCGAAGTTCGTGTAGCCGCCGACGGTGAACCGCACGCCGCCGACCCGCCCCATGGCGAGCGCGTGGCTGGACACCTCCATCACCACGGCGGTGACCCCGCGCTCCCGTGCGGCGGCGAGCATGGCGTGCAGGTCGGTCGCCTCGGGAGTGGTCCGGACGCTGTCGATCACCAGGTCGCCCAGGCGGGTTTCGACCGTGCCGATCAGCCCGGTGGCGTGTCCGGCGGCGCGCAGCCCCGACTCGATCAGGTAGGCGGTCGAGGTCTTGCCGGCCGTGCCGGTCACCCCGATCACGGTCAGCCCGGCCGTCGGATCGCCATAGACCGCGGCGGCCAGCGTGCCGAGCACCGCGCGGGGGTCGGCCACCACGATCGCGGGCAGGCCGGCGGCGGCCACCGCGGGCGCGCCCGCCGCGTCGGTGAGGGCGGCCACGGCGCCGGCCTCGGCCGCGGCGGCCGCGAACTCCGCGCCGTGCCGGCGGGCGCCGGGCAACGCGGCGTACAGGTCGCCGGGGCGGACCTCCTGGCTGGCGTGTGTGATGCCGGTCACCAGCACCTCGCCGGCGTCGACAGGCGGCGGGCCCGCCAGCCGGGCGGCGAGGTCGCCGAGCCGAACACCGATGACGGTACGGGGGCGAGGATTGCCGGACACGGCGTCAGACCCTACCCGGTCGTCCGGCGCCGGCCGCACAGCCGCCCCGGTGGTTCGTCCGCACTCACCGATGATGTCCCGCCGTGCCTGCTCAGCGCGGATAGACGACGAACTTGGGCGGCTTACCGGCCGATGGCGGCACCTTGTAGTGACGCAGGGTGAACTGCATGATCTCCTTGAACGCCGTGTTGGCGATCGCGGCGCCGCCGCCGTCGGGCGCGTACGCGAAGACCGCCACCACGTACCGGGGCTTCTCCGCCGGTGCCATGCCGATGAAGGAGTTCACCTCGCCGGGCTGCTTCCGGCCGTCCTCCAGCCGCCACCCGGTGCCGGTCTTGCCGGCCACCCGGAACCCGGGCACCGCGGCCGTCACACCGGTCGCCCCGTCGACGGTCGTGACGGCCTCCAGCAGGGTACGCAGCGCGGCGGCGTTCTGCGGGCTCAGCACCGAGCGGGTGACCGGGGCCGGCGCGAGCGTCCGCTTGCCGTCCGGCCCGATCACCTCCTTGATGAGGTGCGGCTGCACGTACGTCCCGTCGTTGGCGATCGCGGCGTACGCGGCGGCCATCTGCAGCGGGGTGGCGTCCACGCTGTGCCCGATCGGCACCGAACCGTGCGAGGAGTCGCTCCACTCGTCGACGGGCAGCAGCCGGCCGTCGGCCTCACCGAGCATGCCCTCCCCGGTCGGCTGGCCGAGGCCGAACCGGCGCTGGTAGTCGATGAGACGGTCGGGGCCCAGCCGGTCGGCGATCGTGATCGTGCCGACGTTCGACGAGTACGCGAGCATCCCGGCCAGGCTCATCTTCTTACCGTTCGCCGGGTGGGTGTCGGAGAACCAGGTGTCACCCTTCTTGATGCTGTTCGCGATCGGCAGGGTGGTGTCCGGCGTGATCACCCCCTCCTGGAGCGCCGCGCCGAACGTGATCGCCTTGTGGATCGAGCCCGGGTCGACCACGAAGCTGGTGGCCGCGTCCTCCCGCGCGACCGGGTCGCTCGGCAGGGGTTGCGCGGCGTTGTAGGTGGGGTTGCTGGCCTGCGACAGCACCTCCCCGGTGGCGGTGTCGATCACGATGGCCGCCCCGGTGCCCCCCTTGGCCTGCGCCATGTGCCGGCTCAGGAAGACCTGCGTCCAGTACTGCAGGTCGCGGTCGAGGGTGAGCTTCAGCGAGCTTCCCGGCTTGGGCTGGGTGGTCGAGCTGTAGCCGCCCGGGATGGGCGCGGCCAGGTCGCCGAGGCCGGCCTCGTAGACCCGCTTGCCGTCCTGCCCGCGCAGGACGTCGTCGTAGGCTGCCTCGAGCCCTTCCAGCCCGGCCATGTCCTGGCTCGTGAAGCCGATGAGATTGGCGGCCAGGTCGTCGCCCGGCACCTCGCGGCGCTCGTCGCGGTGCACGCCGATACCGGGCAGCTCCAGCGCGAGCACCTGCTTGGCCCGGGAGATCTCCACCCCCCGGGCCAGGTACTCGAAGCGCGACGGGTTGCCGTTCTCCAGCTTCCGCGGCTGCATCAGCGTGACCAGCTTCGACACGGAGATGCCCAGCAGCGGCGAGAGGGCCCTCGCGGTGGCCGCCGGGTCCTTGATCATCGTCGGGTCGGCGTAGACGTACCGGGCCTCGACGCTGTGCGCGAGCGGTTTGCCGTCCCGGTCGACGATGGCGCCGCGCGGCGCCGGCAGGTCGACCGTCCGCGTCCGGTCGGCGACGCCGCCACCGGCGTACGCCGGGGTGTCCACCGCCTGGAGGACGACCAGCCGGATGCCGATGGTCGCGAAGATCGCCAGGGTGAGCACGGTGCCCAGGCGCAGGCGCAGCCGCGGGTCGGCGAGTTTCGGTGGCCGGGGCGGCTTGCGGACCGGCCGGCGGGCGGCGGACCGGTCCGGCCGGCGCGGGCTGCGCGGGACGGTCCGGCGTCGCGGTGCCGGCGGCTCGTCCGCCGGGGCACGCGGAACGCGTGGCTGCACGGTCCGGACCACGCCCGACCGGCCGGCGGCCGGCGCGTCCCGGCGGGCGGCGCGGGCCGCGCCCGCGCGCCCGCCGTCGAGCACCTGCAGCGCGGGCCGGAACGGGTCACCCGAGCGGGTGCTGCGCGGCGTACGCCGCTGCTCGGCGCCCGCCCCGGCACGCGCCGTCCCGCCCTGCTCCTCGCGGATCGTCCGCCCGCGCGGGGTGTACGCGCGGGCGCCGGAGATCCCCCCGACGCCCGACTCGCCGCCCCGGCCCGCGGTGTCCCGCGACGAACCGCGCCGGGCGCCCGTGGCGTCCCGGCGCGGCTCGTCCGACCTCGGCGGCACGGATCAGCGTCCCGCGCCCTGCTGGCTGGTCACCGACGGCGCGCCGGTGGCCGGCTGCGGAACACCGATGGTCTGGCCGTCGGGCAGCCGGATGTACCCCGGCTCGCCCGACTCGACCAGGCCGAGCTTGCGTGCCTCGGCGGCGAGGTTGCCCGGCGCCTCGGCGTCGGCGATCTGCTTGTTCAGCTGCTGCTCCTCCAGGTCCAGCTTGGCCTGCTGCTGCTCGAGCTTCTCCAGCCGGAACGCGTTCTCGTTGATCTTGGTATTGACCAGCAGGATGCCGAGCACCCCGCCGACCACGAGCACCACGATCAGCGCCGCGAACGGCGCCCGCGGCACCTTCACCGGCGGCGGCGGAGCCACCCGCAGCCGCGGCGGGCGCGCCCCGGTGGTGGCCGGCCGCTCGGCCGGCCGCAGCGCGGCGCTGCCCTGGACCGGGAACTCACGCGCCCCCCGCGCGCGGGTCTCCCCCTGCCGGTTCACCCGGTCCATGCGTGCCGTACCGTTCCCGACGCGGTCGGCCCGCTCCGCCGCGGTCCGGCCCCCCGACCGCGGTGCGCGCTGCCCGACGCCGGCGAAGTCCCGGCGGTCGCGCCTGTCAACGTTCATGTCCCCTCCCCCTCTACGTCCGTCCCACTGCCGTCCCCCGGCGCCCGACGCCGATCCCCCACGGATCGCGTGGACCCCGTTCCCGGTTGGTGCATCGCCTTGACCCGGCGGCGGGACCGTTCGCGGTCGGTCCGCCCCTGCCGTTCGGCATCCGGGTCGATGCGCTCCGCGGCCCGCAGCCGCACGGAGGCGGCGCGCGGGTTCGCGGCGACCTCGAGCTCCCCGGGCAGCTCGGCGCCCCGGCTGAGCAGCCGGAACGTCGGACCGGTACCGGGCAGCTCGACCGGGAGGTCGATCGGGCCCGTACTACGGACCCGATCGGCGAGCGCCGCCTTGGTGAGCCGGTCCTCCAGCGAGTGGTAGGACAGGACCACCATGCGGCCGCCCACGTTGAGCTTGTCGAGCGCGGCCGGCAACGCTGTCTCCAGCGCGGCCAGTTCCCTGTTTACCTCGATCCGTAAAGCCTGAAACGTTCTCTTTGCCGGGTGTCCACCGGTTCGTCGGGCTGGTGCCGGAATGGACTCCCGGACCAGCTCGGCCAGGCGCGCCGACGACGTGATCGGTGCCCGTTCCCGCTCGCGGAGGATCGCCGAGGCGATCCGCCCCGCGAACTTCTCCTCGCCGTACACCCGCAGCACCCGGGCCAGCTCCGGGTGGCTGTAGGTGTTGACCACCTCCTCGGCGGTCATCCCCCGGGTCTGGTCCATCCGCATGTCGAGCGGCGCGTCCTGCGCGTAGGCGAACCCGCGGTCGGGCGCGTCCAGTTGCAGCGACGAGACGCCCAGGTCGAACAGGACCCCGTCGACCCCCGGGTAGCCCAGCCGTTCGAGCACGTCGGGCAGCTCGTCGTAGACCGCGTGCTCAAGATGGATCCGGTCGGCGAAACGGGCCAGCCGGACGCGCGCGTGCGCGAGCGCCTCGGTGTCCCGGTCGAGCCCGACCAGCACCGTCTGCGGGTGCGCCTCGAGCACCGCCTCGGCGTGCCCGCCCAGGCCCAGCGTCGCGTCGACGTGCACCGTACGGTCGCCCCGGCCCAGCGCGGGGGCCAGCAGCTCGAGACAGCGCTCGAGCAGCACCGGCACGTGCGTGCCGCGTAGCTCCCCCATGTCGACCCCCACCGCTGGTTACCGTTCTTCCGTCTCGTGCGCCCCGTGCCGGCCCGGCGCCTGCCGCCGTACCGCCAGATCCCCATCCGCTCCCGCCCGTCGCGAGGCCGCGGGGCCCCCCGAGAGATCGTGCGCCTGGCACCGGGGAAGGGGTGCCAGGAACTCGAAAGCGGCTGGAGATCTCGCAGTACGCCGGGCGCCGTTCCGCCCTACAGGCCGCCGGGCAGCACCCCCTCCTCGATGTCGGCGAACTCGTCTTCGCTCTCGGCGAGGTAGGACTCCCAGGCGGCCTTGTCCCAGATCTCCACCCGCGTGCTCGCGCCGATCACGACCAACTCGCGGTCGAGCGCGGCGTACTCCCGCAGGTGGCCCGGAATCGTCACCCGGCCCTGCTTGTCCGGAACCTCGTCGTGCGCGCTGGCGAAGAAGACCCGGCTGTAGGCCCGGGCCGCCTTGCTCGTCATCGGTTGGGCGCGCAACTGCTCCGCGATCCGCTGGAACTCGGGCATCGGGAAGACGTAGAGGCAGCGCTCCTGCCCTTTGGTGATCACGACACCCCCCGCCAGCTCATCCCGGAACTTCGCCGGAAGGATCAACCGGCCTTTGTCGTCCAGGCGCGGAGTGTGGGTGCCGAGGAACACGGCCCAACCCCCTCGCCCTTGAGCGGCGTTCGCGGCGCCGCTGACCCCCCGGGCCGGTGGGCCCTCCCGGCCTCACCATCGGGCCCCACTCTACTCCACTTCCCTCCACCCGCAACCAGAAACGCCCGCGTGGCGCGGCCGATCCGCTGCCAAAACCGCACGTCAGAAGGGGTGGGGCGGAGTGGAGGGCCCGAGCGCCCCCGAGAGGCCGTCCGCTTTCCGACATTGATCGACTCCGTCCGGCCGAGGCGGAATCGGCCGCCCGCACACGCTCCCCGGCCGAACGGTTCGCCGTCGGCGGCGATCTGACGGCCCGCGCGGTCCGGTAACCTCGCTCGCGTGACGGACGCGAAGATGCCCCTGCGGGCGAAGGTGGCCAGCTCCGTGTCCCGGACCGCCGCTGCGCTGTCGCGCGCCGCGGGCCGGGGCGACGGCTCCGTGATCGGCGGGTGGATCGGCCTCAAGATCGACCCGGACCTGCTCGCCCACCTGGCCGCCGGCCGCGCCATCGCGCTCGTCTCGGGCACCAACGGCAAGACGACAACAACACGGCTCGCGGCCGCCGCTGTCGGCGTGCTGGGCCGGGTCGCCACCAACTCGTTCGGCGCGAACATGCCCACGGGGCACACCTCGGCGCTGGCGAAGGCCGGCAGCACCCCGTACGCGGTGCTGGAGGTCGACGAGCACTACCTCGCCCAGGTCCTGGAGGCCACCGAGCCGCACGTGGTGGCGCTGCTCAACCTCTCCCGCGATCAGCTCGACCGCGCCAAGGAGGTCGCCATGATGGCGCAGCTCTGGCGCGCGGCGCTGGTCCGCCACCCGGACGTGCGGGTGGTGGCCAACGCCGACGACCCGATGGTCGTCTGGGCCGCCTCTCCCCCGCCCTCGCACGACCACCGCGCCAACCCGCCCCACGTGACCTGGTTCAGCGCCGGGCAGCGGTGGCACGACGACTCGTGGGTGTGCCCCGAGTGCGGCTCCACCATCCAGCGCTCGGGCGAACAGTGGTGGTGCACGGGCTGCCCGCTGCGCCGCCCGCAGCCGCAGTGGACCGTCGAGGACGACGGCGTCCTCGACCCGACGGGCGCGTGGCACAAGGTGGCCCTCCAGCTTCCCGGCAAGGTCAACCTCGGCAACGCGGCCACCGCGCTCGCGGTCGCCGCCGAGTTCGGCGTCCGGCCGGTCGACGCCGTCTCCCGGCTGGCCAGCGTCACCTCGGTGGCCGGCCGCTACGCCCAGGTGGAGAAGGAAGGCCGGCTCATCCGGCTGCTGCTGGCCAAGAACCCGGCCAGCTGGCTGGAGGCGTTCGACATGGCCGACCAGGCGCCGACGCTACTGTCGATCAACGCCCGGGACCCGGACGGCCTGGACACCTCGTGGCTCTTCGACGTCGACTTCGCCCCGCTGCGCGGCCGGCAGCTGCTGATCACCGGCGACCGGGCGTACGACCTGGCGGTCCGGCTCGACGTCAACGAGGTGGCGTTCCAGCACGTACGCACGTTCGCCGAGGCGATCCGCGCGGTGCCCCCGGGGCGCCTCGAGGTCATCGCCAACTACACCGCGTTCCAGGACATCCGAGCGGAGTTGGACCGTGTCAACTGAGAGCCTGCGCATCGTCTGGGTCTACCCCGACCTGCTCTCCACGTACGGCGACCGGGGCAACGCCCTGATCCTGGCCCGCCGCGCCCGCCAGCGCGGCCTCCCGGTCGAGGTGCTGGAGGTCCGTTCCGACCAGCGGCTGCCCTCGGCCGCCGACATCTACCTGATCGGCGGTGGCGAGGACGGCCCGCAGGCGCTGGGCGCCCAGCGCCTCACGGCCGACGGCGGCCTGCACCGGGCCGTCGCGCAGGGCTCGGTGGTGTTCGGCGTCTGCGCCGGCTACCAGCTCCTCGGCACCTCGTTCTTCGCCAAGGGCAGCAAGTACGCCGGGCTGGAGCTGATCGACATCAGCTCCGACCGCGGCGAGACGCGGGCCGTCGGCGAGCTGGCCGGCGACATTGACCCGCGGCTGGGCCTGCCCCCGCTGAGCGGCTTCGAGAACCACGGCGGCCGTACCCACCTGGGCCCGGGCGTCTCGCCGCTGGCCCGGGTCACCACCGGTATCGGGAACGACGGCGCCACCGAGGGCGCCTGGCGCGGCAAGCTGCTGGGCACGTATTCGCACGGCCCCGCGCTCGCCCGCAACCCGGCCCTGGCCGACCTGCTCCTGCGCTGGGCCACCGGCATGCACCAGCTCCCGGCGATCGACGACACCTGGGCCGACCGGCTCCGGTCCGAGCGCCGCGCCGCGGTGGCCGCCGTACGCCCATGACGGCCACGGTCCGGCGTCTGCTCCGGCAGCCGGCGGCCGTACGGTTCGCGATCCTGCTGCTCCTCGTCGCCGCCTGCGGCGTCCTGTTGCTCGTGGTGCCCAGGCCGGATCCGTCCGAGCTGCCCGGCCTGGCCGACCGGCTCGGCACCGCCGCGCCGGTCGCCGCGGTCGCCGCCGGCGCCCTGCTGCTCGTGGCGCTGGTCCCGCGCACGTTCGTCACGCTCGCCTCCGGCGCGATCTTCGGGCCGTTCGAGGGCGCCGCGTACGCCCTGACCGCGGCGCTGCTCGCGGCCGCCGTCGGGTTCACGGTCGGCCGGCTGCTGGGGCGGGAGTTCGTCGCCGAACGCGTCCGGGGCCGGCTCGCCCGCCTGGACGGGTGGTTCACCCGGCAGAGCGTGTTCGGGGTGATCACCGTCCGGCTGCTGCCGATCGCCGGTTTCGGGCTGGTCAGCTACGGCTACGGCACCACCGGCGCACGGCTGCTGCCGTTCCTCGCGGGCAGCGTGATCGCCGCCGCCCCGAGCGCGTTCGGTTACGCCGCGGTCGGCGCGGCGGTCGCCTCGCCCGGCGACGTGCAGTGGTTCGCCGTGGCCCCCGCCGGGCTCGGGCTGATCGCCAGCCTGGTGCTCGTGCGGCACTGGTGGCGGGCTGAGCGGCGACGACGGGCCGCCGAGGGATGACCGCGACGCGCGAACCGTCCGACCTCCCGCCGGGCGGCGCGGAGGAGCGGTTGCCCGGCGGGTTCATCAGCGAGGTGGTCCGGGTCGGGGACACCGTCCGGCGCACGCCGCCGGCCAACGCGGACTTCCAGGCCGCGCTGCTGACGCACCTGGAGCGGGCAGGCGCGGACCTCGCACCCCGGTATCTCGGCACCGACGAGCGCGGCCGGCAGGTGCTCGGCCACGTCGAGGGCCGGGTGCCCTGGCGGGACCGGGAGGATCCGGCGTACGCCGCCGACCCGGCGCTGGTCCGGCTGGCAGAACTGATGCGGCGCCTGCACGACGTCTGCGCCGGCACGCCACTGGCCGACGGCGCAGAAACCGTCTGCCACCGGGACCTGTCCCCCAAGAACACGGTGTACCGGGACTTCCCGGCCGGGCCGCTGCCGGTGGCGTTCCTGGACTGGGACCTCGCCGGGCCGGGCCGGCGCATCGAGGACGTGGCGTTCGCGTGCTGGCACTGGGCGGACCTGGGCCCCGGCGCCGACCCGGCCGAACTGGGCCGCCGGTGCCGGCTGATCTGCGACGCGTACGACGCGGCCGGCACCGGGTCTCCGCGCTCCCCCGGCGTCCCGACGCTGCCCCGCGGTGACCTGGTCGACGTGATGCTCGACCAGATGGACGCCACCTGGCGCGGCATCGCCGCGGGCGCCGAGCGGGACGCCCCGGGCATGCGCCGCCTCCGGGCCGCCGGCGTGGTGGAACTGGTCCAGAGCTGGCACCACTGGCTAGAAAAAGCCCAACCCCTGCCCTAACCCCCACGCCCCGTCGCCCGTCGCGGCCCGCGGCCCCCGTCGATCATGCAGTTGTGGTGGTGGACGAAAACTTCACACCCGGGCAAGGCGGGCACCACAAGTGCATGATCGACGGGGCTAGGGGTTAGCGGCCTCAGGCTACGACGCTGACCATGCGGCCCTTCACCACGATGACCTTGCGTGGCTCCTTGCCGGCCAGGCTGGCCGCGACGGCCTCCAGGGCGGCCGCCCGCACCGTCTCCTCGGCCGCGTCGACCGGCACCTCGATCCGGCCCCGGACCTTGCCGTTGACCTGCACCGGGTAGGTCACCGACTCGGTGACCAGCAGCGCCGGGTCGGCGGTCGGGAAGTCCGCGTACGCCAGGGAGCTGTCGTGGCCCATCCGCCGCCACAGTTCCTCGGCGACGTGCGGGGCGAACGGCGCCAGCATCAGCACCAGCGGCTCGGCCACCTCACGCGGGGTGGCGGGCAGCCGGGTGACCGCGTTGGTCAGCTCGATCAGCTTGGCGATCGCGGTGTTGAACCGGATCCCCTCCATGTCGCCGCGGACCCCGTCGATCACCTTGTGCAGCAGTCGCCGGGTCGCCTCGTCGGCCGGGTCGTCGGTGATCCGAGACTCGCCGGTCTGCTCGTCGACGACGGCCCGCCAGACCCGCTGCAGGAAGCGGTACGAGCCGACGACCGCCCGGGTCTCCCACGGGCGGGACACCTCCAGCGGGCCCATCGACATCTCGTAGACCCGGAACGTGTCGGCGCCGTACGCCGCACACATCTCGTCCGGGGTCACCACGTTCTTCAGCGACTTGCCCATCTTGCCGTACTCGCGGTTGACCTGGACGTCGCCCAGGTAGTAGCCGCCGTCGCGCTCGATGACCTCCTCGGCCTGCACGTAGCTGCCCCGGGCGTCGGTGTACGCGTACGCCTGGATGTAGCCCTGGTTGAACAGCTTGCGGAACGGCTCGAACGACGACACGTGCCCCAGGTCGTACAGCACCTTGTGCCAGAACCGCGCGTACAGCAGGTGCAGCACGGCGTGCTCGGCGCCGCCGACGTACAGGTCGGTGCCGCCGCAGTCGCCCGCCTCGCGCGGGCCCATCCAGTACCGCTCGTTCTCCGCGTCGACGAACCGGTCGGGGTTGGTCGGGTCCAGGTAGCGCAGCTCGTACCAGCACGAGCCGGCCCACTGCGGCATCACGTTGGTCTCCCGCGTGTACCGCTTCGGGCCGTCACCCAGGTCCAGCTCCACCTCGACCCAGTCCCGACGGCGGGACAGCGGGGTCTCGGGGTTGGAGTTCGCGTCCTCCGGGTCGAACGTCTTCGGCGAGAAGTCGTCCACCTCCGGCAGCTCGACCGGCAGCATCTCGTCGGGCAGGGCGATCGCCGCGCCGGTCTCGTCGTACACGATCGGGAACGGCTCGCCCCAGTAGCGCTGCCGGCTGAACAGCCAGTCCCGCAGCCGGTAGGTGACCGCGCCGCGGCCGTGCCCGTTCGCCTCCAGCCACGCGATGATCCGGGCCTTCGCGTCGGCGACCCCCAGGCCGTCCAGGTCCAGGCCGCGGTCGGGCGCGGCGCTGTTGATGGCCGGGCCGTCCCCGGTGTACGCCTTGCCGTCGAAGCCCTCGGACGGCTGCACCGTCCGGACGATGGGCAGGTCGAAGACCTCGGCGAACGCCCAGTCGCGCTCGTCCTGGGCGGGCACCGCCATGATCGCGCCGGTGCCGTAGCCGGCCAGCACGTAGTCCGCGATGAAGATCGGGATCTGGGCGTCGTTGACCGGGTTCGTGGCGTACGCCCCCACGAAGACGCCGGTCTTCTCCTTGGTGTCGGCCTGCCGCTCCACGTCGGTCTTGGCCGCCGCCGCCTTGCGGTAGGCCTCGACGGCCGCGCGCGGGTTCGCGTGCCCGCCGGTCCAGGCGTCCTTCGTGCCCTCGGGCCAGGCCGCCGGCACCAGCGCGTCGACCAGCTCGTGCTCCGGCGCCAGGACCATGTAGGTGGCGCCGAAGATCGTGTCCGGCCGGGTCGTGAACACCCGGATCGGCTCGACGGCGGTCGGGAAGTCGATGTGCGCGCCCGTCGACCGGCCGATCCAGTTGCGCTGCATCAGCTTGATCGGCTCGGGCCAGTCCAGCGCGTCCAGGTCGTCCAGCAGCCGGTCGCCGTACGCGGTGATGCGCATCATCCACTGCTTCAGGTTCCGCTTGAAGACCGGGAAGTTGCCCCGCTCGGAGCGGCCGTCCGCGGTGACCTCCTCGTTGGCCAGCACGGTGCCCAGGCCCGGGCACCAGTTGACCGGGGCCTCCGAGACGTACGCCAGCCGGTGGTCGTCGACGACCTGCCGGCGCTCGGCCACGGACAGCTCCGCCCACGGACGCCCGTCCGGGGTGGGCCGGTTGCCGCCCTCGAACTCCGCGATCAGCTCGGCGATCGGCCGGGCCTTCTTCGCGTCCCGGTCGTACCAGGAGTTGAAGATCTGCAAGAAGATCCACTGGGTCCAGCGGTAGAAGTCGACGTCGATGGTGGCCACCGAGCGGCGCTCGTCGTGGGCCAGGCCCAGCCGGCGCAGCTGCGCCTTGTACCGCTGGATGTTCGCCTCGGTGGTGGTGCGCGGGTGGGTGCCGGTCTGCACGGCGTACTGTTCCGCCGGCAGGCCGAACGCGTCGAAGCCCATGGCGTGCAGCACGTTGCGGCCGGCCATCCGCTGGTAGCGGGCGAAGCAGTCGGTGCCGATGTAGCCCAGCGGGTGACCGACGTGCAGACCCGCCCCGGAGGGGTACGGGAACATGTCCAGCACGTAGAGCTTGTCCGCGCCCGAGCGGGGGTGCGCCGGGTCCGCCAGCGGCCCGGTCGGGTTGGGAGCGTGGAAGGTCCCCTCCCGCTCCCAGTAGTCCTGCCAACGGCCCTCGATCTCGTTGGCCAGGGCCGCGGTGTACCGGAACGGGGGGATGTCCCCCGCCGGTGCGGCTGCCTCACTCATCGCGTCTCCTCGCGTCGCTCGGCGCGGTCGTCTCGTGCGGTCTGCTGCTGTTCACCGCCCGTCGCCGGCCGGCGGGCGACGGGTCATCGGGTGGCGGGCCATCGAATGGCGGGCACAAAAAAGCCCCTCGCGCAGGAGGGGCCGCCGTGCTGTCGCGCGTTCAGCGCATCAGCACGGCTCGGTAAGAAGCAGGAAGACTCCGGCCATGACGGCAGTGTACCCCCAGGCCGGAGGCGGGCGGCGTCCCACGTCCACGCGTCGGGACGCCGGGGCGTCAGCCGCCTCCCGTGAGGTGCGTGGGCTCGGCGAAACGGTCCGTGCTCGGATGCCCTGGGCCCGCAGCACCTGGTCGAGGTGGGTGTCGTGGAAGCCGTTCATCCGGTACTTCGGCACCCGGATGTCGTCGGCCTCGACCAGCTCCCGGAGCTCGTCGACCAGCTCCGCGCCCCACGACCCAGAGGACCGGCATGCCGTGCCGGCGGGCCGCCCGCACCGCCCGCACCGCCCCCGGGACCGCCGCCCGGCAGGCCGTTGGTCCAGGCCCGACCGCTCCGTCCAGCCCCCCGGGTGAGCAGAAGTCGTTTTGGACGTCGATGACCACGAGCGCGCACGCGTCGAGGTCGGCCACGAACGGCAGCAGCTCGGCGTCCCCCGTCGCCCGTGTCGCCGTAGATGTCCCGTTGCCGGTGCATGCCCGCCCCCTCCGCAGCCGATCGGGTTACCCGCATGGGGATCGCTGATGTTCCCCCGACCCGGCGAATATTCGGGGCGTAACCGGCGGTCTCGGTGCGGGGGTCGGCGACGACGAGAAACATGGTTAGCCTGAGAGGCCAGTGAATGGTGCGGCAGACGAGGCTCGGCGTCGCGAACCCAACGGCGGGTCCAGGTGCTCTATTACAGAGCTGCCGTCCGGCGACGAGGAGGAGGCCCGTGACACAACAGACCTGGGACGAGGTCGGCGGCCTGCTGCCGCATGACGAGTTCCGCGCCGCCAGCGAGGCCATCGTGGCCAACATCGAGCAGGTCATCGAGGGCAAGACGGCGACCGTCCGCCTCGCGCTGGCCGTCCTGCTCGCCGAGGGTCACCTCCTCATCGAGGACGTCCCCGGCGTCGGCAAGACGAAGCTCGCCAAGGCCCTGGCCCGGTCCATCGACTGTTCGGTGCGCCGGATCCAGTTCACGCCCGACCTGCTGCCCAGCGACGTCACCGGCGTGAGCGTCTACAACCAGGAGACGCACGACTTCGAGTTCCGTCCGGGCGCGGTCTTCGCCAACCTGGTGGTCGGCGACGAGATCAACCGGGCGTCGCCGAAGACCCAGTCGGCGCTGCTGGAGTGCATGGAGGAGCGCCAGGTCACCGTCGACGGCGTGACCTACCAGCTGCAGACCCCCTTCATGGTGATCGCCACCCAGAACCCGATCGAGATGGAGGGGACCTACCCGCTGCCCGAGGCGCAGCGCGACCGGTTCACCGCCCGGATCGCGATGGGCTACCCGGACGCGGGCGCCGAGCTGGCCATGCTCGACGGCCACGGCGGCACCGACCCGCTCAACGAGCTGCGCCCGGTCTCCGACGCCGACACCGTCCGGCAGCTGATCGCGACGGTCCGCCAGGTGCACGTGGCCGACGCGGTCAAGCAGTACGCCGTCGACCTGGTCACCGCCACCCGCGAGGCCCCCGACCTGCGCCTGGGCGCGTCCCCCCGCGCCACCCTGCAGCTGCTGCGCACGGCGCGCGCCGTGGCCGCCCTCGAGGGACGCGACTACGTGCTCCCCGACGACCTCCAGGTCCTCGCCGTGCCGGTGCTGGCGCACCGCATCATCCCGACCGCCGACGCCCAGCTCGCCCGGCGCACCACGGACGCGATCGTGTCCGAGCTGGTGCACCGGCTGCCGCTGCCGCACGACCGCAAGCGTTCCCCCTACGACACCCGGCCGGCACCCAACAACGGGCGCGGGCCGTACGAGCCGCGGAGGCCGTGACGTGCGCGAAGGGCTCCGCGGGCTGACCACCCGGGGCCGCTCGTTCCTGGCGGCCGCGATCGCCGCGGCCGTCTCGGCGGGGATCCTCGGCGAGAAGGACCTGCTCCGGGTGGCCGTGCTGCTCGCCGTCCTGCCGCTGCTGGCGGCGGCGTACGTCGGCCGCAGCCGCTACAAGCTGGCCTGCAACCGCTCGCTGGACCCGCACCGGGTGCCGGTGGGCGCCAGCTCCCGGGTCGTGCTGCGGTTGCAGAACATGTCCCGCCTGCCCACCGGCACGCTGCTGCTGGAGGACCGGCTGCCGTACGCTCTCGGCAGCCGGCCCCGCGTGGTGCTGGAGCGGCTCGGCGCCCACCAGGCCAGCTCCGTTGCGTACACCGTCCGGGCCGACGTGCGCGGCCGCTACGAGGTGGGGCCGCTCGTGGTCCGGCTGACCGACCCCTTCGGGCTGTGCGAGATGAGCCGTGCCTTCCCGAGCATCGACCACCTCACGGTGATCCCGCAGGTCACGCCGCTGCCCTCGGTGCGACTGCCCGGTGAGTACGCCGGCAGCGGCGACAGCCGGGCCCGGTCGGTGGCCGTGCACGGCGAGGACGACGCGGCGACCCGCGAGTACCGCAGGGGCGACGACCTGCGCCGGGTGCACTGGAAGTCGACGGCGCGCACCGGCGAGCTGATGGTGCGCCGGGAGGAACAGCCCTGGGAGAGCCGGGCGACCGTCGTCCTCGACACCCGCGCGTACGGCCACCGGGGCGACGGGCCGACCGCCAGTTTCGAGTGGGCGGTCTCGGCCACCGCGAGCATCGCCGTGCACCTGCGCCAGGCCGGCTACAAGCTGCGCCTGGTCACCGGCTCCGGCGCGGACGTGGACGCCTCCGAGGCCGGCGGCGACGGGCTGCTGCTCGATCAGCTCGCCGAGGTCCGCCTCGACCAGCGGGCCGAGGTCACGGGCCTGGTGCAGCGGGTCCGGCAACGCGCCGACGGCGGCCTGATCATCGGCGTCTTCGGCTCGCTCACCACGGCCGAGGCGCAGCTGCTGGCCGGGTTGCGCGCCAACGGCGCCACCTGCGTCGGCTTCCTCATGGACAGCACGACCTGGCTCAACCTGCCCGACAAGGCGCGCACCGAGGCCGAGCGGGCGCACGCGGCCGCCGCGCTGGCGCTGCTGCAGAGCGGCTGGCGCGTCATCGGTGTCGACCACGGCAGCCGGCTGCCGGCCATCTGGCCGCAGGCGGCCCGGGGCTCGCAGGGCTTCGCGGTGCGCGCCGCGCTCGCCGAGACGGTGGCCGGAGGGATGCGATGAGCGGAGGGACGCCGACGTGAGCGAGCGGAGCGAGCGAACCATTCGGCACAGCAGCGTGGCGCCTCGCGCCGCCGCGAAGCGGAGCGGAGCGGTGGCGTGAGCGGCAACCGCAACCTGGGCCTGGTGGCGGCCGGGGCGACACTGCTCGCCGCCGCGCCGCTGTCGGCCATCTTCGAGCGCTGGACGTGGCTCATCGAGTCGGCCATCGCGGTCGCCGTGGTGGCCGGCGTGGCCGCCCTGACCCGCGCGCTGCGCGCCCCGCTGTGGGGGCAGGTGCTCGGCATGCTGGCCGGGCTGGTGCTCGCGCTCACCTGGCTGTTCCCCAGCGGCAGCGAGCTGCTCGCCGTCATACCCACCCCGGCCACCCTCTCGCACTTCGGGGAGCTGGTCCGCGGCTCGGTGCAGGACATGCGCTCGTACGGCGTCGAGGTGCCCGACACCGATCCGCTGCTGTTCATCACCGTCCTGGGCGTCGGCGCGGTGGCCGTGGTCGTCGACCTGCTGGCCGTCGGGCTGCGCCGCCCGGCTCTGGCCGGCCTGCCGATGCTCGCCATCTACTCCGTCCCGGTGGCGGTCTACGTCAACAGCGTCCCGCCGGTCCCCTTCGTGATCGGCGCCGTCGGCTACCTCTGGCTCCTCGGGGCCGACAACGTCGACCGCGTCCGCCGGTTCGGCCGGCGCTTCACCGGCGACGGCCGCGACGTGGACGTCTGGGAGGCGTCCCCGCTGGCCGCCGCGGGCCGGCGGCTCGCCGTGCTCGGCGTGGCGGTGGCGGTGCTCCTGCCGCTCGTGCCCGTGCCCGGGATGAGCGGAAGCCTGCTCGACACCCTGACCGCCGGGCCGGGCAACGGCAACGGCAACGGTCGGAACGGCCAGGGCGGCCCACCCGGCCGGATCGACCTGTTCGCCGCGCTCAGCGGCCAACTCAACCAGTCCGAGGTGGCCGACCTCGTGAAGGTCACCACCGACGAGCCGGACCCGTTCTACCTGCGGTTCGGGGTTGCCGACGACCTGGAGCCGGACGGCTTCCGCGTGACCAACCCGAGCGGGCGGCCGGTCAACCGCGACATGCCCGACCCGGCCGCACGCGGCGAGGGCGACGTCCGCCAGCAGCGGTTCCGGGCGACCGTCGAGATCACCCGCGACCTCACCATGCCGCTGCTGCCGATCTACTCGGAGCTGGCCGGCACGGAGGACCTGAACGGCAACTGGCTCTACGACAACGACCGCCAGCTCGTCTACTCCAACCGGGAGAACTCGCGCGGCAAGCGCTACTCCTTCGAGTACGTCCGCTCGACGTACAGTCCGGCGGCGCTGCGGACCGCCCGGCCGCTGCCCGCCGACCACCCGCTGATGCAGCGGCGGCAGACCGAGACCCCGCCGGTGCCCGAGGTGGAGGACCTGGTCAAGCGGCTCGTCCGCGACAAGGCGACCGAGTACGACAAGGTCCGCGCGATCTACGACTACTTCTCGTCGGACAACGGGTTCAGCTACCGGCTGAGCACCGAGGGCGGCACCAGCGGGAAGGACATCGTCGACTTCCTCACCAACAAGGTCGGCTTCTGCCAGCAGTACGCGGCGGCCATGGCCTGGCTGGTGCGCGAGGCCGGCATCCCCGCCCGGGTGGCGTTCGGCTTCACCAACGGCAGCAACCGCAACGGCAACACGTTCACGCTGACGAACCGCAACCTGCATGCCTGGACGGAGGTCTACTTCGACGGGATGGGCTGGGTGCCGTTCGACGCCACCCCGGCGTACGGGGTCGCCGGTTCCACCCGCTCGGCGTGGGCGCCCGACACGGACGCCCCCGACCCGGTCAGCGACGAGCCCGGCGCGCCGAACACCCCGCAGACGGCCGAGGAGTCCCCCGGCGCCGCCGGCCCGGACGCCGCCGACCGGGACACCGACACCGGCCTGTCGGTCGGCTCCGACACCCCGACCGAGCAGGCACCGGTCTGGCCGTGGTGGCTGGCCGGTTCACTGGCCCTGCTCCTGCTGCTGGCCGTACCCGCGCTGCGCCGCCTCACGCTGCGCCGCCGCAGGGGCAACCGGGCGGCGACGCCCGCCGCGGCGTCCGTACCCGACGTGGGGGTCGGCCCGACCGACACCCCGCGGGTGGTGGTGGTCGGCGCCGACGCCGACCAGGCCCGGGCCGACGCGCACGCCGCGTGGGACGAGCTGCTGGACACGCTGGTGGACTACCGGGTGCGGGTCGACCGGACCGAGACGCCCCGGTCCACCGCCGACCGGCTGGTCCGGGACACCCTCTCCGACCACGCCGAGGCCGTCACCGCCGTACGGCTGCTCGGCCGTGCCGAGGAGCGGGCCCGGTACGCGCGCGATCCGCTCGCCGGCCAGCCGCTGGCCCCGGCGCTGCGCGCGGTCCGCGGTGCGCTGGCCGCGGGCGCCGACCGGCGCACCCGGCTGCTCGCCGCGTTCCTCCCGCCGTCGGTGCTGCTGCGCTGGCGGATCGCCCTGGCCGACACGTCCGCCCGCATGGTGGCGCTGACCGGCCGCAACAGGCACCGCCTGCTGCGCTGGAACCCGCGCCGCCTGCTGGCCGACCGCGCCGCCCGCTGACCCGTCCGGGGCCGGGTGGGGGTGACCCGCCCGGCCCCGGCCAGTCCGGGCTCAGACGGTCGCGCGCCTGGCCGGCTGGGCAAGATCGACTCGGGTTCACTGAAGTCGCGGTGTCCCACGCCCCCGGACACCGCGACATCACGGAAGCCGAGTCGATCAAGCGGCCGCGGGCGACGCGCCGGGAACGGACTCGCGCCCGGTCAACCCGCCCGTCGACGCCCAAGATCGACACCAGATCGCCGATACGGCGGTATCCGCACGGCTCGGACCCCGTCACATCGCCGATCTGGCGACGCTGAGCGGCGAGCCGGATGAGCCGGCCGCGCCCGACCGCCGCGGCCCGGTCACGACCCGTATCGACCGGTGACCAGCCGATACGCCGCCGGTCAACGCGGCGGCGGGCCGATCAGCCGGGCGCCCTCGTCGGCGCGGGCATCCCCGGCGGGCACTCGGGAAAGATCGACTCGGGTTCACTGAAGTCGCGGCATCCCACGCCCCCGGACACCGCGGCATCACGGAAGTCGAGTCGATCAAGCGCGTGGAACGCGGCGGCGACGCGGCCGGACAAAACCAGGCCGCCCCCGACGACGCCAGGCCGAACACCGGCCGACTAGAGCCAGGCCACCCGACGAGGGCCGACCCGAACGGCGGTCGGACAAAACAGCGGCCGGCCCGGTGCGACGGCCGGGCCGGTGTGACCGCTGGCTGGTTCAGCGGCCGGGGCTGCTCAGCGGTGTCCCTCCGGGCGCTGACGCCACCGGTCCTCCATGCGGTCGAGGAACGACAGGCGTCGGCCTGTTCGGCTACGACCGCGACCACGACGCCGGCTCGTGGTGCCACCCACCACGTGGAGGTCGGGTGACTGGGCCCGGCGGTGCGACTGCACGGCGAAGGCGGCCGACGCCAACATGACGACGAAACCCGCCACTGCCAGCGGCGGAGTTTTGATCACCGCGCCGTAGACCAGCAGGGCCAGACCAGCGATGATGACGCCGGCAGCGACGAGCAGGCGACGCCGCGCGTGGAAACGCGGGTCGCTGGCGCGCACGGCCGAGGCGAATTTGGGGTCCTCGGCAAGCGACCGCTCGATCTGCTCGAACAGCCGCTGCTCGTGCTCCGAGAGCGGCACGGCACTCCTCCCCGGTCACGTTGGTCGGCCCGTTCGGACCGACAGACCGTGGCAGCCAACCGGCTGCTTACCCGCAAGTCTACGAGGGGGGTCGCGCGTCGGAAAGCGGGACGACCTATGGCCGGCGTGGATTTTCATTTCGGCGAGCATCACGGTTGCCGAGCAGACTGGCCGGACCTATGACGGACCGCCCGAATCGGGCAGCGGCGGCGTCCGCAGCAGCTTCCGCCTCCCGCCAACCCCGCTCGGGAGCGCCGAGGGCGAGCTGCCGGGGGGTGTCGCCCGCCGCGGCGAGCCCTTCCATGCGTACGCCGACGAGCCGCACCCGCTCGCCCGGATCGAGCGCGGTGAAGAGCGCCCACACCGTGTCGAACATCTCCCTGGCCGTGTCGGTCGGCACGGGGAGGGTGCGGGAGCGGGAGAGCGTCCGGAAGTCGGCCAGCCGCACCTTGAGCGACACCGTCCGGCCCACCTGACCTGCCCCGCGCAGCCGGGCGCCGACCTTATCGGCCAGGGCGAGCAGGGCACGGCGGATCTCCAGCGGGTCGGCCACGTCGGCGTCGAAGGTCACCTCCGCCCCGATGGACTTCTCCACGTGCTCGGGGCTCACGGCGCGCGGGTCCCGGCCCCAGGCCAGGGCGTGCAGGTGGCCGGCGGCGGCCTCGCCGAGCGCCTTGCGCAGCATGGCGTACGGCGCCTCGGCGAGATCGCCGATCGTGGCGAGGCCGAGCCGGCGCAGCGCCTCCGCCGAGCGTTCACCGACCCCCCACAGCGCGTCGACGGGCAGCGGGTGGAGGAAGTCGAGCACCCGGTCGGCTGGTACGACGAGCAGGCCGTCGGGCTTGGCCCGGGTCGAGCCGAGTTTCGCCACGAACTTGCTGGGCGCCACCCCGACCGAGCAGGTGAGCTGCTGGTCGGTGGCGACCCGGGCGCGGATCGCGCGGGCGATCTCCGCCGGCGAGCCGAAGAGCCGGCGGGCGCCGGCCACGTCGAGGAACGCCTCGTCGAGGGAGAGCGGCTCCACCAACGGGGTGACGTCGCGGAAGATCTGCATCACGGCGCGGGAGGCGGCCGTGTAGGCGGAGAAGTCGGGCGCCAGGTAGACGGCCTGCGGGCAGAGTGCCCGCGCCCGCATCATCGGCATGGCGCTGCGTACGCCGTAGCGGCGGGCCTCGTAGCTGGCCGAGCTGACGACGCCACGGGCGCCGAGGCCGCCGACGATCACGGGCCGGCCGCGCAGCTCGGGCCGGCTGCGCACCTCGACGGAGGCGAAGAAGGCGTCCATGTCGACGTGCAGGATCGGGCTGCCCGAGTCGTCGGCGTCCGGCCCGAAGCGCGGATCACCGCCTCGTGGCAACGACTGGCTGCGGCCCATCCCGGCAGGTTAGCCCGGGGGTACGACCAGAAGCGGCCAGCCCGGGGGTACGAGAGGAAACGGCCAGCCCGGGGTACGAGAGGAAACGGCCGGCCCCGGACCGGCACGACCGGAAACGGCCCCGGACCGGACCGCCGGGAACGGTCAGCCGCGGACGACCAGCAGCGGGATGGTCATCTCGGCCGCGGTGTCCGACCCGTGGTAGGCCACCAGCCGCGACGCGAGGGGGCTCTCCGACCGGGTGGCCAGAACGGCGTACGTGTCGTTGCACGTCACCACCACGTCGCCGATGCGCGCGAGGTGGTCCTCCGGAACCGGCCCGAACCAGCCGGCCGCGACGGCCTCGTCGCGGGTACGCACCCGCGCGGCGTCACCGAGGACGGCCGACCAGGCGGCCACCACGTCCTCGACGGCTCCCGGCAGCACGTGCAGGTAGCGCACCCGCGCCTCCCCGGCGACGACCTCGATTCCGGCCCGCAGCCGGGGGTCGGTGTCGAGGTCGAACCGGTGCCCGGCCGGCACGTCGAGCTGGCCGTGGTCGGCGGTCACCAGCAGCGCGGCGTCCGGCGGCAGCCCGTCGACGAGCCGGGCCAGCAGCGCGTCCACCTCGGCCGCGGCGACCCGCCACGGCGCCGAGTCGACGCCGGTGAGGTGGCCGTGCCGGTCCAGGTCGGGGTGGTACCCGGAGACGAGGGTGGGGCCGGTGCCGGCGGTCAGCGCGGCGAGCATGGCGTCGCCGAGCGCGTCGACGCCGGCGGCGCCCCGGAAGTCGCCGCCCCGGTTGGCGGCGAGGGTGAGCCCGCTGCCGCCGAACTCGGGCCGGGTCACCACCGTCACCGCGACCCCGGCCGCGCGGGCCCGCTCCAGCTGGGTCGGGACGGGCTGCCAGCGCAGCGGGTCCGGGTCGGCGGCCCACTCGATGTGGCTGAGCACCCGGTCGGTGCCGGGCACCCGGACGGTGAAGCCGAGCACCCCGTGCGCGCCGGGCGCGGCGCCGGTGCCCAGGGTCACCAGGCTCGTGGGGGTGGTCGACGGGAAGCCGGAGGTGAGAGGGCGCCCGACGGTGGCGGCGAGCCCGGCCAGCGTCGGGGCGTACGGCGTGGCGGTGGGGATCTGGTACCAGCCGAGCCCGTCGACGAGCAGCACGGCCACCCGGCGTACGCCGGCGAGCCGCTCGGTCAGGCCGAGCCGGTCGACGGCTCCGGGCACGCCGAGCACGGCGAGCGCGCTGGGCAGCACGTCGGCGAGGCTGCCGTCGCCGTACCGGGGCGCGACGGGCGCGAGCGGGCCCGGGTCGGGGGCCGCCGGGCCGGACGGCGGCGGGGTCTGTCGCGTCATGCGGGCCGGCGGGCGAACAGGTGCAGCTGGGCGGCGAGGTCCCGGTACGGTGGCCGGCCGGCGAGTGCCCGCTCCAGGTCGACGAGGGCGCCCGGCTGGCCGTCGGCGACCGTGGCCGGCAGCAGGTCGGCCAGGACGCGTACGCCGTGGATCTCCTCGACCACGAGCCCGGCGGCGCGCAGCAGCGCGGCGGCGCCGTCGGCGTCGTAGCGGCGGTGCAGCGTGTCCCGGGGGCCGGCGGCGCCGGTCGGGGTGGCGGCCAGGGCGGCCGCGACGTCCAGGTGGCCGTTCATGGCGCGGGCGAGCACGGCGGCGGCCCGGCCGGCCACCAGCACGCTGGCCGCGCCGCCGGGGCGCAGCGCGGTCGCCAGTGCGGCCACCACGGACTCCGGATCGTCGACCACCTCGAGGACCGCGTGGCAGAGCACCAGGTCAGCCGCGGCCGGTTCGACCAGGCCGGCGAGGGCGTCGCCGTCGCCCTGCACGGCACGTACCCGGTCGGCCACCCCCGCCTCGGCGGCCCGGCGGGTCAGCGCGGCGAGCGCGTCGGGGCTCGCGTCGACCACGGTCACCCGGTGCCCGGCCTGGGCGAGCGGGACGGCGAAGCCGCCCGTGCCGCCGCCGACGTCGAGGACGGTGAGGTCGTCGCCGCCCCGCCGGTCGAGTTCGGCGCGCAGCACGGACCAGATCACGGCGGTACGGGGGGTCAGCGGCGGCCCGGCGAACCGGCCTCGGGTCTGCTCCACCCGGTCGAGCCTAGTCACCCGGTCCACTCAGCCCTTGCGACCGGTCGTGGCGATGCCCTCGATGAAGTGGCGCTGCGCAAGGAAGAACAGGATGATCATCGGGACGGTGGCGATCACGCTGCCGGCGAGCACCACCTCCCACTGCTGTTCGCCGCCGTACCCGAACCGGTCCAACACGACCTTGAGCCCGCGGGGCAGGGTGTAGAGGTGCTCGTCGCGGAGGTAGATGAGCGGCTTGAGCAGGTCCGTCCAGCTCGCCTTGAACTCGAAGACGAACGCGACGAGCAGCGCCGGGCGGATCAGCGGGAAGGCCAGTTTCCAGAACAGCTGCGGGTAGCTCGCCCCGTCGACCCGGGCCGCCTCGAAGTACTCGCGGGGCAGCGAGAGCAGGAACTGCCGCAGCAGGAAGATGTAGAAGGCCGAGCCGAACAGGTTGCCCGCCCACAGCGGCACCTGCGTGTCGGTGAGCCGCAGCTCCGACCAGATGAGGTACGTCGGGATCATGGTGACCGCGAACGGCAGCATCATGGTGGCCAGGACCAGCCCGAACAGCAGGTTCCGGCCGGGGAACCGGAAGTACGCGAACCCGAACGCCACCCAGGCGCTGGAGAGCGTGACCGCGGCCGCGGCGGCCACCCCGACCACCACGCTGTTGAGCAGCCAGGTGACCAGGGGCGCCGCGCGCCAGGCGTCGGCGTAGTTGTCCGGCGCGAACGGCACCGGCAGGAACCCGGGCGCGAAGACGTACTCGCGGGGGCGCAGCGAGGCGCCGATCAGCCAGACGAACGGCAACATGAAGATCACCGCGGCGCCCACCAGGGCGCACACGAACAGCACGCGCTGCCACACCGGGCGGCGCCCCTCCTGCGCCGCCGGTCGGCGGAGCGCCGTCCCGGCCGGCTCGACGCCGGATACCGGGGCGACGGCGCTCCGCTCGACCGCGGCCGTCACGACTCGGCCCCCGCCGCCGGGTCGCGCTCGGCCCGGGAACGCCGGGCGTTGGCCACCGGGCCGTCGGTCACCTCGTACTCGCGCGGCTCCGTGTGGTGCTCCGGCACCCAGCCGGCGGCGAGCCGCGTACGACGCGCGTTGGCCACACCGTTGTGGCCGTTGATCCCCGTCACTTGTCTTCCCCTTCGTAGTACACGAACCGGTTGCTGAGCTTCACCTGCACCAGCGTGATCACCATGATGATCAGGAAGAGCAGCCAGGCCATCGCCGAGGCGTACCCCATGTGCAGGAACTGGAAGGCCTCCTGGAACAGGTGGATGACGTAGAACGTCGCGGCGTCGCTGTTGAACCTGTTCTGCGTCTCGCGGTTGCCGAAGTACATGGTGTAGACCTCGGTGAACATCTGCAGCGACGCGATCGTGTTGACGATCAGCGTGAAGAAGAGCGCACCGGAGATCATCGGCAGGGTCACGTGCCGGAACCGGGCCCAGCCGCCGGCCCCGTCGATGCTCGCCGCCTCGTACAGGTCGCGCGGCACGTTCTGCAGCGCCGCCAGGTAGATGATCACGGTGGAGCCGAGGCTCCAGAGACTCATGAGGACGATGCCCGGCATCACCCAGTGCGGGTCCGTGGTCCAGCTCGGGCCGTCGATCCCCACCAGGGCGAGCCCCCGGTTGATGAGGCCGTCCTGGGTGTTGAGCAGCAGCAGGAACAGGATGCCGACGGCCACCGCCGGCGTCATCACCGGCAGGTAGAAGACGGTCCGGAAGAAACCCTGCAACCGTCCCACCCGCTTGAGCAGCAGCGCCAGGCCCAGCGAGATGACCATCACGAGCGGCACGTGCAACGCCGTGTAGTAGACGGTGTTGCCGAGGGCGCGGGCGACCTGCGGGTCCGCCATCAACTCCCGGTAGTTGTCCAGCCCGGTGTACTCCGGCGGGTTGATCACGTCGTACTCGGTGAGGCTCAGCCAGGCGCTCGCGATCATCGGGCCGGCCTGGAACACCAGGAACCCCACGATCCACGGCGCCAGGAACAGCCATGCCCAGCGGGCCTCCCGCCGGGCCAGCGACGGACGACGTCGCCGGCCCGGAGCGGGAGCGCTCGGTGCGGGAGCGCTGACGGTGGTGGCCATGACCGGCTACTTCGCGGCCTTGTCCAGTGCGGCCGTCGCCTCCTGCTGGGCGCGGGCCAGCGCCTCCGCCGGCTGCGCCTGGCCCGCGAGCACCCGGTTCACGGCGTCGTACCAGGCCTTGTCGAACTCGGCGCCGGCTGGCGAGGCCGGCATGGCGAACGCGACGTCCTGGACCGACCGGATGGTCGCCACGGCGTCGTCGAAGCGCTTGTTGCCCGTCGGCTGGTACAGCTCGTCGAAGATCTTCTTGTCGGCCTCGACGTTGCCGGTCCACACCCCTGTGAACGGCTGGCCGGCGGCCTTGCGGGCGTCGGCGCGCGCCTTCGCGGCGGCGAGCCAGGTGTCGGTGGCCGTCATCTGCTTGGCGAAGGCGCAGGCGGCGTCCGGGTTCTTGGCGCCCTTGGTGATCACCCAGGCCTGCCCGGAGGACATGGTCAGCGGCTTGCCCTGCCGATCCACGAACGGCTTGACCACCAGCTCGGCCTTCGGGCTGTTCTTGGACGCCTGGTTGAGGAACCACTCCTCCATCGGCCAGGCGACGATCTGCTTCTTGACCAGCGGGTTCTGCGCCCCGAAGAAGTCGAACGTGTCCCGGAACGACTTGAACCTGCCGAACCCGCCCTGGTCCTGGACGAGCTTCAGGCCGGTGGTCAGCGCCTCGACCACCTTGGGGTCGTCCAGCCTGGCGGTCCGCCCGTCCTGGCTGATCATGTCGACCCCGTTCGCCCTGGCCCACATGGGCAGGAACTCGGGGATCTTCGGGTCTATTCCGATCCGGTCGAGCCGGCCGCCGGAGACGTGCGCGAGCTTCGCGTTGAGCGCCGGCAGGCCAGCCCAGTCGGCCAGGTTCACGTCGGCGGCGGTGAGGCCGGCATCCTTGAGCAGGGACTCGTTGAGGTAGAGCACGCGGACGCTGGAGAACTCGGGGATGCCGTAGACCGTGCCGTCCAGGGTGACCTGGTCCTTGGCGGCCGGCCGGTACTGCGCCATGTCGATGTTCTGCTTCTCGATACAGTCGGTGAGCGGCTGGATCGAGCCCCGGGTGGCGTACGTGCCGATGAGCTTGCGGTCCATGTAGACCAGGTCCGGCGGGTTGCCCGAGGCCACCGCGGAGAGAAACTGCTGCTCGTCGAAGGAACCCTCGGTGATCTTCAGGTCGACGTCCGGGTGGTCACGCTTGAACGCGTCGACCCGGGTGCTGGCGATCTCGTCGGAGAGGCCGAAACCCATCGTGCTGAGCGTGCCCTTGGCGGCGGTGCCACCGCTGTCCTTCCCGCCACCGCCGACTCCCCCGCAACCGCTGACCGCCAGGGCGAGCACCCCGGCGAGCGCGGTCGCCCGCAGTTTCCGTGACATGGCATCCTCCTGAGACCGCACGGGCCACCCTGCCCGCGCGGACCAGCACTTCTCCTCTTCTCCGAAATTTCAAACCCCCGATGCGGCGATTCCGCCTCTGCCGGTAAGCGCCTGTGGCCTGGGTCTCGCGGGAGGTGGGCCGTCGCCCGGTCCGCCGACCCAGCGGTCAGGCTCGTCCGCGTGATCCTGCCGCTCGTCGCGTTCGGCATCGTGCTGCTCGGCGCCTTCGCCCAGGCGGTCAGCGGCTTCGGCTACGCGCTGGTGACCGTACCGTTGCTGGCCGCGACGATCGATCCCCGCTCCGCGGTCGTGGTCTCCGCGCTGACCAGCATCGGGCTGACCCTCACGGCCGCCGTCCGGGAGCGCGCGTACGCCCGGTGGCGGGTCGCGGCGATCCTCAACGCCGCCGCGCTGCTCGGCCTCCCGGTGGGCCTGCTCGTGCTGGCGCGGGCGCCGGAACGGGCGCTCAGCGCGATCATCGCGGTGGTGGTGCTCGGCTGCGTCGCCCTGGTCTGGTCCGGCGTCCGGATCCGCACCGGGCCGGTGGGGCTCGGCGCGGTCGGCGTGCTCGTCGGCGTGCTCACCGCCGCCACCGGCACCAACGGGCCGCCGCTCGTCGCCGCCTTCCACTCGCTCGGCTACGAGCCGCGCGTGTTCCGGGCGACGGTGGCCGCGACGTTCGCCGGCACCGGCCTCATGGGACTGGCGGGATTCCTGCTCGCCGGTCAAGTGCACGCCGACGTGCTGCGGCTCTCCCTCGTCGCGCTGCCCGCCGTGCCCCTGGGCTGGTGGCTGGGCAACCGGGTGTTCCACCGGATCGACCCGAGGGTGTTCCGGCGGATCGTGCTACTGGGGCTGATCGGCAGCGCCGGCACGGCGCTCGCCGCCCTGGCCGGCTGACGGCCGGTCGGCCGCTGCGGGGTGGCGGGTCAGCGGAAGTCGCGGGAGGCCGGGCTGACCGGCGGCTCGATCGCGTCCAGCCGGTCGGCGACCAGGTTGAGCACGCCCTCGTGCCGCTCCAGCCGGCCCCGCACCACGAGACCGGCGCTCGTGCGGGCCACCCGCCGGTAGCGCTGCCACAGCCCCGGCGAGCAGGTCACGTTGAGCATGCCGGTCTCGTCCTCGAGGTTGAGGAAGGTGACCCCGCTGGCGGTCGCCGGCCGCTGCCGGTGGGTCACGATCCCGCC
This sequence comes from Micromonospora costi, assembly GCF_003626655.1. GTDB lineage: Bacteria > Actinomycetota > Actinomycetes > Mycobacteriales > Micromonosporaceae > Micromonospora > Micromonospora costi. The sequence continues at coordinate 707,062 of NZ_RBAN01000002.1, forward strand.
GACCCGGATCCGCTGGCCGGGCTCCACCCGACCGAGCCCGGCGATCGGCACCGCGCCGACGGCGTCCAGCCGGTCACGGATGAACCGGGCCGGGTGACTCTCCGGGGACAGGCCGGTGGCCCAGACGTCGGCGACCAGCCGGTCCACCGCCTCCATCCCGGGCAGGGTGGGCGGGGACGCGCCGGTCACCGTGCCGGGCAGCCGGCCCGGCCGGTCCTGGGCCGCCGCGCCGGCGGCCCAGAGCGCCTGCCGGCGGCTCAGCCCGAAACAGGCGAAGGCGTCCGCGGTGGCCAGCGCCTCCAGCTGCGCGGCGGTCAGGCCGACCCGCCGGGCCAGGTCCGGCATGTCCCGGTACGGCCCGCCGGCCGTCCGCTCGGCCTCGATCCGCTCGGCCACCTCGTCGCCGAGGGTACGCACGCTGGACAGTCCGAGCCGGACGGCGGGCCCGCCCAGCCCCCACGCGTGCGGCGGCTCCCCCGGCACGCTGCCCCAGCGGGTCTGGGGGGTGGACTCCAGCACCGCCTTCGCCCCGCTCGCGTTGATGTCCGGCCGGCGTACCTCCACCCCGTGACGGCGGGCGTCGTCGACCAGGGTCTGCGGCGAGTAGAAGCCCATCGGCTGGGCGTTGAGCAGCGCCGCCAGGAACGGGCCCGGGTGGTAGCGCTTGAGCCACGAACTGGCGTAGACCAGGTAGGCGAAGCTCATCGCGTGGCTCTCCGGGAAGCCGTAGCTCGCGAACGCGGTGAGCTTGCGGTAGACGTCGTCGGCCAGCTCGCCGGTGATGCCCCGCTCCGCCATGCCGGCGTAGAGGCGGTCGGCGATCTTCGCCATCCGCTCCACCGAGCGCTTCGCCCCCATCGCCCGGCGCAACTGGTCGGCGCCGGCCGCGTCGAAGCCGGCCAGGTCTATGGCGAGCTGCATGAGCTGCTCCTGGAACAGCGGCACGCCGAGGGTCTTCTCCAGAGCGTTGCGCATCAGCGGGTGCGCGAAGGTCACCGGCTCCTGGCCGTTGCGGCGCCGGATGTACGGGTGCACCGAGCCGCCCTGGATGGGGCCGGGCCGGATGAGCGCCACCTCGACCACCAGGTCGTAGAACTCGCGGGGCTTGAGCCGGGGCAGGGTGGCCATCTGCGCCCGGCTCTCCACCTGGAACACCCCGACCGAGTCGGCCCGGCAGAGCATGTCGTAGACCTCCGGGTCGTCCAGCGTCATGTCGCCGAGGTCCAGACTCATCCCGATCATGTCGTAGCCGTAGTGCAGCGCGGAGAGCATGCCGAGGCCGAGCAGGTCGAACTTGACCAGGCCGACGGCGGCGCAGTCGTCCTTGTCCCACTGGAGCACGCTGCGGCCGGGCATCCGCCCCCACTCCACCGGGCAGACCTCGATCACCGGACGGTCGCAGATCACCATCCCGCCGGAGTGGATGCCGAGGTGCCGGGGGAACGTCTGCAGTTCGTTGGCGTACTCGACGACCTGCTCGGGGATGTCCGCCACGTCGACCGCGGCGACCGAGCCCCACCGGTCGATCTGCTTGCTCCACGCGTCCTGCTGGCCGGGCGAGAAGCCGAACGCCTTGGCCACGTCCCGCACCGCCGAGCGGGGCCGGTACGAGATGACGTTGGCCACCTGGGCGGTGTGCTCCCGGCCGTAGCGGGTGTAGACGTGCTGGATCACCTCCTCCCGGCGGTCGGACTCGATGTCCACGTCGATGTCCGGCGGCCCGTCCCGCTCCGGTGCGAGGAACCGCTCGAAGAGAAGCTGGTGCCGGACCGCGTCGACGTTGGTGATCCGCAGCGCGTAGCAGACCGCCGAGTTCGCGGCCGAACCCCGGCCCTGGCAGTAGATGTCCTGTTCCCGGCAGAACGTGACGATGTCGTAGACCACCAGGAAGTAGCCGGGGAAGCCCAGCGACTCGATCATGTCCAGTTCGTGGTCGAGCTGCGCGTACGCCGTCGGGTGCGCCTCCCGCGGGCCGTAGCGCTCCCGGGCCCCCTGCTCGGTCAAGTGGCGCAGCCAGCTCATCTCGGTGTGCCCCGGCGGCACCGGGTACGCGGGCAGCTCCGGCGCGACCAGCTGGAGGTCGAAGGCCAGCTCGGCGCCGAACTCCGCGGCCCGGGCCACCGCACCCGGGTACGCGGCGAACCGGGCCGTCATCTCGGCCCCGCTGCGCAGGTGGGCGGTGGCGGCGGCGGGCAGCCAGCCGTCGATCTCGTCCAGGCTGCGCCGGGCCCGGACGGCGGCGACCGTGGTGGCCAGCCGGCGTCGCCCCGGGGTCGCGTAGTGCACGTTGTTGGTGGCCACCGTGGGCAGGCCCGCCGCGGCGGCCAGCTCGGCGAGCGCGTCGTTGCGGTCCGCGTCGACCGGGTGGCCGTGGTCGGTGAGTTCCACCGCGACGGTCTCCGCGCCGAAGAGCGCGGTCAGCCGGTCCAGTTCGCGGGCCGCCGCGTCGACGCCCTCGGTGAGCAGCGCCGCCGGCACGTGCCCCTTGCGGCAGCCGGTGAGCACCAGCACGTGGTCGCGCAGTTCATCGGCCACCTCCTCCAGCTCGCCGTAGACCGGCCGGCCCTTCTCTCCGCCGCGCAGCTGGGCCCGGGCGATCGTGCTGGCCAACCGGGCGTACCCCTCGTGGCCGTGGGCCAGCACCAGCAGGTGCCGCCCGAGCGGGTCCGGTTCCCCGTTCTGCGGGCCGGGCAGGCCGAGGGAGAGTTCGGCGCCGAAGATGGTGGGCAGGTGCAGCGTCCGGGCCGCCTCGGCGAAGCGCACCACGCCGTAGAAGCCGTCGTGGTCGGTGACGGCGAGCGCGGTGAGCCCCAGCCGGGCCGCCTCCTCGGCCAGCTCCTCCGGGTGGCTGGCCCCGTCGAGGAAGCTGAAGTTGGTGTGGGCGTGCAGCTCGGCGTACGGGACCGCGCCCTCCGGGCGGGTCACCGCGGGCGGCTGGTACTGCTCCCGCTTGCGGCTCCAGGCGGGGCTGTCCCCGCCGTCGGCGTCCACCGCCAGCGGGTCGACCACGTGCAGGTGCCGCTCGTCGCGGGACCGCCCCCGGCCGCCGCCGGGGCGGCCGGAGAGCACCCGTTCCAGCTCGGACCAGGGCATCTTCGGGTTGTGGAAGCTCATCCGGCCACCCGTGTCGCCGTCGGCCCACGCCCCGCGGACGGCGCCTTCGACGAGCGTGATGCCTCAGGGGCACAGTGATGCCCCAGAGGCATCAGGTCGTCGGGCGCGGGTGCCCACCGCCGGGACACGCCCGGGCACCACACCCCGCCGTGCTCAGTCATAGACCGCCTCCACCAGCCACTGCCCGGCCTCGACCGCGAGCAGCAGGGCGGTGCCGTCGGCGAGGCCGACCTGGAACCGGGCCCGGCGCCGGGCCTCGACCGGCGCCCACCAACGCTCGTCGACCGGCCACGGCCCCGCCCAGCCGGTGATCTCCACCGGGCGGGCGGTGCCGACGGCCAGCCGGGCGGGGGCGGCGCTCAGCTCGAGCCGCGCGCTGACCACCACGGGCTCGCCGGCGGCATCGTGCACGGTCGCGGTGAGCGGGGCGGGCAGCACCACGGCCGGTGCGGGCGGCGGCAGCCGGCCGGGCCACGGCGGCTCCCCCGGCCGGGCCGGCTCACCGGGCGGCGAGGGCTCACCCGGGCGCGCCGGCAACCGCTCGTCGCCCCACGGCACCAGCCGCACCTGGTCGGCCGGGGACCGCCCGCCGCCGAGCACCGCGGTGAGCACCGCCTCCGGGCCGAGGATGCCCTGCACCCGGCTCAACGCCCGGTGCGCCCGCTCCCGCTCCTCGCCGGTCTCCCCCCACAGGCCGGATTGCAGGCCGGCCTGGGCGATCACCCCGTCGGGGATCAGCCGCAACCGGATGATCCCCGCCGTCGGGCGGGGCCGGCCGGTGCCGCCGCGCCCGCTGCTCCCGGTGAGCCAGCCGTCGAGCTGCCAGCGCACCCGGTCGGCGATGGCCGCGGCGGTGAGCAGGCCGTCGTGCCGCCAGACCCGGTGCAGTTCCTGGCCGTGTGCGGTGACCGCCTCGATGCCGAGCCGGGTGCAGGCCAGCCCGTGCCCGGCCAGCCGGTCGTGCAGCTGTTCGGCCAGCGCCCGGGCGGCGAACGCCGCGGCGTCGACCCGGTCGACCGGCTCGTCGTACTCGGCGGTCACCGTCAGGTCGGCCGGCGGCTGGCGGACGGCGAGCGGGCGGTGGTCGCGCCCGGCGGCCAGCCGGTGGGCGAGCGACCCGTCGAACCCGAACCGGGCCAGCACGTCGCCGGCGGGCAGCGCGGCGAAGTCGCCGAGGGTACGCACCCCGAGCCGGCGCAGCAGGTCGACAAGGGCCGGCCGGCCCAGCGCCTCGACCGGCAGCCCGGCGAGGAACGCCGGGGTCCCGCCGGGCGGCACGATCCGGCCGGTACGGGCCGCCAGCCCGGCGGCGAAGACCCCGTCGGCGATGCCCACCTGGCTCTCCACGGCGCAGGTCTGGGCGACGTGTTCGATGATGCGTTCGGCGGCCGCCTCCTCTCCGCCGAAGTAGCGGCTCGGCCCGCGGGCGGCCAGCGCGCAGGCGCCGGGACGGACCACCTCCACGCCGGCGACCAGTTCCTCCACCGCGGCGAGCACCGGCTCGAACGCCCGGGCGTCCCGCCCCGGGTCGTACTCGACGACGGTCAGCTGGGGGCAGCGCCCCTGCGCCTCCCGTTTGCGCAGGCCCCGTCGCACCCCCTCGGCCCGGGCCCTCTCGGAGCAGGCCACCACCCGGTTGGCGTGCAGGACGGCCACCGGGCCGGTGGCCGGCACCCCGTCGACGATCTCGGCGGCGAGGACCGGCCAGTCCGGGCACCAGAGCAGCAGGGTGCGCGCCGGCGTGTCGGTCATGTCGGGCCGACCAGGGTGAGCGCGCCGCGGCGGGACACCCCGGCGACGGCGCGGCCGGGCGAGGCCACCGGGTGGGGCCGCGTGGCGGCCGGTCGACCGGCGGCGGCTGCCACGGCGCGGGGGATCACCCGGGTCAGCTCGTCGCCGGGCAGCCAGACCCTGATCTCCTTGGGCCGGGCGGCGGCCCCGCGGCCCCGCGCCGAGACGGTGACCTCCCGGCGGCGCAGGCGGCCCCGGCCCGGGCCGAGCCCCTCCCAGGCGCCCCGGACCACCTGCAACGTCACGTCCGCGCCGTCCCACCGGCCGTACGGGACGAGGACGCACCCGCGCTGCCGGGCCCGGGCGGCGAGCCGGTTGGCGACCGAGGCGGAGACCGTGGCGGGCACCGCGGTGACCACGACGTCCACCCCGTCGATCAGCGCGGCGATGACGGTGGCCCAGTCGGGCCCGGGGTTGGGCACCAGGGCGAGCCGGTCCAGGGCGATCCCGAGCTCGGCGGCCGCGGTCGCCCCGAACGTCGGCACGCCCACCACGGCGCACCACGAACCGGCCCGGGACGCCTCGGCGAGCAGGGCCAGCACCAGCGAGGTGCCGCCGCTGCGCCGTGGCTGCCCGGTGGCGACCGCGATCGTGCTGCCCCGGCGCAGCCCCCGGCTGGGCAGCAGCCCGGTCAGCTCGGGGGTCACCGGCAGGACCCGGTGGCCACCCGCCGGATCCGGCGCGCTCGCCGGACGGACCAGACCGGCCAGTGCGGCGGAACCGACCACCATGCGGCCCGCCATCGGACCAACCCCCCGTCGTTGCTGCTGGATCAGGTGTTGCTGTCGGGCCCGGCGCCCGGCCGTCCGGCTCCCCCCGCCGGACGGCCGGCCACCGCGGCCCGCCGTGGCCGGACGCACCGAGGCGCCCGGCTCCCGGCGGGGAGCGGGGCCGGTGGACGTTCCGACCGGGGCGAGGCTTGGACGCTCCGGCCGGTGTGGACCGGCGGACGCGCCGAACCGGCGGGTCAGGCGGCGAGACCGTCGAGTGCCGGTTGGTGGGCCACGCCGAGCGCGGTCTCCACCACCGAGACGAACTGTTCGGCGGCGCGGAGCAGGTCGTCGGCCTCCCGGGCGCTGACCACCCGGGGTATGCCGGCCTCGGCGGCGGCACGCTTGCCGGCCCCGGCGGCGAAGTAACGGGCCCACTCGTCGAGCTCGGGGGCGACGGCGGAGAGGAGGACCCAGACGCTGGTGATGCCGTTGCGCCGGGTGGGCGCGGGCCGGGCGCGGGCGGCGAGCATCGCCGCCGCCGCGCGCAGCGCGGCCAGGTGGGCGGCGGCGTAGCGGAGGCCGTCGGGACGGGTCTGGCCGGCCTCGGTGAGCCCGTGCCGGGCCACCGCGAGGAGCTGGGCGGGGGTGCGGTGCGGCAGCACGTGTGCCGGCACCGTCGGTGGCTGGGCCGGGTTGGTCGGCATGGGACTGTCTCCTCCACGTGGCCGAGGCGGCCGGCCGGCGGCGGACGTTCCGCCGGCGGACGCCGGGTCGAGGTGGTGCGGAGGAAGACGCACCGGGTGTGGGGCCGGCCGGGTGTGGATGCTTCCCCACACCACACCCGGCCGGCGTACCGGCGGGTTCGTCGCCCGCCGCCCGGGGGTCGTGGGCGGCGGGCGACGCTCCTGCCTGGCGGGCCCGGGCTCGCGACTGCCCGGATCCCAGGTGCGGCCCGCGGTGCCGCACCGGCCCGGAGCCGCGCCGCGAAACACCGCTCCGGGGAGGTTGGAACGAACGTTCGAGGCAATCGAACACTCGTTCTAACTACTGCTGACAGTACACCTCCCCTCCGACGAAAATGCAACGTGTGACGCGCCGCTCCGCCAGGCTGGTGGAGAGGTGATCCCGTCGAGGGGGTGGGTGCGGCGTGGCCGGGCGGAGCCGCCCGGAACCGACCAGCGAGAATGACCGCATGCAGCCACACCCGAACGTACGGGCGGTACAGGACGCGCTGGCCGGCGCGGACGCGCGCGACGCGTCCGGCGCCCCCAGCGCCGTACGCCTGCTGCCCGAGGCGGTGCACACCGCGGCGGCGGCCGCCGAGGCCCTCGGCGTCGGCGTCGGCCAGATCGCCAACTCGCTCATCTTCGAGGCCGACGGCGCGCCCCTGCTCGTGCTCACCTCCGGCGCGCACCGCGTGGACACCGCCGGCCTGGCCGCGTCGATCGGGGTCACCCGGCTGCGCCGGGCCACCCCGGAGTTCGTCCGTGACCACACGGGGCAGCCGATCGGCGGCGTGGCCCCGCTCGGGCACCCCCGACCGCTGCGCACGCTGGTGGACACCGCGCTGGCCGCGTACCACGAGATCTGGGCCGCCGGCGGCGTGCCCCAGGCGGTCTTCCCGACGACCTACACCGAGCTGCTGCGGATCACCGGCGGCGCCCCGGCCGAGGTGGCGTGAGCGAGCGGAGCGCATGCACCGTCCGGCGCGGCGGCCGGCCGTCGCGCGGCGGAGCGGCGGCGTGACCGCCGTCCCAGGCCTGGTCACCCTGCACGTGTGGCGGACCGGGCCGGCCGCGCTGCCCCGGGCGCTCGCCCGGATGGCGGTCGATCCGCGCCGCCTGCGCGCCACCCCGGGCGTACGGTTCGCCAAGCTGCTCGGCACCGGGACGGGCACCGGTTTCGGGCCGGGGGACGCCGACCCGACCCGGTGGGCGGCGCTGACCGTCTGGGACTCCCCCGCCGCGGCGGCCGGCTTCGACGCCACGCCCGTCGGCCGGGCCTGGGCCCGGATCGCCCGCTCCGCCGTCCGGGTCGACCTGCGCCCGTTGAGCAGCCGGGGCGAGTGGTCGCGTCGGCGCCCGTTCGGCGAGCCGTCCGGCGGCCGGGTCGACGGCCCGGTGCTGGCGCTGACCCGCGCCCGGCTGCGACCCCGCCGGGCGGTCACCTTCTGGCGGGCGGTCCCGCCGGTGGCCGCCGCCCTGCGCACCGCGCCCGGGCTGCTGGCCCGCTTCGGCGTGGGCGAGGCGCCGCTCGGCTGGCAGGGCACGGTGAGCGTGTGGCGTGCCCCGGCGGACCTCGTGGCGTTCGCGTACCGTCACCCGGAGCACCGTTCGGCGATCACGCGGACCCCCACCGAGGGCTGGTACGCCGAGGAGCTGTTCGCGCGGTTCGAGGTGCGCGACGTGGTCGGTGACCGCACGGTGCTGGGCTGGGTCGCGGACGACGACCGGGACACGAGAGGTGGGTGGGCATGAGGTTGGTGCGGTGGACCCCGGACGATCTCGTCCGACGGCTGGACGACGTGGTGGCCGTCTACGGCGAGGCGATGGGTTACCGGACCGACCTGCTGGAGGCCCGGCGCGGGTACATCGCCACCCACGTACGCCGGCCCGGGTTCCGTGCCGTGGCCAGCCTCACCAGCGAGGGGCACCTCGCCGGGTTCGGGTACGGCTACCTCGGCGCGCCGGGGCAGTGGTGGCACGACCAGGTGCAGCGGGCACTGGACCCGGCGGCCCGGCGGCGCTGGCTGACCGACTGCTTCGAGGTCGTCGAGCTGCACGTCCGCCCGGCGGCGCAGGGGCACGGCCTGGGCGCCGGGCAGCTGCGCGCCCTGCTCAGCATGGCCGAGGGGGCCACCACGCTGCTGTCCACCCCGGAGGCCGACGAACAGACGTCGCGGGCCTGGCGGCTGTACCGCCGGTTCGGTTTCGTGGACCTGCTGCGCGACTTCCACTTCCCGGGCGACGAGCGGCCGTTCGGCGTGCTCGGCCGGGACCTCCCACTCGAGCAACCCGCCGCATGATCCGGCGGCGACTGCCCTGGGCGCTGCTGGCCGTCCTGGTGCTCGCCCAGATCTGCTACCCGCTGACCGCCGGCACGACCCGGGCGCGGCTCACCGTGGCGACCGTCGTCCTCGGCTACCTGCTCTCGGTCGGTCACGCCCTGCTCAGCCGGGGGCCACGGGCCGCCGCGGCGCTGGTCGCGGTGGCCACCGGGGGCGGGTTCGCCGTCGAGGCCGTGGGCGTGGCCACCGGCGTGCCGTTCGGCGGCTACGACTACTCCGGCGAGCTGGGGCCGAAGCTGGCCGGCGTACCGCTGATCATCCCGCTGGCCTGGACGTGGATGGCCTGGCCGGCCTGGCTGGCCGCGGTGCGGCTCACCACGCCGCCCGCCGGGTCGGCGGGTCCGTCCGCGGGCCGGCTCGCGGCCGTACGGGTCACGCTGGCCGCCGTGGGACTCGCCGCCTGGGACCTGTTCCTCGATCCGCAGATGGTCGCCGAGGGCTACTGGCGCTGGCGGGACGCCACCCCGGCCCTGCCCGGCCTGCCCGGCGTCCCGGTCAGCAACTACCTGGGGTGGCTGCTCTTCGCGGTGCTGCTCATGAGCGCGCTGCGGCCCCTCGCCGGGGCCACCGCGGGCGCCACCGACGGCCGGGACGCACCGATGCTCGCGCTCTACCTCTGGACGTACGCCTCCAGCGTGCTGGCCCACGCGGTCTTCCTGGGCCTGCCGGCGTCGGCGCTGTGGGGCGCGCTCGGCATGGGGGTGACCGCCGTGCCGCTGGCGGTCGCGCTGGCGCGGCCCCGGTGGCCGGGCGGCGGGCGCCCGCAGCCGCGACCGCAGCGCTCCGGTGTGGACGCGGCGGCGTGACGTACCTGGTCGCGCTCGCCCTGGGCGTCGCCGTCCTGACCGGCCACACCCTGGTCAACGCCACCCGCTGGCTGCGCCGGCCGGCCGCGCCCCCGGCCGGGGTGGCCGAGCCGGTGGCGGTGCTGCTGCCGCTGCGCGACGAGGCCGCGCGGGTCGGCCCGTGCCTGCGGGCGCTGCTCGCCCAGCGGGACGTGTCCGACCTGCGGATCGTGGTGCTCGACGACGGCTCCACCGACGGCACGGCCGACGTGGTCCGTACGATCGCCGGCGACGATCCGCGGGTCACCCTGCTCACCGGGGCGCCCCCGCCACCGGGCTGGCTGGGCAAGCCGTACGCCTGCTGGCAGCTGGCCACCCGGGCGGACCCGGCGGCCACCGCGCTGGTCTTCGTCGACGCCGACGTGGTGCTCGCCCCGCACGCCGTGGCGGCGGCCGTCGCCGAGCTGCGCGCGGCGGGCGCGGCGCTGCTGTCGCCGTACCCCCGGATCGTGGTGGCGACGGCGGCCGACCGGCTGGTCCAGCCGCTGTTGCAGTGGCTGTGGCTGACCTTCCTGCCGCTGCGGGCCGTGGAACGCTCGTCGCGGCCGTCGCTGGCCGCGGCCGGCGGGCAGTTCCTCGTAATGGACCGGGCCGGCTACCTGCGGGCGGGCGGCCACGGCGCCGTCGCCGACCGGATCCTCGAGGACATCGAGCTGGCCCGCGCCGTCAAACGCTCCGGCGGCCGGGTCGCGCTCGCCGACGGCTCGCGGCTGGCCGACTGCCGGATGTACGCGGACTGGCCGCAGCTGCGCGACGGCTACTCGAAGTCGCTCTGGGCCACCTTCGGGCACCCGGCCGCCGCGACCGTGGTGGTGGCCCTGCTGCTCCTGTTCTACACCGCGCCGCCGCTGCTGGCGGTGGCGGCGCTCGCGGCCGGGTCGGTCCCGGCGGCGCTGGTCGCGCTGGCCGCGTACCTGCTGGGGGCGGCCGGGCGGGTGGTCACGGCCCGGGCCACCGGGGGCCGGTGGTGGCCCGACGCGCTGGCACACCCCGTGTCGGTCGGGTTACTCGGTTGGCTGACCCTGCGGTCGTACCATCTGCGCAAGCGGCGGCTGCTGTCCTGGCGGGGCCGCCCGGTCAGCTAGGAGGCGCGGGATGGCGCGGATCGTGGTCGTCGGCGCCGGCGTGGGCGGGTTGGCCACCGCCGCCCGGCTGGCCGCCATCGGGCACGAGGTGACCGTCTTCGAGCGGGCCGACACGGTCGGCGGCAAGCTGGGCCGCCACGTGCGCGACACCCCCGCCGGCGCATTCCACTTCGACACCGGGCCGAGCCTGCTCACACTCCCCGACGTCTTCACCGACCTGTTCGAGGCCACCGGGGCGAAGCTCGACGAGTACCTGGACCCCGTCCCGCTGGACCCGATCGTCCGGCACGTGTTCCCGGACGGGACGACCCTGGACTCCTGCGCCGACCCGGCCGAGTTCGCCGCCCGGATCGGCGCGGCGCTCGGTGACCGGGCGGCCGCCGACTGGCAGCGGCTGTGGCGCCGGGCCGCCCGGGTGTGGGCCGCCTCCTCCCGGGACGTGCTGCGCCGCCCCGTCGACTCGCCCCGGGACCTCGCCGCGCTGGCCTGGCGGCTCGGCGACCTGGCCGCCATCGCGCCCGGCCGCACGCTGCGCGGGCTCGGCCGCCGGCACCTCACCGACCCGCGGCTGCGGATGCTGCTCGACCGCTACGCCACCTACACGGGCGCCGACCCGCGGCGCGCCCCGGCCGCGCTGGCCGCCGTCCCGTACGCCGAACTGACGTACGGCGGCTGGTACCTGCGGGGCGGGCTGGCCACCCTCGCCGACGCGCTGCTGTCGCGCTGCCTGGACCTGGGCGTGGTCGTGCAGACCGGCGCCACGGTAACCCGCATCGACGCCGCGGGTGGCCGCGTCCACGGCGTACGCCTCGACGGCGCCGCCGTGCCGGTCCCGGCCGACGCGGTGGTGGCCAACTGCGACGCGCTCACCCTCTACCGGGACCTGCTGCCCAACCCGCGCCGGCTGGCTCGGCTCACCGACCGCAGCCTCGCCGGTTTCGTGCTGCTGCTCGGAGTGACCGGCTCCTCCGGGCTGGCCCACCACAGCGTGTTCTTCCCGGGCAACTACGACGCCGAGTTCGACGCGGTCTTCGGCGACCCGGGCCGGGGCGTACGGGCCCGGCCGGCGCCCGACCCGACGGTCTTCGTCACGGTGGCCGACGACCCGCTGGTCCGGCCCGACGGGCACGAGGCGTGGTTCGTGCTGGTCAACGCGCCCCGGCAGGGCAACTCGACGGGCGCCGTGGACTGGCGCCGCCCGGGGCTCGCCGAGGCGTACGCCGATCGGGTCCTCGACGTGCTCGCCGCGCGTGGCGTGGACGTACGCGACCGGCTGCTGTTCCGGGAGATCCGCACCCCGGCCGACCTGGACGCGGCGACCGGCGCGCCGGGCGGGGCGATCTACGGCACCGCGGGCGGCCTGCTCCGGCCGGCCAACCGTGGCCCGGTGCACGGGCTGTGGCTGGTCGGCGGCTCCAGCCACCCCGGCGGCGGCCTGCCGATGGTGACCCTCTCCGCCGAGATAGTCGCCACCGAGATCGGCCCCGCGTAGCTCGCGGCACCCTCTCCTTCTCCCCGCGATCTTGCAGTTTCGGCCCCTGGATCGTGGCTTTTGGGGCGGTATGCCGGGGCAGAAGGTGCAAGATCGCGGGGGTTAGGGTGCTTCCAGGAGCGCACGGCGGACGGCGGCCAGGAGTTGGCCCAGGCCGAAGCCGGCGAGCAGCACCCAGACGGCCGTCGCCATGGTGATGGTGCCGGCCGCGAGATCCGGATCGATCAGTCCGGCGAGCCCGGCCACCAGCAGCCCGCCCAGCGCCACCAGGACCCGGGTCGGGCGCTCCCCCACCGTCACCGCGCCGATCTCCCGCATGCCGGCGGAGACCGCCCGGGCGCGTACGTACTCGTGCAGCCAGGACAGCGCGCCGGCCGCGGCCGCCAGCGCGCCCGGCGCCCCGACCAACCAGAACGCCACCAGCCAGGCGGCCTCGCCGAGCCGGTCGGCCACCGAGTCGTAGACGTAACCGAGCCGCGTGCTGCGGCCAGTCACCACCGCCACCGCCCCGTCGACGCTGTCGGCCACGCCGGCGAGCAGCACGAACAGGGCACCGAGGAAGGGCCCGTCCTCCGGTCGTACGGCGAACACCGGCACGCAGACGCAGAGCAGCACGCCGACCACCGTCACCGCGGTCGGGCCGACCCGCAGCCGACCCAGCACGTACCCGACGTGGTACGCGAACCGCAGCCAGGCGCGCACCACGGGAGCGGCCGAGCGGGGGTCGAAACCTCCGTGCAGCCGCGCCCAGGCCGTGGCGTACTCGTCCCACTTCAGCTGTGTGCCCACCACGGATCAACCGTCGCAGCCGGGCGCAGGTGTCGCGGGGACCTTCACATCCGCGCGTCCACCCGGAGGTTCTGCCAGACCTCACGGGTGGCCGTCGAGCGGTTGAGGGTGATGAAGTGGATGCCCGGCACGCCCTCGTCGAGCAGCCGGCCGCACATCTCGCTGGCCTGCTCGATGCCGAGCCGGCGTACCGCCTCGGGATCGTGCGCCACCCGCGCGAACCGCTCCGCGAGCGCGGGCGGGAACGGCGCCCCGGAGAGCTGGACGGACCGCTCGATGGTGCCCATCTGGGTCACCGGCATCACACCGGCGAGGATCGGGGTGTCGCAGCCGGAGGCGGCCACCCGGTCCCGCAGTCGCAGGTAGTCCTCGGCGTCGAAGAACATCTGGGTGATCGCGAACTCGGCGCCGGCCCGGCACTTGCGGACGAAGTGCGCGGTGTCGGTGGCCACGTCCGGCGAGCGCGGGTGCTTGTACGGGAAGGCCGCGACGCCGACGCTGAAGTCACCGGCGTCGCGGATGAGGCGGACCAGCTCCTCGGCGTACAGCACGCCCTCGGGGTGGCGCACCCACTCGCCGCCCGGGTTGCCCGGCGGGTCGCCGCGCACCGCGAGCACGTTGCGCACCCCGACCCCGGCCAACCGGCCGATCACGTGCCGCAGCTCGGCCACGGAGTGGTTGACCGCGGTGAGGTGGGCCATCGGCAGCAGGGTGGTCTCGGTGGCGATCCGCTCGGTGACCGCGACGGTGGTGTCCCGGGTCGATCCCCCGGCGCCGTAGGTGATCGACACGAAGGACGGGCGCAGCGACTCCAGCTCCCGGATCGCCTGCCAGAGCAGGCGCTCGCCCTCCGGCGTCTTGGGCGGGAAGAACTCGAACGAGAAGGTCGGCTGCCGCTCACGGATCAGCTCCCCGATGGCCGGCTGGGGGTTGGGGAGGACCGAAGGGAGACCGAGCGCCACGTTCCGACTCTAGCGGTCGTGACGCGCCGTCCCACGATCTTCCCATCCCGTGGCGGGCGGGTCGACCCGGTGGGGTGGGCCTCGGGCGTCGGTGTGCCCGGCCGCGCGGGAAAGCGTCGTACCCCCGGGATATCCATACGGAGCGCGGGTGGAGCCGGCCGTGGTGGTCCGGTCTCCGCGGGGGGTCCGCGCGGGGGTCACCACGTCAGCGTCGCCGTCCGGCCGGTCCGGCCGGCGCCGCACCCGTTCCCACCGGAGGGACCGATGACCTCGACCCCGCCAGCCGGCCCGCGGCTGCTCGGGCCGCTGCTCACCCAGCTCCGGCTGGCCCGCGGCTGGAGCCAGCGGCGCCTCGCCGCCGAGCTGTGCGCCGCCGCCGGCGTGCCCACGCTCAGCCGGCACGAGGTGTCCCGCTGGGAACGGCAGGTACGGCTGCCGGGCGACTTCTGGCTGCGCTGGCTCGCGGCGGTCCTCGCCGCGCCGGTCGAGCTGCTGACGGACGCTGCGGCGCGGTCGCGGCGGCTCGCCCCGCCCTCCGCGGAACCGGCCGGGGGCGGTCGCTCCCGCGCGGCACTGCTCGCCCTGGCCCAGCGCTGGCTGGCCGATCCCCACGCCACCCTGCTGGTCGCCGGGCCGGGCCTCGCGGTCGCCCGACCCGACCCCGCCGGGCCGGGCTTCGGGGTCGCCGGGTCCGACCCGGCCGCCGGCCCCGGGCCGTCGGTCGCCATCGGGGGTACGCTCCGCGACCCCCGCCCCGGGCGACCCGTCGACCTGGCCGGGTTACGCCGCCTGGACGACCTCGTGGGCGGCGCCGACCTCGCCCCGCTCGGCGCGGCCGCGCTGGGCCGGGCGGCGCGCGCCCTGCCCCGGTCCGGCCGGACCGGTCGCCGCCGGCTCCTGCCGCTGCTGGCCGAGTCGGCCCAGCTCGCCGGCTGGCTCGCCGCCGACGCGGGCGACCCGGCCGGCGGTCTCGACGCGTACCGTCTCGGGCTGCGCGCCGCGGCGGCGGCCGGGGATCCGGCCCTCGGCGGGCACGTGCTCGGCTCGGCCAGCCACCTGCTCGCCGGGGCCGGCGACGCGGAGGGGGCGCTCGTGCTGGCCCGGACGGCGTACGCGGGCAGCCGCCGGTCGGCCAGCCCGGGCCTCCGCGCCCTGCTGCTGCACCGGGTGGCGCTCGCCGCCGCGCTCGGCGGCCGGCCGGACGCCGGCGCGCGGGCCCTCGACGCCGCCAAACGGGTCACCACGGCGCCCGACCCCCTGTGCGAGCCGCCATGGCTCTACTGGCTCGACGGCGCGGAGCTGGCCGCGATGACCGGCCGGACACTCGTGGCGCTCGGGCGGCCACGGCGGGCCGAGGCGCTGCTGGGCGTGACCCGGGAGCCGGGCCGGCCCCGCCGCGCCGCGATCTACGGCGGCTGGCTGGCGCGCGGCTACCTCCAGCTCGGCGAGGTGGAACTCGCCTGCGAGGCGGCCGGCGCCGCGCTGGTCGACGCGGTCCGCGCGGGGTCGCCCCGGGCGGTGACCGAACTCACCGACGTACGCCGCCGGCTGGCCACCCACCGGCGGGTGCCCGCGGTACGGCGGCACGCGGCGCTGGTGGCGGCGGCCCGCCCGTACCTGCCCCGACCTCCCGCGTCCCCGGCCCGGAGGCGTCCACGGGATCGGGCCGGCCCTTCGGATACCGGCGGGTACCAAATGCGCGACCCGACCGGCTAGCGTTCTGGCGTGACTGACGCTGC
Organism: Micromonospora costi; assembly: GCF_003626655.1. GTDB lineage: Bacteria > Actinomycetota > Actinomycetes > Mycobacteriales > Micromonosporaceae > Micromonospora > Micromonospora costi. The sequence goes on from NZ_RBAN01000002.1 coordinate 722,659, forward strand.
TCCCGTCTCCCCGGTCGACCGCGCCGGCCTGCGCCAGAGGATCGACAAGGCTCTCACCGAGTTCCTTGCCAACCAGCGGGTGTGGATGGCCGGTGTCGACGACGCGCTGGCCCCGCTCGCGGAGGCGATCGAGGCGTTCGTGCTGGGTGGCGGCAAGCGGCTCCGCCCCGCGTTCGCCTACTGGGGCTACCGGGGCGCCGGCGGGGTGGACAACGACCACGTGCTGGCCGCCCTGGCCGCACTGGAACTGGTGCAGGCCAGCGCCCTGATCCACGACGACCTGATGGACCGCTCCGACACGCGGCGCGGCGAGCCGGCGGTGCACCGGCGGTTCGCCGCACGGCACCGCAGGTCCGGCTGGGGTGGTGACCCGGACGGCTTCGGCGACGCCGCGGCGATCCTGCTCGGCGATCTCTGCCTGGTCTGGTCCGACGAGCTGCTGCACTCCGCCGGGCTGGACCCGGGCACGGTCGCCCGGGCCCGTCCGGTCTTCGACGAGATGCGCACCGAGGTCACGGTCGGGCAGTACCTCGACGTCCTCACCCAGGTGACCCGCGACACCTCGGTGGAGCGGGCCGGCAAGGTGGCCCGCTACAAGTCCGCGAAGTACACGGTCGAGCGGCCGCTGCTGCTCGGCGCCGCGCTGGCCGCCGCGCCGGCGGACGTCCGGGCGGCGTACTCGGCGTACGGGCTGCCGCTGGGCGAGGCGTTCCAGCTGCGCGACGACGTGCTGGGCGTGTTCGGCGACCCGGCCCAGACGGGCAAGCCGGCCGGGGACGACCTGCGCGAGGGCAAGCGCACCTATCTGGTGGCGGCGGCCCTGGAGGCGCTCGACGACGCCGGGCGCGAGGTGCTCCTCGCCGGTCTCGGCGACCCGGCGCTGGCCGAGGCGGGCGTGACCCGGATGCGCGAGCTGATCACCACAAGCGGAGCCCTCGCCCGTACGGAGCAGCGGATCGACACGCTGACCGACACGGCGCTGGCCGCGCTGGCCACCGTCGACCTCGACACCGAGGCTCACCAGGCGCTGGTCGACCTGGCCATCGCCGCCACCCGCCGCACCGACTAACCCGGCGCCGCCCCACCCGGGTCCCCGCCCGCCCGGCCGGCCCGGCCCGCCCCGCCCCGCCCCGGCCCGGCCCGGCCCGGCCCGGTGATCATGAAGTTATTGTCACGACACGCCGGTGCCGAGGGCAATAACTTCATGATCACCGCGGAGAGAGCGGGGGCGGGGGCGGCAGGCGGGAGGTGCGGGGGTTAGAAGCCGAGGGCTTGGGCTCGGCGTTTGACCTCGCGGGCCTGGTCGCCGCCGAGTGCGGCCGCCGGGGTGCCGGGGAGGGTGTCGTCGGGCTCGTAGAGCCAGCGCAGGGCGGCCTCGTCGTCGTACCCGGCGTCCGCCAGCAGGTTCAGCACGCCGGGCAGGTGCTTGAGTACGGTGCGGTTGGCCACCAGGTCGGCCGGCACCCGGCGGACACCGTCGCGGCGGACCGCCAGCAGCTCCCGGTCGCGGATCATCTGGTGCACCTTGCTGATCGACACGTCGAGGCGCTCGGCGACGTCGGGCAGGGTCAGCCAGCCCGCCGCGTCGGCGGGCCCGGCCTGGTCGGCGGGTACGGATTCGGTCACCCGAACACCCTGCCACGCGGTCACGCCGGCGAGCCACCGGCACCCCGGGACGCCGTCCACACGAGCGGGACCGGCACCGGCCCCGGACACGACCACACCATCGCCACAGCCAGCACTCGGCCCGAGACGCCGCCGGCGCCGCCCACCCGACCGGACCAACGCGGGACACCGCCGACGCCGTCGACCCGACCGGGACCGGCACGGGCCCGGACACCGCCGACCCCGACCAGACCCGGCACGGGCCCGGACACCGCTGGCGCCGCCCACCCCGCCGGCACGGGCCCGGGACACCGCCGACGCCGGCGACCGACCCCGACCAGAACCCCGTCCCCGACCACCCGGAACAGCACGTCCGGGCAGGTCAGGCGGGTGTTCGGCGGGTTGCCGAGCGCGGCGGGACGGGGTGTGTCGCCCTCCGGCTGTAGCATCCTGTTCAACCCTCACCCTCTGGACACATAGACTCCCTGCCGATGGACACACAGGTCGCCGACACGTTGCTGGGCTCGCTGATCGACGGGCGCTACCGCATTCGCGGTCGCGTGGCCCGTGGCGGCATGGCGACCGTGTACACCGCCACGGACGAGCGCCTCGAGCGCACCGTCGCCGTCAAGATCATTCATCCGGCCCAGGCTTCCGAGGCCCGGGCGCGCGTCGCCGGGTTCGTCGAGCGGTTCACCGACGAGGCGAAGACCATCGCCCGGCTCACCCACCCCAACGTGGTGGCGGTCTACGACCAGGGCACCCACGCCGGTCTGCCGTACCTCGTCATGGAGTACGTCCGGGGCCGCACCCTGCGCGAGGTCCTGGCCGAGCGACGGCGGCTCAACCCCGACGAGGCGCTGGCGATCTTCGAGCAGATGCTCGCCGCGATCGCCGCCGCGCACCGGTCCGGCGTGGTGCACCGCGACGTCAAGCCGGAGAACGTCCTGGTCGCCGAGGCGCCCACGGGCGGCATGGCGAACCTGGTGGACAGCGTCGTCAAGGTGGCCGACTTCGGCCTGGCCCGCGCCGTCGAGGCGAGCGCCGAGGAGGAGAGCGGCAACCAGCTCATGGCGACGGTGGCGTACGTCGCTCCGGAGCTGGTCACGAAGGGCCACGCCGACCCGCGGACGGACGTCTACTCGGCGGGCATCGTGCTGTTCGAGATGCTCACGGGTCGCGTGCCCTACGACGGCGGCCGTCCCATCGACATCGCGTGGCAGCACGTCGACCGTGACGTGCCGGCCCCGTCGACCCTCGTACCCGGCCTGCCGCCGGTCCTCGACACCCTGGTCGCCCGGGCCACCCGGCGCGATCCGGGCGCGCGTCCCGTCGACGCGGGCGCGCTGCTGGCCGAGGTGCAGGTGGCGCGCGACGACCTGGGCAACGCCAACAGCCACACCGCGGTGCTGCGCCGGGTCGCCGACGACACGGCGGTGGCCCAGCCCACCATGGTGGTCGCGGCGGTACGCCCGGCCGAGCGCCCCTCGTGGGCCCGGTTGCCCGAGGGCGGCCAGCGGGCCGGCCGGCGCCGGGCCGCGCCCGAGCAGAGCACGGGCCTCTGGTCCCAATTCCAGGAGCTGCGCGCCCGGGTGATGGGCGATCCGCGGGGCCGGGTGGCGGTGCTCGCCTCCGTGGTGGTGCTCGCGCTGGTCGCGGCGGTCGGCGGCTGGTACTTCTCGGTGGGCCGCTACACGGTCGCCCCGGAGCTGGTGAGCCTCAGCAAGGCCGACGCGGAGGCGCGCGCGGAGCGCGCGGGCCTCACCCTGGTGTACGGGGAGCCGCGCTACGACGAGAAGGTCCCGAAGGACAGCGTCCTGCTCCAGGACCCGGCCTCGTCGAGCCGGATCGTCAAGGGCGGCACGGTCACCCTGACGCTGTCCCTCGGCCCGGAGCAGTTCCCGCTGCCGGACGTGGTGGGCAAGGAGTTCGAGCTGGCCGAGGCCGACCTCGTCAACGCGAAGCTGACGGTGGTCAAGGGCGCGGCCCGCTACGACGACAACCTGCCCGCCGGGGTGGTGGTGGACACCAACCCGAAGGTGGGCACCGAGGTCAAGCCGGGCGCCAAGGTGACGGTGATCCTCAGCAAGGGGAAGGCGCCGGCCAGCGTGCCCAACCTGGTCGGCAAGAGCCTCACCGACGCCCGGAACGCCCTGTCCCAGCTCGGCCTGGTCGCGGTCGAGACCTACAAGGACTCGGACAAGCCGAAGGACGAGGTCCTCGGCCAGAGCCCGGCCGACGGCACCGGTGTGGAGAAGGGCACCCAGGTCAAGCTCGACGTCAGCAAGGGCCCGCCGCTGGTGGTCGTCCCCCGGGTGGTGGACCTGCCGTGCCAGCAGGCCCAGCAGCTCTTGCAGAGCCAGGGCTTCCCGGTGCAGGTCCAGTTCAACCCGGCCGCGGTCGTCCGGTTCCAGAGCCCGGGCGAGAACTCGCAGGTGCCCCCGGGCACCCAGATCACGATCGGATGTTTCTGACATGCCCCTGACCCCGGCCCGCCCGGTCGGCGCGCACACGCCGACCTCGGGCGGCCTGGCCAAGGCGGCCCTGCCGTACCTCGACGCGGCCGAGGCCGAGGTGGTGCAGGTCTACGTGTCCAACTCCCGCGGCTGGGCGTTGCCGCCGGGCGACCCGGCGCAGGACGCGCTGTTCCGGGCCGGCTGCGCCGAGCGGGGCATTCCGGTCTTCATCCACGCGTCGCTGCTGGTCAACCTCGGTTCACCGACCGCGGCCACGGTCGAGCGTTCGGCGCAGACCCTGGCCCACGCGCTGCGGCGCGGTGCCGCGATCGGCGCCGAGGCCGTGGTGTTCCACGCCGGCAGCGCGGTCGACGCCGGGCACGCCGAGGCCGCGATGCGGCAGGTCCGGGAGGCGCTGCTGCCGCTGCTCGACTCGGCCGCCGCGTCGGGCGGCCCGATGCTGCTGGTCGAGCCGAGCGCCGGTGGCGGTCGGTCGCTCGCCTCGCGGGTCGAGCACCTCGGGCCGTACCTGGACGCGGTGGACCGGCATCCGCAGCTCGGCGTCTGCTTCGACACCTGCCACGCCTGGGCCGCCGGGCACGACCTGGCCGCCGAGGGCGGCATGACGGCGACCCTGGACGTCCTGGTGGCCACGGTCGGGGCGGACCGGCTGCGGCTGGTGCACGCCAACGACTCGAAGGACCTGTGCGGCTCCACCCGGGACCGGCACGAGAACATCGGCAAGGGCATCATCGGCGAGCCGGCGTTCGCGGAGCTGATGGCCCACCCGGCCACCGCCGGGGTGCCGGTGGTCGTGGAGACCCCCACGGAGAAGCACGTGGGCCACGCCGCGGACATCGCCACCCTCAAGCGCCTCCACCGCTGACCACCCCCGACGACCCCGCCCGCTGGCGACGCCCGGCCCGTAGGGCCCCGGTGATCAAGAGGTTTGCGTCAGGATCCGGGCCGCGGACGACGCAAACCTCTTGATCACCGGAGCGGAAAGGCCGAACGAGAACGGTCAGGCGCGCAGGACGCGGGTGAGCGTGTCGATCGCCTTGTCGATGGCGGCGTCGTCGACGTCCATGTGGGTGACCAGCCGGGCGGTACGCGGGCCGAGCACCGAGATCAGCAGGCCCTCGGCGCGCGCGGCGGCGGCCAGGGCGTGGGCGTCGAGCGGGGACTTGGTGAGGTCCAGCGGCACGATGTTCGTCCGTGCCGCGGTCGCGAGCACGCCGAACGGGGCGATGGCCTCGGCGAGCCGGGCGGCCTTGGCGTGGTCCTCGGCGAGCCGCTCGACGTGATGCGCCAGCGCGTACCGGCCGGCGGCGGCGAGTACGCCGACCTGCCGCATCCCGCCGCCCATCCGCTTGCGGACGAGCCGCGCCCGCTCGATCTTCTCGGCGCTGCCCACGACGAGCGAGCCGACCGGGGCGCCGAGGCCCTTGGAGAGGCAGACCGACATGGTGTCGAAGAGCCGGCCGTACTCGACCAGCGGCACCCCGTCGGCCACGTGGGCGTGCCAGATGCGGGCGCCGTCGCAGTGCAGCGCGAGCTGCGCGTCGTCGGCGATGCGGCGCAGCTGACGCAGGGTGGCCAGCGGGATCACCCCGCCGCCGCCGCGGTTGTGGGTCTGCTCGACGGCGATGGCCCGGGTGGGGACCGCGAAGTATCCGTCGGGCCGGATCATGCCCGCCACCACGTCCGGGTCGATGTCCGCGCCGACCGCCGGCCACGTCCGCGACGAGATGCCGCCGTACGCGGCCGCGGCGCCGATCTCGTACGTGAGCACGTGCGCGTCGGCATCGGCGAGCAGCTCGTTGGCCGGCGGCACGACCAGTTGCAGGGCGATCTGGTTGGCCATCGACCCGCTGGGGGCGAACAGCGCCGCCTCGTGCCCGAACAGCGCCGCGACCTCGGCCTCCAGGGCGTTGACCGTCGGGTCCTCGCCGTAGACGTCGTCGCCCACCTCGGCGGTGGCCATCGCCTCCCGCATCCCGGGGGTTGGCCGGGTCACGGTGTCCGAACGAAGGTCGATCAGCTGTTCAGCCACGATCATCCTTTCGGCTGCGAACTGCGGGGCTCGCAAGCTCACTCCTCGCGTCAGCCACGAAGCATCTCCGCGACCAGGAAGGCCAGCTCCAGCGACTGCTGGGTGTTCAGTCGCGGGTCGCAGGCGGTTTCGTACCGGTCGGGCAGGTCGAGGTCCTCGATGCCCTGGGCGCCGCCGAGGCATTCGGTGACGTCCTCGCCGGTCAGTTCGACGTGCAGGCCACCGGGGTGGGTCTCCAGGCCCCGGTGCACCTCGAAGTAGCCGAGCACCTCGTCCACGATGCGGTCGAAGTGCCGGGTCTTGTAGCCGTTGGACGACTCGTGCGTGTTGCCGTGCATCGGGTCGCACTGCCAGACCACCTTGGCGCCGGCCGCGGTGACCTTGGCGACGATCGGCGGCAGGACGTCGCGTACGCGGTGGTTGCCCATCCGGCTGATCAGGGTGAGCCGGCCGGGGACGTTGTCCGGGTTGAGCTTCTCGCAGAGCTCGATCGCCTCGTCGGGCGTGGTGGTGGGGCCGAGCTTGACGCCGATGGGGTTGGCGATGCGGGAGATGAAGTCGATGTGCGCGCCGTCGAGCTGGCGGGTGCGCTCGCCGATCCAGAGGAAGTGCCCGGACAGCCCGTACGCCCGCCCGCCGGACACCCGCGTCAGCGCCCGGTCGTACTCCAGCGCGAGGGCCTCGTGGGAGCAGTAGAGGGTGACCGTCCGCAGCGCGTCGTCGTCGGTGAGGCCGCAGGCCCGGATGAAGGCCAGCGCCCGGTCGATCTCCCGCGCGATGGCCTCGTAGCGCTCGCCGGCCGGGGAGTTCTTCACGAACCCCTTGTTCCAGTCGTGCACGGCGTGCAGGTCGGCCAGCCCGCCGGCCAGGTACGCCCGAAGCATGTTCATGGCGGCGGCCGAGTTCGCGTACGCCCGGATCATGCGCTGTGGGTCGGCGACCCGCGCCTCGGGCGTGGCCTCCAGCGAGTTGATCATGTCACCGCGGTAGGCGGGCAGGCCCCGGGCGTCGGTCGGCAGCGACCGGGGCTTGGTGTACTGCCCGGCGACCCGGGCCACCTTGACCACCGGCAGGGACGCGCCGTAGGTCAGCACGATGGCCATCTGGAGCAGGGTGCGGGCGTTGGCCAGCAGGTGACTCTCGGTGTTGTCGGCGAAGGTCTCCGCGCAGTCGCCGCCCTGCAGGAGGAAGGCCTTGCCCTCGCAGACCAGTGCGAGCCGCTGCCGGAGCTGGTCGACCTCGTAGGGGGCGACCACCGAGGGCACGGTGTCGAGCACCTTGCAGACCTCGGCCACGGTGGCCTGGTCCGACCAGGGCGGGGTCTGTGCGCGGGGCAGGTCGCGCCAGCGGTCCAGACCGAGGGCCGCGTCCTCGGAGTCGAGGGTCGGACGACTGGTCTGGAGCCCGGGGCTGTCCACCGACGGATGGCTCAGCTGATGCCACTCATGGCGCATGACTGAAAGCCTACGGCGACCGCCAGGGGAGGTGGTCGGCGAGGGGGACCGTTCCGGCAGCTGGGAGATCGCCGGCCCGCCGCCGGCATCGACGCAGCTCAGGCCGCGGGTTTGGCCGTGGGGCTGGTGGCGGCGGTGGCGGGCGCCTCGCCGGCGATGCACCAGTCGGCGCCGTCGCGGGTGACGGTGAACACCAACGGGCGGGTGGCCTTGCGCGAGCCGGCGGTGACCGAGATCGAGACGTTCACCTCCTGCCCGTGCGGGCCGGACCGGATGTCCGTGATCTCCGCCTGCGGCACCTCGAAGTGATCGGCGAAGTCGCCGTTCGGGCCGGTGGCAGCCGCGTCGAAGGCGTCGTGCATGGTCGCGCAGAGCTGGCTGCGCCCGGCGGCCGCGTCCTTGGCGATCATCGCGTCGAGGTACGCCTGCACCCGCTCGCGGGACTTCGCGGACGCCTCCTCGGCGGGCGCCCGGTCGGGCTTGGCGGGCTCCTCGTCCGACCCGCCGAGGCCGCACCCGGCCAGGACGAGCGGCAGGATCGCGAGCGCGGCGGCGGCACCCGCCAGCCTCCGGTGCGTTCCGCCCATCAACCCCTCCCCTCGACAGGTGCGGCATCGAGACATGCCGAGCGGCGAGTCTGTCACATCGGCCTGTGCGACGGGGAGGGTGTCCCGCGACACTCCGGCAGACACGCCGGGCGGGGAGGGACGGTGCATGTCCCTCCCCGCCGTGTGGGTGGTGCGTCGGCCTACGGCTCAGCCGAGACCGCCCTTGATGGCGCCGATCAGCTCGCCGTTGCCCGTGTCACCGGAGAGCTCCCAGAAGAAGGCGCCACCGAGGCCCTGGTTCTTCGCGTACGTCATCTTGCCGTTGATCGTGGTGGGGGTGTCGTAGCTCCACCAGTTGCTGCCGCACTTGGCGTACGCCGTACCGCCGACGGTGCCGGTGGTCGGGCAGCTGTTCTTGAGGACCTTGTAGTCCTCGATGCCCGCCTCGTAGGTGCCCGGGGCGGCGCCGGTGGCGCTGCCACCCGGGGCGGCCTGGGTCACGCCGGTCCAGCCCCGGCCGTAGAAGCCGATGCCGAGCAGCAGCTTGCTGGCCGGGATGCCCTTGCCCTTGAGTTTCTGGATCGCCGCGTCCGACCAGAAGCCCTGCTGCGGGATGCCGGTGTACGAGGTGAGCGGCGAGTGCGGTGCCGTGGGGCCCTGCGGGTTGAAGGCGCCGAAGTAGTCGTACGTCATCGGCATGATCCAGTTGAGGTGCTGCGCCGCGCCCGCGTAGTCGGTCGCGTCGATCTTGCCCCCGTTGCTGCCGTCCGCGGTGATGGCGGCCGTCACCAGGGCGTTGGAGCCGAACTTCGTCCGCAGGGCGGACACCACGTTCCGGAACGCGTTCGGGCCGCTGCTGTCGCAGGTCAGGCCACAGGCGTTGGGGTACTCCCAGTCGACGTCGATGCCGTCGAACACGTCGGCCCAGCGCGGGTCCTCGACGAGGTTGTAGCAGCTCTCGGCGAACGCGGCCGGGTTCTGCGCGGCCTGGGTGAACCCGCCGGACCAGGTCCAGCCGCCGAACGACCAGATCACCTTGAGGTTCGGGTACATCCGCTTGAGCTTGCGCAGCTGGTTGAAGCTGCCGCGCAGCGGCTGGTCCCAGGTGTCCGCGACGCCGTCGACGCTGTCCGCGGCCGTGTACGCCTTCTCGTAGTCGGCGTAGCTGTCACCGATCGAGCAGCGCCCGCCCGTGGTGTTGCCGAAGGCGTAGAGGATGTGGGTCAGCTTCGCGGCCGAGCCGCTCGTGTGGATGTTCTTCACGTGGTAGTTGCGGGCGTACACGCCCCACTCGGCGAAGTAGCCCACGACCTTCTTCCCGGCCGGGTCCGGCGGCGGGGTCGTCGGCGGCGGCGTGGTGGGGGGCGGGGTGGTCGGCGGCGTCGTGGTGGGCGGGGTGGTGGTGGGCGGGGTGCTGCCGCCGCCGCACGAGGCGCCGTTGATGGTGCAGTTCAGCGGCGCCGCGTACGGGCCGCTGCCGTTGTAACCCCAGTTGAACGACGCGCCCGGGGCGAGGCCACCGGCCCAGCTCTTCTTGACCGCCACGTAGTGGTTGCCGCTGCGGGTCACGTCGGCGTCCCAGGAGCTGCTGATGCTGCTGCCGGACGGCAGGTCGAACTCGATGCGCCAGGTGCTCACCGTGGCGTCCGAGCCATTGGTGATCGTCACCCGGGTCTCGTGACCGGTCCCCCAGTCCTGCACCTTCGTGAACGTGGTCGTCACGCTTCCGGCACCGAACGCGCTGGCGACGGGCGCCAACGCGGCGGTCAGCGTGACCACGGCGCCGGCCCAGAGGGCTCGGCGGAGCGATCTCTTCATGCGGCGGCTCCCAAACAGTTAGGAAACTTTCCAAATGTTGGGGAGACGCTACTCACGACGTCATCACTTCGTCAAGATGTGCATGTTTCGATTTCTTGCGGTGCTCGAAACACCGCCGCTCGTCACTGCTCGTCACGTCGCGGCGGGAGCGGGCGTACGGCGGGGGTAGCCTCGGCCCGTGACCGTCTTCGACATCCCGATCGGCGCCCTGAACGGTGGCCCCGCCGATCTCGCCCAGTACGCCGGGCGCGCCCTGCTGGTGGTCAACGTCGCCTCGCGCTGCGGCCTCACACCCCAGTACGCGGGCCTGCAGGCCCTCGCCGAGGAGTACGCCGACCGTGGCCTCGTGGTCCTCGGCGTGCCGTGCAACCAGTTCGGCGGCCAGGAACCGGGCACCGCCGCCGAGATCAGCGACTTCTGTGAGGTCAACTACGGCGTGACCTTCCCGCTCACGGAGAAGGTCGAGGTCAACGGGCCCGGCCGGCACCCGCTCTACGCGGCGCTGGTGGGCACCCCGGACGCCGAGGGCCACACGGGCGACATCCGGTGGAACTTCGAGAAGTTCCTCGTGGCCCCGGACGGCACGGTGGCGGCCCGGTTCGCGCCGACGGTCCAGCCCGACGCGGCCGAGCTGCGGGCCGCCGTCGAGAAGGCGCTGCCCGCCGCGGCCTGACTCGCCGCCGGCGACCGCACGCGCCGGGGTCCACACCACGTCGCCGATGTGGCGAGCTCCTGTCGCACCGGATGCTGGCACATCGGCGATCTGGCGGCGATAGCGTGGGCGGGACGGCCTCCGGCGCGACCGGCCGACGGCGCCGGCGGCCCCGCGGCCGGTCGCGCACCGCCGCGACCCCGCCCTCGGCGTGGATCGGCCGGTGACCGGCCAGGAATGTGGTCACCGTGGACGGAGTTGGCACCAGACATGACGACTGTGGGATTGATCGGCAGCGGCCACATCGGCGGTACGGTGGCCCGGCTCGCCGTGGCCGCCGGTTACGACGTGGTACTCAGCAACTCACGCGGGCCGGAGACGCTGCGCGACCTCGTCGCGGAACTGGGCTCCCGGGCCCGGGCCGGGACCGTCCAGGAGGCGGCCGAGGCCGGTGACCTGGTGGTGGTGAGCGTCCCGCTCAAGGCGTACCGCGACGTGCCGGCGCAGCCGCTGGCCGGCAAGGTCGTGCTCGACACCAACAACTACTACGCGCAGCGTGACGGCCAGATCGCCGAGCTGGACTCGGGCGCCACGACCAGCAGCGAACTGCTCCAGCGCCACCTGCCCACCGCGCGGGTGGTCAAGGTCTTCAACAACATCAACTTCCGGCACCTGGCGACGCTGCCCCGGCCGGCGGGCGCGGCCGACCGCAGCGCCCTGCCCATCGCCGGTGACGACGCGGACGCGAAGGCGGCGACCACCGCGTTCCTGGACCGGATCGGCTACGACGCGGTGGACGCCGGCCCGCTCGCCGAGGGCTGGCGCCAGCAACCCGACACTCCGGTCTACGGGGTCGTCTACGCCGCCGACCCGCAGAACTGGGATCGGGAGAAGCCGGCCGACGCCGCCACCGTGCGGGCCGCGCTGGCCGCCGCCGGCTCCCCCGCCTGAGCCGACCGGCCAGACGGTCCCGGGGGCGGGTACGACCCACCCCCGGGGCCGTCGGTCAGCCGGCGGTGTTGCGGAACACCGGGTAGTAGCCGCCGGACTGGCCGGCAGCGGTCGGGTGGTAGGACACGCCGAGGTTGGTGATGTTCAGGGCGTGCAGCCACTTCTCCCCGTAGCTGCACAGCTGGTGGCCGACGAACGGGGACCGGACGTCGGCGAACGTGAAGCCCGCGGCGAGGGCGGCGGTACGGGTGATGTCGTCCACCAGGTTGATCCCCTCGTTGATCTTCGCCCGGGACGTGTCGCTGAGCCCGACGCAGATCGTGTTGAGCTGATAGAAGACCGGGTAGCCGAGAACCACGACGCGGGCCGAGGGCGCCCGGTTGCGGATTCCCGTGTAGACGTTGCGGAGCAGGGTCGGCAGGTCGGCCCGGGCCTTGTCCTCGGCGGCCTGCACGGCGGCCACGCATTCGGTGGTGCCGTACAGCACGCAGGTCGTCATGATGCTCGAGAAGCCGACGTCGTTGCCGCCGACCGTCACGCTGACCAGCGTCGTCGTGGCGCTGAGCGCCGACAGCTGGCTGTTGATGACGCTGGTGGTGGTGGCGCCGGAGCAGGCCACCGAGCGGTACGACGCGGGTCGCACGTTGGCGGCGTAGAGCGCCGGATAGGCGTTGGTGCTGCGCTGGCAGGAGCCGCTCTCGGCGGTGTAGCTGCCGGCGCCCACGCCGGAGGAGTAGGAGTCGCCGAGGGCGACGTAGTGGTCGCTCGGGGCGGCCTGTGCCGGCGCGGCGCCGAGGACCAGCGCGGCGGACAGGGTGGTGACCAGGCTCAGGGCAAGCGTTGCCAGACGGGATCTCCGCACGTCGCACTCCGGGGGTAGCAGGGACGGTAGGAGATAGATATCACTAAATATTTATTGATGAAAGATTCTTACTGGCGAATTCCCCGTGGCCGCCGGACGCCCCGCCTCGCCGGCGGCGTGTCGCGGCGACCTCGCGGCGTGTCGGGCCGGTGACAGTTGCATGTCAGTCCCATCGACGGGACGCTGTCGGTCGGACGCATCCCGTGACCGGACGCACCCCGGAGGCGACATGCACCTGCCCCGTACCGCGCCGCGCCGACTGCTCGCCGGAGCCGGAGCGCTCCTGCTCGGCGCCGGCCTGCTGACCACCACGGCCACACCGGCCAGCGCGGCGACCGTCGGCTACGTACGGCTCGCCCACCTCTCCCCCGACACCCCGAGCGTCGACGTGTACCTCGCGGCGCCCGACGCCGACGAGCCGCAGGTCTTCCCGGGCGTGGGCTACGGGGTGGTCTCCGACTACCTTCCGCTGCCCGTGGGTCGGTACGCGGTGGCCATGCGGGAGGCGGGCGCGCCAGCCAGCGACCCGCCGGTGCTCACCACCGAGGTCGCGGTGACCGGCGGCGAGGCGTACACCGTGGCCGGTGTGGGCCGCTACGCCGACCTCGGGCTGCGCGTCCTGCACGACGACCTCAGCGCGCCGGACGGTGGCCGGGCGAAGGTCCGCGTCGTACAGGCCTCGGTACGCGCGCCGGTGCTCGACGTGGCCGCGGCCGACGGGCCGACCATCGCCAACGGGGTCCACTTCGCCACGACCACCGACTACCAACTGGTCGAGCCGGGCCGCTGGCGGCTGCGGTTGTCCGGCAGCGGCGGGCCTCCCACGCAGGCGGAGGTCCGGCTGACCGGCGGAGCCGTCTACTCGCTCCTGGTGCTCGATGCGAAGGACGGCGGGCTCACCACCCAGCTACGGCGCGACGCCCAGGGCGGCACGGTCGTGCCGGCCGGCGGGGTGGACACCGGCGCGGGCGGCACCGCCGGGCGCGGGGCGTACCCCCTGGTCGCCGGCGGGTTGGCGGTGCTCGCGGTGGTCACCGGCCTGGCGCTGCTGCGCCGGCGGCGTACCACCTGGTGAGCGGGCGGCGCAGCCCGGCGATCCGGCGGCACCGGCGCCGCCGGACGCCGGTCACGGCGTTGGTGGCGTTCGGTGCCGCGCTCGGCCTGGCCGCCGGGACCGGGGTCGGGCTGGCCACCCCCGCGCCGCCCGCCGCCACCGGGACGACCGAGGCCGCCGCCGGGGCTCCGCCCGCCGCGTCGTGGTCGCCCGGCTGCGCGGGCGACTGCCCGTCGGCCACCGCGTCGCCGTCGCGGCCCGTGCCCGGTGGGAAGCCCACGCGGGTACGCGTCGCGCGCATCGGGGTCGACTCCCCGCTCGCCGTGCTCGGGCTGGACCGCGCGGGCGCCCTCGTGCCACCGGCCGACTTCGCCGTGGCCGGCTGGTACGGCGGCGGCCCCGCCCCCGGCGAACCCGGCCCGGCCGTGCTCGCTGGACACCTCGACTCGCGCCGCGGCCCCGCCGTGTTCGCCCGGCTCGGCGAGCTGCGCCCCGGCGACACGGTCGAGGTGTGGCGCGGCGGGCAGCGGCTGGCGTTCCGGGTGACCGGTTCGCTACGCACCCGCAAGGACCGGTTCCCGACCGCCACCGTGTACGGCCCGACGCCCGGCCCCGAGCTGCGCCTGGTCACCTGCGGTGGCGACTTCGACCGGCGGCGTGGCCACTACACGGACAACGTGGTGGTCTTCGCCGTCGCGGCCCCGGCCGGCTGACCCGCCCTCACCCGGCGAAGGCACCGGCGGGCGGGGATCGGCCCGCGGCGCGGTCAGCCCCGTCGACGCCGACCCACAGCGGTGTACGCGGCGACCAGCAGCCCGGGCGACGCGCCGAGCAGCCACCCCACCGGGCGCGGCGCCTCCACGAGCCGGCCGACCAGCCCGCCGACCCGGGGCACGCCGGCCACCAGGTACTCCCCCGCGTCACCACCGCAGGTGACCGTCCACCGGCCCGGCGTGGGCAGGCGGAAGGTGCCCACCCAGCGGTAGCTCACGCTGTCGCCGTACCGAACGGTGCCGATCACCGGCGACAGCGCCACGCGCGAGCCGTCGGCCGAGGCGGCGCGGCAGTCGCCGACGTCCTCCAGGCCCACCGCGAAGACGGCGAGCCGCCCGGGCGCCGGGACGGGCACCTCCGCCGGCGAGCCCACCGGGGCGGAGGTGCCGATGCTTTCGGCGAACTCGCTGGTGGCGTGCTGCGCGCCCGTCCCGATCACCAGGGGCGCCAGCACCAGCCCGGCGACCACGAGCCCGGCCGCGGGCGCGTACCGGCGGAACAGGCTCGGGCCGGTACGGGTCGCACCGGCCGACTCGGCGTCGCGATCGGCGGGACCGGCCGGCTCGGCCGGCTCGACCGACTCAGTCGGCTCGGCTGGCTCGGCCGGCTCGGCGTCCCCGTTAGCCGGCCAACGTGCGGCCAGCGCGGCGGCCAGCAGCGCGACCAGCACGCCGCCGGCCAGGACCAGCCCGGCGGGCCAGTGCCGGTACGTCCACGTCACGCACTCGGCCGGCACCACGCTCGTGCAACCCGGGATGTCGTGGGGCTGCCCGACGCCGAACAGCCAGTACCGGGCGGCCGAGAACGGGCCGAACCCGACCGGCCCGTGCAGCACCAGCTCGCCGGCGAGCAGCACCACGAGCAGCGACGCGAGGACGGCCGGACGCCGCCACAGCGCGCCGAGGGCGACGCCGAGCGCGCCGGCCAGCAGCGCGAGCACCAGACCCCGTGCTGGCAGCGCACCCGGGGCGCCGTCGACCGCCACCGGCACGACCAGCCGGTGGAAGAGGTGGGCGGCCGCGAGGTAACCGGCGGCGAGCAGCCCGACGCCGGCCAGCGCCACGGCGAGCCGGACCGGGAACCGGCCGGGCGGACGGCGGGCACCGAAGCGGGCTGCCAGCAGGAACGCGCCGGCCGCGGCCACCAGAACCGACGCGGTGGTCACCGTGCGCAGGTCCGCCCGCCAGCCCGCGTACCGGGTGGCGGTCAGCACGGGCAGCGTGAGCAGCAGCGCCGCGGTCGCGGCACCCACGACCCGCGCGGGGTGTGGCAGGAAACCCCGCACGGCGTGAGCCGGCCCGCCGGTCACACCGGCCGGCGGCCGGCGAAGCCGCACTCGACACGGTGGTACCAGCGCACGTCGGTGTCGCCCTCCAGCCAGCACCAGAGCACCGGGCGGCCGTCGCGCTCACCGGGAAAGTCGAGCAGCACCGGGGCGATGCCCTTGATCTGAATGTCGTGCTGGTGCAGCTCGTCGACGACGGCGTGCAGCCGGGCCTCCAGCCCCTTGACCTCGGCCCGGCCGCCCAGCGGGCTCGTGCCGTGCCGGGCCAGGTCGGCGCGCAGCTCGGCGAGGTCGGCGCGGAGCCGGATCAGCTCGTCGACGCGCGGGCGCAGGGTGGCCACCAGATGCCGGGCCTGGGCGAGGGTGAACACCGGGTCAGTATGGCGGTCCCGGCACCGCCCCGGGCACCCCTGCGTGTAGCTAACCTTCCTTGACGGGACATCAACGTGTAGCTAAGTTTCGAACAACCGACGGGAGGTGGACCGTGGAACGCAGACGATTCCTGGCCGGTGCGGGTGCGGTGACCGCGGGAGCGGTCGCGGCGGCGGGCCCCGGTTCACCCGGGGCGGCGGCACCCGGCATCCGCCGGGTCGAGACCGGCCTCGACGCGCTGGTCCGGTCCGACTTCGCGGCGCTGGCCGGCGAGCGGGTCGGCGTGATCTCCAATCCGACCGGTGTGGACTCCGCGTACCGGCACCTGGTCGACCTCATGCACGCCTCCGGCCGGGTCCGGATCGCCGCGGCGTTCGGCCCGGAGCACGGCTTCCGCGGCTCCGCGCAGGCCGGCGGCAGCGAGGGCACCGGCATCGACGCCCGCACCGGCATCACGGTGTACGACGCGTACGGCGCCTCGCAGGCCAGGTGGGAGAGCATGTATGCCGAGGCGGACGTCGACACGGTGGTCTTCGACATCCAGGACGTCGGCGCCCGCTTCTACACCTACATCTGGACGATGTACACCTCGATGGCCGCCGCGGCCCGGGTCGGCCGCCGGTACGTGGTGCTGGACCGGCCGAACCCCATCGGCGGGCGCGCCCGCGGGCCCATGATGACGACCCCCTACACCTCTGGTGTGGGGCTGAAGGAGATCGTCCAGCAGCACGGCATGACCGTGGGCGAGCTGGCCCGCTACTTCAACGCGGAGTTCCTGCCGGCCGAGGTTGGCCGCCGGGTCGACCTGGAGGTCGTCCGGTGCCGGCACTGGAAGCGCGACGCGCTGGCGGCCGACACCGACCTGCCGTGGGTCATGCCCAGCCCGAACATGCCCACTCCGGACACCGCCCTGGTCTACCCGGGCACCGGCCTGTTCGAGGGGGTCGCCTCGATCACCGAGGGTCGGGGCACGTGCCGGCCGTTCGAGCTGATCGGCGGCCTGGCCGAGGACTTCGACTACCACTGGGGCGACCGGCTCAACGCCCGTGGACTGCCCGGGGTGGAGTTCCGGGAGGCGTACTTCACGCCGACCTCGGCCGGTCAGAAGCCGGCGCTGCTCAACAAGCTCTGCGCCGGGGTCGAGGTGAAGGTGGTCGACCGCGCCGTGTACGACCCGATCCGCACGGCCGTGGCGATGCTCGTCGAGGCCCATCGGTATCCCGCGTTCGCGTGGCGGCAGGACTCCTGGGACACCGCCCGGCCGTTCTGGATCGACAAGCTCACCGGCTCGCCCCGCCTGCGCACGATGATCGACGCGGGTGCGGACGTGGACGAGGTGGTCGGGGCCTGGGCCGACGAGCTGGCCGCGTTCGAGCGGCGGCGCCGCCCCCACCTGCTCTACTAGAGACGGACGTTCGGCTGACCGGTCACTCAGCCGACGGGCCGCATCGTACGACGGTTCGGTGGGTGGATCGGAAAACGGCTCGCGTCGGCCGCGCCGTCGATACCCTCGGCTGCGGGACCTGCGATAGGAGCCGCCATGCCCGGGAAATCACGATCTCCTGTCCTGCACCTCGTCGTCTGCGGCGCCGCCGCGACCGAACTCGAACCCTTCATCACGGCCTGCCAGGACCTGAGCTGGGAGGTCCACGTCGTGAGCACACCCGACGCGGTCGACCGTGACGGCCAGGCGAGCCTGGCCGACCTCACGCACCACCCGGTGCGGGAGGACGAACAGGTGGAAGCCCTCAACCCGCTGCCGCCGGCGGACGCCTTCGCCGTCGCGCCGGCCAGCTTCGACCTCGTCAACAAGTGGGCGTACGGGCTGAACGACAACCTCGCCCTGCGCCTGCTCAACGAGGCGACCGCCGTCGGCCTGCCGGTGGTCGTCGTGCCCGCACCGGACCCGGGTCTCGCCCGGCATCCCGCCTTCCGGGAGAACCTGGAACGGCTGCGGCACTGGGGCGTGACCGTCACCGGGCCCGCCGAGCCGACCGAGGTCGACGACCCGCTGCCGTGGCGTGCCGCCACCCAGGTGATCTCGGCCTGGACGCGGTTCGCCCGGGTGCCGGCACAGCCCGGCGCGGACCGGACGTACGGCGAGGAGCTGGCGATGCAGGCCGGCTGACCGGGCCGCCTCAGTCGCTCTGGGCGGCCAGTTCGCGGGCCCGGTCCCGGGCCGCCTCCAGCGCGGCGAGCAGCGCCGCCCGTACGCCGTGCTTCTCCAGCTCGCGCACGGCGGAGATGGTGGTGCCGGCGGGCGAGGTGACCGCCTCGCGCAGCTTCACCGGGTGCTCGCCGGAGTCGCGCAGCATCACGGCCGACCCGATCGCGGTCTGCACGATCAGCTCGTGGGCCACCTGCCGGGGCAGGCCGAGCAGGATGCCGGCGTCGATCATCGCCTCGACCAGCAGGTAGAAGTACGCCGGACCGGAGCCGGACAGCGCCGTGACCGCGTCCTGCTGCGACTCGGGCACGCGGATGGTGGCGCCGAGCGGCTTGAACATCTCCTCGGCGAGCGCCAGGTGGGCCCCGGTTGCGTGGGCGCCGGCCGAGATGGCCGTCATCGCCTCGTCGACCAGGGCCGGGGTGTTGGTCATGACCCGGACCACCGGGGTGCCCTCGGGCAACCGGCGGTTGAAGAAGCTGGTGGGCAGGCCGGCGCAGAGCGAGATCACCAGCTTGCCGGCCGGCACCTTCGGCCCGATCTCGTCCAGCAGCGCGGCGGCGTCCTGCGGCTTGACCGCGATCGCCAGCACCTCGGCCTCATCGACCGCCACGAAGTTGTCGACGACCCGTACGCCGTAGCGCGTGGCCAGTTCCTCGGCCCGGACCTGCCGCCGGGCGGTGGCCAGCAGCCGGTCCGCCGGCCAGCCCGAGCGCAGCAGGCCGGAGAGCATCAGCTCGCCGATCTTGCCGGCGCCGATCACCGCGACGGTGTGCACGCGGGCGGACATCCCGTCGTACCTCCTTCTCGCCGAGCGGCGTCGCGGCGGCCCTGCGGCCGGCCGCGACGCCGTGGCGGTCGATCAGCTGCCGAAGAAGACCTCGGCCTCGGCGTACCGCTCCAGCGGCACGGTCTTCAGCTCGCGGGTCGCCTCGGCCAGCGGCACCCGGACGATGTCGGTGCTCTGCATCGCGACCATCTTGCCCCAGTCGCCCTCGTGCGCGGCGTCGATCGCCTGGAGACCGAGGCGGGTGGCGAGGACCCGGTCGAACGCGGTCGGGGTGCCGCCGCGCTGGATGTGACCCAGCACGACCGTGCGGGCCTCCTTGCCGGTCTTCGCCTCCAGCTGCTCGGCCAGCCACTGGCCGATGCCGCCCAGCCGCACGTGGCCGAACGCGTCCAGCTCCTGGTTCTGCAGGACCATCTGGCCCTCCAGCGGCTGGGCGCCCTCGGCGACGACCACGATCGGGGCGTACTGGTGCTGGAAGCGCTTCTCGACGTAACCGGCGACCTGCTCGACGTCGAAGTTCCGCTCCGGCAGCAGGATCACGTTGGCGCCGCCGGCGAGGCCGGCGTGCAGGGCGATCCAGCCGGCGTGGCGGCCCATGACCTCGACGACCAGGGTGCGGTGGTGGCTCTCCGCGGTGGTGTGCAGCCGGTCGATCGCCTCCATGGCGATGTTGACCGCGGTGTCGAAGCCGAACGTGTAGTCGGTGGCGCCCAGGTCGTTGTCGATCGTCTTCGGCACACCGATGACGTGCACGCCCAGCTCGTAGAGCTTGGTGGCGACGCCGAGGGTGTCCTCGCCACCGATCGCGATCAGGGCGTCCACGCCCTGCGCGGCGAGGTTGTCCTTGATCCGCTCGACGCCGTTCTCGATCTTGAACGGGTTCGTCCGGGACGAGCCGAGGATGGTGCCGCCGCGCGGCAGGATGCCCCGGACGTCCGCGATGCCCAGCGGCTTGGACAGGCCCTCCAGTGGGCCCTTCCAGCCGTCCTGGAAGCCCACGAACTCGTGACCGTACGTGGCCACGCCCTTGCGGACCACCGCGCGGATGACCGCGTTGAGACCAGGGCAGTCGCCACCGCCGGTGAGCACGCCGATTCGCATGATCTGCTCATCCTCCTGGGAGCATCAGGTGTAGCCCGGTTTGCCCCAGGATAGGTGTCGAATCTGACCATCGGCGCCGTTGCCGGCCCGGGGCGGGCCGTCACTGCGAACTGTAGTCCGCCGGCCCGAGCGGCGACAGCGCGCCCTCGCCCCGGCCGTGCCGGCCCGGTTGCCGTCGCCGGGACCCCGCGGGGGTCAGTACCGGACCTCACGGTTCTCGCCCGGCTCCGGTCGCCGGCCGGTGATCGCCGCCCTGGCCAGGCCCAGCAGGTTCACCACCGGGCTGCTGGGCGAGTCCCAGTACTCGGCCGAGACGGCGTGCACCCTGATCATGGTGAGGCCCGGAGTGCCGAGCCCGTCCGGGAACCACGTCTCCAGCAGCGGGTTCCACAGGCGCTCGGCCCCCGCGCGGTCGTAACCCTCCGTAGCCATCCCGGAGATCGATACCCAGGCGTGGCGCCGCTGGTCGGAGAACGACACGTTCACCTCCGGATTGACCCGGATCTGCCGGACCTTGGCCGAGTCGGCGTAGGCGAAGAACCACAGGTCACCGTCGAACTCGGCCTCCTGGAGGCCCATGGGCCGGCTCACCTGCCGGCCGTCGAGGGCGATGGTGGTGAGCATGCAGATCCGGGCGTCGCGGATCAGTTCGGTGACGCGGTTGCGGGCGTCGACGACGCTGGGCGCCTGGCTCATGGCGGTCCTCCTCGCGGGGTTCGTCGGGGGCGGTGCCCCGGACAGAACCGACCAAACCTGCGAGACGCGACCTTTTCCGGCGCGGCCTCAGCGGGCGGTCATCGCCCGGTACCGCGCCAGGTTGTGCCGCGCGTCGACCAGGGCGTCGTGCCGGGCCGCCTCCGCGTTCGGCAACGGTGGCCGTCCCCGGTCGTCCCAGAGCTGCCGCAGTTCCTTGGTGAACCGCGGGATCTCGCGGGGCAGGGCCGGCATCGCCCCCCACAGCTGGGCCAGCACCACGTGGTCGTACGCGGCGTACCACGCCCACAGCTCGAGCTGCTCGCCAGGCCGGTCGCGGATCGGCTCGACCAGGAAGTCGTAGAGGTCCTCCCGGATGCGCTCGCGGGAACGCCAGGCCCGGTCGGCCGGCGAGGGCAGCCGGTCGAGCACGTTGCGGCGCACCCAGGGGATCGCCCGGGAGTCGTCGAACTCGGTGGAGACCGCGTAGAACTCGCGGCCGTACTCGTCGACCACGCCGATCGAGACGAGGTCGATGATCAGGCCGTCCTCGATGAACTCGCAGTCGTAGAAGTAGCGGTAGACCATCCACGCCATCCTCGCCCACGGCCGGTGCGGCGTGGCCGGCGGGGGCGTCTCCTCACCCGGCACGGGTCGTGGCTACCGCCCTGGGTTGCCCCCTGGCGCCGCGGCCGGCGGCGGGACGCTCCCGAGTCCCGCGCGGCCGGCCGCGGCCGGATGCACCCTCCCCAGGCCCCACCGGGTGGATCCGCCATCCCAGCATCGGATCCGTCCCAGCTGGGGACTGTCACGGAAGTGATTTGAGGGGTGTACAGCAAGCGACACGACCGTCATGATCTGATGTGTACCGCTACCGGCGCCGAACCGGTGTCAGTTCGCCCACGTCAGGGGTCGTCAGGTTCACCGGTGTGCGAGTTGTGGTCCTTGACCGGGGAGGGGTTGGGCCGTGGAGGTTCGCCTGCCGGAGCCGGGTGACGCGCTCACGGGTGTCGAGATGTTCGCCGGCCTCGAGCCGGAGGTACGGCAGCGCGTCATCGCCGCCGCCGTGCCGCGGACGTACCGCAAGGGCCAACTGCTGTTCGTGGAGAACGACCCCGGCGAGTCCCTGATCGTGCTGCGCCGCGGCGCGGTCGCGGTCTTCCGCACCGCCCCGACCGGCGAACGCGCGGTGCTGTCGGTCATCCGCCCACCGGACGTGCTGGGCGAGGTCTCGCTGTTGGACGCCTCCACCCGCTCGGCCTCCGCCGAGGCCATCGAGGACTGCACCGCCCTCGCGCTGTCCCGGGGCGCCTTCATGGAGCTGGTGCACTCCAACCCCCGCATCCTCGACGCGGTGATGCGCTCGCTCGGCGGGCTGATCCGCCGGCTCACCGAGCAGAACGCCGACCACGTCTTCCTGGACCTGCCCGGCCGGGTGGCGAAGACCCTGGTCCGGCTGGCCGGCGAGAGCCAGGCTCCGATGATCACCATCGAGCTCAACCAGAGCCAGCTCGCGGAGATGGCCGGCGGCTCCCGGCAGAGCGTCAACCAGGCGATCGGCTCGTTCGCCAACCGGGGCTGGCTGCGCACCGAGGGCCGACGGATCGTGGTGACCGACGTGGCCGCGCTGCGGCGCCGCGCCGGGATGAACGATCGCTGACCTCCGGCCGCTGGCCTCGGGCCGCGGGCCGTCGCGTTCCGAGGGACGGCGTACGCCCGGTGACGGAAACGCGGACGGGGCCGGCGGGCGCCTCGCCCGCCGGCCCCGCCCGGTCGATCAGTTGCCGTCGTCGGCCGGCGGGGCGCCCGGCCCCGGGCCGATCTTCGTCGGGTCGGTCGGCTTCGACGTGGACGTGCTCGGCGAGGTGGTCGTGGTCTCCCCCGACCCGCTCGTCTGGCCCTCGGGCTCTTCCACCATGCCCTGCTCCTCCAGCTCGGCGAGAATGACCGCGTCGACGTCGACGGTGTCCCCCGGTGCCCACACCCTGCCACCCGGATCGGTCCACGCAGTGGACAGTCGCACCTGCACGGCACTCTCCCTGATGTGAAAACTTACTGGTAGGGAAGACTAGCCCCGGCCGATCGGTCGCGATGCCCGCCCGCACGTCGGGTACCCGACTGGCCCCGGCCGCCGCGATACTGGGCTCTCTCGCCTCCGGGAGCTGGACATCGACCTCACCTGTGGACACTGCGCGCGCGCAGCTGGACCGGACGACCGCTTCTGCGGCGGGTGCGGCCAGCCGCTCACCGTCAGCTGCGCGCACTGCGGGCACGCCAACAGCACCGAGGCCAACTTCTGCACCAGCTGCGGGCAACCGTTGCGCGACCCCGTCGTCGTCATCAAGGAGGACCGGCGGCAGGTCAGTGTCCTCTTCGTGGACATCGTGGACTTCACGACGTACGCCGAACGGGCCGACCCGGAGCAGGCTCGCGGCCTGCAACAGGCATACTTCGCCACGGTGCGGCGTGTCGTGCACCAGTACGGCGGGGTGGTCGAGAAGTACATCGGCGACGCCGTGATGGCGCTGTTCGGCGCGCCGGTGGCCACCGACAACGACGCGCTGCGCTGCGTCCGCGCCGGCCTGGAGCTGCAACGCAACCTGGCCCGGCAGCCCGCGGGCCGGCAGCCGCCGCTGAGCTTCCGGGTGGGCATCGCCACCGGCGAGGCCCTGGTGGACCTCTCCGCCACGCAGGACGGCGGCCAGGCGTTCGTCACCGGCGACGTGGTCAACACCGCGTCCCGCCTCCAGTCGCTCGCCCCGCCCGGCGGCGTCGTGGTCGACGAGGCCACCTGGTCGGCCACCCGCCACGAACTGGAGTACGCCGACCGGCCGCCGGTCACCCTCAAGGGCCGTACGGCGGTGAGCCGGATCTGGCTGGCGCTGCGGGTCCGGCCGGACCGCGACCCCCGGACGGCCGAACTCACCCCCATGGTCGACCGGGAACACGAGCGCGGCCTGCTGGTCAACGCGCTGCACCGGATGGTGAATGAGCGGACGTCCCAGCTCGTGACGGTGTTCGGCCCGGCCGGCGTGGGCAAGAGCCGCCTGCTGCGCGAACTCGCCCGGCACGCCGCCAGCCTGCCCGGGCCACCCATCACCTGGTTGGTCGGCAACTGCCCGCCGTTCGGTGAGAACGTCACCTGGGCGGCGCTCACCGACATCGTGAAGGCGTGGGTGGGGGCGCCCGAGGCCGATCCGGTCACCCTGCGCGACCGGCTCCGGGCACGGCTCGCGCAGCTCGCCGACCCCCACGCCGTACGGCTGGCCGAGGCGCTGGGCCCGCTGCTCGGCGTACCCGGCGAACGGCTCGCCCCCGGCGAGACCGAGGCCGCGTGGCGGCGGTTCCTCCTCGTCCTCGCCGACGCCGGGCCGACCGTGCTCGTTTTCGAGGACATGCACTGGGCGGACCAGGCGATGCTCGCGTTCGTCGAACAGCTGGGCGCGACGGCCCGGAGCGTACCGCTGCTGGTCGTCGCGACGGCCCGGCCGGAGCTGCGGGAACGGAACCCGGCCTGGACCGGCACGATCAGCGGCGCCATGTCCATCTCGGTGCCGCCGATGCACGACTCCGACATCGACACCCTCTACTCGCTGCTGCTCGGACAGGCCACGCTGCCGTCGACGCAGCGCGCCCCGCTCATCGAGTTCGCCGACGGCAACCCACTCTACGCGCAGGAGTACGCGCGGATGCTGCTCGACGGCGGCCTGCTCGACCCGGTCAACTCGGCCGGCGCGCCCGACCCGGCCGGTGGCCCGGAGATGCCCCGTACGGTCCAGGCGGTCATCGCGAACCGGCTCGACCTCCTGGACCCGGCCGACCGGGCGGTCCTGCACGCCGCCGCGGTGGTCGGCATCCAGTTCTGGGCCGCGCCCGTGGCGACCGCCCTCGGTCGGCCGGTCGAGTGGGTGGAGCGGGCGCTGGACCGGCTCCAGCGCCGCGACCTGGTGTACGAGCAGGACACCTCGACGATGCCCGGCCAGTCCGAGTACCGGTTCCGGCACATCCTCGTGCGCGACGTCTGCTACCAGCGGCTCCCCCGCGCCGAGCGGGTGGTGCGGCACCAGCGCACCGCCGACTGGCTGGAGCAGCTCGCCGACGGCCGCCTCCACGACCTGGCCGAGGTGCTCGCCAACCACCGCTGGGCGGCGCACGAGATCGCCCGGACGGTCGGCCTCGACACCGGCCCGTACGCCCCGGCCGCGCGGGACGCGCTGCACCGGGCGGCCCGCCGGGCGTACGCGTTGCACGCGCTGGACACCGCGGCCACGCTGGTCGGCCGCGCGCTCGCCCTGGACCTGCCGCCCGACCCGGCGCTGGAACTCCTCGACGCCGAACTGGCGCTGTACCGCGACGGCGACGCGTTCCTCGTCGCCGGTGGGACCGACACGCTCACCCGGCTCGCCGAACGGCTCACCGCCGCCGGCGACCGGACGGGCGCCGCCCGGGCCTGGACCCTGCTGGCCACCGCCGCCTGGAGCCGGGCCGACCGCCCCGCCACCCTGCGCTGCCTGGACCGGGCCATCGGCATCTACGACGAGTTGCCGGACAGCCAGGAGAAGGCCGGCGCGCTGCTGGAACTCGCCCGCGTCCACATGCTCAACGCGGAGAACGAACCGGCCTGCGAGGCGGCCCGGGCGGCGGCAGCCCTCGCCGAGCGGCTCCAACTGCGGGAGGCGCAGGCCAACGCGCGGATCACGCTCGCCGTGGCGCGCTACATCACCGGCTCCGCCGAGGCGTACGCGGAACTGGCCGAGGTGACCGAACACTGCCGGGTGGAGCGGCTGGCGAGCCGCCGGCGGGCGGTGCAGAACCTCGCCTGGGCGTTGCAGGAGGAGGGTGACCTCGCGGGGTCGACGCGCCTCGTGGACGAACAGCGGACCCTCGACCTCGGCGGCGAACACAGCCTCGCCACGAGCTTCGCCGACCAGTGGACCCGGGCGTACTACGCGGGCGAGTGGACGTCGGCCCTGGCCATGGCGGCGGAGTCGACGCGCCGGCCGACCGCCGAGTGGGACCTGCACATCGTGGCGGTGTCCGGGTGGATGCGCGGGCTCGGCGCGGTACGCCGACCGGACCCGCCGGAGCCGGACGGGGACGGCCCCGACCTGGTCGAGCAGGCCGTGGTGGCGGCCCGCCGCAGCGGATTCCACCGCGTGCTGCGGTCGACGTTGGCGCACGCCGCGCTCTGCCGGGCGGTGGAGGGCCGCCGCGCCGAGGCCATGGCGCTGCTGCGCGAACTGGAGGAGGACTGGCGGCGCACCCGGATGATCCCGTTCGCCGAGTGGGTGCCGGCGGTCGGGCACGTCGCCGGTGTGCTGGGCACCGAGGCGGCCCGGCTCGTGCGGACGCTGCTGGACCGGGCGCCCCGGACCACGCCGTGGGCCCGGGCCGCCGGGCAGGTCGCCGACGGCGTGCTGGCCGCGTCCGCCGGGGACGCCCGTACCGCCGCCGACCTGATGCGGGCCGCGGCGCGCAGCTACGCCCGGATGACCGACGTCACCGACGAGATCATCACGACCGCGCTGTCGATCGGGCCGCTGACCGCGGCCGACCCGGCCGGCGCGGCGGCCGCACGGCAGCAGCTCGAGGAGTTCGCCACCCGCAACAAAGCCCCCGGCCTGCTCCGCCTGACCGGTCTCCCCTAACCCCGCGCCCTCCCTCCCCCACGCGCCCTCCCTCACCTCTCCCCCGCGATCTTGCAGTTTGTGCCCCGGCATATGCCGCGAAGACCCTATAACGGGGGCCGAAAGTGCAAGATCGCGGGAGTGGGGGGCGGTGGCGTGGGGCGTGGGGCGTGGGGCGGCGCGGCAGGCACGGCGGTGATCTCGCGGGGTGCTGGTCGGCGGGATGTGGCCGGGCCGGCGAGCCGGTGTAGATCATGGACGGGTGGGCCGGCCTGGCGGTGGGCGGGGGTCGGGGTCTTGATCGGGCTTGGGTGGCGGCTGGTCCGAGGGGATCGACTCCGGTTCCCTGTATGTCGCGGTATCCAACCCTCGCCGACACCGCGACTTCCACGAACCCGAGTCGATCACCCGCTCGTGCGGCAGGCCGGCCCGCTTGATCGACTCCATTTCGCCGATACGGCGGGGTCGACGCGGCCGGGATGCCGCCACATCGGCGATCTGGTGTGGATCACACCCGGCCCGTCCTCGAAGCGGGTCATCACGTCGCACCCTGCCTACGGCGGCCGGCCGCGAGAGCGCGACGGCCGCGAACGGGCACGGACGGGCGACCGCAGCGGTCAGGCTGCTACCGGGGTGGGGGGTTGGGTTTTGATCTTCTGGGCGTAGATGTCGACGTACTCGCGGCCGGACAGCTCCATGAGCTCGTACATGATCTCGTCGGTGACCGCACGCTCGACGAACCGGTCGCCGGCCATGCCGCGGTAGCGGGAGAAGTCCAGCGGGGCGCCGAACCGGATGCGCACCCGCGCGATCTTCGGGATCAGCTTGCCGGGCGGTTGGATCTCGTCGGCGTTGAGCATCACCACGGGCACCACCGGCGCGCCGCTCTCCAGGGCCAGCCGGGCCACGCCGGTCTTGCCCCGGTACAGGCGGCCGTCCGGTGAGCGGGTGCCCTCCGGGTAGATGCCGGCCACCCCGCCGGCCCGCAGCACCCGCAACTGGGTGTCCAGCGCGGCCCGGGCGGCCCGCCCGCCCGAACGGTCGACCGGGATCGTGCCGGTGCCCACGAAGAACATCTTGGTCAGCCAGCCCTTGATCCCCTTGCCGGTGAAGTACTCGGCCTTGGCGACGAAGGTGACCCGCCGCGGCACGATCAGCGGCGTGAAGATCGAGTCGGAGAAGGAGAGGTGGTTGCTGGCCAGGATCACCGGGCCGGTCTCCGGTACGTGGTGCAGGCCCTCCACCTGCGGGCGGAAGATCAGCCTCAGCAGCGGCCCGAGGATCACGTACTTCAGCAGCCAGTACAGCACCGGCGTCCTCTCCCAGTGATGGTCCCGACGGCACGGGACGCCCGGCCCCGGTGCACCGTCGTCGCGCACGAGCCTACGAACCCGGGCCCGCCGCCACAATGGACGCGCGGCCCACCGGCGAGGTCGGGCCACACGCCGCCGGCTCGGTCATTCCTCGGACGGTCGACGAGCCGGCCCGGGCCGACGGCGGGACAGGTGCCGCGCGACGTGCCGCCCGACGTGCCGCAGGGCTGCGGGCTGCGGGCTGCGGACTGCGTGTACCGGGCCACGTCGATCACGCCGAACGCCATCCCGGCGCGCGCTCCGACCGGGCGACGCCACCCGCCACCCGCTATCTTGTCAATTGGGTACCCCTGGCCGGGAAGATACGAATGCGCCCACGCCCGGCGACGACGAGGCCGGCCGACCGGCACCGACACCACCGCCCGCACCGGGCGCTGTCGCCCACCAGCCTCCTGACGCACTTCGCACAAACAGACAAACGGGCGCGGCCACGACCAGCGTGACGGTCGCTGACTTTGGAAGACGCGACACAACGCACTCCCGGAACCGGGTCGGGACGTGTCACGATTCAAGGCACGGCGCGCGTGTCGCGTCGGAGGGGGCTGGGGCGGCCGCGCGGAGGCGCGTTGAGGAGGGTGTCCGGTGTCAGCGGGTGGGGCCCGCCGGGGGCGGCGGGACAACGGGCTCGACGCGAGCGAGTACGCCGTTGCCGGCGACGTCGATCCGCGCGTCGGCGAACACCTGCTGGACGTGCTGGCCGCCGGCGGCATCGCCGCGTACCTCCAACCGTCGGCGGACCTGAACCCGGTCACCCGCACCACCACCGTGCCAGCGCGGCCGGTCGACCGGCTCTACGTCGACCGCACCCACCTGACCACCGCCCGCGACTACCTCAACCAGCTCACCGACGAGGTGTCGCCCGAGCCGGCGCGAGCCGACGAGCCGGACATCGAGGCTGAGTGGGCACGGATCGTGGCCGGTTTCCACGCGACGCCCGCCGCCGGTGACACCCCCTGGCCGGCCGCGGAGGACATCGACGACCCGCCGGAGTCGACCGCGGGGCCGGTAACCCGCTCCGGCACCGACGAGGCCGGGCCCACCGCGACGGACGTCCGCCGGCTGCCGTACGCGGCCGACCTCTCCGGGGTCTCCGTCGGGCGCACCGACCGCACCGACGAGCCGTCGCTGCTCGACGGGCTGGACACCTTCGGCGCCGACCTGCCCGACGACGACGAGGAGGAGGGCTACACGCCGCCTCCGCCTCCGCCGCTGCCCCGGTTCTCGAAGTACGCGGTGGTGGGCGTCCTGGGCGTCGTGGTGGGCTTCGTGCTCTTCCTCTTCCCGTCCCTGCTGCCGGTGGACCGCTCGGTGGTCACGCTGCTCGGCTTCACAGGCATCCTCGCGGGCTTCGTGACGCTCATCTGGCGGCTGCGTCCCGGCGGTGACGACGACGAGCGCGACCCGGACGACGGCGCCGTCGTCTGACCCGCGCACGGATCGCCACCTCAGGGTCACCGACCGCATCGCGGGACGGCCTCGGGTCAACACGGGTGTGACAGTGGTGTAACTTACGGTTAGTAGGAATACCGCCGTACGTCACTTCCTCCGCTGACTGACCGGTTGTTCCTGGCTCGTGGCGGTCAGTCCTCTGCTGATCGGAATGCCCGAGATGCGACAGAGTTCCCTCGTGGTGGTGGCCAACCGCCTGCCCATCGACGACAGTGTGGCCCCGGACGGCGCGTGCGAGTGGCGGCGCAGTCCCGGCGGCCTCGTGAGCGCGCTCCACCCGCTGCTGCGACATACCCCGGCGACCTGGGTCGGCTGGGCCGGCGGCACCGGTCCGGCGCCCACCCTGCCCGACGTGGACGGCGTACGGATGCGCACCGTGCCGCTCACCCCGGACGACCTGCGCGACCACTACGAGGGGTTCGCCAACGCGACCCTCTGGCCGCTCTACCACGACGCGGTCGAGCAGCCGCAGCACCACCGGCGCTGGTGGGAGGCGTACCAGCGGGTCAACCGCCGCTTCGCCGAGACCGCCGCGGAGGTCGCCGAGCCGGGTGCGGTGGTCTGGGTGCAGGACTACCACCTGCACCTCGTGCCGGGCCTGCTCCGGGCGCTGCGACCGGACCTGCGCATCGGGTTCTTCCTGCACGTGCCGTTCCCGCCGCCGGAGCTGTTCATGCAGCTGCCGCGCCGGGCCGAGCTGCTGCGCGGGATGCTCGGCGCGGACCTGGTGGGCTTCCAGCGCGCCCAGGCCGCGCACAACTTCGCCCAGCTGGTGGCGAAGGTGCTGCACCTGCCGGCCACCGACCGGCGGATCGGGATCGACGACCGGGTGGTGCGCATCGGGGCGTTCCCGGTGTCGATCGACACCGCCGAGATGGCCGCGCTGGCCGCCCGGCCCGACGTGGCCGCGCGCGCGGCCCGGCTGCGCCAGGACCTCGGCCGCCCCGAGCACGTGATCCTCAGCGTCGACCGGATGGACTACACCAAGGGCATCGAGCAGCGGCTGAAGGCGTACAGCGAGCTGCTGGTCAGCGGGCACGTCAAGGTCCGCGACACGGTGCTCGTGCAGGTCGCGGTGCCCAGCCGGGAACGGGTCGGCCAGTACCAGATCCTGCGGGAGCGGGTGGAGCGCGAGGTCGGCCGGATCAACGGCGAGTTCGGCCGGGTCGGCGAGCCGGCGATCCACTACCTGACGCAGCCGTTCGACCGGGCCGAGCTGGCCGCGCTGTACCGGGTGGCCGACGTGATGGCGGTGACGCCGCTACGGGACGGGATGAACCTGGTCGCGAAGGAGTACGTGGCCGCCCGCGTCGACGACACCGGCGCCCTGCTGCTCAGCGAGTTCGCCGGGTCCGCGGCCGAACTGCCCCAGGCGTACCTGGTCAACCCGCACGACCTGGAGGGGTTGAAGGAGGGGCTGCTCGCCGCACTGCACGCCGCCCCGGCCGACGTCCGCGAGCGGATGCGGGCCATGCGCGCCCACCTGCGCGAGCACGACATCCGGGCGTGGGCCCGCTCCTACCTCAGCGCGCTGGACCAGACCGGCGCGCTGGTCGACCGGCTCACCACGCCCGGCGACGCCCCGGTCGCCGTGCCCACCCAGCCGGACCGGTCGGCCGTCCGGGCCGACCGGCGCGCCGGTGGCTGAGCCTCAGCGGGCGGCCGGTTCCTTCTCCAGCCAGTCCAGCAGGGCGTCGACGGGTTCCCGCCAGCGGGCGTCGAGCATCAGGTCGTGCCCCATGCCGGGGAACAGCAGCGGCGCCGAGCCGTACCGGCGGGCCGCCCGCGTGAGCGCGGACGCCGGCACGACCCGGTCGTCGGGGCTGCCCAGCACCAGCACCGGCGGGTCACCCACCGCCGGCTCCGGGTCGGGCGCGCTCAGCAGCTGCCACTGAGCGCGTCGGCTCGCCCGGCCCAGCGCCGACACGTACCGGCGGGCCTCGCCCTCGGGCAGCTCGCGGCTGAACAACTGACCACGGCTGAGCCGCAGGCGCCCACCCACCACCGCGGGCAG
This sequence comes from Micromonospora costi, assembly GCF_003626655.1. Lineage (GTDB taxonomy): Bacteria > Actinomycetota > Actinomycetes > Mycobacteriales > Micromonosporaceae > Micromonospora > Micromonospora costi. The sequence continues at coordinate 753,757 of NZ_RBAN01000002.1, forward strand.
CGTGCCGGCGGGGTTGCGGCGCAGCGCCGCGCCGAACGTCCCCCAGCCGCCGAGGACCGGCGCCACCAGCACCGCCGCCCGCGCCGGGTAGCGAGCGAGAGCGTGTGCCACCACGAGGGCCCCGGCACCGTGCCCCACGAGCACCGCCTGACGCGGCAGGCCCGCCGCCACCTGCACCACGTCATGGACGTACGCCCGCAGCGACGCCTCCGGCGCCGGCTCGCTGTCGCCGTGCCCGCGCAGGCTGACCGCGTACGCCGGGAAACCGCGCGACGCCGCGTGCCCCAGCCAGTGCTCGGCGAACGCCCAGGCACCGTGCCCGTAGCCGGGTACGAAGAGCAGCGGCGGCCGCCCCTCCTCGAGGTCGGGGGTTGCGCTGCGCACCTCGCGCCGGACCGGCCGCACCGGCCGCGCCCACTCCCGCCCACGCATGATCCGCACGGTGCTCACCGAGCCAACCTTCCGCTCACGACTGCGGGGCTCGCAAGCTCACTCCTCGCGCTCACCGAGCCAACCTTCCGTTCACGACTGCGGGGCTCGCAAGCTCACTCCTCGCGCTCACCGAGCCAACCTTCCGTTCACGACTGCGGGGCTCGCAAGCTCACTCACTTGCCCTCCAGGGTGTCGAGGGCGCGCTGGACGGCGCGCAGGTAGTCGGCGTGGCCCACCTCGAACCAGTGGCGGCTGCTGTCCTTCACCGGGCCCGAGTAGCGTTCGCCCGCCCGGGACTGGACCGTCGCGGCGAACGCGGCCGCCCGCTCGGGACGGGTGCGGCGCGCCTGGAGCAGCCGGGCGAAGAGCACCGCCTGCCAGTGCGACAGGGGGAACACGCCGGAGTCCGGCTGGAGCAGGCCGACCACGGCCAGGGTCGGGTGGCCCGGCGCGAACGCGTTGAGCCAGAGCGTCGGCCGGCCGGTCCCCGCGTCGTCGCCGAGCACCTTCGGGTCGAGGAACTCGAAGCGCGGCAGGTAGCCGGTGGCGAACACGATCAGCTCCGGGTCGATCTGCCGGCCGTCGGTCAGCTCCACCCCGTACGGGCCGAACCGAGCGACGTCCGGCACGGGGGTGATGGCGCCGTGCCCGACGTGGTAGACGAGCTGGCTGTTCGCGATCGGGTGCGTCTCGTAGACCCGGTGGTCCGGCTTCGGCAGGCCGAACCGGGTGAGGTCACCGACGGTCAGGCGCAGTGTCCAGTGGTAGAGCCACTGCCGCACCCGCAGCGGCACCCGCAGGGCGAGCAGGGTGTCGTTGACCTGGTCGGCGGGCCGGCCGAACACGTACTTCGGGGCGTACCAGTACCCGCGGCGGGTGGAGTGCCAGCAGTGCGACGCCTGCTGGGCGGCCTCGACGGCGATGTCGCAGCCGGTGTTGCCCGCGCCGACGACCAGGACGCGCTTGCCGCGCAGCTGCGCCGGGTCCTTGTAGGACGAGGCGTGCATGACCTCGCCGCGGAACTCCTCCAGCCCCTCGTAGCTCGGCAGCTTCGGCGACCAGTTGTGCCCGTTGGCGATCACCACGGCGGCGTAGCGCGAGGTGCGCTCGGGGCCGTACCCGCCGGTGCTGCGGGTGGTGACGTCCCAGCGGTCACCCTCGACCGGCTCGACCCGGATCACCTCCGTGCCGAACCAGATGTGCGCGCGCAGGTCGAAGTGGTCGGCGTACCGCTCGAAGTAGGCGAGCAGCCGGCTGTGGTGCGGGTAGTCCGGCCAGGAGTCCGGCATCGGGAAGTCGGGGAACTGGGTGAACGGCCGGGACGAGATGAGGTGCGTACTCGCGTAGACCGGGCTGCGGTCGTGCCGCCAGTTCCACGCTCCCCCGACGCCCGTCTCCCGTTCGTAGCAGTCGACGCCGAACCCGTGCTCGCGGAGGTTCTTCACGGCGGTCAGGCCGCTGGGGCCGGCGCCGATGACGCAGACCGTGTCGCCCCGGTCGGAGACCGGGCGACCGTCACGGCTCAGGGCGAGCGTGCTCGCCTCCGGATCGGGCCGGTCGGTGGAGGTGGACACCGAATATCTCCTTTTGTGCGGCACGGGTGCCGGGTCGCCGCGAAATCCTCTCCACATCGGAGCCGGTTGTCCAGCCCCGGCACGCCGGGCGACGGGTCAGTCGGTGACCGGCAGCAACAGGTCGACCACGATCGGGAAGTGGTCGCTGGCCCGGCGTGTGAGCGGAGTGTCCACCACGTCGTAGTCGACCACCGTGATCCGCGGGTCGACGAAGAGCGCGTCGATGCGCCGCCGGGGGTCCGCGCAGGAGTAGGTGAGCCGGTCGGCCCGGTCCGCCGCCACCGCCGCGTCGGTCAGCCCGCGCGCCACCGCGGCCCAGGCCGGGCCGTCCGGTCCCTCGTTGAGGTCCGCGCCGGCGATCACGGGCGTACCGGCAGCGTCCAGCTCCCGTTTGAACAGGGCGGCCTGCGCGGGACGTTCGGCGGGGTCGGTGGACAGGTGTGAGCCCGCCACCGTGAAGCGGGCGCCGCCGGCCACGGCGCATTCGGCGTACGCGGCGCCGCGCAGGTGCCGGCCGGGTGTCAGCGGGAAGCGCTGGTCGCGGGTGGCGAGCACCCGGACCCGCAGGCTGGTCAGCAGCAGGTTGCCCAGGGCGGGCAGCCCACCGGCGGCCACCACCAGCCCGAACGCGTCGGCGAGCGTGGCGCAGCGCTGCCGCCAGCGGAACCGCCGCGGCCCCTCCTGCACGATCACCACGTCGGGGGCCGCCTCCCGGACGACCGCGGCCAGCGCGGCCGCGTCGTCCCGCTGGCTGTGGATGTTGTACGAGACGACGCGCAGCGGCACGCCCGAGCTTCGCGTCACCGTCCCGTCCCGGGCCTCAGATCCGGCGCGCCAGGTCGGCGGCGCCGATGACGCCCGCGCGGTTGCCCAGCTCGGCCGGGCGGATCTCGGCGACCGGCAGGCGGCTGCGCTGGGCGAGCGATTCGGTGTACGACCGCCGCGTCGGGCCCATCAGCAGGTCACCGGCGTCGATCACGCCGCCGCCCACGACGAGGACCTGCGGGTCGAGGATCTGGGCCATGTCCGCCAGGCTCGTGCCGAGCCAGCGGCCGACCTGGGCGAACGACTCGGTCGACACCGGGTCCCCGCCCTTGGCCGCCGCGGTCACCATGGGGCCGGTGATCGCCTCGGCCTCCCCGCCGGCCAGCTCCAGCAGCGCGGCGGCCCGGTGCGGTTCCTGCCGGGCGGCCGCGCGGGCGAACCGCACCAGCGCGCTGCCGCTCGCGTACTGCTCGATGCAGCCGAGCCGGCCGCACCCGCACTGGTGGCCGTCCGGCACGGTCAGCATGTGGCCCAGCTCGGCCGCGATGCCGTGGGCGCCGCGGACCAGCTCACCGCCGAGCACGATGCCGCCGCCGACGCCGGTGCCGATGGTGAACATGACCATCGAGTCGTCGGCGTGCCGGGCCGCGCCGTGCCGGAACTCGGCCCAGGCGGCCACGTTGCCGTCGTTCTCGACGATCACCGGCAGGCCGACCTTGCCGCTCACGTAGTCGCGCAGCGGCTCGTCCCGCCAGGCGAGGTTCGGTGCGAACAGCACCGTGGAGCGGCTGGCGTCGATCCAGCCGGCCGCGCCGATGCCGACCGCCTCGATCGACCGCCCGCTGGCCAGCTCGACCACCAGCTCGGTGATGACGTCCCGGGTCTTGGCCACGTCGTCGGCGGGAGTGTCCCGTCGGGCGTGCACGAGCACCGTGCCGGTCTCGTCCACGACACCGCCGGCGACCTTCGTGCCACCGACGTCGATCCCGATGGTCAGCGTCACCGCTGCCGCTCCCCTCTGCTGTGCTGTCCGCCGCGCACCGGAAGTGGCCGGTGAGTGCCGGATGTCCCTGGTCAGGCGCCGTCGCCGGACACGTCCGCGCCCGCGTCGCCGGGCGCCCGCGAGGCGGGCACCACGGGCCGGTCGGCCGCCGACGCGGCCGGCCCGGCCTCGTCGACGGGCGGCGCCGCGGCGGCCGGGACGGTCGTGTCGTCCGCCCGGGTCGCGGCGGACCACACGTCCCCCTCCGACGCCGGCTGAGAATCATGCCCGCTCCGGGTGGCCTCGCGCCAGACGAGATCGTCGTCGGAGCCGGCGGCGGCCGTTGCGGAGGACGCGGCGGCCGGCTCCGGGGGCTCGGCGGGCGGGTTCGCGGAGGCGAAGGCGCGCAGGAAACTGGCCACCCCGGCGGCCAGATCGCCCGCTCCGGTGGCGAGTCGCTCGGCGAATTCGGGACTCGGGTCGCGCAACGCGGCGATACCGCGGCAGACCGGGCACACGCAGCATTCGGGCGCACCGGTGGCGAAAGCCCCCGCGGTGGTGCCGCCCGCGCCACCCGGCTGCGCGCTGTGACCGAGGACACCGGCCACGATCCCGCCGAGTGGGCCCCAGGGACCCGCCGACGGTCCGGCCGTGGCCAGCCGCGCGGTCGCCAGCAGCGTGGCGACGAGCCGCTCCGCCTCCTCCCGGGCCGAGCCCGGATCCGTTGCCACCATGGTCGACTCCTCTACCGTGGCGGCCGGGCCGCCGGGCGCGTCACTGCGCCGCACCGGGTGCTTCTACCCGGCGCTTCAGCTGCTTCAACGCCGTATCCATGATCATTTTCTCGGCCTTGCGGCGGAACATCCCGAGCATTCCCACCGACAGTTCCACCTCCAGGGTGTAGGTCACCGTGGTGGTGCCGTCCGGGTTTCCGACCAGGTCGTACGACCCCCGCTGTGCCTTCTGCATCTTCGACGGCGCCACAAGGTGCCACTCGATGCGGGTCAGGTCTTCCGCGTACTCGTACGCGAGCACGTACTCGTCGGCCATCACACCCGCGTCGATCGTGAAGCGGACCTGGCTGGCGTAGCCGTCCTCGTACTCCTCGACGACCTCCACCCGCCGGACCGCGTCGGTCCACTCCGGGTAACGCGCGAAGTCGCAGATGACGGCCGCCACCTGGTCCGGTGGCGCGCCGACGACGATCGACTGGGTGGAGGAGTCCGCCATGGGGGGAGGCTACCCGGCACGCGGGCGGCCGGGGCCGTCCCGCCCCCCGCCACGCCCCACAGCCAACCTGCCTTCGGCACCGGATCGACCCGCCGGGTAGGTTTCGACAGAGCCGACCCCTGGTGGCGGCCCCGGTCCGCCAGTGCGAGCACGAGGGAGTGCAGGTGCGCGAGTTCTCCGTCCCACCGGTCGTCACCGTCGGCGACGCCGCCAACCTCACCGACCCGGTCTGGGAGAACGCCGAGACCGCGCCCGACACCGTGCAGTTCGTCCGGCCGACCGGCGCGGCGCAGGGGCCGGCCTGGGCCGACGTCACCTGCCGGCAGTTCCGCGACGAGGTCGCGGCGGTGGCCCGCGGCCTGGTGGCGGCCGGTATCCGGCCGGGCGACCGCATCGGCCTCATGAGCCGCACCCGCTACGAGTGGACCCTGGTCGACTACGCGATCTGGGCGGCCGGCGGCGTCACCGTGCCGATCTACGAGACGTCCAGCGCCGAGCAGGCGGCCTGGATCCTCTCCGACTCCGGCGCGGTGGCCTGCGTGGTGGAGACCAACGCGCACGCCACCCTGCTGGCCGGCGTCCGCGACCGGCTGCCCGACCTCGGTCAGGTCTGGCAGATCGACCTCGGCGGCGTGGACGACCTGGTCGCCGCCGGTGAGCAGGTCGACCCCGCGGAGATCGACCGGCGCCGGGCGGGCCTGCGGTCCAGCGACGTGGCCACCATCATCTACACCAGCGGCACCACCGGCCGCCCCAAGGGCTGCGTGCTCACCCACCGCAACATGTACGCCGACATCGCCAACGCGGTGCCGGTGCTGCCGAACCTGTTCAACCCCGGCGCGTCCACCCTGCTCTTCCTCCCGCTCGCGCACGCCTTTGCCCGGCTCATCCAGATCGGCGTCGTGTACGCCCGGGCCACCATGCGGCACTGCGCCGACACCAAGAACCTGGTCGCCGAGCTGCAGGAGTTCCGCCCCACGTTCGTGCTCTCGGTGCCCCGGGTGTTCGAGAAGGTCTACAACGCGGCCAAGCAGAAGGCCGAGGGCGACGGCAAGGGCGGCATCTTCGCGCGGGCCGAGCAGGTCGCCATCGCGTACAGCGAGGCGCTGGAGACCTCGCGCGGGCCCGGCCTCGCGTTGCGCGCCCAGCACGCGGTCTTCGACCGGCTGGTCTACGCCAAGCTGCGCGCCGCGCTCGGCGGGCGGTGCCGGGACGCGATCTCCGGCGGCGCACCGCTCGGCGCCCGGCTCGGTCACTTCTTCCGCGGCATCGGGGTCACCGTGCTGGAGGGCTACGGGCTCACCGAGACGGCTCCGGCCGCCGCGGCCAACCTGCCGTCGGCCACCCGGATCGGCACCGTGGGCCGCCCGCTGCCCGGTGTGAGCATCCGGATCGAGGACGACGGCGAGATCCTCATCTCCGGCGACCTGATCTTCCAGGGCTACTGGCACAACGACGAGGCCACCGCCGACGTGCTGACCGGCGACGGCTGGTTCCGCACCGGCGACCTCGGCCAGCTCGACAACGACGGGTACCTGACCATCACCGGCCGGAAGAAGGAGATCATCGTGACGGCCGGCGGCAAGAACGTCGCCCCGGCCGTGCTGGAGGACCAGGTCCGGGCCCACCCGCTGGTCAGCCAGTGCGTCGTGGTCGGCGACCGGCAGCCGTTCATCGCCGCCCTGGTCACCCTCGACGAGGAGGCGCTGCCGCAGTGGCTGGAGTCGGCCGGGCTGCCCCGCGACACGCCGGTGGAGGAGCTGCGCGGGCACGAGGCGCTGCGGCGTGAGGTCCAGAAGGCCGTCGACGTCGCCAACCAGGCCGTGAGCAAGGCCGAGGCCATCAAGGTGTTCCGGATCCTGCCGCGTGACTTCACCGAGGCGACCGGCGAGCTGACCCCGTCACTCAAGGTCAAGCGCCAGGTCGTGCACAAGACGTACGCGGCGGAGATCGCCGATATCTACCGACGCTGACTACGATCCGTCACGTGCCCGCCTCGACACCCGCCCGTCCCCAACCGCATCCCCTCGCCGCGGCCGCGCGTCTGGTGATGCTGGCGCTGGTCGCCGTCCTCACCCTCTTCGCCACGCACGAGCTGACGCAGCTCTGGTGGATCGCGCTGCTCGCCGTGGCCGGGCTCCCCGCGCTGCTCGCGCCGCAGCACCGGCTCATCGGCCCGCTCAGCCGGGTGGCCGAGGTGGTGGTGCTCGGGCTGGCCGCGAGCCAGGTGGCGGCCGTGGCCCTGGTGGGTGGCTCGATCGACGGCCTCGGCGCGTCGGCGGTGCTGCCGTACCTCGCGGTGCCGGTCACCGTCACCGCGCTGCGCCGCCGGTTCCGCGAGGGCGCCGCGCTGCTCGGCGTGGCCGCGCTCACGCTGCTGCTCGCCGGCGCGCTGACCCAGGTCGACGGCGAACGCCAGCTGACCCAGCCGGGCTACCTGGCCGTCTGCGCGCAGTGGCTCATCCTCGCCGCGCTCGGGCTGTACGCGGCACGCACGCTGCACCGGGTCATCCAGGTGCGCAACGACGGCAAACCCCAGCCGTACGCCGAGGCGACCCGGCTGCTCACCCAGCTGCGGACGGTCGCCCGGCAGCTGCCGGGGGCGACGCTGGACCCGGGCGGCATCGCCGAGCACCTGCTGGAGGAACTGCGCGGCGTGGCCCGCAGCGACCGGGCCGCCGTCCTGTCGGCCAGCGGCGGCGGGCGGCTCGTGGTGCTCGCCCAGGTCGGCGTGGACCGGGTGGACTGGGAGACGACGCTCGACGCGGACTCGGCGATCGCCGACGCCTGGGCCAGCCAGCAGCCGCAGACGGCGGCCCGCTCGCAGGCCCGCTCGCACACCGGCGGCGACGTCTCCGCGCTGATCGTGCCGCTGGTCGCCGGTGTGCGTACGGTCGGGTTGGTCGTGCTGGAGGCCGACGCGGCGCACGCCTACCCGTCGGAGGTGGTCGCCCGGGTGACCGCCCTGACCGGCCCGGCCGCCCTGCGTCTGGAGGCGGCGCTGCTCTTCGACGAGGTGCGCTCGCTGGCCACCAACGAGGAGCGGCAGCGGCTGGCCCGGGAGATCCACGACGGCGTGGCCCAGGAACTCGTGATGGTCGGCTACGGCATCGACAACGCCCTGGCGACCGTGTTCGACGACGCGGAGGAGACCGCCGAGGCGCTGCGGACCCTGCGCGGCGAGGTGACCCGGGTGATCACCGAGCTGCGGCTCAGCCTCTTCGAGCTGCGCAGCGAGGTCGACCGGCACGGCGGGCTGGCCGCCGCGATCGCCGAGTACGCCCGCACGGTCGGCGCGTCCGGCGGTCTCCGGGTGCACCTGTCGCTCGACGAGTCGACGGCGCGGCTCCCCGCCGCCACCGAGGCCGAGTTGCTGCGCATCGCCCAGGAGGCCGTCACCAACGCGCGCAAGCACGCCGGGGCGTCCAATCTGTGGGTCACGTGTGAGGTCGACCCGCCGTACGCGCAAATCGAAGTGTCGGATGACGGTCAGGGGATCGCTGACCAGCGGCCCGACGGGCGGTACGGTCTTGCGATCATGGCCGAGAGGGCGGAACGTATCCGGGGCCGGTTGGAGATCCGACCCCGGCAACCGAGCGGCACGACCGTGGCGGTGGTTCTCGGCACCTCGCCCCGGCGCGATAACGTGCGCGGTAGCGCAGCAGCAGAAGGGGAGTAACCCGAGGATGACCACAAGCCCGACACCGGCCACCCGCACCAAGGTCCTCCTTGTCGACGATCACGACCTCATCCGCAAGGGCCTGCGGCACGCCTTCGAGCGCGACCGGCAGTTCGAGGTCGTCGGCGAGGCCGCCACGGCGGCGGAGGGGGTCCGCCAGGCCGGGGCGCTGCAGCCGGACGTGGTGATCATGGATCTCCGGCTGCCCGACGGCAGCGGTCTCGAGGCCACCCGGGCGCTGCGCAAGTCCAGCGCCTCGATGGGCATCGTGGTGCTGACCATGTACGCCGGCGACGACCAGCTCTTCGGTGCCCTGGAGGCCGGTGCCAGCGCGTTCGTGCCGAAGACGGCGCCCGCCGACGAGGTCGTGGCCGCCGCCCGGCACGCCGCCTCCTCCCCCAGCGCGTTCACCGCCGCCGACCTGGCCGAGGCCATGAAGCGCCGGCTTGCCCCGTCCGGCCCGCAGCTCTCGCCCCGGGAGGGGCAGGTGCTGCGGCTGCTCGCCGACGGCATGAGCGTGGCCGGGATCGCCAAGCAGCTCTTCGTCAGCGAGTCGACGGCCAAGACCCACATCTCGAAGCTCTACGAGAAGCTGGGCGCGGCCAACCGGGCGCAGGCGCTCATGACGGCCCTGCGGCTGGGCCTGCTCGAGGCGCCGGACGCCCCGAAGTTCTGACCGGAGCCGCCGGCACGGCGGCTCCGACGTACGGTGCGATCCGCGCCGGCCTGGGGGCCGGCGCGGATTTCACATATCGACCGACGTCTGCCTGATCGCGCGATCGGAGTATGGTCACCCGGGCGGTCGGAGGGGCAGAATACCGCGGTGGTCCGCGGGCGACGGTGCCCGCGCCGTCGACACGAGGGGTGAGGCATGCAGCGGCCGGACTGGGCACCCGAGACGATCGACATCGAGCGCCCGAGCGTCGCCCGCATGTACGACTACTACCTCGGCGGCTCGCACAACTTCGCCGCCGACCGGGCCGCCGCCCAGGCGATGGTGGCCGCCGTGCCCGAGGCGCCGCTGATGGCCCAGGCCAACCGGGCATTCCTGCGCCGGGCGGTGCACTACCTCACCGGGATGGGCGTCCGGCAGTTCCTGGACATCGGTTCGGGCATCCCGACCGTGGGCAACGTCCACGAGATCGCCCAGCACGACGCCGCCGACTCCCGGGTCGTGTACGTGGACGTGGACCCGGTGGCGGTCGCGCACAGCCGGGAGATCCTCGCCGGCGACGACCGGGCCGTCGTGGTGCAGGAGGACCTTCGCAACCCGGAGCGGATCCTCGCCCATCCGGAGGTACGCGGGCTGCTCGACTTCGACCAGCCGGTGGCCGTGATGGTCGTGGCGGTGCTGCACTTCGTCTCCGACGAGGACGATCCGGCCCGGATCCTGCGCACCCTGCGCGACGCGCTGGCCCCCGGCAGCCACCTGGTGCTCTCCCAGGCCAGCGACGACGGGCGCAGTGAGGAGGAGCGGGCCGAGGCGGAGCGGGTCTACCGGCGTACCGACAATCCGCTGTGGGTGCGCAGCCGGGCCGAGCTGACCGCGTTCTTCGACGGGTTCACGCTGGTGGAGCCCGGCGTGGTGTGGGTACCGCAGTGGCGTCCGGAGTCGCCGGACAGCGCGGAGGACGCCGAGCGGGCCGTCTTCATGGGTGGGGTCGGGCGGCTCGGTGGCTGAGCCGGCGGCGGCGGTGCAGGCGCGGTCCCGCCCCGGGACCTTCGCCCGCGCGTGGGCCAAGGCGGTCTCCGGCACCAGTTTCCTGCCCATGACGCAGGAGCAGCTGGAGGCGCTGCTGCAACGGCTCACCGACGACCTCGCCGCCGCGCTGCTGGCCGAGCCGTTCGATCTGCGCCCGGGCCACCGCGTCGGCACGGAGCTGGTCGCCCACCACATCGCGTCGGCCGAGGGGCTCGGGCGCACCGTGGAGGTCGTCCAGCTCCGGCTGGTGCGCGACCTCGGCCTCGTCGCCGACGACGTCGAGGACCGGATGGCCCGGCTGCTCGCCGCGGTCGCCACCGGGTACGCGCGGGCCTTGCGCGACCGCACGCTGGACGAGCAGGAGTCGATCCGGCGGGCCGTGATGAAGGCCCGTACGCAGGCCGAGCGCGCGTTGCGCGACAGCGAGGCCCGCTTCCGCCACCAGGCCACCCACGACCCACTCACCGACCTGCCCAACCGGGTGCTGTTCACCGAGCGGCTCACCGCCGCGCTCAACGAGCCCGGCCGCGGCGCGCGCCGCGTCGGGCTCTGCTTCCTCGACCTGGACCGGTTCAAGGTGGTCAACGACTCGCTCGGCCACCAGGTCGGCGACCGGCTGCTCGCCGCGGTGGCCGACCGGCTCCGGCGCGCCCTCGACGGGCACCTCGTGGCCCGCCTCGGCGGCGACGAGTTCGTCGTCCTGGTCGAGGGCACCGGCGGCACCGACGACGTCGTCGCGGTGGCCGACGCCGCCCTGGCGGCGGTCGGCGAACCCGCCCTCGTCGACGGTCACGAGCTGAGCGTCACGGCGAGCATCGGCATCGTGGAGCGGCAGATCGCCGGCACGACCCCCGGGGACCTGATGCGGGCCGCCGACAGCACGCTGCACTGGGCCAAGGCCGCCGGCGGCGCCCGCTGGGAGCTGTTCGACGCCGAACGCAACCGGCGGGAGCTGGCCCGGTACGCGCTCTCCGCGGCCATCCCCGCGGCGCTGGAGCGGGGCGAGTTCTACCTGGACTACCAGCCGCTCACCTCGTTGCGCGACGGCCGCCTGCTCGGTGTGGAGGCGCTGGTGCGGTGGCGACACCCGGAGCTGGGAGTACTGCGTCCGGACAGCTTCATCGGGTTGGCCGAGGAGACCGGGCTCATCGTGCCGCTCGGCGGCTGGGTGCTGGCCGAGGCGTGCCGGGAGGCGGAAGGCTGGTCGGCGCACGGCGGGTCGGCGCCGTTCGTGAGCGTGAACCTGGCCGTGCGCCAGGTGCACCGGCCGGGCCTCGTGCAGGAGGTACGTGGGCTGCTGGAGCGCACCGGGTTGCCGCCGGAACGGCTCCAACTGGAGATCACCGAGAGCACCATGATGAGCACCACCGAGGAGCCGGTACGCGCGCTGCGGGTGCTCGCCGACCTCGGCGTACGGATCGCCATCGACGACTTCGGCACCGGGTACAGCAATCTCGCGTACCTGCGTGACCTGCCGGTGACCGAGCTGAAGGTGGCCGGGGAGTTCGTGGCGGGGCTGCGCGCGCCGGCCGTCGAGCCGGCCAGCCGCACCGACGAGCGGATCCTCGCCTCACTGGTGTCCCTGGCACACGCGCTGGACCTCACGGTCACCGCCGAGGGGGTGGAGACGGCCAGGCAGGCCGAACGCCTGCGGGCCATCGGGTGCGACGCCGGCCAGGGCTGGCACTTCGGTCGCCCGGCCCCGGCCCGGCGCATCCTGGAGCGGATCGGCTGATCGCCCGCTCGTAGACAACGTCTACGCCGCTCTGGTAGACACTGTCTATGAACGACGCCGACCTCCGGTCCCGCCTGGTCGCCGCCGGCGTCGACCTGGTCCGCCGCGAGGGGCACGCCGCGGTGTCCCTACGCGAGATCGCCCGCCGCGCCGGCGTGTCCCACGGCGCGCCCCGGCGATACTTCCCCACCCACCTCGACCTGCTGTCCGCGATCGCCCGCGAGGGCTACGCCGACCTCGCCGCCCGCATCGCCTCGACCGTGCGCGACGCCGGACCCGCCCCGTACGACCGGCTGCTGGCCCTCGGCCGCGCCTACCTCGACTACGCCGCCGCCCACCGCGGCATGTTCGAGCTGATGTTCCGGCACGACCTGCTCAAGAGCGGCCGGCTCGGGCTCCGCGACACCAGCCTGCCGCTGTTCGTCCACCTCGTCGACCTCGTGGCGCTCGTACGGCGACCGACCGACGCGGCAGCACCCGTCCTCGCCGGCGCGCTCTGGGCCAACCTGCACGGCCTCGCCCAGCTCTGGGCCTGGGGCAGCCTCCAACTCGCCACCGGCGAGGCCGACGACGACGCCCTTTTGCGGGCCGCGCTGGACGCCCACCTCGGCCCCCGCCCGACGCCCTGAGGAGACACCGTGCCCCTCCTGTACGACCTCGGCAAACTGACCGTCGGCACCGCCCTGCGGGTGGGCTGGCGCCCACGCGTGGAAGGGCTCACGCACGTACCCCGCCACGGCGGCGCGATCCTCGCCGGAAACCACCTCTCGGTCGCCGACGAGCTGTTCCTGGCCACCCTCACGCCGCGACACGTCGCATTCTGGGCCAAGTCCGAGTACTTCTCCGGCACCGGCCCGCGCGGCTGGCTCAGCCGGCGGATCGTCAGCGGCATGGGCGCGATCCGGGTGGAGCGCGGCGGCGGCCGGGCCGCCCTCACCGCGTTCGACGCGGCGATCCCGGTCCTGCGCGCCGGCGGCCTCGTGGCCGTCTACCCGGAGGGCACCCGCTCCCCCGACGGACGGCTGCACCGCGGCCGCACCGGAGTGGTCCGGCTCGCCCGCGACGCCGGCGTCCCGATCATCCCCGTCGGCGTGCTCGGCACCGCCGAGGTGCTGCCCATCGACGCGCGGCTGCCCCGCCGCCACCCGGTGACGCTGCGGTTCGGCCCGCCGATCCCGGTGGCCGGCCGCATCCACGGCCCGCGCGACATCCGCACGCTCACCGACGAGGTGATGGCGGCGATTCAGCGGCTGACCGGCCAGGAGTACGTCCCCCGGTACGCCCCGAAGCGCGACTCCCTGGCCGCCTGACCGCGCAGCCCCGCGGCCCCGGCCGGCGCCGGGCCGCGCTGGGCCGCGTCGCGTTGTGGCGTCGTCGGGCCGTCGGGTCGTCGGGTCGTCGCGCCGAAGATCGTGCTCGATTGTGGATGTAGTGGCATCCAGTCGCACGGGACCGCACTACATCCATGATCGAGCGTGATCTTGCCGGTCGGGCGGGCGCGGGGTGCCAGCGGGCGCGGGGTGCCGGCGGGCACGGGGCGGTGCCGACGGACCCGGGAGGTGCCGCCGGACACGGGGTGCCAGCGGACACGGGGCGGTGCCGGCGGACACGGGGTGCCGGCGCCCGGTCTTCCGGCTGCGCGCTGCCTGTCAGCCGGCGAGGAGGCCGGCCATCCGTTCGGCCTGCGTCTCCCAGCGCCACTCCCGCTCGACCCAGGCCCGGCCGGACGCGCCGAGCTGGCGGGCCAGGTCCCGGTCGGCGAGCAGCCGGGAGACCCGGTCGGCGAGCTGGGCGACGTCGTGGCCGCGTACCACGTAGCCGGTCTCGCCCGCGCGGACGGCATCCGGGGCGCCGCCGGAGTCACCGGCGACCACGGGCAGGCCGGTCGCGGACGCCTCCAGGTAGACGATGCCGAGGCCCTCCACGTCCAGGCCACGGTTGCGGGTGCGGCACGGCATGGCGTACACGTCACCGGCCGCGTAGTGCGCCGGCAGGTCGGCCGCCGGCACCGACCCGGTGAACACGACGTCCCGGTCCACGCCGGCCTGCCGGGCCAGCTTCTCCAGCGCGGCACGGTACGGCCCGCCGCCCACCACCAGCAACGCGGCGTCGGGCACCCGGCGCCGGATCTCCGGCATGGCCCGGATCAGCATGTCCTGGCCCTTGCGGGGCACCAGCCGCGACACGCAGACCACGACCGGGCGGTCGGACAGCCCCAGGCGCGTCCGCACCGGTTCGCCGTCGACGTCCGGGTGGTAGGTGTCCACGTCGACGCCGGGCGCGAGCCGGTGCAGCTCGGTCAGCCCGTCCAGCGCGCGGGCCAGCCGCGTCCGGGTGTACTCGCCGAGGTACGTGACCACGTCGGCCCCGCGCCCGATCCGGCGCAACGCGGCCCGCGCACCGGGCAGCGCCGCCCAGCCGACCTCGTGCCCGTGCGTGAGCGCCACCACCCGGCGGATGCCGGCCCGGCGGCGCAGTCCGGCGGCGAGCAGCCCGAGCGGGGCCGCCGCACCGAACCACACCGTGTCGCAGTCGTACGCCCGCGCCAGCCGCGCGGCGCGGCGCGCCACCAGCGGGGTGGGCAGCAGCACCCGGGTGCGTTCCCGGATCACCTCGAACGGCTGGTCGGCGTCGAACTTGTCGGCCCCGCGCCAGCTCGACGCGTACACCACCACGGAGCCGGTGGGCTGGCGTACGGCGAGGTTGTGCACGAAGGACTGGATGCCGCCGGGACGGGGCGGAAAGTCGTTGGTGATCAGCAGCGTACGGGTCACCTGCCGGCCTCCCTGGCGTAGGCGCGGGCGGCGGCCATCCGCTCGACCGTGGACGGGTGGGTGGCGGAGTAGAGGTACTCCCAGCGCGGCGGGTCGGGGTCGGCGAGGTTGACACCGGCCAGCCGCCGTTGCATGGCCTCGAAGGCGGCCGGGTCACCGGTGAGCGTGAGCGCGTGCGCGTCGGCACGGGCCTCCACCCGCCGGGAGATCAGCGCCTGCACCGGCGCGGTCACCAGACCGACCACCGTGACCAGGGCCACCAGCAGCGGAAACGCGCGCGGTTGGGCGACCGAGTCGACGCCGGCCAGCCGCAGCAGTGGGGCCCACGACCCGATCAGGTAGAGCGCAACCACCGCCGCGGCGGCGCCCAGCGCGCCGGTCAGCGTGCCCACCGTGACGTCGCGGTCCCGGGCGTGCCCCAGCTCGTGCGCGACCACGGCGGTCACCTCCTCCGGCGGGGCCTCGCGCAGCAGGGTGTCGTAGACCACCACCCGCCGCGTCGGCCCGATGCCCGAGACGTACGCGTTCACGGCCCGGGTGCGGCGCGAGGCGTCGGCGACCAGCACGTCCCGCACGGGCACCCCGTCGCGCGCGGCCATCGCCATCAGCTCGGTACGCAGCGGGCCCTGCTCCATCGGGGTGAACCGGTTGAACACCGGCTCCACGAGCACCGGCAGCACGAACGACAGCAGCACCACGAGGCCGGCCGCTCCGGCCGCCCCGAACGCCCACCACCAGCGTGGCGAGAGCCGGACGACGGTGTAGAAGCCGAGCAGCGCCACCGCGCCGATCACGGCGCTCACGGCGTACGACTTGAGCAGGTCCACCGTCCAGCCGCCCCAGCCGTTGGTGCTCAGCCCGTAGCGGGTGAGCACCGCCTGCCGCCAGGCGGCGAACGGGAGGGTGACCAGGTCGGCGACGAGCACCACGGCGAGCCCGCCGAGCACCGCCTGGGCCACCCAGTTGCCACCGAACGGCCGGCCGACCAGCTCGACCAGGCGACCGCCCAGCGGGGTGAGGCCGAGCGCCAGCGCGATCAGCAGGCCCACCACGAGCGCGGCGTAGCCGCCGGGGCGCAGGGCGGACCGGAACTCCCGGCCCCGGGCGACCTCGTCGCCGGGGAGGTCGCGCAGGGCCGCCAACTGGTCGGCGCGGGGCGCCGGCGGGCGGTGCCACGGGATGAGCAGCGCCACGGTCACCACCAGCGCGAGGGCGAGCCCGGCCAGCGCCAGCAGGGCCCAGCCGCGGGGGCTCATCCGGGCACCCCCGGGCGCGGGCGCCCGCTGCCGCCCCGCGATACCCGCGTCATCCGCTCTCCTCCCGCCGTGACCGCCCATCCTAGGGCTCCCGCGCCGAACCGCACCCGCGACGGCCGGGCCCGACCGCCGCAGGGCCGGACGGCGGCGCCCACGCACCCGACGGGAGCCCGCGCCCCTCCTCCGACGGTCCCGCTACGCCCCAGGCCGGCGCTCACCGGCGCGACCTCGGGCGGGCCGTCCCGACCAAGTCGCCTAAGTCGAGGCCGGCGCGCAAGGCGGTCAGGCCATCCCGACCGAGCCGCCGAAGCGGCGGCCGGAGCGCGCAGAGGTCAGGCGACCCGGCGACGGCGGGCCGTACGCGGCCGGACGGCGGGGCGGCGCGGCGCGGGCAGCACCTCCACGTCGAACCCGGCCCGGATGAACACCTCGATCGCCCGGTGCTCGGCGGCACCGAGGTCGGCGGCCGGGGAGCCGTCGTCGAGCAGCGCGGTCACGAGGCAGCCGGAACAGCCGGCGCCCCGGACCGCGCACCGGTCGCAGTCGATGAGCATGAAGCCTCCTGACGGGCTGCGGCGGCCGAGGGCGACGCATCCGTCGCCACCCGACCACCGTCGGTCACATCGACCCTAGGCGTGGGGTACGACAGAACCGGACAACGGCCTTCCAGCCGCCCCGAACCCGATCAAGCCGGCCGCCATCCGGCGCCACGCCCGAACGCGCGCCCGGTCGTGAGCGGCGCGCTGGACCGACACCGGATCGCCGATGTCGCGGTGTCCCGGCGTTCCGGACACCGCACCATCGGCGGAACGGAGTGGATCGAGCCGGACGCCGGTCAGGAGCGGGCCAGGCGGCGCAGCAGCGAGTCGGCGCCGAGCGGGTACGCGCCGTGGCGGCGTACGCCGTCGGCGACCTCGCGGTCGGAGGAGATCACCACGACCGGCCGGCCCGGCGGTTCCGCGCGGACCAGGCGGCGGATCAGCTCGTCGGCCGTCTCGCCCTTGCGGGAGAACAGCACCCGCACACCGCGCGGGGCGGGCGGGAGCCCGGGGATGCGCTCGGCGCCGTCGAAGACCACCGTGACCTCGTCGCCGGTCTGGGCGGCGATCCCGCCCAGACCGCTGATCAGGCGCTTGCGCTGCTGTTCCAGGGACATCTCGCCGAAGCCGCGCTTGGTGACGTTGTAGCCGTCCACCACGAGGTGCGCGCGGGGCAGCGCGAGCAGCTGGTCGAGCCGGGCCGGGTCGTCGGTGTCGCGGGCGCGGGTGGCCGCTCCGCTCACGGCGCCGGGCTGGTCGGCGGACGTTTCGGCCACGAAGTCGGCCGGCAGCTTGTCGACGGGGTCGAGCGCGAGCTCCCGGCGCAGCCCGACCGCGGCCTGGCCGATGGTCTCCAGCAGCAGCCACAGCCGGGCGTCGTCGACGGAGCGCGCCTCCTTGGCGCTGGTGCGCGCGGCGCCCGCGGCGGCCTCCGCCTCGGCCAGCCGGGCCCGGGCCCGGCGCAGCTCGGCGTCGGCGTCGGCGGTCGCCCGGGCGGCCCGGCCACGCTCGGTGGCGAGCAACTCGTTCGCCCGGCGCTCCCGGGCCTGCGTCTCGCGCAGGGTACGGGCGAGCTGCCGGGACTCCTCGCGGAGCTGGCCGAGTTCCTCGCGTACCCGGGCCAGCTCGTCGCGGAGCTTCTCGGCCTCGACCCGGGCCACGGCCCGGTCGTGTTCGGCGCGGGTGGCCCGCTGCTCCGCCTCCCGGACCAGCTCGGCGATGACGGCGCTCTCGGCCTCGGCGCGGACCGCGGCGCCGCTCGCCTCGATGAGGTCCCGCCAGCCGCGCGGGCGGGCCAGGTACGCGAGCGCGGCCACCTCGACCGGGTCGGCGGCGGCCGGCGCGGTGCCCTCCACCACGGCCGCGCCCAGGTCGCCGGCGTCGGCGAGCACCCGGGCGGTGACCCGCTGCCGGAAGAGCGGGTCGGCGGTGAGCTGGGCGGCGATCGCCGGGGCGCCGAGGCGGGCCCGCCGGTTGGGGGCGAACTTGGCCACCCGGCGCAGCGGCACGGGCACCTCGTCGCCGGGCAGGCCGGGCAGCACAGCGGCGGTGAGGGCCACGATGCGCTGCCGTACGGGCTCGGGAAGGACCGGCTCGGGCTCGGGCGCCGCTGCGGCGCCGTCGGGGTCGTCGACGGGGTCCGCGCCCACCTCACCGGCCTCGCGCGCAGCGTCGGACCGGTCCTCCGGAGGGAGGTGGTCGTCGTACGGCTCGGTGAGGGGCATGTGGCAAGTCTCCCACCGCGACCGGGCCCACCGCCCGGTGAGTGAGCTGATCTCTCATCCTAACGCTGTGGGGGTCGGTGGGGCTGCTGAGACGCGAGTGTCGGACCCCGGCGCTAGCGTGCCGCGGATGGCACAGGCGGAGTACGTGCAGCAGGCCCTGGCCGGTCTCGACACCATCCCCGGCGGCGGCGTCGACCCGGCGCTGCCGCTGTACGCGACCACGTTCGTGGTGGTCGACCTGGAGACCACCGGCGGCGCCCCCGACGGCGGCGGGATCACCGAGATCGGCGCGGTCAAGGTGCGCGGCGGCGAGGAGCTGGGCGTGCTCGGCACCCTGGTCAACCCGGGGCAGCCGATCCCGCCGTTCATCACGGTGCTGACCGGGATCACCCAGGCCATGGTGGTGCCCGCCCCGCCGATCGAGCAGGTGCTGCCGAGCTTCCTGGAGTTCATCACCGACGCCGTGCTGGTGGCGCACAACGCTCCCTACGACGTCGGCTTCCTCAAGGCCGCCTGCGCCCGCCACGGCTACCGCTGGCCCAACCCGCGGGTGCTGGACACCGCCGCGCTGGCCCGCCGGGTGCTGACCCGGGACGAGGTGCCCAACCGGAAGCTGGGCACCCTGGCGGCCTACTTCCGCACCGCCGTCCAGCCCACCCACCGGGCCCTGGACGACGCCAGGGCCACGGTCGACGTGCTGCACGCGCTCATCGGCCGGCTCGGCGGGCACCGCGTGGAGACCGTCGGCGACGCCATCGAGTTCGCCCGGGCGGTCACGCCCACCCAGCGCCGCAAACGGCACCTGGCGGACGGGCTGCCGAAGGTTCCCGGCGTCTACATCTTCCGCGCCGCCGACGACCGGCCGCTCTACGTGGGCACGTCCGGGGACATCGCCACCCGGGTACGCAGCTACTTCACGGCGGCCGAGAAGCGGGCCCGGATCTCGGAGATGCTCGCGGCCGCCGAGCGGGTCGAGGCGGTGGAGTGCGCGCACTCGCTGGAGGCGGAGGTCCGCGAGCTGCGGCTGATCGCCGCGCACGCCCCGCCGTACAACCGGCGGTCGAAGTTTCCCGAGCGGATGCTGTGGCTGAAGCTCACCGACGAGCACTACCCGCGGCTGTCGGTGGTCCGCGACCTCTCCCCCACCGACCACGCCTACCTCGGGCCGTTCACCTCGCGGCGGGCCGCCGAGCAGGCCGCCGCGGGCTTCCACGACGCGGTGCCGCTGCGCCAGTGCACCCACCGGCTCTCGCTGCGTACCGTCACGCCGGCCTGCGCGCTGGCCGAGCTGGGTCGCTGCCCGGCGCCCTGCGAGCACCGGATCACCCCGGAGGCGTACGACGAGCGCGCCGCCGCGCCGTTCCGCACCGCCACCGCCGACGACCCTCAGGTGGTGGTGGACGCGCTGCTGGCCAGGATCGAGGTGCTCTCCCGCGACCAGCGCTACGAGGAGGCGGCGGTGGTCCGCGCCCGGCTGGCGGCGGTGCTGCGGGCCGCGGTCCGGATGCAGCGGCTGGCCGCGCTCACGGGAATCGCCGAGCTGGCCGCGGCCCGCCCCGCGGCACGGGGCGGGTGGGAGCTCGCGCTGGTCCGGCACGGCCGGCTGGCCGGGGCCGGGGTGTCCCCGCCCGGTGTCCATCCACGACCGACGCTGGCCGTGATCCGGGCCACCGCCGAGACCGTGACGGCCGGCCACGGCCCGGTCCCGGCGGCGACGGCCGAGGAGTCCGAACGGATCCTGTCCTGGTTGGAACGTCCGGAGACGCGGCTGGTCGAGATGTCGTCCGGTTGGTCGTCGCCGATCCGTGGCGCGGCGCGGTTCCGCGACCTCCTGGCCAAGGCCGAGGCCGCCGCGTCCCACCAACTCTCGACCGAACGCTCATGACCAACTGACCGATCGGACTACGTCGACTCCCTTAGGCTGTTAGAGAAGTGCAGTCCTGCCCGATTCGTGGGCCTGCTCCCGGTTGCCGGTCGCCCGGTGGCCGCGGGGCCGGGGTGAGGAGGTGTCCCTCGTGGACGTCGACGCCGGACACGGCGCCGCCCTGGGGGGCGCCCTTCCGACCCAGCCGGGCGAGCTGCCGCTGACCCGCCGGCTCCGGTCGTTGCTCGCCTGGCCGACCGCCGAGACCGACCCGGTCAGCCACCTCGTCCGCACCCACCGCGGCATCCACGCGGGCGCCGACCCGTCGGTGCTGCGCCGGGCGTACACCATCGCGGAGAACATGCACCGCGGTCAGTTCCGCAAGAGCGGCGAGCCCTACATCACCCATCCCCTGGCCGTCGCCCAGATCTGCGCCGACCTGGGGATGGACACGACGACGCTGGTGGCGGCGCTGCTGCACGACACGGTGGAGGACACCCGCTACACGCTCCAGGCGCTGCACGAGGACTTCGGCCGCGAGGTGGCCCACCTGGTCGACGGCGTCACCAAGTTCGACAAGGCGTTCTACGGCAAGGCCGCCGAGGCCGAGACGATCCGCAAGATGATCATCGCGGCCGGCCGGGACGTCCGCGTCCTGATCATCAAGCTGGCCGACCGGCTGCACAACATGCGCACCCTCGGCGTACGCTCCGCCGCCTCCCGCGAGCGGATCGCCCGCAAGACCGAGGAGGTGCTCATCCCGCTCTGCGACCGTCTGGGCATCCAGACCCTCAAGCGGGAGCTGGACGACGTGGTGCTGCTGCACCTGCATCCGGAGGAGCACGCCCGCATCGCCCGGCACGTGCACGACCGGCCCGGCTGGGACGCGTACCTCGAGGACGTGGTCGCGCAGGTCCGGGTGGCCCTGCGCCGCAACCGGGTCGACGCCGACGTGAGCCCCCGCCCGCGGCACCTCTACTCGATCTGGAAGGACACCGTGGCCGGCGGCCACAGCAGCCCGTACGACCTGCCGCGCATCGCCATCGTGGTGGACGGCCCGGCCACCGACTGCTATGCCGCGCTGGGCTCCGTCCACGGGCTCTGGCGCCCGGTGCCGGGCCGCTTCAAGGACTACATCGCCTCGCCGAAGAACAACCTCTACCGCTCCCTGCACACGAGCGTCTGCGGCCCGAAGGACCGCACCGTCGAGGTACTGATCCGCACCGAGGAGATGCACCGCTCCGCCGAGTACGGCATCGCGGCCGACTACCGCTTCCCCCGCGCGGGCGGCGGCGCGGCAGCGGCGCGCGACGAGCAGCTGGCCTGGCTGCACCGGGTGCTCGACTGGGAGCAGGACGCGGCCGACCCGGCCCAGTTCCTCGAGTCGCTGCGTTGCGACCTGTCCGAGTCACAGATCCAGGTGTTCGCCGACGGGCGCCAGGTCGTGCTGCCCGCCGGCGCGACCCCTGTCGACCTCGCGTACGAGCTGGGCACCGACCGGGGCGACCACTGCCTCGCCGCCCGGATCAACGGCCGGCTCGCACCGCTCTCCTCCGAGCTGGAGGAGGGCGACGTGGTGGAGATCTTCACCGAGAACGACGCCGACAACGGCTTCGAGGCCGAGACCGCGCCGCGCGGGCCGCGCCGGGAGTGGCTCGGCTTCGTGAAGTCCCCGCAGGCGCAGATGCAGATCAACCGCTGGTTCGCCGAGCACACCGAGCCGGGCATCTCGATCAGCGACAAGGTACGCCTCGGCCGCGCCACCATCGGGCTCGCCCTGCGTCAGCACAACCGCGGGCTGGCCAGCGACCTGCCGCTGCTGCGCCTCTCCGAGGAACTGGGCTACCCGGACCTGGAGACGCTGCTGGTCGCGGTCTTCGACCGGGTCATCGAGCCGGACGAGGTGGTCCGGCAGCTCATCGACCTCGTCGACCACCGCCAGTGACCGCCGGGCGCGAGCCGCACTCGTGCCCACTAGCCTGGAGCCATGATCCCCCGCTCTCGCGCCACCGGCCGGGCCGTCGCCTACCAGGTCTTCTACCGGCTACCGCTGCCGTTGCGCCGCCGCCTGGTGCGGCTGGCCGTGCCGAAGTACATCGTCGGCGCGGTCACCCTCGTCCGGGACACGGAGGCGGAGGGCGCGGGCCGGCTGCTCCTGCTCCGGCAGCCGCCCGGCCACAGCTGGACGCTCCCGGCGGGGCTGCTGCAACGCGGTGAGTCGCCGGTCGTGGGCGCGGCCCGCGAGCTGCACGAGGAGACGGGCATCCGGCTGGCCCCCGCCCGGCTGCGCCCGGCCGTGCCGAACGCCGTGGTGCACGCGAAGGGCTGGGTCGACTGCGTCTTCGAAGTCGAGGTGCCGGCCTCCACGACCGAGCTGACGGTCGACGGCGCCGAGGTCTACGAGGCCGCCTGGCACCCGCTGGACGACCTGCCCCGGCTGAGCTGGCCGACGGCGCGGCTGCTCGCGTACTACGGGATCGGCCCGCTGGTGGGGCAGTTCCCGCCGCCGGTGCCGGACGCGGAGCGGTGAGCGTGTCCCCGGCCGGCGCGGGCGACGTCTGCGCGGTGGTGCTCGCCGCCGGCGAGGGGACACGACTGCGGCCGTTGACCGAGCGGCTGCCCAAGGCGCTCTGCCCGGTCGGCAACGTGACGCTGCTGGACCGGGCGCTGGCCCGGCTGGCCGGCCTCGGCCTGGCGGGGCCGGACCGGGTCGCCGTGAACGCCTGCTACCTGGCCGGGCAGGTCGTCGCGCACGTGGGCGACCGGGCCCACCTGTCGGTCGAGCCGGGTGACCCGCTGGGCACCGCCGGCGGGGTGGCGAACCTGCGGGACTGGATCGCGGGCCGGCCGGTGCTGGTCGGCAACGCGGACGCGTACCTGGCCGACCCGGCCGCCGCCCCCGGCCCGGACATCGCGGCGCTGCTGGCCGGCTGGGACGGCCACGAGGTACGCCTGCTCGGTCAGCCGGCCGCCGACCCGTCGGCGCCCGGCACGTTCGACGGGCACGCCTTCACGGGATTCTCGTTGCTGCCGTGGCGCCTGGTCCAGGACCTGCCGCCCGGCTTCGGCGACCTGGTACGCGCGGTCTGGCGGCCGGCCGAGGCGGACGGGGCGCTCACCGTGGTCCCCTTCCCCGGCACGTTCTACGACACCGGCACCCCGGCCGACTACCTGGCGGCCAACCTGCACGCGGCCGGCGGCAACCTGGTGGACCCGGCCGCCACGGTCACCGGCCGCTCCCGCGACTCGGTG
Source organism: Micromonospora costi (assembly GCF_003626655.1). Classification (GTDB taxonomy): domain Bacteria; phylum Actinomycetota; class Actinomycetes; order Mycobacteriales; family Micromonosporaceae; genus Micromonospora; species Micromonospora costi. The sequence continues at coordinate 777,265 of NZ_RBAN01000002.1, forward strand.
GTCGGCGCGGGCGCCACCGTACGCGGCGAGGTCGTCCGGTCCGTCGTCTGGCCGGGCGCGAGCGTCGCCGCCGACGAGCGGCTGTACGAGGTGATCCGGGCCGGCGACGACCTCACGGTGCCGGCCGCCCGGTCATCCGCGAGGATCTAGCATTGGACGACGCCGACGAACGGAGAAATGCCCCGTGATCACCGCGATCGTGCTGATCGACTGCGCCACCGACTCGATTCCCGAGGTGGCCGAGACCTTGGCCAACCTTCCCGGCGTCAGCGAGGTCTACTCGGTGGCCGGGCACGTCGACCTGATCGCCATCGTCCGGGTGCGTGAGTTCGACCAGATCGCCCAGGTCATCGCCGGCAGCATCTCGAAGGTGCCCGGCGTCATCAACACCGAGTCGCACATCGCGTTCCGGGCGTACTCCCAGCACGACCTGGAGGAGGCGTTCGCGATCGGCCTCGCGAACGCCGACTGACATCCAGCCCGGCTCTGCGCCGGCCGCCGCCGCGATCGGGGCCGAACCTGCTGCCAGCCCGCGCCGTGCGGGGCCGGTCCTGCGGCAAGGCCGGCGCCGTGCGGGGCCGGTCCTGCGGCCGGCGGGCGTCGTGCGGGGCCGGCGGAGGCCCTGGACAGCCGACGGCCGGCCCATCCCGTGGATGGACCGGCCGTTTCGCTGCCCGAGGTCAGCTCTGACCCGGTGCCGGCGACTCGGTGGTGCCGCCGCCGCCCGGAGCCGGCGACTCGGTCTCGGTGCCGCCCGGAGCCGGCGACTCGGTCTCGGTGCCGCCCGGAGCCGGCGACTCGGTGCCGGTGCCACCGGGGCTCGGCGTACCGCTGGCGCTGGCCTGCGGGACCGGGATGCCCAGCTGCTGGGCCAGCTGCACGAGTTCGTCGTAGTGCGCCTGGAGCGTCGGCAGCGCGGTCTGCGCCAGCTGGATCACCGACTGCTCGGAGCCCTGCGAGATCTCCGTCTGGGTGGCCTGGATGGCCTGGACGTGACCGGCCAGCTGCGCCGTCACCCACTCACGGTCGAAGTTCGCCCCGCTCGCGTTGTTCAGCCGGTCCAGCACGGACTGCTGGTCCGCGTTCGGCCCGTTGGGCAGCTGCACGTTGAGCTGCTGGGCGGTCTGCTGCACCGTCTGGTCCAGCTGCGTGTGGTCCGTCACGAACATCTTGCCGAGATCCTTGACCCGCTGGTTCTGGCCCTTCTGCTGGGCCAGTTCGCCCGCCGTGATCTCGAACAGGTTGACCTGGTGAATCGCCTGCAGGTACTGCGTGTCCTGCGACGACGGTTGCGCCGCGGCCTGCGCCGCGGCGGCCGGTGCGACACCCACCACCACCAGCGCGGCCAGCAGGCCGAGACGTTTGATACCCAACATGCTTCCCCCCCTTGAGACGTTGGACCGCGCACGGATACCCGACTCACCGGGGTTATTCCTGCGATCCCCGCCTGCCAGGGGACGGCCGGGTCAGGTCCCGCCGTCCCGCTCCGGACGCTGCCGGTGTGCCGGGAGCGCCCGAACGGGCCGCGGCGGGGCCGGTGTCGACCGTACGGGCCGCACGGGGCCTACGACGGCCGGACGGGCTCAAGGGGCCCACGGCCACTGGACGGGCCGGAAAGGGGCGCGCGGTCCCCGGACGCACCGGAAAGGCGCGCCGGAGACCGCACGGGGCGGAAACGGACGTGGCGCCCGCCGGGTTACCGGCGGGCGCCACGTCGAGGCGGGTCGGGGTCAGCGGCGCGACTCGCCGCTGCCGATCTCCTCGCGTTCCGGTCGCGGCTCGACCGGCGGGTGCCCCGGCGAGACCGGCGCCTCGGCCGGCTTCTCGATCGGGTAGAAGAAGCCCCGGACAGCCGGGCCGAGGGCGCCGAGCCGGTTCATCTTCTTCGGCACGACCCAGCCGGTGTACTCCAGCTCGCCGTGGCCGTCGCCGTGCGGGGCCGCGCTGAGCGGCTGGTGCACCTCGACGAACCGGCCGTCCGGCATCCGCCGGATGATGCCGGTCTCCACGCCGTGCGCGAGCACCTCCCGGTCGTGCTGCTGCAGACCGAGGCACAGCCGGTAGGTCACGTAGTACGCGAGCGGCGGCACGATCAGCAGGCCGATCCGGCCGGCCCAGGTCATCGCGTTCAGGCTGATCTGGAACTTGTCCGCGATGACGTCGTTGGCCCCGGAGAGGGTCAGCACCACGTAGAACGAGACGGCCATGGCGCCGGCCGCGGTCCGGGCCGGAACGTCCCGGGGCCGCTGGAGCAGGTTGTGGCTCTTGCGGTCCTTGAGATGCCGCGCCTCGAGGAACGGATACAGCGTCGACAGGCCCACCAGGATGCCGGGTAGCACGACCGTCGGCCAGAACAGCGGCGGGATCACGTACCCGTCGCCGATCGGGATGTTGATCTGCCAGGCCGGCATGAGTCGGGTCGAGCCGTCCAGGAACATGACGTACCAGTCCGGCTGGCTGGCGGCCGAGACCACCCACGCCTCGTACGGGCCGAACAGCCAGATCGGGTTGATCTGGAACAGACCGCCCATCAGCGCGATCACGCCGAAGACGACCATGAAGAAGCCGCCCTGCTTGATCGCGTACCGCGGGAACATCCGCTCGCCGACCACGTTGCCGTTGGTCCGGCCGGGGCCGGGCCACTGGGTGTGCTTCTGCTTGAAGACCAGACCCAGGTGGACGCTGATGAGCGCGAGCAGCAGCGCCGGGATGAGCAGCACGTGGGCGATGAAGAACCGGCTGATGATGATCGTGCCGGGGAACTCCCCGCCGAAGATCGACGAGGTGACCCAGGAGCCGATCACCGGGATGGACAGCATGATCGCCGAGGCGATCCGCAGGCCGGTGCCGGAGAGGCCGTCGTCCGGCAGCGAGTAGCCGGTGAAGCCGGCCAGGAAGCCGACCCAGAACAGCAGCGAACCGATGATCCAGTTCGTCTCACGCGGCTTGCGGAACGCGCCCGTGAAGAACACGCGCAGCATGTGCACGACGATCGCGGCCATGAACAGCAGCGCCGCCCAGTGGTGCATCTGCCGCATGATCAGCCCGCCGCGGACCTCGAAGGAGAGGTCCAGGCTGGAGGCGTACGCCGCGGACATCGGCGTGCCGCGCAGCGGGGCGTAGCTGCCGTCGTAGACCACCTCGGTCATCGACGGCTCGAAGAAGAAGGTCAGGAACGTACCGGTCAGCAGCAGCACGATGAACGAGAAGAGCGCGATCTCACCGAGCAGGAACGACCAGTGGTCCGGGAAGACCTTGTTCAGCAGCCGGCGCAGCGGGGTGGCCACCTGGAAGCGGTCGTCCAGTGCCACCGCGGAATTGCCCGGCACCGCCGCCAGGTCGAACTTACGACGCTTCATGGCCGCTCCCAGAAGTCGGGCCCGACGGTCTCGGTGTAGTCGGACTTCGCCACGAAGAAGCCCTCGGAGTCCACCTCGATCGGCAGCTGCGGCAACCGCCGGCTGGCGGGGCCGAAGACTGGCCGGGCGTTGTCGGTGATCAGGAACTGCGACTGGTGGCACGGGCAGAGCAGCCGGTTGGTCTGCTGCTCGTAGAGGCTGGCCGGGCAACCCGCGTGCGTGCAGATCTTGGAGAACGCCGCGTAGTTGCCCCACATGTAGTCGCCGTGGCCGACCCGCTCGTTGGCCTTGCGCGACTCCTGCGCGTCGGAGTCACGCAGGTGGATCAGCAGCGTCGGCGAGTCGGCGTGCCGGTTGCTCACGCCGTGCTCGACGCCCGGGAAGACGGTGAGCTGGCCGCCGGCGCTGATGTCCGACGGGCGCACCGGCCGGCCGTCCTCGCGGATCAGGCGGATCTTCTGGCCGCCCTCGGCCGGGGCGAACCCCGTGGTGAACATCTGGTTGTTTTTGTGCGGGTCGGAGATCAGCCCACCGACCAGCGGCGCCGCCGCGACCGCGCCGACCGGCGCGAGACCCAGCAGCAGCGAGGCGCCCAGCAGCGGGCGGCGCTTCACGCCCAGCTCGTCGGCCATGTAGACCATGGTCTGGCCGGTGATGGTGCGCTCGTCCTCGGCGACCGCGCCCTCGTGCCGGTCCTGGATCGAGACCTCCTTGGGCAGCAGCTTCTTGCCCCAGGCCAGGATGCCGAAGCCGACGCCGAGCAGGGAGAGGCCGAGGGTGACGCCGAGCAGCGGCGTGAAGTACTTGTCGCTGCCCCGGCCCGGCGCGTACTCCCACGGCCACCAGATGTAGATGACCAGGAAGGCGGTCGCCAGCAGGCCGGTGAGCAGGAAGAGCCCGGCGACCAGCCGGACCAGCCGACGCTCGGCCTTGCTGCCCGCCACGACCTGCGGCTCGTAGTGGACGATCTCGATGTCGTCCCGGCGGGCGCCCTCGCGGACGATGTCGAAGCGGGTAAGCCCGGGGGTGTTCACGTCGAGCGGCTCCCGACCCTGCTGGGCCTGGTGCTCGGTGTGCGTGCTCATGCCGTCACCTCGTTACCGGCGGTGCCACGCCGCGGCACCACAGCACTGAATCGAATGGTCCGCCCGGTCACGACTTGCCTGCAATCCACAGGCTGGCGAAGACCAGCGCGACGATGCCGACCAGGAAGATCGCCAGGCCCTCGGTGGAGGGGCCGTACCGGCCGAGGTTGAAGCCGCCCGGGTCCTGGTCGTGCTTCAGCGTCTCCTGGATGTAGGCGATGATGTCGGCCTTCTGGTCCGGGCGGAGCTGGTTGTCGCCGAACACCGGCATGTTCTGCGGACCGCTCAGCATCGCGGCGTAGATCTGCCGGTCGCTCGCCGGGCGCAGGCTCGGGGCGAACTTGCCCGAGGAGAGGGCGCCACCGCCACCGCCGAAGGCGTGGCACTGCGAGCAGTTGATCCGGAACAGCTCGCCGCCGGCCGCGACGTTGCCCTCCTCGTGCAGGTTGTCACCCTCGGGCACCACGGGGCCGCCGCCGAGCTCCTGGATGTACTGCGCGAGCTGGCGGGTCTGCTCGTCGGTGAACAGCGGGGGCTTGCGGTGCGCCTGGGCCTCCTGCCGGGCCAGCGGCATCCGGCCGCTGCTGACCTGGAACTCCACCGAGGCCGCGCCCACGCCGATCAGGCTCGGGCCGCGTCCCTCGACACCCTGCGCGTTGCGACCGTGACAGGTCACACAGCTCACGTCGAACAGCGCCTTGCCCTCGGCGGCGGCGCCGCTCAGCGGGGCGCTGTCCTGCGCCTGAGCGCCGGGGGCGAAGAGGGTGTACGCGCCGCCGGCCAGCGCCAGCGCGGCGAGCAGCCGGACCGCGGCACCCAGCCGGCGGCGGCCCCTGCTGCGCGCCGCGGGCCGCCCACGCAGCCGCGCGAGCAGACCGCGTGGGCGGTCGTTCTCAGAAGTCATGACCTGTGTCCTTAACCGGTTGGACCTTACTCAGGGGACGGGGCAACGGCGTGGTTCGTGACGCGCCAAGATCACTGGAGCCAGTAGATCATGAGGTAGAGCCCGATCCACACGACGTCGACGAAGTGCCAGTAGTACGACACGACGATCGCCGACGTGGCCTGCGCCGGCGTGAACCGGCCCATCGTGGTGCGGATCATGAAGATGATGAAGGCGACCAGACCGCCGGTCACGTGCAGACCGTGGAAGCCGGTGGTCAGGTAGAACATCGACCCGTAACCGTCTTCGTTGATCTTCACACCCTCGTGCACCAGGTTGCGGTACTCGTTGAGCTGACCGAGTACGAAGATCAGCCCCATCACGAAGGTGATCGTGAACCAGCGCCGCAGCGCGTGCACGTCACCCCGCTCAGCCGCGAAGACACCGAGCTGGCAGGTCACCGAGGACAACACCAGGATCACCGTGAAGGTGGTCGCGTACGGGATGTTGAGGATCTCGGTGTGCTTCTCCCACTGCTCCGGCGCCGCCGCGCGGATGGAGAAGTACATCGCGAACAGCGCCGCGAAGAACATGAGTTCGCTGGAGAGCCACACGATCGTCCCGACGCTGACCATGTTGGGTCGGGTCAGGGAGTGGATCCGGCTCTTGTCAATGGCTGGGGCCGCAGTCACGCGGTCATTATTGCCCCTGACCGGCGTCGGCGATCAGCGGGGTGGCAAACCGGTGGTCCTGGTGGCCCGATCGTGGAGGTCCGGTTCGCCTGGCCTAGCCTGAAAAGCGTGCTGCACGTCGATCCGATCTTCGCCGCCACCTCGGCCGTCCCGTCGAGCGTGGCCGTCACCACCCCGGCCGGCCCGTCGGTCCTGGCCGCGGGCGGCGAGAGCGTCCCGCCACCGTTCAGCGTCAGCGCGCTGGTGACCGGGACCCGGCTGGACAGCTGGCTGGCCCTCGGGCTGGTCCTCGCCGCCGGGCTCTACCTCTACGGCGTGTACCGGCTACGGATCCGCGGCGACCGCTGGCCGGTGGCCCGGACGGTCTTCTTCCTCGGCCCCGGCCTGGGCGGTATCGCGCTGGTCACCGTGAGCGGGCTGCACGCGTACGACACGACGCTGCTGAGCGTGCACATGGTCCAGCACATGGTGCTGTCGATGGTGTCGCCGATCTTCCTGGCGCTGGGCGCGCCCATGACGCTGGCGCTGCGTACGTTGCCGCAGGCGCCCCGCAAGAGGCTGCTGGCGATCGTGCACAGCCGGATCGCCCGCGTCTACAGCTTCCCGCTGGTGGCGTTCGCCATCTTCGTGGTCAACCCGTTCGTGCTCTACTTCACCGACCTCTACCGGTACACGCTGGAGCACGCCTGGGCGCACGAGCTGGTGCACGCCCACTTCATCATGACCGGCTGCGTGTTCTTCTGGCCACTGCTCGGCCTGGACCCGCTGCCCGGCCGGTGGCCGTACCCGGCCCGCGCGCTGCTCATGCTGCTGTCGGTGCCGTTCCACACCGTGCTCGGGCTCACGATCATGCAGAGCAGCACGCTCTTCGGCGGCGACTGGTACCCCTCGCTCAACCTCGGCTGGGCCGACCCCTGGGACGACCAGGTGCTCGCCGGCGGCATCCTCTGGGCCGGCGGGGAGTTCGTCAGTGTGACCATGCTCGCCGTGCTCGTGGTGCAGTGGGTCAAGCAGTCGGAGCGGGAGGCCCGCCGGATCGACCGCGAGCTGGACCGCCAGGAGGCCCGCCAGCGCGCCGCCGAATCCGCGGCCTGAGCTGCCCGGACGCCCGCCCCGCCGGCCGGCGCCGGGCGGGATGTCGGGTGCGTCACGCCGACCGGTACGATCAGCGGGCAGTACGAGGTGGGAGCCAGTCCAGCCATGAGCGAGCGCAGCGAGCGAACGACCATGCCTCATGGCGGCACGGAGCGAAGCGGAGTGTCGGCATGAGCGATCGTCAGTGCACCGTCCTGCTCTACAGCGACGACCCGAAGGTCCGTGACCGGATGCGGCTGGCCGTCGGCACCCGTCCGGCGCCGGGCCTGGAGCTGGAGTTCGTCGAGGCCTCGACGTACGACGAGGTCGTACGCCTGGTGGACGACTACGAGATCGACCTGCTGCTGCTCGACGGCGAGGCGTCCCCCGGCGGCGGCATCGGCATCGCCCGCCAGATCAAGGACGACCGGGACGACGCTCCCCCGACCTGCGTGGTGATCGCCCGCGCCGCGGACCGATGGCTCGCCGCGTACGCCGAGGTCGACGCCACCCTGGTGCACCCCCTCGACCCGGTGACCACCGGCACCACGGTGGCCGAGCTGCTGCGGACGCACGCACCCGCCTGACGTCCCCCGCTCCGGCACCGCCACGGCGCCGGACCCTCCGGCGCCGGTTCATCCCACCCTCATCCGCACGCTCGGGAGGCCCGCGATGGGCGATCGGACCTGGCCGCACCTGCTCAACACGCTGCTACGTGGCGACGAGCTCTCCACCGCCGACACCGCCTGGGCGATGGGCGAGATCATGGCCGGCTCCGCGACCGGGGCGCAGGTCGCCGGGCTCGCCGTGGGGCTGCGGGCCAAGGGTGAGACCCCTGCCGAGCTGGCCGGGTTCGTCGAGGCGATGCTCACCCGGGCGGTGCCGGTCGCGCTGCCCGAGGAGGTACGGGCGACCGCCCTGGACGTGGTCGGCACCGGAGGCGACCTCGCCCACACCGTCAACATCTCCACCATGGCCGCCATGGTGGTGGCCGGCGCCGGCGTACGCGTGGTGAAGCACGGCAACCGCGCCGCCTCGTCCTCGTGCGGCACGGCGGACCTGCTGGAGTTCCTCGGCGTACCGCTCGACCTCGGTCCCGAGGGGGTGGCCCGCTGCGTGACGGAGGCCGGCATCGGCTTCTGCTTCGCGGCCCGGTTCCACCCCGGCATGCGGCACACCGGGCCGATCCGGCGCGAGCTGGGCGTACCCACCGTGTTCAACTTCCTCGGCCCGCTGAGCAACCCGGCCCGGCCGCGCGCCGGCGCGGTCGGTTGCTTCGACCCGCGGATGGCCCCCGTCATGGCCGCCGTGTTCGCGGCCCGGGGCGACTCGGTGCTCGTGATGCGGGGCGAGGACGGGCTCGACGAGTTCACGACCGCCGCGCCCACCCGGGTCTGGGCGGCACAGGGCGGCACCGTCCGCGAGGCGACGCTCGACGCGGTCGACCTGGGAGTGCCCCGGTCCACCATCGGCGACCTGCGGGGCGGCGACGCGGCCTTCAACGCCGACGTGGCGCGCCGCGTGCTGGCCGGTGAGGCCGGCCCGGTGCGGGACGCCGTCCTCGTCAACGCGGCGGCGGCACTGGCCACGCAGGGCCCCCTGGACGGCGACCTCACCGAGGCGCTACGTGCCGGCATGGCCCGCGCCGCCGAGTCGATCGACTCCGGCGCGGCGGCCGCGACCCTGGACCGCTGGATCGAGGTCGCCCGGGCGATCTGACGCGCGGGTCTCTTGGGCGCGGCTCTCGCGCTCTTCCGCGAGGCTCTTGGGCGGGGCTGTTGCGCGTGGCTCTTCACGGGGCTAATGGGCGGGCTCTTGCGCGCGCTCGCGCGCGGGGCTCTTGGGCGGGCTCTTGCGCGGGGCTCTTGGGCGGGCTGTTGCGCGCGGCTCGCGCGCGAGGCTCTTGGGCGGGGCTGTTGCGCGCGGCTCTTCGCGGGCTAACGGGCGCGGCGCTTGCGCGGGGCTCTTGAGCGGGGCTCGGCACCGGCTGCTCGCCGGATCCCGGTGATGCTCGACGGCCCGGTCGGCGTGGCGGCCGGTCTGGTGCCGGTCGTGCCCCAACCGGAGGTGACTCCTCGCGCATGATCGACTCGACTTCCTTGAAGTCGCGCTCTCAAGACGGGCGGGACACCGCGACTTCCTGGAACCCGAGTCGATCAACCGCCTCGGCGGGCCATGATCGACACCAGATCGCCGGAATGGCGGTGTCCGACGCGCCGGAACCCCGCCGCATCGCCGAAACGGAGTCGATCACGCTTGCGCCATGCGTGGCATCGGCAGTCGCGGTCTCGCCAGCCGGCTACGCCCGGTCGTCCGGCGCGGCGGGTGGGCGAACGCCCGGTCGGCCGGTGTCACGTGCCGCGCCCACCCGGTGGGCGGTGCCTGCCCCGTGGGCGACGCCTACCCCGTGGGCGGTGCCTACCCGGTGGGCGGTGCCTGCCCCGTGGGCGACGCCTACCCCGTGGGCGGTGCCTACCCGGTGGGCGGTGCCTACCCCGTGGCGACGCCTACCCCGTGGGTCGCCTGCCCAGTTGGCAGTGCCTGCCCAGTGGGTGCACGAGGCGCGGGTTGAGGCGTCGGATCGGTGCCGGGCCGTGCCGGAGGCGTCTGCTCGCGCATGATCGACTCGACTTCCTTGAAGTCGCGCTGTCGAGACGGGCGGGACACCGCGACTTCCTGGAACCGGAGTCGATCAATCGGCTCGGCGGGGTGCCACCCCGCCCGCGGCAGCGGTCCTGTCGGTGGGGCGTGCCAAACTACACGGGAGTGATTCAGCCACCGCCACGGCGGCACCGCCGGCGGTCGGGAGCGCGAGAGGAGACGCCCGTGACGGACCGCGAGCTCTACTGCGACGTTTGCGAGGGCGTGCAGCCGTTCGAGGCGCCGCCGTGCGCCGACGGCCACGGCGCCGACTGCCCCGAGCTGATCTGCACCGGGTGCGGCGCCGCCGTGCTGATCGCGACCTTCGCCTTTCACGCTCCCCGGCTCCGCGCCCGCCCCCGCCCGCCGGCCCACCGCCGCGCCGCCTGAGGCGACCCGACCCCGCGAGCTCCGCGTCACCACCGCCGGCCGCGCAGCCCGCATCCCCGACGCCCCTGGGCCACCGCCGCCCGCGTCACCACCACCGGCCTGCGGCGATACTCCCCCGGCCGCCTGACGCGACCCGACCACCCGCCGGCCCACCGCCTGACCCGACCCCACCCGCCGGGCCCCGCCGCCTGACGCGACCGCCCCCGCCGCGCATCACCACCTCCGGCCGTGCAGCGAGCGTCCCCGGACGCCCCTGGGCCACCGCCACCCCGCGTCACCACCACCGGCCGCGAAGCGAGCATCCCCAACGCCCGGACCACCGCCGTCCCACGTCGCCAACTGTGTGCGGCGAGCGTCCCCACCGCCCCCGCCTACCACCGCCTGACCCGACCCGAACACCCGCCGCCGCCCGTCGCCCGGCCGGCGGGCGCAGCGAGCATCCCCAACGCCCGGGCCACCGCCGCCTAGCGTCACCACCGCCAGCCCGGCGGCGAGCGTCCCCTGCCGGCTCACCGCTGCGCCGCCTGACGCGACCCGACCACCCGCCACCCCGCCAGCACCGCCTGACCCGACCCCACCACCGCCGCGCCGCCTGACGCCCCCCGACGAACGCCCGGCCCCGCGCAGCGAGCATCCCCGCCCGCCCCCTCACATGACGAAAAGGCCCGCCTCCATCAGGAGGCGGGCCTTCGTCGTGGTCCGGTGTACGCCCGGGTCAGTGCTCCGCGGTGCGCCGCGTACCGCTGTAGTACTCGAACAGGAGCCCGCAGGCGGCGAAGATGACGGCCACGAGGCCGGCGCCGAGCAGCCAGAACTGCCAGAACACCAGGCCGAGGCCGGCCAGGGCGGCGGCGAGCGCCAGCCCGAACGGCCAGTAGCTGCCCGGGCTGAAGAAGCCGATCTCACCGGCGCCGTCGGCAATCTCCGCGTCCGCCCGGTCCTCCGGACGGAGGTCGATGCGGCGGGAGACGAACCAGAAGAAGCCGCCGCACATCGAGCAGAGCAGGAACGACAGCAGCAGGGCCACGGTGCCGACCCACTCGATGCTGCCGCTCTCACCGGCCGTCCAGGCGCCGTAGAGGATGGTCGCGCCGGCGAGGAACGTCGCGATGACGAGGAAGATCTTCCACTCGGTCTTCATGCCCGCTCCCTCAGCTTCCCGAGCCGGCCGGAACGTCGTCCGGGTTGAAGTTGCTCTGCGTGCGCCGGGTCTCGAACGGCTTCGTGGTCTGCGCGTACGGGTCCTCGCCGATTGCGCTCAGCGCCTCCTGCGTGGTCTTGCCACCCTGCTTGGCCGCGAGGAACTGGTCGTACTTCTCCGGCGACACGACGCGCAGCTCGAAGTTCATGAACGCGTGGTACGTGCCGCAGAGTTCCGCGCACCGGCCGACGTAGGCGCCCTCGGTCTCCAGGCTGGAGACCTCGAACACGTTGCGGATCTTGCCGGGGAAGACGTCGCGCTTGAACAGCAGCTCCGGCACCCAGAACGAGTGGATGACGTCCCGGCTGGTCTCCTCGAACCGGATGGACCGGTTGGTCGGCAGCACCAGGATCGGGATGACCTCGCTGGTGCCGAGCGTCGAGGCGACGGTGTTGGCGTCCCGGCCCTGGCCGTCGCGGTAGTTGAACTGCCAGTTCCACTTGAAGGCGACGACCTCGACGGTGACGTCCGGGTTCTTCGTCGTCTTGTTCACGTCCGTCTGCACGACCGCCGTGTAGTAGAACAGCACGGAGACGACGAGGATCGGCGCGATGGTGTAGAGGAACTCCATCGGCATGTTGTAGCGGGTCTGCACGGGCAGGTCGTTGCCCCGCTTCCGGTAACGCACCACGCACCAGAAGATCAGGCCCCAGACGAAGATGCCGACCGCGAGCGCCGCGATGCAGGACGCGATCCACAGGTCGTACATCCGGCGGGACTCGGCGGAGATCCCGCCCTGCGGCCAGCCGAAGCCGTGGAACGTCGCGCCGACGTCACAGCCCGTGAGCAGGACGAGCAGCGCCGCGCCGCCGAGACCGAGCCCGGCGATCCGACCAGCACCACGCCGCCGGCGCCCGCCGGCTCCTGGGGAAGCGCTGTGCCGTACGGCCGACGGCCGTACCTCCGAACTCCTTGCGACCACCTGGTCCTGCCTCCCTAGCGCGCCGCGGTGTCTGTCTTGTCCTGCCGGCCTCCGACCTGCGGAGCGACAGCACCGGCGGCAAAGGCGTCACCGACGGTCGCAGATTACTCGACCATGACCGGCTGGACCGTGTTGGGGTCACTGTCCGCCCCCCAACGGGGGATCTTGACGCGTTCCGCGCGATAGCGTTGGCATCCGTGAGCGCTTCCCCGGTCTACCTGGACGCCGCCACGGCGGCGCCGCTGCACCCGGTCGCCCGACAGGCGCTGCTGGCCGCCCTCGACGACGGCTGGGCCGACCCGGGCAAGCTCTACACGCAGGCCCGCCGGGCACGCCAGCTGCTCGACGCGGCGCGGGCCGCGGCCGCCGAGACGCTGGGCGTACGCCCCGACGAGTTGTCCTTCACCCCCAGCGGTACGGCCGCCGCGCACGCCGCCGTGCTGGGCGGCCTGGCGGGGCGGCGTCGCGTGGGCCGGCGGCTGGTGCACTCGGCCATCGAGCACTCGGCGGTGCTGCACGCGGCGGAACGGCACGTGGCCGACGGTGGCGAAGCGACCTCCGTACCCGTGGACCGGCTCGGCGGGCTGGACGTGGACGTCTGGGCGGCCGCGGTGCGCGCGCCCGGTGTGGCGCTGGCCGCGCTGATCGCCGCCAGTCACGAGGTGGGGACGCTCCAGCCGGTGTCCGAGGCGGCCGCCGCGTGCGCCGACGCGGGGGTGCCGCTCTACGTCGACGCGGCGCAGGCGGTGGGCCGCGTCCCGGTGCCGGGCGGCTGGTCGGTGCTGAGCGCGAGCGCGCACAAGTGGGGCGGTCCGGCCGGGGTGGGGCTTCTCGTGGTCCGCAAGGGCACCCGGTGGGAGTCGCCCTATCCGGCCGACGAGCGGGAGTCGGGCCGTACGCCCGGCGCGCTGAACCTGCCCGCGGTCGTCGCCGCGGCGGCGAGCCTGCGCGCGGTGGCGGCCGACGCCGCGGCCGAGGCGGCCCGCCTGTCCCCACTGGTCGACCTGATCCGGTCGCGGGTGGCGGCGGAGGTGCCGGACGTCGAGGTGGTCGGCGACCCGGAGCGGCGGCTGCCGCACCTGGTCACGTTCTCCTGCCTGTACGTGGACGGCGAGGCGCTGCTGCACGCCCTGGACCGGCGGGGCTTCGCGGTCTCGTCCGGCTCGTCGTGCACCTCCTCGACGTTGCGCCCGTCGCACGTGCTGGAGGCGATGGGGGTGCTGTCGCACGGCAACGTACGGATCTCGCTGCACCGGGAGACGTCGGCGGCGGACGTGGAGCGGTTCCTCGCCGAGCTGCCCGGCATCGTGGCCGCGTTGCGGGCCGAGGCGGGGGTGGTGGGGCTGTGACGATGCCGGACGAGGTGCTGGACTGCCGGGGTCAACGCTGCCCGCTGCCGGTGATCGCGGTGGCCCGGCGGATGCCGGAGCTGCCGGTCGGCACGGTGGTGCGGGTGCTGGCCGACGACCCGGCGGCGGCCGTGGACATCCCGGCCTGGTGCCGCATGCGCGGCCAGGAGTTCCTGGGCACGGTGACCGGGCCCGACGGCCCCGCGTACGACGTCCGCCGCCACCACTGACCTGCCACCACTGACCCCCGCGATCTTGCACTTTGTGCCCCGACGAACCGGGACAACTGCCGCAAACCAAGGGCAGAAACTGCAAGATCGCGGGGGTGGGGGGCGGGGGGTGATGGGTCAGGGCAGCAGGTGGGGGCGGACCTCTTCGGCGGCGACGTCGCCGTAGGACTCGCCGAGGCGCTTCACGAACAGGTCACGGCGCACCTGGTACTCCTGCGTGCCGACGGTCTCCAGCACGAGCGTGGCGAGCAGGGAGCCCACCTGGGCGGCCCGCTCCAGGCCCAGGCCCCAGGACAGCGCGGTGAAGAAGCCGGCGCGGAAGCCGTCACCGACGCCGGTCGGGTCGACGGCCCGGATCTCCCGCGCGATCGGCACGTGGATCGGGTCCACCCCGCGCCCGGCGATCTCGACGCCGTGCTTGCCGAGCGTGGTGACGCGGACCTTCACGAGGTCGAGCAGCTGCTCGTCGCTCAGCCCGGCCTTGCTCTGCAGCAGCGACTTCTCGTAGTCGTTGGTCATCAGGTAGTCGGCGCCCTCGATGAGCGCGACCACGTCCTCGCCGGGCATCCGGGCGAGCTGCTGGGAGGGGTCGGCGGCGAACGGGTAGCCGCGCTCGCGGCACTCGGCCGAGTGACGCAGCATCGCCTCGGGGTCGTTCGCACCGACCAGGACCAGGTCGAGCCCGTCAAGACGGTCCGCGACCGGGGCGAGCTCGATGTTGCGCGCCTCGCTCATGGCCCCCGCGTAGAAGGAGGCGATCTGGCACATGTCGGTGTCGGTGGTGCAGACGAAACGGGCGGTGTGCGCCACCTCGCTGATGTGCACCGAGTCGCAGTCGACGCCGTGCCGCTCCAGCCAGGACCGGTAGTCGGCGAAGTCGGCGCCGACCGCGCCCACCAGCACCGGGTGCAGGCCGAGCTGGCCCATGCCGAAGGCGATGTTCGCCGCCACGCCGCCGCGGCGCAGCACCAGGTCGTCCACCAGGAAGGAGAGCGACACCTTGTGCAGCTGGTCGGCGATGAGCTGGTCGGCGAAGCGGCCGGGGAAGCTCATCAGGTGGTCGGTGGCGATCGAACCGGTCACCGCGATCTTCATGTCAACCCTCGGGGTCGGGAGCAGGGCGCGGTCAGCCTACCGGGCCGGCAACCGTACGGCCTCCGGTCGGTCGTACCACGGCCATCCCCCGGAAACCGGGACGCAAACGGCGACGGGGCCGCCCACCAGGGGCGGCCCCGTCGCCGATGACGCGGAGGTCGACTCAGCTGAAGGAGTCGCCGCAGGCGCAGGAGTTGCCCGCGTTCGGGTTGTCGATCGTGAAGCCCTGGGCGTCGATCCGGTCGGCGAAGTCGATCGTGGCGCCGGTCAGGTAGGGGGCGCTCATCCGGTCGACGACGACCTCGACACCGCCGAAGTCGGAGACGATGTCACCGTCGAGCGACCGCTCGTCGAAGAACAGCTGGTACCGCAGGCCGGAACAGCCGCCCGGCTGCACCGCGACGCGGAGCCGCAGGTCGTCGCGGCCCTCCTGCTCGATCAGGGCCTTGACCTTCTGCGCCGCGACGTCGGTGAGGACGACGGTGGTAGGGGCCTTGGCCTCGGTCGACTCGGTCTGCGCTGGCGTGGTCACGTGGAATTCTCCCTGCGCGCGATGGTGTGGTCGTCCCGACCAACGTCACCCGCCGGTCAGCGATTCCCACTGTGGTCCAATTTCTGATTGTAGGCCGCTTCCGGCGCCCTGACCCGCTGACGTGACCTCGGGGTCGTCCCGCGCGGCGCGCGTCACACCCCGGTCACCGGCTCCACTGCCGCGCCAGCCGGGCGCCCAGCTCGCGCAGACCCTCGGCGGGCCGGCCGAGCGCCGCCGCCAGGCCACGCTCCGCACCCCCGAAGTGCTCCACGAGGCTGTACGCGTCGGTCACACCGGCCGCCGCGGCCTCCCGCCGGCCGGTGCTCACCTGCCCGGCGAGCACCACGCACGGCAGCCCCCGGTCCCGGGCGGCGCCGGCCACCCCGGCGACCACCTTGCCGCGCAGCGACTGGTGGTCGAAGGAGCCCTCCCCGGTGATCACGAGGTCGGCGTCGTCGAGCGCGGCGTCCAGGTCGATGGCCCGGGTCACCAGGCCGATGCCGGACTCGCAGCGACCGCCGAGGGCGAGGATCGCGGCGCCGATGCCGCCCGCGGCCCCGCCGCCCGGGAGCGTGCCCAACGGTGTGGGGCACCCGGGCAGGTCCCGTTCCAGCACGGCCGCGAAGCGTTCGAGCGCGGCGTCCAGCAGCAGCACGTCGGCCCGGTCGGCGCCCTTCTGGGGGCCGAACACGTTGCTGGCGCCGTGCAGGCCGAGCAGCGGGTTGTCGACGTCCGTGGCGGCGACCGGCAGCGCGCCGCGCAGCCGGGGGGCGCCGTCGAGCGCCTCGACGGCGGCCAGCGCGGCCCCGCCGTACGGGAGGGCGCTGCCCACCCCATCGAGCGGGGTGACGCCGAGCGCGGTGAGCATGCCGGCGCCGCCGTCGTTGGTGGCCGAGCCGCCCAGCCCGATCACCACGGTCCGCGCGCCCCGCTCGACGGCGGCCGCGACCAGCAGCCCCAGACCGAACGAGGTGGTCACCGTCGGGTCCCGCTCCTCCGGCGTCAGCAGGTGCAGGCCGCACGCCTGGGCGCTCTCCAGGTACGCCGTGCCGTCGCCGGTGAGCAGGATCTCACCGCTGGCCGGGCGGCCGAGCGGATCGACCGTCGGCACCGTCACCCGGTGGCCGTCCAGCGCGTCGGCGAGCACGTCGACGAAGCCGGGACCGCCGTCGGCGAGCGGCCGGATCACCAGGTCGTCACGGTCGGTCACCTGACGCCAACCGTCGGCCACGGCGGCGGCCACCTCGGGGGCGGGCAGGGTGCCGGCGAACTTGTCCGGGCAGAGCAGCACGCGCATGCCGAGCAGTGTGGCAGCACACATCGCGGGCGGCTGCGCCGCGCCCGCGCTGTGGGACCATGGAGGGCGTGACTTCGACCTGGGTGGAACCCTCCAACACCGCGACGGCACTGCTGCTGCTCGGCCGGGGCAGCGACCCGGCGGCCGAGCGTGGCGTCGAATGTCCGGGCGACCTGCCGGCGCCCAGCGACCCGGATCTCGTGGCGCGGGCGGCGGCCGCCAAGGCGGCGCTGGGCAGCAAGGTGTTCGTGCTGGGCCACCACTACCAACGCGACGAGGTGATCCAGTTCGCCGACGTCACCGGCGACTCGTTCAAGCTGGCCCGGGAGGCGGCGGCCCGGCCGGACGCGGAGTACATCGTCTTCTGCGGTGTGCACTTCATGGCCGAGAGCGCCGACATCCTCACCTCGGACGCCCAGAAGGTGGTCCTGCCCGACCTGGCGGCCGGCTGTTCGATGGCCGACATGGCGGTCCTCGGTCAGGTCGAGGCGGCGTGGGACGTGCTCAGCGAGCTGGGCCTGGGCGAGCAGACGGTCCCCGTGACGTACATGAACTCGTCGGCCGACATCAAGGGTTTCGTCGGCCGGCACGGTGGCGTGGTGTGCACCTCGTCCAACGCCAAGCGCGCGCTGGACTGGGCGTTCGAGCAGGGCTCGAAGGTGCTGTTCCTGCCCGACCAGCACCTCGGCCGCAACACGGCGGTGCTGGAGATGGGCTACTCGCTGGACGACTGCGTCCTGTACGACCCGCACAAGCCGAACGGCGGGCTGACCCCGCAGCAGCTGCGCGACGCGAAGATGATCCTCTGGCGCGGGCACTGCTCCGTGCACGGCCGCTTCACGCTGGACAGCGTCAACGACGTCCGCGAGCGGGTCCCGGGGGTGAACGTGCTGGTCCACCCGGAGTGCCGGCACGAGGTGGTCACGGCCGCCGACTACGTGGGCTCGACCGAGTACATCATCAAGACCATCGAGGCGGCGCCGGCCGGCTCGGCCTGGGCCGTCGGCACCGAGCTCAACCTGGTGCGCCGGCTGGCGCTGGCCCACCCGGACAAGCAGATCATGTTCCTCGACAGGGCGGTCTGCTACTGCTCGACCATGAACCGGATCGACCTGCCGCACCTGGTGTGGGCGCTGGAGGAACTGGTGGCCGGCCGGGTGGTGAACCAGATCACCGTGGACGCCGACACCGCCCGTCACGCCCGCGCCGCGCTGGACCAGATGCTCGCGCTTCCCGGTGCCGACACTCCGGCGCCGAGCGCCGCGTGATCACGCTGAGTAGCGCCCTTGATACCCAATAGTGCCGGATCACCCAATTAACACTCTGCGGGTGGTGTGACCGGTTCCATTCTCGTCACTGAGGACTATGCTGCCGGAGCAACGACGCAGGCGGTCCGTTTCGACATGGCCGCATCCGGGGTAGCGGTGAGCATCGTGGGCCCCACCATCAACACGGCAGCACCGACGCGCTGGAGGTTGCGTTGACCGACGACGTCCTGGTCGTGCACGGAGGCACTCCGCTGGAAGGGCGGATCCGCGTGCGCGGCGCGAAGAACCTGGTCTCCAAGGCGATGGTCGCCGCGCTGCTCGGCGACACCCCGAGCCGGCTGTTCGACGTGCCCAACATCCGTGACGTCGAGGTGGTCCGCGGCCTGCTCGGCCTGCACGGTGTGAAGGTCACCGACGGTGAGGAGGAGGGCGAACTCGTCTTCGACCCCGCCAACGTCGAGAGCGCCAGCACCGACCAGATCAACGTGCACGCGGGGTCGAGCCGGATCCCGATCCTGTTCTGCGGGCCGCTGCTGCACCGGCTCGGGCACGCGTTCATCCCCGACCTGGGCGGCTGCCACATCGGGCCGCGGCCGATCGACTTCCACCTCCAGGCGCTGCGCGAGTTCGGCGCGACCGTCGACAAGCGGCCGGAGGGCCTGCACCTCTCCGCCCCCAACGGCCTGCACGGCACGAAGTTCTCGCTGCCCTACCCGAGCGTCGGCGCCACGGAGCAGGTGCTGCTCACCGCGGTGATGGCCGAGGGCGTCACCGAGCTGCGCAACGCCGCCGTGGAGCCGGAGATCATCGACCTCATCTGCGTCCTGCAGAAGATGGGCGCGATCATCAAGGTGCACACCGACCGGGTGATCGAGATCCAGGGCGTGCCCAAGCTGCACGGCTACACCCACCGGCCGATCCCGGACCGGATCGAGGCGGCGAGCTGGGCGGCGGCCGCGCTGGCCACCCGCGGTCACGTCGAGGTGCTCGGCGCGCAGCAGGCCGACATGATGACCTTCCTGAACATCTTCCGGTCGGTCGGCGGCGAGTACGAGGTGACCGACCTGCGGCCCCCGCGCCACGGCGACGCGGGCCAGGAGGGTGGCATCCGGTTCTGGCACCCGGGCGGGGAGCTGAAGTCGGTCGCGCTGGAGACCGACGTGCACCCCGGCTTCATGACCGACTGGCAGCAGCCGCTCGTGGTGGCGCTCACCCAGGCCCGGGGCCTGTCGATCGTCCACGAGACGGTCTACGAGCAGCGGCTGGGCTACACCGAGGCGCTGAACACGATGGGCGCCAACATCCAGGTCTACCGCGACTGCCTGGGTGGCACCCCGTGCCGCTTCGGCCGGCGCAACTTCAAGCACTCCGCGGTGATCGCCGGCCCCAGCAAGCTGCACGCGGCCGACCTGGTCATCCCCGACCTGCGGGCCGGGTTCAGCCACCTGATCGCGGCGCTCGCCGCCGAGGGCACCTCCCGGGTGTACGGCGTCGACCTGATCAACCGCGGCTACGAGGACTTCGAGGCGAAGCTCGCCGACCTGGGCGCGCACGTCGAGCGCCCGTAACGCCGCTCTCCCCCTCGAATTCGCGCCCGGTGCACCGCGATGTGCACCGGGCGCCGTCGTTTGGCTACCCTTTCCGCGTGCCGTCGCTGTTTCGCCGCAAGTCCGCCGACCTCGCCGACGAGGCCGTCACCTCCGTGACGCCCGACGAGGAGTCCGAGTCCGCCCGCCCCCGTGGCTACACGCCCGCCAAGGGGCGCGAGACCCCGAAGCGGCCGAGCGTCGGCCGGCGTCCGGGCGGTGTCTCCTCCAAGCCCATGACGAAGGAGGAGTCGCGCGAGCGCCGCCGGCAGCTACGCGCCGAGGCGGCGGCCGAGTTCCGCCGCGAGGGCGGCCCGCGTGACCGCGGCCCGGAGCGGCTGCTGGCCCGCAACGTGGTCGACTCCCGGCGTACGGTCGGTACCTGGTTCTTCGGCGGCGCGCTGATCGTGCTGATCGGCTCGAACGCGGCGATGCCGCCGATCGTGCGGCTGGTCTCCAACCTGCTCTGGGGCGCGCTGGCGCTGGGCGTGGTGATCGACTCGATCCTGATCTGCCGCAAGATCGGCAAGCTGGTCCGCAAGCGGTTCCCCAACACCGACCAGCGGATGGGCTCCCTCTACCTGTACGCGATCATGCGGGGCATCACGTTCCGCAGGATGCGGACCCCCGCCCCGCGCGTGAACATCGGCGACCCGGTCTGACGCGTCCGCACGTCGCCGGGCGCGGTGGCGGCGAGCGGCACCCCGGCACGCTCCGCACGGTGTAGCGTACGGATGGTCACCAGGCGGAACGCGCCGACCAGACCGACGGAGTGACCGATGCCCGCCCAAGGCGCTGCCCCGCTGGCCGTCGTCGCCGCCGCGCTGCGTCGGGAGCGTGAGCACGCCGGTCTGTCGCGGGCCGAGCTGGCGCACCGCGCCGGCATCGCGGAATCCACGCTCGCCCAGCTCGAGGCGGGCAGCGGCGACCCCGGCGTCGAGGCGCTCGGATCGCTCGCCACCACGCTCGGCGTGCCGCTCAGCCGGCTCGTCGAGCCGCCCACACCCGCCGTCCACGTCGTCCGGGCCGGGCACGGCCCCCGCGTCCGCTCCGAGCACGCCGACTTCACCGGGACCCTGCTCAGCGCCGGCTCCGCGGGCGCCCGCCGGGACATCTACCTGATCCGCCTCGAACCCGGCGCGGTGCGCACCGCCGACGCGCACACACCGGGCAGCGTCGAGCACGTCGTGGTGGCGGCCGGGAGCCTGCGGGCCGGCCCCGAGTGGGGTCCCGCCGAACTCGGCCCGGGCGACTACGCGGTGTTCCCCGGCGACGCCCCGCACCGGTACGAGGCGCTGGCGCCGGGCACGTTCGCCGTGCTGGTCCTCGAGCACCCCTGACGCGGGCTCACCCGGTCGCCGCCGTCTCCGCCGGGCCGCCCGCCGTCGGCGCGGACTCCGGCGGGTCAGCCGCCTGCGTGGGAGACGGGCCCACCGGATCCGCCGGGCCCGCCACCTGCGCGGAGGCCGGACCCGCCGGATCAGCCGCCTGCGCGGGGTCCGCAGGGCTCCGGTAGAGCCGCGCCACCACCTCCTCGATGTCCGGCTCGACGACCGCGACGTCGCGCAGGCTCGCCACACCGGCGAGGCCGGCCACGACGTCCGCCACCCCGGCCGACTCCAGCGCGTACACCAGCCGGTGGCCGTCGGCCGCCACCTGCCGCAGGGGCGCGCCGGGCAGCACGGGCGGCTGCGGCAACGGGACGTCCAGGTCGGCGACGACCAGCCGGCGCGACCCGTACCGCCGGTGGAGGTCGGCGATCGTGCCGTCGTGCACGATCCGGCCGTGGTCGACCACCACGAGCCGCCGGCAGAGCCGCTCGATGTCGGCGAGGTCGTGCGTGGTCAGCACGAGCGTCGTGTCGCCTGCCCGACCCAGCTCGGCGAGGAAACCCCGCACCGCCTGCCGGCTCACCACGTCCAGGCCGATCGTCGGCTCGTCGAGGAAGAGCACCTCCGGGCCGTGCAGGAGCGCCGCCGTCAGCTCGCCGCGCATGCGCTGGCCCAGCGACAGTTGGCGCACCGGGACCGCCAGGAAGCCGTCGAGGTCGAGCAGGGCCCGGCAGCGGCGCAGCCGGGCCGCGTGCTCGGCGGCCGGGACCCGGTAGACGTGCCGCAGCAGGTCGAAGGACTCCCGCAGCGGAAGGTCCCACCACAGTTGCGACCGCTGGCCGAACACCACGCCGATGCGCAGCGCGAGTCGGGTGCGCTGCGCGACGGGACGCAGCCCACACACCCGTACGTCACCGGCGGTGGGCGTGAGCACGCCGGTGAGCATCTTCAGGGTGGTGGACTTGCCGGCGCCGTTCGGCCCGATGTAGCCGAGCATCTCGCCCCGCTCCACCCGCAGGTCGAGCCCGTCGACCGCGGCCCGCACCTGGGTCACGCGGCGCAGCCGGCCGGCCTTGACGCGTACCGTGAACTCCTTGCGCAGCCCGCGCGCGGATATGACCTCGGTCATGAGCCCGTACTCCGGTAGTGACGGATGCCGAACCGCCAGGCGAGCGCGGCCGCCGCGGCGGCGACCAGCGCCACGCCAGGCGCGGCCCAGCCCACCCAGGCGGGCAGGCCGAGCGGGTCGGCGCGGCCCAGCAGCGCCAGCGCCGGGTGGTAGCTCACGAAGGCGAACCCCAGGCCGTACGCGAAGAGCCCGCGGAACCAGCCGCCGTAGACGGTGACGGGGTACGAGGTGAAGTCGCGCCCGCCGTAGGTGAGCGAGTTGGCCAGCTCGCCCGACTCGATCCAGAAGAACGACACGGTCGCCGCGGCCACGAAGATCGAGCCGAAGAACACCACGCCGGCCAGCGGGGCGACCACCACCAGCAGTGCCCGCCCCGGCGTCCAGTCGACGTCGGCCGAGGCGACCGCCACGACCCAGACGGCGAGCCCGAACAGCGCCCGGGACACCTTGCGCAGCGGCAGGTCCATGAGCAGCAGTTGCGGCAGCGCGCCGAGCGGCCGCAGCAGTACCGCGTCCAGCGTGCCGGTGCGCACGTACCGGGGGATCCGCTCGATGTTGCCGACCAGCAGGTCCGCGGTCGCGAACGCGCACGCGGACAGCCCGACCATGACCAGCGTCTCGCGCAGCGTGAACCCGCCCAGCTCCCGCGTCACGCCGAAGAGGACCAGCACGGTGAGCACGTCGAAGACCGTGGCGCCGACGTTGCCCACCAGGTCGACCACGAACGACACCCGGTACGCGGTCTGCGACCGGGCCTGCGCGCCGAGCAGCGCCCGGTACGCGGCCAGCGTGCCGCCGGGCCGGTCAGCCACCCTGCACCACCAGCCGGCGTTCGGCGCGGCGCTGCACCAGCCGACAGGCCGCGAGCAGCAGCACGGCCCAGCCGAGCTGAACGGCGACCAGTGCCACCTGCACGGGAAGCGGATCCCGCTCGACCAGCACGTCGAGCGGGGTCTGCAGGAGGCTCGGGAACGGCGTGGCGATCCACAGTGGCACGTAGACGGCCTCGGGCAGGAACCGCAGCGGGAAGTAGAGCCCCGCCAGGACGCCCGAGCCGAGCGTCCACAGGATCAGCGGCCCCCGCACGTCGGTCAGCCAGTAGGCGGTGGCGTTGACCAGGTAGCGGCAGGCGAAGCAGAGGACCACGGCGGCGGTGACCGCGCCGACGGCGAGCGGCAGGGTCGACCAGCGGGTCGGCACGTACACGTCGAAGAAGAGCGGGCCCACCAGCGCCGGCGGCACCAGCCGGGCGAGCGCCGCGTAGCCGGCGCGGCCCAGGTCGGTGGCCAGGTAGGCGGTCACCGGATTGACCGGCCGGAGCAGGTCACCGGTGATGTCGCCGGTGCGGATGCGGTCGGCCAGCTCGGTCCAACCCCAGAGCAGGATGACGGTGAGCAGGCCCTGTCCGACCCAGACGAACGTGGCGAGTTGACGGCGGTCGTACCCGGCCGCGGCCCCGGCGCCACCGGCGACGGCGAGCAGCACGTAACAGCGGAGGAAACCGAACACGACGTTGGTCACGATCCCGGCCACCGCCGCCTGTCGATAGGTGGAGTATCGTCGGAAACCGGATGCGGTTATAGCCCTAAATGTCCGGAACCATAGGATAACGTTTGGGGTGGTGGACGGTGCCACAGTGGCGGTGACCGAGCCCACGCCGTTACCCTCCAACCGCAGCCACACCCTGCCGGAACGGGCGACTCTACCGGCAGGTCGGGTGCCCAGCGCGACAATTGGCAACGAGGTGACAACGCCGTGACCCAGCGGACGCGAGCCGGCCACCGGGGCGCGGTCCTCAGCGGCCCGTCACGCGGTGGTCACCTGCGCGCGACCGCGGCCGGACGGCACGGCGCGGACACCGGCACGGGGCCCGCACGTGGCGACAGGCAGCCCGGATGAGCAGCCGTTACGCCGACCGGTGGCAGGACCCGGCCGAACCGTCCTGGATGGTCGAACCGACCCACGAGTGGCACCCGCAGTTCCCCGGTCAGCGTTACCCCGGCGACATCGGCGTGCAGCACGCGCCGCCGCCCCGCGGCCGCGCCAGCGTGGTCGGCCGCGCCGACGTGCCCCCGCTCGCACCGACCCGCCCCGACGGCACGTACCTGGGCCGGTCCTGGGACGACGAGCCGCTGCCCGACGAGCCGCACGGCTGGGACCGCCGGCAGGACGGCCTCGACGGGCGGCGGCACGGCGACGAGCCGTACCGCCGCCCGCATGCCGAACCGGCCTGGCCCGACGAGCGGCCGGCGGCCAGACCGCCGGGCCCCGACAGCCGGCCCGGCCCGGACAGCCGGACCCAGTGGGCCGACCGCCGCTCGCGCGGCGAGGAGCGGACGAGCCGGGACAACGGCTGGCACTGGGAGGGTCCGCCGCCCGAGCGGCACGACCCGCGCCCGTCCCGGGCGGAGCGCGGCCCCGCGTACCCTCCCGCGCCGCCGGTGTCCCCCGCGCCCCGGCTGGACAACGGTTGGATGCCCGAGCCGGACGAGGCGCCACCGCCCCGCCGGCGGGAGGCGGGCCGGCCGGCGGCCGACCACGAACGCCACCCGGCGGAGGGCGGTGCCCGTCCCCGCTACCCGTGGGGTCACGCCGAGCGGGACCTCCACCCCGACGACCTGCGCCGTCCCGACGAGTTCCGGCGTCCCGACGGCCCTCGCCGCACCGACGGGCATTCCCGCTCCGACGGGCGTCGGTACGCCGACGAGCCCGGGTGGGCCGGCCCGATGCGGCACAGCGAGCAGTCGCGGTACGCCGACACCGCCCGCTACACCGACGACGTCCGTCATATCGACGACGTCCGTCATATCGACGACGTCCGCTACCCCGGCGACGTCCGCTACAGCGACGACGCCCGCGCCGGGTCGGCCTCGCGGGCCGGTGAGCCGCCGCGCTACGACGACCGGCCGCAGCACCCGGTCACACGCCCCCGTCCGGAGGAGGAACGCTTCCGGCGGCCCGAGCACGAGCGCGACGGCCAGCGCCGCCACGAGGATGACCGGCCCTACCGCAGCGGGCCGCCCCGACCCGAGGACGACCAGCAGCGGCACCCGCGCGAGGCGGCCGGCCGCGCCGAGCCGTACACCGATCGGCGGTCGCGCGGGGAGGCCCGCCCCGAGGCGTACCGCGAACCGCGCCCGCACCCGGAACACGAGGGTGGCCTGCCCTGGCCGCCGCCCGGCCCGGTGCGCCCCGGGTGGGGCGCCGGTCACCGCCCCGAACCGCGGCCGGACCAGCGCCGCCCGGTCGAGCCCGACCAGCCGTCGCGCGGCGTCGAGCGCCAGGACCTGCCGCCCCGGTACGACGATCCGCAACGCGCGCCCGGCCGGCCTCGCTCCGGCGCGCCCGCGGGCGGACCGGCCCGGGACGTGCCGATCTCGGGCCCGCCCGTGTCCCCCGCGCCGCCGGCCGGCCGACCCGTGTCGCCCGCCCCGGACGCCGGCCGTCCGGTGTCGCCCGCACCGCCCGCGGGTCGACCGGTGTCGCCCGCACCGCCCGCTGGCCGCTCCGTGCCACCCGGCTCGGACGCCGGCCGACCCGTGTCGCCCGCATCGCCCGCGGGCCGACCCGTGTCACCTGCACCGCCAGCCGGCCGTCCGGTGCCATCCGGCTCGGACGCCGGCCGACCCGTGTCGCCGGAACCGCCGGCCGGTCGTCCCGTGTCGCCCGCGCCGCCCGCCGGTCGTCCCGTGTCGCCCGCTGCGGCTGGCGGCCCGGTGCCGCCCGTTCCCGGCCGGCCCCAGCCGCCGGTCCCGCCGTCGCACCCTGCCGCGCCGGCCCGCCCGGGCGGCCAGCGGCCCGTCGGCGAGGCGCCGGTCTCCCCGGCGCCCGTGTCACCGGCGTCGACCGGTCCGGCGCCGACGGCGCCCCCGGCCGGCACCGCCCACCGCCCGCCCCACGGGCCCGTGTCCCCGGCGCCGGTGTCCCCCGCGGCCGCCGGACCGGTCCCGATGCCGCCCGGCGCCGCCCACCGCCCACCCGACCGTCCCGTCTCCGCGACGCCCGTCTCACCCGCCTCCGGCCCGACACCAGTCACCGCCCACCGTCCGCCGCAGGGTCCGATGTCCGGACCACCCGCGGGCCGCCCCGGGGCGGGGTTCCCGCGCGCGCCGGAACCGCCGGCCGCAGCGGAAGCGCCCACCGCGGCCCCACCCGCGGCGAACCACCCGAGCGCGCCGCCGCCGTATCCCGGCGTGCGCGCCGAGGAGCGTCGGGACGTCCACCCACCGGCAGCCGGCCGACCGGCGTCCACACCGGCCGATCGCGCCGAAGACAGGTACCCGCGCCCACCGACAGCCGACCGGCCCGCCCCGGCGGCGCCGACCGACCGCCCGCCCGCGCGGCCCACGGACGTCCCGCTCTCGACACCAGGGACCACGCCGGCAGGGACGACGCAGGCAGGGACGACGCCGGCCGGGTCGGGCGCGCATCCGGCGCCCACCACCGAGCCGGCGGCCCCGCCCCGCCCCGGCGCACCCCGGGTGTACGTGCCACCGCCCCCCTCGGAGCCGACCGCCCCCGCCTTCCCGCGGGAGCCGGACGCCGGTGGGGCGGGCGCCTGGTTCGGGCAGGCCCAGCCGGCGGCGGACGAGACCGGATCCGCCACGACCACCGCCCCGCCCGAGCCGACCGGCACACGGCCGACGGACAGCCAGCCGGCCGACGCGCAGCCGACGGACCGGCAGCCGGCCGACGCGCGGCCGAGCGAGACGCAGCCGGTCGAGGCGCCGCCAGCCGATGCGCGGCAGACCGATGCGCCGCCAGCCGATGTGCGGCCGACGGGTGCACGGCCCACGGAGGCCCGCCCCACCGAGGCGCGCCCCACCGAGGCGCGGCCGACGGATGCGCCGCCGACCGGCACGGAGCCGACCGATGCGCGGCCGGTGGACAGGCAGCCAACAGACGCGCGGCCGGCCGACACGCTCGCGGACGTCGCCCTGCTGAACGATGCCCAGCTGGGCGACGCGCCGCGAGTCGACGCGCCGTGGACCGACGCGCCGCGGACCGACGCGCCGCCGGCCGTGTCGCCGGGGCCGAGCGGTCCCGACGGAAGCGGCGCTGCCTCCGGGACCGCGGGCGCCCCGCCCGCCTGGACGGCCGGCGCGCCCGCCGCGGAAGCGGTAAGGACGACCTCCCAGCAACTCCCGGGCGAGCAGCACCGCGGTGAACCACCGGCGGCGACCGACCGCACGGTCGACACCCCGCGGAACGCCGAGCCGGCCGACCCGCCCCCAGCGTGGGACGCCGGGCCGGTCAGCACGCCGCCCGCGTGGAGCACCGCGACGGCCGACACGCCGCCCGCGTGGATCGCCGACCCGGTCGACACGCCAGCCCACCAGCCGCACAGCGCCGACCCGCACCCGCCCATGCCGGCGGAACCATCGGTCCCGCTCTCGACCGCCGGTGCCGCCGACCACGGTCACCCGGTTCCCGGCCACGACGAGGGCGGTCGGGAGGGCGACCAGGCTGCGTTTATCCCGGACGCGGCACCGGAGCCGGATGCCCGTTCGTTCCGCACGGAGCCCGACGAGTACCGGAACGCCACACCGCCGCCCGAACACCGGGCGGGTCCGGTCTCGGCGCCACCCGTCGAGGCCCGTTCCGGTGAGCCGCCGCATCCGGTGTCCGCGCCACCGGGCCCGGCCACCTCGTCGTCCACCCGTCCCGTCTCCGCGCCCCCGACCGCCCCGTCGGCAGAACCGGCTCGCCCGGTTTCCGCACCGCCCGCGGTGACACCGCCTTCGACGATGCTCGGGGAGAACCAGCCCGACGTGTCCGAGCCCTCCGCCAGCCCGGAGGCCACCGCACAGGCCGTCCCCGATCAGCGCGCCGCGGCCGAGCCGCCGCCCGCCCGGCCCGTGTCCGCCCCGCCGGCCGCACCCGTGTCGGGCGCGCCGGTGTCGGCAGTACCCGTGTCGGCAGTACCCGTGTCCGCCGCACCAGTGTCGGCAGTACCCGTGTCCGCCCTACCCGTGTCCGCCGCGCCGGTGTCGGCTGCGCCCGCCGGTTCCTCCGCCGCTCTGGACGCCGAGCCGCCCGCCGCGAATGCCGCCGAGCCCGTCTCGGCACCGCCCGCAGCACCCGTCCCGGCGCCGCCGGCACCCTCCGTGCCGGGACCGGCCGCCAGTCCCGTCTCGGCACCGCCCGCCGCGTCCGTCTCCGCACCGCCCGCCGGACCCGTGTCCGCGCCACCGGCCGGACCGGTATCCGCACCACCGGACAGGCCCGTCTCCGCGCCACCGGCCGCCTTCGTTTCCGCGCCACCCGCCGAGCAGGTCTCGGCACCACCGGCCGCCTCCGTCTCCGCACCACCCGCCGCCTCCGTCTCCGCACCACCCGCCGAGCAGGTCTCGGCACCACCCGCCGCGTCCGTCTCGGCACCACCGGCCGGACCCGTCTCCGCACCACCGGCCGGGCCGGGTCGGGTCGAGCAGGGCGACCCCGAGCAGGTGCTGGCGGCGTACCGCTGGCAGCTCGACCCGGCGACCCTCCGCGAGATCGTGGAGGAGCCCGACGAGCTGCGGACGGTACGGCGGCGGCTGACCGAGAAGCTGGGTACGGCCGTCGACAACCGGGCCCGCGCCCGGCTGCTCAGCCTGCGCGCGGTGGTGTCGCGGATCCTCGGCGAGCTGGACGACGCGCTCGCCGACGCGCGGCTGGCCCTCACGTACGCGGAGGCGACCGGGGAGCTGCGCCGAATCGCGCTCGCGCAGGCGCGGCTGGCGCACGTGCTCCGCTGGCGCGGCGAGTTCACCGAGGCGGACCAGCTCTTCGCGCGGGCCACCTCGCCGGAGCTGCCCGACCGGCTGCGGGCCGCGCTGCACGAACACGCCGGGCGGTCCTGCTTCGACCAGGGCCGGTACATGGAGGCGTGCCAGCACTTCGAGCAGGCGCTCGACCTGCGGGGCTCCGGGGACCCGGACCTGCTGGCCCGGGTCCGGCTCGCGCTCGACGCGGTGGCCGAGCGGGTCGCGACGGCGGGCTTCGGGCCGTACCCCCGCAGCCGGGACGAGGTGCTGGAGCGGATCCAACCCCCGGTGCCCGTGCGCGACGGCGGTCTCTGGGGTTACACGGACCCGGACGGCGACCTGGTGGTCCCGGCCCGGTACGCCGACGCCCAGCCGTTCGCCGAGGGGCTGGCGTGGGTGCGCCGGCCGCAGACCGAACGCTGGTCGTTGATCGCCCTGACCGGCACGACGGTGATCGAGCCGTCGTTCCTCGCGGTGCGCGCGTTCTCCGAGGGGCTCGCCTGGGTGGTGCGGGACGGCGCGGAGGGTTGGCTGGCCATCGACCCCACCGGCAATGTGGTGATCCCGCCGGGCTTCGCCGACGTACGCCCGTTCCGCCGTGGCGTGGCCGCGGTACGCCGCGAGGGGTGGGGCGCGGTCGACCGGACCGGGCGGATCGTGGTGCCGACCCGGTACCACAGTTTCCGCACCCCGCTGGCCGACGGACGCCACGTCGACGGCTTCACCGACGAGGGCCTGGCCGTGGTGGAGCTGGCCGGCCGGCACGGTGTCGTGGACCACACGGGAGCCATGCTCGTGCCGCCGGTGCACCCGACGCTGGTCATCCACCCCGTCGCGTTCCTGGTGGGCACCGGCGCCGGTCGGTGGGGCGCGCTCGACCGGCGCGGCAACCCGCTGATCGACCCGGTGCACCGCAGCGCCGAGGACCTGCTCGAGGAGATCGAGCGGCTGCTCACCGACGCGAACCCGGTGCTCTGAGACGGCCGAGCCGGGCGGCGGGTGACGGCCACAGCACACCGCGGGCGGCCCGTTGGGGCCTGCCGGGGGCCGGGTCTAGGGTCGGGTCATGGAATTCCGTCACCTTGGCCGCTCCGGCCTGATGGTCAGTGAAATCTCGTACGGCAACTGGATCACCCACGGCTCGCAGGTCGAGGAGGACGCCGCGTTCGCCTGCGTCCGGGCCGCCCTCGACGCCGGCATCACCACCTTCGACACCGCCGACGTGTACGCGGGCACCCGGGCGGAGGACGTGCTCGGCCGCGCGCTCGCCGACGAGCGGCGCGAAGGGCTGGAGATCTTCACCAAGGTGTACTGGCCGACGGGGCCGGGCCGCAACGACCGTGGCCTGTCCCGCAAGCACATCATGGAGTCGATCAACGGCTCGCTGCGCCGGCTGCGGACCGACTACGTGGACCTCTACCAGGCCCACCGCTACGACTACAGCACTCCGCTCGAGGAGACGATGGAGGCGTTCGCCGACGTCGTGCACTCCGGCAAGGCGCTCTACATCGGCGTGTCCGAGTGGACCGCGGCGCAGATCCGCGAGGCCCACAAGCTGGCCCGTGACCTGCACATCTCGCTGATCTCCAACCAGCCGCAGTACTCGATGCTGTGGCGGGTCATCGAGGGCGAGGTCGTGCCCACCAGCGAGGAGCTGGGTGTCGGTCAGATCGTCTGGTCGCCGATGGCGCAGGGCGTGCTGTCCGGCAAGTACCTGCCGGGCCAGCCGCCGCCGGCCGGCTCCCGCGCCACGGACGAGAAGTCGGGCGCGAACTTCATCGCCCGGTTCCTCAACGACGCGGTGCTGACCCGGGTGCAGCAGCTCCGGCCGCTGGCCGAGCAGGCCGGGCTCAGCATGCCCCAGCTCGCCATCGCCTGGGTGCTGCAGAACCCGAACGTCTCCTCGGCCATCATCGGCGCGTCCCGGCCGGAGCAGGTGCAGGACAACGTCAAGGCGGCCGGCGTGAAGCTCGACGCCGACCTGCTCAAGGCCATCGACGAGATCATCGACCCGATCACCGAGCGCGACCCGGCCAAGACCGAGAGCCCGGCGCAGCGCCCGTGACACCCGTGCCGGTCCGGCCGTGGTGCGAGCCCGGCCGGACCGGCACGGCGGGCGCCGGTCAGCCGCGCCAGAAGCGGATCAGCTCGAACCCGGCGGCGTAGAGCCCGGCCGGCAGGCCGAGCGCGTCGCCGACGGCGAAGACCACGTCGAAGAACCAGCCGCTGATCCGCGGGTTCCACAGCAGCGCGAAGAGCAGGATGAAGCCGTACGGGGCGAACAGGTCGTACATCCGCCGCCACTGCGGGTTCAGCCACGGCTGGATCATGTTGCCGCCGTCCAGGCCGGGCACCGGGAGCAGGTTGAGCGCGCTCGCGGTGAGCTGGAGGAACGTCAGCAGCGCCACGCCCGCCCAGAACTCGATGGACCCGCCCAGCCCGGTGCCGACCCGCAGGACGAGCACGAGCACCAGGGTGAACAGCACGTTCGTGGCCGGCCCGGCGAGGCTCACCAGGGTGTGCCGCAGCCGACCCGGGATCGCGTGCCGGTCCACCCAGACCGCCCCGCCGGGCAGGCCGATGCCGCCGAGCAGCACCACGACCACCGGCAGCGCGATGGACAGCAGCGGGTGGCTGTACTTCAGCGGGTTGAGCGTCAGGTAGCCGCGGTGCGCCACGCTCCGGTCGCCGGCCCGGTACGCGACCACCGCGTGGGCGTACTCGTGCAGGCACAGCGACACCAGCCAGCCGGAGACGACGAAACCGAACACGTCCAGGCGGACGTTGCCGACCTCGTTCCAGGCCAGCACGCCGGTGGTCACGAACAGCGCGACCAGCGCGACGAAGACGGGGCTCGGCCGGAACGCCGCCCGGGGCACGCCGAGCACCAACGGCTCCCCGCCCGGGCGGTCGTAGCCCATCACTCGGCCGTGGGCAGCAGGCTCATCCGGTACTCGACGCGGTCGTCCTCGACGAGCGCGACCGAGGTGACGCCGGACGCCGCGAGCTCACGCCAGGTCTGGCCGATCCACGATTCGGCGTCGGCCTGGCTGCCGAACGACTCCGCCGGACCCTGCACCGCCTTACCGTCCGTGCCCTCGTACCGCCAGCTCCACGCCATGCCGCGTCTCCCCTCGCCGCCTTGTCCCCCGTGGGACGAACCCCCGCCAGCGTAGTCGCCCCGACGCGCGACGGCCCCTCCCTCACCCCGCGGTGCCGCCAAGGGGTTGATCGTGGTCTCCGCGACGGCCGGTACGGTGGCCCGGTGCTGACTCGGGGTGTGGTGCTCAGCGACCGGTACCGGCTGGGCGAGCGTGTGGCGACGGGCGGAATGGGTGCGGTCTGGCGATGCACGGACCTGTTCCTGGAACGCGAGGTGGCGGTGAAGGTGCTGCTGCCCACGCTGGTCGCGGACCCCGAGTTCACCACCCGCTTCCGGGCCGAGGCGCGGATGCTCGCCGCGCTGCGCCACCCGGGCGTGGTGGCGGTGCACGACGTCGGGCAGACCACCCTGGCCGACGGCAGCCGCGTCGACTACCTGGTCATGGAGTACGTCGAGGGTGAGCCGCTCGTCGCCTGGCTGGGCCGGGCCGGTCGCCTCGACGCCGCGTCCACGATGTCGGTGGTGGCGCAGGCGGCCGACGCCCTGCACGCCGCGCACCTGGCCGGCATCGTCCACCGGGACGTGAAGCCGGGCAACCTGCTGGTCAAGCCGGACGGGCGCGTCGTGCTCGTCGACTTCGGCATCGCCCGCTCGTCCGCCCTCACCGGCCTCACGGCGGCCAACATGGTGCTCGGCACGGCCACCTACATGTCTCCCGAGCAGGCCACCGGCCAGCCGGTGTCGGCCGCCACCGACGTGTACGCGCTCGGCGCGGTCGCGTACTACTGCCTCGCCGGCCAGCCCCCGTTCGCCGGGGAGAACCCGCTGGAGGTGGCGCTGCGACACCAGCAGGACGAGCCGGCGCCGCTGCCGCAGGGCACCCCGCCGGCGGTCGTCGAGCTGGTGTCCCGGGCGATGGCCAAGCGCCCCGCCGACCGGTTCGCCAGCGCCGCCGAGATGGCGCGCGCGGCCGCCGACGCGCGCGACGCCACCCTCGCCACGATCCCCCTGTCCGCCCGCCCACCGTGGGCGCTGGCCGGGCCGGCGCCGGCCGGCCCGCCCACCCCGCCGTCCGTCGTACCGCCGGCTTCGTCCGGTGGCACGACGCCCCCGGCGGCCGCCCACGACCCGGGCCCGCCGACGCCGGCTCCCGCCGGGCGTGACCTCCCGACCCCCACCGGCCCGGGCCGCCCGACGCCGCCTCCCGCCGGCCGTGACCTCCCGACCCCGACGCCCACCGGCCCGGGCCCCCGGACTCCGGCTCCCGCGGCGGCCGCTCCGGCCGGAGAGCCCACGACGGCCGGTGCCACGCCCCGGTCCGCCACGCCGCCCGCCGGATGGCCGGCGCCGACGCCCACCAGCGGACCGGCCGGCACGCCGGGACCCGCCGGATGGCCGGCGCCGACGCCCACCAGCGGACCAGCCGGCACGCCGGGACCCGCCGGGTGGTCGGCGTCGACGCCCACCAGCGGACCAGCCGGCACGCCGGGACCCGCCGGGTGGCCGGCCGGCGTCGCGCCCGTGCACGCACGCCCGTCGGACACCCGCGAGGATCCCCTGGACGCGGCACCGGGCGGGCGCCGGCGCGGGCTGCTGGTCGGTGCGGCGGCCCTGCTCGTGGCGCTGGTGGCGACCGGAACCGTGATCGCGCTGCGCTCCGGCGCCGAACCCGGGGGTGGCGACCGCCCGCCCGCGCTGGCCGCCGAATCGGCGGGCACCCCGCAGGAGCAGGACGCCCTGCCCGCGACCACGGGGACCACCCCGGGGCCCCGGCCCAGCGCCACCACGCCGGGCGCCACCCGGTCGGCGAGCCCCGGCACCAGCGGCGCCACCGGCCCGACCGGCCGCCCCGGCGGGCCGGCCGGCGGGGGCCAGAGCACGGCGCCGACGGGCGGCGGCAGCACCGCGCCGACGCCCGGCGCGACCAGCGCCAAGCCCGCCAAGCCCAACCCGTACACGGCGGGCGAGGCGTGCGGCGCGGGCTACCAGGTCATCGACTCGGCCACCCTCACCTCGGGCGGGCAGCGTACGGGTCGGGTCTACCTGCTCTACAACACCGGCAACGGCTACAACTGCGTGGTCACGCTCAAGGACACCGCGGTCGGCACGAAGACGGCGGCCTCGGCGTACCTCGAGGTGCAGGGGCGCGCCCGCAGCACCGACAGCGGCTCGTTCGAGTACTACGCGGGACCGGTTCGGGCCAGCGCCGCCGGGAAGTGCGTGAAGTGGGGCGGCTCGACCGGTGGCGCCAGCTACGGAAGTTCGTTCGAGCACTGCGACTGACGGCCGGGCCGGCAGGCACGCGTACGCCCGGCGGCCTTAAGGTACGGGCATGTCGGTTGACGGGTGGAACACGGTCCTGGTGCTCGGCGGCATCCGGTCCGGCAAGTCCGAGTTCGCCGAGTCCCTGGTCAGCGAGGCGCCGATGGTCCGCTACGTGGCCACCGCGCCGGAGGGCGACCCGGCGGACACCGAGTGGGCCGCCCGCCTCGCGGCGCACCGCGCCCGCCGGCCGGGGAGCTGGACCACGGAGGAGACCGCGGGGGATCCCCGCCGGCTGGCCGACGTGATCAGCTCCGCCGAGCCGAACGAGACGCTGCTCGTCGACGACCTCGGCGGCTGGGTGACGGTGCTGCTCGACCCGGAGCACCAGCCGGCCGACGACACGGCGACGATCGCCGAGCTGGCCGCCGCGGTCCGCGCGTGCGCGGGCCGGCTGGTGCTGGTCAGCCCCGAGGTGGGCCTGTCGCTGGTGCCGACCACGCCGGTCGGCCGGGCGTTCACCGACGCGCTGGGCGCCACCAACCGGGCGGTCGCCGACGCGTGCGACGCCGTGGTGCTGGTGGTCGCCGGCCAGCCGTCCTGGCTCAAGGGCACGACCACCGCCCCGGTGGCGGCCACCGCGCCGCCCGCCACCCCGGCCAGCGGGGCCGCCACGCCGGCCAGCGCCGCCGCCGCGGCCCCCGTCAACGGCACCGCCACCGAGCCGACGCCCGAGCTGGTCGCCCTCCCCGATGTGCGCAACTCCACACCGCCGCTGCCCGTGCCCCCGGCCGAGAGCGGCACGGCCTGGGCCGCGCCGACGATGGCGCTCCCCATGGTCGCCACCGGGCTCGTCATCCAGCCGGGCATGGAACTTCCGATGCCCGACGAGTACACCGGCCCGCAGGCGGTCGACCGGCTCGCGACCCTCGACGTACCCGGTGCCGGCCTGGGTGTGCTGGAGCGGCTGGTCGGCTTCGCCGCCGCCACCCAGGGCACCGCCACCCCGGCCCCGTGGGCCTCGGTACGGGTGCTGCTGCTCAACGGCGACCACGCCGGCGGCGCCGCCGCGGGCACCCGGCCCGGCGAGTCGGCGCGCCGGGCCGGGCAGGCCCGCGCCGGCCGGGGCGCGCTGGCCCGGCTGGCCGCCGAGTGCGGCGCCAGCCTCCAGGTGGTCGACGCGCCGACCGCCGGCCCGATCGAGGCCGAGGCGGCGCTCACCGCCGAGCAGGTCGAGTCGGCCCTGCGCTACGGCTGGCGGCTGGCCGAGGAGGCGGCCGAGGCGGGCGTACAGCTGCTCGTGCTCGCGGCGTGCGGTGCCGGCACCGAGGCGGCCGCCGCCGCGGTGCTCGCCGCCACCGCCGGCGCGGAACCGCCGGCCGTGCTCGGCCGGGTGATCACCGACGCTGGGGAGATCGACGACGCGGCCTGGATGCGCCGCTGCGCGGCGGTGCGTGACGCGCTGCACCGGACCCGCCGCTCCTCGCGCGGCGCCAAGGAGGTGCTGGCCGAGATCGGCGGCGGCGACGTGGCGATCGCCACCGGCGTGCTGCTCGGCGCGACGGCCCGCCGGATCCCGGTGATGCTCGACGGCCCGGTCGGCGTGGCGGCCGGCCTGGTCAGCCGCGACCTGGCCGGGCAGGCGCGCCACTGGTGCCTGCTCGCCGACCACGGCGGCGACCCGGCGGTGAAGCTCGCCGCCGACGTGCTCGGCCTGACCCCGCTGCTGGACCTCAAGCTGGATCTCGGCGAGGGCGCCAACGCGCTGGTCGCGCTGCCGATGCTGCGGTCGGTGCTGGCGCTCGCCGCCGCGCTGCCGACCCACCCGTCGCTGGCCGCCGGCGGCGAGCCGGACGAGCCCGAGCCGGCCGCCGAACCGGCGACCGAGGAGGAACCGGAGTTCGCCGAGCCCGAGCCGGAAGGCCCCGGCCCCACCAGCACCGAGCCGGAGGAGCGGGTCGACGCCTCGGGCCGGCGTGCCGACTGAACCGACGCTGGTCGCGGGGGCGCGGCTCGCCCTCACCACGTTCACGACGTTGCCGGTACGCGCCGGGCGCATCGACCGCCCGGTGGCCGGCGCCGCCATGGCGCTCGCCCCCGCGGTCGGGGCGCTGCTCGGCGCGCTGCTGGCCGGGGTGCTGCTGCTCCTGGCGGCGGCCGCTCCCCCGCTGCTCGCCGGCGGCGTGACCGTCGGGGTGGCCGCACTGCTCACCCGCGGCCTGCACCTCGACGGGCTGGCCGACACCGTCGACGCGCTGGGGTCGTATCGCAGTGGGCCGGCCGCCTTGGAGATCATGAAGAAGCCGGACGTGGGACCGTTCGGGGTGGTCGCGCTGGTGGTCGTACTCCTGGTGCAGGCCGCGGCGCTCGCGGAGCTGGCCGGGCGGTCGTGGCCGGCGTGCCTCGCGGCGGTGGTCGCGGCGACCGCGGCCGGGCGGCTCGGCGTCACCCTGGCCTGCCGGCGCGGCGTGCCCGCCGCCCGGCCCGACGGGCTGGGTGCGCTGGTCGCCGGCACGGTCGGACCCGTCGCCCCGGCTGTCGGCGCGGTCGCCGTCGCGCTGGTGGCCGTCGCCGCGGTGCCGGGCCGGCCGTGGCAGGGGCCGCTCGCCGTCGGGGTGGCCGTCGCCGTCGCGGTGGCGCTGCTCACCCACGTGGTACGCCGGCTCGGCGGAATCACCGGCGACGTGCTCGGGGCGACCGTCGAGGTCGTCACCACGCTGGTCTACCTGGGGCTGGCGCTGTCCGACTGAATCCGGCACGGCGGGCCGGGTAGCGTTCGCCTCGACAGCACCGGCGCCGCCAACCGGGGGACGAGAATGCTCATCACCGACGACTTCCTGCCCGTACCGGTCCCGGAGTCGCTCAGCGCGACCTACCTGGTGCCGGTCACGGGTCTGCCGCGGGTCAGTACGAAGAGCGCGGTGGCGGCGCTCGCCGGCCGGATCGCCGAGCCGGTGCACGGCCTGGCCCGGCAGATGCTGGACAGCCCGCTCATGAGCGTGGACACCCGGCCCATCGGCGAGTTCCCGGAGCTGCCGCCGGACCTGCTCACCGCGTTCGGCGCCAGCGAGGCGCAGCTGGACCGGCTCGCGGCGGCCAGCCACCTGGTGGTCGTGCAGGCCGAGTACCGGCCCGGCTGGCCGCCCGCGCACGAGTGGGCGGCCCGGGCGGTGGCCGCGGCGGTCGCCGACGCGGTGGGCGGCGACGTGGTGGACGTCTTCGGGCTCCAGTTCCTGGCCCCGGCCGTGGCGCTGCGCTCGCTCCCCGACGAGCGGGGGCGGATCCGGCTGGTCGACTGGGTGCTCGTGCCCTACTCGTCCGACGCCGACGGGCTCTGGTTCACCACGAAGGGCCTGCGCCGGTTCGGGCTGCTGGAGTTGCAGACCCAGGGCGTGCCGGACCACCTCACGCGGGCCTGGGGCGCGGTGATGACCGGTGCCGCGCGGCGGCTGCTGCGCGACTGGACCGACGGGCTGGCGGGCGAGGAGGTGCCGGCGTTCGTGCAGCTGCCGGTGCTGGCCACGGTGACCGGTCACGACATCGCGGTGGCGTACGGGAATCCGGAGCAGCACGGCGCGACCGCCCCGGTGCTGCTCCGCCTGGAGCTGGACCCGGCCACCGACCCGGACGCGGACTCGTTCCTGAGCCTGCGCCCGCCGGCCGGCCACCCGGGCCCGGACGGGCGGTACTACGCGGCGGCCTGCGCCACCCTGTTCGCCGGCATCCAGCCGGACGTGCGGTACGCCCGGCCCGGGGACGCGATGAGTCGGGCGATCGCCACCGCCCGGGCGGGGCTCGACGACGCGCGCGCCCGGTTCGTGGCCGGGAAGCTGCCCCGGGAGTCACAGCTCGTGGTCAAGTACGGCCTGCCCGGCGAGGACGGCCCGGAGTACGTGTGGGCGGGCGTCACGTCGTGGGACGCCCCGGAACGGATCGTCGGGGTGAGCGCCAGCGACGCCGCCTCGGACCCGACGGTGCGGATCGGCTCGCCGGTCGTCGTGGAAACCTCCGACGTGGTCGACTGGGCGCTGCTCGACGGCACGGGCGTCATCGAGGGCGGCTGGACCCAGGCCGTCCTGGACGCCGGCGAACGCCCAACCCCGTAACCGCCCACCCCTCCCGCCCTCCCCGGCCCCGGTTGACCCCGGTGATCATGAAGTTATTGCTGCGACACGCCGGCGCCGGAGGCAATAACTTCATGATCACCGGGGCTAGCCCGAGGGGGTGGGGTTAGCGCACGCTGGGTTGGACGAACGGGGGGCGGGTTACGCGCATCTGCGCGCGGCGGCCCCGGACGTCGACCTCGACGAGATCGCCGTCGGCCAGGTCCGCGGCCGTGTCCAGCAGCGCGAGGGCGATGCCCTGCTTGAGGGTCGGCGAGAAGGTGCCGCTGGTGATCATGCCCACAGTCGTGTCGCCGACCAGCACGCTCATGCCCGGACGCGGGATCGCCCGGTCGACGGCCTCCAGGCCGCGCAGCGTACGACGGGGGCCGGCCGCCTTCTCCGCGCGAAGCGCGTCCCGGCCCCAGAAGGCCGGCTTGTCCCAGCCCACCGCCCAGCCGGAGCGGGCCTGCACCGGGCTGATCTCCAGCGACAGGTCCTGCCCGTGCAGCGGGTAGCCCATCTCCGTCCGCAGGGTGTCCCGGGCCGCGAGGCCGCAGGCGCGCAGCTCGTACGACTCGTCGGCGGAGAACAGGGTGTCCCAGACGGCGGTGGCGTGTTCGGCCGGCGCCACCAGCTCGTAGCCCAGCTCGCCGGTGTACCCCGTCCGGCAGACGGTCAGCTCGACCGGGCCGGTCGCGGTCTGGAGCGTGGCGGCCGAGAAGCTCATGTAGTCGTGGCCGGTGGGCAGGCCGAGCGAGCCGAGCAGTTCGGCGGAGCGCGGCCCCTGCACGGCGAGCACGGCGTACGCCTCGTGCTCGTCGGTGATGGTGAGCGACGGCGGCGCGGCGGCCCGCAGCCGCCGGACCACCTCGGCGGTGTTCGCCGCGTTGGGGATGAGGAAGACGTGGTCGTCGGCGTACAGGTAGACGATGATGTCGTCCACCACGCCGCCGGTGGCGTCGTCGCAGCAGAGGGTGTACTGCGCCCGGCCGGGCCCGATGCGGCCCAGGTCGTTGGTGAGGCAGGCGTTGACGAAGTCCGCCGCCCCGGGGCCGGTCACCCGCGCCTTGCCCAGGTGGGAG
This sequence comes from Micromonospora costi, assembly GCF_003626655.1. Lineage (GTDB taxonomy): Bacteria > Actinomycetota > Actinomycetes > Mycobacteriales > Micromonosporaceae > Micromonospora > Micromonospora costi. Next base: position 816,630 of record NZ_RBAN01000002.1, read on the forward strand.
ACGTCGAACACGCCCACCGCGGTGCGTACCGCCGTGTGCTCGCGGAGCACGCCGCCGCCGGCGTACTCCAGCGGCATCTCCCAGCCTCCGAACGGGGCGAACTTGGCGCCGGCGGCGATGTGCCGCTCGTGCAGCGGGGAACGGCGCAGCCGGGTCGCGGCGGCGTCGGTGGTCACCTCGGTCATGGGTGGCAACTTACCGGGGACACTCCCGCTGGTTAGCATCGGCGGGGACCCGCCGCAGCGGTCGGCGGGACAGCCCTGACGTCCGGCGGGTAGGTTGCCGCCGGAGACCTTCATCGCCGGTACGCACTGTCGCGGCCGGCCCGGCCCGCCCGGAGTAGCTTCAGTGACATCGCCCCGTACCACCCTCAGCCTGGTCGACACCGACCCCGCCGAGCTCGCCGTCGACGCCATCGTGATCGGCGTGCACAGCCAGACCGGCGAGCAGGCCGCCACGAACGGCCTCGCCGGCACCCTGCTGCTCGCCAGCGGCGCGGAGAGCATCGCCGCCGCGTTCGACGGCAAGCTCACCGAGACGCTGGCGCTGCTCGGCGCGACCGGCGGGCCGGGCGAGGTGATCAAGCTGGCCACGCTGGGCACGATCACCGCCCCGGTGGTCGCCGCGGTCGGCCTCGGCCCCGAGCCCTCCGGCGCCGCGCCGGACCCGGAGGCGCTGCGCCGGGCCGCCGGTGGGGCCGTACGCGCCCTGGCCGGCGCGTCGCGGGTGGCGATGGCCCTGCCGCTGCCGGACGACGCCGACGCCCCGGCCGCGCTGCGCGCGGTCGCCGAGGGCTCGCTGCTCGGCTCGTACCGCTTCGCCGGCTACAAGACCCGCCCGCAGCCGGCCCGGCGTGAGCCGGTGGCCGAGGTGCTGGTCGCCGTCCCGGACGCGAACGACAGCACCGCGCAGGCCGAGGTGGCCCGCGCCACGGCGGTTGTCGGCGCGGTCCTCACCAGCCGGGACTGGGTGAACACCGCCCCCAACGAGCTGCGCCCGCCGGCGTTCGCCGAGGCGGTCGTGGCCGCGGCCCGCGAGGCCGGCCTGGACGTCGAGGTGCTGGACGAGGCGGCGCTGAAGGCCGGCGGGTACGGCGGCATCATCGCCGTGGGGCAGGGCTCGGAGGCCCCGCCGCGGCTGGTGAAGCTGACCTACACCCCGGAGGGCGGCGGCACCGGCAAGCGGGTGGCGCTGGTCGGCAAGGGCATCACCTTCGACACCGGCGGCATCTCCATCAAGCCGGCGCAGGGCATGTGGGAGATGAAGTCCGACATGGCCGGTGCGGCCGCGGTGGGCGCCGCGATGCTGGCGGTGGCCGCGCTCAAGCCGTCGGTGGCGGTGAGCGGTTACCTGCCGATGGCCGAGAACATGCCGTCGGGCACCTCGTACCGGCCGGGCGACGTGATCAGCATGTACAGCGGCAAGAAGGTGGAGGTGCTCAACACCGACGCCGAGGGCCGCATGATCCTGGCGGACGCCATCGCGCGCGCCTGCGAGGACGGCTGCGACTACCTCTTCGAAACCTCGACGCTGACCGGCGGCCAGGTGATCTCGCTGGGTAAGAGGATCGCCGGCGTGATGGGCACGCCGGAGCTGTGCGAGCGGGTCCGCACGGCCGGTGACGCCGTCGGCGAGCCGACCTGGCCGATGCCGCTGCCGGACGACGTGCGCAAGGGCATGGACTCCGACGTCGCCGACATCTCTCAGGTCAACGCGGGGATGGACCGGGCCGGGCACATGCTCCAGGGCGGTGTGTTCCTGCGCGAGTTCGTCACCGAGGACGTGGCCTGGGCGCACATCGACATCGCCGGCCCGGGCTACCACTCGGGCGAGCCGACCGGCTACTGGGCCAAGGGCGGCACGGGCGTGCCCGTCCGCACCCTGGTCCAGCTCGTCGAGGACGTGGCCGCCAACGGCTGACGCCTCCCACCCATACGCGAGAGAGTGGCCGTTCCCCCGGAGGGAGCGGCCACTCTTTCGCGTCCGTCAGTAGAGGTCGGGGCGGCGCTTGCGGCGCTCGTTGAAGTCCCGCATCCGCTGCGGGTAGCCCATGAGCCGCACGTCGTAGACGGGGATCGCCATGCGGTACGCGAAGCGCCGCGCCCCGTCCGGGCCGTCGATCCGCCGCCGGGTCCACTCGCCGTCGTCGGCGATGAGCATGACCGTGGTCTCGGTGACGGTGGTGCGGGGCTCGATGTACGCCTCGACCCCGCGCCGGGTCCGGACGAAGGTCTCAAGATGCTCCAGATCGGCACGGTCGGCGGCACGATCGTGGCCCACCACGCGCGCCTGCTTGCGACGCCGGAACAACCCCACGGACCTCTCCCCCACAATCCGTCATCGAAGACGGTGCCAAGCGTACGTGTCGACGACGTGTCGTTGGGCACCTCACTACGCGCTCCGTGCGCGGTGGTGACAAGATGACCGAGGTGGGGTGTGCCCCGTGTCCCCCGCCGTGACCCCCGATGCAGCGACGCGACCTGGGAGTTGGACGTGAGCGAGCCGAACGACGCAACCTTCGACATCGTCATCCTCGGAGGTGGCAGCGGCGGCTACGCGGCGGCGCTGCGGGCCGCCCAGCTGGACCTCTCCGTCGCGCTGATCGAGAAGGGCAAGCTCGGCGGGACCTGCCTGCACAACGGCTGCATCCCCACCAAGGCGCTGCTGCACGCCGCCGAGATCGCCGACCAGACCCGCGAGTCGGAGCAGTTCGGGGTCAAGGCCGAGCTGGTCGGCATCGACATGGCGGCGGTGAACTCGTACAAGGACGGCGTGATCACTCGCCTCTACAAGGGCCTCCAGGGCCTGGTGGGCAGCGCCAAGAAGATCACCTTCGTGGCCGGTTCCGGCCGCCTGGTCGCCCCGAACACCGTCGAGGTCGACGGCAAGCGCTACACGGGCCGCAACGTGATCCTGGCGTCCGGGTCGTACGCGAAGAGCCTGCCGGGCCTGGAGGTCGACGGCGAGCGGATCATCACGAGCGACCACGCGCTGTTCATGGACCGGGTCCCGTCCTCGGCGATCGTGCTGGGCGGCGGCGTGATCGGCGTCGAGTTCGCCAGCGTGTGGAAGTCCTTCGGCGTGGACGTGACCATCATCGAGGCGCTGCCCCGCCTGGTCGCCGCCGAGGACGAGGAGTCGTCGAAGGCTCTGGAGCGGGCCTTCCGCAAGCGGAAGATCAACTTCAAGGTCGGCAAGCCGTTCGAGAAGGTCGAGAAGACCGAGAGCGGCGTGAAGGTGACCATCGCCGGCGGCGACACCGTCGAGGCCGAGGTGCTGCTGGTCGCCGTCGGCCGCGGCCCGAACACCGCGAACCTCGGGTACGAGGAGCAGGGCGTCCGGATGGACCGCGGCTACGTGCTGACCGACGAGCGGCTGCGCACCAACGTGCCCAACGTGTACGCGGTCGGCGACATCGTGCCGGGTCTCCAGCTCGCGCACCGCGGGTTCCAGCAGGGCATCTTCGTGGCCGAGGAGATCGCCGGCCAGAACCCGGCCGTGATCGACGAGGCGGGCATCCCCCGGGTCACCTACTGCGAGCCGCAGCTCGCCTCGGTCGGTCTCACCGAGGCGAAGGCCAAGGAGCAGTACGGCGCCGACAAGGTCAAGACCTACAACTACAACCTGGGCGGCAACGGCAAGAGCCAGATCCTCAAGACCACGGGCTTCGTGAAGCTGGTCCGGGTCGAGGACGGCCCGGTTGTCGGCGTCCACATGGTCGGCGCCCGGGTCGGTGAGCTGATCGGCGAGGCGCAGCTCATCTACAACTGGGAGGCCTACCCGGCCGAGGTGGCGCAGCTCGTGCACGCCCACCCGACGCAGAACGAGGCCCTGGGCGAGGCGCACCTGGCCCTCGCCGGCAAGCCGCTGCACTCGCACGCCTGACCACGACAACCGCGGCGTCCGGCGACGGGCGATGATCCCACCAGGGGAATGAAGGAGTCTGGAGAACATGCCGGTATCGGTCACCATGCCTCGGCTCGGCGAGAGCGTCACCGAGGGCACCGTCACCCGCTGGCTCAAGCAGGAGGGCGACACCGTCGAGGTCGACGAGCCTCTGCTCGAGGTCTCCACCGACAAGGTGGACACCGAGATCCCGTCGCCGGCGGCGGGCGTGCTGACCCGGATCGTGGTCGGGGAGGACGAGACCGCCGAGGTCGGTAGCGAGCTGGCCGTCATCGCCGGTGAGGGCGAGCAGGCCGGCGGCGCCGCGCCGCAGCAGCAGGCGCCGGCCGAGCAGGCCGCGCCGGCCCCGGAGCCGACGGCCGCCGCCGAGGGCACCGCGCCCGAGCCGGCCCCGCAGGCCGCCCCGGCCCCGCAGGCCGAGCAGGCGGCGCCGGCCCCGTCGGGTGGCGGCACGCCGGTCACCATGCCGGCGCTCGGCGAGAGCGTCACCGAGGGTACGGTCACCCGCTGGCTCAAGCAGGTCGGCGACACCGTCGAGGTCGACGAGCCTCTGCTCGAGGTCTCCACCGACAAGGTGGACACCGAGATCCCGTCGCCGGTCGCCGGCACCCTCCTGGAGATCAAGGTCGCCGAGGACGAGACCGCCGAGGTCGGCGCCCCGCTGGCCGTGATCGGCGCCGCGGGTGCCGCCCCGGCCGAGGCGAAGTCGGAGCCGACCCCGCAGCCGGAGGCGAAGCCGGCCCCGCAGCCGGAGGCCAAGCCGGCGCCGCAGCCGCAGGCCGAGGCGAAGCCGGCGCCCGCCCAGGCCCCGACGCCGGGCGTGTCCTACAACGAGCCGGCGGCGGAGGCGGAGACCGCCGCCCAGCCGGCGCAGGCCGAGCAGCGCGCCGTTCCCCCGGCGCCGGCCCCGACGCCGCAGCGCCCGTCGGCGCCCGCGCAGGGCGGCGGCGAGGAGGCGGCCGGGTACGTGACCCCGCTGGTCCGCAAGCTGGCCAGCGAGCACGGCGTGGACCTGTCCACGGTCAACGGCACGGGCGTCGGCGGCCGCATCCGCAAGCAGGACGTGCTGGAGGCCGCCGAGCAGGCCAAGGCGGCGAAGGCCGCACCGGCCCCGGCCGCCGCAGCCCAGCCGGCCGCCGCCGCGGCGCCGGCGCAGCCGGCCCCGAAGCCGCAGCCGAGCGCGAAGCGGGGCACCACCGAGAAGCTGCCCCGGATCCGCGCGGCCATCGCCAAGCGGATGCACGAGTCGCTGCACGAGATGGCGCAGCTCACCACGGTGATCGAGGTGGACGTCACGCGGGTCGCCAAGCTGCGGGCCCAGGCGAAGTCCTCCTTCCAGCAGCGGCACGGCGTGAAGCTGTCGTTCCTGCCGTTCTTCGCGCTCGCGGCGATCGAGGCGCTCCAGACGTACCCGATCGTCAACGCGCGGATGGACCTCGCGGGCGGCACGATCACCTACCCGGACGCCGAGCACCTGGGCATCGCGGTCGACACCGAGCGGGGCCTCCTGGTGCCGGTCATCCACAACGCCGGTGACCTCAACCTGGGCGGCATCGCGAAGCGGATCGCCGACCTGGCGGAGCGTACGCGCACCAACAAGATCAGCCCGGACGAGATCGCCGGCGCGACCTTCACGCTGACCAACACCGGCAGCCGGGGCGCGCTGTTCGACACCCCGATCGTGCCGTCGCCGCAGTCGGCGATGCTCGGCACGGGTGCCGTGGTCAAGCGTCCGGTCGTGGTCAACGACCCGGAGCTGGGCGAGGTCGTCGCCATCCGGTCGATGGTCTACCTGGCGCTGTCCTACGACCACCGGCTGATCGACGGCGCCGACGCGGCCCGCTTCCTGGTCGCGGTCAAGGAGCGGCTGGAGGCCGGCAACTTCGAGGCCGAGCTGGGGCTCTGAGCCCCGCACCGCACCCACGCGCAAGGGCGCCCCGGTCGTCGACCGGGGCGCCCTTCGCCGTCTCGTGGCCTCAGGCCGCGCGCAGCGTCTCCTCGGACACCTGCCAGAGCCGCTCGGCGGCCTCCGGGTCGAGCGCGTACGGCGCGTAGCCGGTGCGGGTGCCCGGCTGGTTCGGCCCGGCCTCCTGGCAGTCCTCGAAGTAGCGCCCGCCGACGCCGTCGAGCAGCGGCGAGGTGGCGAGCAGGACCGAGGTGGCGGCGCCCTGCTCGGTGGTCTTCCAGTAGCCGCCGCCCGCGGTGCCGCCCGTCTGCGCCCGCATCCGCTCCAGTTCCTCCTCGCTGATGTAGCGCTGGAGGTTGGTCCGGATCGCGCCCGGGTGCAGCGAGTTGACGAGGATGCCGTCGTCCGCCCACCGCCGGGTCGCCTCGACGGCGAACAGCACGTTGGCGGTCTTGGACTGCCCGTACGCCAGCCAGGGGTCGTACTCCCGGTGGGCGAAGTGGATGTCGTCGAAGACGACGGGCGAGCGCAGGTGGGCCGCCGAGCTGACCGCCACGACGCGTGCGCCCCCGGCCGCGGCCAGTGCCGGGCGCAGGCCGGTGGCCAGCGCGAAGTGCCCCAGGTGGTTGGTGGCGAACTGCATCTCCCAGCCCTGCGGGGTCCGCATCTCCGGCGACGCCATCATCCCGGCGTTGTTGACGAGGATGTGCAGCGGGCCGTCCCAGTTCGCCACGAACGTGGCCACCGAGGTCTGGTCGGCGAGGTCCAGCGGCGCCACGAGGATGTGGTCGTTGCCGGTGGTGGCGGTGATGTCGGCGGCGGCCCGCTGGCCGTCGTCCGGCTTGCGGACCGCGAGGGTGACGTCGGCGCCGGCCTTCGCGAGCGCCCGCGCGGTCTCGACGCCGATGCCGGACGCGCCGCCGGTGACGACCGCCCGGCGGCCGGCGAGGTCGACGCCGTGCACCACCTCGAGCGCCGTGGTCTCGCGGGAGAAGGGTGTGCTCACACGTGTGCTGGTCATGATCCATCCTTGTCGGCGGCGGACCGGCGTGGCCGGCCGCTACGATGAGAAGCGGAGGACCCTCCGTTACGGTCGACACTAATCGGAGGACCCTCCGCTTGTCACCCGGTCACGGCCACCCAGGAGGCGACATGGCTCACGCCGCCCCCCGACCGCTGCGGGCGGACGCCCAGCGCAACCGCCAGCGGCTGCTGGACGCCGCGGTACGGGCGTTTTCCCAGAGCGGGCCGGAGGTAACGCTCGAGTCCATCGCCCGTGCCGCAGGGGTGGGCATCGGCACCCTCTACCGCCACTTCCCCACCCGGGAGGCGCTGGTCGAGGCCGCCTACCGCAACGAGCTGGGCAAGCTCTGCGACGCCGCCCCGGACCTGCTCGACCGGCTGCCGCCGGAGCGGGCCGTCCGCGCCTGGATGGACCTCTTCATCGACTACCTCGCCGCCAAGCGGGGCATGGCCGACGCGCTGCGACTCGTCATCGCGACCGGGGCCAACCCGTACGCCGAGAGCCGCGACCGGCTGTACGGCGCGCTCGACCTGCTGCTCAGGGCGGGCGCCGAGGCCGGGACCGTCCGGGCCGACGTCGCGGTGGCCGACGTGCTCGCGAGCCTGAGCGGGGTCTCCCTCGCGGCCGGCGAGCCGGACCGGCGTGACCAGGCCCGCCGCCTGCTCGACCTGCTCATGGACGGTCTGCGCTACCGCGCCGGCAGTTGATCGGTTCGGGCGCCCGGGCGCCCGGGCCGCTGACAGACTCGACCGATGGGTGGTCAGCGGTGGCGCGGACGGCTGGGTCCGGCCGTCGCCGTCGCGCCGGGCGCGCGGGTCGACCGGTTCGAGGTCTTCTTCGACCTCGTCTTCGTCTTCTCGTTCTTCATCATCACGCGTGCCACGGCCATGAACATCACCGGCAGCAGCCTGCTGCACGCCATGCTCGTGCTCGCCGTGCTCTGGTGGTGCTGGGTGGTTCACAGCGTGGTCGCCACCCGCGTCCGGCTCGGTGAGGGCTTCGTCCCGGTGCTCATGGTCATCGGGATGGCCGCCCTGTTCTGTTTCGCGCTCTCCCTGCCGCAGGCGTTCGGCGATCCGCGGCAGACCGCCGCGGGCCCGATCGTCGTGGCCATCAGCTACCTGGTGATCCGCGGTGTGCACCTGCTGCTCTACTGGAACATCGCGAAGGAGAAACCGGGCGAACGGCGGCTGCTGCTGAAGTACTCGCCGGAGGTGGTGATCAGCACCGTCCTGCTGCTCGCCGCCGCGCTGGTCCCGCCGTCCATCGACCACCACGGCTACGCGACGATGCTCCGCGACGCGCTCTGGGTCGCCGTCGTGGCGATGCAGTACGCGAGCGGCCTCGTGGCCGGTGCCTGGGGCTGGACCGTCGCCTCGGCCGAGCACTGGACAGAGCGGTACGACCTGATCCTCATCATCGCGCTCGGCGAGTCGATCATCTCGGTGGGCGTCGGCGGCAACCTGCTCGGCCAACCCGTCACCTGGGGCGCGGTGACCGCGGCCGTGTGCGGCGTCGTCTTCACCGCGGCGCTGTGGTGGGCGCACTTCGACGTGATCGGCCCGGCCGCCCGGATCGCGCAGCACGCCGCGCTGGGCCGGCCCCGGGTGGCGATGGCCCGCGACGCGTACGCCTACTTCTACCTGGTGATGATCGCGGGGATCATCCTCTTCGCCCTCGGCGCCGAGGAGATCGTCCGCCAAATCAGCGACCCGCACGTGGGCCCCGGGGAGCCACCGCACGGGCCCGGCGTGCCGCTGCTCTACGGCGGGGTCATCTGCTATTTCGTCGGCGGCATGCTGTTCCAGGCCCGCACCCTGCACACCCTCTCCTGGACCCGGGTGGGCGTGGTGGTGGTGCTCGCCACCGCCATTCCGGTGGCCGCGCTGCTCCCCGCGCTCGGCTCGCTCGCGCTGCTGACCCTGATCTGCATCGGCCTGGTGGCGGTCGAGGTGGTCGTCATGGCCGACTCGCGGCAGGCCCTGCGCGAGGCCGTCTTCAAGGAGAAGGCCAGCCACGAGGCGCACGAGGTGGCCTTCCGCGCCGCGTGGCACGAGGTCGACGAGGAGAAGCCCGAGCCGGGATGAGGGGTCCCGCCGGGGGCGTCGCGCGGCGCCGGGTCGAGCTGCCCCAGCCGCGGGCGCACGGAACTCCCGTGGTCTGCCGGTAGCAGAATCGGCCCCGTCAGGCTGGCTGCCGCCGGGCACGGCCCGGCAGGCTGGGGCGCATGGTCACCTTCTCCCTCCACGCCACCCCGTCCGGCACCGCCGCCGAGTGGGTCGAGCTGGCCCGGCGCGCCGAGGCCGCCGGCTACGACGCCCTCCTGGCCCCCGACCACCCGGGAGCGGCGGCCACGCCCTTCGTGGCCCTGGCCGCCGCCGCGGCGGTGACCACCACGATCGGGCTCGGCTCGAACGTCTCGAACGCCGGCATCCGGGAGCCGATGCTGCTCGCCGCCGACGTGGCCACCCTCGACCTGGTCTCCGGCGGGCGGGCGCGGCTGGGCATCGGCGCCGGGCACACGCCGGCCGAGTGGCGGGCCGTCGGGCGGGAGCGGCCGGACGTGGCGGGACGCGTACGCCGGGCGGTGGCCGTGGCGGACGCGGTCCGGCGGCTGCTCGACGGGGAGGAGGTCACCGTGGACACGCCCGACCTGGTGCTCCGGGACGCCCGGCTGGACACGCCGCGCCCCGTGCAGCGGCGCATTCCGCTGACCGTCGGCACCGCGAACTCGTGCCTGCTGCGCTGGGCCGGCGCGCACGCCGACGTCGTGGGGCTGGCCGGTCTCGGCCGTACGCTGCCCGACGGTTACCAGCACGAGGTGCGCTGGCGCGCCGCGGACATCGAGGCGCAGCTCGCCCAGGTGGCGGCCGGCGCGGCGGGCCGCACCGAGCCACCGGTGCTGGAGGCGCTCGTGCAGCGGGTCGAGGTGACCGACGACGCGGAGGCCGCCGCCGCGGACATGGCCCGGGAGGTCGGGCTGAGCGTCGCCGAGCTGCTCGCCACCCCGTACGTGCTCATGGGCACCGAGGACGAGATCGTCGCGGCGGTCGCCGGGCACCGGCGCCGCTGGGGCATCACCCGTTTCGCGGTACGCGCCCCCGCCCTCGACGCGCTGGCGCCGGTCCTGCCCCGGGTCGCCACCCTCGACTGACCGCCGCCCTCCCGCTCCCGCCCGGGTCGGGAGAGTCGGGTACCCGAACGGTCCCTTGACGGTGCCCGCCGCCTCGCCGACATTGAAGGTGTCGTAAAGAGGTGACGCACCGTGAATATCGAGATCGCTCATCCGGCGGATCTCGATCGGGTGGAGACGCTGGTCTCGTGGCTGAAGCGCCCCCATCTCGACCGGGTCACCGTCACCATGCCCGGGCTCGACGCCACTGAGCGTGATCGAGCGGCCAGGACCATCCGCCACCTGTTCAACGACTGCGGCTGCGCCTGGGCGGCGCTGACGTTCGTCGTCGCGGTGACGGTCGCGGTCCTGGCCCGACCGAGCGGCGGCACGGCGATCGCCGTGGCCGCGCTCACCTGTGTCGCGGCGGCCATCGCCGGCAAGCTCCTCGGCCTGGCGTGGAGCCGCCAGCGCCTGCTCGCCCGGCTGCGCGCCCTGCGATCCGCCTCCTGAGTCGAAGGGGCGATCTCTCATGGCACTGGTCTGCACCGAAATCACCGAATGGATCGAGGAAGAGGTCTCCAAGCCGGTCGAGGAGTGGGAGGAGCGGCAGGAGAAACGCTGCAAGGACTACCCCTGGTACGACCCGCGGGGCTGGGTCTGCTGGTTCGTCACCATCCTCGTGAAGGTGATCCGCTGGGTCGTCGTCATCGTCGGCAAGTGGGTGACCCGTACGGTCTGCAAGATCGTCGGGGTGGTCGTCGAGGCGCTCGTGGACATCGTCTCCGGGCTGTGGGACGTGATCGTCGGCATCGTGACGCTCGACTGGCGCCGCATCCTCGACGGGTTGCTGCGGATCGTCATCGGTGGGGTGCTGGGGATCATCCGGCTCGGCCGCATCGTGCTGCTCGGCGACACGATCGACTACATCATCGAGGAGATCAACAAGGAGCGGCTGCGCCGCTACGTACGCGGCCTGCTGGAGGCGAAGTACTCCGGTGACACGCTGAGCCAGATCAAGGAGGCGATCCGTCTCGACCACGGCGCGTTCGGGCTGCGCCTGCACGGGACCGCGTACCGGACGATGCTCGACTCGGAGACGCCGTCACCACGCGAGCCGGGAGTGCCCAACCTGGTGGTGCTGCACGAACAGGGCGCCATCAACCTGCGGGCGCTGTGCGGCTTCGAGTTCCCCGAGGGCTTCTGGAACCGCAAGCGGTACAAGACCCTCAAGAAGGGGACGGTGCTGGGCGGCGGGGGCGGCGGCGAGTTCGACAACCCGATCTCCGCCGACGACCTCGACACGTACCTGCGGACGCGGGGCGCCGAAGGCCCACCGTTCATCGTGCTGCCGATGCGCGACGGGGTGCTGGACTCAAAGGTGTCGACCGCGCGCGAGAAGGGCCGCGAACTGGCGCTCATGCTGGACTTCGACACGGTGATCCGGGAGGTCACCGTGGCCGGTCACATCGTCCACACCGGAGTCCCCAGCACCCAGACGCAGTTCCTGATCGACAAGTTCGATCGCCACGACGCGACGGTGGACCCGGCGCAGGCCACCTCCGACCTCTGCCACCCGATCATGGTGGGCGTGTTCCGCTACACGAACACGCTGCGCGGGCTCGCGAGCACCCTGCACGCCACCCGGTGCGGCCTGGACGCCCACGACGCCTCCGGCGTCACCTTCATCGACAACCTCCCCGACGACATCTGGAAGTACGTGCCGATCCACGAGCTGGGCCACTACGTCGGGTTGTGCCACACCGACGGGGTGGACCGCATCATGTACTCCCCGAAGACCAACAGCTGGTGGCGCGGCTGGGCCATCCCGCGCACCCTGCTGAACGTCTACCTCCAGGGCGAGCCGACGTTCACGTACGACGAGGCGAAGGGCGCGTGGGACTACATCGTGGCGCACTTCGCTCCGCAGTGCCTGGGCGCCCGGCCGATCGTCATCACGGCCCGGCCGGCCGCCGCGGGCCCCGCGGGCGCGGTTGCCTGAGCGGCCGTCCCCGGCCGGCCTGATCGACTCCGTTTCGCCGATGCGGCGGTGTCCCGAAGCACCGGACGCCGCCACATCGGCGATCCGGCGCGGTCACGCCGCGGCACCCTGGCCGTGCGCGCCGGCCCGGCTCGCCCTGGCCCGCGAGTACGCCGGCAGCCGCGTCGCGCTCTGCCTCTACCTCAGCAGCATGCTGCACGACGCGGCCACCGACCTGCACCTGCTCGACCCGCACGGCGCGCCCGGGCCCCGCCAGCTCTTCGACCGGTTCGTCGGCTGGGCGGCCCACCCGCGACCGGCCGTCGACTGACCGCGTTGATCCACTCGACTTCCCTGACGTCGCGGTGTCGACCGGACCGGAACACCCCGCCTTCCAGGAAGCCGAGTGGATCAAGCGGGCCGCGGATCCCTACGGCAGGGCCGTGGCCTCGGCGGGCCCGGTCACCGTCTCGTAGTAGCGGATCTTCTCGCGGAGGTGGTCGTACTGGCGCTGGAGCAGGCGCATCTGCTCCTCGACCCGCGCGGCGTGCTCCTCCAGCAGCGCCTTCCGCTCGGCGGCGGTGTGCTCGCCCTCGCGGGCCAGTTCGGCGTACCGGCACATCTGTGCGATGGGCATCCCGGTGTCCCGCAGGCAGCGGAACAGCACGAGCCAGCCCAGGTCGTCGTCGGTGAAGACCCGCCGGCCTCCCGAGGTGCGGCCGACGCCGCTGAGCAGGCCGATCTTCTCGTAGTAGCGCAGGGTGTCGAGGCTGAAGCCGCTGCGCCGGGCGGCCTCCGAGGGCGCGTACATGCCGTCGAGGCTAGTGCTTGACCTGGAGCGCGCTCCAGGTTGAAGGCTGATGTGCATGACGATGACACGGAGACTGGGCCGCAGCGGCATCGAGGTCAGCGCGATCGGCATGGGCTGCTGGGCCATCGGCGGGCCACTGTGGGGCAAGGGCGGGCAGCCGTTCGGCTGGGGCGAGGTCGACGACGACGAGTCGGTCCGCACCATCCACGCGGCGCTCGACGCCGGTGTGACCCTGTTCGACACCGCGAGCAACTACGGCGCGGGGCACAGCGAGCGGGTCCTCGGTCGGGCGCTCGCCGGCCGCCGCGACCGGGCGGTGATCGCCACCAAGTTCGGCAACCGCGCCGAGGAGGCGACCCGCCAATGGACCGGCACCGACGCCAGCGCGGCGTACGCGGTGCGGAGCCTGGAGGAGTCGCTGCGCCGGCTCGGCACCGACCACGTCGACCTGTACCAGCTGCACATCAACGACCTTCCGGCGCCCGCCGCGCTCGACCTGGTCGGCACGCTGGAGGACCTGGTGACGCAGGGCAAGATCCGGGCGTACGGCTGGAGCACCGACCACCCCGACTCGGCCGAGGCGTTCGCGCAGGCCGGCAAGCACTGCACCGCGATCCAGCACGACCAGTCGGTGCTGCTCGACAACGCCGCGATGCTGGCGGTCTGCGACACGTACGACCTCGCCAGCCTCAACCGGGGGCCCCTCGCGATGGGCCTGCTCACCGGCTCGCAGCGGGCCGTCGGCCGCGACGACGTACGCGGGATGGCGCCGGACTGGCTTGTCTGGTTCACCGACGGACGGCCGACGCCGCAGTGGGCGGAGCGGGTCGAGCAGATCCGCGGCGTGCTCACGGCCGACGGGCGTACCCTCGCGCAGGGCGCGCTGGGATGGCTGCTGGCCCGCAGCCCCCGGACGGTGCCGATCCCCGGGGCGCGCACCGTGGCCCAGGCGGAGGAGAACTTCGCGACGCTCGCGCTCGGCCCGATCGGCGCCGACGCGGTGGCCGAGGTGGAGCGCCTGCTGGCCGACGTGCGGCCGTCCACGGTGAAATGAGCCCGGGGTCCCGGCTCAACGCGTGAGGCCCGCCGCCCGTACCGGAAGATATGAGCATGCGGATCCTCATGGCCGGTGCGTCCGGCTTCCTCGGCACCCGGCTGGCCGCCCGGTTCGCCGCCGACGGGCACCAGGTCACGCGGCTGGTCCGCCGCCCGCCGCGGACGCCGGACGAGCGGCAGTGGAACCCGTCCGCCGCGCAGCTGGACCCGGCCGTGGTGGCCGACGCCGACGCGGTGGTCAACCTGGCCGGCGCGGGCGTGGGTGACCGGCGGTGGAACGCGGAGTACCGGCAGGTCATCCGGTCCAGCCGGGTGGACAGCACGACCACCCTGGCGATCACCATGGCCGGGCTGGCGGCCGAAGACCGGCCGGCGGTGCTGCTCAACGCGTCGGCCGTCGGCTGGTACGGCGACACGGGCGACCGCGCCGTGGAGGAGGACGCGCCGGCCGGCGAGGGATTCCTCGCCGACGTGTGCCGGGTGTGGGAGGCGGCAACCCGGCCGGCCGAGGACGCGGACGTCCGGGTGGTGCGGCTGCGCACCGGCCTGCCGATGCACCGCGACGGCGGGATGCTCAAGCCGCAGCTGCTGCCGATGCGGCTGGGCGTCTCCGGCCGGCTGGGCAGCGGCCGGCAGTGGTGGCCGTGGCTGTCGATGGCCGACTTCCTGGACGCCACCGTGTTCCTGCTGGAGCGGGACGACGTGGCCGGGCCGGTCAACATGGTCGGCCCGGCCCCGGTCACCAACGCCGAGTTCACGAAGGAGCTGGCCCGGCAGCTGCACCGGCCGGCGATCCTGCCGGTTCCGGCGTTGGCGCTGAAGGTCGTGCTCGGCGGTTTCTCCCACGAGACGCTGTCCAGCTCCCGGGTCCTGCCCGGCGTCCTGACCCGGGCCGGCTTCTCCTACCGCTACCCCGACCTACGAAGCGCCCTGCACGCCGCGCTGACGGAGTAGCCCCGCCCGCCCCGGGGCTCTCCCCCGATCTCCCCGGTGATCATGAAGTTATTGCCCTCTACGTCGGCGTGTCGGGGCAATAACTTCATGATCAGGCGAGGGGGGCGGGGGCGCGGCGGACGACGGGGGGCGGGGGGGTCAGCAGCCGACCACCCAGTAGTTGGGGCCCGTCTGCTTGAGCGCGCTGGTGTAGAAGGTGTTGTAGAGGCCCATCCGCTGGTTCGAGCCGTTCGCGTACGCGTACCCGCCGGACTGGTAGGCCCGACCCGCGCTGACGTGGGCGTAGTTGCTCGCGGTCACGCAGGTCGGCGCCGGCGGGGTCGTGGTCGGCGGCGGGGTCGTGGTGGGCGGCGGGTTGGTGGGGTCGGTGCCACCGCCGCCCAGACCGAAGAAAACCGCGTCCCGGTACGTCGAGCAGATGGTGTCGAGGAAGTACGCGCCGGCGGTGCCGCACTGGTCGGCGCCGCTACCCGGGTCGACGGGCGTGCCGTGGCCCATGCCGGAGACCCGGTAGAGGCGGACCTCGTCGTTGCCGTACACCTCCAGGCTCGTGCCGCCGGGCAGGGACGACGTGCTGGTCGGGGTCTGCGAGATGCCGCGGACGTTGGTCCACTGGTCCCGCGACTCGGTGGCGTTGAGCGGGGCGACGGTGTAGTCCGAGGTGCCGTGCCAGATCGCGACGCGCGGCCGGGGGCCGGTGTAGCCGGAGTACGCGCCGCGGACCAGGTCACCCCAGGCGGCGGGGGACTTGTCGGTGCCGGGGGTCATGCAGCTGAACGCGTTGACCATGCTGGTGGCGCAGCGGTACGGGATGCCGGCGATGATGGACCCGGCGGCGAAGACGTCCGGGTAGGTGGCGAGCATGACCGCGCTCATCGCCGCTCCGGCGGAGAGCCCGCTCACGTAGACGCGGCTGCCGTCGACGCCGAAGTTGGTCTTGGCGTGGTCGACCATCTGCTTGATGGACAGCGCCTCGCCCTGGCCGCGCGCGGTGTCCCCGGGCTCGAACCAGTTGAAGCAGGCGTTCGCGTTGTTGCCGGACTTCTGCTCGGCCACGATGAGCGCGAACTTCCACTGGTCGGCGTACTTCTGCCAGCCGGAGTTGGCGAAGTACCCGGAGGCGTTCTGGGTGCAGCCGTGCAGCAGCACCACGGCCGGGGAGTTGGCCGGCAGGTTGTCCGGCCGGTACGCGTACATGGTGAGGTTGCCGGGGTTGGAGCCGAAGCTCGCGACCTGGGTGAGGCTCGCGGCCTGGGCGGGAGTCGCGGCGAGGGTGAGGGCGCCCGCGACGGTGAGGAGGAGCCCGGCGACCACCGCGGTCAGCCGGGTGAGCAGATACGAGGAGCGGCGCACGGCGGCCTCCCGGTTGCGGAATGTGAACTGGGTCACCTGCGAATTGCCGCGACGTTACGTCGCGATGACAGGGCTGTGACATGGGGCACGGCTACACATTCACCATCTCCGTTGTGTTCCCCCGAGTCGGCGACAAGTTGGTGCCCCTCCTCGCATGTATGACCGGCACGTCCAGATCCGATTGGTAACGTCCGCTGCGTGCCGACCTCCCCGTCTGTGGCCGCCGGGCCCGCACCCGCCTCGCCGCCACGCGCCGTCCGGGGGCGCCGGGCCGACCTGATCGTGGTGCTGGCCGCGCTCGCGCTCGCCGTCTGGGTGACCAGCGGAATGTGGCGCGACCCGAACGTCCGGACGATCACGGTCAACTCCAGCGACCAGGCGCTCTTCGAGTGGCTGCTGGCCTTCGGCGGGCACGCGCTGACCCACGGGGAGAACCCGTTCTTCACGCACCTCATCAACGTCCCGGACGGCGTGAACCTCGCGGTCAACACCTCCATCACGGTGTACGCCGTGGTCTTCGCGCCGCTGACGTACCTGGTCGGCCCCCCGGTCACGTTCCTGGTGATCCTCACCCTGAACCTGGCCGCCACCGCTATCGCCTGGTACCTGCTGTTCTCCCGCCAGCTGGTCCGCAGCCGGCTGGCCGCCGGCGTCGGCGGGCTGTTCGTGGCCTACTCCCCCGGCATGGTCTCGCACGCCAACGCCCACCTGAACTGGACCGCCGGGTGGCTGGTGCCGCTGCTGATCTGGCGGCTGTTCGCGCTGCGCCGGCCGGAACACTGGCTACGCGACGGCATCGTGCTCGGCGTCCTCGTGGCGGTCGCGTTCTCCATCGCCGCCGAGGGGCTGTTCTTCACGGCCCTCGCGCTCGGCGTCTTCCTCGTCGTCTGGGCGGTGCACCCGGCACGCCGGGCGGAGGCGCGGGCCGCCCTGCCGACCTTCCTGCGCGGGCTCGCGATCACCGCCGTGGTGGCCGGGGCGCTGCTGGCGTACCCGCTGTGGCTGCACTTCGCCGGCCCCCAGCGCTTCCACGGCACCGGCTTCGACCCGGTGGTCCACTCGGAGGACATCGCCGCGTTCGGCGCGTTCCCCCGCCGGTCCCTGGCCGGCCAGGCCGGGCTGGGCACCTCGCTCGCGCCCAACCCCACCGAGGAGAACTCGTTCTTCGGGCTGCCGCTGCTGCTCCTGTCCGTGGTCTGCTTCGTGGCGCTCTTTCGACGGGCCGACCCGGGCCGCCGAGCCACCCTCTGGGCGCTGGGTGTCACCGCGGTGATCTTCAGCGTGCTGTCCTGGGGGCCGGTCGCCAAGGTCGACGGGAGGCGCACCGACGTGCCCATGCCGTTCGACCTGCTCGGGCACCTGCCGGTGGTGAACGCCGCGCTGCCCGCCCGCCTCGCGCTGGTGGTGGCGCCGCTGATCGGCCTGCTGCTCGCGTTCATGGTCGACCGCCTGCGCACCCACCCGCCGCGGCACCGCTCCACCGAGGCGGCCTGGGCGCTCGGCTTCGTGGTCGCGTTGCTGCCGCTCGTGCCCACGCCGCTGCTCACCGACGAGCGGGAACCGATCCCCCGGTTCATCACGGCCGGCACCTGGCGGGACTACGTGTCCCCGGGCGAGGTGCTCACCCCGGTCCCGGTGGCCGTGGACGTCTATCCGGACGGCCAGCGCTGGCAGGCGTACGCTCTGGCCCACCGGCAGGGCGAGTTCCGCATCCCGGCCGGGTTCTTCCTCGGCCCCGGCGGCCCGGACGGCCGGGGCCGCATCGGGCCCGTGCCGCGCACGTTCAGCGCGCTCATGGACCAGGCCGGCCGGACGGGGCTGGTGCCCATCGTCACGGACGGCACGATCCGGGAGGTCCGGGCAGACCTCGCGTACTGGCGGGTCGAGGCGGTGGTGCTGCCCGACCAGGTGCACGGCGCGAAGTTCGAGGTCGACGAGGACGCCGTCCGGCGTACGGCGACCGCGCTGCTGGGCCGGCCGGAGCGGGTCGACGACGTGTGGCTCTGGCGGGTCCCCCGCTCCTGACGGGCCGTCCGCACGAGGCCCGGCCGCCGGCCGACCCCCGGCCCGCCGCCGGCCGGGCCCCACTCGGCGCCGGCACGGCGGCGCACCGGTGAGGCGGCTCACCAGCGCTTCCGGCCCGCCACGGGACTACGCTGAACGGCGTGAGCACGACGACCTCCCCCGGCCTCACGGCCGTCCGCGCCGGTGTCCTCGACTACCAGGCCGCCTGGGATGAGCAGCGCCGGTTGCACGAGTCGGTGGTGGCCGGCGAGCAGGGCGACACCGTCCTGCTGCTGGAGCACCCGAGCGTCTACACGGCCGGCAAGCGCACCGAACCCTGGGACCGGCCGATGGACGGCACCCCGGTCATCGACGTCGACCGGGGTGGCAAGATCACCTGGCACGGCCCCGGCCAGCTCGTCGGCTACCCGATCGTGCGGCTGCCCGACCCCGTCGACGTGGTCGCCTACGTCCGGCGCACCGAGCAGATGCTGATCGACGTCTGCGCCGAGTTCGGGTTGACCGCCGGCCGGGTCGAGGGCCGCAGCGGGGTGTGGGTGCCCGAGGACGACCGGGGGCCGGCCCGCAAGGTCGCAGCGATCGGCATCCGGGTGGCCCGCGGCGTGACCCTGCACGGGTTCTCGATCAACTGCGACTGTGACCTCACGTACTTCGACCGGATCGTGCCGTGCGGCATCCGTGACGCCGGCACCACGTCCCTCACCGCCGAGCTGGGCCGCCCGGTCACCGTCGCCGACGTGCTGCCCGTCGTGGAGCGGCACCTGCCCACCCTCACGGCCGTCGAGTCCTGACCCGGATGCAGATCGACCTCGTCACCATCGTGGTCGCCGAGTACGACCCGGCGATCGCCTTCTTCACCGAGGTTCTCGGCTTCGAGCTGGCCGAGGACGAGCCGTCGCTCACCAACGACGGCCGCCCCAAGCGCTGGGTGGTGGTCCGCCCGCCCGGTGCCCAGACCGGTCTGCTCCTCGCCCGGGCCGACGGGAACGAGCAGGCCGCCGCTATCGGCAACCAGGTCGCCGGGCGGGTCGGCTTCTTCCTGCGGGTGGACGACTTCGACGCCACGTACCGCCGCATGGTGGACGCCGGCGTCGAGTTCGTCCGGCCGCCGCGCACCGAGGCGTACGGCACGGTCGCCGTCTTCCGCGACATCGCCGGCAACCGCTGGGACCTGCTGGGCCCCGCCTGACACCGAAGGGATCCCCGTGACCGAAGCGCTGACGACGCAGCAGCGGATCGCCGCCGACCTCCAGGTGTCGCCGGTCTTCGACGCCGCCGCCGAGATCGAACGCCGGGTGGTCTTCCTCGCCGACCGCCTGGTCGACACCGGGCTGTCCGCGCTGGTGCTCGGCATCAGCGGCGGGGTGGACTCCACCACCGCGGGTCGCCTCTGCCAGCTCGCGGTCGAACGGGCCCGCGACGCCGGTCACCCGGCGACGTTCGTGGCCATGCGGCTGCCGTACGGCGTGCAGGCCGACGAGTACCACGCCCAGGCGGCGCTGGCGTTCATCCGGCCCGACCGGGTGCTCACGGTCGACGTGAAGCCCGCCAGCGACGCCGCGCTCGACGCGTTGGTCGCGGGTGGGCTGACCTTCCGCGACGCCGCCCAGCAGGATTTCGTGCACGGCAACGTCAAGGCCCGGCAGCGCATGATCGCCCAGTACGCGGTGGCCGGCGCGCTGGGCGGCCTGGTGGTCGGCACCGACCACGCGGCCGAGGCGGTCACCGGCTTCTTCACCAAGCACGGCGACGGGGCGGCGGACGTCGTACCGCTCACCGGGCTGACCAAGCGGCGGGTGCGGGCCATCGCCGCGACGCTCGGCGCCCCCGCCGACCTGGTCGGCAAGGCGCCCACGGCCGACTTGGAGAGCCTGGCCCCGGGCAAGCTCGACGAGGACGCGCTCGGCCTCGCGTACGAGCACATCGACGAGTACCTGGAGGGCGGGTCCGTCCCGGTCGAGGTGGAGGAGGCGCTGGTCGCCCGGTACCGGGCCACCGAGCACAAGCGCTGCCTGCCCGTCGCGCCCGCGGGGGTCGTCACCCCTCTCGCCCCCGCCAACCGCTGACGATCCGCCGCCACGGCGGAACAACGGCGCAGACCCGCGGCCGGGTACCCCTCGCCGACGGCGAGGGGTACCCGGATGCCGGACGCGATCACCCGGTCAGGGTGTGAGGCGGTGCAGGTCCCGTGGGAACGCGGTGACCTCACGGACGTTGGCCGCGCCGGTCAGGCGGGCGACGAAACGCTCCAGGCCGATGGCGAAACCGCCGTGCGGCGGCATCCCGTGCCGGAACGCGTCCAGGTAGCCCGCGTACGGCTCGACCGGCTCGCCCCGCTGCGCGAGCGCGGCCAGGTAGTCGGCGTGCCGGTGCAGCCGCTGACCGCCGGTGACCAGCTCCACCCCACGGAAGAGCAGGTCGAAGCCGTTGCTGTAGCCGGGCCGGGCCGGGTCCGGGTGGGTGTAGAACGGGCGCTTCGCCATCGGGTACCCGGTGACGAAGAGGAAGTCCGACCCGTGCTCGCGCTGCGCCCACGCACCAAGCGCGCGCTCGTGTGCCGGGGCGAGGTCGGGCTCGTCGGCCGGCGCGCCCGCGATCTTCAACGCCTCGGTGAAGTGCACCGCCGGGATCTCCGCGGGCACCGCCGGGAGCGGAAGCCCCAGCGTCGCCACCGCGCCCGCGGCCCGCTCCGCGACGCTGTCCAGCATCGCGGCGACGACGTCCCGCAGCACGCGCATCACGTCGCGGTGGTCGGCGACGAAACCCAACTCGGCGTCGAGCGACGTGTACTGGGCGAGGTGCCGGACGGTGTCGTGCGGCTCGGCCCGGAAGACCGGCCCCACCTCGTACACCCGCTCGAAGACGCCCACCATGAGCTGCTTGTAGAACTGGGGCGACTGCGCCAGGTACGCGGGCCGGCCGAACCAGTCCAGCGCGAACACGTTCGCGCCGGACTCGGTGGACGAGCTGACCACCTTCGGCGTGTGGATCTCGACGAAGTCCCGGGCGTCGAGTGCGGCCCGGAAGCCGGCCACGCCGGCCGCCGAGACGCGCAGCGCCGCCGACCGCAGCGGATGCCGCAGCGCGACCGGGGCGTTGTCGAGCTGGGTGGGCAGGCTCGCGGTGAGCGCCGGCCGGTAGAGGTCGAACGGCGGCGGCACCGCGGGCGGGCCGAGCGGACGTACCACCGGGTCGGTCAGCTCGACCCCGGCGGGCGCCACGTCGTTCGCGACCACCGTGCCGGTGACCTCGACGACGGTCTCCTCGGTGAGCGCCTCGACCTGCGCGCGCACGGCCGGGTCGGTCACCACCACCTGGGACAGGCCCGCGGCGTCCCGCACGATCAGGAACGTCACGGCCTTGAGCAGCCGACGGCGGTGCACCCAGCCGGCGATCCGGACGGTCCGGCCGACGTGGGTGGGGAGCTGCTGGGAAAGGATGCGTTGCACGGCGTACCTCCTCTGTCGATCGCAACGCGATCCCGGGAGGCGCGGGCGAGCGGGTCCTCGCGGTGCCACCGCACCTTCGCCCCCGCGCAGGCGGGGGCCTCGTTCGTCGCCCGTGACGTGGGCCAGACGGCGGGCTCTACTGGGCGCACGGCCGTTCCTCCCGCTGCTCGGGAGGGTCTTCACGGGCCGTCGCCAGACCGCCTCTCAGCACGTCGGCGGCTCTCTGCACTGGCGGGTCGGGCCGCTACTCGGCTCCGTCATCGCAGTTGCCGGGGACGATAGCAGCGATCACCCCCGGCTGTAACGGAGTTTTGTCCGGTCCGGTGTCCGGCGTCACAAGGTCCGGGGACGTGACGCCGGTCGCCCGACGTACATCGACAGCCGCCGTCCGGCGTAGGCTCGGTTTCGTGACGATCGAGCACTCCGCGCCGACGACCGGCCAGGCCGCGCGTACCGCGACGCCCGCCCCCGAGGGGCGGCGCATGCTGCGGATCGAGGCCCGCAACGCCGAGACGCCGATCGAGCGCAAACCGCCGTGGATCAAGGTCAAGGCCAAGATGGGCCCGGAGTACACCCAGCTGCGCGGGCTCGTCTCGCGCGAGGGGCTGCACACCGTCTGCCAGGAGGCTGGCTGCCCCAACATCTACGAATGCTGGGAGGACCGGGAGGCCACCTTCCTCATCGGTGGCGACCAGTGCACCCGGCGCTGCGACTTCTGCCAGATCGACACCGGCAAGCCGGCCGAGTTCGACGCCGACGAGCCCCGCCGGGTCGCCGAGTCGGTCGCCGCGATGGGCCTGCGCTACGCCACCATCACCGGTGTGGCCCGCGACGACCTGCCCGACGGCGGCGCCTGGCTGTACGCCGAGACGGTCCGGCAGATCCACGCCCTGCAGTCCGGCTGCGGCGTCGAGCTGCTGATCCCCGACTTCAACGCGGTGCCCGAGCAGCTCGCCGAGGTGTTCGGCGCCCGCCCCGAGGTGCTCGCGCACAACGTCGAGACCGTGCCGCGGATCTTCAAGCGGATCCGCCCCGGTTTCCGCTACGAGCGGTCCCTCGACGTGATCCGGCAGGCCCGCGCGGCCGGCCTGGTCACCAAGAGCAACCTGATCCTGGGCATGGGCGAGGAGCGGAGCGAAGTGTCGCAGGCGCTCCGCGACCTGCACGAGGCGGGCTGCGAGCTGATCACCATCACCCAGTACCTGCGCCCGAGCCCCCGCCACCACCCCGTCGAGCGGTGGGTCAAGCCGGAGGAGTTCGTCGAGCTGCGCGAGGAGGCCGAGGAGATCGGCTTCGCCGGGGTGATGAGCGGGCCGCTGGTGCGCTCCTCGTACCGCGCCGGCCGCCTCTACCGCCAGGCCCTCGACGCCCGCGACGGCAGCGCCGTCACCGCCGGCTGACCCGCTGCGCCGCCGGCCGGCGGCCGGGTGCCATGATCTGGCGATGACCGCCGGCGTACGCCACGAGCCCACCGGCGCGCCCTGGGCGCTGCCGGTCTCCGCGCGTGCCCGGCTGGTCGGCGTGTTCACCGCCCTGGCCCTGCTGGCCGGGGTCGGCTACCGGCTCGCCCTGCTGGCCTGGGACGCCCCGCCCACGAACAGCGACGAGGCCACCATGGGGCTGGCCGCGTTGCACATCGCCCGGGGGCAGGACTTCCCCGTCTGGTTCTACGGCCAGACGTACATGGGGACGCTGGAGGCGTACCTCGCCGCACCGGTGCTCGCGCTGACCGGGCCGTCCGTGCTGGGGCTGCGCCTGCCCACGCTGGCGCTGTACGCGCTGTTCGTGGTGCTCGCCTGGCGGTTGACGGTGCGCCTCGCCGGCGACCGGTGGTTCGCGCTGCTGGTCGTCGTGCTGCTGGCGCTCGGCTCGGACCGGATCGTCAAGAACCAGCTCATCGCGGGCGGCGGCTACCCCGAGATGAGTCCCGCCGCGGCCGCGCTCGCCCTGCTCGCGTACGACCTCTGCGCCGGCCGCCCGCGCCGCCGGCTGCCGCGCTGGGCGGCGTGGGGGTTCGTCGCCGGGCTCATGCTCTGGGTGGACCCGCTCATCCTGCCGTACGTGGCGGGCACCGGCGCCGTGCTGCTCGGCTTCCGGTGGCGGGAGCTGCGCGGCCGCGCCGGAGTGACGCTCGGTCTCGCGGCCCTGGCCGGCGCGGCGCCCCTGCTCGGGCACAGCCTGGCGACCGGGCGCAGCCCGCTGTCCGCCGTACTCGCCGCCGCGAACAGCGGCGCGGAGGACCCGGCCGGTTGGGCCGACCGGCTGCACGGCGGCCTGCTGCTCGGCCCGCCCCTGGGGATGGGCCTCTGCTCGCCGAGCCACTGCGCGACCTGGCAGCTCTGGTGGGCGCTCGCCCTACCCGTGCTGCTCGTCCTCGGCGCGGTGACCGCCTGGAACGCGCTGCGCGCCCGGTCGTCCGATCCCGGCCGGGCCACCGGGCCCGGCGCGGACGGCCGGGCAGCCGGGGCGGTGCGGCTCGCGGACGATCGGGTGGCCGGGGCGGTCCGGCTCGCGCTCGTGGCGGCCGCGGCGGCGACCCTGGCCGCGTACACGCTGAGCAGCGCGGCGGGGCGGACCCCGGTGGAGAGTTCCCGCTACCTGTCCTGCCTGCTCGTCTCCCTGCCGGCGCTGCTCTGGCCGCTGTGGCGCGCCGCGACGTCCCGGGCGGCCGCCCGGGGTGCCACCGCCACCGTCCTGGCGGTCGCCGTCCTCGCCGCGACCGTGGCCGGCAACGGCTACGCGACCTACCGCGCGGCCGGCACCGCGCCCGCCGCCCGGGCCGCCGAGGCCCGGCACGCCGACCTCGTCGACACGCTGCGGGGGCTCGGCGTCCGGCACGTCCGGGCCGGCTACTGGACCTGCAACCGGCTCACCTTCGCCAGCGGCGAGGACGTCGTCTGCGCGGTGGTGGACGACGACCTGAGCCCCGGCTTCGACCGGTACGCCCCGTACCGGCGGGCGGTCGCGGCCGCGGCGGCGCCGGCCTGGGTCGCCCCTGCCGGCTCCCCGCTGGCGTCCCGGTTGGACGACCGGATGCGTGCCACCCCCGGCAGCCTCGACCTGATCACCATCGACGGCTACCGCATCTACCTGCCCCTCGGCTGACCGTCCCGCTCATTGACGGCCATGTCCACACTGGTGCCGTGGTGTCGTGGGGCTGGGTCCGGTTCACCGTGCTGGCCCTCTGCGTCCTGATGGCCGCCGAGGTCGGTCTACGGCGGGCCTGGGCGGACGTCACCGTCAACCCACCGGGGCCGCCCCCGGTCTGCCAGCTCATCCGCCCCGAGGTGTTCGACGTTCTCGTACCGAACCGCGGGCCGCTGGAGGCCGAGGGCGAGGAGGGGAGCACCGCCGGGACCCGCTCCAACACCTGCGAGGCCGAGAGCCGATCCGCCGTGGACGGCGCGCGAGCCTCGCTCTGGGTCGCGTTGGTCCACATCGGCCGGCACGACGGCCGAGGCCCGGAGTGCATCCGGCGGGAAGGGTCGCTGTTGCAACCCATCAACCGCACCAACCACCGCGTCGCACTCGGCGACGGCGGCTCCTACTACTTCGAGAGCGCCTCCGACGCCGCCCGGACCGTCCACCTCAGCGCCTGCCTGGGCACCTATCTCGTCTACGTCCGGTACGAAACGGTCGGCGCCACCGAGCCGGCGGTCGTCGACGGGGCCACCGCCGTCGCCCAGGAGGTGCTGTCGTGGTTGTGATCGGCCCTCCCTGGCCGTTCGGGGCGAAGGGTGGTCTCCGGAACGGGCTGCCACCGGGCCCACCCGTCGACCGCCGGGCACTCCTGCGGAGCTGGCTGCTCGTTCTCGCGGCCCTGGTGCTCGTGATCATGGCCGGGATCTTCGGGTCACAACTCGGCCGGCTCGCGGCGCCCACCCTCGTACGCTGGCAGATCGATTACATCGATTCGCGCAACGAGCCCCCACCGCTGCCCGCACTGCCGCAGTCGCCGTTCGCCCGCTGACCCGGCGGTCGCCCGCTGACCCGCCGGTCACCGGCTGACCCGGCGGTCGTCCGCTGACACGGCGGTCGTCCGCTGACACGGCGGTCGCGGTGCCGGGCGGTCAGCGGGGAGCGGGGTCGGCCAGCAGGTTGAGCCGATGGGCGAGGGCGGCCGCCTCGACCCGGTTGGTGACGTCGAGTTTCGCGATGATCCGGGAGACGTGGACGCTGGCGGTCTTCGGCGAGATGAAGAGCCGCTCGGCGATGCGGCTGTTGCTGTGTCCCTCGGCGACCAGCCGCAGCACCTCCCGCTCCCGATCGGTCAGCAGGTCGGCGCCCGGCCGGCCGCGGGCCGCGCCGCGCAGGCCGACCCGGCGGGCCAGGGTGGCGGCCTGCTCGGCGAGCGGCACCGCACCGAGCGCGTCGGCGATCGCGGCCGCCTCCTGCACGGCCTCGGCCACCTCGTCCCGCTCCCCCGCCAGCGCCGCCGCCTCGGCGAGCGACAGCAACGCCCGCCCCAACGGATAGGGCTGGCCGCCCTCCCGCCACGCCCCGACGGCCGTACGCCAGTCGCCCAGCGGGTCGGCCGTGGGAGCCACGGTCGCGCGCACCTCGGCGGCGTACGCCCGCTCGACCGGAAACCGCACCGGGACCGTCGCGGCCAGCGCCGCCACCCGGGCCGTGAGCCCCTCGTCGTCGAGGTGCCGGGCGGCCCGGGCGAGGACGCCCAGCAGCGGCCAGCCGTACCGCGGGCAGGTGGCCACCGCGTCGTCGGCCAGCGTGGCCTCCGCCGCGCGGCGCGCCTCCACCCGGTCGTCGGCGGCGAGCGCCGCCTCCAGCCGCAGCTCCTGGACGGGCAGCCGCTGGTGCGGGTGCAGGTAGGGGCGGGTCAGGAAGCTCAACGCCCGGCCCACCGTCTCGTCCGCCGCGGGATCCTGGCGGGCCAGCCGCAGCCCGGCCCGGAGCTGGAGCCAGTGCAGCCCGGTGACGCCGGGCGGGTCGATGCGGGCCGCCTCGGCGCACACCTCCTCGGCCTCGGCCCACCGGCCCAGCGCGATCAACGCCTCGGCCCGGTTCGAGAGCAGGTACGCGCCCGTGGAACGGCTGATGCCGACCCGGCGGGCCTCGCTCACCCCGTCCGCGGCGGCCTGCGCGGACTCCTCGTACCGGCCCCGCTCGAAGAGCACGTCGGACAGGTGGACCAGCGCGCTCACCAGCGCCGGGACGTTACCGGCCGCCCGGGCCGCTGCCTCGGTGCGGCGCAGCTCGGCCAACCCCAGGTCGGACGAGTCGTCGCGGCGGCACAGCACCGTCAGCTGGGTGGGCAGCAGCGTGGCGTCCACACCGGCCGCCTCGGCCGCGGCCAGCACCTCGACGGCCGTGCGGACGCCGTCCACCGGGTCGATCCGGGCCAGTTGGGCGGCGACGTCCGCGAGCAGCTTCAGCCGCTCCGGCCCGTCCGGCACGACCGTCGCGAGCCGGTACGCCTCCCGCAGGTCCGCGAGCCCGTCGCTCTTGCCGAGCATGGCCATCATCCGGGCGCGCCGGTGCAGCAGGTGCGCCTTGCGCAGCGGCTCCACCGTGCCGTCGACCTCGGCCAGCGCCGCCCGGGCCAGGGTGAGCGCGCGCGCGTAGTCGCCGGCCGTGATGGCGGCGGCCAGCGTCTCCTCCAGCACCGCGAGGTGGTCCATGCCGAGCCGGTCGGCCGCGTCGGGCACCAGCTCCCACAGCTCCAGCACCCGTTCCAGCAGCCGGCTCTGCTCCGCGTACGCGTACCGGTCGGCGGCCGCGCACGCGGCCGCGCGGGCGCTCACGAGGGCGCGCGGGTGGTCGTGCGCCGCGTACCAGTGATGGGCGATCTCGGCCGGCGCCCGGCCCGCGGCGACCAGGTGCGGCTGGGCCTCGATGGCCGCGGCGAACCGGGCGTGCAGCCGCGCGTGCTCGCCGGGGAGCAACTCGTCGTGCACGGCCTCCCGCACCAGCGCGTGGCGGAACTCGTAGTCGCCGTCCGGATCGGCCACCACCAGCTGCGCGGCGACCGCGGCGCGCAGCGCGTCCTCCAGCTCGGGCTCGGGCAGCCCGGCCACCTCGGCGAGCAGCTGGTGGGCGAAGCGGGTACCGCCGGCGGCGGCGATCCGCAGCACCCGCTGCGCCGGGTCGGGCAGCCGGTCGACGCGGGCGAGCAGCAGGTCGCGCAGGGTGTCCGGCAGGGCGGCGCAGCCGATCGGGTCGCCGGCCGCGGCCAGCTCCTCGATGAAGAACGGGTTGCCCTGCGTACGGTCGTGGATGTCGTCGACGGCGCGGGCGGCCGGCTCGGCGCCCAGCAGATCCGCCAGGATCGCCCCGGTGCCGTCGCGGTCCAGGCGTGCCAGTTCGAGCCGCTCGACGCCCCGGGCGCGGTCCAGCTCGGCGAGGAAGGGGCGCAGCGGGTGGCCGCGCTGCAACTCGTCCGTACGGTAGGTGCAGGTCAGCAGCAGCCGGCCCGGGCGGGCCGCGCGCACCAGGAATCCGATCAGATCGCGGGTGGACCGGTCCGCCCAGTGCAGGTCCTCGATCACCAGCACCAGCGGCCGCGCATCGGCGAGCCGCTGGAACAGGTCGGCCACCAGGTCGAACAGGTAGCCGCGGGGGGCGTCGGAGAGCGGCATCACGGCCGCCGTGCCGGCTCCGGACGGCACCCGGGCCAACTCCGGCAGGAGGCGGGCGAACTCCGCCTCGTACCCGGCGAACACCTCCGCGCCGTCGCGGCGCAGCACCTCGCGCAACGCGGCGGCGAACGGGGCGAACGGCAGGCCGGCCTCACCGAGCTCCAGGCACTGGCCGACCAGCACCCGCGAACCCGTGTCGGTGGCGACCCGCCCGAACTCCTCCAGCAACCGGGTCTTGCCCACGCCCGCCTCGCCGCCGACGAGGACGGTGGCGGGCTCCCCGGCCCGGGCCCGGCCCAATGCGTCGCGCAGGGCCGCGAGCTCACGCTGGCGACCGACGAGGACGGTGCTGGCGGCGCGTACGGTCACGGCATCGAGCATGCCACGCGCGGCGCCGGCACCGTGCCCGCCGGTTCCCCGCGCGGCGCCCGGGCCGGCGCCGTCGCTGCCGGCCGGGCCGTTGCCGCCGTTTCTCCCGGCGGCGGCCGGGGCGAATTCATCCCTGCCGGTGCCGGGCCGGGCGGGGTCCTTCCTGCCGGCGCCGGCCGGGGTGGGGTCGTCCCCGCCAGCGCCGGTCTCGGCCCGGTCGTCCTTGCCGGCGCCGACCTCGGCCCGGTCGTTCCTGCCGGCGCCGGTCGCGGCCGGGTCGTTCCTGCCGGCGCCGACCTCGGCCCGGTCGTTCCTGCCGGCGCCGGTCGCGGCCGGGTCGTTCCTGCCGGCGCCGGTCGCGGCCGGGTCGTTCCTGCCGGCGCCGGTCGCGGCCGGGTCGTTCCTGCCGGCGCCGGGCGGGGCGCCCGGGCCGGCGCCGCTGTCGCGGTGTGTCCCGGCGGCGGCCGGCGGTGTGGCCGGGCCGCTGCTCGCCGCGACGGCCGGGGCGGTCACCGGCGGGCGTCTCCGGTACGGCCGGCGTGGTGCCGGCGGCCGAACCAGTCACGGGCGTGCCGGCGCGCCAGCGACCGGGCGAGCCGGTCGGCGGCCGCCTCGGCGCGCAGCTCGGCGGCGTGGCTGCGGTGTAGCGAGAGAAGAAACTCTGCGTCGTTGCCGAACATCTCGGGCTCCTGTCGTGCGGTCGTGGTCATCTGCTGACATCGACTCTTCGCCCGAAGGTGCCGCCGGGGCATGGGTACGCCGCCCGATCTTCGCCCGCCACCCCCTCCTTACCTACGGCGGCGGGGCGCCCCGGGCCGCGTAAGGTACTCAGCCACCCCGGCCGCGGATCAACGGGGGCGACGGTGACCACTAGACTCTTCGGCATGGCAAAGCCCCAGGAGAAGGTCTCGTTCGGCCAGCGGCTGAAGCAGATCGGGATGGTGTTCCAGTTCACCGCCAAGCAGGACCGGTGGTTCGCGCCACTGACCGCGGCCGCGGTGCTGATCCCGCTCGCGCTCACCGTGGTCGCAGTGATCCTCTGGAGCTGGATCTGGCTGCCCATCGGCATCCTGCTCACGCTGCTCGCGGTGCTGATCGTGCTCAACCTGCGCTCCAACAAGGCGATGATGAACGCCGCCGAGGGGCAGCCGGGCGCGGCGGCGCAGATACTGGAGAGCATGCGGGGCGACTGGCGGGTGACCCCGGCCGTCAGCTCCACGACCCAGATGGACATGGTCCATCTGGTCGTCGGCCGGCCCGGTGTGATCCTGCTGGCCGAGGGGAACGCGCAGCGGGTACGCGGCCTGCTCGGCCAGGAGAAGCGTCGCCTCGCCAAGGTCATCGGCTCGGCACCGCTGCACGACTACGTGATCGGCCAGGGCGAGGGCGAGCTGCCGATCCGCAAGCTGCGGATGACCATCATGCGGCTGCCGCGCACCCTCAGCGGCAAGGACGTCAACGCGCTCGACAAGCGCCTCAAGGCGCTCAGCGCCCGGCCGCAGCTGCCCAAGGGCGCCATCCCCAAGAACATGCGGCCGCCGCGGGGCGCGTTCCGGCAGATGCGAGGCCGCTGACCCCCATCGCGTACGCGAAGAGCCGGACCCGTCGGGCCCGGCTCTTCACGTCTGCCCAACCCGTCCCGGCGTCCCCGCGTTCCCCGCGCCGCCCCGCCCTGCCCTGCCCTGCCTCCGCGATCTTGCACTTTCGGCGCCTGGTTCGCGGCTTATGCCCCCTATACCGGGGCACAAAGTGCAAGATCGGCGCGCAGGAGAGCGCGACGCTCACGGGCGGAGGCCGCGCACCAGCCCTAACCTCCGCGATCTTGCACTTTCGGCCCCTAGTTCGCGGCTTATGCCCCCTATACCGGGGCACAAAGTGCAAGATCGGCGCGCGGGAGAGCGCGACACCCCGAGGCGGGACGCGCACAACCCCTCCACCCCCGCGATCTTGCAGTTTCGGCCCCTCATTCGCGGCTTATGTCCCCTATGCCGGGGCAGAAAATGCAAGATCGCGGGGGCAGAGGGGCGCGGGGCGGGGCGCGGGGGCAGGGCGGGCGGGGGGCAGGGCCTGCTCGGGGGGGCGCGGGCGGGGCTTACGCCGGGGTTATTACGGAGCCGGCCAGGCGGTCGTGGAGACCGCGGCGGTGGGCGTCCATGATCAGGGCGGGGACAACCAGCGCGAGCAGCAGCCCCCGCAGCAGGCCACGCAGCAGCCCGATCCGGCCGCCGTCGAGCCAGGACAGGCAGCGGATCTTCGTGATGTACATGCCGGGGGTCTGGGCGAACAGCCCGAGGAAGAAGCCGTACTCGAGGATCAGTACGAGGACGGGGGCCCACCCGTCGCTGACCGGGTCGGCGAAGATCCCCGACACCAGCAGGCAGAGCACCCAGTCGATGATCAGCGCCCCGAACCGCCGGCCCAGGGTGGGCGGGGTGAAGGAGGGGTCGCTGGCGGGTGGCACCGGGCGCTGGTCACGGGGGTTGGTCACAGCGGTCAAGGGTATCCAGCAGGGTTCGAGGGGCCCGGACCGGCGTGCCCGCAGCGGTGCACGCGAATTCGGACTCATAGGAGTATTCGTCATTAGAATGGCACGGACCGGCGCCGCGGCCCGCCGGCCCGGCGCGGACGAGCAGCATCGATGACGCTCCGCGAGGGACGTAACACGGCAGAAACACTCAAGACACGGCCGGGCAACCGCCCGGCCATAGCGTCGCCAGAGAGCCTAGCCACCCAGTGGACGTGCCAGGAGGACGTGTGTTCGCCAACCCCGAGGAACTGCTGCGATACCTCAAGAACGAGGACGTGAAGTTCGTCGACGTACGTTTCTGTGACCTGCCCGGCGTGATGCAGCACTTCAACCTGCCGGTCGAGTCCGTCGACGACGACCTCTTCACCGACGGCCTCGCGTTCGACGGCTCGTCGATCCGTGGCTTCCAGGCGATCCACGAGTCGGACATGCTCCTGCTCCCGGACGTCGCCACCGCCTTCATCGACCCGTTCCGCGCGCAGAAGACGCTCGCGCTGAACTTCTTCATCCACGACCCGTTCACCCGCGAGCCCTACAGCCGGGACCCGCGCAACGTGGCGAAGAAGGCCGAGGCCTACCTGGCGGCCAGCGGCATCGCCGACACCGCGTACTTCGGCCCGGAGGCCGAGTTCTACATCTTCGACTCGATCCGCCACGAGACCTCGCCCCACCAGGCGTTCTACTACATCGACTCGATCGAGGGCGCGTGGAACACCGGTCGCGAGGAGGAGGGCGGCAACCGCGGCTACAAGACCGCGTACAAGGGTGGCTACTTCCCGGTGCCGCCGGTCGACCACTACGCCGACCTGCGTGACAAGATCGTGCGCCGGCTGGTCGACACCGGTTTCACCGTGGAGCGCTCGCACCACGAGGTGGGCACCGCCGGCCAGGCCGAGATCAACTACAAGTTCTCCACCCTGCTGCACGCCGGTGACCAGCTCCAGCTGTTCAAGTACATCGTGAAGAACGAGGCGTGGGTCAACGGCAAGACCGCCACGTTCATGCCGAAGCCGCTCTTCGGCGACAACGGCTCCGGCATGCACACCCACCAGAGCCTCTGGCTGAACGGCGAGCCGCTGTTCTACGACGAGACCGGCTACGCCGGCCTGTCCGACACCGCCCGCTGGTACATCGGTGGCCTGCTGCACCACGCCCCGTCGCTGCTGGCCTTCACCAACCCGACGGTCAACTCGTACCGCCGCCTGGTGCCGGGCTTCGAGGCGCCGGTCAACCTGGTCTACTCGCAGCGCAACCGCTCGGCCTGCACCCGCATCCCGGTGACCGGCAGCAACCCGAAGGCCAAGCGGGTCGAGTTCCGCGTGCCGGACCCGTCGGCCAACGTCTACCTGGCGTTCTCGGCGATGCTGATGGCCGGCCTCGACGGCATCCGTAACAAGATCGAGCCGCCGGCGCCCATCGACAAGGACCTGTACGACCTGCCGCCGGAGGAGTGGGGCGACGTCAAGCAGGTGCCGGGCTCCCTGCCGGCGGTGCTCGACCGCCTCGAGGGTGACCACGACTACCTGCTCGAGGGCGGCGTGTTCACGCCGGACCTGATCTCCACCTGGATCGAGTGGAAGCGGGCCAACGAGGTCGACCCGATCCGCCTCCGCCCGACCCCGCACGAGTTCGCGCTGTACTTCGACTGCTGACCTCACACTCCATCCCGGCCGGGCCGGCTCCGCACCCGCGGAGCCGGCCCGGTCCTTTGTGACGCGTGGGGACCGGCCCCGGCCTTGTAACGCCCCCCGATATACCTTCGCGTCCGATATATTGACGGCATGGACACACCGCTACGCGAACCCACCTTCCTCATCCTCACCGCGCTGGCCACCGAGCCCATGCACGGCTACGGCCTGATCGGTGAGGTCGCCGCCCTCTCCGACGGCCGCGTCGCGCTGCGCCCCGGCACCCTCTACGGCGCGCTCGACCGGCTCGTCGACGCCGGCCTGGTCGACGTCGAGCGGGAGGAGGTGGTCGACGGCCGGCTGCGCCGCTACTACCGGCTCACCCCGGCCGGCGAGGCCACGCTGAGCAGCGAGACGGACCGGCTGCGCCGCAACGTCGAGGCGGCCACCGCCCGGCTGCGCGAACGGGCCACGGGCGCGACCGCTCCCCGCCTCGCGGGAGGGCTCGCATGAGCGACCTGGAGCGCCGCTACCTGCGCCTGCTGCGCGCGTACCCCGCGGACTACCGCCGTTCGCGCGGCGCCGAGATCGTCGGGACGTACCTCGACCTCGCCGGCCCGGGTCAGCGCTGGCCCTCCCCCGCGGACGCCGCGGACCTGCTGCGCGGCGGCCTCCGCCAGCGGCTGCGGGCCGCCGGGGCCGCCGACCTGCTTCCGGGCGTACGCCTCGCGGCCGTCCTCGCGTTCCTCACCGCGACCTCGCTCGCCGCGGCCTGGTCGCTGCTGGAACTGCGACCTCCAGCCGACCTCACCCTGCCCGCCGCGCGGCCGTTCGTCTCGCTCGGCATCGGGGCGTGGATCGCCTGGCTGCTCGCCGCGGTCGTGTACGCGCTGGCCCCCGGTCGGTGGGCCCGCCGGGCCGTCGCGCTCGCCGTGCTCCTCACCCTCGGCCTCGTTCCCGCCGCCCCGCTGGTCGGCCTGCCCCGCCCGCCGCTGTTCGTCCTGCTGCCGCAGATCGCGTTGGGCCTGGTCGCGCTCGGCCTACCGGACGCGCTGCCGGCGCCGCTGCGGGCGGCGCCACCGGTCGCGGTGGGCGTCGTCGCCCTCGCGGGGACCAACCTGCACCTGCTGTCCCCGGAGAGATTCGGCGGGACCTACTACATCTGGACGGCCGTGCCGGTGCTGCCGGTTGCCGCCGTCGCGCTGCTCGCGGTGGCGGTGCTGCTCGCGGCCGGGCTCGCCGTGCGCGCCGATCACCGGGGCATCTGGGCGGCGCTGATCCTGCTCACCCCCGTCGGCCTGCTCGCGCTGCAGCCGCTGGCCGGAGCGATGGACGGAGCCCGCACGAGCGTCGCGGTCTGGTCCGAACTCGCCGCGACGGCCGTCGTGATCGGGGTGGTCGGCCCCGCGCTGCTGCCGCTGGCGCTCGCCATCCGCCGCCGCCCGACCCGTTCACCCAACCTCACCCCCCGCTGACCCCGCTGACCGCCCACCCCGGCCGCCAACGGTCCGTATCCCGCGATGATCAAGAGGTTTGCGGCGCGATCGGAGATCGAAAACGACGCAAATCTCTTGATCACCGGGGCTCGGCGGGGCCGGCCGGGCCGGCGGGGCCGGTGCGGCGGCGAGGCGGGAGGAGGGTCAGGCGGGTCAGGGCGACCAGGAGGGCCAGGGTCAGGGCGGTCATCGCGATCGCGCCGGGGGCCTTCGAGAAGCGGGCGAGGTTCGTGCCGTCGGGCAGGGTGAGGAACGTGGCGGCCGCGCAGGGCAGCACGAACCACGTCGTCCGGGTCGCGGCGACGGCCAGCAGCGCGAGGGGCCAGGTGGCGTACCAGGGGTGGAACACCGGCGCCAGGGCCACCGTGGCGGCGAGCGCCAGCCCGGCGCCCCGCAGCGTCACCCGCGGGCGGGCGGCGGCCAGCCGGGCCACGCGCTGCCGGGCGTCGCCCAGCCCGCGCAGCGCCGTCCACGCCCGCCACCAGAGGCCCACCAGCAGTACGGCGAGCAGCAGCACCGCCACCACCCGGGCCACCGGCACGGCGTTCGGTTCCCGGCCGGCGAGCGCGCCGGCGTAGTCGACCACGAAGCCGACCGCGGTCGGCGGCGAGGTCCACTGTTCGGAGTCGCCGCTGCGGTTCAGGCCGCCGACCCAGCCGACACCGAGGCCGGACAGGAACGAGCCGCCCACCAGCGCGGCGAGCACACCGCCGGCCAGCCAGGCACCGTCGCGCAGCAGGGCGCGTACGGTGTAGCGGCCGTGCACCGCCGCCAGCGCGGCGAACGGCAGCACCACCACGGCGGTGACCTTCACCGCGACCGCGAGCCCGAGCAGCACCCCCGCCACGAGCAGCGCCCGGGGCCGGCCCGGAAGGCGGACGAGCACCAGCAGGCCGAGCAGGAGCAGGCCCAGCATCACCGCGTCGTTGTGCGCGCCGGCGAGCAGGTGCACGCCGACCAGCGGGCAGGCCAGCAGCAGCCATGCCGCGCGCCGGGTCGGTACGCCGGCCGCCCGCGCGAGCCCGGGCAGGCAGAGCGCGGCGAGCAGCACCCCGGCCAGCGCGAACAGCCGCAGCAACACGATCGTGCCGGTCAGTCCACCGCCGAGCAGCACGGCCAGCGCGGCGAGCAGCACGAAGACCGGCCCGTACGGCGCTGGGGTGTCCCGCCAGATCGGCGCCACGGTGTCCACCCACGGGCAGCCCGCCTCGGCCACTCCGGTGGTGTACGGGTCGACGCCGTGCGCGTACGCCCAGCCCTGGCAGGCGTACGAGTAGACGTCCCGGCTGCCCAGCGGCGCGGTGACGAGCAGCGGCACCGCCCAGAGCCCGGCGGTGCGGTACGCCCAGCCCGTCGACGGAGCGCCCCGGCGCAGCGACCACCAGGCGCCGGCCAGCAGCGCGGTGCCGACCAGCCACGCCCCGATCACGAGCGGGCCGTGCGGGCCCTGCCAGATGGTGGCCGGGGTGGTGCGCAGGGGCGCCGACGGCAACGCCCCGCCGAGATGTCCGGCGACCGCGAGCAGCACCGCGCCGGCCAGGCCGGCGTACCGCGCCAGGCCGGCGTACCGGGTGGTGGTCGCGTCGGGCTCGCCGCCGCTCGGCGGTGCCGGGGCGCCGGCTCCGGTCACCGGCGCACTCTCCTCAGGTCGCGGCGACCTGCCGGCGGGCCGCCCGAGCCGACCGTACCAAGCGGACCACCACCACGATCACGAACAGCGTCATCAGGGGCGCGCCCACCGTCTTGGTGTACCGGGGCAGGCCGGTGCCGTCGGGAAGCACCAGGAACGCCGAGACCAGCGCCACCACGGTGAACCACCCGGTCCGGTGCCGCGACGTGGCCGCGAGCACGGCCAGGGGCCAGGTCCAGTACCAGGGGTGGAAGAGCGGGGCGAGCGCCACGGTGGCGGCCAGCGCCAGGCCTGCGTGCCAGAGCGGGTCCCGGGTGCGGGCCCGCCACCAGAGCCAGACCAGCAGGACGGCCAGCGCCGCCATGCCGATGCCGCGCGTGACGGGCAGCGGGTCGCCGTGCCAGCCGAAGGGCAGCGCGAGGTAGCCGACGGTCTGCCCGACCGCGGTGGACGGTGACGTCCACGCGACCACCAGGTTGCCCTGCTCCAGGCCGCTGATCCAGCCGAAGTTCAAGCCCGCGGCGACCGTCGCCCCGACGACCGTGGCGACCGCCCCGCCGACCACCCACCCGCCGTGGCGCAGCAGCGCCCGGATGGAGTACCCGCCGACGATCGCGGCCAGGGCCGCGAACGGCACCACGACCAGCGCGGTCGCCTTGATCGCGCCGGCCAGCCCGAGTAGCACGCCCCCGAGCAGCAGCGAGCCGGGGCGGCCCGGTCGCGCGGCGACCACCGCGAGCCCGGCGACGAGCAGGCCCACCATCACGGCGTCGTTGTGCGTGCCCGAGACCAGGTGCACGCCGATCAGCGGGCTGCCCAGGGCGAGCCAGACGGCCCGGCCGGCCGGGACGCCGCAGCGGCGGGCCAGCACCGGGAGGCAGGCCGCGGCCAGGCCGAGCCCGGCCAGGGCGAGCAGCCGGAACAG
Source organism: Micromonospora costi (assembly GCF_003626655.1). Lineage (GTDB taxonomy): Bacteria > Actinomycetota > Actinomycetes > Mycobacteriales > Micromonosporaceae > Micromonospora > Micromonospora costi. The sequence continues at coordinate 853,378 of NZ_RBAN01000002.1, forward strand.
CACGATGCTGCCGACGAGGGACCCGGTCGCCGTGACGATCGCGCCGGCCAGCATCACGAACAGCGGTCCGTACGGCGCCGGGGTGTCCCGCCAGATGTAGGACATGCTGTCCAGCCAGGGGCAGGGCAGCGCGGAGACACCCTGCTCGTACGGGTTGATACCGCCCGAGTAGCTCGCGCCCTGGCAGGCGTACGCGTACACGTCCCGGCTGCCCATCGGCGGCGTGACCAGCAGCGGCAGCAGCCAGAGCCCCACGGTGACCAGCGCCCAGCGGGTCGAGGGCACCCCGTCGCGCAGGGACCACCACGCGTACGCCATGACGGCGGTGCCGACCAGCCAGCTGACGAGGATCACCGGGCCGTTCGGGCCCTGCCAGATGCTGACCGGGGTGGGGCGCAGGTCGCCATGGGGCATCGCGCCGCCGAGGAACGCGGCGACGGCGAGCAGCGCCGCGCCGGCCAGGCCGGTCCAGCGCGCGAGGTGGGAAGGCACCCGGACATGCTGCCAGCCGGACCGGCGCGGCACCCACGTGGGCATGGTCGGAACCGGCAGTAGCTACGAACAGTGACGAGAGGGTGACAGGCTGCTGGTGACCGCGTACCGGCCGGGCTCGCGGACGCGGACGCTCGTCCACCCGTCCGGGCCCGGCGCGAGGCACCCCGCTACGCCCTCCAGCGACAGCCACCGCGACCAGCGCACCCGGACCAGGACGTCGGCCGACGCGTCAACGGTGAACCGCACCCCGGCCGTCCTGGACCCGACGAGCGCCGCCGGCGGGGACACCAGCGGCGCCGGGTCGACCACCTCGTACAGGCGCCAACCGCCCGGCCGGGCCACCTCGCGCAGGTACGGCTGACCGGCCAGCACCAGCGCCGCCTCGGCCCGCGCGTACCGGTCCGGGGCGCTGTCCGGGGCCACCGCCACGAGGCTGACCGCGTTGCGGCGCAGCCACTCCCCGTACTCGGCGGGCTGGGGGCCGGAACCGTAGAACAGCGGGTTGCGCTCGACGTCGACCTGCCGCTCCCAGCCCCGGGCCAGCGGTACCGCCTCCGCCACGTACGCGCTCTCCCAGTGGTCCCGCAGCGGCACCACCTCGACCCGTCCCAGCGGCGCCCGGCGGTCCAGCTCGTCGAGCAGCGGACGGTAGAAGGCCGCCCGCGTGGGAGCGGAACCCGCCCGGTACAGGTCGCTCGTCATCACCGGGGACTGCCACCACACCAGGACGGCCAGCAGGGCGGCCAGCCACCGCGGGCCGAGCCGGACGAACGCGGCGACCACCGGGAACGCGAAGAGCATCGGCAGGCGCAGCGTATTCGAGCCGATCGGACTGGGCAGGTAGTAGGCCGCCACCAGCAGCACCACGGCGAGGGCCGCGCCGACGCGCACCACCCGCACCCGCACGAGCGCGAGCACCACCACCGCGAGCGCGACGTTGATCCGCATCGACTCGGCGGTGAAGGGTTGCCGCCCACCGTTGCCGAACAGCAGCGCCATCGGCGCGACGGCCACCACCGGGGCGAGGCAGAGCACCAGGCCCTCGGCCCGGAGCCGGCGTGGCGGCCACCCGCCCCGCCACAGGTCGACGACCAGCAGCGCTCCCCCGGCCAGCCCGGTGAACAGGCCGGCCACCGGGCTGGCCGCGGTCGCCAGCGCCGCCAACACCGCCGCCAGCAGGAGACGCGCCCACCGCGGCAGGCGGGATCCGCACACCGCGCAGAGGGCCAGCAGTCCGAAGGTCAGGCCGACGGCGAAGGTGATCCGCCCGCTGACCAGGTTTCCCACGAGCACCACCGCGCCCACGACCCCGCCGAGCAGCGGCCGGTGGGCCCGCCCGCGCAGCAACAGCCAGGCCAGCGCCACCGCCGACGCCACGGCCGCGACCGCCCCGACCACGCGTACGCCGAGCGCCGCGCCGAGGAACTGGGTGAACAGGCTGTAACCGAACTGGCCCACACCCCCGTACCAGGAGAAGTCGACCGGGGCGAGGCCGTTGCGTTCCGCGAAGCCGGCGCGGGCCACCTGCGCCGACAGGTCGGTGCCCATCGGCGGGGCGAGCAGGAACGCAGCGGCCAGCAGCAGCGCCACCACGAGGGTGCCGAGCAGCGTACGCCGGGGCTCAGGCGTCGAAGACCCGCTCCATCGCCGCACGGGAGCGGCGGGTGGTGCGCAGGTAGTCGTCGAGGAACTGCCCCGGGTCGTCGGCACCGAGCAGTCGTACCACGCCGGCCAGCTCCACGCCGTGCCGGGGCAGCTGGTCACCGGCCCGGCCCCGCACCAGCATGAGGGCGTTGCGGACCTGCGCGGCGAGAGTCCAGCCGGCCGCCATCGCCGCGGCGTCCGCCGGGTCGACCAGGTCGGCGTCGCGCGCGGCGGAGAGCGCGTCGAGCGTACGCGTGCCGCGCAGCGCCGGGACGGCGCCGCCGTGGCGCAGCTGGAGCAGCTGCACGGCCCACTCGACGTCGGCGAGCCCGCCGCGACCGAGCTTCGTGTGGGTGGCCGGGTCGGCGCCCCGGGGCAGCCGCTCGTGCTCCACCCGCGCCTTGATCCGCCGGATCTCCACGATCTGCTCGCGGGTCAGCCCGTCGGCCGGGTAGCGGACCGGGTCGACCAGCGCCTCGAACTCGGCGCCCAGGTCGGCGTCGCCGCAGACGAAGCGGGCCCGCAGCAGCGCCTGCGCCTCCCACACCCGCGACCAGCGGGCGTAGTACTGCGCGTACGCGGCGAGGCTGCGCACCAGCGGCCCCTGCCGGCCCTCCGGGCGCAGGTCGGCGTCCACGCCGAGCGGCGGGTCGGGCGCGGGCATGCCGAGCAGCCGGCGCAGCTCCTCGGCGACGCCGTGCGCGGCGGCGCTGGCCGCGCTCTCGTCCGCGCCGGGCGGCGGGTCGTAGACGAACAGCACGTCGGCGTCGGACAGGTAGTTCGACTCGTACCCGCCGAGGCGGCCCATGCCGATCACGGCGAACCGCAGGCCCGGCGGCGTCGGCTGCGCCGCCCGGGCGGTGCGCAGCGCGGCGGCCAGGGTGGCGTCGGTGACGTCGGTGAGGGCGGCGCCCACGGCGGCCACCTCGGTGAGGGCGGCGCCGCGGCGGCCACCGCCGTCCGGGCGGGTCGGGGTGGGCGCCAGCGAGCCGGCCCGGCACAGCACGTCAGCGCAGGCGATCCGGACCAGCTCACGGCGGCGCAGCGCCCGCACGGCGCGGGTCGCCTCCACCGGATCGGTGTGCCGGGCGGCCGCGGCCGTGAAGCCCTCGTACAGCACGTCCCGGGGCCGGGGCACCAGCTCGTTCTCCTCGGCGAGCAGCCGCAGCGCCTCCGGTTCGCGGGCCAGCAGGTCGGCCGCGTACCGGGAGGACGAAAGCACGCGGGCCAGCCGGCGGGCGACCGGGCCCTCGTCACGCAGCAGCCGCAGGTACCAGGGGGTGCTGCCGAGCTTGTCGGAGACCTGGCGGTAGTTGAGCAGCCCCCGGTCCGGCTCGGGCGCGTCGGCGAACTCGCTGAGCAGCACGGGCAGCAGCGTGCGCTGGATGGCCGCGGTGCGGCTCACCCCGCCGGTGAGCGCCTGGAGGTGGCGCAGCGCCCCCGCCGGGTCGCCGAAGCCGAGGATCTCCAGCCGGTGCCGGGCCGCCTCCGGGGTCAGCCGCAGCCCGTCGGCCGGCACCCGGGCCACCGACTCCAGCAGCGGCCGGTAGAGCAGCTTGGCGTGCAGCCGGCGTACCTCACTGGCGTGGGTGACCCACTCGGCGCGGAACTCCTCGACGGCGCTGCGCCCCGGTGTCGCCGTGTAGCCCAGCGCGGCGGCCAGCCAGCGCAGGGCGTTCGGGTCGGTCGGGACGGTATGGGTACGGCGCAGGCCCTGCAACTGGAGCCGGTGCTCCACGCCGCGCAGGAACCGGTAGCCGCGCAACAGCGCCTCACCGTCGGCACGGCCGACGTACCCGCCGGCCACGAGCGCGCGCAGCGCCGGGATCGTCCCCGGTACCCGCAGCGACTCGTCACCGCGGCCGTGCACGAGTTGCAGCAGCTGGACCGCGAACTCGATGTCACGCAGCCCGCCCGGGCCGCGCTTGATCTCGCGTTCCAGCTCCTTCGGCGGGATGTTGTCGATGATCTTCCGGCGCATGGCCCGGACGTCCTCGACGGCCTCCGGGCGTTCCGCCGCCCGCCACACCAGCGGGGCGAGCTGGTCGATCCACTCCTGCCCCAGCTCCAGGTCACCGGCGGCCGGGCGGGCCTTGAGCAGCGCCTGAAACTCCCAGGTGCGGGCCCAGCGGCCGTAGTAGGCGAGGTGGCTCGCGAGGGTGCGCACCAGGGGCCCGCGGTTGCCCTCGGGGCGCAGCGCCGCGTCCACCGGCCAGGCGACGAGCCCGCAGATGTGGATCAGCCGGGTGGCGATCGTGGTGGCCGCGGCCAGGTCGTCGTCCGAGGCGGCCACGAAGATCACGTCCACGTCGGAGACGTAGTTCAGCTCGTCGCCGCCGCACTTGCCCATCGCCACCACGGCGAGCCGGGGCACCGCCGTGCCCTCCGGCAGTTCCGCCACGGCGATCCCGTACGCCGCCCGCAGCGTGTCGTCGGCCAGCGCGGAGAGCGCCGCCATGATCTGCTCCAGCCCCCGCCCGCCGGTCAGGTCGGCCGCCGCGATCCGCAGCAGCGCGAGCCGGTACGCCTGCCGCAGCGCGGCGATCGGGTTGCCGTCGCCGATCGTCCCCAGCCGCCCCTCGGCGGGTGGGGCCAGCCCGTCCGGCGCCGTCCGCAGCACGGTCCACTGGTCCGGGTTGGCCACCAGGTGGTCGCCGAGCGCCGAGGAGGCGCCCAGCACGGCGATCAGGCGCCGACGCAGTCCCGGATCGGCGTGCAGCGCCTCCAGCAGCGCGGAGCCGGCCGGGCCGGCGATGGCCGCGCCGGCCGTGGTGGCGGCCGGACGCACGCCGACCCCGGCCGGTGCTGCGGCACCCGCCGTGGTGGCGGCCGGGCGCGCCCCGGTGCCGGCCGGGGCGGCCGACGCCGCGGCGCCCGCCGTGGTGGCGGTCGGATGCGGTGCGGCGCTGGCCGGGGCGGTCGGGTGCGCATCGGCGCCGGACGTCGTGGCGGTGCCCTGCAAGCGGTGTTCGGCCTCGACGATGCGGTGCAGCTGGCGCAGCGCCAGGTCCGGGTCGGCCGCCCGGGACAGCGCGGTGAGCAGCTCCGCGGCCCGCTCGTCCACCGGTTCCTGCCGGTCCGGCCGCCACAGGTCGAGCCCGTCCGGCCCGAGCAGGTCGGCCGCGCGGGCGCCGCCGTCGCCCTGGGCCGTGCCGAAGCCGTACCGGGCCAGCCGGCCGGGTGCGCTCGTCGGCCGGCTCATCAGTGCCCGAGCAGTGGCAGCGTCTGGCGGGGCAGGCTGTCGTCCAGCTCGCCGAGGGCCAGCGCCGCGAACCGGGCGGCGAACGGCTGCCACACCTCCTCGATGTCGGCCATCACCGCGTCGCAGGCGGCCACCACCAGCTCCGGGTCGTAGCCCAGTTCGGCGAGCTGGGCCGAGTCGGTGGCCCAGTCGGCGATCATGGCGGTGTCGCACTCGATGTGGAACTGGAGCCCCCAGGCCCGGTCGCCGAGCCGGAACGCCTGGTGCGGGTAGCGCGTGGAGGCGGCCAGCAGGGTCGCGCCGTGGGGCAGCTCGGTGATCTCGTCGGCGTGCCACTGGAGCACGTCCGGGATGAGCGGCACGTACCGGAACAGCGGGTCGCGCTCCGCGGCGTCGCGGCGGCCCACCACGCCCGGCCCGATCTCCGGCCCGGACGGGCTGCGCTCGACCTGACCAGCATGGGCCGTGGCCAGCAGCTGTGCGCCCAGGCAGACGGCCAGCGTCGGCACCCGGTACCGGACGGCCTTGCGCAGCAACCCCTCCAGAGCCGGGAACCAGGGCGCGCCGGGCGAGCCGTCCGCCAGCGGGTACGCCTGCTGCTCGCCGCCGAGGACCACCAGCGCGGCGTAGCCCTCCAGGTCGGCGGGTAGTTCGTCACCGGCGTGCGGGCGTACCACCCACAGGTCCAGGCCGGCCTCGGTCAGCCACTCCCCCAGCCGGCGCAGGTCGTCGGTCGGGTCGTTCTCGATCACCAACGCGGTTGCCACGACGTCGAGGCTAGCGGGTGCCACCCCGTACGCCCGAACGCCGCCCGGCGGTGTCCGCGTGGACCGCCGCTCACCCGGCCGATCCGTCCGGTACGGGATAGGCTCTGCCGCTGTGACCAGCGCCGCCACCGCCACCGTCCTGCGTCCGCCCGTGCTGCGTCCCGGTGACACCGTGATGCTGGTGTCCCCCTCCGGCCCGACCCGGCCGGAGCGGGTGGCCCGCGGCATCGAGCTGCTCACCGGCTGGGGCCTGCGACCGGTGCTGGCGCCCCACGCGTACGCCCGCGAGGGCTACCTGGCCGGCGCGGACGAGCTGCGGGCGGCCGACCTGAACGCCGCCTTCGCCGACCCGGAGGTACGCGGGGTGATCTGCACCCGGGGCGGGTACGGCGCCCAGCGGGTCGTGGACGCCATCGACATGTCCGCCGTCCGGCGTGACCCGAAGGTGGTGGCCGGCTTCTCCGACATCACCGCGTTGCAGCTGGCCCTGTGGCGCGGCGCCCGGCTGGCCGGCGTACACGGTCCGGGGGCGGCCTGGCGGGACGAGCGCACGCCGCTGCGTTCGGCGGAGTCGCTGCACGCCGCGCTGATGACGACCGAGCCGGTGACCGTGGCCGCGCTGCCCGACGAGGAGACGTACGACGTACGCGTCCCGGGGCGTGCGACCGGCCCGCTGCTCGGCGGGAACCTCTGCCTGGTCGCCGCCTCGCTCGGCACCCGGGACATGCCGGACCTCACCGGGGCCGTGCTGCTCCTCGAGGACGTGCAGGAGCCGCCGTACAAGGTCGACCGCATGCTCACGCAGCTGCGTCGCGCGGGCGCGCTGGACGGGCTGGCCGGGGTGGCCGTCGGCCAGTTCACCGACTGCGCGGACGGCTGGTCGGTGACCGTCTCGGAGGTGCTCGCCGAGCGTCTCGGCGACCTCGGCGTGCCGGTGCTCGGCGGCCTCCCGATCGGGCACGGCGTCGGGCAGCTCACCGTCCCCGTGGGCACCGAGGCCACCCTCGACGTCGACGCCAAAACCCTCACGGTCGCCGCCGCCGTCCGCTGACCGGTCCCGCGGTCTCCTGGTGATCAAAAGGTTTGCGTCGGATCCGCGGCGGATCGTGACGCGAACCTCTTGATCACCGGGGCGGGCGGCCGGGTGGGTGGGGTCCGGGGGTCAGGGTTTGAGGTGGGCCAGGCGGCCGATCTCCAGGGCGATCCACACCGTGCCGTCGGGGGCGACGGTGATGCCGTGCGGCTCGGAGGCCGGGGTGGGCAGGTCGTACGTCTCGATCCGCCCGGCCGCGTCGACATGGCCGACACGGTTGCCGCCCCACTCGGTGTACCAGGCGCCGCCGGCCGCGTCCGCGACGATCGCGTGGGGCCGGGCCGTACGGTCCGGCAACGGGAACTCCTCGACCCGCCCGTCCCGGTCGATCCGGCCGAGCTGACCGGCGGCGATCTCCACGAACCAGATCACGCCGTCGGCCGTGGCCGTGATGCCGACCGGCGCCGCCTGCGCGGTCGGTACCGGGTGCACGTCGACCGTGCCGTCCAGGCCGATCCGGGCTACGGCGTTCGCCTGGTTGAGCGTGCACCAGACGGCGTCCGGGCCGGCGGCCACCATCGAGGCGAACGCCCCGGTCACCGGCAGCGGGAACGCCGTCACCGTGCCGTCGGGGGTGACCCGGCCGACCGTGTCGGAGTTCATCCCGGCGTACCAGAGCGCGCCGTCCGGGCCGGTGGCGATGCCGCACGGGCCGGTGCCGGCGGGCAGCGCGATCGCGCTGAGCCGACCGTCGGTGGTGATCCGGCCCAGCCGGTCGTCCCCGGAGCGGGTGAACCAGAGGGCGCCGTCGGGGCCGGGCGTGATGATCAGGGGACGGCTGTCCGGCGCGTCGAGCGGCCAGGTCCGGACGTCGCCGTCCGCGCCGACCCGGGCGATGCCGCCGGCGTGGACGAGCGTCACCCAGAGTGCGCCGTCGGGGCCCGCCGTGATGCCGTACGGGCCGGTGCCCGGATCGGTCAGGGTGATCTCCCGGATGCGGGTGTCGGTCACGCGGTTTCCTCTCCTCGGCGGCTCTCGCCGGCCCACCCTGCCGGGCTCCGCCGACCCTGACAACCGGTTTGTCCCGGTCGGCAGGGCCGATTTTCAGCCCGCTGACAGCCTCGCCACGGGTCGCGCCAAGACTGTCCCGTCACCGTCGGTGAGGTCAGGGCACCACCAACCGACGAGCTGGAGAGAACATGTCCCGCACGATCAGGAAGAAGCACCTGCTGGCCGGCCTGGCCACGGCGGGCGTACTCGGCGTCGGCGTCGCCGCGCCGACCATGGCGTTCGCCGCCGACAACGGCACCCCGACGCCGAGCGCCAGCGCCCCGGACAAGGGTGACCGGCAGCAGCAGCGCGCCGATCGCCAGGCGGAGTTCGCCGAGGCGCTCGCCAAGGAGCTGGGGGTCTCCACCGACAAGGTGACGGCCGCCCTGGAGAAGGTGCGCGAGCAGCAGAAGGCCGACCACCCGAAGGGCGACCGGCCGGAGCGTCCGTCCACCGAGGAGCGGCAGGCCCAGCTCAAGGAGCGGCTGGACCAGGCGGTCAAGGACGGCAAGCTCACCCAGGAGCAGGCCGACGCGATCACCGAGGCCGTCGAGGCCGGCGTGTTCCCCGGCGGGTTCGGTGGGCCGGGCCGGCACGGCGGCTGGGGCGGCCACGGCGACCGGACCGACCAGGGCACGCCCGACAGCACGCCCGAGGGCACGACCGGCAGCTGACCGGTCGGCGGGCCCGGCCGGGTGACCCGGCCGGGCCCGGCGCCCCGGACCACGTCGGGCGTCGCCCCGCGTCCTACGCGGTACCGGCGGAACGGCGGTGTCCACCACCCTCGGACACCGCCGTTCCGCCGTCCTGGAGTGGATCAGGCGCCCGGCGGGGGCGTGAAGACGCCGACGCGGTTGCCGGCCGGGTCGAGCAGGTGGGCGAGGCTGAGGCCGTTGGGGTTGGTCCGGGCCGGCACGAGCACCTTGCCGCCCGCCGCCTCGGCCCGGCGGCAGGTCTCCGGCACGTCGCTCACCTGCACGTAGAAGATGGCGTAGTTCGGGCCGGCCCCGCCCGTGCCCCGGACCGCGCCGCCGATGCCGTCACCGCGGGCCTCGGTCGTCCGGTACGACGCCTCCGCGGTGCCCTCCTCGGTGAAGCTCCAGCCGAACAGGTCGCCGTAGAACCGCTGGGCCTCGTCGGGCCCCTCTGTGCCGATCTCGAACCAGGTGACGGCGTTGCTGATGGTCATCTGTGGCCTCCCGTTCCACGCGCCGGCCGGGTGGCCGGCGCCGTCGGGAACAAGCCTCGGCCGCGTCCGCGACAGCGTCCTGTCGGTGTTTCCCGCCGGACTTTCCGCGGTCAGACGAGGCTCAGCGGGCGGACCCGGTCGTGGGGGATGTCGAGGTCCTCGGGGCGCAGCTCCCGGGTCACCGCCTCGGCGAGCGGGTGCACCGACAGGATCCGGTCGGTGCGGAAGGCGCGGATCTCGTCCCGCAGGCGGCACCACGCCAGCAGGTACCAGTGCCGGGAGTTGCCCAGGTAGCCCAACGGCTCCACGTCGCGCAGCGAGTCGGCGCCGGCGCGGTCGGCGTACCGGATGCGCAGCACCCGCCGCGCGAGCACCGCGTCGGCGACGGCGGCCGGGACGGGCGTCACCGGGCCGTCGCCGATGAGGTGCACCCGGCCGGCGAGCCGGTGCGCCTCGGCGACGTCGGCGGGCGGCATCACGGCCACCAGCTTGCGCAACGCGGCGGCGGCGGAGGCGGCGAAGGGCGTGCCGCCGAGCCGGTGCAGCGCGAGCGCCATGGCCACCGCCTCACCGGCGGTCAGGTTGACCGGTGGCAGCGTGCGGGCACGGTCGAGCACGTAGCCGCCGGTGCGGCCCGGCTCCGCCCAGATCGGCACCCCGGACTGCTGCAACGCCCCGATGTCGCGCTCGATGGTGCGGCTGCTCACCTCGAAGCGGGCGGCCAGCCAGCGGGCGCTGCGCGGCCGCGGCGACACGGCGCGCAGCTCCTCGACCAGGGCGTAGAGGCGGTCGGTCCGGTTCACACCCGCAACCTACGACCGGGGTGTGACGACCGCCGCTCAGGCGATGCTGGCGCAGACGATCAGCGCGGCGCCGAAGTGGGTGGCGGCGCTGACCCGGGCCGCCGGGTGCGGCTCGTCGGTGCAGATGATCTCGCCGAGCCGGCCCGGCGTGAGCAGGTCGAGGACGAAGAACGCCAACGCCATGATCCCCAGCCCGAGCAGCCCGAAGATGACCGTGGAGGCGAGCCCCTTGGCGAAGTCGCTGTAGCTGGTCAGGATCGCGGTGAACACGATCGCCGCGACGCCGAGCTGGTTGGCGGTGAGCAGCAGACCCGCGTTGCGGTTGCGCTGCACCCAGATCAGCTCCCGAAGCTTGCCGGGTGTGAGCAGGTCCACCAGCACGAAACCGGCCGCCAGCAGGGCGACCCCGACGACTCCGAACACGATGCTCTGCCAGGCCCCGCTGAGCAGATCCTCCAGCACCGACTGCCTCCCGACACCGCGGCGCCGGCGGGGGTGCCGGCGCGGTGATCGAGACGATAGCGGGCGCGCACCACCCCGGCAGCCCCGTGCGCCGCCGCCGGGTTACAGGGACAGGTAACGCTGCCGCTCGTACGGGGTGACCTCGCGGCGGTACTGCTCCCACTCGGCGCGCTTGTTGCGCAGGAAGAAGTCGAAGACGTGCTCGCCCAGCACCTCGGCGACCAGTTCCGAGCCGGCCATCACGTCGATCGCCTCGGACAGGTTCTCCGGCAGCGCCTCGTACCCCATGGCCCGGCGCTCCGCGCTGGTCAGCGACCAGACGTCGTCCTCGGCCCCCGGTGGCAGCTCGTAGCCCTCCTCGATGCCCTTCAGGCCGGCGCCCAGCAGCACCGCGAAGGCGAGGTACGGGTTGGCCGCCGAGTCCGGCGAACGCACCTCGACCCGGGCCGAGTTCGGCTTGCCGTACGCGGGAACCCGCACCAGCGCCGACCGGTTGAGGTGCCCCCAGCAGACGTACGCCGGGCTCTCGGTGATGCGGTCCGGCAGCGCCTGGGGGAAGAGCCGCTTGTAGGAGTTGACCCACTGGTTGGTGACCGCCGTGTACTCGCGGGCGTGCACGAGCAGCCCGGCGATGAACGACTTCGCCACCTTGGAGAGCTTCATGGGGTCGCCGGCGTCGTGGAACGCGTTGCGCTCCCCCTCGAACAGCGACAGGTGGGTGTGCATCCCGCTGCCCGGCTGGTCGGTGAACGGCTTCGGCATGAACGTGGCCTGCACACCGGTGGAGAGCGCCACCTCCTTGACCACGTGCCGGAAGGTCATGATGTTGTCGGCCGTGGTGAGCGCGTCGGCGTAGCGCAGGTCGATCTCCTGCTGCCCGGGCGCCACCTCGTGGTGGCTGAACTCCACCGAGATGCCGATCCGCTCCAGGGCGAGCACCGCCTGGCGGCGGAAGTCGCGCGCCACGGCGTGGGTGGTGTGCTCGAAGTAGCCGCCGGTGTCGACCGGGGTCGGCAGGGAGCCGTCCATCGGGCCGTTCTCCAGCAGGAAGAACTCGATCTCGGGGTGGGTGTAGAAGGTGAAGCCCCGGTCGGCCGCCCGGGACAGCGCCCGGCGGAGGACGTGCCGCGGGTCGGCCCAGGACGGGCTGCCGTCGGGGAGCAGGATGTCGCAGAACATCCGGGCGCTCTCGCCGCTGACCCCACCCTCGAACGGGAAGACCTGGAAGGTCGTCGGGTCCGGCATGGCCACCATGTCGGATTCGAAGACCCGGGCGAAGCCCTCGATCGCCGAGCCGTCGAAGCCGATGCCCTCCTCGAAGGCCGCCTCCAGCTCGGCGGGGGCCACCGAGACGCTCTTCAGCGTGCCGAGCACGTCGGTGAACCACAGCCGGACGAACCGGATGTCCCGCTCTTCCAGCGTACGGAGGACGAACTCCTGCTGACGGTCCACTTCCACCCCTCGTGACACGCTCTCCCGCCACCGGCCGGGCCGGTACGGCCTGACCGACCAGTCTCCACCGGCCTGGTTACGCCGACGTTACGCGACCGTCCGGGGCGCGTCCCGCCGTGTCCCGGCACGGCCACGGGGGTCGCCGGGGTGTCCCGCGCCCGCCGTGTCGGACCCCCGGCGCTGGGGCAAGATGAGGGCATGCCCACCCTGCGTATCGCCCTGTCCCAGGTGAACCCGACCGTCGGTGACCTCGCCGGCAACGCGCGGCTGGTCCGCTCCTGGACGCGGCGGGCCGCCGACGCCGGCGCGCAGCTCGTCGCGTTCCCCGAGATAATGCTGACCGGGTACCCGGTGGAGGACCTGGTGTTCCGCCGCTCCTTCGTGGCGGCGTCCCAGGCGGCCCTGGACCGGCTCGCCGCGGACCTCGCGTCGGACGGGCTGGGCGACCTGCCGGTGGTCGTCGGCTACCTGGACGCCGACGGGCCGCCGCAGGTCTCCGGCGATGCCCAGCCGGGCCGGGGCGCGCGCAACGCCGCCGCCGTGCTGCACCGGGGCGCGGTGGTGGCCACCTACTTCAAGCACCATCTGCCCAACTACGGGGTCTTCGACGAGGACCGCTACTTCGTGGCCGGCGACATGCTGACCGTGGTGCGCATCGGCGGGGTCGACGTGGCGCTCACCATCTGCGAGGACCTCTGGCAGGCCGGCGGGCCGTTCGCCGCCTGCCGGCAGGCCGGTGTCGGGCTGGTGGTCAACATCAACGGCTCGCCGTACGAGCTGAACAAGGACGACATCCGGCTCCCGCTGGTCCGGCGCCGGGCCGCGGAGGCGGGCGCGCCCATCGCGTACGTCAACATGATCGGCGGCCAGGACGAGCTGGTCTTCGAGGGCGACTCGATGGTCGTCGCGGCCGACGGCGACCTGCTCGCCCGCGCGCCGCAGTTCGTCGAGCACCTGCTGGTGCACGACGTGGACGTGCCGGCGGCCGGCGAGCCGGTCGCCGAGGGCGGCCAGCTCGCCGACGGCATGCGGGTCGTCCGCGCCACGGTCAGCGACAGCCTCCCGGCGCCCGCCGGCCCGCCCGCCACCGGCGGGCTCATCGAGCCGGTGGCCGACGAGGCGGAGGTCTGGCAGGCGCTGGTGCTCGGTCTGCGTGACTACGTCAACAAGAACCGATTCCCCTCGGTGGTGCTCGGCCTCTCCGGCGGCATCGACTCGGCCGTGGTGGCGACGCTGGCCGTGGACGCGCTCGGGCCGGAGCGGGTGGTCGGGGTGTCGCTGCCCAGCCAGCACTCGTCCGAGCACTCCCGGGTGGACGCGGCCGACCTCGCGAAGCGGACGGGGCTGGACTACCGCATCGAGCCGATCCAGCCGATGGTGGACACGTTCCTGGCCAACATGTCACTGTCCGGCGTGGCCGTGGAGAACCTCCAGGCCCGCGTCCGCGGGGTGATCCTCATGGCACTGTCGAACCAGGAGGGCCACCTCGTCCTGACCACCGGCAACAAGAGCGAGCTGGCGGTCGGCTACTCGACGCTCTACGGCGACTCGGTGGGCGGCTTCAACCCGGTGAAGGACGTCTGGAAGACCCTCATCTGGCGGCTGGCCACCTGGCGCAACGCCGACGCCACCCGCCGGGGCGCGACCCCGCCGATCCCGGAGAGCTCCATCGGCAAGCCGCCGAGCGCCGAGCTGAGCCCGGGCCAGTTGGACAGCGACACGCTGCCCGACTACGACGTCCTCGACCCGATCCTGATCGGCTACGTCGACGGCGACCTCGGCCGGGACGGGCTGGTCGCGGCCGGGCACGACCCGGCGATCGTCGACCGCGTGCTGCGGATGGTGGATACCGCCGAGTACAAGCGGCGGCAGTCCGCGCCCGGCACGAAGATCTCGATGAAGGCGTTCGGCCGCGACCGGCGGCTGCCGATCACCAACCGCTGGCGCGAGGACGGCTGACGGGGCCGACCGTCCAGCCCCGCCGCCCGGAAGTGAAATCCTCCACTGCGCCCTGCCGCCGCCGGGTCGTCCGGTGCGACGATCGCGGCGGAACCCGGGGACCGCGCACGCGGCCTCGAGGAAGGAGAGAGTCATGGTGGAGTCCACCCCGACCGAGGTGACGGCCCTCTACGGCGGGCCGTTGACCCGGCGGGTCCGCACCCGCGACCTGATCGCCGCCAAGGAGCGCGGCGAGCGGTGGCCGATGCTCACCTCGTACGACCAGTACACCGCGTCGATCTTCGACCAGGCGGGCATCCCCGTGCTGCTCGTCGGCGACTCGGCCGCGAACAACGTCTTCGGCTACGAGACCACCGTCCCGGTGACCGCCGAGGAGCTGCTCCCGCTCGTCCGCGCGGTGGTCCGGGCCACCCGGCAGGCGCTGGTCGTCGGCGACCTGCCCTTCGGCTCGTACGAGGAGGGGCCGACACAGGCGTTGCGGACCGCGGTGCGGTTCATGAAGGAGGGCGGCTGCCACGCGGTGAAGCTGGAGGGCGGCCGGCGCTGCGCCGCCCAGATCGCCGCGATCACCGGCGCCGGCATCCCGGTGATGGCGCACATCGGTTTCACGCCGCAGAGCGAGCACGCGATCGGGGGCTACCGGGTGCAGGGCCGCGGCGACGCCGCCGAGGACGTCATCGCCGACGCCCGGGCGGTGGCCGAGGCGGGCGCGTTCGCCGTGGTCCTGGAGATGGTGCCCGGGGTGGTGGCCAAGCGGATCACCAACGAGCTGAGCATCCCCACCGTGGGCATCGGCGCGGGCCCGGACACCGACGCCCAGGTGCTCGTCTGGCAGGACATGGCGGGCCTGCGCAGCGGCAAGACGCCGCGCTTCGTGAAGCGTTACGCCGACCTCGCCGGCACCCTCGCCGACGCCACCCGCCGGTTCGCCGACGAGGTACGCGGCGGCGACTTCCCGGCGGCCGAACACACCTTCTGACGGCGCGCCGCCGTCCACAGCGGTCCGCCGACGTGACGGTGTCCGGCGCGCCCGGGCACCGCCACGGCGGGACACCGAGCCGGGCGCGGCCCGGCGACGCTCACAGGTCGGTGACGCGGATCCCGGCGTGGGCCTTGTAGCGCTTGTTGATGGCGATCAGGTTGGCGGTGAACGCCTCGATCTGGTGCGCGTTGCGCAGCCGGCCCGCGTAGATCCCGCGCATGCCGGGGATCCGGGCGGCCAGCGCGGCAACCACGCCGATCAGGTCCCGGTCCTCCGTGCAGATCAGCACGTCGAGATCGATCCGGTCGATCTCCGGGTCGGCGAGCAGGGGCGCGCTCACGTGATTGAACGCCGCGCAGACCCGGGAGTCGGGCAGCAGCCCGGCGGCCTGCTGCACGGCGCTGCCCTCCTCGACGTGGAGGGCGTACGGACCGTGCTTGTCGAAGCCGAGCGGGTTCACGCAGTCGACGACGATCTTGCCGGCGAGCGGTTCGGCGAGATCGGCCACGGTGGCGGCGTGCCCGTCCCAGGGCACCGCGATGATCACGACGTCGCTGCGGCGGGCCACCTCGTCGTTGGCCGCCCCGCTGACGCTCGTGCCGGCGGGCACGCCGGGCAGGGCGGCGATCTCCTCGGCCGAGCTGGCGGCCCGCTCGGCGGACCGGGAGCCGATCAGCACGGTCTGGCCGGCCCGCGCGAACCGGTAGGCGAGGCCCCGCCCCTGGTCACCGGTGCCGCCGATGATGCCGACGGTCAGCCCGGACACGTCGGGCAGCGCGCTCGCGTCGTATGCCATGGGCTCATCCTCGCAAACCCGGCGGGCCGCGAGCAGCGCCGGGGACTGTGACAATCCCCGCTGGCCGGCCATCGGTGGCGTACGGAGCGTCAGGCGTGTTCGAAGAGCACCGTGCGGGCAGCCGGGTCGGCGGTGACGAGGCGGACCCGGACCCGCTCGCCGAGCGGCAGGTCGCCTAGACAGCGGGCGCGCACCGGCGGCGCGTCCAGGGCCACCGTGCCGCCCGGCGGGCGCGGCCGGGAACGGCCGTTGGGCGGCGCGTCCACGTCGAGCACCGCCGCGTCGAACGACTCCCCCACCCGGTGGGCGAGCAGCACGGCCTCGGTGAGTTCCACGGCGCCGCGGGTGGCCGCGGACGCGGTGCGGTCGGTCGTGGCCATCACCTCCGGCAGCCGCGGCAGGGCCGCCCGCGCCCACTCCGGCACGGGACGCCCCTCGTGCAGGGCGAGGCAGACCTCGGTGGCGTACCGGTCGGCCAGCCGCCGCAACGGCGCCGTGACATGGGCGTACGCGGCCGCGACCCCGCCGTGCTCCGGCTGCTGCGGCGGCTCGCCGTCGAACGCGGTGTACGCGGCGCCGCGCATCAGCTCGGCCGCCTGGTCGATGAAGGCCGCGGCCCGGGGCTGCGCGGGATCCAGGGCGGCGATCACCTCGCCCGGGCCCGCCCCGTCCGGCCACGGCACACCCAGCGGCGCGGCGGCCGTACGCAGCCGCTGCACCGCCTCCGGCTTCGCGGCGGGCATCGTCCGCAACAGCCCGACCCGGCCGGCGAGCATGATGTCGGCCGCCGCCATCCCGGTGAGCAGCGAGATCTGGGCGTTGTGCTCCTCCATCGCGACGGGCCCGCGCAGCACCAGCTGCCAGCCGTCGCCGTCGCGTTCGACCTCCTGCTCGGGCAGGGGCAGGTTGATGGCGCCGCGGCGCAGCCCGCGTGCCGTGAGCCGGGCGCCGAGCTCGGGCAGCAGGGCGATGGGCTCGGGCAGCTTCCCGGCGTCGGCGGCGGCCTGCACCCCCACGTAGTCCAGTTGGGCGCGGCTGCGGACCAGCGCGCGTTCCAGCACGACCGCGGTGGTGCCGCCGTCGGCGTCCAGGTCGATGGTCCAGACCACCGCCGCCCGGTAGGCGTCGGGCAGCAGGCTCGCGGCGCCCTCGCTCAGCGTCTCCGGGTGCAGCGGCACGTTGCCGTCCGGCAGGTAGACCGTCTGGCCCCGCCGCCAGGTCTCCTCCTCCAGCGCGCCGCCGGGGCGGACGTGCGCGGCCACGTCGGCGATCGCGTACCGCACCCGGTAGCCGCCGCCGGCACGGCGGCTGAGGTGCATCGCCTGGTCGAGGTCGCGGGAGCCGGCCGGGTCGACCGTGACGAAGGGAATGTCGGTCAGGTCGGTGGCGGGACGCGGCGGGTCGGCCGCCGCGGCGTCCGCCTCACGCAGCGCGGCGGCGGGGTACTCCTCGGGGAGCTTCAGTTCCCGGCGGAGCGCGGCGAAATCGATGCGGGGCGCGAGGACGCGTCGGATGACCACGTGTCCATCCTGACAGCCGCCGCGTCATCCGCCAGTCGCGCGCGCGACGCGGATGCGCCGGGGCACACGCCACCGGCCGGCCGGGGCGGAGCCCGGTCGGCCGGTGGCGCGGTCGGTCAGCGGGCCGACTTGCGGGCCGCGGTGGTGGCGCCCCGTGCGGTGGTGGCCCGCACCGAGGCCGCCTGACGCGTGGTGGTGGTCTTGCGCGCCGGCGTCTTCTTCGCCGCCGCCTTTCGCGTGGTGGTCGCCGTGGCGCCCGTCGTCCGCCGGGCCGGAGCCTTCTTGGCGGCCGTCGGACGGGTCGCGGCCGTGGTCTTCTTGGCGGCCGTCGGACGGGTCGCGGCCGTGGTCTTCTTGGCCGGAGCCTTCTTCGCGGGGGCCTTCTTCGCGGGCGCCTTCTTCGCCGTGGTCTTCTTGGCGGCGCCCGTGGTCTTCTTCGCGGTGGTGGCGGTCTTCTTCGCCGTCCCGGTGGTCTTCCGGGCGGCGCCCGTCGTCTTCTTCGCCGCCGCCGTGGTGGTCCGCTTGGCGGCGGTCGTGGTCTTCCTCGCGGCGGCCGTCGTCTTCGCGCCGGCCTTCTTCGCGGCCGTCGAGGCCTTGGCCGGCGCCTTCTTCGCGGTGGTGCCGGTCTTGCGCGCCGTGGTCGAGGCCTTGGCCGCCGTCTTCCTGGCGGGGGCCTTGGCCGCGCTGGTCTTCTTCGCCGGGGCCCGCCCCGCCCCGCCGGTGGCCTTCTTCGCCGGGGCCTTGGCGGCCGTGATGGTCCGCCGCGCGGGGGTGGTCCGGGCCGCCGTCGTGTTCCGCTCCGCCGCGGCGGTCTTCTTCGCGGTCGTACGTTTCGCGGCCGGGCGGGTGGCCTTCTGTGCTTCGGCCATCTCGGTTTCCCTCCTTGGGGACGTGCTCTCGCGTGCCTCCTCGCGGAGCACGGAGTACCTCGACGCGGGCCGTCCCGCGCCGTCTACCTGTCCTCCCCGGCCCAGCGGGCGTCCTCGGCGTCCCACGCTTCGTTGCGCTCCTGCACCCGCTGGAGCGCGTTCTCCGCGTCGGCGGCCGAGGCGTACGGGCCGAGCACGTGCTTCGCCGGGCACACGTCGGCGTCGGTCTCGACCCGGTGGTGTCGGGTGCACCAGTAGTAGTGCTCACCGCGTCCGCTGTCGCTCATGAGAATCACTGTGCACCGCGAACCACCCGGCCGCCACCGGAACACCACAAGTCGCCGCCGGTCTCCACAGTAGATCCGGTTCGGGCCGGGTGGGGGCAAAACCCGACAAATCGTCCCGCGAGGGATGTCGCGCGTCCCCGGGGCGCCGGACGGGCCGGGTTAGGGTCGCGAGGTGGGCGTACCCGACTACATCCGGCAGATGCGCAAGCACATCGGCCACGACCTGCTCTGGCTGCCGAGCGTCAGTGCGGTCGTCCGCAACGAGGCCGGCGAACTGCTGCTCGGCAAGCGGTCCGACGACGGCCGCTGGTCGGTCGTGAGTGGCTTCGTCGAGCCGGGCGAGCAGCCGGCCACCGCCGTGGTCCGCGAGGTCCAGGAGGAGACCGGCCTGGACGTCGAGCCGATCCGGCTCGCCAGCGTCGTCTCGCACCCGCACCACTATCCGAACGGCGACCGGTGCGAATACCTGAACCTGGGCTTCCACTGCCGGCTGCTCGGCGGCACCGCGCGGGTCAACGACGACGAGTCCGAGGCCGTGGAGTGGTTCGCGCCCGACCGGCTGCCGGACCTCGACGCGCACGCCCGGCTCGTCATCGCCCGCGCGCTCGACGGCACCGACGCCGCCTGGTACCTGCCGGCCGGCGCCGTGTGGGACGACGGGAACGCCCACTAGACCGACGCTGCCGCCGGCGTCGCCGGCATCCGCGCCGGGCCGGCCGGGCCGCCGGGCCTCGCCCGGCCCGCCCCTTTTACGGTCAGGTCAGGTCCGCGGTCAGGGCCAGGTCTTCGCCTCGGCGTCGAACACCTCCGGGGCGCTCTCCACCGGCAGGACGCAGAGCAGGTGCCCGCCGGGCGCGCGCAGGATGCGGCACTCCTGCCACCGGTTCACCTGCGTCGCACCGAGGGCGACGAGCCGGGCCGTCTCCGCCTCGACGTCGTCGGTCTCGATGTCCAGGTGGAACCGCGGCGCGTCGTCCACGGCCTGCACCGCGAGGACGAGACCGGGCAGCGCGCCGTGCAGGTCGGTGAACTGCGGCTCGGGCGCGTACGTCTCGGCGGGCACGCCGAGCGCCGCCGACCAGAAGGCGGCCGCCCCCTCGGCCTCGTCCCGCGGCGCATCGACGAGCAGGGCGTAGACGCGGCTTCGATGCATGCCGCGAAGGATATCGATCCGCGCGCCGGCCGGCAGGTCGAGCGGCGCCGGTCGGCGGGCGGTCCGACGGGTGGGCGGCGCGATGGGTGGGCGGTGCGGCGGGTGGGCGGCGCGTCGAGCGACGCCGGCCGGCGGGCGGTTTCAGCGGACCGCCGACCCGAGCCGGCCCGACCCGACCCGCTCGGCCAGGACGTCCTCCCACGTCCGCTTCCCGACGGTCGCCCCGTCGCCGGCCAGGTTCGCGCCGGCGCGGTAGGCCCGGCCGGCTTTTCCGGGCATCGGGACGGGCACGGTGAGCCGCCGGGCGCCGCGAGCCCGCAGGTAACCGCCGAGCAGCTCCCCCATCCCGTACACCCGGGGCCCGGCCAGCTCGGGGACGAGGCCGGACGGCCGGCCCAGCGCGAGTTCGACGAGCCGCTCGGCCACGTCGCGGGCGTCCACCGGCTCGAACCGCAGGCTGCCCGGCACCGGCACGACCGGCAGCTTCGCGAGCTTCTCCGCCACGGTGAGCACCAGGTCGTGGAACTGCGCGGCGCGCAGGGTCGTCCACGGTACGCCGGAGTCGGCGATCGCCCGTTCGGCGGCCAGCTTGGTCCGCAGCCAGGCCACCGGCACCCGGTCGGCGCCGACCACCGAGATGTACACGAGGTGCCGCACGTCGGCGCGGGACGCGGCCCGCACCAGGTTCCGGGTCGCCTCGTCGTCGCCCTTCGGTCCGCCCGCCAGGTGCACGACGATGTCCGTGCCGGCCACGGCGCGCTCGACGCCCTGGCCGGTACGCAGGTCGCCGGTCCGGTACTCGACGCCGTCCGCGCCGGCGTCGGGGCGGTGCCGGCTGAGCACCCGCACGTCGTGGCCGGCGTCGCGCAACTGCGGCACGACGAGGCGGCCGAGGGTGCCGGTGCCGCCGGTGACCAGTACACGTGCAGCCATGATCGTCTCCGTTCGGTCCGCCGGGAGTGGATCTCCCGGTCACGTCGACCCGCGTCCACGGGTCTACTGGTGGGACACCCGGAAAGAGAGGCGTGTGACAGGTGGACGAGAACGAGTGGTTGACCGAGAGGTTCGAGGAGCACCGGACCCGGCTGCGGGCGGTCGCGTACCGGATGCTCGGGTCGGTCAGCGAGGCGGACGACGCGGTGCAGGAGGCGTGGCTGCGGGTGAGCCGCGCGGACACCGACGAAGTGGTGAACCTGCGCGCATGGCTCACCACCGTGGTGGCCCGGGTGTGCCTCAACATGCTGCGCTCGCGCCAGCACCGGCAGGAGGAGCCGCTGGACGTACGCGTACCGGACCCGATCGTCAGCCCCGAGTCCGGCGCCGATCCCGAGCAGGAGGCGTTGCTGGCCGACTCGGTCGGATTGGCGCTGCTCGTGGTGCTCGAAACGCTGGCCCCGGCCGAGCGGCTCGCGTTCGTCCTGCACGACATGTTCGCCGTGCCGTTCGAGGAGATCGCCCCCATGATCGAACGGTCGCCGGCCGCAGCGCGCCAGCTCGCCAGCCGCGCCCGACGCCGCGTACAGGGCCAGGCGCCGGCGCCCGACCCGGACCTCGCCCGGCAGCGCAGCATCGTCGACGCGTTCTTCGCCGCCTCCCGCGACGGCGACTTCGACGCGCTCGTGGCCGTGCTCGACCCAGACGTGGTGCTCCGGGCCGACGGTGGAGCGCGCGCCCGTCAGACCGTCACGCTGCGCGGGGCGCGGCAGGTCGCCGCGCAGGCCGTCATGTTCACGCGGCTCGCGCCGTTCGTGCGGCCGGCACTCGTCAACGGGGCGGCCGGCGTCGTGGTCTCGGCGAACGGCCACCCGCTGTCCGTGATGGGCTTCACGGTGACCGGCGACCGGATCGTCGCCATCGACGTGCTCTCCGACCCCCAGCGGCTGCGCGACCTCGACCTGACCGCCGTCGACTGATCCACCCGACGTCGCGGTGCCCGGGCGGGCACCGCGACGTCCCGGGGACGTCCCGGGGATGGATCGACCACGTCCGCTGTCCCTTCAGGACGCGTAGGCGCCACGGTCACGTGGCCGTTGGGGCGCGGTAACGCCGGTCCGCGAGGTTGGTGCTCCCCGCACCCCCAACGCCTCGGGAGGCACCGTGCGACGCCGTACCCGGCTCATCGCCGCGACCCTCGCCGCCATCGCGGCGGTAGCCACGACCACCCTCACCGCCGGACCGGCCGCAGCCACCCCGCCCGGCATCCCCAGCAAGGCGACCGCCCAGAGCAACCTGAACGCCCTCACGGTCGCGTCCGAGGGCAGCCTGAGCGGCTACAGCCGGGACCTGTTCCCGCACTGGATCACCATCTCGGGCAGCTGCAACACCCGCGAGACCGTGCTGAAGCGGGACGGCAGCGGCGTCGTCGTGGACAGTTCCTGCGCCGCGACCTCCGGCAGCTGGTACAGCCCGTACGACGGCGCCACCTGGCACAGCCCGGCCGACGTCGACATCGACCACATCGTGCCGCTGGCCGAGGCCTGGCGATCCGGCGCCAGCTCCTGGACGACCGCCCGCCGGCAGTCGTTCGCCAACGACCTGAGCGGCCCCCAGCTCATCGCCGTGACGGACAACGTCAACCAGGCCAAGGGCGACCAGGACCCGTCCAGCTGGAAGCCGTCCCGCACCGCCTACCACTGCACCTACGCCAAGATGTGGATCCGCACCAAGTACACCTGGGGTCTCAGGCTCCAGAGCGCCGAGAAGTCGGCGCTGCAGGGAATGCTCAACACCTGCGCCTCCTGACCGGACGCGGACCTCGACGGTTGTCGCTGGCGCCCTCCGCGCCGGCGACAACCCTTGTTCGCGCCATCTGTCTGCCTGAGGATGGGTCGCATGGCATTCGGACGTCACCCTCAGGAAGCCGTCGCGACCGTCGTCCTCACCGATGCGTGGCGGAAACAGCAGTGCTCCGAGGAGTTCGTCGACGACCTGTGCGACCGGGTCATGGACCCGGCCATCGACGAGCTGGACGGCATCTTCGGTGACGCGTGGGGCCGCGACATCGAGCCGTCGCTCATCCTCGAAGGCCCCGGCCTCGCCTTCCGGATCACCCTCGTCGAGGTGAACGGCTGGGAGATCGGCGAGATGGCCCAGCGCGTCTCCCAGGTGTTCAACAAGCACTGGGAGCAGGAGGTCGACCGCCTACCGGCCTGGTGAGCGGCCCGACGGTTTCGGCGCGCCGGGCAGCCGCGGACCTCAGACCACGCGCCGGAGCGCGGTCTCCACGGCATCGACGAGCGGATCGCCTTCGGTCCGTGGGTGCCGCGCGAGACCGAGTTCGACGTCCGGCAGAGCGGGCAGGGCGTCCGGGTCGTGGCAGGCCATGACCGGTTCGATGTTCGCGGGCATGAGCGCCGCGACGCCGAGCCCGGCCCGTACCGCGGCGAGCACACCGACCAGGCTGTTGCTCTCGAACGCCACGCGCCAGCGCCGGTCGGTACGTTCCAGTGTCTCCAGCACCGACGTACGCCAGGTGCACGGGTTCGAGAACAGCACCACGGGCAGCGGATCGGCGGCCACGTCCACGCCCTGGCCGATCGCCCAGGCCAGCGGCCGGCGTACCGTCCAGCGCGGCGGCCCGGGTACGTCCGGCACCGCGTCGAGCACGAGTTGGACGCGGCCCGCGTCGTAGGCCTCCCGCATGGCGGCGCTGGAGATGCTGAGCACCTCCAGCGTCGCGCCGGGGTGCAGCCGGACCAGGTCGGCGAGCGCCTGCGAGAGCTGGGACGCGGCGAGGTCTTCCAGCAACCCGACGACGCAGTGGCCGGTGAGCGCGCGTCCGGTTTCGGTGAGCGCCTGCGCGGACAGCGAGAGGATGCGTTCGGCGTACGGCAGGAGTTCCTCACCCGCCCGGGTCGGCGAGACGCCGGACGGCGAACGGTGCAGCAGCGGACGGCCGACCACGCTCTCGAGCTTGCGCAACTGCTGGCTGAGCGCGGGCTGGGTCTGCCCGAGCGCGATCGCGGCGCGGCTGATGCTGCCCGCCCGCACGGCGGTGACGAACGACCGCAGCAGGGCGGTCTCCAGATCCCTGGCCATAAGAACTCATTATGCCGGGGCCAACAAACCAACCACTTCCTATGACATGGCGGCCGATCTAGCGTCGCGTGGTGACCGGATACCGACAGGTGCTCGCCGTGCCCGGGATGACACCGTTGCTGGGCGTCTCGCTGCTCGCTCGTACCGCAATCACGGCCGACGTGATGGCGCTGACGATGCACGTCGTGCTGGGTCTC
Organism: Micromonospora costi; assembly: GCF_003626655.1. Lineage (GTDB taxonomy): Bacteria > Actinomycetota > Actinomycetes > Mycobacteriales > Micromonosporaceae > Micromonospora > Micromonospora costi. Next base: position 877,276 of record NZ_RBAN01000002.1, read on the forward strand.
GACCTGAGTTACGCCGCGGCGGGTGGCGTCGCGGCGGCCATGACGGCGGGGACGGCGCTGGGCGGGCCGCTGCTCGGCCGCATGATCGATTGGCGGGGCCCGCGTCTCGTCCTGCTGGTCACCGTCGCACTCCAGGTCGTGTTCTGGCTGGGCGTGCCGTTCCTGTCGTACGGGATGCTGGTAGGCGCGGCCTTCGCGGCGGGTCTGCTCATGGTGCCGGTCCAGCTCGTGACCCGGCAGGCGATCGCCGCGATGACGACGGCGGCACAGCGCCGGGCCGCGTTCGCGCTGGAATCGGTCCAGGGCGAGCTGTCGTACGTGGTGGGGCCACCGATCGTGATCCTCGTCGCGGCGGAGGTCTCCCCGAGCGTGATGGCGTGGGGCGTCGGCGCGACGATCGTCGCGGGTGGGAGCGGGGATCGCCCTGCTCGACCCGCCGATACGCGCCGCGCACGAGGCATCTGCCGACATGGCCGGCCGCCCGCGTCGCCGCGAGTGGCTGGGCCGGGGCATGATCGCCGTACTGGTGATGGCGTTCGGCACCACGATGGTGCTCAGCGGCACCGACCTGGCCATCGTCGCCACCCTCGAAGAATCCGGCCAGGTGTCCTGGGCCGCCGTGGTCGTGGCGGTGTACGGCGTGGCCTCCATCGTCGGCGGCCTGGCGTACGGCCTGCTCCCCCGACCGCTGCCCACGTGGCTGCTGCTCGGCCTGCTCGGGCTGGCGACGGTTCCGGCCGGGCTGGCTCACGGTTGGCCCTGGTTGTGCGCGGCCGTTGCCGGTGCGGGGTTGCTCGCCGCGCCGACCCTGTCGGCGGTGGCCGACGCGGTGAGTCGGCTGGCGCCCGCGAGCGTGCGGGGTGAGGCGACAGGTCTGCAATCCTCGGCGCAGAACGCGGGTTTCGCGCTCGGATCCCCGATCACCGGGGTGGCGATCAGCGCTTCCCTGCCGGCGGGCGGCTTCGCGGCGGCCGGGTTGGCCGGGCTCGCCGCCGCACTGACGGGGTACCTGCTGTCCCGTCCCTCGCCCGCCCGGACGCGGTCCCCACTCAGCGATCGGTCGGGGGTGCTGTCAGCCTCCGGTCGATCTGTTCGATAGCGGCGAGGTCTTCCGGAGTGAGCCGGTCGATGAAGTGCTGCCGTACCGATTCGACGTGCGCCGGTGCGGCGTTGTCGAGTGTCTCCAGCCCGTGCGCGGTGAGGACGAGGAGGCAACCCCTGCCGTCGGCCGGGTCGGGTTCGCGCCGCAGGAGACCGCGCGCCTCCATCCGGCTGGCGTGCCGGGACAGCCGGCTGCGTGACCAGCCCATCTTGTCGGCCTGTTTTCCCAGGGTGCTGGTGTGGTCGGGCTGCTCCGACAGGGTGCTGAGCACTTCGTAGTCGGGTTCGGAGAGGCCAATCGCGGCCAGGTCGCGCGCCGTGCCGGCCTGGACGGCGACCATCACCCGCAGGAATGCCCGCCAGGCCCGCTCCTCGTCGGGTTCCAACCACCGCACGCCGCCGGCCGACCGTCTCGTTGACATGTAATCAATCTACCATCTACACTTCGTTTCCATGTCAACGAAACCGATCCGTGTCCTGGTTCTCATGTGCAGCACGCGCCCCGGCGCCCTCGGCCCCGCCGTGGGGCGGTGGCTGGTCGAGACCATCGCCCCTCGCGCCGCCGAACTCGGCGTCGAACTCGTGCCGGTGGCCCTCGGCGATCTGAACCTGCCGTTCCTGGACGAGGAGGAACACCCGTCGTCGGGCGTCTACCGGCACGAGCACACCCGCCGGTGGAGCGCGATCGTCGACGCGGCGGACGGGTTCATCGCGGTCACGCCGGAGTACAACTACGGGATGCCGGCGACCCTCAAGAACGCGCTGGACTACCTCGGCCGCGAGTGGGCCTGGAAGCCGATCGGTTTCGTCAGCTACGGCAACACCTCGGCGGGCACCCGGTCGGTTCAGCACGCCAAGCAGGTGGTGACCACGCTGCGCCTGGTCCCGTTGGGCGCCACGGTCGCGATCCGCATCGGTGACGCGACGGAGAACGGTCGGCTGCGGCCCGACGGGGCCCGCGACAGGGCAGGTGTCGGCCTGCTGGACGAGCTGGTCCGGCTCGCCCACGCCCTACGCCCGATGCGCGAACGCGCGCGACCCGGGGCGGTGAGCGCACCGTTGCCGGGCTCGTACGCGAGGCGGCTGACCCCCGACGACGCGCCCGAGGTCACGGTGCTGCAGCGGTGCTGCTGGGTCGACGAGGCCGTCGTCAACGACACCCTGGCCATACCGGCCCTGCACGAGTCGCTGGAGGAAGTACGGGACTGGCTGGCGACCTGGGACACTACGGGCGTCTGGCTGGACGGCCGGCTGCTGGGCATGGTGCGGACCCGTCGCGTCGACACCGACTGGCACGTGGGTCGGCTCGCCGTCGTACCCGACCTGCGAGGTCGAGGGCTGGGCCGGTGGCTGCTGCGTACCGCCGAAGCCGCCGCCCCACCGGAATGCCGCCGCGTTGTGCTGTTCACCGGCGCCAAGAGCCTGCGGAACATCGACCTCTATCACAGCGAGGGCTACCGGTCGATACCACTCGCCGACCCCGACGGAATCACGTCCCTCGCCAAGGACCTGTCCCTTACGCAGCCTGGGACGGCGTCCTGAGGTCCGCCCCGACTCGCGCAGTCGTACGCAATAACCCGGTGACGTCGGTGGTCATCTCCGCGACACTGGCCGGCGTGGAAGAGGTCGAGGTCGTCGTCGCCCACAACGAGCGCGCGACCCTGCGCGTCGGCGACGTGTTCCTAAAGATCGATGCTGATCAGGCTCGCCTCGATGTCGAGGTCGAGGCGATGGCCTTGGCGCCGATCCCCACTCCGGAGATCCTGTGGCGCAAGCCGCCCGTACTCGCCCTCGCCGCCCTTCCCGGGACGGCGCTCGGCCGCCTCGGCGAACCGTCGACCGCCTCTTCGGCGGCGTGGGCCGCGGCCGGTGCCGCCGTACGGATGCTGCACGACGCGCCGTTGCCGCCATGGCCCGGTCGGCGCCTCGACGACCTGGCGTCGCGCCTCGACGCCGAATGCGACTGGCTGGTCACGAACGACGTCCTTCCCGTTGACCTGGTCACGCGCAACCGCCGGGTCGCCGAGGCCGCGCTTCGGCCGTGGACTCCGGTGTTCATGCACGGCGATCTGCAGATCACCCATGTGTTCGTGGACGACGACAAGATCACCGGTGTGATCGACTGGTCCGAGGCGGGCCAGGGCGACGCCCTGTACGACCTCGCCATCCTGACGCTCGGGCACGAGGAGCACCTCGGCGACGTCGTCGCCGGCTACGGCACCGACGTCGACCTCGACGTCATCCGCGCGTGGTGGTCGATGCGAAGCCTGCTGGCGATCCGCTGGCTGATGGAGCACGGCTTCGACCCGGCCGCGCCAGGCTGCGAGGTCGACGTGCTGAAAGCCCGGATGTGACGCGCATGTCGCTGCCCACGCCAACGCTGCACACCGCTCGCCTTCGGCTGCGCCCCTTCGAGGACGCGGACGCGAACGACCTCTTCGCGCTGCACGGCAACGCCCACGTGCTGCGCTACTGGGACGCGCCGCCCTGGAGCGACCGTGTGCGCGCCGAGCGGTTCATCACGGCGTGCCGGCAGATGGCAGAGGAGGGCACCGGGGCGCGGTTGGCCGTGGAGCGTGTCTCCGGCGGGGCGTTCATCGGCTGGTGCAGCCTGAGCCGGTGGAATCCGGACTACCGCAGCGCCTCGCTGGGCTACTGCTACGACGATGCGGCGTGGGGCCACGGCTACGCGACGGAGGCCGCGCACGCCTTGCTGCGGTGGGCATTCGACACGCTGGACCTGAATCGCGTCCAGGCCGAGACGGACACACGCAACGTGGCATCCGCTCGCGTGCTGGAGAAGCTCGGGTTCGTGCGTGAGGGAACGTTGCGGGAAGACTGCGTCGTGAACGGCGAGGTCTCCGACTCGTGGGTGTACGGGCTGATCAGGCGAGAGTGGGCGCCGTCGTCCGAGCAGGCGCCTGCCCGCTGAGTCCCTGCCCCCTCGCGCGAGGTGACCGTATGGAGGCGGCGACCTGGTGGGCGACGGACGAGTCGACCTGTACGCCGGATCAAGGTCAACGCACACTCGCTGAACAGGGGTGGAGCCTGCCGACGTACCGTGCAGGCCGTTTCCAGGCCGTCACCCGGTCGAGATCCGATCTCCAACGAGGTTGGCTGCCCTGAGGTCATCGATGGTGACCGCAAAGCTCCGCCCCTCGCGTTCCGCGCTGCGTCTAGCCGACTCCAGAATGCTCTCTAGCCGCTTCACCGCCTGCGGATCGCCACGTTTGGCAGCTTCCATCACCCGCATCTGCTCGACCCACCGGGTGTACGTGTCCCGCATGATCTTCGTCTTGCGGGGAACGTCGAGATTCGCCTCAGAACCAAAGACGGCATCCGTGTGCATCTGCCACCAGCTATCGGCTGGAATCCCGTCATTGACGTATGCAATCGCTTCTGCCCTGCTTTCGCAGGGGTCCATGATGTCGTGGCACTGTCGACACAGCGGAACGAGATTCTCCGGCCCGTTGGAGCCACCGAAAGCCAAGTCCTTCAAGTGTGCTCGGTCAAGCCAGCCTCGGGCGGAGTTCCAAACGGCGGCAAGGGTTGCCTGGGTATCGTCCACCGGCGCCAACCAGCCACATCTGAAACAGAACGGCTCGCCCCAGCCGATGTAGGACGCTTTCAGGTTCGGAAAGACCTCACCGTACCTGACCCTCCAGTACTGCACGATGCCGTAGAGAGTTGGCATGCCGCGCCGGCTACCGCCCACCAGCTTCGTCCTTCCCTTGCGAAAATCGAACAGCGGCCCGCACAGTAACGCCCGCCTATGACACTCCAGGCCGAGCATCGCCACGACTTTCGTTCGGATCAGTGCGCTGAACCATTCAGCTACTACATGCTGGCAGCACTAGCGGCCTAGCAGGTCATCGATGGCATGGCGTGTCCGCTCCTCGCTAGACGGCATGAGGTGGGTGTAGACCCGGAGCGTGAAGCCGGGGTCGGAGTGACCGAGGTATGAGGCGAGCGCCTTGATGCTCTCCCCCGCGTCAAGGCACCGCGCTCCGCGCGGTGCGGGGCGGCAACCCCGGCCGGCGGCGGGCCACCCCGGCCGCCTACGGCGCTGGGGCGGTAAGCCACCGACAGCCGCCGGGACACCGCCCCACGCCGAAACGCGGATCAGTCCAGGTCGAGTTCGTCCGGAAGGCGCTCACGAAGCGCGGCGACTGCATGGCGGAGGCAGTAGTCAAGGGTGTTGCCGTCGCACCTGATTGCCGCACCATTCAGGCACTGGCCCGAGATCACCACTGTCCAGGGCTTGTGCTCCCGCTCGCCGTCAATCTTGACGAGTCCGACCAGACCTAGATCTCCCAGGTGCGCCAGCAGCTCCGGCACGCGCTCGTCCCAACCCATCCACGGATTGGACCACAGAGGCCGCTACGGAAGCCGTCGCCCCGGCCTCCGTCGAGGTAGGGGCTTCCGGCTGCCGCGCCAGTCCAAACCCAGGCCTGGCTTGCCACCGGATCACCGCGCCACGGCGCCAGTTCCTCCCGTCGACGAGGACCAGGCGCGCCCCAGACGTTCCCGCCTACCCTGACGCGCATGAGCGACAGCGTCAAGGCGAGTGCGTCTACGAGTACCGCCAGTTGGGTCCTCACCACGAACATCCGCCCATTGGTCGAGTCTCTGGCCGCCCTCGTCGAGTACGAGGCCGACTACTGGGACTGGGACGCCATCGAGGCTGGGCTGAGCGTTACCGACGCCGAAGACCGGCAAGGGTGGTACGACTACCCACTCACCGGGACCACCACGCTCCGTATAGCGCTGGCGAACAACCCCGGCTCCATCGTCACGACGGTTCGGGTACATCACCCGCCCGACCAGCTAATGACCGCCCGCATCGAGACGATCATGTCGATGCTCTCTCGCTATCGGGTCATCGCTTAACGACACCAGGCCGCCGCACAGCAAGACCAGGCCGTCTCCAGGCCGTCCCAGGCCGTGGCCAGGCCGTCAAACGCCACCCGATGATGACCAAGGTCAACCAACGGCACCAAATAAACGACCAGCTCAGAGCCTTGATTGAGGCTTTGAGCTGGTAGGCGACGGACGAGTCGACCTGTACGCCGGATTCTGTGCGCGGCGCGCGCCCGTAGGGCCCGCGCCGGCGGCGGTCATCCATCTCGGCCTACCGTTGCCGGCAGGCTCTTGCGGCCTACCCGCAGACATCGGACGGGCCGTCCTCGAGCGTCTGCGCGGGTCGTCGTCTTGCGGACGACAACCCTTTCTTGGCCTTGCTCCGGGTGGGGTTTACCGAGCCACCCCGGTCACCCGGGGTGCTGGTGGGCTCTTACCCCACCGTTTCACCCTTACCGTCCCCGATGGGGCCGGCGGTCTGTTTTCTGTGGCACTGTCCCGCGGGTCACCCCGGGTTGCCGTTAGCAACCACCCTGCCCTGTGGAGTCCGGACGTTCCTCGGCGGCGGGTTGTGGCCCGCCGACGCGACCGCCCGGTCGACTCGTCCGTCGCGCTCTCCATCCTAACGACGGCGGGGCGCCGACTATTGCCGGCCCGCCCCGACAAGATCGCCCCTGGGATCCGATGATCGACTCGACATCCCTGAAGTTGCGGTGTCCGGCCAGTCCGGACACCGCAACTTCACGGAACCCGTGTCGATCACCGGCCCGCCAGCATGATCCACGCCAGATCGCCGGAAAGGCCGCATCCCCGCCCACCGAAACCCGCCACATCGCCGATACGGCCGCATCCACCCCACCGGGACCCCGCCACCCCGGCGCAACGGCGTCGATCACGCACGACAGCTAGCCCCGGGCAGGTGATCGACTCGACATCCCTGAAGTCGCGGTGTCCGCCAGGCCCGGACACCGCGACTTCACGCAACCCGTGTCGATCACCGGCCCGCCAGCATGATCCACGCCAGATCGCCGGAAAGGCCGCATCCCCGCCGACCGGAACCCGCCACATCGCCGATACAGGGGCATCCACCCCACCGGGACCCCGCCACCTCGGCGAAACGGCGTCGATCACGCGCGACAGCGGGCCGGACGAGCCGCCGATGACCGGTCGGGCGGACGGCCGCGCCGGGTACTAGCCTCGTGGGACCATGGATCTCACCCACGCCGCGCTGCTGCTCGCCGCCGGCCTCGCCGCGGGCACGGTCAACGCGGTGGCCGGCGGTGGTTCCCTCATCACCTTTCCCGCCATGATCGCGGTGGGCCTGCCGCCCGTTGCGGCGAACGTCAGCAACTCGGTGGCGGTCTTCCCCGGGTACGTGGCCAGCGTGGCGGGCAGTCGGGCGGACCTGCCGCCATGGCGCACGCTGGCCCCGCTGCTGCCCACCACCGTGCTCGGCACGATCGCCGGGTCGCTGGTGCTGCTCGCCACCCCGGCGAGCGCCTTCGAGGCGGTCGTACCGTTCCTGGTGCTTGGCGCCACCGCGGTGCTCGCCTTCCAGGATCCGCTGCGCCGGCTCGTCGGCCACCCGCGCGACCTGTCGCCGCGCCGCCGTACGGTCACCCTGCAGGCCATGGTCGCGCTCGGCGCGGTGTACGGCGGCTACTTCGGCGCGGCGCTCGGGGTGATGCTGGTGGCCGGTCTGGCCCTGGTGCTGGACGCCAGCCTGGCCCGGGTCAGCGCCATCAAGAACCTGCTGTCCGCACTGGTGGGTCTGACCACGCTCGTCGTGTTCGCCCTGTTCGGGCCGGTGAACTGGGCGGCCGTCGCGGTGGTCGCCCCGGCGACGCTGCTCGGCGGGTACGTCGGCGCCAAGCTGGTGCGCCGCCTGCCACCGATCGTGCTCAAGACCGTGATCGTCGTCTTCGGTACGGTGATCGGCCTGTACCTGCTCTGGCGCGCCCAGCGCTGACCGCGCCCGCGCCGCGCAGGCCGCGGCTCGCCGCCCGCGGCCCGCGCCACCTCGCCCGCGCCCCGCTGCCGGAGCGGAAACACAACGCCGTACCGCCCCGTCGCGCGGAGGCGAACGGGGCGGTACGGCCGGGGGGACGGTGGTTCAGTACACCTCGCCGACCGGCTCCTCCGGCGCGCCCTCGGCGCCCGCGGCGGCCCGGTTCCAGCGGGACCACAGCACCCGCTCGCCGTAGCCGGCGGCCATGACGTGGGCGGTGGCGAGGTAGGCCAGCACGCCCACGGCGAGCACCCCGAAGCCCACCCAGAACGGCAGGGCCAGCGAGTGTTCGGCGAGCTTGCCGGCGATGATCGGCGCCGGTGCGGCGGCGCCCCAGCGGACCAGGTTGAACGCGCCGGTGGCGACCCGGCGGTCGCGGGAGCCGAGGCCGAGCGCCAGGTCGGTGAGGTTGGCGTTGGCCAGGCCCATGCACAGGCCGGAGAGGACCAGCACGACGAGCGCCTCGGTGGTGCCGGTCGAGGTGGCGAAGAGCGCCATGCAGACCAGCAGGCCGGCGATGGCGACGCCGATGGTCTGGACCGCGCCGATCCGGTGCGCGAGCCGGTGCCCGATCACCAGGATGCCGGCGGCCAGGCCGAGGCCCCAGCCGGTGAACGCGAGCCCCAGCGGCACGACGTCGAGGCCCAGGAAGAGCGGCGTGTAGCCGAGCACCACGAAGAAGACGAAGTTGTACGCGGCGGTCACCACGCAGAGCGCGACGAACGCGGGCCGCCGGTAGGTGCCGAAGATCTGCCCGACCCGGACGGGGGCCTGCCGGTTGGTCGGCTCCCGCAGCTTGCGGGCGGCCACCCCGAGGGCGAGCACCATGAACACGCCGCAGACGAAGAAGGGCAGCCGCCAGCTGACCTCGCCGAGGAGGCCGCCGATCAGCGGGCCGACGGCGAAGCCCAGGCCGAGGGCTGTCTCGAAGAGCCCGACCACCCATTCCCGGTCGACGGCCAGGTTGACGAGCACCACCATGGCGGTGGCGAAGAACATCGCGTTGCCCAGGCCCCAGACGCCGCGCAGCACGCTCAGCTGGACGATGTTGTCGCTGAACGAGGCGAGGATGGCGGCCAGGCCGACCACGGACACCCCGGTGATGAGTACGGGTTTGAACCCGAAGCGGCCGCTGGCGAGGGTCGCGGGGATCATGCCGACGGCCATGACCGCGATGTACGCGGTGAAGAGCAGCTCGACCTGCCAGGCGGTGACGCCGATCGCGTCGCCGATGGCCGGCAGGATCGGGTCGACCACGGCGATGCCGGCGATCGCGAGGAAGGCCACCAGTGTGGTGGCGTAGATGGCACTGCGGTTCGGTTCGGCGCGCCGATCCAACTCCCGCCTCCCAGATTAGCTGTATCTTACAGGTAGTTCTCCTGTATCATACAGCTATGAGCGAGGACCTCTCCACGGAAGCCGGCGACGACGAGGTCACCCTCGGCCGGATCGAGACCGAGGTGGCTATGTTGATGCGGCTCGGCGAGGCCACGCGGCGGCGCACCGGGGCCGAGCACCGGGTGCTCGACCGGGCCGCGTACGTCATCCTGCGACACCTGGCCGACGCCGGCCCGCAGAACGTCTCGGCGCTCGCCACCCGGCTCAACCTCGACGGCTCGACGGTGACCCGGCAGGTCTCGGCCATGCAGCGGGACGGCCTGATCGTCCGGGAGCCCGACCCCCACGACGGGCGGGGCATGGTGGTCTCCCCCACCCCGGCCGGGCTGCAACGGATGGCGGCCGTGCAGGCCGCCCGCACCCGGCTCTACGGGGACATCCTGGCTGGTTGGGCACCGGAGGACCGGGCGACCCTCGCCGACATGCTGCACCGGCTCAACGACGCTCTCGAACACCGCCCCCGCTGACACGGGAAGGCCCCCGGGACCACGGTCCCGGGGGCCTTCCCGTGCGGAGAACGCTCAGGCCACCGGCTCGGGGGCGGCGTCGGCGTCCCGGCGGTCGCCGGGGGTGAGGCGAGGGTCGCCCTCGTCGGCGAAGTAGTCGTCGGTCTCGGTGCCGTCGACCCCGTCGTCCACCTTCGTGGCCCGCAGGACGAGCGTCACCAGGACCGCGACCAGCAGGTTGACAGCCACCGCCACGATCCCCACGTAGATCGTCTTCTGGGTGTCGAAGCCGAACTTCTCCAGCGGGAAGGCCGAGCCGGCGAAGTGCTTCCGGGTCGGGCTGGACACCTGGTAGAGCATCCACATGCCGAGCCCCATGCCGGCCACCCACCCGGCCACCAGGCCGACCCGGTGGAACCAGCGGGTGTAGACGCCCAGCGCCACGGCCGGCAGCGTCTGGAGGATGATCACGCCGCCGATCAGCTGGAGGTCGATGGAGAACTGCGGGTCGAGGAAGACGATGCAGGCCACCGCGCCGATCTTCACCACCAGCGAGGTGATCTTCGAGACGTTCGCCTCCTGCGCCGGCGTGGCGTTCCGCTTCAGGTACTCCTTGTAAATGTTGCGGGTGAAGAGGTTCGCGGCCGCGATGGACATGATCGCCGCGGGCACCAGCGCGCCGATGCCGATGGCCGCGTACGCGACGCCCGCGAACCAGTTCGGGAACTGCTGGTCGAACAGCAGCGGCACGATCGTGTTGCTGTCCGTGCTGCCGGCGCTCGCGCCGGGCAGCGGCTTCACGCCGGCCGCGATGGCCATGTAGCCGAGCAGCGCGATCAGGCCGAGCAGCAGGCTGTACGCCGGCAGCGCCGACATGTTCCGCTTGATCACGTCGCGGTTCCGGCTCGCCAGCACGCCCGTGAGGCTGTGCGGGTAGAGGAAGAGCGCGAGCGCCGAGCCGAACGCCAGCGTGACGTACTGGAGCTGGTTGTTGGCGTTGAGCAGCACCCCGTCGCCCGGCGCCGGCGACGCGTCGAACTTCGCGTCCGCGGCGGCGAAGATGTCGCCCCAGCCGCCGAGCTTGTACGGCAGGTAGAAGATCGCCACCAGGATCACGATGTAGATCAGCGAGTCCTTGACGAACGCGATCAGCGCGGGCGCGCGCAGGCCGGACTGGTAGGTGTACGCGGCCAGGATGGCGAACGCGATGATGATCGGCAGGTGCCGCGCGAGCGCGCTCTCGCCCGTCACCCCCATGGTCTTGAGCACCGCCTCGATGCCGACCAGCTGCAACGCGATGTACGGCATGGTGGCCACGATGCCGGTGATGGCGATCAGCAGGGCCAGCACCGGCGAGTCGAACCGGCTGCGCACGAAGTCCGCCGGGGTGACGAAGCCGTGCCGGTGCGACACCGACCAGAGCCGGACCAGCACGAGGAACACCAACGGGTAGATCACGATGGTGTACGGCACCGCGAAGAAGCCCATGGCGCCCGCGCCGAACACGAGCGCCGGCACCGCCACGAAGGTGTACGCGGTGTAGAGGTCACCGCCAACCAGGAACCAGGTGATCCAGCCGCCGAAGTTGCGCCCGCCCAGCCCCCACTCGTCCAGGTGCGCCATGTCCCGCGGGGCGCGCCACCGCGCGGCCACGAAGCCCATGCCGCTGACCAGCAGGAACAGCAGGCTGAAGATGATGATCTCGGTGAGGTGGTCGCGCCACATCAGCGGTCACCCCGCTTCTTCGTGAGCTGGTAGACCACGGTGGTGGTGGCCACGCCGAGGATGATGTAGGCCAGCTGGAGCCAGTAGAAGCGGGGGAACCCGAAGAGGCGGGGTGAGTCCCCGTTGAAGAAGGCGGGGACCAGCGGCACCACGATCGGGATGAGGAGCAACCAGTTCCAGGGGCTCTTGTCCTTCGCCCTGGACCGCGCCGTCGGGGGCGCGTCCGGTTCTGGTGCGGCCATGTGTGACACACCTCCGGGAAGTCGTAACTCGCGTCGTAACGGCCGGAGGCTACGGCCCTGTGATCGCCGTCACGCGGCCCGTCCGGAGAGCGCTGCGCCGAACGGCGGGTGGGCTGCGCCGAACGGCGTACCGGGCGGACCGCGCGATCCCGCCCCGGGCGAGACACGGACGGGCCCGGCGCGGACGCGGACGGGCCTCGCGCGGACGCGGACGGGCCTCGCGCGGACGCGGACGGGCCCGGGCGCCTTCGTGCACGCCCGGGCCCGTCCAGAGCCTCACCGCCTCGTCGTCAGCGCTGCGCCGTCCAGAGCAGAGCGCGGCCGAGCTGCGGCTGCAGACCCTTGGGGTGCAGGCGGAACGTCGGGTCGGTGCCGAACAGCACGACCCCGTTGCCGCCGCCGCTCACGCCCCGGACGACGCTGGCCCGGTTCGCCGCGGCGGACTGGCCCCCGGCGCCGTCGGTCGCCCACCAGCCGGACAGCAGCGGGTCCGCCGCGTACGACTGCTCGACGGTGACACCGGAGCCCAGGTCGGTGAACCAGACCGGCTGGCTGATGAACGAGTGGTCGGCGGCGCTGGCGCTGACCGGGCCGCCGCTGTTGACCACGTTGGCGACCCCGCTGGCCAGGCTCGGGCCGGCGGTCGCGGTGACCGACAGCAGACCGGCCGCGTTGCTGAAGCCCGCACCGGGGGTGCCCAGGCCGACGACGCCGCCACCCCGGGCGAGGAACGCGTCCAGGGCGGCCCGGTTCTCCGGCGACAGGTTCCCGAGGGTGACGTTGCCGGCCACGAGGAGCACGTCCACGTCGGCGGTCAGCGTCGTGGCGAGCGTGGCGGCGGTCAGCGCCCGCGCCTCGAACCCGAGGTCCGCGAGGGTGTCCCGCTCCTCGACGGTGCCGAGGTAGCCGACGACCACCTCGTCGAGCCGCGTCCCCTGCCAGTGCTTCGGCGCCCGCTCGAAGGTCACCCCGTGCGCGCGGACCTCGGCGCGGGCCAGCCTGCGGTTGGCCGCCGTGCCGGGGACCACGACCGATCCGTCGGCGAGTCGGTGCACGGCCACGCCCTTGCCCAGCAGTGAGTTGACGGCCAGCAGGTCGGCCGCGTCCCGCAGGTCCAGTCGCAGGTCACCGTTGCCGGGCGGCAGGTGCCCCTCGGCCACTCCGTCGTACGTGCGCTCCAGCCGCACGCCGGGCAGCTCGTCCCAGAGGGTGTCCACGGTGGCGCCCCAGGTGAGTCCCTGGCTCCAGGCGGCCGGCCCGGCGTAGAGGTCGTCCACCCGGTCGGTGATGTCGGCGCCCGGCTCCAGCAGCGAGTTGACCAGCCCGCGCTTCGGCTGGTGCAGGTCCACCACGTACGAGCCGGCCTCGTAGCGCCGGCCGTCCGCCGTGAACGCCTTCGTGGCCCGCCACACCCGGCCGCCGCTGCCGATCAGCAGGTCGACCAGGCGGGCGGCGGCCGGCTCGGACCGCTGGCCGGTGCCACTGGGGATGACGTACGCGCGCGGGAAGGTGGTGCGGTAGTCGTCCTCCGGGCCCCAACCGGGCACGTACCCGTCGGGGATGTCCCGCAGCGGCTCGCCGGCCCAGCCGCGCCGGTACACCTCGGCCTGGTCGTGCAGCACCTCGGCCCGGTGGTCCTGGATGTAGCGCAGCGACGTGCGGATCGCCACCTCGTGCACGTCGGTGTTGATTCCCGAGCGGCGCACCCGCTCCTCCGGGGTGAGGGTGCCGCCGCGCGGGTTCAGCGGTGCCTCGATGGTGTACGGGATGCTGCTCTGGAGCATGGCGAAGGACGGCACGTAGATCGGCGGGAAGTCGTCCCACACGCCCGGCTCGTCGTCCCGGAACGGGATGCGGGCCCGCTGGGTCTCGGCGTACCCGAGGTCGCGCAGGCCCTGCTCGATCGCCAGCGCGTTCGGCAGGCCGTGCTTGATGTACAGGTCGTACTCGTTGTTCACGTTGTGCGGCGGCGTGCTGGGGTGCAGCAGCGTCGGGCTCACGTAGCCGTGCAGGTCGAGCGTGATGATCGGCTTCGTGTCGACGACCAGCTCGCGGATCAGGTTCGTCTCCGGCTGCGACACGATCGTGAGGTCGCGGTTCAGGTCGTACCCGGCGGCGTTGGCCCGGGTGCCGGCCACCCGGCCGTCCGGGTTCGAGGTGATGTTGAACACCAGCCGGTTGCGCTTGAGCAGCCGGGCCGTCTCGGGGCTGGTGTCGGTCGCCAACTGCTCGATGACCCGCAGCGCCGCGTCGGTGCCCTCCCACTCGTTGCCGTGGATGTTGGCGTTCACGAACAGCGGGGTCTTGTAGCCGGCGAGCAGCGCCGCGTCCTGCTGCGCGCGTACCGGCTCGTCCTCGATGCTGCGCTTCCAGATCTCCTGCTGGCGGGCCTCGGCGCGGCTCTCCGGCGCGGTCACGGTGACCGCGTACAGGTCGTAGCCGCCGGCGGACTTGCCCGCCACCCGGGCGGACACCCGGTCACTGGCGGTCTGGAGGGCGTTGAGCTTCGGGGCGATGTCGTCGTAGGGAATGACGCCAATGGAGATGGAGGCGTCCGCCGGGTTGTCGGGCCAGACCGGCAGGACGTGCTGTTGGGGATAGCCCCGGATCTCGCTCAGGTCGGGGGCGGTGGGTGGGACCGCCGGCAGCGCCGAGGCGACGGCCGGCGCGGTCAGCGCCACCGTCGAGAGCACCGACATGGTCACCGCGGTGGCGGTGAGCCGGGGTACGAGTTTACGGACCGACACGGACACGACTCCTGTCGTGAGGAGGGGTGCGCGCAGGCGGACGCACCGCAGGGCCGGAGACCTGCGGAGTCGGGGTTACGCCAGCAGCGTGCGAGGAAGGAAGGACCCGGCGTCAGTGGAGGCGTCGACAGGCGGCGCTGGCGACGCGCAGGAGGTCGATGTGACCTCGCTTCGTCAGGTGAACGCTTCGCACGAAACTGATCTTCGATCGATCGCCGTCGGGATGTCAACCGGTTCCCGGATCCTCCACTCTGGTGGGAGACGATCTCCCGGTGGGTGGGAGTCAGGCGATCCGGTCGAGTCAGGCGATCCCGGCGAGGTGGGCGGTGTCGTTGACCGACCGGACGGCCACGCCGCCGTCGGGCCACAGGTCCACCACCGAGATGCCGGCCGCGTCGAGGTAGAGCCGGTGCAGGAACGCGTCGTCGGCCGCGAGGGCGTCGCGCAGCATCAGCTTGATCGGCGAGACGTGTGAGACCACCACCACGGTCTCCCGGGGGTACGCCTCGCACAGCGCGGCCACCGCCCGGCGGGCCCGCTCGGCGACCTCGACGAACGACTCACCCTGCGGCGGCGCGACCGCGGTCGAGGCGAGCCAGGCGTCCAGCTCCCCCGGCCAGCCGTCGCGCACCTCGGCGAAGGTCCGCCCCTCCCAGGCGCCGAAGTCGCACTCGATGAGGTCGTCGTCACGCCGTACCGGCCGGCCGCCGAGCGCGTCGGCGATCGCCCCGGCCGTCGCCGTACACCGGGACAGAGGTGAGCTGACGACGGCCACGGCACCCGGCGCCAGGGCCGCCACCCGCCTCGCGGTGGCGGCGACCTGCTCCCGGCCGCGGGCGGAGAGCGCGACGTCGCCGCGACCGGAGTACCGGCCCTGCTCGGTGAACTCGGTCTCGCCGTGCCGTACCAGCAGCAGCCGGGTCGCCGTGAGGCTGGGCCGCGGTTCCCACGAGGCCGGCGCGGTGGTCGCGTCCGCGCCGGTCGCCCGCTTCGTGGCTGCCCGGTCGGCGACCTCGCGGGCCCGGTCCCGGGCGGCCGGCTCGTCGGCCGCGACCGTGCGCGGCGGTTCCACGATCCGGGGCGGGTCGACCACCGGCCGGGCCGGCGCGCCGGCGGCGGCGTCCATCGCGGCGTTGGCGAGCGCGTCGGCGTGCCGGTTGCGCTCGCGGGGGATCCAGCTGAACCGCACCGCCGCGAACCGGGCGACCAGCTGGGCGGCCTGCGCGGCGAGCGGCCGCAGCCCGGCGTTCTTGATCTGCCAGCGGCCACTCATCTGCTCGACCACGAGCTTCGAGTCCATCCGGGCGTCGACCTCGGTGGCCCCCAGCTCCGCGGCGGCCTCCAGACCGGCGATCAGACCCCGGTACTCGGCCACGTTGTTGGTGGTCACGCCGATCGACTCGGAACGCTCGGCGAGCACCTCGCCGGTCTCCGGATCGCGGACCACCGCGCCGTAGCCGGCCGGCCCGGGATTGCCGCGGGACCCGCCGTCGGCCTCGACGAGGACCACCCGTGACGCCATCGCGGCTACAGGCCCGACTCGTTGGTACGCACCATGATCCGCCGGCACTCCTCGCAGCGGACCACGTCGTCGGGGGCCGCCTTGCGGATGCGGGCCAGGTCGGCGCCGGAGAGTTCCAGCCGGCAGCCACCGCAGCGACCCGCGGTGAGCAGGGCGGCGCCCAGCCCGGTGTCCTCGCGGATCCGGTCGTAGAGCGCGACGAGGTCGGCCGGGAGGTCGGCGGCGAGCGGCTGGCGGGCGGAGCGCTTGAACTCCTCCTCCTTGGCGATCTCCGCGAGGCTGTCGTCGCGGCGCTGCTCGGTGGCCGCCCGCTTGTCGCGGGCCTCGGCGAGGCGCTGCTCGACGCCGTCGAGCACGCTCTGCGCGGTCTCCCGCTGCTCCATAACCTCCAGCTCGGAGTCCTCCAGGTCGCCCTGGCGCCGGTTCAGCGATGCCAGCTCGTGCTGGAGGGCCTCCAACTCCCGGGCCGGTCCGGTGCCGGCCGCGAGCCGGGCCTGGTCCTTCTCCTTGCGGGCCCGGACCTGGTCGATGTCCTTCTCCAGGCGGGCGATGTCCCGGTCCAGGTCGTCGACCGCCACCTGGGCGCGGACGCGCTCGTCCTCCAGCGCGGACAGCTCCCGGGCCAGCGCCTCCAGCTCGGCCCGCTCGGGCAGCGCGCGGCGGCGGTGGGCGAGCTGGGCGAGGGCGGTGTCGATCGCCTGGAGGTCGAGCAGGCGGCGCTGGACCTGGGGGTCAGCCTTCACGGTCGGGGCTCCTTGTCGTCCACGGCGGGTGTGGAAGCGTGCACGGTCCACGGGTCGGTGTCCAGGTCGGACACGAGGGTCTCGACGCCCGGAGCGTCCCGCAGGAGCGCGGCCAGGTCGTCCAGCCAGGGTCGTTCGGTCGCCCAGTGGGCGGCGTCGAGCAGCGCCGGGCCCCCGGCCGCGAGGTGCTCCCCGGCCGGGTGGTGTCGCAGGTCGGCGGTGAGGAAGGCGTCGGCTCCCGCGACGGTCGCGTCCGCGAGGAACGCGTCGCCGGAGCCGCCGCTCACCGCCAGCGTACGCACCGTCCGGCCCGGGTCGCCGGCGGCGCGGACGCCCCAGGCGGTGGCGGGCAGCACGGCGGCGGCGTGCCGGGTCAGCTCGGCGAGGGTCATCGGGCGGGGCAGCTCGCCGACCCGGCCGATCCCGCGGCCCGGACCGTACGCGGGCGAGCCGGGCGCGGGCGTATGCAGCGGGCGCAGGCCGGTCAGCCCGAACCGGGCGGCGAGGGAGTCGGACACCCCGGGCGCGGCCACGTCGGCGTTGGTGTGCGCCACGTAGAGCGCCACCCCGGCCCGGATCAGCTGGTGGACGATCCGCCCCTTGTACGTCGTCGGCGCCACCGAGGAGACACCGCGCAGCAGAAGCGGATGGTGGGCGACGATCATCTCCACGCCGGCGTCGAGCGCCTCGGCGACGGTCTCCGGCACCACGTCCACCACGCAGAGCACCCGGCGCACCGGGGCGGACGGCTCACCGAGCACCAGACCGACCCGGTCCCAGTCCTCGGCCCAGATCGGCGGATAGCGCCGCTCCAGCTCGGCCACCACCTCGGTGACCGTCGGCCCTGATCCGGTTGTGCTCACGGCGGGCCAGCTTACCGGCGTGAGCGGCACCCGGCGGCCTCCCCCGCCGGACCGGGCCCGCCGCGGGCGTGCCACGGGCCGGTCCGGCCCCGGCGGGGGCGTACCACGAGACGGTCCGGCCCCGCGCGGCGCCGGCCCGTGCCCCCGCGTCTCGGGCCGCGCGGCGCCGGCCGTGGCCCCCGCGTCTCGGACCCGGTGGCGCCGGCGGGTCAGACCACGGGGCAGAGCCGGGCGCGCAGGGCGGTGAGGCCGACCCCCCAGGGGAAGGCGTGCACGTGCCGCTCGCCGGTCCCGGGCGCGTGCAGCGGATAGACGTGGTCGCCGAAGAGCACGGTCACGCCCCACTCGTCGAGCCGGGCGAGGCCGGCCCGGAACGCCGGATGCGCGGCCATCGCGGCGTTGGTGAACGGCACGGCCACGATCGGTACGCCGAGACCCTGCGCCTCCACGAGCAGCCCGAGGGCCAGTGTGTCGGTGATCCCGGCCGCCCACTTGTTGACCGTGTTCACCGTGGCCGGGCAGACGATCATGGCGTCCGCGGGCGGCAGCAGGTCCGGATCACCCGGCTGCTTGTAGTGCGTCCGCACCGGGTGGCCGGTCTGCCGTGCCAGGGCGGGCCGGTCGACGAACTTCCCGCCGTCCGGCGTGGTGATCACACAGACGTCCCAGCCGTCCTGCTGAGCCAGGTCGACGAGGTTGCCGACGTGCCGGGCCAGCGGCGAACCGCAGGCGATGACGTAGAGCACCTCGCGGCGCCCGTTGCTGGAATGCGGGCCGGACATCAGGCCGGCTCCGCGCTCATACCCCTACTCCCATGTGCTCAGCCAACTCCGCAATCGGAGAAGGCGGCGCACCACGTGTGCGACGGAGGATGTCCGACATCACCTCGTGCGCGATCGGCCGGCACCGGATCTCCGACGGCGCGAGGCGGTCGCCGCGCAGCAGCATCTCGCCGGCGTTGGCCACGTCGCCCATCTGGGCGTACCCGCGGGCGATGTCGAGCAGGTGGTGTGCCCGCCGCTCGGGCAGCAGCGCGTTGAACGACGGCTCCTGGATGCGCAGCTGGTGCACCTCCACGGCCCGGCCGCCGTCGCCCAGCTCGACGGCCGCGGCGGCCCGGTGCAGCTCCAGGTTCGTGGGGCCGAACGACGTCCAGTAGTGGTTCTGGTCGCCGCCCAGCAGGACGGCCGCCTCGTTGGCCCCGGTGATGAGGTCGTCGACGGTCGCCGAGTCGCCGATCCGGGCGGCGGCCATGGCGCCCTGGAGCAGCAGCATGCCGTACACGCTGAGCCGGGCCGGGGTCGCGTCGTTGCCGCCGCCGGGCGCGAGCCGGTTGGCGATGGTGACGTTGAGCTCCAGCGCGGGACGGGCGCGGCCCATGGCGACCAGCGCGTTGCACACGCGGGTGGTGGCGATGCCGGCGAGCAGCGGGTCGTCGGCGCGCTGGGCGACCGCCATCGACCGGTCGGCCGCCAACCAGGCCAGGTCGCACTCGCCGAGCTTGCGCAGCACCGAGGAGGCGATCTGGTAGACCTGCCCCAGCAGGTGGGCGGCCTCGCGGGCGTCGTCGCCGCCGTAGCCGGCGTCGGCGGCCTGGGCGTCGCGCAGCAGCTTCGGCAGTGCCCGGGTGAGCATCCCGTAGCGGCCGTACTGGTAGGTGAGCCAGGCGTGGTTGACGGCCTTGCGCATGTCGGCAAGCGGGGGTGGGTACGGCGCCGCGTCGAAGTACGCGCTCATCGAGTCGTACCGTTCCAGGGCGGCCCGGATCTCCTCGACCTCGACCTGGTCGATGCAGTTCAGCGCGTCGCTACGCCGCTCCGGGTCCTTGCCGAGCAGCAGTTGCACGTCGACCTGGAGGATGTCGGCGATCTCGTAGAGGACGGAGAACTTGTCCAGCCGGCGTACGCCGCGCTCGACCTTGTCCACCCAGCTCTTCGACTTGCCCAGCCGGTCCGCGAAGACCTGCTGCGACATCTTGCGTCGCCCGCGCCAGTAGGCGACCCGCCGGCCTATGGGTAGCTCGTCCATCTCCCCATCCCTCCCCTGCCTGAGCTGCCGGCCGGTGGCCGGTCGGACCCTCGCGGTTGCGGGCGCGCGGTACGTCTCAGGTTTTCGCTGGTCGCACAGCCTGTGCGTCAGCCGTACAGCCAGTCCTCGTAGTTTTCGTGCAAGTTGCATCAGCCGTTCGTCAACTCAACGATCGCGGGTTACGACAGTGACGGCGCTCGACGTAAGAACGCGGAGCGGTCGACCCGACGAGGGGAGATGGCACAGATGTGGGGGAATGTGGGCCCGCGGGTCGCCCAACTGTCGCCGCTGGAACGGGTCCGGCTCCGCCGGGTCGCGGTGCGCTACGCCGCGCACGGCTGGGAGGTGACCCCGGGAGCCTGCCTGGCCCGCAGCCGCTTCGTCTGCGGACGCGCCGGCTGCCCCACCGTCGGCTGCCACCCCGCCCTGGAGAACTGGGAACTGGCCGCCAGCGCCGATCCGGCCCGGGTGGCGACCTGGTGGCGTACCCGCCCACACGGTGTCCTGCTGCCCACCGGCCGGGCGTTCGACGTGCTGGAGGTGCCGGCCCACCTCGGCCGGCGGGTGCTGGACTCGCTCCAGATCCACCCGACCGGCACCGGCGTACGCGGGCCGGTGCTGGTGACACCGACGGGCCGCTGGATGTTCCTCGTCCGCCCCGGCGACCCGCTCCGGCCGGAGCTGGAGCACTGCTTCCACGTGGTGCGGCACGGGCCGGGCTCGTGGATCCCCGCGCCGCCCACCCGGCTGCCGGAGGGCGCCGTTCGCTGGGCGGTCGCGCCCGAACACGCCCGCTGGCAGCTGCCCGACTCGTACCTCGTGCAGAACACGCTCATCGACGCGTTGCGGGCCACCGGGATCACGCTCACCTCGGACCTGCTGCCCGGTCACCTGCCGCTCCCCCGCCGCGGCATGTGAGCCGCGCCGGCCGCCGGCGCGGGAGCTGTCGCCTCCGTCTCGACGGGCGGGGCGGGGGCAGTCGGTCCGGCGGCGGCAGCGACGTCGGGGCGCCCGTCCTCGTTGAGTACGGCGACGGCGCGGACCCGCGCCGGGAGCGGGGAGATCATGTCTACCGACGACACCGCGCCGCACACGGGCGGTAGCGAGCCGCCGTACCGCAGCCGCCCTCGACGCCGCTGGGCCGGCACCCGCCCGGCGGGCTCGCGCCCCGGCCGCCCGCGGCCGATGGGCTCCCGCCCGGCGAACACGCACCGCCCCGTCCGCTGACCCCCTTTCCCCGCGATCTTGCACTTCCTGCCCCGGCATAACGCGCGTAACGGGACGAACCAAGGGCCGAAACTGCAAGATCGCGGGGGTGGTCACGGGGGTCATGGGGGGTCACGGGGCCACGGGGAGGGTTGGGGAGCGCAGGAGGCGGGCGTTGTCCGTCACCACCGCGTGGGTATGGCCGGGGAGCCGGTCGAGCCAGGTGACGCCCGCCCTGCCCATGGCGACCGCCGTCGTGGCGTACGCGTCGGCCAGGCCGAGGTCCGGGCCGACCACGGTGACCGAACGCAGACCCTGCGCCGGGGCGCCCCGGCGCGGGTCCCGTACGTGGTGGCCGCGCTCGTAGACACCGGAGGTGGCGACCGCCAGGTCGGTGCCGGCGAGCACGAGGCAGGTGGCGTTCGCGTCCCAGGGGTGCCGTACGCCGATGCGCCAGGGCCGCCCGAAGGCGGAGTGACCCCGCGCCCGGACGTCCCCGCCCGCGTTCACGCAGTGGTTGACCGCCCCGGCGGCCAGGAGCCGGTCCGAGGCGACCTGGGCGGCCCAGCCCTTGACGTACCCGGAAGGGTCGAGCCCGCCGGTGGCGTACGCGTCGAAGAAGCCGTCGGTGGCGCCCCACAGGTCGGCGCAGGTGGCGAGCACCGCCCGGACGTCCTCGGACGCCTCGGAGAGCAGCAACTCGCCCCGCTCGAAGCGACGCACCTCGCTGTCCTCCCGGTACGTGCTGAACCGCGCGTCCACCTCGCGCATCCAGTCGAAGACGTCGTCGGCGAGGGCGCGCAGCGTGGCGTCGGGCAGGTCGTCGGCGACGTCCAGGCTGATCGCCGTACCCATGATGTGCTCGACCCGGCGGAGGCCGGGCCGGGTCAGCGGCGCGGTCACGCCCGCTCGATGGCGGCGCGCAGCGACCGCCGGTACGAGTCGCTGGTCTCGGTGGCCCCGGAGACGGTGTCCAGGTCGGCGCCCTGCCGGCGCACCACCTCGCCGGACGTGCCGTTGTAGGCGCGCCGCACGTCGTCGCTGTGCCGTTCGGTCTCCCCCGGCCCGCTGGGCAGTTCCAGGGTCAGGGCCTCGACGATCCGGTCACCGTTCAGGACGATCTGCACCTGGACGTTGCCGTACTCGTTCTCCACGATCGGCCCGGTCACCCGCCGGGTGGTGGTGGGCTGCTGGGGTGGCCGGGCCGTGGTGGTGCGGGGCGCCGGTGCCCGGCTGGTGGGGCGGGCGGCCGGCGACCGGGTGGCGCCGCGGGTGGGCCAGGGCGAGGAGGTGGCGGCGGCGGTCGGTGCGGCGGCGGGCGCGTCCGTGCCGCTCGGCGGCGCGCCCGCCGCCTCCGACCCGACCGGCGTGCCGGCGGGCGGCTCCTGGGCGGCCTGGCTGGTGCCCGGTGAGCCCTTGAGCACCACGAGGGCGGTGGTGCTGGCCGCCAGGCCGGTGATCGCGAGGAACGCGCGACGCATGGGATCGTCCTTCTACAGCTCGAAGGTGGCCAGGTGGATCTGGCCGCGGGGCACACCGGCGCGGCGCAGCGCGCGCAGGGACTGCTCCACCAGCCCGGGCGGCCCGCACAGGTAGACGTCCCGGCGGGTCAGGTCGGGCACCAGCCGGCGCAGCCCGTCCGGGCTGAGCACCTGGCGCGGGCCGGGGTCGTCGCGGGAGCCGATCACGTACCAGATGTCGGTGTCCCGGGCCTGGGCCAGCCAGTCGAGTTCCCGGCTGAGCAGCACGTCGGCGGGGGTGCGGGCGCGGTAGATGAGGGCCGCGCCGGGTGGCAGCTCCTCCAGCATGGCCCGGACGGGGGTGATGCCGCTGCCGCCGGCGATCAGCAGCGCCCGCTCCCGGGTCCGGTGCGCGGCAGTGAAGGTGCCCGACGGGCCCTGCGCCCAGACGCGGGTGCCGGGGTCGAGGTCGCGCAGGTCCGCGGTGTGCGTGCCGACCACCTTGACGGTGAGCCGCAGCCACCGGTCGTTGGCGGCGGCGGAGACCGAGAACGGGTGCGACTGCCACCAGCAGCCGCGGGTGAGGAAGCGCCAGCGGAAGAACTGCCCGCCGAGCAGGTCGAGCCGGTCCAGGCGCTCGCCGGTGAGGTAGAGGGAGATGGTGTCCGGGCTCTCCGCCACCACGTCGGCGACCCGCAGCCGGTGCCGGAGGTTGAACCGCAGCGGTGTGACGACCCGTCCCCAGACCAGCGCCGCCACCACGGCCGCGTACAGGGCGATCCAGCCGGTGCGTACCGGGCCGGGCTGGAAGAGCTGCGCGCCGTTGCTGAACTGGTGGCCGAACCCGAGCAACAGCACCAGGTAGCTGGCGCGGTGCAGCAGGTGCCACAGCTCGTACGGCAGCGCGCTGCGGATGGCCCGGACGCTCGTGAACCCGACGAGCACCAGCACGCCGGTGGCCGCGAACGCCTCGACCATGTCCTCGTAGTCGCGCAGCAGGACGCCGGCCTCGGTGAGCACCGAGTGGTCGCGCAGGCCCGCGTACCCGAGCAGGATGAGCGACAGGTGAGCGAGCACCGCGACCAGCACGGTGGCGCCGACGTCGCGGTGCCAGCGGCCGAGCCGCTCACCGCCGATCCACCGTTCCAGCACGGGCAGCCGGCTCATCATGAGCACCTGCACGAGCAGGAGGTAGCCGGCGACGAGGCCGGTGATCCGGCCGGCCGCCGTGAGGGCCGCCGCCGTGGAGCGCAGCGACCCGGCGGGCGTGTCCAGCCACCAGGGCAGCACGCTGGCCAGCAGGCCGGTCACGAGCAGCGCGGCGAGCAGCCGCCGGCCGCCGGGTCCGCGCCGCGCCGGCACCGGCGACGATACGGCCGCGGGCCGGCCGCCGTGCCGGGACGGGGACCCGGTACGGCGGCCGGCGGCGTGGGTCTGCGGGTACGTCACGCGTACAACTTCATGGGGGTGAACTTCTGCCGGGGGAAGATCTTGTCCACCTCCGCCGTGGTGAGCCCGAAGCGGCCCTGCGCGACGGCCCCGTAGACGTTGAACATGTTGTTGTACTCGGGTACGTCGCCGGAGTCGAGATCGTTCAATCCGTTCCAGGTGCCGAGCAGCGAGCCGGCCAGCTTGCGCCCGGACAGCAGGGTGACGACCCCGCCGTGGCCGTGGTCGGTGCCGCCGCTGTTGGAGGCCACGCGGCGGCCGAACTCGCTGGAGACCATCACGGTCACGTCGGCGGCCTGCGGGCCGAGGTCGGTGAAGAACGCGGCCATCGCGGCCGCCAGCTCGTTCAGCCTCCGGTGGAGCTGGCCGCCGGAGCGGGTGCCCTGGTTCTCGTGGGTGTCGTAGCCGCCCATGCCGACCGTGGCCACCCGGACGTTGGCGCCGCCCTTGATGAGCTGCGCGAGCTGCTGGAAGGCGTACCCGACGCCCTCGTACGTCACGCCCTCCGCGGGCTGGTACGGCTTCGCGGCGAGCTTCTGCGCGGTGGACAGCGCGCCGAGGCCGGACTGCACGGCCTCCTCGACCGGGTGGTTGATCCCGGTGAACAGTCCCCGGATCGCCTTCTCGGTCGCGGCCCGGTAGCGCTCGTCGCCGTTGAGCCGCAGGGACCCGACGCTGTTGAGCGCGAGGGCGCCGTTCGTGCCGACCAGGGACCGGGGCAGGGTGCTGCCGATGCCGACGCTGCGGAACGCGGTGCCCTCGCCCAGCGCGTCGACGAGGCTGTCGAGCCAGCCGCGGCCGCCGGTCTCGTTGGGCAGGCCGCCGAGGTTGCAGGCGTCCGCGGCCTGGAAGTGGCTGCGGGACAGGCGCTCGTCGGAGACCGCCGGGACGAAGCCCAGCTGCCCGGACTTCAGCCAGGGCTCCAGCGGCTTGAATGCGCTGGTCAGCTTGAACCCCCGGCCGAGGGCGAGCGAGTCGTCGCCGAGCAGGAGGTCGGGACGGGCCTTGGTGAGCACCGGGTCGTCGGCGGGCGCCACGAGGCTGAGCCCGTCCAGGCCGCCGTAGAGGAAGACGTGGACGAGGGTGCCGGTGCGGGTGGCCGCGAACGACGCCGAGGTGGTGACGAACTGGGCGGTGGCCAGCGCGGTGGCGGTGGCGGCGGCGCCGGCCACGAAGGTCCGGCGGGTCACCCCGCGCCCGTCCTGCTGGGCCTCCTCCAGCTCTTCCAGCCGGCGGTAGCGGTCCCGCTCGGCGGCGTTCTCGGCGGCCACGACGTCGGCCTCGGCGCGCAGCAGCGCGTCGCCCGGGTGGTCCGCCAGCCGCCGCAGGTCGGGGCATTCGGGGTGCAGGGGGTAGGTGTACACGGTCTTCTCCATCGGGTGCCTCACCGGAGGTGGTGCTGGGGGGACGCGAGGATCGCCCGCGCGACTGCGGTGACGGCCCCGTCGAACGTGGCATCGACCTTCGCCGACGCCGCCACCCCGGCGATGCCGAGGATCAGTGACTTCTCCCGCGCGGTCAGCTTCTGGTGCACCAGCCGCGTGGCGAGCGCGTCCACGTACGCCCCGGCGGTGGCCGGCGGCTTGACCACCAGCCGCTCCGGCTTCACGTACGTGAACTGCGTGCGGTAGCCGGCCACGAGTTCGCCGGCCTCGTTCCAGCCGTTGACCATGGCGCCGGCCGACGTCCAGGCCACGTAGACGTCGGGGTAGCCGTCCGGGGTGGGCTGGCCCATGGGGAACTGGCCCAGCTCGCGGAGCTTGTCGGAGATCTGCCGCAGGCCCCGGGCGAACGGGGTCCGGCGGTTGTCGCCGTTGTCGTGCTTCGGCGACGCCTCCGGCGAGACCCCCAGGGCGCGGTACGTGCCCACGAGGTACTCCATCGGCCGGCGGACCTTCTGCCCGACCGCGGCCCAGAACTCCGAGGAGCTGAACAGCGCCATGAGCAGCGGCTTGATGCGGCCCTTGTTGACGGTGTACGTCTTCGCGAGCCGGTCCACGAGGGACTTCGGTGGCGTGTCCGAGACGAACCGGGTGGCCAGGCTCTGGGCCACGTACCGGGCGGTCGACGGGTGCAGCGCGATGTAGGTGATGTACGAGTCGATCGCCGCGTCGGCCTTCTCCGGGTCCTTCGAGTTGTTGGCGTGGCTGAAGCCGAGGATCTTCACCTTGCCGACGTAGTGCCGGTCGGCGCGGAAGACGTACTTCCCGTCCTCGACACCCCGGCCCGTCTGGAGCAGGGCCGCCTGCCGGACGTCCTTCTCGGTGTAGCCGCCGTCGACACCGACCGAGTAGAGCTCCAGGTTCTCCCGGGCCAGGTTCTCGTTGACCGCGTCGGCCCGGGAGTCGTTCTGGTTCAGGTAGAGCAACAGCGCCGGGTGCTTGTTCGCGGCGATCAGCATCTCCGGGTAGCTGCCGAGCGCGTGCGCCCGCACCACGTCCCGGTCGAACGAGGTCCGGTAGACCTCGCCGCCGTCGAACTCGGCGGCGACGTGCAGGAAGTCGTTCCAGAAGTCGACCATCACCTCGAACAGCTGCCGCTTCGACCAGATCTGCCGGGCGACGGTGGCGTCCACCAGTTCGCGCTCGGGCTGGGCGCCCCGCTCGTTGAGCTGGTCCCGCTGGTCGCGCAGCTGCTGCACGGAGAGCTTGAGGGTGGGCAGGTCGGCGAGTTTCAGCTCGGCCGGGCTCGGCGCGATCGTGTCCGGCTCCAGCTGCTGCCGGATCCAGGGGTCGATGCCCATCCGTCTGATCTCGGCGACCAGGGCGGGCGTGGGGCCGAAGGTGGCCCGCCGGGCCAGGTGCAGGACCGGGTCCTTGGCGAGGACCGTCTTCACGGTCACCCGGGTCGCGGCCGCCGCGGCGGCCGGCCCGGGAAACGTCCGGCCACCCGCGGGGGCGTTCTTCTTCAACGCCGCGCCGGCCCGGGAGCCCATGTAGCTCTCGTTCTGCTCGGTGTAGGTGCGCACCGTGCTCGGCTGCTGGCCGCTCGGGCGGGCCGCGGTGCCGTCGGTCACCGTGGTGCCGGTCGCGTCGCCAACCACGTCGTCTTCGAAGAGGCCCCGCACCTGCGGGCTCATGGCGAGCGCGGCGCCACCGGCCACCACCGCCGCGGTGCCGCCCAGCACCGCGATGGCCCTGCGGCGGCCCACGCCGCCGCGCGGCTCGTCGTCATCGTCCAGATCGGGCAGTCCGCGACCGCCGGTGCGGGCGGGCGCCGTCCGGCCCAGGCCCTCGGGCCCCACCCACCGGGGTCCGCGCGGGTGGCCGGCGTACGGCGACGAGGTACGCGGGTCGGCCGCGATCGGGTAGCCGCCGGGGTCGGGAAGGGGCGCGTCGTACCCGTACGGGGTCGGGTCGCCGTAGCCGACCGGGGTGGTGTGGGGTGTCGCGGCCCAACCGCGGTCGTCCCGCGGTCGACGTGGTGGCACGTTCTGGTCGGCCATCTACCAATACCGATTTCTGCGAAGGCGCCGGCACGGCTGCGATCGGGCAGGAACAGCAGGTGCGGCGGCATGCCTGAGGGGTTTTACGGGACGGTAACCAAGGGGCCCAGGGCCGACAAGGCGCGTCGAAGTCCCTCACTGGGCGCACTTAAGACAGCCCTCAACGGCGGTGCCGACGGCGACCGCCGGTCGGTCCCCGGCACGATCCTGCGAACAGGGCGTACGCGCACCCCTTCGGTGCCGATGTGACATTTCCGCCGCGGGTGACGCTTCGCGCCCCGTTCCCGTCCACAGGCAAACTTAAGACCCCGATAACCGGGCGCTGAGGTGCCCCGGCCGGGGCACGTGGGCCATCGATCGGACGCCCTCACGCGGGGGCGGCAAAAGGACCAGCGGGGGTCGGCGTGAGCCGCCGCCGCAGCGGGTATGCCGCCGAACCGCTGAACGCGTGAGGGGAAGGCACCGCCATGCTCAGCAAAGAGGATCAGCGCAGGTTCGAACAGATCACCCGCCAGTTGCGGGAGAGCGACCCCGCGTTCTTCGCGCGGTTGGACAACCGGGCCCGGGGTCGCCGCGGCCGCTACCTGATGCTGTTGACCATCGTGCTGTGGGCCGCGCTGCCGGCGATGACCGTGCTCGCCGGACGGCTGGCCGGCGCCATCTGCGCCGTGGTACTGGTGGCCAACGCGGTGCTCATGTGGCGGTTCCGCCGTCGCTGGCTATGACCGCCCGCGCCGGCCGGCGGCGCACCCGCCGCCGGAACCGGCCGGGCGTCGGCTCTCCAGTGGGCACGGCCGCCTCGGCGCGGCCGGTCGGGCGGGGGTCACCCGCCGAAGGCGCGGTACGCCCGCCGCAGCCGTTCCAGCAGCCCGGGCCCGCCGATGGCGGGAGCCGGCGGGCCGAGCTGCCGCAGCAGCAGGTCCGGCATGGTGGCCAGGCTGGGCGGCCGGTCGGGCAACGGCACCGGAGGCCGCCAGAACCGGTCCACCGCCTCGGCCAGGGGCGCCGGCGGCAGGGTGCCCAGCGCCCGGAGGGCACCGGCCGGCGGAGCCTCCGGGGTGTCCGGGGTGATCGCTCCGTCCTGGTCGGACGGTGCCGGCGTCGCGGCGCCGGTGGCCGCGGCCCGCAGCGTCCGGAGCCGGTCGAGCAGCTCGGCCCGGCCGCGTCCACGCCACTGCAGCAGCGCGAACGGGTCGGCGTCGAACGCCTCGGCCAGCAGGTAGAACGTGGCCGCCAGGTGCTTGCAGGGCACCGCGAAGTCGGGGCAGCTGCACCTCTGGGTCAGCTCGTCGACGCCGGCCGGGAACAGCGGCGCGCCCGCCGCCACGAACAGCTCCTCCAGCTCGGCCGGTAGGTCTCCGGCGAGCAGCCGGGCGCTGAAGAACGCCTGGGCGGCCAGGTCCGCCTCGATCCGCTCCCAGAACTCGGGCGGGAACGCGGACAGCCCGATGTGGACGTCGTACGGTCGCGGCCGGGAGCCCTGCACGACGGCGCTCACCGCGCCCGGTGCGATGTCGAGGCGTACCACCTGGCCGGCCCGCGCGTACGACCGGCCCCGGGTGAGCCGGGTGCCGAGGGCGAACGACTCCAGCACCTCGAGGAAGCGCCGCGACCACCAGGACCGCCCGATCGCGCCCCGGGTGCTGCGGGCCTTCAGCCCACCGTCCACCCGCCGTGGACGGCCGTAGTCGGCGAAGCGGCCGTTCGCCGCCCCGCCCGCCCTTCCGGACTCGCTCACTCGACCACCGCCCCGGCTTCCAGCGCGAACAGCTCGCGCAGCTGCGCGGTCGACAGCTCGGTGACCCACTGCTCGCCGGTGCCCACCACGCGGGCCGCGAGACTGCGCTTGTCCGCGATGAGGGCGGCCACCTTCTCCTCGACCGTGCCCGCGCAGACGAACTTGCGTACCTGCACCCGGCGGCGCTGACCGATCCGGAACGCCCGGTCGGTGGCCTGGTCCTCGACCGCCGGGTTCCACCACCGGTCGACGTGCACCACGTGGTTCGCGGCGGTGAGGGTGAGCCCGGTGCCGCCGGCCTTGAGCGACAGCACGAAGATCGCCGGGCCGTCGGCGGACTGGAACCGGGTGACCATGGCGTCCCGCTCGGCCTTGCCGACCCCGCCGTGCAGGAACAGCACCTCCCGGCCGAAGCGGGCGGAGAGGTGGCCGCGCAGCATCCCTCCGAACTCGGCGTACTGGGTGAACAGCAGCGCCTTCTCCCCCGCCGCGAGCACCTCCTCCAGGATCTCCTCCAGCCGCGCCAGCTTGCCCGAGCGGCCGTCGAGCGCCGAGCCGTCCCGCAGCAGCTGGGCGGGGTGGTTGCAGACCTGCTTGAGCCGGGTCATGGTGGCGAGCACCAGCCCGCGCCGCTCGATGCCCTCACTGGACTCGATCTTCGCGAGCATGTCGTCGACCACCGCGCGGTAGAGCGAGGCCTGCTCGGCCGTGAGGTTGCAGACCACCTCCATCTCCAGCTTCTCGGGCAGGTCCGAGATGATCGAGGAGTCGGTCTTGAGCCGGCGCAGCACGAACGGGCCGGTGACGCGGCGCAGCCGCTCGGCCGCCTCGGCGTCGCCGTGGCGCTCGATCGGCTCGGCGTACCGTTTCTTGAACGTCGCCGCCGGCCCGAGCAGCCCCGGGTTGGCGAACTGCATGATCGACCAGAGGTCGGCGAGCCGGTTCTCGACGGGCGTGCCGGTCACGGCCACCCGCTGCCGGGCCGGCAGCGCCCGGACCGCCTCCGCCTGCCGGGTCGAGGCGTTCTTGATGGCCTGCGCCTCGTCCACCACCACGCGGTGCCAGTCGATGCCGGCCAGCGCCACCGCGTCCCGGGCCGCCACCGAGTAGGTGGTGAGGACCAGGTCCGCGCCGTGCACGGCCTCGGCGAACGCCTCGCCCCGCGCCCGCTCGGCGCCGTGGTGCACGTGTACGCGCAGCTCGGGCGTGAACCGCGCTGCCTCCCGCTGCCAGTTGCCGACCAGCGACATCGGGCAGACGAGCAGGGTCGGCCCGGCCTCCGGCGGGTCACCGGCGAGCAGGGCGAGGAGCTGCACGGTCTTGCCGAGCCCCATGTCGTCGGCGAGCACGCCACCGAGGCCGAGCGACTGGAGAAACGCCAGCCAGGCCAGCCCGCGGCGCTGGTACGGGCGCAGCGTGCCGCGGAACGCCGGTGGCGGGTCGAGTGGGGTGAGCCGCCGCTCCACCGCGCCCGCGAGCAGGTCACCGAGCGCCCCGTCGGCGGTGACCTCCAGCACCGGCAGCGCCGCGTCGTCGTCGCCGGC
Source organism: Micromonospora costi (assembly GCF_003626655.1). Classification (GTDB taxonomy): domain Bacteria; phylum Actinomycetota; class Actinomycetes; order Mycobacteriales; family Micromonosporaceae; genus Micromonospora; species Micromonospora costi. The sequence goes on from NZ_RBAN01000002.1 coordinate 907,801, forward strand.
GGTGAGGCCGAGCCGCAGCAGGTCGGCGACGGTCAGCTCGCCGGACGACCGGAGCAGCCGCAGGCCGGCGGCGAGCCGCTTCGGGTCCAGCTCGACCCAGCGGCCCCGCAGCCGCACCAGGGGGCTCTTGAGGGCGGCCAGCGCCGCCAGCTCGTCGGTGGTGAGCGGCTGGTCGCCGAGGGCCACCTCCCAGCGGTAGTCCACGAGGGCGTCCAGCCCCACGCCGCCCGTGGCGCCGGCCACGGTGCCCGGCGCGGTCCGGCCCCGCGCCCGCAAGCGGGCGCCGAGGCGGGACGACGGCCGCCGCCACCACGACGGCAGCAGCACGCCGAACCCGGCCGCGTGCAGCACCGGCGCGCCCTCGCGCAGGAACCGGTGGGCGCCCTCGACGTCCAGCTCCAGCGCCTCGGGAGCCGCGGTGCGCAGCGCCGGGTCGAGGTCGGGCCAGAGGCGGCTGGCCCGGCCCAGCTCGGCCAGCAGCGTCTCCTGCGGGCTTCCGGCCCGGCCCGCGAGGGCGGACAGCGCTCCCGGATCCCGCCAGACCTGTCCGGCGTCCACGTGCAGGCTCGGCTCGTCCGCAGCCTGAAGCCCAAACTCCACCCGCCAGACTCCCTCGAAGCCCCGCGCAGTTTCCCCGCGATCTTGCACTTTCGGCCCTTGACTTGCGTCGTTTGTCCGGGATGCCGGGGCAGAAACTGCAAGATCGCGGGGGTCGGAGGTCGGGGCGGTCACCAGGACGGGTTCGGTGATCAGGTCGGCGGGCGGCTCGACGAGCCGGAAGCTCGCCCGTACGGCCCCGCCGGCCGCGTCGCGCTGCCAGTCGTCCAGCTCGGTACGGAGAGTGGCGAGCGCCGCCGGGTCGGCCGTGAAGTCCGGGTGCGGCCCGGCGAGCGCGCTCAGCCAGGCCGGCAGCGCGCCGCCCGGACGCACCCCGCGCGCGAGCGCGGTCTCGGCGAGGGCGGCCCGGGCCGCGGCGTCAGTGAGCGCGTCCAGGGCGTCGGCGACCAGCGCGCCCGGAGCGCTCTCCGGGTCGGCGGCCCGGGCGGCCGGCGGCAGCGCGAGGGCGAGCGAGCGGGCCCAGCCGGCGTCCGTGCCGGTGAGCAGCGGCCGCCACACGGCCCGGGCCACGACGCCGTCGTCGCGACCGGACGTTCGATGCGACGACCCGCCCGCGGGGGACGACGCGCCGGTCCCCGGGGCCGCCGCGCCGGCCGCGGTGGGCGACGCGACGGCGCCGCGAGCGGCCACGGCGGGTGGGTCGGCCACGTCGACCGGTGGGGGCGGTACGTCGGTGACGCCGGGCAGGACCCGGCCGCGGGCCACCAGGTCGGCGGCGAGGTCGGCCAGTTCGGCGAGGTGCCGCAGGGTGGCGCCGGGCACCGTCGGAAGCTCGTCCAGGGCCCGCAGCAGCGTCAGCGCGGCGGCCGGGGCGTACCGGAGGACGGGCACCCGCCAACCGGCGAGGGTGACCCGGCCGCCGGCCGCGGCCGCGACGGCGATCCGGACCAGTTCGGGCGAGTCGACGGGCGCGCCGGCCCGGGTGGGCAGCGTGAGCAGCGCGGTGCCGAGCCCGGTCGGCTCGGCGGCCTCGGCGAGCGCCGCGGCGAGGGCCGGGTGGTCGGCCGCGAACGGGTGCGGGCGCTCGCGCGGGGCCCGGCCCGGCCGGCGCGGTGTCTCCGCCGGCAGCGTGCTGTCCTCGCCCCACACGGCGAGCGCCGGGTCACCGACCACGCCGGGCAGCCACACCCCGTGGATGACCAGCACCTGCTCCCCCTCGTCGACGCCCGGGCCCAGGATAGGCGGCGCCGGCCGGCTGCGGTCGTCGCCATGGTCGTGATCGGCACGCTCCGGGCGCCCGCACTGCCGCTGCCTCTCCCGCGGCCCCGCGCGGTGATCATGAAGTTATTGCCCCGACACGCCGGTGGCTGAGGCAATAACTTCATGATCACCGGGGCGGGGCCGGGCCGGGGGCAGGGGCCGGGCCGGAGGCAGGGGCGCGCCGGCCGCCGGACCGGTCAGATCGCTCCCGTTCTGCCGTCGGTCAGCTCCCGCAGGATGTCGGCGTGGCCGGCGTGCCGGGCCGTCTCCTCGATCATGTGCACGAGGATCCAGCGCAGCGAGACCTCGCCGAGCTGCGGGTGCGGCACCACCTGGTCGAGGTCGAAGCGCGCGGCGACCTCCCGGGACCGGGCGCACGCCCGCTCGTAGCCGGCGGTGAGCGCGGCGACGGTGTCGTCGGCGGTCAGGGCGTAGCTCGCCGCCGCGTCCTCCTCGGACGTGCGGTAGGCCTCGCCGGGCGCCGGGGCGAGCAGCCGCGGGAACCAGTTGTCCTCGACCATCGTGAGGTGCTTCACGAGGCCGGCGACGGTAGTGGCCGAGGGCACGAGCCGGCGGGCCGCGTCGGCGTCGGAGAGGCCGCGCAGCTTGCGCAGCACCACCTCGCGGTGGAAGTCGAGGAAGGATTCGAGCACGGCGCGTTCGTCGCCGGTGCGCGCCAGGACGGGGCCGAGCGTCGGGTCGATCGCAATCTCCGCCATTCCCGGACCCTAGCGTCGCCACCCCACCGGCGCTGTCCCCTATCCGCTGCGCGGCCGGGCCACGGCAGGCAGGATGGGCCCATGGCCTCAACCGTAGAGATCCCGCTGGTGGGCGGTGCGGCCGACGGGCAGCACGTCACCGTCGAGCTGGACAGCAACGGCCGCCCTCCGCTGACCCACCACCATCTCGGCCCGCAGGGGTTGGTCGAGGCGCAGATCTACGAGCTGGAGTCCGCCGGCGACCGGCACGGCGAGTGGCGGTACTGCTGGCGCGGCCCGGCCGTCTGAGCCGGGCGCGGGCCGGTCAGGCGCGGACCAGGCTGAGTCGCGGGCCGGTCAGGCGCCGACCAGGCTGAGCCGCGGGCCGGTCAGGCGCCGACCAGGCTGAGCCGCAGGCCGGTCAGTCGCGGACCAGGCTGAGTCAGGCGCGGACCAGGCTGTGGGCCCGCAGGCTCTCCAGCACCGCCCGGGTCACCTGCGAGGTGCCCCGGGCCTCGTCGCAGACCTCCGCGACCCGGCGGGCCGTGGCCGCCGCCCGCTCCTCGCGCTCGTCCCACAGCCGGTCGACCTCGGCGAGCAGCGGGCCCTCGACCTCCCGCTCGACGCCGCGCAGCGCCGGCACGCCGAGCCGCTGGGCCAGGTCGAAGACCTTCCCGGCGTACGGCAGCGGAAGGAACGGGGTGCCGACCATCGCCGCGAAGATCAGGAAGTGCAGCCGCATGCCGACGGCCAGGTCGAAGTGGCGCATGAGGCCGAGCACCTGCTGGGGCGAGTACGTGCCGTGCAGGATCCGGCCCCGCTCGGCCGCGATCATGTGGGAGAGCACGCCGTGCGAGTGCCGGATGTCGTCCCGCTCCATCGGTACGAAGAGGACGTACGCGTCGATCCGGTGCACCAGGAAGTCGCCGATCTGTGCCAGCAGCCGGTGGTAGCCGTCCACGTCGAGCCGCTCGGCGGCCCGGCCCGGTTCCCGGACGCTCATCCCGACCAGCCGACCGCCCGCGGGCACGCCCTCCTCCCGCAGCAGCTCGGAGGGGAACTCCTCGGGCTCCAGCAGGAACGCCGGGTCGGCGGTCACCGTGATCGGGTTGACCAGGCCGGCCTCCTCCAGCACCATCCGCGACTCCTGGTCCCGGACGGTCACCTGGGCGGCGCCGGCCAGCGTCTCCCGGACCATGCCCGTGTCGACGCCCTCGCTGAGCGGCCCGACCCCCACCGCGTACGTGATGATCGGCAGGCCGCGTTCCTGGGCGACCCGGACGACCCGCAGGTAACGGCGCGCCTCCTTGTCGTAGAGGATGCCGCCGCCACCGAGGATCAGCAGGTCGAGCTGGGCCAGCACGAGAGCCGAGTCGGTGCGGCTGACCCCCTCCCAGGGGACCGCCTCCACGTCCGGGTGGGCCACCCGGGTGTGTTCCGGGTTCCGGGAGAAGACGATGATCCGGGCATTCGGCTCCTGCTGGCGCAGATCGGTCAGGAGGCCGGTGAGAATCGCCTCGTCACCGAGGTTCCGGCCGCCGTACGAGCCCAGCACGCCGATGGTCAGTCCGGCGCCACGCGTCATCCGTCGCTCCTCCCCAGGTGCGTCGGCGCGGGTTTCCCCGTGGACGGGTGAACAGTCCTGCGCCGTTGATCAGCTCCCGCCACGGGACGCACCCCCGGCCGGCCCCGAGGGCGGGCCCACGGCGGGGTCGGAGGCCGGCTCAGCGGCCACCGGCTTGGCCATCTGCTGGGCGGTGACCCGGAAGCCGAGGCTCTCGTAGAGCCGGATGGCGACCGTGTTCGAGCCGAAGACGTTCAGTCCGAGTTCGGGCACCCCGAGTCGGGCGAGTTCGGCCTCCACGAGCTGGATCATCCGCCGCGCGTACCCGCGACCCCGGTGCTCCGGGTACACCTCGATGTTGTGGATCCAGGCCCGCCCGGACCCGGGCGGCGCGTCGGTGGCGCCGGCCGCACCCGGCAGGGTGACCCAGATCCAGCCGACCGCCTCGCCGTCGACCCGGGCGGTCCGCAACAGCACGCCCTCGGTGGCCGCGCCGGCGGGCAGCAGCTCACGGATGGGGACCGCGGCCCGGTCCAGGGCCTCGGCCGCGGACACGCCGCGGTGCCGGACCAGCTCCTCGGCGTACGACCGCTGGAGCGGCCCGAGCAGCGGTTCGAGTTCCTCGGCGGTCATCGGGGTGAGCGTCACACTCATGCGGCAGGGGCCCCTCTCGGATCGGCCGGCCGGGCCGGGCGCACGCCCGCGACCAGGCGGGACACGAACGCGGACACCACCTCGTCGGCGTCGAACCCGGCGTCGACGGAGGTGGTCAGCAGGTCGAGCAGGAGCCCGTCCATGGCGTAGTGCAGCAGAGCCACCTCGAACGCGCCACCTGGCAGCCCGGCGGCGACGTGGAACGCCACGTCGTCGCGGTAGCCGCGGCGCAGCGTGTCGCCGAGGATCCGGGCCAGGTCGGGGCGGCGCACCGCCTCCAGCCGCAGCTCGAACAGCGCCCGGGTCAGCTCGGGTTGCCGGGTCGTGCGCTCGACGACGTACCGGACGTAGTCGGTGACCAGCTCCAGCGACGGCTCGCGCGCGCCGAGCGCGGCGAGGACCTCCTCGTCCGGGGCGAAACGCTCCATGATCCGCTCGCCGAGCGCGCCGAGCAGGGCGTCGCGGGAGCGGAAGTAGTTGGAGGCGGTGCCGACGGGTACCCCGGCCTCCGCGTCGACCGCGCGGTGGGTCAGGCCCCGCGCACCGGTGGCCGCCAGCACGCGCAGCCCCGCGTCCGCGAGCGCCGCCCGCCGTTCCACGTTCCGTGCCATGACCCGACCCTAGCAAAACCACTACACCTGCTGTACGTTCAACCACGACAGCAGTAGTGATTGCAGGGAGATCCGCTTGCGCAAGCTCGTGTACTACGTGGCCAGCACCCTCGACGGCTTCATCGCCGCGCCCGACGGGTCGTTCGACTTCTTTCCGCTCGTGCCCGAGCCCGACGTCATGGCCCACATGGTGGCCACGTACCCCCAGACGTTTCCCACCTTCACCCACGCGCAGTTCGGCATCGACCGGCCGGAGGGCCGGTTCGACGCCGTGGTGATGGGCCGGGGCACGTACGAGCCCGGTCTCGCCATGGGCGTCACCAGCCCCTACGCCCACCTCCAGCAGTACGTCTTCTCCCGGTCGTTGCCCCCGGCCGCGGAGCCGGAGGTCGAGATCGTCTCCGACGACCCGGTCCCGTTCGTCCGCGCGCTCAAGCGGCAGGACGGCAAGGACATCTGGCTCGCCGGTGGCGGGCAGCTCGCCGGTCACCTCCTGTCCGAGGTCGACGAGCTGATCGTCAAGCTGAACCCGATCGTGGCCGGCAGCGGCATCCCGCTCGTCACCCGGGACTTCGACCCGCGGCGCTTCACGCTGGTCGAGGCGCGGCCGTTCGACAGTGGACTGGTGTTCCTGCGGTACGCCCGATCGGAGGGCGGCACGGGCAGCGACGGCTGACGATGATGACGAGGTGAGGATCGCGCACGTCAGCGACAGCCACCTCGCCAACATCGAGGGCGTGGCCACCTCGGTGGGCACCACCCTGGCGCTGCTGCGTGCCGCCGGCCACCAGGTCACGCTGCACTCCCCCGGGCCGCTGTTCCGACGCCGCCGGCCCGGGGAGCTGCCCTCGGTGCCGGTGCCGACCCGGCCGTACCGGTTGGCGCTGCCCCGCCTGCCGGACGCGCCGGTGGACGTCGTGCACGTGCACACCACCGGCCCGGTCGGCGTCGCCGGGCTGCGGTGGGCCGCCACCCGCGGCCTGCCGGTCGTGTTCACCTGGCACACCGACCTCATCGCCTACGCGGCGCACTACCCCGAGGTGCCGATCGGCGCCGCGTACGCCGGGCTGCGGCTGGGCCTGCGGTGGCGCGCGCCGGCAATGTGGGCGCTGGCCCGCCCCGGGCCGGCCCGGCAGGCCCGGCTCGCGGAACTGGGCCGGTGCCTGCTCGCGCACATGGACGTGCTGCTCGCCCCGTCGGGCAAGACGGCGACGGCGATGGCGCCGATGGCCGGGCGTACCCCGATCGCGGTGCTGCCCACGCCGGTGGCCGCGCCGGCTCCCGACGCCGACGACCGGCGGCGCCTGCGGGCCCGCCTCGGCATCCCCGTCGACGCTGCCGTCCTGCTCGCGGTGGGCCGCGCGTCGGCGGAGAAGGATCCCGGACTGCTGCTCGCGGCGTTCGCCCGGGTGCGGCGCACGCTGCCGGCCGCGCGACTGGTGCTGCTCGGCGTACGGGGTGGCCGGCGTGGCCTGCGCCGGGCGGCCCGGCGACACGGCGTCGCGGACGCGCTGCACCTGCTCCGGCCGGTGCCGAGGGACCGGGTGGGCGGGTACTACCGCACGGCCGACGTCCTCGCCTTCGCCTCCCGCACGGACACGCAGGGGCTGGTGCTCGGCGAGGCCGAGTCGTACGGGCTACCGGTGGCCATGGTGGACGGCGGGCTGGCGGAGCGACCGGGCACCGGCACCCACCGGCCCCTCGCCGCGGCCGCGCCGGACGCGTTCGGCGGCCTGCTCGTCCGGCTGCTCACCGACACCGAGCTGCGCGAACGGGTGGTCGCCGAGGGGCGGGCCGGGGTCGCGGCGTGGACCGGCGAGCGCTACCTCAGCGCGCTGGTCACGATCTACGCGTCGGTGTCGGGGTCGGCATCGGGCGCGGCCGGGTCGACAACCGGCCCACCTGGGCCAGCACAAGCGGAAGCTGCCACCCCCGCGGCGCGGCGACGTAACGGGGTGACCAGACCGGGTCGAACTTCGCCTTGAACCGGTGCAGCCCGCGGAAGCCGTACCAGCGCTCGCCGTACGCGTGGACCGCGCGGCCCAGCCGGCACAGCGCGCAGGCGCCGGTCAGCCCGGCCAGCGGGGCGAGGCCCAACTCGACGTCACGCAGCCCCCGGTCACGGGCCGCGTGCAGCACCTCGCCGAGGAGATGGTCCATCACGGTGGGCGGCGCGTCCGGCCGGTACCGCATGAGGTCCACGCCCCAGCGGTACGGGGTGGGCAGCAGCGCGGCGAACGCCACGACCCGGTCCCGCTGCCGCACCACGGCGACGGGGAGCCGGGCCAGGTGACCGGGCACGAAGCCGCCGAGCGAGAAGCCCATGTCCGGACGCCCGGCCAGCCACGCCTCCGAGACCGGGCGCAGTTCCTCCACGAGGCCGCTCCCCGGCGCCACGGCGAACGTGAGGTCGTCGCGGCGGGCCAGACGCCGCCAGTTGCGGCGCAGCGCACCGCGGGCCGCGCCGGCCAGCGTGAAGCCCGCCAGCGGCACGGTCGCCGACCGGCCCATCGGGTGCACGGCGAGGCCGAGGCCGCGCAGCGCCGGCAGCAACGTCGCGCCGACGTGGTACACGGCCGGGCGGCACCCGGCCCCGCGCGCCGCCGCGCAGAAGTCCCGCAGCAGGTCGTACCGTTCACCGGCCGGCCCGACCGGCTGGCCGAAGGCGATCCACGACCGGCCGCACACCCCGTACATCAGGAAGCTCGCCCCAGAGGCCGAGAAGTGGAACCGCTTGTCGCCCAGGAGCGCGAGCGCGGCGTCCGGCTCGCGGTCGGCGTCGGCGGCCAGGACCTCGCGTGCCCGGCGCAGCTGCTCGTCGTGGCGTCCGTCGATGCGCCGATGGTAGCGTCCGCCCCGTGTCCGGCCGGGTCCTGCGCTGCAGCACCGTGGTGGTGCTCGCGGTCGGGTTGGCGCTGGCGTTCGCCGCGGCCCGGGACGAGCCGCTGGAGCTGCTGCTCTACTTCACGGTCCAGGTGGACATCGCGTACCTCGCGGTGCTGCTGCTCGGCGGCGGCGACCGGCTGCGCACCGCGCTCACCGTCTACCTGGTCGTGACCGGCCTGGTGTTCGTGCTGGTGCTGGCCAACCCGTGGAGCGGCTACACGATGGCGACGACAGCCGACGCCCGCGGGACGCTCTCCGACACGGGCAACCTGCTGCTGCACGCGGTGGCGCCGCCGCTGGCCGCCGCCGACTGGCTCGCCCGCCGCCCCCGGCGGGCGCTGGCTCCCGCGTACGTGGTCGGCCTGCTCGCGTACCCGCTGGTCTGGCTCACCGCGATCCTGGTCCGCGGCGCCGGACTCAGCCGGGCCGACGACCGCTACCTCTACCCGTTCCTCGACGTGCCCCGGATCGGCTACCCCGCCGTCGCCGGGAACGCCCTGGTGTTCGCGCTCGTCGTGCTGCTGCTCGGCCTCGGCGCGTCCCGCCTGACCCGGCACCCGGCCGGCGCCCCGACCCCCTGACGGCGGGAATCGGACCTCGCGGTGGCGAGGCAACGCGGGGTCCGATCGCCGCCAGACCAGGGGTTCCCGCGCTTCCATGATCGTTGCATGACGACGACACTTGACGGAAAGGTCGCCCTGGTCACCGGTGGTGCGCGGGGCATCGGGGCGGGCATCGCACTGCGCCTCGCACAGGACGGCGCGGACGTGGCGGTCACGTACCGGCAGAGCGCGGACCGGGCCGCGGCGGTGGTGCGGCAGATCCAGGCGCTGGGCCGGCGGGCCGTGGCTGTCCAGGCGGACAGCGCCGACCCGGACGCCGTCCGCCACGCGGTCGACCGGACGGCGATCGTGCTGGGCCGGCTGGACATCCTCGTGAACAACGCCGCGGTGTTCCTGGTCGGGGCGGTCGACGAACTCGGCACGGACGAGCTGGAGCAGACGATCGCGGTGAACGTCCGCGGCCCGTACGTCGCCGCGCAGGCCGCCGCCCGGCACCTCGGCGACGGCGGGCGGATCATCAGCATCGGCAGCAACGTGGGCGAACGGGCCGTCTTCCCGGGGCTCGCCCTGTACTCGATGAGCAAGACCGCCCTGGCGGGGCTGACCCGCGGCCTGGCCCGGGAACTGGGCCCGCGCGGCATCACCGTCAACCTGGTCAACCCCGGCCCGACCGACACCGACACGAACCCGGCCGACGGCCCGAACGCCCAGGCGATCGCCGGTTTCACCGCCCTGGGTCGCTACGCCCGCCCCGCCGACATCGCGGCCACCGTCGCGCACCTGGCCGGCCCGGACGCGGCGTACGTGACCGGCGCTGTCATCAACGTGGACGGCGGCTTCACCAGTTGACCCGTACGCCGGGCGTGCCGGAACGTGCGGCGCGCCCGGCGGCCGTCCCGTCGGGCCGGCCCACCGACGGGCCGTCGGTCCTGCCGCGCCCGAACCGATCCGTCAGGCCGGCGTGACGGCCGGGTGGTGCAGGAACGGCAGCACGGCCGCGGGCAGGGCGGGCGAGCCGACGATGTCGGCGTGCGTGAGCCCGGGCAGCACGGCCAGCCGTGACGCCGGGCGGGCGCTGCCGTCCCCGCCGGGGTCGCGGTGGCCGCCGCCGAGCAGCCCGAAGAACTCGGCCATGTGCGCGGACGGGATCGAGTCGGCGTCGGCGAAGACGAGCAGGGTCGGCGCGGTCAGCGCGGCGACCTCCGCGGACCAGTCGTAGTCGCGGCGCATCAGCTCCCCCGATCTGGCCCAGAGGCGCGGCCAGTCCTCGGGGCGCGGGGCGATCCGCGCGTACAGCTCGTACGAGGGGGTGCCGCGCATGCGCTCGCCCTCCCGCTCGTCGTGGGCGGCCATCGCCGCCAGCACCTCCGGATACCAGCCGCCACGGCGGCACGGCGCGGAGACCACCACCAGCCGGCGGACCAGCGCCGGGTGCTGGATCGCGACCCGCAGCGCCACACCGCCGCCCAGGGAGTGGCCGAGCAGGTCGGCGTCGGGCAGGTCGAGGTGGCGCAGCAGCGCGGCCACGTCGTCGGCCATCGACTCGTGGCGCAGCGGGCGGTCGACGTCGGCGGTGCGCCCGTGACCCTGGAGGTCGACGCGGATGACCCGGTGCCTCCCGGTCAGGGCGGGCAGCAGCGGCGCGAACGTCTCGGCCGCACCGTAGGCGCCGTGGAGCAGCACCAGCGGACGACCCGCCCCGCGCGACTCGTACCAGAGCCGCAGACCGTTGACCTCCGCGTAGCTCACCGGCCACCTCCACCGTCCGCTCCGATCCCCCCACCCGCGCGACGCCGAGGACGGGCCGTGACGTGCCGGCACGCGACGTCTGATCGGGGCCGTCGGGGGTAAGCGCCGCGGCAGCATCCGGTACGCGCCGCAACAGGAGGCACCGTGACCCTCACCGCGCCCACCGCCACCATCGGCCTCGACACCGCCGGCGAGCTGGCCGCCCAGTTGCGGGTGGATTCGGTCCGCTCCAGCACCAGTGCCGGGTCCGGCCACCCGACCTCCGGCATGTCCGCCGCCGACCTGTTCGCCGTGCTGGTGACCCGTCACCTGCGCTACGACTGGGACGACCCCCGCTCACCGGCGAACGACCACCTCATCCTCTCCAAGGGTCACGCCTCCCCGCTGCTGTACTCGCTGTTCAAGGCCGTCGGGGTGATCTCGGACGACGAGCTGATGCAGGGCTACCGCCGGTTCGGGCAGCGCCTTCAGGGCCACCCCACGCCGGCACTGCCCTGGGTCGACGTCGCCACGGGCTCGCTCGGTCAGGGGCTGCCCGACGGCGTCGGCATCGCCCTCGCCGGGAAGTACCTCGACAAGCAGCCCTACCGCGTGTGGGTGCTCTGCGGCGACAGCGAGATGGCCGAGGGTTCCATCTGGGAGGCGCTGGACAAGGCCGCCTACTACCGGCTCGCGAACCTCGTGACCATGGTCGACGTCAACCGCCTCGGTCAGCGCGGCCCCACCGAGCTGGGCTGGGACGTCGACGCGTACGCCCGCCGGGCCGAGGCGTTCGGCACCCGGGTGCTGGTCGTCGACGGGCACGACGTGGCCGCCATCGACGAGGCCATGACCACCGCCGAGGACCGGAGCGCGGACCGCCCCACGGTGATCCTGGCCCGCACCGTGAAGGGGCGGGGATTCTCCGAGGTCGAGGACAGCAACGACTGGCACGGCAAACCGTTCCCGCCCGACATGGCCGAACGCGCCGTCCGCGAACTCGGCGGCGAACGCCACCTGACCGTACGGGGGCCACGGCCCGAGCCGTCCTCCGCCGACGGTTCCAGCCCCACCAGCGACCCGGCGGCCCGCCCCGTCACGACCCAACCGACCGAACCGCCGACGCCGGCCCGCTACGACCTGGGCGCGAAGGTGCCCACCCGCAAGGCGTACGGGGACGCGCTGGTGGCGCTGGGCGCCCGGAACCCGCGCGTCGTGGCGCTCGACGGCGAGGTCAGCAACTCGACGTACGCCTTCGAGTTCGCCCGCGCCCACCCCGACCGGTACTTCGAGATGTTCATCGCCGAGCAGCAGATGGTCGCGGCGGCGACCGGGCTGGCCGTCCGCGGCTACCGTCCCTTCGCGTCCACCTTCGCCGCGTTCCTCACCCGGGCGTACGACTTCATCCGGATGGGCGCCGTCTCGGGTGTCGACCTGTCCCTGGTCGGTTCCCACGCCGGCGTCGAGATCGGCCCCGACGGGCCGTCGCAGATGGGCCTCGAGGATCTCGCCATGATGCGGGCGGTGGACGGCTCGACCGTGCTCTACCCGAGCGACGCCACCAGCACGGTGGCCCTCACCGAGGCGATGGCCGTCCTCCCCGGCATCAGCTACCTGCGCACCACCCGCGGCAAGTACCCGGTGCTCTATCCGGCCGGGGAGAGCTTCCCGGTCGGCGGGTCCAAGACGCTCCGCGCGTCCGACCAGGACGAGGTGACGCTCATCGGCGCCGGTGTCACCCTCCACGCCTGCCTCGCGGCCGCCGACGTGCTGGCCGGCGAGGGGATCCGGGCCAGGGTGGTCGACTGCTACTCGGTCAAGCCGATCGACGGCGCGGCGATCGCCGCCGCGGCGGCCGACACCGGCCGGATCGTGGTCGCCGAGGACCACCGCGCCGAGGGTGGCCTCGGCTCCGCCGTCAAGGACAGCCTGATCGCCGAGGGGCGGACCACGCCGTCCCTCGTCCACCTCGCCGTACGCGGTATGCCGGGGTCCGGGTCGAGCAAGGAGCAGCTCGCCTGGGCGGGCATCGACGGCGACCACATCGCCTCGGCCGCCCGGTACCTGGTGCACGGCTGACCCCGCTCCCGCCACCGGCGGTCACCGGGCCAGTCGCCCCGCGACCCAGGTGGCCGCCTGCTCGACCGCGCCCCTGGACTGCTCGGTGTGGTCCAGCATGTCGAACCCGTGCTGCCCGTCCGGCACGTCGAGCACCTCCACCGGCACACCGCTGTCGTCCGCCGCGCGGAGGAACGCCGTCACGGTCCCGGCCACCTCGTCGCGCTCCCGGCCGACCCGGGTCAGCAGCAACGGCGGTACGGGTGCCCCCGTCCCGCCGATCGCCGCGGCCGGGTCGAACACGGGGTCGACCCGCCAGCCCGGCAGCGGCGCCAGCAGCGGATACGTCAACGCGACGGCCCGTAGCCAGGCCGGCCGCTCGCGGAGCCAGGGGCTGCTCAGCAGGCCCCCGCCGGAGAAGAACCAGAGGGCGGTCCGTTCAGCGTCGACGCGTGGGTCGGCGCGCACCCGGTTCACAGCGGAGGCCACGTCCCGCGCGGCCAGGGGGTAGTCGACGACCCTCCCGTCCGGTGCGGCGACGACGCCCAGCCGGTGTTCGACGACGGCCGCGACCAGGCCGAGCGAGGCGAGCAGGTTGCCGTAACCGCGGTAGACGGGCCAGTCGCGCGGCCCGGGTTCGAGGTCGGGGGGTAGGGGCCCGCCGTGGACGACGACCACCGCGGGCCGGGGCTGCCCACCCTCCGGGACGTACCAGTCGACGTTCGCCTCCCGCTCGCGGTGGCACTCGCGCGGGGTCAGGACGAAGGGGCGAAGGAAGTTCGGCGTCTCTCCCACGATCGGAGTCTGCCGGCGGGTACGCGTCCCGCCAACCCCCGGTCGCCGCCGCTCGGCCGCCGGCGTTCGGCTGCCGCCCTCGCCACCGCTCGGCCTCCGAGCCTGGACGGCGGGCGGACGGGCGGACGGCGCGGGTGCCCGCCCGGCGGCGTCGTCCGCCGGGCGGGCGCGCCCCTCGCCGTCAGCAGCAGGCCGGCGCGGTTCCGCTGGCCGCCGTCTCGTCCGTCCCGGCCCCGTCCGCCTCGCCGCAGCGGCACTCCTCGGTGCCCGCCTTGGCGAGCGTGTCGGCGTCGGCCTTGACGGTGTAGACCTCCCAGGGCTCGTCGCCGGGGCCGCGCACCCAGACCTTGTCCTGGAGGGCGTAGCAGCACTCGGTGTCGTTCTCCTCGAGCGTGACGAGACCGGCGTCGGTGAGGCGCCGCGTGGCGGCGGTGACGTCGTCGGTGTCGAACACCTCGACGCCCAGGTGGTCCATCACGGTGGGCCGGTCGGGCTCGCCCTCGATCAGGACGAGCTTCAGCGGCGGGTTCTCGACCGCGAAGTTGGCGTAGCCGGGACGGCGCTTGGCCGGCTCGACGCCGAAGAGCTTCGCGTAGAAGGCGACGGAGCCCTCCAGGTCGGACACCCGCAGGGCGAGCTGGACACGGGACATCGTTTCCCCCTTGTCTAGACGATTATCGAAGCAGGCCTCACTGTTGCACCCTGTTTCGACGTCTGTCAAGCTAGAGAAATGTCGAAACAGAGCCTGCCGGTGGTGGACCTCCAAGCGGTCGCCTGCTGCTCGCCCATCGCCGTCCGACCCATGGACGCCGAGCAGGCCGCGGTGGTCGCGCCGATGTTCAAGGCCCTCGGCGACCCGATCCGGCTGCGCCTGATGTCGATGATCGCCTCGGTGCCCGAGATCTGCGTCTGCGACCTGACCCCGGCGTTCGACGTGTCCGGCCCGACCATCTCCCACCACCTGAAGGTGCTGCGCGAGACCGGTCTGGTCGACGCCGAGCGCCGCGGCACGTGGGTGTGGTACCGGGTCCGACCCGAGGTGTTCCGGCAGCTCGGCGCCCTGCTCGACGTACCCGCCGCCACGTCGGCGGACGCGTGAGCCGCACCCTGGCGCGGCGCGCCTCGGCCGAGTTCGCCGGCACCGCGCTGCTGGTCACCGCCGTCGTCGGCTCCGGGATCACCGCCGCCCGGCTCTCCCCCGGCGACGTGGGGCTCCAGCTGCTGGAGAACGCGATCGCCACCGCGTTCGCCCTGGGCGCGCTCATCCTGATGGTCGGGCCCGTCTCCGGAGCCCACCTCAACCCCGTGGTCTCCGCCGTCGACTGGTGGCTCGGCCGTCGCGCCGGCACCGGCCTCACCGGGCCGGACCTCGCCGGGTACGCGGTCGCGCAGGTGGCCGGCGCGATCGCCGGAGCCGTCCTGGCGAACGTGATGTTCGACCTGTCGCCCGTCGCCTGGGCATCGACCCCGCGCACCGGCGGGAACCTGTTGCTGGCCGAGGTGGTCGCCACCGCCGGCCTGGTCGTCCTCATCGTGGCCCTCGCCCGCAGCGGCCGTACCGCCGCCGCGTCCGCCGCCGTCGGCGCCTACATCGGCGCCGCCTACTGGTTCACGTCGTCCACCTCGTTCGCCAACCCGGCCGTCACCGTCGGCCGGGCGTTCACCGACACGTTCGCCGGCATCGCCCCGTCGTCGGTGCCCGGCTTCGTGGCCGCCCAACTCGTGGGCGGCCTGGTCGCCGTCGCCGCGATCGCCGCCTGGTACCCCCACCCCGAACGCGCGGCCGATGCCGTCGTCGTACCCCCGCTGGCCGAGGAGACCGCACGCCCATGACCGTCACGTCCACCGGCATCACGATCACCGCCATGACCGACGCGCACGCCGACGCCGTCCTGGACATCTACCGGCTCGGCATCGCCACCGGCAACGCCACCTTCGAGACCGAACCGCCCACGTGGCAGAGCTTCACCACGACCCGGATGCCCGGTCACCGCTGGGTCGCCGTCGACACGGCCGGCCGCGTCCTCGGCTGGATCGCCTGC
Organism: Micromonospora costi; assembly: GCF_003626655.1. Lineage (GTDB taxonomy): Bacteria > Actinomycetota > Actinomycetes > Mycobacteriales > Micromonosporaceae > Micromonospora > Micromonospora costi. The sequence goes on from NZ_RBAN01000002.1 coordinate 923,218, forward strand.
TCACCCGTGTCGGACCGCTGCGTGTACGCGGGCGTGGTCGAGCACTCCGTCTACGTGCACCCCGACGCGCGCGGCCGGGGCGTCGGGCGGGCCCTGCTGGACGCGCTGATCACCTCCACCGAGCACGCCGGGATCTGGACCATCCAGTCCGGCGTCTTCCCGGAGAACGTCGCCAGCCTCGCGCTGCACGCCACCTGCGGCTTCCGCGTCGTCGGCACCCGCCAGCGCATCGGCCGCCACCACGGCGTCTGGCGCGACGTGACCCTCATCGAACGCCGCAGCCCCGTCGTCGCCTGAGCGGAAGGCCACCATGACCGACAAACCCCGCGTCCTGTTCCTCTGCGTCCACAACGCCGGGCGCTCCCAGATGGCTGCCGGCTGGCTACGCCACCTCGCCGGCGACACCGTCGAGGTACGCTCCGCCGGCACCGAGCCCGCCGACCGGATCAACCCGGTCGCCGTCGACGCCATGCGCGAGGTCGGCATCGACATCACCGGCGCCGCACCCGCGCTGCTCGACCACGACACGGCGGGCGCCAGCGACGTCATCGTCAGCATGGGCTGCGGGGACGCCTGCCCCGTCTTCCCCGGCAAGCGGTACGAGGACTGGAAACTGGCCGACCCGGCCGGCCAGCCCATCGAGGTCGTACGCGAGATCCGCGACGACATCCGCGGCCGGGTCGCCGCCCTGCTCGACGACCTGACCGCGACCCGACGCTGATCCACACTGGATCGCGGAACGGCGGTATCCACCCGGCGGGCGGGCCCCCGGTCTCAGTCCTCGCCGTCGAGCACGGCGCGCAGCCGGCGCGCGAACGCCTCGGGCTGACCCGGATATCCGGACTCCGCGTCGAGGAAGCCGCCGTGGTGACTGGGGAACACGGTCGGCTGCCGGCCGAACAGTTCGGCGGCGGCGGCCACCGACGTGCGGCCGGTGAAGATGTCCCCCGACTCCTCGCCCACCGCGACCACGATGCGGGTCGGCGCCTCGACCAGGGCGTCACGCTCGGGACGGTAGCTGCTGACCGCCCAGGACCGGTCCGACAGCAGAGGGTCGTCCCGGGAGCCGTCGTCCTCGCTCGGCATGCCGAACTGGCCCGGATCCGGCACGGGCTTCGCGAAGTAGTCGTCGGTGAACTCGCCCCGCCACGACGTCATGGCGATGAAGGCCGCCATGCCGGCATTCCGGCCCCCGGCCTCGTACGCGTCCCGCACGGCGGCGCGAGCGCGCTCGGCGGCCTCGGCGTCGGGCAGCACCGGAATGAGTGGCGGTTCGTGCGCCACCAGCGTCGTCACGTCGTGGGGAAAGGCCGCCACCAGCGCCAGCGCGGTCACCGCCCCGCCACTGCTGCCGAACAACTCGACCGGCCCGACCCCCAACGCCTCGATGATCGCGTGCACGTCGGCGGCCTGGACGGTCGGGTCGTGGTCGGTCCGGCCGTCCCGGCGGCGGCTGCGGCCCAGACCGCGGGGGTCGTAGGTGACCACCGTTCGCTCGGGCAGGTGCGAGACCAGCGCCGTGAAGCCGCTGGCGTCCATCGGCTGGCCGATCAGGAACAGCGGCGGGCGTCCGTCGGCCGTCGGCAGCGGGCCGTGCACGTCGTAGACGAGGTCGGCCCCGTCGGTCTCCAGCGTGTGCGTGTCCGTCATGGCGTTGTCGACCTCCCGCGGTGGTCCGGCACAGCGCTTCGGAACGTTACGCCTCGCGCGCCCCGCCCGCCGACCCGTCGGAGGCGACACGCGGACACGCGGCGCGACACCCCGCGAGCAGCGGCGGCCCCGGGGCTGGCCGTAGCACGCCGCGTTGGCCTGGCGGTACCGTCACCGTCGTCGTGCAGCGGGACCGGGCGGCGATGACCGAGGTTCCGACCGGTGGCCCGGGTATAGGGTGCGCCGGTGGAGGATCCGAGCCGGCTGTTCCGCGCAGCCGCTGACCACGCAGCCGATTACCGCCGGTCGTTGCCGGACCGGCCGGTCGGAGCGCCCCTGGACGACGCCGCGCTGGTCGACGCGTTCGCCGGGCCGTTGCCCTCCGCCCCCTCTCCCCCGGAGCAGGTGCTGGCGGACCTGCTCGCCGCGGCCGAGCCCGGTCTGGTCGCCAGCGCCGGCCCGCGGTACTTCGGTTTCGTGGTCGGCGGTGCGTTGCCGGCGGCAACCGCGGCCGACATCGTCGCCGCCGGTTGGGACCAGCTCGCGACGAACGCCGTCACGTCGCCGGCCGCTGTCGCGGCCGAGGCTGCCGCCGGCGCCTGGTTGAAGCAGCTGCTGGGGATCCCGGCGTGGGCATCGGTCGGTTTCGTCACCGGATGTCAGGCGGCCAACACGGTCGGGCTGGCCGCCGCCCGACACCGGGTGCTGGCGGATGCGGGCTGGGACGTGGAACGGCGCGGGCTGCTCGGTGCGCCACGGATCCGGGTGATCGCCGGGGACGAGCGGCACGCGACCATCGACCGGTCGCTGCGCCTGCTCGGCCTCGGGACGGACGTGGTGGAGCCGGTGCCCGCCGACCCGAACGGTGCCATCGACCTCGCAGGATTGCGGGAGGTGCTGCGCGCCGGCTCCCCCGGCCCCACCATCGTGTGCCTTCAGTCCGGCAACGTGAACACCGGCGCCTGCGACCAGCTGCGGGAGGCGTGCGAGCTGGTCCACCGGCACGGCGGGTGGGTGCATGTGGACGGGGCGTTCGGGCTGTGGGCCGGTGCGAGCCCCGCCACCCGGCACCTGGTGGACGGGCTGGACCTGGCGGACTCGTGGGCCTGCGACGGCCACAAGTGGCTGAACATCCCGTACGACTCGGCCTTCGCGTTCTGCGCGCACCCCGACGTGCACGCGGCGGCGATGTCCTACACCGCCGCGTACCTCGTCGGTTCCGGCGGTGTACCGGTGGGCGCGGAGCTGACCGCCGAGTCCTCGCGCCGGGCGCGCGGGTTCGCCGTGTGGGCGGGGCTGCGGGAGCTGGGCAGCGACGGGGTCGCGGCACTGGTCGATCGCTGCTGCGCGCTCGCCCGCCGATTCGCCGAGTCTCTGACCTCGGCGGGGTTCGAGGTGGCGAACGAGGTGGTCCTCAACCAGGTGCTGGTCAGCTTCGGCGACGACGCGCGCACCGACCAGGTGGTGGCGGCGGTGCAGGCCGACGGCACCTGTTGGGCGGGCGGTACGACCTGGCGGGGACGACGATTCATGCGGATCTCGGTGTCGAACGCGACCACGACCGAGGAGGACGTGGACCGGTCGGTCGCCGCGATCGTCCGCGTCGCCGCGTAGGCCGAACATGGAGGGTACGGCCGCAACAGGCTGTCGATGATGCACGACTTCACCGCTGAAGCCTCCGCCCGGTCGATGGTCGACCGGATGAGGAAGACCTCGGCTGGGACCTGGCGGGATCTCACGGAGGCGGTCCGGCAGGAGTCCAACCGCCGACAGATCCGCTAGCTCGTGCGGACGGCAGCGCTACTCGCTCTTGGACCAGATGGGGCCCTGCTCGGTCCAGGTGACACCCTTGTTGCGGCAGAGGCAGAACGGGTGGCCGACGGGGTCGGTGTAGACGCGCCAGCCGTAGCCGTCGGGGCCGACGGAGTCCTGCCGCAGGGTCGCGCCGAGGGCCAGGACGCGGCTCTGTTCGGCCTCGATGTCGTCGACTTCGAAGTCGAGATGGAACTGCTTGGGGTGCTCGCTGTCGGGCCACTGCGGGGCGCGGTAGTCCTCCACCCGGATGAAGGCCAGTTCGATCTCGCCGAACCGGATACCGGCCCAGTCACCGTGGCTGCCCTCCTTGACCGGGCGGCCCGTCACCTCCGAATAGAAGGCTGCCAGCGCCATCGTGTCCGGGCAGTCGATGATGAAGTCGGTGAGTCGCAGCATCCGGCGAATCTTGCCACAAGATCAAACACGCCGGAAGTTGAGACAGATCCCAGAGCCGCGACCCTGACAGTTGGGCATCGGTATCAGAACCGCGTGACACTGGGTCGGGTCTTGAGCGCAGAGATGAACTCCGGGATGCGGGGCGTGGTGACCGACAGCGTCAGGTCAATCAGAGGCTGCGCTTGAGGAAGCCTGCCGCTGTACGAAGAGGTCCGCCTCCAGCAGCCGTCCCGAGAGCCGGCCCGCCTCGTGAATTTCATCGGCGGTCATTCGTGGCACGATCGCGTGTGCTTCGTGGATGCCGTCTCCGCTGCTGACGTTCAGCATGGCGAGGTACCACCGAAGTGCTTGCACAAGGTCGACCGGTCCGCCGAATCCGTCGCGGTACCAGCAGGCCGCCGCGAACATGCTGCCCTTGTCGCCGGCCTCGGCGCCGCGCACGTACCACTGCAGCGCCTCCTCGTCGAGGTCACGCTCGCTGAGTCGGTCACCCAGCCGTGGATACGCCTCGGTGATCCCGGCCTCGGCCGCTTGGCGTAACCAGTGCACCGCCTCGTCAGACCCACCGGACAGCACACCCAGGTTGAATGCGGCAAATGCGTCCCCTCCCTTGGCTGCGGACTGGTAGAGAGCGGTCGCCCGAGCATCGTCCTGTGTCGTGCCGATGCCGTGCTGGACAAGGTACGCGAGCGTGCGCTGGGCGACCGGGTCCCCGTCATCCGCCGATACGGTCAGTAGTTTCACGCCTCCGGCCGGATCTCCGAGATGGAAGGCGCGGATCACGCCGAGCATCGTGCGCGCCCGGCGGTCTACCGAAGCCAGCATGCGCAGCTTCGGCGCGAGAAGAGTCAGTTCCCGCTCGGCCATCTCGATGCCCGCCTTGGCGGCCTCCAGGTACCAGAACGCAGCCTCCGGCAGGTCCACCTTGTGGTACGCGAAGAGGGTGCCCAGATCGTGCAGCGCCTGCGCCTCTCCAGCGGCGGCAGCCATTCGCCAGTGTCGCTCCGCCTCGCCATGGTCCACGGGCACACCCTGACCGGTGCCGTACATCAGCCCGACCATCCGAAGCGCAGGCACGCCGCCCAGCTCGGCCGAACGCTGATACCACCGCAGCGCCGCCGAATGGTCCTGTACGACCCCCCGGCCGGTGGCGTAAAGCACCCCGAGGTTGTGAGCCGCCTCGGCGTTGCCCAACTCGGCCGCGCGCTCGTACAGTCCGCGAGCCCTCAACGGATCCGCTGGCTCGCCCTGCCCGCTGCTGGCCAGCTGGCCCAGAAGCAGCAGCGCCCGGTCATCGGGCCCGGCCAGCTCCAACTGCTCACGAGCCTCCTCGAAGGCCCCGCGCTGCGCAGCGAGCACTCCACGGTCGTACGGCGGCAGTGTCACGCGGAGGAGTGTACGGACGGCTCTCGTAGCCGCTACTGCTGTCACCGCCCCGGGGAGTGATCTTCCCGAGGCGATTTCGGCTGGTGACGAAGGGTGGGCGCGGCAGGTTTCGAACCTGCGACCCCTCGCTTGTAAGGAGAAGCGCCCCGAGCGACTAAGCGTGAGCGCGGGACCTGCACTGCTGGGTGTGCGAGAAACGCGTAAGCGAGTGCTCGCTGGCAGGCCATCCCGGCACCCCTCCCCCGCGCTCAGACTGCTTCGGCCGACGACTGGCCGCCGGGCCCCGGGCGGCCGGCGAGCTGGGCGCGCAGCAGCTCGCGGAGGGCGAGCTTTTCCGCGTCGGTGTAGCGGGGGTCTTCGAGCATCACCAGGATGTCCTCGGTGGTCGCGTCGAAGCGGCGGGTCCGGACCCGCTCCGGGGGTAGGCCCATCTCGTCGCGGGTGACGATGCCGAGGGCGACGGGGACTTCCCGGGCGTCGACCTTCAACGCCTGGACGATCGCGCGGACCTTGTCGAACTCGGGCGCGGGGACCTTGGCGTTTTCGTAGCGCTGAATGGTGGGCCGGCTGACGCCGCTGGCGTCGGCCAGTTCGTCCTGGGTCCAGCCGAGGTCGGCGCGGGCTTCGCGGATGAGGCGGCCGAGGCGCACGAGGGGGTTCTCGGTGCCCTGCTCGCCCCCGTTCACAGGTGCACCATACGGCCGGCCGGAGCCCCTGTCATGTAACACCACAGGTACGTATCGCGCGTGATACCCGGCGCTGCCCACCGTAAGGGCTGTCGCTCCCCAGCTAGCCGCATTCACCCGGGTAACTATAGAGTTGAAAACTCCCCGATCGGCGTACACGGCGTGTGACCTCTTGCGTATCAGTGCTGATACGTGCAAAGTGGGCATCATGGCTGATACGCAGACGCTAGAGCGGGGCATCACCACTGATGCCCGCGCCCGCTGGCGCCTCACCGACCAGGCACTACGCCGCCTGAAGCGGGTTACCGGCATCAGCTCCACCGACGAGCTGGGAGCCCGCCTGGGCTTCCCCTCACGCATGACTTGGTGGCGACTGCGCAACGGCCTCTACGACATCCGAATGTCCGAGGCCCAGCACCTCTCCGACGTTGCCGGCTGGCCCATCAGCCGCATGTTCGAGCGGGTGAGCGCCGGTGAGTGAGGTCAGCCGCCACCACCAGCAGATCGGCAAGGTCGGCGGGCTCCGCCGCGCCGCCCGGCGCACCAACGAGGCGGGCCGCAAGGCCGCCGCCCAGGCCGCCCGCATGGCCCGCTACGACGCGCAGATCCCCTCGGAGATCACCGACGAGGTCGAGCGTGCCCGCCTCCGTGACGCGCTCCTGCGCGCCGACATGGCCGAACTCGCCCGCCGCTCCGCCGTCAAGCGCAGCAGGGCGGCCGGAACGCAACGCCCCGGAAGGGCCGTCGCGTGACCGGCCTCTCCCCCACCACGACTCCGGCCGTCCGGCCGGAGCCCGGACCGGCTGCGTCGGCGTCGCCGGTCCGGGCCCAGACCACCTGCACCCGGCCGCGCGTACCGCGGCCCAGCCACAAGCGGACGGCCGGCTGCCCCGGCCGGGTGCAGGTGAAGCCGAACGCCCGGCTAGGCACCGCCGCAACGACCCCCGCAGCGGTGCGAAGTCACGACCGGTTCGCGGCGGTCGGGGCAGGCGCAAGCCACACACCCACAGAGGGGGTGGGGGTGCCGCAGCCGGTGAGGGCCAGCGACGCCCCCACCCCCACCACGCACACGGCCCCTGGATGACGGAAGGGCGGACGCCCTGGCCGGCGTCCGCCCGTTCTTCCCGCCCGCTGCCGGACCTGACCCGGCTCGGGGGCTCACGAACCACCACCGAAGGGAGCTGGTCCGATGACCATCACCGTACCGGGCACAGCCGTGACGGACGAAACCGTCGTCACCCTGCCGGGGGACATCCTCGACGACAACTGGGTGCGCGGGTACGAGCCGACCGGCGAGCCCCGCACGACCGCTGACCTGCGCGCCACCTACGGCACCGCCGACCCCGACGAGCTGGCGTGCCGGTTCGCCGTGGCCGAGGACATCGCCCTCGCCCGCACCCTGGCTGGTGACCGGTGAGCGCCCCGAAGCGCCGCCGCGTCGGCACGAAGTTCCTGCCTGCCACGCCGGCCGCAGTGCAGCCGCTCGAACTCGACATCGACCGCGACCACGACGGCGACGGCGACGGCGACGGCGACGAACGGTCCGCGGTACGCGACGCCCTGCTCGACTACGGCCCATTCGTTGCCCTGCTGGCGCTCCTCGGCCTGGCCGTCGCCTGGGTCATCCAGATGGTGGTGCAGCGGTGAAGACCTGCCTGCCGCCCGGCCTCAGCTTCCTCGACACCGTCGTGGTGCCCCGCACCGCCACCGCCGGCAGCGCGTTCCACCGGCCCGGGGCGCTGCCCCACATCGCCGGCTGCGGCCAGGAGCAGATCGAGCTGACCTGGCCCGAGCTGGCCGCGCTGGCGATCGGCATGGGCTGCCGGCCCTGCCCCGTCTGCTGGCCCCAACCTGCCGAGACAACCGGCCAGGGCGCACCCCGGCTGCGGCCGGCGGCCCCGTGGCCAACCAACGGCACCGGCCACCAGTCGCGGTTGGGCCGCACCTACGAGAGCCCGTCCGCGCCCCGGCCCGCCTTCCCGTCGGCCGCCTGACCAGAGAGGACACACCGTGGTCACACCCTGGTCGCGTCTTCGCGCGCTGAGCACCGAGACCGTGCTGTTTGGGCCGCCAGTTGGCCTGGCCGACCTGCTGTCGGAGGACGCCGTGGACACGGTGCCCCTCCCGGCGCCCGAGCCTGCGCCGGCCCGGCCGCGCCGAGGCCGGCACCGCGCGGATCGGCGGGTGCGGCCGTGATCGAGTTCATGGTGAACCACGCGCCCGGTAGCTACGTGATCGGCGTGGTCCTGCTGGCGGTCGGCGGCGGGCTGCTGTGGCACGTCATCGGTGAGCAGGCGCGGGCCCGGCGGAGCACCCGTCGTCGGGCGATCGCCCGCCAGCAGGCCCTCACTCCGCACCCGGCTGGCCGGCACCGGCCTGTGCGTGTGGTGCGGCGGGTGACGCGCGGCGTCGCGCCGGTGCCGCGCCCGGCACCGGACAGCACGGGCACCCTGCCTGGCCTCGACGGCGCGATGCGGCTGACGCCGACCGTCGGCCGGGCCGACGGGATCCCCGGCCAGCGGGGAGCGTCCCGTGGCTGACCAGACGTGGTCGTGGGTGCTCACCGGCGTGGGCGTGTTCGGGCTGTGGCTGGCGGGCCGCCGCAACCCGTGGGGGTGGGCGGTCGGCGTCGGCGCGCAGGTGTTGTGGGTGGCGTACGCGGTCGTGACGCGGCAGTGGGGTTTCCTGCTGGGCGCGTTCGTCTACGGCCCCGTCTACCTGGGGAACTTCCTGCGCTGGCGGCGTGAGGCCACCGCCGTTCCGGCCGGGGGTGGTGGCTGATGCCCGTCGCGCTGCTCCCGCCGGTCACCGGCGGCTCCTACCGCTCCCCCGGCACCGTTCCGCTGACCAGTGGGCCCCGCTACCTGCGGGGCCCACGCAACGGGATGTGGCATCGTCCCCGGGCCGCTGTGCAGTACCCGGAGCGGCTGGTGTGGACGCTGTGGTGCGGGCCGGCCATGTTCGACCAGGCCGACCAGCCGGTGCTGCGTGCCGACGAGACACCGGACGGTCAGCCGGTGTGCGGCACCTGCGTCGGCCGCGCCCTCGGCGCCGGCCAGGACGAGGTGCCCGCGACCCTGCCCGCGTTGACGTTCTCCCCGCGCTGGCTGGCCCCGCCCCGCTGCCCCGGCTCCCGGTCGTGGGACCTGTACGAGCGGCCTGCCGGGCCGGCGCACGGCTCGGTGGGGGCGTGCCTGGCCTGCGGCGACCTGGTGGCGCTGCGGGCCTTCCGCGGCTGGCACGGGTACGTGTCGGCGGTCGAGCACGTTCCCGGCCCCGGCCTGCTGCCCGGCTGCCCGTTCCGCGCGTGGAAGCACATCCACCGCCGGCCGTCCGGCCGCGCCGGGTGCGTGTGCGGCTGGCACGACGAACCCCCGGCCGGGGGTAACGGCCATGCCTGACGGTGACCTGCTGGTGCTGCTCGGGCAGCGCGTACGGACCCTGCGCTCCGCCTGCGGGTGGACCCAGCAGCAGCTCGCCGACGCGATCGGCCTGAGCCGCACGTCGGTGACGAACATCGAGGCGAGGCGGCAGGGCGACGTCGGGGTCACCACCCTGGCGCGGCTGGCTACGGCGCTCGGCGTGGGCATCGCCGACCTGCTCGACGGTGCACCGGCACGGTTCCCGTGGCTGGACCTGGCCCGCGCGGTGACGGCCGCGGAGCGGGAGCACCGCCGCGACGCGGACAGGGCGTGGAACGACCACGACTACAACGGGGCGATCCGGGCGCGGGGCATCGCCGATGGGCTGGACCTGGCACGGCAACTCCACCTGAGGGTTGTGGCCGGGCCGGACGGCCCGGTCGAGGCCCCGGTCGGGGGTGGCCGGCGGTGAGCGGCGTCGAGTGGCGGTACACGCCGGCCGGGCGGGTGAAGCACGCCCTGCGGCATTCGAGGGACGCCGTCGCCGTGTGCGGGGTGGGGCTGTTGCCGGCGTCCGAGTGGCGGGGCACGGGCGGCCAGGCGGAGTACGAGCTGGTGGCCCGGCTGCCGATGTGCCAGCGGTGCGCCCACGCGATCGGGGGTGGCCGGTGAACTGCGCGGACCTGTTGGGCGTCGGCCTGGTGCTGCTGGTGGGCGGGCTGGTGGTGGACGTGTCGGGCCCGATCCCGGGTGTCGGTGTTTCCGCGTTCTGGCTCGGCGCGGGCGCGCTGGTGCGAGGGCTGTGGCTGCTGGGCAGGGCGGCGGAGCGGGGTGCGCGGCGGTCGAGTGACGGCCCACCCTGACACATTTCTCAGGAATTCATTACGACATTTCCTAGAAAGTCCTGAGGAATATCGGTAGTGTCGGGGGTGTCAGAGGTCAACCAAGCCGCCCGCTCACCAGGAGGAATGCATGACCGACTTCAAGCCCGGCGAACTCGTCGACATCACCATCGAGCACGCCATCGTCGCCGAGGCGAAGCCCGATGTCCTGGCCGTCAACCTGCCCGGCACGAAGCCCGGCGAAATCACCGGGTTCATCACGATCAACCCCACCCGCGCAGGAGTCACGGTCGCGCGGGTCGCCCCCGCCGATTGGCCGCCGCGGCACGGCGACATGTGGCGCGACAACGACAACTTGCTCTGGTTCGTCTCCCTCCGCGAGTCCGGCCACGAGTTCCCCCGCCTGGAGACGGTGTTCACCCCGGCCGACGCACGCCAGGTGGACCGCTTCGCCTCGTACGAGGCGGGGCGGCTGCTCGCTCAGCGCGGACCGATGACCCTCGTGCACCGCGAGCACCCCGACTCGGCCGAGTCCGGCGAGTGACCGCGGTGACGGCCGGGCCCGCCGGCAGCACGCCCGCCGGCATCACGCCCGCACCGACCGTCTCCGACGGGCCGGCCGTCACCGCCCAAGACCACTGATCAACCGGCTCTCACCAGCCGCAGCGCAACCGGTAAGGAGCACCACCACATGGCACTGATCACCCGCCCGCCCACCGGGCTCGTTCCACCACCCGTCGTCCTGCTGGAAGGCGAGACGGGGTCCGGCCGGAGCTGGACCGCTGCCCTGCTGTCTGCCTCGGACCGGGTCGGCCGCACCTACTGGATCGAACTGGGCGACGAAACGACCGCGGACCAGTACGGCAAGATCCCCGGCGCGCGCTACGAGATCGTGGTTCCCGACAACCGCGACAAGGTGTGGGACTACGCCGCCCTGTACCGGGCGGCCCGCGACTTCAAGGAGGAGGCCGCCCGCGCGGCAGCCGCCCGCGAGAAGCCGCCGGTCCTGGTGGTCGACCAGTCCGGGGCGATCTGGGACATGCTCAGCGAGTGGGCCGACAACCGGGCCCGCAGCACCCGCGCGAACCGGGCGAAGCTCGCCGAGAACCCGAACGCCGAAATCGAGATCACCAGCAACTTCTGGAACGACGCGACCGCCCGTTGGCGGAAGCTCATGACGCAGTTCCTCACGACCGAGGGCATCGTCATCCTGCTGTCCCGGGGTGAGGAGGTCACCGCCTTCAAGGACGGCAAGCCGGTCAGCGGCAAGACGACGTGGAAGGTCGCCGGCCAGAAGTCGTTCACCTCGGCCATGCCGATCTGGGTGCGGATGACGCGTGACGGCAACCCGAAGCTCATCAAGCTGCGCGCGGTGGAGAACGGTGTCCGGCCGGGTGTCGACCCGGAGCGCGGGTTGCCGGGGTTCACCCTGGAAAAGCTGATCTTCGAGCGGTACGGCTGGGAGCCGACTGCCTCGGGTGCCCGGGAGATTGTGCCGATGGTCGCCGGCAGCGACGCCCCGCTGTCGGACGCGGCGGCCGTGATCGAGCTGGCTATCGAGGCGGCCGAGTCGACGGCCCAGCTCCGCCAGGCGTACGACAAGATCGGCCCCGCGTTGGAGGACGGCCAGATCACCGAGGCCGAGCAGCGAATCCTGTTCGCGCTGATCAACCAGCGGAAGCCGCAGATGCCCGACGCCCCGGCCAACGGCCGGCCCGCGGAGGTGGCGCAAGCGATGGACCAGCATCGGCGGGGCGTGCACCGTGAGGGTGCCGCCGACGAGAACCCGCACGCCCCGGTGCACGTACGCCCGCACGAGGACGTGAACGCTGTCCCCGGTCCGCAGGGTGAGCAGGCGGCGGCCGAGTTGGATCGGGCGGCGGCATGAACCGGGCCGAGAAGATCCACGCTCTGTTCGCCTGCGATCAACTGGCGAGGGCCCTGCGCCGCAGCCTCAACGCCGATGCGGAGAGGGAATACGCCGACCAGGGCATCGTGCCGAGCTGGAAGGCACCCGGCATCACCGCGTCCGGGTCGACGTCCAAGCCGTCGGTCGCGGTCGTGGACGAGCCGGCGTTCCTGGCCTGGGTCGCCAAGCGGTACCCCACCGAGGTCGAGACGATCCAGCGGGTCCGCCCCGCCTGGCAGGGCCAGTTCTTCGAGGGCGTCGTGAGCCGCGGCGCCCCCGCCTGCGACCCGCAGGGCGAGGAGATCCCCGGCGTGGAATGGCGGCCGGGCGGCACGTTCGGGTCCATCTCGCTGACCGCCAGCCGGGACACCAAGGCGCTCATCGGCCAGCTCGCCGACGAGATCGCCGCCGGCACACGGCCGTTGGAGCTGCCGACGGTGGCCGAGGTACCGCAGCCGTGAAGCGGACGCCCCTGTCCCCGATGTCGGCGAAGCGTCGCGCTGAGGTGGCCGCCGCCGGTAACCCGCGCCCGTTCTCGACGCTGGTCAACCGGGCTGCGCCGCTCGGCCGCGCCGCCGGCCTCGACCGGAAGCCGACGCTGCGGGTGACGAAGCCCGCCGACACCGGCCCCGACGCGGCGACAATGCAGGTCGTCGTCGGCCGGGACCAGGGGTGCTGCGTGCGCTGCGGCCGGTACGTCCTCGGCGGGGAACGGGGCCGCGACTGGTCAGTGCAGCACCGCCGGGCCCGGCAGGGACGCGACGCGCGACCGGACACCAACCAGTCGCCCAACTTGATCCTGCTGTGCGGATCGGCCACGACGCTGTGCCACGGCTGGGTCGAGTCGTACCGGACCGCGGCCCGCGACGGCGGGTGGGCTATCCGGCAGAGCGAGAACCCGGCGCTGATGCCCGTCGACCACTACCAGTACGGGCGGGTGTGGCTGACCGCTGACGGCCAGTGGACCCGCCAGGCGCCGGCGGTGGCCTCGTGAACGTGAGCACCCAGCACGAGCCGACCGATCGGTGCCTCGGGCAGCACTGCTACAGCCACAACATCGACGAGCCCGACGACAGGGCGTACATCGTCTGCGTCGAATGCGGCCACGTCTACCGCACGGCCTTCGAGCTGTGGCGGCGGTACATCAACCAGTCCGCCCGGATCTTCGCCGTTGACATTCGGCGGCCGAAGGGCGGCATCACCGTCAAGGGCTTCCACGGCGGCGATGACGTCTTCCTGCCGTTCACCCCGCCGCCGTTCGCGCGGGTCCTCGCCCCCTGGTTCCTGCTGCGGTCGCTGTTCCGTCGGCCGAGCCGGATCACTTTCTGCCAGCACTGCATCCACGACTTCTGAGGAGGACCCGCATGGACGAGACGACGTACGCGCCGCAGACGGAGGTCGAGAAGGCGACCCTGCGGGTGATCGCGGCCGACCGGTACGCCCGCGAGGAGGACCCGAACGCCGACGCCGAGTCCGAGCACGCGGACGAGCTGCTGGCCTTGGCCTGCCGGGACCTGGTCGACGCCGTCAACGCGGGCGACCCCCGGGAGTGGCCGATCGGCTGGGCGTGCGGGGAGGTCGGCACCGGCTGGCCGAACGGCACCGACGGGCGGCCGGTCCACACGCAGCCGTGCCGGTTCCGGCCGGACCACGACGGCCGCCACGACTGGGCGATCGCCGAGGACGCGGCCGAGGCCGCCAAGCCGGCCGGGTTCATCGTCCTCATCCGCGAGAACGACCGCTGGTGCGACAACTGGGACGGCGAGGTCCACCCCGACCAGGCGGCCGGCAGCGCGGCGCTGGATGTGGCGAGGTCCGCCGGGTACGAGGCGGTCCTGGTTGCCGCCGTTCCCGTGGCGGCGGAGCCGACCGAGACGGCCGAGCAGTCGACGGCGATCGTCCACGCGAACCTGCTGCGGATGGGCTGCGCCGGCCTGACCGAACCCGCGCCGGAGGCCGTCCGGTGACCAGCCTCGACCCACGCGTCATCGCTGCCGACATCATGTGCGGCAACGCCCGCAGCATCACTCCGGGCGAGGTCTGGGCGCACATCGGGCAGGCGTACGACACGGCCGAGATCGACGCGACCCTTGCGGACGAGGTCGTCGAGCTGATCCGCACGGCCGGGATCGACCTGCTCTGGCACGACGGCAGCAGCAACACCGAGCTGGACGCCGCCCGCGTCGAGATCGAGCGACTGACCGCCGAGCTGGACAGGGCCCGGCAGGTCGTTGAGGCCGCTCAGGCGTGGAGCGCCCCCTACCGCACCGTGTTGGAGTTCGGCGACCGCTGCGAACGGCTGGCCGCCGCGGTGAAGGCCCACGCCAGCGAGCAGGTGCCAGCGTGACGGCCCCGGCCCTCCGGGCGGCCTCCCCGAAGCAGCGCCGCTCCCCTGCCGCCGCCCCGACCCGGAACCGGGAGGAGGACGAGCTGTTGGGCAAGGCATTCGACCTGGCGCAGCGGCTCGGCATCCTCGCCTACCACCCGCTGCCGGCGCAGATCCGGCCCGGCCGGTACGTCACCGCCGCGCAGGGCAGCGGCGCGAAGGGGTTCCTCGACTCCGTGTTCGCCGGCCCCGGGGGTCAGCTGTTCCGCGAGTTCAAGGCCACCGACGGGGTTGTCAGCGTCGAGCAGCAGCGGTGGATGGACATGCTCGCGGCCGGTGGCGCCGACGTGGCCGTGTGGCGGCCGGTCGACCTGCTGTCCGGGCGGATCAGTGCCGAGCTGAACGGCATCCGCCGGCCGCGCAAGCCGGTCGGGGACGTGGACGCGTTCCGGGCCGCGTTGGAGCAGATCCGCGACGCAAGCCCTGACGCGGTGTCCACGTCGGCGCTGCTGGCCACGGTGCAGCAGCTCGCCGCCGACGTCCTCGCCGGCCGGTACCACGACCTGACGGGGATGGCCCGTGGCTGAGAACACCGGGATCTCGTGGGCGGACCACACATTCAACCCGTGGTGGGGGTGCTCGAAAGTCAGCCCCGCGTGCCGGTTCTGCCTGGACCCGGCGACCCGGGTCCTGTACGCCGACATGACCTGGCGACCGATTGGGGACGTGAAGGTCGGCGACGTGCTCGTCGGGTTCACCGAGACGCCCGCGTTGGGCGTCAACCGGGTGATCGAGCCCGCCGTGGTCGAGGCCGTGTGGCGTACCGAGCAGCCCACCGTCGAGCTGACCGTGGGCGACCGCGTGATCGTTGCGAGCGCCGAGCATCGGTGGCTGACCGACCAGGCCCGCCCGACCTGGAAGACCACCGAGGAGCTGACCCTCGGGATGCCGCTGAAGACGCTCGGCTGGGGCGTGGAAGGTCCCGACCTGTCCAGCGAGGACTACCGGGCGGGCTACATCGCAGGGGTCACCACGGGCGACGGCACCATGCGCTGGGACGCCACCTGGGACCTGCCAGCGCGTGACCACCCGCAGGTCTACTGGCGGGTCGCGGTGAACGCCGACGACCGCGCCATCCTCGACCGGCTCGTGGACTACCTCGCGGGGTTCGGAGTCGAGGTCGAGGTCCGCGACTTCAACGGCGGCCCGTGCGCCAAGCCGGTGCTGAAGGTCGAGACGCGTAGCCGCCCGAAGCTGGCGCGCATCGCGGAACTGCTGGCCGAGCGGTCCGCGCCGGACTGGCAGGCCGGATGGCTCGCCGGCATGTTCGACACCGACGGCTCCTACAGCCGGGCCGACAAGTACACGCTCCTGCGGATCGCGCAGAAGAAGGACAACGGGGCCCTGGCCGCCGTCGAGCGGTACGCCGCGAACCTCGGCTACGCGATGAAGCGCGAGAACCACAAGGGCTGCCCCACTGCCCGCCTGCACGGCCGTGTGGACACGCAGGTCGCGTTCCTGTCCCGGATCGCACCGGCGCTCACCCGCAAGTGCGAGGGGTTCTACGGCCGGCGGCTGTTCGGCCAGTCCGTGGAGGTGAACGGCATCCGCCGTGGCCCTGTGCGCGAGCTGGTCGACATCCAGACCAGCACGCGGACGTTTATCGCCGAGGGCGTGGCCACCCACAACTGCTACGCCAGCGCCACCGACAAGCGCTGGGGTGGCGAGCACTGGGGCCGCAAGGCCCGCCGCCGCATGATGTCGGAGAAGTACTGGCAGACGCCGCGCCGGTGGAACCGGGAGGCCCTGGCCACCGGTAAGCCGCTGTTCATCTTCGCCGCGTCGATGGCCGACGTGTTCGAGGACCACCCCGACGTGGTCGACGCCCGCCGCCGGCTGTGGAACCTGATCGAGCAGACCCCCGCCCTGGTGTGGATGCTCCTGACGAAGCGGCCGGAGAACGTCGCCGCCATGGTGCCGTGGGGTCGCTCGTGGCCGTCCAACGTGTGGCTCGGGGTGAGCGCCGAGAACCAGCGGTTCGCCGAGCAGCGCATCCCGATCCTGTCCGAGCTGCCGGCTGCCGTGCGGTTCGTGTCCGCCGCGCCGCTGCTCGGCCCGGTCGACCTGACCTGCTCCGCATGTCGCGGTCGGGGTGGGTGGACGGGTCACACCAATCTACGCGGGGAACAGGACGCGGACTGCGGACTGTGTGAGGGCCGAGGCGTGTGGCCGGTCCAGTGGGTCATCACCGAGGGCGAGTCTGGGCCGAAGGCGCGGCCGTCGCACCCGGACTGGTTCCGGTCGTTGCGTGACCAGTGCCAGGCCGCCGGGGTGGCGTTCCACCACAAGCAGAACGGCGAGTTCACCCCGTACGGGCCGAAGGTCCGCGACGACTCCTACCCGGGTGGGTGGGCGCCGGACTGGGACCGAGAGCCCGACGCCTGGGTGAACCGGGAGACCGGCAAGTCCGTCCGCACCGAGGCTGAGGTGCCGGTGACCGGGGCGTGGCAGGCGGTGTGGAAGGTCGGCCTGAAGCAGGCCGGCCGGCTGCTCGACGGCGAACTGCACGACGCCCGCCCGGAGCCGGTGGGGGTGCTGTCGTGATCGCCGGCACCACCTACCTGCTGCGCGGGGAGCCCGTCACCGTCCTGGTGGCGTGGCGGCCACAGCGCCGCGCCGAACGCCTCGACAACGGCCCGCACCTGCACCTGCGGGCGACCGCCCCGCAGAACGTGATGATCCGCCGGGCCGACGGGTCGACCGAGGTGCGCCCGTTCCGTGGGCTGCGCCGGCCGAAGGCGAGGCACTGATGGCCCGCCCCCGTCTCGCCCGGATCACCTGCCCCGGCTGCCAGAGGTGGCCCGTCTCAGTCGGCCGTGCTGGGCAGCGGATCTACCCCCACAAGGACCCGCAGACCGGTGAGCAGTGCACCAACTCTGGCCAGGAATTCGACCTGTACGGAGCCGGCCAGTGACTCACCACGGACCCCTCCACATCCGGCCGGTCATCGACCTCGACCTTGGCCGCGCCCACCAGTACGGCTACCGGCGCCCCCGCACCAACCCGATCCGCATCGGC
The DNA here is from genome assembly GCF_003626655.1 of Micromonospora costi. Classification (GTDB taxonomy): domain Bacteria; phylum Actinomycetota; class Actinomycetes; order Mycobacteriales; family Micromonosporaceae; genus Micromonospora; species Micromonospora costi. Next base: position 940,668 of record NZ_RBAN01000002.1, read on the forward strand.
GGAGAGCAGCCCGATCTGCCCGCCGACCAGACCCGCAACCCAGCAGAGGAGCCGACATGCGGCGATCGACCCACGGACTGAGCGCCAACGCCACGTCCGCCGACCTCGGAGCCATCGACTGGCGGCACCACGCCGCCTGCCGCGACGAGGACCCCGAACTGTTCTTCCCCATCGGCACCAGCGGGCCGTGCCTGTTGCAGGTCGAGCAGGCCAAGGCCGTCTGCCGCCGCTGCACGGTCACCGACCAGTGCCTCTCCTGGGCCATCGCATCGGGCCAGGACGCGGGGGTGTGGGGCGGCATGTCCGAGGAGGAACGCCGCGCCCTGAAGCGCCGTGGTGGCCTCCGCGTCCTCCGCGCCCACAACGCATAACCAACTAAGGAGATCAACATGGCGGGAGACACCACCATCACCGTCGTCGGCAACCTGACCGACGACCCCGAGCTGCGCTTCACCCCCGCAGGCAAGCCGGTCGCCAAGTGGCGGATCGCCTCCACCCCCCGGTTCATGGACCGGGCGTCCGGTGAGTGGAAGGACGGCGAACCGCTGTTCCTCGCCTGCACCTACTGGGGGCAGTCGGCCGAGAACGTCGCCGAGTCGTTGCAGCGCGGACACCGCGTCATCGTGCAGGGCCGGCTGCGGCAGCGCTCGTACGAGACCCGCGAGGGCGAGAAGCGCACCGTCATCGAGCTGGAAGTGGACGAGATCGGCCCGTCGCTGCGCTACGCCACGGCGAAGGTCCAGAAGATGTCCCGCGCCAGCAGCGGCGCCGGGGGCGGGGTGCCGCGCGGCGGCGCGGACGACGACCCCTGGGCGACGTCGGCGAGCCCGGCACACGGCCGCTCCGGCACCAGCGGCAGCGGCTTCGACGAGGAACCCCCGTTCTGATGGCCGCCCGCCAGCTCACCCTCCTCACCGCCTACCTCGGCGCCGTCATCGCCATGACCATCACCTTCGCGGTCCAGAAGGTCATCGGCGTCGTCGCCTGGTCCTGGTGGTTGGTGCTGTCCCCCTTGCTGATCGCCGTGGGCGCGTTCGCCGTCCGGTTGGCGGTCGTGTTCTTCACCGAGTTCGCCAAGGCTTGGAAGGAGCCCGCGACGTGACCCTGTTCATCCCCACTGGCGAGTTCACCGGCCTGCTCGAAGACGTGATGGGCTTCGCCTGCCCCGACCCGGAGTTGCCCCGCATCCACGCGGTGCGGATCGAGTTCGACGGCGAGGCCGTGCACGCCATGGCCACCGACGACGTGCACGCGGGCGTGTCGACCTGGCACCCGGACGACCTGCCCGAGGGCGCCGGCAGCCAGGAGGGCCTGTTCGCCCGCCGGGGCGGCGGGGACGACCCGTGGCACATCGTCATCTCCCTCACCGACGCCGCCGACCTGGTGAAGAAGGTGAAGCTGAAGGAGAAGGACCGGTGGGTGCCCCTCGGCCTCGACTTCATCGAGGGCGTGACGGACGTGCACCGGTTGCGGGTGGCCCGCAACACCGACTGCGGCTACCCCGGCCTGGCGGTCACCGTCCTCGACCGGGACGTGGAGTTCCCGAGCATCCGCGGCAGCCTCGACCCCAACACCGTCGGCCGGCCCGTGTCGGAGATGGAGTTCAACCCGATCCTGCTGGGTCACTTCGGCGCGGTGCGGATGCGCGGCGACTCGATGCGGATCGCGTTCACCGGCGAGGAGTCGATGGCCGTCGTGACGATCGGCGACCGCTTCGTGGGCGGTATCCGCCCCGTTCGGCGCACCTCCCGCCGGCTCAGCTCCGTCGCCTGACCAGACAGCTACGCGGGGGCGGCCGAAGCCACCCGAAGCCGGCCGCCCCCACCCCCGCAACCCAACCACGAACAGGAGCACCACATGGGAAGTTTCGAGCGCACCCGGCAGGCGCGGCGCGAGGTCGCCGACGGTGCCGCGGTCGGCATGTCCGCCGGCTGGCGGATCGGCATCGCGGTCCTCGTCGTCCTCGCCGTCGGTGCCGCGATCGCCATCGGCAGCTGGTACTTCAGGGTCGCCACCTCCGGCGTGAAGGGCGCCGGTGACGCGACCCGCATCACCAACGACGGCCAGAACCGGGTCAACGCCCAGGAGTGGTTCGCCGGCATGTACCAGGAGATCCGCTCGACGGACCGGCGGATCGACGAGGCGTACGCCGAGGTGTCGCGCAAGCCCACCGAGATCAACCAGGAGAACTACCGCGGCCTGGTGAACCGGTGCATCGACATGGTCGGCGACTACAACGCCGAGGCGCAGAAGGTGTCCCGCGGCCAGTGGCGCGACCCGAGCCTGCCGGCGCAGATCGACGACACCGACCCCACCACCGACTGCCGGGCCGCGCACTCGCCGGACCCGGCCACAACCCGCTGACCCGAGAGGACTACCTACCCGTGAAGAAAACCCGCGCCCGCAACCTCGTCGTCCTGGCCGCGCTGATCGGCGTCGCGTTCGCCGCCGGTGGCGCGTCGTGCACCTCGTCCACGCCCGACAGCATCCCGCAGAACGACAAGCAGGCCAACGCCAACTACGAGGCGCAGAAGAAGAACGACCCGTTGCCGAACCTGAACGACTCGTTGGAGCGGGCCAACGTCATCGAGCACCTGAAGCGCAACAACCAGCCCGACCGGGTGCGCTACATCTACCTGCTCGCTGACACCGGAGGCGTCTACGCCTACTACGTGATCAAGGGCAAGGTCACGTCCACCGCCGCGCAGCTCACCCCGACGGACAACGTCGTGGACGTCTGCTCGAAGGGCACCGACTACTGCCCGGAGGTGGTGCAGGGCCCCACCGACGACGGCTCGTACGGCGGCGACGAGGGCGGCATCTACTTCTTCACCAGCACCGGTGTGGAGGTCCAGTGGAACGGCCGGTGGCTCCTCACCGACGCCCCCATGGAGATCAAGACGCCGACGCTGACCCTCACCGAGAGGAAGTAGCTCGCGGCCTGGCGCGGCTCGTCGAGGGGGCGGGCCGCGCCGCCGGCCGGCAGGACCAGGAGGGGGGTGACGGCGGTGAGCCGTCCGTTGATGGTGATCGAGCGGCGGCCGGTGCCGGGGTTCGTTCGCCGGTCGCCGCCGTCTCAGGGCTGCGGGGCCGGTGTGGTGCCGTGCGGGCGGCCGGCGCGGCTGTACGCGTGCGGGTGGCGGTGCGTCGAGCATCCGCCGGTGGGCCGGGCGGGCGGCATGAAGCCCGCGGCCGAGGTGGCGGCGGGCTCAGGCGGTGCGGGGTGAGGCGGCTACAGGTCGGTCGGGTCGCCGAGGGCTTCGCGGGCGCGGCGGTACCAGTCCAGTTCCACCACCACGAGGCTGTCGGTGCTGTGCCTGCCGACGAGCTTGTGCGAGTCAAGCGGCCCGGAGGCAGCCTGCTTCGCCCACTCGCCGATCTCCTTGCGGACGGTCTCGACGCTGACCCGTTCCACCTTCATGCCGAGATCGTATCCGCCTTCCTGCGGATCTCCTGCGGTAGTCCTCCGCCGATCGCCCATAACCGCCCAAACTCCTTAGGTTGTTCTCTGGAAAGTCCTAAGGAAAGAGGTTAGGGTCAGGACGTGGCCAGGTCAATCTGGCCGCACAAACCGGCAGCTCACCTGCCCTGCACAACCCCCCAGCACCACCAGAACGGAGCACCACGTGACACGCAGCAACGAGCACTACGACAGCGTTCGCAGTGCCGTGTCGTGTTCGCAGCTTCCCCCACCGGCGCGGCTTCTGATCCACGCCCTGTGCTTCGAGTACCAGGACAAGCGCCCGGACCACCCGTCCAACTTCAGGGCCACCATCGGCACCCTGCAACGCGTCACCGGCATGGCCCGCTCCACCGTGGCCGAATACGTCGTCGCACTGGAAGAGGCCGGCTGGCTTGACCGCACCGTCCGGCCCTGGGACGTGACGATCGGCCTGCCCACCTGCCGGCTCCGCGACTCGATTCCCGACGAGGTGCGGCAACAACTGATCATCAGGGACGGCTACATCCGTCGCGCCTGCGGCGCCACCACTGACCTCACCGTTGACCACGTCCACCCCTGGTCGAAGGGCGGAACCGACGACCTCGACAACCTGCAACTCCTTTGCCGGCCCTGCAACAGCCGGAAGGGGGCGCGGGACTGATGGCGCGGAACTACGCACAAATCTTCTGCGCCATCTGGCGCGATCCGGACTTCATCGCGCTCCGAGAGTCGACGCAACGCGCATACCTGATGGTCGTCACCCAGCCGGGGATCTCCGCCGCTGGCGTGCTGCCTCTGACCCTGCGCCGTTGGGTGAAGCTCGCCGAGGACAGCACCAGCGAGAGGCTGCGCGCGGACATCGCCCACCTGGAGGCAGTCGGCATGGTGTTCGTGGACGAGGACACCGAGGAGCTGCTGGTCAGGTCGTTCGTGCGGCACGACAACGGCTACCGCAACCCTCGTCGCCAGCCGTCCATCCGGGACGCCGCCGCTGAGGTTGAGTCGCCGCGGCTGCGGGCTTCGCTCGCGGCCGAGTTGGTGCGCCTGGGTTGCCCGCCGTGGATGCCGGAGATGGCAACGGTGACCGGGGTGACGCCCGAAGTCCCGGCGCCGGGGAATGGCTATGGCGACGACCCGGTGGGGGCTATGGCGTCGCAACTCGATAGCCAGCCGAATAGCCATTCCGATAGCCATTCCGGTGACGGGGATGGCATCGACCGAATGCCTATCGAGTTGGCACCGGCGCGTACCGCAACCCCCAACCCACAACCCCCAACCCACAACCCCGACCGTCCTTCGGACGGTCTGTTCACCGCGCCGCCTGCGGCGACGCCGGCCAGCAAAGCACCGCGAGGGCCACGCCGAGCAACCCGCATCCCCGACGACTTCGAGGTCACCGAGGGCATGGCCGCGTGGGCTGCCCAGCAGATGCCGCACGTCAACGTGCAAACGGAGACCGACAAGTTCCGCGACTACTGGCGGGCGAAGGCCGGCAAGGACGCCACCAAGACCGACTGGCCGGCGACATGGCGCAACTGGATGCGTACCGCCGCTGAGCGGTCGCCGAACGTGCAGGGCCGCCGCAGCGGTGGCCCGCTCAACCAGCCGTACCGCAACCAGGACAGCGACGAGTACACGAGATGGGTGAGCCAGTGAGCACCGACCACGACACCGAGCCGGTCCGGGCCGGCGACATCCTCGCCGCCGCCGGCTTCCGACCCGGCGCCGAGCCCGCACAGGTCGAGCCCAAACCGTTCGAGCCCGAACCGTTCGACCGCATCGCGTTCCGCACCGACCAGGCTGCCGCCACGCTGGCCGCCCGCATCCCGCCGATGTTCGCCGACGCGACCCCCGACCACCCGCAGGTCGCCGCCTGGGTACGCCGGTTCCTCGCCAACCGACACGACTTCCCGTCGCTGGTCCTGGTCGGCCCGACCGGCACCGGCAAGACCTGGCTGTGCTGGGGCGCGGTCCGGGCCGTCGTCGAGGGCGTGGCCGCCCGCGGTGAGGGTCTGCGGTGGGAGGCCACCACCCACCCGGCCCTCAACGCGGCGCTGCGGCCCAGCGCCGACAACGCCCACGTCGGGACGCTGGAACGGCTGATGCACGCGGACCTCGTGTTCCTCGACGACCTCGGCGCCGGCAAGCAGACCGAGTGGACCGGCGACGGCCTGCTGAGGCTGGTCGACTACCGCTGGTCACACCGCCTGCCGATGATCTACTCCGCCAACGCGGTCGGTCAGCCGCTCATCAACGCCGTCGGCGACCGGATCAACTCCCGCCTCGGTGACGCAGTCAAGGTCGCGCTCCTAGGCGACGACCGGCGGTGGCGGCGGAGGTCAGCGTGACCGGCCTCATGGAGCGCACCGCCACCAGCCCGGAGGAGTGGGGTCCGCCGCCGACCGACGAGCCGCCGCCGTCGGAGGGCCAGTACGACCGGGTGCCGCCGCACAACGTCAAGGCCGAGCAGATCGTCCTGGGCGCCATGATGATGTCCGTCGAGGCGATCGTCGACATCGAGCGGATCGTCAAGCCCGGCGACTTCTACCGGCCGCTGCACGGGCGGATCTTCGAGACGATCACGAAGCTGGCCGCGCAGCGGGAACCGACCGACCCCATCGCGATCGCCGAGGCACTGGGCCCGGACCTGTCCCTCGTCGGTGGGGCCCCGTACCTCCACACCTGCTACGCCGCTGTTCCAACGGCCGCCAACGGGCCGTGGTACGCGCGGATCGTCAAGGAGAAGGCCGACCTACGGCGCATCGCCGACGTTGCCACGTTCATCCGGCAGCGCGTGTTCGAGCTGGGCGACCTGCCGGCCGCCGACCTGGCCGAGCAGGTGCGGGAGCGGCTGAACGCGATCGAGGACGGCACGGTCGAGGGTGCCCGCCGGTGGGCGCAGATCATCCCGGACGTCGTGAAGGCGATGGAGGCCGCCGCCGACCCGGAGCAGGACGACGCGCCGCGGATCCCCACCGGCTTCCGGGACCTGGACCGGCTGCTCGGTGGGGGCTGGAAGGGCGGGCAGCTCATCGTCGTGGCCGCCCGCACCGGCGTCGGCAAGAGCATCGCCACCCTCGGGTTCGCGAAGACAGCCGCCGTCGATTGCGAGATCCCGTCGGCGATCGTGTCGCTGGAAATGGACGACGTCGAGATCGGCCTACGGCTGCTGTCGTCCGGGTCGAAGGTGCCGCACAAGGTCATCCTCACCGGCCTGCTCGACGAACAGGACGCGAGCTGGGTCGAGTGGTTCAAGAGGATCAGCAAGGACGCCCCGCTGTGGGTCGACGGCACCTCCTGCCAGTCGCTGGCGGACATCCGCTCCCTGGCCCGGAAGCTGCACCGGCAGCACGGGCTGCGGCTGCTGGTCGTGGACTACCTGCAACTCGTGGAGACGACGAAGGGGGCGGAGAACCGGCAGCAGGCTGTTGCGGCGATCTCCCGCGGGCTGAAGCTGCTGGCGAAGGAACTCGACATCGCGGTGATCGCCGTGTCGCAGCTGAACCGGGGTCCGGAGCAGCGCGCCGACAAGCGGCCCATCCTCAGTGATCTTCGCGAGTCCGGTGCGATCGAGAACGATGCCGACGTGATCATCCTGCTGCACCGGGATGACTACTACGACAAGGAGTCGCCCCGCGCCGGGGAAGCGGACTTGATCGTCGCGAAGCAGCGCGGCGGCTCCACCGACACGGTGACGGTGGCCGCGCAACTTCACCTGTCCCTCTTCGCGGACATGGCGATCGTCTAGGCGCACGTCGGCCAGGTCCGGTGCTTAGGCGAGTTTCTGGTCCGGATCTGGTCGCCGTAGGGTGACGTGTGGCTGCCGTCGCCGACAGCCGCCCGGGTTCCCCCAAGGCCGTGTCACCGACGACCTCCTGTGCATTCGCCTACACAGGGCCGAATCAGCGAAGGCCAGCGACGGCACCGCCACCAAGTCGGCGCTGCCCTCGTCCACGTCGGGTTCCCGGACGGCGAAGCTGGGCCGGTTGCCGTTCGGCGACGTCTGCTCGGCAGCCGCGGGTGGAGCGGCGTGGGTTCGGCAGGCAGGTGTTCGAGCGGATCGTCGCCGCGCGGCGAGCTGGTGGGGACGTCGCCGGCTAGGGCGTGCGGATCGACGCGAAGGACAAGTTCGGGGGCGGGTTCGACTCGCGGGATGCTCCGCTCGCCGGACCAGGTGGGCTAGTCCGCCTGGCGGACCAGACGGCCCCCGCACCGAGCCGGTGCGGGGGCCGTACTGGTTCAGCGGATCTGCCGGTACACCCGGTCGAGGACCAGGAAGGTGGCCAGCGCCAGGCTCACCGGCGTGGACATCTCCGGGAGGTACTGCGCGCCGACCCCGACGACGGCCGCGACCAGCGCGAACGCGAGGGTGCGCAGCGGGACCGTGCGGCCCTGTGGCGCTCCGCTCGGGACCTTGTACTGCGGTTCTGGGGGATAAGGAAGTACGCTGTTCATTGGCGACTTGCCTTTCTGCCTGCTCCGGCGATTGGTAATTGCGCTTCGACGGGCGCCCGGCTGCAACCGGGCGCTCGTCCTTCTTCTCGCGCCGCGTCGGTCGACGACGGCACGTCGTCCGGCGCCTCGAAGTGGGTCCACGTGCCGCGGTCCCGCCCTTGGTGCTGGAACTTCCCAGACTCTATCCGGCCGATACGGCATGCCGCGCCCACGGCACCGGTTGGACAGCTATCGGACCTTGCCCCGGACGCCTTGTGTGGCAAGGCGAGGCCCGATAGTTCTGGCCCGGGTGGACGGCCCGGACGTGCGCGACCGCCCGGAGAAGGATGCCTGGCAGAAAGGGCCGGTGACCAGGATTTGGCGGTTTGCCACCCAAGTTCCGGCGGCTCCTCGGTGGGCTTGACGACCGGCTTGCGCTCGACCTCCGCGGCGTTGTCCACAGACCCGTAGATGGGACTCGCGCAGGCGGCCAGCGGCCTTGTAGGAAGACCCGTAGGCGGGACTCGGCCAGAACGGCCACGGAGTCACCGTGGCCGGACGTCGCAGTCGGCGCTGATGATCGGGTCCACCCGGACGTCGGGGCGGAGGCGGCAGCGGAGCACCAGGTGACCGCCGCAGGAACAGGGCCGCCAGTCGCGGACCGGCCGGGTCGCCGACCCGCCGGCGTACGGATGCCCCTCCTTGCAGACCTCCGGCTCCTCGCCGACCAGCTCGCGGACCTGCCGGTGGGGGAAGGCGACCACGTGGGGGTCGGCGCGGGCGCGGTCGACCAGGTGGCGCAGCTCGGCGGGCGAGCCCACGACCCGCTCGATCACGGTGACACCGGCCCGGCTGTTGCCGGCCCGGTCCCAGCGGATCGTGAAGTGCCACCGGTTGCGCCACTCCACGCCCGCAGGCTACTCGCACAGACGTTCGATCGGCGGTTGGACTGTCCGACCCGCCGGACATACTGGCGGGATGTCCAGTGCGATGAATGTGACGTACCGGGTGGCCCGCGACCTGCCGGCCGCCCAGCAGGCCACCTGGAGCAACCTGCTCGCCGACTTCACCGCGGAGGTGCCCAACCCGGAGAAGGTCGAGGTGGTCATCACCGACGAGTACGAGAAGGTGACCGGCGAGTACCTGGTCCAGGAGGTCGACCGCTCCAACGACACGATGACCGCCGAGCAGTACCGGGCCGACAGGGCCGACGGTGCGCGGGCGGCCGCCAAGACCTGCGTCTTGCCGGGCGACCGGATCGTCGTCGTGGCCAGCAGCGGCCTGGTGCCGTACGGGATCCGTCCCGCCCGGCACGGTCTGCTCCACGAGGCGCAGCATGTGCGCCTGCACCAGCACGGGGACGCCGCATGGGCCCTGCACCGGCGGGCGCCGTTCACGCTGCCCGAGCGGGAGATCACGTGGGAGTACCTGTGGCTCGCCGAGAGCGCCATCGACGAGTACCGGTGCGAGCGCACCGTCCACGACCGGGGGTGGACGGACCCGGTGAACACGGTCGGCGCCGGTGATGTTGCCGGCGTCGTCGCGACCTTCCGCGCTGCCCGCACCGCCTGGGACCGCACCGGCGACCTGATGGGCGCCTACCACGCCGCGTTCGCCTCGCTGGACCGGATGTCGAAGGTCCTCGGCTACGGGGCTGCCGGTGTCGTCAGCGGGGTAATCCCGGCCGCCGCGTGGGCGAAGGCGCCCGTGGCGGGCCGGATTCTGGACGTGGTGGAGAACCTGCCGGGCACTGACGCGCTTGTGCCGCCTGAGGATCTGCTCGCGGCGGCCGTGGAGGTGGCGAAGCGGCTGCGCCGGATCTTGCAGGAGATGGGCTTCGACTACTTCTTTACGCCCGACGGCGGCACGTACCTCAAGCCGCTGTGACCCGCCGGCCCGCTGGGTGACCTGCGGGCCAGCATGGCCGGAAGGTGTCCGGCCGCAGTCCGATTGCCTATGCTCATAGCCGTGACGGGGCTGATAGAGATCGCGGTGGTGGTGCTCTTCGTAACGCGGGTGACCCGGCTGATCGTCGCCGATTAGATCACCCGCCGCGCGTGTTCGTCTAATCGGCCGCACTGACCTCCAGGGTTCGAACTTGGCGAGGAATAGCAACCCGTGCAAGTGGACCCGAATAATAGTTGCTCCACAGAACTGTCAGCCACTTCTCGTCGGGAAGCACGATCTCAGTAACAGACTCATAATTGAATCTTGAATTCCATAGGTTGATCACGGCCCTCACACAATATGCCTTTTCGAGCGAAATCCTCCCTCCTCGAAAGTCCACTCCCACTAAGTCGAAGACCGAATCATGGATCGACGAGTGATCCAGATTAAGGCTGCCGGCCCAAAATTCGGCGGAATTGAACTGGAGGGTTGCCTTTGGGTGATCATCCCACACCATGTCGCGCTCTTCCACGGGCAACCGTTCGAGCCTCTTAACCCAATCAGAGACCTCCCGCGAAGGCTCTTTCCGCTCCGGCCCCTCGAAGTGTGAGTACTCGAAGTCGACCAGACAGCCCTTGAATCTAGCTCCGGCGAAGTTGACCTCACTACGTGTGAAGCGCGCGTACGCGAATGAAAGGCGCCCTCCAGCGAGGACCGAGTTCGCGAGGGAGATTATGCCCCCCTCGAATCTAGATTCGCGAAATGAAACTGTGCCCCCATTCAACAAGATGTGCTCTAGAGTTACCCAACAACCATCTCGACGCGCTCCTCGGACGAGCTTTTCGTCGCGAGCCGTCTCGCTACTTGACCGTTCTTCATACTGAAGTGAGCCGAGGTAAATGCGGCCGTCCTGGATGATTGAGTCGTTGAAGCTAAGCGGCGCAGAGCCACGTCTGTCACCAGTCGGGTAGACCGAAAGGCGACCGAAATTGAGCAGCGAACCGTCAATCAGGCAGCCCTCGAAGGAAAGTTGGCCGCCACGAATCACTCCATGACTGCACGCAAGTGCGGCGCCCGAAAATTGGGCTTCCACAAAGGACACTTTACCACCGTCAAGGAGTAGGCCACTTAGCGCCACCTCACCCCCCGAAAGCTGTGCATGGCTAAGGTCTAGACACCCACCAGCCACCACCAGCCCCTTGAGACTGAGTTCGCCTTCCAACAACTTCGCATTCGAGAGGTTCAAGGTCGACCGCTCAAGCCTTATATCATCAAAACAGGCGCCATCAAGCGTGGCGCCACTCATGTCGAAACGATACCCATCCCACGTCTGGGCCGCCTCCTCCAACAAATGCTCTCGGATCACCGAGAACACAGTCCGCCGAACCTCCCGCTCGCCACTGTTCTCTATACCCGGCATCACCGGGAGTCGCGCATATGCACAGAGGACATCGATACATCGCTGACGGCCCGCCGGCCAATCCTCAGCCAAAGACGCAAGAGAGTAGACGCCGCTTAGCCGAACGGCAGGCGAGTCAGCGTTACCGAGAAGGATTACGGCCTGATCAAACCTTTCATTGAGGCTTCGATACACCTCGCGTTGTTCAGACCGTTCACTCCGCTGGTGATCCTTCTCGCCTCGGAGATGCTCAGCTTCCGTTGCAAGTTGCTTCCTGTAGGCAACAACAAGAGCACCAGCGCCCCCGATGCCACCGGCAACGGCTAGTGCCACCTTCGCGAGGTCCAAGACGTCCTTGGGCGACGAGGCTCCGATTTTCGTGCGAGGGTTCATCAAGAGGAGCCAACCAACAAAGCCCACCGTGGCCGCTACAGCTAGCGCGAGAATTACGACAAAAGTAATCGCCATGATAAGAGGAACTCGTCCAACGGAATGGGGGTTCTTAAGGACAGTTGAATTTCGTTCCGCTTCGTCCGTCATTCGCATACCGTTTCCGTTGCACAGTGTCTATAGTGTGTCGCCAGAGCGCGATCGGAGCCTAAGCTGTTCGCTCCTGCAGCACCCTGGTCGAGGGCTCGATCCCATCCCGATGCTCCTATAGAGGTCAAGGGGTGAGGAGGGCGAAGTCGCCGCGTAGGGCGGTGTAGATGTTTCTAAAGATGTAGCGCTTCAGGCAGCCGGAGGCTTCCTGCTTGTTGAGGACCCCGGTGGCGCGTGGTTGCCGCTAAGACCGGGTGCGTAGGCTACTGCGTCCGAACACGCCAGCGGCGGCCGAGCCCCCCGACCCGGCCGCCACCACGATCCCGTTACCTTCCACGGCACGTGTGATCACCGCCCACAGTAGCCCCTGAGCTGCGCCGGAGGAGATCACCAGCATGACCGACACCACCAGCTCCGACCGGCAGTGCATCTCCGGCGACCGCTGCAAGGGCTACGACCACCTGGCCAAGCACCCCGCCTGGACCGACCCGTACTGCGCGCTGTGCGAAGCGTGCCTTGCCGCCGCCCGCCGCGACGTCCGCACCCTGCTCTACGACTGGCTCGACCTGGCGCAGATGCAGGCCCCGTCCCTGTCGCAGGCGATCAACCCGCAGCCCGGCGCCCACCGCGACCCGCCGATGCCGCTGCGCGGCGAACCCGACGCCCTGCAACGGGAGATCCACCACGTTCTCACCACCTGGGAGACGGAGGTCCGCAACGCGGCCGGCCTCGCCGACCTGCCACCGCTGGCCCAGCACGGCGCCGCGGTGCAACGCGCCGTCACCGTCCTCGAACCCCGCCTGCGGCTGCTCGCAATGTTGCCGCCGACGGCCGTGTACCCGACCGGCTGCGAGGACCCCGCCACCGACGTCGCCGGCTGGGAGGCCGTCGCCCACCTGTCCCGGCTGCGTGCCCGCGCCCGCTCGATGCTCGGCTGGACGTTCCGCTCCCGCTGGGTGCCGGGGGACTGCTGGGCGTGCGAGGGCCGCGACGCCGACGACCTCGACGGCCCCCTGTACCGGGCGGAACCGCGGTACGAGGAGGACGACTGCGAGGTGTGGTGCGACCGCTGTGGGGAGCACCGGCCGGCCGCCGACTACGACGAGTACGTGCGGACGCTCCGCTGGCCTGGCACCCCCGACCCAGAGCCCGATCCGGAGCCCGATCCGCAGCCGGCGCCGGAGACGCCCGCCGAGGCGACGGCGTGAAGCCCGACTACGACCGGCAGACCAACCCCCGCTGGCCGAACCACCTCGACGACGCCACCCACCGGGCGCGGGCGGTCGCCCGCATGTACCGGGCGCACCTGCGCGCCGTCCGCCCGGACCTGTGCGACCAGGCCGACGCCACCGCCGCCGGCTTCGGCGAGGACTGGATGCTCGACCGCCCCGAGGTCATCGAGCCGGACCGGGAGCTCACCACCGCTCAGGCCGCCGAGCTGGTCAACGTCTCCCCGCTCACCATCCGCAAGTGGGCGTGCCTCGACCACCCGGACGACCCGACCCGCAAGCTGCTTCCCCGCTTCGACAAGCGGGGCCGCGAGACCGTCTACCTGGCCGGTCAGGTACTCGAAGCGGTCGCCGTCCTGCGACGCGCCAAACCGTGACCAGCAAGGTCACTTGCGGCGACGTGTTCCGGCCGGTATACGTTTGAGCAGCACCGTTGTCTCCAAAGGCCCGCCGCGTCCCCCGTTCGCGGCGGGCTTTTGCGTGTCCGGGGGTGGTGCGATGGCCGCGAGGATGCGCCGCGCCCGCACGATCGTGGCCTGGATCCTCCTGGCCGGCTCGATCATCTGCTGGCCGATCTCGATGAAGACGTGGGCGAAGGACGAGCCGCCGTTCGTGCTGTCGCTGTCCTTCCTGGCGATCATCATCGAGGCCGCGACCCTGCTCACCTCGTCCCAGGTCCACGAGAGCCAGGAACGCGACCAGTGACCCGGCGGGGCCTGAACCTCCGACTCCCGCCGTGATGGCGGATGCCCGCCGCCCGGGGTCCAGGGCGAATCCCGTGATGGGCGACGGCGTGATGCCGAAGGAAACGATCTACGACCTTGTGGGCACGTTCGATGTGCAGGTCGGCTGGCAACCCACCCCCACCGGCTCCGTGCAGTTGGGCATCGAAACCCACGACGGGCGCAGCATCGCCGAGCACCTGACCGGCGACGGCGAAACCCCGGCCAACTTCACCGGCCTGTGGGGCACCCTCGACCGCGAGGGCATCAACCGGCTGATCCGCACCCTGCGCCGTGCCCGTGACTCCGCGTTCGGCCGCGACGAGTGAGTGCCGCCCCGGCCCGGCTCGCACCGCCGGGCCGGGGCCACCCCCGGTTACCGCACCTGCTTCAACAGTGCCTCGACGTCGGTCAGGGTGAACGGTAGGCGCTCCCCGTCGGTGGCCGGCAGCTCCACCTCCACGGTCAGGTCACCGAGCGCTGACACCGGTACCGAACTGGACTCCACCAGCCTGCCCGAACCGCCGACCGGGATCCGGTTCCCGGCATCCGCCTGAAGCAGCTTCTGCTTCTCGCCGTCCGGCCAGTCGTACCCCGCCTCCAGCTCGGCGTCCTCCCGGTTCGGCCCGTACATGAGGTCCATCTCCCCGTTGCCCGGCATCAGCGGCAGTACGTCCTGGGTGCCGTTGCGGACCTCCAACGTCAGCCGCACGATCGCCCTCGACTTCGGGACGTCGACCCCCCACGCGTTGGGGACCTGCTCGACGGCGACCAGCTTGGCGGTCAGCCCGTCGGGCCAACTCGCACCCTCGGCCGCGGGCCCTTCCAACACCGGCATCGCCCCGTCCGTCCCATCAGGCGCCGGGGACAACGTCGGGACGGCGGCCGTGGACGGCGAACCCCCAACCACCGGGTCCATACCCCCCGAGCACCCCGTGGCCAGCACGGCAACAACACCCGCAACTGCGACATAACGAAGAACATGCATCGGGCCAGCATGGCTGACGCTGCGTGAGGTCGCTGTCACCGACACGAACCCGCCGAAGGTGACCATGACACCCAAACCCAACCCCGCCCGGCATGACAGAAACCTCTGCCTCGGCAAAAAGCACGGCAAGCAACGCCCCGGAGCCAAGCACGGCAAGAACCCCGTCCGTGACGAGCACGGCAACGACCTGTGCACCCGCCCCGCCGGCTGGGGAACCGACCACCCCGGGATCGGCCGCTGCAAGCTCCACGGCGGAGCCACCACGAGCCACAAGGTCGCGGGGATGGTGGCCATGGCCGAGCAAGCCGTGAGGACGTACGGCCTGCCGGTCGACGTGTCCCCCACCGACGCCCTGCTTGACGAGGTGAAGTGGACCGCCGGGCATGTCGCGTGGCTACGCGCCCGCGTGCAGGAGATGGAAGCCGAGGCCCTGTCCTGGGGCAAGCGGTCGACGGTCGACAAGCAGAGTGGCGAACATCCGGGCGTCGACACCACCGAGGGGGCTGCGCCGCCGGTGCTGCTGGACCTGTACCAGCGGGAACGCAAGCACCTCCTCGACGTGTGCAAGGCCGCGATCGCCGCCGGCATCGAGGAGCGGCGCGTCCGCTTGGCCGAGTCGCAGGGCGCGCTGCTGGCCGACGTGATCCGCCGCATCCTCGGCGACCTGAACCTGACCCCGCAGCAGCAGGCCCTTGTGCCCGACGTGGTGCCCCGGCACCTGCGCGCCGTGTCCTGACCCTCGGTTCGGGGGAGGGCGCTGTGGTGTCGCCTTGGGAGGCCGCGGCCCGGCAGTTCGAGCCGCCGGTGCGCCGGTGGGTGTCGCCGCTGGACCTGGCCTGCGACCTGGACCCGCAGATGGTCCGCACCCCGGCGTTGGAGGCCATCAACCGCAACCTGGTCGACTTGGCGGAGGGCCGGTTGCCGGGCAACCGACTGGCCGTGTTCATGCCCCCGCAGGAGGGCAAGTCCACGCTCTGCTCGTATTGGCATCCGCTGTGGCTGCTGGCCGACTTCGACCCGGACCTGCGGATCATCGACGTGTCGTACTCCGACGAGATGGCCCGCCGGTGGGGTGCCGACGTCAAGCTGGCCGTGGAGACGTACACCGGCGATGAGGGCACGGTGGACCTGGGTGTGCGGCTGCGCGCCGACTCCCGCGCTGCGGGGCGGTGGCAGGTTGCCGACCGGCGCGGCGGCATCTACTGCGCCGGGGTCGGCGGTTCGATCACCGGTAAGCCGGCGGACTACATCATCGTCGATGACCCGCTGAAGAACATGGAGGAAGCCCAGTCGGAGGCGTACCGGCAGCGGGTCATGCGGACCTGGCAGTCCGTGCTGATCCCCCGGATGGGCCCGCGTACGAAGGTCGTGTGGATCCAGACGCTGTGGCATGAGGCGGAGCCGATTCAGGAGATCATCAGTGGGGAGACCGGCGCCGACTGGAAGATCATCCGGATTCCGGCGATCGCCGACCGCCCCGAAGACCCGCTCGGCCGGAAAGTCGGGGAACCGCTGATCTCCGCCCGAGGCAACCGGGACTGGGCGAAGATCCGCAAGGCCGTCGGCGCGTACGTGTTCTCCGCCCTCTACCAGCAGTCCCCCACCCCCGCCGAGGGCAACCTGTTCAAGCGGATGTGGTGGCGGTACTGGACCGCCCACGGCACCACCCTCACGCTGGGGCAGCGGACGTACGACCTGCGGGACTGCTGGCGGTTCGCCACCGTCGACCTCGCCGCGTCCACCAAGGCGTCCGCCGACTGGACCGTCATCTCCGCGTGGGCGCGCACCATCTCCGGCGACCTGGTCCTCCTCGACCGGGTCCGGGCCCACATCAGCGAGAACCAGCACTTCACGCACGCTCGGCCGCTGATCGAACGATGGGGCCTCGACACCCTGTTCGTTGAGGCCACCCAGCACGGCATGACCATCACCCGGGAGGCCGCGAACGCCGGAGTGTCCATCACCCCGGTCAGCGCGGAGACGGACAAGCTGTCTCGCGCTCTGCCCGCCTCGGCGTGGGCGAGCGGCGGCCGGGTGTGGCTGCCGGCCGGCGCGTGGTGGCTCAACGAGTGGGTCAACGAGCACGCCGCGTTCCCCAACGGGGCGAACGACGACCAGGTGGACACCCTCGCCTACGCGGTGCGGGTCGCCGTCACCCAGGCCGCCCCCGGACCCCCGCCGCCGCCGGCCTCGCCGCCGGCCGACGAGGTCGACTGGAACAGCGAGCCGCTGTAGCAGGACGGGGGTGGCTCGATGAACGCCCCCACCTCGCTGATCGGCATGGTCGACGACAACCAGTACGGCACGATCGTCACCGACGTCTACGAACACATCCCCGACCTGCTGTACCCGGCGTCGGTGCCGATCTACGCGCAGATGCGCCGCGACCCCCGCCTGGCCGCCGTGGTCGACGGTTACGGGTTGCAGATCCGCCGCGCCCAGTGGCAGCTCGACGGCGCCGGCTGCCGGCCCGAGGTGACCCAGTTCGTGGCTGACTGCCTGGGTCTCAACGTGGTCGGTGAGGACAAGGCTACCGGTGCCCGCCGCCGCGGCGTGTCGTGGAACGACCACCTGCGCTCCGCCCTGCTCAGCCAGGTGTGGGGGCACTACGCGTTCGAGTTGGAAGCGGAGATCGTGGACGGCCGGCGTGCCCGCCTCACGACCCTCGCCGAGCGCATCCCTGCGACGATCATGGCAATCCACGCCGACCCGCGCACTGGCGCCCTGCTCGGCATCGACCAGCAGATCACCTCCCGGCAGCCGTCCCCGCAGATCCCGGCCGACCGGCTCGTCTTCTACTCCCGCAACCGGGAAGGTTCCGGCTGGCAGGGCACGAGCCTGCTGCGGCCGGCGTACGCGCCGTGGCTGCTGAAGCGGGAGATGCTGCGCGTCAACGCAATCTCCAACCGGCGCTGGGGTGCCGGCGTCCCCGTCGCCGAAGCCAACCCCGGCACCAACCCGTCGCCCGCCCAGATGGCCGAGGCGCAGCGGATGGTGTCCGCGGCCCGCGCCGGGGACCAGGCTGGCGCGTCGGTGCCGCCCGGGTTCACCATGCGCATCGTCGGCCTGTCGGGCAGCATCCCCGACACCCTCGGCTTCATCCGGTTCCTCAACCAGGAGATGTCCGGGTCGGTGCTGATGCCGCACCTGGACCTGGGCACCACCCAGACCGGCGCCCGCGCCCTCGGCGAGTCCTTCATCGACTCGTGGACCCTCGCCCTGGAATCGGAGGCGGAGGCGATCGCCGACACCGCCACCCGGCAGGTGTGCGTGCCGATCGTCGACTGGAACTGGGGCGAGGACGAACCCGTCCCCCGCGTCGTCGTGTCCGGTGTCGGCTCGCGCCGTGAGGTGACCGCCGAGTCGCTACAGCTGCTCCTCAACTCGGGGGCGCTGTCGGCAGATCCGAGGCTGGAAGCGTGGGTGCGCCGCGAGTACCGCCTTCCGGAGCGGGACCCGGACGCCCCGAGGCCCCTGCCGGCCGGAGCGCCGGCCCGCGTTCCTGACCGGCCTCAGGTCGACGAGGAACGCGCCCAGGAGGAAGAAGAGACCCCGGGGGGCGGCGACGGTGAGCGGGTCGCCGCCGCCGCCCCACCGGCTGTCGATGTGCAGGGCATGGACGCCGCCTACCGGCAGGCCGTCGAGGACATGACGGCCGCCTGGTCGCAGGCGTCCGGGCCCCTGGTGGCTGCTCTGGCCGCTGCTGTGGCCGCCGAGGTGGCCGGTGGGGCGCTCGCCGGCCTGGCCGCCCTCGCCATCCCCGCCACCGCCACCAGCGCGCTCACCCGGGCCGTCACCGACGGCATGACCACGCTCGCCCGCGCATCCGCTTCGGCCGCGGCCGTCGAGGTCCGCCCCATCGCCCGCATCAACCCCGCCCTGTCCCGCACCAGCCTCGGCCGGATCGCCGAGAACGCCCAGGTGGCCACCCACCTGATCGTGGCCGGCTACCGGTCCGCGGCGACCCGCGTCGCGCTGGCCCACGCCGGCGTCAAGGCCACCGTCGAGCAGGTCCGCCAGGCCGTCACCACGGCCCTCACGGACCTCTCTGAGCCGAAGACCGGCGGCCTGGTCGCGGGCAACCTGTCCGCCGCGGCCGGCACCGCGCAGGGCATCGGCCGGGAACAGGTGCTCGGGGAGCTGCCCGACGGCGTCCGGTTCCGGGCGTCGGAGGAGCTGGACCGCAACACCTGCCGGCCGTGCCGGCTCGTGGACGGCGCGGAGTACGCCACGTTCGAGGACGCGTTGGCCGACTACCCGACCGGACGGTACCTGTACTGCGCCGGCCGGGAACGCTGCCGTGGCTTCATCTACGCCGTCATCGACGAGGACACCGCCGAGGTGGCCGCCCGCCGCAACGGCTTCAACCCGAACCAGCGGCGCGACGACCACGGCATGTGGACCCGCGGCGGCGGGGCCGGGTCGGCGAGCGGCGTCGAATCAGCTCACGCCGCCCTGCTTCGAGGCGAGGCCGTCACCGTCGACCCGGAGAACATCGACGCGCTGATGCGCCTGTCCGCGGGCGGGCCGATCTACAACCTGTCCCGCTTGCAGGTCAAGGGCGAGAACCCGAACCTGTTCCGCCGCAGCGCACGCGACGTTTCCCGAGCAGAGATGCCGCAGCTGTCCCGGCAGGACGGCAGCCTCGACGCGTTCGTTCGGACGCTCGCCGAGCGGGGCATCGGGGTCCGGCGGGAGGAGGTCGACCCGCGCCGGCTGACCGCCACCCAGAACCAGCTCGAAGGGGCGAAGGTCAGCAAGCTCTACGCCACGCTGAAGGCTGAGGGCTGGCCCGAGGGCTCCGCCATCTTCGTCTCCCGCGACGGTGTGGTCCTCGACGGGCACCACCGGTGGGCGGCGGCTGCGGCCGTGGCGGTGACCGGCCCGATGGAGATCACGGTGCTCCGCGTCGACACCGACATCGACACCCTGTTGGACCTCGCACACGAGGTGTCCGCTCTGCGTAAGGGCTTGGAGGACGTCGCCGTGACCGCCAGCCGGGTTTACACCTTCGAGGTGACGGAGATCGTCACGGACACCGACGATGGTGTCCCCGAGGCGCTGTTCGGCGACGAGGTGGCGGCCCGCCGGAAGGGCTTCGACCCGAACCAGAAGCGGGACGAGGACGGCAAATGGACCCGGTTCCTACCCGGCCGCAGGGGCGGGAAGTCCGACGGCAGCGGCAACGGTCGCAACGGCGGCGGGGACGGCGACGCCAGTTCCTACGGGCTGATGAGCGACGAGGAGTTCGAGGCCCGGCAGAAGATGATCGCCGACGTCATCGGCAAGGCGCGGAAGACGCTGGCCACCGAGGTCACCCACACCACCGCCGACGGTGCGTGGCAACCGGAGCGTGACCGGATGCACCGGGAGATCGCCGCCGAGCTGTACGCGAAGGCCGACAAGGTGCCTCGCGGCGGCAAGGCGGTCATCGCCGGTGGCCTCGGCGGCGCGGGCAAGAGCACGGTCCTGCGGGACCACGCCGGCATCGACCAGTCGCAGTACCTCACCCTGAACCCGGACGACGTCAAGGAGCTGATGGCCGAACGCGGGCTGATCCCCGAGGTGCCCGACCACCCGGACCTGTCACCCATGGAACGGGCCGCCCTCATCCACGAGGAGTCGTCCCGCATCACGAAGCTCCTCGCCGACATGGCGTACCGCGACCGCCGCAACATCATCTGGGACATCACCATGTCCTCCGAGAGCGGCGTCGTCTCCCGGCTCGACGACCTCGACCGGAACGGCTACGAGACGCGCGGCGTGTTCGTCGACATCCCGGTGGAAGTGTCCGTGGAGCGGGCGTTGTCCCGCTACCGGAACGGCGCCGACCGCTACCGGCAGGGCAAGGGTCTCGGTGGGCGGTTCGTGCCTCCGGCGATCATCCGGGCGCAGGAAACCCGCAAGGGCCGGACGGTCAACCGTGAGGTGTTCGACGGGCTGCAAGAGCGGTTCGACGGCTGGGCGATCTACGACAACAGCGTCACCGGTCGCGCCCCGAAGCTCGTGGCTGAGGACTACCGGTCGACCGACTTCGGCGCCGACGGCGTGAAGAAGATCGACCAGGCGGTGTCCAACGCGGGCGTGTCCGGGCTGAAGCGGAAGGTCACCTTCCGCAAGCGTGACTGGGACGGCCCGTTCAAGCAGCGGGTGGACGTGTTCACCAAGGGGGACCGGCGTGTTGAGGTCGAGCACCTTCCCGGCGGGGCGATCCTCGCCGAACTGATCTTCGAAAAGGGCAAGCGCCGGATGGTGCTCGGCCGACTGACCAGCCCGTCGGCCCGTCAACTCGCCGGATTGCTGCGCGAGTTGGCGAAACCGTTCAACCCGTCTGAGACAATGGGGTAGAGGAGGTGATGGAAGTGTCGAGCGTCCGTGACGTGCTTGACCGGCTGGCAGCCGGGGAGATCACGCTGAAGCAGGCCGCCGAGGACTTCCGCACCCGCAAGTGGCCGGCACAGCCCGCCACCACCGAGGAGCAGGCGTGGGGTGTCCACGATGACCCGGCCCCAGCCGAGGACTCGTGGGACCTCGTGAACGCCGACTCCCGGCTCACCAGCGACCAGTACAAGGTGCTCGCCGAGGCGTACACCGAGGCGATCTCCGCCAAGAGCTGATCGCAGCCCTGTAGCTCTCTCGCCCGGCCGGGCGTGACCTCGGCCCCCTGACCAGTCATTGGTGAGGGGGCCGAGTTGTCCCGCGTCGAGATCACCACCGCTGGTCACAGCATCGTCGTGGACGCCGATGGGCCGCTCGACCAGGTCGCAGGCAAGGCACTGTACCTGTGGGAGCGGACCCGTGATCCGCGTATCGACCGCGTCTACGGAGCGGTCGGCTTCTCCATGGAACGCTCCGACCCCGCCTACGTGGGCAGGCCGGACGTCGACCTCCACCATCCCGATCCGCAGAGAGGACGGGATGGCCCATGAAGCCGACCGTCGGCCGCATCGTGCAGTACGTCTCCTACGGCACCCCCGGCGGTGAGTACACCAGCCAGTGCCGGGCCGCGATCGTCGCCGGAGTCCCCGACGGCGCCCCGCCCTCGATCGGACCCGACGGGCCCGCCCGGCAGCTCGACCTGGCCGTGCTCAACCCCACCGGCCTGTTCTTCAACCGCTGCGCGCAGGACGAGACCGGCAAGGCCGGCGGCACCTGGCACTGGCCCGAGCGGGAGGAGTAACCGATGCCCTCCACAGCCCCGCTGGCCCGCCGCGACGGCGTCGAGCTGGTCCGCACCGGCCGCTGGGACATTTCCACCGGCCAGTGGACCGCCGCCCGGGAAGACCTCGCCGCCGCCGTGGCCGCCCTGTCCTGCCCGGCCATCCAGAAGCCCATCATCAAGATCGGCCACACGGACACCCGGTTCACCCCCGGCGACGGGGAACCCGCGATCGGCTGGTACGAGAACCTGCGCACCACCGACGGTGGACACACCCTCGTCGCCGACCAGGTCGCCCCCGCCTGGCTCAGCGACGTGCAGGCCGCCGCCTGGCCGAACCGGTCCGTCGAGGGCTCCTACAACTACCGGTGCGGGCTCGGCCACACCCACCCGTTCGTGCTGACCGCCGTGGCGCTGCTCGGCGTGACCCCTCCCGGGGTGTCCACCCTCACCAGCCTGAACAGCCTCGACGACGTGCGCGCCCTGTACGGGCTGGCCGCATCATCCCGGCAGCCCGGCGTAGCCGAAGTGCGGATCGCCGCGTCGGTGGGCGGTGACCTGACGCTGCACGTCGCCGCCGCCGAGCAGACCGAGCACACGGGCGCGATGGTCGCCCTCATCCCCCGCGCCGCCGACGCCGCCCGCCTGGCCGTCGAGGGCGGCGAGCCGGTCGACGAGCTGCACCTGACCCTGCTCTACCTCGGCAAGGCCGTCGACTTCTCCCCGAAGGCGCAGGCCGCGGTCGTGGACGCGGTACGCCGCGCCACCACCGACACCCCGCCCGTCGAAGCGCACGCGTTCGCGGTGTCCGTGTTCAACCCGCCCGGCGTGACCAGCGCGGACGGCCGGGACCGGGACACCTGCCTCGTCCTCGGGATCGGCGGCGACGACCTCGAATACGTGCAGGCCGTGGCCGCATCCGCCGCCCGGCACGCCGCCCTTCAATTCCAGGTCGACGTGAGCAAGCCGCACCGGCCGTGGGTGCCGCACGTGACGCTCACCTACACCGACGACCTGTCGCAGATCCCGGCGCTGGCCGCCCGCACCGGCCCGGTCGTCTTCGACCGAGTGCGGGTCGCGTTCGCCGGCCAGCACATCGACATCCCCCTCACCGCGGTCGACCTCGCCGACATCTACGGCCCGCAGGCGGTCGACCCGGTCGCCGCCGCCGCAGCCGACACCGACGGCAACCAGCTCAAGCGGTACTGGCTGCACGGCGAGGGCCTGAAGAAGTGGGCGAACAACCCCCACCCATGGACCGCCCTGTACCGGCACCTGAAGAAGCACGTCGACCCCGAGCGGGCCAAGCGCATCGCGAGCGAGTGGTTCCACGAGCACTTCGGCTACTGGCCGGGCTCGAAGGAGCACCGCAAGACCGCCGCCTCGACCGGCCTGCCAGGAGAGGACACCATGCCCAACCCGACCCCCAGCCTGACCGAGCGGATCCACCAGGCGTGGAACGCCGCCGGCCAGCCCGAGCAGCAGTGGATCGTCGAGGCCGCCGAGGACGAGGTCATCGTCATGGACAACACCGACCGCAGCTTGGTGCGGGTGCCGGTGACGGTCGACGGCGACAGCATCTCGTTCGGCGCCCCGCAGCGGGTCCGCACCGCGTACGTGCCGGCCGACGAGCAGGTGGCCGCCTCCCGGATGGTGTTCGCCTCCGCCGAGGAGTCCCGGCCGGCCCAGCCGCCGGCCGCGCCGGCCCCGGAGCCGCCCGCCGACCCGGCCGGCGAACCCACCACCGACCCGGCCGAGGGCGAGCCCGCCCCGGTCGAGCCCGCCGAGCCCGCCACCGGCGAGCCGGCCCCCGTTCCCCCGGCCGCCGAGCCGGAGCCCAACACCGATCCGAAGGAGGACCCTGTGTCCACCCTGAGCACTGACGTGCGCTCGCGGCTCGGCCTGCCCGAGGACGCCGACGACAACGCGGTCATGGCCGCGCTCGCCGACCTGAAAGCGAAGGCCGACGCCGCCCCGAACCCCGAGCAGGTCGCCGCCTCGACGGCCGCGACCAACGAGATGAAGGCGGAGATCACCCGCCTGTCGACGGAACTGGCGAAGATCAACGCCAGCGCGGCGGCCGACGCGAAGAAGGCCCTCTTCGACGGCGCCGTCCAGACCGGCCGCATCAAGCCGGCCGACCGGGCGACGTGGGAGGAGCGGTACGACCGCGCCCCCGAGGTCACCGCCGACATCCTCGCCTCCCTGGCCCCGAACACCGCCGTCCCCGTGGCCGCGTCCGGGTTCACCGGCGACGTCGACATGGCCGGCGTCGACACCGAGTACGAGGCGCTGGTGGCCGGCATCGACGGCCCGTTCGCCGAGAAGGGAGCCAACTGACCATGGGCGCCTACGAGCCGAAGTACCTGTACTCCGACCAGATCAACGCCACCTTCTCGGCGAACACCACCGGCGGCCAGTCGGTCATCGTGACCGGCAACGGCACCGTCGGCCCGGCCACCGCCGGCAGCCCCGCGTGCGTGGGTGTCGCCGCGAACGACGTGGCCGCGAACCAGCGCGGCGCCTACTTCCCGCGCGGCAAGGTCCACGTCTCGAAGGCGTCCGGCGCGATCACCGCCGGAGCCCGCGTCGACACCGGCGCCGCCGGCACCGTCGCCTCCGGCGCCGCCGGGGTCAACAACGTCGGCATCGCCCTCACCACGGCCGCCGACGGCGCGGACGTGGAGTGGATGGAGATCTGACCCACCCCGCTGTCGTGACGCCCGCCGGCCGCCACTCCTGACCGGCGGGCGCCCGCACACCCCGCACCACAACCCCAGACCCGCGCACCACCAAGGCCCCACGCATCCCCGCGTGCGGGCCTCTTCGTCGTGCCCGCCAGCCGGGCCACCTTGGAAGGACGACCCGAATGCCGGGCGCTTACCCTCCGGCCGCACCCACGCTGGCCGGCGACCTGCTCACCATCCACCGCCTGCTCCAGAACCCGACGTACCTGCGTCGCAGGCTGCGCACGATCGCCGAGCTGCGGTTCGTCGCGGACCGCATCCTCACCGGCCGCTTCCGCACCAGCGGCGGCGCGATCGCGTTCGAGCAGTCCGAGCCGATCATGAACAGCCGTCCCGTCGAGGCCGTCGCTCCCGGCGGCGAGTACCCGCGGGACAGCACGCCCGAGGGCACCGCCGCGCTGGCGGCGGTCAGCAAGTGGGGCCAGGCGGTCCCGCTGACCGACGAGAAGCTGAAGCGGTCCGTCTACATGGGCCAGGAGCTGAACCGGGCCCTGATCAAGACCGCGAACACGGTCATCTCGAAGGTCGACCGGCTCGCCACCTCCGCCGTGGCGTCGGCCGTCACCAACTCGATCGCCGCGTCGGCCGCGTGGAACGCCGCCTCGCCGATGCTGTTCCGCGATGTCGAGCTGGCCGCGGCGAAGATCGTGGACCTCAACCAGGGCTACAACCCGCGCGCCGTGCTCATGTCCACCACCAAGTACGCGCTGCTGATCACCGACCCGGCGATCGCCGCGCTGCGCCGCCGCGAAGCGTCGGACAACCCGATCTACGGCGGCGACATCGACCGGCTCGGCAAGTACGAGATCGTCACCACCGCCGTCGCGAACCTGCCGTCCGACGACGTGTGGGTGTACGACCCCGACCAGCTCGGCGGCATGGCCGACGAGACCGAGGTGGACCCGGGCTACGCCACCCTGCCGAACAACCTTCAGTACAAGACCAAGCGGATCGACGAGCGGGACTCGTGGGACATCTGGGCCCGCCGGATCACCGTCCCGGTCGTGCAGGAGCCGGGCGCGGCGATCCGCCTCACCGGCACCGGTTCGCTGGGCTGAGAGGGGACCTGATCGTGGCTACCTACCAGCTCGTGGGCGAGTGCGCCTACGTGTCCACCAACACGGCGCTCGGCCGGGCGAAGGTGCTCGTGCACAAGGGCGCGCTCATCCCCGCCGACGCGCCGGAGCTGAAGCACCTGCTCGACATCGGCATGGCCGCCCGCGTGGGCGGCGACGAGACGGGCGGGGTCAACGCGGCCGGTGAGCCGGCCGCGGTCGCCGACCGCACCGTGGTCCCCGCCTCGGACGGCTCCCGGGCGATGGAGCCCGTCGAGGAGCAGACCGCGACCGGCACGGCGCACGGCCAGTCCCTCAACGTCAGCAACGCCGACGCGGAGCCGACCGAGGAGGACAAGGCTGCCGCCGAGACGGCCGCCCGCCGCCAGGCCGCCCGGGAGAAGCTGGCCGCCCTCGGCGGCAAGGCGCCCGACGGCCGCGCGTCCACCGACGTGCTCGTGGAGTACCTGGTCGCCCAGGGCGGCAACTACGACGACCTCATCCGGTCCGAGCGCTCGGACCTGGTCGAGACGGTCAAGTCCCGGCAGGGCTGACCCCCTGGTCCGGTCCGGCCGCCCGAACTCCCCAGCGCCGGGCGGCCGGACCACCCCTGCTCAACCCCTGAACGGAGGCCGCCGTGGCGGTGTCACCGCAGCACTTCACCCTCACCGCCAACGTCGAGAAGACGTTCACCTTCGATGTGAACGGGGCGACCGTCGAGGTCACCAACCTGGACGGGGCGGCCGAGGTCTACTTCACCGTCAACAACACCCCCGCCGTCGTCGGCCAAGACGGCTGCCACGTCCTGCCCGCGGCGATCTGCTCGATGGAGCTGCCCGACGAGACGAAGGGCGTCAACTCGGTCGTGCGGGTCCGCTCCGCCGGCACCCCGAAGGTGTCGGTGAGGGTGTGGTGAGCCGCGCGTTCTGGGGCCCCGGCAGTGGAGCCGGAAGCCTGCCCGCGGTGCAACCGATTCCGTCCGGGCAGTGGCGGGGCAGCCCCGGCGCCATCGCCACCCTTTCCGCCGCCGTGGACATCGAACGGGCGCAGCTCGTGTGGCTGCCCCCCGGACAGGCGTTGCAGGCCCTCGGCGTATACGTCAACGTCGGCGTCGCCGACACCGACCTGCGGTTGGGGATCCGCGCCGACAGCACCGGCCTCCCCGGCGCGCTGCTCCTCGACGCCGGCATCATCGCCGCCACCCCCGCCGGTGTCCGCGCCCTCGCGATCACGTTCACCGTTCCGGCCGGACCCGCCACTGGCGTGCCGCTCTGGCTGACCGTCACACCGCAGGGCACCAACACGGTGAGCCTGGTCGGCACGGTCACCGGCCAGGAGACACGGGACCTACCGAACGCCAACTCGGCGTTGCTCTACCACGGCACCGTCACCCAGGGCGGTGTCACCGGCGCCTTGCCTGCCGGGTTCACCCCCAACGGGTACGCGTCGCCAGGCCCGGCGTTCGCCATTCAAGCCGCCTGACCAGGCCAGTCCATACCGGCCGCGCGCCGGACCCCACCCCATGAACCCCTGAATGGAGGTGGCCCGTGGCCCGGCTGTACTCCGACCTCGGCCAGCGGACCGTCTACCTGCGTAACGGCCTCGCGCTGGCGCAGGGCCTTCCGTGCCTGATCTACAAGACCCCGCCCGGCCACCCGTCGCCACAGCCCGCCAACCTGGCTGCCTTCGACCCGGCCAACCGCGACGCTCCCGGCGCCCCGATCGTCGGTGGCGCTCTCGTCGTTGACCTCCACTCGAACAGGCCCGCGTTCTGGGACCTCGACGACATGCCCTGCCTGTGGATCACGGTCAGCGGCGGGCCGATGGAAGCGATCTACCCGGACTCGCAGCCGCAGCTCGACGCGCAGGCCGCGCGGATCACCGCCTTGGAGCCGGGCGGCGGAAACGAGGTCGCGACCGCCGCTGCCCTCGCTGCCGAAACGACCGCCCGCACTCAGGCGCTCACCGCCGAAGTGAACGCCCGAGTGGCCGGCGACTCGACCACCGCGGCCACCGCCGCCGCAGACGCCACAGCCAAGGCCAACGCGGCGCAGACCGCCGCGATCGCCGCCGTCACACCACGGTTCGCCGCCCTCGAACGGTTGTCCGGCCTGGCCGTGTTCCGTGACGCGGAGAACCTGCTGGTCCGCGCCCCCTTCGACGCGACCCGCGACATCCTCATGCCGTTCGACGCCAACGGCGGCGCCGAGAACATGTTCATGCTCAGCAACCCCGTCGTGTCATCGGTGGCGCTGATCCCGTCGTCAGCCGCCGACTCGACGATCTGGCCGACTGTCACCGGCGCCACCAACATCCACGGCACCGGCGACGAGAACGCGCCGATCAACACCGGCTGGTCGTACGTCGGAGGGAACCACGGATACAGCGTCGGCTCCCAGGTGACGGCCACCGGTCACGGGAAGACCACCGCTGACGTCGGCTCGCAATGGTCGGACGGCACCCGCACCTACACGCTGCTGCGGGTCGTGGACGTGAACACCCTGCTGTTCGCCAACCCGTACACCGTCTCCAACGGCATCGCCACGGGCGGGGCCGTCGCGCCGGCTGCCACGCTCACGCACGTCTCCGGGGCCACGAACACCGGTTCGGTGCCGATCACCGGCGGAGTGGCCGGGGCGGTGCAGATCCACCCGTCCACCTACGGCCGCACCTACACGATCGAGCTGGACGGCCGGCCGGTCGCCGACGGTAAGACGTTCGGGCAGGTGCTCACCGTCACGGAGACGTACTACGTCGCCTCCTACAAGGGCCTGGTGGACACGGCGCAGGCCAACATCGGCACCCCCGTGCACACGATCATGAGCCAGGTGCCGGCGCTCGCCCGGGTGTCGAACACCTACCGGGTCACCCCCGCCACGGTCGTTGTCGCCCAACGCCTCACCGCGCTGGAAAAGACGAACGTGAACATGGGTGTCACCCAGGCGATCGGGTTGACCACGCCAGCGGGTGGGAAGCTGCGCCAGTTCATGGCCGGCATCGGCACCGTCGGCGGGTTCAACTTCTCGACCCTCGCCGACCTCTCTGCCATGACCACCACCCTCAACTTCGGGCCGGCCACCTACCTCAACCCGGTCCAGCCGGCGGTCAGCGTGCAGCAGTGGGCGTGCAACGCGGCCGGCGACCCGCAGTGGGGCCTGGCGCTGGGCGTCCTACCCATCGCCGACGGTCACCCGACGCAGCGGCTGAAGAACGCGCCCACGCAGACGTGGTTCATGCCGAACACGACGAAGAAGAACTACCCGCAGATCGCGTGGTCGAAGCCGATGAACCCTGGTGAGAGCCTGTCCGCGACCGCGTACCGGCGTTACCTCGCACCGCCGGCCGAGGTCACCGAGTTCACCGTTTCCGACGGCACGAACACGTGGGCGATCATCGAGCGGACCACCACCACCAGCGAAGGCCGGGCCGCCGCGCCGCAGCTCCTCGGCCGCCGGCTGGTGCCGGCAGGCGTGACGACCATCGCCGCGGCCGAACGAGTCACCGGTGAGGGCATCGCCTACTCGGCGCCGGCCCTGCCGGCGTACGGCATGTGGCAGGCCGTCCCGGACGCATCGCGGTTGGAGACGATCCCCGGCGCGACCGGACAGCCGGGTAGCTACTTCCTGGTGGCGCAGGGCAACGTCACCACCGCCGCGCTCACCGGCAGCTTCAACATCCTGTACCTGTTCCCGATGTACCTGCCCGAGGCTGTGCTGGTCGACCGGGCCTGCATCGAGGTGACGGCTGTCGGTACCGGCGTGGTCCGGCACGGGGTGTACGCCAACGACCCGGCGACTGGTCTGCCCTCCGGCGCCGGCCCGATCGCCGACTACGGGACGGTCGACGTCAGCGCCACGGGCATCAAGGAATCGACGCTGTCGACGCCTGTGCTCCTCCCTGCCGGCTGGCACTGGTACGGCTGGGTGTGGCAGGAGACCAACACCACCCCGCCGACCATGCGCCTCCTCAACAGCGGAACCGGAATCGGTCCGTTCAACATCGGCGGCTCCCCATCGCTCATGAGTGGGGCGAGGCTGGGCTACTTCGTCAACGCGGTGGCCGGCCCGCTCGGCGCGGTGACGGTCAGCGCCGGCAACAGCCACCAGCTCAACTCCCCGCGCGTCGCTTACCGCCGCGCCTGATCCGCGCGTCCCCCGCTGGCTCCGGCCGCCCCCGTGTGGTGGACGGCCGGAGCGCATCCCCCATCGGCCGGTCCTGCCCGGCCGGACTCCGCCCGAGCAGACAAGGACACCACCATGCCCGTCCCCGCCGGAGGCACCAACCCGCAGGAATCCGGACGCCTCATCGGCCCCGACGAGGCGTACCGGGTCGTGTTCCTGCAAGACGGTCGGGCCCGCGCCCGCGGCTACCCGGTCCCACTGTTCGCCGACGAAGCCGGGTCGATCCCCGCCGACGTCTTGACCGTCAACGGCGACGACGTCCCCGAGTCCACGCTGATCGTGGACGTGCACTCGCGCATCCCCCTGTTCCAGTACCCGCCCGGCAGCGACGTGGTCTACACGTCGATCAACGGTGGGCCGATCGTGCCGCTGTACGCCCGCGTGGACGACCGCATCGATAAGCTCGCCGACAGCGTTGCCGGGGTCGGCGACGACATCGCGAACGCGGTCGCAGCAGAAGCCGCGAACCGGGCCGCCGCCATCACCGCAGCGATCGGCCCCGAACAGGCCGCCCGGGTGGCCGGTGACAACGCGCTCAGCGCCCGACTCAACACCGTCGAGTCCGCCACGGAAGGCATGGCCGACGACCTGGCCGACGTCATCGCCGCCGTCGCGCAGCCTCCCCGGATCGGTATCCCCGGCGCGACCGGGCTGCCCGGCCAGTACTTCCTGGTGAGCCAGGGGTCGCTCGTCACCGTAGCCCTGACCGGCAGCTTCAACATCCTCTACATGTGGCCGATGTACCTGACGCAGGCCGTCTCGGTCGACCGGGCCTGCATCGAGGTGACGGCGGTCGGTACGGGTGTGATCCGGCACGGGGTGTACGCCAACAACCCGGCCAACGGCTGCCCGGTTGCTACCGGCCCGATCGCCGACTTCGGCACGGTCGACGTCAGCGCCACCGGCGTCAAGGAGTCGGTTCTGTCCCCGGCGGTGCAGCTCCCTGCCGGCTGGCACTGGTACGGCCTCGTGTGGCAGGGCGTCAACACCACCGCTCCTGCCGTGCGGTCCATGAACGCCACCAGCGGTTTCGGTCCGCTCAACATCGGCGCCGCACCGTCGCTGATGAGCGGCAACCGGCTCGGCTACTTCGCGACTCCGGTCCCCGCAGCGTTGGGAACGATCGTGGCGGAGCCGTCCAACGCCCACCAGCTCACACCCCCGCGTGTCGCGTACCGGCGGGCCTGACCACCGTTTGGAGGTGGCGGTATGCCGGTCCCCGCGGGTGGCAACGACCTGCCGATCATCGTCGAGGACCCGCCCGTCTGGGCGCCCACCATCGAGCAGGTCGCCGACCACGTCCCGTACATGACCGTCGACACCGTGACTCCCGGGTCGCAGGAGTACCTGGGCGTCTTCAACGTCCTCACCACTCCGACAGGGGAGCAGGCGCGGCGGCTCATCGACGCCACCTGGCCGTCGGTGCAGGCCGCCGTCGGCGAGATGGTCGAGCAGGTGTGGCCGCTCGCGCAGACGGTGGCCGCGCTACGCGCCGCCGCGGCGATCGTCCGCGCTTACCCCCGCGATGACGGGGACCTCGCCAGGGCCGCCGCTCTGGACGCCCGCGCCGACGCCGACCTTGCCCGGCTGATCGCCGCGAACGACGCCGCCGGTGGCGGTGACGGCAACAGCCTCGACCTGCTGCCCGTCTACTCGTTCCCCCCGCCCGTCCCGTGGGGCGACTCCCTGCTGTAACCCCCCGCCCTGCACCTCGAAAGCGAGCACCGATGACCGACTTCAACGCCGAGCTGCCCACGAACGCGGGTGTGCTTCTGACCACCCGCACCGGCACCACCAGCGGCGACACGGTCCCCGCCGGCTGCGTGCTGATCCTCCGCAACGCGGGCGCCGCGTCCCACACCGTCAGCCTGACCGTAGGCGCAACGTTCGACGGCCTGTCCGTCTCGAACAGGGCAGTGTCGATCGGCGCGGGCGGTGTCGGCGCGATCCGGGTCCCGGCCAACTACGGCGACGCGAACGGCCGCGTGCCTATCGCGATCAACGGCACCGCCAACGAAGTCACCTACCAGATCCTCGGGATGTGAGCATGCGACCGAACGCCGAGTACATCGCCAACCGGACCATCCTGGTGAACTCCGTCCGGGCCTACAACCCGGGCGACGACGTGTTCGCCTCCGCCGTCGAGAACCTGGGCCTCACCGTGGGGGTGGACGTGCTTCCCGCCAACCCGAACGTGATCCCCCGCCCGGCGGCGAACGCGCGCCGCGCCGACTGGGTGGCGTACTGGGTGGGGCAGGGCATGCCGCAGGACCAGGTCGACGAGATGACCCGCGACCAGCTCGCCGCCCGGGAGCCCGAGGTCATCGGCTCTCCCGACCTCGACGCCAATTTGACCGTGCCGGCCGTCCCGAACCCCACCCCGAGCCCGGCCCCGGACACGGTGGCGTTCCAGGTGGCCGAGCAGTCTGGCCAGGCCGCCGAGCAGCAGGCGGCGGAACGGGTGGAGCGGCCCGGCCAGGGCGCCCGGAAGGCCGAGTGGGTGGAGTACGCCGTCTACCGGGGCATGGCGCGTGAGACGGCCGAGGAATCGACGATCCCGCAGCTCGCCGCCTGCGACTACGACAACCTGTTCGGCCCCGAACGGCCCGAGTAAACAACGATGGCGGCCGAGTCGTCCCCAGCCGCCGTCGTTCTAGCGCCGGAAAAGACCTCTGTTCTCGCGCCTGTACCTGAATGCCGGCCGCACGATGAGGATGGCCAGGCCGATCTGAACCACAAGAGCGATCACGACCAGGATGGCCGATGCTCGCCCGTGCACGGACCCTGACGCGTAGCCGAAACCAAAGGTCGACACGATCGCCGCCACGAAGAAGGGCAGCGCCTCGTTCCATACCTTCTCCGGGACAGTCGTGTGACGCGCGAGCCATTGCGTTGTGGCGTGCCTGACGGACACGAACACTCTTGGCAATGCCCTACCCGCTGCCCCCGTTGAGAAGCGAAGTGCGGTCATCAACTTGAGCAGCTTCCCCGGCCGCTCATCGATGATTGCGGTCCATTCCTCCGCGTACCCGGCCGCGATGTCCGGGTCGATCGTCCACCTGTAGGCGGCCCAGCGGACGAGCTTGCGGGCCGCCCACGGGGACACGTCGGTCATCTCGTTGACCAGCAGCCCGAAGACGAAGCTGGCGATGATCTCCCAGCCGTTCACGCCTCGCACCAGCCGAAGGCCAGACGGGGGCGCGTGGTCGGCGCGGGCTTCGGCCGGCGGGCGGCGATCAGCTCGCGTGCGCTCGTGACGCCGTGCGGGGTGAGGCGGTAGTACCGGCGGCGGGGCTTGCCCGGCTCGGCGTCCTCCTCCCAGCGGGAGGTGACCCACTTCGACTCGGCGAGCCGTTCGAGCATCTTGTAGATCGTGGGGCCCGACTTCCCGGTCGCCTTCATAATCGCCCAGCCGTGCAGCTCGTTGTCGTCTGCGTCGAGGAGGGCGTCGAGGACGGCCAGGAGTGGCCCGGTAACACGTACAGGTCCATCCACGGCCTTAACGATACTAGGTGAAATAAGGGTCGTCCACTCGCGCAGCGGGCGTGTCCCACCAGGACCGTCCCACCAGGACGACGCGACCGACCGGGGGTGATGCACATGGCCCGTGTGGCGTGGAACTACGCCGAAGATGAACGGCTCCTGCACTCCGAGGCCGGCCCGGTCGGACGGGACCTGGCCCGCAAGGGCGAACGCGTCGCGGCCGAGCAGCGCCGCACCGCCCCCGTCTCCCCCGACGGCTCCCACGGCCGTGAGCCCGGCTACATGCGCGACCACATCAGCTCGAACCTCGACCGCGACAGCCTCGGCCTGTACGTCGACATCGGCACCGACGCGAAGACCCCCAACGGCCACGCGTACCCGCTCGATGTGGAGCTGGGCACCCGCCCGCACACCATCACCTCGCACGGCGACTACCCGCTGCGGAACCCGAAGACCGGGCAGGTGTTCGGCAAGACCGTCGAGCACCCGGGCGCCGACCCGCAGCCGTTCCTACGGCCCAGCCTGGACGTGCTCCGGCGCGAGTAACCCCCTGAGGGCGGAGGTGATCGTGGCCGCCTTCGTAGACGCCGAACGGGCCGTCGCCGACTGGGTCAACTCCCTCGACGGCAGCCTCGTCGGCGTCGGCCACCCCCTCGCCAAGGGCGCACACCTCACCGCCCTACGCGGCGCCGCATCGGCCTGCTACGCCCTGATCAGCCTCCTGCCCGGCTCCGTCGCCCTCGGCCCCGAGAACCCCGACCACCGGGCCCGCATCTCCGCCTCCATCTACGGCCCCACCAAGGAAGCCGCCACCGCCGCAGCGGTCGCCTACGCGAACGCGCTGCTCACCCTCGACGGCCGCCGCCAACCCATGGGCCAAGCCGTCATCTGCCTCGTCGTCGACCCCGACAGCATCTCCGGCCCCTCCTGGGCGCCCGAGCCCACCGGACCGCGGCTGCTGGTCGACGCCGACTTCTACCTCCGCGCGGCGTAGCGCCGCCCGGCCCCGCCTGCCTTCCGCCCCTACTGGCCCGGCGTAGCGCCGGGGAGAGGACCCTGTCATGCCTGCTGTCGCCGCACCGAAGAACGCCCTCAGCTTCGGCGCCGGGTGGCTGTACTACGCCCTGCCCGGCACCAGCGTTCCCGCCTCCACCGTCGCCGGATCGGTGTTCACCGACGCCTGGCCCGCCGGCTGGACCCTGCTCGGCGTGACCCGCGAGGGCCACGAGTTCTCCTACGAGCTGGCCACCGAGCCCGTCGAGGCCGCCGAATACCTGGACCCGATCGCCACCGTCACGACCGGCCGCACCGTCGGCATGACCTTCGAGATGATGCAGATCCACGCCACGAACCTGAAGCGGGCGCTCAACGGCGGCAACATCGTCACCACCGGCTCCGGGGGCACCCTGCGGTCGGAGTACACGCCGCCGGCGATGGGCCAGGAAATCCGCTGCATGATCGGCTGGGAATCCACCGACCTCACCGAGCGGGTCTACGCCGAGCAGGCGTTCCAGGTCGGCAACGTGGCGATCGCCCGCCGCCGAGGCGCGGCCAACGCCGGCCTGCCCGTCGACTTCCGGTTCGAGCCGGCCGCCGACGGCCAGCCGTTCCACCACATCTTCGCGGGCACCGCCCGCGGCTGAACCCTGACCAACAACACCGCTGGGGGTGCTGAGTAATGACCGTGCACGAGTTGCAGGCGGCGTCGGAAGGCGTCGAGATCGTCGGAGGCGGTGAGAAGGTCGAGTTCCTGGGCGAGTGGTATCGCATCGCCGAGAAGGTCGGCCTGATGCCGCTGATGCGGTTCGCGATGACCGCGAAGCAGGGCGCGAAAGCAGACGACATGGAGGGCCTGGCAGCCATGTACGCCCTGATCCGCGACTGCATCGACCCGACCGACTGGGACCGGTTCGAGGACGACGCGACGATGAAGAAGGCCGAGGCGGACGACCTGCTGAAGGTCGTCCAGGACACCATCCAGATCCTGTCCGCCCGCCCTACCCAGCGGCCCGCCGACTCCTCGGTTGGGCCGCAGACCACCTCGGAGAGCTCGAAGGCACCCTCCTCCTCGCCGCAGGCGGACCAGCGTGTGCCGCAGGGTGCCGACGAGATGGTGTCCATCGACGAGCTGCTTGCAGCCCAGTCGAGCACCTGACCGTCCGGGAGCTGTGCAACATCGTCTACGCCTACCTGCGGCGTGACCTGGCCCAGTCCCTCACCCTCGCCACCGGCAAGGAACGCCAGACCGCCATGTCGGACTTCGACGCCTGGGTGAACGGCCCGATCGAAGGCTGGGACGAGATGGACCGCAAGCTCAACCGGGCGCTCCAACGCGCGTGACCGCACGGCTGGGGGTGCCCGATGGGTGTCCCCCTGGCTGAGGCGTTCGTGAGGGTCCGCGCCGACACCCGCGACTTCAAGCGGGACACCGAGCGGGACGCTTCCCAGTCCGGTGACCGGGCCGGGAACAGCTTCGCCGGGGCGTTCGGCCGCACCCTCGCCGGTAAGGCCGCCGGCCTGTTCGCCCGGTTCCGGCGGCAGGCCGAGGCGTCCACGGACGGGGCCGGAGCGACCGCCGGTGCCCGATTCGGCAGCGAGTTCGTCCGCGACGCGGTCGGCCGGCTCCGCGACGGCAGGGGCCGGTTCGTGTCGGAGGGCGCGGCGGCCGGCGCCGGCTTCGGTGACGCGTTCGTGCGGGACGCGTCCGGGCGGCTGCGGGACGCCCGCGGCCGGTTCACCGCGGAGGGCCGCGCCAGCGGGGACGGCTTCGCCAACGCGTTCGGTCCTGGCGTGGCCAGCAGCATCTCCCGGGTCAGCGCGCTGATCGCGGTGGGTGTTGCTCTCGGCCCGGCGATCATCCCCGTTGCGGCCGCTGCTGCGGCGGCGGTCGCCGGCATCGGCACGGCCGCGATCGCCGCGTTCGCCGGCCTCGGCGTCGGGGTGCTCGCGTTCATGGGCGTCGCGGACGCGGTCAAGGCCATGGGTGCGGCCGAGGACGCGGCGGCCGACAACGCCGCCGCCCTGTCCCGGGCCCATTCCGCCGTCGAAGCGGCGGCCGACGGGGTGCGGCAGGCAGAGCAGTCTCTCGCGCGTACCCGCGAGCAGGCCGCCGCGTCGAACGAGCAGGCCGCGCGCCGGGTCGCCGAGAGTGAGCGGGACCTGTCCCGCGCCCTCAAAGATCAACTCCGGGTGGCTCAGGAGCTGAACGAGGCCCGCGAGGAAGCCAAGCGGCGACTCGACGACCTCAACCAGTCCCTCGCCGAGAACACCCTCAGCCAGCGTCAGGCCACCCTCGACGTCGCCGAGGCCAAGGCCGAGCTGGACAAGGTGCTCGCCGACCCGAAGGCGACCGAAGCGCAGCGCGAGCAGGCCCGCATCACCTACGAGCGCAACGTCCTGCAACTGGCCGACCTTCAGCGGCGCGGCAAGGAGCTGGCCGACGACACCGCGAAGGCCAACAAGGCCGGCGTCGAGGGATCCCGGGAGGTGCAGGCCGCCCGCGAGCGCATCGCGGACGCCGACGAGCGGGTGCGGGCCAGCCAGCAGGCCCTCACGGATGCCCGCCGGGAGCAGGCCCGCGCGGAGCGGGACGGGATCTACCAGATCCAGCAGGCCCAACAGCAGTTGATCTCCGCTCAGCGGTCGCTGCGGGACGCGACCGTCGCCTCCGGCACCGCCGGGGCCGCGGCCATGGACAAGCTGCGCCAGTCCTTGGAAGGGCTGTCGCCGGCCGGCCAGCGCTTCGCCAAGTTCCTGTTCGGGCTGAAGGACGAAGTCCAGCGGATCCGGGCTGCCGCCCAGGAAGGGCTGCTACCCGGAGCGCAGGAGGCCATCGAGAACCTGCTGCCGTATCTGCCGCAGGTCGAGCGGTTCGTGGGCGGGATCGCCGGCCGGCTGGGTGACATGGCGGTGCGGGCGTCGAAGGCGCTGACGGGGCCGTTCTGGCGGTCCTTCTTCGGCATGATCGACAAAACGGCCGGGCCCGCCCTGGACGGCATGTTCGAGGCGACGGGCAACATCGCCGAGGGCTTCGCCGCGATCTTGCAGGCGTTCATGCCGCTCAACCGCGACATGGGCAAGGGCCTGGTCGGACTGACCGCGTCCTTCGCCGACTGGGCCAAGGGCCTGTCCGGGTCGAAGGGCTTCCAAGAGTTCGTCGATTACGTCCGCGAGTACGGGCCGCCCGCCCTGCGCTTCCTGTGGGATCTGCTGAAGGTCGGCGGCAAGCTGCTCGTCTCCCTCGCCCCGCTCGGCGCCGTCCTGGTGACCGGGCTCGGCAAGCTCGCCGACATCCTGGCCAGCCTCGACCCGGGCGTGCTGCTCGCGATCACCGCCGGCATCGCCGCACTGATCGCGGTGTCCATCGGCCCGCTGTCCGCCGCGATCATCGCGATCGTCGCCGCCGCTGGCGGCATCTACTACCTGCTCAACCGGTTCGGCCTGCTGAAGCCCCTCATCGCCGGGGTCACCGCCGCAGTGCAGTGGGCGTGGCAGAACGTGCTTCAGCCGACGTTCGCGGCGATCGCCTCGTTCGTCATGGAGCAGGTCGTGCCGGCCGTCATGTGGCTGTGGCACAACGCGATCGGGCCCGCGTTCCAGGGCATCGCCGCGGCCGGCCAGTGGCTGTGGAACACGGTGCTGCTGCCGGTGTTCTCGGCGCTGCGCGCGTACGTGGTCGACTTCGTGGCCCCCATGTTCCTGTGGTGGTACCGCGAGGTCATCAAGCCGGTGTTCGAGCGGTTCGCGCTCGCCGCGCAGGTCGCCTGGACGCTGGTCAAGGTCGTCTTCGGGCTGATGCAAATCTATGTGAAGACGGTCCTGGCACCGCTGTGGCGGTGGCTCTACGACAACGTGATCAAGCCGGTGTGGAACGGCATCAAGGACACGATCACGCGGATCTGGACCATGTACATCCGGCCGCTGTTCGAGACCTTCGGCGGGTTCATCAAGAACCACGTCGCGCCTGCGTTCGAGGCCGGCGTGAAGGCGATCGGCAAGGCGTGGGAGAAGATCCGCGACCTGACGAAGATCCCCGTGCGGTTCGTGGTCGAGACGGTGATCAACTCGGCGATCATCGGCACCTACAACAAGCTCGCTGGCGTGTTCGGAGTCGACAAGGTCGACAAGGTCGCTCTGCCGAAGGGCTTCGCCCGCGGTGGTGTCCTGCCCGGCTACACCCCCGGCAAGGACGTCCACCGGTTCTACTCCCCCACCGCCGGGGCGATCGACCTGTCCGGCGGGGAGGCGATCATCCGGCCCGAGGGCACCCGCGCCCTGGGCGCCGGCTGGGTCGACGCGGTCAACCGGGCCGCCCGCTCCGGCGGTGTCGCCGGGGTGCGCCGGTTCCTCGGCGGCTACGCCGACGGCGGCATCCTCGACCGGCTCGGCAAGGCCGCGTCCTGGGCGAAGCAGAAGGCCGGTGACGCCATCTCCGGCGTCACCGACCTGTTCACCGACCCCGCCGGCACCCTCCGCAAGATCGCCGACAAGGTGATCGGGCTGGTGCCTGGCCGGGACACGGCGTTCGGCCGGTTCGCCATCGGGATGCC
Source organism: Micromonospora costi (assembly GCF_003626655.1). Classification (GTDB taxonomy): domain Bacteria; phylum Actinomycetota; class Actinomycetes; order Mycobacteriales; family Micromonosporaceae; genus Micromonospora; species Micromonospora costi. Next base: position 979,483 of record NZ_RBAN01000002.1, read on the forward strand.
CCGCAAGGTCGCCGACGCGGCGGTGGACAAGGTGAAGTCGTGGTTCCGCGGCGGTGAGGACGGCGGCCCCGGGGTGACCGGCTCGTCGCCGCTGGGCGGCTCGGCCGGCATGATGCGGATCCTGCGCGCCGCGTTCCCCGGCCTGCCGCTGCTGAGTGGTTTCCGGCCGGGATCGATCACCCTGACCGGCAACCGGTCGTACCACTCGACGAACCGGGCGGTCGACGTGCCGCCCATCCGCGCAGTCGCCGAATGGATCTTCAAGCACTTCCGGTCCATCACCCGGGAGCTGATCACCCCGTGGCAGGAATTCAACCTGCACAACGGCAGGTCACACCGCTACACCGGCGCCGTCTGGAACCAGCACAACTTCAGCGGGGGCAACGCGCACAACCACTGGGCCGCACGCCTCGGCGGCATCGTCCCCGGCATGCCGGCCCGCCTGTTCGACTCCGGCGGCGACTGGCCCTCCGGCACCGTCGGCGTCAACCTCAGCGGACGCACGGAGCACGTCGCCACCGGCAGCAGCATGGACAAGGTCGCCGAGCTGCTGGCCGCGATCCGGAAAGACCTGCGGGACCTCGCCGACGCGGTCCGCTCCGTCGGCCCCGACGTCGGCCAGCAGATCAACGGGGCGACGGCGAACGCCCTGCACCGCGGAAGGGCGAAGTGATGGCCGTCATCAACCTCGACCGCGTGTGGATCAACCTGATGAGCACCGGCGAAGCCGTCGCCGCGTTCTCCGCCGACCGGGCACGCCGGGTGTCCGTGCAAGGCGAGAACCGCACCTACGGCGGCGGCCGACGCCGGGCCATCACCCAGGAAGGCCACACCGACGTCATCACGTTCACGCTGCGCCGGGTCACCACCGCGCAGCGGGACCAGCTCCGCGACTGGCTCGGCCGGGACGTCATGTACCGCGACTACCGCGGCCAGCGGATCGTCGGCACCCTGTTCGACCTCGACATCCGCGAGTACAAGGCGGAGCGGGACCTGTACGACCTCGCCACCACCCTCAACGGGGTGACCTGGGTGGAGGGGGCATGACCGAGCCGCGCATGGAGCTGGTGCAGGCGGTCGCCGTCAGCGGCGACGAGCGGACCCGCTGGTGCGACGGCTGCCTCACCTCCGCCGGGTTCGAGGCCGGCGTGTTCGCCATGCTGCCGTCGGGGTTGCAGCTGCTCGCCACCTTCCAGGGCTGCGACCGCTGCGACCCCGACGGGACGCTGCTCTGCTTCTACTGCCCCGCCCGAGTCGTCGGCGGCGCGGCGTTCTGGCTGCACATCCGCGACCGGCACGGCACCGCGGGAGGCTGACGTGCAGCCGATCACCGCCGCGCCGCGGAACACGATGACCACGGCGGCGGTCACCCGGCTGCTCCGCGACGCGCCAGCCCTCACCGTTGGCAAGGGCTTGGAGCTGATCGACCGGAACCTTCAGGTGATCGAGGACATCAGCGCCGACCTGGCCGGCGGTCAGGTGTCCCGCAACTCGTACGCCAACCTGCACGCCACCGCCACGCTGTCGCTGTCGCGGGAGCTGGCGTGGGCGTCGGCGCTGGTCCGCCCGTACATGACCCTCTCGGACGGTGTCGACACCGCCCGGTTCAACCTCGGCGCGTTCTTCACCAACGTGCCCGAGCAGCCCGTGGACGAGCAGCCCGTCACCTACAACGTGAACGGCTACGACATCCTCCACGCCCTGTACTCGCCCACCGGTGAGGCGTACGCCGTGGACGCCGGGGTCAGCTACCTGGCCGAGGTCGAGCGGATCCTTCAGGCGCAGGGCTACACCCGCTACCTGATCGACCAGACCCGCGCCGACGCGGTGCTGCCGTCAGCGAAGGTGTGGCCGCTGGACGACCAAACCCGCTGGCTGACCATCGTCAACGACCTCCTCGCCGCGGTCGGCTACCAGGGCGTCTGGTCGGACTGGGACGGGCAACTGCGGTGCCAGCCGTACCAGCTCCCCCGCGAGCGGGCACCGGAGTGGCTGTACGACAACGGCCAGGCCACGGCGATGATCGGCCCCGGCCTGGTCGTCGCCCGGGACTACTTCGAGGCCCCCAACCGGTGGGTCGTGGTGCGGCAGAACGACATCGACGGCCCGCCGCCGACCGAGGGGGCCGGCGTCTACACCTGGACGAACGAGGACCAGGGCGACATCAGCGTGGAGGGCCGCGACGGGCGGATCATCACCCGGGTCGTCTACGTGGACGCCGCCGACCAGGCCGCGTTGGAACGCCTCGCTGAGGTGACCATCGACGCGGACATGCGGATCCCCACGCAGGTGCGGTTGTCGACCTCGCCGAACCCGCTGCACTGGCACTTCGACCTGCTGGTGGTCGACCACGCGGCGGTCGGCCGGTACTCCCAGGTGCTCGGCACCTCCTGGACGTTGCCCCTCGACGGCGGCGACATGACCCACGAGTGGTCGGTGCTGTAGCGGCCGAGGGGGTGTCGTGTTCGGGCTGGACCTGCTGAAGCTCATCGACGCCCGCATTGAGGCGTACCGGCAAAAGCAGACCGCCACCGGCACGGTGCAGACCCGCCAGTCCGCGAGCCGCGCCACGGTCACGTTCGACGGGTCGGCGCTCGCCGTCCCCGTCAAGGTGCTCGGCCACGTCCACGTGCGGGAGAACTCCCGAGTCACGCTGGCCCGGTTCGGCTCCGAGTGGGTCGTGGTCGGCGTGTTCGGCGGCGCCGGCAGCCTGCTCACCACCTGGGCAGCTCCCACCAACTCCTCCGGCGTGTTCACCGAGGCCGCCGTCCTCGCCGTCACCGGGTTCACGTTCGAACCGCAGGCGGTGTACCGGCTGCGGCTCGGCGGGCAGGTGCAAGGCTCCGTCGCCAACTACAGCCTGTGGCGCGTCCGCGACCGGGCGACCGGCCCCTACCCGGTCGACTGGGGCCAGTTCGGGCACTACCACTGCCCCGTCGCGGACCTGCCGTTCGCGCTGCTCGGCGAGCACTACCTGGCGCACGTCGGGTCGACACCGCTGGAAGGGCAGACGATCGCCGTCACCGCGCAGGCGTCGACCGGCACCGTCCAGCACATCGGTTCGGCCACCACGCCGCGGTACCTGGCCATCGAGCGGTGCCCCGGCTCACCGGCCGAGTACCCCCACGCACTCGTGATCTAGGAGGCGTCGGTGGGTTTCATCGACGATTCGCTGCTCGCCAACCCGCTCGCCGCGTCCCCGGCCGTCGCCCGAATCGACCGGCAGAACAGCGGCGTCCTCTGGTTCACGATGATCAGCAACGCGCAGAACTCGGTGCTCTACTACCGGTCCACCGACAACGGGTCGACCTGGCAGTACGCGGGCGGCTGGAACTTCGGCGTCACCATCCACGAGATCTCGAACCTGCACATCACCAACTACGGTGACCTGTGGCTGGCGTTCCGCACCAACGAGAACAGCCGCGACCGCATCTCGATCATCCGGGCGACCGGCGGCTCCACCACCTTCGCCGCCGGCAGCCCGCGGATGCTGGCCGAGCCCGCCAACGGCGGTGTGGCCGGCGCGATCCACAACGGGCTGGAAATCCACTCGATCGGCCTGCCGCCGTCGCAGGCGCAGCGGATCGTCGTCGCCGCCGGCACCCGAGTCGGCGGGTCGAGCGGCGTCACCCTGTACGGGGCGAACATGGCCACCAACGGGGCCCTCACCGCCAACAACGCCCTGTTCACCGGCAAGCGGCAATGGCTGTACCCCGGCGCTGCCGGCCGGCTCACCCCGCAGATCGAGATCGAACACTGGGGTGACGGCAAGTCGGCGTCCGTGCCGCACCTGTGGGTGTCGTTCGGCCGCACCGACCTGCGGGTGGTCAAGCTGGCCTGGAACGGGTCGACGTGGGCGGGGCCGACGAACACCGTCCTGCTCACCTCCGGCCTGACCGCGCAGAACGCGATCGCCGGCCGATGGGACGGCACCCGGTTCCTCACCGCCGTACCGAACCCCGACAGCGCCGCCACGGACACGGTGCTGGTGCTCGAACGGAACCAGGCCAACAGCTCCACCATCCTGCGGACCTCCCCCTCCCACCCCGCCGGGGCGGTCCGCAACTGCACGCTCGCCTACAACTCGGTGTCCCGCGACTTCCGGGTGTTCGCCGTCGGCACGAGCTCCGACCTGCTCTACTACGTCGACTACGCCCGCGCCGCCGGCACCTGGACCACCTGGACCACCGTCACCGCGGTCATGGGCGGCAGCAACTATTCGGTGCGGCACGAGTCGTACGGGTCGGCCCGCTACGACGTGATCACCGCCCACGCGGGCAGCCCCAACACCCTCGTGTCCACCAACGTTGGCCTCAGCTACGCGCCGAGCCTGCCGACCTGGCAGTACGGCACCAACCCGACGACGCCGCCCGCGAACGGGGCGGCCGTGGACGTCGCCAAGGCGATGCTGCTGGACTGGGCGTTCTCCGACCCGGACCCGAACGACGCCCAGTCGGCGTGGGCGCTGTCCCGGCAGATCGGCTCCGGCACCGTCCAGTACCTCCGTGCCTCCGACAGCACGTGGCAGGCCGGCGAGGTGAAGAACCCGGGCGGCAGCACGCAGGTGAACATGCCCGCCAGCCTGTGGGTCGGGGCGGGCGGGGCCGGGGACCCGGCGCACACCTACCGGGTGAAGGTGTGGGACGGGGCCAACCTGGCGTCGCTGTACTCGTCGGCGCTGGTGGTCGTCCCCTCCGCAGTCACCAACCCGACGATCACCAGCCCCGACACGGACGGGGCGTCGTGGACCAGCGACACGATCACCCTGTTCTGGACCGTCACCGAGCAGACCGCCTACCAGGTGCAGCTGCTCAACGCCTCCGCCGCGCTGATCTACGACTCGGGCTGGCGGGGAGGCACCGCCCCCACCTTCAGCATCCCCACCCGCGTCGAGGACGGGCAGACGTACACGATTCGGCTGCGCACCCGCAACGGTGAGGGCTTGGCCTCGAATCCGGTCGACCGCACCGTGGTCGTCGACTACACGGAGCCGACGCCACCGGTCGTGGCAGCCCTGCCGATGCCCCACCGCGGGCTGGTGCGGGTGTCCATCACCAACCCCCTCGCGCCGTCCCTGATCCCCGACACGTCGTTCGAGGTGGACCTGTCAGGGTGGACCGCGCTCAACGCCACCCAGGCCCGGGTCAACACGTGGGCGTCGGACGGCGAATGGTCGTGCCAGATCACCCCGTCAGGGTCCGCGTCGAACGCGTACACCCAGAGCGTCCAGGTCCCGGCCGCCCCCGGTGATGTGCTGACCGGCTGGGCCGACGTGCTGCCGGTCACCGGCAACAAGCCGGCCGCCGCGTACCTGCACTGGTTCACCGGCGCCGGGGTCTTTATCTCCTCGACGGTCGCGCATTTCCCGGCCACCGCCGGGGAGCCGCAGCGGGTGTCCGTGACCGGCGTGGCCCCGGCCTCCACCGGCCGGGTTGCCGTCGCTGCTGGGGTGGCCCTCAACCCGGCCAGCGGGGACGTCGTGTTCGTCGATGCGGTGCGGCTGATGGCCGGCGCGGTGCCGTACGTGCTGTCCAACGACCTTCAGCGCCGGCACCTCGGGGACACCGCCTCCGAAGTGACGATCGGCCGAGGCATCCCCGAGGGCGGCACCTGGGACGACTGGACCGTCCGCTCGGGGCAGCCGTACGAGTACCGGGCCGTGACGTACGGCGCGAACGGCACCACCTCGTACGGGCCTTGGACGGCCTAACCCTGTCTCCAATCCCCTGTAGCCGGCCCTGCGGTGGTCGGCCGATCTGTGCTGGGCGGAGGACCCATGACCCGCGCACCCGCGAACCTGCTGGCTGTCCGCAGCCTGCTACTCACCCATCTCAACCCGGCCGCCGCGAACCGCTCCGCGGACCTCGAACCGGCCGAGGTGGGCATCGTCGGCGACCCGGCCCACCGGGGCGGGTACCACTGCGGCTCCAACCGGGTCGTCACCAACGACTACTCGGTGGTCGAGTCGCCCCGAGACCGGGCCGGTCTCACGCTCGACGCGGCTGGCCTCGACGTCGGCCAGTTCGAGGTGCGGGTGGACGGCCGGACCCACAACCTTCAGACGTTCTCCACCTGGTGCGTCGGCCAGTGCGCGGCGAACGCCGCGGACACCCGCGACATCCGGGAGATCATCTACAGCCCCGATGGGCGGACCGTGCGCCGCTGGGACCGGCTCGGCCGCCGCAAGAGCGGCGACAACTCGCACCTCTGGCACACCCACTTCAGCTTCTTCCGCGACGCGATCAAGGCGGGCCGCGACCAGACCCCCCTGTTCCGCCGCTACCTGACCACCATCGGACTCTTGGAAGGACCAGACATGACCAAGGAAGAGCACGACTGGCTCGCCACCATCTTCAAGAACCTGACCGTGCTCGACGGGCGCAACCCGATCGGCCAGATCTACACCCGCATGTCCGTGGGCGAGGACCACACCGGGGCGAAGCCGCCCACCTACCCCACCCTGAAGTCGATCAGCACGCAGCTCTCCGCGTTGCAGAGCGCGTTGTCGACGCTGTCCGGCCGGGACTTCACCGACGAGGACGCGATCGTCGCCGGAGTTCTCGCCGGCCTCGACCCGGCCACCATCGCTGCGCGCATCGTCGAGCACATGCCCGCCGAACACGCCAGGCAGCTCGCCGACGAGCTGGCCGCCCGCCTGGCCGCATGACCCCGCTCCGGCCGGTCCAGATCGCGAGCGGCCGGCACCCGTTCGAGATGGCGGTGCTCCTCGCCGCCGTCTGCTCCGGCGTCGCCCTCGTCGTTACCGACCGGCGACCCGCCTCAGTCCTCGCCGCCATGCCCGCCACGGTGCAGCTCCTGTGGGAGGTGGGACTGATCGTGGCCGGCGTCATCGGTCTGATCGGCGTCACCTGGAACGGCGACCTGTCGACGTCGATGGGCGTCGAGATGATCGGGATCATCCTGCTCGGCACCGTCACCACCATGTACGCGGTCGCGCTGTTCGTCGTGTCCGGTTCGGCGGCGATCGCCGCCGGGGCGTTCATCTGCGCGATCGCCGCCGCCTCGTGGGCACGCGCGGTGCAGGTGCTCGTGGACCTTCGGCGGGTCGGCCGCGCCGCGCAGGCTGGCCGTACCGCCGATGTGACCCTGCTCGTGGAGAGGGACCCGTCATGATCTGGGCTGCCGACGCACCCCCGGCAGCCGGAGGCTCGTGGGTCCAGACGCTCATCACCGTCATCGGTCTGCTCGGTGGCGCCGGTGGCATCGCGGCGTTGGCGGCGACGCTGCTGCAACGACGCAAGATCAGGGCGGACGCCGCGGACGTCATCACCGACACCGCGCTCACCCTCGTCGCCCCGCTGCGCGAGCGGGTCGCCGAGTTGGAGACCGAAGCCGCCGGCGCAAGGCGGGAAGCGACCGCTGCGAGGATGCAGGCAGAGCAGGCCAACGTCGAGATGAGCGACCTACGGACCGTCGTTCAGGAGCTGACGGGGATGCTGACCCGCTGGCGAGACGAGGTGCTGGCGACCGCTGGTGCGCCGGACGCGGAGGCGGCCCTGGCCCGGCTACGGATCATGGTGTCCGCCGCGCACCACCACAACGGCAACGTGCCACCCAGCTAGCCGCGCGCCCCGGGCCCGAAGTACGGGGCGGCGTCCACGTCCTGGTGCGGCGGCCACATCTGCCGGTCTCCGCACTGCCGGCACTCCCAGGTCCGGTGCATGCCGCCGGGCTGCACGAGCAGGCCGCGGAGCTGAGGTACACCTGGCCGGGCTTCAGCGGGTGCCGGTCCGGGCCGGCGCAGGTCGCGGGGATCGTCTCCTGCCACACCACCGTCTTCACGGCCGGGTCGTACACGGCCCGGTGGGCGGCCCGCCCGCAGTCCCGGCACGCCGGCACGAGCTGCTGCCACGGCTGCACGAGCCCGTGCACCGGGCAGGCGTACTGGCCCGCCCTGGCCTTGATCCGGCCCCAGTCCACCTGACCCGTCTCTGCCATGCCGGCGATCGTACCGGCCTTCATTCGCCGGCCCGAAATGAAGGTTTTGGGCCGGTTCCTTGCGTTCCAAGATCAGCCCAGGAGGGGTCATGTCCGAGCCCACCAACCTGCCCGCGAAGGGCACGATCCTCGGCCGCGAGCCGGCCGTCCTCATCAACGCGGTCGCCGCGTTGCTTGCCCTGTTCGTCGCGTTCGGCGCGGACTTCCTCACCGCGAAGCAGGCCGGCGCGGTCGAGGCGTTCCTGGCCGCCGCGGCGACCGCGTGGCTCCTGTCGAAGGTCCGCCCGATCGCGCCCACCCTGTTCACCGGCGTCATCACCACCGGCGCCACCCTCGCCGCGGCGTACGGGTTCGAGCTGTCGCAGGAGCAGGTCGGCTCGATCACCGCCGCGTCCATCGCGCTGATGACCGCGCTCGTGATCCGTCCGCAGTCCACCCCGAAGTCTGACCCGCGGACGATCGACGGCGTTGTGGTGCCCGGTGACGTGCGCGCCGCCGACGTACGCCCGCAGACCCGACTGCGCTGACCGCTGCTGCCGTCTGCTCCAGGCTGCTCCCGAACTGGCAGCAAGCGCCCCGCCCCACCGACCGCCTCGTGCGGCTGGTGGGGCGGGGCGCTTTCGTCGTTAACCGGCGACGTAGTCGGCGTAGATCCAGCCCCTGTCGGTCTCGTACCAGAGCGACCCCTTGGAATTGCGGTACCGCGCCAAGATCACCACGTCGGTGCCGTAGGAGAGATGCGTGAAGACGTAGCAGCTCGCGTACGGTCCGACGTGCACCGCCGCGCTGGCGACGATGATGTAGGACAGGGTGCTCTCTTTTGCCGGTACGAAGACGTTGCAGTTGTCTGCGGCCACCGCCGCCCCGGCCTCGGCGGGCGCCGCCATGGCCGGGGTGGCAGTGGCCGGCGTCAACACCAGCCCAGCGAGCAGCACGACCATGAGCTTCTTGATTTTCTTGGCCAACTTCGGGCCCCCTACCTCGATTGATCGTGCCATTGGGAGGCACGCACTCAGCAGAAACAGTGATCCGCCTCGATCGCCTTGCCTTGTCGCAACGTAATGAATTCGGGCGGGCGGCAGCAATCCTGGGGCTGGATGCTTGCGGTACTTGGCGCGATACCTGCGCTTGACTCGACGCCCCCGCGCCACCGATCGCCTCGTGCGGCTGGTGGGGCGGGGCGCTTTCGTCGCTGGAGGCGGGGGCCACACGACGATGACACGGTCGGTACGGTGCCGGGCATGCTCCGCCCCCGCCTACTTGCAGCCACCACCCTGCTCCTGGCTCTGCCTGGCTGCGCCAGCGATACCCCGCAACCGACGACGCCCACGAACGTCGCCTCGCCCCCGTACGCGTCCCCGCCCGGCGGTGCACCGGCCGGCAGCAGCCCGCCCGTGGACGTCTTCGTCACCGACTCCGCCCGGGACTTCTGGGATTGGGTCACGGTGGGCGGCGGGGTTCTGTTCGGGCTCGCGTCCGTGGTGGTCGGCATTCTCGCGGTGATCCTCGCCCGCAAGGCGAACATGGCGGCGGAGCGAGCCAACGCTGAGGCGAGCAAGGCACGGGCAGCGGTTGCTATCGAGCGGCGGCGCACGTTCGAGTTGGAGATTCTTCGTGATCTCCTAGAGGCGCTGGATCAACCAACTTGGCTGGGCGAGGTGATCGAATTCCGCCGGTCGTTTGAAGGCACGTTTGGTGCTCGTCTCAGCCTGTTGCCAGTTGACGAGTTGCCAGCGTGGCGGGCGGTCGTGGCGATCCGGAAGATGGAAGGACTTGTGGATCTCGTGGGCCGGACGGCCGAGGACGAAGAGGCATTGGAGCAGAACAGGACGCTTGGTGTTCGGTTTGCGCCGCCTAGTTTGCGCGGGCGGCTGAGGTCCCGGCTGCGGCTCGATGTTGAGGAGGCGGTGGAGCGCCGGATGGTGGAGCGGGACGACTAAGCGTCGGGCCGCGGGTCGCTACCGGCGGCGGGCGGCCAGCTCGCGACGGAACGCCTCCACCCTCGGCCTCGACCAGTCCCGCAGCTCGCAGCCGGCCGGCCCGCACTGGTGGCAGGCTCGGCCGTTGCGGTGCAGCTCCTCGATCACGCTCGCCAACGCCACGTCCCCGGCCGGTGGGTGCGGGTCCGTGCACGCGCACGCGACCTGCTGGCCGGCGACGAGAACGAAGCCGGGGCAGTCGTGACCGAGGTCCAGGGCCCGACCGAGCTGGCATTCAGCGCACCACACGATCACGCGCCCCCGTCCAGGGACGGCGGGATGTACGGGGGTTCGCCGACGATCTGAAGGTAGTAGGCGGCGTTGCCTCGGGCTCGGCACACCATGACTCCGCAGATCGGGCAACGGTCGGGGTTGGGCCAGTGGTCCGTGATGATGACCTTGGCGGAGAGGATCATCCGGGAGCGGACGAGAGACGGGGCGCTGGTCATCCGCCCACCGCCCGGGGACGCGCCGGCCGCCGCCGGTGAGGCTCCGCAGGCAGCGCCTTCCGCGTGGTGACCGGCCCCGCCGGAGGGAGCCGCGTCACGGGGGCCGGCCTCGACCAGCTCACGAGCCGGTCGTACGGGGCCTCCGGGCTGACCGTCAGCAGGTCCATCGCCGCGTCGAAGTAGTAGGTGGCCAGCTGCACCGCCAGGCCCGCCACGTCCCGCTCGTGCTCGCGAAGCAGGGTGGCCTTCGCCTGCGGGCACGGCCAGTCGTGCTCGCACCGCCGGCACTTCCAGCTCGGCCGGCGCGGCGCGTGCACGGGCGCGCTGGCCGCCGCGGTCACTCCCGCCTCCCGGTGTCGCGACCGATCTGCCCCGGGGGGACAACCGGGGACACGGTGGGGATCGTGGAGCGACCGTCCCAGCCGGGCTCGACCGGCGGCTCCTCGTCCTCGCCTCGGGCCGGCAGAGCGCCGGAGCGGTACGGGTAGACGGTGGCGGGGCCGGTCGCGTCGAGCGGGGCGTCGGTGCGCCGCCGCTTGCAGGGCCACATCAGCCGGTGCTCCCTCCTCGTCCGGAGGGCGGGAGAGGCCACCCAGGTACCGCCCGCTCCCGCCCCGCTCGGGGGACCGGGGCGACGGCGGTGCTCGCACACACCGTTGGGTGCGGGCCTTGACACCGCCGCCGCCCCAACCGTCCGGTCTCGCACGGGGGAACAGGACCGGACGATCTGCGACAGACGGTAAGCGCGCGACTACTGCCCCACCGGCACGCGGCGGGGGACTACCCCACGGCGGGGTACCTCAGACGACGCCGACCCGCTCCGCGAGCACCCGCAGGTCACCCCGCGTCGTCGGCGTCTCCCGGGCCAGCAGTTCCCGCACGGTCCCGCGCATCAGCAGGTTCAGGCGGGACTCCTCCGGCGACTCCCGGTCAGCGCGCAGCAGCATCGTGATCGAGGCGAGGTCTTCCCGCTTCGCCGCGTACGCCCGCGCCAGGTGGGTGAGGTGCGAGTGGCGGCGCTCGATGCTCGGTGACCGTTCGATGTCGACCCGCTCCCCGATCCGGATCGCCTCACCCGGCCGGGACAGTTCGAGGACGGCGGCGGCCCGGTGGATCGCCACGTTCGTCGGCCCGAAGAAGATGAAATGGTGCTCGGTCTCGCCGGTGCGGCGGGCCAGCTCGTCGGCCTCGTCGAGCACCTGGTGGGTGCGCCGCTCGTCGCGCAGCCGCGCGTACTGGATCGACAGCAGCAGCCGCAGCCCGCCCAGCACCGACAGCCGGACCGGGTCGTCGTCGTTGTCGCGTTCGAGGTCGGCGATCGCCTGCCGGCACATCTCCACCGACTCCTCGGTGTGCCCCCGGTTCGATAGCACCTGGCCCATGTTCCAGGCGGCCGACGCCCGGTAGGCGGGGTCGTCGGCCTCGTAGGAGGCGTTCAGCGCCCGGTCGGCGGCGATGACGGCGATGTCGTTCGCGCCGACCCGCTTGGCGTACGCGCGCACGAGCAGGTACAGGTCGGCGGTGACCCGCTGCGCCTCCCGCCGCTGGTTGCCGTCGAGGTTGGCGACGACGGCCCGCGCCGAGTGGATGAGGTCGGGCAGCACCGGCGCCGTGTATGTGTACCGCTGCCGGGACTGGTACCAGGTTGTCCAGGCCAGACGCACGGCGGCCCGCAGCTCGTCAAGGGGCGGCGGCTGCTCGACGACCGGGGCGTAGGAGTGGATGGCGGCCCGCAGCGGCTTCACAGACTCGTGTTCGGCGGGGTCGTCGGGCATGGTGCCGAGCGGCTGACCGGTGAGCTGGTACAGGTCACGGACACCGAGGATCCTCGCGATCTCGAACCAGTCGGCCAGGCTGTTGACCGACCGTTCGCCGCTCTCCCACTTCCGCCACGCACCGACGGACTTGCCCATGAGTTGGGCGCACACTTCCTGGGTGAGGCCGCGGCGACGGCGGTAGAGCTTGATCCGCTCGCCTGGCGGCATCGGGTCCATGGTCTGGTCCACGGTGGGCACCTCCCGCACGAGGTTGTCTGCCACCATCGACGGTACTCGCCATCGTGGATGAAGGTAGGATCGGATCGAACAACCCCACGGGGGAGGCCAGCCCGCACGCCGGCCTCCCCCGGTTCCGTTTCCGGCGAATCGTGCCTGGCCAGGCGGCCGGCGGCTGATGATCGTGGGATGTGGCAGCGGGCCGACGTGCCAGCCGTCGGCGGTCCGGTCGACGGCCGCAACCTGCTCGTGCCCACGAACGACGAGGGGCTGCCACCCGAGACGATCGACCAGTCGTGGCTGTGGATCGAGTACGGCGGCGAGCTGCTGGACGCCGATGTCGACGGGCAGTACGAGTTGGAGAGCCAAGCCGGCGCCGGCCCGCCGTGGGTGTACGTGTGGGTGCCGAATCGGCGGCCCTGAGCAGGAGGTCGGCCGTTGTGGCGGCGAGTCCGTACGATCGGCGCTGTGCTGCCGCCCAGCGTCTCGCTGACCCTGTTCCTGTTCTGGGCCGAACTCGGGGACGTGGCGACGTGGATCGGAGCGCTTGCGAACGCCGCCACGCTCGGCCTCGCCCTCGCCGCCGGCATAGTCAGCTACAACATCTACAAGATTGAGTCTGGCCGCGATCGGCGGGCCGAGGACGAACGACGGGAACGCGCGTTCGACGCGAGACGCGACCAAGCGTCGCTCGTGTCCGCCTGGTTCGACAAGAGGGCGGTCTCGTCCGTCGTGATCGCATCCTCCGACGGGGTGAAGCGCATCCCGAACAACACAGCCGGAGCGCGCATCCTGAACGCTTCCAACTTGCCGATCTACGATGTGCGCGTCAGCTTCCGACTTTTCCCAGCCATGCTCCGGCTCGGAGACCCGATCCGAGCGGTGCCGCCGCACAAGGGGGAGGTTGTCTCACGGCTGCCGGATGAGATGTGGCAGTTACTCCCGGAGGGCGACGTGGAACTCCTGGTCGACGTCGCCTTGGAGTTCCGCGACGCGGCTGGGCGCTGCTGGAAGCGTGATTTCGACGGGTTCCTGAGTGAGGCGCCGACTCTGATCTCCGAACTATTCGCCATCTTGGATCGGTCGACGCCGGTCGAGCGCGGCTGACCGCTCGGCGGCCTCCCACAGGCCGAGCTGCCGCCACAGCCACCGCTTGCACGGCCCCCGGTGGCGGGTGATCACCCAGGTCATGCCCGGTGTTAGCGGGTAGGCCACGCTCCGCAGGCTACGCAGTTCCGCCCCGTGGCGCTGCTGCCGCGAACGCGACAGTGAAGGTTGTGGCGGCTCCGTACGCTCGGCGCGTGCTGCCGCAATACGCCCTGCTGCCCGCGTGGCTGTCCGACGTCGAGTTGGGAGACGTGGCGACGTGGGTCGGCGCGCTTGCCAACGTCGCCACTCTTGCTCTTGCGACTGTCGCTGCCGTGGTCGGGTTCCGCGTCTACAAGATTGAGTCTGGCCGTGATCGACGGGCCGAGGACGAGCGACGAGAACGCGCGCTCGATGCTAGACGCAGCCAGGCCCAGCTCGTTTCTATCTGGTACAACGGACCGCGGCACGCGCCAGGGGTCGCGTACGTCCTCAACGCCTCCAATTTGCCCGCATACGAACTGTTTCTCCACTTCACCGTAGAGCCGCCCGTGGAATTTCTGGGAGTGTTTGAGGACGCTACCGAGGATTGGCCCTGGAACTACCTCTTCGGTTTCGAGGACATCAAAGTGCTGCCACCTCACATCGGCCCTCAGGCGGTCCCGCTGACGGAGTCCCTTGTAGCGGCGATCCAGGCTTGCGATCTCCCTTTCGAAGGCATCTACGAAGGCATCCGGGTCACAATGGCATTCCGTGACGCGGCAGGGCGGATGTGGCGGCGCGAGGAGAACGGCGTGCTAACCCAGTTGTGAATGCCGGGAAGAAGCGAGACCGGGCAGCTACCGGCGTCGCCGCCACCGCAGCCAGACCGTGACAGCGGTCGCCACCAGCACAGAGATCACCGCCGTCTGCCGCCACGACCCGCCGGCCTCGACCCCGCCGACCGCCGTCAACGCGACCAGGGCGAACCACAGCCCCAACCAGCCGGTGGCGCGGAGGCGGGTGCGGACGACGTGCCGGGGCAGGTGCCTGCGTCGGCGAGCCACCGACCCGGGCCGGTTGTGGACAACGTTGTGGATAGGCCCCTCGGCGATGATCGCTGCGGCCTCGGCCGCCTCCACCTCCACGCGCGTCCGCCACACCCGAGGGTCGCGTTCCCAGCAGGCCACCTGCGGGGCCCACACCTGCCGGTCCATGTGCTCCGCCCACCTCGCGGGCGCGGTCCGCTCCGTGATGCCGATGTAGAGCAGGTGTTGCCAGGCGCCGAGCAGCCACGCCAGGAGCCGCGGCCACAGGCCCTTCTCCGGCGGCAGGTCACCCCACGCCCGGTACAGCCGGAACTCGCCGGCGGGGGCCCAGTGCGCCGGCCGCTGGTCGGGGTCGCGGTGCCAGGAGCGTCCGGTGACGCTGGTCCGGAGGGTCACGGTCGGTGCCCGACACGCGGCCCGTTGTCGACGTGAGTGGCGTTGACATGCCATCCTGTGCTCATGACGTACACGCAGAGCGACAGGGATCGCTGGGTTCGCCAGTTGCGCGACGCAGCGATCGAGCTGACCTGCGCTGGCGTCCCCGAGGGCGAGTTGCACGACCTGGTGTTGGAGGGCGTCGTCGAGGGCCAGCGGCTCAACGCGCTGCGCGCCGCCACGGCCACCTCGGACACGGTGCCCGCGCCGCGCAGCCCCGACGCCACCCGCCCCGCTGTCACGCCGGAGCCGGGTAGCGCCCTCGCGCGGCTCGCCAGCGGCGCCGGCATCTAGTCCGCCAGCCCGTAGTACGGGCCGTTCGGCCGGGTCTCGTCTCGCACCAGCTCCCCCTGCTCGACCAGCTTGCCGAGCAGTTCACCAACGCGCTGCTTGGACACGTCCACTCCCCACCGCTGAAAGATCGCGGTGCGGATCTGCGTGGCGGTGAGCATGGTCGGGTGCTCGTCGTGCACGACCAGCAGGATCGACTGCCGCGTGTTCGGTGCCTGCCCCGCTGACGCCGGCACCAGCTCGGCCGACGCGGTCGGGGCGTCGATGCGTGGGCGGACCGGTTCGGCGTCCACGGCCATGTGCGCGTCGGACAGCAACGCCTCCGCGACCGCGTCCACATCGTCCGGGGCGGTCGGCTGCTGCACGGCCGGCGGCTCGGGCTGCTGCTGGGAAGGGATGACGGGCTTCGCGGGCTCCTGCTGGGTGGCCTGCGCGGTGGGCTTCGCGTCGGCCGCTACCCCAGCGCCGCGGGCGAGCCGGTCCAGCGCCGACCCCGGCTTGGCGATCGACGTCGGTGTCGGTGCCGGCCGGGACGGGCCGGGCTCGTCGTCCTCGGGCAGATCCTCGTCGCGGAGCTGGGCCAACATCGCGGCCTTCCGCTTCCACCGGTTTTCGTAGGCGACGCCCGCAAGCACGTCGTCGATCACCGGGATCCCGAGCAGTGGGGCGAACTTCGCGTCGTTGGGGTCGCGGCCGTCGAGCACGTCCGCGAGCGTGACGCGGCTGGCGATCAGCTTCCCTCGGTCGTCGAGCTTCGGCCGCAGGTGCGCGGTGGCGATCGCGTGCCGCTCGATGGAGGCGATGTCGACGTTCACGGTGCGGCCGAGGACCGGCCGGTAGTCCCGGTCGGTGCGGTAGATGAACGCGGAACCCTTGTGGAGCAGCCGCACCCGGCCCGGGTTCTTGCCCAGGACGTGGTCGTACTCGCCCTCTTCGTCCATGCGCAGGCACACCCGGATGCCCTGGACGGCGCGCAGCGACTTCTCCAACAGGTCGCTGGTGCCTCGCAGGACGGACTGGATGACGCGGACGCCCTCGGCGCGGCCGATCTGCGCGATGCGGGCGATGTACTGGTCGACCAGCGCGGCGAGCAGCCCGATTGCCTGGCGGATCTCACCGCCCTCGTCGGTGATGATGACGATCGCTGGCATGTCCTTGTCGACGGGCAGCACGGTGGTGTTCGCCTGCCGCTTGCGGCGCATCGAGAACCGGTTGGTCTTGCGGTCCTTGGCGATGGCGATCGCGATGGCGCACATGACGGCCGCCTCGACTTCGTCCTCCGCGACCCAGTCGATCGTGGGTGTGTCCACCTCCCCGCGGGCGAAGGGGGTGAGCCACGGGCCGGCGACACCGCCACCGTTCGGGTCGATGACCCAGATCAGGGCGTCGATGCAGCGTGCCAGCCGCATGATGATCCGGTGGAGCAGGGTCGTCTTGCCGGACCCGGTGGTCCCGCCGACGATCATGCCCTTCTCCCGCAGGCACACCGTCATCGGCTCGCCGCGCGGGGTGGTGGCCACATCCATCTCGTCGTAGATCGACGCCGCTGTGGTGGGCTCCGAGATCAGCCGCTCGTCGGCGAGGCAGTCCCGCAGCATCACGTCGAGGATCGCCGCGCCCTGGTGGTCGGCGTCGAGGATCCGCACGACGCAGCCCTGCGGCAGCTTCACGGCCCCGGCGACGTCGTCGGCGAGGGTCGAGTCCGACAGCTTCTTGACGGTCAGGCCCTCGGGCAGGTC
Organism: Micromonospora costi; assembly: GCF_003626655.1. Classification (GTDB taxonomy): domain Bacteria; phylum Actinomycetota; class Actinomycetes; order Mycobacteriales; family Micromonosporaceae; genus Micromonospora; species Micromonospora costi. The sequence goes on from NZ_RBAN01000002.1 coordinate 996,443, forward strand.
GATGTGGACCTGCATGCCGTCCTGCGGGGCGTCCGCCCACGGCCGAACGCCCCGGACGGTGATGGGTGCCTTGGCGAGCCGGCGCAGCAACGCCTGCCACGCCGCCTCCTCGTCGGTCTGCTCCTGGTGTACGACCGGCGTGACGGTCTGCTGCTGGACGACCTGGGCGACGGCGACCGCCGGAGCGAAGATCGCTTCCAGGATGAACAGGGCCCCAGCGCCGACGAGGACCGCCACCGTGCGGGTGAGCGACCAGCCGGAGTAGGCGACCAGCGTCATCCAGTAGCTGCACCCGACGACGGCCGCCAGGCGGTGCGCCAGCGCGATGCCCCGGTCGGTCGCCGCGGTGATCAGCCCGGTGAGGAGCAGTCCGAGCGCCCCGGCGCCGATGGCGAGGATCCAGCTCTGGTTGCCCCGCTCGGTGCCCTCGCGCAGGACAGCCGCCAGGACGAGGACGACGATCGTCCACGCCGGCACCCACGTCGCCCCGCTGGGGCGGCTGCCCTGCTGCTCGTTCACGGTGGTCCTCCCTCCGCTCGTCGTCATCCCGTCGGGTCCGATCAGACGTCCCGCTCGGCGGCTGCGATGTCGGCGCGCTTCTCCGCCGCCCGGCTGCCACGGACACCGTTCATGCGGTCCTCGTCGCCGAAGTGGCCGCGTTCGTACATGCCGTGCAGCGTCTCGGCGCGGGCCGACAGGGTCCGGTAGCGGGCCATCACGGCCTCGGCCTCGTCCTTGATCGCGGCGAGGTCGGAGGCGACGGATTCGACCTCGGCGACGAGCGGCTTCATGGCCGGCAGATCGTTCTCGCCGTGAGTGGCGAGCTGCTTGACGCTTGTCGCCAGCACCCCCGCCCGCTCGACGAGCGGGTTCAGGTCGGTGGTGACCTCGTCGATCGCGGGTGCGATCTCCTTCAGGGTGCGGCCCCACCGTTGGAGGCTCATGTCTTCGGTGATGCGGATTCCCATCGTGTTGCTCCTTCCGTGCGACGCCTCCCGGGGCGGAGGCGTCGGCGTCTTCGTGGGCGCGGGGCGCGGAGTGTGCTCCCGGGCCGGGGGTGGGGTGGTGGTGGCCTGCCGGCCGGTGGTGGCCGGCTGGGCGGGCTGCTTCGGCTGGTTGGCCGGCTGCGCGGCCTTTGGCGGTTCCGGCTCGGTCGGGTCGGGCCGCCGCGGCTCCGGCTTCCGGGTCGGCTGCTGGCCGGTCGGCTTCGGCTTCGGTGCGCCGACGCCGGATACCGCGTCGGCGCCCTGCGTGCCTCCCGTCACCAGGTCCCGGCCCAGCCGACGCCAGAACCCGGGACCCTTCTTCTTGCCTTCGCCGGTGTGGTTACCAGCCCCGGCGTCGTGGTTGCGGCCGTTGCCGCCCCGCGTTCCCCGTCGGGTCCGCCGGCCGTTCGCCGACGGCCCGTCCCCGTGCGATCCCCCGCCCCCGTGCGATCCCCCCGCGCCGCCGCCGGAACCTCCCGGCGACCCGCCGCCCTTGCGGCGCAGGAACGACGGCATCCGCAGCCGGAACCCGCCGGACTTGCCGGGCTTCGACCCACCCCCGCCCGAACCGCTGCCGCCTCCGTGGCCGGAGCTGCCGTGGCCCGCAGCGCCGCCGCCGGACCCGCTGCCGCCGCCGGGGTTCTTCCGGCCCAGCCGGTTACGGAGCCGACTGAGCAGCCCGGACTTCCTGCCGCCGTGGCCGCCGCCGTGGCCGTCACCGGAGCCGCCGCCAGGGCCGCCACCCGACGAGCCGCCACCACCGTGACGGCCGCCACCGAACAGACCCGCGAGCCGGCCCAGCAGACCGCCACGACCCCGGGCGCGGTGCCGGCCACGATGCCGACCGCCGCTAGCCCCGCCGTCGCCGGACCCGCCGCCGTCGCCGTCCCGGCCGTCACGGTCCCCGCCACGACGGCGACGGCGACGGCGCAGCCACGAGAACAGCCCGCGACGCCCGGCGTCGCCCTTCTTGTCGCCGCCACCCTGTCCGCCGTTGCGGGACCGGGCTGCGGCCTTCTTCGCGACGCTGGCGCGACGCCACGCCAACGCCGCCCAGAACAGCAGCATCAGCGACGCAAGGTGCACGGCGATCGCCCACCGCCAGCCCGCGGCCAGCCACAGCAGCACCTCCGCGCCGACGAACATGAGGGCGGCGGTGGCGAGCACCTGCGGGGTCATGAGCTGGGTCATGAGCTTGGCGACCAGGGGGTGGATCTGCTTGGTGCGGACCTTGACCTGGTCGCCGGTGGCCTGCTTCGCGCCGGCCTGGCCGGTGGTGGCCGTCCCGGTGGTTCCCGCCTCCGGCGCGGGGGCCGGGGGCGGGCCGACGAGGGTGGGAGGCGCCGGCGGTACGGCCGGCCCGGTCACGGTCTGCGACTGGTCAACCCCTTGACCGGTCAGGGGGCTGACCGGCGAAGGAACCTCCCCCTCTGAGCGCGCAGGAGCCGCCTCAGCGGGCGCGTCAAGGGATTGACGCCTCCGCCAGGTCAAGGGGTTGACGCTACGCACAGTCACCTCCTACTTGAACAACTTCGTGAGCCAGTCGATGACGATCCGGGTGGCGTTGAGCACGGCGTCGGCGCAGTCCTCCAAGAGCCCGCCGTCGCTGGCCTTGATGATCACGCCGAGGAGCAGGGCGACCACGATCACCGAGATCGGAGGACGGTTCCGCCACCACATCCACACGAGCAAGAGCAGCAGCACCGCGCCGAGGGCGGCGGGCGTCACCGCAGGCACCACCTGACGATGGCGAACGCGGTCACGACGGCGAAGAGGATGTTGACCACCCACAGCGCGAGGGCCAGCGTCTTCCGCCTGCGGGCGCGAGCCTTCGCCCTCAGCCCCTTGTGGACGAGCGCCCGGACCTCGGTCGCGCTCAGGTGACCTGGTGGGGTCGTGTCAGCAGATGCCATGGTCGTACCTCCTGGTTAGCGGGTTGTCACGGTGCGACCGTTGGCGCCGGAGGTGACCGGCTCCTTCGGGTTGGCGATCTGGCTGGCGGGGACGTCGGCGAGGCTCGCCTGGTACTCGTCGCGGTGCTTGAACCAGCGGCGGACGGTGCTCTCGTTAGAGCCGGCCGCCTTGGCGACGTCGATCCACGTCGCGGTCGGGTTGGCGTCGCGGTACGCGAACGCGGCCTTCTGGGCGTCGCTCCACGGTGGGCGGCGCGGTGACCGGTCCGGCGTCGCCCCGCCAGGGCGCGGCGGCGTCACGCCGTCACGGCTGGCAGGCGTCACAGCGTCACGGGCCGGCGTCGTCACCGACGTCACGGCGTCGGCGCGGGCCTTCGCCACGGCGGCGTCACGCTCGGCCGTCATCCGCTCCACCATGGCGGCCAGGTCGGCGGCGTGGCGGGCGTCGCGGTCGTCGAGCTGCCGGCGCAGCCCGTCGGCCTCATCCCGCGCCATCGCCGCCAGAGCGGCCTGCCGGCCGGCCTCCCGGTTCGCGTCGCGGAGCTGCACCCGCAGCCCGTCGGCTTCAGCGATCATCCCGACTACGCTCTGCCGGGCGGCGGCGGCCTCGGAGCGGGCGCGGGCAGCGTCGGCCTCGGCCACCTGCGCACGCTCCTCGGCGGACCGCAGCGCGCGGCCGGCCTGGTCGAGTTCCCGCGACGCGGTCTCGAACAGGGCGGTCGTGTCGGCCAGCTCGACGCGCACGGCGTCCAGCTCGGCGCGGACGGCGACGAGTTCGGCGCGCACGGCCTCGACTTTCGCGGCGGCGGCGGCCTTCTCGGCGGCGAGCGCATCGGCGTGCCGCTGTTGCTCCTCGGCCAAGGCGGCAGCGGCCTGCTTCGCCTGGTCGGCGATCTTCGCGGTGAGCTGCCGCAGCCTCAGCCACGGCCACAGCCGAGCCCGACCGGCGGCCGGCAGGCCGGCGGCGGGCACGTCGACCCGGTAGCGGGCGATCCGCTTCGCGCGGCGCACGGTTTCGAGGTGAGCCAGCGCGTGACGGACCGATGCGTACCGGGCGGTCTGCTCCGGGCCCGCGTTGGCCCGCAGCGGGAGCGGCGGATGGTTCTGCCAGGCGAGCCACGCGGCGGCCGTGTCGGCAGGCGAGGTGATCCAGCGCAGGCCGAAGGTGGGGTTGACGCGGACGACGCGCGGGCCGCCAACCTCGCCCATGAGCCCGAGGATGATGTGCAGGAGCAGCATCCCGAGCAGGGACAGCAGCCCCAGGTAGAAGCCACCCGCGTTCGACCCGTCGGCGCTGCCTGCCTCGTGGTCGAAGTTGATCGCCGCTGAGGCGATCGTCGCGATCCACACGACCCGGTAGGCCGCGTCGGCGGGCTTCTGCTTCTTGACGGCGGCGAGGGTGAGCAGGGCGCAGGCGATGGCGACACCGTCGAGGGTCAGCGGGACGAGGTATTCCCAGCCGTCGTTCCAGTGCAGCGTGTCCCGGCCGAAGGCGACGAGTCCCTTGAAGCTGCCGGCGAGGACGGCGATGAGGAAGGCGATGGTGGCGGCGATAGCGGCGGCGAAGAGGCCGCTGCTGCTCTTGCCAGCGTCACGGCGCCGTACCGCGATGACGGCGAGCGTGCCGATGAGCAGCAGTTGGGCAGCGACGGCGGTGAGCCACAGCCAGGTGGGGACGGCGTCGAGTGCCGTGGCGATGCCGTCGAGCACGGTCCGCCAGATCGGGTTGTCGGCCGCGAGGGCGGCGGTGGGCCCCGGGCTGGTGGTGTGCTCGACGGTCATCGTCACGGGCGTTCCTCCCCTGGTCCGCTGTGTGCGTTCACGCTTCGGAGCGCGTCCGGTACAGTCTGCCACAAGTATTGGAGGTTTTGGAGGTTAGGGAGGTGCTGCATGTCTTGGAGGTTCATTCACAACCGTCTCCGGTCTGCCTGCTCCCACCCCTCCCCTGCGTCTGCAAAACTGTGGTGACCTTGGAGGTTTTGCAGACGGGGGAACCGGTGCCCGAGGGCAGGTGGATGAGGATCGGCGAAGTCGCCGAGGCCCTGGGCGTCTCCGTCGGCACCGCCCGCAACTACTTCGACGCCGGAGCGTTTCGCAAGGACAAGACTCGTCGCCTGGCACACGGCGACCGCCGCGTCCGGTCCGAAGAGGTCGACCGCTACCTACGCGAGCTGGACGAGCAGCGCGGCGAGTAGTGCCCCCGCGCGCTTCGCGGCGGTCTCCTTGTCGCGGTCGCGTTCTACGCTCCGCCACCATGGACACACACACTGTCGACCGCCGGGCGCGGTCCGCACGCCGCTTCGCCCACCGCGCCACCATCGCCGCCTGGGCGTTCTCGATCCCAGTCACCATCTTCGGCACGCTCGCCTGGGCGCCGAAAGCCACCTTTGACGACTGGTGGTTCAACGCCATCCTGCTCTCGATGGTGCTGTTCCCCCAGGGGATCGCCGCCGGCCTCCCCCATCACCGGCCGCTCCGGCTGCCCGACATCGCCCTCACGGCCGCGGCGATCGTGCTGATCCTGCTGGTGCTCGCCGGGTACGCCAACGTCGTCGTCACGTGGGCTGAGGCTGCCGGGGCGGGGCTCGGCGACGGCGCCGGCCGGCTGGAGCTGGCGGTGATGGTCGCGGTGCCGCCCGGGGGCGGTGCGTGGGCGGCGGGCCTGCTCGCCCGTGACCGGTGGCGGCAAGCTGTCGGCGACGATGAGTAGGCTCGGAATGTGAACGTGCTGCTCAGCGGGGGTCCCGGCCACGGCCAGGTCGTGGAAACGGCCGGCGGGGAGACGCTGCTGTGGCGGGCCTGCCTGTACGAGCGCACCGGCGAGACGGGCCGCGCCCGCCGCGAGGAGATGCGCGTGTACGCGCACCGGCAGGACTGCTGCGAGCCGTACGGGCGCGGCGCCGAGGACGGCTGCGAGTAGCCGCCGGCCGGTCCGAGTGGCCCCGCCACCAGGCCGGGCTCTCGTCGGGTGCACGACACGTCACCGTCCGTTCGGATGGTGTTCAGTCTTGAACCGGCTGGCCACACTCAGCGCGTGGGCATGTATCAGCGACCCGTGAGCGGCAAGCAGTGGGCGGCGATCATCCTGGGGCTGGCGCTGTTGTGCAGCTGTGGCGGCATCGCCTCCGCCCTCGATGACGGCAGCGGGGACAAGAAGCCGTCGGCGAGCACGTCGACAGACGCCAACCGGCTGAGCGATCCGGTCGATGGGCTTGGCCCCACCTCGGCCAGCCCCGCCGCCACGTCGGCCGCCCCGGCTCCCACCTCGGCGAAGCCGACGCCCTCGCGGTCGGCCAGCCCGCGGCCGACGGTCAAGCGCACCAGCAGCCCGACGCCCACCGCCAAGCGGACCAGCAGCCCGAAGCCGACGACGAAGCGCACCACCAGCGCGCCGCGGACCACCGCGCCGAGCATCAAGACGGGCGTTCACCCGGGGGCGTTCTGCAAGCCGGCCGGCGCGATGGGGCGTACCAGCACCGGCAAGCTCATGACGTGCAAGCGCACTGCGGACGATGAGCGCCTGCGGTGGCGGGCGGCCTGACGGCGGCGTGGAACGGATGCGAGTAGCCGAGCCGGCGCGGGCGACCAACGCCGCCCGCGCCGTCACCGGTGTCGCCACCGGTCAGTCGAGGACTTCGTGGGCGGCGACGAGCACCGTAGCGCCCGCACCGATGGCGGCGAGCGGTCCCCCGACGAGATAGCCGACGATGGCGGCGGCGGCGGTGACCATCGCGATGATGGCCCAGCGCTGCGGCAGCCGTGGCGGCTCTGCCGACTGCCGCGCCTGGTCAGCCTGCGGCGGAGGTGGAAGTAGTCTGGACACGCGGAACTCTCCTTGGTCGAACACACGAGGCTGGTCCGCACCGCGGCCTCCGGGGGCTCAGCCCGGGGGCCGTCCGCGGTACCGACGGACGGCTGTCGCAGTGCGGCGTGCGGCGAGGTTGGTCCGGCTGGTTGTCGGTCCCTGCCACGGCCGGGGCGGTGATCGCCCGGCTGATGTTCATAGAAGCGCGGACAGTGCGGCCGGCCAAGTGGATCAGGTACCATGGTCAACACGTTCTGGTCCGCCCGAACGTACAACTCAGATCCGAAGACGCGGAGATGGCGCTACAGACGGATCAAAACGTTCAGCACATAACCTCCGAACGCCCGGGCGCTGGCCTCTGCAAGGGCAGGTTGACCATGGCCACGACCATCCTTTTCGACCCGACCAAGCCGCCGTCCCCAGCGGGCCGCAAAGAACTGGACCGCCGCCTCCGCCGCCTCTACGAGGCGGAGAAGTCCTATGACACTGCTAAGGCGAACATGGCCAAACTCGCCAAGAGCAGCATCGCCGGCAGCCCTGTCGCAGATGGAGAGGTGTGGGTCCGCGACGCATTCGTCTTCCGCCGCGACCCGGCTCCGGGTGACGGGTCTGACCGGAAGCTCCCGCCGAAAGAGTTCTGGCCACCGGCCGGCCGGCTAGTGACCCCGCGCGGGTCAGCGTTGCGGTTCATGCTCATCGCGCTGTTCGAGGCGCAGACACGCACGAAGCCCGGCAGGCGGCCTGACAACCCACGCCCGTTGCAGGGCGAGGGTGACGAGATTGGTTGGGCGGACCTGCTCGCTACTGACGCGAAGCAGGCCGGGGATGGCCGCTCGTTCATGAGTGTCCCGGCCAAGAAGGGCCGGCATCTGTTCAGCGCCCTGGACCTGATGCACGCGGAAGACCTGGTGTCGCTGCCGAACGTCGAGGAGCGCAGGGGCAAGCACAAGGGCTTCCTACTGAACCACGAGGGCGGCAAGCGGATCAGCGGTCCCAACGACCTCTACTTGGTCCCGCACAAGGCGGACAAGACCTACTTCAGACTTCCGCTCGGGTTGTTCACGCAGGGCTGGATCCATGCGCTGGATGACCGCGATCTGCGGTACCTCCTGATGCTGTGCTACTTCGATCAGGGGCAGCCGGACGGATTCCAGGTCATATCGCGGACGCGATACCTGCACATGGCCATCGGGCCGGACACCTACGAGAAGCACATCTGGTTTACACGGTTCGACCTCAACGACGTCACGCTCGACGGGGCCCGCCACTTCAACGGCACTGTGGACGACTACGGCAAGGGCGGCAAGGCGATCCCGCACACGCTGAAACTGCTGCGGGAGGGGTTCGATCGCGACGGGATGAAGGTCGTCACGACCGCGATCGAGCAGCAGTTGGCCCGCTAGCCCACCGGGTCGACCTGTGGCCGCGCTCGCTGCTGCTTCGATACCTGAGTGCGCCGGTTCGCCCGCTCGGCGCGGTGCAGTCCCGCCGGTGATGACCGCCCAACCCCTGACGCTCCTAGCCCCCTAGCTCCGGCCGCCGCTGGCGTGCCGAGCCGCACCGAAGACTGAGCTGCCGCCAAAGAGCTAGTCGTCCTCCCACAAGGAGTCGACGACCTCCCGGTCGTGAACCGCCTGCGCCTCCTTGACCGCCTCCCTCTCCTTGGCGAGGGCGGTCAACGCCTCCGCCAGGGCCTCAAATTCGCGGACCTGCTCTCTCTCGCTGTACAGCCACGTTTGGGGCAGGATCAGGCCCTGCGATCGTTGGGCGTTGTCGTCTTCAATGTTGAAGCCGTGCCGCTTCAAGATTGCCGCCAATGTGTCGCAGCGGCGACCGTGGAGGAACTCGAAGAGCGCCGAATGGATCTCTCGGCTCTTGACGGGTGAAATCGCCGGCATGACCCACGCGTTGCTCGTGCCGGTCGTAAGCGGCATCGGCCACTTGATCTGATCTGCCGCCGCTCTGATCTCGGTCGCCAGCTCGGTAGCCTGGTCAAGCAGCTCGGACCGGAACTTCTTGATGCCGTCCTTCCCCAGCGCCTTGGTGACCTCCGGCTGGGCTTGCGCGGTGCTCTTCGCCCGGCTCTCGACCCGGGCGGGAAGGTCGCGGGCGATGGTGTCGAGCAGTTCCCGCTTGCGGTTGTCTGCCTCGCCGCTCGCCTGCGACGCCCGCGCACGGGCCTCTCTCAGCCTGCGAGCCGTCTCTTCACTCATGGCGATCAGGCTAGGGGACGGCACCGACAATGCTCGACTCCAAACTTGCACTAGAACACGAGATGTCCCTGGCGGATCTCGGGCACCGACGCCCCGAAACACGGACAGTTATGCCGGGTCGGCGTGTCGAGTGACTCATCTCACATCGCCGACACGCCCGGTTCCGGCTTTCTCCGGTCCGACCTGCGGTTTTGCCAGCAGCCGCCAGTCGAACGCACGTGCGGAGAGGTGCTCAACGCACCACTGTGCACTACCCGATCGCACGTGCCGCTCACATCTGCCCTGGATGCGGTGTGGCCTCGCTATACACAAGCGCGGTGCCCCACTAGAGTTTTCCTCCAGCGGGACACCGCACCAGCATGAATATCCCCGAACCCGAGTTGGGAGCTCGGACGGGACCGACGCGGAGGTGTTGGGAGCACCTTGTGCGTCAGGCACAACTTAGCGCTGTGCATCACGCGTTGCCAGTAGGCGACGTCGCATCAGCTGGCTACGGCTGGCAAAGGCGGGAGATCCGCTACGCAGCGTGACGTGCCACCGTCCGGTGACTCGGGGCGGGACGACCGAAGGGTTGCCCGATGGCATCGAACCGTACGTCCGACAGCACCCGGCCCGCGGGGCTCGCCCCCAGCGTCTACTGGCCCGGCCGCCGAGACGGCGCCGCGGGCGCGGATGACAGCTCCGCGCTCCGCTCCTGCCGCGACAACATCGATGGGCCGCTGTGCGCGCCGGACAACCGCTGCCCCGCACACCATCTCGGCAGCGACCTTGCCGCGCTCCGGTCACTGCGCGCCCGCGTCAACAATGGCTGGGTGCCCGCGAACGACGCCGAGCTCAGGGCCTGGGCGGAAGGCTATACGGCCGGCTGGAACCAGGGCTACTTGGACGGCCAGGAGGCTGTGGTGCCGGTCCGCAAGCGCCCGGTTCGCAAGCCGCCATTCCGCAAGCCGCATTAGGTTACCGCCAGGTCTGTCGCGCGAGCGTCAGCCCATACACGGCAGCGGCGCCCGCCGCCTTCAGGCGGCGGGCGACGGCGTTGAGAGTACTGCCGCTGGTAAACACATCGTCGTAGACCATGATCTCTCTGCCTCTGACACGCTCCGCGTCAGGCACCACCAGGGACTCGAACAGCTGATCGGACACCGCGCGTCGGTCAGCCGCGCTGGACGTGTTCCGCATCTTGTCGGTGGCGCGTGTCTTGATCAGCAACGGCGGGTCGACCACGAACGGCAGCCCTCGTTCGTCCTGCTCCATGGCCTGCTCAATAGCGAACCGGGCATGGTCGGTGCGGGGATCAGCCCCAGCCGGCAGCAGCGCCGGCATAGGGATGATCGCGTCGACACCGTCGATTTCCTCCATGTTGTCGTACAGGAATCCGAGGATGACGCGGGAGAAGACAGTCCCCCAGGCCCAACGCCCCTTCTTCACCCGCCAGATCATCTGCTCAAGCTCTCCGCTCTTGAGCGCAATGGAGGCGTTCCACACGAAAGCCCGGTCCGTGGAGCTGCATAACGCGTTGCTGCACACAGCGACGGGGTTAGTCAGCGCCTGGTCGCACACATCGCAGCGGTGCTCGGGCGGAGGCCGCATCTTGTCATTGGCGCAGCTGTAGCACAGCGCAATAGATCCGGTCTCGAAGAAGGCACACGACCGGCAGCTTCCGAACCCAGCGGGCTCAGGCCCGCCGATGACGGTTGGAGTTGGGGGCATGAGGGGGGTGGCCTCCGGGGTCAGAACTGGAATGCGAGCTGCGCCCGTCGGTTGTCCGCGGCGTGAATGCGCTCTGGGGCGGCCAGGAGGCGCACGACGTCATCTACCTCGTCCACCATTACGGCTCCGCGCTTCTCGACGTACGTCCGCGCCCACTCTTGCGACTCGGTGAGGCTCTTGATGAGGAACACCTTCTTGCCGTGCTCCAGCGCCAGCCGGGCCTGCATCTTGGCGCCGGAGGTGCTGGACGCCTCGATGACGACGGTGCCCTGCGCGATGCCGGACATGGTGACGTTACGGCGAGGAAAGGTGTAGGTAGCGCCGGGCGCGTCGGGCCAGAACTGAGAGACCAGCGCACCGTGGGCGGCGATCTCTTCGGCAAGCTGGCGATTCTCTGCTGGGTAGCATTTGCGGATCCCAGTGCCAATTACGGCGATGGTGCGACCGCCGGCGTCCAGGGCCGCGCGGTGGGCAGCGGTGTCGATGCCTCGGGCGAGGCCGGACACGACGGTGACGCCCCGCTCTACTAGCAGCCGTGCCATCTTGCCGGATCGCTTCACACCGTCCGCCGAGGCCCTGCGGGTGCCGACGACGGCCACGCTGCGGAGGTCCGCCTCGTCGAACTGACCTCGAACAAACAGGAACGGTGGGAGATTGAAGATCAGACGCAGCGTGGTGGGGTAGTCCTCGTCAAGTACGGTGATCAAGCGTGCGTCTATCGCCTGCGCCTTGTCGATCTCCCGCTGCGCCTCGTCCACCAGAGCCGACCTTTGGGGCAGGGCGTCTCGAATTGCCTCAGCGGCCGCGACAGCTTCGGGCGAGCTCTCGGTCACCTCGCCGTGCAGCAGGCGGGCCAGCCCGCCGAGGCGTTGCGCCTCGCGTGCCAGCAGGTACCAGTTGACCTTTGGGATCTTGCACAGCGCCAGAAGCGCTACGCGATCCTCGTTCGCGGGGGGGGTCATCGCATTCTACTCCTGTTCGATCGTATGTTCGAATGCGAGTAACGTTGTATCAGGCGAGTGTGACAGAGACTCGGGCACCGTACGTAGGCCCTGTATCCGAATTGAGTCCGCCGCAACCCGTTCGGCCCGTATCCAGGTGCCTCTGACGCTCGTTGGCAAGGCCGCAGGCCAGAGTTTGATTACCCGGGCGTAGGCAGGTCATTGCGGGGTGTACAACGAGCAACCTCCGGGACCGATACCGGTCCGCATCTATCAAGTTCGCTACGCGGACCCGGGGGTCCGGACGGGCCGGAGACGGCCATACAGCCGTCTAGCCCTTTTCGTCGAAACGGGTGTGCCCTGGCGCTCCAGCCGCGCCCGAACTTCGGCGGCGTGCACCGCGGCCACCTGCATGTCGGCGCCTGCCGCCTCCAACAGGGCGATGGTCGATCGGCCATCGCGGTGCCCGCCTGGATACCCAGCAGCTCAGGGTCGGTGGTGACTACGCCGACGGCGGCGACTGCCTTAGCGGCAAGCAGTGACCCACCGGTGGGACATCTACCAAGTTTCCGGCCGTGTCACCCGAACGGGTGACCGCCGGCGGCAGACCTACAGACTGACCCCCGCGTCGATCACCCGCTGCGCCGCCGACGCGTACTCCCGCGCCCGGGTCTTCGACATCTCGAACGCTGCCACCAGGGCGTCAACCACCGCCGCCTGGGCGCGCGGGTGCTCCTGCCGCAGCTCCACCGCTCGCCGCAGGATCAGGGCCTCGAACGTCCGGGTCCGCCCGGCCGCCGTGACCTCAACCGCGCCGCGATTCCGCTTCACCGTCACCGACGGCACCACACGCCGCACCGGCTGCTCCGCGGCCGGCTGACGGTCAGCCTTGCGCCGGGCGCCGCCGATCCCGTCACCCGGCCGGCGACGCGGGTGCCGCTCAAACCAGGCCACGATCTCCTGCTCGCGCTCCAACGCCCACCACGGCTTCTTCTTCGCCCCGGCGTAGGCGTCCGGCGGCGGGAACGGGTCGTCGGCGAACTTGCCCCGACGAGTGCCGCCAGCTTCCAGCGGGATCTCCTTGCGGGACTCGAACAGGTGCTGGGAGATTGTTTTGGGCTGCATCGACTCGACGCCCTGCACCCGCGCCCCGATCACCGCGATGTCGGCGGGCGTCAGGAACGGCTGGTCTGGCATTTCGTCGTCCCCCAGAACTTGGTAGTCGTCCGGGGAACCATACGTCAATGCGGCTGTCATCGGGGGCACTCCTCCTGGTGGTTTTGGTACGCGTCACGTACCAGCCCGGATACATCTGGCCGGTACGCGTGGTCAGGTTGCCGGGTCGGCGCGGATCGTCTCGATCGCCGACAGGACGGCGGGGCTCGGACGTGCGGTCATGGCGGGCTCCTCGTGTTCGCGGTCACGATTTCAGTAGCGGTTACATCTATCAAGCTACGTCACCAGGGGTAGGTGAGCAATTACTTCTACCGAATTCCAGGTGTCGACCTGGCTCCCCCGGTGTGGCCCGCCTCAGCGGGCCACACCGACCGGCTTGCCGCACGGGCACTTCGGGTTGCGGTAGATCCGGCACCGGTGGCACAGGCTGCCGAACACGCCCGCCTGGGCCGGCGGCTCCACCAGCGCTTCCACCGGGACGGCCGGCGCCGGCACAGTGACGGCCGCCTCGACGAGCGCCGGGATCACCGGGGCCGGCACGGCGGGGACGGCCGGCGCCGCGCCCTCGATCCAGTTGTCGACCCAGGCCAGGCCCTCCCGGTCCAGCACCCGCTGCGCCCGGGTCACCGCCACGTACGCCAGCATGGCGTCCTCGCGGGGCACCTGGGTCTCCTTCTCCGGGTCGTCCGACTCCTTCGGCTCCTGGAAGTCGGTGGCGATTTGGACGTTGCGCCACTCGCGGCCCTTGGACTTGTGCGCGGTGCTCACCACAACATCGGCGTACCGCTCGTCGGCAAGCCGGTCGACCAGCGTCGCCAGCTCGTCCGCGCCGTACCGGTCGATCAGGTTGACCAGCACCTTCAGGTCCGAGCCCTCGCCGGCCTGCACGTACTCCTGCACCTCGGACCAGTAGGAGAACGCCATCAGCTCCGGGTGGTCGCAGGGCTTGCCGGCCATGAGCTGCTGAGCGGCGTGGGCGAACGCCTTGATGTCCTTGCCGCCGCCGACGAGGGCGGTACGGCGACCCTTGCCCAGCTCGGCGATGACCCGGCTGATCGCGCCCCCGTTAGAGCGGCACAGGATCGCGTCGGGGGCATCGAGGTCATCGAGGCGGGAAGGAATCTGGTCGAAGCCGCGCAGCCGCAGGTCGGTGCCGTCGACCAGGGACAGCCACTTGTTGGCCTCGTCGGCGACGGCCTGCCCGAACCGGAAGCTCTGCGAGAGGTAGAAGCGCTGGCCGTCGAACTTCTGCATGGCGTCGACCGCGCCGCGCCAGCCGTAGATGGCCTGGGCGCGGTCGCCGACGAGGATCTGCTGGGCGTTCTGTCGGGCGACGAGGCCGGCGACGGCGGGGTTGGAGTCCTGGGCCTCGTCGAGGAGGACGTAGTCCGCGTGGAGCTGCGGGTCCAAGAGGATCCACATCTTCAGGTACATGTCGTGGGTGAACCGCAGGCGGCCGTTGGTCTGGGTGAGGTCGGTGTCCCAGGCGCGCTGGGCGATCGGGGCGAGGTGGCGGGCCAGCTCCCGGTGGGCGGCGCGCTCGACGCCCTGTACGAGGGGAACGTGCCACGGGGTGATCTCCTGGTCGTCGCTGTAGCAGAACTTCTGGACCGTCTCGCCGACGATGCGGGCGAGCTGCTTCGGGCTCAGGGTGATCTCGGAGGCGGGGACGACGCCCGCGAGCTTGATGGGCTCGTGGATGCCGAGGATGACGGCGGCCTGGTGGGCGGGGAGCCGCGGGCCGTCGAGGCGGGCGCGGAAGTTCCGGCCGACCGCGCCGAAGGCCATGCTGTGGCCGGTCTTGCACATGACCGTGCTGGGGAACTTCTTGGCGGCGTCGCCCGCGATGCTGCGGTTGTAGGCGAGGTAGACGCCGCGCTTGCGGCCGAGGGCGTCGGCGAGGAACTGCAAGGTGCTGGTCTTGCCGGTGCCGGCGCCGGCTTCGATGGTGAGGTTCGCGCCGGTCGCGGCGGCGTCGATGATGGCCTGCTGCTCGGCGGTCGGGGCGAAGCCGGTCATGTCGTCTCCCGTATCTCAGTAGGGGTTACATCTATCAAGTTAGGGCATCGGGGGGACCTCTGCAACAACTTCTACCGAATTCGCCCGGCGAGTCTCAGCCGCAGGTCAGCGGCGCACCCGGCCCCGCGATCACCGGCCGGAACACGAGACAGCCGCAGCCATCCGCGCCGCACTACCCATTGCCCACACCGGGCACCCGCGAGTAGTCCGCGGCGGCCGTTCCGGGCCACTCGGCGTGCACCCGCACGGGCACACCCACCGGCAGGGCGCACCGGACCGCCACACCTCGGCCCTCAGGACGTCGCGGGTGCCGACGACGTAGCTGCGGGCGTTGGTGACGTAGGTGTCGCTGTGGGGCGCTCCACCCCATGCGACGACGCTGCACCGGTTGTGGCGGCCGGCCCGACAATGTCGCATTTGCCGGGCAGCAAACGAGCACAGTGGACTGCTAGGGTGCCTGCCAACCTAGAAAGGGAGCTGCATTGAAGAGGCTGATGGGCAAGCTTGTAGCGATATTCCTAATCGTTACTGCGTCGGTTGCCACCGTAGGCGTTCCTGCACACGCCGCTGACGCGGTCATCCAACGGAATGATATTTTCCTAGGCGCGAGCAAGGACCCTTCTCACGGATTGATGACTCTCCCGAACGGCATAAGCAGGGAGATCCGCTTGGCGAGGGGCGACTACCGCCTCACCAACAAGTGGCAGGGAACCATCAACACCTTCGAAAACTACCGCAACGTGTTCCTTGAGGAAGACACTTACTACTGGGGCTGCTGGACCGTGCCGAGAGAAAGCAACTACGGCACCTACTTGAGCCAGTGCTTCGTCAACCGGAAGACGGATAACTCCCAGGTCTGGACCGCGAACATTCTGGTGGAGCCGATGGCCAGGGATTCATACAACGGCGAACTTGGAGAGTGGTTCGTTTATTGGCAGAGTAGGCTCATTCGCTGCTCGGAGTCGTCGGAGTGCTGATCAGTCAGCGACAAACAACCCTGGGAAATAGCGTAACAGGCATCGAATAAACACCCGTCCCGGATGCTGGCGGCCCGTCATCCAATGAGCGGGCCGCCCGCCGCCAGCCGTAAAGACGGCAACATCGCCCCACCTCTCGCCCACCTCCCAGGCGGAGGGACCGCGCGGCCCCCTCATTGAGCGGCCAGCACCACGGCCGCGTGGTTCAGCAGGGGCGATCGCAACCTGGTTCAGCAGGGCCTCCGCCTGTCTCGCTCGCCCCTGACCGGCGTTCGTGGCGACGTACGGGCTGCTCTGGTGCCACGACTCCACGTCCTGGGTCAACAGGGCCGTCCACGTCAGCGACGGGGTCAGGACTTCCGCAACGGCGTGGCTTTGCTGCCGGTAGAGGTCCCGCTTGACGCGTACATGGACCGTATGGCTGCTGTCGAGCTTGCAGATGCGAGCCAGCTTGTAACCCTGGCCGTAGACGGTGAATTCGTTGTCGATGGTGCGCAACGGTGCTCCTCGGTACGTGATCCGGCGGTGGTGTCGGCTCGCACGGGGCGGGCCGGCGGCGGGTCAGCGGGTGGCGGGGCGGGCGATCTGCCGCAGCTTCTTGTCGACCTTCAGCTGCAAACGGGCCTCGACGTCCTCGACAGTGACGCCGTCCTTGGCGGCCAGGGCCTCGGCGATCTGTCGCGCGAACGTGCGGTAGTCGTCGCCGGTCCAGCCGAGCCCGACGTACTCCATGTAGCGGACCCACTCGATCTCGGCGGTGCGCTTGGTCTTGATCTCGGAGCGGTCGACCTTCAACACCTCGCCGGTGGGAGTGCCGATCAGCCGGGGGTCATCGATACGGGCCTTGCGGGCGGCGTCATCGGCCATCCGCTGGTGCTTGTGCTTGCGCAGGTTGCCCAGGCTGGTGACGGCCACGCCCCGGGCGCCGCACTCGCCGCAGCCGCCCCACGCGGTCCAGCCGCGGTTGTTGACGTAGGTGGGGACCTTGTTGAGGCAGTCACCGTTGGCGGCGGCTTCGGCGGCGGCGTAGGTGCCGGGGGTGCGGAAGCCGTCGAGGACGGGGGCGTTCGGCACGCAGACGGCACAGACGTGCCAGCCGTACCGCTTAACCACCTGGGCGTCGTCCATCCCGGACGCGGCGGCGGTCAGGTTCCGCTCGGTGCTGGCGTAGAGGGTGGAGCAATCGCCTTCGCGGTGGAGGTGGCCGTTGGGTACCCACCACCAGCGGGGCCACTGGCGCTCGCGGTAGGCGGCTTCCAGGGGCTCGGCCTCTTCGGCGGCTTCCCGGGCGGCCTGGTTCGCGGCGTCGCGGACGTCGTCGCTGAGCCGGTCGGATTCGGCGATGGCGCGGTGGTGGGCGTAGGTCATCCACAGCTCGATGAGCCGGCCGTCGATCTCGGCGGGCGTGCTGTCGACGGTCACTGTCCTGGTGGTCGCGCCGGTCATCGCAGGCTCCTTATCTCAGTAGTGATTACATCTATCAAGTTACGGCACGGAGGTCTGTCTGTCCACGACGTCGCCGAATTGACCCCGGCGCGTTTCCCCCGGGGTACGGCGGAGCGCCCGAGGGAGGGCACACCTCGCGCGACCCTGGTGTCACGCGACGCAGGTGAGGCCGCATGACCTAGGGGTGTCGCATCGACGCCCTACCCTGGCCCAGTGCTCGCCGCAGAAGAGATCCCGAAGATCACCGACTGGATGCAGGCGTGGGGAAGCCTGGCCGGCCTACTGATGTCCACGATCGCGGTCGTGTTCACCGGGCTCCTGCTGCGTCACGAGATCCGGGTACGGCGTGACGAGCAGCGCGACAACGAGGCGGCGCTGGCTCGGCTTGTGGTCGCAGAGTTCCGGTTCGCGAACGGTCCCAAGGTGAACCACGAGGGTGTCCTGACGGGGCAACTCACGTATGTCGAGTACCGAATTCGGAACCTCAGCTCGTCCCCGATCTTGAACGTGTCCTTCGCGGTGATGAACGGGACCGACGGCAAGGTGTACTCGTCGCCGGAGCAGAAGTCGGTGGTGGTATCCGAGGCTGACATGGGCGTGCCATTCAAGCCACCCCTCCACCCAGAGCAACCCGGCGGTCCTCATCATCTGATGTCGATCATCAGGTTCACCGACGCAAACGGCTTGCAATGGATACGTGAAGGCACAACAAGTCCGGTCCGTTTCGTCACCAGGCGGAAGCGCCACCTCCTCTTCTTTCGCGACTGAAGCTAACCAGGTCAGGCTTCGCGAGATAGAAGGTCAGTCTTCGTGCGGCAGGCCGATGGTGATGA
The DNA here is from genome assembly GCF_003626655.1 of Micromonospora costi. GTDB lineage: Bacteria > Actinomycetota > Actinomycetes > Mycobacteriales > Micromonosporaceae > Micromonospora > Micromonospora costi. The sequence continues at coordinate 1,014,462 of NZ_RBAN01000002.1, forward strand.
CGGGCTCTCCCTCGTCGCCGGGGCCGATCATCAGCGCCAACGTCACCTTGCGGGCGGTCACGCCCCGGCCGACTACCGGTACCCGGACGAGGTCGAACGGCACTCGCTGCCGGCCTCCGGCCCGGCGGGCAGCGTGGAAGGCCATCCAGAGGACGTCCCACAGCCGGCCCGGCTCGTCCTGCCAGGTGCCCTTACGCTTGTTGTCGGCGTCGGTCCATGCGACGCAGTCGACCCACGCGGCCTGGGTCAGCGCGACGGGCATCCGGAACCCGGCTTCGCGGGCTGCCGGGCCGGCGTCCACGAGGGTGCCGTCTTCGAGGGCCTGGGCGCGGGTGTAAGCGTGGATGATCTCGGCATCGGCGAACAGCTCAGCGAACGACATGGCGTCTCCTTCAGGTGGTGGGCGGGGTCAGGCGGCGGCGAGGGCTTCGCGGAGGGCGACGTCGAACGGCACGACGCCCATGGCGGCCTCGTGGACTTCCTGCGCTCGGGCGTCCCAGTAGCCGCGGTCTTCCAGGGCGCGCTCGTTGGCCAGCTCGGCGGCGTACTCGGCTTGGGCGTCGGCCTCGATCTCCCGCCAGCGGCGGTAGCACTCGCGGACGGCGGCGACGGTGGCGTGGCGGATGGTGTCGGCGGTGTAGTGGTTGCCGCAGCGGACGCCGGTGGCGGTGGCGACGGGGAATCCGAAGTCGTCATAGGCGATGGTGGCCATCCCTGCCCCCTCTAGCTCAGTAGCTCTTACGTCTATCAAGTTACGGCAGCACAGCTTCCCCCGCCAGCAAATCGAAAACTCACCCAGAACTAGACCGGTGACTTGCGCTCAGTCCCGGATGTTCACAATCCCTCGCCGCAGTCAGCAGCCGCCTCCCGCGTGTCTGGCACCTCGCTCGCCCACGCCATGTTCTGGATGTCAAACACGCTATATCGGTGATACTGCTCGCTGTCGTCTTCCAGCCCGCCCTCCCGCAACACCCACCTGTGGGTCGTATCGGCGAACTCCAACATCAATTCGTGGCCGTGGCGCTCGCCCCAGAATGCGTCATCGTCGATCAGCGCGGGAAGGGCGATCGTGAGAACCGAGCAGGGCGGCGCATCCACCGTCAACCGGTAATCGCGCACCCCGAAGCTGCCTCCGTAGGGTTTGACCAGGAGAGCCATGCGGGTGATCGGCACGGGCGATCGGTTCTGCACCTTGATGCGGGACTCCCTCATTTGCCCGGGCCGTCCGCCGTAGAGCGGACCAGGCAAGGGCGGGCTCTCCCACCAGAACGCGACGCGGGAGGCGTACCTCCTCGCGTACCGCTCGCGCTCAAGCTGCGCCATCTCCAACTGAGACCGGTTGATCTCCTGCTGGTCTCTGTAGGTCACGACAGCAACCCCCAGCGCCGGCAGGGCGACAGCCATGGCTAACAGGGCCGAGCACGCCTGCATCCAGTCAGTGACCTTTGCCCGCTCACGCGGAGCCGACTGATGGCGACGCCGACGCCGGGGCATCACACGGCGTCGCGCTCGTGATCGCGGCACAGTGGTCCTCCATGAGTCCGGGACCCTCCATCCTGGTCGAGAGCGGCAAGGGCCTGGTCGGTCCTCCGGCCGGCACCGCCCTCACCCGTCCAGCGCTACCTGCGACCACGGCTCAGCGTCTGCCCGCGACGGCGCACCATCACCTCCTCGTCGGAGACGTCGACCGGCCACCAGCCGCGCCCCCAGTCGGCCACCGACAGCATCGGCGGATCGTTCGCGGCCAGAGCAGCGGCGACCACGCCGACCAGCTCGGGCGCCGTGGCCGGCTCGCGACGGCCACGCCGCCGGGTCCGGGTCAGGGTTGATGTGGTCATCGGCGCGTACCTCCAACGTGTGCGCGCGGATGCTTCCGGTGCTCAGGGGCCCCAGGTCGGACGGTTGCGGTCAGGGCCTCGCGTCGCGGCGGTTCGCCGCGTCGAGGCAGACCTTCGCGATCAGGACGGCGACGATCGCGGTCGGCACTCCGGCCGGCACGTTCCAGGTGCCGACCCGGATGTCGGGCAGCGCGCCGCCGGTGACGGCGTCCAGGCCGACGAGGAAGATGCCGAACACGGCCAGGAGCCCGAACAGCAGCCCGGTGACGCGCAGGCCGCCCGGCGGTCGGCCGGCCATCAGCGGCCGGCCGTGACGACGCTGGCGGGCGCCGGCAGCGCGCGCACCTGGGCGGCGGCCCGCTTCCCGACGACGGGCAGCACGGAGTCGTGCAGCGCGCCGAGCAGCCGCAGCCGGCCGCCGAGGTCGGGGGTGGCGGCCATCCGGTCGAGGACCGGCCCGGCCGTCTCCTCGATCTGGTCCATGCCCCTCGCTCGGGGCGTGTGGTAGACGTGCGCGGCCTCGACGTCGCACAGGGCCTCGTACAGGTCGGCCTCCCACAGCATCGACAGGTCGGCGGTGGTGGTCTCGCCTTCGAGCTGGTGGACGCCGTGGACGCTGGCGTACAGGACGGCGCGGCGGTGCAGCGACGTGGCCAGCCGGCGGAGCATGTCCGCGCGGTCGCCGGGGTCGACGACCCGCGCGAGGTGCGCCCTGATGGTGCGGCACTGCGACTCGTGGAAGGCGTACCTGCGCTGGTTCGTGCGGATCTGTGCGCGGCGGGCCAGCCAGCCGCGCAGGCCGCGACCCGGACGCCCGGGTCGGTACTCTTCGGCCATGGTTGGCCTCCTTCGGTGGTCGGCCCACCCCGTGCGTCGCTCCAATCGCGACGGTCGGGGTGAGTCCTCGTGGTTGGGGACTGCGGGGGCGGCCAGGCTTGCCGGCGGGCCGCGCCCGCCAAACCGGGGTCAGAGCTGGGTCAGAACGACCGTGAGGGCACCCGCGGTGAACCCGGCGGCCACGGCGAGCGCCGTGACGATGTAGTGGCGCCGGGTCTTCTGGGCGGCGGCCTCCGCCGCGTCAGCCTCGGCCTCCTCGCGGACCTGCTGGTAGCGGCGGGCGAGCCGCAGCAGCTCCGCCAGCGCCCGCTCTGCGTACACGCGGGTGACCGTCTCCCGCCCGACGCGGGTCAGCTTCAGCACGGTGCGGTCCAGCTCGCCGACGCGAGCGACAAGGCCGGCGTCGAGGGCGACCCGGGCCAGCCACGACACGTCGATGACCCACCGGCCGCCGACGTTGGCGACGCGTACGTCCCGGACGGCGGTCAGCATCTCTGCCATTGACTCGGTGACGTCGCCTCGGACGGCCTGGTCGGTAGCGATCTGCTCGACCGTCGGGGCGAGGGCCTGTGCCTTGCCGGGCATCAGGCGATGCCCAGCTGCGACGCGGCGATGGCGGCCCGGTCGGCGGTCTGCCGGGACGGCCGGCGCGGCTTCACCCGGCGGGTGACCGGGGTGCCGTCGTCGGCGGTGACCTCGACGGTGACGGCGCGGCGGACGCTGCGGGCGGCGACGCGGGCGGCCCGGCGAGTGGTGGCTGTGAGGCGGTCCATGACGTGCTCCTGACGTGGGTTGATGGACGCGTTCAGGTGGGCCGCCGGCCCTGCCCCTTGCGGGACCGGCGGATGCTGCTGGTGGGTGAGGTCGCCGGGGTCTGGCTGGTCAGAGGACCGAGCCGTAGACCGCGTCGGCGAGCGCGTTGAGCTCGGCGGTGGCGCTGGACAGGTCGGAGGTGAAGGCCAGGCGCTCGACGCGGTCGAGGGCCCGGTCCAGCTCGTTCACGCGGGGCTCGTAGCCGGCCCGGCCGCGCAGCGGGGCGGCGATGTCGACCAGCCGCTCCCGGACCTTCTCGGCGATGTCGGCGAGGCTCATGCCGGCCAGGCCGCCGTCGCGGATGTCGCGGTACACCTCGGCGGCGTCGAGCCGGCTGGTGAAGGTGAGGCCGGACAGTTCGGCGATGCGCTCGGGGCCGGCGAAGGTGTTGAGAGCGACGCCACCGTCGACAGTCAGGCTGGCGACGAGGGTGAGCGTGCCGGCGGCGGTGGTGTGGGCCTCGCCGGGCTTGGTGAGCTTGGTGACCATGTCGGGGACCTCTCCCGATCGTGGGGCCGGTGGTGTTGGTAGCACCGCTCCGAACCGCGATAGCTCTTACAACTACCAAGTTACGGGCAGGGTTTGCCCACGTCAACCGACTTGCCCAACATGGTTGGAACTTTCTGGAAGCTGTGTGATGATCGGGACATGACCGACCACCAGGCCCGACTACAGGAGACGGGTGAGGCGTATCAGCGAGCCAAAGAAGAGGCGAAGCAAATCGTCCGGAAGCCCCGCGACGAACTCGCCGAAGCAGCGCGCCAGGCATACGCCGACGGCGTGAAGAAGGCCGACATCCTGCGATGGAGCGGCCACGCCTGGTCCGACACCTGGCTCAACACCATCCTCGATGGCGTCGAGCGAAAGACCGACCAGACGACCTGACCGACACCAGAAATGGTGCGGCCCGGACGGTGCTACCAACACCGCTACCCGGGCCGACTAACCCAGAGAGGCCCTGGGCTGTGCACGAGGGTAACAACACCGCTACCCCGACCGCGTGTTCGATCAACGACACCACGCGGGACGGGCGGTAGCCCATGGGGTTCAAGCTCCGCCGCGAGATCCGCGACCACCTGCCGCCAGGTCTCCTCACGGCCAACGAACGGTGCGTCGTGCTCGAACTCGCGGACTACTGCAACGACGACACCCGCGCCGGAGCCCCCGGCGTGGACTGGCTCGCCCAGGCCGCCGATGTGCCCGTAGGCAAGGTCGGCGAAATCCTGGCCCGCGTCGCCCGGAAGTGGACCGAGCTACGCGTCCCGCTGGGTGTCGGCTCGGACGGGCGGCCGTACTACTCGCGGACCGGCCAGCGCACCAGCTACCGATTCCCGGCCCTCGCCGACTCGCCTGAGGCACCCCAAAACGGGGGACCTGCCGAGGACGCGGAGGCCCCCCAAAACGGGGGCCCTGAGGTACCCCAGAACGGGGGACCTGAGGCCACCCAAAACGGGGGACCTGCCAGCGCGCGGAGGCCCCCCAAAACGGGGGACCCATCTCCTCACCACCCTCAGAGAGAGCCCTCATCTCTCTCCCCCACCGGCGAGAGAGACACCGCGCAGCCGAGCATCGCCCACCAGGTGCTCACCGCGGCCGGCGCCGACCCGGCCGAAGCGGACCGGCTGATACCGGTGATCGAGCGGACCTGCAACGTCCGCACCCCGGGCGCGTGGTGGCGGGCCGTCGCCGCCGCCGGTGACGGCCGGCAGGTGCTCGACGCCGGCCGCAAGGCCCTCGCCAACCCGGGCCGGTTCGACCGGCCGCCGGCCGGATCGCCGTACCGTAACCAACCCGACCAGGACTACCTGAGCTGGGCCGACGCAGGATCGGAGGCAGCAGCATGACCACACCGCCGACGCCGACCCGCGGCCCACTGGTCCGCGACCTGGTCGCGGACCTCGGCGACGCCGTCGAGGACTACGAACGCGTCACCGCCGACCCCGATGGCGAGGTCAACGAGGCCGCGCAGCGCGTCGCTGACGCCTGCGTGGCACTGCGCAAGGCACGAGGCTGGGTGACCCGATGAACGAACCTTCGCCGGCCGAGCTGATGTCCGCCCTCGACACGGCCGGCTTCACGCTGGCCGGCGAGGGTCGGCACTACCTCCGCTACCACTGGCCGGCCGGCCTACGTGACGGATCCCTCGTCGTGTTGCGCGACCAGGACGCCCCCGAGTACCCGACGATGGTGGCCGCCCTGATCGCCCAGTTGGACGGTGCCGAGCGGTGCGGCCAAGCCGCGACCGCCGTGCTCGAACAGCTCGCCCCGACCGTGACACCGAGGAGCCCCGCGTGACACCTGGATACCTGGCCGGCATGCTCGTCGACCTGCTCCCCCGCTCCGCGCACCCCGGCGTCGCTGCGGTCGAGCCGTGGCGGGGAATCACCGGCGGGGAGGACGAACGCGGCCTGGTGGTGCGGTTCCGCGACGGCGCCCAGTTCGGGCTGAAGGTGGTAGCCGGGTCCCCGAACGGCGGGAGCCCGACGGGTCCGGACGAGTACGAGCCGGCTGGCGGGCCGCCCGGGGACGTGTCCGGGGTCGGCGGGGACGGCCCGACCGGGGCAGAGGCGTTCGCCGGCTACCTCGCCGCCGTGGTCGAGGCAGCGGGGCACCCGGAGGTCACCGCGGCGCTGACGTCGCAGACCGAGATTTCTCAGCCGATGCAGCGGTCTGTGCGGGTCGACCTGGTCGACGGGAAGGTGCTGCTGGTGCTGTTCGCCCGCGCGGCCGGCCCGGGTGACCGGCGGCTGCCGGACTGGGACGTGTCGAAGTGGGGAGCTATGGCCTGAGCCCACGGGCGCGGCGTTGGAGGACGAGGCGGCGCATCTGCGCCGCCAGCTCGGACGGCGCTTGCTCAGCGGGTGCAGCGGCGACAGCCTGGCCCGGTCGGGGCTCCTGCCGCGCTTCGGCGAGGAGCCGCAGGAACGCCAGCCAGCCCCACGCCCCGCACAGCACGACCACAGCGAATCCCCACCACCGCACGTCACCCGGCAGGCCGAGCACCCAGAACGCTGCGGCCAGCACCGCGCTGCGGGCAGCGACACCCGCCCACCGCCGCCAGCCGCGCGCCGGATCGCGGAGCACCGTGTACCCGCGCAGCCACCACCAGCAGCCGACCAACAACCCCACGGTCAGCAGCGCGGGCCAGACGATGAACAACTTGCGATCCACGTCCCAGCTAAATTTCAGCACGGTTGGATTCTCGCCGGTCGACGTCCGCTCGCGGGCCCCCCGAACGTCGCTTGTCCGCCGTACCCTCCACAGACAACGGCCGGGAAGGGGTGGGCGGATGAGCATCGACTACGACGAGAACCCGATGACCGACGACGAGCTGCAAGACGCGGCCAGGCACATCGCGGAGCGGTTCACGGACCACGACAGCCGGTTCCTGGCGTTGATGACGCCGGAGGAGCGCGCCGGCCACATCCGCGCCCTGTGGATGCTGTACCACCACATCGACCGGATCTGGGAAGCCCCGAAGAAGGCCGGCGGCCCGCACCCGGTCGAGCTGGGCGGGTACGGCGCGGTCGCCGGGCTCCGGGACATGGTGGACGCGTTGATCGGTCACGCCGAGCAGGTGCAGCACGACGCCGGGGACGAGCCGGAGCGCTACTCCGCTCAGATGGTCGTCGAGACCATCGAATGATGCCGCGGGCAGGTCCACGGGTCGTCGAGGTTCGAGGCGACGACCCGTGGCAGGTGTGTTCGCTCGCGCTTCCGGTCCGCGCGTTGGGCCGACATCGGATCACCGCCGACCGGTACCGCGAGCTGCGCGCCGCCCAGGACGGAGTGTGCGCGATCTGCCAGCAGGCGAACCTACGCGGTCCCGGCGCCGTTCCCCTCTACATCGATCACGACCACGTCTGCTGCCCCGACCACCACCGCACCTGCGGCCAGTGCATCCGCGGCCTGCTGTGCTCCGGCTGCAACGGCTCGCTCGGAGAGTTGGAGCTGTGGGGCCGCCTGCCGTACGGCGATGACGGGACGTGGGAGGCGGCTGCGTTGCGGTACCTGGCCGGGGCCGGCTGCGACCCGTTCGACCCGCAGCGGCGGCAGGCGGTTGAAAGCCGACACCGCGAGCGGGTCGCGAAGTGGTCGGAGCCGTGCCGCTGCCGCGTCTGCCGCCCCGCCGAGCCGCCACCGGATGACGTAACTCGGTAGTTGTTATTGCCACCGCGCCAGGGTTGCCGTACCGTCGGTGATGTCAGCGCTACTCGGCGGGCGGGCCGGTGGACGGAAACTCCGTTGCTGGTTTGCCCGCCGGGAGCCTACGGTCTTCACGAACCGATCCACTGAGGAGTAGCCGGTCATGATGCGCCACACGACCCCAGAACCGCAGCAGCGGGTGTCGCTGCGCGGTGGGTGGTGCGTGGACATCGCCGCAAGCTCCGTCGACAACTTCAAGCTCGGTAGGTGGCGCGGCTGACCGCGAGTCCCCCAGGACACGGAAGCCGCCCACCCAGCCAAGGGGTAGGGCGGCTTTCTCGTTCTCGGCACAAGTCCATAGGGGTGTAGCTCAGCGGCAGAGCAGCGATCTCCAAAGTCGTGAAGCGCAGGTTCGAGTCCTGTCACCCCTGCTCAACGTCCCGGCCCTCGCGGTCGGCTCGGCGATGATCATTGAGAACTCCACAGCGGATGGCATACAGACGACACCCGGCCGGCGGCAGCACCGCCGTCGCCGGCCGGGGAGTCGGAATGGGCTTGTGGCGCAGCTGGTAGCGCGCCGCTCTGGCAGAGCGGAGGTCCCCGGTTCGAACCCGGGCAGGTCCACACATCATGCCCACCAAGCTCAGGTGGTAGAGCGCGCCCCTGAAAAGGGCGAGGCTCCCGGTTCGACGCCGGGGGTGGGCACGTTGGCGGGGTCCGCTGGCTGCGGACGGCGGAACCCCGCCAGCTCCAATCGGCCGTTGGAGCTGCCTGGAAAGCTCGTCACGCTCTCAACGTGAAGATCACGGGTTCAAATCCCGTACGGCCGACGCAACGCCCATGCGGTCCTGGTGAACTCGGCGGACACGCCGGTCTTCCAAACCGGAGAAGCGGGTTCGATGCCCGCGGGCCGCTCGGAGGGCAGGGAAAGGGGGCGGCGGACGCCGCGAAACCCGAGGCCGGGTTGCGCAGCCCGGTCAACGGCCGCGCGGGGTCGCTCCCCGTGGCAGCGCGGAAGGTCACCGCCCCTGCTCCCTGCCCCGACCACGATGGGGGCTCGGCTAATCGGCAGGCCGCCTGATTTTGGCTCAGGTCGTGGGGGTTCGAGTCCTCCGTCCTCAGCTCTCGCCCTGCTACCCCAACTGGCACGAGGGCGCCAGCTCAAACCTGGTGTGTTGGCGGTTCGAGTCCGTCGCAGGGCACTCATGCCGTCGTAACTCAGCCTGGCCAGAGCGCCGACCTGGTACGTCGGAGGCCGCCGGTTCGAATCCGGCCGTCGGCTCCATGCGGTTGTAGCGCAGTTGGTAGCGCGCCACCTTGCCATGGTGGAGGTCGCCGGTTCGAACCCGGTCAGCCGCTCTCGTTGACAGATCATCTGTCAATTCGTCAACCACCGTTGGAACGTCACCCCGGCGCTCCAACACCACCGCCGGTCCAGTTGGAAGAAGGGAGGGACCTGGTGGACGTCGTACTTGTCATCAACGCCGACCTCGGGCCCCTCCACCGGGTCACCGTCGCCCACGCGATCCGGATGCTGTGCCGCCGGGTCGCCGAGATCCACGAAGCCGAGCCGGACCGGCTCATCGGCGTGTTCCCCATGCCGAAGGTCGTGCGGCTCGTCCGTTACGTGGTCACCCGGTGGCGGTACAGCAAGGGTCCCGCCTGGTCGAAGTCGGGCGTGCTGGCCCGTGACGGCCGTCGGTGCGGCTACTGCTCCGGCCCGGCCGCGACCGTCGACCACATCCTGCCCCGCTCGCGGGGTGGGCAGAACACCTGGCGGAACACCGTCAGCGCGTGCGCGCCCTGCAACCAGGCGAAGGGCGACCGGACCCCGGCCGAGGCCGGCATGGTGCTGCGCATCACGCCGCTTGTGCCGTCGTGGGGGTCGCTGGCGCAGCGCTGACCCGGCCGGCGGGCCATCACCCCGCCGGCCCCGATGCGGGCTGGTGCAATCTGGCAGCACGTCCGGCTCTGGACCGGAAGGTTGGAGGTTCGAGTCCTCCGCCCGCAGCTCAATGCCCTCGTAGCCCAGCGGTAGAGGCGACGGTCTGAGGGGCCGTACAGGGCAGGTTCGAGTCCTGCCGAGGGCACCATGCCGGCGTAGCTCAGCGGCAGAGCAACTGCCTTGTAAGCAGCGTCGCGCCGGTTCGACTCCGGCCGCCGGCTCCACAACCTGCGCATTCGTTGTCGCGGATGTCCGCCCGGGGCGGGTGGCCGCTCCCCCACGATGACGTCGGGGGGCGAGATGAGCGGCGTTCGCAGCGAGCGCGGGCGGTGAGCCCGGCCCGGCGCCGGGCGGAGGGGCCAGCCGACCCGAGGCTGCGCCGCCCGGTTGCGCCGATGCTCGCCGCGCCCGTCGACCAGGTGCCCGAAGGGCCCGGCCTCATCCACGAGCCGAAGTGGGACGGGTGGCGGGCGATCGCCTTCCGGGACAGCGACGGCGTGTACCTCCAATCGCGCGCCGGCCGGAACTTGACCACGTACTTCCCGGACATCACCCGGGCGATCCGGTCGGCGATCCCCGCAGGGGCGGTGCTCGACGGCGAGCTGATCGTGTGGGAGCGGGGCCGGACCAACTTCGCCCAGCTCCAACGCCGGATCACGGCCGGCCGCGGCCTGCTGCGGCTGGCCCGCGACTGCCCCGCCCACTACGTGCTGTTCGACGTGCTCGCCGACGCTGGCGGGGAGGTGGTCCTGGACCTGCCGCTGTTCGAGCGGCGGGCCCGGCTGGAACGGCTCCTCGCCGACGCTCCCCCGACGCTGACGCTCACGCCGCAGACCACCGACATGCGGCAGGTGTCTGACTGGCTGATCCACTGGACCGTTGCGACGGGCATCGAGGGGGTCGTGACGAAGCGGCTCGCCGGCAGGTACGAGCCGGGCCGCCGGGGCTGGTCGAAGTTCCGCACCCGGGTCTTCACGGAGGCCATCGTGGGCGGGGTGACGGGCAGCCTCCGCAACCCGGACACGGCTCTGCTGGGCCGGTTCGACCGGCGCGGGAAGCTCCGCTACACCGGCCGCACGCACCCTCTGACCGTCGAGCAGAGGGCCGACCTCGCCGCGGCGCTCTCCCCGCTTCGGCCGTTGCAGCGTCGCGGCGGAACCGTGGTGCACCCGTGGCCGCAACCGCTACCGGCCGCCTGGTCGGGGCAGCTCGACCGGCCCGAACCGCTGCGGTACGTGCAGGTCGAACCGACCGCCGTCGTCGAGATCGACGCTGACGTGGCGTTCGAGCACCAGCGGTGGCGGCACAGGGTCAGGTTCAGCAGGACCAGACCGGACATGTCGATCTACGACGTGCCGTTGGTCCTCGGTGAGGAGAAGGGCTACTACGGCGAGGCGTAGCCGGCCCTCGATCACTGGGAACATGCCGGCGTAGCTCAACTGGCAGAGCACGCCCCTCGTAAGGGTGAGGTTGCGGGTTCAACTCCCGCCGCTGGCTCTCACGCCGACGTAGCTCAGGTGGTCAGAGCGCTCCGCTCATAACGGAGAGGCCCCCGGTTCGACACCGGGCGTCGGCACGCAACATCACGCGCTCGTGGTGGAACTCAGGTAGACACGCCGGATTCAGGATCCGGTGCCGGAAGGCGTGGGGGTTCGACTCCCCCCGAGCGCACGCATGGGGTCGTAGCTCAGTTGGTAGAGCATCCCGTTCGCACCGGGAAGGCCAGCGGTTCGATTCCGCTCGGCTCCACCATGCCCTGTCGGTCCAGTCAGGAGTGGACGCCGGATTGTCAATCCGGAGATTCGCGGGTTCAAATCCCGTACGGGGCGCGCATGGAGGGGTGGCATGAGCGGTCTATGGCGCTGCCCTGCTAAGGCAGACCGGAGGCAACTCCGGCCCGGGTTCGAATCCCGGTCCCTCCGCCAAGCCGTCGTGGCCAAGTCCGGTTAAGGCACCTCGCTGATAACGAGGAGATGCGCTGGTTCGATTCCAGCCGACGGCACGCAGCAATTTTCTTGCCCCCGTAGCTCAGCGGACAGAGTGTCTGGCTACGAACCAGAAGGCCGCAGGTTCGATTCCTGCCGGGGGTACGCATCGGGACGTGGCGCAGGGGTAGCGCGCTGGTCTGGGGGACCAGAGGACGGGAGTTCGAGACTCCCCGTCCCGACTCAACGGGTACTAGCTCAGCTTGGGAGAGCGCGCCCTTCGGGAGGGCGAGGCCGGGGGTTCAATTCCCTCGTACCCGACTCATGGAGGGTAGCGCCCAGTGGTGGGCAACCGGCCTCGAAAACCGGGCCGCTGGAAACGGCGAGGGTTCGACTCCTTTACCTTCCGCGTTTGCCGGCGAGGCAGATCAACGCCCGATCGACGGCTCCACAGCGGCGCGACTTCAACCACGGCCGCAGTTCCGGGAGCAGTTCGCGCAGCTCGTTGATGCGGCACACGTTCCACGTCGCGGTTGGACGCCACTTCTCGTTCCGTGACGGCCGCTCATAAACGCGCCCCATGCCGGTCGCTGAGTGAAGCCGAACGATGGTGTCTAGATCGGTCGAGTTCACTCCGAGAGACACGTCACCTCGGGCGGAGACGCTGATGCAGCCCTCACCTTCGACGATGCCGGCGACCCACGGGATGTGTTCGGCAGACGTCAACTCCCGCCGGGCGGGGAAGGTGGCGACTGGTTGCCCTCCGGCTAACCAGAGGCCGACGGCAGCCGAACGGCGACGATGACCGAGTAGCGGTGCGACTTCCGCGACCAGCCAAGCCGTGTGCGAATGAGCGTTGACGGTCCAGTACCACGAGGGCTTATGTGCACGGTTCCTCGGTGTGTACGCATTGACCGTACCTACCCCCGTCATCTGGTGGGCGTCGCTGATGACGTCCTGGTCCGTCATCTGGACCCGGACGCGGGGTGCACCCTCCTTTACCAGGAAGGTCCCTTCGCCTTCGAGGAGCCCAGCCAGCCACGCTCGCTGGTCTGCACGTAGTTTCTGCGGGGCTGGTCGCTCGCGGTTGCAGGTCGCGCACTGTACTGACTTGCGGTCCATCGGTGCGCCACACGCGCACCGCCACTTCAGCTTCAGACGCTGGTAGCGGCAGGGCTCGCATTCACGCCGCCGGTCAGCTGACCAGTAAGGCTTGCCGCAGGTAGCGCATCTGGGCTGGTTTGTCACCCATACACAATACCCTATGCGTGAGGGCCTTTCCCTCTCCGCCAAGCCTCCGTAGCTCAGAGGAAGAGCAACCGACTCTTAATCGGTGGGCCGGGATTTCGAAATTCCCCGGAGGCACAGTACGCCCCGCTAGCTCAGGGGATAGAGCAGCAGTTTCCTAAACTGCGTGTCGCTGGTTCGATTCCAGCGCGGGGCACAGCACGGGCCGCTAGCTCAGTGGTAGAGCTGCCGACTTTTAATCGGAGTGTCCAGAGTTCGATCCTCTGGCGGCCCACTTGCGGGATGGCGCAGTTATGGAAGCGCGCTGGGCTCATAACCCAGAGGCCGCCGGTTCGAATCCGGCTCCCGCTCCCGCCCCGGTAGTTCAGTGGGAGAACGCCGCCTCGACAAGGCGGAGGTCGCTGGTTCGACACCAGCTCGGGGCACGCAACGCGCGTTCGGTTATGGGTAGGCCCTGGGTCTTTCAAGCCCATGAAGCGGGTTCGAGTCCCGCACGCGCGACCATTCCGGTGTCGCCCAATCGGTAGGGCAGCGGACTGTTAATCCGTACAGGTACAGGTTCGAGTCCTGTCGCCGGAGCCAAGCCCGTGTAGCTCAGCGGCAGAGCACCGCTCCCACACAGCGGGTCGCCCTGGTTCGAGTTCAGGTACGGGTACTGGCCTTCGGGCCGCAGTTGTGGCTGTAGCTCAATGGGAGAGCGGCGGGTTGTGGCCCCGCAGATGCCGGGTCAGTACCGGCCAGTCACCCCAAGCGCGTCGTGAGCGGCTGGTCGCTCCCCCGTCTGTAAAACGGGCGCCTTACGGCACGCCTGGTTCAAGTCCAGGGACGCGCACCGAGACCAAGCGATCGACAGCGATCGTCCGGCGAGACAGCATCCACGGCCGGATGGCGTCGAGGAAGGGCAGGAGGAGGCCCTTTCGATACAGCTGCCACCTGTGCGCGGGTCGGTGGTTCTCTTTGCCCCGCTTCGCGGCCGTGATCGAGCCACCACCTGCGAGCTGCGCCAGCCGCTCAAGGACGTCGAGGTCGGTCGACGTCACCTCCAGGTAGGGCGGCCCAATCCACCCCTCGCCTTCGACCAGCCCGGCCGCCCATGCCGCCCCCGCCGGATCACTTAGGGTGTACGGCCACGAAGGGCTGGGCAGGGTGGGCGGGTTAGTGAAGTTGCTGACGAGGAGCGTTGCAGCCTCCCGTCGTCGTGCGGAGAGCAGCGGACAGATCTTGGTCACCAGCCAAAAGAGGTCGTCGCGCCGCTGAACGGTGAGGATCCACGACGGCTTGTGATGGTCAACCTTCGGGGTATACGGCCGGACCCGGGGAGCAAACGGCAAGTGCTCGGCCAGTGTCTCGATCACGTCGAGGTCGGTCATCTGAACGCGGACTACGCCTCCTCCGGACCGCCTCCGCACGAAGGTCCCCTCGCCCTCGATCAGACCAGCAATCCAAGCCAGCCGGGCCTGATCGGGCTCATCGACAATCGGCGTACTCCCGTACGCGCACGACCGGCACTGCTTGGCCTTCAGAGACTTCGGTGACCCGCACGAGCACGGGGCCTTCGCCTGCTGCCTTCGGTACTCACAGGCACTGCACAGGCGGTGCCTGCTGGTGCGGATGAATCGCCGAGAGCAGCCGTCGCAGACTCGCGTGCCGATTGAGTCGACCATGGAATCACTATAGGCGCAGCAGGTCCCCTTCGCCTGCACCATGCCCTCGTAGCTCAGCGGATAGAGCACCGGCTTCCGGAGCCGGCGGTCGGCCGTTCGAATCGGTCCGAGGGTGCGTACGGTCGCATGCCCGAGTGGTCAGGGAGCCGCCTGCAAAGCGGCGCACCGGGGTTCGAGTCCCCGTGCGGCCTCCACGTGATGCCATCCGCTGTGGACATGCAGCGTAAATCGATAGACGCAACCTCTACCGAGCTGCTATCGTCAGACCTGCGGGGCCGGCTCCCGAGTGTGCTTCCTTCTAACCCTTTCAAATGGCTGAGAACTAGCGCGCTCAATCACCGGCCCCGCACTCATGTCCACGTCCAGATCACCCCGACGAAAGGCCGGTGACCGGCATGGCGACCCAGACCCGCACCCAGACCGCCCGGACCCGGCCGGCCACCCTCGTCCGGGTGCTCCTGCGCCGCCGAGGCACCGTCTACGTACCCGCCGGCACCGACCAGTTCAACCCGGACGCGCGGCCGGGCGTGACCCTGCTCGAAGCCGACCTGGCCGAGCGGGGCTGGCTGCTGTCCCAGCCGCTGCGCGACGCCCTGCTGCGTCTCGACACCGTCGACCTCACTGCCCTCGGCTCTCGGCTGCTCGCCGACTGCGACGAGCTGGTAGGCGGCGGCCGTGACCACACGCCGCTGTTCCGGCGCTTCCCCGACCGGGTGCCCAACGACACCCTCGGCCTGTTCGTCGACCGGATCCTCACCGCCTGGTTCCAGGAGCCCACGCAGCCCTGCGTGCTGTGCTTCGCGGCCGGCACCGTCCGGCCGGTCAACCCGTGCGGGCACCTGGTGTGCGGTGACTGCTTCCGGCCGGCGGACTACTCGGCCTGCCCGATCTGCTACCGGCAGCTCGACCCGGCGGACCCGTACCTGGCCGCCGGCGAGCCGGCCGTCGAGGACCGGCCGCGCGAGCCGCGCGAGGTGACCGGCCCCGCGCCGGCACGCCTCCGGGTGCTGCACCTCGGCGGCGGCCTGCTCGCCCAGGTGCGCGCCGAGGTGCTGTCCCTGCTCGCCCGCCCCACCGCGCTGCCGCCGGCCGACGCCGACGACCTGGCCGTCATGCTGGCCGGCCTCGACCGCACCGACGTGTCGTGGCTGCCCGCCGCCGTGCCGGGCCGGGAGACGAAGGCCCGCCTGCTGGCGTGGCTGCTCGCCGACCCGGTCGACCCGGCCGTGGTGGAGGCGCACGTCACCGCGCTGGTCGACACCGCCACCGACGTGCTGCGGTTCCTCGTCGCCCGTTCGGGCGGTGAGTCGCTGATCGACCGGCCGCGGATCGCGCCGGTCGCCCGGCCGCTGCGCCGGGTGCTGCTGGCCGCCCTCGACCGGATGGGCGTGGTGCAGCTCGTCGAGGACATGCGCCGGCACCGTCGGGCGTGGATCGCCGTCGGTGAGCGGCTGCACCCGGGCGAGCACGCCGGCCGGTGGCCGAATGTTGCGCTGGCGTTCGCCGCGCTGCGCGGCACCACCCTGAACCAGGTGCAGGCCGCAGCGCTCATGCTCAACGACCGCACGGCGAGCGCGGAGCACGTTCATGTCCGTGACGGCCGGGTGCTGATCGCCGTCCGGGCCCGCCGGGTCGAGGAAGCCCTGGCGGCCCGTGACCTCACCGCCGCTCTGGGTGCCCTGCGCGCCCGTCCGGGTGAGCTGCTGCGCCGCGCCGACCACCTGCTGCGCATCGGCGCCGGCCGTCACAACGCGCTGGTCGAGGAGATCGGCCGCGCGGCCCGGCAGGCCGCCCCGGCGGTGATCCTGTCGGCCCTGGGTGAGATCCGCACCCGCGCGGTCGCCCACGACCAGCGGGTGTTCTTCCCCGCCGGCCGCACAGGCACCGCGCACGTCGTCGAGGACGCTCGCTCGCCGCTGGCCCCGCACCTGGTCGGGCAGGCGGAACGGGCGCTGAAGGCCGCCCTGTTCGAGCGTGCCGCTGCGCTGCCGGCCGTCGACCGGGCCGTGGTCGACACCGACTTGGAGGGCATCATCGCCCCGTTCACGGAGCGCACCGCCGCCCGCGCCCTGGTCACCCTGGCCCGCGGTTCGGTCCTGCCGATCCCGGCCGGCCAGGTCGTGCGTCTGTTCCTGCACTGGATGGAGTCGGAGCAGCGGGTCGACCTGGACCTGTCGGTGGCCGTCTACAGCAAGACGTGGGAGCACGTTGGCACCTGCGACTTCACCAACCTGCGGCTGCCCGGGGCCGTGCACTCGGGTGACTTCACCAGCGCCCCGGCACCGCGCGGCGCGTCGGAGTTCATCGACCTGGACGTGGACGTCCTCGCCAAGCAGGGCGGCCGGTACGCGGTCATGTCGGTGCTCAGCTACAACAACGTGCCGTTCCTCGACATGGCGGAGGCGTTCGCCGGGTTCATGGTCCGCGACCAGCTCGGCGGCCGGCGGGAGCCGTTCGACGCGCGTGCGGTGGAGCAGCGGTTCGACCTGACCGGCCCCGGCAAGGTCACCATCCCGTTCGTCGTCGACCTGCACGCTCGGACGATGCGGTGGCTCGACGTCGCCGCGAAGGTGACCGGCACCAACCACGCGGTGCACCGCCACGCCGACCAGTTCTCCACCGTGGCGCGAGCCTTGGTGGCCTCGTTCGAGGCGGGCGGCCGGGTCACCCTCGGGGAGCTGGGCCGGTGGATCGCCGCCGCCCGCGCCCGCGAGGTGATCGTGCGCAGCCCCGCGGGCATGACGCTGTTCCGGCGGGCCGACCACGAGTCGGTGTCGACATTCGCGCTGCGGCTGCGCACCGGGCTCAGCTCGTCGCCGGCCACGGCGGAGGACGCCGCGTCGGCCGCGTTGCAGTTCGTGGCGCGCGGTGACCTGCCGACGCCGGACGGCGCGGAGGTGTACGCGCTGCACCCCGGCCAGCTCGACGCGGGCCGGGTGCGGCTGCTGGCCGCACCGGACGTGCCGGCGATGCTTGCCCCTCCGGGGCCGTAGTCCTGCTCCTGAAGGAGTTCGTTGCTCTCGGCCGGGGCCGCGCGAACGGCCGCAGTTCTGCGGTCAGCGCGTGGCGTTTCGGGTCGATGAGGGGTGAACATTAGGTCCCTGCCCGGAGCCGCCGGCTCGATGATGACGTTGGCGAGCGGGTTGGACGAGGGTCGAAGAAGCTCAATCGGCCCTCGTCCAACCCCGGTCGCTATCGCCGCGCCCTGGCCGATCGGCGCCGCAGCACAACCACGATTCCGCCGACGGCGCTGGCCGCGACCGTGCCGATCGCAGGGATCGCGACCGGAGCGATGCTGGCGATGGCCGGGCCGGTGGCCAGGGCGATCCAGAGCGTCGCCCCGATGGCGGTCAGAGCCACCAGCACAAGGGCCCCGATCAGGGCATAGTCCGTGCTGCCAGCAGCCCCAGTGTCGCGCCGCGGGGTAGCTCTCGTTACCGTTGTCACTTGGTCTCGTTCCTCCTGTTGTTCGGTCCATACGCGGGACTTGCAGTGGGCGTGACCGTTCAAGGCGGCCCCGGGGAGTGACAGTCCCCGGGCGCCAGCCGCCCTTGGCCGAGGTGCCGGCCGATCACGTGTGCCGATGCACCGTATCCGGCACCTTCGACGAATGTGGCCGGAACCCAAGGAAAATTCGGGTCCGGTCTTTTGGAGCTTGAGGCGCACGGGCATGACTCCCGAACCGCCTGGGCGGCACGCGAGCAATGCACCTTGCCCCGGGAGCCCAACGGGTGGTTCGCAGCGGGGTTACCGGTACGGCCACCCGCCCGCGTTCCCGCCGGTAGGCGGGTGCCGCGGGGGGCAGTGCTACGGAATCACACGGACCCGACGGGGAGCCCGGCGTGACTCTCGATAAGCATGCGGGCGTGGTCTGAAGGACTGACGCTTTCGCACCGACACTGTGAGCTAGCCGACCGCGCAGGTGAGCAATGCGGGCAACGACCGACATGGAGGTCTTGCTCGGCCCAGTGCTGTATCGCCAGCTCAGACCGGTAGTTGGCGGCGGACGTGGCACCACCAGCGCGCGGGCGTTCAGGAACCGATCCATCTCGGTGAAGTCGTGTACGGAGAGGGCCCTATGCCGTATCTTGATAGTTGTAATCGCTATTGAGATAGGGGATGCGGTGACGAGGATCGAGTACGACGAGATGGACGACGAGTTCTACTACATCTGCCACGAGCCGAAGTGCCCCCGCCGCACCGGCAAGGGCTGGATGCGCTGGAACGCCGCCAACCGCGACGCCGACTACCACGAGCAGCAGCACGCGGACGGGGTGATCTGACATGCTCGGCGTCGCGACTCTGGGCACCTCGGCAGAGCAGCACATTGAGAATCGGAGAACGGCGAGGCCGGGCATCCCGGTGCTCGGGCGCCCTGTCGGCGCCCTGTCGGCGACCGCGACAAGGCTACTGACGCCTGCTCGCAGGCGTCGCTCCCCGGCTCGTGTCGGATACCGCCTCCGCCGTTCAGCCGTCATCCTTCGGGCGGTACCGACGGCGGGGTTTAGCGTGGTCGTCCCCTGGTCGAACGATTAGACCACTTTTACGGCGACGAAAGCCGGAGGTCCCGATAAAGGCGCAACGACGACGAGGTGGTCGCTGGGCCCTCCCACGGTTGGGGTGGCCCACCGTTCCGGGGGACGAGGTATCGTCCCGACCCGCCATGCGGAAGGCGTACCGGCGTATACGCGGGGCTGTTCACGGGACCGACGTAGTTGGCGAAGCCCCTTATCCACTCGATGGATAGGTCGTGGAGTTTGTGACGGGATGGATCCTGCCACACGATATTGTGCCCGGCGCATTCGATGTCGTACATCATTGCTTTACCTCGTCCGGCAATGGCCCGATAGAGGTGGTCCACCGAAAACGGTCCTCGGCCGTCAGTAGAATCCGCCTTCGCGCGAATGAGCACGTCCTCGGTCCCGGCGATGATGAGTACGGGAATGCCGATATCGGAGGTGGGGGCACCGCCCAGCGGTTCTTTTCCGAGTTGCGGATTTGTTTCTACAAGTTTCTGGTTCCAGCCCCACCAGAACCGTGTCGGGTACAGGGCGATTTCTCCCTGGCCTGGGACTAGATTGGGGGTGCGCTCGTTCGCCATCATGGCGGCCCATAAGTCGTCAATGACGTAGTCGTTCCGTTCCGGAAGGCAGCCCTGCGGCTGCGGCACCGGCGGCTCCGGCCAAATTGTTTTCTTGGTGTGGACTCCCATCGGGGCGCCGTAGAACCTATCCGTGCGGGAAGGATCTGGCGCAGCGAATGGTCGTGGTAGGTCTGCGGGGCCGTTGGGCGGGAATATCGGCGCGAGCAGCAGAAGGGCCCACACCTTTCCCGGGTTCTGCATGGCGTAGGGGCCAACGACATAGGCTCCAGCCGAGTACCCGATCAGAATGACCCGTCCGGCACCTTCGCTGTACCAGTTCGGGTTTTCCTTTATTGCTTCGCTTCGGACATGGTCGACAACGGCGTCGAGTTCCTGCCACTCTGAATCTGAATCGTTGAGATGATAGGGCCAGTTCGGCCCGTATAGCACTCGCCCGAAGGCTTTGATCTGTTCACCCTTCAGGATGTTGGTGAAGTCGGACATCGCATACACGCGGTTGGAGGCACCCATGCACTGTACTTCCATGATCCAAACCTCGGCCTGGCACCTGTCGGCAATCTCCCGCGCCCAGCTGTAATGCCCATCGTTAGCATTGCTCAACAGGTCGAAGGAAACGCGAGCCGGAATCGTCCTGCCGGCCACCATGACAATTTGGGCGGTCGGGGGCTTGCCTGGAGGAAGCGTTGAAGGCCGAATCCGCCGTATCGCGATTTCGGCGGTCCCCCCGTAATTGGATCGATTCTTCGAATTAAGCACGTATACGGAGCTGTCAGTGCTGGTCGCCATGCCGGCCTCCTTGGATCCCGGCGATGTCTCGCGGACGCGGGAGATTTCCCACTGGCGTCGCTCGTATGCGCGCATTGGAAGAGCCGGGCCGCCGCACCCGCGGCGGGCCTGCGGCCCAAAACAGACCCGCCGGTTCGCGTTGAGCAACGCCATCCCGACCACCGGGAGTAGGGCGCCGACCAGCGGGAGCGGGTGGCGCCGCCGCAGGCGCAGTCGATGCTGCCGATCGGGTGACCCTCGCGGGGATTTTGATAGAAGTCATGACTATCAAGCCACGGTGTCGTATCTTGGTAGTTGTAACCGCTACCGAGATCACGGAGGACGTCATGGCCGACTACGCGACCCTCGCCGCCGCCCACCGCGCTGCCGTCTCCCGTGCGGCCGACGCCGGCAAGGCCCTGACGCTGGCACGGCACAGCCTCAACGCCGCAGGCGGCGCGGCCATCGACACCGTCCGGGTCCGGCAGCTCGCCAATGCCGCAGGCCGCGCCGAAGCCGCCTACCGGCAGGCGTGCCGCGAGGCCGACGAGGCGAACGCCGCCGCGACCGCGGCCAACCCGAACGCGGAGCCCCGCCGGTGACCGCGCTGACCTTCCCGGCCGTCGACCTGCGTGCGCTGGACGACGCCACCCTGACCGCGCTCGCCGCCTGGCACGCCGAAGGCGCCGCCGCGACCGCCGCCGAGCAGGCCCGCCGCGCCGCCGTCGCCGAGCGGGTCCGCAAGGCCGCCGCGTGGCGGCTCGCCGACGAGGCCGGGGACGACCCGCGGTGGACACCGCAGCAGTGGGATGGGGCGCGGATCTGCGTCGGCCCGAGGCGCGGGTTCCGAGGCTTCATCGTCGGCCGCTGCACCGACGGCTGCGAGCAGGTTGACGGTCGCCCCCACTGGCAGCTGTACCAAGGGGCGAGCCTGACCCGCGTCGACTGCATCCCCCGCGAGCACCTGCGGCCCGTCCCGACGGTGCGCCGTGCCGGCGGGCCGGGCCGCGTCCGCTGCGACTACCCGTGCCGCTGCTGCATGGGCGACCCCCGTACACGAAAGACCGAGAGGACACGAGCATGACCCTCACCGAACCCGCCACGACCGACATCACCCCGCAGACACCTGCCCTGATCGGACCGCTAACCGCCGAGGAATGGTGCGCCTTCCGGATGCGCGACGACGACGACCTGTTGCAGTGCTGCGGCGTCACATCGTCGTTCCGGGACGCCCTGTTCTACCTGCTGCGGATGGGCGGCGGCCGGGAGCACGCCCGGGGGTACTTCCGGGAGGAGTGGCAGGCCATGGAGGAACACGACTTCCCGGTGGGCGATGAGGTGACGCCGTTGCTGGACAAGCTGCGCGCCTACTACATCGACCCGCCGTCGGCGACAGCCGGATCGGCGGGTTCGTGATGGGCGGGCTCGACGAGGACGGCCAGCCCACCGACGACCTGTTGATGCACTGGGCCGAGCACAACGCCCACGCCGACGGTGAGCGTCCCGACCCGGCCGACGGCGAGCACCCGATCCTCGGCGAGCTGTCCGCCCTGGTGGACCTCCTCGCGTCCGGGAAGGTACCCACGCCGCACGGCATCCACCTCAACTTCGAGGCGGGCGAGGCCGCCTGGGTGCGGGTGATCGCCGCCAACCCGGCGGTGGTCGAGCAGGTCGGGTTGCGCCCGCAGGTCATCGTCGCCGCCGGCCGGGTCTTCAACGGCACCGAGCACGTCGAGGTGCGCCTGTCGTGGGTGGCCGACCAGGACATCCCCGACCAGGGGCGGGTGGTTGCCGCGGTGCGGGCCCTGACCGGGCTGCTGCTGGCCGGTGGGATGCCGGTGCCGCTGCGGGTGGACGCGATGCACGCCCTAACGCGCGTGGGGCTGATGGCGCAGCGGATCGTCGACCAGACGGCCGCGGTCCTGGACGAGCGGCCGACGTGGCACATGGGGTCGGTGTTCGTCGTCAAGCGGCTCGGGCGGTGGGTGTCGTACACGATGCACGGGTTCCTGCGATGAGCGGCCCGTTGGAGCTGCTGGCCACCCGCGGACTCCCGGGGTCAGGCAAGACGTTTTTCTCCGCCGGCTGGGTGGCCGAGGACCCGGCCGGCCGCGCCCGGGTCAGCCGGGACGACACGCGGAAGATGCTGCACGGCGGCTGGCTGGGCACGGCCCGGCAGGAACGGCAGGTAACCGTCGTGACGCACGGGGCGATCCTCGACCTGCTGCGGCTCGGGGTGTCCGTGATCGAGGACAGCACCAACCTGGTCGACGAGCACCTGTTCGGGTTGTGGGACATCGCGCAGCGGGCGGGAGCCCGGTTCCGGGTGGTGGACCTGACGCACGTCCCGTTCGAGGTGTGCGTGGACCGGGACGCGCGGCGGGAGGGCCCGGCGCGGCTGGGCCGGGCGAAGATCCACGCGATGTTTGAGCGGCATATGCAGGGCCGGCCTCGGCCGCTGCCGCTGCCCATTGGGCTTCGGCCGGCTGGCTGAAATTCGGTAGAAGTCGTGACAGCGGCCACCCCGTAACGTAGCTTGATAGATGTAACCACTACCAAGATTCGAGGGGGCGTCATGGTCACCGCAACGCGCATTGGCCCCGCCGACTACGTGCTCCACACCCCCCCGCGTCGAGCAGGGCACCCGATTCACCGCGCACGGCGCGATGTTCGAGGTCGTCAGCGAGCCGATCACCGTCGGCTGGAACTCCGCGACCGCCCGCGTCCGCGAGGTCGGCGGCACCCACGACGGCAACGAATTTCCTGCCTACCTGCGAACGAGGAGCTGACCGCCATGGCCCGCCGCGAACGCACCCCCCGCCGGATCGCCCTCGACGTGCTGCGCTCAGTCAAGAGCGACGTCGGTTCGCTGATCGCGCGCTGGGACGTCACCGGGAAGGTCTACCTGCACCCGCACGAGCGTGAGGACCCCAGCAGGTGGTTCCGGCCTCGCCAGCCGCACGAGTACCCCGAGAACGACCCGCAGGCGTGGACGCAGCTCGCGGCCGACGCCGAGGAGGTCGCCCGGACCGCGATGGCGCTGCGCCGGTTCGCGCTCGACCAGAAGGCGGACCTGCTCCGAGCGCGGCGGGGTGGCCAGCAATGACCACCCGCACTGCCGAGACGGTCACGCTGAACCCCCGCTACGCGGTTCCGCTCGGCACCGGCCGGATCGCCTGCACTCAGGTCCCCGCCGGCATGTGGGCCGTCAAGGTCCGCCAGCGCGGCGACCACACCATCGCCTACGTCGTGCCCCGCTACAGCACCGCCGGCAGGGCGTTCGTCCTCGCCGTCGGCGACGACCAGCGGGCCGTGTTCGGCGCGGCCATCCGCTGGACCGGCCAGGCCAAGACCCTCGCCTGCCACATCGACCGGGTCGTGTTCGCCGGCTACGGCGACGCCACCTACGAGCAGTTGAGCGACCTCGACGGCCTCCCGGTCGTCTTCGACAGCCAGGAGGCCCGATGAGCCTGTA
Source organism: Micromonospora costi (assembly GCF_003626655.1). GTDB lineage: Bacteria > Actinomycetota > Actinomycetes > Mycobacteriales > Micromonosporaceae > Micromonospora > Micromonospora costi. Next base: position 1,038,222 of record NZ_RBAN01000002.1, read on the forward strand.
CCCGACCAAGACCCGACTGCGGCTGCTCCGCGACGTCGCGGACGGCATGGTGTGGTTCTCCCCGCACCAGAACGCCGTACACAACCGAGCCACCACACCGGCGGCCAACGTGCTCTCGGCTACCGCCGAGCAGCGGGAGGCCGGCTGGATCACCGCGGACATCCGCGACAGCTCCGACACCCTCGGCCACTACCCGTACTCGCCCACCGCCGCCGGGCTGGAACCTCCTCGCCAAGCACCTGCCGGACGCCGGCCCCATCCCGCCCGTGTGGCTCCTGGATGTGGACGGCGTCATCAACGCGACCAGCCCGCAGTGGGGTGTCGAGCCCAGTACCGGTAAGGCCCGCGCCGCCGGCACCACCTACCGCCTGCGCTGGGCCGCGCCGCTGGTCGACCGCATCCGCGAGCTGCACACCACCCACCAGGTCGAGGTTCGCTGGTGCACCACCTGGTGCGCGTACGCCGACGAGCTGGAACGGCTGTGGGACCTTCCCGCGCTGGGCCGCGCGTTCTGGGAGGACGTCAACGGCTACGCGGCGAAGGTGGCGAAGCTAGCCGCCGCGCGGCAGGTGCTCGCCGACGGCCGCCGCCTGATATGGACCGACGACACCGAGGTCCCGATGTCCGGCCCCGTGTCGGACGAGCTGACCGCCGACGGGAGGTCGCTGCTGATCCGCCCGGACGAGTGGTACGGACTACGGCCGGTCGACCTCGACGCGATCGAGGCGTTCGGCCGCGAAGCGCTCGAAGCGATCAAGGCGAGGACGGCGTGATCGTCTTCCTGTGCCCAGACCGGGCCCGCCGCCGCCACCGCTGCACGGCGACGTTCCCCGTCCCGACCCGCGACCCGGACGCCGCGCTGACCGAGGTGATCGCGCACCTCACCGGCGACCCACACCGGCACGAGCTGGCCGACGCGATGCGGCTGCTCACCAACGTCAAAGAGATCAAGACCGCGCGGGAGGCGGCGTGAACGTACCGGAATACCTGCTCGGCTTGGCCACCCTGCCGGCCGCCCTCGGCGCCGGCTGGCTGCTGTGGCGGCTCGCCCGGCTGGTCAACCGAGTTGGCGACGACCTGCTCCGGCGGCTTCCCGTCGGCAGGCGCAGGAGCGGGCCGGGTTCGCGTCTTTCGCCGCATGCGCCCGCCGCTGCCACGTCGTCGCGTTCGGCGGGGTGGCCGTCGCGGTGATGGCCGGCTATGACAGCGGCGAGCGGCAGCAGGTCTACAACGCGGTCTACCCGGTGCTGGCCGAGCCCGCCCGGGTGCGGCTTCGGCGGCGGGCGGCTGGCCCGCAGGACCCGGGCATCGACTACACCGATCAGGAGGCGTGATGTCCGATTTTTGGCTGGGGGTGCTCGCCGCCTTCGGGGTCGTCGGTGGCCTGGTCGTGGCGCTCGGCCTGGTGTGGTTGGTCGTGGTGATGCTGCCCGAGGGTGTGTGGTGGACGGTGAAGCGGCTGCCGCTGCACGACGAGTTCACGCGGGACCGGACAGCTGCGCTGGTGGCGTCGGCTCGGCGGGCGTACACCCTGCGCATCCCTCAGGGGGTGCGGCTGACGTTGACGCTCGGGGAGAACCGGGAGGGCATGCTGGATTTGCTGGATGACCTGGGCAGAAGCCGCCGGGCGGCCCGTGTGGAGGGGCGGGAGTAGAACTGGCCAGCGAATCCGAGCGACACGGTAAATGCCTCATGTTCGCTCTATTTGACGCTTTTGCCCCGTGAAAGTTGCACACTGAAAACGTTCAGGGAACATCCATTCCCCGACCGAGCAACATCAACTCAACCCGAACGTCGCCGACCCGCACCCGCACGGCACCGGATCCAATGGGGAGGATCAGATGCCCACCAGGCACCAACGCCGCATACGGTTGCTGCTGCTCGGCGTGGCGGCCGGCCTGGGGACCCTGATCGCGCTCGGCCACTCGGAAGACGCGCACGCCGCCGACAGCACCCCCTACCCGACAGCGGACCACATCGGCGACGTCGAGCCCGCACGCGCCGCCCTGGCCGGGATCAAGTCGCACCCGCGGGCGGTGGCCACGCAGCCGGTCCGACGTCTCATCGAGACCACGGCAGCGATCGAGGGCACCACCGTTCGCCCCACCATCAACCGACTCGTCGGCGACACGGTCTCGGCGCGGATCCGTCTTCTGGACGCGGCACCGCGCGAGCCAGCGTTCGTGCGGGCCCGACCGCAGGCTCCACCGCCCCCGGCTGCCGACCCGAGGCACGCGCCAGCCAAGACGCAGCCGGCGCCCGCCCGCGCCCGCGTGAAGCCCGCCGGCACCCTTCACCTCGCCGGCCACCGCCGCCCGGCCGCCGCTCATCCACCGGCCGAGGGGGCGGCCCGCCGTCTGCCACCGCCCGTTCCGCACGCGGCGGCTCTCACCCCCGGGGACTCCGGCTCGCACAGCCACTGGATCAACAGCGTCAGCAGCGACGATGCCGCGACGGCACCCGCGGCCAAGCCGTTCGACGCCACTACCACCGGAGTGTGGACGCCCCACAGCCTGCCTGACCGGCCGCTGAGGGGCCGCGACCAGCACCACGACGGCCGCACCCATCCCCCGTCGCCCCCGTTCGGCTGACTCTCACCGTCGCCTCGGGCACCAGCCAGCAGCACTGGCCGGCGCCAACCGCCGCACGCCTACCCGAGGGCTCTGCGGCGGGGAGACAGCAAAGCCCCCACGCGGTGCTGCGCGTCTCCGATCACCCGCAACTAGATCGGAGCACCACCACCATGACGCACAACCTGAGCTACCCCCGCGATCTGAACGACAACACGGAGCGGGAGATCCACGCGGCCCGTAAGCAGCGAGAACGCCGGATCTGTCGGCTCCTCGCGGAGCGGAGGCAGATGCGGCCCCCTCGGATCTACACCCGGGCCACCGTGATCGCCGGCATCGCTGCGGTCCTGGACTGGGTGATGGTCGCCTTCCACACCGCCAGCGTGCGAGGCCGCGCGCAGGACCCGATGATCGGCACCCATCAGGCGCTCGTGGCGACGCTCTCCATCATTGCCGCGTGCCTCGCGATCGGCTGGGCCATCATGGAGATGCAGCGCCGGTTCGAAGTCAAACGAGACGAGATCGAGGATCTGCGCCATCAGGACCGCACGGCGCTGGCCGAGTGGGCGATGGTCGTGGCGAGCAACCGGGAGTGGCAGAGCTACGCCGTCGGTGTGCGGGAGGGGCAGGGCTACAACCGCAACGCATCGACCGATCCGCACAACGCCGTCGTGCCGCTGTCGCAGCGCACCGCCGGCAGCCGGCAGCCCGGCCACCGGTACTACAGCTAGACGCCGCGCATCACGTCGATGTTGTCGTAGGCGCGCTGTGCCCGTCGTCCCCGGGCGGCCGACCCGTAGTGCAGGAGCATCTGCCTGGACTCCCACCCGTTGAGTTCCATCAGGTCGCCCTCGGCGCCGCCCGCGTCCAGCCAGTTGTGGGTGAACGTGTGCCTGAACAGGTGCGGGTGGACCTTCAGGCCGATCCGTGCACCTCGCCGCTTGACGATCTGCCGCACCCCTGACGGCGTCATCGGCACGTTCCGGCGCACGCCGATCCACAGGGCTTTGGTGAGCTTCGCCGCCGAGTGCTCGGACCGCTTCCGCAGGTACCGGTCGAGGGCGAGGGCCGCCTTGGCGTCGAACTTGACGGTGCGTGTCCTGCCGCCCTTGCCGGTAACCACGGCGGTCCGCTTCGCCACGTCGACATCGTCGAGGTCCAGGCCGGTGATCTCGGCGAGTCGGCAGCCGGTCGCGGCGAACAGCCTCATGAGGGCCGCATCGCGGCGGTCCTCATAGGTCTTGCCCTTCTCCGCGTCCTTGATCAGCGCGGCGAGCTGTTCGGTCTCGATGATCGGCTTCGGCTCGGCGCCAACCTTGACCGGCGGCGGGGGCTTGAACTTGTCGAACGGGTCGACCGTGTCCTCTTCCTCGGCGTACCACTTGAAGAACGCTTGCAACGCGCGGCCGATGTTGTTGCGGTAGCCGCGGGCGTACTCGATCTCCTGCATGTGGGCGAAGAACTGGCGCAGCTCGTCGCGGGTTACCTGCGCCCACGACCGGATGTCGGTTTCGCGCAGCAGCCAGCCGGCGAACCAGGATGCCGCGTCGGTGTAAATCTCCCTCGTGCGTTCTGACCGTTCGGCGACTTGGAGTGACAGCCGGAACGAGGCGATCCACGGGGCGAACGAGCCGAGGTCTTCTGGTAGGTCACCGCGCCGGCTGGCCATCTTCTCCACCTCCACACAGCACTCGCGTGCAATCCGTAGGGCCCCCAGCTACGGCCTGTGAGGCCGCGATGGACGCCGGTAGGGACCGCCGGGGGTAGTCCGGACACCGGCGGGGGTGGTTTCGGCCCTCAGGGGCCTTCTGGTGGGGTCGGCGTTGGCCGGAACCCGCTTGGAGACGATCGCGTAAGCGACTGCTCTGTGAGCGGCTAAGCGTACCGATCGTGCTGGCTGCCACCGGCGTTTCCGCAGGTGGGAGGGGGTTTGTGGGCGCGGCAGGTTTCGAACCTGCGACCCCTCGCTTGTAAGGCGAGTGCTCTCCCACTGAGCTACGCGCCCGGAACGCCCGTACGGCGGGCCGGTGGCTGGCAAGCTTACCCTGCTCGCCTCCGGCCCGGGCGCACGGCGTGGCCGGGTCAGGGTTTCAGGATGCGGCCACCTCGGCGAGCGCCTTGCGCCAGCCCTGCTGGTCGCGGGCCTCCCCCGGCATGGTCATCTCGGCGAACCGCACCACGCCGGTCTTGTCGATCACGAAGGTGCCCCGGTTGGCCACCCCGGCGGTCTCGTTGAAGACGCCGTACGCCTGGGCGACCGCCCCGTGCGGCCAGAAGTCCGCGAGCATGGGGAACTGGTAGCCCTCGCGGTCGGCCCAGACCTTGTGGCTGTAGACCGAGTCGACGCTGACGGTGAGGACCTGCACCTCGTCGTTGACGTACGCGTCGAGGTTGTCCCGCACCTCGCACAGCTCGCCCTGGCAGATGCCGGTGAAGGCCAGCGGGTAGAAGACCAGCAGCACGGTGCGCCGCCCCCGGAAGTCGGAGAGCCGAACCTCCTGGTTGTTCTGGTCCTTCAGCACGAAGTCGGGTGCCTCGGCGCCAACCTCGACGGGCATGCGGAAGCTCCTTGCGTGGGGGTCGGAAACGGCACCAGCGTGCCACACCCGGCGGCGACCCCGCCGGGCGACCATCCGGTTGCCCGCCCCCTCGGGGCGACGGGCGACCGGGCTACTTCTTGCCCTTGGCCCCTCGGCGCAGGACGAGGCGGGCACCGCTCCAGTCCCGGCCGGCGTTGACCGTCGAGGTCTGCTGGAGGCCGGCCGTGGGAGCGGACTCCGCGATCTCGCTCGGCTCGACGTGACCCTCGCGCCCCGCCTTGGGCGTGAGCAGCCAGACGACCCCGTTGTCGGCCAGGGGGCCGAGGGCGTCGACGAGGAGCTCGAAGAGGTCACCGTCGCCGTCGCGGTACCAGACGAGCACCGCGTCGACCACCTCGTCGGTGTCCTCGTCGACCAGCTCTCCGGAGCGGTCAGTCAGGGCGTCGCGGAGGTCGTGGTCGACGTCGTCGTCGTACCCCATCTCCATGACGACCATGCCCGGCTCGATTCCGAACCGGTCCGCCAGGCTGCGTACCCCGTCGGCGGCCTGACCAGCGGTCGCGCTCACTGTCGCGTGCCTCCTCATCTCGTCCCTGCTCGCGGCGCCTGGTCGGCGCCGTCAGGCAAAGTCCACACAGTTGTGGCCCCCCGCGCAAGTGGCGCACCGGGTGGAACGGAATTTACCGTGCCAGGAGCGTGCGGGCACCCTGGGTAATGGCTTCCTCTGAGACCAGAACCTGACGCGCGGCCGGACCTAATGGTACAAACGAGTCAACTCCGGCTACTCGTCGCGCCGCACCGACATATCCGGCATCGACCAGTGCGGCGATCACCCCCTCGCCGACCCCGCCGGACCGGCGGGTCTCGTCCACCACCAGCACCCGCCCGGTCGCCGAGGCCTCCCGGATGATGTCCGCGACGGGCAGCGGCGCCAGCCAGCGCAGGTCCACCACCCGGGTCCCCACCCCCTCCTCGGCGAGCGCGGCGGCCGCCCGCAGCGACATCCGTACGCCGTTACCGAAGGTGATGATCGTGAGGTCCTCGGCCGAACCCACCCCGTACACGCGGGCCCGGCCGACCGGCACGTGGCCGCTCGCCCAGCCGCCCGGCTCCGCGTAGCTTGCCATCCACTCGCCGTCGCCGTCGGCGTACAGGTCCCGGGTGTGGTAGAGCGCGATGGGCTCCAGGAACACGCACACGCTGCCGTCCACCGCCGCGCTCGCCAGGCAGGTCCGCAGCATGGGCGCGGCGTCGTCCGGCCGCGCCGGCACCGCGATCACCAGGCCCGGCACGTCCCGGAGTACGGCCACCGAGTTGTCGTTGTGGAAGTGACCGCCGAAGCCCTCCTGGTAGGCGAGGCCGGCGATGCGCACCACCATCGGGTTGCGGTAGGCCCCCTGCGAGAAGAACTGCATGGTGGCCGCCTCGCCGCGCAGCTGGTCCTCGGCGTTGTGCAGGTACGCCAGGTACTGGATCTCCGGCACCGGCAGCATCCCCGCGAGCCCGGCGCCCAGGCCCAGACCGAGGATCGACGTCTCGTCGAGCAGGGTGTCGAAGACCCGCGCCGGCCCGAACCGGTCGCGCAGGCCCTTGGTCACCCCGTACACGCCGCCCTTGGCGGCCACGTCCTCGCCGAAGACCGCCATCCCCGGGTGGTCGAGCATGCCGTCGGCCAGCGCGGCGTTGATGCTCTGCGCGAGGGTCAGCGGGCCGCCCAGCTCGGGCGGTTTGCCGCCGAACGCCTCGGCGCGCGCCGCCGCGCCGGGACCGGCCGCCCGGGCCGCCGCCTCGGCGACCGCCCGGGCCACCCGCGCCGGTCGCCGGGGCGCCAGCGGGGCCACCACCTCGGCCGCCGCGGTGAGCTTCGGCTCGCCGATCGCCTCCTCGGCGAGCCGGCGTACCTGCCAGCCGATGTCGTCGTACCGGGCCAGCAGCTCCTCGCCGGTGGCGACCCCCGCCTCCACGAGCACGCGCGCGGTGGCGACTAGCGGGTCCCGGTCCAGGTCGGCGGCGATCTCCGCCGGGCTGCGGTACGCGGTCTCCGCGTCCGCCCCGGCGTGCCCCATGAGCCGTACCGTACGCAGGTGCAGCACCGCCGGGCGGCGGTGCCGCCGCACCCAGCCGGCGGCCTCCTCGGCCGCCGCGTACGCCTGCACCGGGTCGCCGCCGTCGGCCGCGAAGTAGCGGATGCCCGGCCGGGACCGCAGCGCCGTCTCCACCCAGCCCTGTGGAGTGCGGACGCTGATGCCGAGGCCGTTGTCCTCGCAGACGAAGAGCACCGGGATCCGCAGGCCGGTGTGGTCGTACCAGCCGGCGGTGTTCAGCGCGGCGGCGGCGCTCGCGTGGTTGATCGAGGCGTCGCCGAAGGAGCACACCACGATCGCGTCGGGCGGCCAGGGCGCGGCCGACCCGTCCGTCTCCCCGGCCCGCGCTCCGCCCCCGGCCCGGCGGGTCTCCAGCCGGCGCAGCCGTTCGACGGCGAGCCCCATGCCGACCGCGCGGGGCAGGTGCGAGGCGATGGTCGAGGTGGTCGGCACCACGGCGAGATCGGGATGGCCGAAGACCTTGTGCCGGCCACCGGCGATCGGCTCCCGCGCCGAGGCGGCCATGCCGCGCAGCACGTCTCGTGCCGCCGCCGCGTACGCCCACGGGCGCTCCGGCCGGGACGGTGCGGAGGGGTGGCCGTCCGGGGCGCCCACCGGGGTGCCGTCGGCCGGGTCGCCGTCGGCCGGGCGCTGCTCGACCTCCTCGGCGTTCGGGCCCCGCCCGGCGGGGACGGACGCTGCCGGGGTCCTGTCGGGGCCGTCCGGGGCTTCCGGTGCCCCGTCCCCGTCCCCGGGTGCCGCGGCGGCGTCCGCCGTCTCGCGGGCGTCGTCGGCGGGCTCGTCCGGGCCGGGTACGGCGGCCTGGGCAGCGCGCACGCAGTAGAACGCGCCCGAACGGTAGTGCAGCAGGGCCGGGTCGGTGGGGCGCAGCACGGCGGCGACCAGGGCGTTGGCCTCGTGCCCGGCCGAGCCGATCGTGTAGTAGCCCTCGCCGAAGCTGCGCAGCCAGCGCCCGGCCAGGTCCAGCTGCCGGCTGGTGACCTGCGCGTCGAAGAGGTCCAGTGCCCGGGCGCCGGTCAGCGTCGCGCCGTCGCTGAGCGGGTCGGCCGGGTCACGCCGCTGCCCTGGGTCGGCCAGCGCGGCCAGTGTCTGCCGGAACCGGTCGTCGAGATCGTGCGGGGTGGTCACGTCGGACAGCATTACCGACGAGGGCCAGTCGCGCCCACCCGGACACACACCGCCCGGCGGCGCTCAGGACGCCGCGTGCTCCTCCGGGCAGCCATCGTCGGAGACCTTCCACACGAGGTCACGCAGCGCGGCCACCTCCACGGTGGTGAGCCCGGCGAGCTGCCGCGAGTCGGACATCACGTCGTGCACCCGCTGCCGCATCCGCCGGCCGGCCTCGGTGACCATGAGCGTCTTCTGCCGGCGGTCGGCAGGGTCGACCCGGCGCTGCACCAGACCCGCCTGCTCCAGCTTGTCCACGAGGGCCGTGACGTTGGACCGGTCGCACTGCAACTGCTCGGCCAGGTCGCGCGCCGGCAGCGGCCGGTCCGGGTCGAGTTCGTACAGCGCGCGGGCGACCGCCGGCGTGAGGCCCAGCTCGGCGATCTCGACGTCCTGCCGGTGCCGGATGGCCGAGGCCACGTGCATCATCCGGCGTACGGCGTCGGCCGCGAGCCCGCCACGATCCCCCGGCTCGGGACCGTCGGTGCCGGCACGCTGGCTCATGCCAGCCAGTCTACGTGCGGAAACCGGCAGTTGATCACTGCTGGGCAGTCGGGTGATCGACTCGACGTCCTTGAAGTCGCGGGGTCCACCGGGCCCGGACACCCCGACATCCACGCAACCCGTGTCGATCACGCGCCCGGCCGGCCTCGGCGAGCGCTTCCGACGCGCCTACAGCCGGCGCGCACAGCCGCCCGGGACGCACACCCGCATGATCCACACCAGATCGCCGAGAACGCGGCATCCCACCCGCCCCGACCCCGCCATATCGGCGAAACGGAGTCGATCACGCGCGCCAGACGGCCCCGCGCCGTGATCGACTCGACTTCCTTGAAGTCGCGGGGTCCACCGGGCCCCGACACCGCGACATCCACGCAACCCGTGTCGATCACGCGCCCGGCCAGCCCCCAGGCGAGCGCGTCAGCCGGCCAGGAACGAGAACCGGACCTGCCGGGTGGGGTTGTCGCCGTTGGTGTCGACGAGGCAGAGCGACTGCCAGGTCCCCAGGGCCAGCCGGCCGCCCAGCACCGGCAGGGTGGCGTACGGCGGCACGAACGCGGGCAGCACGTGGTCGCGGCCGTGGCCGGGCGAGCCGTGCCGGTGCCGCCAGCGGTCGTCGCCGGGGAGCAGGTCGCCCAGCGCCGTGAGCAGGTCGTCGTCGGAACCGGACCCGGTCTCGATGATCGCGAGCCCGGCGGTCGCGTGCGGCACGAACACGTGCAGCAGGCCGTCGCCCTGACCCGAGACGAAGCTCTGCGCCTCGGCGGTGATGTCCCGGACGGCCGGCCGCGAGCCGGTCTGGACGGTGATCACGTCACTACGCATACGTCGCATTCTGCCCCAGCGGGCGGTCAGTAACCGCCGCCGCCCGAGTCCCCGCCGGACCAACCGCCCGGGTCCGACCAGCCACCGGAGTCCGCGCCGGACCAACCGCCGGAGTCCAGGCCGGACGAGCCGGACGCCCCGCCGCCCGGACCGAGCCCGGACGACCCGGGCGGGCCGCCGCCCGAATCGGCCCCGGACGGGCCGGCGGAGTGCCGCCCATCGCGGTCGGGCCGGTCGGCGTCGGGGTCCGTCCCCGCATCGCCGGTCGGCGGGTAGAGCAGCACCCCACCGGTGTCGGCGCGCCGCTGCCCGGTCGGCCGCGGGCGCCGGAGGTCGCGCAGGAGGCCGACGCCCAGCAGGGCCACTGTCGCGCCGAGCGCCGTGATCATCAGGGCCGCGGGAGACGCGAGCCAGGCGGTGAGCGCGCCGGCCCCGGCGCCCACGACGCCCACCGCGGTCATCGCCGTGCCGAGCGCCCTCGGTCCCCGCCTCATGGCCGGCAGGGTAGGCGGACCGCACAACCGGTCCCGGGCGGGGCGGACCGCACAATCCATCCCGGGCGGCCGGACAGGACAACCGGTTCCGGGCGGGCGGGCCGACGACCCATCCCGCGCGGGCGGACCGCACAACCGTCCCGGCGGGCGGACCGACAACCCATCCCGCGCGGGCGGACCGGACAACCCAACCCGGGCGGGCCGACGGTCGCACAAAGTTACCGGCGGGTACCTGTGTTGAGCGTCGCGTCCGGGGGACCAGACGTGACGCCAGGTGCCACGAGGGGGCAGGATGGCGCTAGAGACCTATCCCACACACAACCGAGGGACCGCCTGTGGCTACGGAACGCAAGCGCCCGGTGATCACCGCCGGCCTGCCGAGCCAGCTTCCGGACATCGACCCAGAAGAAACCAGTGAATGGGTCGAGTCGCTCGACGGGGTCATCGACGAGCGCGGAACCAAGCGCGCCCGCTACGTGATGCTGCGCCTGCTGGAGCGCGCCCGCGAGCGCCAGGTCGGGGTTCCGTCCCTGACCACCACGGACTACATCAACACCATCGCACCGGAGCGCGAGCCGTGGTTCCCGGGTGACGAGCACGTCGAGCGACGGATCCGGGCCTACATCCGGTGGAACGCGGCGATGCTCGTGCACCGGGCGCAGCGTCCCGAGATCGGCGTCGGCGGGCACATCTCCACCTTCGCCAGCTCGGCCTCGCTCTACGAGGTGGGCTTCAACCACTTCTTCCGGGGCAAGAACCACCCCGGCGGCGGCGACCACATCTTCTACCAGGGGCACGCCTCCCCCGGCATGTACGCGCGGGCGTACATGGAGGGCCGGCTCACCGAGGACCAGCTCGACGGGTTCCGGCAGGAGCTGTCGCACCCCGGCGGCGCGCTGCCGTCGTACCCGCACCCGCGGCTGATGCCGGACTTCTGGGAGTTCCCCACCGTCTCGATGGGGCTCGGCGGTCTCAACGCCATCTACCAGGCCCGCTTCAACCGCTACCTGCACCACCGCGGCATCAAGGACACCTCCGACCAGCACGTCTGGGCGTTCCTCGGTGACGGTGAGATGGACGAGCCGGAGACGCTGGGCGCGATCGGTGTGGCGGCCCGCGAGGAGCTGGACAACCTCACCTTCGTGATCAACTGCAACCTGCAGCGGTTGGACGGCCCGGTCCGCGGCAACGGCAAGGTCATCCAGGAGCTGGAGGCGTTCTTCCGGGGCGCCGGCTGGAACGTCATCAAGGTGGTCTGGGGCCGCGAGTGGGACCCGCTGCTCGCCGCGGACACCGACGGCGCGCTGGTGAACCTCATGAACACCACGCCCGACGGCGACTACCAGACCTACAAGGCGGAGTCCGGGGCGTACGTCCGGGAGCACTTCTTCGGGCGCGACCCGCGGACCCGCAAGATGGTCGAGCACCTCAGCGACGACGAGATCTGGAACCTCAAGCGGGGCGGCCACGACTACCGCAAGCTCTACGCGGCCTACAAGGCGGCCGTGGAGCACACCGGGCAGCCGACCGTGATTCTCGCCAAGACGATCAAGGGCTGGACGCTCGGCTCGCACTTCGAGGCCCGCAACGCCACGCACCAGATGAAGAAGCTGACGCTGGAGGACCTGAAGACCTTCCGCGACCGCCTCTACCTGGACATCCCGGACTCGGCGCTCGAGGAGAACCCGTACCTGCCGCCGTACTACCACCCGGGCGAGAAGTCCGACGAGATCGCGTACCTCAAGGAGCGGCGGTCCCAGCTCGGCGGCTACCTGCCGACGCGCCGGACCACCGGCAAGCGCCTGGCCATCCCCGGTCCGGAGCGTTTCGCCGACGTGAAGCGCGGCTCCGGCAAGCAGAAGGTCGCCACCACGATGGCCTTCGTCCGTCTGCTCAAGGACGTGATGAAGGACAAGGAGTTCGGCAAGCGCTGGGTGCCAATCATCCCGGACGAGGCCCGCACCTTCGGTATGGACTCGCTCTTCCCGACGCAGAAGATCTACTCGCCGCACGGCCAGCGGTACACCTCGGTGGACCGGGAGCTGTTCCTCTCGTACAAGGAGGCGATCGGCGGGCAGATCCTGCACGAGGGCATCAACGAGGCCGGTTCGGTCGCGTCGTTCACCGCCGCCGGCACGTCGTACGCAACGCACGACGAGCCGATGATCCCGATGTACATCTTCTACTCGATGTTCGGGTTCCAGCGCACGGCGGACGGGCTCTGGGCGGCCGCCGACCAGATGGCGCGCGGCTTCCTGCTCGGCGCCACCGCCGGCCGTACCACGCTCAACGGTGAGGGTCTGCAGCACGAGGACGGCCACTCGCACCTGATCGCCGCCACCAACCCGGCGGTGGTCGCGTACGACCCGGCGTTCGCGTTCGAGATCGCGCACATCGTGGAGAACGGCCTGCACCGGATGTACGGCGAGGGGCAGGAGAACGTCTTCTACTACCTGACCGTCTACAACGAGCCGATCTTCCAGCCGGCCGAGCCGGAGGGCGTGGACGTCGAGGGCATCGTCAAGGGCATCTACCGCTACTCGCCGGCTCCGAGCGTGGAGGGCGCGGCGCCGAAGGCGAACATCCTGGCCTCCGGCACCGGCATGCAGTGGGCGCTCAAGGCGCAGCAGCTGCTCGCCCAGGACTGGGGGGTGTCCGCCGACGTCTGGTCGGTGACCTCCTGGACCGAGCTGCGCCGCGACGCGGTGGAGTGCGAGGAGCACAACCTGCTCAACCCGGGCAGCGAGCAGCGGGTGCCGTACGTGGCGCGGAAGCTGGCCGACGCCGACGGGCCGAAGGTCGCGGTCAGCGACTTCATGCGCGCGGTACCGGACCTCATCGCCCGCTGGGTACCCGGCGACTACACCTCGCTGGGCACCGACGGGTTCGGCATGTCGGACACCCGGCACGCGCTGCGGCGGCACTTCCACGTCGACGCCGAGTCGGTGGTGGTCGCAACGCTGCGGCAGCTCGCGCTCCGCGGCGCGGTGCCGGCCACGGTGCCGGCCGAGGCGGCCAAGAAGTACGCGATCGACGACGTCACCGCGGCTCCGGTCGGGGAGACCGGCGGCGACAGCTGACCGTTCGACACAAGGGGCCCGGCGCGAGTGCGCGCCGGGCCCCTTTCACGTCGATCACGCACTTGTGGTGCCCGGGCGATGGGGGTACGCCGTATTCATCCCCCACCACAACTGCGTGATCGACGCGCGGAATGGGGGCTGACAGCGACGATGGTCCGGCGTCCCTGGCGGGGACGCCGGACCATCACCATCGCGGGCGACGCCGGGACAGGTCCGGTCAGCCGACGGCGGCCAGGTCGGTCAGCCGGGCCAGGGACTCCTCCAGGTCGGCACCGACCCGACGCAGGCCGAGCCGGAGCAGGGCGGCCTTGACCGGCCCGGCGGGCCACCGTACGACGATGAGCCGCACGATCGTCCCGCCCTCCTCCTCGTCCGGGGTCAGCTGTACGTAGATCTCGGTGCGTGCCTCGGCCCGGGCGCCGGCGCCCTTGGCCCGCTCGCGCCACCCGATCAGGGTCGGCTCCTGATAGGCGATCACCTCGGCCTCGTGCGCCGCGCCGCGCCCGGCCTGGACGCGTTGTCGCCGGCCGAATCCCTCCCCCGAGAGGACCTCGGCCGCGCGGACCCCCGCCAGCCAGGCCGGCAGCTGCTCAGCCCGCTGGACGACGTCCCAGACCGCTTCCACCGGCGCCGCCACGTGCGCACTGCGTTCCACGAGGATCATTTCCGTCTTTCCCCCACTAAGGACATCCGCGATATTCCGCACTGTATGCGCAAAATCGGACGTACTCGGACGGGTTCGGAAAAGACACGCCGAAAACCCTTGCGCCAGCCCTCCGTCGGGCCTATGGCGCATCATCGATTCGCGTCCTAGAGTCCCGAACACGCTTCATGTTTGGGAGGGCGAATGACCACCGCGCCGATGCCCGACTTCCCGCCCGGCTTCCGCTGGGGGGTGTCCACGTCCGCGTACCAGATCGAGGGAGCGGTCACCGCCCACGGCCGGGGAGCGTCCATCTGGGACACGTTCGCCCACTCCCCGGGGCGGATCGCCGACGGCAGCACCGGCGACGACGCGTGCGACCACTACCACCGGTACGCCGAGGACGTCGGGCTGCTGGCCGGGCTCGGGGTGTCCGCGTACCGGTTCTCCATCGCCTGGCCCCGCGTGCAGCCCACCGGCGCCGGCGCGGCCAACCCGGCCGGGCTGGACTTCTACGACCGCCTCGTCGACGCGCTGCTCGACGCCGGCGTCGACCCGGTCGCCACGCTCTTTCACTGGGACCTGCCGCAGGCCCTCGAGGACGCGGGCGGCTGGCTGCACCGGGACACGGCCGCCCGCTTCGCCGAGTACGCCGACCTGACCGCCGCCCGCCTCGGCGACCGCGTGAAGCTCTGGATCACCCTGAACGAGCCCTTCATCCACATGAGCCTCGGGCACGCGATGGGCGTGCACGCGCCCGGGCGGGCACTGCTGTTCGGCGCCTTCCCCGTGGCCCACCACCAGCTGCTCGGGCACGGCCTCGCGGTCGCCGCGCTGCGGAGCCGCACCACCAGCCCGGTGGCCATCGCCAACAACTACTCGCCGGTCCGGCTCGCCGGGGACTCCGACGCCCACCGGGCCGCCGGTGAGGCGTACGACGCGCTGCACAACCGGCTCTTCACCGACCCGCTGCTCGGCCTGGGCTACCCCGAGGGGACGGACCTGGACCCCGGGCTGGTACGCGACGGGGACCTGGCGGCGATCGCAGCCCCGATCGACGTGCTCGGGGTGAACTACTACAACCCGACCGGCGTCCGGGCCGCCGAGGAGGGTTCGCCGCTGCCGTTCGAGATGGTGCCGCTGGACCGCTACCCGCGTACCGCCTTCGACTGGCCGGTGGCCCCGGACGGGCTGCGCGAGTTGCTGCTCCAGCTCCACCACCGGTACGGCGACGCGCTGCCGCCGATCCAGGTCACCGAGAGCGGCTGCGCGTACGACGACGAGCCGGACGCCGACGGGCGGGTGCACGACCCGGAACGGATCGCCTACCTGGACGGGCACGTCCGGGCGGTACGCGAGGCCATCGACGCCGGCGTGCCCGTGACCGGGTACTTCGTGTGGTCGCTGCTGGACAACTGGGAGTGGTCCGAGGGCTTCACCAAGCGGTTCGGGCTCGTGCACGTCGACTACGGCACGCAGCGGCGTACACCTAAGTCCTCGTACGCCTGGTTCCGCGACCTGGTGCGGCGATGACCACGGTGGACCCGACGCCGGCCTCGCTGCCGGCGGCGCTCGCCGAGCCGACCGTGCCGGTCCGGCGCGGCTGGATCGCGTTGATCTTCGCGGCCAACCTGGGCGTCTGGATGGCCTTCTTCACCCCGATCCAGGTGCTGCTGCCGCAGCAGATCGAGCGGATCGCGCCCGGCGACAAGGAGGCGATGCTCGCGGTCGTCACCGGCCTCGGCGCGCTCGCCGCGGTGCTGGCCAACCCGCTCGCCGGGGCGCTGTCCGACCGGACCGTGCTGCGGCTCGCGAACCGGCACCTCGGCCGGCGGCACGTCTGGACGGCCACCGGGGCGGTGGTCGGCGCGTTCGCCCTCGTGGTGCTGGCGCGGCAGGACACCGTCGCGGGGGTGGCACTCGCCTGGGTTGCCGCCCAGGTCTGCTTCAACGCGATGCTGGCCAGCCTCACGGCGGCCGTACCGGACCGGGTGCCGGTGGCCCAGCGCGGCGGCGTCTCCGGCTGGGTGGGCATCCCGCAGGCCCTGGGGCTCGTGGTCGGCGCGGTGCTGGTCACCGCCGTGGTGACCGGCAACGCGGCCGGGTACGCGGCCATCGCGCTCGCCGTGCTGCTGCTCGCGCTGCCGTTCGCGCTGCTCACCGAGGACGACCCGCTGCCCCGGGAGCACCGGGCGCCGCTGCGGCTGCGCGCGCTGCTCGCCTCCATGTGGATCAGCCCGCGCCGGCACCCCGACTTCGCCTGGGCCTGGTTCACCCGGTTCCTGGTCCAGACCGGCAACGCCCTGGGCACCCTCTACCTGCTGTACTTCCTCACCGACGGGGTACGGGTGGCCGACCCCGAGGGCGCGCTGCTGGTGCTGATCCTGCTCTACACGCTCGGCATGATGCTCACCGCCGTGATGGCCGGGCGGCTGTCCGACCGGTCCGGGCGGCGGAAGGTCTTCGTGATCGTCTCCGGGCTGATCATGGCGGTGGCCGCGCTGCTGCTGGCCGTGGCGCCCACCTGGCCGATGTCGGTCGTCGCCGCGTTGCTGCTCGGCGCCGGCTACGGGGTCTACCTCGCGGTGGACGCGGCACTCATCACCCAGGTGCTGCCGGCCGCCACCGACCGGGCCAAGGACCTCGGGGTGATCAACATCGCGAACTCCGCGCCGCAGGTGCTCGGCCCGGCCCTCTCCGCCCCGATCGTGGTCCACCTGGGCGGCTACCCCACCCTGTACGCGGTCACCGCGGCCGTCACGGTGCTCGGCAGCGCGCTCGTACTCAAGATCAGGTCGGTGGCCTGAACCGGCCCCCTGCCGGAATGCGGTGGCGGGCCGCCGTAGGCTGGAGGACGTGACGGTACGTGTGCGCTTCGCCCCATCCCCGACCGGTATGTTCCACGTCGGCGGCGCCCGGTCGGCGCTGCAGAACTGGATCTACGCCAAGCAGCAGGGCGGGGTGTTCGTGCTGCGCATCGAGGACACCGACGCGGCGCGCAACAGGCCCGAATGGACCGAGGGCATCCTGTCGGCGCTCGACTGGATCGGCATCGCCCGGGGCAGCTACGAGGGCCCGTACTTCCAGTCGTCGTACGCCGGGGAGCACCGCGCCGCCGCGCAGCGCCTCTACGAGAGCGGCCGGGCGTACTACTGCGACTGCACCCGCGAGGACGTGCAGGCGCGCACCGGCTCCCAGTACTCCGGCTACGACGGCTTCTGCCGCGACCGAGGGCTCGGCCCCGGCGAGGGGCGGGCGCTGCGCTTCCGTACGCCCGACGAGGGCGAGACCGTGGTGGTCGACCTGATCCGCGGCGAGCCGACGTTCGAGAACAAGCTCATCGAGGACTTCGTCATCGCCCGCGGCAACGGGTCGCCGGTCTTCCTGCTCGCCAACGTGGTCGACGACATGACCATGGGGATCACCCACGTGATCCGGGCCGAGGAGCACCTGCCCAACACCCCGAAGCAGCAGCTGCTCTGGGACGCCCTCGGCGTCAAGCCGCCGGTCTGGGCGCATGTGCCGGTGGTCGTGAACGAGAAGCGGCAGAAGCTGTCCAAGCGGCGGGACAAGGTCGCCCTGGAGGCGTACCGGGACGAGGGCTACCTCGCCGAGGCGATGCGCAACTACCTGATGCTGCTCGGCTGGGCCCCTTCCGGCGACCGGGAGATCGTGCCCTGGTCGGTCATCGAGGAGGAGTTCCGGCTGGAGGAGGTGAACCCCTCCCCCGCCTTCTTCGACGAGAAGAAGCTGCGCGCGTTCAACGGCGACTACATCCGGGCGCTCTCCGTCGAGGAGTTCGTGGCCGCGTGCCGGCCCTGGCTCACGGGCACCGACACCATCGCGCCGCCGCCGTGGCAGCCCGAGGAGTTCGACGCCACGGTGTTCGCGGCCGTGGCGCCGCTGGCGCAGACGCGCATCGCGGTGCTCAGCGAGATCGTGCCGAACGTCGACTTCCTCTTCGTGGCCGACCCGCTGATCGACGAGGCGGCCTGGGCCAAGGCCATGAAGGAGGGCTCCGCCGAGCTGCTGGACGCGGCCATCGCCGCCTTCGACGCGCTGCCGACCTGGGACGCGGAGTCGATCAAGGCGACCCTGGAGGCGGTGGGCACCGAGCGCGGGCTCAAGCTCGGCAAGGCGCAGGCGCCCGTGCGGGTCGCCGTCACCGGCCGCACCGTGGGCCTGCCGCTGTTCGAGTCGCTGGAGGTGCTGGGCCGGGAGCGTACGCTCACCCGTTTGCGCGCCGCCCGCGTCCGCCTGGTCTGACGGCCCCGGCCCGGTCCGCCGGGCGTGATCGACCGCGTTCTCGCCGGTGTGACGGTGTCGGCTACGCCGGACGCCGCCACACCGGCGATCCGGTGTGGAGCGAGCTCAGCGGCGGGCGGAGCGGCGGCGCAGCAGGAAGCCGGCGGCCAGTGCGGCCAGCAGCACGAGGGCGCCGGCCGCCCAGAGCCAGCCGCTCGTCTCGTCCCGCTCGTCGGCCGCCGGGACGGCCACGGCGCTCGGGCTGGCGGCGTCCGGGCCCGCCGTCTCCGGCGCGGGCCCGCTCGACGGGCTGGCGGCCGGGCTCGACGCCGTCGGTGCCGCGCCGCCGCTCGGCGACGCCGAGGCCGACGGGTCGGCCGGCGTGCCGGAGGTCAGCGTGAATCGCACCTCGCCCTTCACCGGGTGCCCGTCGCCGGAGGCGACCTCGTAGCCGATGATGTAGAGCCCCGCCCTGCCCGGCTTGAACGGCACCCGCACCCGGCCGCCGTCGAAGCTCGGGGCCCCGCCCGCGGCGGCCACGTTGTCCGGCCCGGTGACTGTGATCTTCGTCGTACCCGGGTCCAACCGGGACAGGAAACGCAGCTCGATCCGCGCCGGCGCGGTCGCGATCCGGGCGCCGTCGCGCGGATCGCTGCCGGTCAACGAGTTGTGGGCGGCAGCCGGTTTCGCCGGCAACGCCAACGACACACCGAGCGCCACGCCGGATACCGCTAGCACGAGGCGTGCCACACGTGCGACCCTGCCCCCCATGAACCCCTCCGTAAAGGTACGATCCGCCCGCTGATCAACGGCTGCTCATTGGTCGGGCCGAGATCGCAGATAGTTCCAATTACTGTTCCACGTGCTGCAACCAATCACCATTCTGCGGAGTCTTGAGGTGGGGCGTCCGGCCGCTCGGGTCCGGTCACCCTCGCCGACCGACGCGGCGGGCGCAGCGAAGCCACCCATCGAACGGGGCGAGGAGGCGGCGATGGTCCGACAGGTGAGACGACTGGTCGCCGTACTGGCCACCACGCTGGCGGCGGCACTGTCGGTCGGCTTCGCCGGCGCGGCGCACGCCGCGCCCAAGCCGCCACCGCCGCCGCCCGGGGTCGACATCTCCGGCACGGGGCTCGCCGAGCCGCTGCGGCTGCGCACCGACACCCAGCCGTCCCTGGTCAACGCCGTGATCGACCAGGTCAACTTCCTCGGACGCACCGCCACGGCCACCGCGCCGAAGAAGGCCGACCTCGGTCCGAAGTACACCGTCGTGGTGCTGGCCGGGAACACTCCGAAGCAGACGTACGACCTCTACCCGAAGGCCGTCGGCGGGCCGCGGGTCTACCGGCCCGCCAAGCAGCCGGACTCGCGCAAGGTCACTGCCGCCTGGTTCCTCGGCCGACTGTCCATGTCCGAGACGCTGCGCACCGCCGGCGTCCCGCTGGAACGCGAGTTCGACACGGTGAGCGGCGGCATCGGTGGCGGCGAACGGGTGATCCCGGAAGACTCGCTCAACCCCGGCCGGGACATCGACGAGGCATTCGGCGAGCTTCAGCGGCTGCTGCTGCTCAACGTGGCCGTGGTCCTGATCATCACCACCGGCCTCGCCGGGATCGCGCTGCTGATCCGCCGCCGCACCCGCTGACCCGCCCCGCGCGGGTCAGCACCAGCGGCGCGGCGGTCGCTCCCGACGGCTGCCCCGCTGCGGTGGGCGGACCGGCCCGTGCCGGTGCGCGCCGGCCCAGCCCGGGAGGTCGCTGCGGCACCCCACGTCGCCGACCGGGTCTTCCGGTTCCACCGGCACGACCGGGTCCCCGGCCCGCTGGCGGGGCACCGCCACGTCGTCCTCGGCCCGCTCGACCGGCCGGGCGCCCGCCGGATCCGCCGGGTACGGCATGCCGCCGACCGGGCGGCGATGCTTCGCGGACGCCTGCGGGTCGTGCTGAACCGGCCGGCATGGCTCCCCCTGGGCGCAGCCGTGCTCGGCCTCCCCCTGCGCCATTCCGGTCTCCTCACGCTCGCGTCGCCCGCCAGCGGTCGCGCTGACGTGCCCTGTCACCGTACTGGCCGGGCCCGACGGGCCGTGCAGGGTGTACCGGGTCGGCGGGACGGGCGGACGGTCCGCGTACCTCCTTCGACGGAGGCGGGGCCGGGGCTGGCTCCTCCCGGCGAGGGACGGCGACGAGGCGCCGGTGTGGTGGGATCGGGCCATGCGACTGCCGCCGTGGCTCGCCTCGGGCACCCGGGGCCGGGACCTCGCCCTGGCCGCCACCGCGCTCGTCGGCGGCCTGGTGCTGTTCGGGCTGGGCACCCAGCCGCAACTGTCCTGGCGCTCGACCCTGCCGGACACGCTGTTCCTCCCACCGCTGGTGGCGGCGTGCGTGGCGGTCGGCCTGCGCCGGGTGGCCAGCCGGGCCAGCCTGGCGCTCGGCACCGCCGCGGTCACGGCCGACCTGCTGCTCGGCGGCTCGCTGGGGACCGTGCTGGTCTACACCCAGGTCCTCTACGACGCGTGCGTGTACGGGCCGCCCCGCACCTGGCGGTGGCTCCTGCGGGTCACCGTCGTGCTGAGCGTGCTCGGCGCCGCCCTCGGCGTGCTGCTCCTCGGCACCTGGCGCGGTGTCGGCGTCGGTACGCCCGTGGCGCTCGCCGGGTTGGTGCCCGTGCTCACCGGGATCAGCGTCCGGCAGTACCGCGACCAGGCGGCGGCCGAACGGGCGCGGGCCGAGCAGACCGCCCGCCTCGCCGAGCTGGACCGGCGGCAGGCCGTCGGGGCAGAGCGCTCGCGGATGGCCCGCGAACTGCACGACGTGATCGCCAACCACCTGAGCGCCGTCGCCATCCACGCCACGGCCGTGCTCTCCGTGCCCGGACTCGACCGGACGCAGGTCGACGCGGCGCTGCGCGTGATCCGCGAGAACAGCGTGCAGGGCCTGGCCGAGATGCGCCAGATGATCGGCGTCCTGCGGGCGCCCACGGATCCGTCCGACGCCGACGACGATCCCGACGGCCCGGTCCCGGCCCGGCTCGGCGAACTCGACCGGCTGGTCGAGCGGGCGCGGGCCGCCGGGCTCGCGGTGCGGGTGAGCACCAGCGGCGAGCCGGAGGGCCTGCCGGTCGGTGTGGACCTCGCCGCGTACCGGATCGTCCAGGAGTCGCTGACCAACGCCCTCAAGCACGGCGGCGGGGAGGCCGACCTGGCGATCGCGTACCGGCCGGCGGAGGTGGTGGTGACCGTCGAGAACCCGCTGCCCGCCCGCCCCGGCGGGGTTCCCGGAGCCGGCGCCGGCCTCATCGGGATGCGGGAACGCGCCGTGCTGCTCGACGGCCGGTTCGCCGCCGGCCCGCACGACGGCCGCTGGCGGGTCCGGGCGGCCCTGCCCACCGCCCGGCAGGCCCCGTGAGCGGCCCGGACGCCGGCCCGGCGAGCCCCGGCGGCACGACGATCCGGGTGGTGCTCGCCGACGACCAGCCGGCGGTGCGCGCGGGGCTGCGCCTCATCCTGACCGCCGCCCCCGACGTCGAGGTGGTCGGTGAGGCCGGCGACGGCGAGGAGGCCGTCCGACTGTGCCGGTCGTCGCGCCCCGACGTCGCCGTGCTCGACGTACGCATGCCGCGCCTCGACGGGGTCGCGGCCACCCGGGAGATCGTCGGCGACGGGCTGGCCGACGTGCTGGTGCTCACCACGTTCGACCTCGACGAGTACGTCTTCGGGGCGCTGCGGGCCGGCGCCGCCGGGTTCCTGCTCAAGGACACGGACGCGGCCGGGCTGCTGACGGCGGTGCGCACGGTGGCCCGGGGCGAGGGCTTCATCGCCCCGGCGGTGACCCGGCGGCTCATCCGGGCGTTCGCGGCCACCACGCCGGCCGCACCGGACCCGTCCCGGACGGCCGTGGACGCGCTCACCCCGCGGGAGCGGGACGTGCTGGCCTGCCTGGGGCTCGGCCTGTCCAACCAGCAGATCGCCGACCACCTCGCGATGGCGGAGAGCACCACCAAGACCCACGTCAGCCGGATCCTCGCCAAGCTGGAGCTGCGCAGCCGGGTGCAGGCCGCGATCCTGGCCCAGGAGCTGGGCCTGCCCGCTCCCCCGGCGGCGTGACCGCGGCCCTGGATCCCGCCGCCCGGGCCACGCGCGGTGACGGGCCGGGCAGCGCTGGTCAGGCGGTGTGTCAGGCTGTGGGAATGGGGAACGAGCCGGGCGACGGGGAGCTGAGCGCGACGCTGCGCCGCATCGAGCGGGCGGCGGGTGCCCTCGCCACGGCGAGCGTGGCGCGCATGGACGAGACCCTGCCGTGGTTCCGCGCCCTCCCGGCCGACCAGCGCTCCTGGGTCATGCTCGTGGCCCAGGCCGGCGCCCGGTCCCTGGTGCAGTGGCTGCGCTCCGGTGGCGGCGGCGCGGACAGCACCCAGGAGGTCTCCGACGAGGTCTTCGCGGCCGCACCGCAGGCGCTGGCCCGCTCGATCACCCTCCAGCAGACCGTGGCGCTGATCAAGGTGACGATCGACGTGGTCGAGGAGCAGGTGCCCCACCTGGCCGCCGAGGGCGAGGAGCAACGGCTCCGCGACGCCGTGCTGCGCTTCTCCCGGGAGATCGCCTTCGCCGCCGCCCGGGTGTACGCCCGCGCGGCCGAGTCGCGTGGCGCGTGGGACGCCCGCCTGCAGGCGCTGCTGGTGGACGCGCTGCTGCGCGGGGACTCGCCGGACGTCCTGGCCAGCCGGGCGGCCGCGCTGGGCTGGGCCGACGCCCCGCCGGTCGCGGTGGCGGTGGGGCGTTCTCCCGGCGGGGAGGTCTCCGCCGTGCTGCACACCGTCTACCGGCAGGCCCGGCGGATCGGCGTCGAGGTGATCGGCGGCGTGCACGGCGACCGGCTGGTCATCGTGCTGGGCGGCGCCGCCGACCCGGTGGCCGCCACCGGAAAGCTGCTCGGCGCGTTCGGCGACGGGCCGGTGGTGGTCGGACCGGCCGTGCCGAGCCTGGACGGGGCGACCGAGTCGGCCCGTGCCGCGCTGGCCGGTTTCCGCGCGGCCCCCGCCTGGCCCGGCGCGCCCCGGCCGGTCCCGGCGGCCGACCTGCTGCCGGAGCGGGCGCTGGCCGGCGACGCGGAGGCCCGCCGGCGGCTGCGACACGACGTGTACGCGGCACTGGTCCGCGCCGGCGGGGAACTGCTGGAGACGCTGGACGCGTTCTTCGCCGCGGGCGGGACCCTGGAGAGTGCGGCGCGGGCGCTCTTCGTCCACCCGAACACGGTGCGGTACCGGTTGCGCCGGATCGCCGAGGTGACGGGCTTCTCGCCGCTCGCGCCGCGGGACGCGTTCGCGCTCCAGGTGGCCCTCACCGTCGGCCGGCTCGACCCACTCGCCCCGATGGTCCCGAGCCAGACAATGGCCCCAGCCGTCGCCAAAACGTCACAGACCGGTGATGATCACCGTTGATCTTTGTAGGATCCCTCCAAAGGTCCTAGTGCGGTTTGGTCGGGGTCGGCACAGCGCTACCCACGCGTATCCGGGAGAGTCATACACGTGCTCGCCGTACTCTCTCCCGGACAGGGTTCCCAGAAGCCCGGTTTCCTGACCCCCTGGCTCGACCTGCCCGGCGCCGAGGCGCGACTGCGCTGGTGGTCGGCCCTGGCCGGCGTCGACCTCGTGCACCTGGGCACGGTCGCCGGCGCCGACGAGATCAAGGACACCGCCCGCACCCAGCCGCTGCTGGTCGCCGCGGCCCTGCTCGCCGCCGAGCAGCTGCCGATGCACGACGTGGCCGTCACCGCCGGGCACAGCGTCGGCGAGCTGGGCGCCACGGCACTGGCCGGTGTGCTGCCCGCCGAGTCCGCCATCACCCTGGCCGGCGTACGCGGCCGCGAGATGGCCGCCGCCTGCGCGCTGGAGCCGACCGGCATGGCCGCCGTGCTGGGCGGCGACCCCGACGAGGTGCTCGCCGCCATCGAGGCACACGGGCTGCACCCGGCCAACCGCAACGGCGCCGGCCAGGTCGTGGCCGCCGGTGCGGTCGACAATCTCGACAAGCTGGCCGCCGAACCGCCCGCACGGGCCCGGATCATCCGGTTGCAGGTGGCCGGCGCGTTCCACACCCCGTACATGGCGCCGGCCGAGGCCGCGCTCGCCGCGGTGGCCGGCGGGATCACCCCGGCCGACCCGTCCCGGATCCTGCTGTCGAACCTCGACGGCGCGGCCGTGAACCACGGGCGGGAGATGGTCCAGCGGCTGGTCCGCCAGGTCACCGCCCCGGTCCGCTGGGACCTCTGCATGCGTACGCTGGCCGACCTGGGCGTCACCGGCGTGATCGAGCTTCCCCCGGCCGGCACCCTGGCCGGCCTGGTCAAGCGGGAGCTCAAGGGCGCCGCCGCCCCGGAGATCGTCACCCTCAACACGCCGGACGACCTGGCCGCCGCCCGCGACCTCATCGCGCGCCACGGCGTGGCGCCGAGCCACGAGCCGACCATCTCCTTCCGGGTGGTGGTCGCCCCGTCCGCCGGCACCTTCGCGCCCGCGCAGGACCTCGCCGAGGGCGAGACGGTCCGGGCCGGGCAGGTGGTCGGCCACGTGGCCACCCGGCAGGGGCCGGTCGAGGTGACGGCGCACGACGGCGGCGTGCTCACCGAATGGCTCGCCCACCACGACGATCCGGTGGCCCCGGGTCAACCGCTCGCCCGCATCGGCGGACAATCGTGAACGCGAGGAACGAGCCGGGTCCGCGGGTCCCGCAGTCGCGAACAATAGACGTCACCGTGAACGCGAGGAACGAGCCGGGCCCGCGGGTCCCGCTGTCGCGAACGAAAGGCATGAACTGATGGCCGGAAGCCGGATCGTGGCCCTGGGGCACTACCAGCCCGCCCGGGTGGTCACCAATGACGACCTCGCCCGGATGGTCGACACCAACGACGAGTGGATCCGCGACCGGGTCGGCATCGTCACCCGACGGATCGCCGACGAGGAGACGGTGGCCGACATGGCCACGGCCGCCGCCGGCAAGGCGCTGGCCAACTCCGGCCTCACCGCCGCCGACATCGACCTGGTCGTGGTCGCCACCTGCACGTCGGTGGACCGCAGCCCGAACGTGGCCTGCCGGGTGGCCGCGAAGCTCGGCATCACCGCGCCGGGCGCGTACGACATCAACACCGCCTGCTCGGGCTTCTCGTACGCCCTGGGCACGGTGGACCACGCGATCCGGGCCGGGGCGGCCCGCAACGCGATCGTCATCGGCGCGGAGAAGCTCTCTGACTTCACCGACTGGACCGACCGGTCGACCTGCATCATCTTCGGCGACGGGGCGGGTGCCGCGGTCGTGACCGCGACCGCCGACGACGAGCCGGCGGGCGTCGGCCCGGTGCTCTGGGGCTCGGTGCCGGAGAAGAGCGAGGCGGTGCGGATCGAGGGCTGGCGGCCGTACGTGCAGCAGGAGGGGCAGGCGGTGTTCCGCTGGGCGACGACGTCGCTCGCCCCGCTGGCCCTGCAGGCCTGCGAGCGGGCCGGGGTGGCCCCCTCGGAGCTGGCCGCGTTCGTGCCGCACCAGGCGAACGCGCGGATCATCGACGGCATCGCCAAGCGGCTCGACATCCCGGACGCGATCATCGCGAAGGACATCGTCGAGTCGGGCAACACCTCGGCGGCGAGCGTGCCGCTGGCCCTGTCGAAGCTGGTCGAGCGGCGGGAGGTGCCCTCCGGCGCCCCGGTGCTGCTGTTCGGTTTCGGCGGCGGCCTGACCTACGCCGGCCAGGTCGTCCGCTGCCCGTGAGACCCCCTCGGGCGCGAAGCGCCGAGGAGTGACGGCCGGCATCGTCGGCCGTCGAGAAACCCCCGATGGAAGGGAACCAAGCGCAATGACCCGTGACGAGATCACCTCCGGCCTCGCCGAGATCCTCGAAGAGGTCGCCGGGGTGAACCCGGACGACGTGGCCGAGGGGAAGTCCTTCACCGACGACCTGGACGTCGACTCGCTCTCCATGGTGGAGGTCGTGGTGGCGGCCGAGGAGAAGTTCGGCGTCAAGATCCCCGACAACGAGGTGCAGAACCTCAAGACCGTCGGTGACGCGGTCAGCTACATCGAGGCGCAGTCCTGATCATGACTCGCCCCGACGTCGTCGTCACCGGGCTCGGCGCGACGACCCCGCTCGGCGGGGACGTCGCGTCGACCTGGGACGCCATGGTCGCCGGCCGCTCCGGGGTGAGCCCCCTCACCCAGGAGTGGGCGGCGCAGCTACCGGTACGGATCGCCGCGCAACTCGCGGTCGAGCCGTCCGAGGTGCTGGATCGGGTACGGCTGCGTCGGCTGGACCGCTCCGAGGCGATCGCCCTCGTCGCGGCGAAGCAGGCCTGGGCGGACGCCGGGCTGGCCGACTCGGGGCTCGACCCGGAACGGCTCGCGGTGAGCGTCGGGTCGGGCATCGGCGGCGCCACCACCCTGCTGGCCCAGGACGACATCCTCGAGGCCTCCGGGCCGCGCCGGGTGTCCCCGCACACCGTCCCGATGCTGATGCCGAACGGCCCGGCGGCCTGGGTCGGGCTGGAACTCGGCGCCAAGGCCGGCGTGCACTCCGTGGCCAGTGCCTGCGCGACCGGCGCGGAGGCGATCGCGCTCGGCCTGGACATGATCCGGTCCGGCCGCGCCG
Organism: Micromonospora costi; assembly: GCF_003626655.1. Classification (GTDB taxonomy): domain Bacteria; phylum Actinomycetota; class Actinomycetes; order Mycobacteriales; family Micromonosporaceae; genus Micromonospora; species Micromonospora costi. Next base: position 1,065,022 of record NZ_RBAN01000002.1, read on the forward strand.
ACGTGGTGGTGGCCGGCGGCACGGAGGCCGTCATCCACCCGCTGCCGATCGCCGGCTTCGCCTCGATGCGGGCCATGTCGACCCGCAACGACGAACCGGAGAAGGCGTCCCGTCCGTGGGACAAGGGCCGCGACGGCTTCGTCCTCGGTGAGGGCGCGGGCGTGGTGGTCCTGGAGCGGGCCGAGCACGCGGCGGCCCGGGGCGCCCGGGTGTACGCCCGGCTCGCCGGCTCCGGCATCACCTCGGACGCGTACGACATCGTGCAGCCGCACAACGAGGGTGAGGGAGCAATCCGGGCGATCGCGAAGGCGATCGCCGACGCGGACATCGCCAAGCGGGACATCGTGCACGTCAACGCGCACGCCACGTCGACCCCGATCGGCGACATGCTGGAGATCGGCGCGCTGCACAAGGCGCTCGGCGATCACCCGGTGCTCGCCGCGACGAAGTCGATGACCGGGCACCTGCTCGGCGCGGCCGGCGCCCTGGAGTCGATCGCCACGATCCTCGCCATCCGCGACGGTGTCGTCCCTCCGACGATCAACCTGGACGACCCGGACGAGAACCTCACGCTGGACGTGGCCGCCCACAAGGCGCGCCACATGGAGATCCCCGCGGCGCTGAACAACGCGTTCGGCTTCGGCGGGCACAACGTGGCTCTCGTCTTCGCGCGGGCCTGAGACCACCGCCTTGGAGGCTCACGTGACCACCACCGCCGTCGGCGCGGACGCCGCGGGCCTGGACCATCGGGATCCCGAGGTCCGCCTGCGGGCTCTCGTCGACGCCGGCTCCCTGCGCCTGCTGGCGCCCCGGGACAGCTCCGGGGTGATGTGGGCGCGCGGCGAGATCGAGGGGACGCCGGTCGTCGCGTACGCGACGGACGCGACGCGGATGGGCGGCGCGATGGGCACCGAGGGGTGCCGGCACATCGTCGACGCCATCGACACCGCCGTCCGGGAGCGGGTGCCGGTGCTCGGCCTGTGGCACTCCGGTGGCGCCCGGCTGGCCGAGGGCGTGGTCGCGCTCGACGCCGTCGGGCAGGTCTTCGCCGCCATGGTCCGGGCCTCCGGCCGGGTGCCGCAGATCTCCGTGGTGCTCGGCCCGGCGGCCGGTGGCGCGGCGTACGGGCCGGCACTGACCGACATCGTGGTGATGAGCGGTGCGGGCCGGATCTTCGTGACCGGCCCCGAGGTGGTCCGCAGCGTCACCGGCGAGCAGGTCGACATGGCGCGTCTCGGCGGCCCCGAGCCGCACGGCCGGCGCTCCGGCGTCGTGCATGTGACGTGCGCCGACGACGACGCGGCGTTGGCCGAGTCGCGCCGGCTCGCCGCGCTGCTCGGTCGGCATGGTCGCCTCTCCCCTGCCGACGTCCCCGACGGCGGCGGGGACGGGCACGACCTCGCCGCCCGGATGCCGGCCGAGGCCAACCGGGCGTACGACGTGAAGCCGGTGGTCACGGCGCTGCTCGACGCCCCCGGCGTGGAGCTGCACGCCAAGTGGGCGCCGAACGTCGTCACCACCCTCGGCCGGTTCGCCGGGCGGACCGTCGGCGTGATCGCCAACAACCCGCTGCGGCTGGGCGGCTGCCTGGACGCCGCCAGCGCCGAGAAGGCGGCCCGGTTCGTGCGGATGTGCGATTCGCTCGGCGTGCCGCTGATCGTGCTGGTCGACGTCCCGGGCTACCTGCCCGGTCTCGGGCAGGAGTGGGACGGCGTGGTACGCCGGGGCGCCAAGCTGCTGCACGCCTTCGCCGAGGCGGTGGTGCCGCGGGTGACCCTGGTGACCCGCAAGGCGTACGGCGGGGCGTACATCGCCATGAACTCGCGCTCGCTCGGCGCCACCGCGGTCTTCGCCTGGCCGAACGCGGAGGTCGCGGTGATGGGCGCGAGCGCCGCCGTGAACATCCTGCACCGCAAGCGGCTCGCCGCCGCCCCGGTGGAGGAGCGTGAGGCGCTGCGCGCCCAGCTGATCGAGGAGCAGATCCGGGTCGCCGGCGGCGTGAACCGGGCGCTCGAGATCGGCGTGGTCGACGACGTGATCAAGCCGGCGGAGACCCGCCGCCGGATCGCCGAGGCGCTGGCCGCGGCCCCGGCCGCGCGGGGCGTGCACGGCAACATCCCGCTGTAGCGGCCGATACGTGCCGAAGGGCCCGTGCTCGTCGAGCGCGGGCCCTTCCGCATGCCGGTCACCCCTGGTTGCGCGGGTGGCGCTTCGCGGTCCGCTCGTTGCCGCGGCGGTAGTTGCCGGTCCACCGCGCCATCACCAGTTGCGGCTCCTCGCCGACCTCGGCGAGGAACTGGGCGGCCCGGCCGCCCCGCAGGGTGGCGGCGACCCGGCCGTGATGCGTGATCACCACGACGCCGTCGCCTCGTTCGACGTACCGGAATCCCTGGGCCGCTCCCATGCGGCGAGGGTGCCAGGGCCGGGCGGGCCGGCGCGAGCCGATTTCCGGGCGGCCGGGTTGACTCTCCAGCGGCTGGAGACGGGAGGCTGACCGTCGTGAACGACCGCACCGACCGCACCGCCCTGTTCAGCATCGGGCAGCTCGCCCGCCGGACCGGCCTCACGGTCCGGACCATCCGCTTCTGGTCCGACGAGGGCCTGCTGCCACCGACCGCCCGGTCGGCCGGCGGCTACCGGCTCTACGACGCGGCCGCCGTGGCCCGGCTGGAGCTGCTGCGCAGCCTGCGCGAGCTGGGCATCGGTCTGGACGACGTACGGCGGATCCTGGACCGGCAGGCCACCGTCACGGACGTGGCGCGGGCGCACGTCCGCGCCCTGGACGCCGAGATCCGGACGTTGCGGGTGCGCCGGGCGGTGCTGCGGTCGATCACGAGACGGGGCAGCACGACCGAGGAGTGGAGACTCATGAACGACCTGGCCCGCCTCTCCGCGCGGGAGCGGCAGCAGATCATCGACGACTTCGTGACGGAGGTCTTCGCCGGCCTCGACGGCGGCCCGGAGTCCGGCATCGCCCAGGCCATGCGGGCGATGCCGGCGGAACTGCCGGACGAGCCCACCGACGAGGAGGTGGACGCCTGGCTGGAGCTGGCCGAGCTGGTCGCCGACCCGGACTTCCGCCGCCGCGTACGCGAGATGGCGGTGGCCGGCTCGGCGGGCGAGGCGGGGCCGCCGCCGGAACCGCTGCGGTCGATCGAGTCGGCCCGGGCCGCGCTCGCCGCCGGCGTCGCACCGGACTCGGCGCAGGCCCGGACGGTGCTGGACGAGATGGTGGACCCGGCGCTGTCCCCGGAGGAGCGACGGAGGCTGGCCGACGACATGGCCGCCTTCACCGACCGCCGGGTGGAGCGGTACTGGCAGCTGATCGGCGTGCTCAACCGGCGGCCGCCGTTCCCGCCCGCCGTACCGGCCGTGGAGTGGCTGATCGCCGCCCTGCGCGCGGCCTCCTGAGCCGAGAGGGCCCGCGCCCGCCGGGGCGCGGGCCCTCTCCTGTGGAGTCCGGCCGCTACGATCCGGACGTGTCCGACGAGGCCACGCCGGCGACGGAACCGTCCCCGGCGCGATTCGTGGTCTGCGGCGACAGCACGCTGGCCCGCCGGCTGGTCACCGAGCTGGTCGACCGGTACGGCGTCCCGGTCACGGTCGTGCTGCCGTCGCTGACCGGCAACCACGCGCCCGACATCGCCGAGTTCCGGCCCGAGACCGGGGACCCGGCCTTGCGGCCCGAGATCCTGGTGGCCCGCCGGCTCACCGCGGACGTGCTGGACCGCGCCGGGGTGCGCGACGCCGCGGCGGTCGCGCTCGTCGGGGCCGACGACGTCGCCAACGTGGACGCCGCCATGATCGCGCGGGAGCTGGACCCGGACGTCCGCCTCGTGGTGCGCCTGTTCAACGCGGTGCTCGGCGAGGGCGTGGCCAGCATGCTGGGCGACTGCGCGGTGCTGTCCGGCTCGGAGATCGCCGCGCCGGCGTTCGTGGCGGCCACCCTCGACGACGAGGCCCCCACCTACCTGCGGCTGGCCGACGACGAACTCGTCCGGGCCACCAGCCGGCGTGCGGTCGAGGGCACGGCCGCCGACGTCGTCTGCGCGCTCGCGGACACCGGCGGCCCCGAGCCGGTCACCCTGCCGGCCGACGAGGAGGGCGCCGACCTGGTGCTCGTTCGGGAGTACGGGCGGCGCGGCGACCCCGAGCCGCAGCGCCGGCGGCCGCACCTGCTGCGTACGACCGGTCTGCTCTTCGGGCGCACCCTGCGGCTGGCGCTCGGCGGCATGGCCGTGCTGTTCGCCGTCGCCGCTGCGGTGCTCGCGTACGCCCGGGACCTGGGGCCCACCGACGCCGCCTACCTCGTCCTGCTCACGGCGCTGGGCGGCGCCGACGCGGACCCGGCCGCCTCGCCGGTCGAGAAGGTCATCGCGGTGGCGCTGGCGATCGCGGGGGTCGCGCTGGTGCCGACGGTGACCGCGCTGGTCGTCGACGCGCTCGTGCACGCCCGGCTGAAGGTGGCCGCGGGCGGGCTCGCCGATCCGGTCGACGACCACGTGATCGTGGTCGGCCTGGGCAACATCGGCACCCGAGTGCTCCAGGAGCTGCACGCGTTCGGCAGGACGGTGGTCGGCGTCGACCGGACGGAGTCGGCGCGCGGCGTGGCGGTCGCCCGGGAGCTGGGGGTGCCGGTGGTGATCGGCGACGCGACGAGCCCGGAGACGCTGCGCGCCGCGTCGGCGCGGACCTGCCGGGCGCTCCTGGTGCTCACCGCGGACGACGTCACCAACCTGGAGACGGCTCTGCTGGGCCGCTCGGTCCACCGGTCCCGCGGCACGCCCGGCCGGCCGGACGGGACGCTGCGGGTCGTGCTGCGGCTGTTCGACGACGGTTTCGCCCAGCGGGTGCAGCGCACCTTCGGCCTCACCCGGTCCCGTAGCGTGTCCTACCTCGCCGCCCCGGCGTTCGCCGCCGCCATGATGGGCCGCGAGGTGATCGACACGATCTCGGTCGGCCGCCGCGTCCTGCTGGTCGCCGAACTGCCCATCGGCGCGGGCTCGGACATCGAGGGGCGGTACTGCCCCGACATCTCCGTGCCCGGCGAGGTACGGGTGATCGCCATGCGCACCGGCCGCGCGGGCCAGACGATCTGGTCGCTGCCGGACCGCCGCCCGCTGGTGCGCACCGACCGGCTCCTCGTGGTGGCGACCCGGGCCGGCCTGGCCGCGCTGCTTCCCCGTACCGTGCCGAGCGCCGACCCGCCGCCGCTGGCGGAACCGGCGCCGTTGCGTCTGCTCACCGCGCCCGCCGGGCGGGCGGACCGGCCGGAGTCCGAGCGGCCGGCCTGACCGCGACGCCCGGGGTCAGGCCGTGCAGGTGGTGGCGGGCAGGCCCGACACCGCGACCGGGGACCGGCCGCCCGGGCGGGCCTTTCCGGCCAGGACGCCGGCCAGCGCGGTCATCGACGCCCGGCTGGAGGAGTAGGTGGCCAGCAGCGTCGGCGACTTCGCGCCGGACAGCACGTACGGGGTGTCCATGGCGACCGTGACGGCGGCGTCGGGCCGCAGGTCACCGGCGCCGTCGCCGTAGCCGACGAGGTGCACGACCGTCCCGCCGCTGGGAACCACCGTCACGCCGGCGGCCTTGAGGGCGTCGGTCAGCAGGGCCCGGGTCCGGTCCCGGCCGCCCGACGAGGTGACGGTCACCGGGCCGCGGACCGGCGTGGTGCCGCAGGTGCCGCGCAGCACGGTCACGGCGGCGGCGGCCAGGGCGTCGGCGGCCTTGCGGTGCGCCGGGGAGGCGAGCGTGGACATCGCCGGCGCCGGCTGGCCGGCCAGCCGGAACTTCATGGTCAGCACGCGGGTCACCGCGTCGACCAGACGGGCCCGGGGCAGGGAGCCGTCACGCACGGCGGCGAGCAGCCCGTCGTACGCCTGGCCGACGTTCGGGGTCATGAGGATGAGGTCGTTGCCCGCGTTCAGCGCCCGTACCGCGGCCTCCCCCGGCGACCAGCGCTTCGCGGGCGCCATGTTCATCCCGTCGGTGATCACGACGCCCTGGAAGCCCAGCTGGCCGCGGAGCACGTCGGTGAGCAGCTTGTGCGAGAACGTGGCCGGGGTGCCCGGGTCGACCGCCCGCACGTCGAGGTGGGCGGACATGACCGCCATGGTGCCGGCGTCGACGCCGGCCTTGAACGACGGCCACGCCCCGGCCTCCAGCGCCGCCCGCGACTGGGTGAGCACCGGAAGTTCCTCGTGGGAGTCGTCGGCGCTGTGCCCGTGGCCGGGGAAGTGCTTCAGGGTGGCCGCCACGCCCGCGCCCTGCAGGCCCCGGACGGCGGCCTGGACCTGCGGGGAGACCCGCTTCGGGTCGGCGCCGAAGGACCGGGAGCCGATCACCGTGCTGCGGGTGGCGAGCACGTCGGCCACCGGGGCGAAGTCGAGGTTGATCCCCATGGCGGCCAGCTCCCCGCCGGCGGCCCGCCAGGCGGCCTCGGTGAGCGCCGGGTCACCGGCGGCCCCGGCGGCCAGGGCGCTGGGCAGCACCGTCACGCCGTCGGTGATCCGGGTGACCACGCCGTACTCCTGGTCGGTGCCCACGAGGAACGGCGCGGCCCCGGTGGGCAGCTTCGCCGCGGCCTCGCGCAGCCCGGTCGTCAGCTTCCGGACCTGGTCGGGGCTGTCGACGTTCGTGGTCTCCTGGTTGCCCTTCGTGGGGTCGTCGGCGCTGAAGCCGACCAGGATCAGCCCGCCGAGCCGGTACTTGGCGATCATCTGGGCGGGGGTGTCCACGCCCGCGAGGGCCTGGTTGCCGGCCGCCGAGCCGGGCGAGACGCTGGTCGCCGCGCTGCCGTACGCGTACGGCATCAGCACCTGGCCGACCAGGTCCTCGTCGCCGAGCGTGCCGACGAGGGCCGCGGCACGGGCCGCGGGGTCGTCCGAGGGGGCCGCACCCGGCGTCGACGCCGCCGTGGACGGCGTAGCCGGCGTGGAGGGCGCCGGGCCCGGGCGGTCGGCGCTCCCGGAGCAGCCGGAGACGAGCAGGGCGGTCAGGGCGGCGACGGTGACGGCGGCGCGCCGCGGGCGAAATGACACGCCGCCCATCCCACCAGTTCACCGCGTATCGGGGCAACTTGACCTTCCCCACTCGGGCGCGGCCGCCGCCCCGGGCGCGGCCCGCGCCACCTGCCCCGCCGCACGTCGGCGCTGGCGAGTCGGTCAGCCGACTCGCGTGAGCAGGGTCACCGGCGCACCGTCTCCGGCATACCGGTAGGGCTCCAGCTCGGCGTCCCACGCCGTGCCGAGCGCCTTGTCGAGGGCGTGGGCGATGGCCTCGGGGGCGCGGGCGGTCGCCAGGATGCTGCGGAGCCGGTCCTCGCCGAGCTGGATGTCGCCGGCCGCGCCGACCGTGGCGCGGAACAGGCCCCGGCCCGGGACGTGCATGAACCGCTCGCCGTCGGCGCCCGGACTCGGCTCCTCGGTCACCTCGAAACGCAGCATGGGCCACTGCCGGAGGGCAGCAGCCAGCTCGGCGCCCGTCCCCGGGCGACCGGTCCACCCGCACTCGGCCCGGCGGGCGCCGGGATCGACGGGTTGTGGGGTCCACTGCAGGTTGACCGGCGCGGCGAGGACGCGCGCGATCGCCCACTCGACGTGTGAGCACACGGCGAGCGGGGTCGAGTGGACGTATACGACGCCACGCGTTGGCACGGTGACCTCCCGGAGAGCGAGGTGCGTCTTCCCCTACGACCTCGATCACCGAGTGGTTCCTGGAACACATGATGACTGGTGTGACGGATGGTGCGCCAGAGAATCGGAAAATTGCCAGGCGGAAGTCGCCGGAATAGCCGGACGGGTGGTGGCCGTTGGAACCCCTGACGGCGCGATGACCAGCCAGGGATCGTGGTCGTGTACAGTTCCATCGGCGGCTTGTGCCGCGCACGTCTTTCGCGGGCTCATCCATCCGGTGTCGCCCGCACAGCCCCCGGACGTCCAGTCCTCCCGTACGTCTTGCAAGGAGTACCTCCGTGGCGAGCAACACCTCTAAGACCGCGCGCGCGTCCGTCCGGGCCGGCCAGGCTGGCCAGGGTGGCGCCCTCAGCGTGCTGGGCGAGTTCAAGTACCTCATCCCGCTCAACGGCGGCAAGCACGCCTACGTGCGGAACCTGACCAACGGCAAGACCGCGCACCTGCGCACCGACTCCGAGGCCTTCGTCGAGGAGATCCGGACGCTGGCCGCCGCGGGCCACGCCGCCAAGATCCGGGCCGAGCTCAACGTCCTGGCCGAGGCGCACCCCGGCGACGGCTGGGACGCGACCGAGAAGCGCCTGGTCGAGGCCGGCGTCTTCGAGGGCTGAGCCCTCCCCGAGCAACTCCGCGAACCGCCCGTCGGGATCACCCGGCGGGCGGTTCCGTGTCTGCGGCCCGTGCCCGGACGGTCGTGAATCTTCGCAACCGACGGTTGGCGTGGTGTCATGGCGGGTAGCCGGTGTTACCACCGGGTACCCCGGTGGCGGTTCCGGGCGACCCTGCGGGAGGTGACGATGCCGGAGCACTCGGAGCTCCGTCTCCCCGACGGGGTGCGCCTGCACGTCGAGACGACAGGTCCGGTCGACGCCGACGTCACCGTGATCCTGCTGCACGGCTGGACGCTCGACGGGCGCAGCTGGCACCGGCAGCTCACCGCCCTGCACGAGGCGCTCGGCGCGGCGGTCCGGCTGGTCGCGTACGACGCCCGCGGGCACGGCCGGTCCAGTTGCATGCCGCTGCGTACGGCCACCCTGGCGCAGCTCGGCGACGACCTCGCGGCGATGGTCGACGCGGTCGCCCCGACCGGGCGGGTGGTGCTGGTCGGGCACTCCATGGGCGGGATGACGATCATGGAGTACGCCCACCGGCACCCCGAGCACTTCGCGGCGCGGACGGCCGGGCTGGCCTTCGTCTCCACCACGGCCGAGGGGCACACGCACACGGTCTACGGGCTCACGCCGCGGATCGCCCGGCTGATCCGGCTCGCCGAGACCGCCGGCGCCGGCGTGCTGGCCCGCTGCGGGTCCTGGCGGCCGCCCCGGGCGCTGCTGCGGGCGCTGCGCCCGAGCATCCGGTGGCTGCTCTTCGGCGACCACTGCGACGCCACCGACATCCGCCTGGTCACCTCGGCGGTGGCGCGCGCCTCGCTCCGCTCGATCGGCGGGTTCCGCGCCTCCATCGGCGCCCAGCACCGGCTGGACACCCTGACGGCACTCGCGCACCTGCCGGCCGCCGCGCTCGTCGGCGACCGGGACCGGCTCACGCCGCCGCCGTGCGCCGAGTCGATCGCCGCCGCGCTGCCGACCACCGACCTGACCGTCTGCCCCGGTGCGGGGCACATGCTCATGATGGAGCGGCCGGACGTGGTGAACGGGGCCCTGCTCGGAGTGCTGGGCCAGGTGCTGGGCCACCCGGCCCCGGACCGGCCGGCCGGGAGCGGGCCCGTCGCGGCCGCGCCCGGCGCCTGACAGGTCGCTCCGTCGCACCTCCGACTCGGTATGGACGGCCGGGGCCGTACCCTCGTTCGGTTGGCCCGGCGCGCGGCCCGCGGTACACCGCGGTGCCCGCCGCCGACGGGGATCAGGAGCACGCGTGACCGACCAGACCACCCTGGAGCAGGAGATCGCCGTCGAGCAACGGCATCTCGACCGGGTGTACGCCCGACTCGCCGAGCTGCGGCGGTCGGCGGTCCGCGCCGAGAAGGAGGGCTACCGGCTGGCCCGGGTCGGCACCTTCGGCGCGCTGGTGGAGCGGGACGCGATGGTCTTCCACGCCGCCCAGCGGCGGCACGTCCTCGACGCCGAGCACGAGGGGCTGGTCTTCGGCCGGCTCGACCTGCGCGACCGCCAGGTGCTGCACGTCGGGCGGCTCGGCATCCGCGACGAGGACGCGGCCACCCTGGTGGTCGACTGGCGTGCCCCGGCCGCGGCGGCGTTCTACCAGGCCACGCCGGCGCAGCCGCTCGGCGTGGTGCGCCGCCGGATGATCCAGTCCAGCGGGGAGCGGGTCACCCGCATCGAGGACGACCTGCTCGACCCGGGCGCCGCCCCGCCGGACATGGCGGTGGTCGGCGACGGGGCGCTGCTCGCCACGCTGTCCCGCGCCACCGGCCGGGGCATGCGCGACATCGTCGCCACCATCCAGCGCGAGCAGGACGAGGCGATCCGCTCCCCCGGCTCCGGGGTGACGATCGTCTCGGGCGGCCCGGGCACCGGCAAGACGGCGGTGGCCCTGCACCGGGCGGCGTACCTGCTCTACTCCGACCGCAGCCGCTACGCCGGCGGCGGCATCCTCGTGGTCGGCCCGTCCTCGGTCTTCGTCGAGTACATCGCATCGGTGCTGCCCTCCCTCGGCGAGGACACCGCCACCCTGCAGTCACTGGGCACGCTCTTCCCGGGGATGAGCGCCACCCGTACCGACCCGCCCGAGGTCGCCGCCGTCAAGGGCTCGCTGCGCATGCGGCGCGTGCTGGAACGCGCGGTACGCGACGCGGTGCCCGACGGCCCGGGCGAGTTGCGCCTGCTCTACCGGGGCGAGCTGCTGCGGCTGGACCGGCGCGAACTGGACGCGATCCGGGACCGGGCCCTGACCCGGGGCGCCCGCCGCAACGAGGTACGACGCGCCGGCTTCGACGGCGTGTTCGCGGCGCTGTGGGCGCAGGCACGCCGGCTGGGCATCGGCCGGCTGCCCGAGCAGCCCACCTTCGAGGACGAGATCGCCGACCGGCCCGAGTTCCGGGAGTTCCTCAAGGCGTGGTGGCCCCGGCTGCACCCGCGGCACGTGCTCGGCTGGCTGGCCCGGCCGGGGCGGCTGCGCCGGTACGCGGGCGGCATCCTCTCGGGCGCCGAGATCCGGCTGCTGGAGGCCGCGTACCGGACGCTGGACACCGAGGGGCTGACCATCGCCGACATCGCGCTGCTGGACGAGCTGGACGCCCTGCTGGGCAAGCCGGTGCAGCCGGCCCGGTCGAAGCGGGACCCGTTCCAGCTCGCCGGCGGGGTGCGCGAGCTGAGCACGTTCGCCGACCGGCAGCGGGCCGCCCGGGAGGCGGCCCGCGAACGCCCGGCGGACTACCGGGACTACGCGCACGTCGTGGTCGACGAGGCGCAGGACGTCTCGCCGATGCAGTGGCGGATGATCGGCCGGCGCGGCCGGCTCGCGTCCTGGACGGTGGTCGGCGATCCGGCGCAGACGGCGTGGACCGGTGACCCGGCGGAGCTGACCCGGGCGCGGGACCAGGCGCTCGGGCGCCGCCGACGCCACCACTTCACCCTCACCACCAACTACCGCAACTCCGCGGAGATCTTCGCGGTGGCGGCCGCCGAGATCCGCCGCGTCGACCCGGACCTTCCGCTGCCCACCGCGGTCCGCACCACCGGGGTGGACCCCGTCGAGCTGACCGTGCCGGCGCAGGAGCTGGAGGCCGGTGTGGTGACGGCGGCGACCGCACTGCTCGGCGAGGTCGAGGGGACGGTCGGGGTGATCACCCCGGTCCCGCGCCGCGACGAGGTCGCGGGCTGGCTGGGCGGGCTCGGCGCGCCCCGCCTCCAGGTGGTCACCAGCCTGGAGGCGAAGGGTATGGAGTACGACGGGGTGGTGCTGGTCGCGCCCAGCGAGATCCGGGCCGACCGGGGCTCGGGCGTCCGGACGCTCTACGTGGCGCTCTCCCGCGCCACCCAGCGGCTCACCACGGTCGACCCGGCCGGCTGACGCACCGCGCCGCCCCGTCCCAGCCGTGGCGGTCGCGTGGCCAACAGTTGCATACATAGCGATGTGAACATATATTTGACCGGTCCGGGAAAACGGCGGAAGGGTGGGTCGGTGGGCGCAGGTCATGACCACGGGGGGTCGGTGGCGAACGCCGCCGCACACCACCGCGGCCGGCTCTGGGCGGCGTTCGGCCTGCTGGCCGCGCTCATGGTGGTCGAGGCGGTGGCCGCGTTCCGGACCGGCTCGCTCGCCCTGCTCTCCGACGCCGGGCACATGTTCACCGACGTGCTCGGCATCGGCATGGCCCTCGCCGCGATCACCGCGGGCCGGCGCGCCGGCACGGACCCGCAACGCACCTTCGGCCTCTACCGCCTCGAGGTGCTCGCCGCGCTGGCCAACGCGGTGCTGCTGTCCGGGGTCGCGGTCTACGTGGTGGTCGAGGCGGTCGGCCGGTTCGGCGCGCCACCCGAGGTGCTCGCCGGCCCCATGCTGGCCGTCGCCGTCCTGGGCCTGCTCGCCAACGTGGTCGCGTTCGCCCTGCTGCGCTCCGGAGCGCGGGAGAGCATCAACCTCCAGGGCGCGTACCTCGAGGTGCTGGGCGACCTGCTCGGCTCACTCGGCGTGATCGGCGCGGCCGCGCTCATCGCGGTGACCGACTGGTGGTGGGCGGACCCGGTCGTGGCCGTGGCCATCGGCGTGTTCATCCTCCCCCGCACCTGGCGGCTCGGCCGCGCGGCGGTGCGCATCCTGGTCCAGGCCGCACCCGAGCACCTCCAGGTGACCGCGGTGCACGACCGGCTGGCGGCGGTGCCCGGCGTGGCCGGCGTCCACGACCTGCACGTCTGGACGCTCACCTCGGGGATGGAGGTGGCCTCGGCGCACCTCACCATGGCCCCCGGCGCCGATGTGGGCGCCGTGCTCGCGGCGGCGCGGACCGCCCTGCGCGAGGACTTCCACATCGAGCACGCCACCCTGCAGACCGAGCCGGGCGCCACCCCGGGGATCTGCGGGCCGGCCGAGTGGTAGCTCTTTGCCCGTCTTTGGGCACGAGCACCCCACTTATCGGTCACCACACCGACACGTACCGTCACAACTGCTGCATCCGTCCCGTCCGTCCCGGTAGGCTCTGTCCCGGCCTCCGCCAGGCGGCACCCACCGGTGCCGGCGGCGGCCGTCGCCTAATCGCCCGTGCGGGCGAGCCGGGGAACCACGTTCCTGGGGTGCATCCGCGTCAGCGGTAGGGATCTTCCGTCCCGAACCCGTCAGCTAACCCGGTCGGCGGCTGACGGAAGGACATGTGCATGCCAGTAGTGGCACCCGTACGACGACGCGCCGCCCGCACGGCGGCCCTGATCGCCGCGACGCTCGCTCTCTGCGTCGCGATCACCTCCGGCGCCGCCGTGGCCGCTCCCCCGGCCGCCCTTCCCGCCGCGGCACCCGGGCAGGACCCGGAGGGCGGCACCCCGAGCCTGCGCGCCCAACTCGAAGCCGCCAGCAAGGGCTGGCTGGACGCGAAGAGCGCCCTCGCCCGCTCGGTCGAGCGGCAGAAGCAGCTCACCAACCAGCTCGAGGCGACCGAGGCGGAGCTGGCCGAGCGCAGCGGCAAGGTCGGCGAGATCGCCGAGGTGGCCTACCGCACCGGCCGTCTCGGCACGGTCTCCGCGCTGCTCAATAGCAACACTCCGGACGGCTTCCTGGACCGCGCGGCCGAGCTGGAGGTGGTCGCCGCCAAGGAGGACCGGGCGCTGCGCGACCTCCAGGAGACCCGGGAGGAGGTCAACCGCACCCGCACCGCGCTCGGCGGCGAGATCACCGAGCAGCGTAAGCAGGTCACGGTGATGGCCAAGCGCAAGGAGCAGGCCGAGCGCGCGCTCGAGGTGGCCAACGCCTCGGCGTCCGGTTCCTCCGGCGGCTCCAACCGGGGCACGTCCACCGCGAACGCGGCCCCGGCGCCGCGCAACTCCGACGGCTCGTGGCCGTCCGAGTCGTGCAGCGTCAACGACCCGACGCCCGCGTCCGGGTGCATCACCCCGCGCATGCTGCACGCGCTCAACCAGGCCAAGGCCGCCGGCTTCACCCGGTACGTCTCCTGCCACCGCGACGGCGGCTCGGGGGAGCATCCCAAGGGCCGCGCCTGCGACTTCGCCGCCCAGAAGGACGGGTTCGGCGGCGACGCGACCGGCGGCGACAAGACGTACGGCAACAACCTGGCCGCGTACTTCATCCGCAACGCCGACCGGTTGGCCGTGCTCTACGTGATCTGGTACCGGCAGATCTGGCTGCCCAGCAGCGGGTGGAAGTCGTACAGCGGGGCTGGTGGCGACCCTTCCAGCGACCACACCAACCACGTGCACCTCTCGGTGTACTGACGCCGCGACCCGGGTGGCCCGTCGGTGCGGCGGGCCACCCGGCGTACGCACCCGGGCCCCCTCCGGTACGTCCCGGAGCGTAGGCGCGGTGTCGTCGGTCGACCGACGATCCCCCGCCCGTCCGCCGGCAGCATCGGGGGCATGACTCGGACCAGACCCACCACGCGCAAGGCGTTGCTCACCCTGCACCTGGTCACCTCCCTGGGGTGGCTCGGCACCGACCTGGTGCTGCTCACCCTCGGCGTCGCCGTGCTGCGGGGCGCCGACCCGGCCACGGTCTACCCCGTCGCGGCGCTGGTCGGCACGGTCCTCTTCGCGCCGCTGAGCATCCTCACATGGGTCGTCGGCGTGGTCAGCGCGCTGCTCACACCGTGGGGGCTGCTCCGGTACCGCTGGGTGCTGGTCAAACTGCTGATCACCACGGTGATGGTCGGGCTGGTGCTGTTCCTGCTCATGCCGAACCTGCGCGCCGCCGGCGACCTCGGCGCGGCCCTGCCGCCGCGGGACCGGGCCGACCTGGTGATCGCGCCTGCCGTGTCGACCAGCCTGATGGTCGTCGCGACCGTACTCTCGACGTACAAACCGTGGGGGCGGACGCGGCGGGCCGTACCGGCCGCACCCCGACGGCCCGCCCCGGCCGGACGCGGCGCGGCCTGACGACGTGGCGGCCGGGCGTCGCTGCCGTCCCAGCCCGGCGCGGCGTGGCGGCGGTCCGCCCGCAGCGGGCGACCTCAGTCCCGCACGGCCGGGTCGTCGGGGTCGCGGTCGAGCACGGCGCCGAGCCGGGCCGCCAGCGCCAGGTGCGCGGCGCGGGCCTGCCGGAAGGCGTACGGGAACAGCGGCGCGGGCGCGGCCAGCGTGATCTCGACGTCGACCCGGACCAGCCCACCCGGCTCGGCCCGCAGCCGGGTGTGGTTGCGCACGGTCGTGGCCGGCCACTGCCGGGCCACGGTGACGATCTCCTCGGGAGTGGTGACCAGGACGTCGGCCCGGTAGCGCGTCGGGAAGCGAACCGGCCCGGCGGGAAGCCGGTCGGAGATGGTGTAGCTGGCCTGCGCGCCGGGCCGGGGCGGGAGCCGGCGGACCCGTACGATCAGCGGGTGCAGGTCGCCCTGCCGGCTCAGATCCGCGAGCAGCGCGGCCGCGTCGGAGAGCGAGCATCGCGCCTGGACGGTGTAACTGAAGGAATCCCGCCTGAGCACACCGTCTCCCGCCGCCGTCGGTCGCCCGATCGTCGCGTACGCCGACCGGGCTGGCAACGCCCCGCGCGGTCACCGATCGGATACCGCGCTTTCGGATACCGGTCGCATGCCGGTCATCCGTCGGGGAATCGTGACGGGTGACGGAGAGGCAGGGGGTACGCCGATGAGCGGGCACGTGATGGTCTTCGCTCCCACGCCGCTGCTGACGGTGACCGTGGACCAACCCACCGGCCAGCCGGAGATCCACCTGCATCCCGGCGGTCAGGGCGTCTGGCAGGCCCGGATGATCATGTCGCTCGGCGGCGAGGTGGTGCTCTGCACGGCGCTCGGCGGCGAGATCGGCCAGGTCCTGGAGCCACTGCTGGTGAGCGAGGGCGTGGACCTGAAGGTGGTGGTCCGGGACTCCGGCGGCAGCGGCGGGTACGTCCACGACCGGCGGGAGGGCTCCCGGCAGGAGATCGTCGACGTGCCCGGCCAGCCCCTGAGCCGGCACGAGCTGGACGAGCTCTACAACCTCGCGCTCGGCGAGGGCCTGCGGGCGCCCGTGAGCGTCCTCAGCGGGCCGAACGATCCCGCGCTGGTCCCGCCGGACCTGTACCGGCGCTTCGCCGCCGACCTCGGCGCCAACGGCGGCCGGGTGGTGGTCGACCTCTCGGGAGAGCACCTCACCGCGGTGCTCGACAGCGGCGTGTTCTTCCTCAAGGTCAGCCACGAGGAGCTGATCCGGGACGGCCGCGCCGCGGACGACGACGAGGAGCAGCTGTCCCGGGCCATGTACGACATGCACGCGGCGGGCGCCGAGAGCGTGGTGGTGAGCCGTGCCGACCGCCCGGCGCTCGCGCTCGTCGACGGGGAACTGTTCGAGGTGGAGATGCCCCGCCTCCAGGCGGCGGATCCGCGCGGCGCGGGCGACTCGATGACGGCCGGCGTCGCCGCCGTGGTGGCGGGGGGCGGTGACCTGCGCACGGCGATCCGGACGGGCGCGGCGGCGGGCGCCCTGAACGTCACCCGGCACGGCCTCGGCACCGGGCGGTCGGACTCGATCGCCGGGCTCGTCGACCGGGTGCGGCTCGTCCCGGCCGGCACGCGCCCGCAGGAACGGACCACTCCGGACGAGCTGGCCGACCGGGTGATCGAGCGATGACGACACGCGTACTGGTGACCAACGACGACGGCATCGGCGCGCCCGGCATCCTGGCGCTGGCCCGGGCCGCCGTGGACCGGGGCCTGGACGTGGTGGTCGCCGCCCCGTTGGAGGAGGCGAGCGGCACCAGCGCGTCGATGACCGCCGTGGAGCGGGAGGGGCACGTCGTGGTCCGCGACCATCCGCTGCCCGAGCTGCCCGGCGTCCCGGCGTACGGCGTGGGGGGCTCGCCCGGTTTCATCGCGCTGATCGCGATGCACGGCGCGTTCGGGCCGCCCCCGTCGCTGGTTCTCTCCGGCGTCAACCGGGGCGCGAACGCCGGCCGGGCCATCCTGCACTCCGGCACGGTGGGCGCCGCCTTCACGGCCGCCGCGAACGGCTGCCGGGCCATGGCGGTCTCGCTCGACGTGCTGTCCGCGGGTGAGGCGACCGCCGCCAGCGGTGGGGCCGCGGTGGCCGCCGCCGGGCGCGTACGGGACGCCGAGCGGCACTGGTCCACCGCCGCCCGCGTCGCCCTGGACCTACTCCCCCGTCTCACCGCCGCGCCGCCGGAGAGCGTGCTCAACGTCAACGCCCCCGACCTGCCGCACGGGCGGCTGCGCGGGGTGCGTCGCGGCTCGCTGGCCACCTTCGGCCAGGTGCAGATGACCGTCGCCGAGACCGGGCACGGCTTCGTCCGCACCTCGTTGCAGGAGCCCGGCCAGGCGGCGCAGGCCGGCACCGACGTGGCGCTGCTGGCCCACGGGTACGCCTCGGTCACGGCGATCCGCGCCGTGAGCGAGGTCGGTGACGTGGACCTCTCGGGCCTCGACGGGGAGTGAACGCCCCGGGCGTCAGGCGCCCGGCAGCACCTCGGGCGTGGGGGCGCCCGCGTAGTAGGGCTCGGGCGCGCCGAACAGCCCGAGCAGGCCGGTCACCCAGAGCTGCCGGTGCACGAAGCGGCTCGGCTCGGTGACCACGAGCTTCACGCCGCTCACCTCGGCGGTCTGGAAGCCGGCGACCATGGCGCTGATGCCCACGGAGTCGATGAAGGTGACCAGGCGCATGTTGAGCTCGATGCGCTCCGGACGGCCCTTGGCCAGCACCTCGGCGATCGCCTCGCGCACCTCGTACGCGGTGTCGACGTCGATCTCGCCCCGCGGGGCGATCTCCACCACACCACCGGACAGAACCGACTTCACGATCGACAGGCTCACGCGAGCACCTCCACCCGCCCGTCCCCCGGGCGCCTCATCAGTACGCGGGCCGCGACCGAGAGTATTCCTCCGACGGCCTTGGTCGCCACCCCTGAGGGATGAGCATTTCGCGGATCAGGGCACGTGTTGTCGCCCTTGTCCCGACTCTTCTCTTCGTCTGTTCGTTCAACGATTCGCCACGACTCATGCGTCGCGGACCCAGGGTAACCCGTGCCGCCCAGCCGGGACGAAACGGCACGTGCCGCCCCGGCCAACCTCTGGTGATCATGAGGGTGCGCGGGGTGGGGCATTCATGATCGACTCCGCCCGGCGCCGTTGCGGGAGCTGCCTAGCATCGGCCGGGAGCCCACCCGCGACGGAGAGGACGATCGATGATCAAGAGACTTGCCGGCCTGGCCGGCGTGGCCGCCCTGCTCGCCCTCGTACTGGCCTGCGGGTTCGGCGGCGGGGACGACGACGATGACGACGACGACTTCGCCCGGGGCGTCACGGTGGCCGTCCTGCGCTGAGCGACCGCCCGGGCCGGCGGGTTTGCGCAGTCGGGGGGCGGGGCACTGGCGGAGGAGGCCAACCGTGACGCGCCGGGACGGACGGCCGAGCAGCCAGCGACCGTCCGCGCCGGCACCCCGAGGAGGTAACCCCGATGTTCGGAACCACCCTGCTCGACCGCCGCAGCAGACCCGAGCGGATCGCGGACCAGGCGTGGCAGCACCTGGCTTCCGCCGTCAGCTCCGCCGGGGACAGCGTCCGCGACACCGCCCGCTCCGCCCGGCGCGGCGGTCACCGTCTCGGCGACGAGGCCGGTGACCTCGTGGGCACCGCCGCCGAGGAGGCCCGGCGCCGGGCCAGCCTCGCCTTCGACGCGCTCGCCGGCCGCCGGCCGGCACTGCCCTGGACCCTGCTGGTCGCCGCGGCCCTGGTCGGCGCCGCCGTCGGTTGGGCCGCCGGCACCGCCGCCCGAGCCGCCGGCAGCCGCGACGACCGGGCGGTCGACGACATCGAGTTCGTCGACGTGGACCGGCCCAGCTCTCCCGCCAACCTGGAGTGATCCGCGCCGTGACGGTGTCGCCACGGCGGCACCGTCACGGTCGGGAAGCGTCCAGCCCGTCAGAATGCGGTGACGTCGGCGGGGGCCCGCTCGGCGCGGGCCAGGGCGCGCAGCACGGCCGGCTGGCCGCGCCGGCGTACGGCGAGCCGGGCGAGCAGCGAGACCACCGGGTCGATCGCCTCGGCGGGAAGGTCCGGGGTGGGCACGTCGACGCTGACCGCGAGGTCGTCGGAGTGCACCGCGATCTCCATGAGCCGGGTGGTGAGGAAGTCGTCCAGGGTGAGCGACCACGGGCCCCGGGCCAGGTGGACCACCCGCTGCGCCGGCTCGGCGGCCAGCGCCTCGGCGAGCCGCTGCACCGCCTCCGCGGTCCGGGCCGTGAGGGCGTCCGGCCCCTCCTCCGCGATCTTCTCGCCGACGCGGCGGATGCCCACGTTCACCTCCGCGTCGACGCCCGCGCCGACCCACACCCCGCGCGCGTAGTGGTCGAGCAGGTCGATGGGCTCGCCGGGCGGTACGGGCTCGGCCAGCACCGCCTCCACCTGGAAGACCTGCGACGCCAGGTGCCCGGCCAGGCCGGCGACACCGAATTCGGCGAGCGCGCTGGGGCTGTTCCACAACCGCGCGACGGCCGGATCGCCCAGCAGTCGTACGGCCGAACGCGCGGCGGTCAGGTAGGCCGTCCGGATCGGACCCATGTCGTACCTCCTCGGGGTGGGACCAGGGCGAGCCTAGGGTGCCGCGCGCGCCGGCCGGGCGGCGGTGGTGCTCCCAGGGCCCGGACCGCCGCTCACCCCCGTCGGGCGAGGACGGCTCACCCCGGGCGGCGGCACCATCGCGTGGAGGCGGCGTCCGTGCCGTGAGGCCGCCCCGCGCACCGGGAGGAGGGACAGATGGCCACCGAGACCGTCACGCGTACCGACCAGGACATCCAGTCCGACGTCCTCGACGAGCTGACCTGGGAACCCCGGGTACGGCCGCACGAGATCGGGGTGTCCGTGTCCGAGGGCGTGGTCACGTTGAGCGGCCGGGTGGACAGCTACGCCAAGAAGTGGGCCGCCGAACGGGCCGCGCACCGGGTGACCCGGGTCCGCGCGGTCGCGAACGACCTGACCGTGCAGCTGCCCGGCGGGGCCGAGCGGGCCGACCCGGACATCGCCGCAGCCGTCGGGCACGCCCTGGAGTGGGACGCCTTCGTGCCGGTGGAGCAGGTGCAGGCGACCGTCTCCGGCGGCTGGGTCACGCTGCACGGCGACGTGGAGTGGGAGTACCAGCGGCGCGCCGCCGAACGGTCGGTGAGCCGGCTCGCCGGCGTACGCGGCGTCAGCAACGGGCTCACCGTCCGCCCGGCGACCCGGCCCGACACCTCGGACCTCGCCCGCCGGATCGTCGACGCGCTGGCCCGCAACCGGGCCACCGAGGCCGAGCGGGTCACGGTGCGGGTGCACGGCGACACCGTGCTGCTGAGCGGTCTGGTGCACTCCATGCCCGAGCGTGCCGAGGTGGAGCGCGTCGCCTGGTCGGCGCCGGGCATCCGGGAGGTGCAGAACCGGATCGCCGTGGCCCCGGCGCTCCGCTAGAACCACCCCGGCCGGGTGACCCGCCCTCACCCGGGCGGCGGCCAGTGTGGGAGTCATGACTGATCCGAACGGTCTGATCGGGCCGGGGCGGCCGGCGCCCGACTTCGCGCTGCCGGCCACCCCGGACGGGCGCCGCACCGGGCCGGGCGACTACCGTGGCCGCCCGGTCGTGCTCGCGTTCTACCCGGCCGACTGGAGCCCCGTCTGTGGGGACCAGATGGCGCTCTACCAGGCCGCCATGCCGGAGTTCGAGCGGTACGGCGCGGCGGTGCTGGGCATCTCGGTGGACAGCATCTGGTCGCACCGGGCCTTCGCGGAGAGCCAGGGGATTCGTTTTCCGCTGCTCGCCGACTTCGAGCCCAAGGGTGCGGTGGCCCGCGCCTACGGCGCGTACGCGCCGAGCGGAGAGGCGGACCGGGCCCTCGTGGTGCTCGACCAGAAGGGCACCGTGGCGTGGAGCCACGTCTCCCCGCCGGACGTCAACCCGGGCGCCGACGGGATCCTCGACGCGCTGGAGCGGTTGTGCAGCAATCGTGAGGTGATGGCCGGATGACAACGCCACTGCAGGTCACCGCCCGTCTGCGGACGCCGGTGACCGGAGCCGACCATGTCCGGGGCGCGGACGACGCCCCGGTGACCGTCGTCGAGTACGGCGACTTCCAGTGCCAGTACTGCGGGGCCGCGTACCCGAACCTGCACGAGCTGCTCCGGCAGCGGGAGGGCACGGTACGCCTCGTCTACCGCCACTTCCCGATCGCCAATGTCCACCCGTACGCCGAGAGCGCCGCCGAGGCGGCCGAGGCGGCCGGTGCGCGCGGCAAGTTCTGGGAGATGCACGACTGGCTCTTCGAACACCAGGACCAGCTCGACCCCGTGCACCTGTCGCTCGGCGTCGAGCAGCTCGGCATGCCTCCCGACGAGATCGGCGCCGAGGTGGAGCGCCAGGCGCACGCCGACCGGGTACGCCGGGACTTCGTGGGCGGCATCCGCAGCGGCGTGAACGGGACGCCGACGCTGTTCCTCAACGACGTCCGGCACGACGGCGGGTACTCCCTGGCCGACCTGCTGGCCGCGGTCGACGCCGCGGCGGAGACGTAAGGCCGGGGCTCGGGCGTTCGCGCCCTCCCGGCCGTCTCAGATCAGCCGCAGCTCGCGCGCCCGCCGCACCGCCTCGCGGCGGCGGGTCGCGTCGAGCTTGCGGTAGATGTTGCGCACGTGCGTCTTCACCGTGTTGACCGAGAGCGACAGCTCGCTGGCGATCTCCACGTTGGACAGGATGCTCTGCAGGTAGCGCAGGATCGTCAACTCTCGCTCGGTGAGCGGCTCGTCCAGCGTCGGCCCGGGCTCGACGGGCGCCCGGTCCGTCGGCTCGTCCGCGCCCCGGACCAGGTCGCTCACGGTCGACCAGTGCGCCGTGCCGGTGTCGAGGTGGGCGGCGAGCAGGTCCCGTACGCCGGGCCCGGCGCGCAGGAACACCCGCCGGAAGCCCTCCGGGGCGGCCAGGTCGAGCACCTGTTCCAGGAGCCGGCCAGCCCGCCGCTCGTCCCCGCCCCGCTGCGCCAGGACCGCGTCGAGCAGGCCGGCCTCCAGCCGTACCGGCAACGGCCAGGCGGCCGCCTCCGGGGCCTGCCAGTCCGGCAGCACCCGGCCGGCGGCGCGCGCGTCGCCGGCCCGCAGCTCGACCCGGGCCAGCGCCACGGCCAGCGGCTCCACCGGCTCGGCGCGGTCCCGGACCGGCTCGGCCAGCAGTCCCCGTGCGCTGTCGAGGTCGCCGCGGTCGGCACGCAGGTCGGCGTCGGCCGCCACCAGCAGGTGCGCCAGCTCCGCCCCACCCGGCCGGTCGGCGGTCCGGGCGCGGGCCTCGGCCAGCAGCCGCTGGGCGGCCGCCGCATCGCCCCGGTCGTGCCGCAGCCACGCCCGGCAGAGCGCCGCCACAGCGGCCGCGGTGGCCTCCCCGGCCGGCACCCGTGCGCCGGGCGGCCTCCCGTTCCGCTCGTCGCCGGTCGCGGGCGCCGCGAGCGCCAGGTTCGCGGCGGCCTCCTCGGGCTGGTCCCGGTGCAGCGCCACCACGGCCAGGGCGAGGTAGGCGTACCCGCAGTCCACACGGCAGGCCCAGCCGTGGCAGGCGGGCATGGCCAGGGCCTCCCGGGCGGACGCCTCGGCGGCGCGCAGCTCGCCGCGTACCGCCTGGAGCAGCGCGGACCGGCTCGCGCACACCAGCTCCGTGCGCGGGCGGCCGGCCTCCCGCGCCGCCGCGAGCGCCCGGGCGAACCGTCCCGCCGGGAGCTGCCCCTCGGCCAGTTCGGTGAGCCCCAGCGCCGTGCCCGCGAACGCGCGCAGGTCGGCGTCCTCGGTGGCGCCGCCCCGCGGCCCACCGGTCGGGCCCGGCGTCTCCTCCGCGGTCGCCGCCCCGCCGGTACGTGCCGCCGGGGCGATGCGGTTGCGGACGAGGCGGGCCGCCGCGGCGCGCACCTCGGCAGGGTCGCCGGCGAGCCGGGCCAGGGTGAGTTCCAGCGCGGTGGCCAGCCGCAGGAAGCGGTCGCGGTGCGGCACGGGCAGCGTGCCCGCGTGGGTGACCGCCGTACGCAGGTGCGCCGCCGCGGCGGTGCCGTCACCGGCGTGGGCCCGCTCGGCGGCGCAGGCCAACGCCACCTCCGGGTCACGCCGCACGGCCTCGGGCGGCGGTGGCGTGGGGGCGGGCCCAGCGGAGGCGACCCCGTCGTACGGGGCCAGCTCCGGCCACTCGGCGACGAAGATCTCGCTGGCCAGGTCCCACCGGCCGGCGGTCAGCGCGTGCCGCAGCGCGTCGGCCGGCCGCCCGTTGTCGGCGTACCAGCCGGCCGCCCGCAGGTGCAGCTCGCGCAGCTCGTCGTCGGGCACCCGGCTCAGCTCGGCCCGCAGCAGGTCGGTGAGCAGCGGGTGGCAGCGGTACCAGGGGGGCCGGCTGTCGTCGCGGGTCAGCAGGCCGCCGTCGCCGGCCAGGTCGCCCAGCACCCGTCCCGAGTCGCCCCGTCCGGTGAGGGCGTCGGCCAGGTCGGCGCAGACCGTCTCGGCGAGGGCGGTGCGGCGCAGCAGGTCACGGGCCTCGGGCTCGACCGCCGCGAGCACCTCCTCGTGCAGGTATCCGGCGATCTCCGGCTGGTCACCGCCGAACCGCTCGACCCACCGCGTGACGTCGGGCTGCCGGCGCAGTGCCAGCGCCGCGAACCGGAGCACCGCGGGCCACCCACCGGTCCGTTCCCGCAACCGGCGCAGGGCCGCGCCGGGCAGGTGGACGCCGTGCGCCGCGAACAGGTCGGCCACCTCGTCGTCGGTGAAGGCCAGGTCGTCCGGCCCGATCTCGGTGAGTTCTCCGGCGAGCCGGAGCCGGTGCACGGCCAGTGGGAGCCCGGCGCGCGCCCCGACGACCAGGCGCAGCCGCTGCTCGGCGTGGCGGAGCAGGAACTCCAGGCCGGTGAGCGCCGCCGGGTCGGTGACCCGGTGCAGGTCGTCGAGGACCAGCAGCACCGGGCGCTCACGGGCGGCGAGGGCGGCGGCCAGCAGCTCCAGTTGGTCGGGGCGCGGCGGATGATCCGGAACCGGCCCCGCCCCCGCCGCGTCGGTGGTGTCCCGCAGCGCCGCCGCCAGGTACGACCAGAGCCGTTCGCCGTCGTCGCCCACCTCCACCGACACCCAGGCCGGCACCGGTGCGGAGGTGGGGTCGACGCTGCCGTCGGGCCGCACCTCGGCGCCCTCCCCCGCGCTGCCGCCCACGAGCCGGATCCACGAGGCGAGCAGGGTCGTCTTGCCCCAGCCCGCCGGGGCGCTCACCAGCGTGACCGGCCCGGCGCTGCCGGCGTCGAGCCGGCGCAGCAACCGGGGCCGGGCCACCACGGGTTCGGGCGGCGCGGGCGGCGTGAGCCGGGACGCCAGCAGCGGCGACCCGGTCGGCCCCCGCTGCGCCGTACCCACCCGCGCGCCGCTTCGCTGTTCCGGCATCCGGCCCACCCCCACGGACGCGTTCCTCCCCCGGTCGGCGGGCGGTTACCCGGCCGGGGGCCGTTCACCCCTTCGGGGCGAGTGGCCTTCCGCGGAACCGGTCGGCGAGGCCGGAGCGGGACGGGACGGGAGCCTGCGGACCTCGTCCGCTGTCGGCGCGGACGGGCGGGTGGCAGACTCGCGGGATGGCCGGGGAGCGGACGTACGACGTGGTGCTGTTCGGCGCGACCGGGTTCACCGGCGGCCTGACCGCCGAGTACCTGGCCCGGCACGCGCCGGCCGGGCTGCGGTGGGCGCTGGCCGGCCGCGACCCGGGCAGGCTCGCCGCCGTCCGCGAGCGTCTCGCCGCGATCGATCCGGGGCTCGGCGGGCTGCCGCTGGTGACCGCCGACGTGTCCGATCCCGCGTCGGTGGACGCGCTCGCCGCGTGCGCCCGGGTGGTGGCCAGCACGGTGGGCCCGTTCGTCCACCACGGGGAGCCGCTGGTGGCCGCGTGCGCCCGCGCCGGCACCGACTACCTGGACATCACCGGCGAACCCGAGTTCGTCGACCTCATGTACCTGCGCCACCACGCGGAGGCGGTGCGCACCGGCGCGCGTCTCGTGCACGCCTGCGGCTTCGACTCGGTGCCGCACGACCTGGGCGCGTGGTTCACCGTACGGCAGCTGCCCGCCGACGTGCCGATCACGGTGGACGGCTTCGTCCGGGCCGGCGGGCGGATCTCCGCCGGCACGTACCAGTCGGCGCTCCTCGCCTTCTCCCGCCGCGCCGAGGCGAGCCGGGCGGCGCGGGAGCGGCGGGCGGTGGAGCCGCGCCCCGAGGGCCGGCGGGTCCGGGCGGTGCCGGGCCGGATCGCCCGCTCCGCCGAGCTGGGCATGTGGGCGGTGCCGCTGCCCACCATCGACCCCCAGGTGGTCCGGCGCACGGCGGCCGCCCGCCCGGAGTACGGCCCGGACTTCCGCTACCGGCACTTCGCGGCCGTGAAGCGGCTGCCCACGGTGCTGGCCGGCGTGGTGGGGCTCGGCGCCGTGGCCGGCCTCGTGCAGCTGCCTCCCACCCGGCGCTGGCTGCTCGGCCGGCTCACCTCCGGTCAGGGACCGTCCCCGGAGCAGCGGGCGCGGTCGTGGTTCCGGATCCGGTTCGTGGGCGCGGGCGGCGGCCGGCGGGTACACACCGAGGTGGCCGGCGGCGACCCCGGCTACGACGAGACGGCGAAGATGCTCGCCGAATCGGCGCTGTGCCTGGCCCTGGACGACCTGCCCCCAGCCGCCGGCCAGCTCACCCCGGTCGCCGCGATGGGCGAGGCGCTGCTGACCCGCCTCGACCGCGCGGGGATCACCTTCCGTGTGCTCGACCGGGTTTGACCCTCGACCAGGTCGAGGCGACAGGATTCCGGGCGTGGAGAGCGGACTGCGCAGCATCGGCGAGCTGGCCCGGGCCAGTGGCCTCACGGTCAGCGCCTTGCGGTTCTACGACTCGGCAGGGGTGCTGGTGCCGGCCCGGGTGGACCCGGTGACCGGCTACCGCTGGTACACCGACGCGCAGGTGGCCCCGGCGCGACTGGTGGCCGGGCTGCGGCGGGTCGGCATGCCGGTGCCCGAGATCGCCGCCGCGGTGCGGGCCGAGCCGGCCGCCGTGCACCGGCTGCTGGACGCGCACCTGCGCCGGCTGGAGGACGGTCTCGCCGACGCCCGCCGCGAGCTCTCCCGGATCCGTACGCTGATCGGCCCCGAGGAGCCCGCCATGACCACCCGTCTCGTGCTGTCCCGCGTCGACCTGGCACGCGCCGTCGACGCCGTCCGGTTCGCCGTCGGCACCGACCCCGACCTGCCCGCCAGCACCGGCGTCCTGCTGGACGTCGAGCCGGACGGGATCCGGCTCGTCGCCACCGACCGGTACCGGCTCGCGGTGGCCCGGGCCGCCGCCACCCGGGCGGACGGGCCGCCGGCCCGGGTGCTCGCCCCGGCGGGCTTCGTCGACGAGGTCCGGGCCCTGCTCGACACGGGGGCCGGGACCACCCCGGAGGCCCACCTGACCGTCGAGGGCGACGCGATCGCCGTCTCGGTCGCCGGCCGGGTGGTGACCGGCGCCGCACTGCCGTACGACTTCCCGGACTACCACCGGCTGGTGCGGGCGGCCGTGGGGGGCCCGCCGGTCCACCGCGTCCCGGTCGACACGGCGGCGCTCGCGGCCGCGCTGCGGGGCCCCGACGCTCCGACGGTCGCGCGGGAGCACGACGGTGTGCCGATCGCGGTGACCGTGCTGGGCCTCGACGACCGCGGCGCGCTGCGGCTGGTCGGCCCGGACGAGCCGGTCGGGCCGGACGACCTGCGGGTCGGGGTGAACGGCGGGTACCTGCTCGACGCGCTGGACGCGGCCGGCGGGCCGCAGCTGGTGCTGGAGCTGGACGGCCCGATCGCCCCGCTGGCGCTGCGCCGCCCGGACGACGGGGACGCCTTCTCGATCCTCATGCCCATCCGGCTCTGACCGGCCGAATCCGTGGCGGGCCGCGACGGTAGCATTCGGTGGATCCACCCGAAGCTCGCAACGGAGGCGTACGGAGCAGCATGCTCGACATGGAGTTGATCCGGAAGGATCGCGAGGCGGTGGCGACCGCGCTGGCGAAGCGTCTGGATCCCGCCGAGGTCAACCGGGCACTGGACGAGATCCAGCGGCTCGACCAGGAGCGCCGCGCCCTGATCAGCGAGATCGACGCCGATCGGCAGCGCCGCAAGGCGGAGGCCCGGGCGTACGCGGAGGCGAAGCGGGCCGGCGTCGAGCCGCCGGTCACCGCGCCGGAGGCCGAGCGCAAGCAGCTCGCCCAGCTGGAGTCCGAGCTGGACGAGGTGCAGGCCCGCCTGCGCACCGCCATGAGCGAGCTGCCCAACCTGCCCGCCGACGACGTGGTCGCCGGTGGCAAGGAGGCCAACCGGGTGGTCCGCACCTTCGGCGAGCCGCCCGCGATCGAGAAGGTCCGCGACCACGTGGAACTGAGCCGGGCCCTCGGCCTGGTCGACCACGAGCGCGGCGTCAAGCTCGGCGGCTCGGGCTTCTGGATGTACACGGGTGTGGGCGCCCGGATGGAGTGGGCGCTGCTCAACTGGTTGATCGAGCAGAACATCGCGGCCGGCTACGAGTTCCTGCTCCCGCCGCACCTCCTGCTGGACAGCGCCGGTTTCGCCGCCGGGCAGTTCCCGAAGTTCTACGACGACGTCTACCACCTCGACCGGCAGTCCGCCCCGCGCGGGCAGTTCCTGCTGCCCACGGCGGAGACGGCGATCCTCGGGGCGTACCAGGACGAGATCCTCGACACGGCGAGCCTGCCGCTGAAGGCGTTCGCCTACACGCCGTGCTACCGGCGCGAGGCGGCCGGCTCGCACTCGGACGAGCGCGGCACCGTACGCGGCCACCAGTTCAACAAGGTGGAGATCTTCCAGTTCACCCTGCCGGATCAGGCAGACGACGCGCTGGCGTCGATGGTCGACCACGTGGAGGGTCTGGTCGGGAAGCTGGGCCTGCACTTCCAGACCAGCCTGCTCGCGGCCGGCGACGCCAGCGCCGCGATGCGCAAGACCCTCGACGTCGAGGTGTGGATGCCGAGCACCGGCAGGTACAAGGAGGTGTCGTCGGTCTCCTGGGGCGGCGACTACCAGGCGCGCCGGGCGGCCATCCGCTACCGGGAGCCGGGCGGCAAGCAGACCCGCTTCGTGCACACACTGAACGGCTCGGCGCTGGCCACCAGCCGGCTCTTCCCGGCCATCCTGGAGCAGTTCCAGCAGGCCGACGGCTCGGTGCTGGTGCCCGAGGTGCTCCGCGACAAGCTCGGCATCGACCGCCTCACCCCGAGGGGCTGACCCGCCCTTCCTCGCTGTCGATCATGCAGGTGTGGTGCCCGGTAGGTGGTGACTCGCCACCTTCGTCCACCACCACACCTGCATGATCGGCGCGTCCGTGGCGGCGAGACAGGGCGGCGACGGCGAGGAGCAGCGCGGCCAGCACCGCCGTGAGGAGCGCCGGGCCGATCGCGTCCAGCATCTCGGCCAGGGCGCGCTGGGCCCGGGTGGCGGCGACGACGATCGGGTCGGTCAGGGCGTCCCGGCGTCCGGCGACGAGGCGGGCCTCGTACCAGCCGTACCAGGCCACGTAGCCGCCGGCCGCCACCAGCACCGCGCCGCTGAGCCGGGGCACCAGGGCGCCGGCGCCGCGCAGCCGGGCCACCAGCCCGTCGCGCAGCAGCGCCACACCGAGCGCGGCCACCGCCACCACGAGACCCATCCCCAGGGCGTACGCCCCGAACAGCGCGAGGCCGGCCCCGGTCGACCCGGCCTGGAGGCTCGTCACGACGGTCGCCAGGAACGGGGCGATCGCGCAGCCGAGCGAGGCCACCGCGTACGCCGCCCCGAAGAGCACCACGGACGGCAACGACCGGGTGAGCCGGGGCGCCCGGGCGAGCCGGCCCGGTGCGGGCAACCGCCGGCCGGCGAGCAGCCAGGCGCCGGCGGCCACCAGCAGCAGCCCGAGCACGACGGTGAGCCACGGAAGCCGGGGTCGCAGCCATCCGGTGAGCGGGGCGAGCGCCAGGCCGAAGGCCCCGAAGACCAGCACGTAGCCGAGGGTCAGCCCGGCCGCCGCGGTGAGGGCCCGGCCGACCGCGCCCCGGGTGCCCGGTTCCCCGGCCACGAGCAGTGACAGGTACGCCGGCAGCAGCGCGAAGCCGCACGGGTTGACCGCGGCGAGCATGCCGGCGGTCAGCGCGAGCAGCAGCCCGGCGGTCATCGGCCGGCGAGCGTTGCGAGGCGGGCGGTGAGCGCCTCCCCGTCGAGGAAGCCCCGGTGGACGATCCGCCCGTCGCGGTCGATGATCACGAAGGTGCTCTGCTCGACCACCTCGAAGCGGCGCCAGAGCACCCCGGCCCGGTCATCGATCTGCGGTGTCCCGGCCAGCGCGAACTCGGTGACGAAGTCGCGCATGGCCCGCTGCTCGCCGAGGCCGGCCACGCCGACGATCGGGACGGTCTCGCGGTACGCCGGCGCGACCTCGGCCACCGTCCACGCCTGGCTCGCGCAGGTGGCGCACCAGGGCGCCCAGAACCACAGCACCACGGGACGGCCGGCCAGCGCGGCGCCGGAGAAGGAGACTCCTTCCAGGGTGGTGGCGGTGAAGGCGAGGGCGTCCGGGACGCGAGACCCTCCCGCCGCCGTGCCGGCGGGCCCGGCCGGGCCGGCGACCCGCGGTGGCTGGCCGCCGCCGCACCCGGCGACCGCCAGCGCCGCGAGCAGCGCCACCACGACAGCGCCGCGGGTCGACGCCCCCATCGCGATCGTCCGCATCGGCGACCTTCCTTCCGTACGGGCCGCTACTCGGCCTTGGCCAGCCGCAGCGCCAGCTCGGGGCAGACCTTGACCGCCTTCATGGCGCCCGCCCGCAGCCACGTCGGCACGGGCGTGGGAGGGAAGGCCGGATAGCCGTTGCCGTCGAGGCGGATGAAGTCGGGTACGACGTGCGCGCAGAGCCCGTGACCGTCGCAGCGGGACCAGTCGAGGGTGAGCTTCTGCGGGTTCGGGTCGGGCGCGCCGGGCAACCCCATGACGCCCTTCACCCGCCGGCCGCACCCCTCCCCGGTGGAGTGCAGGCGCAGGTCCTCCGCGAAGACCTCGATCGCGGAGAGCGCGAACCGGGCCGTACCGTCCGGGTGGCTGCACGCGCCGCGGCCCTTGACCTCGCCGGCGGCGGCCCGGACGACGTCGGCGGGTTGGCTGCCCGCGACCGCGAGGTCCACGGCCCGGGCCAGGTCGGGCAGCCCCATCCGGCACGGCCCGCACTGGCCCGCGGACTCACCGGCCAGGTAGCGCACCACCTGGGCCGCCTCGCCGAGCGGGCAGGTGTCGGCGCCGAGCGGGATCATGATCCCCGCGCCGAGGGTGCCGCCGACCGCGGCGAACCCCTTGCGGGAGATCTCGGCGCGGTCCGCGGCCTCCGCCGTGATCCACTTTCCGTGGTAGCCGCCGGTCAGGATGCCCGGGCCGGCGGGCACCTCGCAGAGGTCGAGGATGTCCCGCAGCGGGGTGCCGGCGGCGCACTCGACCACGGCCGGGCGACCCGCCGCGCCGGTGACGGTGAGCAGCACGGTGCCCGGCTCGTCGTCGGTGCCGACTGCGGCGTACTCGTACGGACCGAGCCGGGCGGCCACCGCGAGGTGGGCGTACGTCTCGGCGTTGGACAGCAGCGTGGGCAGTCCGCTCACGCCGGAGTCACTGGAGCGCTTCTTGGTGCCCGGCGGGATGTGCGGCAGGCCGTTGATGCCGTTGACCAGCGCGCCACCCTCGCCGGAGATGAACCGGTGCGGGACGGTGACCACGCTCGACGGCACCGGCATCCGGCGCTCGGCGAGGGCCTCCATGATCGAGTCCCGCCCCACCCCGTCGTCGGCGACGCCGATCACGATCTCCTCGGCGTCGAGCGCGTAGGCGGCCAGCGCCGCGCCGTCCAGGATGAGGTGCGGCGCCCGGGTGAGCAGCACCTTGTCCTTCCAGCTCGCCGGCTCTCCCTCGGTGGCGTTGACCACCACCACGGCGCTCGCGTCCTGCCGCTCGCAGGATTCGAGCACGGCGCGCAGCTTGCGGGCGAACGGGAAGCTCGCCCCGCCCTTGCCCTTGAGCTGGATTCCCTCGGCGAGCCGCAGCAGCGTGGCGGGTTCCATCGGCCCGACCGGGCCGTGCACCTCGTCGTGCGCCGCCAGGTCGAGCCGGCCGAACTCTGCGAACCCGGCGGTCAGGCGAGGTTCGCCGACGCAGGCCACCGGCGGGACGGTCGTCCTCGTCACCGGGCCTCACCCCGCAGCCCGGCCCAGTACGCCCCGTCCACGGCGTCGGCGTTCGCGCGCCGGCGCCGGCCGGAGCGCCCCTCGCCGGCCGCCTTGCGGGCGCGCCTGGACGCCAGGTCGACGAGCGTCGGGGTGTCGTCGGCGGGCTGGTCCTCCGGCACGTACCGGGCCGGCGGGCGCCAGTAGTCCGGCTCCTCCGGCACGTCGTCGTCGGCGCTGTGCCGTCCACCGCTGGTGGGCGTCGCCGAGACGGGCCCGGCGGAAATCGGCCCGGTGGAGATCGGCCCGGCCGAGATCGGCCCGCCCGAGATCGGCCCGGCCGAGATGGGCTCGACGGAGATCGGGTCGGCGCTCTCCCAGCGGCGCGGGCTGGTCCAGGGCTCCTCCGGCCCGTCGGCCCTGCGGGACACCGGCGCGTACCGGGTGGCGTCGTCGACGTCGTCGCCCCGGCGGCGACGCCCCGCCGGCACCGCCGTCTCGCGCCGGTCGCGTTCGCCGGCGCGGCGGGCCGGTTCCGGCTCCTCCGCGCGGCGCCGCCGCGACCGGCGGGCCACCGACTCGCGCTCCTCCTCGCGGGACCGGATCGCCGCCGACTCCCGCTCGTCCTCGTCCCGGTACCGGCTCGGCTCCCGCATCTCGCCCCGGTTGCGGGTCGTCGCCCGCTCCCCGTCGCGGCGGCGGGTGGACCGCCCGGAGGTCGCCGCTCCCGACCGCGCCGCCTCCTCGTCCCGGCGGCGCCGGTCGGGTCGGGCGGACTCGCGCAGGGTGCCCGGCTGCGGCACGACCGGGACCGTGAACCGCTCCGGGTCGCGTCGCCGGCCACCCGCCGGCACCGAGAACTCGGCGGTGGCCTGCGCCCACTCGGCCTCGCGGCGCTCCCGGGCGGCCTGGGCCGCCCGTCGGGCCTCGGCGCGGCTGCCCAGCCCCGCCAGCAGCGACCGTCCGCGGCCGTCCTCGGCGGGCCGGCCCGCGAGGGCCTTGTTCATGACGGCGGCCTGGTGCTGCTCGCGGCTGCGCCGGCCCAGCGTGACCGAGAGGCGCACCAGCAACGCGAGCACGACCAGCAGGACGCAGGCCAGGTAGCTCAGCACCACCCAGGACTTCGCCGCGCGGCCGGCGTTGAGCCCGTGCACCAGGGCGAACGGCCACGAGACGTACGCCATGGAGTGCAGCGCCCGCCACAGCCACCGCGGACCGACGCCCGCGAAGCGCGCACGTACGACGCCGGTCCAGAGCACGCCCACCATGAGCAGCGCGGCCACCGTGCCGAGCCCGACATAGAGCCCGCCGCCGGAGACGAACGGCACCACCGCGTCGGTGCTCGCCGCCCGGCCGGTGGCCACCTTGGTGAGCACGTGGAAGCCGAGCCCGACGATGCCGAGGACACCGGTGGCCCGGTGCGCGGACTGCATCAGCACGCGATGCCGGATCAGCAGCACGAGCCGGTCGGTGGCGAGCAGGCCGAGCATCACGGTGAGGCTCAGCGCGACCAGGGTCACCACCCCGGCGAAGAACTCGGTGAAGAAGAAGCCGTACGCGTACGCGCGCTGGCCGGCGCCCGTGAGCATGACGGCCGCCCACAGCGCGGCGAGCGTGGAGACCACGAGCACCGCCGCGGCGGACCGGGACGGGGCGCGTACGCCCCGGCTGCTGGCGCTGGTCCGGACGGCCGTCGGCTTCTGCTTCTGCTTGACGCGGGCCATCTGCTCCTCGATCGTCCCGTGGCGGCGAACCGCCGGCCGACTCCGCTCCCCTCTCCAGTACGGAGCGTCGGCGTGGGCGGATCACCGGCGCCCGAGAAATTTCCGCGCCGGATCGAACCGGCCGGCCCCGTCGCGCGTGTACTGGCCATCCAGGACGACAGGCAGTGATGTATGTCCATGCGTTGACAGCCACTGCAATACGCTTGTAACCTTTCCGAAAATTTCAGCCCCGACTGCAAGATCCCAGCAACCAGGGCCTCCCCCGCCGCACCACCCCCGTCCTCCCACCCCTGTCAGGAGGTCTCCGATGCACCGACGCCGTTCGGCGATCCTCGCCTCCGGCCTGGTCGCCGGCCTGCTCGCTCCCACCGCCGTCACCGCACCCCGGGCCGCCGCGGCGCCGAGCGGCACCCGGAAGGTCATCGTCCAGCTCTTCGAGTGGAACTGGCCGTCGGTCGCCGCCGAGTGCCAGAGCACGCTCGGCCCGAAGGGCTACGGCTACGTGCAGGTGTCCCCACCCCAGGAGCACGTCCGCGGCCCCCAGTGGTGGGTCGCGTACCAGCCGGTCAGTTACCGGATCGAGTCACGCAAGGGCACCCGCGCCCAGTTCCAGTCCATGGTGAACACGTGCCACGCCGCCGGGGTGAAGGTGATCGTGGACGCGGTGGTCAACCACATGTCCGGCCAGGACGGCGGCGGCACCGGGTGGGCCGGCTCGACGTACGGCCACTACGACTACCCGGGCACCTACCAGACGCAGGACTTCCACCACTGCGGGCGCAACGGGAACGACGACATCGTCAACTACAACGACCGGTACGAGGTGCAGAACTGCGAGCTGGTCAACCTGGCCGACCTCAGAACCGAGTCCGACTACGTGCGGGGCCGGCTCGCCGCGTACCTCAACGACCTGCTCTCCCTCGGCGTGGACGGCTTCCGGATGGACGCCAGCAAGCACATGCCGGCCGCCGACATCGCGGCGCTGAAGTCGCGGCTGTCGCGGCCCGCGTACCTCGTGCAGGAGGTCATCCACGGTGCGGGCGAGCCGATCCAGCCGGGCGAGTACACCGGCAACGGCGACGTGCACGAGTTCCGCTACGGCAAGGACCTGGCCCGGGTCTTCCGGTCCGAACGGCTCGCCTACCTGCGCAACTTCGGCGAGGCCTGGGGGCACCTGCCCTCCGGCTCGGCGGCGGTGTTCGTGGACAACCACGACACCCAGCGCGACGGCGGCGTCCTCACCTACCGCGACCGGGGCATCTACGCGCTGGCCAACGCCTTCATGCTGGCCTGGCCGTACGGCTCCCCCACGGTCATGTCGAGCTACACGTTCGCCAGCCGCGACCAGGGTCCACCGTCGGACGGCGGAAACCGGACGCTGAACACCACCTGCTACTCCGGCTGGGAGTGCGAGCACCGCTGGCCGGTCATCGCCAACATGGTCGGCTTCCGCAACGCCACCGAGGGGGCCGGTGTCGCCAACTGGTACGACAACGGCAACAACCACATCGCCTTCAGCCGGGCCGGCAAGGGCTACCTCACCCTCAACGACGAGGACAACGCGATCACCGGGCGGTCGTACTACACCGGCCTGCCCGCCGGCCGGTACTGCGACGTCATCCACGGGACGTACGCCAACGGCGCCTGCAACGGCCCGGTCGTCACGGTGGACGGCAACGGCTGGTTCGCGGCGGACGTACCCGCCCACGACGCGGTGGCCATCCACCTAGGCGCGCGTCTGACGCGCCCCGCCGCACTCGGTTGATCAAGAGGTTTGCGTCGATCCGTGCCCGGATTCTGACGCAAACCTCTTGATCACGGATGTGGGGCGTGGGGTTTTTGGGGCTAAGGGGGCTGGTGGTGAGCTATCGGGTTTACAGTGGTTTCGTGCCGTTTGACCGAATCAGATCCCGTGGCCGTCGCGGCTGGCTCGCAGCCGGCGTTGGCGTACCGGTGCTGGTCGTGACCGCCCTGCTCACCGGCCTGGCGCTGACCCCCGCGGCGGAGCAGGCGGCCAGCCCGGCGGACACCGCCACACCCGCCCCGCCGGCGCCGAGCAGCGCGGAGCAGGTCCCCGAGGAGAGCGTGCCACCGGCGGCGCCGGCCCCGGCCGGGCTGCCCGTCATCACGTACGACCCCGCGCCAGCCGGTTTCCCGGACGATCCGGCCGCCCTGGACACCACGCCGCTCACCGAGGGGCTGCACCCGACCCGGAAGATCGTCGCGTACGACGCCCCGGGCGGGCGGCCGGTCGCCTTCCTCGCCCCCACCATCAGCGAGGTCGAGGTCACCATGCCGATCGCCGATCGGCGGGCCGGCTGGACGGCCGTGCTCGTCCCCTCGGCCAACCGCAAGCTGGCCTGGCTCCCGCCCGGCGGCTTCACGACCGTCCCGTTGCGCGACCAGATCGTGGTGGAACGCCGCCAGCACCGGCTGACCTGGTACCGCGCCGGGCGGGCGGTGCGCACCTGGGAGGTCAGCCTCGGCCAACGCGGTCAGGAGACGCCGCTGGGCCGCACGTTCGTCCTCGGGCGCACCCCGCCACCGCAGGACGTGTACGGCGGGGTGGACATCTACGCCCTCGGCTCGGTGCCGGACGACCCGGACGCCGTCCCCTCCGGCCTGCGCGGGGCGCACATCGGCCTGCACACCTGGTACCACGACGGCGAGCTGGGAGAGAACACCACCAACGGATGCATCCGCGTCACCCGCAGCGGCCAGCGGGAACTGCTCGCCGAGGTGCGGCCCGGCAGCAGCGTCGTGGTGGTCGAGGAACTGCCCACGCCACCCCCGACGGCCTGAGCCACCGGGCGCTCAGTCGCCGAGCAGCCAGCCGTTCTGCTCGGCGATCCGCACGGCCGCGGCCCGGTTGCGGGCGCCCGTCTTGCCGATGGCCGCCGACAGGTGGTTGCGGACGGTCCCCTCCGAGAGGTGCAGCGCGGCGGCCAGGTCGGCCACCGTGCCGCCGTCCCGTGCCGCCCGCAGCACCTCGGTCTCCCGCTCGGTCAACGGGCTCGCTCCCGTGGCGAGCGTCTCGGCGGCCAGCGTCGGGTCGACCACCCGCAGGCCGGCGTGCACCCGCCGGACCGCCTCGGCCAGTTGCCGGGCCGGCGTGTCCTTGACGACGAAGCCGTTCGCGCCGGCCTCCATGGCGCGGCGCAGGTAGCCGGGCCGGCCGAACGTGGTCACCACCAGCACCCGGCACGAGGGCAGGGCCGCCCGCAGGGCGGCGGTGGCGGCGATGCCGTCGAGCCCGGGCATCTCCACGTCGAGCAGCGCGACGTCCGGGCCGGTCCGCCGCGCCTCGGGCACCACCTCGTCGCCCCGGCCCACCTCGGCGACCACGGTCAGGTCGGGTTCGAGCGAGAGCAGCGCCGCCAGCGCGCCCCGGACCAGCGCCTGGTCGTCGGCGAGCAGCAGCTTGATCGGCTCGGTCACCGGGCACCCGCCGACGAAAGGGCGACCCGGAGCACGAATCCACGCCCGCGCGGGCGACCGCCGACGACCACCGCCGCGTCGAGCCGTTGCGCCCGCTCGCGCAGGCCGACCAGACCGTGTCCGGCAGCCGCCGTGTCCGGGGTGGGCCCCCGGCCGTCGTCACTGATCTCCACCGCCTCCGGGCTGACCCGGATCGTGCAGTGACGCGCCCCGCTGTGCCGGACCACGTTCGTCACTCCTTCCCGTACGGCCCACCCGAAGAGCTGGTCCCGCTCGGCCGGCAGCTCGGGCAGCTCGGCCGGCAGGTCGGCCGCTATGCCCGCGGCGGCCAGGGCGGAGCGGGCGCCGGCCAGCTCCTCGGCCAGCCGCACCCCGCGGTACGCCCCGACGGTGCGCCGCACATCGGCCAGCGCCGCCCGGGCAAGGTGTTCCACCTCGGCGATCTCCGCGGCGGCCCGGGACGGGTCGACCTCGACGAGGCGGCCGGCCAGCTCGGCCTTGATCGCCACCACCGTGAGCGAGTGGCCGAGGATGTCGTGCAGGTCGCGCGCGGTCCGGGCCCGTTCCTCGGCGACCGCCAGGCGGCCGATCTCCTGCTGTGCGGCGCGGAGCTCGCCGTTGCGCTGCGCCAGCGCGGCGACGCCGAACATGGCGAACGAGGCGAGCAGCACGGCGAAGAAGACGGTGGTCTCCCCCGTCCAGCTCGGCACCAGGTAACCCGCCAGCAGCGGCGTCGCCGCGGCGAGCGCCACGACGACCAGCGCCCACCAGCCGGGAAGCAGGAACACCGCTGCCGTGGCCACGAAGACCAGCGTCGTCATCCAGTCCGCACCGGTGCCGAAGCTGCTGAGCAGGCCCAGCGCGAGCAGGCCCACCAGCTTCGCGACGGCCCGCCCCCGGGGGATCGGGCGGCTCGCCTGCCGGTGCGCCCGCGCCCACTCGAACAGCAGCACGTACGCCACACCGAAGGTGACCAGCGCCCCCACACCGAGCCACCGGCGCCACGGCTCGGCCTGCCCCAGCGCCGTCCCGAGCGGCACGTTGAGGAAGAAGAGCCAGACCGCGGCCAGCAGCCAGCCGGTCAGCCGCCACTTGCGGCTGGCGGGCTGGAGCCGTCCCGTCGACACGTCCATCGGGTCCACGCTAGCGACCGGTTCCCCGGGTCACACCCGCGCGGTGTCGCGGCGGAACAGCCGGGCCGCGCCGACCGCGAAGACGGCCGTCCAGACCAGGATGTTGGCCAGGGCCCCCGCGCTCACGCCGTCGCCGGTCAGCGGGGCGCGTGCCAGCTCGCCCACGCCGTACACCGGGGTGAACCGGGCCACGTCGGCGAGGACGTCCGGCAACACCTCCAGCGGCACGAAGAGCCCGCCGAACATGGCCAGGACGGCCAGGATCGGGCCGATGAACTGCATGACGTTCTCGGCCGGGAAGAGGTAGCCGACGAAGAGGCCGAACGCCGCGAACACCAGCGAGCCGAGCCACGCGCCGAGACCCGCCAGCAGCCAGACGTGGGCGGGCATCCGCACACCCGCGGCGGCGCCGACCGCGAACTCGACGCAGACCGCGACCAGGCCGAGGGCCATCGCGGTGAGGACCTTGATGGCGATGTACGCGGCGGGGCGCAGCGGCGTGAGGCGCAGCTGCCGGCTCCAGCCCAGCGCCCGCTCGGTGGCCACGGCGGCGCCCGTGCTGGTGGTGGCGACCATGGCCGCGTACACGGCCAGGCTGATCATGATGTACCCGAGAACCTGGCTGCCGTTGTCGAGCTGCTGCCCCCGCTGCGGCAGGCCGAAGATGAGGAAGAAGACGGCCGGCATGATCAGCGTGAACGCGAGCGTACGGCGGTTGCGCAGCACTCGGCGCAGCTCGATGCGAAGCACGGCCGGTGAGAACCCGCCGAGGGCGGGCGGACGCCGCTCGGCGGAGTCGGAGCGGGCGGTGGACGCGGCGGTGGGCAGGGCGGTGGTCATCGTGCGGCTCCGATGTGGTCGGTCCGGTCGGTGGTGAGGGCGAGGAACGCGTCCTCCAGGTTCCGGGAGGTGATCTCCAGGTCGCGGGCCGCGGTCCGGGTGAGCAGGTGCCGGGCGACGAGGTCGGAGTCGGCGGTGGTCACCAGCACGGTGTCGCCGCGGACCTCGACGGCGTCGACGCCGGGCAGCGCCGCGAGCGCGGCCTGGTCGGCGTCGGGCAGGGTGGCCCGGACCAGCCGGCCGGATGCCAGGTTCTTGATCTCGGCGGTGGTGCCGTCCGCGACGATCCGGCCCTGCCGCACCAGCACGATCCGGTCGGCGTACGCGTCCGCCTCGTCGAGGTAGTGGGTGGCGAAGATGACGGTCCGCCCGCTTCGCGCGTCGCGCCGCAGCGCCTGCCAGAACTCGCGGCGCCCCTCCACGTCCATGCCCGTGGTCGGCTCGTCGAGCACCATGAGGTCGGGGTCGGGCAGCAGGGCGAGCGCGAAACGCAACCGCTGCTGCTGGCCACCCGAGCAGCGGCCGACCACCCGGTCGGCGATGTCGGCGATCCCGGCCCGCTCCAGCACCTCCGTCGCGGGGCGGCTCTGCCGGTAGAAGTTGGCGGTCAGTCGTACCGTCTCGCCGACCGTCAGGTCCTTGAGCAACCCGCCGGTCTGGAGCACGGCGGCGACCCGGCCCCGGGCGATCGCGTCCGCCGGTGCGCCACCGAGGATCCGCACCGTGCCCGAGTCGGGACGGGCCAGGCCGAGCAGCATGTCGATGGTGGTGGTCTTGCCCGCCCCGTTGGGGCCGAGGAACGCCACCACCTCGCCGGGCTCCACCCGCAGGCTCAGCCCGTCGACCGCGGTGACCGCGCCGAAGGTCTTGGTGAGGCCGCTCAGCTCGACGGCCGGATGCGTACTGGTCATGACAGGAATGCTCCGGCCGGCGGGGCCCGCGTACCCGGAGCGCCCGTCATGATCCGGCCATGACATTTGTCAGGGGGCGGCACCCGCGGTGCCGCCCCCTGACGGATCAGTGCTGCCCGGCCGCGTCCTCGCGAGCCGCCCGTGGCAGCAGGAACGCGGTGACGACGGTCACCGCGAGCAGCGCCGCCTCGACCCAGAGCGTGGCCCGGACGGCCACGCCGGCGCCGTCCTCGGTGAACTGTCCGAAGAAGACGGTGCCGAGCACCGCCACACCGAGGGCGCCGCCGAGCTGCTGCACGGCGGTCAGGGTGCCGGAGGCCGAGCCGGTCTCGGCCGGCTCCACCCCGGACAGCACGATGTCGAAGAACGGGGCCATCACGAGCCCCATCCCGAAGCCGACGACCACCAGCGCCGGGACCAGCCGCCAGGTCGTGACCTCCGGGCCGGCAAGCCGCAGGGTGAGCAGCATCCCGCCGACGCCGGCCAGCACCACGACCAGGCCGGCGTGGATGAGCGTACGGCCGAACCGCCGGGCCAGGCCGGCTCCGGCGAGCACGAAGGCGGCCACCATGCCGAGCGCCTGCGGTACGCCGGCCAGCCCCGCCCGCAGCGGCGAGTAGCCGAGACCGAGCTGGAGGTAGAGGCTGAACACCAGTGAGAAGCCGGTGAGCGCGGTGAAGAACGCCAGCCCGGCCACGAGGCCGCCGGTGAACGCCCGGCGGCGGAACAGCGACGGCACGACGAGCGGGTCCCGCCCGGTGCGCTGGCGGCGGATCTCGTAGCGGGCGAAGATCACGAAGACGGCGACCGCGGCCGCGAGCATCGCGAACATCCAGGCCGGCCAGCCGCGCTCACGCCCCTGCACGAGGGGGTAGACCAGCAGCACCGCGCCGAGCGCGACCAGCCCCACGCCGGGCAGGTCGAGCCGGGACGCGTGCGTCGCGCGGGACTCCGGCAGGAAGCGCAGCGCGCCGAGCGCCGCGAGGAGACCGAGCGGCAGGTTGATGAGGAAGATCGCGCGCCAGCCGGTGCCGGCGATGTCCGCGTCGACCAGCCAGCCGGCGAGGATCGGCCCGCCCACCGCGGAGATCCCCATCACCGGGCCGAACGCGCCGAACGCGGCCGCCATCTCCCGCGGGGGGAACACCTCCTTGATGATGCCGAGGCCCTGCGGGAGCAGGACCGCGCCGAAGAGGCCCTGCGCCACCCGGGAGGCGACCAGCATCCCGGGCGTGACGGACAGCGCGCACAGCGCCGAGGCGGCGGTGAAGCCCAGCACCCCGACGAGGAACATCCGACGGCGGCCGAAGAGGTCGCCGAGGCGGCCGCCGGTCACGAGGCCGACGGCCATGGCGAGGGTGTAGCCCGCGCCGAGCCACTGGATCAGGCTCTCCGAGCCGCCCAGGTCGGCGCGGATCGCCGGCCCGGCGAGGTTGGTGATGAGCGCGTCGAGGAGGTCCATGACCTCCGCGGCGAGGATGACGGCGAGGGCGAGCCAGCGCCAGCGGTACGGCGCGTGTTCGGGGACGGTGGCGCGGCTGGCGCCGTCGGCGCCCGTCTCCCCCGTGAACGTCTGGGACATCGGAATCTCCTCTGGCGAACAGCGTTCGTTGGCGAACACCGTTCTACAACGAACACGGTTCGTCGGCAAGTAGGATGTCGTGGTCCCGATCGGAGGTCACCCGTGAGCGAACTGCCCGACCCGCCCTGGCGTACGCCCTCGCGCAGCCGACCCGCGCGTCGACAGCTGAGCCAGCAGGCCGTCGTGGACGCGGCTATGGCCGTGCTCAGCCGGGAGGGCCTGGGCGGGCTGAGCATGCGGCGGGTGGCCCAGGAGCTGGGCACCGGGCCGGCCTCGCTCTACGCGCACGTCTCCGGCAAGGAAGAGCTGCTGGAGCTGCTGCTCGACCGGGTGAGCGCGGCCATCACCGTGCCCGAGCCGGACCCGGAACGCTGGGCCGAGCAGATCACGGACGTGGCCTGGCAGGCGTACCGGGTCTACGTCGTACACACCAACCTGGCGCTGGCCTCGCTGGCCACCATCCCCACCGGGCCCAACGCGCTGCGCGTCACCGAGGGGATGCTGGCCATCCTGCTCGCCGGCGGCGTACCACCCCAGCCGGCGGCCTGGTTCCTGGACCGGCTCTTCCTCTACATCGCCGGCGACGCGTACGAGGGGGCCCTCTTCGGCGAGAAGGTCCGGGCGTCCGGCAAGAGCATCGAGGGGTACTGGACCGACATGCTCACGCAGCTACGCGAGTACTACCTGAGCCTGCCGGCGGAGCGCTTCCCGCACACCCGGGCACACCTGGACGCCCTGATGTCCGGCGGCGGGGACGAGCGCTTCGCGTTCGGTCTCGACCTGCTCGTGCAGGGCGTCGCCCGCTACGCCACGCCCCGCTGACCGTCCCGCCACGGCGCGGCGCTCCGGCGCGGCGCTCCGGCGCGGCGCCCCGGCGCGGCCGTTGATCGACTCCATTCCGCCGAGCCGGCGGGGTCCCGGCCGGCCCGACACCGCCACATCGGCGAACCGGCGTCGATCAAGCCCGGCCCGGTCGTGATCCACTCGAGATCCTTGAAGTCGCGGTGTCCCGGACGCCCCGACACCGCGACTTCAAGGAACCCGTGTCGATCACCCGCGAACACCGCTCGGCCCCGCCCGCGCCGGCAGGATTCCGGCCCCGCCAGCCGGGTAACCGCCGGGGTCCGCACGCGTGACACCGGGGAGGGACGCTCATGAGCAGCGCGCCGCTGGGAGACGTCGACACGGTCGTCCTGGTCCACGGACTCTGGATGACGTCGCGCAGCTGGGAACGGTGGGTCGACCGGTACGCCGCGCGCGGCCTGCGGGTGCTGGCCCCGGCCTGGCCCGGAATGGAGGGCGAGGTCGAGGATCTGCGTGCCGACCCGACGCCGATCGCCGAGCAGCGGCTCGGCGACATCGCCGACAACTACGAGGGGATCATCCGCGGCCTCCCCCGCCCGCCGATCATCATGGGGCACTCGTTCGGCGGGCTCGTCACCCAGATCCTCGTCGACCGGGGTCTCGGCGCGGCGGCGGTGGGCATCCACCCCGCGCCTGTCAAGGGGGTGGCCAAGCTGCCGCTGAGCACGCTGCGCTCCGCGTTCTCGATCCTGCGCAACCCGGCCAACCGGCACAGGGCCGTACCGTTCACCCAGGACGACTTCCACTACGCGTTCGGCAACACCATGAGCCGGGCCGACTCAGACCGGGCCTGGGAGCGGTACGCGGTCCCCGGCGCCGGGCACGTGCTCTTCGAGGGCGCCTTCGCCAACCTCGACCCGCACTCGGCCGCCGACGTGTACACCCGCCGCGACGACCGGGCCCCCCTGCTCCTGATCGCCGGGGGCGCCGACCACGTGGTGCCGCCCGGCGTGGTACGCAGCAACGCCGCGCTCTACACGAAGTCCCGGGCGTTGACGGCGTACCACCCGTTCCCCGGCCGGTCGCACTTCACCGTGGGCGAGGACGGCTGGGAGGAGGTCGCCGACTACGCGCTGGACTGGGCGTTGGAGGCGGCCGCCATCCCGCGCGAGCAGACGATCGCCAGCGAGAACCCCCGCCGATGACGGTGCGCGGGATCGATAGCACCGGCGGCGCGGGCATGGGCATGGCTGGTGGGGGTATCAGCGGAAGATGAGGGCGAGTTTCCGGCTCGGCCGGGTCGCGGGTGTACCTGTCGGGGTCAACTGGAGCGTCCTGGTCATCTTCGCGTTGATCTGGTGGGGGCTGTCGGCCAGCCAGTTCCCCCGCGCGTACCCCGACCGCCCGGGCGGGCTCTACGTCCTGTCCGGCCTGGTCGCCGCCGTGGTGTTCTTCCTCGGCCTGCTGGCCCACGAGGTGTCCCACGCCATCGTGGCCAAACGTAACGGGCTGGAGGTCGGCGGCATCACGCTGTGGCTCTTCGGCGGGGTGGCCGAGCTGCGCGGCGAGGCGAAGGATCCCGGGGCGGAGCTGCGCATCGCGGGCATCGGCCCGCTCGTGAGCTTCTGCATCGGCCTCGTCTTCGGGGCGTTCGCCATCATCCTCGCGCAGGTCGGGTACCGCGGCCTGCTGCTCGGCGTGCTGGCCTGGCTGGCCGGCATCAACATCCTGCTGGCCGTGTTCAACGTGCTGCCGGCCGCCCCGCTCGACGGCGGGCGGCTGCTGCGGGCTGCGGTGTGGAAGTGGACCGGCGACCGGACGCGGGCCACGGTGGTGTCGGCCCGCGCCGGCTGGGTGCTCGGCGCCGTCCTCATCGCGCTCGGCCTCTGGCAGTTCATCGCGGGCCGGGGCGTCGGCGGGCTGTGGCTCGCGCTGATCGGCTGGTTCCTCATCGGCGCGGCGGGCATGGAGGAACGGCAGGCTCGCATGGGCAGCGCGCTGCGCGACGTCCGGGTCGCCGACGTGATGACCCCGCAGCCGCAGACCGCCTCGGCGGATCTGACGGTCGCGGACTTCGTGGACCGCTACCTCTTCGCCTACCGGCACTCGGCGCTGCCGCTGACCGAGGGCGGGCGGCCGGTCGGCCTGGTCACCCTGGACCGGGTCCGCGGTGTGCCGGCGGACCGCCGGGACGCCACCACGCTGGCCGAGGTGGCCTGCCGGGAGGACCAGCTGGTGCTGGCCAGGCCGGACGAGCAGCTGAACGAGCTGCTACCCCGGCTCAACGAGTGCGCCGACGGCCGGGCCCTCGTGGTGACCGACGGCAACCTCGTCGGCATCGTGTCGCCGAGCGACATCAGCCGGGCCGTACAGCGCGGCAGCATGCGCGACCAGCTCGCCGGCCGGCGCTGACCGCCGCCCGCCGGGACCGCGGGCCGAAC
Source organism: Micromonospora costi (assembly GCF_003626655.1). GTDB lineage: Bacteria > Actinomycetota > Actinomycetes > Mycobacteriales > Micromonosporaceae > Micromonospora > Micromonospora costi. The sequence goes on from NZ_RBAN01000002.1 coordinate 1,108,898, forward strand.
GGGCCGACGCCCGCCGGGACCGCGGGCCGAACGGGCCGACGCCCGCCAGGACAGCAGGCCAGGGCCGGCGCCCGCCGGGACCGCACGCCGGACGGGCCGGCGTCCCAAGGACGTCCGGGCCACGGACCGGTCAGCGCGGGAAGTACCGGTCGAGCAGCTCGGTGCGGAACGTTCCGGCCGGGTCGAGGCGGGTCAGCAGGGCCGCGAAGTCGGCGTACCGGGGGTGGGCGGCGGCCACCCGTTCCGGCGCGAGCCCGAACACCTTGCCCCAGTGCGGGCGCGGCGCGAACGGCGCGAGCCGCTCCTCGACGGCGGCCACCACCGGCAGCACCGCGGCGGCGTCGTCGCTCCAGGTGAAGTGGACGGCGAGGCTGTCGCGGTCGTAGTTCGGGCTGAGCCAGAGCCGGTCGGCCGCCACGGTGCGCAGTTCGCAGATCTGGAGCACCGGGGCGATCAGGTGCGCCACCGGATCCAGCGCGGCGAGCACCTCGGCCGCGGCCTCTCGGGGCACGTGGTATTCCGACTGGAGCTCGTCGCCGCTGCTCGGGGTGAAACCGAGCCGGAAGTGCGGCAGCCGCTCGTGCCAGGGCCCGGGCACACCGAGCTGCGCCGTGCAGTTCTCCGCCGGCATGCCGGGCACCGGGTGGCAGGCCGTGACGGCCGCCGTCGTACCCAGCCAGCCGGGCGGCGGCGCGGCCTGGTCGGCCCGCTGCTTGCGCCACACCTGCTCGATGCGGGGCGAGCGCCAGTCGGTGAAGAGGCTGACGCTGTACGCCGAGCCGAACGCGGCGTCCAATTCCTCGCGGGGCAGGCGGAGGTGGACGTACTGCCGGACGTCGAACGTGGGTACAAGGTCGAGCGTGACCCGGGTGACCACCCCGAGCGCGCCGAGGCCGACGACCATCCCGGCGAAGGTGTCCCCGTCGGTGTCGCGGTCGACCCGCAGCAGCTCGCCGTCGGCGGTGACCAGTTCCAGCCCGGCGACGGCGGTGGCCAGGTTGCCGTTGGCCACGCCGGAGCCGTGGGTGCCCGTGGCGACCGCTCCGGCCACCGAGATGTGCGGCAGGGAGGCGAGGTTGGCCAGGGCGTACCCCTCGGCGTGCACGCGTGTGGCCACGTCCCCGTAGCGCAGGGCGGCGGCCACCGTGACGGTCCGCCGCTCCGGGTCGATGGTGATCTCCGGTGGCAGCCCGGCCAGGCTCACGAGGTCCCCGGTGGTGTCGCCCAGCCGGTTGAAGGAGTGGCCGGTGCCGACGACCCGGAGCCGGTCACTGCCGGCGACCAGCCGCCGCAGCTCGTCGACGCTGGTGGGCCGGTGGAACCGGCGGGCCGCGTAGCGGACGTTGCCGGCCCAGTTCCGGCGGGGCACGTCGTGGCCCGGGGTCGCAGCGTCGGCGCCGGCCACAGGCCCGGACGCCGTCGCATCGGCGCCGGCCAGAGGTCCGGACGCCGTCGCATCGGCGTCCGCCGGAGCAGAGGACGCCGGTGCGGCGGGGTCGGTGCGCTGGTCGGCGGTGGTCACGTCGTCGGCTCCCGGTGGGTCGAGGTGTCGTCGGCGAGGGCCGTGCTGAGCCCGTGCAGCGCCTCGTCGACCTGCGCCACGGCGAAGCCACGCCCGGCGACCGGCAGCCCGGCCGCCAGGGCCTGTTCGATCTCGTCCCGCGCCGCCTGCCGCGCGCCGGCGTCACCCCAGGCCAGGGCCTCCTGGCCACGCCGGACGAGCTGGTCGACGCGGTCCATCCGGTAGCCGCGCAGGGCGACGGTGAACTCCTCGACCCCGAACGCGGCCCGCCGGCGGCCGAGCACGTCGACGAACCGGTCGCCCGCGTACCGGGTCAGCGCGGCGGCGATCTCCTCGGGCTTCTCCCGCACCTGGTCAAGATCGAGCAGTTCGGCGGCCGGCCGCCCGTCGATCGGGTGCCGGGCGGTCGTCGGCAGGCCGAGGGCGCCACCCGGAGCGGGTACGAGCAGCAGTCGCGGCGTGGCGGGCCGGTCCCCGGACACCGGTGGCGAGTCGAGCACCAGCGCGCCGACCTCCGTCCACGGGATCGTCCGGCGCAGCCCCGGTCGCCGTACGTCCAGACCGTCAGGGCCGATGGCGAACCGGAACGGCCGCACCGCGCCGAGCAGCACCGCCCCGCCCAGGACGATGACGCCGATCGCGACGACGTTGCGCAACGCGGACTCCCTGCTGGGCATCGCCAGCAGGACCACGCCCCCCAGTACGCAGACCAGGGGCAGCACGAGCGACCCCCGGTTCCGGCGCAGTTCCACGTCGTGACCCCCGATCCGATTCGTGGACGTCGGTGTAGCGCATCCTCCGACAACACGCAAGCGGCGCGCACCGGTCGTTCGGGCACGATTGGCACCGGCATCGGGGGGAACCCTACGCCCATGAGCAGCTATCGAGATCCGGCACCGCGCGGCGACGTGTTCCCCTCCGAGGAGGAGATCGACCCTACGGGCACCGGCGTGGAGCCGGCCGACGTGGCGGCGTACCCCTCGTCGCCCGGGCCCCGGCCGACCCCGGCCCCGCCGCCGGCGCCGACACCCGTGCCGACGCCCGGCCCGCCGCCCCGCCCGCCGCGGATGGTCGGCCCGGCCCGCTGACTGGGCCGGGCCACCGCGGAGGGTCAGACCTTCGGCAGCACCTCGGCCGCCACCAGCTCGATGTGGTCGAGGTCGGCCAGGTCGAGCACCTGGAGGTAGAGCCGCTGGGCGCCGACGGCCGCGTACTCGCCGATCTTCTCGATGATCTCTCCAGGCGTGCCGGCCAGGCCGTTGGCGCGCAGTTCCTCGGGTTCCCGGCCGATCGCGGCGGCCCGCCGGGCCACCTCGGCATCGTCCCGGCCGCAGCAGAGCACCAGCGCGTTGGACCAGCACAGCTGCGCCGGGTCACGCCCGATCTCGGCGCACGCGGCGCGCACCCGGTCGAACTGGGCGGCGGAGTCCGCCACCGAGGCGAACGGGAGGTTGAACTCGTCGGCGTACCGGGCCGCGAGCTGCGGGGTGCGCCGCTTGCCCATGCCGCCGAGCAGGATCGGCGGGTGCGGGTCCTGCACCGGCTTGGGCAGCGCCGGCGAGTCGGTCACCGGGTAGTAGCGGCCCGGGTGGTCGTACGTCTCGCCGCGCGGCGTCCGCCAGAGGCCGGTGATGACGGCCAGCTGCTCCTCGAGCCGGTCGAACCGTTCCGCGAGGGACGGGAACGGGATGCCGTACGCCGTGTGCTCCTCGGCGAACCAGCCGGTGCCGATGCCCAGCTCCACCCGGCCGCCGCTCATCTGGTCGACCTGGGCCACGGTGATCGCGAGCGGCCCGGGCAGCCGGAAGGTGGCGGCGGTCATCAGCGTGCCGAGCCGGATTCGGCTCGTGTCGCGGGCCAGGCCGGCCAGGGTCGTCCACGCGTCGGTGGGCCCGGGCTCACCGCTCACCCCGCCCATCTTCAGGTAGTGGTCGGAGCGGAAGAACGCGCCGTAGCCGGCGTCCTCCGCGCAGCGGGCCACGGCGAGGATTTCGTCGTAGGTGGCGCCCTGCTGGGGTTCGGTGAAGATCCGCAGTTCCATGCCCCGAGCATATGAAGCCCGCCGGGGTGCCGGCCGGGCGACCGTGGGCGCCCCTGGAGGTGTTGATATGCCTTGACAGGCATATGCCTCGCGAGGCATGTTGACGAGGTGACCGCCGACGTCTTCACCGTCCTCGCCGAGCCCACCCGGCGCCGGATCCTCGACCACCTCCGCCTGGGCGAGCGCAGTGTCGGCGACCTGGTCGACACGCTCGGCGTCAGCCAGCCGGCGGTCTCCAAACACCTGCGGGTCCTCCGCGAGTCCGGGTTCGTGACCTGCCGCACGGCCGCCCAGCAGCGGATCTACCGGATCGACGTGCGCCCGCTGCGGGCCGTCGACGGCTGGCTCGACCCGTACCGGCAGCTCTGGACCCGGCACCTGGACGCCCTCGAACGGCACCTCGACAGTCAGGAGCAGTGATGGACCGCGACGCGTACCGCCCGAGCCCGACGGCGGAGGTGGCCTGCGAGACCACCGACGGGCACGCCACCCTCGTCTTCGTACGCGACCTGCGGCACCCACCGGCCACGGTCTGGGCGGCGCTGACCGACCCGGCCCGGCTGGCCGAGTGGGCGCCGTTCCTCGCCGACCGGGATCTCGGCTCGCCCGGGGCCGCCGTGCTCACCATGCTCGACGGCGACACGCGCGAGGACCAGCCGGCCACGGTACGCCGGGCCGAGCCGCCGCACCTTCTCGAATACACCTGGGGTGACGACCTGCTGCGGTGGGAACTGACGTCGACCGCCGGCGGCACCCGGCTCACCCTGCGGCACACCACCACCGACCCGACCGTCGTGCCGATGGTCACCGCCGGCTGGCACATCTGCCTCGACGTGGCCGCCCGCCTGCTCGACGGCGACCCGGTCGGCCCGATCCGCGGCATGGAGGCGATGGACTTCGGCTGGGCGGAGCTGCGCGACGCGTACGCCCGGCGCCTCGGCCTCGGCTGAGCCTCAGAGCTGGCCCAGCCCGGCCTGGCGGGCCCGCTGGATGGCCTGGCTCCGGTCGGCCACCTGCAGCTTCGTGAGCACGTTGGAGAGGTGGTTGCGGACGGTCTTCGGGCTCAGCGTCAGCCGGCGGGCGATGACCACGTTGCTCAGCCCCTGGGCGACCAGGTCGAGCACCTCCCGCTCCCGGTCGGTCAGCTCGGGGAAGGGCACCGGCCCGGCCGTCCGCGGGCCGGCCAGGAAACTCACGGCGCGGCTGGCCACCACCGGGCCGAGCAGCACCTCGCCGTTGGCGACCGCCCGTACGGCCCGCTCCACCTCGGCCGGCGCCGCGCCCTTGAGCAGGTAGCCGCGGGCGCCGGCCCGCAGCGCCGCGAAGATCGAGTCGTCGTCGTCCAGCATGGTCACCACGAGCACCCCGACGTCCGGGTGCCGCCCGACGATCTCGCGGGTCGCCTCCACACCGGAGCGTCCGCCCAGGTGCAGATCCATGATCATGACGTCGGGGCGTACCGTCTCGGCGACCCGCAGCGCGGCGTCGGCGTCCGCGGCCTCCCCGACCACCCGCAGGCCCGCCGTCGACGACAGCAGCGCGGTCATGCCCAGCCGGAACACGGGGTGATCGTCCACCACCGCCACCCGGATCTCCTCGGTCGCCGATCGTCACGACGCCACCACCGCCGGAGCGGCGGGCTGCGGGTCGCCGGCCGACGTGGGCAGGACGCACCGCTCGGCCGGTACGCGCACGGTGACCGTGGTGCCCCCCGTCGGTCCCGGCCCGATCCGGCAGGTGCCGCCGATCCCCTCGGCGCGTTCGCGCATGGAGAGCATGCCGATCCCGCTCGGCACACCGGACGGGATGCCGCTGCCGTCGTCGCCGACGCCCACGGTCAGGCCGGACTCGTCCCGCTGCACCGTGATCCGGCAGGTCCGCGCGCCCGAGTGCCGGTACGCGTTGGCGAGCGCCTCGGCGACGATCCCGTAGACGGCGGTCGCCACCGGCTCCGGCAGCGGCAGCGGCGACGCCGCCACCCGCACGTCGAGCCCGGACGGCGCGTACCGCTGGGCGAGTTCGTGCAGCGCGGGCGCCAGGCCGCGTTCGCCGAGCACCGGCGGGAGCAGCCCGCGGGCCAGGTCGCGGACCTGTTCGACGCCCTGGTCCAGCTCGTCGCGCAACCGGTCGAGCAGCTGCCCCGCCGCGGCCGGGTCGGCGGTGAGCAGGTTCCGCGCGGCCTGGAGGCCGAGCGCCACGCCCGCGAGCGCCGGGCCGAGACCGTCGTGCAGATCGCGGCGGAGCTTGCGCCGCTCCGAGTCGCGTGCCTCGGCCAGCCGGGCCCGGGAGGCGACCAGCGCACGGCTCGTCGCCGCGAGGCTCGCCGCCGAGGAGACCACCGGCACCAGGTCGACCAGCGCGGCGCGGGTCCGCCCGTCGAGCCGCTCCCCCGCCCGGGCCCAGGCCGTGAGCCGGCCGACCTCCCGCCCGCCCCGGCGGAGCGGCAGCACGAGCGGCCTCCCCATCGGCCCGGCCGACGCGTGGTACGCGGTGCACGGCTCCGGCCCGTCCACCACGATCCCGCAGGCGCCCAGGCGCAGCAGGTCGGTGAGGCTCTGCGCCACCCCGGTCAGCACGTCGGTGGCGTCCTCCGCGGCGCTGATCCGGTGCCCCACCCCGCGGACGACGCCGAGCGGTTCGGCCGCCGCGCCGTGGATGAGCCGGTCCACCCAGCGCTGCACCCGGATCCGGCCGGGCTGCACGCCGACCGCCACCAGCGCGGTGACGAGCACACCGGGCAGCGCCGGGGTGGCCGGCAGCAGCGCGTCGAGCACCGACACCCCCAGCACGTACGCGGCGACCAGCAGGAACGTCATGAGGAACCAGACCAGGGTGCGGCGCACGGCGATCTCGATGCCCCAGAGCCGCTGCCGGAGCACGACGGCCAGGACGGCGGCCGGGAAGAACGCCTGCGAGGCGAGCATGGCCGCCGGTGCCAGCCAGTCGGCCAGGTGCGTGGCCGACTCGGCGGGCAGCGCGACCGGGGCGAAGCTCAGCGCGAGCAGCGCGGTGCCGACGGCCAGCCAGCCCAGCCCGACCCGCTCGGCGGCCGGCCCGGTACGCCACCGCCACGCCACACCGACCGCCGCGGCCAGCCCGAGCAGTGGCACCGCGGCGACCAGCACCGGCTGGACGTGCACGATGAGGTCGGCCCAGGCGGCGGAGCGGATCGGCAGCGGCGCGCCCACGCCCGCGGCCGGCCCCGGCCAGGTGAGCTGGAACAGCTCGAAGGCCGCGACGACCAGCGCGCCGGTGAGCACCGCGGCCCGGGCCGGCCACGGCAGCCGGCCCTCCCGGACCAGCCACGGCAGGACGACGATGAGCGAGAGCATGCCGGGCGCCCACGCCCAGTACTGCGCCGAGGTGAGCAGCACCGGGTCGGGCAGCCCGGGGTGCACCGCGAGCAGGTCGACGTACTGGGCGCCGAGGGCGCTGAGGCCACCCCCGATCCCGGTGGCGGCGAGCAGCCACGCCACCGGGTGCGCCCGGCGCAGCAGGATCAGCCAGGCCACCGTGCCGTACACGGCGCAGTCGGTGAAGTCGACCAGGAAGTACAACTGGGACAGCCCCCACGGCCGGCGGGCGGCCACCCAGCAGATCGCGGTGGCGAGGACGAAGAGCGCGCACGCGACGAGGACGGACCAGGCGGCGGCGGGGTGGCGGTGGTCGCCGCCGGCCGCCGCCCGGTCCACGGCGTCCCGCGCGCCCGGCTGAGGTGGCATGCCCGGAATCCTGGCAGCCGGGCGGTCAGTTGCCGATCCTCCGACGCTCCAGCGCGAATGTCAGTCCGGCGACAGTCGCCCACAGGCCACCCGGCACCAGCGCGAGGTACTGCAGCGGCACCAGCTGGGTGGCCGCCACCAGCAGCGCCATGAGCAGGCTGAACACCGCGAACCACCGGCTCACGGCACGGCGCCGCAGTCCGGCGACGGCCACCGCGGCGGCGGTCAACCCGGTCCCGGCCCACACCCACGCGAACGTGTTGTACCCGGCCGCCAGGCCCGCCACCGTGTCCGGATCGGTCTCGTCGACGTGCAGCAGGCTGAAGTACAGCTCGGTGGCGACGCCGCCGCCCACGAGCAGCAGCGCCGCGGTCAGCAGCAGGCCCACGGCGGCCAGGTCGGGCACGAGGCTGCCGGCGGGCTCCCGCCCGGCCAGCCGCCGCCGCAGGCCCGCCGCGAACACGGCCAGGCATCCGGCGGCCAGGCTCGTCACGATCTGGTACGCCCACACCCAGCCCTCGTTGCCGTCCAGCGAGGCGATGTAGCGGGCGTTGTCCACGAACAGGGCCCGGTCGGCCTCGGTGGCGGCCACCGTCACGAAGAGCCCGACCAGGCCGCCCAGCCCGCCGACCGCGCCGGCGAGGGCCCAGGCGCGTCGGCGGGGCACGTCGGCCGCCTGGGCGGCCGGGATCGAACTGGCGTCGACGGAGACGGCCATGTGTACCTCCTCGGGTGGTGGCGCCGCCGCGTCTCGGCGGCGCCCTGCCGCCGAGCCTCACCGTCCCGGTGTCCCGACCGCATGGTGCGCGACGTCCCGAGCTGCCGGGCGCCCGCGGCCCCGGCCGATCCGGTGACGTCGCCTCCGCCTCGGGTGTCCCGGCCGGACGGTGCCGATGTCCCTGGTGGTCGGGTCACCGCGCGCGCCACGGTTGTCCCGAGCCGCACCGCGCCCGGCCGTGGGAGCGGGCGGGCCACCGAGCGCGAGGAGGAGCCGATGGAGGACCAGCACCGGGACCGGCTGATCGGGGCCGCGACGGACCTCGCACCGGAACTGTCCCGCCGGGCCGAGGAGATCGAGGCGGCCCGGGGCATCCCCGCCGACCTGCTGGACGACCTGCGGGCGGCGGGTTTCTGGCGGATGTTCGTGCCGCGCGCTCACGGCGGTCACGAGGCGGACCTGCGCACCGGGCTGCGCGTGCTGGAGGCCCTGGCCCGGGCGGACGGCTCCACCGGGTGGACCGTGATGATCGGGTCGGAGACGCCGCACCTGCTCGCGATGCTTCCGCGCGAGCGGTTCGACAAGCTCTACGCCGACGGGCCGGACGTGGTGGTCGCCGGCGGATTCGCACCGCAGGGGCGGGCCGAACTCGCCGACGGCGGCTTCCAGGTCACCGGGCGGTGGGGGTACGCGAGCGGCAGCCGGCACGCCGACCTCGTCTTCGGCAACTGCGTGCTGACCGGGGACGGGGAGCCGCTGCCCGGGCCGGCCGGCGGCGCCCCGGAGCTGCGCTCGATGCTCTTCCCGGCCGACCGGGTCACCGTGCACGACACCTGGCACGCGCTCGGCCTGCGCGGCACCGGCAGCCACGACGTCGAGGTGTCCGACGCGTTCTGCCCGGCGGAGGACAGCTTCGACCTGTTCACCGGGGCTCCCTGCGTGCCGGGGCCGGGGTTCGTCGCGCCGCTGGTCCACTTCGTCCTGCACCTCGGTGCGGTGGCGGTGGGCATCGCGCAGGGCGCGCTGGACGACATGGTCGCGTTGCTCGGCGGCGGGCGGCAGCGGCTCTACGCCCGGCAGTCACTGGCCGACTCCCCCGCGTTCCGGACACAGCTCGGCCGGGCCGACCTGGACGTACGGGCCGCCCGCGCGCTCGTGCACGACCTGGCCGACGAGCTGTGGGCGGTCTGCGCCACCGACCCGGCCGCCGTCGCGGGGCTGCACCCGCGCATCTCGGCCACGCTGCCCTGGGTGACCGAGCGGACCGCCGCCGCGGTGGACACCTGCTACCGGGCCGCCGGAGGTGGGGCGTCGCGGGACGGCTCGCCACTGCAACGACGGTTCCGGGACATCCACACGTTCAGCCAGCACGCGGCGGCGGCCGAGGGCTGGCTGGGCAACAACGGCGCCCGCCTGCTCGGCCGGCCGGTCGAGCTGGCGTACTGAGCTCCCGCCCGCGGGCACCGGGGGGTTGCCCGCGGGCGGGCAGGGGGCGGCCGGCCGGCCGGGGCACCACGGCCGGCCGGCCCCCGTCGGGGTCCGGCCCGGTCAGACGTACGGGCGGGTGGCGTAGGCGGACTTCAGCGCCGACAGCCCGGTCGCCTTCGGCGACAGCGTGCCCCACCCCGAGTTGAAGTAGTTGGTCCGCACGATCCGCGGTCCCCGCTCGGCGTTGAGGGCCGCGATCGCCGCCGGCACGGTGGCGATCCAGGCGGCCTGGTTCGGGATCTCGGCCACCCGTACCCCCCACTCGGCGATGATCACCGGCCGGGAGAGCGCGACGGGGCCCAGGTCGGCGACCGCCCAGTCCTTCGTACGCCGGAAACGGTCCAGTGCCGTGTGGCTGGCGCTGGTCGCGTAGACGTTCCACTGGAGGTGGTCGAGCCGCGCCATCAGCGACTCCGGGTGGGTGCGCTGGTAGCACGCCCGGTCGAAGCCGCCGAGGCCGATCGAGAAGGTGGTGCCGGCGGGCAGGGTGCGCGCCCGGAACCAGTTCACGATGTACGTAACCGCCTGCACGGCCCGGGCGTCGGACTCGGCCCAGGTGTACGTCTTCCCCGCCTCGGTGGTGCCGAACTCGTGGTCGGTGTCCAGCTCGGAGGCGAGCTGGATGTTCACGGGGACGCCCATGGTGCGGTACTGCGACAGGGCCCGCGCCAGCAGCCCGTCGCACTGCCCGGCGATGACCTGCCCGTACCCGTACGCCTTGGGCCAGGTGGTCCCGGGCCGCTGTTGGATGGTCATCGCGGGCGCCGGCACGGTGTACGACGTGCCGTCCACCGTGAAGCTCTGTGGGCCGTCGGCCGCGCCGTAGTGCTTCAGCTCCAGCACCATGTTCAGCGCGATCCCCGACCTGCCGAGGCTGGTGAGCCACGGTTTCTGGTAGCCGGGGAAGGTGTAGCCGTCGGCGAGGCTGCGGTACTGGGTGAGCGAGCGGACGTTGAGGCCCGCGATGTCGGCCGTCGGGTCGGCGTTGCCGGAGAGGTAGTAGCCGCCGAGCACCGGCGGGGCGACGGTGTAGTCGGCGCTGGTCGTGGCGGTGCGCCCACCCGAGTCGCGCACCGTGACGGTCACCCGGGGCATCACGCCACCGCCCGGTAGACGGCCACCGCGCCGTTGTCCGACAACCGGGTCCAGGCGCGGCCGGAGTCGTCGGTGACGGTGACGGAGACGGGGTCGATGACCGCCGCGACGCGTACCGGCGGGCTGCTGTTGCCCTGGGCGTCGCTGATCACGATGGTGACGGTCAGCGGTCGGGTGTCGGTGTCGCCGTAGGTGACGGTGAGGGTCATCGGGTCACCCGGCGAGTAGGTCGACGCGTTCAGGGATGCGGTCGCGGTGGGAGCGGCCATGCCGGCCCCTCCTCTCTTCCTCGTGCCGGCCGGCCGGTTCGTGGCCGGCGGGCCGGCGGGCTGTGGTCGGTTGCGGCAACGGGTCGGCCGTTGCGGCACCGCGTCGTCGACGACCGGGCCGCCGGGTGCGCCGGTGCGCCGGCGGCGGATCTCGGGGTACGGCGAGCGAGGTCCTGGCCGGACGGCCGTGGTGGACGACCGGATGTGGCGGCGCCGGAGGCTGGTGACGTCGGTGTCGTGCGGCGCGGTCCCGGCCGCCCGGGACGGTGTCCACCGGGCGCGACCTCGGGCGCGGACGGGCCGGCGTTGCGCCACGCCGGGACCACCGCGGTGACGGGGCCGGGCCCTTGTGCGGGCGGCGCCGGCGGGGACGCTGCCGTCCCCGCCGGGCCGGAGACCGGGATGTGGCCCGCCACCCCAACGCCTCTCACCTGCTACAACAGTGCGACGTGAAGGGCGCCGGCGTCCTGTCAGCTATCCGACGATGTGCCGAATTGCCGGTATCAACGCGTGCGTGCCGCGCATTCGGGGCGTCGTGGCCCGGCAGTGTGCGCCGTGTCAGCCGAGGTGCTCAGCGGGCGGGGTCCGCAGAAGCCAGGCCAACGGCATTCTCGGGGCCCGTCGCTGAGGCCGGCCACGCCGACCGGGCACGCGGTGTCGAGGAGGGCGGCCGGGCCGGCGGTCGCGGCCCTCGGTGGGTGGCGTCAGTCGGCGGCGGTGCCGCGTACGGCCCAGGCACGGGCGGTGAGCCGGATCGACCCGTCCGGCCCGGCCGGGATCCGGGCGGCCAGCAGGTCCCGCAGCGCGGCCCGGTGCGGCTCGGGCAGCGCCATCAGGTAGGCCGGCGCCGCGCCCTGCCCGCCCAGGAACGGGGCCCAGTAGTCGTCGAAGCCGGCGAAGTCGGTGGGCACCTCGACGGGCCGCACCGTCACCGCCCGCAGGCCCGCGTCGGTCCAGAGCGTTCCGAGGCCGTCGGGCGAGCAGACCGGGAACCGGAGAGCCTCGTCCAGCTCAGACGCGAACGGGTCCAGTTCCACGGCCGCGTCCCAGAAGTGCCGCATCATCGCCATGCCCTCGGCGTAGTCCCACACGTACGCGGCGACGGTCCCGCCGGGCCGGACGACCCGGGCGAACTCGGCCGCGGCGCGCGCCGGCTCGGGCACGAAGTTGACGGCCAGGCCGCTCACCACGACGTCGACGCTGCGGTCCGGCAGCGGCAGGGCCCGGGCGTCGCCGACCTGGAACGCCGCTCGCGGGTCGCCGACCCGCTCCCGAGCGGCGGCCACGAAGCCGTGGGACGCGTCGACGCCGGCGATCTGTTCCGGGTCGGCCACGGCGAGGACAGTCGACGTGAGGGCGCCGGTGCCGCAGCCCACGTCCAGCCAGCGCCGCCCGGGCGGCACACCGAGCCAGCGGACGAAGTCCTCCGCCACCAGGCGGCTCCACCGGCCCACGTACGTCTCGTACGCCTGTCCGTCGGCCCAGACCTCGCGCGTCATGCCGGAACGATACGCCCCCTGACTGGGCATGACGATGGCCCGAGACGGCCGGCAGGCCCGGCAGCCGGCAGGCCCGGCAGCCGGCAGGCCCGGCGGCCGGCAGGTCCGGCAGCCGGCAGGTTTAGCGGCCCGGCTCCCGGGCAGACGCTACGGGCTGTCCGTCGCGTCGGCGGCCGGCCCGTCGCGCTGCGCCCGGTTCCGGCAGCGCGACCGGCGTCGAGAACGTGTCGGAGACAGCGATGAGCGATCCCCGTCCCGCTGACCACGCGGTCGAGGCGAGCGTGACCATTGACCGGCCGGTCAGGGACGTCTTCGCCTTCTACCGCGACTTCGAGAACCTGCCTCGCTTCTTGGGCGACGTGATGGTCGTCGAACGGACCGGCCCGGCGACGTTCCGGTGGACGATCCAGGGGCCGCTCGGCCTCCGGTTGAGGTCCAGCATCAGGGTGACCGAGGAGCGTACGAACGAGCTGATCCGCTACGAGACGACCGCCGCGCCCGCACTGAGAGGTCAGTGGGTGGTGCGTTTCGCGCCGGCGTCCGGCCCCGGCCGGACCGAGGTGCACGAGACGCTGACGACTCCGTTCGGCAGGCTGGGCCTCGCCGCGCTGGCCCTGATGGGGAAGCCGCCCGCCGCGGAGACGGCCGCGAACCTGCGCCGGCTGAAGCAGCTCCTGGAGACGGGCGAGGTCACCGACACCGACCACGCGGTCGCGGGCAAGTTCGGCCGGGGCGCCCCTGGGCGTTGACCTCGCCGTCGTCGGCTCCCGGCTAGGATCGCCTACCCATGGAACCGAGCGCGGCGGACATGATGGTCGCCGTCCCGTCCGGGCAGGTCACGCTGTCGGACCGACGGACGCAACGCAGGTGGTCGGTCGACGTGGCGGCGTACCACCTCGCGGTGTGGCCGGTCACCCGCGCGCAGTACGCGGAGGTCACCGGCGAGCGGTCGGGCACGGGCCCCGGGGACCGGTCGCCGGCCGTGGAGGTCTCCTGGTGGGACGCCGTCCGGTACTGCAACGCCCGCTCCCGGTGGGAGGGGTTGGCGCCCGCGTACCGGCTGCACCCCGACGGCGAGGAGGTCGAGTGGGACCGGTCCGCCGACGGGTACCGGCTGCCGAGCGAGGCCGAGTGGGAGTACGCGTGCCGCGCCGGGACGGCGGGCCCGCGGTACGGGCCGCTCGACGACATCGCCTGGTACCGGGGCAACTCGCACGAGCGGATCCACGACGTGGGCGGCAAGCAGCCCAACCCCTGGGGCCTGTACGACATGCTCGGCAACGCGTGGGAGTGGTGCTGGGACATCTACGACGCCGAGGTCTACGGCACCTACCGGGTGCTGCGCGGCGGCGGGTGGTTCGACGAGCAGTGGAGCTGCCGCGCGTCGGTGCGGCGGCGTAGCCACCCGACGCTCCAGCTCGACGACGTGGGGTTCCGGATCGCCCGTTCGCACGTGTCCGGAACGTGAGCGGTGGCCGAGGAGCTGGTGACGGTTGCCGCCGTCCGCGGCCTGGTCGCCGCCGCGGCCGGGTCGGCGGTGGGCGTGTCCGCGGTGGAGCGCCTCAGGGGTGGCTCGAAGAAGGGTGTCTTCCGTCTACGGCTCACCGACGGCACGTCCCTGGTGCTCTATCTCTGGCACGACCGTGAGAACTGGTGGAGCACGGTGGGCGAGGCCGGCGCGGACCTCTTCTCCGATGCCAGCGGCCGTACGCTGTTCCGGCAGGCGCACGAGCAGCTCACGGCCCTCGGCGTACCGGTTCCGGAGGTGCTGCTCCTCGGCGATGCCGGCACGTACCTGCCCGCCGACGTGGCCCTGGTCCAGGACGTCCGGGGCCCGTCCCTCGGCGACCTGCTCGGCACCGACCCGGCTGCTGCGGCACCCGCGCTCCTCGCGCTGCGGGAGGCGCTGGGCCGGATGAGGGCGGCGTCGCGCCCGACGTACGGCCGGGTCGGCGCCCCGAGCGGCGTCGAGACCCCCGACTTCCCTGCCGTGGTGCTGGCGCGTGCCCTGCGACACGTCCGCTCCGCCGCAGGTCGTGACGCTCGCATTGCCGCGGCGGCCGACCGCCTGGTGGACGCCCTGCACGCTCGCGCCGCCCCGATCCGGTCGCGCGGCGGCTACAGCCTCGTGCACGGCGAGCTGGGCCCGGACCACGTCCGCCTCGACGACCGCGGCCTCCCCGTGCTCATCGACATCGAAGGCCTGATGTGGGCCGACGTGGAGTGGGAGCACGCCTTCCTGGAACTGCGGTTCGGCCAGCACTACGCCGCCCTCCGGGCCGTCGACCTCGACGAGACCCGCCTGCGGCTGTACCGACTCGCGCTGTCCATCTCGCTGGTGGAGGGGCCGCTCCGGCTGCTGGAGACCGGCTTCCCGGACGCCGACGCCATGCGACGGATCGCCGAGCACAACCTGCGCCGCGCTCTCGCGGCCGTCACGTGACCCCTTTTCTCGGCGGCGATCCGGTCTAATGGGAGCCATGGTGCTGCGCCGGCTGCCGGCCGTCCTTCCCCTCGCCGCGGCGGCGCTCGTGATCCTCGCCGCGCTGGCCCCCGGCTGGCTCGCCGCGCGGCGTGACACACCTCCCGCGGAGGTGGTCCCCAGCCGGGTGCGGGACCCGTGGCTCTGGCAGGCGACCGTCGGTCAACACCCCGTCGGCCCCGCCTCGGTGCTGTTCTTCACCGACCACACCCGCTACTTCGAGTCCACCGGTGTGGTTGTCGGGCGGGACGGCGGCTACCGGCTGCTGCCGATCAACATGGCCGAGCCGCACGGGCTGCTCTCCCCCGACGGCCGCTGGTATCTGCGCCCCGGCACGGGCAGCCTCGTCGACCTGCGGGCGGGTGAGGAGCGGACAACGCACCGGCCGGGCCTGCAGCCGATGGCCTGGTCTCCGGACGGGCGGCGGGTCGTCGCCAGCCAGAGCAACGACGACGCCGTGATCACGTACGGCCCGGACAACCAACCGGTCAACGACCCGTCGAAGCCGGACGACCTGCTCACCGTCGACCCGTGGAGCGGCGCGGAACGGGTGGTGCCGGTCGGCACCTTCGCGAGCCACAGCGCGGCGGCCTGGTCACCCGACGGGTCGCTGCTCGCCGTGGCGGGTCCGGCGGATCCCGCCGCCGAGGTCGCCGCACAGGAACGACTCGTGGTGGCCGACCCGGCCGGGGGCGGGGTGCGCTGGCAGGTCGAGCTGGGCGAGCGGCGGCAGCTCGCGGGCCGCGCCGCCTGGCACCCCGACGGCCGGCGGATAGCCCTGCTGGCGTACGACGGCTGCGTCGTCACGCGCTGCGCCGACACCGCCGAGCTGCTCCGTCGCTCGTGGCGCATCGAGTTCCTCGACGCGGCCACCGGCCGCCAGATCGGTGAGCCGATTCCGGTCCCCGGCTCGGCCGTGGAGCTGGTCGCCTGGCGCGACGGGGACCCGGTGGTGGAGCGGCAGACGCCGGAGGCGGACCATCGGCGGCGGCAGACCGTGCTCGCCGCAGTGTCCGCGGCCCGGGAGCAGGTGCTGCTCACCGCCCCGGAGGGCGTCAGCGACCTGGAGGTGCCCGGCGACCTGCTGGCCCGGGCCGCGTTCGGGGGTCCGCAGACGCGTCCGTCCCCGTTCGCCGCGCCCGCCTGGTTGTACGCCGCGATCGCCGTACCGCTGCTGCTGGCCGCCCTGGCGCTGATCCGTCGGCGTCGCCGCCGCGCCGGCTCACGGTGACCCCGCCCCCGACCGACCCGCTCCCGAGGTGGCGGTCTGGAACAGCGCCGCCGTCGACCTGAGGTGGGCGACCAGCTCCGCCGGGCCGGTGACCTCGAACGGCAGCCCGATCGACGCCAGCCGGAGCGCATGCCATTCGCCGGTGTCCGGCGGCGCGAGCCACCGGCAGGTCCCGTCCGGCTGGTCGGTCAGCGTCCCGGGCGGCGGCCCGCCGAGGCGGTCCACCACTGCGGCGGCCGGTGCGTGGATCACCACGTCGGCCGGATAGGCCGGCGCCATCTGCATGGCCCGGCTGGCCAGGAAGGCGGCCGCGTCCCCGCCGGGTACGTCCCTCGTGGTCGCCCGGGCACCGGTCGCGGCGACGTCCGTGACCCGGTCCAGCCGGAACGTCCGCCAGTCGTCGCGGTCGAGGTCGAAGGCGAGCAGGTACCAGCGCCGGCCGGCCGTCACGAGGGCGCGCGGCTCGACGTGCCGGCCCTCGTCCCGGTACCGGAAGCGCAGCCGCTCGTGGTTGGCGATCGTGGCCGCGGCGACGACCAGCGCGTCGGGGTCCACCGGCTCCGCGGCAAGCGAGAACGGGTGCGCCACCGTGGAGGTGGCCAGCGTGTCGACCCTGCGGCGCAGCCGGGCCGGCAGGACCTGGAGCAGCTTGCCCATCGCGCGTACCGCCGCCTCGTCCACCCCGGCCACCGCCTGCGCCGCCGCGGTACGCAGCCCGATCGCCACGGCGACCGCCTCGTCGTCCTCGAGCAGCAGCGGCGGCATCGCCGTGCCGGCCGTCAACCGGTACCCGCCCCACCCGCCCTGCTCGGCGTGCACCGGGTAGCCCAGCTCGCGCAGCCGGTCGATGTCGCGCCGCACGGTCCGGCCGGACACCCCCAGCCGCTCCGCCAGTTCGCTTCCCGGCCACAGCCGGGGTGTCTGCAGCAGCGACAGCAGGGACAGCAGTCGGGCGCGCGCGTCGGACATGGCGGCCATTCTGCCCGGTGACTAGGACGGAAACTGACCTATAGGGAACCTACAGTGCGCGCAGTCCGCTACGAAACAAGGGAGATTCACCATGAGCAGCATCGCGCCCGCCGGGTACACGACCGTCGCGCCGTGGATCGTCACGCCCGACACCGGGCAGTTGCTGGACTTCGTCACCGCGGTGTTCGACGGGGTCGAGCACGGGCGGGTACGGCTGGAGGACGGCACCATCGGCCACGCCGAGATCCGCGTCGGCGACACCGTCCTGCTCGCCTTCGACCAGCGGCCGGACTGGCCCGCCATGCCGTCACTGCTGCGGGTCTTCGTCCCCGACGCGGACGCCGCGACCGAACGGGCGGTCGCCGCCGGAGCCCGCGTGGTCACCGCGCCGGCCACCCACGCCTTCGGCCAGCGGGGCGGCCGGGTCCGTGACCCGTTCGGCAACATCTGGTGGATCAGCGCGGTGGTCGAGGACGTCGCGCCCGAGGTGGGGATGCGGCGGCTCGCCGAACCGCGGTACGCCGAAGCGATGCGCGACGCCCAGGAGACGTTGGACCGGGAACTGAGCGGGCGTACCGACAGCGTCGTCAGCCGCCCGCTCATCGGCTGAGCCTGGCTCCCGCCCACCTGGCGCGTGGTCCGTGGGGCGGGAGCTGGCTCCGGCATGCTTTGCTGGCTGGTCATGGAGCTCGACATCGAGGTCGACGGCGTACGGCTTCCGGCGACTCTGGACCTTCCAGCGGGTTCCATCCGCGGTGCGGTGGTCGTCCTGCACGGCGCCCAGGCCGGGGACCGCTCGTACTTCTGCTATGCCCACCTTGCCCAGCTCCTGCCCCGCGCCGGTGTCGCGGTGCTGCGCTTCGACCGCAGGCCGCGCCGCGACGGCCAGGATGTCCCCCTGACCCGGCAGGCCGACGACGCCGCCGCAGCCGTCGCCTGCCTGCGCCGGTACGTCGGCGATGCGCCGATCGGGCTGTGGGGCTGGAGCCAGGGTGCCTGGGCGGCCCCACTGACCGCCGCCCGCAACCCCGACCAGGTCGCGTTCCTGATCCTCGTCTCGTCCAGCGGAGTCAGCCCGGCGGCGCAGATGCGCTACGGGACGGCCGAGCAGCTTCGCCGTCACGGCTTCACCGAGGCGGACATCGCCGAGCTCCTCGACGTCCGTGCCGCCATGGAGGACTACCAGCGGGGGCGCCTCGATCGGGACGTCGCCCAGCGCGTGGTGGACGGCGTCGCCGGGCGGGCCTGGTTCCCGCTGGCATGGGTGCCTCGCCAGCTTGCTCCTCATCCCGGCACCTGGGCGGACATGGACGTCGATCCGGAGTCGATGTTCGCCCAGGTGTCCTGCCCCGTACTGCTGTTCTACGGCGCCACCGACGCCTGGGTGCCCGTCGACGCCAGCATCGCCGCCTGGCGGCGCGCAACGGCCGCCGCCGGTACGCCCGTGAGCGTCTGCCGGCTCGCCGGGTGCGACCACCTGCCCACCCTCCACGAAGGTGAAGACCTGGCCAGTATCAGCGAGCAGTACAGCTCCGAGCTGCTGGGCTGGCTCAACTCCCACCTGGGCACCCACGCCGCGACGTGACCCACCGCCCGGGGCTTAGAGTCACGCGATGAACGTGGAGCAGGTTCAGCAGGCGTACGGGTCAGTCGCGGATCTCTACATCGAGTTGTTCGGTGCCAGCCGGCACGTGCCCGCCGACGACCTGGCCCTCATCGGGCGCCATCTGTCGGACCGGCCCGGAACGGTGCTCGACCTGGGCTGCGGGCCCGGCCACATCACCGGGTACCTCCGCTCCCTGGGCGCCGACGCGAGGGGAATCGACGTGGTTCCCGAGTTCATCGCCCACGCCAGGGCCACCCACCCGAGCGTCGAGTTCCAGCTCGGCTCGATGGACGACCTCGACGTCGCGGACCACTCGGTCGCCGGCATCCTGTCCTACTACTCGCTGATCCACCTGCCACCGGAGGATCTTGACGGTGTCCTGGCCGAGTTCCGGCGAGTGATGGCCCCGGCCGGGAGGTTGGTGGTCGGCTTCTTCGAGGGCGACGAGGTTTCCGCCTTCGACCACAAGGTCGTGACGGCCTATCGCTGGCCCGTCGACGAACTGTCCAAACGGCTGGCCCGCGCGGGCTTCACGGAGGTCGAGCGTCTCCAGCGGCCCGGCGATGGCACCCAGCGGGCGCAGGCGGCCATCGCCGCGATCGCCGCGGACGTGTGAGCGGAGCCGGAGAGGGAGTGGAACCGGATCCTCAGGACGCGCGACCACCTGCGTTTCGCGTGAGAGACACTCGTCGCCGATGCCCCGAATGTCGTGGTGCCGCGCGGATTCCCGGCATGGTGAAGACCACCGGCATGGGTAAGGGGATGGGAAGCGTCCACGGGCCTTGCCCCACCTGCGATGGTGTCGGCTACCTGGCCGAAGAGTCGCTCTGTCAGCCGTAGTCACGCTCACAAGACACGTAGAGGGAAAGAACCACCAGTCGGCCAGACGCCACAAGAGCCTGGTCACCAGAGGACAGCTTCCAGAGGTCAAACGGATCACGGTCGCGCTGGTAGCTGTACACCACCACGCGGCAGCTACCGCTCGCCTCGCTGGCTCCCTCACCCTCCAACAGCTCGTTCCAGGGCGGTGAATAGGACCCGTCAGAGGGCCGAAAGGTGAGCGCGGGGCCTGAGAAGACCTGGGCCGGATCCGTGTCGCTGGGGCCGATATAGAAGTACTCCAGGTTGCAGTTGCAGTTCCCCTGGCCGCCCTCACCCACTCGGCGGTACGCGGGGTCCACCTGCACCTGGCTCAGATACTCGCGGGCATGATCTGGGCCGTCCGGTAGCAGTAGCGCCAGCGCCCTCAGGCAGCCGAGCAGCCCCACCACCAGGAAGCCAGCCGTAGCGCAGGCAATGGCGATCCAGACCCGTTTGCGTCGGCCCATCAGGGTCGCGCGTCGTACTCGGCTCGGGCCTGAAACACGCGATCCATGTGCGCCTCTGCCCATGTCTTGATCGCGACCATCACCGGGAACAGGTCGTGGCCGAGCGGGGTGAGCGCGTAGTCGACGCGGGCCGGCACCGACGCGGTCACGGTACGGGTGAGCAGACCATCGCGTTCCAGTGTGCGCAGGGTCTGGGTGAGCATCTTCTGGCTGACGCCGGCGATGCGGCGGGCGAGCTCGCTGTGCCGCTGCGGGCCGTCGGCGAGCGCCGCGATCACCAGTGCCGCCCACTTGTCGGTGAGTGTGCTCAGCAACTCCCGGGTCGGGCAGCTCGCCAAAAACGCGTCATAGTCGCGTTTGGCCTGCTCCCGTCGTTGTCCGGCGGTCGTCGTCGCCATGGTCCGCCACCTCCCGGTGCCCTAGGCACTTCCAGGTACCTACTTACCCACGGTGCCCGAGGATACCTACCGTCATGACGACCATGACGTCCAGCGGGAGGCACGGCGATGCGCGCAGTCAGATATGCACAGTTCGGAGGGCCCGAGGTTCTGCACGTGGCGGCGGACCTGCCGGTGCCGCAGCCGGGGCCGGGGCAGGTACGAGTACGGGTCGCCGCGTCCGTCGTACACCCGGTTGATCTCATGATTCGCGCCGGTCGATTCCCGGCGCCACTGCCGGCCGGGCTGCCGTACGTACCCGGCTGGGACGTAGCCGGCAGGGTCGACGCGGTGGGTCCGTCCGTCGGAGGGTTCGCTGTCGACGACGAGGTCATCGGCTTCTCACCCTGGCTGCGCACCACCGTCGGTACCCACGCGGAGTATGCGGTTCTGGAGGCCGCGTGGCTGACCGCCGCGCCCGCCGGCATTCCCGCCGGCGAGGCCGCGACCCTGCCGACCAACGGCCTCGCCGCCGCCCAGGCCCTCGACCTGCTCGCGCTCCCGGCCGGCTCGTCCGTGCTCGTCACCGGTGCCGCGGGGCAGGTCGGCGGGTTCACCCTGGCGCTGGCCCGAGTCGCCGGCCTGCACGCCACAGGAGTAGCGGGGGCCGACGACCGCGCGTTCGTCGAGTCGCAGGGTGCGACGTTCGTGCCACGCGCGGACGGTCCGATCCCGGTAGCGCCGGGCGGCTTCGACGCGGTTGTCGACCTGGCCGTGATCGGCCCCTCACTGTTGGAACTGGTCCGGGACGGCGGCGGCTACGTGGCCGCCTCACCCCCGCTGCGCCCGGAGCCGGTGCGAGGAATCCGGACGTTCGCGCTGGACGTGCTGCCGGACGGTGCTCGGCTAGGCGAGCTGGTGACACTGGCAGAAAGCGGTGACATCCCGCTACGGATCGCCGGTGTGTACTCCTTCGCCGACGCGGCAGCGGCCCACAACCGGCTCGCCCAGGGCGGCGTGCGGGGCGGCGTGGTGATCGTTCCCTGATCTGCCGCACTGGTCACGCCTCACCACGCACACTCCTGCCGCGACGAGGTGTCTGGCGTACGAGAGGGTCACCTGCCCATCGGATAACGTGCCCTGTGCCCGTCATCGATCTGGATGCGCCGGTCCGCCCTCCGTCGCCGCGCAGGACGACGAACCCGCGGCTCGTGGCGGTGCTGGCGATCCTGGGGCTCGGCTGCCTCAGCGGTGAGCCGGTGAACCCGCCGCAGCTTGCCCCCGAGATGCGGTGCGAGTCGTGGCAGGAATCCATCGCGGGTGAGGCGGGCCCGGCCACCACTCCGGTAGGAGATGCCCCACCAGGGGCAACCGCGGGGGCGGACATTGTGGCAGTTGTGGATGGTCAAACCGGATGCGCGGTTTCCGTGCAGCGGTGGCGTGAACCGGAGTTGCGTGTCCAGCTCGGTAACCACGACCTGCTCGCCATCGTCAAGTCGGGCGGCGAACGCGAACGGCGCCGCTGGACGGTGCTGGTGTCGGGCACGCCGCTGGGCGAGGAACTCGTGCGGTGGGACGGCGACGACCTGGACGCCGGGCTGGCGCGGGTGACGGACACGCTTCGGGAGCGGATCCCGGGACATCCCGACTGAGCTACGGCCTGGGGGTTGAAAGAGAATCGCGGATGGCTGGTCCGGCGGAGCCCTCCTCCATGAAGAGGAATATTCATCCGACTAAAGATGGTCGCTGTACTGCGGCCCGGGGCCGCTACCGTGATCGACGTGAGGAACGATGCGCCTGTTGTGGAGGTGGTGGCCTACGATCCGGCCTGGTCGGAACAATTCGAGGTCGAACACCGGCGGTTGGCGGATTCGTTGCCCACGGCGCTGAGCATCGAACACATCGGATCGACCAGCATTCCCGGGCTGGCGGCCAAGCCGATCATCGACATCCTCGCGGTAGTACCTGTGGTCGATGTCGTTGTCGCCGCCCTCGCGCGTCTTGAGCAGCTTGGATACGTCTATCGGCCGCTGGCCTTCCCCGAGGACAGCGAGCACCTTTTCTTTGTCAAGGACACCGCCGGGAAGCGAAGCCACCACCTGCACGTCTTCGGCGTTACGTCGCCGGCGCCAGAGGAGAACCGGCTCTTCCGCGCCTACATCGCGGCTAACGCCGACGCCGCCCGGCGCTATGAGGCGGCGAAGAGACGCGCGGCCGAACTGCATCCCGACAGTCGAGCCCAGTACGGCGCCGCGAAGGAAGAGGCGTTTATGCAGCTGCTGGCCGAGGCCCGGCTCTGGGGCAGCTCGGGCAGGCGGCAGTCGGCGGAACGCTGAAGCCAGCGTCCGGCGAGGTCGACCCGCTGGGCGGTGGCAGCACCGATGCCATGGGGAGCGTGGCTGACGAGGGCTTTGCGTGGTGGGGCGGGCGGGACTCGAACCCGCGACCGAGGGATTATGAGTCCCCTGCTCTAACCGGCTGAGCTACCGCCCCGGCACCGCGCCGGATCCTATCCCGGCCAGTCGATCACGGGCCAGCACGTGCCAGCGCCGTCGCTCATCGGCGTCCTCGGCGGGGCAGCACGATGGGCAACGCGAGGATAACAGCGCGCAGCGGGCCCGGCGGGGCGCACCACCGCGCGGGGCCCGCTGCCCCAGATCTGGGGCAGCTCGACAGGCCCGCGACGCCCAGGCTCGACGAACGCCCGCGACCCCCAGGCTCGGCAAACGCCCCCGACCCCCAGGCTCGACAGGCCCGCGACCCCCAGATCAGTCGTGGGGCTCGCCGGGACCGATGGCCCGTAGCGAGGCCAGCACCGCTCCGGCGGCTCGCCAGCCGCTGGCCAGCGCCCCCTGGATGGACGGGCTGTCCCGGTGGTCCCCGGCCACGAAGAGCCCGTCGCCGAGCGCCACCGGCTTGCGCAGCCGGCCCTGCGGCGGCGGCGCGGCCGGCAACGCCTCGGGCACCCGCACGGTGGTGAGGTGGGTCCAGTCCGACGTGGAGCGTCCGTAGAGGCGGGCCAGCTCCGCCCGTACGGCGGGCTCGGGCGGCGGCGTCGGGCCGACCACCGACGTGGCCACGAGGTGCCGGCCGGCGGGTGCGTAGCTGGGCACGGCCCGGGTCACCACGACCGTGTTGGCGATCAGCTCGCGCCGGTCGCCGTCGACGAGCAGGATCGGCTCGTCCAGCGGGGCCTGCCCGGTGCTGTGGTAGTAGGTCGTGTAGCTGTGCATCCGTACCGTCGCCAGGGTCGGCAGGAGCGCGGCCGCCGCGGGCGGGTCCACGGCGACCACGACGGCCCGGCAGCGGATGTCGCCGGCCTGCGTGCGCACCCGCCGGGGCGCGACCTCCGCGACCGGGGTCTCCAGGTCGACGAGGTCGGCTGGCAGCGGGCCGGCGATCGCCCGGGGCAGCGCGGCCATCCCCTCGGCGGGTAGGCCGTTGCGCCCGCGGGCGAACGACCGGAGCACCATCGCGAGCACCCGGCTGGACGTCTCCAGCTCGCGGTCGATGAAGACGCCGGAGAGGAACGGGCGGACCAGCTCCTCGATGAACGCGCCGGACAGGCCGGCGCGGCGGAGCGCGACCTCGGTGGTGGTCTCCGGCGCGGTGAGCAGCCGCCCCGCCGGCAGGGCGGCGCAGCCCGCGGCCAGCCCGGCGAACCGGAGCCGGTCCAGGAGCGTGCCCACGCCGGCCAGGACGCTGCCGGGCCCGCCGGCCGGCTCGCGGAGCGGGTTGACCAGCCGGATGAGCCGGTCGTCCTTGCGGACCAGCACGCCGGCGGTGAAGTACCCGAGACGGAGCCGGTCCACGTCGAGCAGGGTGCCGAGCCGGGGATAGGCGGTGTTGAGCACCTGGAAGCCGCGGTCCAGCAGGTAACCGTCGACGGCGTCGGTGGCGACGCGGCCGCCGAGCCGGTCGCGGGCCTCCAGCAGCCGCCACGGCACGCCGGCGCGGTGCAGCCGACGGGCCGCGGCGAGCCCGGCCAGGCCGCCGCCCACGATGACCACGTCCGTCTCAGCCAGCACGATGCCGTCCCTCCACGTGGTTCGTCCGGGCCAACCGGCCCGGCCACCAGATCTTTGGCCCGATGTCGTACGCGAGCGCGGGCACCAGCAGCGAACGCACGATGATCGTGTCGATGAGGACGCCGACCGCGACGGCGGTGCCCAGCTCCACGAGCACCACGAGCGGGAGCACGGCCAGCGCGGAGAACGTCGCGGCGAGCACGATGCCGGCGGAGGTGATCACTCCGCCGGTGACGGCGAGGCCGGCCAGCACGCCCGCCCGGGTGCCGCGCCGGACCGACTCCTCCCGGACCCGGCTCATAAGGAAGATGTTGTAGTCGATGCCGAGGGCCACCAGGAAGACGAACGCGAACAGCGGGAACGACGCGTCGACGCCCGGGAAGTCGAAGGCGTACCGGAACAGCAACCCGCAGAGCCCGAGCGTGGCCGCGAAGGAGAGCAGCACGGTCACGATGAGCAGGACCGGGGCGACCAGGGCGCGCAGCAGCAGCGCCAGGATGACGGCGATGACGGCCAGCACCACGGGGATGATGACGTTCTGGTCCCGTTCGGCGGCGGCCGAGGTGTCCACGTTGATCGCCGTGAACCCGCCGACCACCGCATCCGCTTCCGGCACCCGGTGCACCGCCGTCCGCAGCTCGCGGACCGTCCGTTCGGCGCCGTCGCTGTCCGGCGGGTCGGTGAGCGTCGCCTCCAGTTCGACCCTGCCGTCCACCACCAGCGGCGGCCCCGCCGGTCCGGCGCCGCCGTCGCCCTGCCGGCTCAGCGGGCGTACGGCGGCGACACCGCGGACGCCCTGCGCCGCCTCGGTGACCTGCCGTACGGCCTGCTCGTTCACGATGATCATGGCCGGGCTGCCGGTGCCCGCCGGGTAGTGTCGCGCGATCACCTCCTGGCCGGCGACCGAGTCGGTGCGCTTGGTGAACAGGTCCGACTGTCCGAGCGTGGCGGTGTCGAGCTGGGTGAGGCCGAGCGCGAGGGCCCCCAGGAGCACGGCGGTGGCCACCCAGACCGGTCGGCCCCGTCGGGCCACGAACCCCGCGATCCGGGCCCACAGGCCGTGCTCGGCGGTCGGCTCCGCGCGGTCGTGCCGGGGCCGGCGGGGCCAGAACGCCCAGCGGCCGCCGAGCACCAGCAGCGCGGGCAGGAAGGTGAGCATCACGAGCAGGGTGGCCGCGATGCCGACCGCGGCGACCGGGCCGAGCGCCCGGTTGGAGTTCAGGCTGGACAGCAGCAGGCAGAGAAGGCTGAGGATGACCGTGCCGCCGGACGCGATGATCGCCGGCGCGGCGCCCCGCCACGCGGTCCGCATGGCGCCCCACGCCGAGTCGTGCCGGTGCAGCTCCTCCCGGTACCGGGCCACCAGCAGCAGCGCGTAGTCGGTGCCGGCGCCGAAGACCAGCACGGTGAGGATGCCCTGCGCCTGCCCGTTGAGCGTGACGACGTCGGCGTCGGCCAGCACGTAGACGAACAGTGCCGCCAGCGCGTACGACATCCCCGCCGCGAGCAGCGGAAATATCCACAGCACCGGGCTGCGGTAGACGACGAGCAGGATGACCAGCACCACGGCGAGCGTGACCAGCAGCAGCGAGCCTTCGATGCCGCCGAAGACCTCGATGAGGTCGGCGAGCAGGCCGGCCGGCCCCGCGATGTCCACGGTCAGGCCGCCGGCGCCCTCTCCCGCGATGTCCCGCAGCCGTTCGACGACCGTGCCGATCCGCTCGCCCTCGGCGTCGTCGATGGGCACCACCACCTGGAGCGCCTGCCCGTCGGCGCTGGGGATCGGTGGTGGCAGCGGCGCGACCACGCCGGGCACCTGGGCGAACCGGGCCGCGTCGGCGGCCACCTTCTGCCGGTCGGGCTCGGTGAGACCGGTACGGCGCTCGTAGACGACGAGGGCGGGGGTGGTCTGCCGGCCCACGAACCTCTGTGACAGCTCCTGCGCCCGGGTGGCCTCGGCGTCGGCCGGCAGGAACGCGGCGTTGTCGTTCGTGGCCACGTCGCCGAGTCGCCCGGAGAACGGGCCGGCGACCGCGCCGACGACCAGCCACGCCAGCACCACGATCACCGCGATCAGCGTGGCCCGGCCGCGGCCCACCGATCCGGACATCCGCTCCCACCCGTGAGTCGACGCACCTGCGGGAACAGCCCGAAACCGCCGCCCGACCGTCAATCCTGCCCGCAAGACGCCCCGACCGGGCCAAAACCCCCATAACCCCCGCGCCCCGCCACCCTCCCCGCGATCTTGCACTTTCTGCCCCTCACCTGAGGCGTATGCACCCTTTGCCGGGGCCAAAACTGCAAGATCGCGGGGGCGGGAGGATCGGGGCGAGGGCCGCGCGGGGAGGGCACGGGGGGCGCGCGGGGGACGCGTGAGGGGGTGGGGATGCAGGAACGCCCGCGGCCTTGCGGCGGCGGGCGTTGTGTGGGGTGGCTCCCCCGATTGGACTCGAACCAATAACCTGCCGGTTAACAGCCGGCTGCTCTGCCAATTGAGCTACAGGGGACCGCACCGCACGGGCGGCGGATCTCTCCGACGTCGTGCGACGGGGACAAGAGTACAGGACTCCCGGGGGTGTTGGTCCAGGGGGTTACCGGCCTCATCGGACGCCCGCAGCGATGGGAACCCGCCCGGCAATCCGGACAAATCGTCATCACGGCACAAGCAGGCATGAGCGCAGAGCAGGATGGGTAGTTAGCTGCGTACGACAGGACGCAGGCGCGAGTTGGTCGCGCCCGTCGGGGTATGCCGGCGGGGCGACGGCGCGTCAGGTACGGAAGGAGCCGCCATGCGCGGAAAGATCATGTTTCTTGGCGGGCTGGCTGCGGGATTCGTCCTGGGCGCCCGTGCCGGCCGGGAGAAGTACGAGGAGCTGGTGATGCGGGGCCGCAAGGTGCTCGACCACCCCACCGTCCAGGAGGCGGCGGGCGTCGCGCAGGCTCAGGCGACCCGGCTCTACAGCGAAGGCAAGGACAAGCTCGGCCAGACGAAGCTGGGCGAGAAGCTGGGCGGCAACGGCAACAAGGAGCTGACGGCCGTCGACGACGCGCTCGCCGGCACGCCGGCCACCGTCGGTGCGAAGTCCGGCGGTAGCTCGTCGGGCAGCGGTTCGACCTCGTCCGCCACCACCGCCCCGCGCACCAAGCCGTCCGGCTCGGGCACCAACAGCAACACGATCTGAGCACAGCGCCTCCGGGCCCGGCCGCCACCTCGGCGGCCGGGCCCGTTGCGTGTCCGCGCACGTCAGAGCGTCCGGCGGCCGACTGGGAGACTTTCTCCGATTTGGAGCGAAAGTTCGGCCGGATAGACGAAAACTTTTGACCCTTGCCTCTTCTCTTTAGTGGCAGTCGCAAATATCGTCCTGCGTAGAACCTGGCCAGGCTCTTGGTACATCCCCCGCGACCTCCTCAGCGACGTACCGGCCGCTGAGGCGGACCCGCCCGACCAGAGCAGAGGTTCGATGCGCAGACACACCGGCCGGAGATCGGCCACCTACCTCGGCCTGCTCACGCTCGTCGGCGCGACCCTCGTCGCGACCGGCGCGCAGCAGGCCACCCCGGCACAGGCCGCGCCGACAGCGGCCGCGCCGGCACCGCAGAACAACGGAATCGAGTACAAGGTGCTCGTCTTCACCCGGTCCGCCGGCGGCAGCCACGCCGCCACCACGGCCGGCGTCGAGGCGATCCGGGAACTCGGCCAGGACCGGCGCTTCACGGTGGAGGTCACCGACGACGCCCGGAAGTTCGACGAACCGCACCTCAAGCAGTTCCGCACCGTGGTGTTCCTGAACACCTCCGGCGACGTCCTGAACGACACTCAGCAGGCCGCCTTCGAGCAGTACTACCGCGACGGCGGCGGCTTCGTGGGCGTGCACTCCGCCATCGAGGCGGAGCCGGGCTGGTCGTTCCTCGACAACCTGCTCGGCACCCGCGCCGTCGGCGCCCCCGCGCCGGCCAGCGCCGCCACGGTGACCGTCGCCGACCGGGTGCACCCGGCGTCGGCGTCGCTGCCGGAGCGGTGGAACACCACCGACCGGTGGTACAACTTCGCGGCCAACGTACGGGGCGTCTCGCACGTCCTGGCCACGGTGGACGAGAAGACGTACGCCGGCGGCAGCATGGGCTTCGACCACCCGATCACCTGGTGCAAGGACTACCAGGGCGGGCGCTCGTTCTACACCGGGCTCGGCGCCACACCGGAGAGCTACGGCGGCCCGGACCTGCGCGCCCACCTCGCCGGGGCCATCCAGTGGGCGGCCGGCGTCACGGACGGGGACTGCGGCGCGACCGTCCTCGCCAACTACCAGATGACGGTCATCGGCGCCCAGCCGAACGTCAACGAGCCGATCGGCTTCGACGTGCTCCCCGACGGCCGGGTGATCCAGACCGACCGGCGCGGCGGCGTACGTCTGCACGACCCGGACACCAACGAGACCACCGTGCTCGCGCAGATCCCGGTCTACACCCACAGCGAGGACGGGATGTACGGCCCGGCGGTCGACCGGGACTTCGCCACCAACAGGTGGGTCTACCTCTACTACGCGCCGCCACTGGACACACCCACCGGCGGCGCACCGACCACGAGCACCGACCCGGCGGCCTGGGACGTGTGGAAGGGCTACTTCCAGCTCTCCCGGTTCAAGTTCGTCGACGGGGAGAACCCGACCCTGGACCTGGCCTCGGAGCAGAAGATCCTCCAGGTGCCGGTGGACCGGGGGGCCTGCTGCCACGTGGCCGGCGACATCGCCTTCGACTCGCACAACAACCTCTGGCTGGTCACCGGTGACGACACCCCGGCCGGCGGCGGCGGGTCTGGCGGCTTCTCCCCGCACAACGACTCGGTGAGCGCCACCGGCGTCTACCAGGCGCCGTTCGTGGACGCCCGGCGCAGCTCGGCCAACACGAACGACCTGCGCGGCAAGATCCTGCGCATCAGCGTGCGGGACGACGGCAGCTACACCGCGCCGGCGGGCAACCTGTTCCCGGAGGCGCAGGACCCGGGTGACAAGACCCGGCCCGAGATCTACGCGATGGGCTTCCGGAACCCGTTCCGGATCACGCTCGACAAGAACGACGTCGCGTACGTCACCGACTACTCGCCCGACTCCTCGACGCCGGCCGTCGGCCGGGGACCCGCGGGCACCGGTCGGATGATGGTGGTCGACAAGCCCGCCAACTACGGCTGGCCGATGTGCGTGCAGCCGAACCTGCCGTACATCGAGATGAACTGGACCACCAGCCCGATCTCGCCCGTCGCGCCGTTCGACTGCGCGGCGCCGCGGAACACCTCCCGGCACAACACGGGTCTGACGGACCTGCCGGCCGTGGAGAAGTCGGAGCTGTGGTACTCGTTCCAGGCCCCGACGCCCTGCCCGGAGTCCTACCTGTCCACCCCGACGCAGACCTGCCCCGTGCTCTTCCCCGAGCTGGGCACCGGCGGCGTCGGGCCGCACGGCGCGGCGCGCTACGACTACGACCCGGAGCTGAGGTCGGAGACGAAGTTCCCCGCGTACTTCGACGGCGCGATCCTCTTCGGCGAGTTCACCCGGGACACGCTCAAGGAGATCCGGCTGGACGGCCAGGGTGACATCCTGAAGATCAACGACGTGTTGAACTGCGGCCAGGGGCCCACCACCCCGGCGAAGCCGTTCCTCTGCGACAACCCCATGGACATGAAGTGGGGGCCGGACGGCAACTTCTACCTGCTGACGTACGGCGACGGTTTCTTCAACGTCAACCCGGACGCGGCGATGCTGAAGTTCAGCTACGTCAAGGGCCTGCGGGCACCGACCGCGGTGGTCGGGGCCGACCGCACCAACGGCGTCGCGCCGTTGACGGTGACCTTCAGCAGCGAGGGGTCGAAGGACCCGGACCCGGCGGACTCCATCTCGTTCGCCTGGGACTTCGACGGCAACGGCACCACCGACTCCGTCGACCCGAACCCGACCCACACCTACACCGCGAACGGCGTCTACACGGCCCGGCTGACGGTGACCGACTCCAGCGGCAAGACGGCGTCGGCCAACACCACCATCACGGTCGGCAACACGGCGCCCACGGTCACCGTCAACACCCCGATCGAGGGCGGCTTCTTCAGCTGGGGTGACTCCATCCCGTGGTCGGTGACCGTCACCGACCCGGAGGACGGGCCGGTGGACTGCACGAAGGTCGAGGTGACCTTCGTCCTGGGCCACGACAGCCACGGCCACGGCGAGGCCAACCAGTTCGGCTGCTCGGGCGTGCTGCCCACGGACCCGGACGACGCCTCGCACGGCGGCTACATCTACGGCGTGGTCAGCGCGTCCTACACGGACCGGGGGGCCAACGGCCAGCCGGCGCTGACCACGGTGGACCAGCAGGTCATCCAGGACAAGCGGCAGGAGGTCGAGTTCGCCGCCGACCAGTCCGGCACCACGGTCGGCACCAGCGCCGACACGGGTGGCGGTCAGCAGCGCGGCAGCCTCGACCCGGGTGACTGGATCGCGATCAACGGCACCGTGAACCTGCTCAACATGCAGTCGGTCACCCTGCGCACCTCGGGTGGCAGCGCGGCTACGGCAGGGCAGCCCCGGTTCGGCGTCGAGCTGCGGCTGGACTCGCCCACCGGCCCGCTGCTGACCACCGCCGTGGTCAACGCGACCAGCGGCAACAACGCGTACGCGAGCACCAGCGTGCCGATCACCGACCCGGGCGGTACGCACCGGCTCTACCTCCGGTTCACCACCGTCCCCGGCGGCCCGACCAGCGGTTTCGGCAACCTGAACTGGGTCGAGTTCGCCGGTCAGGGCATCGGCGTCACCCCGTGACGCCGTGGCCGCGGGACCGCCGCCGGCGGTCCCGCGGCCACCGCCCACCTTCCGCACCCTCATCCACACCGGAAACCAGCACCGAGAAAGGCAGCAGCAGATGAACGACAGTCAGCACGGAATGAGCCGTCGCCGGATGCTCGGCACTCTGGCCGGCGTCGCGGGCGCGGCCGCCGTCGGCGCCGCCGGCCTGGGCTCCCCCGCCTTCGCGGGCAACGGCGTGCTCGTCCCGACCGGCAAGCGCGGCATCATCCTCTACAGCGTCCGGGACCGGATCAGCGCCGCGCCGGACGCCACGGGCGTGCCGTACGGCTTCGAGCGGGTGCTCGCCCGGCTCGCCGAGATCGGCTACAAGGAGGTCGAGTTCGCGGGCTACACCCAGCACTCCTCGATCCTCGGCCGGCAGATCACGCCGCAGGAGATCCGCAAGGTCCTGGACGACAACGGGCTGCGGGCCAACGGCTCGCACGCCTCGGTGCCGGGCTCCGTCACCCCGGACACCATCGCGCAGTTCGAGCAGACGCTCGACACCGCCGAGATCCTCGGCATGACGCACATCGGTACGGGCAGCGACCCGACCGGCAGCAACTACAAGGCCGACTGGGACGCCGCCGTCGACCGGTGGAACACCTTCGGCGAGATGGCCGCCGCGCGCGGGCTCAAGCTGTACACGCACAACCACGACGCGGCGTACAACTTCCTGCTCGACAGCGGCCCCCTGGACGCCCAGGGCCGCCCGACCCGGTCCTCCGGCGTCCGCAAGCTGGAGTACTTCATCGCCCGCACCAACCCGGAGTGGGTCTGGTTCGAGATGGACATCTACTGGGCGCACGTGGCCCAGCACCGCTTCCGCAGCTACACCGACCCGGACGGGGTGACCCAGACCAGCATCTTAGACCCGCTGGCCGTGGTCGCCGCGCAGCCCATCCGGTTCCCGCTGTTCCACGCCAAGGACGGCACCTACGACCCGGCCAGCGCGGCCGGTTACGCGATGGTGCCGCTCGGCGAGGGCGACATCGACTACGGCACCTTCTTCGCGAACATGGGTGCCAAGGGCTACCACAACCCGATGTGGGAGCAGGACAACGCGCCGGGCGGCGCCGCCGACCCGGGCCGCTCGCTGCGGTACGCGGAGATCAGCTACCAGCACATGTCGGGTCTGCGGGGCTGACGGACTCGACACGTACGCCAGGGGCCGCATCCGTCACCGGATGCGGCCCCTGGTCGTGTGACCTCTGCGTCAGTCCTTGCTGCTGAACGCCGCGTCGAAGGCGGCCGAGGGGGCGTCGAAGGCGAGCCGGCGCACGAACTGGAGCGCCTCGGGGGCGCCCACGAGCCGGTCCATGCCGGCGTCCTCCCACTCGATGGAGATCGGCCCGTCGTAGCCGATGGCGTTCAACGCCCGGAAGCAGTCCTCCCACGGCACGTCGCCGTGGCCCGTGGAGACGAAGTCCCAGCCGCGGCGCAGGTCAGCCCAGGGCAGGTGCGAGGAGAGCCGGCCGCGACGGCCGTCGCCGGTGCGCACCTTGGCGTCCTTGCAGTCGACGTGGTAGATCCGGTCGGCGAAGTCGAAGATGAAGTTCACCGGGTCCAGCTCCTGCCAGACGAAGTGCGACGGGTCCCAGTTCAGCCCGAACGCCGGCCGGTGGCCGATCGCCTCCAGCGTGCGCTTGGTCGTCCAGTAGTCGTACGCGATCTCGCTGGGGTGCACCTCGTGCGCGAAGCGGACCCCGACCTCGTCGAACACGTCGAGGATCGGGTTCCACCGGTCGGCGAAGTCCTGGTAGCCGCGCTCGATCATCGACGGCGGCACCGGCGGGAACATGGCGAGCGTGTGCCAGATCGACGAACCGGTGAAGCCGACCACGGTCTTCACGCCGAGCTTCGCCGCCGCGCGGGCGGTGTTCTTGATCTCCTCGGCGGCCCGCTGGCGTACGCCCTCCGGCTCGCCGTCGCCCCAGATCCGCGCCGGCAGGATGTCCTGGTGCCGCTCGTCGATGGGGTGGTCGCAGACGGCCTGGCCGACGAGGTGGTTGGAGATCGTCCAGACCTTCAGGTTGTGCTTGGCGAGCGTCTCGCGCTTGCGGTCGACGTACGAGTCGTCGGCCAGCGCCTTGTCGACCTCGAAGTGGTCGCCCCAGCAGGCGATCTCCAGCCCGTCGTAGCCCCACTCGGAGGCGAGCCGGCACACTTCGTCGAACGGAAGGTCGGCCCACTGGCCGGTGAAGAGCGTGATGGGTCGCGCCATTGTCCTTCTCTCCCCTGTGGTGATGGGGATTCCGTACGGGCGGGACCGGGGCGAGGGTGACCGGTCGAACCGGTGCGCGGCGGGCCGTGGCCGGACGCCGGCGGGTGCGCCACGCACCTGCGCCCGCCGGGTTGCGCCTCCCGCCGGGACCGCCGGCCACCGTTGACGGTCGCCGCCCCCAACTCTAGGTGCCGCACCCCGCCCGCGAAACCCCCCAACCCCCACCCCCCAGCCCCGCGATCTTGCACTTTCGGCCCCCGTTTCGTGGCCTTCACCCCGGTATGCCGGGGCACAAAGTGCAAGATCGCGGGGTGGGTGGGTCAGGTCAGGGCATGACCCACTTCTGGTTTGCTGCTCCCGTGCAGGTCCACAGGTGCACCACGGTGCCGTCGGCCGAGTTGTTGCCGGACACGTCCAGACACTTGCCCGACTGCGGGTTACGCACCGTCCCGTCGGCCTGCGCCGACCAGTTCTGCGCACCCGTCCCGTTACACGTCCACAACTGGATCTTCGTACCGTCCGCCGATCCACCACCGGACACGTCCAGACACTTACCCAACGCCCGGACCGTCGAGTTCGCCGTCACACTCCACGTCTGCGCCGCACTCCCGTTGCAGGTGTAGAGCTGGATCTGCGTACCGTCGGCGGTCCCGCTGTTACGGACGTCGAGGCACTTGCCCGCGAGACCCCGGATCGGGCCGGTGCCCGGGGTGCCGCCGCCGGTCCCCCGCACGAGGGTGAAGTCGTCCACGTCGAAGAGCCCCGAGCCGGACCCGGCGAAGGTCAGGTAGAGGTTCTGGGTCCCGGACGGCACGCCGGAGAGGGTCGTGGTGACGTCGGCGAAGGTGTTCCAGCCGCCGGTGTTGGGCACCGCCACCGAGCCGAGCACGGTGCCGGTGGGCGACCCGGTGCGTACCTGGATGGTGCCGCCCGGCCCGCCGGAGACGATCCGCGCGCGGAACGAGGTGGCGTTGGTCAGGTCCAGGCCGTTGTACGCCGCCCAGTCGCCCGGCTCGACGTAGCCGAGCGTCTGCCCGCCGTTGGCGCCGGTCTTGCCGACCGCGCTGACCCCGCTGGCCGAGCTGAACGCCTCCGCCTGGACGGTGGTGTTCCCGCCCGGCGGCGTCCCGCCGAGCTCCTTGATCCGGATGTTGCGGAACGACACGTCGTCACCGGTGCCGTGGTTCTGGATGCCGATGTGGCCGGCGAGGGAGCGGACAGGGTCGGTGTTCGTGAAGTCGTTGATCTTCACACCGTTCAGGAAGACCTGGAGCCGCTCGCCCTCGACGAGCAGTTCGTAGGTGTTCCACTCCCCCGCCGGGTTCAGCGCCGCGTCCCGGGCCGCGATGTCGGCCGACTTGAAGGTGTAGACCGCACCGGTGGTGCGGTCGACCGCGTCCGTGGGGTCGATCTGGATCTCGTACCCGTTGTTCACGGCCGACCACGGGTCGCTCGACGGCGGGAAGCCGATGAACACGCCCGAGTTGTCGTCGCCCGCGAGGCGCCAGTCCAGCTTCAGCGAGTAGTTGGTGAACTGCTTGGCGCTGTACCAGAACAGGCCCATGCCGCCCACCGAGGTGAGCGTGGCGTCGGAGTTGGTGAAGCTGCCCGGCCCGGCCTGCGACCAGCCGCTGGTCGACCCGTTGTAGAGGGTGGTGTAGCCGGTCTCCGGCCGGCAGTCGGCCTTGGCCCGCCCGGCCGCGTAGCGGATGCCGCCGAGCAGGTGGGCGCGGAAGGCGGGCTCGGCGTACGACGCCTGGGTGTGCCCGCCGCCGGTGTAGAACGACCGGCCGCCGTTGTACGTCTTGCACCACGAGTGCGGGTGGTCGGCGCCCATCCCGCCGCCCGAGTACGACGACTCGTCGAGGGTGGCCAGCACGCGGGCGCTGCTGCGGGCGTTGGTCCGGTAGTTGTACCACTCGTCGGTGCGGGTCCACGTCTGCGGCAGGTGCGCGGTCGCCGCGTGGGCGCGGTTCTCCACCTTCACGTTGGCCTGCTGGATGGCCGGATGGGAGGCGAACCACGCGCCGACCAGGTTGCCGTAGAAGGGCCAGTCGTACTCGGTGTCGGCGGCGGCGTGCACGCCCACGTACCCGCCGCCGGAGCCGATGTACGACTCGAAGGCGGTCTGCTGGCTGGCGTTGAGCACGTCACCGGTCGTGTTGAGGAACACCACCGCCTCGTACTGGGCGAGGTTGCCGGTCGTGAACGCGGCCGCGTCCTCGGTGGCGGTCACCGTGAAGTTGTTGGCCGCTCCGAGGTCGCGGATGGCCTGGGTGCCGACCGCGATCGAGTCGTGCCGGAAGCCCGCGGTCTTCGAGAAGACCAGCACGTCGTACGGGGCGTCGGCGGCGCTGGCCGGTGTGGCCGGGCTGGTGCAGGCGATGACGGCGAGGGCGGCGGTGGCCACGCCGAGGACGGGTCGCAGGAGTCTGCGCATGTCGCTCTCCTAACGTCGGTCGGGAGGGGCCACCGGTGTCGACCGTACGCCGTGACCGGCGGCCCCTCCGCTCAACTCAGGGCAGGATCCACTTCTGGTTTGCTGCTCCCGTGCAGGTCCACAGGTGCACCACGGTGCCGTCGGCCGAGTTGTTGCCGGACACGTCCAGACACTTGCCCGACTGCGGGTTACGCACCGTCCCGTCGGCCTGCGCCGACCAGTTCTGCGCACCCGTCCCGTTACACGTCCACAACTGGATCTTCGTACCGTCCGCCGACCCACCACCGGACACGTCCAGACACTTACCCAACGCCCGGACCGTCGAGTTCGCCGTCACACTCCACGTCTGCGCCGCACTCCCGTTGCAGGTGTAGAGCTGGATCTGCGTACCGTCGGCCGTGGCCGCGTTGCGCACGTCCAGGCACTTGCCGGCCAGGCCCCGGATCGGGCCCGTGCCGCCGCTGCCCGTGCCGGTGTTCAGCGTGAACGTGTCCACGTCGTAGAGGGCACCGGTGCCCGACCCGGCGAAGGTCAGGTAGAGCGTGGTGGTGCCGGCCGGCGGGTTCGTGACGGTGCCGGTCACGGTGGTGAAGGTTTCCCAGCCTCCGGTCACCGGCACCGTCGCCGAGCCGATCACCGTGCCCGTGGCCGAGCCGGTCCGCAGCTGGAGGGTGCCGCCGGCCCCGGCCGACGAGACCCGGGCGGTGAACGAGGTCACGTTGCCCACCTGGTACGGCTGGAACGCGATCCAGTCGCCGTTGTTGATGTCGCCGACGGTCTTGCCGCCCTCGGCGGTGGCCTTGTCGAAGGTGTTGATCCCCGACGAGGTCTTGAAGTGCTCGGCCTGCCGATGCCGCGGCTGGAGGGTGTGCTGGGTGTGGGTGGTGAGCCCGCCCGCGTCGGTGTACTCGGCGTCGAAGATCGCGAAGATGTTCGCCGCGTAGTCGTGCTCACCGTCGGCCGGGATGGTGACGGTGCCGGAACAGCCGTTCTGCGAGGTGATCTGGTGCCCGTGCTGGTCGTGGCCGAGCACGTACGTCATCTTGACCTTGGCGCAGTCGATCGCGCCGTCCTCCGGGTCGGTCGCGGTGATGCTGAACGGCACGGCGTCGCCGAAGGAGAAGAGCTTGCCGTTGCCGGGGCTCGTGATGGTCACCGTGGGCGCGGTGTTGCCGACGTTGATCACCACGCTGGCGGTGCCGGTGGCGCCCTGCGGGTCGCGTACGGTCAGCGTGGCCGTGTACGTCCCGTTGGTGGTGTAGGTCTTCGTCGGGTTGGCCGCCGTCGAGGTGGTGCCGTCGCCGAACGCCCACGAGTACGTCAGCGCCCCGCCCTCCGGGTCGGACGAGCCGGCCGAGGAGAAGGTGACAGCGAGCGGTGCCGCGCCGGAGGTCCGGTTGGCGCTGGCCACCGCGGTCGGGGCCCGGTTGCCGCCGCCCACGTAGTCGAAGCGGTAGAGCGCCGAGTTCGCGTCCCCGTTGAAGTAGCCGGTGCCGTAGTCGAGCACGTAGTACGCGCCGTCCGGGCCGAACGCGGAGTCCATGACCTGCTTGCCGGTCCACGGGAAGCTGTCGATGGTGCCCCGGGAGCCGTCCGCGTTGACGTGGATCGGCTTGATCCAGCCACGGCCGAACTCGGTGGCGAAGAACTGCCCGTCGAAGGACTGCGGGAACTTCGTGGTCGAGGGGTTGGCCGCGTTGTAGCGGTAGACCGGGCCGCCCATCGGCGACTCCGAGCCGCCGCCGAACTCGGTCGGGGTGCCGGCGTCACCGCCGTAGCGGATCCAGGCCGGCTGCGCCGGCGGCAGGGTGGGCCGGCCCGTGTTGCGGAAGGAGTTGTTGGTCGGCCCGCCCGTGCAGTTGAACTTCGGGCCGCTCGCGTTCGTGGCGAAGTCCCACTCGTTGTACGTCTCGCTGCTCGTGTTGGTGCCGGTGCAGTACGGCCACCCGTAGTTGCCGGGCCCGGTGACCCGGTTGAACTCGACCTGGCCGGCCGGCCCCCGGGTGGCGCTGGTCGAGCCGGCGTCCGGCCCGTAGTCGCCGACGTAGACGACGCCGGTGGCCTTGTCGACGCTGATCCGGAACGGGTTGCGGAAGCCCATGGCGTAGATCTCCGGACGCGCGCCGGCCGTGCCGGCGGCGAAGAGGTTCCCGGACGGGATCGAGTACGTCCCGTTCGCGTTCACCTTGATCCGGAGGATCTTGCCGCGCAGGTCGTTGGTGTTGCCGGCGCTGCGCTGCGCGTCGTAGCCCGGGTTGCGGTTGGTCCGCTCGTCGATCGGGGCGTACCCGGCCGAGTCGAACGGGTTGGTGTCGTCGCCCGTGGAGAGGTAGAGGTTGCCGGCGGCGTCGAAGTCGATGTCGCCGCCGACGTGGCAGCAGAGCCCCCGGTCGGCGGGCACGTCGAGCACGTCGACGCGGCTGGCCTGGTTGAGCGTGAAGTCGGCGTTGAGGGTGAACCGGGACAGCCGGTTGACGCCCTGCCAGGCGGAGAAGTCGCTGCCCGTGGCCGGGGCGTCCCCGGCGGGGGTGGACAGCGGCGGGGCGTAGTAGAGGAAGATCTGCCGGTTGGTGGCGAAGTTCGGGTCCACCCCGACGCCCTGCAGGCCCTCCTCGTCGTGGGTGTAGACCGGGATGGTCCCGATCACGGTGGTGGCGCCACCGGCGTCGGTGCGGCGCAGCGTGCCGTTGCGGGCGGTGTGCAGCACCGAGCGGTCGGGCAGGACGGCCAGCGACATGGGCTCGCCCATCTCGGCGACACCGCGGGCCAGCTCGACCTGCTGGAAGTCGGTGGCGTTGATCGGGTGGGCCTGGGCCGGGGTGGGGCCGCCGAGCGCGGCCGGACCGGCGCCGAGGGCGACCGTGCCGGCCGCGGCGACCAGCAGCAGCGCCGAGCCGGCGGCGAACCGTCGTCGGGGTGGGTGGTGGGGTCTGTCCGAGATGGACATCTGGGCTGTCCCTTCCTGACGGGCGAAGGCCAGGGTGGGGCGCGCGCCGACGCGCCGGATGCCGTGGCGGTGGTTGCGGTGGGGGCCACCGGGGAGGTGCCGACCCGGACGGCCGTGAGCGCTCCGACACTGGAGCCACGTGCGCGGAGGTCACCAGTCGATGGGTTACCGCGCCGCCGGTTCACCTCGACGAAACAGTGGGATGCTGGCCACGACATTAAGTGGCCTACGTCGATGTGTCCATACCTTCTGCCGATCAGGCCCGGACTTTCGCTCGATCGGTCGAAAGTCCCGGATTCAGGATCGGCGGTCGATCGCCTGGCCGGCGAGACCCACGAGCGCGGCCCGGGTCTCGTCGTCCACCGGCGCGCTTTCCAGGGCGGCCAGCGCCGCCTCGGTGCGGACCCGGATCATCTGCTCGATCCGCTCCCGCGCGCCGGTCGACTCGATGATCGCGCGCAGCTCGGCCGCGCCATCGGCGTCCAGGTCCGGGTTGCCGAAGAGTTCGCGCAGGCGCACGGTCTGCGCCCGGTCGGCGCTGCTGCGGGCCAGCGCCATCATCACCGTGGGCTTGCCCTCGCGCAGGTCGTCGAGGATCGACTTGCCGGTGACGGCCGGGTCGCCGAAGACGCCGAGCACGTCGTCGCGGAGCTGGAACGCGTCGCCGAGCGGGTCGCCGAACTCGGCGAGCGCCTCCATCAGCTCCGGTGGCCCGCCGGCCAGGGCCGCACCGATCTGCAGCGGCCGGGTGACCGTGTAGCGGGCGGCCTTCATCCGGATCACCGTGAGCGCGCTGGCCACCGAACCGTCCCCGACACCGGAGACCAGGTCCAGGTACTCCCCCGCGATCACCTCGGTACGCATCAGCGCGAACACCGCGTACCCCCGGTGCACCTCCTCGGTGGTCAGCCCGCACTCGTGGAACATCTGGTCCGACCAGGCCGCGCAGAGGTCGCCGCAGAGCAGCGCCGTGTTGCGCCCATACGCCTCCGGGTCGCCCCGCCAGGACGAGCGCGCGTGCAGGTCGGCGAAGAGCCGGTGCACCGACGGCTCGCCCCGGCGGCGGTCACTGCCGTCGAGGATGTCGTCGTGGATGAGGGCGAAGGCGTGGAACAGCTCCAGCGCCGCCGCGGCCACGACGATCGGGGTCCCGTCACTGCC
Source organism: Micromonospora costi (assembly GCF_003626655.1). Taxonomy (GTDB): domain Bacteria; phylum Actinomycetota; class Actinomycetes; order Mycobacteriales; family Micromonosporaceae; genus Micromonospora; species Micromonospora costi. Next base: position 1,148,875 of record NZ_RBAN01000002.1, read on the forward strand.
GCCCGCGCCCCGCCACCCCCAGTAGCAGAACAGCGGGCGCAGCCGCTTTCCCCCGGCCAGCACGAAGCGTTGCAGCGCCGTGAACACGCCGCGCGGCGCGCCGTCGGGCCAGTCCGGCCCCTGCCGGTCGAGGAACGCGGCCAGCTCGGCGTCGAAGCGGGCGCGCAGCCCACTCGTGTCGGCCGGGGCCACGGTGACCGTCACGGCGCCTCCCCGGTCCCGCCCGGGCCGGCCGCCGGGGCCGCTCCGGCACCCGACAGCCCCGCGAGTTCCAGCAGCAGGGCCTTGACCTCCGTCGCGGCGATCCGGTCGCGGGCCGCCGCCGGATCCGAACAGAGCAGCACCGGGCCGTCCGCCGGGTTCGTCGGCAACCGGCCGTGCGAGCCACGTACCGCCCGCGCCCCGGCGTCCAACCCGACCGCGCTCATGAGGTAGCGCATGCCGAGCTTCTTGCGGGCCAGCGCCACAGCGGCGCGCCGCTTGGCCGCGGCCGGGGCGGCCGGGTCGAAGAACAGCTCGGCCGGGTCGTAGCCGGGCTTGCGGTGGATCTCCACGAGCCGGGCGAAGTCCGGCGCCCGCGCGTCGTCCAGCCAGTAGTAGTAGGTGAACCAGGCGTCCGGCTCGGCCACCAGCACCAGCTCCCCGGCGCGTGGGTGGTCCAGCCCGTACGCGGCCTTGCCGTCGGCGTCCAGCACCTCGGCCACCCCCGGCAGGCCGGCGCAGAGCTTCGCCACGGCCGGCACGTCCGCCGGGTCCCGGACGTAGACGTGCGCGACCTGGTGGTCGGCCACCGCGAACGCCCGCGACGTCCACGGATCCAGGTACTCCATCCCGGCCTGCGTGTGCACCCGCAGCAGACCCTCGGCGCGCAGCAGGCGGTTGACGTCCACCGGCCGCGAGGCGTCGGTGATGCCGTACTCGGACAGCGCCACCACGGTCGCGTCCCGGGACCGTGCGGCGTCCAGCAGCGGGCCGAGGACCGCGTCCAGCTCGGCGGCCGCGGCCGCCGCCCGGGGCGAGGACGAGCCGTAGCGCTGGAGGTCGTAGTCGAGGTGCGGGACGTACACCAGCGTCAGGTTCGGGGCGTGGTCGGCGAGGATCTGCTCCGCGGCCCGGCAGATCCACGCCGAGGACGGGATCCCGGCGCCCGGCCCCCAGTAGGTGAACAGCGGGAACGTGCCGAGCTGGGCGGTGAGCTCGTCGTGCAGCTCGGGCGGATCGGTGTAGCAGTCCGGCTCCTTACGGCCGTCGGCGTAGTAGATCGGGCGCGGGGTGACCGTCCAGTCCACGTCCGCGCCCATCGCGTACCACCAGCAGACGTTGGCCACCGTGTAGCCCGGCTCGGCCCGGCGGGCCGCCTGCCAGAGCTTCTCGCCACCCACGAGGGCGTTGTGCTGCCGCCAGAGCAGCACCTCGCCGAGATCGCGGAAGTACCACCCGTTGCCCACGATCCCGTGCCCGGCCGGCATCTCACCGGTCAGGAACGTCGACTGCACCGAGCAGGTCACCGCGGGCAGCACGGTGCCCAGCTCCGCCCGGAACCCGCCGTCGGCCACCGCACGCAGCCGCGGCATGTGCGCGAGCAGCCGCGGGGTCAACCCGACCACGTCCAGGACCACCAGTCGCCTGCTCATGCCGGCACCTCATTCCGCTCGACGCCGCCCCGCGGCTCCCGTTGCTCCCCGACGGCCGGCACCCCGGCCGATCCCGACCGGCCGCCCGGCGTGAGGCCGAGCGCGACCAGCTCGTCACGCGCGAAGGCCAGCTCGGCCGCGATGCCCGCGGCCAGCTCCGCGTCGGTGCGCGGCCGCCGCGCCTCCGGCAGCACCCCCCAGGTGTACGTCTCGACGTCCAGGTGGTCGCAGCCGGCCTCCGGACCGGTGAACAACGCGGCCAGCGCGGCGCGCAGCACCGGAAGCGTGGACGACAGCGGCTCCTCCGGCGGGGCGTGCAGGGGCACGTGGTAGTGCACCCGCCAGCGTCCGGGCAGCTCCGCGTCGAGCGCGGCGTCCAGGTCGTCGGCCGCGTACGCCGGATCGGCCGGGTCGGCAGCGCCCGCGCACCCGGCGGCGCGGGTCTGGTGCAGGAACCGCGGCTCCACCCAGCGGCGCAGCGCGTCCGCCGAGCCGGCCGGGTCGGCCGCCTCCAGCGCGGCCGAGACCTGCACCTTCACCACCGGCAGGCCGGCCGCGCGCAGCCGGGCCAGCGCCTCGGCCGGCTCCTCCCAGGCGCAGGCCAGGTGCGCGAGGTCCACGCAGACGCCGAGCCGGTCGGTGTCCATGCCGGACAGCAGGGCGGCCGCCTGCCCGGTGCTCTCGACCAGGCAGCCGGGCTCCGGCTCGAACGCGACCCGGACGGGCCGGCCGGTGTCCCGCTCGACCGCGGCCAGGCCGGCGGCCAGCTCGTCCAGCCGGCGCCGGGAGACGTCGGCGCGGTCGGCGTCCCACGGCCGGCGCCAGGCCAGCGGCAGGGTGGAGATCGACCCGCGGGCCGCGTCGTCGGGCAGCAGGTCGGCGAGCACCCGTGCCAGGTCGAGGGTGTACGCGAGCCGGCGCGTGGTCGTCCAGTCCGGGTGGTACACCTCGCCCTTGACCACCGGGGCCTGGAACGCCGCGTACGGGAAGCCGTTGAGGGTGACCACCTCCAGCCCCCGGGCGGCCAGCTCGGTGCGCAGCCGCCCCCGGGCGGTCGCGTCGGCCGCCAGCTCGGCCGCGACCGGGGCGGCCAGCCAGAGCCCGAGGCCGAGCAGGTCGGCGCCGAGCGTCTCGCGCACCGGGACGGCGTACGTGTCCAGTTGGGCCAGGATGCCGGCGAGGTCCTCGGCCGGGTGCACGTTCGTGCAGTAGCCGAGGTGGACGGTCTCGCCGCTGGCGTGCCGCAGCCGCATCAGCTTCCCCCGCGCAGGATCGAGTTGCCGGCGAACGTGGCGGGAGCCTCGTCGGCCAGCTCGCCGAGGTCGAGCCGCCCGGACTGGCCGTAGAACTCCACGGGGTTGCGCCACAGCACCAGGTCGACGTCGTCCTCGCTGAACCCGGACGCGAGCATCGCCTCGGCGGTGGCCCGGGTGAGCAGCGGGTCGGAGCGTCCCCAGTCGGCCGCCGAGTTGACCAGCATCCGCTCGGTCCCGTACGCCCGGAGCAGCTCGACCATCCGCGGCGGCGACATCTTCGTGTCGGGGTAGATGGAGAAGGCGAGCCAGCAGCCGGTGTCCCGGACCAGTTTCACGGTCACCTCGTTGAGGTGGTCGACGACCACCCGCCCCGGTTCGATGCCCGACTCGCGGACCACCGCGAGGGTGCGCTCCACACCCCGGGCCTTGTCCCGGTGCGGCGTGTGCACGAGCGCCGGAAGGTCGTGTGCCACGGCGAGGGCGAGCTGGGCGGCGAACGCCTCGTCCTCCTCCGGCGTCATCGAGTCGTACCCGATCTCGCCGACCGCCACCACCCCGTCCTTCTCCAGGTAGCGGGGCAGCAGGTCGAGCACCGGCCGGCAGCGCGGGTCGTTGGCCTCCTTCGGGTTCAGCGCGATCGTCGCGTGGTGCCGGACGCCGAACTGCCCGGCCCGGAAGGGCTCCCAGCCGACCAGCGAGTCGAAGTAGTCGGTGAACGAGGCGGGGCTGGTGCGGGGCTGCCCCAGCCAGAACGCCGGCTCCACCACGGCGCGGACGCCCGCGGCGGCCATCCGCTCGTAGTCGTCCGTGGTCCGCGAGGTCATGTGGATGTGCGGGTCGAAGATGCGCATCACGCCTCCCTGGCGCTGGTTCGGCCGGAGCCGGCGGTCAGCCGGTCGAGCAGGTCGGTGGCGTCCGCGGGCATGGCCCGCCCGGCGGCGTGCCGTTCCGCGGCGAGACCGGCCAGCATCACGGCCAGCTCGCCGTCGGCGCGGGCGTCGAGATCGGCGACGACGGCCAGCGGCACGCCGGTGAAGACGCACTTCAGCACCGCCTGCCGCCAGGCGGCGACGTCGAGATGCCGGGCGTACGGGCCGAGCGCGGCCGCGAGCAGCCGCGTGTCGTTGGTGCGGATCGCGTCGTGCAGCAGGGGCACCGCGGCCGCGCCGATCGGCAGCAGCGGCAGGGCCTTGAGCACGGCCCGCTTCTCGGCCGCGTCACCCTGCCGGTAGAGGGTGTCGGTGTACCGGGCGTGGTCGGTGGGCAGCGCGGTCAGCAGCACGGCCCGGGCCGCCTCGTCGGCGGTCCAGCCGGGCGCGTCCGGCAGCGCGGCCCGGCCGCAGTGCCGGCCGGCGGCCGGGAAGAACCGGGTGATGGCGTCCGGCTCGCCCGCCACCCGCCGCAGCGCGGCGTCCAGCCAGTCCGGATCGGGTACGCCCCGCAGGGCCGCCCGCAGCTCGTCCGCTGTCATCGTGCCTCCCCTCGGCGCCGCTCCTCCCGGAGCCTGCGCGTGTCGCCGTGGGTGCCCGGGCGTCGCGCCTGGTCCAGCCGTCGCGGGCCGGGCCCCTCTCGCTCTGCGCCTACATCCGCACCGGGGCCTTTCCGCTCGGCGGTGCGTCCGTGGGTGCAGAGCTGTGGGGCGGGCCGGCCGGCGCGTCCGCGGCCGCCGTGCGGGCGGGCGGGACGGGCGGCTCGGCGCCGGGTGGCAGCGCCCGCGCGCGGGCCGCCGCGGCGCGCAGGAACTCCAGCGACCGGGCCGCCACCGCCGGCGCGGCGTGCGAGTGCCGGGGCAGTTCCACCGCGACGAGGCCCCGGTAGCCGGCGTCGGTGAGGGCGCGCAGCACCGGCGGGAAGTCGATCTCACCCTCGCCGAACTCGAGGTGCTCGTGCACGCCCCGGCGCATGTCGTCGATCTGGACGTTCACCAGGTGCTCCCCCACGTCGTGCACGCACCCGGACACCGACAGCGACTCCAGGCACCGACAGTGTCCGATGTCGAGGGTGATGCCGAAACACGGCGGGTCGTCGAGCGCCGTGCGCAGCTTCCGCCAGCCGGCGATGTCCTCGACCAGCATGCCCGGCTCCGGTTCGAAGCCCAGCCGCACGCCGGCCCGGTCGGCGGCGTCGACCACGGTGGCACAGCCGGCCACCAGCCGGTCCCAGGCCGCGCGCGGCGGCACCGTGCCGGGGCGTACGCCGGCCCAGAACGACACGGCCTCCGCACCCAGGTCGGCGCCGACGCGGACGGCCCGCCGCAGGAACTCGACCCGCCGCGTCGGGTCGTCGTGCAGCAGCGTGGGCGCGTGCTTGTGCCACGGGTCGAGCAGGTAGCGGGCGCCCGTCTCGACCACCACGGCGAGCCCGAGCGCGTCCAGCCGGCGGCCCAGCACGGCGACCCGGCGGGCCAGCCCCGGCGCGAACGGATCCAGGTGGTCGTGGTCCAGGGTGAGCGCCACCCCGACGTACCCCAGGTCGGCGATGACGGCGAGCGCGTCGTCGAGCCGGTGGTTGGCGAAGCCGTTGGTGCCGTACCCGAAACGGGGCGCCGGGCCGCCGTCGACGCCCGTGCCGGCCGCCCCGGCCGCGGGTGCGCGGTCGGGCGCGGAGCGGGGCGGCGGGGCGGTCATGTCGGGGAGACCTTCCGGGCCAGGCGCCGGCCCAACGGCGCGGCGGCGGCGACCGCGAGCCCCAGCAGGCGGGCCCCGCCGCGCGCGGTGAGGGCGCCCTGCAGGGCCGGCAGTCCGGTGATGCCGGCACCGACCGCCGCACGGACGCGGCCGGCGCTGGGCTCGGCCACCACCCGGGCCTGGGCGGCACCGTAGCCGACGGCGTACCAGGCGGCCAGGCCCGCGGGCACCAGCGCGGCGAGGGTGGCCCACCGGGACGCCGGCGCGTCGTCCGGCCCCGATGTGGCCGGCCGCCCGCGCCGTCCAGCCGGGGCCGGCGCGGTGGAGGCCCGTCGCCGGAACGCCGCGCGGCCCGGGACGCGGGCCACGGTGGCGGCGCTCGCCGCGACCACGGCGGTGCCCGCGAGGGTGCCCAGCGGCAGGGCCGGGTCGGTGCCGGTGACCTCCCGGCGGGAGAGCGCGGTGACCGTCCAGGTGTGTGCGGCCACCGTGAGCGCCGCCGGCAGCGCCCGGGTCAGCCGCCCGCCGCTGGCGCCCAGCAGCACGTCCAGGCCGCGGCAGGCGGCCATCACGGCCGGGCCCGCGGCGGTGTTCTTCGCGCGCAGGTCGTACCCCCACACGGCGGCGGCCAGCGGTACGGCGACCGCGGCGGCACGCCGGCCGCCCGCGGCGGCGGCCACGGTGAGGCCGGCGGCGGTGAGGCCGGCCGCGAGACCGACCGCGGCGCCCGGGCTGACCCGGCCGCTGGGGATGGGACGTTCGGGCCGTTCCACGGCGTCCAGCCGCCGGTCCGCCCAGTCGTTGGCGGCCATCCCGGCCCAGTACAGCAGCACGGAGGCGCCGGCCAGGGCGGGCGTACGCCGGTCGAGTGCACCGGCCGCGGCGGCGCCGGCGACCACGTCACCGGGCACCGAGAGCGCGGCCGGCGCGCGGACCAGCTCGACGAGGTCAGGCAGCGTGGCCATCGGCGCTCCCCGGCGCGGCGGCGTGCAGGGCCCGGGCGAAGCCCGTCAGCAGTGCCCACTGCTCGGCGAGCGAGTGCGTGGGCGCGCCGAGCGGATCCTTGAAGAAGAAGGCCAGCTCGGTCAGCGGACCGACCCGGCCGGCGGCGTGCGCGGCCGCGGTGAGCCGGGCCAGGTCGAGCACGAGCGGTGCGGCGAGCGCGGAGTCGCAGCCGTGCCAGGTGAACTCCATGCGCATCCGGGTGCCGAGGAAGCCGGCGAAGGTGACGAGGTCCCAGGCGGTCTTGAAGTCGCCCAGGTCCTCGACGAAGTCGATCCGGGTGTCGCCCTGCGGCACGTAGCCCAGCGTCTCGCCGAGCACTCGCTGCTTGCTCTCGACCTTGGCGGCGTTGGCGGCCGGGTCGGCGAGGTTGGCGCCGTCGCCGCCGCCCAGCAGGTTCACCCCGGACCAGGAGCGCACCGCGAGGTTCCGCATCGCGAACATCGGGGCGAGCACCGACTTCACGAGGGTCTCCCCGGTCTTCCCGTCGTGCCCGCCGTACGGCAGGCCCCGCTCGACGGCCAGCGCGTGCAGCGCCGGCAACCGGGCACCGGTCGACGGGGTGAAGTCGACGTACGGGCAGCCGGCCTCCAGTGCCGCGTACGCGTACAACGAGCTGGCCGGCAGCACCTCGTCGGGGCCGGACAGCGCGGCGCGCAGCGCCTCCGGGTCGCTGTGCGCGGCGTGCGGCCGCGCGGCGGGTTCGGTGGCCGAGACGTTGACCACGACCACCCGGTCGAGGTCGTGCCGGTCGCGGAAGCCGGCGAGGTCGCGGACCGCGGCGGCGGCCCGGTCGGCCTGGGTGTCCCCGCTCGGCGCGGGTCGCAGCTCCTCCTCGACGGCCGCCAGCTCGTCGGGCAGCGCGGCGACCAGCCGGCCGGGGATCACGCCGGCGGAGGCGAGAGCCTCGGCGCGCTTGCACAGCGGGGTGGTGACCACGTCGTGGCCGCCGAACACCAGGTCGGCGAAGGCGGGGAGCGCGGGACCGCGCAGGTCGGGCAGCTCGGTCACACAGCCGGTCGGCCCGGCGAGATTGGCCCGCAGCGCGAGCCCTCCGACGATGCTCGTGGTCGCGACCGAGCCGCGCGCCCCCACCAGCCAGACACCCGTTCGCATGGCGCTCCCTCCCCGATCAGGAGACCGTTCTGCATCGAATTACATTGATATCAGAATTTGCTTCCGAAAGATATGGATGTGTTCGGGTGGGCCCCGTCCGTCCGTCCGTCCCGGAGGATCCGGCGTCGAAGTCGGCGGCGACGGCGCCGGACCGGCCCGGTGCGGGTACGGACGGACGGGGCTGGCAGGCAGGGTCGGTCGGCGTCTCGACCCTGCCTCCCCCGCATCGCGGGTCGGGGCGGTGCCGCCCCGGCCGGGACGTCTCAGCGGTCGCGGCCCGCCGTCGGCCGGCGGAGCTGGTCGGTGACGGTCACGTGGGAAACGGGCATCGGCCCCTCCGGAACGTCGTCGTCGTGGTGGTGGCGGCCCTCCGGTGCGGCCGGGGAATCCCGGTCCGGCCGCACCGGACGGCCGTCCTGGCTCGTGCGTCGCCGGGCCGTGCGGCCCGGGTGCACGCCCTCCGGACCCGACCTCGTTCCGGCAGCGGGGCGCAACCGCGGCCGGCCCTCGCCGGTCGGTCCGGAAAGCCTTCTCGGGGCGGTGCCGGCGTCGTGGCCGCCACCGCGGACGGATCAGGGCTGGCGGCCCGGCCGGGACACGCCCGACCGGGCCGGGACGGGTCAGACCGCCACGGCGGTCAGCGCCGGCTCCACCTCCGTCCAGGAGGAACCGAGGTCCGCCGAGCGGCCCACCGCATCCAGAACGAGCTGGACCTGGAGGGCGTCGGCGAAGGACGGAGCCGGGTCGGCCCCCGTGGCGATGGCCTCGATGAAGTCGCGCATCTGGTGCGTGAACGAGTGCTCGTAGCCGATGATGTGGCCCGGCGGCCACCACGCCGACATGTACGGGTGATCGCCCTCGGTCACCAGGATGCGGCTGAATCCCTGCTCGGCGGTCGGCCGCGTCGCGTCGTAGAACTCCAGCTCGTTGAGGCGCTCGAGGTCGAACACCACGCTGCCCAGCGAGCCGTTGATCTCCACCCGCAGGGCGTTCTTCCGGCCCGTGGCGAACCGGCTCGCCTCGTACGTGGCCAGCGCCCCGCCGTCGAGCCGGGCCACGAAGACCGCGGCGTCGTCGACCGTGACCTGCCCGAGGGCCGGCCCCTGGCCGTCGACCGAACCGTCGACCGTGGCCGCCAGTCCGCTGGACCCTCCCGGCAACGGCCGTTCCTTGACGAACGTCTCGGTCACCGCGCTCACGCCGGTGATCCGCTGGCCGGTCACGTACTGGGTGAGGTCGATGATGTGGGCGCCGATGTCGCCGAGCGCGCCCGAGCCCGCCCTGTCCTTCTGCAGCCGCCACACCAGCGGGAACTGCGGGTCGACGATCCAGTCCTGCAGATACGCCGCGCGGACGTGCCGGATCACCCCGAGCCGTCCGTCGGCGACCAGCTGGCGCATCATCGTGACCGCGGGCACCCGGCGGTAGTTGAACCCGCACATCGACCGCACCCCGGCGGCCTGGGCCGTGGCCGCCGCAGCGGCCATCGCCCTCGCCTCCTCCACCGTGTTGGCCAGCGGCTTCTCGCACAGCACGTGCTTACCGGCGGCCAACGCGGCGAGCGCGATCTCGGCGTGGCTGTCGCCCGGGGTGCAGACGTCGACCACGTCGATGTCGTCCCGGTTGACGAGGTCACGCCAGTCCGTGGTGTACGCGTCCCAGCCGAGCCGGTCGGCGGCCTCGGCCACCTTCCCGGTGTCCCGGCCGCAGATCAGCGCCATCCGGGCCCGCGCCGGCAGGTCGTACACCCGGTTCACGGTGCGCCACGCCTGCGAGTGCGCGGCGCCCATGAACGCGTAGCCGACCATGCCGACCCGCAGTTGGTTGTCTGTCGTGGACAAGGTGGGTCTCCCCCCAAATGTGTCAGAACCCGAGCTTGAGGTAGTTGCTCGCGTTCTCCTTGGTGATCGTCTCGGAGGCGAGGATGATCTCCTTGGGCACCTGGAGCTCCACCAGGTCGGACATGCCCTTGCCCTGGCCGATCAGCCGTGCCAGCGAGATGGCCGAGGACGCCATCGACGGGCTGTAGGTGACGGTGGCCTTCAGGACGGTGTTGTCCGCCTGGATGTCCTCCATCGCCTTCTTCGACCCGGCGCCGCCGACCATGAAGAACTCCTTGCGGTTGGCCTGGTTGATCGCGGCCAGCACGCCGATTCCCTGGTCGTCGTCGTGGTTCCAGATCGCGTCGATCTTCGGCAGCGCCTGGAGCAGCCCCGTCGCCGCCTGCTGGCCCGAGTCCGCGGTGAACTCGGCCGGCCGGCGGTTGCTCACCCGCAGCCCGTTCTGGGCGAGGGTGTCGGCGAAGCCCTTCGAGCGCTCCTGGGTCAGCTCCAGGGAGTCGATGCCGGGGATCTCACCGATGACCGGGTTGCTCACGCCCTTGGCCTTGAGCTGCGCCACGATGTAGTTGGCGGCGGCGACGCCCATGCCGTAGTTGTCGCCCTTGATCTGGAGCCGGTAGGCCAGCGCGTCGGGGAACGCCCGGTCCAGGTTGACCACCGGGATGCCGGCCTTCATCGCCTCCAGACCGGCCGCGTTGAGCTCCTTGCCGTCGTGCGGCAGCATCACGATCACGTTCGGCTTCTGCGAGATCAGCGTGGACAGCGCCGCCCGCTGGGCCGCCGCGTCCGCGCCGGCCTCGACCGTCTTGAACTCCACATCGGAGTACGCCGCGGCCTGCGCCTTGGCGTTGGTCGTGATCGCGGCGAGCCAGCCGTGGTCGGCGGCCGGCGCGGAGAAGCCGATCACGACCTTCTGGCCCGGCGCCGCGTTGCCGCTGGCCGCCGCGTCGGCGCCCTTGGTCTGCGCGGCGGTGGGCTCGGTCTCGTTGCTGGTGCAGCCGGCCAGCAGCACGCCGGCGCCGACGGCGGCCCCGCCGAAGAGCAGGCGACGGCGGGACAGGTCGCGACTGTTCTGGGTCATGACGACCTCCTGATATTCGCGGTGTGGGAGTGGAAAGGGTGTGCGAGGTCCGGCCACCGCCGCCTGCGCGGTGGCCCGGTGTGCTGCGGTGGGTCAGGTGGTGGTCAGCCGGTTACGGCCGAGGAACTGGGTGAGACTGCGGAACTGCACCTGCTGGACCAGGACGGCCGCGACGATGATGCCGCCCTTGACCATGTTCTGGGCCTCACTGGTCAGGCCGTTGATCGCGAAGAGGTTGGTGATCGTCGAGAAGATGATCACCCCGAGCAGGGAACCGATGATCGTGCCCCGCCCGCCGCTGAGCAGCGTGCCGCCGATGATCGCGGCGGCGATCGCGTCCAGCTCGTAGAGGTTTGCCATCGCCGCCTGGGCCGACGTCGCCTGGGCGGTGAGCATGATCGCGGCGATGCCGCAGCAGAGGCCGGAGAGCGCGTAGAGCATCACGGTGTGCCGCTTGACGTTGATGCCGGCCAGCCGCGCCGCCTCCGGGTTGCCGCCCACGGCCACCGTGCGCCGGCCGAACGTGGTGCGGTTGAGCAGCACCCAGCCGGCGATCACCACGGCCGCGAGGATGTAGACCAGCAGCGGGATGCCGAGCAGGTTCGTGCTGGCGATGTCGTTGATCGTGGTGTTGTTCGACACCTGGGTCTGCTTGTCGGAGAGTTCGGCGGCCAGACCGCGGGCCGCGACGAGCATCGCCAGGGTGGCGATGAACGGCACCAGCCGGCCGTACGAGATGAGCAGCCCGTTGACGAGGCCGACGCCGAGGCCGACGGTGAGCGCGCAGAAGATCATGCCGCCGGCGCCGTAGCTCTGGGTGGCCACCGTCGTGGCCCAGACCCCGGCCAGCGCGACGATCGCGCCGACGGAGAGGTCGATGCCCCCACCGATGATGACGAAGGTCATCCCGACGGTGACCACACCGACCACCGAGGCCAGCTTCAGGATGGTGAGGGTGTTGGCCCACACCCAGTCGGCGTTCGAGTAGAGGTCGGGCCGGGTCAGCGCCCCGATCACGACGAGCGCCACCAGCACCGCGATGAGACCGAGGTTGCGCTTCGCGCCCTCACCGCCCTCACCGCGCCACCAGGACAGCCGGCCACCCGACACGGCGTGGTCCGCGGCGGCCGCCGTCTCGGCCGGGTCCACCGGCGGCGACTGCGCCGGCAGCTTCGCCGCCCGGTCCGGCGCGGCGGTGGAGGTGGGCGTTGCTTCGCTCATGCCGGTGCGCCTTCCATCAGGGACCCCGCCATGACGAGGTCGAGGACCGTGTTCTCGTCGAGTTCGCCGGCCGGGGCCTCGCGGACGACCCGCCCCTCCCGCATCACCAGCACCCGGTCGGCCAGGCCGAGCACCTCGGGAACCTCGCTGGAGACCAGCAGCACCCCGACACCCCGCTCGGCGAGGGACCGGATGACCTGGTACAGCTCGGCCCGGGCGCCCACGTCCACGCCCCGGGTCGGTTCGTCGAGCAGCAGCAGCTTCGTGTCGCCGAGCAGCCAGCGCCCGACCACCACCTTCTGCTGGTTGCCGCCGGACAGGGTGCGCACCGGCCGGCGGACGTCGCGGGGGCGCAGCTCCAGGCTGTCCGCGATCTGATCCGCCGCGGCACGCTCGCGCCCGGCGTCGGTGAACCCGCCCCGCGCGTACCGGCCGAACGTGGCCAGCGTGACGTTGCGGTAGATGGGCTCGCCGAGCAGGAGCGCCTGGCTCTTGCGTTCCTCCGGGGCCATGCCCATGCCGGCCCGTACCGCCGCACCCACGCTGCCGGGGCGCAGCTGCCGGCCGGCCATCCGCACGGTGCCGGCCTCGGGCCGCCGCGCGCCGTAGATGGTTTCGAGCAGCTCGGAGCGGCCGGAACCGACGAGCCCGGCGATGCCGACGATCTCCCCGGGCCGCACCCGCAGCGACACGTCGGCGAACTCGCCGGCACGCGTCAGACCCTCCACCTCCAGGAGGTCACCGCCCGCCGGCTCCGCGTCGGCCGGGCGATCCGGGAAGACGTACTCGATGGTGCGGCCGGTCATCCGGCTCACCAGGTCGCGGGTCGGGGTGTCGCGGGCCGGCAGGTTCGCGGCGGTGGTCCGGCCGTCCTTGAGGACGGTGACCCGGTCGCCGATCTCGCGGATCTCCTCCAGCCGGTGGGAGATGTAGATGACCGCGATGCCCTGCGCCGTCAGCTCCCGGATGATCCGGAACAGGTTGCCGACCTCGTCGTGGGCGAGCACCGCGCTCGGCTCGTCCATGATGATCAGTCGCGCCTCGTGGGAGAGCGCCCGGGCCATGCTCACGACCTGCTTACCGGCCGCGGGCAGGGAACGGACCATCCGGTTGGGCGGGATCTCGCCGTGGCCGAGCCGGCCGAGGATCTGCCGCGTACGCCGGGCCATCTGGCCACGGCGTACGAAGCCGAGCTGCCGCGGCTCGTGACCGAGGAACGCGTTCTCCGCCACGGACAGGTCCTCGACCAGGTCGAGTTCCTGATAGATGGTGGCGATGCCGGCACGCATGGCGGCCTGCGGGTTGGTGAAGGCGGCCGGCTCGCCACGCCACTCGATCTGGCCCGAGTCCGGCTGGTGCACCCCGGACAGCACCTTGATCAGCGTCGACTTGCCGGCGCCGTTCTGCCCGAGCAGGCAGTGCACCTCGCCGGCCCGGACCTCCAGCTGCACCCCGTCCAGGGCGCGTACGCCCGGGAAGGTCTTGACCACGTCGGTGAGGCGCAGCACCACCTCACCGGCCACCGCGTCGGCCGGCGCCTCGACCAGCGGCGCGTCCACCGTCGCGCTCTCCGGGACGCCGTCCGCGGCGTCCGTTCCCGGCTCGCTCACCACGCTTCCCTCCGGTTCAGTCCCTGTGCCTGCCCGGTTCGCGACTGCGGGGCTCGCAAACCCGACTCACTCCTCGCGCTCAGCGAGCCACCCACCGTTCGCGACTGCGGGGCTCGCAAACCCGGCTCACTCCTCGCGCTCAGCGAGCCACCCACCGTTCGCGACTGCGGGGCTCGCAAACCCGGCTCACTCCTCGCGCTCAGCGAGCCACCCACCGTTCGCGACTGCGGGGCTCGCAAACCCGGCTCACTCCCCTCGCGCTCACGACGCCTCCCCGAAGGCCACGTCGCTGGCCAGCACGGCCGCGCCGGCGACGCCGGCCCGCGGGCCGAGTTCGGACAGGACGACGGGCAGGTTGCCGGTGGCCAGCGGCAGCGACCGGCGGTAGACCACGCTGCGGATCTCGGCCAGCAGGATGTGGCCGAGCTGGGCGAGCCCCCCGCCGATCACGATCATCGAGGGGTTCGCGAAGCTCACGAGCCCGGCCAGCACGCCGCCGACCCGCCGGCCCCCGTCGCGGATCAGCTGGATGCAGGTCACGTCCCCCTCGACGGCACCCTCGGCGACGTCCAGGGCGGTGACCAGCCCGTTCGCCGCCAGGCGCTCGGCGAGCGCGGGTGAGAGCCCGCTGCGGGCGGCGGCCGTGGCGTCCTTGGCCAGCGCGGCGCCGCTGAACAGCGCCTCCAGACAGCCGATGTTGCCGCAGGAGCACATCGGGCCGTGCGAGTCGACCTGGATGTGGCCGATGTCCCCGGCGCAGCCGTCGGTGCCCCGGTAGACCTCGCCGGTGAGGTAGATCCCGCAGCCTATGCCGGTGCCGATCTTCACGAACAGGAAGTCGTCGACCGAGTGGGCGACGCCGCCGTGCCGCTCGCCGATCGCCATGATGTTCACGTCGTTGTCGACCACCGCGGGGCAGCCGTGCTCGCGGGTGAGCAGCTCGCGCACCGGGAAGCGGTCCCACCCCGGCATGATCGGCGGCGAGACCGGGACGCCGTCGCGGAAACTGACCGGCCCGGGCACGCCGATGCCGACCGCGTCCAGCCGCTCGTACGCGCCGTCCACCTTGGCCTTGTGCAGGAGCTCGTTGACCCGCTGGAGGGTTCCCTTGGGCCCGGACCGGATGTCGGCCGGCTCCGCGTACGCCGCGACCGGTTCCAGCCGGCCGTTGACCACCTCGACGTCGATCGAACTGGCGCCCAGGTCGACGGCGGCGAACCGCAGGCGCGGGTCGAGTTCGACGAGGGTGGACCGGCGCCCGCCGCGGGAGGCGGCCAGCCCGGCCTCGGCCACGTAGCCGAGGCTGACGAGCCGTTCGAGTTCCGCCAGGAGCCGGGGGCGGGGCATCTGCAACCGGTCGCCCAGCTCCGCCCGGGACACCGGTCCCTCGTCCCGCAGCAACCGCAGGAGGCGTACGTGCAGCGGTTCCTCCGTCCGCACCGGATTTCACCTCCGCATCGCGGTCGATGTGTTGTGCCCGACACAGTAGGAGCCTTCCGCGCCGCGTGTCCAGAGCTTCAGCCATTCTGATCCCAACTTTTGTCCGAACGAACAAAAGCTAATAGTGGATCAAGGAAAGGGCTCCGCCCGGCACACGGCGAGCGGCCGCCCGGTCGGGCGGCCGCTCGGGGCCGTGCGGAATCGCGTACGCGCTGGTCAGCCGCGTCGCTTCTTGCGGAGCTTGCGGTCGTCGCGCAGCTCGACGTAGGGCTCCTTGTCGGCCGGGTGACCCGCCGTGATGGCCCGGCTGCGCTCCAGCTCGGCGTCGAACTCCGCCCCGAGCAGGATCGCGATGTTGGTGAGCCAGAGCCAGATCAGGAAGACGATCACCCCGGCCAGCGCCCCGTACGTCTTGTTGTACGAGCCGAAGTTGCCCACGTAGACGGCGAAGAGGCCGGACACCACCAGCCAGACGACCACGGCCAGGACGCCGCCGGGGCTGACCCACCGGAAGCCACCGTGCCGGGCGTTCGGCGAGGCCCAGTAGAGGATCGCGAACATCAGGCTCACCAGGATCAGCAGCACCGGCCACTTGGCGATGCTCCAGACCGTCACGGCGGTGGAACCCAGCCCGATCGCATTGCCCGCCGCTTCGGCGAGGCGGCCGGTGAAGACCACGATCACCGCGCTGACCAGCAGCATCACGCCGATCACCGCGGTCACGCCGATCCGGGTCGGCAGGGTCTTCCAGATCGGCCGGCCCTCCGGCACGTCGTAGATGGCGTTGGACGCGCGCATGAAGGCCGCGATGTACCCGGAGGCGGACCAGAAGGCGGCCAGCAGACCGAGGACGGCGGCGAGGCTCGCCAGCCCCCCGGACTTCTGTGCCTGGTCGATCGCCTTGTCGAGGATCTCCTGGATGGTGCCCACCGGGACCGCCTGGTCGAGGGTGTTCTTGACCGTCTCGGTGGTGCCGGCCCCGAGCAGGCCGAGGACGGAGACGAGCACGAGCAGGCCGGGGAAGATCGAGAGCACCCCGTAGTAGGTCAGCGCCGCCGCCCAGTCGGTGAGGTTGTCCTCCTGGAACTCCCGCACCGTGCGCCGCAGCGTGGCCTTCCACCCGGTGCCGGGCAGCTTGGTGGGGCTCTCCGGGCCCTCGTCGGGCCCGACCGGTCCTCGATCCCGGCGCCCGCTCGCCGAGCGCCCGGCGTCGTCGCGGTCACCCCCGCTGTGCGGGGCGTCGTCGCGGTCGCGGCGGTCGGGAGACTCGTCGGAGGCCATACGCCCCTCCTCATCCTCGGCGGTGTCCTCCGGACATGCCCCGACAGAGGCGGCACGTAACCAGCTACTTGTAGAGCAACCTGCCCATCCGACGCGAAGCCACCAACAGCCCCACCGCCATCGCCGCGAGCAGGTAGAGCACGTCGAGCAACCACGACCAGCCGGCGGTGCCCAACGCGACGCCCCGGACGAGGTGCACCGCGCGGTAGAGCGGCGTGACCTCCACCAGCCAGCGCAGCACCGCCGGGTAGGCCTCAGCGGGCACGAAGGTGCCGGAGAAGAGAAACAGGGTGAACTGCGCCGAGCCCATCAGGTCGAAATCCTGCCAACTGCGCATGAACGTGGCCAGGGCCATGCCCAACGCGCCGAACGCGAAACCGACCAGCACCGCGGTCGGGAAGGCGGCCGCCGCGCGGGCGACCGTGGTCAGGTCCAGCGCGGCCATCACCACGAGGAACGCGCCGGAGTAGGCGGCGCCCCGCAGCATCGCCCAGCCCAGCTCGCCGAGGGCGATCTCGAACGGCTGCACCGGGGTGGCGATCACCCCGTCGTACAGCTTCATGTACTTCATCTTCCCGAAGAAGTTGAAGGTGGTCTCGGCCAGCGCCCCGGTCATCGCCGACGACGCGAGCATCGCGGGAGCCACGAACGCCGCGTAGCTGACCAGCTGCCCGCCGGGCAGGGTGAGGTCGCCGACCAGCGCGCCGACACCCACACCGATGGAGAGCAGGTAGAGCAGCGGCTCCACGAACCCGGACACGAGCAGCAGCCAGTAGACCGACTTCAGGGCCGCCACGTTGCGCTCGGCCACCGAGACCGAGCGCCGGGACGCGGCCGAGACGTCGACCAACCGGGGAAGGACCAGGCTGACCACGACACCCCTCCTAGACGACGAGCCGGCGACGGAACACCCGGCGGGCCACCAGCGCACCGCCGAGCAGCCAGGCCCCGAGGTAGAGCAGGTGACCGACGACCGACCACTGTGGCGCGACACCGAGGGTCGCGGACCGGCACAGGTCCACCGCGTGCCAGAGCGGCGTCACGTACGCCAGCCAGCGCAGCGCCTCGGGCAGGCTCTCGACCGGGAAGAACACCCCGGCGAAGAGGGTCATCGGGATGACCGCGAAGCGGAACAGCATCGCCAGCCAGCTGTCGCTCGACACCGCCGCGGCGTACGCGAAGGTCGGCGCGGCGACGGCCAGGCCGAGCAACCCCGCGACCGGCAGCGCGGCCACCGCCCACGGCGAACGCAGCGCGCCGAAGACCCCGGTGACCAGCAGAAACGCGGCGATCGTGGTGAGCACCCGGAAGAGCACGTAGAGCAGGTGGCCGGCCAGGATGTCGCCGACGCGCAGCGGGGCCGCGCTCTGCGCGTAGTAGGTTTTGATCCACTGGAAGTTGCTGAACACCGGCCAGGTCGCGTCCCCGATCGCCACCTGCAGCGCCGTCGACGCGATGAGCCCGGGCACCAGCCAGTCGAGGTAGGGCACGCCGTCGACGCCCTGGTCGATGTAGGCGCCCACGCCCACCCCGAAGCCCAGCACGGTGAGCAGCGGCAGCAGGAAGGACGAGAAGACGCCGGCCCGCCAGGTGCGCCGGTAGCCCACCAGGAAGTAGTGGAGCACGGCCAGGGCCGGCATCCGCGGCGGCGAGGGCCGGTGCCGCTCCCGCGTCGACGGCGTCAAGTCCACCACGACCACCACCCCCCCGCCGTCCGTCCGCTGTGGCCTTCCTACCCCGGGGGTACGACAGGCCGCAGCCACCCTACGGCGGGGCGGGGAGGGTGTCGCGGCAGTTTCCGCCGCCTACACGTGAGCGGGCCAGGGCCCGGACCAGTGACCGGAGCGCGTAGCCGAGCAGCAGCAGCCCGGCACCGGTGCCCACCACGAGGCCGGCGGAGACCGCGGTCGCCAGCCCCGTCACGAGCCCGGCGAGTGCCACCGCGCACATCGCGAACCCGAGCGGCCGCAGCAGCGGATCGCCCAGCAGCGGGGCGAGCGGGAAGAAGTGCAGCCCCACCACGGCGCAGACCAGCACCGGGACGTACGCCGACCAGCCGGCCGCGGCGAGTACCGCGGCGCCGATCCCGGCGAGCGCCAACTCGGCGACGACGATCAGCAGGTAGCGGCGGTCGCCCGTCCGGTCACGCGGCCCGGCGTCCGCGCCCCGGGAACGGGCCGTCACGACGCCGCCGCCCACGGCGGTGAGCAGTGCCGCCAGCGAGCCGGCCACCAGCACGCCCCGCAGCGGTTGGTCCGCGGCCGGCACGCTGAACCAGATGGTGGCGAAGATGCCGAGGTAGAGCGCCCCCAGGCCGTACCGACGCCGCTGACGGATCTCCGTGACAGACATGCGCGCCCCCCGCTCGTCACACCCCGCCGGAGGTGACCGGAGGGGTCTGGCGATGCTACGGGCAGTCGTGCCGGCACGCCCGCCGGGCCCCTCAGTCGACCAGCGTGCGGCCGGTGAGGTGCAGGAAGACGTCCTCCAGGCTGCTGCGCCGGACCAGCACGTTGGCCGGGGTGAGGCCGAGCCCCTGCACCTCGGCGACCGCCGCGTCGCCGTCGGCGACGTAGAGCAGGACCCGGTCGGGCAGCACCTCGACGCGCTCGCCCAGGCCGTCGAGCTTGCCGGCGAAGGCCTCCTGCGACTCGGCCGCGAAGCGCAGCTCCACCACCTCCCGGGTGGAGTAGCGCTCGATCAGGGCCCGGGGCGAGCCCTCGGCGACGATCCGGCCCCCGTCCATCACGACGAGCCGGTCGCAGAGCTGCTCGGCCTCGTCCATGTAGTGGGTGGTGAGGACCAGCGTCACACCCTGCTGCTTGAGCCGGAACAGCCGCTCCCAGACCAGGTGCCGGGCCTGCGGGTCGAGCCCCGTGGTCGGCTCGTCGAGGAGCACGATCTCGGGTTCGTTGACCAGGGCGCGGGCGATGGTGAGCCGGCGCTTCATGCCGCCGGAGAGCGGCTCGACCTTGCTGTCGGCGCGCTCGGCGAGCTGCACGAAGTCGAGCAGCTCGGCCGCCCGTTCCCGGGCGACCCGGCGTGGGATGCCGAAGTAGCGGGCGTACGTGGTCAGGTTCTCCCGCACGGTCAGCTCGGGATCGAGATTGTCCAGCTGGGGGCAGACCCCGAGCCGGGCGCGGATCGCCGGCCCGTCGCGGACCGGATCCATGCCGAGGATCCGCAACTCGCCCGCGCTCGGCGGGGAGACACAACCGACCATCCGCATGGTGGAGGACTTGCCGGCGCCGTTGGGCCCGAGGAAGCCGAACGCCTCGCCCGGCAGCACCTCGACGTCGATGCCGTCGACCGCGGTGAAGTCGCCGAACCGCTTCACCAGCCCTCGCGCCTGGATGAGTGGTCGAAGCGTGGTCACGGCCCGACCCTAGCCGCCGGGTCCGACAGCTCCATCCCATTTACCGCCGCCGCGACGTCCCCGCACGTGCCGCATCGACGTGTATCGTCCCTTTGTGTCGCCCACCCGTTCCTCCGACGGTCCGCCGGCCGACGCCGGCCAGGGCGCGGGCGTGCGCCCGGGCACGGACGAGCCGCTGACGGCCCGGCGGTCCGGGCCGCCCCGGCCCGCCACCGCGTCCAGTCTGGAGACCACAATCGAGGCGGGCGACGACGCCGGCCGGCAGCCGGGCACCGGGGCGACGCCGGAGGCTCCGGGCCCGACGCCCGACCTGGCCGCCCAGTTCGAGGACGAGAAACCCGGCCGGGTGCTGTCCGGCGCGGTCGGGCTGCTCTTCGGCGCGGTGGCGCTGGTGGTCGGCGCGCTCGCGCTCTGGCAGGTCTTCCGGCCACTGCCGCAGGGCAGCAAGTACTACCTGATCCTCTTCCTCGCCGGCGTCCTGCCGCTGGTCTTCCTCGCCTACCCGGCCGGCCTGCGGCTGCCGCCCCGCCTCCGCCGCCGTACGCACCCGACCGGCACGCGAGCCGCGGACCCCGCCGAGGGGCCGCCCCGCCTCAACCGACCCACGGCCGCGGACTGGGCCCTGGCCGTGCTGGCCCTGGTCGCGTGCCTCTACCCGGTCCTGCCGATCCCGATAGGCTCCGGTGGCGGCGGCTACGACGCCTTCCTCGACCGGCAGGGTCTGCTCGTCCCCGCCGACCTGGTGCTCGGCACCGTGCTGCTCCTGCTGCTGCTGGAGGCGTGCCGGCGGACGACCGGCTGGATCCTGCCCGTGTTCTGCCTGCTGTTCCTCGCCTACGGCTACTACGGCGGCCTGCTCCCGCAGTCCTGGCCGGTCGCCCACGCCGGGCTCGACTTCAGCCAGCTGGTCGACGCCTTCTACAACTCCGACAGCGGCTTCTACGGCACACCGCTCGACGTCGCGGCCTCGTACATCGTGCTCTTCACCATCTACGGCGCGGTGCTCGACCTGTCCGGCGCGGGCCGGTTCTTCGTCGACCTGTCCGCCGCGGCGTTCCGCCGGTCCCGTACGGCGGCCGGCCGGACGGCGGTCGCGTCCGGGTTCCTGCTCGGCACCGTCTCCGGCTCCGGCGCCGCCACCACGGTCAGCATCGGGGCGGTGACCTGGCCGATCCTGCGCCGCGCCGGCTACCCGGCCGAGCGGGCCGGCGGCATGCTGGCCGCGGCCGGGGTGGGGGCGATCCTGTCCCCGCCGACACTCGGCGCGGCGGCGTTCATCATCGCGGAGTACCTGAACGTCTCCTACCTGCAGGTGCTCGGCTGGGCGACCGTTCCCACGGTCCTCTACTACCTCGGCATCCTGCTCTCCGTCGAGATCGACGCCCGGCGCTCCGGCGTCCGTCCGGTGACGGTCGACGCGGCGTCGCCGTGGCGGCTGCTCGCCCGGTTCGGCTACCACTTCGCCTCGCTGCTCGTCATCGTCGCCCTGCTCGCGGTCGGCCTGTCCGCGACCCGTGCCGTGGTGATCGCCACCGTGCTGGCCGCCGCGCTGTCCTTCCTGGACCGGGCCCACCGGCTCACCCCGGGCCGGCTGCTGGCCGCCCTGGTCAACGGCGTACGTGGCGTGCTGGCCGTGACCGCCGTCTGCGCCGCCGCCGGCATCATCACGGCGACCACCACGAAGACCGGCCTCGGTCCACAGGCCGCGGCGCTCTTGGTGGACGGCGCCCGGGCGGTGACCAGCGACCCCGCCGCGGTCCTCGTGCTCACCGCGGTGCTCGCCGCGGTCGCGCTCACCCTGCTGGGGCTCGCCGTTCCGGTCACCGCGTCGTTCGTGATCGGCTGGGTGATCATCGGTCCCGCGCTGCTCGACCTGGGCGTGACGGCGCCGGCGGCGGCGATGTTCGTCTTCTACTTCGCCGTGCTCTCCGAGGCGTCCCCGCCGACCGCGCTGGCCGCCGTCGCCGCGGCCGCCGTCACCGGCGGCCGGCTGGTGCCGACCATGTGGCAGACGCTGCGCTACGCGTTGCCGGCGTACCTCACGCCGATCGCCTTCGTCATCACGCCCGCGGGGCTCGGCCTGCTCGGCATCGGCGGCCCGGCGCGGATCGCCGTGGCGACGGTCGTCGTGGCGCTCAGCGTCGCCCTGCTCGCCGTCGCGGCCGGCGGCTGGCTGCCGGGCGTGGGCCCGGCCGGCGTCCCCGAACGACTGCTCGCCGCCGGCGCGGGCCTGGTCCTGCTCCGGCTGGAGGCACTGCCCGTGGCGATCGGCGTGGGGCTGGCCGTCCTGGCCGTCGCGGGTGTGCTCGTACGACGCGGAACCGCCCGCCGTCCCGGCGGACAGGCCCGATCAGCGGTGGAGCTCAGGGAGGTAGGACAGTGAGCGGAAAGACGGTTCGGCTCGCCGCGGGCGCGGGCGTGCTCGCCCTGGTGACGGCGGGAGCGGTCGGCTGCGGCGGCAAGCAGGGCGGCGCGGCCCGGGACGACGCGGCCAGCGAGGTCACCTGCGAGGTGACCCGGGACACCCGGGTCGGCATCGCGACCGGCAACGCGACCGGCGTCTACTACGTGGTGGGCAACGCCCTGGCGGGCCAACTCTCCGACGCCACCGGAGGCCGGCTGACCGGCACGGCCGCCGAGACCGGCGCCTCGGTGACCAACGTCGAGCAACTGGTCGCCGGCCAGTACGACGTGGCGTTCTCGCTGTTCGACACGGCGGTCAACGCGGTGCAGGGCAAGGACAGCTTCAGCGCCCCGCAGCCGGTCGCCGCGCTGGCCCGGATCTACGACAACTACACCCAGGTCGTGGTGCGCAACGACGCCGGCATCGCCTCGGTGGCGGACATGCGCGGCAAGCGGATCTCCACCGGCTCCCCGAAGTCCGGCACCGAGGTGATCGCCAACCGGCTGCTCGCGGCGGCCGGCCTCGACCCGGCCAAGGACGTCCAGGCGCAACGGCTCGACCTCACCAAGACCGTCGAGGGGATGAAGGACGGCAGCATCGACGCCTTCTTCTGGTCCGGCGGCCTGCCCACCGGCGGTGTCACCGACCTGTTCACGACCGCCGGCGACCGGGTGCGGTTCCTCGACATCACCCCCCTGCTACCGAGGATGGCCGAGCTGAACCCGGCCTACCAGGCCGGCACGATCGGCCGGGACGCGTACCGCACGGCGTCGGACACCCCGACCATCGTCGTGCCGAACGTGCTGCTCGTCCGCACGGACCTGGACGCCAACGTGGCCTGCGCCATCACCCGGACCCTGTTCGACCGCAAGAACGCGCTGGTCCAGGCGAACCCGGCGGCGAACGGGATCAGCCTGGAGACCGCCCGGCGCACCGACCCGGTGCCACTGCACCGTGGCGCGGAGAAGGCGCTCACGGATCTCGGCGCCCGCTGACGCACGGTCGCGGGCCGCCTCGACGGGTCGCGCCCGCGGGGCTCCGGCGTCGCTCCCGACCGGCTCAGACGTCGGCGGGAGCGGTCGCCGCCCGGGCCTCGGCCACGAGCCGGTCGGTCTCGGCGACCACCTCGGCGTCGTCGACCGGCGTGCCCGGGTCGTAGCGGACCGTCCAGGTCAGACCGTCCACCCCGGGCACGCGCCGCGCGGCGATGCGGCCGGCGCCGCCGGGCACCGGGTGGTGCTGGGTGTACGCCACCGACCGGGTCACCCGGGCCCGCACCTGGTGCGGCAGGTCACCGGGATCGAGCAGCAGGTGCGTCGACGGGGCCGCGTCGGCGACCACCACGTAGTCGGCCCGCTCGGCCACCCGCTCGGCGGCCGTGACGGTCAACTCGCGCCCCGACCAGACCGCCTTGAGCACCTCGTCCCAGCCCAGCCGGGCCGGACGGCCGGGCAGCCACAGCCCCAGGGTGCTCGCCACGAGGACGCCCCCGCCGTCGCCGGCCGCCGCCCACGCCAGCACCCGCTCGTCGGGTTGCAGCGGCGGCCGGTCGGCCGGGCGCAGCTTGGGCCGGCGGTTGAACAGTCCCATCCCTACAGCCCTCCCGCGGCCTGCTCGCGCAGCGCCCGGGCGTGCTGCTCCAACGACAACAGCTCACCGAAGAGCGCGAAGTACTCGTCCTTGTTGCTGACCGGGTTGATCCGCTGGATCCGGGACTTCAGGTCCTTGATCCGGCCGGTCACCGACCCCCACTGCAGCCGCGCCATGGTCACCGACACGTACCGCGGATCCGGGTCGCCGTCGATCCGCAGCGGTTCGACGGCCAACTCGGCCACGAGGGCCTGGGCGGCGAGGTCGGCGCAGGCGTCCCGCACCGACTCGATCCACACCGCGCCGCCGGTGGCCGCCGCGGCGCCACCGGCCGACGCGATTCCCTCCCGCACGGCGACGTGGACGGGGTGCCGGTACTCCGCGGCCTCGACCGCGTCGAACATCGGCCCCGCGAGCACCGGCTGCTGGAGGGCGAGCTTCAACGCCTCCCGCTCGACCATGGACTGCGGGCTGTCGACCGCCGGTTCGGCCGCCGGTCGGGGCGCGGCGGCGGGCGCCTCCCGGCCGGCGGGAGCGGACGCGGCGGCCAGCACGGCCCGCTGCACCGGCTCGATCTCCATGCCGAGGTCGCCCGCGAGCTTGCGCACGTACTCCGGGCGCTTCTCGCGGTCCTTCAGTTTGGCGACCAGCGGCGCGGCACGGCGCATCGCCTCCACCCGGCCGTCGACCGTGTCCAGGTCGTAGCGGCTGATCACGTGGCGCAGCGCGAAGTCGACGAGCGGCTCGCGGCGAGCGACCAGGTCACGGACCGCCAGGTCGCCCTTGGCCAGCCGCAGCTCGCACGGGTCCATGTTGTCGGGGCTGACCGCGATGAACGTACGCCCGACGAAGCGCTGGTCGTCGTCGAAGGCGCGCAGCGCCGCCTTCTGGCCGGCGGCGTCCCCGTCGAAGGTGAAGATGATCTCGCCGGCGACCGCGTCCGTGTCGAGCAGGAGCCGGCGCAGCACCCCGATGTGGTCGGCGCCGAACGCGGTGCCGCAGGTGGCCACCGCGGTCGGGACGTCGGCGAGGTGGCAGGCCATCACGTCGGTGTAGCCCTCCACGACGACCACCTTGCC
Organism: Micromonospora costi; assembly: GCF_003626655.1. GTDB lineage: Bacteria > Actinomycetota > Actinomycetes > Mycobacteriales > Micromonosporaceae > Micromonospora > Micromonospora costi. The sequence continues at coordinate 1,173,433 of NZ_RBAN01000002.1, forward strand.
CTGCTTGGCGATCTCCCGCTTGGCCTGGTCGATGCCGTAGAGGACGTGCGACTTCTTGTAGATCGGCGTCTCGGGCGTGTTCAGGTACTTCGGGCCGTCGTCGTCGTCGAAGAGCTTGCGGGCGCCGAAGCCGATCACGTCGCCGGTGAGATCGCGGATCGGCCAGAGCAGCCGCCGGCGGAACCGGTCGATGAGCGAGCCCGACCGCGCCGGGCGGGACAGCCCGGCGGTGACCAGTTCGTCGGCGGTGAAGCCCCGCTGGCGCAGGTGCCGGGTGAGCTGGTCCCAACCGTCCGGGGCGAAGCCGCAGGCGTAGCGCTCGGCCGCCGCACGGTCGAAACCGCGCTGGGCCAGGAACTCGCGGGCCGGCCGCGCGCCCGCGGTGGTGAGCTGCGACCGGTAGAACTCGACCGCGGCCGCGTGCGCCGCGACCAGCCGCTGCCGCTGCCCCTGCTGGGGGCGGCTGCGCGGCGCGGCCGAGCCGGACTCGACGTACCGCAGCTGGAGGCCGGCGCGGGCGGCGAGCCGCTCGACGGCCTCGACGAAGCTGAGGTGGTCGGCGTCCATCAGGAACTTGATGGCGTCGCCGCCCGCGCCGCAGCCGAAGCAGTACCAGACGTTGCGTGCGGGCGAGACGTTGAACGAGGGGCTCTTCTCGTCGTGGAACGGGCAGAGGCCCTTGAGGTTGCCGCCGCCCGCCGACCGGAGGGTCACCGTCTCGGAGATGACGTCCGCGATCGAGGTGCGCTCCCGGACCAGCGCGATGTCCTCATCCCGGATCCGCCCTGCCATTCGCCACCCCCTCGGCCCCCTATCCTGCCCTGCCGGACCGACGTTCCGCCGCCGGGGGCACGCCGGGTGAGCCGGATCGCGGGCGACTCGCCCATTCCGCCCCAGGCACCGACCCGCCACAGCGAGCATGGGCAGATGCGGAGGGGGAAGGGACGGGGAGCACGGTGGGGCCGGCTCGCCGGCCGGCTGGCCCCGAACCGGCCGACGGCGGTCACCGACGAGGCCGGTCACCGGCACGCCACCTGGTTCGAGCTCTTCTTCGACGTGATCTTCGTCTTCGCCCTGGCGGCCGTGGTGGACCGGCTCGGCGAGGACACGACTCCCCGACCGCACAGCGTGCTCGCCGTGTTCGGGCTCTTCCTGGTCGTGCAGTGGGCCTGGGTGGGGCACGCCTACTACACCACCCGGTACGAGGCGGACGACCTGCCGCACCGGTTGCTGCTGCTGCTCGCGCTGCTCGGCGCCGGAGCGATCACGCTCGGGGTGGACGAGGTGCCCACGGGCAACATGCTGCCGGTCGGCTACCTGATCGTCCGTGGCGTGCTGATCCTGCTCTACCTCCGGGGGCGCCCCGCCACGGGGGTGGCCCGAGCGGGCACCCTCGTCTACCTGATCGGATTCGGGATCGGCTGGCTGATCTGGCTGGCCTCGCTGGCCGTCCCCGGACATCTGCGGCCGGTGTTCTGGATCACCGGGACGGCGGTCGAACTCGTCACGCCCTGGGTCGGCTACCGCTGGCTGAGCCGGTGGCCGGTGGACGTCCGGCACCTTCCGGAGCGGGTCGGCCAGTTCGTCATCATCGTGCTCGGCAGCACGGTGGCCAACCTGCTCGCCACGGTGCCGGACCACCCGGACCGGAGGATGGCCCTCACGGCGGCGCTGGCCTCCATCGTGCCGGGCGCGATCTGGTGGATCTACGCCACCTTCGTCACCAGCGGCATCCCGATCCAGCGACTACGCGGCGGACAGCCCTACACCTACCTGCACTACCTGCTCGGCGGCGGCCTGCTGCTGCTCGGGTGGGCGCTCGGGCAGACGGTCCGGGCGATCCACGGCGACACGATCCTGACCAGGGAGGTGCGCCTGCTGCTCGCCGGCTCGGCCACCCTCTGGCTCGCCTGCGGGCTGGGCCTGTACTGGCTGGCGATCCGGGTCTCGCGCCGCGCCGCGCTGTTCGCCGGGTACGGCGTCGCCTCGGTCTGGGTGATCGTCCTGGCCGTCTCCTCGCCGTTCCTGGTGCTGGTGTTGCTGAGCGCGACGATCGCCGCGTACGCGGTGCTCTTCACCTACCTGTTGGGCAGCGAACGGCCGGACCAGGGGTTGGCGCTCACCGCTCCCGAGTGAGCGGCCGGCGGGCCGAGCGGATCGCCGCCGCGCGCCGCGCGGCGTTGGCGTTCACGCGGAGCGGCCCGCCCCGGTGGCGGCGTCGCCGATCCGCGGGAACGGCTCGATCGAGAAGACCACCTCGACCGGCACCTCGAAGTACGCGGCGATCCGCAACGCCAGGTGCAGGCTGGGCCGGAACTCGCCCCGCTCCAGGTAGCCGATCGTCTGGTAGTGCACGCCCAGCGCGTCGGCGAGCTGCCGCCGGGAGATCCCCCGCTCGGCGCGCAGCACCGCGATCCGGTTGTGCACGGTCTCGCTCATCGGCTCCCTCTCACGTGATCTGCCGCATCGCCCGCTCCCGGCGCGCGGCCACCCGCGAGCCCGACTCCCGGCGGGCCATCCGCCGCAGCACGATCGGCGCCAGCACGAGCCCGAGCACGGCCCAGGCGCCGAGCACGCCGAGCGTCTCCAGGTGCCGCCACGACCCGCCGAGTTCGACCGCAGCCAGCGCGTCCGGCAGGAGCGCGGAACGCATGCCCAACCCTAGCCAGTAGATCGGGAAGACCTGGGCGACGGCCTGGAGCCACCCCGGGTAACCGTTGATCGGGTAGAAGATCCCGGACAGCGCGATCAGCCCCATCATCGGGAGCATGACCAGCCCGAGGTTGCGCGGGTTCTCGATGAGGGACCCGATGACCGCGCCGATGGGCAGCGTGGCGACCAGGCCGATCACCACCACCACGAGCAGGGTCATCCACGCCATCACGCTGGTGAGCCGGAGCCCTTCGACGAGGAACAGCGCCGGCACGATCTGGATCACCATGCTCACCAGCGCGACCGTCGACATCAGAGTGAGCTTGCCGATCAGGTAGCCGAGCATCCCGTTCGGAGTGGCCTTCGCCCTCAGGAGCGTGCCGTCCTCGCGCTCGACGACGATCTGCTGGGCGAGGGTGATGAGGCCGCCGAAGGCGATCCCCATTCCGAGGACGCTGGGCAGCGTCCGGGAGCCGAGGGAGAAGCCGGTGCCGGGCACCGTGGCGCCGCGCATGAAGAAGATGGTGACCAGCAGGACCACCGTGGGGAAGACGTAGCCCCACACGTCCTGGGCGTTGGTGAAGCTGTTGCGCAGCTCGATGACGCCGCGCCGGACACCGGCCCGGACGGCCGCTCTGGTCGGGTTCATCCCTGGCTCCCCTGCTGCCACACCCGGGCCGCCGTGCCGCCCCGGACTCCGGATTCCTGCTCGTAGACCAGTGCCATGTACGCGTCCTCCAGGCTGGCCCGGCGCACCTCCAGCTCCTGCACGCCGTCGCCGTGCTCTCGGAGCAGGTCGCGGAGGAACGCGGTGGCGTCGGCCGTGGAGTGCACGAACCGCTGCCCGTCCCGCGTCCACCGGATCTCCACGTCGCCGGCCACCCGGCGGGCAAGCGCGTCCGGCGAGCCGTCGGCGATGATGCGGCCGCCGGCCAGGATGAGGATCCGGTCGGCCAGCTTCTCCGCCTCGTCCAGGTCGTGCGTGGTGAGCAGGATCGTGGTGTCGTCCAGGTCGGCGAGACGGTGCACCAGGTCGTGGAACTCGCGTCGCGCCGCCGGGTCGAAGCCGACGGTCGGCTCGTCCAGGAACAGCAGCTCGGGGCGGCCCACGATGCCGACGGCCACGTCGAGCCGGCGGCGTTGCCCGCCGGAGAGCTGGTTCACCCGCTTGCCCGCGTGGGCCGCGAGGCCGACGGTGTCCAGCAGGTCGTCCACCGGCCAGGGCCGGCGGACCCGCTCGGTGGCGTACGGGGCGTAGTAGGCACCCAGGTGGGCCAGCACCTCCCGGACCCGCCACTTGCCGTGGTCACGCCAGGACTGGAGCACCACGCCCATCCGGGCGCGCCAGCGCTCGTCGCCCCGGCCGGGGTCGACGCCGAGGACGCGGACCTCCCCGGCCGAGCGCATCCGGAAGCCCTCCAGGACCTCGATGGTGGTGGTCTTGCCGGCACCGTTGGGCCCGAGCAGCGCGAGCACCTCGCCGCGCCGGGCCGTGAAGTCCACGCCGTGCAGCACGTCGACGCTGCCGTAACGCATGCGCAGGTCGCGGACGTCGAGGACGAGGTCCTCGTCGGGCGGGTGCGGGGCCGCAGCGGCTCCCGGGAGTTCGACTGTCGTCATGGCCATCCCCGAGTTGGCGAATCACTGCGGCAAAATGTAGCACTCCTACTATACCTTGGGGTATACCCGCTCTCCGCCGGGGATGGCGGACGTCAGCGTTGGGGCAGGCCAGTGAAGGCGGATCCAGCGCCCGGGTGTCGGGCAGACCCGCCACCAGATCCAGGCCGGCGGCCACCTGGAGCGCACCGAGCCCGAGGCTGGTCGCCGAGCCGAACACGGTGGCGAACACGGCCAGCAGGTCGACGGCCCGGCCGATCGCGCCGTCGGCCCGGGACCCGAGGAGCGGCTGGAAGGCGGCCGAGATGCGGTTGCCCCGCCCCTTACGGGAGGCCGAGTAGGCAAGCGCCAGCGCGGCGAGCGGGCTCGCACACGTCCGACCCGCCGACGCCCGGCCGGCGGGCGAGGGCCGTCAGGCGGCCACGGCCTCCTCGGCCTCGGCCTGCCGCTTCCAATCGGGCTTGCTGGCCCGCCAACCCTCGTCGTCCATCCCCCGGCGCCAGTAGCCGGAGATGGAGAGCATCTCGCGGGGCACGCCGCGCTCGATCCTCAGCAGGCGGCGCAGCTCCTTGACGAACGTCGCCTCACCGTGCACGAACGCGTGCACGGCGCCCGCCGGGAAGTCCAACGCCCGCACCGCGGCCACCAGCGCCTCGCCGACCGGCCGCTCGCCCCGGTGCAGCCAGATCAGGTCGACGGCACCGGGCGAGCGCAGCGGCTGCTCCTCCGCCGGCCCGCTGGTCTCGACCAGCACCCGGGCCGGGGCGCCGTGCGGCAGCCGCTCCAGCGCCGCGGCGATCGCGGGCAGCGCGCTCTCGTCCCCCACCAGCAGGTGCCAGTCCGCCTCGGGGCTCGGGGCGTACGCCCCACCGGGCCCCACGAAGTGCACCGGGTCGCCGGGGCGCAGCGCGGCCGCCCACGGCCCGGCCAGGCCCTCGTCACCGTGGTGCACGACGTCCACGGTCAACTCCCCGGCCGCCGCGTCCCACGCCCGCACGGTGTACGCGCGCATCCGGGGCCACTGCGCGCGGGGCAGCTCGCGACGGATCGCGTCCAGGTCCAGCGGGGTCGGATAGGCCACGCCGGGCTGCGGGAAGACCACCTTGATGTAGTGGTCCGTGAACTCACCCACCGGCAGCCCGGTCAGCTCCTCGCCGCCGAGCACCAGCCGGATGAGCTGCGGGGTGGGCCGCTCGGTGCGCAGGACCCGAACGGACGTGACCTTGGTACGACGCTCCGCCATGCTGGTTAGGCTACCCTAACTAGTCGGCGCGCCGATCGGGGGTGCGCCACGGGTGACCAGGCGTCCGTGCCAGGCCATCGCCGCCGGGTCGGTGAGCGAGGCCACCTGGTCGACCACCACGCGCAGCCGGGCCGCGTCGTCCGGAGCGGCCCGCCACAGCGGGGCGAAGACCGGATCCAACGCGTCCGGCGCGCGGGCCACCAGGGTGGCGACCAGCTCGGCGAGGATCTGCCGCTGCCGCTCGTACCGGTCCCGCGACCCGGGGCGGCGCATCACGTAGCGCAACGCGATCCCCTTCAGCAGCGCGCACCGGGCCCGGACGGGCCGCGGCACCACGAGATCCGCCGCGTACCGGCGGTGCGGGCCGGGACCGTACCGCTCCTCGGTGGCGGCCACCGCGGCCGAGACGAAACGGCCGGTCAGGACGCTGGTGGTGGCCTTCAGCGCGGCCTGCGCCCGGTGGCTGCCGTCGTACCCGGCCAGCGGCGCGAGCACCGGATCGGCCAGCAGGTCGACCAGCACCTCGCCGAGGGCGGCCAGGGACTCACCGGAGTAGGTGGCCGCCACGTCCGCGCAGAGCGCGGCCCGCTCGTCGGCGTCGGCCAGCAGCGGGCGCAGCGAGACGTACCCGCCGTGGATGCCGTCCTCGACGTCGTGCACCGAGTACGCCACGTCGTCGGCCCAGTCCATCACCTGCGCCTCCAGGCAGCGCCGGTCACCGGGCGGCGCGCCCGCCCGGATCCAGCCGAACACGTCGGCGTCGTCGGCGTACACACCGAACTTGCGCTGCCCCGGGCGACGCGGCCACGGGTACTTGCCGACCGCGTCCAGGGAGGCGCGGGTGAGGTTCAGCCCCGCCGAGGAGCCGTCGGGCGCCAGCACCTTCGCCTCCAGCCGGGTCAGCACCCGCAGCGTCTGGGCGTTGCCCTCGAAGCCGCCGCACGGGCTCGCCAGCAGGTCCAGAGCGGCCTCGCCGTTGTGCCCGAACGGCGGGTGCCCGAGGTCGTGCGCCAGCCCGGCGACGTCCACGACGTCCGGGTCGCACCCGAGCCGGGCACCCATCTCCCGGGCGATCTGCGCCACCTCGAGCGAGTGGGTGAGCCGCGTACGCAGGAAGTCGTCGGTGCCCGCGGTGTGCACCTGGGTCTTCGCGGCGAGCCGGCGGAACGCGGCCGAGTGCAGCACGCGGGCGCGGTCCCGCTCGTACGGCGACCGGCCCTGGCCGGTGTCCTTGGCGGGCTCGGCCACCCGGCGCTGCGCGTCCGGCCCGGCGTCGGGAGGCGGGCCGCTCAACCGGTCACCGGCCTGGGGTCTGTGTCGAAGTCCTCGGTCGAGCCGAGGCGGAGTCCAGGCGGCGATCCGGCAAGGCGGGGTTTCGGACGGATTCCGCTGTGGTGTCCGGCCGAAGCGCCAACGCCGCCGGTCGTCGTCTGGGCCCGCCGCAGGCCGGCCAGGGACTTCGACACAGGCGCTAGTCCCGCTGCGGGAGCACGCAGAACTCGTTGCCCTCGGGGTCGGCGAGCACCGTCCAGCCGGCGTCGCCCTGGCCCACGTCGACGTGCCGGGCGCCCATGTCGACGAGCCGCTCGACCTCGGCCTCGCGGTCGGCCGGGCGCAGGTCGAGGTGCAGCCGGTTCTTCGTCTCCTTCGCCCCGGTCACCGGCACGAAGACGATGCCGGGGAGACGCTCCGCCGACTGGCGGATCTCCACCTCGTCCGGCTTCTCGCTGACGACCTGGTAGCCGAGGGCCTCGGCCCACCACCGGGCCAGCCGCGGCGGATCCTGCGCGTCGACGGTCAGGCTCTCCCAGACGCTGGTCATGCAGCCACCCTTCCGCATCGACGTGAGTACGAGCGAGCCAAGATTACGCCCGCGACCGCCGTACGGCGCGCCGGCGACCCCGCCGGCGCCGGGCTGGGCCGCGGACGGCGGACCGGTGCCCCGGCCCGCCGCCACGCCCGTGACCACCCGCTCAGCGGCTGTCCGAGCCGGCCGTCTCCACGGCCGCCCGGCCGGCCTCCAGCCGCGCCACCGGCACCCGGAACGGCGAGCAGGAGACGTAGTCCAGCCCCACGGAGTGGAAGAAGTGCACCGAGTCCGGGTCGCCGCCGTGCTCGCCGCAGACGCCGAGCTTCAGCCCGGGCCGAGCTGCCCGGCCCTCCTCGGCGGCGATCCGCACGAGCCGGCCGACCCCCTCGGTGTCGATCGACTCGAACGGCGAGATGCCGAAGATGCCGAGCTCCAGGTAGCGCCAGAAGAAGGCGGCCTCCACGTCGTCGCGGGAGAAGCCCCAGCCCATCTGGGTGAGGTCGTTGGTGCCGAAGGAGAAGAACTCGGCCGCCTCGGCGATCTGCCCGGCGGTCAGCGCCGCCCGGGGCACCTCGATCATCGTGCCGATCAGCACCTCGACCCCGCTGTCCCCCACCACCTCGGCGATGATCTTCTCGGCCTCGGTGCGTACCGTCTCCAGCTCCTGCACGGCGCCGACCAGCGGCACCATGATCTCCGGGCAGGCCGACCCGCCCTCGCGGACGACAGCCACGGCGGCCTCGGTGATCGCGCGGACCTGCATGGCGAACAGCCCGGGGATCACCAGGCCCAGCCGGACGCCGCGCAGGCCGAGCATCGGGTTCTCCTCGTGCATCCGCCGCACCGCGGCGAGCAGCGCCTCCTCCTTCGCCACGTCCTCGCCGCGCTCCTGCGCGACGGCCACGTCGACCGCGAGCTGCTCCAGCGGAGGCAGGAACTCGTGCAGCGGCGGGTCGATCAGCCGGACGGTGACCGGGAGGCCGTCCATCGCCCGGAAGATCTCCACGAAGTCGGCCCGCTGCAACGGCAGCAGCGCGCCGAGGGCGGCCTCGCGCTCGTCGTCCGTGCGGGCCAGGATCAGGCGCTCGACCAGCTCCCGCCGGTCGCCGAGGAACATGTGCTCGGTCCGGCACAGGCCGATGCCGCCGGCACCGAACCGCCGCGCCCGGGCCGCGTCCTCCGCGGTGTCGGCGTTCGTCCGCACGGCCAGCCGCCGCCGCTGGTCGGCGTGCGTCATGATCCGGTGTACGGCCCGGACGAGCGGATCGTCGGTCCGCTCCGGGTCGAGGGTGCCCTCGAAGTACTGCACGACCTCGGAGGGCATGACCGGCACCTCACCCAGGTACACCTTGCCGGTGGTGCCGTCGACGGAGATCACGTCGCCCTCGTTGACGGTTCGCCCCGCGACCGTGAACCTCCGCTGCGGGACGTTCACGTCCAGCTCGTCCGCGCCGGAGACGCAGGTCTTGCCCATCCCCCGCGCCACCACGGCGGCGTGGCTGGTCTTGCCGCCCCGGGAGGTGAGGATGCCCTTGGCCGCGATCATGCCGTTGAGGTCGTCGGGGTTGGTCTCGCGGCGGACCAGGATCACCGACTCGCCCTGGCCGGCCAGCTCGACGGCACGGTCCGAACTGAACACGGCCTTGCCCGACGCGGCACCCGGCGACGCGCCGACGCCCTTGGCCACCGGCTCGAACTCGTGGTCGAGACGGAACCGCGGGAACATGAGCTGGGCCAGCTGGGCGCCGTTGACCCGGTGCAGCGCCTCGTCCAGGTCGATGAGGCCCTCGTCCACGAGCTGGCCGGCGATGACGAACGCGGCGGCCGCCGTACGCTTGCCGACCCGGGTCTGGAGCATCCAGAGCTTGCCGCGCTCGATGGTGAACTCGATGTCGCAGAGGTCCTTGTAGTGCTCCTCCAGCCGGGCCATGTAGCTGAGCAGCTCGTCGTACGACGTCTTGTCGATCCGCTCCAGCTCCTGGAGGGGGACGGTGTTGCGGATGCCGGCCACGACGTCCTCGCCCTGCGCGTTGGCCAGGTAGTCGCCGTAGATGCCCTGGGCACCGCTGGAGGGGTCGCGGGTGAACGCCACGCCGGTGCCCGAGTCCGGTCCCAGGTTGCCGAAGACCATGGCCACCACGTTGACGGCGGTGCCCAGGTCGGCGGGGATGCGCTCCTGCCGGCGGTAGACCACCGCCCGCTCGGCGTTCCACGACTCGAAGACGGCCCGGATGGCCAGGTCGAGCTGCTCCCGCGGCTCCTGCGGGAACTCCCGCCCGGTGTGCTTCGCGAAGATCTTCTTGTACGCGTCGACCAGCCCCCGCAGGTCGTCGGCGTCGAGGCCGAGGTCGTCGGTGGTGCCCTTGGCGCGCTTGGCCTCGTCGAGCGCGTGCTCGAACTCCTCGCCCGGCACGTCGCAGACGGTCTTGCCGAACATCTGGATGAGCCGCCGGTACGAGTCCCAGGCGAACCGGTCGTTCCCGCCCGCCTGGGCGCTGAGCCCCACCACGCTGCGGTCGTTGAGGCCCACGTTGAGGACGGTCTCCATCATCCCGGGCATGGAGAACTTGGCCCCGGACCGGACGGAGACGAGCAGCGGGTCGTCCGGGTCGCCGAGGCGCCGGCCCATCTCGCGCTCGAGTGCCTCCAGGCGGGCGGCGATCTGGCCGGCCAGCCCGTCCGGCTCCTGACCGGTGGCGAGGTACGCCTTGCACGCTTCAGTGGTGATCGTGAAACCGGGCGGGACCGGCAGGCCGAGGTTGGTCATCTCGGCCAGGTTGGCCCCCTTGCCGCCGAGCAGGTCCTTGAGGTCCTTGTTGCCCTCGGCGAAGTCGTACACGTATTTGTGATCGACCATCTCTTGCGCTGCCACCAGAGCCTCCCACGCGCGCCATTGACACTTAACGAAGGTTCAGTTCGGACATACCCCGGGACCGACCACCGGTAATCCCGGCGTCGTCAGTGGTCGGTGGGCGAAGGTTAAGCGAACATCGCGGGGCCTGGGACCGTTCGGTGACAATTGGCACAACCGTCACCACTATCCGCGTCCGTACCGGTTTTTGGGAACGCTTCCACGCGCACGATCACGCAATCCCACCCTCCGCCGTACCCTTGATGGCACTGGTTTTCGCTGAACCTGACCATTGCCATATCCCGCCCAAATACACCCGGAGCCGTCGCCGTGCCGACCATCCCCACCACCCCTTCCGAGACCGGTCCCGACCCGGTCGGCGGGCCGGGACCGACCGCCCGGCCGACCACCGAGGTCACCCCCGGAGCGGAGCCGTCCGTGCCCGCCGCCCAGGTCGCCGCGGGTGCGGAGTCGTCAGTCGCGCAGCCCTCGGCCGCGGAGCTGGCTCGCGCCGCCGCCGAGCTGGCCGGCGGCCTGATCGCGCCGCCCGCGCCCGTCCGCCTGGGCGACGTCGTCCCCGCCCCGGAGCACGTGACGCCCGACCCGGCGGCCGACTTCACGCTCACCGGCGACGAGGCCATCCGGGTCGACCCCGCCGGGCGGGACGTCGCCGAGCAGCTCGCCGCGCTGCTGCGGCCGGCCACCGGCCACCCGCTGCCCGTCGCCGACACCACCCCCGGGCCGGACGGCCTCCTGGCGCTCACCCTCTCCGGCGCGCCGCTGGACGCCGGCGCCACCGGTGCCGACCTGGGCGCCGCTAGCGGTGCCGACCTGGGTGCCGAGGGCTACCGGCTCGACGTGACCGCGAACGGCGTGCGGATCGTGGCGGCCACCCCGGCCGGCCTCTTCTACGGGGTGCAGACCCTGCGCCAACTGCTGCCGCCGGCCGTCGAGAGCCGTACACCCGTCGCCGCACGCTGGACGCTGCCCGGCGGGTCGATCGTCGACCGGCCGCGGTACCCGTACCGGGGCGCGATGCTCGACGTGGCCCGGCACTTCTTCCCCGTGTCCGACGTGCTCCGGGTCATCGACCACCTGGCCCGGTACAAGCTGAACCACCTGCACCTGCACCTCACCGACGACCAGGGCTGGCGGATCGCGGTGCCCGGCTGGCCGCGGCTCGCCACGGTCGGCGGGGTGGGCGAGGTCGGCGGCGGGCCGGGCGGGCACTACACGGCGGACGACTACCGCCGGATCGTCCGCCACGCCGCCGCACGCCACGTCACCGTCGTGCCCGAGGTCGACCTTCCCGGGCACACCAACGCCGCGCTCGTGGCGTATCCCGAGCTGGCGCCCGACCGTGTCGCGCCGCCGCCGTACACCGGCACCGAGGTCGGCTTCAGCTACGTCGACCCGGCGAGCGAGCGGACGTACGACTTCGTGGCCGACGTGCTCGCGGAGCTGGCCGCGCTCACCCCCGGCCCGTGGCTGCACATCGGCGGCGACGAGGCGTTCAAGGTGAAGGGGGCCGCGTACACGGGCTTCGTCGAGCGGGTGCAGGCGATCGTGGCCGCCACCGGCAAGACCGTCGTCGGCTGGCACCAGATCGCCCCCGCGGCGCACGCCGACGGGCGGGTGCTGCAGTGGTGGGGCACCACCGGCGACGACCCCGTGACGGCCGAGGCGGTACGCCGGGGCGCCCGCCTCATCGTGTCGCCCGGCAACCACGCGTACCTCGACATGAAGTACGCCCCGGACACCCCGATCGGGCACGACTGGGCCGGTCTGATCGACGTACGCAAGGCGTACGACTGGGATCCGGGCAGCCACGTCGCGGACGTATCCGCCGAGGCGGTGCTCGGCGTGGAAGCCCCCCTCTGGACCGAGTCGGTGACGTCGCTTCCGGAGATCGAGTTCCTGCTCTTCCCCCGGCTGCCCGCCGTGGCCGAGCTGGGCTGGTCGCCCCGATCGACGCACGACTGGGCGGGGTTCCGGGCACGCCTGGCCGGGCACGGGCCGCGCTGGACCGCCGCCGGGATCACCTTCCACCGCGCACCGGACGTCCCGTGGCCGGCGGAACCGGACAGCCCGGCCGCCACCACGCCGGCGATCCCGGCCCAACCGGGCCCGGACACGGCGACCGAACCCGTCTGACCGCTGATCGACTCGTGTTCCGGGGTCGCGCTGTCCCGCCCGTCCGGAGGGCGGGACTTCCGGGAAGTCGAGTCGATCACGCACGAAGGGCGCTGCGGCGGCGCGACCAGGCAAAGACCTCACCACCGACGCCGAACACGCAGCATGATCGACTCCATTCCGCCGATGTCACGGGGTCCCCGAGCGCCGGACACCGCCACATCGGCGATCCGGTGTCGATCAAGCGCGCCGGGGCGAGTGACCGACTCCGGTCACACCGAGTGGCGGCGTCCCGGATTCACGTGATCGACTCGATTCCGCCGATCTGGCGGGTCACTGCGCGCCGGGACACCGCGCCCCATCGCCCGGCCGTCAGGCCCCACGCCGCCCCCACCGGCATGATCGACTCCGGTTCCGGGAAGTCGCGGCATCCCGCCCGTCCAGACAGCACGACTTCAAGAAAGTCGAGTCGATCACGCGAAGACCGGACCCTGTCGGTGGAAGTGTCCGGGCCAGCCCACTCCGGGCCGGCGAGCCGACTATGCCCGGTCGATCAGTGACATGGCCTGCGCCCCGGAACGTCCGGGGCCGTCGAAGCCCCGGAGCCGGCGAGCCGACCGCACCCCCGGTCGATCGCCCGGAGATGGCGCGCCATTCGGACTGTCCGGACCGTCGCAGGTCCGGGCCGGTGTGCCCACCGTGCCCGTCTGTCCGGGTGGCGGCATGCCCGCTCGGGGCGGATGTCCGGTTTGGGGACGGGTGTGCCGTGGGCGGGGTCACCCCGGTGGTGGAATCATGGCCCGGCCCGGGTCGTTGAACATGGTCGCGCCGCCCACAGCACCATCCCAGGGCGGCCACCCCGGGAGCCAACCGCCCCGCCGGCGGAACACCCCGCCGCCCCGCATCGTTGACTCCCCCCGGAGCCACCCATGGACCTGGCCGCGGAACATCCCGCCGGCCCCCACGGTTGACTCCCCCAAGGCCACCGGCAGCCCGGTGGCGCTGGCGGAATGCCAGCCCCACCCGGCCCGTTGAACCCCCGAACACGGGCCACCCCCCGGCGGAATGCCGGACCGGCCCCCACCGTTACACCCCCGGGTC
>NZ_RBAN01000003.1 GCF_003626655.1 Micromonospora costi
CGCCGCTCGAGTACCCCGAAGGGCCTTTCCGCTCGACTTGCATGTGTTAAGCACGCCGCCAGCGTTCGTCCTGAGCCAGGATCAAACTCTCCAACAAAAACTTGGAAAATCATCCCAGCAACAAAAATTGTTGCCAAAGGAATCCCAGCCGGAAAGCTCCGAAGAACCAACCAGCCCGGGGTAATAAATCAATTTGGCACTGGCTTATCAAGCACCCTGTTGAGTTCTCAAAGAACAACCACACACCGATCAGCAGCCCCGCACTGCGGGACCCCCTCTCGGGGCAACCTCTCTACTCTACCCGGAGCCACCCGCGTCGTCAACCTCGCTCGGAGGTGATCAACAATGGTTGGTTCCGGACCCACGCTAACGCACGCCGAAACTCGACGGTCGTTGCTGTCGTGGGAAACCGCAGACCGGCCGAGGCCGCTTCGCGGCCATCCGCCCGGCTCCTGCCGGCTTCAGAACTCTACCCGGTCGGCTTCGCGTTCGCAACCCCGGATTTCCCGGAACTCCCGCACCGCCCGATCTCAGCCTCGCTCGGCGTTTCCGCCGGTAAAGCTGGCGCCCGTTGTCGGCCGGTTTGTCCGGCCTCCCGCGTGCAGAGAGAAAGTTACGCGGATGGCCCGGAGAAGGCAAATCAACGCTGATCGTTGAGTGGACGCCAGGCGTGGCGCCGGCGGATGCCAGCCTTCCCCAGGGCCGCGGCACGCCCCCTCGGACCGGGTCCCCGTGCCTGGCGGGTTGGTCCACTCCGGATCCCTGAAGTCGCGGCATCATCCGCGGCTGGACACCGCGAGATACCACGCAACCCGAGTCGATCACCCTGGGCGCCGACGCCGACCACGGCGACGCCCCGTCGGCCCGCGCCGCCAGGCATGATCCACACCAGATCGCCGAGATCGCGGCCTCCAACCCACCACGGCCCCGCCACATCGGCGAAACGGAGTCGATCAGCCACGGGCACACCCGGGCCACCTCCGTACCCCGGGCACGAGCGGATCCGCGACGCGGACCGCGCGGCCCTGCTCACGGGGGGCTCGGCGTGCCAGAGTGTCTGGCATGGATGTCGCGTCCCGGCTGCCGGCCACCCCACTCGCCGAAGAGGCGCTGCTCGGGCTCCTCCTGCCGTTCTGGCAGCTGGTGATCGGCGCGTTCGTGCTCGTCGTGGTGGTGCTGTCGATCGGCCGTCTCGCGCGGCGGGGGCGGTCCCGGATGACGACCGCCCTGCTGGTCACGGCCGCCGCGATCGCGGGCTTCGCGCTGGTGGGCGTACTCCTGCAGGGCTGACCCCCAGCGGGGCCGCCGGTCAGGGCCGCCGGTGACAGATGCCCGGACAGGGCCGCCGGACAGGGCCGCCGGTCAGGGCCGCCGGTCAGAGACGCCCGGACAGGGCCGCCGGTCACAGACGCCGGTTGGCGAGGCTGGGCAGCTCGGCACGAATGGTCGCGAGCCGGTCGAGGTCCAGGTCGGCGAAGGCGACGCCGGGCTCGTCCGGCATCTGGGTGAGCACCGTCCCCCAGGGGTCGACCACCATGCTGCGACCGAAGCAGGTGCGGCCGGGCTCGTGGTCACCGATCTGGCCGGCGGCCAGGACGTAGCACTGGTTCTCGATCGCCCGGGCCCGGAGCAGGACCTCCCAGTGGTCGCGCCCGGTGTGCGCCATGAACGCGGCGGGCACCACCAGCACCTGGGCGCCGCCCTCGGTGGCGAGGCGGCGGTACAGCTCGGGAAAGCGCAGGTCGTAGCAGATCGACAGCCCGATCCGGACGCCCTCGACCGTCACCGCCACGGGTTGCTCGCCCGGGGCCACGGTCGCCGACTCCCGGTAGGAGACACGGCCGGGGATCTCCACGTCGTACAGGTGGATCTTGCGGTAGCTCGCGGCGAGCGCGCCGGTGCGGTCGAAGACCAGCGACGTGTTCCAGGTGTGTTCGGGATCCGGCCCGGCCTCGTGGAAGGAGCCGGCCAGCACCCAGATGCCCAACCGGCGCGCGACGCCGGCGAAGAACTGACCGACCTCCCCGTCGACGGGTTCGGGCTCGGGCAGGCCCGCCGCCGGGCCGAGGTAGTCCACGTACTCGGGGAGGACCGCGAGGTCGGCGCCGCCGGCGGCGGCGCGCTCCAGCAGCGCCTCCGCGGCGGCGAGGTTCGCCTTGCGGTCATCCCGGGAGTTGAGCTGGCAGACGGCGACGCGCATGCATCTCAGCGTACGGGGGCCACAGGCACCGGGACAGGGGCCGGACGCGGGCCGCCAACAGGCTGCCGCTCCGGCCCCTCATCGCCGGGTCAGGCGGACTTCTCCTCGCGGTCGCGTCGGGCACGCCGGCCCGTGAACTCGCGGGGCACGATCGTCGGGTTGACGTTCTCGAGAACCGCCTCACGGGTGATGAGCACCCGGGCGGCGTCGGGGTTGCTGGGCACCTCGTACATCACGGAGAGCAGGACCTCTTCCATGATCGCCCGGAGCCCCCGGGCGCCCGTGCCGCGCAGCATGGCCTGGTCGGCGATCGCCTCCAGCGCCGGCTGCTCGAACTCCAGCTCGACGCCGTCCAGCTCGAAGAGGCGCTGGTACTGCCGGACGAGCGCGTTGCGCGGCTCGGTGAGGATCCGGACCAGGGCCTGGCGGTCCAGGCTGCGCACGCTGGTGATCACGGGAAGCCGGCCGATGAACTCGGGGATCAGCCCGAACTTCAGCATGTCCTCCGGCATCACCTGGCTGAAGATGTCGTCGGTCGACCGCTCGGAGACGGCCCGGAGCCGGGCGCCGAAGCCGGTGCCGCCGTGCCCGGTGCGTGCCTCGATGATCTGATCCAACCCGGCGAAGGCGCCACCACAGATGAACAGCACGTTGGTGGTGTCGATCTGGATGAACTCCTGGTGCGGGTGTTTCCGGCCGCCCTGCGGCGGCACGTTCGCCACGGTGCCTTCCAGCATCTTGAGCAGCGCCTGCTGGACGCCCTCGCCGGAGACGTCCCGCGTGATCGACGGGTTCTCCGACTTGCGGGCGATCTTGTCGACCTCGTCGATGTAGATGATGCCGGTCTCGGCGCGCTTGATGTCGTAGTCGGCGGCCTGGATGAGCTTGAGGAGGATGTTCTCCACGTCCTCACCCACGTAGCCCGCCTCGGTCAGCGCGGTGGCGTCGGCGATCGCGAACGGGACGTTCAGCATCCGGGCCAGGGTCTGCGCCAGGTGGGTCTTGCCGCACCCGGTCGGGCCGAGCAGCAGGATGTTGGACTTCGCCAGCTCGACGGCCTCGCCGGAGCCCGGCGCGCCGGCCGCCTCGGCCTGGATGCGCTTGTAGTGGTTGTAGACCGCTACGGCGAGCGCCTTCTTGGCCTGGTCCTGCCCGACGACGTAGTTGTCGAGGAACTGGCAGATCTCCATCGGCTTGGGAAGCTCTTCCCACTTCACCTCGCCGGACTCGGCCAGCTCCTCCTCGATGATCTCGTTGCAGAGATCGATGCACTCGTCGCAGATGTAGACCCCAGGCCCCGCGATGAGCTTCTTGACCTGCTTCTGCGACTTACCGCAGAAGGAGCACTTCAGTAGGTCGCCGCCGTCACCGATCCGTGCCACCTACGTTCTCCCTGCACTCAACCGGCCGGAGGCCCGGCCATGACCCGCGGAGGCTACGCCCCGCCCGTCTTGTTCACTCCGCCGGCCGACCGGCGAAGCGGTACGGAACCGACGTTACCCGCTGGCGGGGTTTTCTCCGACCCCCAAAACGGGTGTGTCAGAGGTCGACCGGGATCGTCGCCCCGGCCGACCTCCGACCCGGTACGGCTCAGCTGGCGGCGTTGGCGGCCAGCAGGCCCTTCTTACGGCTGGTCAGGATGGTGTCGACCAGGCCGTACTCGCGGGACTCCTCAGCCGTCATGATCTTGTCACGGTCGATGTCCTTGCGAACCTTCTCGACCGGCTGGTTGCAGTGCCGCGAGAGCATCTCCTCCAGCTGCGTCCGCATCCGCAGGATCTCCCGGGCCTGGATCTCGATGTCCGAGCCCTGCCCGTAGCCGCCCTCGGTGGCCGGCTGGTGGATGATGATCCGCGAGTTCGGCAGGGCCATCCGCTTACCCGGAGTGCCCGCCGAGAGCAGCACGGCGGCGGCGCTGGCGGCCTGGCCGAGGCAGACCGTCTGGATGTCCGGCCGGACGTACTGCATGGTGTCGTAGATCGCCGTCATGGCCGTGAACGACCCGCCCGGCGAGTTGATGTACATGATGATGTCGCGGTCCGGGTCGGTGCCCTCCAGCGTCAGCAGCTGGGCCATCACGTCGTTGGCCGACGCGTCGTCCACCTGCACGCCGAGGAAGATGATCCGGTCCTCGAAGAGCTTGTTGTACGGGTTGGACTCCTTGATCCCGTACGACGTGCGCTCGACGAACGACGGCAGCACGTAGCGGTTGTGCACGGCCGCGAACTGGGGCGGCAAACTCAGGTCGGTCATCGTCAGCTCCTCAGCTCAGGGTCCCGGCACCTTCCGGAACCTGGGTGGCTCCGGTGATGACCTTGTCGATGAAGCCGTAGTCCACGGCCTCCTGGGCGGTGAACCAACGGTCGCGGTCCGAGTCCGCCTCGATCTGCGCGGGGCTCTGACCGGTGTGGTGCGCGACCCGCTCCTGGAACATCCGCTTGGTGTAGAGCATCTGCTCGGCCTGGATCGCGATGTCGGCGGCGGTGCCGCCCATGCCACCCGACGGCTGGTGCATCATGATCCGCGCGTGCGGGAGGGCGTAACGCTTGCCCTTGGTGCCCGCGCAGAGCAGCAACTGGCCCATCGAGGCGGCCATGCCCATCGCGACGGTCGACACGTCGTTGTCGATGAACTGCATGGTGTCGTAGATCGCCATGCCGGAGTAGACCGAGCCACCCGGCGAGTTGATCCAGAGGTTGATGTCGCGGTCCGGGTCCTCCGCGGCGAGCAGCAGCAGCTGCGCGCAGATGCGGTTGGCGACCTGGTCGGTCACCTCGCTGCCCAGGAAGATGATCCGCTCCTTGAGCAACCGGTTGTAGACCGAGTCGTCGAGGTTGCCAATGGTGTCGCCACCTCGGGCGTCGATCGCCCGGAGCGGCTTCGGTGGGATGTGCATGTCGGTCATGGCAGCCCTTCGCTCTCCGTACCGTCCTACCCGACACTAACCGCTCGGTCGGGCGGCAGAGTCCCGGTCGTGGCACTGTTCGCTCACAGCGCAGCCACCGTCGGGACGTACCCCGAAAAGGGATGTGGCCGCCCTCCGCCGTGCGCGGCGGACGGCGGCCCCACCCGACGTGTCAGTGCTCGTGGTCGTGGTTGTGCTCGGCCTCGCTGGCGGCCCGCAGCGCGTCGAGGGTGACCTCGTTACCGGCCGCGTCCTTGATCGTGATCCGCTCCATGACCGAGGCCAGCGCCTTGCCGCGCCGCACGTCGCCGTAGACGGCGGGCGCCGCGCCGGAGCGCACCAGCTGGTCGTAGTACTGCTGCGGGGCCATCCCGGCGCGCTGGGCCCGGTGCACGATCTCGTGACCGAACTCGTCGTCGGAGACCTGGACGTCCTCGGCGTCGGCGAGGGTGTCCAGCAGAAGCTGGACCTTGACGCCCTCGGTGGCGGCCTCGGCCAGCTCGGCGTCGATCTGCTCCTCGGTCTTCTCCTCGGAGGCGAGGTAGTCCTCCAGGGTGGCGCCGATCCGCTCGAGCTGGTCGATCATGGCCTGCTTGCGGCTCGCGACCTCCTCGCGGACGACCCCCTCGGGCGCCGGCACCTCGGCGGCGGCGACCAGCTGCTCCAGGGCCTTGTCGCGGGCCGCGTAGATCTGCTCGACCTGCTTGCCCCGGCTCACCCGCTCGCGCAGGTCGTTGCGGAGCTCCTCCATGGTGTCGAACTCGCTCGCCATCTGGGCGAACTCGTCGTTGAGCTCCGGCAGCTCCTTCTCCTTGACCGTGCGGACGGTCACCGCCACGTCGGCGTCCCGGCCGGCGAAGTCGCCGCCCACGAGCTGCGTGCTGAAGGTGGTGCTGTCGCCGGCCGCGAGGCCGACCACGGCCTCGTCCAGGCCCGGCAGGAGCTGCTTGCTGCCGACCTCGTGGGAGATGTTGGTGGCCGAGCCGCCCGGCACGTCCTCGCCGTCGACGGTGGCGTTCAGGTCGATCTGGACGTAGTCGCCCTCCTGGGCGGCCCGCTCGACGGTCTTGAGGGTGGCGAACCGCTCGCGCAGGTTCTTGACCTGCTCGTCGATCTCGCTCTCGTCGATCTGCAGCTCGTCCACGGTCACCTCGACGGTGGCCAGGTCGGGCAGGGTGATCTCCGGGCGGACGTCGACCTCGGCGGTGAAGTTCAGCGAGTCACCGTCATTGAACTCGGTGATCTCGACCTCGGGGCGGCCGAGCGTCTTCAGGTCGTGCTCGCGCACCGCGGCCAGGATGTTCTCCGGGATGGCCTCCTGCACCGCCTCGTTGAGGACGGTGCCCCGGCCCACCCGCTGGTCGATCACAGCCGGCGGAATCTTGCCCCGGCGGAAGCCGGGAACCTGGACCTGCTGGCCGATCTCGCGGTACGCCTTCCTGAGGCTCGGCTCGAGCTCGACGAACGGCACCTCGATGGCGAGCCGCACGCGCGTCGGGCTCAGAGTCTCGACGGTGCTCTTCACAGGCGTACTCCTTGACGGATCTCAGTTGAGTGTGGGCGTGGATTCAGCCCATCGAGTGTAGGCGAGCCGGCCTGGCACTCCGGCAGCGCCCGGGAACCGCGCGAGAATTCGGCGGCGCCCGGGGCGACCCGGCCGCGGACGACAGTCGGGGTGGCGGGATTTGAACCCACGGCCCCTCGCTCCCAAAGCGAGTGCGCTACCAAGCTGCGCCACACCCCGTGGCGACGAAGAGTGTATGCCGTCGCGACCCGGCTCGGGCCTCGGGGCACGGCCAACCCGACACTTCGCCCTCTTCGGCACGGGAGGCCCGTCCGGTCGGGGCCGGCGTCGGGTGGTGCGGTTCCCGGACGGTGCTGTCCGCCCGCCGGTCGGGGAAGCCGTTCCCCGCGCCGGTGCGCGGGCCACGGCCGGGTCCGCCGCGGGGCGGGCCGCCGCGGGCGGGCCGGGCTGCGCGCGGCAGAGGGAGATTCGGTACGCTGTCGGCGCGTCCCCTGCGTGTCGGGGCGTACGCGGGCGTAGCTCAATGGCAGAGCTTCAGTCTTCCAAACTGACGGTGCGGGTTCGATTCCCGTCGCCCGCTCCACCCACAAGCCCAGGTCGACCGCATGATCGCGGCGCCTGGGCCTTCCGCATCTCTCCCACCTTCGATCTTGCGTGCCATCCGCGTGCCATTCACCGGCGGCGTCGGCCCTCACCGGCGATCCGGCGGTCCATCGCGGAGGCGATCTCGCGGTCCCTTTCGCTGGTGGCGTGCTGGTAGATCAGGGCCGCGCGCATGGTGGCGTGCCCCATGCGGTGCATCAGCTCCCGCGTGCTGGCCCCGAAGGCTGCGGCGAGGGTGTTGCCGGTGTGGCGCAGGTCGTGGAAGTGGAAGCCGGCCAGGCCCACCGAGGCGACCGTCTTGGTCCACTTGACGGCCCGCCCGAAGTTGCTGGAACGTAGTGGCGCGCCCTTCGCCCCGGTGAAGATCAGCGAATCCGGACCGCCCTCGACGTACTCGGCCAAGTGCTCTCGCAGAGACTCCACCGCAGCCGCCGGCAGCGCGACGACACGAACACCGGCGGCAGACTTCGGCGGCCCAAACTCCAGGCGATCTTTCAGCGCGGCGAGCTTGCGGGGCACCCGCACGGTCGCGGCGTCAAGGCGGCCCGCAAGCGGGCCGCGCCGGCCCGGCCCCGGCCTGCTGGCGACCTCCGGCCGGCATCGGCCGGGCCGGCCGGCCACGCATGGGGACGACAGGACCTCGAAGACCTCGGGGCTCCGCCCCGAACCCCGACCCTCCTCAGAGATGCCGCCCGCGGCTCACCTCATCGGGCACCACAAGGGCTACCAGCCTCCCCGGACGGGGAGATCCGCTGATTCCACCAACGCTCGCAGAGCGGATACTCGGCGAATGAACGAAGACGAAGTCTTCCAGGCGATTGCCGATCGCGTGGCCGCCCTCGACTACAGCGATGAAGTCTTCGTCCGTCCTGGCCACCTCGATGCAGATGGCCGCTGGGCACTGACGCCTTTTGCCGATGACGTTCGATGGCTAGAGGAGCGTGGGTCACAGACGCATCTTGCAGCCAAGGCGGTTGGTGCCGTCGATCCGCTGCCGCCGCTCGAACCCGCCTCCGCCGAGGCCGTTGGAGACGCCGAACGACTGCTCGGCCATCCGTTGCCGCCGCTGCTGCGCCGCATCTACCTTGAGATTGCCAATGGCGGCTTCGGTCCCGGCGTGCTGGGTGTAGCTGGCGGATACACGGACGACCTGGAGAGAACGGCAGTCGATCGGCTCGACCCACGAGAGCCGCCGGGCCTCTTTCCCGTCGCCTATTGGGGATGTGCGATCTACTCGTACGTCGACTGTTCCGAGCCATCGGCGATGATGTGGGGCTTCGATCCCAACTCGGGCCTACCCGGGCGGTCGTTCTTCCCCGAGGGGATCTCTCTCACGGAATGGCTGAGCCGGTGGCTCCGTGGGCGGCTCCGTCAGCCAATGCTTGTGCAGGATCCGCAGACAGGCGCATGGCGTAGCGCAACCGATGCTGAGCATGAGGCCCAAGCTCTTGAAGTCGCCGAGCTGGCGGAACGGATCAAACGGCGCGCTGGTGGACACGAGGCCTGAGGGGAAGATTAGGACTTCAGCAGGCCAGGCGAGGCTAGGGCAGGTAGACCGAGATGGGCAGCTTGATCTCGTGATGCGTAGGCCATCCGTGCCATCCACGTGCCAGTAGCCCGTACCCCCGGCGGTCACCAGCGGGCACGAACGGTCCCCACATCCGCCGGCTGGCCTGCCCCACCAGGTCCTTGTCGACCGTGATCTTCGTCCTTCCAAACTGACGGTGCGGATTCGATTCCCGTCGCCCGCTCCACCCACAAGCCCAGGTCGACCGCATGATCGCGGCGCCTGGGCCGTTCGCTTCTCCCCCACGTCGGATCGTGCCGCTTCGAGAGCGCGCAATCAGTGCCGGAAAGAGGGCGATGACGGGGAACAGCAGCCGCACCTACGGTGCGGGAAGCTGTCGGTGCATGGCGAGGTCCTCCACACGGTGCAGCGTTTCTGAGTTGCGCGGGCGCAACATCAGCGACAGCACTGCCTCCGGGACGAGGCGGGCGAACCCGGCGGCGGCTCTCCAGCCCATTCGTACGCGGGTGGTCGTGGCCGAGACCGGCTCCAACACGAGGCGGACACGAGCGATACCGAGCGGGCCGGCGCGTGCGTCGAGTTCGAGTAGCCGGTCCGGCTCCATCTTGCGTACCACTGTCAGGTCATCGACCTGCAGCGGCCATGGGCCCACCCGGTGATGGACTCGGGAGCCCACCGCGGGCCAGCCGTCGTCGACGGCCCTTATGTGGGCGGCGCCGACCACCCAGCTGGCATAGCTCCAGCCATCCGCGAGCACAGCGAAGATCCGGTCGGGTGGGGTGCGGATGGTTCGGCAGACCTCGATCATCGCATCTCCTCACCGCCGGCCGGGCCACACGCCTTCCCTGCCTGGGCAGAGGCAAACGAGGGCCGGTTGGGCCCTCACGGGTGCCGTTGGCGGTCCTCATCCCCTCCTCAGGAGTTCGAGCGCTGCCGGCTGAGGCCAGGAGATGCCGAGCCGGCCGTGATCTGAGACTGTCTTTCCGCCCACAGGATCGGCAGTCTGTCGGGCATGGCCGCTGACAACCACGGCGTAGACCTTGCTCGCCGCCTGTCGCACGTTCGATGGCTCGCCGGGGGCACCGGGTCGGGCAAGAGCACTCTCGCCCGCGCCCTGGCCGAGCGCTACGACGTGCTGGTCTACGACGGCGACCGCGCGGAGCGCGACTACGTCGGCCGCTGCACCGCGCACGGGCAGCCGTACCTCTGGGCGTTGCTGCAGGCTCCGGTGGCGCGGACGTGGAACGGCCGCAGCGCCCGGGAGATCTTCGAGTCGATGCCGAGCCTGCACGGGGAGACGTTCGGCTTCGTTGTCGACGACCTGCTGGCGATGCCCACCGGGCGTCCGGTCCTGGTCGACGATTTCCGCACCCTGCCCCGCGAGGTCTCGCCGCTGCTGACGTGGCCGGAACAGGCGGCTTTCCTCGTACCCACGCGGCAGTTCCGGGACCGGGCGTTGCGGGCCCGGTTCGCCGACGGCGCGAGGGCCCGCGCGAACTGGGGAGACAGCGACCACAGCGAGGCGCTCGCCCGGCGACTGGCTCGCGACGACCTGTGGGACGCCGAGGTCCGGCGCCAGGCAGCCGAACTCCACCTGCCGGTGGTACCCGTCGACGGCTCACGCGACGTGTCCGACCTCGTCGAGGACCTCGCAGCCCGGTTTCGTCTGGGCTGTCCAACGGCCGGTAACCGGTGAGCCCACCCTCGGATATTCGGCTGCCGGCCCAGGCGGGGCGCGCGAGAATCCCGCCATGTCTCAGGCCACGCTGCGTACCGCCCGGATCCAGCTCGTCCCGCTCGCCGACGAGCACCTCGAACACGAGGTCGAACTCGACGCCGACCCCGAGGTCATGCGGTACCTCGGGCCGCCGCGTACCCGGGCCGAGGTGGAGGCCGCCCACCGCCTGCGGCTCGCGGCGGCGCAGCGGGTGCCGGGCCTGGGCTTCTGGGCCGGGTTGGTGGACGGCGAGTTCGTGGGTTGGTGGATCCTCGAACCGCCCGAGCGCGCCGACCAGGGCCCGGTGGAGGGCCAGGCCGAGTTGGGCTACCGGCTGCTGCGCCGGTACTGGCGTCAGGGGCTGGCCAGCGAGGGCGCGCGCGAGCTGATCCGGCACGGCTTCGAGGATCTGGGCCTGGAGCGGATCTTCGCGGAGACGATGACGGTGAACGCCGGGTCCCGGGCCACGATGGCGTCGGTCGGCCTCCGGTACGTCCGCACGTTCCACCTCGACTTCGACGACCCGCTGCCGGGCGCCGAGGAGGGCGAGGTCGAGTACGCCCTCACCCGGCGTGAGTGGCTGGCCGACCGCACGGCGCCGGCCGCCACCGCCGGCTGAGACCGGGGCGGCAGGGGCTCCGCCCTCAGGCGTGGTCGTTGGGCGCGGGCGGGGTGCCGACGCTCATCCGGTAGATCCAGACGGGATAGTCGACGCGCTGCTCACCGCCGGCCAGGCCCGGGGTGCGGTGCAGCTGCGCGGCGGGCAGCCAGAGGTCGCCGTCGGCGTCGATCCACATGGCGTCCACCCAGACCAGGCGCGGATCGGTGACCAGGGTGGCCACCTCGCGGTCGGGCGTGATGGTGAGGACGCGTCGCCGCTCGGCGTCGCTGAGGTAGATGGTGCCGGCCGCGTCGATGGCCGTGCCGCCGGTCGTGGGGGTGTCGACCCACGGTTCGACGTGCGCGGCCACCGTCTCCGGGGTGACATCCGGGTCGTCCAGCCAGCGGGTCTCGATCCGGGACAGGCCGCCGGACGCCGGCTGGTAGTACAGGTGGCGTCCCTCGGGGGACACCTCGAGCTGGTCGGCGTGCACCACGACCTCGGCGCCGTCGGGGCCGTGCAGCACCTCCCCGTCGGCGACGAGGGGGCGACCCACGGTGCTCGGATGCCCGTCCAGCACCCGGCGGGCGTTCCCGGACGCCAGGTCGAGCACGATGAGCCCGGGCGCGCCCGCGTCGGTGAGGTACGCCGTACCGCCGTTGAAGCGCACGTCGTCCACGTAGCTGGTGTCGCGCACGGCGGCCGCGAGGTCGTAGACGCGCGTCACCGCGGCGGTGGCCGGGTCGACCACGATGAGCCGCGCGCCCCCGGGGACCTGCAGCCGGCCGAGTCCCGGCGCACCGGCGTCGATGATCCACAGCCGCCCGTCGGGGCCCACGCGGAGGCCGTTGACGTGCACGTACGCCCCGTCGGGCCGGTGGTCGTCGCGTACGGCGTTCCACGACTCGTCCGGCCAGGGCACCCGCCGGCCGTCGGGCAACGCCTCGGCCACCTGGATCCCCGGCGAGTCGGCGCCGGGATAGCTCACGAAGATGCGCCCGTCGAGGGTCGTCACTCCGGTGCACACCCGGTCGTTGGCGACCACCGGTTGCACGCGCGGGTCCTGCGTGGTCGGCAGTGACATGAGGTTCTCCCGGCGGCTGCGGTACGGGGCGGGGCGGGGCGCCCCCCGGGCACGGGTGGCTCGCGGCGCCGGGTGGCTCCCGGCGCACGGGTGGCTCGCGGCGCACGGGTGGCTTGCGGCGCAGCCTTCCCCGGTGCGGCCCGGCGAAACACCGCGGCTCACCGGACACCTTCTTGACAGAGATCGATCCATCGACTGGTGTGGGGAGGCACCGACATCGACATCCGTCAGGAGGGCACATGATCGTCCGACGACGGTGGGCCGCCGCCGCCACCGCAGCGATCCTGGTCAGTGGGGTCCTGTCCCAACCCGTCTCCGGCGCGGCCGCCCCCGCCGCGCCACGACCCACGGTCACCCTGGCCAGCGGCGAGACCGCCGTGGTCCGCGTGCAGCTCCGCGACCAGGCCCAGCTCGACCAGCTCGTCGCCCGCGGCGCCGACCTCGCCAACCGTCCCCGCAGGGCCGACGGGCGCGTGCTCGCCGACCTCGTGCTGACCGGCGCGCAGCTCGCCGAGCTGACCGCGCAGGGCGCCACCGCCCTCCAGATCGTGCAGCGCGCGGGCGACGGGGCCCGGAACTTCGCCGACAGCCTCCGCGCGGCCGAGTCCCGCACCAAGGCGGGGCTCCGCGCCCCGGCGGCCGGTCAGCGTACGGCCGACGCGACCACCGCCGCGACGGACACCCTGCAGTTCCTCCAGGCGTACTGGTGGACCAGCGGCGGGCAGACGTTCGTGCAGACCGAGGTGGCGACGACCGCCACCGACGACCCGGACGTCGAGATCACGGTGACCTGGCGGACCGCCGACGGCCGGACGGGCTCGTTCCCGCTGTTCCGGTTCGAGGACTCGGGCGACTACCAGTACCACTACGCGCTCCCCCAGCCGGTGCCCGCCAAGCCGGTGCAGGTGACCGCCACGTCCAGCCTGGGCGGGGTCACCCGGCCGGTCACCCCGACGGTCTGGCCCAACGCGGCGCCCCCGCCGCTGCCCGAGGGCTACCAGAAGGACTTCATCGACGCGTACCTGACGCCGGTCGACATCCAGGCGCGGATCAAGCGGCTGGCCCGCCAGTACCGCGACCTGGTGGACGTGATCGACCTGCCGTACCGCACGCAGGGCTACCGGCGTACGGCCGTCGCGTACCTCGGCGACCCGGCCGCCTCGGCCATCGTCGTCGAGTCGGTGCGTTTCGGCGACCAGAACATGAACGGCGTCCAGGTCCGCAGCGTCGACCCGGGCCGGGCGAACCGGCCGCTCAGCGTCTCGTACCGGGACCGGGTCCTGACCGTCTCCCTGGCCACCGACGCCGCGGGCGCGGTCACCAGCACCACCGACCAGGTGGTGGCGGCCATCAACGGCCGCTTCGGCGACCGGTTCCAGGCGTTCGTGGAGGACGGCTCGGCGGGGCTGCCGATGCCGGTGGCCGGGCCGGTCCGCCTGGACGACGGGCTCCAGGGCACCGAGGTGCCGACCAAGCCGTGGACGGTCCAGGCGTTGCGCATCGGCGTCCACCGCGACGGGTCGAAGATCGGTGTGTTGGCGTACTCCCAGGAGCACGCCAGGGAGTGGGCGACGCCGCTGGTCACGCTGGAGTTCGCGGAGCGGATGCTGGCGAACTCGCGTACCGACGCGGCCACCCGCGAACTGCTGGAGCAGGTCGACATCTTCGTCATCCCGACCGTGAACCCGGACGGCGCGAACTACTCCTTCCACGACTACAACTTCCAGCGCAAGAACCTGGTGAACCACTGCACGGGCACCAGCCGCGACCCGCGTAACCGCAACTCGTGGGGCGTCGACCTCAACCGCAACTACACGGTCGGCTCCTACTTCGACGGGTACGTGGGCGGCAGCGGCAACTGCCTCTCCGGCACGTACTCGGGGACGAGCGAACTGTCCGAGGCGGAGAGCCGCAACGTCATCGCGCTGGCCCGGGAGCACAGCAACATCCGGTTCGCGATGAACGTGCACTCGTACGGCGGGTACTTCATGTGGCCGCCGGGGGCGTACAAGGCCGACGGGCGGGTCACCCTGCCGCGCCCGTCGATCGACGAGTCGAAGCTCTTCCTCGACAGCGCCCGGCGGATCGTGGGCGCCATCGCCCAGGAGCGGGGCACGGTGACGTGGCCGTCGCAGACCGGTCCCGTCGCGGACGTGCTCTACTCGGCCGCCGGCAACTCGGCCGACGAGCTGTACTACGAGCTGGGGATCTTCGCCTGGGACTTCGAGGTGGGCAACGACCGCTGGAACGCGGCCACCGGCCAGTGGGAGGGCGTCGGCTTCCAGCCGCCGTTCGACGAGGCGCACGGCGAGTCGCAGGAGTACGCCGGCGGGCTCGTGGAGATGGTCCGGGTCGCCCGCGACTACGCGGCCGCCCAGGCCGGCTGACGGACGGGTGCGGGCCGGCCGGGACGCCCCGGCCGGCCCGCGCGCCGGCTCGGGAGGCCGTCCGTTTTGCGCGGGGATGGCCGGGGTAGGGCATCGGCATGGACACGAACACGACGGCCCACCTCGTGGGCGGCCCCCGGGACGGCAGCACGCACGACGCGGGCGGCGACACGCTCGTCGAGCTGGAGATCGACGGCATGATCCACCGCTACATCCGCACCACGAAGCAGCACGACGACGGCGGGACGGTCTACGCGTACGACGGCATGGTGGCTCCCGACGGCGGCGAGCCCGGCGTCGAGGACCCGGCGGCCCGCGTCGCCTCGCCGCGCGCCGACGCCGAGGGACACGGCGGCACCCACTGACGCACGCGCCGCAGCGCGACCGGCCGGCCGCGGATGAACCGCGGCCGGCCGGGTAAGAAGCGCCATCCTGGTGGAGGACGACGGGAGTCGCGGCGTACCCGCGACCGGGCGCCGGGCGGGCGGCGGTGGGCCGGCCCGCCCGGGCGCGCCGTCGACGTCAGTGCCCGCTGATCCAGTTCCAGGCCGACACGACCCACTCGGTCTGCTGGAGCCAGGCGACGCCCAGCCCGACGAGGAACACCGCCGTGACCAGGTGGGCGCCACGGGCGCTGCGCCGGACCCGGCCCAGCTGCCGTTCGAGGACCACGCGGCCGAGCAGCCGGGAGAGCGCGAACAGCCCGACGGCGACCAGCAGGCTGAGCACGAGGATCAGGAACGGGCCGGTGAGGTTGCCGCCCCCGGAGATCGCCCAGATCCCCCAGCAGACGAACGCGAAGAGGGCGCCGGCCGTGCTCCACTCGCCGCCCCGCCGGAGCTGGGCGAGGTGCCAGCTCATCGGCCGGCGCGGTGCCGGCTCCCCCGGCCAGCCGGTGCCGGTCGGCGCCTGCTCGACCACCGGGAACGGCTCGGTACGCGGCGCCCGCGGCTCGCCGACGGAGGCCACGCCCCGGCGGAACCCGTCCCGCTGCGGTGGCACGACACCCGCCTGCGGCGGCACCTCGACGGTCCGCTCCGCCCACGGCTGTGTCTGGTCCGCCATCTCGTTCCCTCCCCTGACCGGACGGCGCCACCGGCGCCATGGATCCGAGGGTAGCCCGCCCGTCCGACCCCCGCGATCTTGCACTTTCCGCCCCGGCATAACGCGCGAAAGGCACAGAACAAGGGCCGAAACTGCAAGATCGCGGGACGAGGGGGGCGGGGTGCGCGGGGTTCGGCGGTACGGTCGGGGGGTGGGTTCGGGTGGGGGCGCGGGAGACTCTGAGCGGCGGCGGAGGCGGTTGCGGCATCACGGTGACGACGGCGCGTCCGGCGGGGGCGCGGGCGGGGCGTCGGCGGCCACCGCAGGCGTGCACGACGGCGAGCCACCCCGGCGGCGCGGCCCGGCCGGCGACGAGCGGGAGGGCGAACGGGGCCTACGGGGCCTGGTCGGCTCCGGCTCGTCCCAGGTGGGGCTGAGCGCGGCCCTCCGCGCCCGCGACGCCGCCCGGCCGACCGAGGAGGACCTGGCCGAGGCCGAGGCCCGGGTCGTGGTCGTACGCCGCAACTGGGTGCCCCGCGAGGACCTGCCCCGCTCACCGCGCTGACACCCGGCCGCCCGGGCGCCCGCATCCGCGCGGCCCGCACGCACGCGACCGCTCCGGACACGAGAGCGCGAACGCGCACCGTCGGGCGGCGCAGCCCAGCGCACGGCCCGGCCGGGCGCCCGGCGCGGCCCGGCGTGCGGCGCGGCCCAGCGTGCGGCCGGCCCGATGGTCAGGGCAGCGGTGGCAGCTCGTGGCTCGTCTCGTACGCGCCGACCTGGGCGATGCGCCGGGCGTGCCGCTCGTTGCCGGAGAACGGCGTGGTGAGGAACGCCTCGACGATGGCGGTCGCCTCGTCGAGGGTGTGCTGGCGGGCGCCGACGGCGACGATGTTCGCGTCGTTGTGCTGCCGGGCCAGCTGCGCCGTCTCGGTGCTCCAGGCCAGCGCCGCCCGCACCCCCGCGATCTTGTTGGCGGCGATCTGCTCGCCGTTGCCCGAGCCGCCGATGACCACCCCGAGGCTGCCCGCGTCGGCCACCACCCGGTCGCCCGTGTGGAAGCAGAAGGTCGGGTAGTCGTCGTCGGGGTCGAACACGTGCGGGCCGACGTCCACCACCTCGTACCCCTGGTTGGCCAGGTAGCTGGCCAGGTGCACCTTCAGCTCGTAGCCGGCGTGGTCGGAACCCAGGTAGACGCGCATACCGCGCAGTCTGTCAGGCCGCCGCCGGGGGCGGCGCGCGGGCGGCGCCCCCGGGGCGGATTCGTCACAGCTCAGCGGGGCAGCTCGGCGACGACCAGCCCACCCCGTGCCTTCGGGGTGAACCAGGTGCTCTTGCGCGGCATCTTCTCCCGGGCCAGGTTCACGGCCACGAAGTCGTCCACGGTCACCGGGGCGATCAGGATGGCCAGCTCGGCGCGGCCGGCGTCGACCTCGCCGGTCAGCCAGCTCGCCGGGTAGTCGCCGCCCACGTAGGTGATCCGTTTGTCGCCCGGGTCGAGGCCGAGCGCGTCGCGCAGCACCAGCCGCTCGACAAGGGCGTGGTCCAGGTTCTCCAGCCGGCCTCCGCCGACGTGCGGGAGGGTCACCGCGTACCCCCGGCCGGGGAGCCGGAGATGGACGGTGCCGCCGGCGGCCGGCACCCCGACCGGTCCGTCGATCGGGGTGATCTGCGCGCCGCTCGCGCGGAGCCGGTCGAGCAGCTCGTCGCCGCTGGTGGTCAGCTCGCTGACCAACCGGTTATACGGCTGGATGGCCACCGACCGCGGCGTGGTGACGACCGCCAGGAAGCGCGGCAGGCCGCCGGTCTGCGCGGCGAGGCTGCGGTGGTTGCCGTCGGCGACCACGAGCTCGCCCCCGCCGGCCAGCGCGGTCAGCTCGTCCTGCTCCGGGCCCGGGCCGACCAGCCAGATCGCGTGGGTACGCCCGGCCTGGTCGGTGTCGGTGGCGGCGGGCGCGCCGGCCGACTCGGTCGCGGCGGCGAGCGCCTCGTGCAGTTCCTCGCCCCGCCCGGTCTGGAGCAGCAGCACCGGCGAGAGCAGGTGCCCGAGCGCGTCGGCCAGGGCGACCCGCTCCCGGACCTTCGCGATGAAGACGTCCTCGTTGCGGATCACGAGCCCGGGCTCGTCGGCGCGGGTCGAGATCTGGTCGGTGTCCACCGTCGCGAACAGCCCGTACGCCGGCTCCTCGCCGGGCGCGGTGATCCGGTAGAGCACGACGACCTGCTCGGCGGGCGTGTAGCTGCCGTCGGCCTTGGCCTCGGCGAGCCGGGCGACCGCGTCGGGCAGCGCGTCGAGGAAGGACTTCCCGAGGCTCTCCGGCGCCCGGTGCGGCATCTCGATGCCGAGGGCACTGTGCGGGTTCCCCTCGATGATCGCGGTGATCTCCGCGTCGTCGGCGAACTCGTCGTAGTTCTGCGCGCCGGTGCCGCCGGTGGTGATCCAGGCCCGGGCGATCGGATGCACGATCGTCATGCCCGCTGACGCTACCGTCGCCGCACCCGCCGGGTACGCGGACCCGGGCCGTCGTCCACCAGGTGAAAGCGCCGGCCCGGGCCTCGCCGTCGCGACCGGACGGTCAGCGGCCACGCTCGGCGGCCCGGCGGTGCCGGCCCGCGGAACCCGCGCCGACGGGCCCGCCGCCGACCGGACGGCCACCCAGCGGGCCCGCACCGGCCGGGCCCACGTTGGCCGCGCTCCGCGCGCCGGAGGTGACCGCGCCCACCGGGCCCGCGTTGGCCGCGCCTACCGGACCGGAGGCGGCCGCGCCCGAGGGGCCGGAGTTGGCCCCGGCCAGCGGACCTGTCAGACCGACCGGCCCGCGCCCTCCCGCGGGGGCCATGGCACCGGCCGGGGTACGGGTGGCCGGTGTGGGCGGGGTGCGGCGAGCCGGGATCGCTGCGGGCGGCGTGGGCCGGGACGGGACCAGTCCAGGAGGCGTGGGCCGGGACGGCGTCGCTCCGGGCGGCGTGAGCCGGGACGTGGCCGCCACCCGGGCCACGCCCACCACGATGGGCGGGGCGAGCAGGTCGGCCACGTGCTCGGGCAGGTCGGGCCGGACCGCCGGCCAGCGGGAGTCGTCGACCGACCAGTACGCGGGCGTCTCGGACGCCTCCTCCTGGATCAGCGGATCGTCACCGGACACGCGGCGGTGCTTGGCCATCGAGATGCCTCCACGAGCTGCGGATTACGGATTGCGAACTGCTGCGGCGGACATCGGGCCAAACGAGATCGGCGGCACCCCGGTGACGGGCGCTGTCACGGTGTTAACAGAGGCCCCGGCAGCACCGGAACACCACAGGCCCCCTGGCCGGAGCCGCCCCGGTGATCATGAAGTTATTGCCACGACACGCCGTGCGACCGGGCAACAACTTCATGATCACCAGGGTGGGTGGGGCCGTGCGGGCGCGTTGGGACCCCTCCGGCTCAGTCGAAGATGGGGTCGAGGTCGCGGGTCCGCTTGAGCTCGTAGAAGCCGGGGGTGCCGGCGACCAGCAGGACGCCGTCCCAGAGTCGGCCGGCGGCCTCACCCTTCGGCGCCGGGGTGACCACGGGGCCGAAGAATGCGACGCTGCGGCCGTCCGGGCCCGGGGCGTGCACGACGGGGGTGCCCACGTCCTGGCCGACCGGGCGCATGCCGGCCTCGTGGCTGGCCCGCAGGGCCTCGTCGTACTCGGTGCTGTCGGCGGCCGCGGCCAACTCCGGATCCAGGCCGGCGTCGGTCAGCGCGGCGACGTACAGCTCCGGTCCCCGCTTCTCCTTGGCGAGGTGGATCCGGGTGCCGAGCGCCGTGTAGAGCTTGCGCAGCACGTCGCCGCCGTACCGCTGCTCCGCCGCGATGCAGACCCGCACCGGGCCCCAGGCGGTGCTCAGGAACTCCCGATATTCCTCCGGCAGGTGGTCGCGGCCCTCGTTGAGGACGGCAAGGCTCATCACGTGGAACCGGACGTCCACGTCACGGACCTTCTCGACCTCCAGCAGCCAGCGGGAGGTGATCCAGGCCCACGGGCAGGCCGGGTCGAACCACATGTCGACGGCGATGCGTTCGCTCACGGTGCGGTCCCTTCACGACGGGTGGCGCCGTACCGTTGGCGCCTTCCCCGATCTTCACCCCGGGACACATCGACCGGCAGGGTAATGAGAGCGTGACCTCGGCCACCGCGGGGTGCCGCTGCATGGAAGACTCGATCCCGGGCCGACCGCCAGAAGCCGGTCGGTGGACGGCGCCGCCGCGGCGTACACGCGAGTGGGATGGAGACGAACAGTGCCGGGAGTGCGCAACCTGACGCAGGTCGAGGCGACCGAACGGGCCCGCCTGCTCGAGGTGACCGGGTACGACATCAGTCTGGACCTGTCGACCGCCGTGCAGGCGGCCGAGGGCCGCACGTTCCGGTCCACCACGGAGGTCCGGTTCCGCTGCGCCGAGCCGGGCGCGAGCACGTTCATCGAGGTGGCCGCCGAATCGGTACGGTCGGCCACGCTGAACGGCGCCCCCGTGGACCTCTCCGGCTGGTCGGCCGAGAAGGGCCTCACGCTCACCGACCTGCAGAGCGAGAACACGCTCCTCGTGGACGCCGACTTCGCGTACTCCAGCAGCGGCCAGGGCCTGCACCGGACGGTCGACCCGGTCGACGGCGAGACGTACCTCTACAGCCAGTTCGAGACCGCCGACGCCCAGCGGGTGTTCGCCTGCTTCGACCAGCCCGACCTCAAGAGCGTCTACACCTGGCACGCCACCGTCCCCGAGCACTGGCGGGTGGTGTCCAACATGCCGGTGGAGCGGGAGGAGCCGGCGAACGAGAGCCTGAAGACCGTCCACTTCGCCCAGTCGGTGCGGATGAGCACCTACATCACGGCGCTCTGCGCGGGGCCGTACCACGAGGTGCGCGCCGACCACGACGGCATCGACCTGGGCGTGTTCTGCCGGGCCTCGATGGCGCAGTACATGGACGCGGACGACCTGTTCCTCATCACGAAGCAGGGCTTCGACTTCTTCCACGAGCAGTTCGGCGTCCGCTACCCGCTGCCGAAGTACGACCAGCTCTGGGTACCGGACTTCAACGCCGGCGCGATGGAGAACTTCGGCTGCGTCACGCACGCCGAGTCGCACTACATCTTCCGCTCGCAGGTCACCGACTTCGAGTACGAGCAGCGGGCCAACACGATCCTGCACGAGCTGGCCCACATGTGGTTCGGCGACCTGGTCACCATGCGCTGGTGGAACGACCTGTGGCTCAACGAGTCGTTCGCCGAGTGGGCCAGCCACTGGTGCAACACCAACGCCACCCGCTTCCGCGAGGCGTGGACGACGTTCCTGTCCATCCGGAAGAACTGGGGCTACCGGCAGGACCAGCTCTCCTCCACCCACCCGGTCTACACGGAGATGCCGGACATGGAGGCCGTCGAGGTCAACTTCGACGGCATCACGTACGCCAAGGGCGCGAGCGTGCTCAAGCAGCTGGTGGCGTACGTCGGGGAGGAGCCCTTCCTGGCCGGTCTTCGCGCGTACTTCGACAAGCACGCGTGGGGCAACGCGACCTTCGACGACCTGCTGTCCGAGCTGGAGGCGGCCTCGGGCCGGGAGCTGCGCAAGTTCGCCGCGCAGTGGCTGGAGACGGCCCAGGTCAACACGCTGCGGCCGGAGGTGTCCGTCGGCGCCGACGGCACGTACCAGCAGGTGGTGGTCCGCCAGGAGGCACCGGCCGGTCACCCCACGCTGCGGACGCACCGCATCGGTGTGGGCCTCTACGACCTGACCGACGGGCGCCTGGTCCGCCGGGAGCGGCTGGAGGTGGACGTCACGGGCGAGCGCACCGAGCTGGGCGACCTCGCGGGCGTCCGCGCCGCCGACGTGCTGCTGCTCAACGACGACGACCTCACGTACGCGAAGCTTCGGCTCGACGAGGCCTCGATGGCCACGGTCGTGCAGCACATCGCGGGTTTCGACTCGTCGCTGGCGCGCGCGCTGTGCTGGACCGCGGCCTGGGACATGACCCGCGACGCCGAACTCGCCGCCCGCGACTACGTGGCGCTGGTGCTGGCCGGGCTTCCGGCCGAGACCGACATCAACCTGGTCACCGCGACCCTGCGGCAGGCCACCACGACCCTCACCCTCTACGCCGACCCGGCCTGGGCGCCGGTCGGCTGGGCCGAGCTGGCGCGGACCGCGAAGACCGCGCTCGCCGCCGCCGAGCCGGGCAGCGGGTTCCAGCTGGCCTGGGCCCGGGCGTACGCCTCGGCGGCCCGCGGCAGTGAGGACCTGGCCGTCCTGCGTGGCTGGCTGGACGGCACCGGCGTCCCGGCCGGCCTCGTCATCGACACCGAGCTGCGCTGGGGCGTGCTCGCGTCGCTGGTCGCCAACGGCGCGGCCGGGCCCGACGACGTCGAGGCGGAGCTGGCGCGGGACCGCACGGCCAGCGGCGAGCGGGAGGCGGCGTACGTGCACGCGCTCGTGCCGACGGCGGAGAACAAGGCGGCCGTGTGGGCCCAGCTGACCGGGCCCGAGGCCCTGCCGAACTGGCGTAACCGGGCGCTGCTCCAGGGCTTCACGCACCCGACCCAGGTCGAGCTGGTGACGCCGTACCGGGAGCGGTACTTCGCCGCGGTCGGCCAGGTCTGGGCCAGCCGGGACAGCGAGCCGGCGCAGGAGTTCGCGCAGCTCGCCTACCCGGCGTACCTGGTGGACGACGACACGGTCGCGGCCACCGACGCCTGGCTGGCCGGTGACGGCAACCCGGCGCCGCTGCGCCGGCTGGTGGCCGAGGGCCGCGACGGTGTGGTCCGGGCCCTGAAGGCCCGCGAGAGGGACGCGCGCAGCGCCTGACGCGACGATGGTGGGCGGCCCGGGGCCGGCGTGGGTGAGACCCGTGCCGACCCCGGGCCGTTACCGTGTGGCCGGCTACGACGAAGCCCGGCCCGTGTACGCGGGCCGGGCTTCGTCGTACGGGAAGGGGCTCAGCCCTTGCCGGCGTGGCTGGCGAGCTGGTCGAGGCCGTTGATGATCCCGCCGGCCAGGTCACCGCCGCCGAACGCAGCCACCATGGAGAGCGCGGCGAGCTTGGCGTACGTGTCCGGGATGCGCTTGCGCGCGTGCCGGCCGGTCACGATCTCCAGCTGCCGCTGGTTGGGCGAGACCGCGATGAGCACCGAGCGGTCCGGGTCGGCGAGCTGCCGGTGAAGTCGCTCGGCGTGCTCCCGGATCGGCTCGTCTAGACCGCCCACGAACACCGAGAAGACCAGCCCGGTGCCCTGGTCGGCCAGGCGGAGCGCCTCGTCGATGCGCAGCAGCTGGCGAGTCGAGAACGGGCCGTCCAGCACCTCCGGCGGGTTGCCCGTGCCGACCTGCGTCGTCTCACCAACGGTCACTTGCGCCTCCGGTTCCACCGGCCGGCGCCTCACGGCCGGCCTGCTCCTGCTTGCGGCTGGTCAGCGCCGGCGCCTGCGCGCCCGCTGCCAGGGCGGTGCCGGCCGAGTCGGCCAGCTGCTCCGGACGGGCCAGGAACCAGACCGGAGTGAAGTCGAAGGCCCGGCCCGGCCGGTAGCGCTTCGCGCCGCCACCGCCGCCGCCGCGGCTGACCGCGTACGCCAGACCGCCGATCACCAGTACGGCTGCCGCCGGGATGCCGACGAAGACCAGCAACGTGTCGGTAACAGACAATCCCAACGCCCCCAGGCGGAAGAAGGGACCTCGTGCATCAAGGTCGGGTGGACAGGGTCAGGGCGTCGACCGCCCGACTCCGCTGCCTTTCACGTTAGCGGAGTCGACGGCCCGCCAGATTGCGGGGTGGTGATCCCACCCGCCACTGGCGTTCTCCAGTTGCGCAGCGGTGGCGATCAGCCGCGCGTCGTCACCGTACCGGCCGGTGAGGAGCACCCCGACGGGCAGGCCCGCCCCGGTGACGCCGACGGGCAGCGAGACGGACGGTTCGCCCGTCACGTTGAAGATGGCGCAGTACGGCGAGAACCGGCGCTGCCGGTCGAAATCCGCCGCCGGGTCGCCGTCGGCGGTGAACCAGCCCACCGGGGCCTGCGGCGCGGCGAGGGTGGGACAGAGCAGCAGGTCGCAGCCGGCGGTGCGGCGTGCGCCGAGGCGTACCTGGGCCTGGAGTTCGCCCAGCGTGGCCGACAGCACCCCCGCGCTGATCTCCGCGCCCCGGGACCGCAGGAGGCGGGTCAACGGCAGGAGTTGGCTCTCCCGCTCGGGCGGCACGGGGGCGAGCGCCAGCACGTACCAGACGACCTCGAACAGCGGCCACGCGGCGGGCCCGAGCGGTGCGGGCACGTCGACCACCTCGTGGCCTGCGTCGGACAGCAGTTCGGCGGCCCGGTCCACGGCGGCCGCGCAGTCCGGGTGGACCGGCTCCTCGGCGAGCATGGGCGTCGTGAACCGGCCGATGCGCAGCCGGCCCGGGGCGGCCGCGCGGGCCGCGCCCAGGTAGCCGTCCGGCGGCGGCAGCGGCGGCAGGTAGGGCTCGCCCATCACCGGCTGGGCCAGCACGTCGAGCAGGGCGGCGACGTCGGTCACCGTGCGGCCCATCGGGCCGTGCGTGGGCAGCCCGAACGCGCCGAAGCCGACCGGGCCGCCGGAGACGAGGCCACGGCTCGGCTTGTAGCCGACCAGGCCGCACAGCGCCGCGGGTATGCGCAGCGAGCCGCCGCCGTCGGAGCCCTGTGCCACCGGCACGAGCCCGGCCGCCACGGCCGCCGCCGCGCCGCCGCTGGAACCACCCGCGGTGTACGCGAGGTCCCACGGGTTGCGCGCCGGTGGCGCCACCAGACCCTCCGAGTAGAGCGAGCAGCCCAGTTCGGAGGTGGTCGTCTTGCCGAGGCTGACCATCCCGGCCGCCCGCATGAACCGGACCACGTCGGCGTCGACGGGCGGCACGAAGTCGGCGAAGGCGGCGGAGCCGAAGGTCGTCCGCACCCCGGCGGTCAGGGTCAGGTCCTTGATCGCGGTCGGTATGCCGTGCAGTGGACCCCGGCCGTCCACGGGGGCCGCGTCGGCGGCGCGGGCCGCGTCCCGGGCCTGCTCGGGGGTGACGGTGACGAACGCGCCGACGGTGTCACCGAGCGCGTCCACCCGGTGCAGGTGGTGTTCGACGAGTTCCACGCTGGACAGCTCGCCGCGGGCGATCGCGGCGGCCTGCTCCAACGCGGTCAGGTCGTGCGGCTCGGCCATGCCCTCATCCTGCCCGCCCGCCGGCCGTCGGGTGCGCAGACACGGCCGGTCAGTCGGGCTGGGGACGGCCGAGGAAGCGCAGGGCGTTGCGGGACAGCAGCTTCTCGCGCTGGCCGGCGGTGAGGAAGTCCGCGGTGCGGACCACCTGGCCGGCGGGACGTTCCCCCAGCGGGTACGGGTAGTCGCTGCCGACCACCACCCGGTCCTCCCCCATCGTGTCGACCAGCAACCGCAGGGCGGCCGGGTCGAAGACGACCGAGTCGACGAGGAACCGGTCGACGTACGTGCCGGGCGGCGCGGTGGACGCGCCGCGGACCAGGTCGCCGCGGCGGTGCCAGGCGTTGTCGGCGCGGCCGAGCCAGAACGGGAAGCTGCCGCCACCGTGCGCGAAGCAGATCCGCAGCGTGTCGGGCACCCGGTCGAAGACCCCGCCGAGGATCATCGCGAGCACCGACAGGTGCGTCTCGGCCGGCATGCCGGTGAGCCAGCGCGCCATCCACCGGTCGAGGCGGGGGCCGCCGGGCATGTCCCACGGGTGGACGAAGACCGGGGCGCCCACCCGGGCGCAGTGGGTGAGGAACTCGACGACGCCGCCGTCGTCGAGGTCGCGGTCGCCCACGTGGTTGCCGATCTCCACGCCCACGTGCCCGGCGTCGAGACAGCGGTCCAGTTCGGCGCAGGCGGCGGCCGGGTCCTGCAAGGGGACCTGGCAGAACGGCACCAGCCGCTGCCCGCCGGCGGCGGTCACCTCGAGGGTCAGGTCGTTGAAAATCCGGGCGACCTTCACCGCCTGGTCGGCGGGCCGGTCGTAGCTGAAGAAGACCGGTGTGGGTGAGACGACCTGCACGTCGACGCCGTCGCCGTCCATGTCGGCCAGTCGGGTGGGCGCGTCCCAGCACTCGGCGCCGACCGGCCGGAACTCCGTACCGCCCACCATGATCATGGCGGCGCGCTCGGAGTCGACCCGCAGCCAGGGCCAGCCGGACCCGCCGCACGCGGCGGCCAGGTCCGGCCATCCCTTCGGTACGACGTGCGTGTGCACGTCCACGACCGGTGACGCCGGGGTGGTTGCCCCCATCAGCCCTTGCCCGGGTGCAGCGTGCCGCAGGCGGTGCAGGTACGCGCCTTCTCGTCGGCGTAGAACGCCTGGAAGACCGGGGGCAGGTCGGCGGCGATGTCGCGTACCTGCAACTCGACCTCGTGCACCTTGTGCCCGCACTGCGGGCAGTACCACTGGAACTTCTCCAGCGTGCCCTCCTCGCGGACCCGCTCGACCACCATGCCGATCGAGCCGGGCTCGGGACGCTGCGGCGAGTGTGGCGTGTTGCGGGGCAGCATCCACATCTGCCCCTCGCGCACGTGCACCGTACGCGGGCCCTCGGGGAGCATGAGGTTGATGTGCATGTTGCCCTTGACCTGGTAGAAGAACTCCTCGTACGGGTCGACGTGGAAGTCGGTGCGCTGGTTGGGCCCACCGACCACCATCACGATGAAGTCGTCGCCGCCCGGGAACATCTCCTTGTTGCCCACCGGGGGCTTGAGCAGGTGCTGGTTGTCCGCGATCCAGCCCGGGAAGCTGAACGGTTCGGCGATCTCGCTCACGACTGACCTCCGGAGGGGAGAAGGGCCACGGCCTGAATCTCGATGAGCAGGTGCGGGTGCGGCAACTGGTGCACGGCGACGGTGGTGCGGGTGGGCCCCGTCGCGTCGAAGAACTCCGCCCACACCTCGTTGTAGCCGCCGAAGTCATTCATGTTGACCAGGTACGACGTCACCTGGACCAGGTCGGACAGGTCCGCGCCGACCGAGCGCAGCAGGTCCCGGACGTTCTCGATGACCGCCCGCGTCTGCGCGCGGATGTCCAGGTCGGTGGTGCCGAACTCGTCGACCCGCACCCCGGCGAACGTGTTGTCGGGGCGGCGCGACGACGTACCGGAGACGAAGACGAAGCCACCGGCCACCTTGACGTGCGGGAAGGCGCCGCGCGGCACGGCCTTGCCGGCGACGACGCGTGCCCCGCCCAGCAGGTCGCCGGTCGGCGACGGCAGAGCCGGCTCGCCGTTCGCGGTCACGACGCCGCCCGCAGCGACGCGGTGCCCAGCTTCTCGACGACGGCCCGGACGTGCGCGCCCGGACGCAGCGGCACGGCGGCGGTCGCGGCGCCGGCCAGGAAGACCCAGCCCTCGCGCAGCCGCACCCCGTGCCGGCCGGCCAGCCGCACCCCCTCGTCGAGCGCGCGGCGCGGGTCCCCCAGGATGGCCGCCGTCGAGCCGACCTGGGCAACCCGCCCGTCGATCTCCAGCAGGACGCCCAGGTTCTCCAACCCGTCCGGCACCGGCGACCAGGGGCCGACGACGAAGGCCGCGGCCGAGGTGTTGTCGGCGATCACGTCGGGCAGCGAGAACCGGAAGTCGGCGTACCGGGAGTCGATCAGCTCGATGGCGGGGGCCACCGCGCGGACCGCGTCGGTGAAGGCGCCGACCGGCTCGCCGGGCTCCGGGAGGCGGTCCAGCAGGAACGCGACCTCCGGCTCCACCCGCGGGTGGATGTACGCGCCGACGTCGACCGTCCCCCCGTCGGGCACCCGCATGACGTCGGTGAGCCGTCCCCAGATCACCTCGTCCACGCCGACCTGGGCCATCTTCGCCCGGCTGGTGAGCCCCATCTTGAGCCCGACCAGCCGCTCGCCCCGGGCCAGCCGGCGTTGCAGCAGCGCGGTCTGCACGGCGTACGCGGCGTCCACGTCGAGGCCGGTCTCGGCGGCGAGCTGGCCGATCGCGGTCACGGTGTCGGCCGCCACGCCCAGCTTCTCGGCGATCCCTGCGACGTCCGGCCCGATCATGGCTTCTCCTTCGCGGCCAGGTCCAACGCCACGTCGACGATCATGTCCTCCTGGCCGCCGACCATCCGGCGCCGGCCCAGCTCGACCAGGATCGAGCGGACATCCACCCCGTACCTCGCGGAGGCACGCTCGGCGTGGCGCAGGAAGCTCGAGTACACGCCGGCGTAGCCCAGCGACAGCGTCTCCCGGTCGACCTGCACCGGCCGGTCCTGCAACGGCCGGACGAGGTCGTCCGCGGCGTCCATCAGCGCGAACACGTCGCAGCCGTGCTTCCATCCGTGCAGTTCGGCGACCGCCACGAACACCTCCAGCGGTGCGTTGCCGGCGCCGGCGCCCTGGCCGGCGAGCGAGGCGTCCACCCGGACCGTCCGGCCGTGCGGCGCCTCCCGGCCCGCGGGGCCCGCTCCGGCGATCCGCCCGTGCTCGACCGCCACCACGCTGTTCGCCACACCGAGCGAGAGGTTGTGGTGCGCGTGGATGCCGATCTGCGTCTCCGGCTCCAGCACCTGCCGGTACGCGTCGATCCGCTCGGCCACGTCGCTCATCAGCAGCCGGCCGCCGGAGTCGGTGACGTAGACACAGTGCGCGCCGTACGACTCCATGAGCTTGGCCTGCGCGGCCAGCCCGGCCGGGTCGTTCATGTGCGACATCATCAGAAACCCGGCGACGTCCATGCCGTTCTCGCGGGCCCACGAGATGTGCTGGGCGGAGATGTCCGCCTCGGTGCAGTGGGTGGCGATGCGGACGCTGGTCACGCCGAGCGCGCGGGCGGCCTTCAGGTCGGCGATGGTGCCGATGCCGGGCAGCAGCAGGGTGGTGAGCTTCGCGTTCGTGAGCACCTCGGCCGCCGCCGCGATCCACTCGGCGTCGCTGGCCGCGCCGTGGCCGTAGTTGACGCTGGAGCCGGCGAGCCCGTCGCCGTGCGCCACCTCGATCGCGGCCACGCCGGCCGAGTCGAGCGCCCCCGCGATGGTCCGCACCTGGTCGACCGTGTACCGGTGAGCGATGGCGTGCATGCCGTCGCGCAGCGTCACGTCCTGGATGTACAGGTCGGTCATGCGGGCACCCCCTCGCCGCGGAGCGCGACCAGCCGCTCGGCGGTCCGCAGCGCCGCCGAGGTCATGATGTCGAGGTTGCCGGCGTACGCGGGCAGGTAGTGCCCGGCGCCGGAGACCTCCAGGAAAACGGAGACCTGCAGCCCGGACAGGTGACGGCCCAGCGTCGGCACGTACGTGTCCACGCGGTCGAACTGCACGTCCTGCTTGAGCCGGTAGCCCGGCACGTACTCCTGCACGGAGGCGATCATCCCGGCCACCGACGCCGCGATCGCCGCGGTGTCGGCGTCCCCGTCCGGGCAGAGGCAGTAGACCGTGTCCCTCATGAGCAGCGGCGGGTCGGCCGGGTTGAGCACGATGATGGCCTTGCCCCGCTCGGCGCCGCCGACCACCTCGATGGCCCGGGCGGTGGTCTCGGTGAACTCGTCGATGTTGGCC
Source organism: Micromonospora costi (assembly GCF_003626655.1). Taxonomy (GTDB): domain Bacteria; phylum Actinomycetota; class Actinomycetes; order Mycobacteriales; family Micromonosporaceae; genus Micromonospora; species Micromonospora costi. Next base: position 29,106 of record NZ_RBAN01000003.1, read on the forward strand.
CGGGTGCCCGGGCCCGCCGACTTCGAGGCGATCGAGGCGACGATCTCGCCGTACGCCACGGGGGTGACCCGGCGGATCGCGGCGACGATCGGCACGGTGGCCTGCCCGCCGCAGGTGACCATGTTGAGGTTCGGCTCGTGCAGGTGCTCGTCGAGGTTCACGGGCGGCACCACGTACGGGCCGATCGCGGCCGGCGTCAGGTCGATCACCGTGCGTCCGTGGGCACGCAGCACCGCGTCGTTGTGCCGGTGCGCCCCGGCCGACGTGGCGTCGAAGACCACCTCGACGTCGGCGAACTCCGGCATCGCCACGAGCCCGTCCACCCCGTCGGCCGTGGTGGCCACACCGAGCCGCCGGGCCCGGGCCAGGCCGTCGGAGGCCGGGTCGATGCCGGCCATGGCGACCATCCGCAGGCCGGCGCCGAGCCGGAGCACTTTGATCATGAGGTCGGTGCCGATGTTGCCGGAACCGATCACCGCCACCCCGACAGTCACTGGGCCTCCCTCGTGAAGCAGGTCCGTACCGAGCCGAGACCGGAGATCCGGGCCTCGTACGCCGCGCCGGGCGTGACCGGCACCATGGGGCCGAGCGCCCCGGAGAGCACCACGTCGCCGGCCCGCAGCGGGTCGCCCGAGCGGGCCATCGTGCGCGCCAGCCATTCGAGGGCGTGCAGCGGGTTGCCCAGGCAGGCCGCGCCGGCGCCCACCGACACCGGCTCCCCCGCGTGTTCCAGCACCATGCCGCACAGCCGCAGGTCCACGTCGGCGAGGCGGCGCGGCGAGGTGCCCAGCACGAACAGGCCGCTGGAGGCGTTGTCGGCCACCGTGTCCACGATGGAGATGTCCCAGTCGGCGATCCGGGAGTCGACGATCTCGATGGCCGGCAGCAGGTGGTCGACGGCGCGGATCAGGTCGGCCGTGGCGACCCGGTCGTCGGTCAGGTCGGCGCCGAGCACGAACGCGATCTCCGCCTCCACCCGGGGCTGGAGCAGCCGGTCGATCGACACCTCGACCCCGTCGCCGACCGCCATGGCGTCGGTCAGCATCCCGAAGTCCGGCTGGAAGACGCCGAGGCTCTCCTGCACGGCCCGCGAGGTCAGCCCGATCTTCGCGCCCACGCGGCGCTCGCCGCGCCCCTGCCAGGCCCGCGCCTGGAGCTGCTGCACGCGGTACGCCGACTCGACGTCCCCCTCCCGCAGCAGCCGACCGCGCAGCGGCGGGCAGGGTTTCCCCGTGCGGCGGGCCTCGGCCAGCTCCCGGTTCGCGGCTTCCAGGTCCACGTTCACGCTCTGCCCGCCACCCTGCTCGCTCCGTTCGCTCATGCCGGCTCCCCGCTGCGCGCGCTCATGAGAGGTCCACGCAGACGTTGGTGAGTTCGGAGTAGAAGTCCAGGGAGTGCACGCCGCCCTCCCGGCCGATCCCGGACGCCTTCACACCGCCGAACGGCGTCCGCAGGTCCCGCAGGAACCACGTGTTCACCCAGACGATGCCGGCGTCCAGCCGGGCGCCGGCCCGGTGCGCCACGCCCACGTCCCGGGTCCACACGGTCGCCGCGAGCCCGTACTCGGTGCCGTTGGCGAGGGCGTACGCCTCCTCCTCGTCGTCGAAGGGCGCGACGTGCACCACCGGGCCGAAGATCTCCTCGCGGTTGGTCCGGGCGTCCGGACCGAGCCCGGTGAGCACGGTCGGCTCCACGTACGCGCCGCCGTCGCGGGCGTCGCCGAACGCCGGTGTGCCACCACCGGCGAGCACCTGCGCGCCCTCGGCCCGGGCCAGGTCGTAGTGGCCGAGCACCTTGGCCCGGTGGCCGTGCGAGATGAGCGGCATGGTCGCGGTGGCCTCGTCGGTCGGCCAGCCGTACGCCAGCTCGCCGGCCCGCTTCGCGAGCCGGGCCGTGAACTCCTCGAACACCGGCCGCTGCACGTAGATGCGCTCGGTGCAGAGGCAGACCTGGCCGCCGTTGGTGAAGCTGGACCGCACCGAGCCGGCCACCGCGGCGTCCAGGTCGGCGTCCGCGAAGACCAGCCCCGCGTTCTTGCCGCCCAGTTCGAAGCTGACAGCCTTCACCCCGTCGGCGGCGGCGCGCATGATGGCGCTGCCGGTGGCCGACTCGCCGGTGAAGGTGATGGCGTCGACCCCGGGGTGCCGGGTGAGGAACTCCCCCGCCGAGCCCGGCCCGAAGCCGTGGACGAGGTTGAACACCCCGGCCGGCACGCCGGCGGCCTCCATCACCTCGGCGAGCAGCGTCGCCGAGGCGGGCGTCTCCTCGCTGGGCTTGACCACCACGGCGTTGCCGCAGGCCAGCGCCGGCGCGACCTTCCAGGTGAGCAGCAGCAGCGGGAGGTTCCACGGGACGATGACGGCCACCACGCCGACCGGCTTGCGGACGGCGTAGTTCAGGGCCCGCCCGCCCGTCGGCGTGACGGTGGTGAACGACTCGGTGGGCGCCGTGGCGACGATCTCGGCGAACGCCCGGAAGTTCGCGGCGCCGCGCGGGATGTCGAGCGTACGGGCCTGCGAGATGGACTTCCCGGTGTCGGCCACCTCGGCGGCCACCAGGTCGTCGAAGCGGCGCTCCAGCTCGTCGGCGATCCGGCGCAGCACCTCGGCGCGCTCCCGCTCCCCCGTCCGCCCCCACGGGCCGCGCATCGCCGCCCGGGCGGCCGCCACCGCGTCGTCCACACAGGACGCGTCGGCCTCGACGACCTCGAAGACCGGTTCGCCGGTCACCGGGCTGGCCTTGGTGAACCGCCGCCCGGCGGCCACGAACTCGCCGCCCACGAAATTGCGCAGCAGGTGGGGCCCGGCCGGGGCCCGACCGGCCATCAGCCGCGGATCCCAGGTGACCGTCATCGACGCCTCCCTCGGCTGAGCACCGCGCCGGCCACGCCGGCCAGCAGCGCCGCCGCGCCCGCGGCGACCGCACCGAGCACCTGGTGCTGCCGGCGGACCCGGTGGACCACCTCGGCGTACGGGGTGGTGGAGAACGAGACCATCTCGTACCGGGAAACGTACCGCCCGGGCAGCGCCCGCTCCAGAGCGTGTTCGACGCGGCGGCCGAGCTGGAACAGCGGCGAGGCGACCTTGTCGCGCATCTCCACGAAGTTGGCCAGCGCCATCCGGGCGATCGCCTCGACGTTGTCCTGCCGGCGCCGCTGGAACAGCGGCAGCGCCACCGCCCAGTCGTCGTCGCTCTCGTCCAGGCAGCGGTCCAGCTCGACCACGTCCTCGAACGCGCAGTTCGCGCCCTGGCCGTAGAACGGGACGATCGCGTGCGCCGCGTCGCCGAGCAGGCCGACCCGGCCGTCCACCTGCCACGGCGTGCAACGGACCGTGCCGAGCACCCCGACCGGATTGTGCTGGTAGTCGTCGACGAGGTTCGGCGCGAGCGGGATCAGGTCCGGGTAGTGCTCGGCGAAGTGCCGCTCGATCGCCGCCGGGCTGCCCAGCGACGCGAAGGCCGCGGTGCCGTGGGTGGGCCAGAAGAGCGTGCACGTGAAGGAGCGGTCCGGGTTGGGCAGGGCGATCATCATCGAGGTGCCGCGCGGCCAGATGTGCAGGGCGTCCGGCTCCAGCGCGAAATCGCCGCCCAGCGGCGGGATGGTCAGCTCCTTGTAGCCGTAGTCGAGGAAGTCCAGGCTCTCGGTGAGCAGCCCGTGGGCGAGCAGCTGCCCGCGTACCGCCGAGCCGGCGCCGTCGGTGCCGAGGACCACCGGCGCGGTTTCGGTGACCTTGCCCTGCGGGGTCTCGAACGTCATCTCGCCGGAGGCCGGGTCGAGACCGACCAGCCGGTGGTCGAAGGCGATGCGCACGCCGGGCAGCGCGGTGGCCGCGTCCAGCAGGGCGTTGTTCAGCGCGCCCCGGCTGATCGAGTTGATCGCCCGGTCGCCGGAGGCGCTGTACGACTGGAACTGCGGCTGCCCCGCGACCGGGTGGATCATCCGGCCGCGCATCGGCAGCGCGTCGCTCATCACCTGCGTGTCCAGGCCGATCCGGCGCAGCGCGTCGAGGCCGCGCTCGGAGAGGGCCAGGTTGATGGAGCGGCCCCGCTCGACCCGCCCGGTACGCGGATCGGGCCGCCGCTCGTAGAGCGCCACCCGGTAGCCGCGCCGGGCCAGGAAACAGGCGAGCAGGCAACCGGCGAGGCCCGCGCCCACCACCGCGATCTCGTCACGTTCGGTGCTCATGAGGTGGCCTCCACCGTCGCGGCCAGCGCGTCGGCCACCCGCCAGCAGTCGTGGTACGTGGAGTAGAGCGGCACCGGGGCGAACCGGACGATGTCCGGTTCCCGGGCGTCGGCCACCACCCCGTGCTCGTGACGCAGCCGCTTGGCCAGTTCGGCGGCGCTGCCGGCGCCGATCCGCAGCGAGAGCTGGCAGCCACGGCGGTGCGGGTCGCGCGGGGTGACCACGGCCAGCGGCCGGTCCGCGGTCACCTCGTCGAGAAGCCGCTCCAGGTACGCGGTCAGGCGCAGGCTGCGCTCGCGCAGCGCCGGCATGCCGACCGCGTCGAACAGCTCCAGCGAGGTGCGCACCGGGCCCATCGAGAAGATCGGCGGGTTGGAGATCTGCCAGGCGTCCACCGTGGCCGGTGGCCGGGACACCGGGGTCATCTCGAACCGGGTGGCCGCCTCGGTGCTCCACCACCCCTCGAAGCGCGGCAGCGACGGGTCGCCGAGGTGCCGCTCGTGCACGAAGGCCCCGGCCAGCGCGCCCGGCCCCGAGTTGAGGTACTTGTACGAACACCACGCGGCGAAGTCCACGCCCCACTCGTGGAGCTGGAGCGGCACGTTGCCGGCGGCGTGCGCGAGATCCCAGCCGACGACGGCGCCCGCCGCGCGGCCGGCTGCCGTGATGGCCGGGATGTCCAGCAGCTCGCCGGTGAGGTAGTTGACGCCGCCGAGCAGCACGAGCGCCACGCGGTCACCCTCGGCGGCGAGGTAGCCCGTCACGTCCTCGGTGCGCAGCGTGTCCTCGCCCGGGCGCGGCCGTAGCCGCACGACGGTCTCGTCGGGGTCGAGCCCGTGGAACCGGGCCTGGCTGCGCACGGCGTAGCTGTCGGAGGGGAACGCGCTGTCCTCGATGACGATGCGGGTACGCGGGCCGGCCGGGCGGTAGAAGCTGACCATCAGCAGGTGCAGGTTCACCGTGAGCGAGTTCATCACCACGGTCTCCGCCGGCAGGGCGCCGACCAGTCGCGCGGCCGGCGCGGTGAGCGGCTCGTGGTACGGCAGCCAGGGCCGTTCGGCCTCCAGGTGCCCCTCGACGCCGAGCCGGCTCCAGGCGTCCAGGTCGGCGAGGAGTTCGTCGCGGGTGGCCCGCGGTTGCAGGCCGAGCGAGTTGCCGGCCAGGTACGCGGCCTCGGGGTAGCGGCCGCCGTCGGCCGGCGGCACGTGGAACAGGTGGCGGTGCCCGGGGTCGTCGGCGTCGCGCCGGTGGGCCTCGTCCTCGGGGGCGGACAGGCGGGGTCGGGCGGGGTGCGGGGCGTTCATCGGGGTGTCTCGCTTCCGGTCACATGCTGGTGCGGGCCGACCACAGCTCCGGGAAGACCACCCGGGCCATGCTGCGCTGCAACCATGCCAAACCGGCGGAGCCGCCGCTGCCGACCTTCGCGCCCATGGTGCGCTGCACCGCCTTGACGTGCTCCCACCGCCAGTCGCCGAACTGCTCGGCCACCTCGGTGAGCGCGTCCCCGAGCATCCGGAGGTGGTTCTCGGGGCCGCTGTCGGCGTAGACCCGCACCCAGGCCGCCTCGATCCCGGGGTGCGCCTCGTGCTCCTCGGAGACGTCCCGCTCCAGGACCTCGGCGGGGATGTCGAAGCCCTGGCGGGCGAGCAGGGCGACCACGTCGTCCCAGAGACTCGGTGCGGCCAACGTGTCGCGCAGCTCCGCGTACACGTCGGTCTGCCGCCGGAACGGCCGGATCAACGCCGCGTCGCGGAGCCCGAGGAGGAATTCGAGCTGCCGGTACATGGCCGACTGGAACCCGGACGCCTCACCGAGCAGGTCGCGGAACCGGTTGAAGTCGGCCGGGGTCATCCAGCGCAGGCCCCGCCACGCCGCGTTGAGCGCCTCCAGGTGCAGGCCGGCCCGGCGCAACGGCGCCAACGCGTCCCACACCCGGTCGGCCCGGATCAGCCGTTGGGCCTGGAGCAGCTCGTAGCGGGTCAGCCCGAAGTAGAGCTCCATGATCTGGCTGACCATGAGGAAGGACATCTCGCCGGGATCGTCGCTGAGTGGCTGCTGCAGCTGGTGCAGCGTGCTCGCGTGCGTGTAGACGTCGTACGGCACGCGGTCGTCGAACTCCAGGGTGGGCTCGCCGCCGGTGCTTGCCGCCCTGGCCTCACGCTGCGTGGGCGTGACCGGGCGCACCGCCGCGGTCAGCGTGTGCCCCCGCAGCTCCGTCTGCTTCACCGTCGTCTCCTCCATGAGCCGGGTCCCGCCATGATGTCGCGCGCGGATCGCCCGACGGAATGCCCGATCAACGGGACTGAGCGGCGCCGGCCTGCCGGACCGAAGGCATGAGGGCCATTCCGGTTCAGGAAAGTAAGGTCGCCTCATGGACGACATGGACTGGGCGTTGCTGCGCGAGCTGCAGGCCGACGCCCGCCTCTCCTTCAGCGAGCTCTCCCGCCGGGTGCACCTGTCGCCGCCCGCCGTCGCGGAGCGCGTACGCCGGCTGGAGGAGTCGGGAGTGATCACCGGCTACCACGCCCATGTCGACCTGAGCCGGGCCGGGCGCAGTGTGGTCGCGCTGATCCGGATGTCCTGTTACGGGTCGCGGTGCATCCTCTACGACCCCGCGGTGCCCACCTGGCCGGAGATCCTGGAGATCCACCGGATCACCGGGGACGCGTGCAGCATGCTGAAGGTGGCGGCCGGGTCGATCGACGAGTTCGAGCGGGTGATCGACCGGCTCGCCCCGTACGGCCAGCCGTCCAGCACCATGGTGCTCTCCACCCCGCTGGACTGGCACCCCGTCACCCCGCTCCCCCGGCGCGCCGATCCCGACGCGGGCGCCGGCAGCCGCCGCCGCTGACCGGAGGGCCGCCGGGTTTGCCGGCAGCCGAGGGGGAAAACACCGCGGGTCGCCCCAGCAGGACCGGTACACCGGTGCCGGGAGGGAGGATCATGCGGGGTCTGCGACCGGACGGTGGCGTTTTTCCCGCCCCGTCGACCATCGTCAAGCTGCTCGGTGCGTTCGCGCTGTTCGCGGCGTTCGTCCTGATCGGCGCCGCGCCCGCCCGCGCGGGTGAGAACGTCTTCATCGAGGTGACGCCGAACAGCGTCCAGGCCGGCAGCCGGGTGCACCTCCGGGCCAGCTGCGAGAACAACAACAACCGTCAGGCGCAGGTCGACTCGGACGCGTTCGGCCGGGTGACCCTGCGGCCCGACAACGGCTTTCTGACCGGCTCGGCGACCGTGCCCGGAAACAAGGAACCCGGTGACTTCCCGGTCAACCTGCGCTGCCAGAACGGCAACACGGCGTCCACCACGCTGACCGTGCTGAACATGGCCCAGCCGAGCAAGGGCCCGGCGACCGGGGGCGGTGGCACCGCCGCCGGGCGGGGCACCGGCATGCTGCTGCTGGTCGGCGGGCTCGCCGCGGCGGGCGCCGCGGTGGCCATCGGGATGGCCGGCAGCCGCCGGCGGACCGGGGCCGGTTCCTGAAACGGGAGCAGCACCATGGCCCGCACATCCGCACGCCGGAGGCGCCCGGATCGGGGCCGGCTCCGTGCGGCCACCCGCTCCACGCTGCGCGCGTCCGGCCGGCTGGCGGCCCGGTCCACCCGCCGGCTGGGCCGCGTCGCCCGGCAGACGTTCCGGGCGAGCGTGGCGACCACCGACCCGACGGCCCCGCCGCTGCCCGCGCGGCCGGCGCGGCCCCGGGTACGCCGCCGGTTCGCCCCCGGCGCCGGCCCCGGGCTGCCGGTGCTCGCCATCGCCGGACTGATGGTGGCGATCATCGCGATGCTCGGCGTCGAGCGGGTCACGGGGATCAGCGTCCTGCCGGACCAGATCACCGCCGGGCTGCGGCCACCGCCGAAGAAGTTCCCGGTCCTGCCGGCCAGCGAGCCGGTCGAGCTGACCATCCGCACCATCGACCTGCGGGCCCCCGTGCACAGCGTGGGCATCGCGGCCGACGGCAGCATCGGCGTACCCGACGCCGGCCGGGCGCAGGAGGCCGGCTGGTACGACCAGGGGCCCACCCCCGGGCAGTACGGACCGGCGGTGATCGTGGGACACGTCGACACCACCACCGGACCGGCGGTCTTTCACGAGCTGAAGGACCTTCGCGCGGGCGATCGGGTGGAGGTCACCCGCGAGGACGGCACGGTGGCCGTCTTCGAGGTGAACCAGGTGCAGCGGTTCGACAAGTCGGAACTGCCGGCGGGCGAGGTGTTCGGCGACTTCAGCCGGCCCAACCTGCGCCTGATCACCTGCGGCGGACGCTGGGTCGGCGGGGAGACCGGCTACGCCGACAACGTGGTGGTCTTCGCCTCCCTGGTCAAGACGCACCGGACGTGACCGTCCGCGGGTCAGGCCGCCTCGGGCTCGCGCAGGTCGAGCCAGTCGGCCCAGCGCGGATCGGGCGCCCGGTGGCCGAGCACCCGCCACGCGGTGCCCTTCGGCGCCGCCGGCAGCGCGTGCAGCCGCCAGCCCAGCTCGGCCGGGGTCTTGTCACCCTTGGTGTGGTTGCACCGGGCGCAGGCGGCCACCACGTTCTCCCACGCGTGCCGGCCGCCCCGGCTGCGGGGGAACACGTGGTCGATGGTCTCGGCCGGGCCCCGGCAGTAGGCGCAGCGCCAGCCGTCCCGCGCGAAGATCGCCCGGCGGGACAGCCCCACGTGGGTGCGGTAGGGCACCCGGACGTACCGGGTGAGCCGGACGACGGAGGGCACCGGGAGCGCATCCCGGGCGCTGTGCAGGATTCCGTCGCCGTCGGCGACGCAGACCGCCTTGGCGGACAGGACGAGGATCGCGGCACGACGCACCGACACGACACACAGCGGCTCGTAGGTGGCGTTGAGGACCAGCGCACCGGAGCCCACCGTGGGTCGTATGTCAGGCATCGCGATCACCCTCCCGGTTCAGCGGCCACCTCCGCGCGCGCCGCCGACCGGACCGGGGCACAGGGCCACCACGGTCGACGCCGGTCGGATCACCGACGTCCGTTGCGCCAATAGTCCCTGATCGGACCCCGGATTGCACGTACTAATCCGGGGTCCCTCATGAAGCATTTTCCGCCCATGGCAAGATGACCGGTTTCGCACCCGTCCGTTCACCCGCCCGCCGGACACGGCTCCCGCGCACGTCACCCGGCGGTGGGTCGACAGCGGCCTCCCAGGGTGGTTGCGGTACGAAGACAGGGTGAGTGCCACCGCCCTGACGCTTCTCGCGACCGCGTCCGCCGCCCCGCCCTCCGGCCAGGAGGACACGCCGAGCCCGGACTGCCTGAACGAGGCGGTGTGCAACGCCGTCTGGAAGCTCACCCACTCGGTCTGGTTCGCCGAGGGCAGCTACTGGATTCTCGTCAAGCCGCTGCGGGTCGTCCTGATCCTGCTGCTCGCGGTGTTCGCCCGCTGGGCCGTCCACCGCACCATCAACCGGCTGGTCCGCACGACGAGCGACGCGGGCGTGCCGACCATGCTGCGCCCGCTGCGCGAGCGGATCCCGACGGCGGCGGTCGAGCCCGGCGAGTTCGTGCCGGAACGGCGACGGCAGCGGGCCGAGGCCATCGGCTCGGTCCTGCGCAGCCTCACCACCGCGTTCGTCTTCGGCATAGCGCTGCTGATGATCCTGCGGGAGTTCAGCTTCGACCTCGCCCCGCTGCTGGCCAGCGCGGGGATCGCCGGCGTGGCGCTGGGCTTCGGCGCGCAGAGCCTCGTGAAGGACCTCCTCGCCGGCCTGTTCATGCTCATCGAGGACCAGTACGGCGTCGGCGACACCGTCGATCTGGGCGAGGCCACGGGTGTGGTCGAGTCGGTCGGGCTGCGCGTCACCACCGTCCGGGACGGGCGCGGCGTGCTCTGGTACATCCGCAACGGCGAGATCGTCCGCGTCGGCAACAAGAGCCAGGGCTGGGCGCTGGTCGTGGTCGACCTGCCGATCGGGTTCGCCGGCACGGAGGAGGCGACGGCGGTGCTGCGTACGGCGGCCGCCTCGGTGGCGGTCGATCCGGAGCTGTCGCCGGAGATCGTCGAGGCGCCCGAGGTGCTGGGCGTGGAACAGATGACCGTCGACGGCGCCGTGATCCGTACGGTGGTGAAGACGACGGCCGAAGGCCAGTTCGCGGTCGGCCGGGAGCTGCGCCGCCGGCTGGCCGAGGCGCTGGAGAACTCCGGGATCACCGCGCAGATCGCCGCCGCGCGCCTCTTCACCGCGCCGACCCGCCCACCGGCGGGCGGCGAGACGGGCCAGAGCGGCGCCACCTGACGGCGTCCGACTGTCCATCGATCCGGGGGGTCGCGGCCGCCCGGCCCCTCAGGTATCGTCCGTTCGTTCAGTCGGAGATGCGACGATCTATCCGTTCGCCCTAGCCAGTTGTCAGACGATCGGGCAGAATCCGGGGCACGCGTTCCCGCCAGAAGCGTGCTGCGTCCTCGCTGATCCGCAGATCTGACGAGAGTTCCCGGGCCGGCGCCGCCACCAGTGGCCGCCTGGGGAACGATGGAGGCGACGGTGTCCGACGAGCGACCCTCACCGGAAGGTCCAGCGACCTTCCGCGAGGTCTTCGCCCAGCGGGAGTTCGGGGCGGTCTTCACGGCGAGCGCGCTGTCCTGGGTCGGCGACTATCTCGCCAAGGCCGCGGTCACCCTCCTGATCTACGAGCAGACCGAGTCGGTCGCGCTCTCCGCCGCCGCCTTCGCGGTCAGCTACCTGCCGTGGCTGGTCGGCGGCCCGCTGCTCGCCGCCGTCGCCGAGCGGCACCCCTACCGGCGGGTGATGGTCTTTTGCGACCTCATCCGGATGGTGCTGATGCTGCTCATCGCCATCCCGAGCCTGCCCGCCCCGGCCGTGCTGGGCCTGCTCTTCCTCACCACGCTGGCCAATCCGCCGAGCCAGGCCGCCAAGTCCGCGCTCATCCCGAAGATCCTCACCGGTGACCGGCTCGTCGTCGGGCTGTCCCTGCACTCCAGCGTCGCCCAGGCCGCGCAGGTCGTCGGCTACCTCATCGGGGCCGCCATCGCGGGCATCGACCCGGTCATCGCCCTGCTCATCAACGCGGCCACCTTCGCCGTGTCGGCGGTCCTGGTGCGCTTCGGCGTCCGTGAGCGCCCCGCGGCGCTGGCCCCGGGACACCAGACCCACCTGCTCCGGGAGACCGCACAGGGGTTCCAGATCGTCTTCGGCACCCCGGTGCTGCGGTCGATCGCCGTGCTCGTGTTCAGCGCTATGCTCTTCTCGATCGTGCCCGAGGGCCTCGCGGCCGCCTGGGCCAAGGAGAGCGCCGGCGACACCCTCGACACGGGCGTGGCGCAGGCGGTCATCATGGCCGCCAACCCGGTCGGTTTCATCCTCGGCGGGCTGCTGATCGGGCGCGCCTTCGGCCCGTCCCGGCGGCTGGCGCTCATGCGGCCGCTGGCCGTACTCGCCCCGCTGACGCTCGTGCCCGCTCTCCTCGATCCGTCGCCGCTGGTGGTGGCGCTCCTCGCGGCCGCCTGCGGCTTCGCGGTGGCGGGCATGCTGCCGACGGCGAACGGGCTGTTCGTCCAGGCGCTGCCGGACGCGTTCCGGGCCCGCGCGTTCGGCGTGATGGGCACCGGCGTCCAGGTGATCCAGGGGTCGGCGGTGCTGGTCACCGGCCTTCTCGCCGAGCGTTTCGCCATCCCGTCGGTGGTCGGCGTGTGGAGCCTCGCGGGCGTGCTGCTGATGCTGCTCGTCGCCCTGAGCTGGCCGGCCCCGCGGACGGTCGAGGCGGCCGTCGCGGCGGCTGCCGCCGGCGCCACCGGCGGGGCGGTACGGAGCGTGGTCCCCGAGCAGGCGGCCCCGGGCGCCCCGGCCGGCGAGCAGCCGGACCCGGCCGCCGGGACGGCGGGCAGGCCGCCCGCGGACGGCGGGCGGCGCCGCCACGCGGTCACCTGAGAGCCGCGGGGCCCAGGGGCCGGGCCGGGCCGGCCGTGACCGGGCGCACAGCCATCACGGCGTCCTCCGTACCGTCGGCGCCACGGGCACCTGGCAGGATGGAGCGGTGAACCCCGCAGGCGAATCCGACCGTTCCCGGCCGTCGGCGACCCTCTTCGACGCGATCGGCGGCGAACCCACGTTCCGCAAGCTCGTGGACGAGTTCTACGCCGGTGTCGCCACCGACCCCCTGCTGCGGCCCATGTATCCCGAGGAGGATCTGGGGCCCGCGGCCGACCGGCTGACGCTCTTCCTGATCCAGTACTGGGGCGGGCCGAACACGTACTCGGCGCAGCGTGGGCACCCTCGTCTGCGGATGCGGCACGCGCCGTTCCGGATCGGGGTGGCCGAGCGCGACGCGTGGCTGCGCCACATGCGTCGGGCCGTCGACCGGCTCGACCTGCCGCAGGAACACGCCACCGCGCTGTGGGCCTACCTGGAGCGGGCCGCGTTCTTCATGGTCAACGTCATGGAGGACCCGGCCTGACGGCCGGCGGGGGGCGTACGCCGCGGCCTGGGCGACGACCCCCTGGGCACCGGTCGCGCGCTCAGAGCAGCGCGCCCTCGTCGTGCAGCCAGTCGACGAAGCTGGTGGCCACGGCCGCGCCGCAGTCGAGCATCTCGACCAGGAGCGCGTCGTGCGTCCCGGCGCCCAGCGGCACCTGCAGCTCGGCGTAGATCGGCAGCTGCCCGCGCTCGGTCGGGTCACCGATGTACGCCTTGCAGAACCGGCGGGTGTGGTTCCACTCGTTGACCACCCGGTAGGCCCGGTCGGCCCAGTCGGGCGGCACCGTCGCGTGTGGACGCGCCCGCATCACGAGGATCTCGTCCTCCGGCCCTTCGAGCGTGACCAGCACGGCATGCCGTTCCCACATGGCCAGCAGGTTCCCGTCGCCGTCGGCCAGGTAGCGCACGTCGAGCAGATCGAGCGCGTCGCAGACCCGGCCGAGCGTGACCGGCGCGACCGTGGCCGGCATCTCGGCGAGCACGGGCCGTTCGTTGGCCGTGCAGTCGTCGCCTGGCTGGCGCGGGGTCGGGGGTCCGACCCGGACGGTGCCTTCCACTGTGATCCCGGTTCGGGTTTCCTGATCGCCGCCGTTGGCGGGACCCGGGCGCCATGACCACCACGGCATCGCTCGCGCACCTCACTCCCCAGCGGATCCAGCCGCCTACCGTGCGTTGGATCCGAGCATGGACGGTACCCGGACAGCCGGGTTGAAGCATCCCCCCAACGACCGCCCCAGGCTAGAAGGATGAGTGAGGGTCATACTTTCGGACGACTCATGAGGGGCGTCAAGCCAAGATCACTGCCCTTCTGCAGCCAGGCCGCCCCGTACGGCCCCACAAGACCGACCCATCGGCCGGCGACGCGCACCTGGACGTCGGTGGCCGTCCGGGGGCCGTCCGGTGGGCCCAGGAAGCCCATGCGGACCAGCCCCTGCACCAGCCGCTGCGGCACCTCGACCGGCGGCCCGGGCGGGTCGTCCGGGGTGACGACGACCGCCACGTGGTCCAGGAGGGCATCACGCAGGGCCCGTTGCCCCACCGCCCGGCCACCCACGCCGTGCTCGCTGGCCGTACGCAGGGTGCCCGCCGCGGCCCGGCTGATCCGCCACAGCTCGTCGGCGGGCAGCGTCTCCACCGGCCGGCTCGCCGCCGGCGGCAGCGGCCAGCGCCACTGGGCGTCCCGCCGGGGCGGCAACCCCGCGCCGGACCGCTCCAGCTCGGCCAGCAGCTCGGCGGCCGCCACCGCGACGTCGCCCGGGCCCCGTCCGGTCACGGTCCGCACCACCAGGACGTTCCAGGGCAGCCGCGCCCAGAGCGCGGTCCGGTCCGACCCGGCCGGCCGGAGCCGCACGGGCGCGCCCGGATCCAGCCGGACCAGCCGGGCCAGGAAGGCCCCGGCGTCGGCGACCGCCACCATCCCGTGCCCCCCGGCGGCGGGCGGCACCGGCCCCCCGGACCGTTCAGGAGAGCCCGCCGGGCCGGGGGCCTCCGCCGACCCACCCTCGGCCCGCGACACCGCCGGAGCGGGCGACTCGGGCGGCGGTACGGCCCGACCGGGCGGGCGCGCGCCCTCGGACGGCGTCAGCGCCGCCTCCGGGCGGGCCGGACCCGGCCGGGTCACGGCGTTCCGCCCGTCGGCGCATAGTTCAGCAGGAACTCCCGCTCCCCCGCGGTGAGCCGCCGGGGCACCTGCCGGCCCAGGTCGAACGGCACCAGCACCGAACGGGCCCGCCCGGCCAGCACGTCGCCGTCGTACAGCTCGTAGGCCACTGTGAACCGGGACGCCCGGATCTCCTCCACCCACAGCTCGATGCGGACGGTCGGCGCCGCCTCGCTGCTCGCCCGGTCGAGGGAGTAGTCGACCGGGCGCAGGTAATCGACCTCGTGCCGGCGGATCACGACACCCTCGGCGAACGAGTCGACACCCCACGCCCGGCCGCCGGCGAACATCAACGCCACCCGGGCCTCCTCGTAGAGGGTGAGGAAGCGCGAGTTGTTGACGTGACCGTAGGCGTCCAGGTCCGACCACCGCAGCGTGCAGTGGTACACGAAACGGTCACTCATGGTCGGGCACCGGTCGTGGGCTCTCAGTCACGGGTGAGCTTGCGGTACGTCACCCGGTGCGGCCGGGCCGCCTCCGCCCCGAGCCGGTCGATCTTGTTCTTCTCGTACGCCTCGAAGTTGCCCTCGAACCAGAACCACTTGGCCGGGTTCTGGTCGTCGCCCTCCCACGCCAGGATGTGCGTGGCGACCCGGTCGAGGAACATCCGGTCGTGGGAGATGACCACGGCGCAGCCGGGAAAGTCCAGCAGCGCGTTCTCCAGGCTGGAGAGGGTCTCCACGTCCAGGTCGTTGGTCGGCTCGTCGAGCAGGATGACGTTGCCGCCGATCTTCAGGGTCAGCGCCAGGTTGAGCCGGTTGCGCTCGCCACCGGAGAGCACCTTGGTCGGCTTCTGCTGGTCCGGCCCCTTGAAGCCGAACGCCGCGATGTACGCCCGCGACGGCATCTCGACCTTGCCCACCATGAGGTGGTCCAGCCCGTCGGAGACGGTCTCCCAGACCGTCTTGTCGCCGGCCAGGCCCTGCCGGTTCTGGTCGACGTACGACAGGGAGACGGTCTCGCCGACCCGGACGTCGCCGCCGGTCGGCTTCTCCAGCCCGACGATGGTCTTGAACAGGGTCGTCTTGCCGACGCCGTTCGGGCCGATGATGCCGACGATGCCGTTGCGCGGCAGCGAGAAGGACAGGTTGTCGATCAACACCCGGTCGCCGAAGGCCTTGGTGAGGCTGTGCGCCTCGATGACCGTGTTGCCCAGGCGGGGGCCCGGCGGGATCTGGATCTCCTCGAAGTCCAGCTTGCGGGTCTTCTCCGCCTCCGCGGCCATCTCGTCGTACCGGTCGAGCCGGGCCTTGGACTTGGTCTGCCGCGCCTTGGCGTTGGAGCGCACCCACTCCAGTTCGTCGGCGAGCCGCTTCTTCATCTTGGCGTCGCGCCGGCCCTCGACGGAGAGCCGCGCCGCCTTCTTCTCCAGGTACGTGGAGTAGTTGCCCTCGTACGGGTAGGCCCGGCCACGGTCCAGCTCGAGGATCCAGTTGGCCACGTTGTCGAGGAAGTACCGGTCGTGGGTGATGGCGATGACGGTGCCGGCGTACTTGGCCAGGTGCTGCTCCAGCCACTGCACGCTCTCCGCGTCCAGGTGGTTGGTGGGCTCGTCGAGCAGCAGCAGGTCGGGCGCCTCCAGCAGCAGCTTGCAGAGCGCCACCCGGCGGCGCTCACCACCGGAGAGCTGGGTGACGTCGGCGTCCGGCGGCGGGCAGCGCAGCGCGTCCATGGCCAGCTCGAGCTTGGAGTCGATGTCCCAGGCGTCGACGTTGTCCAGCTCCTCCTGGAGCTTGCCCATCTCCTCCATCAGCTCGTCGGAGTAGTCGGTCGCCATCTGCTCGGCGATCTTGTTGAACCGCTCCAGCTTGGCCTTGGTCTCGGCGACCGCCTCCTCGACGTTGCCGAGCACCGTCTTGGCGTCGTTGAGCGGGGGCTCCTGGGCGAGCATGCCCACGGTGTAGCCGGGCATGAGCCGGGCCTCGCCGTTGCTCGGCCGGTCCAGCCCTGCCATGATCTTGAGGAGGCTGGACTTACCCGCACCGTTCGGCCCGACCACACCGATCTTGACCCCTGGCAGGAAGTTCAGCGTCACGTTGTCCAGCACGACCTTGTCGCCGTGCGCCTTGCGCGCCTTTTCCAGGACGTAGATGAACTGGGCCACGGTGCGGGCTACCTCCGTAGATTGCGACTGGGAGCCGGCGGGCGGGGGCGCGGGCGGCGGGTGCCTCCGCGGCGCCGGCCAGGTGCCGGCCGCACGCACGCCGTCGTCAATCCTGACAGGTACGCGGCGTCTCGCCCACATCACCCCGCCCACGTGCGTCCGCGTCGCGGAAACGGGGCACGGGGCCGGACCCGTGTTGACAAGATCACCATGGGGATTCGGCGAGCGTGGGACGGGTAGGGAACTCCGGCACGGGGGCCCAGAGGCCGCAGCTACGCTCAGTACGCTCATGCGGTTGACCCGTCAGCACCGGAGGTGGCCGAACGTGACCGTCCGCAGCTCCTTTGTCGTAGTGGCGAACCGCCTGCCGGTCGACGAGGTGAGCACACCCGAAGGGCGGCAGTGGCGGCGCAGCCCGGGAGGGCTGGTGACCGCTCTGCACCCCGTCCTCGCCGAGCACAAGGGCACCTGGGTCGGCTGGGCCGGTGGCACCGGCGCCGCTCCCGAGCCGTTCGACCTGGAGGGGATCCGGCTGCACCCGGTCCCGCTCAGCGCCGAGGAGCTGGAGCGCTACTACGAGGGGCAGTCGAACGCGACGATCTGGCCGCTCTACCACGACGCGGTCGAGACCCCGGTCTACAAGCGCCGCTGGCGGGAGACGTACCGCCTGGTCAACGCCCGCTTCGCGGAGGCCGCCGCGGACGTGGCGGCCGAGGGCGCGACGGTCTGGGTGCAGGACTACCAGCTCCAGCTGGTGCCCGCGATGCTCCGCGAGCTGCGGCCGGACCTGCGGATCGGCTTCTTCCTGCACATCCCGTTCCCGCCGATCGAGCTGTTCATGCAGATGCCGTTCCGCACCGAGATCCTGCGGGGCCTGCTCGGCGCCGACCTGGTCGGGTTCCAGCAGCGGCTCGCCGCGCAGAACTTCGTCCGGCTGGCCCGACACCTGCTCGGCCTGCGCTACGAGGGGCAGATGATCCAGGTCGACGGCCGGCGGGTGAAGGCCGGGGCGTTCCCGATCTCGATCGACACCCGGGAGATGGAGCGGATGGCCGCCGACCCGGCGGTCCAGGCCCGGGCCAAGGAGATCCGCGAGGAGCTGGGCAACCCCCGGACGATCATCCTGGGCGTCGACCGGCTGGACTACACCAAGGGCATCGAACTCCGCCTCAAGGCCTTCCGCGAGCTGCTGGCCGACGGCAAGCTGACCGTGCCCGACGCGGTCATGGTGCAGGTCGCCACGCCGAGCCGGGAGCGGGTCGAGCACTACCAGGCGCTCCGGGTCAAGGTCGAGCGCGAGGTTGGTCGGATTAATGGCGAATTCGGCAGGGTGGGCGTGCCCGCAGTGCATTATCTGCATCAGTCGTACAGTCGCAGCGAGCTGGCCGCGATGTACGTCGCTGCCGACGTAATGATGGTGACCCCGCTGCGAGACGGAATGAATCTGGTGGCCAAGGAGTACGTGGCTTCGCGCACCGACCAGGGTGGCGCCCTCGTGCTCAGTGAGTTCGCCGGCGCCGCCACCGAGCTGCGCCAGGCGTTCCTGTGCAACCCGCACGACCCCGACGCGGTCAAGGACGCCCTGCTGAGGGCCGTGCACGTCGAGAAGCCGGAGGCTCGCCGCCGCATGCGGACAATGCAACGCCACCTACGTACCAACGACGTCGGCCACTGGGCCAAGTCGTTCCTCACCGAGCTCGGCGTGCCGGAGGCGGAGGCCGCGTGACCACCCCCGTTTCCGGTGGCGTCTCCGTCGCCACCGACGTGATGGACCCCGAGCTGCGTGCGGCCATCGGCCGGATCGCGCGGGTCCCGCAGCTCCTCGTGGCCTGCGACTACGACGGCACCCTGGCGCCGATCGTCGAGGACCCGAGCAAGGCCGTGCCGCTGCCCGAGTCGGTGGCCGCGATCCGCGCGCTGGCCGCCCTGCCGCAGACCACCGTGGCGGTGATCTCCGGCCGGGCGTTGCGTGACCTGGCCGCGCTCTCCCGGCTGCCCAGCGAGGTGCACCTGGTCGGCAGCCACGGCTCCGAGTTCGACATCGGTTTCGTCGAGCGCCTGTCCCCCGAGCTGATCGCGGTGCGCACCCGCCTGCGCGACGCGCTGCGGGAGATCGCGGCGGAGCACCCGGGCATCCGGCTGGAGCGCAAGCCGGCGAGCGTGGCGGTGCACACCCGCGGGGTCGACCCGCAGATCGCGGCCGCCGCCATCGAGGCGGTGCGCAGCGGCCCCGCCACCTGGGACGGCGTCACCGTCACCCAGGGCAAGGAGGTCATCGAGCTGTCGGTGGTCGCCACGCACAAGGGCATCGCCATCGACCAGCTGCGCACCCAGCTCTCCGCGAGCGCGGTGCTCTTCATCGGCGACGACGTCACCGACGAGAACGGCTTCGGCAACCTCCACGGGCCGGACGTCGGCATCAAGATCGGCCCCGGGGACACCCGGGCCGACTACCGGGTCGCCGAGCCCATCGAGGCCGCGCGGGCGCTCGGCCTGCTGCTGGAGACCCGGCGGCACTGGCTCTTCGGCGAGCGGGCGGTGCCCATCGAGCGCCACTCGATGCTGGCCAACGGCCGTACGGTCGCCCTGCTCACCCCCGAAGCCAAGGTCACCTGGCTCTGCCACCCCAAGCCGGACTCGGCGGCGATCTTCGCCGACCTCGTGGGCGGCAGCCCGGCCGGGCACTTCAGCGTGTCCGCCGAGCGCGGCGGCATCCCGCTGGGGCAGCGCTACCGCACCGGCACCATGACCGTGGAGACGCGGTGGTCCGGTCTCACCGTCACCGACTGGCTGGACCTGCCGGCGCACGAGACCACCCCGGACGGGCCGGCGGTGATGAGTGGCGACTCCACCCTCGTCCGGGTGCTCACCGGCACCGGCCGGGCCCGGATCGAGTTCGCGCCGCGCCCCGAGTTCGGTCAGGTGGCGGTGCAGCTGCAACCGCTCGACGACGGCCTGCTTGTGCTCGGCTCGAACGAACCGGTCGCCCTCTACTCCCCCGGCGTCGAGTGGGAGGTCACGAGCGACGGCGTCTACGAGAGCGCCAAGGCGGTCGTCGACCTGCGGGCCGCGGGCGGGCAGGTCGTGCTGGAGCTGCGCTTCGGCACCCACAGCCTGGAGCACCACCAGCTCCCGGTGCACGAGCGGCAGGCCGCGGCGGAGCAGCCGTGGAAGGACTGGGTGGCCACGCTCCGGCTCCCCACCACCGCCCGCGACCTCGTGGTCCGCAGCGCGCTCACGCTGCGCGGGCTCTGCCACGAGCCGACCGGCTCGATCCTGGCCGCCGCGACCACCTCGCTCCCCGAGGAGCTGGGCGGCGTCCGCAACTGGGACTACCGGTACTGCTGGCTGCGTGACGCCGCGCTGACCGCCCGGGCCCTGGTCGACCTCGGTTCGACCGAGGAGGCCGAGGGTCTGCTGCGGTGGATCGACGGCGTCGTCGAGCGCACCGGCGGCCACCCCGAGCGGCTGCACCCGCTCTACACCGTCGACGGCTACGAACTGGGCGCCGAGGCCGTCATCGACACCCTGCCCGGCTACGCGGGCTCCCGGCCGGTGCGGGTCGGCAACCTCGCCAACCACCAGCTCCAGCTGGACGTGTTCGGCCCGGTCGCCGACCTCATCGCCGCCGTGGCCGACCTGCGCGGCTCGGTACGGGAGACCGAGTGGCGGGTGCTGGAGAACATGGTCGAGGCCGTCCAGCGCCGCTGGCACGAGCCCGACCACGGGATCTGGGAGGCCCGTCTCCCGCCGCGGCACCACATCTTCTCGAAGGTGATGTGCTGGATGACCGTGGACCGGGCGCTGCACGTCATGCGCCAGCACGGCGGCGAGGACCGGCCCGAGTGGGTCGACCTGCGCGACCGGATCGCCGCCAACGTGCTCGAGCACGGCTGGCACGAGCACGCCGAGGCGTACAGCGTCGCATATGGCGACGAGGACATGGACGCCTCGTCGCTCTGGATCGGCCTCTCGGGGCTGCTCCCCGGTGACGACCCGCGCTTCCTCTCCACCGTCCTCAAGATCGAGGCGGACCTGCGCAGCGGCCCCGTGGTCTACCGCTACCACTGGGACGACGGGCTCCCCGGCCGGGAGGGCGGCTTCCACATCTGCACGGCGTGGCTCATCGAGGCGTACCTGCGCACGGGACGGCGCGTGGACGCCGAGGAGCTGTTCGCCCAGATGATCGACACCGCCGGCCCGACCGGTCTGCTCCCCGAGCAGTACGACCCGCTCGCCGAGCGCGGCCTGGGCAACCACCCGCAGGCCTACAGCCACCTCGGCCTCGTCCGCTGCGCGCTCCTCCTGGACAACATGCTCAAGCAGTAAGCCGGCGACCCCAGCCGTCGATCATGAAGGTGCCGACACCTTCATGATCGACGGGGGGCGGCGGTCAGGGGGCGAGGGCGTCCACCACGTCCCCGATCACGACGGTGGCGGGTGGCCGCAGTCCGGCGGCCACCACGTCGGCGGCGACCGCCTCCAGCGTCGAGCGGAGCACGCGCTGGCCGTCCGTGGTGCCCTCCTGCACCACGGCCACCGGCGTCGCCGCCGGCCGCCCGTGCGCCACGAGGGTCCCGGCGATCGCCGCGAGGTTCTTCAGCCCCATCAGCACCACCAGCGTGCCGCGCAGGGCGGCCAAAGCCTCCCAGCGCACCAGCGAGGCCGGTGAGTCGGGCGCCACGTGCCCGGACACCACGGTGAACTCGTGCGCCACCGCACGGTGGGTGACCGGGATGCCGGCCGCCGCGGGCACCGCGACCGCGCTCGTCACCCCGGGCACCACGGTCACCGGCACGCCGGCCGCCGCGCAGGCCAGCAGCTCCTCCCCACCCCGACCGAAGACGTACGGGTCGCCGCCCTTGAGCCGCACCACGAACCGCCCCGCGAGCGCCCGGTCGACGAGGATCCGGTTGATCTCCTCCTGGGCCCGGGCCGGCCCGTACGGGATCTTGGAAGCGTCGACCAGTTCCACGTCGGCGCGCAGCTCGTCCAGGAGCAGGCCGGGCACCAGCCGGTCGGCCACCACCACGTCCGCCCCGGTGAGCAGCCGCCACCCCTTCACGGTGATCAGCTCCGGGTCACCCGGGCCGGCACCCACCAGGGCGACCCGCCCACCCGGCGCGACGGCCGAGGGCTCCGGCGCCGCCGGGCGCGCCGCCGACGGGCCCGGCCGGCCCGCCAGGAGGTCCCGGACCGCGTCGCGCACGCCCATCGCCCGCCGGGGGTCGCCACCGCCGAGCACCGCCACGGTCACCGGCCCGTGCCGGGTCACCGCCGGCGTCCAGGCCGTCGCCGCGTTCCGGTCGTCGGCGCGTACGCAGAACACGCGCCGCTCCGCGGCGGCGGCGCTCACGGCCGCGGCCGCGGCCGGGTCGTCCACCGCCACCTGCACGAGCCACGCCCCGTCCAGGTCGGCGGGCGTGAACCGGCGCCGCTCCCAGCGCAGCCGGCCGGCGTCGACGTGCGCGTGCAGCGCCGGGGTCAGCTCCGGGGCGACCAGCAGGACGTCCGCGCCAGCGTCCAGCAGCGCCGGCACCCGCCGCGTCGCCACGGTTCCACCGCCGACCACGACCACCCGCCGCCCGTGCAGGCGCAGCCCCACCGGGTACGGGTTGCCGCCCGGCACGTCCTCCGGCCCACCGGTCCGCCCGCTCACGCCGCCGCCCCGCCGTGCCCGGTCACTTCTCGGACACCCCGGCGGCGTCGAACGTGGCGACCTCGTGCAGCACCCGGACGGCGCCGGTGACCACGGGCAGCGCGAGCAGCGCGCCGGTGCCCTCGCCGAGGCGCAGCCCGAGGTCGATGAGCGGGTCGAGCCCGAGCCGGCGCAGCGCGAGCGTGGCGCCCGGCTCGGCGGACCGGTGACCCGCCACCATGGCGCCCACCGCGTCCGGCGCGAACGCGGCGGCGGCGAGCGCGGCGGAGCAGGCGATCACCCCGTCGAGCAGCACCGGGACGCGGCGCGCGGCGGCACCGAGGATCAGCCCGGCCAGCGCCGCGTGCTCCAGTCCGCCGACCGCGGCCAGCACGCCCAGCGGGTCGGCCGGGTCGGGTCGGTGCCGCTCCAGCGCGGCCCGTACGACCTCCACCTTCCGCCGGTAGGTGGGGTCGTCCACGCCCGTGCCCCGGCCCGTCGTCCCGGCCGGGTCGGTGCCCGTGAAGGCGGCGACGAGCGCCGCCGCGGGCGTCGTGTTGCCGATGCCCATGTCGCCGGTGAGCAGGATCCCGGCGCCGGCATCGACCAGCTCGTGGGCGACCCGGATGCCGACCTCGACGGCGGCCCGGGCCTCGTCCCGGGTGAGCGCCGCGGTCACCGCGAGGTCCCGGGTGCCGGGGCGGACCCGCGCGTCGACCAGCCGCGGCACGCCGGGGTCGAGGACGGGGCCGTCACCGGCCGGCGCGTCGCCCGCGGGCAGCGCGGTGGCCACGCCGACGTCGACCACGGTGACCGCGGCGCCCGCCTGCCGGGCGAACGCGTTGACCACCGCGCCGCCGGCCAGGAAGTTGCCGATCATCTGCGCCGTGACCTCCTGCGGCCAGGGACTCACGCCCTGGGCGTGCACGCCGTGGTCACCCGCGAAGATCGCCACGGCCGCCGGCTCGGGCAGCGGGGGCGGGCAGGCGCCCGCGAGGCCGGCGAGGCGTACGGACAGCTCCTCCAGGGCGCCGAGCGAACCGGCCGGCTTGGTGAGCCGGCCGTGCAGTTCCCGTGCCGCCGCCATGGCGGCCTCGTCCAGCGGCCCGATCTCCGCGATGGTCGTCTCCAGCATCATGCCTCCAGGATCTCGCCCAGTACCCGGGTGAACGCGTCGGTGGTGGCCCGGTCGCGCACCGCGACCCGGAGCCAGTCCGGCCCGAGGCCGGGGAAGGTGTCGCCGCGGCGTACCGCCCAGCCGCGCTCACGCAGCGCGGCGCGGACGGCCGCGGCGCCGGGCAGGTGGATCAGCACGAACGCGCTCGCGGGCCGGCCGGCGACGCGTACGCCGGGCAGGGCGGCCAGGCGCGCCACCAGGTGGTCGCGGTCGGCCGCGAGCTGCGCGGCGATGGCGCGCTCGGCCTCGACCGCGACGGGGCCGGCGCAGGCCGTGGCCGCCGCGAGCGCCGGGGTGGACACCGCCCAGAGCGGCTGGACCGCCGCGAGCCGGGCCAGCAGCTCCGGCGCGCCGAGCAGGTAGCCCACCCGCAGCCCGGCCAGCCCCCAGGTCTTGGTGAGGCTGCGCACCACGAGCAGGCCGGGCAGGTCCCGGCGGCCGGCGAGGGACTCCGGCTCGCCGGCCCGGCCGGGGACGGCGGTGGTGTCGGCGAACGCCTCGTCGACCACCAGCACGCGGCCGGGACGGGCGAGCGCGGCGACGGTCCGCGCCGGGTGCAGCACCGACGTGGGGTTGGTCGGGTTGCCGATCATCACGAGGTCGGCGTCGGCGGGCACCCGGGCGGGGTCGAGGCGGAAGCCGTCGGCGTCGTCGAGCAGCACCCGCTCGACCCGGTGGCCGGCCGCCCGCAACGCGGCCTCGGGCTCGGTGAACTGCGGGTGCACCACCACCGGCCGGCGTACCCCGCGCAGGGCCTGGGCGAGCAGCACGAAGCCCTCGGCGGCGCCGGCGGTGAGCAGCACCTCGTCCGGGGGACGGCCGTGCCGGGCGGCGAGCGCCTCCCGGGCCGCCGCCGGGTCGGGGTAGCGGGCCAGGTCGGTCAGCGTGGCGGCGATCGGCCCGGCCAGCCACGGCGGCAGCGGCGCCCGGCGGACGTTGACGGCGAGATCGACGAGCCCCTCCGCCACCTCCGCGTCGCCGTGATGGCCGAGGTCGGGCTCGCCGGCGGGCGCCTCCGGTGCACCGGCGCCCGCCCGCACCTCGCCCGGCCGTCCACGCATGCCCGCGATCCTGCCGGGAACGCGGCGCGCGGGACAGCGGATCACGGCGTGGGACGCGTCACCACCGGTACACCATCCGGGTGTTTATGAATTCTTCTCATTTCCGAATCGGAAATGTCATAGCTTGACCGTGTGAGCAACCGACCCCTTGCCGCCGCTGGTCGTGCTATTCCTCTCCTTCGCATCGGGCTGATCGCCGGGATCGTGATCGCCGCCGTCGCCTACCCCGTGGTCGCGTTCACCGGGCTGGGCACGAAGGCCACCGCGCACGCCACGGAGCACAAGACGAAGCTGTTGACCAAGGCCCTGCCGGCCGAGACGTCCTACCTGTACGCCCCCGACGGGCGCACCGTGCTGACGATGTTCTACGAGGAGTACCGGCAGTACACCAAGATCGAGGACATGTCGCCGAACATCCAGCAGGCCATCGTGGCCGCGGAGGATTCGCGCTTCTACCAGCACAAGGGCGTCGACCCGAAGGGCGTGGCACGCGCGTTCGTGGCCAACGCCCGGTCCAGCGGGGTGTCCCAGGGTGCCTCCACGCTGACCATGCAGTACGTCCGGATGGCCCTGCGGGACAGCGCGACGACCCCCAAGGAGGTCCAGGAGGCCACCCAGCAGACCAGCCTGCGCAAGATCAAAGAGATGCGGCTGGCGCTGGACCTGGAGAAGGAGCTGAGCAAGGAGGACATCCTCGAGCGCTACCTGAACTCCGCGTACTTCGGCCACCGCGCGTACGGCATCTACGCGGCCAGCGAGATCTTCTTCTCGAAGACGCCGAAGGACCTCAGCCCCGTCGAGGCGGCGACGCTCGCCGGGCTGGTGAAGTCCCCCAGCGAGTACGACCCGGCGTCGTCCGACCAGAAGGACGCCACCGGCCGGCGCAACTACGTCCTGGACCGGATGGCCCAGCTCGGCTACCTGTCACCGGACGCGGTCGCGGCCGCCAAGGCCGAACCGATCCGGCTGAAGCTGACCAACCCGCCGAACGACTGCGCCGCCATCCCGGAGAAGTTCAACAGCTGGGGCTTCGCCTGCGACTACCTGAAGAACTGGTGGAGCTCGCAGCCCGCGTTCGGCGAGAACCGGCTGGAGCGGATGGACAAGCTGCGCCGCGGCGGCTACCGGATCGTGCTGAGCCTCGACCCGAAGATCCAGCAGGCGGCGGAGAACAACGTGGGTGCCAAGG
Source organism: Micromonospora costi (assembly GCF_003626655.1). Classification (GTDB taxonomy): domain Bacteria; phylum Actinomycetota; class Actinomycetes; order Mycobacteriales; family Micromonosporaceae; genus Micromonospora; species Micromonospora costi. The sequence goes on from NZ_RBAN01000003.1 coordinate 54,566, forward strand.
ACGCCACCGGTAGCCCGTTCGCCAACGGCATCGTGGTCTCCGAACCGGGCACCGGGCGGGTCAAGGCCATGGCCGTGAACCGGACGTACTCGCTGGACCTCAGCGACAACCCGCTCAGCTCCAACCCCGAGGCGGGGCCGAAGGTGAAGGCCAGCTACCCGAACACCGTGGCGCCACTGCTCGGCGGCGGTGACCTGCCCGGGTACCAGGCCGGGTCGACGTTCAAGATGTTCCCGATGCTCGCCGCGCTCAACGCCGGGCTGCCCCTCTCCACCTCGTTCAACGCCCCGTACCGCTACCAGTCGAAGGTCTTCGACGGGTGGGCGCCGACCAACGCGAGCGGCGCCATGACCGGCCAGCAGACGATGTGGTCCGGATTCGGCAAGTCGGTCAACACGTACTTCGTGTGGCTGGAGGAGCAGATCGGCTCCGAGGCGGGCATCCGGCTCGCCGAGCAGCTCGGGCTGCGCTGGCGTACCGACGTCGACCGCGACCAGGCCTCCCCCGCGAAGGCGAAGAAGTGGGGCGCCTTCACCCTGGGCGTCTCGGACGCCACACCGCTGGAGATGGCCAACGCGTACGCGGCGGTCGCCGCCGACGGCCGGTACTGCGAGGCGATCCCCGTGCAGGCGATCTACAACCGGGACGGGACGCCGGCGACGTACGCCACCGCCGGCGGGATCACCCGGGAGGTCGCGAAGCCGCGCTGCCGGCAGGTGGTGAGCGCGGACGCGGCCCGGGCGGCCACCGACGCGGCCCGCTGCCCCACCGGGGACACCCCCGCCAAGGGTGGCTGCGGCGGCTGGTCGACGGCGGACAGCGTCCGCGGCACCGTCGGGCGGCCGGTGGCCGGCAAGACCGGTACCACGGACAGCACCCGGTCGGCCTGGTTCGTCGGCTACACGCCGGAGCTGGCCGCGGCGAGCTTCATCTCCGACCCGGACAACCCGTTCAACGCGGTCGGTGACGGGCAGTCCCAGGTGCCGATCGCGGCGGTGGCGGAGACCCTGCGCGACGCCCTGAAGGGCAAACCCACCCGTGAGTTCACCCCACCCTCCGACGCCATAGTCGGCTGACGCCCCGGCGGACCCGGCCCTGCCCGCCCGGTCCGCCGGTGGTGATCAAGAGGTTCGCGTCAGGATCCGGGCCGATCCTGACGCGAACCTCTTGATCACCGGGTGGGAACGGGGGTCAGCGGAGGTCGGCCGCCACGAACGACCAGAGTTCCAGGTCGACGCGGGCGCCCCGGGCGTAGCCGGCGTTGCGGAGCAGCCCCTCGTAGCTGAAGCCGGCCTTCTCGGCCACCCGGCGCGACGCGGTGTTCCCCGGCGCCACGCGCAGCTCGACCCGCTGGAAGCCGTGTTCGAGGATCAGCGCGATGGCCACGGCGTCCACCGCCTCCGCGGCGAGGCCGAAACCCCGGGCGTCCGGCGCGATGGCGTACGAGATCTCGGTGAGCCGGGCGCCCCAGTCGGTGCGCCGGGTCCAGAGGCAGCCCACGAGCCGCGCGTCCTCCCGGCGGACCACCCCGTAGTGGTCGCCGTCGCCGCTGTCCCGCCGCTGCCGGGCGAGGTCCGTGCACCAGGCGTGGCCGTCGATCGGGCCGGAGTCGTCTGCGAGCGGCAGCCAGCGCCGGGTCAGCTTGTCGGCGAGGATGTCCCCGGCCGCCGCCGCGTCCGCCGCCACCAACTGCCGCACCTCGGTACGCGGGGTCGACACGGTGAGCGTCGGGAAGCGGCGTACCGCGACCTGACCGATCACGCCGGCGCCCCGCCGGACCCGGCCGGCACCGCCTCGGGGGTCGGCTCGGCCAGCGCCGCGGCCACCAGTCGCGTGGCGATCTCCGGGTGGCCGGCCCAGTGGAGGGTGAGCTGGGACGCGTACACGTTGCGCCAGACGAAGCCCTCCGGGGCACCGCCCTCCCAGGTCCAGGCCGGCCGCTGCCCACCACGCGGGGTGAGGACCGCGCGGTGCTCCTTGTGCCCGATCAGCACGGCCCCCTCCGCGGCCACGACGCTCGCCGTCTGAGCCGTCGCCTCCCGGTAACCGACCACCAGACCGTCCCGGGTGGTGCCGACCGCGTCCAGCACCCCGCACATCGGCAGCCCGTCCAGCTCGCGCGCGAGCCAGAGCAGGCCGGCCCCCTCCGCGACCACCGGCCGGCCGGTACGGGCCAGCTCGGCCACCGCGATGCAGAGCCGGCGGTTGGCGGACAGCTGCTCGGCGTACGACTCGGGCAGCGCCCCGCCGACGACGAGCGCGCGGGTGCCCGGGGGAAGGGCCTCGTCCCGCAGCGGGTCGACGGTCACCACCTCGGCGCCGGCGGCCCGGAGCAGCTCGGCGGTCTCCGGCGGGCTGTAGCTGCCGCCCGGGCCGCCGGCCAGGGCGACCACCGGACGCTCCGCCGGCGCCTCCGGGGCGCCCAGCGCGTCCTGCGGCGACCAGGCCGTGGCCGGCAGGGGCGGCGCGGAACGGGCCAGCCCGAGCAGCCGGTCCAGGTCGACGGTCGCGGCCACGGCCTCCCCCAGCCGGCGGACCGCACGGGCCGCCTCGGCGGAGCCGTCGATCGCCGGGATCACGCCGTGGCGGCGGCTGGGCAGCACCGGCGGCAGGTCCTGGCGGCGCAGCGCCCCGTACACCGGCACGTCGATGTCGTCGAGCGCCTCCCGCAGCATGGCCTCGTGCCGGGACGAGGCGACCCGGGTGAGGATCACCCCGCCGAGCCAGAGCTGCTCGTCGAACGACCGGAAGCCGTGCACCAGGGCGGCCGCCGACTGGCCCATGGCCGCCACGTCGACCACCAGCACCACGGGGCTGCGCAGCGCGGTGGCCACGGCCGCCGTCGAGTCGTTCTCGGGACGCCCGGTGACGCTGTCGTACAGGCCCATGCTGCCCTGCACCAGGGCGAACCCGGCGCCCGTGGCGCCGTGGGCGAGCAGCGGGGCGAGCCGGTCGGCGCCGACCAGCCGGGGGTCGAGGGTGCGCCCGGGGCGGCCGGAGGCCAGCCCGAGGTACGCGGCGTCGACCTGGTCCGGCCCGATCTTGAAGCCGGCGACCTCGACGTCGCGGTCGGCGAGCGCCGCGAGCAGCCCGATCGCCAGCGCGTTCTTGCCGTGGCCGGAGGACGGCGCGCTGAGCACCAGGCGCGGCACGACGGTCATCATCGACTCCTCGCGGGCGGCGGGGTACGCGGTCGGGGAACCGCAGCAGCGGTTCGCCCGGTGACGATACCGGCCCGGGACGCCGGGCGAGTGACACCGGAAGGGGCCTGTCGCCGCGGGAAACGGGCCGTCACGGGCCCGTCGCGCACCGGAACCGACACGCGCCGGACGTGTCGCGCGACGCAGCCGGACCGTCGCGGCCAGTGGCCCCGGTCATACGGGTAGCCTCGTGGCTGTGTACCGGTTCCTGCTGACCCCACGCTGGCTCGGCATCCTCGCGCTGACCCTGGTCGCCGCCACGGTGATGGTGTTCCTGGGTAACTGGCAGCTGGACCGCTACCGGGGCCGTACGGAGATCAACGAGCGCATCGACGCCGGCGAGCGGATGACACCGGCGCCGCTGCGTGACGCGCTGACCGCCCCGACCGGCGGCGCGGGCAGCACCGGCCCGGCACCGGCCGAGGAGAAGGTCTGGACCCGGGTCACGGTCACCGGCCGGTACGACCCGACGAACACCGTCCTCGTCCGCGGTCGGACCGTCGACAGCCGGGTCGGCTTCGAGGTGGTCACCCCGCTGGTGCTCGCCGACGGCAGCGCCGTACTCGTCGACCGTGGCTGGATCCCGCCGGCGCCCGGCGGGGCGACCGCGCAGCCGGAGGTGCCCGCCGCCCCCACCGGGGACGTGACGGTGGTCGGCCGGGTCCACGAGACCGAGAGCGGCGCCGGCGCCGTGGACCGGCGGGACGGCCGGCTGGAGACCCGACGGATCTCCGTCCCGCGGCTGGCCCGCGAGCTGCCCTACCCGGTGTACGGGGCGTACGTGCTGCTGGACGAGCAGACGCCGGCGGCCGACCCGCTCTTCACCGCGGTGCCCGTCGGGCACACGAACAACTGGCAGAACTTCGGCTACATCGTGCAGTGGTGGCTGTTCGCCGCCATGACCCTCTTCGGCTACGGCTGGGTGGCTCGCCGGGAGGCGCGCCGGGCCGCCGGCCTCGACGACACGCGGCCGGTCGACCGGGCCGCCGAGCCGGAGCCGAGCGCCTCGGCCTGACCCCGCGCGGCGCCGCTCAGCCGGTGGCGCGGCCCGCGTGGATGGCCCGCACCGCGTCGATCGTGTCCGCCTCGGCGGCGCTCTTGTCGGTGCGGTAGCGCACCACCCGGGCGAACCGCAGCGCCATCCCGCCCGGGTAGCGGGAGCTGGTCTGCACCCCGTCGAAGGCGATCTCGACGACCTGCTCGGGCCGCACCCGCACCACCCAGTCGCCCTTCTCCACGGCCAGTTCGAGGAAGCGCTCCGTCTGCCAGCGCAACACCTCGTCGGTGAGGCCCTTGAACGTCTTGCCGAGCATCACGAACTCGCCCGTACGCGGGTCGCGGGCACCGAGGTGGAGGTTGGACAGCCACCCCCGGCGGCGGCCGCTGCCCCACTCGACCGCTAGCACCACCAGGTCGAGGGTGTGCCGGGGCTTGACCTTCACCCAGGCCGCGCCGCGGCGGCCGGCGTCGTACGGCGCGTCCGGCGCCTTGACCACGACCCCCTCCTGCCCCGCGTCGACCGCCGCCGCGAACGCGGCGCCGGCCTGCTCCGGCCCGTCGACCTCCATCCGCCCGACCAGCAGCGACTCGTCGACCGCGCCGGCCAGCGCGGCCCAGCGGTCGCGGCCCGGCAGGTCGATCAGATCCTCGCCGTCGAGGTGCAGCAGATCGAAGAAGTACGGTGTCAGCACCGCCTGCCCGGTCGTCTCCGCCGCCGCGAGCACGGCCGGCGCGACCGGGGTGCGGCCGGTGGTGCTCGGCGTGGTGCGCCGGGCGGCCCGGCTCGACGTCTGCTGGAACGGCAGCGGGCGGCCCGTCTCGTCGAGCCCGATCGCCTCGCCGTCGAGCACCAGCTCGCGGCCGGACAGGGCGCGCACGGCGGCCACCACCTCGGGCACCCGGGAGGTGATCTCGTCGAGGCTGCGGGTGAAGACCGCGATGTCCTGGCCGGAACGGTGCACCTGGATCCGGATCCCGTCGAGCTTGACGTCGACCACCGCGGGCGTGCCGGTGGCCGCGAGGGCCTCGTCGACCGAGGGCGCGCTCTGCGCCAGCATCGGCGCCAGCGGACGCCCCACCTGGAGACCGAACCCGGCCAGCGCGGCCGCACCACCGCCGAGGGCGGCCACCGCGACCGCGCGCAGGTCGCCCGCGAGCAGCAGGGCCCGACGCACGGCCGCCACCGGCACCTCGGCGGCCCGCGCGATCGCGTCGGCGAGCAGCCCGGCCTGGGCGCCCTGGCGCAGCTCGCCGCTGAACAGGCCGGTGAGCAGCCGCTGCTCCTCGGCGGTCGCCGCCGCGTAGAGTGCGCCGAGCAGCGCCCGGCGGCGGGCCTGCGACCCGGCACCGTGCACCGCGGCGATCTCGTCGATCGCCGCGTCGACGGCGGCCACGGTCAACGTGGGCTCGGCGGCCGGCGGCGGCAGGTCGCGCAGGCTCGCGTAGCCGACGCCGGTCTGGCGCTGGCGCAACTCGCCCGCGAGCCAGCCCGCGCCCGCCGGCACCTCGGCCGGGTCGAGCGCCCGCAGCGCACCCGCCAGCAACTCCACCTTGGCCCGCCGGCCGCTGGTGGCGGCCACGGCGGCGGAGGTGGCCGCCAGATCGAGGAACCGCACAGGCCCATCCTGCCAGCCACCCCCGACACCACCCGGCCATTGGCTGGCCCGGCGCCCAGCCGGGCGGGCCGGTGCCGGGCCTGGCCGGGGCCGGGTCTGGCTGAGGGCCGGGTCTGGCCGGGGCCGGGTCTGGCCGGGCTTGGCCGGCTGCCGGGCTTGGGCCTGGCCGCGGGCCGGGCTTGGGCCAGGCCGGGCGGACCGGGCCGGGCGGACCGGGCCGGGCGGACCGGGCCGGGCGGACCGGGCCGGGGCGGGGCCGGGGCTGGGCCGGGCGGGGCGCGGCGGGGCGATCTCGGCAGGTCGGCGAGGTGGCGGGGTCCGTCGGTTCAGGACCCCGCCACATCGGCGATCCGGTGTCGAGCCATGCCGGCCGGCACGCGTGGCGCCGGAGGCGCTCAGGCCGAGACCGGCTCCTCGATCCGCAGGCCGCGCGCGCGGACCTCGTCGGCGACCCGGGTGAGCAGCGAGTCGAGAGCGACCAGGGCGGCGGACAGCTCACCGAGCTGTTCCTTGAGCGTGTCCTCGGGCCACGCGGAGACGTCGACGTCCCCCAGAGCGCTGACGGCGGCCTGCAACCGGGCCATCACCTCGTTCGTACTCATGTTCGAAAGGCTATAACACCCCGGCGGCCGACACACCGAAAACGGCCAGACAGACCGGGACGTTACGGTTTCGACACACGCCCTAGCTCCGGCTCCGCGCCACCTCGGCGACGTTGCCGAGCAGCAGCGCCTCGGCGAGGCAGACCCGGGCGAACTCGCCGAGGTGCAGGCTCTCGTTCGGCCCGTGCGCCCGGGCGTGCGGGTCCTCCACGCCAGTGACCAGGATGGCCGCCTGCGGGAACATCTCCTGGAACGTGGCGATGAACGGGATCGAGCCACCCACGCCGATGTCCACCGGGGCGGTGCCGTCCCAGGCGGTCCGGAACGCCGAACGCGCCGCGTCGAACATCGGCCCGGACGCGTCGATCACGCAGGGGTCGCCGTCGTGTTCGAACGTGACCGTCACCTGGGCGCCCCACGGCACGTGCTTCTCCAGGTGGGTGCGGAGCGTCGCGTACGCCCGCTTGGGGTCGTCGCCGGGCGCGAGCCGGATGCTGAGCTTCGCCTTCGCGGCCGGCACCAGCGCGTTGGGGGCCTCACCGGTGGCCGGCGCGTCGATGCCCAGGACGGACAGCGCGGGCTTCGTCCAGAGCCGGTCGGTGAGCCGGCCGGTGCCGATGAACTCGACGCCCTCGGCCAGCCCGGCCTCGACACGGATCCGCTCCTCCGGGTAGTCGACGGTCGCGCCCTCCCGGCCGACGAGGCCCTCCACCGCGACGTCGCCGGCGTCGGTGTGCAGCGTGGCGAGCAGCCGGACCAGGGTGGTGAGCGCGTCCGGGACGGCGCCGCCGAACATGCCGCTGTGCACCGCGTGGTCGAGGGTGCGGACCTCGACGAAGCAGTTCACGATGCCGCGCAGCGACGTGGTGAGGGCCGGTACGCCGATGTCCCAGTTGCCGGAGTCGGCGATCACGATGACGTCCGAGGCGATCTCGTCGCGGTGCTCGGCGAGCAGCCGCTCCAGCGAGTCGGAGCCGTACTCCTCCTCGCCCTCGATGAACAGGACCACGCCGACCGGCAGGCGGTCACCGTACGCGCGCAGCGCCGCCACGTGCGCCATGATGCCGGCCTTGTCGTCGGCGGCGCCCCGGCCGTAGAGCCGGCCGTCCCGCTCGACCGGCTCGAACGGGTCCGACTCCCACAGCGACCGGTCGCCGATCGGCTGCACGTCGTGGTGGGCGTACAGGAGGACCGTCGGCGCGCCGGGCGGGGCCGCCTTCTTCCCGATCACCGCGGGCTGCCCGCCGGAGCGCACGATGTCGACGTCCAGACCGCAGCCCCGCAGCAGCTCGGCGACCGCCTCGGCGGAACGCTCCACGTGCGAGTGGTCGAAGCCGTCGAACGCGATGCCGGGGATGCGGACGAGGCGTTCCAGGTCGGCACGGACTCCGGGCATCTCCCGCTCGACGGCGGCCCGTACCTCGGACTCGGACATGATCGGTGTGGTCATGACCGGCATCGTATGCCGGCCTTACCGATCCCGGCCCGCCCGGTCGACGAACGTGCAGGTCGCGACCGCCACCGACGGCCCGGTCAGCGGATCCGTACGAAATACCGGGCACGATCGTGCGGCAGCCCCGGCGCGCCGTCGACCACCAGGTCGGCGTGCTCCGCCGTACCGTCGGCCGAGAAGTGCGCGGCCTCGCCCGCGTGCCAGCGCCGCAGCTCGGGCAGGATCTCCGGGCCGTCCCGGGCGACCGCGCGGGCCAGCCGCAGCGGCGCCGGCGCGGTCACGAAGACGGCGAGGGTCAGTTCCGGGCGTACGGCGGCCCGCGCCGCGCTCACGCCCTCGACGACGAGCACCGGGCCGACCGGCACCGCCACCTCGTCCGGCAGGAACCGCCGCCGCACCCAGCTGTACCGGTGGTACGCCCCGGGCCGCCCCGCCCGCAGCGGGGCCAGGACCCGCTCCTCCAGCCTGGACCAGAAGGTGAGCTGGTCGTCCCAGCCGGCGAGCAGGTCGTCGGTGTGCACGACCGGCGGTCGGGTGCCGCCGGGCTGCGCCGCGAGGGCGTCCGCGAGGTGCGCCGCGAACCGGCTCTTGCCCGCGCCGCTCGGCCCGTCGACCGCCACGATCCGGGTACGCCCCAACCGCGCGGGCGCGGCCAGCACCCGGCGCGCCAGATCGGCGTACGGCTCGACGACCGCGACCGGCGTCGCCGCCCGCCCGGACCCGACCCCCCTGTCCGCCGGGGCGTTGCTCGGCATCGCGCCAGTATGCCGGGCGGCGTCCGGCGCGGGACCGGGGTCCGCCGGGGCGGCCCGGCGCCCGTTCGAAGCAGGCGGTCCGGGCGCCCGTGGGGTTGAAGCGGCCCGGCGCCCATTCGGAGAACGCGGTCCGCGGCGAGCCGGCGCCCGTGGGGTTGGGGCGGCTCGGTGCCCGTTCGGAAAGGCGGTCCGCGGCGAGCCGGCGCCCGTGGGGTTGGGGCGGCCCGGTGCCCGTTCGGAGTACGCGGTCGGCGGCGGCCGATCACGTCCGGGGGAATCCGTTCACCCGCCGGCGTCCGCGCGTCCGTTCGGCAGGCGGGGCGTCGGCCGGCTGGGCATGATCGGGAGGTGCTCCGTGACGTGATGAGCCCCGGCGTCGAGGCCCTGCTGGAACAGGCCCGCTCCGGGCTGCAGCGGTTGACCCCGCACGAAACAGTCGAGGCTTTACGCGGCGGCGCGTTGCTGGTCGACACCCGCAGCGACCGGCACCGCCGGGAGCAGGGCGACCTGCCCGGCGCCATCGTCATCGACCGGACGGTGCTGGAGTGGCGGCTCGATCCGGCGAGCCCGTGGCGCATCCCCGAGGCCACCGGGTACGACCGCCAGATCGTGGTGGTGTGCCGGCACGGCTACAGCTCCAGCCTCGCCGCGGCGAGCCTCCAGGCGCTGGGGCTGCGCCGGGCGACCGACATGATCGGTGGCGTCCAGGCGTGGATAGCGGCCGGCCTCCCCCTGGCCGATCACCCCGCCGACGTCCGCCCCTGACCGCCCCCGCCCTGCCCTTGCCCTGCCGCCCCGCCCCTGATGCCGTCGATCATGGAGTTGTGGTGCCCGTCTCGTCCCCATTGGCGGCTTTTGTTGCCCACCACAACTGCATGATCGACGCGCGCCAGCGGCGCGCGCCAGGGGCGCCGCGGGGGGCACAGGGTTATGGGGTTGGGGCGCCGGGTGGGATCGTGGGGAGGTTGGGGGGCGGGCCGGTCTCGATGAGGCGCCGGAGCGCCTCCGTGTCCAGGTGTTCCTCGACCAGGTCGCCGAGCAGGTCGAGCGTGCGTTCGCGGGCCGCGGCGAACGCGGTGCCCGGTGCGACCCGGAACCCGCTGCGGCCCGCCAGCCGCGCCGCCTCGGTCAGGTAGCGCCGGCGAAACTCGTCGGACTCGAACGCGCCGTGCCAGTGCGTACCGTGCACCGCGCCGAGCACCGCCCCCTCGCCCGTACCGTCGGCGCTGGTGACGAGCGGGGCGAGCGCCGGGTCGGCCGAGGAGACGTACCCGTGGTGGATCTCGTAGCCGCGTACCGGTGCGCCGCCCAGTGCGGTGCCGACGGACTGCCGGACGGTCTTGCGCGGGTCGAAGGTGACCTCGACGGGCAGCAGACCGAGTCCCGGTACGCTGCCGCGCCGGCTCTCTACCGGATCGTGGATCGCGCGGCCCAGCATCTGGAAGCCGCCGCAGATGCCGAGCAGCGGTTTCCCTGCCGCGGCGTGGGCGAGGACGGCGTCGGCGAGACCGGTCTCCCGCAGCCACGCCAGATCCGCGACGGTCGACTTGGTGCCGGGCAGGACGATCAGGTCGGCGGCCGCGAGTTCGGCGGGCTCAACGGTGAGGCGTACGCGGACGCCCGGCTCGGTCGCGAACGCTTCCGCGTCGGTGGCGTTGCTGATGCGCGGCAGCCGCACGACCGCCACGTCGAGCCAGTCGGTGCCGTGTGGGGCGGCCGGTCGGCCGAGCACCCGCCCGTAGGCCAGTGAGTCCTCCGCGTCGAGCCAGAGGTCCAGCGCCCAGGGCAGCACCCCGTACGTCGGGCGGCCGGTGACCTGACGCAGCATGTCCAGCCCGGGGCGGAGCAGGCCGAGATCGCCTCGGAACTTGTTGATCACGAAGCCGGCGATCAGCGCCTGGTCGGCCGGGTCGAGCAGCGCCACGGTGCCGAACATGGACGCGAACACGCCCCCGCGGTCGATGTCGCCGACCACGATCGTGGGCAGGCCGGCGTGCCGGGCCAGCCCCATGTTCACGTAGTCCCCGTTCCGCAGGTTGATCTCGGCGGGACTGCCGGCACCCTCGCAGATCACCACGTCGTACGTCGCGCGCAGCTCGGCGAGCGCCGCGTACGCCGTCTCCGCGAGACGCGGGCGCAGCTCCCGGAAGCTGCCGGCGGTGACCGTGTCGACCGCCTCACCGAGCAGCACCACCTGGCTGGCCAGGTCGCTGCCCGGCTTCAACAGGACGGGGTTGAAACGCAGGTCGGGGGCGAGCCCGCAGGCGGCCGCCTGCATCGCCTGAGCCCGGCCGATCTCGCCACCCCGCCCGTCCGGGCCGACCACCACCGCCGAGTTGTTCGACATGTTCTGCGCCTTGAACGGCGCCACCTTCACACCCTGGCGGTGCAGCCAGCGGCAGATGCCGGCGGTGAGCACGCTCTTGCCGGCGTCCGAGGTCGTACCCGCGACCAGCAGCCCGCCGTTCACGGCCGCCAGCCCCGCGGGATCGCCGCCCGGCCCGAGGCACGGGCGACGGCGGACACCAGCCGGCCGGCGGTCACCGGGTACGCGGCCGCCACGGCGAGGGCGGCCAGCCCGACGGCACCCGAGATGCGAGCGGCCCGGCGCAGGTGCCGCGCCTCGGGACGCGGGCCGTCACCAAGGAACGGCCGCACCTCGGAGCGGCCGAAGTAGACGTTGCGCCCACCGAGGCGTACGCCCAGCGCCCCGGCCATCGCCGCCTCGCACTGGCCGGCGTTGGGGCTCGGGTGGTCGTTGCGGTCGCGCCGCCACACCCGCCACGCCCGGTCGCGGTCTCCGTTCGCGACGGGCGCGACCGCGACGGTGAGCAGCCCGGTCAGCCGTGCCGGCACCAGGTTGAGCAGGTCGTCGAGCCGGGCGGCCGGTGTGCCGAACCGGGCGTACCGCGGCGAGCGGTGCCCGACCATCGCGTCGAGGGTGTTCGCGGCCCGGTAGCCGAGCAGGCCGGGGAGGCCCGCCACGGCGCCCCAGAGCAGCGGGGCGACCACCGCGTCGGAGGTGTTCTCGGCAACCGACTCGACGGTTGCGCGGGCGAGTTCCGACTCGTCGAGCGTCGACGGGTCTCGACCGCACAGGTGCCCGAGCCGCTGCCGCGCGGCCGGAAGGTCGCCGTCGCGCAACGCCCGGCCCATCACCTCGGCCTCGTGCCGCAGCGTACGGCCACCCAGCACCGTCCAGGTCGCGGCCGCCACCAGCGCCGCCCGGGCCAGCGGCCGGTGCCGGGTGGCCACCGTGGCGGCCGCCCCGAGCAGCACGGGCGCTCCGACGGCAAGGGCGGTGAACGCGGCGCCCGCACACCGGTCGGGACGGTAGAGCCCCCGCTCCAGCACGCCGGCCGCGCGGCCGAACCCGGCGACCGGGTGCCACCGGCGCGGGTCGCCGAGTAGCCGGTCCAGGGCGTACCCCGCAACCAGCCCCGCCGCGTTCGCCACCGGCGCCGTCTGCCGCACGCGCACCACCTCCGGCCGGCCAGCCTAGACGAGCGGCCTGCGCCACCGACCCGGCCGCGTCACCCCGTCGAGCCCAGCCACCCTGTTGACCGGAAGGAACAGGGCCGCGACCGGGCCGTGGCCTGCCGCGCCTGAACGGGCGGCGCCGGCGCGCGGGGTGACGGTGGGCCGCCACCCCGCCCCCGTCGCGGCCGCCCGTTCCGCGCCGGCCCCCCGTCGAGCCCGGCGCAGGCGGACCCACCCGGCGAGTACCGCCCGATCCCGTGGTGCGGCCGACCGGACCACCGCCGTACCGGCCGGACGTGCGCCGGCCGGTCGCGCGTCAGGCCGGCTGGGGCACCCGTCCCCGACCGCGGCGGCCACGTCCGGCCGGCTGGCTCGTCGCCGGCGGCTCGTCCGGCACGGGGTCGAGTTCGCCGTCACCGGTCTCCGGCTCGCCCGTCACGGGCGCGAGCTCGTCCGCGTCATCGTCGGCCGTCCGATCGGTGCCGCGGCTCGCGCTCTCCGCCGGCGATCCGTCGTCGCCCGCCCCGCCGCCGAGGGAGCCCGCCCCTTCGGCCAGCGCGCCCGTCCCGGCGCCGAGGGAGCCCGCCCCTTCGGCGAACGAGCCCGCCCCGCCGCGTGAGCCCGTCCCCTCCGCGAACGGGTCGGCCTCGCCGTCGAACGGGTCCGTCCCGCCGATCCCGGCGAACCGGTCGACCGCGCCGGCGAGCGCCCGCCCCGGCCCGGCGCCGAGCGACCCGTCGAGACCCGCACCGGTACGCGACTCACCGCCGGCACGTGCGCCGAAGTCCGGTGGCTCCAGGTCGTCGTCGAACTGCCGGGCGTCGGGCAGCGTCGGCGCCTGCCCGTCCGGCACCGGCTCGGTGGGCTCGCCGTGCACCCGGCTCTCCGCCTCGACGTCCTCCACACTGCTGGTCGTCATGCTCGGACGGTTGCGCAGGAACCGCGCCCGGCCGCGGGACAGGTCGTGGCCGACGGCCACCGCCTCCAGCTCGTAGAGGGTCCGGTGGTTGCCCGCGTCGTCGGTCCAGTCGCGGGTGTAGAGCCGGCCGCACACCACCACCGGGTCGCCGACCATCACCGAGGCGGCCACGCCCTCGGCGAGCTTCCGCCAGCAGTTCACCCGGACGCGCAGGCTGTTCCCGTCGACCCAGCGACCGCTGTCCCGGTCGAGCCGCCGGGCCGTCGAGGCCACCTTGAAGTTGGCCACGAGGGTGTTGCTCTGGGTGGTACGCCGCCACTCCGGTGCCGTCAGCACATTGCCGACGACCGTGACGTAGGTGTCGAACATCGTCCCTCCAGGGGTTCTGGGGCTGCCATCGCGAGTCGACTCGCGCCGAGCCTGCGCCGTACGACGGCCGTCCGCCACCGCCGACCGCCCACCTGTGGACAGCGCGGCGGCCTGTGGACAACGCCCTGATCACGGTCACATCTGCTAGGCGAACGGTTCGGGGGCCTGCCGCCCTGGGTATGGACTTGATCAACCGCACCACCGCAACACCAACGGCACCGCCCCCGACGGAAGGAACAGCGACCATGACGACGAACGCCGGCCGCACCGCCGACGACCGCGCGGAGGTGCGGCGATGAGCGCCGCCGCGAACCCGGCCACCGTGGCGGAGTGCCTGCGGGTCGGCGCGGGGTTCTCCCAGGGCGACCGGAACTGGATCGTGGAACAGTTCGCGACGCTGGACGCCCGGCTGGCCGCGTTCCACGCCGACGCCACCGAGTTGGAGGTCTCGGTCAAGGACCGCAACGCCCGAGGGCAGAAGGTGACGCTGGAGTGCTGGATCGCCGGCCGCCAGAAGATCGTCACGACCTCCAGCGAGGAGGACCTGCGGGCCGCCCTCAACGACGCCCGCGACGACCTGCGCCGCCGGCTCAACGACGCGAAGACCCGGCAGGAGCCGCGCCACAACAAGCACGTACGCGAGATCGGCCAGCCCGACGAGGAGGCCCCACCGGCCGACCGGGAACGCGCCGACGCGGAAACCGTCTGACGCGTACGCCCGTGGCCCCCGCGCGGACCGGGCGGGGGCCACGGCGCCGGCGGCGCTCCGGGGCTACCGCCGGGTAGCGTGCGGGCGTACCGTCGGCTCGTGGAACCGGACGTGCTGGGGCCGCCCTACGAGCGGCAGACGATCGACCTGGGCACCGACGACGAGGGACCGGTGGTCGCCACGCTGGTCCGGCGACGAGCCGACCGGCCCACCCGGCGGGCCGTGCTCTACGTGCACGGCTTCGTGGACTACTTCTTCCAGACCCATCTGGCGGACTTCTTCGCCGAGCGCGGGTGGGACTTCTACGCGCTCGACCTGCGCAAGTACGGCCGGAGCCTGCTCGCCCACCAGACGCCGAACTTCTGCCACGACCTCGGCGACTACCACGCCGAACTGGACGCCGCGGCGCGGATCATCCGGGACGACGACGGCCACGACGTCCTGCTCGCCATGGGCCACTCCACCGGCGGCCTCATCCTCTCGCTGTGGGCGCACGCCCGCCGCGACGCCGGTGTCGTCGACGGGCTCGTCCTCAACAGCCCCTTCTTCGACATCAACGCGCCCTGGGTGGTGCGGCGACCCCTCGCGGCCGCCGTCTCCCGGCTGGGCCGCAGGGCGCCGCACCGCGTCCTGCCCTTCGGCCTCGGCACGGTGTACGGCGAGAGCATCCACGCCGACCATCGCGGCGAGTGGAGCTACGACCTCGCGTGGAAGCCCCTCGCGGGGTTCCCCGTCCGGGCCGGCTGGCTCGGTGCGATCCGCACCGCGCAGCGGCAGCTCCGCGCCGGGCTGGACATCCCGGTCCCGGTGCTCGTCGCCTGCTCGACCCGGTCGTTCCGGGGGCGGCAGTGGCACGAGTCGGCCGGCCTGGCGGACGCGGTCCTGGACGTCGAGCACATCGTCCGGTACGCCCCCCGGCTCGGCCGGCACGTGACCCTCGCCCGCTTCGACGGGGGCCTGCACGACCTCACGCTCTCCGGCGCCGCCGTGCGGGAGAAGGTCCTCACGGAGGTCGGCCGCTGGGCCGAGGCGTTCCTCCACGCCGGCCCGACGGCCCCGGCCGACGGCGCGGAGGCGACGGCACCGGCCGACGGCGCGGACGCGACGGCCGCGGTCCACGGCGCGGGCGCGACGACTGTGGCCGGCGCGGACGTCCCGGCGCCCGCCAGCCGGCGGCCGACGGACCAGGCCGACGCGGCCACGCCTGGCGCCTGAGCAACCGGTCAGGCGTCGGACGCCCCGGGTAGCGCCGCCCGGATCCGGTCGAAGGTCGCCACCGGATGCCCGTCGGAGCCGCCGGGCAGCACCAGGCCCAGGCAGTGCAGGGCCACCCCGCCGTCGGCGCTCGCCTCGACGCCGAACACGGGCGCGCCCAGGTAGCCGGCCGGAATCTCGGCGGTGATCCGCACCACGTCGTCCACGCGGACCACCCGCTCGATCGCCACCTCCAGCGGCCGGGCGCCCTCCTCCCGTACCCCGAGAGCCAGCACGAACGCCGAACCCGGCTCGGCGCCGACCCGGGCGACCACGGCGGCGTCCGCCGCGATCACCTCGACCACCGGCTGGGTACGCCACGCCCAGCCGCCCTCCCCCGCGCGGCGCTCCAGCTCGGCCGCCGACAGGATGGCCACACCGAGGTCCGGGCGGCGGACCCAGCCGTCGACCGGCAGGGCCTCCGGGGCCGCGCCGGCCGGTTCGGTGACGCTCGGCCGCAGACCCAGCTCGCCCGCGCCGCCGGTCACCGCGTCGGCGGTCAGCAGCCAGTCGCGGCCGCCGTCGCGGTAGAAGAAAGCCGTGGCATGGCCGCCGGCGACGTCGCGGCCGGTCTCGCCGGTCCGGTGGTACGGCAGGATGGCGCGACCGAGGAGCTGGCACAGCTCGTAGGCGACGTCGTTCTCGGCATCGGGGTCAAGCAGCACGCCGCCGAGGGTACGTGGTGGGCGTCGCGGCCCCCGCGAGCGTCAGGTGCCCGGTCACCGGCGTTCCTGCCAGCCGTCCGGCCCACCCGCGAGGCCCGGAAATCCGGTGCCCGCTCCGGCCGACCCGTGGGAACCTTGTCGGCGGTCCGGCCCAGGACGGTTACGTCGATCAGCCCGCAGGCGGGCGGTACCCTCTTGGCGCGACACCACGCCACGCGCCCGTAGCTCAGCGGATAGAGCAGGGGACTTCTAATCCCAAGGCCGCAGGTTCGAATCCTGCCGGGCGCACCTTCCTCACCGCAGGTCAGCGGCTTTCCGCTCCCGGTCGAGGCGATCACCACGGCCTCCGAACAGCCATTCGTACAGCCTGGTCACCCGAAGAGGTGCTTTGCCTTCATCACGGTCCGGGGCGCGGCAGCGAGACGAGCACGAACGCCGCGCAGGTCCCACCGCGGCTCACCTCGCCGGGCACCAGACCGCCATCGGCGTACTTGCCCTACCCTCGGCGAATGCCTCACCAGATCATCGGCCGCGTTGCCGTAGTCAGTGCGCTGCTGGTCGGGGTTCTGGCGCTGTGTGGCCTGACCGTGCAGCGATTCATCGGATCGGCCAGCCCTGCGGAGGAAGTCGAGTGCTCGGAGAGCGACCACCGGTTGGCCGAGCTGCTGGCACGAGATCCTGCGCTGTCCTCGCCTCCACCCGGCACCACCCTCGACCGCATCGAACAGGTTCCGTGCGGCGATGACAGCGACCCAGGGGCCCGCTACGTTACGGCTGACATCAGCTTGCCGCCCGGCACGTCGATGGATTCGGTCCTCGACCACTACCGCACCTTGTTGACGGCGGGTCAGTGGAGGATGGTTCCGATCTCGGACGAGTTGGGAGATCGGTGGTGCGCCGATCGGGTGACGAACGGGCAACAGATCCGTCTACTCCTCGAGTACGGGTGGCATGGCACCCCAGGTCCGCACACCTACGGCGACGTCCAGATCGAGATCAGCTTCAAGCCTGCTGGCGAAGACATTGGATGCCCACGCTGACGAGCTGGAGGCGTACCCGATCCGGCATGGGCGGACCGTATCTGCCGGGCGCACCTCCAACCCACCCGGCGCTCAGCCGACCGGCAGCGCGTCGATCTCGGCGAGCATCGCCTCCACGCACGGTTCCACCCGCGCCCGGAGATCGTCGCTCCACGTCTCCTCGCGGTAGGTGCGGGTGAGGTACAGCTCCCGGGCATACGCGAGGACCGGCCGGTGCTCGGCCCCGAGCCGGGTGAGGGCCCAGTCTGCGGCGGCGTCCTTG
Organism: Micromonospora costi; assembly: GCF_003626655.1. Lineage (GTDB taxonomy): Bacteria > Actinomycetota > Actinomycetes > Mycobacteriales > Micromonosporaceae > Micromonospora > Micromonospora costi. The sequence goes on from NZ_RBAN01000003.1 coordinate 71,889, forward strand.
GACCTGATCTCGCCGGTCGCGAGCGTCGTCCAGACGCGGGCGAGGGTCAGCACCACGTTGCGGGTGTCCCCGGGAATGTCGACGAGCAGGTCGGGGACGCCGGCCTGAGTCGCCCGGACCACGTCGGCCGGTGGAACCGGATCGAGGAGGTCGGCCGGCGGAGGACCGGCGAGCGTGCGGTCGCCGGCCAGCGTCAGCGTGACCACCAGGGCCAGGTCGGGTGTGGGGGTGGGCTGCGGCAGGCGGCCGGCCTGGAACTCCTTTCGCAGCCAGTCGCCGTACAGGAAATCGATCGTGGGCGGGTAGCGCCAGGGGCGTACCTCGGACTGGACCACGACGGTGAGTTCGAGGTGCCGGCCCCCCGCGTCCGGACCGGAGAGCGGGAGGAGGCCGTGCACGAGCGCCCGCCGCTCGGCGTCGTCCAGGCTCCGTCCGGTGACCACCAGGAGGTCCAGGTCGCTGGCGGGTTTCAGGCCGCCGTGCACGGCCGAGCCGTGCAGGTAGATGCCGAGCACTGTCGGCCCGATCGTGTCCGTGACCAGCCGCACGACACGCTGGAGCTGCGCTTCCTCCCCGCTCACGTCACCGCTCCGGGAGGCGGTAGACGGACACGTGTGACCGCGACTCGGCGGTGAATTCCGCTCCGGCCCAGTCGGCGTGCCGGCTCTCCAGCGTGAATCCGGCCAGTTGCGCCATGAGGTCGAGTTCGGCGGGCCAGATGTAGCGGTGCGGGCTGCGGGTCAACCGGGCCTGCTTGGTGTCGTCGAACCGGAAGTGGTGTGACACGACGTGCTGGCGGAGCACGTCGTACGTGTCGAGGCCGATGTAGCCGGGTTCGCAGTGGAAGACCGTGGCCTGCTGGCCGGGCGGCAGCAGGCGCAGCTCGGGCACCCACAGCTCGATCACGAACCGGCCGCCCGGTACGAGGTGGCGGGCCGCGTTGCGGAAGCACTCGACCTGCTCGGCCTGGGTGAGCAGGTTCGAGATGGTGTTGTAGACCAGGTAGACGAGCGTGAACTCGCCCGGGGCCACGGCGGTCGCCATGTCGCCGGTGACGACCGGGATCGTCGCCTCGTCAGCCTTCATCCGCAGCCGGTCGATCATCGGGCGGGACAGCTCGATGCCGGTCACCGGCACCCCGCGCTCGGCGAGCGGCACCGCCACCCGGCCCGTGCCGATGGCCAACTCCAACGCGTTTCCCCCGCCGGCCAGCTCGGCGAGGCGGTCGACGGTCGGCCCCAGCACCTCCGGCGCGAACATGCCGGCGCCCGGTGTGTCGTAGCGCTGTGCGGCGTCGACGTCCCAGATCTCTTCCTGCTTCACGCGCCCACCTTGCCCTCGGCGCACGGCCCTGTCGATCCAATTTGGCCGCTCGATCGACTCCGTTCCGCCGAGGTGGCGGGGTACGGGCACCCTCGACACCGCCACATCGCCGATCCGGTGTCGATCTCCACGGTCGCGGACGACGCGGGGCGGCCGCCGTCACGGTCCGGGAACCCTGAGGTACGACACGGCGTGTCGCGCACTCGCGGCGGTGGCCTATGCTGCGCCGTGTCACGGGGGACCTGCGGGAGGGTGACATGCGACGCCGGTGGCGCGCGGTGGTGCGGGCTGCGCTCGTCACGACGCTGCTGGCGGGATGCGGCGCGTCGGGCGGCGACGGCGACCTGACCGACGACTGGCCGTCGGCCGTCGGGACGCGGCAGTTCAGCCCGCGCAGCGGCGAGTGCCACACCGTGGCGGCGAGCGGGGACCCGGCCCGCTACCAGCCCGTCGACTGCGCGAGCGTCCACCTGGTCGAGACGTTCCACGTCGGCACGTTCACCGGCGCCGAGGCACAGGACGCCGCGCCGCCGCCGGTCGGGTCGGCCGCCATGCGGTCGGCGTTCGGCGAGTGTGACACCCGGGCCAAGGAGTTCGTGGGCGGCGACTGGCGGGGTGCGCGGCTGTCGGTGCAGGTGACGACCGGCTCGCCGGCGGGATGGCGGGGCGGCGGTCGCTGGTTCCGCTGCGACCTGTTCGAGCTGAACGCGGTCACCGGCGCTAACGGCGAGGACGACGACGCGGTGAGCCGGACCGGCAGCCTGCGGGACGCGGTGCGCCGCGGTTCGCCGGTGCGGTTCGGGTGTATGGACGAGGACGAGTGGGGCCGCCTGCTCGCCACCGCCTGCACCACGCCGCACCAGTTCGAGTACGCGGGCGTCTGGACGGCGCCGGACCGGTCGTACGAGGCGGCGAAGCGGGACGAGGAGGCCATCCATCGCCAGTGCCGCACGGTCATCGCCCACTTCGCGAACGTGCCGGCCGACCGGATGCTGCGGTACCGCACCGGCACCACCTTCCGCTTCCCCTCCTCGGAGGCGTGGGCGCGCGGCGACCGCGGCGTGCGCTGCTACTTCTGGTCCGGCGGGCGCCGGCTCACCCGCTCGATCGCGGGCGGCGGCCCGGCCGTGCTGCCGATCACCTGAGCGGGCGCCGGGTCGCTCAAGGGCAGGCCGGCGAGCGCCCCGCCACCTGAGCAGGCCGGCGAACGCCCCGTCACCTGAGCAGCCCGGCGAGCGCTCGGTCGGCCTGGCCGAGGGTGGCGCTTCCGCCCGGCGTCACGACGAGGATCCGGTGGCAGCCGTCGAGTTCCACGTACACCTCGGTGCCGGGCCCGTCCACCGGGCGGAGCAGCGCGAACCGGCCGGCCGGGGTGGTGCAGGGGGCCGCGGGCCCGACCGCCGCGATCGCCCGGGTCACGGCGGCCACGCGGTCGGGCGGCAGCGTCCTGCCGTACGCGAACTCGCCCGCCGGCTTCGCGCCGCCTTGCTGGCTCGCGGGAACCGCGTAGACGCAGAGCCGCAGGGCCGCTCCCGCCCCGACGGCCGGGTTGGCGGGCGGACCGGTGACCGGCCCCGAGCCGATGCCCGCCTGCACGGCGACCATGTCCGCCCGCCGCTGGTCACAGCCGGCGGCGGCCGCCTCGGCGGACTCGACCTCGCGGAGCGTACGCGTGCCGACCGTGGTGAGCCGCAGCCCGCCGAGGGCCTCGCGGACCTCGCCGCGGGGCTTGCCGCACCCGTCCACCGGGATGCCGGGCCGGAGCCACCGCCCGCGGTCGTCGAGCAGCGCCAGCCAGGGCGGGACGACCATGTCGGCCGTGCACGGGCCGGCGGCGCGCGGCGCGTCGGGCAGCCGGAGCGCGGAGACCAGGTCGGTGACCTCGTCCGCCCGCTGTTCGGTCGCCACGAGGTCCTGCCCGCCACCGGGCCGGGCCGTCACCTGCTGCCCGCAGAGGACGGCGGCGACCGGGGTGAACGTGTCGTCCAGCAACGGCAGGTCGTACGCCTCGCTGCCGGACAGCACCATCGCGCCGGGTTCGGTGCCCGGATTCACGCCGGCGTCCGCGCACGAGGTCCACCGGTCCTCGATCTTCGGCGGGCCGCTCTCCCGGATGCCCGAGCCGGCCGGGCCCGCGTCTGCGCACCCGGCGAGCACGAGGCAGAGTAGACCCGATCCCCCGGCGACCAGCCGGACCGCCCACGTCTTTCGCAGCATGCCGGTGAGACGCCCCGGGAGCCGCACCCGTTCCCGTGCCGTCCGGTGACGTACGGTCGCCGGCCCGGCGTCCGGCCGGCCCGCGGTGCCGTGCGGGCACCGACGGCGCGGCGGCATGTCGCACACAGTGTGTGATCGTGCGTCACAACCCCGTGTTATTCTCGCTCGTCGATCTATGCCGCCCGGCCCCGGACCGGGTCGGTGGTCGGAAGGACGCCTCCCCCGATGCCGGCCGTTCCCGTTCGGACCGTGCCGCCCGCCGTGCTGGACAGCCCGGCCGGCGGCGCACTCAGTCTCATCTTCACCACGCTGCCGGCCCTGCTCCGGTTGAGCTGCGGGCTGGTGGGCGCCGTGGTCGCGCTCTCCGTCCGGACGCCGCCCGTACTCGTCGGTCTCCTCCTGCCCGCCGTCGCGCTGCTGACCGTGTGGTCGCTCTGGTACGGCGCTCGCGCCCTGCGTGGGGGCGTCACCCCCGCCATGATGGCCGGCGACGTGGCGCTCACCACGGCGGCCTGCCTGCTCATCCCCCGTCTGGTGGCGCCGGAGGTGCTGCCCGGCGAGGGCAGCTGGATCGCGGTGCTGGCCAGCACCACGGTGATCAACGCGCAGGTCACCGCCCCGGTGCGCTGGTCCATCCCGGCCGGCGTGCTGGTCACCGCCGGGTACGTGGCCGGTGCGCACGCCGCGGGCAACCCCCGCGAGGCGGCCGCGCACTCGGCCACCCTGCTCGTGCAGACCGCCTGCACGGCGATGATGAGTGTCGTCATGCGCCGCCGGATCGGGCGGGCCGACCGGGCCTTCGCGGCGCACCAACGGCTGGTGCGGGAGGCGCTCGTGGCCCGTACGGCCCGCGAGGCGGAGCGCCGGCAGAACCGGGACCTGCACGACACGGTGCTCGCCACGCTCACCATGGTGGGCCTCGGTGCGGTGTCCGGCCCGTCGGCCGCGCTGCGCCAGCGGTGCGCGGCGGACCTGCGTACGCTCACCGCCCTCGCCGACGCCCGGACGGTACCCGGCGACGGCCCGGCGTCGTTGGACGACCGGCTCCGGTCGGTGCGGGACCGGCTGCCGGACCTGCCGGTGGCGCTGGCCCTGGAGCCGTGCGCGGTGCCCGCGGCGGTGGCCGACGCGGTCGCGGAGAGCGTCTACGCGGCGCTGTCCAACGTGGTGCGGCATGCGCCGGGCGCCACCGCGACACTGCGGCTGCACCAGGTCGGTGGAGGTGTCGTGGCCGAGGTGGCCGACGACGGCCCGGGCTTCGACCCGGCGGCCGTCCTGCCGCACCGATACGGGTTGCGCGAGTCGGTACGCGGGCGGATGGCCGCGATCGGTGGCAGCGCCCGGATCGACTCCGCGCCCGGTGCGGGCACCCGGATCCGCCTGGAGTGGCCCGGTGTCGGCTGAGCTCGACGCGGCTGCCGTCCGCGTCGATGCCGCACGCGCCCGGTCGACGTCCGGGGTGCGTCCGGCCCCGGTGACCGGGGCACCCGTGTGGACCGCCCCCGGCCCGCGTACGCCGGAGGCCGCCGCGGCGGGGCGGGCCGCTGCCGCCGTGGCGCGGGCCTCGGACCGGGGCGCCCGGATCGCGGCCATCGTCATCGCGCTCGCCTGGCACAGCGTCATCGGGCTGCCGGCCGTGCTGGCCAACCGGTCGGAGCTGGCGGCGCCCGGCGTGGTGCTCGCCGCCTGGGTGGTCGTGGCGGCGGTCGGCGTGCTCACCGGGGCGCGGCTCCTGAGGGGCGACCCGCTTCCCGCGTGGCCCCTGGCCGGGCTGCTGCTCGCGGTCGACGCCACGGTCTTCGCGGCGGCGGGCGAGCGGCAGCTCTTCACCGCTGCCAACTGGGTGTGGAGCACGCTCGGCTGGTTCTTCGTGCTGGCGCTGTGGGGCCGACGGGTGACTGGCCTGCTCGCCCTGCTGGCCGCGCACTCGCTCATCGCGCTGGTCGCGGTCGTCGGTCACGGCCAGACCGCACCGGCCGACCTGGCCCGCTTCGCGATGTACGTCTACGGCACGTACTCGCTGCCGGTGGCCGCCTTCGCCGGGAGCGCGGTGATCGCCGCGCTGGCCCGGGAGCGCGCCGCCACCGCCGCGGCCACCCACGCGATGGCGGCCGAGCGGGACGCCGCCGAGCGGGCGCGCCGCGAGAGGCGGGAACGGTTGGCGCTGGTGAGCGGCGCCGCCGAGGCGGTGCTCGCCGAGCTGGCCGACGGACGCGCCGACCCCGCCGACCCGCGGGTGCAGCGCCGGGCCGTGCTGGCCGCCGCCCAGTTGCGGCGGTTGATCGCCGAGTCCGACGACGTGCCCGACCCGCTGCTGCACGAGCTGCGCGCGGCGACCGACGTGGCCGAACGCAACGGACTGCCGATCGAGCTGGTGATCATCGGCAAGCCGCCGCCGCTGCCGGTGCGCACCCGCCGCCTGCTGGTCGACCCGCTCACCGCCGCGCTGGCCGAGGCGGGCGGGTGGGCCCGACTGACCGTGGTGTCCGGCCCGGACGAGGTGGTGGTCAGTCTCGTGACCCCGGACCGGGGTGAGCCGGACGCGACGGGACCGCCGGGCGGGGGCGGGGTGGCGGAGGATGACGGTGGCCGGGTGGATCGGCTCGACGAGCGGGACGGGGAGATCAGGTGGACGCAGGCCCGGTGGCGGAGATGAGCGGTGGACGGCCGGTGGGGGTGGCCATCGTGGACGACCACCCCGTGGTCGTCGAGGGGGTCCGCGCGTGGCTGGCCAGCGAGCCGCGGCTGACCGTCCTGGCCACCGGGGACGACCCCGACGAGGTGCTGCGGGCCGCGCCGGAGGCCGACGTGGTGCTGCTGGACCTGCGGCTGCACGGCCAGATGGCGCTGGGCAAGCTGGCCGAGCTGAGCACGGCCGGCCGCCGGGTGGTGGTCTATTCGGAGCACACCGATCCGGAGACGATGCTGGCCGTGCTGGACGCCGGGGCGGTGGCGTTCCTCGCGAAGCACGAGGGACGGGAACACTGTGTGGCCACCGTGCTCGCGGCCGCCAGCGACCGGCCCTACGTGCCGCCGGCGCTCGCCGGCGCGATGGTCGGTGACCCGCGCCCGGACCGCCCCGTCCTGTCCGACAAGGAACGCGAGGCGTTGCTGCTCTGGTTCCAGTCCATGTCGAAGGCGTCGGTGGCCCGGCGGATGCGGATCAGCGAACACACGGTCAAGCAGTACGTCGACCGAGCGCGGATCAAGTACACCCGAGCGGGCCGGCCGGCCGCCACGAAGGCGGCGTTGCTCGCCCGCGCGATCGAGGACGGCCTCATCCGGCCGGAAGAGATCGGCATCTACCGGTCGCAGGCGCGGTACGACCGGCCGACCCCCTAACGGGTGTCATGACACCTGGCCTGCGTATCCGCCAATCTCAACGGCGAAGGTGAGCTCTGGTGGGAGGTCCTGACGATGCAGGGTGACGTGTCCCCCTTCTTCATCGGTCCGCACCGGTTCGACGCGTCCGACGACGAGGTGGGCCCGGTGCTCGACCGCCGGTACGAGCTGGTGCCGGCCGGGGGCGAGCGGGTGCTCGGGCGGCACCGGCTGCCCGTGGCGGGATACCTGCTCGGGCCGAGCGAGACACGTCGGGCGTGGACGCTGCCGGGGCCGGTGGCGGTGACCGTCACCGACCAGCGGCTCGTCTGGGTGGGTGAGGGCTCACAGCTGGCCGTGCTGGCCGGCGGGCGGGGCGCCGGTGGCGCCCGGCACCGCCCCCCGGTCCGGCTGCCCGGTCTGATGAGCGGGCAGATCCGCTGGCAGTGGCCGTCCCGGCTGGACGTGCTGCCCGCGGGGCCGGACGAGCCCGCCCAGCTGCTGATCGTCTGCGACGCCCTGCGCACCATCCGCCAGCCCGCGCTGGCTCTCGGGGGCAGCCCGGAGCTGATCGCGGAGCTGGCCTGGCAGGTGTGCCGGATCGTGGCCGGGTTCCGGCTCGCCCGGCCGCACCTGGTCGACCTGTCGCCACCGGAGCGGGAGGTGCTGGCGCGGCGGTCCGCTGCGCCGCCGGCCGGCGACCGGATTACCCTGCCCGGGTCGCTGCCCGTGGAGTTCCGGTCGCGGGACGACTACTACCGCCGGGCGGCCGAACCGGCAGACGAGCCGCCCGGGCGCGCAGGCGGCGCAGCATCCGGGCATCGGTGAAGCCGACGGTCCGGGCCGCGCTGTCGACCGTGGCGCCGTGCCCGATCAGGTGCTCGGCACGCTCGACGCGGAGCAGTTGCTGGTAGCCGAGCGGCGTGAGCCCGGTCGCCTGGCGGAACAGCCGGGTCAGCGTCCGCTCGGCCACCCCGCCGGCGGCGGCCAGCTCCGCGAGCGGTAGCGGTTCGGCGAAGCGGCTGTCGATCAGGTCCTGGACCCGGTGCACCGCGTCGGAGACGTGTGAACGATGCCGCAGCATCACGCTGGCCTGCTGTTCGTGACCGTTGCGCCGCACGTACACGACGAGGGAGCGGGCGACGGCGGCCGCGGCGGCCGGGCCGTGGCGGGTGGCCACGAGGTGCAGCGCCACGTCGATGCCGCTGGCGATGCCGGCGGAGGTGACGACCCGGTCGTCGACCACGTAGAGCACGTCCCGCACGACCCGGGCTGCCGGGTGCCGGCGGGCCAGGTCGTCCTGCACGTCGTGATGGGTCGTGCAGCGCCGGCCGTCGAGGAGGCCCGCGCGGCCCAGCGCGTACGCGCCCGCGCAGACGCTCGCCACCGTGCCGCCGGCCGCGTGGTGCGCGGCCAGTCGACGCAGGTCGTCATCGCCGACCGGTTCGGCCGACCCGTGCGCGGCCGGTCGCCAGCCGGGCACCACCACGAGGTCGTCGGGGGTCAGCTCGGGCCAGGTCGTGCCGGCCACGAGCGGGATGCCCTGCACGGTCGGCACCTCGTCCCGCTCGGCCACGTAGTGCAGCCGGTAGTCGTGACCGAGGTCGGCGGCCGCGGAGAAGACCTGGGCCGGCCCCGCGAGGTCCAGCAGGTGCAACTGCGGGACCAGCAGGAAGACGACCCGGGCCACGGTCAGCTCCGGGTGCCCGTGAGGGCTGCCCCGGTGACCTCGTCCACCGTGCGTACGGTGGCGAACCGGCCGGCCAGCGCGTACTCGGTGCGGCCCACGATCTCCTCGTTCGAAAGGGTGCGGGGATCGGCGAGGATCTCCGCGAGGGTGGCGTCCTCGGGCAGGTCCCGGTGCGGGATCGGGAAGGTCATCGTCGCGTCGGTCACGAACGTCATGCGGTAGCCGAGGTCGGCGCCGACCCGGGCGGTGGTCTCGACACACTGCTCGGTACGGATGCCGCAGACCGTGACGTCCAGGATCCCGGCGAGCGTGAGCACCTGCTGCAGGTTGGTGGTGGTGAACGCGTTGTGCGCGGTCTTGACCAGCGTCGGTTCCCCGTCCACCGGCGCCAGCCCCTCGATGAGGCGGACGTGCCCGAGGGCCGGGTCGAACACGCCACCGGTTCCCGGTTCGGCGTGCAGAACCCAGACCACCAGGTCGCCGCGCTCGCGGGCGGCGGCCACCAGCCGGTCGACCTGCCGGACGATGTCGGGGTTCGAGCCGTACGCCCAGATGGGGCGCTGGCGGAAGGACTCCTGGACGTCGATCACGACGAGTGCTGCTCTGCTCATGACACTGATCCTGGCGCGAAGGAAGCCGGGCGGGGCAGACACCATCCTGCCCCGATGCGGAACGATCCAGCCAAGCCCGCTCCCCCGGCCCCGGACCCCGTCCCCGCCCCCCGACCTCGCCGATCTTGTACTTTCGGCCCCTGGTTCGCACCTTCTGCCCCTTATGTCGGGGCAGAAGGTGCAAGATCGCGGGGGGTCAGCGGGCGTCCGGGGTTAGCGCGCGGCGGCTTCGGGTGGGGTGGGCGCCGTTCCGCCCAGGTGCGCGGGAAGCCACCAGCGGTCGTCCGGGCCGGCCGGTTGCTCGGGGTACGCCCGCTGCGCCCGGTCCACGAGGGCGGACAGCCGCTCCTTCAGCCCCGCCGTCATCGCCGCGGCGTCCGGCCAGCCGGCCGGGTCCATCGGCTCACCGACCAGGATGGTGATGGGCGTGTGCCGGCGCGTCAACGTACGGGGGCGGCCCTTCGTCCAGAGCCGCTGCGTGCCCCAGAGCGCCACCGGCAGCAGCGGCACGCCCGCCTCGTGGGCCATCCGTGCCGCGCCGCTCTTCAACTCCTTGACCGTGAACGACTGGCTGATCGTCGCCTCGGGGAAGACGCCGACCACCTCGCCGCGGCGCAACGCGTCCACCGCGGCCTCGTACGAACCGGCGCCGGCGGCCCGATCAACCGGGATGTGCCGCATCCCGCGCATGAGCGGGCCGGAGACCCGGTGCCTGAACACCGACTGCTTGGCCATGAAACGCACCAGCCGGCGGGACCCGTGGGCGCCGAGCCCGCAGAAGATGAAGTCGAGATAGCTGACGTGGTTGCTGGCCAGCACCGCCCCGCCGGTGCGGGGTACGTGGTGGGCGCCCTCGATGGTGATCCGCAGGTCGAGGACCCGGAACATCGTCTTGGCGAAGGCGATCACGGGCGGGTACACGAGTTCCGGCATCCGCGGAATCTACCCAACCCGACTGTGCTCAACCTGAACGTGTTTCTGCCCTCAGAGGATCACCCTGGTCGTCGATGGCGACGCGCAGCACGATGGCCGCATGACGGAACGCGGTGTGGTGCTCTGGATCCACGGCGGGGGCTGGCGCGCCCGCTCGAGCGAGGACGGCGCGGCGCTCGCCGCGCACGGGCTGCGGGTGGTGCCGACCACCTACCGGTTCGTGCACGAGGCGCACTGGCCGGCCCAGCTCGACGACGTACGCGCCGCCGCCCGGCGGGCCCGGGCGGAGGCGGGAGGTCTTCCGCTGCTGGTGGCCGGCGACTCCGCCGGGGGGATGCTCGCGCTGCACCTGGCGCTGCGCGGCGTCGACGAGCCGCACGACGTGGCGGGCGCGCTGGCGTACTGGCCGCCGGTGGACCCGTTGGGCTCTGACTGGAAGCGGCTGCGCGACGGCGACGACCCGTTCGCCGACCTGATCGGTCACCCGCCCGTGGCCGGCGACCCGGCCACCCTCGACGCCACCGTGGCGACGCACGTGGGCAACCGGGTGCCGGTGCTGCTCGTCCAGGGCGTCGACGACCGGTCCGTGCCCGCGACGCAGGCCGTGGGGCTCACCGGGGCGCTGCTCGCCGCCGGGCACCCCGTGCACAGTTGGATCACCCACGGCGGGCACGCGCTGCCGCTGGACCGGCCGGACCTGCACGCCGTCACCGCCGCCTTCCTCGACACGGTCCTGCCGCCGGCCTGAGGCACGCCGGCCGGTCCCGACGCGGCCCGCGCGGGCGACCGGCACTCGACGTGAAGCCGCCCGACGCGGGGCGGCGGCACGCCGCACCGCCGCCGGTGCGACCGGCGGCGGTGCGGAGTTCTCAGTCGGTCAACCGGTGCAGGTCCAGCCGGCCCCGGGCGAAGGCGTCCACCCGGCCCCACCGGCCCGGGATGTCCAGCACCTCGATCCGGCCCATGCCGATGGGCAGCCGCGGGTCGACCGACAGGTGGCCCTCGTGCGGCTCAAGGCCGAGCATGGTGCGCAGCAGGAGCAGCGGCGTACCGGTCGACCACGCCTGCGGGCTGCACGCCGTCGGGTACTCCACGGGGAACTTCGTGAGGTCCCGGTGGTAGCCGCCGAACGCCTCGGGCAGCCGGCCGTCGAAGTAGGTGGCCGCGTCCAGGATGCCGCTCGCGATGGTGGCCGCCTCCTCCGAGAAGCCGTAGCGGCGCAGGCCCCAGGCGATGAAGGAGTTGTCGAACGGCCAGATCGTCCCGTTGTGGTAGCCGATCGGGTTGTAGCGGATCTCCCCCTCGGCGAGCGTACGGACACCCCAGCCGGAGAACAGCCGGGGACCAACCAGGTGCCCGGCGATCTTCTCGGCCCGGTCGTGGTCCACGATCCCGCTCCACAGCAGGTGGCCGATGTTGGAGCTGAGCACGTCGCACTGACGCCCGTCGGGGTCGAGCGCGAGGGCGAAGTACTCGCCGTCGTCCACCCAGAAGTCCTGGTTGAACCGCTGCTTCAGCTCCGCGGCCTCCCGCTCCAGCTGATCGGCGTACGCCGGGTCGTTCCAGAACTCCCGGGCGAGCCGGGCGGCCCGGACCTTGGCGTCGTACGCGTACCCCTGCACCTCGCACGTGGCCCGGGGAAACGGCGGCAGCCGGCCGTCGGAGTAGGAGATGGAGTCCCAGGAGTCCTTCCAGCACTGGTTCTCCAGACCGGTGTCCGTGTTGCGCCGCTCGTACCAGATGTAGCCGTTGCCGACGAGGTCGGCGTACTCGTCGACCCACCGCAGCGCGGCCCGGGACTCCTGCTCCAACTCCTTGACCAGCGCGACGTCCCCGGTCCACCGCTCGTACTCGTCGAGCAGGACCACGAACAGCGGGGTGGCGTCCACCGAGCCGTAGTACGGCGAGTGGGGTTGCTCCTCGAACGCGGCGGTCTCCCCGTACCGCATCTCGTGCAGGATCCGGCCGGGATCCTCGTCGCGGAAGTCGTCGAAGCGGGTGCCCTGGAGCGAGGCCAGGATCCGCAGCGTCGTCTTCGACAGCGCCGGGGTGAACGGCAGCGTCTGGAGGCAGGTCAGGATGCTGTCCCGCCCGAACATCGTCATGAACCAGGGCAGACCGGCGGCGGGCAGGGTCGCCCCGCCGAGCGAGAGCGGTGAGAAGCGCAGGGCCGCGAGATCGACGAGGCTGCGCCGGTATGTGGACGCGAGATCCTCATGCTGGCTGTTGAGCTTCGGGGCCTCCCGGATCCACTTCTCCAGGTCGTGCTGGAGGGCGAGTCGCTCGGTGCCGTGCGCCCGTACACCGATCCGCAGGTCCCGGCCGCCGGGCCCGACGGCGAGAGTCTCCACGTCGATCCGGGTCTCCCACTGCTCGTTCGGTTCCAGGTGGATGGTGTACGCGAAGCCCTGCGAGTCGTACCGGGCCGGAGCGGAGGAGGAGATCACCGTCTCGCGGACGAAGTTGCCGCGCCGGTAGCCCAGACGCAGCCGGTCGGGCTCGACCTCGCTGTAGATCTCGCCCTTCTTGTTGAGGATCTCGTCCTTGACCTGGAACAGGTCGGCGAAGTCCGACCCGGCGTCCATCCGGATCTCCAGGTCGACGGCCTTCTCGTCGTGGTTGAGGATCGTGATCTGCTCACGGAAGCTGCCACCGACGGCCCGCTCCCGGATGATCGACAGCTTCGCGTCGATGTAGTGGGTGGCCATGCCGGGGACCAGGAAGAACCGCGCCTCGTAGTACTGGAGGTCGTCGTAGGAGAGCGCGTTGAGCCGCTCGTCGTTGACCTTCAGCACCCACGTGGACAGGAAGCGCGTGTCCAGGGAGAACAGGCCGGTCGGCTCGCTGGGCGTCGCCTCGATGTCACCGGTGTCCTCGGAGACCACGAACGTGTTGCCGTCCAGGATCCGGATCGTGCCGCTCGCCGCCATCAGCGCACCTCCCGCTGGAACCGTCGGCGGGGCCCGCGGGACTCCGGGTCGCCGGGAAAGATTCGTTCCACCTGCACCAGCAACCGGGCGTCGCCGGCCACCGTCATGTCACCGCGCAGGATCGCCGCGATCCCGTGCTCCCGGCCGGCGGCGATGTCCTCGAACAGTGCCGGGCTGGTCCCGATCACCGTGTCGGCCTCACGATCCTCCTGGCTCACCTGGATCCGGCCGTGGTCGATGTGCAGCAGCCAGTGCGTGGTCTGCGGCCCCTCGTGCAGGTCGAGCCGGAGCTTCCCGGCGGTCTTGGCCAGCCGCGGCTCGTACCCCCGCCGGTCGATCTCCTCGAAGAACCTCGTGGTGGCGTCCAGCATCCGGTCCCTCCTCCCGGTCGCGCGCCCGGTGCCGACCGGCCGAGGTGGATACGGACGCTCCAGACGGCCCGGCCGGCGTCGGAGGACGGGTCCCCGCCCGGCGTGCCGTCAACCTCGCCCGCATCGGGTGATCCGGCGCGTGCTGCCATGGCGTCGGCACCGGCCGCTGGCGTCCCGGCGCCGCGCAGGCTCCTCGCCGTACGGCGGGAACGGTCGCGACAGGCGACGGCTCCCCCGGTGATCCGGGGGAGCCGGCGCACGTCCGCGGCGGACGTCAGTTGTTCGGGTCGTCGGCGCTGATGTCGGCGAGCACCGACTGCGGCTCACGCTCGACGGCGAGGTCACCCATCGAGACGAGCCCGACGAGCCGACCGTCGTCGACCACCGGCAACCGCCGCACCGCGTAGGTGCGCATCAGGTCGGCGGCGGACACCGCGTCGTCGTACTGGCTCACGGTGACCACGTCCTTGGACGTGATCTGGTTGAGCCGGGTGGTGGCAGGGTCCATGTTCTCCGCCACGGCCCGGACCGTGATGTCCCGGTCCGTCACGATGCCGACCACGTTGCCGCCGTCGGTCACCACCACGTCCCCGATCGCACTGTCGCGCATCTCCTGGGCCGCCGCGGTGAGCGTGTCGTCGCCGCTCATCGTCACCAACCGGGTCGTCATGAACTCACCGACCGTTGTCATGGTGCCCCCTCTCGGTGTCGGCACGGCCGTCTACCCGGCACCCCCGACGGGGTAACGCCGGCCGCCACGCGTTCGGGTCCGCCCGGCCGGCGGGCCGACCGGCCGGCGGGCCGACCGGCCGGCGGGCCGACCGGCCGGCGGGCCGACCGGCCGGCGCCGGCGCCGGCGCCGGCGCCGGCGCGACCCTCGTCAGCGGGACCGGCGCCGGCGCAACCGGCCACGGACCTGGTCCAGGCCGACGACGGACGTCGCGGAGAACACCGGCAGGAACAGGAAGATCCCGAGCGCGACGGGAGGGCTGGCCAGGAACCCCACCAGGCCGGCCCCACCGAACGCGAACAGCCCGAACACCCCACGGGCCCGCTCCAGCCGGAAGAAGCGCCGCCGTCCCGCCCGGGAGCGTGCGCGCGTCGGGGACGTCCTCGCCGCAGGGGGCGGCGACGGCCGGCCGCCGAGTGGTCAGCCGCGCGGCGGCAGGCCGTAGATGCGCTCGACGTGCATCCGCAGTACGAGGCGACGATCGTCGACCATGGCCCGCCGGTAGTCGTCCCAGTCGGGGTGTTCGCCCTGGACCGACCGGTAGAGCCCGATCAGCTCCTCCACGGTGGCGTCGGTCCGGTCCGCGGCGACCGGGGTCAGCTCGGCGCGTGCCTCGACCACCGCGTACGCCCAGCCGTCGGCGCTGCTCACGTGGAAGCTGGCGCGCGGGTCCCGGCGGAGGTTGGCGGTCTTGGCCCGGTCGGCGGTCAACGAGACGCGGATGACGCCCGCGTCCCGGTCGAACGCGTAATTCACGCTGGACAGCTGCGGCCGCCCGTCCCGTTTGATGGTCGCCAGCACGCCCAGCCGGCCGCAGGCCACCAGGTCCGTCAACGCCTGCTGCGTACGCTCATCGGCCACGACGTCCTCCACCTCGCACGATCCAATCTCCGATCCATACACGCCGGGCCGGGCCGGCCGGGTTGGCCGGCCGCCGCCGGGCCGCGCCCGGAGGCGCGAGCCCGGCGCGCGGCGGCGCGGGCCGGGACCCGGTGCGGCGCGGCGGCGTTCAGCGGCGCTCGGCGGCGACCAGCTCGGCGATCTGCACGGCGTTGAGCGCGGCGCCCTTGCGCAGGTTGTCGTTCGAGCAGAAGAGGGCCAGCCCGTGCGCCACGGTCTCGTCGGCCCGGATGCGCCCGACGTACACCGGGTCCCGGCCGGCCGCGAGCTGCGGCGTGGGGACGTCGGCGAGCACCACGCCGGGTGCGCCGTCGAGCAGCTCCCGGGCCCGCCGCGGGCTGATCGGCCGGGCGAACCGGGCGTTGATCTGCAGGGAGTGGCCGGTGAAGACCGGGACGCGGACGCAGGTGCCGGAGACCGGGAGCCCGGGAATCTCGAGGATCTTGCGGCTCTCGTTGCGGAGCTTCTGCTCCTCCTCCGTCTCGAAGGAGCCGTCGTCGACGATCGACCCGGCGAGCGGCAGCACGTTGAACGCGACCGGCTGGGCGAACGCGCGCGGCGCGGGGAACTCCACGGCCGCGCCGTCGAAGGCGAGCCCCGCGGCGTGCTCCGCGACCTTGCGCACCTGCTCGTCCAGCTCGGCGACACCGGCCAGGCCGGCGCCGGAGACCGCCTGGTAGGTCGAGACCACGAGGCCGACCAGGTCGGCCTCCGCGTGCAGCGGGCGCAGCACCGGCATGGCGGCCATCGTGGTGCAGTTCGGGTTGGCGATGATGCCCTTCGGGCGTACGGCGGCGGCGTGCGGGTTGACCTCGGCGACGACCAGCGGCACGTCCGGGTCCATCCGGAACGCCGAGGAGTTGTCGATCACCACGGCGCCGGCCGCGGCGACCCGGGGAGCCAGCTCCTTCGCGGTGCCCTTGCCGGCCGAGAAGAGGGCGATGTCGAGCCCGGAGTAGTCGGCGGTGGCCGCGTCCTCCACGGTGACCTCGCCGTCCCGCCAGGGCAGCGTGCGACCCGCCGACCGGGCCGAGGCGAACAACCGCACCTGCTCCGCCGGAAACTCCCGTTCCGCCAGCACCTGCCGCATCACGCCACCGACCTGGCCGGTGGCCCCCACAATGCCGATCCTCATGCCCGCGAGGCTACCTACGCCGACCCTCCGACCGGGAAGGCTTTCCCACCGCCCGCGCCCGGCGTCACAGACCGCGGCCGGTCCCGGCGGAGCCCCGCCACCATCGCCCGCCCGCAACGAAACCGCCCGGCGACGCCGAGCCACGGAAGATTGGCGGGCCACCACGGCGTCCCGCCGGAGCATCGCCGGCCGGACCGGGCGGCCCGGCGCCGCACGGCCGCCCTTCGCCGGGGGCCGCGACGCGACCGAGATCACACCGCGCCCACCGCCGGGGTGCCCGACACCTCGGACACCCCGGCGGGTGGTTCAGCGGCGGGACCCGGGCGCCACGTCGACGATGTCGCCGAGACCGCTGGCCGCGAGTTCGTCCCGGATCACGGCGGCGTCGCCCTCCACGACGAGGGTGAGCGAATCCGCGTGCAGGTGGGCCGCGGCCGCGGCGCTCACCTGCTCCACGTCGGCGGCGAGCAGCGCCTCGCGCAGCCGCGCGTGGTAGTCGTCCGGCAGGTCGTGCACCACGAGCGTGGTCAGGGCCGAGGCGATGGCGCGCGGGGTCTGCAGTTCCACCGACAGCTGCCCGGCCCGCCAGGAGCGGGCGACCGCCAGTTCCTCCTCGGTGACGCCGCCGCTCTGCGTACGGGCGATCTCGCCGACCGACTCGACCAGGGCCGGGGCGGTGACGGCCGTCTGCACCCCGGAGCTGACGGCGAACCGGCCGAACCGCCGCGACGAGGCGAAGTCGCCCCGGATGCCGTACGTGTAGCCGCGTACCTCGCGGATCAGGTGGTTGAGCCGGGAGGTGAAGGCGCCGCCGAGCACGGTGCCGGCGAGCGTCATGGGCACGTGGTCGGGGTGGGCGCGGTGCGGGGACGGGTGCCCCAGCCGCAGCGTGGACTGCACCGAGCCGGGCCTGTCGACCAGGATGATCCGCCGCTCGGCGCGCGGCGGCGTCTGGATCGGGCCGCCCCGCTCGACCGGGCCGCCACCGGTGCCGGCGAACGCCGCGGCGGCGAGCGCGTCCAGGTCGACGCGGTCCAGGTCGCCGGCCACGATGAGGGTGCCCGGCCGGATGAACCACTCGGAGTGGAAGACCCGCACGTCCTCGACGTCGAGGCCGGCGACCGAGTCCGGGTCGCCGTACATCGGGCGGCCCCAGCGGTTCTCCGCGCCGAACAGGTCGGCGCGCAGCGCCGCGTCGGCCCGCGGGCCCGGGTTGGCCCAGTCCATCCGCAGCGCCGTCGCCTCGTCGTCCCGCACCCGGGCGACGTCGGCGGGGTCGAGCCGGGGCGTGCGGACCGCCTCGGCGAGGAGTTCCACGGCGGCGTTCAGCCGGTCCACCGGCACCTGCACGCTGACCTGGAACGAGTCCCAGTCCAGCCCCGCGACCAGCTCGGTGCCGAGCCCTTCGACGGCGAGCGCGTACGCGGCCGCGTCACGTTGGGCGGTGCCCTCCTCCAGCGCCTTCGCGAGCACCCCGCCGAGCCCCTCCTTGCCGACGGGCTCCCGCTCGGCGCCGGCGTCGAGCAGCAGCAGCGCCACGGCGAGGTTCTGCCCGGGCAGGTGCGCGGCGACCACCCGACCGCCGGCCACGGTGCGGCGGACCACCGGCGGGAACCGGTACGGGCGGGCGGCGCCCGGCCCGGGGCGGGCGGTGATCAGCGTCATGGCTTCTCCTCGGCGAGGTAGGTCAGGGTCACCCGGTCGTCGGCGGCGAGGACCTCGGCGGCGGCTTCGGCGATCTGCTCGGCGGTCACCGCGAGCCAGGCGGGCAGCCGCTCGGCGGCCTTGGCCGGGTCGCCGAACTGGGTGGCGTACCGGCCGAGCGTGTCCGCGCGGCCGTCCACGGTGGACATCTGGCGCCACCACGCCGTGCTGAGCAGCGCCTTGGCGCGGTCGAGCTCGGCGGCGGTGACCGGAACGGTGGCCAGCTCGTCCACCACGGCGTGCAGCCCGGCGGCGAGCCGCTCGGCGCCGACACCGGGACGGGCGGTCGCGGTCGCGATCAGCGGCGCGGGCGCGTGCGCCAGGTCCACCCCGTACGCCCCGACCAGGTCCGGCTGGGCGATCCGTTCGCCGTCGGCGAGCCGCTGGTAGAGCCGGCTGCCCCGGCCGCTGCCCAGCACGGCGGCCAGCACCGTCACCACGTCGTAGCCGGCGCTGCCGAACGGGTGGGTGCGGTGCGCCACGTACACCCGGGGAGCCGGCACCTCGGCGGTGACCGTCTCGACCGCGGGCCGCCCGGTGGCCGGGACCGTCCGGCCGTCCGGCGCGGGCGGGATGTCCGCGCGCGCCGGAATGCCGCCGAAGTACTTGTCGGCCAGCGCGAACACCTCGGCGGCCGAGGCGTCGCCGACCACGGTGAGCACCGCGTTGTTGGGCGCGTAGTAGGTCCGGTGGAACGCCTGGAAGGTCGCGAGGTCGGCGGCGTTCAGGTCGGCCATCGAACCGATCGTGGCGTGGTGGTACGGGTGGCCCGGCGGGTAGAGCAGGGGCAGCAGCCGCAGCCAGGCGTCCCCGTACGGCACGTTCTCGTAGCGCTGGCGGCGCTCGTTCTTGACCACGTCCCGCTGGTTGTCCAGCGTCTCCTGGGTCAGCGCCGGCACCAGGCCGCCCATCCGGTCAGCCTCGAGCCAGAAGGCCAGTTCGAGGTGCTCGGCCGGGACCGTCTCGAAGTAGTTGGTCCGGTCCGGGTTGGTGGTGGCGTTGAGCGAGCCGCCGGAGCCCTGGATCAACTTCATGTGCTCGGTCTTCGCGACGTTCACCGAGCCCTCGAACATCAGGTGCTCGAAGAGGTGGGCGAAGCCGGTCTGCCCCTGCGGCTCGTGCCGGGAGCCGACGTCGTACCAGAGGTTCACCGCGACCGCCGGCGCGGTGCGGTCCTCGCTCACCACCACGCGCAGGCCGTTGTCCAGTCGGGTCGTCTCGATGGGCCAGGGGTAACCGCTGTCGGGCATGGGACGACGCTATCCGATCGCGCAGGCGGAAAGGGGACGCGCGGGCGTCGGGCGAGCCGGTGCGGCCCGGCGCATTGACGGCGCGTGCCCGGGTACGGGGGGTCCATGTCCGCGCCCACCGTCCGCCCGTCCGCGCCCGGCGCCGCGGCGCGCGCGGCCGCCGCTGTCCGCCGCGCCTCCGCCGTCCTGGCCCGCCTGCGGCGGGCCCGGCTGTTCCACCCCGACGGCCGCTCGTTCACCGGCGAGGTGACGATCTGGGGTACGCCCGGCCCGCCGACCGGTGTCGCCCTGCTCGACCAGCCGGGCCGGTACCCGGCGACCATCCGCTTCTCCAAGGGCCTGTCGACACCGGGGAGCTGGCCGGACGTGCTCGGGCTGGCGGTGCGGCTGCACGCCGCCGGCCCGTTCGACCTGCTGGTCGGCTCCAGCGCGGCGCCACCGCTGCTGCGGGCGATGTCGCTGCCCCGGCGGCGCTTCGCGGGGACGTACAGCACGGTCACGCCGCTGCGGACGGCCCGCCGCCGGGTGTGGCTCGGCCTGCTCGCCGACCCGGAGTCGCCGGACCTCGGCCGCAGCCTCGCGCAGGTGGCCACCGCGGCCCGGACGGGCGAGCCCCGCCTGGTGCTCGCCGTCGCCTCCGCCGTGGGACCGTGGCGACCGCTCGGCGAGGTCAGCGTCGGCGACCAGCTCAGCGCCCGGCAGGACGCCGCCCTGGCGTTCGACCCGATCGGCAACGTGCCGGCCGGGCTGCGCGCGACCGGACCGCTGGCGTGGCTGCGGGACCAGACCTACCGGGGGTCCCGCGCGGCCCGCGGCGCCTCGGCTCAGTCCGGCGGCTCGCTCGGGGTCACGGTCTGATCCGAGGTGCGGTGCTCCAGCACCGTGTCGGGCGCCATGTTCCGGTCCTCCCGGTCGTCCGACTCGGTGAGGATCGCCTCGGCCTGCGCCTCCGGGTCGTCGCTCCCGACCACCGCCTCCTCGGGCAGCAGGTGCGACCGGGTCTCGACACGGTCGGGCTCGCTGTGCTCGTCGCTCATGGCACCCCTCATACCCCGGCCCCGCCGCCGGCACGCCCGCGCCGCCCGCGGGGTGGCGTCCGCGGCGTCGGGGTGTGACCGACCGGATCCGTCGGGTAGGCTGGCCCCCGTGACGCGGTCGTATCGATGGTTTAGGCAGCCGGCTGGAGGAGCCGGTGACTTCACCATGATCTGACGTCACCTCTCTTCGAGCCGGCAAGGGCAGGGCCTCGGGTTCCTGCCCTTTCGCGTACGAGCAGCCGGCTCGACCCGGGCACCGGCCCCGGCGCGGTCGGCGAAAGGATGCCCACCGTGACGACCCCGGAGACCGACCGGGTCAGCGACCAGCGGATCGACCGCGTCGTGCCGCTGACCACCCCGGCCCTGCTGCACCACGAGCTGCCCCTGGACGACTCGCTCGCCTCGGCCGTACTGGCCGACCGGCGCGCGGTCGCCAAGGTGCTCGACCGCGCCGACGACCGCCTGCTGGTGGTCGTCGGGCCGTGCTCGGTGCACGACCCGGCCGCCGCCCTGGACTACGCCCGACGGCTGCGCGAGGCCGCCGATCGGCTCGCCGACGACCTGCTCATCGTGATGCGGGTCTACTTCGAGAAGCCGCGCTCGACGGTCGGCTGGAAGGGCCTCATCAACGACCCCGGGCTGGACGGCTCGGGCGACGTGAACACGGGCCTGCGGCTGGCCCGGGCGCTCCTGCTCGACGTGCTGCGCCTCGGCCTGCCCGTGGGCTGCGAGTTCCTCGACCCGATCACGCCGCAGTACATCGCGGACACGGTGGGCTGGGGCGCCATCGGGGCCCGGACGGTCGAGAGCCAGGTACACCGACAGCTCGCCTCCGGGCTGTCCATGCCGATCGGGATGAAGAACCGCCCGGACGGCAGCATCAGCACGGCGGTGGACGCGATCCGCGCGGCCGGCGTACCGCACGTCTTCCCCGGCATCGACGTGTCCGGCACCCCGGCGATCATGCACACGCGCGGGAACGCGGACGGCCACCTCGTGCTGCGCGGTGGCGGCGGCCGGCCCAACTACGACGCCGAATCGGTGGCCGGGGCGCTCGACCTGCTGCGGGCGGCCGGCCTGCCGGAGCGGGTGGTCGTCGACGCCAGCCACGCCAACAGCGGCAAGGACCACCGCAACCAGCCGCTGGTGGCCGCCGACGTGGCCGCGCAGCTCGCGGCCGGCCAGCGCGGCATCGTCGGCATCATGCTGGAGTCGTTCCTCCAGCCCGGCCGTCAGGACCTGGACCCGACCCGCGAGCTGGAGTACGGCCTGTCCGTCACCGACGCCTGCATGGGCTGGGACACCACGGCGGACGTCCTCGACCAGCTGGCCAAGGCCGTCCGCGCCCGCCGCGCCACCCTCCCAACCCCAGCCTGACCCCCTCCCCGTCCGCCCTCGCCGGTCCACCCTCGTGATCAAGAGCTTTGCGTCTCGGAAGCCGCCGGATCTGACGCAAACCTCTTGATCACCGGGGTGAGGGGCGGGTGGGCGGGCGGGCGGGCGGGGGACGGGTTCCGGGGGTGGGTGGGCGTTTGGCCCTTTTCGGCCGGGGTAGCTGATCGGCGTGACCGACGACGCACCCGTGACCGACGAGACCGACACCCGCCGCCTCGACGACCTGCTCGAAGACCTGTACCACGGCCAGGAGCGGGTCACCCAGGCGACGATCTACCGCCGGGCGGTGGCCGCGGAGCTTCCCGCGGACTGGCTCACCCGCATCGCCGCCCTGCCCGAGGGGGAGTACTCGGTCGACGAGGCCGCGGACCTGCTCGGCGGCTCGGTCACCTGAGCCGAACCCCCGCAGCCCCCGGTGAGAGGAGAGCGCCATGGCCCGCCACGAGGAGCAGCACGAGAACGTCCCGGCGTTGGGACAGCCCCCGGAGGGTGTGGACACCCTGCCCGACCCGGACTTCGCCAACGAGCACGAGCGGACGGCGGTCGACCGCGACGTGGTGACCGGCGCCGACGAGGGCGAGCGGGAGCCGGAGCGGTCCCGCGGCTGGGCCGGTGAGGACCACGGCACCACACCGACCTGAGCACCAGACGTACGGAAGGGCCGGCGCGGGTCGCCGGCCCTTCCGCGTGGTCGGGGTCTAGTCCTCCTCGTGGCCGCCGCCCTCGGCGGCCTGCTGGGCCACCGCGTACCCCATCTGGAGGAAGTCGGACGCGGCCACCGCCGTGAGCGCCGTGGCCACCAGGCGGGTCAGCCGCGGAGCCAGCACCAGGCCGCCGGTGAGGCCGGTGGCGACCCAGACGGCGAGGCAGAACGGGCAGCTCAGCAGCTCCCCGATCGCGTGCCGGGTGGAGCTGCCCGAGTCGCGCACCTCCTCCATGACCTCGCCGCTGCCGATCGGCCGGTCGTAGCGGGTGAACGGGGCGCGCAGCGGGCTGGTCACCGCGTCCTTCGACAGCAGGCGGCTCAACTTGTGCGTGGCGATGGACAGCAGCACCACGTCGGACGGAGCCGGACGCTCCGGCACCGGCCGCCCGGTCAGCCGGGCCGCGCCGGCGAGTGCCGCCGTCACGCCCGCGTACGTGCCCATGGCCGCCAGGTAGCCGCCGAGGGGGCGGTGTTCGTGCGGCGCGTACGCCTGGCGCAGCCGCGTCACCTTCTGCTTCAAGCCGTTGGGGGTCACCCGGTCTCCTCGCTCCTCACGTCCTACGCGCCGGCGCACCGCCGGCGCGGCGTGCCGTCTCCCGCGGTCGGGTGGCGGGGTCGGCGCGGCCACCGGCCGCCGACTCAGCCGGCCTGGAGGTTGTCGGCCACCTCGCGGGCCAGGTTGTCCAGCGCCTCGGTGGCCAGCCGGTCGGCGTCCGGACGGCCGGTCTCGCCGGCGAGGTCGAACCGGATGCGGGCGCCGCCGGAGTCCTCCGGGCCCACCCGGATCTCGGCCGTGAGGTCCGCCGGGGAGGGGGCGCGCCACCGCGCGCTCAGCTCCTCGCCCCGGATCTCCGGCGTCGGGGCGCCGTCGCTGCGCAGCGGCGCGGGCAACCAGGCGGACGCCCGGGCCGGATCGGTCGCGGTGTTGAAGACGACCTCCGGTGGCGCGGACATGCCGCGCTCGGCGTGCGCCATCACTCGTCCCGCAGCCGGCTCGGGTCGACCTCGCGGCCCGGGTGCCGGGCCAGGTACTCGGTCTCCAGCTCCGCGGTGCGACGCAGGTGGTGGGCGAGCGCGGAGTCGGACGCGTGCCGCAGCGTGTCCAGCCGGGTGCGGTGCAGGCTGTGCATCTCGCGGATCAGGTCCTCGTCGGTCAGCTCACCGGGGTCGACGCCCAGCTCGCCGTCCAGGTCCGGGCCGGCGGTGGCCGGGTCGGCGAGGTGGTCGCCGCTCCACTCGGTGACCCGCTCCTCCGGGCTGGCGTCGCTCGCGCCGCTCGACGGGTAGCCGTCCTGTCGTACGGATCCGGTCATCATCGCCCCCCTGGTCTCGTTTGGGCTGGCGTCTAGACGGTTGCCCACAGCGGGTGCCACCAAACCACGCCACGTCGGCGACAACTACGACACCGCGTCGGAGAGCGCCGCCCGTCCCGGTACCCTCGATGCCATGAAGCGGCTCTGGACCCCGGCGTGGATCGCACGCCACGTGGCCACGGTCGTGCTGGTCGTCGCGTTCCTCGCGCTGGGCTGGTGGCAGATCAGCCGGGCCGCCGGCGGCAACACGCTCAGCTGGGCGTACGCATTCGAGTGGCCGATCTTCGCGGGGTTCGTGGTCTTCGTCTGGTGGCGTGAGGTGCGGCACACCCTGCGCGGCGGCGTCCTGCCCGTCGAGCAGGTCGCCGTCACTCCCGAGCCGACCGCCGTCGCGGGCGGCGGGCCCGACGGGCCGGCGGCGCGTCCGGTCGTCCGCCGGCCGGTCCGGGTGGCCCGGGTGCCGGCCGCGGCCGACGGTCCGGAGGACGCCGACCTGGCCGCCTACAACCGCTACCTGTCATGGTTGAACGCGAATCCGGGCGCGAAGCCCGGTGACTATCCCGGCTGAGCCGGGTTCGGAAGGACGGACAGAGGTGGGCGGAGCCCTTACCCGGTACCGCGCGATCGCCTGGATCGTGGGTGTGGTGCTGATCGTGCTGGTCGTGATCGGGATGCCGCTGAAGTACGCGTTCGACAACCCGGTCGTCGTGGAGACCGTCGGCCCGGCGCACGGGTTCCTCTACATGGTCTACCTGGTGGCCGCCTTCGACCTGGGCCGCCGCGCGGACTGGCCGCTGAAGCGGATGCTCGCCGTGATGCTCGCGGGCACGGTGCCGTTCGTGTCCTTCTACGCCGAGCGGCGCGTGACGAACTGGCTGCACCGGCCCGCCGAGCGCACCCCGGAGCCGGTCGCCGGCTGACAAGCGGCCCAGTTCGATCCCGGCTGAGCCGGTCGGCGCCGGTGGGGTCGGCCCGGCCGGCGCCGACCGGTCAGCGGCTCGGTCGCCAGGGGTCGACCGAGGCCAGCGGCTCGTTCCAGCCGCCGTACCGGTTCATCTCCCGGGCCCGCACGAGCGCCCGGGTGACCTGGCCGAACTGCCGTTCGTCGTCGGTGCTGAACAGCAGCACCTCCTCGCCCCGGTAGATGCCCCGCAACTCGTACGCGGGCGGCCGCCAGCGGTCGCCCGCCAGCGCGAGCAGCGCGGGCACGAGCAGGACCGCTCCGAAGATCAGGTACGCCCCGGCGGTGAGCCGTTGCAGCCCACCGCTGAAGCCGAGCAGCAGGCCCACTCCGCCGATCATCGCTCCGCTCGTGGCCACGGCCCGGACGGCGATCCGGTCGTGGGGGCCGCGGGTGCTGCGCAGGTGGGTCAGGTGGGCGACCCGGAAGGTGTTGCGGCCCACGGTGAACCGGTCGATCGTCACGATGATGCCGGGCCGTGCGTAGAGCAGCGTGTTCCTCGAGCCGGTCACCCTGGGTGATCCCGGCACCCGTGTGGTCGCGCCTTCAGGATTCACGTCATTCCTCCCGCGGCGGTTCGCCGGGTCGGCCCGTCGACGTCGGAGGCATCAATGCCGGTCGACGGGAATCCCGGCCCCGCGGGTTCATTGTGTTGTGGCCCTGCCAGCGAAGACCGCCGTTTAACCGACTCACCGACCAGGCACGCGGGCGGGGCATGACCAGGAATGGGAATCCATTTCCGTCTTTGTCGGTTATCACGTGTTGCTGTCCGGCGGCATACGCCCAGAACGACGAATGCCATTGTCTGAACAAAAGCGACAAGCCTGGCGCGTCCTCCGCGTGGACGCCTCGTTGGTGATCACAGTGGGTCACGCGTCGCAGCGGACGCTTCCCGCCACTTTGCCAACATTCGTCCCGTCTTCCACTGCGGGCGACTCCCGTCCCGGGTTAGGTTGGGCGGGCCGGCCCGGCCCAGCGCCCACCATCCGGAGGGCCCCGGTCCGGTGTCGCCGGGGGCGTCAGCACCCACCGGCGGCCGTGGGAGAGGAGCCTTTCGCTCTTGTCATCCCTGAAGACCAACCTGCTGCGCACCCTGGCGGTCGCCGGCCTGTCGGCCGCTCTGGTCGCCCCCGCGGCGGCGGCTCACGCCGAACCGTCCCCCGCCGACCTGACCCGGCGGATCGAACGGTCCTCGGCCGAGCTGGAGCGGGTCGTGGAGTCGTACAACAAGATCCGCGAGGACATCAAGGCGAACGAGGCCGCGGTGGTCCGATTACAGTCGCGGATCGGCCCGCTCGAACGGGAGGCCGCGCAGAGCCGGGCCGACCTGGGTGAGTTCGCGGCGACGGCGTACAAGACGGGTGGGCTGCGGACCGCGGACGCGCTGCTGCGTCCCGGCGGGTCGGCCGCCCTGATCGACCGGCTCGGCACCATCGATCGGCTGACGCAGCAGCGCCAGGAACGGATCGACGGATTCACGACCAGCCAGCGCCGGCTCATCGACGAGAAGAACCGGCTGAACACCGTGCTCGCGCGCCAGGCCGCCCAGGCCCGCACGCTGGCCACCACGAAGACGCGTATCGAACGCGACCTCGCGAGGCTCTACGAGCTGCGGCGCGAGGCGTACGGTCGGGCGACCGAGGCTCCGTCCGCGCCCCGGGCGCAGGCCGCCGCGGAGGCTCCGGCCGTGTCCGGCCAGGCCGGCGTCGCCGTCCGCTACGCCTACGGCGCCATCGGAAAGCCGTACGTCTGGGGCGGGTCCGGGCCGGACGGCTACGACTGCTCGGGTCTCACCTCGGCGGCCTGGCGGGCCGCCGGGAAATCCCTGCCGCACAACGCCCGGATGCAGTGGGGCGCCGTCGCCCACATCGGCCGCGGCGAATTGCGCCCGGGTGACCTGGTGTT
Organism: Micromonospora costi; assembly: GCF_003626655.1. GTDB lineage: Bacteria > Actinomycetota > Actinomycetes > Mycobacteriales > Micromonosporaceae > Micromonospora > Micromonospora costi. The sequence continues at coordinate 98,321 of NZ_RBAN01000003.1, forward strand.
CTACAGCGGTCTCGGGCACGTCGCCTTCTATGTCGGCGGCGGCCAGGTGATCGACGCGCCGAGCGCCGGCCGCAACGTGCTCAAGCGCGGCATGAACCTGATGCCCATCCACGGCTACGGTCGCGTGCGCTGACCCCCGGCACGCGGAACGGCCGGCGTCCCCCTATCGGACGCCGGCCGTTCCTCGTCATTACTACCAGCTCAGGCCGCCTGCAGCCCCTCCGCCCGGGCCAGCTCGCGGAGCCGGCCGAGGGCCTGGATCTCCAGCTGCCGGATCCGCTCACGGGAGAGCGAGAACCGCGACGCCACCTCGGTGAGGGAGTGCTCACGGCCGTCCTCCAGCCCGTAGCGGGCCCGCATGATGCCGGCCGAGCGGTCGTCCAGGTGGTTGAGCAGGCCCTCGATGCGCTGCCGCTCCAGCCCGGTCAGGACGATGTCCTCCGGCGACGGGGCGTCGCTGTCGGCCACCAGGTCACCGAGGTTGGTGTCGCCGTCGTCGCCGACCGGCGTGTCCAGCGACACGGTGTCCTGCGACCAGCGGACCAGCTCGTTGACCCGCTCGACGGTCACGCCGAGGGCCGCCGCGATCTGCTCCGGCTCCGGGTCGGTGCCCAGCTCGCGGGTGAGCTGGCGCGCCACGTTGCGCATCCGGTTGACGTCCTCCACCAGGTGCACCGGCAGCCGCACGGTGCGCTCCTGCTGGGCGATCGCCCGGCTGATCGCCTGGCGGATCCACCAGGTGGCGTAGGTGGAGAACTTGTAGCCGCGCTCGTAGTCGAACTTCTCGACCGCCCGAACGAGGCCCGTGTTGCCCTCCTGGATCAGGTCCAGCATGGGCATGCCCGAGCGCACGTACCGGCGGGCGATCGACACGACCAGTCGCAGGTTCGCGCGGATGAAGAGGTCCTTCGCCCGCTCCCCCTCGACGACGAGCCGCTCCAGCTCGTCCCGGTCGACACCCGCGGGGACGCGGTCCTCGTCGAGCAGGTGCTCAGCGTAGAGGCCGGCCTCGATCGCCTTGGAGAGGTCGACCTCCTTGGCGGCGTCCAGCAGTGGCGTCCGGGAGATCTCGTGCAGGTAGACGCCGACCAGGTCACGCTCCTCGGCGACCTCGTCGGTTCGCATGCCGATGTTCTTGTCCACGTTGCCCACGGTCCCCTCGCTCGCGCCGGTTGCCCGGTTCCTTGCCATCCCCACGTCCGTCAGCCCCCCGTAACTTCCGCTGTGCCCGTCGGTGCTGACACCTACACAACAGATGAGACGTGTCAGGGATTCCATGTCGTGAGTCGAAAGTGTCACGAATGCCTGAGTAGTAGCTGAGAGCACGGTCCATGTTTGCTGTCAGCTCCCCGCCGGGTTGCTCGCCGATGGGCACCACGCACGGGGTCGGTGGATCGACGGATCGCCGTCCGCCCCTTCAATGGCAACACCGCTCGTCGGTGGGGACAGCGACCCGGGTCACCAGCCTGGTGCGATCCTGGTCACTGCCGAATACGCACCAGCGGTCGGGTCGGTTCATCCACGGGATCGGTATTACCCCGCGCCATGGTGAACAATCCGCTGCCCGGTTCTATGCCCGGGCCCGGGGAGCGCGGCCGGAGATCAAAGTCGGGCACCTGACGGAAGGCCGGGTGATCTCCGTTGCGCCGGCCCCGGGCGGCCCGGGACGGCGGATACCCGACGCCGGTGATCCGGCGTTGATCAGGACGTGCTGGCGGGCGGACGTGACGGACGTCGCCGGCGCGGTCAGGGGGCGAGCAGGGCGAGGGCGCCGCGTACCTGGTCGGCCGAACGGGCCAGGGCGGTGCGTGCGGCCGGGATCCCGGCACCGGAGACCAGCGACACCAGGGCGACCTTCAGGTCGCCGTCGGCCTCGGTGAGCGCCCGCCGGGACACCTCCTCCGAGCAGCCCGTCGCCTCCACCAGGATCGAGATCATCCGGCCGCGGAGCTTGGCGTTGGTCGCCACCATGTCGATCATGAGGTTCGAGTAGACCCGGCCCAGGCGGACCATCACAGCGGTCGAGAACGCGTTGAGCACCAGCTTCTGCGCGGTGCCCGCCTTCATCCGGGTCGACCCGGTGACCACCTCCGGTCCGGTGTCCACCCCGATGAAGACGTCCACCGAGCCGGCCGCCTCCGCCTCCGGATTGGCGCACACCAGCACCGTCGCGGCGCCCTTGGCGCGGGACGCGGCGAGCGCGCCCAGGACGTACGGGGTGCGCCCGCTCGCGGCCAAACCGACCACGAGATCACCGGTGCGTACGCAGTCGGCCGCGTCGGCGGCGCCGCCCCGGTCGTCGTCCTCGGCGTCCTCGACGGCCCGCCAGACCGCGTCCGGCCCGCCCGCCAGGTGGGCGCAGAACCAGTCCCGGGGTGAGTTGAAGGTGGGGGCCAGCTCGGCCGCGTCGAGCACGCCGAGCCGGCCTGACGTGCCGGCGCCGAAGTAGTGCACCCGGTGGCCGCCCCGCAGCGCCGCCACGGCCAGGTCGACGGCGGCGGCGATCTCGTCGAGCACCTCGGCGACCGCGGCCGGCACCCGGCGGTCCGCGTCGTTGATCACCGTGAGCACGTCCCGGGTCGACATCAGGTCGAGATCGGCGCTGAGCGGGTTGCGGTGTTCGGTGGGGGCGCCCACCCGGACGGCCGGGCGGGCGGCCGGTGCGGGTGACGACACCTCGTCCGGCTCCACGGCGCCGGCCGTCATGCCCGCCTCCGTCCGCCGCCCACCCGGTGTGACTGGACGGCCTCGGCGGTCACCTCGAGGGCCTTCTTCGCCCGGGCCCGGTTCCGGGCGGCCACGCCGACGAAGAGGCAGTCGACGACGGTGAGCTGGGCGAGGCGACTCGCCATCGCTCCGGAGCGGTAGGTCGTCTCCCGGGCCGCCGTGGTGAGCACGAAGTCGGCCACCTCGGTTATCGGGGAGCGCGGGAAGTTGGTGAGCGCCACCGTGGCGGCGCCGCGGGCGCGGGCCTGCTCGAGCACCTCGATCACGTCGGAGGTGGTGCCGGTGTGCGAGATGCCGACGGCCACGTCGCCCCGCCCCAGCAGCGCCGCCGACGTGAGCGCGGTGTGCACGTCCGGAAAGTAGAAGGCGGTGCGGCCGATGCGGTGGAGCTTCTGCTGGAAGTCCGACGCCACGAAGCCGCTCGCGCCGGCGCCGTAGACGTCGATCCGGCCGGCGCCCGCGATCGCGTCGACCACCTGCTCGCAGACGGCCGGGTCGAGCTGCTCGGCGGTCTCCTCCACGGCCCGGGCGTCGTTGAAGGCGATCGTCGCGATGATCTGGGCCAGGTCGGCGCCGGGCGGGATGTCACCGCCGACCACCCGGGCGTCCGGGGGCTCCACGCGGCGGGCGGCCTCGGCGGCGAGCCGGATGCGTAGCTGCGGGTAGCCGTCCATGCCGACCGAGCGGCAGAACCGGATGACGGTCGCCTCGGAGGTCTCGGCTGCGGTGGCGAGATCCGTGATCGTCCGGCGTGCGGCGTCGGCCGGGTCGGCGACGACCAACCGGGCGACCCGCTGTTCGGCCGGCGACAGCGACGGGAGCAAGCCACTGATGTGGACGATCAGTCCACCAGGCTCGTGACTCGCAGAAATCTTCGGACTCTTCGCCACGGATGAAACTTACTTTCACGAGGCGTGAGCGTCAACCATGACTGCGCGTGTTGGGGAAAGTACCGCCGCCGTACTCCGTCCCGCGGGACAGCGTGCCATCCCCACGGTGCCGACGCGTCAGCCGCCGGGCCGGCTCCACCATCCCGGAGGGCGGCCCGCGGCGCGGGCATCCGGGCCAGGTCCAACCGTACGGCGTCGACGGGCGGCCGGTCCGGCAGGCCGGGATCGGACGACCCGGCGTCACCCGCGGGGACACCCGGGCCACCGCCGGAGGCGGGCGGCGCTAGCGTGTGCCGCATGGCGCGACGCAGTGTGCTGGTCACCGGAGGCACGGGTGGGCTGGGCGGGGCGGTCACGGCCGCCTTCGTGGAGGCGGGCTGGCGGGTGGTCTTACCGCAGCGGCCGAGCGGGACTCCGACGGCCCCGGCGGCCGGCGACGCGGACCGGCCGGTCGCGGACCTCACCGACCCGGAGTCCGTCGCCCGGGCCGTGGCGGCGGCCGCCGGCGACCCGTCGGCGCCGTTGCGCGCCGTCGTGAACCTGGTCGGCGGGTACGCGAGCGGCGGCCTCGTGCACGAGACCCCGGTCGAGGAGTTCGAGCGGATGTTCACGGCGAACCTCCGCCCCACCCACCTGGTCACCCGGGCGGCGCTGCCGCACCTCGTGGCGGCCGGCGGCGGGGCGGTGGTGTGCGTCTCCGCCCGGGCGGCGACCAACCCCTTCCCCGGGGCGGCCGGCTACGCCACCGCCAAGGCGGCCGTGCTCGCCTTCGCCAACGCGGTGGCCGTCGAGTACCGCCGCTTCGGTGTGCGGTGCAACACGGTGCTGCCCAGCGTCATCGACACCCCGGCCAACCGGGCCGCCCAGCCGGACGCCGACCACTCACGCTGGGTCGCCCCGGCGGAGATCGCCTCGGTGATCCGGTTCCTGGCCTCCGACGAGTCGTCACCGACCAGCGGCGCGGCGGTGCCGGTCTACGGCCGGGCCTGAGACCGCCGTCACGGGCCGGTCCGGGCCGCCAGCGACTCCGCGCCCGCGTCTCCGGCCGGCGGGGCGTCCCGTGACCCGTCGCCGGCCGGGTCGGGCCCGTGCCGACCGGGGAACAGGCCGTCGAGGTGGTCGCGGATCTGCCGGGACACCTCCTCGGGCGACGCGCCCGCGTCGACCAGGACGAAGGTCGGGTACTCCGGCAGCGCCCGGTAGGCGGTGTCCGCGGCCGTGAGCCAGCCCATCGTCTCGTGGTCGGTGCCCCGCCGCTCGATCCGCCGGTACGCCTCGGCCGGGTCCACGGCGAGCAGGAACGTCACCTGCGGCCGCGGGAAGACCCGGTAGCCGGCGCGCGCAAGCCGTTCCCAGCGGTGCCCGCCGTGTGCGCGGATGCTGGCGTACTGGCAGGCGGCGTACCGGTCCATCACCGCCGTCCGGCCGGTGAGAAGGCAACTGACCAGCGCGGCGGCGATCGCGAGCCAGCGCAGCACCGACTCCACCGCGAGCAACCCGTCGCGGCCGACGAGCCGCTGCGCGTCCGGACGGCCGAGGCGGTGGGCGAGCCGGCCGAGCCAGCGCCGGCCCCCGGCGTTGCGGTGGTAGGTGGCAGGGCGCCCGGCCGCGGTGAGCTCCTCGGCGAGCCGGTGCGCCTGGGTGGTCTTGCCCGAGCCGTCGATGCCGATCAGGGCGACGGTGCGCAACCGGCCCGGGTGGCGGCGCCTCCGCAGTGATCTCACCACCTTGCCCAGGCTATCGGACCCACGCTCTCCGGGCCGGCACTATGTCCCGGTTATGCCGTGTTCGCACCTAACCGCCACCGACGCAGGTGTGGGCGACCGGAATGCCGGGTATCGAAGTTGGAATCAACCGCCAGTTCACGACCGACGGGAGACCCAGATGGCCGAGCGCGGGGACGAGAGTCTTCTGCACACCCTCAAGAAGGTCGCCGCCGTGCTCAAGCAGTCCGACATCCCGTTCGCACTGGGCGGCAGCTTCGCCGTGTACGCCCACGGCGGCCACTCCAGCGAGCACGACGTCGACTTCCTCATCCGGGAGTCCGACGTCGAGAAGGCGCTGGAGGCGCTGGTCGAGGCGGGCTTCACGGCCGAGCGGCCGCCGGAGGACTGGCTGGTGAAGGTCTACGACGACGGGCGGATGGTCGACCTCATCCACCGGCCCATCGAGACACCGGTGACGGAGGAGACGTTCGCGGACACGATGGTGCGGCCGGTCGACGCGATCCACATGCCGGTGCTTTCGGCGACGCAGCTGATGGTCCACAAGCTGCTCAGCTTCTCCCAGCACTACTGCGACTTCGCCCGGGGCCTGCCGCTGGCCCGCTCGCTGCGGGAGCAGATCGACTGGGAACGGGTACGGAAGGAGACGCAGCACTCGCCGTACGCCGAGGCGTTCCTCGTGCTGTTGGACCGGCTGGAGGTGGTGCCGCAGTCCGGCACCCCGGCAGAGAAGGGGACATCGTGACCCAGCACCGCGGCACCGGTATCGGGCCACCCGACGAGTACATCGAGGCGGAGATCCACCGGCTGCTCGCCGAGGACCCCGCCGTCGCCGAGCAGGGCATCACCGTCGTCCGCCGGGAGACCGGCCTCGTCCTCTACGGCGAGGTGGAGAGCGCGCACCGGCGGGAGGAGATCGTCCGCCGCGTCGCGGACCGCTTCCCGGACGTGCCGGTGACCAGCGAGATCGGGGTCATCCGGACCGAGGCGCCCACGCAGATCGAGCAACTGCCCTGAGGGAGGTTTCATGGTCATCCGGATCGCGGCCGTCGGCGACGTGCATCTGGACGAGGACGTGGTCGGACGGTTCCGGCCGGCCCTGGAGGAGCTGCCCGACTGCGCGGACGTCCTGCTGCTCGCCGGAGACCTGACCCGGCACGGCACCGAGGCCGAGGCGCGCTGCGTGGCCCAGGAGTTCGGCGGCCTCGGCGTGCCGGTGATCACCGTGCTGGGCAACCACGACCACCAGTGCGACCAGGTGCCGCAGGTGGTCAAGGTGCTGGAGGACGCCGGCATCACCGTGCTGGAGGGCACCGGGGTGGTGCTGGAGTGCGCGGGCGGCCGGCTCGGCGTGGCCGGTGTGAAGGGCTTCGGCGGCGGCTTCGCCGGGCGCTGCGCGAGCGACTTCGGCGAGCCGGAGATGAAGGCGTTCGTCCGGACGACCACCGACAGCGCCGACCGGCTGGCCCAGGCGCTGCACAGCCTCGACTGCGACCTGCTCGTGGCGCTCACGCACTACGCGCCGGTGCCGGACACCCTCGCCGGCGAGCCGCTGGAGATCTACCCGTTCCTCGGGGCGTACCAGCTCGGTCAGGCGATCGACTCGGCCCCGACCGCGCTGGCCCTGCACGGGCACGCCCATGCCGGCAGCGAGCGGGGCGTCACGCCGGGCGGGGTCCGCGTCCGCAACGTCGCCCACCCCGTCATCAAGCAGGCGTACAGCGTCTTCCACGTGGGCGACCACCTTGATCAGGGAGAGGTTTCCCGCCTGAGCGCGTCGGGTACCTGACCCGACATGGAGCTGATTCTCTGGATTCTCGCGGTCGTACTGGTGGTTGCCGGCATCCTGGCGCTGTTCCGTCGGCAGATCCTGTGGGGCATCGTCCTCATCATCGTCGGGCTGCTCGTCGGCCCGGGCGGTGTCAGCATCTTCAATTGACGCCGGCACCGCCTCCCCCACCCCGACCCGCCGGGGTCACCGCGACCCGTTGCTCCGTCCTCCCGACAGGGGCACCGGACGCGGTGGCCCCGGCGCCCTACTGTCCGGGCCCGCCGGGGTCCGCCGAGCCCGGGCCCGCTCGGCGGGACCCGGCCACGGTCGACCGGGCCCGCCGGCCGCGTCAACAGCGCGGGACGTTCGGGATGTAGCCGTCGTAGCCGGTGTAGACGTACGCGTCCGCGATGAACCGCCCGGAGCCGATCCGGTCCCAGATCGAACTCGTGCCGTACGTGCCGGTGACCGTGGTGCCGCTGGTCTGGCACTGGATGGTGACGCGCGTGCCGTCGGCCACCGTGCCGACGGCCGAGTAGTTGGTGCCCGGCCCGGAGCGCACGGTCAGCGGCGTGCCGCTGGTGTCGACCGTGCCCGAGCCGGCGCCCGAGGAGCAGGCGTTGTCGCTGGTGTACGTCTTCGTGCCCCAGTAGAGGGCGAGGCTGCCGTTGAACCGCACCTGGATGTCGCTGCCGTTGAGGCGCTGCTCGTAGTGCAGGTGCGGGCCGGTCGAGCCGCCGGTGCTGCCGACCCAGCCGATCACCTTGCCGTAGCCGACGCTCTGGCCGACGGAGACGTTGAAGCCGTTGAGGTGGGCGTAGTACGTGGTGTAGCCGCCGCCGTGGTCGATCCGTACGTACTTGCCGTAGCTGGTGCCACCGAGGTCGGTGACCCGGTCGACGGTGCCCGGCGCGCTGGCCACCACCGGGTCGCCGAGGTCGTCGGTGCGGTTGAAGTCGATGGCGTACGCCGGGCTGTGGTCGCTGCGCGTCTGCCCGGACCAGGACTGGCCGCACGGGAAGGGCACCTTGAACGTCGGGGCGGCCATCGCCGGCGCCGCCGGGAGCAGGGTGCTCCCGAGCAGCAGGGCGGCCGCCATCAGGCTGAACCAACGTTTACGCATCCAGTTCCCCCTATGTCGAAATCCTTCGATGGGATGCGTCTAGCCTGACAGATATCGCCGGCTATCGAAAGAGGCGGGGATCTGGGCCGGGAGCGTGCCCACGGGGGGACCCGAGGTTTCCGGATTGTTACTCGTCCGTGTCTGACAGGGGGTGGACCGCGCCGGATGCAAGCGCTTACATGTGGAGACGCCCATCGGACCGGCGCCGGGGTCACCCGATCGCGCCGGCAAGAAAGGAGGACGGCATGGCGGTCTTTGCCAGACCACGCCAGGCCTTCGTGATCGCCGGCGTACTGGGGCTGGCGCTCAGCGCCGCCGCCTGCGGCACCGGCAACGACAAGGGGAGCAGCAGCAACGCGGACTCCGCGGAGTGCGCCGCATACGACAAGTACCAGGGCCACGACGGCAAGAAGGTCACGATCTACTCCTCGATCCGGGACATCGAGGCCGACCGTCTCGACGAGTCCTGGAAGCAGTTCGAGGAGTGCACGGGGATCGACATCGACCACGAGGGCAGCGGCGAGTTCGAGGCCCAGCTCGGCGTCCGCGTGGACGGCGGCAACGCCCCCGACCTGGCGTTCATCCCCCAGCCTGGTCTGCTCAAGCGGTTCGCCGACGCGGGCAAGCTGAAGCCGGCGCCCGCCGACACCAAGGCCCAGGCCGAGCAGAACTACCCGGCCGACTGGCTGAAGTACAGCACCGTGAACGGCACCCTCTACGGGGCGCCGCTCGGCTCGAACGTGAAGTCCTTCGTCTGGTACTCCCCCAAGCAGTTCCAGGAGAAGGGCTGGACCGTCCCGACCACCTGGGACGACCTGATCAAGCTCAGCGACACGATCGCGGCCACCGGCATGAAGCCGTGGTGCGCCGGCATCGAGTCCGGTGACGCCACCGGCTGGCCGGCCACCGACTGGATCGAGGACCTGATGCTGCGGACGGCGGGACCCGAGGTCTACGACCAGTGGACCACCCACGGCATCCCGTTCAACGACCCGAAGGTCGCCGAGGCCGTCGACCGGGCCGGCACCATCCTGAAGAACGAGAAGTACGTCAACGGCGGCTTCGGCGGCGTGAAGAGCCTCGCCACCACCTCCTTCCAGGAGGCCGGCGTGCCGATCACCACGGGCAAGTGCGCCCTGCACCGCCAGGCGTCCTTCTACGCCAACCAGTGGCCCGAGGGCACCAAGGTGGCCGAGGACGGCGACGTCTTCGCGTTCTACTTCCCGGCCGTCGACCCGGCCAAGGGCAAGCCGGTGCTGGGCGGCGGCGAGTTCGTGGCGGCGTTCGCGGACCGGCCCGAGGTGCAGGCGGTCCAGACCTACCTGGCCTCCGGCGAGTACGCCAACAGCCGCGCCAAGATCGGCGACTGGGTGTCGGCCAACAACAAGCTCGACCTGGCCAACGTCGCCAACCCGATCGACAAGCTCTCCGTCCAGATCCTCCAGGACAAGAGCACGGTCTTCCGCTTCGACGGTTCCGACCTGATGCCGGCCGCGGTCGGCGCGGGGACGTTCTGGAAGGGCATGGTCGACTGGGTGAACGGCAAGGACACGGCGTCGGTGCTCCAGGGCATCGAGAGCAGCTGGAAGTGATCTGAGCCGGTGGGCCGGTCCGCGGGACGCGGGCCGGCCCACCGGCGGACAACGGACCTGGGAGGGTCGATGGAGTTCGACTTCGCGGAGGAACAGCCGAAGTTCCTCATGCTGATGTACGGGCTGATCGCTTTCGTCGCGGTGGTGGGCGGGCTGCTCCTGCTTCTCGACGTGGTGCCGGCCTGGTTCGCCCGCCGCCGGGAGGCGCAGCTCGTCGCCGCCTCCGCGAGCGGCGCCCCGCTCCCCCGACGCCGGAGACGGCGGGAGGGCGGCATGGCGCTCTTCTTCCTGCTGCCGACGCTGCTGCTGCTCACCATCGGGCTGATCGTCCCGGCCATCCGCACCACGCTGCTCTCGTTCATGGACTCGAACAGCAACGACTGGGTGGGGCTGCGCAACTACGGCTGGATGTTCAGCGAGAACTCCATCGTCCGGGTGCTGATCAACACCCTGGTCTGGGTGCTCCTCGTACCACTCGTGGCCACCGCGTTCGGCCTCATCTACGCGGTGCTCGTCGACAAGGCCCGGTTCGAGGCGGTGGCCAAGTCGCTGATCTTCCTGCCCATGGCCATCTCCTTCGTGGGCGCCAGCATCATCTGGAAGTTCGTCTACGCCTACCGGGGCGACGGGCAGGAGCAGATCGGCCTGCTGAACCAGATCGTCGTGAGCCTCGGCGGCGAGCCCCGGCAGTGGCTGCTGGAGTCACCGCTCAACACGCTGCTGCTGGTCGTCATCATGATCTGGATCCAGGCCGGCTTCGCCATGGTGGTGCTCTCCGCGGCCATCAAGGCCATCCCGGCGGACATCGTCGAGGCGGCGCGGCTCGACGGGGTCAGCCCGTGGCAGATGTTCTGGCAGATCACGATGCCGAGCATCCGCCCGGCGCTGATCGTCGTGGTGGTGACCCTGTCGATCGGCACGCTCAAGGTCTTCGACATCGTCCGGACCGCGACCAACGGCAACTACGACACCAACGTGATCGCCAGCGAGATGTACAACCAGGCGTTCCGCTACGGCGAGAACGGGCAGGGCTCCGCACTCGCGGTCTTCCTCTTCATCCTGGTGATCCCGATCGTGATCTACCAGATCCGCAACCTCCGTCAGCAGCGGGAGGGCTGAGATGACCACCGCCACCCCCACGATCCCCGCGGGCACCCAGGACACCACCGCCCCGAAGACCGTCGCCGGCCGGGTCCGCAAGCGGCTCAACAGCCGCACCGCGACCCTGGTGTCGATCGTCATCGCGCTGCTCTGGACCGTCCCGACCTTCGGCCTGTTCATCTCCTCGTTCCGGCCCGAGGACGAGATCAAGACGACCGGCTGGTGGACCTTCTTCGGCAACCCGCAGTTCACGCTGGAGAACTACCAGGAGGTGCTGTTCGGCCGCTCGTCCTCCTCCGGGCAGCTGGCCAGCTACTTCATCAACTCGCTGGCCATCACCATCCCGTCGGTGCTCTTCCCGCTCGCCTTCGCGGCCCTGGCCGCGTACGCGCTGGCGTGGATGAACTTCCGCGGTCGGGACTGGCTCTACATCGCGATCTTCGCCCTGCAGATCGTGCCGCTGCAGATGGCCCTGGTGCCGCTGCTGAAGTTCTTCTCCACCGGCGTCACCGTCGGCGGCATCCAGGTACTGCCCGCCTGGGACCTGGTCGACGAGCAGAAGTTCGCGCAGGTGTGGTTCGCGCACACCTGTTTCGCGCTGCCGTTCGCCGTCTTCCTGCTGCACAACTTCATCTCGCAGCTGCCCGGCGACCTCATGGAGGCGGCCCGGGTCGACGGGGCGACCCACCCGAAGATCTTCCGCACCATCGTGCTGCCGCTCATCACCCCGGCGCTGGCCGCGTTCGGCATCTTCCAGTTCCTCTGGGTCTGGAACGACCTGCTGGTCGCGCTCATCTTCGCGGGCGGCGGGAACGAGACCGCCCCGCTCACCGTCCGGCTGGCCGAGATGGCCGGCACCCGGGGCAACGAGTGGCAGCGGCTCACGGCCGGCGCGTTCGTCTCGATCGTCGTACCGCTGATCGTGTTCCTGTCGCTCCAGCGCTACTTCGTCCGGGGTCTGCTCGCCGGCAGCGTCAAGGGCTGACCGTGCCTCCGCCGCCGCCCGCCACCCGGGCGGCGGCGGGCGCGGACGTGGAGCGGGGGGAACCGTGACGACGATCGATGATGTCGCCCGCCTGGCCGGGGTCTCCACGGCCACCGTCTCCCGTGCGCTGCGCGGCCTCCCGACGGTGTCGCCGCAGACCCGCCGCCGGGTGCTCGCCGCGGCCGAGCAACTGGAGTACGCGGTCTCGCCGAGCGCGTCGCGCCTGGCCGGTGGCCGCACCGGCACCGTGGCCGTGGTGGTCCCGAGGATCACCCGGTGGTTCTTCGCCACCGTCGTCGAGGCGGTCGAGGAGTTCCTCCACCAGTGCGGCTACGACCTGCTGCTCTACAACCTCGGCGGCCGGGAGCAGATGCGGCAGCGGGTGCTGCGTACGGCGAACCTGCACAAGCGCGTCGACGCCATCATGCTGGTGGCCACCCCGCTGCGCGGCGCCGACCTGAGCGCGCTCACCGCGCTGGAGGTGCCGGGCGTCATCATCAGCTCGGGCACACCGGTGCCGGGCTGGCCGTGCGTCCGCATCGACGACGTGGCCGCCGCCCGGCTGGCCACCCGGCACCTGCTCGACCTGGGTCACCGCCGCATCGCGCACATCTCCGGCGACCCCGACGACGAGCTGGCCTTCACCACCCATGTCGACCGGCGGCGCGGCTACCAGGCGGCGCTGCGGTCCGCCGGGCTGCGCCCGGACCCGAGCCTGGACGTGGAGTCCCAGTTCACGATCGACGGCGGCACCCGCGCCACCGCCGAGCTGCTGGCACGCGGCGAGCCGCCCACCGCCATCGTGGCCGCCTGCGACGAGATGGCGATGGGTGCGATGACGGCGCTGCGCGACGCCGGGCTGCGCGTACCGGAGGACGTCAGCGTGATCGGGATCGACGACCACGACCTGGCCGGCGTGCTCGGCCTCAGCACCGTGGCCCAGCCGGCGGCGGAGCAGGGCCGCCTGGCCGCCCGGATCCTGCTCGACCCGCTGGGCGGCCGGGCCCTCGGCCCGGTCGGCGGTCGCCCGCTCGACCCGGCGACCGACCCGGGCGGCGCCGACACGCCGGACCCGCCCGTGATCCTGCCCACTCGGCTGGTCGTCCGTGAATCGACCGCACCGCCGCGGGCACACTGAACGGACCGCCCGCCACCGTCGCCGGGGGGACCGCCGCACGACCACACGCACACACGGGAGAAGGCCCTGAACACCAACGTGACGCAACAGAACCCGTCCGGCGACCCGATCACCGGCTGGTGGACCGAGGCGGTCATCTACCAGATCTACCCCCGGTCGTTCGCCGACTCCGACGGGGACGGAATCGGGGACCTGCCGGGCATCACCGCCCGCCTCGACCACCTCGTGGACCTGGGTGTCGACGCGGTGTGGCTCTCCCCCTTCTACCCGTCCCCCCAGGCCGACGCCGGGTACGACGTGTCCGACTACCGGGACGTCGAACCGCTGTTCGGCCGCCTGCCGGACGCCGACAAGCTCATCACCGAGGCGCACTCGCGCGGCCTGCGGGTGATCGTCGACCTGGTGCCGAACCACACCTCGTCCGCCCACCCCTGGTTCGCGGCGGCTCTCGCCGCGGCGCCCGGCAGCCCGGAACGGGCCCGGTACGTCTTCCGCGACGGCCGGGGCCCGGCCGGCGAGCAGCCGCCGAACGACTGGCAGAGCGTCTTCGGCGGGCCGGCCTGGACCCGCGTGGTCGACCCCGACGGCCAGCCCGGCCAGTGGTACCTGCACCTGTTCGACACCGGCCAGCCGGACCTGAACTGGGACAACCCCGAGGTGCGCACGGAGTTCCTCGACATCCTGCGGTTCTGGCTGGACCGCGGCGTGGACGGCTTCCGGGTCGACGTGGCGCACGGCCTCGTCAAGCAGGCCGACCTGGCCGACTGGCGGGAGCCGCAGGAGATCCTCTCCGGCAGGGAGGAGGAGGACAAGCCGCGCCCGCCCATGTGGGACCAGGACGGCGTGCACGAGATCTACCGGGAGTGGCGCCGGGTGCTCGACTCGTACCCCGGCGAGCGGATCCTCGTGGCCGAGGCGTGGGTGGAGCCGGCCGAACGGCTGGCCCGCTACGTGCGGCCGGACGAGATGCACCAGGCGTTCAACTTCGAGTACCTGTTGGCGTCCTGGACGGCGCCCGCCCAGTACGCGGTGATCACCCGCTCGCTGGAGGCGACCGACTCGGTCGGCGCGCCGACCACCTGGGTGCTGTCCAACCACGACGTGGTCCGGCACGCCTCCCGGCTCGGCCTGCCGGTCGGCACGCCGCGGCCGAACGGCATCGGCATCGGCGACCCGCAGCCGGACGCGGCGCTCGGCCTGCGCCGGGCCCGCGCGGCCACCCTGCTGATGCTCGCCCTGCCCGGCTCGGCCTACCTGTACCAGGGTGAGGAGCTGGGGCTGCCGGAGCACACCACGATGCCCGACGAGGCCCGGCAGGACCCGACCTGGGCGCGCAGCGGGCACACCCAGCGGGGCCGGGACGGCTGCCGCGTGCCGATCCCGTGGGAGGCCGACGCCCCGTCGTACGGGTTCGGGCCGACCGACGCGAGCTGGCTGCCGCAGCCGGCCGTCTGGGCCGAGTACGCCCTGGACCGGCAGCGGGACGTGCCCGGGTCGACCTACGAGATGTACCGGACCGCGCTGCGGCTGCGCCGCGAGTACGCGCTGGGCCGGAGCGCGCTGCGCTGGCGGGAGTCCGGCGACGCGGTGCTCATCTTCGACAACGGCGGGCTGACGGTGCTCACCAACTTCGGCGAGGCGCCGGTGCCGCTGCCGGCCGGGGCCGAGGTGCTGCACTCCAGCGCCCCGCTCACCGACGACGGCGCCGTCCCCACCGACGTGACGGTCTGGTTCCGCGCCTGACGCGGGTGGGGTCTCCGGTCGCGGCCGGAGACCCCGCCGTGGCGGGTGGCGTCGTCGGCCGGCTCACCGGGTCTCGGCGCGCACGTGCCGGGCGCGGTCGTGCAGCAGCGCGTACACGGCCTCGATGTCGCGCGGCGAGTTGCGCGCGGCGAGCCAGTACATGACGCCGGTGGGCACGAAGAACAGCTGGAACGCCGCGAGCCCCACGGCGAAGTTCAGCGGCGGCGGGAACGGCGCGGCGAGCGCCCGGAAGGCCAGCCCGGCGAGACCGTTGCCCGCCGCCCGGCCGATCCCGTTGACCAGGTTGCCGAGGCTGTAGACGGTGCCGCGGTGCTCGGGCGGGTTGACGTCGGCGATCAGGGCGAACCAGTTCGGCGAGTTGGCCGAGGTCAGGGCCAGCGCCAGCAGCGCGGTGAGCAGGCTGAGCCCGACCGTCGGCTCGGTGAAGACGCTGGCCAGCACGGCACCCACCACACCGCCCGCGCCGGCGCCGTCCGGCACGTCGATGCGCATCGGCACGAAGAAGAGCACCAGGTAGAACGGGACCGCGGCGAGGACGCCCACCGCCGCGACGAGGCCGCGGCCCCGGGGGGTACGGCGCTGGACCGCGTCGCCGACCAGACCGCCGACGATGGAGAACACCCCGCCGAGCTGGAACAGGGTGGCGAAGACGCTGCCCACGGCCACGGCGGTCGGCTCCGAGAAGCCCTGCGCCTCGGCCCGTTCGCTGAACAGCACCGGCAGCCAGACCAGCGACCCGAAGGCGGCCTGCGCGGTGAGCCCCTGGAGGATGAGCCACACGTTGGTGCGCCGGCCCAGGATCCGGGGCAGGTCCGACCGGCTGATCCGGTAGTCGTAGTCGCCGCCCTCGGCGAGCGCGCCGGCCAGTTCCGGCTCGCTCTGCCCGCGCCGGATGTCGTACGTGAACAGGTACGCCACCGTGGCGGCCAGGCCGACGACGGTGAGCAGGAGGAACGGCCGGCGCCAGTCGGTGTTGCCGAGCAGGCCGGCGACCAGCGTCCCGGCCAGCGTGCCGACGCCCTGGGAGAGCCCCCAGAAGCTCATGACCAGGCCCCGGCGGCGCGGCGAGATGAGGTCGGTGACCACGGAGAAGCCGACCGAGCCCACCGCGCCGAGGCCGATCGCCGCCACCACCTGCGCCGCGAGGAAGAGGGGGAAGTTCCCGGCGAGCGCGCTGCCGCCGGTCCCGGCGGCCCAGATCAGCGTGCCGACCATGAGCAGACGCTTGCGGTTGGCGCGGTCGCCGACGTACGCCCAGGCGACCGCGGCCGCCGCGCTGACCACGAAGCTGGTCGCGGTGACCAGGCCGAGCATCCCCCGCGGTACGGCGAACGCGTCGGCGATCGGCCCGTACAGCGGCGGCACCAGCCCGATGGCCACGTTGTCCAGCGAGGCGAGCAGCACGAAGACCACCACGCTGTAGCCGCGGTGCACCGGCGTCCCGCCCCAGGCGCGTGCCATCCCACCCCGGGTCATGGTCATGAGCGGAAGCCAATCAGCCCAAGGTCACGACCGGGTGACGGCTCGCCGGTTGCCGCGACCCCGGAGGCGGGGCATCGCCCACGTGTCCATGACGGACCCGTCACGATTCGACCGGTGACGATCGGTGGCGATGCCCCGCGGGGTCAGTCGCGTTCGAGGATCAGCCCGCGGGCGGCGGCGTACCGCTCACGGATCGCGGGGACGGCCTCGGCCGCGTACTCCTCGGTGCCGTCGAGCCGCCACCCGGGAGGCGCGTCGCCACCCAGCGCGACCCAGGCGGCCTGGCGGGCCGCCCCGTCGGCGACGTACTCGCCGGGCGGCGGCACGACCACCGGGCAGCCGAAGACCTGCGGCGCGATCCGCCGCACCGCGACCGACCGGGCCCCGCCGCCGACCAGGATCACCCGGCGGACCTCGGCGCCCTGGGCGACCAGCGCGTCGAGACCGTCGGCGAGCGCGCAGAGCAATCCCTCCACGGCGGCGCGCGCCAGGTGCGCCGGGGTCGAGGTGCGCAGGGTCAGGCCGTGCACCGCCCCGGTGGCCGTCGGCCGGTTCGGGGTGCGCTCCCCCTCCAGGTAGGGGACCAGCACGAGCCCGTCCGCGCCGGGCGGCGCGGCGAGCGCGAGGTCGGCCAGCTCGTCCAGGCCGACGCGGAGCATCGACGCGGCGGCGTCCAGTACCCGGGCCGCGTTGAGCGTGCAGACCAGCGGCAGGAACCGGCCGGTCGCGTCGGCGAAGCCGGCCACGATGCCCGTGGCATCGGCCGACGGCCCCTCGGCGACGCTGAACACGGTGCCGGACGTGCCGATGGAGACCACCACGTCGCCCGGGCCGGCCCCGACGCCCAGCGCGGCGGCCGCGTTGTCGCCGGTGCCCGGCCCCAGCAGCGCCCCGCCGGCGGCGGCGCCCGCCGGCACGCCGTCGGTGCCCAGCGCCG
Organism: Micromonospora costi; assembly: GCF_003626655.1. GTDB lineage: Bacteria > Actinomycetota > Actinomycetes > Mycobacteriales > Micromonosporaceae > Micromonospora > Micromonospora costi. The sequence goes on from NZ_RBAN01000003.1 coordinate 115,555, forward strand.
CCGGGTGCAGCTCACCGGCCGTCTCGGCGGGACCGAGCACCGCCGGCACCGCGAGGCGGCGGCCGAAGGCCCGTTCGAGCAGGTCGAAGCGGTACTTCCCGGTGGCCGGGGACCAGTAGCCGGTGCCGCTCGCGTCGCCCCGGTCGGTGCGCAGCGTGCCCAGGTCGGATGCCCCGGCCAGCCGCCACGTGAGCCAGTCGTGCGGCAGGCACACGGCGGCCACGCGATCCGCGTGCTCCGGCTCGTGCCGGGCCAGCCATCGCAGCTTGGTGGCGGTGAAGCTCGCCACGGGCACGCTGCCCACCGCGTCCGCCCAGAACCGCCGCCCGGTCTCGCCGCCGCCGGCCTCCTCGACCAGGTCGGCAGCGGCGTCCGCCGAGCGGGTGTCGTTCCACAGCAGCGCCGGCCGGACCACCCGGCCGGTCTCGTCCAGGGCGACCATGCCGTGCTGCTGACCGCCGACCGACACGGCCGCCACGTCGGCCAGCCCGCCGGCGGCGTCGACCGCCGCCCGCAGCGCCGTCCACCAGGCGGCCGGGTCGACCTCGGTGCCGTCCGGGTGCGGCGCGCGGCCCTGGCGCACCAGGGCCCCGGTCTCCGCGTCCCGGACGACGACCTTGCAGGACTGGGTGGACGAGTCCACCCCCGCCACGAGCGGCATGGTGGCCGCCTCAGCGCGCGCCGAGCACGTGCTCGACGGCGAGCTGGTTGAGCCGTACGAAGCCGAAGCCGCGGGCGGCGACCGCGTCCACGTCGAACTCCTCGAAGGCGGACCGGTCGGCGAGCAGCTCGTCGTAGCCCTCGCCGTCGCCCAGGGTCGGTGCGGCCAGCTCGGTCACCTTGCTGGCGGCGAGCGCCTCGGCCACCTCCGGGTCGGCCCGGAAGGCCGCCGCCCGCTCCTTGAGCAGCAGGTAGGTGCGCATGTTCGCCTCGGCGGACGCCCACACGCCGTCGATGTCCTCGGTGCGCGACGGCTTGTAGTCGAAGTGCCGCGGGCCGTCGTACGCCGGGCCACCCTGCGGGCCGCCGTTCTCCAGCAGGTCGACCAGGGCGAACGCGTTGAGCAGGTCGCCGTGGCCGAAGACCAGGTCCTGGTCGTACTTGATGCCGCGCTGGCCGTTGAGGTCGAGGTGGAACAGCTTGCCCTGCCAGAGCGCCTGGGCGATGCCGTGCGCGTAGTTCAGCCCGGCCATCTGCTCGTGGCCCACCTCGGGGTTCAGGCCGACCAGCTCCGGGTGCGCCAGCGTGGAGATGAAGGCCAATGCGTGCCCGACGGTGGGCAGCAGGATGTCGCCGCGGGGCTCGTTCGGCTTGGGCTCCAGCGCGAAGCGCAGGTCGTAGCCGCGGTCGATGGCGTACTGGGTGAGCAGGTCCACGGCCTCGCGGTAGCGGTCCAGCGCGGCTCGGACGTCCTTGGCCACGTCGTACTCGGCGCCCTCCCGGCCGCCCCACATCACGAAGGTGCGGGCGCCCAGCTCGGCGGCCAGGTCGACGTTGCGCAGCACCTTGCGCAGCGCGAACCGGCGGACGTCCCGGTCGTTGCTGGTGAAGCCGCCGTCCTTGAAGACGGGGTGCGTGAACAGGTTGGTGGTGACCATGGGTACCACCAGGCCGGTCTCGTCGAGCGCCTTGCGGAAGCGGGCGATGTGCTGGTCGCGGGTGGCGGCGTCGGCGCCGAAGGGGATCAGGTCGTCGTCGTGGAAGGTGATGCCGTACGCGCCCAGCTCGGCGAGCCGGTGCACCGCCTCCACGGCGTCCAGCGGCGGGCGGGTGGCGTCACCGAACGGGTCCCGGGCCTGCCAGCCCACGGTCCAGAGCCCGAAGGAGAACTTGTCGGCGGAAGTGGGACGGGGTGCCATGGCAGCCTCCGGGGGTGGGGTCCACTATTTGTTCAGCGATTGAATTATTTGGCTGAGCTGTGGCAGTGTCAAGGGGTGACGTCTACTCCCGGCCTCGTCGGGGCGGTCCGCCAGGGCAGCCTGCGCGAGCTCAACCTCGCCGTGGTCCTCGGCCGCATCGCCGCCGCCGAGCGCCCGCCCTCGCGGGCCGACCTGGCCGCCGAGACCGGCCTCACGCGGGCCACCGTCTCGGCCGTCGTCGAGGACCTGATCACCGGCCGGCTGGTCACCGAGGCCGACCCGGCGCCACGCTCGGGTGCCGGCCGCCCCGCCCGCGGCCTGGTGCTCGCCGGCGACGGGCCGGCCGGGCTCGGCCTGGAGATCAACGTGGACTACCTGGCCGCCTGCGTGGTGGACCTCGCCGGCCGGGTACGCCACCACACCGTGCACCGCGCCGACCTGCGGCCGCACTCCCCCGCCGACGCCCTCGCCCGGCTCGTCGACCTCGCCGGCCGCGCCCGGGCGGACGCCACGGCGCAGGGCCTCACCCTGGCCGGGGCGGCGCTCGCCGTGCCCGGCCTGGTCGACGACGCCGGCACGGTCCGCCTGGCGCCGAACCTCGGCTGGCGGGACGTGCCCGTGCCGTCGCTGCTCGCCGTGCACCCGCCCCTGACCGACGCGGTCGACGGCGTACCCCCGCTCGTCGTCGACAACGAGGCCAACCTCGCGGCGCTCGGCGAGCTGCACGCCGACCCCGACGGGCCGGCCAGCTTCCTGCACATCTCCGGCGAGGTCGGCATCGGCGCCGGCATCGTGCTGGACGGCGCGCTCTTCCGGGGCGCCCGTGGCTGGAGCGGCGAGATCGGGCACATCCCGGTCAGCCCCGAGGGGCGGCCCTGCCGGTGCGGCGGTCGCGGCTGCCTCGAGCAGTACGCCGGGCAGGAGGCCATCCTGGCGGCCGCCGGCCTGGCCGGTGCCGACCTGCCGGCCGACACCGCCGCGGCCCGGCTGGCCGAACTGGCCGGGAGCGGCGCCGCCGACGTGCTCGGGGCGCTGCGCGAGGCCGGCACGGCCCTCGGCGTGGCGGTCGCCGGCGTGGTCAACCTGCTCGACCTGGACACCGTGGTGCTGGGCGGCGGCTACGCCCCGCTCGCCCCGTGGCTGCGGCCACCCGTGCTCGCCGAGATCTCCCGCCGGGTGCTCACGGCGGCCTGGTCGCCGGTCACCGTACGGCCGGCGGTACTGGGCGCGGACGCCGCCGCCGTGGGGGCGGCCGGCTCGGTGGTCCGGCGGATCATCACCCGACCGGCGGGCTGGCTGGCCCGGGCGGGGTGACGGCCGGCGCGGAGGTCAGGCCGTCCGCGCCACCGGCGGCTCGCCCGCCGGCCACTCCCGGGGCGCGGGAAGCGTGTGCGCGTCGTCGAGCCCGTCCGGGCGCACCGGCACCGGCTCCACGGGCGCGGACGCGGCCTCCTGCCGGCGGGCGGTCTCGTCGAACTCGCGCATGCCCTGAAGCAGCGCCTCCCGCCCCTGCGGCGTCATGCCGGCGAGGATGCGGGCGAGCTGGTCGCGCCGGTCGTCCCGCAGCTCGGCAAGAAGCCGGCGCGCCTCCGGTGTGAGGTGCAGCGAGATCTCGCGCCGGTCGAGCCGCCCCGGCTCGCGCTCCAGCATGCCGGCGGCCACCAGCCGGTCGCAGAGGCGGCTGGCCGAACTGAGCAGCATGTCCAGGCGACTGGCGAGCCGGCGCAGGTTGATGCCGTCGTGCTGCTCGACCACCATCACGGCGCGCAGCTGGGCGCCGGAGACCCGGCTGGTCGTCCGCTCCCGCGCCGCCTCCCACACGGTCAGCAGGGCACCCGCCACCGCGTCCAGTGCGGCGGCCATACTCATCTCGGGGTCCGGTGGACGGTGCAGTTCGGCCATGGTGGCCCGAGAGTACTCCGCAACCGGGGTGTGTCGGGCCGGCGATCGAGGAGCGGGTATGGACGAAGCGGTCAACCGGGCACGAGAGGTCCTCAACGAATCTCCGGCTGATCGTCTGGTCGCCGCGGTCGCCGCCGTCCTCGCGGACACGTACGCGATCACCACCACCGAACTGCTGCAGGTCGACTACCGGCTCGCGGTCCTGCTGCCGCTCGGCGGAGGCGAGGGGATCACCACCCCCGGCCACCCGGCCTGGCGCTGCTTCGACCACCAGGAACCGGTGGTGGCCGACGGGATCGGCTACTTCCCGGTGAGCATGCGCGGCGAGCGGCGCGGCGTGCTCCGGACCGCCCCGGCGCCGGACGACCCGGCCGCCCACGCCGCGCTCACCGAGATCGGCACTGCCCTGGCCCACGAGCTGGCCGCCGTCTCCGCGGGCACCGACGTCTACCGCTCCGCCCGCCGCAGCCGCCGGCTCACCCTCGCCGCCGAGATGCAGTGGGAGCTGCTGCCCGGCCGGAGCCGGACCCGCCCGGCGTTCAAGCTGGCCGGCCAGCTGGAGCCGGCGTACGCGGTGCGCGGCGACAGCTTCGACTGGTCCGATGACGGGGAACGGCTCTGGCTGGCGACCATCAACGGGATGGGCGAGGGCGTCGCGGCGTCGATGCTCACCGCGCTGGCCACCAGCGCGCTGCGCAACGCCCGCCGGGGCGGCCTCGCGCTGGCTGACCAGGCGGCCCTCGCCGACCAGGCCGTCTACGACCTGCACCGCGGTTCCCAGCACCTCTCCGCCCTGATCATGGAACTCGACCTGGCCAGCGGCGAGATGACCGTGGTGGACGCCGGCTCCCCGCGGCTGCTGCGGGTACGCGACGGCGAGGTCCACGGGCAACCGCTGGAGGCGCAGTTCCCGCTCGGCATGTTCGAGGCGACCGACTACCACGAGCAGCGGTTCACCCTGCACCGCGGGGAACGGCTCTTCGTGGTCAGCGACGGCGTGATCGAAGCGGCCGGGCAGCAGACCCGGTACGGCGAGACCGCCCTGGACCGGTTCCTGCGCCGGACCGGGTCGATGGAGCCGCTGGACGCCGTCCGGTCGCTCCTCGGTGACCTGCGCGCCTTCGTGTCCGGCGACCTGGTCGACGACGCCGTCGTGGTCTGCCTGGACTGGACCGGCCCGCAGCCCTGACGTCGCCGCCGGCGCTCAGTACGCTCCGCGCCCGTTGATGACCGCGCCGAAGGTCTTCCAGAAGATGGTGAGGTCGACGGCCAGGGACCAGTTCTCCACGTAGTAGAGGTCGAGCCGGATGCCGTCCTCCCAGCTGAGGTCGGACCGGCCGCTGACCTGCCAGAGCCCGGTCATGCCCGGCTTGACGAGCAGCCGCCGGGCCACGTCCCCGTCGTAGCGGGCCACCTCGGAGGGCAGGGGCGGGCGCGGGCCGACCAGGCTCATCTGCCCGAGCAGCACGTTGATCAGCTGCGGCAGCTCGTCCAGCGACCACTTGCGCAGCGTCCGGCCCACCCGGGTGACCCGCGGGTCGTGGCGCATCTTGAACATGAGGCCGTCGGTCTCGTTGCGGGCGGCCAGCTCGGCCAGGAGCGCGTCCGCGTTGACCACCATGGTGCGGAACTTCCACACCCCGAACTCCCGGCCGCCCTGACCGACCCGGGTCTGCCGGAAGAACACCGGCCCCCGGCTGTCCACCCGGATGGCGAGCGCGATGACCACCAGCATCGGCATCAGCACCGTCAGGACGATCACCGCGACGGACCGGTCCACGAGCGCCTTGACCAGCTTGCGAGTGCCCCGGAACTCGGGCGCCTCCACGTGGATCAGCGGCAGGCCGGCGACCGGGCGGGTGTGGATCCGGGGACCGGCCACGTCGGTGAGCGCCGGTGCGAGCACCAGGTCGATCCCCGTACCCTCCAGCTGCCAGCCCAGCCGGCGCAACCGGGCCGCGGTCAGCTCACCGGACGCGGTGACCGCGACGGTGTCCGCGCCGATGGCGGTCGCCGCCTCCGGGATACCACGGAAGGAACCGACCACCGGCACGTCGCCCAGCCGCTGCGCCACCGGTGCCAGCAGCGCGTCCGGGATGCACGCGCCGACCACCTGGTAGCCGGCGTACGGCTCGCGGCGCAGGGTATGCACGAGTTCCAGCACGTGGGCCGTGTCGCCGACCACCAGCACCTTGCGCGACCAGCCGACGCCCCGGGACCGGGCCCGGTGCAGCTGCTTGCGCGCGGCGAACCGGGCCACCTCGAGGCCGACCATGCCGACCGCGAAGAAGATGCCCAGGAAGGTGCGGGAGACGCCGACCTCGATGACGTAGTCGGCGATGGCGATCGCGGCCGCCAGGCGCAGGCCGGACATGGTCACCCGGCGGTACTCGTCGGCGCCGTAGCCGATCACGCGGTCGTCGTAGCAGCGCAGGGCCTTGAGCGCGAGCAGCCAGGCCAGCACGAGGCCGGGAGCCACCAGCACGTAGGACACCTTCGAGCCGCCCGGCTGCTTGTCGCCGAAGCGGGCCAGGTAGCCCACCAGCAACGCCACACTCAGGACGGTGGCGTCGAGCACCACGAGGGCCCGGACGTAGCTTCGTTCGTCGGTGCGGGCGGCGGCCCCGGTGGGGGCCTCGGCCGACCTCGACGGCGTCCGGGTGGGGGTCAACAGCGTCGCCGAGGTCACGAGTCCCTCCCACTTCGCTCAGGACGGCCCGGCGGCGTGGTCGAGCCGGGTGAGGCCGACGATGCCGGAGCACCTCGCCATCCTGCCCCGGCACGTATCGCGGCCGATCGCTTCCGACGTATTGCCGTCACTTTCCCCGACGACGACAGGTGCCGAAAAGAGCCCGCCGTACCGGATTCACCGGCACAGCGGGCCCCTTTTGCTGACCAATTGGTCAGCACCGCACAATCAGCGCGGCGCCGGCGGACGCAGCGCGATGGCCTTGAGGAAGATGCTACCGATCTCGGTCGGGTCCTTGGTGACGAAGCTGCCGCCGCCGGTCACCCCCGTGATCGACTGCAGCTCGGCCTCGCTGACGCCCTCACCGATACCGATGATGATGACCTGCACCGGCCGCTCCGGGTCGGAGAGGCGCTTCAGCTCCGAGAGGAGCTTCTGCTGCGAAATGCCGTCCTTGTCGTCGTTCTTGCCGTCGGTGAAAAGCACCACCGAGTTCACCCGGCCGGCCTGCCAGTCGTCCTGCACCGCCTTGTACGCCGCGAGCATCGTGTCGTACAGGCCGGTGTCGCCGTCGGACGGGCGGATCGTGCTGAGCGCCGACTCGAGCCTGCTCCGGTTGCTGGACAGCGGGGCGATGTTGACGAGTTCCTTGTAGTCCCGGGAACCGACCAGCTGGGTGGAGAAGGTCCACAGGCCGATCGACCACGAGTCGTCGAAGAGGCTCAGCCCACGCCGTGCCGCCTCGACCGTGACCTCCTCACGGCTACGGTTGTTGGCGCTCGGCACCCCCGCCTTCATCGAGCCGGAGACGTCGATGACGCAGAGCATCCGGCCGGACTGGGTGGCGATGGACCAACTGGAGACGACCCGGTCGATCGAGTCCGCGTCGAGGCCGCCCGCGGCCGTACCGCCGTTGGTCGGCGCGGCTGACGGCTCGCCGGCCGGGCTCGGAGCGCCCTGCGGGGCCTTGAACCCGGCGCCCCAGTTGCCGTCGGGCGCGCGCAACGCCTGGGCGGCGAGCCGGTCACGGAAGCCGGGCGTGGTGAGCACCTCGTAGAGCACGCGCGCCGCCGAGGCCTTCGCCGGCTCGATGCCGGGCAGCACCGCGAACGGGTAGTCCAGCGGCGCCGGCGCGGGCTCCAGGTAGAGCGCGGCCAGCGGGACCGGCGGCTTCTTGCTGTTGTACGCGATGACGTCCTCTTCGGACAGCGCCGCGGCGCCGAGCCCGCTCGCGATCGCCGTCGGGTCACTGGCGGTCGGGAACCGGGCGAGCAGGTCGTTGCGCAGGGCGGACCGGCCGGTCGCCAGCGCACGCAGGGCACCCACCGTGCTGCGCTGGGCGTCGCCCCCGGACGAGCTGGCCGCCGCGGTGAGCGACAGCAGGCCGGAGAGGCCCGCGGCGTCGCGGGTGGGCTCCACGATCCCGGTACGCAGCGGCTTGCTGCTGTTCACCTGGTTGAGCAGGTCGACCCAGCGCAGCTTCGCCTTCGGCCAGCCGATGCGGGTGGCGACCGGCTCCGGCATCGCGACGACCACGGGGCTGCGCGCGATCGAAGCGCCGTTGGTGGGCGCGAACGCGGTCGCGTTCTTCTTCAGCCGCAGCAGCCAGGTGGACGAGTCGGGGATCCAGATGTCCGGGGCCACCGCCGTGCCACTGGCCTGGCCCACGCCGGCGAGGAGCGCGCCGTGCTTGGCGGCCACCACGGCGGCGACGTCCACCGGATCGGCGGCCGAGACGTTGACCGCGATGCACGTGCCGCCCACTGCGGCGCCGTCCTCGACCCACTGCGAGGCGGCGGCGTCCACCGCGGGAGCGAGTTCGGAGGCCACCGCCACCGACAGCTCGATCTCACCGGAACAGGAGGGTTTGACTAACTCTCGGTAACCGAACCAGGTGCCCGTCGCCACGACGACGAGCGCCACCGCCGATGCGGCGGCGGCTGCTCCACGGATTTTGGAACGCATGCGATGGCGGCCTGCAGACACGGTGACCATCTTGCGTATCCCGCCACACAACTGCCACAACCGAACGGACGAAAGTTACGGAGCAGAAACAGTTGATCTCTGTATAGAGACGGAGAGTGACGGGCTGGACTCACCGTGTCGCCGGAACACCGCCACGTCGGCCGTCCGGCGGCCCCGCACGGGCTCAGGGGAGCACGCAGGTCGGGCTCGGCACCGGCACCGGCTCGCCCACCGCCTCGGGCACCCCGCTGTCACGGTCGACCCGGAAGACCCGGATCATGTCGGCCCGCTCGTCCGCCACGTACAGATGCTCGCCGACCAGCGCGAAGTGGCGCGGCCACTCGCCGTCGGTGTCCACCTCGGCGACCAGGTCCGGCCGCTCCCCCCGCAGGTCGAAGACCGCGATGGTGCCGACGCCCCGGTTGGCCACGTACAGGAAGCGCCCGTCGGGCCCCACCGCCACCTCCGACGGCTGCACGTGCCCCGGCCGCCCGCTCGCGTCGACCCGGCTGCGCTGGTGCAGCGAGCCGTCGCTCAGCTCGTACCCGGTGACCGTCGCGTCCAGCTCACCCACCAGGTAGCAGCGCCGCCCGTCCGGGTGCCGGGCCAGGTGGCGAGGGCCGGCCCCGGCCGCCGTACGGACCCGCGGGGCCCGGGGCACCAGCCGGCCGGTGGCGGCGTCGAGGTCGTACCGGTAGACCGAGTCCGTGCCCAGGTCGACCGCGAGCAGCGGGCCGCGGGCCGGGTCCGGCGAGACCATGTGCGCGTGCCCCCGCTCCTGGCGCTCCGGGTCCGCACCGTGCCCCTCGTGCACGACGAGGTCGCTGCGCTCGCCGGGGACACCCTCCGCGTCGAGCGGGAAGACGGCGACGCTGCCGCCGCCGTAGTTGGCGGCCACGAGGTGACCCCCGCCCGGCATCACGGCCAGGTGGCACGGCTCCGCCCCGCCGGTGCCGCGGGTCGCGAGCGGGGTCAGGCCGCCGTCGTCCCCGACCCGCCACGCGCTGACCCTCCCGGCCGGGAGCTCGTTGACCGCGTACAGGACGGGCAGCGCCGGGTGCCGGGTGAGGAAGGACGGCGAGGCCGTCGCGGCCACGGTGCCCAGCGGCGTCAACGCGCCCGTGGCCGCGTCCCGCCGGGCCGCCATGATGCCGGTCCCCCGGCCGCCGCTCTCCGCCGTGTAGCACCCGATGTGGACGACCCCGTCCCGACCGTTCACCGTCCCACCCTCCGCCGACGCCTTGGTCAGATCCAACCAGAGGTGCCGGCGGCCGGCACGGTAACCGGCACGTCGCGGGTCGGCGGCTCAGGCCGCCGGGACCGGCTCGCCCCGCTGCCGGGCCACGTGCTCGACCAGGGAGATGAGCACCAGCTTGCCGGACTGCCGGTCGCGCGCGTCGCAGAGCACGAGCGGCACGTCCGGGTCGAGGTCCAGGGCCCGGCGTACGCTCTCCAGGTCGAAGCGGCGGGCGCCGTCGAAGCAGTTCACGCCCACCACGAACGGGATCCCGCGCTGCTCGAAGTAGTCGATCGACGGGAAGCAGTCGGCGAGCCGCCGGGTGTCGGCGAGCACCACCGCACCGAGCGCGCCGAAGGCCAGTTCGTCCCAGAGGAACCAGAAGCGGTCCTGCCCCGGGGTGCCGAACAGGTACACCTGGAGGTCGTCGTTGATGGTGATCCGCCCGAAGTCCATGGCGACCGTGGTCGTGGACTTCCCCTCCACCCCGGAGATGTCGTCGGTGTCGACACCGGCGCCGGTCAGGATCTCCTCGGTCTGCAACGGCCGGACCTCGCTCAACGCGCTCACCAGCGTCGTCTTGCCGGCCCCGAAGCCACCCGCGATGAGGATCTTCAGGGCCAACGGGATCCGGGTGCCGGAACCGGTTCGGTCATAGCGCACGGAGTCCACTGACCACCGCCTTGAGGATGTCGTCGTCGGGCAGGGGGGCGGCGGCGGGCGGTTCGTGGACCGCGACCAGACCGCGCGCGAGCAGGTCACCGAGCAGCACGCGGATCACGCCGACGGCGAGGTCCAGCTCGGCCGCCAGCTCCGCGACCGGCACGGGCCGGTGGGCCAGGTCGACCAGGCGCCGGTGTTCCGGGGACAGCCGCGGGTCGGCGGCGTCCACCTCGGGACCGGCCAGCACGAACGCCACCAGGTCGAACCCGTCGGCGGCGGACCGGACCCGACCGCCGGTGAGGGTGTACGGACGGACGACCGGGCCGGCGGCGTCGTCCAGCCACTCGTGCTGCGGCCCGGGCGGTTCAGTCAGCATCGACGGCACCCGCCGCCGACCGGGCCGGCGCCGTCAGGTACTCGCCGACCCGGATGACCAGCATCGCCATCTCGTACGCCACCAGACCGATGTCCGCGTCCGCGTCGCTCACCACGGCGAGGCACGCGCCCTGCCCGGCCGCGGTCACGAAGAGGTACGCCGACTCCATCTCCACCACGGTCTGCCGCACGGGCCCGCCGTCGACGTGCCGGCTCGCGCCACGCGCCAGGCTGGCGAAGCCGGCGGCGAGGGCGCACAGGTGCTCGGCGGCGGCCTGGTCCAGGTCGGCGGTGGCCCCGAGCAGCAACCCGTCCGCCGAGAGCACCACCGCCTCGCGGGCGGCCGGTACCCGTTGCACCAACTCGTCGAGCAGCCAGTCGAGATCGGCGCTCTGCTTCGTCGATTGCCGCACTAGGCGTCCCTCTCACTCTCGGTCGGTTCGTCACGTGCCACCGGCGCCAGGGTCGGCAGTGCGACCGTCTTGTCGGCGTCGCGAGGCGTCCGGCGGGCCGGGTCACCCGCCGGAGGCTCCGGCCCGTCCGCCGGCGTGGGCGCGTGGTGGGCTGCCCCGTCCGTGGTCGCGGGGCCGTCGGCCGGCGTGGGAGCGGCAGCCCCTTCCGCTACGGGCACAGGGCCGGCGGTTGGCGCGGGAACGGCGGTACCGGCGGCGGCCGGCATGGGACCGGCGGCCGGCGGGCGGGCGGTACCCGCCGGGTCGGCCGCCGGAGCGGCCGGGCGAGCCGCGTCACCCGGTCGGGGTACCGGACGGCCGGCGTCGGCGGCGAGGCGGCCGCGGGCGGTGCCGGCCTGGAGCGCCGACATCACCCGGCGCACCTCCTCGGGCGGGCGGGGCGTCGGGGTGTCGGCGCCCGGGTGCCGCGGCCGGGCGGACGGGCCGCGCCGCCGGACCCGCCGGGGCAGTCCGTCGATCTCGCCGCCGGTGGCGGCACCGGCCTCCGCGTCCGTGGACGGCTGCGGCGCGCCCTCCTCGACGGCGCCCGGCAGTGCGGGCGCGGGCCGGCCGACGGTCGGGGCGTCGGGTGACGACCGGCGGCGGTCGGCGGCGGCACGGGGTCGCGGCAGCGCGCCGCGCCGCGGCCCGCCCGTGAGCCGCCGCTGCGGCCGTCCCGGCGCCCGGCCGTCGGAGTCGAGCACGCCCAGGGCCGGTTCGTCGGTGATCAGATCGGGCGGTACGAGCACCACGGCGATGACCCCGCCCGCCTCGGAGCGGCGCAGGCTCACCCGTACACCGTGCCGCGTGGCCAGCCGCGCCACGACGAACAGCCCGAGGCGGGCGCTCTCGGCCGGATCGAACTCGGGCGAGCGGGCCAGGCGGCGGTTCGCGTCCTCGAGCGCGGCGTCGGACATGCCCAGGCCGCTGTCGGTGATCTCCAGCGCGTACCCCTTGGCCACCCGCTGGCCGGAGACCGTCACCCTCGTGGCCGGCGGGGAGAAGGCGGTGGCGTTCTCGATCAGCTCGGCGAGCAGGTGGATGACGTCGCCGACGGCCCGCCCGAGGACGCCGGCCGGCTGCACGCTCGTGATGTCCACCCGGTCGTACGCCTCGACCTCGGAGATCGCCCCGCGGGCCAGGTCGAGCATCGCGACCGGGTTGCGCCAGCCGCGGCCCGGCGCCGCGCCGGCCAGGATGACCAGGTCCTCGGCGTGCCGGCGGAGCCGGGTGGCGAGGTGGTCCACCTGGAACAGCTCGGCCAGCTCGTCCGGGTCCTCGGCGCCGCGCTCCATCCGGTCGAGCAGGGCGAGCTGCCGGTGCACGAGGCCCTGGCTGCGCCGGGCGATGTTGAGGAAGACCTCGTTGAGGCCCCGGCGCAGGGTGACCTCGTCCACGGCCGCCTGGACGGCGGTGCGCTGCACCTCGTTGAACGCCCGTCCCACCTGGCCGATCTCGTCGTCGCCGTACTCCAGCGGGGGCGCCTCGCGGGCCACGTCGACCTGCTCGCCCCGGCGCAGCCGGGTCACCACGTCCGGGAGCCGGTGCTCGGCCAGCTCGAGGGCGGCGGTGCGTACGCCGCTGAGGCGCCGGGCCAGGGTCCGGCCGACCCGCACCGCCACCAGCACCGAGACCACCACGGCGACCAGCCCGAGCACGCCGGCGGCGGCGAGCCGCACGAGCACCCGTACCGCGGTCGGCACCGAACGGTCGGCGAGCCCGTCGGCCGCGTCCAGTTCGAACTCCCGCAGCTGCTGTTGGACCGCGTCGTAGGCGGCCTGCCATCCGGCGGGGTCCACGGGCGGGGGCGCCGCGCGGTCGGCGGCGACCAGGCCGTCCTGCATCGCCCGGAGCCGGGCGAACGCCTCGCCCTCGGTGAGCCGCTGGTACGCCGTCCGGTCCGCCGCCGGCAGGTCGGCCACCGCGTCCTCCACGAGGAACCGCTGGTTGCCGATGATCTGCACGAGGCGGGCGTGTTCCCCGTCGGCGAACCGGCCGGCCGTCACAGCGCCGGCCAGCAGCGCGTCGGCCTGGCCGAGCAGTTCCCGGGACCGGCCGAGCGCCGTGAGCGCGCGGGCCTCCCGGGTAAGGTCCGGCTCGGGCAGCGCCGCCATGGCGGAGAACGCCTGGAACGCCGACCCGATCATTCCGTTGTAGAGGCCGAACGCCCCGGCCCGGTCCAGCCTCCGCCGGTCGATGAAGTCGCGACCGGCGGGCAGCGCCTCGAGCGCGGTGACCAGCTGGTCGACCCGGGCCTCCAGCGGCGCGTCGGCGGCGTCGCGGAACTCCTCGCCGCCGGTCCGGCGGCGCAGCTCGTCGATCGCCCGGTCGGTCCGCTGCCGCTGCTCCGCGAGGGCCGGCAACGCCTCGGTGCTGGCCAGCTGCACCACCGTGAGCCGGCGCTCCCGTTGCAGCTCGGCCACCACCGCCTCGCCGGGCCGTCCCAGGTCGTAGAGGTAGGTGCGGGCGGCGAGCAGGTCGAGGGCCGGCCCGAAGGTGAGCGTGGTCGCGAAGATCCAGAGCGCCAGCAGGGCGGTCACCGGTACGACGACCAGCGCCGTCAGCTTCGAGCGGATCGGCCAGTCGCGCGTTCTCATCGGACCTCGCCCGGGTGTGGCAGAAGGGGCGCCGGCGACGGCCGGGCAGCGCTCCCACCGGGGCAGCCTCCCGGCACCTGGCGCCGGGCACCGGCACGGGCGCCTTGGGCAGGATACGTAATCCCGGGCCGATGCACTACCGCCCGTTGCGCCTACCACGACGCTCCGATGTGGAGCCGATCACGAACGGGCGCGCCGACGGTGGTGGCCGACGGGTGGCGCGCTGTGGGTCGATCAGAGGTTGACGCCGGCCGGGCAGTCGCACGTCTCCTCGCGAGCGCAGGTGTGCCACCCGCGGCCCGTGAACCGGACAGAGCGCCCAAACCCCCCGCCCGAGCCGATGATCGACTCGACATCCAACCCGTGGTCGCCGCAGGAAAGTGCCGCGGATGGGGATTGGCGATCAGTGAGCCGAGGGAATACCGGGTGACGAAGGAGGAGCCATGTCGCCCACGCAGATAATCGTCGTCATCCTCGCCGTGCTGGTGATCGCGGCGCTGGCCGTCGCCGCCCGGACGGTGGCCCGTCGCCGGTCCCTGCGCGACCGTTTCGGCCCCGAGTACGACCGGGTGGTCGCCGAGCGGGACAGCCGCACCGCCGCCGAACGGGAGCTGAGGGACCGTGAACGCCGGCACGCCGAACTGACGCTCACCCCGCTCTCCCCCGAGTCCCGGGCCCGCTACGCGGCCGCCTGGGAGGAACTGCAGGTCCGCTTCGTCGACTCCCCCGCCGACGCCGTGGGCGACGCCGACGAACTGGTCACCCGGCTCGTCGCGGAACGCGGTTACCCCACCGGTGACTTCTCCGACCAGATCGCCCATCTGTCCGTCGAGCACGCCCGCACGTTGACTCACTACCGCGACGCGCACGAGATCCACCTGCGCAACACCCGGGGCGAGGCCAGCACGGAGGAGCTGCGGCAGGCGGTGGTGCACTACCGCGCGCTCGTCGCCGATCTGCTCGGCGAGGACCCGGTGCAGGCACGGCCACCGGCGCCGCGCCAGTCCGACGAGGGCCTTCCGGACCAGCCGGAGCAGCGGCACCCGGAGGAGCAGGAACCGGAGCGCCGGCCGGACACGCCCCACGACGTCACCAACCGCTGAGGAGGCACCGCGATGCGCCAGGAAGAGCAGCAGGCGAGCAACGACCACCCCGAGGCCGTCCGGTCCACCCCGGTACCCGTACCGCAGGCCGGCGAACGCGGCGGCCGTACGGAGGTGCCCGAGGACGCGCTCGACGACCGGGGCACCTTCGACGACCCGTCGGTCGCCGGTGAGCGGCGCGACGCCGAGGCGTCCGACGACATCCGGGTCGAACGGACGGCGCAGCGGGACGCCGGCGAGGGCGGCTTCCACGATCCCGGGCCCGTGCCCTCCGCCCTGGGCGCGCCCACCGTGGCGGGCGCGGTCGCCGCGTCCGCCATGGCCAGTCCCCGTGCCGAGGACGAGCTGGACCCGATGGAGGAGCGCACCGCCCGGCCGGGCGACGGCGCGGAGGAGGGCGAGCGGGAGGGCTGGCGCGCCGACCCGACCGCCGAACTGGACGGGCGGCGGGGCACCTCGGTCACCGCGTCGGCGGCCGGTCCGGACGCGTCGGCGACTCGTACCGTCGAACCGCCCGCCGGGTCCGACGGCGACCCGGAGCGGCGCGGCGACCTGACTCCGCTCGGCGGCGACCCGGGGGCCGTGCCCGCCGGCTATGGCAGCGCGGCGCCGCGGATGGTCGACCCGGACGCGGTGTCGCCGGACGCCGACCCGGCCGCCGCCGGCGCCGCGGGCGCTGTCGGTGCCGGGGCGCCGGGCTCCCTCTCCTCGGCCGGGACCGCCCGGCCGATCGGCTCGACCGTGGCCGCCGAGCCGGCGAGCCTGTTCGACTCCTCGACAGCCCAGAGTTTCCGGGACCGGTGGCGGGACGTCCAGCTGCGCTTCGTGGACGACCCGCGGGCCGCGGCGGGCGACGCCGAGTCGCTGGTGGAGGAGGCGATCGAGGCCCTGTCCGCGGCCCTCGCGGCGCAGAAGACCACCCTGGGCGGCTGGCAGGAGGCCGGCTCCTCGGACACCGAGGAACTGCGGATGGCCGTCCGCCGGTACCGGGACTTCCTGGACCGGGTGCTGGGCCGCTGACCTGCCGCGGCGGCTACGGCCGCGCGCGATCGCCGACCACGGGATGCTCCGGCCGACCTGGGCCGGGGCATCCGCCTGTCCGCGACCGGCGAACCGGGCATCGAGGACAGGCGTGGATTTTCGCCGTTCGGGGTAGTAGCCGGCCCGCACCCGGCCACGGACGGCGGAACGGAAGGTGACGGGGATGGACGGCGGCGGACTCCGGCTCAACATGAACGCACTGGACTACGTCCTGCTGGCGCTCTACTTCGTCACCGTCCTCGGCGTCGGCTTCGCCGCCCGCCGTGCGATCCGCACCAGCGTCGACTTCTTCCTGTCCGGCCGCTCGCTGCCCGCCTGGGTGACCGGCCTCGCGTTCGTCTCGGCGAACCTCGGCGCGCTGGAGATCATCGGCATGGCCGCCAACGGCGCCCAGTACGGCGTGATGACGGTGCACTACTACTGGATCGGCGCCGTGCCGGCCATGGTCTTCCTCGGCATCGTGATGATGCCCTTCTACTACGGCTCGAAGGTCCGCAGCGTCCCCGAGTACCTGCGGCTGCGGTTCAACCGCCCGACCCACCTGCTCAACGCGATCAGCTTCGCGGTCGCCCAGGTGCTGATCGCCGGTGTGAACCTCTACGCCCTGGCGCTGGTCATGCAGGCGCTGCTCGGCTGGCCGCTCTGGGTGGCGATCATCGTCGGCGCGGCCATCGTCCTGGTCTACATCACCATCGGTGGTCTCTCCGGCGCGATCTACAACGAGGTGCTCCAGTTCTTCGTGATCCTGGCCGGCCTCATCCCGGTCACCGTCATCGGTCTCGTGAAGGTCGGCGGGGTCTCCGGCCTGATGGACGCGGTCCGCGACTCGCGGCTCGGCGAGGCGGGGCTGCACGCCTGGCAGGACACGGGCAGCACGGCCAACCCGCTGGGCGCCCACTGGCTCGGCATCGTCTTCGGCCTCGGCTTCGTCCTTTCGTTCGGCTACTGGACGACCAACTTCGCCGAGGTGCAGCGGGCCCTGTCCGCGAAGAACATGAGCGCGGCCCGCCGTACGCCGATCATCGCCGCGTACCCGAAGCTGCTGATCCCGGCGGTGACGGTGATCCCCGGCCTGATCGCGCTCGTGACCGTCAAGGGACTGGGCGCGCCGAGCGGCGACCTGCAGTACAACAACGCGATCCCGCTGCTGATGCGGGACCTGCTCCCCAACGGCGTGCTGGGCGTCGCCGTCACGGGCCTGATCGCCTCGTTCATGGCCGGCATGGCGGCGAACGTGAGCGGCTTCAACACCGTGTTCACGTACGACATCTGGCAGGCGTACGTCCGCCGGGACCGGCCGGACGCCTACTACCTGCGGATCGGCCGGTACGCGACCATCGCCGCCGTCGTGATCGGCATCGGCACCGCGTTCATCGCCGCCGGGTTCAGCAACATCATGAACTACATCCAGGCGCTCTTCTCGGTGTTCAACGCCCCGCTGTTCGGCACTTTCATCATCGGCATGTTCTGGAAGCGGATGAGCGCGCTGGCCGGCTTCTGGTCGCTGCTGTCGGGCACCGTGGTGGCGGTCGGGACCTACCTGCTCTACAAGGGCGGCGTGATCCACTTCAACTCGGACCTGGAGGAGAGCTTCTGGGGCGCGGGACTCGCCTTCGCCACGGTGGCCGTGGTCGCGGCGATCCTCACCCCGCTGACCGCGCCGAAGCGCGACGAGGACCTGCGCGGGCTGGTCTACGGCATGGGCGGCATCGACGTGAAGGGGGACGTGCTGGCCGGAGACGCCGCCTGGTACCGCTCGCCCCTGCTGCTCGGCGTGATCGCCCTGGTGCTCGCCGTCGTCCTCTACATCCCGGTGTTCTAGGAAAGGTGTTGGCGCCATGGACAACCGCAGCGAGCCGGCCCGCGATCCCCTGGTGAGCGGCGCCGAGTCGGAACAGCGGCGCTCGGCGGCCGCGCGCCTGTTCGACATCCGTCGCGTGATCGGTGGCCTCTTCGCCGTCTACGGGATCATCGTGACGCTCATGGGGATCTTCGACAACCAGGCCGAGATCGACAAGGCGCAGGGCGTCCGGATCAACCTCTGGGCCGGGCTCGCGATGCTCGGGTTCGGCCTGCTGATGCTGCTCTGGCAGTGGATCCGCCCGGCCGAGCCACCCGCCAGCCCCGAGGAGCGGGGCGTCCTCGACGGGTCGGGAGACAGCGGGCCGGGCTCGCCGGGCGGCCGCTGACCCACCCGGGCGCATGACCGCCCCCGCCGGGGGTACGCCAAGGGGATCAGGGACGCGCCTCGGGACAGGGAGGGCAGCAGCATGACCGATCGCGACCGCCAGTCGCCGCTGGAGGAGAGCCCGGAGATGGCCGCGGCGGTGGACGACGACAGCACCGTCCCGCAGCTCCGGACCGGGGGCGGCGCGGATCGGGACAACCCGGCCTTCGCCGAGCCGGGTGACCGCCCCGACCAGGGCGCGCCGAGCGACGACATCATCGGCGACCCGTACGCGGCGGGCACCGGGGCCACCGGGACCGGCACCGGGGCGGGCGGGGACAACATCCGCACCGGAGCCGAGCAGCCGTGGGACCCGGAGGACCTGGTGCAGGCCCGGGGACAGGACCCCACCCCGGAGAACCTCGAACAGGCCCGCCGGGACCTGGAGGAGCTGGGCCGGGCAGCGGTGGAGCGCACCGTGCCCTGACCGTACGCGCGCGGGGGTCCCTGGCCCGACCTCTGGGGTCGGGCCAGGGACCCGGTGTGCCTGCCGCCGGACCGCCTCACCTGCCGCCGGCGCAGGCTGGCGCGAGGCTCACAGCGGCGGGTAGGCGTTCCGCATGAGCTCCTGGAACTGGGCGGAGAACCACGCGCCGGAGATCGGCGCGTCCGGCAGGGCGCCGGTCGGGTTGTTGCCGTTGCGCGCGTTCCCGCCGTACGTGGGGTCGCACATCCGGTCGAAGCCCTTGCCCTCGTCGTTCTCGATGAGCTTGCTGGAGCCGTCCGACTCGCCCGGGGGCTTCACCCAGACGTACGCGTCGATCCCGGCCTCCGGCGCCGCCTTGGGCCGCTCGCCGAGGCCCGCGCCGGCCTGGTTGCACCAGTTGCCCGCGTGGATCCGGCGGTCGATCCGGCCCCCGTTGACGTACGTGTCCACACTGGTCGTCGCGCCGGGGCCGGTGGGCCGTGCCGTGCCGCCCCAACCGTTGCGGGACGTGTCGATCAGCATGCCGATCCCGGAGTCGAAGCCGACCGAGACCAGCTTCTGCCGGAACGCCTGGGCGAACGAGAGTTCGTCGACGTACTGGTTCCAGTCGATCCACTTCGACTGGCGGACGGTCTGCCCGTTCACCGAGTCGGTGATCTTCACGTACGGCTCGCGCAGAGCCGAGTAGTTGGCCGTGTTGACGATGAAGCCGTGCACGTTTTGGACGGTGCTGCCGGAGGCGATGGCCGCACTCTTCAGCATGTCCGCGGTCGGGCCGAAGTTGCTGTCCCAGCCGATCCAGCCGTGGTGCGCGGCGTCGATGTAGTTGTAGACGTTGCCGATCGCGCCGAGCTTCGCCAGGGCGTACCCGACGCCGTTGACGTACGCGCCGTTGGCCTTGACCGTGTCGCACATCGCCGTGCCGCCGGGCTGGCCCGAGGTGTTGGTCACGAGGTTCGGCAGCGAGTCGATCTCGATGATGTTGATGATGCGCAGGTTCGCGTACTTCGGGTCGGCCTGGATCGCGGCGATCGGGTCGATGTACTCGGCCTTGTAGCGCGGCAGTTCGTCGGGGCCCAGCTCACCGTTGGACGCGAGCGCCGCGCAGTCCCGGCCGGGCAGGTTGTAGATGACGAACTGGATGTAGCCCGCGCCCTGGCGCAGCGCCTCGTCGAGGTGGTCGCGGACGCCGAACGCGCCGTTCGAGCTGCTGTCCGGGGTGCCGTTGATGGCCGCGATCCGGTCGAGCCACACCGCGGTCGGGTTGTTGGAGACCCGGCTGCCGCCCGGCTCGGCGTCCGCCTTGGCCTTCCACTCCGGGTTCACGTAGCCGCGCACCCCGGCGTACGGGTTGTCGACCTTGTTGCCGGGCGGAGGGGTGGTGGGCGGCGGCGTGGTCGGGGGCGGCGTGGTGGGTCCTCCGCCGTTGCAGGTCACCCCGTTGAGCGTGAACGAGGTGGGCTTGGGGTTGCTGCCGCTCCAGGCGCCGTTGAAGCCGATGCTGGTCGACGCGCCGGTGCCGAGGTTGCCGTTGTACGACAGGCTGCGCGCGGTGACCTGGCTCCCGGACTGGCTGAACTCGGCGGACCAGCCCTGCTGCACCCGCTGGCCCGAGTCCGGGAAGGTCCAGCCCAGCGTCCAGCCGTTGACCGGGTCGCCGAGGTTCCTGACGGTGATGTTCGCGGTGAAGCCACCCGGCCAGTCGTTGGTCGAGTAGGTCACCTCACACTGGGTCGCCGCGTGCGCCACGGTGACCGGCAGGGTCACCAGCCCGCCGGCGACCAGGGCGCCCGCGCCGGCGAGCGCGAGGGCCCGGCGTGAGCCGGACAGCCTTCTCCACACGTTCATGCCACTGATCTCCTAGGGCGAGGCCGGTCCGGGGACGGTCCGGCGAAGTGGCCCGGTGGGCGTCCCGCGGGGGACGGCCGCCGGTGCCGACGGGATGGGGGTGCCCGGCCCGGTCGGGCGGTGGTGGTGGCCCGCGACCGGTGGAAAGGCCGGTCGGTGGGCGGGCGGCGGGATGTCGTTCCGGCGCGCCGGAATGCCCTCGACCCCTGCCTGCGCGGTGTGGCTCTCCGAGAACCGCGTGGGGCCGATTCTTACATGGGAGCGCTTCCATGGCAATGCCTCGATGTCTCCGCCCCATGGCCGGTCGCTGCGGGACGGCCGCGACCAGCGGGAACAAGCGGGTGGGAACACCGTGGAGCGGCCGCAACGCCACGTGCCGGACGGAGACGCCGGGTACCACCCGCATGGGGCGTATCCCCTATGAACATAGAAACACGAATCTTTCCCTTCATAGGTCGTGAATCGGTCTAACGTCGGCCTTAGCTCGGTGGGGACCGAGTTCAGGACAACAGGGATGGAGTGACGCAGGTCATGGCTAAGAAGATGCTCGGGAAGGTCGTCGCGGGCGCCGCCCTCGGTGGGGCGTCCCTCCTGGTGTTCGCACCGGCGGCCGCGTTCGCGGACGGGCACCACGACGGCAAGGACCGCGACGGCAAGGTCCTGGCCAAGCCGCACGTGGTGAAGGCCGGTGAGGAGGTCAAGCTCCTCGAGATCTGCTCCGAACGGCAGGAGCACGCGTTCGTCTGGTCGAAGGTCACCGGCAAGGTCGACCTCAAGCCGGTGAAGGACGACCGCGGCGACGACCGGGGCGACTGGCGCGACGAGGACCGTGACGGCAAGGACGAGCACGGCAAGGACGACAAGGGCAAGGACGAACACGGCAAGGACGACAAGGGCCGTGACCACGAGGGCAAGGACGAGCACGGCAAGGACGACAAGGGCCGTGACCACGAGGGCAAGGACGAGCACGGCAAGGACGAACACGGCAAGGACGAACACGGCAAGGACGAGCACGGCAAGGACGACAAGGGCCGTGACTACGAGGGCCGGGAGAACGGCGAGAACGGCGACAACGGCTACGAGAACGGCCAGCCGCCGACCGCCGACGCCGAGCAGCCCCCGGCCGCCGACGAGCAGCCGGACGGCCAGGGCGGCGGCGCCGCGGCCGACGGCCGGATGGACGACAAGGGCAAGGACGAACACGGCAAGGACGACAAGGGCAAGGACGACAAGGGCAAGGACGAGGACCGCAAGGACTGGACCGGCTACGAGCACGGCCAGGACGCCGCGGACCGGGGCGACAAGGGCGACAAGAAGGACGACGGGAAGAGCCACGAGGAGTACGGCTCCGAGGAGTACGGCTCGGAGGAGAGCCGCTCCGGCGAGTACGGCTCGGACGAGTACGGCTCGGACTGGAAGAAGGACGAGGACAAGTCCAAGGACGAGGACAAGTCCAAGGGCCACGACGAGTACGGCTCGGACGAGTACGGCTCGGAGGAGAGCCGCTCCGACGAGTACGGCTCCGACTGGAAGAAGGACGAGGACAAGTCCAAGGACCACGGCAAGGGCGAGGACGACTGGGAGCACAAGCGCGACTTCGTCTACTACGGCGAGGCCAAGGTCGACAAGCACGCCAAGCCGGGCCGCTACGAGCTGAAGGGCTCGTGCGGCGAGGGCGAGCTGGTCGTCCTGCCGCACGGTGGGGTCGACGGCGGTGACGGTGGCGCTGCCGCCGGCACCGACAAGGGCCTCGCCGCGGGTGGTGCCAGCCTGCTCGGTGCCGCCGCGCTCGGCGGGATCGTGCTGATGCGTCGTCGGCGGACCGATGAGTCGGTCGCCTGACGCGACGGCGACAGGGGCCGGCGGCCGTCACGGGAGACCGTGGCGCGCCGCCGGCGTCGCCGTCGTCGTCCTGCTCGCGCTGGCCGGCGCCGGGATGATCGGCGCCTCCCTGAAGACCACCCCGGCACCTCGGCCGCCACAGCCCCTCGCCCAGGCCGCGCCCGACAGCAGTCAGCCGGCCGAGGCGGACCAGCCCGCCGAGGGAAGCCCCGCCCCGGCCGGCCTGCCCCGCTCCACCCCCACCACCATCACGATCCCGCGGATCGGGGTGGACGCGCAGATCATGTCGCTCGGCACCAACCCGGACGGCACCGTCCAGGTGCCCCCGCTCGACCAGGCCCAGCTCGCCGGCTGGTACGAGCCGGGGCCGAGCCCCGGCGAGGTCGGCAACGCGGTCATCGTCGGGCACGTCGACTCGGCGAAGCTCGGCCCCGCGGTCTTCTTCGACCTGGGGGCTTTGCAACCCGGGGACACCGTCACGGTCAACCGGCAGGACGGTCAACCGGCGACCTTCCGGGTGGACGAGGTGAAGTCGTACCCGAAGACGTCGTTCCCCACCGAGCTGGTGTACGGGCCGAGCGACCGGCCCAGCCTGCGGGTGGTCACCTGCGGCGGGCAGTTCGACGAGAACGCCCGCAGCTACCTGAACAATGTGATCGTCTTCGCCAGTCTGGTCGGCTGAGAACGACGCGGGCCGGCCGGTCGGGTCTTCCCCGACCGGCCGGCCCGCGTCCGTGTGGCGATCAGGCCGCGGCGGACGTCCGCACCAGGGTGCGGATCTGCCGCAGCAGCACCGACAGGGCCGCGAGGTCGGCGCGGGACTCGTCGAACTCGCCCATCGCCCGCCGCGTCCGGTGGATCGAGGTCGCGTTCGACTGCTCCCACTGCTGCACCCGCTCCTGCGGCGACAGGTTCTCGGGCGTGGAGTCGAGCACCTCCGCGGTGAGCGCGGCGAGCGCGGCGTACAGGTCGTACCGCAGCGCCATCCGGGCCAGCGTCTGCCACCGGTCCTCCCGCGGCAGCAGGGAGATCTTCGACAGCAACGCGTCGACCCGGAACAGGTCCGAGAGCACGAAGTAGACCGGTGCCACCTCGCCGACGTCCCGGCCCCGGCTCGCCGCGGTCTCCACCACGTCGAGCAGGCCGAAGCTGTACATCAGCCGGGTCGCCTGCTCGGCCAGCTCACGCGGCAGCCCGCGCCCGGCCATCGAGTCGATGTGCGCCGTGATGGCCTCGCGCTCGCTGCCATAGAAGAGATCCTCGAGCCCCGGCAGCAGGCGGGCCACGCCGCTGCGGAGCCGGGTGATCTCCGCCGGAACGTCGATCGGCGAGCGACGGTTGGTCACCAACCACCGCACCGCACGGTCGAGCAGCCGACGCGTGTCCAGGTAGACGGCCGTCTGCAGCTCCGGCTCGACCTTGTTGTCCAGCCGCTCGACCGCGTCCCACAGCTCGCGCAGCCCGAACACCTCACGGACCACGACGTACGCCCGGAGCACGTCCGCCGCCGACGCGGCGGTCTCCTCCACCACGCGGAACACGAACGAGATGCCGCCCCGGTTGATCGCCTCGTTGACCAGCACCGTCGTGACGATGTCCCGGCGCAGCCGGTGCCGCGCCATCCGGTCGGCGAAGCGTTCGCGCATGGGCGTCGGGAAGTAGTTGACCAGGACGTCGGTCGTCCACTCCTCGTCGGCCAGCCCGTCGGCGAGGATGTCCCGCTCCAGGACGATCTTGACGTACGCGAGCAACACCGCGAACTCCGGCGCCGTGAGCCCGGACTCGATCCGGACGGCCAGTTCCTCGTCCGGCGGCAGCGCCTCCAGCGCCCGGTCCAGCGCCCCCGAACGCTCCAGATCGTTGATCATGCGCCGGTGCACCGGAAGCAGCGAGGCCGCCTGCGCCTGGGCGTTGTTGATGGCCCGGGCCTGGTCGTAGTTGTCGCGCAGCACCAGGTGGGCGACCTCGTCGGTCATCTCGGCGAGCAGCTCGTCCCGCTCCGCGGTGGTCAACTCCCCGTCGGCGACCGCGGTGTTCAGCAGGATCTTGATGTTCACCTCGTGGTCCGAGGTGTCCACGCCGGCCGCGTTGTCGATGAAGTCGGTGTAGATCCGGCCACCGGTCAGCGCGTACTCGATCCGGCCGAGCTGGGTGAAGCCCAGGTTGCCGCCCTCACCGACCACCCGGCAGCGCAGACTCTTGCCGTCCACCCGGATCGCGTCGTTGGACTTGTCGCCGACCTCGGCGTTCGTCTGGCTGGACGCCTTGACGTAGGTGCCGATGCCGCCGTTCCAGAACAGGTCCACCGGCGCGGTCAGGATCGCCCGCATGAGTTCCTGCGGGGAGATCTGGTCCACGTCGTCGTCCAGGCCGAGCCGCGCCCGCACCTGCGGCGAGACCGGGATGGACTTGGCGGTACGCGCGAAGACGCCGCCACCGGGAGAGATCAGCTCCGGGTTGTAGTCCTCCCACGACGAGCGGGTCATCTCGAACAGCCGCTTCCGCTCGGCGTACGACGTGGCCGAGTCCGGGTCCGGGTCGAGGAAGATGTGCCGGTGGTCGAACGCGGCCACCAGCCGGATGTGCTCGGACAGCAGCATCCCGTTGCCGAAGACGTCGCCGGACATGTCGCCGACGCCGACCACGGTGAAGTCCTCGGTCTGGGTGTCGTGCCCCAGCTCCCGGAAGTGCCGCTTGACCGACTCCCAGGCGCCCCGGGCGGTGATGCCCATCTTCTTGTGGTCGTAGCCGGCCGAACCGCCGGAGGCGAACGCGTCGCCCAACCAGAAGTTGTGCGCCTGCGAGATCTCGTTGGCGATGTCGGAGAACGTGGCCGTGCCCTTGTCGGCCGCGACCACCATGTACGGGTCGTCGCCGTCGTGGCGCACGACGTCCTCCGGCGGCACGATCTGCCCGCCGACGATGTTGTCGGTGACGTCGAGCAGACCCGAGACGAACTCCTTGTAGCAGATCACCGCCTCGTCCCGGTCGCCCGGCTTCTGCTTCAGCACGAAGCCGCCCTTGGCGCCGACCGGCACGATGACCGTGTTCTTCACCATCTGCGCCTTGACCAGGCCCAGCACCTCGGTGCGGAAGTCCTCCCGGCGGTCCGACCAGCGCAGGCCGCCCCGGGCCACCGGCCCGAACCGCAGGTGCACACCCTCGAACCGGGGCGAGTACACGAAGATCTCGAACTTCGGCCGGGGCGCCGGCAGGTCCGGGATCGCCTGCGGGTCGAGCTTGAACGCCACGTACGACTTCGGACGCCCGTCCTCGCGCCGCTGGTAGAAGCTCGTCCGCAGGGTCGCCTGGATCAGCGTGAGGTAAGCGCGCAGGATCCGGTCCTGGTCGAGGCTCGCCACGTCGTCCAGCGCCTCGCGGATGGTGTCCACCAGCTCCGCGCTGCGCCGCTGCCGCTCGTCGGCGTCGGCCCCGCCCGGCACGAACCGGGTCTCGAAGAGCTGGACCAGCAGCTCGGCGATGCGCGGGTACGCGATGAAGGTCTGCTCCATGTAGTCCTGGGAGAAGACCGTGCCGGCCTGCCGCAGGTACTTCGCGTACGCGCGGAGCACCACCACCTGCCGCCAGGTCAGCCCGGCACGCAGCACCAGCTCGTTGAAGCGGTCGACCTCGGCCTCGCCCCGCCACGCCGCCGCGAAGGCGTTCTCCACGTGCGGGCGCACCTCGGCCAGCTCCTGGTGCCCCTCGGACAGCTGCAACCCGAAGTCGTACAGCCAGATCCGGCCGTCGATGCGGTCCACCTCGTACGGGTGCTCGTCGATCACCCGCACACCGAGCGAGTGCAGCACCGGGAGCACGGCGGAGAGCATCATCGGCTCGCCGTACCGGTACACCTTGAACCGGACGTCCATCGTCTCGTCCACGTCGGTGCCCGGCACGCGCGCGCCCGCCCGGGGCGCGAGCTGCTTGCGGAACAGGTGCATCTCCAGCTGGCCGGGCTCCTCCAGGAGCTCCAGCTTCGCCAGGTCCTTCATGGCCTCGTACGGCGTGTGGCCGTCCTTGTAGCCTTCCGGGAACGCGTCGGCGTACCGGGCGAACAGGTGCTTGGCCTGCTCGTCGCCGAGCTTGCGCTCCAGCACCAGCCGGTAGTCGTCGTCCCAGAGGCGCGTCGCGTCGGCCAGCTCCTCGGCGAGCAGGTCGGCGTCCACGTCGCCGGGCGGGTTGGTCGGGTCGGTGCGGACGATGAAGTGCACCCGCGCGAGCATCGACTCGGTGACCCGGGTCGTGTAGTCCACCCCGACACCGTTCAGCTCGCGCAGCAGGATGTCCTGCATCCGCAGCCGGTTCTGGGTGGTGAACCGGTCGCGGGGCAGGTAGATCAGGCACGAGATGAACCGGCCGTACGCGTCCTTGCGCAGGAAGACCCGCAGCTGCCGGCGGCCCGCCATGCGCAGCACGCCGATCACCGCGTGGTACAGGTCGTCGGTCTTGATCTGGAACAGCTCGTCGCGCGGGTACGTCTCCAGGATCTGGAGCAGGTCCTTCCCGGAGTGGCTGCGCTGGCTCAGGCCGGAGCGCTCCAGCACCTCGGCGACCTTGCGGCGCACCACCGGCAGCTCCCGCACGCTGGTGCGGTACGCCGCCGTGGAGAACAACCCGAGGAACCGGCGCTCCCCGATCACCTGGCCGGCCTCGTCGAACACCTTGAAGCCGATGTAGTCCAGGTACGCCGAGCGGTGCACGGTGGCGCGCGAGTTGGCCTTCGTGATGATCAGCAGGCGCTTCTCGAGCACCTTCTCGTGCGCCTCGGGGGTCATCGACGACAGCGTCCGCGCCTCCGGCGAGTCCTGCCGCAGGATGCCGAGCCCGGTGCCGAGCACCGCCTCCAGCGCCTGACCGCCCTCGGGCGTACCGACCAGCCGGTACTCCCGGTAGCCGAGGAACGTGAAGTGGTCCTGGGCGAGCCACCGGAGCAGCTCCACCGAGTCGGTGATGTCCTTCTCCGGCACCGGGGGCCGGTTGTCGCTGGTACGGGCGGCGGCCAGCTCGTCGGCGAGCGACAGGGCCCGCTGGCGCATCTTGGGCCAGTCCTCCACCGCCTCCCGGACGTCGGTGAGGACCCGCTGGAGTTCGCGGCGGAGTCGGTCCCGTTCCGCGGCGTCACGGACCGGGTCGATCTCGATCCGCATCCAACTTTCGACCAGGTCACCGGCGATGGCGTCGTCGGGCTCGACGTCCGCGGCGACCTCGGTCAGCCGGCCCAGCGGCTCGCGCCGCACCACCACGAGCGGGTGGACCAGCAGGTGCACGTCGAGGTGGTACGAGTTGAGCAGCGCGGTGACCGAATCGACCAAAAAGGGCATATCGTCGACGACGATCTCGATCACCGTGTGGTGCTGCTCGGCGTCCGGCTCGTGAATCCGCAGCTTCAACTCGCCCGGCACCCGCTGCTGCGCCAGATCACGGTGCGCGCGGGCCGCGTCGAGCATCTCCTCCGCGGTGAAGCCGATCAGCTCCTCGTCCGGCGCGAACCGCCAGAAGCGGCTGACCAGTGTCGCCGCGTCCTGGTCGTCCCCGGCGAGCGCGACGGCCTGGGCCACCAGACGCTCGGCGTTGGGTACGGGCTCGTCGAGCTCGGCCTCCTCCACGTCGTCGGCCAGCGCCTCTGCTGGCAGGCCGAGATCGTAGATGGTGTCGATGCTCGACCCGGTCAACCCGGTCACGCCCGTGTCGAGCCGGCCGTAGCCGTCGCCGTCGGTCGCCGAATCGAAGCTGTCGTCGTTCCGGCCGGTGTCATCCTGCCGGAGGTCGGGTTCCGGTTTGATCGCCGGACGCCGGTCCATCGGTGCCACTCCCCTCGACCCACAGCGTTGTGGGTCACTCTGCCGCCCAGCCTAGGCCCTGCCGGTCTGCACCTTGGCCGGCGGACCACGGGCCGGACGTCCGGATCGGGACTTTGTCCTTTCACCCGTTGCGGGTCCGAGGTTGGCCGCCTGCGGTGTACCCCGCCACGCGATGTTCATCACACTGTCGCGGGTCCGTCTTTCGGCACGTCGGACCCCAGGTGGGGACGATGGGGACGGCGTTCGCGTACTACCGTGAGGCAGCCCGAGATCGAAAGGGACCTGCTCCATGCGCCTGTCGTACCCGCACCGCCCCGGCCGCACCCGTACCCCACGTCCGATCGCCCTCCTCGCCGTGACCGCCCTCGCCGCCGCCGCGCTCACCGCGTGCTCGGGCGACGACGGCCCGGAAGGCAGCGTGGACGCCTTCCTGGCCGGCTGGCGCTCCGGCGACCTGCAGGCGGTCGGCTTCATCGACCCGCAGGGCACCAAGCTGCCCGCGGACGAGGTGGCGCAGGAGCTCAAGGACCTCTCCGGAGAGCTGGCGGCCACCCCACCGGCACTCCGGCGACAGGGCGACGCGAAGGTCACCAAGGACATCGCGACCGCCACGATCCACGTGGAGTGGACGCTGCCGGGCGACACCCGCTGGGGGTACGACCGCCCGGTGCGCCTGTCCCGCGGCGACGACGACCAGTGGCGGGTGATCTGGGAGCCGCAGCTGGTGCAGGAGAAGCTCACCGAGGGTGACCGCCTGGGGCTGCGCCGGGACGTGGGCTCCCGAGCCGGCGTGCTGGACGGCGCCGGCAAGCCCGTCGTGACACCCCGCCCGGTGGTACGGGTGGGCGTGCAGCCCGGCGAGGTGACCGACGTGAAGGGCCTGGTCAGCAAGCTCGACGCCGCCTTCAAGGCGATCCGCCCGGCGCTGGTGCCGGCCGTCGACCTGTCCGATCTGCCCAAGCGCATCGCCGAGGGCGGCGAGGGGGACTTCGTCGAGGTGGTGACGCTGCGGGACGAGGCGTACCGGCAGATCAAGTCGCGCATCTACGACCTTCCCGGCACCAAGTTCCGCTCCGAGAAGCTGGACCTCGCGCCCACCCGCGAGTTCGCCCGGGCGCTGCTCGGCTCGGTCGACCCGGCGCAGGCCGACGACCTGACCGCCCACCCGGACAAGTACACCGCCGGCGACCTCGTGGGCCACGGCGGGCTGCAGGGCCGCTACGACGACCGGCTGCGCGGCCGGCCCGGGCTGACGGTGCTCATCGAGCGTCCGGGCGAGGACGGCAAGCTGGTGCCGACCGGCACCGAGGTGTTCCACCGCGACCCCGAGCCGGGTCAGCCGCTCAAGACCACCCTCGACGTCGCCACCCAGAACGCGGCCGACAACGCGCTGCGCGACGAGAAGCGACGGGCCGCCCTGGTGGCGGTACGGATCAGCGACGGCGCGGTGCTCGCCGCGGCGAACGGCCCCGGGCCGGCCGGGGAGAACCTCGCCTTCACCGCCCAGGTCCCGCCCGGGTCGACGTTCAAGATGGTCACCGCGCTGGGTCTGCTCGACAAGGGCGCCGTCACCCCGACCACCCCGGTCGACTGCCCGAAGACCTTCACCGTGGACGGCCGGTCGTTCAAGAACTCCGACAACTTCGCGCTCGGCTCGGTGCCCTTCCGTACGGACTTCGCCAAGTCCTGCAACACCGCCTTCGCCTCCCTGGCGCCGAAGCTGGGCGCCGACGGGCTGGCCGCCGCCGGCCGGTCCCTCGGCCTGGAGGGCCAGTGGGACCTCGGCGTGGACGCGTTCACCGGCAAGGTCTCGGTGAACGGCTCGCCGGCCGAGCAGGCCGCCGCCGCCTTCGGGCAGGGCACCACGGTGGTCAGCCCGCTGGCCATGGCGGGCGCCACGGCGGCCGTCGCCCGGGGCCGTTTCGAGCAGCCCAAGCTGCTGCTGGACCCGGCGCCCGCCAAGCCCGCCCCGGCAGGGCCCGAACTCAAGGCCGAGTCGGTCGACGCGGTGCGGGCCATGATGCGCGAGGTGGTGACCACGGGCACCGGCACGGCCCTCAAGGACGTGCCCGGCAAGCCGGTCTACGGCAAGACCGGCACCGCCGAGTACGACAACAACCCCGCGCACACCCACGCCTGGTTCGTGGGCTGGCAGGGCGACATCGCGTTCGCCGTGTTCGTGGAGGAGGGCGGAGCCAGCACGGCCACCGCCGTCCCGGTCGCGGAACGGTTCCTCCGCGCCCTCTCCCGCTGACCCACCCCGCCCGGCGGGTTGATCGACTCCGTTCCGTCGATGTGGCGGTGTCCTGAGCGCCGGGACACCGCCACATCGGCGAGCAGCACGCTCACCGACGCCCCGGCCCTACCGAGGGCGGCAGACGTCAGTCGCGCACTGTCGAGCTGCCCCAGAAATGGGGCGGACCGGTGGGCCTCTCCCGGCTCCCGCTCTCTCCCCGCCTTTCGCTAGCTCCCTCCGCTAGCTCCCCGGCTCCCGCTCTCTCCCGGGGCTCCCGCCCGGAAACGATCGCTGATGCTGGAGCGAGGCTCCGGTTGATCGACTCCACTTCCCTGAAGTCGGGGTGTCACGGCCCTGAGAACACCGCAACTTCCCGGAACCGGAGTGGATCATGCATGCCCCATATCTGGGGCAGCTCGACAGGGCGGCACAGGCACCGCCAACCCCGAGCGAGGGCGCCGCGCCTGGCCGGCGGCCGGGCTGGCCGCTCCGGAGCGGTCCCCGCCACGGACCGCAGACGGCCCGATCAGTGATCAGGGCCGGCCAGGGACTGCGGAGCAGCCAGTCAGCGACGGAAGCCGGTCAGGGGCGGTCAGGCGAAGCCGGCGGCGGAGCGCGGGCTGTCGTCGTCCGACGGCGGCTCGCTCGCCTCCGGCGCGGCCTCGTCGGACGGCGCCGGCGATCGGCGGAGCCGGCCCGGGCCGGCGGACGCGGGCGGCCCGACCGGCTCCAGCCCGACCGGCTCCAGCCCGAGCGAGCCAACCGGCCCGAGCGCGCCAACCGGAACACCCGCCGGCCCGGACGCACCCACCGGACCGGACCGGTCCGACACGGCGGACGGGGCGGCCGGATCGACCGGGCCGGCGGCGGGTACGGCGGGACGGCCGTTTCCGCGCCGCGGGGCGGGTGCGGGCGGCGGGGCTGTCGGGCCGGGAAGCAGCCGGGGCGGGACGGCCTCGGGCGCGGTCACCGGCGACAGGCCGGCCACCACGGTGTTGACGATCTCGGCGGCGTACGACCCGTCCGGGTCGTAGTCGGGGTCGAAGACGGTCAGCTCCACGCCCAGGCAGTGCGGGGTGTCCACGAGCCCGGCGAGCAGGATCTCCAGCTCGGCGAAGGCGATGCCGCCGGGGTCGGGCGCGTCCACCGCGGGCATCACCGCCGGGTCGAGCACGTCCACGTCGATGTGCACCCAGTAGCCGGCGCAGTCGGCGAGCTGCTCGTGCGCCCACTGGGCGGTCCGGGCGGCGCCCTCGGCGCGCAGCGCCGGGACCGGCCGGGTGAGGATGCCGGCCGCCTGGAGGTCGAGCCGGTACTCGTCCTGGGCCCGGATGCCGAGGACCACGACGTCGATGTCCCGGAAGTACGGTCGCCGCCCCTCGATGGCCGCGAGGTCGGCCTGGCCGCGGCCGGTGACGAGGGCGAGGTCCTCCCCGGCGGCGGCGCCGACGTACGAGGCGTTGCCCGGGTGCCGGAAGTCGGAGTGACCGTCGACGAAGACGAGCCCGATCCGGCCGCCGACCGCCTCGCCGAGCCGGTGCATGGCCAGTGCCGACCCGAGCAGCACCGAGCAGTCCCCGCCCAGCACGAGGGGGAACTCGCCGCGGTCGATGATCGCGCCGATGCGGTCGGCCAGCGCCACCGAGTACCCGGAGATCTCCGGCGCGTGGCAGACCCCGTCGCCGGGCCGCCACTCGCCGGGGTCGTAGCGCGGCGGGGTGAGGCAACCGGCGTCGCGGGCGCGCAGGCGGGCCAGCAGGTCGTGGTCGCGCAGCGCGCCGGGCGCCTTGGCGCAGCCGGGGACCGAGCTGGGCGTGGGAGGGCGCAGGCCCAGGTTCGTCGGCGCGTCGAGGACGGCGATCCGGCGCATCATGGGCTCCCGTCCTCGAAGGTCGGGCGGGCCGGCCGTACGCCGGCCCGCGCTGGCGTCTTACGTGTTGGTTACCTCAGAACAGGGCGCTGGCCAGGGCCCGCCGCGCCGAGGCGACGGCCGGGTCCTCGGGACCGGCGATGGTGAAGAGGCCGATCAGATGCTGGCGTACCTTCTCCCGCTCGTCGCCGGCCGTGCGGCGCACCGCGTCGACGAGGCGCTTGTAGGCCTGCTCGGCCATCCCGCTGAGCACCTCGATGTCGGCGGCCAGCGTCTGCGCGTCCACGTCGTCGGGGTTGGCCTCGGCGGCGGCGAGCGCGGCCCGCGGGTCGACGCCGGCCACGCGGCGCGCCAGGCCGACCTGGGCAAGCCCGGCCTCGGCCGCGGCGTCCGCCGGCGAGTCGGCGAGGATCTTCCGGTACGCGCGCTCGGCGGCGTCCAGGTCACCGGTCATGAGGGCGTCGTCGGCCTCGTCGAGGCGTGGATCGCTCGGCGCGGCCACGCTGACGCCGCCGGCCTTGAGCACCGCCTGGATCCACTGCCGCAGCTGGGCCTCCGGCACCACGCCGGAGAAGGCGTCGACGGGCTGGCCGCCGACCACGGCGTACACCATGGGGATGCCCTGCACCCGGAACATCTGCGCGATGCGCGGGTTGGTGTCCACATCGATCTTGGCGAGCACCCAGGCGCCGCCGCCCTCGACGGCCAGCCGCTCCAGCACCGGGGAGAGCTGCTTGCAGGGCTCACACCACTCGGCCCAGAAGTCGATCACCACGGGCGTGTTGAGCGAACGCTCCAGCACCTCGGACTGGAAGGTCGCCTCGGTCACGTCGATGACGGTGACGGCGCCGCCGGTGGCGCCACCGGGCGCGCCGGCGGGGGGACCGGCCTGGACCGGGGTTGAGGTCGGGGCAGGGGTGCGCAGGGCGCTGAGGTCGACCGCGCCGCGCGTGAAGATCGACGAGGTGATCCGTGGGTCGCTCATGGTTATCTAGTTTCGCACGGACGCCGCCGAACTCAGATCAACCGCGACGGCGACAGTTGCAGTTCTCACCCTGCTCATCCCGCCCCCGTGCGCCCCAGCGCCCCACCCCCGCGATCTTGCACTTTGTGCCCCGACATACGGCACGAATGCCACGAACCAGGGGCCGAAAGTGCAAGATCGCGAGGGGTGAGGGGCACCGCGGGAGATTAGAAGCGCGCTGGTTCGCGGTACGTGCCCCACTCGGTGCGCAGCGCGTCGCAGATCTCGCCCAGGGTGGCCTCGGCCCGTACGGCGTCGAGCATGGCCGGGATCATGTTCTCGCCCGTCCGGCTGACCTCGACCATCCGGGTCACCGCGGCCTTCACCGCGGCGTCGTCCCGCTCCGCCTTGCGCTCGGCCAGCACCCGGCGCTGCTCCAGCTCGACCTCGTGCGAGATACGCAGGATCTCCAGGTCCTTGGCGACGGTGTTCGTGTGGGTGTTGACCCCCACGATCTTCTTCTCGCCCTTCTCCAGCGCCTGCTGGTAGACGAACGCCGCCTCGGCGATCTGGCTCGTAAACCAGCCGTCCTCGATGCCGCGCAGGATGCCGGAGGTCATCGGCCCGATCTGGTGCGGGCCCTCGCCACCGAGCTGGCGGATGCGGGCGAAGATCTCCTCCGCCTCGGCCTCGATCTTGTCAGTGAGCGCCTCCAGGTACCAGGAACCGCCGAGCGGGTCGGCCACGTTGGTGACGCCGGTCTCCTCCATCAGCACCTGCTGCGTACGCAGGGCGATCTCGGCGGACTCGTCGGTGGGCAGCGCGAGCGTCTCGTCCAGCGCGTTGGTGTGCAGCGAGTTGGTCCCGCCGAGCACGGCGGCGAGCGCCTCGACGGCGGTACGGACCACGTTGTTGACCGGCTGCTGCGCGGTCAGCGACACACCCGCGGTCTGGGTGTGGAAGCGCAGCCAGAGGGCCTTCTCGCTGGTGGCGCCGTAGACGTCACGCAGCCAGCGCGCCCAGATCCGGCGGGCGGCCCGGAACTTGGCGATCTCCTCGAAGAAGTCGACGTGCGAGTCGAAGAAGAAGCTCAGGCCCGGGGCGAACACGTTGACGTCCAGCCCGCGGCTGAGGCCCAGCTCGACGTAGCCGAAGCCGTCGGCCAGCGTGTACGCCAGCTCCTGCGCGGCGGTGGAGCCCGCCTCGCGGATGTGGTAGCCGGAGACCGAGAGCGGCTTGTAGCGCGGGATCTCCCGGGCGCAGTACTCCATGAGGTCGCCGATGAGGCGCAGGTGCGGCTCCGGGTCGAAGAGCCACTCCTTCTGCGCGATGTACTCCTTGAAGATGTCCGTCTGCAGCGTGCCGTCGAGGGTGGACAGGTCGGCACCCTGCCGCTCGGCGGCCACCAGGTACATGCAGAACACCGGCACCGCGGGCCCGGAGATCGTCATCGACGTGGTGACACCGGCGAGGTCGATGTCGTCGAAGAGGACCTCCATGTCGGCGGCGCTGTCGATCGCCACGCCGCAGTGCCCCACCTCGCCGAGCGCCTGCGGGTCGTCCGAGTCCCGGCCCATGAGGGTCGGCATGTCGAACGCCACCGACAGCCCGCCACCGCCCGCGCCCAGGATCATCTTGTAGCGCTCGTTGGTCTGGCGGGCGTTGCCGAAGCCGGCGAACTGCCGGATCGTCCAGGTCCGCCCGCGGTAGCCGGTCGGGTAGAGCCCCCGGGTGTACGGGAACTCGCCCGGCCAGCCGATGCGCTCGAAGCCCGGGTACGCGACACCCTCCGGCGGCCCGTAGACCGGGTCGACGCTCATCCCGGAGAGCGTGGTGAAGTCGGCGTCCCGCTTGCGCGCGGCGTCGTACCGGGCCTGCCAGCGGGCCCGTCCGGCGGCGATCTCGTCGGCGTTCATGCGGGGCTCCTCCTCGGGTCCTCGACTGCACGTCGAGTGTAGAGCCCCTACCTGAACGATCGATAAGGAAACCCGTACCGGCGGGTAACCGGCCGGCCCGGAGGCCCGCTCAGACGTCGGCGCGCGCTCAGGCGGTCGGCGCGGCCGGTCCACCCAGCGCCACGTCGTCCACCCGGATGTTGACCTCGTCGACCCGCAGCCCGTACGCCTCGACCGCCTCGGTCACCTTCACCCGGACCGCCTCGGTCACCTCGGGCACGGTGCGGCCCGCCTCGATCACGATGACCAGGTTGACGACGGCGGCGCCGTTCGTGACGTGCGCCGAGCAGCCGCGACGGGCGTCGCCGACCTGGTCGAGCCCGACCCGGTCGAGCACCGCGTTGAAGAACCGCGCCACGTCGCCGCCCAGCTCGGTCACCCCGGGCACCGACCGGGCGGCGGCCACCGCGATCTTCTCCACCACCTCGTCGGACACGGTCGTCGTCCCGGCCGCCACCGCGTCCGGCGTCACCGACAGCTCCTGCGTCGCCTCGTCAGCCATGCTCTCCCACCCTCGCTGCGCCCTCACGGGTCCGTGCGGCGGTGCGAGCGTACTAAGAAGGGCGGG
This sequence comes from Micromonospora costi, assembly GCF_003626655.1. Taxonomy (GTDB): domain Bacteria; phylum Actinomycetota; class Actinomycetes; order Mycobacteriales; family Micromonosporaceae; genus Micromonospora; species Micromonospora costi. Next base: position 151,179 of record NZ_RBAN01000003.1, read on the forward strand.
TCCGCAGTGGACCGGTCAGCTCCCGAGCTGGGCCAGCAGCCGGTCGGCCGCCGCGTACGGGTCGATGGCCCCCTCGGCCACCTTGGCGGCGAGCGACGGCAGCTCCGTACCGTCGCGCAGCGAACCGATGCGGTCGCGGAGCACGCCCAGCGCGATGGCCTCGATCTCGGCGGCGGCCCGCGCCTCCTGCCGGCGGCGCAGCTCGCCGTGCTCGACCAGCCAGCCGCGGTGCTTGTCGACGGCCGCCGCGATGTCGTCGATCCCCTCGCCCCGGGCGGCGATCGCGCGCACCACCTGCGGCCGCCACTCCCCCGGGCCGCGCTCGCCGAGCGCGATCATGCCCTGGATGTCGCGGTACGTCGCGTCGGCGCCGTCGCGGTCGGCCTTGTTGACCACGAACACGTCGGCGATCTCCAGGATCCCGGCCTTCACCGCCTGGATCGCGTCACCCATCCCGGGCGCGAGCAGCACGAGCGTGGTGTCGGCGAGCGAGGCGACCTCCACCTCGGCCTGGCCCACGCCGACCGTCTCGACCAGCACCACGTCGCAGCCGGCGCCCTCCAGCACCCGGACGGCCTGCGGAGTGGCCGCCGCCAGCCCGCCGAGATGGCCGCGGCTCGACATGGAGCGGATGTAGACGCCCGGGTCGGTGGCGTGGTCCTGCATGCGGACCCGGTCGCCGAGGATGGCCCCGCCGGTGAACGGGCTCGACGGGTCCACGGCCAGCACGCCGACGCGGTGCCCGCGCGCCCGCAGGGCCCGGACCAGCTCGTTCGTGGTGGTCGACTTGCCCACGCCGGGCGAGCCGGTCAGCCCGACCACCTGGGCCTGACCGGCGTACGGCGCGAGCGCCGCGGCGACGTCGCGCAGCAGCTCGTCGCCGTTCTCGACCAGCGTGATGAGCCGGGCCACCGCGCGGGGGTCACCCGCGCGGGCCCGCTCGACCAGCATGGGTACGTCCCGGCTGCGGCGCAGCGAGCCGGTGGCCGCCGGGACGTTCTCCACGGTTCCGCTCACCGACCGCCCTCCGGGGCCTCTCCCACGACTGTGTTCACTGACCGCTCTCACCCGGCGCGGGGACGTGGATGATCAGCGCGTCGCCCTGCCCGCCGCCACCGCAGAGCGCGGCCGCGCCGGTGCCGCCGCCCCGACGCTTCAGCTCCAGCGCGAGGGTGAGCACCAGCCGGGCGCCGGACATGCCGATGGGGTGACCCAGCGCGATGGCGCCGCCGTTGACGTTCACCTTCTCCGGGCTGATGCCGAGCTCACGGGTGGACTGGATCCCGACCTGGGCGAACGCCTCGTTGATCTCGATGAGGTCGAGGTCGGCCACGGTCAGCCCCGCCTTGCGCAGCGCGTGCTGGATGGCGTTCGACGGCTGCGAGTGCAGCGAGTTGTCCGGGCCGGCCACGTTGCCGTGGGCGCCGATCTCGGCCACCCAGGTGAGGCCCAGCTCCTTGGCCTTCGCCTTGCTCATGACCACCACGGCCGCGGCGCCGTCGGAGATCGGCGACGAGCTGCCGGCGGTGATCGTCCCGTCCTTGGTGAACGCCGGCCGCAGCTTCGCCAGCGTCTCCACGGTGGTGTCCGGGCGGATGCCCTCGTCCTCGCTGATCACCAGCGGGTCGCCCTTGCGCTGCGGGATGACCACGGGGGTGATCTCTTCGGAGAAGTGGCCGTTCTTCTGCGCGGCGGCGGCCCGCTGGTGGCTCGCCGCCGCGAAGGCGTCCTGCTCCTCGCGGCTGATTCCGTGCTTCGTGCCGAGACGCTCGGTCGACTCGCCCATCGAGCAGCAGTCCCAGGCGTCGGTGAGCCCGTCGAGCGCCATGTGGTCCTTGACCACCACGTCGCCGTACTTGTAGCCGGCGCGCTGGCCCATCAGCAGGTGCGGCGCGTTGGTCATCGACTCCATGCCGCCCGCAACCACGATGTCGAACTCGCCGGCCCGGATCAGCTGGTCGGCCAGCGCGATCGCGTCCAGGCCGGAGAGGCAGACCTTGTTGACGGTCAACGCCGGCACGGACATCGGGATGCCCGCCTCGACCGCCGCCTGGCGGGCCGGGATCTGGCCGGCGCCGGCCTGGAGCACCTGACCCATGATCACGTACTGCACCTGGTCGGGGCTGACACCGCCCCGCTCCAGGGCCGCCTTGATGGCGATACCGCCGAGCTTCGTGGCCGGGAGGTCCTTGAGGTTGCCCAGCAGGCGCCCCATGGGGGTCCGCGCGCCGCTGACGATCACCGAAGCCATACCTGCCTCCGAGGGGGGTGCCGACCTGTACGCCTTAACGAATGTTCGGCCAGACTAGCGCCATGGCAGAGAACTCCCCCGTCGAGCCCGCTGCGGACTACGTCACAGACATCGGGCTGCGCCGAATCGATCACGTCGGCATCGCCGTCGCCGACCTGGACGCCGCGATCGACTTCTACGAGCGGACCTTCGGCATGCGCTGCGTACACACCGAGACCAACAGCGAGCAGGGGGTCCGGGAGGCGATGCTGGCCGTCGGGCCGGACACCTCGGGGGGCTGCGTGCAGCTGCTCGCCCCGCTCACCCCGGAGTCCACCATCGCGAAGTTCCTCGATCGCAACGGCCCGGGTGTGCAGCAGGTGGCGTACACGGTGGCGGACATCGACGCCGCGTGCGCGGCCCTGCGTGAACGCGGGATGCGCCTGCTCTACGAGACGCCCCGGCGCGGCACCGCCGACTCGCGGATCAACTTCGTGCACCCGAAGGACGCCGGGGGCGTCCTGGTGGAGCTGGTCGAACCGGCGCCCACCCACTGAGCGCTGCCCCTGCCGCCACGCCCCCGCCCGGCGCCGACCAGTGCCGACCAGCGCCGACCAGTGCCGACCAGCGCCAACGAGCGCGTTGATCATGAAGTTATTGCCGGATTCCTCGGCGTGTCGCGGCGATAACTTCATGATCACGCGGGTGAACAGGGCGCGGGGTGCGGCGCGGGGCGCGGGGCGCGGGGCGCGGGGGTGCGCGGTTTGACGGTGGTCCGGACACCTTCACGCATCGAGCGATGCAGTTTTTCACAGAGGACTTCCCGCCCTAGCTACCGTTCAGTAACGTCCGCCCCCAACAGGAGCGCGACCGGTGCCGGATGTGTCGGATGCCGACATGGCGGTCGGTCGCACCGGCGCCGACGATGGCAGCACCCAGGCCCGCGCGCGGGTGCGGACGAACGGGAGGTCACCGTGCAGGACATCCTCGAAGCGATCATGGCGGCGGAGGGCTCCAGCCAGCCGGAGCGGGAACTTGCCGGGATCGCCGGCCTGCCGGTGCCGGAGAGCTACCGGGGCGTCGTGGTACGGGCCGAGGAGGCCCGGATGTTCGACGGCATGGCCACCCGCGACAAGGACCCGCGCAAGGCGCTGCACGTCCAGGAGGTCGCCACGCCGGAGCTGGGCCCCGGCGAGGCGCTGGTGGCGGTGATGGCGAGCGCCATCAACTACAACACCGTCTGGACCAGCATCTTCGAGCCGCTGCCCACCTTCAAGTTCCTCCAGCGGTACGGCCGGCTCTCCGAGCTGACGCGCCGGCACGACCTGCCGTACCACGTCGTCGGGTCGGACGCGGCCGGCGTGGTGCTGCGCACCGGTCCCGGTGTCACCCGGTGGAAGGCCGGCGACGAGGTCGTGGCGCACTGCCTCTCGGTCGAGCTGGAGGACGCGGCGGGGCACGACGACACGATGCTCGACCCGCAGCAGCGGATCTGGGGCTTCGAGACCAACTTCGGCGGCCTCGCCGAGCTGGCCGTGGTCAAGGCCAACCAGCTCATGCCGAAGCCGCGCCACCTCAGCTGGGAGGAGGCGGCCAGCCCGGGGCTGGTCAACTCGACCGCGTACCGGCAGCTCGTGTCGCACCACGGCGCCAACATGAAGCAGGGTGACGTCGTACTCATCTGGGGCGCGTCCGGCGGCCTGGGTGGCTACGCCACGCAGATGGCGCTCAACGGCGGGGCCATCCCGGTGTGCGTCGTGTCCTCGCCCGAGAAGGCCGCGCTGTGCCGGAAGATGGGCGCCGAACTGGTCATCGACCGCACCGCCGAGGGCTTCCGGTTCTGGAGGGACTCCGAGACGCAGGACCAGGACGAGTGGCGCCGCTTCGGGGAGCGCATCCGGGAGCTGACCGGCGGCGAGGACCCGGACATCGTCTTCGAGCACCCCGGCCGGGAGACCTTCGGCGCCAGTGTCTACGTCGCCAAGAAGGGCGGCACGATCGTCACCTGCGCCTCCACGAGCGGCTACCTGCACCAGTACGACAACCGCTACCTCTGGATGCACCTCAAGCGAATCGTCGGCAGCCACTTCGCCAACTACCACGAGGCATGGCAGGCCAACCGCCTCGTGGCGCTCGGCAAGGTGCACCCGACGGTGTCGAAGACCTACCCGCTGGAGCAGACCGGCCAGGCCGCGTACGAGGTGCACCGCAACGCCCACCAGGGCAAGGTCGGGGTCCGGTGCCTCGCCCCGCGTGACGGCCTCGGCGTACGCGACGCGGAAATGCGCTCCCGGCACGAGGACGCGATCAACCGGTTCCGCGGCCACTGACCGCGGCCAAGCCGCCCCGGCGGACCCCGCCCGCTCCGGCCGCTGTCCCTGCGGCCGGAGCGGGACGGCGGGCCGCCCGTCCCCGCGGCCGGAGCGGGACGGTCCGTCCGGATGACGAGTGGTCGACCATTGCGCCGGACTCGCGTTTCCGGCGGTCGCCGCCGACCCATTCGAGTGTGCGTGGGAGCGTGGACAAAGGGTTGGCCCGGGCGACGCGACCCGACCCATTTCCGCGTTCCGAGCGGCGCCGTCCGACGCGGCCCGGACCTGCCAAGATCGCCGTTTGGTCCGGTCTGATGGCCGGCCGGAGTTGACCATGTAAAGAGGACTCGAAAGCTTCGCACCGCTCTTGCGGAGCACCCTGGGGCGTCTGCCAGTATGTCCCAATGCCCCAGCAGCAGTCCTCCCCTCTCGCGTTCTTCGATAACGCGAACTCGCAGCCAGATTTCACCGTTGGCCTGCGCGGATACAACACCCACCAGGTCGATGACTTCATCGGCCGGATGACCGCCGCGCTGACCCAGTCCGAGCAGGCCCGCGCCGAGGCCGAGCAGCGGATGAACGACGCCCAGCGTCGCCTCCGCCAGGCCGAGCAGCGCATGGCCGCGCTGGAGCAGAAGCTCGCGGACACCAACAAGCAGCTCGAGGAGAACAGCCGGCCGACCCTCTCCGGCCTCGGCACCCGCGTCGAGCAGATCCTCCGGCTGGCGGAGGAGCAGGCCAACGACCACCGCAACGAGGCCAAGCGCGAGTCGGAGGGCATCCTCTCGGCCGCCCGCCTCGAGGCGCGTGAGATCACGGACAAGGCGCGCGCCGAGGCGGCCGCCATGAAGGCCACCGCCGAGCGCGAGGCCGGCAACGTCCGCACCGCCGCCGAGCGGGAGGCCGCCGAGGTCCGCGTCCAGGCCCGCCGCGAGGCCGACACGCTGCGCGCGGACGCCGAGCGCGAGACCAAGCAGCTGCGTACGGTCACCGCGCACGAGGTGGCCGAGCTGAAGTCCACCGTCGAGCGTGAGGTGGCCACCCTCCGGGCCACCGCCGAGCGGGAGATCACCCAGCAGCGGGCGAAGGCCGCGCGCGAGGCCGAGGAGAAGCGCGCCGAGGCGACGAAGCTGCTCACCGACGCGCGGGACAAGCGCGACAAGGACCTCCAGGCCCTGGAGCTCCAGCTCGCCGAGCGGCGGGAGAAGGCCGAGCGCGAGGAGTCCGAGCGGCACGCCGCGCAGGTGGCCCAGACCCAGAAGCTGGTCAGCGAGGCCGAGCAGCGGGCCCGGGCCGCGCAGGAGCGGGCCAAGGAGATCGAGCAGCGCGCGGAGGCCCGCCGGGTCGAGTCGGAGCGCACCGCGAACGAGACGGTCGACAAGGCCAAGGCGCTCGCCGAGAAGACCCTCAACGAGGCGCGGGCGGAGTCGAACCGCCTGCTCAGCGAGGCGCGCACCGAGGCGGAGCTCACCACGCAGGCGGCCCGCCGCGAGGTCGAGGACCTCACCCGTCAGAAGGACGCCGTCACGGCCCAGCTCGGCCAGATGCTCTCGGGTCTCGCCGGCATCGTGCCGGGCGTGCCGAACGCGTCGGCCGGGTCGTCCGCCAAGCCGGAGGCCGACAAGGCCGGCGGCGACAAGGTGGCCGCGGAGTCGGCCAGCTGACGCATCGCCAGGTCGGGGCATGACGCGGCGCGGGGTGGCACCGGGTGACCGGTGGCACCCCGCGCCGCATGCTTTCGCAACCCTTTGTTATCCACCGGTACGACCCGAGTGAAGTAGGTCCCAACAGGGGCGTCCGTATCGCCCCAGCAGGGCCGGATGCGTGTGAGGATGGTGGCATGTCGCACGGCGAGGAACTGTTCGCTCTCGGCGGGGACGTGGCCACGGAGCCCAGCTTCGAGTCCGCGCTGCGGGGGTACGAGAAGAAGCAGGTCGACCGGTACGTCGCGCGTGCGGAGCACGAGATCGCGACCCTCGCGGCCGAGCGGGAGCAGGCCTACACACAGATCCACAAGCTCGCCGGCCAGGTCGAGGTGCTCCAGCGCGACCTCGCCCAGGTGCGCAAACAGGTCGGTGTCGTGGACCGGGCGTCGTTCCGGCACCTCGGCCCCCGCGTGGAACAGATCCTGCTGCTCGCCGAGGAACAGGCGGAGGACATTCTCCGCGCCGGCAACGAGGAGATCGAGTCCCGTCGGGCCGCCGCCGAGCACATCGTCGAGGACGCCCGCCAGCAGGCCGCCACGGCGCTGAAGGACTTCGAGATCGCCCTCGCCGCCCGGCGCGCCGAGGAGGAGCGGCAGGCCGCGGCCCGCAAGGCCGAGTCGGAGGCCGCGCTGCGCAGCGCCAAGGAGGAGTCCGCGAAGCTGCGCCGCAACGCGCAGGACGAGCTCACGAAGGCGCAGCAGGAGGCGACCCAGCTGCGGGAGACGGCCAAGGAGATCCACGCGCGGGCCCAGCAGGAGTCCACGAAGCTGCGCGAGGCGGCCAAGGAGGTGCTCGCGAAGGCGCAGCAGGAGGCCACGCAGCTGCGGGACGCGGCCAAGGAGGTGCACGCGAAGGCCCAGCAGGAGGCCAAGCGCCTCGTCGACCAGGCGACCGAGGCCGGGCGCGCCACCCACGCCAAGGCGCAGCGGGACGCCAAGCAGATCATCGACGACGCCTCGATGGCCGGTCGGGCCACGCGGGCCAAGGCCCAGCAGGAGGCGGAGCGGCTGACCACGCAGGCGGCCGAGGCGGCCAAGCGCAGCCGCGCCGAGACCGAGGCGTACGTCCAGCGCATGCGCGGCGAGACCGAGGCGTACGTGCAGCAGGCGCGGGCGCAGACGCAGCAGGAGCTGGGCGCCTGGCGGGCCGGCGTGGAGCAGGAGGTGAACTCGCGCCGGGAGGCCGCGGACCGCGACCTGGCCCAGCGACGGGCCGCCGCCGACCAGGAGTTCGCCAAGCGCCGTGAGGACCTGGAGAAGCAGTACAAGTCCCGCCAGCAGGAGCTGGAGAGCGGCTTCGCCAGCCGCAAGCAGGAGCTGGAGACCACCTTCACCAGCCGGCGGGACCAGCTGGAGGCCGAGTACACGGCCCGCAAGAACGAGATTGAGCAGGGCGCCGACCGCATCCGCCAGACCGCCGAGCGGGACGCGGCCACGCTGCGTCAGCAGGCCGAGGAGCAGGCCACCGAGCTGCTGCGCCGCGCCGAGACCGAGGCGACCGAGAAGCGCCGCGCGGCCGACGAGCACGTGGCCACATCCCGGCGGCAGTTCGAGGAGTACGCCGCCACGACCCAGCAGGCGCTGGCCACCACGCAGCAGCACCTGGCTGCGACGCAGCAGGAGGTCGCGGCCGGCCGGCAGCAGCTCGCCCAGGTCATGCTGGAGATCGCGCAGGCCCAGCAGCAGCTCGCCGACCTGCGGCAGGAGACCTGGAAGTCCCGGCAGGAGTCCGACGAGATCCAGCGCAAGCTGGCCCAGCTGCGGGTGCAGACGGCCGCCGCCGCGACCGGCTCCGACGGCCCGACCTCGCCCCCGCCCGCCGGTACGACCGCTCCCGCCTCGGCGGCCGGTACGGTCACTCCCGCCTCGGCCGCCGGGCCGGCCGTGGCCGCCCGACCGATCGACGCCGCCCGCGCGGGCGAGGCGCCGACCAAGCCGGCGGAGACGTCACGGCCGGGTGGGTCGAAGACCGAGCCGGGCACGGCGCAGCCGGAACCCGTGAAGGCCCAGCCGGCCGGCGCGAAGGCCCAGCCCACGAAGACCACCACGTCACCGGTGGGCGGCGCGCCCCAACCCGCCGGCGGCGCCCCGCCGGCCGGGAGCAAGGTCCAGCCCGTCGGGAGCACGGCGCAACCGGCCGAGAGCACGGCCCAGCCGGCGGAGAGCACGGCGCAGCCCGTCGGGAGCACGGTCCGGCCCGTCGGGGGCACGGCACAGCCGGTCGCCGGCACGACGCAGCCCGCCGCTAGCAAGGGCCAGCCGGGGAGCACGGCAGAGTCCTTCGGAGGCAAGGGCCAGCCGGGGGGCACCACGCAGTCCACCGGAGGCAAGGGCCAGACGGCCGGCGCCGCGCCGGACCCGGTGGCCGCGCCGGCCGAGGCGGCGAGCGCGGAGGGCGAGCGGGAGGCGTCGGGCCAGCCGAAGGCCCGCCCGATCGCCGAGCCGGTGACCACGGTGGACGACGGTGAGGCCGGGGCGGCCAAGGACGGCGAGCCGACGGTGGCGGCGATGCCCGGCGAGGGTGGCCGGGGCGCCACTCCCACGAAGATCACCAGTACCGGCGAGAACGGCAAGCGGCCGAGCAAGCCGACCACCGACGAACGGGCCGCCAAGCCCAACACGGTGGCCGTCGACAAGGAGTGATCGCCGCGCGGACGCCAACCGTCCGGGCCATCTTCAGCGGGACGCCATGATCGCGCTCGATCCTGGAAGTAGTGGTCTCCTGGCGTCCCCGAGGCCACTGTTACCAGGATCGAGCACGATCTTCGTGGGCGACACCTCGCTTCCGGGCCTGCCGGCCTCCACGTTCTCCGAGCGTGATGCCTCTGCGTCATATTTATGCCGCAGAGGCATCACGCTCACCGGACCACCCAGGCGGAGGCGCTGACAGAGACGGACCTGGCCGACGCTCGGCGAATACGGCGGACCCGGGTGATGGATGGTGGGCGGAGGCGGGTGGTTCGCCACGCGGGCGGCCAGTAGTCTCCGGGCAGGGCCGTTCAGCCCCGAGCCCCGGCAGGTGGAACGGGCCCGGGCGCGAGCCGATCGGGCGCGAGCCGGACCGACGCGAGCCGGACCGACGCGAGCCGATCGGGCGCGAGCCGATCGGGCGCGAGCCGATCGGGCGCGAGCCGATCGGGCGCGAGCCGGCGAGCCGGACAGGCGAGCCACCCGCGGCTCGCGGGGCTGGACGGGCGGCGGACGGGTGATGGGGCGGCCGAGCCGCGTGACGTGACCGGAGGACTGGTGACGCAGGACGGGCCGACGACCGGCGGGCCAGACCCGGATCGGGCTGACGCACCAGGCCAGGGCCGCGGCCAGACCCAGGGCGGCCAGGGCCAGAGCCAGCACCAGAGCCACGGCCAGGGCAGCGGCCAGAGCCAGGGCAGCGGCCAGAGCCAGGGCAGCGGCCAGGCCCAGGGCAGCGGCCAGGGCCAGGAGCCGGCCGAGGCCGCGGGTCAGGCCCGCGAGCGGGCGGGCACGCACCGGCACACCCCCTCGCCGGAGGCGGCGACGCCCCCGCACCCCGAGGCTGCGCCGGCCGCGGGCTCGCCCGAGGCGCTCGACCCTCCGCCGGTCACCGGTTCCGGGCGGTTCGGGCCGCCGGGGCGGCCGCTGCGGCGCAACAGCTTCCTGGTCGGCTTCACCGGTGGGCTCGGCGTGCTGGCGGCGTACGCCCTCTACCAGGGCATCCGCAACGCCGCCGGCATCCTGGTCCTGGTGCTGATCGCGCTCTTCCTGGCGGTCGGTCTCTACCCGGCGGTGGCCCGGCTGCGCCGCTGGGGGCTGCCGCACGGCCTCTCCGTGGCGCTCGTGGCGCTGGCCGTACTGCTGCTGCTCTGCGGCGGCGTGGTGGCGCTGGTGCCGCCGATCATCACCCAGTCCGGCCAGTTCATCGAGCAGCTTCCCTCGTACATCGAGGAGCTGCGCCGCAGCGAGACGGTCAACGAGCTGGTCGAGCGGTACGACGTGGTGCAGCGGGTCCAGGACGCGGTGAACGCGAACACGGTTGGCCGCGCGCTGGGCGGCGTGCTCGGCGGCGCCCAACTGATCTTCGGCACGATCTTCCGGATCCTGACCGTCCTCGTGCTGACGATCTACTTCCTGGCGTACTTCGACCGGCTGCGCTCCCTCGGCTACGCCCTGGTGCCCCGGTCCCGCCGGGAGCGGGTGCAGCTCATCGGCGACGAGATCCTCGCGAAGGTCGGGGCGTACATGGTGGGTGCGCTGAGCATCGCCGTGCTGGCCGGTCTGAGCACGTTCGTCTTCGCGTTGATCGTCGGGCTCGCGTACCCGATGGCCCTGGCCGTGGTGGTCGCGGTGACCGACCTCATCCCGCAGATCGGGGCCACCCTCGGCGCGGTGATCGTGACTCTCGTGGGGTTCGCGACCGACCTCTCCTCCGGCATCGCCTGCCTGGTCTTCTTCCTCGTGTACCAGCAGGTCGAGAACTACCTCATCTACCCGAAGGTGATGCGCCGCTCGGTGCACGTCAACGAGGTGGCCGCGCTGCTCGCGGCGCTGCTCGGCGTCGCGTTGATCGGTGTGGTGGGCGCGCTGATCGCCATCCCCACGGTGGCCGCCATCCAGCTCATCCTGCGCGAGGTGGTGCTGCCCCGGCAGCAGACGCGGTGACCGGCGCTCAGCGGGCTCGCGACTGCGGCGGGCCGGGCACCGGCCGGTCCGCGAACGACGCCACGGTCCGGTCGGCGTACGCGCTCACGTCGCCGGTCTCCATCGGCCCGTCCCAGGTCGTCGGCAGCGGCAGGGGGACGGCCGGGTTGACCCGGCGGACCACCTCGTCGAGCACCCGCTCGGCGTCACCCACCCACAGGTGCTTCGCCCCCGGTACGCCGACCACCTCGGCCTGCGGCACCGCCGCGAAACGCTCCCGCGCCTCGGCGGGGCGCAGGTAGTCGTCGAACTCGGGCACCAGGGCCACCAGCGGCCGGCCCGACTCGGCCCAGCGGGCCAGGTCCTCAGCGGCGGAGTAGCGCAGCGGCGGGGAGAGCAGGATCGCGCCGGCGACGGCGGGGTCGCAGCCGTACTTCAGGGCCAGGTCGGTCCCGAACGACCAGCCCAGCAGCCACAGGTTCGGCAGGTCGTGGAACTCGGCGTACTCGATGGCGGCGGCCACGTCGTAGCGCTCGCCGACCGCGTTGTCGAAGGCCCCCTCGCTGGTGCCACGGATGCTGCTGGTGCCCCGGGTGTTGAAGCGCAGCACCGCGACGTCGGCCAGCGCCGGCAGCCGCCAGGCCGCCTTGCGGAAGACGTGGCTGTCCATCATCCCGCCGTGGGTGGGCAGCGGGTGGAGGCAGACCAGGGTGGCGACCGGCTCGCGGTCGACCGGGCGGGCCAGCTCGCCGACCAGCCGCAGACCGTCGGCGGTGTGCAGCTCGATGTCCTCCCGGTGACCGGGAAGGATGGACGACGCGCGGATGGGTTTGCTCACCGGTCAAGTCTCGCGCCACACGGCGCCGGCCGCCCGCCCGGGGAGGAAACAGCGTGACGCAGATCGCTCAGCCGTAGTGGGGGGCGCTGCGGCCGCGCTGGATGACCGGGCCGCGCCGGTCCCGTGCCCGCCAGCAGCCGCTGTGCCAGTGCCGGCGATCGGTCAGGTCGCCCCGGCCGTCGGACGGCCAGGCCACGACGTGCGCCACCCCGGGGCGGATCTCCTGGTCACAGCCCGGGCAGCGGTACGTCTTCACGGACGCGCCGCCGCTGATCCCGCGTACCTGCCACTCGCCGTCGCGCCACTGCTGCACGGCGGCCACGCCCTGTCGGGCCCGCTCGCTGTCCAGCTCAGGGGCGTCGTCCCGGCGGGGACGGTTGCGACGAGGACTCACGTCGTCAAGCGTACGCACCGGCCGGAGGGACGGCCCGCCGGCCGGTTCGCCGATCAGCGGTGGGTGTGGTCGCGGAAACCCCGGCCGGTCTTGCGGCCCAGGTACCCGGCGGTGACCAGGTGCTCCAGCAGCGGCGCGGGCGCGAACCCGGGCTCGCGCAGCTCCAGGTACAGCTCGCGCTGGATGGCCAGCGAGACGTCGAGGCCGACCACGTCGAGCAGTTCGAACGGGCCCATCGGGTAGCCGCAGCCCAGCTTCATGGCGTGGTCGATGTCGTCGGCCGTCGAGTAGCTGGCCTCCAGCATCCGCACGGCGTCGTTGAGGTACGGGAAGAGCAGCGCGTTGACGATGAAACCGGACCGGTCCCCGCAGACCACCGCGGTCTTGCCGAGCGCCGCGCAGACGGCGCGGGCGGTGGCGGTGGTCTCCGGCGAGGTGCGGATGGTGCGGACCACCTCGACCAGCGGCATGATCGGCGCCGGGTTGAAGAAGTGCAGCCCGACCACGTCGGCCGGCCGCTGCGTGGCCATGGCCACCTCGATCACCGGCAGCGAGGAGGTGGTGGTGGCGAGCACGACCCCCGGCTTGCAGATCTCGTCGAGGCTCGCGAAGAGCGCCTTCTTCACGCTCAGCTCCTCGACCACCGCCTCGACCACGAGGTCGACGTCGGCGAGGTGGTCGAGGGTGGCCGACCAGGTGACCCGGCCGAGCGCCGCGTCCCGGTCCTCCTCGCTGAGCTTGCCGCGTACCACGCCCTTGTTCAGCGAGGTCTTCACGGCCTCGCAGACCGTGGCGGACTTCTCCGCGCCGCGGGTCACCGAGACCACCTCGTAGCCCGCCTTGGCGAAGACCTCGATGATCCCGGTGGCCATCGTCCCGGAGCCGACCACGCCGACCTTCGCGATGGCCCGGGCGCCGTCGGCGACCCCGGCCTCCGCGGCCAGCGGCGTCGTCTCGTCGGGTACGACCACCGGGGAGCCCGGCCGCTCGTAGGTGTAGAAGCCCCGGCCCGACTTGCGGCCGAGCAGCCCCGCCGTGACCATCTGCTTGATCAGCGGCACCGGCGCGTGCCGGCGGTCCCGGCCGCCGCGCCGGTACATGGTGTCCAGGATCTCGTACGCGGTGTCCACGCCGATCAGGTCCATGAGCGCGAGCGGACCCATCGGCAGGCCGCAGCCGAGCTTCATGGCGGCGTCGATGTCCTCGCGGCTCGCGTACTTCGACTCGAACATGGCGACCGCGTGGTTCAGGTAGCCGAAGAGCAGCGCGTTGGCGATGAAGCCGGCGCGGTCGTTGATGGTGACGTCGACCTTGCCGAGGCGGGCGCAGAGCGCCTCCACGTCGGCGACCACGTCGGCTGACGTGACCACCGTCCGGACGACCTCGACCAGCTTCATGACCGGCGCCGGGTTGAAGAAGTGGATGCCGATGACCTGGTTGGGCCGCGTGGTGGCCACCGAGATCTCGGTGACGCTCAGCGACGAGGTGTTCGTGGCGAGGATGGCCTCGGGCTTGCAGACGCGGTCCAGCTCGGCGAAGATCCGCTGCTTCAGGTCCAGGTGCTCGGGAACGGCCTCGACCACGAGGTCGACCGAGTGCAGGGCGTCCAGGCCGACCGCGAAGGTGACCCGGCCGAGCAGCGCGTCCCGGTCGGCCGGCGCGAGCTTGCCCTTGGCGACCGCGCGGTCGGTGGAGCCGGTGAGGTTGGCCCGGCCGCGTTCCAGCGCCGGCTCGGAGATCTCCACGGCGACCACGTCGATGCCGTTGCGCGCGAAGACCTCCACGATGCCGGCACCCATGGTGCCCAGCCCCACAACGCCCACGCTGGTGAACTCGCGCGCCACGACCGGCCTCCCCTGTACGCTCCGCAGGCCGCATGAACGGCCGCTAAGGTTATGCGCGCGAGTCTGCCATGCGACGCTCCGTTGTCGAGACGCCGTGGCATATTTCACCCACCGCCCCCCTACCTGGTCACCGGCCTGTCCCCGGGTGACCTGTCGCCCGCGGGGAAGCGACCGGCGGACGGCGCGCCGGGCCGGTCAGGCCGCCGGGACGCTGGCCAGCGCCAGCAGCTCGGCCACGAACTCGGCGGGCCGCTCCAGGTGCGGGCTGTGCCCGCAGCCGGGGAGCACCACCTCCCGGTACGCCCCACCGGCCGCCGCGTACCGGTCGAGCACCGCGCGGGTCTGGCCGATCATCGGCTGCGGCGGGCACTCCTCCGGGCCGGGCCAGCCGGGTACGGCGCCGAGCGAGCCGAGGTACGCCAGGTCGAACAGCGAGGTGTCCGACACGATCACGTCGGCGTCGCCGCGCACCCAGGTGATGGGCGGCTTGTGTGCCACCGCGACGAGGTCGTCGGCGATCCGGAAGTAGGTGGGCGCGAGCGCGTTCAGGACGCCGCGCTCACCCGGTGCGGTGCCGGGCCAGTGGGGCGACGCGACCGAGGTGCCCGGGTAGTTGTCGTCCCCGGTGGCGGTGGAGAGGACGGTGTCCAGGAGCAGGTCCTCGTCGTCGCCGAGCGCGGCCGGGTCCGCCACGTACGCGGTCCGCACCACGTTCCGCGGGCTGGCCGGGGCGTCGTCGCCCCGGTCCCCGGCGGCCAGCCGGGCCACGAAGTCCGGGTTGGCCGTACCGGCGCCGGTGCCCGCGAAGTCCGGCGTGGTCGGCGTGCCGGCCAGGTCGCGGGTGCCGCCGAAGCCGTACGGAGACACCGGCGCGGCGAGCAGCAGCCCGGCGATCCGGTGCGGGTGGTCGATGAGCAGCCGCATCGCCACTCCCCCGCCGAGCGAGTGCCCCACCACCACCGGGCGCGCGTCGGGGGCGCCGAAGAGGCTCGGGTCGTCGAGCAGGGCGGCGACGTCGTCGGCGAAGTCGCGCAGCCCGCGGGTGGCGTCCACGGGGGCCGTCTGCGTGGCGCCGTAGCCACGCAGGTCGGGCGCCACGACGCGGAGCGTGTCCGGCAGCCGCCGTACGAGCGGCTCCCAGAAGGCGGCCGAGGAGCAGTTGCCGTGCACGAGCAGGACGGGCACCCCGCCGGGCGGCCCGGCCACCCGTACCGCCTGGGTGATGCCGTTCGCCGTGACGATCCGCTGCTCGCTCTCCATCCGCGGGATGCTGCCACCCGCGACCGGCGTCGGTCCATGTGGCCGGCCGCCACCCGGCGGAGCCGCACGGTGTGGCCGCGCCCCGTGCCCGCCGGGCCGGGGCACGGGTCGGCGCGGACGGTGTGACGTCCCGGTCAGCGCAGCGCCGGCGGCGTCCCGGTCAGCGCAGCGCCGGCGGCGTCGCGGGCACCGGCAGCGGCAGCGTCGGCCGGTGGTCCCGGCGAGGCGTGCCGAAGCTGAAGCCGACGGGATCCGTACGGGCCACTCCGGGGTCGAAGACGCGCAGCTCGGTACGACCGAGGCGGATCACGTCCCCGTCGGCGAGCTGTTCCACCCCGCTGATCCGGCGGTCGTTCAGCCACGTGCCGTTGGTCGAGCCGAGGTCACGCACCGAGGCGCCCTCCGGCGCGAGCCAGACCTCGGCGTGCCGGCGACTCAGGTGCGGGTCGGACACGACGACGTCGGCCGTCGGCGCCCGACCGATCACCAGGGGCGCGGCCCGTAGCCGGAAGCTCGCTCCCCGCATCGGCCCAGCGGCGACCGTCAACAACGGCAGTAGTTCTGGATGCTCCTCCATGGACAGTCAGCCCTCCACCCCACACCATCACTCCCCGCGTCAGCGTCCCATCGGACCGTAGTCGTCCTCCACGGCCACGCGGTCATCGCCACGGCTCCGGCCGGCCACCTTCCGCTCCCCGGTTCGGGCGGGACGGGTGACTCCGCCCATCGTGCCGTGACGGCCGCCGCCGGACGGCGGGACGCGCCGCAGGTCCTCGCCCCCGCCGGCCCGCCGGGTGCCGCTCGCGGCCTACCGGCGAGTAACGCTCGGGTCTAGACTTCCGCCATGACGGCTGTGCATGTCCCCGGCGCCCCGGTCATCGACGGCGGTGTGCTGGTCTCCTCCAGCCCGGCCACCGGGGCCGAGGCGGGCCGCTTCCCCGTCGCCAGCCCGACCGACGTGACGGCCGCGGTCGAGCGGGCCCGCGCCGCCGGGCAGTGGTGGGCCGCGCTGGGCTTCGACGGCCGTCGCGAGCGGCTGCTGCGGTGGCGCGCGCTGCTCGCGCAGCGGATCGAGGAGCTGGCCGACCTGGTGCACCGGGAGGGCGGCAAGCCGATCGGCGACGCGGTCGTCGAGGTCGTCACGGCCGTCGAGCACGTCGACTGGGCGGCGCGCAACGCCCGGCGGGTGCTCGGGCCGCGGCGGGTGCGCTCCCGGCTGATCCTCGCCGAGTTCTCCGGCCACCTGGAGTACCAGCCGTACGGGGTGGTCGGCGTGATCGGCCCGTGGAACTACCCGGTGTTCACCCCGATCGGCTCCACGGCGTACGCGTTGGCCGCCGGGAACGCGGTCGTCTTCAAGCCGAGCGAGTACACGCCGGCCGTCGGGCAGTGGCTGGTCGACACGTTCACCGAGGTCGTACCGGAGCAGCCGGTCCTCACCGCGGTGCACGGGCTCGGCGACGTGGGTGCGGCGCTCTGCCGGTCGGGCGTGGGCAAGCTGGCCTTCACCGGCTCCACGGCCACCGCCCGCAAGGTGATGGCGGCCTGCGCCGAGACCCTGACGCCGGTGCTCGTGGAGGCGGGCGGCAAGGACGCGATGATCGTCGACTCCGACGCCGACCTGGACGCGGCCGCCGAGGCGTGCGTCTGGGGCGCGCTCACCAACGCCGGCCAGACGTGCATCGGCATCGAGCGGGTCTACGCGGTCGAGCCCGTCTTCGACGCCTTCGTCGAGAAGGTGGTCGCCCGGGCCGGCCGGCTCACCGTGGGGCCGGACGGCGAGGACATCGGCCCGATCACCATGCCGGCCCAGGTCGACGTGATCCGCCGGCACATCGACGACGCGCTCGCCCGGGGCGGGCGGGCCGTGCTGGGCGGCACGGACGCGGTGCAGGCACCGTACGTGCGGCCCACCGTGCTGGTCGACGTCCCGGAAGACTCGGCCGCCGTGCGCGAGGAGACGTTCGGCCCGACGCTCACGATCAACCGGGTACGAGACGCCGACGAGGCCGTGGCCCGCGCCAACGCCCTCCCGTACGGCCTGGGGGGTTCGGTGTTCGGCCGCCGCCGCGCCGTGGCGATCGCCCGGCGGCTGCGCTCCGGCATGGCGTCGGTCAACTCGACGCTCACCTTCGCCGGGATGTCGACGCTGCCCTTCGGCGGCGTGGGCGACTCGGGGTTCGGCCGCATCCACGGCGAGGACGGGCTGCGCGAGTTCGGCCGCGCCAAGGCGATAACCCGGCGGCGGGCCCGGTCGCTGCTGCCGTCCATGACCTTCGAGCGCACCCCGGCCGACGTGGCCCGGCTCGTGAAGGTCGTGAAGATGATGTACGGCCGGGGCTGACCGGCCCCGGCCTCAGAAGAGGGTCAGCTCGTCGCGCTCGATGCCGCGCAGCTTGTCGTAGTCGACCACCACGCAGCGGATGCCCCGGTCGGTGGCGAGCACCCGCGCCTGCGGCTTGATCTCCTGCGCCGCGAAGACCCCGGCGACCGGTGCCAGCAGCGGATCGCGGTTCATCAGCTCCAGGTAGCGCGTCAACTGTTCCACGCCGTCGATCTCACCGCGCCGTTTCACCTCGACCGCGACCGCGCCCTGGTTGGCGTCCCGGCAGAGCAGGTCGACCGGCCCGATAGCCGTCATGTACTCGCGCCGGACCAGCGTGAAACCCTCGCCGAGGGTCTCCGGGTTGGCGGCCAGAAGCTCCTGCAGGTGCGCCTCCACGCCGTCCTTGCGTAGACCCGGGTCGACGCCCAGCTCGTACGACGTGTCCTGGAAGATCTCCTCCAGGGTGATCCGCAGCTCCTCGCCGGCCTTGTTGACCACCCGCCACACGCCCGGGGCCTCCTCCAGCCGGCACGGCGGGCTCATCCAGTTCAGCGGCTTGTACGCCCGGTCGTCGGCGTGGATGGACACCGAGCCGTCCGCCTTCACCATGAGCAACCGGGTGGCCGGCGGCAGGTGGGCCGAGAGCCGTCCGACGTAGTCCACCGAGCACTTCGCAATCACCAACCGCACCCGACGAGGGTAGCGGAGTGGCCGGCGTTCGCCGGCGAGCGGCACTGGCGTGCCGGTGGGATGCTGAGACGGTGCTCGAAGTCCTCACCGGAACCGGTCTCGCCGCCTCGGCGGGGCTGAACGCCTACATCCCTCTGCTCACCATGGGTCTGCTGGCCCGGTACACCGACCTGATCGACCTGCCGGGCGGCTGGACGTGGCTGGGCAACGGCTGGGTTCTCGCCATCCTCGCGGTGCTGCTCGCGGTCGAGGTGGTCGCCGACAAGGTGCCGGTGGTCGACCACGTCAACGACGTGGTGCAGACCGTCGTCCGCCCCACCGCGGGTGGGCTGGCCTTCGGCGCCGGGTCGAGCGCCGAGACGGTCACGGTGAGCGACCCGGGGAGCTTCTTCTCGTCCCACGAGTGGGTGCCGGTGGTCACCGGCGTGCTCATCGCGCTCGGCGTGCACCTGCTCAAGTCCGCGGCCCGTCCAGTGATCAACGCGACCACCGCCGGGGTCGGCGCCCCGGTGGCCAGCACCGCCGAGGACGCCACCAGCGTCCTGATGTCCGTGGTGGCGATCCTGCTGCCCGTGCTCGTGCTGCTCTTCCTGGTCGGGCTGGTCGCCTTCGTGTTCTGGTTCCGGCGTCGTCGCTCGGACCGGCGCGAGCAACGGCGGGCGGCCCGGGCTGCGGGCTTCCGCGTCTGACCCGGCCGTCGGCCGACCCCGTAGACGCCACCGGCCGGGTCCCCGTGGTGGGGACCCGGCCGGTGATCGGTTGGGTCAGCTGTTCCAGTACTGGGCGACCAGGTCGGCAGCCTGCTGCTCCCACTGCGCGTACGCGTCCGGGTAGGCCGACACCTGCACCGTCTGCGCCGCCTCGGTCAGCGGCATGTCCTGCCAGCCGTCGACCTGCTTGAGGCCCTTGAGGAACGCCATGGTCGAGTACTCCGGATCGGTGATCTGCTCCGGCGTGCCCCAACCGCTCGACGGACGCTGCTGGAACAGGCCCAGCGAGTCGTGGTCGTTGGCGTCACCCAGGTGACCCAGGTTCTCCAGCTTGGACTCCTGCAGGCTCGTCGCGATCGAGATGACCGCGGCCCGCTCGTCCAGGCCCGACTTCTTCGTGGCCGCGATGATCGCCTTGACGTTCGCGATCTGCTCGTCGTTCAGGTCGATGTGCGACTGCTCGCCCTGCACGCCGTGCGGGATCAGCTTCGCCTTGTCCACGGCCGGCTTGTCGGCCTGGAGCACCGCGACCGGCCGGGCGTCGACCGACTGCGTGTTGTGTGCCGCGATCGGACCGCCGACCACGCCACCGGCGAAGGCCAGACCGGCCAGACCCAGAACGCTCTTCCGCATGATGGTGTTCATGACAAGCTCCTTCGGGGGTTGACACCCGCGCGCCGAACAGGGGGCGGCGTACGGGCGTAAGCACCTCGTCGGGCGCTCGAGACTTGGGGGGATCCGCGACCGGCTCGGTGGCCGTCACGGGCGGCCCGCGGGCGGGGGTGCCTCGCGGCGCCGGGTCCACGTGTAACGACCGGGCACCCGCCGGCATTCCGCCGGGCCCGCATCCCGCGACCCCGGCCGGCGTGCTCCCTCGGCCGTCGGGGATGTCAACGACCCCGGCCCGTCGACGATTCCGCCGCCAGCGTGCCGCCGGTCACACCCCGAACCGGCACGGACCGCCCACCGTCGGATGCGAGCGCGGGACGAACCGGACGCACGCCCCAGACCCGGCGCGGTGTCCCGGGTGATCGACTCGGGATGCTGGAAGTCGCGCTGTCCCCCACATCCGGACACCGCGACATACAGGGAACCCGTGTCGATCGAGCACCGGAGCGGCCGCCGGATCGCCGATCTGGCGGCAACGACGTCGCAAACCTGGCAAAACCCTAGAATCGGGGCAACGCGTCAGAGGAGGTCGGAATGACCGCAGCGATGCAGATGCCCCGCGTCGAGGAGTGCGTGGTGGCGGCCTGCGCGTACAACCGCGCCGGTGACTGCCACGCCTTCGCCATCACGATCGGCAGCATGGACCACGCGCACTGCCACACCTTCGTGGAGTCGACGGTGAGCGCGGGCGTGGCCGACCTGATCGCCCAGGTCGGCGCGTGCCAGCGGGCGGACTGCCGGCACAACGACCACCTGGAGTGCCACGCGCCGGCGATCCGGGTCGGCCCCGACAACGACATGGCCGACTGCATGACCTACGACGAGCGCTGAGGTCAGGCCAGGCCGTTCGCCTCCCGGATCACGGTGACCAGCTCGTCGATGATGCCCGTGAGGGCGAAGTCCTTCGGGGTGAAGACGCGGGCCACCCCGGCCGCCCGCAGCCGCTCGGCGTCGCCCGCCGGGATGATGCCGCCGACAACCACCGGCAGGTCGCTCCGCCCGGCGGCGCGCAGCCCGTCCAGCACCGCCGGCACGGCGGCGAGGTGGGAGCCGGACAGGACCGAGAGCCCCACGAGGTCGACGTCCTCCTCCACGGCCGCCGCGACGATCTGCCCGGCGGTCAGTCGGATGCCCTGGTAGACCACCTCGAAGCCGGCGTCGCGGGCGCGGACGGCGATCTGCTCCGCCCCGTTGGAGTGCCCGTCCAGCCCCGGCTTGCCGACCAGCAGCCGCAGCCGCCCGCTGCCCAGCTCGCGCGCGGTCGCGGCGACCCGGTCCCGCACGGTCGCCAGGCCCACGTCGGCGCCCGAGCCGGCGGCGCCGGCCAGCCCGGTGGGCGCCCGGTACTCCCCGAAGACCTGCCGCAGCGCGCCCGCCCACTCCCCCGTGGTCACGCCCGCCCGCACGCAGGCGAGCGTCGCCGGCATCAGGTTCGTCGTGGTGGCCGCGTCGGCCCGGAGCCGGTCCAGCGCCGCGTCCACGGCCGCGCCGTCCCGCGCGGCCCGCCATTCGCGTACGGCTGCCGTCGCCTGCGCCTCCACCGCCGGGTCGACCTGCTCGATCGCCTCGGCGCCGGCCGCGGTCAGCGGCGAGGGTTCAGTCTCGGTGAACCGGTTGACGCCGACCACCACGTCCGAGCCGGCCTCCATCCGGCGCCGCCGGTCGGCCAGCGAGGCGACCAGCGCGCTCTTCAGGTAGCCGGTCTCCACGGCGGCGACCACGCCGCCCATCTCCAGCACCGTGTCCAGCTCGACCCGCGCCCCGGCCACGATCCCGTCGACCAGCGCGGTCATCACGTGCGAGCCGGAGAACAGGTCGGGATATTCGAGCAGGTCCGACTCGTACGCGAGCACCTGCTGCATGCGCAGCGACCACTGCTGGTCCCACGGTCGGGGCAGGCCGAGCGCCTCGTTCCAGGCGGGTAGCTGCACGGCGCGGGCCCGGGCGTCCCGGGAGAGCGTCACGCCCAGCATCTCCAGCACGATGCGCTGGACGTTGTTCTCCGGCTGCGCCTCGGTGAGGCCGAGCGAGTTGACCTGCACGCCGTACCGGAAGCGGCGCTGCCTCGGGTCCGCGACGCCGTACCGCTCCCGGGTGATCTCGTCCCAGAGCGCGCCGAAGGCCCGCATCTTGGCGATCTCCTCGACGAAGCGCACCCCGGCGTTGACGAAGAACGAGATCCGCTGCACCACGTCACCCATCCGCTCGGGCGGCACCTGGCCGGAGTCGCGGACGGTGTCGAGCACCGCGACGGCGGTCGCGAGAGCGAAGCCGACCTCCTGCACGGGCGTCGCGCCCGCCTCCTGCAGGTGGTACGAGCAGATGTTGACCGGGTTCCATCTCGGCATCTCGCGCAGCGTGTACGCGATGACGTCAGCGGTGAGCCGCAGCGACGCGGCTGGCGGGAAGATGTACGTCCCCCGGGACAGGTACTCCTTGATGATGTCGTTCTGCGTGGTGCCGGCGAACCGGGCCGAGTCGGCGCCCTGCTCCGCGCCGACCGTGGCGTAGAGGGCGAGCAGCCACATGGCCGGCGCGTTGATGGTCATCGAGGTGTTCATGTCGGCGAGCGGGATGCCCTCGAAGAGGGCCCGCATGTCGCCCAGGTGGGCGACCGGCACGCCGACCCGGCCCACCTCGCCGGCGGCGAGTTCGTGGTCGGGGTCGTACCCGGTCTGGGTCGGCAGGTCGAAGGCGACCGAGAGACCGGTCTGCCCCTTGGCCAGGTTGCGGCGGAAGAGGGCGTTGGTCGCGGCGGCCGAGCTGTGCCCGGCGTACGTGCGCATCACCCACGGGCGGTCGCGCTCCGGCAGCCGTCCGGGGAGACCCTTCTCGTCCATGGCGGGAGTCTAAGTTACCGTTCAGTAAAACGGGCTGTGGAAAACCACACACGTCCATGGAGCGGACGCCCGGGCGCAGAGGGCGCGACATGGGTCGCAGCACCACACCCCGCGCGGTCGCGGGCCGTGACCAGGTCGCACACTTGACGGCATGGATGACGAGCTGGCGATCTCCGTACGGGGGCTGCGCAAGGCGTACGGCGACACCACCGCCGTGGCCGGCCTGGACCTCGACGTCCGCCGCGGTGAGGTGTTCGCCCTGCTCGGCCCGAACGGGGCGGGCAAGACCACGACGGTGGAGATCCTCGAGGGCTATCGCCAGCGCGACGCCGGCGAGGTCACCGTGCTGGGCAGCGACCCGGCGGCGCCCGGCGCGGACTGGCGGTCGCGGGTGGGCATCGTGCTCCAGGGCACCGGCGAGTTCGACGAGCTGACCGTGGGCGAGGTGGTCCGCCACTTCGCCGGCTTCTACGCCGACGCCGACGACCCGGAGAAGGTGATCGAGCGGGTGGGGCTGGCCGGCAAGGCCCGCGCCCGGACCCACACCCTCTCGGGCGGCCAGAAGCGGCGCCTCGACGTGGCCCTGGGCATCGTCGGCCGGCCCGACCTGCTCTTCCTCGACGAGCCGACCACCGGCTTCGACCCGGAGGCGCGCCGCGAGTTCTGGGACCTGATCCGCGACCTGGCGGCCGCGGGCACCACGATCGTGCTCACCACGCACTACCTGGACGAGGCCGAGGCGCTCGCCGACCGGGTCGGGGTGATCGCCGGCGGCCAGCTCGTGGAGGTGGCCGCGCCGGCCCAGCTCGGCAACCGGCAGGAGGCGCTGCCCACCGTCTCCTGGCGTACGCCGGAGGGCGCGGTGGAGAGCGCGCAGAGCGCGACGCCGACGGCGCTGGTGGCGGAGCTGGCCGCGCGCTTCGGCGGTGAGGTGCCCGGCCTGACCGTGACCCGGCCGACCCTGGAGGACATCTACCTCACGATGATCGGACACCGATGACCACCACCACGAAGCCGGCGGCCCCGGTCGCCACCACCCCGGCCCGGCGGGTGGGCCCGGTCGCGCTCGGGCTGCGCCAGGGCCGGCTGGAGATCACCCAGTTCCTGCGCAGCCGGGAGTCCGTCGTGTTCACGATGGGCTTCCCGGTCATCATGATCCTGATCTTCGCGGCGATCTTCAACGACGAGATCGCTCCCGGAGTCAGCTACACCCAGTACTTCATCACCGGGATGATCGCCACCGGTCTCATGACGGTCAGCTTCCAGAACCTGGGCATCTGGATCCCCATCGAGCGCGACCGCGGGGTGCTGAAGCGCTACCGGGGCACGCCCATGCCGAAGTGGGTGTACTTCGCCGGCAAGGTCCTCATGGTGGTGGCGATCGGCGTGGCCGAGACCCTGCTGCTGCTCGCCGTCTCGGTCGCCTTCTTCGACCTCGACCTGCCGGCCACCGCGGGACGGTGGCTCACCTTCGGCTGGGTGTCGGTGCTCGGGGTGACCGCCTGCACGCTCTGCGGCATCGCCATCTCGTCGCTGGCCCGCACCGCGCGCAGCGGCTCGGCCGTGGTGACGCCGGTGGCGCTCGTGCTCCAGTTCATCTCCGGCGTGTTCTTCGTCTTCACCGAGCTTCCGAGCTGGATGCAGCAGGTGGCGGCGCTCTTCCCGCTGAAGTGGATGTGCCAGGGGCTCCGGTCGGTCTTCCTGCCGGACAGCTTCGGTGGCCAGGAGCCCGCCGGCTCGTTCGAGCTGGGCCGGGTCGCGCTGGTCCTCGCCGCCTGGTGCGTGATCGGATTGGTGCTCTGCCTCACCACCTTCCGCTGGACCACCCGGCGCGACGGCTGACCGGCGCCACGCGCCAGGGCCGCTGACCGCCGCCACGCGCCGGCGCGACGGCCCCGCGGGCCCCGCTCACCCGCCGGCCACGAGCGAGTCGCCGAGCGGCGTACGCCAGTAGAGCACCTCGCGGCCGGACCGCCGCCTGTTCACCGCGCCGCCGTCGAGCAGCACCCGCAGGTGGTCGCTCACCGTGCCGAGGGACAGCCCGGTCAGCGCCACGAGCTGCGAGGTGCTCAGCGGCGCGTCCAGCCGGGCCAGGATGTCGGCGCGGTTCGCCCCGATCAGCCGGGCGAGACCGTCGGGCGCCGGTGAGGTGGGGTCGACCAGGATCCCGCGCGCCGGATAGACCATCCCGAAGCGGGTCGGCACGTCCCAGAGCACCCAGCCCCGTCGGCAGTGCGCCGGCACGAACACCAACTGCTCGGCCTCGTGCAGCGACAGGGACGGTTCCGGGTAGTCGTTGACCTGCAGGCGACCGTCGCCCAGCCACCGCACGTTGCGGTTGATGTCGGCCAACGCCCCGGCCCAGCCGTGGGTGCTGAGAGCGGCGGTGCGGGCCACGATGTCCGCCCGCAGCCGGCGTTCCCGCTCCGGCCACTCCGGCTCCACGGTGCGCGTCCAGACCCACCGGAGGAGGTCCACCACCTGCCCGGTGAGGCCGTCCTCCAGCAGTTCGGCGGCGAGCGGCTCCGGGCGGGTGGCGCGCAGGTCGGCCCGGATCCGCTCGTCGGACAGCCCCTCGACGGTCGCCAGCTCCGCCGCGAACGTCGGGTCCGGCGAGGTGGGCGCGATGGTGAG
Organism: Micromonospora costi; assembly: GCF_003626655.1. Lineage (GTDB taxonomy): Bacteria > Actinomycetota > Actinomycetes > Mycobacteriales > Micromonosporaceae > Micromonospora > Micromonospora costi. The sequence continues at coordinate 176,245 of NZ_RBAN01000003.1, forward strand.
GAAGTCCGCGATCCACCGGAAGTTGAACGACGCCGACACCAGCGCCCGGGCCGCCGGCCGGGCGGCCAGCATCTCCCGGAACGCGTCGACGTGGGGTCGCCGCCAGGCCTGCTCCCACGGGACGTGCGCGTGGCGCAGCGCCTTCAGCGCCGCGACCGTCTCGGCCATCGGCGAGACCGTGAACCGGCTCCGCGCGACCAGGTCGGACGGCACCTGCCAGACGCCCACCTTTCGCCTCCAGACGTAACTCTGGGGATCGGCCCGGCACCACCGGACGATCCTTCCGTGAGAACGTACGCAGACTTGTTCGCGGTCCGGGAGTTCCGCAACCTGTTCCTCGCGAACTGCGCCGGAATCGCGGCGCACACGACGTCGGCGCTGGCCCTCGGCGCGTTGACGTACGCGTCGACCGGCTCGGCCCTGCTCACCGCCCTGAGCATGTTCGGCGCGCCGCTGGCCGGCGTCCTCGGCAGCCTCACGTTGCTCTCCGCCGCGGACAGCGTGCCACCCCGCCGGGCGCTGACCTTCGCCGCCCTGCTGGTCACCGCGGGGGCGGCGCTACAGGCCGTCCCCGGGCTGCCCCTGTGGGCCCGCTTCGCGGTCATCTTCGGGAGCGCGTACGTCGGCTCGATCACCGCCGGCGCCCGGTGGGCGCTGCTCACCGACATCGTGCCGGTCGACGCCTACGTGCTGGCCCGGGCCACGATGAACACCAGCGTCGGCGTCATGCAGATCGCCGGGTTCGGGCTGGCCGGCGTCCTGCTCGTCTGGCTGAGCCCGTACCAGGTGTTCCTGCTCGCCCTGGCCCTGCGCGCGGTGGCCGCGGCGGTGGGATGGTTCGGGCTCTCCGAGCATCCGGCCCGGGCCGCCGAACGGGTGACGGTGGCCCGCACCCTCCGCGTCAACCGGGAACTCTGGGCCGACCCCGGTCGCCGGTCGCTCCTGCTCAACCTCTGGGTTCCCGGCGGTCTGATCGTCGGCTGCGAGGCGCTCTTCGTCCCGTACGCGGGTGATCGCGCCGGCTTCCTGCTCGCCGCCGCCGCCCTCGGCATGCTCGCCGGGGACGTGGTGGTGGGGCGGTTCCTGACCGCCGCCCGCCGGGAGCGGTTGATCCGTCCGCTGCGGCTGCTGCTCGCCGTCCCGTACCTGGCCTTCGTGCTCTCGCCTCCGCTGCCGCTGGCCATGGCCATCGCACTGATCGCCTCCGTCGGCTACGCGGCCGCGCTGCCCCTGCAGGAGCGGCTGATCACCCACTCGCCGCCCGAGGCCCGCGGTCAGGTGCTCGGCCTGCACGGCAACGGCATGCTGGCCGGGCAGGCGGTGTGCGCGGCCCTCGCGGGCACGGTCGCGGACCTCCTCTCGCCGTACCGTGCCGTCGCGCTGCTGGCCGCGGCGTCGCTGGCCGCCACCGTCGCGCTCACCTCCGGCCTGCGGCGGACGGCGCCCGGAGCCGCACCACCACCTCGCGACGGCCGCGACACCGGCGAACGGACCACCCCCGGCCGGGCCACCACGGCCCCCTGAGAACGGCGGAGGCGCCGGCGGCCACCCGCTCGGGGCCACCGGCGCCTCCCACCGGCCGTCCGGCTCAGTACGTGTAGAAGCCCTTGCCGGTCTTGCGGCCCAGGTCGCCGGCGGTGACCATCCGCTGGAGCAGCTCCGGCGGGAAGAACTTCTCGTCCGCGGTGTCGGTGTAGATGTTCTTCGCGGCGTGGAGCAGCACGTCGACCCCGGTCAGGTCGGTGGTGGCGAGCGGGCCCATGGCGTGGCCGAAGCCGAGCTTGCACGCCGTGTCCAGGTCCTCGGCGGAGATCACCCCCGACTCGACGAGCTTGACCGCCTCGACCACGAGGGCGGCGATCAGCCGGGTGGTGACGAAGCCCGCGATGTCCCGGTTGACGACGACCACCGTCTTGCCGATCTCCTCGGCGAACGCCCGTACGGTGGCCAGCGTCGCGTCGCTGGTCTTGTAGCCGCGGACCAGCTCGCAGAGCTTCATCATGGGCACCGGCGAGAAGAAGTGCGTGCCGACCACCGACTCGGGACGCTCGGTCACCGCGGCGATCTGCGTGACCGGGATGGCCGAGGTGTTGGTGGCGAGGACGGCGTCGGCCTTGCAGATCTTGTCGAGCGCCCGGAACACCTCGTGCTTGATCTCCAGGCGCTCGAAGACCGCCTCGACCACGATGTCCGCGTCGGCGGCGGCCTCCAGGTCGGTGGTCGGGGTGATCCGGCCGAGCGTCGCCTCGACCTCGGACGCCTCGATCTTCCCCTTCTCGGCGAACTTCTCCAGCGACCGCCGGATGCCGTCGACGCCCCGCGCGGTGGCCGCGTCGTCCAGGTCCCGCAGCGTCACCTGCCAGCCCGCCTGCGCCGCCACCTGGGCGATCCCGGAGCCCATCAGCCCGGCCCCGACGACCGCGAGTCGACCCGCCATCTGCTCTCTCCCTCGCCTGAATGAGTGTCTGCCAGCACCCGAAAGGTCTGTCCGACAAGACTCGCTCGGGCGAGTCCTGTCGAACAGACCCTAGTAGGCGGGACTGAACGATGGCTAAGCCGGATCGGGGTCAGATGGTGAGGTCGGGTTCCTCCGGTGCGGTTCCGCGCTCCACCTCGACGCCCAGCGCCCGCAGGTCGGCCACGAAGTCCGGGTAGCCACGGTCCACGTGGTGCACGTGGGAGACCTCGGTGACCCCGTCCGCGCAGAGCCCCGCGATGATCAGACCGGCGCCGGCCCGGATGTCGGTGGCCCGCACCGGGGCGCCGGACAGGCGGTCACGGCCGCAGACCAGGGCGTGGTGCCCGTCGGTCTTGATGTCCGCGCCGAGCCGCATCATCTCGTTGGCGAACATGAACCGGCCATCGAAGATGTTCTCGGTGATCAGGGAGGCGCCGTCGCTCACCGCGGCGAGCCCGATCGCCATGGGCAGCAGGTCGGTGGCGAAGCCGGGAAAGGGCAGGGTCACCACGTCGACCGCGGCGGGCCGGTCGGGCATCCGGATCCGGAACGCGTCCGCCCGGGTCTCCACGAGCCCGCCGGCGGCCACCAGCTTGTCCAGCGCGACCTCGAGGAAGGCCGGGTCGGCGCCCGTCACCGTCACGTCGCCGCGGGTCATGGCGGCGCCGAACGCCCAGGTGCCGGCGACGATCCGGTCCCCCACCGTGGCGTGCCGCACCGGCCGGAGCTCCGGCACCCCCTCGATGTGCAGGGTGGACGTGCCGGCGCCGGAGATCTGCGCGCCCATCTGCCGCAGCATCGTGCAGATGTCGACGATCTCGGGCTCCCGGGCCGCATTGTCGATGACCGTGGCGCCACGGGCCAGCACCGCCGCCATCACCAGGTTCTCGGTGGCCCCCACGCTCGGGAAGTCGAGCGTGATCTCGGCGCCGTGCAGCCCCTGCGGCGCGGATGCGATCACGAATCCGTGCTCGCCGGAGATCTCCGCGCCCATCCGGGTGAGCCCCGAGATGTGCATGTCCAGACCGCGCGAGCCGATGGCGTCGCCGCCGGGGTGGGCCACCCGGACGTAGCCCAGCCGCGCCAGCAGCGGCCCGAGCACGCAGATGGACGCGCGCAGCCGGCGGACGAGGTCGTAGTCGGCGTCGGTGCCGGGCCGCGCGGGCACGTCGATGCTCACCGACCGGGAGCGGGCCACCCCGCCCCGGGCCACCATCGGGTCCACCGGGTCGTCCGCGTCGAACCGGACGTCACAGCCGAGCCGGCGCAGCACCTCCCCCATGATGGCGATGTCCGTGATCCGCGGAACGTTGGTGATCACGCTCCGGCCGGGGGCGAGCAGCGCGGCGGCCATCAGTTTCAGCGCGGAGTTTTTCGCGCCCACCACGTGCACGGTGCCGGCCAGCCGGGCGCCACCGCGGACGCGGATGACGTCGACGTCGTTGACCGCCGTGTCCCCGGCGTCGCCGGGGCCGACCGTGGCCGGCCACCCGGCGTCCGGCCGCACCGGGATCGTCAGGTCCGGTATCCGTAGGCTGTGCGTCATGGCCGTCCACCTCACGCGCATCTACACCAGGGCCGGCGACGCCGGCACGACCAGGCTGAACAACAACGAGCAGGTGCCGAAGAACGATCCGCGGATCGTCGCGTACGCCGACGTGGACGAGTGCAACGCCGCGATCGGCGTGGCGCTCGCCCTGGGCCAGCTCGACGACGAACTGCGGGCGGTCCTCGGGTCGATCCAGAACGACCTGTTCGACGTGGGCGCCGACCTGTCCACCCCCGTCGAGCCGGAGCCGAAGTACCCGCCGCTGCGCGTCACCGAGGAGTACGTCGAGCGCCTCGAGGGCTGGTGCGACGACTTCAACGCACGCCTGAGCAAGCTCGACTCCTTCATCCTCCCCGGCGGCACCGCGGGCGCGGCGCTGCTGCACGTGGCGCGGACCGTGGCCCGGCGCGCCGAGCGTGCGGCATGGGCGCTGGTCAGCCACGACCCGGAGCGGACCAGCAGCGTCCCGGCCAAGTATCTCAACCGGCTCTCCGATTTGCTCTTTATTCTGGCAAGAACGGCAAATCCGGCCGGAGATGTGCTATGGGTCCCGGGAGGCGAGCGCTGACCGGCGGCCTGCACCACGTCGAGGTGTGGGTCCCCGATCTGCGGGCCGCCGAACATGCTTGGGGCTGGCTGCTCGCCGAACTGGGCTGGACGCGCTTCCAGGAGTGGCCGGCGGGCCGCTCCTGGCGGCTCGGCCCCACGTACCTCGTGCTGGAGGAGTCCCCGGCGCTGAGCGGGCGGCGGCACGACCGGCTCGCCCCCGGCCTCAACCACCTCGCCTTCCACGCCGGTCCGCCGGCGGCGGTGGACCGGCTCGTCGCGGCCGCGCCGGCGCACGGCTGGACGCTGCTCTTCCCCGACCGGCACCCGCACGCCGGCGGCCCGGAGACCTACGCCGGCTACCTCGCCGACGGGCAGGGGTACGAGGTCGAGCTGGTCGCCGACGTGAGGTGAGCGCCCCGCCCCTCAGTACCCGGACGAGTGACCGGGCCCACCCGGTCGGGACGCGGTCGGGTCAGGCGGCCGGCCAGTCCTGGGAGGCCAGACGCGGCGAGGCCGCCCCGGGTGGGGCGGCCTCGAGCCAGGAAAGGAAACCGGTCACCGTGGAACGCGCCATTGCGATCTCCACCGGCGCGTGGTGACTGGTACAGCGGAGAATGACCCAGTCGGCCGGCATGGAGAGCCGCTCCTGCCCCTCCGGGAGCCGCCGCCGCTCGACGGCCAGCCCCTTGCGGGAGAGCACCCGCTTGGGACGCAGCGCGAAGCTGAACATCCGGTACCAGCGGAGTTCGTCGCCGACGAAACGGCCGAAGCCGGGCGACCAGCCGCGCCCGTCGAGCAGGGTGGAGACCCGGACGCTGAGCCGGATGATGCCACCGCTACGGGTGACGAGGGCCCGCCGCACGAAGAGGATCAGGAGCGCGCCGAGGACGACGGCGATGCCGATTCCGATCCCTTCGACGATCTCCATCGGCGGTGCGGCTCAGCGAGCCTGCGCGGCGGAGGCCGGGGTGGCGCTCTCGGCGAGTACGGTCACGCCCTCGGCGCTGACCGAGAGGAAGCCACCGTCCACGTCGTAGGTGACCTGCTCGCCACCTGCAAGCTTGATGCGGACCTGACCCGGCTCGGCGAGCTGGCCGAGCAGCGGCGCGTGCCCCGGCAGCACGCCGAGCTCACCCTCGGTCGTCCGGGCGACGACCATCTCGGCGTCACCGGACCAGACCTTCTCCTCGACGGCTACGAGCTCGACGTGAAGCTGCTGTGCCACGCTGTCTCCTTGCTGCGGCGGCGGGTTGGGCAAATTCTAGTCCCGCCGCCGCAGCGCACCCAACGCGGGTGGCGAGAGCGGCCCCGATCACTTGTTCTTGTTGACGAAGTCCGGGTGCTCCAGCAGGAACGGGTCGAGCTGTTCGTTGTGCAGGGCGGTGAAGAAGTCGTCCACGCCCGCCTTGAACTGCTCGCCCTTGTACTTGTCGCCGTCGAAGACCGGCCCGCCCGGCAGTTTGATCATCTGGATCGTGTTCGGGCGGATGTTCTTCAGCGCGAGCGCGAAGTCGACGACGCTGTTGCCCCGGCCGCTGAAGATCAGCGACTGCCCGGCGGCGCGGAGCACCTTGTCCAGCTTGATCGGGTTGGCCACCACGTCGGCGCTGAACGCCTGCCCGGCCATCGCCTTGACGAACTGCTGCTGGTGCCGCTGCCGGCCGTAGTCGGCGTCGGGCACGCCGTTCTTCGGGTAGCGCTGCCGGACGTAGTCCAGCGCCTGCCAGCCGCTGAGGTGCTGGGTGCCCTTCTTGTAGACCGCCTGCGGCCCGATGTAGCCACCGCCGCCCGGCTTGCCCTCGCGGTGTCGTCCGCTCGGCTCGCGGTGCTCGGAGCGCACCTCGCGCTCGATGTACATCGTGACGCCGCCCATCGCGTCGACGATCTTCTGGAAGCCCGTGAAGTTGATGATGGCGCCGGCGTCGAACCGCTTGATCCCGGTCTCCCTCTGCACGGTCTTCGAGAGCAGCTCGAAGCCGCGGGCGGCGTCCGGGTTCTTGCCGGGGATCTGGCTGCCGAAGGACATCGCGGCGTTGAGCTTGGTGCGCTCGCCGTGGAAGTTCGCCGGCTCGAACGCCGGGATGTCGACGTAGAGGTCCCGCGGCATCGAGAACAGGTACGCGCGGTCCATCGACGACGGCACGTGCAGCACCATGATCGAGTCGGCCAGCGGCGGCGTCTCGGGGTTCCGGGGGTCGATGCCCACCAGCAGGATGTTGAGCGGACCCTTGATGTCGCTCTTGCGGGGCTGGGCACCGGCGGCCTGGTCACCGAAGAGGTCAGCCTTGCCGACCGCGCCCTCGTACCGGGCCGTCAGCACCTCGGTAACGACGAGCACCCCGCCGCTGAGCACCATGAGCACGGTCCCGAAGACGGTGCAGATCCGCGCCCACCGGGGTACGCCCCGCCAGATGGACGACTTGCGGCCGTTCTTGCCGGCCTTGGCCACGAGCATCTCCGTTCGTCACGCCGCTTTCTTCTTGTGAAGACGGCGCGCGTCGTTGAAAAGTTGCACCGATCAACGCTGATCCTGGTAAACGCGCGATGAACGGTACCCCGGTGGCCGGCGACTGCCGACCACGGAGAACCGAGCAGCGGCGATGATAGGGCCCGAAGATGAACAAAAGGCCGCCCCGGGGTTACCGGGGCGGCCTTTTCGTTACGGGCGCGTCAGCCCTTCATGAGCTCCGCGGCCTTGCGCTCGAGGTCGTCGAGACCGCCGCACATGAAGAACGCCTGCTCGGGGAAGTGGTCGTACTCACCCTCGCTGATCTTCCGGAAGGCCTCGATGGTCTCCTTGATCGGGACCGTCGAGCCCGGAACGCCGGTGAACTGCTCCGCCGCGTAGGTGTTCTGCGACAGGAAGCGCTCGATCCGGCGGGCCCGGCCGACCGTGACCTTGTCCTCCTCGGAGAGCTCCTCGATGCCGAGGATGGCGATGATGTCCTGCAGGTCCTTGTAGCGCTGCAGGATCCGCTTCACCTCGGTGGCCACCGCGAAGTGCTCCTGGCCGACGAACTCCGGGGCGAGGATCCGGGACGAGGACGCCAGCGGGTCCACGGCCGGGTAGATGCCCTTGTCGGAGATCGACCGCTCCAGGTTGGTGGTCGCGTCCAGGTGGGCGAACGTGGTGGCCGGAGCGGGGTCGGTGTAGTCGTCCGCCGGCACGTAGATCGCCTGCATGGAGGTGATGGCCTGGCCCCGGACGGAGGTGATGCGCTCCTGGAGCTCGCCCATCTCGTCGGCCAGGGTCGGCTGGTAACCCACGGCGCTCGGCATACGGCCGAGCAGGGTGGAGACCTCCGAACCCGCCTGGGTGAAGCGGAAGATGTTGTCGATGAAGAGCAGCACCTCCTGCTTCTTCACGTCGCGGAAGTACTCCGCCATCGTGAGCGCGGAGAGCGCGACCCGCAGCCGGGTGCCCGGCGGCTCGTCCATCTGGCCGTAGACCAGCGCCGTCTTGTCGATGACGCCGGACTCGGTCATCTCGGCGATGAGGTCGTTGCCCTCACGGGTCCGCTCACCCACGCCGGCGAAGACCGACGTACCACCGAAGTTGCGGGCCACGCGGGTGATCATCTCCTGGATGAGCACCGTCTTGCCCACACCGGCGCCGCCGAACAGGCCGATCTTGCCGCCCTTGACGTACGGGGCGAGCAGGTCGATGACCTTGATGCCGGTCTCCAGCATCTCGGTCTTCGGCTCCAGGTCCGCGAAGGCCGGGGCCTTGCGGTGGATCTGCCAACGGTCGTCGGCCTCGAGCGTCTCGCCCTCGGTGAGGTTCAGGACCTCGCCGATCGCGTTGAACACGTGGCCCTTGACGGCGTCGCCCACCGGCACGGTGATCGGCGAGCCGGTGTCACGCACCACCGAGCCGCGGACCAGGCCGTCGGTCGGCTGCATCGAGATGGCGCGGACCACGTTGTCGCCCAGGTGCTGGGCGACCTCGAGGGTCAGCGTCTTCTCGCCGCCGGAGAGCGTCACGTCGACGTTGAGGGCGTTGAACAGGTCCGGCATGGCGTCGCGCGGGAACTCGGCGTCGACGACCGGGCCGATGACCCGGACCACGCGACCCGTGGCCGTCTTGGTCTCTACTGGGGCAGTCATCACACTTCACTTCCCGACGCGGCCAGCGCGTTCGCGCCGCCGACGATCTCACTGATCTCCTGGGTGATCCCGGCCTGGCGGGCCGAGTTCATCTCACGCGTGTACTTCTCGATCATCTCTTCGGCGTTGTCCGTGGCCGCCTTCATGGCGCGCCGCCGGGCCGCCGACTCGCTCGCCGCCGACTCGATCAGCGCCGCGTAGATCCGCGTGTTGATGTACTTCGGCAGCAGCGCGTCGAGCAGCGCCTCCGCCTCCGGCTCGAACTCGTACGCCGGCAGCAGGCCCTCGGACCGCGGGCGGTCCTCCACCTGCATCGGGCCGATGATCTTCGCGACCGGGGTCTGCGTCATCAGGGAGTGGAACTCGGTGTAGACGATGTGCAGCTCGTCGATCCCGAGCACCCCGTCCGCCCCGGCGCCGCCGTCCACGTCGTCCGCACCGGCCGAGAACGCCTTGATCAGCGTCTCGCCCACCGTGCGGGCGTCCGCGAACGCCGGCTGCTCGGAGAAGCCCGTCCAGCTCGCCTCGATCGGCCGGTTGCGGAACCGGTAGTACGTCACGCCCTTGCGGCCGACGACGTAGAGCACCGGCTCCTTGCCGTCGGCCCGCAGCCGGGCGATCAGCGACTCCGCCGTCCGGATCGCGTTGGTGCTGTAACCACCGGCCAGACCCCGGTCGGCGGTGACCAGCAGGACGCCCGCCCGGCGCACCCGCTCGCGCGGGGTGAGCAGCGGGTGGTCGATCCGCGCGTTGGACGCCAGCGCCGTGAGCACGCCGGTGATGGCCTGGGCGTACGGCAGGGACGCCTCGACCCGGGCCTGGGCCTTGGCGATCCGGCTCGTCGCCACGAGCTCCATCGCCTTGGTGATCTTCTTCATCGACTTCGCCGAGCGGATCCGTTGACGAAGAACGCGTACCTGGGCCGCCATGGGTCAGCCCTTACTGGTTCTCGACCGGGCGGTCGGTCGCACCGTCACGGAACCGGGTCACCGTCTCGCGGTTCTCCTCGCCCTCCAGCGGAGCGGCGGGCGCCTCGTTGATCTGGCGCTCGTCCTCGCGGCCGAGGAAGACCTGCTTGAACTCGGTGATGGCCGACTCGAGCGAGCCGATGATGTCGTCGTCCCACTTGTTGTCGGCGATGGCCGCCAGCACGCCCGCGTTCTTGTGCCGCAGGTACTGGAGGAACTCCGACTCGAAGCGCCGGATCTCGCCGACCGGGACGTCGTCCAGCTTGCCCTCGGTGCCGGCCCAGACCGAGACGACCTGCTCCTGCACCGGGTACGGCGAGTAGTTCGGCTGCTTCAGCAGCTCGACCAGGCGGGAACCGCGCTCCAGCTGGGCGCGGGAGGCCTTGTCCAGGTCCGAGGCGAAGGCGGCGAACGCCTCCAGCTCGCGGTACTGGGCCAGGTTGAGCCGGAGCGAACCGGCGACCTTCCGCATCGGCTTCACCTGGGCGGCGCCGCCGACCCGGGAGACCGAGGTGCCGACGTTGATGGCCGGCCGGACGCCCTGGTTGAACAGGTCGGTCTCGAGGAAGATCTGGCCGTCGGTGATCGAGATGACGTTGGTCGGGATGAACGCCGAGATGTCGTTCGCCTTGGTCTCGATGATCGGCAGGCCGGTCATCGAGCCGCCACCCAGCTCGTCGGAGAGCTTGGCGCAGCGCTCCAGCAGCCGGGAGTGCAGGTAGAAGACGTCACCCGGGTACGCCTCGCGGCCCGGCGGGCGGCGCAGCAGCAGCGACACGGCCCGGTACGCCTCGGCCTGCTTGCTCAGGTCGTCGAAGACGATCAGGACGTGCTTGCCGCCGTACATCCAGTGCTGCCCGATGGACGAGCCGGTGTAGGGGGCCAGGTACTTGAAGCCGGCCGGGTCGGACGCCGGGGAGGCCACGATGGTCGTGTACTCCATGGCGCCCGCCTCCTCCAGCGTCCCCTTGAGGGAGGCGATGGTGGAGGCCTTTTGGCCGATGGCGACGTAGATGCAGCGGACCTGCTTCTTCGGGTCGCCGGAACGCCAGTTGTCCCGCTGGTTGAGGATCGCGTCCAGCGCGACCGTGGTCTTGCCGGTCTTGCGGTCGCCGATGATCAGCTGGCGCTGGCCACGGCCGATCGGGGTCATGGCGTCGATGGCCTTGATGCCGGTCTGCAGCGGCTCGAACACCGACTGCCGGGACATCACGTTGGGGGCCTGGAGCTCCAGCTCCCGGTAGCCCTCGTTCGTGATGTCGCCGAGGCCGTCGATCGGCTGGCCGAGCGCGTTGACCACCCGGCCGAGGAAGGCGTCGCCAACCGGCACGGAGAGCACCCGCTCCGTGCGCTTGACGCGCTGCCCCTCCTCGATGCCGCTGTAGTCACCGAGGACGACGACACCGATGTCCCGGACGTCCAGGTTCAGCGCCACGCCGAGCGTGCCGTCCTCGAACTCCAGGAGCTCGTTGGTCATGGTCGAGGGCAGGCCCTCGACGTGGGCGATGCCGTCGCCGGCGTCAGCGACGGTGCCGACCTCCTCGCGGGAGACGTCGGTCGAGTAGGAGGAGACGAAGCGCTCCAGGGCGCCGCGGATCTCCTCCGTCGAGATGGTCAGCTCGGCCATCCTCTGCTTCCTTATGTATCAGGGGCCCGGGATACCTAGTACCGACCGGTCCGAGTGGCGTCTGTCGTTCAGGGCGCTGTGCGGCTGAGCCGGTCAGCGCTTCGCGAGCGCGTTGCGGGTCTCGTTGAGGCGGCGCAGGACGGTGCCGTCGTACAGGTCGGAGCCGACCCGCACGCTCACGCCACCCAGGACGTCGGGGTTCACCGTCTGTCGGACGGATACTTCCCGACCGTATATCGCGGAGAGGCGAGCGCCCAGCCGCTGCTCCTCCTCGTCACTCAACGGGGAGGCCACCGTGACGTACGCGACCTGCCGGTCCCGCCGGTCGGCGGCCAGCTCGACCAGCCGGGTGAGCGCCCCCGTGAAGGAGCGCCCGCCGAAGCCGGCGAGCGCGACCCCGACGAGGTAGGCGGTGACCGGCCTGGCCTTGCCGCTGAGCAGCTGGTCGACCAGGGTCCCCCGCCGGTCGGCGGGGACCATCGGGTCGGACAGCACGCTGGACAGCTCGGGAGAACCGGCGACGACCTGCCCGAAACGGAACAGCTCGTCCTCGACCTCGCCCAGCTCGCCGGCGGAGTCGGCGCTGGCCAGCAGCGCCTCCACGCCCAGCCGCTCGACGCCGTCGAGCAGTTCCGACGGCGCCGACCAACGGCCCGAGACCAGCGCGGTGAGCAGCGCGAGCGCGTCCGCGCCGATCTTGCCGCGGAGCATCCCCTCGATCAGCCCGGACCGGTCCTCGCCGGACCGGGCCGGGTCGGAGAGCGCCCGGCGCAGCCGCGGCTCCCGCCGCAGCAGGGCGGCGACGGAGAGGATGTCGTCGGCGGTGGTGGCCACCGCCGACGGCTCCGCGCCGCGGACGTACTCGTCGAGGCGCTCGGCCGCGATCTTGTACGACTCCCGGCTGGCGGCCTGCATCAGCGGGCCCCCGTGCTCTCGAGGCTGCTCAGGAACCGGTCGACGGTGCCCTTGCGACGCGCCTCGTCGGCGAGCGACTCGCCAACGATCTTGCTGGCCAGGTCGACCGCGATGGTGCCGACCTCCGCGCGCAGCTCGCGCACGATGGTGGCCCGCTCGGCGGCGAGCTGGTCCTTGCCGGCCTGGATGACCCGGTCGGCCTCCTCCCGCGCCTTGGCGAGGATGTCCTGCCGGATGCCCTCGGCGTCGGCCCGGGCGTCGTCCCGGATCTTGGCGGCGTCGGTGCGTGCCTCGGCGAGCTGCGCGCGGTACTGCTCGAGCAGCTGGTTCGCCTCGGCCTGCGCGGCCTCGGCACGCTTGATGCCACCCTCGATGGCGTCGACCCGCGCCTGGAACGTCTGCTCCATCCGCGGGAAGACGAACTTCATCAGCACGAAGCAGAGCACGATGAAGGCGATGCCACCGACCACGATCTCCTGCCAGAGCGGGAGGATCGGGTTGTGGGTCGTCTCACCACCCTCTGCGGCGAGCAGGAACATGGAAGACCTCCCGGTCTACTCAGACGGGATCAGGCGCCGGACCAGACGAAGCCGAACGCGACGCCCAGCAGGGCCAGCGCCTCGATGACGGCGAAGCCGATCCAGACGTACGGCAGGGTCATCCGGGACGACTCCGGCTGCCGGGCGGTCGACTGGATGTAGGCGGCGAAGACCAGGCCGACGCCGATACCCGGGCCGATGGCGGCGAGGCCGTAGCCGATGGCGGCGGTGCTGCCCTCTACCGCGGCGACGATGTCCATTAGTGGGTTCCTCCTGGTTATCACGCGTGACGGTCACGCGGGACGACAACGGTTGGTGCGAGGTGGATCAGTGTTCCTCGGCGAGCGCGCCCTGCACGTAGCTGGCCGTCAGCACCGTGAAGACGTAGGCCTGCAGGACGATCACCAGGAACTCGAGGAAGGTCAGCGCGATGGTCATCAGCCAGGACACCACCGAGACCGGCGCCAGCAGGGCGTTGGCGTTGAGCATCGCGAAGCCGCCGAGCGTGAAGACCAGCAGGAGCATGTGGCCGGCGAACATGTTCGCGAAGAGACGAACGGCGAGCGAGAAGGGCCGGACGAGGAACGTCGAGAACGCCTCGATCGGGATCAGCAGCGGCAGGATGTACCACGGCGCCGGCGGCACCAGCGCGTTCTTGAAGTACTTGACGAAGCCGTGCTGCTTGATGCCCACGTAGTTGAACAGCACGTAGCTGATCGCGGCGAGGAGCGCCGGGAAGGCGATGTGCGAGTTCGGTGAGATCTGGAAGAACGGCACGATCGCGAAGAAGTTCGTCAGCAGGACGAAGCAGAAGAGCGTCGTGAAGTACGGCGCGAACCGCACCCCCTGGTGCCCGATCATGTCGACCGCGATGTTGTTCCGCACGAAGCCGTAGATCGACTCGGCGAGCCACTGCTTCTTGGTCGGTACGAGCTGGGGCTTGCGGTAGGTGAGCAGGAAGAACAGGATCAGGATCCCGACCGCCAGCCACACCATGAGCGTGATCTTGGTGAACCAGTAGTTGTTGTGCGCGCCCCACGGGGCGATGCTGGGCAGGTAGAAGTCCTCCACGCTGGGTGGGAAATTGACCTCGCCCTGTGCCAGGACGTTCGACTGTCCGAACACCGCGTCCCTTCCTATTGAGGCGTACCGAGCCTGCGGACGACCAGGACGATCCCCCCGGCCATGCCAAGCACGATCCCGATCCCGGTGGCGACGCCACCGGTCTCCAGCCACCGGTCGACCAGCCAGCCGATGAAGCCCCACACGAGCATGCCCGCGATCAGGTAACTGAGCGCGGTCCAACCCTGACCGGCACCGGGCGGAACGTCGCCCGGGCCGCCAGCGTTGGGGGGTTTCTGGTCACCGGCCATGACGGGGCGAACGATATCAGTCGAGTACACGAGGCTGTGCCTCACCCCCCGCACAACCTGGTTGTGTGGGACACGGGTGGGCGAAGTCGTCTGGAGGCACGCTACTCCCCTTCCGCCAGCGAGAGAATGACCGATCACGGACACATCGGCGCGCCGCCCGAAAGGTGAGACGCCCCGATCGCTCAGCGCTGCGCCCGCCGGGCGTGGACCGTCGTCAGCCACCAGATGTGCATGCCGGTCCAGACCACCACGCCCGCGGCGATGCCCAGGCACATCGGGATCAGGCCGGGCCAGCCGGTCGAGGCGACCCCGACCATCACCGCGCCGAGCAGGGTGAACTTGGCGACGTAGAGGCCGAGGCCGAACGGCAGCACCAGCTGCGAGTCGCGGGAGTCGGCCCAGGCCAGCACCACGGTCGTGAGCGTGTAGCTGACCACCGTGACGGCCACGCCGACGGCGGCGCCGAGCGCGGCGTCCGCCCCACCGGTCACCCCGCCGACGACCGCGGCGGCCGCGGCCAGCACAGCCGACGCGACCAGCAGCACCGGCAGGTGCCGCAGACGCCAGCTCCGGTCCTCGGCCGCGTCCGCCGCCCGGGCCGCGGGCTCAGCCACGGGGGTACGCCGGAAACGCGGCCACGAGGTCGGCCACCTCGGCGCCGATCCGGGCCAGCTCGTCGGTGCCGCCCGGGGCACCGGGGTCGGTGCGTACCGCCCGGGCGATCAGCGCGGCCACCTGCCGCATCTCCGCCTCCCGCATGCCCTGGGTGGTCACGCTCGGCGTGCCCACCCGGATGCCGGAGGCGACCATCGGCTTCTGCGGGTCGTACGGGATGGCGTTCTTGTTCAGCGTGATCGCGGCGGCGTCGCACCGCGCCTCGGCGTCCGCGCCGGTCACCCCGGTCTCGCGCAGGTCGATGAGGGCGAGGTGGGTGTCGGTCCCGCCGGAGACCGGGCGCATCCCCTCCGCGGCCAGCCCGGCCGCGAGCGCCCGCGCGTTGCCGACCACCTGCTCGGCGTACGCCCGGAACTCGGGCTGGGCGGCCTCCCGCAGCGCGACCGCCTTGGCGGCCACCGCGTGCATCAGCGGGCCGCCCTGGGTGAACGGGAAGACGGCCTTGTCGACGCGCTGGGCCAGCGACTCCCGGCAGAGGATCATGCCGCCGCGCGGGCCCCGGAGCACCTTGTGCGTGGTGCAGGTGACGACGTCGGCGTACGGCACCGGCGAGGGGATGGCGCGCCCGGCGACCAGCCCGATGAAGTGCGCCGCGTCCACCATGAGGTACGCGTCGACCTCGTCGGCGATCTCGCGGAACCGGGCGAAGTCGATCAGCCGGGGGTACGCGGTGGCGCCGCAGATGATCATCTTCGGCCGGTGGGCGCGGGCCAGGTCCCGGACCTCGTCGTAGTCGATCAGCTCGGTGTCCCGCCGCACCCGGTAGCCCACCGTGGCGAACCACTTGCCGGAGAAGTTCACCCGACTGCCGTGGGTGAGGTGCCCGCCGTGCGGCAGGTCCATGGCGAGGACCGTGTCGCCGGGCTGCACCAGCGCCGCGTACGCGGCCAGGTTCGCGCTGGCGCCGGAGTGCGGCTGGAGGTTGGCGTGGTCGGCGCCGAACAGCTCGCGGGCCCGGGCGATGCCGATCTCCTCGGCCCGGTCCACCTCGGCGCAGCCGCCGTAGTAGCGCCGCCCGGGGTAGCCCTCGGCGTACTTGTTGGTGAGCGTCGAGCCGAGCGCGGCCAGCACCGCCGGCGAGGTGAGGTTCTCGCTGGCGATCAGCTGGAGCCCGCCGCGCAGCCGGTCCAGCTCACCGAGCACCACCCCGGCTATCTCGGGGTCGGTGGCCCGGAGCTCGTCGAAATCCGGCCCCCAGAAGGTGCTCGTCACGGTGTCCACGACGAAGCAGTCTATGGGGCCGCAGACTGGAGACCGTGAGATGCCTGGTCACCGGCGCGACCGGTTACATCGGGGGGCGCTTGGCGCCCCGCCTCCTGGCCGAGGGGCACCGCGTGCGGTGCCTGGCCCGCCACGCCGGCCGGTTGCGCGACGTCCCGTGGGCGTCGCAGGTCGAGATCGCCGAGGGCGACCTGCGCCGGCCGGAGACGCTGCCGCCCGTGTTCGCGGGTGTGGAGGTGGCGTACTACCTGGTCCACTCGCTCGGCCAGGCCGGATTCGAGAAGGCCGACCGGGAGGCGGCGCAGGAGTTCGCCGAGGCGGCGCGCGCCGCGGGCGTACGCCGGATCGTCTACCTGGGTGGGCCGGAGCCGGCCCACGGCGACGACGCGGCCTCGGCCCACCTGCGCTCCCGGGCCGAGGTGGGTCGCATCCTGCTCGACAGCGGCGTGCCGACGGCCGTGCTCCGGGCGGCGGTCATCATCGGGTCCGGCTCGGCGTCGTTCGAGATGCTGCGGTACCTGACCGAGCGGCTGCCGGCCATGACGACCCCGCGCTGGGTACGCAACCGGATCCAGCCGATCGCGGTCCGGGACGTGCTGCGCTACCTGGTCGGCTGCGCCACCCTGCCGCCCGAGGTGAACCGCGGGTTCGACATCGGCGGGCCGGAGGTGCTCACCTTCCAGGACATGATCCAGCGTTACGCCCGGGTGGCCGGGCTGCGCCGGCGGATCATCCTGCCGGTCCGGCCGCTCAGCCCGACGCTCTCGTCGTACTGGGTCGGGATGGTGACCCCGGTGCCGAACGCGATCGCCCGGCCGCTCGTGGAGAGCCTGATCCACGAGGCGGTGGCCCGCGAGCACGACATCGCCACGTTCGTGCCCGACCCGCCGGAAGGGCTGACCGGCTTCGACCGGGCGCTCGAGCTGGCCCTCGCCCGGGTGCGGGACGCCCAGGTGGAGACCCGCTGGTCGACCGCGAGCGTCCCGGACGCGCCGGCCGAGCCGCTGCCCAGCGACCCGTCGTGGTCCGGCGGCACCGCGTACACGGACATGCGCGAGCGGGTGGTGGACGCGCCGCCGGAGGCGCTCTGGCGGGTCATCGAGGGGGTCGGCGGCGAGCACGGCTGGTACTCGTTCCCGCTGGCCTGGTCACTGCGGGGCTGGCTGGACCGGCTGGTCGGCGGCGTGGGGCTACGCCGCGGGCGGCGCGACCCGCACCGGCTCCAGGTCGGCGAGGCGCTGGACTTCTGGCGGGTCGAGGAGATCGAACCGGGCCGGCTGCTGCGGCTGCGCGCCGAGATGCGACTGCCCGGGCGGGCCTGGCTGGAGATGCGGGCGCTGCCGGCCGACGGCGGGCGCAGCCGGTACCAGCAGCGGGCCGTCTTCCTGCCGCGCGGGCTCGCCGGGCACGCCTACTGGGGCGCGGTGGCGCCGTTCCACGCCGTCGTGTTCGGTGGGATGGCCCGCAACATCGCGCGCGGGGCGGAGCACGACGCCGCGGCGCTCAGTTCCCCGTCCGTGCCCCGGTGACCTCGAAGGCGGTCCGCTCGCTGGGCGGCACGAAGTCACGCACCGGCTCGTCGCGCAGGGCGAACGAGAGCACCTCGCCGACGGCCTCCACGAGCCGGGACTGCACCGCCTGACCGACCGCGTCCCGGGGGTCGTCCGGGTTCGCGGCCATCGTGGCGACCGTGAGCTGCGGCGTGAAGGCGACCACCGTCTCCGTGGCGTACCCCTCCGAGCTGCCCGTCTTGCCAGCGACCGGCCGGCCCAGCCGCGTGCGCAGCCCGTCGGCCGTGCCGCCGTCGCACCGGCCGTACATCGACTGGTCCCCCACCGGGCAGCGGGCCGCGTCCGCGGCCGCCCGCGCCACGTCGGTGTCCAGCACCTGGCGGCAGTCCGGCTTCGCGGCGGTCACCGGCCGCCCGCCCGCGTCGGTGATCGACACCACGGGCAGGGGCGCGCACCACGTCCCCTCCGCCGCCACGGTGGCGTACGCGCCGGCCAGGTCGAGCGGGGTGGTGGCCGAGACGCCCAGGGTGAACGGGCCCCAGTCCTTCGCGCCGTAGCGGGCCAGCCGCGCGTCCGAGTCGGCCCGGAACACGATGCCGAGCCGTTCGGCCATCTCCACCACGCGGTCCGCGCCGACCTGTTCCGTGAGCCAGGCGAAGTACGTGTTGACCGAGCGGCCGAAGGCCGTCCACATGCTCTGCCGGCCGCCCATGGACGCCGAGGCGTTCTCCGGGCACCACCGGCCGCCGCAGCTCGCCGGCCCGGTCACCGGGTACCGGGTCACGAGGCGGCCCGGGGCGTCGTACTCGGTCTGCAGCGGCAGCCCGGACTCCAGCGCGGCCAGCATGGTGAAGAGCTTGAACGTCGAGCCGCCCTGGTAGCCCTGGATCGCACCCCCGCCCGCGACCAGCTGGTTGACCGTGTTCGGGCGGTTCTCCTGCCCGTCCGGGTTCTCGGCGACGCTGTAGGTGCGGTTCACCGCCATGGCGAGCACCCGGCCGGTGCCGGGCTGCAGCACGGCGGTCGGCGCCGTGCGGGGGTCCGCCGTGGGATAGACGCGCTGCACCTGTTCGACGGTGGCGCGCTGCACGGCCGGGTCGAGGGAGGAGACGATCGAGAAGCCACCCCGCCGGAGGGTGCGCTGGCGCTCGTCCGCCGTGGCGCCGAAGGCCGACTGGGCGCTCCACCACCGGGTGAACCAGTCGCAGAAGAAGCCCCAGTCGTTGTGTGCCGCGGGCACCGCCGTGCAGTCGTTCGGGGTCTGGCTGGGGCGCAGGTCCAGCGGCTCGGCCTTGGCCCGCGCCGCCTGGTCGGGCGGCACCTGGGCGGTCTCGACGAGCCGGTCCAGCACGTACGTCCGGCGTTCCCGGGCGGCGTCCGCGTCGCCGTTGATCGGGTCGTCGGTGTGCGGCGAGCGCACCAGCCCGGCCAGCAGGGCGGCCTCGGGCAGGGTCAGGTCGGCGGGCGACTTGGAGAAGTACCGCTTGCTCGCCGCCGCGATCCCGTACGCCCCCGCCCCGAAGTACGCGATGTTCAGGTACCGGGAGAGGATCTCCTCTTTGCTCAGCTCCCGTTCCAGGGCGAGCGCGTAGCGCATCTCCTGGACCTTGCGGGCGGTGGAGACCTCGGTGGCGGCCCGGCGCTGCTCCTCGGAGAGCCGCGGGTCGCTGCTCAGCACGTTGCGCACGTACTGCATGGTCAGCGTCGAGGCGCCCTGCCGCGTCTCGCCGTCGCGCTGGTTGACCGTGAAGGCCCGCGCCACGCCGCGCAGGTCCACCCCGCTGTGCTGGTAGTACCGGACGTCCTCGGCCGCGACGATGGCCTGCCGCATCACGGGTGCGACGTCGCGCAGCGGCACGTCCACCCGGTCCTCCTGGTAGAAGGAGGTGATCAGCGTGGTGCCGTCGTTGGCGTAGAGGTTGGAGCGCTGGGCGGTGGGTGGCGTCCGCAGCGTGTTGGGCAGCTCCGAGTAGGGGGTGGAGAGCGCGCTGAAGCCGATCCCGAACACCAGCGCGACCGGTAGCGCGGCCCCCGCCAGCACCAGTCCGGCCAGCAGGCCGGCGATCAGCACGGTCAACACCTTGTCGAGATGGGCCCGGATCATCAGCTCTCCCCGCAGGAGCCGGTCACGCTAGGACCCGTTCAGAATGACCCGGAAAGCCCCGTTTGCCGCTGGTTTTCCCTAAACCCGGAGGAAATTCGCGAGGAGGGACGCGTCAGGGCAGAAGGGCGACCGCGAGCGGCTGAACGGTCTCCTCGATCTCGTCGGCCACCCGGCTGAAGCACTGGTCGCCCCGACCCCACGGATCGTCCAGGTCGTCGGTCGCCAGCGGGGTCGCGCCGTGGCGCGCGTCGTGCGCCGCCGCCACGAGGGCCACGCCCCGCGCGTGCACGGCGTCCGGCGTGGCCTCGGCCGCCGGCAGCCCGGCCGTGTCCACGGCACCCAGCAGCCGGCCGAACTCGCCCAGCACGAACGTGCGCGCCGCCGCGTCGGGACGCAGCGCCACCACGTACTCCTGCTGGTCCGCGGTGGCGGTGAGGACGAGATCCGCGGCGTCGATGTGCTCCGAGCGGAGCTTCCGCGCCGCGAAGCCCTCCACGTCGCCGCCCCGCGCCGTGACCTGCCGGGCCGCCGGCGGGTTCATCTCCTCGCCGGCGTGCCACCCGCCGGTGCCGGCGCTGTGGCTGTGCACCAGCCCGTCGGCGCCGGCCGGGTCCAGCCCGCGCCGCGTCAACCGCTCCCGCACCGCCAGGGCGAGCAGCCGCTCCGCCATCGGGGACCGGCAGATGTTGCCCATGCAGACGTGCAGGACGGTGAACGGCGGCACCTAGACCCCCTCGACGATGTCCGGCACCACGTCGCGGAGCTTCTCCATGGGGATCGCGCCCTGGCGCAGGACCTGCGGCACCTCGCCGGTGAGGTCGACGATCGTGCTGGGCACCGGATCCGGGCAGGGGCCGGCCTCCAGGTACGCCCGCACCGAGTAGCCCAACTGGTCGCGGGCCTCCTCGGCGGTGAGCGCGGCCGGCTGGCCGGTCTTGTTGGCCGAGGAGACCGCCATCGGACCGGTCTCCCGCAGCACCTCCAGCGCCACCGGGTGCAGCGGCATGCGTACCGCCACCGTGCCGCTCTTGTCGCCGAGATCCCACTGGAGGCTCGGCGAGTGCTCGACCACGATGGTCAGGGCACCCGGCCAGAACGCCTCGACCAGGTCGCGGGCCGCGCGGGGCAGCGACAGGACCAGGCCGTCGAGCGTGTGCCGGCTGCCGATCAGCACCGGGGGCGGCATGTGCCGGCCCCGGCCCTTGGCGTCCAGCAGCGCCTTCACGGCGTACGGGGTGAACGCGTCCGCGCCGATGCCGTAAACGGTGTCCGTCGGCAGGACGACCAGTTCTCCGTTCTTGACCGCCTCGATGGCCGCGGCGATGCCGCGGTCCCGGTCGGCGGGCGACCGGCAGTCGTAGAGCATCACGAGGAGCCAGTCTGCCACGCCGACCCGGGGCCGGCTCGGCGGCCGTCCGACCGGCGGGACGCGGTGGCGAATCGGGGCCGTCCCGTCAGGTCCCGGTGGGCCGTGACCGCCGTGAACCGGCCGTCGGCCACGAGCAGCGCGGGCACGTCCGCCGCGTGTGTGTCGTCGTGCTCGATGCCGAGCGCCCCGCCGGGACGCAGGAGCGCACCCGCCCGGGTGACCACCGGACGGATCACGGTCAGGCCGTCCACGCCGCCGAACACCGCCTCCGCCGGGTCGTACCCGGCCACCTCCGGTGCCACCACCGTGTCGGCGGGCACGTAGGGCGGGTTGCAGAGCAGCACGTCGACCCGGCCGGCCAGGTCGGCCAGCAGGTCCGGTGCGGTGACGTCCGCCTCGACCACCTCGATCGGCCGGTCCCCGGCGGCCGCCCGGTCGGCCGCGTTGCGGCGCAGCCAACGCAGCGCGTCCGGGGAACGTTCGACCGCCACCACGCGCGCCGACGGCAGCTCCTGGGCGACCGACAGCGCGATGGCTCCCGAACCGCTGCACAGGTCCACCACCAGCAGCTCCTCCGGCCCCCGGCCCCGCGCGAGCGCCCGGCCCTGCTCGATCCCCCAGCCGGCGAGCAGCTCGGTCTCCGGGCGGGGCACGAAGACGCCCGGCCCCACGGCCAGTTCGAGACGCCGGAACGCGGCGCTGCCCACGAGGTGCTGCAACGGCTCCCGCTGGGCCCGCCGGGCCACCAGCGCGTCGAAGGTGGCAAGCTGACCGGCGTCGAACCCGTCGACCAGCGCCAGCCGGCCCCGCGGCACACCCAGCACGTACGCGGCCAGCAACTCCGCCTCCGTCCGGGCCGCCTCGACACCGGCCTCGCCGAGTCGGCGGGCCGCCTGCGCCACGGCGGCCGAGGGTCGTTTCCGGTTCGTCCCTTCGGAGGGGTGTTGCGGCTCGATGGTCACGACATAATCATGAGGCGTCGCGGGTCACGTCACGAGCGGGTGCGTCCAGACGCACGCCGACAGGAGGTCGCTGGTGGGTTGGCTCGACCGGGTCGATGACCAGGTTGACGCGCTGACGCAGGCGCGGGCGTTGCAGGAGGCCAGCCGGTCCGCCGAGGCGTACACCGTGCTGGAACGCGTCCTGGCCACCACCACCGATCCCCGCACCCGGGCCGACGCCCTCGTGCAGCGGCTCTCGGCGCTGATCAATCTCGGCCGCACGGCGGAGTTCACCCGGGCCATCGAGGAGGCGTCGGCGGCCGTCCGCGACCTCGCCGAGCCCTACCTCCACGGGCACCTCAACGCGCTGGCCGCGCTCGCCGCCCACCACCAGGGTGCGCTCGACCGGTGCGTCACCCACCTCGTGAAGGCCGCCCGCGCGCTCGGCGCCGTGGAGGACCCGGACCGGGACACCGCCTGGGGCTGGCACGACCTGGCGATGGCCTACTCGTACCTGAGCTTCCACGGCTACGCGCTGGGCGCCATCGAACGCGCCCGGCAGCTCGGCCTGGCCGCCGGGATACCCGAGGAGACGTTCGCGGCGCCCGGCATCCGGCTGCGCAACGCGGTGGCGCTCGACCACAACGGCGACAGCGACGGCTGCCTGCGCGTGCTGCGCGACGTGGCGACCGACCTCGGCCGGTTCCTGCGGGCGGGCCGGGCGAGCCAGCTGCGTCCGAGCAGCCTGGCCGCGTACGGCTACGCCGCCGCCCGCCGGGCCGCGCTCGGCGACCGGCTGGAAACCGACTCCGAGGCCGACCCGGCGCGGCTGCTCGCCCACGGCGGGGACAGCGCCCGGGCGCGGGACATGCGCGACCTCGGTCAGGTCTGCCTGGCAATCGCCGCGGGCCGGCCCATCGAGGCGGTGGCCCGGCTGGACACCGTCCGGGTCTCCAGCGAGACCCTCGGCGCGGCCGAGGGCGCCCGGCTGCGCAGCATCGCGCTGTCCCGGGCCGGCGACCACGCCGCCGCCCACCGGGCCGACCGGCTGGCGTTCCGGCTGGCCGCACAGCGCAACGACCGGCTGCGCGACGTCTACATCGACGGCATCGCGGCGCGGATTGACCACGAGGAGATGCGCCGGGAGGCCGCCCGCTACGAGGGCGAGGCGCTGACCGACCCGCTGACCGGGCTGCCCAACCGGCGCCGGCTGGAGCGCTACATCGCCAGCGTGGTGTCCCGCGGCGAGCCGGTGGTGATCGGTGTCTGCGACCTGGACGGCTTCAAGGCGGTCAACACCCGGCACGGGCACCACTCCGGTGACCTGGTGCTCCAGCGCATCGCCGGGGTGATCAACCGGGTGATGCGCCGGGGCGACTTCGTGGCCCGCTACGGCGGGGACGAGTTCGTGGTGGTGCTGCCCGGAGCGGGCATGGCGGAGGCCGCCGAGGTGGCGCGGCGGATCGGCGCGGCGGTGGCCGGGGAGGACTGGGAGGCGCTGGTACCCGGCACCCCGGTCGGGGTGAGCATCGGCTTCGCGGAGGTCTCCGGCACCGGGGCGACGCTGCGCGACGCGCTCAGCATCGCCTTCGAGGTCGCCGACCGCGAGATGCTCCGCGCGAAGACCCGCCCCCGCGCGTCCTGACCGGCGACCCGCCGTCGCTGGTCGAGGTGACCGTCAGCGGCGGGCGAGTTCGGTGTCGCCCGCCAGGCGGGCGGCCCGGTCGGCCTCGGCCAGGGCGTCCAGCACGCCGTCCAGGTCACCGGCGAGGGCCAGGTCCAGGTTGTACGCGGTGTAGCCGATCCGGTGGTCAGTGATCCGGTTCTGCGGGAAGTTGTACGTGCGGATCCGCTCGGAGCGGTCGACCGTCCGCACCTGCGCCTTGCGCGCGTCGGAGGCCGCGGCGTCCGCCTGCTCCTGGGCCGCGGCCAGCAGCCGGGAGCGCAGGATCCGCATGGCCTGCTCGCGGTTCTGCAACTGCGACTTCTCGTTCTGGCAGGAGACCACGATGCCGGTCGGCACGTGGGTGATCCGGACCGCGGAGTCGGTGGTGTTCACCGACTGCCCGCCCGGGCCCGACGACCGGAAGACGTCGATCCGCAGGTCGTTGGGGTCGATGGTGACGTCGACCTCCTCGGCCTCGGGCAGCACCAGGACGCCGGCCGCGCTGGTGTGGATGCGGCCCTGCGACTCGGTGACCGGGACCCGCTGGACCCGGTGCACGCCGCCCTCCCACTTGAGCCGGGACCAGACGCCGTTGCCGCCCTCGGGCACGCCCTTGGTCTTGATCGCCAGCGAGACGTCCTTCACCCCGCCGAGGTCCGAGTCCTGGGCGTCGATCACCTCGACCAGCCAGCCCCGGCGCTCGGCGTACCTCGTGTACATCCGCAGCAGGTCGCCGGCGAAGAGCGCGGACTCCTCGCCGCCCTCACCGGCCTTGATCTCGACGATCACGTCCTTGGCGTCGTGCGGGTCGCGCGGGATCAGCAGCTCGGCGAGGCGCTCCTCCAGCGCCGGCAGGGACGCCGAGATCGACTCGACCTCCCCGGCGAACGACGGGTCCTCGGCGGCCAGTTCCCGGGCCGCGGCCAGGTCGGCGCGCGCCTGCGCCAGCTCACCGGCCGCCTTGTGCAGCGGCACCAGCTCGGCGTACCGCCGGCCGACGCGACGCGCGGTGGCCTGGTCGGCGTGGATGGCCGGGTCGGCGAGCCGCTTCTCCAGGTCCGCGTACTCGTCGAGGAGGGCGGCCAGGCGCTCGCTGCTCATGCGGGGGATGCTCCTTCGACGGCCGGAGGGACGGGTCCCGCCGGGTCTCGGTGGCACGACCGGCGGGAATACGGACGGCGCCCGCGGCCGGTGGGAAACCGGACGCGGGCGCCGAACGAGGAGTTACTTGGCCTTCTTGGCCTGAACCTTGGCGTACTTCTGCTGGAACTTCGCGACCCGACCGGCGGTGTCGAGAACGCGCTGCTTACCGGTGTAGAACGGGTGGCAGGCGCTGCAGGTCTCGACGTGGATCGCGCCGCCCTTGGCGGTGCTGCGGGTCGTGAAGGTGTTGCCGCAGGAACAGGTGACCTCGGTGGTCACGTACTCCGGGTGGATGTTGGGCTTCATGTCGCCTCGGTCCTCTCGTCGGTGGTCGCCGGGTCGCCGTCACCGCCCACCGCACCCGTGCGGCGGGCTCGGGCGTGAACCGGAACCGGTGGCCGATTGACCAGTGTGCCATGGGCGTGCGCCCAGCCCGTCATCGGGCGGCACACCGGTCCAGGATCGGTAACGCGCACCATCGGGTTGGCATTCCCGCCGGTCGGCGGGGCATTCACGGGAGGCCGCGCGCCCGGCAAGGTACCCCGGACGGGGTACGCGCACGGCCGGCGGCGGCGCCGGGGCGACCGGCGCGGCGACGAGACGGAGGTGAGCGATGCCCCGCCTGATCGCGACCAGGGGCCTGCCGGCCTCGGGGAAGACCACCTTCGCCCGGACGCTCCAGCCGTCCGTGGTCCGGGTCAACCGGGACGACCTGCGCCGGATGCTGCACGGCGAGCGGCTCTTCACCCAGTGGGCCGAGGCGCAGGTGACCACGGCCCAGCGGGCCCAGGTCGAGGCACTGCTGCGCGCCCGGGCCGACGTCTGCGTCGACGACACCAACCTGCGCTCGCGCACGCTGCGGGACTGGGCCGAGCTGGCCGCCCGGTACGGCGCCGACTTCGAGGTGCACGACTTCACCGACGTGCCGCTGGACGAGTGCCTGCGCCGGGACGCCACGCGGCCGGAGGCGGAGCGGGTCGGTGAGGCGGCCATCCGCCGGCTGCACGAGCGCTACCTGGAGGGGCGGGCACTGCCCCTTCCCGTGCCGGAGGCCCGCACCGGGCGTCCCGCGCGGGTGCAGGCGCCCGACACCGGGCCGCCGGAGATCGTCCTCGTCGACATCGACGGCACCGTGGCGCTGAACGTCTCGCGCAGCCCGTACGACATGACCCGGGTCGGCGAGGACCGCCCCAACGAGGCCGTGATCGCCGCCGTGCGGGCCATGCACGCCGCCGGGTACGGGGTCGTCTTCTGCTCCGGGCGCGACGCCTCGGCCCGCGCCGACACGGTGGCGTGGCTGGCCCGGCACGTGCGGGTGCCGTACCTGGCGCTGCACCTGCGCGCGCTCGGCGACTCCCGCAAGGACTCGGTGGTCAAGCAGGAGATCTACGAGCGGGAGATCCGCGACCGCTACCGGGTCGTCGGCGTCTTCGACGACCGGATGCAGGTGGTCCGGATGTGGCGCGCCCTCGGCCTCACCGTCTTCCAGGTGGCCGAGGGCGACTTCTGAGGCCGCGGGCGGTTCGCTGCCCGCCGGACGGGCCCTCGGTCGGCCGGGGGCCCGTCCGTGCGCTCAGGCGGCGGCGCGGGCCGCGGTGGCGATGGTGACCTCGGCGCGTACGCCGTTGACCGTCACCGCGAGCACCACCGACGCGCCGGCTCGCAGCGCGACGAGCCGACCGGTGGCCGGGTCGAACCAGGCCACGTGCCACGGGCGCAGGCCGGTCGCCGCGCCGACGTGCACGCTCGGCGAGGCGGACCAGTCGGCGCTCACCGGCGCGGCGACCGGGACCGTCCGCCCGCCGGGCTGGGTGAGCGTGGCCGTGACGGTCACCGGTGTGCCGAGCGCGACGCCGGCCGGGGCGGTCACCGCGAGGCGGTCGGTGTGCGCGTGGACCTCGGCGTCCACCCAGCGCGGACCCTCGGCCAGCGGGTTCCGCCGCGCCCGGTCGGCCTCGGCCGGGCTGACCGGGTCGACGCCGAACTCCGTCCAGCCGGTGAAGCCGCCCCGGTCCGCGGGCGTCGACGGCGTCTTGCCGGAGTTGCCGTTGATGACGTACGGCACCCCGTCCACCCGCTCGGCGTGGAACGTGCCCACGTGCCCGCCCACGAAGAGCGCGCCCTTGCCGGTGCGGTGCTGGAAGTCCGCGAGCCACTGCTCCAGCAGCGCCGCCTCCTTGCGGTCGCCGAGCTGGCTGGCCTTCGCGGGGCTCGGGTCGCGCGGCGGGTGGTGGTGCAGCACCACGACCGAGCCGACCGACCGGTCGGTGGCCGCCGATTCGAGCGCCTCGCGCAGCATCCGTATCTGGTCGAAGCCGCCACCGCGCAGGGAGCCGGTGGAGGAGTTGAGGGTCACGAAGCGCGTGCCCCGGTGGTCGAAGACCCGCGAGGTGGCGCCGAACACGGCCTGGAAGTTGCTGATCGGCGCGCCCATGATCTCGTGGTTGCCCGGCACGTAGTACCAGGGCAGCTGGTTGCCCAGTTCCTCGTCCAGCACCCGTTTCGCCAGCGCGAAGTCCGCCGGGTACGCGGTGTCGACGAGGTCGCCGTTGATCACCAGGAAGTCCGGCTTCGCGGCTCTGATCTCCCGCAGCGTCCGGCGGGCCTGGGCCACCAGGTCGCTGTCCGGGTCGGCGGCCACGAACTGGGCGTCGGACATCACCGCGAAGCGCCACGGCGCGCCGTCCACCGTGCCGTCGCGCACCACCACGCGGTCCGTACGCGGCTCCTCGGCCGGCGCGTCCACCGACGGCGGCACCTTCGCCACGAGGTCGTCGATGACGATCTCGTTGGTGTACTGCGCCGCCGCGTTGGTCTCCGCCACGTAGAACCGCCGCACCCGCACCGGGTACTGCACGCCGGCCGGCACCGCGAACTCGACGTACTTCCAGCCCGTCCAGGTGATGTACGGCCCGCGCAGCACGTGCTGGGTGTCCTGCGCGTCGTGCAGGTGCAGGCTCGGCCACTCCCCCCGGCCGTTGCCGTAGATCCACATGCCGAACGCCTGCGGCTGGCCGGGCACCTCGATCCACGCGGGCGGGTCGGCGTACGCGGCGCGGGTGCCGGTGGACTGGCTGAAGTCGTACGACATCTTCAGGCCGGTGCCGGTGTGGCCCGGCGCCGGCGCGACCGAGCCGCTCGCCCGTGCCTGGCTGAACTTCCACGCGAACGCGTCCTCGAAGTCGGCCACCGGCTGGTCGGTGAGACCCACGGTGACCGGGACGACGGTGCTCTGGCGTCCCACCCGGACGGTGACCAGTGCGGCGCCGGTGTCGCGCAGCGCGGTCACCGCGAGGTTGCCGTCCTCGGTCGGGGCGATCCGCAGCAGGTCGTGGTCGTACTCCAGCTTCAGGTCGGCGGGCTCCACCGGCGCGGTGTTCCCCTCGCCGTCGTAGCCGACCACGCCGAACAGCGCGGAGCCGTCGCGGCCGGTGAGGCCGACGCGCTCCACGGTGGAGTCGATCCGGGCCAGGGGCCCGAGCACCGTGAGGCCGAGGCTGCCGCTGGCCGCACCCCGCCGCGCGGTGACGTTCGCGGCACCGGGGACCAGGGCGTGGAACACACCGTCGCGGTCCACCCGGCCGTGCACCGCCGGGTCGACCCGCCAGGTCGGCGCGCCGGCCGCCGGGCCGTACGTCTCGTCGTGGCCGGCGGCCGTGAGCCGGCGGCTGAGGCCGGGGAACACCCGGTCGGGGCGTCCGCCGCGGACCGGGGACACGCCGGGCGCGGCCGTCGGGTCGCTCGCGGTGCGCACCCAGTACCCGTGGAGACGGCCGCTGCCCTGCGGCGCGTAGAGGGCGAGGCCGTTGGGGACGGCGCGCTCCGAGCCGTCGGAGGGGCTGTTCTCCACCTGCACGGCCGCGGCCCCGGGCTCGCGGGCGAGCAGCGTCGAGGAGCCGCCCCCGTCGAGGTTGAGCGCCGTGTACGCGCCCAGCTCGGCCATCATGCGGCCCATCTCGGTCTGCGTCACGCCCCGGCTGTCGACCTGGCGCCCGTCCACCGTCATCATGATCATTTTGCGTCCGTCGGCCGTGAAGCCCACCGCGGTGCGCGGGGCCAGCGACGCGTCCGCGATGGCCTGCACCACGCCGTCGCGGACCAGCACGTTGCCGCCGCCGACCGCGGCGTGCAGGGTGCTGCCGTCCGACGGCTTCGGCCGCCAGGTCACGTCGACCGGGTCACCCGGCCGCAGCCCGGCCAGCGCGTCGGCGCCGGCGTCCCGGCCGAGCAGGATCGTGGTGCCGGCGGGGATCGGCCCGCTGCCGGCCGTCGGGCTCACGCCGGTCACCCGGCCGCCGGCCACGGCGACCTCGGTGACGCGGGCCGCGCCCTCCACGGCACGCTGCCGGGTGTACGTCCCCCAGAGCGCCGTGAACGCGCCGATGCCGCCCGCCTCGACCATGTTGTTGAACTGGGTGAGCGTCACCGGGCCAGCGGGCAGCACGGCGCTGCCGTCGAAGTTCACCTCGATCACCCGGCCGATGCCCTCGGTGGTGACCGCCACCGCGTTGCGGTGCCCGCTCACCGCCGACTGGATCAGCTCGCCGTCGCGGATGCCGACGCCCTGGGCGGCACCCGAGTTGTTGATGTCGAAGAAGTCGCCGTTGACCGCAGCGACCGCGCGGGTCCGGTCCGCGGCGGCGCGCAGCGGCTCGGCCCGGCTCACCTCGCCGGAGTTGACATAGTCGACAGTGACGCCGCCGGTGAGGTCGGCAGTGATCGCGTCGGCGCGCAGCCACCCGTCGGCGTCGTACCTGTCGAACGAGGTGAGCTGCACCCCCGGTGCGACCGGCCGGGTGGTCTTCGCGGTCTCCAGGCCGCCGGCCGGCTCGACGCCGCCGGCGCTGGCGCTCCCGGCCGGCCGGACCAGGGCGAAGCTGACCGGCTCGGTGAACCGGGAGGAGGCGGGTGGCGCGTCCTCGGCGAGGGTGTCGGCCCGGTCGGTGGCCGGGCCGGCGGTGGCCCGGTCGGCGGCGGCCGCCGATGTCGGCGCGGCGGTGGCCACGGCCGGGAACGGACCGGCCAGGGTGAGCAGCGG
The DNA here is from genome assembly GCF_003626655.1 of Micromonospora costi. GTDB lineage: Bacteria > Actinomycetota > Actinomycetes > Mycobacteriales > Micromonosporaceae > Micromonospora > Micromonospora costi. The sequence goes on from NZ_RBAN01000003.1 coordinate 205,998, forward strand.
CGTCAGCAGCAGGACGCCGGCGAGGGATCGTCTGCGGGTACGCATGGACGACAGTCAACCCGACAATGAACAGAAGTTTCAATAGGCTACGCCTGAACTGAAAGAAAACTGCATGGGCTGCCGGCTGTGCCTGGCGCCGTTGCCTGACGACGCCCGCCGTTCGGGCTGGTCGGTAATGGTGGCCCACCACGTTCCCGCCGGCCCCACACAATCCCGCCGGCGCCCACGTAACTCCGCCGCCGCCCACATAACGCAGAGCTACCAGACCCGGACCAGCCGGCCCACCCTTCACCTCCTTTGCTCTGCACCCCCATAGGCACCAGGCACGGTCCGTCACCGATGCATATAGGAGTGCAGAGCAAAGGACGACGGGGGCTCGGTCCGGGCTCGAGCCCGACCCACGGGAAACCGCTGGTCAGAGCCGAGAGGCCGGAGCGACCGCGCCCCGGCGGCGGTGAACCTCGCCGAGCCGACCACGGAGAGTGAGAATCCGGCTGGGGGACGCCGATCGCACGGAGAGTGACCACCCGACGCCCCCGCACCTGGGTCGCCGCCCCGGACGAGACGGTCGTCGTGCGGCCGCGGCGCGCCGCGCATGACCGACGCCGCCTCGACGCCGCCTCAAGGCAGGCCGCCAGGCCGCATGGGCCACGCGCACGACGAAGGGCACGGCCGGAACGGCCGTGCCCTTCGTGGATCCTCAACCGGGAGGGGTCACTCCCCCGGCGTCGACTTCGCGATCTGCATGAGGAACTCGATGTTGGTGCGGGACTGCTTGAGGCGGTCCAGCAGCAGGTCGAGCGCCGCCTGCGAGTCCAGCGAGTGCAGGACCTTGCGGAGCTTGTGGATGATGGCCAGCTCCTCCGGCGCGAGCAGGATCTCCTCCTTGCGCGTACCGGACGGGTGGATGTCGATGGCCGGGAAGGTGCGCTTGTCGGCGATCTTCCGGTCCAGCTTCAGCTCCGCGTTACCGGTGCCCTTGAACTCCTCGAAGATGACCGTGTCGGCCATCGAGCCGGTCTCGACCAGCGCGGTGGCGAGAATGGTCAGCGACCCGCCGTTCTCGATGTTGCGGGCCGCGCCGAGGAAGCGCTTCGGCGGGTAGAGCGCCGTGGAGTCGATACCACCCGACATGATCCGGCCGCTGGCCGGCGCCGCCAGGTTGTACGACCGGCCGAGCCGCGTCACGGAGTCGAGCAGCACGACCACGTCGTGCCCCAGCTCGACGAGCCGCTTCGCCCGCTCGATCGCCAGCTCCGCCACCGTCGTGTGGTCCTGCGGCGGACGGTCGAACGTGGCCGCGATGACCTCGCCCTTCACCGAACGCTGCATGTCGGTGACCTCTTCGGGCCGCTCGTCCACCAGCACCACCATCAGGTGGCACTCCGGGTTGTTGTGGGTGATCGCGTTGGCGATCGCCTGCAGCACCATCGTCTTACCCGCCTTCGGCGGGGACACGATGAGCGCCCGCTGACCCTTGCCGATCGGCATCACCAGGTCGATGACGCGCGTCGTCAGGATGTGCGGCTCAGTCTCCAGCCGCAGCCGCTCCTGCGGGTACAGCGGAGTCAGCTTGTAGAACTCCGGCCGGCGACGGGCCTCCTCCGGCTCCATGCCGTTGATGGTGTCGAGACGCACCAGCGGGTTGTACTTGTCCCGCCGCTGCTCGCCGTCGCGGGCGGCGCGGACCGCACCGGTGATGGCGTCACCGCGGCGCAGGCCGTACTTCTTGATCTGGGACATCGACACGTACACGTCGTTCGGGCCGGCCAGGTAGCCGGTGGTCCGCACGAAGGCGTAGTTGTCGAGGACGTCGATGATGCCGGCCACCGGGACGAGCACGTCGTCCTCGCCGACCTGCGGCTCGCGGCCGCCCTCGCCGCCCTCGGCGCGCTCGCCCCGACCGCGGCGGCGGTCCCGGAAGCGGCTGCGCCGGCCGCGCCGGCCGCCGCCCTCGCCGTCCTCGTCGCCGTCGTTGTCGCGCTCGGCGCGCTGGCCCCGGTCGTTGCGGTCGCCGCGGTCGTTGCGCTCGTTACGGTCGCCACGCTCGGCCCGCTCACCACGCTCGTTGCGGTCGCCACGCTCGGCCCGCTCACCGCGCTCGGCCCGCTCACCACGGTCGCCGCGCTCGGCCCGCTCACCACGCTCGGCCCGCTCACCACGGTCGCCACGCTCGTTGCGGTCGCCGCGCTCGGCCCGCTCACCGCGCTCGGCCCGCTCACCGCGCTCGGCCCGCTCGTTGCGGTCGCGCCCACCGCGGCCCTCGCCCCGGTCGGTACGCTCGCCGGCCTCGGCCTCCTCCGTACGCGCCTCGGCGGCCCGCGCCTCCGCGGCCGCGCCGCCCCGACGCCGGGACCGGCCACGGCCCTCGGTCTCGGCCGGGGCCGCCTCGGCCGCCGGCTGCTCGGCGGTGCGCCGATCGGCCTCCGGCCGCTCGGTGGTCTCCCGCACCTCGGCGTGCACCTCTTCACGGGCGGGAGCCGCCGCGGCCGCGACCTCGGCCCGCGGTCGAGGGGTCCCGGCGGCGGCGCCGCCCTGCCGCTCGGAGATCGCGGCGATCAGCTCGCCCTTACGCATGCGAGCCGTGCCGGAGATGCCGAGCGACGCGGCCAGGCTCTGGAGCTCTGGCAGCAGCATCGCCGACAGACCCGTGCCGCTACGCCGACGACGGGCGGGGGCGGCGGTGGTGGCTTCGCCAGCGACGTTGGAAACATCCGACGTCACGTCGGTGGTGTCGCTCAATGGATTCCTTCCCTCGATAGGCCGGGACTGCCCGGAGTCGACAAGCAGGTGGCCGGGCGGCCTCGGTGCACCCGCCTCGCATGAACGCGTCGCGGGAGTCTGTGACACAGCAGCCGGTCGGTTTCCCGACTCACCAGCATCGGTGAGCAGGTCTCGCCGTCTGCGGCGACCTGTGGAAACTGCGGTGCGGCGTGGGCCTTGGCAGGGGTGACGGGCTGACCGCCGAGAGCTTCGGGGGTGCGCCGACCCGCAGGAGATCGCATGCTTCGCGGCTGTGCTAAGTCTAGAGCGTAATCAACTCTTCCGACCTGCGGCAACAGGGTCCCGCTCGGCGTGTCCAAGTCTACCCCGGGCGACCCGGGCGCCGCTGACATCTATCGGCAACCGCCAGACCTGCCAGTCTGTTCCCGGGTCGAAGCCCTCGGGCGGGTCGCTGAGCGCCAGGACAGTCGGACCCGCCCCACTGACCACAGCCGCCACACCCGCCGCACGCAACGCGCTGACCAGGGCAGCCGTGCCCGGCATGCCGGCCGCCCGGTAATCCTGGTGGAGACGGTCGACGGTGGCGGGGAACAGCAGCGCCGGGTCGACCGTGAGCGCGTGCACGAGCAGGGCGGCCCGGCCCGCCGTCAAGGCCGCGTCGCCATGCGGCACGGTGGCTGGCAGCGCCGCCCGGGCGGCCGCCGTGAGCCCGCGCTCCGTCGGCACGAAGACCGTGGGCCGAACCCCGTCGGCGACCCGGCGGGTGACGGCGCGGGCCCCGGCCGGCTCGGTCCACGCGAGGGTGAAGCCACCGAGCAGGCACGGCGCCACGTTGTCGGGATGACCCTCCAGCTCGGCGGCGAGCCGGAGGACGGCGGCGTCGTCGAGGCGGCTGTCGCCGTCGGCCACCAGGGCCCGCGCCAGCAGCAGACCGGCGACGATCGCGGCGGACGAGGAGCCCAGCCCCCGGGCCTGCGGGATGCGGTTGACGCACTCCACGACGAGCCCCGACGGCTCCCCGCCCAGGCGCCCGAAGGCGGCGCGCATGGCCCGGACCACGAGATGCCGGTCGTCGCCGGGCAGCTCACCCGCGCCCTCACCGGTGACCGTGACCCGCACGCCGGCCGGGGCGATCTCGGCCGCGACGTCGTCGTGCAGCCCGAGGGCGAGCCCCAGCGCGTCGAATCCCGGCCCCAGGTTGGCACTGGTGGCGGGCACCCGGACCCGGACCGGCCCGGCGGTGAAGTTCGTCGGCACGGGCTCATGCTAGGGCGGGGGTCCGACGATCCCCGCCACCGGCCCGACCGGTGGGACCGCTACCGGGCCGCGCCGGGCGCCGGCTCGGGTACCGGGTCGACGAGGGAGAGCCGCCGGGTCGCGATCCGCCACCCGACCGCGTACACGAGGGTGACCAGACCGCAGCCGGCCAGCACCACCCGCTCGTCCACCACGTCCACCACGGCGGCGACCGCGAGCTGGCTGACCGAGATCGCGAGCGTCGCCAGCATCATGTCGGTGGCGAACACACGGCCCCGCAAGCGGTCCGGCACCTCGCCCTGAAGGGCGAAGTTCGACATCACCCAGTTGCTGCCGCCCGCGAAGTGGGCCACGAAGACCAGCAGCAGCACGAGCGGGAACCAACGCACCACCGACGTGCCCACGTAGGCCAGCCCGTACAGCGACATCGACAGCGCGAGGCCCGGCAGCAGCCACGACCGGTTGGTGAGGACCCGGCGCATCAGGATCGGCCCGACCAGGGCTCCCGCGCCGCGCACCGCGAAGAGCAGGCCGGCGCCGGCCGGCCCGGCGCCGTACACCCCGGCCAGCAGCGGGAAGACGGTCAGCACGCCGTTGCCGAGGCCCACCGCGGACTTCACGGTGACCAGCGCCAGCACCCGCGGCCGGTGCCCGATGTAGCTCAGCGCCTCGCCCACCGCCGCCCAGGCGCGCTGCGGTGGCGCGTCGGCGTCCCGGGGCGCCTGCAACGGCCGGCGGATCGTCGCGGCGAGGCCCGCGGCGAGCGCGAGGCCGACGGCGGCGATCCAGAAGCAGGCGTACGGCCCGACCCGGTCGCTCAGCACACCGCCGAGCGAGGCGCCGACCACCGTCATGGTGCCCCAGGCCGAGCCGGCGATGGCGTTGCCGGCGGCCAGTTCCTCCGGGTCGAGCACGTTGGGCAGGGCGGCCTGGGCGGCCGGCGAGTAGAAGCCCTTCGCGACCGCGATCACGCCGATCGCCAGCATGGCCAGCCAGGCCGTGCCGGCGCTGCGTACGGCGAGCAGGAGCAGCACCCCGGCGAGCGCGGCCACGTTCGCGATCATCATGATCCGGCGTCGGTCGAACCGGTCCGCGATGGTGCCGGTGAACGGCAGCAGCAGCGCCACGACACCCGTGTCCACGGCCAGCACCAGCGCTCCCCACACGCCGCTGCCGGTGAGTTTCGGCAGCAGCACGAGGAGCGGGACCATGACGAACCAGTCGGCCCCGAAGACCACCAGCTCGGCCAGGAAGAGGTTGCGGAAGTTCCGGTTGCGGGTGAGCACGGACAGGGTGGACGCCACGGAGCAGGACCCTACCCCGCGGGCCCGGACGGCCTCCGAAACGGCGTACGCCCCCGACGGGCTCCGAGCCGGTCGGGGGCGTACGCGTCAGGCCGTGCCTACTCGGTGGGCGGCAGCGGCGAGGTGCGGCTCTTCGGCAGGCGGAGCACCTCGAACTGGTCCGTACCGTCGACCAGCGCGGCCGACGGGGCGGGCCGTGGGGCCGCGGAGCGCTCCGCCGGGCGGTCGCCGCCCGCCCGGGCGCCGCTCAGCGCCGGCTCGGGCTCGGGCTCGGGCGACGGCCCGGTCGGCTCCGCCGCACCGGCGGGCGCGTCGCCCCCGCGCCGGCGGCGGCGGCGCTCCCGCATCGACTCCTTGGTGTGCTCGACCATGGCGTAGAGGGTCGGCACCAGGATCAGCGTGAGCAGCGTGGAGCTCAGCAGGCCACCGATCACCACGACCGCGAGCGGCTGCGAGATGAAGCCGCCCTCGCCGGTGAGCCCGAACGCCATCGGCAGCAGCGCGAAGATCGTCGCGACCGCGGTCATCAGGATCGGACGCAGCCGGTGGCGTCCGCCCTCGACCACCGCCTCGCGGACGCCCAGACCCTGTGCCCGGTACTGGTTGATCAGGTCGAGCAGCACGATCGCGTTGGTGACCACGATGCCGACCAGCATGAGCACGCCGATGAGCGCCGGCACGCCCAGCGGGGTCCCGGTGATCAGCAGCAGGCCGATGGCGCCGGTCGCCGCGAACGGAATGGAGACGAGCAGGATCAGGGCCTGGGTCAGGCTGCGGAAGGTGGCCACCATGATCAGGAAGACGATCGCGATCGCCACGAGCACCGCCAGGCCGAGGTCGCCGAAGGCGTCCTCCTGCTCGGCGCTGACGCCGCCCACGGCGAACGTCGCCCCCGGCACGTCGATCGCGTCCAGCCGCTCACGCAGCGCCTGGGTGGTGGCGCCGAGGTTCGAGCCGGTGACCGTACCGCTCACCGTCACGCTGCGCTCGCCGTCGATGCGGCTCACCTGCTGCGGCCCCTCGGCCCGCTCGACCGTGGCGATGTCGCCCAGCTTCACGGGCCCCACCGGCAACGCGCGCAGCTCCTCGACGCCGGCCGGCGGCTTCGCGGCCAGGCGCAGCACCACGTCCTGCTGCGTGCCGTCGAGCGTGACCTGGCCAAGCGGGGCGCCCCGGAACGCCTGGGCCACGAGCTGGCCGACGGCGGCCTCGGTGAAACCGGCCTGGCCGGCCTTCACCCGGTCCACGGTCACGTCGACCCGCGGCACCCGGTCGGCGAGGCTGGTCGTCACGTCCTCGACGTCCGGCGTACCGGCCACCGCCTCCTCCGCGGCGTCCGCGGCGCGGGCCAGCACCTCCGGGTCGGCGGCCTGGACGACCACCTCGAGCTGGCTCGCCGAGGCGTCCTGGCCGCCGCCGAAGGTGAACTCGCCGGCGTCGGGGCCGAGCGCGTCGAACTCCTTGCGCAGCACCTCGCGCATCTGCTTGGCATCGGTCTCGCCGTCGAGCGCCAGCGACCAGGAGGCGACGTTGTTACGACCGCCGCCCAGGAACGCCATGTCGCTCCCGCCGGCCGACACCTGGTACGTCTCGACGCCGTCGGTCCGCTCCAGCACAGCCTCGACCTCGCGAGCCGCCGCGTCAGTCGCCGCCAGCGCGGTGCCGGCGGGAAGCTCCTGCCGGATGCTCAGCGTGTCCTGCCCCGAGTCGTCGAGGAAGTTCGTCTGGAGCTGGCTGGCCAGCCCGAACGTGGCGAAGAGCACCAGCACGCCCAGCCCCAGGGTGATCCAGCGGGTGCGGCGGGTGCGGGTGGCGAACCCGATCACCGGCAGGTACGTCCGCTGCAGCGGGCTGCGCAGCTCCTTCTCCTCCGCGGCCCGGCGCACGGCCTCGTCGTCCGGCGTCCCGCCGGACGGCTTGAGGAACCAGTACGCGAGCACCGGGATCACGGTGAGCGCGACCAGCAGCGAGGCCAGCAGTGCGACCGTCACCGTGATGGCGAACGGCGCGAAGAGCTGCCCGACGAAGCCGCCGACCAGCGCGATGGGCGCGAACACGGCGACCGTGGTGAGGGTGGACGCGGTCACCGCGCCGGCCACCTCGCGGACGCCCGCGACGATCGCGTCGCGCTTGGCCTCGCCGTACTCCAGATGTCGTTTGATGTTCTCCAGTACGACGATCGAGTCGTCGACCACCCGGCCGACCGCGATGGTCAGGGCGCCCAGGGTGAGCAGATTGAGCGAGTAGTCGCCGATCCACAGCGCGATGAGCGCGACGAGCACGGACAGCGGGATGGAGACCGCGGTGACCAGCGTCGAGCGCACCGACAGCAGGAACACGAGGATGACGATGACGGCCATGACGAGGCCCAGCAGGCCCTCGGTGGTCAGGCTCTCGATCGACTTCTCCACGAACGGCGCCTGGTCGAAGACCACGGTCAGGTCGGCGCCGGACGCGTCCCGGAGCCCGTCGAGCCGGTCCCGGATCTCGTGGGAGATCTCCACCGCGTTGCCGTCGGGCGCGGCGGTGACGGCGATGCCCAGGCTGTCCGCGCCGTTGGTCCGCGTGATGGCGGTGGCCGGCGCGAGCGTCTGCTCGACGGTCGCCACGTCGCCGAGGCGGACCGGCCGCGGCCCGGGCGCCACGACGATGCCCCGCAGGTCCTCCAGCGTGGTGACCGGGGTGCCGACCTGCACCGGCAGCGCCTGGCTGCCGTCGGTCACCGTGCCCGCCGGCACGGCCACGCCGTTGCTCTTCAGAGCCGCCCCGATCGCGGTGGGCTGGAGCTTCGCGGCGGCCAGCTTCGCGAGGTTCGGGGTGACGACGACGACGTCGTCGCGCGTACCGGTGAGTTCGACGGCGCGGACGCCCTCGATCGACTCCAGGTCCGGCAGCACGCCGGCGCGCAGCTTGTCGGCGAGGGCGCGCTCGTCCCCGCCGCCGCTGGCGGCGATCACCACGGCCGGCAGGTCGTCGGTGCTGCCCGCGATCACCTGCGGGTCCACGCCCTCCGGCAGCTGGGCGTCGATCCGGTTGAGCGCCGTCTGCATCTTGTTGACGACGTCGTCGAGGTCGGTGCCGAACTCGTACTGCACCTGGACGGTGGCCATACCCTCACGGGAGGTCGAGGTGACCTTCTCCAGCCCCGGGATGCCCTGGAGGCTGTTCTCGATCGGCTCGACGACCTGCGACTCGACGATCTCCGGCGCCGCACCGGGGTACGGGGCCATGACGAACGCGGCCGGGAACTCCAGCGACGGCAGCAGCTGCTGCTTCAGCGACGGCACGGCGAACACTCCGAACACCGTGGTCACCACCGCGATGAGGGCGATCAGCCCTCGGTTGGCGAGACTGAATCTGGCGAGCAGCGACATCGACCTGACCCACTCCTAGGGACGTCTGCGGGGCACGCAAAGTGTGCCCGACGCGATCCAACCTCCCCGAGCCGGGTACGCGGCGGTCCCGGCGACGGGACCCGTATGCCACCCGACCTCGCGTTGATCATGAAGTTGTTGTCACGACACGCCGCGACGAACGGCGATAACTTCATGATCAACGCCGCGGCGGCCCGGAGGGCGCGGGTGGGTCAGGCCAGATCCAGCGAGCGGGCGGCGGCCAGCGGGTCGTTGGCGATGGTGATCGGGGCCGGTGCCGTGGAGATGGCCCACTCCGGGTCCTTGAGGCCGTGCCCGGTCACCGTGCAGACCACGGTGGCGCCCGGTGGGATCCGGCCCGCCGCCCCCTGCTGGAGCAGCCCGGCCACGCTGGCCGCGCTGCCCAGCTCCACGAAGACGCCGACCTCCCGGGCCAGCAGCCGGTACGCCGAGAGGATCTCCCGGTCGGTCACCGCCGCGATCAGGCCGCCGGACGCCTCGCGGGCGTCGATGGCCCGCGTCCAGCTGGCCGGGTTCCCGATCCGGATGGCGGTGGCGATCGTCGACGGCTCGCGGACCACCTCGCCGCTCACCAGCGGCGCCGCCCCGGACGCCTGGAAGCCGTACATCTTGGGGGCGCGCGTGGCGCGGCCGTCGGCCAGCTCCTCGGCGTAGCCCATCCAGTAGGCCGAGATGTTGCCGGCGTTGCCGACCGGCAGGCAGTGGATGTCCGGCGCGTCGCCGAGCGCCTCCACGATCTCGAACGCCGCGGTCTTCTGGCCGTGCAGCCGGTCGATGTTGACCGAGTTGACGAGCGCCACCGGGTAGTCCTGCGCGAGCTTGGCGGCCAGCGACAGGCAGTCGTCGAAGTTGCCCTGCACCTGGAGCAACCGCGCGCCGTGCACCAGCGCCTGCGCCAGCTTGCCCAGCGCGATCTTGCCCTGCGGCACGAGCACCGCGCAGGTCAGGCCGGCGCGCGCCGCGTACGCGGCCGCCGAGGCGCTGGTGTTGCCCGTGGAGGCGCAGATGATCGCCTTGTTCCCCGCCTCGACCGCCTTGGACACCGCGAGCGTCATGCCGCGGTCCTTGAACGAGCCGGTCGGGTTGGCGCCCTCGACCTTGAGGTGGACGTCGCAACCGAGCCGCGCGGAGAGCACCGGCGCGGGCAGCAGCGGGGTGTTCCCCTCGTGCAGCGTCACGACGGGCGTGGCGTCGGTGACCGGCAGCCGGTCCCGGTACGCCTCGATCAGGCCCCGCCACATGTCGCTCTCCTCGCCTCTACGGCCCCGCCGAACGGGGGCGCCTCCAGGGTGGACCAGCGTGCCCGACCTGCCCGGACCACGCCCCCGGATACCCACCTGGCGGGACGCCCCGCGCCGCCCACCGGGGTCAACGACTCACACGCCGCCCTCGACCCGCAGCACGCTGGTCACCGAGCGGACGATGTCGAGGGTGCGCAGCTCGGTCACCGTGGCGGCGAGCGCCGCGTCCGGCGCGACGTGGGTGACGATGACGAGTTCGGCGTCGGCGCCGCGGCCGGGCGTGCCCGCGTCGCCCGCCGAGCCCTGCCGCACGGTCGCGATCGACACGTCGTGCCGGGCGAAGACACCGGCCACCGCGGCCAGCACGCCGGGCCGGTCGGTCACGTCGAGGCTCACGTGGTAGCGGGTGAGCGCCTCCCCCATGGGCCGCACCGGCAGGTCGGCGTACGCGCTCTCGCTGGCGGCGCGCACCCCGGCGAGACGGTTGCGGGCCACCGCCACGACGTCGCCCAGCACGGCGCTGGCCGTCGGGGCGCCGCCGGCGCCCCGGCCGTAGAACATGAGCTGGCCGGCCGCCTCCGCCTCGACGAAGACCGCGTTGAACGCGTCGCCGACGCTGGCCAGCGGGTGTGTGCGCGGGATCATCGCCGGGTGCACCCGGACGTTGACCGTCTCCCCGCCGGCCGCGTCCACGCCCCGCGCCGCGATGCAGAGCAGCTTGATGGTGCAGCCCATCGCCCGGGCGCTGGCCACGTCGGCGGCGGTGACCTCGGTGATGCCCTCCCGGTGCACGTCGGCCGCACCCACCCGGGTGTGGAACGCCAGCGAGGCGAGGATCGCCGCCTTGGCCGCCGCGTCGAAACCCTCCACGTCGGCGGTCGGGTCGGCCTCGGCGTACCCCAACTCGGTGGCCTCCTCCAGCGCCTCGGCGAAGCCGGCGCCGGTGGCGTCCATGGCGGAGAGGATGAAGTTCGTGGTGCCGTTGACGATGCCCGTTACCCGGGTGATCCGGTCACCGTGCAGCGACTCGCGCAGCGGGCGCAGCAGCGGGATGGCGCCCGCCACCGCGGCCTCGTAGTAGAGGTCGGCGCCGCCCTCGGCGGCCGCGTCGTGCAGCGCCCCGCCGTCCTCGGCCAGCAGTGCCTTGTTGGCCGTCACCACGCTCTTGCCCGCGCGCAGCGCCTCGACCAGCCAGCCGCGCGCCGGCTCGATGCCGCCGACCACCTCGACCACGACGTCCACGTCGTCCCGCTTGATGAGGCCCAGCGCGTCGGTGGTGAAGAGCGCCGGGTCGACGGGCAGATCACCGCGGTCACGGCCGAGCCGGCGTACGGCGATGCCGGCGATCTCCAGCGGGGCTCCGATGCGGGCGGCGAGGTCGGCAGACTGCTCGTGCAGCAGCCGTACCACCTCCCCGCCGACGGTGCCGCAGCCGAGCAGCGCCAGGCGTACAGGTGAGGTCATCCGACATCCAATGCGAGCAGGTCCTCTTCGGTCTCCCGCCGGACGATCAGACGCGCCTGGCCGTCGCGCACCGCGACCACCGGGGGACGCGGCACGTGGTTGTAGTTGCTGGCCATGCTCCGGCAGTAGGCGCCGGTGCCGGGCACCGCCACAAGATCTCCGGGCTGCACGTCGGCGGGCAGGAATTCATCCTTCACCACGATGTCCCCGGACTCACAGTGCTTTCCCACCACGCGGGCGAGCATCGGCTCGGCGTCCGACGCCCGCGAGGCCACCGTCGCGGAGTAGGACGCGCCGTAGAGCGCGGTGCGGATGTTGTCGCTCATCCCGCCGTCGACGCTCACGTACGTGCGGATGCCGTCCACGTCCTTGACCGTGCCGACCTCGTAGAGCGTGAACACGGCCGGGCCGACGATCGCGCGGCCGGGCTCGATGGACAGGCGCGGCACGGCCAGCCGCTCCGCCTCGCACTCGGAGTCGACGATCTTGCGCAGCCGCTTGGCCAGGTCGTGCGGCGCGGCCGGGTCGTCCTGCGTGGTGTACGCGATGCCGAAGCCGCCGCCCAGGTCCAGTTCGGGCAGCTCCACCCCGCGGGCGTCGCGGATCTGCGCCTGGAGGGCGAGCACGCGCCGGGCGGAGACCTCGAAGCCGCTCGCGTCGAAGATCTGCGAGCCGATGTGCGAGTGCAGGCCGCGCAGCTCCAGCACGTCCTCGTCGAGGATCTTGAAGGCGGCCGCCGCGGCCGCGCCGCCGGCCAGCGAGAAGCCGAACTTCTGGTCCTCGTGCGCGGTGGCGATGAACTCGTGGGTGTGCGCCTCCACGCCGACGGTGACCCGGATCAGCACCTTGGGGCGGACGCCCCGCTCCCGGGCCAGCGCGGTGAGCCGGTCGATCTCCGCGAACGAGTCGACGATGATCCGGCCGACCCCGGCGTCCACGGCCCGGGTCAGTTCGGCGATCGACTTGTTGTTGCCGTGGAACCCGATCCGCTCGGGCGGCATGCCGGCGGCCAGCGCGACGGTCAGCTCGCCGCCGCTGCACACGTCGAGGTGCAGGCCCTCCTCGGCGATCATGCGGACGACGGCCCGGCAGAGGAACGCCTTGCCGGCGTAGTAGACGTCCACGTCGTCGAAGGCGGCCCGGAAGTCGCGGCAGCGCGACCGCAGGTCGTCCTCGTCGAGCACGTACACCGGGGTGCCGAACTCGGCCGCGAGGTCCCGCACGCTCAGTCCCGCGACGGCCAGGGCGCCGTCCGCGCCGCGCGTCACGTTGCGCGGCCAGAGCTCCGGCACCAGCGCGTTGACGTCGACCGGCGTACGGAGCCACGCCGGCCCCTGGGTGCCGATCTCACCGTGCAGGGCGCCCGCCTCGTGAGCACGCACGACAGGTCACATCCTCTCGGGCGCGGAGACGCCCAGCAGGTGCAGGCCGTTGGCGATCACCGTGCGGGTGGCGTCGTTGAGCCACAGCCGGGCGCGGTGCAGGTCGCTGACCTCCTCGTCGCCCTGCGGCGCGATCCGGCAGTTGTCGTAGAACCGGTGGTACGCCTGCGCGACGCTCTCCTCCAGGTAGCGGGCGACCCGGTGCGGCTCGCGCAGCTCGGCCGCCGTGGCCACCACGGCCGGGAACTCGGCGAGCGCCTTGAGCAGCTCGTTCTCCTTCTCGTGGCCGAGCAGCTCCGGGCGGAAGGCGTCGCCGTCGCCCCGGGTCAGGCCGATCTCGGCCGCGTTGCGGGCGACGCCCGCGGTGCGCGCCGCCACGTACTGGACGTAGTAGACCGGGTTGTCGTTCTTGGCCCGGGTCCACAGCTCCACGTCGATGTCGATGGGCGAGTCGGCCGAGTAGCGGGCCAGGGCGTAGCGGGCGGCGTCCACGCCGATCGCCTCGACCAGGTCCTCCAGCGTGATGACCGTGCCGGCCCGCTTGCTCATCCGCATCGGGGCGCCGTCGCGGACCAGGTTGACCAGCTGGCCGATGAGGATCTCCAGGTTGCGCTCCGGGTCGTCGCCGAAGCACGCGGCCATCGCCTTCATCCGCCCGATGTAGCCGTGGTGGTCGGCGCCCAGCATGATCACGACCCGCTCGAAGCCGCGCTCGCGCTTGTCGAGGTAGTAGGCGCAGTCCGCCGCGAAGTAGGTCCACTCGCCGTTGGACTTGCGCAGCACCCGGTCCTTGTCGTCGCCGAACTCGGTGGTGCGCAGCCAGGTCGCGCCCTCGGCCTCGAAGACGTGGCCCTGCTCCCGCAGGCGGGCCAGCGCGAGGTCGAGCTCGCCGCGGTCGTGCAGGTCCTTCTCGTTGAAGTAGGTGTCGAACTCGACCCCGAAGTCGCGCAGCGACGAGCGGATCTCGTCGAACATCAGCGCGACGCCCTCGACCCGGAAGACCTCCTGGGCCGCGGCGTCGTCGAGCGAGAGCACGTCGGGCCGGCGGGCCTGGACCTCCGCGGCGATCTCCGAGATGTACGCCCCGCCGTAGCCGTCCTCCGGCACGGCCTCGCCCTTCGCGGCGGCCAGCAGGGACCGGGCGAACCGGTCGATCTGGGAGCCCGCGTCGTTGAAGTAGTACTCGGTGCCCACCTCGGCGCCGGTGGCGCGCAGCAGCCGGCTCAGGGCGTCGCCGACCGCCGCCCACCGGACCCCGCCGATGTGCACCGGGCCGGTCGGGTTCGCCGAGACGAACTCGAGGTTGATCCGCTGCCCCGCGAGCCGCTCGCTGCGGCCGTACTCCGCGCCCGCCTCGACGATCACCCGCGCGAGCTGGCCGGCGGCGGCCGCGTCCAGCCGGATGTTGAGGAAGCCCGGCCCCGCGATCTCCACGGACTTGACCCCCGGCGCCCGGCCCAGCTCGTCGGCGAGCGCGCCCGCCAGCTCCCGCGGCGGCAGGCCCACCTTCTTGCTCAGCTGCAACGCCAGTGTCGAGGCGTAGTCGCCGTGCTCCGGGTTCCGGGGTCGCTCGACCGTGGTCTCCGCGGGCAGCACGGCGGGGTCCAGGCCCCGGTGGGTGAAGACGGCGTGGGCTGCGGCGAGGACGGCCTCGGCGAGTTCTGCGGGAGTCACCGATCCATGTTATCGGGGGTAGACTCGGTCCCCGCGGCGGCGACCCGTTGTCTGCACCAGACCGCCGGCTCCCCTGACCGACCGACCTGACGAGGCACGATGAGCATCAGCACCCCGGGCGGCGAGCAGCGCCGTCCGACCGTGGTCAGCACGGGCAAGAAGCCGGCCGCGGGCCGTCCGGCGTCGGGCGCCAAGGCCGGATCCGGCAAGCCGGCGGGCACGCCTCGGGCCGGTGGCGGCGGCAAGGGCCCCCGCAAGCCGATCACCCCCGTCAAGGTCAGCCAGGGCCGCGCCAAGGGCCCGATCATCCTCTTCGTCGTCGTGGGCCTGGTCGCCGCGGGCATCATCGGCGTCGGCGCGTGGGCCGCGTTCCAGGGCTCCAAGCCGTGGGAGGAGCGGGCCGACGCCATCGACGGCATCGTGAACTACCGGGAGAAGGACCCGGAGCTGGTCAAGGGCAGCAACCACCAGCCCGGCAAGGTCAACTACACGATCCTTCCCCCGGTGGCCGGCCCCCACAACCAGAGCTGGCAGAACTGCATGGGCGACGTCTACGACGCCCCCATCGCCAACGAGCACGCGGTGCACAGCCTCGAGCACGGCGCGATCTGGGTCACCTACCGTCCGGACCTGGCGGCCGACCAGGTCAGCAAGCTCGCCGACAAGGTGCGCGGCAACGAGAAGATGCTCATGAGCCCGTTCGACGGCCTCGACAAGCCGATCTCGCTGCAGGCCTGGGGCTACCAGCTCAAGGTCGACAACGCCGACGACAGCCGGATCGACGAGTTCATCAAGACGCTGCGGGTGAACGCGTCGATCGAGGGTCCGACCGCCCTGTGCAACCAGGGCATCACCGCCACCGGCACCACGCCGCGCGACGGCGTGCAGATGCCGACCCAGTAAAGGACTCCGATGACGGCTCCCGCGACGCTGGACAGCACGCCCGACACCTCGGCCACCGACGACGGCGGCCGGGGCAACGGTCGACGCCTCGGCCTGGTGGCGGGAGCCGTCGCCGTCGTGCTCGCCCTTCTGCTCGGTTACGCCGGCGGGCTGCTGACCCCCCGGTTGACCCGCCCGGGCGACGACTCGGTCGAGGCCGGCTTCGCCCGCGACATGACGGCCCACCACGCCCAGGCGGTCGAGATGGGTCTCATGGCCTTCCAGCGCGCCACCGATCCCGAGGTGCGCAGCATGGGTGGTGACATCGCCACCGGTCAGCAGGGCGAGATCGGCACGATGCAGACCTGGCTGCGGTCGTGGGGCCTCGACCCGACCGGCTCCCAGCCGCGGATGGCCTGGATGGCGGACGGCGCGGGCCTGGTCAAGAACGGCCTGATGCCGGGCATGGCGACGCCCGAGGAGATGGCGAAACTGCGCGACGCGCAGGGCCGGGAGTTCGACCTCCTGTTCCTGACCATGATGATCAACCATCACCTCGGCGGCATCCACATGATCGATGGTGTGCTCGACGAGAGCGACGAGCCGGACGTGGTCCGTACGGCGCAGATCATGAAGAACACCCAGCAGACCGACCTCACCAATCTCACGAACGCCAAGAAGCGCCTGGGCGGCTGACCCCGCCCCTCCACGTTGATCAAGAGGTTTGCGTCACCACCGGGCCGCCGGCTGACGCAAACCTCTTGATCATTTTGGCGACACCGGCCGCGGGGACCAGCCCGGTGGCTTTGGGCGGTGTGTCCGATTACGTTGCTTGGGGAGTTTTCTCCCCACATATCGTGACCAGATGCGATTCGGGCTCGTTGCGCAGGACGTGGGGGTTGCACTCAGAGACGCACGGCGTTCCGTCACCAGCTGGTGCCGGCGCCACACCATCGGCGGTGACGGGGCGGTGGCAGCCGTCCGTCGCGGACAGCGGCAGGGCGAGCCGGGGATGCTCAGCCGCGAACAGGAACTCGAACTGATCGACACCCTGCGGGGCACCCACCCGGACGCGTTCGGCCTGGACGAGGAGCTGTGGACGCGCCAGAGCCTCACCGCTCTCATCCAGAACCGGTTCGACGTCCCGTTGGACGCCGGCGCGGTCGGGGCGTACCTGCGGGCCTGGGGGTTGGGTCCGCGGGAGCCCCGCGAGCGCGCCTGCGGGCTCTGCGTCGGCGCCGTGGAGCGCTGGGTACGCAGCGAGTACCCCGCGATCACCCGGGCCGCCCAGGAGCATCTCGCCGAGGTGTACTGGATCGGCCGGGTCCGGTTGCGGGGCACCATGCCCGCGGCCGACGTGGTGTCGGCCGTCTCCTCCCGGGGCCGGGTCCGGTTCATGATCACCACGCCGAACGTCGACCCGCCGCTCCCCCGCGAGTTCGTCCTGCGGCTCAGCGGCGAGGAACAGCGCACCGTGCACCTCATCGTGGACGGCTCCTGGGCCCGCAACGAGTGGCCGCGCCGGCTGCCCCGGCGGATCGTGCTGCACCCGCTGCCCAGCTGCGGCCGCGCCGTCGCCGCCTGACCCGGCTCCGCGAACCGGGGACCGGCCCTCACCCGCCGCGGCGGGAACCGGCAGACCCACGGCGGCGGGGGCCCGCGAACCCCCGCCGCCGCCACGTGCCGACGGACGCCTGCGACGGCGCGGCGCGCACGGCGGATACCGATTCGTCGTTCGCGGAGGACGTTTGCTAGTCTTCTCCAGTCGCTGAGCCCCCGTAGCTCAGGGGATAGAGCACCGCCCTCCGGAGGCGGGAGCGCAGGTTCGAATCCTGCCGGGGGCACCGTTTCTTGCTAGTACGTGGCTAATGCCCAATTGCGGAAGTAGCATCGCCGCTTGACTGACCTGCGGAAACATCGATTCCTTGCGAGTTGGTCAGGGAGCAGGTTGCCGCGACGGTGTCCTCCGAATAGTCCGTCGTGCAGTTCATCCGCCGGCGCGATACTGCCGCGTGCCTGCTGTTCAGGCGGATTCGACGATCCGGTTTTCCCAGGCCCAGACCGCGATCTCTGTGCGATTGCGCAGGCCGAGCTTCGTCTGGATGGTCGAGACGTGACTTTTGACTGTGCTCAGGGAGATGAACAGCTCGGCCCCGATCTCCAGGTTGGTACGGCCGCGTGCGATCTCCCGCACCACATCGATCTCGCGCTCTGACAACGACCGCAGCGCCTTGTCAGGCACTCCTGCCGGCCTGGTCAGGTGGCGCAGCAGCCGTACGGTGACCGACGGGGAGACCAGCGCCTCGCCGTCGTGCGCGGCACGCACGGCCTCGATGAGCAGAGCCGGACCGGCGTCCTTGAGGATGAAGCCGACCGCACCGCCGCGCAGCGCCCCGTACACGTACTCGTCGAGGTTGAACGTGGTGACCACGATGACCCGCATCGGGTGGGGTACGCCGGGCCCGGCCAGGGCCCGGGTTACCTCGATGCCGTCGAGCCGGGGCATCCGGATGTCCACCAGGCAGACGTCGGGACGCAACTGGCGGGCCTGGGCGATTGCGTCGACACCGTCTGACACCTCGGCGATGACGCTGATGTCCGGCTGGTCTTCGAGGATGAGCTTCAGGCCCCCACGGATCATCGCCTGGTCGTCGGCGATCAGTACGCGGATCGTCATCGAGGCCGTCCCTCGTGGATAGGCAGGGTGGCCAGGACCGACCAGCCGGCGTCGGGGCGGGGACCGGCGTGGAGCGTGCCGCCGAGGGTTTCGACGCGTTCGCGCATGCCGAGGAGGCCGTACCCGCCACGATGGGAGGCGCGGGCGGGGCCCGGTGGCGCATCGTTGACCACGTCGACCGTGACGCTGGACGGGTTCTGGTCGACGGCGATGGTGACGCCGCGGGCGTGCGGCGCGTGGCGGGCCACGTTCGTCAGCGCCTCTCGGACGATCCGGTACACGGTGCTGGTCACCTCCGGCGGCCATGCCGTCCTCTGCTCGGGCATTCGCAGGCGCACCGGCGGCCCCTGCCGGTTGAAGCGCTCGACGAGTACGTCGAGCTGTTCCGTCCCGGCCGAGGCCGGCGGCGCGTCCTCGGCATCGCGTAGCAGCCCGACCACGCGGCGCATCGCGCGCAGCGCCTCGGCGCCGGCGGCCTCGATCCCGGTCAGCGACTCGGCCACCTGCCCCGGGTTCTTCCGCGCGACGACGTGGGCGGCCTGCGCCTGTATCAGCATGCCGGTGATGTGGTGGGCCACCACGTCGTGCAGTTCCCGGGCCAGCTCCAGCCGCTCGTCCCGGCGTACCTCCTCGGCGGTGGCAGCCGCCCGGTCGTCCTGCAGCCGCAGCGCCAGCCCGACCGCGACCGCGCCGAGCCAGGCCACGACGTTCATCAACACGACCCCCGAGGCGCCCGAGGCATGCGGCCGGGCGGCGAGATGGGCGCCGCCGACCACCGCGAGCCCTCCGACTGCAAGCACACCAGCCGGTACGGGAGGCAGGGCGCGCACCGCCGACCCGACGAGGACGGCGAGCGCCAGCGCCATCGCCGGTCCTGGCTCGGTCGGGAGGTGGAACACCCGGGCCACCGCGATGGCCAGTCCAGCGATCCCGAGACCGGCGACCGCCGCCCACGCACGCTGTCGCCGCCGTACCAGCGCCAGCACACAGACCACCACGGCACCCGCACCGCCCGCCAGCCAGTACCGGGTGCCCCACGTCTCAGCGATCGCCGCGGCCTCGAGGCCGATCGCGGCGAGGAAGACCACGGCGAGTCCCGCCGTGGCCGCGGCCCGGAACAGCCGATCCCAGATGCTCACCCAGTTCAAGTTACGAGGCCCCGTCCGGTCACACGCAGGCTGGTCCCGAGCACCACGGCAACCAGCCAGGTAACCGTGTTCACGATGGTCACCACGGTGAATCCCACCGCGTCCGGAAGAGCGGTCAGCCAGGTACCCACCACCACCGTGAACCCGCCCGCCGCGACGGCCGCGGCGCGCGGTCCCGGCAGCGTCCGGATCCCTGAGCCGACGAGTACGGCCAGTGCGAGTCCAGTGACCGGTCCCGGCTCCTGCGGCAGGTCCGCGACCCGGGCCACCACGACGGCCACCGCCGCTACCGCGAGCCCGCCCGCCACCGGCCAGGTCCGCCGCGGCCCGCGCAGCAGCGCGAGCACTCCCGCCACCGCCCCGACCAGGCAGTCGAACAGCCAGTAGAGCCCGCCCCAACTGACCGCGATGAGGTACGCCGTGAGCCCAAGCCCGGTGACGAAGACCAACCCCAGGATGGCGTTCGTCGTCGTTCGGTGTGTCGTGTTCATGCCGAGGACGCTAGGGAATCGCCGCCCAAGGCGAACCGGTCAAAAGTAGGGCCGCCGACGTACCGCCCCATGCTTTGGACTGATGCCCGGCCCGCCCGCCGTTTACAGGATGAGCCCATGCAAATACCACTCGTCCTGCACGCCGAGCGGCTGACCAAACGGTACGGCCGCCGCACCGCATTGACCGACTGCGACCTGAGGATCCCGCGCGGGCATGTCGTCGGGCTGGTCGGCCCGAACGGAGCCGGCAAGTCGACGCTCCTCCAACTGGCCTGCGGTCTGATCGGACCGACCTCAGGTACGTTGTCCGTCCTCGGGTCCAGGCCGGCAGCCAACGCGGCGCACCTGGCCCGGGTCGGTTTCGTTGCCCAGGACACCCCGGTGTACGCCTCGTTCACCATCGCCGACCATTTGAAGATGGGTGCGTGGCTGAACCCGTCCTGGGACCTGGCGCTGGCCACGCGGCGGATCGCGGAGGTCGGCCTGGACCCCACACAGAAGGCGGGCCGTCTCTCCGGCGGCCAACGCGCGCAACTCGCGATGACCATCGCCGCCGCGAAGCGACCCGATCTGCTCATCTTCGACGAGCCCGCCGCCGCGCTGGACCCCCTGGCACGTAAGGGCTTCATGCGCAGTCTCGTGGAGTTCGTGGGGGAGCTCGGCGCCAGTGCCGTGCTCTCGTCGCACCTGTTGAGCGACGTCGAGCAGGTCTGTGACTACCTCGTCGTACTCTGCGACTCGCGCATCCAGATCGCCGGTCCGGTCCGGGACCTGCTCGCCTCGCACCGCCGGATCGCCGGCGATCCGGCGAAAATGCCGGCCACGATGAGCGCCGGGATCGAGGTCATCTGGGCGGAGCACGGCCACGCCCTGGTTCGGGGCGATGCAGCGGTACGGGCCAGGGACGCCGAGCCGGTCACGCTGGAGGAACTGGTCCTCGCCTACATGTCGCGGGCCGCCGGAACGGTTACCGCGCCCCGCGCGAGTGCGGCGGTGTCGCGATGATCAGGATGAGCTTGCGGCAGTTCCGCATCCAGGCGCTCGTCGGAGCGATCCTGCTGGTCCTGGCCGCCGTCTACCTGTTGCGCCTCGGCGGGGACATCCGTGCCGTCCGCGACACGTCCCAGCTTCCGAGCCAGTACACGCAGACGATGCTGTTCCTCGCCGCCGGTTTCGGCCTGGTACCCGCGCTCATCGGTGCGTTCTGGGGCGCGCCGCTCATCGCCCGGGAACTGGAGGCCGGTACCCATCGACTGGTCTGGAACCAGAGCGTGCCCCGCCGCCGCTGGCTCGCGGTCAAGCTGACGGTGCTCGGCCTTGCCAGCATGGCCGTCGCCGGTACGTTCAGCGCGCTGGTGACGTGGGCGGCGGCCCCGGTCGACCAGGTGACCGGCGACCGGTTCAGCGCACTGCTGTTCGGCGCACGCGGTATCGCACCCATCGGGTACGCCGTCTTCGGCTTCACCTTCGGCGCCGTCACCGGGCTGTTGGTCCGCCGCACCCTGCCGGCGATGGCGATGGTGTTCCTCGCCGTGATCGCGGTGCAGCTCGCCGTGCCGAACCTGCTGCGACCGCACTACCTGCCCGCCGAGCGGGTCACCGTAGCGATGAGTACCGACGCCATCAACCAGGCCCGAATGCTGGGCAGCATCACCGGCGGGCCGGTCATCGGTGGGCTGGAGGTACCGGACGCCTGGATCACGGATACCAGCAAACTCTTGACACCCGACGGCCGGCAACTGTCCGACGCCGCCTTCAACGAGTGTTTCAGCAATGCACCGAAGACCGGCGCCACCGGGACGTTCGGCGACACCGCGGTATGTCTCGGCAAGCTCGACCTCCACGTCGACGTGGCCTACCAGCCCAACCGGCGATTCTGGCCCTTCCAATGGATCGAACTAGCGCTGTATCTCGGTCTCAGCGCGCTGCTCGCGGCGGTCGGTCTGTGGCGCATCCAGCGCCGGGTCAGCTAGCCCGGCCGGCGGCGGAATCGCGGCCGGTCAGCCTGCCTGGCGGCGGGCCCGGGCGCGCCGCTTGCCCTCGTGCATCGCCTGCACCCGCGCCACGGGGATGGCCCGTCCCTCCTCGACCAGGTCGGCCGGCAGCGCCTGCGGCGCGGGCATCAGGTCGAGCCACGGGTCACGCGCGGCGACGAGCCCGGGAACCGTGTGGACGGTGAAGTCGGCCGGGGTCACGTCGGGCAGGTCGTCCCAGTCGACCGGGAAGGAGACCGGCAGCCCCGGCCGCAGCCGCGGGCTGTACGCGGCCACCACGGTGGCCCCGCCGGCGCGGGTCGAGTCGACGAAGACGCGTCCGCCCCGGTCCTCCCGGATGAACGCGGTGGTGGCCAGCGCCGGGTCCAGCCGCTCGGCGCGGGCCGCGACGGCCCGGGTGGCGGCCGCCATCTCCTCCGCGTCGGCACCGGCCGCGACCGGCACGAAGACGTGCACGCCCTTGGCGCCACTGGTCTTCACGGCACCCGCCAGGCCGGAGTCGGCCAGAGCCCGGCGCACCAGCAGCGCCGCGGCGACCGCCGCGGGGAACGAGTCCCCCTCCGGAGGATCGAGGTCGAGCACCAGGTGCGTGGGACGGCTCAGGTCGTCGGCGCGGGCCAGGGTCGGGTGGTACTCGATGGCCCGCTGGTTGGCGAACCAGAGCAGCGTCCGCCGGTCGTCGCAGAGGGCGTACGAGACCTCGCGGTGCGACGCCTCGGCCCAGACCGGCACCCGCCGCACCCATTCCGGGGTGTACTTCGGAAGGTTCTTCTGCATGAACGGCGTCTGGCCGCGCAGGGCCCGGATCACCGACAACGGCCGGTCCCGCAACTGCGGGATGATCCGGTCCCGGACCGCGTCGAGGTAGTCGACGAGATCCCGCTTGCTGGCGCCGGCCCCCTCGAACAGCGACTGGTCCAGATTGGTCAGTGACACCCCGTCCCGGGTTTCCTCAGCCCCGCTCATCAGCCCACCTTCCCGGCCCGGGAAGCCGTGGTCAACCGGATGCGACGGGACGCGCCGCGGCGAACGGGTCGGCGCCGGCCCGGACGGCGGCCAGCAGCTCGTCGGTACGCGCGCGGACGGCCGCGTGGACGTGGTGGCCGTAGCTGATCCGTGCCACGCCGAGGGCGGCCAGGTCGGCGACGCCGGGACCGCCGGGACGGGCGAGCAGGTTGATCCGGCCGTCCACCGCGCCGACGAGGGCGCGTACCGCCTCCGGATCGGTGAGGCCGATCGGGTAGACGCAGTCCGCCCCGGCCGCGCGGTAGCGCCGGGCGCGGTCCACCGCCTCGGCCAGGAGTCCGGCCGGGTCGCCGGCGCCTCGCAGGAACACGTCGAGCCGGGCGTTGACGACCACGTCCACCCCGGCGGCACGGGCCGCGGAACGGACGGCGGCGAGCAGGTCGGCCTGCTCGTCGACGCCCACCAGCCGGCCGGTGGCCGGGTCGGAGTCCTCCAGGTTCAGCCCGACCGCCCCGGCCGCGAGCAGCCGCTCGACCAGCTCGGACGGGCGCAGCCCGTACCCCCGCTCCAGGTCCGCGGTGACCGGGACGGTGACGGCCCGGGCGATGCGGGCCACGGCCGCGAACATCTCGGCGGGTGGCGTGGCCTCGTGGTCGGCGTACCCGAGCGTCTCCGCGACGGCGGCGCTGCTGGTCGCGACGGCCGGGAACCCGGCCGCGGCGACCGCCCGGGCGGAACCGGCGTCCCAGGCGTTGGGCAGGACCAGCGGGTCGCCCGGTCGGTGCAGCGCCCGCAGCGCGGCGGCCCGGTCGGCGAGGGTGGGGATCATGCGCCGATTCTCCGTCCGGCGGCGGCCCACTCTAAGCTCCAATTCCGTGCCGATGGACTGGGCCGCTTTCGGGGTGGACCTGCACCTGGACCTGGACGCGACGGGTGGTCGCCGCGCCGGGCTGGAGCGCGCGCTGCGCGACGCGATCCGGGACGGCCGGCTCACACCCGGCGCACGGTTGCCCGCCACCCGCGCGCTCGCCGGCGAGCTGAACCTGTCCCGGGGCACGGTGAGCGCCGCGTACGACCAGCTGGTCGCCGAGGGCTGGCTGACGGCGCGGATCGGTTCCGGGACGACGGTGAGCACCCTGCCCGCGGCCACCGCCCGTCCGGCCGCCCCCGCGCGGGGCCCGGTGACGCCCCGGTACGACCTGCGCCCCGGCAGCCCCGACGTGGGCGCGTTCCCGGTTTCGGCCTGGCTGCGGGCCACCCGCCGGGCCCTGACCGCGGCGCCCGCGTCGGTCTACGGCTACGGCGACCCGCGCGGCCGTTCCGAGCTGCGCGGCGCGCTCGCCGGCTACCTGGGCCGGGCCCGGGGCGTGGTCGCCGACCCGGACCGGATCGTGGTCACCACCGGGTATGTGCAGGCGCTGGGCCTGCTCGCCGGAGTGCTGCGGGACGTCGGTCGGCCGGCGCTCGCCATGGAGGACCCGGGGCTGGCGTTCCACCGGGAGGTCGTCCGCCGCCAGGGCGGCACGGTGCTGCCCCTGCCGGTCGACGAGCGGGGCGCCCGCACCGACCTGCTGGGCACCGGGGAGCTGGCCGGAGCCGGCGCGGCCGTGGTGACACCGGCGCACCAGTACCCGACCGGCGTCACCCTGCACCCCCGCCGGCGGCACGCGCTCACCGCCTGGGCCCGGGAGCGGGACGGGCTGGTCGTCGAGGACGACTACGACGGCGAGTTCCGCTACGACCGGCAACCCGTGGGCGCGGTCCAGGGCACCGCGCCGGAGCAGGTCGCGTACGTGGGCACGGCCGCCAAGACGCTCGGTCCGGCGCTGCGGCTGGCCTGGCTCGTGCTGCCCGCCCGGCTCGTGGAGCCGGTCGTGGAGGCGAAGCGCCACCTCGACCTGCACTCGGAGGTGATCGGCCAGCTCGCCCTCGCCGACCTGATCCGCGGTCACGACTACGACCGGCAGGTGCGGGCGGTACGCCGCCGCTACCGACAGCACCGCGACCTGCTGCTGGCGCGCCTGGGCGCGGGCGACGGCGGGCGGTACCGGGTCGGCGGCGTGGCGGCCGGCCTGCACGCCCTGCTGCACCTGCCGACCGAGGGACCCACCGAGGCCGCGGTGCTCGCCGCGGCCGCCCGCCACGACCTGGCGCTCACCGGGCTCGGCGCCCACTGGCAGCGGCCGGACGGGCGGCCG
This sequence comes from Micromonospora costi, assembly GCF_003626655.1. GTDB lineage: Bacteria > Actinomycetota > Actinomycetes > Mycobacteriales > Micromonosporaceae > Micromonospora > Micromonospora costi. The sequence goes on from NZ_RBAN01000003.1 coordinate 230,795, forward strand.
GGCGGGCTCGTGGTCGGGTACGCCACCCCACCCGCGCCGGCCTACCCCGCCGCGCTCGACGCGCTCGCGCACGCCCTCCGCACCGCCTGACCGGGCCGCGCCCTTCGTGCCCGCTACCGCCCGACGGGCGCCGGGATCGGGCCGCGCGCCCTCCGCGCCGGCTACCGCCCGACGGGCGCCGGGACCGGGGCGGGGACCGGTCGCGGGCGCAGGGTCAGCGCGGCGACCAGCCCGGCGGCCGTGACCAGCCCGGCGGCCACGGTGAACGCGCCGCGGTAGCCGGCGGCCAGCGCGGCCACCTCGTCCCAGCCCTCGGCCCGCAGGCCGGCGGTGCGGCCGGCGGCCAGCGTGGCGAGCGCCGCCAGACCGAACGCGCCGCCGATCTGCTGCGTGGTGTTGGCGAGCCCGGAGGCGAGCCCCGCGTCCGCCTCTCCCGCTCCGGCCATCGCCGCCGTGGTCACGGCGGGGAGGATCAGGCCGCCGGCCAGCCCGAAGACCAGCAACGCGGGGAGTACGTCGGCCGCGTAGGCACCGTCGGCCGGCAGCCGGGCGAGCAGCAGGAACCCGACCAGCGCCAACCCGAGCCCGGTGACCAGCACGGTCCGGACGCCGTACCGGGCGATGAGCCGGCCGGCCGCGCCGAGCGAGACGGCCGCGATCACGACGGGGGTGGGCAGGAAGGCCCACCCGGTGGCGGCCGCGTCGAACCCGAGCACCACCTGGAGATCCAGCGCGAGCAGGAACTGGAACCCGAAGAACGCCGCCACCGCGAGGAACTGGACGGCGTTCGCGGCGACCAGTCCGGGCGTACGCAGGATCCGGGGCGGCAGCAGCGGCGTGGCCGCGGCCCGTTGGCGCAGCGCGAACGCCCCGAGCAGGGCGACCGCCACGGCGGCGGATCCGATGGTGCGGGCCGAGGTCCAGCCGTGCTCGCCGGTGCCGACGATCGCCAGCACCGCCGCCATCAGGCCGGCGGTGGCCAGGGCCGCGCCGGGCACGTCCAGTCCGGCCCGCAGGCCGACGCCGCGGTCGGCGTCGATCCGGCGTACGGCGGCGAGCACGATGACCAGGCCGATCGGCAGGTTGATGAGGAAGATGGACCGCCACCCGGCCAGGTCGGTGAGCACGCCCCCGGCCACCGTGCCGAGCGAGGCGCCCGCGGCCCCGGTGAAGCTGAAGATCGCGATGGCCCGGGCCCGCTCGGCCGGCTCCGGGTAGAGCCGGACAATCATGCCGAGGCTGACCGCCATGGTGAGGGCGCCGCCGACGCCCTGGAGGAAACGCGCGCCGATCAGGAGCGCTGGCCCGGTCGCCGTCGCGCACAGCAGCGAGGCCACCGTGAAGAGGGCGACGCCGGCGAGGAAGACCGGCCGCCGGCCGAGCAGGTCGCCGAGGCGCCCGGCGAGCAGCAGCAGCCCGCCGAACGCCACGAGGTACGCGTTGACGACCCAGGCCAGGCCCGTCGCGCTGAACCCGAGGTCGCGCTGGATGGTGGGCAGCGCCACCGCCACGATGTTGCCGTCGAGAATGATCATGAGACTGCCGGCGCAGAGCACGAGCAGGGCGACCCAGCGGGACCGGTCGGTACGGGCGTTCATCGGATGCCTCCATGGTGCACGGTTTGTTACCGAGGCCATCGTCTGTGACCATGAGGCGGGGCGGAAGGAGGCACTGTCATGTCCCAGAGGAACACCGATGTGTCCGCGCAGCTCAACGCGCTGACGGGCTGCGCTCCCGACGCCGTGACGCCGTTCACACCCGGCCAGGCGAGGGCCTGCACCGTCCGTGAGGTGCTCGACCGGGTGGGCGGCAAGTGGAGCATCGGCATCCTCGTGGCCGCCTCCCAGGGCCCGGTGCGCTTCACCGAGCTGGAACGGCAGATCGAGGGGATCAGCCGCCGGATGCTCACCCTGACCCTGCGCAATCTGGAACGCGACGGCCTGCTGGAGCGCCGCGTCCACCCGACCGTGCCGCCGAAGGTCGAGTACACGGCAACCCCGATCGCACTGGAGCTCTACGAGTCCCTGGTCGCGCTCACGAGCTGGGCGGAACGGCACCGCGGCGCCATCGCAGCCGCCCGCCAGACGTACGACCGCGAGCACACCACCCCGTAGTCCCCGCCCCGCGCTCCCCCGCCCCCGCCCTCGCCTCCGCCCCGGCGATCATGCAGTTGTGGTGGGTGACAAAAGTCGTGAATGGGCGCATAGAGCCCACCAGAACTGCATGATCGACGGGGTCCCAGGGCGCGGGCCCAGGGCGCGGAGGCCTGCGCGCGGGTAAACCTTTGAGCGCTGTGGGGAAGGCCACGCTTTTCTTCTGACCGATCGGTCAGGGTCTGACCGATCGGTCAGGCATGCTGGTCAGCGGAGGTGAGCGGCATGCGACGGGCGGAACCGGAGACCCGCGGCGAGATCCTGGCCGCGGCGGCGCGGCGGTTCGCGGCGACCGGCTACCGGGGTACGTCGTTGCAGGACATCGCCACCGCGGTGGGCTGCTCGAAGGCCACCGTGCTCTACCACTTCGCGAACAAGGAAGCTCTGCTCACCGAGCTGATGGCCCCGGCCATCGCGATGCTCCAGGCGCTCGACGACCGGCTCACCGGGCTGACCGGCGGCGCGGCCCAACGGGTCGCGGCCGAGGGCTTCGTGGACCTCGCGGTCCGCTTCCGTCGGGAGATCGCCCTGCTCCGCGGGGAGTTCCCCGAGCTGCTGCAACAGCCCGCGTTCGCGCACATCCAGCGGATGTCCGAACGGCTGCTGGACGCCATGGCCGGCACCAGCGACCGACCCGCCGCGCGGATCGCGGCGCTGGTGCTGCTCGCCGGCATCTCCGAGGGGTGCGCCGAGTTCGTCGACATGCCCGACGACGAACTGCGCCCCGCCCTGCTCGCCCTCGCCCGGCGGGCCCTCGAACCCGTCCCTGACCCCATCCACGACTGAGGACAAGGAACCCTGATGGCGACCCTGCTCTACCGGCTCGGCCGGGGCTCGTTGCGCCGGCGGCGACTCGTCGTCGCGATCTGGCTCGTCGTACTCGTCGCTCTCGGTCTGGCCGCCGCGTTCCTGCGCGGGCCGACGGCGAGCAACTTCACCATGCCCGGCACCGAATCCCAGCGGGCGCTCGACCTGCTCGCCCAGCAGTTCCCGGCGGCGAGCGGCGCGACGGGGACGATCGCCGTCAAGGCGCCCGCGGAGGGTCAGCTGGGCACCCCGCAGGGCCAGGCCGTGGTCAAGGAGATCGTCCAGGAGGCCGGCCAGGTGCCCGGCGTGATCGGCGCCGTCGACCCGTTCACGGCGGGCGCGGTCTCGCCGGACGGCCGGTACGCGCTCATCCAGGTGCAGTTCGCCACCGGCTCCGACGAGGTGGACGACACGGAGCGTGCCGCGTACGAGCGGGTCGGCGAGTCGGCCGAGGCGCAGGGCTGGCAGGTGGCCGCGGGCGGCGAGGTGCTCAACGCCGAGCCGGAGGTCGGCTCCACCGAGGCGATCGGTGTCGTGGTGGCGGCCGTCGTGCTGGTCATCACGTTCGGCTCGCTGGTGGCGGCCGGTATGACCATGCTCAACGCCCTGATCGGTGTGGCCGTCGGCATGGCCGGCCTGTTCGCGCTGAGCAGCGTCGTGGAACTCACCAGCACCGCCCCGATCCTCGCCCTCATGCTGGGCCTCGCGGTCGGCATCGACTACTCGCTGTTCATCACCTCCCGGCACCGGCAGAACCTGCTCGACGGGCTGCCACCGGACGAGGCGGTGGGCCGGGCCGTGGGTACGGCCGGTTCGGCGGTGCTCTTCGCCGGCGCCACCGTGGTCATCGCGCTCGCCGGGCTGGCCGTGGTCGACATCCCGTTCCTGACGGTGATGGGTCTGGCCGCTGCGGGCACGGTCACCGTGGCCGTGCTGGTCGCCATCACCCTCCAGCCGGCGTTGCTGGGCTTCGCGGGCCGCCGGGTGCTCCCGCGCCGGCTGCGCTCGGCCGTCCCGGCCGGCGACGGCGCGGCTCTCGCAGGCAGCGGCGCGGCTGCGGCCGGCGACAGCGGTACGCGGGCCGGCGCGGACGCTCAGGCCACCCCGGCCGAGGACCGCTCGGGGTTCGGCTTCCGCTGGGCCCGGCTGGTCACGCGGTTCCGTATCCCGGTCATCGTCGTCGGGCTGCTCGGCCTGGGCCTGCTCGCGCTCCCCACGCCGGACATGCGGCTCGCCCTGCCGGACGCCGGCACGGCGCCGGTCGGCTCGCCGGCCCGGACGTCGAACGACCTGATCACCGAGGGCTTCGGGCCCGGGTTCACCGGCCGACTGGCCGTCGTCGTGGCGGGTGACTCACCGCAGGCCACGGCCGCCGCCGTACCCCAGGTGACCGCCCTCATCCAGCGCACCGACAACGTGCTCGCGGTGGCCCCGCCGCAGCTCAGCCCGGACGGGCGTACCGCTCTGCTCGGTGTGTTGCCGAAGACCGGGCCCACGGACGCCGCCACCGAGACGCTGGTGCACGACATCCGCGACTCCGTCGGCGGGATCCGCGACGCCGACGTCCTGCTGACCGGTGCGACCGCGATCGGCATCGACGTCTCGGAGAAGCTCGCCGACGCGCTCCCCGTCTACCTCCTGCTGGTGGTGGGGCTCTCGGTGCTGCTGCTCATGCTGGTGTTCCGCTCGCTGCTGGTGCCCGTCAAGGCGGCGCTGGGCTTCCTGCTCACCGTCGCGGCCACGTTCGGCATCACGGTCGCGGTGTTCCAGCAGGGCCACCTCGCCGACCTCGTCGGCCTGGAGACTCCCGGCCCGCTGATCAGCTTCCTGCCGATCCTGCTCATCGGCATCCTGTTCGGGCTGGCCATGGACTACGAGGTCTTCCTGGTCTCCCGGATGCGCGAGGACTTCGTGCACGGTGACACGGCGCGGCAGGCGACGATCAACGGCATGGGGCACGGCGCGAGGGTGGTCACCGCGGCCGCGCTGATCATGATCGCGGTCTTCGGCGGCTTCGTGTTCTTCCTCGACGACCCGGTGATCAAGTCCATCGGTTTCGCCCTTGCCGTGGGCGTGGCCATCGACGCCTTCGTGGTGCGGATGACGATCGTGCCGGCCGTGATGTCCCTGCTCGGCGACCGGGCCTGGTGGCTGCCAAGGTGGCTGGCCCGGATCCTGCCGAACGTCGACATCGAGGGCGAGGGCCTGCGGGCGCACCTCGCCGACCGCGACCCCGTCACGGTCGGCCAGCGCGGCTGAACCCCGGTACGCCCGGCGGTCACACCCCGGCGGGATAGGTCTCCATCTCGCCCGGGGTGCTGACCGCGGGCAGGGGATGCAGGGCGGTCGTCTCGTCGCACCAGATGAACGCGTCGTACCGCTCCGCGAGCCGGGTCGGCACGTAGTTGCCCCAGGACTCGAAGCTCGGGTCGTACACCACCCCGATCGCCCGGTGGTCGGCGGTGTCGGTGACCCATCCGGGCTGGTCGTCCCCGCCGAAGACCAGCACCGCCCGGTCCGGCATCAGCTCGTGCAGCCGCCGCTCGATCGAGCCGGGCCGGGCCGGGGGCACCACCATGGCCTCGGCGGGCGAACCCCAGCGCGGCGCGGCGATCACGGTGCCCTGGTAGCAGCCGAAGCCGACGAGCGCGACCGCCTCGTCGCCGTGCCGTTCCCGGGCCAGCTGGCCGATGTTGACCATCCCGTCCGCCGTCATGTCGGTGGCCCGCGCGTCGCCGACGTGCGTGTTGTGCGCCCACACCACGCCCCGGGCGTCCGGGCCGTAGCGGTCGAGCAGCCGGTCCAACGTGTCCTGCATGTGGATGTCGCGGATGTTCCACGACTCGGGGCCGCCACCGACCATCGCCCGGTAGTACCGCTCCGCCCCGGCCACCACCTCGGCGTTCTGCCAGGCCGAGAAGCTGTCCGCGCCGTCGGCGAGGGCGTGTTCCCGTGTACGGGCCAGGAGCCGGACGACCTCCTCCTCGCAGCGGGCGGAGACGAACCGGCTCGCGATCCCGTACTCCTCCTCACGCTTCCCGTACGGCTCGAAGCACCGGTACGCGTCCTGGGCGGCCTCCAGCGACGTCGGGTCCTCCTCGCCCAGGTAGTCGAAGATCGCCTGCATCGACTCCCAGAGGCTGTAGACGTCCAGCCCGTGGAAGCCGGCCCGCTCCCCCGCCCGGCGCTCCGCGTTCCAGGCCCGCAGCCAGCGGCTGAAGCGCGCCACCTCGGCGTTCGACCACATCCAGGTCGGCCATCGTTCGAAGCGTTCCAGTGCGGCCAGTGGCTCCACCGCACCGCCCGGCGCCGCGGTGACCGAGCGGTGCACCCGGTCGCAGTCCGGCCAGTCGCCCTCGACGGCGACGAACGAGAAGCCGCACTCGGCGATGAGCCGCCGGGTGAGCTGCTCGCGGAGCCGGTAGTAGTCGTAGGTGCCGTGGGTGGACTCGCCGATCATCACCACCCGGGCGTCCCGGACGCGCTCCAGCAGGGGGTCGAAGTCGCTCGGCGCGCCGAGCCGCTGAACCAGCATGCCAGCGGCTACCCGGCGGGTCGGCGGGCAAACCGTCGGCGTGGCGGGGCGCGACACGCCGACGGGCGGGCCGTGTGCCCGCGTGCTGAGCGGGTAGCCGCCGGGCATGACCGTCACCGGGGTGCAGTGGCAGGAGTTCCTGGCCGGGCTCGACTACCCGGTCTCCCGAGAGGACCTGGTCCGCTGGGGGCAGGAGAACGGGGCCAGCACGGAGATGTTGCAGATGTTGCGGGCGTTGCCCGCGGAACAGTTCGACTCGCCCGCCGAGCTGCACGAGGCGCTCGGCACGTTGGCCTGACACCGGTCGGCGTGCCCCGGCCGCCGGGATCCGGCCGGATCCGGGCCGGCGGACCATGATCCGGCCGGCCCGGGGACCTGTTCAGCGCGCGTGCAGCAGCCGGAACAGGACCAGCCACTGCTCCGGCCAGACGTGCCCCACCGGGGTGGCCGGATCGAGCCGCGTCGCGCGCAGCGCCGCGGCCAGCCGGGCCGGCGGGTGGTGCCGTCGCAGCGAGGCCGCGAGCGAGCCGCCGACACCGCCGAAGCCCAGCTCCACCATCCGGTGGTACGCGGGCAGCGCGGCCGGGGACAGCAACGGTTCCGGCCGCCGGTCGATCCGCAGGACGCCCGCGTCCACCCGGGGCACCGGGCGGAACGCCGTCCGGGGCACCCGTCCGGCGAGCCGCCAGGAGAACTCCGGCCAGGTCAGGACGGTCAGTCGTGACCAGCGTCCGTAGTCACCGCTGCGCCGGCGGGCGTACTCCAGCTGGGTGAGCAGCGTGGCTGAGCGCAGCCGCGGGGCGGCCAGGCACCAGCGGACCACCGCGGAGGTCAACGACCAGGGGATGTTGCCGACCACCGCGAACGGTTCCGCGGGCGGTACGGCGGTGAGGAAGTCGGCCTGCCGGAGCCGGACGTTGGGCAGCCCGGCGCAGACCGCGGCCAGCTCGGCGGCGGCCGCCGGGTCGACCTCGTACGCCAGCAGCCGCCCGCAGCGGGCGGCGAGCGGCCGGGTCAGCTGGCCGCGCCCGGCGCCGACCTCCAGCAGGAGGCCGTGCTGGTCGGGGCGGGCCGACCGGACCACGAGGGCTGTCGCGGCCGGGTCGGTGAGGAAGTTCTGGGAGAGTACGCGACGGGACCGGTCGCGTTCGGTTGCTCGGGTACGGCGGGGCGCCACGTGTCGTCGTCCTGTCTGTCGCCTCGCGGCGACGGGGCGGACAGGCAGCCCGAAGCGGGGCCTGTCCGAGTGGATCGGGACTCGGACGGCCCTGGAGATGGCGCGGGTGTGCGCCTGCGGTCAGTCGCGGGTCGCGTCCCGGCCGGCCAGGGCCGGACGCCGGACTCGCGGGCGGGACGCCAACAGGGGGCCCCGGGCGGCCGGCGTGCCGACCACCTGGATCAGGGCGTGCGTGAACATGCCGGCAGGCTAACGGCCCGGCGAGTGCCCCACCACCCGTTTTCCCCCACCACCCACCCGGTCAGACACGGTTGATCATGAAGTTATTGCCGCGACACGCCGGGGCACAGGGCAATAACTTCATGATCAACGGGGTCGAGGTCGGGGGTACCCCGGGTCAGGGCACGGGGACGGTGCGGGACTCGGCGCGGGCGGTCTCGGCGGCCGACAGGACGGCCACCACCTCGCGGCCGAAGCGGACGTCGCAGCGGTGGTCGCGGGTGCCCGCCTCGACCTCTTCGAGCAGCTGGTCGATCGCCACCGTGAAGGCCGTCGCCGGGCCGTTCTGCGCGGCCGGCACGGACTCGATGCCGTTCTCGCCGTAGAAGACGAACTCGCGGGTCATCGCCTCGGTCGGCGCGTCCAAGGTCAGCGAGGCGCTGCTCGTGGCGCCCCCGTCGTGGGTGAGCAGCAGGTGCACGATGCCGCTCGGGCCGTCCACCGCGGTCACCGTCTCCACCCGGCCCATCACCGGCAGGATGATCGAGAGGGCGTGCGGACCGATGTCCCAGAGCGCGCCGTGCTCCTTGCGCCACTGCGACCCGCCGTACGGGCTGCCGGGCTGGAAGATCGACGCGAACATGGTCGCCCGGGCGTGCTGCCAGCCGCCGGCCGCGGCGGTGGCCGCGAGGAAGGCCGTCACGTTCGGCTGGTACCGCTGGGTGAAGAAGACCACCGAGGCGACCCCGGCGCTCTGGGCGGCGTCGACCACCCGGTCGGCGTCGGCGAGGGTGAGCGACAGCGGCTTGTCCAGGAGCAGGTGCCGGCCGGCGGTGGCCGCCCGGACCGCGATGTCCGCCTGGATGTCGGGCGGCAGCGCGACCGCGACCGCGTCGCACGCCTCGATGAGGGCGTCGACGTCGTCGAAGGCCGGTACGCCGTACCGGTCGGCGAGGGCGGCGGCGCGCTCCGGGTTCCGCCCCCACACGCCGGCCAACTCGGCGCGCGGGTGCGCGTCGAGCGCCGCACCGTGCGTCTCCGTCGCCCAGTGACCGGTGCCGAACAAGCCGAACCGCAGCACGAGGAACTCCCGTCGTCGTCCGCCGCGGGGACGCCGCGGCACGTGATCCACGCTAGTCCTCCGGCCCCTGTCGATGCAGGCGAGGGGCGTCCGGGGGCGGGGTGAAGGGGCGGTTACTACAACGGTTAGTAGGCTGTGCCGGTGACCGAGCCAAGGACCGGGTGGCCCCGATGACCGGCGCCGCCGCGGCGGGATCGCCGGTGGACGGCGTCCTCGCCACCGCGTCGATCGTGCTGTCGCTCGTACTCGCGTTGTGGAGCCTCGTGGCGGCGGTGCGCAGCCGGCCCCCGGACCGCTGGCAGCTGATCGGTCTGGTCGTGCTGGAGCTGGCGCTGCTCGCGTTGGCCGTGGTGGCGCTGGTGGCCATCGGCGGCGGCGAGCGGCCGGGCGAACCGGGCGCCTTCTTCGGGTATCTCGTGACGCTGGTCTGCCTGCCGCCGCTGGCCGCGGTGCTGGCCCGGATGGAACCGACCCGGTGGGGCTCGGCGATCGTCTGCGTGGTGTGCCTCGTCACCCCGGTCGTGGTGGTGCGGCTCCAGCAGACCTGGGAGGTGCTGGGTGGTTGAGACGGCGGCGCCGCGGCGCACGACCAACCGGGGGCCGGGACGGCTGTTGATCGCCGTCTACATCCTCTTCGCGATCGCCGCCAGCTCGCGGGCCGGTCTCCAGATCGCTACGAAGTTCGACGAGGCGCCGGTGGCGTACGCGCTCTCGGCGGTGGCCGCGCTCATCTACATCGTGGCGGCGGTCGGTCTGGCCCGGGCCGGGCACGCCGGGCGGCGGCTGGCCCTGGCCTGCTGCTCGATCGAGCTGGTCGGCGTGATCGCGGTCGGCGCGCTCAGCCTGGCCGACCGGGAACTCTTCCCCGACGAGACGGTCTGGTCGCAGTTCGGCAGCGGGTACGGCTACGTCCCGCTGGTCCTCCCGCTGCTCGGCCTCTTCTGGCTGTGGCGGACCCGCGACACGTCCCGCTGACCGCACCACGCCCTCCGGACGGCGACGGCCGCCCTTCACCGGAAGGGTGGCCGCCGCGCGTCGGGGACCGGCTCAGTCCTTCGGGCCGCCCGCCACGTAGATCACCTGGCCGGACACGAACGACGCGCCCTCGCTGGCCAGGAACGAGATCGTGTGGGCCACGTCCTCGGGGCGGCCCACCCGGCGTACCGGGATCTCGGCAATCGCGTGCTTCTGCAGCTCGGCGAAGTCCACCTTCATCCGGGCGGCGGTCGCCGCGGTCATGTCGGTGACGATGAACCCGGGCGCGACCGCGTTGACGGTGACCCCGAACGGGCCCAGCTCGATGGCGAGGGTCTTGGTGAAGCCCTGCAACCCCGCCTTGGCGGCCGAGTAGTTGGCCTGGCCGCGGTTGCCGAGCGCCGAGGTGCTGGAGAGGTTGACGATGCGGCCCCACTTCCGCTCGACCATGTGCTTCTGCGCGGCCTGGCTGAACAGGAACGCGCCGCGCAGGTGCACGCCCATCACCGTGTCCCAGTCGGCGTCGCTCATCTTGAACAGCAGGTTGTCCCGCAGCACCCCGGCGTTGTTGACCAGGACGGTCGGCGCGCCCAGCTCGGCCGCGACCCGCTCCACGGCCGCCTCCACCTGGCCCCGGTCGGCCACGTCGGCGCCCACTCCGAGCGCCCGGCCCCCGGCGGCCGCGATCGCGTCGACGGTGTCCTTCGTGGCGGACTCCTCGATGTCGACCACGGCGACCGCCAGGCCGTCGGCGGCGAGCCGGCGGGCGGTGGCCGCGCCGATACCGCGCGCGGCTCCGGTGACGATGGCGACGCGGGGCTCCTCCGACATGATTACCTCCCGGTAACGTGGGCTCGATCGGAGGAGCTTAACCCCCAGCCTGCGCCGGGCGTCAGGGCCGACGGCGCTCCTCTGGCCGCGGTCCGCCGCCCCCGCGCCGCGCACGTGTCTATATACGAATTGATCATCTCGGCGTAGCGTCTCGTCTCGTCGTCCGACGGGCCCCGTCCACCGTTCCCCAGCCATCGTGTTTGGACGGACGGTCGGAGACGTCGCTGCCAGCACCGGCAGCGACCGGAGCACTCGACGAGACAAGGACCGACGTCACGTGAAGTTCCTGCGTACCCGTGGAGCCTGGCTGGCCGCCGTGGTCTCCACGGCCCTCGCGGCGACCGGAGGCTCACCAGCCCTGGCCGCCCCCGGCGCGCCGGCCGATCCCGGCGCGACCACCACATCCGCGAACGACCTGCCCACCCCACCCGGCACCCAATCGGTCACGCTGGTCACCGGTGACATCGTCACCACCCGCCGCGGGGCGAACGGCGGGACCATCGACGTCCGGCGCCCGGACGGCACCCCTGCCCTCGTCCGGGTGGTCGAGGCGGGGACCGACCTCTACGTCTACCCGCAGTCCGTGCTCTCCTACGTGGCCGCCGGCACCCTCGACAAGCGGCTGTTCAACATCACGCGGCTGATCGCCGACGGGTACGACGACACGCACACCGACCACCTGCCGCTCATCGTGTCGTACACCGACGCGGCCGCCGGGCTGCGCGCCGCCGCCGCGCCGGCCGGGGCCACCCGCACCCGGGCGCTCAGCAGCATCTCCGGCGCCGCCCTGAGCGAGGACCGGAAGAAGGCGGACGAGTTCTGGGCCGCCGTCACCGGCGCCCCCGCCGAGGGCGGCGCCACCGCGTTCAAGGCGACCGCCACAGGACGCTTCTCCGCGGGGATCGCCAGGATCTGGCTGGACGGACGGGTGTACGCGGACCTCGCCGACACCACGGCGCAGATCGGCGCCCCGCAGGTGTGGGCCGGCGGCGACACCGGCGCGGGCGTCCGCGTCGCCGTGCTGGACACCGGTGTCGACGCCACCCACCCGGACCTGGCCGACCGGATCGCCGAGTCGGCCGTGTTCGTGCCCGGCGAGGAACTGGCCGACCGGGCCGGGCACGGCACCCACGTCGCCTCCACCATCGCCGGCACCGGCGCGGCCTCCGGCGGACGGGAGAAGGGCGTCGCGCCGGACGCCCGGCTCGCCGTCGGCAAGGTGCTCAGCGACGCCGGTTTCGGGCAGGACTCGTGGATCCTCGCCGGCATGGAGTGGGCCGCCCGGGACGCCGGCGCGCGCGTCATCAACATGAGCCTCGGTTCGAACCAGCCCAGCGACGGCACCGACCCGATCAGCCAGTCGGTCAACAGCCTCAGCGCCGAGACCGGAGCCCTGTTCGTCGTCGCGGCCGGCAACAACGGCGCGCCGGCCAGCGTTTCCGCTCCGGGTGCGGCCGACGCGGCGCTGACCGTCGGCGCGGTCGACGCCGACGACCGGCTCGCCCCGTTCTCCAGCAGGGGGCCGCGGCTCAGCGACGAAGCCATCAAGCCGGAGCTGACGGCGCCCGGTGTCGGGGTGCTGGCCGCCCGTTCCCGGTACGCGCCGGGTGAGGGCGACTACCAGAGCATGGACGGCACCTCGATGGCCGCGCCGCACGTGACCGGGGCGGCCGCCCTGCTCGCCGCGAAGCACCCGGACTGGACCGGCCAGCAGCTCAAGGACGCGCTGGTCAGCACGACGAAGGCCACCCCGCAGTACGACGCGTACGAGGCCGGTACCGGCCGGGTCGACGTCGCCGCCGCGGTGGACGCCGCAATCGTGGCCACCGGCACCGTCTACACCAGCGTGCGGTACGACACCGCGAAGGCCGGCGGCAGCACCCGTCCGGTGACGTACACCAACACCACCGGCACTGCGATCACGCTGGACCTCACGGTGGACGCCGCGACCGCGCCGGCCGGGCTGTTCGGCCTCTCGGCCCCGCAGGTGACCGTCCCGGCGCACGGCAGCGCCACGGTGACCCTGACCACGGACACCTCCCGGGCCACCGCCGGCAGCCGGTACACCGGGCAGGTCGTCGCCAGCGGACCCGACCGGGCCGTGATGACCCGCACCGCGATCGGCGTCGGCACCTTCACCCCGTACCACGTGCTCCGGCTGGAGGTCACCGACCGGGCCGGCAAGCCGGCGCCGGGCGTCGTCGAGCTGGGCCGGCCGGGCAGCTACGAGCCGGACTTCGTCGAGACCGACGCGGACGGCACGGCACAGCTCTACCTGCCCGAGGGCGTCTACTCGGCGATGAGCTTCGTGAACGTCGCCGGCAGCCACGGACCGAACTCACTGGGCCTGGCCCTGCTCGGCGACCCGGACATCGACCTGCGCGAGGACACCACGCTCCGGCTGGACGGAAGCGCGGCGCGACGGATCCAGTCCCTGGTGCCGCAGAAGACCGCCGACACGTACGCCCGGCTGGACTACCAGCGCTCGCAGGGCGAGGGCCGCTGGCGCTCGTTCGTCGAGGGCGGCGTGTTCTACGACAGCTTCTGGGCCCAGCCGACCAGCCAGGACGTGACCCACGGCGACTTCCACGTGAGTGCCCGCTGGCGCAAGGAACAGCCGGTGCTGAGCGCGGGCACCGGGACCGTCGACTTCGACGATCTGGTCCGCCAGCAGGGAACCACCCAGCTGCCGAAGGGCCGGTGGACGCTGCCCGCCGTGTACGCCGGCGACGGCGCGGCGGGCGACTACGCCGGTCTGGACGCCCGGGGCGGGGTCGTGGTGGTCCGGCACAACGATGACGTCGGCGATGCCGACCAGGCCGCCGCCGCCACGGCGGCCGGGGCGAAGCTGATGCTCGTGGTGAACGACCACCCGTGGCGCGAGGTACGCGACTACTCGATCGGTTGGGCCACCCCCACGCCGATCGAGGTGGCGCTGCTCGGCGCGGACGAGGGCGAGGCGCTGATCCGGCAGATCCAGCGCGGCCCGACGCGCGTCGAGGTCGCCTCGCAGCCGGTCGCCGACTACGTGTACGACCTGGTCCAGGCGTACCACGACCGGATTCCCTCGCAGCTGACCCGGACCGAGACGACGAAGACGCTGGCCCGCATCGACGTCGGCTTCGCCTTCCCGCCCGGGCAGACGCGGGGCGGCGAGTTCCGGTTCGACTGGCCGTCGTACTCGGACTGGGGTATCGGCCAGACCAGCAACCGGCCGCTCGCTGCCGTCCGCACCGACTGGGTGTCCGTCGGCGACCTGTACGAGTGGGGCCAGGAGGCGTACGTCGAGGCCGGCACGTACCAGATCGACGCGCGAACGGCGTACCGGGCGGGCAGCCGCGGCGCGGAGCGGTTCTTCGAGCCGATCGAGCGGCCGCACCTGAACAACAACTTCAAGCTGCCCACGCGGTCCGGCGACAGCCTCAACCTGGACGTGCCCGGGTGGGGCGGCGCCGACCACGTCGGCATGGCGATGAACGGCGCCACCCAGAGCAACCAGCTCTACCAGGGCGACACGCTGCTCGCCCAGAGCAGCAGCACCTGGATCAGCGGCACCGCCCCGCGCGCGGGCGACCTGCCCTACCGGTTGGTGGTGCGGACCACCCAGGACCCGACCGCCGGCGCCTACTCGACCCGTACCGAATCCGAGTGGCGGTTCCGGTCGACGGCGCCCTCCGCCGGGGTGGAGTCGAGCGTGCTGCCGCTGCTCCAGCTCGACTACACGGTCGACGCCGACGCCGCCGGCACCGCGCGGCGGACGACGGACCTGACGCTCTCCGCCGCGCACCTGCCCGGTGTCACCGGGCGCGGCGGGGTCGGGCAGGTCCGGCTGGAGGTCTCGTACGACGACGGCGCCCACTGGCAGCGGCAGACGCTGAGCCGCACGACGAGCGGCGCCTGGACGGCGACGCTGCGGGCACCGAAGGGCGCGGCGTACGTGTCGCTGCGTGCCGAGGCCGCGGACGGCGCGGGTGACTCGGTGAGCCAGACGGTGATCCGGGCGTTCGGCGTGCGCTGACGCCCTGCCGGGTGAGGTCCGGCCGGCTCCGGCCGGGCCTCACCCGGGCCCCGGGTCAGCGCACGCGGCCGCGGCAGAGCCGGATCCAGCGGTAGCCGTAGGCGCCCAGTTGCAGGCGTTCCAGCTTGCCCACGTCGCCGTAGCCACGGTCGGACAGCACGTCGATCGGCTGGTCGGCCTCCGGCTGGAGCAGGCTGAGGTCGACCTCGGCGTCCTCGGTGCCGAGGTTGTGCAGGAAGACCATGGTGCCGGTGGGACCGTCGGCGCGGTGCGCGAGCACGCCGGGCGGCATCGGCACGTCGATGTGGGTGGTCGAGCCGGAGCCGATCTCCGGAGCCTCGCGCAGCGTACGGATCATCCGCTCGAACCAGGCGAGCAGCGACCTCGGGTCCCGACGCTGTGCCGTGACGTTGACGTTCTGGTAGCCGAACTCGCCCTTGTCGATGACGGGGCGGACCAGCTTCTCCGGGGCGGCGGTGGAGAAGCCGGCGTTCTCCTGGTACGACCACTGCATGGGGGTGCGGATCGCCTGCCGGCCCGGCAGCGACAGGTCCTCCCCCATCCCGATCTCCTCGCCGTAGCGCAGGACGGGCGTGCCGCGCAGCGAGAACTGGAGCGCGTACGCCAACTCGATGCGCCGCCGGTCGTTGCCGAGCATCGAGGCGAGCCGCCGGCGGATGCCCCGGTCGTAGAGCCGCATCTCCTGGTCCGGGCCGAACTGCTCGTACACCTGGTTGCGCTGCTCGGCGGTGAGCCGGGACAGGTCGATCTCGTCGTGGTTGCGCAGGAACGTGGCCCACTGCCCGCCGACGGGCAGGGCCGGGGTGTCCCGCAGCGCCTCGATGACCGGCTCCGGGTCCTGGCGCGCGAGGGCGAGCATCAGCCGGCCGTTGAGCATGAAGTCGAAAAGCATGTGCAGGCGGTTGGCCGAGCCGCCGCTGTCGCCGAAGTAGACGGGCAGCTGGTCCGGCTCGACGTTCGCCTCGGCCAGCAGGATCGCGTCGCCCCGGCGCCACTGCACGTGCTGGCGCAGCTCGGTGAGGAAGTCCAGGTCCTTGGGCGAACTCGGGTTGCCCGCCTCGGTCAGCTCGATGATGAACGGCACGGCGTCCATCCGGAAACCGGCGACGCCGAGCTGGAGCCAGAAGGACATGATCTTCTTGACCTCGGCGCGAACCTCCGGGTTGGCCATGTTGAGGTCCGGCTGGAACTTGTAGAAGCGGTGGTAGTACCACGCTTTGGCGGTGCGGTCGTAGCTCCAGGTCTCGTTCTGCTCGCCGGGGAAGACCATGCCCTGGTAGCGGTCCGGCGGCTCCGTCTCGGACCAGACGTACCAGTCCCGGTACGGGGAGTCCGGTGAGGACCGGGCGGACTGGAACCAGGGGTGCTCGTCCGAGGTGTGGTTGACGACGAGGTCCATGATCACGCGGATGCCCCGGTTGGCGGCCTGGTGCAGCAGCTCGGCGAAGTCGCCGAGCGTGCCGAGCCGCGGGCTCACGTTGTAGAAGTCGGTGGCGTCGTAGCCGTCGTCCCGGTTCGGGGAGGGATGGATGGGATGCAGCCAGAGGCAGGTCACGCCCAGGCGTGCGAGATAGTCGAGCCGGCCGATGAGGCCCCGGATGTCACCGACACCGTCCCCGTCCGAGTCCGCGAAGGTGTCGACGTCGAGGCAGTAGATGACCGCCTCCGAATACCACCTGTCACCCATGCCAGGTCATCTTTTCCGATCCGTCGCCCGGGCAAACACGGCCGGCGGCGCGGCGGTACGGTGCGGATCATGCGCGACGCACCCCACACCGAGCCGGTCGACTGGGCCACCGGCAGCTGGCTGCACCCGCCGGTCCACGCCGACCGCACCCCCGAAGGTGACCTCGTGGTCGAGCCGGCCGCCGGCAGCGACCTGTGGCGGCACACCAGTTACGGGTTCGTGCACGACGACGCCCCCGCGCTGCTCGCCCCGCTTCCCGCGGGCACCGCCGTCGAGGTGAGCTTCCGTCTGGAGTGGACGGAACAGTTCGACCAGGCCGGCGTGCTGGTCCGGGTGGACGAGCGCACGTGGACCAAGGCCGGCGTGGAGGTCAGCGACGGGCTGCCGCAGCTCGGCGCCGTCGTCACCCGGGAGTTCTCGGACTGGTCGGTCGCACCGGTGCCGGAGTGGACCGGCCGGGAGGTGACGGTCCGGGCCAGCCGGTCGGGCGACGCGCTGACCGTCCGCGCCCGGGTGGCCGGCGAGCCGTGGCGGCTGGTCCGGCTCGCCCCGCTGGCGCCCGAGGCCGAGGCGACCGCCGGTCCGTTCTGCTGCTCGCCGACGCGCGGCGGGCTCCGGGTCCGGTTCACCGGCTGGCGCCGGGGTCCGGCCGACGTGTCCCTGCACCCGGAGGACTGACGGCGGGTCCGGCAGGTGTGACGACCGGGCCGCGGGGTACAGGAAGGCGATCCCCTCCCCGCGGCGGAAAGGATCGCCATGTCAGTTGCCCAGGACGTCAACCCGGCGCAGTTCGGCGGGCTGACCGGCTGGGTGGCCGGGGTGATCGACGCGACCGGCGTGCTCGGCGTCGCCCTGCTCGTCGCCCTGGAGAGCGTCGTCCCGCCGATCCCGAGCGAGGTCGTCCTCGCGATGGCCGGCTTCCTGGCCGGCGAGGGTCGGTTCAACGTGGTCGTGGTGGCGCTCGCGGCCACGGCCGGCTCGCTGGCGGGCGCGCTGATCCTCTACTGGTTGGGCGCCGCCGTCGGCGAGGACCGGCTCAAACGGTGGCTGGACCGGCTCCCGCTGGTCGACCTGGACGACCTGGAACGCGCCGACCGCTGGTTCGAGCGGTACGGCCGGTGGGCCGTGTTCCTCGGCCGCATGATGCCGGTGGTGCGCAGCCTCGTCTCCATCCCGGCCGGGGCGAACCGCATGCCGCTGCCCGAGTTCGTCGCGTTGACCACGCTGGGCAGCGGGATCTGGAACGCCCTCTTCGTGGGCGGCGGGTACGCGCTGGGCTCCCGCTGGCAGGACGTCGAGCGGTACAGCACGTGGTTCGACTACGGCATCATCGGCATCTTCGCCCTGATGATCGTGCTCTGGGTGGTGAAGAAGGTGCGCCGCCGGTCGCGGCGGCGCGGCCGGCAGTCGGTGACCGCCGGCCGCTGACCGCGTCCCGCTCAGCCGTACTGGGCGGTGATGGCGGTGAACTCCCAGGTGTTCTGGGCGATCCCGGAGCAGTTGGCGACCACGCCGCCGCCCGGGCACGGCCGGTCGCGGTTGACCGACCAGAAGGTGAACCGGGCCAGCGAGCGGGCCTCGGCCCAGTCGCGGATCTGCGTCCAGGTGGCCGGAGAGGTGAGCTCCTGCTGGTCGGACAGGCCGTTCATGCCGGAGATCCCCATGTGGGCGTACGCGGTGGCGTCCGACCAGCCGAAGGCGCTCTTCAGCGTGTTCTTCAGCCCCTCGGCCGCGTTGACGGTGCTCTGGTACATGTTCGCCCCGCCGCCGAAGTCGAACGGCATGATCGTGAACACGTCGATGTTCGCGCCGAGCGCCGCGGCCCGGTTGACCAGCCGGGTGCCCCAGTACGAGGGACCGCTGGTCGTGGTGCCGAAGGTGATGATGGTCTTCAGCCCCGGGTTGTTCTGCTTGACGATCTTCAGGGCGCCCAGGATGCGGTCCTGCACCACCTCGTTCTCGAACTCGTCGCTGTTCTCGATGTCGACGTCGATCGCCCGGAGCCCGTACGCGTTGATGACCTGCTGGTACGCCCCCGCGAGCGCCTCCGGGGAGGAGCAGTTCGGGCCGAGCTTGTTGCCGCTCCAGCCGCCGATGGACGGGATGACGTCCCCACCGGCCGCCCGGATGGCGGCGATGGTCGCGGCGTGGGCGCCGCCGGTGAGCGGGCCGGAGCCGTCCCACGCCGGGGTGCAGCCGCCGCCGGAGAGGATGAAGGCGATGGTGAACCACCGGATGCCCGTCGCGCCCATCACCGTCGCTGGCGCGGGCGGGTCACCCCAGCCCGGGTAGAGGTAGGGCGCTGCGGCCATCACGCCACCGCCGCCCGTGCAGCCGGACGTGGTGGCCGAGACCGGCGCCGACCGGGCCGACTCGCCCGCGGAGTTGTACGCCGCCACCGTGTAGCTGTGCGCCGAGCAGGCGGCCAGGCCGGAGACGGTCGCCGAGGTGCCGGTGACCGTGGCGCGCACGGTCGACCCCTCGTACACCCGGTAGCCGGTGACCGTGCCGCCGACCGCGTTCCAGGCCAGCGACACCGACGACGCGGTGGTGGCGGTGACCCGCAGGCCGCCCGGGGTGCCGGGCGTGCCGGGGCCGCTGCCGCCGGAGCACGGCCCGCCGTTGACCGTGCAGTTGGTCGGGTCGCCGGTGCCGGTGACGATGAACCCGAACGACGTGCTGGCACCCGGGGCGAGGGTGCCGTTCCAGGAGCGGTTGACGGCTGTGACGTGCTGGCCGGAGGTGGACAGCAGCGCGTCCCAGTAGGTGCCGAGGGTGCTGCCGGCGGGCAGGTCGAACTGGACGTTCCACGAGGTGATCGTCGTGGTCGTGTCGTTGGTGACGGTGAACTTCGCCTCGTACCCGGTGCTCCAGCTGGAGGTGCGGGCGAAGGCGGCGGTGGCGGCCGACGCCGGTGGTGGCGCCACGACGGTGGCCGCGACCAGGGCGGCGGCCAGCGCGACGGCGAACGTCGCCGCGCGCGGTGAGCGGAGTTTCACGGTGGCCTCCCGGGACCGGTGGTGGGGGTGGGGGCCGCCCGCCGGGCGGCGATCGGGTACGCGGGCGTGTGCGCCCAGCGCCCGGCGGGCGGGGTGGTGCGCCGGGCCCGGGGGCCGGGCCGGCCGGATGCGTCAGGGCAGGGTGTCGAGGTGGGGGGCGACGGTGCGGGCGAAGCCGTTGCCGTTGCTGACGTCCCAGTTGACCGACCAGGTCATGGCGCCGCGGATGCCGGGGTAGGTGCGTGGCGGGCGGAAGCTGCCGCAGTTGGTGCCGCGGGCCAGGCAGTCCAGGGCGGCGTTGACCACGCTGGGCGCCACGATGCCGCCGCCGGCCGCGCCGGGCCCCGCGGGAAGGCCCAGCCCCACCTGGTCCGGCCGGAGCCCGGCCTCCAGTTGGATGCAGGCCAGCGCCACGATGAAGTTCACGGTGCCCTGGGCGTACGCGGCGTTGCGGTCGCAGCCGAGCATCGCACCGGAGTTGTAGTACTGGGTGTTGACGACGGTGAGGATGTCCTTGATGTCGAGCGCCAGCTTGAAGTAGCTGCCGGCCGGTGACTGCATGTCGATGGTCTGCGGCGCCATGGCGATGACGAGGCCGGCGCCGACCTTCGCCCGCAGGGCGCGCAGCGCCTGCCCCATGTACGTCGGGTTCAGCCCGTTCTCCAGGTCGATGTCGACGCCGTCGAACCCGTAGCGCTGGATGAGCGCGTACACCGAGTCGCTGAACGCGACCGCGGAGGCCGCGTCGTTGACCGCGACCCGGCCGGCCTCGCCGCCGACCGAGATGATCACCTTCTTGCCGCGGCTCTTCAACGTCCGTACGTCCGCCGTGAAGTCGGCGTCGGTGTAGCCGCCCAGCGCGGTCGAGAGGCCGGGGTCGACGCCGAAGGTGACCGCGCCGGGGGTGCCGGTGGCCTCGGCGAAGGCGACGGCCACCAGGTCGTACTCGGCCGGCACGTCCCGCAGCCGCAGCTCGACCGCCGGGTTGACGAAGTTGTGCCAGTAGCCGGTGAGCAGGTGCTTCGGCAGGCCACCGGTGGGCGGCGGCGGGTCGGTGGGTGGCGGATCGGTGGGCGGCGGGTCGGTGGGGGGTGGGGTGCCGCCCCCTCCGCAGGGCGCGCCGTTCAGCTGGCAGTTCGTCGGCGAGCCAGGGCCGTTGCCGAGGAAGCCGAAGGACACCGAGGCACCGGGCGCGATGGTGCCGTTCCAGGACCGGTTGGTGAAGGTGTGGTGCTGGCCGGCGCTGGTGAGCAGCGCGTCCCAGTAGCTTCCGATCGTGGTGCCGGTCGGCAGGTCGAGCGTGAGGCTCCAACCGTTGATGGTCGAGCCGCCACCGTTGGTGATGGTGTACTTCCCCTCCCAGCCGGTGCCCCAGTCGGCGGTCTTGACGAACGTCGCGGTGGCCCCGGCGGCGAACGCGGGCAGCGCCACCCAGACCGCTCCGACCGCGGCGGCCAATGTGGTGACCAGGGACAGGACGAGGTATCTGGCACGTTTCATGCGGCCCTCCGCACCCGGACATACATCCATGGACATCAACGTTGGCGCTTATTATTAGGACAGTTAACTGTTTCTGTCCAGGGGTGTCGCGCCACGTGCCACGGCTGGTGCGGGTGGGCCGGGCTCCCCGTCGGCGGCGGGGAGCCCGGCGGAGGAGGTCAACGACGGAACGTGAACCAGTTGACGTTGACGAAGTCGTTCGGTTGGCCGCTGGTGAAGGTCAGGTAGACGGTGTGCCGACCGGTGGCCGCCGCGACGTTGCCCGGCACCGAGCGCCAGCTCTGCCAGCCACCCGTGTTGCCGATCGCGAAGCTGCCGATCGGGGCGCTGGTCGGGCTGTCCAATCGGACCTCGACCAGCCCGCTGACCCCGCTCCCGGCGCCGGAGGCGACCCGGGCCACGAAATCGCGGGGCGGCGAGCTGCCGAACTCGACGTTGTCGAAGCGGACCCAGTCGCCGTTGCGCAGCGCGCCGATGTTCTGCCCGCCCTCGCTGCACGCCTCGACGATCACGCCGTTCTGGGCGTTGAACGACTCCGCCTGGATGGTCGCGTACGCGTCGCGTACGCCACCCGGCGGCGGGTCGGTCGGCGGCGGGGTGGTGCCGCCGCCCCGGCTGTAGACCGCGACGTAGTCGACCAGCATCGGCCGGCCCGACACGGTGCTCGCGGTGGGCGTGCCGGTGCCGGCCACCCCGTTCGGGAAGCCCCCGCCCATCGCGACGTTGAGCAGCAGGAAGTAACCGGCGTGCCCGGTCATCTGGCTCCAGTACGGCTCACCGACCTGCGTCTGCGTCACCGTGTGGTACTGCTGCCCGTCGACGTACCAGCGCAGCTGCTGCGGGCTGGCCGCGGCGTCCCACTCGAAGCGGTAGGTGTGGAACGCCGACTGGCAGGTGCTGCCCGGGCAGGCCCGAGAGGCGCCGAGGCCGTTGAACTCGTTGCAGGGGCCCCCGGGTGCCACACCACAGTGCAGCACCCCCCACACCGAGTTGATCCCGTTGACGTTCTCCATCACGTCGAACTCACCGATGCCCGGCCAGTTCTGGTAGTTGCCCCGGTACGGCGCGCCGAGCGCCCAGAACGCGGGCCAGTAGCCCAGGGCGGACGCGCCGGTCACGTTCGGCATCTGGATCCGGCCCTCGATGGCGAGGACCCCGCCCGAGGGCGGCTTGAAGTTGCTGCGGACCGTCTCGATCCGGGCCGAGGTCCAGCCGCCGGAGGAGTTGCGCAGCGGGGTGATGCGCAGGTTGCCGCCGCCGTCGTGACTGACGTTGGCGGTGCTGTTGGTGTAGGTCTGGATCTCGCCGGTGCCCCAGTTCGGCGGGCCGCCGGGATAGCTGGTGCCGGTGTCGATGATCCAGTTGGCCGAGGACGGCAGGGTGCCGGCCGCGCCGGTGAAGTCGTCGCTCCACACCAGGCTCCAGCCGGACGGGGGCGGCGGCACCGCCGCGTACGCGTTCACGGTGGCGCCGGCCAGTGCGGTGGCGGCGACGGCGAGCAGGGCGAACGCCAGCCGGAGCCGGCGTCGTGCGGGCGGGGCGGCGGGCGCCGCCGGGGCAGCTTCCATGGACGTGCCTCTCTTCGGGGACGGTCGAGAGAGCGCTCTCTCACGAGTTGTACGGGCTCCCCGGACAGTTGTCAACGTCGATCGATGTCGACCGCGACCGGGCTGCGCTGGGGCCGACGCAGCACGGCCTGCTCCAGGGCGGACCAGGCCGTGGTGGTCACCAGGTAGAGCACCGCGGCCAGCGGCAACACCAGCGCCACGAGCACCGTGGTGTACGGCAGCAGCGGCAGCAGCCGGCCGACCACGGCCGCGGCGGTCCCCTCGCTGGGCGTACCGGCGGCCGATGCGGCGGTGGCGGCCGATGCGGAGGTGGCCGCCGATCCGGTGGCGGCCGATGCCGCGGTGGCGGCCGATGCCGCGGCGGCGCGGCGCATCCGGCGGGACGACCACCAGGCCAGGGCCACGAGCGCGGCCAGCAGGACCGCGAAGAGCGGCCCCGCCGCCCCGGCCAGCCCGTCACCGAGGTGGTGCCCGAGCGGCACCCCGGCCAACCGCTCGTCCAGCAGCCCGGTGCCGCCCTCGGCCGTGCTGAACAGCCGGTACGTCACCAGCAGAAACGGCGCCTGGAGCAGCACCGGCAGGCAGCCGGCGACCGGGTTGGCCCCGGCCGACCGGTAGAGCGCGAACAGTTCGGTCTGCAGGCGGGCCGGATCGTCCGCGTACCGCCGCTGGAGGTCGCGGACCTGGGGTGCGAGCGCGGCCCGGCGCCGCTCCCCGCGTACCTGCGCGACCGTGAGCGGGGAGATCGCCAGCCGGACGGCCACGGTGAAGAGCACGATCGCGACGGCCGTCGCGGCGCCCCCGGCGATCGGTTCGAGCAGGGTCGTGAGATGGGCGAGCACGGTGCCGGCGGCGCCGACCGCGTCGTGCACGGGTGAGAAGGCGAGCATGATGGATCCCTCGGTCCGATTCCGGATCGTCCCGCCCGGAACGGAGCCGGGACGGGGCGGATGACAGGCGGAATCGGCCGCGCGGCGGGGGCGGATCGGCGGGAACCGGGCCCGTCACAGGCGGTCCCGTCCGTGGCCGCCACGGACGGTCCGGCCGGTGGCGGTGGACCGTCGGGGTGCTACGCGGCCGAGGGACGGGCTCCCGGCGCACGGGGGCGCGGCCGCCCCGGCGCGTCCGGGTCCACCTGGCGGGGCACCCGCCGACGGCGGGACCGTGCGCGCAGGCCGGCGGCCCGGGCCCCGCCGCGGGGCGCCACGCCGAGGGCGAGGGCACGCGCGGCGAGGACGGAGGCCAGCAGCACCGCCGCGCCGAGGGCGGCTCCGGCGAGCAGCCCGGCCGGCCGGTCGGCGAGCAGGGTCAGCTGGGCGAGGGCGTACGCCCACAGCCCCAGCGCGAACCCGAACCCGAACGGCACGGGCACAGCCTAGAACCCGCTGTCACGCCGTCCCCTCGGCGCGGAACGCGTGGACAACCCGCAAGATCGCGCTCGAAAACGGAAGTAGTGGCCTCCCGTTGCCACGGAGGCCACTACTTCCAGGATCGAGCACGATCTTGCCGTGGCGGCGGACGCGAACGCGAACGGGACGTGCGCCGCGACACGCCGTCGACACGCCGTCGGCACGCCGGTGCCGCGTTTCCCGGCGTCGCCACGGTGGGTAACGACCGGGCCAGGCCGGTGCGGACCGACCGCGGCCGGCGCGAACGGACGGTGATGGACGATGACGGGCCAACTGGCGGAGGCGCCGGGCCGGACGGCGAACGGGACCGACCTGTTCACGGTGGGTGTCGAGGAGGAGTTCCTGCTCGTCGACCCGCACACCGGCGCCGCGGTGCCCGCCGTCGACCTCGTGATGGAGCAGGTGCCGGCCGAACTGCGCGGGCAGGTGGAACGGGAGTTCCAGACCAGCCAGATCGAGATCGGCACCCCGCCCGGTCTCGAACTGCGCTCGATCCGCCACTCGCTCGGGGTGCTGCGGGTCGCGCTGGCCGACGCGGCCGAGCGCGCCGGCGTGCGGCTGCTCGCCATCGGCACCGGCCCGGTGGACGGCCCGGTCCCGCCGGTCGTCGACAAGCCCCGCTTCGACCGCATGATCGAGCGGTTCCGCCTGCTGGTGCCCGGCCCGGGCAACAACGGCATGCACGTGCACGTCGGCATCCCCGACCCGGAGACCGGCGTCCAGGTGCTCAACCACGTCCGGCCGTGGCTGCCCACGCTGCACGCGGTCACCACGAACTCCCCGTTCGCGCGGGGCGAGGACACCGGCTACGCGAGCTGGCGTTCCGTGGAGTGGGAGCGGTGGCCCTCGGTGGCGCCGACGCCGTACCTGGAGTCGCACGAGCACTACGAGCGGCTGATCCGCCAGCTGATCTCCAGCGGGGTGATGCTCGACGAGGGGATGCTCTACTGGTACGCCCGGCTGTCCGCGAAGTACCCGACCGTGGAGATCCGCATCGGCGACGTCTGCCCGTCGGTGGACGACACCGTGCTGGTGGCCGCACTCGTACGGGCGATGGTGGCCACCGCGGTCGACGACATCACGGCCGGGCGGCCGGCCATCCGGACCGATCACCACCTCCTCGTGGGCGCGCACTGGCGGGCCGCGCACGACGGGTTGGAGGGCGACGGTGTCGACGTGACGACCGGTGAGATCCGGCCGGCCTGGGAGCTGCTGGACCGGTTCGTCGAGCGGGTCCGCCCGGCGCTGGAACGGCACGACGACTGGGCCGAGGTGATCGACCTGCTGGGCGGGCTGCGCCGCCACGGCACCGGCGCGGCCCGGCAGCGGGCCGTGTTCGCCCGCGGCGGGCAGCTCTCCGACGTGGTGAGCGACGTGGCACGACAGACCCGCGGGGTGGGCTCGGCGTGACAGGATGACTCCGTGGCGCAACGGTTGATCGTCATCGGCGGTGATGCCGCGGGCATGGCTGCCGCCTCCCAGGCCCGCCGTCGCCGCGACCGCGCCGACCTGGAGATCGTCGCCTTCGAGCGGGGGCACTACACCTCGTACTCGGCCTGTGGGATCCCGTACTGGATCAGTGGGCTGGTGCCCGAGCCGGAGGCGCTGATCGCCCGCGACCCGGACACGTTCCGCGGGAAGTTCCAGATCGACGTCCGGATACGCCACGAGGTCACCGCGATCGACCTGGACCGCCGCGAGGTGGTGGCCCGCGACCTGGAGGGCGGCCGCGAGGTCCGCGAACGCTTCGACGAGCTGGTGTACGCGGCCGGCGCGGTGCCGGTCAAGCCGGCGTTCGCCCGTACCGACGTCGGCGGCGTGTTCGGCATGCAGACCCTCGACGACGGCGCGGCGCTGCGGGACTGGCTGGAGAGCGAGCCGAAGCCGCGCCGGGCGGTGGTCGTCGGCGGTGGCTACATCGGGGTGGAGCTGGCCGAGGCGCTGATCCTGCGCGGGCTCTCGGTGACCCTCGTGGAGCAGGCCGACCAGCCGATGGCCACGGTGGACGGCGACATGGCCGAGCTGGTCGCCGACGCGATGACCGGAATCGGCATCCACATCCGCACCGGCCTCGGCGTGACCGGGCTCGAGGAGCGCGACGGCCGGATCTCGGCCGTGGTGACGGCCGAGGGGCCGATCCCGGCCGACGTGGTCGTGCTCGGGCTGGGCGTCCGCCCGAACACCGAGCTGGCGAAGGCGGCCGGGCTGCCGCTCGGGCCGACCGGGGCGATCCGCGTGGACCGGCGGATGCGGGTACCGGACCTGCCCGGCGTCTGGGCCGCCGGCGACTGCGTGGAGTGTCTGCACCTGGTGAGCGGCATGCCGGTGCACGTGCCGCTCGGCACGCACGCCAACAAGCAGGGCCGTGTGGCCGGGATCAACATCGGCGGCGGGTACGCCACGTTCACCGGGGTGATCGGCACAGCGGTCACGAAGGTCTGCGACCTGGAGGTGGGCCGCACGGGCCTGCGGGAGAAGGACGCGGTGGCCGCCGGCTTCGAGTTCGTCTCGGTGGTCGCCGAGTCGACGAACCGGGCCGGGTACTACCCGGGCGCCCGGACGATGACGGTCAAGCTGATCGCGGAACGCCCGAGGGGGCGGCTGCTCGGGGCGCAGATCGTCGGCTGGTCCGAGGCCGCGAAGCGGATCGACGCGCTCGCCGTGGCGGTCTGGAACGGCATGACGGTCGACGAGATGACCTCCCTCGACCTCGGTTACGCCCCGCCGTACGCGCCGGTCTGGGATCCGGTGCTGATCGCCGCCCGCAAGGCCGTCGACGCCCTCATCTCGTCCGCCCGCTGACCGTCCCGCCCCAGGCGGCGGTCGCGACCGGATCTTGTCGGGGGCCGCGGTTAGCGTGCTCGCGTTGTCGCACCGGCGGTCCGCCGGTCGCCCACCCCCATCCGGAGGCATCCCCCATGTCCCAGGAGAAGACCTACCTCGAACTGTCCGAAGTGGACGGTGGCGCGCACAAGTTCTATGAGGTGGTGGTCGCCGACACCGCCATGACGGTCCGCTACGGGCGGATCGGCGATCAGGGGCAGGTCAAGACGACCACGTACCCCGACAACGCCCGCGCCCGGGCGGCCGCGGCCAAGAAGATCGGCGAGAAGGTCCGCAAGGGCTACGCCCCGGCCGTGCCGGGCGTACGCCAGAAGCGGGCGGTGTCCCGCCGGCAGATCGTCAGCACCCGCTCCACGGCACGCACCGCGCCGGTGCTCTGGCGCTACGACTCCGGGGCGCCCGCGTTCGGCATCTTCGTCGACGGGCGGACCTGCATGGTCGGCAACGAGCACGGCGTCATCACCACGCTCGACCACGACGCCCGGGTGCTCGGGCAGGTCCGGCTCCCCGACGGGGTGAAGTGCATCGTGGCCGACGACGCCTGGCTCTACGCGGGCTGCGACGACGGCAACGTCTACGACCTGTCCGGCAAGGTGCCCCGGGTGGCGTACGCCATCGCGCCCGACATCGACATCTACTGGCTGGACATCCACGACGGGGTGCTGGGCGTCTCCGACCGCGAGGGCGGGATCGCGGCCATCGACCACGAGGACGAGTTCCTCTGGCGACGGCCGGGCCGCGGCCGGTCCGCCTGGATGGTCCGCTGCGACAGCGACGCGCTCTACCACGGCCACTCGCAGGGCGTCACCGGCTACGACTGGCGCACGGGCCGGGAACTCTGGCACACCCGCACAGGAGCGGTGCTGTTCGGCTGGCAGGAGCGCGACACCGTGTTCGCCGGCACCGGCAGCCGCGAGGTGGTGCGGCTGCGCAAGGACGGCCGGGCCGAGCGGACGTACCGGTGCGACGCCGCGGTCTTCTCCTGCGCCACGGCAGAGGGTGGCCGCTACGTCTTCGCCGGGGACAGCGCCTCCTCGATCTACTGCTTCGACGAGGCCGGCAACCGGCTGTGGAAGCTCGGCACCGGTTGCGGCTCGGCCTACTCGATGCAGTACCACGAGGAGCGCCTCTACGTGGTCACCACCACCGGTCACCTCGCCTGCATCGACGCGAGCGAGCCGGCCATCCGGGCGGCCGAGGCCGGCAGCGTGCCGGAGGTGGTCGACGTGAAGGCGCCGTCGCGACTGCCCGAGCCGGCAGCCTGGTCCACGGTCGAGGTGACCAGCGACGTCTCGGGCGGCGTGGTGGTGCAGTGCGTGGAGGATCGCGGGCGACTGCGCGTCCACGTGCTCTCCCCCGGTTTCCGGCCGGACTGGTCGGTGCAGTTCCCGAAGGGCATCCGCGAGCCGGGGGTCCGCTACCTGGTCACCGAGGTCCGGGAGGCCGGCCGCGGCGGCTTCTACCGGGCGTACGGGGACATCCGCCGGCTGCGCTGATCCGCGCCCCGACCGCACGCTCGTGCAGGATGGCCCGATGAACGGAGACGTCCCCATTCCCGAAGGGCTGGGCTGGGTACGAGGGACCGCCGCGGGACGGGCCTGGCTGTCCGAGCTGCCGGACCGGCTCGCGGCGTGCGCCGCGCGCTGGTCGCTGCGGGTCGGCCCGCCGTTCCCGTACGCCTTCGCCTCGCTGGCGGCGCCCGCCGAGCTGCCCGACGGCACTCCCGCGGTCCTCAAGCTCCAGTACCCCGACGCCGAGAGCGAGCACGAGGCCACGGCCCTGACGCACTGGGCGGGGGCGGGAGCGGTCCGGCTGCTCGCGCACGACGCGGAGCGCCGGGCGCTGCTCATCGAACGCTGCATGCCCGGCACGCCCCTGCACGACCTGCCGGCCGGGCACGCGCTGGACGCGGTCGTGGCGCTGCTCCCCCGGCTCTTCGTGCCGGCCGGCCCGCCGTTCACGCCCCTCGCCGAGGAGGCGGCCGGCTGGGCCGACCGGATGCCGGTCACCTGGGACCGGGCCGGCCGCCCGTACGAGCGGCGGCTGTTGGACGCCGCGCTCGGGCTGCTCGCCGAGCTGGCGCCCAGTCAGGGCGAGCAGGTCCTCGTCAACCAGGACCTGCACGCCGGGAACGTGCTGCGGGCCACCCGCGACCCGTGGCTCGTCATCGACCCGAAGCCGCTGGCCGGCGAGCGGGAGTTCGGCGTGGTGGCGATGGTGCGCGGCGCGGAGCTGGGGCACTCCCGGCAGGCCGTCCGCTACCGGCTGGACCGGCTCAGCGCCGAGCTGGGCCTCGACCGGGAGCGGGTGCGGGGCTGGACGGTCGTGCAGACCCTGGCCTGGGGCATTGCCGACGGGCGGCCCGTCCCGGGCCACATCGAGGTGGTCCGCTGGCTGCTCGGCGAGGCGTGACCGGTCCCCGGGAGCCTTCCCGGGGACCGGCGCCCGCCGGGCCGCCGCTCCTGAGCCGCGCAGGATCGGCGGCCGGCGATCTCAGGCCGGGTAGGGGGTAGCGGCGCGGGCCGCACGCAGCGCGCCGGCCCACCAGGTGAGCTGGTCCAGCATGGTCTTCGCGTACCCGGGCGCCGCCGGGTCCAGCGGCCGCCCGTCCTGCCACGCCGTGAAGTAGTTCGGGAAGGCCAGGCCGTCGCGGATCGTCACCGCGTGCAGCTCGGTGAGGACGTTCTCCAGGTGGAGGACGGCGTGCCGGCCACCGGCGGCCCCGCCGTAGCTCACGAAGGCCACCGGCTTGGCCGCCCACTGCGTGAAGTGCCAGTCGATCGCCGCCTTCAGCGCGGCGGGGTAACTGTGGTTGTACTCCGGGGTGACCAGGATGAACGCGTCCGCCTCCGCGAGGCGCGAGGCCAGCGACGCCAGCGCCGCCGGGCGCGGGTAGGCGTCGCCGGCGAACTTCGGCGAGACCGCGGGCAACGCCAGCGGGATCTCGAAATTCGCGAGGTCGACGACGTCGACGTCGAACCCGCCGTGCTCGCGCGCCTGCCCGGCGACCCAGGACGCCACGACCGGCCCGAACCGGCCCTCGCGGACGCTACCGACGACGATGGCCAAGGTGTGCTTCTCCGTCATGCGCTCCACGGTCCGCCGTGGCGACGGTGGCAACCAGACCGGGCTCAGGCTGGCCCCCGGGGGGCCACGCTACGGCGTTCCCGGCGGCGGCCAGCCGACCTAGACTTCGGATCATGAGTACGCCGCTCGGCGATTTCATCCGCGCCAAGCGCGACAGCATCCAGCCGGAGTCGTTCGGGCTGCCCGCCCGCGACCGGCGCCGCTCCCCCGGGCTGCGGCGCTCGGACCTGGCCACGCGCGCCGGCATCAGCGTCGAGTACCTCACGCGCATCGAGCAGGGCCGGGACCGCAACCCGTCCTCCGCCATCCTGATCGCCCTCGCCGACGCCCTGAGCCTGGACCCCACGGAGCGCAACCACCTGCGCTACCTCGCCAAGATCACCGGTGGTGAGTGCGCCCGGCGCCAGCCCCCCGCGCCGCCCAACCGCCACGTCCGCGCCACCGTGCGGGAGACCCTCCGGCTTCTCGAGCCCGGGATCGCGTTCGTCACCAACCGTCTCGGGGACGTGCTCGCGTACACGAGCGGATTCGAGCTGGTGATGCGCGGAACCGGGCTGCTCGACACCGGTACGCCGAACCTGACGCGCTACGTCTTCACCGACCCGCGCGCCCGCACCCTGTTCCCGGACTGGGACCAGGTCGCCGACGAACGGGCCTTCGACCTGTGGCTCGGCCCCTCGGTGGAGACGTCCGAGTGGTTCACGGCCGAACTCGCGCCGGTCGCCGGGCAGGAGTTCACCCGACGGCTGAACCGCCACCTGCCGCCGCCGCGCGTCCCCCTCCGGCTCCACCACCCCGGCGGCGAGGAGCTCCGCTGGCGCCGGGAGACGCTGGAGCTGCCGAGCAGCGACGCGCAGGAGTTGGTCGTCCTCCTGCCCGCCGACGAGGCGACGACGCAGGCCGTCGAACGGCTCCGCCGCCGGTCCCGGGGCGTACTGCGCGCGATCGGGTGAGCCACCCGAGCGGCCCGCGCGTCAGCCGCGCTGGCAGGTGGGGCACCAGTAGAGGTTGCGCCCGGCCATGTCGCCGCGGCTGACCGCCGTCGCGCAGACGTGGCAGGGGGCGCCGGGGCGGCGGTAGACGTACACCTCGCCGCCGTGCCGGTCGACCCGCGGCGCCCGGCCCATCGCCTCGGGCAGGTGCTCGTCGCGGACCGTGTCGATGCGGCCCTGCCGTTCGGCGAGCCTCATGAGGGTCACCAGGTCGGCCCAGAGCCGGTCCCAGGCCGCGCGGCCCAGCCGGCGGCCGGGCAGCGTCGGCGGCAGGCCCGCCCGGAACAGCGCCTCGGTCACGAAGATCAGACCGGTGCCGGCCACCACCGACTGGTCGAGCAGCAGCGCTGCCAGCGGCGTCGCGCTGCGGGAGATCCGGGCGTACGCGCGCTCCGGGTCGGCGTCGGCGCGCAGCGGGTCGGGGCCGAGCCGGGCCCGCAGGGCATCCACCTCGGGCGGGGTGAGCACCTCGCAGGCGGTCGGACCGCGCAGGTCGAGCCAGTGCCGGTCACTGGTGAGGCGCAGCCGCACCTGGCCCACCGGCTCGGGCGGCTCGCCGGCGCCGTCGGTGACCTTGCCGTACAGACCGAGGTGCACGTGCAGCGTCATCTCGCCGGCATGGTGGTGCAGCAGGTGCTTGCCGTACGCCTCGGTGGCCTCGAGGACCGTGCCGCTGAGCAGGGCGGCGCCCTCGGCGAACCGCCTCTGCGGGCTGCTGGCGTGCACCTTGTCGCCGGCGAACAGCTCGGCGTGCCGGGCCGCCAGGCGGTGGATGGTGTGTCCCTCTGGCACGAGCGACAAGGGTAGCCAGGCGTTTTCACGACTGCCACGTGGTCGCGAATCGCAGCAGGTGACGGGTGACGGTGTCCTCCACCGCCCGGATGGAGTCCGCCGCGCCGGCCTTGACGGTCATGTCGAAGCGGCTGTCGAATAGCGCATCTGACGATTTTCCGGTAGTCGTGATTTCGAAGCTGGTGGGTGCACCGATCAGGCCGAGACGGCGGCGTCGGTCACCCGGGCGGGGCGGCTGTCCGGTGCCGGACTCTCACGCTCGGAAGAGGCACGTAGCGCCGCCTCGACCCGGCGGTTGCTGGTCATGGTCGCCGTGACGGCGGTCATGGCAAGGAGGATGCCGGCGCCGGTGTAGAGCGGGGTGCGTACGTCGTAGGCGGTGGCCAGCCAGCCGCCGAGGACGGCGCCGAGCGGCGCGGCGCACATGGCGAGCATGCGGGAGGTGGAGGCGACCCGGCCCATCAGGTGGGCGGGGACGATGGCCTGCCGGAGCGAGGGCCCGAGCACCATCGTGGCGCCCATGCCGGCTCCGCAGACGGCGAGCGCGAGACCGGCCACGTACGGGTTCGGGGCGGCGGCAAGACCCAGGATGGCGAGCCCTTCGACGGCGGCCGTGCAGGTCAGTGCGGTGCCGGTGCCGAGTCGTCGGCCAAGGTAGGAGGCGATGCCCGCGCCGAGCAGACCGCCGGTGGCCTCTGCCGTGAGGAGCAGGCCGAAGCCGAAGGCACCGATGCCGAGGCGGTCGTGCGCGAAGAGGGCGAGGACGGTCCCCACAGCGAGGAAGGCGATGTTCCCGACCGCCGGGCGGAGCGCGAGCCCGAGCAGCAGACGGTACCGGAAGACGTACGACGCGCCGGCCCGCGCCTGCCGAAGCAGCGACTCGCGGACCTCCGGCACGGGCCGGGGCATGGCGGGCAGCGACCGTACGAGCAGCGCCGAGAGCATGAACGACACCGCGTCGGCGAGCAGCGGAACCGCCCGCCCGAGCGCGAGCAGGGCACTGCCCGCGGGCGGCCCCGCGAAACCGGACATGGCGGTCTGGGCGCCGCGCAGGCGGGAGTTGGCGCGCTCCAGGAGTGCGGGGTCGCGGCGGAGCAGATCCGGCAGATAGGCCGTGGCGGCCGTGTCGAAGAAGAGTCCGCCGAGGCCGAGCAGAAAGGCGACGGCCGCGAGCAGCGGAACGCTCAGCACGTCGAGCGCGGCTGCCACCGCGGTTGCCGCGAGCAGCACCGCGCGTGCCGTGTCCGCGACCCACATCGCGCGTCGACGGTCCCAACGGTCCACCAGCGCGCCGCCGAGCACCCCGAAGAGCAGCCACGGCAGCGTCCCCGCGGCCGTGACGACGGCGAGCGCCATCGGATCCCGCGTCACCGTCAACGCGAGCAGCGGCAGCGCGGCATGCGTCACCCCGTCACCGAGCGAGGACACCGTCTGCGCAGTCCACAGCCGCCCGAACCCGGTCGGCAACGTCCGGGCGTCTGAGGTCACTTGGCGTCCCCTTCGGCCTGCTCGCGCCGTGCCGGGTGGAACAGCGCGAAGACGAGTGACGCGTCCGGCAGCGACGGATCCGACAGCTCCCGGTACTCGTCCGCCAGTGCCTGCAGCCGCGCCCCCAGCTGCGCGAACTGCTCCTCGGTGAGCCGCAGGTGCGCCATCCGTACGTGCCGCTCGCCATCGGCCGGCGACGCCTCCAGGTCCGCCACCGCGTGCCGCATCAGCACGTCCGGCCCTCCCTCGCCCGGATCCGGCAGCACGATCGACCGCGCGGCCATCGCGTAGTACCGCTCGGTGACCCCCCGGACCTTCCGCGTCCGTACCACCTTGATGAGGCCGGCCCGCTCGAGCAGCCGTACGTGGTAGCTGGAACTTCCCTTCGCGAGGCCGACTCGCTCGGCGATCTGCGTGATCGTCGCGGGCTCGAAGCGGAGCACGGCCATGATCCGGTGACGGGTGAGGTTGGAGACGGCGCGTAGCTGCTCGTCAGTGGTGACGTGAAACGCCTCGGGGAGATCGTCGGTAGGCATGCGGCTAATGGTCAACGATTCTTGACCATTAAGCAAGGGTGATTCCCGGCTTCGGCGTACGAGGACGCCTCGGTGTCGGGAAACGGCCATCTGGGTAATCCGGTGAGGTACCGCGTGGGGGTGCCACCCGTTCCACGGCCACCCCGCATGAGACAGGAGGTGTGTTGTGGTCAGAATTCCTTCGCTGTCGCGCCGGTCGGAGCCGGCGCCGACGCGGGACGAGAACCTGGACGGCCGCACCGACGGTCGTGACGCGACCGTCGCCACGGGAGCGGACGCGACGGCCCCGGTGGGCGCGACCCGGACGGACGGCACCGCCCCCGTGGGGGCGACGGCGACCGAGCGGGACGCCGACCGCACGACGTACCGCAGCAGGGCCGCCGCCGGCACCGAGCCGGCGGCCGACCCGCGGGCGTCGGAACGGGCCGCGGTGGCGCGCGCCGCCACGGCGCGGCCGGTCGAGTCGGGGGCCCGGCGTGACCCGGACCCGACCCTGGAGCGCACGGTCGACGGCGCCACCGTCGACCTCGACCGGGACCGGGCCGTACGCCCCGACGGCGCGGACCGCGACCGCCCCGTCGTTCCGGACGCCGACCGGGCGGAGCCGGAGCGGCCGGTGGCGGTCGGGCCGAAGCCGCGGGCCAGCCTGCTCGCCACCCTCGGCCTGGTGGTCGGGGTCGCCGGTGTGCTGTTCGTGCTGACCGGCACGCTCGCCGGGTACGGCATCGGCCTCGGCGCGGTGGGCGCGGTGCTCGCCGTGCTGGGCCTCATGGCCACCCGTCGGCGGCACGTGGCGGGCAAGACCGACGCGCTTCTCGGCATCGGGCTGGGCCTCGCCGCCGTGGTGCTGGGTGTGCTCGCCATGACCGGTCAGTTCGACTGGCCGACCACCGACGGCGACTGGGTACAGCGGTTCCGCGAGTGGCTTGATTCACAGTTTGTGGACAGGTTCTAGCGGGCACTGTCCGGCCCGCCGGCGGTGCGCCGGCAACGGCACCGGTGGTTCACCGGGCGAGCCCGACCAGTCTGGTGGTTCACCAGCGGGGCGGAACACAGGTTCAGGGGCGGCGGTTCGCCGCCCCTGAAGTGTTTCCGCCTCCGGCGGCGCGGGCGACCGCCGGAGGCGACCCTGCCGGGCCCCGCCGGAGCGACCCGCCCGACCCGCTCCCTGGCGGGTGCGGCGGAAGCCGGCGGCCCGGCCGCGCCTCCTCGGCGCCTCAGACGCAACGATTCGGCGCTCACTGCTCCCCAGACGCAACGAACAGTCGGCCTGCGCAATCCTCGGCGGTGGATCCTGCCGGGCGGCACCGCATAACGTTGAACAACGGCGCCAGCCCGCGTGCCGACGGTGGCCGGGCGCGCCCGACCCTGGGAGCAGGACAAATGACGATGGACGCCATCCGCCAGCGCTTTCTGATGTGCCGGCCGACGTACTTCGCCGTGGACTACGCGATCAACCCGTGGATGGACCCGACCGCGCCGGTGGACGCCGACCTGGCGATCCGGCAGTGGGAACAGCTGCGGCAGGTCTACCGCGACCTGGGCCACACCGTCGAGGAGATCGCTCCGGTGCCCGGTCTGCCCGACATGGTCTTCGCCGCGAACGGCGGCACGGTGATCGACGGCAAGGCGATGGCCGTGCAGTTCCGCGACCCGCAGCGCGCGGACGAGGCGCCGGCCTACCGCGCCTGGTTCGAGTCCGCCGGCTTCGAGCTGTACGACCCGAAGCACGTCAACGAGGGCGAGGGCGACATCCTGCTGGTCGGCGACGTGCTGCTCGCCGGCACCGGCTTCCGCACCGCGCACGCCTCCCACGCCCAGTTGCAGGAGGTCTTCGGCTACCCGGTGATCACCATGCAGCTCGTCGACCCGCGCTTCTACCACCTCGACACCGCGCTGACCGTCCTCGACGAGCGGACGGTGGCGTACCTGCCGGAGGCGTTCTCACCCGGCAGCCAGGCGGCGCTGCGCCGGCTCTTCCCCGACGGGGTGCACGCCACCATGGCCGACGCCGAGGTGCTCGGCCTGAACGCGGTCAGCGACGGCCGGCACGTGGTGCTGCCGGCGCAGGCCACCGACCTCGCCGCCAAGCTGCGGGACCGGGGCTACGAGACCATCGGTGTCGACCTGTCCGAGCTGCGTAAGGCCGGCGGCGGACCGAAGTGCTGCACGTTGCGACTCCGACAGGGAAAGGCAAGCAAGTGATCGTGGACGACATGCTGCGGACGCCGGGGGCCGTCCGGGACGCGGAGCGCTGGACCGCGCACAACTACCACCCGCTGCCGGTGGTGATCTCCTCGGCCGAGGGCGCCTGGCTGACCGACGTGGACGGCCGCCGCTACCTCGACTTCCTGGCCGGCTACTCGGCCCTGAACTTCGGGCACCGCCACCCGCAGCTGATCGCCGCGGCGCACGCCCAGCTCGACCGGCTCACCCTCACCAGCCGGGCGTTCATCCACGACCAGTTCGCCGACTTCTGCCGGGAACTGGCCGAGCTGTGCGGCAAGGACCTGGTGCTGCCGATGAACACCGGCGCCGAGGCGGTCGAGACCGGGATCAAGGTGGCCCGCAAGTGGGGCTACCAGGTCAAGGGTGTGCCGACCGGTCAGGCCAACATCGTCGTCGCCGAGGGCAACTTCCACGGCCGCACCACCACCATCGTGAGCTTCTCCACCGACGAGGACGCCCGCGCCGACTTCGGGCCGTACACGCCCGGGTTCACCGTGGTCCCGTACGGCGACCTGGACGCGCTGACCGCCGCCATCGACGAGAACACGGTGGCCGTGCTGCTCGAGCCGATCCAGGGCGAGCAGGGCGTCGTGGTGCCCCCGGAGGGCTACCTGCCCGGCGTACGGCGGGTCTGCACCGAGCGCAACGTGCTCTTCATCGCCGACGAGATCCAGTCCGGCCTGGGCCGCACCGGCGCGACCTTCGCCTGCGACCACGAGGGCGTCACGCCCGACATGTACCTGCTCGGCAAGGCGCTCGGCGGCGGCATCGTGCCGGTGTCCGCCGTGGCCGCGGACGCCGACGTGCTCGGTGTGCTGAAGCCGGGCCAGCACGGGTCGACCTTCGGCGGCAACCCGCTGGCCTGCGCCGTGGCCGTCGAGGTGGTCCGGCTGCTGGCCACCGGCGAGTTCCAGCGCCGTTCCGCCGAACTGGGCGCCCGGCTGCACGCCGGCCTCGGGGCCCTGATCGGCAAGGGGCTCGTCGCCGTACGCGGCCGGGGCCTCTGGGCGGGCCTGGACATCGACCCGGCGCTGATGACCGGCCGGGAGGCGTGCGAGCGGCTCGCCGAGCGCGGGATCCTCGCCAAGGACACCCACGGGTCCACGATCCGCCTCGCCCCGCCGCTGGTGGTCACCGAGGAGGAGATCGACCACGCCGTGGCCCAGCTGGCCGCCGTCCTGGCCGGCTGAACCGGCGTACCGAGAAGGGGCGGGCGCCGGTAGCGCCCGCCCCTTCTTTCGGCTCCTTCGCCCCGTCGATCATGAAGTTGTTGCCGCGACACGCCGTATCGGCGGGCAACAACTTCATGATCACCGCGGGAAGCCTCGCGGTCGGCGCTCCCGGGGCGCCGGGTCAGGGGCGGGGTAGGCGCATCGCCATCGTGGGGGCCTCGGCCATCACCGAGGCCGGCGTGAACGGCGCGCCGGTGGGCAGTTCCTCGGCCCGGCCGACCTGCACCCCGGGGTAGAGCTCCACCATGTCGTTCTCGGCGAGCACCCGGGACTGTTTCGGCGCGAGCGGCACGCGGTCGCCCTCCGCCATCGAGCCGCCCGGGCGGATGCCCGAGCCGTTGGTGCTGACGTCCGTCACGATCACCTCGCCGACGCGCAGCTCGAGCCGGAGGTGGTTGCGGCTGATCCAGCGCCGCGCCTCGTCGTTGAGCCACTGCCCGAGCACGATCCCGCCGTCGCCGTCGGGCGCCCGGCCGACCAGCACCGGCTGCTCCTCGCTGAGGACGAAGCGGCGCCGGACCAGCCCGCCGATCCGCACCGCGAGCACCTCCGTACGCGGGCGCGGCCCCACGTCACGGAGCCGGGTGCCGTGCCGGGGGCAGGTCGGCACCCCGTTCCGCAGGCTGGGCGGCGCCTGTGCGGCGGGACTGCGCTGCACCCGGGCCAGGTCCGCGAAGGAGCCACCACCGCCGCTGCCGAAGAGGGCGCAGCCCGACTCCGGGCACCGCCACTCGCGGGCCAGCAACTTCGTCCCGACCGACGAACGGTCGCCCGACACGGGCGTGTCACCGCCACCCACGTGCGCCACGAACGCCGGCCCACCCGCGCCGGGCACCGGGGCGAGCACCCGGCCGGGCTGCTCCACCAGCCACGGGAAGCGACCGCGCAGCCCGTCGAAGCGGACCCGGCTGAGCACTGGCAGGCCCAGCAGGTCGGCCACCTCCAGCATCCGGTCGCCCGGGTTGTCGAGCACCTCGACGAGCCCGTCGTCGGCCCACCGTCGGACCACCATCCGCTCGTTGGAGGTGAGGTCCGCGTCCGAGAGCAGGGCCCGGTGCACCACGGCGTAGACCGGGACGCTGTCCTCCTCCAGCTGCCGTGACAACGCGTCGATCACCATGCCGAGCCGGAGCAGGCTCGCCGGCCGGCCACCGTCGATGTCCTGGTAGCGGATCACCTCGGCCAGGTCGACCACGGCCCGGACCAGCGACGGGTCCGTGCAGACCCGCCCCTCGATGGCGTCCAGTACCTTGCTGATCTCGAATCTCATCGGGCACTCCGCATGATCTCGCCGATCCGACGGGCCAGCCCGCCCGGCTCCTGTTCCACCGCCTCAGCGGTGAGCACGTCTGCCATGGGACGACCCTACCGGTGCAGGTGGGCACGGCACGCGACGCGTCCGCGCCACGCCGGTGGGCACCGCAGGCGACGCGTCCGCGCCACGCCGGCCCGGTATCGACATGTGCCAGTGGAGCCGTTTGGTTAGGCTGGCCAGCGGCCCGGCCGGTATCGACTCGCGTCGTCACCGGCCCAACCCTCACGTAGGAGTTATCCATCATGAAAACTCGACGGCTGGCGACCACGGGGGTCGCACTCGTCGCAGCGCTCGGGCTCGGTCTGGCCGGTTGCGGCAACCAGACGGGAGCGGACGACCCAGCCGCCGGTGGCAACACCAGCGCCGCGCCCGCCAGCAGCGCCCCGGCGGACGCGCTCGGCAAGCTCACCGCCGCCGCGCAGAAGCTCAACGAGCAGAGCGTACGGATGAAGATCGACTCGTCGATCCTCAACGGCAGTGGCGTGATGGATCCGACCAGCAAGGCCGGGGACATGACGATGGACCTGGGCGGCCAGGGCAAGATCCGGATGCTGATCGCGGGCAACGACGCCTACCTGAAGATCACCGGGATGGAGGGGCTGCCCGAGAAGTGGCTGCACATGGACGCCACCAAGCTCGGCCAGAGCGGTCAGCTCAACCTCATGCCGGAGGGTGACCCGGGTGGCGCCAACAAGATGATCAAGAGCGTGGTCAAGGTCGAGGAGACCGGCTCCGGCAGCTTCTCCGGCACGATGGACTACACGAAGAGCGTGCCGGACGACAAGGACATCGCGGCCCTCGGCGACAAGGCCAAGGCCGTGCCGTTCACCGCGAAGGTCGACGGCGAGGGCCGGCTCACCGAGTTCGCCATCGACACCAGCGTGCTGCACGAGTCGCTCGGCAAGATGACCACCACCTACTCCGACTTCGGCACCGAGGTGAAGGTCAACAAGCCGCCGGCGGGCGAGACCGAGGAAGCCCCGGAGGAGCTCATCAAGGCGTTCGGCAACTGACCTGAGCGCATCACGACGGGGCGCGGCGCCGTTCGGCGCCGCGCCCCGTCGCGCTCTCTCAGCCGCGCAGCGGTCGCCCCACCTCGTGCAGGTGGGCCAGCGCCTGCCGGTACGAGTCCACGAGGCCGGTCTCGGCGTACGGGATGCCGCGCTCGACGCAGTAGGCCCGGACGATCGGCTGGGCCCGTCGCAGGTTCGCCCGCGGCATGTTCGGGAACAGGTGGTGCTCGATCTGGTAGTTCAGCCCACCCAGCGCCAGGTCGACGAACCGGCCGCCGCGCACGTTCCGGGAGGTCAGCACCTGCTTACGCAGGAAGTCCAGCTCGTCCGCGGCGGTCGGCATGGGCATGCCCTTGTGGTTCGGGGCGAACGCGCAACCCATGTAGAGCCCCCACAGTCCCTGGTGGATGGCCGCGACCAGCAGCGCCTTGCCCGGTGACATGGCGAGCAGCAGGGCACCCACGTAGCCGGCCGTGTGCACGGCGAGCAGCAGCGCCTCGACGGCCCGGTGGCGCATCGGCGTCTCGAACCGGCCGTCCGGCCCCCGGCCGACGACCGCCCGGATGCTCGCGACGTGCAGGTTGAGCCCCTCCAGCAACAGCATCGGGAAGAACAGGTACGCCTGCCGCCGGGCCAGCCAGCGGCCGAAGCCACGGGTGTCGAGCGCCTGCTCGTACGACCAGACCAGCGCGCCGGCGCCGACGTCCGGGTCCTCGTCCTCGTGGTTCGGGTTGGCGTGGTGCCGGTTGTGCTTGTCGACCCACCACCCGTAGCTGAGGCCCACCGCCAGGTTGCCGCAGAGCAGGCCGACCGCCTCGCTCGGGCCGCGCCGGCGGAACATCTGCCGGTGCCC
This sequence comes from Micromonospora costi, assembly GCF_003626655.1. Classification (GTDB taxonomy): domain Bacteria; phylum Actinomycetota; class Actinomycetes; order Mycobacteriales; family Micromonosporaceae; genus Micromonospora; species Micromonospora costi. The sequence continues at coordinate 271,156 of NZ_RBAN01000003.1, forward strand.
CGCGTCGTGCCCGAGGAACGCCACCTGGGTGGTGACCGCCGCCAGCCCGACCGCCAGCAGCGCCTGCCACCACGAGTCGCCGACCAGGAACACGGCCACCCAGCCGGCCGCGAAGGCGCCCAGGGTGAGCACGATCCGGGTCACGTACCGGGCGGGGCGCCGCTCCAGCAGGCCGGCCCCGCTGACCCGCCGAGACAACTGTGAGTAGTCGCTCCCTCGCCGTACCGGCGGATCCGCCACCGCTGCGAGCACCATAATCGCTCCTGTTCCTCGACGTCCGGCCGGCCGTACGGCTCGACTCCCCGACGTCAAGTCTCCGGAGATCCGTTGCTCTGAGTAACCCTGACAGCCCCCGGATCGGAGGTAGGGCACGCCCTACCTCCACCCGTCACGTCATCCGTCCGACCGCCACCCGGAGCCGGCGCAGGTCGCGCCGGCGCCGCTCGTAGGTGGCGGCCAACCCGATCAGTGCGAGCCCGCCCGCGGCCAGGAAGATCCACCGGGGCAGGAGGTCCCACCCGCGCACGAGTTCGTGCAGCGCGAGCAGGGCGAGGCCCGACCCGCCGAGCAGCACGGGCGCCTGCCAGCGGCGGGACGCGCCGGCCAGCACCGCGCCGAGCGCCGCGGTGCCGAGCAGCAACCGCCGCCACGGCTGCGGGTCCGGTGCCACGAGCACCGAGACCAGGCTGGGTACCAGCGCGGCCCCGAGCCCCGGGCCGAGGGCGAGCCAGCTCGTCAGTCCCGGCCGGGTCCGCAGCCCCACCAGGCCGGCGGCGAGCGCGAGCGCGGCCGCCGGCAGGGTGTACGCCTCCAGCAGCACCACGCCGCCGGCCGCCAGCAGCAGCCAGGCGCCGAGCAGCTCACTGCCGCCCGCGATCCCGGCGAACACCCACCGCCGATCGGCCGGCTCGTCCCGGCGCAGCAACCGCAGGCCGACTGCGGCTCCCCAGAGGACGGAGACGGCCGCCGCGTGCCGGTACGCGTCGAGGGTGAGCAGGAGCGCGACCAGCGCCACGCCCTGCGCGGCGGCGTCCAGCGCCCGGCGTACGAGCACCGTGCCGCCGGGGTGCGCCGCGCCGGGGGCCGCCGCATCACCCGGAAGCGCCGCACGGGCCGGGAGCGCCGCCGCGGCCAGGGTCACCGCGGCCACGGCGAGCACCGTGAACGCGGCGTCGCGCAGTGGCAGGTCCCCGGCCAGCGGGGCGGTGACCGCGAGCCCGGTGGCCGCCGCCACCGCCGACAGGCAGCCCACGACCCGCGCCTCCGTACGCCGGCCGGCGATGCCGGCCGTCGCGGCGGCGACCAGCAGCACGCCGAGGCCGGCCAGTGTCCCCGCCTCGGTGGCGACGAGCCCCGCCATCCCCGAGGCGACCAGCGGCAGCCCGACGGGCACGGCGACCGGGACGAGCAGCGGTCGCGGAACGAGCAGCGCTGCGGCCAGCAGCACGGCCAGGCCGGTGAGCAGCGCGACGGCCGGAGCCGCCGGCCACGGCGCCCCGGCCGCCGTCAGCAGCACGGGCGGCACGGCCACGGCGAACGGCAGCGCGGCGAGCGGCGCCGCCGACCGGCGCGCCCCGACCGCGCGCGCGGCCAGCACCACGGCGACGGCCAGCGTGGCCAGGGCCAGCCCGGCCGGAAGCAGTTCCGGCACCGCCACAGCCGCCGGGGCACCCGACCACGCCGGGACCACCCGCCGGTACGGCAGCAGCAGCGCCCTCAGCACCGCCGGGGCGGCGGCGACCACCGCCACGGCCAGCAGGGCCGCGCCGGCGAGCCGGAGCACCGCCACACCGTCCGTCGGCCCGGCGGGCGGGCGCGCCGGCAGGCCCGTCGCACCGTCCATCGCGGCGGCCGGCACCGACAGGCTCGTGTCACCGGCCGTCGGTCGCGCCGCCGTACGCGCCGGCAGCCCTGCCGCGAGCAGCAGCACGGCCAGCGCCGCGTACGGTGCCAGCGGGTCCGCGACCGACGGCAGCGCCGGTGCCAGGCCGGTGACCGTCGCCGCGACCGCCAGGCCGGTGGCCGCGTACCCGCGCAGGTCCGGCCAGTGCCGGCGCACCGCATACAGGGCCACCAGCAGCGGCCCGACGGCGGCCAGCGCGGCCCGGGACTGCCACCAGGCGGGCGCCCCGGCGGCGACGAGCGCCACCGTGACCGCCGCCGGAAGCGCCAGCAGCCCGGCGAGCAGCGCCGACCCGGTGACGGCCGGCGGTGCCCCCGGTGCCCGCCGACCGAGCCCCGCCACCAGCGGGCCGAGGACGAGCACCACGGCGAGGACGGTCAGGGCGCCGCCCGGCGCGGCCATCCCCACCAGCAGCGCGTGCCCGAGCAGGACGGCCACGCCGACAGCCGCCGACCCGGCCCGGGCCGCCGGCCGGAGCACCACGGCGGCGAGCAGCGCCACGGCCGCGACGAGGTCGGCCCCGACCGCCACCGGCCAGCCGGCCGGAACGGCCGCCGGCAGGGCGAGTGCCACCAGCGCCAGGCCGGGCGGGCCGGCGACCGGTCGCGCGGTGCGCGGCGCCAGCAGCGCCACCGCACCCACGCCCAGGGCGACGGCCAGCGGAAGCTGCCACCCCCAGGGCAGGTCCGGACCGGGGGCGGCACCGTGCCAGGGCGGCAGCGAACGAGCCACGGCGTCGAGGGCCAGCAGCGCGGTGAGCAGACCGGTGAGCGCCGCCGCGCCGAGCGCCACCAGCAGCGCGGCGATCCGCGGGCCGGCGCGCCACCCGGCGGGGAGCAGGCGTACCGCGACGGCCAGCCCGGCGGCGACCAGCGCGGCGGCGAGCAGCAGCAGGGACGGCCGCAGCTCGGCGACCGGGCGCAGGAGCGCGGCGGCGAGCGCCGGCACCAGCAGGCCGGTCGCGATCCGGCGGAACGCCGTACCGCCGGCCAGCAGGGCCGCGCCGGCCAGGGCCGCGGCCACCAGCAGCAACGGCAGCCCGGCCAGCAGGGGCGTACCGGCGGCCCGGCCCTGCGCGAGTGGGGGCAGTGCGCAGCCGGCCGCGCCCAGCAGGGCGCCACCGAACCCCGCCCACGCCACCGCCCGCCCGGCCACCACCGCCGGCCCGACCCGTGCGGCTCCCCCGTCCGCCGCCCGCCGGGTCAGGACGATCAGGACCGCCAGGTCCAGCAGCGACACCCCGACCAGCACCACCGCCCAGCCGGCCGCCGTCGGCCGCGCCTCCGCGGCGAGCAGCGGCAGCACCGGTTGGGCGGCCAGCAGCGCCGCGAACCACGGGCCGGTCAGCCGGCTGATCCGGGCGTACCCGAGCGCCACCGCCGCGCTGGCCCCCCCGACCAGCGCGGCGTAGCGGGTGCCCGGCCAGCCGGCGACCCCGGCGAGGTCCACGGACCAGGCCGCGTAACCGTCGAGCAGGACCAGCAGCAGCCCCACCGCCGCGACGGTCTCCGCGGTGCCGCGCAGACCGCGCCGCGCCGCGAGCAGCGGCACGGCGAGGGCGAGCACGGTCACGGCGGCCAGGATCAGCGCGCGGCCGGCGACCCCGACGGACGCCCACGCCACCGCCGTGAAGACCACGGCGGCCGTACCGAGCAGGAGTCCGCCCAGGACGAAGAGCAGGCCCTGAACGGTACGGGTGGAGGTCTCCGGCCCGCCCGGCACGGCCAGCAGCGGCCGCGGCGGCGCCGGGGCGGGCGCCGCGACGACCGGCACCCGAGCGCGCACCGCGGCGGCCAGCTCCGCCCGCCGCTCCCGGGCACGTCGCTGTCGCTCCATCAGATCGGCGTACGCGAGCCGCGCCCGCTCCACGTCGGCGCCGAGCGCGACGATCTCCCGGTCCAGCCGGATGACCTCGGCGGCCTCGGGGTCGGGAGGCCGCCGGCAACCGGAGCAACCGGTGACCAGGTCGGCCGGGGCGCGGCACGCGGGGCAGGGGTAGGTGTCCTCCACCGCGCCATCGTGGACGGAGCGGGCACGCCCCGCCCAGAGTGCGCGTACTCAGGGACGGGTGTGCTCGTACACCCAGGTCGCGTACGCCGGATCCCCGCACTCCACCCGCGTCACGAGGATCTCCGGCACCTCGTACGGGTGGGTCGACCGGATCTGGTCGACCAGCGCGGACACCCGGTCCGGCGCGGTCTTGAACTGCACCGACCACTCGCTGCTCGTCTCCACCGCGGACCGCCACCAGTAGGTGCTGTCCACCTGGCCGCCGACCTGCGCGCAGGCGGCGAGCCGGCCGGCGACGGCGGCCGCCGCCAGCACGTCGGCGACCGAACGGGCGTCCACCACGGTCGTCACCACACTGATCTGGTCCACGACCGCACCCTACGCGGCGATGTCACGGTCGGCCGCGAGCACGCCGTCGCGGTTGGCCTCGATCCACGCGTCGATCCGGGCCCACCAGTCGAACAGCCAGTCGATGCGCTCCTGCCGGTCGGCGGGGATCTCCTCTGGCGGCACCGACCAGAACCGCATCATGATGCGCTTGTCCATGGGCAACTCTCGCCAGACGTCGGCGACGGTGAGCATGCGGTCCAGCCCGGTGTGCGCCACGAACACGACCCCGGCGTCGGGCGCGGCGTCCAGGGCGGCCAGCAGGCCGCCGGGCTGCGGAGCGAGGACGTGGCGCATCCGCTCCGCGCGCAGGGCCATCCGTTCCAGGCCGAGCGAGCGGAGCCGGGCGATGGCACGAAGCCGCCGCCGGGGGGTGAAGTTACCGCCCTCCGGAAAGATCACGAAGGCGTCGTCGTCGTCGAGGCCCGTCGCCAGGTGCCCCACCTGGCGCACCACGACCTCGCTCCGGTCGTGGTCCGGCGACGGCGCGATGAAACGGTTCGGCAGGCGGTTGAGCAGCACGTCGATCGCCGGATCCCACTGGAGGCTGTCCTTCAGGACGATCCGGGGCTCGCGCTTGAACCAGTTGACCAGCGCGTGGATCAGGATGAAGGAGTCGCCGGGACCGGCGTGGCGGCACAGCACCAGCTCGGGGCGGCCGACCAGCGCGGTGTCCGGATCGGCGCCGACCACGTCGATGCGCAGCCGCAGCGTCCACCGGGCCTGCCAGAACAGCACCCGCAGGAACCGCCCGGCGAGCACGTAGTGGGCGCGCTGGAATCCGGGCGACCGCACCCGCGCGCCGAAGCCGGCCGCCACCCAGAGCCCGAACAGGGCGAGCAGCGCCGCCGCGTCCCAGACCAGGTAGACGCAGCCGATCCAGAGCAGACGCAGCGGTCGCAGCCGGCCGGGGACCAGCGGCGACAGGGCGGCGGCCACCAGCGCCCAGACCGGCAGCGTGGTGACCACCACGACGGCGAGCAGGACCACGGCGGGTGCCAGCAGCACCCGCCGCACCCAGCGCGGCGGCAGCGACATCAGCGTTCCAGGTTGGCCAGGTACCGCCGGGACGCGGTGTAGGCGCGGCTGATCCGCCGCCCCACCGCCGCCATGTCCCGGTACGCCCACGGCGTGTCGTCGCGCGGGTTGAGCCCGCCGGTCGGCAGCACGTGCACCTCCACCCCCTCGGGAAGCGCGGCCATCTCGCGGAAGAACCGGTGCCGGCGGGCGATCTCGAAGGCCACCTGCGCGACCTCCCAGGGCCGGCGCGGTGGGGACAGCTCCCGCTCGATACGGCCCACCTGGAGGACGAAGATCCGGGTGGCGCCCGCCGTGACGGCCTCGCCGATGGGGATCGAGTTGACGATGCCGCCGTCCACGTAGTGCGCGCCGTCGATCTCGGTGGGCGGCAGCAGCCCGGGCACCGAGGCGGAGGCCATCACGGCCGGCACCACCGGCCCGCGGTCGAACCAGACCTCGGCGGCGCGCTCGATGTGGGCCGCGCAGCAGCGGAACGGCACCCGCAGGTCGGCGAAGGTGGTCTCCGCCCCCAGCTCCGACTCCAGCAGGCGACGCAGCGGGCGGGGCGAGTGCAGGTGGGTACGGGCGGCGAACCGGCGCAGCTGGCGGGCGACCGAGTCGCCGTACACCTCGCTCGCCTCGGGCGACGCCCACAGCCGGACGAGCCGGTCGGTGACGGCCTCGGTCGGATCGGCCGCGACCAGCGCGCCGTTGACCGCGCCGATCGAGGTGCCGAGCACCAGGTCCGGTCGGATGCCGGCGCGGAACAGCGCGCGCAGCATGCCGACCTCCACCGCGCCGAGCACGCCGCCGCCGCCGAGCACGAACGCGACCGGTCCCCCCGCCATGCCGTTCATCCTGGCACGGCCCCGCTGCCCGCGCGCTGCCACGGGGTTCGGCGCGACGGCGGGAGCGGGCCGGCCACCCGGCCGCGACGAGCCACCCGGATCCGTGCTGATCGATATCGGTCGACCTCTCGACGGATCCTTCCGGCGCGTTGACATGCCGGTCACATTCACGCAACCTGATACCGCTCCCACCCCGAGGCAGGTGCGAACCGTGACGGAGGCACTGCGTCCGGGCCGGCTGCTGGCCCGCAGATACCGGCTCCTCGACCAGATCGGCGCCGGCGGCATGTCGGTGATCTGGCGGGCCCACGACGAGGTCCTGGATCGCATGGTCGCGCTCAAGGTCCTCGCCCCGGCGCTCGCCGCCGACGCCCGGTTCCGCGACCTGGTACGCGAGGAGGCCCGGGCGGCGGCGCAGCTCGTGCACCCGCACGTGACCTCGGTGCACGACTACGGCGAGGCCGTGGCGCCGGACGGCTCGATCACCTCGTTCGTGGTGATGGAACTCCTCGCCGGCGAGCGGCTGGACCTGCGGCTCACCGCCGGGGCGCTGCCGTGGGCCGAGGCGGTCGGGATCGGCGTCCAGGTCGCGGACGCCCTCGCCGCCGCCCACCGCCTGGGCATCGTGCACCGGGACGTCACACCGGCCAACGTGATGATCACCCCGGCCGGCGCGAAGATCCTCGACTTCGGCATCGCCACCCGGATCGGTGCCCCCGACGAGGACGAGGACGGTGGCACCTTCGGCACCCCGGCGTACGTGGCGCCGGAGCGGCTGGACGGCGCGCCCGCACAGCCGGCGACGGACGTGTACTCCCTCGGCGTGCTGCTGTACGAGGCGCTGATCGGCCGGGTGCCCTATCCGGCGGACACCTGGGACCAGGTGAGCGCCGCCCTGGCCGCGCACCGGCCGCCGCCCACGCCGGCCGGCGTACCGGGTCTGCCGGACGAGGTGGCCCGGGCGGTGCGGCGCTGCCTGGCCCGCGACCCGGCGAGCCGGCCCACCGCTGGCCAGCTCGCGGCCGTCCTCCGGGAGCAGCTGCCGGCCCCACCACCGCGGCCGGCCCGTCCCGCGCCCGACGCCGGCGGGATCCGACGTACGCGCCGGGCCGCCCTGCTGGTCCCGGCGCTGCTCGCGGTCGCCGCGGCGCTCGCCGTACCGTCGCTGCTGCCCGAGCGGTCCGGCACACCCGGCGCGTCCCCCACCGGCGCGGCCGCCGCGCCGACGGCGGCCGACGCGCCGGCACCCGACGGCGGCCGCGGGCCCGCACCGTCCACCGTGGCCCCACCGACCGGCCCACTAATGGAGGCCGCCCATCGGGTCGATGGGCTGATCGGCGCCGGGCTGACGGCCGGGGAGATCCGCTCCGACGTGGGCGTGGACCTCCGCAACGAGCTGCGCAACCTGAGAGCCTCGGCGGGCGGCGGGCGCGACGACCTGGCGCCGCCGGTGGCCCGGCTCCGCGAGAAGGTCGCGGTCCGGCTCCGGGAGGGCGGGATCAGCCCGGCGTACGCCGACCGGCTGGACGCGGCGATCGCCGAGCTGGGCGGCGCCCGGACCTGAGCCGGCCCGGCGGTTGGCGGCCGGACCTGAGCCGGTTCAGCGGGTGGCCGCCCGCACCGGCTCGGGGATGCCGCCGCTCGGGCCGGCCACGCGCAGGTAGACCTCCTCGTAGCCCTGCGCCATCCGTCCCGTGGAGAAGTTCGCCGACACGTGCGCCACGCAGTCCGCGGGGTCGAGCCGCTCCACCTCCCGCAGCGCCTCCGGCAGTTCCTCCACGGTGCCGCAGATCAGCCCGGTGACCCCGGAGCGGACCAGCTCGGGCGCCGCGCCGCGGCCGAGCGCGACCACCGGGGTGCCGGTCGCCATGGCCTCGACCATCACCATGCCGAACGGCTCCTCCCACTGGATCGGCATGATCAGGCACCGCGCGTCGAGCAGCATCCGCAGCGTGGCCTCCCGGTCGGCGTTGAGCACCACCTCGACGCCGTCGCCGAGCATCGGCGCCACCACCTCGTCGTAGTAACGGCGCTCCGCGGGCTCGTTGCACTTGCCGGCCAGCAGCAATGGCAGCCCCGCCGCACGGCAGGCGCGGATGGCCACGTCCGGGCCCTTGTCCGGGCTGAACCGGGCCAGCCAGAGCACCGGGCCCGCCGCGGGTACGGCCTTGCGCGGGATGTCCTCCACGTCCAGGGCGTTGTGCACCGTGCCGACCCAGGGCAGCTCGGGGTTCAGCCGGCGCTGCGCGTGCGAGACGGCGACCAGGCCCACTCCCCGGTCGGTTTCGCTGAGCACGTCACCGTACTCACCGACGGGATTGCCGTGCACCGTCGCGACCGTCGGCACCTCGCGGCGCCCCGCGATCAGCGGACCGATGGTGGAGTGGTCGTGGATGACGTCGAAGTCCGACGCCTTGATGAGGTGGCGTACCCGTGCCAGGTGGGCCAGTTCCGGGAGCGACTCGCCGAGCCGCGGGTACTGGAGGTCCGGCGCGGTCGACACGAACGCCTCCGCGTCCGTGCCGTGCCGCTCGCCGGCGCCGAACAGGGTCACGGCGTGCCCTCGCCGGGTGAGGGCGTCCACCAGCCCCGCGACGACCTGTTCCAGCCCGCCGTAGCCGGGCGGCGGCACGGACAGCCAGGGCGGAACCACCATGGCGATCCGTAGCGGCCGCTCCGCCGCCTGGTCGGGCGTCGGATGGGTCAGGGCCATGTGCCTCCCCCGTTGCTCCCCGCCTGCGGTCCGCCGGTGCGCGTGGTCGCGCTTTCCCGCTGGCCGGTGCGGTAAACCGGACGCCCCGGACGCCGGTGAAGCCGGTGACCGGGGCGGGCACCCGCCCTCAGTCGGCGACGACCAGCTGGTCGTCCACAGCCCGTACGCCGGGCGCCTGCCAGGCCACCCGTACCGCCTGGTCCCGTTCCCAGAACGAGCGCACGAGGCCGCTGAGGACCAGCGTGTCCCCGTCCACGGCCGCCGACACCCCGTCGGTGCCGACCACACGCCGCAGGGCGTGCCGCACGTCGCGGACGATCCGGTCGGCGTCCGTCGGGGCGGGCGGGCGGACCTCGACGAGGTTGGTGATGCCGCGTACGCCCCGCAGCCGGCGCAGCTCCCGCTCGGCGCTGCGGCGCTGCCAGCCGAACTCCACCTCGCCGCGCAGCATCACCCAGCCGTTCGCGACCGTGACGTCCAGCCGATCGGCCGGGACGAAGCTGTCCCACTCCAGGGCCCGGCTCGCGGCGATCGCGATGTCGGAGTCGGTGACGCCGGGGCTGCCCGGCAGGCGTACCTCGAGGTCGTCGGCGACCGCCCGCACGCCGCGCACCCGGTGGGCGCAGCGGGTCGCGGCCCACCGGTGAGCCGAGCTGTCCACGGCGCCGGTCAGGGTCACCACCCCCTGGTCGACGCTCACCCCGATCTCGTTCGGCTGCACCTGCGGGTCCCAGGCCAGCTCGGCCAGGACGTCCTGCTGGATCCGCTGGTCCTCGCGGGCGACGGCTGCCGTACCCATTCCGTCCCTCCCCTCGCCGGTGCTGCCGACACTGCCCCCGGCACGGGTGACGGCGGTTCACCCGGACCGGGTGAACCGCCGTCGGAAGAAGGTGGCGGCGGGTGACGGAGCCAACCCCCTTGACCCCGTCACCCGCCGCCGGAGGGAGGAGGCAGGTCTCGATACGGACTACGACGTCTCGGCGAGCGTCACGGTTGCGCTCTGCTCGGCGCCATTTCGCTTGAAGTGCACCTCGACCCGGTCGCCCACCTTGCCGGCCTGGACCGCGCCGACCAGGTCGTCCGAGTCGTTGATCACCTTGTCGCCGAAGCGGGTGATGACGTCGCCCCGCTGGAGCCCGGCCTTCTCGGCCGCGCTGCCGGGGGTGACCGAGGCGACCAGCGCGCCGCCGCCCTCGGCCATGTTGACGCTGACGCCGAGCGACGGGTGGCTCACCTTCTCGCCGCGCTGGAGCTTGCCCGCGACGTCCTTGGCCTTGTTGCTCGGGATGGCGAAGCCGACGCCGATGTTGCCGGTGCTCTGGCCCGAGGTGGCGATGGCGGTGTTGATGCCGATCACCTCACCGCGGGTGTTGACCAGCGCGCCGCCGGAGTTGCCCGGGTTGATCGGCGCGTCGGTCTGGAGCAGGCCGGCGATGGAGGAGGCAGCCTGGCGCGGGTCCTGCTGCTGGCCCTCACCGGCCTGGATGGTGCGGTCCCGGGCGCTGAGGATGCCGGCGGTCACCGAGCCCTGCAGGCCCAGCGGGCTGCCGAGGGCGAGCACCTGGTCGCCGACCTGCATGGCGTCGCTGTCGCCGAAGGTGGCCGCCTTCAGGTCCTTCACCCCGTTGGCCTTCACCACGGCGAGGTCGGTCTTCGGGTCGGTGCCCTTGATCTCCGCCTCGGCGGTCGTGCCGTCGGCGAAGACCACGCGGACCGTGTTGCCGCTGGCCGAGGCGACCACGTGGTTGTTCGTGAGGACGAAGCCGTCGGCGCTGAGGATCACGCCGGAGCCCTCGCCGCTGTCGGTGGCGATGGAGACGACGCTGTCCTGCACCGAAGCGGCGATCTTCGGCAGGTCCGCGCTGTTGATGACCGGCGCGGCCGAGTAGGTGCGGGTGATGGTCGTGCCGTCGCCGTCGAGCGCCATGGCGAGCGCCCCGCCGGCGACGCCGGAGCCGAGCATCAGCGCGAAGACCGCGACGCCGGCGCCCGCGAACTTGGCGATCCGGCTGGGCCGGGGCCCGGCGCCGGGGGCGGCGGCGGCCCACGGCGGCACCGGCTGCCCGGGGTGCTGCGGCTGCTGGCCGGGGTGCTGGGGCTGGTGACCGGGGTGCTGCGGCTGCTGGCCGTACGGGTGCTGCGCGGCACCCGGCTGGCCCCCGCCGGCCCAGCCGGAGTGCTGGTTGGCGTACCAGTGGCCGCCCGGGTGGTAGGCGCCGCCGGCCGGCTGCTGGTAGCCGGGCTGGCCGGAGACGGGGTGGCTCGGCTGGCCGGCGGTCGGCTGCCCCGGGAAGCTCGGGGTGGCCGGCGGCTGGTAGCTCCCGCCGGGCGCGTACGGGCTCGTGGCGACCGGCGCGGTCGGCTCGGCGCCCGCGGCGGCGCCGGCGGTCGTGGCGACCGGCACGGTCGGCTCGGCGCCCGCGGTGTCGGGGGCGGGGGCGCCGTCGGTGCCGGCGGGCTCCGGGGTGGCGGAGCCGGGGGTGAGAGCGGTGGTCTGGTCGGCGTCCCGGGCGACCGGGCCGGCCGGGGCCGGGTCGGTGGTCGGGGAGTCGGACTGCGCGCGCTCCACGCGCGGCAGCTCGGCGGTGGGGTGCGACGGCTCGGCGTCGGTGGTCGCCGGCCGGTGCTGCGGGTCGGACTCGTACTCGGTCATGGATCCACCTTCTCCCGTGCCACTGCGACCCGCCTGGAACGGGCCTGGAAGTTGGCTGAAAGTCACTCGCCGCTCTCGTCGGTCTCGGGAACGAGCGGCAGCCGTACGCGGAACGTGGCCCCGCCGCCGGGTGTCTCCGCCACCTCGACGGTGCCGTGGTGGGCGCCCACCAGCGCCGCCACGATGGCCAGACCGAGGCCCGTGCCGGTGTTGCCGCCGGCCCGCCTCGTCCGGGCCGCGTCGGCCCGGTAGAACCGCTCGAAGACCCGTTCCGCCTGCTCGCGGGTGAGACCGGGGCCCGTGTCGGCCACCTCGACGACCGCGAGGTTGCCCGGCTCGGCCCGCAGCCGCAGGGTCACCGAGGCGTCCGCGGGCGTGTGCGTCAACGCGTTGGTCATCAGGTTGCCGATCACCTGCCGGAGCCGGGCGTCGTCCCCGTACACCACGAGTGGCCCGGAGCCGGGCGCGATGTCCAGCTCGATGCGGCGGTCCGGGGCCACGGCCCGGGCGGCCTGGACGGCGTCGCCGGCGAGCACCGGCAGCTCCACGGGCGCCAGGGAGATCGGCCGCTCCCGGTCCAGCCGGGCGAGCAGCAGCAGGTCCTCCACGAGCAGCCCCATGCGGGACGCCTCGTCCTCGATCCGGCGCAGCAGGCCTGCGGTCTCCCCCGGCTCCCGCGCCGCGCCCTGCCGGTACAGCTCGGCGAAGCCGCGGATGGTGGTCAGCGGTGTGCGCAGCTCGTGCGAGGCGTCCGCCACGAACTGCCGCATCCGCTCCTCGGACCGCCGGGCCCGCGCCTCGGACGCCTGCGCGGCGACGGCCGCGTCGCGGGCCGCGAACTCGGCGGAACGCGCCGCGGTCTCCGAGGCGGCCCGCGCGGTGAACGCGGCCTCGATCTGGGTGAGCATCGCGTTCAGGGCGCGGGAGAGCCGGCCCAGCTCCGAGGTGGGGAACTCCTGGCCCTCCTCGGGGTCGGGCACCCGGCGCGTCAGGTCGCCGCCGGCGATGGCGGCCGCCGTCCGCTCGATCTCGACGAGTGGTTTGAGACTCGTCCGGACGATGGCGGCGCCGACCGAGGCCAGCATGACCAGCACCGCGCCGCCCACCAGCAGGTCGATCCAGACCAGCCGTTGCACCGCGCGGTCGACGTCGGTGAGCGGCTGCCCCACGGCCAGGACCTGGTCCCCCTCCTGCGCCGCGTAGTACACCCGCCACCGGATCCGGCCGTCCTCGGAGCGGACGGTGAAGGGCTCCCCCTCGAGGTGGGCGAACCCCGCCACGTCGGTCGGGAAGCGGGGCAGCTGCTGCGGGTCCAGCGAGATCGGGTCGTAGTTCGGCTGGGTGACCCCGCCGGGGCCGGCCAGCACCACCACGTAGTCGCTGGGCAGCGTGGCGGTGACCTGCCGGGTCTTCAGGGCCGGGATGAGCGCGCCGAGCGTCTGGCTCGCGCCGCGCAGTTGCCCGTCCACCTGCCCCACCAGGTAGCTGCGGAGGAAGAACGTGGTCAGCGAGCTGATCACGATGAGGGCGAGGGCCACCAGCGTGAGGACCGCGGTGACCAGCTTCACCCGCAGCGGTACGCTCCGCAGCCGTCCCTTCGCCTGTTGGACCGCGTTCACGCCGCCGGCTTGCGGAGCACGTACCCGACGCCCCGGAGGGTGTGGATCAGTCGGGGCTGGGTGGTGTCCACCTTGCGGCGCAGGTAGGAGATGTACGACTCGACGATGTTGTCGTCACCGCGGAAGTCGTAGTTCCAGACGTGGTCGAGGATTTGCGCCTTGGAGAGCACCCGGTTGGCGTTCAGCATCAGGTAGCGCAGCAGCTTGAACTCCGTGGGCGACAGCTGCACCCGCTGGCCGGCCCGGTAGACCTCGTGGGTCTCCTCGTCCAGCTCCAGGTCGGCGAAGGTGAGCCGGGACGGCGCCTGCTCGCCGCTGCTGGTGCGGCGCAGCACGGCCCGGATCCGGGCGGTCAGCTCCTCCAGGCTGAACGGCTTGGTGACGTAGTCGTCGCCACCGAGGGTCAGACCGCGGATCTTGTCGTCCGTGGCGTCCCGGGCGGTCAGGAAGACCACCGGTGTACGCGTGCCGCCCTCGCGCAGCATCCGGATGACCTCGAAGCCGTCCAGGTCGGGCAGCATCACGTCGAGCACCACGAGGTCCGGGCGGTGGTCCTTGGCGGCGGTGAGCGCGGAACTGCCGCTCGTCGCGGTGGCCACGTCGAAGCCCGCGAAGCGCAGGCTCGCGGAGAGCAGTTCGAGGATGTTGGGGTCGTCCTCGACGACGAGCAGTCGCGCCTCGGTCTGGGTAGCGGGCATGGCCCCATCATCGGTGACCCGGCTGGGCCGGCGCTGGACGCATCCTGCAAAAAGCCTGTGAGCCGCCCGGAGGGCCCGAGGCCACGCACCGGGCCCGGTGCGGCCGGCCGCCGTCAGCGCAGCAGCCGGCGCAGCCCGTCCAGGGCGCCGTCGAGCAGCCGGATCGCCGTCCGCAGCTGGGTGTCGCTGAACCGGCGGGACCGGGCCAGCCGGCCCACCTCGCCCGCGAAGGCGGCGAGCCGCTGGTCGAACTCGGCCAGCAGGTCGGGATGCGGCCCGGGTTCCGCGGGTGGAGGCGGGAACGGCGGCGCGGACGCGAACGTCGGTTCCCAGCGGTTCTGCCGGCTCTGCCGGGTCTGCCGGGTGGCCTCGCGCAGCTCCCGCTTGAGGTCGCGGACCGAGCCGCGTACCTCGCTGCGGATCTCGCCCGCGAGGGCGGACAGATCCTCCACGGAGGCCGCGATGTCCGATTCGAGGGTGGCCAGCTCGTCGGCCCGCTGGCGCAGCTCGGCACGGCCGGCCGCGGTGATCTCGTACGTCTTCCGGCCGCCGGCCGCCGTGTGGGTGACCAGACCCTCCGCCTCCAGCCGCTGGAGGCGGGGGTAGATGGTGCCGGCGCTGGGCGCGTACAGGCCGAGGAAGCGGTCCTCCAGCAGCCGGATCAGCTCGTAGCCGTGCTTCGGACCGTCGTCGAGGAGCTTCAGCAGGTAGAGACGCAGCCGCCCGTGACTGAACACGCCCGTCACGGCAGCTCCTCCTCCTCGTCGTCGTCCACCGGGCGGGCGAGCAGCGCGATGCTGCCGGACGTGGCGGACGCCCAGAGCTTACCCTCGCCCGCGCCGAGCACTCCCTCGCTGTTGGACACCGAGCCGATGGTCGACGCCGTGCGCACCTGCGGGAATCCGCTGGTGATGCGGCCGGACGTGGTGTGCAGCTGGACGGTGAGGTCGCTGTCCTGCCGGACCCGGACCGTGATGCTGCCGGAGATCGTGTGCAGCCGGATCTCGCTGCGCCGGGGGTTGTCGAGGTCGCACGTGATGGCACCGGAGACGGTCTGCGCCCGGACCTGCCCGGCGGCGCTGTCGGCGAGGATCACCTCGCCGGACACGGTCTCCAGGTGCAGGTCGCCGGCCACACCGAGCGCCTCTACCGGCCCGGAGACGATCTTCGCGGAGGTGGTGCCGCGCAGGCCCATGAGGGTGATCTGGCCGGAGGTCACGTCGGCCCGGGTGTGCTCGCGCAGGCCCGAGGCGACCAGCGAGCCGTCGACCAGGCGCAGGTCGGCCGACGCGTGCGCGGGGACGGCGATCGAGACGTCGACGCGGGGCCAGAAGCCGAACGGCCAGAACCAGCGCCAGTTCCGCTCCTGCCGTACCGAGAGCCGGCCCTCGTGGTGCTCGACCAGGACGGGCCGGCGGCCCACCCGGGTGATGTCGATCCGGGCCGGCCCGTCGGTGGCCACCACGTTCAGCCGGCCACTGAACAGGCGTACGTGGAGCCGGGTGACCGACCCGTCCAGGATCAGCCGCTGCGGGCTGTCGACCGTCCAACCGGCCATGGCGTCCTCCCCTCGGGGACGCGCGACGGCGCGTCCGACGAGAGGACGGTAACGCGATACATCGCGACATCACAAGACTGTCGCGACGCCCCTCACGCCGCCAGGTCGAGCTCCCGCGGGCCGGTGTGCTCGGTGGCGTCCGCCAGCGGGGTCCCGGGAAGCGCCGCGGCGGCCGCCACGGGCGTGCCGGTGAGCGCGGGCGCGAGCGGGCTGGCGGTCGGCCGCGGCGCGGTGGCCCCGGCGGGCACCAGGTGCACGGCCGACTCGGCGGCCCGGGCCAGCACCCGCCGGTCGGCGTCTGCGCTCGGGTGCAGGGCCGCGGCGACCGTCACCGTAACCTCCAGCCCCCGGGCCGCGACCACCCGGCGTACCGAACTCAGCAGGGTCTCCTCGCCGAGGAAGGCTGTGGCCGTCGTGGCGTTCCCGGTGGCCGTGCAGCGGTAGGCGATCCGCAGCGGCACGATCGGGGCGCCCGCGTCGACCGCCGCCTGGAACATGGCCGGCCGGAACCCCCCGCCGGGGCGGCAGTCGACCGCGCCGTCCCCGGCGCACCAGGTCGTACCCTCCGGGAAGACCGCCACGGCCTGGCCCCCGCGCAGCGCGTCGGCGACGCGGCCCACGGTCGCCGGCAGGTCCCGCGGCCGGGTCCGGTCCACGAAGACCGTGCCCGCGGCCGTGGCCAGCAGCCCGACCAGCGGCCAGGACCGGACCTCCCGCTTCGCCACCATCCGCGACGGCGACACGGCGAGCACGACCAGGATGTCCAACCAGGACACGTGGTTGGCGACCAGCAGCGCCCGGCGGCGAGGCAGCCGGCCACGGACAATCAGGCGCACCCCGAACGCGCGTGCGGTCCCCCGGGCCCAGGCACGCACCGCGGCCTGCCCGTCCCGTGCGGGCAGCACCGGCAGCAGCGCGGCCAGCCCCGCCCCGAGCAGCAGCATCCCGACCCCGGCGAGCAGCCGGCCCACCCGGCGGGCCGCCGGGACGGCCGGCACCTCGCCCGGCGCCGGCAGGCACTGGTCGCCGCAGCCGGACGAGGGTCGCCAGAGGTCGTGGGGCGCGGCGGTCACTGCGCCACCTCGCCGAGGAAGTGCCGCAGGTAGCGGGGGTTCATCCGGTCGAGGGAGAGCAGGACGTAGAAGTCGGCGACCCCGAAGTCCGGGTCGTACGCCGGCTCGCCGCAGATCCAGGCGCCCAGCCGCAGGTAGCCCCGCAGCAGCGGCGGCACCAGCGCGCGGACGTCGCCCTCGCCCGGCACCGGGTCGGCCGGCGCCTCGGCGAACCACGGGCGCCGCGGGCTCACGCGCAACGGCGGCGGCGCGAGGTGCCGGGCCTGGGCCTGCTCCCACACGTACGCCGCCGCCCGCCCCCCGTCGTCCACCGGCACCGAGGCGCAGCCGCCCAGCCAGCGTGATCCGCGCAGGTGCAGGTAGCGGGCGATGCCGGCCCACATCAGGTTGATCACCGCGCCGGTGCGGTGGTCCGGGTGCACGCAGGACCGCCCCGCCTCGACCAGGTCGTCGCGCAGCGCGCCGAGCGACGCCATGTCGAACTCGTCCTCGGAGTACCGCCGGTCGGTCCGGCCGGGGGGCAGCAGCCGGTACGTGCCGACCACCGCCCCGGTGCTCTCCTGCCGGACGATCAGGTGGTCGCAGTACGGGTCGAACGGGTCCACGTCCAGCCCGGCGTCGCCGGGCAGGAGGGTGGCGCCGAGTTCGGTGGCGAACACCTCGTGGCGCAGGCGTTGCGCGGCCGCGACCTGGGTCGGGTCGTCGGCGATCAGCAGGGTGTAACCGCTGGTCGTCAGGGGTGCACCAGCGGCGTGCAGAACGGCCATGGGAACTGTGTAAGGGCCGCGGGTTGCCGGCCCGGGTGGCGAGGAGTGTCGATCCGGTGAACGACGGCCGGCCACGGCGTGTGTACGGCCCGCGCGGCCACGTGCGAGGCTGCCCCGCGGAGCCCGGCGGCGTGGCCGGGCCGTACTCCCGGAGGTCAGGCGATGCGCATCGAATCCCGTTACAACGGGCCACCCGGTTCCGGTAACGGAGGGTGGAGCGCCGGGACCTTCGCCGCCGCCGTCGACGGCGACGGCGACGGGCCCGTCGAGGTGACGCTGCGCCGGCCGCCACCGTTGGACACCCCGCTGGCGCTGGTCGACGGCGAGGTCCGGGACCCGGCCGGGCTCGTGGTCGCCGAGGTACGCCCGACGGCCGCCGTCGACGCCGTGGTGCCGCCCGTGGACCTGCCCACCGCGGTCGCCGCGTCGGCCGCGTACCCCGGGCTGGTCGACCACCCCTTCCCCGGCTGCTACGTCTGCGGGCCGCGACGGCCCGACGGGCTGCGGATCTTCCCGGGCCGGCTGCCGGACGGCCGCACCGCCGCGCCGTTCCGCGTCCCGGCCGCCGTGAGCGGGGCGACGGTCTGGGCGGCGCTGGACTGCCCCGGCGGATGGGCCGTGATCGCGCCCGGCCGGCCGTACGTCCTGGGCCGGATCGCCGCGCAGGTCGACGCGCTGCCCGAGCCGGGCGACGAGTGCGTGGTGACCGGCGTGACGGTCGGCGTCGACGGGCGCAAGGCCCGCGTGCGCACCAGCCTGTACGGCCCGGACGGAACGCTGCTCGCCAACGCCCGGGCCACGTGGATCGCGCTGCCGGGGCCGAGCACGGCGTGAAAACACCCGACGTGATCGGCCCGGCGTGCGGTGCCCAGGCGCAATCCGTCCACCCTGAGGATGAGCCGGATCCTGCCGGAGACGGACGCGCGCCTACGGACCGAGCCTGATTGACCTTGTTGCGCGCGACCGTCACGCTGTGCAACGGCGTACCTCGACGCCACCCGCACGGGAGGAGAACGATGTCTGACGGGCAGCGAAGCCCCACCAGTGACGGTCAGATCGTGGTGTCCGGCCTGACGAAGCAGTACAAGAACGTCCGGGCGGTCAACAACCTGTCCTTCACGATCCAGCCGGGCCGGGTGACCGGCTTCCTCGGCCCGAACGGCGCCGGGAAGACCACGACCCTGCGCATGCTGCTGAACCTGGTCACGCCGACCAGCGGCACGGCGACCATCAGCGGCCACCGGTACGCCGACCTCAGCGAGCCGCTGCGGCACGTGGGCGCCGTGCTGGAGGCGTCCAGCGCGCATAAGGGCCGGACCGGCGTCAACCACCTGCGGGTGATCTGCGCGGCGGCCGGCCTGCCGCGGCAGCGGGCCGACGAGGCGCTCGCCCTGGTCGGGCTGACGCCGGCCGCCAAGCGCAAGTTCAAGGGCTACTCGCTCGGCATGAAGCAGCGGCTCGGCATCGCCGCCGCCATGCTCGGCGACCCGCGGGTGCTGATCCTCGACGAGCCGGCCAACGGGTTGGACCCGGAGGGCATCCGGTGGATGCGCGGATTCCTCAAGGGCCTGGCCCACGAGGGTCGCACCGTGCTGGTCTCCAGCCACCTGCTCTCGGAGATGCAGCTCCTCGCCGACGACGTGGTGATCATCGCGGCCGGCCAGCTGGTCCGGCAGGGACCGGTCGACCAGGTGATCGGTTCGATGACGCAGGGCGTCCGCGTACGGGTCCGCACCCCGCAGGCCGAGGCGCTCACGACCGCCCTGAAGGGCCAGTCCGCCACCGTCGACGCCGACGGGCAGGGCGCGCTGCTCGTCAGCGGGGTGGACGCCGCCACGGTCGGGCGGACCGCCCTGGCCGCCGGTGTCGAGCTGCACGAACTCACCACGGAGCGACCCGACCTCGAAGGGGTCTTCCTGGAGCTGACGGCCGGAAAGGCGGGCATTCGATGAACCTCGTCCGAGCCGAACTGCTCAAGATCCGTACGACCAACACCTGGTGGGTGTTCGCGCTCATCTCGCTGCCGCTGTGGGCGCTCACCCTGCTCGTCAACTGGCTCCAGTCCGACGCGCTGACCAGCGGCGACCTCGGGGAGATGCCGCCCGAGCAGGCCGCACAGCTGGCGGCCGCGGCCCACCCGGACGCGCTGTCGGCGAACCTGTTCACCACCGGCCAGTTCTTCGGCCTGCTCATCGTGATGCTGCTCGGCATCATCGTGGTGACCAGCGAGTTCTTCCACCAGACGGTGACCACCACGTTCCTCACCGCGCCGCACCGCAGCGCCGTGATGATCGCGAAGCTGGCCGCCGCCGCGCTGCTCGCGGTGCTGTTCTGGGTGGTCACCACCGGGCTCAACCTGGTCGCCGGAGCGGCGGTCCTGGAGAGCATCGGTGTCGGCAACCAGCTCGGTAACGTGGCCGCCTGGGAGGCGATCGGGCTGAACGGGCTCGCCTACCTCCTCTGGGGGATCCTCGGCGTGGGGCTGGGCGTGCTGATCCGCAGCCAGATCGGCGCCACGGTGACCGGCATCCTGCTCTACCTGGGCGGCACCATCGGCGCGGCGATCGCCATCAGCGTCCTGGCCGCCCGG
This sequence comes from Micromonospora costi, assembly GCF_003626655.1. Classification (GTDB taxonomy): domain Bacteria; phylum Actinomycetota; class Actinomycetes; order Mycobacteriales; family Micromonosporaceae; genus Micromonospora; species Micromonospora costi. Next base: position 290,995 of record NZ_RBAN01000003.1, read on the forward strand.
TTCGGCGACTGGATCAACGACCTCCAGCTGCTGGTGCCGTCGCTGGCGTCGTCGCTGATGGTCGCCGGCACCGAGATCCCGGGCAACCCGCCCCGGTGGGCCGGCGCCGCCGTGCTCATCGGGTACGCGGTGGTGACCGGGGTGGCCGGCACCCTCATCCTGCGCCGGCGGGACATCTCCTGACGGCACGCCCGGGGCGGCACCGCCGCCCCGGGCGTCGCCCCCGCTGCGGGGGTCGCTCCCGGTGTGGGCATGACGCCCGGTGTGGGCCACGGCTCGCGCCGCGGACGCCGCTCTTTGCCGGCGGCGTCGCTCCGCCGTGGCGGGGGGCGGGCGGGCGTCGGCGCGGATCAGCCGCCGGGGCAGCCCCGGCCGCCGCTCACCGGGACGCAGTGGCCGACCGGCGGGACCGGCTCCTGGTGAGCCGGGGTGTGACCGATCAGGGGACCGGTCGCCGTGCTGCCGGCCAGCGCGACCGCGAGGTAGAGCAGCGCCGTCCCACCGAGCGCCCAGGCGAAGTGCCGCCACCAGAGGCGCTCCTCGGCGAGCCGGGCCACCAGCAGCCCGACCAGCGGCAACGCGGCGCCCAGCAGGAGCCCGGCGGTCAGCAGGGCGTCGGTGGTCGCGCCGAACGCCCGCGCGGCCTCGCGCGTCGGCGTGTACGGCGTGGCCGCCCGCCGCATCAGCCCGACCGCCAGCAGGAACGGCACGCCGTAGAGCCAGGCGAAGAAGAGCCCGCCGAGGCCGAGCCGCTTCACGACCGGCCGCCCAGGTAGACGCCGGCCGCCGTGGCGGCGACCGCGACGGTGACCGCCACGGACAGGGTGCCGGCCAGGACGGCCGACGCGACCCGGCGGACGACCACGGCGTTCACCACCGCGGTGACGACCAGCATCCCGGCGAGCACCGGCGCACCCCAGACCAGCCCCGCGAGGGCCAGCGACTCGGCCGGGGTGAGGCAGCTGAACAGCGCCGAGCAGTCCCGCGGCGGCGGGTCGGGCACGCTCATCGTGCCCACGACCACCGCCGCGATCGCCGTCGCGTACCACCCCGACGCGACGGCCAGGCTGCGCCCGTACCGCCCGCCCGACCCCGTCCGATCCATGGCGCCGATCCTGCCGACGGCCGGCCCACCGCGCATCGGTACCCGTACTCAGTCCTGCCGTAGCAGGTGGGAACCGTGCACGCAGCGCATTCCGAACTTCTGGCATCTTCTGTGAAACGGACCACCCGGCGGAGGCGGAAATGCCTGAGGGATCCGTACGGCGTAGCCTTGGAGGTCCCGCACGGGCTCGTGATAACGGGCCCGCCGGGCACCGCGTGCCACACCACACCCGCGTGAAAGAGGCGATTACCGGCCGTGTCGACCCAGCAGACTTCGCAGGAGAACCCACTGGCGGGTTTCGGCCCGAACGAGTGGATCGTCGAAGAGATGTACCAGCGGTACCTCGCGGATCCGAAGAGCGTCGACTCGGCCTGGCACGACTTCTTCGCCGACTACCGCCCGGCCCCGGGCGCCGCCACGGCACGCCCCGACGCGAAGCCGGCGCCCGCCGCCGCGCCGGAGCCCGCCGAGCAGCAGGAGGCCGTGGCCACGGTGACCCAGCCCGCCGCCAAGCCGGCCGAGACGAAGCCGGCCCCGGCCCGCCCCGAGCCCGCCAAGGCCGCCGCCCCGGCCGCGCCGGCGAAGCCGGCCGCTCCCGCCAAGCCGGCGGCCAAGCCCGCCGCGACCGCGGCGAAGGCCACCGGCCCGCAGACCACCCCGCTGCGTGGCGTCGCCGCCAAGATCGTCCAGAACATGGACGCCTCGCTGAGCGTGCCGACCGCCACCAGCGTGCGGGCCGTCCCGGCCAAGCTGCTGGTCGACAACCGCATCGTGATCAACAACCACCTCGCCCGGGGGCGCGGCGGCAAGGTCAGCTTCACGCACCTCATCGGCTACGCGATGGTCCGGGCGCTGGTCCAGCACCCGGAGATGAACAACTCCTACGCCGAGGTCGACGGCAAGCCGGCGCTGGTCCGCCCGGAGCACGTCAACCTCGGCATCGCCATCGACCTGGTCCGGCCCGACGGCAGCCGCAACCTGGTGGTCCCGTCCATCAAGGGCTGCGAGAAGATGGACTTCCGGCAGTTCTGGCAGGCGTACGAGGACGTGGTCCGGCGCGCCCGTCGCAACGAGCTGACCATGGACGACTACGCGGGCACCACGATTTCGCTCACCAACCCGGGCGGCATCGGCACGGTGCACTCCATGCCGCGGCTCATGCAGGGGCAGAGCGCCATCATCGGCGTCGGCGCGATGGAGTACCCGGCGCCGTACCAGGGCATGTCCGAGGCCACCCTCGCCGAGCTGGCGGTCAGCAAGGTCATCACGCTGACCAGCACGTACGACCACCGGGTCATCCAGGGCGCGCAGTCCGGCGAGTTCCTCAAGGTCATGCACGAGCTGATCCTCGGCGAGCACGGCTTCTACGACGGGATCTTCACCTCGCTGCGGATCCCGTACGAGCCGGTGCGCTGGGTGCGCGACGTCGCGGTCGACAGCGAGGGCCAGATCAACAAGACGGCCCGCGTGCACGAGCTGATCCACGCGTACCGGGTCCGGGGCCACCTCATGGCCGACACCGACCCGCTCGAGTTCAAGATCCGCAAGCACCCCGACCTGGACGTGCTCCAGCACGGGCTGACCCTGTGGGACCTGGACCGCACCTTCCCGGTCAACGGTTTCGCGGGCAAGCAGCGGATGAAGCTGCGCGAGATCCTCGGCGTGCTGCGCGACTCGTACTGCCGGCGGGTCGGCATCGAGTACATGCACATCCAGGACCCGGAGGAGCGGCGCTGGATCCAGGAGCGGGTGGAGCGCAAGTACGAGAAGCCGTCCGCGGACGAGCAGAAGCACGTGCTCAACCGGCTGAACGCCGCCGAGGCGTTCGAGACCTTCCTCCAGACCAAGTACGTCGGCCAGAAGCGCTTCTCGCTGGAGGGCGGCGAGTCGCTCATCCCGCTGCTCGGCGAGGTGCTGGAGGCGTCCGCCGAGAGCGGCCTCGACGAGGTCGTCATCGGCATGGCGCACCGCGGCCGGCTCAACGTGCTGGCCAACATCGTCGGCAAGCCGTACGAGAAGATCTTCTCGGAGTTCGAGGGGCACCTCGACCCGCGCTCGACGCAGGGCTCGGGCGACGTGAAGTACCACCTGGGCCAGAACGGCAAGTTCACGACGCCTGACGGCGCCCACGCGGTCAAGGTCTCGGTGGTCGCGAACCCGTCCCACCTGGAGGCCGTCGACCCGGTGCTGGAGGGCATCGTCCGGGCCAAGCAGGACCGGATCGACCTCAAGCTCGAGGGCTACACCGTGCTGCCGCTCGCGGTGCACGGTGACGCGGCCTTCGCGGGCCAGGGCGTGGTGGCCGAGACGCTCAACCTCTCCCAGCTGCGCGGCTACCGCACCGGCGGCACCGTGCACGTGGTCGTCAACAACCAGGTCGGCTTCACCACCGCGCCGAAGTACTCCCGGTCGAGCCTCTACAGCACCGACGTGGCCCGGATGATCCAGGCGCCGATCTTCCACGTCAACGGCGACGACCCCGAGGCCGTGGTCCGGGTCGCCCGGCTGGCGTTCGAGTACCGGCAGGCGTTCAACAAGGACGTCGTGATCGACATGGTCTGCTACCGCCGGCGCGGGCACAACGAGGGCGACGACCCGTCGATGACCAACCCGGAGATGTACAAGATCATCGACTCGAAGCGCTCGGTGCGGAAGCTCTACACCGAGGAGCTGATCGGTCGCGGTGACATCACCGTCGAGGACGCGGAGGAGCTGCTGCGCGACTACCAGGCGCAGCTGGAGCGGGTCTTCAAGGCCACCCGCGACGCCGCCACCACGCCGCGGCAGCTCAGCCGGCCACGCCGCGAGGAGGAGCCGGAGCCGCAGGTCGACACCGCCATCGACGCGTCCCTCGTCCGGGCGGTCGGTGACGCGCACGTCAACCTGCCCGAGGGTTTCACCCCGCACAAGCGGATCCAGCAGCTGCTCGACCGGCGCGCCAAGATGTCCGTCGAGGGCAACATCGACTGGGGCTTCGGCGAGATCATCGCGTTCGGCTCGCTGCTCAACGACGGGGTCACCGTCCGGCTCGCCGGTCAGGACTCGCGCCGCGGCACGTTCGTGCAGCGGCACGCCTCGATCGTGGACGCGCGGACCGGCGAGGACTACCTGCCTCTCCAGTCCCTGACCGGCGACGGCGAGCGTTCCCGGTTCTTCGTGCACGACTCGCTGCTCAGCGAGTACGCGGCGATGGGCTTCGAGTACGGCTACTCGGTCGAGAACGTCAACGCGCTGGTCTGCTGGGAGGCCCAGTTCGGCGACTTCGTCAACGGCGCCCAGTCGGTGATCGACGAGTTCGTGTCCTCCGGCGAGGTCAAGTGGGGCCAGCGCTCCGCCGTGACCCTGCTGCTGCCGCACGGGCACGAGGGCCAGGGCCCGGACCACACGTCCGGCCGCCCGGAGCGGTTCCTCCAGCTCTGCGCCGAAGACAACATGCGCGTCGCCATCCCGACGACGCCGGCGAACTACTTCCACCTGCTGCGTCGCCAGGCGCTGTCGCCGAAGCGCAAGCCGCTGGTGGTGTTCACGCCGAAGTCGCTGCTGCGGCACCGGCTCTGCGTCTCCTCGGTCGAGGACTTCACCACCGGCACGTTCCAGCCGGTGCTGGCCGACTCGGCCGCCCCGGCGCCGGAGTCGGTGAAGCGGGTATTGCTCTGCTCGGGCAAGCTCTACTACGACCTGTTCCAGGCCCGCCAGGAGCGCGGCATCACCGACACCGCGATCATCCGCATCGAGCAGCTCTACCCGATGCCGGTCGAGGAGATCCGGGCCGCGCTGGCGCAGTACCCGAACGCCGAGGACTTCGCCTGGGTGCAGGAGGAGCCGGCCAACCAGGGCGCCTGGTCGTTCGTCGCGCTGAACCTGCTGGAGCACCTCGCGGACGTGCGGCTGCGGCGGATCTCCCGCCCGGCTGCGGCCGCCCCGTCGGTCGGCTCGGCCAAGATGCACGAGGTCGAGCAGAACGCGCTGATCGAGGCGGCTCTCCCCCGCCCGTGACCTGACCGCACCGTCGTACGCCGGGGCAGGGCCGTCGAGGACGGCCCTGCCCCGGCCGCGTCGGTGGACAGACCCGCCCGGCGTCACGCCGGGCCCCGACACGAGGACGTACCGATGTACTTCACCGACCGCGGCATCGAGGAGCTGGTCGAGCGCCGGGGCGACGAGCAGATCAGCATCGAGTGGCTGGCCGAGCGCCTGCGCGACTTCGTCGACCTGAACCCGGAGTTCGAGACCCCCGTGGAGCGCTTCGCCACCTGGCTGGCCCGCCTGGACGACGAAGACGACGAGTAACCCCCGGCCCCACCCCACCCCGCCCCGGTGATCATGAAGTTATTGCCGCGACACGCCGGCGTCGAGGGCAATAACTTCATGATCACTGGGACTGGGGCTGGGGTCGGACGGCCCGGGTCGGTGCGACGAAGGTCTCGGGCAGTCGGTCACGCGATCTTCTAGGGTGGGATCGTGGCGCGGAGCGTGTATGTCACCAGCGTGGGGTCGGGCGGGGGCAAGTCCACCATCGCACTCGGGCTGGCCGAGCTGCTCTCCCGCCAGGTCGGGCGGATCGGCGTGTTCCGGCCGCTGATCGCCGGCACCGGCCCCGACCCGATACTCGCCCTGCTCAGCGAGCGCTACCGGCTCGACCTGCCGCTGGACGACCTGGCCGGCGCGACCTACGCCGAGGCCACCACCCTGGTCGCCGACGGCCGCCGGGAAGAGCTGATCTCCCGCATCGTCGAGCGGTACCGGGCGGTCGAACGGCACTGCCCGGCGGTCGTCGTGGTGGGAAGCGACTTCGACGACACCGGCGACCCGGCCCGCCCTCGCGAACTCGCGTTCAACGCCCGGCTGGCCACCGAGTTCGGCAGCGTGGTGGTGCCCGTCGTGGACGGCTTCGGGCAGGAGCCGGCGGCCATCGCGGCGGCCGCCCGTGGCGCGTACCACGACCTCGCGGACCTCGGCGCCACCGTGCTGGCGGTGATCGCCAACCGGGTCCCCGGGCCGATGACGCTGCCGGACCTGCCGGTTCCCGCGTACGCCATCCCGGAGGTCCCGAGCGTCTCCGCGCCGACGGTGGCCGAGGTGGCCGCGGCGCTCGACGCCACCCTGCTGGCCGGCGACGACGCGGCGCTCGGCCGGGACGTGCTCGACTACGTGGTCGGCGCGGCGCAGGTGCCGATCCTGCTCGACCACCTGACCCCGGGCGCTTTGATGATCACCCCGGGCGACCGCGCCGACCTGCTCGTCGCGGCGAGCGCCGCGCACGTGGCCGGTCAGGTGTCGCTGGCGGGGCTCGTACTCACCCTCGGCGAGCAGCCGGACCCGCGCGTCATGCGGCTCGTGGAGAAGCTCAACACCGGCCTCGCCGTGCTCTCCGTACGCACCGACAGCTACGACACGGTCGCCGCGTCCAGCCGAATCGAGGGCCGGCCGAGCGCCGGCAACCCGCGCAAGGTCGAGGCGGCCCTCGGCGCGTTCGAGGCGCACGTGGACACCGCCGACCTGGCCGGCCGCCTGCGGGTCAGCCGTTCCACGCGGGTCACGCCGCTGATGTTCGAGAACGAGCTGATCGACCGGGCCCGCACCGCGCGGCGCCACGTGGTGCTGCCGGAGGGCGGTGAGGAGCGCATCCTGCGGGCGGCGGAGATCCTGCTGCGTCGGGGCGCCGCCGACCTGACCCTGCTCGGCCGGCCGGACGAGATCGCGCGGCGCGCCCGGGAGCTGGGCGTCGACCTCGGTGACGCACGGGTCGTCGACCCGGTCACCAGCGAGTGGCGGGACGGGTTCGCCGCCGAGTACGCCCGCCTGCGCGCGCACCGGGGCATCACCGAGGAGCTGGCGCACGACATCGTGGCGCAACCCAACTACTTCGGGACGCTGATGGTGCGGGCCGGGTACGCCGACGGCATGGTGTCCGGAGCGACGCACACCACCGCCGCCACCATCCGGCCGGCCTTCGAGATCATCCGTACCCGGCCCGACGTCACCGTCGCGTCGAGCGTGTTCTTCATGCTGCTGGCCGACCGGGTGCTGGTGTACGGCGACTGCGCGGTGAACCGCGACCCCGACGCCACCCAGCTCGCCGACATCGCGATCTCGTCGGCGGGCACCGCGGCCCGGTTCGGCATCGAGCCGCGGGTGGCGATGCTGTCGTACTCGACCGGCAGCTCCGGCGCGGGCGCGGACGTGGAGAAGGTCGCGGCGGCCACCGCCCTGGTGCGGGAACGCCGGCCCGACCTGCTGGTCGAGGGCCCCATCCAGTACGACGCCGCGATCGACCCGGCGGTCGCCGCCACGAAGCTGCCGGGCAGCCCGGTCGCCGGCCGGGCGACCGTGTTCATCTTCCCGGACCTCAACACCGGCAACAACACGTACAAGGCGGTGCAGCGCTCGGCCGGCGCGGTGGCGGTGGGACCCGTCATGCAGGGGCTCCGCCGCCCGGTCAACGACCTGTCCCGGGGCGCCACCGTTCCCGACATCGTCAACACGGTGGCGATCACCGCGATCCAGGCGGCCGCCGAGACGGCCGAGGAGGCCACATGAGCCGGGTGCTGGTGCTCAACTGCGGGTCGTCGTCGGTGAAGTACCGGCTCTACGACGGCGACGACGTGCGCGCGAAGGGCACGGTCGAGCGCGTCGGCGAGCCGGGCGGCGGCCCGGCCGACCACGAGACCGCCGTACGACAGATCCTGGCCGACCTGGACCTCACGGGCCTGACCGCGGTGGGGCACCGGGTGGTGCACGGCGGGAAGCGGTTCGGCGAACCGGTGCGGATCGACGACGGCGTGCTCGCCGCGATCCGCGACCTGGTGCCGTTGGCGCCCCTGCACAACCCGCCGAACCTCGCGGGGATCGAGGTGGCCCGCCACGCGCTGCCGGACGTGCCCCAGGTGGCGGTGTTCGACACGGCGTTCCACCGGACGCTGCCGGAGGCCGCCGCCACGTACGCGATCGACCGGGACACCGCCGAGCGGTACGGCATCCGTCGCTACGGCTTCCACGGCACGTCGCACGCGTACGTCTCGCGGCGCACCGCGGAACTGCTGGACCGGCCGTACGACGAGACGAACACCATCACGCTGCACCTGGGCAACGGGGCGAGCGCCTGCGCGGTCGCCGGCGGCCGGAGCGTGGCCACCTCCATGGGCATGTCGCCGCTGGAGGGCCTCGTCATGGGCACGCGCAGCGGCGACATCGACCCGACCGTCATCTTCCACCTGCGCCGCGAGGGCGGCCTCTCCGTGGACGACATCGACGACCTGCTCAACCACCGCAGCGGGCTGCTCGGGCTCACCGGCGCCAACGACATGCGGGAGGTGCTCGACCGCCGTGACGCCGGGGACCCGGCGGCCGCGCTCGCCTTCGACGTCTACTGCCGGCGGATCACCGGCTACGTGGGGGCGTACTACGCGCTGCTCGGCCGGGTCGACGCGGTCACCTTCACCGCTGGTGTGGGCGAGCACGCGGCCCCGGTCCGCGCCGCCGCCCTGGCCGGGCTGAACCGGCTCGGCATCGCCGTGGACCCGGAGCGCAACGCCGGGAAGGGCGACCGGGTCATCTCACCGGACGGGGCCGAGGTCGCGGTCTGCGTGATCGCCACCGACGAGGAACGCGAGATCGCCCGCGCGGCCCGGCAGGTGGTTGCCCGCACGAGCTGACCGGCACGCCCCCGCAGCCGGCGGCCGCGAGGCGCGGAGCGGTGCGCCCGATCCAACGGTGCGGCCGCTTCAGCGGTCTGCCCGGCCGGGGGCTTCCGGTCAGCGACGCCGGGCGCGCAGCCGCCGGGCGCGGACGCTGCGGCGGGGCCGGTCGCGGCCCGGCCCACGTGGCGGCAGGCACCGCGCCGACGGGCCGTCCGGCAGGTACGCCGAGGCGAGAAGGACCCCGCCCACGCCGGCCACCACGAGACCGAACGGCAGGCCGCCCCAGGCGTTGAGGACGAAGACCGAGTCGTCGGTGGTGCCGTTCTCCGTCACGAACTCGTCCGGCCGGTCCGGGTCCACCCACAGGGTCATCGTGCGGGGTGGCTCCTCCGTGCACCCGCCGGCCGAGCCGCACAGGATCCGCTTCGAGTACGCCACGCCGGCGTGGTCGTACCACACCCGGACCGTGTCGGTGCCGCCGCCGCGCCCCACGGTGTCCCGCCGCCGGCCCACGACGGCCTGGACGGGCACCCCCTCCGCCCGCAACCGCTCCGCCTTGGTGTGCAGGTGCCACTTGTATCCGGCGATGCCTGTCGCGTACGACAGCCCGGCGAGCAGCACCACCAGGCCGAGCAGGGCCGACGCCGGTCGGGCGGGCCGCCGGCGGAGAGCCGCCCGGAGGCGGCTGCCGCCGTCAGCGGCCTCAGCCAACCGCGAGCCAGACCGCCAGCGTGAGCAGGACGGCGGCGACCACGGCCGCACCGACGATCATCGGCAGCCGGCTGCCGGTGACGGCCGCCGCCTGCGGCTCGGGGCTGGCGGCGAAGGCGCGGAAAGCCTCGGTGTTGCCGCTGGGGTCGGTGTAGTTCTCAGGCATGCCGGTGACCCTAGCGAAGCCTGTCCACGCGGGCCGTCCCGCGACGCCGTCGCCGGCCGAACCCGGCGTGCTCCGGGGACGGTTCCGGCCGCAGGGTGGATCCGGTGGGAACCGGATGGTGGGCCGATCGGCGCCGGCGGGCACCTACCGTGGAGCCGTGGGGGTGAGGCGGCTCGTGGCCGTGCTGGTGACGGCGCTGCTCGCGGGCTGCGCGCCGGCCACCGCCGTGACCGGGGCGCCGGCCCGCCAGGCACCCGAGGGGCCGTACGCCGTCGGCGTGCGTACGTTCACCCTCGACCCCGGGTCGGCGCGGCCCCTGCCGGTGACCGTCTGGTACCCGGCGCAGGGTGGTGCGGTGGCCGTCGGACGGTTCCCGGTGGTCGTCTACAGCCACGGGCTGGACAGCCTGCCCGACCTGCACGCCGGGCTCACCGTCCGCTGGGCCGCCGCGGGCTTCGTGGTGGCCGCGCCGGCCTTCCCGCACACCCGGCGCGGCGCGGCCCGCTTCAGCCGAGCCGACGTACGCCACCAGCCGGCCGACGGTTGGCGGCTCATCCGGCACCTGGTCCGCCTCGACGGGCGCCGGGGCGACCCGCTCGCCGGGCACCTCGACGTGGCCCGGTTCGCGGCGGCGGGCCACTCGGCGGGCGGGTTCACCACCGCCGGCATGTTCACCTCGGGACACTCGCCCCGGTTGCGGGCCGGTGTGGTGATCGCCGGCGGTGGCCTCGCCGGCAGCTTCGCGGGCCCGCCCGCCCCGCTGCTGTTCGTCCACGGCACGGCCGACCCGGTGGTGCCGCTGTCGGTGGGACGGGCGGCGTACCAGCGGGCACCCGGCCCGAAGGCGTTCCTCAGCATGCTCGGGCAGGGCCACGGCGAGTACCTGACCCCGGGCCGGCCGGGCTTCGCCCAGGTCCTCGCCACCACCACCGACTTCCTCCGCTGGACGCTCTACGGCGACCAGGAGGCCGCCCACCGCCTCCCCACCGACGCCATTTCCCCCACCCTGACCCACTACGAGTCCAACCCCACCCCGTAGCTCCCTCCCGCCACCCTCGCCCCGCCCCTCATCTCGTCGATCATGCACATGTGGTGCCCGATCCGCCCTGTCTCGCCACTTTTGCGGGGCACCACAACTGCATGATCGACGGGGGCGGGCGGGGGGCGGGCGGGGGGGCGGGGCGGGCGGGGGGCGGGGCGGGCGGAGCGCAGGGGTGGGGTGGGGTGGGGTCGGGTCGTTAGGGTCGGCGCGTGCGGGGGCTTGTGGAACGGCAGTTGGAGAGCATCGACGAGGTTGTCGAGGTGGCCGGCGGCGCCGGGGTCGAGGTCTGGCTGCGGGGTGGCTGGGCGATGGACTTCCACCTCGGCCGCGTGACGCGTCCCCACGTGGACGTCGACTGGTACTGCTGGCGGGCCGACGCGCCCCGGCTGGCCGCGCTCCTGACCGCGCGGGGCTGGCGACCCGATCCCCGGATGCCCGCCGAGGTGCAGCTCGACCTGTTCCGGGGCGAGGTCGAGGTGAGCTTCGCCTACCTCGCCCGCGACACGGCCCGGCGGGTCACGGTGGGCGCGGGCCCGTGGGCCGGTACGCCGCTGCCGGCCGGGATGCTCGACGCCCCGCCGGGCCGGATCGACCGGCGGAGCGCGCCGGTCATCTCGCTGACCGCCCAGATCGAGTTCAAGGAGATGTACCCGGTCTGGATGCCGGAGCGCCCCGCCGCCCCAAGGACGCCGACGACCTGTCCCGCCTGCGGGCCGCCCTCCCGACGGCCGAGAGCGCCGGCGGGCCGGCCTGACCCCGCACGACGGGAGGCGGGACGGCCCACGCGGCGATCACCGGGCGGCGCGCGGCGGGTCGCCGCCGGAGCGGAAGGGTCGCGGTGAGCGTGATGACTCTGCGGCATGGTGATGACGCAGAGGCGTACCGCTCGGAGGGAACAGGCTCCCGGACCGGGTCGCGGTAAGGCTCGCCGCGGCCGCGTCCGGCGCGCGCCGCGTGCACCCTCGGTCCGGCCGCCTCGGATCCCCGCCCCGCATCCGATCCGCGCGGCACAATCGGATTCATGTCCCGTCGCCGTACCGCCGCGCTGCTCGCCACCACCCTGCTCACAGCGGGCCTGGCAGGCTGCTCGGGGCAGGCGCCGGCCGCCGACCGGCCGGACGTCCCGGCGGCCCCGGCCACGAGCGCCACGCCCGCTCCGCGGGTACCCGCCGGCACCGCGCCGGCGAGGAGCTTCGCGGTCGGCGTACGACAGCTGAAGCTGAACCGCGACGGCGACCGCCCCCTGCCGGTGACCGTCTGGTACCCGGCGGCCGGGCCGGCCGGCGGTGAGGCGGAGCGCTCCGCGCCCGCGGCGGACGGGCGGTTCCCGGTGGTCATGTTCAGCCACGGCCTGGGCGGCCGGCCGGACGACTACGCCGTGCTGCTCACCCGCTGGGCGGCGGCCGGCTTCGTGGTGGCCGCACCCACCTTCCCGCACACCTCGCGGGGCGCCGACGGCAACGTGCTGGACGTGCTCAACCAGCCGGCGGACGTGTCGTACGCGTTGACGCGGGTGCTCGCGCTCGACGGCGAGGACGGCGACCCGCTGCGGGGCCGGCTCGCCACCGACCGCGTGGCGGCGGCGGGGCACTCGGCCGGCGGCGTGACCACGGTCGGGCTGTTCACGGCGGGCCGCGACGACCGCCTCGACGCCGGCGTGGTCTTCGCCGGCACGTCCCTCGGTGTGGGCACGGCGTTCGCCGGCGCGGCCGCACCGCAGCTGTTCGTGCACGGCGAGCGGGACGAGGTGGTCGACTACGCGGCGGGCCGGGCCGTGTACGACGCGGTGCCCTGGCCGAAGGCGATGCTCAGCCTCAGCAAGGGCGACCACGGGCGGGCGCTGCTCACCGACGGCGCCGCGCTGCGGGTGGTCTCCGACACCACTGTCGAGTTCCTCCGCTGGTCGCTGTACGGCGACGCGGCGGCCAAGCGGCGCATCCCCGCCGACGCCGCGCGGGACGGGCTGGCGACGCTCGACAACCACCTCTGAGCCGCGCCGGACGCGGTCCCGGGTCGCTCAGGCGGTGTGGTCGAGGACGACCTTGCCGAAGGCCTCCCCGCTGTGCAGGCGGGCGAACGCCTCCTCGACCTTGCTGAACGGCACCACGCTGTCCACCACCGGGCGCACCTGCCGGTCGGCGCAGAACGCCAACAGGTCGTACAGCTCGCCGGGGGTGCCCATCGAGGTGCCGAGGATCTCCAGCTGCATGGCGAAGACGCGACGGAGGTTGACGGTCGGCTCGTGGCCGGCGGTGGCGCCGGAGACCACGATGCGGGCCATCGGCGCCGCTGACTTCAGCGAGTGGTCGAACGTGGCCGCGCCGACGGTCTCGATGACGACGCCCACCCGCTCCGGCAGCCGGGCGCCCGGCTCGACCGCCGTCGCGCCCAGCGCCGCGATCCGCTCGCGCTTGCCGGCGTCCCGACTGGTCGCGTACACGCGCTTGCCCATGGCCACGGCGAGCGCCACGGCGGCCGTCGCCACGCCGCCGCCGGCGCCCTGCACGAGGACGGCGTCGGCGTCGTCCACCCGGCCCTTCGTGGTCAGCATCCGCCAGGCCGTCAGCCAGGCGGTGGGCAGGCACGCCGCGTCGGTCAGCGACAGCCCGTCGGGGAGCGGCACCAGGTTCGCCCGCGGTACGGCCACCCGCTCGGCGAGCGTGCCGGGGAAGAACTCGGAGAGGATGGAGACCCCGCGCGGGTCGCCCGGCGTCGGGACGACGGGGTAGACCACCACCTCGTTGCCCTCCGGGTCGACACCCGCGGCGTCGCACCCGAGGATCATCGGCAGCTGCGCCTCGCCCAGCCCGACCCCGCGCAGCGACCAGAGGTCGTGGTGGTTGAGCGAGCTGGCCCGCACCTGCACGGTCACCCAGTCGTCGGCGGGGTGGGTGGGCTCGGGCCGCTCCCCCACGGTGAGCGCGGCGAGCGGGTTGGCGTCGTCGAAGCGGGTGGCGAAGGCGGCACGCATGGTCGGCACCGTAACAAGCTGAGCGTCCGTTAAGAAGGGCCCCTTCCTGTGCGGAACGCGACAGGAAGGGGCCCCTGGGTCAGGCGCGGGCGACGCCGTCGCGGCGGGCCGCCTCCGCCACCGCCTCGGCCACCGCGGGCGCGACCCGCGGGTCCAGCGGCGAGGGCACGATCGCCTCGGCGGTGAGCGTCTCGGCCACCACGCCGGCGATGGCGTCGGCGGCGGCCACCTTCATCGTGTCGGTGATCCGGGTGGCCCGGGCGTCCAGCGCGCCCCGGAACACGCCCGGGAACGCGAGCACGTTGTTGATCTGGTTCGGGTAGTCGCTGCGCCCGGTGGCCACCACCGCCACGTGCCGGGCCGCCACCTCGGGGTGCACCTCCGGCGTCGGGTTGGCCAGCGCGAACACGATGCCGCCCGGGGCCATGCCGGCCACCGCCGCCTCGGGGATCTGCCCGCCGGAGACCCCGATCAGCACGTCCGCGCCGCGCAACGCCTCCGTGACGTCACCGGACCGGCCCTCGGCGTTGGTGGTCGCCGCCAGCTCGGCCTTCGTGCCGGTCAGGTCGGTGCGGTGCCGGCCGATGATCCCCTTGGAGTCGCAGACCACCACCTGATCGGGGTTCACGCCCCCGGCCATCAGCATCTTCGTCACCGCGACACCGGCCGCGCCGGCGCCGCTGACCGCCACCCGCAGGTCGCCGAGCTTGCGGTTGAGCAGCGTCGCGGCGTTGCGCAGCGCGGCAAGCACCACGATCGCGGTGCCGTGCTGGTCGTCGTGGAACACCGGGATGTCCAGCGCCTCGTCGAGCCGGCGCTCCACCTCGAAGCAGCGCGGGGCGCTGATGTCCTCCAGGTTGATGCCGCCGAACGAGGGCGCGAGCGCGCGTACGGTGGCCACGATCTCGTCCACGTCCTGTGTGTCCAGGCAGACCGGCACCGCGTCGACGCCCGCGAACTGCTTGAACAGCACCGCCTTGCCCTCCATCACCGGCATCGCGGCGCGCGGGCCGATGTTGCCGAGCCCGAGCACCGCCGACCCGTCGGTGACCACCGCGACGGTGTGCGACACCCAGGTGTAGTCGGCGGCCAGGGCCGGCTCGGCGGCGATCGCCTCGCAGACCCGGGCCACCCCGGGTGTGTACGCGAGGGAGAGGTCCTCCCGGCTGGTGAGCGGGACCGTCGAGGCGACGGCCATCTTGCCGCCCCGGTGCAGCCGGAAGACGGGATCAGCAGGGTCCACGGTGGACGAAGGCATCGGTGACTCCAGGAATCTGTCGAGCAGACGGGGCGGCCGGCTCGGGGCGCGAGGTGGGCGGCGAGCGGTGGCACGCGGTGCGGGGGGTCACCCGGGCACTTTCCGAGCATAGTGTCGGAGGTGCCCCTCGGATGTGAGCAGGGTCATAACGGCCGAGGACGTACCCGGCCGGGCCGCGGCCAGTACCGGAACAGCACCCGACCGTGGACGTCGGCCACCCCGTACGCCCGGGAGTCGTCGGTGACCAGGTCGTTGTCCCCGCGCAGCCACCAGCCGCCGTCCTGCGCGCGGACCGCGCGCTTCACGACCAGCAACTCGGGGCGGCTTCGGAAGACCGCCACCACCACGTCGCCGGGGCGGACGGGCCGGCCGCCTCGGCGCACCAGCACCGCGTCGCCGTGGCGCAGCGTGGGCGCCATGGACGGGCCCGTGACCAGGACGGCGGTCAGGGGCCGGCGCAGCCGGGGCGGCACCGCCGGGTGATGGGGCGGCATGGTTTCACCTCCACCCGGTCGGGGAGCCCGTCCAGGAGTAATGTCGTCTTGGATCATCGCAAACTTCCCATGGAGGATCCCGATGCGACTTCCACGCATCCTTACGCCGCGGGTCACCGCCAGCGCCCACTGCGACCTGCCCTGCGGCGTCTACGACCCCGCGCAGGCGCGGATCGAGGCCGAGTCGGTCAAAATGATCTGCGAGAAGTACCAGGCGAACACCGACCCGGAGTTCCGCACCCGCGCGATCATCATCAAGGAGCAGCGCGCCGAGCTGGTCAAGCACCACCTCTGGGTGCTCTGGACCGACTACTTCAAGGCCACCCACTTCGAGAAGTACCCGCAGCTGCACCAGCTGTTCAACGAGGCCACCAAGCTCGCCGGCTCCGGCGGCGTCAAGGGCAGCCTCGACCCGGCCACCGCCGACCAGCTGCTCCAGAAGATCGACGAGATCGCCAAGATCTTCTGGGAGACCAAGAAGGCGTGAGCCTCGGCCCCACGGCACCGACGATCCGGCCGGTACGTCCCGAGGACGTGCCGGCCGTCGTCGCGATGGTGCACGAACTCGCCGCGTACGAGCGCGCTCCCGACGAGTGCCACCTCACCGCCGACCAGTTGACCGCCGCCCTGTTCGGTCCGGCGCCCGCGCTGTACGGCCACGTCGCGGTGGACGACCGCGACGAGCCGGTCGGGTTCGCCCTCTGGTTCCTCAACTTCTCCACCTGGGCCGGCGTGCACGGCATCCATCTGGAGGACCTCTACGTCCGGCCGAAGGCGCGGGGTACGGGAGCCGGCCGACTGCTGCTGGCCACCCTCGCGGCGATCTGCGTCGAGCGCGGCTACCGGCGGCTCGAATGGTCGATGATCGACTGGAATCCGGCGGCCGGCTTCTACGCGGCGATCGGCGCCGAGCAGCTGGGCGAATGGATCCCCTACCGGCTGAGCGGCGACGCGCTGCGCCAGCTCGCCCGCCGGGCGCACGCCCCCACCCACCCGGCCGCCTGAGCGGGTAGAGTCCCCGACCGGGGGGATGAGTGGTGACTCAACTGACCGGCCAGTCGGCCACCGACGACGACGTGGTGCACCTCACCGTGCCCGCCGACGGGGGCTACCTGGGCGTGCTCCGCACGGCCACCGCCGGTCTCGCGGCCCGGTTGCAGTTCGCCCTCGACGAGATCGAGGACCTGCGGATCGCCGTCGACGAGGCCTGCGCCATGCTGCTGGCCATCGCCACGCCCGACGCCGAGTTGGAGTGCCGGTTCGCGGTGACGGAGGACGCGCTGACCGTCGAGGTGACCGTGCCGACCGTCCGCGGCGCGAAGCTTCCCGCCGAGTCGTCGTTCGCCTGGAAGGTGCTCACCGCGCTGACCACCGCGGCGGCGGCCACCGCCGCCGACGGGCGGGCCACCATCTCCCTGCTCACCCGCCGCTCCTCCGGCTACTGAGCGGTCGCCGCACACGGCGCGGCGGCACAGGCCCGAGTGCCGGGCCCGCGTCCGGTCGGCCGTCAGGAGAAGCCCAGGGCCCGGTTGGTGGCCGGGGTCACGAGCAGCGCGCTGACGCCGAGCCCGAGCGCCATGAGCGGTACGCCGAGCCAGCCCAACCCGCCCTGGATCATGTACCAGCCGATCGGCAGCAGCATCAGCTGGAGCACGATCGCCGGTGCGCGCGCGCCGGCGCGGCATCGGGCCAGCGCCCCGCCGAGCGCCCAGAGCGCGACGGCGCCCACCACCGCGAACGCCGTCACCAGCAACGCCGACGTCAGCCCGACGGTGGTCTCGGCGGTCAGGTCGGCCCAGATCAGCCAGAGGGCGATCAGCCCCACGGCGACGGCCTCGCCGCGCAGCAGCCGGACCGCCCACCGGAGCGTGACGGGAATCGGGTCGGAGTCGATGGTCACGCGCGCCACGATACTCGGGCTACCGGGGGGTACAGTGCCGCCCATGCGGGCCGTCCTGGTGGTCAATCCCAAGGCCACCACCACCAGCGAGCGCAGCCGGGACGTGCTGGTCCGGGCGCTGCGCAGCGAAGTCGACCTGTCCGTGCGCTACACCCGGCGGCGCGGCCACGCGACCGCGCTGGCCCGGGAGGCGGCCGAGGAAGGGGTCGACGTCGTCGTCACCCTGGGTGGCGACGGCACGGTGAACGAGGTGGTCAACGGCCTCATGACGGCGGAGCCGCCGACCGTGCCCGGCGCACTCCCGCCGGCCGAACGGCTGCCCGCGCTCGCGACCGTCCCGGGCGGCTCCACGAACGTCTTCGCGCGGGCGCTGGGCCTGCCCCGGGAGTGGCCGGAGGGCACCAGCATGATCCTGGAAGGACTGCGGCTGGGCCGCTACCGGACGATCGGGCTGGGCCGGGCCGACGACCGCTACTTCACCTTCTGCGCCGGGTTCGGCCTCGACGCCGCCGTGATCCACCGCGTCGAGCGGGCCCGACGGCGGGGCCGGGTGTCCAGCCCGGGGCTCTACCTGCGCGCCATCCTGAGCCAGTACTTCTTCGCCTCCGACCGGCGGCACCCGGCCATCAGCCTGGAGCGACCCGGCGAGCCGGTGGAGGGCGAGTTGGCCACGGCGATCATCCAGAACACGGCGCCGTGGACGTACCTGGGCGACCGCGAGGTCAACCCGAACCCGGAGGCGTCGTTCGACCTCGGCCTGGACGTGCTCGCGTTCCGACAGCTCCGGGTGCCCAGTACGACACGGACCGTGACCCAGTTCATCTCCCCGCGCCCCGATCCCCGGGGCCGGCAGGTGCTGCGGCTGCACGACGTCGCCGAGTTCACGCTGCTCTCCAGCCGGCCACAGGCGTTCCAGCTGGACGGCGACTACCTGGGCGAGCGGGAGAAAGTCAGATTCACATCCATTCCCGCCGCACTGAGAGTAATCTGCTAGGTCTCGGGTACTGCCGTAGGTCGACCCGGCCGACAGCACCGGACGCGTCGGCCGCCACACCGAGGGGCAGGTGCCGGAAATGTCAGCAATGTCACGCGGACTGTACTATATTGATCCTCGACTGTGGTACGCCGGGTAACCAGGGACCTCTGGAATCCGGACAAATGGGTTGTGGGCTTGCTCACCGCACGGAGTTTTTCTGAGCGTCACCCTTGACATTGTGTGAGTTCGTGAAAGTATTCACAAGCGAACTTGAGTTACCGGGACATCGCCTGGATAAGCTCGGCAGGTTGAGCTTTTCCAGCAGGTCCACGGGGCCAACAGCCTGCTCACGCACCGCCGAATAGTCGGACGCGAACCGTTACGACCGGCGCTGCGGACGCATATAGGAAAAGCACCAAAGCACGATCTGCCACCCATCCAGAATGAGGAATGTTGCCGCCATGGACTGGCGTCACCATGCTGTCTGCCGCGACGAGGACCCGGAGCTGTTCTTCCCGATCGGGACGTCCGGTCCGGCTCTCCTGCAGGTCGAGCAGGCCAAGGCCGTCTGCCGGCGCTGCTCCGTGACCGACCAGTGCCTGCAGTGGGCGCTCGAGTCGGGTCAGGACGCCGGCGTCTGGGGCGGGATGAGCGAGGAGGAGCGGCGGGCGCTCAAGCGCCGCGGCGGCCTCCGGGTGCTGCGCGCTCACTCCGCCTGACCACCGACACAGCTGCACGCCCCGCGGGTCGACCCGCGGGGCGTTCTGCTGTCCGGGCCCGGACGCCGCGAGTCGGAGGCGAGGCGCTGTCGGAGCGTGACGGTGACGGCCGCCCGGCCCCCCGGGAACCTGTCGGAGCGTGACGGCCCGAGTGGTCACGCAGCGTGAGTCCTCGGCCGGCTGCGGACGCGCGGAACCGGGCTCGCCTCTGCCCGCCCGGGCCGCACGGCGTCGACGCGGCGCAGCACCAGGTCCACCAGATCGGGAGCGTCGGTGAGGGGGGCCGAGACGGCCACTGCTCCCGCGGCCCGCGCCGCCTCGGTCACCGCGTCGTGGAACAGCCCCGGTGCCAGGAAGTACGCCGACACCGCCACCCGCCGGGCGCCGTCCGCGTGCAGCCGGGCCACGGCCGCCCCCACCCCGGGAGGCGCCGCCGAGGCGTACGACACCCGGACCGGTACGCCCAGGCGCTCGCCGAGCGCGGCGGCGACCCGCCCCACCGAGGCGCGGGCCCGCGCGTCACGGGTGCCCGCCGCGGCCAGCACCACAGCGTCGAACGGCCCCGGCTCGGCCTCGGCCAGCCGCCGCCGCAGCCCGTCCAGCAGTCCCGCGTCCACCACGGCGCCGGCCGGCCCGAGCACGTCGGTCACCCGTACCGACAGTCCCGGGGCCGCAGCCCGGATCTCGGCGACCGCGGCCGGGACGTCCACCCGGCGGTGGTACGCGGCGGTCAGCAGCAGCGGGACCAGCACCGCGCGCGGATGCCCGGCCGAGGCCAGCGCCCGCAACGCCTCGGCCGGCCCCGGTTCGGTGTGGTCGAGCCAGCTCGCCGAGACGGCGACGCCCGGCCGGGCGGCCGACACCGCCCGGGCCAGCGCCCGGGTCGCCGCGGCGGCGCGCGGGTCGCGGCTGCCGTGCGCGACGAGGACGACGGGATCCGTGGCGGCCGGCCTTCCCGAGGGCCCACCCGCCGTCCGGTCGTCCGGCCGGGTCAGGCGTGCAGGCCGCACTCGGTCTTCTCGAACATCGCCCACCGGCCGGCCCGCGGGTCCTCCCCGGCCTTCGTCCGGCGGGTGCACGGCCAGCACCCGATCGAGCCGTAGCCCTGCTTGAACAGCTCGTTGACCGGCACGTTCCAGCGCGCGATGTAGCCGTCCACGTCCGCCTGTGTCCAGGTCGCGATCGGATTGACCTTGACCTTGCCGCGACGCGCGTCGAACGCCACCACCGGCGTGTTCGCCCGGGTCGGCGACTCGTCCCGGCGCAGCCCGGCGGCCCAGGCGTCGTACCCGGCGAGGGCCCGTTCCAGCGGCTCGACCTTGCGCAGCTGGCAGCAGTCGTCCGGGGACCGGTGGAACAGCCGCGGACCGTACTGGCCGTCCTGCTGCCCCACGGTGAGCCGGGGCCGGATCGAGCGGACGTTCACCGGCAGCGTCCGCGCCACCTCGTCGCGGACCCGGAGGGTCTCCGGGAAGTGCAGGCCGGTGTCGAGGAAGACGACGTCCACACCGGGCGCCGCCCGGGACACCAGGTGCGCGAGTACGGCGTCGGCCATCGAGCTGGTGACGCAGAACCGGTCGCCAAAGGTCTCGGCGGCCCACCGCGCGATTTCCAGGGCCGGGGCGCCCTCCAGCTCCCGGCCGGCCTCCTCGGCCAGCGCCCGCAGCTCCTCCGGGTCGCGCCGGGCCGGGTCGGCCGGCACCGGACCGGCGACGCCCACGAGGTTGAGGTTGGCGGCCGACACCAGGCCGGTCGCCGCCGGCCCGGGTACGCGTGCCGCGCTCATCGGGCGACCGCCCGGGCGAGCAGACCGGTGAACTTCACGGTGAAGACCCGGGCGCAGGCGTGGCACTCCCACGCGCCGTGACCCGCCTCGTTCGGGCGCAGGTCCTCCTCGCCGCAGTACGGGCAGTACAGGGGTGCCGCTCGGTTCTCACTGCTCACCGCAGGTCCTCCTCGTCGACTCTGATCACCCACTGGGCGAACGCCTCGCCCTCGTGCCGGCCGGCCAGGTAGCGGCGGGCCAGCCGTTCCACGTACGCCGGAAGCTCCTCCGCGGTCGTCTTGAGGCCGCGCAGCTTGCGGCCGAAACCCGCGGTCTGCCCGGCGGCCATGCCGAGACCGCCGCCCAGGTGCACCTGGAAGCCCTCCACCTGGCGGCCGTCCGGGCCGACCACCAACTGGCCCTTGAGCCCGATGTCGGCGACCTGCGTGCGGGCGCACGCGTTCGGGCAGCCGTTGAGGTGGATCGAGATGTCCGCGTCGAAGTCACGCAGCCGCTGTTCGAGCCGGGTCACCAGCTCCTCGCCGCGGGCCTTGGTCTCGACGATGGCGAGCTTGCAGAACTCGATGCCCGTGCAGGCCATCGTGCCGCGCCGCCAGGCCGACGGGCGTGCCTCCAGGCCGATGTCGCGGAGCGCGGCGACCAGCGACTCCGTACGCTCCGGCGCCACGTCCAGCACCAGCAGCTTCTGGTACGGGGTGAGGCGCACCCGCCCGCTGCCGTGCGCCTCGGCCACGTCCGCGAGCCGCGCGAGCTGCCCGCCGGAGACCCGGCCCACCACCGGCGCGGCGCCAACGTACCGGCGCCCGTCGCTCTGCGGGTGCACGCCGATGTGGTCGATCGGCTTGGTGGGCAGGGCCGGGGCGGGGCCGTCGAGCAGCGCCCGGCCCAGGTACTCCTTCTCCAGCACCTCCCGGAACCGCTCGACACCCCAGTCGGCCACGAGGAACTTCAGCCGGGCCCGGTTGCGCAGCCGCCGGTAGCCGTAGTCGCGGAAGATGCCGACCACCCCGGCCCAGACGTCCGGCACCTCGGCCAGCGGCACCCAGACGCCCAGCCGCTGGGCCAGCATCGGGTTGGTGGACAGGCCGCCGCCGACCCAGAGGTCGAAGCCGGGGCCGTGCTCGGGGTGCTCCACCCCGAGGAACGCGACGTCGTTCGCCTCGTACGGGGTGTCCACGAGCCAGGAGATCGACGTCTTGAACTTGCGGGGCAGGTTCGAGAACTCCGGGTTGCCCACGTAACGGCGCACGATCTCGTCGATCGCCGGCGTCGGGTCGACCACCTCGGCCTCGGCCACCCCGGCCACGGGGCTGCCCAGCACGATCCGGGGGCAGTCGCCGCACGCCTCGGTGGTCTGGAGGCCGACCGACTCCAGCCGCCGCCAGATCTCCGGCACGTCCTCGATGCGGATCCAGTGGAACTGGACGTTCTGCCGGTCGGTGATGTCGGCCGTGTCCCGCGCGAACTCCTGGGAGATGCCGGCGATGGTCCGCAGCTGGGCCAGGGAGAGCTGGCCGCCGTCGATGCGGACCCGGAGCATGAAGTACTCGTCCTCGAGCTCGTGCGGTTCGAGCACGGCGGTGCGCCCGCCGTCGATGCCCGGCTTGCGCTGGGTGTAGAGCCCCCACCAGCGGAAGCGGCCGCGCAGGTCGGCCGGGTCGATGGCCGCGAACCCGCGGTGCGCGTAGATGGTCTCGATCCGCGCCCGGACGTTCAGCGGATCGTCGTCCTTCTTGATCCGCTCGTTCGGGTTGAGCGGCTCGCGGTGCCCGAGCGCCCACTGCCCCTCGCCGCGGGGGCGGCGGGGCGCCCGGGCGGGGCGCGCCGTCGGGTCGTCGGGCCGGGTGGAGATGCTGCTGACCGCCATCGCGGCGTCCTCCGTTGTCTGGCTTGCGCCGGAGAGGGAGCGCGCGTACGCGGCGGCCGGCCCGCTCGGGGGGCCAGGGACGACGGTGTCGGGGAAGCCGGCGCGGAGCGCGCCCGAGACAGATGGGTCGGGCGACGTCAGTGGGCCGGACAGATGGCGCTGCGCACGCGGCCGTAGTCGACGTGGCGGCGGGCCACGAAGCGGCGCACGATGGCGGCGGTCATAGCCGTCATGCTGCCACAGTCGACAGGGGCCGGCCAATGAGCACGTGCCAGATCCCACATGACGGGCCGAGGTGTGCGACGCTCGAACGGTGGCCGAATTGTCCGATAGATGGCATCGGGCGGTCTGGCTGGCACCGGCGCTGCTGACCCTGGGGGTCACCGTCACCGGGCTGGACGGGGCTCAGCTCTGGCGCGACGAGTTGGCGACCTGGAGCGCGGCCACCCGGTCCGTCGACGACCTGGTCCGGCTGGCCGGCACCATCGACGCGGCGACCGGGCCGTACTACCTGTTCATGCACGGCTGGGTGGCGCTGGCCGGTGACTCGGTCGTCGCCCTGCGACTGCCGTCGGTGCTCGCCATGACGGGAGCGGCGGCGCTCACCGGGCTGCTCGGCCGGCGGCTCGCCGGCACCCGGGCCGGCCTGCTCGCCGGCCTGCTGTTCGCGGTGCTCCCCGGCACGTCCCGGTACGCCCAGGAGGCCCGGCCGTACGCGCTGGCCACCCTCCTCGCCGTGCTCGCCACGGTGCTCCTGGTCGACGCGCTGCACCGGCCGGGCTGGGGGCGCTGGGCCGCGTACGCCGCGGCGCTCGCCGCGCTCGGACTGACCCACCTCATCGCCCTCACCCTGCTCGCCGCGCACGCCGTCGCCGTCCTCACCGCCCGAGGGGATCGGCGACGGTGGCGGTGGGTGGTGGCCGTACTGCCGGCGCTGCTGCTGGTGGCGCCCCTCGCGTACGTGGCCCGAGGCCAGCGGGGACGCCAGTTGCAGTGGGTGGACCTCGTCCGGCCCGCCGACCTCACCACACTGCCCGGCGGGCTCGCGCAGAGCACCGTGGTGGGTGGGCTGCTCGTCGGGCTCGCCGCGCTGGGCGCCGCCCGGCTGGGCCGCCGCGCCCTTCTGCCCGGGGCCGCCGTGCTGCTGCCGGTGCTCCTGCTCTTCGTCGCCGGGCTGGTCGTACCCCTGTGGGTGCCCCGCTACCTGATCTTCGTCGTACCGTTCGGCTGCCTGCTGGCCGGCGCGGCGCTCGCGGCCGTGCCGTTGCCCGGCGGGCTGGCCGTGCTGGTGGCGGCCGGCCTGCTCGGGCTACCCGACCAGGCGGCGCTGCGGCGTACGCACGAGTGGCCGCGCAGCGCGCCCATCGACTACCAGGGTGTGGCGCGGATCGTCGCTGCCGGACAGCGTCCCGGCGACGCCGTGGTCTACTCCCCCCGGCACAGCTGGCTCTTCCTCGACCTGGGTCTGGAGTACCACCTGCGCCGCGACCGTCCCCGCGACGCGCTCCTGGTCGAGGGGCCGGCCCGGCGCGGCGACCTGTGGGCCGTCGAGTGCGCGCGGCCGGCCGAGTGCCTGGCCGGCGCGCCCCGGGTGTGGCTCGTGGTCTCCGGCCGGCACGCCGACCCGCTGACAGCGGTGGCCGGCGCGAAGGGCGACGCCCTGCGGGACGCCTTCACGGTGACGCAGGTCTGGCAGCGTCCGGGCCTCACCGTCGCCCTGCTGACCCGCTGATCCCGCCGGGCGCGACGTTCCGGCCCGCCGCCGCACACGCCACGGCCGCGGCGGTCAGGCGGACCGCCCGTCCGCGCCGCCCCGTGCCAGGGGTACGACCAGCACCGCCTCGGTGCCGCCGCCGGCCGCGTCCCGCAGCTCGATGCTGCCGCGCAGTTCGCCGGTGACGAGGGCGCGGACGATCTGGAGCCCGAGGTTGCCGCCGCGCTCGGCGTCGAACCCGGCGGGCAGGCCCCGCCCGTTGTCGGTCACCGTGACGTGCAGCTGCTTGCGGAACCGGTGCGCCGAGACCACCACCTCGGGCTTGCCGCCGTCGGCGGACGTCACCGCGCCGGTCTCCGTGCCCGCCACCGCGTCGGCCTCCTCGCCCGTGTCGATCGGCGGGAAGCCGTGCTCGACGGCGTTGAGCAGCAGCTCGTTGAGCACCATGACCAGCGACGTGGCGATCTCCGCGGGCAGCACGCCGAAGCTGCCCGTGCGCCGCATGCCCACGGGTGCCTCGGTCGCCAGCTCGGTCGCCGCGCTGGCCACGCGGTCGACGATGGTGTCGAACTCGACCGCCTCGTCGCTGGACATGGAGAGCGTCTCGTGCACCAGCGCGATCGAGGCGACCCGGCGTACCGAGTCCTCCAAAGCCACCCGGGCCTCCGGCATGGCGACCCGCCGGGCCTGGAGGCGCAGCAGCGCCGCGACCGTCTGGAGATTGTTCTTCACCCGGTGATGGATCTCCCGGATGGTGGCGTCCTTCGTGATGAGGGCGCGGTCGCGACGGCGTACCTCGGTGATGTCGCGGACCAGGACCAACGCGCCGATCGGCACCCCGGCGGGCATCAGCGGCAGCGCCCGGGTGAGGACGGTGGCGCCGCGCGCGTCGATCTCCCGGCGGGGTGGCGCGTCGCCGCGCAGCGCGGCCAGGATCGCGTTCGCCGCGTCGGTCCCCTCCAGCGGGTCCTGTGCCAGACGGCGGTGCAGCACCGCGAGGTCCTCCCCCACCAGGTGCGAGGCGTAGCCGAGCCGGCGGTACGCGGACTGGGCGTTGGGGCTCGCGTACGTGACCTTGCCGTTCGCGTCCAGCCGGACCAGGCCGTCGCCGACCCGCGGGGCCGACGTGGTCTCGCCCCGGTGCCGGGGCGGCGGGAACGTGCCGTCCGCGATCATCTGGGCCAGGTCGTCGGCCGTGGTGAGGTAGTTCAGCTCCAGCTGGCTCGGCGTACGCGCGGTGGAGAGGTTGGTGTCCCGGCCGACAACCGCCACCACCTCACCGGCCTCGCCGTCGGCGGTGCGCAGCCGGACCGGGATCGCCTCGTGTCGGGCCGGCACGTCCCCGTACCAGACGGGGTCGCCCTCCCGCCAGATTCGTCCCTGGCGGTAGGCGACCTCCAGGTGCGCGACCTCCGGCCCGCCGACGATCCGGCCCACCTGGTCGTCCTGGTACGCGGTGGGCGCGGTCGTCGGGCGGACCTGGGCCACGCACAGGAACGTGCCCTCGGCGTCCACCGGCACCC
This sequence comes from Micromonospora costi, assembly GCF_003626655.1. Classification (GTDB taxonomy): domain Bacteria; phylum Actinomycetota; class Actinomycetes; order Mycobacteriales; family Micromonosporaceae; genus Micromonospora; species Micromonospora costi. The sequence continues at coordinate 316,867 of NZ_RBAN01000003.1, forward strand.
ACAGCAGCAGGTCGGCGAAGGACATGTCGGAGAGCAACTGCCAGTCTCCGGCGATCCGGTGCAGGTGGTCGATGTCCGCCGGGCGGAGCTGGGTGTGCTCCTCGGCGAGGTCGCGCAGCGTGGACACGCTGACCAGCGTGCCACGCGCGGCCTCACATCGTCGCGGTGACCTTCTTGAGGCCGCGCGGCGCGTCCGGGTCCTCGCCGCGGGCCAGGGCGAGCGCCAGCGCGAGCCGTTGCAGCGGCAGGATGTCCAGCAGTGGGGCGTACCGCTCGTCGACCTCGGGGACGGCGATCCGGGTCGCGCCCTCGACGTCGGCGGACCCGACCACCACCACGTCGGCGCGGCGTTCCCCGAGCCGGGGCAGCACCTCGCCCATCGACCGCCCGCCGGGGCCGGAGCCCACCACGGCGAGCACCGGCACGTCCGGGTCGGTCATGGCGAGCGGGCCGTGCAGCAGGTCGGCGCCGGAGAAGGCGAGCGCCGGCAGGTACGACGTCTCCATGAGCTTGAGCGCCGCTTCCCGGGCGGTCGGGTAGGCGTACCCGCGGCCGGTGGTGACCAGCTGGCCCGCGAACCGGTAGCGTGGCGCGAGCTGGGCCGGGGTGGTGTCGGTGAGCGTACGGGCGGCCAGCTCGGGCAGCGCCGCGAGCGCGTCCCGCTCCTCGGCCGGCAGCGCGCCGTTGCCGGCCCGGATCCCCTCGACGAGCATGAGCAGGGCGAGCAGTTCGGCCGTGTACGTCTTGGTGGCCGCCACCGCGCGTTCGTGCCCGGCCGCGATGTCGACGCTCAGCTCGGCGACGCCGGCCAACGGCGAGTCGGGCGCGTTGGTGACCGCGAGGGTGAGCGCGCCGGAGGCCCGGGCCGTCCGCAGGACCTCGGTGAGGTCGGGCGAGCCGCCGCTCTGGCTCACGCCGACGACGAGCGCGTCGGAGAGGTCCGGCCGGGCGCCGTAGACGGTGACGACGCTGGGCGAGGCGAGCCCCGCGGGCAGGCCGAGCCGGATCTCGGTGAGGTACGCCCCATAGAGCGCCGCGTGGTCCGAGGTGCCCCGCGCGGTGAAGACCACGTGCCGCGGCCGGCGTTCGGCGATGACGGCGGCCACCCGGGCGATCGCCCCGGCGTGCTCGGCGGAGAGCAGTCGGTCGTAACCGGCCGGCTGCTCGTCGATGTCGGCGGCCATGCCCGCCCCTGCACGCGTCACGGAATCTCCTCCCTGTGCGCGGTTCCCGCGCGTTTTCTGCTCAGTCTTGCACCTTTCATCAGATCAGAGCAATCGAACGAGCAGTAGTGCGCAGTTGATCACCATGCCGGCCCAACATCACCTAGGCTGGCGCGCGGCCCGACCCGCGCCACCGGACGACGAGAGGACGACGTGCCCCAGGACGACCCCGCGCTCTCGGCCGCGGAGGAGCTCGCACTGGCCCGGCTGGCGCTCGACGAGGGCGACCTGACGCACGCCGCGGCACACGTCGCGGGCGCGATCGCGCAGGCGCCGACGCTGCCCGAGGTGCACGAGACGCTGGCCCGGCTCGGCGCGCTCGGTGACGGCGGCGTCGACCTCTTCCCCCTCGACCAGCACACGTTCGTCGGTGCCGCCGTGGCCCGCGCCCACCTGCTGGCGGCCGCCGGACGACCGGGCGACGGGCTGGACCTGCTCGCGGCGGCCACCGGGTACGCGCCCCTGACCGACTGGGCCGGCGTGCCCTGGGTGACCGCACCCGAACTGGCCGAACGGGTCCCGCCCGAGCAGGTCGCGCGGGTGCTCATGCAGGTCTGCGCGGCCGTCCCCGACCCGGTGCCGCGCGCCGGCCGGCCGGCGCTGGCCGCGTACCTCACCCTCGCCCGCAACGCGGTCACCGTCCACCCCGACCACGCCCTCCTGCTGGGGGCGGCCTCCGCGCTGGCCCGGCGGCTCGGCGAGGTCACGCAGGCGATCCGGTGGGCCGCCCGGGGCGTACGCGCCGAGCCGTCGAAGATCGGCGAGGTCTGGCTCGGGTACGCGTACCGCAGCGCCGGCCGGACCCGCGAGGCGCTGGCCGCGCTCGGCCGCGCCGTCGCGCACGACCCCGACGACCTCGCCGTCTACGCCGACCTGGCGGGCACCCTGGCCGACGCCGGACGGCTCGACGAGGCGCTGGCCTGGATCGAGCGGGCGCTGGCCCGCGACCCGACGTTCGACTGCGCGGTGCACACCGCGCACCGGCTGCGCTACCTGCACGACGGCGACGTGGCGCACCTGGTGGCGCTCGCCGACTTCGCCCGGGAACACCCGGACGACACGCACGAGCACGGCGACCTGGCCGAGTGCTGCCGCGGCCGGCCGTGGCTCGGGCAGGTCACGCCAGCCGGCGGTCCGCTCGCCGACGCGCTGCGCCGGAACGTGGCCGGCGTCGCCGTACGCCTCGCGACCCCGCCCCCGCCGAGCGCGCTGCGTACGGCCACGGCGGCGGCGCCCGGGATCCGCATCGAGGTGGCGGGCGCCGGCGAACCGGACGCGCGGGAGCCCCGGCGGGCCGGCAACCACCCGCTCTGGCGGTACGGAGACGCCGGACCGGTGCCCGCCGTCCCGGCGCCCTCGGCGACGGCCGCCGAGCGGCTGCGCCAGCTCGCACACCCCGCCTGGCCGCACCCGCCGGCCGCCTACGACGCCGCGGTCGGCCTCGCCACGCTGGAGCTGCCGGACCTGCTCGGGCTGCTGGCGCACCCGCCCGAGCCGCCGGCCAGCGCGATCGGGCAGGTGCTGGCCGGCCAGGACCCGTCGCTGTGGGTGCGGTGCGTGCAGGTCTGGGCCTGCCTCGGGCTGCTGCACCACCGCACCGACGAGCCCTGGGAAGGCTCGACCCGGCGTCGCGTACTGCTGGACCTGGCCTGGGGTGTGGAGGACTGGACCACCGAGGCGGCCCTGTTCGCCCTGGTCACCGCCGCGTGGGTGGACCCTGCCGTACGCACCGACGTGGCCCGTGTCGTCGCCGAGCGGCTCGGCGACGCGGCGGCCGTGGCCCGGACCCGCCCGGTGCCGATCGCCGCGTCGCTGGCCCACCTGGCGCTGGCCACCCCGGCCCTGGACGCGGACACCCGCGCGCTCGCCACCGGCCTGCTGGCCAGCCCGGCGCTGCCGCGCCCGCGCAATCCCCTGGTCCGCCTCTGGCGCCGCCTAACGACCCCCCGCCCCCACCCCTGACCCCCCGCCGCCCCGCCCCTCCCAGCCCGCTGGTTCCCAGGCCTCCCCGGTGATCATGAAGTTATTGCCGCGACACGCCGACGCGAGCGACAACAACTTCATGATCACCGCACGAAGGGAGCGCGGGGGGCGGGGGGCGGGGGGCCGGGGGGCCGGCGGGTTGGGGGTTAGGACACGGGGGTTTTGCCCAGGGCGATTTCGGCTTCCTCCTCCGGGGTGGCGGGTGCCGCCGGCGTCTCGTTGGCGGTGCGCAGCGGGATCTCCTTGATGAACCAGGCGAGCACCGGCACGGCGACGGTGAAGAGCACCGCCCACCAGAAGACGTGCGAGATGGCGTCGGCGAGACCGGCGAGCACCATCTCCCGGGCCTGCGCCGGCAGCTCCTTGAGCTGCTCCAGGTCCATTCGGCCGCCGCTCTCGCCGCCGCCGCCGAAGGCGCCGCCCGCGCCCGAACCGGCGAGCCGGTTGGCGAAGATCGCCCCGAACAGCGAGATGCCGAACGAGCCGCCGATCGACCGGAAGAACGTGGCCGCGCCGCTGGCCGCACCGAGGTCCTTCTGGGCCACGCTGTTCTGCGCGATGAGCATCGAGGTCTGCATGAGGAAGCCCATGCCGACGCCGAGCACGATCATGAACAGCGACGACTCCAGCTTGCTGGTGCCCACGTCCAGCATGGTGAGCAGGCCCATGCCCGCGGTCATCACCACGCCGCCGACGATCGGGTACGCGCGGTAGCGGCCGGTCCGGGTGATCGCCCGGCCGATGAGCAGCGAGACGACCAGCATGCCGAACATCAGCGGGAGCAGCAGCAGGCCGCTGTTCGTGGCCGAGGCGCCCTGCACGGTCTGCTGGTACAGCGGCAGGAAGTTCATGGCCCCGAACATCGCGAAGCCGAGCAGGAAGCCGATCACCGAGATCAGCGCGAAGTTGCGGTTCGCGAAGAGTGCCAGCGGGAGGATCGGCTCGGGAGCCCGCCGCTCGACGAAGCCGAAGGCGACCAGCGCCACCACGGCGAGCGCGACCAGGCCGAGGATCGGCGCGGAGCCCCAGTCGTACTCGTTGCCGCCCCAGGTGGTGATCAGCACGATCGCGGTGATGCCGACCGAGAGCAGCGCGGCGCCGAGCCAGTCGATCCGGTGCTCGGTGCGGTACTTCGGCAGGTGCATGGTCGTGATGAGCAGGGCCAGGGCGACGCCGCCGAGGGGCAGGTTCACGTAGAACGCCCAGCGCCAGGAGAGGTGGTCGGTGATGAAGCCGCCGACCAGCGGGCCGGCCACCATGGCGATGGCCATGATGCCGGCGATCATGCCCTGGTAGCGCCCCCGCTCACGCGGCGGGACGAGGTCGCCGATGATCGCCATGACGCCGACCATCAGGCCGCCCGCGCCGAGGCCCTGCACCGCCCGGAAGGCGATGAGCTGGACCATGCCGTCACCGGGTCCGCCCAGGAAGCCGGAGCCGGCCATGCCGCAGAGCGCCGAGCCGACCAGGAAGATGGCGACCGAGGTGAGGAACACGGACTTGCGCCCGTAGAGGTCGCCGAGCTTGCCCCAGATGGGGGTGGAGACCGTGGTGCCCAGTACGTAGGCGGTGACCACCCACGTGAAGTGGTCGAGGCCGCCGAACTCGCCGACGATCCGCGGCAGCGCGGTGCTGACGATCATGTTGTCGAGCATCGCGAGCATCATCGCGATCATCAGGCCGAAGAGCACGACCCGTACGTTGGGTCGCACGGCGGCCTCGCTTGGTTGACTCATGGGTAAGCTCCCCCCGGAAGCGCTGGCTTACTTACTTGCCGACCGGCTAGTTTTCTTACTAGCCGCACGGTAAGCTGGCGGACGGACGAGGGTCAAGTGAATTGGGTGGTACGGGTGAGGGAGAGCACCGGCGGCACGCGGGAACGGATCAAGGCCGTGGCGCTGGAACTCTTCACCGAGCAGGGGTACGAGAAGACCTCGCTCCGGGAGATCGCCGAGCGGCTGAACGTCACGAAGGCGGCGCTGTACTACCACTTCAAGAGCAAGGACGAGATCGTCAGCAGCTTCGTCGACGACCGGCTGGAGCGGATCGACGAGCTCGTCACGTGGGCGGAGGAGCAGCCGGCCACCCGGGAGACCCGGCGGGAGCTGATCGCGCGCTACGCCGACGCCATGTTCACCGACGACCACCCCTCGGTGATGCGCTTCTTCGAGCAGAACCAGACGGTGCTCAAGAGCCTGACGGCCGGGCAGCAGATGCGCGGCCGGATGATGAAACTGGCCAGCGCCCTGTGCCGGGGCGACGACTCCCCGGCCGCCCAGCTGCGCGCCGCGCTCTCGCTCTTCGCCGTGCACAGCAGCTGGTTCGCCGTACGGACGCCACACATCACGGACGCGGAGCGCCGGACGATCGCCCTGGAAGTGGCCGACGAGCTGCTCGCGGCGATCGGCCAGCCGAACGGCTCCGGGAAGCCGGCGTAGCCCGCGAGGCCCCGGGCGCGCGAGCGGGCCGCGGCATCCCCCCCGGGCCGGCGGGACGCCGGCGGCGGTCAAGCCGCCCGGGCCCGCGAGAAGCCGGCGGCGGTCAGGCCGCCGGGGCCAGCTCCAGGCGCAGCGCCAGCAGGTTGACCCCGGGCACCGGCGACCAGTCCTTCTCCGGCATACGGACGAAGCCGAGCCGCTGGTAGAGCCGCTGAGCCGTCTCGGCCATCCCGCTGCGGACACAGATCACCACGGCCGAACAGCCGAGGTCACGGGCGCGGTCGATGCACGCCCGGGCCAGCGCCGCACCCGCGCCGCGCCCCTGGGCCGCCGGGTCCACGGCCAGCATCCGGAACTCCGCCTCGCCGGGGCCGGAGAGTTCGGCGTACCGGGTGCCGGGCAGCACGAACGTGACCGAGCCGAGCACCGCGCCAGCCGCGTCCTCGACGACCAGAACCTCACCGTCGTCGGCACGCGCCGCCACGTCGGCGAGCACCGCGCCGTAGCCGTGCTCGCCCTTCAACTGCCCGTCCGCCTCGTACGCGGCCACGGTCAGCCGGGCGATGGCCGGGAAGTCGGCCGATGTGGCGGGGCGTACCCGCAGGCTGGTCAACCGATCACCGCGATCAGGTCGCCGTCCTGCACCACGTCGCCCTCGTTCACCGCGAGCTGCTGGACGACGCCGTCGGACTCGGCGACGACCGGGATCTCCATCTTCATCGACTCGAGGATCACCAGCGTGTCCCCCTCGGACACGGTGTCCCCGGTGGACGCGACGACCTTCCAGACGTTCGCCACCATCTCGGCGCGGATCTCCTCGGCCATCTCCCGGCCCTTCCTCTCGCGGTTACCTGCCGACGTATCCAATCATGCGGCGGCCGGGCGCGGTCGCGGAGCGTTCGGGACGCGACGCGACCCGGGGTGAGGCCGCCGGCGGGCACATGGCCGGAGTGGCGCCGGACGGGCACATCGCCGGGGTGGAGCCGCCGGGCGCGGCCGTCGGCACTAGCATCAGCGGGTCGGACCCGGTGCCGGGCGGCCGGTGGGTGCACCGGCGCCGAGGTCGTCAGCCGGATCCGACCATCTCCGAGGAGGTCACCATGGCCAAGAAGTCCCGCAAGAAGAAGGCCCGCAAGAAGAGCGCCGCCAACCACGGCAAGCGCCCCAACTCCTGACCTCGCGGCGGGGAGTCCCCCGCCGACGATCAGTCAGCCTTACCGGCAGGTCGCCGGGACGCCGGTGGCCCGGGTCGACGGATCGACCCGGGCCACCGGTGTGTGTATCGGCGTGGCGAGCGGCTCAGTCGGCCAGCTCGCGCGACTCGCTGCTCTCGAAGACCACCAGCTCGGTCAGCTTGATGCGGAGCCGTTCGCGCAGCTCCTCCGGCGCGGTCTCGTTGCCGCAGCACCGCGCCACGAGCGCCTTGACCTCCTGCTCGAGGCCGTACTCCCGCAGGCAGGGCCCGCACTCGTCGAGGTGGTGCCGGATCAGTGTGCGCCGCTCCTCCGCGCACTCCAGATCGAGGTAGAGGTAGACCTCCGCGAGCACCTCGCGGCAGTCCGTCTCGTGCGGCTCTCCACAGCTCACGTCACACCTCCCGGCCGGCGGAAGCGGTCGAGCCCTTGGCGGAGGAGGCGGAGAAGCCCCGCTCCTTGGCGTACTGCTCCAGCAGCTTGCGCAGATTACGCCGCCCGCGGTGGAGGCGCGACATCACCGTGCCGATCGGCGTGCCCATGATGTCGGCCACCTCCTTGTAGGAGAAGCCCTCGACGTCGGTCAGGTAGACCGCGAGGCGGAACTCCTCCGGCAACTGCTGGAGGGCCTCCTTGACGTCGCTGTCCGGCAGCCGGTCCAGCGCCTCGGTCTCGGCCGAACGCAGCCCGCTGGACGTGTGCGACTCGGCCTCGGCGAGCTGCCAGTCGGTGATCTCGTCGGTGGGCGCCTGCACGGGCTGGCGCTGCCGCCGCCGGTACGAGTTGATGTAGGTGTTGGTCAGGATCCGGTAGAGCCAGGCCTTCAGGTTGGTGCCCTGCTCGAACTGGTGGAAGGCGGCGTACGCCTTCAGGTACGTCTCCTGGACCAGATCCTCGGCATCCGCCGGGTTACGCGTCATCCGCAGCCCGGCAGCGTAGAGCTGATCGACGAAGGGCATCGCGTCCCGCTCGAAACGGGCCCGCCGCTCGTCCGTCTTCTCGGTGGTCAACCGCACATCCCCTCGCGTCGGATGCTTTCCCGCCGAGGATACGCGTACCGACCTGCCCCCAGATTCACTTCCGGCCGGTGTGCTCGTGCTCACCGCGGCCGTTCCCGCCGGTTCCCCCGTGACGGGCCACTCCGGCCCGGCGAGCAGTTGACGCAGCTGCCGCTCGTCCCGCTCCCGGCTTCGTGTCTCGGTCGGCACCCCGTCCCCCCTCCGCGAAGATACGTCGTTCCGGAGGTAGTAACACGGACGCGCGGTGGCGCATTCCGGGCGCGGCATCGGCCCCCTTTCCTGGCCCCGGCGTCGGCGGAACCGGCGCTGGGACCAGGAAGGGCCTGGGAGGATGGTTCCGCCGCCCGAACCGGGCGTCCGGCACCATCCGATGCAACGACCCTCCTCCGCCGCCGGAAACGGCTCCTTCCGGACACGGCGGCGTCGCCGCACGGCCGTACGGGGCCACCGGACGCCCGTCGCGGCACCCTCCGGTCGACCCCGTTCAGCCGTTCGCCCAGCCCTGCCCGCGCAGCCAGTCCCCGACCACGGCCGCCGTGCCGGCCACGTCCCTGCGCAGGTCGTGGCCCGCGCCGGGGCGGGTCACCACGGTCACACCGGGGCTCGGCTCCGGCACCCCGAACGGATCCCGGTCGCCGTTCACGACGAGGGTCGGGAGGCCGGTCAGCAGCTCCGGCGCCCGGGAGCGTTCCGGACGGCCCGGCGGGTGCAGCGGGAACGCGAGCGCCAGGATCGCGGCCGCGCCCACCGCCCGGGCCGTCCGACAGGCCACCCGGGCCCCGCTGGACCGCCCACCGACGACCAGCGTCGGTACGTCCCGGTGCCGCTCGCGCAGCACGGCGACCACCGCCGTCCACGCCTCGTCCAGGTGCCCCGCAGGCGCCGGCGCGCGGCGCCCGGCCACCCGATACGGCTGGGTCACCCGGACCACGGCCACGCCCGCGGCCACCGCCACGTCGCGGACGGCGAGCAGGTCCGGCGCGTCCACCCCGCCGCCCGCGCCGTGCCCGAGCACGAGCAGCGCGGCCGGCGACCCGGCGGGCAGGTCGGTGTCGAGCCGGGCCGGACCGCGTGGGGTGGGCACCTCGTCCTGTGTCACCGGGCCATTCTCGGCCCTGCCGGCGCGTCGGCGCCCCGGCCCCGCCGACGGTCAGCTCAAGGGGACGAGAGTGAGCAGCCGGTCGCGTACCGGCGGGCCCGCCTCGCCCGCGGCCTCCGGATCCGGTTGGACCTCGCTGCGCCAGGCGACCAGCATGGCCCGGCGCTCGCGGGGCGTGGTGCCGCCCCACACGCCGTGACAGTCGCCAACCTCCAGCGCCCAGGCCAGGCACGAGCCCTGCACGTCGCAGCTGCGGCAGAGCGCGACCGCCGCGTCGGCGGGCTCGTTGGGCGCCGGGAAGAAGGTCTCCGGATCGACGCTCTGACAGGTGCCTCTGGTACGCCAGGCCTCGTCCTGGCGGCGCTCACGCAGTGCGCGGAGCAGTCGAGGATCTCGCCGCGCGGCGGCCACCTCGTGCGGACGGGGCATACGCGCCCGGGTCATCCACCCACCTCCCCCGTGGGACCGGCAAGATCGATGGGTGTCGTCCGCCCCCTGCGAATCGACACTCACCACCGGCGCTGTGTTCTATCGCACTTCCAGACGGGGTCACAAGGGGCAACCGCGAAGATGGCTGAACGGCCAGGAGACGTTTCGGCCGCAACTCAGGCAAATCGGCACATGACAATGTGCCGATCATGATCAGAAAAGGGTCACTTCCTCCGCGATCGACGGCCGGGCGAGCGGCACCCGCGCGGTCAGGTGCGGCCCGTCGTTGCGGACGTCGCCGACCGCCGGGCCGACCGGGCGCACCTCCAGCCCGGCCAACCAGTCCGGCGGAGGCGGGGCGAGCAGCGCCGCCGGATCGTCGGCCGGCGCGAGCCAGGACGCCCACCGCCCGTGCGGCAGGAGCAGCGGCATCCGGTCGTGCACCTCGGCCAGCTCGCCGACGGCGGCCGTGGTGAGCACGCTGAAGGTGAGCCGGGCGTCCGCCCCCGAGCCCCAGGCCGACCAGATGCCCGCGAAGGCGAGCACCGAGCCGTCCACCGGGGTCATGTAGTAGGCCTGCCGGCCGGTGGGCGTGCGGACCCACTCGTACCAGCCGTCGGCCGGCACCAGGCAGCGGCGGCGCGCGAAGGCGCCGGCGTACGCCCGGCTGGTGGCGATGGTCTCGGCGCGGGCGTTGATCATCCGGGCGGCGCCGGCGGCGCTGCGCGCCCAGTGCGGCAGGAACCCCCAGCGGGCCGCCGACAGGACGCGGTGCCCCTCCGCGCCGAGGCGGACCAGCGGGACCGGGTCGGTGGGCGCCACGTTGTGGTCGGGGGCGAGGCGGCCGTCGGTCTCGTCGTACGACTCGAACAGCGCGCTCAGCTCGCCCGCACTCCGGGTCGTCGCGTACCTCCCGCACATGGTGCACACGCTAACGCGCCGCGGGCCCGCCGGCTGTCCCGGAAACCGGGAGTCCGGGAGGCGGGCGGCGTCGTCGCCCGGCCGGCACGGCAGAATGTAACCGTGGGGAATCTGACCGCGACCCGGCCGCTGGAGCCGTGGACCGCACCGACCGCGTCCGACCCGGTGTCGGTCACGTTGCGCCTGCCGGGGTCGAAGTCGATGACCGCCCGCGCGCTGGTGCTCAGCGCGCTGGCCAACGGGCCGTCGACGCTGTCCGGGCCGCTGCGCGCGCGGGACACCGAGCTGATGGCCGCCGGCCTGCGCGGCATGGGTGCGCACATGTCGACCAGCGACGACGAGCGCTGGCTCGTCCGCCCGCACCGGCTGGTCGGGCCCGCGCACGTCGACGTCGGCCTGGCCGGCACGGTGATGCGCTTCGTACCGCCGGTGGCCGGCCTGGCCGACGGGCGGATCACCTTCGACGGCGACCCGCACGCCCGGACGCGCCCGCTCGGTCCGCTCATCGGGGCGTTGCGCTCGCTCGGCGTCCGCATCGACGTCGCCGGCGACGGCAGCCTGCCGCTGACCGTCCAGGGCGCCGGCCGGGTCACCGGCGGTGACGTCGTGATCGACGCCTCCGCCTCCAGCCAGCTTGTCTCCGGCCTGCTGCTGGCCGCGCCGCGCTTCGACCGGGGGGTCGTGGTCCGGCACGTCGGCCCGCCGGTCCCCTCCGCGCCGCACCTGCGGATGACCGTGCAGATGCTGCGGGCCGCGGGCGCGGCCGTCGACGACACCGTCGCGGACCTGTGGGCCGTCGAGCCCGGCCCGCTCGCCGGGCGCGGCTGGGAGATCGAGCCGGACCTCTCCGGCGCGGTGCCGTTCTTCGCGGCGGCCCTGGTCACCGGCGGGGAGGTCACCCTCCAGGGCTGGCCGCGCAGCAGCGCCCAGCCCGTCGACCGGCTCCGCGAGCTGCTCCAGCGGATGGGTGGCGAGGTGACCCTCTCCACCGCCGGGTTGACCGTCCGGGGCACCGGCGTGGTGCACGGGCTGGACGCCGACCTGTCCGACGTCAGCGAGCTAACCCCGGCGCTCACGGCGCTGGCCATGCTGGCCGACTCGCCGTCCCGGTTCACCGGGGTGGCGCACATCCGCGGTCACGAGACCGACCGCATCGCGGCCCTCGCGCGCGAGTTCACGGCGCTGGGCGCCGACCTCACCGAGAGCCGCGACGGGCTGGAGATCCGGCCGCGCCCGCTGCGGGGCGGGGAGTTCCGGACGTACGCCGACCACCGGATGGCGCACGCCGCGGCGGTGGCCGGGCTGGCCGTGCCGGGCATCGAGGTCGACGACGTCACCTGCACCTCGAAGACCATGCCCGAGTTTCCGGCACTATGGTCGGCGATGGTGACCGGCAAGAGCTGAGGCGACGGAGGGACGGTCCTGGCGACCAGACGGCGGGAGTACGACGAGGACGACGTACGGGTCCGGCCCGGGAAGTCCTCGCGTCCACGTACCCGCACCCGTCCCCGGCACGCCGACGCGGTCGAGGGCTTCGTCGTCGCCGTGGACCGGGGCCGCTACACCTGCGTGCTGCCCGACTCCGGGCCCGAGGTCCCCGCCGTCACGGCCATGCGCGCCCGGGAACTGGGGCGCAAGTCGGTGGTCGTGGGCGACCGGGTGGGCCTTGTGGGCGACACGTCGGGCGCGCCGGGCGCGCTGGCCCGGATCGTCCGGATCGCGGAACGGCGTTCGGTGCTGCGCCGCACGGCCGAGGACGACGCCACGACCGCCGAGGGGCGGCTGGAGCGCGTCGTGGTGGCCAACGCCGACCAGCTGGTGATCGTCAGCGCGCTGGCCGACCCGCCGCCGCGCACCGGGTTCATCGACCGCTGCCTGGTGGCCGCGTACGACGCCGACGTCGAGCCGCTGCTCTGCCTCACCAAGGCCGACCTCGCGGGGCCGGAGGCGGTGCTCGACTACTACGCCGAGCTGGAACTGCCGTACGTGCTCATCCGTCCGAATTCGGAGCTGGACGCGCTGCGGGCGTTGCTCGCCGGGCGGATCTCGGTGCTCGTGGGGCACTCCGGCGTGGGCAAGTCGACCCTGGTGAACCGCCTGGTCCCGGAGGCCGCTCGGGCGGTCGGCACCGTCAGCGCGATCGGCCGCGGGCGGCACACCTCGACCAGCGCGGTGGCGCTGCGGCTGCCACCCGCGTCGGGCGGGGCCGACCCGGCCGCCGAGGGCTGGATCATCGACACGCCCGGCGTCCGCAGCTTCGGGCTGGCGCACGTCTCGGCCGACAGCCTGCTGCACGGCTTCCCCGACCTGGTGGAGGGGACGGTCGACTGCCCCGCGAACTGCCCGCACACGGCCGACGAGGCGGACTGCGGGCTGGACGCCTGGGTCGCGGCCGGCAAGGCCGACCCGCGCCGGCTCGCGTCGTACCGCCGGCTGCTGGCCTCCCGGGCCGGCGAGACCGACCCCCGCGGCGAGCCGGACCAGCGCGGCGAGCCGCCCGTCGTCGGGTGAGCCGGCCCGGGTCGGCTAGGTTGCCGGCATGACCGGGTACGCCGACGACCTCGCCCTCGCCCACACCCTCGCGGACGCCGCGGACGCCGTGTCGACGGCCCGGTTCCGGGCGCTCGACCTCCGGGTCGAGTCGAAGCCGGACCTCACCCCGGTCTCCGACGCGGACACGGCGGTCGAGCGGGAGATCCGCGCGCTGCTGGCCGAGCACCGCCCGGCCGACGGGCTGCTCGGCGAGGAGTACGGCGCCCAGCCGGCGACCGGTCCGGGCGGCCGGCGCTGGGTGATCGACCCGATCGACGGCACCAAGAACTTCGTCCGTGGCGTGCCCGTCTGGGCCACCCTGATCGCCCTGCTCGAGGGGGACCGGCCGGTGCTCGGCGTGGTCTCCGCACCGGCGCTGGGCCGCCGCTGGTGGGCGGCGGAGGGCGCGGGCGCGTGGGCGGGGCCGGACCGTACGGCCGGCGAGCCGATCCACGTCTCGGCGGTGCACCGGCTCGCCGACGCCAGCTTCTGCTACTCGTCGCTCGGCGGATGGGAGGACGGCGGACGCCTCGACGCGATGCTCGGCCTCATGCGGGACTGCTGGCGCAGCCGGGCGTACGGCGATTTCTACGGCTACATGCTGCTGGCCGAGGGAGCACTGGACGTGATGGTGGAACCGGAGCTGTCGCTCTGGGACGTCGCCGCCCTGGTGCCGATCGTGACCGAGGCGGGCGGCACGATCACGGACCTGACCGGCGCAAACTCCCCCGCGGGCGGCCCCGGCACCGAGCACAGCGCGGTCGCGACCAACGGCCCGCTGCACGCCGACATCCTGGCCCGGCTCGCTCGGCCAGCCGAGCGCTGACCCTCACCGAGCCTCTATCCTCGCCAGGTGGTCTCCTCCGGCTGGTGCTTCCTCGCGGCCATGATCGTCGCGTACGGCGTGGCCAACCTGCTCCAGTCGGTGGCCGCCGCCCGCACCACGGTGCACCACTCGTTCGACCCCGGGCTGCTGCTGCGGCTCGCCGGCCACCGCACCTACCTGGTGGGGGTGGTCTGCCAGCTCGGCGGTTTCCTGCTGGCCTTCCTCGCGCGGCGGGACCTACCACTGTTCCTCGTGCAGTCGAGCGTGGCGGCCGGGCTCGGGGTGACCGCCATTCTCGGCGTGGTCGTGCTGAAGTGGCGGCTGCCGGTCGCCGAGGTGGCGCTGCTGGCGCTGCTCTTCGCCGGCATCAGCGCGCTGGTGCTGGCCGCCCGGCCGGCGCCGTCGAAGCAGCTCGGCCCGGGTGGCCTCATCGCCCTGCTGCTGGTGCTCGCGCTCATCGCGGTGCTCGGCGTCTTCGCCGTCCGCCTGCACGGGGCGCCCGGCTCGGTCGCGCTCGGCTCGCTGGCCGGGCTGGCGTTCTCCGCCGCCGCCGTGGCCGCCCGCCCGCTCGCCTCCACGCCGTCGGCGGAGGCGTTCGCCCGCAACCCGCTGCTCTACCTCCTGGTCGCGCACTCGATCGTCGGGCAGCTGCTGCTCGGCCTCGCCATGCAGCGCGGGTCGACCACGGCGGCGGTCGCGGCGATGGACGCCGCCGGCGCCGTGCCCGCGGCGATCGTGGGGCTGCTGCTGCTCAACGACAAGATCTGGCCCGGCCGGGAGTGGCTGGCGGGCGCCGGTTTCCTGATCACGCTGGCCGCCGTGATCGGCCTGACCCGGTACGCCCAGCCGCAGCACCAGCAGACGACACCCCGGGGACGCCGCGACCGCGCGATGGTCGGCGCCGCGAGGCCGGGCTGACGGCGCGCGACCGCCCCCCGGCGACGCCGAGGGCCCTGACCGGCCCGCATTCAGGGCCCGACCGGCCGGCGCTGCTCAGGCCTCGACCGGCCGGCGTCGGCGGACGACCCGCTCGTAGAGGCGCTCCAGCGCGCCGGCGGTCCGTTCCCACGTGTAGCTGCACCGCACCCGGTCCACCGCCGCATGGCCGTACGCGAACCGCCCCGCGTTGTCGGCGAGCAGCCGGCGCAGTGTCACGCCGAGGGTGCGCACGTCGCCCGGCGGCACCAGCCGCCCGGTGACCTCGTCCACCACGGCGTCGGCGATCCCGCCCATGGCGTAGCCGACCACCGGCACGCCGCAGGCCATCGCCTCCAGCGACACCCGCCCCGCCGACGAGTAGTGCGGGGTGCAGGCGACCACGTCGGCCGACCGGTACCAGGTGGCCATCTGGTCGTGCGGCACGGCGCCCACGAGGCGCACCTGCTCGCCGACCCCGCTGCGCTCGGCCAGCTCGCGCAGCCGCCGCGCCTCGGCGTGGGTGTCGAGCTGCTCGACGGGCGGGCCGCCCGCGATCACCAGCTCGGCGTCGCCCACCAGCCGCATGGCCTGGATGAGGTCCTCCTGGCCGTGCCCCGGCGACAGGCCGCCCACGGAGAGGATCCGGGGCCGCTGGTCGCGCGGCGCCGCCTCGCCGTCGGGGTGGAACTGCTCGACGTCGACCCCGGTGGGCACCATCGCCACCGAACTGCGTTGCAGTCCCATCCGGGTGAGTTCGTCGACCTCGTCGTTGCACTGCGCCACCGCGATGTCCACCGCGCGGGTCAGCGCCCGCTCCAGCGGGATGCGCTCCCCCGGGCCGTCGTACGCCCGGCCGAGGTGGCGCAGCTGCTCGATGCCGAGCGAGTGGAAGGTCTGCACGACGGGGATGTCGGTCTCCCGGACGGCGTGCGCCGCGGCGAGCCCACCGACCCAGTAGTGCCCGTGCACCACCTCCGGGCGCCAGTCGCCGGCCCAGCGGTCGGTGAGCCAGCCGCCGAACTCCGCCACGTGCGGGATCAGCTCGGCGGTGGGCAGCGGCGCGGCCGGTCCCACGGGTACGCGTTCCACCCGGTAGCCGTCGACCTCGAACGTCTCCGGCAGCCCGGCGCCGTCCCGGCGCTCGTAGACCCGGACGTCATGGCCTCGTCCGGCCAGTTCGGCAGCGACCCGTGCGATGTGCTGGTGCGTGCCGACGGTCGGGCCGTCGGTCGTCCTGGACGGGCCGGCGTGCGCGCAGACGAGGCCGACGCGCATGGGTCACCTCCATGCGGTTTCCTTGGTGGTCCTCCCGGTCAGAGGGTCCCATTAACCACGGGCCCAGAAGCCGAAACCTGGCAGATCGGGAAGAGCCACGCGAGTGCCCCGGACACTTCCGCCACGACAAGCATCAGGCGTACCGGAAACATCCTCCGATGATCACGGTCCGTGGTGATCTGGCGGGTTCGGCGGCATGACCCACCCCGGCCGGGGGTACGGGCGAGGAATGCCTCTCACCCGCAGCCTCGATGACGCCACCGTGGTGATCACCGGCGCCTCAAGCGGCATCGGCGCCGCCACCGCGTACGCGCTGGCCCGCCGGGGAGCCGCGATCGTGCTCGCGGCGCGGAGCGAGCCGGCGCTGACCCAGGTGGCCCAACGCTGCCGCGCACTGGGCGGCCGGGCGCTGGTCGTGCCCACCGACGTCACCGACGCGGACTCGGTGCAGCGGCTGGCCGACCGGGCGGCGGCCGAGTTCGGCCACGTGGACGGCTGGATCAACAACGCCGCCGTGGGCGCCGTGGGGCTCTTCGACGAGATCCCGGTGGCCGAGTTCCGCCGGGTGCTGGAGGTCAGCCTGCTCGGCGCGGTGCACGGCCTGCGGGCCGCGCTGCCCCATCTCAGCGCCGCCGGGGGCGGCGTCGTGGTCAACAACGCCTCCGTGCTGGCCGAGGTGGCGATGCCGTACCAGTCGCCGTACAACGCCGCCAAGCACGGCCTGCGGGGCCTGGCCGACACGGTCCGCCAGGAACTGCGGGTGACGGGCCGGGGCAACATCTCCATCTGCACCGTGCTGCCCGCCACCATCGACACCCCCTTCTTCCGGAAGGAGGCGAACCACAGCGGGCGCGAGGTGCTGCCACCACCACCGGTCTACCCGCCGGAGACGGTGGCGGCGACCATCGTCCGGCTGCTGCGCCGGCCGCGCCGCGAGGCGTACGCGGGTGGCGCGGCGCGGCTGATGGGCCTCCAGTGGCGGTTGGCGCCGGCGCTCGGCGAGCGCCTCCTCGGCTGGTACGCGCACCGCACGCAGTTCGGGCCGGGTTCCCGCGCGGACAGTTCCGGGAACGTGTTCCGGGGCGGTGCGGAGGCCCGGCGCGAGGGCGGCTGGCACGGCCGGCGTCGGCAGCTCGTACGGATGACGGCCGCGTTCGGCCTTGCCGCCGCCGGGACCGCGGTCGGGACGATGGCCGCGCGGACGCGTCGGGCCCGAACGGAACGGTCATGAACCGGACCGACCGGCCGGATGCGCGGACGGCCAGCGGCGGGCAGAATGAAGCGATCATGCCAACGGACGTGCGCTGCCTGGTGGAGGTGGACGAGTCCTCCGCCGTGGTCCGGATCACCGGAGTGCTGGAGCCGTCCGACACGGCCGCCGTGCGCGACGCGCTGCTCGCCCGGATCTGGGCGCGTCCCGGCCCCGTGGTGGTGGACCTGACCGGCCTTCGGGTCAGCGAGCCGGCCGTCCGCGCTGTCTTCGCCGACGTGCAGCGCGAGGTGGCGGACTGGCCGGCCGCGGCGCTGCTGGTCTGCGACCCCGTCGTCGGCGCGGCCCCCCGGTCCGACCCGGCGCTGGCCGGGGTGGCGGTCCTGCCCAGTCTGGACGCGGCGCTGGCGGCGCTCGCGGAGTCCCCGATGGCGGCCGTGCTCACCGCCGACCTTCCTCCGGTGCTGGGTGCCGCGCGGGAGGCCCGGGAGATGGTCGCCGACGGCTGCCGGCGCTGGGGGGTGCCGGCGCTCGCCGAGGCCGGCGGTATCGCGATCACCGAGATGGTCAACAACGTGGTGGCCCACGCGGGTACGCCGATGACCGTGCGGCTCGCTCCGGTGGGCGAGACGCTGCACCTGGCCGTCCGGGACCACTCGGCACGGCAGCCCGCGTTCGCCGGGCCGGCTCCGGTGAACTCGCCCGGCGGCCGGGGTCTGCTGCTCATCGACATGGTCGCCCGGCGCTGGGGCAGCAGCCCGGTCCCGGACGGCAAGGTCGTCTGGTGCGTCCTAGACCCAGAAGACCAACCCAAGCCCTAGCCCACCACCCGGCCCCACCCACCCACCCCCGCGGTCGATCATGCAGTCATGGTGGGGGTTATGGGGCGGTTAGCGGCTTTTGAGGGGCACCACAACTGCATGATCGACGGGTCGAGTGGGTAGAGATCCGTCATGCGCGACGACGAGTACCCGACCCCCGTGTCCGACCCGGAGGCCAACGGCCTGCCGCAGACCGCCGACGACGACTCGACCGCGAACGACGACGTGCTGACCGGTCGCGAGGCGGACGGCCCCGACCCGGCGCAGTTGCCCGCCGACCGGACGCCGGTCGCCGTGGACCGCTACGGGACCACGGCCGACGAGCAGCTCGACGGCGAGTCGCTGGACTACAAGCTCCAGCGCGAGGTCTACGAGCGCCCCGCCGACGATCCACTGGCCGGCCCGGTGGACCCGGGTATCGCGGCGGAGGCGGACAGCGAGGAAGCCGCGGCGCAGGCCCAACTCGACGCCGACGTGATCGACGACGGCCCGACGTCCGACCCGAACTCGCCGGTCTCGCTCTACGACCACGGCCAGCTCGGCACGGTGGCCGACGCGCAGGTGGGCCGGATCGTGGAACCGGACGAGGGGTCCCACACCGACCAGGAGACCGACAACGTGGCGTACGACGCGGGCTCGGCCGGCGGCGGCGCCACCGCGGAGGAACTGGCCGTACACGAGACCAATCCGCCGCCCGCGGTCTGACCGCGCCGTCGCGCGACCCGCACCACCACCGATCCGGCGCCGCCCCCGTGGCGGTGCCGGATCAGTCGTCCAGGCCCCGCTCGATCGCGTACCGGGTCAGCTCCACCCGGTTGTGCAGCTGGAGCTTGCCCAGCGTGTTCTGCACGTGGTTCTGCACCGTACGGTGCGAGAGCCCGAGCCGCGTGGCGATCTGCTTGTACGACAGTCCCTTCGCCACCAGCCGCAGCACCTCGGTCTCCCGTTCGGTCAGCCGGGGCGCCGCCCCGGCGGCCGGCCCCGCGTCCCGTCCCTCCGGAGCGGCCGCCAGCCGCCGGTACTCACCCAGGACGAGGCCGGCCAGGCCGGGTGTGAACACCGGCTCCCCCGCCGCCCCGGCGGCCGGCCCCGCGTCCCGTCCCTCCGGAGCGGCCGCCAGCCGCCGGTACTCACCCAGGACGAGGCCGGCCAGGCCGGGTGTGAACACCGGCTCCCCCGCCGCGGTCCGGCGCACCGCGTCCAGGAACTCGTCCGGCGCGGCCGATTTCACGAGGTAGCCGGTGGCGCCCGCCTTCACCGCGTCCAGGACGCTCTGCTGCTCGCCGCTGGCGGAGAGCATCAGCACGCGCACCTGCGGCAGCGCCGCCCGCAGCCCCTGGATGACGGCCACACCGGAGATGTCCGGCAGCTGCAGGTCCAGCACCACCAGGTCGGGCCGGGCCGCGGGCGCCACCCGGATCGCCTGCCGCCCCTCGCCCGTGGCGGCCACCACGAGGTGACCGGCCTCGGTGAGGTCCCGCGCCACCCCCTCCCGCCACATGGGGTGGTCGTCGACGACCATCACGCGCACAGGCCCGCCGCCCGGCCCGCCAGCCACCGGCCCGGCCCCGGTCACCGGTCACTCCTCGGCACGGTCAGCTCGACCTCCGTGCCGGCGCCGGGCGTCGACACGATGCGTACCGTGCCGCCCAGCGCCGCGATCCGGCCACGGATCGACTGCGCCACACCGAGCCGCCCCTGCGCCGCCGCCTCGTCCAGCCGGCCGTCCGGGATGCCCGGCCCCTCGTCGCGTACGGACACCGTCACGGTCTCCCCCTCGTCCTCGATCAGCACCCAGGCCCGCCCGCCGGCGTGCCGTCCCACGTTGTCCAGCGCGGCCCCGGCCGCGGCGGCCAGCTCCGTCGCCACCGCGGCGGGCAGCGGCACCGGGGTGGCCGGAGCCGACACGGAGACCGCCGTCCCGGCGTGCCGCTGGAGCAGGACGCGCAGGTCGGTGGGACCGTCGACGGGCGCCCGGGGCGGCGGCACGGACCCGGCGACCAGCGCCCGCAGGGCGACCTCCTGCTCCCCGGCGAGCCGGGCCAGTTCCCCGGCCTCCCCTGGCAGGTGCGCGCCGCGCCGCTGCACGAGGGCGAGCACCTGGAGCACCGAGTCGTGGATGTCCCGGGCCAGCCGCTCGCGCTCGCGCGTGGCCGCTTCCAGCTCCACGGCCCGTTGCAACCGCTCCTCGGCGGTGACCGCCAGCCTCGCCACGTGCCCGACCACCACGCCGGCGAGCAGGAGCAGGATGGCCCCGGTGAACGAGGACGGGCTGATCCGGTCCCGGGTGGCGAGGTCGGTGCCGCCCACCAGGAGGGCGGCGATCGTCCCGCGCCGCCGGCCTCCCGAGACGGCCCAGGCCAGGACCGGCCCGGCGAGCCAGGCCACCGCGAGGGTGGGCACCCCGTCGTGCAGCGCCGCCCGCCCTATCACCCACGGCGTGGCGATCATGATCGCCAGCACCACACCGAGGTCGGCCAGGAGCAGGGGCCAGCGCCGCCAGGCCGGCCGGGCGTAGCCCCACGCCGTCACGGCGGTCCAGGCGGCCATGGCCAGGACCAGCCCGCCGGCCGCGAGCGGGTGGGCGTACCGGCCGCCGTCGCGCACGGCCAACAGGCAGACGTACGCGAGAGAGGCCACCCGGAACACCGCGATCGCCCGCCACAGCGGCACCTCAAAACCACCCGGCGACGACGGCATGGCGTCACGATGCCACAACGGGTTCCGCCATCCGGGGTCCGCCCGCTGCGGGCCGGGAAACCCTGACGTACGGTGGAAATGCCGCGAATAACTCCGAGATCCGCTGTCGGGACGGGCCATGACGAACGCCGACCATCGCTCACCGCGTACGGTTGTGCCCATCGAACCTGCCCTTCTCATCGCCGAGACCTTCGACCGGGCTCAGGTGACCGAGCTGCGTCACTCGGTCACCGCCTGCGCGCAGGCCGCGGGCCTGCACGGCCAGCGCCTGGACGACTTCGTGCTCGCGGTCAACGAGCTGATCACCAACGCCGTGCGGCACGGCGGAGGGCAGGGCGCGCTGCGGCTATGGCGGAACGACGGGCGGCTCGTCTGCGAGGTCGCCGACGAGGGCCTCGGCATCAGCGCGCAACGGCTGGACGATCGGACCCGGCCGGCGCCGGAGACCGCGGGCGGCTGGGGCCTCTGGCTGGCCCGACAGCTCAGCGACACCATGGAGGTGATGAGCGGCGCGACCGGCACGGTCGTCCGGATCACCACCGAGATCGCCGCCCCGGCCGCCGCCGACCTGCCCGACTGAGCCCCGCGGCGCCCCGGCCGACCGAGCCGCACGGCACCCGGAAGGAGGCGGCGACCGTCAGCCGAAGAGGGCGCTCACCGACTCGCCGTTGTGGATCCGCCGCATCGCCTCCGACAGCGCCGGCGCCACGGACAGCACCCTCAGCTTCGGCACCCGCTTCTCCGCGGGGATCGGCACCGTGTTGGTGCAGACGATCTCCAGGACGCCCGGCTGGTCGCTGAGCCGGGCCAGCGCGCCGCTGGAGAAGAGGCCGTGCGTGCAGGCCAGCCGGATCGAGCGCACGTTCCGGTCGCGCAGGTGGTCCATCAGCTCGATCACCGTGCTGCCCTTGGCGATCTCGTCGTCCAACACGATCACGTCGCGGTCCGCCACGTCGCCGATCACCGCGCTGATGGTGACCTTGTCGTCGCTGAAGCGCTGCTTCGCGCCGGCGGCGACCGGGGTGCCGAGCCGGCGCGCGAACGCGGCCGCCTCCTTCGCGTTGCCCAGGTCCGGCGAGACGACCACGGTGTTGCTCAGGTCGTAACGCTTGAAGTGCCCGGCCAGCTCGCGCAGCGCGTGCAGGTGGTCGACCGGCACGCTGAAGAACCCGTGCACCTGCGGCGAGTGCAGTGTCATCGCCAGCACCCGGTCCGCGCCGGCCGAGGTGAGCAGGTCGGCCACGAGCCGGGCGCCGATCGAGATCCGCGGCGCGTCCTTCTTGTCAGACCGGGCGTACGCGTAGTGCGGCAGCACCACGGTGATCCGGCCCGCGGAGGCGCCACGGGCCGCGTCGATCATCAGCAGCAGCTCGACGAGGTGCTCCTGCACCGGGGGCACCAGGGGCTGGATCAGGAAGACGTCCCGCTCCCGGCAGTTGGCCTGGAGCTGCACCTCGAGGCAGTCGTTGGCGAACCGGGAGACCCGCACCGGGTGCAGTGGCACGCCGAGGTGGGCGCAGATCTCGGCGGCGAGGTCGGGATGGGCGGTTCCGCTGAACACGGCGATGTCACGCACGTCTGCACATCGTACGGCTGGTGGTCGGGGGTGGCGGGCGCCGGGCGGCGGCGCGGACGGCGACCGCGGCGGTCGGCGCGTCACCGCCGCGGCGGGTACGGTGCTGCCGTGACCGGAGAGTACGTCGCCGCCATCGACCAGGGCACCACCTCCTCGCGCTGCATCCTCTTCGACCGGGCCGGGGACATCGTCTCCGTGGCGCAACGGGAACACCGGCAGATCTTCCCCCGGCCCGGGTGGGTCGAGCACGACGCCGAGGAGATCTGGGCGAACGTCGAGCAGGTGGTCCGGGAGGCGTTGGCGTCGGCCGGCACCGACACGGCGGGGCTGGCCGCGGTCGGCATCACCAACCAGCGGGAGACCACCCTCGTCTGGGACCGGGCCACCGGCCGCCCGGTGGCCAACGCGATCGTCTGGCAGGACACCCGGACCGAGCCGCTGCTGCGCGAACTCGCCGAGACGTACGGCGAGGAGCGGTTTCGCACCCGCACCGGCCTGCCGCTGGCCACCTACTTCGCCGGCCCGAAGCTGCGCTGGCTGCTGGAGAACGTCGACGGGCTGCGCGCCCGCGCCGAGGCGGGCGAGGTGCTCTTCGGCACGATGGACAGTTGGCTCGTCTGGAAGCTGACCGGCCGGCACGTCACCGACGTGACCAACGCCAGCCGCACGATGCTCATGGACCTGTCCACGCTGGACTGGGACGCCGAACTGCTCGACGCCATGGGCGTGCCGGCCGCCATGCTGCCCGAGATCCGCAGCTCCGCCGAGGTCTACGGGACGGCCACCGGCGTGCTCGCGGGGGTGCCGGTGGCCAGCGCGCTCGGCGACCAGCAGGCCGCGCTGTTCGGCCAGACCTGCTTCCAGCCCGGCGAGGCCAAGTGCACGTACGGCACGGGCAGCTTCCTCCTGCTCAACACCGGGGCCAGCCCCGTGACGTCGTCGCACGGCCTGCTCACCACGGTCGCGTACCGGATCGACGGCCAGCCGGCCGCGTACGCGCTGGAGGGCGCCATCGCGGTGACCGGGGCGCTGGTCCAGTGGCTGCGGGACAACCTGGGCCTGATCGCCACCGCCCCCGAGGTGGAGGATCTGGCCCGCACGGTCGAGGACAACGGCGGCTGCTACGTGGTGCCCGCGTTCTCCGGCCTGTTCGCCCCGCACTGGCGCAGCGACGCCCGCGGGGTGATCGCCGGGCTCACCGGCTACATCACCAAGGGGCACCTGGCCCGGGCGGCGCTGGAGGCGTCCGCCTGGCAGACCCGCGAGGTGGTCGACGCGATGAACGCCGACTCGGACGTCGCGCTGCGCCGGCTGCGGGTGGACGGCGGGATGACGGCCAACCAGCTGCTCATGCAGTTCCTCGCCGACGTCGTCGACGTCCCGGTGGTCCGCTCCCGGATCACCGAGACCACCTGCCTCGGCGCCGCGTACGCGGCCGGCCTGGCGGTCGGCTACTGGCCCGACCTGGCCACTCTGCGGGAGCGGTGGCGCTCGGACGCCCAGTGGACGCCGGGGATGGACCCGGCGCACCGCGACCGGGAGCTGCGCAACTGGCGCAAGGCCGTGCAGCGGACGCTCGACTGGCTGGACTGAGCGCCCGCCGGGGAGGGCTAGACGCCCCGACGGCCCGCGTGTGGGACCGCGCGCACCGGGTAGACGCCTCCCACTGCTTCGCCCTTCCGGCGGAGCCGCCGTGGGAAGGAGGAGACCCTATGTCCCGCATGGGCCATGCGCCGTCCCACGACGGCGAGTTCGAATTCTGGCGAAACCACGCACAGATCTCGCTGCAACCGGTCGCCGCGCCATCGATCCTCGGCCTGTTCGGCTTCGCCGCCGCCACGTTCGTCGTGGCGACGAACCTCGCGGGCTGGTGGGGCGACAGCAACGCGCCGAACTTCCTGTTCCCGTTCGCCGCGTTCACCGGAGGGCTCGCCCAGTTCCTCGCCGGGATGTGGGCCTACCGGGCCCGCGACGGCATCGCCACCGCCATGCACGGCATCTGGGGAGCGTTCTGGCTCTCCTACGGCGTGCTCTTCCTGCTCGTCGCGGTCGGCGTGCTGACCGTGCCGACCCCCTTCGTGGCGCTCGGCTACTGGTTCCTCGCGCTCGCCGCGATCACCTGGTCCGGAACGCTGGCCGCCTTCGCGGTGAACCTCAGCCTCGTCGCCGTGCTCGGGACCCTCGCCGCGGGCGCCACCTGCCAGGCGATCGGTCAGCTCGCCGACATCTCGGGCTGGCGGACAGCCGGCGCGTACCTCTTCATCATCTCGGCGATCGCCGGCTGGTACACGGCCACAGCCATGATGCTGGAGGCCGCGTACCGGCGGGTGATCCTGCCGATGGGCAAGCGCGGCGCGCCGGACCGGCCGGGCCAGGAACCCCGGCAGACCATCCAGTTCGTGTCCGGCGAGCCGGGCATCAAGGTCGGCCAGTGACGGTACGGGCGGGCGCCGCGCAGGGCGCCCGCCCCCTCACGCCCAGCGGTTGCCGGTGAGCGTCTCGTAGACGTCGACGTAGCGGGCCCGGGTCGCCTCGACCACGTCGGCCGGCATTTCCGGCGCCGGGGCCTGCTTGTTCCAGCCGCTGCTGGTGGCCCAGTCCCGCACGTACTGCTTGTCGTAGGAGAACTGGACCCGGCCCGGCTGGTACGACTGGGCCGGCCAGAACCGGGAGGAGTCGGAGGTCAGCAGCTCGTCGGCGAGGACCAGGGTGCCGTCGGGCGCCCAGCCCAGCTCGATCTTGGTGTCGGCGACGAGGATGCCCCGGTCCGCGGCGATCTCGGCGCCCCGCCGGTAGATGTCGAGGGTGATCTGGCGCAGCCGCTCGGCGGTCGCCTCGCCGACCTTGGCCACCACGTCCTCGTACGTGATCGGCTCGTCGTGCTCGCCGATCGGCGCCTTCGTCGACGGGGTGAAGATCGGCTCGGGCAGGATCGAGGCCTCGACCAGACCCCGGGGCAGCGGCACGCCGGACACCGCGCCGGTGCGCTCGTACTCCCGGAGCCCGCCACCGGTGAGGTAGCCGCGGGCCACGCACTCGACCGGCACCATCTCCAGCCGGCGGCAGCGGATCGCCCGGCCGGCGAACTCGGCCGGCACGTCGGTGGCCGAGACGACGTGGTTCGGCACCACGTCCGCCAGCTGTTCGAACCACCACAGCGAGAGCGCGGTGAGCAGCTTTCCCTTGTCCGGGATCGGCGTCGGCAGCGCCACGTCGTAGATCGAGATCCGGTCCGAGGCGACCAGGATCAGGTCGCCGCCGTCGGCGTAGACGTCCCGGACCTTGCCCGAGTGCAGAAGTTCCACGCGGCCTAGTACACCACGTGCGGCGCGTGGGCCGGTGAGGGTGCCCGCGGGCGACCCCGCCGCCCTGGCCGCCCCGCCGGCCCCGACCCGACGCGTCTGACCGGTGGCGGCGCGTGCTGTGCCCGGACGGCCGTTGACACCCTCGGGCGGTCCCTGCGTGAATGGGCCGGCCGTCCCGTTCGCCGTGTCCGCAGGAGTCCCGCGTGCCCGTTTCCCGACCGCTGTCCGCCGGGGCGGATCCCGGCCGGCGCCGGGTCCTCGCCGCGCTCCTGGGCTCCCCCGTCCTGGCCGCCGGCGGCCTCACCGGATGCCGCGCCGGGTCGTCGCCCTCCCCCGCCCGGGAGGGCCCGGTGGAGCTGTCGGTCTTCTGGTGGGGCGGGGCCAGACGCGCCGATCTCACCGAACGGGCCCTGCGCCTCTACACCGAGCGCCACCCGCGGGTGGGTTTCCGCGTCACCTGGCAGGGGCTCGACGGCTACTACTCCCGGCTGGCCACCCAGGCCCTGGGCGGCAACGTGCCCGACCTCATCCAGCTCGACGACGGGGTCCTCACCGAGTACGCCCGGCGCGGGATCCTCCTCGACCTGACCGACCACGTCTCGGACAACCGGCTCGACCTGCGCGACCTGCCCGAGGGGCTGGCCCGCTACGGCCAGGTGGACGGCCGCACGATGGCCGTCGCCGCCGGCCAGACCGCGGCGACGCTGGTCTTCAACCGGGAGCTGCTGCGTACGCTGCGCGTGCCCGAGCCGCGGACCGGGATGTCGTGGGACGAGTACGTGGACTGGGCCGCTCAGGTCACGCGCGCCAGCCGGGGCCGGGTCGCCGGCACGATGGACCCGTCCGGTGACGACCGGGCGCTGTGGCTCTGGCTGCGCGGCCAGGGCCGGGAGTTCTACCAGGGCCGCCAGCTGGGCTTCGGCGTCGACGAGCTGGTCGGCTGGTTCGCCCTGTGGCGGCGGGCCCGGGCGGCGCGGGCCACGCCGGGCGTGGCCCTCGTCGAGCAGGCCGACACCGGCGAGCCGGCCCGGCAACTGGTCGTGTCGGGGTTGACCGCCGCCTCCTTCGCCTGGTCGCACCAGCTGCCGGAGCTGCAAGGGCTCACCCGGGCGGAGCTGGGCGTGGCCCCCTTCCCCGGCTCCCCCGCCGCCCAGTGGCCCCGGGCGTCGATGTACTGGGCAGTGTTCCGGGGCAGCCGTAACCCGGACGCGGTGATCGACGTGATCAATTTCCTGACGACCGACGTGGCGGCGGGCGCCGTCCTCGGTCACGAGCGGGGGCTCACCCCGAGCCGGGCCGTGCGGGGAGCCGTGGCGGCGAGCGTCACCGACCCGGCCGAGCAGCGGGTCGCCGCGCTCGCCGGCACCATGAGCGCGGGGACGGGGCCGGCACCGGCCCCACCCCCGACCGGCCATCCCCGGGTGCGCACCCTGCTCGTCGAAGCCGCCGAGAGCGTCCGCGCCGGCCGGACCGCCGAGCGGGCGGCGGCCACCCGTTTCCTCGCCCAGGCCGCCGCCGCCCTGGCGGGCTGACCGCCGGGAGGCGAACCGGGACCGACGGGCGGCCGCCCCGGTCGGGCTCAGCGGCGCGGCGGGCCGCCCCGGCGACCGCGCATGAGTCGCAGCAGCAGGAGGACGATCACCACGACCACGACGAGGCAGCAGAGCAGCCCCAGGAAACCGAAACCACCGCCGCGGGACCGGCGCCGGGCGGCCTCCACCACCAGTTCACCGGTGCCGGTGGACGCCCAGGCCGCCACGGGTACGAACACCGCGAGCACGACCGAACCGAGGACCGCGCCGAGCCGGCCCCACCACTTGCCGAAGGAAGACATGTCCTCATCCTCGCCGAGGAGCGCAACCGGGGCACGCGGTCGACCGGGAACCGGCGCGCCATCGGCCGCAACAAGAAACCCGGGCCCCTCGTGTGCGAGGGACCCGGGTCATTGTCGTAGCGGGGACAGGATTTGAACCTGCGACCTCTGGGTTATGAGCCCAGCGAGCTACCGAGCTGCTCCACCCCGCGTCGGTGAACACCACTCTACCCCATCGTTTCCAGTGGTTTCCGCGGGCCCGCCGATTCCCGTCCGCCCTGGCCGGGAAGGGTGGTGGCCCGCCAGGACGGACGGGCCGCCACCCGTGGAACGCCCCTTCGCTCAGCGCTCGCAGCGCAGCGCGGACAGGTCGACGGCGTCGGCCATCGCCTGCATGCCCTTGTCGTTCGGGTGGAGGTGGTCCCCGCTGTCGAAGAACGGCAGGAGTGCCTGCGGGTCGTACGGGCTGCGGGTGATCCGGTCGACGTCCACCACGGCGTCGAAGGCGCCGCCGTGCCTGATCCAGTCGTTGACGCCCTGGCGCACCGCCTCACCGTCGGCGTCGTACTCGGACCAGCCCTTGTACGGCATGACGGTCGCCCCGACGACGCACTTCCCCGCCGCGTGCGCCCGGTCGACGACCTCCCGGTAGCCGGTGACCAGGTCGTCCACGGTGACGCCGGTGTGGGCCTTGATGTCGTTGACGCCCTCGAGCACCAGCACCGTCTCGACTCCCGGGTGGGAGAGGACATCGCGGTCCAGCCGGCGCAGCGCCGCCTGCCCGGCGCCGTCGGCCAGCACCTTGTTTCCCGAGATGCCCGCGTTGACCACGCCCTTCACCGTGCCACCGGTCGCCGCCTGGAGCCGCCGGGAGAGGTAGTCGGGCCAGCGCCGGTTCTCGTCCGGCGTGGACGCCCAGCCGTCGGTGATGGAGTCACCGAGCACCGCCACCGCCCCGACGTCCGTGGGCGTCTCGACGGTGACGGCGTCCAGCCAGTACCACGAGCCGATCCGGTCGGTCCAGTTCGTCGCCGCCTCCTCCGCGGCGTGGTCGCCCGCGGCGGCGTACGAGGTCTGCATGGCCATGCCGTGACCGGTCGTCGGCCCCTCCGCGCCGGTCACGTACAGGCTGACGACCAGGTTGCTCTGGGCCGCGAGCGTCCCCGGCAGGGGATCGCTGTCGACTGTCTCCCCCGCCGGGACGGTGACCGACGGCCGCCCGCCGAACGTCAACCGCCGGTTGCTGCCCTGGACCAGTTCCGCGCCCTGCCGCTGGAGTCCCGTCCAGGCGCTCGTGAACGTCACCGGGTGTTCGCCGAAGGCGTTGCTCAGGCGGATCCGCAGGTCCGTCCCGCCGACGCTGGTGCGTACGACGAGCCGGTAGCTGCGGTCGGCGGGCCCGGCGCCCTGCCGGTCGGCGCTGGCGCCCCAGGTGGCGACCGGGTGGCGGTCCCGACGGGCCGATGCCGCCACCGGCCCGGTGTGCGCCACCCCCGCGGGCCGGGTCTGCGGCGCGACCGACCCGGACGGTCGGGCCTGCGCCGCCGCGGGGAGCAGCGGTACGCAGGCCGCCGTGACCAGGACGGCGGCGAGCACCCGCAGGCCACGCGAACGGCTCGGCGCCGTGGCGACCGCGGTCGCGGCGGCCATCAGAAGTCCCCCAACGTGACGGACCGGCCCGGTACGAGGTCGACGCGGCGTGCCCTGCCACCGGCCACCACGGTCGTGCTCCGGCCACCGGTGCTCGTGAGTCGCGCCCGGGTGACCCGGCCGTTCGCCCAGCTCACGTCCACGACGAAGCCACCCCGGACGCCCACGCCGGACACCGAACCGGCGGCCGCCCAGGCGGCGGGCAGGGCGGGCAGCAGCTCGACGTGGCCGGGCCGGGAGTACACGAGCATCTCGATGATCGCGGCGGGGGTGCCGAGGTTCGCGTCGATCTGGAAGATGCCGCGGCCCGGGTTGGTCTCGTAGATGTCGAAGAGGTTCATGGCGGTGCCGTTGCCGCCGTTCACGGACGGCTTCAGGTTGGTGGCCAGCAACCGGTACGCGGTCTCCGCGTCCTTGAGGCGGGCCCAGCACAGGCTCCGCCACGCGTTGGCCCAGCCGAAGCTGTTCATGCCCCGCGCCGTGAGCAGGGCCGTCGCGCCGGCCACCAGCTCCGCCGGCGTGGATCCGTCCGGGCGGATCCGGTCGCCGGGAAAGAGGCCGATCAGCGGGGAGAGGTGCCGGTGGGTGGTCTCACCGAGATTGTCGGGTGACATCCACTCCTGGAGCCAGCCCGTCGTGGGGCTGACCTCGGGAAGGTACAGGCGCTCGCGGAGCCCGGCGACGGTCTCGGCGTAGCCGCTGTCCCGGCCGAGCACCTGCGTGGCGGTGAGGTAGTTCCCGAAGAGCTGCCACACCAGTTCCTGGGCGTAGGTGATGCCCCTGGCGTCCTGCGGCCCGTGCTCCGGCGACCAGTCGGCGTCGTCGACCAGAACCTCCCGCGAGACGCCGGAGGCGTCGGTGACGGTGCTGGTGACGAGGCGGGCCGCCCAGAACTCCACGGCGCCCTTGAGCAGCGGGTAGACCTTCGCCAGGTAGGCGCGGTCCTGGGTGTACTCGAAGTGCTCGAAGAGGTTCTGGCAGAGCCAGGCGTTGCCGGCCGGGTGCCACCACCAGCCGCTTCCGCCGTACGGGTTGGTGGAGAAGGCCACCGCCCAGCCGGCGACCCGGCCGGTGGAGTTGCGGAACCGGTTGGTGGGGCTGTTGAACAGGCGCCGGGTGACGTCCGTCCAGGACGGCAGTTGCGCGAGGCAGTAGTCGGCGAGCGCGTCGAAACAGGAACCCAGTGCCGCGCGGTCGGCCAGCCAGTAGTTCATCTGGATGTTGACGTCGGTGTGGTAGTCGCCCATCCAGTCCGGGTCGTTGCCCTCCAGCCACGGGCCCTGGAGGCCGAGGGGCAGACTCCCCCGGGATCCGGAGATCATCAGATAACGGCCGAACTGCAGGTACGCGGCTTCCAGCTCCGGGTCGGGGACGTCGTCGCGCCACCGGGCCTGCACCCGCTCCCACGTGTCCAGCTCGCGCAGCCAGGCGGGCGAGGGGCCGAGGTCGACGGCGAACCGCTCGAAGAGCGGGCGTACGTCGGCCACGTGGGTGTGCAGCAGGTCCCGCACGGGCTCGCGGGCCGCGGCGAGCACCTTCGTACGGGCCAGGCGCTCGGGGTCCACGGACGGGTCGCGGAACCCGGCGGCCTGGTCGGGCGCGTAGTTCGTGCCCCCGCTCACCACGACCGTGAGGTCCCGGCAGTCGGCGAAGGCGATCGAGGTGCCGGTGACCGTGACCGTCCCGCTGGCGCTGTGCACGGTGACGGCAGCGCCGTACCGCAGCCCGTTGGCGAACGACGCCCCGAACGAGGCGCAGCGGCGCGCCGCGTCGACGGTGGTGGCCTCGCCGTGGGTGCCGGCCAGGGAGACCGTCCCGGTGTACGCGCCCCGCCCCTCCTGCGTGAAGTGCAGGACGATCACGTCGTCCGGCCGGCTCGCGAAGATCTGCCGCCGGTAGGTCACGCCACCGACGTCGTACGTGGCGCCGACGAGGCCCTGGGCGAGGTCGAGGGTGCGGCGGTAGGCGTCGACGACGCCGAGGTCGTGCCCGGGGATGTCGACGGTGAGGGTGGCCAGCTGGGTCAGCGAGCCGAAGTCGTCCCGGCCGTACGGGAACTGGCCGTCGCTCTGGAGGGTGTCGTTGAGCCCTCCCGTCCAGAGGGTGGCGTCGGTGATCGCGAGCAGTTCGTTGGCGGGATCGTTGCCCGCGAGCGCCCCGAGGCGGCCATTGCCGACCGGCAGTCCCTGCTCGATGAGGGAGCCTGCGGCGCCGGGCGCCTTCCACCAGAGCTGGTTCCGCGCGGCGTCCTCGGGATCGAGCAGGGGCGACGTGGTGGGGCGTCGGGGCGCGGCCGACGCCGCGAAGGTGGGCAGGCCGCCCAGAGCGGTGACCAGCCCGGAGGCGGCGGCGAGGGCCAGGAGACCCCGCCGGCTCGGACGGATGTCGTGCGGTTCGGTGTTCCGGATGTCCATGTCCGTGCTCCAACCTGGGCGAACGGGTTCCACCGGGTGGGACCCCGCCGCCAGGCAGGGCCCCACGGGGCGGGTCAGGGCGTCTGCGGTACGTCGATCCGGTCGATGTCGGGCGCGTACCAGTCGGCGCTGTCGACCGTGATGGTGTTGGCGCCGGCCTTCAGGGCGAGCTGGACGCTGACGGTCTCGGCCGTGCCCCAGTCGCCCGTGGAGGGGAACCGCAGGCTCGTGCCGTTGCCGCCGTTGGCGGAGACGGTCGCCGAGCGGATGTCGCCGCTGACGTAGGAGATGGCGACGGTGTAGATGCCGTCCCTGCGTACCGTCACGTCGTTGAACCGGAGCTTGCCGCCGAGGTAGAGGTTGCCGACCTTCTGGCCGCCGGAGCAGGCGTCGCACCCGGCCACGGAGGCGTTGCCGCTCAGCGTGTTGGTGGCGGCCTCGGCCTCGTACCGCGTCGTGACCAAAGCGGGCCCGCCCGGCCGGACGGTGAACAGCCGTGATCCGTGCGCGGGTAGCGCCGCCCCGATGCTGTCCTTGTACGTGCCGAGGGTCTTCCGGTTCCAGAGGTCCCGCACGGTGGCCTTGCCGGTGAACCCGAGCGACGCCCAGTGGGCGGTGACGGAGGCCGGCGCGTCGGCGAGGTTGAACAGGGCCACCGTCCAGCTGCCGTCAGGGTTCTTCGCGGCCCAGACCGGCTGGTCGCCGGCGGGGGTGACCGGCCGGGCCGGCGGTGCCCCGTCCTGGTCGACCGCGATGACCTCGCTGTTGGTGAGCAGGGACAGGCCGTAGTCGTCGAGCCGGGTGAGGTCGTCGCCGGTGTAGAGGGGCGACTTCGAGATGGCCCACAGGGTCATGTAGGTCTGGCGTTCGGCCTGGGTGAGGCCGTCCATCGCGCCGTTGCCCACGTTGAGGGTGTCGAGGTCGTTCCAGCCGCCGGGGCCGGCCTTGCGGCTCCAGGCGGGCGCGTCGTCGAACCGGTCGTCGACCGAGTTCTCCCAGGTGACCAGCGTGTTGCAGTAGCACTCGACGTCGGTGTCTATCCGCCAGCCGTTGGAGTACCGCTTCCAGTCCGCGGCGTGGCCGATGTCGAGCGACCAGGACAGTTCGAGGTGGATCGGCCGGCCGGTGGCGGCGATCGCCTTCTGCCACGCGGCCACGTCGGCGACGTTGTCGTAGTTGTCGCCGGACTTGAACGAGCCCGGCCCGACACCGTCGAGCTTGAGGAAGTCGTACCCCCAGTCGGCGAACATCCGGGCCTGGGAGTCGATGTACCGCTGGGCGCAGGGGTCGTCGAAGTCGATCTTGTAGGCGCTGTCCCAGCCGTTCGTGGTGCGCAGGTCCGGGTACACGATGTCGGCCGTGGTGCACCCGGGCGCGTTCCAGATGGGCGCGGCACCGCCCGCGTACGCCTCCTTCTCCAGGCCGACGGGCAGGTAGATGCCCGCCTTCAACCCCTTGGCGTGGATGTGGTCGGCGACCGCCTTCATCCCGCGCGGGAACCGGACCGGGTCGGGCGTCTGCCGGGCGTACTCGTCGAACCTCGGCGTCCAGTCGTTGTCACGCCACCAGCCGGCGTCGATGTTGACGTACTCGTAGCCGTACGGCTTGAGTCGGGTGGCGAGCGCGTCCGCCTGCTTGAGGACGTTCGCCTCGGTGAGGTAGCTGTAGTCACCGTCCGGGTTCAGGCCGGGGTACTTGGACGACTGCATGCTCCAACTGCTCCACCCCAGATAGGGGCGTTCCGCGAGGCCCGTGGCCGCCATGTCCACGGTGGACGGAGCGGTGACCGGCGCCGCCGTGACGTCGGGCGCGGCGGCGTGGGGCGTGGCGGCGTCGGGCGCGGCGGCCCGCGCCGGAACGGCCGGCCCGCCGAGTGCCACGACCAGCGCCGTGGCCACCACGGGGAGTCCGGTCCGGCGCCGGACGCGTCTGCGGGTTCTCATTCCATCAACCTCCTGCGGGCGGGTGGTGCCGGTCGCACGGCCGGCCTCCGCCGGTCCGGCGGGGGTCAGGGAAGGACGAGTGACTGGATGCTCACGGCCGCGGCGCCGCGGGCCCACTCCTCGAAGGGCAGCGGACGGATGGACAGCGGGCACCGGGCGGCGGCGCCGAAGGCCTGCCGCTCGAAGCTCGTCCGGATGGGGGTGTCGAACAGGTCGTACGCGGCAAGGCCCTCGCCGGACACGACGATCCGGGTGGGCCCCACGAGGTTCGCGACGGCGGCGATGCCGCAGCCGATCGCACCGCCGGCGCGGGTGAAGACGGCGCGGACGGCCTCGTGCCCGCCCCGCGCGAGCGCCACGGCCTCGTCGAAGCCGAGATCGGGCCGGCCCGTACGCTCCCGGGCCTGCGCCACGAGCGCGTCGGTGCCCGCGATGGCCTCGACGCAGCCACGGCCACCGCAGTGGCAGTCGGGGCCGGCGGCGTCCACGGCGATGTGGCCGATCTCTCCGGCCACGCCGTACGACCCGGAGACGAGCCGGCCGTTGACGACCAGGCCGCAGCCGATGCCCGTTCCCACGGTCACGAGGGCGAACGACTCCGCCCCCACCCCCTCGCCGAACCAGTGTTCGGCGGCGGTGAGCGCCTTCACGTCGTTCTCCACCGTCACGGTGAGCCCGGTGGCCTCGGCCGCACGGTGGCCCAGCGGCACGTCGCGCCAGTGCAGGAACGGCGAGTAGCGGACCAGGCCGGTGGTGCGGTCCACGTCGCCGGAGAGGGAGAGCCCGAGCCGGCGGACCCGGGCCCGGTGCTCGGGTACGGCGTCGAGCAGGTCGTCCACGAGCCGGCCGACGTCGGTGAGCACACCGTCGACCGCGGGGTCGGCCAGTGGGCGGCGCGCGGTGGCGCGTACCTCGGCGCGCAGGTCGCAGACCACACCGATCAACTCGTCGGCGGTGATCTTCACGCCCACGAAGAACTCGCGGTCCGCCCGCACCGCCAGGGGGCTGGCCGGGCGGCCCGCGCCGGGGCCGGTCCGATCGGTCGCGGCGAGTTCGTGCAGGTAGCCCCGCTCGATGAGCGGACGCGCGGCCTTGGTGACGGCGGCGGAGGAGAGCCCGAGCCGGCGCGCGAGACGCACCCGGCTCACCGGCCCTCCGGTCAGGACCGCCGTGAACACGGCCGTGGCGGCCGGCGCCGCGACGAGCACCGTGTCGCTGGCAGGAAACATGCCCGAAAGCCTAGGCAAATATTTAACTTCTTCAAGTATTGATTTGCTTCGAGGGCCGTCCTACAGTCGGGCGCACCCGCCCCCACACCCGGCACCCACCGACCCCGGACACGACGAAAGCCCGCCCCCGGTCTCCCGGGAACGGGCTCTCGCCTGGTGTTTCTCGTCGTAGCGGGGACAGGATTTGAACCTGCGACCTCTGGGTTATGAGCCCAGCGAGCTACCGAGCTGCTCCACCCCGCGTCGGTCCGTCAACCGTAACGCACTCCCCCCGTAACCCGCAAAACGGCCCCCCGCCCGGCGGCGACGCACGCGACCGGGCGGGCCGGCGGGGCCGCATTCGCGCTGGCCGGGCCGGCGACGCCGCGCCGGCCCGGCCGCACCTCAGTCCAACCAGTCCGAGACGGCCCGGACCGCGCGTCGGCTGTAGTCGTCGACCTGACGCCGGTCGCTCGACGTGCCCTCCCAGCCCATCTCCCACAGCACCGTCACCACGTCACCGACCCGGATCGCCCGGATCAGCCGGATCGTCTCGCCCTCCACCGG
This sequence comes from Micromonospora costi, assembly GCF_003626655.1. Lineage (GTDB taxonomy): Bacteria > Actinomycetota > Actinomycetes > Mycobacteriales > Micromonosporaceae > Micromonospora > Micromonospora costi. Next base: position 351,930 of record NZ_RBAN01000003.1, read on the forward strand.
TTCACCCCCGGCCCACGCCGGTTCGCGCATCTCGACCAGCACGGCCTCGTCGCCGAAGTCGCCGCCGGCCAGCAGCCGCTGCCGGGACGTCCGCCCGTCGGCGACCTCCTGCTCCGGGCAGTCCCGCACCGCCCGGCGCAGGTCGGCCATCCAGTCGTCGGCCCGGCCGGGGCGGTGGATGGTGATGGTGTGACGGTAGGCGCCGTACGGCACCGTCCCCTCCGGCGTGTTCGGGGTCAGGTGGTAGAAGAGCGCCCGGCCGCGGCGCTGCACCACCCGGTCGTCGAGATCCGCGCCGCAGAGGTCCGGCAACGCCCTCCCGTCGTCGTTGGCGACCGGCGGCCAGGCGGTGGTCGCCAACGGCTGGGTGAAGAACGCCCGGTCCGGGATCGACGTGGGCGTACGCGCCGGCGGCGGAGCGCTGCTCGGAGGAGCCGCCGGCGACCGGCTCGGCGTGGTCCGGGCGGGTGAGGGGGTGCCCGGCGTCGCCGACGGGCTCGGCGACGGCGCCGTCACCACCGGCGTGGGAGTGCCGGCCGGCGGCGTGACCGCCTCGCGCTGGCCGGTCAGGACCAGACCGGTGCCGGTCCCCACACCGGCGACCAGCAGCGCCGCCGCGAGAACGATGCCGGTCGCCCGTACGCGGGCCCGCCGGTCGGCCCGCTCCCGCAGCGCCTCCGGAGCGACCACGGCCCGGGCATCGGCGTCACCGGTGAGGGAGCGGTAGAAGTCGGACAGATCACGAGACATCGTTGGCCTCCAGTTCCGCGTCGGAGACGCCGGGCAGCAGCGCGGCCAGACGCGCGCGGCCCCGGGACAGCCAGGACTTCACGGTGCCGGTCGGCACCTCCGTCTCCCGGGCGATCTCCTCCACCGACATGTCGAAGAGGTAGTGCAGGGCGAGCGCCTGCCGCTGGGCGGCCGGCAGCCGGCGGAGCGCGTCGAGCAGCAGCACGCCGTCCTCGCTGGGCGGCGGCACGACCTCCGGCGGCCCGCTGCGCGTGAGCGCCGCGTGCCAGCCGCGCAGGCGACGCCGGCGGTCGGTGGCCAGCCGGGCGACGACCAGCCGCAGCCACGCCTCCGGCGCAGGGTGCGCCGTCATCCGCCCCCACTGCCGCCAGGCCCGGGCGTACGCCTCCTGCACGAGGTCCTGCGCCTCGGTGTAGTTCCCGGCGACCGCGTAGCCGTACCGGAGCATGCGTCGGGACGTGCTGCGGTAGAACTCGTCGAAGCTGCCCGCGTCCCTCATGTCGTCACCACGCTTCCCTGCCATCGCGTCCTTTTCAGGCAGGACGGACGAACGGGGCTGCCGGTTGCGGTCGGAGAGACGACAGAGCCCCCGGGCACCGGGACCGGTGGGTCCAGGGCCGGGGGCCTGCGTCGCGTCGGATCAGCCGCCCGCGGGTGGGCTCGTGCTCGGGGACGGGGGCGGACTGCTGCCACCGGGTGCCGGGCTACCGCCCGGCGTCGGGGAGCCCGTCGGCGTGCCGGCCGCCGGAGTGACCTTCCCCTGTGCCTGCTGGAAGGCGACCATCGCCTCGTCCAGCGCCTTGAGCGCCCGCCCGTACCGCTCGAAGTCACCGGACGCCTGCGCGGCCCGGACCTCGCCGATGGCGGTCTGCACCCGCTCCGCCGCGGCCGCCAGCTCCCCGCTCAGCGGAGGATTGTTGTCACCCGTGGGCGGCGGCGTGCCACCCGTCTGCGGCGGTGGGTTGGTGCCGCCCGTCTGCGGCGGCGGCGCGCCCTGCCCGGCCCGCTTGCCCTGCTCGACGAGCTGCTTGATGCCCTCGTCCAGGTTGTTGGCCAGCGCCACGAACGAACCACCGTCACCGTACGAGACCAGCACCCGTTGCAGCAGCGGGTACGCGTCCTGGTTGTTGCTCTTCACGTAGACCGGCTCGACGTAGAGCATCCCGTCGGCGAACGGCAGCGAGAGCAGGTTGCCGTACTGCACCTGGGCCTGGCCACCCACCGAGAGCACGTTCAGGCGCTCCCGGATGTCGCCGTTGTTGGTCATCTGCTGGTGCACCTGCACCGGACCGGAGATCCGGGTCTGGTCGGGCAGCTCCAGCACCTCCAGCCGCGGTTCCCCGTCCACGTACGAGCCGGAGATCAGCGCGGCCAGGTTCTGTCGGCCGTTCGGGGTGACCGCGGAGGTGAGCTGGAAACGCGGCCCCTCCTGGCCGGGGAACTGGGTGAACAGGTAGTACGGCGGCTGCTTCTGCCCGCTGTCCGGCGCGTCCGGCACGTTCGGCACCTGCCAGAAGTCCTGTGCCGAGTAGAAGTCGCCCGGGTTGGTCACGTGGAACTTGGTGAGCAGGTTGCGCTGCACCTTGAACAGGTCGGCCGGGTAGCGGAAGTGCTCCGCCAGCTCGGTCGGGATGTCCTCCTTCGGCAGCACCAGGTCCCCGCCGAACGCCTTGTTCCAGGCCTTCAGCACCGGGTCGTTCTCGTCGAACTCGTAGAGCCGGACCGTGCCGTCGTACGCGTCGACGGTGGCCTTGACCGAGTTGCGGATGTAGTTGACGTTCTCGCGGGCCAGCTGGAAGGTGCCGCGGCCGGTCAACTCGTCCGTGGTCTCCTCGCGCAGGTTGACCCGCTCGGCGTACGGGTAGGTCGCGGCGGTCGTGTAGCCGTCCACGATCCACTGGACGCGGCCGTCGACCACCGCCGGGTACGGGTCGCCGTCCAGCGTGAGGAACGGCGCGACCTTCTCCACCCGGTCGCGCGGGTTACGCACGTAGAGCAGCTTCGAGTTGTCGTTGACCGCGCCGGAGAGCAGGAAGTTCGACTCCTGCTCCTTGATTGCGTAGAGCAGCCGGCGGGTGAACGAGCCGATCTCCACACCACCGGTGCCGGTGTAGGTGTACGACTCGCCGCCGCCCTCGCCGACCGGGCGGTCGAACTCGGCCTTGTTGTTCGGGTCGGTCTGGCCGACGATCGCGTAGTCGTCGTCGCCCATCCGCTCCCCGTAGTAGATCCGCGGCTGGGTGGCCGGGATCTGCTCGGTCTGCGACGAGCACGCCTCCTGCGTCCGCTCCCCGAGGAAGCCGGAGACGAAGAACGGCTGGCCACCGCAGACCACCTGGTTGGCCGGCGCCGCCACCACGCCGTAACCGTGCGTGTACACGGTGTGCCGGTTGATCCAGGTGTTCTGCTGGTCGGTCAGCTCGCCGTAGTTGATCTCCCGGACGCCGACCACGTAGTCGGAGGTCTTGCCGTTCACCCCGTACCGGTCGATGTCCAGCTTCGGGCCGAAGTCGTAGAAGCCACGGACCTGCTGCAACTGGGTGTAGGTCTCACTCACCAGTTGCGGGTCGAGCAGCCGCACGTTGGGCACCACCGAGGTGTCCGTGGCGAGGCTCGCGGGCGGGGTGAGGTTGTTCGCCGCGTACGGCGTGGTCTTGGTGGTCGCCAGGCCGTACGCCGTCCGGGTCGCGTCGATGCTGCGCTGGATGTACGGCGCCTCCTTCTCCTTGGCGCTCGGCTTCACCTCGAAGGTCTGCACCGCCCAGGGGTAGATGCCGCCGATGGCCACCGCCGAGACGCCCAGCAGGGCCAGCGAGATGCCCGGCCACACCAGGTTCCGCATCCAGGCGTTCGAGAAGATGATGATCGCGACCGCGACGACGATCGAGATGTACGCGAGGATCTCCTTGGCCGGCAGCAGCGCGTTGACGTCGGCGTAGCCGGCGCCGAAGAGCTTGGCGCCCTCGTTGTACTCCAGCAGCATGGCGCGCCGGTCCAGCACGTACGCGATCGCCTTGAGCGCCACGAACACCGCGACCAGGGTGCTCAGGTGGGCGCGGGCCGCGTTGGTCATGCGGTCCCCGACGCCCTGCAGCCGGACGCCGCCGAAGATGTAGTGCACGGCGAGCGCGCCGACCACGGCCAGCACCACGGCGGTGAAGCCGACACCCAGCAGGTAGCGCCAGAACGGCAGCTGGAAGACGTAGAACCCGACGTCGATGCCGAACTCCGGATCCTTCACCCCGAAGTCGCCGCCGTTACGGAAGAGCAGCCACTGGTTCCACCGACTCTGCGCGGACAGGCCCGCGAAGAGGCCGACGATCACGGCGACGACCGCGATCCAGGTGCCCAGCCGCGGCGTGAGCGCCATGCGGTACCGCTCCAGCGTGGCCTGCTCGACGGAGTGCGGGCGCAGCCGCGGCCGCAGCCGGTAGGCCAGCCAGAGGTTGCCGCCCACGACGACCGCCATGGCGAGGCCGATCACGAGGAAGAGCAGCAGCCGGGTGACGAGCACCCCGGTGAAGACCTCCGTGTAGTTGACCTCGTCGAACCACAACCAGTCCGTCCACGCCTGCACGCCCCAACCGAGCAGGGTGAACAGTGCGAACACCCCGACCAGGACGGCGATCGTGACGCGGCCGCGTCGACTCATCCTCGGCAGGGGACTGCTGCTCCGCATGACCACTGTTGGCTCCGCACGCTCGATGTGATCGGCTCCGACCAGGCACCCAGAGTACGGGGTGTTTCTGAACGTGGCCGCCCGTGGTCACGCCGTGGCGGTCCGGCGGTGGCCGGAGCCGGCCACGCGCGGGCCGTCGGGGCGTCGCCGAGGTGGTCAGCAGCGGGTCGGCTGGCCCCCGGCGCGCAGCGTCTGGAGCGCGCCCAGCGCCTCGTCCAGCGAGCCGATCCTGATCAGCGGCAGGTCGGGCTGCGGGTTGCGGACCGCCTCGGCGCAGTTGTCGGCCGGTACGAGGAAGACCTTCGCCCCGGCGTGCTTCGCCCCGACCAGCTTCTGTGCGATCCCGCCGATCGGGCCGACCTTCCCCTCGTCGTCGATGGTGCCGGTGCCGGCGATCACCATGCCGCCGGTCAGGTCGGCGGGGGTCAGCTTGTCGACGATGCCGAGCGCGAACATCAGCCCGGCGCTCGGCCCGCCGATGTCCTCCAGGTCGATGCTCAGGTTGAACGGGTGCGGCTGCTGCTGCTCGATCTCCACGCCGATGCGCGGGTGGCCGTCCTGCTCCCGGCTGGTGACCTGCGCGGTGGCCGGCGCCCCGTCGCGGGTGTAGCCGATGGTCAGCACGCTGCCGGCCGGCTTGGCCCGGATCAGGTCGGTGAGCCGGGTGGCGACCGGCACGGGCTGCCCGTCGACGGAGGTGAGCACGTCGCCGGTCCGCAGCAACCCGACCGACGGCCCGCCCGCGGTCACCGACTTCACCACGACCTGCACCGGGAAACCCAGCTCCCGCAGCGCGGCGGTCTCGGCGCTGGTCTGCGACGCGGCGAAGTCCTCGGCGTTGCGCTTCTCGACCTGCTCCTGCGACTCCCCCGGCGGGTAGATCAGCTCGCGGGGCACCACGGCCTCGTCCTTCGACAACCAGCCGGTGATGGCCGACCGGAGCTTGACCGTGGGTTGGACGCCGACGGTCGTGAGCCGCAGCTGCCCGGCCGAGGTGGACGTCGCGCGGCCGGAGACCTGGATGACCTCCTTGCCGTTCTCCGTGCCCAGCGTGTTGACGGTCGGCCCGGGGCCGAGCACCACGTACGGGATCGGCGCGCCGAGCACCCCGAGGCTGAGCAGGGCGGTGAGCAGGGCACCGAGCAGGACGGTCAGGCCGCGACGTCTCATGCGGCAGAGCGTACCGACCGGGCCCGGCCGCTCCGGCGGTGCGCGGGCGACTTCGCCCTCAGCGCAACGCCAGCGGCACGACCTGGGGCGTGGCGCGCGTACCGTAGACCTCGTGCCTGATATTCCGTTCGGTTTCGCACTCCCGGGTGGGCAACCACCAGACCCCAACGACCCCGCGCAGATGCAGCAGTTCATGTCGCAGTTGCAGCACCTGCTCTCCTCGTCGGGCAGCGGGCCGGTGAACTGGGACCTGGCCCGCCAGGTGGCCGCGAGCCAGCTCGCCGCCGCGGGCGACCCGGCGGTGTCGCCGTACGAGCGCAACGCCGTCGAGGAGGCGCTGCGCCTCGCCGACCTGTGGCTCGAGCCGGCCTCGGCGTGGCCGTCCGGCATCCAGACCTCCGTGGCCTGGAACCGCAACGAGTGGATCTACAAGACGCTGGACGTCTGGCGGAAGCTCTGCGACCCGGTGGCGAGCCGGATGGTGGGCGCCATGGGCGACCTCGTGCCGCCGGAGGCGCGCGCACAGCTCGGCCCGATGCAGTCGATGGTGGCCACCCTCGGCGGCGCCCTCTTCGGCGGTCAGCTCGGCCAGGCACTGGGCTCGCTCGCCGCCGAGGTGCTCTCCGCCGGCGACATCGGGCTGCCGCTCGGCCCGGCCGGCACGGCCGCGCTCATCCCCGCCAACATCAAGGCGTACGGCGAGGGCCTGGAGCTGCCGGAGGACGAGGTCCGCCTCTACGTGGCGCTGCGCGAGGCCGCCCACCAGCGGCTCTTCCAGCACGTTCCGTGGCTGCGCGGCCACGTGCTCAGCGCGGTCGAGATGTACGCCTCGGGCATCCGGGTCAACCGGGAGGCGATCGAGGAGGCGATGGGCCGGGTCGACCCGACCGACCCGGAGTCGATGCAGGCCATCGCGCTGGAGGGCATCTTCACTCCGGAGGACAGCCCCGCCCAGAAGGCGTCGCTGGCCCGGTTGGAGACCGCGTTTGCGCTGGTCGAGGGCTGGGTCTGCCACGTAGTGGACAGCGCGGCCCAGGGCCGGCTGCCGGACGTGGTGCGCCTCGCCGAGGCGTTCCGGCGCCGGCGTGCGGCCGGCGGCCCGGCCGAGCAGACGTTCGCGGCGCTCGTCGGCCTGGAGCTGCGACCGCGCCGGCTGCGCGAGGCCGCCGCACTCTGGGCGGCGCTCACCGAGCACCGCGGCATCGCCGGACGGGACGCGCTCTGGGGCCACCCGGACCTGCTCCCCTCCGAGGACGACTTCGCCGACCCGGTGGCCTTCGCGATGGCCGACGTCGACATCATGGACGAGCTGGAGAAGTTCGACTTCACCGCTCCCGGCGGGCCCGAGGAGCAGTCGCCCGGCGAGAAGGAGCAGCGGCCCGAGGGCGACGAGGACGACGGCCGCTCCTGACCGTCCCGTCAGCCAGCAGCCGACGCGAGCGACGTCGACCGCCGGCGGGGCGTGAGGCCGTCGCCGGCGGCGACGACCGGCGTGCGGCCATCGCCGGCGCCCCTGTCACCACGCGAGCGTGATGCCTCAGAGGCATAAATATGCCTCTGAGGCGTCACGCTCATCCAGGTCCCGGCCGCCCCCGTGAGAGACCACCCACGGTGACCCGGGAGAGACCACCCGCGTGATCAAGAGTTTTGCGTCACCGGAGCGCCTCCGGATGACGCAAAGCTCTTGATCACCCGTCCGCCTGCGGCCCGGTGGGCCGGGCGGTCGGGTGGGTGGGCCGGGTGGGCGGGGTGGGCCGGGCGCGGTGGTTAGCCGGCGTGCGCGGCGCCGGAGAGCAGGGCGCGGGTGGCTTCCCAGCCCTCGACGGCCGGGTCGAGGGCGGCCAGGTCGGCGGGCCCGCGCAGCCGGCGCCAGGCCGGTGTCACCGCGAGGTCGCCGGGCCGGGGCGCGGCGGCGCGCACGGCCGCCGGCAGCGTCTCGTCCAGGTCCACCGGCGGCAGCCACGGGGGTACGGGCAGCCGCGCGGCGACCCCGAGCAGACCCGGGCCACCCTCGGCGGGCGCGACCGCCACCGGGCGGCTGGTCAGCGGGCGCAGCAGCTTTCCGATGGTCAGCCCGGGCAGGTCGGGGGCGTCGGCGGCGATCACGGCCGCCTGGTCGTACCCGGACAGCGCCGCGAACACCGCGCTCGGCGTGGGCTCCGGTACCTCGTACACCGCCATGTCCGGCCAGGTCACGGCGTCGGCGACCGCCCGGTCGGCCGGGGTGACCGCCACGGCGGTGTCCACCTCGGTCAGCATGGCGAGCAGGTCGACGGTGTCCTCGGCGAGCGCCGTGCGCCACCGCACCGGGTCGACGCCCGGCGGCGCCCACGTCACGGGCCCGAGCAGGGCCACCACCACCCGCCGTACCATTCCCCGACCCTAACTCCGCACCCCGACGGTGCCCACCCGTGCCGCGCCATGGGGGCACCCGGGTTCAAGATCGCGCAACGTCGACAAAGTAGTGGCCTCAACGGCCGGCGGAGGCCACTACTTCCGAGATGTTGCGCGATCTTGGCGTGCGGAGGTGGCCAGAGACGGGACCGGATTGGTCCGCTGGTCCGAAGCCCGGCGAGGGCCAGTCACTCCGCGAGGGCGGGGACGGCCGCGGCCGCGGCCACGCCCTCCAGGTAGCCGCGGGCGCGCTCCGACTTCGGGTAGCGGGCCACCAGCGCCCAGAACTCGGCGTTGTGGCTCGGCACGATGAGGTGCGCCAGCTCGTGCAGGAGCACGTAGTCGATCACCCAGTCCGGCATGTCCTGGACGCGGTGCGAGATGCGGATGGTCCGGTCGGCGGGGGTGCAGGAGCCCCAGCGGCCGTTCTGGTTGGTCACCCAGCGCACGCTGGCTGGAACGGCCTGGGAGCCGTACTCGGCGAGGTAGGTGGTGAGCAGCCGGGTGGCCCGGGCGAACAGCTCGGCGTCGGACCGGGCGAGCCGCCCCTCGCGCGCGGCGAGCCGGGCCAGCATGCGGTCGACCCACTCGCTCTCCTCGGCGCGGGAGAACTGGTCGGGAATCAGGACGACGACCCGCTCACCGTCGCGGTACGCGGACACCGTCCGTCGCCGGCGCTGGCTGCGCCGCACCTCGACGACCGGCTTGCGCGCCCCTGCCATCACAGACCCGCGCAGCCTCGGTTTGCTGCCACGAGGGAAAGCTACTGCCTAGTGACCAGGGGTACGCAAGGGTCAACCCTCCGACACGCGCCCGGAAGATGGTGATTGGTCGCCAGGAGTCCTGAAAATTTTCTTGCCAGGAGACCGCGCAGCGTCACCGTCACGCTTCGTGGCGGTCCTCAGGCCCGCCACCTGGGACGGCTCGACGCGTTGTCCACGGTAGGTGATCATCCGGCTGGGGCACCGACCGGGGGTGCCCTGCGGGCCGTCTGAGGCGGTTTGGTCGGCGTGTCCGCGCCAAACTGACTTATCCGACGTTATTCCCCGTGCACACTCTCGTGGTCGGCTTCCTCACAGTGTCGACGCACAGCTGACATGGAACCGCCCACACCTGGGTAGGGTCCGCGGACCAGCGGTCACGTGGGTGGCCGTAGGAGTAAGACCCGGCGCCGGGGCCGCGTGGCCCGCCGCCGGGAACCCCGCCGGGACGGCATCGACCGGCGGACGAGACGAGGAGGGCACCGTGGCCGACCAGGCCCAGACCTACAACGGTTACTGCGTCAAGTGCAAGGAGAAGCGGGACTTCGAGGGACACATCGAGGTCTCGAAGACCGGGATGAACATGGCCAAGGGCAAGTGTCCGGTGTGCGGCACAACAGTGAACCGCATCCTGGGCAAGGCCAAGGTCTGAGCGATCGCGACGACGGGGAGGGGCGGCCCGGCCGGGTCACCCCTCCCCGTCGTCGTCACGGTGCGCGCCCTGTCGGCTCCCGGACAGGGCCGTACGGGGGCTGTGGATAACTCGCGAAGTTCTGTGGACAGCCCAGGACAGAGCCCTCCCCACCTGTGGACAACGATCGACGCAGCGCACGGACGCGGTCACGATTCGTTGTCATGACCCGCGCCGTACTCCCCCGTCCCACGCTCCTGCCGGGCCTCACCCGGCTGTGGCGTGACCGGCACACGCTCCAGCTCGGCCTCGGGCCGGGGCACGCCGTCCTGCTCGAGGTCGCCGACCCGCGCGCCGCCCGCCTGCTGGACCTGCTCGACGGCACGCGCAGCGAACGTGGCGTGCTGACGCACCCGGTCGCCGCCGACGTGGGCGCCGACCAGGCCCGCACGCTCCTCGACGCCCTCCGCGCCGCGGGGCTGCTCGTTCCCGGGCACTCCCTGCTGCCGCGCGACCTGGCCGGCCCGGCCCGGGCGCGGCTCGCCGCGGAGGCCGGCGCCCTCGCTCTCTCCGCGGCCACCCTGCCCGCCAGCCCGGCGCAGGTTCTGCGGCGGCGGCGCGCCGCCGCGGTGCTGGTGACCGGCCCCGGCCGGCTCGGCGCGGCGGTGGCCGTGGCCCTCGCCCAGGCCGGCGTCGGGCAGCTGACGGTGGATCTCGCCGGTCCGGTACGCCCCGCCGACCTCGTCGGCACCGGCATCCCGGCGGCGGATCTCGGACGTCCGCTCGCCACCGCCACCCGGGAGGCGATGGCCCGGGCGGCTCCCGGCGCCACGACCGCCCAGCGGCGCGGCCGGGTCGACCTGGTGGTGCAGCTCGGCGCCGACCGCCCCGCGGCCCTGGTCGCGGCCGGTCACGCCCAGCGGCGCCAGCCGCACCTGCTGATCACGGTCCGAGAGGGCGTGGCGGTCGTCGGGCCGATGGTCCGGCCGCCCGTGGGCCCGTGCCTCAACTGCGTCGACCTGCACCGCGTCGACCGCGACCCGGCCTGGCCCCGGCTGGCCGCCCAACTCGCCGCCGAGGAGCCGAACCCGGCGGTCGCCACCGCCACCCTGCTCGCCGCGACCGGGTTCGCCGTGACGGAGGCCCTGGCGCAGCTCGACGGCGGCACTCCGGAGACCCTGGGCGGGTCGATGGAGATCCACGGCCCCCGCCGGCTGCGCCGCCGTGGCTGGCCGCCGCACCCCGGCTGCGGCTGCTCCCGTGGCGGTCGCCGGTGATCTGGGCGGTGATCGCGGCCCGGCCGCTGGGCCGCCCTATGCCGCGGCGGAGGCGGGCCCCGACCCGCCGCCTGCCCGCCGACACCCGCTGGGTCGGCCGGTCGGGCCTGGTCGGATCCGAGGCGCTGCCGATCGAGGGTGATCCACTCCGTTCCGGCGATATCGCGGGATCGAGGTGGGACGGATGCCGCCACATCGGCGATCTGGTGTGGATCATGTGCGGGCGGCCCGGCCGACGGCGGGCCTGGTCGGATCCGGGAGGTGCCAGTCGGGGCTCTCGGGCCGCCGCCTGCCCGCCGACGCCCCGATCTCCGAGGCACATCCCGGGCCGCCGCCTGCCCGCCGACGCCCGATTTCCGGAGCCCCCCGGGCCGTCGCCTGTCCGCTGACGCCCGATCTCCGACCGGGCGTCCGGACCGAACGACGGGTGCCGGGGCGCTCAGCAGCCGCGGGCCGGCAGAGTCGGTAACAATGACCAAGTGACCGACATCCCGCGCCGGGCCGTGTCCCGGACCGCCAAGCTCGCCGCACTGCCGCTCGGCTTCGCCGGCCGGACCGTTCTCGGCATGGGAAAGCGCGTCACCGGGCTCGCCTCCGACGTGATCTCCGCGGAGATCCAGCAGCGCACCGCGGAACAGCTCTTCAGCGTCCTGGGCCAGCTCAAGGGCGGCGCCATGAAGTTCGGTCAGGCGCTGTCGGTGTTCGAGGCGGCGTTGCCGGAGGAGATCGCCGCACCGTACCGGCAGGCGCTCACCAAGCTCCAGGAGGCGGCGCCGCCGCTGCCCGTCGCCAGCGTGCACAAGGTGCTGACCGAGCAGCTCGGCCCCGACTGGCGGGACCGGTTCGTCGAGTTCGACGACAGCCCGGCCGCGGCGGCCAGCATCGGGCAGGTGCACAAGGCGGTCTGGCGCGACCCCGGGTACGGGCCGTCCGGTTCCCCCCGCCACCGCGACGTGGCCGTCAAGATCCAGTACCCGGGCGCCGGGGACGCCCTGCTCACCGACCTCAAGCAGCTCTCCCGGCTCGGCGGGATGCTCCGGGCGATCCAGCCCGGGCTGGACGTCAAGCCGCTCCTCGTCGAGCTGCGGGAACGGATCACCGAGGAACTCGACTACGAGCTGGAGGCCGAGTCGCAGCGGGCGTTCGCGGCCGCGTACGCCGACGACCCGGAGATCTACATCCCGGCCGTGGTCTCGTCCGCGCCCCGCGTGCTGGTCACCGAGTGGGTCGAGGGCACCCCGCTGGCCGACATCATCCGGGAGGGCAGCGAGGAGCAGCGGGACGAGGCGGGCCGGCTCATGGCCACCCTGCACCTCTCCGCACCGATGCGGGCCGGGCTGCTGCACGCCGACCCGCACCCGGGCAACTTCCGGTTGCTGGCCGACGGCCGGCTCGGCGTCGTCGACTTCGGCGCGGTGGCCCGGATGCCCGAGGGCACGCCCGAGCCGATCGGCCGGCTGGCCGGCCTGGCGCTGCGCGGCGACGCCGACGGGGTCGTGAACGGCCTGCGCGAGGAGGGCTTCCTCAACCAGGACGGCCCCATCGACGCGCAGGCGGTGCTGGACTACATCCGGCCCATGCTGGAGCCGGTGGCCGCCGACGAGTTCCGGTTCACGCGGGCCTGGCTGCGGGGCGAGGCGGCCCGGCTCGCGAGCCCCCGCTCCCCCGCGTACCAGCTGGGCCGGCAGCTCAACCTGCCCCCGTCGTACCTGCTCATCCACCGGGTCACGCTCGGCTCGATCGGGGTGCTCTGCCAGCTCGAGGCCAGGGCGCCGTACCGGAGCATCCTGGAGCGCTGGCTGCCCGGCTTCGCGCCGGTCGCCTGACGGCCCCCGGGCCGTCGCGCGCTGCGGGTGCCCGGGCCCCGGCCCCGGGCACGGTGCCGTCCGCCGGAACGCCGCGGGGCGGGCGGCCGGAGACCGGCCACCCGCCCCAGGTGGGTGATGTCAGAGAGTGCCCAGTTCGTACGCCGACTGCTTGCGGCTGTTCATGGCGACGGTGCGGGCGGATCGGGTTGCCTCAGTGCTCGTGGTGCGACCGGCCTGAGGCCGGCGCATTCGAGCCCGGGACAACGCTTCGTGGAGTAGTTGCATCTCGATGGCTCCGTTCGGGACGTGCAGCATGGTGTTCTCACTCATCACCGGCGTGACACCGGCATAGTTGGGACGGGTCGGGTTCATGTCAGGCCGCCAGCCGGACCGCGTTACGCCCCTGGGCCAGACCACTGGCCGCGAGACGCGCCTCGGCCTCGACCCGGAGAGCGGCGTCGCGGGCGACGTCCTCCTTGCGCGGACGGCCACGGGGCCGCTTGCGCGGAACGACCGCGCCACGCTCGAAGATCTCGCCACCCCAGACGCCCCAGGGCTCGGCCCGCTCCACGGCACCGGCGAGGCACTCGACGCGCAGCGGGCAGTCCCCGCAGAGCGACTTGGCCAGCTCGAGCTCGGTGGGCGAGTCGGAGAACCACAGGTCGGGGTCGAACTTCCGGCAGGGCAGGTTCGCCTCCAGCTCGACGCTCACGTCGAGCGAGGCCAACGCCAGACTCATCACCCGGTCACCTCTCTCTCACTTCGATCTCGTGGATCGCTACTTCCGACTACTTCGGCGGGACAAAAAACTGAGGCCGCGGATCCCGGTGTGCGGGTTCCGCGGCCTCGAGGTGAGCCGGTGGTCTGGTGATCAGACCGGTCTACCTCGAGGTGGAACACCGCGGACGTCCATGCGCTTCTTGGCGACATCGACGCCCTTGCCCGTGAAGCCACTGGTCCCCTCGACTCCGATCGGCGCGACGGTGAGGTTCAGCTCGGCCTGAACCTGGACCTGGTGCACCTGCGGAACCGACGGTCGTGCGGCGGTAAGGGCCACCCGGACAGCCGACAGCGGAGCGATGGCAGCAGGCAGCGCCGCCGGACGCTCATAGGTGAAGATCTCCATTGGTGCCACCTCCCTCACGTTCCTCGAATCGACTGGACCTACCCCTCGTGAGCAGGCCGAATGGCGCCGCTCGCGAGGTGTGTCCTGAGGCTATGCCTCCCCGCGGGGGGAGGGCAAACGAATTTACGGCTCGATTTCGAAAGTTTTCTCCGGGCAGACGTCGTCGACCGCCGCGCCCTTCACCAACGCCAGTACGGACTCGCCGTAGAGGCCCAGTTTGCGGGGACCTATCCCGGCGATCGCGATCAGATCCTCGGCGCGGCCCGGCCGCCGTTCGGCCAGCGCGGTCAGCGTGGCGTCGGTGAAGACCACGTACGCGGGCACCTTCTGTGCCCCGGCCACCCGGCGGCGCCACTCGCGCAGCCGCTCGTGGAGGGCCTCGTCGATGTCGGAAGGGCAGGTCGCGCAGCGGCCCAGTTTCCGCTCCGGGCCGGCGAGCAGGGTCGCACCGCAGATCCGGCAGGAGACGATCTGCGTGCGGCGCCGCTCCGGCCGTGCCGCCGGGCCGGTGCCGCGCGCGCGTTCACCGCCGCCGGAGCGGTCGAGCTGGGGCAGGAACCGCGAGGGCCGCCGGGCCCGCCCACCCGGGGAACGCGCCACGGCGTACGACAGCCACAGCCACTCCCGGGCCCGGGTGACGCCCACGTAGAGCAGCCGGCGTTCCTCCTCCACCTGCTCCACGGTCTTCGCGTACGTGGTGGGCAGGGTGCCCTCGGAGAGCCCGACCAGGAACACGGCGTCCCACTCCAGCCCCTTCGCCGAGTGCAGCGAGGCGAGGGTCACGCCCTCCACCGTCGGGGCGTGCTGCTGGGCGGCCCGGCGGTGCAGCTCGTCGGTGAAATCGGCCAGCGTCACGGGGCGCTCGACGGCGGCGGCCTCACCGATCGGGAGCACGGTCGGCGTGGCCGCGTACTCCTCGGCGAGCTGCACCAGCGCGGCGAGGGCCTCCCAGCGCTCGCGGGCGGCGCCACCGGCCGGCGGCGCGTCCGGCGCCCAACCGACCGCGGCGAGCGCCTCCACCACGGCGGCCGGGAGCGGGGTCTCCCCGGGGATGGAGCGGGTGGCGGCGCGCAGCGCGACCATCGCCTGCCGCACCTCGGCGCGTTCGAAGAACCGCTCCGCGCCCTGCACCACGTACGGCACCTCGGCCTCGGTGAGCGCCTTCTCGTACGCCTCGGACTGCGCGTTGGTGCGGAACAGCACGGCGATCTCGCGGGCGGGGGTGCCGGCGTCGACGAGCGCGCGCGCCCGGGCCGCTACGGCGTTCGCCTCGGCCGGCTCGTCGGTGAAGATCCGCAGCTCCGGTTCGGGGCCGGGCGGGCGCTGCCCCCGCAGTTCGAGGCGCAGCCGGGCCTCGGTGCCGCGGGCCTGCGAGATCACCGCGTTGGCGAGCCCGACGACCTGCGGGGTGGAACGGTAGTCGCGCACCAGCCGCACCACCACGGCGTTGCGGTGCCGGCGCGGGAAGTCGACCAGGTACGACGAGGTCGCCCCGGTGAAGGAGTAGATCGTCTGGCTGGCGTCGCCGACCACGGTCAGGTCGTCCCGCCCGCCGAGCCACGCCTCCAGCAGCCGCTGCTGCAGCGGGTTGACGTCCTGGTACTCGTCGACCACGAAGTGCCGGTACTGCGCCCGCACCTGCTCGGCGACGTCGGCGTGCTCCTCGATCCCCCACACCGCGGCGCGCAGCATGTCCTCGAAGTCGATCACCCCGTTGCCGCGCTTGATCTTTTCGTACGCCGCGAAGACCTCGGCCACCTTCGCCGGCTCGTGCGGGGTCTCGCGCAGCGCCTTGGCGGCGGCCACCACGTACTCGCCCGGCTCGACCAGCGACGACTTGGCCCACTCGATCTCGCCGGCCAGGTCCCGAGCGGCGGCCCGGTCGGTGCGTAGCCCGACCCGCGCCGCGGCGAGCGTCACGAGCCGCACCTTACTGTCCAGCAGCTCGGGCATGGCCCGCCCGTCGAGCAGGCGGGGCGCGAAGTAGCGCACCTGGCGCAGGGCCGCCGCGTGAAAGGTGCGTGCCTGGACGCCGTTCACCCCGAGCTGGGTGAGCCGGTGTCGCATCTCGGCGGCGGCCCGGGCGGTGAACGTGACCGCCAGCACGTGCCGGGCGGAGATCTCCCCGGTGAGCGCGCGGTGGGCGATCCGCGAGGTGATGGCCCGGGTCTTGCCGGTGCCGGCGCCCGCGAGGACGCAGACCGGACCGGCCGGCGCGGTCACCGCGCTGCGCTGCTCGGGATCCAGCCCGGCGAGCACCCGGTCGGCCGTTGAGTGAACCACCACAGCCAGGAATTCTGGCAGCCGCCCCGGACGTTGCAGCGGATAGCCTCGGCTTGATCGGCAAGCCGCCGGGCGGACCGTGGGAGGATCACACCATGCTGACGATGTATTCCACCTCGTGGTGCGGCTACTGCCACCGGCTCAAGTCGCAGCTCGACCGGGCGGGCATCGGGTACGAGGTGGTCGACATCGAGCGGGACCCGCAGGCCGCGGAGTTCGTGATGAGCGTCAACGGCGGCAACCAGACCGTCCCGACCCTGCGCTTCGCGGACGGCAGCGCGCTCACCAACCCGTCCATCACCGAGGTCAAGCAGCACCTCGAGGCCATCACCGCCGTCTGAGCCCTCGTACCGCCGAAGAAGGCGGCCGTCCCACCGGACGGCCGCCTTCTTCCGTTTCCGGCTCCGGTGGCCGCGGACGTCATCGCCCGCGCTGGCGGCGTGTCGCGGCGATCACGTCGTGGTCGTCCGGGCGGCGGGGCGACGGGACGCGCGGGCGGGTGGAGGTACCGGGCGGTCGGGTCAGGTGCCGGGCCCGCCAGAGGTACGCGCCCGCGAGCAGCGTGACCGTCCCGGTGAGGAGGAAGAGCAGCCGGTAGTCGAGCGCGCCGACCAGGAGCGCGCCGGCGCCGATCGAGAGCGCCTGCGGCCCGCTGACCACGGCCTCCGCGGCGGCCGCTACCCGGCCGAGCAGGCGCGGCGGGGTACGGCGCTGGATGAGCGTGTTGAGCCCCACCATGGTCAGCGGCAGCGAGAACCCCGCCAGCAGCACCGCCACGACGCCGACCCGCAGGTCGGGGTACGCGAGCGCCAGCGCGGCCGGCCCGAAGAAGGCCACCCCGGCGGCCAGTGTGCCCACCTCGCCGAGACGGCGTACGGCACCGGGCGAGCAGAGGCCGCCCACCAGTCCGCCGACGCCCTGCACGGTGACCAGCACGCCGACGAACGCGGCGTCCCGGTGCAGGCCCTGGTCGACGTACGCGAAGATCAGTGACTCGGTGAAGCCCATCACCAGCGAGCCGAGCGCGTAGCCGAGGAGTGCCCGGCGCAGCGCCGGCTCCCCGGACAGGTGCCGCAGCCCGGCGCCGAGGTCGAGGGGCCAGGCCGGTCCGGCACCGGGCGGCGCCGTCTCCGCCGTGCGCAGCAGGCCCACCACGCCGGCCGCGGTCAGGAAGCCGAGCACGCCGACCGCGGCCAGCGCCGCCCCGCCGATCGCGGCGTAGAGGCCGGCGCCCGCGAGGGGGCCGACCAGCCGCAGCCCCTGGCGTACGGTCTGGAGGGCGCCGTTCGCCTCGGCCAGCAGTTCCACCGGCACGAGCTGCCGGATCAGCCCGCTGAGCGCGGCGCTGAGGGCCAGGTAGGAGAGCCCGTAGAGGGCGGCCACCGCGTAGACGATCCACACGTCGGCCCGGGTACGCACCAGGAAGAGCGGGCTGATGAGCAGCGCGGTCACCAGGTTGGCGGTGACGAAGAACGGCCGGCGCGGGTAGCGGTCGACGACCCACCCGACGAGCGGCGCGAGCGCCATCGGCGCGATGACCGCGAAGATCGTGGCGCCGGCCAGACCGTCGGACCCGGTCAGGTCCTTGACCCAGATGGCCAGCGCGAGCAGCAGGATCGACTCCGCGCTCATGCTGGCCAGCAGCCCGCAGAAGAGCAGGCGGAACTCGGGTCGGCGCAGGACGGTGCGCATGGGTCCTCCGACTCGCGGTGGCGCGCCCCGGGCGGGCACGGTCGTCCGTGGAGCGTCCGTTCCGGACGTGGCGTCCGGCGGTCGCACGGTCCACGGTCCCCTTTTCTGCAAGACACGCCCCCGCCGGAACCTCCGACACCGGTCGCGCCGTCCATACTGACGGTGGGGGGCGAACTTCATACAGTTACCGTCGCGTTTCACGACGGTCGATGGGAAAGAGGACACCTTGCCTCCTGCCGCACCCAGCCCGATCCTGCGCCGTCGCAGGCTGGGCACCGAGCTGCGCCGGCTGCGCGAGGCCGCGGGTCTCACCGGGGACCAGGTCATCGAGCGGATCGGGTGGGCCTCCGCGTCCAAGCTGTCCCGGCTGGAGAACGGCCGCAGCCGTCCGGACCCGGACGACGTGCGCGGCCTGCTCGACCTCTACGGCGCCGACGAGGCACTGCGCACCGAACTCCTCGGCATCACCGAGGAGGCGGGCGACATGCGCGGCTGGCTGAAGAACTTCCCGGTGATGACCCAGCAGCAGCGCAGCTGGGCCGAGCTGGAGGCAGGCTGCGCCGCGATCTCGGAGTACAACCCGGTGCTGGTGCCGGGCCTGTTGCAGACTCCCGGCTACGCCCGGGTGCGGATCGTCTCGGCCCGCGAGGTCGGGGAGCGCGCGGGCGACCCGGAACCCGCCGAGGAGCCGGAGACCGAGGTGAAGGCTCGGCTGGCGCGGCAGGAGCTGCTGACCCGGGAACCGGACGCGCCCCGCTACACCGCCGTGATCGAGGAGGCCGCGCTGGGCCACCGGGCCGGTCCGCCGGAGGTGCTCCACGAGCAGCTCGTGCAGCTCTGCGAGCTGGCCCTTCTTCCGAACGTCACCCTGCACGTGCTGCTCCGCGACACCGCGATCGGCGACTGGTACCTGCCGCCGACCGCGTTCTCGGTCTACCGGTTCGCCGACCCCCTCGATCCGGAGACGGTCGCCATCGAAGGGGGCTTCACCGACGTCATGTCGACCGAGGCAAAAACCCTAAATCGCTATAAAGTGGTGTTCGAGTGGCTATGCACGGCGGCACTTCCCGCCTCGGACACGCTCTCCTGGCTGATCGAGGCGACGGGACGGCTGACCGGGACGGCGAACCCGTCCACGGTGGCGTACGGACCGGCAACGGCGCCGACCCAACGCCGCCGGCATCCGGGGCGGCTGACGGAACGGTGATCCACGGGGGACCCTCCGTCGGGGACGTGCGGCACCACTCGTCCCATCGGAGCGGTTCGAATGGAGCAGAACCATGAACGAGATCCGCAACACCCGGTCCGTCACGACCCAGCAGTTGGCGGACGCCCCGTGGCGCAAGAGCACGCGCAGCCAGACCTCCAACTGCGTGGAGGTCGCCCCGCTGGGCGGCGGTCCCGCCGCTGTCGCGCTGCGCGACAGCAAGGACCGGGGCGGCCCGGTGCTGCTGTTCAACCGGGCCGGCTGGCTGGGCTTCATCGCCGGCGCGAAGGAGGGACAGTTCGATCTGGACTGACCCGGTCGAGCGGGGCGGGGCCGTCGGCGCGATGCCGGCGGCCCCGTCGCATATCCGACCAACCCGCCGCTGACCAGGCATCCGCTGATCGGACGAGGCTCGAATCCGATAGTTGCGTTTCACTTGCTGAGATGCATACGGGGCGTAGAGTGACGACTGAGTGACGTGGAACTTCCATCCGGTTCGCGAGTCGCTTTCCATCCGGAGACGCCCATGCGGTTCCTGATCGTTCGCACCGACATCCGCGCCGTCGCCGACGGCGACATCGCCGCCGCCTGGGCCGGCGGTCACCGACTGCGGGACGAGACGACCGCGCCGGAGCCGCGCCGGCAGATCGTGCACGCCGAGGACCGGGACGCCGCCCTGCTGCTGGCCCGGGCGCTGTCCACCGTGGGCGCCGTACGCGCCGGCCGGCAACGGGTCAAGGTACTGCCGCTGAGCGACGCCGGCGCCCTCCGGGCATACCGGCCCGGCGTCACCTGAGGAATGTCCGTCGTGGCCGGACCGGCTCCCCCGCCGTGTTCCTCGCCCACCGACCACGACGGCCCGTGTTCCCGGCTCGTGACCGCCGCGGCAACGACGGTCACGGGCCGGGACCGCATGCGGCTCACCGCCCGGCGTCCACCCAGCCGTCCAGCCACTTGTGGATCAGGAACAGCGCGATCGATGCCGGCGGCGGCAGCACCAGCCGGGCGCCACCGCCCACGTCCACGGTCCGCCCCGCGAGCGCCGCGCCGATCTCCGCGCGGGTGAACCACCGGGCGTACGCGATCTCGGTGGGGTCGAGCCGGACCGGGTCCTCCGGGTCGGCGGTGGCGAGGAAGCCCAGCATCAGCGAGCCGGGGAACGGCCACGCCTGGCTCCCCACGTACGCGATCCTCTCGACCCCGACGCCGACCTCCTCGCGGACCTCGCGGAGCACGGCCGCCTCGGCCGACTCCCCCGGCTCCACGTAACCGGCCAGGCAGGAGAAGCGCCGCTGCCCCGGCGTGCTCGGCCAGGCCGCGTTGTTGCCCAGCAGGCACCGCCCCTCCAGCCCGTCGACGCCGTCGTGCACCAGCACGATCATCGCGGGATCGGTACGCGGCCAGATCCGCTCGCCGTTACGGTCGATCCGGGACCAGCCGGCCTCGTCCATCTCCGTCGGCGCGCCCGTGGCCGACGTGTAAGCGTGGCGCAGGTGCCAGTTGAGCAGCGCCAGCGCCGTGGTGAAGAGCCCGGCGTCCCGGTCACTGAGCAGGTGACCCACGTCCCGCAGGCCCACCGCCCGGGTGCCGGGCAGCTCCGGAAGCACGACGTCGACCGCGAAGACCGGCACCTCGTCCGGCTCCACCCCCAGGAACATGGCAGCCGCCTCGCTGCCCGCCGGCAGGTCACCGGCCCCGAGCAGCACCAGCGCCGGCGGGCTCACGTCGGTACGGACGAGCGTCCGGCCGTCCGCCGTGGAGTCCAGCACGAGCACCCGGCCCCGCAACCACGCCTCGGCCAGCCAGGCCGGATCGGTGCGGCGGTGCGCCGCCCGGTCGAGGGTCGAACGCGCCAGCGGTGGAGCGGCCTCCCCACTCATGCCGCCGCCTCCCTCCGGTCGACGCCGGCCTGAGGCGCCACCGCACCGCGCCTGACGATTCGCTCGCTGCGCTCGCTCATGCCGTCTCTACCGCTGTCAGTGCCGCCAGGGACGGGGCGATCCGCTCGGCATCGCCCAGCACCACGGTGACGGCCTTCGCCGGGGCGAGGTAGCGGGCCGCCGCCTCGGCCACGTCCGCCACGGTGGCCTTCGCCAGCCGGGCCGCGTGCTCGGCCAGGAAGTCCAGCCGCAGGCCGTTGCCCGCGTACGCGCTGACCAGCGCGGCCAGGCCGGCCTGGGTGGACATGCCGAGCTGGAGCGTGCCGAGGGCGTACTGGCGGGCCTGCTCCAGCTCGTCCTCCTTCGGCGGCAGCGAGGCGAGCCGGCCCAGCTCGTACGTCGTCTCCAGCAGCGCCGGACCGGTCACCTCGGTGGCCACCTCGGCGGCGGCCACGAGCACCGACCCGGCCACCGCGTGCTCGATCAGCGAGTGCGGCCCGTACGTGTAGCCCTTGTCCTCGCGGATGTTCTCCACCCACCGGGACGAGAAGTAGCCGCCGAAGATGAGGTTGGCGAGTTGCAGGGCCGCATGGTCGGAATGGGTGCGGGGCACCGCGGGCATCGCGACCCGCAGCGACGACTGCACCGACCCGGGCCGGTCGACCAGCAGCAGCGGGCCCGGCTCCAGCGGCGGCGCGGGTGGCAGGTCGACCGTCCGGCCGGCGCCGGCCCAGCCGCCCAGCGCCTTCTCGGTGGCGTCCAGCGCCCGCTCCGGCTGCACGTCGCCGACCAGCACGAGCACCGAATCGGCCGGGTGCACCCGCTCGGTGTGCAGGCGGCGCAGCACACCGGGGCGGACCGCCCGGACCTCGTCGGTCTCCGGGGTCTGGACGGCGTACGGGTGGCGGCCGAAGATGCGCTTGAGCAGCGCGACCCGGGCCAGGTGCGCGGGCTGGCTCTGCGCCACCTGGATCCGGTCGACGAGGCGGTCCCGTTCGGTGGCGACCTCCTCCTTCGGGTAGGTCGCCCCGGTCAGCACCTCGGCGAGGATCTCCAGCATCCGGTCGAGCCCGGTGACCAGGCTGGTGCCGGTGAGCATGAGCCGGTCCGGGTCGAGCCCGGCCGCCAGCCCGCCGCCGACCTTCTGCAACTCGGCGGCGATCTGCACGCTGGTCATCGTCGGCGTGCCGGAGAGCAGCGTCTGCGAGAGCATCGCGCCCCGGGCCAGGTGGACCCGGCCGAACGGCACCCAGAGCCGCAGCTCGACCAGGGGCACGGCCGGACGGCGTACCGCGATCACGGTGAGCCCGTTGCCCAGGGTGCGTTCGGCCTGCTGCGGCAGCTTGAGCCGGCGGTTCGGCCCGAGCGGCGGGAGGGTCCGGGGCCCGGGCGGGACAGTGGCCGTCACTTCGCACCTCCGGCGATGACCTCGATCGACGCGCGGCGCTCCGGCCGTATCGTCGCGGCGGCGGCCCGTACCTGTTCCTCCGTGACCTCGCCGACGAGCCGCGGCAGGTCGTTGAGCAGGCCCGGCTCGCCCCGCTGCTGCTCCAGCACCGCCATCCGCAGCGCCCGGCCGAGCACCGCGTCGGTGTCGCGCAGCAGGTGGGTGGCCATCCTGGCCTGCGTACGCGCGAGCTCGCCCTCGGTCAGCCCGTCGGTCGCCAGCCGGTCCAGTTCCTCGTCGATGGTGCGCAGCACCTTGTCGACGTCCCCGCCCGGGGGCAGGTGGGCCTGGAGCAGCAGCGCCGTCGGGTCCCGCACGTCGAACGGGTCGCCCATGAAGCCGAGGTAACCGCCCAGGCTGGTGACCGTCCGGTCGCGCTGCACGAGCCGCTCCACGAGCCGGGAGGCGTCGCCGTCGGTCAGCACCTCGGCGAGCACGACGTACGGCAGATAGCCGATGAAGTCGGTGATCGGGTCCGGTACGCGCCACGCGCCGGCGACCGCCGGGAGCGGGGCGAGCTTGTCGGTGTACGAGGTGCGCCGCTCGGCGGTCAGGTCGGGCTCGGTGAAGTCGGGGCGCTGCGGCGCGGGACGCGCCGGCACGTCCCCGAAGTGCCGCTCGATGAGCGTCGTCGCCTCGGCCACGTCGATGTCGCCGCTCACCGCCAGCACCGCGTTGCCGCTCGCGTAGTAGCGCCGGAAGAAGTCGGCCGCGTCGGCGACGGTGGCCGACTCCAGGTCGTCGAAGGAGCCGTAGCCGTCGTGCGCGTTCGGGAACGTGTCGAACATGACCGGCGGCAGGGTGAGCCAGGGGAACCCGCCGTACGGCCGGTTGAGCACGTTGACCCGGATCTCCTCCTTGACCACGTCGACCTGGTTGCGCAGGTTCTCCTCGGTGAGACGGGGACCGCGCATCCGGTCGGCCTCGAGGAAGAGCGCGCGCTCCAGCGCGTTGCTGGGCAGGGTCTCGAAGTAGTCGGTGTAGTCGAGGTGGGTCGACCCGTTGAAGGTGCCACCGGCGCCCTGCACGTGCCGGAAGTGGGCCAGCTTCTCCAGGTTCTCGGAGCCCTGGAACATCAGGTGCTCGAAGAGGTGGGCGAAGCCGGTGCGCCCCTCCGGTTCGGAGCGGATGCCCACGTCGTAGACCACGGCGACCCCGATGACGGGGGCACTGCGGTCGGGGGTGAGGACCACCCGCAGACCGTTGTCGAGGGTGAACCGCTCGACTGGATATTTCGTCGCTGGAATTCTCGATCTCCGCGCCGCCACGTGATCGACCCTAGCGCGTCGTCCTTTCCGTCACCGGCGACCTCCGCGGAGCCACCGCGGCCGGGACCCGCACCCGGGTCAGCACCTCGGCGCCGACCCGCTCGGCCTCCTCCCGGTGCCGCCAGCCGGACAGCGCGAACGGTGGCAGGAAGAGCAGCGAGATCTGGAACCCCTCGTCCCGGCATATGGATGGGCCTTGACGCCCACCCGGCCATTGACCCAGTGTTCCTACCAACTAAGTAGGAAAACTGTGGATTGGACGAGCGATGAGACGCCTCTCCCTGCGCCGGTCGACAACCCTGGTCACCCTCGCCGTGCTCGGCGCGGCGACGCTGGGCACCGCCGCCTGCGGCGACGGCGGCGACGCCGGCGGCGGATCCGGGCCGGTGACCCTGCGCCTCGGCTACTTCCCCAACATCACGCACGCGCCCGCCGTGGTCGGTGTCGAGAAGGGCATCTTCGCCGAGAAGCTCGGCAGCGACGTGACGCTCGAACCGAAGACCTTCAACGCCGGCCCGGCTGCCATCGAGGCCGTCTTCTCCGGTGCGCTGGACGCCACGTACATCGGTCCCAACCCGACGGTGAACGCGTTCTCCAAGAGCCACGGCGAGGCCGTCCGGGTGGTCTCCGGCGCGGCCTCCGGCGGCGTGGCGCTGGTGGTCAAGCCGGGCATCACCGGCGCGCCGGACCTGCGCGGCAAGAAGATCGCCACCCCGCAACTGGGCAACACCCAGGACGTCGCGGTGCGGTACTGGCTCAAGCAGCAGGGACTGACCACCACGAAGGAGGGCGGCGGCGACGTCACGATCGTCCCGCAGGAGAACGCGCAGACCGTCGAGACGTTCGCCAGCGGCGCGATCGACGGCGCGTGGGTGCCCGAGCCGTTCGTCTCCCGGCTGGTCAACGGCGGCGGCAGGGTGCTGGTCGACGAGCGGGACCTCTGGCCGGGCGGGAAGTTCGTCATCACCAACCTGCTGGTCAGCACGAAGTTCCTCAAGGCGCATCCGGACGTGGTGCGCAGGCTCGTCGAGGGCCAGGTCGCCGCGAACGACTTCGTCAACAGCCGGCCCGACGAGTCGCAGCAGGCCATCGCCGACGCGATCGGCAAGATCACCGGCAAGCCCCTGGACCTCAAGCTGATCAAGCAGGCGTGGCCCACCCTGGAGTTCACCAACGACCCGATCCCCACCTCGCTCAAGGCGGGGCTCGACCACGCCGTCGAGGTCGGGCTGACCGACCCGGTGGACCTCGACGGCCTGTACGACCTGTCGTACCTCAACGAGGCGCTCCGGGCGCAGGGCAAGCCCGAGGTCGTCCAGCCATGACGTCGACCACGACGACGCCGGCCAGCGCGACCAAGGCGGTCGCGCTGGCCGGCGTGACCAAGGTGTACGGGCGCGGGACGAACGCCGTCCTCGCCCTGGACGGGGTCTCCCTCGACGTGGCGCCGGGCGAGTTCGTCTGCCTGGTCGGTGCGTCCGGCTGCGGCAAGAGCACCCTGCTCAACCTGGTCGCCGGCCTGGACCGGCCCAGTGGTGGGCGGATCACCCTGGCCGGGGACGCCTCGCCCGGGCTGATGTTCCAGGAACCCGCGCTCTTCCCGTGGCTGACCGTCGAGGCCAACGTCGAGACGCCGCTCAAGCTGCGCGGGCTGCCGCGGGCGCAGCGCCGGGAGCGGGTCGCCGAGCTGCTGCGTACGGTGCACCTCGCCGACTTCGGCCGCAAGCGCCCGCACGAGCTGTCCGGCGGGATGCGGCAGCGGGTGGCGCTCGCCCGCACCCTCGCCCTCGACACCCCCGTGCTGCTCATGGACGAGCCGTTCGGCGCGCTCGACGCCATGACCCGCGACATCCTGCACGACGAGCTGGAACGGATCTGGACGGAACGGAAACTCACCGTCCTCTTCGTGACGCACAACGTCCGGGAGGCGGCCCGGCTCGCCGACCGGATCGTCCTGCTCTCCAGCCGACCCGGCCGCATCATCTACTCGACCCGGGTCGACGTGCCCCGACCCCGCCGGCTCGACGCCCCCGAGGTGGCCGCGGTCGCCGCCGAGGTCACCGACCGGCTCCGTACGGAGGTGGGCCGCCATGGCCAGTGACACGCTCGCACCGGCCACGCGGACCGACGCGGAGATCTCCGGGCTGGACGCGCTGGAGATCGCCGGGCGGGAGAAGGAGGCCTCGCGGGGCGCGCGACTGTGGGCCGGCACGTGGCCGAAGCTCGCCGCGCTCGCCCTCGCCCTGGCCCTCTGGCAGGTCGTGGTCTGGACCGGGTGGAAGGACCCCTGGGCGCTCCCCGGGCCGGGCCCGGTCCTCGCCGACCTCGGCCGGTACGTCACCAGCGCCGCCCTCTGGGACGGCCTCGCGACGACCGCGCGCCGCGCGGTCGTCGGCTTCGCCGCGGCCGTCGCGGTCGGGCTGCTGCTCGGCCTCGCGGTGGCCCGGTCGCGGGTGCTGCGCGCCGCGATCGGTTCGATGATCACCGCCCTGCAGACCATGCCTTCGATCGCCTGGTTCCCCCTCGCGATCCTGCTGTTCCAGCTCAGCGAGCAGGCGATCTTCTTCGTGGTGGTGCTCGGCGCCGCGCCGTCCATCGCGAACGGGGTCATCCACGGGGTGGACTACGTACCGCCGCTGCTGCTGAGGGCGGGCCGCAACCTCGGCGCGCGGGGAGTGAACCTCTACCGGTACGTCATCGCCCCGGCCGCGCTGCCGGCCATCGTCGCCGGCCTCAAGCAGGGCTGGGCCTTCGCCTGGCGGAGCCTGATGGCCGGCGAGCTGCTCGTCGTCATCGCGGCGCGTACGTCGATCGGCGCGCAGCTCACGTACGCCCGCGACTTCTCCGACGCGGAACGGCTGATGGCCATCATGATCGTGATCCTGGTGGTCGGTCTCCTGGTCGACGCCGCGTTCGGGGCCGCCGACAGGGCGATCCGACGCCGGTGGGGCGTGCTGGACCAGGGCGGTCAGTGAGCGGCTCGGCAGCACATGCGTGGCGTGATCGGGTCGGTGCCCCGCCGGCCCGATCACACCGCGCGCCGCCCCGGGCCGGGTCCACCCCTCATGGACACCGGCGTCGGCGGCCCGGCGACCGGTCAGCCGGCCGGCAGGACGCCCGGAGCGGAACCCGGACCACCCGGGACGCGCAGGTCCACCACACCGGCCGGAGCGACTCCGGCGGCGGTGGCGTGCCAGGGCGTGAAGGCCGCGACCCCGGCGAGCAGCAGCCCGGCGACCGCGACCGCGAGCACCAGGAGCAGCTCACGCGTCGCGGTGCCCGAACCCGCGTCGCCCACCATGGTCACCCCTTCCGGGCCGGGCCCTCCGCCCGGCACCGTCCCCGAGGGGAGCTTCGACCAGGGCGGCGGCCCGGCGCAGTCGGCCAGCCGACGCACGCGCCGCTGATTACCGACTCAGGGCGTACCGCCGTCAGGCGTGGCGCGGCCGGCGCGGGCGGCGCGACCGGCCCGACGTGCGGTGCGCACCCCGGTTCCCCTCCCGCCCGCTCCCGTCGGACGTGCCGACCGCACCCCGAGCGGGGCTGGGGCGTCCCGCCACGGCCGCCGGCTGTGGTGCGATGGTGACCGGCACGCCGGATGGCTTCCGCGCGCCCGTCACCCGTACGAGCGCCACGTCGTCGGCGCGTACCTCGACCGACTCGGGCCGGATGCCGGCCGTGGCCATCAGCCGGTTCACGTCCCGGCGCTGCTCCGGCAGGACCAGGGTGACGACCTTGCCGGCCTCCCCGGCCCGGGCCGTACGACCGCCGCGGTGCAGGTAGTCCTTGGCCTCGGTGGGCGGGTCCACGTTGACCACCAGGTCCAGCCCGTCGACGTGGATGCCCCGAGCCGCGACGTTCGTGGCGACCAGCGCGGTCACCTGCCCGGTGCGGAACTGCTCCAGGATCCGGGTGCGCTGGGGCTGCGACCGGCCCCCGTGCAGCGCGGCCGCCCGTACGCCGCTGGCGAGCAGTTGGCGGGCCAGGCGGTCGGCCCGGTGCTTGGTGCCCAGGAACAGGATGGTGCGGCCCTCACGGGCGGCGATCCTGGTCACCGCGCCCGGCTTCGCCGCCGCGTCGACGAGCAGCACGTGGTGCGTCATCGCGGTGACCGTGGCCGTGCCCGGGTCGACCGAGTGGGTCACCGGGTCGGTCAGGAAGCGGCGGACGAGCCGGTCCACGCCGCCGTCCAGGGTGGCGGAGAAGAGCAGCCGCTGCCCGTCCGGCGCGACCTGCTCCAGCAGCCTGGTGACCTGGGGCAGGAAGCCCATGTCGGCCATCTGGTCCGCCTCGTCGAGGACGGTCGTCCGGACCTGGTCGAGGCGGGCGTCACCACGGTTCACCAGGTCCTGGAGACGGCCCGGGGTGGCCACCAGCACCTCGGCGCCGGCGCGCAGGGTGTCCGCCTGACGTTGCAAGGACAGGCCGCCGACCACGGTGGCGCACCGCAGCCCGACCGCCTGGGCGTACGGGGCGAGCGCGGCGGTGACCTGCTGGGCCAGTTCGCGGGTCGGCACCAGTACGAGCGCCAGCGGACGGCCCGGACGGGCGCGGTGACCGGCGGTGCGGTGCAGCAGTGGAAGCCCGAAGGCGAGTGTCTTGCCGGAGCCGGTGCGGCCCCGGCCGAGCACGTCCCGCCCGGCGAGCGAGTCCGGCAGGGTCACGGACTGGATGGGGAACGGTTCGGTGATGCCCTGCGCCGACAGCGCGGCGAGCAGGCGGGGAGACAGGCCGGAATCGGCGAAGGACGGAACCACGGTGGTCAAGGACGAGCCTTCCTCGAGGCGGCACGTGTCGAGGAAGGCGCCGGAGGCGCGTCACCGGTGCGGCGGGGCCGCCGGTGGTCACAAGCACGGACCGAATGGGGTACGGGGGCCGGACCGGCGCATGGCGCGGCCGGCCGGCCCCCGTCACCGGCCCGGAAGGGCGCGGTGGGTGATGCGGTGTCGCCCGAAGATCAGAGCGGGCGGATGTTGGCGGCCTGCGGGCCCTTCTGGCCCTGGGTCACCTCGAACTCGACGCGCTGGTTCTCGTCCAGGCTCCGGTAGCCGGAGCTCTGGATGGCCGAGAAGTGGGCGAAGACGTCGGCGCCGCCGTCGTCGGGGGTGATGAAGCCGAAGCCCTTGTCAGCGTTGAACCACTTGACGGTGCCAATTGCCATCTGTTCGTCTCCTTGACGGAACGTCGGACCCGCACCTGTTGCGGGCCCGATAGAGGAGCGCTCCACGCGGAACTGCATGGCTCGCCTGTCGCTTCTGGTCGCCCCGCCCGGAGAACTCCGGACACAACAAAGAGCGCCTGGGGCCACAATCCGCCAGGCGCACACGAAGTCTCTGGGAACCAAAACTGCAACGCCGACAAACCTATCACGACTCGGCCGGATCGGCGCGCTGTTCCGAGTTTTCGGGGATCGCGGCGATCAACGCGGTCAACCCGGCCACGTCGAGCAGGTCCACCGGCCGGACGGTGACGCCGTCGCGGACGTAGTGGAACGCCGCGCCGACCCGGTCGACCGGCACGCCGGCCAGCTCGGCCCAGGCCAACCGGTAGACGGCCAGCTGCACGGCAGCCGCCTCGGCCGCGGCCCCGGCGGGCTGCCCGCCGGTCTTCCAGTCCACCACGTCGAACCGCCCACCGGGGCGGGCGAAGACCGCGTCCATGCGGCCCCGGACCACCACCCCGCCGATCATCGTGGCGAACGGCACCTCCACCTCGACCGGCACCCGGGTCGCCCACTCGCTGGACAGGAAGCGTTCCTGGAGTTCGACGAGGGCCTCGTCCGGAGCGGCGTCGGCGTCCGCGGCGCCCGGCAGCTCGTCCAGGTCGAGCAGCCGGTCGGCGCCGAACCGCTGTTCCAGCCAGGTGTGGAAGGCGGTGCCCCGCCGGGCGTACGGGTTGGGTTCGGTGGGCATCGGGCGTCGCAGCGTCCGGGCCAGCGCGGCCGGGTCGCGGCGCAGCGCCACCAACTGGGTGACCGTGAGGTGATCGGGCAGCGCCACCTCCACCGCGCCGGCGGCCCGGGTCAGCTCGGCCCGCTCGGCCAGCAGCAGGTCGGCCTCCTGCCGCCAGCGTGCCACCTCGGGGTCGTCCGCGACCGGGTCCCGCCCCACCGCGTCCGCGTCCGGCAGCGCCGGGTCGGGGCCGTCGGACAGGAACCGCCGCACCAGCGCGGCGGCCTCGGCCAGCGCCGGCCGGCGCGCGCCCAGCGGATCGGCCGGCCACTCCGCCCGGACGACCACCTCGGTGGTCGGGTTGACCGCGTCGGGCGCCGGCTCCGCCGCCCAGGCGTCGACCAGGTGCCCCGGCCCGCCGTCCAGGCAGGCGTCCTGCACCTCCCGGAGGAACACCGACGGCCCGCGGGGACGCTTGGTCCCCTCCCCCCACCAGTACCCGGAACACAGCAGCAGCCGGCGCGGACGGGTCACCGCCACGTACGCGAGCCGCCGCTCCTCCCGCTCGTCGTGCGCCCGCCAGGCGTCGGTGAAGTCGGCCAGCGCCCGCGCCACCCCGCGCTGGTCGGTCACCTCGTCGAGGTCGAGCCGCGGCAGCCCGTCGGCGTCGCCCCGCAGCGGGAACGGCAGCACGCCCAGGCCGCCCAGCCAGTGGTCGGAGTTGCGCACCGGGCCGGGCCAGACGCCGCGGCTCAGGCCGGCGACCGCCACCACGTCCCACTCCAGACCCTTCGCCGCGTGCGCCGTGAGCACCTGCACAGCGCCCTCGACCACCTCGACCTCGCCAGGGGTGAGGCCGCGCTCCTCATCCTCCGCGGCGGCGAGGAAGGCCAGGAACGCCGAGAGCGTCGCACCGGGAGTCTCCCCGGTGAAGCGGGCCGCGACGTCGCCGAGCGCGTCCAGGTGGCCACGGGCGAGGCCCGCGTCACCGGCGCCGTCCCGGCCGGCCCGGACCGCCACCTCCACGTCCAGGCCGATGGTCCGCTCGATGTCCGCGATCAGGTCGGGAAGCGACTGGTCCAGCCGGTAGCGCAGCAGTGCCAGCTCCCGGCCGTACGCGCGCAGCCGCGCGTACCCCTCGGCCGAGTACGCCTGCGCCGGCCCGAGGTCGGCGAGCGCCTCGACGAGCGTCGCCTCGTCCAGCTGGTCGGGGACGATCTCCGGTGTGCCGTCCCCGGCGAGCTGCCGACGGCCGGCGGCGATGGCCCGGGCCCGGCGGTGCAACGCCACCAGGTCGCGCGGCCCGATCCGCCAGCGGGCACCGGTGAGCAGCCGCAGCAGCGCCGCGCCGTCGGTCGGGTCGGCCAGCACCCGCAGCGTGCAGACGACGTCCCGCACCTCCGGGGTGTCCAGCAGACCGCCCAGGCCGACCACCTCGACCGGGAGCCCCCGCTCGCGCAGGGCCGACTCGATCGCGGGGATCTGGCTGCGTACCCGCACCAGCACGGCCGTCGTCGGCCGCTGCGCCACCGGGATGTGCTCGGGTAGGGCGTCGGGCATCCGGGCGGCGCCGCGCCACGCGTTCAGCACGCTGTCGGCGATCCAGGCCGCCTCGTCGGCGTACGTCTCGAGCAGGGCGCAGTGGACGGTGCCGGCGGCCGCCCCACGGGGGCTGCAGTGCGGGATCGGGTCGCGCACGCTCAGCGCGGCACGCAGCTCCGGCACCCGCGCGCCCGCCGCCCGCAGCGGCGTGGCCAGCGCGTTCGCCACCGCGAGGATCTCCGGGCGGTTGCGCCAGCTGGTGGTCAGGCCCAGCGCGGGGGCCGGCGCGCCGCCGGGGCCGGTGAACTCGGCGGGAAACCGGTCCAGCGTGCCCGCCGAGGCGCCCCGCCACCCGTAGATCGACTGGCACGGGTCGCCGACCGCGGTCACCGGGTGCCCGTTGCCGAAGAGCGCCGTGAGCAGCACCACCTGGGCGTGGCTCGTGTCCTGGTACTCGTCGAGCAGCACCACGCGGAACCGGTCCCGCTCGATCGCGCCGACCCCCGGGTGGTCCCGGGCCACCCGGGCCGCCCGGGCGAGCTGGTCGGCGAAGTCCATCGCTTCGAAGTCCTCCTTGCGCCGGGCGTACGCCCGTACCAGCGGCAGCAGCTTCAACCGCGCCCGCTGGAGCTGGAGCGCCTTCCGCACGTCCGCGTAGACGCGACCCGGGTGCGTCTGCACCTCGGCGAAGAACCGGCCGGTCCAGGCCGCCAGGTCGTCCGGCTCGACGAGGTGCTCGTCCAGCTCGCCGGCGAGCGCCAGCACCGCGTCGGTGATGGTGCTCGGCATCCGGTCCACCTCGGACATGTCGCCGTCGTAGTTGCGCACCAGCAGGTCGACGAGCTGCCAGCGGGACGCCTCGGTGAGCAGCCGGGTGGACGGCTCGTAGCCGGCCCGCAGGCCGTGCTCGGTGACGATCCGGCCCGCGTACGAGTGGTAGGTGGCGATGGTGGGCTCACCGGCGAGCGGGTCGTCCAGCGGGTCACGCCCCCGGCGGCCCAGCCGGCGGATCAGCTGGTCCAGGCGCGTACGGACCCGGTGCGCCAGCTCACCGGCCGCCTTGCGGGTGAACGTGAGCCCGAGCACCTGCTCGGGGCGGACGTACGAGTTGGCCACCAACCAGACCACCCGCGCGGCCATGGTCTCGGTCTTGCCGGACCCGGCGCCGGCGACCACCAGCAGCGGCTCCACCGGCGCCGCGATGATGGCGGCCTGCTCCCGGGTGGGTGCCGGGAGCCGCAGCAACCGGGCCAGCTCGACCGGCGTGTACCGGGGCCCGGCGTCGGCCACCCGGGGCGCCGGCGTCGCGGCGTCGAACAGGGCGGGTTGGGTCACGGTCTCGTCCTCGTACGCGACTGCGGGACTGGCACGCTCACTCCTCGCACCGTCGCCGGCTACGCCTGCTCGGGGCGGCGGGCGGCCGGCGGCTCGACCACCTGACGGCCCTGACCGGAGACCGGGCAGCTCGTACGCACCGGGCAGACCCGGCACTTCGAGTTGGCGACGGCCGCGAAGGTGGCGGCGGCCATCGTATCGGCGGTACGCCGCACCAGCGCGGTCGCCCAACCGGCCTCCGGCCCCTCCCCGGCCGGCGGCTGGCTCTGCTCCTTCGCGTCCTTGGCCGTGGTGCCGAGCTGCACCAGGGCCGCCCCGCCGGACTCCTCGCCGAAGTCGGCGAACGCGCCCGCCTCCACCGCCGCCTGGTACGCGCCCAGCTGCGGATGCTCGGCCAGGTCGCTGCCCGTCACCGCCGTCGACTTGCCGGTCTTCAGGTCGACCACCACGAGCCGCCCCTCGGCGTCGACCTCCAGCCGGTCCACCCGGCCGGTCAGCTCGACGGGCCGGCGCGGGTCGTCCAGGCGGACGGCGAACTCGTGCTCGATGGCGAGCAGTCGGCGCGGGTTGCTGGCGAGCCAGCGCAGCAGCTTGTCGACCATCGCCTCGGCGCGGTCCCGCTCCGGGCCCACCATCCACCGGGCCGCCAGCTCGATCGCGTCGAACCGGGCGGCCACGTAGTCGAGCAGGGCCCCCCGGTCGGCGCTCGCGTCCTCGGCGAGCATCGCGGCGGCGTGCACCAGGTTGCCCACCCCCTGGGCAGTGCTGGCCGGCGCGCTGCCGCCGTGCCGTTCCAGCAGCCAGCGCAGGCTGCACCGCAACGCGCTCTCCATGGCCGACGGGGTCACCCGGACCGGCTCGCCCTCGTCGACGAGGGGCCGGTCGTCGGAGAGCCCGCGAAGCCCCCACCAGTCGTCGGGATGCGCCCCGGGCACTCCGGCGGCGGCCAGCCGGGCCAGCTCGGCGGCCGCGGCGCGCCGCCGGGCGTACGACGCCGCCGGGTCGACCACGGCGGTACGCAGTTCGGCGACGAGCGCCGGCAGGGTGAGCGCGCGGGGCGGCCGGGTGACCGGCAGCGCGTCGCGCGGCTCGGGCGCGCCCGCGTCGGTGCGCGCCGCGGGCCGGTCCGCGGCACCGTCCGTGTCGGACCGGTCCCCGTCGGTGCTCGCCTCGGGGCCGCCCGCGGCGCCGGCCACGTCGGGATCGGTTGCGCCGCCGCCGGCGGGGCCGCCGTCGGGGGTGGGGCGCGGGCCCGGTGGCGCCGCGCCGCCGGGCGGGGCCGGCGGGTCGGTGGGACCCAGCTCGTGCAGGAAGCGGCTGGGCTGCTCCTCGTGGTCGTCGCCGCCGACCGCCGCCGAGGCGACCGCGCTGACCAGCAGCCGGCGGCGCGCCCGGGTCACGGCCACGTAGAACAGCCGCCGCTCCTCGTCGAGCAGGGCCGAGGTCTGGCCGACGACGGTGGCCACACCGCCCGCGCCGACGGCACGCCCGGCGAGCACGTCGACGAGCCGTTCGGAGCCGAGCAGGCTGCCCCGCAGCCGCAGGTCCGGCCAGACGCCCTCCTGCACCCCGGCCACCGCCACCAGGTCCCACTCCAGGCCCTTCGCGGCGTGCGCGGTGAGCAGCCGGACCGCCTCACCGCGGTCGGCGGTCGGTGCGAGCGTGTCGGCCGGCAGGTCCTGCCCGAGAACGTGGTCGAGGAAGACCTCGGTGCGGGCACCGGGCAGCCGGTCGGTGAACCGGGCCGCCGCGTCGAAGAGCACCATCACCGCGTCCAGATCGCGATCGGCGGCCTCCGCCCGGCGCCGCCGGGCCAGGTCCCCCTCGCCGGCTGCCGGCCGGCCCCGGCTGATCGCGCCTGCCCACCGCTCGGCCAGCCCGCTGGCCTGCCACACCGCCCAGAGCACGTCCTCCGCCGTGGCACCCGGGCGGGCCGCCGCCTCCCGCACGGTGGCCAGCAGCCCCGCCACGGTCTGCGCCGGCTCGGCCCAGCGCCGGTCGATGCCGGCCAGCTCGGCCGGATCGCCCAACGCCTCCACGAGCAGTTCGCCCGACGGGCGGCGGTCGCCGCCGGCCAGCGCGAGCGCCCGCAGGCCCTGCCGCAGCCGCCGCTCGGCCAGCGGGTCGGCGCCGCCCAGCGGCGAGTGCAGCAGCGCGACGGCCGCCTCCTCGTCGAGCCGCACCGGATCGAGGGCGCAGCGCAGCAGCAGGAGCAGCGGCGCGACCGCCGGTTGCAGGTGCAGCGGCAGGTCCTCGCCGTGCACGACGGTGGGCACCCCGGCCGCGTGCAGCGCCCGTTGCAGGGGCGGCAGGTGCAAGGCGGTCGACCGGAGCAGCACCGCCATCCGCGACCAGGGCACCCCGTCCAGCAGGTGCGCGGCCCGCAGCGTGTGCGCGAGCCAGGCCGCCTCGCTGGTCGCCGACCGGAAGGTGTGCACCTCCGCCGTGCCGGCCGGCGCGTCGGGCAGCGGGCGCAGCCGGCGGTGCGCCGCCGGGCCCCGCAGCCGCGCGGCCAGCCGCCCCGTCGCGGCCAGCAGATGCGGGCCGGCCCGGTAGGAGGTGGTGAGCAGCACCTGGGCGGCCGGGGCGCCGGAGGCCGTGCGGAACCGGTGCGGGAACGTCGTGACGGCGGCCGGGTCTGCGCCGCGGAACGCGTACGTGGACGAATCCGGATCGGCGAACGCCACCAACGGTTTGCCCCCGCCGGCCACCACGTCGAGCAGGTCGAGCTGGGCCGGGTCGGTGTCGGCCAGCTCGTCGACGTAGACGTGGGCCAGCCGGCGCCGCTCGGCGGCGAGCAGCTCGTCGTCGTCGCGGAGCAGCCCGGTGGCGGCACGCACCAGCTCGGCCGGGTCGTACGCGATCGAGCCCCGGTTGCTCACGTCCCGCAGCGCGAGCACCGCCACGTACTCCCGCAGGAAGCGCGCGGCGGCCGGCCAGTCGGCGCGGCCGAGCCTCTCGCCGAGCCGCGCCAGCTCGACGGGCCCCACCCCCCGCTCGGCGGCGCGCATGAGCAGGTCGCGCAGCTGGGCGGCGAAGGCCCGGGTGCGCAGCGCGGGGCGCAGGTCGTCCGGCCAGCCGACCGGGTCGTCCTCCGGCTCCTCGCCGACCACGTCGAGCAGCTCACGGATGATCAGATCCTGCTCGGGCCCGGTGAGCAGCCGGGGAGACGGCTCGCCCCGCTCGGCGGCGGCCCGGCGGAGCAGCCCGAACGCGTACGCCGGGAAGGTGCGCACCAGCGGCTCGCGGAGCACCCGGTGGCCGTCGCGGGCCACCCGGGCCTCGATCCGGTGACGCAGCGTGGTGGCGCCCCGGCGGCCGAACGTGAGCACCAGGATGCGTTCCGGGTCGACGCCCTCGGCCACCCGCGCGGCGACCGCCTCGACCAGGGTGCTGGTCTTGCCGGTGCCGGGCCCGCCGACGACCAGCATCGGCCCGTCGGTGTGCCCGATAACCTCGGCCTGCACCGGATCGGCCCGCCACCCCCCGGAGGCCCGAGCGTCCCCCTGGGTTGCTCCCGCGGGCAGCGCGTCCCCCTCGGTCGCCCCGTCGGGCCGACCGAGCTCCTGGGTCGGCCCCGCGGGCCGACCGAGCTCCTGGGTCGGCCCCGCGGGCCGACCGAGCTCCTGGGTCGGCCCCGCGGGCCGACCGAGCCCCTGGGTCGGCCCCGCGGGCCGACGCACCAACCGGTACGCCTGCATCACCTCATCCCACCACGCCCCTCCGACACCCCGCCCCACCCCTCGCCTCTACTCGCCTCTACTCCGTTGATCATGAAGTTGTTGCCGCGACACGCCGATGCCGAGGGCAATAACTTCATGATCAACCGCGAACGGGGGGGCCGGTGGGGGTCAAGCCAGGTGGGACTCCAGGACGTTCAGGGCGGCGGGTACGGAGTCGACGACGGTGAGCAGGCCGAGACCGGCCGGCTTGAGGAACTGCTGGTCGGTGAGCGCGGCCAGCCAGTCGAGCAGCGGGCGGTAGAACCCGTCGGCGTCCACGAGCACCATCGGCTTGCCGTGCAGGGCGAGGGTGGCGGTCGTCCAGACCTCGAACAGCTCGTCGAGCGTGCCCAGCCCGCCCGGCAGGGTGAGGAACGCGTCGGACTTCTCGATCATGAGCGTCTTGCGGCTGGCCATGGAGTCGGTGATGAGCAGCTCGTCCGACTTCAGGTCGGCGACCTCCAGGTCGACCAGCGCCTGCGGGATCACCCCGACCGTCGGCCCGCCGGCCGCCCGGGCGCCGTCGGCGAGCGCGCCCATCATCCCCACGCAGCCGCCGCCGCTCACCAGGGTGTGCCCGCGCCGGGCGATCTCCGCGCCGGTGTCGGCCGCGAGGGACAGCCAGCGGCGGTCGAGCGTACGGGAGGAGGCGCAGAAGACGCAGATGGCGGCCATCGTTCAGCCCTCCCCGCCCTCGCCGGCGTCGATCCGCTCGGCCACGTCGGCCGGGGCGACTCCGTTCGGGACGGCGGCCGCCCCGGCGCGATCCCCCGGTGCGGGGCCCCGCCCCTCGGCCGCCGCGTGCTGCGCGGCGGCGTCCCGCTGGTCGGCGGCCGTACGCGCCACCGCCTCCTCGCGGACGGCGTCCTGCTCGGCGGAGAGCGCCGCCTCGGCCTCGATGATGTGCCGGACGGCGGCGTCGACGTCGTCGGTGAGGCAGATCAGCTCCAGGTCGACCGGCCCGATCTTCCCGCCGGCCGCCATGGTGTCGCGCAGCCAGTCGAGCAGCCCACGCCAGTAGTCGACACCCATGAGCACCACGGGGAAACGGGTGACCTTGCCGGTCTGCACCAGGGTGAGCGCCTCGAAGAGCTCGTCCATGGTGCCGAACCCGCCCGGCAGCACCACGAACGCCTGGGCGTACTTGACGAACATCGTCTTTCGGGCGAAGAAGTAGCGGAAGTCGATGGCCAGGTCGACCCAGTCGTTGATGCCCTGCTCGAAGGGGAGTTCGATGCCGAGCCCCACGGAGAGACCGCCGGCCTCGCTGGCGCCCCGGTTGGCGGCCTCCATGACGCCGGGCCCGCCACCGGTGATGACGGCGTAGCCGGCGCGGGCCAGGGCGCCGCCCAGGTCCTCGGCCATCCGGCACTCCGGGCTGTCGGGGCCGCTGCGGGCGGAACCGAAGACGCTGACGGCGGGCGGGAGGTCGGCGAGCGTGTCGAAGCCCTCGACGAACTCGGAGAGGATCCGCAGCGCCCGCCAGGCGTCCTTCGTCTTCCAGTCGCCACGGCCACGCGAGTCCAGCAGCCGTTGGTCGGCGGTGGTGTTCGGGATCGCGTCCCGTCGCAGGGTGACCGCGCCCCGGTGCCGCTCCTGCCGCGGCGACCGGCTGGTCTCCCGCCCGTTGCTCTGGCTCATGCAAGCAACCGTAGTGGAGCCGCACCGGTCGGGTGCGGGCGGCGAGAACGCGGAGAAATAGTTCGAGATCTTGGGCAACGAAATCGGTCGCCCGTACGTCTTACTATTCACATACCGGGTATGCCCCGGCGCGCGCCTTCGGGGGAGGAGCCAGCGTGATCACCAACAGCGAGATGATCCGGATCCGTCGCCAGATGCAGCGACGGATCCGTGACGTGGTGGCCGAGCGCCGCCGCGCCCGTCAGCTGGAGCCGGCCGGCGGCGAGCCGACCGGCGATCCCGCCGACGTCCGGCCGGCCGCCGACACCGCCGCGGTCTGACCCGCCGGCCGCGCATCGAGCAGCGAGCGCCGATCAAGAGGTGTGCGTCACCGGGCCCGTCCCGGCCGACGCATACCTCTTGCTCGCGTCTCCGCCTCAGGCCGGCGCGAGCCACCGGTGCAGGGTCGCGGCCCCGTCACGGATCTTGCTGATCTCGACGTGCTCGTCCTTGTGGTGGGCCAGGTTCGGGTCACCCGGGCCGAAGTTCAGAGCCGGGATCCCCATGGCCGCGAACCGGGCCACGTCCGTCCAGCCCAGCTTGCCGATCGGCGCGGCGCCGACCGCGGCCAGGAACTCCTGCGCCGGCGGGTTGTCAAGGCCGGGCGCCGCACCGGCCGCCGCGTCGGTCACCGCCAGGTCGAAGCCGGCGAAGACCTCACGCAGGTGCTCCTCGGCCGCCGCCGGGTCGCGGTCCGGGGCGTACCGGTAGTTGACCTCGATCTCGCAGCGGTCAGGGATGACGTTGCCGGCGACGCCACCGGTGATCCGGACGGCGTTCAGGCCCTCCCGGTAGTCGCAGCCGTCGATGGTCACCCG
Source organism: Micromonospora costi (assembly GCF_003626655.1). Lineage (GTDB taxonomy): Bacteria > Actinomycetota > Actinomycetes > Mycobacteriales > Micromonosporaceae > Micromonospora > Micromonospora costi. Next base: position 390,291 of record NZ_RBAN01000003.1, read on the forward strand.
GCGCGCCTCGTACGCGCCCAGCCGGCGCAGCACCTCCCCGGCACCGTGGATGGCGTTCACCCCGTGCCAGGACCGGGCCGCGTGGGCCCGCTCGCCGTGCGTGGTGACGATCGCGCGCATCGTCCCCTGGCAACCGGCCTCGACGATGCCGTACGTCGGCTCCAGCAGCACCGCGAAGTCCGCCTCCAGCCACTCCGGGTGCGCCTCGCCGACCAGCCGCAGCCCGTTGTACTTCGACTCGATCTCCTCCGCCTCGTAGAAGAAGTACGTGACGTCGTAGCGGGGGTCGGGCAGCGTCACCGCGAGGTGCAGCGCGTACGCGACACCCGACTTCATGTCCGACGTGCCGCAGCCGTACATCAGGTCGCCCCGCAGCGTGGACGGGAAGTTGTTGTTCAGCGGCACGGTGTCCAGGTGCCCGGCGAGCACCACCCGCTGCGCCCGGCCGAGGTCGGTACGCGCCATCACGGTGTTGCCGTGGCGGAACGTCGCCAGGTGCGGCACACCCCGCAGCACCTCCTCCACGCAGTCGGCGATCGCCTTCTCGTTCAGGGAGACGGACTCTATGTCGACGAGGGCGCGGGTCAGCGCCACCGGATCGGCGAGGACCTCGGGGGTCAACGGGTTCTCCATGGTTCGCACGGTACCGTCAGACCCGGTGGGGGCGCGGAGCGAGCTTCCGCCCTCCCGACCGGCGAACGAGAGGTGAAGCAGTGACGTCCGCACGATCGGCCTGGGGCATCGGCCTGGCCACCGTCACCGGCGACGACCAGGTGCTCGACACCTGGTACCCGACCGGGAAGCTGGGGCTCGGCGAGCTCCCGCTGGTGCCCGGCGAGGAGAAGGCGGACGTGCTCGACCTGCCGCCCGCGGCGGTCGGCGAGAGGGCGTTGCCCGGCGTGCGGAGCGTCGAGGTGGTCACCGTGATCGGCTCGCTGGACGACCCGATCAAGGACGCTCCGGACGCGTACCTCCGGCTGCACCTGCTCTCCCACCGCCTGGTGCGGCCGGGCGAGCTGAACCTCGACGGCATCTTCGGCAAGCTGGCGAACGTGGCCTGGACCTCGGCGGGACCGTGCCCGCCGGAGCGGGTGGACGAGCTGCGGGTCATCGAGCGCGCGGCCGGCCGGCACCTCTCCGTGTACGGGGTCGACAAGTTCCCCCGGATGACCGACTACGTGGTGCCCTCGGGCGTACGCATCGCCGACGCCGACCGGGTGCGCCTCGGCGCCCACCTGGCCTCCGGCACCACCGTGATGCACGAGGGCTTCGTGAACTTCAACGCCGGCACGCTCGGCACCTCGATGGTCGAGGGACGGATCGTGCAGGGTGTGCTGGTCGGCGACGGGTCCGACATCGGCGGCGGCGCCTCGATCATGGGGACGCTCTCCGGCGGCGGCACCGAGAAGATCCGCATCGGCGAGCGGAGCCTGGTCGGGGCGAACGCCGGCGTCGGCATCTCGCTAGGCGACGACTGCGTGGTCGAGGCCGGCTGCTACATCACCGCGGCGTCGAAGATCACACTTCCGGACGGCCGTGTCGTCAAGGCGCGGGAGCTCTCCGGCGTGGACGGCCTGCTCTTCTGGCGCAACTCGGTGACCGGCGCGCTGGAGGCGAAGCCGCGCACCGGCCGGGGCATCGAGCTGAACGCCGCGCTGCACGCCAACGACTGATCCGTCCCCTCCGGGTCCGCGGCCGACCGCGGGCCCGGAGTCCCGTTCGCGTGTTGAAGACCCGAGTCGGTGGCGGGTCGTGCCGGGGCTCGGGATGATCGGCCGGTGACCTCCATGAAGGAACGCCTGCTCGCCGGCGATCTGTACCAGGCCGACGACCCGGAGATCGTCGCCGAGCTGGACCGGGCCGTCCGCCTCATGGAACGCTTCAACACCAGCCCGGCGGGCGACCCGCAGGCCCGTCTCGCGGCGCTGCGCGACCTGCTCGGCGAGGTGGGCGAGGAGACCTGGGTCCGCCCACCGTTCTACTGCGACTACGGGTCGCGGATCCGGATCGGGCCACGGTCCTTCGTGAACTTCAACGCGGTCTTCCTGGACGTCGCGCCGATCACCCTGGGTGCCGACGTCCAGGTCGGGCCGAACGTCCAGTTGCTCACCCCCACCCATCCCGTGGAGCCTGAGCCCCGCCGCGCCAAGTGGGAGGCGGCCAAGCCGATCACCATCGGCGACAACGTCTGGCTGGGCGGCGGCGCCATCGTCCTGGCGGGGGTGACCGTCGGAGCGGACACGGTCGTCGGCGCGGGCGCCGTGGTGACCCGCGACCTACCGCCCGGCGTCGTCGCTCTCGGCAACCCGGCCCGGCCGGTACGCCCCGTGCAGTAAACGCGATCAAGCCTCTCACCTGCACGAACGGCTCTTTCGACCGATGGCGGAGCGGTCCATCACCCGGCACTGTGGGTAGTGACAGCTTCACCGGGAGGCGGTATGAGCGGTCGCGTGCTCGAGCTTCGCGTGCACGGGGTGTCGAACACACCCCCGGCGCAGACCCTCGGAATGCCTCCCGACGGCGAACCGCCGCAGCCGCGACGGGTCGCCGGGGGGACGGTCACCGGCTTCTACCGCGCCCCGGGGAGCGGCGCGGACGACCCGCTCGTCGTCGAGGCGTACAGCTGGGGGCAGCTGACGTCCGGCGCGCGGACCGCGCGGGACGTGGAACGCGCCCTGTGGACGCTGCTGCTGCCGTTCACCCTCGCCAACGTCGCCCTGCACGCCCGGCCCGGGATACCGGCGGACCCCGACCGGGAGCGGTGGGCCAGCCGGTCCGGTGTCACCGCCTGGCTGATCCGGCTGTTCTGCCTGAGCCTCACCTGCACCATGGTCGTCACCGTGACCGGAGTCGGCGTGGACCTGGTGGGCTGGCAGTGCGTCGACGACGCCTGCCTCGGCCGGATCCCCGGCCCGTGGGAGTTCCTGAGCCACGGCTGGTGGAGCGAGGGGGCACGCGCCCTCGCCGTGGGCCTGCTCGCCCCGCTGGGCCTGCTCGCGGTGCTCGGCCTGGTCACGTGGCGCACCTACCAGTACGAGGCCGAGATCCCCACCGGCCCGGGCACCGCGCTCTTCCCCCGCCGGCGTGCCCCCGCGGCTCCCGCCCCGACGCCCCCGGTCCACCAACCCCCGCTGGCGCCTCCGGAACCCGAGCCACCGCCCCCGGACCCGACGAACCCGCTGCAGGACCCCACGTTCTGGTGCGGCGAGGGGCAGCTGCGCCGGTCCGCCGTCCTGCACCTGGGCACCGGCGCGGTCGTCGCCGCGGCCGTGCCGCTCGGCACGGTCCTGGCCATGGACCCACCCCGGGGCGTACGGGCCGTGGTCGCCTGGCCCACCGTCGCCGCGTGCGGGGCGGTGCTGCTGATCGCCGTGGTGGCGCTGAGCCGGCCGTACCTGACCCGGCGGGTCGGCCCCGCACCGCTCGGCCGGTGGAGCGCGACGGTCGCGGCGCTCGCCACGGCCGCCGTGGCGGGCACCGTCGTCGTCCTGCTGCTGCCCGACGGGCCCGCCGGGGTCCCGCTCGCGCAGCTGCGCCCGCCGGTCGGCTGCACCCACGAGCCCGGCGTGCCCGGCTGCCTCGCCGACCGGTCGCTGCCCGGGTACGACTGGATCGTCGCCTGGCTGGGCCTGGGCCAGCTGCTCTTGCTGATCGCCATCGGGGCGGTGGCCCGGTCCGGTCGCCGGGCGCTCGTCGCGCCGGCGGCCGCCGCGTTGCTGCTGGTGGTCGGCGTCTGCTGGGTCGACGGTTGGCTGCCGCCGCTGCCGGACGCGCCCGAGCCGCTGGAGCTGTGGATGCTCGCGGTACCGGCCGTCGCCGTCGCCGCCGTGGGGCTGGCACTGCCCCGGACGCCCACCGCCGCCGACGTCCAGCCACTGCCACCGCACACCGACGTGGCCTGGGGTGGCCGCGGCCCCGCCGTCATCGCCGGCGCCGGCTGGGTGCTCTGCATCGCGAACAGCGCCGGCCTGCTCTACTGGGTGTCCGACCGCCTCAACAACGGAGCCACGCCGAGCGGGCGCTCCACCGTCATCCCCCCGATCCCGGTGCTGTGGACGGGTCTCGCCTTCGCGGTGGCGCTCCTCGCGCTCGCCGTCGTCCTCGCCTGGGCCGGCGTGCTCTTCCAGCGGCTGCGCCGGGAGGCGTACGCCGACCTGGTGCCGCCCGAGCACGACCTGTCCCTGCACGACCTGCGCCGCTGCCGCGACGTGAGCGTCTTCCAGGCCCTGCACCGGCTCGTCGGCGAGTACGCGATCCGGCTGGTCGGCGGCTACGCGGTCGTCGGCACCGTGCTGGTCGCCGTCGGCTGCGCCGCCGCGCTCTCGCACACCCGGCCACACCCCGTGGATCCCACCGACGCCGCCGCGGTCGTGAAGGTCGTCACCGACGTCGGGGACTCGATGCTCGGCTGGCTGCCGGCGCTGGTGGCCGCGATCGGCGCGCTGGTCTACCGCAACGACACGGTGCGGCGCACCGTCGGGGTGATCTGGGACGTGGGGACGTTCTGGCCGCGCGCCGCCCACCCGCTCGCCCCGCCCAGCTACGCCGAGCGGGCGGTGCCCGAGCTGCAGACCCGCATCGCCGGGCTGCTCGCCCTCACCGAGCACGACTCCCGCCGGATGGACGGCATTATCCTGTCCGGACACAGCCAGGGCACGGTGATCTGCGCGGCGGTCATCCTCCAGCTGCCGGCCCGGTGGCGGTGGCGGATCTGGTACTTCTCGTACGGCTGCCAGCTCACCCGGCTCTACGGGCGGGTCTTCCCGGCGTACTTCGGGCCGGACCGGCTGCCCGCGCTGGCCGAGGCGCTCACCACCCCGCCGGGCTGGACCGGGTGGACCAACTTCTGGCGGGACACCGACCCGCTCGGCTGGCCGGTCAACGCGGGCGAGCGCGACCTGGCCGTCCAGGATCCGGAGGCGCTGCACCCCAGCGGCGGCGAGGTGGCGGACCCGCCGATCCGCAACCACAGCGGCTATCCGGACGCGGCGGAGTTCCAGCGGGAACGGGCGCGCGTCGCGCGGCTGCTGCGGCGCGGGGTGCCGTCACCCCGGCAGGGGGTCGGTTAGCCGTACCACCAGGTCGGCCCGGCCGGCGGTGTCGGCCACGAGCGCCGCGTTGCGCTCGTCGGTGCCCGTCGCCCAGGCCCGCGCCTCCGCCGGCGAGCGGCCGTACGCCACGTGCCGCTCGGTGAGCCGGCGCAGCCGCAGCTCGGCGTCCAGGTCGAGGAACCACGCCTCGTGCAGCAGCGACCGCACCTCGTCCCACGGGGTCAACGGCAGCAGCAGGTAGTTGCCCTCGGTCACCACCAGGCTCACCTCCGGCGGGACCTCGATGGCGCCGGCGATCGGCTCCTCCAGGTCCCGACGGAACAGCGGAGCGTAGACGGACGTCGGCTCCAGCCGGTGGAGGCGGCGCAGCAGGGAGACGAAGCCGTTGGCGTCGAACGTGTCGGCCGCGCCCTTGCGTTCGGCGCGCCCCAGCCGGTGCAGCTCGGCCTGGGCGAGGTGGAAACCGTCCATCGGCACCAGCCGGGCGGCCGGCCCGACCTCGGCGACGATCCGCTCGGCGAGCGTCGACTTCCCCGCACCCGGGGCGCCGGCGATGCCGAGCAGCTGGCGCGGCCCGGCCGCGGCCAACGCCCGGGCCCGTTCCACCAGCTCCTCGACGGAGAGCACCCGTGCCGCGCCCATCAGCCGAGGACCGGCTCGCTGATCGCGAACCGCGCCTGCACGGCCGCGTGCACCGGCTGCGGCTGCGGGTCGAGGTCCAGCTCCGGCGTGCCGCCCTCCGGGCCGCCCGCGTACGCCATCCGCGCCATCATGGGCCGCTCGCTGCCGGTGTCGGCGAGTTCCAGCAGCGCGGTCACGCGGGCGCCCAGCGCCTCGGCGTACTCCCGGGCACGGTCGAGCGCGTCGGTGATCGCCGCGTGCCGTGCCTCCCGGTACGCGGGGCTGTCCGGCCGCAGTGACCACCAGGGCCCCGCCACCTCGACCTGGTCCTGGTCGGCCAACCGCAGCATCAGCTCGCCGAGGGCCGTGAAATCGCTGACGGTGACCGTCGTCGTGACGGCGCCGTGCCAGGCCACCACCCGCTCGGTGGCGCGCCGGGTCTCGGGCCGTACCCGAAGGTCGCCGGTCTCCCGCCGGTCGACGGCCGACCCGGTGCCGTCGAGCAGGACTCGGACCGCGGCCGCGCGTTCGGCCAGCTTCGTGAGGGTGGTCTCGCGATCCCGGTCGCGGGCCGTCACGGTGACCGTGAACCGGGCCAACTCGGGAGGCACCTCCCGGTACGCCTCGCCGCGTACCGTCACGACCGGCCCGTCCGCCATGCCCTCACCCTAGTCGCGGCCGGTCACCCGCGCCCGCGCTCATCCCGCCCCGGTGCCGATCGGCCGGTGCCCGGTGTACGTCACCACGTCGCCCTCGGTCCGGCACCCGGTCAGGAACCCGCCGGCCGCCCCCAGCTCCAGCAGGTACGCCACCTCGGCGGCGTGGTCGCCGCCGACCGGGAACTCCTTCCGGCACGCCTCCAGCTCCCGGGCCAGCAGGGAGTCGCGCAGCCCCTGCGCCTGCCGGTAGCGCTCGACCAGGGCGGGCAGGTCGTCCCGGCGCAGCGCGTCGGCCAACCCGTCGAGGAACGCGCTGACCCGGCCCAACTGCCGGACCACCTGGTCCCGGTTGTCGAAGAGCATGTCGGCGGTCCGCTTCGCCGGTGTGCCGGCCACCCGCGTGCCGTCCCGGAAGCTGCCGGCGGCCAGGCCGAGCACGGCGTCGCGGATCTCCGTCCCGGCCACCGCGCCGGCGAGGCTGCCCGCCAGCAGGTGCGGGATGTGGGACGACAGGGCCACCACCGAGTCGTGCACGGCCGGGGACATGGGCACCACCCGGGCCGAGAAGACGTCCACCACGAGGCCGGCCAGCGTACGGAAGGGCCCGATCCCCTCGGGAGCCGGGCAGAGCACCCAGGCGGCCCCGTCGAAGAGCGCCGGCACGGCGGCCGTCAGCCCGGACCGCTCGGTGCCGGCCATCGGGTGACCTGGCACGAACCGGTCGGTCAGGCCGTGCGCGGCGGCGAACGCGGCCACGGAGCCCTTCGTGCTGCCCACGTCGGTGACCACACACCGGTCACCGGTCTGCTTGGCCACCGTGAGCAGGGTCTCCGGGAGGGTCGGGAGCGGGCCGGCGAGGAACACGACGTCCCTGTCCCGGACGGCCTCGCCGAGGTCGTCGAGGACGCGCACCCCCCGCTCGCGCCCCTCGGTCCGCGTCTGCGGATCCGGGTCCCAGGCGGTCACGTCCGGGTAGGCCTCGTGCAGGCGGAGCAGGATCGAACCGCCGATGAGACCGGTGCCCACCACGGCGACCCTCAGCCGCCCCGCGAAGCCGTCCACCATCGGAGACCTCGATCGGCTACGACTCGGCGAGCCGGCCGGCGACCGCCGCGACGTGCTCGTTGGACTCGGTCAACGCCACCCGGACGTGCTGCGCGCCGCCCGGGCCGTAGAAGACCCCCGCAGCGACCAGGATGCCCCGCCGGGCCAGCCAGTCGACCGTCGTCCAGCAGTCCTCGCCCCGGGTCATCCACAGGTAGAGGCCCGCCTCGGAGTGCTCGACGGTGAAGCCGGCCGCCGTGAACGCGAGGTAGAGCGCCTCGCGCCGGGCGCGGTAGCGCTCCCGCTGCTCGTCGGCGTGCCGCTCGTCCTGGAGGGCGGCCACCATGGCGGCCTGCACCGGAGCGGGGACGATCATGCCGGCGTGCTTCCGCACCTTGAGCAGCTCGGCCACCAGCGCCGGGTCACCGGCCACGAAGCCGGCCCGGTAGCCGGCCAGGTTGGAGCGCTTGGAGAGCGAGTGCAGCGCGAGCACGTTGTCGTACGAGCCGCCGCACACCTCGGGCGAGAGGACCGACACCGGCTCGGCGGACCAGCCCAGGGGCAGGTAGCACTCGTCGCTGGCGACCACCGCGCCGCGCTCCCGGGCCCAGTCGACCACCTTCCGCAGGTGGGTGGCGGGCAGCACCTGACCGGTCGGGTTGCCGGGCGAGTTGACCCAGACCAACCGGACCCGCGAGGTCGGACCGACCGCCGTCAGCGAGTCGGTGCGGACGGTCGTCGCGCCGGCCAGACGGGCACCGTCCTCGTACGTGGGGTAGCAGATCGACGGCACCACCACCACGTCACCCGGCCCGATGCCGAGCAGGGTGGGCAGCCAGGCGACCAGCTCCTTCGAGCCGATGCTCGGCAGCACCCCGAAACCGTCGACCCCGGCGCCGCACGCCCGCGCGACCCAGGCGCTGATCGCCGCCCGCAGCGCCGGCGTGCCGGCGGTCAGCGGGTAGCCGGGGGCGTCGGACGCGTCAGCGAGCGCCTGCCGGATCACCTGGGGCACCGGGTCGACCGGCGTACCCATCGACAGGTTGATCATGCCCTCCGGATGCGCCGCGGCCAGGGCGGCCGCGGCGTCCAGAGTGTCCCAGGTGAACTCGGGCAGCCGTGCCGAGACCGGCGCGGGCCGGTTCAGTGGCCCTCACCGCGCGGCGGCTGCGCGGCCACGAAGGTCGCGTCCTTCTCCACCTTGCCGATCTTCGAGGCGCCGCCGGGCGAACCCAGGTCCTCGAAGAACTCGTAGTTGGCGCCGGTGTAGTCCTTCCACTGCTCCGGCACGTCGTCCTCGTAGAAGATCGCCTCGACGGGGCAGACAGGCTCACAGGCACCACAGTCGACGCACTCGTCGGGGTGGATGTAGAGCATCCGGTTGCCCTCGTAAATGCAGTCGACCGGGCACTCCTCGATGCATGCCTTGTCGAGCACATCCACGCACGGCTCGGCGATGATGTAGGTCACCGGTCTTCTCCTCCGCAAGACGCGCCGCGATCTCCCGCGACGGTAAGAGCCTAGTATCTCGCCGGGGAGGGGGTCGATCGTGCTGGGTCAGCAGGATGTGGGACACCGGATAGTGGTTCGCCGGATTGTGGGCATTCGCGAAGGCCGGCCCCTGTTCTCGGACGCCCTCGGTGAGCTGGTCGAACTGAGCGAGACCCATCTCACGCTGGCCACCGCACAGGGCCCCCTGCGCGTACCCCGCGACGAGGTGCACCGGGCCAAGCGCGTACCGCCCACCCGGCGCCCGACCGCCGCCGCCGTGATCGAGCTGGAGCTGGCCGCCGACGAGGCCTGGCCCGCGCCGGTCCGCGGCCGGCTGGGCGGCTGGCTCCTGCGCGCCGCCGACGGGTGGACCGGGCGGGCCAACTCGGCGCTGCCCGTCGGCGACCCCGACCGGCCGCTGCCCGCCGCGGTCGACGCGGTCGAACGCTGGTACGCCGAGCGGGGCCTACCACCGATGGTCAACACCCCCCTGCCGCTCGCCGCGCCGGTCGGCGCGGAACTGGACGCGCGCGGCTGGGCGAGCCGCCCGCCGGTGCTGGTGCAGACCGCCGCGCTGCCACTGCCGCCCGTCCCGCTGCCGCTGCCGCCCGCCGGCACCGCGAGCGAGGGGCCGCCGGGCGGCGCCGCGTCCGCCGGCACCGCGTCCGCGGGCGTCGCGGGGGCGGCGACGACGGGCATCGCCGCGGCCGTGGTGGAGCTGGCCACCGTGCCCTCTCCCGAGTGGCTCGCGGTCGCGTCCGGTCGCAAGGGCGGCCTGCCGGACGCCGCCCGGCACGTGCTCACCGCCGTGGACCAGGTTCGTTTCGCTCACGCGTACGTCGACGGCGCCCTGGTGGGGATCGGCCGCGGCACCGTGACCGGGCAGGGGCGGTGGTTGGGGCTCAGCCTCGTCGAGGTGCTGCCGCAGGCGCGCCGGCAGGGGCTCGCGGGCCGGCTCATCCGGGCCCTGGCCGAGTGGGGCGCGCAGGCGGGCGCCACGCGCTCCTTCCTCCAGGTCGAGCAGCACAACACCGGGGCCGTGGCCCTCTACCAGCGGCTCGGCTTCACCACCCACCACACGTACCGGACCCGCGTCGCCCCACACTGACCCGCCACACCCGGGCATGTCCAAGACCCACTCCACATCGCGGAAGTAGCGGTGTCCCAGCAACCCAGTCCCCGCAACATCAAGGAACTGGAGTGGATCACCACCCCCCACCCCCGCGATCTTGCACTTTCTGCCCCGGCATACAGGGCAAAAGCCGCGTCTCAGGGGCCGAAACTGCAAGATCGCGGAGGGGCGTGGGCCGCGCGCGGAGCGTGCGGCCCACGCCGGGCTCGCGGAGGGGGCCGCGCGCGGAGCCGCGGTCCCCGCGCGGGTTAGCGGCGGACTACCTTGCGGGGCTTGGCGGCCTTCAGTTCGGCGTACCGCTTGAGGCTCTGCGAGCGGTGGTCGAGCCCGAGCGAGGTGAGCACGAGGTACCCGACCAGCGTCCCGGCGCCGGTGGCGGCCAGGTAGAGCCAGATCTGCGCGAAGAAGGTGCCCGCGCCGCCGGCGAACGGGCTGTCGCCCACCAGTAGCGGCCCGACCAGCACGGTCAGGAGCAACGCCACGAGTACGGCGCCCGCCACGTCGGCCGCCCAGTCGCCGAGCGGTCGCCGCCGCCCCCAGTAGAACGCGACAACGGCCAGGATCAGCCCGATCAGCACGAACATCCCCAGCGACACCCGGTCGGCCGCGGCGTCGTCGCCGTCGTCGGTGCCGAACTGGATGATCAGCCGAGCGGCCACGTTGACCACGAAGAGCGCTCCGGCGAGCGCCCCGATGTCGCGCCACCGCTTGTCCATCGCACGACCTCCTGCCCCACCGCCCGCACCCGGAGCGGTGTCCTGGCAGGAATATCTACCACCGGAACCTGTGTGCCGTCAGTCCCCCAGACGTGACGGCGGCACCGCGAGGATCTGCCGGAAGCCCATGACCGCGAACGTCATCGCGCCCGCCACGATCATGACGAGGCCGACCCAGTTGTCGCCGGCGAGCAGCAGGTCACCCTCGGAGGTCCGCACGGCCGCGACGGCCATCAGCACGAACCACGGTACGGCGGGCAGCGCCACCGACCAGCGGCGGCCGACCGACTCGTGGGCGAACCAGCTCAGCACGATGTTCGCGCCGATCGCGAGCAGCACCGACACCCCGATGAGCTGCCCGGCCACCCGGACCGTGGCGAGGATGAGTTCCAGCAGGCCGGTCACCACGCCGGCCACGACCGCCACGAGCCCGCCGGCCACGCGCACGCCGACGTCGAGCAGGCGCGGCGGGGGGCCCGCGGGCGGCGGGGTGGTCTCGTCCGGGGCGACCGACATCGGGGCGGCGGGCAGGGTCACCGCAGGCCGGCCGCCGTGACCGGGGCCCGGTCCGGGCCGACGTCGGGAAGCCCCGCGAAGAGGTCGTCCTCCCAGGCGTACGGGCCGCTGCCCGGCCCCTTCTCCCCCACCGCGAGCGTGTAGTACTCGACCCCGATGAACTCCGCGCCGAAGTTGCCGGCGATCGCGTAGAGCCAGGAGTTGTGGGGGATCTGGGTGGCGTGGGCGCGCATCGCCGCCTGCTTCGCGGCGTGCTGGTCGGTGGCGTCGATCCGGGCGGCGATCTGCTCGTCCGGGGTGCCGAAGGGCAACTCGGCGACGTCCTCGATGCCGACGAACGGGTTGTCGGCCGACTCGGTGAACTCGGTCATGCCCGCCTCGAGCACGCTGAGCGGCATGGCCGTCCAGTAGACCTTGGCCGGCGCGAACCCCTCGGCGGCGGCCAGCTCGACGGCGCGCATCGCGACCCGGTGCGCCTGGATGTGGTCGGGGTGCCCGTAGAAGCCGTTCTCGTCGTACGTGATCAACACCTGCGGACGGATCTCGCGCATGATCTCCACGAGGTGCCCGGCGGCCTCGTCCAGGTCGGCCTGCCAGAAGGCCCGGGGGTGTTCGTTCGTGGCGAGGCCCATCATCCCGGAGTCGCGGTAGCGGCCGGCGCCGCCGAGGAAGCGGTGGTCGGTGACGCCGAGCGCGGCACAGGCCGCGGCCAGCTCGCCGATCCGGTAGCCGCCGAGCTGGTCCGCCTCGGCGGCGGCGAGCTGGGCCAGCTCCGGTACGTGGATCTCGCCCTCCTCGCCCAGCGTGCAGGTCACCAGCGTGACGTGGGCGCCGGCGGCGGCGTAGTGGGCCATGGTCGAGCCGGTGCCGATGGTCTCGTCGTCGGGGTGCGCGTGGACCAGCAGCAGGCGGCGGTCGGGCAGCGTCGTCACGCCCGTCACTCTAACCGGCGGTTCCGCCCGACCGGCCCGGACGCGTCCAGGCAGGTCGGCCACATCACCTCCGCAACCGCCTTACGATCTGGCCGTGGACTATCCGGAGGTGGCCGCCCGTACCCGCCGGTTCAGCCACGGCGCGCCGCGCGCCGTCTCCGTGGCCGACGACGGCTCCCGAGTGATCTTCCTGCGCTCGGCCGGTCCGGAGGACCCGGCCGACGCGCTGTGGCTCCTGGACGTGGCGAGCGGCGAGGAGAGGCTCGTCGCCGACCCGGCGGCGCTGCTGGGCGCCGGCTACGACCCGGACGCTCTCTCGCCGGGCGAGCGCGCGCTGCGCGAACGCCAGCGCCTGAGCGCCGCCGGGATCGGCTCGTACGCCCTGGACGCGGCCGGCCGGGTGGCGGTCTTCGCGCTGGCGGGCCGGTTGTTCCGCGCCGACCTGGTGCACGGTGACGTGGTCGAGGTGACCGCCGTGGCGCCGGTCATCGACCCGCGCCCGGACCCGACCGGCGAGCGGCTGGCGTACGTGACCGACACGGCCGAGGGGGTACGCCGGGGCGAGCTGCGGGTGATCGACGCCGACGGCACGGACAGCCTGCTCGCCGGGGAGGACGCCGGGGTGACGTGGGGGCTGGCCGAGCACATCGCGGCCGAGGAGTTCGGGCGGTTCCGCGGCTACTGGTGGGCGCCGGACGGCCGCTGTGTGCTCGCGGCCCGGGTCGACGAGTCGCGGCTGGGCCGCTGGCACCTGCACGACCCGGCCGCCCCGGCCAGCCCGCCGACCACGGTCGCGTACCCGCAGGCCGGCGGGCCGAACGCGGAGGTCAGCCTGCACCTGCTCGACCTCGACGGCGGCTGGGTGGACGTGCACTGGGACCGCGAGACGTACCCGTACCTGACGGCGGTGAGCTGGGCCGACGGGGGCCCGCTGATCACCGTGCTGCGCCGGTCCCAACAGCACGGCCTGGTGCTCGCAGTGGATCCGCGTACCGGCGAGACCCAGGTGCACGCCGAGCTGGCCGACCCGCGCTGGGTCGAGCCGATCGACGGCACGCCGGCGCACCTGCCCGACGGCCGGGTGCTGGTCGGCGGCGAGCTGGCGCACGACGGGTACGACGCCCGCTGCCTGTTCGCCGACGGGACGCTGCTCACCCCGCCGTCGCTGTACGTGCGCCGGGTGGTCGGCCGGCTGCCGGCCGCCACCGCCGGGCCGGCGGACCTGCTGGTCGAGGCGAGTGACGGCGAGCCGAGCGAGCGGCACCTGTTCCGGGTGCGTACGACGATCGGCGGCGGGGTCGACGCCCGCCGGCTGACCACCGACTCGGGCTGGCACACGGCGGCCGTGGGCGGCGACGTGCTCGTGGTGGGGGTCGCGACGCTCGACCACGCGGGCACGCGCTGGACGGTGTGGCGGGGCGACCAGGAGGTGGCGGAGCTGGTGTCCCACGCCGCCACCCCGCCGTACTCGCCGCTGCCGCTGCTGGAGCGGGTGACCGACCGGCGGCTGCCGAGCGCGGTGCTGTACCCGAACAGCTACGTGACGGGCCGCCGGTTGCCGGTGCTGCTGGACATCTACGGCGGCCCCGGCCACCAGGAGGTGGTGGCGGCACGGGCGGCGTGGCTGGAGCGGCAGTGGTGGGCCGACGCCGGTTTCGCGGTGGTGGTCGTGGACAACCGGGGCACGCCCGGTGTGGCGCCGTCGTTCGAGAAGGCGATCCACCGGCGGGTGGCCGACGTGACGCTGCTGGACCAGGTGGACGCGTTGACGGCGCTCGCCGACAAGCACCCGGACCTGGATCTGGGCCGGGTGGCCGTGCGCGGCTGGTCGTTCGGCGGCTGGCTGGCCGGCCTCGCGGTGCTGCGCCACCCGGAGCTGTTCCGCTGCGGCATCGCGGGCGCGCCGGTCACCGACTGGGCCCTCTACGACACCGCCTACACCGAGCGCTACCTCGGCCTGCCGGACGACGGCGCGGACGTCTACGCCCACCATTCGCTCATCGAGCTGGCCGCCGAGCCGGTGACGGGACCGGACCAGGCCCGCCCGCTGCTGCTCGTGCACGGGATGGCGGACGACAACGTGGTGGCCGCGCACACGCTGCGCCTGTCGGCGGCGCTGCTGTCCACCGGCCGGCCGCACTCGGTGCTGCCGCTGACCGGCGCGACGCACATGGCCGCCGGCGGCACGGCGGAGCGCCTGTTGAGGCTGGAACTGGACTTCCTCCGCGCGCACGTGGGATAGCGCCGGGAACACCACGCCCTGCACCGGGAACACCACGGCCCCGCGCCGGAAACACCGCGGCCCCCGGTCGACGACGTTGTCGACCGGGGGCCAGTCCAGGCGGTGCGTTACGGCTTGACGTACGCGTTCACGAACGCCGGGTAGCCGAAGACGCTGGAGATGAACGCCCCGCCGGCCTTCGACCCGTGCACCACGTAGGCCACGTCGACGAAGAGCGGCACCACGGGCGCGAACTCCTTCATGATCCGCTCGTCGAGCTTGCCCCACTCCGGGCCCTGCTCGGCCGGGGGCATGGCGAGGATCCGGTCGAACTCGGCGTTGATCGTCGGGTCGTTGAAGTAGGACTGGTTGCTGTTGCCCTCGGCCTTGATGGTGCGGCCGTCGTAGAGCACCGGCAGGATCGAGGCGCCGCTCGGCCAGTCCGCCGCCCAGTTACCGATGTACAGGTCCCAGGGGTTGTCCTTCTTCTTGATCTCGTCGAGCTTCGCGTCGTCCGGGATGTTCCGCAGCGTGATCTTGAAGCCGGCCCGCTCCAGGTTCGCCTTGAGCTGGGTGCCGATCTGCTGCTCGGTGGTGTTGTCGGCGACGCCGAGGACCAGCTCGGGGGTCTGGCCGCCGAGCAGCTCCTTCACCTTGTCGACGTTGCCGTTGGGGCCCGCCGGGTACGCCTCGTACGCCTTGTAGCCGATGGTCGACGGCGGCATCAGCGTGGTGAGCGGCGCGGCCACGGTCTGCCCGCCGAGCGCCTTGACGAGGCCCTCGCGGTCGATCGCGTAGTTGAGCGCCTGCCGGATCTTCAGGTCGGTGACCCGCTGGTTGTTGATGACGAGCTGGTTGGCGCTCGGGGTCGGCGAGAGGATGGTGCGCGACTTCAGCGACGCGTCACCGGCCACCTTCGCGACCAGCGAGGCCGGCACGAAGTTGAACGCGAGCGCGCTCTGGTCGGCGCCGTTGTCGGCGATCACCCGGTTGTTGGCGGCGTCCGCGGTCGGCCCGAAGCTCCAGACGAACTGGTCCGGGTACTGGTGGCGCACCGGGTCGGTGTTCGGGTCCCAGTTCGTGTTCCGGTCCAGCGTGAGCTTGACGCCGACCTGGTTCGACGCGATCTTGTACGGCCCGGACGAGAACGGCCGGTTGTCGAGGTTGACGCCGGTGTCCTTGTCCGGCGGCAGCGGCGCGGTGGTCGGCAGCGAGACCGCGAACGGCAGGTCACAGCGGGGCTTGGCGAACTCGAAGCGCAGGGTCTTGTCGTCCGGCGTGGTGAGGCCGGGCGGCAGCGAGCCCTTGTTCTTCTTGAAGTCCCACTTGGTGTCGAACTGCGGGGTGTCGGCGAGCCACTCCTGGATGTAGGTCGGGCCGCTGGTCAGGTCGGGGTCGAAGGAGCGGGCGATGCCGTACGCGATCTCCTTGGCGGTGATCGGGCGGCCGTCCTCGAACTTCACCCCGTCCTTGATCTTGAATTCCCAGACCTTGCAGTCGTTGTTGACGTTGGTGCCCGGCGTCTCGGCCAGGTCCCCGACGAGGACGAGACCGCCCTTGCCGTCGTCCTTCCAGGTGGTGAGGTAGCGGGCGAAGAGCGGGTTCGCCATGAGACCGGCGAACGAGTACGTCCGCTGCGGGTCCAGGTGGGAGATCGGCGTCTCCCGGATGATGGTGAAGGTGCCGCCCTTCTGCGCCCCGGGCACCTCGGCCGCCGGGCCCTGCGAGTCCTTCGGGTCGGTCGCGATGACCCCGGTCTGCGTACGGTTGTTGTCGACCGTGGTGCCCTCGCCCGTGTTCTTCGAGCAGGCACCCAGTGCCACAACCAGTGCGATCGCGCCGCCAGCGGCGGCCACCACGCGTGGTCGCATCTCCTACCTCCTCCACCCATCTGTCCGCGGTCGCCGGAGGTGGTACCGCCGACGTCCCGAGGATCGTAAAGAAGAAAAGCTACAAGTTGTGTAACAGTTGTCGATAAATTCCGCCGCCGGTCGACCGCCGGCCACCTCGCCCCGGGCGGGCCCCGGTCAACGCAGCCGGACCCGGGGGTCGATGGCCGCGTACAGCAGGTCGACCAGCACGTTCGCGAGCACCACGAAGACCGCGGCGATCAGCACGGTGGCCATTATGGTGGGCAGGTCGCCCGACCGCACCGCGTCCACGGCGGTCCGGCCCAGCCCCTGGATGCCGAACGTGGTCTCGGTGATCACCGTGCCACCGAGCGCGCCGCCCACGTCGAGACCGGCGATCGTGACGACCGGGGTGATCGCCGCCCGGAGCGCGTGCCGCCCGTACACCTTGGGTTTGGCCAGGCCCTTCGCCCGCGCGGTGCGGACGAAGTCCTCGGACAGCGTCTCCAGCATCTGCGCCCGGGACAGCCGGGCGTAGATGGCCGAGAAGAGGAAGGCCAGCGACACCCAGGCGAGCACCAGGCCGCTCGCCCACTTCACCGGATTGTCGAATATGGACGTGTAGCTCGGCACCGGCAGCAGGCGCAGGTTGTAGACGAAGACGATCAGCAGCACCGCGCCGACGAAGTAGAGCTGCAACGACGCGCCGGTCAGCGAGAAGCCGATGGCCAGCCGGTCCAGCCACGTGCCCCGTCGCAACGCCGAGATCATGCCCAGGCCCACGCCGAGCAGCAGCCAGAGGACGGCCGCCGGAATGACGATGCTGAGCGTCACCGGCAGCACCCGGGCGATGGTGTCCGAGACCGCCTCGTTCGTGACGTACGACCAGCCGAGGCAGGGCGCGTCGCAGTGGCCGCCCTGGGCGCTGCCCAGGTCCCGACCGGTCACGATGCCCTTCATGTAGCCGGCGTACTGGGCGACGAGCGGGTCGTTGAGGCCCAGCTCGTCGCGGACCCGCTCCAGCCGCTCCGGGTTGCAGTTCTTCGGGCACATGCCGGTGACCGGGTCGCGGGGCAGCGCGAAGAACATGAGGAAGGTCAGCACGCTCACCGCGAAGAGGGTCAGCGTGGCGGAGAACAGCCGCTTGATCAGGAACCGCGCCATCGCAGGGACCCCTACCGGGACGACTTCGGGTCGAGCGCGTCACGCAGCGCGTCACCGAAGAGGTTGAAGGCGAACACGAGCGCGAAGATCGTGATGCCGGGGAAGAACACGTACGCCGGGTCGGTCTGGAGGTAGTCCAGGCTGCGGTAGATCATGCGACCGAAGCTCGGCGTCTCGTCGCTCAACCCGACGCCGATGAACGAGAGCGCTGCCTCGCTCGTGATGAACTGCGGCACCGCGAGGGAGAACGACACCAGGATCGGCGCCCAGATGTTCGGCAGCAGCTGCCGGAAGAGCATGTGCCCGAGCCCGGCGCCGCTCGCCCGGGCGGCCTCGACGAACTCCCGCTCGCGCAGTGCGATCACCTGGCCGCGGACCAGCCGGGCCGTGCTCGTCCAGCCGAAGATCGCGAAGACCCCGATCAGCACGCCCACGCCGAACGCCGACGAGACCTGCTCCCGCTCGCCGTAGAACCGCAGCACCAGCGTCGGGGTCAACGCCAGCGCGATGACCAGGAACGGCATGGCGAGCGTGAGGTCGGTGATCCAGTTGATGACGGCGTCCAGCCAGCCACCGAGGTAGCCGGCGAGCGTGCCGAGCACCACCCCGATGGTCGCGGTGATCACCGCCGCGGCGAACGCGATGAAGAGCGAGGTACGCAGGCCGTAGATCAGCCGGATGAAGATGTCCCGCCCGAGGCCCGGTTCGAGCCCGAACCAGTGCTCGCCGGTGACACCGCCGGCGTAGCCGAGCGGCATGCCGAAGCCGTCGAGCAGGTTCTGGAACTGCTCGCGCGGCCCGATCCCGTAGGCCATCTCGATCAGCGGGGCGGCCAGCGCCAGCACCAGGAAGACGATCAGCATCACGCCGCTGACCATCGCCGTACGGTCGGCGCGCAGCCGGCGCCAGGCGAGCTGGCCGGGCGAGCGACCGAGGACGTCCCGGCGCTCCGGCGCCCCGGCGTCGCCGCCGGACTCGATCTCCGCCAGCGCGACACCCTCCACCGGGGAGAGGCTCACTTCGACACCTCCTCGACCGTCACGTCCACCGGCCCGCCGGTCTCCGCCCCCACCGGGCCGGATTCCGGGAAGTGGCAGGCGGTGGCCTGGCGGCCGCCGTCCCGCGGCACCAGCGCGGGCTCCTCCGTCGCGCAGATGTCCCGCGCCTTCCAGCAGCGGGTGCGGAAGCGGCAGCCCGAGGGCGGGTCCAGCGGCGTCGGCACGTCGCCGGCCAGCCGGATGCGGCCCGCGGGGCCGAGCTTGGTGACGTCCGGGATCGCCGACAGCAACGCCCGGGTGTACGGGTGCTGCGGCCGCTCGTAGATATCCGCCCGGTCACCGATCTCGACGACCTTGCCGAGGTACATCACCGCGACCCGCTGGCAGAAGTGCCGCACCACGGCCAGGTCGTGTGCGATGAATACGAACGCCAGCCCGAGGTCGCGTTGCAGGTCGCGCAGCAGGTTGATGACCTGGGCCTGGATCGAGACGTCCAGGGCGGACACCGGCTCGTCGGCGACGACGAGCTTCGGCCGCAGCGCGAGCGCGCGGGCGATCCCGATGCGCTGCCGCTGACCGCCGGAGAACTCGTGCGGATACCGGTTGTAGTGCTCCGGGTTGAGCCCGACGGTCTCCAGCAGCTCCCGCACCCGCGCCTTCACCCCGCCGGGTGGCTTGATGCCGTTGACCTGCAACGGCATCGCGATGATCCGGCCCACCGTGTGCCGCGGGTTCAGCGAGGCGTACGGGTCCTGGAAGATGATCTGGAGGTCCTGCCGCAGCGGGCGCAGCTCGCGCCGGCCGGCGTGGGTGATGTCCCGTCCGTCGAACTCGATGCTGCCCGAGGTCGGCTCCAGCAGCCGCACGAGCATCCGGCCGGTCGTCGTCTTGCCGCAGCCCGACTCCCCCACCAGCCCGAGCGTCTGGCCCGGCCGCACGTCGAAGTCCAGTCCGTCCACGGCCCGCACCAGGTGGCGACCGCGCAGCCCGCTGCGCACCGGGAAGTGCTTGCTGAGCCCGCGTACCCGCAGCAGCGGCTCGGCCTCCGCCGTCGACCCGGCCTCCCGGGCCTCGTCCACCTGACTCGCGCTCACCGGAGCCCGCCTCCGTTCGCGACTGCGGTACTCCGCTTCGCTGCGTTCCTCGCGCTCACCGGGCGACCCCCACGTGTGCGATCTCCTCCCGGTAGAGCCGGACCCGTTCCTCCGCCGCCAGGTGGCAGGCGACGAGGTGGCCGGCCTCGCCGGTGGGGCTCAGCGCGGGCACCTCGGTGCGGGACCGGTCACCGTTGCGGTCGGCGTACCGGCAGCGCGGGTGGAAGGCGCAGCCGGACGGCAGGTTGATGAGGCTCGGCGGGTTGCCACGGATCGGCACAAGGTCCGCGTCCGCGTCGCCGTGCAGCGAGGGCACGCTGGAGAGCAACCCCCAGGTGTACGGGTGCTGCGGCCGGCGCAGCACCTGCTCGACGCTGCCGTGCTCGACGGCCCGACCCCCGTACATCACCAGCACGTCGTCGGCCACCTGGCTGACCACGCCCAGATCGTGCGTGATCATGATGATCGCCGAGTGGAACTCGGCCTGGAGGTCGGCCAACAGGTCCAGGATCTGCGCCTGCACCGTGACGTCCAGCGCGGTGGTCGGCTCGTCGGCGATGAGCAGGTCCGGGTCGTTGACCAGCGCCATCGCGATCATCGCGCGCTGGCGCATGCCGCCGGAGAACTCGTGCGGGTGCTGGTCGAAGCGGCGCGCCGGCTGCGGGATGCCGACCCGGCCCAGCATGTCGACGGCCCGCTGCCGGGCCTCCCGCTTGCCCGCCCGCGGGTGGTGCACCCGGTACGCCTCGGCGATCTGCTTCCCCACCGTGTAGTAGGGGTGCAGCGCGGAGAGCGGGTCCTGGAAGATCATCGCCATGTCGCGCCCGCGCAGCTGGCGTACCTCCTCCTCGGGCAGGCCGACCAGCTGGCGACCGCCCAGGAAGATCTCGCCGGTGATGGTGGCGCGCCGGGCGTCGTGCAGGCCGAGGACGGCCAGCGAGGTGACGCTCTTGCCCGAGCCGGACTCGCCCACGATGCCGAGCGTCCGGCCCCGTTCCACCGCGAAGGACACGCCGTCGACCGCGCGGACGACGCCGTCGGTGGTGTCGAACCGCACCCGCAGGTCGCGCACCCGCAGGTAGGGGTCGCCGTTGGCCCGCTGCTCCGGAACGCTGGGGCGGTCGCCCGGTTGCCCGGACGGCGCCGACTCCGGCCTGTCCACGACCGCCTCCCTCAGTGACGAAGAGAACTTACAGGAAAGACCTGAGGGTGAAAATAAGCTACACGGCCGGAGGCTGTCAGCGGGCGTCAGCGTAACGAGTCGGCAACGGCTGTGAACAGCCCTCACCAGCACATTCATTCATCGCGATCGGCTGCCCGCCACCGCGTCCCCGGTGGACGACGGGTTGATCCACTCCGTTCCACCGATGTGGGTGGTGTTGCGGCGCATCGGATCCCACCACATCGCCGAGCTGGTGTCGATCACGCCTGACGGATGTCGGGCCGCTCGCCTAGGGTCGGCTGTGTGAGCGAATTCGATGCCGCGACCGCCGCCGTGCAGGCCGCCCTGGACGCGGGAGCCCGGTACGCCGACGCCCGGGTGATGCACCGGCGCTACGAGTCGATGTCGGCGCGCAATGGCGAGATCGAGGAGCTGACGCAGGACGAGAGTGTCGGCCTGGGCGTCCGGGCGCTGGTCGGGTCGAGCTGGGGCTTCCACGCCGTACCCGACCTCACCGACGCAGCGGCCCGCGACGCCGGCCGGCGCGCCGCGCGGATCGCCGCGGCGAGCGCGCGGGTCCCCGGCCCGTCCGTCGACCTCGTGCCGGTCGAGGCGGCCACCGCGAGCTGGGCCTCGGCGTGCGAGGTGGACCCGCTCGGCGTCCCGCTCTCCGACAAGGGCGACCTGCTCGTCGACGCGACAGCGACCATGGCGGCGCACGGCGCCGACATCGCCGAGGGGCTCTACCAGATCTGGGACACCGCGAAGTGGTTCGTGTCCAGCGAGGGGCACCGTGTCGACCAGCGAATCCGGGAGTGCGGCGGTGGCATCTCCGCCACCTCCATCGGTGACGGCGAGACGCAGCGCCGCTCCTACCCGAGCTACCGCGGTCAGTACGGCACGACCGGCTGGGAGCTGGTCACCTCGCTCGACCTGAGCGCGCACGCGGCCCAGGTCGCCGAGGAGTCCCGGGCCCTGCTCACCGCGCCGCTCTGCCCGGCCGGGGAGACCGACCTGATCCTCGGCGGCGAGCAGCTCGCCCTCCAGATCCACGAGTCGGTGGGGCACGCCATCGAGCTGGACCGCATCCTCGGCTGGGAGGCGGCCTTCGCGGGCACGTCCTGGCTCGACCTGGCCCAGCTCGGCACGCTGCGGTACGGCTCGGAGCTGATGAACGTCACCATCGACCCGGCCATCCCGGGCGCCCTGGGCAGCTTCGGCTTCGACGACGAGGGCTCCCCGGCCGTGAAGCGCGACGCCGTCCGCGAGGGACGGTGGGTGGGCGTGCTCGCCGGCCGCGACTCGGCGGCCGTCGCCGGGCTGGACTACGGCGGGAGCGTACGGGCCGACGGCTGGGCCCGGCTGCCGATGGTGCGGATGACCAACGTCGGCCTGGAGCCCGGCCCGCACACGCTGGAGGAGATCATCGCGGCCACCGACGACGGGGTGCTCATGGACCTGAACCGGTCCTGGTCGATCGACGACAAGCGGCTCAACTTCCAGTTCGGCTGCGAGATCGGCTGGGAGGTGAAGAAGGGCCGGCGCGGCCGGATGCTGCGCAACCCGACCTACACCGGCATCGGCCCGCTCTTCTGGCGCTCCATGGACATGCTCTCCTCGGAGACCGTCGCCTGGGGCACACCGAACTGCGGCAAGGGCCAGCCGGGCCAGACCGGGCACACGGGCCATCCCGCGGCCCCGGCGCGGTTCCGCAACGTCCGGGTGGGGGTGCGGGCATGACCGAACTGGAGCTTGCCGGCCAGGTCGTCGAGCTGGTCCGCCGCGCCGGCGGCCCGGGCGCGCAGGCCGAGGTGGTGGTGACCCGAGCGGACCTGGCCCTGACCCGGTTCGCCAACTCGTTCATCCACCAGAACGTCGCCGAGTCGACGGTCGGCGTCCGGCTGCGGGTGCACGTCGACGGGCGGACGGCCGCGGGCAGCGGCAGCGTGGTGACGCCGGACGGGTTGCGCGCGCTCGTCGAGCGCACCCTGACCGCCGCGCGGCTCTGCCCACCCGATCCGGCGTGGCCCGGCCTCACCCCGCCCACCCCGGCACCGGCCGGCGGGCCGGTCGACGAGGCCGCCGCGTACGCGGACCCGGACGAGCGGGCCGAGCGCGTCCGCGCCTTCGTGTCGGCGGCCGGCGGCCTGGAGACGGCGGGCTACTGCCGCACCGCCCACCGGTCGTCGGCGTTCGCGAACAGCGCCGGCCACACGGCACACTGGCGCGCGGTCGAGGCGGCCATGGACGGCATCGCCCGCAGCGGCGGCGCGGACGGCGTGGCCCGGCTCTGCGCCGACCGGCTGGCCGACCTCGACGGCGCGGTACTGGGCGCCCGGGCGGCGGTCAAGGCCCGCGCGGCGGCCGACCCGGTCGAGTTGCCGCCCGGCCGGTACGAGGTGGTGTTCGAGCCGGCCGCCGTGACCGACCTGCTGCAGAACCTGTCCTGGTTCGGCTTCAACGGCAAGCGGTACGTCGAGCGGCAGTCCTTCGCCGAGCCGGGCGCCGCGCAGTTCGACCCGGCGGTCACGCTGGTCGACGACCCGCTCGGCGCGTCCGGCCTGCCGTTCGACGTGGAGGGCACGACACGGAAGGCCGTGACCCTGGTCGAGGCCGGCACCACCCGTGCGGTGACGCACGACCGGCGGACGGCGGTGGAGGCGGGCGCCGAGTCCACCGGGCACGCGATCGCCGGCGGCGCGACCGTCGGCCCGATGGCGCGCAACCTACGGCTCGCCGCCGGCGGCGACGCGTCACCCGCGGGGGCCGTCCCGGGCGCCTGGACGCCGGGCGCGGTGGCCGACCCGGACACGGCGGAGCTGGTCGCGCAGGTCGGGCGCGGGCTGCTGGTGAGCGACCTGTGGTACACGCGGGTGCTCGACCCGAAGAGCCTTGTCATCACCGGCCTGACCCGCAACGGGGTGTGGCTGGTCGAGGACGGCGTGGTCGTCGGCGCGGTCCGCGACCTCCGGTTCACCGAGTCGTACCCCCGGGCGCTCGCACCAGGCGGCGTGCTCGGCGTCGGCCGGGTCCCGGTGCGGCAACCGGACCGGGTGGACGGTGTCTGGTGGGAGGCGCCGCCGGTGCGGCTGGCCTCCTGGCACTTCACCGGTGGCGCGTCCGGCTGATCCGCCCGCCCTGGGGCGGCCAGCCGACGCGGGGCGCGGCCCGCCGGGACCGGTCCCGTGCAGGCCGGTCCGCCCCCGCGCGACGGGCCGGCGCGCATCACATCGACCCGGATGCCACCCCGCCGTCACGTCGCCACGGTGACCTTCCTACGATCGGTCCATCGATCATCGTGCCGGCGCTCCCAGGCCGGCCGGACACACGGGACGCTGCCTTGCGCGGACGGCCCGCGAAGATCGGCGTAACGTGTGTCACTTAGCTGCGCCGGTGCGCCCGGCGCGGTCGTTGGTGTGCGCATGACGTGGCAAGCGGGTGCGGGTTCGCCGGTCCGCGTGCCGACCGGAGGAAGAGCCGCCCGCACCTGCGGGCCCCCGTCGAGGAGACGACTCGAATGACATCAACGGCAACGAGGCCGCTGGGGGCGCGGGCGCGCGCCGCCATCGCGGCGAAGACGTTGCGTACCGACCGCTGGTGGTTCGCCCCGCTGATCACCGTCGTCGGGCTCACCGCCTGGGTGGCGTACGCGACGGTGCGGGTCTTCATGCACAAGTGGTACTGGGTCGAGGACTTCCACTACCTGACCCCGTTCTACTCCCCGTGCGTGACCGACCGGTGCGTCGAGAACGCCTCGCACTTCGGGCAGTTCCTCCCCGGCTGGTGGATCATCCCGGACGCCGCGCTGACCCTGCCCTTCCTGCTGCTGTTCCGGCTGACCTGCTACTACTACCGGAAGGCGTACTACCGGTCGTTCTGGCTGTCGCCGCCGGCCTGCGCCGTGCCGGACGGGCACAAGACGTACGGCGGTGAGACGCGCTTCCCGCTGCTCGGCCAGAACCTGCACCGCTACTTCTTCTACGCCGCCGCGATCATCTCGCTGATCAACACCTACGACGCGATCCTGGCCTTCCACTCGCCGAAGGGCTTCGGCTTCGGGCTGGGCAACCTCATCCTGATCGGCAACGTGGTGATGCTCTGGGCGTACACCATCTCCTGCCACTCCTGCCGGCACATCATCGGCGGGCGGCTCAAGCACTTCTCGAAGCACCCGCTGCGCTACCGGGCCTGGACGGGCGTGTCCTGGCTCAACGTCCGGCACATGCAGCTCGCCTGGATCACGCTCGGCACGCTGGCGCTGACCGACTTCTACGTCATGGCGGTCGCGGCCGACTGGTTCCCCGACCTGCGGTTCATCAACTAGAGGGCCTGGACATGACGACTACCACTCGTATCGAACGACACCACTACGACGTCGTCGTGATCGGCGCCGGCGGCGCCGGCCTGCGCGCGGCGATCGAGGCCCGGCTCGCCGGCAAGAAGACGGCCATCATCTCGAAGTCGCTCTTCGGCAAGGCGCACACCGTGATGGCCGAGGGCGGCGCCGCCGCCGCGATGGGCAACGTGAACCCGCGCGACAGCTGGCAGGTGCACTTCCGCGACACCATGCGCGGCGGCAAGTTCCTGAACAACTTCCGGATGGCCGAGCTGCACGCGAAGGAGTCGCCGCAGCGGATCTGGGAGCTGGAGACGTACGGTGCGCTCTTCGACCGCACCAAGGACGGGAAGATCTCGCAGCGCAACTTCGGCGGCCACGAGTACCCGCGGCTCGCGCACGTCGGCGACCGCACCGGCCTGGAGCTGATCCGCACCCTCCAGCAGAAGATCGTGTCGCTCCAGCAGGAGGACAAGGCGGAGTTCGGCGACTACGAGGCCCGCATCAAGGTCTTCTCCGAGACCACCATCACCGAGCTGCTGCTCGACGGCGACCGGGTGGCCGGGGCCTTCGGGTACTACCGGGAGTCCGGGGAGTTCGTCCTGTTCGAAACGCCGGCCGTGGTGCTGGCCACCGGCGGGGTCGGGCGGTCCTACAAGGTCACCTCGAACTCGTGGGAGTACACCGGGGACGGTCACGCGCTCGCGCTGCGCGCCGGGGCGACGCTGATCAACATGGAGTTCCTGCAGTTCCACCCGACCGGCATGGTCTGGCCGCCCTCGGTGAAGGGCATCCTGGTCACCGAGTCGGTGCGGGGTGACGGCGGCGTGCTGAAGAACTCCGACGGCAAGCGGTTCATGTTCGACTACGTCCCCGACGTCTTCCGCAAGCAGTACGCGGAGACCGAGGAGGAGGCGGACCGCTGGTACACCGACCCGGACAACAACCGCCGCCCGCCGGAGCTGCTGCCCCGCGACGAGGTGGCCCGGGCCATCAACAGCGAGGTGAAGGCCGGTCGGGGCACCCCCGCCGGTGGCGTCTACCTGGACATCGCGAGCCGGCTGCCGGCGGAGGAGATCCGCCGCCGTCTGCCCTCGATGTACCACCAGTTCAAGGAACTGGCCGACGTCGACATCACCAAGGAGCCGATGGAGGTCGGCCCGACCTGCCACTACGTGATGGGTGGCGTCGAGGTGGACCCGGACTCGGGCGCCGCGGCCGGCCACGTACGCGGCCTGTTCGCCGCGGGCGAGGTGTCCGGCGGCATGCACGGCTCCAACCGGCTCGGCGGCAACTCGCTGTCCGACCTGCTGGTCTTCGGCAAGCGCGCGGGCGGCCACGCCGCCTCGTACACCGACACCCTCGCCAGCCGGCCGAAGGTGGCCGTGCCGGCGGTCGAGGCGGCGGTCGAGACCGCGCTCGCGCCGTTGCAGCGGGACACCGGGGAGAGCCCGTACACCCTCCAGCAGGACCTCCAGGCGGTCATGGGAGACCTGGTAGGAATCATCCGGCGGGAGGGCGAGCTGGCCGACGCGCTGGTGCGCCTGGCCGAGCTGCGGGAGCGGGTGGCCAAGGTGAGCGCGTCCGGCGGGCGACGCTACAACCCGGGTTGGCACCTCGCCCTGGACCTGCGCAACATGCTGGTCGTCTCCGAGTGCACCGCCAAGGCGGCGCTGGAGCGGCGGGAGTCCCGCGGCGGCCACACCCGCGAGGACCACCCCACGATGGATCCGCAGTGGCGCCGGGTGAACCTGGTCTGCTCGCTCGAGGGCGACACGGTGCAGCTGACCCGCAAGCCGCTGCCGAAGATGCGCTCCGAGCTGATCACGCTGTTCGACCGCGCCGAGCTGGCCAAGTACCTGACGGACGAGGAACTCGCGGAGTTCGACGCCCTCGCTGAGAAGGAGAGCTGACGAGATGGCTGAGCGAAACTCCCCGGCGGCCGGCGACGCGGCCGCGAAGCGGCAGTTCCGCATCTGGCGGGGCGACGACACCGGCGGCGACCTGCAGGACTACATGGTCGAGGTGAACGAGGGCGAGGTCGTCCTCGACGTCATCCACCGGCTCCAGGCCACCGACGCGCCGGACCTCGCCTGTCGCTGGAACTGCAAGGCGGGCAAGTGCGGCTCCTGCTCCATGGAGATCAACGGCAAGCCGCGCCTGGCGTGCATGACCCGGATGTCGACGTTCGAAGAGGACGAGACGGTCACGGTCACCCCGCTGCGTACGTTTCCGGTCATCCGGGACCTGGTCACGGACGTCTCGTTCAACTACGAGAAGGCCCGGGAGACCCCGGCGTTCGCTCCTCCCGCGGACGTGGCCCCCGGCGACTACCGGATGCAGCAGGTCGACGTCGAGCGCTCGCAGGAGTTCCGCAAGTGCATCGAGTGCTTCCTCTGCCAGAACGTGTGCCACGTGATCCGTGACCACGAGGAGAACAAGCCCGCCTTCTCCGGGCCGCGCTTCTTCATCCGGGCGGCCGAGCTGGACATGCACCCGCTCGACGCCCGGACCGACCGCAAGCAGTACGCGCAGTCGGAGATGGGCCTCGGCTACTGCAACATCACCAAGTGCTGCACGGAGGTCTGCCCCGAGCACATCAAGATCACCGACAACGGGATCATCCCCATGAAGGAGCGGGTCGTCGACCGCAGGTACGATCCCCTTGTGTGGCTTGGTAGCAAGATCTTCCGTCGGGGTGAGACGCCCCAGAGCAGCGTGACCAGCGCACGGGCCGCGGGCCCGGCGGCCCGTCCCAACCTCGATGGCGTGCACTCGCACGCGGGTGGTTCGCACGACCCGCAGGCCGAGGCGCAGGCGCAGAGCGGGGTCAACTGGCACCGCGAGGTGCCACACCCGACCGCGCCGGCGGTGGACGAGCGGGGCAAGCTTCCGCTCACGGAGCTGACCTTCGACCGGGCCGCCGCGCCGTCGCCGTTCGGTGACGACGTCACGTTCCCGCTGCCCCCGGAGCACCTGAACTTCGCCCACCCGGAGCAGGACAAGCACTGAGCACGTCCACGACGACGATGACGGGGGCCGCGGCTGTTGCCGCCGGCCCCCGTCCCGTTTCTGCCCGTCTCGGCGGTTCGCCGCCCACCCCCACCCCGTTGATCATGAAGTTATTGCCCGATTCTCCGGCGTGTCGTGACAACAACTTCATGATCGACGGCGGCGTTCGGGGGGCGCCGCGTCGTCAGCCGGCCGCCAGGAGGGGGCGCAGGGCGGCCACGATCGGCGCGTCCGCGGGCAGCCAGGTCACCGAGTCCAATTCGGCGGCGGAGAGCCAGCGCAGCGCGGAGTGCTCCAGCGGCTGCGGCTCGTCGTCGTGGAGCAGGCGGGCCGCGTACACCTTGAGCACCGACCGGCCGTGCGCCATCTTGACGTTGCGGCCGACCCGCTCGCCGATCTCCACGCGTACGGCCAGTTCCTCGGCGCACTCCCGGGCCAGCGCGTCGGTCTCGGACTCCCCCGGCTCCACCTTGCCGCCGGGGAACTCCCACATGCCGGCCACCTCCGGCGGAGCGGAGCGCGCGCAGGCGAGCACGCGCCCGTCCTGGATGATCGCCGCACCGACGATCACCTTGAGGTCCCGCCGCGCGGCCTGCCCGCCGCCACTCGCCCGTTCGGTCCGCACGGCCGTCCAGCGTGCCAGATCAATCGGCGGTTTGGGTAGCGTAACCGGCCGCTAGGTCAGGAGAACCCGGAAGTGTGGGCGTGGACACACCCGCGGTGAGGCGACGAGACTGGAAGCCACCGACAAGACACGGGACGGCGACGATTTGGCCACAAGCCGGCAACGGCGCCTGGGAGGTGCGGTGATGCGTGCGCTGTTCAACAGCCGAACCAAGCAGGACTACCTCTCCGACGCGCTGACCCTGCTCCCCGGGTGGACCCGGGAGGGCGAGCAGATCCGCCGCATCCTCGTCATCGACGACAGCCAGCACGCCGCGCTCACCGAGCGGGTGAAGGTGGTGGCCGACTCGCTCCACCTGCGTCCCGTGATCAGCCGCCGGGCGGACCAGACCCAGATCCGGGTGGGTCACGACAACTCCCCGCTCACCGAGGGCGAAGTCCTGCTCGCGGCCCGCATCGAGGACGCCTACCGGGCGGTCACCGAGGGCTGACCCCGCCGGCGTCCTGCGGGTACCACCGCAGCTCCACCGAGTTGCCGTCCGGATCGCGGACGTAGATCGAGGTGGCTGAACCCCGCGCTCCGAACCGGCCGACCGGCCCCTCCACCACCGTGAAGACACCGGACTCGACCACCTCGGCCCAGTCCAGCGGTGCCACCACCAGGCAGAAGTGGTCGACGTTCGACTCACCACGCTCGCCGCGCACGAGATCGATGATGGTGTCCGGGCTGACGCGTACGGAGGGGAACGGGACGTGCCCGGCGCGCCACTCGTCGACCCGGACCGGCTCCAGGCCGAGCCGGTGGCAGTAGAAGTCCAGCGACCGCTCGACGTCGGCCACGGTGAGCACGAGGTGGTCGAACCCGGTGACTCGCATGGTGTTTGCCTCTCTCTCGGGTCTCTCGGGAACGGCTCCACGATCCGCCCGTCGGCGGCGGGGACCAAGAGTCGACCGGGCTACGATCGTTGACCCCGACGCAACGATGGGACGCCAGGATGCTGGAGCGGTACGAGGTGGAGACGTTCCTGACCCTCGCCGACGAGCTGCACTTCGGCCGGACCGCCGAACTGCTGCACGTCAGCACCGGCCGGGTCAGTCACGTCGTGAAGCGACTGGAGCGGCGGATCGGCGCCCCGCTGTTCACGCGTACCAGCCGGGTCGTACGCCTCACCCCGATCGGCCGTCAACTCGCCGACGACCTCCGGCCGCTCGTGGCGGGGATCGACGCGGCGGTCGCCCGGGCCGTCGACGCGGGTCGCGGGATCACCGGGACGCTGCGGGTCGCGTTCCTCGGCGAGTGGACGGCGCCCGTGCTGCTCAAGGCCGTCGCCCTGTTCGCCGAACGCCACCCGGAATGCGAGGTCGAGGTACGCGAGGTCCAGCTGTTCAACTCCCGGCCGAGCCTGCTGGACGGGTCGGTCGACGTGCTCATCGCCTCGTTCCCGTTCGACGGCATGGCCAACGGCCCGGTGCTGCTCACCGAGCAGCGGGTACTGGCCGTGCCGACCGGACACCCCCTCGCCGAGGCCGCGTCGGTCTCCCTCGAGGTGCTGGCCGAACACCCGGTGGTGCAGTACCCGGACGTGACATCGGCGGGGTTCAAGCGGGACCGGACCCCGGACCGCACCCCGTCCGGCCGCCCGGTGCCGAAGGGCCCGGCCGGCAACACGTTCTCGGAGATGCTCTCGCTGGTGGCGCTGGGCCGGGGCGTCCTCCCGGTCGGCGAGCACACCCGGCGCTACTACCCCCGGCCGGACGTCGCGTACGTGCCGATCCACGACGCGCCACCGATCGCTCGCGGCCCGGTCTGGCTGGAGAGCAACACGACGGCCCGGGTCCGCGAGTTCGTCCGGGCCGCGGCCGACTCGGTCGTACGCTGACCCGCGCTCGGCTGGCGCGTCCCACCTACCGTGTGGCGCATGGCCAACGTGACCTATGACCGCAAGGAGCAGTTCCAGCAGATCCAGAGCGGGCTGCTGGACGGGGAGCAGATCATCGCCGTGTACGACGCGGTGGGCACGGGCACCGGGTTCATCGGCCTCACCGATCGGCGCGTCATCATCCAGGACCGGTCCTTCGTCGGCAAGCGGTACGCGATCACCAGCATCCCGTACTCGAAGATCACGAGCGTGAGCGTGGTCAGCAACAAGTCGTGGGGCGGGTCGTTCTTCTCCACCGGCGCGATCGCCATCCACGTCGGCACGCACACGTACGAGGTCGAGTTCCGCGGCGCGCAGAAGAGCCATCACGTCCACAACGTGATCCTCCACCACATCTCCTGACCCGCGAGCGCTATCGTCGCCGGATGCCCGAGCTGATCGCGCCCACCGACCGGCTGCACGCCGCCTGGCTCGAGGCGCACGACGAGTGGGGTCCCGGCCTCCACGAGGACGGTTTCGGGCTGCGGCCCGCCGACGAGGTCCGCTCGCCGGCCGGGTTCGCGGCGTGGGTGGCCCGCCTGAGCGAGCAGGCGGATCCCACGACGTCGCCGGAGGCCGGCCGGGTGCCGTGCACGTATCGCTGGATCGTCGACGTGCCCGCTGCGGAGGACGCCGCGGCGGGCGCGTCGGGTGAGCAGGCGGTGCTCGGCGGGATCGCGCTGCGGCACGAGCTGAACGACTTCCTGCTGCGCGTCGGTGGTCACATCGGCTACGGGATCCGGCCGTCGGCGCGCCGCCGCGGGCTGGCCACGTGGGCGTTGGGCGAGATGCTCGGTGAGGCGCGGGCGATCGGCCTGGACCGGGTGCTCGTCACCTGCGAGGAGGGCAACATCCCGTCGGCGAGGACGATCGAACGTCACGGCGGCGTCCTCGAAGACGTCCGGGCCACGGAGCTGGGCGCCGTACGGCGCTACTGGATCACCCTGTGAGCCCCGGCGACGGTGGCTGGCTCGCGGAGACCCGTACCTCCTACGACACCGTCGCGGCCAGCTACGCCGACCAGGTGCGCGGCGCGCTCGACACCGAGCCCTACCTGCGCGGGAGCCTCGCGATCTTCGCCGACCTGGTCCAGGCTGCCGGTGGCGGACGTGGGCTGTGGGCCGGGGTACGTCACCGCGGCCCTGTGCGAGCTGGGTGTCGACGCGTTCGGCGTCGACCTCTCCCCCGCGATGGTCGACCTCGCCCGGCGCGACCACCCGGGGCTGCGGTTCGAGGTGGGTTCCATGACGGACCTGCGCCTCCCGGACGCGACCGTCGCCGGCCTGCTCGCCTGGTGGTCGCTGATCCACGTCCCCGACGACGAGGTTCCCGGCGTCCTCGACGCCTTCCGGCGGGTGCTGCGTCCCGGGGGCCCGCTCCTGCTCGGCTTCCACGTCGGCGACGGGTCACGGTTGAAGACGCAGGGCTACGGCGGCCACCCGATGAGCGTCCAAGTCCACCGCCGCCGGCCCGACCGAGTGGCGGTGTGGCTGCGCGACGCCGGTTTCACGGTGGAAACCCAGCTGGTCATCGACCTGGAGCACAGCGTGCCCGGGGCGCTTCTCTTCGCTCGCTAGCGGCCTTCCGCCTCGGCGAAGACCTGGGCCGCGACCTGGTAGCCGTCGAACGCGCGCGCCACACCGGCGTAGACGGCGACCTGGACGAAGACCTCGGCGATCTCCTCCCTGGTTGCGCCCGCGTTGAGCGCTATGCGGAGCTGGCCGCGCAGCGGTTCCAGGACGCCGAGCGTCGCCGCGATGGTCACCGACACCAGGGCGCGGGTCCGCGTGTCCAGGTGTTCGGTGCGCGGCCAGGCGTCGCCGAAGGCGTGCACCGTCGCGATCCGCTTGAAGTCCGCGCCGTTGGCCGGCTCACCCGGACTGGCACCGAGGAAGCGCTCCAGGCGGAAGCCGAGCAGGCGCTCGGCCACGTCCAGCGCCTCGGCGTAGGCCGGATCGGCGGCATCGGGCACCTGATCGTTCGTCGCCATGACGCCCACTCTTCCAGCCGGGCCGACGAAGCGGGCGATACCCGGCATTTCGGAGCGCCGCGCCGTGGCAACCGCCTGATGCGTTCCGCCGACGTGGTCGAGGCGAGCAGGCTTCACGATCGTCCCCGACCCGTGACGGGGACGGTCGTGATCGGATCGACCAGGGGTCAGGCCGGCTGGTAGGTGGCGATCAGCACGCCGGTGGTCGTGGTGACGGACTCGACCAGTCGCAAATCGCCGGAAGAGTCCCCTTCCGGGAAGAGCCGCCGGCCCGTGCCCAGCACCAGTGGGTGGACGAGCAGCACGTACTCGTCGATCAGGCCGTGCCGGCGCAGCGACCGAACCAGATCTCCGCTGCCCAGCACTGCGATGTCCGGCCCCGGCTGCGCCTTCAGCTCGGCCACCGCCTCTACGACGTCACCCTTCAGCAGGAACGAGTTCACCCACGGCAACGGCTCGTCCAACGTGGTCGACGCGACGTACTTGGGCAACGCGTCGAGCACCGGGGTGAACGGATTGTCCCGCTGCCGGGGCCAATATCCGGCGAAGTCCTCGTACGTGCGGCGGCCGAGCAGCAGGGCGCCGGTGCGGGCCATCCCCTGGCCCATGACCCGACCCATGACGGGGTCGTTGTAGGGCACCGCCCACCCGCCCCGGTCGAAGCCGCCCCGGGTGTCCTCGTCCGGACGCCCCGGGGCCTGCATGACACCGTCCAGGCTGACGTTGTTGGTGACGACGATCTTCCGCATGCCGCTCCTGTGGGAGACGTGGCCGGCCCCGCGCCGGCCCTTCACCCCGTACACGAACGGGAACGCCTCGACTCGACAGAAGCCCTCTCGGGAAGCGCTACGCCGGCCCCTTGTCCCCCGACGCTCGGGTGCGCTGAGCCGCCAGCGGCTTCCAGCGCTTGATGACAACCGGGTCAGTATGCGGGGCGGGCCATACCTGCAGTCGAAGTCGCTCCATGGTCGTCGGATCGTCGTCGGATTCCATGCCGAGACGTTCTGCTTCGGCCAGGTTGCTTCTCGCGGCTCGTACGCGAACCGGTCCCGCCGCTATCCCGAACCGTGCGGCCTCCGGCTCGTAGTCGGTGCAACCCATGACGACGAGTCGACCCGAGGAAACGTGCAGGCTTGCCTCCACGACGTGGTCGAACTCCGCGCTGTCGTCTTCCGGCTCTGCCTCCAACACCTCCACCGTCACGGCCACATTGACGTTGACGGTGGTGCCGACCGCCATGGCGTCCGTGTCGACGGCAAGGTTGTCGAGCACCGAGTCTTCGGTCCAGACGTCCCCAAGATCGGTTACGGAGCCGTCATCGAACAGGTGGACCTGGTGGTAGTCCGCGAAGAGTTCCAGCTCCGCCGAGATCAGGGCGCCCTCCATGTCGAACGTCCCCGTCACGCGCCGGCCAGGGAGCTGAACTGGATGCCGGCCAGCCGCCAGCCCTCGGGCAGCTCGACCCAGGTCTGGCTGACGCGGACGGTCAACGCCATCTCGTGCCCGCGCCACGTCGAGTGGCTGCGCTGGACGCACCGGACGATGGCCGCGTGACCGTAGAAGGACACCTCTACGTCGTCGCTTTCCAGACTGGTGTAGGCGAACTCGGCGAACTTACCGACCCACTGTGCTTTGTCAAGCACGTAGCCCTGCTCGCCGATGGACCGAAAGTCGTCGGCCAACAACACGTTCAGCACGTCAGTGTCGGCGCGGAGCTCGGCCTGATCGAAGGCGCGCTGGAGCCGATGGATGTCCGAGATCACGAACAGATCCTGCCCTACTGCGCCGGCCTTACCTCGGCTGCGTGCAACAGGCCGGATTCAGACGTTGAAGCGGAACTAAGGGCCGCAACCTCCTAACCAGCCGGGTCCGCCTTAGACGCCTGCTCATGCTAGTTCTGGCTCGGCCCAGCCAGAGCTGGGCTCACGATCGAACTCTGGGCCGACACCACTGTCGTCCACCTACTCCTCGACGGCCTCCGCCTCAAGACCGTCCCGTCCCGGCTCACCCCCACCCACCTGCGCGACCTCCTCGCCGACGGCGGCCGCCCCGCCGGGCCGCCCCCGGTCACCGCCGGCCCGGTAAAGCCCGGCGCCGCCGTCGAGGTCGACCGTCTCGTCAACGCCACCGGACTGGTCAGCCTCGCCGGCCGGCAGCACCCCATCGGCTACCACCTGGCCGGCCGGCGCGTCACCGTCCGTCTTGACCGCGGCGTCCTGCACCTGCTCGACACCGACCGGACCCGTTGCGCAGCCTGCCCAAACTGCTGGCCCCGACCGAACAGGCACGCCTTCGTGATGCCCGCCCCGCCGGACCCCCACCGCCACCATCAGCAGAACCGCCGCGTGTCGAACGGCGCGTCAGCAGTCGTGGTGGCGTCATCGCCGGCCAGAGATACACGTTGGCATCGGCCACGCCGGCCGAACCGTCACCGTCGAAGACGGCGGCAGCACCTTCCGCGTCCACGACGGCGACCAACTCCTCACCGAGGTTCCCCGCACCACCAGCAAGGCGATTGCCCGGTTCAAAGCCCGCAAGCCCGAACCTCCGCGAACCCGTTAAGGTGCACTCTCAGCTCACTGGCAAAGGACAAGGATGGACAACCGAACCGACCCGGTCGAGATCATCGCCCGGGTGGACGAGCGCGACGGCAAGCAGCGCGCCTTCGAGGTGTGGCTCTACAAAGCCCACAAAGAAGGCTGGTCCGTGACCGTGGAGTCGACCTCGCTAGACCAGCCAGGTGAGGAGTGCGGAGTCGTAGACATCGAAGGCCTGAAGTACCGCATCCACCACGCGAAGCGAGTCCGGGGGCGAGTCGCCATCGTGCCCCCAGGGCAGCACTTGATCGCCGCCACCGTCAAGCTAACGATGGGCGAGTCGGACGGCGTCTCCTGGACATCGGAGTTCATGCACGCCGCCTGGGCTGAGCCAACCATCGAGGATGACTAGAGCGCCCGCTCGCAGCATCGTCACCCAGCCCTGCAACCTGCAACTGCAAGACCCCAATGCCAACCGCGCCCTCTGGCACATCACCTTGGTTCGCATGCGCCGCCACCGACCGACCAAGGACTACGTCACGCAGCGCACCGCCGAGGGCAAAACCAAGGCCGAGATCATGCGTTGCCTGAAGCGCTACATCGCCCGAGGGATCTACCCGGGTTTACCCGGCATCGACCAGGACAGGGTCACCGGAACTCGTTAACCACTTCAATCCTGCCGATGATGTGGTCGTTGAACTCCTCCAGCTCCTCCGCAGGCACCCACAACTCCAGAATCGTCTGGCACCGACCTGCCGGACGGGATAGCGAGCAACGAAGGCAGAATCCACAGCGAACCTCGTCACATAGCCCACGCCTGAAGCCGCGACATTCCAGTCACGGGCGATCTTCACCACGTAGTCCTCGTTCAGCACCGGGTAGAAGATTGGCTGGTCCGGCAGCCGCGGCGGCCACAGACGCCAACCGGAAGCAGCGACCAACTCAAGCTCCTTCGGCCCTGTCGGACGCCACAGGACGGTCGAACCACGCTGCCCACCGCTCTTAGACACGAGCCGAGTCTTGCAGATGGTGATCTACAAGTCCTGCGAAAAATAGGGGCGTCCACTCGCCGGCAGCCGGCCTGTCGTACTCCGCTTGATCGTTACACGGTGACTCCAGTTGACCAGTTACACCGGCCTTGAGCATGCCGAACACGGCCCGTGACGCCACCCGTCCATCACGCTGGGGCCCCCGGCATCCGCTTCTGCCGAGAACAGCGCATCAGTGTGTGCGGGATGCGGCGCGTTGGGGAGCTTCGACAATTCGTTGCTCGCTTGTAGGAGGCGGCCGTCCGGCACGCACCCGACACGGCGGGTGCGGGTCCGGCCCGTAGCAGCGGGTGACGGGGATAAATGGCTTGCACGGGCGCCGGGCTGAAAGTTTGACTGCTCGCCATGCCTTCCCCCTCACCGATCTTCGTCGCGGGTACGGGTCGTTCGGGAACGTCACGGATCGCCGACATCATCGGCGAACATCCGCTGATCCATCGGATTCCCATGGAGACCCGGTTTCTCATCGACCCGGGTGGCCTGCGGGACCTGGCCGACGCGCTCACCGATCGGTACGACCCCACCGTCGGCGAGGATGCCCTGCACCGGCTGAGCGACTTTCTCACCGTACGAGTGCCCGGCCGGCGCGACGATCGCGGCAAAACCGTTCCCGAGTTGGTCGGCGAGCGGCGCTATAGGGACGCGGTGCAACAGCTCTGGCCGCAGTTGATCGCGTACACGTACGACGAACCTGCGCCCGCGGAAGGCTTCGGGGACGCCGACCGACCGTCCGGGCCGTTCGCGCCGGCGAGCCGCCGGCGGGTGGTCCCCAGGTACTTCAGCGACCGCAGCGAACTGCTCGGAATCCTGCGGGGCCTGATCGACACCATGTTCGGCGGCGCCGCCGCCGACGCGGGCAAGCCGACGTGGTGCGAGAAGACACCGTTCAACCTGCTGTGCATGGAGTTCCTCTGGGAACTGGTCCCCGAAGCGACCATCGTGCACATCAAGCGTCACCCGGTCTCAGTGCTCGCATCCCACCTGGCCCAGCCATGGGCACCGGCCACCGTCGACGGCGCGCTCGCCTACCTCACGCCGGTCTACCACCGATGGCTCACCTGGAAGGACTCCGTCGACCTGACGGGCAGGCGATACGTCGAGGTGAAAGCGGAGGATCTCGCTGCCGACTGGCCCGGGCAGCGCCGCGCCCTGTTCGAACGGCTCGACGTCGACGACTTCGCCACCTCCAAAACGTTCCAGTCGCACAGGCTGACGAACCGCAACGACCAATTCGACGACGAAACCCGCGAGTTCATCGAAGAAGCACTCGGTAAGGTCATCCCGGCCATGGGATATGAGTGACGGCTCTGGCTCTCCACCTTGACGACGCAAGCTGATGTGTGACGGATCAAACGGAGTACGACACGCCGGCAGCCGGCCGGCCTCACCTGGGCGGTTTGGCGGAACGCGACGCTGGTCCTGTCGACGTACGGTCATCTGATGCCGGACTCGGAGGAGCGCACCCGCCGGGCGGTCGATGAGGCGTGGGGTTGTGCCCCCGGTGTGCCCCACGGCGAGGCATTAACCTCCTGACCTGTAGGAACGGGCCGGATTCAGACGTTGAAGCGGAACTCCACGACGTCGCCGTCCTGCATCACGTACTCCTTGCCCTCGATGCGGACCTTGCCGGCCGCCTTGGCGGCGGCCATGCTCCCGGCCGCGACCAGGTCCGCGTAGGACACCACCTCGGCCTTGATGAAGCCGCGCTGGAAGTCGGAGTGGATGACCCCCGCGGCCTCGGGGGCGGTCGCGCCGACCGGGATGGTCCAGGCCCGCGCCTCCTTGGGGCCGGCCGTGAGGTACGTCTGGAGCCCGAGCGTGCGGAACCCGACCCGCACCAGCTGGTCCAGGCCCGGCTCGCTCTGCCCGATCGACTCCAGCAGCTCGCGGGCCTCGTCCTCGGGCAGGTCCACCAGCTCCGACTCGATCTTCGCGTCCATGAAGATCGCTTCGGCGGGCGCGACCAGGGCGCGCATCTCGTCGAGGAACTCGGCGTTGCCCAGCTCGGCCTCGTCGACGTTGAAGACGTAGAGGAACGGCTTCGTGGTGAGCAGGTGCAGCTCGCGCAGGTGCTCGACTTCGATGCCGGCGCCGGCGGCCCCCGCGTAGAGGGTGACGCCGGTGTCCAGCAGCTCGATCGCCTTCCGCGCGGCGGTCGCGGCGGCGGCCCGGTCCTTGCGGAGCTTGGCCTCCTTCTCCAGCCGCGGCACGGCCTTCTCCAGCGTCTGGAGGTCGGCCAGGATCAGCTCGGTGTTGATCGTCTCGATGTCGTCGGCCGGGGAGACCTTGCCGTCGACGTGCACGACGTTCGGGTCGGAGAACGCCCGCACCACCTGGCAGATCGCCGTGGCGTCCCGGATGTTCGCGAGGAACGCGTTGCCGCGGCCCTGCCCCTTCGAGGCGCCGCGCACCAGGCCCGCGATGTCGACGAACGACACCGGCGCCGGCAGCACCTTCTGCGAGCTGAAGATCTCGGCGAGCTTGCCCAGGCGCTCGTCGGGCAGCCCGACAACGCCGACGTTGGGCTCGATGGTGGCGAAGGGGTAGTTCGCCGCGAGCACGTCGTTCTTGGTGAGCGCGTTGAACAGGGTGCTCTTGCCGACGTTGGGCAGGCCGACGATGCCGATGGTGAGACTCACGACGAGCCAGCTTACCCGCGGCCTCAGCCGAGCAGGCGCGGGGCGATGACCGTTTCCCGCACCGTGCCGTCGGCGGAGCGGCTCACCTCGTACGCCGAGACACCCTCGCGGTCCGCGACCGCCTCGACCAGCTTGTCGCCCCGGTAGACGAGGCCGACGCCGTCGTCGGTGCAGTGCGAGACGGGCAGCGTGCCGTCGCCCACCAGCCGGTGGATCAGCGGCCGGCGCTGCTCCTCGCTGTCGTAGTGCACCCCGTTGCCGTACGGCAGCCAGCCCAGGGCGTCGGTGAACGCCCGCAGCTGCGGCCCGAAGCTGTCGGTGGCCCCGCCGACGTGCCAGCAGATCGAGCCCGCGGAGACACCGCCCAGCACCACACCGGCCTGCCAGCACTCGTGGAGGATCTCGTCGAGCCCGTGCGCCCGCCACACGGCCACGAGGTTCGCCACGCTGCCGCCGCCGACCCAGATCATGTCCTGGGCGAGCAGGTGCGTCCGGATGTCGTCGACGTTCGGCATCGGGAAGAGGGCGAGGTGCGACAGCCGGAACCGGGTGCCCGCGAACGCGCCGTAGAGAGCGGTGAACGAGGTGGGCTGGTCGCCCACGGCCTGGCCGAGGTAGCAGACGCGCGGCTCCGGGCCGGCCTGCGCCAGCTCCGCGCCAAGGTCGAAGACGGGGCCGGGCCGGAGGTCGTACGGCCCGCGCTTGCGGCTGAAGAAGCCCATGCTGGTGGCGAGGATGGTGGGTTCGCTGGCGGGCACCGGTCGTCCTTCCGTCGGAGGCAGCCGCCGACCATCCTGCCCCAGCCGGCGCCGGGCGGCCGCGCCGACACCGGGCGCGGGCGTCAGCGCCCGCCGCCCGCCGCGCCGGCGAGGAGCGTACGCAGCAGGTCGCCGAGGCGTTCCTGGTCCTCCGGCGGCAGCGTGTCGAGGATCCGGCGCTGCACGGCCAGCCCGGCGTCGGCGGCCTCCTCGATCACCTGTCGGCCGGTGTCGGTGAGGGTCACCTGGAGACCCCGCCGGTCGGTCGGGTCGGGTGAGCGACGGACGAGACCGGCCCGCTCGAGCCGGTCGAGCCTTCCGGTCATCCCGCCGGAGGTGAGCATCAGCGAGGCGGTGAGCGCCTTCGGCGCCAGGGTGTACGGCTCGCCGGAGCGGCGCAGCGCGGCCAGCACGTCGAACTCGCCCCGGCCGATCCCCCAGCGCGCGTACACGCGCTCCTGCTCGTCCCCGACCAGCCGGGCCAGCCGGTAGATCCGGCCGAACACGGCCATCGGCTCGGGACGCATGCCGGGGCGCTCGCGTCGCCACTGCGCGACGATGCCGTCCACGTCGTCCCGGGTCTCGCGTTCCGCCACATCCGGATTGTGCCGCATGGAACCCTTCCCCTTTTACTCGACCCTAAGTATCTTAGCTCTAAGATACTTATTCGTGAGGAGAATGCCGTGGACCGTCGTTGGACCGACGTGCTGTCGACCGCCGTCGCGCCCGCCACCTGGGGCACGACGTACCTGGTGACCAGCGAACTGCTGCCCCCGGGCCGGCCGCTCTGGTCCGGCGTGCTCCGGGCGCTCCCGGCCGGCCTGCTGCTGCTCGCGCTCACCCGGCACCGCCCCCACGGCACCTGGTGGTGGCGCTCGGTGGTGCTGGGCGCGCTCAACATCGGGGCGTTCTTCCCGCTGCTCTTCCTCGCCGCGTACCGGCTGCCCGGCGGCACGGCCGCCGTGCTGGGCGCCGTCCAACCGCTGCTGGTGGCCGGGCTGACCGTGCTGGTCCTCCACGAACGGCCCCGGGCCGTGGCCGCCGCCGTCGTCGCGCCGCTCGGCGTCACGCTCGTGGTGCTGCGCCCGGACGCCGGGCTGGACGCGATCGGCGTCGCCGCCGGGCTGGCCGGCACGGCCGCCATGGCGACCGGGCTGGTGCTCACCCGACGGTGGGGACGGCCCGACGGGGTGAGCACCCTCACCGTCACCGGCTGGCAGCTCGCCGCCGGCGGGCTCATGGTGGTGCCGCTCGCCCTCGCCGTCGAGGGCCGGCCGCCGGCACCGGACGTGCCCGCCCTGGCCGGGTACGCCTGGCTCACGCTGGTCGGCACCGCACTCGCGTACGCGCTCTGGTTCCGGGGCGCCGCCCGGCTACCGGTCACCCAGGTGTCCCTGCTCGGCGCGCTCAGCCCGCTCACCGCCGCCGTCCTCGGCTGGCTGGCGCTGGGCCAGTCGTTCACCGCCTGGCAGCTGGCCGGGTTCGTCCTCGCGGTCGGCGCCACGGCGCTGGGCCAGCGCCCGCCTCGGGCCGACAACCGACCCCGGTCGGCCGTCCTGCGCCGGCTGCGCCGCCCGGTGAACGCTCGGCGGCCGCTCCCGGACGCGACTCAGCCGCGGCCGGTCGCCGGTCAGTGCCTCGTCTCCCCCGATCGGTGACGGGTGGGCGGCACGACACGCCGCGCGGGGACTCGGTGGAGCGTCAACGATCCTGGGGGCGGTCAGCCGCGGCGGAGCTGGCGCGGGATCACCGCGCCGAACGGCCGGACCGGCCCGGTCGGTGGCTCCGTGGGCGGGTCGGTCACCGGCGGCAGGGCCTCGACCAGCTCGGCCGTCAGGTCGCCCGGCGCCAGTTCGCGGGACGCGGCGAGCGGCAGCGTGAACCGGGCCTCGGCGGCCGGGCCGGCCGCCCGCGACTCGCGGAGCATCCAGCGCACCTCGTCGGCCGTCCAGCCCAGCCCGGCCCGGCCCGCGATCTCGCGGACCAGCCGCAGGCCGACCCGCGTGTCGTCGTCGTAGAAGCGCATGCACCAGTGGTGGGCCCACATGCCGAGCGCCCGGAGCCCGTCGTCGTCGAGGGAACCGGCCAGCCGGCCGCACGCGGTGTCGGCGAACGGGAGGGTGGGATCGGTGGCGCGGTCGCGCTCGATGGCGCCGACGGCGGCCGGGGCCACGGCCCGCATCCGCCGGTAGAAGCCCTGAAGGACGGCCCGGTCAAGCGGAGGGTGCCCGCTCCGCGTCGCTCCCGGACCCGCCACGCTCGCCATCGCCGCACCCCTTCTTGAGTTGGTGGCCGGACCGTACCGTCCACTACCGACACTTTCGCGCCCACCCAGGTCCCCGGCCCGGTCCCGGACCCCGCCCCCAGCCCTGCTGATCAAGAGCTCTGCGTCAAACGGGAGCCCGATCCTGACGCAAACCTCTTGATCACGCAGGTGGTCACGCGGGCGGGGGCGTGGGTGGGGGTGGGGTTGGGTTGGCGCGGCGGTGGTGGCTCCAGTCGATCAGGGGCTGGAGGAGGGTCATCAGCTCCCGGCCGTCGGGGGTGGGCTCGTACCGGATCTGGACCGGCGAGGTCGGGATCACGGTGCGCCGGATCAACCCGTCGGCCTCCAGCTCCTTGAGCCGCTGGGCGAGCAGGCGGTCGGAGATCCCGGCCACGGCCGCCCGGTACTCCCCGAACCGGCGCGCCCCCCGCGTGCCGGCCAGCATGATCGCGCCGGTCCACCGCCGGCCCACCAGCTCCAGCGCGTCCTGGAAGACCCGGCAGCCGGTGTCGTCGATGTCCTGGTAACGCCGCAGCGCGGCGATCTCCGCACTCATCACTTACCAAATATTAGTAGCTAACCTCAGGTTTGCCCACTCGCCCGGCGCCGCCCACGCTTGCCTCATGACCGATCACGGACACCCGATCACGTTCGGCCTGAGCCTGGATCCGTCCGCCGACACCCTGGCCGAGACGCGACACCTGGCGCGGGCCGCCGCCGACGGCGGGCTCGAGTACCTCGCCGTCCAGGACCACGCCTACCAACCCGGACACCTCGACACCTGGACCCTCATCAGTCACCTCGCCGCCGAAACCGGGCGGATCTCCTTCCTCACCGACGTGGCCGACCTGCAACTGCGCCCGCCGGCCATGCTCGCCAAGGCCGGCGCGTCGCTCGGCGTCCTCACCGGCGGGCGGATCGTCCTCGGCGTCGGCGGTGGACCGAGCGCCGACGCCGTGGCGGCCATGGGCGGCCCCCGGCGCAGCGGCGCGGAGACCATCACGTACGTCGCGGAATCCCTGCAGATCATGCGCCGGGCGCTGGCCGGGGAGGCCGTCCGGTTCCACGGCGAGCAGCACACCGTCGAGGGATACGCGGGCGGCCCCGTGCCGCCGGCGCCGGTGCCGCTGTGGCTGGGCGGGCAGCGACCCCGCATGCTCGCGGTCGCCGGCCGGTACGCCGACGGCTGGATCTCCCCGCTCAACATCTACGTGCCGCCCGCCGAGGTGCCGGGCCGGCAGCGGATCATCGACGAGGCCGCCCGCGCGGCCGGACGGGAGCCGGCGTCGGTACGGCGGATCTACAACGTCATCGGCGCGATCGGCGCACCGGGCGGCGGCACGGGGCTGGTGGGCGACGTCCGGCTCTGGGTCGACACGCTCACCTCGTGGGCCGTCGACCTCGGCTTCGACACGTTCGTCTTCTGGCCCACCAGGTCGCCCCGCTCGCAACTGCGGGCGTTCACCGACCGGGTGGTCCCCGCCGTACGCGAGCAGGTGCGCGAGATCCGGGGGCAGCGGTGAAAACGCTGTCCCGCGTCCCCGAGCCGCTGACCGGGAAGATCGTCACGCCCGGCGACCGGCGGTACGCGCTGCTGCGCTCGACGTACACCACGACGCACTCCCCCGCGGGCGTCCTGCTGCCGGAGACCACCGCCGAGGTGGTCGCCGCGGTCCGGTACGCCCGCGAGCAGGGGCTTCCGATCGCCGTCCGCAGCGGCGGCCACGGGCTCGCCGGCACGTCGTCGAACGACGGCGGGATCGTGATCGACCTGTCCGCCCTGAACCGGGTGGAGGTCGTGGACGAGCGGTCCCGGCTGGTCCGGGTCGAGGCCGGCGCCCGCTGGGCGGCGGTCGCGAAGACCCTCGCCCCGTACGGGCTGGCGATCAGCTCCGGCGACCACGGCAACGTGGGCGTCGGCGGCCTCGCCACCGGCGGCGGCGTCGGCTGGCTGGTCCGCCGGTACGGGCTGACCATCGACCACGTCCGGGCGGTGGAGGTCGTGCTCGCGGACGGCACGCTGGTACGCGCCGACGCCGAACACGAGCCGGAGCTGTTCTGGGTGGTCCGCGGCGCGGGCGCCGGGGCCGGCATCGTGGTGGCGTTCGAGATCGAGGCGACCGAGGTCCGCAACGTCGGGCTGGCGCAGCTCGCCATCGAGGCCACGCCGGACGGCGCGACCGTGTGGCAGTGGGCGGAGCGGCTCGCAGAGGCGCCCCGGGAACTATCCACGGCGGCGGTGCTGTTTCCGCACGGGCGCTCGGCCGTCCTCTCGATCACGGCGGTGGTCGCCGCCGAGAGCCTGCGCCGGGCCCGCCCGCTGGTCGAGCCGCTGCTCGCCATCGGGAGGCTGCTCGACCACCGCGTCGACCTCGTGCCGTATCCCGCTCTGGTTCCGCTGGGCCACCTGCACCCGAACGTCGGGCAGCAGGCCAGTACGACCACGAACGGCCTGCTCACGATGGACGACGGTGGCGCCCGGGCGATCATGCGGGCGGTCACCGGGCCGGAGCGGGCGCTGATCCAGCTCCGGTCG
The DNA here is from genome assembly GCF_003626655.1 of Micromonospora costi. Taxonomy (GTDB): domain Bacteria; phylum Actinomycetota; class Actinomycetes; order Mycobacteriales; family Micromonosporaceae; genus Micromonospora; species Micromonospora costi. Next base: position 434,608 of record NZ_RBAN01000003.1, read on the forward strand.
GTGGGCGGGGCGGTCAACGACGTGGACCCGGACGCGACCGCGTACCCGCACCGCCACCAGGACACGCTCGTGGTCGGCACGGTGTTCCCGCCGCAGGGCGGCGGGGCGCTGGACGCCGCGTGGCGGGGCATCGGCCAGCGGGCCGACGGCGCGTACGTGAACTTCGAGAGCCGGCCGGACCGGGCGGCGTTCGACCGGATCTATCCGGGCGCGACCGGCCGGCGGGTGGCGGAGCTGTGGCGCCGGTACGACCCGGACGGCGTGTTCCGGCCGCGCCTGCTCGACCCGGCGCGGGGCCGGGCGGGCGCGCGGCGCCGCTGAACGACCGGCCGCACGGCCAGGTCCGATTCCCGCCAGCCGGTACCCGCCGACCGGGGGCATCATCGGTGGCGTGGACTTGGACTTCGAGCGGTGCTACCGGGCCGTGGACAGCCGTGACCAGCGCTTCGACGGCTGGTTCTACACCGGCGTGACGTCGACCGGCATCTACTGCCGGCCGTCGTGCCCGGCCACCACGCCCAAACGGCAGAACGTCAGGTTCTTCCCGTCGGCGGCCGCGGCACAGGGTGCGGGGCTGCGTGCGTGCCGTCGCTGCCGGCCGGACGCGGCACCGGGCTCGCCCCAGTGGGACGTCCGGGCGGACGTGGTAGGTCGGGCCATGCGGCTGATCGCCGACGGGGTGGTCGACCGCGACGGCGTGCCCGGGCTCGCCTCCCGGCTCGGCTACACGGAACGGCACCTGCACCGGATGCTCCGCACCGAACTGGGGGCCGGACCGCTCGCGCTGGCCCGCGCCCAGCGGGCGCAGACCGCCCGGATCCTGATCGAGACCACCGCGCTCGGCATGGCGGAGGTCGCGTTCGCGGCCGGGTTCGGCAGCGTACGGCAGTTCAACGACACGGTCCGTGAGGTGTACGGGGTGCCGCCGACGCAGTTGCGCGAGGCGCGGCGCGGGCGGGTCCCCGCGGGCGGGGCGGGCACGATCACGCTCCGGCTCGCGTACCGGCCGCCGCTGCACGCCGTCGCGCTGCTGGACTTCCTCGCCCTGCGGGCGTTGCCCGGCGTCGAGGACGTCCGCGACGGCACGTACCGCCGGGGTCTGCGGCTGCCGCACGGCGTCGCCGAGGTGGCCCTGACCCCGGCGGACGGCCACGTGTCGGCGACGCTGCGGCTCGCCGACATGCGTGACCTGGCGCCGGCGGTGGCCCGCTGCCGCCGCCTGCTGGACCTCGATGCGGACCCGGTGGCCGTCGACGCGACCCTGGCCGCGGACCCGGCGCTCGCCCCCGCGGTCGCGGCGGAGCCGGGCATCCGGGTGCCCCGCTCGGTGGACGGCTTCGAGATGGCGGTACGCGCGATCGTCGGCCAGCAGGTCTCGGTGGCTGCCGCCCGCACCACCCTGACCCGCCTGATCGCGGCCGCCCCCACCGCCACCCACGTTGATCATGAAGTTGTTGCCGGAAACGACGGCGTGTCGGGGCAACAACTTCATGATCACCGGGGCGGGGTGGGCGCGTTGCGGGGGTTTCCGTCGGCCGACGAGGTGGCGGAACTGCCGGACGAGGCGTTCCGGATGCCGGCCGGGCGGCGGGAGACGATCCGCGGACTCGCCCGGGCGGTCGCCGACGGCTCCCTCGACCTGGCGCCCGGAGGCGACCGCGAGGAGACCGTCCGGCGGCTGGTGGCGCTGCCCGGCATCGGCGCCTGGACCGCCGGGTACGTCGCGATGCGCGCGCTCGGCGACCCGGACGTCCTCCTCCCCACCGACCTGGCGGTCCGGCGCGGCGCGGCCGCGCTCGGGCTGCCCGACGACCCGACGACCCTGAACGCGTACGCCGACCGCTGGCGCCCCTGGCGGTCCTACGCGGTTATCCGACTCTGGAGAACGGCATGACCACGATCGACAGCGCGGTGCTCGCCACCCCGGCCGGCCCGCTGACCATCCTGACCAGCGCGGACGGCGCCGTCCGGGCCGCCGGCTTCACGGCCGGCCCGGACGACCTGCTACCCGTGATCCACCCCGACCTGCGCGGGCCGGTGCGGATGCGGGCGGACCTCGGCCCGGTGACCCGGGCCGTCCGGTCCTACCTCGACGGCGACCTCACCGCGATCGACGCCGTGCCGGTCGAGCAGCGCACCGGCGGCGAGTTCATGGCACACGCCTGGCAGGTGCTCCGGGACGTGAAACCGGGCGAGCCGGTCACCTACACCGGGTTCGCCGGGCTCGCCGGCCGGCCGCTGGCCGTACGCGCCGCCGCGGCGGCCTGCGCCCGCAACGCGGCCGCCCTCTTCGTGCCCTGCCACCGCGTCCTGCGGACGGACGGGACGCTGGGCGGCTACCGCTGGGGGCTCGACGTGAAGAAGTGGCTTCTCGGTCATGAGCGGCCGTTGACGGCAAGCTGACACCGGCTCGTCTCACATTTGCCGATACCGTCGGGTAGTGCCTGCGGAGAGCGACGGCGACCCGGCCGCGCGGGTCGCCGCGGGCCCCCACCCGGTGCACAACCTCTGGCGGCTGCGCCGCTACCTGCGCCCGTACGCAGGCCAGTTCGCCTGGCTGCTGCTCACGGCGCTGGCCGGCACCGGCGCGAGCATCGCCGTGCCCCTCGTGGTGCAGCGCGTCGTGGACGGGCCGGTGGCGCGGCGCGATCCGGCCGGCCTGCTGCACCTCGGCGCGCTGGCGCTGCTGCTCGGGCTCGCCGAGGCGGTGCTCATCTTCGTCCGCCGCTGGGTGCAGTCGTCGTCCGCGGTGGGCATGGAGGCGGCGCTGCGCGCCGACGTCTACGCCCATCTGCAACGGCTTCCGGCGAGCTTCCACGACCGGTGGCAGTCCGGCCAGTTGCTGTCCCGAATCACCACCGACCTGTCGGTGATCCGCCGGTTCCTCTCGTTCGGCCTGCTCTTCCTGGTGCTCAACCTGCTCACCTACGCGGTCGTAGTGGTACTGCTGATCCGCCTGCACCCGGTGCTGGGCCTGCTGGTGGCCGCGAGCGCGGTGCCGCTGTTCCTCATCAGCCGCCAGTTCGCCCGGCACTACCACGCCGCCTCCCGCCGGATGCAGGACCAGCAGGGCGACGTGGCCACGCTGGTCGAGGAGACCGCGCAGGGGCTGCGCACCATGCGGGCGTACGGGCGCGGGCCGCAGCTCGCCGCCCGCTTCGGCGGTGCGGCCCGCGCGCTGCACGACACCGGCGTCGGCAAGGGCCGCCTGCTCGCGCGCACCTCGGCCCTGCTCGACCTGGTGCCGAACCTGACGCTGGCCGTGGTCCTGGTCGCCGGGGCGGCCGCCGTGGCGCGGGGGGTGTTCACCATCGGCGAGCTGGTGGCGTTCGTGACCCTCCAGCTCATGCTGATCTGGCCGGTGCAGTCGCTGGGCTGGATCATCGCGAACGGCCAGGAGGCGGCGACCGCCGCCGACCGGATCCAGGAGGTGCTGGACACGCCGCCCCGGATCGTGGACGCCCCGGCGGCCGTCGCGTTGGAGCGCCCGGCGGTGCGCGGCCGGCTCCGGTTCGAGCGCGTCTCGTTCGCCTACCCGGGCACCGCCGCCCCCGTACTGCGCGAGATCGACCTGACCGTCGATCCGGGCGAGACGCTCGCCCTGGTCGGCGCGACCGGCTGCGGCAAGAGCACGCTGCTGTCGCTGGTGCCGCGGCTGCACGACGTGACGGGCGGGCGGATCACCCTCGACGGGCACGACGTCCGCGAGCTGCGGCTGGATTCGCTGCGCCGGCTGGTCGGGGTGGCCTTCGAGGAACCCACCCTGTTCTCCATGTCGGTTCGGGAGAACCTGACGCTGGGCCGGCCGGACGCCAGCGAGGAGGACGTCGCGGCCGCGCTCACCCTCGCCCAGGCCGACTTCGCGTACGACCTGCCGTGGGGGCTGGGCACCCGCGTCGGCGAGCAGGGGCTCACGCTCTCCGGCGGGCAGCGGCAGCGGTTGGCGCTGGCCCGCGCGGTCCTCGGCCGGCCCGCGCTGCTCGTCCTGGACGACCCGCTCTCCGCGCTGGACGTGCAGACCGAGGCGCTCGTGGAGGCGGCGCTGAAACGGGTACTGCGGGAGTGCACGGCGCTGCTCGTGGTGCACCGCCCGTCGACCATCGCGCTGGCCGACCGGGTGGCGCTCCTCGACGGCGGCCGGATCGTCGCGGTGGGCCGCCACTCCGACCTGCTCGCGAGCGTCCCCGCGTACCGGGCGCTGCTCTCGGCCGAACCGCCACCGTCCGAGGGCGGCCGGCCGACGCCGACGAACGGTACGCCACGCCCCGGCGGGTCCGGGCCGGCCACTGGCGCCACTCCGGACGGGCGTGGGCTGGTGCGGTCGTGATCACCGGGGCGTCCCGGCGACGCCGGAGGCCGGCACGGGACGACCGCCGCACCCGGTGGCTGCTGCGGCCCCGCCGCCGGCCGCCGCCCGGACCCGACGGCGGCGACCCGTCCCGGGTGGACGAGGCGACTCCCGCCGACGGCGAGCCGGAGCTGACTCGCTGGCGCGGGCAGGCCACCGACCCGGACGCCGACCGCAGCCGCGCCGAGGAGACGACGCCGGAGGCGCTCGCCCGGCTACGCGCCCGCAGCCAGGTGCTCCTGGCCGACCTCCTGCGCCCGCACCGCCGCCGGCTCGCCGGCGCCGTCGCGCTGCTGCTCGCCCAGAACGGCGCGGCCATGGCCGGGCCGTACCTGGTCATGCTCGGCATCGACCGGGGCATCGCGCCGCTGCGGGCCGGCGACCCCGGCCCGCTCGTGGCGGTGGCCGGGGCCTTCGGGGCGGCGGCGCTCACCGAGTACGTGGCCCGCCGGGGCTTCCTCACCCTCTCCGCGCGCATCGGCCAGGCCGTCCTGCTCGACCTCCGCCAGCGGGTGTACGCGCACTTCCTGCGCCTGTCGGTGGCGTTCCACGAGCGGTACACGTCCGGCCGAATGGTCTCCCGGCTCACGAGCGACCTCGACTCGATCGCCGAACTGGTCGACGGCGGCATCGACAGCCTGGTGCTCGCCGTGCTCTCCATCGTGTCCGTGGCCGCCATCCTGCTGTGGCTCGACCCGCCGCTGGCCGCCGTGACGCTGCTCGCCTTTCCGTTCCTGTACTGGCTGTCGCGCTGGTTCTCCCGCGCGTCGGCCGGCGCCTACCGGCGTACCCGCGACGCGGTGGCCCTGGTCATCGTCCACTTCGTCGAGTCGATGCGCGGCATCCGGGCCGTGCAGGCGTACCGGCGGGAGCCGCGCAACCAGCGGATCTTCGTGGCGCTCAGCGAGGACTACCGGGGCGCGAGCCTACACGCGTTCCGGCTGATCGCCACGTACTCGCCGGGTATCAAGGTGATCGGCAACGTGACGGTGGCGGCGGTGCTCTGCTACGGCGGCTGGCGGGTGCTCGGCGGGCGTACCGAGGTCGGGGTGCTCGCCGCGTTCCTGCTCTACCTGCGGCGCTTCTTCGAGCCGATGCAGGAGCTGAGCCAGTTCTACAACTCGCTCCAGTCCGCCACGGCGGCGCTGGAGAAGCTGGCCGGAGTGCTCGACGAGCGGCCGGAGGTGCCCGAACCGCTCCGCCCGGTGCCGCTGCCCCGCGGCCCCGGCCACGGCGAGCTGGCCTTCCGCCAGGTCTCCTTCGGCTACCGCACGGAAGCCCCGATCCTCACCGACCTGGAGCTGACCGTGCCGGCCGGGCAGACCGTCGCGCTCATCGGGGCGACGGGCGCGGGCAAGTCGACGATCGCCAAGCTGGTCGCCCGGTTCCACGACCCGGACCGCGGCACGGTCAGCCTCGACGGCGTCGACCTGCGGGACGTGGCCGACGCCGAGCTGCGCCGCGCCGTGGTCCTCGTGACCCAGGAGAACCACCTGTTCAGCGGCACCGTCGAGGAGAACATCCGGTTCGGCCGACCGGACGCGGACGACGCCGCGGTGCGGGCCGCCGCCCGGGCCATCGGCGCGCACGACTTCATCGCCGCGCTCCCGCAGGGGTACGCCACCCAGGTGCACCGCCGCGGCGGCCGGCTCTCCGCCGGGCAGCGGCAGCTGGTGGCGTTCGCCCGCGCGTTCCTGGCGGATCCCACCGTGCTGATCCTGGACGAGGCGACGTCGTCCCTCGACGTGCCGACCGAGCGGCTCGTGCAGCGGGCGCTCGGCACCATCCTGCGGGACCGGACCGCGCTGGTCATCGCGCACCGGCTCTCCACCGTGGAGATCGCCGACCGGGTGCTGGTGCTCGACGGGGGCCGCATCGTCGAGGACGGGCCGCCGGACCGGCTGGCCGCGGCCGGCGGCCGCTACGCCACCCTCCACCGCCAGTGGCAGGACTCCCTCCGCTAACCCCGCCCCAGCCCCCAGCCCCCAGCCCCCCGGCCTCGGGCCCGGTTCGCCCCCAGCCCCCGGCCTCGCCCACGTGATCAAGAGGTTTGCGTCAGACCGGAGCCGGATTCTGACGCAAACGTCTTGATCACCGGGCCGGGACGGGGCCGGAGGGGGCGGGGGGCGGGCGGGTTACCAGCGGTCGACGTGCAGCACCTCGTCCAGGGGCTGCCGCCTCGCCGGCCGGAAGCCCTCGCCGGTGTACCAGGCGGTCGGGACGAGAGCCGCCTGGCGTACCTCCTCGGGAAGGCCGAGCAGCTCGGCCACCTCCGCCTCGTACGTGAGGTGCAGGGTGGTCCAGGCGGTGCCGAGGCCGCGCGCCCGGGCGGCGAGCATGTAGCTCCACACCGCCGGCAGCAGCGACCCCCACAGCCCGGCCTGGTTGCCGGCCGACAGCTCCCCACCACCATGCAGCCGCAGGCACGGGATCAGCAGCACGGGCACCTGGCCCATCCGGTCGCCGAGCCAGGCGACGCTCTCGCCCACCCGGCGCTGCACCGCCGCCCGCGCCGGGTCCTCCGCGAAGAGGCGGGCCGCCGAGGACTCCGAGGCGAGGTACGCCTGCACGGCCCGCTGGTAGAGCAGGCCGATCTCGGCGCGGAGCATCGGGTCGGTGACCACCACGAAGTGCCAGCCCTGCCGGTTGGAGCCGGAGGGCGCCTGGAGCGCGATCTCCAGGCACTCGCGGACCAGGTCCATGGGCACCGGCCGGGTCAGGTCCAGCCGGCGCCGGACCGTACGCGTGGTGGTGAGCAGCTCGTCGGGGCTCAGCGGAAGCGTCGGCACGAATTCCATCGTGGCACGAGGCTTAACCGATGGTCCGGCCGTTGGCGGCTGCCTACGATCGCAGGATGACTGATACGGAGAGGACGGCCCACGCGGGCGTCCCCGACCGTCCGAGCCTGGACGGCATCGAGGACACCTGGGCACGCCGCTGGCAGGAGGAGGGCACGTACGCGTTCGACCGCTCGAAGGAGCGCTCGGACGTATACGCGATCGACACGCCTCCGCCGACCGTATCGGGCGAGCTGCACATGGGGCACGTCTTCTCGTACACGCACACCGACACCGTGGCCCGGTTCCAGCGGATGCGCGGGCGGACGGTGTTCTACCCGATGGGCTGGGACGACAACGGCCTGCCGACCGAGCGGCGGGTCCAGAACGTCTACGGGGTGCGGTGCGACCCGGAGCTGCCCTACGACCCGGTGTGGCGGCCGCCGGCCACCCCGGTGACCGACGAGGCGCGGAAGAATCCCACGCCGATCTCCCGGCGCAACTTCATCGAGCTGTGCGAGCGCCTCACCGTGGCCGACGAGCAGGTCTTCGAGACGCTCTGGCGGCGGCTCGGGCTGTCCGTGGACTGGTCGCTCACGTACACAACGATCGGCCGTGTCGCGCGGGCCACCAGCCAGCGGGCGTTCCTGCGCAACGTGGCGCGCGGCGAGGCGTACCAGGCGGAGGCGCCGACCCTCTGGGACGTCGGTTTCGGCACCGCCGTGGCCCAGGCGGAGCTGGAGGACCGGGAGCGCCCGGGCGCCTACCACCGGCTGCGCTTCACCGGGGCCGGCGGGCGAGAACTGCTGATCGACACCACCCGCCCGGAGCTGTTGCCGGCCTGCGTGGCGCTGGTCCACCACCCGGACGACGAGCGCTACGCCGATCTGGCGGGCACCATGGCCCGCAGCGCGCTGTTCGGGGTGGAGGTGCCGGTGTACGCCCACCCGCTCGCCGACCCGAGCAAGGGCACCGGGCTGGTCATGGTCTGCACGTTCGGCGACCTCAACGACGTGACCTGGTGGCGTGAGCTGCGGTTGGCCACCCGGGTCGTGATCGGCCGGGACGGCCGGCTGCTGCCGGAGGCGCCGGCCGGGGTGCCGGCCGAGCCGTACGCGGCGCTGGCGGGGCAGACGGTCAACGGTGCCCGTCGCGAGATCGTCGGGATGCTCGCCGACGCGGGCGACCTGATCGGCGAGCCGCGGCCGATCACGCACCCGGTGAAGTTCTACGAGCGGGGCGACCGGCCGCTGGAGATCGTCTCCACCCGGCAGTGGTACCTGGGCAACGGCGGGCGCGACCAGGGCCTGCGCGAGGAGCTGTTGGCCCGCGGCCGGGAGCTGCGCTGGGTGCCGGAGTACATGCGCCACCGCTACGAGCACTGGGTGGGCGGGTTGACCGGCGACTGGCTGGTCAGCCGGCAGCGCTACTTCGGGGTGCCGGTGCCGGTCTGGTACCGGCTCGACGACGCTGGCGAGCCGGACTGGTCCCAGCCTCTCACGCCGGACGAGTCCGCGCTGCCGGTCGACCCGTCCACCGACCCGGCGCCCGGCTACGACGAGTCGCAGCGCGGCCGGCCCGGCGGTTTCGTCGGCGACCCGGACGTGCTGGACACGTGGGCCACGTCGTCGTTGAGCCCGCAGATCGTCGGCGGCTGGGAGACCGACCCGGACCTGTACCGCCGGGTCTTCCCCATGGACCTGCGCCCGCAGGGGCACGACATCATCCGCACCTGGCTGTTCTCCACGATCGTCCGGTCGCACCTCGAACACGGCGTGCTGCCGTGGCGGGACGCCGAGCTGTCCGGCTGGATCCTCGATCCGGACCGGAAGAAGATGTCCAAGTCCAAGGGGAACGTGGTCACGCCGCTGGCGCTGCTGGAGCAGCACGGCTCGGACGCGGTGCGGTACTGGGCGGCGAGCGGCAAGCCGGGCATGGACCTCGCGTACGACCCGGCCCAGATCAAGATCGGCCGCCGGCTGGCGACCAAGCTGCTCAACGCGTCGAAGTTCGCCCTCAACCTGGGTGCCGGGGAGGCGCTGCGCGCTCCCGCGACCGAACCCCTCGACCGGGCCATGCTCGCCGAACTCTCCACGGTCGTCGCGGCCGCGACGACCGCCTTCGAGGGGTACGACCACACGGCCGCCCTGCAGGCGACCGAGGCGTTCTTCTGGCGGTTCTGCGACGACTACATCGAGCTGGTGAAGGAGCGGGCCTACGGGTCCGGCGCGGGGGCCGACTCGGCGCGGGCGGCGCTGGCCACCGCCCTCTCGGTGCAGTTGCGGCTCTTCGCCCCGGTGCTGCCGTTCGTCACCGAGGAGGTCTGGTCGTGGTGGCGGTACGGGTCGGTGCACCGCGCGCCGTGGCCGACCACGTACGAGGTGGGCCGGGCCATCGAGGGCGAGGGTGACCCGGAGCTGTTGCGGATCGCCGGGGACGCGCTCAGCCAGGTGCGCCGGGCCAAGTCGGAGCGGAAGCTCTCGATGCGGGCGGAGGTGCCGCTGGCCGAGGCACTCGGCCCGGCCGCGCAGCTGGAGAAGCTCACGTTGATCTCCGACGACCTGCGGGCCGCCGGCCGGATCGGCAAGCTCGACCTACTCCCCGACCGCACCACCGAGCTCGTCATCGCCTCCGCGTTCTAGCGACGCCCGACCGGGGGCGCGCCCGGCGGGGCGGGCCCCCGGTGAGGGCCGGCCCCGGCGGGGCGCGCGTTCACCAGCCGCGCAGGAAGCGCAGCCCGAGCAGGAACGAGACCACGGACGGGCCGACCAGCAGGGTGATGGCCTGGAGCCGGTACGGCATCCGGTGCCGGATCAGCTCGGCCGCGTTCCCGGCGACGATCACGCCGGCCAGCATGAGGAAGGCGCCCCACCAGCCGGTGTCGCCGAAGTCGACAACGCCGGCGCGGATCAGCTGGAACGTCGCCCCCAGCAGCGCGCCCGTCAACGCCAGCAGGGCCACCGCCCGGTGCAGCCCCCGCGCGAGCGGGTGCGCCGGCCGCCACACGTACGTGCCGGCGACCGCCAGGCACGGCACGATGATCATGACAGGCCAGCCCCGACCCATCACGCCGAACATCAGCAGCGCGCCGGTGGCGAAGACCAGGGCGCCCGCGCAGACGACCACGTACCCGGCGAACGCCAGGCCGCCGCCCCGGGCCAGCATCGGCCCTCCGCTGGCGGCGATCAGCGCGCCGGGGATCAGCACGAACCCGGCCCACCAGTGGAAGTGGCCGCTGCCCTGGGCGACCGTGCTGGTGACCGCGGCGGCCAGTCCGGCCACCGCGAGGCTCACCAGCCAGTGTCGTGCGCCGCCCGTGTACGGCTGGCGCGCCATGATCTGTCCCGCTTCCGCACTCACGTGTCCAGCCTCGCCGACCTCGGGGGGCCGGTCCATCCGGCCAGCCCTACCATCTGCGCTCCTGCTGGCGGTGCCCCCTTGCCGCCGACGGCGACGCGGGGGCACCAACGCAGGCCCATCGGCCTCAGCTCGTCTCGCCCGCCACGCTGAACGAGCGCAGCCGGTCGATCGCCAGCACGGTGAAGCCGACGCTCACGAGGGCGGTCATCACGGCCGCCACCGGGACGGAGACGCTGGTTTCCAGCAGCCCGGTCGGCGCCAGCCGGTCGGCGAGGGCGATCACGTACTGCTGGATGGAGAGCACCTTCGTGCCGCTCACGAAGTTGCCGAGCAGCCCCTCCCAGATCAGCACGTAGACCAGGCCGAGCAGCACCGGTCGCCGGGTGAGCAGGCTGAGCGCCAGGAACAGCGCCGAGTACGCCAGCGCGCCGAGGCACGCGGCGGCGGCGAGCGCCAGGCCGAGGCGTACCGAATCGGCCAGCACGCCCGCGACGTAGAGCGGCACGGCGACGGTGGCCGCCGTGACGCCGGTCGCGACCGCGAGCTTCGGCAGCACGATCTGCCAGCGCGGCAGCGGCTTCGTGAGGATGTGCACCACGGTGCCGTCGTCGATCTCGGCACCGAGCACGCCGGTGCCGACGATCAGCGCCACCACCGGCAGCACCACGGCGAGCCCGAGCCCGACCAGCACCGGCGGCCCCCACTCGCCCGGGTCGACCCCGAAAGAGCGGGAGAGCACGGCGAGCAGCACCAGCACCACCGGCAGCGGGAAGAGCAGCAGGAACCGGCGACGGCCGAAGAGGCCCCGCGCGGTGATCCAGGAAACGGTCGACATGTCAGGCCTCCACCAGGTAGGAGAAGACGCTCTCCAGGGACTCGTCCTCGGGCACCAGCTGCCGGACGCGGATGCCCTTCGCGAGGGCGATCCGGGGCAGCGCCCGGGTGAAGGCGCCGTAGTCGCCGGCCCGCACGGTGAGCCCCGTGCGTGCCAGCTCCACGCCGGTCACCGACGGCTCGGCCATCAGCGCGACGGCGAGGGCCCGGTCGTCGGTGGAACGCACCGCGAAGACGTGCGGCCGGTTGGTCATCAGCCGGCGGATCGTCCGGAAGTCGCCGGAGGCGGCGAGCCGGCCGGCCACCATCACCTGGACGGTGCCGGAGACCTGCTCGACCTCCTCCAGGATGTGCGAGCTGAACAGGATGGTGCGGCCGGCGTCGCCGAGACGGTGCAGCAGGTCCATCATGTGCAGCCGCTGGCGCGGGTCCATGCCGTTGAACGGCTCGTCGAGCAGCAGCACCTGCGGGTCGTGCACCAGCGCCGCGGCCACCCGCGCCCGCTGGCGCATGCCCTTGGAGTACGTGCCGATCCGCCGGTCCTGCGCGCTCTCCATCTCGACGAGGGCGATGGCCCGGCGCGCCGCCTCCTGCGGATCCGGCAGCCGGTGCAGCTTCGCGCTCGCCAGCACGAACTCGTACGCGCTGAGGAACGAGTGCACCGCCTCCCGCTCGCTGACCAGCCCGAGCCGGCGGTAGACGTCGGGGTTGCGCCAGGTCGGCGCCCCGTCGAGCGTCACCGCGCCCCGCGAGGGGGCCAGGAAACCGGCCATCATGTGCAGAAGCGTGGTCTTGCCCGCGCCGTTCGGGCCGAGCAGCCCCGTGACTCCCGGGCCGAGCCGCATGCTCACGTCGTTGACGGCGACCACGTTGCCGTACCAGCGGGAGACGCCGGCGAGGTCCAGCGTGCTGGCGGTCTCGGTGGCGGCCCCCGCCCGGGGGGCGGCGCTCGTCGTGGTCATCGGGTGGCCACCTTCCGGTACCGGGCCAGCAGCAGGGCGACGCAGCCGGCGACGAGGAGGACGGCGGCGGCCGCGTAGACCGGACCGAAGTCGCCGATCAGCGAGTGGGCGGCCCCACCGTTCTCGGTGACCAGGAGGTCGCCGAGGGACCAGACCCCGACGCCCTGCACGAGCGTGGACGGCGAGGCGAGCCCGGCCAGCTCGTTGAGCGTCCGGGACGGCATGATCGACAGGGTCCCGACGATCGGGGTGGTCATGAGGAACACGGCCACGACACCGCCGGCCGCGAAGGCCCGCTTGCCGGTCAGCGAGGCGACCAGCAGGCCCACCGACGCGAAGACCGCCGCCCAGAGCCCCGCGTAGAGCAGGCCGGGCAGCAGGTCGAGCAGCTCGTTCCAGACCCCGGTCAGGCCGTCGTCCGTGGTGAACGCGGCGCCGAGGAACATCACTATCTGCGGCCCGCCGAGCAGCAGCCACAGCGCGGTGGCGAGCGCGAGGAGCTTGGCCAGCGGGTAGTCCGAGCGGGGCAGCGGACGGGAGAAGTAGAGCGGCAGCACCCCGCTGCGCAGATCCCGGGAGACCAGCTCGGGGGCGACCACCGCGACGAAGAAGATGACGAGCCAGCTCATGTTGTCGGCGAACTGCGCGTACGTCATCACCACCTCGCCGATCTGGCTGCGTACGGCGGTGACGCCCGCGGCGACCACCGTCACGATGCCGACCACCAGCCACGGGAAGATCTTGGCCTTGGCGCTGCGGCCCAGCCCGAACGCGGTGCGCAACCCGTGCAGGTAGAGCGCGCCGAAGACGTGCCGGCGGCCCAGCAGCGGGCCGGTGTAGCGCTGGTAGCCGATGTCGTGGATGACACCGGTCGGCTCAGGCATGGCTGGGCTCCCTCGTGGCGAACAGCTCGGCCACCCGGTGCCGCCGCTGGTCCAGCCGGTGCAACGGCAGGTCCAGCTCGGCGACCGCGCCGAGGATCAGGTCGTAGGTGGCGTCGTCGGCCAGCTCGACGAGCAGCAGCCGCCCGTCCCGGCGGACCGGCAGCTGGAGCGCGGCGAGCCGGGCGGACAGCTCCTCGGTGCCCTCGCTGACCTCGACGGCGAGCACGTCGGTGGCCGAGGTCATGGCCGAGATGTGGTCGGCCCGCAGCAGGCGGCCGCCGTCGATGGCGACGAGGGTGTCGCAGATCCGCTCCACCTCGCCGAGCAGGTGTGAACACACCAGAACCGAGATGCCGAACTCGGTGCCGATCCGGTGCACCAGGGCCAGCATGGCGTCGCGGCCGGCCGGGTCGAGACCGTTGGTCGGCTCGTCGAGCAGCAGCAGGTCCGGGTCGTGGACCAGCGCCTGGGCGAGCTTCACCCGCTGCTTCATGCCGGTCGAGTAGCCGCCGACCGGGCGGTAGCGCTCCTCGTAGAGGCCCACGTGCCGCAGCGCCTCGGAGGCCCGCTCGCGGGCGACCGTACGGGGCAGCCCGCTGATCCGGCCGAGGTGCGTCACCAGCTCGGCGGCCGTGAGGTCCGGCGGCAGCGCGTCGTGCTCGGGCATGTAGCCGACCCGGGCCCGTACGGCGGCGGAGTCGGTGGTCGGGTCCAGGCCGAGCACCCGGACCCGCCCGCTGGTCGGGGCGAGCAGGCCGAGCAGGATCTTGATCAAAGTCGACTTGCCGGCGCCGTTCGCGCCGACCAGCCCGATGATCCCCGGCTCGACCGCGACGGTGAGGTCGGCCAACGCCCTGACCCCACCTCCGTACGTCTTGGTCAGCGACTCGGTCGCGATGAGTGTCACGCCGCCCAGCGTAGGCAGCCGACGCCCCTCGTGGGGCCAGCGCCGCCCCCGACGCTCCCCTGATCCTCGCCGGAGCGGCCCCTAGGGATCGACGTCGAACCGCGGGTTCCGCCGACGACCCGCGACCCTCACAATGGAGCGGTTCATCGCCGCCCGCGGATGGCACGACCACCGCGGGCGGTGACCTACGCCGATCGGGAGAGAAGATGACCGGCGACACGAGCGCCCCTCCGAAGGTGAGCGTGGTGGTGCCCGCGTACAACTGCGGGCCACGGATCGGGCGACTCGTCGACTCGCTGCTCAAGCAGTCGCTGCCGGCCGCGCAGTTCGAGGCCGTCTTCGTCGACGACGGCTCGACCGACGACACGGGCGCCCGCCTCGACGCGCTCGCCGCCGCCCACCCGCACCTCCGGGTCGTGCACATCGAGAACTCGGGCTGGCCGTCGCGGCCGCGCAACGTGGGCGTCGCGCACGCCCTCGGCGAGTACGTGATGTTCGTCGACGACGACGACTGGCTCGGCGTCGAGGCCCTGGAGCGGCTGTACGACACGGCCACGACGCACCACGCCGACGTGGTGATCGGCCGGATGGCCGGGCACGGTCGGGGGGTGCCGCGCGAGCTGTTCCGGCGCAACCGGTTCGACGCCACGCTGGAGAACGCCCCGCTGATCGACAGCCTCACGTGCCACAAGATGTTCCGGCGGGCGTTCCTCGACGAGCACGAGCTGCGGTTCCCGGAGGGGTGGCCGCGGCGCCTGGAGGACCACCGCATGGTGGTGCGGGCGTACCTGCTGTCGAAGCGGACGTGCGTGCTGTCGGACTACACCTGCTACCACCACACCCGCCGGGACGACGGTGGCGGCGTGACTGCCGTCGAGATGGACCCCGCCGAGTACTACGCGGCCCTGCGTGAGGCGCTGGACGTCGTCGACGCGCACGTGGAGCCCGGCCGGCTGCGGGACCGGCTGCACCGCCGCTGGCTGCGCAACGAGATGCTCAACCGGCTACGGGGCCGGCGGATGCTGGAGGCGTCGCCGCAGTGGGTGGCGCAGGTCGCCGCCGAGGTCCGCGACATCATCCGGGAGCGGTTCGCTCCGGGGGTGGCCGGCGGGCTGCCGCCGATGCTGCGCATCCTCGCCCACCTCGCCGCCGAGGACCGGCTTTCGGACCTGCGGCGTTTCGCCCGGTGGGAGGCGGCGTTGCACGCGACCGCGCGGGTGGAGCGGTACGAACTCTCCGGTACGACGCTGACGCTCGCGGTCCACGCCTGGCTCGAGTCCGGCCGGCGGCCGGTCCGCGTCAGCCTGGAGGGCGACCGGGACCTGCTGCTGCCGCCGGTCGACGGCATCGCCCCGGAGCTGCGCGACGTGACGAAGGCGCTGCGCAGCGGCCGGCTGGACGTGGTGGCCCGTCACGTGGAGACCAACGAGGAGGTCTTCCTGCCCGTGGAGTTCACGGTCGAGCGCGTGGCCGGGCCGGACGGCACGGGTCACGCCGTCCACCGGGCGACCATGACGGTCGACGTCTCGACGGTCAACGGCGGCCGCACCGCCGGGACGTGGCGGCTCAAGACGCGGCTCACCAGCATGGGCTGGATGCTGGACGCCCTGCTGCCGCTGGTGGTGCACTGCGCCGCCGACGGGGCGCCGCCGCGCGTGCTGGAGGACTCGTTCCTCACCCGGCTCAAGCGGTCGGTCCGACAGCGGGTGCCGGACGACCTGGTCGCGCTCGCCAAGGGCGGCCGGCGCGGCTGACCCGTGCGCACCGGAATGGACCGACCGGCAGCGCCGGGCGGCGGGGTGGAGTGGCACCCTCGACCGATCGGCGGTCGACTGAGAAACTGTGTGCCGGCCAGCGAGTGGGGGGTGTGATGAGCGACGGGTGGGTGCTGCCCGAGGAGGTGCTTCGGGACGCGCCGGCGTACACGCCGCGTCCGGGAGAGCTGGCCGACCTGGAGCTACTGCTGATCGGGGCGTACGCCCCGCTGACCGGCTTCATGACCCGGGCCGACCTGGTCTCGGTGAGTCGCCGCGGGCGGCTCGCCGACGGCAGCCCGTGGCAGGTCCCGGTGACCCTCCAGGTGCCCGCGGCGCTCGCCCAGGCGCTCGACCCGCGTGACCCGGCCCGCCGCACCCTGGTGCTCACCGACGGCGAGGGCGCCCCGATGGCCGCGCTGGAGGTGGCCGACGCGTGGCCGGTCCGCGACGGCGTGGCCGGTGTCGGTGGCGTCGTGCGCCGGCTGGGCGACGGCGGCCACGGGCCGTTCCAGCGGCTGCGCCGCAGCCCGGAGGAGGTACGCGCGCTGCTGCCCCCCGGCCGGGTGCTCGGTGTCGTCGCCGACCGTCCGCTGCACCGGCCGCAGCTCGCCCAGATCGCGCACGCGGCCCGTACGCTCGGCGCGCACCTGCTGGTCCTGATCCCGGTCGGCGAGGACGGCCGGGGCCTGCCGCCCGAGTCGCTGGTACGCGCCGTGTTCGCGGCGCGCGACCGGATGCCGCCGGCCACCCTGGTCGCGGTGCCGCTCTCCCGCCGCCCCGACGAGATCAGCGACGCGCTGCTGCGGGCCCGGGTGTCGGCCGCGTACGGCGTGACCCACCTGCTCTCCACCGGCGACATGCTCGCCGGCGCCGGGCTGCGGGTGCTGGTGCCGCGCGAGCTGGCCTACGACAACCGCGACGGCCAGTGGCGGTGGCGGGAGGACATCCCGCCGCGCAACCGGCGGCTGGCGTTGACCCAGGACGAGATCGAGGACCTGCTGGACCGGGGGTTCCCGCTGCCCGAGTGGCACACGCCGCCCGCGGTGGCGAGGGAGCTGGCCCGGGCCCGACCGCCGCGCCGGCACCGCGGGCTCGTGGTCTTCCTGACCGGGCTCTCCGGTTCGGGCAAGTCGACCATCGCACGTGGGCTCTCCGACGCGCTGCGGGAGGGCGGCGAGCGGACGGTCACCCTGCTCGACGGCGACGTCGTACGCCGGGAGCTCTCGGCGGGGCTGGGGTTCACCAAGACCGACCGGGACTTGAACGTACGCCGGATCGGCTGGGTGGCGGCGGAGATCGCCCGCCACCACGGGGTGGCCATCTGCTGCCCCATCGCCCCGTACGCCGCGGCCCGGGCCACGGCCCGCGAGATGGCGCTCGCGGCCGGTGCGGGTTTCCTGCTGGTGCACGTCGCCACCCCGCTGGAGGTGTGCGAGCGGCGCGACCGCAAGGGCCTGTACGCGCGGGCGCGCGCCGGCCTGCTCACCGGCATGACCGGCGTGGACGACCCGTACGAGGAGCCGACCGACGCCGACCTGGTGGTGGACACGAGCGACCTGACCATCGACGAGGCCGTCCAGGTCGTGCTGCACCACCTCACCGAGACCGGCTGGGTCGAGCCGAAGCTGCCGTCCGTCTGACCGCCGGACCACCCCCGTTCCTTCCACCGTTTCCGGCTACGCGCTAGTGTTCGTTCTTGTTGGAACACGTTTGACCGCGTGAGAGTGCGCGACACGGCCGGAGGTGGGACGGATGCTGGCGCAGCAGCGGCAGGCGGCCATCCTGGAGCGGGTCCGGGCCGCGGGCGGGGTACGCGTCACCGAGCTGGCGGCCGAGTTCGGCGTCTCGGACATGACGATCCGGCGCGACCTGGAGACCCTGCACGACCGCGGCCTGCTGGCCAAGGTGCACGGCGGCGCGACCCTGGCCGGGCCCGGCTCGACCGACGAACCCGGGTTCCGGGCGAAGTCGGTGCGGCAGCCCGGCGAGAAGGCGGCCATCGCCGAGCGGGCGGCGCAGCTCGTACCGCCCGGCGGGGCGATCGCGCTCTCCGCTGGCACCACCACCGCCGAACTGGCGCGCCGGCTCGTGGACGTGCCAGGGCTGACCGTGGTGACCAACTCGCTCCCGGTGGCGGAGATCCTGCACGCCGGCGGCCGATCGGACCAGACGGTGGTGCTCACCGGCGGGGTCCGGACGCCGTCCGACGCGCTGGTCGGGCCGCTGGCCGTCGGCGCGATCCGGTCGCTGCACCTGGACCTGCTCTTCCTGGGCGTCCACGGGATCAGCGAACGGGCGGGCTTCACCACGCCCAACCTCATGGAGGCGGAGACCGACCGGGCGCTGGTCGCGGCGGCGGACCGGCTCGTGGTGCTCGCCGACCACACCAAGTGGGGCACGGTCGGCATCTCCTCGATCGTCGGGCTGTCCGCCGCGCACGTGCTGGTCACCGACGACGGATTGCCGGCGGCGGCACGGCGGGTACTGGGCGACCACGTGGGTGAACTGGTGATGGTGAGGGCGACGGAGGCGGGCCGGACGATCGGCTCGCCGACGACTGGAGGGGCGGCGGAGTGAAGCGCACCGCGATCCGGCTGGCCGACGGCCGGGAACTGATCTACTTCGACGAGCGGGACGACGCCGTCCGCGACCAGCCGGACCGGCGCGAGCTGCCACCCCCGCCACCCGCCTCCCAGCTCCGCTACGACCCGCTGACCGACGAGTGGGTGGCGGTCGCCGTCCACCGGCAGACCCGCACCTTCCTGCCGCCCGCCGACCAGTGCCCGCTCGACCCGTCAGTGGGCGACCGGCTCACCGAGATCCCCGCGCCCGACTACGACGTGGTGGTCTTCGAGAACCGGTTCCCGTCGCTGAGCGGCCGGGTCGCCGACGAGCCCGGGGACGTCACGCCGTTCACCCCGCTGCGGCCCGGGGTCGGGCGCTGCGAGGTGGTCTGCTTCACCTCCGACCACAACGCATCGTTCGCCAGCCTCTCCCCCGGCCGGGTGCGCACGGTGCTCGACGCCCTCGCCGACCGGACGGTGGCGCTGGGCGAGCTGCCCGGCGTGGAGCAGGTGTTCTGCTTCGAGAACCGGGGCGTGGAGATCGGGGTGACGCTGCACCACCCGCACGGGCAGATCTACGCGTACCCCTTCGTCACGCCGCGCTCGCGGGCGTTCCTCGGCGCGGCCCGCCGCTACGCCGAGCGCACCCTCGGCGGCAACCTCTACGCCGACGTGCTCGCCGCCGAACGGGCCGCCGGCGAGCGGGTGGTCGCGACCAACGAGCACTGGACGGCGTACGTCCCGGCGGCCGCCCGGTGGCCGTTCGAGGTGCACGTCGCGCCGCACCGGCCGGTGCCCGACATCCCGGCCCTCGACGACGCCGAGCGGGACGCCTTCGCGCCGCTCTACCTGGACCTGCTGCGCCGCTTCGACGCGCTGTTCGACCTGCCCATGCCGTACATCGCGGCGTGGCACCAGGCGCCCGTGCGGATCGACCGCGAGTTCGGCCACCTGCACCTGCAGCTGTTCAGCATCCGGCGGGCGAAGGACAAGCTGAAGTACCTGGCCGGCTCGGAGTCCGGCATGGGTGTCTTCATCAACGACATCGCGCCCGAGCGCGCCGCCGAACTCCTCCGCGCCGCCTGACGCCCGGCCCTGCGCGTGGCGCGGATGGTCGCCGCCCTGGGCACGGCTCGGACGATCGCCGGCCCTGGGTGTGGCGCGGATGGTCGCCCGGACAGGGCGCGGGGGGCCCGGGACAGGGCCCCCCGCAGGGAAGGGACGGCTGGCTGTGCACGACAGCCGGGAAGGCTGGCTGATCGGCACGAGTGCCGCGCGGCTACCGCGGTCAACCTTCCTGGACGCGACTGGCATCTCGTCCACCCTGGTCAACGAGGCGCGCCGGTTCGGGTGACGGAAAACGCTCCCACGTCCCCCGGCCGAGGTCGCTGACCCGCCGGCCCCCGGGGAACGACGGAGCCCGCCAGCTTCTGGGAACGACGGAGCCCGCCGGCGGGAGTGCCGGCGGGCCCGTACGGTGCTGACGAGGGTCAGGCGAGCTTGCGCGCCAGGTTCTCGTCGAGCGCGTTCATGAACTCGTCGGTGGTCAGCCACGGGGCGTCCCGCGAGATCAGCAGCGCGAGGTCCTTGGTCATCTGGCCGCCCTCGACGGTCTCGATGCAGACCCGCTCCAGGGTGTTGGCGAACTCGGTGACGGCCGGGGTGCCGTCCAGCTTGCCCCGGTGGGCGAGGCCCCGGGTCCAGGCGAAGATCGACGCGATCGGGTTGGTCGAAGTCTTCTCGCCCTTCTGCCACTGCCGGTAGTGCCGGGTGACGGTGCCGTGCGCGGCCTCGGCCTCAACCGTGCGGCCGTCCGGGGTCATGAGCACGGAGGTCATCAGGCCGAGCGAGCCGAAGCCCTGGGCCACGGTGTCGGACTGCACGTCACCGTCGTAGTTCTTGGCGGCCCACACGAAGCCACCCTCCCACTTGAGCGCGGCGGCGACCATGTCGTCGATCAGCCGGTGCTCGTAGGTGAGGCCGGCAGCCTCGAACTCCGCCTTGAACTCGTTCTCGAACACCTCGGCGAAGATGTCCTTGAACCGGCCGTCGTACGCCTTGAGGATCGTGTTCTTGGTGGACAGGTAGACCGGGTAGCCGCGGTCCAGGCCGTAGCGCATCGAGGCGCGGGCGAAGTCGCGGATCGAGTCGTCGAAGTTGTACATGCCCATGGCGACGCCGCCGCCGGGGAAGTTGGCGACCTCCACCTCCATGGGGGCGGAGCCGTCGGCCGGGGTGTAGGTGATGGTCACCGTGCCCGGGCCGGGGACGACGAAGTCGGTGGCCTTGTACTGGTCGCCGTGGGCGTGCCGGCCGATGATGATCGGCTTGGTCCAGCCGGGGACGAGCCGCGGCACGTTGGACATGATGATCGGCTCGCGGAAGACGACACCGCCGAGGATGTTGCGGATGGTGCCGTTCGGCGACCGCCACATCTTCTTGAGGCCGAACTCCTCGACGCGGGCCTCGTCCGGGGTGATCGTCGCGCACTTGACGCCGACGCCGTGCTCCTTGATGGCGTTGGCGGCGTCGACGGTGACCTGGTCGTCGGTCTCGTCGCGGTACTGGATCGAGAGGTCGTAGTAACGCAGGTCGACGTCGAGGTAGGGCAGGATCAGCTGCTCCCGGATCTGCTTCCAGATGATCCGGGTCATCTCGTCGCCGTCGAGCTCCACGACCGGGTTGTTTACCTTGATCTTCGCCATCGGCCGGCGCTCCTCTCGGGGGACACGTGCTCAAGCAGTACGAGCGTACTGGAACGGGCCGGCGTTCCCCACTCGGGCTCCGTCCGGCCGGTGACCTGCCCGGACGAGGGCGTGGGCGGGGACAGGAACGCCCGGCCATGAGGATCAGTGGCACCATCATCCGATGTCGCTGAGCCGCACCCTCGGGTCTATCACGGTCATCCCGATCACCGACGGCGAGGGGCCCTTCTTCCAGCCCCGCGCGGAGGCGTTCCCGGCCGCCACGTCCGGCCAGTGGCGGGAGGCCGACCGGCGGGACCCGACCGCTGTCACCGGCGACGGACAGTGGTGGCTGCGCTTCCGCTGCTTCGCGATCCGGGTCGGCGACGGGCCCGTCACCCTGGTCGACGCCGGGATCGGGCCGGCCGGCTCACCCGCCGCGAGTTGGGCGCCGGTGCCGGGCCGCCTCCCCGCCGAGCTCGCCGTCGCCGGCATCGACCCGGCCGACGTCCACACGGTGGTGCTGACCCACCTGCACACCGACCACGTCGGCTGGGCGGTCACCGGATCGCCGGGCGCGCCGTACTTCCGCAACGCCACCTACCTGCTCCAGCGCGCCGAGGTGGCCGCCGTCGACCGGGTCAACCCGGGGCTGCGGGCCGGTCTCGTGGCGCCGTTGCGCGCCGCCGGCCGGCTCCGGGAGGTCGACGGCGAGGCGACGATCGGGTCGGGCGTACGGCTGTTGCCGACGCCGGGACACACACCCGGCCACCAGTGCGTGCTGGTGGACGCGGGCGACGAGCGGCTGCTGCTCACGGGCGACCTGCTGGTGCACGCCGTGCAACTGGTCGACCCGGAGCTGGCGTACGCCCACGAGATGGACCCGCCGACGGCCCGTACCTCCCGCACGACGCTGCTCCGTGCCCTGGCCGCAGCGGGCCCCACGGTCCTGGCCACCCCCCACCTGGGCCCCGCGTTCGTGCGCCTCTGACCCCGAGGTCCGCGCCAGCAACGGTGATCAAGAGGTTTGCGTCAGGATCCGCCGCCGGGCTGACGCGAACCTCTTGATCACCGGGCTGGACCGGGACGGATGCGGCAGCGCGCGGGGACGGGGCGCGGGCCGGACGTGGGAGGGGCGCGCCGGCGGTGCCGGCGCGCCCCTCCCACGGGTGGTGCTCAGGTCACATGTTGGCGATGTCGGCCTGCTTGGAGCGGACGGCCTCGGCCGCCTCCTTGAGGCTGGCCAGCTCGTCGGCGTCCAGGTCGGTCTCGACGACCCGCTTGACGCCCTCGGCGCCGATCTCGGCCTCGACGCCCAGGTAGACGCCGGAAATGCCGTACTGCCCGTCGACCCAGGCGCAGACCGGCATGACCTCGCCGGAGTCCTCGGCCACCGCCTTGGCCATGCGGGCCGCGGCGGCGGACGGCGCGTAGTACGCCGAACCGGTCTTGAGCAGCGCGACGACCTCGGCGCCACCGTTGCGGGTGCGGACGACCAGGTCCTCGATCTGGTCGTCGGGCATGACCTCACGCAGCGGCTTGCCGTTGACGGTGCTCTTCGACGGCACCGGCACCATGGTGTCGCCGTGCGAGCCGAGGGTCAGCGTCTTCACCGACTTCACCGGGACGTTCAGCGCCTCGGCCACGAAGTTGGTGAAGCGGGCGGTGTCGAGCATGCCGGCCTGGCCGAGCACGCGGTTCTTCGGGAACTGGGTGGCGATCTGGGCGAGCGCGGTCATCTCGTCGAGCGGGTTCGATACGACGATCACGACGGCGTTCGGGGCGTACTTGGCCACGTTCTCGGAGACCTGGCGCACGATCTTGGCGTTCGTCTCGAGCAGGTCCATCCGGCTCATGCCCGGCTTACGGGGCAGGCCGGCGGTGATCACCACGACGTCGGAGCCCTCGATCGCCTCGTAGCCCTCGCCGTTCGGGCCGGTGGTGGCGCCCACGACCTTGGTCTCGAAGCCCTCGACCGCACGCGACTGGTTGAGGTCCAGTGCGATGCCGGCGGGCTTGCCCTCGACGATGTCGGTGATCACGACGGTGTCGAAGACGTCATACTCGGCCAGGCGCTGTGCGGTGGTGGAGCCGTAGAAGCCGGCGCCGACGACAGTGACCTTCTTACCCATGGTCGTCCCACTCCCTGATACCAGTCGGTTTTCCGGACCGTATCAGCCATCCTGGCACCGATCCGGCCAGGGGCGGACGGTTATGCCGGGACCGGTCGGGAGGGGACCCCCGGGGCGTCTCAGCCCTGCTCGGCGCGCTCGACCACGTTGGTCAGCAGCATGGCCCGCGTCATCGGCCCGACACCGCCGGGCATCGGGACCAGCGCGCCGGCCACCTCGACCACGCCCGGGTCCACATCACCCGTGTAGCGGCCCTTGCCGTCCGGCCCGACCACGCGGGTGATGCCGACGTCCACGACCACCGCGCCAGGCGTGATCATGTCGGCGGTCAGCAGGCCCGGGACGCCGGCCGCCACGATGACGATGTCGGCCGCCCGGGTGTGCTGGGCGAGGTCGAGCGTGCCCGTGTGGCAGAGCGTCACGGTGGCGTTCTCGCTGCGGCGGGTGAGCAGCAGGCCGAGCGGACGGCCGACGGTGTTGCCCCGGCCGACCACGGCGACCTTCGCGCCGCGCAGCGCCACGTCGTGGCGGCGGAGCAGTTCCACGATGCCGCGCGGCGTGCACGGGAGCGGGCCCGGGTAGCCGAGCACCAACCGGCCGAGGTTGACCGGGTGCAGGCCGTCGGCGTCCTTCGCCGGGTCGATCAGTTCCAGCACCCGCTGGGTGTCGAGGTGGGCCGGCAGCGGGAGCTGGACGATGTAGCCGTGGCACGCCGGGTCGGCGTTCAGCTCCGCGAGCACGGCCTCGACCTGCTCCTGGGTGGCGTCGGCCGGCAGCTCCCGGCGGATCGAGGCGATGCCCACCTCCGCGCAGTCCCGGTGCTTGCCGTTGACGTACGCCTGCGAGCCCGGATCGGAGCCGACCAGGACCGTGCCCAGGCCCGGGGTGATGCCGCGTTCGGCCAGTGCCTTGACCCGCGCCCGCAGCTCGTCCTTGATTTCCGCCGCGGTCGCCTTGCCGTCCAGAAGCGTCGCCGTCACGTCCTGATCGTCTCACGCCCGGCGTCCCCGATCCGCCACGACCCGGGTGGCGGGGGGCACGAGGGCCCTGTCCGGCGCATGCATTCGTGACTGTGCGTGACATGATGTTCGTCACTCAGGGTTGCTGGAATGTGGATTCCATCACGGCCGGACGGGACGGCTAGGCCGTCCGGGTATGAATTCGGGCGGGCCGGCACAGACCGCACCGAGGGGAAGTAAAAGCGCGACGGGCCTCGCGAACGTGCCGGAAAACCGCACTTCATGGCCACAACTTCCGCCGGGGAGTAGCAGGCCGCCGCCCCTCGGGCAAGAGCACCCTGGTCGGCTTGTTACGGAGTCGAAACCGCCTCGTTGCCGAAGAACCGCCGACGACCTACCGTTGCCCGTCGTTGCGCAGCGTTACCCAACGTCGGGCTTGACTGCGCAGTGTGAGGAGAATGAGGAGGCTCCATGCGAGTTCGTAGACTCGCCGCCTGGACCGCTCTCCCGCTCGCGGTGACGTTGGGCCTGGCGGCCTGCGGCAGCGGCGGAGACGGTGGGTCCGGCAGCAACGGCTCCGGTGCGGTCAGCATCCAGATCGCCGAGCCGCAGCACCTGGTCCCGACCAACACCACGGAGACATCGGGCTCCCAGGTGATCTCCGGCCTGTTCGCGCCGCTCGTCGACTACGACGCGCAGAACAAGCCGGTCGAGGTCGCCGCCGAGTCCGTGACGTCGTCGGACAACACGGTCTGGACGATCAAGCTGAAGGACGGCTTCACCTTCCACAACGGTGAGAAGGTCACGTCCGACGACTACATCAACGCCTGGAACTACGGCGCCTACGCGCCGAACGGCCAGGGCGCCAGCTACTTCTTCGACAAGATCGCTGGCTACCAGGACCTGCAGGGCGAGAAGCCGAAGGCCAAGACCCTGTCCGGCCTCAAGAAGCTGGACGACCTTTCCTTCCAGGTGACGCTCTCCGCGCCGTACACCGACTTCAAGACGATGCTCGGTTACAACGCGTTCTACCCGCTGCCGGAGGCCGCGTTCTCCGCGCCGGGTGTGCTCAAGGACAGCTACGAGCAGGCGCCGATCGGCCAGGGCCCGTTCAAGATGAAGGGCAACTGGCAGCACGACAGCAAGATCGAGGTCGAGCGGTACGACGCGTACCCGCTGGAGAAGCCGAAGGTCAAGGACATCGAGTTCCGGATCTACCAGCAGCTCACCGCGGCGTACGCGGACGTCCTGGCGGACAACCTCGACGTGCTGCCGACGATCCCGACCGAGAACCTGAGCACCGCGCCGACCGACCTGGGCGACCGGTACCAGACCAGCCCGATGTCGTCGTTCCAGTTCCTGGCGTTCCCCACGTTCGACAAGGACTACAGCAACCCGGACGTGCGCAAGGCGATCTCGATGGCGATCGACCGGGACGAGATCACCAAGTCGATCTTCAAGAACTCGCAGCAGCCGGCGCGCTCGTTCGTGTCGCCGATCCTGCCGGGCTACCGTGACAACACCACGGGCGACGCGGGCCAGTTCAACCCCGCCGCGGCGAAGAGCCTGTACCAGGCCGCCAACGGCCCGTCGAAGATCACCATCTCCTACAACGGCGACGGCGGTCACAAGGACTGGGTCGACGCGACCTGCAACCAGCTGAAGGCCAACCTCGGCGTGGACTGCGTCGGCGCGGCCGAGCCGAAGTTCTCCGACCTGCTGAACAAGGTCGAGAAGAAGCAGCCGGTGGGCCTGTTCCGCATGGGCTGGGTCATGGACTACCCCTCCATGGAGGACTACCTGGGCCCGCTGTACAGCACCAACGGTTCGTCGAACTACTACGGCTACAGCAACCCGGAGTTCGACAAGCTGGTGAAGGAGGGCGCCGCGGCGCCGTCCCAGGAAGAGGCGATCAAGAAGTACCAGCAGGCCGAGGACATCCTGGCCAAGGACATGCCCGTGATCCCGCTCCGCTTCGGGCAGAACGTGTTCGGGCACTCGACGAAGGTCCAGAACGTCGAGATGGACGCCTCCCAGCGCGTCAACCTGGTCAAGATCGAGGCGGCCAGCTGAGCTGACCGCGGCACGGGCCACCCGGGTAACCCCCGGGTGGCCCGGGCACACCCGCACCCGCCCGGTCGTCCACCACCCGGGCCGGTACCGGCGCCGGCCCTCGGGCCGGGGACCGGGTCGCGGATTTTTCCGGTACGCCCAGAGAAGTCGTCCTGCGACCCCTTCGCATTTTTCCGGAGAGACTGGAAAGTATGTTCCGCTTCATCCTGCGGCGCCTTCTGCAGATGGTCCTGGCATTCTTCGGGACCACGCTGATCGTCTACGCGCTGATGTTCGCCGGCCAGACCGACCCGATCCAGGCCCTCGCGGGAGAGCGCCCGGTGACCGCGGCGCAGCGGGCATACCTGACCGAGAAGTACCACCTCGACCAGACCGGCGTCGGTGGCTTCTTCTACCGCTACTTCGACTACGTCCGGAGCCTGCTCCAGGGTGATCTCGGCCAGTCACTGACCGGCCGCCAGATCGGCGACATCCTCCAGCAGGCCTGGCCGGTCACCGTCAAGCTGGCGCTCATCGCGCTCGCCGTGGCCGTGGTCTTCGGCGTGACGTCCGGCGTGATCGCCGGCATCCGCCGCGCCGGCATCTTCGACAACTCGACGCTGGTGCTCACGCTGCTGGTCCTGGGCATCCCCACGATCGTGCTGGCGCCGCTCGCGCAGTACTTCCTGGGCGTCAAGTGGCAGCTCTTCCCGCCCACCGCGGGAGCCGAGCCGAGCTTCTACGCCCTGCTGCTGCCCGGCATCGTGCTCGGGTCGCTCTCCCTGGCCACCGCGCTGCGGCTCACCCGTACCTCGGTGGCGGAGAACCTGCGCGCCGACTACGTCCGGACCGCCCGGTCGAAGGGCCTCGTCAAGCGGCGCATCGTGAGCGTCCACGTCCTGCGCAACTCGCTCATCCCCGTGGTGACCTTCCTCGGCGTCGAGCTGGGCAACCTGATGAGCGGCGCGATCATCACCGAGGGCGTCTTCAACATCCCCGGCGTCGGCTTCAACCTCTTCCGCGGCATCCGCACCGAGGACGGCCCCCTGGTCGTGGGCTTCGTGAGCGTCCTCGTCGTGGTCTACCTGATCTCGAACCTCCTGGTGGACGTCCTGTACGCCGTACTCGATCCGAGGATCCGCTATGAGTGAGCGTGGCGAACGAATGATCAACGCAGCGTGCTCGGGCGCTCGTACCGGCACCGAGCGGAGCGAGGTACAGGCATGAGTGACTTCGAAACGGTGGCGGCGACCGAGAACCAGGCCGCCCGGCGTGGCCCCTCGGGCGAGCCCGGCACGCCAGACAAGATCGGCACCTCGCACAAGCCGCGCAGCCTCGCCGGCGACGCCTGGCGCGACCTGCGCCGCAACCCGATCTTCTGGATCTCGCTGGCCCTGGTGACGGCCGTCAGCCTGATGGCCATCGCCCCCGGCCTGTTCACCTCGAACGACCCGCAGGACTGCGTGCTCTCGCGGCAGAACTCCGGGCCGTCCGCCGGCGCGATCTTCGGGTACGACTTCCAGGGCTGCGACACGTACGCCCGTGCGGTCTACGGCTCCCGGGCCTCGCTCCTGGTGGGCGCGCTGTCCGCGCTGTTCACCGGCATCATCGCGCTGGCCGTCGGCCTGCTGGCCGGCTACTTCGGCCGCTGGGTGGACGCGGTGCTCTCCCGGCTGATCGACATCGTGCTCGGCATCCCGCTGCTGCTGGCCGCCATCGTGCTGCTCAAGCGCATCGGCAGCGCCAGCCCGAACGCCCGGATCACCGCAGTCATCTTCGTACTGGCCGTCCTCGGCTGGACGACGGCGGCCCGCGTGGTGCGTTCCTCGGTCATCACCGCGAAGGAGCAGGACTACGTCGCGGCGGCCCGCATGCTCGGCGCCGGCCACGGCCGGATCATGCTGCGGCACATCCTGCCGAACGCGCTCGCCCCGGCGATCGTGGTGCTGACCATCGCGCTCGGCTCGTTCATCGCCGCCGAGGCGACGCTCTCCTTCCTGGGTATCGGCCTCAAGGCCCCGACCATCTCGTGGGGCCAGGACATCGACACCGGCCGCATCCACATGCGGGAGTCGGCGACCCCGCTGATCGTCCCGTCGGCCTTCCTCGCGCTGACCGTGCTGGCGTTCATCATGCTCGGCGACGCGATCCGTGACGCCTTCGACCCGAAGCTGCGGTGACGTGATGCGAGCGCAAGGAGTGAGCGAAGCAAGCCCCGCCGTCGCGAGCGGAAAGGCAGACCAGTCATGACCGACGCCGTCATCCAACCCACGCCCGCCTCGGCCACGCCCGAGGGCGGCCACCTGCTCGAGGTCCGCGACCTGCACGTCGAGTTCCGCACGAACGAGGGCGTCGCCCGGGTCATCAACGGGGTGTCCTACCACCTGGATGCCGGCGAGACGCTGGCCGTGCTCGGCGAGTCCGGCTCCGGCAAGTCGGTGACCGCCCAGGCGATCATGGGCATCCTGGACAGCCCGCCGGCGCACGTCCGCTCCGGGCAGATCCTCTACCAGGGCCGCGACCTGCTCGCCCTGCCCGAGGAGCAGCGCCGGCAGGTGCGCGGCAAGGAGATCGCGATGATCTTCCAGGACGCCCTCTCCGCGCTCAACCCGGTGTTCCCGGTCGGCTGGCAGATCGGCGAGACGCTGCGCCAGCGCGAGGGGATGTCCCGGGCGGACGCCCGGCGCCGCGCCATCGAGCTGATGGACCTCGTGAAGATCCCGGCCGCCGCGCGGCGGATCGGCGACTACCCGCACCAGTTCTCGGGCGGCATGCGGCAGCGCGTCATGATCGCGATGGCGCTGGCGCTCAACCCCAAGGTGCTGATCGCCGACGAGCCGACCACGGCGCTCGACGTGACCGTGCAGGCCCAGATCATGGACCTCCTCGCCGACCTGCGCCGGGACCTCGGCATGGCGATGATCCTCATTACCCACGACCTGGGCGTCGTCGCCGGCGTGGCCGACCGGATCGCCGTCATGTACGCCGGCCGCATCGTCGAGCACGCCGACGTCCGCTCGCTCTACCGGGCGCCGGCGCACCCGTACACCAAGGGGCTGCTGGAGTCGATCCCGCGCCTGGACGTCCGCGGCCAGGAGCTGTCGACGATCAAGGGGCTGCCGCCGAACCTCATGGCCATCCCCTCCGGCTGCCCGTTCCACCCCCGGTGCCCGTACGTGCAGAAGGTCTGCGTGGACGTGGTGCCACACGACCTGGTCCTCGGCGACGGCCGGACCAGCGCCTGCCACTTCGCCCAGGAGGTGCGTGATGACAGCGCCCGCTAGCTCCACCAAGGTCCGCGGCGAGACCATCCTCTCGGTCGACAACGTGGTCAAGCACTTCCCGATCTCGCAGGGCGTGCTGTTCAAGAAGCAGGTCGGCGCGGTCAAGGCCGTGGACGGCGTCAGCTTCGAGCTGCGCCGGGGCGAGACCCTCGGCATCGTCGGCGAGTCCGGCTGCGGAAAGTCGACGCTGGCCCGGCTGCTGATGCGGCTGGAGACGCCGACCTCGGGCCGGGCCACCCTGGAGGGGCGGGACCTGTTCAAGTCCTCCGGCTCCGAGCTGCGCCGCCTGCGACGCAACATGCAGATGGTCATGCAGGACCCGTACACCTCGCTGAACCCGCGGATGACGGTCGGCGACATCATCGGCGAGCCGTTCGAGATCCACCCGGACGCGGCGCCGAAGGGCAGCCGGCGCAAGCGTGTGCAGGAGCTGCTGGACGTGGTCGGGCTGAACCCCGAGCACATCAACCGGTACCCGCACCAGTTCTCCGGCGGGCAGCGGCAGCGCATCGGCATCGCCCGGGCGCTCGCCCTGCGACCGGAGATCATCGTCTGCGACGAGCCGGTGTCGGCGCTCGACGTCTCGATCCAGGCCCAGGTGATCAACCTGCTGGAGCAGCTCCAGGACGAGTTCGGCCTGTCGTACATCTTCATCGCCCACGACCTGTCGGTGGTCCGGCACATCTCCGACCGCGTGGCCGTGATGTACCTCGGCAAGATCGTGGAGATCGGCACCGAGGACGAGATCTACGAGCGCGCCACCCACCCGTACACCCAGGCGCTGCTCTCGGCGGTGCCGGTGCCGGACCCGGAGGTACGGCACGAGCGGAACATCATCCGCCTCACCGGTGACGTGCCGTCGCCGGCCGACCCGCCGTCGGGCTGCCGGTTCCGCACCCGGTGCTGGAAGGCGCAGGACATCTGCGCCCGCGAGGAGCCGCTCACGGTTTCACGTGCCGCCGACCCGCACCCCTCGGCCTGCCACTTCGCCGAGGTACGCCCCGCCGCGGCCTGACCCACCGCGGTTGATCCGCGAACACCGACGCCCCGCGCTCCACAACGGAGCGCGGGGCGTCGGCGTACAGGGCCATTATCCCCGGTCGATCATGCAGTTGTGGTGGTGGATGAACTGGGCATATCCGGGTCGTCCGGGCACCACAACTGCATGATCGACGGCCTCCCGCGCGCGGCGGGTTAGTGGAAGAAGTGGCGGGTGTTTGTCAGGTACATCGTTACGCCGGCCTCCTTGGCGGCCGCGATGACCTCCTCGTCGCGGATCGACCCGCCCGGCTGCACGATCGCGCGGACGCCGGCCTCGATGAGGATCTTCGGCCCGTCGGCGAACGGGAAGAACGCGTCCGAGGCGCAGACCGACCCACGCGCCCGGTCGGCGCCGGCCCGCCGGACGGCCAGCTGCGCCGAGTCGACCCGGTTCACCTGGCCCATGCCCACGCCCACGGTCGCGCCGTCGCGGGCCAGCAGGATCGCGTTGCTCTTCACCGCACGGACGGCCCGCCAGGCGAAGGCGAGGTCGCGCAGGGTCTCCTCGTCGGCCGGGTCGCCGGCCGCGAGCCGCCAGCTGGCCGGGTCGTCGCCCGGGGCGTCGATCCGGTCCGCCATCTGCACCAGTACGCCACCGCCGACCTGCCGCCACTCGGCTGCCGGCGGGTTCCAGGCCGGGGCGCGCAGCAGCCGGATGTTCTTCTTGGCCTGGAGGATCTCGAGGGCTCCGGCGTCGAACTCCGGCGCCACCACGACCTCGGTGAAGATGTCGGCGACCTGCCCGGCCAGCTCCACGGTGACCGGCCGGTTGACCGCGATCACCCCGCCGTACGCGGAGACCGGGTCGCACGCGTGAGCCTTGCGGTGTGCCTCGGCCACGTCCGCGCCGACGGCGATGCCGCAGGGGTTGGCGTGCTTGATGATCGCCACCGCCGGCTGGTCGGTGAAGTCGTTCGCGGCCCGCCACGCGGCGTCCGCGTCGACGTAGTTGTTGTACGACATCTCCTTGCCGTGCAGCTGCTCGGCCTGCGCCAGGCCGGCCGGCGCGTCCGGGTCGGTGTAGAGGGCCGCCGCCTGGTGCGGGTTCTCGCCGTAGCGCAGCGCCCGCTGCGACCGCAGCGCCAACCCGGCGAACGCCGGCCACTCCGGCTCGCCGCCGAGCTGCACCGCGCACCAGTTGGCCACCGCCACGTCGTACTCGGCGATGTCGGCGAAGGCCCGCGCCGCCAGGGCGCGGCGCTGCGTCAGGGTGAAGCCGCCCGCGCCGAGCGCCTCGCGCAGCGCCGGGTACGCCGACGGGTCGGTCACCACGGCGACCGAGGCGTGGTTCTTGGCGGCCGCCCGGACCATCGCGGGCCCGCCGATGTCGATCTGCTCGACGCACTCGTCGAGGCTCGCGCCCGACGCGACGGTGGCCTGGAACGGGTAGAGGTTGCTCACCAGCAGGTCGAACGGCGCGATCCCCAGCTCGTCGAGCTGGGCCACGTGCGACTCCTTGCGCAGGTCGGCCAGCAGACCCGCGTGCACCTTCGGGTGCAGGGTCTTGACCCGACCGTCGAGCACCTCGGGGAAACCGGTGACGGTCTCGACCGCGGTGACCGACACCCCGGCGCCCGCGATCGTCGCGGCGGTGCTGCCGGTCGACACGATCTCCACGCCGGCCGCGTGCAGCGCCTGGGCCAGCTCGACGAGGCCGGTCTTGTCGTAGACGCTGACCAGCGCCCGCCTGATCGGGCGGCGCCCGTCCTGAGTGGAGCTCACGGGATAGTGACCTTTCTTCCGGTGATCGTCCAGCCGTTCCGGACGAGGCGGCCCACCTGCTCGACGAGCTGGCGCCGCTCGGCGGACTTGATGCGCTCGGTGAGTGATTCCTCGTCGTCGTCGTCGAGCACCGGCACGGCGACCTGCGCGACGATCGGGCCGGTGTCCATTCCGGCGTCGACGAAGAAGAGGGTGGCCCCGGTGATCTTCACCCCGTAGGCGAGGGCGTCGCGCGGGCCGTGGATGCCGGGGAACGCCGGCAGCAGGGTGTTGTGCGTGTTCAGGTACCGGTCGCCGAACGCGGCCAGGAACTGCGGGCCGACCAGCTTCAGGAAACCGGCGGAGATGATCAGGTCCGGCCGGTGCTCGGCGACCTGCGCGGTGAGCGCCCGGTCCCAGTCCTCCCGGCTGTCGTACGCCTTCAGCGGCGCCACGAACGTCGGCACGCCGGCCGCGACGGCCCGGTCGAGCCCGGCGATCCCGTCCCGGTCGGCGCCGACCGCCACGACGCGCGCGCCGTAGGCGGGGTCGGTGGTGGCGTCGAGCAGCGCCTGCAGGTTGCTCCCGGATCCCGAGATGAGGACGACGATGCGGGCGGACGCGGGCTCGGTCACCCGGCCACCCTATCGGGCAGGTCGCAGTGACCAGCGTCTGGGCGGCGGCGCGGTGACCGGACGTGCCCGCACCGTCGATGGCCGACAGCCGGACAGGCGCGGAACCGGTACGCTGCCGCTGCCTCGGGCGGGTGTGCGTCCAGCCCACGCCCGGTGCATGATCAGACACTCGTGCCGACGACAGGAGCCCCCCGTGCAGCCTGGATATCCAGCTCCGCAGCCGCCGCCGATCAACAACAACATGACGATGTCGATCGTTGCGATCTTCCTCTTCTGGCCGCTGGCCATCCCGGCCATCATCAACGCGTCGAAGGTCAACCCGCTCCTCCAGCAGGGTGACTACGCCGGGGCGCAGGCCGCGGCGACGGAGTCGCGGAAGTGGTCCAAGTGGGCCCTGATCGTTGGCATCGCGTGGTATGTGATCGCGATCCTGTGCTGCGCTCTGGGCGGCATCGGCGCGATCATCAGTAGCGACACCAGTACGTACTGACCGACAACAGGCAAGGAGCCTCGTCGAATGCAGCCCGGTTACCCCGGTCAGGATCCCCACGAGCAGCAGCCCCACCAGGATCCGACCGCCCCGCAGCCCGACCCGTACGCGCAGCCGCCGGCCGCGCCGTACGGGCAGCAGCCCACGTCGGGCCAGCCCTACGGCCAGCAGCCCACGTCGGGTCAGCCCTACGGCCAGCAGCCGCCGGCCGCGCCGTACGGCCAGCAGCCCACGTCCGGCCAGCCGTACGGCCAGCAGCCGTACCAGGACCCGTACGGCCAGCAGCAGCCGTACGGTGGCGCCCCCACCTACCCGAACGCCGGCTACCCGCAGGCGGGCGGGCAGAACAACACGCTCGGCCTCGTGTCGATGATCCTCGGCATCGCGTCGATCCCGCTGGTCTGCTGCCTCTACCTGGGCATCCCGGTCGGCATCGCCGGCGTCATCACCGGCTACCTGGCCAAGCAGAAGGCTGACCAGGGGCAGGCCAGCAACGCCGGCCAGGCCAAGGCCGGCCTCATCTGCGGCGCGATCGGCGCGGTCCTGGGCATCCTGGTGCTCATCCTCGGCATCGTCGCCAACGTGAACCTGCCGACCGAGCCCTGACCGACGGCGTACACCCAGGGGCGTCCCGCGGACCGCGGGGCGCCCCTTGCCGTGTCAGCGGGCGGGCGCGCGGGTGAGCGCGCGTGTGGCGGCGGCGCCGAGCAACGCCCCGGCCGCCACCACCGCGGTGGTGACCACCCCCACCTGCCAGGCGACCGGGCCCATCTCGGCGAGGCGGCCCCCGCCCAGCGGGCCGCCGGACGCGGCCGCCGCGAGGCCGAGCAGCACGCCCGCCACCGGACCGGCGATCGCCGCCGGCCCGAGCAGCGGCCCCCAGGCCAGCGGCGCCCGCTCGTCGGCGGCGAGCCGCAGCAGACGCCGGGCGAGCAGCCAGCCGGCGGCCATCCCGGCGAGGACCGGCACCGCGAGCAGCGCGGCGCCCACCCCGTCGACGGGGCCGCGGGGCAGGCCGGCCAGCAGCGGTACGGCCGGCAGCGCGCCGACCGACACCTCGCTGGTGCGCACCGCGGTGTCGGTGCCCACGGCGAAGCCCGGCCCGAGCAGGTAGCTGGTCGACCAGACGGTGGCGTTGGGCGCGTAGGCGAGGCTCACGAGGACGATCCCGGCCTGACCCGCCACCCCGGTGCGGTATGCCCCGATCATGTCGGCGGCGTCGCCGCCGCCCGTGGCCACCGCGAGCCCGGCGGCCCCCGCCCCCGCCGCGAGCAGGAGCAGACCGGCGACCAGGCCGGTGCGGACCCCGTCGCGCAGCACCGCCGGGGACCGCTCGACGAGCAGCCCGAACACGCCGGTGATGCGGGCCGCGCCGGCCAGGGCCGCCACCGCACCGACCAGGGCGAAGGTCACGCCCGACCGGACCGGCGACACGTCCTTGCCGCCGGCACCGACCAGCACCGCGGCGAGCACGCCGAGCACCGCGTAGCCCGCGGCGACGGCCGCCGCGGCGCTGAGCGCCTGCCGGGGTGACCGCCCGCCGCGGGCGCCGATGGCCCGGCTGACGTGCACTCCGGCGCGGGCCAGCCGCCAGACGACCAGCGCGGTCAGCGCCAGCGGGGTGAGCCCGAGCGGGCCCGCGTCCGTGCCCAGCGGCACCCCGTGGCCGAGCAGCCAGCCGGCCAGACCGGCACGCAGCGCCCCGGTGACCGAGCCGGCGTCCTCACTGAGCTGGGCCAGGCCGAGCACGACCGCGACCGGCAGGTACGAGGTGAGGGCCGCCCCGACCGCCGCCACCGCGGCGGCCACGGCAAGTGGCGCCCGACCACGCGGCGACCCACCGGCGCGTGGGGCGGGCACCCGCCGGCCCCGACCGGCAGGGGTCACCGGCCGGTCGTCGGCGGTGACCGCACCGGAACGGCGTGGTTGCTCAGGGGTGTCGGGGGACATCGGGATCTACTCTGGCACGCCGCGCCCGCGACGGCAGTCCGATACCGCCGCCGCACGACCGCGAGTCCCGCGATCGCCGGCCGCAGAGAGGCACGGCGACAACGACGGGCGCGGCGACGGCGGCGGGGACGGCGACAGCGACGGGAACCGCGACAGCGACGGGCGCGGCGACGGCGGCGGGGACGGCGACAGCGACGGGGAAACGGCCGAGGGGGCCGACCCGATCCGGTCGACCCCCTCGCCTGGAACGGTCCACTCAGCCAGCGGACATGATCTCCCGCATCAGGCGGGCCGTCTCGGTCGGCGTCTTGCCGACCTTGACGCCGACCGCCTCCAGCGCGGACTTCTTGGCGTCGGCCGTGCCGGCCGAGCCGGAGATGATCGCGCCCGCGTGGCCCATGGTCTTGCCGGGCGGCGCGGTGAAACCGGCGATGTAGCCGACCACCGGCTTGGTGACGTTGGCCTTGATGAACTCGGCGGCCCGCTCCTCGGCGTCGCCACCGATCTCGCCGATCATCACGATCGCGTCGGTGTCCGGGTCGGCCTCGAACGCCGCGAGCGCGTCGATGTGGGTGGTGCCGATGATCGGGTCACCGCCGATGCCGACGCAGGTCGAGAAGCCGATGTCGCGCAGCTCGTACATCATCTGATAGGTCAGCGTGCCGCTCTTGCTGACCAGGCCGATCCGGCCGGAGCCGGTGATGTCGGCCGGGATGATGCCGGCGTTGGAGGCGCCCGGCGAGGCGATGCCGGGGCAGTTCGGGCCGATGATCCGGGTCCGCCCGCCCTTGGCCACGTTGTACGCCCAGAACGCGGCGGTGTCGTGCACCGGCACGCCCTCGGTGATGACGACGGCCAGCTCGATGCCGGCGTCGATCGCCTCGATCACCGCGGCCTTGGTGAACTGCGGCGGCACGAAGATGACGGTGACGTCCGCCCCGGTCTCCTTCATGGCGTCCGCCACGGTGGCGAAGACCGGCAGCTCGGTGCCGTCGAAGTCGACGGTCTGGCCCGCCTTGCGCGGGTTGGTGCCGCCCACGATGGTGGTACCCGCGGCGAGCATCCGCCGGGTGTGCTTGGAGCCCTCGGAACCGGTCATCCCCTGAACGATGACCTTCGAGTCCTTGGTCAGCCAGATTGCCATGTTCAGACCCCCGCAGCGGCCAGCTCGGCGGCCCGCTCGGCCGCGCCATCCATCGTGTCGACCCGCTCGATCAGCGGGTTGTTCGCGCCGTCGAGGATCGCCCGGCCGGCCTCGGCGTTGTTGCCGTCGAGCCGGACGACGAGCGGCTTGGTGACCTGCTCACCGCGCTGCTCGAGCAGGGCGAGAGCCTGCACGATGCCGTTCGCGACCGCGTCGCAGGCGGTGATGCCGCCGAAGACGTTGACGAAGACGCTCTTCACCGACGGGTCGGAGAGGACGATCTCCAGGCCGTTCGCCATGACCGCGGCACTCGCGCCGCCGCCGATGTCGAGGAAGTTGGCCGGCTTCACGCCGCCGTGCCGCTCACCGGCGTACGCGACCACGTCGAGCGTGGACATGACCAGCCCGGCGCCGTTGCCGATGATGCCGACCTCGCCGTCGAGCTTGACGTAGTTGAGGTCCTTCTCCTTGGCGGCCTGCTCCAGCGGGTCCACCGCGGCCTGGTCGACCAGCGCCTCGTGGTCCGGGTGCCGGAACCCGGCGTTCTCGTCCAGGCTCACCTTGGCGTCGAGCAGCAGCAGCTTGCCGTCGCCGGTCTTGGCCAGCGGGTTCACCTCGACGAGCGTGGCGTCCTCGGCCACGAAGGCCTTCCACAGCCCGACGGCGACCTCGACGACCTGGTCGGCGACCTCGGCCGGGAAGCCGGCGGCGGTGACGATCTCGCGCGCCTTGGCCTCGTCCACCCCGGTGACCGCGTCGATCGGGGCCTTGACGACCTTCTCCGGGGTCTCGGCGGCGACCTGCTCGATGTCCATGCCGCCGGCGACGCTGGCGATGCAGAGGAAGGTGCGGTTCGCCCGGTCGAGCAGGTAGGAGAAGTAGTACTCCTCGGCCACGTCCGCGGTCACGGTGATCATGACCTTGTGGACGGTGTGGCCCTTGATGTCCATGCCGAGGATGTCGGTGGCGCGGGCCACCGTCTCCTCCGCGCCCTCGGCCAGCTTCACGCCGCCGGCCTTGCCCCGGCCACCGACCTTCACCTGCGCCTTGACGACCACCCGGCCGCCGAGGCGTTCGGCGATCGCGCGGGCCTCCTCCGGGGTCGTGGCGACGCCGCCGGCGAGCACGGGCAATCCGTGCCGCTCGAACAGGTCCCGCCCCTGGTACTCGTACAGGTCCACGATTGCGCGTCCCGTCCCGTCTCCGCGGCGCGCCGTCGCGCCGCCACCAGCGTTCAGAAAACAGTTTGACGCCTGTCATCAGTTGAAACAGGCCATTGGCCGCAGCCTAGCGAGGTGGACACCGGTGGCAACCGAGCGGGTGCGTGGTGTGCGGTAATGCACAACCCTGCCCCGTACGCGCCGGATTCCGGACTTCAGCGGTTCACGTCAACCGTCCGGGCGATGTTGCCGCGGGTGCGTAACCCCTCCGCGGGGGCGTCGTTGAGTCAGATGTCGGAGCGCTGGTCAGCGCGATGACGGGAGACGGCCGATGCCCTGTCGGTCGAGGGGTGGCGGCGGGGCATCGTGCATAGAGGGGCCGGACGTGTGAGGGGTGCGTCCGGCCCCTCCCCCGTCTCCAGGTACCGGTGGTCGCCGCTCCGCTGAGCGGCACCACCGGCACTCAGCTGACCGGCTGCGCGACGTTCTCCCGCACCCACTCCACGATCGACGTGGTGGTGGCGCCCGGCGTGAAGATCTTGGCGACCCCCAGCTGCTGCAACTCGGGGATGTCGGCGTCGGGGATGATGCCGCCGCCGAAGACCACGATGTCCCGCGCGTCGCGCTCGGCGAGCAGTTCGAGCACCCGCCGGAAGAGGGTCATGTGCGCACCGGAGAGAACGGAGAGCCCGACCGCGTCCGCGTCCTCCTGGATCGCGGTCTCCACGATCTGCTCCGGAGTCTGGTGCAGCCCGGTGTAGATGACCTCCATGCCAGCGTCCCGCAGGGCACGGGCGACCACCTTCGCGCCCCGGTCGTGGCCGTCCAGACCCGGCTTGGCCACGACGACCCGAATACGAGAGCTCATCAGCGCACACCTTTCACCGGCTCCGCGGCCAATCACCTGAACGAACGGTAACCCGGGCGGGCGGGGGCGGGAAGTCGGGGCCGGGAACGTCACCCCGGGGCGGCGTCGACGGGCGGGGCAGGCGCGTACGGGAGGGGCGCCGGCGCCCGTGTCGTCAAGCCGGACTACTCCGCCGCATCGGTCACGCTGCGCGACGAACGGACAGTAAACGGGGCACCGAACGGCGGCACGAGGCATAACAATCATGGACGCAAACGGACAGAACGACACGCCAATTCGGCGGTCTGGCTTGTGACTCGTGTGGCGGTTGGCTAACGTGTCCACGGTTGTCATCAGGTCCACGGACGGGTGACGACGCGACCCGCAGACGTTCACCGGCGCTTCACCGGCCGTCCGCGAGCCGCTTCGGAACCCCGACAACGGAGGGTGTGCGTGCGCCAGCGCCTGTCGTCTGAGCCCGATAGATATCGCGGCCGCCGCCGTGTACCCACCCCGCCGCGGAGCCGCTACGCCGCAGTCGTCACCACCGCCTTCGTCGGCGCCGGCGTCGTCGCGCTCGGCGCGGGCGCCCTGCCCGACGCGAAGAGCGTCAGCCCCACGGTCCTCGACGAGCTTCGCCAGGCCTCGATCACCAGCCAGGACGCCGCGGCCCGTGCCGACACCGCCGAGCGCGCCTCCCGTGACAACTCGCGGACCGACGAGGCCGGTGAGCCCGACGTCTGGTTGCTGCCCCTCCAGGGCTACGACTTCAAGTCGCCCTACGGCATGCGCTGGGGGCAGCTCCACACGGGCGTCGACCTGGTCGCCCCCGAGGGCACCCCGTACGTCGCGGTCCACTCCGGCACGGTCACCAAGGCCGGCTGGTTCGGTGGCTACGGCTACGCGGTGATCGTCCAGCACCCGGACGGCAGCGAGGCGATCTACGGGCACTCGTCGGCCGTCAGCGTCCACGAGGGGCAGCAGGTCAAGGCCGGCGACCAGCTCGGTCTCGTCGGCAACACCGGCCACTCCTACGGCTCCCACCTGCACCTCGAGGTGCATGTCAAGGGCGAACCGGTCGACCCGGTGCCGTGGCTCCAGGACCGCGGAGTGGACATCAAGCTACAAGTGGAGACGTACTACAACGACGTAGCGGCGTCCTGACGCTGCGCATCGTTCCTTCACCGCCCGGATCGACCGATCCGGGCGGTTTCTTTCTGCCCTCCTCCCCGCGAAGTAACCCGCGCCACTCCCGCGACTGTGACGGGTGCCACCAGCGCTCATGATCAGATAGCGGGACGAACCCGTCGACCGGTGCCGAACCGGGCGGCAGGCGACACCGTGGCGGGCGGGCCGCCGCGACCCCTCGGTGGGCCGCCCACCCGCCCTCACCAGGATCGTTCGGGTCCGACCCCCCTCGACTCGTGAAGGTCCACCCCGTGCAGGAAGACAGCGCCATCCAGAACGAGCAGCCCACCGACGCCACGGTGGTCCGGCACCGGCGGCCGGCCGGTCGCGTCCGGCTCCTCGTGGTCGGGGCGGTCGCCGTGGTCGGCCTCGGCGTCGCCGGCGCCGCGATCGCCACGACCGGCGGTGACCAGACCCCGACCCCGGTCTCGGTCGACGCGCAGGCCCGTGCCGACGCCGCCGCCCGTGCCGACCGCTCGGCCCGCGAGTCGAGCACTCCGGTCGCGCCGACGACCACACCGGCCAGCCCGACACCGAGCCCGACCAGCGCCAGCCCCTCGCCCTCGGTGAAGCCGACCACCGCGAAGCCGAAGCCGAAGAAGACGGTGAAGCCGAAGCCGGCCTGGGTCATCCCCATGAAGGGCGCGACCATCACCTCCTGCTTCGGTCCGCGGTGGGGCACCCAGCACGCCGGTATCGACTTCGCCATGCCCGCCGGCACCCCGATCCACGCCGCCTTCGGCGGGACCGTGGTCAAGGCCGGTGACGCCGGCGACGGGTACGGCAACTCGGTCTTCATCGACCACGGCAACGGCTACCTGACCCACTACGCCCACCAGAGCCGCCTGATCGTGAGCGTGGGCGACAAGGTGACCGCCGGCCAGGTCATCGGCTACGAGGGAGCCACCGGCGACGCCACCGGCCCGCACCTGCACTTCGAGGTGCACCAGGGCCAGATGTGGAACCAGATCGACCCGGCGCCGTTCCTGAGCGCCCGGGGCATCGACGTGGCCTGCTGACGGCCACGGCACGAGGGAGAGGCCCGGTCCCGGCGGTCACGCCGGGCCGGGCCTCGCCGTCTTTCCGGCGCCGGACGTCAAAGCTTGTCGATCGGTGCGTGCCGGAGCACCAGCCAGAGGGTCTGGTCGCCGAAGTCGATCTGGGCACGGGCACCCGGGCCGTGCCCTTCCACGACGATGACCCGGCCCAGGCCGTAACGCTGGTGGTTGACCCGGTCGCCGGCGGCCACCTTCGGCGCCTGCGGAAGCTCGCTGGCGGTGGTCAACCGGCTGCCGTCCACACCGAGCTGCCGCGCCAGCTGCGCCGCCTTCGGGGTGCCGCCGGTGAAGCCGCGCCCGCCGGGCACGCGGTCCGCGCGCCCTCCCACGCCGCCGCCCCCGCCGGCCCACGAGGTGTACGACCCCTCGGTGCGCTCCCAGCGCACCAGCTCCGGCGGCAGCTCCTCCAGGAACCGTGACGGCGGGTTGTAGGCCGGCTGCCCCCACGCCGAGCGGGTCACCGCCCGGGACAGGTAGAGGCGCTGCCGGGCGCGGGTGATCCCCACGTACGCGAGCCGCCGCTCCTCCTCCAGCTCCCGGGTGTCGCCGAGCGAGCGCAGGTGCGGGAAGACGCCGTCCTCCAGGCCGGTCAGGAAGACCACCGGGAACTCCAGCCCCTTCGCCGTGTGCAGGGTCATGAGGGTGACCACGCCCTGGTGCTCCGGGTCGTCGGTGGGCACCTGGTCGGCGTCGGCGACCAGGGCGACCTGCTCCAGGAAGCCCGCCACGGTGGCCCGCTCCCCCTCGTCGCCGGTCGCCTCGATGCGCTCGGTGTACTCGCGGGCCACGCTGACCAGTTCCTGGAGGTTGTCGACGCGGCCCGCGTCCTGCGGGTCGATGCTCTCCTCCAGCTCGGTGAGGTAGCCCGAGCGGGTGAGCAGCGCCTCCAACACCTCCTCCGGGGTGCCCGTCTCGGCCAGCTCGCGGGCGCCGTCGAGCAGGGCCACGAAGTCGGCGATGCCGTTCGCGGCCCGGGTCGAGATGCCCGGCGCCTCCTTGGCCCGGCGCAGGGCCGCGCCGAAGGAGATCCGGTCCCGGCTGGCGAGCGCCTCCACGCACGCCTCCGCCCGCTCGCCGATGCCCCGGCGCGGGGTGTTCAGGATCCGGCGCAGGCTCACCGTGTCGTCGTCGTTCACCACGGCCCGCAGGTACGCGAGCGCGTCGCGGACCTCCTTGCGCTCGTAGAAGCGCACCCCGCCGACCACCTTGTAGGGCAGGCCGACCCGGATGAACACCTCCTCGAAGACACGGGACTGCGCGTTGGTGCGGTAGAAGACCGCCACGTCGCCCGGGCGCGTCTCGCCCGCGTCGACCAGCCGGTCGATCTCCCGGGCCACCCAGTCGGCCTCGGCGTGCTCGGTGTCGGCCACGTAACCGACGATCCGCTCGCCCGCGCCGGCGTCGCTCCACAGCCGCTTCGGCTTGCGGGACGTGTTGCGGTCGATCACCGCGTTGGCGGCGTTGAGGATCGTCTGGGTGGAGCGGTAGTTCTGCTCCAGCAGGATCGTCCGGGCGTCGGTGAAGTCGCGTTCGAACTCCAGGATGTTGCGGATGGTCGCGCCCCGGAACGCGTAGATCGACTGGTCGGCGTCACCGACCACGCACAGCTCCGCCGGAGCCAGCCCCTCGGTGCCGGAGACCAGTTCCTTGATGAGGACGTACTGGGCGTGGTTGGTGTCCTGGTACTCGTCGACGAGCACGTGCCGGAACCGGCGGCGGTAGGTCTCCGCGACGTGGGGGTGCGACTGGAGCAGGTGCACCGTCGTCATGATCAGGTCGTCGAAGTCGAGGGCGTGCGCCTCGCGCAGCCGGCGCTGGTAGAGCGTGTACGCCTCGGCCAGCGCCCGCTCGTTGGGGCCCTTGGCCCGGGCCGCGAACGCCTCGGGGTCGACCAGCTCGTTCTTCAGGTTGGAGACCTGGGCGGCGAGCCCGCGGGCCGGGTAGCGCTTCGGGTCGAGATCCAGCTCCCGCGCGACCATCTGCATGAGCCGGCGGGAGTCGTCCGCGTCGTAGATCGAGAACGTCGACTTGAGGCCGGCGTGCTCGTGCTCGGCGCGGAGGATCCGGACGCACGCCGAGTGGAACGTCGACACCCACATGAGCCGGGCGCGGGGGCCGACCAGCGCGGCGACCCGTTCCTTCATCTCACCCGCGGCCTTGTTGGTGAAGGTGATCGCGATGATCTCCCCGGGGTGGACGTCGCGTGCGGCGAGCAGGTAGGCGATCCGGTGGGTGAGCACCCGGGTCTTGCCGGAGCCGGCACCCGCGACGATCAGCAGCGGGGAACCGGCGTGGGTGACGGCGTCACGCTGCGGCCCGTTGAGGCCGGTGAGCAGCGCCTGCGGGTCGAGGCGGCGGCCGGCGGACCCGGACCGGTGCGGGCGGGCCGGCGCCGGCTCGGACGCGGGCGGGGACGCGGAGAGGTCGAAGAGAGGATGCATCGCACGGCGAGTCTATGCCGCCGGCCGGACACTCCCGGACCGCGCACGCCCGGCAGCACCCCGGCGATGCGCCGCGGGCCCGGTGCGACCGGCGCCGGTCGACTCCGCAGCGCCGATGGGAGCGTGGGGGCAGCCCGGTTGGTGGGAATCCTTGCGCGCCGACGGCCGACGTGGGCATACTCGACGGCGTGTTCGGTCAGCGTTACTACTTTTACTACGGCACCGGGAGTCCGGCAGCCGTAGGTCGCGCCTGATCACAGACCTGCGAAAAGCCCCGGGCTCCTGGAGCCCGGGGCTTTTCCGTCCCCGGGATCCGGGCACCGGGCCCGATGTCCGAGGGGTACGGCGATGATGACAGACGTGGCACAGCGAGACGGCGGCCCGGCGCGCTGCGACGGCGACCGGTCCGGCACGCCCACCGGGCCGGACGGCGCGACGGAGCCGCCCACCGTGCGGGACGGCACGACGGAGCCGCCCACCGGGGCGGACAGCGCGGTGGAGCCGCCCGCCGCGACGGTCGCCGCGACCGAGCCGCCGGCCGCCGCCGGCCAGGCGGGCGGGGACGCGTCCACCCCGGCCGACCGCACACAGGACCTGGACGCCGGCACCCGGGAGCCCGCGGCGGCGGCCCGCATCCTGGACATCCGCAAGCGGATCGACGAGATCGACCAGGCGCTCATCGACCTCTGGCAGGAGCGGGCGCGCCTCTCCCAGGAGGTCGGCGCGACCCGGCGGGCCTCCGGCGGCACGCGGCTCGTGCTCTCCCGGGAACGGGAGATCCTGGAGCGTTTCCGTACGGCGCTCGGCGCCGACGGCACCCAGTTCGCGCTCCTGCTGCTGCGCGCCGGCCGCGGCCCGCTCTGACCGCATCGCCTCCCCGTGCCGGCCCGAAACGCGGAACCGCCTGCCGGTGTCTCGTCGACACCGGCAGGCGGTCCGGGGGGTGCGTCAGGCCTCGTGGGTGGCCACGATCTCCCGCTTCTCAGCGAAGTGGCAGGCGCTCGGGTGGTCCGAGCCCTGCCGGATCTGGAGCAGCGGCACCTGCTGGGCGCAGATGTCCTGCGCCTTCCAGCACCGGGTGCGGAACCGGCAGCCCGACGGCGGGTCGGCCGGCGACGGCACGTCACCGGTCAGGCGGATGATCGCCTTGTTCTGCCGGACGGTCGGGTCCGGCA
The DNA here is from genome assembly GCF_003626655.1 of Micromonospora costi. Classification (GTDB taxonomy): domain Bacteria; phylum Actinomycetota; class Actinomycetes; order Mycobacteriales; family Micromonosporaceae; genus Micromonospora; species Micromonospora costi. Next base: position 478,942 of record NZ_RBAN01000003.1, read on the forward strand.
CCGGCACCGCGGAGAGCAGCGCCTGGGTGTACGGGTGGGTCGGCCGCTCGTAGATCTCGTCCTCGGTGCCGATCTCCACGATCTTGCCGAGGTACATGACGGCGACCCGGTCGCTCAGGTGCCGCACCACGGACAGGTCGTGGGCGATGAAGACGTACGCGAGACCGAACTCGGACTGGAGCTGCTCCAGCAGGTTCATGACCTGGGCCTGGATCGAGACGTCCAGCGCCGACACCGGCTCGTCGCAGACGATGATCTCCGGACGCAGGGCGAGCGCCCGGGCGATGCCGATACGCTGCCGCTGCCCGCCGGAGAACTGATGCGGGTACCGGTTGATGTGCTCCGGGTTGAGGCCCACCAGGTCGAGCAGTTCCTTGACCTTCCTACGGCGGCTGCCCTTCGGCGCCACCTCGGGGTGGATCTCGAACGGCTCACCGATGAGGTCGCCGACCGTCATCCGCGGGTTCAGCGAGGTGTACGGGTCCTGCATGACCAGCTGGATCTGGCGGCGCAGCCGGCGCAGCCCGCCACCGGACAGCTTGGAGATGTCCTGCCCCTTGTAGAGCACGTTGCCGGCGGTCGGCTTCTCCAGGTTCATGAGCACCCGGGCCAGCGTCGACTTGCCGCAGCCGGACTCGCCCACCACGCCGAGCGTCTCGCCCTGGCGCAGCTCGAAGGAGACCCCGTCCACCGCCTTGACGTGGCCGATGGTCTTCTTGAACACCACACCCCGGGTGACGGGGTAGTGCTTGACCAGGTCGCGGACCTCGAGGATGTTCTCAGTCACGGTTCACCAGCTCCTCGGCGAAGTGGCAGGCGCTGGCCCGGCCGGCGCCGATCTGCAGCAGCGGCGGCACCTTCTCCCGGCACACCGGCTGCGCCATGGGGCAGCGCGGGTTGAACGGGCAGCCCGGCGGGATGTTCATGAGGTTCGGCGGGAGGCCCTTGATGGTACGGAGCTGCTGCCCCTTCTCGTCGAGCCGCGGGATCGAGTCGAGCAGGCCGAGCGTGTACGGGTGCGCGGGCTTCGCGTACAGGTCGTAGACGTCGGCTTCCTCGACGATCCGGCCGGCGTACATGACCGCGATCCGGTCCGCGACGTCGGCCACCACGCCGAGGTCGTGGGTGATCAGGATCATGCCCATGTGCCGCTCGCGCTGCAGCTCGGCCAGCAGGTCCATGATCTGGGCCTGCACGGTCACGTCGAGCGCCGTGGTCGGCTCGTCCGCGATCAGCACCTCCGGGTCGAGCGCCAGCGACATGGCGATCATCGCCCGCTGCCGCATGCCGCCGGAGAACTGGTGCGGGTAGTTGTTGAACCGGCCCTTGGCGTTCGGGATCTTGACCTGGTCGAGCATCTCGATCGCGCGCTTCTTGGCGTCCGAACGGCTCATGCCGCGCCGGACGCGGAACTGCTCGGCGATCTGGAACCCGACGGTGAAGACCGGGTTCAGCGCGGAGAGCGCGTCCTGGAAGATCATCGCGATGCCCTCGCCGCGGATGCGGCGGCGCTCCTCGAAGGACATCTTGAGCATGTCCTTGCCGTGGAAGCGCACCTGGCCGCCGGTCACGAACCCGGGCGGCGTGTCGAGGATGCCCATGATGGTCTGCGCGGTGACGCTCTTGCCGGAGCCGGACTCGCCGAGCACGGCGAGGGTCTCCCCCGCGTCGACGTGGTACGTGACCCCGTTGATGACCTTGGCGACGCCGTCGCGGGTACGGAACTCCACCCGGAGGTCGTCGACCTCGAGCAGGCGGCCGGACGGGCGCCCCGTGGGGCCCACGGCGGACTGCTCGGACACGAGAATGTCGGACAACTGGATCTCCCCTAGCGGAGTTTCGGATCGAGGGCCTCGCGAACCGCCTCACCGAGCATCACGAAGCTCAGGACGGCGGCGACGAGGAACGCGGCGGGGAAGAAGAGCAGGTACGGAGCGACCCGGATCAGGTTCTGCGCCTCGTTGATGATGATGCCCCAGGACACGACGGGAGACTTCAGCCCGACGCCCAGGAAGGACAGCGTCGCCTCCGCGCCGATGAACGAACCGACCAGGATCGTGCCGTAGACCAGCAGTGGCGCCAGGCAGTTGGGCAGCAGGTGCTTGAGGATGATCCGGCCGGTGCCCGCACCGAGCGCCCGGGCCGCCACGATGTAGTCCGCCTCCTTGGTGGCCAGCACCGAGGAGCGCATCAGCCGCATCACGACCGGCCAGCTCAGCACCACCAGGGACGCGATGACGAGGCCCTTGACCTCCCAGGCGCTGTTGCTCGAGCCCGACCCGTTGAACGTGGTCAGGATGACGATCGCGCCGAGCACGAACGGCAGGCCGAAGAAGACGTCGGCGATCCGGGACAGCAGGGCGTCGACCCAGCCGCCCCGGTAGCCGGCGATCATGCCCATGGTGCCGCCGATCAGCAGGGTGCCGATCACCGACAGCAGTGCCACCACGATGGACGCGTTGGCGCCGTAGATGGTCCGGGCGAACACGTCCTGGCCCTGGATGTCGTAACCGAACCAGGCGTGTCCGGAGGGCTTCTCCAGGCTGCGGCTCAGGTTGCCGGCGGTCGGGTCGGCCGAGGTGAACAGCGACGGGAAGGCGGCCATCACCACGAAGATCAGGATGAAGACCGCGGAGATCCAGAAGAGCGGCTTGCGCCGCAGGTCACGCCAGGCGTCCCCGAGCAGGCCACGGGGCTTCTCCCGGCGGGCGTTCTCGGGCAGGCCGGCGTTGGTCGCGCCACCGATCTCGGTCGGCTCGTGCGACGGCGGTGTGGAGACGATCGAAGCGGCGCTCGGGTCACTCATAGCGGATCCTCGGGTCCAGGGCGGCGTACAGCAGGTCCACCAGCAGGTTCATCAGGAGATAGACGAGCACCAGGATCACCACGATGGAGACCACGGTGGCGCTCTCCTTGGTGACGATCGACCGGTACACGATCCGACCGATGCCGTTGATCTGGAAGATGCCCTCGGTGACGATGGCGCCGCCCATGAGGGCGCCGAGGTCGGTGCCGAGCAGGGTGACGACCGGGATCAGCGAGTTGCGCAGCAGGTGCACACCGACCACGCGGCGCATCGGCAGGCCCTTGGCGATGGCCGTGCGCACGTAGTCGGAGCGGCGGTTCTCGGAGATGCTCGTGCGGGCCACCCGGGCGATGTACGCCATCGAGATGCTGCCCAGCACGAAGCCGGGGACGATCAGCTCGGGGAACCGCATTTCGCTCGACACGGTGGGCTCGATGATGCTCAACTGCACACCGAGCACCCACTGGAGCACGAAACCGATGACGAAGATCGGCAGCGCGATCAGGAAGAGCGTGGAGATCAGGACCAGGTTGTCCAGGAAGCCGTTACGCCGCAGGCCCGTGACCACACCGGCGGTGAGGCCGATCAGCGCCTCGATCGCCAGGGCCACGACGGCCAGCTTCAGCGTGTTGGGGTACGCCGTGGCGATGATGTCGTTGATCGAGCGGCCGCCGAAGGTGGTGCCGAAGTCCCCCTGGAAGAGGTTCTTCATGTAGGTGGCGTACTGCACGTAGAGCGGCTGATCCAGCTGGAACTTCTCGGTCATCATCGCGACGAAGCCGGGCGGGCACGGCCGTTCGCCGCACTTGCCGGCGAACGGGTCGCCGGGTACCGCCCAGACGAGCCAGTAGATGAGGAATGTCGTTCCGATGAAGACCGGGACGAGTTGGAGCAGCCGTCTCAACAGATAACGGCCCATGGGGTGGTCCTCCAGACAGGGGGCGCGTCGGTGACCGACACGCGTGACGACGTGTCGAGGGGCATTTTGCACCCCTCGCGGAACGGCCCCAGGTCGGGCTCACCTTGTAGGTGAGCCCGACCTGGGTCAGACCGTACGGCTCAGAGCTCGACGGAGGTGATGTCGATCTCGCCGACGTTGGTCAGCTCCACCTTCTTGATCTTCTCCGAGTGGCCGGACTGCTGGCCCTGGAAGTAGACCACGATGGACGGAGTGTCCTGGTCGATGATCTTGACAGCCTCGGCGAACTTCTCGTGCGAGGCCTCCAGGCTCGGCGCGCCACTGGCCTCCTTGGCCAGCGCGTCGACCTGCGGGTTGCTGTACTGGCCGTCGTTCGAGGAACCACCGGTCACGTAGAGCGGGTTGACCCAGTTCTCCACGTCCGGGTAGTCCTGCTGCCAGCCGGCACGGTACGGGCCCTTCATCTTGTGGGCGTTGATCTGCTCACGGAAGACCGCGAAGGTCGGGATGCCCTCGGCACGAGCGTTGATGTTCAGCACGTTCTTCACGCTCTGCGCGACGGCCTCCATCCACTCCTTGTGGCTGGCGTCCGCGTTGTAGTAGAAGACCATCTCGCCCTGGAAGCCACCGGCCTCGGCCAGGAGCCGCTTGGCCTCGTCCGGGTTGAACTGGCAGGCGGTGCAGTTGCCGGCCTTGGCGCCCGGGGTCAGCGGGTTGGCCCAGCTGTCGGCCGGGGTGCGGTTACCGAAGAAGATCTTGTCGGTGATCTCCTGCCGGTTGATCGCCAGCGAGACGGCACGACGCAGCTTCGGGTCCTGGAAGCGCTTGTCGTAGATCGGGAAGGCGATGATGCCGGTCGACGGCGTGGTCGACTGGATGGCCCGGTCGCCCAGGTCGGCCTTCCACTTGTCACCGGCGAGCGCGGAGACCGGGACCTGCTGCTGGAAGTCCAGGTTGCCGGCGAGCAGGTCGTTGTAGGCCGCCGTGTCCTCCTGGTACAGCTTGACGTCGACGTCCTTGATCTTCATCTTGTCGCGCAGCTGGTAGTCGTCGAAGCGCGTCAGCTTGATCATGACGTCGTCTTCCCACGACACGAACTTCACCGGGCCGTTACCGATCGGCTTGCGGCCGAACTCGTCCGGCTTCTGGGTGAAGAACACGTCCGGCAGCGGCACGAAGGCGCTGTAGCCGAGCTTGGTGGGGAACACCGCGGTCGGCGCGCCCAGGGTGACCTCGAAGGTGTAGTCGTCGACGACCTTCAGGCCGGACATCTCCTTGGCCTTCGGCTCCGGCGCCGGCTTCGGGCCGTCGCCGTCCGGGTCCTCAGACTGCACGTCGTCGAAGCCCTGGATGTCGGCGAAGAAGCTCGAGTTCTGCGCGCCGTTCGGCGAGTACGCCGCCCAGTTCCAGGCCTTCGTGAAGTTCGCGGCCTTCACCTCGGACCCGTCGTGGAACTTCAGGCCCTTCTTGATCTTGATGGTGTAGACCTTGGAGTCCTGGGTCTCGATCGACTCCGCCACGGCGTTCTGCGGCGCGCCGCCGTTGTTCGGGTACTCGACCAGACCGGTCCACAGGTAATCGATGATGGCACCGCCACCGGTCTCGGTGGTGTTCGCCGGAACCAGGGGAACCTCCGGCTGGGTGCCGTCGATGACGATGGCGCCGTCTGCGGTGTTGCCGGCGTCGCCGCCGTCGTCGCTGCCCGAGCAGCCGGACGCGATGAGCGCGACCGCCGCGCTCAGCGCGATCGCGCTACTCGCCCGCTTCGAGACTCTCATTCCGAGGGGCCTCCTCTTTCTAACCTGGTTCCGTCGTGGGTTTCACGCACGTGTTCGGGGGTGACGCCAACCGGCGGCCGCGTACGCGGGCCGCCGAGAACCACTGGGAAATCGGGACACCCCTGATGTACCGATCCGCCGGGCCACCCCGCCCGGTCGGGCTCGACACCGCGCACGCGTCGCTGCCACGGATCGCTGGCGACAGCGATGTGCGTGGTCATCAGGCCGTACGGGGTGCCTCACACGGGGGGCGAGGTGCTTGCCACTGTGACACTCACCCGCCGGTTCCGTGAAGATGCCGTTATCAAGACGTTAGTTGCCCGCCACGTTGCCGATACTTGAGAAAAGATCATGAAACATGCCGCTCTTACCGCTCTGAGCAGGTACGACATGCTCCCACCGGCTTTTCTGCCGCGGCGTACGCTCGGACCCCGTGAGCTTTCCCGCCTCCGCTCCCCTACTCTCCGACGCCCGCCGGGCACTAGCCGTTTTTGCCCATCCGGATGACGTGGACTTTGGCTGTGCGGGCACGATCGCCGGCTGGGTGGATGAGGGTATCGAGGTCGCCTACCTCGTCGCCACCCGGGGGGACGCCGGGGGTTTCGACGAGACCGAGCGGGCCGAGATGCCCAGGCTGCGCGAGGCGGAGCAGCGTGCCGCCGCGGCGGCGGTCGGCGTACGCCAGGTGGAGTTCCTCGACGGCTACCGCGACGGCGCGCTCGCGCCGACGATGGACCTGCGCCGCGACATCACGGCGGCGATCCGCCGGTTCCGCCCCGACCGGGTGCTCACCAGCTCGCCGCTGCGCCGCTGGGAACAGCTTTCCGGGCCGAGCCACCCCGACCACCTGGCCGTCGGCGAGGCCGTCACCTGCGCCATCTACCCCGACGCGCGCAACCGCTTCGCACACCCGGACCTGCTCGCCGAAGGGTTGGAGCCGTGGGTGGTGCGCGAGGTCTGGTATTTCGGCGGGCCGTCGCCGGACCACGCCGTCGACATCACCGACCGCTTCGACCGCAAGGTGGCGGCGATGCGGGCCCACCGTTCGCAGACCGACCACTTCGAGGTCGAGACGTGGATCCGCGACCGGCTCACCACCGTCGCCGACAACGCCGGGCTGCCGCCCGGCCGGCTGGCCGAGGCGTTCACCGTCCTGCGCACGGAGTGACCGGGGCGGCGCCCACCCACCCCGGACACGGTCCGGCCCCGGCACCGCGGAAAGCGGTGCCGGGGCCGGACGGAACGGGATCAGGCGGTGAAGCGAACCCGGCGGCGGCGGACCACCAGCACGGTGCCCACGCCGGCGGCGAGCAGCAGCACGCCGGCGATCACCGCGGTGGCGATCGGCGAGCCGGTCAGCGGCAGGCTGCCGCCGTTGCTGGCCGGCGAGGTCGACGGCGCGGGGGTCTCACCCGGGGTCGACGGCGACGCCGAGGGCGAGGCGGTGGTCGACGGCGACGGGCTGGCCGAGGGCGAGGCCGACGGCGAGGTCGGCGTGGTCGGCGCAGCGCCGAAGCTGGCACCGGCCTCGGCCGTCACCTTCTCGTCGGTGCTGCCACCGAGGATCAGCTTCTGGTGCTTGTTCTTGCCGCCGGAGAAGAGGAACACGCGGCCAAAGGACACCGAGCCCTTGGCGGCCAGCGAGACCTGCACCTTGCCGGCGTCCGTGGCGGTCAGCCAGAACTGGCCGCCGTTGGTGGTCGTGGTGACCGCCTTGCCGTCGGCGTCGACGGCGGTGCCGCCGGTGACCGCGAGGGCGATCTCGCCGGCCGGGCCGGTGACGGTGAACGGGCCGGCCTTCTCGCCGACCGTCGCGGTGGCGTCGGCCGGGTCGACCTTCAGCTCCGCGCGCGGCTCCGGCTGGTCGGTGGCGTGGGCCACCAGGTAGTCGTGCACCTTCTTGACCACGGCGTACTGCTTCTCGCCGAGCAGGCCCTTGCCGTCGACGTAGTCACCGAGGGTGATGCCGTCGCTGAAGTGCCAGACGGCGGTCTGGGTGCCGAAGTACAGCAGCTTGTCCAGGTCCGCCTGGGCCGGCGCGGTGACGTCGGCGGCCTCCAGCAGCTTGGCGGAGTCGGCGTTCGGGTAGCCGTGGGTCAGCACCCACTGCACCTTGCCGAGGTTCTTCACCTCGGACTCGCCCCAGGTGCCCTCCTGGTACTGCTTGTTGGTGGCGACGGGCGTGTGGAAGTCGATGCAGAAGACGACGAGACTCTTCTGCTCCACCTCGAGCGCCAACCGGCCGACGCCCTGCGCGTGGCCGTTGAGCATCAGGGTGACGCTGCTCTTCGGAACGGCCCGCGCGATGCCGGTGGCCGGCTCCGCGGCGGCCGGGGCGGCGGCGCCGAGCGCCAGCGCACCACCGGCGACGACGGCCGCGGCGACCCGCGCCCAGCGCCGTCCTCGTTGTCCGATCATGAAATTGTCTACCTCTCCCCAGGGGTGGCCCGCCCGTGGCGGGAATGCGAGAGCCGCCGTTCCCGCGGGATGCGCACCACCCGCACGCGAGAACGCGACGGGGAATTATGAGATGCCGATTGATCGTTTGTCAGCCCCTACGGGCGGCATCCGTCGCATGTGTCCTGTTTGTGCGGGGAGAGGAATAGATCACACCAAGCGCCGGTCGGCAGCCCAACGGGAGAGTTCGTACCGGTTGGACATCTGGAGCTTGCGCAGCACGTTGGACACGTGGGTCTCGACCGTCTTGATCGAGATGAACAGCTCCTTGGCGATCTCCTTGTACGCGTACCCCCGGGCGAGCAGGCGCAGCACCTCACGCTCGCGGTTGGTGAGCTGGTCCAGTTCCGGGTCGGCGACCGGGGCGTCCGGCCGGGCCGCGAAGGCGTCCAGCACGAATCCGGCGAGCCGCGGACTGAACACGGCGTCCCCGTCGGCCACCCGACGGATCGCGGCGGTCAGCTCGTCCGGGGAGATGGTCTTCGTGACGTAACCCCGGGCGCCGGCCCGGATCAGCCCGATCACGTCCTCGGCCGCGTCCGAGACGCTCAACGCCAGGAACTTCACCTGCGGGTGCGTACGCCGCATGGCCTCCAGCACCGCCCGCCCACCCCCGTCGGGCATGTGCACGTCGAGCAGGACCACGTCCGGCAGGGTCGCGGCGATCCCGGTGACCGCCTCGGCCACCGCGCTCGCCTCGCCCACGACCTCGACGTGTGCGCCGAGTTCGGCGCGTACGCCGGCGCGGAACATGGCGTGGTCGTCCACGAGGAACACCCGCAGCCGCTGGGGGCGGCCACCCGTACCCTCGACCGGTTCCATCGACTGCTCGGACATCGTCACCTGTCCCTTTCCGCTGTGGACGAGTCACCGGAGATCGGCAGGATCAACCGGATCTCCGTACCCTCGCCCGGCTCGGACCGAATCTCGGCCCGGCCGCCGTGCCGCTTCATCCGCCCGATGATCGAACCACGGACGCCGTGCCGGTGGTCCTCCACCGTATCCGGGTCGAAGCCCTTCCCCCGGTCGCGGACGAAGACGCTGAGCTGGTCGGGCTCCACCTCGGCGTACAGCGACACGGTCTGCACCCCGGCGTGGCGGGCGGCGTTCACCAGCGCCTCGCGGGCGGCGGCGACCAGCGCGCCTACCCGCTCGTCGGTCTCCCGGTCCCCCACCACGACCGCCTCGACGGTGATCGCGAACGTGTCCTCGACCTCGGCCGCGGCCTGCTCCAGCGCGGCACCGAACCGCTCGGTCGGGGACCCGGTGGGCTTGTAGAGCCAGTTGCGCAGGGAGCGTTCCTGCCCGCGGGCGAGCCGCTGGACGGTCTTGATGTCGCTCGCGTTGCGCTGGATCAGGGCGAGGGTGTGCAGCACCTGGTCGTGCACCATCGCGGCCAGCTCGGCCCGCTCCTGCTCGCGTATGCGCCCCTCGCGCTCCGAGCGGAGCTGGTTGTACGTCCGCCACAGCACCGGCGCGGCGACCACGCCCACCCCGGCGAGACCGACCAGCGCGAAGATCACGCCGTTGATCACCGCGTCGAGGTTCTGCGCCGGGGAGTAGACCGCGGCGACGCCGATGATGCCGACCGCGACCAGCACCCCGCCGCCGATGAACCGCAGCACGAAGGCCCGCCGGTCGCTCTCCTCGACGACCGCGCCGAGCCAGGGCACCGGCAGCGCTTCGCCCCACTGCCGGCGCCGCTCCGGCGCGGACTGGTGCCAGATCACGCCCGCGCCGACCGCGATGATCGCCACCAGCCAGCCGGCGGTGCCCGCGGCGCCCACCGAGTCGAAGACCATGACCTGCACCAGCAGCACGCCGAGCCCGATGGCCACGAACGGCAGCAACTGGCCGATGTCGCGGCGCGGCGGCACCCCGGTGTCGCCGGGCCGCAGCGGCACCACGGCCCAGAAGGCCGCGTAGAGCAGCAGGCCGAGCCCGCTCAGCCCGAGCAGGACCATGAAGGCCACGCGTACCCGCAGCACCGAGATCCCGAGGTGGTCGGCGATGCCGGCGGCCACCCCGGCGGCCATCCGGTGCTCCGGGGCGCGGTAGAGGCGCGGTGGCGGGCTCGCGGTGCTGATCGCAGACTCCCTGGTGACGGTGGTGGTCTCTGTGGTGACTGTGGTGGTGCCGGGTGGCCCCGGCGAGGATCGGGGTACGCCAGCCGTACCCGGTTCCGATCGTCACACGCTGCGGCGGGTGCCGACCACGGGGACGCCCCGGACATTCCGGCGGCCGGGATCTCAGGGTGGCGTCAGGGTCGGGTCCTGAGGTCGTTCGGGCGGGTGGGGCAGCAGGATCGAGGCATGAACGAGGAAGCTGCCCAGTCGCCCCACCCCTCGGCGGCGCCGACGGGTGGGACCACCCCGCCCGGTGCCGCCGGCTGGACCGGGCCCGCCACGGCCGGCTCACCGGTCCCGGCCGGCCCGCAGGCGGCGGGCCCGGGAAGCGGTGACCGGCCGACGTCCGGTGCGGGCCCCGTGTCGGGTCCCGCCGGGTACGGCCCGGGGCCCTCGGCGAGCGCCGGCCCGATCCCGGGTGCGGCGGGCGGCACCGGCGTGCCCGGTGCCGGCGGCTTCGGGGGTCCGGGTGGGGTCGGTCCTGGCGCGGGCGGCTACGGCCCGGCGGGTGTCGGTCCTGGCGCTGGCGCGGGCGGCTACGGCCCGGGGGGTGCTGGCGGCTACGGCCCGGGGGGCGCTGGCGCTGGCGCGGGCTACGGCCCGGGGGGTGCCGGTCCTGGGGCGCCATTCGGGTACGGCGCGGCCGGCTTCGGCCCGGCGGGTGGATCGGGGGCGGCCGGTGGTGGCGGTGGCACGCCGCCCCCGGCCGGCGGTCCCGCCGGCGCCGCGGGCGGGCCGCCGCCGGGAGCGGCCGGCTTCACCACGCGGTACGGGCTCGTCCGCCCTCGTGACGGCCGATACCTGGCCGGCGTCTGCGCGGCGATCGGGCGCGCCACCAACACCGACCCGGTGCTCTGGCGGGTGCTGCTCGCGGTGCTCGGGTTCTTCGGCGGGGTCGGCATCCTCGTGTACATCGCGGCGTGGCTCATCATCCCCGGCGAGGGCGACAGCGCCTCCCCGGTCGAGTCGATGCTCGGGCGCGGCCGCTCCAGCATGTCCCCGATCACCGTGATCGTGCTCAGCATCGTGGCCGCGGTCGGCTTCGGCTACATCGTCACCGACGCCTTCCGGGCCGTGCTGCTCGGCGCGGCCATCCTGATCGGCGGCGCGCTCCTGCTCAACCGGCAGCAGCGGGGGACGCAGCCCGCCCCGGCCGCCGCACCGCCGCCCACCGCGCCGCCCGGGCCGGTGCCGCCGGTCGCGTACCCGGCACCCGATCCGTACGCCGCGCCGCCCACCGTCGACGTGGCCACCGCCCCCGGCACGCCCGCGCCCGGTGTCGGTGCGCCGGCCCCGTCGGTGCCCGCGGACGTGACCGCCGCGCCCGCCGGTGCGGCGTCCCACGCCGGCACTCCGGTCTCCGGTGCCCCGGTCAGCGGGTCCACGCCGGTCTCCGGCGGTGCTCCGGACGGCGGGTCCACGCCCGTGTCGGGCGGTGCCCCGCTCGCCACGCCCGGGCCGGTCTCGGGTGGCACCCCGGTGGGCGGCACCGCGCCAGTGTCCGGGGCGGCGCCGATCGGCGTACCCACGCCGGTCTCCGCCCAGCCCGCGGATCGCACCGCCGAGCTGCCCGCCTGGCCGCCGGCCGCCCCGCCCGTCGGGGCGCCGCAGGGCCCGGGCGTGACAGCCGGTTGGCCCGCACCGCCGGCCGGTGCCGGGTCCGGGGGCGGTCAGCCCGCCGCCACGGCGTACGCACCGACCGCGCCGCTGCCCTCGGGCGGCTACCGGCCACCGTTCGCGCCACACGGCCCGTACGCCTCGCAGTCGGCGGGCGGTCAGCTCCCGCCGCCACCGCCGAAGCCCGCCAAGCAGCCGAAACGGCCCAAGGAGCGGTCCCCGCTGGGCGCGGTGACGTTCTCGCTGATCTTCCTGGCGCTCGGTGCGGTCGCCGTCCTCGACCTGGTGAACGCGTTCGACGTGGGCGCCTCGGCGTACTTCGCCGCGGCACTGGCCACCATCGGTCTCGGGCTGCTGGTCGGCACCTGGTTCGGCCGGGCCCGCTGGCTGATCGCGCTCGGCCTGGTGACGGCGGCGGCGCTCGCCGTGGGAACGGTCGCCGAGTCGTACGACCGGTTCCGGGGCGTGGACGGTGCGGTGACCTGGGCGCCCACCAGCTACCAGGACCTCGCCACCCGCTACGAGAACAGCCTCGGCGACGCGGTGCTGGACCTGCGCGCGGTCGACTTCGACAAGCGGAACACCGAGATCACGGTCTCGGTCAACCTCGGCAAGGCCACCGTCGTGGTACCGCCGAACGTCGACGTGACCACGGTGGCCGACGTCAACGCCGGCGACGCCACCATCTTCGGGCGGCACCAGCCCGGCCCGGCCGGCCGGTCGCGGGAGATCACCGACCTCGGCCCGGACGGGGCCGGCGGCGGGACGCTCCGCCTCTTCGTCCACATCAACGCCGGAAGCCTGGTGGTGACTCGGTGAAAGCGCACCGTACGGACCTCGTCTCGTTCGCCTTCGGGCTGCTCTTCCTCGCGCTCGCCGCGTGGTGGCTCTCCGCCCAGCTGCTCGGGCTCGCCCTGCCGCCGGTCGGCTGGTTCCTGGCCGGCGCGCTGATCGTGATCGGCGTGCTGGGTCTGGTGGGCGCCCTCCGCTCCGGCCGGTACGCCGACCGCGACGCCACCGCCAACGCCGGCGGACCCGTTCCCGGCGAGCCGGCCGGTGGCCAGGCTCCCGACGAGTTCAGCGTCGGAGCGGTCCCGGGCGCGCGGACCGGCGAAACGGTCCCGTACCTGCGGGCCGGCGAAACGACCCCGGGCCTGCGGGCGGGTGAAACAGTGCCGGGCGAGCGGGCCAGCGAGACGGTCCCGGGCGAGCGGGCCGGCGAAACGGCCCCGGGCCTGCGGGCCGGGGCGGCGGTCGGCCCCACCGGGAGCCCGGTCGTCGAGCGGCCCGTCTCCGGTGACGGCCCGGGTTGGGGCGCCGACCGGCCCACGTCCGGCGGGATCCTCCCGGGCTGGGGGCCGGAGCAGCCGACCACCGGTGGCATCCACCCCCGCTGGGAGTCCGAGCAGCCGACGGACGCCATCCACCCTCGGTGGGAGTCCGAGCAGCCGACCGACGCCACCCACTCCCGCTGGGAGTCGGAGCACCCTACCGACGCCATCCACCCGGCCTGGCGGGCCGACCGGACTGCCGAAGCGACGGACGCGACCGACGCAACCCGGCCGGACGAGACCGGGACACCCCGACCGGCGGACGCGACCGGCGCAACACGGCCGGCGGACGCGACCGGGGACCGCTCAGCCGACTCGGCCGACGACGCCGATGCGGCCGGGGCGGGCGGGGCGGCCGACGAGCGGCCAGCCGAGGCGATCACCGACACCCCGGTTACGGCGACCGAGGACCGGCCGAGCAGCGGCCCCGGCACCGACCCGTGGCCGGACACCCCCACCGACGAGGACAGCCCGCGGCGTTGACCGGCCTGGCGGCGGTGCCTAGCCGTGTGCGGACCGCCGTCGTCGCCGGTCCCGCCACCCATGATCGACACACCTTCCAGGAAGTCGCGGCGTCCGAGCGCCCCGGACACCGCAATATCCAGGAAGCCGAGTCGATCAAGCGCCAGCCGGCGGCCCCGGGCAGGGCGAACACGTCCCTCGATCAACACCAGATCGCCGAAGTGGCGGCGTGCAGCGCACCGGGACACCGCCACACCGGCGAAACGGAGTCGACCAAGGGCGGAGTCCGGGCTCGGCGCGACCGGTGACCCCGGCTGTCGGTGGGCGGGGTGGATCGGCGCCGACGGGGCCGAATTCCACCTCGGTGCCGGCCGGCCAAATTCCACCTCCGGCCGGCGGTCGCCGTCGTCCCCGAGGCGATCCCGCCACCCATGATCAACTCGCCTTCCAGGAAGTCGCGGCATCCAAGCGCCCCGGACACCGCGACATCCAGGAAGCCGAGTCGATCAAGCGCCAGACGACGGCCCGGGGCAGCGCGAACCCACCCGCTCGATCAACACCAGACCGCCGATATTGCGGCGTCCAGCGCACCGGGACACCGCCACACCGGCGAAACGGAGTCGATCAAGGGCGGAGTCCCGGCTCGGCGCACCCGGTGACCCCGGCTGCCGGCGGGCGGTGCGATCGGCGCGTACGGACGCCTATGCTGGCCGATGGACATCCGCCCCCGAGGCCGGCCCCGCGCCGCCCACGGCGGCCCGTCGCGATTGCCGTGTCTACCCCGTCAGGAGCCCGCCCGACATGACCCAGTCCCCCGCCGTGCGTACCCCCGGCCGGCCCGGTCCGGCCCGCATCGGCGAGCGAGCCGCCCGTACCCTCGTCACGGAGCTGGCCCGGCTCAACGACCCGAAGGCCGCGCTGCTGGTCGGCGGGACCCCGCAGTCCGCGGTGCTGGCCGCGGCGATCGAGGCGCTGCTGCCCGGTGACCGGCTCACCGTGGTACCCGCCGAGGGATGCTCGGCGGCCGCGCTGCGCGAGCACGTCACGGCCCAGGGCCGGTGGGTCGCCGAGCGGGTACGGGTGGCCGACTCCCTCACCGAGGCCGACCCGGCCGAGGTGGTGATCGCCGCCGAGCCGCTGCTCGGCACGGCCGAGGAGACCCGGGCCGCGATCGAGACGCTGACCAAGTACCTCGGTGACGGCGCGGTGCTCAGTGTGGCGACCGCCGCCGCGCCCGGTCGGACCGTCGGTGCGGCCGGCGAGCTGGAGCGGCAGGGCGCGCTCCACGGCGTCGGCGCCGACCTGGTGCTGCGCAACTCGCCGCCGGTGCGGCTCTACCGGCTCCGGTTCACGCCAGCGGGCCCGTCCGCGGCGGACCGGCTCGCTCCCGCACACCGCCCGTCGAGCGTGCCGCTGACCCGGACCATGCACATCGACTCCAACGGCGTGGCCGCGGCCGGCATCTCCCTCGGCCTGGCGGCGCTGGCCCGCCTGGCCCGGCCGAAGTCGAAGCTCTGGCTGCTGCCCGCGCTCGCCGCCGGTCCGGTCGCCGCGTTCTTCCGGGACCCGGAGCGGGACGTGCCCGAGGACCCGTCGGCCGTGGTGGCCGCCGCGGACGGGCAGGTCCTGTCGGTGCAGCGCCTGCACGATGCGCGCTTCGGCGACGGGGAGTGGCTGCGGATCGCGGTGTTCCTGTCGGTCCTCGACGTGCACGTGAACCGCGCCCCGGTGGCCGGGAAGGTGGTCGACTACTTCGTGGCCGACGGCGGGTTCGTCAACGCCATGAAGCCGGACGCCGAGCACAACGTGGCCGCGTACACGGTCCTCGACACCACGCACGGCACGGTGGTGGTCGCGCAGCGGACCGGGCTGATCGCCCGCCGGATCGTGCAACGGGCGCCGATCGGCACGCTACTGGCGAAGGGCGAGCGCTTCGGGTTGATCCGGTTCGGCTCGCGCACCGACGTCTACCTTCCGGCTGACGCCGCCGACCCGCTGGTCGGCCCCGGCGACAAGGTGGTCGGTGGTTCCACGGTGCTCGCCCGCTGGCGCTGACCGGCACGTACGAAAGAAGGGGCGCCGCGAACCCGCGGCGCCCCTTCTTTCGTGTACGGGGTCAGGCGGCGCGGCGCTGGCGGAGCCAGAGCACGGGCCCGCTGACCAGGTAGCCGACCACGACGAGCGCGAAGGTGAGCCGGATGTCCACGAGCGCGCCGACCACGGGGGCGAGCCAGAGCCACGGCGGCAGCTTCACGAGCCGGGCCAGCTTGGCGTACGGGAAGCTGGACACCATCGCGAACGCGAGCAGCGCCACGCCCGCCAGCAGCACCGGGCCGGGAACGGGCAGGCCGATGGCGACGGTCAGCGCGAGCACCGCGGCGGCCATGGTGGTGGGCACGCCGCAGAAGAAGCGGCCGTCCTTCGGCGAGACGTTGAACCGGGCGAGCCGGATCGCGGCGCAGGCCGCCACGAGCGCGCACGCCACGGCGGCGGCCGCCGTCGAGACGGAACCGGCGAGCGAGGCGTACACCACGACCGGCGCCGCGAGACCGAACGAGCACATGTCGGCCAGCGAGTCCATCTGCGCGCCGAACGGGCTTGCCACGCCGAGCTTGCGGGCCAGCGCGCCGTCCAGGCCGTCGAACGCCACGCAGGCGATGAGGCAGAGCGCGGCGACGCGTACCTCACCCTGCATGGCCAGGAAGATCGCGAGCATGCCCAGTGTCAGGCTGCTCAGCGTGCACGCGTTGACCAGGGCGAACTTGGCCCGCCGGGTGGCGGTGCGCTCGCCGGGGAGCAGCGGGATCGACCGGGCCGCGTCGTCGGGCTCGGCGACGGGCGCCACGGCCGGGCTGACCGGCATGACCGCTTCGATCTCCGCCCGGCCGAACCGGTCGAAGCCGTAGCGCCGGCGGCGGTCGGCGTAGCGGGGCTCGACGAGCGCCGTTTCGGTGCCGCCGGGCAGGTCGCCGTCACGGCGACCCACGCGGACCAGCAGCACCTGCCGGGCGAATGTGCTGCTGCGGCGCAGCGGGCCCGCCCAGCGACGCCCTGCGGGGCGCGGACTGTCAGTCGTACGACGCCGGCGCCATGGGGCTCTCGGCACGCTTCCTCCATCACCGGATCGGCTGGCCGCCGCTGGGGGCGGGCGTCCGGCTGTCTCGTGCCGGACCTTTCCTGGCCCGGCAGCCGTTGTGCGGAGTACACCATCGCACAGGGAACGGCGGTTGGCGATAGCTGTCGGGGGCTTATATCTCCGTAAACGGCACGACCAGCACCGTTGTTCCCAACCCGGGCTTCATCGCCCGTTCCGCCATCATTTCCCACCCCGACTGTACCGGAGCCCGGCATCCTCGGCGCGGCTGGCGAGTGTTACCGACCCGGACGTCCCGTTACCTGCCCCGGCGTCCGGTGGCCCGGGCCGCGATCTCGGTCAGCGGCAGCCCCACGAGCTGGTCGCGGGTGAACCAGGCGGCCTCCGCGGTCGAGCCGCCGGCCAGCTCCGTGATCCGGGGCTCGGTCGGCGCGTCGACCACCACCCGGTAGATCACGCGTACGCCGTGCCAGTCCAGCGGGCGTCCCTCCGGGCCGAGCGCGGCGGGGTTGTGCAGGTTGTCGATTCCGATCAGGTCGGTCACCCGGCCCAGCTGGCCGGACTCCTCCACGAGTTCGCGCAGCAGCGCGGGCACCGGCTGCTCGCCGTGGTCGGTCCCGCCGCCGGGCAGGTGCCACCGGCCCGCGCCCGGGTATCCCTCGGCGATCATCGTGAGCAGGATCCGCCCGTCCGGGTCGGTGACCAGCCCGTACGCCCCGAAGCGCAGGCGGCGGTCGGCGGGCGGCGGCGGAAAGGCCGCCGGACCGGCCTGCCCGGCCGGCAGCGGGGTGACCGGCAGGCCGAGCAGTTCGGCCGTGAACGGCATCAACGGCAGGTCTGCCGCCTCCTGCGCGGTGACCCAGCGCGCCTGGTCGGTCGCGCCCTCCCCCTCGTCGCGCAGGGTGCCACCGATCACGGTCAGGTCGAAGACCACCCGGTCGGTGTGCAGGGCCACGTCGGCCAGCGGGAACGAGATCACGTCCGCGACCACGGCCCGCAGGTCGGTGACCTCGACGGTCAGCCCGGTCTCCTCGGTGACCTCGCGGACCACCGCGTGGGCGGGGTGTTCAGCGTGTTCGACGTCGCCACCGGGGACCTGCCAGATGCCGGGGAAGTGGGCGCTGGCGGAGCCGCGTACGAGCAGCAGCCGGTCGTCGTCGCGGCAGAGCCCGTACGCGCCCACCCGCCGTCGCTGCTCCATGCCCGCCCCCCGCGCCCCGACGCGCCCGTCCGTCGATCATGAAGTTATCGCCGCCCGTCACGGCGTGTCCTGACAATAACTTCATGATCGCCGGGAAGGGCGGTGGGTGGGGACGGGGGGCGGGGGGCGGGGGTCAGGTCAGGCGGGCAGCCTGGACGGCCTCCGCGGTCACCTCGGTGAGGCGGTCGGCGGGGAGGGCGCCGAGCTCCTCCGGGGCGAACCAGCGGGCCTCGCAGGTGGAACCGCCGACGTCAGCGACCGTGGGCGGGGCAGGCTGGTCGACCACCACCCGGTAGAAGGCGCGGACGCCGTGCCAGTCGATCGGGTAGCCCTCGGGGCCGAGGGAAGCGGCGTCCCGGTGGCTGGCCACGCCGAGCAGGCCGACCAACCGGCCCGTCTGCCCGGTCTCCTCGACCAGCTCACGGATCAGCGCCGCCCCGGGCTGCTCGCCGTAGTCGGTGCCGCCGCCGGGCAGGTGCCAGCGGCCGGCGCCCGGGTAGCCGTCGGAGACCCGGGTGAGCAGCACCCGGTCGTCCGGATCGGTGCAGACCGCGTACGCCGCGAAGCGCTGCGCCCGGTGCAGGCCGTCCGGACCGGGCACCGCGTAGAAGGAGGGGAACTCGGGCGCCTCCTCGGGGACCACGTCGGCCGAGGCGGCCGGGAGGTCGAGTGCCCGCGCGGTGAACGCGCGCAGCGGCAGCTCGGCGGCCTCCTCGCGGGTGAACCACCGGGCCAGGTCGGTCGGCCGGTCGACCCGGTCGGTGAGGGTGCCGCCCCGCACCGAGACGCGGTAGACGAGCCGGTCGGTGTGGATCGTGATGCCCCGCTCGGGCAGCGCCCGCATGTCGGCCAGGACGTCCTGCAGACCCGTCACGGCGACCGACAACCCGGTCTCGGCGGCGGTCTCCCGTACGACGGTGTGGTTCGGGTCCTCGCCGTGGTCGACCGCGCCCCCGGGCAGCGACCACGTGCCCGGTGTGCCGGATCGCTCCGATGCCCGGACCAGCAGCACCCGACCGGCCGAATCAGCACAAACTGCGTATGCCGCGATCCTGCGGAGCGGCGAGAGCGTGGTGGTCACGGGAAAAAATTCTCCCCCGGGCGGGTTACCGGCATCGAAAAGAGTCAGATTCCTGACTCAAGGCTCCCGGCTCAGGGGGCGATCAGGGTAGGGATCCGGGCAGTCACCGAGGTCGCTACGCCGCCCCGCGCGGAGGGTGGAGACATGAACGCCACCATCCCTCCCCAGCCTCCGTACAAGCAGCTCCGGCGACCGACCACGGACCGCATGGTGGCCGGTGTCGCCAGCGGCGTCGGCCGCTACTTCGACGTGGACCCCACCCTGGTCCGGGTGATCTTCGCGGTCACCGGTCTGCTGACCGGCGGGCTCGCGCTGATCGCGTACCCGATCATGTGGTTCCTCATGCCGGAGGAGCCGGCGGGCGCGCCGGCCTGGCCGCACCCGACGGGCGCCGCAGCGTACGCCCCGCCGCCCGCAGGCACCGCGTCGCCGCCCGCCGCCGGCCAACCGACGGGCCCCGCCCCGGCCGGGCCCTACCCGCCCGCCGGGCCGAGCCCGCGGACGATGCCCTACCCGCCGGCCGGACCGGGGCCGGCGCCGCAGGCACCGGCCGCCGGCTGAGCCGGGATCACTCCCACTCGATGGTGCCCGGCGGCTTGCTGGTCACGTCCAGCACCACACGGTTGACCTCGGCCACCTCGTTGGTGATCCGAGTGGAGATCCGGGCGATCACCTCGTAGGGCAGCCGGGACCAGTCAGCCGTCATCGCGTCCTCGCTGGAGACCGGGCGCAGCACCACGGGATGCCCGTAGCTGCGCCCGTCGCCCTGCACCCCGACGCTGCGTACGTCGGCGAGGAGCACGACCGGGAACTGCCAGACACCCCGGTCGAGGCCGGCGGCGCTCAGCTCCTCGCGGGCGATCAGGTCGGCCCGGCGGAGCAGGTCCAGGCGCTCCCGGTCGACCGCGCCGATGATCCGGATCGCCAGACCGGGGCCCGGGAACGGGTGCCGCCAGACCATCGCCTCGGGCAGGCCCAGCTCCAGGCCCAGCGCCCGGACCTCGTCCTTGAACAGCGTGCGCAGCGGCTCCACCAGCGCGAACTTCAGGTCCTCCGGCAGCCCGCCGACGTTGTGGTGGCTCTTGATGTTGGCGGTGCCGGTGCCGCCGCCGGACTCGACCACGTCGGGGTAGAGGGTGCCCTGCACGAGGAACTCCACGTCGCCGTGCGAGGCGATCTCCCGGGCCGCGGACTCGAAGACCCGGATGAACTCCCGGCCGATGATCTTCCGCTTCTGCTCCGGGTCGGTCACCCCGGCGAGCGCGCCGAGGAACCGGTCCGCGGCGTCGACCACCTTGAGCGTGATGCCGGTGGCCGCCACGTAGTCCTTCTCCACCTGCTCGGCCTCGCCGGCGCGCAGTAGACCGTGGTCGACGAAGACGCAGGTCAGCTGGTCGCCGATGGCCCGGTGCACGAGCGCCGCGGCGACCGCGGAGTCGACGCCGCCGCTCAGGGCGCAGATGACCTCCTTGTCACCGACCTGCTCGCGGATCCGGGCGACCTGCTCGTCGATGATGTTCTCCGGCGTCCAGGTGGGCTCGATGCCGGCGATGTCGTACAGGAAGCGGGTGAGCATCTCCTGGCCGTGCGCGGTGTGCCCGACCTCCGGGTGGAACTGCACGCCGGCCCGGCGGCCGGCCACGTCCTCGAAGGCGGCGACCGGTGCGCCCGCCGACTCGGCGGTCACCGTGAAGCCGGCCGGGGCCTCGGTCACGCAGTCGCCGTGGCTCATCCAGACCGGCAGGTCGTCGGGAAGTTCGCGGAGCAGCACACCGGCGTCCGGACGGGCGCGCAGCGGGGTGCCGCCGTACTCGCGGTTGCCGGTGTGGGCCACCGTGCCGCCGAGCGCCTGCGCCATGGCCTGGAAGCCGTAGCAGATGCCGAAGACCGGCACCCCGGCGGTGAACATGCCGGCGTCGACCTGGGGGGCCTCCGGCGCGTAGACGCTGGCCGGGCCGCCGGAGAGGATGATCGCGGCCGGATCCTTCGCCAGCATCTCGGCGACCGGCATGGTGTGCGGCACGATCTCGGAGTAGACCTTCGCCTCGCGCACGCGGCGCGCGATGAGCTGGGCGTACTGGGCTCCGAAGTCCACCACGAGGACGGGGCGAGGCATGCTCATGTGGGCCAAGCCTACCGAC
The DNA here is from genome assembly GCF_003626655.1 of Micromonospora costi. Taxonomy (GTDB): domain Bacteria; phylum Actinomycetota; class Actinomycetes; order Mycobacteriales; family Micromonosporaceae; genus Micromonospora; species Micromonospora costi. Next base: position 499,955 of record NZ_RBAN01000003.1, read on the forward strand.
AGTCACGGACGAAGCCGCCACGCCCCGCCGACCACGCCCCCTGCCCCGCGATCTTGCACTTTCCGCCCCGACAATCCGGGACACACACCGCATTCCAGGGGCCAGAACTGCAAGATCGCGGAAGGGAGGATCAGGGTCTCAGCGCGGCGGGGGCTTCTGGGGGCACGGCGGGGTTGTGCGGGGGAACCGGGGGTAGGCGGCGGTACGGGGTGCCGAGCGGCGGGCGCGGGTCGTCCTCGCCCTCGTTCGGCCAGAAGGACATCGCCCGCTCGGCCTGCGCGGTGATCGTGAGCGACGGGTTCACCCCGAGATTGGCCGTGACCGCCGCCCCGTCCACCACGTGCAGCCCCGGGTGCCCGTAGACCCGGTGGTACGGGTCGATCACCCCGTCGGCCGGGGTGGCGCCGATCGCCGCCCCGCCCAGGATGTGCGCGGTCACCGGGATGTCGAACGGCTCGGTCAACGCACCGCCCGGCGTACCCCCGATCTCGTCGGCGAGCAGCCGCGCCGCGGTGTTGCCGGCCGGGATCCAGGTCGGGCTCGGCTCGCCGTGGCCGGGGGTCGTGACCAGCCGCCGCCCGAGCAGCCCGCGCCGCCATCGGGTGGTCAACGAGTTGTCGAGCGACTGCATCACCAGGGCGATCACGGTGCGCTCGGACCAGTCGCGGACGGAGAGCAGCCGGGCGGCCGTGCCGGGCTGGCGCAGCAGGACCCCGAACCAGCGCCGGAGGCGGTGCGGGCCGCCGTCGACCAGCAGGGACTGGAGCAGGCCCATGGCGTTCGAGCCGCGCCCGTAGCGGACCGGCTCGATGTGGGTCTGCGGGTCGGGGTGGAACGAGCTGGTGATCGCCACGCCCTCGGTGAAGTCGACGCCCCGGGCCCGGGCCTGCCCTCGGGGCACCGAGGCGCCGAGGATCGCCTCCGAGTTCGTCCGGGTCAGCTCGCCCACGCGCGGGGAGAGCCCGGGCAGCGCGCCGGTCGTCCGCATCTCGTGCAGCAGCCGCTGGGTGCCGAGCGCGCCGGCGGCGAAGACGACCTGGTCGGCGTGGAACACCTGCGCCCGCCGGCGCAGCCACGCCCCGGTGCGGACGGTGCGCACCTCGTACCCGCCGCCCTCGGCCGGGCGGACGGCGGTCACCGTGGTGAGCGGGTGCACCCGCGCGCCGAGCCGCTCGGCCAGCCAGAGGTAGTTCTTGACCAGCGTGTTCTTCGCCCCGTGCCGGCAGCCGGTCATGCAGGAGCCGCAGTGCGTGCACCCGGTGCGCTCCGGGCCGGCCCCACCGAAGTACGGGTCGGCGACGCGCTCGCCGGGGCGTCCGATGTGCACGCCCACCGGGGTGGCGTGGAAGGTGTGCCCGACCCCCATCCGCCCGGCCACCGCCCGCATCGCCCGGTCCGCGCCGGTGTCGAGCGGGTACGTGGTGACGCCGAGCATCCGCTTCGCCTGGTCGTAGTGGCGGGCCAGCTCGTCGCGCCAGTCGGTGATCTCCCGCCACTGCGGATCGGTGTAGAACGCGGGCAGCGGCTCGTAGAGGGTGTTCGCGTAGACCAGGCTGCCGCCGCCCACCCCGGCGCCGGAGAGCACCAGCACCCCGCCTCCGGCGCGGCGGTCGGCCGAGCGCAGCAGCGTGATCCGTTGGATGCCGTAGCAGCCGAGCCGCGGCGCCCAGAGGAAACGCCGCAGCCGCCAGGACGTCTCCGGGAACTCGTCGTCGGCGAAGCGCCGCCCGGCCTCCAGCACGCCCACCGAGTAGCCCTTCTCGGCCAACCGCAGCGCCGTGACGCTGCCACCGAAGCCGGACCCGATGACCACCACGTCGTACCGCATGACCGCATCATTACCGGCCGGTAGCCATCGCGCCAGGGGCGTTTTCGCGCGATCATCCACAGCACCGCGCCGCACCGGCGCCCCGGCCGCAACCGGGGCACCCGTCGGAACGTCACAGAGGTACGGGTGGAAGGGGTCGCGAGATGACATTGGGGTCGGGGCTCACGCGCCGCCGGTGGCTGCTCGGCGCGCTGCTGCTCGCCGCGATCGTGCTGGTCACGGCCGGCGGGGTGGTGGCCGTCCGGCTGGCCGGCGACCGGGGCGCGGAGCCGGGGGCGGCGACGCCCACCGCCTCGGCGAGCCCGTCCCCCACCACGGCCGCCCCGTCCCCCACCGCGTCCAGCCCGTCGCCGCCGCCGGGCGCCGACATCACGGGCCCGCTCAACCTGCTGCTCGTGGGAGTGGACACCCGGGTGAGCGTCCCCGGGTGGGAGCCGCACGCCGACGCCGTGCTGGTGCTGCACGTGCCGCGCGGGCTCGGCCGCGCGTACCTCTTCTCCCTCCCCCGCGACCTGCTCGTCGACATCCCGGCCTTCCCGAAGGCCGGCTACCGTGGCGGGCGGACGAAGCTGACCCACGCGATGAGCTACGGCAGCCGGGTGCCGGGCCGCCCCAAGCAGCCGGACACCGCCCAGGGGTACGAGCTGCTGCGCAGCACCGTGAGCGGCTACACCGGGCTGCGCATCGACGCCGGCGCGGTGATCACCTTCAACGGCTTCGACCGGCTCGTGGACAGCCTCGGCGGGGTCGACCTGTACGTCGACCAGCGGGTCGTGTCGCGGCACCGGCAGCCGGACGGCCGGCACCGGGAGCCCGGCGCGGGCGGGTACGTCGGCCCGCAGATGGTCTACGAGAAGGGCAGCCGCCACCTGACCGGCTGGCAGGCGCTGGACTACGCCCGGCAGCGGTACCTCACCGGCGGCGACTACAGCCGGCAGCGCCACCAGCAGCAGCTGATCCGCGCGCTCGTCCGGAAGATCCTGGACCAGGGCCTCGCCCGCGACCCGGACCGGGTCCAGCAGGTCACCGACGCGCTCGGCGACACGCTCGTGTACGCGGGCGGCGGGCGGCGGCTCGTGGACCTCGCGTACGCCCTGGGCGGCCTGCCGGCGGACCGGTTCGTGCTGGTCGGCCTCCCGGGCTCCTCGGTCGGTTCGGGCGGCGCCTACCGCGGCGAGCAGCTGACCTCCGTCGGCCGCCGGTTCCTCACCGAGCTCCGCGCCGGGCGCGCCGACGCCTACCTGTCCGACCACCCGACCCTGCGGGTAAAGGCCTGACCCGACCCCCCCGCCCCGCGATCTTGCACTTTCGGCCCCCGGTACGCGGCTTTCACCCCGAATGCCCGGGCACAAACTGCAAGATCGCGGGGAGGGGGCGGGGGCCGCGGGCGCGCGGGGGCGGGGTTAGAGGGGTTTTGGGTTTTCGGGGCGGGTTGTGCCGTAGAGCCACGCGTCGAAGAGGGGCTTGAGCTTCTTGCCGGAGACACGTTCGGCGAGCGCGATGAACTCGGCGGTCGAGCCGTTGCCGTTGCGCTTCTCCGCGGCCCACGTCTTCAGGATCTCGAAGAACGCCTTGTCGCCGACCGCCACCCGCAGCGCGTGCACGGTCATCCCGCCGCGCTGGTAGACCGACGCGCTGAACAGGTTCTCCACACCCGGCTTGCCCGGCGGGGTCCGCCAGAGCTGCGCGGGAGAGCCGGTGAAGCGGGTGGCGAAGGTCGCCTCGGCCCGCCGGCCCTCACTGTGCTCGGCCCACAGCCACTCGGCGTACGTGGCGAGCCCCTCGTTGAGCCAGATGTCCTGCCACCGGGTCAACGACACGCTGTCCCCGTACCACTGGTGCGCCAGCTCGTGCGCCACGACGTCGGTGTTCGTGCCCTGCCGGAAGAACCCGACCGAGTAGACGGGCCGCGACTGCGTCTCCAGCGCGTACCGGATCCGCTGGTCCGACACCACCACCCCGCCGTACGCCTCGAACGGGTACGGCCCGAAGACGCTCTCCAGGTAGTCGGCGACCTCCACCGTCTTCGCGATCGACGCGTCCGCCGCGCCCTCGGGGATGTCGCTCTCCACCGCGCTGTAGACCGGCCGTCCCTTGTGCTCGCCGGTGGTGACCCGGAGCTTGCCGATCACCACGAAGCTCAGGTAGCTGGCCATCGGCGCCCGCTCCGACCACTTCCAGGTGGTCCAGCCGGCGCGGGTCGCCTTACCGGCCGGCACCCCGTTGCTGACCGCGGTCAGTCCGTCCGGGACGGTCACCTCGAAGTCGTACGTGGCCTTGTCCGACGGGTGGTCGTTGACGGGGAACCAGGTGCTCGCCGACTCCGGCTGGCCGAGCGCGATCGCGCCGTCCTGCGTGTGGAGGAAACCGCCCTCGCCGAGCACCTCGTTCTCCAGCGGCTCCGGCTCGCCCTCGTACGCGATCTCGGTCACGAAGCCGTTGCCCGCGATCAGGCCGTGGGCCGGCGTCACCACCAGCTCGTCGTCCTTGCGGGTGTGCTTCGCCGGTGCGCCGTCCACCGTCACCGAGCGCACGGTCAGCCCGGCCAGGTCGAGGTTGAACGCCGACAGGTCGGCGGTGGCCGCCGCGTGCACCGTCGTGGTGCCGGTCAGCCGGTCCTCCGCCGGGTCGTAGCGGACCTTCACCGTGTACCGGCCGACGTCGTAGCCGCCGTTGCCGTAGCTGGGGAAGTACGGGTCGCCCGCGCCGGCGGCACCGGGCTTGAACTGCCGGGCGGCGGGCGACGACGGCGCGTCGGCCGGCGCCGGACCGGGGCCGGCCGGCGACGAGTCGCAACCGGCCAGCAGCGCCCCGGTCAGCAGCAGACCGGAGCCCACCCGCAGTGCCCGCCCTGGCAGCCCCATCGTCTCGCCCTCCCGCAGTGCCGAGACGGCTCCCGCGCCCGTCCGCCGGCGCCCCGGGCCGCCCCGCCGCCCCCGCAAGGTGCGGGCACGCGGCACCTCGTCGCCCGGTCCGTCCGCGGCAGCCTACCCACAGACCATCACGGGGCCGTCACGGTAGGGCGGGCGGGCTGCCGCCCACGAGCCACGCGTCGAACAGCGACCGCAGCTGCCGGCCGGCGACCCGTTCGGCGAGGGCCACCAGGTCCTGCGTGCTGCCGTTGCCGTCGCGCCGCTCGGCCGTCCATCCGCGCAGGATCCGGAAGAAGGCGTCGTCGCCGACGGTCCGGCGCAGCGCGTGCACGGCCAGGGCGCCGCGCTTGTAGACGGCGCTGCCGAACATCGCGTCGCGGCCGGGATCCACCGAGGGCGCCGACCAGTCGGTGGTCGCGTACTGCGCCTCGAAGGCACGCTGGGCGGTCCGGCCGCCGTCGTGCTCCTCCCAGAGCCATTCGGCGTACGTGGCGAAACCCTCGTTGATCCAGATGTCGCTCCAGCGGGTCAGCGAGACGCTGTCGCCGAACCACTGGTGGGCCAGTTCGTGGGCCACCACGCTCGGGTTCGGCCGGCCGTCCAGGAAGAAGCCCGGCCCGTACACCGGCCGCGACTGGGTCTCCAGCGCGTACCCGATCCGGTCGTCGGCCACCGCGATCCCGCCGTACGCCTCGAACGGGTACGGCCCGAAGCGGCTGGCCAGGAAGTCGGCGATCTCGCCGGTGCGGGCCAGCGAGGTGGCGGCCGGGCCGGTCTCCGGCTCGCCGGCGGGCACCGCCGTGACCATGGGCCGGCCCGCGTGGGTGCCGCTGGCCACCCGGTAGTTCCCGATCACCAGCGTGGTGAGGTAGCTGGCCATCGGGGACCGCTCGCTCCACCGCCAGGTGGTCCAGCCGCCGTCGTCGCTTCTCGGCCCGGGCACCCCGTTGCTGAGCGCCGCGAGCCCGTCGGGGACGGTCACCGCGATGTCGTAGGTGGCCTTGTCCGACGGGTGGTCGTTGACCGGGTACCAGGTGGCCGCCGAGTCGGGTTGGCCGAGCGCTATCGCGCCGTCGTCGGTGTGCAGGAACCCGCCGGAGCCCAGCGCGCCGTCGGTGGTCGGGGCCGGTACGCCGCCGTACGCCACGTCGACGGTGAAGCGGGCGCCCCGGGCCAGCCCGCGGGACGGGGTGACGACCAGTTCGTCGCCGTTCCGGCGGTGCTCGGCCGCCGCGCCGTCGACGGTCACCCGGTCGACCGTGAGGCCCGCGAGGTCCAGGTTGAACCGGGACAGCCCCTGGGTGGCCGTCGCGGTCAGCTGCGCACGGCCGGTCAGCCGGTCGGTCGCCGGGTCGTACCGCACGTCGAGGGCGTAGTGGCCCACGTCGTACCCGCCGTTGCCGTGCCCCGGCACGTACGGGTCGCCGAGGTCGGCGCTGCCCGGCCGGAACGGCGCGTCCTCATCGGAGGGTGTGCAGCCGGACGCGGCCAGCACGACCACGAGCGCGGCGGCGAGCACCGACCGGGGGGAGATACGTCGCACCGGCCGAGCCTATCGGCGCGGCCGGTGCGGCAGGGTGCGTTCGTGCAGGTCAGCGGTCGAGGACCAGGCCCACCTTCTGGAACTCCTTGAGGTCCCGGTAGCCGCACTTGGCCATGGCCCGGCGCAGCCCGCCGAAGAGGTTGAGCTGGCCGTCGGGCTCGTCGGCGGGGCCGAAGAGGACCTGCTCCATGGTGCCGAGCGGCTCATTGGCGGGCTCGAACGCGCCACGCGGCAGCGACGGGTGGCTGGCCGCCGAGTGCCACCAGGCGCCACCGGCCGGTGCCTCCTCGCAGAGCGACAGCGGCTCGCCGAGCATGACGGCGTCCGCGCCGCAGCCGAGTGCCTTGGCGATGTCGCCGGAGGTCTGCATGTCGCCGTCGGCGATGAGGTGCACGTACCGGCCGCCGGTCTCGTCGAGGTAGTCACGGCGGGCCGCCGCCGCGTCGGCGATCGCGGTCGCCATGGGCACCCGGATGCCGAGCACCGACTCGGTGGTCGACCAGTCGTCGCCGCCGATGCCGACGATCACGCCGGCCGCGCCGGTGCGCATCAGGTGCAGCGCCGTCTTGTAGTCGGTGCAGCCGCCCACGATGACCGGCAGGTCGAGGTCGGCGATGAACTCCTTGAGGTTCAGCGGCTCGTCGGTCGTCGAGACGTGCTCGGCGGAGACGATGGTGCCCTGGATGACCAGGATGTCCACGCCGGCGTCCAGGATCACCGGGGCGAGCGCCAGGGTGTGCTGCGGGGACACCCGCACCGCCACCGTGCCGCCGCCAGCCCGCAGCTCGCGTACGCGCTCCGCGATCAGGTCGGGACGGATCGGCTCGGCGTACACCTCCTGGAGCCGCTTGGTGGCCGGGGCGTCCTCGTCGAGCCCGGCCAGCTCCTCGAGCACCTTGGTCGGGTTCTCGTAGCGGGTCCACAGGCCCTCGACGTTGAGCACGCCGAGGCCGCCGAGCTGCCCGAGCCGCACGGCCGAGGCGGGGCTCATCGTGGCGTCGGAGGGATGCCCGACGCACGGGATGCCGAACTGGTAGGCGTCGAGCTGCCAGGACGTGGAGACATCGTCGACGTCCCGGGTCCGGCGGCTCGGCACGATCGCGATGTCGTCCAGGTGGTAGCCGCGCTGCGCGGTCTTGCCCAACCCGATCTCGACCACGTCACGCATGGCTCGCTCCTGCTGGTGTCGGGGGTGATGGTGGGGGTCAGCGAGTGTGGTAGTTGGGCGCCTCGACGGTCATCTGGATGTCGTGCGGGTGGCTCTCCTTGAGCCCGGCCGCGGTGATCCGGATCAGCTGACCGCGCTCGTGGAGCTCGGGGATGCTCTCCGCGCCCGCGTACCCCATGGCCAGCCGCAGGCCGCCGACCAGCTGGTGGGCGACCCGGGACAGCGGCCCCCGGTACGGCACCTGGCCCTCGACGCCCTCCGGGACCAGCTTCTCGTCGCTGGTCACGTCCTGCTGGAAGTAGCGGTCCTTCGAGTACGACTTGGCCTGACCGCGGGACTGCATCGCGCCGAGCGAGCCCATGCCGCGGTACGCCTTGAACTGCTTGCCGTTGACAAAGATCAGCTCGCCGGGGCTCTCCTCGCAGCCGGCCAGCAGGCTGCCGAGCATCACCGTGTCGGCGCCGGCCACCAGCGCCTTGGCGATGTCGCCCGAGTACTGGATGCCGCCGTCGCCGATCACCGGCACGCCGGCCGGGCGGGCGGCCCGGGTGGCCTCCATGATCGCGGTGATCTGGGGGACGCCCACGCCGGCGACGATCCGGGTGGTGCAGATCGCGCCCGGGCCGACACCGACCTTGACGCCGTCGGCGCCGGCCTCGACCAGCGCACGGGCGCCCGCGTACGTGGCGATGTTGCCGCCCACGACGTCGACCGTCACGTCCTTCTTGAGCCGGCGGACCATGTCCAGCACCGCCCGCTGGTGGCCGTGCGCGGTGTCCACGATGAGCACGTCGACGCCCGCGTCGACCAGGGCCCGGGCCCGCTTGTACGAGTCCTCGCCGACGCCGATCGCGGCGGCCACGCGCAGCCGGCCCGCCTCGTCCTTCGTGGCGTCCGGGTACTGCTCGCTCTTGGTGAAGTCCTTCACGGTGATCAGCCCGCGCAGCCGCCCGGAGCCGTCCACGATCGGCAGCTTCTCCACCTTGTGCTGGCGCAGCAGGGCCAGCGCCTCGTCCTTGCTCACGCCGACCGGCGCGGTGATCAGCGGGGTGCGGGTCATGATCTCCCGGACCGGGGTGGCCGGGTCGGAGACGAACCGCATGTCCCGGTTGGTGACGATGCCGACCAGCTCGCCGTCGCCGTCGACCACCGGCACGCCGGAGATCCGGTACCGGCCGCAGAGCGCGTCGACGTCGCGGAGGGTGTCGTCGGGGCTGGCGGTCACCGGGTTGGTGATCATCCCGGACTCGGAGCGCTTCACGAGGTCGACCTGGAGCGCCTGGTCTTCCACGGACAGGTTGCGGTGCAGCACGCCGATGCCGCCCTGGCGGGCCATGGCGATCGCCATCCGGGCCTCGGTCACCGTGTCCATCGCGCTGGAGAGCAGCGGCACGGAGAGGGTGACGTTGCGGGTCATCCGGGTGACGGTGTTGACCCGGCTCGGCACCACGTCCGACTCGCCGGGCTGGAGCAGTACGTCGTCGAAGGTGAGGCCGAGCGGCACCACGCGGGCCGAGCCGGCGGGCAGCTCCGGCAGGTGGCCGCCCAGCTCGCCGTGATCGGCGCCGGCCGGAAGATCGGTGCTGGGCGAAAATTCCACGATTGCTCCCCTGAGCGGCTCGTACGGGCTTCGGCGAGGTGGCGCGGGCGGCACCGGAGCAGCGCCGCACGCGGCGCGCCTGACCATCGTACCCGTGCAGCTGAACGACCCCCGTCGCGCCGGGCCGGCCGGCGCGCGCCCGGGGGCGGGCATGGCCGGGGCGTTGGGTCTACGGTGAGGGGGTGCACGAGGAGCCCATCGACCCGTTCAACGGCGACCCGGCCGATCCGGCCGCGGGGCTGCACGATCCGGGCGACGACGCGCCGCTCGACCCGCTGACCGACGTCGAGCGGCAGGACGTGCTGGAGGACCTCGCCGACCTGGAGATCTACCAGGCACTCCTGGCGCCCATCGGGGTGCGCGGGCTGGTGATCGAATGCGAGGACTGCCGCGAGCCGCACTACTTCGACTGGGACCTGCTCCGGGGCAACCTGCGCCACCTGCTGAGCTCCGGCCGGCCGCGGGTGCACGAGCCGGCCTACGACCCGGATCCGGACCACTACGTCACCTGGGAGTACGCCCGGGGCTACGCCGACGGCGTCCACGACACGCTGAGCGAGGGCACCGACGGGGAGCCCGGGGCCGACGAGGCGCCCGCCGACCGTTGAGGCGGGTGGGGCGTCCGGCCGCGGCACCCGGCGCGGGGTCGCCCCGGAGGTGACGCCCCGGACCGGCTCAGGCCACCAGGCCGGCGCGGAAGCCAGCGGCCACCGCGTGCGCCCGGTCCCGGGCGCCGAGCTTGCGGAACAGCCGCCGGGCGTGCGTCTTGACGGTGTCCTCCGAGACGAACAGCTCCCGCCCGATCTCGGCGTTGCTCTTGCCCTCGGCCATGCCGAGCAGCACCTGGAGCTCGCGTTCGGTCAGCCCGATGGCCGCCCGCGCGGCCCGCACGTTCGAGGCCGGCGCCTGGCCGTCCGGCTGCCCGCCCTCCGGCTCGCCGCCGTTGCCCTCCGGGCCGTCGTCGCCGCGCTGTACGGGCACCACCGCCGGCACGCCGCCCGGCCCCTCCTCGGGGCCGGCCGTCCAGCCCGGGCCGGGTTCCCCGCCGCGCCGGCCGCCCGGCGCCGAGCGGGAGGGCCCGCCGACGGCCGCCGTGTCCCGCGCCGGGTCGGTGACCCGGTGCCGGGCCGCGCGCCCGGGCGCCGAGAGCAGCAGCAGCGCCTTCGCCACGGCGCTGGTGAGATCGTGGTCGGCGCCCTGGATCAGGCCGCGGGCGCCGGCGCTGATGGTGGCGGCGGCCGCCTCGGACTCCTCCGCGCCGAACAGCAGGACGGCCGCCTGCGGCGCCCGGGCCAGCACCCGCCGGACGAAACCGGCGCTGTCGGGCCGGGTGAGCGCCGTGTCGGCGAGCACCACGTCCGGCTGTCGTTCCGCGAGCCGCAACATCACCTCAGGATCGGAGACGGCGGTACGGACGACCGCGGACAGTCCGAGCCGGGCCGCGGCGGACGTGAGATGTTGCGCCGCAAGTGGTGTCCGGACGCACACAAGGACGGTACGCACTGTGGTCTCCTCTCCGCCCACGAGCAGACCATGACCGGGTGGGCTGGGGAGGAGGTTCCCGGCAATCCTCCGAACTTTTCCGACAGATGGGGCATATGCCGCAAGTTGTCGGAAGGTTTTGGATCACACACGTGTGAGTTGCGGAGCGTCCGGGTACCGGGAGATCCAGGCCGGGAAACGGTGCGCCTGTGCGGCCCGCCGCCCGGAAAGCCGGCCATGAGTATCTCGCGGTGCCGCGCGGGAGGAGGGATGCTGATGTCGAACGTACGTAGACTGCCCGGACCCATCGTCGATCTCTGGGACTGGCAGCGGCTCGGCGCCTGCCGTGGCCGGGACAGTGCCCAGTTCTTCCACCCGGACGGCGAGCGGGGATCGTCCCGCCTGCGCCGCGAGTCCGGCGCGAAGGCGGTCTGCCGCACCTGCCCGGTACGCGCCGAGTGCGCCGCGCACGCGCTGTCCGTCCGCGAGCCGTACGGCGTCTGGGGTGGCTTCAGCGAGTCCGAGCGGCTGCGCCTGCTCGCCATCGGCTGGGAGGACCTGGCCGACCGCCGCCAGACCCGGGTCGACGTCGCCCGGCTGGAGGCCCGCCTCGGCCGCCCGCACAAGTCGACCGTCCCGGCCCAGCGCAACGTCGCCTGAGCCTCCTCCCCCACCGCGATCTTCCGGCGCCGCGCCCCCTCCCCGGGCGCGGCGCCGGCGTTCGTCGGTGAGCGGGCTCAGCGGACGGTGACGCGTACGGTGTGCCAGCCCGTGGCGCCGTCCGGAACCACGTCCTGCTGGCGATCGGTCTGCGTCTCGCCCGTGGCGTCCGTGGCGCGCACCTGGAGCCGGTGCTCGCCCGGCGTGGCCTCCCACCGCCACGACCACTGCACCCACGTGTCCACCGAGACCGTGGGCGCCAGCTCTGCCTCCTGCCAGGGGCCGTCGTCGACGCGTACCTCGACCCGGCGGACGCCCCGGTGCTGCGCCCAGGCCACACCGGCCACCATGACCGGGCCGGCGGTCAGCCGGTTGCGCGCCCGGGGCGCGTCGATCCGCGACTGGGTCTTGATCGGTCCCTGTGCCGACCAGCCACGCGGCACCCAGTACGCGTCGAAGTCCGCGAAGCTGGTCAGCTCCAGCTCGGTCACCCACTTGCAGGCCGACACGTAGCCGTACAGACCGGGCACGACCATCCGCACCGGGAACCCGTGCTCCACCGGCAGCGGCTCGCCGTTCATCCCCACCGCCAGCAGCGCGTCCCGCCCGTCGCGCAGCACGGCCGTCGGGGTGCCGCAGGTCCAGCCGTCGACCGAGCGCCCCACCACCTGGTCCGCGCCCTCCTCCGGCCCGACCTCGTCCAGCAGGTCCCGGAGCGGGACGCCCAGCCACCGGGCGTTGCCGATCAGGTCCCCGCCCACCTCGTTCGACACGCAGGCGAGCGTCACGTACCGCTCGACCAGCGGCCGGGCCAGCAGGTCGGCGAAGCTCAGCGTGATCGGGTTGCGGACCCGGCCGTGGATGCGCAGCCGCCAGGTGTCCGGGTCGACCTGCGGCACCACGAGCGCCGTGTCGATCCGGTAGAAGCCGAAGTTCGGCGTGACGTAGGGCGCGAGCTGGGTCAGCGACAGGTCGGCCCCGGCGGGCACCGCGGGTGCGGGCGAGGCCGGAGCGGGCAGCACGACCGCCTCGCGGGCCGCGGACACCCCGCGCCGGCCGGCCAGCCAGCGCCCGCCGAGACCGGCCACGGCGGCCGCGCCGAGCAGCGCCCCGGTCCCGGTGAGGAAGCGGCGCCGGGACTCCGGGTCGGAGGTCTCCAGCGGCACGCCGGCGGACGCGGGCCCGGTGGTCGCGGGCCCGGCGGTCACGGGCCCGGCGGACGCGGGACCGGGGGTCACGGGCCCGGCCGCCGTCGCGGGCTCGGCGGCCACGGCGCCGATCGTGGGGCCTTGCTCAGGTGCCGCGGTGGCGTCCTGTCGAGCTGCCCCAGAAATGGGGCGCCCCATTTCTGGGGCAGCTCGACAGGGGACGGGGTCCACCGGCGGGGCCGTGGCCGTGGCCGTGGCCGTGGCCGTGGCCGGCGTCGCGGGCGCAGACGGCGCTGTGGGCGGGGTCCACGGCCAGGGGTCGAGCTCCAGCGGGCCGGCGACGAAGGCCCAGAGCACCAACGCGCCGGCGCCGGCGCCGACCAGTGACGGCAGGGCGTCGGCGGCGTCCGCGCCGGCCCGGGTCAGGGCTGCGGCCACGCCGAGCGCCCCGAAGGCAGCGATGCCCGCGAGACCGATCACGAGGCGGCGTACGGACAGCGCGCCCAGGAGCGCCGCGAAGCCGGCCAGCAGGACCGCCGTCCCGATCAGCAGGGCGGGCTTGTCGTACGTGCCGAAGAGGTCGATCGCGAACTGTTTGAGCGGTTCCGGCACGGCGTCGACGATCACTCCGCCGACCGCGACCAGCGGCGCCGACCGGGGGCCGGTCAGCACGGCCACCACTTCGGCGACGCCGATCGCCACGGCGGCGGCGGTGATCCCGGCCAGGGCGGCGAACCGGCGGGGGGTGGTGCTCATCGGCCCAGTGTTTCCGATCGACCGGGCCGGTCGGTAGTGCCGTCAGCGTTCGGTAAGAAGCGCCACGTACGCGTCGGGGCACACCGCCGGTGGCGGTGTGCCCCGACCGGGCGTACGACGTGCGTCAGAAGCCCGGGCCGTGCTGGTGGCCGTGGCCGTGCGAGTGGCCGTGCCCACCGGCGGCGGCCGGCTCCGGCTCGGCCGGCTTCTCCACCACGAGGCTCTCCGTGGTGAGCAGCAGGCCGGCGATGGAGGCGGCGTTGGAGACCGCGTTGCGGGTCACCTTCACCGGGTCCACGATGCCGGCCTTGGCCAGGTCGACGTACTCGCCGGTGGCGGCGTTGAGGCCGGTGCCCCACTCGGCGCCCGCGACCTTCTGGACCACCACGTAGCCGTCGTGGCCGGCGTTCTGGGCGATCCAGCGCAGCGGCTCGACGAGCGCCTTGCGCACGATCGAGACGCCGACCTTCTCGTCACCGGTGAAGCCGAGGTCGTCGGCGAGCGCCGGCAGGATCTGCGCCAGGGCGGCGCCCCCGCCGGGGATCGTGCCCTCCTCGACCGCGGCCTTGGTCGCGGCGATGGCGTCCTCGATGCGGTGCTTGCGCTCCTTCATCTCGACCTCGGTGGCCGCGCCCACCTTGATGACCGCGATGCCACCGGAGAGCTTCGCCAGCCGCTCGGCCAGCTTCTCCCGGTCCCACTCGGAGTCCGAGGCCTCGATCTCCTTGCGGATCTGGGCCACCCGGTCGGCGACGTCGGCCGACTGGCCGCCGCCGTCGACGATCGTGGTGGTGTCCTTGTCGACCACGACCCGGCGGGCCGAGCCCAGCACCTCCGGGCCGACCTGGTCGAGCTTGTAGCCCAGCTCGGGGGCGATCAGCTCGGCGCCGGTGAGGATGGCCATGTCCTGGAGCATCGCCTTGCGGCGGTCGCCGAAGCCGGGGGCCTTCACGGCGCAGACCTTGAGGGTCTTGCGCAGCGCGTTGACCACCAGGGTGGCGAGCGCCTGGCCCTCGACGTCCTCGGCGATGATCAGCAGCGGCTTGCTGTTCTGCAGGATCTTCTCCAGCAGCGGCAGCAGCTCCTCGATCGCCGAGATCTTCTGCGTGGTGATCAGGATGTACGGGTCCTCCAGGACCACCTCCTGCGCCTCCGCGTCGGTGACGAAGTTCGGCGAGATGAAGCCCTTGTCGAACTGGAGACCCTCGGTCACGTCCAGCTCGGTGGCGAGGGTGGAGCCCTCCTCGACGGTGATGACGCCGTCGCGGCCGACCTTCTCCATCGCCTCGGCGATCAGGTCGCCGATGGCCGCGTCCTGCGCGGAGACCGTCGCGACGTGCGCGATGGACTCCTTGCCGGCCACCTCGACGGCCCGGCCCAGCAGCGCCTCGGAGACCTTGGCGGCCGCCGCGTCGATGCCCCGCTTGAGGCCGGTCGGGTTGGCCCCGGCCGCCACGTTGCGCAGGCCCTCGCGGACCATGGCCTGGGCCAGCACGGTCGCGGTGGTGGTCCCGTCGCCGGCGACGTCGTTGGTCTTGGTCGCCACCTCCTTGACCAGCTGCGCGCCGAGGTTCTCGTACGGGTTGGTGAGCTCGATCTCCTTGGCGATGGTCACGCCATCGTTGGTGATCGTCGGCGCACCGAATTTCTTGTCCAGGACGACGTTGCGCCCGCGCGGGCCGAGGGTGACCTTCACCGCGTCCGCGAGGGCGTTGACACCGTGCTCCAGCAGGTGCCGCGCGTCGTCCGAGAAGCTCAGGATCTTCGCCATGAATGTCCCTTCAAGCGGCGGTGCCCCGGCCCGGCGAGCCGGACCGGGGCAACGACACTGATCGGTTGCTTACTTCTCGATGACCGCGAGGACGTCGCGGGCGGAGAGCACCAGGTACTCCTCGCCGGCGTACTTGACCTCGGTGCCGCCGTACTTCGAGTAGAGGACGGTGTCGCCGACCTTGACGTCGATCGGCACGCGGTTGCCCTTGTCGTCGATCCGGCCCGGGCCGACAGCGAGGACGGTGCCCTCCTGCGGCTTCTCCTTGGCGGTGTCGGGGATCACGATGCCGGAGGCGGTGGTGGTCTCGGCCTCGTTCGCCTGGACCACGATGCGGTCCTCGAGCGGCTTGATCGCAACCTTGGTCGCGGTAGTCACGGGCATACCCTCCTGGGGTACTGGTTTCTGTGCCGGCCGGCGGGGCCGGCCAGGTCAATCTGCCACATGCCACCGGGCGGGGCCGTCGTCGCGGGTGCCGGTCCGCCTGGCGTTCCAGCCACCGGGTCGGATGGCCCGGAAGCTGGCACCCTCGGGGTGAGAGTGCTAATCGCAGGTTATTCCGTGGCTAGCACTCCGTCAAGGAGAGTGCCAACCCGGCGGGCGGCGCGTCGCGGCCGGCCACCACAATGACCGGGTGGATCTCGACCAACTGGCCGCCCTGCGTACCCCCGAGGGAGCGGCCGCGCTCGACGCGGCGGCGCGGGTGGCCGACGGCGACCCGCTGGCCGCGGCCTCCGCCCTCCGCGCCGCCGGGGTGCCGGCCGGGCTCGCGGCCGCGGCGCTGACCCAGGCCGGGCTGCGCCGGCGCGCGGCGGCCAAGTTCGGGCCGGTGGCGGCCGGGATGTTCCTCACCCGTGCCGGCCTCGAACAGGCGACCCGCGGTGCGGTCGCCGCGCGGCGCGCCGAGCGGCTGCGCGCGGCCGGTGTGCGCACCCTGGCCGACCTGGGCTGCGGGCTCGGCGCCGACGCGCTCGCCGCCGCCCGTGCCGGCATCCGTGTGTACGGGGTGGAAGCCGACCCGCTGACCGCCGCGATGGCCGCCGCGAACGCGGAGGCGGCCGGGCTGGCCGACCTCTTCACCGTGGAGTGCGGCGACGCCACCGCGTTCGACGTGAGCCGGGTGGACGCCGTCTTCTGCGACCCGGCCCGCCGCGCCACGGGCACCGGTCGGCGGATCTTCGACCCGAGCGCCTACTCGCCGCCGTGGGACTTCGTGACGGCGCTCGCGGAGCGGGTGCCCCGCACGGTCGTGAAGGTGGCGCCGGGAATCGACCACGGGCTGATCCCCGCGGGCGCCGAGGCGGAGTGGGTCAGCGTGGCCGGCGACCTGGTCGAGGCGGCGCTCTGGTGCGGCCGGCTGGCCGAGGTCCCCCGCCGCGCCACGATCCTCCGGGACGACCCGGCGATTCCCGCCGTACGACTGGTCGGCAGCGGCGACCGGGAGGCAGCCGTCGGGCCGGTGCGCCGCTTCCTGCACGACCCCGACGCCGCGGTGGTCCGCGCGCACCTCGTCGCCGAACTCGCCGACGAACTGGACGCCACCCTGGCCGACCCCGCCATCGCCTACCTGTACACGGACGCCCCGCGGCGGAACCCGTTCACCCGCTGCCTGGAGATCACCGACGTGCTCCCGTTCTCGCTGAAGCGGCTGCGCGCGCTGCTGCGGGACCGGGGCGTGGGCCGCGTGGAGATCCTCAAGCGGGGCTCCGCGTTGACGCCGGAACAGCTCCGGCGGGACCTGCGCCTCTCCGGCGACGCGGCGACCAGCCTGGTGCTCACCCGGGTCGCCGGGCAGCCGACCGTGCTGCTCTGCCAACCGGTCCCCCGCACGACTGGCGACGAACCCGCCTGAGGCCGGTTGCCGGGCGGGCACGGGATCCGCCCGCCCGGCAACCCTCCATGGATCAGCGGTGGGAGCTGACCCGCTTGATGTTGACCACGCCGCCCTCGTCGAACACCTCGAGGATCTGGGTGGAGAAGCTGCGGGCGCCACGCCGGGTGAGGTTCACCCCGTCGTGGATCTTCACCCGGTCGGCGCCGTTGTGCTCGGCGAAGACGTCAACGGCCTCGCCGTTCCTGATGTCGGCACAGACCCGGACGGTCTGGGTGCCGTCGGCTTCGTCGTCCACGACGACGAGACCGCGGTCGATGGGAAGTTTCACCGCACGCCCCTTTCTGCTGTCGTTGGCGGTGCTGCTCGGGGGATTCGTTGCTGGGCCGGCCGACGATCAGCCGTACTGGCAGGACGCGGCCGAGGCCACGGTCGTGGTGCCCGACTTCTTCTCGCAGCACTGGCACCAGAGGTAGCCGCCGGACGTCGTGCACGACCAGGTGTAGTTGGTCGCCGACCGGCACGAGCTGAAGCTGATGAACTTGCTGCTCGGCGGGGGGTAGACGAGGTTGCAGCACTGGTAGTTCGCGGCCATGGCCGGGGTGGACCGGGCGAAGACCGCGCCCGAGGTGACCAGGCCGACGGCGCCCAGTTTGGCGAGGAACCCCCGCCTGGTCCCGCCTCCGCGGGACCGGGGAGCCTCGCGTTCGTCGTTGCTCATACCGCCTCCTTCGCTGCGTGCACCGCGGCACGGGTTGCCGCGACGTCGCTGAACAACAATGCGGAGACCAGCCGGCCGTCCTTGATGACCGCGGCGGACGGGCTGATCTTGACGCCGAACTCGGTGGAGACCCAGGTCGCGCCCTCGTCGACGAGGTACGGGAACCGGGCGATGCCGTGCCGGTGGATGAACTGCGCCGCGTCCGCGGCGTCGGCCGTCGTGACGACGACGCCGAGATCGTCGGTGTCGGGCTGGGCGGCGAGCTGCACGGCGACGTCCTCGCAGCTCGCACAGGTCGTACTGAGCACCAGGAGCAGGTGCGGGCCCCCGCTGCCGAACCTCGTGAAGGGCTCCGGCCAGGTACGCGGGCGGGCACCGAACCGCGCCCCCTCCAGGGGACGCACGCCCGTGCCGCCGGGCGTCGACTCCGGGGAGCCTTCCAGGCCACCGGTCCGCGCGTACAGCTCGCCGGCCATGGCGAACAGCAGGACGATCGCGCCGGCGACCAGCAGCATCACGAGGATGGTCAGGTAGTTCATCGGGTCCCTTCCTTCACACGGTCGATGCGGTGGCCGGCCGCGACGGGCGGTCGGGAGCCGGGGCGGGTGGGTGCAGGGGCGACGTGGACCGGGTGGGACCGCCGAACATCACGCGGGTCCACTCGCCCGCGTAGCAGAAGACGCCGCAGGTGGTGGTGATGCCGAGGCGGCCGGGCGCGCGGGCGGCGCCGACGTGCCGGGTCACCCGGCCCATGGAGTAGACGCTGTCCAGGTCCCGCCACAGCGAGATGCTCAACACCACCCGCTGCCGCCAGTCGACCAGCACCTTGATGCCCAGGTAGCCAACGGCCTGCCGCCGGACGTGCCGCTTCATGCGCACATGCATGATCAGGACGAGCAGCATCCTGGGCAGGTTGCCGCAGTTGAAGCGGGTCACCACCACCTGGCCCTTCGCCGGGTCCGGTTCGATGACCGGGGTCATGTCGCCACGACCGTCGCGACGAGGGACAGCGCCACCGCGAGCATCGTCGCGCCCGAGACGCGTCGTGCGCGGACCACCCATTTCCGACTCCTCTTCTCCGGCAGGTCGGCGTACCTGGTCAGGCTCCAGAGCGACACCAGCAGGCTGGCGACGAGGACGACGCAGAGCAGCACGAGCGGTGCCGAACCGGCGTCGACCAGCAGGACGGCGGCGAGCGCGAGCCAGATCAGCGACACCGTCTTCTGCGTGGTGAAGAGCAGGCCCAGGTCCATCCCCCACACCACGCCGAGCGTGCCGCCGGGCAGGGTGCGGACCAGCCGCTGCGGCACCTGCCGCCAGATGTGCGGGGTACGGTCGCGCAGGTCGGACACGCCGAGCCAGACGGCGACCGCCGCGAGCAGCACCAGCCGCAGCCACTCGGGCAGCGCCCGCTGGAGCAGTTCACCCGCGAGATACAGCGGGACCGCGAGGACGACGCCGGCGATCAGCCCGCCGACGGCGAGGCCGACCAGGAACCGGACGCCCTCGAACGCGTTCCGCCGCAACATGGGACCGGCGACCCCGGCCATGGACACGCCTCAAGGGCTGAGGGCCTGCAGCATGGCGCCGGTTATGCCGAGGACGACCCAGACGACCATGGACAGCTCCCTTCTGACGGCACGGGCGGGCGGATCGTGGCGTTGCGTGGACGGTTTCGGGCGCGCTCGACCGGTCGGTCGTTGGCGGACCGGTCGGGTGCGGGCCGGGGTCGGGTGTGGTCGGGTCGGGTGGTCGGGTGGTCGGGTGGTCGGGCTACACCCGCTGGCGCGTCGGCGAGACGGTCGACCGCAACGCGGTGAAGTCGGTGAACGCCAGCGCGGAGATCAGCACTCCGTCGCGGAAGACGAGGGCCGCGGGGCTGACCGAGATGCCGAACTGGCTGGACACCCAGGCACCGCTCTCGTCGACGTGGTGTGGCAGGCGGGTCAGGCCGTTGGCGGCCACGAACTCGGCGCCCACCGGCGCGTCGGCGGTGGAGACCACCACGGCGACGTCCGCCACGTCCGTCCGCTCGGCGAGCTGGCCGGCGACCGTACGGCAGCTGTTGCAGGCGGTGCTCAGCACCAGGACGATCCGCAGCGGCCCGTCGGCGAACGCGGCGAGCGCGGCGGGCCAGGCGTCCGGCGCCCGGCCCACCCGGGCCTCCTCCAGCAGCCGCACGCCGCTGCCCTGCGCCGGAGTCACACCGGAGCGCTCGGAGAGCTGGCCGAGCATCGCGAAGAGCACCACCACGGCCCCGGCGAGGACGAGCAGGGCGAACCCGAACACGTACGTCATGACGACACTCCTCAATGGTCGCTGGCCGGGGTGGGCCGGGGGCGGATCAGCTCGCGGACGATGTCCCGCCACGTCCAGGCGGCGAGGAGCACCGTCAGGCCGGCGGCGCCCACCGGGAGCAGATCGGGTCGGGTGAGGGCCGACGCGCCGCCCAGCACCGCGAGCGCGGCGGCCGCGAGCGCGAGGCCCACGACGACGGAGCGGAGGCCCAGGGGCGCGCTGTCCGCCCGGCCGAAGCAGCCGCAGGGGGTGGCCGTGCCGCGGGCCCGGCCGAGCGCACCGGCGGCGGCGAACGCCAGGCCCAGCGCGCCGGCGGCCACCGCCGCGGCCGGACGCGCCGCCGGGACGAGGAGACCCGCTCCCGCGGCCAGCTCCACGAGGGCCAGGACGCGGACCGCGGCGTGCGCGGTCGGCTCGTCGAGCCGGAACAGTTCCCGCACGGCCCGCCGGGTGTGCTCGGGTGCGGCGAACTTGCCGAGTCCGGCGGACACGTAGACGGCGGCCGTGGCACAGACGATCAGACCCAGGACGAGGCCGGCGCCGATCATGATCTTGTCGTCCGTTTCCGGACATGGGTCACCGGCACTGCCTCACCCCCGTGTCGGTCGGCGTCGCGGCAGGTGAACGCCGACAATTCATCGTCGTGTATCTCTCAGTGAGCGATCAGATTCTTACTGTGAACATCGATGACAGTCAAGCTCTCGGTGCCGGGGCGGCCACTCCTCGGGACGCCGGCACCACGCGACGGCCTCCGGCGGGCGCACCGTGACCGCAGGTCGGAGGTAGGTTGTGGACCGTGGCGGGACAGGGCACACCGGCGACGGCACTGCTGACCAAGCGGAAGATCGCGCACAGCGTCCATCCGTACGACGTCGACCCGGACGCGCCGAACTACGGCGCCTTGGCCGCGGCGGCCCTCGGCGTGCCGCCCGAGCGGGTCTTCAAGTCACTCGTCGCCGAGGTCGACGGGGCGCTCACCGTGGCGGTCGTACCGGTCACCGGCGAACTGGACCTGAAGGCCCTCGCGGCGGCCGTCGGCGGCAAACGGGCGGCGCTCGCCGACCGCGCGGTCGCCGAACGCACCACCGGGTACGTGCGCGGCGGGATCAGCCCGCTGGGTCAGCGCAAACGGCTCCCCACGGTGCTCGACGCATCCGCGCTGGACTTCCCCACGATCTACGTCTCGGCCGGTCGCCGTGGCCTCCAGCTCCAGCTCGCCCCGGCCGACCTCGTGAGCCTGACCCAGGCGCACGTCGCACCCGTCGCCGCGGGGCGCGCGTAGCCGGTCGGGGAGCCGGCCGTCGGGTCTTCCGCGCGGCGGATGCTCCACCGAGCGACGGAGCCCGCGGACGCGCCGCGCTGCGTACGCTGTCGGCGTGGACGTCGAGCTGCGCGCCTCCGACGACGACCGCCAGCGGGTGGTCGCCGAGCTGCAGGGGCACACCGCGGCGGGCCGGCTCACCCTCGACGAGTTCTCCGACCGGGTGGGCGCCGTCTGGAACGCCCGGACCCTCGGCGACCTCGCCGCGCTGACCCGTGACCTGCCCGCGCCGGCCGCTGCCGCCGGCCCGCCGTCCACGACCCACGGTCGCCGCGAGCTGCTCGTCGTCTTCGCGGCCGCCGCACTCACCCTGCTCGTGCTCGGCGTGTTCATGGCCGTGAGCCGCTGACACCCGGCCACCGCCGCTCCGCCGGCCGCGCCGGGCCGCCCAACGGGCCCGTGCCGTCTCCCGAGCGCGGTCGCCCGCTGTGGCGGCCCGCTTCCGTCACGCGCTGAACTGATCGGTCGGTCGGTCCGTACCAGTGGGCGGCGGGCGGCCGGCGGGTGGCCGCCCGGTCAGACCCTGTTGGTCCGCACCGAGGAGGCACCGCAGAGATGGCACCGCTCAGATCCGTCCGTCGCCGGTCGGGACACCGGGTTCACCGCGCGGCGGTGCTGCTCACCGCGATCGTGGCCGGGATCGCGGTGCTGCCCGGCGTCGCCGTGGCCGCCCCCACGGGCGGGCAACAGCTCAACGCCGCGGACATGACCCTGCTCAACGGGGTGCGGTTGGCCGGACTGTGGGAGATGCCGGCCGGTCAGATGGCGGCCGAGAAGGGCCAGTCGGCCAAGGTACGGGAGATCGGCGCGGGCATCGCCGGCGAGCACCAGGAACTGGACCAGCTCGTCGTGGACGCGGCCAACAAGCTGCGGGCCAGCATCCCGTCGGAGCCCACGGCCGAGCAGAAGGGCTGGCTCACGGAGATGCAGAACGCCTCCGGAGCCCGGTTCGACCAGATCTTCGTGACCCGGCTCCGGGTCGCCCACGGCAAGATCTTTCCGGTGATCGGGGCGGTGCGGGCCAGCACCCGGGACGCCACCGTACGGAAGCTCTGCGACGACGCCAACCGGTTCGTGCTGCACCACATGCAGATGCTGGAGAGCACCGGCCTGGTCCGCTGGCCCGAACTGCCGCCGGCCGCCCTCCCCGCACCGGGGAGCGACGGGCTGCTCGCCGCCGCCTCCGCGAACAGCGGTCCCGGCGTCGGGGTGAGCAGCACCGTGGTCTGGCTGGTCTTCCTCGCCGCGCTCGGCACCGGCGGCGTGGCCACCTACCGCCTCCTCCGCCGCACCTAGCCCGCTGCCCCGCCTGCCCCGCCTGCCCCGCAAGCGTTGATCATGAAGTTATTGCCACGACACGCCGAGCCAGCGGGCAATAACTTCATGATCACGCGCAAGGGGGGACAGGCGCGGGGACGCGCGGAGGGTCGGTCAGGGGGTTCCGTGCCAGGAGCGCCAGAGGGCGGCGTACGAACCGCCGGCGGCGACCAGCTCGTCGTGTGAGCCCAGCTCGGTGATCCGGCCGTCCTCGACGACCGCCACCCGGTCCGCGTCGTGGGCCGAGAAGAGCCGGTGCGCGATCGCGATCACCGTCCGCCCCTTGAGGACGGCGGCCAACGACCGTTCCAGCTCGCGGGCGGCCCGCGGGTCGATCAGCGAGGTGGCCTCGTCCAGGACGAGGGTGTGCGGGTCGGCCAGCACGAGCCGGGCCAGGGCCAGCTGCTGCGCCTGTGCCGGGGAGAGCGGGTGCCCGCCGGAGCCCACGACCGTGTCCAGCCCGTCCGGCAGCGCCTCCGCCCAGTCCAGCGCGGCCACCGCGGCGAGCGCCGCCCGCACGTCGGCCTCGGTGGCGGCCGGCCGGACCATCGCGACGTTCTCGCGGAGCGTACCGATGAAGACGTGGTGTTCCTGGGTGACCAGCGCGACGTGCGAACGCAGCTCGGCCAGCGGCAGCGTGTCCAGCCGGCGGCCCGCCACGGTGACCGAGCCGCTGCGCGGGGCGTGCACCCCGGCCAGCAGCCGGCCGAGCGTCGACTTGCCGGCGCCCGACGGCCCCACCATGGCGAGCTTCTCGCCCCGTTCCGGTTCCAGGGTCACGCCGTGCAGCACGTCCCGCCCCACCCGGTACGCGTACCGCACGTCCCGGACCACCACCCGCCGGTCCCCCTCGACGGCGCCGACGGCCGACCCGGAGAGGGCTGCCGACCCGGCGCCGGCGGCCGACCCGGAGGCGGCGGGCGACCCGGAGACGGCGGGCGAACCCGCGGCGGTAGCCGAACCCGCGGCGCCGGCCGCCGGCCCGGCCACGCCGAGCAGGCGCGCCATCGAGGCCCCGCCGACCTGCAACTCGTCCAGCCAGGACAGCAGCCGGTCCACCGGGTCGACGAGCTGCTGCACGTACAGCGTGGCGGCCGTGACCTGGCCGAGGGTCACCCACCCCTTCAGGTAGAACCAGCCGCCGATGACGAGGGTCGCCACCACCGGCACCACGTACCCGATCTCGGCCACCGGGAAGAAGACCGTCCGCAGGAAGAGCGTGTAGCGCTCGGCCGCGTACGACCGGCCGATGTCGGCGTCGGTGCGGGCCCGGCGGCGGGCCTGCTGGCGCAACGCCTCCGTGGTCCGCGACCCCTCGACCGTCTCGCTGATCCCGTCGGTGATGTCCGAGTAGGCGGCGTTCTCCCGCAGGTAGCCGGCGGGAGCGCGGCGCAGGTACCAGCGGGTGCCGGCCCAGAGCACCGGCACCGCGATCAGGCAGGGCAGCGCGAGCAGCGGGCCGACCAGGAGCAGCGCGCCGAGGATGAACGCCACGGTGACGACGGCGATCAGCGTCTCCGGCACGGCGAGACGCACCGTACGGGAGAGCGCGGAGACGTCGCGGGAGGTACGCGTGAGCAGGTCTCCGGTGCCCGCGCGTTCCACGGTGGCCAGCGGCAGCGCGAGCACCCGGTCGACGAACTCCTCGCGCAACTGGGCCAGCACCCGCTCGCCCAGCCGCGCGGACGCCAGGTGGGCGAAGCGGACCAGCACGGCCTGTACCACCACGAACCCCGCGATGAGCAGGGCGATCCGGTCCACCGTCACCCGGGACGTGCCCCGGGAGATGCCCTCGACGAGGTCGCCGAGCAGGCGCGGTGCCGCGAGACCGGCCGCGGCGGCCAGAGCGTGCAGGCCCAGCGCCACGGTGAGGGCGCGCGGATGCCGCCGGATCAGCGTGCGTGCGTAGCGGCGTACCTGTGCCGCGTCCGCGACGGGCAGCATCGTGGCCATCAGTCCTCCCCCCGGCTGACTGTGGCCCGGTAGCGCGGCTCGCCGTCGTACAGGTCGGCGTGGCCGCCCTCCGCGACCACCTTGCCGTCCTCCACGAAGATCACGTGGTCGGCGTGCCCGAGCAGCAGCGGGCTCGTGGTGCACACCAGGGTGGTTCGGCCGGCCCGGGCGGCGGCGAGCCCGCCCGCGATCCGGGCCTCGGTGTGCGCGTCGACGGCGCTGGTCGGCTCGACCAGCAGCAGCGTCTCCGGGTCGGCGACGAGCGCCCGGGCCAGTCGCAGCCGCTGCTGCTGCCCGCCGGAGAACTCCCGGCCCCGCTCGGCCACCCGGCTGTCCAGCCCATCGGGCAGCGCCTCGACGATGTCCGTGGCGCTCGCTGCCCGCAGCGCGGCGTCGAGCGCCGCCGGGTCGGCCGAATCATGCGGGTCCAGCTCCGCGCGCAGCGGGCCGGTGAACAGGTGCGCGTCGTTGTCGGCCACGAGGATCCGCTCGCGCACCGTGGCCAGCGCCAGGTCCCGCAGCGGTACGCCGTGCAGCGTGGCGTCCGAGTCGGTGTACCGGCCGAGCCGGTCCACGATGGCCGCCGCGTCCTCGGGCGCGGTGGCGGCGAGCGCCGTGAACCGGCCCGCCGGGACCCGTACCCCGGACTCGACGTCGACCAGCTCGCCCGGGCCGGCCGGCAGGGTCGCCGGCCGGGCCGGGTCGACCAGGTCCGGGGTGAGCCGGAGCAGCCGGACCACCCGCCGGGCCGCCACGTGCCCGCGGGTCAGCTTGTCCACAGCCTCGGTGAGCTGACGCAGCGGGCTCACGAGGAAGGCCGTGTAGCCGTAGAAGGCCACGAGCTGGCCGGGGCTGATCCGGCCGTCCAGCGCGAACCGGGCCGCGAGCCACGTGACGAGCACCAGGAACGCGCCGGGCAGCAGCACCTGCGCCGCCTCCAGCATCGACTGGACGCGGGCCACCCGGACGCCGTGCGCGCGCAGCGCCTGCGACTCGGCGCGGTAGCGGGCGGAGAGCACCGGCTCGCCGCCGATGCCGCGGAGCACACGCAGCCCGGACACGATGTCGCCGGCCCGGCCGGTGAGGGCCCCCTCGGCGTCCCGGTACGCGTGCTGCTGCCGGTGCAGCGGCCGGATGAGCAGCGCCACCACGGCCATCAACACCGGCACGCCGAGCACCACGACGAGGCCCAGCGGCATCGAGGCGTCCAGCAGGATCGCCGCCACGGTCACGATGGCGACCACGGCGCCGGTGCCCCGGGCGGTGATGTCGACGGCGTGGCCGATCTGGTCGATGTCGGAGGTGCCGATGCTGACCACCTCGCCGGTCGCCACCCTCCGGGGCAGGGCCGCGCCGAGCCGGTTCGCGGTGTCGACGGTGAGCTGCACGGTCCGGTACGCGGCGGCCAGCCAGTTCCGTACCGCGCACTGGTGCCGCAGGATGCCGGCGACCGCCTGGAGCACGCCGAGCCCGAACAGGACCAGCCCCCACGTGAGCAGCGCGTCCTCGTCGCGGTGGCTGAGCCCGTCCACGGCGCGGCCCACGGCGGCCGGCATGAGCGCCTGGGCGACCATCCAGGTGACGCCGAGCAGGATGCCGGCGGTGAACAGCAGCTTCTGCCGGCCCGCCAGCCAGATCAGGTAGCGGGTCGCCGACCGGTCGTCGGGTACGCCGGGGTCACCGGCCGGTAAGGAGCGCATGGCCCCTCGACGCTAGGCGGCCGGCCGTGACCCGCGCGAACCAATTACCGCCCGGTGAGCGAGGGTTCCGTCACACCGGATCAGCGGTCGACCTGGGTGAAGTCCCAGGCGTGCGGCGGGCGGGCGACCAGCATGGCGGGCGGGTCGGGCAGCGGCCGCGGGTCGCTGCGCCACTTGGAGATGACCACCACCCGGTGGTCGGTGGACGAGTAGACCTCGCTGGACAGGTGCCGCGGGTCGTGCTCGAACTCGGGCAGCGCGGTGTCGCAGACCCAGGTGATGAGGTCGGCGAGGCCGTACGACTCCGCGCGCGCCTCCCACATCCGGACGATCACGCCGTTCCCCTCAGACGCTCACGACGGTCAACGGCATGGCCGAGTCGGCGGGCAGGTCCAGCCGGCTGGGGGCGACCCCGGAGGCGACCAGGTGCGAGCCGAGCGCGGCGACCATCGCGCCGTTGTCGGTGCAGAGCCGCGGGCGCGGCACCCGGACCCGGATGCCGTGCTTCTCGGCCCGCTGCTCGGCCATCGCGCGCAGCCGCGAGTTCGCCGCCACTCCCCCGCCGATCACCAGCGTCTCGATGCCGTGCGCGCGGCACGCGTCCAGCGCCTTGGCGGTGAGCACGTCACAGACCGCCTCCTGGAACGAGGCGGCCACGTCGGCCACGGGTACCGGCTCCCCGGCCCGCTGCCGGGCCTCGACCCAGCGCGCCACCGCCGTCTTGAGGCCGGAGAACGA
Organism: Micromonospora costi; assembly: GCF_003626655.1. Taxonomy (GTDB): domain Bacteria; phylum Actinomycetota; class Actinomycetes; order Mycobacteriales; family Micromonosporaceae; genus Micromonospora; species Micromonospora costi. The sequence continues at coordinate 526,663 of NZ_RBAN01000003.1, forward strand.
GAAGTCGTACCGGTGGGCAGCCAGGTCCTTCGCGGCGGTGAGCCCGCGGGGGAAACCGATGGCCCCGGCGTCGCCCGCCCGGGCCTCCCGGTCGATGGGCGGGCCACCGGGGAACGGCAGCCCGAGCAGGCGGGCCACCTTGTCGAACGCCTCACCGGCCGCGTCGTCGATGGTGGCGCCGAGCGGCGTGACGCCGCGGGCCAGGTCGTCCACGAGCAGGAGCGAGGAGTGCCCGCCGGAGACCAGCAACGCGACCGCCGGCTCGGGCAGCGGACCGTGTTCCAGGGTGTCGACGGCGACGTGCGCCGCGAGGTGGTTCACCCCGTAGACCGGCTTCTCGGCGGCGAGCGCGTACCCCTTGGCGGCGGCCACGCCGACCAGCAGCGCGCCGGCCAGCCCGGGGCCGGAGGTGACCGCGATCGCGTCGATGTCGGCGATCGTGACGCCGGCCTCCTTCAGCGCCCGGTCCATGGTGGGCACGATCGCCTCCAGGTGGGCCCGGCTCGCCACCTCGGGCACCACGCCGCCGAACCGCGCGTGTTCCTCCACGCTGGAGGCGAGCGCGTCGGCGAGCAGGGTGTGCCCGCGCACGATGCCGACCCCCGTCTCGTCGCAGGAGGTCTCGATGCCGAGGATGAGCGGTTCGTCAGCCATGGGTCAGTCCTCGTTCCGCTGCATGACCAGCGCGTCCGTGTTGCTCGGTTGGTAGTAGCCGCGCCGGATGCCGACCGGCTCGAAGCCGTACATCGCGTAGAGCCGCTGGGCCGGGGCGTTGTCGGCCGCCACCTCCAGCAGGGTGCGGCGGGCACCGAGGCGGACCGCCTCGGCGAGCAGGTCCTCCAGCAGCAGCCGGCCGATGCCCCGGCGCTGGGCGTCGCGCCGCACCGCGATGTTCTGCACCCACGCCTCGTCGGGCGGCGCGACGGTGAGGCCCGCGTAGCCGACCACGGCGCCGTCGTCGTCCGTGGCGATGCGGTAGTAGTGCCCGTTGGCCAGCTCGTTCCAGAACATCGCCGGCGACCACTGCTCAGCGCCGAACAGGTCCGCCTCCAGCGGCAGTACCTCGTCGATGTGCCACCACCGGAACCGGCCGAGCCGGACACCGCTCACGGCGTCACCGCGGGGGGCAGGACCGGCTTGCGGCCGATCGACGCCACGGCGTCCGGGCGCCGCAGGTAGAGCGGGGTGAGCCGCTCGCCGGGCGCGCCGGCCCGGATCCGCTCGCCGGCCAGGCGGGCCAGCGCCACCGGGTCCGGGTAGCGCGGCTCGGCACGGACCGGAAGCCCGAGCACGTCGGCGTACCGGTGGGCGCCGTCGCCCACCGCGACGGTCACCGCGAGGTCGCGCGCGCGGGCGGCGGCCGCGTCGGGAGCGTCGACCTCCGGCCCGGCGATCCGCTGGCCGGCGCCGTCGTAGACGGCCCAGTAGATCTCCTTGCGCCGCGCGTCGCTCGCCGCGAGGACCGGCTCGCCGGCGGCCGCCGGGTAACCGATGCCGTCCAGCGAGCAGACGCCGTACGTCGGAACGCCCAGCACCTGGCCCATGGTGGCGGCGGTGACGAGGCCCACCCGCAGCCCGGTGAAGGGGCCGGGGCCGAGGCCGGCCACGATCGCGGCGAGGTCGGCCGGGCGGGCGTCCGCGTCGGCGAGCACCGCGTCGACCTCCGGCGCGAGCAGTTCGCCGTGCGCCCGGGCATCGACCGTGCACCGGTGCGCCCGGAGCGCGACGCTGTCCGCCGAGACCTCGACCAGCGCCGCGGTCACCGCGGGGGTCGAGCTGTCCACCAGGAGTACGAGCACGGTATGCCAGCCTAGCCGCCCCCGCCGTCACGCCACGTGACGCCCCGCCCCCCGCCCGCGCGGAGCACCCGCCGTCGCGCCGTGCACGGCCCCCCGGCCGCCGTCGACCTCGCACCCGAGCCGGCTCCGGTCGTCGAGCCCCACCACCATCGCCTGGTCCGCGACTCCGGCCGGCTGCTGGACGTCGACTGCCTGGACCTCACGCCCGACGCCACCCCGGCCGCCGGCGCCCACGAACCGGAGAGTCGTGAACATGCCTCTGCGGTACCGCCCTCGGGTGCCATCGCCGAGATGCCGGGGTGTCCCGCCTCGTGACGATCCTCGGTCGCACCCTCCGCCAGCAGCGCGAGTCGCGCGAGCTCACCCAGCGCGAGCTGGCCGACCTCGCCGGGGTCAGCCAGACCGCGGTGGCCCGGATCGAGCGCGGTGACCGGTCGCCCGGCGTGCCGCTGCTGGAGCGGCTGCTCGCCGCCATCGACGTGCAGCTCGCGGTGGCCGTCGAGCCGCTCGACGCGCACCTCGACGCCGCGATGACCGATCTGGCCGCCCGGCCGGTCGCCGACCGGATCGACGCGCTGAACCTCGACCGGCTGCTCGACCGGCTCGGCGACCTGCCGTACGTGGTCACCGGGGCCACGGCGGCCGTCCTCCCGGGCGCGCCGGTTCCGGTGGAGGCCACCGAGGTGGCCGTCCGGTGGCGCGACTCGGCCCGGTTCACGCGCTGGCTGGAGGCCGCGTACGGGCGGCGGTGGAACGCCCGCTGGAGCGAGTTCGGCGGGCTGCACGTCGACCCGGCGGAGCCGGGCGAGCATCGCTGGCGCACGCGGTACGGCGAGATCCGCGCGACCATGTGCGACGAGCTGCCCGACGCCGTCGAGGTGCGGCACGGCGAGCGCGGCTACCGGGTGGTGCCGGTGGTCGAGCTGGAGGTGACCGATCCCCGCGCGGCCGCGCTGCTGCGCCGCTGGCGGGAGCGACGGTGAGCGGTCAGCCGGCCGTGCGCTCCCAGTCGATCGTGGGCAGCCCGGCGTCGGCGAGGGCCTTGTTGGCCGCGCTGAACGGGCGGCTGCCGAGGAAGCCGCGCGGGTTCATCGGGCTGGGATGGCCCGCCTCCAGCACCACGTGCTGGGGGTTGGTCACGAGGGCCGCCTTCTTGCGGGCGTAGCCGCCCCAGAGCAGGAAGACCACCCGGTCGGGAAGCGCGTCGAGGGCCCGGATCGTGGCGTCGGTGAACTCCTCCCAGCCCCGGTTGGCGTGCGAGCCGGGGGTCGCCTGCCGGACGGTGAGCACCGAGTTGAGCAGCAGCACCCCCTGCGCCGCCCAGCCGGCGAGGTTGCCGCCGCGCGGCTTCGGCACGCCGAGGTCGTCGCCGAGTTCCTTGAAGACGTTGCGCAGCGACGGCGGGACGGCCACTCCCTCGCGGACGCTGAAGCTGAGCCCGTGCGCCTGCCCGGCCCGGTGGTACGGGTCCTGCCCGAGGATCAGCACCCGGCACGCCTGGGGCGGGCAGAGCCGGTAGGCAGAGAACAGGTCGGGCAGCGGCGGGAAGACCGTCTGGCTGGCGTACTCGCCAGCCACGAAGTCGGCCAGCGCCGCGGTGCGCGCCGGGTCGAGGTGCGGGGTGAGCACGGCACGCCATTCCTCCGGCAGCAGCGCCAGCAGGTCGAGGGCGGGGACGTCAGCCATCGGCAACCTTTCGTCGATCGGCCCCCTTCCTACCAGCAACCACCGACACCGCCGCGGAGGCCGTCCGCGGGCTCAGCCGAGGGTGGTGAGGCGCTGGGCCCAGTCGCCGCCCACCGGGTCGAGCTCGACGATCCGGGTGTCGTCGTCCCGGCGGTCGAGGCGGACCCTCAGGTGCGCGTCGGTCAACTGCTCGACCATGCCCTCGCCCCACTCGACCACGGTGACCGACTCGTCGACCGAGGCGTCCAGGTCCAGGTCGTCGATCTCGGCCCGGGGATCGGCGGCGTCGCCCAGCCGGTACGCGTCGGCGTGCACGAGCGGGACGCGTCCGCCCCGGGCCGGGTCCGGCCGGTGCACCCGCGCGATCACGAAGGTCGGCGAGGTGACCTCGCCGAGCACGCCGAGCCCGGCGCCGATGCCCTGGGTGAGGGCGGTCTTGCCGGCGCCCAGCGGGCCTGTCAACAGCACCAGGTCGCCGGCCCGCAGCAGCTCGGCCAGCCGCCGGCCGAACTCCTGCGTGTCGCTGACGGTCGGCAGCTTCACGACCAGACTCACAGCTCCTCCAGGAACCTCACCAGCGCGGCGTTGACCTCGTCCGCGTGTTCCAGCATGACCACGTGCCCGCTGTCGGAGATCTTGACGAACTCCGCGTGCGGCAGCCGGCGGACGATCTCCTCGGAGTGTGTCACCGGAGTGATCATGTCCTTGTCGCCGACCACGACCAGCACCGGCGTGTCGGCCAGCGCGGCCAACGCCGGGAACCGGGAGTGCGTGGCCAGCGTACGCAGGTACCGGGTCACGGTGTCCGCCGAGGTCCGCGAGTTCATCGTCTCCACGTACGACACCAGGGCCGGGCTGGGCCTGCCGCCGCCGAAGCCGTAGCGGCGGGTGAGCAGCCAGGCGACGTTCGAGGTCGACTTGCGGGCCCTGTCGATGACCGTGCCGCCGTATCGGGTGGCGTTGCTCATCACCTGGAGCACGGGCCCGCCGACCCGGCCGAGCAGCGCCGGCGCCACCAGCTTCGTCTCGGCGAGCAGGCCGCCCGAGGTGGCCATCAGCACGGTGCCCACGACGCGGTCGCCGAACAGCTCCGGGAACAGCTCGGCGAACGCCATGATGGTCATCCCGCCCATCGAGTGGCCGACCAGCACGAGCGGCCCCTCCGGGACGGTCCGGTCGATGACCCGGCGCAGGGTGCGCCCGAGCACGGTGAGGTCGTACTCGCCGGTCTCCAGCCGGCCCGACCGGCCGTGCCCGGGCTGGTCGTACGCCACGACCCGGTGCTCGCCGCGCTCGCTGAGCAGCTTGCGCTGGAAGTAGAACGTGCCCATGTCCAGGCAGAAGCCGTGGACCAGCACCACCGTGGGGTTGCCGGGCACCGGGCGGGTCGGCTCGACCACCTCGACGTGGATGTCGGTGCCGTCCGGCAGCTCCAGCCGGAACGCCTCGTCGTACGGCTGCTGGCCGAACGGCTCGTGCGCGTACCGGTCGGCGGGGTCGGCCTTCAGGCGGCGGACCAGGGCGCGCTCGGTGGCGACACCGGCCGCGAGCCCGGCGGCGGCCACACCCACGGCGGCGCCGACCACCCCGGCGACCCGGCCGGTCGCGGTCCGCGGCCGGGGGATGCGGTACGGACTCACGGGCGCTCGCCGTCGTAGATCCGCTGGACCCGGCTGCCGCCGAACCGGGTGACGATCTCGTAGTTGATCGTGCCGACCGCGTCGGCCCAGTCGTCGGCGGTCGGCTCGCCGTCGGCGCCGCTGCCGAAGAGGGTCGCCACGTCACCGGCGGCCACGGCGTCGTCGCCGCAGTCGAGCACGAACTGGTCCATGCAGACGCGTCCGGAGATCACCCGCCGCACGCCGCCGAGCTGCACCGGGCCGCTGTTCGAGGCGTGCCGGGGCACCCCGTCGGCGTAGCCCAGCGGCACCACGGCGAGGTTGGTCTCCCGATCGGTCGTGTACGTGTGCCCGTACGAGACACCGGTCCCCGCCGGCACCCGCTTCGTGAGCATCACCCGGGCCCGGGCGGTCATGGCGGGCCGCAACCCGAACGTCTCGCCGGCGACCGGGGACAGGCCGTAGACGGCGATCCCGGGCCGGACCAGGTCGAAGTGGGTGTCGGGCCGGGTCAGGGTGGCCGCCGAGTTCGCGAGGTGCCGGTAGCGCGGGCGCAGGCCGGCCCGCTCGACCATGGCCAGCCCCTCGTGGAAGACGGCCAGCTGGCGGTCCGTCGTGGGGTGGCCCGGCATGTCGGCGTACACGAAGTGGCTCCACACCCCGACGACCTCGACCAGGCCGTCGGCCTGCGCCTTGGCGGCGGCGTCGAGCAGGGCCGGCCAGTCCGCGACGGTGGCCCCGCCCCGGGACAGCCCAGTGTCGATCTTGAGGTGCAGCCGGGCCGGCCGGTCCGCCCGGCGGCTCGCCTCGACCATCTCGTCCAGCTGCGGCAGGCTGGCGGCGGCCAGGTCGACCCCGGCCGTGATCCCCTCGTGCAGGGGCAGCCCGGGAGCGAGCAGCCACGCCAGCACGGGAGCGGTGATGCCGCCCCGGCGCAACGTGAGCGCCTCGTCGAGCGTGCAGACGCCGAGCCACGTCGCCCCGCCGTCGAGCGACGCGCGGGCGGCCGGGAGTATGCCGTGCCCGTAGCCATCGGCCTTCACCACCGCCATCACGTCCGCGGCGGTGCCGGACCGGAGCCGGCTCACGTTGTCACGGATGGCGTCAAGATCGACGCGTACCTCGGCCTGCCACATGCGCCCAGCGTACTTTCCACCGTGATCACACCGCGGCCCGACGCTCGCGCGAGCCGGACCCTGCCGGCCCGCCGGAGCTCGCGGACCCCGCGATACGGGACGGTCAGCCCAACCGGGCGACGACCGGGCGGAGCGCCGCCGCCACGTCCGGCGCGGTCACCGGGCCGCCCCGGGCCGCCTCCCGGCCGGCCAGCCCGTGCAGGTACGCGGCCGCGGCGGCCGCCCGCTCCGCCCGCACCCCGCCGGCCAGCAGCGAGCCGAGCAACCCGGCCAGCACGTCCCCCGTGCCGCCGGTGGCCAGCGCCGGGGTGCCGGTCGGGTTGACGTACGCCCGGCCGTCCGGCGTGCCGATCACCGTGCGGTCGCCCTTGAGCAGCACCACCGCGTTCATCCAGGCGGCGAGCCGCAGCGCGGCGGCCACCCGGTCGGCGCCCGGTTCCTCGCCGCAGAGCCGCGCGAACTCGCGGTCGTGCGGGGTGACCACGATCGGGGCGTCCCGCTTGCGCAGCTGGTCGGCCAGGGAGCCGTCCACGAGCAGGGTGAGCGCGTCGGCGTCCAGGACCACCGGCACCGGCGCCGCCAGCACGGCCCGCAGCTCGGCGGCCGCGTCCTCGCCGGTGCCGAGCCCGGAGCCGCAGACCCACGCCTGCACCCGGCCGGCGTCGGCGACCCGCCCGGTGGCGATGACCGAGGGGTGCTGGTGCAGCACCTCCTCCCGGGCGCCGCCGGCGTACCGGACCATCCCGGTCGGCCCGGCCAGCGCACCGCCCACCGACAGCACGGCGGCGCCCGGGTACGTGGCCGAGCCGGTGGCCACCCCGACCACCCCGCGGCTGTACTTCTCCGACGACGGGCCGAGCCCCGGCCACCAGTCGACGACGTCCGACCACTCGGTGACGCGCAGCGCCGGCGTGCCGCGCAGCCACGGCGCCAACCCGATGTCGACCAGCTCGACCTGACCGGCGAGCGGCGCGGCCGGGCCCACCACCAGGGCCGGCTTCAACGCGCCGAACGTGACCGTCACGTCGGCCCGGACCGCGCTCGGCCGGCCGGACGGTGTCACCGGCACATGGCCGGTGTCCACCGAGACCCCGCTGGGCACGTCCACCGCCACCACCGTGGCGCGTACGCCGTCGCGCCCGCAGTGCCGCACCAGGCTGGCCGCCAGCTGGTCCGCGGTGTCCCGCAGGCCGCCCGTACCGCCGATCCCGACGATCCCGTCGAGCACCAGGTCGACCACCGCAGGTGGGCGCTCCACGACCCGGCCGCCCGCGGCGCGCAGTGCGGCGAGGCCCTCGGCGTGCGCCCGGCCCGGGGTGAGCAGCAGCGCCGAGACGGCCGCGCCGCGCCGGGCCAGGTGCGCGCCCGCGAAGAGGGTGTCGCCGCCGTTGTCGCCCGAGCCGACCAGCAGGAGCACCCGGGCACCGTAGACGCCACCCCGGTCGGCCAGCAGCAGCGCGCAGCGGCGGGCCAGACCGGTCGCCGCGCGTTGCATGAGCGTCCCGGGCGGCAGCGTGGCCATCAGGCCCGCCTCGGCCGCGCGTACGTCCGCCACCCGCCACACCGGTCTCATGCCGCCGGCCCCCCGTCCCACGTCCCGGGCGCGCCCACCGGCGGCCCGACCGATCTCAGCGTTCCGCGACCACCATCGCCGACGCGATCCCGCCGTCGTGCGACAGCGAGAGGTGCCAGCGGTTGACCCCGCGTTCGACGGCGGCCGCGGCCACCGTGCCGGAGACCGTCAGCCACGGACGGCCGTCCGGATCCGGCACGATCTCGCAGTCGTGCCAGCTCAGCCCTGCGGGCGCGCCGAGCGCCTTGGCCACCGCCTCCTTGGCGGCGAACCGGGCGGCGAGCGACTCGGGCGCACGCGGGTTGCCGGAGCGCGTGTAGCGCTCCGCCTCGGTGAACAGCCGGTCGGCGAGCAGCGGCGTCCGCGCCAGGGCCCGGGCGAACCGGTCGACCAGCACGACGTCGATGCCGACAGCGACGATCACGAGCCCACCCTAACCGGCACGCGGGCGGCACATTAGCCGCCGGCCACGCACCGGGCAACGCCTGTGGACGACCCCGGCGTACGCCCACGGCCCGCCGTCCACAGGGCGTCCCGGATCACGGGCGCCGCCCCTAGCGTCGGTGCCGTCGATGCCGGTCCGCACGGGGGTGAGGGATGACGGAGGAGCCGTTCGGCGTCCGACCGGAGGCGCTGCGCGGGGTGGCCCGCGCGCTGGACGCCGACGCGTACGGGCTTGCGCACGGGCTGACCGGGGTGCCCGGGCTGGTCGTGGCCGCCCCGGAGTGGTCGACCGGCGCGGCGCTGGCCGGGCTGGAGGCGGCGGTGCACGGCTGGCTCGGCCGGCTGGGCGGCCGGGTGGCGGCGACGGGCGGCGCGGTCCGGTCGGCGCTGGAGGCGTACCAGGCCGCGGACGAGCGAGCCGCCCGCCGCCTGGGCGCGCTGCCCCGATGACCGGCCTGGCCATCGGCTACGCGCAGCTCTGGGCGGCCGACCCGGCGGCGTGGCGGGCCGCCGGGGCGGCCTGGGCAGGCTTCGCGGCCCCGGTCGGCCGGCGGGCCACCGAGCTGCGGGCGCGCGCGGCGGAGCTGGGCGGCGGGTGGTCCGGCGCCGCGGCCACGGTGGCCGGTTCCCGGGTCACCGGGCTGGCCGCCGAGCTGACCACGGTGGTGCCCGCGTTGATCGAGGCCGACCAGGTGCTCGCCGAGTTCGCGGCACGGCTCGCCGCCGCGAAGGGCCGCCTGGCCGCCGCGGTGGCGCTCGCCGACGCGGCCGGCCTGTCCGTCGACCGGGACGGCCGCGTCGGCCCCGATCCGGCCCGGGCGCGGCCCGGCGAGCGGGACGGCCCGGCGGCGGCCCGGGTGGCGGCGGCGCTGCGGTCGGCGCTCGACCTGGCCGGTGCCGCCGACCGGGTGGCCGCGGCACGGCTGGCCGACCTGGCCGCGGCCACCGCGACCGGCTGGCAGTCCCCACCGCCTCCCGGCCGCCCCGCCCCGGGCACCGAGCCGAGCCGGGTGCGCGCCTGGTGGGCGGGGCTGACGCCGGCGCAGCGGCGGTGGCTGGTGGCACACGAGCCGACGCTGGTCGGCGGCCTGGACGGGGTGCCCGTGTCGGGGCGCGACCAGGCCAACCGGCTGCTGCTCGGCGCCCACCGCGCGGCCCTGCTCGCCGACCGGGCGCGCCTGCTGGCCCGGCTGCCGCCGGGGCCGGTCGACACCGCCCGGTTGCACCTGCTCGACGCCCGGCTCGCCGGCCTGGACGCGCTCGCTGAGCGGCTGGGCGGGGCGGGCGGGCCCCGCGCGTACCTGCTGGGGCTGGACCCGGCGGGTGAGGGGCGCGTGGTGGTCGCGCTCGGCGACCCGGATCAGGCCGACCGGGTGCTCACCTACGTGCCGGGAATGACCGCCGGCCTCGACGACGCTCCCGGCGAGCTGGCGCGCACCGCGCGCGTGCTGGGTCGCTGCGCCGAGCTGGCGCCGGGCGAGCGGAGCGCGGCGGTGCTGTGGCTGGACTACGACGCCCCGGATTTCCTGCACGAGGCGGTCACGGCCGAGAAGGCCCGGGACGCCGGCCCGGCGCTGCACCGTTTCCAGGAGGGGCTGCGGGCCACCCACGACGGCCCGCCCGCCCGGCAGACCGTGCTCGGGCACAGCTACGGGTCGCTGGTGGTCGGCACGGCCGCCCGCGACCACGGCCTGGCCGCCGACGCCCTGGTCTTCGTCGGCTCACCGGGGGTCGGTGTGGCGCACGCGGCCGACCTGCGCCTCCCGGCCGGCGAGGTGTGGGCGAGCAGCGCGCCCGACGACGTGATCCGGCTGGCCCGCCCACCGGACGACCTGGCGCGGCGCGCGCTGTCCGTGACGTCCCCGCTGGCCGCGGCGCTCGGGTGGGCGGGGCGCGACGGGCACGAGCTGTGGTTCGGCCACGATCCGGCCGATCCGGGCTTCGGCGGGCGGGTCTTCGGCAGCGGCCGGCACGGCCACGCCGGCTACTGGGACGCGGACAATCCGGCGCTGGACGGCATGGCCCGCATCGTGCTCGGCCGCTGACGGGGCGCATGTGGGCGGGCCGACCGGGGTCACCGTCGAGGCCGGGAACGACGAGGTCCCGGCCGCCGGGAGTGGCGGCCGGGACCCGGGTGGGTCGGGTTACTCGACGGTGACCGACTTGGCGAGGTTGCGCGGCTGGTCGACGTCGTGGCCGCGGGCGGCGGCGATCTCGGCCGCGAGGATCTGCAGCGGCACGGTGGTGACCAGCGGCGAGAGCAGGGTGGGCGTACGCGGCACGTAGATCAGGTGGTCGGCGTAGCGGACGACCGCCTCGTCCCCCTCCTCCGCGATCACGATGGTCCGCGCGCCCCGCGCCCGCACCTCCTGGATGTTGGAGACCACCTTGTCGTGGAGCACGCCCCGGCCGGCCGGCGACGGCACCACGCAGACCACCGGGGTGCCCTTGTCGATCAGCGCGATCGGCCCGTGCTTCAGCTCGCCGGCGGCGAAGCCCTCGGCGTGCATGTACGCCAGCTCCTTGAGCTTGAGCGCGCCCTCCAGCGCCACCGGGTAACCGACGTGCCGGCCGATGAAGAGCACGGTCGGCTCGGCCTTCAGCTCCCGAGCCAGCTCGCGCACCGGCTCGATGCGGTCGAGCAGTTCCCGGAGCTTGGCCGGCACCTCCTGGAGCTGCTCGACCACGGCGGCCACCTCGTCGGCGTACTTGATGCCGCGTACCTGGGCCAGGTGCAGGCCGATCAGGTAGCAGGCGACCAGCTGGGTGAGGAACGCCTTGGTGGAGGCCACGGCGATCTCGGGGCCGCCGTGGGTGTAGAGCACGGCGTCGGACTCGCGCGGGATAGTGGAGCCGTTGGTGTTGCAGATGGCCAGCACCCGGGCCTTCTGCTCCTTGGCATGCCGCAGCGCCATGAGGGTGTCCATCGTCTCGCCGGACTGCGAGATCACCACGATGAGGGTGGACCGGTCGAGCACCGGGTCGCGGTAGCGGAACTCGCTGGCCAGCTCCACCTCACAGGGAATCCGGGTCCAGTGCTCGATGGCGTACTTGGCGACGAGGCCCGAGTGGTACGCGGTGCCGCAGGCGACGATGAAGATCTTGTCGACGTCGCGCAGGTCCTGGTCGCTGAGGCGGACCTCGTCGAGCATGATCTCGCCGGATTCGGTGAGCCGGCCGAGGAGCGTGTCGGCGACCGCCTGCGGCTGCTCCTCGATCTCCTTGAGCATGAACCAGTCGTAGCCACCCTTCTCGGCGGCGGACGAGTCCCAGTCGATGTGGAAGTCCTTGCCGCTCGCCGGCTGCCCCGCGAAGTCGGTGATCTCGATGGTGTCGCCGGTGATCAGCACGATCTGGTCCTGGCCCAGCTCCACGGCGTCGCGGGTGTGCTCGATGAACGCGGCGACGTCGGAGGCGAGGTAGTTCTCCCCCTGGCCCCGGCCCACCACGAGCGGCGAGTTGCGCCGGGCGCCCACCACCGCGCCGGGCACGGCGGAGTCGACGGCGAGCAGGGTGAACGCGCCCTCCAGCCGCTGGCAGACCACCCGCATGGCGGCGGCGAGCAGCTGCGGGCCCTCCGGGTGGCCGGCGGAGCGCAGGTCGGCCAGCGCGCCCGCGAGCAGGTGCGCGGCGCACTCGGTGTCGGTGTCGCTGGTGAACTGGACGCCGTCGGCCTCCAGCTCGGCGCGGAGCTTCGCGAAGTTCTCGATGATGCCGTTGTGGATGACCGCGACCCGGCCGTCCGGGGAGACGTGCGGGTGGGCGTTGCGGTCGGTGGGGCCGCCGTGGGTGGCCCAGCGGGTGTGCCCGATGCCGGTGGTGCCGTCACCGATGCCGATGGGGCTGGCCGCGCAGGACGACGGGTCCTCGGCGGCGCGCTCGGAGAGCACCTTCTCGAGGTTGGCCAGCTTGCCGGCCTTCTTCTCGGTCAGCAGCTCCCCGTCGCACACGATGGCGACGCCCGCCGAGTCGTAGCCGCGGTACTCCAGCCGCCGCAGCCCGTCCAGCACGATGCCGAGCGCCGGCCGCGCGCCGGCGTAACCCACGATTCCACACATGGTCCGCAGCCTAACCCAGTTTCGCTCATCGCGCGTGCGCGAAAGTCCGGCAAACAATCACACCACTTGAGCGAACGGTCGACGGACACCGCCATCCGGGTCGAATCCCCGGCCTGGAGTGCCGCGACGCGGTCGCCCACCGCCCCCCGCCTACCCGTACATTGAGGGCCGCAACCGGCGGGCGGGCGACAACCTCGCCGGTGGGCACCCCCTCGTCGCGGCGGGCCGCCGCGTCCGTCCCCGGAGCAGACCAGATGTCCGAGGTGTCACCCTCCGCCGACCCGACCCCATCGGCACCGGCCGACCCGAGCCCGCCGGCCGCGCCGGTTCCGGGGCCGTGGACCGCGCCGGATCCGGGCCCGTGGGCGCCTCCCGATGCGCGCGGGCCGGCCGGCCACGGTCACGGCCCGGTTCCCGCCGCCGCGCCGCCGCCGGCCGGTTGGGTCCACCCGCCGGCCCCGGGCACCGTGCCGCCCGGCTGGCCTCCACCGCCGATCCCCGGCGCCACGCCGCCGGGCTGGTCCGCGCCAGGCCGTCAGGCGTACGGGCACCCCTGGCCGTACGGCCACCCCGCCGCCCCGCCGGCCCGGCCGCGCAAAGGCTCGGCTGTCGGCGCGACCGTCGCCGTGGCCGCCGTGCTCGTGCTCGTTCTCTGCGGCGCCCTCGGCGCGGTCGCCCTGCTGCGCTGGTCGGACATGCCGAGCCCGGACGGCCCGGTGGCCGAGCAGCCGTACGACGGCCCGTTCTACGAGGGCGAGGACGACGAGGAGGACGACGAGGAGCCGTGGCCCGTGTCACCGGCGTTGACGGCGTCCGGCGCGCCGGGCACAACCCGCGTGGTCTACGAGGTCACCGGTGACGGCCCGGTCGCGCTCGAGTACTACGACGCGAACGGCGACTTCGTGCAGGAGCCGGACGTGGCCTTGCCCTGGCGGCTGGACCTCAGGAAGCAGAATGCCGACCGGCTCATGGTGCTCGCGCACACCTCGGACGGGCAGGCGCGGCTCACCTGCCGGATCACGGTGAACGGCCGGACCGTCGACCGCCAGACGGCCACCGGCTACGGCACGAGCTGCTTCGGCTGAGGCCGCCGGGCGGACGACACGTAGGCTGGCCGCGCCCGCCGACCGGTCCCACCCCCCTGGAGCAGCCATGCCCGAGGAGCATCCACCCTCCGAACCGCCGGAGCCGTCGGCGGCCCCGCACCCGTGGGCGCCGCCCGACCAGCCGTCGGCGCGCCTCTCCGATCCCTGGCTTCCGGTCGACCCGCATCCGTGGGGGGCGCCCGCCCCGTCCGCCGCGACCCACCCGTACGGCGGCGAGCCGGCGGCCGACGCGCACCGTCCCCGTCCGGCCCAGGGCCGGCGGCTCCGGCGGGTGGTGATCGGCGCGGCGCTCGCCGTGGCGCTCCTCGTCGGCGGCGGCGTCGGGATCGCCGTCTCCATCAGCGACGGTCCCGCCGACGAGGCACGGGACGAGCCGGCAGCCGAAAGCCCGTGGCAGGACCGGGGGAACGCCGAGGCCGCGGCGGACGCGTCGCCGACCCCGTCGGCCGCGCCCGCCACGACGCCGTCCACCGGACCCGGCCGCATCTCGGTGGTCTACGAGGTGACCGGACAGGGACGGGCCGACGTCCTCTACTCCGACGCGAACGGTGAGCCGGTCTGGGTGGACGGGGCGCGGCTGCCGTGGCGGAAGAGCATCCGGACCGATCGCCGCGACCAGGTGATGGTGCAGGTCGGCAGGACCGACGCGACGACCGGGGAGCAGATCGCCTGTTCGCTGGCCGTGGACGGCGAGGCACCGGTGACGGAGGAGGTCGACGGCCACGCGTGGCGCGCCAGCTGCTTCGGCTGAGCGGCCGGTCGAGCCGGCGGTCGGGCGTCGTAGGCTGGCGGGCGTGACGACGACGACCACCGATGCCGACCCGCTGGTGGCCCGGATGCGGCCGTTCGGCACGACCATCTTCGCCGAGATGTCCGCCCTCGCCGTCCGCACCGGCGCGGTCAACCTGGGGCAGGGCTTCCCCGACACCGACGGCCCGCCGGAGATGCTGGCCGCGGCGGCCGAGGCGCTGCGCTCCGGGCAGAACCAGTACCCGCCCGGGCCGGGGATTCCCGCCCTGCGCACGGCGGTCGCGGAGCACCAGCGCCGGTTCTGGGGGCTGGAGTACGACCCGGACGGCGAGATCGTGGTGACGGCGGGCGCCACCGAGGCGGTCGCCGCCGCGATCCTCGCCCTGTGCGAGCCGGGCGACGAGGTGGTCTGCTTCGAGCCGTACTACGACTCGTACGCCGCCTCGATCGCCCTGGCCGGCGCGGTCCGCCGGCCGGTCACGCTGCGCCCCGCGGACGACGGCCGGTACGCCTTCGACCCGGCCGCGCTGCGCGCGGCGTTCGGCCCGCGGACCCGGCTCGTGCTGCTCAACTCGCCGCACAACCCGACCGGCAAGGTGTTCACCCCGGCCGAGCTGGCGCTCGTCGCCGAGCTGTGCCAGGAGCACGGCGCGTACGCGGTGACCGACGAGGTGTACGAGCACCTGGTCTTCACCGACGCGTCCGCCCCGCACGTCCCCCTCGCCACGCTGCCCGGCATGCGGGACCGCACCCTGCGCATCTCCTCGGCCGGCAAGACGTTCTCCTGCACCGGGTGGAAGGTCGGCTGGGCGAGCGGGCCGGCCGCGCTGGTCTCCGCGGTCCTCCGGGTGAAGCAGTTCCTGACGTTCGTGAACGCGGCGCCCCTCCAGCCCGCGGTCGCCGTGGCGCTGGGCCTGCCGGACGCGTACTTCACCGGGTTCCGCTCGGACCTGCAGGCACGCCGGGACCAGCTGGTCGCCGGGTTGACCGACGCCGGCTTCGAGGTGCTCGCGCCCGAGGGCACGTACTTCGTGACGGCCGACGTGACCGCGCTCGGCGGCCGCGACGGCGTGGAGTTCTGCCGCTCGCTGCCGGAGCGGTGCGGCGTGGTGGCCGTGCCGACGCAGGTCTTCTACGACGACGCCGAGGCCGGGCGGCGGCTCGTCCGCTTCGCCTTCTGCAAGCGCCCGGAGGTGCTCGCCGAGGCGGTCACGCGCCTACGCCGCCTCGCGGCCGCCTGAGCCGTACCCTAGCCGGCCGCTCTGGCCGCCCCGGGTTCGTCCGTGGCGGGCGGCTCCGCCGGACGGCGGTTCGCGGCGATCGTGGCGAGCAGTGTTCCGCCGTCGGCGAGCAGCACGGACTCCGCGTCGTCCACGAAGGCGAGGTCCGCCTCCACGTGGCGGCTCGCGGCCGCGAGGAGCAGCACCACCACCGGATCCTTCTCGGCGCGCCGGAGGCCGTCGAGGTTGCGCAGTTCGCGTAGCAGGTGCCCGCGCTGGTTGCCGAGCACGCCGCGGACGGTGGAGGCGGAACCGGACCGCGCGGCGGCGGTCACCTTGAGGAAGAAGTCGTCCCGGAAGCCTCCGCTGCGCGGGCTCGGCGCACCCAGCCAGCGGTCCAGTTCGGCGCGGCCGTCATCGGTGATCTCGTAGACCACCCGGTCGGGCTTGACCGGCTGGGGCTGGCGTTCGGCGACCACCAGGCCGTCGCGGGAGAGCCGGTCGAGGATCTGGTAGAGGTGCCCGATGTTGAGCGGCCCCCACTGTGGACCGACGGCGCTCTCGAACTCGCCCTTCAGCTCGTAGCCGTAGCTGGGCCCGCGGGCGAGCAACGCCAGGACCGCGTGCTGGATCGCCATCGTGTCCTCCGATTTCAGGCTTGCATTGTGACAATGTAACGCGCAGAGTGAGGGACAGCACAACGGGGAGGCGCGAAAATGCTCAGGTTCATCTGGGGCCAGCTTCGCGGCCGTGCGGGCCGGTCGGTGGCGCTCATGGTCGGCGTGCTCGTGGCGACGACCGGGTTCGTCGTGCTCACGGGCGCCACCACCACCTCCCGCCTGGACATCACCGGCGCGGTGGAGCGCAACACCCGGGCCGCCTACGACATCCTGGTCCGTCCCAAGGGGACGCGCACTCCCCTGGAGGCCGAGCGCCGCCTGGTCCAGCCCAACTACCTCTCCGGCCTCTTCGGCGGCATAACCCCCGCACAGTACGAGCAGGTGAGGCAGATCCCGGGCATCGACGTGGCCGCTCCGATCGCGATGCTGGGCTATTCGACCTCGTCGGTGCGGGTCCGGTTCGACCTGACCGACGCGGTCGACCGATCCTTGGAGCGGCAGGTCATCCGGCTCGACCCGACCTTCATGGCCGAACGTGGGCTCTCCACCGCTCCCAGCAGGCCGCGCTACGTGTACGTGACAAAGCGCCCACTGATCTACCCCGAGTGGGACGGGGACCGGAACGATTCCTCGTCTCCGTACTCGGACGGCCGAACATACCGGTACAACCCAGAGTGCGGGGAGGTCCCACGGGAGGCGCTCCCCGGTGGACGGAGCGAACCGATCTGCGACCCGCAGCTGATGGTGCAGCCTGCGAACGGTGGGCTGACCTCCGAACGGGAGAGCTGGAGTGTCGACACCGTCCGACTGCTGCCCGATGGGCGTTTCGAGGCGAACAGCTGGCTGCCCGACCGCGCCCAACGCGTCGTCACCGACCAACTGGTGGTCACCTACCGGGTGACGGTGCCGTTCCTGCTGGCCGCCGTCGATCCCGACGCGGAGCAGCGCCTCGTCGGCCTGCGCGACGCGGTGACCGAGGGCCGCCCGCTCCGGCCGGACGACACCACCACCGAGACCCCGCTCGGACCCGGCGCGCTCCAGCGGTCGATCCCGGTGTTGAGCACCAGCCGTCCCTACCTCGACGTGACCGTGCGGTCCGCCCTCACCCGGCTGCCGCAGGCGCGGCCCGCGGGGCTTGACGTGGACGAACTGGAGCGGACGATGCGCCGCGCCACCGGGATCGGCGCCGGGGTCCGGGAGTACGCGCTGACCGACGGGTATCGCGACCTGCTCGCCGAAGGCATCTCCGACACCGGCTGCTGCATGGGCGACATGCAGACGATCATCCAGGCGGGCGCCCCGGAGTACGAGCGACTTCCCGATGGCACCCTCCGAGCTGTCGCGCGACCAGCCTTCGATCCCGCGCTCTACGGCGGCCAGAACAATCTCAACTTCCGCCCCCGTCCGTGGCTGGCCGATGACAGCGGCTTCCGCCCGGTGACCGCCCTGCCGCAACCGCCAACGGGCTCGAACCTCCAGATCCGGGTCTGGCGGACCGTCGGCGTCTTCGATCCGGAGAAGCTGAGCGGGTTCAGCGACCTGTCCCGGGTACCGCTGGAGACGTACGAGCCGCCACGCACCGACGGTGCCGACGAACGTAGCCGCCAGGCGCTGGGCGGCCGGCCGCTGGAGCCGAGCGGCAACCCGGCCGGCTACCTCTCCTCTCCGCCCCTGCTGCTCACCAGCCTCGCCGCGGTGCCGAAGCTGCTGGAGGGCGATGCCAACCGGACCCGGACCGCGCCGATCAGTGCGATCCGGGTCCGGGTGACCGACGTCGCCGGCTACACCGAGCGGTCCGCCGAGCGGGTCCGGCTCGTCGCCGAGCGGATCGCCGACAGGACCGGGCTGGACGTCGATCTCACCTTCGGCTCCTCTCCCGCTCCGCAGACCGTGGAGCTGCCCGCGGGCTCGTTCGGCCGGCCCGAGCTACGGCTGACCGAGCCGTGGTCGGCGCTCGGCGTGGCCTCGGTCATCACCCGGGCCGTGGACCGCAAGAGCGTGGTGCTGTTCCTCCTGGTGCTGGTGGTCTGCGCGCTGTTCCTCGGCAACGCGGTCAGCGCCGCCGTCCGGGACCGGCGGCCCGAGCTGGCGGTGCTCGCCTGCCTCGGCTGGCCGGTCCGCCGGATCGGGGCGCTGATCCTCGGCGAGGTCGCGTTGCTCGGGCTCGGGGCGGGCCTGCTCTCGCTGGCCCTCGCGGTGCCGCTCGGCGCCGCGCTCGGCATCGAGGTCGACTGGCGGCGGGCGGCGTTGGCCGTACCGGTGGCCCTGCTGCTCGCGCTGGCGGCGGGCGCGGTGCCGGCGCTGCGGGCCGCGCGCGCCCACCCGGCCGGCGCGCTGCGCCCGGTGGTGGCGGGTGCCCGCCGGGTACGCCGCCCGCGCACCCTGGTGGGCCTCGCCGTGACGAACCTGCTGCGCACACCCGGACGCACACTCCTCGGCGCCGGCGCCCTGGCGATCGGCGTGGCCGCGCTGACGCTGGTCACGGCCGCGGCGTACGCCTTCCGCGGCACCATCGTCGGCAGCCTGCTCGGCGACGTGGTGTCGCTCAGCGTGCGGGGCGCGGACACGGCGGCGGCCGCCGCGACGGTGCTGCTCGGCGCCGCGGCGGTGGCGGACGTTCTCTACCTCAACATCCGCGACCGGGCCGCCGAACTGGCCACCCTGCGTGCGCTGGGCTGGACCGACGGCGCGCTGGCCCGGCTCGTCGGCTACGAGGGGCTGGCGCTGGGCGTTGCGGGCGCGATGACCGGGGCGGCCGTGGGTCTCGGCGGCGCGGCCTGGATGATCGGCGGCCTTCCCGGCGCACTGGTCCTGGTCGCCACGCTGGTCGCCCTCGGCGGAGTGCTGGTGACCTCCCTCGCCGCCCTCGTGCCCACCACCCTGTTGCGCCGCCTCCGGACGGCACGCCTACTGGCAGAGGAGTAGACGATGAGCGAGCACACCGGCAGCACGGTCTCGGTGGAACACCTGGTCCGGCGGTTCGGCAGCGGCGCGGAGCGGCTGACGGCGGTCGACGACGTGTCGTTGACGATCGGGGCCGGTGAGGTGGTGGCACTGACCGGGCCCAGCGGGTCGGGCAAGTCGACGCTGCTGCACCTGATCGGCGCGATCGAGCAGCCCGACGAGGGGACGGTCACCGTCGACGGCGTGGACGTCACCGGTCTCCGCCGGGCGGGGCTGGCACGCTACCGGCAGCGGGTCGGCTTCGTCTTCCAGCGCTACCACCTGCTGCCCGCGCTCACGGTGCTGGACAACGTGCTCGCTCCCGTGCTGCCCCGCCGCGGTCGCGCCGACCACCTGGCTCAGGCCCGCGACCTGATCGACGCCGTGGGCCTGGCCGGGCGGGAACGTGCCCTGCCCGCGCACCTCTCCGGCGGGCAGCAGCAGCGGGTGGCCATCGCCCGCGCGCTGATGGGCCGGCCCGGCCTGCTGCTCGCCGACGAGCCCACCGGCAACCTCGACTCGACCACGGGCGCCCAGATCCTCGACCTGCTGCTCGGCCTCCGGGAGCGGCACGGCCTGACGATCCTGCTCGCCACGCACGAGCAGGCGGTCGCGGCGCGCTGCGACCGCCTGGTGAGGCTGGGCGACGGCCGGGTCGTCGAGGACCTCGACCTCACCGACGGCGAGGACCCGGCCGACACGTACGACCGGGTCGCCCGCCTGCGGCTCTGACGCGTCCTAGGCGCCGACGGGGCTCGCGTTGCGAACCTGGTCGGCGATCCGCTCGGCCACGGCACGGGCGGTCGACTCGGTGGCCGCCTCGACCATCACCCGGACCAGGGGCTCGGTGCCGGAGGGGCGCAGCAGCACCCGGCC
This sequence comes from Micromonospora costi, assembly GCF_003626655.1. Lineage (GTDB taxonomy): Bacteria > Actinomycetota > Actinomycetes > Mycobacteriales > Micromonosporaceae > Micromonospora > Micromonospora costi. The sequence continues at coordinate 546,493 of NZ_RBAN01000003.1, forward strand.
GGTGCCGTCCAGCTCGGCCTCGGCCCGCTCGACCTCGGCTCGTACGGCCGGCGCCCCGGCGCCCACGGTACGGTCGCCGACCGGCACGTTGATGAGCACCTGCGGGAGCTTGGTCACCACGGCGGCCAGGTCGGCCAGAGTGCGGCCGGTGGCCGCCATGCGCGACATGAGGTGCAGGCCGGTGAGCACGCCGTCGCCCGTGGTGGCGTACGCCGGCATGACGATGTGCCCGCTCTGCTCGCCGCCCAGCGCCAGCCCGGACGCGCGCAGCTCCTCCAGCACGTACCGGTCGCCGACCTTCGTCTCGACCAGGCGGATGCCCTCGGCGGACATCGCGAGCCGCAGGCCGAGGTTGCTCATCACCGTGGCGACCAGGGTGTCGTCGGTGAGGGTGCCGGCCTCCCGCATGGCCAGCGCGAGGATCGCCATGACCTGGTCGCCGTCCACCTCGTCGCCGGCCGCGGTCACGGCCACGCAGCGGTCGGCGTCGCCGTCGTGCGCGATGCCCAGGTGCGCGCCGTGCTCGACCACGGCGGCGCGCAGCGCCTCGATGTGGTTCGACCCGCACCCGTCGTTGATGTTGAGCCCGTCCGGCTCGGCGTGGATGGCGATCACCTCGGCGCCGGCCTCCCGGTACGCGGCCGGGGCCACGTCGGCCGCCGCGCCGTTCGCGCAGTCGACCACGACCTTGATCCCGTCGAGCCGGTGCGGCACGGTCCCCACCAGGTGCTGCACGTAGTGGTCCGCGCCGTCGAGCAGGTCGTGCACCCGCCCCACGCCGGCACCCACCGGCCGCTCCCAGGCGGTGGTGGCGTTCGCCTCGACCGCCGCCTCGATCTTCATCTCGATCTCGTCGGGGAGCTTGTGCCCGCCCGCGGCGAAGAGCTTGATCCCGTTGTCCGGCATCGGGTTGTGCGACGCGGAGAGCATCACGCCGAGGTCCGCCTTGGCCTCCGCGGTCAGGAACGCCACCGCGGGTGTGGGCAGGACGCCGACGCGGACCACGGTGGCCCCCGCGCTGGTGAGCCCGGCCACCACGGCCGCCTCCAGCATCTCGCCGCTGGCCCGGGTGTCCCGGCCGACCACCGCCACGGGCGGATGGCTCCGGTCCGTCTCGGCGAGCGTGTGGGCGGCGGCGACCGCCACCGCGAGCGCCAACTCAGGGGTGAGATCCACGTTCGCCCGCCCGCGGACGCCGTCCGTGCCGAACAACCGACCCATACCCGCCAACCTCCGATGAACGGTCGAAGAAGGAGAAAGCGAAACGGCCGGCCACCTCCCAGGCGAGGGGAGGCGGACCGGCCGTCCGTCAGACGTACAAGGTGGTGCTGAAGGTCAGCGCTTCGAGTACTGGGGAGCCTTACGGGCCTTCTTGAGGCCGTACTTCTTGCTCTCCTTGACCCGGGCGTCCCGGGTCAGGAAGCCCGCCTTCTTGAGGGCCGGGCGGTCGTCCGGCTCGTTCACGATCAGGGCCCGGGCGATGGCCAGCCGGAGCGCGCCGGCCTGACCGGTGATGCCGCCGCCGCGCAGGTTGGCGATGACGTCGAACGCCTCCGGCTTCTCGGCGGTCACCAGCGGGTCCTTGATCAGCTGCTGGTGCACCTTGCTCGGGAAGTAAGCCTCGAGGTCCCGGCCGTTGCAGGTGATCTTGCCGGTGCCCGGCACGATCCGCACCCGCACGATGGCCTCCTTGCGGCGGCCGACGGTCTGGATCGGGCGGTCACCACGGGGCGCGCGGGCGACGGGCGCCGGCGCCTCGGTGGCCTCGGGGGCGACCTCGGTGGCGGTGATGTCGGTCATGCTGCTTCCTTCGCCCGCGCTCACTGCGCGATCTGCTTGATCTCGAACGGCACCGGCGACTGGGCGCCGTGCGGGTGCTCGGCACCGGCGTAGACCTTCAGCTTCTTGATGAGCTGACGGCCGAGCTTGTTGTGCGGGAGCATCCCCTTGACGGCCAGCTCGATGGCCCGCTCGGGACGCTTGGTGAGCAGCTCGTCGTAGCCGACCTGCTTCAGACCACCCGGGTAGCCCGAGTGGCGGTAGGCGATCTTCTGCTGCCGCTTGTTGCCGGTCAGCGCCACCTTGCCCGCGTTCACGATGACGACGAAGTCGCCCGTGTCGACGTGCGGCGCGAAGGTCGGCTTGTGCTTGCCACGCAGCAACGTGGCGGCGTGGGTGGCCAGGCGGCCCAGCACGACATCAGAGGCGTCGATGACGTGCCACTGACGCTCGATCTCACCCGGCTTCGGGCTGTACGTACGCACAGGTCTACCTTGTCTCGTCGTCGGTCTGGGGTCGCGCGCCGGGTCACCAGGCGCGCACGAACGACCAAGCGTACCTGATGTGGCACGCCTCTGGATGTCGTACAACAGCAGGCAACGATACCGAACGCCCCATCGGCTGGTCAAAACGGGGTCCCGCCCCGCGCGCCAGCGCGGCCGGGCGGTGAGCGGCGACACTCAGATCTGCTGGATGATCCGCAGCGCCCGGCCCACCCGGAGCATCGTATCGGTGTCGGCGACGTCCACGCACTCGGTGAACCACTTCTTCATGGGCGAGGAGACGCGGTCGGGCATCACCACGTAGCCGCCCATGGGCACGGCGAGCGGCGAGTCGCGCAGCAACGCCTGCTCGACCACCTCGGCCACGATCACGATGGGTACGTCGGTGGAGTTGTAAACGTCCGAGCTGATCACCAGGCCGAGCCGTTCCCGGGCGCCCTCGATGCGCCAGACCTCTCCCCTACGCAGCACGCGGACGCCCGCGGAAAAGCAGGTCGTCGACCATGTCCACCTCGCGGGCATCGGCCAGGGCGGCCGACTCGAGATCCATGCCGGCGCGGCCGACGGCGGCGGCGTGCGCCGCGAAGACCTCGCGCAGCGCCTTCTCCCGGGCCGCCTGGTCCATCCACGCCGAGAGCGACAGCCCCTCGCGCTTGGCGAACCGCCGGGCCTCCTCGATCGTCTCGTCGGAGAACGACAGTGTCACCTTGGCAGTCATGACCGGGAGACTACCCAGTGGTATGACCACCAGTCATCCCGCGCGCCGCCGGTAACCGCCCCGGACCCGCCAGAACGCCCAGGACGGGACGATCCGCCCGCCCAGCCAGGCCGCCCGCCCAGTCAGGCTGCCCACCCGGTCAGGCCGCCCGTCCTCCGAACACCGCGAACCGCCACTCCTTGAAGAAGCAGTCCACGTCCACCAGGCCGGCCTCGGCCAGCCAGGCGCACTGGTCGGCGACCGGCGCCGGCCGGTCGTACGCCATCCGCGCCCGGGCGGCGGCGATCTCCTCGGCGTCCGAGCCGAGCGCCGTGATCCGCTCCAGCCACACCTCGTCGTACCGGCGGTCCAGCGCCGGGGTGGGGCCGGCCACCTGCTCGGCGTTCACGAAGACGCCGCCGGGCGCCAGGGCGGCCGGCAGCCGGTGGTAGAGGGCCCGCTTGCCCGGGTCGTCGAGATGGTGGATCGCCAGGGCGCTGACCACCGCGTCGTACCGGCCGGCGGGCAGGGGGTCGGCCAGGTCGGCGAGCAGCGTCCGGTGCGCGACGCCGCGTTCCCGCAGCCGCTCGGCGGCCACGGCCAGCATCGCGGGCGCGGCGTCGACGAGGGTGAGCCGGACCCCGGGCACCGCCGCGGCGAGCAGCAGCGACAGCAGGCCCGTGCCGGCGCCCAGGTCCAGCACCTCGGGGGTACGCCCGGCGGCCAGCGCGGCCCGCAGCGGCGGCGCGGCGACCTCGACGGCCGTGCCGTAGAAGGTCTCGAAGCACGGGACCAGCCGGCGACGAGCGTCGTCGTAGGTGCCGGCGACGGCGTCGAAAGCGTCCGCGACCGTCATCGGGGTCTCCCATCATGCGGGACAATGCTCCCATATTCTAAACCTTCCCCCTGGCCCACGGGAGAACGGGACACCGCGCCGGGGGGTGCCCACGCGATTGACCGGGCCGAAACAGACCGGACGCGGGCCGGAAACCGCCCGGCGGCACGCTTGGCCGACATGACGGACGGTGCACGCTCGGCCACCCGGTCGGGGGGCGCGCGGGACCTGGCCGGCTTCACCGTCGGGGTGACCGCCGACCGCCGGCGCGACGAACTGGCCGCGCTGCTGCAACGGCGCGGGGCCCGCGTGGTGGTCGCGCCGGCGCTGCGGATCGTGCCGCTGGCCGACGACACCCAGTTGCGCGAGGCGACCCGCTCCTGCGTCGACCGGCCGCCGGACGTCCTGGTGGCGACCACCGGCATCGGGATGCGGGGCTGGCTGGAGGCGGCACACGGGTGGGGGCTGGCGGACCCGCTGCGCTCGGCGCTCACCGACGCGTACGTGGTGGCCCGGGGCCCCAAGGCGCGCGCCGCGCTCCGGACCGCCGGCCTGCCCGACCGGTGGAGTCCCGCCTCGGAGACGTGCGAGGAGGTGGTCGAGCACCTGCGCCGGCGCGGGGTCGCCGGGCAGGTGGTCGCCATGCAGTTGCACGGCGAGCGGCAGCCCGAGTGCACGCGGGCGCTGGAGGCGGCCGGCGCCACGGTGATCGAGGTGCCCGTCTACCGGTGGGCGCCACCCACCGATCCGGCGCCGCTGTACCGGCTCGTCGACCTGGTCGCCGGCCGGCTCGTCGACGCGGTCACCTTCACCGCGGCCCCGGCCGTGGAGGCGCTGCTGCGGGCCGCCGGCGACCGCGTCGACACCGTGCTGGACGCGTTCCGCGCCGACGTGCTGGCCGCCGCCGTGGGCGCCGTGACCGCGGAACCCCTGCGCCGGCACGGGGTGCCGGTCCGCACACCGGAGCGGGCCCGGCTGGGCGCGCTCGTGCAGACCGTCGTCGACGAGCTGCCCGGCCGCGCGATCACCTGCAAGGCGGCGGGCCACCTGCTCACCCTGCGCGGGCATGCCGCGGTGATCGACGGGGAGCTGCGGTCGCTCGCGCCGGGCCCCATGGCGGTGCTCCGCGAACTCGCCCGGCACCCCGGCCGGGTGCTGTCGCGCACGGCGTTGCTACGGGCGCTGCCCCGAGGCGCGGACGAGCACGCCGTGGAGATGGCCGTCGCCCGGCTCCGCGCCGGCCTGCGCGCCCCCCGCCTGGTGCAGACCGTCGTCAAACGCGGCTACCGCCTCCGCGTCGACTGAGCCGCGCCGCCCCGGACGATCCCGGGGCCGCGCCGGCGCCCGCGCCGGATCAGCCGACGGGCGCCGGGAATCCCCGGCCGTGCTCGGCCTGCAGCCGCGCCATGGCGTGCTCGACGACGGTCACCAGCACCTGCTTGACCGACTCCCGGTGCCGGGCGTCGGTCATGATCAGGGGCACCTGCGGCGAGATGGCCAGCGCCTCGCGGACCTCCTCCAGCTCGTACCGCGGCGCGCCGTCGAAGGCGTTCAGCGCCACCACGTACGGCAGGTTGCGGTTCTCGAAGTAGTCCAGCGGCGCGAAGGCGTCGGTGATGCGGCGGGTGTCCACCAGCACGGCGGCGCCCACCGCCCCCCTGATGATCTCGTCCCACATGAACCAGAAGCGGGTCTGGCCGGGCGTACCGAACAGGTACAGGATCAGGTCCTGCGCCATGGTGATACGGCCGAAGTCCATGGCGACGGTGGTCGTCTCCTTGCCCGGCACCTTGGACGGATCGTCGATCCCGACGCCGGCCGCCGTCATCACCGCCTCCGTGGTCAGCGGTGTGATCTCGGAGATCGAGCCGACCAGCGTCGTCTTGCCGACGCCGAAACCGCCCGCGACGACGATCTTGGCGGACACGATCCCGCGGCTCTGCTGCCCCCTCGCGGGGTCATAGCCTGCGAAGTCCACTTAGCACCCTTCCCAGCAGTTCCATCCGCTCCTCGAACCCCTCGGCGGGAGCAGCAGCGTGTAACGTCAGCAGGCCCTCTGCCACCATGTCGGCGACCAGCACCCGGGCGACGCCGAGCGGCATCCGGGTGTACGCGGCGATCTCCGCCAACGACTGCGCCCGGCCCTCGCAGACGGTGGCGATGCGGTGCTTGTCATGCCCCGCGAAGCGGGACTCGGCGGCCTGGGTGGCCGTGGCCATGAGGACCGCCTCCAGGGCGATGTCCTGACGGGGCTCGGTACGGCCGCGGGTGACCGCGTACGGCCGTACCAGCGCACCGCGCGGGTCGCGCCGTGGTTCCATCCGCGATCACCTCCTCTCCGTGCCGGCGCCTGCCGGTCCTCCTGTTCCCCGCCCCCCGGTCGCCGTCCGGCCGGGGCGCCCGGTGGGCTACGAGCGCACCGCGTCCCGGGGCAGCGGCACCAGCGCGGCGCCGACCCGTTCCACCAGCAGCGCCATCTCGTACCCGACCTGGCCCACGTCGCAGCTGCGCGCGGCCAGCACGGCCATCGACGAGCCGTCGCTGATCGACATCAGGAAGAGGTAGCCGCTGTCCATCTCGATGACCGTCTGCAGCACCCCACCGGCACTGAACATCCGGGCGGCGCCGTCGGTCAGGCTCACCACACCGGACGTGATCGCCGCGAGCTGGTCCGCCCGGTCCGGGGGGAGGTCCCGGGACGAGGCGAGCAGCAGCCCGTCGGCGGACACCGCCACCACGTGGGCGATGCCCGCCACGCTGTCGGCGAAGTTGGTGAGCAGCCAACCCATGTCCTGCATGGCCGCTGGCCTGTTCATCGGGTCTCCTTGGTCGAGGTGCGGGTCTGGTCCGTTCCGGCCGTCCGGCCGCGCTGCACGCCGCGGTGGTAGGCCGACAACAGACCACGTACGTCATCCGGGGTGCGCCGCGTGCGTTCCCGGCCGCCGCGCGGCTCGATGCCGCCCGGCACGAGTTGCGCCTGGGGCACCCGCTTCGGCAGGCCGGAACGGGTCGTACCCGCGCTGGCCGGCTCGGCCGCCCGGCTGGCACGCGACCAGCCCTCGTCGGCCGCCGTCCGCCAGGCCTCCGGGTCGGTCGCCGCCGACGGGGTCGCCGACGACGCGGCGGACGCTGCCGGGGCCGCTGACGCCACCGGGGCCTCGGGAGGCGTGGCGGCCACGGGCGGTGTGCTGACCGGCGGCGCGTACGACGGCGGTGGCGGCTGCGGCGGCGGAGTGGTGCCGGTGCTCCCGGGAGTGCGGGTGGGCAGCGGAGGCGCCGCCGCGGGGGCCGGGGCACCCGTGGCCGGCGCGGTGGTGTTCCCGGCTCCGGCCGGCGGCTCGTCGAACTGCGGCCGGGCGAAGATGGCGGTGGCGTCGTTGCCGTGGGAGCGGAACCACACCGCCTCCAGGTCCCGGAAGATCGGGGCCTCGGCCACGGGCTCCGGCCGGGCCGCGATGGGCGGCGGCGTGGCCGGCATCGCGGGCGGCATGGCCGGCATGGGCGGCGGAGCCGGCGCCGCCGGCGGCACGACGGGAGAGGCCGGCGGCGCGGCGGGCGTGGTGCCGGCGAGCGAGCCGAACTGCCGCGCCGACGGGGCCGGCGTGTCGGTGAGGCCGCTGGCCGGCGCGCGCCGCGGCAGCGGGGCGAGGGTCGGGTGGGCGGCGGTCGGGTTGTCCGCGGCCAGCCCGCCGTACGACGGCTGGGCCGGCGGCGGGGTCGCCGTCAGGCCACCGGCCGACACGGTCGGCGCGGTAGCCCGGGCGTCCACGGGCGACGGCCACGGCGCCGGGGCGGGTGCGCTGGTGGGCCACTGCTCGGTCAGCGTCGCCGCCGAGGTGAGGCCGGTACGCGGCTCGGCCACGGCGACCGGGCTGAGCGGCGCCTGCTCGACCGCCATCGGCTGGCGCGGCCGGGTCAGCGCCTGGTCCCGACCCCGCTGGGCGGGAAGCACCACCGTCGAGTTCGGCAACGTCACCTGCGCGACGGTGCCGCCCTCCACGTTGCGACGCAGCTCCACCCGGATGCCGTAGCGGGACGCGAGCCGGCTCACCACGGCGAGACCCATGAGCCGGAACGCCGCGACGTCCACCGTCGGCGGCGCGGCGAGCCGGCGGTTCAGCGAGTCCAGCTGCTCGTCGGTGAGACCGAGGCCCCGGTCCTCGATCTGGATCAGCACGTAGTCGCGGATGCGCCGGCCGTCGGCGACCACGACCGTGTTCGGCGGCGAGAAGCGGGTGGCGTTGTCGAGCAGTTCGGCGACCAGCCGGACGACGTCGTTGACCGCGTGCGCGGCCACCGAGATGTCGGTGTCCACCGTGCCGAACTCGATGCGCGCGTACAGCTCGACCTCGGACTGCGCGGCCCGCAGCACGTCCACGAGCAGGGCGTCGTCGCGCCGCGGCACGGCCGAGTCGGCGCCCGCGAGGACCAGCAGGTTCTCGTCGTTGCGGCGCATCCGGGTGGCCAGGTGGTCGAGTTCGAAGAGCTGGGCCAGCCGCTTCGGGTCCTCCTCACCCCGCTCGATCGCGTCCAGCTCGCCGATCATCCGGTCGACCAGCGTCTGACTGCGCCGTGCCAGGTTGAGGAACATCGCCGAGACGCTCGTCCGCAGCGCGGCCTGCTCGGCCGCGATACGCACCGCCTCCCGGTGTACGACGTTGAAGGCCGAGGCGACCTGGCCCACCTCGTCGCGGTTGGTCAGCTTGATGGGGTCGTGGACCTCGCGGACGATCTCGTCCACGCCGCCCTCGCCGACGCTGCCCATGTTCTGCAGGCGCTGCACGGCGTCGGGCAGGTCGCGGTTGGCCACCGACAGGGCGCCCTCCCGGAGCCGGCGCAGCGAGTCGTTGAGCGACCGGGCCAGCACCACGGCGAGCGAGACCGCGATGACCAGGGTCAGCAGCACCAGGACCGATTCGAGTACGGCCTGCCGGATGACGTCCGACCGCGCCTGGTCGGTCTGTGCGTAGAGCTGGTTCTGCAACTGGACCTCGGCCCAGCGCATCAGGTCGTTGACGGCGCCGATGGCGGCAGTGGCGTCCTGCGCGGTGACGAGCGGACGCTGCCCGACCGAGCGGGTGATGTCGGCGGCCACCCGGTCGGCGAGACCGACGGCGTCACCGGAGACGGTGCTGTTCACGAGGGCCCGCTGCGACGGGTCGGCGGCCAGCGAGAAGGCGAGCAGCGCCTCCTGCTGGCTGGTGAGCGTGGCCACGAACGCGGAGAACTGCTCCTCGTCGAGCTGGCCGGCGCTGAGCGCCGTGAAGGCGACCGCCTGCTCCTCGGCGACCGCCGCCTTGGCGCGGGCGAACGCCGCGACGGCGCGCCGGCTGTCGGACAGGCGCTCGCTGCCGGGCAGCTGGGCGAGCCCGTCGCCGTACGAGACGAGGTCGGTGAGGATGACGCCGTAGCGGAGCACCGCCTCGGCGACGGCCATCTGCCGGCGGTCCAGCACCTCCTGCCGGGTGCTGTCCAGCGTCTCCAGGTGACCGTCGATGGCGGCCAGCCGGTCCTGGACCGACGTCGGCACCTCACCGATGCGCCGGCGCTCCTCGCGGTACGCGTCGATGCGCTGCTGCGTCTGGCGCACGCGCAGGTTGTAGGCGTCGGCCTGCTGCTGGGGCGCGGCCAGGTAGGCCGCCGCGGCCATCCGCTCGGCCTGCAGATCCTGGGTGAGGGCGGAGACGTCACGGGACAGCTCGGTCAGTGACCGGGCCTCGCTCGCCTCGTACGCGCCCTGCCCGACCGAGATGAGGCGGACCGTGGCCAGCGCGATGACCGCGGCGACGGGCACCACCAGGATGAGCGCCAGCTTCGACCGGATCCGGGCGTCGCGCAGCCGCGGCAGTCGACGACGGGACGGCCGCGCGTTCGCACGGGTCTCGGGCAGGGTCGTCGGTCCGGTGCTCACGACATCGCCTCCGTCGTTTCTTCCACGCCTGAACCGAGAAACCGTGCCGGGCGCGGTGGGCGGCGGCACGCGCGGCACGGCCGCGATTTCATCAGAGACGCTCCTGTTTGGGAAGCCGCAGCCGGGCAGATAACGGTCGCACCGCGCGCACCCCGTGTTCCGGTCAACTGATACCTTCAATTCCGCAAGCCCGTGAACAGGGCATGTGACTCCAGAGTGGTCACACGTGTATGCACCGTGACGGTTTGCAAACATCGCGTGTCCCCAACATGTGGGACGGCCGTCCCGAAACGACCGTTGACGCCCGCGCTTGACCGCAGCGCCCCACCGTTGGCAAGGTTTTGCAGGCTTCGCGCACACGGTACGGCACACTCTTCCCGTCCCTCCACTGAGGACGGACTAGCGGCGGTGACCGGGCAGCGCCCGCGCCCGCACCTGGAGGACGACTTGAGCCCCATCCGCTCCACGACCATCGCGGCTCTCGCATCCGTCGTGCTGGCCGGCACACTCACCGGCTGTTCGTTCGGCGCCGAGGAGGCGGCGGCGAGTCCGATTGTGATCGCCGCGGACCTCGAACTCTCCGGCGCCGCGGCACCCGTCGGCAAGGCGTACCAACGTGCGCTGGAACTGAAGGTCGAACAGCTGAACTCCTCGGGTGCGCTCGGTGGCCGGCGAATCGAACTGAAGGTGAAGGACAACCGTTCCGACGCCAGCGAGTCATTGCGCAACATCGGCGATTTCAGCAGCGACGGCCAGGTGAGCGCGATCATCATGGGCGGCTGCAACGAATGCGCGATCGGCGCGGTCCGCACCATCAACGAGAAGAAGATCCCCACCATCGCCCTCGCCACGTCCGGCGCGGTGGCGAGCCCGGTCGCCGACCGGCGGTACGTGTTCAAGCTCGGCCCGAACGCCGCGGACAGCGCCGCGGCCCTCGCCTCCGAGCTGGACCGCAGGGGCATCCGCGAGGTCGCCCTGCTGCACAGCGCCGACGACTACGGCCGCGAGGGGCTCACCGCCCTCCAGCGTGAGTTCGGCAAGTCCGGTGTCAAGTCGGTACGCGAGGCCGCCGTCCGGATCACCGACACGGACGTCAGCCAGCCGGTGCGGACGCTCACCTCGCGCAAGCCCGACGCGCTGATCGTCTGGACCCCGCCGGAGCAGGCGATGCTGGCGGCCGCCGCGGCGCAGCAGGTCGGCTTCAGCGGCTCGCTCTACTTCGACGCGGGCGCCGCCGGCGACCTGTTCCTCGGCGAGTCCGCCAAGGCCACCGAACGGGCCACGCTGATCTTCACCCAGACCATGGTCATCGACGACGTGATCGCCACGACGCCCGCCAAGGCGGCCCGCCGGCAGTGGTTCCAGGACTACACGGCCCGGTTCGGTGGGTACAACGGCGCGTCGTCGTTCGCGGCCGACGCCGTGCAGCTCATCGCGGACGCGCAGCTGCGGGCCGGCGGCCCGGCCGACCGGGTCAACCGCGACGGCATCCGCGACGTGCTCGAGACGTCGCAGTTGGACGGTCTCTCCGGCCCCATCCGGATGACGCCGGACAACCACTCCGGGCTGATGCCGCAGGCTCTCACCACGCTCGTGGCCCGTAACGGCCGCTGGCGTCTCGCGGGCTGACCGACGCACCGCGGGCCGGCTCCCCTGACAGGGGGCCGGCCCGCGGTGCGTTCCGGGAGATTCCGTCCGGTCAGCGGCTGCTGGTGGTGGCCCGGACCCACGGCAGGGCCAGGCGCTCGATCAGCGCGAGGGCCGCGTAGAGCAGGATGCTGACCAACGCCACCAGCATGATCGCCGCCCAGGAGGTGGCCGTGTCGCCCACGCCCGCGTACTGCTGGATGACGTAGCCGAGGCCACCCTCGCCGGCCTGGAACTCACCGATGACCGCGCCGATCGCGGCCAGCGGCATACCGACCTTGAGGCCGACGAAGATCTGCGGCAACGCGGCCGGGAAACGCACCTTGCGGAACGCCTGCCACCGCGAGGCGTTCCAGGAGCGGACCAGCTCCGCGAGGTCCGCCGGCGTGGTGGTGAGGCCGGTCGCCGTGGAGAGCACGATCGGGAAGAAGCAGAGCAGGAAGACCATGGTGAGAATGGGCTTCTGGCCCCAGCCGAAGGCCACCACCAGCAGCGGCCCCAGCGTGATCTTCGGTACCGCGTTCACGGCGACGAGCAGCGGCGTGAACATCCGCTCCACCGTGCGGGACGTCGCCAGCGCCAGCCCGATCAGGACGCCCGCCACCACGGACAGCGCGAACCCGATGAGGATCTCCAGCATCGTGTCGCCGGTGTGCTCCAGCATCAGCGCCGGCTTGTCGACGAACGCGGTGAGCACGTCCCCCGGTGGTGGCAGGGCCGCCGGGTGGATCAGCTCCAGCCGGGCGGTGAGCCACCACACCGCGAAAGCGATCAGCAGACCCACGGCGGGCAGCAGCGAGGCGCCGGCCCCGGCGGCCCGTGCGCCGACGGCCCTGCGCGGGGCGCCCGCGGGAACGGTCTCCGCGGTCGCGGGCTCGGTCGCCGGCTCCGCCGAGCGGACCTCGGTCATGGTGTCCTCCTTGGTTCCTCCGGCCGGTGGCCGGAACGCCGGACGGGGTGCGTCCCACCGGAGTCCGGCGGGACGCACCCCGGGTCACTGCGCTGATCAGGCCTTCGGCGTGAGGCTGAAGTCGATGATCTGCTCGGGGGTGATGTTCTGCTTCAGCGTGCCGGCGCCCTGGAGGATCGCGATGCTCTTGGCCACCCGGCCGCTGTCCAGCGTGCCCAGCGCGGTGCCGGAGTTGCTGGAGCGGACGTACCCGGCCATCAGCTGCAGCTCGGCGGCGGCCGAGGCGGGGTTGGTGGCGTCCACGTTCTTCTTCAGGATGTCCGCCGCCTCCTGCGGGTTGGCCAGGCTGTACTCCAGGCCCTTCATGAGCGCCGCGGTGAACTTCTTGACCATCTCCGGCTTCTCCTTGGCGATCTTCGCCGAGGTGATGAGCACGTTGCCGTAGAGGTCCTGCATCACGTTGCTGTACGGCAGCATGACGGCCTTCTTGCCCTTGGCCACGCCCTCGATCGTCGGCTGGCCGACGACGAACTGGCCGATGCCGTCGACCTGGCCGGTGGCGAGCGTGCCGATCAGGGACTGGGCCTCACCGTTGACCCACGTCACCTTGCTCGCGTCGATGCCGGCCATCCGGGCGTACGTCGGGAAGAGGTTGCGGACGACGGAGCCGGGGGTGTCCGCGAGCTTCTTGCCCTCCAGGTCCTTCGGAGAGGCGATCTTCTTGCCCTCGAGGGTGGCGATGGCGGCCATGGTGCGCTGCTGGATCGCGGCCACCGCCACGAAGTCCTTCGCCTGGCCGTTGCCGAGCTGGAGCAGACCACCGGTCAGGTCGATCGGGCCGAAGTCGGCCTGGCCGCCGACGATGGTCTGGATGACGGCGCCGGTGCCCTGCCCGGGCTTGATGTCGACGTCGAAGCCGGCCTCCTTGAAGAAGCCCTTGTCCTTCGCCACCCAGGCGTAGGCGTCACGGCCGAAGTTGCCGAACGAGGTGAGGTAGGTCACCTTCTCCAGCGATCCGCCGCCGTTCGCGTCGTCGGAGGAGTCCGAATCGCCGCTGCATCCGGCCACCAGGGCGAGAGCGGCGGCCATCGCGGCCGCGGCGACCGTACGGGTCAGCCTTCTCATCAGTGCACCATGTCCTTTCCGACCGGGGCCGGCAGGCCGCCGGAGGGGTTGTCGCGGGGCACCGGCGTGAAGGGGGCAGGCCGGCACCACCGTCGTGAGGGGACTCTTCGCGGGCACAGCGTACGAGAACCCCACCTTTGCGACGCCAGGCGTGCCGGATTGCGGAACGGAAACAAACTGATGTCCACCCCGGACGGTGCGATGGGGACGCACGACCGCTAGCCTTTGGCAGATTCCTGACCACCCAATCAGGGGAGGCCCGCCGGCGATGATTCGACTGTCCGGTGTGTCCCGCACCTTCGACGGCCGCAGCGGCCGCGTCGAGGCGTTGCGGGGCATCGACCTCGACGTCGCCGAGGGCGAGTTCGTCGCCATCCTCGGCCGTTCCGGCTGCGGCAAGTCCACGCTCCTGCGACTGATCGCCGGGCTCCTACCGGTGACCTCCGGCGAGATCACCGTCGGCGGCACGCCGGTCGGCAAGCCCCGCCGGGACATCGCGATGCTGTTCCAGAGGCCGGCCCTGCTGCCCTGGCGGACGGTGCTCGACAACGTCCTGCTGCCGGTGGAGATCTTCGGCTGGAGCCGGGCGAAGTACCGCGACCGGGCCCGGGAACTGCTCGACCTGGCCGGGCTCGCCGGCTTCGAGAAGCGCCTGCCGCACGAGCTGTCCGGAGGCATGCAGCAGCGCGTCTCGCTGTGCCGGTCGCTGATCGGCGAACCCCGCGTGATGCTCATGGACGAGCCGTTCTCGGCGCTGGACGCGCTCACCCGCGAGGAACTCTCCGGCGAACTCCAGCGCGTGCACATGGAGAGCGCCGCGACGATCGTCTTCGTCACCCACTCGATCGACGAGGCGGTGCTGCTGGCCGACCGGGTGGTCGTGCTCAGCCCTCGACCGGGCCGGATCCGCAAGGTGGTCGAGGTGGAGATCCCCCGGCCGCGCACGCTCGGCCGCAACGCGCACCTCGCCGACGTCGCCCGGGTCAGCGCGGATCTGCACGAGCTGCTGATGGAACGTGACGAGCCGGCGGTGGCCGGCGCGGAAGGACGATGACCATGCGGGTGTCGGTGTTCATCGAGCCGCACCGGGGCGCCACGTACGAGGACCAGCTCCGCTTCGCCCGCGCCGTGGAGGACCTCGGCTTCGAGGGCTTCTTCCGCGCCGACCATTACCAGTCCATGGGGGCCGACCTCGGGCTGCCCGGGCCGACCGACGCCTGGCTGACCCTCGCCGCGCTGGCCCGGGAGACCACCCGGATCCGGCTCGGCACGTTGGTCACCTCGGCCACGTTCCGCCTGCCGGGGCCGCTGGCCGTGATGGTGGCCCAGGTGGACCAGATGAGCGGCGGCCGGGTCGAGCTGGGCATCGGCGCCGGCTGGTACGAGCGGGAGCACACCTCGTACGGCATCCCGTTCCCCGCGGTGGTCGAGCGCTTCGACCGCCTCGCCGAGCAGCTCGAGGTGATCACCGGGCTGTGGCGTACCCCGCCCGGCGAGACGTACAGCTTCACCGGCGACCACTACCGGCTGGTGGACGCCCCGGCGCTGCCCAAGCCGGTGCAGGTGCCCGGCCCACCGGTCATCGTGGGTGGCCGCGGGCCGAAGCGGACCCCGGACCTGGCCGCGCGCTTCGCCGACGAGTTCAACATGCCGTTCAAGTCGGTCGAGGAGACCGCCGGAGCGTACGAGCGGGTGCGCGAGGCCTGCGACCGGACCGGCCGGGCGGAGGCGGGGCGTGCGCCGCTGGTCCTCTCCGCCGGCATCGTGGTGGCGATCGGCCGGTCCGACGCCGAGGCGCAGCGGCGGGCCGCGCCGCTGCACGTCGCGAGCGCGCTGCCGCCGGAGGACGCGGTGGTCGGCTCCCCCGCCCGACTGGTCGACCGGATCGGCGAGTTCGCGGCGATCGGCGCCTCCCGGGTGCACCTGCGCCTCATCGAGCTCGCCGACCTCGACCACCTGGAACTGATCGCCAGCGACGTGCTGCCGCAGTTGGACGGAGACCGATGAGCGACGTGACCGACGTGACCGACGGCCTCGAACTCGGGCCGGTGGGTCAGGAGATCGTGTACGAGAACGACCGGGTGCGGGTCTGGCACATCCGCCTGGAGCCGGGTGAGCGGCAGCCGCTGCACCGCCACGACCACCCGTACCTGGTGGTGGCGATCGAGGGCGCGAAGAACGTGGTGCAGACCGTCGACGGCACCCGCATCGACGCGGACGAGCCGACCGGTGGGGTCGTCTACCGGGACCCGGGCGCGGTGCACATGCTCACCAACGTCGGGAACACGACGTACCTCGCCCGCCTGGTCGAACTCAAGTAGTTCGGCAGGTCGCGCGGCCGGCCGTCACGCGGCGTGCCGGTGGCGATCCGGTGCACCAGGTGCGTAACGTGCCGGACATGGCCTTTCGGACCTGGGGCAGACTGCTGCTCACGGCGCTCGGGGTGAGCGTGCTGGCCGGGGCCGGGCAGCTGGGCATCGCGTACGGCTTCGGCATCGTCCGGCTCACCGGCGCCTTCACGGGCGCGACCGTCAACCAGTGGCCCGCCCAGCTCGTCTGGGTCGGCTGGTTCTCGGCGAACGCCGCCGTCGTCGGTGCGGTGCTCACCGAGCGCCTCGCCCGTCGCGACGGGCCGCCGGCCACCACGGGCCGGCAACTGGCCGTCGGTGCGGTGGCCGCGCTGGGCGCGTCCACCGTGGCGCCGTTGTGCATGCAGCCCGCCCGCGCCGCGGAGTTGGTGTCCGTCGACCCGGTCTTCGCGGTCGGCATCTGTGCCGTGCTCGGCGCCATCGTGGGGGCCGGGGCGGCCATCGCCGTCCTGCTCAACCCGCCGCTGGGCTGGAACGTGGCGGCGGTCGCCGGCGCCGTCTGGCTGCTCGCCCTGGTCTCGGCGCTGCCGTCGCTCGGCGCGAGCGGGCCTCTGCGCAGCGTCCGGCTCGGTGTGCTGGAGCCGACCTGGCTGGACGCCGACGCCGCCCAGCGCTTGTCCCTGCTGCTGTTGCCGATCGTGGCGCTGCTCGCCGGGGCGGCGAGCGCCGGCCTGGCCCGCCGGCGCGGCCACGTGCCGCTGGTCAGCGGCGCGACCGGGGTGGCCGGCCCGGTGCTCGCGGCGTTCGCGTACCTGACCGCCGGCCCCGGTGACGCGGTCGACCGGTACCAGACCACGCCCTACTACGGCGCGCTGATCGCGGTCGCCGCCGGCGCCCTCGGCGCGGCGGCCGCCGCCCTGCTCCGCTGGCCGGCCGGCACCCGCAGCGCCGGCGCCCACGCCATCGAACCGAGCGACATCCTGCGCCCGCTGCCCGCCGGTCCCGCCCTGCCCACCTCCGCCGCCACGACCGCCGCCGCCACGAGCGCCGACCGTCCCGACGAGGATCGGGCGGAACCGGCCGGCGCCGACGTGGCGGCCCGATCCGGCGGTACGGTGCCCGCGACCGGCGCCGTCCGCAGCGGCGGTAGCGCGCGCGGCGGTGTCGGCGGTAGCGGCGGTGTCGGCCGTTCCGGTGCCCCGGCCCACTGGGATTGGCCCGAGGCCGGCACCCACACGGCGCACCGGTCGAGCGCCGATCCCGCTCGCCGACCCCTCACCGACGACCTGCCCACGGCGCCGCTGACCGTCACGTCGACGCTGGGCCGGCCGGTCGAACGCACCGCCCCCGCCACGGAGCCGGCTTCCGCCACGGAGCCCGCCCCCGCCACGGAGCCCGTCTCCGCCGCCGAGCGGCTAGGCCCGGGCGCCGATCGCGGCCCGATCGCCGAACAGCCCGGCCAGGGTGTGGAGACCGCCTCCGGGACGGCCCGGGTTGCCGGCGCGCACGCGTCGGCGCCGGCCCTCAGTGGCGAGCTGGCCGAGACCCGTCGCGCGGATCCCGACTCCGCCGGTCGTGGGGCCGATGGTTCCCCATCGAGCGTGATGCCTCAGAGTCATATTCATGCCTCTGAGGCATCAAGCCCAGAACAGGTAGCTGCTCCCCAGCCAGTCGACCAGGGCTCGACGCTCGACCCGCGCCGGCTGACCGACAACGGTGAGCCCGATCCTCAGCCGGCGACGGACGCCGGGACGACACCCCGGCCCCGCCGTCGTTCCACCCGCCCGGCCGGCTCGGCCGCAGCGTCCACGCCATCGCCTGCGTCGGGCACGCCGACGTCCACAGGGCCGGCAAGCGGGACAGGGCCGGCAGAGTCGGCAGGCGACCCGAAGACAGGCAACCCGAAGGCAGCGGACGCGCCAGAGCAGGCCGGTGCGCCGGAGGAGGGCGCGGAGTCGGCGCCGGCACCGAAGGCCCGGCGTGCGCGCAAGGCCCGTTCCACGTCGAAGCCCGCCGCCCTGTCCGACAGCACGGCAGACGCCACGAGCGGCGGCACGGCACACGCCGCGAGCACCGCAGCGGAGGCCGCCGACCGTGGCACGGCGCCGACCACGGGCAGCGCGAAACGCGCTTCCGCCGCATCCGCCCAACCGATCGGAGCCGACCCAGCGGCGCACGGCCCAGCCGACGGGGCAGCCACCGCGGGCAGAGCAACCACCGGCGGCAGGGTGCGCACGGCCGGCAGGGCGCGCACGGCCGCTGGGGAACCGCAGGTCGACGGCGAGCCGACTGGGACGCCGGCCCCGGCTGCCGACGACGTGACGAGCCGCCGCGACACCCGGCCGACGGCGGACCGGCAGCCCAGCGCGCGCCGAGAGACCGAACCGCAGCGCCCGGCCGGTGCGCCGACCCGCGGCCTCCCCGCCACAGCGGCCGACGCACCGACCCACGGCCTGGCCGCACAGCCCGCGCCGCAGGACCCCGCCACCGCGACCGCGCCGACCCACGGCCTTCCGGCACAGCCTGCCCTGCCGGATCACGCCAGGCCCGCGTGGCCGGTGCCGTCCCGGCCCGCGCCGGTCGGCGACGAGGTGGCCCGGGAGGCGACGGGCGTACCGGCGTCCGGGGAGGAACCGCCGCCGCGCGCGCGGCACCGGGCACCGCTGCCCGACCTGAACCGGGCGGCGAGCTGGGAGGCCCTGGCCACCGCGCGGCGCGCCGGGCCGCAGTCGACCGGCCCGCGCCACACGGCGCAGGACGCACCGTTGGAGGCGACCGCATCGGCCGGCCCGGCGACCGAGGCGGCTGCGGCGGACACGTCGGCCGAGGGCTCCGCCGAGGACCAGAGCGGCGCGGACCAGTCGGCGGGCCGGGGTCGCGGGCGGCTCGGGCTGTTCCGGCGCAACCGCTCCCGCGAGGCCACCGGCAGCGACGCCGAGTCGGAACCGCTCGCCGCGCAGGACGAGGAGTACGTCGACTGGGTGACCGGCCTGGGCCGGTCGGTGGCGGACAACGAACCCGAGCAGGAGAACGGCCGGCGCTCGCTGCGTTCGAGCGGTCGCCATCACCGGGACTGACCCGACACGACACTGACGCCCGGGGCCCGGGGCTCGTGCCCCGGGCGTCGTGTCTGTCGGCAGGGCCGCCGCCGACGTGGTCAGGCCAGCGGCGCAGAGGGTCAGGCCAACGGCAGGTAGACGCGCCCGCCGGACGAGACGAACTCCGCCGACTTGTCCCGCATCCCGCGCGCCGCGTAGTCCTTGAGCTCCTGGGTGATCTTCATCGAGCAGAACTTCGGTCCGCACATCGAGCAGAAGTGCGCGCTCTTCGCCGGCTCGGCCGGCAGCGTCGCGTCGTGGTACGCCCGCGCGGTCTCCGGGTCGAGCGCGAGGTTGAACTGGTCCTCCCAGCGGAACTCGAACCGCGCCTTCGAGAGCGCATCGTCCCAGGCCTGAGCGCCGGGGTGGCCCTTCGCCAGGTCGGCCGCGTGCGCCGCGATCTTGTACGCGATCACCCCGGCCTTCACGTCGTCCCGGTCCGGCAGGCCGAGGTGCTCCTTCGGGGTGACGTAGCAGAGCATCGCGGTGCCGAACATGCCGATCATCGCGGCCCCGATCGCCGAGGTGATGTGGTCGTACGCCGGGGCGATGTCGGTGGTCAGCGGCCCGAGCGTGTAGAACGGCGCCTCGTGGCACCACTCCTGCTGGAGGTCCACGTTCTCCTTGATCTTGTGCATGGGCACGTGACCCGGACCCTCGATCATCACCTGGACGTCGTGTGCCCAGGCGACCTTCGTGAGTTCGCCGAGGGTCCGCAGCTCGGCGAACTGCGCCTCGTCGTTCGCGTCCGCGATCGAGCCGGGACGCAACCCGTCACCGAGGGAGAACGTCACGTCGTACCGGGCGAGGATCTCGCACAGCTCCTCGAAGTGCGTGTAGAGGAAGTTCTCCTCGTGGTGCGCGAGGCACCACGCCGCCATGATCGAGCCGCCCCGCGACACGATCCCGGTGACCCGGTCGACGGCCATCGGCACGTACGGCAGCCGGACGCCGGCGTGCACGGTCATGTAGTCCACGCCCTGCTCGGCCTGCTCGACGACGGTCTCCCGGAACACCTCCCAGCTCAGCTTCACCGGATCGCCGCCGACCTTCTCCAGCGCCTGGTATATCGGCACGGTGCCGATCGGCACCGGGGCGTTGCGCACGATCGCCTCGCGGGTCTCGTGGATCCGCTTGCCGGTCGACAGGTCCATGACGGTGTCCGCGCCCCAGCGCGTGGCCCAGGTCAGCTTCTCGACCTCCTCGGCGATCGACGAGCTGACCGCCGAGGTGCCGATGTTGGCGTTGACCTTCACGAGGAACGCCCTGCCGATGATCGCCGGTTCGCACTCCGGGTGGTTCACGTTGAGTGGGAGCACGGCTCGGCCGGCCGCGATCTCGTTCCGGACGAACTCCGGTGCCACGCCCTCGCGGACCGCCACGAACTCCATCTCCGGCGTCACGACGCCCGCCCGGGCGTACGCGAGCTGGGTCGGCCTGCGGCCGTCCACGCCAGCGAGCGGGGTTCCGGCGCCGCGCACCGGGGCCACGTCGCCGCGCTCGGCGATCCAGGGGCCCCGCAGCGGCGGCAGCCCGACCTCCGGGTCCGAGCCCGGCCCGGACGTGTCGTAGAGCCGCACCGGCGGGTTGTCCCCGGTCAGCGTCACCTCGGCGAACGGCACCCGCACGTCCGGCCGGGACCCTTCCACGTACACCTTGCGTCGTGCCTGCATGACAGCCTCCCTGGTGGTCAAGCGGACCAGCCGAAGTGGTCCAGCGGGCCGCGTCCCGCGCCCAGCTTCCAGTCCCGCCCGCCGGCCAGCGCACGGGTGACGTACTCCTTGGCGGCGGCGACCGCGGCCGGCACCGGGTCGCCCAGCGCCAGCCGGACGGCGATCGCCGCCGAGAACGAACAGCCGGTGCCGTGGGTGTGCGGGGTGTCGACGCGGGCCGCCCGCAGCAGCGTCGTGACGCCGCCGCCGTGCAGCACGTCGACCGCCTCGCCGCCGTCCAGGTCCCCGCCCGTCACCACCACGTGCGCCGGGCCTCCGGCGGCCAGCGCCTCCGCGGCCGCGACCATCTCGTCGACGGTGGTCACCGGGCGTCCCGTGATGGCCGCGGCCTCCGCGCAGTTCGGCGTCGCGACCTCGGCGTACGGCAGCAGCCGCTCGACCGCGGCGACCACGCCGAGCCGGTGCCCGCTCGTGGCGACGAGCACCGGGTCGACCACGAGGTGCGGGAGCCGGCCGGCCCGGGCGGCGGCCGCGACCGCGTCGGCGACGGCCGGGCTGCCGAGCATGCCGGTCTTGACCGCACGTACGGCGAAGTCGGCCAGCACGCTCTCGACCTGGTCGGTGACGGTGGCCGGGGGCAGCGGCAGGACGGCGTCGACGCCCCGCGTGTTCTGGGCGGTGACCGCGGTGAGCACGCTGGTGCCGTACGCGCCGAGCGCCGCGAACACCTTGAGGTCGGCCTGGATGCCGGCGCCGCCGCCGGAGTCGGAGCCGGCGATCGTGAGGACGGTCTTCGGCGTCACGTGTCTTCTCCCATGATCGGAGTGAGAGCGGCGCCGAGGGTGGTGGCCGCCTCCCGCGCGTCGTCGGCGCGCATGACGGCGCCGAGTACCGCGACCCCCACCGCGCCCGCCGTCACGCAGGCGGCCACCTGATCGGGGGTCTCGATGCCGCCGAGGGCCAGGGCCGGGACGGGGCTGCTCGCGACCAGCGCGGCGAGCCCGTCCGTGCCGAGGGGTGGGCCGTAGCCGGGTTTGGTCCTCGTGGGGTACACGGGCGAGAGGGTCACGTAGTCCTCGGTGGACACCCGGGCCAGTTCGGTGGCGTCGTGGCAGGAGCGCCCGACGAGCCCGAGCCGCGGCGGCGGGTACGGGCCGGCGGACGGCAGGTGCACGGCGTCGCCGCCGAGCGGGTCGGGGCCGGCCACGACCAGGGTGCCGCCCACGCCGGCGAGGATCGGCCGCAGGTCGGCGGCGAGCGCGGCGCGCTCGGCCCGGGGCAGATCCTTCTCCCGCAGCACGACCCAGCGCACTCCCCCGGCCACCGCCGCGGCCACCACGTCGACGAGCGGCCGCCGCGCCTGCCAGCGGTCGGTCAACAGCACGAGCCCCGACGGCACGGCCCGGGGGTCGCCGGGAGGACGCCCGTCGACCGGCAGATCGGCGCCACGATCGGCGGTGATGTCCGGGGCGGTCACAGCTCCGGCCGCCCGTCGTCCGGGGTGGACGCGAGGGCGTGGTGGCGGCGGGGGATCCGGCCCGCCCCGGCGGCCAGCCGCCCGGCCTCGACGGCGTACCGCATGGCGGTGGCCATCGCCACCGGGTCGGCGGCCCGGGTCACCGCGGTCGCGAGCATCACCGCGTCGCAGCCCAGTTCCATGGCCAGCGCCGCCTCGGACGCGGTGCCGATGCCCGCGTCGAGGATCACCGGCACGTCCACGCTCTGCCGGATCAGCCGGATGTGGTGCGGGTTGCCGATGCCGAGCCCGGACCCGATCGGCGCGCCCGCCGGCATCACCGCGGCGCAGCCCAGGTCGGCGAGCCGCCGCGCGAGCACCGGGTCGTCGCTGGTGTACGGCAGGACGGTGAACCCGTCGGCGACCAGCTCCTCGGCGGCCCGCAGCAGCTCCACCCCGTCGGGCAGCAGCGTGCGCTCGTCGCCGACGACCTCCAGCTTGATCCAGTCGGTGTCGAACGCCTCGCGGGCCAGCCGCGCCACCTTGACCGCCTCGACGGCCGTCCGGCAGCCGGCGGTGTTGGGCAGCAGCCGTACGCCGCAGCGGTCCAGCAGCTCCAGCAGGCCGCCGCCGGTGCCGGGGGCGGTGTCGACGCGGCGCAGGGCCAGCGTCACCAGCTCGGTGCCGGAGGCACGGATCGCCCGTTCCAGCACGTCCAGGTTCGCCGCGCCGCCGGTGCCGAGGATGAGCCGCGACGTGAAGGAGACACCGCCGAGTTCGAACGCCACGCCGCTCACCCGCCCTGTGCCGCGCTGAGCACCTCGACCCGGTCGCCGTCGCGCAGTACGGTCGCCGGCCAGCCCGCGCGGGGCACCACCTCGCCGTTGACGGCGACCGCCAGCCCGCGCTCCTGCGGGGTGACCTCGCGGACCAGGTCGGCCAGCGTCGCTCCGCCGGGCAGGGTCCGCCCGGCGCCGTTCACCATCAGTTCCACGGGTCCTCCTCGGTCGTCCGGCCGAACCGCTCGGGGCGGAAGGGGTCGAGCAGCGGATCGGGCACGCCGGTGGTCACCAGGTCGGCGATCAGGTCCGCGGTGACGGGCGTGAGCACGATGCCGTGCCGGTGGTGCCCGGTGGCCGCCAGCACGTCGGGCCGGCCGGGCAGGGGGCCGAGGATCGGCGCGTTGTCCGGCGTGCCGGGTCGCAGCCCGGCGGCGGTCTCGACGAGGTCGTACTCGGCCAGCTCGGGCACCAGCTCGACGGCGGCGCGGAGCAGCCGGAGGACCGCCCCGGCGGAGACGTCGGTGTCGCGGCGTTCCTCGACGGTGGCGCCGACCACCACCTCACCGCCGTGGCGTGGCACGAGGTAGACCGACTCGCCGTCGGCGTACCCCCGGATGACGTGCCGGAAGTCCGGCGCGGCGCCGCCGGGCGCGCGCAGCCGGAGCACCTGACCCTTCACCGGCCGGACGGGCAGTCCGGTGAGCGCGGCGGCGCCGCAGCCGGCCGCCACCACCGTCACGCCGGCGTCCACGTCGGCCAGCCGGCGGACCGCGCCGGGCACCAGCACGGCGCCGGCCCGTTCGGCGGCGGTCCGCAGGGCGGGCACCAGCAGCCGCGGGTCGACCTGGTGGTCGGTGGGCGCGAGCGCGCCGCCGCGGACGCGGGGGGCCAGCGCCGGCTCGCGGTCGCGCAGCTCGGTGGGGCGCAGCGGGGTCACGGGCAGGCCGAGTTCCTGCTGGTACGCCCAGAGCCGCCGCGCCTCGGCCAGGTCGTCGGCGGTGAGCCCGACCATGAGGGTGCCCTCGGTCCGGTAGCCGAGCGCGGCGCCGGTCACCTCGCCCAGCTCGGCAGCGAACTCCGGCCAGCGGGCGGCGGACGCCACGAGCAGGCCGGTCAGCTCGCGTTCACCGAAGTACGCCTCGGCCACGGGCGAGAGCATCCCGGCGGCGACCGCCGACGCCCCCGACCCCGGGGCGGGGTCGTGCACGGTCACCCGCAGGCCGCGGGCGGCGCAGCGCCACGCGATGGCGAGACCGATCGGGCCCGCCCCCACCACCGCCACGTCCGCCCGGCCCGCGTCGCCGGTAGGGGTCGACGGAGGCCGGGCGCTCAGCACGTCAGCGCCTCGAGCAGTGCGGCGGCGGCGCGGCCGGGATCGGCGGCCGTGGAGAGCGCGCCGACGACGGCCACCCCGTACGCCCCGGCCGCCCGCAGCGCCGGCACGTGGGTCGCGGTCACCCCGCCGATGGCGATGACCGGCACGTCGACCGCCTCGGCCACCGCCCGCACCCCGGGCACGCCGATCGGTGGAGGAAGGCCCTCCTTGGTGGCGGTGGGGTGGCACGGGCCCACGCCCAGGTAGCTGGCTCCGGCGGCGACCGCCTCGGCGGCGGTGCCGGGGTCACGGGCGGTGGCGCCGAGCACGGCGGTGGGGCCGAGCACCCGCCGGGCGGCCCCGACGGGCAGGTCGTCGGCACCGACGTGCCCGCCCGCGACGCCGGCCGCGAGCGCCACGTGCAGACGGTCGTTGACCAGGCACGTCGCCCCGTACGGCGTGCAGAGCGCGACCACCCGGCGGGTCAGGTCGTACGCCTCGCGGTCGGTGGCGGAGTCCTCGACGCGGACCTGCACCACCAGGTCGGCGCGGGCTGCCGCGAGGGCGGCCCGGACCACGGTGAGCGGGTCGCGCCCGGGTCGGGTGTCGGTGATGAGATGCAGGCGCCCCAGGGACGACACGGCAACACTCCTCCCTGCGCCGGCATTACCCGGATCAGGTTCGACGGTCGGGGGCTGCAGCCCCCCTCTCAGCCCGGTGCACCGGACTCCCGTGGGTTACTTGCCTGCCACCGTACGACAGGACCCGTCGCCGTGCCAAGGGTGGCGCAGGCGACAGTGGGCCGCCCTCCGGCGGGGGCGCTTCATGGCGTCCTGTTCGGAATGTCGCCCGCTGTTGCGAAACCGTTACCATCCGCGTCTTGCCGGACATGGATACACCCGAATTAATTTGTTCAGCGATTCGACATAATCAATGGCGTGGACGTCCTGGCCCGATGTCCACACCAGTCCACCCGGGACGGTCTTCGGCGAGCCGGCCCCCGCGATCCCTGTCCACCGCGACATAGGAGGCGGCGTGTCCCGTACTCGTCGTGCCCGTATACCACTCACCGCGACCCTGCTCTCCCTCGCTCTCGCTGCCACGACCCTGTGGGGCCTCCCGGCGCAGGCGGCGCCGGCTGCCGCGCAGGTCCCGCCCCGGGACGCGTACGCGGCGACCCCGGTCAGCCAGGTGCCACCGAAGGCGCCGAAGGCCGCCGCCGCCGACGACCCGTTCTCCGTCCTGGTCTTCTCGAAGACCGCCGGGTTCCGGCACGACTCCATCCCGACCGGCATCGCCGCGATCCAGCAGCTCGGCGCGGCCAACGGCTTCACCGTCGACACCACCGAGGACGGCGGCGCGTTCACCGACGCGAACCTCGCGAAGTACCAGGCCGTGATCTGGCTCTCCACCACCGGAGACGTCCTCGACGCCGAGCAGCAGGCGGCGTTCGAGCGCTACATCCGGGCCGGCGGTGGCTACGTGGGCATCCACGCCGCCTCCGACACCGAGTACAGCTGGGCCTGGTACGGCGACCTGGTCGGCGCGTACTTCGCGGGCCACCCGGCCAACCAGCAGGCCACGGTCAAGGTGGAGGACCACGCGCACCCGGCCACCGCCGAGCTTCCGGACCGGTGGTCGCGGTTCGACGAGTGGTACAACTACCAGTCCAACCCGCGCCCCGACGTGCACGTGCTCGCGAGCCTGGACGAGACCAGCTACTCGCCGGGCGCCGGGGCCATGGGCGCCGACCACCCGATCGCCTGGTGCCAGGACTTCGACGGCGGCCGCTCCTGGTACACGGGCGGCGGCCACACCCGGGAGTCGTACGCGGAGCCGGAGTTCCTGGGCCACCTGCTCGGCGGCATCCGGACCGCGGCGGGCGTGGCGGACGCGGACTGCGGCGCCTCGAAGACCGCCAGCTTCGAGAAGGTGACGCTGGACAGCAACACCAGCAACCCCATGGAGCTGGACGTCGCCCCCGACGGGCGGGTCTTCTACGTCGAGCGTGACGGCCGGGTGCAGATCGTCAAGCCGGACACCGGCAGCACCGTCACCGCCGTCGACCTGGACGTGTTCACCGGCAACGAGGACGGGCTCATCGGCATCCGGCTCGACCCGGACTTCGCCACGAACAACTGGGTCTACCTCTACTACGCCCCGAACGACGGCGTCGCGCGCAACCTGCTGTCCCGGTTCACGGTGACCGGCGACACCATCGATCCGGCCAGCGAGAAGCAGGTTCTGCGGGTCGACACGCAGCGCAACACCTGCTGCCATGCGGGCGGCAGCATGACGTTCGACAGCGCGGGCAACCTCTACCTGGCCACCGGTGACAACACCAACCCGTTCGAGTCCGACGCGTTCACCCCGATCGACGAGCGGCCGGGCCGGCAGGACTTCGACGCGCAGCGCACCTCCGGCAACACCAACGACCTGCGCGGCAAGGTGCTGCGGATCCACCCGGAGGACGACGGGACGTACACCATCCCGTCCGGAAACCTGTTCGCGCCGGGCACGGCGAAGACCCGGCCGGAGATCTACGCGATGGGTTTCCGCAACCCGTTCCGGATCGGCGTCGATCCGGCCACCAACACCCTCTACGTCGGTGACTACGGGCCGGACGCCGGGGCTCCCAACCCGAACCGGGGTCCGGAGGGCACGGTCGAGTGGAACATCGTGGGCACCCCCGGCAACTACGGCTGGCCGTACTGCACCGGGGCGAACTACGCCTACAACGACTACCAGTTCCCGTCCGGCCCGAGCGGCGCGAAGTTCGACTGCGCGGCGCCGGTGAACGACTCGCCCAACAACACGGGCCTCACCCAGCTGCCGCCGGCCATCCCGGCCACCGTCGACTACGACTACGGCGGCAACCCGCGCTTCCCGGAGATCGGGGGTGGCGGCGCGCCGATGGGCGGGCCGGTCTACCGGTACGACGCCGACCTGAACTCCGAGCGGAAGTGGCCCGCGTACTACGACGGCAAGGCGCTCTT
Source organism: Micromonospora costi (assembly GCF_003626655.1). GTDB lineage: Bacteria > Actinomycetota > Actinomycetes > Mycobacteriales > Micromonosporaceae > Micromonospora > Micromonospora costi. Next base: position 573,529 of record NZ_RBAN01000003.1, read on the forward strand.
CGGCGAGTGGAACCAGTCGAAGATGTACACGATGCAGGTGACCGGCGACGGCAAGTCGCTGGTCGACATCAACCAGCTGCTCACCGGCATGAGCCTGATCCGGCCCATGGACTTCGAGTTCGGCCCGGACGGCGCACTCTACCTCATCGAGTGGGGCAGCGGCTTCGGCGGCAACAACGACAACTCGGGCGTCTACCGGATCGACTACATCGCCGGTGACCGGGCCCCGATCGCGGTGGCCAGCGGCCAGCCGACGTCCGGGCCGGCACCGCTGACCGTGTCATTCTCCAGCGCCGGCTCCCGGGACCCGGACGGCGGCACGCTCACGTACGCCTGGGCCTTCGGCGACGGGCAGACCTCCACCGAGGCGAACCCGACGCACACCTACGCCGAGGCCGGCACGTACACGGCGCAGCTCACCGTCACCAACCCGAAGGGCCGCACCGCGGTCGCGAACGTGCCGGTCACGGTGGGCAACACCGCCCCGACGGTGACCATCGAGTTCCCGCCGGACGGCGGCTTCTTCGACTGGGGCGACCAGGTCCGCTACACGGTGAAGGTGACCGACCCCGAGGACGGCGAGATCGACTGCGACCGGGTCCAGCTCCAGGTGCTGCTCGGCCACGACGAGCACGCCCACCCGCTGGAGCAGCACACCGGCTGCACCGGCACCGTCCAGACGTCGCTCGCCTCCGGGCACGGCGCCGAGGCGAATGTGTTCACCGTCTTCGAGGCCACCTACACCGACCTGGGCGGCGCTGGCGGCGCCGGCGCGCTCACCGGCCGGGCCATCGAGCAGCTCCAGCCCAAGCGCAAGCAGGCCGAGTACTTCACCGCCACCGGCCGGGCGCCGGGCAGCACCGGCGGCGGGGACCCGGGTGTGCAGCGGGAGACGACCGGCGACACCGCCGGTGGCGGCCAGAACATCGGGTTCATCGAGGACGGCGACTGGTGGTCGCTCGCCCCGGCGGACCTCACGAACATCACGTCGATCCGGTTCCGGGTCGCCTCGGACGTCAACGGCGGGCGGATCGACGTCCGCGCCGGCGCGGTCGACGGCCCGGTGGTCGCGCAGGCCACGGTGCCCGGCACCGGTGACTGGCAGACGTACACGGACGTGACCGCGCCGGTCACCGGCCAGGGCGCGGGGACGCTCTACTTCATCGCCAAGGACCCCGGCGGCGGCGCCGGTTCGCTGATGAACGTCAACTGGATGGACTTCATCGGTCGAGGGGTCACCGAGAACGCGCCACCGGTGGTGAGCGCCACCGCCACCCCGAGCGCCGGCACCGCGCCGCTCACCGTCGCGTTCGACGGCACGGCCACCGACGCCGAGGGGAACACCCCGCTGACGTACGCCTGGGACTTCGGTGACGGCGGCACGGCGTCCACCCTGGACGCCAGCCACACGTACACCGCCCCGGGCACGTTCACCGCGACCCTCACGGTGACCGACAGCAAGGGCGCGAAGTCCTACGCCACCGTCCCGGTCCGCGTGGAGGCCCCGAACACGTCCTGCTTCGGGGCGCGCTCGGACGACTTCACCGGCAGCGGCCTCGACAAGGCCCGCTGGGGCGTGGTCCGGGAGAACCAGCTCTACTCGGTCTCCGGCGGGGCGCTGCGACTGCCCACCGCGGTCGGCGACCTCTACGGCGCGCGCAACGACGCCACCAACCTGGTGCTCCAGCCCGCGCCGAGTGGTGCCTGGCAGGCGACCACCCGGGTCACCCTCCCGGTGACGACCAACTACCAGCAGGCCGGCCTGCTGGTGTACGGCGACGACGAGAACTACGCGAAGCTGGACCTGCTCTACTCGGGCAGCCGGCGGGTCGAGTTCATCCGGGAGACCGCCGGCGCGCCCCGCAACGAGGCCGCCGACAGCGTCGCCGCACCGGCCGGTGACACCCTGTACCTGCGGGTCACCAGCGACGGGACGAACCTGACCGCGGCCGTCTCGGCCGACGGGCAGACCTTCAGCCCGGTCGGCCGGGCCGCAGCGCTCGCCGGCATCACCAACCCGCGGATCGGGGTCTTCGCCCTCAACGGCGGCACCGACGCGCCGGTGGTGGAGGCGGCGTTCGACTGGTTCCAGGTCTCGCCGGACGAGCCGGCCGGGCCGGTCGACCCGTCGGACGAGTTCACCGGCGACACGCTCGACAAGTGCCGGTGGAACGCGATCCTGCGGGAGAACGCGACGGGCTACCGGGTGACCGGTGGCGCGCTGCGGATCGACGTACCGAACGGCGACATCTACGGCACCGGCAACACCGGGCCGGCGAACTTCATCCTCCAGACCGCGCCGTCGGGCGACTGGACCCTGGAGACGAAGGTCGACGGCAGCCTGCTGAACGAGCAGTACCAGCAGGCCGGCCTGATCGTGCACGCCGACGACGACAACTACCTGAAGTTCGACTACATCGCGGACAACCAGCCCGGCCAGCCGGTGACGCGGCGGATCGAGTTCCGCAGCGAGATCGGCGGGGCGGTCCAGGACCCGCAGCCCCAGGCCGCGAACCTGACCGCGGCGGTCTGGTACCTGCGACTGGCCCGCAGCGGCAACACCTTCACCGCGTCGTACTCGGCCGACGGGACGACCTGGACCGCGTTGACGGCGCTGACCAACAGCGCGGTCGGGGCCACCCCGAAGGTGGGTCTGTTCACCCTGGGCGCCAACCAGACCGCGTCGAAGACCGCCTCGTTCGACTACTTCCGGCTCACCCGGGAGGCGGCCGACGAGACGGCTCCGGTGACGACGGCCACGGTGTCCGGCACCCCGACCGAGGGCTGGCACACCGGGCCGGCGACGGTCACGCTGACGGCCGCCGACGAGGCGGGTGGCAGCGGGCTGGCCGGCACGGCGTACCAGCTGGACGGGGCGAGCACCTGGACCGACTACACCGGCCCGGTGCAGGTCAGCGGTGACGGTGAGCACGAGGTGCGGTTCCGCTCGACCGACCGGGCCGGCAACGTGGAGGCCACGAAGACCGTCACCGTGAAGATCGACGCCACGGCGCCGGTCACCTCGGCGACGTTCGCGCCGGCCAACGACGAGGGCTGGCACGCCGGGACGGTCCCGGTCGTGCTGACCTCGACCGACGCCGGCTCCGGCGTGAAGTCGGTGGAGTGGTCGCTGGACGGCGGCGCCTGGACCGCGTACTCCGGGCCGGTCGAGGTGACCGGTGACGGGCAGCACGAGCTGCTGTTCCGGGCCACCGACACCGCGGGCAACACGGAGACCCTCAAGTCCGCGGTGCTGCGCATCGACGGCACGAAGCCGACGCTGCTGGTCTCCGGGATCGCCGACGGCCAGCTCTACGGTGACAGCCAGGACGTCCGGGTGTCCTGGCAGGCGGTCGACCCGACCTCGGGCATCGCGAGCGTGACGGGCGACCTGGACGGCCGTCCGTACGCGAGCGGCACCCTGCAGGCCATGTACGAGCTGCCGCTCGGCCTGCACGAGCTGACCGTCACGGCGACCGACAAGGCGGGGAACAAGACCACCTCGGCGGTCCGGTTCTTCGTCACCACCTCGTTCCGGGACATGCAGAACCTGCTGGACCGGTTCAAGGCGACGAGTCGGCTCTCGGCCAAGGCGCACACGCAGCTGACGGACAAGCTCGACGCCGCCCGCAAGGCCGAGGCCGCCGGCAACGACAACAAGGCGATCAAGCAGCTGACCGCGTTCCGCGACCTCGCGGCCAACGCCACGCTCGTGGCCGAGGCGGAGATCCGGGACGTGCTGGTCCGCGACGCGGACGCCATGATCGTCCGGCTCGGCGGCACGGCCAGCAAGGCCGGCGTACGGGCGAACGACGGCGCGTCGGTCGACGGCGCCGGACGGCTGGGAGGCGACGCCACCCGGCTCGGTCCGGGCCGCCGGCTCTGATCCCGACGGCGGCCCCTCCCCGGCGCACCCGCGTCGGGGAGGGGCCGCCCGCCATCCGCAGTGAGGAGACGTTCCGTGACGCGCACCTGGAGGGCTCTCACCGCCCTGCTCGCCGGACTGGCCCTGACCCTGCTCGCCGCGGTCCCGGCCGCGGCGCACACCGGCAAGCTCAAGCTCACCGTGGCCGGCGACGGCGCCGACGGCGTCACCGTGCAGGCCGTGTACGCCGACGGGCACCGGCTCGACAAGCTGGTACGACTGACGCTCACCGCCACCGGTCCCGACGGGCAGCGGGTCGGCCCGCGGCAACTGGAGCCGGCGGCCGAGGGGCAGGGCTTCTACGCCAGCGGCCCGCTCCTCTCGCCCGGCCGTTGGCGGGTGACGGTGACCGCCCCAGCACCGCACGCGGGCGAGGCCTCGGCCCAGGTACAGGCCCGCGTCGCCCAGTCGCCGCCGGTCCCCGCGCCGGTGGCGGTGACCGCGCCGGCGCCTCGTGCCGCCCACGGCGACGGCGGGAGCACCTGGTGGTGGCCGCTGGGACTGGCGGTTCTGGTGCTCGCCGCCGCGGCGGTGGCGGTGCCCATGCTGGTCACCCGGCGCCGCCGGCCCGAGGCGGGCTGAGGCCGGGCCACGACGACGGACCGCCGCCCCGGAGCTCGGCTCCCGGGCGGCGGTCTCGTCGCGGGTCAGAGGACGGCGCGCAGCGCGTCCAGGTCCTCGTCCGTGGGCTGCCACGACCCGGCGGCCGCGTTGGCGAGCACCTGCTGGGCGGTGGTGGCCCCGGCGATCACCGAGGTCACCGCGGGCTGGGCGGCCAGGCCGCCGATGGCCACCTGGAGCATGCTGAGGCCGCGCTCGTCGGCGTACCGGCCGATGGCCTCGATGGTGTCCCAGTCGGCCGCCGCGAGACGGGCCGCGTACCGGCCACCGCCGGCCAGGCGGCTGCCCGCGGGCGGCGCCTCGTTCCGGCGGTACTTGCCGGTGAGCAGGCCGTTGGCCAGCGGGAAGAACGGCAGCAGCCCGAGGCCGAAGCGCTCGCACGCGGGGACCACCTCGGTCTCGACCGAGCGCTCCAGCAGGCTGTAGTGGTTCTGCGCGCTGATGAACCGGGTCCGGCCGTTGGACGACGCGACCCAGTCGGCGTCGGCGATCTGCCAGCCGGCGAAGTTCGAGTTGCCGAGGTACCGCACCTTGCCGTCGCGGACCAGGTCGTCCAGCGCGGCGAGGGTCTCGTCGATCGGCGTGCCCGGGTCGGGCTCGTGCATCTGGTACAGGTCGATGTGGTCGGTGCCGAGCCGACGCAGCGAAGCCTCGACCGCCCGGGCGATGTAGCGCCGGGCGCCGCGCGCGCCGAAGTCGGGGCCGTTGAGGCCGTTCATGTCCATACCGAACTTGGTGGCCACCACCACGTCGTCCCGGCGGCCCTTGAGCGCCTGCCCGAGCAGTTCCTCGGAGCTGCCCTGCGGCTCGCCGTAGATGTCCGCCGTGTCGAAGAAGTTGATCCCGGCGTCCAGCGCGGCGTCGACCACCTCGCGCGTGCCGTCGAGGCCGATCTGGCGGCCGAAGTTGTTGCAGCCGATGCCGACCACGGACACCACGAGTCCGGAGTCGCCCAGCCGGCGGTAGGTCATCTCAGTCACGAGATCAACCCTATGCCCGTGCCGGGGGCCGCACCGCTGGCACCCGACCAACCGCCGGTGACCCGGAACTCAGCCGAGCACGTCGGCCCGGAGCCGCTCGGCGGCGGCCAGCGTGGCGGCCAGATCCTCCGGGGAGCGCCCGACGCCGCCGAGCAGCGCCTGCGCCCGGTCGGTGAAGTCCGGTGGCGCACCCGGCAGCCGCCCGGCCGAGGTGATCATGCCCTTCTCGTTCACGAGCCACCGCCCGGCCCGGCCGTGCAGGGCGTGGACGAGCACCCCGACCACGCGGAACAGGCAGCCGGCCACGTACGCGCTGTCACCGGCCGGGACGGCCTTCGCGGCGCCGGAGAGCAGGAACCCGGCCTCCCAGCCGGCCCGTACCAGAGCCTCCGCGAGCGCGGGCGGGTACCGGGTGGTCTCCTCCCGCAACGCGGTCAGCTCACCGGTCGGGTCCGCGAGCACGCGGCAGAGCGCCACCTCGCCGGCGTACGCGTGGGAGTAGAAGCCGAGCGGATGGCCGGCCTGGACACCCACCTCGTACCGGCCGGCCCGGCACTCCGCCCAGACCCGGTGCACCCGGTCCAAGTCGCGGTAGATCCAGTCGACGGCCGTTCCGCCGACGCGCAGCCACCCGCCACCGTCCACCCACGGCCCCCAGCCGCCGGGTGCGGTCAGCGCGACCCGGCCGTCGGAGACGGACGCGGCGACCGCCTCCAGCGCGGGGACGTCCAGTTCACCGCGGTAGTACAGGCCGAGGTCCCAGTCGGAGTCCGGCCGGTGCTCGCCACGGGCCCGGCTGCCGCCGAGGGCGACGGCCACCACGCCCCGCACGGCGCAGAGCCGCCCGGCCAGCTCCGCGACGTTCACGCCACGTCCCACACGGGCTCGGGTGTCTCCACCACCTCACCGTCGCCGCGGAACAGCACGAACCGGTCGAAGGTCCGGGTGAACCACCGGTCGTGGGTAACCGCGAGCACCGTCCCCTCGAACGCGTTGAGGCCGGCCTCCAGGGCTTCCGCGCTGGCCAGGTCGAGGTTGTCGGTGGGTTCGTCGAGCAGCAGCAGGGTCGCGCCGGAGAGTTCCAGCAGCAGCACGAGGAACCGGGCCTGCTGCCCGCCGGAGAGGGTGCCGAACCGCTGGTCGCCCTGCCCCGCCAGCTCGTACCGGGACAGCGCCGCCATGGCGGCGTGCCGGTCCATTCCCGCCCGGTGCTCGTCGCCCCGCCACAGGATTTCGACGAGGGTCTTCTCCATCAGCTCGGGCCGGTCGTGCGTCTGCGAGAAGTGCCCCGGGCGGACGCGGGCGCCGAGCCGCGCCGTCCCGTCGTGCGCCACCGGCGCGAGCGTGAGACCGGCGTCCACCGGGCCGTTCGCCGGATCGGGGTCGGTGCCGCCGCGCGCCAGCAGCCGCAGGAAGTGCGACTTGCCGGTGCCGTTCGCGCCGAGCACCGCGACGCGGTCGCCGTACCAGATCTCCAGGTCGAAGGGGTACGTGAGGCCGTCGAGCTCCAGCTGGTCGCACACGATGGCGCGCTTGCCGGTCCGTCCGCCGGTCAGCCGCATCCGGATGTCCTGGTCCTTCGGCGGTACGGGCGGCGGCCCGGCCTCCTCGAACTTGCGCAGCCGCGTCTGGGCGGCCTGGTAGCGCGAGGCCATCCCGTCGTTGTACGCGGCCTTCTGCTTGTACATCAGCATCAGCTCGCGCAGCTTCTGGTGCTCCTCGTCCCACCGCCGGCGCAGCTCGTCGAGGCGGGCGTGCCGGGCCACCCGCGCCTCGTGCCAGCTCGCGAAGCCGCCCGGGTGCACCCAGGCGCTGCCGCCCTCGACGGCCACCACCCGGTCGGCCGTACGCGCCAGCAGTTCCCGGTCGTGCGAGACGTAGAGCACGGACTTCGCGGACTCGCGGAGCCGGCCCTCCAGCCACCGCTTGCCCGGCACGTCGAGGAAGTTGTCCGGCTCGTCGAGGAGCAGCACCTCGTCCGGCCCGCGCAGCAGCAGTTCCAGCGCGAAGCGCTTCTGCTGCCCGCCGGAGAGGGTCCGGACGGGACGGTCCCGAGCGGTCTCCCAGGGCAGGTCGAGCACGATGGTGGCGACCGTGTCGAAGAGCACCTCGGCGTCGTACCCGCCGACCTCGCCCCAGGCCGCGAGCGCGTCCGCGTACGCCAGCTGCGCCTTGCCGGCGGCGGTGCTGTACTTGCCGCGCACCTCGGCCTCCCGCATGGCCGCCTCGGTCTCGGCGAGGCGGTGGCCGGCCGCGCGCAGCGCGGGCGGGGCGAGCGAGAGCGCCAGGTCGGCGAGCGTCGACTCGTCACCGATCATGCCGATGAACTGCCGCATGACGCCGAGCCCGCCGGTGCGCGCGACGGCGCCCGTCTTCACCGGCAGGTCGCCGGCAACCATCCGGAGCAGCGTGGTCTTGCCGGCGCCGTTCGGGCCGACCAGCGCCACCTTGGCGCCCTCGCCCACCCGGAACGACACGTCGGAGAAGAGCTCGCGGCCGTCGGGCAGGATGTGCCCGACCGCCGCCACGTCCACGTAACCCACGCGGGGATCCTGCCTCAGCCCCCGCCGGCCGGTACATCCATTTACCGGCCGACGCGCAGCACCCGGTAGCCCTTCTGGCTGGCGTGCCGCTCAACCTGCCAGCCCTGATCGACGAGCCAGCGGTGCAGCGAGTCGCCGCCGAGGTGGCGTGCCACCACCAGCCAGGCGACGCCCTCCGGGGCGAGCCGGGGCAGCCAGCGGCCCAGCAGCTCGTGCAGCTCTTCCTTGCCGATGCGGATGGGCGGGTTGGACCAGATCTGGGCGAAGCGGACGTCCGCCGGCACGTCGTCGGGGGCGTGCACGCGCACCCGCTCGCCGGCGCCGACGCGGTGGGCGTTGGCGGCGGTGAGCTCGCGGGCCCGTTCGTTGACGTCGACGGACCAGACGGTGGCCGAGGGCGCGCTGGTGGCCAGCACGCAACTGATCGGCCCGAAGCCGCAGCCGAGGTCGAGCAGGTCGCCCGTGGTGCCGGCGGTGGGCAGTTCGGCCTTGCGCAGCAGCACGGCGGTGCCCGGGTCGAGCCGGTCGGCGGAGAAGACCCCGCTCGCCGAGGCGAGCGTGTAGTCGCGGCCGGCGACGGTGAACTCGACCTCGCGCCGGCGGGCGGCGGTCGCGGGTTCAGCGGTGAAGTAGTGGTCGCCGGTCACGCCGGCAATTCTCGCACCGGCCGCGCCACCGGGCGGCGACGGCCCGGCGGCGTGACCACCATCCCGGGCCATCCCCCGCCACGATTTCCCATTATTACCACCTAAAGGGATAATAACTCCTACTCTGGGCGACATGGTGTATCGGTACGAGTCCGATGAGGACGCTTTCGTGGAGTACCCGGAGCCCGGGTCCGACCTGTCCGCGCTCGGCGCCGGTCCGCCACCGCCGGCCGGGCCCTCCCCGTCGCGCTTCCCCACCCCGTCGCTCCCCCGTACGACGCGGATGGCCCTGCCCGCGCCCGAGCCCGAGCCGGTGCCGGCCGAGACCCCGGTGCGGTCCGCGGCGTACGCGGTGACGCACCCCGTCGAGCCGCCGCCGCCCCCGGTCCACGCGCCGGCACCACCCTCGGTCCACGCACCGGCGCCGCCCTCGGTCCACGCCCCGCCGCCGGTCGAGGCCGAGCCGGCGCCCGTCCCCCGTGCCCGTGGTGGAGGCCGGCTGTGGCAGGTGCTGGTCGGCGGAGCGGCCGTCCTCGTCCTGCTCGCGCTCTGCGGGCTCGGCGCCGCCGCGCTGCTCGCCGATCGCACCCCCGATCCGCAGGTCACACCGAGCTTCCAGGCCGGGGCCAACCCCTCCACCGAACCGGAGCCGGAGGACCTCGACTCCCGGGACACCGACCAGACACCGCTCAGCGCCAAGGAGCTGTTCGCCGGCAAGGAACTGGCGCTGACCGACGGCCAGCCGGCGTACCAGGTGCTCAAGACGCAGTCGAGCGCCAGCTGCGCGGTCGCGGCCACCGACGAGATCGCCGACCTGCTGGTCCGGCTCGGCTGCAACCAGGTGGTCCGGGCCACGCTGCGCGCGCCCGACGGCACCCACCTCGTCACCACCGGCCTGTTCAACCTCACCGACAAGGCGAGCGCGGAGCGCGCCCGCGACCGCATCCGCCAGCTGCTCGACGAGCGGCAGGGACGGTTCCGGGGGATGGAGGCCGACGCGAACACCGAGGCGATCGCGAACGCCCCGGCCCGGGTGGGCTGGCAGGTCCGCGGGCACTACCTGGCGTACGCGGTGGTCGTCCGCACCGACGGCGACGCGATCAAGTCCGGCGACCCGGCGGTACGCGAGATCCTCTTCGACATGATCGAGCTGCACCTGAACCGCGGCGTGCTCGAACGGCGCGCCGCCGGAGGCACCGCGAGCCAGCCCACGGCCGGCCCGTCGGCGACAACGGGAACCCAGGACTCCGAACTCCCCGGAGACTGACCCAAACCCCCGCGATCTTGCACTTTGTGCCCTTGGTTTGCGGCGTTTCACGGCTTTTGCCGGGGCAGGAAGTGCAAGATCGCGGGGGTGGTCAGGCTTCCGTGGGGAGTCGCAGGCGGCGCGTCTGGTCGGCGCGGCGGGCGTACTCCGCCGGGTCGTCCGGGTAGCCGACCGCCACCAGCGTCAACCCGTGCGCGGGCGCCACGCTCACGTCGCCGGACCGCTCCCGGCGACTCAGCAGACCGGCCGGCCAGTCGACCGGACGCCGGCCCTCCCCCGCCGCCAGCATGGCGCCGACGAGGCTGCGCACCATCGCCTGGCAGAACGCGTCGGCCTGGACGGTGGCGACCAGCACGCCGTCCGGGTCACGCCGCCAGTCCAGCCGGGTCACCTCGCGCAGGGTGGTGGCGTTCTCCTTGCGCCGGCAGTACGCCGCGAAGTCGTGCTCCCCCACCAGGCCGGCGGCGGCCGCGTTGAGCGCGTCCACATCGAGCGGTCGCGGCCAGGCCAGGATCTCGTGCCGGCGCAGCGGCTCGGCGCCGTACGGGGCGTCGGTCACCCGGTACTCGTAGCGGCGGAACGTCGCCGAGAAGCGGGCGTCGAACTCCGGCGGCACCTCACTGATCGCCCGCACGCGCACGTCACCGGGGAGCAGCCGGGCCAGCCGGCGCAGCAGGGCGCCCTCCCGGTCGCGCCACACCGCCAGCGGCAGGTCGACGTGGCACACCTGCCCGGTGGCGTGCACACCGGCGTCCGTACGACCGGCGACGGTCAGCCCCGTCGCGGTCCCGGCGCCCAGCAGGAGGTCGAGCGCCTCGACGAGCACGCCGGCGACCGTACGGCGGTCCGGCTGGACGGCCCAGCCGGAGAAGGCGGTCCCGTCGTACGACACGTCCAGCCGCAGCCGGGTCAGCTCGTCCACCCGTACCTCCCGTTCACGGATCGGGCCCGGCACCCACGAGGGGTGCCGGGCCCGGCCAAGCCTGTGATCAGGCCTTGTTCTCGTTGTTCTCCTCGGTGGCGAGGTCGCTGTCCTCGCGCGACTCGGCGGTGTCGCCGGACGCCGAGACCGGCGGCTCGCTGTCCTGGTCGGCCGACCCGGTCCGCGGAGTCTCCTCCTCGGGCGCGAGCGCCTCGACCTTGTCCTGCTGCGCGGCCTTGCGGGCGGCGGTCTTCTTGTTCGCCCGCGGCTCGGCGACCTGCAGCTCCTCGACCAGCTCGATGATCGCCATCGGCGCGGCGTCACCCTTGCGCGGACCGGTCTTCACGATCCGGGTGTAGCCACCGTTGCGGTTGGCGTACCGCGGCGCGATCTGGTCGAACAGGGCGAAGACCACGTCCTTGTCCTTGACGACGGCGAGCACCCGACGCCGGGAGGCCAGGTCACCGCGCTTGGCCTTGGTGATCAGCTGCTCCGCGAGCGGACGCAGCCGCCGGGCCTTCGTCTCGGTGGTCTGGATCTTGCCGTGCTGGAACAGCGACGTGGCCAGGTTGGCCAGCATCAGCCGCTCGTGCGCGGGGCTGCCGCCGAGGCGGGGACCCTTGGTGGGCGTGGGCATTCTCGGTGCTCCTCAGATGTGGCGGCAGCGCGATCTAGAGCTGCTCGGTCTCGCGGTAGTCATCGGTGTCGTAGTCGGCCTCGCCGAAGGCGTCCACGACGTGCGCCGGGTCGAAGTTCGGGGCCGAGTCCTTCAGCCCGAGACCCATCCCGGCGAGCTTCATCTTGACCTCGTCGATCGACTTCTGGCCGAAGTTCCGGATGTCGAGAAGGTCGGCCTCGGTACGCCCGATGAGCTCACCAACGGTGTTGATGCCCTCGCGCTTGAGGCAGTTGTAGGAACGGACGGTGAGGTCCAGCTCCTCGATCGGCAGGGCCAGGTCCGCCGCCAGCTGGGCGTCCTGCGGGGACGGCCCGATGTCGATGCCCTCGGCGGTCTCGTCCAGCTCCCGGGCGAGCCCGAAGAGCTCCACCAGCGTCGAACCGGCGGAGGCCAGCGCGGTGCGCGGGCCCATCGACGGCTTGGTCTCGACGTCGATGATCAGCCGGTCGAAGTCCGTCCGCTGCTCGACACGGGTGGCCTCGACGCGGTAGGTGACCTTCAGCACCGGCGAGTAGATCGAGTCGACCGGGATCCGGCCGATCTCGGCGCCGGCCTGCTTGTTCTGCGCCGCCGTCACGTAGCCCCGACCCCGCTCGACGGTCAGCTCCATGTCGAGCCGGCCCTTGCCGTTGAGGGTGGCGAGCTTCAGGTCCGGGTTGTGCACCGAGACGCCGGCCGGAGGCTGGATGTCCCCGGCGGTCACGTCGCCCGGGCCCTGCTTGCGCAGGTACATGCTGACCGGCTCGTCGTGCTCGGAGCTGACGCACAGCTCCTTGATGTTCATGACGAGCTCGACCACGTCCTCCTTGACCCCGGGGATCGTGGTGAACTCGTGCAGCACACCGTCGATCTTGATCGAGGTCACGGCCGCACCCGGGATCGACGACAGCAGCGTGCGCCGCAGCGAGTTGCCGAGGGTGTAGCCGAAGCCCGGCTCCAGCGGCTCGATGGTGAACCGGGACCGGGTCTCGTTGATCGACTCCTCGGAGAGGGTCGGTCGCTGGCTGATGAGCATGTCTTCTCTTCTCTTCCGGGGCGCCCGCTATATGACGCCCACGACACAAACTGTTCCGGTGGCCCGCCCCCGCGAGGGCGGGCCACCGCAACGAGCCCTTACTTGGAGTAGAGCTCGACGATCAGCTGCTCCTGAACCTGGGTGTCGATGACCTGCCGGCTCGGGAGCGTGTGCACGAGGATCTTCATCTGGCTCGGGATGGCCTCCAGCCACGCCGGGACGCTCCGCGAGCCGGCCTCGGCCTGGGCCACCAGGAACGGAGTGAGCTCCTTGCTCTTGCCCCGAACCTCGATGATGTCGTGCTCCTTGACGCGGAACGACGGGATGTCGACCTTCTTGCCGTTCACCGTGAAGTGACCGTGCTTGACCAGCTGGCGCGCCATGTCACGGGACTTGGCGTAGCCGGCCCGGTAGACCACGTTGTCCAGCCGCGACTCGAGGATCTGCAGGAGGACCTCACCGGTCTTCGCCTGCTTGGCCACGGCCTCCTCGTAGTAACCGCGGAACTGCTTCTCCAGCACGCCGTAGACGCGGCGGGCCTTCTGCTTCTCGCGGAGCTGGAGCAGGTACTCCGTCTCCTTCGTGCGGCCGCGGCCGTGCTGCCCGGGCGGGAACGGCCGGGACTCGAACGGGCACTTCGGGCCATCGCACTTGCTGCCCTTGAGGAACAGCTTCATCTTCTCCCGCCGGCAACGGCGGCAGTCAGCACCGGTGTAACGAGCCATCTCTCTCTACCTCTCAGACCCGGCGACGCTTCGGCGGACGGCATCCGTTGTGCGGCTGCGGGGTGACGTCGGAGATCTGACCGACCTCCAGGCCGACGGCCTGCAGCGAACGGATGGCGGTCTCCCGGCCGGAGCCGGGGCCCTTGACGAAGACGTCGACCTTGCGCATGCCGTGCTCCATCGCCCGGCGCGCGGCGGCCTCGGCGGCCAGCTGCGCGGCGAACGGGGTCGACTTGCGCGAGCCCTTGAAGCCCACCTGGCCCGCGGAGGCCCAGGAGATGACCGCACCGGTCGGGTCCGTGATGGACACGATGGTGTTGTTGAAGGTGCTCTTGATGTGCGCCTGCCCGTGGGCGACGTTCTTGCGTTCCTTGCGCCGGACCTTCTTGACTGCGGCTCCGGCACGAGCCTTCGGTGGCATAAGTCTTGTGCGCTCCTGTTTCGGTTCTCGATCGGGTGCCGGTCCCCCGTCCGCGGGCGTCGACCCGGGTCGGGGTCCGCCTCAGCTCGACGGTGGCGGACCGGCCCTCCCGTGGGGAACTACTTCTTGCCGGGCTTCTTCTTGCCGGCGACGGTCCGCTTCGGGCCCTTGCGGGTGCGGGCGTTGGTACGCGTCCGCTGGCCACGCACGGGCAGGCCCCGGCGGTGCCGGATACCGGCGTAGGAGCCGATCTCGACCTTGCGGCGGATGTCCGCGGCGACCTCGCGGCGCAGGTCGCCTTCAACCTTGTAGTTGGCCTCGATGTGGTCCCGGAGCTGCACGAGCTCCTCGTCCGTGAGGTCCCGGGCGCGCTTGTCCGGCGAGATACCGGTGGCGGCGAGCGTCTCCAGAGCGCGGGTACGACCCACGCCGAAGATGTAGGTGAGCGCGATCTCCATCCGCTTCTCGCGGGGGAGGTCGACGCCGACTAGACGTGCCATGTGCGGGCGTGCTCCTCGTGGTGTTGACGGAGGTCTGCACCCGTCCCACCCCGCTCCGACCCTCTCCTGTTTCCGGCGCCATCAGCGCCGGCGACCGGGAGACGGCCGCTGCCCGAGCGGGCCCCGGCCTCCGACCGGGGGTCGGCCACGAAGGAGTACGTCTGATGCGTACCGCTCGCGGCTGGGACGAGCATGTGGTGTGTGTGTTGTCCGGATCTGCCGCCCGGGAGGGACCTCACCGACCGCTCACGCGGCCCGGCGAGGGCTCAGCCCTGGCGCTGCTTGTGGCGCGGGTCGCTGCAGATGACCATGACCCGGCCGTGCCGGCGGATCACCCGGCACTTGTTGCAGATCCTCTTGACGCTCGGCTTGACCTTCACGGTTGCCTTACTTCCCATCAGGGCCCGGTGACGCGCCAGGCGCGACCTCGGACGTCGAAGACGGACACGGGGACGTCCCGGCCGTCGTCAGGACTACTTGTAGCGGTAGACGATGCGCCCGCGGGTCAGGTCGTACGGCGAGAGCTCGACGACGACCCGATCCTCCGGCAGGATGCGGATGTAGTGCTGCCGCATCTTGCCGCTGATGTGAGCCAGCACCTTGTGGCCGTTCGCGAGCTCCACCCGGAACATGGCGTTCGGCAGGGGCTCGATGACCCGACCTTCGATCTCGATGGCTCCGTCTTTTTTCGGCATGTCCTCCGCTGTCCTGACGTCGGTTGCTCCGGACGGCCCACAACGTCTTACACGGGGTGAACTGATCGAGATCAGGTAGCCCGCGCCAGCCGCGGCTCCAGCCCCATCGAAGCGCGGATGGGCATGCCGGAGTGGACGCTGTGCGCCGATCAGAAAGTGTACGCCCGCACACGCGCCGCCGCCAAACCGGCCACCAGGGGATTCCGCGTACGGAGGAAATCCGGCCGGATCCGGCGCGTCCCCGTCAACGACCGCGGTACCGCCGCTCCCGACGTCGGCGCCGGCGCTCGTGCCGCTCGGCGGTCCACCCCGACGGCTCGCCGCCAGCGAGGCCGGTCACCGTCCGGGCCAGCAGGACCGCGCCCCACGGCCCAGCCACCCAGCCGGGCCAGAAGTAGAGCAGCTCGCCCGCGTACAGGGAGCTGATCGCCCAGATCCCCACCACGATCGGCACCACCCGGAGGTACGGCAGCCAGGCGTCGGCGAGCCAGCGCCGGGTCGCCGGCCGGGCGGCGGGCCGCCCGACGGTTGCCGGGGCCGCGGGCGGCGGCACCGTGACCGCCGACGCGGCCGGGGCCGCGGGCGCCGGCAGGTCGGTGAGCAGGGCGTCCAGGTCGGCGTACGTCCGGGCCGCGTACGCCTGCTGCAACCGCTCGTCGTACTCGTGCAGGTTCAGCCGACCCTCGTCGAGCGCCGCCCGCAACCGGTCCGCGACCGCCTGACGGTCGGCGTCGGCCGCCCGCATCCCGTCCCGCCCGTCCATGACCGCAAGGATGCCACCATCCCACCAGTCCCAGACCCCCCACAGCCCCGCCCCCGCCGCCCCCCTGGCGTGGGTGATCAAGAGCTTTGCGTCATCCCGGGGCCGGATCCTGACGCGAACCTCTTGATCACCGGAGCGAGCCCGGGGCGGAGCCCCGGGGAGGGAGGGGTGGGGTGGGGTGGGGTGGGGTGGGGTGGGTCAGGGGGTGGGGGTGTCGGCCGGCTGGCGGGCGGTCACCAGGTCGCCGAGGCGGGCGCGACCGCCGTCCTCAGCGGTGAGCACCCACACGCCGTCCGGGAGCAGCGCCATCGTGTGCTCCACGTGGGCGGCCATCGACCCGTCCCGGGTCACCACCGTCCAGCCGTCGGCCAGCTCGGCCGTACGCGGGGAACCCATGGTGATCATCGGCTCGATGGCGAGCGCCATGCCGGGAACCAGCCGCGGGCCCTTGCCCGGCCGCCCGTGGTTGAGCACGTGCGGGTCCTGGTGCATCTCCGTGCCGATCCCGTGCCCGCCGTACCCGTCGACGATGCCGTACCGGCCGCCGCGGCGGACCGCGTCCTCGACGGCGTGCGAGATGTCGGTGAGCCGTCCCCGGCCGCTGGCCGCCCCGCGCGCCGCCGCGGCGATCCCGGCCCACATGGCGTCCTCCGCCACGGCGGCCATCGTCAGCAGCGCCGGGTCGACGTCACCCACGCCGACGGTGATCGCCGAGTCGCCGTGCCAGCCGTCGAGCACGGCCCCGCAGTCGATCGAGATCAGGTCGCCGTCGCGCAGCACCTGGGTGGGCGCCGGGATGGCGTGGACCACCTGCTCGTTGACCGACGAGCAGATCGAGGCCGGGTAGCCGTGGTAGCCCTTGAACGACGGGACGGCCCCCGCCGCCCGGATCGTCGACTCGGCGATGGCGTCCAGGTCGGCCGTCGTGACCCCGGGCGCCACGGCCTCGCGCATCCGGCGCAGCGCGTCGGCGACCACCAGACCGGCGGCGCGCATCTTCTCGATCTGCTCAGGGGTCTTCAGCTGGATGTCCAGCTGGGGACGACGCATGAAGCCGTTACCTTTCCTTACCGAAACAGCGGGGCACGCCGAACGTACCCCGCTGTTCGCACTCTATCCGCCGGGAGGCCGGCGCGACCTCAGCCGCCGTACGACCGCAGGGCGTCAATGGCCCGGACGGTGACGTCCTCCACGGGGCCGGTCGCGTCGATCCCCACGAGCTTGCCCTGGGCGCCGTAGTAGTCCACCAGCGGCGCGGTCTTCTCGGCGTACTCCCGAAGCCGGGTCGCGATCGTCTCCGGCTTGTCGTCGTCCCGCTGGAACAGCTCGGCGCCGCAGCGGTCGCAGATGCCCTCCCGCGTCGTGGCGTCGAACTCGACGTGCCAGATCTTGCCGCAGCCCCGGCAGGTACGCCGGCCGGAGAGCCGCCGGATCACCTCGTCGTCGTCGACCACCAGCTCCAGGACGACGTCCAGGGCGGTGCCGAGGTCGGCGAGGAGCTTGTCCAGGGCGGCGGCCTGCGGCGTGGTCCGGGGGAACCCGTCGAGCAGGAAGCCTTCGCTGGCGTCGGGCTCGGCGAGCCGGTCCCGCACCATGTTGATGGTGACCTCGTCGGGCACGAGCTCACCGGCGTCCATGTACCGCTTCGCCTCGACGCCCAGCGGGGTGCCCTGCGAGACGTTCGACCGGAAGATGTCACCGGTCGAGATCTTCGGCACCGCGAGGTGCGCGGCGATGAACTCGGCCTGCGTGCCCTTACCCGCCCCCGGCGGGCCAACCAGAACGAGTCTCATCTACCGCAGGAACCCTTCGTAGTTCCGCTGCATCAGTTGGCTCTCGATCTGCTTCACGGTCTCCAGACCGACGCCGACCATGATCAGCACAGCGGTGCCGCCGAACGGGAAGTTCTGGTACTGCTGGTTGTCCAGCCAGATGAAGAAGAAGTTCGGCAGGATCGACACGATGCCCAGGTAGAGCGCGCCCGGCAGGGTGATCCGGCTCAGGATGAAGTCCAGATAGTCCGCCGTCGGCTTGCCCGGCCGGATGCCCGGCACGAACCCGCCGTACTTCTTCATGTTGTCCGCGACCTCGGTCGGGTTGAACGTGATCGAGACGTAGAAGTACGTGAAGAAGATGATCAGCAGGAAGTAGACCGAGATGTAGATCGGGCTGTCGGGCGCCACCAGGTTGTTCTGGATCCACGCCTGGGTCTTGCCCGGGTTCGTCTGGTCGAAGAACTGCAGGGCGAGCTGCGGCAGGTAGAGCAGCGACGAGCCGAAGATGACCGGGATGACACCCGCCTGGTTGACCTTCAGCGGGATGTAGGTCGAGGTGCCGCCGTACATCCGCCGGCCGATCATCCGCTTGGCGTACTGCACCGGGATCCGGCGCTGCGCCTGCTCGATGAACGTGACCGCGGTGATGACCACCAGGACCAGGGCGATGACGAGGAAGAACTTCCACCAGCCCTGGCTGTTCTTGATCGACCAGCCCTCACCGGGGAGGCGGGCGGCGATCGAGGTGAAGATCAGGACGGACATGCCGTTGCCGACGCCGCGGTCGGTGATCAGCTCGCCGAGCCACATGACCACGCCGGTGCCGGCGGTCATCGTCATCACGAGGATGCCCAGCGTCAGCCAGTCCGGGATGCCGGTGCCCTCGGGGATGATCGGGAACTGGTCGCAGCGGTTCTGGAAGAGCTGCCCGGAGCGGGCCAGCGCCACGAACGCCGAGGCCTGGAGGATGCCGAGGCCGAGCGTCAGGTAGCGGGTGTACTGGGTGATCTTCGCCTGGCCGGCCTGGCCCTCCTTGCGGAGCTGCTCCAGCCGCGGGATCACGACGGTCAGCAGCTGCAGGATGATCGACGCGGTGATGTAGGGCATGATGCCCAGCGCGAAGACCGAGAGCTGCAGCAGCGCCCCGCCGGAGAACAGGTTGAGCAGGTTCAGCACCCCGGTCGTGTCACCCTGGAGGGTGTCGAGGCACTTCTGCACGTTGCCGTACGAGACGCCCGGGCTGGGCAGCGTGGCGCCGAGCCGGTAGATCGCGATGATGCCGACTGTGAACAGCAGCTTCTTGCGCAGGTCAGGCGTACGGAACGCACTGAGAAAGGCGGACAGCAACTTCTTCCTCCTGCGCGAGGCGGGCCGCCGGTTGTCCCTGGCGGATCGGGGTGGGTGCCGGGCGAGCGCCCGATATCCATGGCTGGGAAGGGACTCTAACAGCCCAATCCCTGTCCGGGCAGATGTCCCCGGCTACATAAACCGCTTCCGATGTTACTTGGCGCACATGTCCCAGGTAGACACGGCGCCCGTCCAGTTGGTCACAACTGGACGGGCGCCGTGGCTCGAACGCCTTACAGCTCGGTGACCGAGCCGCCGGCGGCGGTGATCTTCTCCTTGGCCGACGCGCTGAACGCGTGCGCCGACACCTGGAGGTTCACCCCACCGAGTTCCCCGGTACCGAGGACCTTCACCGGCTGGCCCTTGCGGACCGCGCCCGCGTCGACCAGCTCCTGCGGGCCGACCTGACCGCCGTTCGGGAACAGCTCGGCGAGCCGGTCCAGGTTGACCACCTGGAACGTCACCTTGAACTTGTTCTTGAAGCCCTTCAGCTTCGGCAGGCGCATGTGGATGGGCATCTGCCCACCCTCGAACGCCGCCGAGATGTTCTTCCGGGCCTTCGAACCCTTGGTACCGCGGCCGGCGGTCTTGCCCTTGGAGCCCTCACCGCGACCCACGCGGGTCTTGGCGGTCTTGGCCCCCGGCGCCGGGCGCAGGTGGTGGACCTTGATCGTCATTACTCGACCTCCTCGACCTTCACGAGGTGGCTCACAGTGAAGATCATGCCCCGGATCTCGGGCCGGTCCTCCTTGACCACCACGTCGTTGATCCGCTTGAGACCGAGCGACCGCAGCGAGTCACGCTGGTTCTGCTTGGTACCGATCTCGGACCGGACCTGGGTGACCTTCAGGCGTGCCATCAGGACGCCACCCCCGCCCGCGACGCCAGCATGGCGGCCGGCGCGACGTCCTCCACCGGCAGACCACGCCGGGCGGCCACGGCCTCCGGCGACTCCAGCGCCTTCAGCGCCGCGACGGTGGCGTGCACGATGTTGATCGGGTTCGACGAGCCGAGGCTCTTGGAGAGCACGTCGTGGATGCCCGCGCACTCCAGCACGGCACGCACCGGCCCACCGGCGATGACACCCGTACCGGCCGAGGCCGGCTTGAGCAGCACCACGCCGGCGGCGTCCTCGCCCTGCACCGGGTGCGGGATCGACTGGCCGATCCGCGGCACCTTGAAGAAGTGCTTCTTGGCCTCCTCGACGCCCTTGGCGATCGCCGCGGGCACCTCCTTGGCCTTTCCGTAGCCCACGCCGACCGTGCCGTCGCCGTCGCCCACGATCACCAGGGCGGTGAAGCTGAAGCGACGACCACCCTTCACGACCTTGGCGACGCGGTTGATCGCGACGACCCGCTCAAGGTGCGGGGTCTTCTCGACGGGCGCGTTTCCGCGGCCGCCCTCACGGCGGTTGTCGCGGCGACCACCCTCGTTGCCACCGGACCCGCCGCCACGGCGCTGTTGACCTGGCATCAGCAGCCTTCCTTCTCTCTCGTGACGGGGTTACTAGAACTCGAGCCCGGCTTCGCGGGCGGCGTCGGCAAGCGCGGCGACACGCCCCGCGTACCGGTTGCCACCGCGGTCGAAGACGACCCTGGAAACGCCGGCGGCCTTCGCCCGCTCGGCGAGCAGGGTGCCCACCTTGCCGGCCAGGGCGCTCTTGTCGCCCTCGGTTCCGCGCAGCGAGGCGTCCATGGTCGACGCCGACGCCAGGGTGTGGCCCTTGGTGTCGTCGACGATCTGGGCGACGATGTGCCGCAGCGAACGGGTGACGACCAGGCGCGGACGCTCCGACGTGCCACTGACGTTCTTGCGGACCCGGAAGTGCCGGCGCGCACGCCCGACGGCGCGCTTGGCGGCGACGCCGCGGCGGCGCTTGAGCAGCGTGGCGCTCACTTCTTACCTGCCTTTCCGGCCTTGCGACGAATGACCTCGCCCTGGTACTTGATGCCCTTGCCCTTGTACGGCTCCGGCGGGCGGATCTTCCGGATGTTCGCGGCGATCTCACCGACCTGCTGCTTGTCGATGCCGGCCACGTGGAACAGCGTCGGCCGCTCCACCGTGAAGGTGATGCCCTCCGGCGCGGCCACGGTCACCGGGTGCGAGAACCCGAGGGCGAACTCGAGGTCCTTGCCCTTGGCGGTCACGCGGTAACCCGTGCCGGCGATCTCCAGGCTCTTGCGGTAGCCCTCGGTGACGCCGACGATCATGTTGGCGACCAGGGTCCGGCTGAGGCCGTGCAGTTCCTTGGCCTTGCGCTCGTCGTTGGGCCGGTTGACGGTCAGCTGACCGTCCTCCGCCCGCTCGATCGTGATCGGCTCGGCCAGGGTGTGCGACAGCTCGCCCTTCGGGCCCTTGACCTTGACGGTCTGCCCGTCGATCGTGATGTCGACGCCGGCTGGTACCGGGATCGACTTACGTCCAATACGCGACATTTCTACCTGTCTCCCGTTACCAGACGAAGGCGAGGACTTCCCCGCCAACGCTCCGCTTGCGGGCCTGCCGGTCGGTGAGCAGCCCCTGGGACGTCGAAATGATCGCCACGCCCAGCCCGCCGAGCACCCGCGGGAGCCCGTCCGACTTGGCGTACACCCGCAGGCCGGGCTTGGACACGCGCTTGATGCCGGCCAGGCTCCGCTCCCGGTTCTGGCCGTACTTCAGCTCGACGACCAGTCGCTTGCCGACGGCGCCCTCCTCGGGCTCCTCGACCGACCAGGAGGAGATGTAGCCCTCGGTCTTCAGGACCTCGGCGATGTTCGCCTTGATCTTGGAGTAGGGCATCTGCACCCGGTCGTGGTACGCCTGGTTGGCGTTACGCAGACGCGTGAGCATGTCTGCGATCGGGTCGGTCATCGTCATGGATTTCGTCAACCTTTCTCGCCGGGGTTCCCGCGGGTGACCCGCAGGCCTACGGCGAAGAGACAGTGCAGCTGACGCGCGGTGCGCGCCGGGCTATTACCAGGAAGCCTTGGACACGCCGGGCAGCTCACCGCGGTGGGCCATCTCCCGGATGCACACCCGGCAGAGACCGAACTTGCGGTAGACCGCCTTCGGACGCCCGCACCGCTGGCAGCGGGTGTACGCGCGAACCGAGAACTTCGGCTTCGCGGCCGCCTTCAGGATCAGCGCCTTCTTGGCCATCTCAGTTCTCCTTGAACGGGAAGCCCAGGAGCTTGAGCAGTTCCCGGCCCTCGTCGTCGGTCGTGGCGGTGGTTACCACCGTGATGTCCATGCCCCGCTGGCGATCGATCTTGTCCTGGTCGATCTCCTGGAACACCGACTGCTCGGTCAGGCCGAACGTGTAGTTGCCGTGCCCGTCGAGCTTGCGCCCGTCCAGACCGCGGAAGTCACGGATACGCGGCAGCGCGATGGACAGCAGCCGGTCCAGGAACTCCCACATCCGGTCGCCGCGCAGGGTCACCTTCGCGCCGATCGGCATGCCCTCGCGGAGCTTGAACTGCGCGATGGACTTGGTCGCCCGCCGCACCTGCGGCTTCTGGCCGGTGATGGTGGCCAGGTCGCGGACGGCGCCGTCGATCAGCTTGGCGTCGCGGGCGGCCTCGCCCACACCCATGTTGACGACGATCTTGACCAGCCGCGGCACCTGCATCGGGTTGCCGTAGTTGTACTGCTCGCGCAGCTTCGCCACGATCTCGTTGCGGTACCGCTCCTTGAGGCGCGGCAGGGTCTTGGTTTCGGTAGCCGTGGTCATCAGAGGTCCTTACCGGTGCTACGCGCGATGCGGACCTTCTGGCCGTTGTCGTCGACCCGGTAGCCGACGCGAGTCGGCTTGCCGTCGGAGTCCAGGACCATCACGTTCGAGACGTGGATCGGGGCCTCCTGGGTGACGATGCCACCGGTCTTGGCGCCACGCTGGGTGGTGCTGATGCGGGTGTGCTTCTTGACCCGGTTCACGCCCTCGACCAGGACCTTGTCCTGCCGCGGGTAGGCCGCGATGACCTTGCCCTTGGCACCCTTGTCCTTGCCGGCGATGACGACGACCGTGTCGCCCTTCTTGACCTTCACGGTCACAACACCTCCGGCGCGAGAGAAATGATCTTCATGAACCGCTTGTCCCGCAGCTCACGACCGACCGGGCCGAAGATACGGGTGCCGCGCGGGTCACCGCCGTCCTTGATGATGACGGCGGCGTTCTCGTCGAAGCGGATGTACGACCCGTCCGGGCGCCGCTTCTCCTTGGCGGTGCGAACGACGACGGCCTTGACGACGTCGCCCTTCTTCACACCGGCACCCGGGATCGCGTCCTTGACGGTGGCCACGATGACGTCGCCGATGCTCGCGTAGCGCCGACCGGAGCCACCGAGAACCCGGATGCACAGGATCTCCCGAGCACCCGTGTTGTCGGCGACGCGCAGTCGCGACTCCTGCTGAATCACGTCTATCTCCTATGTCTGCCGGTTCTCCGGCCGCCGTAGCGGCCGGAGCCTGGCGGAACCCGCGCCCGGCGCGACGCCGGGCGAGCTCGAAGCCTTCGCTACTTGGCCTTTTCCAGGATCTCCACGAGCCGCCAACGCTTGGTGGCGGACAGCGGCCGGGTCTCCATGATCAGAACCCGGTCGCCGATCCCGGCGCTGTTCTGCTCGTCGTGCACCTTGAGCTTGCTGGTCCGGCGCATGATCTTGCCGTACAGCGCGTGCTTGACCCGGTCCTCGACCTCGACGACGACGGTCTTGTCCATCTTGTCGCTGACCACCAGGCCCTCGCGGACCTTGCGGCGGCCGCGCGTGGCGGCGGTGGTGGTGGTGTTCTCGCTCATCCTGCAGTCACCTCAGTCGGCGCGGCCGAGAGCCCCAGCTCGCGCTCGCGCATGATCGTGTAGATCCGGGCGATCTCCCGACGGATGACCTGCAGCCGCCGGTTGTTGTCCAGCTGCCCGGTTGCGGCCTGCACGCGGAGGTTGAACAGCTCCGCCTTGGCCTCACGCAGCCTCGTGACCAGCTCCTCCTCGGAGAGCTCACGCAGCTCGGAGGCCTTAACGCCCGCTGCCATCAGGACTCACCCACTTCGCGCGTCACAATGCGGCACTTCATCGGGAGCTTGTGGATCGCGCGACGCATCGCCTCTCGCGCGATCTGCTCGTTGGGGAAGGACATCTCGAAGAGCACCCGCCCCGGCTTGACGTTCGCGACCCACCACTCGGGCGAGCCCTTACCGGAACCCATCCGGGTTTCCGCCGGCTTCTTGGTGAGGGCCTGGTCCGGGAAGATCGTGATCCAGACCTTGCCACCACGCTTGATGTGACGGGTCATCGCGATACGCGCCGACTCGATCTGCCGGTTGGTCACGTACGCCGGCTCGAGAGCCTGGATCCCGAACTCACCGAACACCACCCGGTTGCCGCCCTTGGACGCGCCGCTGCGGTCCGGGTGGTGCGGCTTGCGGAAGCCCTTCGGGGGCTTGCGCGGCATCAGCATCTGTCAGCCCTCCTGCTGCGTTTCTGCCGCGGCGGCGACGGCGGCGGGATCCACCGCGTCCCCACTCGGCGTCTCGGCCTGCTGCGCGAGCGTGGTCGCGGCAGCCCGGCCGGCCTCGGTACCGCCGGCGGTCGTGCCGGACGAACCCGACCGACCACGGCGCGGCCGCTCGGGCCGGTCGCCACGGTCACGGCGCGGGCGCGACGGACCGGCCTCGGCCGGGGCCTCCCGACCCGGGACCGCGTCACCCTTGTAGATCCAGACCTTCACGCCGATCCGGCCGAAGGTGGTACGGGCCTCGAAGAAGCCGTACTCGATGTTGGCCCGCAGCGTGTGCAGCGGCACCCGGCCCTCGCGGTAGAACTCGGTCCGGCTCATCTCGGCGCCGCCCAGACGGCCCGAGACCTGGACCCGGATGCCCTTGCAGACCGGGTTCTTCATGGCCGACTGCATGGCCTTGCGCATCGCCCGACGGAAGCTGACCCGGCTGGACAGCTGCTCGGCCACGCCCTGCGCGACCAGCTGAGCGTCCGACTCGGGGCTCTTCACCTCGATGATGTTGAGCTGCACCTGCTTGCCGGTCAGCTTCTCCAGTTCCCCGCGGATCCGGTCGGCCTCCGCACCCTTACGGCCGATGACGATGCCCGGCCGGGCGGTGTGGATGTCGACGCGGACCCGGTCCCGGGTGCGCTCGATGTCGACCTTGGAAATGCCGGCGCGCTCCAGGCCCTTGGACATCATCCGGCGGATCTTCACGTCCTCGCCGATGTAGTCCTTGTAGAGCTTGTCCGCGAACCAGCGGGACTTCCAGTCGGTCGAGATACCGAGCCGGAACCCAGTGGGGTGAACCTTCTGACCCATTACTCCGCGCCCTCCGTGTTGCTCTGCGTCTCGGCCGGCGCGGCCTGCTTCGCCGGAGCCGTCTTCTTCGCGGCCTTGCGCGGCGCGGCCGGCGCGACGGCCTCGACCGCCACCGTGATGTGGCAGGTGCGCTTGCGGATCCGGTACGCCCGGCCCTGCGCCCGCGGCTGGAACCGCTTCATGGTCGGGCCCTCGTCCACGAACGCCTCGCTGACGAGCAACGCGTCGGGGTCCAGCCGCTCGTTGTTCTCCGCGTTGGCGATCGCGCTGGCGAGCACCTTGTACACCTGCTCGCTCGCAGCCTGCGGCGCGAACTGCAGCACCGTGAGCGCCTCCTTCGCGGGCAGGCCGCGGACGAGGTTGACCACCCGGCGCGCCTTCATCGGCGAGATGCGCACGTACCGCGCAACCGCCCGCGCGCCCGGAAGCACCGGAGCGTCGCCCTTTCCTGGCATCGCTGTAACCCCTTGATCCTCTATCCGTATGCCCGCGGCGTCAGCGCCGACGGCTCTTCCGGTCGTCCTTCTCGTGACCCTTGAACGTGCGGGTCAGCGCGAACTCGCCGAGCTTGTGCCCGACCATCGCCTCGGTCACGAACACCGGGACGTGCTTGCGTCCGTCGTGCACCGCGATCGTGTGCCCGAGCATCTCCGGGATGATCATCGAGCGCCGCGACCAGGTCTTGATGACGTTCTTGGAGCCCTTGTCGTTCTGCGTCTCCACCTTCTTGAGCAGGTGGTCGTCGACGAACGGGCCCTTCTTCAGGCTGCGAGGCATAAGTCAGCTCTCCTGTTAGCCGCGCTTGCGGGTGGCGTAGCGGCGGCGGACGATCAGCCGGTCACTCGGCTGGCCCTTACGACGGGTGCGCCCCTCGGGCTTACCCTGCGGGTTGACCGGGTGGCGACCACCGGAGGTCTTACCCTCACCACCACCGTGCGGGTGGTCCACCGGGTTCATGGCGACACCACGGACGGTCGGGCGCTTGCCCTTCCACCGCATACGGCCGGCCTTACCCCAGTTGATGTTCGACTGGTCGGCGTTGCCGATCTCGCCCACGCTCGCGCGGCAGCGCACGTCGACGCGCCGGATCTCACCGGACGGCATACGCAGGGTCGCGTACGCGCCCTCACGGCCGAGCAGCTGGATGCCGACGCCCGCCGAGCGGGCCAGCTTGGCGCCGCCGCCCGGACGCAGCTCCACGTTGTGGATCGTGGTACCGACCGGGATGTTGCGCAGCGGCAGGTTGTTGCCCGGCTTGATGTCGGCGCTCGGACCCGACTCGACGGTGTCGCCCTGCTTCAGGTCCTTCGGCGCGATGATGTAGCGCTTCTCGCCGTCGGCGTAGTGCAGCAGCGCGATACGCGCGGTGCGGTTCGGGTCGTACTCGATGTGGGCGACCTTCGCCGGCACGCCGTCCTTGTCGACCCGCTTGAAGTCGATCAGGCGGTACTGGCGCTTGTGGCCACCACCGTGGTGCCGCGTGGTGATCCGGCCGTGGGCGTTGCGCCCGCCCTTCTTCGGCAGCGGAGCCAGCAGCGACTTCTCGGGCGTCGACCGGGTGATCTCGGCGAAGTCGGCGACGCTGGAGCCGCGCCGGCCCGGCGTCGTCGGCTTGTACTTACGGATAGCCATTGTCTACACCCCTCAGCTGACCGGGCCGCCGAAGGCCTCGATACGGTCACCGTCAGCCAGCTTCACCATCGCCCGCTTGGTGTCCTTGCGCTTACCGAACCCGGTACGGGTCCGCTTGCGCTTGCCCTCGCGGTTGAGCGTGTTGACCGTCAGGACGCGGACGTTGAAGATCTGCTGGATAGCGATCTTGATCTCGGTCTTGTTCGCGTCCGGGTGCACCAGGAAGGTGTACCAGTTGCGGTTCAGCTCGCTGTAGCTCTTCTCCGAGACGACCGGCGCCACGATGATGTCGCGCGGGTCGGCGATCGTGCTCACTTGCCACCCTCCTCGGTGGTCTCGGCGGGAACACCGAGGAACTCGTCCAGGGCGTCCTTCGTGAAGACCACGTCGTCGGCCACCAGCACGTCGTACGTGTTCAGCTGGCCGGCCTCGATCAGGTGCACCCGCGGCTCGTTGCGCAGCGACACCCAGTTCAGCTCGTCGGTGCTGCTCAGCACGACCAGGACCCGCCGGGCCGTGGTCAGCTTCGCCAGCGTGGCCAGAGCGGCCTTGGTCGACGGCGTCTCGCCGGAGACGAACGCCTCGACGACGTGCACCTGGCCGGCGCGGGCCCGGTCGGAGAGGGCGCCACGCAGGGCGGCGGCCTTCATCTTCTTCGGGGTCCGCTGGCTGTAGTCGCGCGGCACGGGACCGTGCACCACGCCACCGCCGGCGAACTGCGGCGCGCGGATCGAGCCCTGCCGGGCGCGACCGGTGCCCTTCTGCTTGTACGGCTTCTTGCCCCCACCGGCGACCTCGCCGCGGGTCTTGGCCTTGTGCGTGCCCTGCCGGGCCGCCGCCAGCTGGGCCACCACGACCTGGTGCATCAGCGCGACGTTGGCCTGGGCGTCGAAGATGTCGGCCGGCAGCTCCACGGAGCCGGTCTTCGTGCCTTCGACGTTGAGGACGTCAACGGTGGTCACTTGGCCGCACCGCCCTTCTTCGCCTTGGTCTTGGCCGCGGTGCGGACCAGGACCAGCGCGCCCTTGGGACCGGGGATGGCACCGCGGACGAGCAGGAGGTTGTTCTCGGTGTCGACCGCCTGGACGGTCAGGTTCTGGACGGTGTAGCGCACGCCGCCCATCCGGCCCGCCATCCGGGTGCCCTTGAAGACACGACCCGGGGTGGCGCAGGCGCCGATCGAGCCGGGCGAACGGTGCTTGCGCTCGACACCGTGGCTGGCGCGCAGACCGTGGAAGCCGTGCCGCTTCATCGGGCCGGCGTAGCCCTTGCCCTTGGTCTTGCCGGTCACGTCGATCGACATGCCGACCGGGAACTCCTCGACCGTGACCTCCTGGCCCGGCGAGTAGTCGGCGGCGTCGGTGGTGCGCAGCTCGACGATGTGCCGGCGCGGCGCCACCTCGGCCTTGGCGTAGTGCCCGCTGATCGGCTTCTTGACCTTCCGCGGGTCGATCGCGCCGTACGCCAACTGGATCGCGGAGTAACCGTCCTTGTCGGCGTCACGAACCTGGCTGACGACGCACGGGCCGGCCTGCACCACGGTCACGGGCACAACGCGGTTGTTGTCCCAGACCTGGGTCATGCCGAGCTTGGCGCCCAGGATCCCCTTAACTTGCCTGTCCATTTGTCCGGTCCCTACAGCTTGATCTCGATGTCGACGCCAGCCGGCAGGTCGAGGCGCATGAGCGAGTCGACCGTCTTGGGGGTCGGGTCGATGATGTCGATCAGCCGCTTGTGCGTACGCATCTCGAAGTGCTCGCGCGAGTCCTTGTACTTGTGCGGCGAGCGGATGACGCAGAAACGGTTGATCTCCGTGGGCAGCGGCACCGGGCCCGCGACCTGCGCCCCGGTACGCGTCACCGTCTCGACGATCTTCCGAGCCGAGGAGTCGACGACCTCGTGGTCATAGGCCTTGAGCCGGATGCGGATCTTCTGTCCCGCCATGGTGGCTTCTGTTCCTTCTCTCGATGCCGCTGTGTTGCGGGCACCTGTACCGGCTGGCACAGGCCCACTTCGCCGACCCCCGCGGTCGGGCGTGTCGCGCCCTCGGGCCAGGCTCCGCCCCGGGCTCCGGAGCGGTCCGACCACGCGGTGGGTCATGGCGCCGGCCGCGGTGATCGCGACCTGGACGCCGTGCGAGGGTGGTTGGCGGCCGGGCCGCCAACCACCCTGCGCTCAGCTGTCCCGCCGTCCGGAGGTTCGACTCAGCCGAACACGGACGGCGAACTGCCGTTACGCAACCTGACTAGTATGCCGCACGACCGGCGGCGGGTCTAATCGGGGTTACCTAGCTCACTTGATGATCTTGGTGACAAACCCGGCGCCGACGGTGCGGCCACCCTCGCGGATCGCGAACTTCAGGTTCTCCTCCATGGCGATGGGCTGGATCAGCTTCACCGTCATGGTGGTGTTGTCACCCGGCATGACCATCTCGGTGCCCTCGGGGAGCGTGACGACACCGGTGACGTCCGTGGTCCGGAAGTAGAACTGCGGACGGTAGTTCTGGAAGAACGGGGTGTGCCGGCCACCCTCCTCCTTGGAGAGGATGTAGACGGTCGCCTCGAACTCCGTGTGCGGGGTCGTGGTGCCCGGCTTGATGACCACCATGCCGCGCTCGACGTCCTCGCGCTTGATGCCACGCAGCAGCAGACCGACGTTCTCACCCGCGCGGGCCTCGTCGAGCAGCTTGCGGAACATCTCGATACCGGTGCAGACCGTCTTCTGCGACTTGTCGCGGATACCGACGATCTCCACCTCCTCGTTCGGCTTGAGCACGCCGCGCTCGACGCGACCGGTGACGACGGTGCCACGACCGGTGATCGTGAAGACGTCCTCGATCGGCATCAGGAACGGCTTGTCGGTCTCGCGCTCCGGCTGCGGGATCGCGGTGTCGACAGCGGTCATCAGGTCCATCAGCTTCTGGGTCCACTCGGGGTCACCCTCGAGGGCCTTCAGCGCGGACACCCGGACGACCGGCAGGTCGTCACCCGGGTACTCCTGCGAGGAGAGCAGCTCGCGGACCTCGAGCTCGACGAGCTCCAGGAGCTCCTCGTCGTCGACCATGTCGCTCTTGTTGAGCGCCACGACGATGTACGGCACGCCGACCTGGCGGGCCAGCAGCACGTGCTCGCGGGTCTGCGGCATCGGGCCGTCGGTCGCCGCGACCACCAGGATCGCGCCGTCCATCTGGGCGGCACCGGTGATCATGTTCTTGATGTAGTCGGCGTGACCGGGGCAGTCGACGTGCGCGTAGTGCCGCGCCTCGGTCTGGTACTCGACGTGCGCGATCGAGATCGTGATGCCGCGGGCCTTCTCCTCCGGCGCCTTGTCGATCTCGTCGAACGGCGTGTACGGGTTCAGGTCCGGGTACTGGTCGTGCAGGACCTTGGTGATGGCCGCCGTCAGCGTCGTCTTACCGTGGTCGATGTGACCAATGGTGCCGATGTTGACGTGCGGCTTAGTCCGCTCGAACTTCGCCTTCGCCACTGGTGTCCTCCTGTGGACTGTTTGGTTCGTACGCCCGGCGCGCCGTTCGGCGCTTAGGACTCTGTCGACAGCCTTTCCGACCTTCCGGCCGGAGAGCTTCTCGTGGGTTCTGCGGCGGTGAAGCCTACAGGCCCGGTCTCACGCAACCCGTCCGTGGTGGCCGCGGGCGGGAACACCTCCCGCGACCACCGACGGTTCATCAGCTCAGGTGAGCGTCACTCACCCGTCGCCTTGGCGATGATCTCCTTCGCCACGTTGGCCGGAACCTCGGCGTAGGAGTCGAACTGCATGCTGTAGCTAGCCCGGCCCTGGGTCTTCGACCGCAGGTCGCCGACGTAGCCGAACATCTCCGACAACGGCACCAGGGCGCGGACGACGCGGGCACCCCCGCGCTCCTCCATCGCCTGGATGATGCCACGGCGGGAGTTGAGGTCGCCGATGACGTCACCCATGTTCTCCTCAGGAGTGGTGACCTCAACGGCCATCATCGGCTCGAGCAGCGCCGGGTCGGCCTTGCGGGCCGCCTCCTTGAGCGCCATCGAACCGGCGATCTTGAACGCCATCTCGGACGAGTCGACCTCGTGGTACTGACCGTCCACCAGGGTCAGCTTGACACCCACCAGCGGGAAGCCGGCGAGGATGCCGTACTGCATGGCGTCCTGGGCGCCCGCGTCCACCGACGGGATGAACTCCCGGGGGATGCGGCCACCGGTGACGGCGTTCGCGAACTCGTAGGTCGGCGACTCGTTGTCCAGCGGCAGCGGCTCCAGGCTGATGATCACCCGGGCGTACTGGCCGGAACCACCGGTCTGCTTCTTGTGGGTGTACTCGACCTTCTCCACCGCGCGGCGGATGGTCTCGCGGTACGCCACCTGCGGCTTACCGATGTTGGCCTCGACGTTGAACTCGCGGCGCATCCGGTCGACCAGGATGTCCAGGTGCAGCTCACCCATGCCGGAGATGACCGTCTGGCCGGTCTCCTCGTCCAGCTTGACGCGGAAGGTCGGGTCCTCCTCGGCCAGCCGCTGGATGGCGGTGCTGAGCTTCTCCTGGTCAGCCTTGGTCTTCGGCTCGATGGCGACCTCGATGACCGGCTCCGGGAAGGTCATCGACTCCAGGATGACCGGGTTCGCCGGGTCGCACAGGGTGTCACCGGTGGTGGTCTGCTTGAGACCCTGCACCGCGATGATGTCGCCGGCGCGCGCGGAGCTGCGCTCCTCACGCTTGTTGGCGTGCATCTGGTAGATCTTGCCGATCCGCTCCTTGCGGTCCTTGGTGGAGTTGACCACCTGGGACCCGGACTCCACCACGCCGGAGTAGACCCGGACGTAGGTGAGCTTGCCGAGGTGCTTGTCGGTCTGGATCTTGAAGGCCAGGCCCGCGAACGGCTCCGTGGTGGACGGCTTCCGCTGCATCGGGGTCTCGCCGTCGGTCGCGGTGCCCTCGATCGCCGGAACGTCCAGCGGCGACGGCAGGTAGTCGACCACGGCGTCCAGCATCGGCTGGATGCCCTTGTTCTTGAACGCCGAGCCGCAGAGCACCGGGTTGGCCTTGCCGGCGATGGTGGCACGCCGGATGGCGGCCTTGATCTGGTCGACCGAGATCTCCTCGCCCTCCAGGTACTTCTCCATCACCGAGTCGTCGACGTCGGCCAGGGTCTCCATCAGCTTCTCGCGCCACTCGGCCGCGGAGTCGGCCAGGTCGGCCGGGATCTCCTCGATCGCGTAGTCCTCACCCTTCTGGGTCTCCCCACGCCAGGTGAGGGCGCGCATGCCGATCAGGTCCACGACGCCGATGTGGTCGGCCTCGGTCCCGATCGGGATCTGGAGCACCAGCGGGGTGGCGTTCAGCCGGTCGATCATCATCTGCACGCAGCGGAAGAAGTCGGCGCCGGTCCGGTCGAGCTTGTTGACGAAGCACATCCGGGGGACGTTGTACTTGTCCGCCTGGCGCCAGACGTTCTCGGTCTGCGGCTCCACACCAGCGACACCGTCGTACACGGCGACCGCGCCGTCCAGGACCCGCAGCGACCGCTCCACCTCGACCGTGAAGTCGACGTGGCCGGGCGTGTCGATGATCTGGATCGTGTGGCCCTTCCACTCGCACTTGGTGGCGGCGGAAGTGATGGTGATACCGCGCTCCTGCTCCTGCTCCATCCAGTCCATGACGGCAGCGCCCTCGTGGACCTCACCGATCTTGTAGGTGATACCGGTGTAGAACAGGATCCGCTCGGTGGTAGTGGTCTTACCGGCATCGATGTGCGCCATGATGCCGATGTTGCGTACGTTGGCGAGCGCGTCTGCGGCGGCCACTTCAATCCCTACTTATCGTCGTCTCGACTCAACTGGTGGCGGTTCCGGCGCCGATCGGCGCCGGAACCAGGGTGTTACCAGCGGTAGTGCGCGAAGGCCTTGTTGGACTCGGCCATCTTGTGCGTGTCCTCGCGCCGCTTCACGGCGGCACCGAGGCCGTTGCTCGCGTCCAGCAGCTCGTTCATGAGCCGCTCGATCATGGTCTTCTCACGGCGGGCACGCGCGTAGGTGACCAGCCAGCGCAGACCCAGGGTGGTCGCGCGGGCCGGGCGCACCTCGACCGGCACCTGGTAGGTCGCGCCACCGACACGGCGGCTGCGCACCTCGAGCGTCGGCTTCACGTTGTCCATCGCCCGCTTCAGGGTGACGACCGGGTCGGTGCCGGACTTCTCGCGGCAGCCCTCCAGGGCCGCGTACACGATGTGCTCGGCGAGCTGCCGCTTGCCGCGGAGCAGGATCTTGTTCACCAGCTGGGTGACCAGCGGCGAGTTGTACACCGGGTCAGCGACCAGCGGCCGCCGCGGAGCGGGTCCCTTACGCGGCATGTCAGCTCTTCTCCTTCTTCGCGCCGTAGCGGCTGCGCGCCTGCTTGCGGTTACGGACGCCCTGGGTGTCCAGCGAACCGCGGACGATCTTGTAACGCACGCCGGGGAGGTCCTTCACACGGCCGCCACGAACGAGCACGATCGAGTGCTCCTGGAGGTTGTGCCCGACACCGGGGATGTAGGCGGTCACCTCGATCTGGCTGCTGAGCTTGACACGAGCGACCTTGCGCAGCGCCGAGTTCGGCTTCTTCGGGGTGGTGGTGTACACGCGGGTGCACACGCCGCGCCGCTGAGGGGATCCCTTCAGCGCCGGGGTCTTGGTCTTGCTCGTCTTCGCCTGGCGGCCCTTTCGGACCAGCTGCTGGATCGTGGGCACCGGGTTTCTCCGCTCCCTTCGGCCGCGAGGTCGCGACCGCGCCGTCTGCCGTAGCCGACCGGGTGATCGGCTCTCCTACATTCCGACCAGGGCCACCTCGCGGAGGTCCCGGCACCCGCGGTCGGGCGTGTCGCCCAGCTCACGGGTTCCGGTGCCGACGCTGACGCCCGCACCGGGTCTGTCACCGGCACGCGGGTGGCCCCACGCCGGATCTTTGGCTTTGCCGTGCTGCCGCCCGATCTCCGAACCACCGGATCCAGCGCACGCACGAGTTGCCCGGGCTGGCCCGGGCACAAGGGGAAAGGTTACCTACCACAGCCGCCCAGGTCAAAACGGAGTGGTCCGCCGAACCACGCCGCCGCGGCCGTCGGGTCTGTCCCGCCTGCGCGCCCCTGATGGGCACCTACGCGTACAAGTGTACCGGCTTCCCCGGAGTACGGCCCGTCGGCCCCGTGAGCCCACCGGACCCCACCGGCACCTGTCGCCCCGATCCGGGCGGCCGGGCCGGTCGGCGTGACCGGACTCACGCCACCCGGGTCCGGTCAGGTCCGGTCCGGTCCGGTCACGTCAGCGAGATCACCAGGGCCAGGACCAGGCCGAGCAGGCTGAGGCCGAGACCGACTCCCCCACAGCTCACCCCGGCCACCGCCAACCCGCGCCCGGTGAACCGCACCGCCGGCGGCGGCGCCGGTCGACGGATCTGCCGCAGGGCGAGCAGCCCGGCGACGACCGCGCCCGCGCCGGTCAACGTACCGAGCACCGTGAACGCGCCGGCGGCCCAGACACCGGTCCAACTCGAACCGACCACCCCGAAGCAGATGACCAGCAGCGAGACCAGGATCGAGACAGTGCCCGCCACCAGCGAGCCGACCGCCAACCCGGAGGTGACCGGCGGGACGTCGAGGTGCACCACACCGAACGGGGTGCCGTCCACCGACTCGATCCGCTTCGGCGGCAGGCGCTGGGCGTCCGTCGGCGGTGGCGGCGGACGCCACCCGGAC
Source organism: Micromonospora costi (assembly GCF_003626655.1). Taxonomy (GTDB): domain Bacteria; phylum Actinomycetota; class Actinomycetes; order Mycobacteriales; family Micromonosporaceae; genus Micromonospora; species Micromonospora costi. The sequence goes on from NZ_RBAN01000003.1 coordinate 608,002, forward strand.
GGCGCCGCCCCCCACTGGCCCGGCGCAGCCCAGCCACCGTGCGGGCCTTGACCGCCGTGCGGCCCCCATCCCGGAGCGGCGTACGGACCCGAGCCGGGAGCGCCGTGCGGTGCCGGAGCCCCGTACGGACCCGCCCCGGGAACACCGTGCGGAGCGCCGTGCGGTCCCGACCCCGGAGCACCCTGCGGACCCGGCGCGGGACCGCCATACGGGCTCGACAACGGAGCGCCGTGCGGCGGCATCGGGGGCGCTCCCCAGCTCGGGGCCCCCGGCGTCGGTGCCGGTGGCGCACCCCAGCCGCCCGGGGCCGGGGACGGACCCCAGCCCGGAGCCGGTGCGCCCAACGGCGTGGGCGGGGCACCCCAGGCCGGGGGCGACGGCGGTGCGGCCGGCGATGGCGTACCCCCGCCGGCGTCACCGCCAGCCGGCGCGGACGCCGACGACGGGCCGGAACCGGGCGGCGTCGCGGGCTCGGAACCCGGCACGGACCCCGGAGCCGGCGCGGGATCGGACGTCGGCGCGGACGGCGGGCCAGGGTCGGGTGACGGAGACGGCGCGGGACCGCCCACCGGCTGGCCGGCTGCGGACGACGGGTCCGCCGGCGGCGTCGCCGGGCTCGACGACCGTGCCGGCGGGCCGAACGGAAGCGGCTCGGAGAACGGCCGCGAAGGATCACCCGCGGCGTCCGCCGGAGCGTCGTGCCCCGGCGCAGCGGCGTCGGGGAGGTCGGAGGGCCGTGCGGGATCACCCGACGGGGGCCGCGCCGGATCCGTCACGAATTCCTCCTCCACGACTTCCCCGCCATCGACGTGACGGGACACCGGTCAGGCTACCGCCGGGCGCGGGCCCGCCCGCGCCGGGCGCGGCGCGCTCCCCCGGCCGGTCAGTCGACGTTCGACGGGTAGTCGTGCCCGAACGGCGCCTCGGTCAGCCGGACCACGGCGACCACCACGACGGCCACCACGGCCACCGCGACCAGGACGAGGCCCGTCCAGGCCAGCCGCTCACCCCGCCGCAGCCAGGCCGCGCCGGTCAGGAAGCCCCCCGAGGCGTACGCCTCCCGGCGCGCCTGGCGGGCGAGGTGCAGCGCCACCGTGGCTGGTACCACCCCACCGACGAACAGACCGGTCAGCGCCGCGAACAGCCCGAGCGCGAAGACGGCCTTCGCCTTCGTGGCGCGTACCGGCTCGGGGTCGAGCGGGTGGCGCGGCCCCTCCTGGGCGACGGGCACCGGCCAGGGCGTGGTCGTCATGTCCCCATCATGCCCAACGGGTGCGCCGCGCGTACGGGTCCGGACGCGACGAGGCCCCCGGCGGATGCCGGGGGCCTCGTCGTTCGTGCTGCTTAGCGGTACGACCCGAAGTCGAAGTCGTCCAGCGGCACAGCCTGCCCGCTGGCCGGCCCGAAGCCGTAGTCGGTCTCCGGGTAGCCGGTCATCGAGTAGACCTTGGCCTTCGCCTCCTCGGTCGGCTCGACCCGGACGTTGCGGTACTTGCTGATGCCCGTACCGGCCGGGATGAGCTTACCGATGATCACGTTCTCCTTGAGGCCGATCAGCGAGTCGCTGCGGGCGTGGATCGCCGCGTCCGTCAGCACCCGGGTGGTCTCCTGGAAGGAGGCCGCCGACAGCCAGGAGTCCGTGGCCAGCGACGCCTTGGTGATACCCATCAGCACCGGGCGACCCGCGGCGGGCTCGCCGCCCTCGGAGACGAGCCGGCGGTTCTCCGACTCGAACAGCGCCCGGTCGACCAGCACACCCGGCAGGAACTCGGTCGAGCCGGAGTCGATGACCGTCACCCGCTTGAGCATCTGGCGGATGATGATCTCGATGTGCTTGTCGTGGATGAGCACACCCTGCGACCGGTAGACCTCCTGGACCTCCTGGGTCAGGTGGACCTGGACCGCCCGCGGGCCGAGGATGCGGAGCAGCTCGTGCGGGTCGATGGTGCCCTCGGTGAGCTTCTCACCGACCTCGACGTGCTGACCGTCCTGCGTCCGCAGCCGGACCCGCTTGGAGATCTTGTCGTAGACGATCTCGTCGCTGCCGTCGTCCGGCACCACGATGATCTTCCGCGACCGCTCGCCGTCCTCGATCCGGACCCGGCCGGGGGTGTCGGCGATGGGCGCCTTACCCTTCGGGACCCGGGCCTCGAAGATCTCCTGGACACGGGGCAGACCCTGGGTGATGTCCTCACCCGCGACACCACCGGTGTGGAAGGTACGCATCGTCAGCTGCGTACCCGGCTCACCGATCGACTGGGCGGCGATGATGCCGACCGCCTCGCCGACGTCCACGGTCTTGCCGGTCGGCAGCGAGCGGCCGTAGCACGCACCGCAGACGCCCAGCTTCGACTCGCAGGTGAGCACGCTGCGCACCCGCACCGTCTCCACCCCGGCCGCCACGATCGCGTCGACCAGGATCGAGTTGATGTCCTGACCCCGGTGGGCCACCACGGTGCCGTCCGGCCCCTTGATGTCGTCGGCCAGGGTCCGGGCGTGCACGCTGGTCTCGGCGTGCTCGTGCACGACCAGCTTGCCGTCGAGCCGCTGACCGATCTGCATCGGGATGGCCCGGTCGGTGCCGCAGTCCTCCTCGCGGATGATCACGTCCTGCGAGACGTCCACCAGACGACGGGTCAGGTAACCCGAGTCGGCGGTCCGCAGCGCGGTGTCGGCGAGACCCTTACGGGCACCGTGCGTGGAGATGAAGTACTCCAGCACGGACAGACCCTCCCGGTAGCTGGCCTTGATCGGCCGCGGGATGATCTCACCCTTCGGGTTGGCCACCAGACCACGGATCGCCGCGATCTGCCGGAGCTGGAGCAGGTTACCGCGGGCACCCGAGTTGATCATCTTCCACAGCGGGTTCTCCTGCGGCAGCGCGGTGTCCATCTCCTTGGCGACCTCGTTGGTCGCCTTGGTCCAGATCTCGATGAGCTCGCCGCGGCGCTCCTCGGCGGTCATCAGACCACGCTGGTACTGCTTGTCGATCCGGTCGGCTTCCTTCTCGTACCGCTCCAGGATCTCCGCCTTGCGCGGCGGAGCGATGACGTCCTCCATGCCGATCGTCACGCCGGACCAGGTGGCCCAGTGGAAACCGGCCTCCTTGAGCCCGTCGAGGGTGGCGGCCAGCGCCACCTTCGGGAAGCGCTCGGCGAGGTCGTTGACGATCGCGGAGAGCTGGCCCTTGCGGATCTCGTAGTTCACGAAGCGGTAGCCCGGGGGCAGCGTCTCGTTGAACAGGACCCGGCCGAGCGTGGTCTCCACGGTCACGGTCTCGCCCTCGGACCAGCCCTCGGGCGCGACCCACGGCTCGGCGCCGGCGCCGTTGTCGACACCGACGATGCCGCGCAGCCGGATCTTCACCGGAGCCTGCAGGTGCAGCTCGCCGTTGTCGTACGCCATCCGCGCCTCGGCGTCCGAGCTGAACGCCCGACCGGCGCCCTTCTCGTCCGGGGTGAGGTGCGTGAGGTGGTAGAGGCCGATCACCATGTCCTGGGTGGGCATGGTGACGGGCTTGCCGTCGGCCGGCTTGAGGATGTTGTTCGAGGACAGCATCAGGATCCGCGCCTCGGCCTGCGCCTCGGCGGACAGCGGCACGTGCACCGCCATCTGGTCACCGTCGAAGTCCGCGTTGAACGCGGTGCAGACCAGCGGGTGGATCTGGATGGCCTTGCCCTCGACCAGCTGCGGCTCGAACGCCTGGATGCCCAGCCGGTGCAGGGTCGGCGCCCGGTTGAGCAGCACCGGGTGCTCGCCGATGACCTCTTCCAGCACGTCCCACACGACCGGCCGCTGCCGCTCGACCATCCGCTTGGCGGACTTGATGTTCTGCGCGTGGTTGAGGTCGACCAGCCGCTTCATGACGAACGGCTTGAACAGCTCCAGAGCCATCTGCTTGGGCAGGCCGCACTGGTGCAGCTTGAGCTTCGGGCCGACCACGATGACCGAACGGCCGGAGTAGTCGACGCGCTTGCCCAGCAGGTTCTGCCGGAAGCGACCCTGCTTGCCCTTGAGCATGTCGGACAGCGACTTCAGCGGACGGTTACCCGGGCCGGTGACCGGCCGGCCGCGGCGGCCGTTGTCGAACAGCGCGTCGACGGCCTCCTGCAGCATCCGCTTCTCGTTGTTGACGATGATCTCGGGCGCGCCGAGGTCGATCAGCCGCTTGAGGCGGTTGTTCCGGTTGATCACCCGGCGGTACAGGTCGTTCAGGTCGGAGGTCGCGAAGCGGCCACCGTCCAGCTGCACCATCGGACGCAGGTCCGGCGGGATGACCGGCACGCAGTCGAGCACCATGCCGAGCGGCGAGTTGCGGGTGTTCTGGAACGCCGCCACGACCTTCAGCCGCTTGAGCGCCCGGATCTTCCGCTGGCCCTTGCCGGTGCGGATGGTCTCGCGCAGGCTCTCCGCCTCGGCGTCGAGGTCCATGTTCTGGACCAGCGCCTTGATGGCCTCGGCGCCCATGGCACCGGTGAAGTACTCGCCGAACCGGTCGCGCAGCTCGCGGTAGAGCAGCTCGTCGGTGACCAGCTGCTTCGGCTCGAGCTTGCGGAAGGTGTCGAGCACCTCGTCCAGGCGGTCGATCTCGCGCTGGGCCCGGTCGCGGATCTGGCGCATCTCGCGCTCTCCGCCCTCCTTGACCTTGCGCCGGACGTCCGCCTTGGCACCCTCGGCCTCCAGCTCGGCCAGGTCGGCCTCGAGCTTGGCGGCCCGCTTCTCGATCTCCGAGTCGCGGCTGTTCTCGGCCTGCCGCTTCTCGGCCAGGATCTCGTTCTCGATCGTCGAGAGGTCACGGTGACGCGACTCCGCGTCCACGCTCGTCACGACGTACGAGGCGAAGTAGATGATCTTCTCGAGGTCCTTGGGGGCGAGGTCCAGCAGGTAGCCCAGCCGGCTTGGCACGCCCTTGAAGTACCAGATGTGGGTCACCGGAGCGGCCAGCTCGATGTGACCCATCCGCTCACGGCGGACCTTGGAACGGGTCACCTCGACGCCGCAGCGCTCGCAGATGATGCCCTTGAACCGGACGCGCTTGTACTTACCGCAGTAGCACTCCCAGTCCCGCTGCGGACCGAAGATCTTCTCGCAGAAGAGCCCGTCCTTCTCCGGCTTGAGGGTGCGGTAGTTGATCGTCTCCGGCTTCTTCACCTCGCCGTGCGACCACTGACGGATGTCGTCGGCGGTCGCCAGGCCAATCCGCAACTCGTCGAAAAAGTTGACGTCGAGCACGTTATATATCCCTCACACGTCGCTTTGTTGCGCCAGCAGCTCATCGGGGTCGGGCCCCGGGGGCGGTCGCCCGCCCCCGGAGGCTCGACGTCAGACTTCCTCGACCGAGCTCGGCTCGCGCCGGGACAGGTCGATGCCCAGCTCCTCGGCTGCCCGGAACACCTCGTCGTCGGTCTCGCGCATCTCCAGGGCCACGCCGTCGCTGGAGAGCACCTCGACGTTGAGGCACAGCGACTGCAGCTCCTTGAGCAGCACCTTGAACGACTCCGGGATGCCCGGCTCCGGGATGTTCTCGCCCTTGACGATGGCCTCGTAGACCTTCACCCGGCCGAGAACGTCGTCGGACTTGATCGTCAGCAGCTCCTGCAGGGCGTACGCGGCGCCGTACGCCTGCATCGCCCAGCACTCCATCTCACCGAAGCGCTGACCACCGAACTGCGCCTTACCACCCAGCGGCTGCTGCGTGATCATCGAGTACGGACCGGTCGACCGAGCGTGGATCTTGTCGTCGACCAGGTGGTTGAGCTTCAGGATGTAGATGTAGCCGACCGCGATCGCGTCCGGCAGCGGCTCGCCGGAGCGGCCGTCGAAGAGGCGCGCCTTGCCGGAGCGCCCGATCAGCTGGTTGCCGTCCCGGTTGGGCAGGGTCGACGCGAGCAGACCGGCAATCTCCTCCTCACGGGCGCCGTCGAAGACCGGGGTGGCCACGTTCGTGTCCCCCTCGGACTCGTCAGCCCCGATCGCCTTGAGCTGCCGCTTCCACTCCTCGTCCTCGCCCTCGACCTTCCAGCCGGTCTTGGCCACCCAGCCGAGGTGCGTCTCCAGCACCTGGCCGATGTTCATCCGGCTCGGCACACCGAGCGGGTTGAGCACGATGTCGACCGGCGTGCCGTCCTCGAGGAACGGCATGTCCTCGATCGGGAGGATCTTGGAGATGACGCCCTTGTTGCCGTGACGGCCGGCGAGCTTGTCACCGTCCTGGATCTTCCGCTTCTGGGCCACGTAGACCCGGACCAGCTCGTTGACACCCGGGGGCAGCTCGTCGCCGTCCTCACGGGAGAAGGTACGCACGCCGATGACCGTGCCGGTCTCGCCGTGCGGCACCTTCAGCGAGGTGTCCCGGACCTCACGCGCCTTCTCACCGAAGATCGCGCGGAGCAGCCGCTCCTCCGGGGTCAGCTCGGTCTCACCCTTCGGGGTGACCTTGCCGACCAGGATGTCGCCGGGGACGACCTCGGCGCCGATCCGGATGATGCCGCGCTCGTCGAGGTCGGCGAGCATCTCCTCGCTGACGTTCGGGATGTCGCGGGTGATCTCCTCCGGGCCGAGCTTGGTGTCCCGGGCGTCGACCTCGTGCTCCTCGATGTGGATCGAGGTGAGCACGTCCTGCTGCACGAGGCGCTGCGACAGGATGATCGCGTCCTCGTAGTTGTGCCCCTCCCAGGTCATGAACGCCACGAGCAGGTTGCGCCCGAGCGCCATCTCGCCCTCGTCGGTGCACGGACCGTCGGCGATGACCTGGCCGGCCTCGACGCGGTCGCCCTCGAAGACCACCGGCTTCTGGTTGACGCAGGAGCCGGCGTTGGAGCGGCGGAACTTGTGCAGCAGGTACGTCCGGCGGTGGCCGTCGTCCTGGTGGACGGTGATGTAGTCCGCGCACAGGTCCTCGATGACACCGCCGACCTCGGCGACCACGACGTCACCGGCGTCGACCGCGGCCCGGTACTCCATGCCGGTGCCGACCAGCGGCGACTCGGCCTTGACCAGCGGCACCGCCTGGCGCTGCATGTTCGCGCCCATGAGCGCCCGGTTGGCGTCGTCGTGCTCGAGGAACGGGATCATCGCGGTCGCGACCGAGGTCATCTGCCGCGGCGACACGTCCATGTAGTCCACGGCCGCCGGCGGGACGTCCTCGGTCTCGCCGCCCTTACGGCGGACCAGGACGCGGTCCTCGGCGAACGAGCCGTCCGCCTTCAGCGGCGCGTTGGCCTGCGCCTTGACGTAGCGGTCCTCCTCGTCCGCGGTCAGGTAGTCGATCTGGTCGGTGACCCGACCGTCGACGACCTTCCGGTACGGCGTCTCGATGAAGCCGAACGGGTTGACCCGGGCGAAGGTGGACAGCGCGCCGATCAGACCGATGTTCGGGCCTTCCGGCGTCTCGATCGGGCACATCCGGCCGTAGTGGGACGGGTGCACGTCACGGACCTCGAAGCCGGCCCGCTCCCGGGACAGACCACCCGGGCCGAGCGCGCTCAGCCGGCGCCGGTGGGTCAGGCCCGCCAGCGGGTTGGTCTGGTCCATGAACTGGGACAGCTGCGACGTGCCGAAGAACTCCTTGATCGCCGCCACGACCGGGCGGATGTTGATCAGGGTCTGCGGCGTGATCGCCTCGACGTCCTGGGTGGTCATCCGCTCGCGGACGACCCGCTCCATGCGGGAGAGGCCGACCCGGACCTGGTTCTGGATCAGCTCGCCCACGGTGCGCAGGCGCCGGTTGCCGAAGTGGTCGATGTCGTCGGCCTCGTAGCCCTCCTCACCGGCGTGCAGCCGGCAGAGGTACTCCACGGTCGCGACGATGTCGTCCTCGGTCAGCGTGCCGGTGGTGATCGGCACCTCGATCTCGAGCTTCTTGTTGAACTTGTAGCGCCCGACCTTGGCCAGGTCGTACCGCTTCGGGTTGAAGAAGAGGTTGTCGAGCAGCGTCTGGGCGTTCTCGCGCGTCGGCGGCTCACCCGGGCGCAGCTTGCGGTAGATGTCGAGCAGGGCCTCGTCCTGGCCGGCGATGTGGTCCTTCTCGAGGGTGGTCATCATCAGCTCGGACCAGCCGAAGCGCTCACGGATCTGCTCGTTGGACCATCCGATGGCCTTGAGCAGGACCGTGACGGCCTGCCGGCGCTTGCGGTCGATGCGAACGCCGACCGTGTCGCGCTTGTCGATGTCGAACTCCAGCCAGGCACCCCGGCTCGGGATCACCTTGACGCTGGAGAGGTCGCGGTCGGAGGTCTTGTCCGGCTGCTTGTCGAAGTACACGCCCGGGGACCGGACGAGCTGGCTCACCACGACACGCTCGGTGCCGTTGATGATGAAGGTGCCCTTCGGCGTCATCATCGGGAAGTCACCCATGAACACCGTCTGGCTCTTGATCTCGCCGGTGGTGTTGTTGGTGAACTCCGCGGTCACGAACAGCGGGGCGCAGTAGGTCAGGTCCTTCTCCTTGCACTCCTCGATCGAGGCCTTGACCTCGTCGAAGCGCGGGGACGAGAAGGAGAGCGACATGGTGCCGGAGAAGTCCTCAATGGGACTGATCTCGTCGAGGATCTCCGCGAGACCCGAGCGTGCGTGCGGGTCGTCCGCCGACCGGCCCTGCCAAGCCTCGTTGCCGACGAGCCAGTCGAAGGACTCGTTCTGGATGGCGAGGAGGTTGGGGACCTCGAGGTGTTCGGTGATCCTGCCGAAAGAAACTCGGCGGGGAGCGAAAGCGCTCGACGTACGACTGGTCTTCGCAGGGCGGGAAGCTGCCAAGATGCGTCCTTCCGAGGACCGGTGCTGCAGAACGGCTGGTACGCGTGCACTCCAATGACCCCACCAGAAATATCCGTAAACGGACATTTCCGAGCAGGGGTCAAGTCGGAAGGCAGCGCAAACTAGCAGTGTAGCCGAGAGGCTAACCGCTGTCCAGCCCACCCCGGCAGGTCGTCGCGGAACGTGCCTCGGGACCCTGGAAACCGGGTCAACCGGGCCGCTCGGAACGCAACGTTCCCGCCGGGCCGCTCGGGTGCGGCGGCGATGGTGCTGCCGCTGCCATTACCCGTCTGGTGGCCGTCGCAAGCGCGGAAGGTCTTGCTGGTGTCAGCGTGCCTGGCTGCCCGGGGCCGCGTCAAGGGCCGGTCACCGGGTCGCCGTGTCTTTCCCGCCCTAGCGGGACACGGACCGACCGGCATCGAGCCGCCAGGTACCCACGGACGCCCTGCTCACGCGCGCTGCCGCCGGGTCCGCCAACACGACGGGCGGCGATCCGGTGTCGGATCGCCGCCCGCCGCGACGCGGTGTGTGCCCCGGCTCACGCGAGCCGGACACGCGCAGGTGGTGCCTCAGGTCACTTGAGGGTGACCTTGGCGCCCTCGCCCTCGAGCTTGGCCTTGGCCTTGTCGGCGGTCTCCTTGTTGACCTTCTCCAGGACCGGCTTCGGCGCGCCCTCGACCAGGTCCTTGGCCTCCTTGAGGCCCAGGCCGGTCAGCTCACGCACGACCTTGATGACCTGGATCTTCTTGCCACCGTCGGCGTCGAGGATGACGTCGAACTCGTCCTTCTCCGGCTCGGCCTCGGCAGCGGCGCCGCCGCCGGCCGGGGCACCCGCGGCCACGGCGACCGGGGCGGCCGCGGTGACGTCGAAGGTCTCCTCGAACTGCTTCACGAACTCGGAGAGCTCGATCAGCGTCATCTCCTTGAACGCGTCGAGCAGCTCGTCAGTGCTGAGCTTCGCCATGTCTGGCGTCCTTTCCAATTTGATCTACGTAAGACTGAACGGGAAGCGCCGGGAGGCCTCAGGCCGCCTCGGCGCCCTCCTTCTCGCGCTTGTCCGCCAGGGCGGCCGCCAGACGCGCGGTCTGGGCGAGCGGAGCCTGGAACAGGGCGGCGGCCTTGCTCAGGCTGCCCTTCATGGCGCCGGCCATCTTGGCCAGCAGCACCTCGCGGGACTCCAGGTCGGCGAGCTTCGTGACCTCGGCCGCGGAAATGGCCTTGCCCTCGAAGACGCCGCCCTTGATGACGAGCTTCGGGTTGGCCTTCGCGAAGTCGCGAAGCCCCTTCGCCGCCTCGACGACGTCGCCCGAAACGAAAGTCAGCGCGGTAGGACCGGAGAACAGCTCGTCGAGGCCGGAGATGCCCGCGTCCGACGCCGCACGCTTGGCCAGCGTGTTCTTGGCGACGGTGTAGCTGGTCTCCTTGCCGAGCGAGCGCCGCAGCTGGGTGAGCTGGGAAACCGTCAGACCGCGGTACTCGGTCAGCACCGTGGCGCCCGCGTTGCGGAAGCTCTCGGTCAGCTCGGCGACGGCCGTGGCCTTGTCGGCCCGGATCGGCTTGTCCGCCATGTCCCTCCTCTCTCGTTGCTCGAGGCTGGTCGCCGTCGACAGCGGGCGCTGCGACGGCGGCTAGGAAGCGCGAACAACGAGAAAAGCCCCGGCGCAGGGCGCACGGGGCGAGGGCCGGCATCGCGGGGCACGGTCGGCGGACCATGCTGCGCTGCCGATTTTCGCTTGCCGCCCTGCGCGGGTCGCCCGTCGTCGCGGGACCTTCGACCGTGCCGGGGCACGGTGACCAGCGGTCTCTGGGTGGAACTTCGCGACAAGAGTACGTGACACGCGACGTGAGCAGCAAATCGCCCCCCGCGTGGGCCGGCTCACGCCCGTGACCGGCGCCGCCAGACGTAGCCGGCGAGCGCGACACCGCTCCACGCCAGCGCCCACAGTGTGAGCAGCGTCACGGTGAGTGCCGCGGCGTCCCCGGCCGCGGTCCGCGCCGTCGGCATGATCGGCGGTGCCAGCCAGGGCGCCACCGACCCGCTCAGGCCGAGCACCACCGCGCCGACCGCACCGAGGGCGAGCACGGCCACGCCGTACCCGGCGCTGCCCGTGCAGGCCCGGCTGGCCAGCGCCCCGAGCAGCACCGCCGGGGGTACGGCGAGCAGGTGCGCCCACAGCCCCAGGGCGAGCCCGACCGCGATCGACCGGTCACCGGGCTCGACCGGGCCGGTGACACCGCCGACGAGCCAGGGGAAGATCATGGCGACGGCGACCGTGCCGAGGGCCGCCACGACGGCGGCGACCAGACCGGCCGCCCGTTCCCGCCGGGCCCCGACCACCACCTGGGCGAGCCGGCGCTGCCCGTCCGGCTCCACGTCCAGCAGCAGCTTCGTCTGCCAGGCGAGCACCGGGAAGAGCACGACGGCCGAGACGCCGTACGCCTCCGCCGGCTGGGCCCGGCCCCCGCCGTAGAGGATGCCGAGCGCGACGAGGCCGGCGAGCACCGGCGCCAGCGCCCGTCCGGTCCGCAGGAAGCCGGCCAGCCGCAGCCGGACCAGGGCGGTCACCGGCGCACCCCGGCGGACGGGTCGACAGCGCTCGGCTGGTCGACGAGCAGGGACGTGTCGAGCGGTCGCCCGTCGCCCGCGGCCGCCGGAGCCGCCGCGTCCGCGCCCGGGCCGGCAGGATCGGCCGCCACGTCTCCGGTCGGGCCCGCGGGATCCGCGGCGCTGCCGAGGCGTACGCCCAGGACCCGGTGGCCCTCGGCGCGCAGCCGGGCGACGACGCCCGCGACCCGCGCGGCGGGCACCGCTACCTCGACCACCGCGACCTCCTCCGTGGCGGGCGGGCCCTCCTCGGTCACCGTGCCGTCGGCCACCGCCCAGCGGCGCGCCCCCGGCAGCCGGACCGTCTCCCCGCGGTGATCGCTGACCAGCACCGATCCCCCGTCGCCGAGGACCTCGTCGATCAGCTCGGGGACCAGCTCGCGGGCGGTGGCGTCCAGCCCCTCCCACGGCTCGTCGAGCACCAGCAGGCCGGGCCGGCGGAGCATGGCCTGGGCCAGGCCGACCTTCTGGGCCGTGCCCTTCGACAGCTCCGGCAGCCGCACCCGCCGGAAGCGGGTGAGGCCGAGACGCTCGACCCACACGCCCACGGCCCGGTCGGCCTCCGGCGCCGTGAGCCCGGCCATCCGGCCCATCGCGCCGAGGTAGTGCTCCACGGTGAACGGTTGGTCGGCCGGGAAGCGCTCGGGGACCCACCCGACCCGCGCCGGCCGGTCGGCGACCCGCCCGCGGGCCGGCCTGAGCACCCCGGCGGCCACCTGGAGCAGGGTCGACTTACCGACCCCGTTGCGGCCCAACACGACCGCCGCCTCGCCCGCCCCGATCCGTACGTCCACACCCTGCAGCACCCACGGCCCCCGCCGGTGGTACCGCAGCCAGACGTTCTCCAGCCGCATGCGACGAGCCTGCCACACGCGAAACGCGAACGGGCGCCGCCACGGTGGTGGCGGCGCCCGTTCGGCGGTCGGAGGTCAGCTCTCGGCCGAGCCCTCCTGGAGGTTCTTCACCACGTTCGGGTCGACCGGGACGCCCGGGCCCATGGTGGTGGTGAGGGTGACCTTCTTGAGGTACTTGCCCTTGGCCGCGGACGGCTTGGCCCGCAGGATCTCGTCCAGCGCCGCCGCGTAGTTGTCGATCAGCTGGGTCTCGGTGAACGAGGCCTTGCCGATGATCAGGTGCAGGTTCGAGTGCTTGTCCACCCGGAAGGTGATCTTGCCGCCCTTGATGTCCTGCACCGCCTTGGCGACGTCCATGGTCACCGTGCCGGTCTTCGGGTTCGGCATGAGACCGCGCGGGCCCAGGATCCGCGCGATCCGGCCGATCTTGGCCATCTGGTCCGGCGTGGCGATCGCCGCGTCGAAGTCGAGCCAGCCCTCCTGGATCCGGGCGACCAGCTCGTCGGTGCCCACCTCGTCCGCGCCCGCCGCGGTGGCCTCCTCGGCCTTCGCGCCGGCGGCGAAGACGATCACGCGGGCGGTCTTACCGGTGCCGTGCGGCAGGTTGACCGTGCCGCGGACCATCTGGTCCGCCTTGCGGGGGTCGACGCCGAGGCGCATCGCGACCTCGACCGTGGCGTCGAACTTGACGGCGGTGGTCTCCTTGGCCAGCTTCACGGCCTCGGCGGGGGTGTAGAGCTTGGACCGGTCGATGACCTCGGCGGCCTTGCGGTAGCTCTTGCTGCGCTGCATGTTCTGGTTACTCCTGTGGTCTCTGGCGGGCCGCGACGTCCGCGCGCCCTCCCACGATCCGTACGGGTCGGTGCGGGCCGGGATCAGTCGCTGACGGTGATGCCCATGGAGCGGGCGGTGCCGGCGATGATCTTCTCGGCCTGGTCGATGTCGTTGGCGTTGAGGTCGGCCATCTTCCGCTCGGCGATCTCACGCAGCTGGGCGCGGGAGACCGAGCCGACCTTCTGGCTCTGCGGGACGCCCGAGCCCTTCTGCACGCCGGCGGCCTTGATCAGCAGCCGGGCGGCGGGCGGGGTCTTCAGCACGAAGGTGAAGGACCGGTCCTCGTACACGCTGATCTCGGCGGGGACGATGTCGCCCCGCTGCGACTCGGTCTGCGCGTTGTAGGACTTGCAGAACTCCATGATGTTCACGCCGTGCTGGCCGAGCGCGGGGCCGACCGGCGGCGCCGGGGTGGCCTGGCCCGCCGGCAGCTGAAGCGTGAACGTCTTGACGAGCTTCTTCTTCGGAGGCATGTCTCTTCCTGGGGCTTGAAACTGGGATTGGTGCTCACCGACACCACCTGCGGGCGCGCACGGTCAGCACGGCGCGAGGCAGCGACGTTCAAGAGTAGCGCAGACCGCCCGCCGCCCGGCCGGCGAGGTCGGGCGGGAACGGCTGCGCCGGCGGCGGGACGAACCCACCGCCGGCGGCCGCGAGTCAGATCTTGGCGACCTGGTTGAAGTTCAGCTCGACCGGCGTCTCCCGGCCGAAGATCGACACCAGCACCTTGAGCTTCTGCTGGTCGGCGTTGATCTCGCTGATCGTCGCCGGCAGCGAGGCGAAGGCGCCGTCGGTCACCGTGACCGAGTCACCGACCTCGAAGTCGAGGACCTTGACCTCGGGCTTCGCCTTCTTCTGCTCGGTCTCGACGGCCGGGGCGAGCCACTTGAGGACCTCGTCCAGGGAGAGCGGCGCCGGCCGGTCGGCCCGGTCGGTCGCGCCCACGAACCCGGTGACCCCCGGCGTGTTGCGGACGCAGGAGTAGGACTCCGCGGTCAGCTCCATGCGGACCAGGATGTAGCCCGGGAAGACCTTGGCCTGGACCTGGGACCGCTTGCCGTTCTTGACCTCGACCTCTTCCCGGGTCGGCACCTCGACCTGGTAGATGTAGTCCTCCATGTCGAGGCTGGTGATCCGGGTCTCGAGGTTGGTCTTGACCTTGTTCTCGTAACCGGCGTACGAGTGCACCACGTACCAGTCGCCCGGCGCGTAGCGCAGCTTCTGGCGCAGCTCGGCGACCGGGTCGTACTCCTCGTCCGAGGCGGGCTCGGTGGTCGCGAATTCCGGCTCGCTGGCGGCCTCGACCGACTCGTCGTTCGCCGCCGTCGCCACCGTGGACTGCTCGTCCATGGGCTCGGCGGTCTCGTCGTACTCAGGCACGCTCGCTCACTTCCGTCACTATCGGCTGGTACAGCCGGTCAGCTGGGGTTGCCGAAGACCCACAGCACGCCCTTGGCGAAGCCGTAGTCCAGGACAGCCACGATCGTCAGCATCACCGCGACGAAGGTGATAACGACGGCCGTGTAGGTCAGCAACTCCTTGCGGGTCGGCCAGATGACCTTACGCAGTTCGGCCACGACCTCGCGGAAGAACCGGGCGATGCGGCCGAACAGGCCCACGCGGTCGGTCTCCGTCCGGGTCTTCGGCTTGTCGGCCGACTCGGCCCGGGCGCGGGACCGCGTCGCGGTGCCGCCGCGGGAAACCGGCTCGTCCGCGCCGGTGGCGTCGTCGTCGGCAACGTCGTCGACGACCTCGTCGTTCAGACGCTCGTCGCCGGCGTCCTCGCCGCGCCGCTTGTTGTCGGCCACTTCGCCCTCCGTCGCGGAATCTCGGGTTCGCACGCCGGGCGGCGTGCGCGGCGCTGGTCACGCCGGCCGGACCAACCGTCCCGCGACGGGCCGCGGCCGGCGGATCGACCGGTGGCCCGATGCCTCCGAGCCACCCCGCCGATGCCACCACCACGGGCCGGACGCCGCCGTCTCGGCGGCGCGACCCACGGGAACGGTCAGGCCTGAGGCGCAGGGGTGACAGGACTTGAACCTGCAGCCTGCGGTTTTGGAGACCGCTGCTCTGCCAATTGAGCTACACCCCTGTGCGGCAACGCTCGCCCCACCTGACCACGGACGGCCGGGCAGGGGTCACTTGCCCCACGGCGGACCAGTGTACGGGTAGGCACCCGACTTTCCCAACCGGTCTACCCACCGCGCGTCCCAGCCGCTGGTCAGCGAGCCGTCCGGACGGTCGCCCGGGCCTGCGAGAGCACCTTCTCCCCCAGGCAGGTCGCCGTGACGTCGAGCCGCGTGAGCCCGTCCTCGGTGACCTCGCGTACCACCGCCGTCACCTCGATCTCGGTGCCCTGGTCGTCGTCGGGCACCACGACCGGCCGCGTGAACCGGACGCCGAAGTCGACGACCGCGTCCGGCGCGCCGGCCCACTCCGTCACCGCCCGGCCCACCAGGGCCATCGTGAACATGCCGTGGGCGATCACCCCGGGCAGGCCGACCTTCGTGGCGATGCGGTCGCTCCAGTGGATCGGGTTGAAGTCACCCGAGGCGCCGGCGTAGCGGACCAGGTCCGCGCGGGTCACCCGGAACGTCCTGGCTGGCAGCTCCATGTCAGGCCTCCCCACGTACGACGAGCTTGGACCAGACCGCGACCACCGGCTCGCCGGCGGCGGTGGTGACGTCGGTGCGGGTGGTCAGGAAGCCGTGCCCGCCGCGGTTCGTGATCTCCTCGATGGTGTTGACGCAGACCAGCTCGTCGCCGGCCACCACCGGCCGGGTGTACGCGAACCGCTGGTCGCCGTGCACCACGCGGCTGTAGTCGACGCCGAGGTCCGGGTCCTCGACGACCTGCCGCCAGGCGGCCATGGTCACCACGAAGGGGAAGGTCGGCGGGGCCACCACGTCCCGGTGACCGAGGGCGCGGGCCGCCTCCGGGTCGTGGTGGGCGGGGTCGGTGGCGCCGATGGCGGTGGCGAACTCGCGGATCTTCTCTCGCCCCACCTCGTAGGGGGCGGTCGGCGGGTAGCTCCGGCCGACGTAGGACGGGTCCAGGGACATGCCCGCGAACCTACACGGAAAGCACGATCGCCGACCTGGGCGGTCGGCGGCGGCGGATGCCGCGCCGGACCGCCAGATCGGCGATCGAATGGAGCTTCGAGGTGGCCGGGGTGAGCCGGCCGCAGGTCAGCGGGTCTCGCGGTGGACCGTGTGCCGACCGTCCCGGGGGCAGAACTTCTTCAGCTCGATGCGGTCCGGGTCGTTACGACGGTTCTTGCGCGTGATGTAGTTGCGCTCCTTGCACTCCACACACGCCAAAGTGATCTTCGGCCGGACATCGGTCGCCTTCGCCACGGCGGAGTGCCTTCCTCGCTAACGGGTTACAACTACGGCGCATCAGCGTACGCGCTGATGGCGCGGACATGCAAAGTGGGCGCCTACGGCGCCCATCCCACCGACCGCCGGGAACGCGCCCGGAGGACGAGAGTAGCGGTGGCCGGACTTGAACCGGCGACACAGCGATTATGAGCCGCTTGCTCTGCCATCTGAGCTACACCGCCGTGTGGGTCCAGCGACCCTAGAGCCCCCTTACGGAATCGAACCGTAGACCTTCTCCTTACCATGGAGACGCTCTGCCGACTGAGCTAAGGGGGCCTGCGCGATCTTCCCCGTGGGGCGCGCAGAGGTAAGAGTACACGGCGCCGAGCCGCAGGTGAAATCGGATCCCCCGCAGAGGAATCTGCGCAGGTCAGGGCACGACACGCAGGCGGGGCAACTCCGCTGCGGAGATCGTCTCCGGGTCCACCTGGGCACCGAACCAGGCCTCCAGCCGCTCGTACGGCAGCGGCCGGCTGAACAGGAAGCCCTGCCCGATCTCGCAGCCGATGTCCTGCAGCAGTTCGAGCGTCAGCTCGCTCTCCACCCCCTCGGCCACCACGGCCAGGCCGAACTGCTGAGAGAGGGTGACGACCGCGTTGACGATCGCCAGGTCACCCGGGTCGGTCGCCATGCCCTGCACGAACGACCGGTCGACCTTGACCTCGTGGACCGGGAGCCGGCGCAGGTGGGCCAGCGACGAGTCGCCGGTGCCGAAGTCGTCCACCGACAGCCGTACGCCGAGGTCGCGCAGCCGGCGCAGGGTGGGGATCGGCCGATCGGTGCCGTCGAGCACGCCCGCCTCGGTGATCTCCAGCGTGAGCCGCTGCGGCGGCACCTCGAACTCGGACAGCAGGTCCTGGACCCGGTCCGGGAAGTGCTGGTCGGTGAGCGTACGCGGCGAGAGGTTGACCGCCACGGAGAGCGGCTGGTCCGCCTGGGCCCAGTCCCGGCTGCGCCGCAGCCCCTCGCGGAGCACGATCTCGGTGAGCCGGTCGAGCTGGCCGGTGTGCTCGGCCACCGCGACGAAGTCCTCCGGCGCGACCGTGCCGTGCGTGGGGTGCTCCCAGCGGGCCAGGCACTCGACGCCCACCAGGCGCCGGTCCCGGAGGGTGACCTTGGGCTGGAAGTAGACGGTCAGCTCGCCGTCGTCCAGCGCCCGGCGCAGGTCGCCGGCGAGACCCAGCCGGCGCAGCGACCGGGACTCCAGGCCGGGGTTGAACAGCTGCACGCTGCCCGGGACGGACTTCGCCGCCGTGGCGGCCAGGTCGACCCGCTGCAGCAGCGTCGCCGCGTCGCTCCCGTGATCCGGGTGTACGGCGACGCCGACCGCGGTGTCCACGTCCAGCGTGAGCGTGTCGAAGATCATCTCGTCGCGGATCTGCTCGCGCAGCTGGGCCGCGAGGTCCAGGGCCGCCTCCGCGCTCTCCAGCCGCATCGTGACCAGGAACTCGTCGCCACCTGCCCGGCCCACCAGGGCCGAGGAGGGCGCCGAGGCACGCAGCCGGTCGGCCACCTCGACGAGGACCTTGTCGCCGGCGGCGTGCCCCAGCGACTCGTTGACCTGGCGCAGCCCGTCGACGTCGAAGAGGAGCAGCGCCACCACCTCGCCCGGCGCGCGGATCTTGACCGACTCGTCGAGGGCGCTGGTGATACGCCGGCGGTTGGGCAGCTTGGTGAGCGCGTCGTGGTACGCGTCGTGCCGCAGGCGGTCGACGAGCCGCGAGTTCTCCAGCGCGACCGCGGCGTGCGCCGCCACCGTCTCGAAGATCGGAATGTCGGCGGGCGTGAAGTGGCCGACGTCGCTGAGCCGGTTCGTCACCTCGAGCGTGCCGATCACGGCCTGGCCGGAGCGGAGCGGGACGGCGATGACGTCCTTGACCCCGGTGGCCCGCAGGGACGCGCGCAGATCCTCGTCGCCGCCGAGCCGGACACCGAGCGCGAGGCTGCGCTCCTGCCTGCGGGCCTCCTCGCGGACGACGTCCGGCGTGGGGGCGACGTCGAGGAGACCGGTGTCGTCGACCCGGGCGGTCAGCATCACCTCGGGGTGACGGCCGTGCGCGGGCAGCGAGAGGGTCGCGTACTCGGCCTGCATGAGCGCCCGGATTCGGACCAGCAGGACGTCGACCAGATTGCCGCTCTGCCCCTCCGCGGTCATCGCCTTGGCCAGCTCGTACATGTCGCCGAGGGTGCGGTGCTGGCGGAAGAACTGGGCGTACGACCGGTAGACCATGGCGACCGCGCCGGCCAGCGCGGCGATGAGCACCACCGACCACCACGTGGTCTCCAGCGCGATGAGCACGACGAGACCGATGACCACGTTGATCGTGGAGGCCGGCAGCGTGGAGGGCGAGTTGCGGAGCACCCCGGCGCCCGCCTGCCAGCCGTGCATGACACCGATCACCGCCGCCACCCCGAAGAGGGTGGTCAGCGTGAAGGCGCTGACGGACGCGAAGAGGATGCCCCAGGTGCCCGGACCGACACCCTGGATCGGCGGTAGCGCGAGCAGCACCAAGCCGGCGAGGGAGGCGGCGGCGGACGCGTTCGCCACGTTGAACGCGAGCTTGGCGATGCCGAAGCGGTAACGCAGGTGCGTGATCAGCGTGGCCAGTGTGTAGGCCACCACCACCATCAGCGGCGGCAGCAGGTAGAAGGCGAGGACGAGGGGAATCTCGGTGAGCCGTACGCCGAACGACTGCCGGCCGATGACGAAGTTGAGCATCGGCAGCCCGGCGACCACCATGACCGCGAGCAGGAGGGCGGTGAGGCCCCACTCGCCGAGCGGATCCGGCGTGACGAGACCGATGATCGTGGAGAACACGACGGCGACCAGGGCCAGCGGCCCGGTGATCAGCCACGCGTGCTCGGCCGGCCGCCGAGGGGACGCCGCTCCTGCCGAGGACGACCGACGGTCGGTCATGTCACTCCTCATCGGTTACGGGCAGAGGACAGCGCTGGCGCCCGCAGGCAGCATGTCTCCCGTTCGTACGCCACCCGTGACGACGCACGGGTGGCGTCAGAACTATCGGGCGACGGGGGTCGTCCAGACGTAGTCCCCTGCCGTCCAGACGTAATCGAGGGTGTGGAACCCGCCCAGCACCGCCGTACCGAAGCCTGCGGCCAGCGCGGCCAGCACGAGCATCACGCCGGCCCGTCGGGCCAGCCTTCGACCGGACATGTTTGCTCCTGTCGGGGAAGTGTCACAGGGATGGTGGTGGTTCCACGATCGTGCCACACCCTTGAGGACGCAGAAAAGCCGTGACGACGGTCCCGGGCCGGCCGTCGGCGAGGTCACGCCGTTCGGGCAGCCCCGCCAGCCCGAGCCGCGCCAGATCAGCGCACTGACCGGGACATCGGACCGCTTCACCTGACGCCTGATACGACCTTCAGCACATTTCGCCTCGTCGGTTCGGATGGCCCCCGATCCCACGCCGCTTGATCACTCTCTGTCACCTGGCTCGCCGGGCCGACCGATGCGCCACGAGTGGAACATCGACCACCATACCTGCCCGCTGCGACAGTGCTACCGGCCCATCAGGGGCTGATCGGTCATACCCGGTGGGACCACCGCCGATCGGACGGGTCGGACCGGGCCGTACCTCGATCGGCGTCAGGCGCGACGCGGCCGGCGTGCCCGGGGGCGCGCCGGCCGCGGTCGCGTCGATCAGACCTGCGGGATGACCAGCAGTCCCCGCAGATAGTCGGCGAGGATCACGTCCGGGCGGCCGTCGCCCGTGACGTCCCCGGCCGCCATGGCCCGGTGATCCCGACTGCCAGGGGCCGGAATGTCGGTGAACCGGTCGATGCCGAACCAGCCCTCGGACCGCTGCCGCATCAGGCTGATGGTCTCCCACCCGGCGTGCAGGGTCATGGCGTCCCGCCGCCCGTCACCGTCGAAGTCGTGCAGCAGGATCTGCGACGGGATGTCGTACATCGGGTAGACCATCGGCGCGGCGAACCCCCCGCCGGGGGTCTGCGCGTAGAACGACATGCGCGAGGTCGGCCGGTTGCCGCCGGAGGTCACGGCGATGTCGTCGCGGCCGTCACCCGTGGCGTCGCCGACGGCCACGGCGTTCACGTCGACGTACCCGTCGCCGGCCAGGTCCGCGCGCCAGCCTGGCTGGTACCCGCCGGCGTCGGTCTGCGCGTACACCGCGACGCTCCACGGGCCCTCCCGGCTGATCACGTCCGGGCGTCCGTCGCCGGTCACCTCACCGACCTCGATCTGCTTGCTGACCACCGCCGCGACCGGCGTCGCCGGGCCGAACGACCGGTCCGCCCGACCGTGAACCACGGCGATGCCGGAGAGACCGGCGACCACCAGGTCCGCCCGGGAGTCACCGTCCATGTCGGCCAACCGCACGTCGCCGGTACGGGAGTCCCCGCCACCGGCAACCGCGACCGGCACCGCGGGCGTGAGCGTGCCCGCGTCGGAGAAGAGGACGTCGACGCCGCCGCGGGTGGTGACCGCGACGTCGGTCCCGCCATCACCGTCGACGTCCCCCGTGGCGATCCGCATGGTGGCCGCCGGTGCGCCGTTGGTGCTCAGCAGACGCGGCTCGGCGAGGCTGCCGTCGGGCTGCTGGGCGAAGACCCACAGCTTGAAGTCCGTCTCCGGGGCGCCGCTGGCGAACACCTGGGTAGTCATCAGCGCATCCGCTCGCCCGTCCCCGGTCACGTCGGCGACCGCGGTCGCGGTCGGCCACGATTCGAGCCCCACCTGATGCACCTGGAGCCCGCCGAACGAGGCCGGCTCGGCCACCCGGGGCACCACCGTCTGCGTCACCGGCGCGGAGCCGCTGGAGCCCAGGCCGAGACCGGCGTCCCCGGAGTAGTCGCCGCTGACCCGGCCGGCTTCGGCCGCCCACTGGCGCTCCGCCAACCCCTCGGAGACCGACCGGTTGCCGATCCGGACACCGTCCCGGTAGAAGGTGACGTCACCGCCGATGCGCACCCCCGTCGTCTCGGTGGTCACCCGGGCGGTGAGGAGCGCCCACTGCCCGGTCTCGGTGGTCGACGGGCTGATCCGCAGGGCGACGCTCGTCGGCTTGCCGGTGAGTACCGGCACCGGCCGGGACAGGCTGCTGGAGTCGCCGCCCGTGGCCCGGATCCAGTACGTGTAGCCCGTGGCGTTCGTGACCGTCGGGTCGACGAAGGACAGGGCGGTCGTGGTGCCGACCACCTGCTCGCCGGAGCCGTCCCGCGCACCCCGTCGGATCTCGTACGCCGTGGCACCCGGAACGGCGGCCCACCCGAGCTCGACCCGGTCGGGGTACGCGGTGTGCCACAGGTCGACGGGCGGCGCCAGGCTGGCCGGGAGCACCGCCACGGTGGAGTTGCCGGACACCTTGCTGCCGCTGCGGCTGCGCACCACGTACCGGTAGCTGGTCCCGACACCGACCGTGTCGTCCCGCCATTCGAGCTGGTTGGTGGTGCCCACCAGCGCGTACGCCCCGCTCGCGCCGGTGGCCCGCAGCACCTCGTACGTGACGGTCGCGCCCGCCGTCTGCCAGCTCACCCGCGCCTGGCCGGTGCCCACCCACTCGGCGCCGACGCCGGTCGGCGGCCGCAGCGGTCCCGCCAGCGCCGGCCCGCCGGTCACCAGGACCAGCAGCACCGCCGGAAGGAGGAGGGACAGGAGTCGTCGTATCGAAGTCATCGCGCTCCCCGTGTTGTCGGTGGCGCACCGGGTTCCGCCCGGGGCGGAGGACGGAGCGCCGCTTCCACGCGGTCCAGCGCCACGGGCGGGGAAGCTGTTACGGATCACCGCCCCTCGATGGCCCACCTCAGCGGCGAAGCGCGACCTCCCGCTCCATGTGCGACAGCTTCTCCGGGTTGCGCACGGCGTAGAGCCCCGTGATGAGCCCGTCGTCGACGCGTACCGCCACGACGGTGTCGATCTCGCCGTCCTGCCGCAGGATCAGCGCCGGGTGGCCGTTGACGTGCGTGGGCCACAACGACGCCGTGTCGGGAACCCGGCCCAGCCCGACGACCAGCAGGCGGGCCACCTTGTCGGCCCCCACGATGGGCCGCAGCACGGCCTGCTTGATCCCGCCGCCGTCGCCGAGCAGGACGACGTCCGGCGCGAGGATGTCGAGCAGGCTCTGCAGGTCACCCGTCTCGGCCGCGCGCTGGAACGCGTCGAGCGCCGAGCGGGTCTCGGCCGCGGACACCACCCCGCGCGGACGACGCGCCGCGACGTGCGCCCGCGCCCGGTGAGCGATCTGCCGGACCGCGGCCGGGCTCTTGTCGACGGCCTCGGCGATCTCGTCGTACCCGACGTCGAACACATCGCGCAGCACGAACACCGCCCGCTCGACCGGCGCCAGCGTCTCCAGCACCAGCAGCATCGCCATCGAGACGCTGTCGGCCAGTTCGACGTCCTCCGCCACGTCGGGCGCCGTGAGCAGCGGCTCGGGAAGCCAGGAGCCGACGTACGACTCGCGCCGGCGGCCCAGCGTCCGCAGCCGGGTCAGTGCCTGGCGGGTGGTGATCCGGACCAGGTACGCCCGCTGGTCACGCACCGTGCCGAGGTCGACGCCCACCCACCGCAGCCAGGTCTCCTGCAGGACGTCCTCCGCGTCGGCCGCCGAGCCGAGCATCTCGTACGCCACCGTGAACAGCAGGTTGCGGTGCGCGAGGAACGCCTCGGTGGCCGGGTCCGGGCGCTCGTCGCCACGCCGCCCGCTGTCGCGGTCGTCGGCTGCGGTCCGCGTCGTACCGGTCATCGCTGGCTCCTCTTCCCTCTCCGAGTGTCACCCACCAGATGCCGGGCCCCGCCGGCGTGTGACACCCCGGAGGCGGACGACCGCTGTGGGCCCCGTCACGCACCGCCCCCTGTCACAGGGATCGGGGCGGCGGCATCTCGTGTTCGTCCACTGCAACACCACGAGTGAGGACGGATCATGGACGCTCGGTTCAACCTGTTCGCCAACGAGATCGCCGTCAAGTTCGCCAAGCGGTTCGCCAACGCCGGCCTGGTGGTCCAGCAGTCCCCGCTGCCGAAGTCCACTCAGGAACTGGTGTCGCTGCGCGCCAGCCAGATCAACGGCTGCGGGTGGTGCATCGACATGCACACCAAGGACGCCGCTGCCGCCGGCGAGAGCGCGGTCCGGCTCAACCTGGTCGCCGCCTGGCGCGAGTCGACCGTGTTCACCGAGGCCGAGCAGGCCGCGCTGGCGCTCGCCGAGGAGGGCACCCGCCTCGCCGACGCCCACCAGGGCGTGTCCGACGAGACCTGGGCCCAGGTGCGCAAGCACTACGACGACGACCAGATCGCCGCGCTGGTCGCACTGGTCGCCCTCATCAACGCGGCCAACCGGCTCGCCGTGATCATCCACCAGAAGGGCGGCTCGTACGAGCCCGGCGCGTTCGCCGCCGTGTTCGACTGATCCGCAGGTGAATTCGGGCCCGGCCCATCCTGGGGCCGGGCCCGTGCACGCCCGGGCCTTCGCGGCTGGTCGAGTACCCGCGTCCGGTTTCGCCACTGGTGTGCCGCTTGTTCGGGCCGACGGACCTGGACGAGAGCGGCCCCGGAGCGCGCCGCCGGCAGCTCTCGAAGGCGGTGACCCGCTGCCGGCGTACGCGGCGGGGCATGTCGGGTGAGCCTCCGGGTACCTGCCGAGCGTGACCTTCTCGATCGCCGCCCGGTGCCCGCGTACCGGCCAGCTCGGGGTGGCGGCCCTCACGGCCCGCCCGGCGGTCGGCAAGCTCGTCGCACACGTCGAGTACACCGGTGGCGCGGTGGCGACCCAGGCCACCGTCAACCCGTTCCTGGCCGCCGACGGCCTGCCCCTGCTCGCCGAGGGCCGCTCGCCGCAGGACGTCGTTGCCGAGCTGCTGGCCCGGGACCCGGGTAGGGAGGTACGGCAGGTCGGCATGGTCGACCGCCAGGGTCGTGCGCACGCCTTCACCGGCTCCCGTACGCGCGACTGGGCGGGGCACCACATCGGGCCGGGTTACGCCGTGCAGGGCAACCGCCTGATGGGCCCGCAAACCCTCGCCGAGATCGTCCGGGTGTTCGAGGACAGCCGGGAACTCGACCTGGCGGAACGGCTCGTGCTGGCCATCGAGGCCGGCGAGGCGTCCGGCGGAGACCGGCACGGCGCCCGGTCGGCGACCGTGACCGTGATCAGCGACCAGCCGTACCCGCTCTGGGATGTGCGCGTCGACGACGCCGAACATCCGGCCCGGGAGCTACGCCGGCTGCACGGCGTCTTCCGCGAAGAAGTGTTGCCGACCATCCAGCGGATGCCCACCCGCGACGACCCCATGGGCGAATCCGCCCGCCAGGCGCTCGGGTAACGGGTCACCGGTCCGCAGTACGACAAAGGCCCCTGAGCCCGCGTTTACGGAGGTCAAGGCCTGGTCGATCCCTGGTGATGGGTAGAGGATCGAACCTCTGTAGCTATCGCGACGGATTACAGCGAGCACCTTTTCGCGGCCGGATGCGGGCTCTGAGAGGACGTTGGGGAGCCTTGCCCCAGTAGACGCGTTCATGCAGTTCGCCTAGCCCGCAGCAGCGTACTTCTCTAGCTCGGTCACGCCGACTCCGCGGCTCGCTCCACTTGGAGCAGGGCGGCACGCATTTCCGCAGGGATTTCGTCTCGTGCCATCGCCGCCGCAATCCGTTCCGCCGAGACCGTCTTGTACTTGGCTGCCTGAAGTTTAGTGTTTAACATGCTGAGCAGCCTTTTCGGTGGTGCCACCCCAAGCCTCCACTGTGAATCAGTCCACCGCTTCTGGAAATCGGGTTTGAATTTCTCCGTCACAGTAACCCGATGGTTCGTGGCGGATCTTTCGAAGGCAATTTTTTCCTCGAGCATCCGCGAGAAAACAAAGTCCTCAAATGTCGCCGCAGCATCGCTTAAGATCTGCTGCACCTCGACTTCGCTTGCGCCCGATATTCGGGAAATCACGCTTGGCTCAATAAGGTAACTCTCCAGTTCCTTGCGGCGCCAGACATGGGCATGCACTCCTATCGAATGGAATTGGGCTTCGAGTTCCCTAGATACCTCACCTGGTCGGTAATCGCTGTCCAATAGGACGTAACACTCGACCGCACCATTTAGAAAGTCGGAAAGAATCCATTTGAGTGAAGCGAGGTGCTCGCTATTCGAGTATCCTTCGAGTGGAACTACACTGATACCTTCTTGCTTGGCAAGACGGTTCGCATTTAGCGCCTGGCTGAGTCGCCGAAGGATCTGCATGTCCTTGCCCTCGACCATCAGCAGAACCTTCGACCGCATGGCCTTGGCGATCTTTAGGTTGAAACTGCTTCCTAACGTGCCCGTCAACTTGTCAAGGAGGGCCTCATTCTTAATTGAGATCCCCCGTTTCCGACTCTTATCAATCCATATCATGCTTGCTCGCGGATACTCCGCTACGATCTCTGCGCTATGCGTGGCAACGATGGTCTGACTCTCCGTTGACTCAAGAAGCTGAACCAGCCGCCGCTGCAAATCGGCATGCAGATAAACATCGGGCTCGTCCAGAATCACGGTGCCATATCCACGGAGGCGGTGAAGATGGTAGAGGATTTGCAGCCAAACCTGAATTCCGTCGCCCGCCCAGATGACTTCCTTGGGGACGCGGCCACCGGCCTCTTGAAGGAAGAGGTCGATCGAGTACTCGCCTTCCGCTGACTCGTAGGTTTCTAGCTCTCTGATCATGACGCCAGGCAGCCAAGAAGTAACGAACTCCTTAAACTCCTCCATCCCGTTTGCCCGTTCGAGCTGAACAAGCTGGTTCCTGAAATGTCGGCTACTGAGACGCGTTGAGACGTTTCTTCTAACGTACTCCTCGCTCAGCACCGTTTCGGTCTGCTCAAGCGGCGAGAGGACCGGGACGATGCCAAGTCTAGGAAATTCGAGACGCGCGTCCACCACATCTCTAGGCTGTTGCTTATTATCTTTCTGGAGGAAGAAGTATCCTTCAGGTTCTACCCCCGGCTCAATTGCATCAACCTCAGGCCAAAAGGCGAACAGCCTGTTTCCGTTCTGCCACGTCAGCTCAAGGCTTGCTTCGGCGGTAGTGAATTCGTGGCGCAGACTATGTGCCAGGCTCTGGAACTCGGACAGCGGTACCGCATAACACTGGTAGCCGGCATTTTCGTACACTACGCGGTCGAGTGGTCGACGGGCGTGTGCGATCCGTAGGAGCACGTCGACCAGCCTGAAAGCGGTAAGGACCGTGCTCTTGCCCGCATTGTTTGGTCCCACTAGGCATGCACTCCCGGAGAACTCCACAGTGAAGTCGCGGAATGACCTGTAGTTCTTCAGCCGCAGACGCTTGATCATCGCTGGTCCTCCTGGAGTGAGCCGGCGCCGCGACTCCGTATAGATCTCGGCATATGGACCCGATACCATAGCCGCATACCTGCTGCTGAGGGCATCGCCGATTCGGTCAATCAGTCCAATGTCGTGGGCGTCTCTGCAGTTGGCGTAGTCCCTTCGCAGGACCGTCAGGCTCTGCCCAAGCCGCCCCGCAGCCTCGGTCGCCGGAACGCCAGCGTTTAGCCACAGCGAGGCGGCGTGCTGTAAGTCGTACGGTCGCCGGGCCGGCGGCGAGGCCACCTGGCCTCGCCTGAGCACAGTCGCCTTCAGCGACCACCCGCAGGCCGGCATCATTCGCAGCCTGTCCGGCATAGGGGCACTTTCAGCGGCGGAGTTCATCGTCGGGGCAGGGGCCTGTCGACCGTCCTCAGCCCTGATCACCTGGCCGCCTACACGGGGGTCTGGCGCCGGTGGCCCGCGACTCCGGCAAGCGCGTCGCCAACCTACGCCGGCCGCAGCGCTACAACCGATGGCTGCGCCACGTGTTCTACATGTCCTCCCTGAGCACACTGCGGATGAACCGCCCGAACCGTCGCTCGGCCATGGTCCTCGGCGTTTGGCAGCTCCGGCACGGCAACGATCATGACGACCGGCCCCTCATCGCCCGCGTCGGACTGGGAGGTGGTAATCCGTACCCGATCCGGCGCCCAGCTCTGCGGCGGCGGAGCGGAGGTCGGCGGTGCGTTCTGCATTCCACGCCTCGACAATCATCGTTGCCTGGTGGCGGGTAAAGGATTCGAACCTCTGTAGCTTTCGCGACGGATTTACAGTTTGGTCCGTACTCAAGGTTGTCGATGAAAGTTCGGCCAGGTCAGGGCCGCTTTTCTCTTCCGCTCGTCGGCCCGGACTCCCCCGCGTGCCCGTTGCGTGCCCCTTGTTGTTGATCTCCGCTGCGGCGTGCCCGATCAAGGCGGCCCGCGAGCGGGCCGCGCCGGCTCGGCCTCGGCCTGCTGGCGGCGCAAGCGCCGGCATCGGCCGGGCCGGCCGGCCACGCTGACAGGACGACAAGACCTTGAAGACCTCGGGGCTCCGCCCCGAACCCCGACCCTCCTCAGGGATCGGCCGGGGAGCGGATCGCCTCGCCGGGCACCACAGGGCTACCAGCCTCCCCGAACGGGGCCAAGGTCGTTCGTCCGGTAGGGCGCTCCACCTTGTCCCCGTCCGGGGAGGCTGGACGGTCTGGCGACTGCCCGACGAGGAGATCCGCCTACACGTCCTCGGTCACTCAACAGCCTGAGCATCGGACCGCGTCGCCTCAGCGGAGAGAGCTTCGAGGGCGGACCGAGACATCCACTGTTCGCAGATCCAGAGAACCCCGTGATCGTCCACTGCCGCCCCGATCCCTCGCAAACGGTCCCCAGCATTCTTGGGGCCAGGCGCCTTGGCCAACCGCGGTGTAGGGCTGGCTAGCGCCGACCGATGCACGATGACGGCCGTAAGGTATTCGCCAGACTTGCTCTGCAACGGCCCAAGGCACGCCTTGTCCTGCCTCGCTTGGCTCTCGTTCGGCCAGTACGGGCGCCTCTGGGAGACGAACACGTCCACGTCAACGACGTAAAGGTGACGCTCAGGAGGCGGGATCAGGCCAGCAAAGTCCCTCGCCTTGACCTCTGCCGGAGCGGGCGCAGAAGGCACGCCAGGGATGAAGAGGTCGTAGGGGAACCGAAGCCGGAGAACATGGGTGTCGTCCTCGGAGACCGCGTAGCCGCTGAACCACCGGGGGAGCCAACCGGGCGTGGCCACAAGGAGGGCGTTCGGCTTCCCTTCGCCCTGCTGGAACGAGGAATCGTATGCGATTTTGAAACCAGGGCCCGTCTCCACGTGTCGCTCGTCCGGGCCATGCAGGCTCACCTTCAGCTCCGCAAGGTTGGCCTCGCGTGCCTTCAAGTAGAAAGAGGTTTGACCCCACCAGAGCCGCCAGGCATAGCTACAGATGCCTGTCTGTCGGCTACCAACGCAGAAGTAGATGGCACCCTTGCCCTGGGGGCCACCCGGAAGCATGCCGAGGACCCCGCTGGTTTCTGCCGAGTCGCCGCCACCGTCCATGTCGCATCCCCTCACGCCCAGGCGTACAAGCAGTCAGACGACGGTATGCCTCCAACCTGGAGTGGTGCCACCTCGATTCCGACGAGATCCGTTAACGGTGATGCCACTCCCCCGACTCAGGATCGAAAGACATCAGATGCGGCCGGTCAGGAGACGACTCGACAGACCCTCCCGAGACCCGGGCTGCTTCAATGGCGGCGTTCATGGTTCCGAGGGCGAGTTTCAGTACCTCGGGGTCCTCGGTCCGAAGCTGGGCGGTTGCCCTGAAGTCATCGGCGCCGACGACGTCGAACTCAAAGACGGGCGGAGGGATAGGAACATCCGGCTCTTGGCGGGCCAACGCGCCCTTCTTCGCCTGGAATCGCAGAAGTAGCAGCTTCAGCCCGTCCCAGAGGGCGGACGCCGCCAAGTTCGGACCCAGCGCAGCAACAACAGGTAGGGCAACCTCCAGGATGATCCTCGCCGGAGGCAGCGCTGACAGCTGGAGGAGATGACTTCCCCGAACGCCGAAATCTCGGCTCATGAGACGGAGCGCTGCCACAAGATCTTCTGGCGGAAACCAGCCTAGGTCCGCTGACACCCGCAGCGCTGCCTTCGGCTGCGCCGGCCAATGTTCCTCGGCGAGGTCCATCCGGCCGCCGACGGAAAACCCACCAACTTCTCCTAGGGCCGTCCACTCCGCCTCGTCTGCTTCGCCCTCAACCCACAATCCGACTCCGCCCCTCGGGGTGGGTCGCAACTCCGCCTTGACGCTGCGGGTCCGGACTGGCAGGAGGCCATCGTGGTGACCGGTCATGGACTGGCTGCCGCTATTGAGCCGTTCCATGAGGTTTCGCAGCGACTGCTCGGGAACGCTGATCCCACCGTAGGCGTCGAGGGGGTCTGTAGTGGCTACGAAGCCACTGAAGTCCACCCAGGCCACGAGCACCCCTTTCGTGCCCGCTACGTGCCCGATTGGCAGGTCCACGAGGGGCAACCATGGTCAACATTGGCACGAGACGACAAAGGCCCCTGACAAGCGTTTCCGCAGGTCAGAGGCCTTGCCGTTCCCTGGTGGCGGGTAGAGGATTCGAACCTCTGTAGCTTTCGCGACGGATTTACAGTCCGCTCCCATTGGCCGCTCGGGCAACCCGCCAGGGCATACCGCCGCGTCACGACGCGGCAGCGAAGCAAGGATAGCGGCTCCCACCCGCTGGCGTGCAACCGGGTACCGTCAGAGGGTCGTACCGCTGGTCAGCGGACGACGGCACGCCAGAGACCGCGGACAGCAGGAGCAGAAGCATGGCAGCGAACCCGTCGTTCGACATCGTGAGCAAGGTCGACCGCCAGGAGGTCGACAACGCCCTCCGCCAGGCGGCGAAGGAGCTCGAGACGCGGTTCGACTTCCGGGGGACGGGCGCCGAGATCTCCTGGGCCGGCGAGGAGGCGGTTTCCCTCCAGGCCGAGACGGAGGAGCGGGTCCGGGCCGCGCTGGAGGTCTTCAAGGAGAAGCTGGTCAAGCGGAACATCTCGCTGAAGTCGCTGGACGCGGGCGACCCGCGTTCCTCGGGCAAGACGTTCAAGATCGACGCCAAGATCATCCAGGGCATCGAGTCGGACAAGGCCAAGGCGATCAGCAAGAAGATCCGCGACGAGGGCCCGAAGGGCGTCCAGGCCCAGATCCAGGGCGACCAGCTCCGGGTCACGGGTAAGAAGAAGGACGACCTCCAGACCGTGATCGCGCTGCTGAAGGGCGAGGACTTCGGCGTCGCCCTCCAGTTCACCAACTACAGGTAACGAGGCAACGAAGGGCCTGGCCACGTGGCCGGCTACGCCTGGTCACCTGGGCAGACGTCGTCACCAGTAGTCGTCGTTGGTCGATCACGATCGGCCTCCGGCGGCCTGGTGACGGCCTGGACCTGGTCCTCGTCGACCTGCCCGGAACCGGCGCGCCCTGGCCCTCTCTGACCCCTCGCTTCTAAGAACTGCCTACCCTGTCTGGCGGCGTCCGCGGGGATCTCTCACCTCCACCTCACTCCTCTTCGTCGAGCCACTGGAATGGGCTGCGGACCCAGGGAGAGCCGACGGTCTCCCGATCGGCCTGCTGTCCGCGCTCGAGGTCCGCGAGTTCGAGAAGCGTCCGGTCAAGCTCCACAAGATGGCTCAGGTGGACAAGATCCATGATCTCGGCGGAGTCCGGCTCGTTGATGCCGTCTCCGACCAGCCAGAGGTCATCGTCAGACCGGGCGACGACGAGCGCCGGAAGTTCGCCTCGGATGACGGTGTGCATGGCGATCGCCGACCGCTCACCGGGGAACCGACTACGCCGGAAGCTCGGCAGACGCATATCGAGCAGTATGCACCGGTCGCCTGACCCTGCCGTGACCGGCGACTGTCAGCTTGGGAATCGGATCGATCACGCCGATGAGCAGTCGCGCCGCCTAGATCATCCCGCGCCGACTGGTTGTAGCCTCGCCCGTTATGAGTTGGCTGCCTGAGGACTTCGTCCACCCCGTCCACGTGCCCGTGCCGAACACCGCGCTTCACCTGCGGCCGATCCGGGAGGCGGACACCGCGATCGACTACCCCGCCGTGATGGGCTCCCGAGAGCGCTTGTGGGAGATCTTCGGCCCGGCCTGGGGTTGGCCCCCGGAGACGATGACCTATGAAGAGGACCGCATCGACTTGCTGCGGCACGAGAAGGAGATAGCCGCGCATCAGTCGTTCAACTACGCGCTGCTGGACGAGGAGGAGACGGCCATCTTTGGCTGCGTCTACATCGACCCGCCTGAGCGCACGGGCGCCGACGGAGAGGTTTCCTGGTGGGTGGTGGACGACCTCGTCGGCGGTGAGGTGGAGCGCGCGCTCGACGCGCTGGTGCCGCAGTGGATCGCGGCCGACTGGCCCTTCCAGCAGCCCCGTTATCTGGGCCGCGACATCACCTGGCAGGACTGGCTCGCGCTGCCGCGCGCCTCGTGACACCATCGCTCCCCTTCCGCAACCACCCACGGACCGCGAGTTGGCGGCGGAGCCCCGGCCATCCTGGAGCCGGAGCGCCCCCGCCGGAGGCGCCCTAACCGCCACCCCCAGCTCTCCGACGCAGCCGGCGTGCGCTCCCCTACGTGGCCACGCCGACCGTGCTCCCGATCGGAGCAGCGGAATCGCGTGGTGCTGGAAGTCCAGGCGGTGCGTCGACGACGGAGATCGCCCGAACCGTTCGAAACGTGTCGTTTGTGGACGGCTGGTGGACTAGCACATTAGGCGTCCGAGTCCGTATTGGTCGGATCAGTAGGAAGATGCGCCTATGGCGCAGATATTGGGGATTCGGCGACCGGTGCCGATTGGTGAGGGCCATCGCACCACCCCGTTTGAGATCTTCTTCGACCTGGTGTTCGCGTTCGCCTTCATCCGCGTGGCCACGTTCATGGAAGGGTCACCGACGCCGCTCGTCCTGGCGCAGGGCCTGGTGTTCCTGATGCTGCTGTGGTGGCCCTTCACTACCTTCGCCTGGCTCGCCAACCGGGTCCGCGCCGACGTGGGCCTGGTCCGCGCCGGGCTGGTCGTGGTGATGGCCGCAATGTTCGTGGCCGGCCTGGTCATCCCGTTCGCGTGGGAGCACGACAGGCGGACGGTGTCCGAATCTCTGACGGTGGCGGTGGCGTACATCGTGATCCGGACCGCGTTCTACCTACTGAATTGGCACGTGGCCGTCGTGAACCCGCGAATCCCGGCGCCCGGCTTCCGCTACGCCATCCCGATCGTGGGGGGCTGGATTCCGCTGCTGCTCGGGGCGGTGCTCGGCGGCGCCACACAAACGCTGTTGTGGGCCGCAGCGTTCCTCATCGACTGCCTCGGCACCGCGTCGGC
Organism: Micromonospora costi; assembly: GCF_003626655.1. Taxonomy (GTDB): domain Bacteria; phylum Actinomycetota; class Actinomycetes; order Mycobacteriales; family Micromonosporaceae; genus Micromonospora; species Micromonospora costi. The sequence goes on from NZ_RBAN01000003.1 coordinate 640,652, forward strand.
CTCGATGTCCAGCAAAGACCGATTTCGGTTGCACAGTGCTAGCCACCTGTGTGACCGGCATGGCCTGTTACTGATTATCGCCCTGGGCGAGTCGCTGATCGCGGTGGGCGTCGGCGCCGGATCGGCGGTCACCCGCCGGCCGGTCCTGATCGCCGCACTGCTCGCCGTGGCCATTGCCACGGCCCTGTGGTGGCTGTACTTCGAGAACGCCGCCGCACCGGCCGGACAGGCACTGGCGCGTCTCCCCCACGAGGAACGCGTCCGGCCTGCCATCAACGCCTACAGCCTGGCCCACTTCCCGCTCATCGCCGGGATCATCTACCTGGCCCTGGGCATCGAACTCGTCCTCGAGCACCTGGCGCACCACCCGTCGCAGCATCCTGCCGGGGCGCCGCTGGATTGGATCTCCACAGCGGCCCTGTTCGGCGGCCCGGTCGTCTACCTCATCGGCCGGGGCCTGTTCCTCCGTTTCACCGTCGGACACACCCCACGCGCCCAGATCGTCGCGGCCGGCATCATGCTCGCACTGCTTCCCGTCGCTCGGAGCCTGCCCGCCCTCGGCGCCTTCGGCGTGATCACCGCTGCCCTCGCCGCGCTCGTCTGCTACGAACGCATCATGTGGCAACCGACCGCAGCTGCCAGATGAACACCCACCCACATCTCCTAAGGCAAACGGCCCCAGGAACGCGCTGCCATCCTGCAAGACCTCGCCGACGTCGAGGGCTCGCCTCAGCGCCCCGTGTCGTATCCTGGCCGACTTTGATTCTTCGGGAGGTTGGGTTGGCTGAGTACCCGCAGGACGTTGTACAGCGCTTCCATGCACCGCCTGAGCAAGTAGATGACGGCTTGGTAGGAGAAGCTCCGAAGAACTGGCAGGCGGTCATCATCGAGGATTACGCCCCGGCTTGGGCTGCTCGATACGCCGCTACCAGTTCCCTGCTCAAGGAGACGTTGGGCGATCTGGTCCTGGCCATCGAACACGTGGGGTCCACATCGGTGCCGGGCCTGGCAGCCAAGCCCATCATCGACATCGACCTGCTAGTTGAAGACACGGCGGACGAGTCTCGCTACGTCCCCGCTCTTGAAGGGATCGGGTACCGACTCGTTCTCCGGCAGCCGTGGTGGCACGGGCATCGGATGCTGGTTGGCCCCGCGGAAGACATCAATCTTCACGTTTGGCCGCGGGACGCGCCCGAACCGATCAGGCACCGGCTCTTCCGCGACTGGCTGCGCTCGCATCCAGAAGACCGGGAGCTCTACGCCGCGACCAAGCGGAGCCTCGCGCGGGACACGGCGCACCGAGCCGGTGACTACAGCCTGGCGAAGAACGAGGTCATTGACCGGATCCTTGCGCGCATCTTCGCGGCAGCCAGCGAACGGCCGCTACCTGGTTCCGATTGATGGCGACCCGGACGCGCTCGGACCAGGCGTCCGCCCAGGGCCGCTGACGACGCGGTCGCGATCAACGAGACCTGTGGGACCTACCTACGCTGAGGGCCGTGAACAAGCGACGGCGGAAGAAACTCACCACGCGCCTGATGGACGCGGTGCTTCGCGGGGACGCAGCTGCCGCCGGCGCCCTCCTGCGCCTCGGGGCGGACCCCGACGCGGCTGACCGCGACGGCACGACCCCGCTCTACCGGGCGTCCGTGCACGGCGCGGTCGATCTCGTGCGGCTTCTGCTTGCCGCCGGCGCCGCCCCGGACACCGAGAGCGGGCACGGTCAGGAGGGCACGCCGCTGTGCGCCGCGGCGGCCTGGGGACACACCGACGTGGTGCACGTACTCCTCGCCCACGGCGCGGACCCGAACCTCCGCGAGGACCGGGGAACCGGCTACTCGCCACTGGACTGGGCGCTGCGGGGCGGCCACGCACAGACGGCCGATGTGCTCGTGGCCGCTGGCGCCGGCTCCGCCGCCGCTTGAAACGCGCCGCAGATCTCGGACAGAAATTTCCTCCGCCGGTTGTCGGATCCGACTGCTCGCCGGTCGTCTCATGGGTGAGAGCAACCCACCGAGACACCGACGAGGAGGAACGCCATGACGGCGTCACCCGGCACCAACCCGATCCCCGACACCTACCGCCGCGTCACACCCTGCCTGGTGGTGGACGGTGCGGCGAAGGCTCTGGAGTTCTACGCCGACGTGTTCGGCGCCGTCGAACGGATGCGGTTCCCCGGGCCCGACGGCAGCATCGTCCACGCCGAGATCCAGATCGGCGACGCGGTGGTCATCGTGGAGGACCAGGACCCGCAGCGGGGTACGACCGCTCCGCCGCCCGGTGGCCTGCCCGGCACGCCCGTCTTCCAGTTCGTGTACGTCGAGGACGTCGACGCGGTGGTCGCCCGGGCGGTCCAGCTCGGCGCGACGATGCGGCGCGCGCCGGAGGATCAGTTCTACGGTGACCGGGACGCCTTCGTGGTCGACCCGTTCGGCCACGGCTGGACCGTCGCCACGCACGTGGAGGACGTGAGCCCGGAGGAGATGTCCCGACGCATGGCCGCGCTGTTCGGGTAGGACCGACGGGAGGACATGATGAAGTACGTGCTGATGTTCGTCGAGACCGAGGAGTTCGCCGCGGACCTGGCCGCCATGGACGAGTCCGAGCGCGGACGCGCGTACGCCCGCGTGCAGCAGTGGTTCGCGGACCACCAGGACAGGATCACGCACCACGCGCACCTCCTGCCCTCGGACACCGCCACCACGGTGCGGCTGGACCGGGGCGAGCCGCTGGTGTCCGACGGGCCGTTCGTGGAGGGCAAGGAGATCGTCAGCGGCTACGCCGAGATCGAGGTGGCCGATCTCGACGAGGCGCTACGCGTGGCGAAGTCGTGGCCGGCGTGCCCCGTGGTGGAGATCCGGCCCATCGCCGCATGACCCAGCCGACGCACGCCGAGCTGGCCCGTGTGGTGCGCGACCACGCGGGCCGGCTCGCCGCGTCCCTCGTGCCTCTGGTCGGCGACTTCGCGGCCGCCGAGGATCTCGTCCAGGACGCCGTCGAGGCGGCGTTGACGCACTGGCCGGTCGAGGGCATCCCGGACCGGCCGGACGCGTGGCTGTACACCGTGGCCCGCCGTCGCGGCCTCGACCACCTGCGACGGGCGCATCGCCACCGGCAGAAGCTCGCCCTGGTGCCGTGGCCACCGGAGCCGCGACCCGACGACCGACTACGGCTGATCTTCACCTGCTGTCACCCGGCGCTGCCCCGCACCGCCCAGGTCGCCCTGACCCTGCGGGTGGTCTGCGGGTTGACCACCGCGCAGATCGCCAAGGCGTTCCTCGTCCCGGAGAGCACCGTCGGGCAGCGCATCACCCGCGCCAAGCGGAAGATCAGCGACGCGGGCATCCCCTACCGGGTCCCGTCCGCGGACGATCTCGCCGACCGCCTCGCCGAGGTCCTCGCCGTCATCTACCTGCTGTTCAACGAGGGTTACCTGTCCACCGGCGGCGACCACGCCCAGGCCCGCGACCTCGCGGACGACGCCGAGTTCCTCGCCGCGCTGCTGCACCAGCTCATGCCCACCGAACCCGAGGTGGCCGGCCTGCTCGCCCTGATCCGGCTCCACCGGGCGCGGGCGAGCGCCCGCTTCGACCGTAACGACGACATCGTGCAGCTGCCGCACCAGGACCGGTCGCTCTGGAACCACGAGGCCATCGCCGACGCGGGCCGGCTGCTGGCCCGCGCCGCGGCACAGAGACGACCGGGCCCGTACCAGGTGCAGGCCGCGATCGTCGCCTGCCACGCGGAGGCCGCCCGGTGGGAGGACACCGACTGGGCGCAGATCGCCGTCCTGTACGACATGCTGCTGCACCTGGCGCCGTCACCGGTCACCCGGCTCCACCGGGCGATCGCCCTGCGGTACGTGACCGGGCCGGCGGCCGCGCTCGCCGAGGTGGACCGCCTGGCCGGCGACCTGGACGGCTACCACCTCTTCCACGCGACCCGTGCGGAGCTGCTCCGGGACGTCGGCGAGACGGCCCGGGCGCGGAGCGCGGACGAACGTGCCCTCACGCTGACGACCAACCCGGCGCAACGGTCCCTCCTGCGGCAGCGCCTCAGCTGGACGTGACGCGGGCGGCGACGGCCCAGCAGCGGGGACAAGAGAAAACGCAACCTTTGGTTGCGCGACAGTCGAGCGGCGGCTAGCGTGAGGAGCAACCAATGGTTGCACATGGAGGAGGCAGCATCATGACGGTCATCGAGCGCGAGATCCTGATCGAGGCACCCCGGCACGTGGTGTGGCAGGTGCTCACGGACCCCGCCCAGATCAGCCAGTGGTTCAGCGACGACGCCCGGATCGACCTGCGCCCCGGCGGGGCCGGCACCTTCGTCTTCGGCCCCCGGGTCAACCAGCTCGACGGACCGATCCCCGTGGACCTCGTGGTGCAGGCGGCCGAGCCGCCCGAGCGCTTCGCCTTCCGGTGGGCCCACCCGGCGGGCAGCGAGGCGCGTGTGGACAATTCTCTGCTGGTCGAGTTCACGCTCACCGCCGAGGGCGAACACACCCGCCTCCGCCTGGTGGAGAGCGGGTACGACCAGGTCGACTGGTCGCCGCAGGTCAGGGAGGACACGATCAACGACCACGCCAAGGGCTGGGACACCCACCTCACGACGCTCACCGCGTACGCGCCCCAGCGGTCCGCCTCGTCATGACCGACCGGAGTGATGACGAGGAGCTGTGGGCCGCCATCGCGGAACCCGGACGGCGCCGGCTCCTCGACATCCTCCTGTCCGGGGGCCCCGCCACGGCCACCGCCCTCGCCGCCGACCTGCCGTTCACCCGGCAGGCGGTCGCCAAGCACCTGGCGGTCCTCGAACGGGCGGGGCTCGTCGAGGGGCACCGGCACGGGCGCGAGGTCCGCTACGCCGTACGCCCCGAACGGCTCGACGTCGCGGCCCGCGCGATGGCGGCGGTGGCCGCGCGCTGGGACAGCCGGCTGCAGGCCATCAAGCGCCTCGCGGAGTCGATCCACCGGGCGGCGAACCAGCCGTGACGCCGGTCGGGCCGGCCGCGCGCGACGTTCCGCGCCGGCGGGCCCGACCGTATGGTGGAGTCGCGGGGAAGGGGGCGGGCCCATGATCCCGACACTGATCCTGTTCGGCGTGGTCGCCGGTCGCTGGTGGCGGCTGGCGCTCGCCGTCGCCGCGCTGCTGTGGCCCGTCCTGCTGGTGGCGACGGGCGCGATGGGCGTGGGGCCGGAGCTGCTCGGCGCGGCCGTGCTCGCCGTCGCCAACACCGCCGTGGGCGTCCTCGTCCACCAGGGCGTCCGCTGGGCGGTCCGGAGCGTGCGCCGCTCCGGGGCCTGAGAGCATCGCAGCGGTCAGCGGTTGAAGATCAGCAGCAGCACCACGGTGAGGATCGCGCTGAGCAGCAGCGAGCCCAGGCACCCGACCCGGTTCGAGAAGAAGAGGAACACGCCGTACGGGTTACCCGCCCGGGCCGGCGCCACGCACCGGTCAGGCGGGAACCGGCTCGTCGAGGCGTACGGCGGCGGCCTCCGCGCGGGCGATGGGCCCGGCGGGCAGCGCCGCCACCCCGGCCCCGACGGCGACCGCGGCCCCGGCGAAGAGGAACGCCCACGGCACCCCGCCTGCGTTGTCCACGATCACCCCGGCCACCGCGCCGCCGGCCGCGCTCGCCGCCACCGACATGGTGACCACCCAGGTGTACGCCTCGTTCAGCATCCCGGCCGGGGCGATCCGGCCGACCAGGGTGTTCTCCAGGGTCAGCGCCGGTGCGATGGTGGCCCCGCCCACGACGAGCGCGACACCCAGCGCCAGCGGGTTCGGCATCACGGCGAAGACCGCGAAGCTGGCCGCCACGGCGGCGAGCAGCCCGGCGAACTGCCGGGTCATGGTGACCGCCGGCTTGCGGACCCCGAACCAGAAGCCACCGGCCGCGCTGCCGACGCCCCAGACGGCCAGCAGCACACCGGCCAGGCTCTCCGCGTCGGCGGGACGGTAGGTGCCCGCGAAGGCCGGGACGATCACCCCGGCGGCCCCGAACGCGATGCCGAGGCTGGCCACGCACACCAGCAGTGCCGGGAAGCCGGCGACCCGCAGCGGGCCGAGCCCGCGGGCGTGGTGTTCCCGGGAGTGCGGCCGCCACCCGCGCATCACCCGGCCGAGCGCCACGGCGACGGTGCCGACGAGCGTCACGACCGCGGCGCCCACCAGCGCGGCGGTCGCGTCGGCGACGAGCACGAAGCCGGCCACCAGCAGCGGCCCGAGCACGAAGACGATCTCGAAGAGGGAGGTCTCCGCCGCGAGCGCGGTGTTGCGCAGGTGGTACCGGCCGGTGGCCGGGGCCGTGAGGTCGTTCCAGGCTCCGCGGATGGCGGCGGTCAGCGGCGGGTACGTGGCGCCGGCCACGGCGGCGGCCCCGTAGATGACCACCAGCCCGTCGGCGCCGGCCCGGGAGGCGAGCAGCAGGCCGGTCAGCGCGAGCGGGTGGGCGACCGCGGTGACGAGCAGCACGGGGCTGGGGCCGATCCGATCGGCGATCCGGCCGGCGACGGGGCTGAGCGCGGCCCCGGCCACCGCGTAGATGCCGCCGGCCACGGCGGCCAGGGAGTACCGCCCGGTCACCTGCTCGACGACCAGCAGCAGCGCCAGCGGGGTCATGCCGATCCCGAGCCGGCCGATGATGCCGGTGATCAGCAGCATCGGCGCGCCGGGAATCCGCCAGACGCCCAGATACTGGCGCAGAGCGGCCACGCGTACCTCCGGGGATGTAATGAGTGTCAGAGCCTTAGACCCTAACGCCGCACGTCGTACGAGATGAAGCGGATATCGCGGCCGACACAGCACTCCGCCCGCACCCCGGTGGGGTGCGGGCGGAGTGGTGCGGGTCTACCGGGTCAGCGCAGGAACTGCACCGGACCGGTGTTGAGGGCCATCCGCTCCAGGCGGGCGACCCGGTCCTCCATCTTCGGGTGGGTAGAGAACAGCGCCGCGATGCCGACGGGCCGGAACGGGTTGGCGATCATCAGGTGCGCGGTGCTGGTCAGGTTGCCCTGTGCCGGCAGCGGCCGCTGGCGTGCCACCGCGTCGATCTTGCGCAGTGCGCTGGCGAGGGCCAGCGGGTCGCGGGTCAGCTGGGCGCCGGACGCGTCCGCCTGGAACTCGCGGCTGCGGCTGATCGCGAGCTGGATGATCGTCGCGGCGATCGGGCCCAGGATGATGGTGAGCAGCAGCACGGCCGGGTTCGGGCCGTCCTCGTCGTCGCCACCCGCGAGCGGGATGAACCAGGCGATGTTCGCCAGGGTGGTGATGATGCCGGCCAGACCGGCCGCCACGCTGGAGATCAGGATGTCCCGGTTGTAGACGTGCGACAGCTCGTGCCCGATCACACCGCGTAGCTCGCGGTAGTCGAGCACCTCGGTGATGCCCTGGGTGACACAGACCGCCGCGTGCTGCGGGTTACGACCCGTGGCGAACGCGTTGGGCTGCGCGGTCGGGCTCACGTAGAGGCGTGGCATCGGCTGGCGGGCCTCGGTCGCCAGCTCACGCACCATCCGGTACAGCTCGGGGAACTGCGCCTCGGTGACCGGTTGCGCCCGCATCGCGCGCAGTGCGAGTTTGTCGGAGTAGAAGTAGCTGATGCCGTTCATCAGCAGCGAGATGACGACGGCGATGACCAGGCCGCCACTGCCGCCGAACCAGTAGCCCACCCCGAGGATCAGCGCGGTGAGCAGGCCGAGCAGCGCGGCGGTCTTCAGACGGTTGTGGTGCACGATCACTCCTTCGGTGCACGGATCGCCGGGATCCGTCGACCGGTTCAACACACCGGTACCCGTCAACCATCCGCGATATGGCTGAGAATTCGCTGGGAGCGCACCCAGGAGAAGGAAGGCGGGTCAGCGGGCCGCGAGGTCGAGCACGAGCTGCGGGGCGAACCCGACCACCACGGCGGCCACGGTGGCCACACCCAGCACGGCCGCCACCGCGCGGGCCCGAGGCGCGGCGGCGGCTGCCGCCGGGGCCGCGTACAAGGTGGCGGCCAGCCGCAGGTAGTACGCCAGGCCGATGACCGCGTTCACCGCCACGACCAGGGCGAGCCAGCCCGCCCCGCCGTCCAGCAGCGAGCGGACGACCGTGACCTTGGCGAAGAGCCCCGCCAGGCCGGGTGGCAGCCCGGCCAGCCCGATGAGGGCCAGCGCGAGGCCGGCGCCGAGCCACGGGTGCCGGCGGGCCGCCCCGCGCAGGTCGTCCAGCGTGCCGCCGTCGGCGTCCGGCGGACGCAGGGCGGTCACCCCGGCGAAGGCGGCGAGTTCCAGCAGCACGAAGAACACGGCGTACGCGAGCGCCGCCGCGTACGCGCCGGCCCGTGCCTCGCCCGTGCGGCCGGCCGCCAGCGCGAGCGCGCCGAGGGGGGCCAGGATGTAGCCGGCCTGGGCCACCGACGACCAGGCGAGCAGCCGGACCGTCCGCCGCTGACGCAGGGCCACCAGGTTCCCCACCGTCATCGTGAGCACCGCGAGCAGGGCGAGCACCGGGCCGGTCCGGTCGGCCGGCAGCGCCGTCGTCACCACCGCGAGCAGCGCCACCACACCGCCGAGCTTCGAGGCCGTCGACAGGTACGCGGCCACCGGCAGCGGCGCGCCGTCGTACGTGGCCGGCGCCCAGGCGTGGAACGGCACGGCGGCCACCTTGAAGGCGAGCCCGAGCACGAGCAGCGCGACGGCCGCCGCGGTCAGCGGCAGGTCGTGCACCTCCGGGCGCTCGGCGAGCACCGCGCCGACCCGGCCCAGGTGCAGCCCGCCGCTGACCGCGTAGAGCAGGGCCGCCCCGAGCAGGCTCACCGTGGTGGCCACCACGCTCACCACGAAGAAGGTGACCGCCGCCTCGGCGCTCGCCAGGCTGCCGCGGCGCAGCCCGACCAGGACGTAGAGCGGCAGGGTCAGCGTCTCCAGGGCCACGATCAGGGTGATGAGGTCGCCGGCCGCGCCGAGCACCACGCCGCCCGTCATCGAGCAGGCGAGTAGGAAGCAGTACTCCCCCGCCGGCGCCCGGCCTGCCCGCAGGTGCCCGCCGGACAGGCCCAGGACGCCGAGGGTGAGCAGGGCGAACACCGCCCCGACCAGGGCGGCCCGACCGCCGAACACGTACGAGCAGTCACCGCCCACGCAGAACGTGCGCCGTCCGCCGCCCGCGCCCACCAGGCCCGCCCCGAGCGCGGTGGCGACCGCGCCCAGCGCGGCCACCGCCACGGTGGCCCGGGGGCGAGCCAGCACCAGATCGGTGAGCAGGACCAGGACGGCGGTCCCGGCGGCCAGGTACGCCGGGAGCAGCGCCACATGGTCGACGCTCTGCACCACGCTCGGGCTCGCGCTCACCGGAGCACCTCCACCAGGGCGTCGACCGGGGCCTCGGCCACCCCCAGCACCAGCACGGGCGCCAGGCCTATCGCCAGCGCGAGCAGCACCAGCGGCGCCCAGGCGGCGACCTCCGCCCCGGCCAGGGTCGGTGTGAGCCGGTCGACGGCCGGACTCGGCCGGTGGTGCGTGACCTGGCGCAGCAGGCGCAGGAAGTACGCGGCCGTGAGCGCCCCGCCGACCGCGGCCAGCACGCCGAGCGTGGTCCAGAGCGCTCCGCCGACCTCGACCGCGGCGATCACGGCGAACGCCTCGCCCCAGAAGCCGGCCAGCCCGGGCAGCCCCAGCGAGGCGACGGCGGCGAAGCCGAGCAGCCCGGCGAGCCGGGGCGCGGTCTCCCGCAGGCCGGACAGCTCGGCGAGCGCCCCGGTGTGGGTACGGTCCTTGACCGCTCCGGCGAGGAAGAAGAGCAGGCCCGTGATGACCCCGTGGGCGATGTTGCCGATCAGCGCGGCCTGGATGCCGGTGGCGGTGAGCGTGGCGACGCCGAGCAGCACGAAACCCATGTGCCCCACGCTGGAGTACGCGATCAGCCGCTTCAGCTCCGACTGCGCGAGGCAGACCAGCGAGCCGACCAGGATCGCGGCGACCGCGAGCACGCCGAGCACCGGCGCGGCCCAGCGGGCGCCCTCCGGCGCCACCCCGACCGCCACCCGGATCAGCCCGTACGTGCCCATCTTGAGCAGCACCCCGGCGAGCACCACACTGCCCACCGTGGGCGCCTGGGTGTGCGCGTCCGGCAGCCAGGAGTGCAGCGGCCACAGTGGGCTCTTCACCGCGAAGGCCACCGCGAGCAGCGTGAACGCGAAGAGCTGGGTGTTGCGCGAGAGGCCGGCGCCCCCGGTCAGCGCCACGATGTCGGCGGTGCCGGCGGCGGCCACCACTACGTAGACGCCCACGAGCAGCAGGACCGATCCGAACAGCGTGTAGAGCGCGAACTTCCTTGCCGCCCGCCGCCGGTCCTCGCCGCCCCAGCCCGCGATCACCGCGTACATGGGCAGCAGGACGACCTCGAAGAACAGGAAGAAGAGCACCAGGTCCAGGGCGAGGAACGTGCCCAGGATGCCGACCTCGACGACCAGCAGCAGCGCGACCAGAGCCCGGCCGCTGCCACCGCCGGCGGGCACCCGCCAGAGCGTGTAGCCGCAGCAGAGCAGGGTGAGCAGCGCCGTCAGCACCACGAGCGGGTACGAGACGCCGTCCACCCCGAGGTGGAACCGCAGGTCAAGGGCGGGCACCCAGGACACGTCGAACTGGTGCCACGGGCGTACCGCGGGCGCCGCGCCCGACCAGGCGAACCATCCCCGGTCGCCGGCCGCGAGCGGCACGGCGGCGAGCAGCGTGAGCGCGGCGACCACCGTGCCGACCAGGCGGGCCGCCCGGTCGGCGGGGATCGCGGCCACCACGGCCGCGCCGAGGCCCGGCAGCGCCAGCACCGCGACCAGCAGGACTCCCCCGGCGCTCACGCCGTCCCTCCGATCAGGACCGCGGCCAGCCCGATCAGCAGCGCGCCGGCCAGCACCCCGGCGGCAGCCCGGGGCAGCGCGGCGCGGTGCAGCACCGCCAGCCCGGCGCCGAGGCCGGACGCGGCCCGCCCGCTCCCCTCGACCGCGCCGTCGACCACCCGCTCGTCGCCCGCCCGCACGGCCCGGGCCAGCGCCCGGACGGGGCGTACGACGAGGGCGTGCTGGACGTCGTCGAGCCGGAACGCCGCCGCGAACACCGGCCGCAGCGGACCGAGCGCGGCGGCCGGGTCGGCCGCCGGGTCACGCCGCCAGCGGGCCCAGGCCAGGCCCGCCCCGAGGAGCAGCAGCGCCACCGGCAGCACGATCGACGGCGTGAGGTGCACGAGCGGCTCGGCCGGGAGCAGGTCGGACGGGTGCTCGGGGCTGGCCAGCGGCTCCGGCTGGAGCCGGTCGGCGAACGGGGCCGCGAACCCGGCCAGGCCGAGCACCGCGGCCGGCACGGCGAGCAGCAGCACCGGCCAGCGCAGCGTGCCCGGCGCGTCGTGCGGACGGGCCAGCGGCACCCGGGTCTCGCCGAGGAACGTGCGCAGCAGCAGGCGGGTGGCGTACCAGGCGGTGACCGCGACGCCGACCAGCCCGGCGAGCCAGACCAGCCAGCCGACCCAGGACGGGGTCGGGCCCTCGCCGTCGAGGGCGGCGGCCTGCGCCACGGCGAGGACGCCGTCCTTGCTCCAGAAGCCGGCCAGCGGCGGCACGCCGGCCAGGGCGCCCAGCCCCACCGCCGTGCACCAGAACGTCACCGGCATGCTGCGCCGCAGCCCGCCCATGCGCGACATGAGCGTGGTGCCCACGGCGTGGATGACCGCGCCCGCGGCGAGGAACAGCAGCGCCTTGAACGCCGCGTGGGTGAGCAGGTGGAACAGTGCCGCCGCCGGGGAGCCGACGGCGAGCGCGCCCGTCATGTAGCCGATCTGGGACACCGTCGACCAGGCGAGCACCCGCTTGATGTCGTCCTGGGCGGTGGCCGCGAACGCGCCGAGCAGCAGCGTGACCGAGCCGAGCACACCGAGCACGGTCAGCGCGACCGGCGCCGCCTCGAAGAGCGGGTAGAGCCGGGCGACGGCGTACACGCCGGCCGCGACCATGGTGGCCGCGTGGATGAGCGCGCTGATCGGCGTCGGACCGGCCATCGCGTCCGGCAACCAGGTGTGCAGCGGGAACTGGGCGCTCTTGCCCGCGACCCCGGCGAGCAGCAGCAGGCAGGCGGCCGTGAGCGTGCCGGAGGCGTGGTCGTGGGCCAGCACGTCGGCGATCCGGAAGCTGCCCGCCGACACGCCGAGCAGCGCGATGCCGAGCAGGAAGCCGACGTCACCCACACGGGTGACCAGGAACGCCTTCATGGCAGCGGCGGGCGCCTCGGGCAGCCGGCGGTCGTGCGCGATGAGCAGGTACGAGCAGAGGCCCATCACCTCCCAACCGACCAGCAGCAGTAGGAGGTCGCCGGACACCACGACCAGCAGCATGGCCGCCGTGAACAAGCTGATCTGCGCGGCGTACGGCGGGTAGCGGTGGTCGACGTCGACGTCGTCGTGCGGCCCGCGCTTGAGGTAGCCGATCGAGTAGACCTGCACGGCCAGCGCGACCGCGGCGACCGCCACGGCGACCAGGGCCGCGACGCCGTCAAGCCGGACGCCGAGGGTGACCCGCAGCCCGCCCAGGTCGACCCAGGTGGTGCGCGCCTCCGCCGGCCCGTCCAGGGTGGCCAGCAGGGCGACCGCCAGCACGAGCGCACCGGCCGCGCCGGCCACACCGAGGGTGATGGCGGCCCGGCGGGCGCGCTGTTCGACGTCGACGCCGTCGCCGTTCAGGCCGCGCGGCGAGGGCGGCAGCAGCAGGCCGACGAGACCGGCCGCCAGCGGTACGACCGGCAGCAGCACGCCGAGCAGCGTGGAGGTCGTCACCGCGCCTCCCTCCCGTCGGTGTCCCGCGGGTCGGCGGGGCCGCCCACCGTGGCCGGCACCTCGGCGGGTACGACGGCCGGCGGCTCGGCCAGCGGCACCTCGTCGACGGCCACGGTGGCCCGCAGCCGGTAGAGCTGGAGCACGATGGCCAGACCCACGCCGACCTCGGCGGCGGCCAGCACGATGACGAACAGCGCGAAGACCTGCCCGCCGTGCGGCAACGCCGCCCGCACCGTGGTGTCCGCGGTGACCAGGATCAGGTTGACCGCGTTGAGCATCAGCTCCACGGCCATCAGGACCAGGACGGCGTTGCGGCGGCGGAGCACGCCGTACGCGCCGAGGCCGAACAGCAGCGCCGCCGTGACGTACGGGATGACCGGCCTCACCGGGCCTCCGTTCCGCGCGCCGGCGCGGTTCGCCCGATGTCCGGACGGGACAGCACGACGGCGCCGACCAGCGCGGCGAGCAGCAGCACCGAGAGCACCTCGAACGGCAGCACCCAACCGCGGAAGATCTCGCCGCCGAGCCGCTCGGCCGTGCCCGCCTCGGGCAGGTCCACGGCCGTCCACCGGTACGCGTCGACCAGCAGCGCGGCGAGGCCGAGCCCCGCCCCGCCGCCGATGAGGCCGGCCGGCCAGCCGGGCCGGTCGAGGTCGTCGGAGGCGCCGATGGGCGCCCGGGTGAGCATCACCGCGAACAGCAGCAGCACCACCACGGCGCCCACGTAGATGAGGACCTGCACCCAGGCCACCAGTTCGGCGGTGAGCACCAGGTAGTCGCCGGCCAGCGCGCCGAGGCAGACCACCAGGTAGAGACCGGCCCGGACCAGGTGCTTCGTGGTGACCACGAGGACACCCGAGCCGACCGCCACCGCGCCGAGCGCGAGCAGCAGCACGTCCGCACCGGTCATGGGGTCGCCTCGCCGGGCGCGCCGGGCTCGGGGCGTACCGGTGGCGCGGCGGGCCGGGCGGCGGGGACCGCGGCCTTGCGGGCGGCGCTGGCCTCCTCCTTGGCCGGTTCCCCGTGGGGGTCGTGCGCCGGCGGCGGCGGGACGGTGCCCATCCACTCGCCGAGGTGGTCCTTGTCGTGCAGCAGATCCTTGATGTCGTACTCGGCGTACTCGAACTCCGGCGACCAGTAGAGCGCGTCGAACGGGCAGACCTCGACGCAGATGCCGCAGTACATGCAGAGCGAGAAGTCGATGTCGAACCGGTCGAGCACGTTGCGCTGGCGGGGGCGGGCGGCGCCCGGCACCGCCACCTCCTCCTTGTGGGAGTCGATGTAGATGCACCAGTCCGGACACTCGCGGGCGCAGAGCATGCAGACCGTGCAGTTCTCCTCGAGCAACGCGATCACCCCGCGCGAGCGGGGCGGCAGCTCGGGGGCCACGTCCGGGTACTGCTGGGTGACGGAACGCCGGGTCATCGTCTTCAGCGTGACCGCCAGCCCCTTGACCAGGCCCGCGCCCGGCAGGCCGCGGTCACCGGCTCTGTCGTCCGGTGTGCGCTCGCTGCGGTCGGTCATGCGGACCATCCTGCCCTGTGCCACCGGCGCGCGCGACCACCACCCGACCCTGACCGGCGGTACCGTGGACTCGGGGAGAACGACGCGCCTGGAAGGACCCGCCATGACCGCCGCGCTGCAGAGCGACTACCCGCCCGAGGGCGGGTGGACGACAGACGATCTGGATGCGCTGCCCGAGGATGGCCGCCGCCGGGAACTGCTCGATGGAGTGCTGCTGACGTCGCCCTCTCCCACCCGCACGCACCAGACCATCGCGATGCGTCTCGGTGTCGCGCTCGAAGCCGAGTGCCCCGAGGAATACGACGTCACGCAGGGGGTCGAGGTGCGGATGAGCAAGACCCGCTCCTTCATCCCGGACGTACTGGTGACCACGTCCGCCGCGGCGGCGCGCGAACCGTCCCGATACGAGCCGCACGAGGTGGTTCTCGCCATCGAGGTCGTCTCCCCGAGCACCCGCTCGATCGACCGGGTGTTGAAGCCGGCGCTCTACGCCCAGGCCGGCATCCCGTACTACTGGCGGGTCGAGACGGAGGATGGCGCCCTGGAGGTCATCACCTACCGCATCGACGCGGTGAACGAGATCTACACCGAGACCGGTCGGTGGACGAAATTCGTCGACACCGGCGAGCCCTTCCCGATCAACCTACCGATCAGTCGGATCACCCCGCGGAGCCGGTGATCCCGCCAGCGGGCGGCAGCATCTCGACGCCGAGCTGCTGGAGGAGCTGGAACAGTTCGTTGCAGCTCCACACGTCCACGATCCGACCGGCGTCGTCGAAGCGCAGGAACGTGGCACCCGAGTAGCTGACCACCTGGTTGGTGGGTGGCACCGGCCCGAACCGTCCGGCCTGCGTGCCGGCCGCCCGCCAGTGCACGGCCACCCGGTTGCCGGCGGCCACCAGGTCGACGATCTTGTAGCGCAGGTCCGGGAAGGCCGCCCGGCGATCCCGGTGCCAGGCCAGCGTCGCCTCCGGGCCGGTGCCGCCGCCCAGGCCTGGGCACTCCGGTGCGACGAGGTCGTACGCCGACTCCTCGCGCCCGGCGTTCCACACATCGGTGACGAACCGCCGCGCCGCGGCCTCCGTGTCGGTCACCGGTGCAGGGTAACGCCGGGCGGGTGAGCGCACTCACCACGCCCGACGCCCGCCGAGCGGCCAGAATGGGGCGAGGCGACACGATCGGAGGAACGGCGTGGGCACGACCAGCGAGGGTGGATCGACCGGCACCGGCGAGGAGGCTCTGCTGCGCACCGGCGGCAAGTACGTCGAGCCGGGCGGCGAGTTCACCCGCGACCAGCGTTACATCGCGACGCGGATCACGGCCGACGGGCGGGACGGCTGGCCGGTGGAGCGCGGGCGGTACCGGCTGGCGGTCAGCCGCGCCTGCCCGTGGGCGAACCGGCTGATCATCGTCCGCCGGCTGCTCGGCCTGGAGGACGACCTCTCCATGGCGGTGGCCGGGCCCACGCACGACAAGCGGAGCTGGACGTTCGACCTCGACCCGGACGGGCGTGACCCCGTGCTCGGCATCGAGCGGCTGGCCGAGGCGTACTTCAAGCGCTTCCCCGGCTACGACCGGGGCATCACCGTGCCGGCGATCGTGGACGTGCCGACCGGGCAGGTGGTGACCAACGACTACGCGCAGATGAGCCTCGACCTGTCCACCGAGTGGACGGCGTACCACCGCGACGGCGCGCCCGAGCTGTACCCGGAGCGGCTGCGCGCGGAGATCGACGAGGTCAACGCCGTGGTGTTCCGGGACGTCAACAACGGCGTCTACCGCTGCGGGTTCGCCGGCAGCCAGGAGGCGTACGAGAAGGCGTACCACCAGCTGTTCAACCGGCTGGACTGGCTGAGCGACCGCCTGCGCGACCAGCGGTACCTGGTGGGCGACACCATCACCGAGGCGGACGTGCGGCTGTTCACCACGCTGGTCCGCTTCGACCCCGTCTACCACGGTCACTTCAAGTGCAACCGGCAGAAGCTCACCGAGATGCCGGTCCTGTGGGCGTACGCCCGCGACCTGTTCCAGACGCCGGGCTTCGGCGACACCATCGACTTCGACCACATCAAGCGGCACTACTACGAGGTGCACCGGGACATCAACCCGACCGGCGTCGTGCCGCTCGGCCCCGACCTCGCGAACTGGCTCACCCCGCACGGCCGGGAGGCGCTCGGCGGCCGCCCGTTCGGCGACGGCACCCCGCCCCCGCCGCCCCCGCCGGCAGAGCGCGTCGACCCCGCACACACCCCGCTGCGCTGAGCCGGGGCCCGGGCAGGGTCAGAGCGCCACGCGCACGGCGGCGGTGAGGACGAGCTGGGCGAGCGACGCGGGGACCAGCACCAGCCAGCACAGGCGCTGGAGCTGGTCCTCGCGCAGCCGGGGGTACGACACCCGGAGCCAGATGATCAGGAAGGCGACGGCGAACACCTTCAGCAGCGTCCAGAGCCAGCCGAGCTGCGCGTCGGCGAACGGGCCGTGCCAGCCGCCCAGGAACAGCACCGTGGTGAGCGCGGCGATCACCACGATGCCGACGTACTCGGCCAGCAGGAAGAACGCGAACCGCAGGCCCGTGTACTCGGTCATGAAGCCGAACACCAGCTCGGAGTCGGCCACCGGCATGTCGAACGGCGGCCGGCGGATCTCGGCGAGCCCGGCGAGGAAGAAGACGATCATCGCGGGGGCCTGCCAGAGCAGCCACCACGGGCGCCACGCCTCGACGATGCCGGACAGGCTCAGCGTCCCCGCGGCCATCGCCACCGAGGCGGCCGCCAGCACCAGCGGCAGCTCGTAGCCGAGCAGCTGGGCGGCGCCGCGCAGCCCGCCGAGCAGGCTGTACTTGTTGGCCGACGCCCACGCCGACATGAGCACCGCCAGCACGCCGATGCCCACCACCGCGAGCACGAAGAACAGCCCGACGTCCAGCGGCTGCCCCACCAGGTCGCCCGGGCCGAGCGGGATCACCAGCAGCACCAGCAGGTACGGCACCAGGGCGACGGCCGGAGCGAGCCGGAAGACCGGCCGGTCCGCCTCGCGCGGCGTCACGTCCTCCTTCTGCACGAACTTGATCCCGTCGGCGACGAGCTGCGCCCACCCGTGGAACGCGCCCGCGTACATGGGACCGAGCCGGCCCTGCATGTGCGCCATCACCTTGTGCTCGGCCTGGCCGACGAGCAGCGGCAGGGTGAGGAAGGCGACCAGCACGCCGGCCACCCGGATCAGCAGCTCCACCCAGAGCGGCATCAGGGCGTACCTCCGTCGTCGTCGGCCCGCTCGGTCGCCGCCGGGCCCTGCCGCGACGGACGGTCGGCGGGCGGGCCGGAGCGGGCCGCGCCGGGAGCGCGACCGCCGGGCGCGCCCGGCAGCGGACCGGCGTCACTCGCGCCCGGCGCGGGACCGGCGTCGCTCGCGCCCCGGCCGGGGCCGGCGTTGGCGGTACGCGCGGGACGGGCCGGACGCTCGCGCGCCGGCCGGGCCGGTACGCCGCCACGCGGTCCCTCCCCCGCGCCGCCCGCGCCCGCCGGGGTCGGCACCACGCCCCACTCGCCCGGCGCCGGCACACCCGGCGGGCGGATCGGCCGCCGGCCACCGCCGGCCTCGGACTCGCCGGGCTCCTTGGCGCCCGGCCACGGCTTGGCCACCCGGGAGGCCAGCACGAACTCCTTGCGCAACGGGTGGCCCTCGAACTCGGGGGGCAGCAGCAGCGGGAGCAGCCCGTCGTGGCCGGCGAAGTCGATGCCGAACATCTCGTGCGTCTCCCGCTCGTGCCACGCCGCACCGGGAAAGACGTCGACCACCGAGGCCACCGAAGGCGTCTCCCGGGGCACGCGGGTGCGCAGCAGCAGGCCGTGCCGGTGCCGCGTGGACCACAGGTGGGCCACCACGTCGAACCCCTCGGCCAGCTCGTCGACGGCGGAGAGCCAGTCGAAGAAGTCACAGTGCAGCTCCGCGTCGTCGCGGGCCGCCCGGACCGCGTCCCGCCAGGTCGCCGCCGGCACGTCGACGGTGGCGCGCGCGTGCCGCTGGCCACCGGAGACCGACGGGGTGGCCTCGGCCGGCGCCAGCAGCGCGGCCATCCGGGCACCGACCTCTTCCGGAGTCATGCCGCTGATCCTAGGGCGCGTGCTGGCGGATCGTGCCGGGCCGCCCGCAGGCGTGGTCGCTCGGGTCGCGGGCATCTGCCGCTTTGCGAGGCGGGACGCGGGCGGGCAGGCCAAGATGAGGACTGTGCGCGCTGTGACTGTGACACCCGGAGTCGCCGATTCACTGGAGCTGGTCGAGGACCAGCCCGAACCGGCTGCTGAGGAGGGCGCGATCCTCGTCGAGGCGCTGGCCGTCGGTATCTGCGGCACCGACCACGAGATCATCGCCGGGCAGTACGGCGAGGCGCCGCCCGGTGAGCGGCGTCTGGTGCTGGGGCACGAGTCCCTCGGTCGCGTCCTGGAGGACCCGACCGGCACGCTTCAGCCCGGTGACCTGGTCGTCGGTATCGTCCGCCACCCCGACCCGGTGCCCTGCACGAACTGCGCCGTCGACGAGTGGGACATGTGCCGCAACGGCCGCTACACCGAGCACGGCATCAAGGCCCTGCCCGGCTTCGCCCGGGAACGCTGGCGCCTCCAGCCCCGGTTCGCCGTCCCGCTGGACCGGTCGCTCGGCCAGGTCGGGATGCTGCTCGAACCGACCAGTATCGTGGCCAAGGCCTGGGACCACGTCGAGCGGATCGGGCACCGGGCCGAGTGGCAACCGCGGACCGTCCTGGTCACCGGCGCCGGGCCCATCGGCCTGCTCGCCGCCCTGCTCGCCAGCCAGCGCGGGCTCGTGGTGCACGTGCTCGACCTGGCCACCACCGGCCCGAAACCGGAACTGGTCCGCGCGCTGGGCGCCACGTACCACTCGACGCGGGTCGACGACCTGGACTTCGACCCGGACGTGGTCATCGAGTGCACCGGCGCGCCCAAGGTGGTGCTCGACGTGATGTGCAAGGCCGCGCCCACCGGGATCGTCTGCCTGGCCGGGGTCTCCAGCGGCGGCCGCACCATCGACTTCGACGCGGGCGCGCTCAACCGCTCGCTGGTGCTGGAGAACAACGTGGTCTTCGGGTCGGTGAACGCCAACCGCCGGCACTGGGACCTGGCCGCCGAGGCGCTGCGTCGCGCCGACCCGCTGTGGCTGGCCTCGCTCATCAGCCGGCGCGTCCCCGTTTCCGGGTACGCCGACGCGTACGTCCCGGGGCCCAACGACATCAAGGTCGTGCTGGAGTTCGCGGTCTGAGCGGGTCGCCGGTCAGATGCCGGGCAGCCTCCCGTTGCGGAACAGGTCCACGAAGAGCTGGTGGTCCTCCCGGGCCCGCAGGCCGTACGCGGTGGCGAACTCCACCAGGTGGGCCACGAAACCCGCCTCGTCCGGGTCGACGGCCGCCACGATGGCCTCCTCGGTCGAGTAGTCGACCAGGTCGTGGCTGGACTCGTCGTCGGCGACCGAGTGCATCCGCGCCACCGCCCGGCCCAGGTCGGCGAGCACCCCGGCCAGCTCCTCCGGCTCGTTGACGTCGGCCCAGTCGAGGTCCGCGGCGTACGGGGACACCTCGGCGACGAGCTGGCCGACCCCGTCCAGTGCGGTGAAGCCCAGCCACGGGTCGGCGTGCGCCTGCAACGCCCGCTGCGACTCGGCCGTCCGGTGCCCCTGGTGCTGGAAGTACGCGCGGACCGTCTCGTCGGCGATGTGCCGCGCCACCGCCGGGACCTGCGCCTGCTTCATGTAGATGACGACGTCGTTCTCCAGCGCCTGCGTGTGCCCTTCGAGCAGCAGGTTGTACGAGGGCAGCCCGGCCGAGCCGATGCCCACGCCCTTGCGCAGCACCACGTCCTTGATCCGGGCCTCGACGGGCCGGAGCCGGGCCGACGAGGTGGGCAGCGTGCCCAGGTAGTCCTGGAAGGCGTCGCAGACCTTGTCGCGGGTGTCGGCGTCGATCTCGAACACCCCGTCGCCCAGGGAGAACCGGCGCTCGTAGTTGTCGACGGTGGTCTGCGCCGCGAGCAGGTCGACGCGGGTGCTGAGCCGGGCCTGCTGGAGCACCCGCCGGAGCACGCCGTCGGCGTTGTCGAGGGTGATTGAGCCGATCGCGTCGTCCCCGCCGGCCGCGATCGCCCGCAGCTCGGTGAGGTACGACCGGGCGAAGCCGGTCACCAGGTCGGTGATGACCCGGTCGGAGAGCGCCTTGGCGTAGCCGAGGAGCGCCACGCTCGCCGCGAAACGCCGCAGGTCCCAGGTGAACGGCCCCACGTACGCCTCGTCGAAGTCGTTCACGTTGAACACCAGCTGCCCGGAGGCGTTCATGTAGGTGCCGAAGTTCTCCGCGTGCAGGTCGCCGTGGATCCACACCCGGCTGGTCCGGTCGTCGAGGAACCGGTCGTCGGCGAAGTCGCCGCGCTGGTCGGCGTAGAAGAGCGACGCGCTGCCCCGGTAGAACGCGAACGGCGACGCGGCCATCTTGCGGAACTTGCGGCGGAAGGCGGCGGGGTCGAGGGCCATCGACGGGCCGAACTCGTCGATCAGCACGTCGACGATGTGGGCGGCGCGGCGCTCCGCGGAGGTGCTCATGGTGCGCAGGCTAATCCGCGCCCGCCAGCGACAACTCGGCCGGCCGGTCAGCTCCCGGGTGGGCGTACCGGCGGGGCGGTGAGCGACGCCACGGAACGCGGCGCGGCGCCGTCGCGGGGCGGCGCGTCGACGGGAGCCGCAAGCAGATCCGGGCGGGACACCCCGCCGACGCCGGACCGCTCGGCGGCGATCTTCTCCTGGAGGCGCAGGATCCCGTGCAGCAGCGCCTCCGGCCGGGGCGGGCAGCCGGGCACGTAGACGTCCACCGGGATGAGCTGGTCGACGCCCTTGGTCACCGAGTACGAGTCCCAGTACGGACCGCCGCAGTTGGAGCAGGCGCCGAAGGAGATCACGTACTTCGGCTCGGGCATCTGGTCGTACAGCCGCTTGATCGCCGGCGCCATCTTGTCGGTGACCGTGCCGGAGACCACCATGAGGTCGGCCTGGCGCGGGCCGTGCGCGAACGGGATCACACCGAGCCGCATGAAGTCGTGGCGGCTCATGCTGGTCGCGATGAACTCGATGGCGCAGCAGGCCAGGCCGAAGTTGAACACCCAGAGCGAGTAGCGGCGGCCCCAGTTCAGCACGAACCGGATCGGCTCGCCGAGCACCGCCGGTAGCTGCACGACCGCCTCCTTCCCCGAACCTCCGACCCAGTCAACCACAGCCCGCCCGCGTTCCCGCCGGCCGCCGGGACCGGGCGGAGGTCGCCCGGTGCTGTCGGGTGTCGGGCAGCACCGGCCGCAACCGGTTGAGCCGGGAGGGAGTGTTATCGGCGTCGGTCCGCACGGCGGCCCAAACGGGGAGGGGACAGTGACAGTGACCATGGGGGCGCGCGCGAACGAACCACCGGCCGTCGACGTCGCCGGACGGGGGGATCCGGCGATCACCTTCGACGACTTCTACCACGCGCACTACCGCAGCGTGACGGCGCAGCTCTGCGCGTACACCGGGGATCTGGGCCAGGCGCAGGACCTGGCGCAGGAGGCGTTCTGCCGGGCACTGGCCCGATGGGAGAAGCTCCTCCGCTACGACGACCCGGTGGCCTGGGTCCGCCAGGTGGCGTGGAACCTGGCCCGCAGCCGGTGGCGACGCCTGCGGACGGCCCGCGACCACCTGCTCCGGCAACGCCGGGTCGAGCCACAGGTCGCGGGGCCGACACCGGACCGGGTGGCCATCGAGGACGCGCTCGCGGCGCTGCCACCGAACCATCGGCGGGCGGTCGTCCTGCACTACCTGGCCGACCTGTCGGTGGCCCAGATCGCGCGGCAGGAAGAGGTACCCGAAGGGACGGTCAAGTCCTGGCTGCACCGGGGCCGGGCGGCGCTGGCCGCGCTGCTCGACGAGAACATGGAGGGGGTCGACCATGGCTGAGCACGATCCGCTGCGGACGCGTTTCGCCGCGTACCGGCAGGAGCTCACGGTACGGGTCGACGGGCCGGGACCGGACGCCGCCCGCCGTACGCTGCGACGCCGTCGCCGGGCCGCGGTGGTGGCCGGCGCGGCCGTCGCCGTCGCCCTGGTGGTGGCTCCCATCGCCGCCACGGCGGCGTTGCGCCGCGACGCACCGCCGCCCGTGCCCCCGGCGGTCACTCCGACGCCCACCCCGCCCACCCCAACGCCCTCCGCGAGCCCGTCCGTGAGCCCGTCGTCGCCGCCGCCGACCTCGCGCGCCCCGGAGGTGCCGAACGGCCGGATCAGCGAGCGGGACCTGCTCGCCGCCCGTCTCGACCTGCCCGCCTGGCGGCCGGGGCCCGGATGCCCGGACGAGGGGGCCCGGATGGTCGGTGAGGCGACCAGGGACGGCACGAATGTGCTTGAAGGACTCGCGTACGGCGACGTCGACGGCGACGGGGCCGCCGAGACCGTCGCCCTGGTGCACTGCCTGCTCGGCACCGGCGGCCCGGCGCAGGTGGTGGCGTTCGACCGGAACGAGGCCGGCGAGATCGTCACGATGGGCCGGGTGGTCGCCAGCTCGCGGGACAAGCCGCAGTGGCTGGTCGACGTCACGGTCCGGGCGGACGGGCTGGTCCGGGTGCAGGTCGCCGACCTGGCGCCGGGTGGGGGCTGGCCCGGCGAGTGGTCGCAACGGCAGTGGCGCGGGTACCGCTGGGAGGACGGCCGGTTCGGCCAGGCCGAGGGGCCCACCTCCTTCCCCCGCAACCCCTACTCGGTGAACGTGGCCGTCACCGCCGCCGACCTCGTGCTCACCGAGAACCCCGACGACGGCACCCGGTCGGGCACGGTCGAGGTGCGCATCCGCAACCTGGACGGCCGGGCGGCGGACGCCGTGGCGGTCACGCTGGACCTGCCGGCGGCACTCGCTCCGGACGGCGACGGCTGGGCCGGGTGCGGGCCGGACGTCGGCGCGTACCGTCCGCCGCTGCGGTGCCTGACCGGCCGGATCGCTGCCGGTGGAAATCTCACGCTGCGTCTCGGCGTCCGGCTGCCGAAGGGCGCGACGTTCACCGCGGGCCGGGCCACGGTCGCGGCGCAGGGGCTAGGCCCGGGCCTGGACCATCTGCTGGAGACGGACCTCGACGACAACCAGGTGACGATCGGCTACCGCTGACCGCGAGGGTGCGACCGCCCCGGCGGCCGCACCCTCGGTCACCAGTCGGGGTGCTGGAGCAGGCCGACGAACTCCACGAGAAGCCGTTCGCGCAGCGCCGGCGGCGCGGCGTCGAGCAGCGTGTTGACCGGTGCCATCCGGCCGGGCAGCGGCCCGGCAGCGGTCGCGGTGGCGTCTGCCGCGCCAGAGGTGGCGTCGGGGGCGGCGGTGGCGCGGGCGTCGGGGGCGGCGGTGGCGGCGGATCCGAGGCCCAGGCCCGCGGCGAGCCCGGCGACCAGGTCCGGGGTGAGCGCGTCCGGGGTCAGGGTGCCGGCGAGCGCCAGCAGCTCCGGGGGCAGCTCGGTGGGGCCGGCCGCCCGGGCCGCGGCCACCGCGTCGGCCAGGGCGGGCCCGAACTCGGCCACCCGGGGCGCCACCGCGGCGGTCACCGTGAGGTGCACGCTCGCCGGCAGGTCCGCGTACGTGAGCTGGGGCTGGGTGTGCCAGCCGCGTGCGGTCAGCTCGTCGACGAGCACGAAGAGGTCGAGACCGGGGTCGGTGCTCGTGAAGCAGACGACGGTGGACTCCGGCTCGGCCACCAGCCGCAGCCCGGGCACGCCGCGTACGGCGTCGGCCAGGCCGGCCACGGCGTCCCGCGTCGCCGCCGCGAGCCGCAGGTAGCCGTCGTCGCCGAGGTGCCGGACCGTGGCGTACGCGGCGGCGATCGGGCCACCCGACCGCGTCGAGGCGATAGTCGGGTTGACCATCGTGTACCCGGGCCAGTCGGCGTACGCGAAGTACTGCGGTGCCCGCAGCGCCGGGTCGCGGTGCAGCAGCACGGACACGCCCTTCGGGGCGTACGCGTACTTGTGCAGGTCCACGGAGATCGAGGTGACGCCGGGCACCGTGAAGTCGAACGGCGGAACCGGCGCGCCGAGCCTGCGTAGGTACGGCAGCGTCCAGCCGCCGAAGCAGGCGTCCACGTGGCAGCGCACGCCGGCCGCGGCGGCCGCCTCCGCGATCTCGGCGACCGGGTCGATCACGCCGTGGGCGTACGACGGCGCGGAGCACGCCACGAGGACGGTGTCGGGCCCGATGGCGGCGGCCACGGCGGCCGGGTCGGGACGCAGGGTCTCCGGGGACACGGGCACCACGTCGAGCGCCACCCGCAGGTAGTGCGCCGCCTTGGCGAAGGCCGCGTGCCCGCTCGACGGCACGACGAGCCGCGGCGCGGTGATCTCCGGACGGGCGTCCCGGGCGGCCTTCACCGCCAGGATCAGTGACTCGGTGCCGCCACTGGTGACGCTGCCCACCACGTCCGGGGCGGCGCCGCCGGGCCCGCCCCCGAGCAGCCGGGCCGCCGCGCCGACCAGGGCGTTCTCCATGGCGAGCAGGGACGGGAAGGCGGTCGGGTCGAGCCCGTTGACGTGCGCGCAGGCCGCGTGGGCCGCCGCGGCCAGCGCGTCGAGGCCCGGTACGGCGGGGTCGTAGACGTACGCGAAGAGCGTCCCGCCGTGCGTGGGCCGGTCCGCCGCCCGGAGCGCGCGGATCTCGTCGAGCACCTGCTCGGCGGGCAGTCCGTGCTCCGGCAACGCGGTCCCGTCGGTCTTCTCGTCGATCATGGAGTTGTGGTGCCCCTTCCGTGCAAATCAGCGGCTTTCGTCCCCCACCACGACTGCATGATCGGCCGGCGCGGTGGGCTGCAGGCGACTCGGGGTCAGGTTGTACGGGCGTAGCGCCAGCAGAGGCACGGCCACCAGCAGCGCGGGCAGCGCCGTGAAGCCGAGCAGGATGCCGAGGCGGGCGCCGTCGGACTGCGCGGCCGCCGTGCCGGTGTCGGAGGAGACGTAGCCGGCGATCTGGAGCACGAGGCCGTAGATGCCGGGTCCGAGCGCCAGCCCGAACGTCTCCCCCGCCGTCCAGACGCCCGTGAAGACGCCAGCCTGCCGCCGGCCGGTGCGCGCCTCGTCCCAGGCGATGCAGTCGGGCAGCATGGCGAGCGCGAAGACCTGCTGCCCCGCGTACCCGGCGCCCACCAGCGCGACCACCGGGTACACGGCGGCCGCCGGCAGCAGCGGGGCCACGACGAGCGCCGCCGCGCCCATCGCGAGCAGCAGCGACGCGGCCACCAGGGCGGCGCGCTTGCCCACGCGGGCGCCCACCCGCGTCCAGACCGGCATGACGAGCAGCGCCGGCCCCACGAAGCAGGCGAAGAGCAGGGTGGCGCCGGTCTCCGGATCGCGCAGGATCTGGTCGGCGAAGTAGTTGACCCCGGCGAGGATGGTGGCCACCCCGGCGGACTGCACCACGAAGCAGAGCAGCAGCGCCCGGAACGGCCGGTTGCGGCCGGCCACCGCGAGCTGGGCGCGCAGCGTCGGCTCGCTGAGGCGTACCTGGCCGGTGGGCGCGGCGGCGGTGCCCAGGAACGCGCCGACCGCGCCCAGCACGATCAGCGCCGCCACGAAGAGCCCCATCCAGCGGTGCCCGGCGAGCCCCTCGCCGCCCGCCGTCACCACCACGGGGGCGACCGCGCCGGAGACCAGGATGGCCAGCGCCAGGACGGCGATCCGCCAGGTCATGAGCCGGGTGCGCTCGGCGTAGTCGTCGGTCAACTCGGCGGGCATGGCCACGTACGGCACCTGGAAGAAAGCGAACGCGGTGGCCGTGGCGAGGAACGCGACCGCGACGTACGCCGCGGCGGCGCGACCGGCGCCGAACGGCGCGGCGAAGATGGCGGCGAACAGCACCGCGAGCGCGAGCCCCGCGACCAGGAGGTACGGCCTTCGGGCGCCCCAGCGCGACCGGGTGCGGTCGGACACGCGCCCGGCCACCGGGTTGACCAGCACGTCCCACGCCTTCGGGCCGAGCACGAGCAGGGCGGCCAGCCCGGCGGCCACACCGAGCGTGTCGGTGAGGTACGGCAGCAGCAGCAGACCGGGCACGGTGCCGAAGGCGCCGGTCGCCAGGGAGCCGAGCGCGTAGCCGGCGTGCACCCGACGCGGCAGGGCACCCCGGACCGGAGCCGGGTCAGCCGGCGGCGCGTCCATGGCGCCGAATGTTACTCACGTTATGGCACTGGTCACATCGTCTCTTCCGGCGACCAGCTCGCCGCCGCCATGTCCACCCCGGCTCCGCGCAGCGGCGTCCCCTCGGCACGCAGCCGGGCCCGCGCCTCCCGCTCGTGGCCCGGCGGCAGGCGCCCCGACGAGGCGACCACCCGGTGCCAGGGCACCGCGCCACCGTGCCGCGCCATGATGGTGCCCACGAGCCGGGCCGAGGCGCGGCCGGAGCGCTCGGCGAGGGCGTCCGCGATCGCGCCGTACGACATCACCCGTCCGGGCGGGATCCGCTCCACGAGGTCCAGCACGGCCTCGACGTACTCGTCCGGTGTCACAATCGGCCACCATATGGGAACGCGCCGAGGCGCCGCTGCCGTGACCACGCAGAATGGTCGGGTGCGCGAAGCGGTAACGGCGGCCCGGCGGGTCGTCGTCAAGATCGGATCCTCCTCGTTGACCACCCCGTCCGGCGGGCTGGCCGCCGAGCGGGTCGACGCGCTGGTCGACACCCTGGGCGCGCTGGCCGCCGACGGCCGGGAGGTGGTGCTCGTCTCCTCCGGCGCGATCGCGGCCGGTCTGGCCCCGCTGGGCCTGTCCCGACGCCCGCGCGACCTGGCCACCCAGCAGGCCGCGGCCAGCGTCGGGCAGGGGCAGCTCATCGGGCGGTACGCGGCCAGCTTCGCCCGGCATGGACTCACCGTGGGCCAGGTGCTGCTCACGGTCGACGACGTCACGCGGCGGGCGCACTACCGCAACGCGTACCGGACGCTGCGCAAACTGCTCGACCTGCGGGCGGTGCCGATCGTCAACGAGAACGACACGGTGGCCACCGAGGAGATCCGGTTCGGCGACAACGACCGGCTCGCCGCGCTCGTAGCCGCGCTGGTCCACGCCGACCTGCTGGTGCTCCTGTCGGACGTCGACGCGCTCTGGACCGGCGACCCGGCGCGGCCCGAGTCGACCCGGATCGCCGAGGTACGCGGCGAGGAGGACCTGGCGGGCGTGGTGATCGGCGGCGCGGGGCGTTCCGGCGTCGGCACCGGCGGCATGGTGACCAAGGTGGAGGCGGCCCGGATCGCCACCGGATTCGGCATCCCGGTGGTGCTCACGGCCGCCCCGCTGGCCGGCGCCGCGCTGGCCGGCGAGCCGGTCGGCACGTTCTTCCACCCGCGGCGGCAGCGCCCGGCGGCGCGCCTGTTCTGGCTCGCGCACGCCACCTCGCCGCGGGGTCGGCTGCACCTCGACCCGGGCGCGGTCGCCGCCGTGGTCGGGCGGCGCAAGTCGCTGCTGCCCGCCGGCATCACCGCGGTCGACGGGGCGTTCACCGCTGGTGATCCCGTGGACCTCGTCGACGCCCAGGGCGCGCCGGTGGCCCGCGGGCTCGTCAACTACGACGCGGTCGAGCTGCCCGGGCTGCTCGGCCGCTCCACGTCGGAACTCGCCGCGGCGCTCGGCCCGGCGTACGAACGGGAGGTCGTCCACCGCGACGACCTGGTGCTGCTGTGAGGAGTGGCGAGTGAGCGAGCGGCGAACGGACGAACCGGCCCAGGGCGCCGGCACGGGCGTGACCGAGCAGGCACGGCGCGCCCGGGTGGCGGCCGAGGCGCTGGCCGTCGCGACGCGTACGACCAAGGACGACGCGCTGCTGGCGATGGCCGACGCGCTGGTGGCGCGTACGCCGGAGATCCTGGCCGCGAACGCGGCGGACCTGGCGGCCGGCCGGGAGGCCGGACTGACCGCGGCCGTCCTGGACCGGCTGGCCCTCGACGAGGGGCGGGTGGCCGGCATCGCCGACGCGTTGCGGCAGATGGCCGCGCTGCCCGACCCGGTGGGTGAGGTGGTCCGCGGCTCGACCCTGCCCAACGGCCTGGAGCTGCGCCAGATCCGGGTGCCGTTCGGCGTGGTCGGCATCATCTACGAGGCCCGCCCGAACGTGACCGTGGACGCCGCGGGGATCTGCCTGAAGTCCGGCAACGCGGCGCTGCTGCGCGGCTCCTCCTCGGCCGCGCGCTCGAACGCCGCACTGGTCGCCGTGCTGCGCGACGCGGTGGCCGCCAGCGGGTTGCCCGCGGACGCGGTGCAGCTGCTCGACGCCGCCTCCCGCGACTCGGTGAAGGAGCTGATGCGCGCCCGCGGCCTGGTCGACGTGCTGATCCCGCGCGGCGGCGCCTCGCTGATCCGCACGGTCGTCGAGGAGTCCACCGTCCCGGTGATCGAGACCGGGGTGGGCAACTGTCACGTGTACGTCGACGCCGCCGCCGACGTGTCCAAGGCCGTGGCCGTCACGCTGAACGCCAAGACGCAGCGACTGTCCACCTGCAACACCGCGGAGTCGCTGCTGGTGCACGCCGCGGTCGCCGACACCTTCCTGCCCCCGATGCTGGCGGCGTTCGCCGAGGCCGGCGTGACCGTGCACGGCGACGAGCGGGTGGCCGCCCACTCCGCCGCCGTGGTGCCGGCCACCGAGGAGGACTTCGCCACCGAGTACCTCTCCGCCGACATCTCGGTGGCCGTGGTCGACTCGCTGGATGCGGCGGTCGCCCACATCCGCCGCTACGGGACGGGGCACACCGAGGCGATCGTCACCGACTCCACGAGCGCGGGCCGGGAGTTCGTGGCCCGGGTGGACGCGGCGGCCGTCATGGTGAACGCCTCGACCCGGTTCACCGACGGTGGCGAGTTCGGCTTCGGCGCGGAGATCGGCATCTCCACCCAGAAGCTGCACGCCCGGGGGCCGATGGGGTTGCCCGAGCTGACCTCCACCAAGTACGTGGTGACCGGGGACGGCCACCTGCGGGGCTGACCGTCCGGGGTGGACTGGAGGCGGGCACTCGCGGATGGCGCCCGCCGGTTAGTCTGGATCCCGGTTCGGCAAGCCGGTCTGGGGAGGCGTCATGCTGGGC
This sequence comes from Micromonospora costi, assembly GCF_003626655.1. Lineage (GTDB taxonomy): Bacteria > Actinomycetota > Actinomycetes > Mycobacteriales > Micromonosporaceae > Micromonospora > Micromonospora costi. The sequence goes on from NZ_RBAN01000003.1 coordinate 670,096, forward strand.
GAGGACGCTCTGGAGCAGCAGCTGGCGCAGGCGCGGGCCGCGCTGCGCGACGTGGGCAAGGGGTTCACCCCGCCCGAGCGCACCGAGTCGGTGGCCGAGGCCGCCGACGGGCGCATCCGCGTCACGCTCGGCACCGACGGCCGGGTCAGCGGCATCGAGATCGACCCGCGGGTGCTCCGGGAGGGCTCGGAATACCTGGCCGACGAGCTGCGCCGGGCGTTCAACGACGCCCTCGACGGCCAGACTCCCGGTGTCGACGTCACCGAGCCGATGCCCGACCTCGCGGCCATCACGAGCACCGTGGAGCGCCTGCAGGACGAGAGCCTGCGGCAGATGCGCGCCATGACCCAGGCCATCAGCGAGACGATGCGCAAGCTGCAGAAGAGCTGAGATGGAGAACCTGCACGTCGACATCGACTCGCTGCGGCGGGGCGCGGAGCAGCTGGAAGCGGCCAAGGAGACCGTCCGCGAGGCGTTCGAGGGCTTCCAGGCCGCCGCGGAGGGCTACGCGGACGCGTTCGGCGGCGACGACATCGGCACCCTGCTGGCCGTCGCCCACTCGGCCTGCGTCGAGGCGGCGACCGAGTGCTTCGACACCAACGTGTCCGAGCTGGAGACGTACGTCGACGGGCTGCTCGACATGGCCGACAACTACCAGTCGGTCGAGGACGACATCGCCGCCTCCTTCTCCCGGATGCTCGGCTCGCTCGGCGGCTGACCGACTCGAAAGGTAGGACAGGTGGGGCTCAGCATCCCGGGCGAACTCGCGTCCCTTCTCTCGATGCTCGGCTACGAGTGGCCGCAGTCCGACGAGACGAAGCTGTTCCAGCTCGCGGGCGAGTGGACGGGCATGGCCGACCGGATCAGCGGCTCGGCCGCGGAGCTGGAGGCGGCGGCCCGCACGGTGCTGGACAACAACTCCGGCGCGAGCTTCACGGAGTTCGCCGGCGAGTGGAGCGACACCGAGTCGGCGGCCCGCAACATCGCCGACACCACCACACCGGCGAACGTGATCGGCATCGGCCTCATGGTCGCGGCGGGCGTGGTGCTGGCCCTGAAGATCCAGGTGATCGTCCAGCTCGTGCTGCTCGCCATCCAGATCGCCCAGGCCATCGCGACCGCGGTGGCCACCTTCGGCGCGTCCCTGCTGGAGATCCCGATCTTCAAGATGATCACCGGGCTGATCATCGACCAGCTGATCGGCATGGCCGTGGACGCGGTGCTCAATGGTTAAGAAGCGCACCGCGCCACCGCGCAAGGCGCAGGCCAAGGGCGCCCGGATCGTCTCGGCCTACCTGGAGAACGCGGACGTGTTCCGCACCGCCAAGGGCGGCAAGGTCGACGGGCCGGCGGTGCTGGTGCTGCGTAACCGGCCGGACTTCCACAAGCGCGACTTCGACCGCAAGGCCCGGGACCTGGAACGGCTCGGCAAGGAGGGTCGGCTGAAGAAGGCCACCCCCGACCGGGACAGCAACAAGGTCACCGACCGGTCCACCGGCAAGCGGCGCACCCGCACGAACGTCTACCGCGACCGCCTGATCCGCCGCCTCACGAAGGACGGCCGGCTCAGCAAGGACAAGGGGACGACTGCCACCAACAAGTACCTCGCCAACAAGCGGGCCGTCGAGCAGCTCTACGCCGGCAAGGGCCCCATCACGTCCCGTGGCCAGGGGCTCGACCCCGACCACATCCAGGATCTCCAGATGGACGGGGAGGACATCTACGCTAACCTCAGGCCGATGGACGCCTGGACGAACCGCCAGCTCGGCAGCGACATCTCCGTCGCGCTGCGCGACGTACCCGAGGGCACCCCGATCATCGTGAAGGTGCTCCCGTGACCACCCCGGCCGATCCCGGCGTCCTCGACCAGGTCCGCGAGAAGCTCGACCTGCTGCGCCGGCTCGACGCCGAGCAGGGCTTCGGCGTGGTCATCGGCGACCCGGTGCCGCTGGAGCCGCTGCCCGACCTGCCCGGCGTCGCCGAGACCTACCGCCTCTTCGACCGGCTGGAGGGCGACAACTTCCGGTTCGTCGCGCCGGAGGCGATCCGCAGCGCGGCCGCCTGGGCCGACCGCCCGGTCGACCCGGACGACCCGATGGGCAGCCCGCTGCCGGTCGGCTACGAGCTGCACAGCGTCCCGCCGAAGCTGCGCGGCGACGTGCCCGGTGGCGCCCCGATCTACCTCGACGTCTCCGACCTCGAGGTCTACTGGATGGACCCGGACGACTACGTCTTCCAGTACGAGCACCCCGACGAGGACGTGGAGTTCACCGTCCTCGCTCCGGACATCGCCACGTTCGTCAACGAGCGGGTGCTCGGCCCCGGTTATCCGGAGCTGGTCGCCACCGTGATCGGCCCCGCCGTGCCCGACCGGCGCCTGTCCGGCGGGCGGCACGCCGGCGAGTACGCCGACAACTGGCGGCGGCTGCTGGTGGCCGCCGGCCTGTCGTCCTGACCGACACCGACCGCTGAGGACTCCGATGGCCGCTGACCCCCGGTTCCGTTCCCTGTGGAACGAGGACGAGCTCGTCCCGTACCCGCGCGAGGCCTGGCTCGAGGGCGGTTTCACCCCCGACATGCTCCCGGCCGGCGACGAGATCCCGCTCGACGTGGAAGTGGTCTACACCGCCTACCTCGAGGGCGACATCGAGCTGTTCGACACCATCCAGCTGAGCACCGAGGACGGCTCGCTGGACATCCGGCTGATCGTGGTGGGCGCGGTCGCCGACAACACCGACCTGCTGTACGTGCTCGATCCGCGTACCGGCGAGATCCTCCAGCTCGACCTCGATGCGCAGGACGTCCAGGGGGTGAACAGCACCTTCCGCACGTTCGTCGAGTTCCTCTACCAGTTCGCGCTGTTCGTCGAGGCCGACGAGGGGAAGGCCGGCCGGGCCGAGCGGGCCGAGACGCTGCGCACGGTGCTGGAGAGCATCGACCCCGCGGCGTTCGCGCCGGACGCCTGGTGGCCGCTGGTGATCAGTCAGCTGAAGTGACCGGCGCCCGGCAGGCGCGGATCGCCCGCAGCGTGGTGTGCACGTCGAACTGGTGACCGTCGTCGCTGTCCCAACCGCCGTCGCTGCGCTGGGTCTCGGCGAGCCGCCGCCGGGCCGACACCAGCAGCCACTGCTCCTCGCCCACCTCGACGCGGCGCAGCGTCGCGGCGAGCCACGCCGCGTCGGCCGGGGACATCTGCGGAATCCGCTCGGCCAGCACCGCCTGGATCCGCGCCGACTCGTCGTACATCCCCTGCCGGTGCAGCACGGCCGCGCCCAGCCAGCCGGCCGGCAGGAACGACGGCCAGGTGCCGTCCGCGCCGAGCCCCGCGGCGACGGCCTGCGCCGCCGCCTGCACCACCCCGGCGTACGCCCCGCCCACGCGATGGTCGAGCGGGCCGGCGGCCCGGGCGTCGAGCCCGGCCACGGTCAGCCAGAAGCCGGCGTTGGCGGTGAGGTAGAACCGGGCCTCCGGATCGCCGGGCCGGGCCCACTCCGGCGCGATGTCGGCGAGCGCCGGATCCTCGTCCCACCGGCCGTCGGGCAGTTGCCGGGCGGCGAGCCAGTCCAGCGCGTGCCGTGCCGCCGGGCGGCCGAGCGCGCCGAGGTCGTCCAGCTCGGCGAGGCGGTAGCAGGTGGCGTCGACGGAGGCGACCTCGCCGTCGAGGGTGGCCGGCCAACCACCGCCGGGCGACTGCCCGGACTCGGCCCGCTCCACCAGTTCGATGGGCACCGGCGCGCCGGTGCGCAACCGCGAGAGGCGGGCGCGCTCCACCGCGTCCCCATGAGCCACGACGAAGCCGATCGCGGCGTCCAAGTCGACCACGGCGGACACGCTACCTGCGCAAAGGCGATCCCGCCTCGGAGAATCGGCCGAGGTCGGGGCGGGTTGCGACCGCCCCGACCCCGCCCGGTCGGTCAGTACGCGGGCAGCGACGGATCGATCTGCTTGATCCAGGAGAGCACGCCGCCCTGGACGTGCACCGCGTCGCGGAACCCGGCCGCTTTGAGCGCCGCGAGCGCCTCGGCGGAGCGGACGCCGGACTTGCAGTGCAGCACGATCTGCCTGTCCTGCGGGAGCCGGGAGAGCGCCTCACCGGAGATGATGTCGCCCTTGGGGATCAGCGTGGCGCCCGGGATGCGGACGATCTCGTACTCGGCCGGCTCGCGCACGTCCACGAGGAAGATGTCCTTGCCGGCGTCCTGCCACTCCTTGAGTTCCAGCGCCGTGATGGTCGAGTCGACCACCGCCTCCTGCGCCTCGACGGACACCGCGCCGCAGAAGTCCTCGTAGTCCTCCAGCAGGTCGGTGACCGTGGGGTTCTCCCCGCAGAGCACGCAGTCCGGGTCCTTCCGGACCTTGATCTTGCGGTAGGACATCTCCAGGGCGTCGTAGACCATCAGGCTGCCGACCAGCGGCTCGCCGATGCCGGCGAGCAGCTTGATCGCCTCGTTCACCTGGATCGAGCCGATGGAGGCGCAGAGCACGCCGAGCACGCCGCCCTCGGCGCAGGACGGCACCATGCCGGGCGGCGGGGGCTCCGGATAGAGGCACCGGTAGCAGGGGCCGTGCTCGGCCCAGAACACCGACGCCTGGCCGTCGAAGCGGTAGATCGACCCCCAGACGTACGGCTTGCCGAGCAGCACCGCCGCGTCGTTGACCATGTAGCGGGTGGCGAAGTTGTCGGTGCCGTCGACGATGAGGTCGTACTGGGCGAAGATCTCGCGGACGTTGTCCCGGTCCAGCGCGGTGTTGTGGATCTCCACGTTGACCAGCGGGTTGATCTCGCGGATGCTCGCCGCGGCGGACTCGGCCTTCGACCGGCCGACGTCGGAGACGCCGTGGATGATCTGGCGCTGGAGGTTGGACTCGTCGACGGTGTCGAAGTCGATGATGCCGAGGGTGCCGACGCCGGCGGCGGCCAGGTACATGAGGGCCGGCGAGCCGAGACCGCCGGCGCCCACGCACAGCACCCGGGCGTTCTTCAGCCGCTTCTGCCCCTCCACCCCGACGTCCGGGATGATCAGGTGGCGCGAGTAGCGGCGGATCTCGTCAACGGTCAGCTCGGCGGCGGGCTCGACGAGCGGGGGCAACGACACGGCGGACTCCCCGGGGATCGGCGATGCGAACCGGGCCATTGTCGCTCGACCGGGGGCGGGTCGGCCATGAGGGAGGACACGCCGCCCGGCATTCGGGAGTGGGAATAAAGCCGCACCGATGCGGGCGGGCCGTCAGGGGATGATCTCCCCGGCGTACCGGTTGCCGTCGACGTAGGGCCAGGGGTTGGCGACGCAGCCTTCCAGGCCGTACGTCTGCTGCTGCATCACGGGCGCTGGTACGCCCGGCCCGGGGCACGCCTCGTGGTCATGGCCGAACTCGTGCCCCACCTCGTGGTTGATGACGTACGTCCGGTAGACCGACAGCGGCGCGCCGTAGTCGGGCACCGCCTCCATCCAGCGCGCCAGGTTGATGATGACCTGCCCGGGCAGCCGGCAGGACGTGTAGCCCTCCGTGCTCAGGCCGCCCTCGGCGCACATCCGTTCCGAGGTGACGGGCGTCGCGAGGTAGACGGTGAAGTCGGCCTCCGCCGCGTCGGCCACCCGCTGCACCCGCAGCTCTCCCGATGCGATCCAGCTACGCGGGTCGGCGAGCGTCTCGTCCACGCTGGCCGCGAACTCGTCGGCGTCCTGGTCGGTGCCCTGTTCGACGGCCACCCGGTAGCGGTGCAGCGGGCCGTCCTCGCCGTGAACAGAGGTGCCACCGGTGGCGACGGCGAAGCGACCGGCGCCGACGGAGGGGACCGGGTGCGCTGCCGGCGTCCCGTCGTGCGCCCCGGCTCCGCCGCTGTCGGGCAGCCGCCCCTGCACGGCCGGCGGTGCGGGCGGCGGCGTACCGGCCCGGGCCAGCGTGATCCCGGTGGCGGTGAGCAGCAGCGCCAGGGTCAGCAGGACGGTGCGCCGCCGGCGCCGGTACATCCGGACGAGCGCCGGGCGGCGCCGGCCGGACAGTTCGCGGGTCGGAGCAGGCGGGTCGTAAGGGGACGACGGCGTCATGAATTTCAGCGTGCCAGATTAAACGGGCATTTCTGGCGTTTAACACTAATGCCGCTCCGAATGGCGGCGAGCATTAGGGGATAAATCGCTCAGGAAACCATAAAGAGGTTCAGAGTGACGGTCCCGCGTATCGGCGGCCGTCGCGGTAGGGCCACGGATTGGCCACGCAGCCGTTCAGGAAGAGGGTCTGCTGCATCATCACCGGCGCCGGCCGCCCCGCGCCGGGGCAACGCTCGTGGCGGTGCCCCAACTGGTGACCCACCTCGTGGTTGACGACGTACGTCCGGTAGACCGACAGGGGCACCTTCGCCCGTACGTAGTGCGGAACGGAGAGCCGCCACCGGTCGAGGTTGATGATGACCTTCCCGGGCGCCCGACAGGAGGTGTACGGCTTCCCGCCCACCCGGATGTCCACGCCGCCCTCGGCGCACATCCGCCCCGCCGTACGGGCGGTCGCCAGGTAGACCGTGAAGTGGGAGCCGGCCCCGCCGGGCACCTGCTGGAGCCGCAACCGCCGACTGTCCACCCAGCTGCCCGGCCCGGTGAGCGCCACCCGCACCGCCTCGGCGAACTCGCGCGCGTCCTCGCCGCTGCCCGACTCGACGGCGACCCGGTAACGCTGGAGCGTCCCCGCCGCGCCGAGCACCGGCCCGGTGCGGTCGTCGTGACCGAAGCGGCCGGAGCCGGCGGACGGCACCGGCCCGGGCAGCCGGAGCACCGGAGGCGGCGGGGACGACGGCGAGGGCGACAGGCTGGGCGCGACCGGACCGAGCACCGGCAGCGGGGCCGTCGCGACCGGCAGCGCCGCGTCCGCCGGGACCACCGGCCGCGGATCGGCGTCCCCGTGCAGGGCGACCACGGTGACCGCGGAGCCGATGGCCAGCAGCACCGCCGACAGTTGGGCGAGCGCCTGGAACCGCTGCCGACGCCGACGCCGCGCCTCGTCGGCCCGTCCGACCGACGCGCCGGCCTGACCGGACGGCGCCGCCGAGCGGGCCCGGCCGGATGGGGCCGACACCGAGCGGGCCCCGCCGGACGGCGCCGCCGCCGAGCGGGCCCGGCCGGATGGTGCCCCGCCGGATGGCGTCCCTCCGGGGTGGGCGTTGTCCGCTCGGGAGCCGACAGCGCGTGGCGCGGGAACCGGCGGCCCGCTCGTCCTCCGGGCGGCGGCGACGGGCGGATCGCCGGTGCGGCGGGGCGCTGAGCTGGGCATCCGGCTCAGCCTGCCAGATCGTGCCGCCTCGCGCTCTCCCCCGTTTCGCCGAGCAGACCCAGCACCGCCCGGGCGACCACGCGGGGCACCTCCAGCTGCGCCACGTGGCCGACCCCGTGCAGCATGAGCAGCCGGCTGTCCGGGATCGCCCGGGCGGTCTGCGGAGCCACCCGTACGTCGACCAGCCGGTCCTGAAGCCCACCGACGACCAGCGTGGGCGCGCGCACGGTCCGGGCCAGCCGCCACAGCGACCCCGCCCCGGGCAGGTACGCCCGCAGGAAGCAGGAGACCAGGCCGCGCAACGTCCGGACGTACGCGGCCGCGTAGTGCTCGGCCTCGTAGCGGATGCGGATCTCCTCGATCGCCTCCTGCCGGCGCTGGTCGCAGATCCGGCTGAGGTCGGCCACGCACGCCTCCATCACCTGCTGGGCCAACAGCTCGGGCGCGAGCTGGGTCAACCGCCAGGCGGCCACCCGCTCGGCCCGCGGCAGGGCGAGCAGAGGCAGCATCCGGCCCTGCACCGAGCGCCGGAAGTCGAGGAACGGCAGCGCGGGCGACACCAGCGTGAGGGTGCGTACGAGGTCGGGGCGGAGCGCGGCGACCCGCACGGAGACCGCGCCGCCCAGGGAGTTGCCGAACAGGTGCACGGGCCCGCGACCGGAGTGCTCGATCCACCGGACCACCCGCTCGGCGAACGCCGGCACCGTGTAGCGGTGGCCCGGTTCACTGCGACCGAACCCGGGCAGGTCGATGGCCTGACCGTCGAGCCGGCCGGCGAGCAGGCCGGCCAGGTCCGTCCAGTTCTGCGAGGAGCCGCCCAACCCGTGCACGTACAGGGCGGGTTCGGCGTCCGGGCTGGTGGCCGGCGTGTCCCGCACGTAGGTGACCACGCCGTCGAGCCGGACCGCACGCCCCGGCCACGGCGGCGGGACCGCGTGCTCGGGCAGCAGCCGCTCCGGGCAGAGTGTGGCGCGCTTCACCGCTCCAGTCTGCCCGGAACTCCTCAGGCCAGCAGCGCCTCGAGGCGACGGTTCACCGCGGCCAGCGTCGCGCGGACCACCGCCTGTCGCGGGTCGCCCGCGACCAGGGCGGACCCGGCCAGTTGCTCCACCCAGCCGTCGCAGACGAGCAGCACCACCACGGTGGCCACCTCGCAGTTGCCGAACGGCACGACGGCGGCGTGCTCGACGAAGCACCGCCCGCGCTCGGCGTGGTCCGAGCGGCCCAGCAGCTCGTCCACCGCCGCGGCGGCGGCCACCGCGCAGAGCCGAAGGACGTACCCGTCGACGGCCGGCCCGGTGGCGTAGCCGGCGGCGCTCTCACCGGCGGCTATCAGCCGTACCTCCACCGTGGCGTCGAGCCCGAACGTGCTCACCTGCACGTGGTCGATCACCACCCGGGGGCCGGGCACCCCGCCGGTGTCCAGCGGGCGCGACGGAGCCGCCTCGGTGGTGCTGAGCTGCGCGCCGGAGTACGACGCCCCGATCGTCGCCGGGCTGCCGGTGGCCCCGCCCGGCGAAACGGTGGGAGCGGAAGGCTCGTCCACTGTGGCCCGGCCGCGCGGCGGAGCGGACGGCCGACGCCGGCGCGCCACATCCGACTCGGCGACCGGTTGCCGGCCCGCGTCGGCGGTTTCCCCGGGCGGCGCGGGACGGGTCTCGCTCCGCCCCTCGACGGCAGGCCGGGTCTCGCGCGTCTCGCTCCGTGCCTCGACGGCGGGCCGGCTCTCGCGCGTCTCGGCCGGCCGCCCGGCGCCACGGCGACGGACCGGCGGCGAGGGCGCGACCGGCACGCCGGGCACGTTCTGCGGGGCCGCCGCGAGACCCATCCGCTCCTGGAGCAGGCGGGCGACCACCCGGCTCACCTCGGCCGGATCGGCGCCGTCGGCCAGGTCGAGGCGGAGGCTGTGCGCGCCCGCCGGGGTGCGCCGCAGCGAGGCGTCACGGACACCGGCCACCTCGCGTACGGCGCCGAGGATCGCGTTGACGTCGAAGCCCTCGGGCCGCTCCTGCGGCGGCGCCGGCTCGTCGTCGCGGCGCAGGTGGGTGGCGATGCGGGCGAGTTCCGGGGTTTCGGCGGGTGGCTCCACGGCTGGCGGCTCCGGCACGACTGGCACGTCCGGCTCGGCGGGGACGCGCTGCGGCAGCACCGCCGCCGTCGGGTCCGATCGCCGGTCACCGGCGAGGCTCGCCGTCGCTGCCGGGTCGGGGGCGGATCGGCGGGCCGCGTAGGGAGGGGCGCTCGTCGGGTCGGGCGCGGAATGGCTGCGGTCGCGGCGACCGGCCCCGCTCGTGGCGGAGGCCGGGGCGGGACCCGGGGGGGCCGGTGGTTCACCGATCGAGCCCGGCGTGGGGATGCCGCGGCGGCCGCCCGACGGCTCCGCGGCCGGTGCGTACGCCTCGGCGGCCTCGCCGCCCGCACCCGGACGGAACGGCTGCGCGGCGCGACGCCCGACCTCCGGGGCGTCGCCGGCGGTCGCCTCGGGTGCGGCCGGTGGCCCACTCGCCGGACGGCCGCCCGCCCAGGCCGGGCGTTCGTAGGAGGCCGGCCGCCCGGTGGACCCGCGGGCCCAGGACGGCCGCTCGGCGGCGGGCGGGGCGCTGCTCGGGCCGGCCGTCGGGCCGCTGGTCGGCGCCGCCGGGGGCGCACTGGTCGGCCCCGCCGGGCCGCTGGTCGGACGGGTCGGCCCTGCGGTCGCGCCGGTGGTCGGCCGTGCGGTCAACCCTGCGGTCGGGCCGCTGCTCGGCGCCGCCGGGGGCGCACTGGTCGGCCCGGCCGCCGGACCGCTGGTCGGCGCCGCCGGAGGGGCGCTCCTCGGCGCCATCGGTGGGGCGCTGTCGGCCGCCGCCCATGGGGCCCCGCCGGACGCCGCGCTCGTCGCAGGCGCCCAGGTCGGCCGCTCGGGCGGCGCGACCGGCGGCTCCGGCTGGCCGCCGGCCCAGGCGGGCCGGTCCACGGGACGCGACGGCAGGGCGGGGGCCGGCTCGACGGCCCTGGACGACGCCGCGGGTCCGCCGGCCCAGGCCGGCCGGTCGTCGGACGCCGGCCGTTCCGGCTGGACGGGATGGCCGGCCTCGGGCTCGGACCGGACGACGTCGTACGGCTGACCCGGCTCGGGCCTACCCTGCTCGTACTGCTGACCCGGCTCGTGGCCCGGGCCCCTCTCGGCCCTGGCCGGCTCGTACGCCTGGCCCGGCTCGTACGCCTGCCCCTGCTCGGCGCTGGTCGGCTCGTACCCCTGGCCCGGCTCGACCCTGCCCGGGTCGTATGCCTGGCCCGGCTCGGCCCTGGCCGGCTCGTACGCCTGGCCCGGCTCGTACGCCTGCCCCTGCTCGGCCCTGGTCGGCTCGTACCCCTGGCCCGGCTCGTACGCCTGGCCCGGCTCGGCCCGCACCGGCTCGTACGGCCGGTACGGCTCGGTGGCCCAGGTCGGCAGGCTCTCGGGGCGGGCCCGGCGCCCGGTGGGTTCCTCGGCCCCACGTCCGGCCGGCTGCTCGCTCTCGTCCGGCCGGTGCGCGGCGGGCTCGTCGCTGTCGTGTGACCGGCGCACGGCCGGCTCGTCGCCCTCGCGGGACCGGCGACCGGCCGGCTCCTCGCCCTGCCGTGACCAGGGCGGCGCCCAGGCGGCGCCCCAACTCGGCCGGTTCCAGCTCGGGCTGGACCAGTCGGGCTCGCCCGCCGCCGGCTCGGCCGGCCCCGGCTCGGCCACGGCCCGCGGCTGCGCGGGGCCGTATCCGCCGGCCGGCGGATACGCGTCGGCCCAGCCGCGCGGCTCAGCCGGCGGCTGCTCGGCGGCGGGCCGGTCGACGATGGGCGCGTGGAAGCCCGGCGGCACCTCGAACCCGGACGGGGCCGTCCCGACCGGCGGGACCTGCACGGCGGGCGGGCCGGAGGTCGGTGGACCGGAGATCGGCGGGCCGGAGGTCGGTGGACCGGAGGTCGGTGGGGCGGAGGTCGGTGGGGCGGAGGTCGGCGGCGCCGGCTCGGCCCAGCGCGGGCGGGCGGGCGGCGGCTCCTCGGACGAGTGGCGGGCGGCGCCGGCCTCCGGCTCGGCGAGACCCGGCGACTGCTCGACCGGCGGGACGGGCCGCTGCGCGGGCACCACCAGACGCTCGGCGGCCGGCTCACGGTGCAGCTCCCCGGGGCCGCCCGGCGGGGGGCTCACGGGCGCGGGGCGACCCGCGTACGGCTCCTCCGGGGCGTGGCCCACGCCGTTGACGCGGTGCCCGTTGACCCGGGCCGGCGGTTCGGGGTCGCCTGGCAGGCCGGCGATCGGCGCGGGCAGGTCACCGTGACGGGGTGAGGAGGCGGCCCAACCGGACGACGGGTCGGGCTGCCAGCGGGGCGCCGGCTCACGGGAGGCCGTGGGGTCGCCGGTGCGGGACCAGCCGGCCGCCGGGGGCGCCCATCCGCCGGAGCGGGAAGGATCATCCTCCGGACCCGTCCCGTCGCCGTGCTCTCCCGGCGTGGCGGCACCGGGTTGCCCTACTTCACTCACCGCGCGCTCCTTGGTCGCCCCCGCTGAGGCTACCGTGTGGTGACAGTGGCGATAAGTTACAGCGGCGGGCCAATTCCGCGACGGGCGTCGAGGCCCGACCGGTTCGGGGTAAAAGTGGCGGCTCGTACGGAGAGACTCGGAGGTTCCCATGACCGCTGTGGGGAACGGTGCTCAAACCGCCGGCCGGCCCATGCGCCTGCCCCGTTCGGCGCGCCGTAAGCAGCTGCTCGCCGCGGCGCAGGAGGTGTTCGTCGCGCAGGGCTACCACGCCGCGGCCATGGACGACATCGCCGAGCGCGCCGGGGTCTCCAAGCCGGTGCTCTACCAGCACTTCCCGGGCAAGATGGAGCTCTACCTGGCCCTGCTCGACACGCACTGCGACGCGATCGTGGCGAAGGTCCAGGAGGCGATGCGCGGCACCAGCGACAACAAGGAGCGGGTCAGCGCGTCGGTGCGCGCGTACTTCGACTTCGTCGACCACGAGAGCGAGGCGTTCCGTCTGGTCTTCGAGTCGGACCTGCGCAACGACCCGGCGGTCCGCCAGCGGGTGGAGCGGGTCGAGCAGGGCTGCATCGCGGCGATCACCGACACGATCATCTCGGACACGGGCGTGAGCCGGTCGCACGCCGAGCTGCTCGCCTCCGGCCTCGTCGGCGCCGCCGAGACCGCCGCCCAGTTCTGGCTGGCCAGCGGTCGCCAGGTGCCGAAGGCCGAGGCCGAGGCGCTGGTGGCCGCACTCTCGTGGCGGGGCATCGCCAGCTTCCCGCTGCAGGGTGAGTCAGCCTGACCGCCACCCCGGTGATCGGATAGCCTTCCCACGGCGGCTCTTTCGCCCCAGTTGAGGAGGCACAGTGGAGGTCAAGATCGGCGTGCAGTACGCGCCGCGCGAGCTGGTTCTGGAGAGCGCGCAGGCGCCGGCCGAGATCGAGCAGATCGTGACCGACGCCATCGCCAAGAACGGCGGCACGCTGTCCCTGACCGACGAGAAGGGCCGGCGCGTGATCGTGCCGGTCGACAAGGTCGCCTACGTCGAGATCGCCGAGGCGTCCCCGCGGGCGGTCGGGTTCACCGTCCGCTAGGCGTACACGGCGTCCGCGGCGGGCCGACCGCCCGTCGCGGACGCCGGCCCGTCCCGCGGGCCCGGCCTGACCCGCCCATCCCACGGTCCCGGCCCGACCGACCCGTCCCGGAAAGCCGGCCCGACCGACCCGTCCCGGAAAGCCGGCCTGACCCGCCCGTCCCGGACAGTCCGCCTGACGCGCCCGTCGCGGCCGCCTGACCCCGCCGCCCCGGCCCTCGCGGCCGGGGCTTCAGTTGTTCAGCCCCGCCGCCGCCATGCGCTCGGTGTGCGCGGCGGTCAGCCGCCGGAAGAGCGCCTGCACGTCCACCCGTTCCCCCTCTGCGATCAGCGCCGTGAGCGCGCCCCGGTCGGCGGCGGCCACCCGGCCGGCCTGGGAGAGCGCCTCGCCGACCAGCCGCCGGGCCCACATCGAGAGCCGGTGCGCCACCCGCGGGTCTGCCTCGATCGCCAGCCGGATCTCGGCGGCCGCGAACTCGGCGTACCGGGACTCGTGCAGCACGTCGAGCACGAGCTGCCGGTCCGGCTCGCCCAACGCCCCGGCGATCTCCCGCAGGAAGTCGTCCGTGATCGCGTCCCCGACGTACGCCTTGGTCACCGCCTCGGCCCAGTCCCGCGGCTCGGTCGAGTCGTGGTACGCCTGCAACGCCTCGACGTACGGCCGCATGGCCTCCTCCGGCGGCACCCCCAGCGTGGCGAGGCGGTCGGCGAGGCGGTGGTAGTTGGCGATCTCGGCGGCGGCCATCTCGCCCAGCGCGGCCCGGCGCCGCAGGTCCGGGGCGAGGCGGGCGTCCCCGGCCATCCGCTCGAAGGCGAGCAGCTCGCCGAGGGCGACCAGGCCGAGGAGATCGGCGACGGCGGATCCTGGGGTGGTCGGGGCGGACACGAGCGCAGGCTACCGCCAGCGGGACCGGCGCGGGATCCCGCGAGGCACCGGCGCGGGTCCCGCCAGGCTGCGGTGCGGCGTGCCGCGACTCTCCGGGGGGACCGGCGGATGAGCCCGCACGTGCTGTGAACTGGGACACAGGTTCATCCCCGTGGATCGCGCCGACTCCGGAATCAGGACGGCATCCTGGCGGTTCAGGTAGTATGGAACAGTTGCCGTGGGCGCCGATCTGATCGAAGTCAAGCCTGCGGCGCGCGTGCGGCCCGGTCCGGCTCGGCGATCCGCCCCCGACCGTGTGGCCCGCGCCATACCGAACGCGCCCTGCGGACATGACGGGGCGCACCCACGAGAGGGCACCCCCACATCCAGATGAGCGAGTTGACGCACAGCAGCACGGGGGGCCGCGAGCTGGCCCCCACCGCCCCGGTACGACCGGAGGCACCCACTTTCGCCGAGCTGGGCGCGCGTCAGGAGACCGTCGACGCGCTGGCCACGGCCGGCATCACCCGCGCGTTCGCCATTCAGGAGTACGCGCTGCCGATCGCGATGCGCGGCACCGACCTGATCGGCCAGGCGCCCACCGGCACCGGCAAGACCCTCGGCTTCGGCGTACCGCTGCTCGAGCGGGTCTTCGCGCCGAGCGAGGGCGGCGACGGCCTGCCCCAGGCACTGATCGTCGTACCCACCCGCGAGCTGGGCCTCCAGGTCGCCAAGGACCTGGCCGCCGCGGGCAGCACCCGGGGCGTCCGGGTGCTGCCGATCTACGGCGGCGTGGCGTACGAGCCGCAGATCGAGGCGCTGCGCAAGGGCGTCGAGATCCTCGTCGGCACGCCGGGCCGGCTGCTCGACCTGGCCAAGCAGAAGCACCTGCGGCTGGACCGCGTACACGCGCTGGTCCTCGACGAGGCTGACCGGATGCTCGACCTGGGCTTCCTCGACGACGTCGAGAAGATCCTGGCCATGCTCCCCGAGGACCGGCAGACCATGCTGTTCTCGGCCACGATGCCGGACCCGATCGTCACGCTCTCCCGGCGCTTCCTGCGCCACCCCGTGACGATCCACGCCGGGCACACCGCCGAGACCGGCCCGTCGCCGCAGACCGAGCAGCTGGTCTACCGCACCCACTCGCTGAACAAGATCGAGATCGTGGCCCGCATCCTCCAGTCGGAGGGCCGGGGCCTCACGATGATCTTCACACGGACCAAGCGGGCCGCCGACCGCGTCGCCGAGGAGCTCGACTTCCGCGGCTTCGCCGTGGCCGCCGTACACGGTGACCTCGGGCAGGGCGCGCGCGAGCGGGCGCTGCGGGCGTTCCGTGCGGGCAAGATCGACACGCTGGTCGCCACCGACGTCGCGGCCCGTGGCATCGACGTCAGCGGGGTCACCCACGTCATCAACTACGACTGCCCCGAGGACCAGGACACCTACACCCACCGGATCGGCCGCACGGGCCGGGCCGGCGCGAGCGGCGTCGCCGTGACGTTCGTCGACTGGGACGACATGCCCCGCTGGCGGATCATCGACAAGACGCTCGGGCTGGAGATGCCGGAGCCGCCGGAGACGTACCACACGTCCCCGCACCTCTACACCGACCTGCACATCTCCCCCGACGTGTCGGGCACGCTCCCGACCGCCGAGCGGACCCGCGCCGGGCTCGCGGCCGAGGTCGAGGAGGACCTCGGCGGTGGCCGCTCGCGGCGCGGTGAGAGCCGGGGCGGGCGGAGCGGCGGTCGTGGCGAGCGCGGTGAGCGCGGTGAGCGCGGCGAGCGCGGCGAGCGCCGCCGTGGTCGCGGTGCGTCGGCCCCCGAGCCGGACGCCGCCGCGCCCGCCGAGGAGGGCACCGGCACCCCGCGCCGCCGCCGTCGCCGACGGGCCGGTGAGGTGGTCGCCGGTGAGCCGACCGCGGTGATCGCCGAGGGCGCGACCGCCGAGCCGGTCACGGCCGGCACCGATGGCGAGGGGTCGCCGAAGCCGCGTCGTCGGCGCCGCCGCCGTGGCGGGTCGGGCGGTGGCACCGGTACGACCGCGGAGGCCGCCACCACCACCGCCGACTGAGCACGTACGACCGAGGACGTCCCCCACCCCAATCCGGGGCCTGGGGGACGTCCCGTCTCCAGCCCTCCCGCCCGGACACCGCAGCCCCGCTCCGCTCAACCCCTCCCACTCACATCCCCGGCCTCACCCGCTCCCAGCACCCCACCCGTACCTGCTCCCGCTGCCGCCCCAACCCCGCCCCCGCCGCCCGCTCCGGCTCCCGCCTGCCCGCTCCGGACTGTCGCTCCAGCTCCCGGTCCCCGGCGCGCGGCTCCCCGCTCCCGTCGATCATGCAGTTGTGGTGGTCGGTTGATGCTGGTATGTCGCTTTTGCGGGGCACCACAACTGCATGATCGACGGGTTGGGCGAGGCACGGGGGCGCCGGGCCGGGGCGCGAGGGCCGCGGTACGGGGAGGCGCGAGGGCCGGGAGGGTGCAGCTGGGGCGGGGACAGGGCGGGGTGGCGTGGGGGTGCGGGTTGGGGTGGTTGGGAGAGGCACCAGGGATGGCGAGAGGATGGGGAGATGCCGGAACCGTTGGACGTTGCGCTGGCTGAGGTGCGCACGCTGCTGCTCGACCCCGCACTGACCCGCGCCGTGGCCGCCGGGCGCCGCCGCGGGCAGCGTCCCTCCGTGGTCCGGGCCGAGCTGCGGCCGGTGTCGCTCAAGGCCGGGCCGAGGTTGCAGATCTCCACCTCCGACGGCGCCCGCCCGTACACCCGCAATCTGGCTCCGGGGCCGGAGGCGGGAGACGCGGTGGACGCGCTGCTGGCCGAGCCGTTCGGCAACTGGCACGTGGAGACCACCGACACGACCCTGCAGTTGCGGGTGACCAAGTCGGGTGAGGCCCAGGTGCACCGGGCCACCACGGCCCGTCCGGCCGCCGGGGACGCCGGGCACGACCGGGAGAAGGCGTACCTGCTGGATCCGGGCGATCCGATCTTCACCGAGATCGGCGGCTCGGCCGCGAAGCGCCGCCAGGTCGACGCGTTCCTACGGGCGCTCGCCGCGACGCTGCCTGACGAGCTGACCGGCCCGCTCCGGGTGGTCGACCTCGGGTGCGGCAACGCGTACCTGACCTTCGCGGCATACCGGTACCTGGCCGGGCGGGGGCTCGACGTCGAGCTGGTCGGCGTGGACGTACGGGAGGACCAGCGCCGCCGCAACACCGAGCTGGCCGAGCGGCTGGGCTGGGGTGACCGGGTCCACTTCGTGGCCGGCACGATCGCCGACGCGACGGTCGGGGCCGCGCCCGACCTGGTGCTGGCCCTGCACGCCTGCGACACGGCGACCGACGAGGCGTTGGCCCGCGCGGTGCGCTGGGGTGCCCGCTGGGTGCTCGCCGCGCCGTGCTGTCACCACGACGTGGCCGCCCAGCTACGCGCCCGCCCGGCGCCGGCGCCGTACGAGCTGTTGACCCGCCAGGGCATCCTGCGTGAACGGTTCGCGGACGTGCTCACCGACGCGCTGCGGGCCGGGCTGCTCCGGTTGCACGGCTACCGCGCCGAGGTCGTGGAGTTCGTCGACTCCCGGCACACGCCGCGGAACCTGCTGATCCGCGCCCGGCACACCGGTACCGGGCCGACCGACGAGCAGCGCCGGGACTACCGGGACCTCGTCGATCAGTGGCAGGTCACCCCACGGTTGGAGACGCTTCTGTCCACGCAGGACAGAGCCGCGCCGGCCCCGCGGTAGCCCATCGTCCGCTAGCGGTGGCCGTCGCGGTCGCGGTCGCCGAGTGGCTCCCACGATCATGCGGAGAAAAAGGTCCCGTCAACGGGACAGTTTGTGCGGTCAGTCAATTGTTTCCGGCCCGTGCGGTACTACGCTCGTATACGACATCGTCCCGGTGCACCGCCTCGGGAGGGAAGACCCGCAGGAATGGGTTCCACAGAGGTTTCGCCGCAGATGGCGTTCGCACGGTTCGTGCGGCGCGCCATCGACGACGCTCGTGACGAGCGCGGCTGGACAGTCACCGACCTGGCCGGCCACACCGGCGTCGGTCGGTCCACCGTCTTCCGGTGGCTGGCCGGCGACTGGCAGGACTACCCCGAACTGGCCAAGGTCCGCGGCTTCTGCGCCGCCCTCGACCTGCCCGTCGCCGCGGCGTTCCGCGCGCTCGGCCTGCCGGACGCCGGCCCCATGCCGCGGCGGCGCAGCGACGAGGGCACGGTCGAGGCGGACGTCCGCGTGATCCTGGACCGGCTCGCCGACCCGACAGTGCCGCTCGAGGAGAAGCACCACATCCGCGACCTGCTGCGCTACCTCGCGCGCCGCCCCATCCGCCGGGCCGGCTGACCACCCCGCCGGGCCGGCTAACCACCCCGCCGGGCCACGCAACCGCCCCGCCCCGCCCCGGTCGGCTCGCCCGGACCCGCCGGCAGGGCCGCCCGACCGGCCCGTCCGGCCGTCACGGCACCGTGACGGTGAACTCCGCGGTACGCACCACGCCGGCCACCTGGAAGTCCAGGAAGAGCCGGTAGCGGCCCGGCCCGGGCGTGGTCAGCCAGAACCGCACCGCACCGTCGACCAGTTGCGGCTCCGGGTGCACGTGCAGGTATCCGAGGTCTCCCTCGCGGAGCGCGACCAGGTGGCCGTACGCGGCGAGGTAGCGCTCCAGCGGCGCGACGGCGCCATCGGCGGTGATCCGGAACGTCAGCGGCACGGTGGCGCCGACCTGCGGCGTGCCCTGGTAGTCGACGGCGAACCCGCCGACCGTGGTCGAGGTGGCCGGGGCCGGCAGGGGACGCGGGTCGTACCGGCCGGGCGCGGTCAGGTCGACGCCGAGGGTCAACGGGGTCTGGGTGCCGTCGTCGGCGACGGTGGTGAAGTCGGCGTACGCCCGCCAGGTGCCCGCCTGCGGCAGCGTGAGCGGCACCGACCAGGTGCCGTCCGGCGCCATCGTGGGGTGCAGGTGCTGGAAGCCCGTGAGGTCGCGGCGTACCACGATGAGGTGCATCGGCTTGTCGTGCACCACGGCGAACCGGGTGACCGGCTTGCGCTGGGCGTCGCGGATCTGGAACGTGAACGGGGTCGCCTCGCCGGCGGTGAACGCGGCGGCCAGCGGGGCGAGGGTGTAGCCCCCCGCGCTGACCGCGAGCCCGCCGGCGTCCGCGCTCGCGGTCGTGTCGCCGCCGGCGCCGTGGTCGTGCGCCGCGGTACCCGGAGGATGCGTGTGGTCGCTGGCCTCCAGGCCGACCGCCGTGGTTGGCTCGCCGCCCGAGTTGATCCGGCCGAGGCCGAAGCCGAGCAGGACGGCGAGCACCAGCCCGCCGACCGCGAGGGCCAGCCGAAGGGTGCTGCGGTCGGGTGTCGCGGAGATCGGGTCAGGCACCGCCGTCGCCCAGCTCGTAGCCGGCCTCGTCGACCGCCGCCCGCACCACCTCGTCGGGCAGCGGCTGGGAGCTGGTGACCGTGGCGGTCCCGGTGGCCAGGTCCACCCGGACCTCCCGGACGCCGGGGAGCGTGGACAGCTCGTCGGTGACCGCCCGGACGCAGTGCTCGCAGGTCATGCCGGTGACGGCGTACGCGCGGACGACCTCCTGCTGATCCATGGCGCCCACGGTACCGCCGGGCCGGGCCGCCGCCCGCCGGTCTCGCGTTGGCGTGGCGACGGTCGCACCTCGCGCCGCGCGGGAACTTTTCCCACCTCCCGGCCGACGGGAACCGGCGACGCACCCGGGCCACCCGCCGGGGCGGCCCGTCCGGCTCGGGCGAGCCGGTGCGGCCACCGCGCCCGCCCGGCCGGGTCAGCCGGCCACGGCCAGGGCGAGCGGGAGCACGTCGGGGGCGCCGGCGCGGCGCAGCGCCCGGGCGAGCAGGGTCATGGTCCAGCCCGAGTCGACCAGGTCGTCGACGAGCAGCACCGGACCGGCCAGGTCGGCGAGCGCGGCGGCGAGGTCGGGCGGCACGGTGAACGCGTCGTGCAGCGCGCGTACCCTCTGGGCGCTGTTCCCCCGCGCGCCGCCGGCGGCCGCGGTGGCCGGCGGCAGCTGGCCGAGCAGCGGCAGCCGGCCGACCGTGGCGATCCGCTCGGCGAGCGAGCCGACCAGCCGGGGACGCCGGTGCGAGCCGGCCGCGACGACCGCCACGGGCCGGCGCGGCCAGGGGGCGTCGCCGTGCGCCCAGGCCTTCAGCACCTCCACCACGGCCGCCGCCACGTCGTCGGGTACCACGGCGTCGGGTGCGTCCGGGCCGACGAGGCCGCGCAGCCGCGCGCCCCAGCCCAGGTCGGAGAGGCGCCCCACGGCCCGGCCGGGCAACGCCTGCTCCGCGGGGGCGATCCGGCCCCTCAGGGGTACGCCGACCGACTCCATCCCCGTGGGCCACAGCTTCTTCGGCGCGATCTCCACCCCGGGCCGGCCCAGGAAGGTCTGCGCGGCGGTCAACGCCTCGGTCGACACCTCCGTGGTGAACAGCGCCGCCGCGCACCGGTCGCACCGGCCGCAGTCGGTCGCACCGGCGTCGTCCAGGCACTCCCGCAGGTAGCGCATCCGGCAGCCGGGCGTGGCCGCGTACTCCCGCATGGCCTGCTGCTCGGCGGTGCGCGCGGCGGCGACGCGGCGCAACCGTGCCTCGTCGTAGGTCCAGGGCTCGCCGGTGGCGAGCCAACCACCGCGGACCCGGCGGACGGCGCCGTCCACGTCGAGGACCTTGAGCATCAGGTCGAGGCGGGCCCGACGCAGGTCGACCAGGGGTTCCAGTGCCTGGGTGGAGAGCGGCCGGTCGGTGTGCAGGGCGGCCAGCACGGCGCGCACCTGCTCCTCGGGCGGGAAGGCGAGGGAGGCGAAGTAACGCCAGATGGCCGCGTCCTCGGCGCCGGGCAGCAACAGCACCTCGGCGTGCTCCACGGCGCGGCCGGCACGGCCGACCTGCTGGTAGTACGCGATGGGCGACGGCGGCGCGCCGAGGTGCACCACGAAACCGAGGTCGGGCTTGTCGAAACCCATGCCGAGCGCGCTCGTGGCGACCAGGGCCTTGATCTTGTTGTCCAGCAGGTCCTGCTCGGCGGCCCGGCGGTCGGTGTCGTCGGCCTGCCCGGTGTACGCGGCCACCGGGTAGCCGCGGGAACGCAGGAACTCGGCGGTCTCGCCGGCTGCGGCCACGGTCAGCGTGTAGACGATGCCCGAGCCGGGCAGCCGGTCGAGGTGGTCGGCCAGCCAGGCCAGCCGGTGCGCCGGGCTCGGCAGGTCGAGGACGCCGAGCCGCAGCGACTCGCGGTCGAGCGAGCCGCGCAGCACGAGGGCGTCGCTGCCGTCACCGGTGCTGAGCTGCTCGGCGACGTCGGTGGTGACCCGGGCGTTGGCCGTCGCGGTGGTGGCGAGCACCGGCGTACCCGGCGGCAGGTCGCCAAGGAAGGTACGCAGCCGGCGGTAGTCCGGCCGGAAGTCGTGCCCCCAGTCGGAGACGCAGTGCGCCTCGTCCACCACCAGCAGGCCCGTGGTGCCGGCCAGCTTGGGCAGTACGCCGTCGCGGAAGTCCGGGTTGTTGAGCCGCTCCGGGCTGATGAGCAGCACGTCGACCGCGCCGGCATGGATCTCGCCGGTGATCTCGTCCCACTCGTCGAGGTTGGCCGAGTTGATGGTGCGGGCGCGGATGCCGGCGCGCGCCGCGGATTCCACCTGGTTGCGCATGAGCGCCAGCAGCGGCGACACGATCACGGTGGGCCCCACGGTGCCGACAGGCGTGTCCGTGCCGACCGGGGCGTCCGTGCCCGCCGGCACGCCGGCGCCGGGCGCGCTGGCCGGGCCGTCGGGGCCGGCCGTCGCCAGGTCACGTTCGCGTAGCAGTGCGGTCGCCACGAAGTAGACGGCCGACTTCCCCCAGCCCGTGCGCTGCACGCAGAGCACCCGGCGCCGGTCGACCACCAGTGCCTCGATGGCCCGCCACTGGTCCTCCCGGAGCCGGGCGTGCTCGCCGGCCAACCGCCGCAGCACCGCCTCAGCGCGCTCCCGTACCGCCGCCCGATCCTGGCCCATCCGGCATTTCTACCAGCCCCGCCCGACAAGCAACCCGTGCGCGCCGCGCCCGCGCCCCACCCCCCATCCCGCCGATCTTGCACTTTGTGCCCCTCGAACGCGGCTTTCGCCCCGATTCGCCGGGGCGCAAAGTGCAAGATCGCGGGGGGTGACCGGCGGGCGCACCGCGCGGGTTAGCGGCCCAGTACGGAGCCGCCGTTCACGCCCAGCACCTGGCCCGTCACGTAGCCGGCGGCGGGGCTCGCGAGGTAGCGGACCGCCTCGGCCACGTCGGCCGGTACGCCGGCGCGCCCGACCAGGGTGGCCGCGACCCGCTTCGCGTGCCCCTCCGGCGTCATCCGGTCGCCGAAGAACTCGGTGTCGGCCACGTAGCCGGGGCTCACCACGTTGACCGTGATCTGTTCCGGGCCGAGCTGGGCGGCCAGGTCGTACGCCCAGCCGTGCAGCGCCGCCTTCGCCGCCGAGTACGGCCCGGCGCCCCCGCGCAGCGCCGCGATCGAGCTGACGAGGATCACCCGGCCGCCCGGGCGGCGCAGCGCCGGCCGCAGCGCCTCGGTGAGCAGGACCGCGGTGAGCACGTTGGCGTCCAGGTTGGCCCGCCAGTACGCGGCCGCACCGGCGAGCGTGTCGGTGTCCCCGCCGAGGTAGCCGCCGGCGTTGTTGACGACCACGTCGACCGTCCGGCCGTCGACGGCGGCCACGACCCGGTCGACCTGGTCCGGGTCGGTGAGGTCGGCGGCCACCGCGCGGACCGCTCCGGCGCGCCCGCACTCGACGTCCACCCGTGCGGCCGCGGCGTCGAGCACGTCCGCCCGCCGTCCGACGATCACCACGTCGTACCCGTCGGAGGCGAACGCCCCCGCGATCGCCGCGCCGATGCCGGTCCCGCCACCACTGACCACAGCCAACCGTGCGCTCACGTGCCGCCCCTCCCCGGAGATCTCTCGTCGATCATGAAGTTATCGCCCGCCGGCACGGCGTGTCGTGACAATAACTTCATGATCGACGGGAAGACCCGCCGGTCAGGGAGCGGCGTAGCAGGGTCAGGCGGGGGGTGAGGCTGGCCAGGCCGCCCGGGAAGAAGTACACCGCCAGGATGAAGATGGTGCCGAGCACGAACAGCGGCTGGGAGAGCGGGCGGCTGAGCACCGCGGGCAGCGAGTCCACCGCATCGGAGGCGCCGAACGCGGTGAGCCGGTGGTCCAGGTACATGTAGAGGATGCCGCCGAGCACCGGCCCCCAGCGCGTGCCGGGCCCACCCAGCACCACCATGACCAGCAGCGACAGGGTCAGCTCCGAGGACGTGATGTGCGGGGACGCGCCGCCGACGATCAGGCAGTAGACCACTCCCCCGCTCGCCGCGAGACCGCCGGCAAGGGTGAACGCCACCAGCTTGTAGCGGTACGGGTCGAGGCCGAGCACGCCGATGCGCCGCTCGTCGTCGCGCAGGCCGGCCAGCACCCGCCCGGTCGCCGAGCCGCTCACGCGGTGCACGACGAACACCACCAGGGCCAGGTACGCGAGCGCCAGCCAGTAGAGGTTCACCGTGTTGGTCACCCCGACCAGCCCGGCGGGCAGCCCGGACACGTCCAGCGGCAGGCCCTCCTCGCCGCCGGTGAGCCCGCCGAAGTCCCGGGCCACCAGGATCGCCCCGACCTGCGCGAACGCCAGCGTCACCATGGCGAACGCGATGCCGACCGTACGCAGCGCCACCGCACCGAGCAGCGCCGCGAGGATCGTCCCGCCGCTGATGGTCAGCAGCGCCGCCTGCCACAGCGGCAGCCCGGCCTTCGTGATGAGGACGTCGGTGCCGTACACGCCGGCGGCGAAGTAGAGCGCGTGCCCGAAGGAGAGCATCCCGGTCCGGCCGAAGAGCAGGTCGTACCCGGCGGCGAGCCCACCGAAGATCAGGCAGATGGCGAGCAGTTGCAGGGTGCCGGGCGAGTTCAGCGGCCCCTCGAAGATCCCGGGCAGCTGCACGGTCGAGTACGGCAGGATCGCCGCGACGAGCAGCACGACCAGCGGCAGGTACGGGCGTACCCGGTGCCACCGGCCCCTTTCCGAGGTCAGTTCGGCGGGCACCGCCGCGGGCGGCGCGGGTACCTCGGGGCTCTTCACCTCGGTCATGCCGTTGCCACCTTTCCGGCGATGCCCTGCGGGCGCAGCAGCAGCACCACGGCCAGCAGTCCGACCACGCAGATGTCGCCCAGGCCGGACGTGCCGTAGTAGTTGACGAACTGTTGCAGCAGGCCGACGGCGACCGCCGCGTACGCGGACCCCACCACCGAGCCCATTCCGCCGATCACCACCACGATGAACGCGAAGATCAGCAGGGAGCTGCCCTGCCCGGGCGAGACGGTGCCGAAGTAGACCCCACCGAGCGCACCGGCCAGCGCCGCGGCGGCCCCGCCGATCGCGAAGACCAGGGTGAACGCCTTGCGGACGTCGATGCCGAGCGCCGTCACCATCTCCCGGTTCTCCACGCCGGCCCGGATCACCAGCCCGTACCGGGTCCACTGGAGGAACGCGAGCAGCGCGCCGAGCACCAGGACCGCGGCGATGACCAGCAGCAGACCGCCGTTGGGCACCTGCGCGCCGAGGATCCCGGTCACGCCCCGCGTCCACTCGGGACGCGGGAACGGCCGCGCGTCGGCGCCCCACGTGGCCTGCAGCAACGCCACCCCGGCCAGCGAGAGACCGACGGTGACCAGCACCTGTTCGATGGTGCGCGAGTAGAGCGGGCGGATCAGCACCAGCTCCACGAGGACGGCCACGAGGGTGCCGGCGGCCACCCCGAAGGCGACCGCGAGCACGAAGCCGAACCCGTCCGACCCGGCGCCCGGCAGGTTGCCCGCCGCCCACCACGTCGCGTACGCCCCGACGCCGAGGAAGAGCCCGTGCGCGAAGTTGAGCACGTCGGCCAGGCCGAAGACGAGCGAGAGCCCGGAGGCCACCAGGAAGTAGAGCGCCGCGAGACCGAGCCCGGTCAGCGTCAGCAGGATCACGGTGTCCATCAGTGCGCGTCCTTCCCCACCGGCGCCGCCCGGCCCGAGGCGTGGTGCGGCTCGCCCGTACCCACGCCCAGCAGCGACTTCGTCAGCGCCGTCTCCAGCAGCAGCTCCTGCGCGTCGCCGGTCCAGGCGACCTGGCCGGCGGCCAGCACCACGGCGTCCTTCGCGAGCCGCCGGACGACGGCCAGGTTCTGCTCGACCAGCAGGACCGGCACGGACTCCGCCACGCGTTCGAGCACCTCGGCCACCTCGGTGACGACCTTGGGCGCCAGCCCCTTGGTCGGCTCGTCGACCAGCAGCAACCGGTTGTCGTTGAGCAGCACCCGGCCGATCGCGAGCATCTGCTGCTGACCGCCGGAGAGCGAGCCGGCCCGTTGCCGTCCGCGCCGCTCCAGCTCCGGGAAGAGCGCATAGACCTTGTCGTACGCCGGGATGGTGCCCCGCCGTTCGGCGAGCCGCAGGTTCTCCGTCACGGTGAGGCCGGCGAAGACGCACCGGTCCTCCGGCACGTAGCCGAGCCCGCCGCGGACCAGCCGGTACGTGGGGCGGGCGAGCAGGCTCTGCGCGCCCATGCGGACCGTGCCGCGCACCTCCCCGTTGCGCGGCGTCAGCCCGACGACCGCGCGCAGCGTGGTGGTCTTGCCGACGCCGTTGCGCCCGAGCAGCACGGTCACGCCGGTCGGCGCGACCGTGAACGACACCCCCTGGAGGATGTGCAGCCCGGCGATCCGGACCGACAGGTCCTCGACGGTCAGGACGGGTTCCGTCATAGCGACTCCCCGAGGTAGGCCTCCTGGACCGTGGGGTTCGCCATCACCGTCTCCGGGGTGTCGCAGGCGAGCAGCGCCCCGTGGTGCATCACGGCGATGCGGTCCGCCAGTTCCAGGATCACGTCCATGTGGTGTTCCACCATGAGCACCGACCGGCCGCTGTCTCCGGTCAGCGAGCGGATCACCGCGACCAGCTCCGGCACGTCCTCGGCGCTGACGCCGGCCATCGGCTCGTCGAGCAGCATGACGCGCGGCTCGCCGGCGAGCAGCAGCGCGATCTCCAACTTGCGCTTCTCACCGTGGGCCAGGGTGCCGGCGAGCGCCGTACCCCGGTGGGCGAGGCCGACCCGGTCGAGCGCCGCGTCGGCGGCGGCGGCGACCTCCCGGTCGGCCGCCGCCCGCCGCCACAGCTTCATCGAGCCCCCGCGGTGCGCCTGCACGGCGAGCCGTACGTTCTCCCGCACGCTCAGCGAGCCGAAGACCGACGACGCCTGGAAGGTACGGCCGAGCCCGAGCCGGGCGCGGCGGTGCGGCGGGAGGGCGGTGATGTCCTGCCCGTCGAGAGTCACCCGACCTTCCGTGGCCCGGCGCAGGCCGGTGATCAGGTTGAACAGCGAGGTCTTGCCCGCGCCGTTCGGCCCGATCACGCCCACGAACTCACCGGGTGCCAGGTCGAGGTAGACGCCGTCGACGATGGCGACCTCACCGATCCGCCAGGTCAGACCGCGGGTGGCGAGCATCAGGTCAGCCCTTCATGGCCACGACCGGTGGCGCGGTCTCGTCGCCGGTCAGGCTCTTCTGGGCGCTGGCCGTGAACTCGGTGCCGCTGCCGGTCAACTTGGCCTGGTACATCGGCTGGAGCAGGGCGTGGTCCTCGGCGCGGATGGTCATGGCGCCCTTGACCCCGTCGAACTTCCAGCCCTCCAGGGCCGTCACCATCTTGTCGACGTCGTCGCCACCCTCCTGCACGGCGCGGACGACCATCTGCGCGGCCGCGAAGCCGTCCGGGTGGAACAGGTCGACGGTGCCGACCTTCGCCTTCAGCGCCTTGCTGGCCTCGGTGTCGCTGGCCCCGTCGAAGTAGTGCGAGAGGAAGGAGATCTTGCTACCGGCCGCGCCGAAGGTCGGCCAGGAGGCGCGGATGTCGAGGCCCGTGACGACCGTGGTGGACGAGAGGACGCCCTGCTGGTCGAGGGTCTGCCACATGGCCGGGGCGGTGGTGCCCGCCCAGGCGACGAAGAGCAGGTCCGGCTTCGCGGCCTTGATCTGGCTGGCGAACGGGGTGAACTCGGTGGCGCTGGCCGGCGCCCGCACGCTGCTCACCGTGGCGCCGGCGCTGCCGATGACCGCCTTCACGGCCGCCTCGTTGGCGTCACCGAATGCGCCGTCCTGGGCGAAGACCACGACCTTCTTGCCGGCCGGGTCCCCGATGAACGACTTCGCGGTCACCACGTCCTGGTACGACTGGCGGCCGGACCGGAACGTGTACTTGTTCGCCCCGGTCACCGCGTCGGTCGCGGCCGGCCCGGAGATGAAGAGAACCTTGTTCTGCGCGGCGATCGGCGCGACCTGGAGCGCCACACCGGAGGCCGTGGAGCCGGCAATGATCTTGGCGCCCTTGCCGATGAGGTCCTTGGCCGCGGAGACCGCCTTCGCCGGGTCACCGGCGTCGTCGACCTCGGTGATCTCGATGGCCCGGTCGCCGACCTTGTTGGTGCCCTTGGTCGCGTAGTCGAGGCCGGCCTTGAAACCGTCGATGTACTGCTTTCCGTAACTGGCCAGCGCACCCGACTGCGAGTACACCAGGCCAACCTTGACCGGGGCGGCGCTGTCGCCGCCGCCGGAGGCGGTGTCCTGCGGGCTGCCACAGGCCGTGGCGGCCAGGGCCGCGGCCATCATCGTGGCGGCGGAGAGGAACGCCCGCCGCGTCGTCCGGACCGTCATTGCGACTCCACGTGAGGACTCGGAGGGAGGGAACTCATTGTCGGCTCACGCTAGAAGTGACGTCACCCACGGGCTATGTGGTCGAAACACACAAGTAACAGGAGTGGGGTGGCCTGGCCTTACAGAGGCCCGTCCATACCCGCCCCTCCGCCACGCCGCGATGGGCGCCGCCACCGTCATCGGCGAAGGTCATGTGTCGGCTCCGGCCATCGACCGCGATGGTCGCCGCAGGGCCGGTCACGGTCGCCCGCCCGAGAGCAGGCTCGCCCGTCACGGAGAAGGCCGCGGCAGGGCCTCGTCGGGCGGCGCGCACCGGCCACCGGGCAAGATCGACACAACTTCAGGGAAGTTGTGGTCTCGCGAGGCGTGGGAAGCCACAACTTCCCTGAAGTTGCGCCGATCATCACCGGCAGCGGGAGTCCATGACGTCGTCCGGCAGACGCCGGACGACCGAGGGCGACACCACCTAGGGAAGACTGCGGCCTCACGCGGCACGGGCGACCGCGTTGATCCTGCACCTGCGAGCCGCCATACTCCGGCCCCTATCGGTGCCGGGTCCACTGGCGCGGTTGCAAGATCGGCGCGGTTGCAAGATCGAGCTCCTCCGCACCGTTGAATCCGCCCTCGTTGTCAGATCAAGGACAGAGAGCCTCAGCCGTCGATAGCCCACGGCTGCAGCGGTGCTGGTCACGGCGAGTGCCAGTGACACGCAGGCAGTCCGGGCGTACACCGCGGGGCGGACAACGCCCCATACGTAAAGCTACCTTC
The DNA here is from genome assembly GCF_003626655.1 of Micromonospora costi. Taxonomy (GTDB): domain Bacteria; phylum Actinomycetota; class Actinomycetes; order Mycobacteriales; family Micromonosporaceae; genus Micromonospora; species Micromonospora costi. Next base: position 698,324 of record NZ_RBAN01000003.1, read on the forward strand.
ACGTCACTCTTGGCGATCGGCGGGGAGGTGCGATGTCAGCCAACGATGATTTCTTCAAGTCACGCAAGGCGGCTGCTGTTCTGAAGCACGGCATCCTCAAGCGATACCCGGTGGTCTTCGCATCGAAGACCGGCCAGGGAAATCCCATCGTCTTCCTCGACGGCTATGCAGGCCGCGGGGAGTATGAGGGTGGCGAACCAGGCTCGCCGCTACTGCTCTCCCGGTGTGCCGAGTTCGTGCAGGGTTTCCGCGACGTGCTCGCGTTCTTCGTGGAGCAGGACCCGGACAACTTCGTCAACCTGCAAGAGGTACTGGCCACCAAGGGCGGACCGGTCCGTCGCGAGTTGCGTCAAGGCAGTCTTGACGAGCACCTACCAGAAGTGCTGGCTCGGGCCAAGGGCGCCTCGCTCTTCGCCTTCCTCGACCCCTTCGGCCCTGCTCTTGACTTCGAGCTGATCAAATATCGCCTACTCGGTAGGCCGAACTGGCCTCCGACCGAGGTTCTCCTTCACTTCAGCGTCTCCTCTGTGGCTCGAATGGGCCGCGCCGTGCAGGTAGCGCAGAAGCAGCGGGGCGGCCTGTCGGAGAGTGACCGCAAGACAGCAGCCCGGCTGAACCGCTTTCTGGGTGGTGACTGGTGGACCAGTCTGTTCTCGGAGGTCCAGCAACCGAGCGATGAGCAGAGCGCAACTGACGTAGCCCTGCGTGTGGCTCGTCGCTACGCCGAGAGGCTGACGGAGGGAACTCAGTACCAGGCAATCGAAATGCCGGTGCGTCCCCGGCCCGATCTCGCGCCGAGGTACATCCTGGCACTGTTCACGACTCACGGCGAAGGTGCCTGGCACTTCGCTGACACGCTGGGCAAGGCTGGCGTGGAGTGGGAAGAGGCATGGGTGGAGGAACAGATGCGCCGCGGCCAGGCAGGACCGCAGACGTTGTTCGGCGAAGGACCCGTCTTCGATCCGGAACAGTACAAGGCGCAGAACGCTCCGCGCTGGGTGCGGACGATCGAGAGCAACATCCTGCGGATCCTGGCGGATGACAGATCGTTTCGGCTGGTCGACCGTGTGCCCTCCGTATATGGGGAACTCTTGGGGCACGCGTGGGCGCCCCATGTTCGACAAGCCGTCAAGTCGCTGTATCGGCAGCAATTGATCAACCACCCAGGTACGGGCGACTTCTGGAAGGAAGTCTTGTGGAGACCGTCGGCTACCTGACGCTCATGACATTGCGGCGAACGCGCGCGGCGTCGGCATCTCGTCCCAGGTACGGCCGTCCAGAAGCCGGCCACCCGCCTTGGGCGTCCGACCACCCCATTGCTTGAAGAAAAACGCCGTTCCGGCTCGATGACACTGGTCCTGCAGGTCACGAACCCAGTCTGGGTCCACCGGCCTACACCCTTGGCCGGATTCCCCGCCCGCGATCAACCAGTCGACGCCGCTCAGGTCGAGGTTCGGGATGGGACCAAGCAGCGGCTCTGCCGAGATGAACCGCACTGCCGCTGGCACTTCCCTAAGTTGGTCGATACGTGCGCGCTGGCTGTCGTCCTCGACGCTGACTCCCATCCAGACGTTCGGCGGCCAGTCGATCCGGTGTGCCAGCTTCGCGAGTCGCGTCGCACGCTTGGTGAGAACCTGGTACGTGTGCCGCGGCGTCTCGCGCATCACTGCGAAGACCTGCTGCACGTAATGCAGGGGAACTCGCGCGTGGAACAGGTCCGACATCGAGTTCACGAACACGGTGCGGGGCTCACGCCAGCGCCTCGGGACATCGAGCACGTCCGGATGCAACGCCACCCCGAAGCCGGGCCCTGAGGTTCGCGCATCACCGTCGACCTGGTACTTGGGCGAGCCCATGGCCTTCAAGCGCTTGGCCAGGGTCATCGCGTAGCAGTTGTCGCAGCCAGCCGAGATCCGATCGCAACCGGTGGTGGGATTCCAGGTTGCTTCCGTCCACTCGATGGCACTCTTGTCCGCCATGCCGCCCCCCTCTCGATCTACCGGCCCATCGTGTCGAACAACCGTACGGATGTGAAGCGTCGCGCGGCGTGTCGGCAGCCGTGGCGAGCCGGTCGGACACAACTTCCGGGAAGTTGTGGTGTCACGGCGCATGGAAGGCCACAACTTCCGGGAAGTTGCGCGGTCATCGCCGACGCGGTCATCGCCAGCGGCGCGGATCATCGCCGGCGGGGCCGGACGAAGGGCTGCGGAGACGGGCTGGCCCGTCACCCGGGGGGTTGGGTGACGGGCCAGCGGCCTGCGAGAGGCCCGGGGTGTCAGGCGAGGCTGGCGCGGGCGGCCACGGCCGTGTCGGGCTGGTCGCTGAAGACGCCGTCCAGGCCGAGGCGGAAGAACAGCTCGTACTCGCTCGTGATGTCGCCGCGCGCGTTCGGGTCGGTGCCGATGCGGAAGTCCACGGGCAGGAACTGGTTCTCCACCCGGAACGTCCACGCGTGCACGATGAGGCCCTCGCGGTGCGCGTCCCGCACCACGTTGGTCGGGGCGAGCAGCTTGCCGGCGGCGTCGCGGGGCACGATGAGGTTCTTGTTCGCGCCGATGCCGTCGGCGTACCCGGCGATCCACTTCAGCCCGGCGGCGGAGGCCAGGTCCTGGTAGGTGCGGGCGTCACCGGCCACGGTGAAGTCGTACGGGCGGCCGGCCGCGTCGAGCAGCTGGGCCAGCCGGACGTCGATCATCCGGTTCAGCTTGCGCAGGTTGGCGGTCTCGAACGACTGGACGATGACCGGCGAGTTCTTGCGGGTGAGCTTGTTGGCCCGCAGCACCGTCACGAGTGGCTCCTCGAGCGCCAGCCCGATGGAGGCGAAGTAGGTCGGGTGCTTGGTCTCCGGGTAGATGCCGATGGTGCGGCCCCGTGCCCGCCCCTCGTTCCGGGCCAGGTCGATGACCTCCTGGAGGGTCGGCACCTCGAACCTGCCGTCGAACGCCGTGTTGGTGACCCGTACCTGCGGCAGCCGCTCCTTGGCCCGCAGCGTCTTCAGCTCGGCCAGGGTGAAGTCCTCGGTGAACCAGCCCGTCACGGCGACACCGTCGATGGTCTTGGTCGCCTTGCGCGTGGCGAACTCCGGGTGGGCCGACACGTCGGTGGTCCCGGAGATCTCGTTCTCGTGGCGGGCCACGAGTACGCCGTCCTTTGTCGAGACCAGGTCGGGCTCGACGAAGTCGGCGCCCATGCGGATCGCCAGCCGGTACGCCTCGAGGGTGTGCTCGGGCCGGTAGCCGCTCGCGCCACGGTGGCCGATCACGAGCGGCCGGTCGCTGGCCCGGGAGGCCGACCGGTCGGCGGCCGGTTCGGCCGACGCGGCCATGGTCGGCACGGCCACGGCGGTGGCGAGCAGCGCCCCGGCCACGCCGAGGGCGGAAAGGGTACGTCGCAACGCGGTCTCCTGTCGTCGGGGAACCGCCTCAGGAGACCGTCTTCGATTGACCGGCAGTTGGTCGCGGACTGGCCGACAGGTGAATCTCCGGATTGCGCGTTCGGCCGTGCCGGCACCGGTGCGACAGGAAGATTGTCTGGTGCGCCGGATCTTCCGTCATCCCGTACGCCTGGTGCCGTTCGGGTTCCTGGTGCCGATCCTGATCGGCACCGGGCTACTGATGATTCGCGCCACGACCGTCCAGTACGAGCGTCCGCCGTTCGTCACCGCGCTCTTCACGGCGACGTCCGCGGTGTCGGTCACCGGGATGGCCGTCAACGACACGCCGAACTACTGGTCCGGCTGGGGTCTGGTGATCATCACCCTGCTCACCCAGCTGGGCGGCCTCGGCATCCTCTCCGTCGCGGCGCTCGTCATCCTGACCGTGTCCCGCCAGTTGGGGCTCCGCAACCGGCTCCTCGTGGAGGCGGAGACCCAGGAGTTCGGCAGGGGCGACGTGGCCCGCCTGCTGCGCCGGATCGTCGTCACGGTGTTCGCCTGCGAGGCCGTGATGACCGCGATCGTCGCCGGCCGGCTCTGGCTCGGGTACGACTACTCACCCGGATACGCGCTCTGGTCCGGCGTCTTCCACTCCGTGCAGGCGTTCAACAACGGCGGCTTCGCCCTCTACACCGACGGACTGGTGGCGTTCGGCCAGGATCCGTGGGTGGCGCTGCCGCTGGCGTTCGGCGCGATCATCGGCGGGCTCGGCTTCCCGGCGTTGTTCGAGGCGGTCCGCGAGTGGCGGCGTCCCGTGCTGTGGACGGTCGCCACGAAGGTGACCATCTGGGGCAGCGTGGCGTTGCTGGCCGCCGGGTTCCTCTGGCTGCTCCTGTCCGAGTGGACCAACCCGTTCAGCATCGGCCAGTACGGCATGGGCGGGAAGGTGCTGGCCGCCTTCGCCCAGACCGCGCTCAGCCGCACCGGTGGCTTCGACGTGATCAACGTCGAGTCGCTCCAGGAGGAGAGCTATCCCCTGCTCGTGGCGCTCATGTTCATCGGCGGTGGCAGCGCCAGTACCGCCGGCGGGATCAAGGTGTCGACGTTCTTCCTGCTCGCGTTCGTCATCTGGGCCGAACTACGCGGCGAACCCGACGTCACGGTCGGGCACCGGCGGGTCGCCAACGCCACCCAGCGGCAGGCCGTCACCGTGGCCCTGCTCAGCGTCGCGCTCGTCGCCCTCGGCACCGTGGCGGTGATCCTGCTGACCGAGCGCACGCTCTTCTACAAGGCCCTCTTCGAGGTCACCTCGGCGTTCAGCACCACCGGCCTGACGGTCGGGCTGGCCCAGTCGATGCCGGAAAGCGGCCAGCTCGTGCTCACCGTCCTGATGTTCATCGGCCGGGTCGGCCCGCTCGCCCTCGGGTCGGCCATCGCCCTCAACACCCGCCGTCGGCGGTACCGATACCCGGAGGAGCAACCCATTGTCGGCTAGAAGATCGGACGACGGCGGCGTCGCAGTGGTCGGGCTGGGCCGGTTCGGCGCCCACCTGGCCGAGTCACTGACCCGGCTCGGGCACGAGGTGATGGCGATCGACCGCAACGCGGAACTCGTGCAGCGCTGGTCGGACCGGCTCGACCGGGTGGTGCAGGCCGACAGCACGGAGGAGGACGTGCTGCGCCAGATCGGAGTCCCGGACCTGCCGCGCGCCGTGGTGGCCATCGGCGCGTCCGTCGAGGCCAGCGTGCTCAGCGTGCTGGCCCTGGTGGAGGTCGGTGTGCCGCAGATCTGGGCGCGGGCCACCTCGTCGAAGCACGCCCGGATCCTCTCCTCGGTGGGCGCGCACCACGTGATCTTTCCCGAGGCGGAGACGGGTGAGCGGGTCGCCCACCTGATCGTGACCCGGATGCTCGACTTCGTCGAGTTCGGCGACGACTTCGCCATCGCCAAGGTGCGGGTGCCGCAGTCGCTGGTGGGGCAGGCGCTGTCGCAGGTACGGCCCATCGACCGGTACGGCGTACGCGTGCTCGGCGCGAAGCCGCGGGGCGAGCCGTTCCGGTACGCCTCGGACTCGACGGTGCTCCAGGAGGGCAGCGTGCTGGTGGTCGAGGGCAGCATCGCCCAGGTTCAGGGCTTCGCCGAGCTGGGCTGAGGCGAGCCGCGAACCGCAAGCCGGCGGGGACGGGCAACGCCGGCGGGGACGGGCAACGCCGGCGGGGACGGGCAACGGCCGGCGGGGACGAGCACCGGCCGTCGTTCACCGCTTGCCGTGGCCCTTACCGCCCGTCACCCTTTTCCCGGGCCACCACCCGCGCCCTTCCCCTTGCCGGGCTTCTCGGGCTTGGCCGGCTTGTCCTTCACGCCGGGACCGCCGGCCCCGCCGCCGCTGCGCGGCGGGGCCGCCTTCGTGGCCGGGGCCTTGGCGGTGGTCGCCTTGCCGGTGGCCGGGCTCGGCGCGGCACCGGCTACCCCGGACACCTGCACCCCGCAGCGCTCGCCGCCGACCGTGAACGTGACCGGCAGCGGGTTCGCGCCCGTGTACCGGCCGGTCAGGCTGACCTTCTCGGCGGCGCCGGGCGCCAGGGCGGCCCGCTCCGCGGGCGGCCGTACGACCACCGTCCGCCCCTCCTGGCTCACCGACGCCGGGTTCGACGTCGTGAGCGTCTGCTGCCCGGGATAGGTGAAGTTCATGGTCCAGTCGCGCAGCTCCCGGTCGCCGGTGTTCTTCAGCGTGAGGTCGGCGTTGAAGTCCTTGCCCGAGTCGGCGCGCAGCGCGTACGTGACCTGGCACGCGGGCGGCTTCTCCAGCCCCATCCGGGCCTCGGTCGGCTGCTCCACCCCACCGGCGGCCGGGCTGCGTCCCGTCACCCCCCACAGCGCGGCGGTGACCGCCACCAGGCCGGCCGCCGCGGCGCCCGCCTCCAGGCTCCGGCGCCGGACGCCCGACCGCCGCTGACGGGTACGCGAGAACGGCAGGGCGTCGGTCTCCGCCGACCAGGGCAGGATGGTGGTGCCGACGCTGGCCAGCATGGCGGGGTCCACCGGGCCGCCGGCTGCCGGCGAGACCGGCACCACGGCCAGCACGCCGGCCGCGTCCGCGAGCGTACGGGCCAGCTCGGCGGTGGGCGGACGCTCCTCGGGGCGCTTGGCCAGGCAGCGGCGCACCAGGTCGGCCACCTCGTCGGGCAGCCCCGGCACCTCCGGCATGGGCTCCGGGTCGCTGTACATGTGGGCCCGCAGCATCTCGGTGGTGGTGCTGGCCTGCCAGGGCAACCGGCCCGTGAGCATCCGGTAGAGCAGCAGGCCGACGGCGTACACGTCGGTGGCGGGCGAGACCTGGCCGTTGTCGAGCCGCTCGGGCGCGAGGTACGCGGGCGTGCCGAGCAGCGCCCCGTCCGAGCCCTTCTCGCTCTCCCCGACCAGTGCGGAGATGCCGAAGTCGACGACCTTGACGCCGGTCGCCGTGAGCATCACGTTGCCCGGGGTGACGTCCCGGTGCACCACACCGCGGGCGTGGGCGGTGGCGAGCGCCGAGGCGACCTCCGCGGCGATGGTGACGGCCTCCCGCCAGGGCAGCCGCCGCTCGCGGCCCAGGCGGCTGCTCAGCGAACCGCCGTCGATCAGCTCCATGACGACGTACGGGACGGTCAGGCCGCCCTGCTCGGCCTCGCCGTAGTCGTACACGTTGGTGATGTTCGGGTGGCAGAGCCGCGCGGCGGCCTGCGCCTCGATCCGGATGCGGTGCCGGAAGGCGCGGTCGGCGGCCAGCCGGGACGCCAGCACCTTGACCGCCACCTGGCGGCCGAGCACCTCGTCGTAGCCGCGCCACACCACGGACATGCCGCCCGCGCCGAGCTGCTCGATCAGCCGGTACCGCTCACCGAGCGGTGGCGTGCCGTTCCAGTCCCCTGCACCCATGGTCGGGGTTGTTGCCCGGACCCGCCACGGCTACACCTCGGCGGTCGAAATCGGTCAGGCAAGTCACCCGTTCAGGCGGTGGCCAGCAGCTGGTCCACGGGCGCGTAGTCGTCGGTCAGCACGAGCGCGTCGTCCACGAAGTCGTCCAGCTCGGCGTCCGCGATCAGGGTCGCCCGGGAGTCCACCTCGGCCAGCCGCTCGCGCACCGCGTCGAGGGGCAGCGGCGCGTCGGAGGCCACGATCACGAAGTTGGAGCCCTGCTCGCCGGCGATCGCCTCGGGCGGCGCGATCAGTGCCACGTGCCGGAACTCCGCGCCGACCGTGGCCAGCTCGCTGCGGATGAACCGCAGCGGCGGGTAGTCGATGACGTTCTGCACGTAGACGCCGGCCGGGCGGGTGACCCGGCGGATCTCGGCGGCCATCTCCCGGGTGGCCAGGTGCCAGGGCACCACCAGGTGCCCGAAGGCGTCGCCCACCACGAGGTCGCGGCTGTCGGTGGCCTCCGCGGCGACCAGCAGCCGGGCGTCGCCGGCCACCGCGCGCAGGTCGGTGCCCTGGCGTACGCCCAGCTCCCGCTCGCCCAGCTCGATGAGCCCGCCGTCGATCTCGAAGACCAGGTTGTCGGTGCCGGGCCGGGTCGCGGTCAGGTAGCGCGGCATGGTGAAGCCGCCGCCGCCCAGGTGCAGCGCGTCGAGCCGCCGGCCGGCGGGCGCGGTCACGTCGGCGACCGCGCCGAACCACTTCGTGTACGCGTACTCCAGGTGGCGCGGGTCGGCCAGGTCCACGTACGAGTGCTGCGCCGAGTTGAGCAGCAGCGTCCGCCCGCTCGGCCGGCCCGGGTCGGCCTCCACCTTCGCGCAGTGGTAAGCCGTCTCGACGTCGCACGGGTTGGGTGCCACGGTGGTCAGCCCGGCGCCGACCAGGCCGAGCACGGCCAGCGCGGCCCTGGCCCGGCCCGCGCCGGGCAGGTCGGTGGCGGCTCGCCGGTGCAGGTACCAGCCGAGGCCGAGGCCGGCGACCCCGAGCGACACCGCGAGCGCGAGCAGAATCACGGTGCTGGGCAGCGCGGCCACCAGCACGAAGCCGGTGAGCAGGGTGGCGGTGATGCCGCCGAGCGTGCCGATGCCGGAGAGCCGGCCGACGACCTGGCCGGTGCGGCGCAGGTCGGCGAGCTGGAGCTTGACCACGAGCGGGGTGACCGCCGCGAGCAGCGCCGCCGGGACGAAGACGGCCAGCGCGACGAGCAGCAGGATCGCGCTCGCCGCGTCGCCGCGCAGCACCTCGCCGGCGTACCGCACGACCGGCAGGGTCACGGCCGTGGCGATGCCGGCGAGCACCAGCGCGGGTGCCAGCAGGGGGCGCGGGTCGCGCCGGTCGGCCAGCCAGCCGCCGGTCCACGCGCCGTACGCGATGGCGGCCAGCGCGATGCCGATCACCGAGCTGGTGACCTGGAGCGTGACACCGACGTACGGGCCGACGAGGCGCAGCGCGACGGTCTCCAGCACGAGGACGGCGCCGCTGGAGAAGAAGACCAGGAACGCGGCGAGCCCGTTGGGCAGGGCGCGGCCGGGCCCGGGTACGGGTGCGGGGGGCGCGGGCGGGTCCGCGACGTCGGACGGGAAGGCGCTCATCGTCGCGATGGTACGCAGCCGACCCGCGCCCGTGGGTCAGTACATCGAGAGATGAACATGGTTCGTGTGGCTCGCCGCCGGGCTGCCGCTGCCGCTGTAGGAGCGCCACCCCGTGCCGGGATGCCAGATCTGCCGGTACCAGATCACGTAGAGCACGCCGAGCCGGTTGGCGTTGCGGACGTGCCAGGCGGCCAGGCTGTCGCCGTACGCCTTGTCGCCACCGGTCGCGTTCGCGTCCTTGAAGCCGCCCGCGGCGGCCGAGAAGTCGCAGGCGCGGCCCTTGGGGTGCTCGCCGTCGCCGCCGCTGCGGTAGCAGGAGACGTAGCGCGTGTAGCCGGCCGCCTTGGTCTGCTGGAGCGCGTTGAGCGTGCGCGGGGTGATGCATCCGGAGGTGGTCGGGTCGTCCACCGAGCAGGACTCCGACGGCCACGAGCCGTCCGAGTTGCGTGGCGCCGGCTTCGCCGACGTGGAACTCCCGCCACTGAACCCGCCGCTGCCGCCCGAGCTGACCTCGGCGAGGGCCGCCTCGGCCTCCTTCTTCTTCTTCGCGATCACCGCGAGCTGCTTCTGCTGCTCCCGCACCTCGGCGTCGATGGCGAGCTTGGCCTGCTGCGCCTGCTCGTGCGCGGCGCCGAGCTCGCGCAGCCGCTTGCCGTCCCGCTGCGCCATCAGGTCGAGGTTGGCGGCCCGCTCCAGGAAGACCTCCGGGGAGGCGGTGTTGAGCAGCATCGACGTCGGGGTGAGCCGGCCCATCCGGTACGAACGCGCGGCCACCTCACCGACCTGGGCGCTGAGCTGGGTGACCCGCCCCTGGAGCGTCGTCAGCTCGGTGGTCAGCTGCTTCTGCCGGCGCTTGGAGTTGTCGAGCTTCGCCTTGGCCTCGATGTGCGCCCGGGCGGTGGCCTCCAGCGCGTCGCGCAGCTTCTTGCTGCCGCCCTCGTTCGGCTCCGCATAGGCGGGCACCGCCCCGGCGCCGAGCAGCAGGGCGACGGCGGCGAGCAGGGCGATCAGCGGGCCGCGGGCGCGACGGCGGCTGGGCATGGTCCTGGGCACGACAAGCGTCCTTCCATCGACCGCCGGCCCCCGTTGATCCTGCGCGGCGGCGGCCCCGCCGGCGCCGGGCGGCGGCCTGCTGGCGGTGACCGCCGGTCACGATACCGGACCGTGCGGCGCTGGCCGGTCCCCTGAACGCGGGGGGCGCGAAACATCGACGCGGTGTGCCGGCGCGGTAGCCGAGCGCGCCGGTCAGCCGTCGAGCAGGGCCTCGCGCACCTCGGCCCAGACCTGCTCGTTCGCCGCCACGAGCAGCCCGTGCCCCTCGTCGGCGGGGTGGTACTCGGTGCCGTCGAACCGGCGGGCCACGCCACCGGCGGCCCGGACCAGCAGCGCACCCGGAGCGTGGTCCCAGGGCAGGGTCCGCCAGAACAGCGCGAACTGCTGCCGCCCGACGAGGATGTCCAGGTACTCCCGCCCCGCGCAGTGCTGCCCGGGCAGCAGCTCGCCGATCCGGTCCTCCCCGGCGCGCACCCGGTCCCGGGCGGCCGGGGGCAGGAACCGGGTCATCGCCACGCCGCGTAGCGAGCCGGGCCCCGTCGGGACCTCGATGGTGGGCAGCGATCGCCCGTCGACGAACGTGCCCTCGCCGACCCGTGCGCCCGCGAGGGTCTCGGCCAGCGGGTCGAGCACCCAGGCGGCGACCGGCTCGCCCTCGGCCAGCAGCGCGACCATCAGCGCGAACGGCCGGCGGCCGGCCGCGAAGTTGGACGTCCCGTCGACCGGGTCGACGAGCCAGACGTCCCCGCCGCCGCGCAGGTGCCGCAGCAGCTCCGGGTCCTCCGCGACCGCCTCCTCGCCGACCACCACCGAACCCGGCCGCAGCCGGCGCAGCCCCGCCGAGATCAGCTGCTCGGCGCGCTGGTCGGCGACGGTGACGAGCTCGCCCGGCGCCTTCTCGGTGACGTCCGAGTCGTCGAGCTTGCGGAACAGGGGAAGCACGACCTGGTCGGCGGCCTCCCGGAGCAGCCCACCGACGTCGTCGAGAAGCGTGTCAGCCACGCGGCGGCAGCTTGACCACGCTGACGAAGAACTCGTCGATCTGGCGGACCACCGAGATGAAGCGCTCGAAGTCCACCGGCTTGGTCACGTAGGCGTTGGCGTGCAGCTGGTAGCTGCGCAGGATGTCCTCGTCGGCCTGCGAGGTGGTCAGGACCACCACCGGGATGCGGCAGAGCTGCTCGTCCTTCTTTATCTCCGCGAGCACCTCACGGCCGTCGCGGCGGGGCAGGTTGAGGTCGAGCAGGATCAGGTCCGGCGTCACCGCCTCGGCGTACTGGCCCTCGCGGCGCAGGTAGGCCAGCGCCTCGGCGCCGTCGGAGACGACGGTCAGCCGGTTGCGCAGCTTGTGCTCCTCGAACGCCTCCTGGGTCATCAGCACGTCACCCGGGTCGTCCTCGACGAGCAGGACCTCGATCGGGCTCTTGCCGTCTGCCGGCGCGGTCATCCCACCGTCTCCCTCATGCCACCCGTTCTACCGCCTTCCGGCGCTTCCTCCGCCCGGTCCGGGCCGTCCGCCCCGGCCGGTTGCTCCGGCAGTTCGCCCGGGGCGCCGGCCTCCGCCGCGCCCGTCCCCTCCCCGTCGGCCGTCTCCTGGTCCGCGTCCGCGGGCCCGCCGGCCGCCGCCTCGACGTCCTCGGGCAGCGCGGGGAGCGTGAACCGGATCGCGGTGCCCTCCGGGACGTCGGTGTCCACCCAGACCCGGCCACCGTGATATTCCACGATCTTCTTGACGATGGCCAGGCCGATGCCGGTGCCCGGGTACGCGTCCTTGGAGTGCAGCCGCTGGAAGATGACGAAGATCTTGTCGGCGAACTCGGGCTCGATGCCGATGCCGTTGTCCTGGCAGGTGATCTCCCACTCCTCGCCCACCAGGCGGGCCGACACGTGCACCTTCGGGGGCACGTCCGGCCGGCGGAACTTGATCGAGTTGCTGACCAGGTTGGCGAGCAGGTTCGTGAGCAGCGGCTCCTCGCCCCGGATGACCGGCAGCTCGGACCAGGTCAGCTCGGCGTCCGCGTACTGGCGGGCGGCCTCCGTCTGGCCGGCCACGTCGCCCATCACCTTGTTCATGTCGACCTCGGTGAAGCCGGCGGTGATCCGGCCGATCCGGGAGAACGCCAGCAGGTCGTTGATGAGGCGCTGCATCCGCTGCGCGCCGTCGACCGCGAACGCGATGTACTGGTCGGCCCGCTCGTCGAGCTGGCCGGCGTACCGGCGCTGGAGCAGCTGGCAGAAGCTCGCCACCTTGCGCAGCGGCTCCTGGAGGTCGTGCGAGGCCACGTACGCGAACTGCTCCAGGTCGCGGTTGGAGCGGGTCAGCTCCTCGGCCTGTTTCTGCAGCTGGCTGTTGACCCACTCGATCCGTTCGCGGGCCTCCCGCACCTCGGCCAGGTCCGCCGCGATCCTGCGGCGCATCGCGTCGATGTTGTCCGCGAGCTCGACGAACTCGGGCGGCCCCGACCCGGAGATGGCGTGCTGGAAGTTGCCCTCGGCGACCTGCCGGACCTCGTCGGCGAGGACCGTGATGGGACGCACCACCGTCCGGTCCAGCGACAGCAGCAGCAGCGCACCGGCGATGACCACCACGAGGGCCGCGACGATCAGCAGCACGGCCAGCAGGTTGCCGGTGCGCCGGACCTCACGGGCGTTGCTCTCCCGGGCGTTGAGGATCTCGGCCTGGAGGTCGTCCACGGCGGCCCGGACGCCGTCGAACTGCTGGCGGGCCGCCTCGGTGATGAGCGCCTGCCCGGCCGCGGTGCCGTCACGCTCGGTCGCGATGATGACCGGGATGGCCACCGCCTGCCGCCACTGCTCCGCCCGGGCCTCGACCTCGCGCAGCTCCTCGCCGACCCGCGGGTAGTCGTCCAGCAGCCGCCGCATCGAGGCGGCCACCGCGCTCTCCTGCTCGACACCGGCGTCGTACGGGGCGAGGTCGGCCCGGTCGCCGCTGACCGCGTAGCCCCGCACCGCGGTCTCCTGGTCCAGCAGCGAGTTCAGCAGCTCCTGCACCTGCACCCGCAGCGGGCCGGTCTTGTTCAACAGCGCGTCGACCTGGGTGCGGTTCCGCGCCGCGAGGACGCCCTCGGTGGCGGCCAGCCCGATGAGCAGGACGCCGACGACGGCGAGCAGCGCGACCACCCGCTGACGCAGACTCCAGCTGCGGATACCGGCGCTCACCGGCCACCGCCCCGGGTGACCAGCAACATGGCCACGTCGTCGGCCAGCGGGCCGCCGTTGATCTGCTCGGCCCGGCCGACCAGCCAGGCGGGCAGCTCGGGCAGCGGCACCGCCCGACTCTCCTGTTCCTCCAGCAGATCACTGAGACCGGGCACGTCGAGCCGCTCGTCGCTGTCGCCCACGCGCCCCTCGATCAGGCCGTCGGTGTACATCAGCAGGGACCAGTCCTCGGTGTCGAACTCCAGGTCGTACGCGACCGGCGGGCGGGGCCGGACGCCGAGCAGCAGGCCGCCGGGTGCCGGCACCGGCGCCACCCCGCCGCCGGCGAGCAGCAGCGGCGGAGGGTGCCCGGCCAGCCGTACGGTGGCCCGGTTGGCGTCCAGGTCGAGCCGGGCGGTCGCCACGGTCGCGAAGATCTCCTGTAGGCGGCGCTCGCTCATGAGCACCTGCTCCAGCGCGGGCAGCACCTCGTCGTCGGGCACACCGGCGAGCACCAGCGCGCGCCAGGCCACGCGGAGCTCGACGCCGAGCGCCGCCTCGTCCACCCCGTGCCCGCAGACGTCGCCGACGATGATGTCGAGCCGGTCGGGGCGGGTCTGCACGACGTCGAAGAAGTCGCCGCCGATCAGGGCGGCGTGCCGGCCGGGCCGGTAGAAGGTGTGCACCGCGACCTGGTCGGTCGTCATCAGCGGCTGCGGCAGCAGGCCCCGCTCCAGGCGGGCGGACTCGGCCTGGCGCAACTCGACCTCGCGCAGCCGGCGCGCGTTCTCGTCGGCGCGCTTACGCTCCACGGCGTAGCGCAGCGCCCGGGTCAGCAGCACCCCGTCGACCTGGCCCTTGACCAGGTAGTCCTGGGCGCCCTCGGCGACCGCCACGATGCCGAGGTGCTCGTCGGTCCGGCCGGTCAGGACGCAGACCGCCGCCCCGCTCGCCATCTCCAGCACCTGGCGTAGCCCGTCCAGCCCCTGCGCGTCCGGCAGGCCCAGGTCGAGCAGGACGCAGTCGACGCCCATGACCCGCTGGCGCGCCTCACTCAGGCTGGTGGCCACGAGCAGGTCGATCATCGAGTTGGTCTCGGCCAGCAGTTCGCCGACGAGGAAGGCATCCCCCTCGTCGTCCTCCACCAGCAGGACGCGCAGCCGCTCACCGGGTGGGACGTGCGGATGCTGCCCCAGATCGCCAGGAGCCCGGGGCACGACGGAAGGGCCGGCCAGGCCGGCCCCCCGGTACGGCCGGGTCACCGCCGCGAGACGCGGGAGATCGCTGGTGATGTCGGGCTCCTTCCGAGTGCCCTGCTGATCCTGTATTAGACAACGGTCGCACACAACACGACGGGCTCAGTGCCCGCGAGCATGGGCCGGATCACTACACGCTAAGGGACATAGCGGACCACCGCCGTCCCCGCCGCCCGCCCCGGGACGGCTCCGGCCGGCCGTCCGGTCTCCCGGGCGTACCGCTGCGGGCCGGCGCGGTGCAGGATGGTCCCACCCTGGCCCCCGTCCCCGAGGAGTTCCCGTGGGCGCACCCCCCACCCCGGCCCCGGACCGCGCACCCGCCCACCCGGTCGCGAGCGTGCCCGGCGCGGACCGGGCGCTGGCCCGGCCGCGGCGACGGCTGCTCGCGGCGGCGGCGGCGCTGGTCGCGCTGGTCGCGGTCGGGGCGGGCAGCCTCTTCGCCCTGCGTCCCCCGGCGCCACGCCCGGTCGACGCGCCCGCCGGGGAGTTCAGCGCCGGCCGGGCGTACCGGGACGTGGAGACGATCGCCGCGCGCCCGCACCCGGCCGGCAGCGCGGCGAACGACCAGGTCCGGGCGCACGTCGAGCAGGTGCTGCGGGGGCTGGGCCTGGAGACGCAGGTGCAGGACACGGTGGCCCCCGAGGCCGGGCAGCTCAGCGGGGCGGCCGGCGGCGCCACCCTGGCCCGGGTCCGCAACGTGGTGGCCCGGCTGCCCGGCACCGACCCGACCGGCCGGGTCTTCCTGGTGTCCCACTACGACTCGGTGCAGACCGGCCCGGGCGGCAACGACGACGCCGCCGGCACCTCGGCGATCCTGGAGGTGGCCCGCGCGCTGAGCGCCGGGCCGCGGCCCCGCAACGACATCGTCTTCGTGCTCACCGACGCCGAGGAGGCGTGCCTGTGCGGCGCGTCCGCGTTCGCGTCCACCCACCCGCTCGCCGCCGACGGCGGGGTGGTGCTCAACCTGGAGGCGCGCGGCTCCAGCGGTCCGGTGATCATGTTCGAGACGTCGCGGGACAACGCCAAGCTGGTCGACGTCTTCGGCCGGGCCGCACCGCACGCGGTGGGCACCTCGTTCGCCGTGGAGATCTACCGGGCGCTGCCCAACGACACCGACTTCACGGCGTTCCTCGCGGAGAACTTCGTGGGTCTCAACTCCGCGTACATCGACGGGGCGGCGGTGTACCACACGCCGCTGGACACCCCGGCGCGGATGGACCGGGCCAGCCTCCAGCAGCACGGCGACAACGCGCTCGGGCTGGCCCGCGAGTTCGGCCGGATCGACCTCACCGACCTGCGGGCCGGCGGGGACGCCACGTACTTCCCGGTTCCCGGCGCCCTGGTCCACTACCCGGGCTGGCTCACCCTGCCGCTCGCGGTGCTCGCGCTGGTCGCCGTGGCCGCGCTCGGCTGGCTGGTCCGGCGGCGCGGCCGCACCACGGGAGGCCGGCTCGCGGCCGGCTTCGGGCTGGCCCTGGTGCCTGTCGTGGTCGCGCCGCTCGCCGCGCAGGCGCTGTGGGCCGTGGTCACCGCGATCCGGCCCGGCTACACCGAACTGCTCGACCCGTACCGGCCGACCTGGTACCGGGTCGCCGTGCTGGCCGCCGCCGCCACGGTCGTCCTTGCCTGGTACGCCCTGACCCGCCGCTGGATCGGCCCGGCCGCGCTCGCGGTCGGCGGGCTCGGCTGGCTGGCCGTACTCGGGGTGGTGCTCGCCGTGGCGGTGCCGGGCGGCGCGTACCTCACCACCCTCCCGGCGCTGGCGGGGGCGTTCGGCGGGCTGGTCGCGCTCGGCACGCGGATCGACGGCCCCTGGCCAGTGATCGCCGTGACGGTGGCCGCCGCGGTGGGCGTGGTGATCCTGCTCCCCACGGTGATCCTGCTGTTCCCGGCGCTCGGCATGGCCATGGGCGGGGTCGGCGCGCTCGTCGCGGCGCTGCTCGGCCTGGCCGCCCTGCCGGTGGTGGACCTGCTGCACCCGCAGGCCGGTGGGCAGCGGGGCCTGGTCGCCCTGCGGGCCCGGCGGCTCGGCGCGCTGCCCGCGCTCGCCGCCGCGGTCGCGGCGGTGGTCTGCGCCGGGGTCGGGCTCCGCGTCGACCGGTTCGACGCCACGCACCCCGCGCCCACCCACCTGATGTACGCCCTGGACGCCGGCACCGGCTCGGCCCGGTGGCTCAGCGACGAGACGGATCCGCAGGACTGGACCCGCCAGTACGTGCAGGGCCGCGCGTCCACGGCCGACTTCCCGGCGCTGGGCGACCACGAGCTGTTCGCGGGCCCGGCGCAGCCGGCGAACCTGCCGGCCCCGAAGCTGGACGTGCTCGCGGACACCACCGCGGGCGGCGAGCGGACCCTGCGGGTACGGCTCACCCCGCAGCGCGCGGTCCGGCTGGCCAGCCTGCACGTCGACACCACGACGGCCACCGTGCTGCGCGCCGAGGTGGCGGGCCGTGCGGTGCCGGTCGAGGCACGGGACGGGACGTGGGGATTCGGGGTGGTCTTCCACGCGCCGCCGGCCGAGGGCATCGAGGTGACGCTCACCGTCGCGCCGAAGGGGCAGCGGGTGGACCTGCGGGCCATGGACGCCAGCGACGGGCTGGACGGCCTGCCTGGTTTCCATCCCCGCCCGCCGGACGTCGGGATCGTCGGCTCACACAGCTCCGAGATGCTCGCGGTGGCCCGGACGTACCCGGTCTGAGCGGTCGCCCCGGCCGAGGATCCGCGCGCGCCTGTGTCATGATCCGCGCAACTTCCGGGAGGTAGTTGCCTCCCGAGCCAGGGAGACAACTACATCCGGGAAGTTGTGTAGATCTTGCGAGAGGTGGAGTCTGCCGGGTGGTCAGGATGGTGCTGCGTAGGTTGATCGCGGTGGTGAGCGCCTGCCTGGTGACCGCGTGCGGGTCGTCGACGACTCCCACAGTGGATCGATCAGCGGGCGAAACTCCCTCCGCGACGCGGGCGACGGGGTCGGCCACGAGGCCACCTTCCCCAGCGGTTCCGCCGACCGGCGGGTCCGGCTACTCCGCGACGCTGTCCGCACGGCTGGTGGACACGGACTCGGTGCCGCCGGGATTCGCCGTGCAGATCGCGACGGTCATGCCGCCGGATGCGGGAGACCAGGACGTCGCCGCGCCCTGTTCGGACAGGATGGTCCCGCTGCTGTCGGCCACGCGGCTGACCGGGACTCCGTCGGCGATGGCCGCAGCCACCCTCAGTTACGACGCGGGTCCCGATGGCCTCTGGGTGGGAAACGAAGTCCTCAGGACCTATGCCGACGACGGCGCACGACGAGCAATGGCCGACCTGCGAACCCTCATCGGCCGTTGCCCCGCCGTCGCGTCGTCCGGCCAGGGCGACGACGGCGGTTACCGCTTCGCGCTGGAGCCAGGGCCGCGGCTGGGCGACGACAGTGTTCACGTCAGCTGCCGGATGACGTCCGGTACCGACACGCTGGAATGCGACAGCATCCTCGTCCGGGCCGGGACGACCCTGCTGGTCGTCCAGGAGCAGGGCAACGAACCCGGCGGCGACACGTACCTCGACCAGCTCGCCGAAGCGGCGCTCCACAGGTATCAGACGACCGGATCCTGAATCGCCACCCCGGCACGCGCTCAGGACTTCTCGAGGTCCACTCGCCGCCCCTGGCCGATGTCGTCTGTCTCGTCGTCCGTGACGACGGCGAACGCACCTCGTGGCACCCGGTCGAGCATGGCTACGCGGGACGCGGCGGCCAGAAGACGAGCTTCCTCGGCTCCACCAATGGCGAAGACGTAGACGTCTCCGTACTCCTCCCCTTCGTCGATAACCTCGACCGCCCCCTGGCCCTCCAGATCCGCGAGGAAGTCCTCGATGTCTTCGATCCATGGGAACTGGTAGGCGCGAGCGGCAAGGCCAGGCGTTGCCACCAGCGGGACGTGAATCTCAACGACGATCTCAGCCACGGCCCGATGATCGCCTCCCGCACGGCACGAGTCCAGTGATCCCGTCCCCGTCGACTCGAAGCTCCACGGAGGTCAACTCTGTGGCCGCCGCGCCCAGAACAGCGCGTGCCCACTGTCGCCCTCCGGAACGAAGTCCTCGGACGTGACCTCCAGCCCCGCTTGTTCAAGCCAGGAACGGTAGGTGGAGGCGTCAGCGTGGCTCCACCACATGGTGGCGGGGCCATCGAGCCAGTTGTCCTCGGTGCCCGTCCAGGCGCTGTTGCCGACGGTGGTTAGCAGCCAGCCGCCGGGCCGTAGCCAGGTGGCGACTCTCTTGATGAGCCGCGGTTGGTCGGCCAGGGGCATGTGGATCAGGGCGTAGAGGCAGACCACGGCGTCGAACGAGGCGGGTGGCAGATCGAGTCGGGTGGCGTCAGCGCGGAGAAAGGTGCCGGCGGGCACCAGGCGGCGTGCCCGCTCGACCTGCACATCGCTGATGTCGATGCCGGTGACCTGGTGCCCGGCGTTGGCGAGGAAGCGGGCGACCGGCACGCCGCAGCCGCATCCGAGATCGAGGACCGCTGCCGAGGCAGGTAGGCGCCGGTGCAGGTCGCCGAGCCAGGGACCATACTGGCCGTCGTCGGCATCGTCCGCCCGGTAGCGGTAGGAGAGTTCGTCGTACCCGCGGCGGACCACGTCACGCTCGTCGTTGCTGCCCATCCTCGCGAGGCTACGAGTCTCGATGCCGCGTTCCGATTCGTTTTGTCCCGCGCGGAGATGCCCCCGACGGGAGTGTTTCGGCCCTACTTCCAGCGGAAGTGCACGAAAAGGCGGCCGAAGTTCTTCGAGTCCTTCTCCACCCGGTGGTAGAGCTGCTTGACGTCCTTCTGGTCGAGGAAGCGCAGCACCCGCTTCTTGAGCTGGCCGGAGCCCTTGCCCGGGATGATCTCCACGAGCGTGGCCTTCTTCGCGACCGCCTCGTCCATGATCCCCCGGAGCGCGCGGTCGATGTCCTGGCCCTTGTTGAAGATGTCGTGGAGGTCGAGCTTGAGCTTCACCCGTTCATCGTAGGCACGTCCGCCGGCCGGACCCGGATACGGCGAAGGGCAGCCCAGTGGGGCTGCCCTTCGTCCGGTCTCCGGTCGGTGCCGCTCAGCGGCCGCCGCCCACCCGGGTCTCGACCCGGCGCAGGGCGGTGCGGTAGTCGTCGTTGCCGCTGTGCATGGCGGCGGCGATCCGCAGGTGCCGCAGCGCGTCGGCGTGCCGGTTCAGCCGCTCCAGCGTCCGGCCCAGCACGTGGTGCGCGTAGTGGTCGCTCGGGTCCCGGTCGACCAGCTCGCGCAGCTGCTCCTCGGCGCGGTTGAGCTGGGCGGACTGGAAGTACGCCCGCGCCAGCAGCTGCCGTACCGAGGCGTTGTCCGGCTCCGCCTCGACGATCGGCTCGAGCAGCCGGGCCGCTCCGGTCGGGTCACCGGCTTCGAAGAACATGGTCGCCCGCCGGTACTCGGCCAGAAGATCCATTCGACCCACCCCCTCGTCTCGCGTCGTCTTTTCCCCCGACGCTGGCACAACACCGGGAGGACGGCGACTGTTCCCTCCGCCACTCTCCGCGCGAGGGCCCCCGGGCGTCAGGCCGAGCGGGTGGCGGCCAGGTCCCACGCGCGGACGCCCCCGAGGATCCCCGCGGTGTTCGGCACCACCACCACGTCGTCGCCCATCCGGGCCAGCTGCTCGGGGCGGATCAGCCGCGAGTTGCCCCCGCCCAGGTAGAGCCGGTCCCAGCGGAACACCGGCCGGAGGCCGTCCACCACCCCGCGTACCCGCCGGGACCAGAACGCGTCGCCGAGGCGGCGGCGTTCCGGCTCGCCGATGTACGTGTCGTACGTCATCCCCCAGCGCACCGGCGCGTGCGACAGCTCCAGGTGGGGTGCCAGCACCCCGCCGTCGAAGAGCGCGGAGCCCAGCCCCGTGCCGAGGGTGAGCACCAGCTCCAGCCCGGTGCCGGCCACGACGCCGGCGCCGTGCACCTCGGCGTCGTTGAGCACGAGCGCCGGCAGCCCGAACGCGTCGGCCAGCGCGGACCGTACATCCCAGCCGGACCACTCGGCGAGCAGGTCGGGATCGACCTTCGTCCGCGGCCCGGCCCGGGTCACGTAGTGCGGCGTGGCCACCACCACGCCGTGCCGGAGCATGCCGGGCATCCCGACGGTCACCCGGTCGGCCGCGGGAAGCTGGGCGCCGAGGTCGAGCAGGGTCTTGACGAAGAGCGCGGGCGGCAGCGGGTACGGCGTGGGCACCCGCAGCGGACGCGTCCGCATCGTGCCCGCCGCGTCCAGGACGGAGGCCTTGATACCACCGCCGCCGCAGTCGATCGCCAGAGTGGTCACCACCCGAGCAGTGTGCCCCCTCTCGGCGGGGAACGCGGGCACCGGGCCGGATAGGCTCGCCTCCTCATGAGCGCCACGTTGATCGTCAAGGACCTCTCCGCCGGGCACGGTGACCGCCCGCTCTTCTCCGGGCTGGACCTGGTGGTCGCACCCGGAGACGTGATCGGCCTCGTCGGGCCGAACGGGGCGGGAAAGTCGACGCTGCTGCGTACGCTCGCCGGGTTGCTGCCGGTCGAGGCCGGCAGCGTCACGCTCAGCCCGCCCACGGCGAGCATCGGGCACCTGCCGCAGGAGCCGGACCGGCGGCCGGGCGAGACGGTGCGCGGTTTCCTGTCCCGCCGCACCGGCGTGGCCGGCGCGCAGGCCGCCCTGGACGCCGCCACCGAGGCGCTCACCGCCGGGGCGGACGGCGCGGACGACCGGTACGCCGACGCGTTGGAACGCTGGCTCGCCCTCGGCGGCGCGGACCTGGACGAACGGGCCGAGCAGGTCGCCGCGGAGCTGGGGCTCGCCGTCGACCTGGACCAGGAGATGACCGGGCTCTCCGGCGGGCAGGCCGCCCGGGCGGGGCTGGCCTCGCTGCTGCTCAGCCGGTACGACGTCTTCCTGCTCGACGAGCCCACCAACGACCTGGATCTGGCCGGCCTGGAGCGGCTGGAGGCGTTCGTGACGGGGCTGCGGTCCGGCACCGTGCTGGTCAGCCACGACCGGGAGTTCCTGACGCGGACGGTCAACCGCGTCCTCGAACTGGACCTGCCGCAGCAGCAGGTCAACCACTACGGCGGCGGCTACGCGGCCTACCTGGAGGAGCGGGAGGTGGGCCGCCGGCACGCCCGCGCCGACTACGAGGAGTACGCCGAGACCCGGTCGGCCCTGGAGGCCCGCGCCCGGTCACAGCGCGCCTGGATGGAGAAGGGCGTGAAGAACGCCCGGCGCAAGGCGACCGACAACGACAAGATCGGCCGGAAGTTCCGCGCCGAGGCGACCGAGAAGCAGGCGGCGAAGGCCCGGCAGACCGAGCGGCTCATCGAACGGCTGGAGGTGGTCGAGGAGCCCCGCAAGGAGTGGGAGCTGCGGATGGAGATCGCCGCCGCGCCCCGCGCGGGCGCCGTCGTGGCCAACCTCCGCGATGCTGTCGTACGCCGGGGCAGCTTCACCCTGGGGCCGGTGAACCTCCAGATCGACTGGGCCGACCGGGTGGCGATCACCGGGGCGAACGGCTCCGGCAAGTCGACCCTGCTGGGCGCCCTGCTCGGGCGGCTGCCGCTGGACGCCGGGCACGCCACGCTGGGCCCCGGCGTCGTGGTCGGCGAGGTGGACCAGGCGCGCGGGCTCTTCCTGGGTGACGCGCCGCTGATCGACGCGTTCCGCGCCGCCGTGCCGGACCTGTCGCCGGCCGACGCCCGGACCCTGCTGGCCAAGTTCGGGCTGCGCGCGGCGCACGTGCTGCGTCCCGCCGCGACCCTGTCGCCCGGCGAACGCACCCGCGCGGCGCTCGCGCTGCTGCAGGGGCGCGGGGTGAACCTGCTGGTGCTGGACGAGCCGACCAACCACCTGGACCTGCCCGCCATCGAGCAGCTGGAGTCGGCGCTGGCCACGTACCCGGGGACGCTGCTGCTGGTCACCCACGACCGGCGGATGCTCGACGCCGTGGCCACCACCCGGCGGCTGCGCGTGGACGCGGGGCGGATCGCCGAGGATTGATCCGTGCCGACGGCGCGGCGCGGGGTGAGAATGAGCCCATGCTCAAGTGGGAGTACGCGCTGCTGGTCCGGCGGCGGCAGGCGGCGACGAACGACCTCGGCTGGGAGGTCGTGTTCGTCTGGTACGGCCCGGACGGCTCGATGGTCGACATCACCCCGTACGGGGACACGGCGCTGGCCCACCTGAACCGGGCGGGCGACCAGGGCTGGGAACTCGTCGCGATGAGCGAGGACCCGTCGCTGCCCGGCAACAACGAGCTGCACCGCTACCACCTGAAGCGGCCGAAGCCGGCCGCTGCTCCCCCGCCGCGACAGCGGATGCGGGTCGGTGGCCGGCCGCGCCGCACGGTCGGCGGCTGACGCTCGCGGGACGGCCGCCCGCCCACGGCTGCCGGCCGCACGACTTCGGGGCGGGCAGCACGCCTTCGGGGCAGGTCGCACGCCTTCCGGGCGGGCCGAGCGCGAGTGGGGCATATCCGGCGACAGCGTGGGTAACGGGCAGCCGGAGGTGATCCATGGTCGCGTTGGCACAGACCCCGCCGTCCGCCGACCGGTTGCGGGCGATCGACGACTTCCTCGCCGAGGCGTGGGCCGACCAGCAGGCGCACGACGACCGGCTGCGCGGCCTCGCCGTCGAGGTGCGCTTCGACCGGGGGGTCGCGCACGTGACCGGCGAGGTCGCCGACCAGGCCGAGCTGCGGCTGGTCCGCGAGCGGATCGGCCGGCTGGCGGGGGTGTTCGGCGTCTGGTGCGGCGTACGCGTCGCGGGGCGGGACCCGGTGGTCGTGGACCTGGGCTGCGGGGCGACCAAGCAGTGGCCCGGCAACCTGGGGCTGGACATCTTCCCGGCGGCGGGCGTCGACGCGGTGGCCGACCTGTCCGGGTCGCTACCGCTGGCCGACGACTCGGTCGACGTGTTCTTCGCCGTGCACATCCTCGAGCACCTGATCGACTTCCTGCCGTTGCTCGACGAGTGCCACCGGGTGCTGCGGCCGGGCGGCGTGCTGCACGTGATGAGCCCCTGGTGGGGGCACGTGAACGCGGTGGCCGACCCGACCCACGTACGGCTGCTCGACGTCCAGACGATCAAGGGCGTCTGCCTCATGCGCCCACCGGGCACGCCGCGCTGGTTCCCGCTGCACGCCGGCTGCGACGGGGCGTCCATCTTCGCCGACCTCACGCCCGTACCCGCCGACGCCGAAGCCCCCACGAAGTCCCACGTGGCGCGCTTCTTCGACTGACCCCCGCCACTCACCCCGTTGATCATGAAGTTATTGCCCTGAACGTCGGCGTGTCGGGGCAATAACTTCATGATCAACGGGCCCAAGGAGGGGGCTGGGTCAGCGGCCCTTTGTGCTTTCGCGGGGCTCGAGGCGGTACGGGGCGGACAGTTCGCGGGCCGGGGCGGTGCGGTCGCCGTCGATGCGGTTGGCGAGCAGTTCGACGGCCAGCCGGGCGATGCGCTCCTTGTCGGGGGCGATCGTGGTGAGCGTCGGCACCGAGAAGCGCCCGTCCTCGATGCCGTCGAAGCCGGCCACCGCCACGTCATCGGGCACCCGCAGGCCCGCCTCGTGCAGGGCGCGCAGCGCCCCGAGCGCGAGGGTGTCGTTGAAGCAGAAGACGGCGTCGGGGCGTACGCCGGAGGTGAGCAGGGCCCGCATGGCAGCCGCGCCGTCCGCGCGGTGCCAGGCCGGCGCGGGCGCCACGAGCGTCTCGTCGTACCCGAGGCCGGCCTCCTCCAGCGCGCTGCGGTAGCCGTCGAGCCGGAGCCGCGCGCTGGCGCCCTCGGGGGTGCGCTGCGAGCCGATGGCGGCGATCCGGCGCCGGCCCAGCCCCACGAGATGGGTGGTGATCTCCCGCGCGGCGGCCACGTTGTCGATCACGACGTGGTCGGCGGGGCCGTGGTCGACGCGCTCGCCGAGCAGCACCATCGGCGTGCCGTCGAGGTTGGTCAGGTCGTCCGCGGTGAGCGCCAGCGGGCTGAAGATCAGGCCGTCGATGAGGTGGTCGGTGATGCCGGACGCGACCACCCGTTCCTGCTCGCGAACGCCGCCGGTCTGGTCGATGAGCACCGTCCAGCCGAGGGCCGCGGCGGCGGTGACCACGTGCCGGGCCAGCTCGGCGAAGTACGGGATGTCCAGTTCGGGCACGGCGAGCGCGATCACGCCGGTGCGCCCCTTGCGCAGGTTGCGGGCGGAGAGGTTGGGCCGGTAGTTGAGTTCGGCGATGGCCTCCTCGACCCGCGCCCGCGTGTCCGGCCGGACGTGCACGTAGCCGTTCACCACGTTGGAGACGGTCTTCACCGACACCCCGGCCCGTTCGGCGACGTCCTTGAGCCTGTGCCGCACTCCCAACCTCCCCCGACGTAACCAGGGGCACTGTACCTCGTCACCAGCTCTTTACAACGTTGACTACAACGTTGTAGAAACCAGGGACACCGGGTGGACGGTGACTGCGGTCACCCGGCCACAGAAATGACGAAAGGTGACATTCGTGCGGACCGCGCAGCTCACGATCGACCCCGCCTTCGCGATCGGACCCGCCGACCGACGCCTCTTCGGCTCGTTCGTCGAACACATGGGGCGGTGCGTCTACGGCGGGATCTACGAGCCCGGCCACCCGAGCGCCGACGCCCGCGGACTGCGGCGCGACGTCCTGGAGCTGACCCGGGAGCTGGGCGTGTCCGTCGTCCGCTACCCCGGCGGCAACTTCGTGTCCGGCTACCGCTGGGAGGACGGCGTCGGCCCGGTCGGCGACCGTCCGCGCCGGCTCGACCTGGCCTGGAAGACGATCGAGACCAACGCGTTCGGCCTGCACGAGTTCATGACCTGGGCCGACGAGGCCGGGGTCGAGCCGATGATGGCCGTCAACCTCGGCACGCGGGGCGTCCAGGAGGCGCTCGACCTGCTGGAGTACGCCAACCACCCGGGTGGCACGCAGCTGTCCGACCTGCGGCGCAAGAACGGCGCCGAGGACCCGTTCGGGGTACGGCTCTGGTGCCTCGGCAACGAGATGGACGGCCCGTGGCAGGTCGGGCACAAGACCGCTGACGAGTACGGCCGGCTCGCCGCCGAGGCCGCCCGCGCCATGAAGATGATCGACCCCTCGATCAGCCTGGTCGCCTGCGGCAGCTCCAACCGGCGGATGCCGACCTTCGCCTCCTGGGAGGCGACCGTGCTGGAACACACCTACGAGCACGTCGACTACATCTCCGCCCACACCTACTACGACCCGTCCGACGGTGACCGGGCCAGCATCCTGGCCTCGGCCGTGGACATGGACAACTTCATCAGCGAGGTGGTCGCCACCGCCGACCACGTGGCCGCCAAGCAGCGGCAGAAGCGCAAGCTGAAGATCTCGTTCGACGAGTGGAACGTCTGGTACGAGTCCCGCCTCCAGGCCGACCTGGACCGGCGCGGCTGGGTCGAGGCGCCGGCGCTCATCGAGGACGACTTCACGGCGGTCGACGCGGTGGTCGTCGGCGACCTGCTGATCACCCTGCTCCGGCACGCCGACCGGGTCGGCGTGGCCTGCCAGGCGCAGCTCGCGAACGTGATCGCCCCGATCCGGACGCGCAACGGCGGCCCGGCCTGGCGGCAGAGCATCTTCCACCCGTTCGCCCTGACGGCCCGGTACGCCCGCGGCACGGTCCTGCGCACCGAGCCGGTCTCGCCCCGCTACGAGACGAAGCGGTACGGGGACGTCCCGGTGCTCGACACCGTGGCCGTCCACGACGAGGAGACCGGCGACCTGACCGTCTTCGCGGTCAACCGCGGCGAGACCGAGCTGGCGCTCGACCTGGACCTGCGTGCGATGTCCGGACTGTCCGCTTCCTCGCACGTGAGCCTCGCCGCCGGCGACGACCCGGCGGCGACGAACACCGAGGCCGAACCCGACAGGGTGACGCCCCGGGAACTGCGCACCCCCACCATCGACGCCGGCCGGTGCTCCGTACGCCTGCCGGCCGCCTCCTGGAACGTGCTGCGCTTCGGAAACCGGCCCTGACCAGGCACACTTCAACCCGTCCCCCAAGGAGAGATACGGCATGATCCCCAACGAAATGAGCCGGCGGCGGCTCCTCGGCCTCGGCATCGGGCTCGGTGCCGCGGCCACGCTGACCCTCGCCGGCTGTGGCGGTGGCGACGACTCGTCCGGCCCGGCGGCCGGAAACGGTGGCAAGGACTACACCGGCCCGAAGGTGGACCTGAAGCTGTGGAACGGGTTCACCGGCGGTGACGGCGAGATCTTCAAGACGCTCGTGAGCCAGTTCAACTCCGAGCACCAGAACATCGCCGTGTCCGTCGCCACGTACCAGTGGGAGGACTACTACAACAAGCTCCCGGGCGCGGCCTCCAGCGGCAACGGGCCGGACATCGCGGTCATGCACATGGACCAGCTCGCCACGTTCGCCGCCCGCGGCGTGATCACCGAGCTGGACGACGTGGCCACGACCCTGGAGCTCACCGAGGCCGACTTCGCCCCCACCGTGTGGAAGGGCGGCATCTACAACAACAAGCGGTACGGCATCCCGCTGGACATGCACCCGCTGGGCTTCTACTACAACAAGTCCGTCATGGAGAAGGCCGGTCTCGACCCGAACAAGCCCCCGACGACCCGGGACGACTTCACGGCGGCCCTCACCGAGCTGAAGAAGTCGGGCGTCCAGGGCTTCTGGATCAGCCCGTTCCAGTTCACCGGCGGCATGTCCTTCTACTCGCTGGTCTACCAGTTCGGCGGCAGCCTCTTCGACGCCGAGGTCAACAAGGCCACGTTCAACTCCGACCAGGCGGTCGAGGCGTGCACCTGGATGGTCGACATGATCAAGCAGGGGCACTCGCCGTCGAACGTCGGCCAGGACGCCGAGTACCTGGCGCTGAAGAGCGGCAAGAACGCCTTCACCTTCAACGGCATCTGGCAGATCAACGACCTGAAGAAGAGCCCGGACGTCCAGTGGGGCGTGGCGCCGCTGCCGCAGATCGGGAGCACGCCGGCCGCCTGGGCGAACTCGCACAACTTCACCATCGTGAAGCAGCGCGCCAACAACGCCAACAAGGTCTCCGCGTCGAAGGTGTTCATCAACTGGCTCAGCCAGCACTCCCTCGACTGGGCCAAGGGCGGCCAGGTCCCGGCCCGCAAGAGCGTCCGGGACAGCGCCGACTTCAAGGCGCTGACCGAGGTGGGCGCGCTCGCCCCCGAGCTGGAGTACGCGGCCTTCCCGCCCGCGACCCCCGGCCTGGGCGAGGTCCTCACCACGTTCTACAACTCGTTCAACGAGGCCGCGCTGGGCAAGAAGTCGCCCAAGCAGGCGCTCGACGACGGGGTGTCCAAGGCCAACAAGCAGCTCGAGGACAACCGCAAGAAGTACGGGAGCTGATTCTCCGTGGCGGACGTGATCGAGGTCGGGGCGGCGCGCGGTGACGCGCCGCCCCCGGCGGCCAGCGCTGCCCGCCGGCGCTCCTCGGCGGGCCGGGGCGGGCGGCTGACGCCCTACCTGTTCCTCGCGCCGTACCTGGTTCTGTTCACGGTGTTCGGGGCGCTGCCGATCCTGCTCGGGGTCTGGCTCAGCCTGCACCAGTGGGACTTCCAGCTGCCCAACCGGCCGTTCGTGGGGCTCGACAACTACAAGGAGTTGTTCTCCAGCGACTCGGCGGTCTACGGCGACTGGTGGCAGAGCGTACGGGCCACCGCGATCTTCACCGTCCTCTCGGTGCCGCTGCTCGTGGTGGTGCCGCTGGGGCTCGCGGTGCTGCTGAACCGCTCGTTCCCGGGCCGGACGTTCTTCCGGGCGGTGTACTTCGCGCCGTACGTGCTGGGCGTCGCCGTGATCGGCCTGCTCTGGCGGTTCCTGCTGGACGCGAACCTCGGCCTGGTCAACCGGCTGCTCGGCGTGGTCGGCCTGCCGGCGGACACCCCGTGGGTGACGGACGTGCCGTGGGCGTGGATCTCGCTGGTCGGGGTGACCGTCTGGTGGACCTCCGGCTTCAACGCGGTGATCTACCTGGCCGGCCTCCAGGACATCCCGCAGGAGCTGTACGAGGCGGCGAAGGTCGACGGCGCGAGCGCCTGGGAACGGTTCCGCCACGTCACGCTCCCCGGGTTGCGCCCGGTGCTGCTGTTCGTCATGACCACGACGATCCTCGCCTCGGCGAACGTGTTCGGGCAGTCGTTCCTGATCACCCAGGGCGCGCCCGGCACGGAGACCCGCAGCGTGGTCTGGTTCATCGTCGAGGAGGGGCTGCGGGACAACGACGCGGGCCGCGCCGCCGCCATGAGCATCGTGTTCGCGCTGATGCTGGCCGTGGTGAGCCTCGCCAACTTCCGCCTCTTCCGCTACCGGGAAGACTGAGGGGACTGCCATGACGACGCCCACGCGCGGCCGGGCGACCGCCCTGAGCCGCACCGGCCTCTACGCCATCCTGGTGATCCTCGCCCTGGTCTTCCTGACCCCGCTGGTGTGGATGGTCATCACCTCGCTGAAGACCTACGACGGCGCGCAGAGGATCCCGCCGACCTGGTTGCCCGACCCGTTCTCCGGATACGGGTACCAGCAGATCCTCAACAACTCGGCGAACCCGGTGCTGCGCTGGTTCCTCAACAGCATGCTCGCCGCGACGCTGCACTCGCTGCTGGTGCTGGTGACCGCCTCGATGGCCGCGTACGCCCTGGCCCGGATGCGGTTCCGTGGCCGCGGGGTGAGCTTCGCGCTGATCGTCGGGACGCTCTTCATCCCGCCGACCTCGCTCATCATCCCGAACTTCCTGATCGTCGACACGCTGCACTGGATCGACACCCTCACCGTGGTGGTGGTGCCCGGCGCCGCCAGCGCCTTCGGGGTGTTCTTCCTGCGGCAGTTCTTCCTCTCCCTGCCCCGGGAACTGGAGGAGGCCGCGGTGCTCGACGGGGCGAACCAGTGGCAGATCTTCTACCGGGTGGTGCTGCCGCTGTCGAAGCCCGCACTGGCCACCCTCGCGGTGCTGTCGTTCCTGACCAACTGGAACGACTTCCTGTGGCCGATCTTCGTGCTGTTCAGCCCGGAGAAGTTGACCCTGCCGCCCGGCCTCGGCCTGCTCCAGGGCTCGTACGTCACCGACTACCCGGTGATCATGGCGGGTGCCGTGCTGGCCAGCGTGCCCGTGCTGATCCTCTTCGTGGTCGCCCAGCGGCACATCATCCAGGGTGTCTCCCGCAGCGGCCTGAAGGGATGACGGCCGGGCGACTCCGGCGACGCGGCGCGGCGGCGGTCCTCGCCGCCGCACTGCTCGCCGCTGGCTGCGGCGACACCGACCACACCGGTTCCCCGAGTACGGAGAGCGACGCGAGCATGTTCACCAACCCGGTCATCCGGACCGACGCGCCCGACCCGCAGGCGATCCAGGTCGGCGGCACCTGGTACCTGTTCCACACCAACGCCGCCGGCCACAACGTCCCGGTGCACACCTCACCCGACCTCGTCGACTGGACGCCCGCCGGTGACGCGCTCCCGGAGCTGCCCGACTGGGCGGACCCGGGGAAGACCTGGGCGCCGGAGGCCATCCCGCTCGCACCCGACCGGTTCGTCCTCTACTACACGGTCGCGGGCCGGGAGTCGGGGCGGCAGTGTGTCGGGCGGGCGGTGGCGAGCGCGCCGCAGGGGCCGTACCGGGACGAGTCGGCCGGCCCGCTGATCTGCCAGGCGGACCTCGGCGGCGCGATCGACGCCAGCCCGTTCCGGGACGCCGACGGCAGCCTCTGGCTGCTGTGGAAGAACGACGGCAACGCCATCGGGGTGGACACCTGGATCTGGTCGCAGCGCCTCTCGGAGGACGGGTTGAGCCTGGTCGGCGAGCCGACGAAGCTGCTCAAGCAGACCGAGCCGTGGGAGGGCACCCTCGTCGAGGGGCCGTTCTTCCACCGCCACGACGGGAAGCTGTACCTCTTCTTCGCCGCGAACGCGTACGACCGGGCCGCGTACGCCGAGGGGTACGCGGTCTGCGAGTCGCCGAGTGGGCCGTGCGTGAAGGCGCCGGAGAACCCGATCCTGCGGACGAACGAGGCGGCCTCCGGCCCGGGGCACGCCTCGATGGTGGTCAAGGACGGGCGTACCTGGCTGCTCTACCACGCCTGGCCGCCGGGCCAGGAGGGCAGCACCGACCCGGGTCGGCAGACCTGGCTCGACGAGGTCGTCTGGACCGACGGGAAGCCGGTCGTGAAGGGCCCGACGGGCACCGCACAGCCCCGCCCTTGAGCAGCGACGACCGGAGGGGCCGCCCCGCGTGGGGCGGCCCCTCCGGTCGTCCGGGGTGGGCGCGTCAGCTGCCGGCCACGGGCTCGCGGGGCTGCGGGGCGGCATCCGCCTCGCGTCGGGCCAGGCGGTTCTTCCGGTAGCCGTACCCGAAGTAGATCACCGCACCGATCAGCATCCAGGCCAGGAACCGCAGCCAGGTCTCGACCGACAGGTTGAGCATGAGGTAGAAGCAGGCCAGTGCGGAGACGACCGGCAGCACGGGCGAGAACGGCACGGTGAACGGCCGCTCCAGGTCGGGGCGGGTCCGGCGCAGGATCGGCACGGCGAGGGACACGAGCACGAACGCGCACAGGGCACCGATGCTGACCAGGTCGGCCAGCGCGGAGAGCGGCAGCAGGCCGGCCAGCAGGGCCACCCCGATGGTCATGATCGCCGAGATCCGGTACGGGGTGCCCCAGCGCGGGTGCACCTTGGCGATCGACGGGGGGATCAGCCCGTCGCGCCCGATGGCGAAGCCGATCCGGCCCATGGCCACCAGGTCCACCAGGATGACGCTGGTCAGGCCGGCGATCGCGGCGATCGAGACGAGCGTCGCGGCCCAGCCGGCGCCGACGGACTCGAAGGCCGAGGCGATGGGGGCGCCCCGGTCGATGTCGGTGTACTTCACCATGCCCACCACCACCAGCGAGACGCCGATGTAGAGCACGGTCGAGACGAGCAGCGTGCCGAGCAGCCCGAGCGGCAGGTCCCGGCGCGGCTTGCGGGTCTCCTCGCCGAGGTTGGCCACGGCCTCGAAGCCGGTGTACGCGAAGAAGACCACGGCGGCCGCGCTGAGCACCCCGACGAACCCGAAGACGGACGGTTCCAGACCGAAGATCGCCTGGGTGACGGGTTGCTTGAGGCCGCCGTCCCCGCCGGAGGCCGGTTCGGCCGGCGGGATGAACGGGGTGAGGTTGGCGGCCTTCACGAAGAAGAGCCCGGCGACCACCACGAACACGCAGATCGCCACCTTGACGAGCACCAGCAGGTTGGTGACCCGGGCGGACTCGCGGATGCCGACGATGCCGATGGCGCCGAGGACCAGCACGATCGCGATCGCGCCGATGTTGACGACGCTGCCCTCCTCGCCGAACCAGGCGGTGGGCAGGTTGAACAGTTCGGCCAGGTATCCGGACCAGCCCCGGGCGACCACCGCCGCGCCGAGTGCGAACTCCAGCAGCAGGTCCCAGCCGATGATCCAGGCGACGATCTCGCCCATCGTGGCGTACGCGTAGGTGTAGGCGCTGCCGGCAGCCGGCACGCTCGACGCCAGTTCGGCGTAGCAGAGCGCGGCGAGCAGCGCGACCACGCCGCCGATGGCGAAGGAGATGACCACACCCGGCCCGGCGCTGTCCCGGGCCTCGATGCCGGTCAGCGTGAAGATGCCGGTGCCGATCACGATGCCGATCCCGAAGCCGGTGAGGTCGAGCGCGCCGAGCCGCCTCTTCAGGCCGGGCCCGGCGCCGGTCTCCTCCTCCCCGCTCTGCGCCAGCACGTCCCGGATCGGTTTCGTACGCAGCACGGACACCGCGCTCACCCCTCCCACCGTGCGACCACCACCGTGGCGGCCGGTGACCGGCGTTGCTACCCAGTACGCATCACCGCCAACCACCACGCTTCGCGCGAATACGGGCACCGTGGAAAGCCCGGAACGGACTCGTCGGACGGAACCGCGGCGGCGCGTCCGGGGCGCGCCGTATCGGACAGACGGGCAGATCCCACGCAGGCCTCTTGCGCGGGACACGACCGGTGTGAAAATTTCCTACCAGCGGCACATAGCTGACGGCGAATTGTGCCGGAGGACGCCGCGACGCCAGGAACACGGGAGCCCCAACGAAGGGACACACCGCATGAAGGCAACTCGGCTCGGCGCGGCCGGGCTGGCCGCGGCGCTGCTCGGCGCGCTCGTCGCCGCCACCCCCGCGACCGCCGCGCCCGACGCGACGAGCGCCACCGCCACCACCACCTGCACCACGGATCCGGCCACGCCCAAGCGACAGTTCCGGGCCCTGTGGATCGCGTCCGTCACCAACATCGACTGGCCCAGCAAGGACTCCTGGACCGCCCCGGACCAGGTCGCCAAGCAGAAGGCCGAGTACCTGGGCTGGCTCGACCTGGCCCAGAAGCTCAACCACAACGCCGTCGTGGTCCAGGTCCGCCCGACCGCCGACGCGTTCTGGCCCTCGCAGGTCGAGCCCTGGTCCGAGTACCTGACCGGGGTCCGCGGCCAGAACCCGGGCTGGGACCCCCTCGCCTTCCTCGTCGAGGAGTCGCACAAGCGCAACCTGGAGTTCCACGCCTGGATGAACCCGTACCGGGTCTCCATGCCGGCCCCCGGCGGCGCGGGCGCCGACATCTCGAAGCTCGCCCCGAACCACCCGGTGCGCCAGCACCCGGACTGGGTGTTCGCCTACCCGCCGGCCGGGGTCGCCGGCAGCCGGCTCTACTACAACCCCGGCATCCCCGAGGTCCGCGAGTTCGTGCAGACCGCGATGATGGACGCGGTCAAGCGGTACGACATCGACGCCGTGCACTTCGACGACTACTTCTACCCGTACCCGAGCGGCACCTACCAGGTGCCCGACGACGCCACGTTCGCGGCGTACAACCGGGGCTTCACCGACCGGGCCGACTGGCGGCGGGACAACATCAACCTGCTGATCCAGGAGATGAACGCCAAGATCAAGGCGGCGAAGCCCTGGGTGAAGTTCGGCGTCAGCCCGTTCGGCATCTGGCGGAACGCCTCCGCGGACCCGCGGGGCTCGGACACCACCGGCAGCCAGTCGTACGACATCATCTCCGCCGACACCCGTAAGTGGGTCAAGGAGGAGTGGATCGACTACATCGTCCCGCAGCTCTACTGGTACATCGGCCAGTACCCGGCCGCCGACTACGCGCGGCTGGTGCCGTGGTGGGCGGAGACCGTCCGGGGCACGAAGGTGCAGCTCTACATCGGGCAGGCCGACTACAAGAGCGGCGACCCGGCGTACGGGACGTTCTGGATGAACCCCCGGGAGCTGTCGGACCACCTGACCCTCAACCGGTCCTACCCCGAGGTCCAGGGCAACGTGCACTTCTCGGCCGTGCAGGTGCGGGCCAACCGGCTCGGCGCCACCGACATCTACGCCGCCGAGCACTACTCCCGGCCGGCGCTGATCCCGACCATGTCCCACCTGCCGTCGAAGCCGCTGCTCATGCCGGTCGTCACCCGGTCGGCACGGGACGACGACGGGGTGCGGCTCAGCTGGCGCCAGCCCGCCGACGGCGTAGGGCCGTTCGGGACGGCCACCTCGTACGCGATCTACCGCTTCGACGGGGTGACGCTGGCGGGGGCCTGCGACCTGGCCGACGCCGCGCACCTGGTGGACACCGTCCGGGCCACCGACGGCGCCGTCCAGTCCTGGGTGGACACGACGGCCGAGCCGGGCCACCGGTACACCTACTACGTGACCGCGCTCGACCGGCTGGCCAACGAGAGCCCGGCGAGCCCGCCGGCCTTCGTCCTGCGCTGACCGGCGCCGACGCCGGATGCCCCGGGTGCCCCGCGCACCCGGGGCATTCGTCTGTTTCGACGCATGTCACCAATAGTCCGTGGCGACGCAAGATCTGCGTCCGTCGATTGATCGAGACTGATCGGCACCCGGTGACCCACCGGTAACTTCCCGCTACCCGCACACCCCCGCGGAGGTACCAGTGCCCAGACGTCTCGCCACCCTCCTCGCCTCGGGCGCGCTCGCGCTGCTCGTGGCACTCGGCCTCGCCACGCCCGCCGCTGCCGCCGTCAGCCGCGAGCAGAAGCTCTCCGTCCTGTCCGCCTGGACGCAGACCAGCGCCAGCAGCTACAACGCCTGGAACTCCGCGCGCCTCAACAAGGCCGCCTGGTCGGAGTACGCCTTCGACTGGTCCACCGACTACTGCTCGTCGAGCCCGGACAACCCCCTCGGGTTCGCCTTCGAGCTCTCCTGCTACCGGCACGACTTCGGCTACCGCAACCACAAGGCGATGGGGATCTTCGCGGCGAACAAGTCGCGCCTGGACAGCGCCTTCTACGAGGACCTGAAGCGGGTCTGCGCCACGTACAACTCGATTGTCCGGCCGGCCTGCCTCAGCCTGGCCTGGACCTACTACCAGGCGGTCAGCATCTTCGGCTCGGTGGCCGCCGTGAACCCGGCCGACATCGAGCGCGCCGCGAAGATGAAGGCCGACGCCGAGCGCCGCGCTGGCCTGCGCGTCTAGGCACCGACCTCGGTGCGGGTCCGCGTCGCCGGAAACGTCGGCGCGGGCCCGTCCCGGTCGCCGTCGTCAGGAAACGACCCGGGCGGTCGCCGCCGGTTCGTCAGGCCCGTTCGGTCCGGCCGGCGGGGCGGCGCTCCGGCGCGGCCTGGCGGGGCGCCGGGCGCGCCGCAGCGGCGGTGAACCGCGTGGAGTCGGCCGCCAGGTCGGGGTGTTCGACGGCCAGCGCGACCTCGGCCGCCTCCTCCAGGCTCAGCTCGGCGCCCTCGCCGTACGCGTCGTCGAACGCCACGTCGCCCAACCGCCCGCGCAGCGCGGCCTGCTGCTCCGCCCAGTACCCGTCGTAGATCCCGGGCGTGCAGCGCAGGTTGGCGCCGGTGGCCTGGGCCGCGCCGAACAGCCGCGCGGCGAGGACCTCGTCGCCCCCGGCGGCGCACCGCACCGCGATGGCGTTCAGGGTGTCGCAGGCGCGGCCGTGGAACCCGTGGCTCATCCGCGACCGCAGCGCCACCAGCAGGTGTTCGTGCGCCGCGACGACGTCGCCGCGGGCCAGCGCGACCATGCCGAGCAGCATGTCGACCGAACGCCGGCCGCGCTCGACCGGGCGGGCGGCCTCGACCGGGCGGGCCGCCCCGAGCAGTTCCGCGGCCTCGTCGAGCGCGCCGCGCCGCCAGAGCAGCTCGGCCAGGCTGTAGACGGCGAGCAGCGCGTCACCGAGCACGTCCTCGCTGTGTGCCCAGTCGATGACCTCCCGGCAGACCCGCTCGGCCTCCGTGAACTGTCCCATGTCGACGAGCGGCGCGGCCCGGCCGGCCAGCACCCGCGCCAGCAGGCCGGCGTCGCCCGCCTGCCGGGCCGCCGCCTCCGCCCGCTGCGAGTAGCGCAGCTCCTCGGCGAACTCGCCGTCCGCGCCGGCGTGCAGCGAATGCATGTGGTACGCCGCCGCCAGCTCGGCCTCCGGGATCCGCTCACCGGTCTCGGCGATACGCCCGTAGAGCCGGAACAGCCAGAGCCGCCCCTCGCGGGCCAGGCCGCGCTCCCGCCACCACTGGTCCAGGCCGCCGGCCAGCCGCAGGCCGGCCCCCGCACTGCCGCCCGTGGTGCACCAGCGCAACGCCGCCCGCAACTCACCGGCGAGCGGGTCGAGGGCGTACAGGGAGACGGTGACGGGCCGGCCGTCCGCGCCCAGGTGCGCCCGGTCCAGGGCGTGCGCCGACCAGGCCACGTGCCGGTCCCGGGCCGCCTGCTCCTCGCCGGCCTCGGCGAGCCGCCGCGCCGCGTACGCCCGGATGGGGTCGAGCATCCGGTAGGTGCTGCCGGACGCGTGCGGCTCGGCCAGCACCATCGACTTGTCCACGAGCACCGACAGCGGGTCGAGCGGGTCGTCGCCGAGCAGCCACTCCACCGTCGCCAGGTCGACGGGGCCCGCGAACACCGACAGCCAACGCAGCAGCCGGGCGGCCCGCGGCCCGAGGGTCCGGTAGGACCAGGTGACGGTCGCCTGCATGGTGAGGTGCCGCTCGGTGGCGGACCGCTGCACCGCCCGCGTGGCCGCGGTCGGCGGGGAGGCTCCCGCCGCGGCGGCGACCAGGTCGACGGTGTCCTGCTGGTTGCCCATCCAGCCCCGGTCCACGGGCGGCGGCTCCGGGTCGTCCCGCCCGGCGTCGAGGGTGCCGAGCACGTCGTCGAGGCGTTCCGCGAGCTGACCGACCGAGAGCACCCGCAGCCGGGCCGCCGCCAGCTCGATGGCGAGCGGAAGGCCGTCCAGCCGCTGCACCACCCGGCGCAGGTCGGCGGACTCGGCCGGGTCCGGCTGCCGGCCGCCCCGCGCCGCCGCCGTCCGGTCGAGCAGCAGGGCCACCGCGTCGCTCTCGCCGCCGTTCACGACGGGATCGACCGAGAGCGGCGGGATCCGCCACACCACCTCGCCGGGCAGCCCGAACGACTCCCGGGTGGTGGCCAGCACCCGCACCCCGCGACCGCCGGCGAGCAGGCGGGAGATCACCTCGGCGGACGCGGCGGGCTGGGCGTCGCAGGTGTCCAGGAGGACGAGCATCCGGCGGGCGGCCGCGTACTCCACGAGGGTGTCCACCATCGGGCGGCCCGGCTCGGGACGCAGGCCGAGCACGGCCGCGATCTCGAACGCCACCAGCCCGGGGTCGGTCACCGCGGCGATGTCGACGAACCAGACCCCGTCCGGGTACGCCTCGACCACCCCGGACGCCAGCTCCACCGCGAGCCGGGTCTTCCCCGCGCCACCCGCCCCGAGCACGGTGACCAGCCGGTGCTCCTCCACGAGCCGGCGCAGCTCGGCCCGCTCCGCCTCCCGGCCCACGAACGAGGTGACCTGGGTGGGCAGGTTGTGCGCCACCGCGTCGGCCGTACGCGGGCGCGGGAACTGCCGCTCCAGGCCCGGCGCGACCAGCTGGAAGAGCCGCTCCCGGTCGTCGAACCCGCGCAGCCGGTGCAGCCCGAGGTCGAGCAGGGACGCCCCGTCCGGCAGCGGGTCGGCCCGCCGGGCCGTGGACGCCGAGCAGAGCACCTGACCGCCGTGCGCGGCGGCGGCCACCCGGGCGGCCCGGTGCACCTCGGGGCTCGCGTACTCGCCGTCGCGGGGTTCGGCGTACCCGGTGTGCAGGCCCATGCGCACCCGCGGCGCCGCCTCGGCCGTGGGCCACTCGTGGTCGGCCAGTGCCCGCTGGGCGGTGAGGCAGGCGGTCAGCGCCGCCGTCGCGTCGGCGAACGCGAGGAAGAACGAGTCGCCCTCGGTCAGCAGCTCCGCGCCGCCGGTACCGGCGAGCGTCCGGCGCAGCAGCCGGCGGTGCTCACGCAGCACCGGGCGGTAGCCGGGACCGAGCAGCTGGGCCAGCCGGGTCGAGCCCTCGATGTCGGTGAAGACGAAGGTCACCCATCCGGTCGGGAGCTGGATCCGTGCCGCCATGCGTCGAACCTCCGCCCGTGACGTCGGACTCATGCTGCCCGAAGCGGAGCGGTCACACATCGTGAGAACGGCCGGCCGGGCTCGGACTCAAGGTGCCACTCGGCATCGCACGGGGCAAGGTCCGCCCGCCGCTCGGTGGGTCGACGGAGGCCCGCCGGAGGGGGCGACGGGCCGGCTCAGCAGCCGCAGGCGCCGCCGCAGCAGCCGCCGCCGGCGGGCGCCGTGCCGCCACCGCCCGGGCCGCCGCCGGTGCGGCCGGTGACCGCGACCGTGGAGAGCAGTTTCACCGTGTCCAGGTGGCCCTGCGGGCAGGCGGCCGGGTCGCCCGCCTGGACCATCGGGCGGTTGACCTCGAACGTGTCGCCGCAGGCGCGGCAGCGGAACTCGTACCGGGGCATGGCATCAGGGTACGTCCGGGCCTGACGTGCCGGGAGTGATGGGTGATACTCGACGGGTGGTGGACGGCGAGGACAGATCGACCCTTCGACCCCTACGACCGGCCGCGCCGCTCGACGGGCCGCTCGCCGAGTCGGGCGCGGCGCCCGATCCGGCATCGCGCCTGCCCCGGCCACGCCGCCCCTGGCTGCGATCCGAGGCGCCGGCCGAGCCCGCCCCCGCCGAGCCGGCGACGGACGCCACGAGGGACGCCGCCGCGACCGGCGCGGGGTCCACGACGGACGCCGACACGACGGCCGGGGACGCACCGGACGGCCCGAAGCCCGACGCCGGAGAGGTGACCGACCCGGCCACGACGAGCGAGGCCAGGCAGGACGGCGACACCGGGCCGGCGGTCGGCGCGACGCCAGGGGCCGACGCGGAGCCCGCGCCCGGGGCGGGCGGCACGGCGGCGAACGCCGGTACCGACGCGACGACGAAGACCGACACCGACCCGGCGCCGGACGCGACGAGGATCGATCCGCTGGCCGGAGGCGATGCCGACCCGGCCGCCGGTGACGCCGCCAAGAGCGGCGGCACGGGGGCGGTGGGTGGCGACGCGACGCCGGCCCCGGCGGTCGGTGCCGCCGTCGTGCCCGAGGCCCGGTCCCGGCGGCACCGGGTGCCGTTCGCCCACGCCGTACGACTCGGCCCCCGCGGGGCCGCTGTCGCCGCCGCCCGGGCCACCCGGGCCTGGTCCCGCCGGCCCAGCGGCCGGCTCACCCTGCCCGGAGTCTTCCTGTTCGCCCTGGTCGCGGCGACCGCTGCGGCGGGCGCGCTGGTCGTACCGGCGGCGATCCGCTCGCCGCGCCCCGTCGCGATCGACGCCACCGCGGAGCCGTCCGCCCCGCCGGCCGGGCTGCCGACGGACATGCTGCCGTCGACGGCGCCGTCCGGGTTGCCCGGCGTCGCCGTACCCACCACCGCTCCGCCCACCGGCGTGCCACCGACCGGGCCCGTGACCACCCCGCTGGGCGGCCGGCCGTCGGACGCGCTCGCCGGCTGGGCCAGCCAGGTCGGCCCCAAGGTCGGCATCGCCCCGGTGGCCATGCAGGCGTACGGCTACGCCGAGCTCGTCCTCGCCCAGACCAACCGCAGCTGCGCGCTGAGCTGGACGACCCTGGCCGCCATCGGCTTCGTCGAGTCGGGCCACGGGCAGGCCAACGGCGCCACGCTGGGCCAGGACGGCCGGGCCACCCCGGAGATCATCGGCCTGCCGCTGGACGGGCGGGACGGCCGGATGCGCATCATCGACACCGACCGGGGGGAATTCGACCGGGACGCGACGTTCGATCGTGCCATCGGGCCCATGCAGTTCATCCCGACCACCTGGAAGGAGATCGGGGCGGACGCGGACAACGACGGCCGGAAGGACCCGCACGACCTGGACGACGCGGCCCTCTCCGCCGCCAACTACCTGTGCAAGGGTGGCCGCAACCTGAGCATCCCGGCGGACTGGTGGAACGCGATCCTGTCGTACAACGACGTGCGCCGCTACGCCCAGAAGGTCTTCGATACCGCGAACCAGTACGGACAGGCCAGCCGCACGTGAAGTGATCGTCCGCATACATTTGGAGAACTGGACACTTCCCCCAGGCTGCCGTTAGCGGCAAGCTAGACGGGTGATGGTGCGCGAGTGGGACGCGCGGACCGCGTCGTCCGCCGAGATCGCATCGCTGCTGGACACGCTCAATGCGGTCCTCGCGGCGGACCTGCCGCAGGACCCGCTCTGGCGGGAGCGTTCCCTGCGGGAATACCTCACCGAGGTCATGCCCGGCCAGCGACGGATCTCCTGGGTCGCGCAGGCCGACCCGGCCTCCGACGGCACGCCCGGCCCGATCCTCGGGCAGGTGCACGTGCTGCTGCTCGGCGACATCGGCGTGCTGGAGGTGCTGGTGCACCCCTCCGTCCGGCGCACCGGCGTCGGGCGTGACCTCGTGCGGGTGGCCGCGAGGCGGGTCTACCACGAGGGCTTCTCCTCGATCGGCGTCGAGGTGGTCGGTGACACGCCAGCCGTGGGCTTCTACGAGTCGCTCGGCTTCACGCGGGAATACGTGGAGACCCGCAGTGTCCTCGATCTGTCCGGGGTGGACTGGCCCGACCTGGCCGAAATGGCCACGGGCGTCGGCGCCGGCTACCACCTGGAGTTCCACCCGGGCGGCCCGCCGGACGAGCTGCTCGACGCGTACGCCCGGGCGAAGGCCGAGGTGCGTGACGTCGAGGACGGCGAGCTTCGCCCCAGCTCCTACGACGCCCAGCGCCTGCGGGACAGCCTGAACTGCCTGCACCGGCGCGGCATGAAGCCGTACATCGTGCTGGCGCTGCACGAGCAGACCGGCGAGGTGGCCGGCCTGACCGAGGTGGTGGTGCCCGCGCAGCACCCCACGCGCGCCGACCAGTACGACACGATCGTCGTGCAGGACCACCGCGGCTACGGCATCGACCGGGCGATCAAGGCGCGGATGCTGTTGGAACTGCGCTCGGCCGAGCCCGAGCTGGCCGAGGTGCAGACCTGGAACGCCCAGGCCAACGAGGCGATGTTGAAGGTCAACGCCGAGCTGGGCTACCAGCCCGACCGCGACTGGTGCGAATACAGCGTCGACGTGGCCGAGCTGGTCCACCGCCTCGACGCCGCTCGTTGAGACGGGAAGTTCACGATTCCGACCGGCGGGGGATGGACGACGGTCAACAGGCACCCTTAACGTGCGTTAGTTCACCGTCCGCCCATCGTGGAGGCCCCATGCGCCCGCGCCGCACCCTCGCCGCGCTCGCGACCGCCGCCGCCGTCACCGCCTCGGCCATCGGCGTCACACCCAGCGCGGCCAGCGCCGCGCCCACCGACCTCTTCATATCCGAGTACGTCGAAGGCACGTCGAACAACAAGGCGCTCGAGCTGTTCAACGGCACGGGAGCGCCCGTCGACCTGGCCGCCGGCGGCTACCAGCTCCAGCTCTACTTCAACGGCTCCACCTCGGCCACCAGCTTCCCGCTGACCGGCACGGTCGCTCCCGGCGACGTGTTCGTGTTCGCGTCGGCCTCGGCCGCGCCGGCGATCCTCGCCCAGGCCGACCAGACGAGCAGCGCCGGCCTGTTCAACGGCGACGACGCCATCGTGCTGCGCCGGGGCGCCGCCGTGCTGGACTCGGTCGGTCAGGTCGGCGTCGACCCGGGCGCCGAGTGGGGCTCGGGCCTCACCAGCACCGCCGACAACACGCTGCGACGGTTGCCGTCGGTGGCCGCCGGCGACACGGACCCGTCCGACGCGTTCGACGCGGCCGCGCAGTGGACGGGACACGCGACGGACACGTTCG
Organism: Micromonospora costi; assembly: GCF_003626655.1. Taxonomy (GTDB): domain Bacteria; phylum Actinomycetota; class Actinomycetes; order Mycobacteriales; family Micromonosporaceae; genus Micromonospora; species Micromonospora costi. The sequence goes on from NZ_RBAN01000003.1 coordinate 739,908, forward strand.
ACGGCCTCGGCGCGCACAGCGTCGACGGCGGCGGACCGGTCGACGCGCCCGCCACGGTGACGTGCGGCGGAGCCCTCGTCACCCCGGCCGGCACGGCGGCGACCCGCGAGGTCACGGCCACCGACCCGGACGACACGATCGTCGACCTGGCGGTCACCGGGGTCAGCCCGGCGCCGGCCACCGGCTCGATCAGCCGGACGGCCGTCACCCCGGCCGACGCGGTGGGCGGCACCGCCCGGGCTACCGTCGGCACGAGCGCCGACCTGGCCGCCGGGGCGTACACCGTGACGCTGACGGCCACCGACGCCGACGGCGCGACCGCGACCTGCACCCTCCCGGTGCAGGTGACGCGGGAGCTGACGGTCGGTGAGGTGCAGGGTCCGACGTCCGACGGCGAGTCCGGCGCGGCCGACCGGTCGCCCCTCGCGCCGGCGAGCGGCAACGGTACGAGCAGCACGCTGTACGACGTCCGGGGCGTGATCACCCAGCTCACCCTGGCCCGCACCTCGGCCGGGGAGGACCAGCACGGCTTCTTCCTTCAGAGCCGGCGTGACGCCACCGACGGCGACCCGACCAGCTCGGACGGGATCTTCGTGTTCATGGGCGCGTTCACCTCGCTGATCGGCGGCTACGTGCCGACGGTCGGCGACGAGGTGGTGCTCCGCGCCCGCGTGTCGGAGTACTACAACATGACCCAGCTCTCCAGCGCCTCGCTGGTCCGCAGGCTGGCCTCCGGTGTGGACGTGAACACCGCGGTCGAGGTGACCGACGCGGCGCCGCCGGCCGACCTGGCCGCCGCGGGCCGCTTCTGGGAGCGGCACGAGGGCGCGCGGCTGCGCGTACGCTCGGGCAGCGGCGCGGTGAGCGGGCGGGACGTCTTCGCCTCCACCGCCGACGCGGAGGTCTGGGTCATCGACCGGGACGACCCGCTGCTCGACCGCGCCGACCCGTACGCCCGCCGGGTCTTCCGTGACGCGCACCCGCTGGACAACGACCCGACCCGCGTCTTCGACGACGGCAACGGCCAGCGCGTGCTGCTGGGCAGCATGGGCGTCAAGGCCACCACCGGGGACAGCGGCGCGCTGATCCCGCCGGCCCGCACCTTCGACATCGTGGGGCAGGACGCCTTCGGCGGGGTCTACTACTCGTTCGAGAAGTACGGCGTGCAGGTGGAGCAGATCCAGTTCGCGGCGGGCGCGGACCCGTCGAAGAACAACCCGCCGAAGCCGGCGGACCGGTCCGAGGAGTTCGCCGTCGCGACCTACAACGTGGAGAACCTCTACGACTTCCGCGACGACCCGTTCGACGGCTGCGACTTCACCGGCAACCCGGGCTGTACCGGCGTCCGGCCGCCGTTCGACTACGTGCCCGCCGACGAGGCCGACTACCGCGAGCACCTCACCTCGCTCGCCGACCAGATCGTCACCGACCTGCACGCCCCGGACCTGATCCTCGTGCAGGAGGCCGAGGACCAGGACATCTGCTCGGTCTCCGGCGGCGCGCTGGCCTGCGGCAGCACCGACAACGCCGACGGCGCGCCGGACACCATCCAGGAGCTGGCGCTCGCGGTGGCGGCGGCAGGTGGCCCGGCGTACGCCGCCGCGTACGACCGCACGGGCGCGGACGCCCGCGGCATCACGGCGGCGTTCCTCTACCGGACGGACCGGGTGCGCCTGGCTCCGGCGGCCGCCGACGACCCGGTGCTCGGGTCGGCGCCGGCCGTGCAGTACCGGGCGGCGGGGCTGCCGGCCAACGCGGACGTGCAGAACCCGAAGGCGCTCAACGCCCTGCTCCCGTCGGACGTGGACACCTCGACTGGCCAGGATGGCACGAATGTGTTCACGCGCGCGCCGCAGGTCGGCAAGTTCAGCGTGGCCGCGGCGCCGGGGTCGACCGAGCGGTTCACCCTGTGGGCGGTCAGCAACCACTACTCGTCTGGGCCGGACAGCCGGGTCGGGCAGCGGCGGGAGCAGGCCGCGTACGGCGCCGCGATCGTGACGGCGATCGAGGCGGCGGACGCGGACGCCCGCGTGGTGTACGGCGGTGACCTGAACGTGTTCCCGCGTCCGGACGACCCGATCGCCACCGCCGCCCAGCCCACCCCGTCGGACCAGCTGGCCCCGCTCTACGCGGCCGGGCTGCACAACCTGTGGGAGGACCTGGCGGCCGAGGTGCCGTCGTCGGCGTACTCGTACAGCTTCGAGGGGCAGGCGCAGACGCTGGACCACCTCTTCGTCAACGACGCCCTGCACCGGGACCTCGTGCAGGTCCGGGCGGCGCACATCAACGCCGACTGGCCGGCCGAGCACACCGGCGACGGGTCGCGCGGGTCGAGTGACCACGACCCGCAGGTGGCGCGGTTCCAGTCCCGCGCCGCGCTGAGCGTCGCGGACGTGTCGGTGGTCGAGGGGGACAAGGGCGAGCGGGAGCTCACCTTCACCGTTTCGGTGTCCCGGCCGCTGTCGCAGCCGGTGCTGGTCTGCGCCGCCACGTACGGCACCACGGCGCAGGCGGGGTCGGACTACGAGCCGTACGTCGGTTGCAAGGTGCTGGCGGCCGGCCAGGCCTCGCTGGCGTTCCCGGTGACCGTTCGCGGTGACCGGAAGCGGGAGACGGATGAGCAGCTGACGCTGCTGGTCGCCGGCATCCCCGGCCTCCGGCTGGTCGACCCGCTCGCGACCGGCACGATCCGCGACGACGACTGAGCGTACGAGCGTTCCACGGCGGCCCGCCGATCCGCGACCGGATCGGCGGGCCGCCCGCGTTGGGCCGAGACCGTCGGGAGTCACGCCCTCCCGACTGGCCTCAGTCTCCGCGCCACCGCCGGGGCGGCGGGGGTACGTCCCGGTACTTGGCCACCCGCACCTCCCACTGGCTGCGCCGCCGCATCGCGTCACGGACCCTCCGGTCGCGGTAGAACGTCTCGGGCGGGCGGGCGAGCCCGTAGATGTCCGCCCACCACTCCCCCGGCTCCGGGTCGAGGATCGTGTCGAGGTGGGACGGGTAGCGGCGGTCCGCCCCGTCGCGGGCATCCTCCCGGTCCCGCATCGGCCGGAGCACACGGCCGAACTCGTCGACCACGGCCAGGCGGTAGCCCGCCACGCCGATGATGCGCCGGAGCAGCGCGATGCTCGGCACCATCCGGCCGGCTTCGATCCGGCCAACGGTGGCGTGGTTCACGCCGGCCCAGCGGGCCAACTCCCGCTGGCTGAGGTCGGCCCGACGCCGCACCGCCCGCACGATGCCTGCCGCCGGCCAGGGCACGTCGAACGGCTTGGTGAGCAGCACCGGCGGCTCGGACGGCGGGGCGACCGGCCCGGGGTCGGTCGGTTCGCCGTCCGGCTCGGGGTCGTCGGCGTCTCGCGGACTCGGCGGAACACTCATGCGGCCACCGTCCCGGCTGCGGGGAGCTGAGGCAATCCCGTCCGGTCCGCCTGTGGACAACCCGGCGCCCTGTGGATAACGCGCCTGTGCCGAGCCCCGAGGCGGCAATCACGCTGGGTGACGCGGGGCCAACCGATGGCGCTCATGCACCGAGAGTGACGGCCGACAGCGCGGTCCGCCCCCCCCACGTAGGGTCGCCAGCGGCACATCGCGCTAACCAGGCGTTTCCCGACCCGACCGGCTCGCCGCCGACAACCCCCGCCGCCGCCTTTGCTCTGCACCCAAATATGCACCGGTTGCGGACCGTAGCTGTTGCATATGAGGCTGCAGAGCAAAGGATGCGCAAGGGTGTGGCAGCGGGCGCGCAAATGTAACGCTTCGTGAGCGCCGCCGGCCCCGGCGCCGGGCCCCACCGGCCCCAGGTGCCGGGCCCACCATCCCGGGCGCCACGCCCACCGACCCGAGGTGCCGGGCCCACCGGCCGGGCGCCGGGCCCGCCCACCCGAGGTGCCGGGCCCACCGGCCGGGCGCCGGGCCGACCGGGCGGGCCGGCACCGGGACCGCCGGGTTAGTAGCGCTCGCGGAGCAGCCGTGCGGCCTCGACGGCCCAGTAGGTGAGGATGATCTGGGCACCGGCCCGCCGGATCGACGTGAGCGTCTCCAGCATGGCCTGCTCCCGGTCGATCCAGCCGTTCGCGGCGGCCGCCTCGACCATCGCGTACTCCCCGGAGACCTGGTAGGCCGCGACCGGGACGTCCACCGCCGCGCGGACCGCCGACACCACGTCGAGGTACGGCAGCGCCGGCTTCACCATCACCATGTCGGCGCCCTCGGCGACGTCCAGCGCCACCTCACGCAGCGACTCCCGCACGTTGGCCGGGTCCTGCTGGTAGGTCCGCCGGTCACCCTCGAGCGCCGACTCCACGGCTTCCCGGAACGGACCGAAGAACGCCGAGGCGTACTTGACGGCGTACGCCAGCACGCCCACGTCCTGGTGGCCGGCGGCGTCGAGCGCCTTGCGGACCACCCCGACCTGGCCGTCCATCATCCCGGACGGCCCGACCACACCGACCCCGGCGTCGGCCTGCGCCACGGCCATCTCGGCGTACGCGGCCAGCGTGGCGTCGTTGTCGACCTCGCCGTTCGGAGCGAGAAGGCCGCAGTGGCCGTGCGAGGTGAACTCGTCCAGGCACAGGTCGCTCATCACCACGGTGGCGTCGCCGACCTCGGCGACCACGTCCCGGATGGCCACGTTGAGGATGCCGTCCGGGTCGATCCCGCCGGAGCCGACCGGGTCCCGCTCCGCCGGCACGCCGAAGAGCATGATCCCGCCGATGCCGGCCTGGACGGCCTCCACCGCGGCCTTGCGCAGCGAGTCCCGGGAGTGCTGGAGCACCCCCGGGAGCGAGGCGATGGCCCGGGGCTCCGTGAGCCCCTCCTTGACGAACATCGGCACGACCAGCTCGGCCGGGTCGACACGGGTCTCGGAGACCAGCCGCCGCAGCGCCGGCGTGCGGCGCAGGCGGCGGGGGCGGATCTCGGGGTACGGCACGGACGCCTCCTGACGACTACCGGAACCTCAGGGCGGTCGGGCCCTGCACCTTCGAGCCGCGGCGCTGCTTCGCCGGCATGGCGGCGAGCTTCTCGCGCAGCTCGACGGCGTAGGCCGCGAGCGCCTCCACCAGATCGGGCACCGAGGCGTGCTGCGGCTGGACGTCGACCCGCAGGCCGAACTCCGTCGCGGTCTCCGCCGTCTTCGGCCCGATGACGGCAACAACGGTACGCGCGTGCGGCTTCCCGGCGATGCCGACCAGGTTCCGGACGGTGGAGGACGAGGTGAAGAGCACCGCGTCGAAGCCGCCCGACTTGATGGCGTCCCGGATCTCGGCCGGCGGCGGCGCCGCGCGGACCGTCCGGTACGCGGTCACGTCGTCGACCTCCCAGCCGCGCTCGGTGAGCCCGGCGGCGAGCGTCTCGGTGGCGATGTCGGCGCGCGGCAGCAGCACCCGGCCGACCGGGTCGAGCACCTCGTCGTGCGGCGAGAACTCGGCCAGCAGGCCCTCGGACGACTGCTCGCCGGACGGGATCAGCTCCGGCTGGATGCCGAACGCGCGGACCGCCTCCGCCGTCGCGTCGCCGATGCAGGCGATCTTCACGCCGCCGAAGTGCCGGGCGTCGAGGCCGTGCTCGGCGAACTTCTCCCAGACCGCGCGGACCGCGTTCACCGAGGTGAAGATCACCCAGGCGTACCGGCCGTCGACCAGGCCCTTGACGGCCCGCTCCATCTGGGCCGGGGTGCGCGGCGGCTCCACGGCGATGGTCGGCACCTCGCACGGGATCGCCCCGTACGCGCGCAGCCGCGCGCTCATCACGCCGGCCTGCTCCTTGGTGCGCGGCACGAGCACCTTCCAGCCGTACAGCGGCCGGTTCTCCCACCAGCTGAGCTTGTCCCGCTGGCCCACGCCCTCGCCGAGGGTGAGCACCACCCGGCCGGTGAAGCCGAGCGCCGCCGCCACGAAGCTGTCCACGGTCGACGTGGTCGTGTACTGCGTCTCGCCGGTGCCGTCGCCGGTCACACCGACCTCGGTCGCGCCGTCCACGCCCGCCGCGAGCAGGCCGTCCCGGACAGCCGCGAGGTCGCCCGCGTCCACCGCGAGCGCCAGCGAGCCTCGGGTGACCGCGGCGGCCAGCGCCTCGAAGTCCAGCGTGCTGACGTCCTCGACGTCGGCCGCGGTGCGTACGCCGGGCAGCGGAACGCCCGCGTAGGTGGCCACGCCCTCGGCCTGGCCGACACCCGGCACCACCTCGAAGTGCGCGGCGGTACGCGCGACCGCCTGCACCTCCTTGACCACCGAGTCGTGGCCGAACGGGTCACCGGCGACCAGGTGCACCGCGTTCTGCCCGGCGCGGGCCGCCGAGATCAGCACCTTGGCCACGTCCCCCGGCGCGCCCTCCGCCGGGGTGAACTCGGCGTCCTCGCGGGCTTCGGCGCGCACGGCGGTGAGCAGCGACTCGGGGACCCCCCGGTCGTACACCACCTGGTCGGCGTCGACCAGGGCGTCGTGCGCCCGGCGGGTCAGCAGGCCCGGGTCGCCGGGACCGGCCCCGACGAACGCGATACGGCCTACGGGCTTACGGGTGCGGGTCATTCTGTGCTCCCAAATTGCTGGGTCCCCGGACCGGTGTGTCCTTCGTGGCCGAGGATCGAGTCGGCGCCGAGGTCGAGGAGTTCGGCGGCGAGTGCCTTGCCGATCTCCGCCGCGTCGGCGGGCGTTCCGGTGCGGGACAGCCGGAGGTCACGGGTACCGTCCGGGCTGATCACCGCACCGCGCAGGTAGATCTCCTCACCGGTATCGCCCTCGGCGATCTCGGCGTAGGCGGCGACGGGTGCGCTGCACCCGGCCTCCAGGGTGGCCAGCAACGCCCGTTCCGCGGTGACCGCGGCGCGGGACGGTGCGTGGTCGAGCGCGGCGAGCAGTTCGAGCAGATCCTGGTCGTCGGCCCGGCACTCCACCGCCAGGGCGCCCTGGGCGGGCGCGGGCAGCATGAGCATCGGGTCGAGCGTCTCGGTGATCTCGCCCGCCCGCCCGAGCCGGGCCAACCCGGCGCGGGCCAGGACGACAGCGTCCAGGTCGGCGTCCGGGCCGGACACCCGCGCCAGGCGGGTGTCCACGTTGCCCCGGATCGGCGTTACGTCCAGCTGCATGCCGAGGGCGTGCAGCTGCGCCATGCGACGCAGCGAGCCGGTGCCGACCCGGGCGCCGGGCGGAAGCTCGGCGAGCGTACGGCCGTCGCGGGCGACCAGCGCGTCGCGCGGGTCCTCCCGGGGCGGCACCGCCGCGATGTGCAACCCGGCCGGGGCCGCGGTGGGCAGATCCTTGTAGGAGTGCACCGCGAAGTCGATGGTGCGGGCCGTCAGGGCGTCCCGCAGCGCGGACACGAAGACGCCGACACCGAGCCGGTGCACGGGCGCGTGCGAGCGGTCGCCTGCGGTGACCACCTCGACCAGCTCGACCGGACGCCCGGTGGCCGCGGTCACGGCCGCGGCCACGTGCCCGGACTGGGCCATCGCGAGGGCGCTGCCCCGGGTGCCGAGGCGCAGGGGGGCGGTCATCGTTCACCTCCGGTGGACGGAGAGGACTCGGTCTCCACGACCTCGGGGACGGTGTCGACCGGGGAGGTCTGCGGCACCTGGAGGTCGAACAGCTCGCGGAGCAGAGCCGCGTACTGGTCGCCGCCGGGCTCGGCGGCGAGCTGGCGGACGCGTACGGTCGGCTGGTGCAGCAACCGCTGCACCACCCGGTGGACCGTACGGGCGACCTCGGCGCGCTGGTCGTCGCTGAGGTCGGGCCGCCGCTGGGCCAGCCGGCGCAGCTCGGCGGTGACCACGTCGTCGGCCCGGCCACGCAGGGCGGCCACCGTGGGGGCGACGTCGGCGCCGCGCAGCCAGGTGAGGAAGCCCTCGACCTCGGTGGTGACGATTCGCTCGACGGCGGCCGCCTCGCTGGCGGCCGGGCCCTCGGCGAGCACCGCGGCCATGCGGTCGATGTCGATCACCTCGACGCCGGGCAGCTCGGCCACACCGACCTCGACGTCGCGGGGCACCGCCAGGTCGAGCAGGACCAGCGGCCCGCGGGCCGGGTCACGCTCGGCCAGCGCCCGGGCCACCACCGAACGGGTGAGGACCGGTTCCGTGGCCGCGGTGGCGGCCACTACGATGTCCACTGTGGAGAGCGCGGCGGGCAGCTCGGCCATCGGGACGGCCGTGGCGCCGTACGACTCGGCCAGCCGGACGGCCCGGTCGGCGCCCCGGTTGGTGACGGCGAGTGGCGCGGCGCCCAGCCGGGAGAGCGTCGCCACGCCGAGCGAGCCCATGGCGCCGGCCCCGACGACCAGCGCCGGGTGGCCCGCGAGGTCACCGTCGACATGATCGGCCGCCAGCTCCAGCGCCGCGGTCACCACGCTCTGGCCGGCCCGGTCGATGCCGGTCTCGGCGTGCGCGCGCTTGCCCACCCGCAGGGCCTGCTGCATGAGTTCGTGCAGGAGGCGGCCCGCCGAGTCGGCGGCGGTCGCCCAGTGGTACGCGTCACGGAGCTGCCCGAGGATCTGCGCCTCGCCGACCACCATCGAGTCGAGCCCGGTGGCGACCCGGAACACGTGGTCCACGGCCGCGGAGTCGTAGTGCACGTAGAGGTGGTTGGCGAGCGCCGCGGGCGGGCAGTCCGCGTTCTCGGCCAGGACGGCACAGATGTCGCCGAGGCCCCCGTGGAAACCGGACACCGCGGCGTAGACCTCCACCCGGTTGCAGGTGGAGACGAGCACCGCCTCACTCACGTACGGCTGCGCGACCAGGCGGTCCAGCGTGCGGGTCAGCTCGGCGGGCGGCACCGCGAGCTGCTCCAGCGTGGCGACCGGGGCGGTGCGGTAGGACGTGCCGACGACGAGGAGTTTCACGTGCCGATCGCCTCCTGCGAGTCGGTGGCCGCGAGCCCACCCGGCAGAGCGGTGAGGGCGGACCCGCCGGTGGCGGGCAGCGCGGTCAGCGACGCCTTGCGGTGCTCGTGGAAGGACAGGATCTGCAGCTCGATGGCGAGGTCGACCTTGCGCACGTCGACCCCCTCCGGAACCGAGAGTACGCAGGGCGCGAAGTTCAGGATGCTCGTCACGCCGACCTCGACCAGCTGATCGGCCACGCGCTGGGCGGCGGACGCCGGGGTGGCGATCACGCCGATCGCGATGGACTCCTCGGCGGCGACCCGGGGCAGCTCGTCGACATGCCGGACGACCAGGCCGTTGATCTCCTCGCCGACTCGGCCCGGGTCCGCGTCGAAGAGGGCGGCGATCCGGAAGCCGCGGCTCGCGAACCCGTCGTAGCCCGCCAGGGCGTGACCGAGATTACCCACGCCGACCAGGGCGACGGCCCGCCGTTGGGTGAGCCCGAGCACAGACTCGATCTGCTCGATCAGCAGCGCCACGTCGTAGCCGACGCCGCGGGTGCCGTACGAGCCGAGGTGCGAGAGGTCCTTGCGGAGCTTGGCGGAGTTGACGCCGGCGGCCGTGGCCAGCCCCTCGCTGGAGACCGTCTCGTGGCCGGTGTCGGCGAGGTTGTGCAGGGCCCGCAGGTACTCCGGGAGCCGCGCGACGGTCGCCTCGGGCAGGTCCGGAAGTGCCGGTACGGCACCGGCGCTACCGGGCGCGCCAGGGTGACGGTGCTGACTCATGAGACTCCGTGCGGTGCGATCCTCGGCCGACTCCGGCGGTCGGCCGCTTCGGGACTCCCGCTGGCGACCGAGGGTGCCGGCTGTGCTAGCAGGGCGCGTCGGAATTACAGAGTAGGCGCTTGTGAAGACGTGCACAAATCGCGATCTTGTCAGCTCGCGACGCGGCTTCACCTGGGCCTCCATAACGCAAGATCGATCTGGCGGCCTCCGCCACACGCCGCCGGGCGATTATTGCTCAATTCCGACTTCCCTGACCAATCACGCGTCCCCACGGCGCGCCCCCACGCTCCCCCACCCGCGATCTTGCACTTTCCGCCCCGGCAAAACCGGACAGAAGCCACGAACCAGGGGCCGAAACTGCAAGATCGCGGAAACGGTGGGGTAGGGGCAGCCCTACGGTTTGTCGGGCGGGCTGCGGGATGGGTTCGACGGGGTCCGCTGCCTAGCCTTTTGGCATGACCGCCGTTCCCGTCACCGCCGACCAGCCGAGGCTGGCGCCGACCGTCTCCCGCCAGCTCTTCCTCGACTCCGGCTACGTCCTGCTCGGCTTCCCGCTGGCGCTCGCCAGCTTCATCGTCCTCGTGGTCGGCCTGTCGCTCGGCGTCGGCCTGGTGGTGACGGTGATCGGGCTGCCGATCCTCAGCGGCGTCCTCCACGCCGCCCGGGGCTTCGCCGACATCGAGCGGCTCCGGCTGCCCGGCGTGCTGGGACAGCCCCGGGTACGCCCGACCTACCGGACGGCCGACCCGGGCGCCAACACCTGGCGACGAATCTTCGTCCCGATCAGCGACACCCAGTCCTGGCTCGACCTCGCCCACGGCATCCTCAAGCTGATCGTGGCCGTGGGCACCTTCGTGGTCACGGTGACGTGGTGGGCGGGCGCGATCGGCGGCAGCCTCTACTGGGCGTACGACTGGGCGCTGCCCCACGGGCCGGACGACACCGACCTGCCCGAGCTGCTGGGCCTGGGCAGCTCCACCGCCGCCCGGGTCGGCCTGAACACGGCGATCGGGATCTTCTTCCTCATCACCCTGCCGATCGTGATCCGCGGATGCGCGCTGCTGCAGGCCCGCTTCGCCCGGGCCATGCTCACCGGGGTGGCCGAGATGCGCGACCGGATCATCGTGCTGGAGGAGCAGAAGCGGGCCGCCGCGTCCGCCGAGGCGGCCGCGCTGCGCCGGCTCGAACGGGACATCCACGACGGCCCCCAGCAGCGGCTCGTCCGGCTGGCCATGGACCTCAGCCGGGCCCGGCAGCAGCTCGCCTCCGACCCGGAGGCCGCCGGGCGAACCCTCGACGAGGCGGTCACCCAGACCCGCGACACGCTGGCCGAGCTGCGCGCGCTGTCCCGGGGCATCGCCCCGCCGATCCTGGTGGACCGCGGTCTGCCCAGCGCACTCGCCGCGCTCGCCGGGCGCGGGCTCATCCCCATCGAGCTGCGGGTCGATCCCGACCTGGGCACGCCGGAGGGCCGGCTCGACCCGGCCGTGGAGAGCACCGCGTACTTCGTGGTGGCCGAGGCGCTGACCAACGTCGCCAAGCACAGCCGGGCGACCGAGTGCCAGGTGAGCGTGCTGCGATCGGGCCGGCAGCTCACGGTGAGCGTGGGCGACGACGGCCAGGGTGGCGCACATGTCGCGAAGGGGCACGGACTGGCCGGGATCGCCGACCGGATCCGGGCCGCCGGGGGCGAGCTGATGGTCGTCAGCCCGGCCGGCGGGCCCACCGAGGTCCGCGCGGATCTCCCCCTCTGAGGCCGGCATGGTAGACAGCACCATGCGGATCGTGATCGCCGACGACGCTGTCCTGCTCCGGGAGGGGCTGGTCCGGCTGCTGACCGAGCACGGGCACGACGTGGTCGCCGTGGTCGGCGACGGGGAGGCGCTCGTCGAGGCGGTGGTGGCCCACCGGCCCGACGTGTCGATCGTCGACGTGCGGATGCCGCCGTCGCACACCGACGAGGGGCTGCGGGCCGCCGTACGGGCCCGCACCCTCGTGCCGCGCAGCCCGGTCCTGGTGCTCTCCCAGTACGTCGAGGTGTCGTACGCCGACGACCTGCTGGCGACCACCGGCGGCGCCGGCGGCGGGGTCGGCTACCTGCTCAAGGACCGGGTGGCCGCGATCGACGAGTTCCTGGACGCCCTGCGGCGGGTGGCCGGCGGCGGCACGGTGCTCGACCCGGAGGTGGTCGGCCAGCTCTTCGCCCGGCGCCGGCGCGACGACCCGCTGCGCGAGCTGACCCCGCGCGAGCGGGAGGTGCTCGCCCTGATGGCCGAGGGGCGGTCGAACACGGCGATCGCGCGCACGCTGGTGGTCAGCGACGGCGCGGTCGAGAAGCACGTACGCAACATCTTCACCAAGCTCAACCTGCCGCCCGACACCGAGCAGCACCGCCGGGTCCTGGCGGTCCTCGCCTACCTGCGCAACTGACCGGCCGGCACGGTCAGAACAGGGAGCGCGCGAGCGTCACGGCCTCGGTGAGGGTGTCGGCGACCGGGTGGCCGGAGGCGCGCAGCCGGGCCGGGTCGGTGAACCCCCCGGCGTAGAGCACGGCCCGCCCGCCCACGTCGGTGGCGGCGTCCGCGTCGTCGATCGAGTCACCGATGAGCACCACCGAGCCACCGTCCACGCCCAGCTCGGCGAGGTGCTTGCGGAGCGACTCCGCCTTCCGGTCACCGCCGACCGTGCCGCGCAGCCCGTCCACGCGCAGGAAGTGCTCCGCGAGCCCGTAGCCGTGCACGGTCGGCACCAGCTCGTCGTGGAACCACATGGAGAGCAGGGACTGGTCGCCCGGCCACGCCGCCATCGCGGTCCGCGCGTCGGCAGCCAGCTCGCAGGTGGTCAACCCGCTGCGGTACGCGTCGTGGAAGATCCGGTCGAGCCGGCCGAACGCCTCCTCGTCGACGGCCTGGCCGAGCACGTCGGCGTAGTACTCGGCGATCGGCCGGCGGAACCGCACCCGGTGCTCGTCCGCCGTCACGGTCGGCCCGCCCACGCTCGCGAAGGCGGCGTTGGTGGAGGCCACCACCAGGCTGAGGTCGTTGAGCAGGGTGCCGTTCCAGTCCCACACCAGGTGGGGTCGCGCAGAGCTCATCGCCGAACCCTACCGCCGGCGCTCACAGCTGCGGGGTGGTGAGGTCGCGCAGCAGCCGCTCCTCCTCCACCCGCCAGTAGCCGTGCTCCTTGCCGTCGAGCAGCACCACCGGCAGCCGGTCGCCGTAGTCGCGTTCCAGCTCCAGGTCGCCAGTGACGTCCTTCTCGACCCAGCGGTCGCCGGTGACCGCCACCACGCGCTCCAGCGCGGCCCGGGCCTCCTCGCACAGGTGGCAGTCGGGCCGGGTGATCAGGGTGAGCCGGGCGTCAGGGGACATCGGGCACCTCCGTACGCGGGTCGACCGGCGCCGCCGGGGACGGCACCGCGGGCGCCGCCGGAACGGTCGCCGACCGGAGCTGTGTCTTACGGACCTTACCGATCGCCGAGTGCGGCAGGGCCTCGACGAACTCCACGCCGGTCGGGCACTTGAACCGGGCGAGGTTCCGCGCGCAGTGGGCGAGCAGGTCCTCGGCGGTCACCGGATCCCCGGCGGCCCGCACCACGTACGCCCGGACAGTCTCGCCGGTCCGCGGGTGCGGCACACCCAGTACCGCCGACTCGGCCACGCCCGGATGGGCGGCGAGTGCCAGTTCCACCTCGTGCGGGTAGACGTTGAAGCCGTTGACGATGATCAGCTCGCCGAGCCGGTCGACGAGGAAGAGGTCGCCGTCCTCGTCGGCGTACGCCACGTCACCGGTCGCCCACCAGCCCTCCGCGTCCGGGCCGCTCCGACCGTCGGGCCAGTAGCCGGTGAACAGGTTCGCGCCCCGCACCACGATCTGTCCCGGGTCGGTGCCCGCCGTGGCGTCGGTGAGGTCGGGGCCATCGGCGTCCTCGTCCGGCTCGGCCACCCCGTCGCGCCACAGGTCGGCACCGTCCGCGCCGACGAGGCGCAGCTGCACGCCGGGCAGCGGCCGGCCGATCGAGCCGGCCTTGGGCGTCCCACCGACCAGCGTGGAGGTGAGCACGGGGGCGGTCTCGGTGAGCCCGTAGCCGACGTGCACCGGCCGGCCGGTGGCGGCGGTGAAGCGCGCCGCGACGGCCGGCTCCAGCGGCGCCGCGCCGCAGACCACCACGCGGACCGACGTCATGGCCGCGGAAAGCGTGTCCGCGTCCGCGGTGGACCAGGACAGGACCATCGACGGTACGCCGACGAGGACGCTCACCCGGTGCCGGGCGATCTCGGCGAGCGCGGCGTCGGGGCCGGGATCGTCCACGAGCACCCCGGTCGCGCCGTGGTGGACCACCGCGCCGAGCCCCGAGTTGAGGCCGTACGCGTGGAACAGCGGAAGGGCCAGCAGCACGGTGTCGTCCGGCCCGACGACCGGCGGGTCGATCCGGCTCACCTGCTCGTGGTTGGCCGCGAGCGCGCGGTGCGGGAGCATGGCGCCCTTCGGCCGGCCCTCGGTGCCCGAGGTGTAGAGCAGCACGGCCAGGTCGTCGCCCCGCCGGGTGGGGAAGCCGGCGGCCTCGCCGGCCGGGTCTGCGGGCGCGACCGGCGGCGTGGTGTGCACGGCGGTGAGCGCGGGCAGGTCCCCGGCGATCGTGGCGACCAGGTCGCGGATCGGCTCGGTGGCGACGAGCAGCGCCGCCCCGGAGTCGGCGAGCACGTGGCGCAGCTCGGGAGCGGTGAGGCCGGGATTCACCGGCACGGCGACCAGCCCGGCGCGCAGGGTGGCGAGGTAGGTGACCACGAAGTCGGGTGAGTTGGGCAGGGCGATGGCCACCCGGGCCGGCCGGCCGGACGCGTCCGGCGCGGGCACGGCGACGGCCAGGGCCCGGGCCACCGCGGTCACCGTGGCGTCCAGTTCGGACCAGTCGATCGTGCGGTCCCGCCAGCGCAGCGCGGGTCGGTCGCCACGGGCCACGGCCGCCCGGCGCACCCGGTCGGCGAGGTTCTGCTCGGAGCCGCTCACTGCGTCCTGCACGGTCGCTCAGTCTGGCACAGCGACCCGGCGGCGGCCATGCCTCGGAAGCGTCCCGCCCGCGTCCGTGATGACCTCGCCGCCGGTGCGGCCGGGCATCGGCCTCAGTCCCGTGTACGGGACGATTTCGTGTGCCGTGGACGGTCCACTGCGGTCCCGCACATGGGACGCTCCGACACGCCGGACGACTCCCCGGAGCGGGTGTCGGCTACCCGACCGACACGCCCGGCCGGGGCCCGTCCATCGCCGTACTGACCAGGGTTTCCACTCCGGACCACCGGAACTGTCGAAAGTCAACCGCACACGACGGACAACCGGTCCGCCATCGGTGCGACACGGAGGGAAATACTTCGGCCCTGTGTAACGGACTTGCCACGCGCGGGTGACGTTGGCCCTATCATCACTCGGGTCGGCTCACCCCATTTGCCGTGAGTCGACACCCCTCAGCCCGAGGAGGCCCCCGTGCCCGTCAGCGCATTGGACCAGCACCTCAAGGGGAACTGCCGCCCGTCGGCACACCCCCGACCCGCTCTGCCCGACCGCGGCGTACCCGCCCGGGTCGCCCGCGCGGCATGCCCGTCGGCCGACGGGACGGGGGCGACGCGGTGACCACGTTCGGCTACGCGGAACGACCGCTCGGCCTGACCGGCCCGACCGCCCGCACCGGCGTCAACGAACGCGCCGCAGGCCCGCTGGACGACTCCGGCGGCCTCGCCGTGCGCGGCGACGGCGCCGCCAACCGGGTCCGCAACCGTCCCCACCACAACGAGCCACCCGCGCGGCCGGCGGTGCCCGGCGGAAACGCGAAGACGGCCGGCAGCCGCGTGGCGGCGCCCGCCCGGCCCACCATGCCCGCGCAGAGCCGTCGCGTGGACGACTCCCCCACGACCACCGACCCGTCGGCCGGGGAGACGGCCGTGCTGCCCGCCGTACCGGCCGCCGCCACGCCCGCCGGTACGGGCAGCGCCACCGGCTACCCGAGCCGCCCCGACCCGTCCGACCCGGCCACCGAGGTCTGGACGCTGGTCGAGCGGGCGCAGGCGGGCGAGGCCGAGGCGTTCGGCCTGATCTACGACCGGTACGTGGACACGGTCTTCCGCTTCGTCTACTTCCGGGTCGGCAACCGGCAGCTCGCCGAGGACCTCACCTCCGACACCTTCCTGCGGGCGCTCAAGCGGATCGGCAGCTTCACCTGGCAGGGCCGCGACCTGGGCGCCTGGCTCGTCACCATCGCCCGCAACCTGGTGGCCGACCACTTCAAGTCGGGTCGCTACCGGCTGGAGGTGACGACCGGCGACGTCCTCGACGCCGACCGCGAGGACCGGGGCCCGGAGGGCAGCCCGGAGGCTGCGGTGGTCGAGCACATCACCAACGTCGCCCTGCTCAGCGCCGTCAAGCAGCTCAACCCGGAGCAGCAGGAGTGCATCGTGCTCCGGTTCCTCCAGGGCTTCTCGGTGGCCGAGACGGCACGCGCCATGGGCAAGAACGAGGGCGCCATCAAGGCGCTCCAGTACCGCGCGGTGAGGGCACTGGCCCGGCTCCTGCCCGACGGCTTCCAACCGTAGTCCCGTTGCCGGGACCGGCACCGACGCACCTCTGATCGCGCGGCCCAGAGTCGGTGTGACATGGTGATCCTGGTCACTTTCTGTGATTTCCGACCCGCCCGGCCCGTAACCCGTGCCCGGTCCGTTCCGTTTCTCCGGGTGCGACCGGTGGTTGCCCCGGTATCCCCCCGGGCCTCCGAGGTCGACGGGCACGAGCTGTCCTTCGACCTCACCTCTGCGGCTTCACGCTGCCGCCGGTCGTCGGCCACACGGCGGCCGACCGGCCGTGACCAGCGAGAGGGAGGTGCCTGCGGTGGACGACATCCTCTTCTCCCGCCGGCGCGCGGAGCGCTTCGCTCAGCTTCTCGACGAGGCCAACGGCGGCCGACGGCACCACGTCCGGTCCCGGATCGACGATCAGCTCGCCCCGCTCGTCGCGGTCGGGCAACGCCTCGCCGCCGAACGCCCCACGGTCGAGGTGGACCCGGAGTTCCGCACCGGCCTGCGAGCCATGCTGCTGGCCACCGCCGAGCGCGAAGGGCTCGGCACACCGGCCGCCGCCACGGCCGCCGGACCGGCCGGCCAGCGGGCCACCACGGGAAGCGGCCGGGGTTCCCTGCTGCCCGCCGTCACCGCCCGCCGGGCCCGGGCCCGCGGCGCCATCCTCGTCGGGGTGGCGGCCGGCGCGATCGCCGTGTCCGGCATCTCGGCGGCCAGCGAGAACGCGGTGCCCGGCGACGCGCTCTACGGGATGAAGCGCTCCACCGAGCGCGCCCAGCTCGCCCTGGCCAGCTCCGACAGCAGCCGCGGCCAGCTCTTCCTCGACTTCGCCCGTACCCGGCTCGGCGAGGCGGCCGAGCTGCGCGGCGATCACGACGGGTACAGCGCCGTGCTCGACGACATGGACGCCGACACCCGCCAGGGCGTACGCCTGCTGACCACGGCCGCCGTGCAGCGCGCCGACGCGGCGGGCCTGGACGCGGTCAACACGTTCGTGGCCGGGCAACGGCGCGCGGTGAACGACCTGCTCGCCGGGGCCGCCCGGGACGACCGGGACCGCACCCGCGAGTCGCTGGCGCTGCTCGACGCCGTCCGGGAGCGGTCCGACGCGCTGCGCGCCGCCATCGGCTGCGACCTCCCCGTGCCCGTGGCCAGCGACACCCTCGGGCCGACGCCCGCCAGCTGCCCCGCGGACCGCTGAGCGACCTCACCACAGTTAACCGCGCGGATCCCCGCCGGTCGACCGGGTCCGGCTACCCTCGCTGGAGGCGCACGTCGCACCGGTCGAGGGAGGG
Organism: Micromonospora costi; assembly: GCF_003626655.1. Classification (GTDB taxonomy): domain Bacteria; phylum Actinomycetota; class Actinomycetes; order Mycobacteriales; family Micromonosporaceae; genus Micromonospora; species Micromonospora costi. The sequence goes on from NZ_RBAN01000003.1 coordinate 757,371, forward strand.
AGGTCGCGTGGCCCGCAGCCGGAAGGTGACGGTCAGCACCGACGCCCACGGTCACACCGCCGGCTGGGCGGAGACCGATCTGGCACCCGTGCCACCGGCACCCGATCCGACCGCAGCCGCCTTCTTCGACGTGGACAACACGATGATGCAGGGCGCCTCGATCTACTGGTTCGCCCGCGGGCTCGCCGCGCGCGACTACTTCACCACCACCGACCTGGCCCGGTTCGCCTGGCAGCAGCTGCGGTTCCGGCTGCTCGCCCGTGAACACGCGGGCGACATGTCGCAGGCGAAGGAGGCGGCCCTCGCCTTCATCGAGGGCTGGCGGGTGGACGACGTGGAACGTCTGGCCGAGGAGATCTTCGACGAGCTGATGGCGCCGCGCATCTGGGTCGGCACCCGCCAGCTCGCGCAACGCCACCTGGACGCCGGGGAGCGGGTCTGGCTGGTCAGCGCCGCCCCGGTGGAGATCGGTCGGGTGATCGCGTCCCGGCTCGGCCTCACCGGTGCGCTCGGCACGGTCGCCGAGATCGTCGACGGCGCGTACACGGGGCGGCTGGTCGGCGAGCTGATGCACGGGCCCGCGAAGGCGGAGGCCGTGGCCCAGCTCGCCACCGTCGAGGGGCTCGACCTGGGCCGCTGCGCCGCCTACAGCGACTCCGCCAACGACCTGCCGCTGCTCTCGGCCGTCGGCCGTGCGGTCGCTGTGAACCCGGACGGCGCGCTGCTGCGGCGGGCCCGGGCGCACGGCTGGGAGGTGCGGGACTTCCGCACCGGCCGTCGTGCAGTGAAGATCGTCGTGCCGTCCACGGCGGCGGCCGGCCTGGTCGCCGGTGCGGTCAGCGCGGGGCTCGCGCTGCACCGCCGTCACCGCGCCGGCTGACCGTTCGTCCGGTCACGCCCACCGGCCCGGTCACGGGCCGAACGGGTCCGGACGCCGTTCGAGCAGCTTGTGCAGCGTCTGCTGGATGGTCTCCCGCACCTGGTCGGCCAGGTTGAACACCACCAGCGGGTCGTCCGCGGAGTCGGTGAGGTGCGCCGTCGGGATCGGCGGGCAGAACTCGATCAGCCACTTGCTGGGCAGGGGGATCATGCCGAGCGGCCCGAGCCAGGGGAAGGTCGGCGTCACCGGGAAGTAGGGCAGCTTCAGCAACCGGGCGAGCGGCTTGATGTCGGCGAGCATCGGGTAGATCTCCTCGCCGCCCACGATCGCCACGGGCACGATCGGGGTGCCGGTGCGCAGCGCCGCCGAGACGAAGCCGCCCCGGCCGAACCGCTGCAGCTTGTAGCGGTCGGCGTAGAGCTTGCCGATGCCCTTGAAGCCCTCGGGGAACACGCCGACCAGTTCGCCGGCCCCGAGCAGCCGCTCGGCGTCCGGGTTGCAGGCCACCGTGCCACCCGACTTGCGCGCCAGCTCCGAGACGACCGGCATCCGGAACACCAGGTCGGCGCCGAGCAGGCGGAGGAAGCGGTGAGCGGGATGCTGGTCGTGCAGGGCCGCCGACAGGATCAGCGCGTCGAGGGCCACGGTGCCGGAGTGGTTGCCCACGACGAGCCCGGCTCCGTCGCTCGGCACGTTCTCGATCCCGGTCACCTCGGTGCGGAACCAGTCCCGGTAGAGCAGTCGCAGCACCGGGTGGAAGACCGCCTCGGTGAGGTCCGGGTCGAAGCCGAACTCGTCGACCTCGTATTCACCGGCGAGCCGCCGGCGCAGGAACGCCAGGCCGCTCGCCACCCTCCGGTCCCAGGGGTCGCCCGGCCGGTCGGCCACCGCCGGCCCCTCCCGCGTGGCGGGCCCGCCGGCCTGACCGGTGGGTCGGTGCCCGTTGCGCCGCGCCGGCTCCGCGTCGGGTGACGGCGGGTTCGGCGGTACGTCGAACCGCCCGCCCATCTCGGCGCCGTCGCGCTCCTGCCCCGGCCCGGTCACGACCGCTCCCGCACGGCGGCCCGCACCTGCCGGATCCCGTCGAGCACCAGTTGCTCCGCCGTGGCGAGCTGGTCACGGGTCACCACGGCCCCGCCGTGGTGGGCGCGGATGAAGTCGTCGAACGCGGCGGCGGTCGACCGCGGCGTGAAGCCGTACTCCCGCTCCAGGCGGCTCGTGTCGACCACCCGGCCGTGCACGAACAGGTCGACCTGGTCCAGGCCGTACCGGCCGAGACGGAAGGTACGGGCGAGCGCGGCGGCGCCCGACAGGCCGGGCTCCAGCACCGGTACGGCCACGCGACCGGCGCGGCGGATCGCCTGCGAGAGGGAGAGCACGCCCGGCCCGGCCACGTTGTAGGTGCCCGGATGGTCCTCGACCACCGAGCGGTGCAGCACCTCGAGGGCGTCGTCGAAGTGCAGGAACTGCAGCCGCGGGTCGCGGCCGAAGACGGTCGGCACGACCGGTTGCGAGAAGTAGCGGGTCAGCGTCGTGTCGGCGGTGGAGCCGATGAACGGCGCGAAGCGCAGCACGGTGGCCGTCACGTCGGGCCGGCGGCGGCGGAACCCGCGGACGTACCCCTCGATGTCGAGGATGTCGCGGCCGAAACCGCCGCGGGGCACCTCGCGCGGCTCGGTCTCCTCGGTGAACACCGCCGGGTCCCGGAAGGACGCACCGTACGCGGCCGTCGAGGAGCGGACCACGAGCTTGCGCAGCCGCGGCGCCCGCTGGCAGGCGGCGAGCAGCTGCATAGTGCCGATGACGTTCTGGTCCTTCATCGCCGACCGGCCGCCGTGCTGCGGGTCCGGTGCGGTGACCAGCGCGAGGTGTACGACCGCGTCGACATCGAGGTCGGCGAGGAGACCGCCGAGCGATCCGGCGTCGGTGCGGATCCGCTCCACACCGTCGAGCAGACCGGCGAACTCGCCGCCGGACTCGGGCGGGTCGATGCCGATGACCCGCTCGATCCTCGGATCGGCGGCCAGGCGGGCCGCCACGTGCGCGCCGAGGTAACGACCCACCCCGGTCACGACGACGACCCCCGGAGCACCGGAGGTGCCACCGGGGGTCATCTCTCGCACCTACCCCGGCAGGCGGGATCGAGCCGGGACGACCACGGCCTGATCACCTGAGCCTCCGAGGGTCGACAGGTGGCAAGCGAACCGACGCCGGGCCGTGTGCCCGGCGAGGGGTCACTTGCCGAGACGGCGACGCTGGACGCGGGTCTTGCGCAGCAGCTTGCGGTGCTTCTTCTTAGCCATGCGCTTGCGGCGCTTCTTGACCACCGAGCCCATACGACAGCCTTTCGATGCAACGTGCGGGGCGGACCGGAGAACGCCACGCGGGGTGGCGTCGGCGACCGCTTGCGGACAACGGACCGGACCAGCTCGGGCGGCAGGGCGCACCGGGGTGCGGTCACGGTCGGGGTCCAGGGTAGCGGGAGTGCGTCAGCAGGACCAACGCGACCCCGTCGATGCGCCGGCCCGAGGGGGCCGGCGGCCGGTGCCTCACGCCGCCGGGCGGCGTTCCCCGCACGATCCCGCGCGCGCGGCGGACGCCTTCCCGTTCAACGCCGGCGCGGCGGCTCGGCCGGTGGCTCAGGCGGTCTCCTGAAAGGCGCCCCGCAGATATTCGTGCACCGCGTGCTCGGGCACCCGGAACGACCGGCCCACCCGCACGGCGGTGAGTTCACCGCTGTGCACCAGGCGGTAGACCGTCATCTTCGACACCCGCATGACCGTCGCCACCTCGGCGACGGTCAGGAACTTGACCTCCGACAGTCGACCGTCGGACTGCGACCCGGCCATGGCTCACCCGACCCCATCCCATGCCCGGCGCGTGCCCATGCCAAGGGGATGCTCCCGCCCGGAGAGGCGACGCGCGTGTTACCAGTACGGTAGCGGGGCCGCTGTGACCGGCGCGATCCCTTCGTACAACTGATCATGGTTCGGGCTCGGGTTCACCCGTTCTGAGCTGGCGATATCTCCCCTCGCGCGCCGGGCGTCCCGTTGCTGGGACCCACGGGGCGCAACCGTCCCGGGACGCACCGCGACGGGCCTGCCGCGCCGAGGCGACCCGGACGCGTTCCGCGGAGGCGCCCGGTGGCTCCGGCGGCGCCACCGGAGCCACCGGACGGGTGCCCCGGCTCCACGTCCGGACGCGGAAACCGGGGCTCCGCGCTGGGAGCGGGCACCAGTGTCGCAGGTGCCCCGGACACGCCGGACGGCGGTGGATCATGGAGCCCGTCACACGCGCCGGGGCGGTGTCAGGACACGCGGGCCCGGACGTACGCGACGCACTCGTCGTGCAGGGCCGTCCACGACTCACCGAAGACCTGCTCCGCCGCACGCGCGACCGGTGCGCGCTCGTGCACGACGGCCGCGAAGAAGTCGAGCAGGCGTTGTTCGCCGAAGCGGTCGACGAGATGCCGTACGGCCAGGTAACCCACGCCGTAGCTGCCGCCGACCCGGTCCGCGGGCGCGTCGTCGGCCGGCGCGATCCCCTCCAGCCGCCCGTTCCAGCCACCCTGGACGAGCCGCCGCACCTCGGCCAGCCCCTCGTACCGGTCGACCGACCGGCCGGCGGCGCCCGCGTACTCGGCCAGCCCCTCCACCAGCCACCAGGTGGCCTTGCCCGGATAACCCTGGTCGGGCAGCGACGCGGCGTGGGTCAGCTCGTGCCGGAGCAGGTCGTCGAGGCCGGCCTCGTCGCCCTCGCCGTTGAGCACCACCTCGTGGTGTCCACCCCCGACCGTGACCGCGTACCCGCCGGTCCACGTCGGCCGGCCGCCGCCGTACCAGCGTTCCCACTCGGCCCGGCCCGCGTGGAAGACGCGGTAGCGGTCCGGCCGCGAGTCGCCCAGCGCGTAGCCGTCGGCCACCTTCGCCGCCGCCTCGGCCCGGGCCAGCAGGCCGGGCAGCTTCCCGCGCAGCGCCGGGGTCGTGGCCACGACGGTCCGCGCGCCGGTCGCGGCGACCAGGTCGCTGATCTCCCACGGGCGGGTGCCGGTCTCGGCGGACTTCGACTCCTCGACGGCGACCAGTCGCGGCTGCCGCCCGTCGTCACGCCACCGGGTTCCGGCCAGCACCGGGCTCGGCCGGCAGCCGGGCACCACGATGCAGTACTGGAAACGCACCAGCAGCCGCCACTCGCCGGGGCGGCCCGCGATCTCGGTGGGCAGGCCGGTCACCTCGGCCCGCCACGTGGTCACCTTCAGCGCCCGCAGGGCGGCGAACCGGCGCCGCAGGTCGGCGTGCGCGGCCGGTTCGGCGACGGCGAGGAAGCCGGCCTGGTCACCGGCCAGCAACGCGGCGGACTGCCGGTCCAGCACGGTCGTGATCCGCGCGGCGAGGTCGCGGGCGGCCCGGCTCGCCGGATCGTCGGCGGTCGTGTCGGCCCGTCGCAGCACGGGCCGTCCACCGTGCTCGCCGACCGCACCGGCGACCAGCACGGCCGGCACTCCGCAGGCCAACAACAGCAGTACGACCACCGTGAGCACCGTCCACAGGGGGCGGATCCGGCGCGGCGGGGCCTCGTCCAGACCGTCGTTCACCCGGCGAAGGGTACGGCCATCCGTCCGATCGGGCGAGGCCGGCGTCCACGATGCGGCCGGCCACCGTCCACCGAGTGGCGGCCCGGCCAGGCGGCGCGGCCGGTGCGGTCACGCGGCGAGGCGCGGTTCGCGCCCGACGGAGCGATCGGCTCGCGCGGCGCGGCCAGGCCGGCGGTGCGGTCAGGCCGGGCGGCCGGAGAGCCGGAGCAGGGTGACGGTGACTGCCCAGACGAGCACCAGCGCGAGCCCGAGCAGCGGCCGGCCGAGCAGGGCGAGCATCCCGCCGCCCGCCACGAACCAGGCGGCCTGGAAGGCCTGCTTGGCCGGTGCCCGCAGCACGACCCGGGCCTTCGGCGAACCGAACACGCCCCAGAGCGTGGCGAGCACCGCAGGCACCGCCACGGCGGCGAGCAGCCGGAGCGCGAGGTTGCCGTGCACCGCCCAGCCCCACCGGGCGCCCACGACCAGGACGGCCAGCTCCAGCAGGAACAGCAGGAGCAGCCCGAGACCCCGGATCACCGCGCCCGCCCTCCCGGCCAGGAGCGGAAGGCGGTGTCCAGCGCGGCGATCAGTTGCTCGTACGAGCGATCGACGTCGCGGGGCAGCCCGAACCCGCCGGCCGCCTCCAGGGAGACGAAGCCGTGCAGCGCGCTGCGCAGCACGCGGGCGGCGTCGACCGCCTCGTCGCCGGTCAGCCCGTAGCCGTGCAGCACCGCGTAGATGGCGCCGACCGCGCGCTCGCCGGCGGTCACGTGCTCGGGGTCGGTCGGATCGGGCACCCGTTGCGTCGCGGGGTAGCGCCCGGGATGCTGCCGTGCGTACGCCCGGTAGGCCGTCGCGATGGCGCGCAGCGCGTCGACGCCGGCCCGCCCGACGGCGGCCGTCGTCAGCTCGGTGGCCAGCTCTGCGGTGGCCAGCGCGGACAGCTTCTGCGCCAGCGCGTCGGCGCCCCGGACGTGCTTGTAGAGGCTGGGCAGTGCGACGCCCAGCCGCCCGGCCAGCGCGGCGAGGGTGAGCTGTTCGTAGCCGACGTCGTCGGCCAGCCGGGCGGCCTCGCGCACCACCGTCTGCTGGTTGAGCCCGGCCCTAGGCATCGGTGTGCACCACCTTGAGGAACGCGGTCAGCTGCTCGGCGGTCCGCTCGGGTTGGTCGGCGTGCGGGTAGTGGCCGGAGTCGTCGATCATGCGCGCCTCGGCGGTGGCGAACAGCCGGCGGGCGGCCCGGGCCTCAGCACCGGGATCGCGGAAGTCGGGGTCGCGGGCACCCATCAGCACCAGGACCGGCTGCCGGACCTCGGCGGCCCGCGCGGTCCAGTGTGGCCCGACCGGGGCGACCACGCCGCGCACTGCCGCCATCCGGCCGGGCTCGCGCAGCGTGGCGACCATCGACCGCCGGTAGGCGGCGTCATCGGCGGGGCGCGTGACGGGGAACAGGGTCTTGTGGAACATCCCGAACAGCCGTGGGCTGCGCAGCACCAGCGCCTGCGCGACCCGCATGACCGGGTTGGGCTTCACCTGGTCGACGAACGCGCCGACCGGCACGATCCCGGCGACCAGCTCGGGCGCGTCGGCCGCCGCGAACACCACGGCCGCGGCGCTGGACGAACTGCCGACCAGCACCGCCGGACCGCCCCCGAGGTCGCGGACCACGGCCAGCAGGTCGGCTCCCACCTCGGCCGGGGCGTACGTGGGCCAGCCGGCGCTGGAGTCGCCGTGCCCCCGTACGTCGACGGTGGCCACCCGGTAGCCCGCCGCCACGAGCAGCGGGACCAGGTGACGGAAGGAGCCGCGGTTCTCCCCCATGCCGTGGGACAGGACCACCAGCGGCCCGTCGCCGTGCACCTCGTACGCGACCCGTCCGCCCGGGCGCTCCACGTAGCTAACGCTCATAACGCCAAAGCTAATGCAGTTAGCCAATCGCGTCAAGGCTTCGCCGATCTTGCACTTTCGGCCCATGGATTACCCCTTTTGTCGGGGATGCCGGGGCGGAAAGTGCAAGATCGCGGGCGGGTGGGGGGTGCGGCTACTTTTTGGAGAGCAGGGCGCGGCCGAAGAAGGCCAGGTTGGCCGGACGCTCGGCGAGCCGGCGCATGAGGTAGCCGTACCACTGGTCGCCGTACGGCACGTACGTGCGGACCGTGTAGCCGTCGCTGACCAGCCGGGCCTGCTCCTCCGGGCGGATGCCGTAGAGCATCTGGAACTCGAACCGGTCCGGCCCCCGGTCGAACCAGCGCGCCCGGTCCTCGCCGATGGCGATCAGCCGCGGGTCGTGGGTGGCCAGCATCGGGTGGCCCTCGCCGGACATCAGGATGTTCAAGCACCGGACGTACGACTTGTCGACCTCGCGGGCCGACTGGTAGGCCACCGACTCCGGCTCCCGGTAGGCGCCCTTGCACAGGCGCACCCGCGAACCGGCCGTGGCCAGCTCACGGCAGTCCGACTCGGTCCGCCGCAGGTACGCCTGGAGCACCGCGCCGGTCGACGGGTAGTCCTTCCGCAGCTTCGCGAGGATGTCCAGCGTCGAGTCGGTGGTGGTGTGGTCCTCCATGTCCAGGGTGACCGTGGTGCCGGCCTCGTCGGCCGCCGCGCAGATCGCCCGCGCGTTGTCGTACGCCAGCTGCTCGTCGAACATCTGGCCGAGCGCGGAGAGCTTCACGCTGACCTCGGCGGGCGGCGTCAGCCCCGCCTCGCTGAGCACCCCGAGCAGCTTCAGGTACTCGTCCCGGGTGGCGTTGGCGTGCTCGGCGGTGACGGTGTCCTCGCCGAGGAAGTCGAGGGTGACGGCGAGACCGTCGTCGACGAGTGCGCGGGTCGCGCGCAGCGCGTCGTCGGTCCGGGCGCCGGCCACGAACCGGCGGACGACGTCCCGGGTGAACGGGGCCGTCGCGACGAGCCGCTCGACCTGGGATGACCGGGCGGCGGCGAGGATGACGGAACGGAGCATGAGCCGAGCGTAACGCCCGGGCGCGGGCCCGCGCCGACGGGCGGCCGGCTGGGTGCAGGGGCCCGGCGACGGGCCCGCCAAGGCCGGACGCGGGGCGGCGCGACTGGCGCGGATCGGTTACAACGATGCCGTGGAACGACACCCCCGCCGCCGGCTCCGGTCGGCCTCCGTGCAGCTCGGCGCGCTCACCGCCCTCGCGCTCGCCCTGTCCGGCTGCAACCTCACCTCCGACGACGATGACGACGACTGCGCGCTCGGCCCCACCGGGGGCGGCGACACCGTCGCGCTGGGGATGCGGCTCGCCGATCCGGCCGTCGGGCGGACCGCGCCTGCACCGGCCGTCGCCGCCGTGCCGGACCGCGGCGGGTTCGGCACCCATCTCGCCTCCTGCGGCGGCTGACGTGCGCCGGGAGCGGGTCACCCCCCGGGCGGGCTGGGACGCCACGATCCGCGCGCAGGGGCTGGTGTACGTCGACACCGAGCTGCCCGACGGTGGCGTCATGTCGTACTGGGACGAGACCGCGACGTACGCCTTCGAGCTGGACGAGGTGCTCCGGCTGGAGGAGGCGACCGAGGAGCTGCACCGGATGGCGGTCGCCGCTGCCGAGCACGTGGTGGCGCGGCGCCGGTACGCCGAGTTCGGCATCCCGGCGTGGGCCGCCGAGGCCGTGGCGCGGTCGCTGCGCGAGGCGCCGCCGACCCTCTACGGGCGCTTCGACCTCTGGTACGACGGCAGCTGGCCGCCGAAGCTGCTCGAGTACAACGCCGACACCCCGACGGCGCTGGTCGAGGCGGCGATCGTGCAGTGGTACTGGCTGGAGGAGACCCGCCCCGACCGGGACCAGTGGAACAGCCTGCACGAGCGGCTGGTCGGTGCCTGGGCGAAGATCGGCGCGGGGCTGCACGACCGGCGGGTGCACGTCGTGTGGTCCAGCGAGGAGGAGTCGGGCGAGGACCACATGACGGCCGGCTACCTGGCCGAGACGGCCCGCCAGGCCGGGCTGACCGTCGAGCTGCTGCCGATCCAGGAGATCGGGTGGGACGGCCGGCGCTTCGTCGACAGGGAAGACCGGCCGGTCACCACCTGCTTCAAGCTCTACCCCTGGGAGTGGATGCTGGCCGAGCCGTACGGGCGGCTGGCGCTGGAGCCGGGCACCCCGACCACCTGGATCGAGCCGGCCTGGAAGCTGCTGCTGTCCAACAAGGCGCTGCTCGCCGTGCTCTGGGAGCTGTACCCGGGCCACGAGTACCTGCTCCCGGCGTACCTCGACTCGCCGCGCGGGATGACCGAGTACGTGGCGAAACCGCTGCTCGGCCGGGAGGGCGGCTCGGTGCGGATCGTCACGCCCGCCGAGGAGATCGCCAATCCCGGGATCTACGGCGACGAGGGCTGGTGCTACCAGGAGTTCCGCCCGTTGCCCGAGTTCGCGGGCAACCGGCTGGTGCTGGGCAGCTGGACGGTGGCGGGCGAGTCGGCCGGCGCGGGCCTGCGGGAGAGCGCCAGCCTCATCACCGACGGTTACGCGCGGTTCCTGCCGCACTACATCGACGCGCCGCGTCCCGACTGAGTCGTCTACGGTTGAGGGCGTGAACTTCGACGCGTACGCCCGGACCGGCGTTGACCTCGTCAACGCCCGCCTGGACGACCTCGACGACCTACGGGCCCTCTTCCCCGACACCAGCGCCTGGATGCGCGAGGAGGTCGGGGACCGGGACCTCACGATCTTCCGGCGGGCGCAGAAGCGCCTGCGCGACGTCTTCGAGTACGGCACCTCCGGGCGCGACGCCGAGGCGGTGACCGAGCTGAACGCGCTGCTCGAGGCGTACCCGGTGCAACCCCGCATCTCGGGGCACGACTCCAGCGACTGGCACATGCACGTGACCAGCCGGGGCGCCTCGGTGAGCGCCGAGTACCTGGCCGGTGCCGTGTGGGGCCTCTCCGTCTGGCTCTGCGAGTACGGCAGCGCCCGGTTCGGCGTCTGCGCCGACGAGCGCTGCGGCAACGTCTACCTGGACACGTCGTCCAACTGCTGCCGGCGGTTCTGCTCGGAGCGGTGCGCCACCCGGTCGCACGTGGCCGCGCATCGGGCCCGCAAGCGCGCCGCCATCGGGGAGCAGGTCGCGGTCGCCGCCCAGCCGGCGGCGGCCGAGTCGCTCACCCCGGTCAGCTGACGCCCACCCCCGGCGGGCGCCGATCAGGCGTCGACCGGGGACGGCGTGCCCAGGTGCTGGCGGGCGAAGTCCAGCGCGGCGCGCAGGTCCGCCTCGCGCACCGCGCGGCTGCGCGCGCCCCGGGTCGACACCTCCACGGCCACCGAGCCGGTGAAACCCCGCCCGGCCAGCGACCGGAGCAGCTCGGCGCAGGGCTGCGTGCCCCGGCCGGGGACGAGGTGCTCGTCACGCCCCTCGCCGGTGCCGTCGCCCAGGTGCACGTGCGCGAGCGCGGCGCCCATCCGGTCGGCCATCTCCATCGAGTCGGTGTGTGACGCGGCGCAGTGCGACAGGTCGAGCGTGTAGGCCGGGTAGCCGGTCTCGGTCGGGTCCCAGCCCGGCGCGTACGGCACGAACTGCCGCCCGGCCATCCGCACCGGGTACATGTTCTCCACGGCGATGCGCAGCCCCGGGTGACGCCCGGAGACCTCGTCGAGACCCTCGCGGAACCGGCGGGCGTAGTCACGCTGCCAGGTGAACGGCGGGTGCACCACGACCGTGGGCGCACCGAGCGTCTCGGCCATCTCGGCCGACCGGCGCAGCCGCTCCCACGGGTCGGGGCTCCACACCCGCTGGGTGACCAGGAGGCACGGCGTGTGCACCGACAGCACGGGCACCCCGTAGTGCTGGGACAGGCCGCGCAGCGCGCCCGCGTCCTGGCTCACCGCGTCCGTCCAGACCATCACCTCGACCCCGTCGTAGCCGAGGGCCGCGGCCAGCTGGAACGCCGCCGCGGTCCGCTCCGGGAAGACCGAGGAGCTGGACAGGAGGACCGGGACGCGGGAAGTCACACCAGCCAGGGTAGCCCGGTCCCGCCCGGACATCGTGACGAGCGACCGCAAAGCGGCCGGAATGGCGCCTCCCGCCTCAGCCCGGGCCGATCTGGTCGAGCCGGCGCAGGATCACTCCCTCCCGCAGCGCCCACGGGCAGATGTCCAGCTTGTCGACGCCGAGGCGGCGCATCACCGTCTCGGCCACGATGGCGCCGGCCAGGAGCTGGTGGGCCCGGCCCGCACTGACCCCCTCGAGTTCGACGAGCTGCCCGGGCGGGATGTGCCGGATGAAGCCGATCACCTGGCGCAGCCCGGTGCGGGTGAGGCTGCGCCGGGCCCAGAGGCCCGCCCCGGACGGGGCCGCCCCCGCCAGCCGGGCCAGCGTGCGGAACGTCTTGGAGGTGCCGGCCGGGCGGTCCCACCCCACGTCGACGATCTCCTTGACCACCGGGTCGAGCATGGTGTCGACGTACTCGCGCAGCTCCTCCACGGCCTGGGCGCTCGGCGGCGCCGTGTCCGCGGGCTCGATCCGCAGCCGCTCCCGGCTCAGCCGCCCGGCGCCCAGCGGCAGCGAGACCGCCGCGTCGGGGAACTCGTCGATCCCGGCGGCGATCTCGAGGGAGCCGCCGCCGATGTCCAGCACCAGCAGCCGCCCGGCCGACCAGCCGAACCAGCGCCGGACCGCGAGGAACGTCATGCGCGCCTCGTCCGCACCGGGGAGGACCGCCAGGCGTACGCCCGTCTCGTCGCGGACGCGGGCCAGGACCTCGGCCGCGTTGGTGGCGTCACGGACCGCCGACGTCGCGAAGGCGATCAGGTCGTCGGTGTTCAGCCCCGCGGCCGCCGCCTTGGCCATGCTCACCGCCCGGACCAGGGTGTCCGCGCCCGCAGCGGTCAGCGCGCCGTCCGGGCCGATCTGCTCGGCGAGGCGCAGCACCACCTTCTCCGAGTGCGCCGGCCAGGGGTGCGCGCCGTGGTGCGCGTCCACCACCAGCAGATGCACCGTGTTGGAACCGACGTCGAGGACCCCCAGTCGCATGAGTCGACCCTATTGGCAACACGTTTGGCCGGCTCGACGGCCCGCACGGTCGACCGCGCGTACGCTGGGCCGGGTGACGATGGAGCTCCGCGTACTGGTCGACGACCCGGGCGACCCGCGCAGCCGCGAGGTGCCGCTGGACTTCCCCCGGGAATGGATCGAGTTCACCGACCCGGCGGACGAGAGCCACCTCATCCGGGCCGACCTGACCTGGCTGCTCTCCCGCTGGACCTGCATCTTCGGTCGCGGCTGCCACGGCATCATCGCCGGCCGGGCCGCCGAGGGCTGCTGCTCGCACGGCGCGTTCTTCACCGACTCGGACGACGAGAAGCGGGTGCGTGCCGCGGTCAAGCGGCTCACCCCGGAGACCTGGCAGCACTTCCGGCGCGGGTTCAAGAACTGGACCGCCAACGACACGATCGACGGCAAGAACCCGGCCCGGCGCACCGCCACCCAGAGCACCGACGGGCCGTGCGTCTTCCTCAACGACGCCGACTTCCCCGGCGGGGGCGGGTGTGCCCTGCACGCGCAGGCGCTGCGCGACGGCGTGCACCCGCTGGAGTACAAGCCGGACGTGTGCTGGCAGCTGCCGATCCGGCGGGACCAGGAGTGGACGAAGCGGCCGGACAACACCAAGGTGCTGGTCTCCACCCTGACCGAGTTCGACCGGCGCGGCTGGGGCGCGGGCGGGCACGACCTCGACTGGTGGTGCACCTCCTCGACGGACGCGCACGTCGGCGCCGAGCCGATGTACATCTCGTACGGCCCGGAGCTCACCGCGCTGATCGGCGCCCCCGCGTACGCGCGGCTGGCCGAGCTGTGCGCGGTCCGCGTCCGTCAGGGCATGGTCGCACCGCACCCCGCCGACGATCAGTCCTGATCACCCGATCCGGCCCGGTCGGGGCCCACGCGTCCGGCGCGGCCCCCGACCCGACGGCCGCCGATCAGGGCTCGAACTTGTAGCCCAGGCCACGCACGGTGACGATGTACCGCGGCGCGGACGGCTCCGGCTCGATCTTCGAACGGAGCCGCTTCACGTGCACGTCCAGGGTCTTCGTGTCGCCGACGTAGTCGGCGCCCCAGACCCGGTCGATGAGCTGACCCCGGGTGAGCACCCGCCCGGCGTTGCGCAGCAGCAACTCCAGCAGCTCGAACTCCTTGAGCGGGAGCTGCACCGGGCCGCCGTCCACCGTCACGACGTGGCGCTCGATGTCCATGCGGACCGGGCCGGCGGCCAGCGTCGGGGCACCCGACTCGGCTGCCTCCGGGCTCTGCCGGCGCAGCACGGCCCGGATCCGGGCGACCAGCTCGCGCGGCGAGTACGGCTTGGTCACGTAGTCGTCGGCCCCGATCTCCAGGCCGACCACCTTGTCGATCTCACTGTCCCGGGCGGTGACCATGATGATCGGCACGTGCGAGCGCTGCCGGAGCTGCCGGCAGACCTCGGTGCCCGACATTTCGGGCAGCATCAGGTCGAGCAGCACGATGTCGGCGCCGGTCCGGTCGAACTCGGTCAGGGCGGAGGTGCCGGTCGCGGCGACCGAGACCTCGAAGCCCTCCTTGCGGAGCATGTACGACAGGGCGTCGGAGAACGACTCCTCGTCCTCGACCACCAGAACGCGGCTCAACGGGTATTCCTTTCCATTGCTGTCAGACCTGCCGAAGCTCGGCCGGACCGGGCTCGATCCCAGCGCCCGGCAGTGTCGCCAGGAGGTCTTCCGGGGGTCGGGCGGGCAGCCGGAGGGTGAACGTCGACCCACCACCAAGAGTGCTCGACACATCGACCCGTCCGCCATGGTTGCTCGCGATGTGTTTGACGATGGCCAGCCCCAGCCCCGTACCGCCGGTGGCCCGCGAGCGCGCCTGGTCGGCGCGGTAGAACCGCTCGAAGATCCGGTCGACGTCGGTGGGGGCGATGCCGATGCCCTGGTCGGCCACGGCGATCTCGACGTGCTCCTCGCCACCACGGACGGTGATCCGTACCGTCGTGCCGTCGCCCGAGTAGTTGATGGCGTTCTCGGCCAGGTTGGCCACCGCCGTGGCGAGCTGGGTGTCACTGCCGTACACGGTGAGCCCCCGGTCGCCCTCGGCCACGACCTCGATGCCGCGGGCGGAGGCGGTGGTGCGCGTACGGTCGACCACCTCGGCGATCACCCAGTCCACCGAGACCGGCTCGGGCGCCGGCTGCGGCTCGGCGCCCTGGAGGCGGGTCAGTTCGAGCAACTCCTGCACCAGCCGGCCCAGCCGGGTCGACTCGTGCTGGATGCGCTCGGCGAACCGGCGCGCGGCGACCATGTCCTCGGACAGGTCCGGCGCGGCGTCGGTGGCCGGCTCGGTGGCGTCCAGCAGCGCCTCGGCCAGCAGCTGGAGGGCACCGATCGGGGTCTTCAGCTCGTGGCTGACGTTCGCCACGAAGTCCCGCCGCACCCGGGCCAGCCGGTGCGACTCGGTGACGTCGGCCGCCTCCACGGCGATGTAGCCGGCGCCCACGCCCATGGCCCGCAGGTGCACGCCCAGCGGGTTGTCCCCCGCGCTGTCGCGGCCCCGGGGGAGGTCCAGCTCGATCTCGCGCCGGATGCCCGTGCGCCGGACCTGGCCGGCGAGGGTACGGATCAGGGGGTGGGCCGCGATCGAGCCCGGGGTCGTGCCGGTACGCAGCAGCCCCATGGCGCGGGCCGCCGGGTTGACGAGGACGGGCACGTCGTCCGGGTCCAGCACCACCACGCCGGCCCGGAGCGAGTCGATCGTGCGGCGGCCGAGCCCGGCCTGCGGATCTTCGGCGATGGCCGGCCTCCCCGTACTCCATCGGGAGCCACCGCCCCCGGTCGACCTGGCGCGGCGGCCCGGCCCGCCACGGAACCGGGGCAGCAGGAGCCCGACGACCAGTCCGGCCGCCAGCGCCACGGCCACCACGACCGCCACCACCCACTCCACCCGGCGATCGTAGGGTCATTGTTAACCTGGCGACCGCCCAGAACGGGATGAATCAGGCTCGCTTCTGGCAAAGTTCACTTCCACGTCCGGCGTCGTTCACCGGGGTTAATGTCGGATCCGCCCGTACGACCTACCGTGGTCCGCACCGCTCAAACGATGCGCCGGCAGCCCGCCGGCGACGGATTCCACAGGACGTGACAATGCGCGACGAGTTCCGGGCCGACCTGCACATCGTCAGCCAGCTGCTGGTGGACATGGCCGAGGGGGTCCGCTCCGCCATGCGCCAGGCCACCCGGGCCCTGCTCACCGCCGACCGGCAGGCGGCCGAGACGGTCATCGAGCGGGACGCCGAGATCGACGACCTCTACCGCCACGTCGAGGAGCGGGTCTGCGATCTGCTGGCCCGCCAGGCGCCGGTCGCCTCCGACCTCCGCGCCATGATCACCGCTCTGCACGTGGCCGCCGACCTGGAGCGGATGGGCGACCTGGCCGACCACGTGGCCAAGACCGCCCTGCGCCGGCACCCCTCGCCCGCGGTGCCCGCCGAGCTGCGGCAGATCTTCACCGACATGGCCGCCATCGCCGACCGGATGGCCGAGAAGATCGGGTCTGTGCTCGCCAAGCCCGACGCCGACATCGCCGCCGAACTCGACCGTGACGACGACGCCATGGACGAGCTGCACAAGCACCTCTTCGGCGTGCTGCTCGGCGACGACTGGCCGTACGGCGTGGAGACCGCGATCGACGCCACCCTCCTGGGCCGCTTCTACGAGCGGTTCGCCGACCACGCCGTGAACGCGGGCGAGCACGTCGTCTACCTGATCACCGGCGAGACCGCCGCCTCGCCGAGCTGACCCTCGGCACGACGAAGGCCCCCGGGTGACCGGGGGCCTTCGTCGTCGGGTCAGCGGCCCTGGTTGGCGACCGCGGCGGCGGCATCCTTGGCGGCCTCCGGGTCCAGGTACGTCCCGCCCAGGACCTGCGGGCGCAGGTGGGGGTCCAGGTCGTACCGCAACGGGATGCCGGTGGGGATGTTGAGCTTCGCGATCGCCTCGTCGGAGATCTGGTCGAGGTGCTTCACGAGGGCGCGCAGCGAGTTGCCGTGCGCGGCCACCAGGACCGTACGGCCGGCCAGGATGTCCGGCACGATCGAGTCGTACCAGTACGGCAGCATCCGCTCGACCACGTCCTTGAGGCACTCGGTGCGCGGCATCAGCTCGGTGGGCAGCAGCGCGTACCGGGGGTCGCCCACCTGCGACCACTCGTCGTTGTCGTCGATGGGCGGCGGCGGGGTGTCGTACGAACGCCGCCAGAGCATGAACTGCTCCTCGCCGTACTCGTCGAGGGTCTGCTTCTTGTTCTTGCCCTGGAGGGCGCCGTAGTGCCGCTCGTTGAGCCGCCACGACCGGCGCACCGCGATCCAGTGCCGGTCTGCCGCGCTCAGCGCCAGCTCCGCCGTGCGGATGGCGCGGCGCAGCACGCTCGTGTGCACCACGTCCGGCAGCAGGCCGTGCTCGCGGAGCAGCTCGCCGCCACGCCGGGCCTCGGCCTCGCCCTTGGCGGTCAGGTCGACGTCGACCCAGCCGGTGAAGAGGTTCTTGGCGTTCCAGTCGCTCTCGCCGTGCCGCAGCAGGACCAGCGTCCCGATGGTGGGCCCCTCGCTCGCTGTCATACGGATCATCCTGCCGTACGGCACCCACGGACACGCGGGGACCCGTCGTGACGACCACCACGTGGAAAAGCTGATGACCAGCGTTCCCGCCCGCGACTAGGTTGTAAGGCGCTTCAGATAGATCGGTCATTACCGAAGCGGGGGGACGGCGCGGATGCGGACGGTGCGGGGCTGGTTTCGGGAGACGGCGGGCGGACTGCCGGCACGGTTCTGGTACCTCTGGACCGGCACGCTGATCAACCGGCTCGGCTCCTTCGTCCTGGTCTTCCTCGCCATCTACCTCACCCAGGAGCGCGGCTTCTCCGCCTCCCAGGCCGGCCTGGTGATCGGCCTGTGGGGCGTCGGCGGAGCGGTCGGCACCACCATCGGCGGCACGCTGGCCGACCGCTGGGGTCGGCGGCCCACACTCTTCACCGCGCACCTCGGCGCGGCCACCATGATGCTGGCGCTCGGCCTGGCCCGACCGCTGTGGGCCGTGGCGCTCGGCGCCCTGCTGCTCGGGGCGTTCGCCGAGGCGGCCCGCCCGGCGTTCGGCGCCATGATGATCGACGTGGTGCCGGAGAAGGACCGGCTGCGCGCCTTCTCGCTGAACTACTGGGCGATCAACCTCGGCTTCGCCTGCGCGGCCGTGCTCGCCGGCTTCGCCGCGCAGGCCGGCTACCTGCTGCTCTTCGTGGTCGACGCGGCCACCACCCTGATCACCGCGGTGGTCATCTTCACCCGCGTGGGCGAGACCCGGCGGGCGGCCAGCCCCGTCCGCGCGGGCACGGCGGCCCCGGCCGGCGCGCTGCGCACCATTCTCAGCGACCGGATCTACCTCGGCTTCGTGGCGCTCAACCTCTTCGCCGCGCTGGTCTTCCTCCAGCACATCTCGATGCTGCCGATCGCCATGGGCGACTCCGGTCTGAGCCCCGCCACGTACGGCTCGGTGATCGCGCTCAACGGCGTGCTCATCGTCGTCGGTCAGCTCTTCGTGCCCCGGCTGATCCGTGGCCGCAGCCGGTCGCACGTGCTGGCCCTCGCCTCCCTCGTGACGGGCGTCGGCTTCGGGCTCACCGCGTTCGCCGACGTCGCCTGGTTCTACGGGCTCACGGTGCTGATCTGGACGGTCGGCGAGATGCTCAACTCGCCCTCGAACGCCACCCTCATCGCCGAGCTCTCCCCCGCCGAGCTGCGCGGTCGCTACCAGGGCGTGTTCTCGCTCTCCTGGCAGATCGCCGGCGCGGCCGCGCCGATCCTCGGCGGCGTGGTCCGCGAGCACGCCGGCAACACGGCGCTCTGGGCGTCGTGCGCCGCGATCGGCGGTGTCATGGCGGTCGCCCACCTGGTCTCCGGCCCGGCCCGCGAGCGGCGTGCCGTGGCGCTGCGCCGCGCCGCCCAGTCGGCCGTCCCGGTCACGACCATCGAGCCGCCGGTGCCGTCGACGGCCGAGGCGGCCGCCACCGGACCGGCCGAGCCCGTCCGGGCGAACTGACGGCGGCGGGGTCACCGCAGGGCGGATGTCACCGGGCGTCGGTCCGGGCGGCCCGGAGCGTCCGATACGGTCGGGGCGGAAACGGTTAAGAAACCGAACTGTCTGGAGGACGGGTGCACCCCCTGCGCCGCTGGTGGCACGAAACCGCAGGTGGGCTACCCGCCACCTTCTGGTACCTCTGGGCGGGCATCCTCATCAACCGCGCCGGCGCGTTCGCGATGCTCTTCCTGTCGCTGTACCTCACCGACGAGCGGGGCGCCAGCGAGGCCCTCGCCGGCATGGTGGTCGGTGCGTACGGGGCCGGCGGCGCCGTCGGGGTGCTGCTGGGCGGGGTGCTCACCGACCGCTGGGGGCGGCGGGCCACCCTGCTCGTGGCGCACCTGACCACCGCCGGCCTGATGGTCGCGCTGGCCCTCAGCACGCACCTGGTGCTCATCGCGGTGCTCGCGGCGCTGGTCGGGGTCGTGCACTCGATGCCCAGCCCGGCCTTCGTGGCGGCGATCGTCGACCTTGTGCCCGAGCCACGCCGGTCGCGCGCCTTCAACCTCCAGTTCTGGGCCTTCAACCTCGGCATGGCCGTCGCGTCCCTGCTGGCCGGCGTCCTGGCCGAGGCGAGCTTCCTCGCGTTGTTCCTGGTCGACGCGGCCGCCACGCTGGCCACCGCCGGTGTGATCGCCTGGAAGGTGCCGGAGACGCTGCGCGGCACGTCCACGCCGTCGCCCGCGGCACGCGCCGAGGCGCCGGCTGCGCTGTCCGCCTCCGCACCGCCGTCCGGCCCGGCCGCACCACGCCGCGCCCGGCGGCCGGGCCTGCTCACCGCGCTCACCGACCGGATCTTCCTGACCTTCGTCGGGCTCACCTTCGTGCTGGCCGTCCTCAGCATGCAGACCTCGACGATCATGCCGCTGGCGATGCGCGCGGACGGGCTGAGCCCGTCGGCGTACGGCCTCGTGGTGGCGCTCGGCGGTGCGCTGATCGTGCTGGGCCAGCTGTTCGTGCCCCGGCTGATCGACCGGCACCGCAAGCACGTCGTGCTCGCCGCCTCCACCGGCCTGATGGCGCTCGGGTTCGGCGTGCTCACCATCGCCGACGAGCTGGCCGTCTACCTGGGCGCCGCCGTCGTCTGGACGATCGGCTCGATGCTCGCCGCGCCGCCGAACGCACAGATCAACGCCGACCTCGCGCCGCCCGAGCTGCGCGGCCGCTACCAGTCGGTCTTCTACCTGACCTTCCCCGCCGCCTCGTTCGTGGCGCCCACGCTGGGCGGGGTGAGCCTGCAGTACCTCGGCTCCGCGCACTGGCTCATCGTGGGCGGCCTCGGCCTGGTCGCCGCCGCCGGGCACCTGCTCGCCGGGCCGCCCCGCGAACGGCGGGTCGCGGCGCTGCGCCGGAGCATGGCGTACGGCCGGGCCGACCGGACCGAGGCCGAAGACCGCGTCCCCGCCGTCTGACGAGCGCTCCGCACACGTCGGCCGGTCGCCGCCTCGACGCGCGCGTCTCGTCCCTGTCGAGCTGCCCCAGATATGGGGCGGCGATGGGGCAGGGCCAGGGTGATCGACTCCATGTCGCCGATCTGGCGGGGTCGCCATCGCTCGGACCGAGCCATATCGGCGATCTGCTGTGGATCACCCAAGCCGGTCCACGGCGCGTAGTACGGCGACGATTCTCGCTGAATCGCCGATATGTCCCTATGCCGCCCAGCTGACCTCGGATGCGCCCGACGCGCATCGTGGTGTGCCCCAAATCTGGGGCAGCTCGGCAGGGACCGAACGACGCTACCCACAACGCAAAGTGCCCACCATGCCGGATGGCAGTGGTGGGCACCGCGAAAGGTGGGGCCGGCGGCGGCGGGCAACACTCACCCCCGTAAGCGTCGCCCGCTCGCGCCGCCGGTCCAAACAGGTGGGCACCGTCCCCCAACGGTTGATCCACCCGTCCCTCGCGCCTCGCTTGGTGCACGGATCTGATCGATCCGCCGCTCCCCCGAACGTTTCCAAGCGTGGCGCGGCGCAATAAAGCTAATTCGCCCGGATTACGGTTTCAACCTGCTTCGACTGTCTCGCCGGTCACAGCCGACGGAGGATCCCTGCTCCGGGCCTCGGTTGGTGACAACAGCGCATACCCGCCGGGCATTCCCGCAAACGGATCAGGCGTCCTCCCGATCGGGTGATTCCGTACGGAAGAAGTTGCTCTGCCGCCCGTCCCGCATCTGTTCCTGGTAGATCAGGTTCAGCCGGCGCAGGTCGAACGTGTGGAACCACTCGTCCCAGGTGATCTCGCGGATCCGGCTGCTTTCCCGGTATCCG
Organism: Micromonospora costi; assembly: GCF_003626655.1. GTDB lineage: Bacteria > Actinomycetota > Actinomycetes > Mycobacteriales > Micromonosporaceae > Micromonospora > Micromonospora costi. The sequence continues at coordinate 778,198 of NZ_RBAN01000003.1, forward strand.
GGAATGTTGAACGTGAGCACACCGGCGCGGCCTTCCCGCTCGGTGCCCGCGATCGTGGCCGGCTTGGCCCCGCGCTCCTGGGCCCAGCGCTGGATCACCTCGTGGTTGCTCGTCACGAGGCTCCGCCCAGGACGCTCCGGACGGTCCGCGAGCGACGAGATGACCTGCGACGAGCGCGCCGACCTGGCGGTGCCGCTCCCGGTACGAATGCCGGTCGGCGCCGTCGCGGCCATGCCGCCGCCCGTCGGCGTCGCGGCCGTACGGCCACCCGTGGTCTTCCGCGCCGGCGCGGCCTTCCTGCCAGGCGCCGTCTTCTTCGCGGCCGCCGTCGTCCGCGCGGGGGCGGTCTTCCTGGCGGCCGTCGTGCGCTTCGCCGCCGTCGTCTTCTTGGCCGCCGTCCGCTTCGCCGCCGTCTTCTTGGCGGGCGCCTTCTTCGCGGCCGTCGTCTTCTTGGCGGCCGCCGTCGTCCGCTTGGCGGTCGTCCTCTTGGCGGGCGCCGTCTTCCTGGCGGCGACCGTCTTCTTCGCGGCCGCCGCCTTCTTCGCAGGCGCCGTCTTCTTGGCGGCCGTCGTCTTCTTGGCAGCCGCCGTCTTCTTGGCAGCCGCCGTCTTCTTGGCGGCGGCCTTCTTCGCGGCGGCCTTCTTCGCCGGCGCGGTCTTGTTCGCCGGTGCCGCCTTGGCCCGGCTCGGCGCGGCCCTACCGGCCCGCGCAGCGGCCGTCTTCTTCGTGGCAGCGGCCCGGCCCGCCGACCGCGTGCCAGTCGCCCGGCCCGCCGGACCGGTGGCCTTACGCGCGGCGCCGCCGCCTGAGCGCAACGTCCGCACCAGTTCCTTCACGAGTTCCGGCTTGCGCAGCGCGGAGATTCCCGAGACGCCGCGCTTGCGGAGTTGGCCGCGGATGTCGTCCACCCGCATCCGCGAGATCTCCGACTCGGAGATCATCGGCGTGTTCGGGGTCCGGTTACCCGTTCGCTGCCTGGTCCTGGTCGCAGTCCCGCCGCGACCTGAGCTGTTCCGCTGAGCCATGAGACGCTCACGCTCCTCGACAGTCCGTCCTCGGCGCGCGGAGGGTCCCAAACCTGCCGCACCGCGCGGTGCGGCATACCCCTCAGGACGGCTCCGAACCTCCCGACGGCTCGAAGAGGTGGGCGAACGCGGCAAGGTTCGCGGTGGATTCGCCGCGCTTGACCCGCCACTCCCATTCCCGGCGGATCGAACTGCCGAAGCCGATCTCCAGCATCGTGTCGAAGGACTCGTCGGCGTACGTCAGCACCGCGCCCAGCAACCGGTCCAGTTCCTCCGCGTCGACGCCGGCCGGGTTGACGCGGCCCGTGAGGTAGACGTCGCCGACAGCGTCGATCGAGAACGAGACGCCGTACATGCGGGCGTTGCGCTGCAGGAGCCACGCCCACAACTCCTCGCGCCGCTCGTCCGGCTGCCGCATCACGAACGCCTCGATCCGCAGCGCGTGCTCGCCGACGATGAGGTTGCAGATCGTCTTGAGCTTGTGGGTGCCGGGCAGGGTCACGGCGTACGAGTGCGGACCGGTCGCTTCCCAGGCCAGTTCGCGCTCGTCGCAGACCGACTCGATGAGGGCCGCAAGATCGCTCTTCCCGCTCACCGGACCCACTCTACGGCCGGGACCGGTGACCCACCCGGTGACGCCCGCCCGGCACCGGCCGGGCCCGCCTACCAGGAACAGGAGAAGGCGGCGTCGCCGGCGAGCTGGGCGGCGAGGCGGTCACGGTGCGCGGCCATCGCTTCGCCGTACACGGCCAGCAGGTTGCTGACCGTGCGGTCCCAGGAGAAGCCGTGCGCGTGCCGCTCGGCGCCGCGGGACAGGGTCTTCCGCCGCAGCCGGTCCGGCAGCAGCCGCGCGAGCGTACGCGCCCACTCCACCGGATCGTGCCCGTCGATCAGCACCCCGCTCACCTGGTCGCGCACGGCGGTGACGAGCCCGCCCACGGCGGCGGCCAGCACCGGCGTACCGCAGGCCTGGGCCTCCAGGGCGACCAGGCCGAACGACTCGTTGTGCGAGGGCACCGCGACGAGGTCGGCGGCCCGGTAGAGGTCCGGCAGGTCGTCGCCGGTCTGGGGCGGCAGGAAGCGCACCCGGTCGGCGACGCCGAGCGAGGCGGCCAGCTCCATGAGAGCCGTGGGCCGGTCCAGCCCGCTGCCGCTCGGGCCCCCGCAGATCACCACGGTCAGCTGCTCGGCCAGCGCGGGGGCGTGTGCGCGCAGCGCGGCGGCGGCGCGCACCAGCACGTCGGGAGCCTTCAACGGCTGGATCCGGCCGACGAAGGCCACCACGTAACCCCGGGTGGGCAGGCCCAGCCGGCGGCGGGCGGCGGCGGCAGCCAGCTCCCGGTCCCCGGGTGCCGGCCGGAACCGGCCCAGGTCGACGCCCGGCTGGACGACGGCGACGCGCTCGGGCCCGGCCGCGTACCGCTCGATCAGGTCGCGGGCCTCGGCCCGGGTGTTGGCCACCAGCCGGTCGGCCTCGGCCACCACCTGCTCCTCGCCGATCACCCGCGCCTTCGGCTCCGGCCGGTCCCCGGCCGCGAGCTGCGCGTTCTTGACCTTCGCGAGGGTGTGCGCGGTGTGCACGAGCGGTACGCCCCAGCGCTCCTTGGCGAGCCAGCCGACCTGGCCGGAGAGCCAGTAGTGGGAGTGGATGAGGTCGTAGTGACCCGGCGGGCGGGCGGCCTCGGCGCGGAGCACCCCGGCCGTGAAGGCGCAGAGCTGCCCCGGCAGTTCCTCCTTGGTGAGCCCTTCGAGCGGCCCGGCGGTGATGTGCCGGACCTGCACGCCCGGCGCCATCTCGACCACCGGGGGCAGGTCGCCCGAGGTGGCCCGGGTGAAGATCTCCACCTCGACGTTCGCCTCGGCCAGTCGCCGGGCGACCTCCAGGATGTAGACGTTCATGCCGCCGGCGTCGCCCGTGCCGGGCTGGTGCAACGGTGAAGTGTGCACCGAGAGGGTGGCGATCCGCCGGGGCCGCGGCCACGGACGTGCTCCTCGCTGACGACCGACGCCGGTGTGCAGTTCCGCCACGTCCGCTCCCCTGGTCACGGTTGATGCCGTCTCGCACGACCGGCGTCTTGGTCAACCTGTACGCCGGATGTCATCTTCCCGATCGGCGCTCGGTAATGCGCGGTGGCGGCGGTCGGGCGTGACGGACCTCATGGTGAGCGGCGACACGCCCGGCCGGAGCGGCCGTCCGGCCGGGCGTCACAATGACCGGATGACCTCTGTCGCGATCGTCACCGGAGCGTCGAGCGGGATCGGCGCGGCCACCGCCCGCCGGCTCGCCTCCGAGGGCTTCCACGTGCTCGCCGCGGCCCGGCGCGCCGACCGGCTTGGCGCGCTCGTCGCCGAGATCGAGGCCGCCGGTGGCCGCGCCACGGCGGTGGAGTGCGACGTGACGTCGGACGAGTCGGTCGCCGCTCTGGCGGAGGCGGCCGCCGCGGCTCCGGGGCCGGTCACGGTGCTGGTCAACAACGCCGGTGGCGCGCGCGGCCTGGAACCGGTGGAGTCCGGCTCGGTCGGCGACTGGCAGTGGATGTACGACGTCAACGTGCTCGGCACGCTCCGGGTCACCCAGGCGGTGCTGCCCGCTCTGGAGGCGTCCGGCGCCGGGACCATCGTGATCGTCTCGTCGACGGCCGGGTTCACCGTGTACGAGGGCGGTGGCGGCTACACCGCGGCCAAGCACGCGCAGACCGCGATCGCCGGCACCCTGCGGCTGGAGCTGTCCGGCCGTCCGATCCGGGTGATCGAGATCGACCCGGGGATGGTGAAGACCGAGGAGTTCAGCCTGGTCCGGTTCGACGGTGACGCCGAGCGGGCGGAGGCCGTGTACGCCGGGGTGCCCGAGCCGCTGGTGGCCGAGGACGTGGCCGACTGCATCGCCTGGTGCGCCACCCGTCCGCACCACGTGAACGTGGACCGGCTGGTGGTCCGCCCGCTGGCCCAGGCGGCCCAGCACAAGGTGCACCGGGTCGCGCAGTGAAGCGCGGGGGGTGAGCCGGGCGTGCGGGTGCCGCGGTCGCTCGCGGTGTCGAGGCCGGTCCGGCGGTCACGGTGACCACGGGAGCGGGGCGACGCCGGCCGTACGGCGTGATCACCCGGGGCACCACGAACCCGAACCGACTGCGCCGGGTGGACAACTGGATCGTGGCCGCCTGCGGTGACCTGCTCCGCGCCGCACCCGACCCGCTCGTGGTGGACCTCGGCTACGGCGCGACCCCGGTCACCGCCGTGGAGCTGCGCGCGCGGCTGGCGGCCGGCGTACGACCCGACGTACGCCTGGTGGGGCTGGAGATCGACCCGGCCCGCGTGGCCGCCGCGGCGCCGGCCGCCGACCCGCCGTGGCTGACCTTCGCCCGCGGCGGGTTCGAGCTGGCCGGGCTGCGCCCGGTGCTGGTGCGCGCGCTCAACGTGCTGCGCCAGTACGACGAGAGCGAGGTGGCCGAGGCGTGGCGGACGACGACGGCCGCGCTGGCCCCGGGCGGTGTGCTGGTCGAGGGGACGTGTGACGAGCTGGGCCGGCTGGGCGGCTGGCTGTTGATCGACGCCGACGGGCCGCGCTCGCTGACGCTGGCGGCCCGGCTCGCGACCCTGGAGAGCCCGGCCGAGCTGGCCGAAAGGCTGCCCAAGGCGTTGATCCACCGCAACGTGCCGGGTGAGCGGGTGCACGATCTGATCCGGGCGCTCGACGACGCCTGGCGCGACGCCGCCGGGTACGCGGTCTTCGGCCCCCGGCAGCGCTGGGTGCACGCCGTCCGGTCGCTGAAGGAGGCCGGGTGGCCCCTGCTGGACCGCCCGACCCGCTGGCGCCTGGGCGAGCTGACGGTGCCCTGGCCCACGGTAGCCCCACGGTAGCCCCCCGCGATCTTGCACTTTCGGCCCCTCGTTCGAGGCTTATGTCCCCTATGCCGGGGCACAAACTGCAAGATCGCGGGGAGTGGGGTTAGATCTCGCAGTTCACCAGCACTGGCTCCGGGTGGAGCGTTACGCCGAAGCGGGTGTGGACGCCGTCGCGGATCTCCCGGGCGAGGGCCACGAGGTCGGCGGTGGACGCCCGGCCGCTGCGGTTGGTGAGCGCGAGCGTGTGCTTGCTGGAGATGGCGACGCCACCCGGGCCCGGGTGCCCCTTGCCGAAGCCGGCCTTGTCGATGAGCCAGGCGGCGCTCACCTTCACGAGGTCGCCGGGGCAGGGCCAGGACGGCGGCTCGCCCAGGTCGGCGGCGCGCTCGCGCACCAGTTCGTACGCGGCCCGGTCCAGCACCGGGTTGGTGAAGAACGAGCCGACCGAGCGGGTGTCCGGGTCCTCGGCGTCGAGCACCATGCCCTTGCCGGCCCGCAGCCGCAGCACCGTCGCCCGGGCGTCGGCCAGCGGCACCCGGTCGCCCACCTCCACGCCCAGCCCCCGGGCCAGCTCCGCGTATCGGACCGGACCGGAGAGCGGCGAGCGGGCGAGCCGGAAGTCGACGGAGAGCACCACCCAGCGGTCGCTGTACTTGAAGATGCTGCTCCGGTAGGCGAAGCCGCAGTCGGCGGCCGCGACCCGGACGGTGGCCCCCTCGGCCCGGTCGTACACCTCGACCCCGGTGATGGTCTCGGCGACCTCCTGGCCGTACGCGCCGACGTTCTGGATGGGGGTGGCCCCTGTGGAGCCAGGGACGCCGGAGAGGCACTCCAGGCCGGACCAGCCGTTGGCCACCGTGTCGGCCACCAGGTCGTCCCACGGCTCGCCGGCCTCGACCCGTACGGTCACCGTGTCGGCGTCCTCGGCGACGACGTGCAGCCCCCGGGAACGCACCAGCACGACGGTGCCGGGAACGCCGTCGTCCCCGATCACCACGTTGCTGCCGCCCGCGAGGACCAGCACGGGCTCTTCCCGCATGCCCGCCTCGCGCACCGCTCGTACGATTTCCTCGGCGCTGGCGCCCGACACGATCCGGCCGGCGGGACCGCCCATGCGCAAGGTGGTGTAACTGGCCAGGGCGCTCACGTCGGTCGCGTCGGCTCCGGTTGTCGGCTGGGCGTAGACGTCTGACACACCCTTCACCCTAGGCTGAGGGGTAGCCGCGGCACCCACTGGTGGCCGGGTCACCCCCGGGAGGATGGCGATGAGCAGAGTGCATGGCACGAAGGACTTCTGGATCGGTGCGCTCCGGGTCGAGGGCCCGGCCTTCGCCGCCGCGGTGGCCGAGGCGCCGCCCGAGACACCGGTGCTCTCGTGCCCCGGCTGGACCGTCGCCGACCTCACCCTGCACCTGGGGGGCTTCTACCACTGGGTGGCCTCGTTCGCCGGCTCCGGGCAGGTCATCGCGCCCCGCCAGCGTGCCGACCTGGGCGAGCCGGACGCGGGCGTCACCCCGTTGCAGTACTGGCAGCAGGGGTACGACCGGCTGATGGCCCTCTTCGACGGGCTCGACCCGGAAGCCACGGCGTGGAACTGGGCGCCGCAGCCGAAGAAGGCCGCCTTCTGGCCCCGCCGGGCGGCGCACGAGACGGCGGTGCACCGCTGGGACGCCCAGCTCGCCATCGCGGCGGGCGAGCCGATCGAGGCGAAGCTCGCGGCCGACGGGGTGAGCGAGGTGCTGGACACCTGGCTTCCCGCGGGCCGGCGCCGCACTCCGGGCCAGTGGCACGGTGTGGTGCAGCTCGCGGCCGTCGACGCGGCGCAGCAGTGGTACCTGCGGCTGCGGGGCGAGGGGGTGGCCCTGCTGGACACGGACACCCTCCTGGACCACGACGACCACCACGCCCGGGTGCACGTGAGCGGCACGGCCAGCGACCTGCTGCTCGCGCTGTGGGGTCGGGTCAGCTTCGACACGCTCGACGTGTCCGGCGACCCGGCGCTGCTGGACGGCCTGCGGGTCAGCTGACCCGACCCTCACGAAGAGTGGCCACTCCCGGTGGGAGGGCCACTCTTCGGCGTTGGTGAGGCCTCCGCACGAGGCGGACGGACACGGCGGACGGACGGCAGAGAGAGCGCTCTCTTGACATGTAGCGTGACGCACACCACCCTGTCGTGAGAGCGCTCTCTCAGATCCGTACCGACCACCACCCGCCCGACCTGAGAGGGGTCAGAGACAGATGGGTGTCATTCCGCGCCGCCGCCTCGCCGCGGTGGCCCTGGCCGCCGCCACCGCCCTGGTCGTCACCGCCGGCTGCGGTGGCGGCGACTCCGCCGAGGACGGTCCGATCACGCTCACCGTGGACGTGTTCGGCCAGTTCGGCTACGAGCAGCTGTACCAGGAGTACATGGCCGCCCATCCCGACGTGAAGATCGTCGAGCGGGGGACCGGCGGCAACCTCGACGAGTACTCGCCCAAGCTGACCCAGTGGCTCGCCGCCGGGAAGGGCGCCGGCGACATCGTCGCCATCGAGGAGGGGCTGCTCGTCGAGTACAAGGCCAACCCCGGCAACTTCGTGAACCTGCTCGACCACGGCGCCGCCGACCTCAAGGGCAACTTCCTCGACTGGAAGTGGAACGCCGGGCTCACCGCCGACGGGAAGCAGCTCATCGGCCTCGGCACGGACGTCGGCGGGATGGCCATGTGCTACCGCAAGGACCTGTTCGCCAAGGCCGGCCTCCCCACCGAGCGGGACGCCGTCTCGAAGCTGTGGCCCACCTGGCCGGACTACATCCGCGTCGGGGAGCAGTTCGCGGCGAAGCAGACCGGGGCCTCCTTCGTGGACGCCGCCACCAACACCTTCAACACCATCCTGCTCCAGACCGCGGGCAACACCCAGGGCTACAGCTACTACGACACCAGTGACAACCTCGTGGTGGACAGCAACCCCGCGGTGCGGCAGGCGTGGGACACCACCATGGACATCGTCGACTCGGGCCTCGCCGGGAAGTACCTCGCCTGGTCCGAGGAGTGGGTCTCCGCGTTCAAGCAGGCGAAGTTCGCCACGATCGCATGCCCGGCCTGGATGACCGGGGTGATCGAGGGCAACGCCGGGCCGTCCGCGAAGGGCAAGTGGGACATCGCCCGGGTGCCCGGCAACGGCGGCAACTGGGGCGGGTCGTACCTCGCGGTGCCGAAGCAGAGCAAGCACCAGGCCCGGGCGATCGAGCTGGCCAAGTTCCTGACCAGCGCCAAGGGGCAGATCGGCGCGTTCAAGGCCAAGGGCCCCCTGCCCTCCTCGCCCCAGGCGCTCGACGACCCGGCCATCGCCGACGCCACGAACGCGTACTTCTCCGACGCGCCCGTGGGGCAGATCTTCGCCGCCGGCGCGAAGAACCTGAAGCCGGTCTACATGGGCCCGAAGAACCAGGCCGTCCGTACGGAGGTGGAGAACGCGGTACGCACCGTCGAGCTGGGCCAGCGCAGCCCCGCGCAGGGCTGGACCGACGCGGTGGCCAACGCGAAGAAGGCCGCCGCCAAGTAGCCCGAGCCAGCGTGCGGGCGGGCCCCGGAGGCCGCGCCGGCGATCCGCCGGCCCGGTGTGACACGGGTCCCGCCCGCACCGCGGAAAGGAACCCCTGGGCATGACCGTCCAGCTCGACGCCCGCCCGCCGGTCACACCGGCGCCGCACCGCCGCCGGTCGCCGAGTGTCCGGCTCAGCCGGCTCGACACCCGGTTCTCCCCGTACCTCTACATCGCCCCGTTCTTCCTGATCTTCGGGGTCTTCGGCGCGTACCCGCTGGTCTACACGTTCTGGGTCTCGCTGCACGACTGGGACCTGCTCGGCAGCGACCACGCGTTCGTCGGTGCGGAGAACTACACCCGGCTCCTCGCCGACCCCGACTTCTGGCACGCGGTGGTCAACACCCTCGGCATCTTCGTCATCTCCACCGTCCCGCAGCTGCTCGCCGCGCTCTGGCTGGCGAACCTGCTCAACCGCCGGCTGCGGTTCCGCACCGGCTGGCGGATGGCCGTGCTCATTCCCAACGTCACCTCCACCGCGGCCGTGGCGATCGTGTTCGGGGTGCTCTTCAGCCGCGAGTTCGGCATGGTCAACTGGCTGCTCGACGTGGTCGGGCTGGATCCGGTGGAGTGGAAGTCGAACCGGTTCGCCTCCTGGGTGGCCATCTCGGCCATGGTGGACTGGCGGTGGACCGGCTACAACGCGCTGATCTTCCTGGCCGCCATGCAGGCCATCCCCCGCGACCTGTACGAGTCCGCGGCGATCGACGGCGCGAACCGGGCCCGGCAGTTCTGGTCGATCACCGTGCCGCTGCTCAGACCCACGATCATCTTCTGCGTCATCATCTCCACCATCGGCGGGCTCCAGCTCTTCACCGAGCCCCGGCTCTTCCACTCCGGCACCAACCCCATCCGCGGCGGGCCGCTGCGCGAGTCGCAGACGGTGACCATGTACATGTTCGAGAACGCCTTCGCGCCGCATTACAACTTCGGGTACGGCTCGGCCGTCGCCTGGCTGCTCTTCGCGCTGATCGCCGTGGTCGCGGCCGTCAACGTGGCGATCATCCGGCGGCTCGGCGGGCGTACGCCGGGCGGCCGGGCGGCGATGGGAGAGCTTCCATGAGCCGGCTCTGGCGGGCCAGCCCGCTCACCTACCTGGCCCTGGTCCTCGCCACCGTGACGTCGATCTTCCCGATCTACTGGATGTTCGTGGTGGCCAGCCGCTCCAGCGACGCCATGGGACAGCTGCCACCGCCGGTCACCCCCGGGGGCAACCTGGGCGCCAACATCGCCCGGCTGTTCGGCAACACCGACGCGTACTTCCTGACCGGTCTCATCAACTCGACGATCGTGGCGGGCACGGTCACCGTCTCGGTGGTCCTCTTCTCCAGCCTGGCCGGGTTCGCCTTCGCGAAGCTGCGCTTCCGCGGCCGGAACGCGCTGCTGCTGGTGATCATCGCGACCATGATGGTGCCGACCCAGCTCGGCGTCATCCCGCTGTACCTGCTCATGACGAAGCTGAACTGGAACGACCGGCTGCCCGCGGTGATCGTCCCGGCGCTGGTCACCGGGTTCGGCGTGTTCATGATGCGGCAGTACGCCGGCCAGGCGGTCAGCGACGAGCTGATCGAGGCGGCCCGGGTGGACGGCTGCGGCACCGCACGGATCTGGTGGAACGTGGTGGTGCCGGCGTTGCGCCCGGCCGCCGCGGTGCTCGGGCTGCTCACGTTCATGACGACCTGGAACGACTTCCTCTGGCCGTACGCTGTGCTGAACGACCCGGAGAACCCGACCGTGCAGCTCTCGCTACGGGCGCTCTCGGACGGGTACTACCAGGACATGTCGCAGGTGTTCACCGGCACGGCCCTCGCGACGCTGCCCCTGCTGCTGGTCTTCGTCCTGTTCGGCCGCCAGATCATCGGCGGGATCATGGAAGGTGCGGTCAAGGCGTGAGCAGTCTCCGATTTCCCGAGAACTTCCTCTGGGGCGCCGCCACCGCCGCGTACCAGATCGAGGGCGCGGCGCGCGACGACGGGCGCGGCCCCTCCATCTGGGACACCTTCAGCCGCACCCCCGGTCGCGTGCACCAGGGGCACACCGGGGACGTCGCCTGCGACCACTACCACCGGTACGCCGAGGACGTGGCGCTCATGGCCGAGCTGGGGCTGCGCGCGTACCGTTTCTCGATCGCCTGGCCGCGGATCCAGCCGGACGGCACCGGCCCGGTCAACCCGCGCGGCCTCGACTTCTACGACCGGCTGGTGGACGCCCTGCTGGCCCGGGGCATCGACCCGATCGTCACGCTGTACCACTGGGACCTCCCGCAGAGCCTGGGAGACCGCGGCGGCTGGACCAACCGGGAGACCGCCGAGCACTTCGCGACGTACGCCGCCGCCACGTACGGCCGGCTCGGCGACCGTGTCGACGTCTGGACCACGCTCAACGAGCCGTGGTGCTCCGCGTACCTGGGCTACGGCAGCGGCGTCCACGCGCCAGGCGAGCAGGACCCGGCGGCGGCCTTCACCGCCGTGCACCACCTGCTGCTCGGGCACGGCCTGGCGGCGCGGGCGCTGCGCGCGGCCGGCGCGCGGACCATCGGCATCACCCTCAACCCCGCCGACGTACGCCCGGCGGACGGGTCCAGCGCCGCCGACGCGGCGGCCGTACGCCTGGTCGACGGCCTGCACAACCGCATCTTCCTGGACCCGTTGCTCGCCGGCGGCTACGCCGAGGACGTGCGGGAGCACGTGGGCCGGATCGTCGAGCCGACGTTCGTGCGGGACGGGGACGAGAAGCTGATCGCCGCGCCCATCGACCTGCTCGGGATCAACTACTACCAGCCGACGTACGTGGCCGGCCGGCCGGACGGCGCCGGCGGCGGGGGCGCGTACCCGGGCACCGACGGCGCGGTGGAGTTCCTTCCGCCGGTCGGCCCGCTGACCGACATGGGGTGGATGGTCGAACCGGCCGGGCTGACCCGGCTGCTGGAGCGGATCGCCACCGACTATCCGGGGGTACCGCTGCTCATCACCGAGAACGGCGCCGCGTACCCCGACAAGCCCGGTGCCGACTTCCCCGGCGGTCCGTCGCAGGTCCTCGACACCGACCGGATCGCCTACCTGGAGGGGCACCTGCGCGCGGCGCACGAGGCGATCTCCCGGGGCGTGGACCTCCGTGGCTATCTCGTATGGTCGTTGCTGGACAACTTCGAGTGGGCGGAGGGCTACCGCAGGCGGTTCGGGATCGTGCACGTCGACTACCTGACCCAGCGCCGCACACCGAAGTCCAGCGCCCGGTGGTACCAGGAGGTGATCTCCCGGAACGGGCTGTGACACGAGCGGGGGGAAGTCGGCGATGACGACGGCGCAACGACCGACGCTCGAAGCGGTGGCCCGCCGGGCCGGGGTCTCCCGGGCCACCGTCTCGCGCGTGGTGAACGGCTCCACCACGGTCGCCGAGCCCATCCGGGAGGCGGTGCACCGGGCGGTGGAGGAGCTGGGGTACGTGCCGAACCTGGCCGCCCGCAGCCTCGTCACCCAGCGGACCGACTCCATCGCCCTGGTCATGCCGGAGGCGGCCACCCGGGTCTTCTCCGACGACCAGTTCTTTCCCGGCATCATCCGCGGGGTCAGCCAGGAGCTGGAGGCCGCCGACAAGCAGCTCGTGCTGATGCTCGCCGGCTCGCCGGCCGGGCACGAGCGGGTCGCCCGCTACACGACCGGCCGGCACGTCGACGGCGTGCTGTTCGCGTCGTTGCACGCGGCCGACCCGCTGCCCGCCCGGCTCGCCCGGCTCGGCATCCCGGTCGTGTGCAGCGGCCGGCCGCTCGACGACGCCCCGCTCCCCTACGTGGACGTGGACCACGTGAGCGGGGTGGGCCGCGCCGTCCGGCACCTCATCGACAGCGGCCGGCGACGGATCGCCACCATCGCCGGCCCGCAGGACATGGTGGCGGGCATCGAGCGGCTCGCCGGCTACCGGGACACGGTGGCCGCCGCCGGGCTGGCCGAACGGGTGGCGACCGGGGACTTCACCCGGGAGTCCGGGGCGGCCGCCATGCGGCGCCTGCTCGACGCGCATCCCGACCTGGACGCCGTCTTCGTCGCCTCCGACCTCATGGCGCAGGCCGCGCTGCGTACGCTGCGCGAGGCGGGCAGGCGGGTGCCCGACGACGTGGCCGTGATCGGTTTCGACGACACCGAGACAGCGGCCTACACCGAGCCGCCGCTGACCACCGTCCGCCAGCCCATCCAGGAAATCGGCCGGCAGATGACCCGGCAGCTGCTGCGGCTCGCGGCCGGGGAGACCATCGAGCCGGCGGTCACGCTCCCCACCGAGCTGATCCTGCGCGAATCCGCCTGAACCGACCGGCGGCGCCGTTAATCGGTCGAGGGCCGGACGACCCGGCGGTAGCCTCGCGCGGATGACCGGACCCGTACGCCTGATCCCCGTCCCCGATCTCTCCACGGTCGCCGAGTACGCGTACGCGGCCACCGTCGAACCACCGGCCCGGCTGGTGTTCACGGCCGGCGCGTGCCCGTTGGACGGCGAGGGCCGTACCGTGGCTCCGGGCGACCACGCTGCACAGACCCGACAGGTGATGGCCAACCTCGCGACCGCCCTCGCGGCGGCCGGCGCCCGCCTCGACGACGTGGTCAAGACGACCGTCTACGTGGCGTCGCCCCGACAGGAGGACCTGGTCGCGGTCTGGCAGGTGGTACGGGACGCGTTCGGCGACCACGAACCGCCGAGCACGCTGCTCGGGGTGGCCGTGCTCGGCTACTCCGACCAGCTGGTCGAGGTCGAGGCGATCGCCGCGGTGCGCAACGATGGCTGACCCCCGGATCCGCACCGCCCGGCCCGACGACGCCGCGGACGTGGTGGCGCTGCGCGCCATCGTCTACCCGTACCTGGTGCGAGGGGTCGCCTCGACCCGGCAGATGATCGCCGAGCCGCCGCCCGACGAGGAGTGGACGGCGTTCGTGGCCGAGGTCGACGCCCGGGTGGTCGGCTGGGTGTCGGCGTACCGGAACATCCGCACCTCCGAGCCCGACTTCGGCGAGGTCTCGCTGCTGCACACGCATCCCGAGCACCGTGGCCGGGGCATCGGCACCGCCCTCCTGGAGGCGGCACTCGACCACCTCCGCCCGCTCGGGGTGCGGCGCGTCCGCACCTGGGCCCTGGAGGAGTCCCTGCCGTTCGCCCGCCGGCACAACTTCACGCCCAGCCGGGAGATGCGCTACTCGGCGCTCGACCTGGATCCGGTGCCGTCGATGCCGGCGGCACCCGCGGGCGTACGGTGGCGGCCGCTGACCGACCTGGACCCGGAGCGGCTCTACCGGGCGGAGGTCGCCGCGGCCTCGGACGAGCCGGGTGACGTGCCCTCGGACGCGGTCACCTACGAGATCTGGCGGTACGACGTCTGGGAGAACCTCGGCCTGGACAAGGACGCGAGCACGGCCGCCGAGGTGGACGGTGAGGTGGTGGCGTTCAGCCTGGTCAAACGGGACGGCGACCGGATGTGGTCGGACTACACGGCCACCGTGCCGCGCTACCGCGGGCGGGGGCTGGCCCGCCTCACCAAGCAGGCGGCGCTGCACCGGGCCGCCGCCGGCGGGGTGCGCACGGCGTACACCTCGAACGACGAGGCGAACGCCCCCATGCTGGCGGTCAACGCCCGGCTCGGCTACCGGCCGGTGGCCACGCAGTGGTCCTGCCTGCGTGACCTGACCTGAGCCCCGCGAAGAGGTCGTCCTCCGGCCGGCTCACCGGCACCCGCGTCTCGGCCAGCTCGTAGTCCTCGGTCGGCCAGACCCGCCGCTCGATGTCCCGGGAGTGGGCGAAGAAGGGGTGCGCCGGGTCGGCCTGCGTGGCGTGCGCGAGCAGCGCCCGGTCCCGGGTGGCGAAGTGCTCGGCGCAGGCGATCCGGGTGGTGACGGGTGGCTCCGGCAGGCCCTCGGGCAGCTCCCGCAGCACCTCGTCCATCGCCGACGGAAGCCCGGCGGCCCGGGTGGCGTCGTGCAGCGCCTGGAACCAGGCACGGCTGAACGAGACCAGATAGTAGAGCTTCGCGACGGCCCACGCCGAGCCCGCCTCGGGGTTGGCGGCCGGATCGGCGGCGACGTCGAACGCGTGGCGGGCGACCCGGTGGGCCATCACGTGGTCCGGATGCGGGTATCCGCCGGTCGGGTCGTACGTCACAAGGACCTGCGGGCGGAACTCGCGAACCAGCGCGACCAGCGGGGCCGCGGCCACGTCGACCGGGAGCCGGGCGAACGCGTCGGCGGGCAGGTCGGCGCCGCCGGCCGGCAGTCCGGAGTCGACGAAGTCGAGGAACCGCTGCCGTACGCCGAGCACCGCCGCCGCCCGCGCCATCTCCTCCCGGCGGACGCGGCCCAGGTTGGCACGCACCTCCGGGATGTCCAGGGCGGGATTGAGGACGTCGCCCCGCTCGCCCCCGGTGCAGGTCACCACGAGCACGTCCACGCCCTCGGCCGCGTACCGGGCCAGGGTCGCCGCGCCCTTGCTGGACTCGTCGTCGGGGTGCGCGTGCACGGCCATCAGTCGCAGGGAGTCGGTCATGTCAATCCCCTGCGGTGGCGAGCAGGTCGAAGGCGCGGGCCCCGGCCTCGGCGAGGATCCCGGCCACCTGCTCCTCGTCGTGCCCGGCCCGGATCAACCGGAACGCCTCGGCGAAGAGCACCCGGTACGCCCCGGCGAGCTGCGCGGCGACCAGCCGCGCCGTGAGGTCGTCGCCGGCCGTCGCCGGCTCGGCGGCGAGCTGCGCGGCGAGCGCCCGTTCCCGCAGGTCGAACAGCTCCCGCAGACGGGCGGCGAGCGCGGGGCTGTCCTCCACGAGGCGTACGAAGGGCTCGCCCGCGAACCCGACCGCCGCCTCGCGCCGTGCCACCGCCTCGGCGTACCGCCGGCGCAGCGCGTCCCGCACCGGTTCGCCGGCCGGCCGCTCGGCGACGGCGCGGGCCAGCAGCGCCACGAACTCCTCGGCGATGTCGAGGACCAGGTCCTCCTTGCGCGGGAAGTAGTTCGTCACGGTCATCTTCGCTACCCCGGCCGCCGCCGCGATCTCCGCGATGGTCACCCGCTCGTAGCCGCGTTCCAGAAACAGCCGGGTCGCGATGTCCGAAATGGACTGCCGCGTCTGCCGCTTCTTGCGTTCGCGGAGGCTGCCGTCGATCGTCACGCCGGCCAGCATACATGGGTCCGACCTAAAAATAGGCTTGGCCTAAAGATCGGCCCGCCCTAGCCTGGTCGCCCGACGGAAGGAGGAGCGCATGAACCTGCGCATCACCTGGTGACGGACGACGGCCCGCCCGGCCCGTGCGACTTCGCGTGCGGGCCGGGCCGGGCTCAGAGCGACGCGGCGACCCGCTCGGCGGTCGCGTACGTGTCGGCGCCGAAGAGCACGAGGCGGGCCTCGGTGACCCGGCCCGGGGCGGCCGCGCGCAGCACGGTCAGTGCTTGACGTACAGCGTCCTCGACTGGCCAGCCGTAGACGCCGGCTGAGATCAGCGGGAAGGCGACGCTCCCGGCGCCCAGGTCGTCGGCGACCGCGAGGCTGTTCGCGTAGCAGTCGCGCAGCAGCGCCGAGCGGTCCTCGCTCGCCGACCAGACCGGACCGACGGTGTGGACGACCCAGCGGGCCGGCAGCCGGCCGGCCGTCGTGGCGACCGCCTGGCCGGTGGGCAGGCCCCGGCCGTACCGGGATGCCCGCAGGGCCCGGCACTCCGCGAGGATCTCCGGACCGCCCCTGCGGTGGATCGCACCGTCGACGCCGCCACCGCCGAGCAGCGAGGAATTGGCGGCGTTGACGATCACGTCGACCCGCTGGGCCGTGATGTCCCCCTCGATCAGGCTTACCCGCATGTCACGTCTCCTGGATGGGCTGGCCGAGCGAGCGGCGGGCGAGCAGCGTGGCACCGGCCACCGCGGCCGGCATGACGAGCACCGCGCCGAGCGGGATCAGGAAGCAGAGGAAGACCGCCACGCCGAAGCCGAGCGCCGTGGGCCGGTCCGCCTTGAGCCGTGCCCGCCGCTCCGGCAGCCGCATCCCGCGCCGGTAGAAGGGCGCCCCGACGAGTTCGACGGCGAGGAACCACCCGCCCACCGCCGCCCCGATCACCGGGACCACGATCTGGCCCACCACGGGGATGAAACCGGCGAGGAAGAGGGGGATGCCGACCAGCGTCGAGAGGGCCACCAGGCGTACGGAGTCGGCGAGGCTGCGGCGCAGCGACGACCAGAATGGCACGTCCACCGCGCCCGGCGTGCCGCCGAGCCGTTCCTCGACCCGCTCGGAGATCGCCTCGTAGAACGGGTCGCCGATGACCAGGGTGACCGCCGTGAAGGTGACCACGCCGAGCAGGCCGCCCAGCCCCAGGATGGCCAGCCCGGCGACCACCCGCACGAGGTTGCGCCAGGTGGCCGACCAGTCGTCGGCGAACGGGGTGACGAGCGCCGCGAGGTCGTCGACGAACCAGACGAGGACGGCGAACGCGGTGAGGAAGACGGCGCTGGAGATCAGCGCCGGCACGATGCCGAGCAGCATGAGCTTCGGGCTGCGCACGTACAGGCCGATGCCGCGCAGCAGCAGGCCCGCTCCGGAGAGGAAGCGGCTGGCGGCTCCGGTCACCGGGCGGGCGATGCTGGTCACGTCCACGTCCGGAGAGCCTAGTGGCTGCCGGCACATCAACCGGTTGGTGGATCGCTCGGGTCAGCCCTCGCCGGCCCTGATCGTCCCCGGCCGGTCGATGCCCCGCCGGGCCCGCGCCGCGACGCTGGGATGGCACGACTCCCGGGGAAGGACGGTGCGATGCGATGCCGGTCATCGAGGTGACGAACCTGCACAAGCGGTACGGCGATCTGGTGGCCGTGGACGACGTGACGTTCACGGTGGAGGGCGGGGAGATCTTCGGGATCCTGGGCCCGAACGGCGCCGGTAAGACCACCACCGTGGAGTGCGTCGCCGGGCTCCGCGTCCCCGACGGGGGCGGGGTGTCGGTCCTCGGGCTCGACCCCCGCCGGGACGCGGCGCCGCTGCGCGAGCGGGTGGGGGTGCAACTCCAGGAGAGCCAGTTGCCGGACCGGCTGCGGGTGGGCGAGGCGCTGGACCTGTACGCCTCCTTCTACCGGGACCCGGCCGACCCGGGCGAGTTGATCGACAGGCTGGGCCTGGGCGCCAAGCGGGGCACCCCGTACAAGAAGCTCTCCGGCGGCCAGAAGCAGCGGTTGTCGATCGCGCTGGCCCTGGTGGGCAACCCGGAGATCGCGATCCTCGACGAATTGACCACCGGGCTCGACCCGCAGGCACGGCGGGACACCTGGGGGCTCATCGAGCAGGTCCGTGACAGTGGAGTGACGATCATCCTGGTCACCCACTTCATGGAGGAGGCCGAACGGCTCTGCGACCGGATCGCCGTCATCGACCGGGGTCGGGTCGTCGCCCTGGACAGCCCGGCCGGCCTGGTGTCGAGGGTCGCTCCGGAGCAACGCGTCCGGTTCCGGCCGTCCGCCCCCGTCGACGACCAGCTCTTCACGGACCTGCCCGAGGTGACCGCCGTGCAGCGCACGGGCGGCCACCTGGTCGTGACCGGGACCGGGGAGCTGCTGCACGCGGTCACGTCGGTGCTCGCCCGCAACCAGATCGTCGTCGCCGACCTGCGGCTCGAACAGTCCACTCTCGACGACGCCTTCGTCGAGCTGACCGGTCACCGGACCACCGACTGAGGGAGAACGGCATGCGCGCCTTCGGGCAGATCCTCAAGATCGAAACCAAACTCTACCTGCGGGACTTCGCCGCGCCGCTGGTCACCGTCGCGTTGCCGCTCGCGCTGCTGCTGGTGTTCGGGCTGATCCCGGCCGGGCGCCAGCCCGAGGCGCAGTTCGGCGACCTGTCCTTCATCCAGTATTTCGCCCCGTCGCTGCTGGTCATCACGCTCGCCATGACGGGGGTGAACATCCTGCCCACGGTGCTGGCCACCTACCGGGAACGCGGGGTGCTACGTCGGCTGGCCACCACCCCGGCCAGCCCGGGCGCGCTGCTGGCCGCCCAACTGGTCATCTCGCTCGTCACCATCCTGATCAGCGCGCTGCTGCTCGTCGTGGTCGGCCGGCTGGCCTTCGACGTACCGCTGCCCCGGCGCCCGCTGGGCTTCACGCTGGCCCTCGTCCTCGGTACCGCGTCCCTGCTCGCGCTGGGGCTGCTGGTGGCGGCGGCAGCGCGGACGGCCAAGGCGGCGCAGGCGCTGGCCGTGCCGCTGTTCCTGGTGGTGATGTTCTTCGGCGGCGTCTACGTGCCCCGGTTCCTCCTGCCGGACGTCCTGGTCCGGATGGGCGACTACACGCCGCCCGGCGTGCAGGCGCTGCTCGATGCCTGGACCGGCACGTCACCGCGACCGCTGCACCTGGCCATAATGGCAGCGGTCGCCCTGCTCGCGGGCACGGCGGCAGCCAAGATGTTCCGCTGGGAATGAGCGGGTACCCGATGACAAGCACCGCCGAGCAGGTCGACCGGCTGGCCGCCTGGGAGGACCGCGAGGCGGTCCTGCACAAGGTCGTGCCCTACGTCGGGCTGGGCGTCGGGGCGCTGCTCACCACCGCCGCGCCGGCGCCGGTCGGCCTCTCGCTCGTCCCCGATCTGTTGGTCGCCGCGGCGGCGGCCTGCTGGATCGCCTGGTTCGTCAACCTGCACCCGGAGTGGGTGACGCGACGCGCGCTCATGGCGGTCTACTACGTCGGGCTGCTCGCATTCGGTGCGGTGCTGGTGCTCGACAGCCCGTGGTACGGCTTCTTCGCCTGGGCCGGTTTCGTGCACGCGGTCCTGCTGCCCGGCAACTGGCGGTTCGCCGGGGTGGCCGCCTCGGCCGTCCTCGCGGGCACCGCGCAGGGCGGGGGCGTCCCGTCGTCCCTGTCGCACGGGGTGCTCTGGCTCGTGCTTGTCGCCTTCAACCTGGGCGTGGCCGGTGCCGTGACCTGGTTCAGCACCATCAACGACCGGCAGCACGCCAACCGCAAGCGGCTGGTCGAGGAGCTGGCCGAGGCGAACCGCCGGCTGGCCGAGACCATGCGCGAGAACGAGGGGCTGCACGCCCAACTGCTGGCCCAGGCCCGGGAGGCCGGGGTGACCGACGAGCGGCAGCGCATGGCCCGCGAGATCCACGACACGCTCGCCCAGGGGCTCACCGGCATCATCACCCAGTTGGAGGCCGCTGGGCAGGCCCGCGACCGGCGGTCGGACTGGCAGCGGCACGTGGACAACGCCATCGCCCTGGCCCGGGAGAGCCTCACCGAGGCACGCCGGTCGGTGAGGGCGGTCCGACCCGAGGCGCTGGAGTCCGTCCGGCTGCCCGACGCGATCGCCGAGCTCACCCGGCGGTGGTCGACGATCAACGAGGTACGCGCCGAGGTGAGCGTGACGGGCGACGCCCGGCCGCTGCACCCGGAGGTCGAGGTGACCCTGCTCCGGGCCGCCCAGGAGGCGCTGACCAACGTGGGCCGGCACGCGAAGGCGTCCCGGGTCGGCCTCACCCTGTCCTACATGGAGGACGTGGTGACGCTGGACGTCCGCGACGACGGCGTGGGTTTCGACGTGACCGGCCGGCCGGCGGTCCCCGGCTCCGACGGTGGATACGGCCTGACCGCCATGCGGCAGCGGGTCGCCGGTGTCGGCGGCGAGCTGGCCGTCGAGAGCGAGCCGGGCGGGGGCACCGCCGTCTCGGCGTCCGTGCCCGCGCTGTCCGGAGGTGCCTGTTGACCGACCCGGTACGACTGCTCATCGTCGACGACCACCCGGTGGTGCGCGACGGGCTGCGCGGCATGTTCGACGGCGACCCGGGCTTCGAGGTGGTCGGCGAGGCCGCCGACGGCGCCGAGGCGCTCGCCCTCGCCGCGCACCACCACCCGGACGTCGTGCTCATGGACCTGCGGATGCCCGGGATGGACGGGGTGACGGCCATCGGGCGGCTGGCCCGCTCCGGCAGCGCGGCACGGGTGCTGGTGCTGACCACGTACGACACGGACGCGGACGTGCTGCCGGCCATCGAGGCCGGCGCCACGGGCTACCTCCTCAAGGACGCGCCCCGCGACGACCTCGTCCGCGCCGTGCGGGCGGCCGCCCGCGGCGAGCCGGTGCTCTCGCCCAGCGTGGCGGGCCGCCTGATGGGTCGGCTCCGCACGCCGGCCGAGGAACCCCTCAGCCAGCGGGAGCTGGAGGTGCTCACCCTGGTGGCACGCGGCTCCTCGAACCGTGAGACCGCGGCCCGGTTGTTCATCAGCGAGGCGACGGTCAAGACCCACCTGTTGCACGTCTACGCGAAGCTCGGCGTCAACGACCGGGCGGCCGCGGTGGCCGCCGCGTACGACCGGGGCCTGCTCACTCCCGGCGGTCGCTGACCGGGGCAGGATGGACCGGTGCGGGCGTCCCGGTTGATCTCGTTGTTGCTGCTGCTCCAGTCGCGGGAGACGATGACGGCCGCCGAGCTCGCCCGGGAGCTGGAGGTCTCCGAGCGGACCATCTACCGGGACGTGCTGGCGCTCTCCGCCGCCGGGGTGCCCGTCTACGCCGACCGGGGGCGGACGGGCGGCTACCGCCTGCTCGGCGGCTACCGGACCCGGCTGACCGGGCTGACCCGGGACGAGGCGGAGGCGCTCTTCCTCGCCGGGCTGCCCGGGCCGGCCGGCGACATGGGGCTGGCCGACGCCGTGGCGTCCGCCGAGCTGAAGGTGCTCGCCGCGCTCCCGCCGGCCCTGCGCGACGCCCCCGCCCGCGCCGGCCAGCGGTTCCACCTGGATGTGCCGGGCTGGTTCCGCGAGGTCGGACCGCCGCCATGGCTCGCCGAGCTGGCCGGCGCGGTGTGGCGGGACCGGACGGTCCGGCTGCGCTACCGGCGCGGCGACCGCGAGGTCGACCGGGCGCTGGCCCCCTACGGTCTCGTGCTCAAGAGCGGCACCTGGTACCTGGTGGGCCGGGTCGGCGACGGGTACCGGACGTACCGGGTGGACCGGGTCACCGCCGTCGAGGTCGGCGGGGAGACGTTCGACCGCGACGAGGCGTTCGATCTGGCCGGGTACTGGCGCGAGCAGGCCGAGGCGTTCCTGCGCGGCATGCTGCCGGCCGAGGTCACGCTCCGGTTGAGCGCCGCCGGCCTGCGCCGGCTCCGCCACCTCGTCGACGCCCCCTTCGTGTACGAGGAGGCGGTCGCCGCCGCGGACGGCCCGGACGGGCAGGGCCGGGTGGTGCTGCGCCTGCCCGTCGAGTCGGTCGAGGTGGCGTACGCCCAGCTGCTCACGCTGGGCCCCGAGGTGGAGGTGCTCGATCCGCCCGAGCTGCGGGCGCTGATGGCCGGGGCCGCCGAGCGGATGGCCGGCCTGTACGCCGCGCCGCGCCCGGACGACCCCGACGCGCCCGGTCAGCGGTAGCCGCTGTCGTCCGCCGGCTTCCCGGGCGCCACCACCTCGTCGTGGTAGCGCGCCCAGTTCGGTCGGGTGCCGTCGACGTCGGTGAAGCCGTACACCTGGGCCAACCCGCCACTGTCCACGGACCGGCCGTGCCAACGGGCGCGGTCGGGATCGGCGGCGAGGGCCGCGACCGCCCGCCCGACGAAGGCCGGCGTCTCGGACATGACGAAGTGCGGCTCCTTCGCGGCGCCGTCGCGCCAGTTCTCCTCGGTGACCCCGTAGTGCTCCAGCATCGCCTCCGAGCGCAGCCACCCGGGGGTGAGCGCGACCGCGGTGCAGCCGTGCGGCTCCAGCTCGTGGGCCCAGGAGAACGCGAGCCGGTTCACGGACACCTTGGCCAGGTCGTAGAAGACCGAGAGCCGGTAGGTCCTCTCGTTGTACGCGGTCGTGCCGTCACCGATCTCCACGACCAGGCCGCCGGGCCGGCGGATCAGCAGGGGCAGCGCGAAGTGGGCCGTGATGATGTGGGTGTCGATCGCCAGCCGCAGGGTGCGGAAGCCGGCGTCGAGCGGCTGCTCCCACACCGGCTTCTCCCAGGTGACGAGCGGGTCAGCGCCCCAGATGTCGTTGACCAGCACGTCGAGCCGGCCCTGTTCGGCGTCGATGCGGGCGACGAGGTCCCGCACCTGTTCTGGCACGAGGTGGTCGACCCGGACCGCGATGCCCTCGCCGCCGGCCGCCGTCACCAGCTCGGCGGTCTCCTCGATGGTCTCGGGGCGGTTCATCTCGGACCGGCCGGCCCGGCTGCTGCGCCCGGTGGCGTAGACCGTGGCGCCGGCCGCGCCGAGCTGCACCGCGATCTGCCGGCCGGCGCCGCGGGTCGCCCCGGCCACGAGCGCGATCTTTCCTGTCAGCGGTTTCGTCATGCCACCGAGGCTGCCAGCGATACCTGACAGCGGAAGTCCGTTTTTCCTTGTCGACTTCGGCGGCGGGTGTCACTGCACGTCGAACTCGTTGCCCTCGGGGTCGGCCATCGTGGTGTGCCGGCTGCCGTACTCGTCGACCTCGCGCAGCACTGTCGCGCCGAGCGCCGTGAGCCGCTTCACCGTCACCTCGCGGTCGGCCGGGCCGGCGTGCACGTCGATGTGCAGCCGGTTCTTGCCCTGCTTCGGCTCGGGAACGGCCTGGAACAGCACCCGGCGGCCGAGCCCGGTCCCGCTGGCCGGGTCGACCGGGTCGTCCGGGTGGCGCACCGCGGCGAGCTGACGGAACGCACGGCGGCCGTCGACCTCGACGTACGTCTCGGGCCCGATCGCGCCGGCCGCGACCAGCCGGTCGACCAGGTCGCTGTTGTCCTCCAGCTCGTAGTCGAGCGCCGCGGCCCAGAACCGCGCCAACGGGATCGGGTCCGCACAGTCGACGACGAGCTTCCAGTTCAGGGCCATCGCGTCCTCACCTCCGACCGGCGACCCGCCCGATGCGGGCCGCCGCTGTAACCGTTTATAGTGGTTACGTGACGGACGACGCAAGCGGACTCACCCTGGTCTCCCTGACGGGCACCCGCTACCGCTTCGACCCGGGCGCCCTCAGCCTGGAGTTCCTCACCACCGGCGGCCCGGGCCCGGTGGGCCGCCGGTACGAGGCCCTGCACCGGCCGGCGGATCTCGCCGCCTGGCTCGCGCTGTCCCGGCTGCGCCTCGACCCGGCCCGCGTGGAGGTAGACCCGCAGGAACTGGCCACCGCGCGCCGGCTTCGGGACGCGCTGTGGCGCCTGGCCTGCGCGCGGACCGGCGGGCGGCCACCGAGCGACGACCCCGCCGACTTCGACGCCACCCCCGCGGACCTCGCCACGCTCAACGAGGTCGCGGCCGGGGCGCCCCTGGTCCCCGAGCTCACCGCCGAGGGGTCCCGGCGGTGGGCGCTACCGGCCCGGGGCGGGCAGGCGCTCGCCACCATCGCCCGGGACGCCGTCGACCTCTTCTCGGGCCCCTACGCGGGGCGCATCCGCGAGTGCGGGGCCCACAACTGCCACCTCGTCTTCGTGGACACCTCGCGCCCCGGCCAGCGCCGCTGGTGCTCGATGGAACGCTGCGGCAACCGGCACAAGGTCCGGTCGCTGCGCGCCCGCCGCACGGAGGACTGACCGTCCTCAGTCGACGAGGCGGATACGCACCCGGCGGTTCGCCCGGCCCTTGCTCTCCACCTTCACGACCTGCACCTTGCCGATCTGCGCGGTGGAGGCGACGTGCGTGCCGCCGTCGGCCTGCACGTCGAGCCCCACGATGTCGACGATCCGCACCTCCTGCTCGTCCGGCGGGATGAGGTTGGACTGGGTACGGATGATGTCCGGCAGGGCGAGCGCCTCGGCCCTGGGCAGCACTCGCGTCGCCACCGACCGGTCGGCCGCCACCTCGGCGTTGACCAGCTCCTCGATCCGGGTCTTGAAGTCCGTGGGGACCTCCGGAAGGTTGAAGTCCATGCGCGCCTCGCCGGGCTCCATGTTGCCGCCGGTGACCAGCGCGCCGAAGTCCCGGAAGACGACGCCGCAGAGCACGTGCAGGCCGGAGTGGGTCCGCATCAGCCGGCTGCGCCGCTCGTCCTCGACGGCGCCGGTGACCGTGGTGCCGGCCGGGGGCAGTGGGTCACCCTCGGCGGGGATCAACCAGAGGTCGTCGCCCTTGCGCGTCCCGACGATCCGGGTCTGTACGCCCTGCCAGAGCAGCACCCCGTGGTCCGGCGGCTGGCCACCCCCACCGGGATAGAAGGCCGAGCGGTCGAGGACGATGCCCTGCTCCGGATCGGCGTGCAGCACGGTGCACTGCCACTCGCGCAGGGACGGGTCGGCGAGGTCCAGCCGGTGCGTCCGGCCGTGATGTGTGACACCC
Organism: Micromonospora costi; assembly: GCF_003626655.1. Taxonomy (GTDB): domain Bacteria; phylum Actinomycetota; class Actinomycetes; order Mycobacteriales; family Micromonosporaceae; genus Micromonospora; species Micromonospora costi. The sequence continues at coordinate 802,886 of NZ_RBAN01000003.1, forward strand.
ATGTCAGGGCAGGTTACTCGTTGAGGAACCCGGAAATCCGCTCCCGCAGGTCGGCGCGCTCGGTCCAGAGCACGCCCGGCCGGTCGTACACGTGCAGGGTGGCCGCCGGCAGCACGGCCGCGAGCCGTTCGGCCACCTCCACCGGATGGAGGTCGTCGCCCGCGCAACCGATCACCAACGCGGGCGCGGTGACGGCCGACAGCGCCGCGATGTCCGGGAGCGGGACCTGATCCGGCAGGCTGGTCAGCCCGGGGCCGAGCCCGTCGCGGAGCAGCTGGTCCAGCCGCTGGCGCAGGTACGCCCAACCGGCCGGGGTGTTGCGCACCGCGGCCGGCAGCTCGACGCTGACCGCCTCGGCGAGCGCTGACGCGTCCCCGCTCTCCACCGCGTCCAGCAGCGAGGTGAGGCGTTGCCGCGCCACCTCGCCGCGCGGCTCGTCGAGCACCGCGGGCAGGAAGAAGACCAGCCGCTCGAAGCGTTCCGGGCTCTCGCCCAGCAGGGCGCAGAGCGCGCCGGCGCCGAGGCTCGCGCCGAAGGCACGGGTGGCCCCGCCCAGGTCGGCAACCGCCCGCAGGTCACGGGCGAGATCCTGGTACGTCCACGGACCGGGCGGCGCGTCCGAGCGGCCGTGCCCGCGGAACTGGAAGAAGATCTTGCGGCCGGCGACGCCGCTGCCGAACGGCCGGGTGGTGGCGATGCCGTTGCCCAGCCCGTGGGCGAACACGGTCACCGGGTCGCCGGCGCCGGTGACGAGCCGTTCCAGGCGTACGTCGTGCGGGGTGGCGACCAGCTCGGTCTCCGGCTCCGGCAGGGCGGGGCGCCCGGTGCGCGGGCCCCCAGGACCGGGACCCCAGGTGCGGGGCCCGCCGTCGGGCGGTGGTGGCCAGCGGAAACTTCTCACCAGAACCCTCGGCCGTCGCTGAGGTCACGCAACCCCACACGGACGTCGAGCAGGTAGATGAGCGCGGCCGCGATCCCGATCAGTCCGAAGAGGCTGATCGGCCCGAAGCCGAGCAGGGTGAGCACCAGGCAGACGGCCAGGATGGCGATCCAGCCGCCCTTGGGCAAGGTGCCGATGGCATTGAAGGCGTCGGACCGCTGGGTGATGGCGTGCACCAGCGCGACGCCCTGGATGATGAGCGCGAACACGAGCAGTACCAGCTCGATCACGTAGCGGACTTCGAAGGCGAAGAGCGGCGCGGCGTAGGCCATGACGGCAAGCTTATGCCGGCGACCCCGGATACGTCCGACAAGGACGCCTCCGGGGTCGCCGGCGCACAGTGCTACTCGGCGGCCGGGCGGGTCCGCTTGGTGGTCCGCGGCAGCTTCGCCGACGGGGTGTCGGCCGGCTTGGCCGCCTTCGTGGCCTTCGTGGCGCGGGGCTTCCGGACGGCGGCCGGCTTGGCCTCGGCGAGCTCGGCCACCTCGGTCGGGCTCGGCGCCTCGGCCGGGGTCGCGGTGGCCCGGGCCGGCTCGGCCTCGGTCTCCGTCGCCTCGATGTCGGCGTTCACGGTCTCGGCGGCCTCCAGCACACCGGCGCCGACCACGCGCTCACCCCGGGCCACCAGCGCGCCGTACGCGGCCAGCGCCCGCTCCTGGGCGGCCTGCGCGCCGGCCAGCACGACGGCGGCGTTGCGGGTCGCGGCCCCGCGCAGCTTGTCCAGGTCGGCGACCTCGCGTACGCGGTTGAGGTCCGCCGCGGCGCGCAGCTTGTTCAGGTCGAGGTCACCGGCGGCGGCCTTCTCCCGCAGGGCGCCGGCGGTCTGGTTCGCCGCGCGCAGCGTCTCGTTGGCCTTCTCGCGCAGCTCGAAGCCGGTCACCACGGCCTTGCCGCCCAGGTCGGCGACGACCTTCGTGCCGAGTTCGCTGACCACCGCGGGCAGCTTGCGCAGCTGCTGGAGGGCCAGCTCGCCGGCGCCGGCTGCCGCGTAGATCGGGGCCGGAATGCGGTTGGTCTTCGGCTGGGTCATGACAATTCCTCCTCGGCCGACTCCGCGGCCTTCGGGGCCGCCGGTCCGGCGGCCGTCCTGTCGGGGGTCGTGGTGGCGGGGGTCGTGCGGGCTTGTGGGGCGGGCGCCGGGCCGGCCTCGGTGACGGCCACCGACTCGAGGACCGCCTCGGTGGGCGTGCCGTCCGAAGTGGTGGGGCCGGTGGCGGCCGGGTTGACCAGCCCCGCCGACTCGGTCGGCGTGGCCGGCCGGCCGGTCTCGGCCGCGGGCTCCTCCTGGGCCGCGCTCGCCGCCGCCGTCGCCTCGGCGAGCCGGGCGTTCTCCCGGCGGAAGGTCTCGTAGATCTGGCTCAGGGACTGCTTCTGCGCCATGGTCAGGTCGGGGTCCACGGCGATCGCGGCGAGCACGCCGTGGCCCTCCTTGTCGTCCAGCAGCCCGGCCCGCAGGTACATGGCCGGGGTGGAGACCCGCAGCGCGCTGGCGAGCTGCTGGAGCACCTCGGCGCTGGGCTTACGCAGGCCACGCTCGATCTGGCTGAGGTACGGGTTGCTGACCCCCGCCTGCTCGGCGAGTTGGCGCAGCGAGATCTTCGCGTTCCGCCGCAGGTCGCGAATGAACCCGCCGATGTCGGGAAGGTCCTTACCGGTGGCCATGCACTCGACGGTAGCCCAGGGTGCTAGCTCCTGCAAGCGAAATGCTAGCCAGAGTTAGCGACGTCTCATCTATGCGCTTGCGTGCCCCGTCGTCCGGTGCGTACGGTCCTCCGATGACCAAGATCGAAGTAAATGGCGCGATTCTCGCGTACGACGAAGCCGGCGAGGGCAGCCCGGTCGTGCTCCTGCACGCGGGCATCGCGGACCGGCGGATGTGGCGGGGGCAGGTGGACGCGCTCGCCGCCCGGCACCGGGTAATCGCCCTCGACCTGCGTGGCTACGGCGACTCGGAGTTGCCACCGGCGCCGTTCGCGCACCACGACGACGTGGTCGGCCTGCTCGACGCGCTCGGTCTGCCCCGGGCGGCGCTGGTCGGCTGCTCGTTCGGCGGCAGGGTCGCGGTGGACACCGCGCTGACCCACCCCGACCGGGTCTCCGCCCTGGCGCTCTTCGGCGCCCCCGTCTCCGGCTACGAGTGGTCCGAGGAGACCGAACAGCTCTGGGAAGAGCTGGTGGGCGACGTCGACCAGGAGGACTTCACCGCCACCGCCGCCGGTGAGGTGCGGTTCTGGGTGGTGGGCCCGACCCGCCGCCCCGAGGACGTCGACCCCGAACTGATCCGCTTCGCCGAGGAGATGGACCGGCGGGCGCTCGCCGCCGAGCTGGCGCTCAGCGCCGTCGAGGTCGGCGAACTCGACCCGCCCGCGATCGACCGGCTCGGCGAGCTGCGCGTCCCCGTACTGGTCGGTGTTGGCGCGGACGACCTCGCGGACATCCGGCGCCTGGCCGACCGCATCGCCGACGAGGCGCCGGGAGGCGTACGGATGCCGGACATTCCGGACGCCGCCCACCTCGCACCGCTGGAGCGCCCCGAACCGGTCAACGCGGCGCTGCTCGACTTCCTGCCCTGAGCCGGCAGGTCACCAGAGGGGGCGGACCGCTCCGACCGGGACGCCCCCACCGAAGAGCGGCACCTCGGCGTACTCGGTGAGCACCGGGGCGTCGACGCCCAGCCGCCGCAGCGCGGAGACGAGCACCGGGGTCCGGGCCCGGGCCGCGCCGTCGTCGATCTTCAGGGCCACCGCCCCGACGCCGGGCAGGGCCGCCGCGATCACACCCTCCGCGCCGACCTTGGCGAGCAGGCCGGGGATGCCACGCATCAGCCGGGTGTCGTCGGCCTGGGTGCCGCCCACGACCTCCGGGTACGCCCGCATGGCGTCGGCCACCGTCCGCGCCTCCGAGCCGACCTCGGCCGAGACCAGCCGGAGGAACGCCCCGGCCAGCCCGGTGAGCGAGACGGCGAGCACCGGCGCGCCGCACCCGTCGACGCCGACGGCCGCCACCTCCTCGCCGGTGAACTCCTCGATCGCCGCCCGCAGCCGCTGCTGCAACGGGTGCTCGGGCCGCCAGTAGCCGTCGACCGGCCAGCCATTGGCGCGGCAGGTGAGCAGCATCCCGCTGTGCTTGCCCGAGCAGTTCATCTGGATCCGGGTCGGTCCGCCCCCGGCGCGCAGCACCGCCGTCCGGGCCGCCTCCCCGACCGGCAGGTCCGGCGGGCAGTGCAGCGCCGACTCGTCCAGCCCGGCGCGGGCCAGCAACGCGCCGACCCGCTCCAGGTGGAAGTCCTCGCCCGCGTGGCTCGCCGAGACGAGCGCGAGGTCTGCCGGATCGGTCAACGACAGGCCGGCGCGGAGCATCCCGATCGCCTGCATGGGCTTGCTGGCCGATCGCGGGAAGACCGCCGAGACGACGTCACCGGCCGCGGCGACCGGTGCCCCGGAGGCGTCCAGCACCACGACCGACCCTCGGTGCACTCCCTCGACGAACCCGGACCGGACCACCTCGGCGAGCGGCGCGCCGCCCTCGTACGTCTTTGCCACGCTGTGGACGGTACCGACGGTGTGACGGCGGCCGGCGGCCGGGTGACCAGGTGGTACGGAAATCAGTGACAGGAGTGACCGTAGGGGCCGGCCTTACAGGCCGAGCAGCTCGCGGGCCTCGGCGGTGGTCAGCGGTGGGCGCTGGGCGAGCTGCGCGAAACCGACCGCGCGGGCGACCAGCTGCATGTTGGACTCCACCGGCCGGCCCTTGGCGTACGTCACCGTGTCCTCCATGCCGACCCGCAGGTGGCCGCCGGTCGAGAGCGACGCGAGCAGGACCGGGATGGTGCTGCGGCCTATGCCGGTGGCCGAGAACGTGGTCCCCTCTGGGAGGTCCCGCAGCATCTGCCGCGCCGCCACCAGCGTCTCGGTGGTGCCCGGCATACCGCCCGGCACACCCATCACGAAGTCGACGTGCACGTGCCCGCCGTGCGGCAGCCCGTACCTGCCGAGGAGGCGCTGGAGCGCGGTCAGGTGGCCGAGGTCGAAGATCTCGTACTCCGGCACGACGCCGCGCTCCTGCATGCGCGTGTGCAGCTCGACGATGAACTCCCAGCGGTTGAGGAAGACGTCGTCGCCGAAGTTGACCGTGCCCATGGTGCAGGACGCCATGTCCGGCGCGGCGTCGAGCACCGCGAGCCGGTCGGCCTCCGGGTCGGTGACGGCGCCGCCGGAGGAGAGCTGGACGATCAGGTCGGTGCTCTCCCGCAGCGCGGCCACCGTCTCCCGCAGCCGCCCCTGGTCGAGCGTCGGCCGGGCCTCGTCGTCACGGATGTGGACGTGGATCACGGCGGCGCCGAGCGCCTCGCACTCCTTCGCGGTGAGCAGCAGCTCGTCGAGGGTCACCGGCAGCGCGGGGACCTCCGCCTTGGCCGACTCGGCACCGGTGGGGGCAACGGTGATCAACGTCCCTGTCGTCATGCCCGGATCCTAGACGCCGCCCGAGCCCAGGTCGATCGCGCGACCGGCGCGCACCCGACCCCGCCCACCGCCCTGTTGATCAAGAGGTTTGCGTCGCGTCCGGCGCGGAATCCGACGCAAACCTCTTGATCACCGGGAGGGGGCGGGCGCGTGCGGCCTCCGGCGCCGGGGTCACTCCGGGTCGATGGCGGCGACCGTGGTGTCGATCATGAGGCGGGCGTCCTCGGGCACGTTGCGCTTGACGACCCCGAGGGCGATCTGGCCCAGCTCGTAGTGGTGCACGGCGGTGCCCACGAAGCCGACGGCCCGGCCGTCGAGGGTCACCGGCGTCCCGGCCACCGGCGGCTGGTCCGTGGTCACCCCGTCCAGGTGCAGCAGCACGAGCCGGCGCGGCGGCCGGCCCAGGTTGTGCACGCGGGCCACCGTCTCCTGGCCCCGGTAGCAGCCCTTGTCGAGGTGCACCGCGGAGCCGATCAGGCCCACCTCGGCCGGGATGGTCCGGTGGTCGGTGTCGACACCGACCCGGGGCCGGCGGGCGGCCACCCGGATCGCCTCGTACGCCCAGAGCCCCGCGACCGGCACCCCGGCGCCGCGCAGCTCCGCGACCACCTGGTCCATCGTCTCCCGGGGGACCAGCAGGTCCACCCCGAGCGGCACGCGGCGCGCCCAGCCGCCCGCGGGCAGCGGCTTCACCGCGTACCGCACGCTCGGCCGCGCCGGCAGCTCACCGTGCCGGAACTTCGGGCCCGGCACCGCGACCGCGTCGGGCGCGGCCAGCCCGGTGACGCCGAGCGTCTCGAGCGCGCCCGGCGCCTCCGGCCCGACCAGGGAGAGCACGGCGTAGTCGGCGGTGGCGTCCCGCGGCTCGACCTTGCTGAAGAAGCGCATCTTCTCCAGGTACGTGAGCAGCCCGGTGGTCGCGCCCGGCTCGGTGTCCAGCCAGGTGGTCAGGCCGTCCTCGGCGACCATGGCGTGCTGCTCGATGTGCCCGTTCGGGGAGAGCACCAGCAACTCGGTGCCCTCACCGGCGACCAGGTCGGCGAGGTGCTGCGAGGTGAGCGTGTGCAGCCAGCTGGCCCGCTCCTCGCCGGGCACCGCTACGACGCCCCGGTGCGACCGGTCGACCAGGCCGACGGCGGTGTCCAGGGCCCGCTGCTCGCGCATCGGGTCGCCGTAGTGGGCGGCGACGCCGCGTACGCCGGCCTCGGCGTGTACCGGCTCGGGCTGGTCGCGGCTGGCCTCGTCGATGCTCTCGACGGCCACCGCACCCGCGATGTCGATCATTCCTGGTCCCCGTTCTCGCAGCATGCGCAGACACCGAAGAGTGACACGTGCCCGATGTCGACGCGGAACCCCCGCTGGGCGGCCAGCTGCTCGGCGAGCGGCCGGAGCATCTCGGGGTCGATCTCGTCGATCGCGCCGCACTGCCGGCAGACCAGGTGCACGTGCTGGTGCTCCCCGGCGGCGTGATAGGTCGGCGAGCCGTGCGACAGGTGGGTGTGTGTCACCAGGCCGAGCCGTTCCAGCAGCTCCAGGGTGCGGTAGATGGTGGTGATGTTCACACCCGCGGCCACCTCACGCACGGCGGTGTGCACCTGCTCGGGCGTGGCGTGGCCGAGGTCCAGCACCGCCTGCAGGACGAGCTGCCGCTGCGCCGTCAGCCGCAGCCCACGGGAGCGGAGCATTTCCGCGAGGGAGGATTCGGACACCATCCGATCATAGTTCGCCGTTCCGCCGGTCCCGGTTCACCTCGATGGCCGCTACGCTCGGCGGTCATGGTGGCATCGAGGATCGCCGTGCTCGGTCGCGGCGCCGTCTCCGCCGGGGAGCCCGTGCTGCGCGGCGACGACCTGGGGGTGCTGCGCGGTGACGGGCTCTTCGAGACCATGCACCTGCGCGACGGGCAGCCCTGGCTGCGGGACGCGCATCTCGCCCGGCTCGCCCGCGCCGCGGCGGCTGTCGAGCTGGCGCTGCCCCCACGGGCGGTGCTGGTCGGGCTGCTCGACGCCGTCCGGGCGGGGTGGCCCGCCGACGTGGAGGGCGCGCTGCGACTCGTCTGCACCCGGGGGCCGGAGGGCGGTGGGCCCCCGACCGTGTACGCCACCCTCGCCGAGGTCCCCGCGGCGTCCCGCCGCGCCCGGGCGACGGGAATAACCGTGGCCACCCTGCCGCTCGGGGTGCCGGCGGCATCCCGGGTCGAGCTGGACTGGCTGCCGGCGGGAATCAAGTCGACGTCGTACGCGGTGAGCACGGCCGCCCGGCGCTGGGCGCAGCGGGCCGGCGTGGACGACGTCCTCTGGATCTCGTCCGACGGCTATGCGCTGGAGGGCCCGACCGCCAACCTGGTGTGGCTGGCCGGCGACACCCTCTGCACGGTGCCCGCCGCCACCACGGGCATCCTGCCCGGCACCACCGCCAACTGGCTGCTCGGCCACGCGGGCGACCTGGGCCTCACCGCCGCCGAGCGGATGGTCACCCCGTCGGAGCTGCGCGACGCCGACGGCCTGTGGTTCAGCTCGTCGGTGCGGGGCCTCGCCGAGGTCACCGCCCTGGACGGCGAGGCGCGGCCCCGCTCGGCGCACACCGCGGCCCTGCAGAAGCTCCTCGGGTTCCCCGTCCCCGCCGACGCCGACCGGCCCTGATCGCCCGGTGGGCGTCTCCGCCCGTGACTCCGCCGGCGAGGAACGGGCGCCTCAACCTCCGACGCGGATGAGGCGTGCCGACAGGTGCGGGTTGAGCCCCTGGCCGACCGCGGCCATCTCCTGGGCGTAGAGCAGGGCGCCCTCGACGATGCCGAAGAGCCGGTGCCCCGCCGTGACCTCCTTGGCCGTCGCCGTCCGCACCACGGCGTCGGTGACCAGCTCGACCTGCGTGCCGCTGCGCCGGCCGAGGTACAGCTCCATGACCCCGGTCGGGGTCATGAGCGTGACCTCGAGCTCGTCCGTGGCGCGGTCACCGTCGAACACCGGACGCCACCAGCCGACCTCGCGGCCGGCCGGGCGCACCGGGCGGCTCTGCTCGTCGAGGATCCACGCCCGCGACTCGTAGAACAGGAAGGGCCGCCCGTCGTGGCTGATCCGGATCTCCTGCGCGAAGTCGAAGTCCTCGATCGTCGGGTAACCGCCCCGCCCGCGGCCACGCCACACCCCGATGTAGGGCAGCAGGCCGTCCAGGGCCGGGTGCAGCTTCGGGCCGACGCGCAGGTCGTGGCTCTCCTCGTACGGGTACGGGTCGACCGGCGGCGCGTTCAGCCACGGTGGCGGCTGCAGCGGGTTGTCATCCGACGGGTTCGCGCTCACCGGGTCTCCTTCGCTCGCGACTGCGGGGCTCGCAAACCCGGCTCACTCCTCGCGCTCACCGGGTCTCCTTCGCTCGCGACTGCGGGGCTCGCAAACCCGGCTCACTCCTCGCGCTCACCGGGTCTCCTTCGCTCGCGACTGCGGGGCTCGCAAACCCGGCTCACTCCTCGCGCTCAACCAGTTTCCTCTCGAGATGCGTACGGCCAGGTAGATCAGGCCACCGGCGAGCGCGCCCAGGCCGGCGACCAGCAGGCTGACGAACCCGATCTCGGTAACCATCGCGGCCATCCTATGCTGGGCGGCATGGCGCGCACTCTCGTCGTCAAGGCCACCGCGGGGGCGGACGCCCCGGAGCGGTGCGCCCAGGCGTTCACGGTCGCGGCGACGGCGGCCGCGGCCGGTGTGGAGGTCTCCCTCTGGCTGACCGGCGAATCCACCTGGTTCGCGCTGCCCGGCCGGGCCGAGGAGTTCGAGCTGCCGCACTCCGCCCCGCTGGCCGAGTTGCTGCACGTCCTGCTCACCACCGGCACGGTCACGGCCTGCACCCAGTGCGCGGCCCGCCGGGAGATCGGCCCGGACGACGTGCTCCCGGGCGTACGGATCGCCGGGGCCGCCGTCTTCGTCGAAGAGGCTATGGCCGAGGGCGCGCAGGCCCTCGTCTACTGACTCCACCTCGTCCACCTGCCGAAATGTCCGGTACAGGCGGACTGCCGATACTCACCCGACATGTCCGGCAGCTGCCTACGATTCGGATGTGAGCGAGGCGATCGAGCGGTTCTTCGAATCGCTGCCCGCGCGCGCCCCCGAGGTCCTGCGAGGGCTGCTGAGCGGCGCCCTCCAGATCGACCTCGCCACCGGCCAGGAGACCCAGCACTGGCTGGTGCGGATGCGGCCCGGCGAGATCGAGGTCGGCCGCCACCGCGGGCCAGCCGACGCCATCTGGTACAGCAGCGCGGACCTGTTCGAGCGGCTGGTGACCGGTGAGGCGCAGGGCGTCGCCGCGGTGCTGCGCAACGAGAGCACGTTCAGCGGGAACGTCGTGCTCTTCCTGGCCTTCCGGCGGTTCTTCCCCGATCCGCCGGGCACCCGCGACCCCCGCGAGGTGGCTCGACGGCAGACCGGACGGCTGGCGTGACGGACCTGGTCAGCATCCTGGACGGCAACACGTTCCTGGTGAGCGACCGGCGCGGGGACATCGAGCCCTCGTTCGACTTCCCCACCGGCCTGTTCTCGTTCGACACCCGGTTCCTGTCCACCTGGCTGCTCACCCTCGACGGGGAGCGGCTGCACGCGCTCTCCATCGACCAGGCCGAGTCCTACAGCACCCGGTTCTTCCTGGCCCCCGGTGAACCGACCCACTACCTCGACGCGAAGGTGTCGGTGATCCGCAGCCGGGCGATCGGCGGCAGCTTCCGCGAGGAGCTGACGGTGCTGAACCACCTGCGGGAGCCGGTCGAGTTCATGGTGCGGCTCGACGTGGGCGCCGACTTCGCCGACATCTTCGAGATCAAGGCGGCCCGGCAGAAGAAGGGCCGGACCACGGCGACGGTGAGCGGCAACGAGCTGCGGTTGGTCTACCGGCGGGACGCGTTCCATCGGGAGACGGTGATCAGCACGAGCGAGCCGGGCGAGATCGACGTGGCCGGCATGACGTTCCGCATCCGGATCGAGGGGCACGGCGAGTGGACCACCCGGCTGCACGTGGTGACCGTCGTGTACGGGGCACGCGGCGAGGACATCCGGGCCACCCTGCCGTACGGCGGCAGCCGCGACGCCGCCGCCATCGAGGCCGAGCAGAACGAGTTGATCGCGCGGGCGCCGAAGCTGGGCTGCGACTGCCAGCCGCTCGCCGGGGCGTACCGGCGCAGCCTCAACGACCTCGCGGCCCTGCGCTACGAGTCGATCGCCCTCGGCGTGCGGCTGCTCGCCGCCGGGCTGCCCTGGTTCATGACGCTGTTCGGCCGGGACAGCATCTTCACCTCGCTCCAGGTGCTGCCGTTCCTGCCGGAGCTGATCCCGCCCACGATCCAGATCCTCGGCGGTCTCCAGGGACACCGGGTGGACGACTTCCGCGACGAGGAGCCGGGCAAGATCCTGCACGAACTCCGGTACGGCGAGACCGCGGGCTTCGAGGAGCAGCCACACTCGCCGTACTACGGGTCGGCCGACTCGACCCCGCTCTTCGTCATCCTGCTCGACGAGTACGAGCGGTGGACCGGCGACAGCCAGCTGGTGCGGCTGCTGGAGTCCCGGGCCCGGGCGGCGCTGGACTGGATCGACACGTACGGCGACCTGCTCGGCACCGGCTACATCTGGTACCAGACCCGCAATCCCCGAACGGGGCTGCCGAACCAGTGCTGGAAGGACTCGCTGGACTCGATCTCGTACGCCGACGGCCGCCTGCCCGGGTTCCCCCGGGCAACCTGCGAACTCCAGGGGTACGCGTACGACGCGAAGATCCGTGGGGCGCGGCTCGCGCGGACGTTCTGGAACGACCCGGCGTACGCCGACCGGCTGGAGCGCGAGGCCGCGGAGCTGAAGCAGCGGTTCAACCACGACTTCTGGATCCCCGAGAAGGAGTACTACGCGCTCGCCCTCGACGCGGACGGCCGGCAGGTGGACGCCCTCTCCTCGAACATCGGTCACCTGCTGTGGAGCGGCATCGTGGACGAGTCGCGGGCCGGCCGGATCGCGGAACACCTGCTCGGGCCGCGGCTCTTCTCCGGCTGGGGCGTGCGTACGCTCGCCGACGACCAGGGGCGGTACAACCCGATCGGCTACCACGTGGGCACGGTCTGGCCGTTCGACAACTCGATCATCGCGTGGGGCCTGTGGCGGTACGGCTACCGGGAGGAGGCCGGACGGATCAGCGACGCGATCCTCGCGGCGTCCCGCTTCTTCGACGGCCGGCTGCCGGAGGCGTTCGCCGGCTACAACCGCGACCTCACCGACTACCCGGTGCGGTACCCCACGGCGTGCAGCCCACAGGCCTGGTCGACGGGAACGCCGCTGCTGCTCCTGCGGGTCATGCTCGGTCTCGAGCCGCAGGGTGACCACCTGATCATCGATCCCGCCGTACCCGAGGGCATGGGCCGCATCGAACTGCTCGACATCCCCGGTCGCTGGGGCAAGGTGGACGCCCTGGGCCGCAGCCGCACCCCCACCAACCACCGCCCCTGACCGCCCCCCTTCCGCCCCGGTCGCCCCGGGCCCCCTTCACCCCGGTGATCATGAAGTTATTGCCCACCGGCACGGCGTGTCGGGGCAATAACTTCATGATCACCGGGCGGGTCTACGCGGGCGCGGCGGGCGGCGGGCGGGCGGCGGGCGGGGGTCGGGGGTCGGGTTAGGGGCAGGGGGTTGTGGCGGACACGTGGGGGTGGCCGGGCGCGGTGTCGGCGAGGACGACCACGCCGCCGGTGCGGTACGCGTACGCCTCGGGGGTGTCCAGCACCGGGCCGCCGGTGGCGAGCGGCGCCAGGGCCGTCGCCGCGGTCGCCGCGCCACCGCCCGTGGCCGAGCGGGCCGTACGGGCGACGCCGCCGCCGGGGCAGGGCGCCGTCACCAGTTCGGGGGCGGTGTCGGCCGGGTCGCCGAGGGCCCGCAGCGCGCCGGCGAGGGCCATCTCCGCGCCGCCCGCACCCCCGGCGGACGCTCCCCCGGCGGACGTGTAGCCGGTGCCCACCGGTCGACAACCGGTCTCGACCGTGAGCCGCACCCGCCCGTCGGCCGTCGGGCGGCCCTCGACGGACACGAACTCACCGGCGTCGGCGCGCAGCCGGACACCGTCCGGTGTCAGGCGGACCCCCGCACGCCAGCTCGCCGGCAGCCGGTCGGCGATCCCCTCCAGCAGTTCCCGTTCCGCGCCCGCCGCGCCGACCGCCTCCACGTCGCGGGTGAGGGTCGCCCCGTCGGCGAGCGGGGTGAGCCGGCAGCCCCGCTCGACCCGCGCCGGAATCAGCTCCAGGACCGCGGGACCGCTCGCCGTGACCAGCTCGCCGACGGCGGCGTCGACCCGCGGGCCGGCCTCGGCGAGACTGCGCTGCTCGCGAACGGTGGGCGCGTCGTCGCGTACCGAGATCCAGGCCAACAACCCGAGCAGCAGCGCCCAGGCGACCGTGGCGACGAGCAGCCAGCGACGCCGCTTCGGAGCCGACGCGTCAGGACCGGTCGGCGGGGCGTACTCCGCCTGGACAGCACCGCTCACCCGGCCATGGTGTCACGCGGCCGGGGCCGGCCACCCGCGACGGGTGACCGGCCCCGGCCGGATCAGAGCGTGGGTCAGGAGGCGACGGTGACGCTCACCTCGGTGACGCCCCGGCCGGCGGTCACGGCGGTGTCGCCGTTGCCGTGCCGGGACAGCGCGCGCAGGGTCCAGCTGCCCGGCGCGGCGAAGAACCGGAACTGCCCGGCCGCCGAGGTGACGACCTCGGCGGTGAACTCGCCCGTCGAGTCGAGCAGTCGGACGTAGGCGCCCGGCACGGCCTCACCCTCGGGCGAGCGGACGATGCCGGTGATGACGGTCTCCTTCTCCAGATCCAGGCCGGCCGGCAGCGGCGCGGCCTGGTCCGGAGCGGCGCAACCCGCGGCGGTGGGAGCGGTCATGGCTCACGCCTCCCCGGGCTCGTCGCCGAGCGCGACCGGCACGCCGACGAGCGAGCCGTACTCGGTCCAGGAACCGTCGTAGTTCTTCACGTTGCGGTGGCCGAGCAGCTCCTGGAGCACGAACCAGGTGTGCGAGGAACGCTCGCCGATCCGGCAGTACGCGATGGTCTCCTTGCCGTCGTCCAGCCCGGCGTCGGCGTAGATCCGGCGCAGCTCGTCGTCGGACTTGAAGGTGCCGTCCTCGTTGGCCGCCTTCGACCACGGCACGCTGATCGCGGTCGGCACGTGCCCGGCCCGCTGCGCCTGCTCCTGCGGCAGGTGGGCGGGGGCGAGGAGGCGACCCGCGTACTCGTCGGGGGAACGCACGTCGACGAGGTTCTTGGTGCCGATCGCGGCGACCACCTCGTCGCGGAACGCGCGGATCGACGTGTCCGGCTCCTGCGCGACGTACTGCGTGGCGGGACGGCTCACCGCGTCCTTCACGAGCGGACGCGCGTCCAGCTCCCACTTCTTGCGGCCGCCGTCGAGCAGCTTCACGTCCCGGTGGCCGTAGAGCTTGAAGTACCAGTAGGCGTACGCCGCGAACCAGTTGTTGTTGCCGCCGTACAGGATCACGGTGTCGTCGTTGCCGATGCCGCGCGCGGAGAGCAGCGCCTCGAACTGGCTCTTGTTCACGAAGTCCCGGCGCACCGGGTCCTGCAGGTCGGTCTTCCAGTCCAGCTTGACGGCCCCGGCGATGTGGCCGGTGTCGTACGCCGACGTGTCCTCGTCGACCTCGACGAAGACGACGCCCGGGGCGTCGAGGTTCTTCTCGGCCCACTCGGCCGAGACGAGTGCGGTGTCGCGACTCATCAGATCACTCCCTGGTGAGGATGGATGGTGAGCCAGCGCGCGGAGATTGATGTCGATGATGGTGTCGCACCACGCGCGGGACCCATGGGTTAGGACGGATCACGGGTTCGTGCGACGGCGCCGCTGCCGGGCGGATGGGTGGGATCACCGGAGGGTACGTGGACCCTGCGTGCCGGTGGCCGCGTCAGGCGACCGAGGACAGCCCCGCCGTCAGATGACGGGGCGACACAGGCAGGTGGCCACGCGGCACAGGTCGACCGCGCGCCGTTTGGTGAGGAGGGTCCCCATGGGCTCGGAGCCTACCAGCCGACGCCGAGCCCGCCACCGTTCCGACCAGCATCCGGGACACCGGACGCCCCGGGAACGCCGACCGTTCGCGCGGGTGCGCCGCCTCAGCCGGCGGAGTTGATCGGCACGTTCCGTGCGTCCGCGGTGACCGTGAGCCCCTCGGGCTGCGGCCGGACCTCGCGGACGGTGAGCTGGAAGGGCAGCTCGGGCAGCGGCACGTCGATCGAGATGCTCCGGGCGTAGTTGTTGAGCACCGTGCGGGCCAGCGGGACGTTCGGCAGACCCTGTGCGTCCAGGTTGTTGAAGCGGAGGCTGACCTTCCCCTGCTCCCCCACCGTGACGTCGGCGGTGCCGGTGACGGTGAGCTGCTGGCCGAGGACGTCCACGGGTGCGGTGACGGCGAGCTTGCCGCCCTGCTCGCTGAGTTTGAGGCCGGGCCGGTCGAGCAGGGCCGCGAGGCTGTCGTAGCTGATGGTGGCGGTGCCGTTCACCGTTTCCGCGACCACGTCGCCCTGCCGGGAGCGGAGGGTGTCGAGCGAGGCGCGCACGTCGTGGGCGTCGACGTCGAGCCGCGGGAGGCTGATGGCGTCGCCCTCGACCGAGCCGCGCACCTCCTGGAGCACGATGGAGATCCGCTCGTAGCGGCCGTCGAGCACCTGCGTGAGGAACGGGAAGCCGCCGACCTCGACCTCCGGCGGCGCGGACTGGGCGTTCTGCTTCGCCACCTCCTGGCGGACCTGGTCGGCGATGGCCCGCTCGGCCACACCGACGGCCACCCGGTCGGCGATCACCAGAAGCCCGGCCAGCACCAGGAGCAGGACGACGAGCACCACGAGCGCCCGCCGCCCGCGTCGCCGGGGACGGTCCACGTACGCCGGTTCCGCCTGTGCCACGCCGCCTCCTGTCGTCCTGCGCCGCCCAGGGCGCGTCGTCACTGTCGGTGCCGCGCCGCGGCGCCCGGTTGGTACCCGACCGGCAACCGGCTCAACCGTACGGTCAGAGGAAGAGCATGCACATGGCGTACGCGGCCGGGGCCGCCAGGGCGAACCCACCGAGCGGGCCCTGCATGTGGCGGGCCACCCACATCGTGGGAGCCTCGCCGGCCATGAGCCGGCCCGCCTCCGCGTACCCCACGGCGAGATCGGCCAGCACGGCCGCGACGGCCGCGACCAGCCCGATGATGGCGGCGCGGGTGGGGGTGAACGGGGTGACGAGGTAGCTGCCGAGCAGCGCGCTGACCAGCGTGCCGAGCATCGCGCCGGCGACCACCCCGGCCGCGCCCCGGGGCACCTGCGGTGCGAGCCGCGGCCAGGGCGCCACGGCGTCGGTCACCCGCGCCACGGTGAGCGCCACGCCGCTCGCCGTGAGGCAGACGGTGATGGCCTGGGTGCCGGCGGGGACCCTGCTCAGCACGACCAGCGTGCCGAAGGCCACCACGCCCACGATGATGAGCAGCGTGGAGCCGAGCGAGTCGGTGACCCGGACGCGGTCGACCCGCCGCACCAGCTGACCGAGTACGCCGAGGAGGAAGCCGCCGGCCGCGACGTAGCCGAGCGGGGCGAGGCCGGCGATGTCCGTCTGCACGGCCGCCACGTCGGCCGCGACCGCCACCCCGGCGCTGACCAGCGCGACGAGCAGCAGCGCGGGCGGGCGCATGGCCATCGTCCAGGCGAGGACGAAGAGCAGCTGGACGCCGGCGATGATGATCGCGAAGGGGAGCCGGTGCCCCGGGCCGGAGGTCTGCGCGCCGAGCACCAGGCCCACCCCGAGCAGAGCGGAGAACCCGGCGGTGGCCAGGGAGAGTGGCTTGCGGACGTCGACCGGCGGCACGACCTCCTCGTCCGGCTCGTCCGCCGCGGCGTCGTCCGGGCGGCGCGAGGGCTCGCCGCTGCGCCGGGCCCGGCGGGGCTTACCGCGCTCGCGGCGTTCACCGTCGTCGACGCCGGGCCCGCTGCGCGGTGCCGGCGGCTGGCCGTAGGCGGGCCCGGGCCGGGGGCCGTCGGACCACGGGTCCCGGCCGGTCTCGGGCGAGGTGGAGGGAAACACGCCCCGATCGTGCCAGACCGACGGCCTGTCGCGGAGGGCACGGCCGCCCACTGAGCGGCGGCAACCGTTTCGACGACGTTAAACCTGAGCCGTGATCGTGGGGCAAAGCGAACAAACGGGAAATGCTCCGAGGGCGTGGCCAGGCCGATCGGTTACGCTCAACCCGTTACCCCGCCCGTCAGCGACGCCGGGACCACGCTTTTTCTCAGCGCACCCCCGCCCGGAGTGCCGCTGGTCGCGCGCGGCCGTCAGGCCGCCGGGACGGAGGTGATCGTGGAGATCCTGCTGCTGGTGAGCGCCCGCGCGGGTGAGCCGTCCGCCGTGCTACCGGCGCTCGACCTGCTGCCGCACTCGGTCCGCACCGCGCCGCGCGACGTGCGCACGCTGGTCGCCGGCCCGAGTCCGGACGCGGTCCTGGTGGACGCCCGCTCCGAGCTGACCGAGGCCCGGGCCACCTGCCGGATGCTGCACGCCACCGGTCTGGGCGTCCCGCTGGTCGCGGTGGTCACCGAGGCCGGGCTGATCGCGCTGAACGCCGACTGGGGGGTCGACGACGTCATCCTGGCCAACGCCGGCCCGGCCGAGGTCGAGGCGCGGCTGCGGCTGGCCGTCGGGCGGCTCACCAGTTCCATCGCGGGCGCCGGCGGTTCGATCCGGGCCGGCGAGCTGACCATCGACCCGGACACCTACGCCGCGAAACTCAAGGGCCGGCCGCTGGACCTCACCTACAAGGAGTTCGAGCTGCTCAAGTTCCTGGCCCAGCACCCAGGCCGGGTCTTCACCCGCGACCAGCTTTTGCGCGAGGTCTGGGGGTACGACTACTTCGGTGGCACCCGGACGGTCGACGTGCACGTCCGGCGGCTGCGGGCCAAGCTCGGCTCCGAGTACGAGTCGATGATCGGCACCGTCCGGCAGGTGGGCTACAAGTTCGTCGTACCGCCGTCCCGGTCGCTGCCCGAGGCGGAGCCCGCCCCGCTCC
The DNA here is from genome assembly GCF_003626655.1 of Micromonospora costi. Classification (GTDB taxonomy): domain Bacteria; phylum Actinomycetota; class Actinomycetes; order Mycobacteriales; family Micromonosporaceae; genus Micromonospora; species Micromonospora costi. Next base: position 820,358 of record NZ_RBAN01000003.1, read on the forward strand.
CGGTCTGACCGGTACCCATTCGGGGGTTCTCCCCGATACGCCCTATTTGCCCAGCTAGCCGGCTTTATTCTGACTGCCGGGTTGCTGGTGGAAGGGGCGGTGGTGGGCGCGATGACCACGGGGGGCGGCCACGGAAGCCGGTGGCTCGATCGGCTACGAACGCTGCTGCGGCCCGGCTCCACCGGCCGCGCGGTGGCGATCGTCACCCTGGTGGCGGTCACGCTGCTCGGATCGGCGTACGCCCTGGGCCGGAGCCTGATCCCGGACCGGCCGCGGCACAGCGCGACCGGCGTCACCGGCGACATGGACAAGGCGCACTACGCCGACCAGCCCCCCGCCGAGGCGAGCCCGTCGGCCAGCGCGAGCCCCACGGAGTCGGGTCAGGACGGCGCGTCCCGCGACGCCGCCGACGACACCCTCTTCGGCGCGCACGTCACCACCGGCGACGCCCGCGTCGCCCTGACCTTCGACGACGGGCCGGACCCGCAGTACACGCCGCAGGTCCTCGCCGCGCTGCGGGAGTACGGCGTCCGGGCCACCTTCTGTGTGGTCGGTGAGATGGTCCAGAACCACCCCGACCTGGTCCAGGCGATCGTGGCCGACGGGCATACCCTCTGCAACCACTCCTGGAACCACGATGTGACCCTCGGCAAACGGTCGACGGCCGCCATCCGGGCCGACCTGCTGCGCACCAACGAGGCGATCCGGGCCGCGGTGCCCGACGCGCCGATCGTCTGGTACCGCCAGCCGGGCGGGGCGTGGACGTACCCGGTGGTGTCGGTGGCGCACGGGCTGGGCATGACGCCGCTGCACTGGGACGTGGACCCGGCGGACTGGGAGGCGCCGGGCGCCGCGAAGATCGCGTCGACGGTGCTCGGCGGGGTCGAGCCGGGGTCGATCGTGCTGATGCACGACGCCGGCGGCAACCGGCAGGGCACCGTGGACGCGCTGTACCGGATCCTTCCGACGCTCACCTCCCGATTCCAGCTGGAGGCGCTGCCCACCGACGCGACGTGAGCGGCCGGCCGACTACGGTGGACCGGTGAGCAGCGCCGAGCCCGGGAGCGCCCGGGTCACCCGTGCCGACCGGCTGACCCCCGCGGAGGTCGCCGACGTCCTCGCCCTGGCCCGCGTGGCCGGCGACACCGACGGCGCTGCCCCGTTCGACGAGCACGTCCTGCTGCGGCTACGCGACCCGGACGCCCCGGCCGTGCACCTGGTCAGCCGGGCCGGCGACGGGACACTCACCGGGTACGCCCACCTCGACACCAGCGACCCCGCCGACGGGATCGGCGTCGAACTGGTGGTGCACCCGGCGCAGCGGCGGCGCGGCACGGGGCGGTCGCTGGCCCGCGGCGTGGTCGAGGCGGCCACCGGTCCGGTACGCGCCTGGGCGCACGGCGACCACCCGTCCGCCGCCGCGCTCGCCGTCGACCTCGGCTTCGCCCGGGCCCGGGTGCTCTGGCAGCTGCGCCGGTCGCTCGCCGCCCCCCTGCCCGAGCCACACCTGCCCGACGGGGTGGTGCTGCGCGCGTTCCAGCCCGGCGTGGACGACGCGGCCTGGTTGACGCTCAACGCCCGGGCCTTCGCCGAGCACCCCGAGCAGGGCCGCTGGACGCACGACGACCTGCGCGTACGGCTCGCCGAACCGTGGTTCGACCCGGAGGGCTTCCTGCTCGCGGTCGAGGAGTCGACCGGGCGGCTGGTCGGGTTCCACTGGACCAAGGTCCACGAGCGCCCCGGCTCGACGCCGATGGGCGAGGTCTACGTGCTGGGCGTCGACCCGTCGGCGCACCGGGGCGGGCTGGGCCGGGCGCTGACCACGGCCGGGCTCGCGTACCTGCGCGACCGGCGCGGCCTGGACCGGGTCATGCTCTACGTCGACGAATCGAACACGGGCGCGGTCGCCCTCTACGAGCGGTCCGGCTTCCTGCGCTGGGCCGCGCACGTCAACTACCAGCGGGGCTGATCCCGGCAGTCCGACCCGTCGCCGCCACCCGGCAACCTCGCCGCCCGCCCGGCGATCCGGCGCCGCCCGGCGGACCCCCGTCGCGGTGCGGCGGCCCGGCGCGGCCGACGCCCGGCGCGGCAGACGGTGGTCGCGTACCCACATGACGCCGGGCCGGCGGGGGCCCGATCCGGCCGGTAACCGTCGGGTCACAGGCCCGCGTCGGGCCGATAACGGCAGACTGGAAATATAGGCATACGTCCGACACGCGTCCGCCAGTTCACGTAACGGACAACTCACCCTCAGCGTGTCGTCACCTCGTCTGCTGGACGTGTTCACCCCTCGTTCACTTGCGACGGGCGAGCCGGCTACCTGGCCCTCCTAACTTGTGGAATCGGCCGGTCACTGCCGGTCCCCCGGGCCCCGATCCGGGGCGCCAAGTAGACGTGAAGGGATACCCCTCAGGTGAAGCTCCAGCGGCTCGGCGCGATTGCCTCGCTCGCTCTTACCGCGACGTTCGCTCTCAGCGCATGCGGCTCGGACAACAACGAGCCCGCGACCGGCGCCTCCGGCTCGGCCGCCGCGGCCGACTGCGCGACCGGCACCCTCAACGCTCAGGGCTCGTCCGCCCAGAAGAACGCCGTGGACGAGTGGATCAAGGCGTACCAGCAGAAGTGCCAGGGCGTCACCATCAACTACGAGCCCTCCGGCTCCGGCGCGGGCATCCAGGCCTTCACCGCCGGCACCGCGGACTTCGCGGGCTCGGACTCCGCGCTCAAGCCCGAGGAGCAGCCGGCGGCCGACGCCAAGTGCTCCGGCGGCCAGGCCATCCACCTGCCGATGGTGATCGGCCCGGTGGCCATCGCCTACAACCTCGACGGCGTGGACAACCTCCAGCTCAAGCCGGCCACCGTGGCGAAGATCTTCGCTGGCAAGGTGACCAAGTGGGACGACGCCACGATCAAGGCCGACAACCCGGGTGTCACCCTGCCGTCGACCGCCATCAACGCCGTGCACCGCTCGGACTCCTCCGGCACCACCGACAACTTCACCGCCTTCCTGAGCAAGACCGCCGAGGCCGACTGGACCTTCGGCAAGGCCAAGGAGTGGAAGGCCCCGGGTGGCACCGGTGCCGCGAAGTCGGACGGCGTGGCCAGCGCCATCAAGGGCCAGGCCGGCACCATCGGCTACGTCGAGTGGTCGTACGCCGAGAACGGCGGCCTCAAGATGGCCAAGCTGGGCAACGGCGCCGGTGAGTTCGCCGCGCTGACCGCCGAGTCGGCCGGCAAGACCATCGCCAGCGCCAAGGTCGAGGGCCAGGGCGACGACCTGAAGATGGCGATCGACTACAACACCAAGGAGCCGGGTGCGTACCCGCTGGTCCTGGTGACCTACGAGATCGTCTGCAGCAAGGGCCTCGCCGCCGACAAGCTGCCGCTGGTCAAGGGCTTCCTGACCCACGCCGCCAGCACCGAGGGCCAGTCCGCGCTGACCGAGCTGGGCTACGCCCCGCTGCCGGAGTCGGTCCGGACCAAGGTCGAGGCCGCGGTCAAGAACATCTCCTGACCTGACCGACTGACCGAACAACCACCTCCGCAACCGAATCGAGCGAGCAGATGGGTGAAACCCCCCACCGCTCGGCCGACGCCGGCACCGGCGGGACCCGCGTGACCCAGAGTCACGAGCGGCCCGCCGGTGCCTCGGCGCATGTGGCCGAGGCACCAGTCAGCACCCGTACCCCGGGCGGCACCGGGCTGGGCGGCGGCGGCGCGCTGCCGCGGGCCCGGGCGTTCGGCGCCGAGCGGGCCTTCCGCGGCCTCACCCTGGCCGCCGGTTCCGCCGTTCTGATCATCATCGCGGCGATCGCGGTCTTCCTGGTCACCAAGGCGGTGCCGGCGCTGCGCGCCAACACCGAGAGCTTCTGGACGTTCGAGGGCTGGTTCCCGAACGACGCGGAACCCAAGTTCGGCATCGGCGCGCTGGCGTTCGGCACCGTCCTCAGTGCCGCCCTCGCGCTGCTCGTGGCGGTGCCGGTCGCCCTGGGTATCGCGCTCTACCTCTCCCACTACGCACCGCGCCGGGTCGGCACCACGCTCGGCTTCCTCATCGACCTGCTCGCCGCCGTGCCCAGCGTGGTCTTCGGTCTCTGGGGCCGGGAGATCTTCCTGCAGCCGGTGCACGACTTCTCGCTCTGGCTCAACAAGTACTTCAGCTGGATCCCGCTCTTCGGCGGTGACGGCCCCTTCGGCAAGTCGATCCTGCTCGGCTCGCTGGTCCTCGCCATCATGGTGCTGCCGATCATCACCTCGCTCTCCCGCGAGGTGTTCCTGCAGACGCCGACGGCCAACGAGGAGGCGGCCCTCGCCCTCGGTGCCACCCGCTGGGAGATGCTCCGCACGGCGGTGCTGCCGTACGGGCGGCCCGGCATCATCGCCGCCGTGATGCTCGGCCTGGGCCGCGCGCTCGGTGAGACCATCGCGCTCGCGATGACGCTCGGCATCACGTTCAACATCTCGTTCAACCTGATCGAGAACGGCGGCAACAGCATCGCCGCGAACATCGCCAACACGTTCGGCGAGGCGAACGAGACCGGCCGGGGCGCGCTCATCGCCTCCGGCCTCGTGCTCTTCGCGATCACGCTGATCGTCAACATCACCGCGCGCGCGATCATCTACCGCCGCCGGGAGTTCACGGAGTCGGCCGCATGAGCACCGCAGTCACCACCCACCGTCCCCGCCCGGCGGCCCAGCCGGCCACCCTGCGGGCGAAGCGACTGCCCTGGTACGCCGCGCCCGCCATCGCGCTGGCCGCCCTCGTGGTGGCCGCCGCCGTGGTGTACGGCGTCGGCATCGGCGGCCCGGTGCTCGTCGTGGTCCTGGCCGCGGTGCTCTACCTGGCCGGGCTCTTCGCCGCGGCGAACGCCGTCGAGGGGCGCCGTTCGGCCCGCAACCGCACCTGGAGCGCGCTGATCCACTCGGCGTTCGTGCTCGCCGTGCTGCCGCTCGCGTCGGTGGTGTGGACGCTCGTCAGCAACGGGTTCGAACGGCTCGACGGCAACTTCTTCTTCACCTCGATGAACAACATCGGGGCCCGGGACCCGGAGGGCGGGGCGTACCACGCCATCGTGGGCACCCTGGAGCAGGTCGGCATCGCCACCCTGATCACCGTCCCGCTGGGCATCCTCTGCGCCATCTACGTGGTCGAGTACGGCCGGGGCCGGTTCGCCTTCGCGATCCGGTTCTTCGTCGACGTGATGACCGGCATCCCGTCGATCGTCTCCGGCCTCTTCGTCCTGGCGTTCTGGGTGCTGATCGTGTCGCCGTGGTTCAACGACGGCCGGCCGAGCTTCTCCGGCTTCGCCGCCGCGCTGGCGCTGAGCGTGCTGATGCTGCCCACGGTGGTGCGGTCCACCGAGGAGATGCTCCGGCTCGTCCCGGCTCCGCTGCGCGAGGGCGCGTACGCCCTGGGCGTGCCGAAGTGGAAGACCATCCTGCGGGTCGTGCTGCCGACCGCGCTGCCCGGCATCGTCACCGGCGTCATGCTCGCCATCGCGCGCGCTGCCGGCGAGACGGCGCCGGTGCTGCTCGTCGCCGGCGGCGGCGCGGCGATCAACTTCAACCCCTTCGAGAACAACCAGTCGTCGCTCGCGCTCTTCGTCTACCAGCAGGCCGGCGACGCGTCGCGGTACGCCCCCGCCCGGGCGTGGACCGCGGCCCTCACCCTGGTAGCCCTCGTCCTGATCCTGACGATCGCGGCGAAGCTGCTGGCCCGTCGCAACCGGCTCGGCCGATGATCACCGGAGGTACCACCACCATGGCCAAGCGCATCGAAGCCACGAACGTCACCGCCTACTACGGCAGCTTCAAGGCGATCGAGAACATCAACCTGACCGTCGAGCCGAAGACGGTCACCGCCCTCATCGGCCCCTCCGGCTGCGGCAAGTCCACCTTCCTGCGGTCGATCAACCGGATGCACGAGGTGCTTCCGGGCGCCCGGGTCGAGGGCAGCCTCACCATCGACGACCAGGACATCTACGACCGGGACGTGGACGTCACCGCGGTCCGGCGCATGATCGGCATGGTCTTCCAGCGCCCGAACCCGTTCCCCACCATGAGCATCTACGAGAACGTGGTGGCCGGGCTGCGGCTCAACGGCGTCCGCAGGAAGTCGATCCTGGACGAGGCCGCGGAGAAGGCGCTCCGCTCGGCGAACCTGTGGGACGAGGTCAAGGACCGGCTCGGCAAGCCCGGCGCCGGCCTCTCCGGCGGTCAGCAGCAGCGGCTGTGCATCGCGCGGACGATCGCCGTCGAGCCGCAGGTGGTGCTCATGGACGAGCCCTGCTCGGCGCTCGACCCGATCTCCACGCTGGCCATCGAGGACCTGATGTTCCAGCTCAAGGACAAGTTCACGATCATCATCGTGACGCACAACATGCAGCAGGCCGCCCGGGTCTCGGACCGGACGGCGTTCTTCTCGATCGAGAAGACCGGTGACCCCGGCCGCCTCATCGAGTACGACAACACCCAGAAGATCTTCAGCAACCCGAGCCAGAAGAAGACCGAGGACTACATCACGGGCCGCTTCGGCTGAGCCGACGGGAACCACGCCCTCCGCGATCTTGCACTTTCGGCCTTCGTTCTGACCCGGTATGACCTGGTTTGCCGGGGCAGAAAGTGCAAGATCGCGGGGGGCTTTTGGCGTGCCGGGTCAGGGCAGGGTGAAGCGTGGGGGGCCTTCTCGTGGGAGGTCCAGGCGCGGGGTTACCGGGGTTGCGGCGTCTCGGGTTGCCGCGGCCTTCGCCACGCCTCGCAGGTCTCCCGCGGCGGCGACCTGCCCCAGGGTGACGAGGGTGGGCGGCAGCATGGTCAGCTCGCCCGCCTCCGCCCGGGCCCGAGCCTCCGCCGGCCGGATCCACAGCACGTGGTCGGCCTCGCTGGACACGTTGCGGGTCCGCTGGCCCTCGGGCAGCAGGGCCACGAAGAAGTACGTGTCGAAGCGGCGCGGCTCGAACTCCGGCGTGATCCAGCGACTCCACGGCAGCAGCAGGTCGGAGCGGAGCGTGAGCCCCCGCTCGGCGAGCAGGTCCGCGAAGCCGCCCCGGTGCTGCTCCAGGGCCACCCGGGCCGCCTCCCAGTCGTCGCCGCTGACGTCGCCCACCACGCTGTTCGCGTCCGGGCCGGCCAGCAGGACTCCGGCCTCCTCGAAGACCTCGCGGGCGGCGGCGCAGACCACCGCCTGGGCCGCGTCGGCCGCGAGACCCAGCCGCCGCCCCCACTCGGCCGGTTCGGGGCCGGCCCAGTCCAGGTGCGCCTGGGAGTCGGACCGGTCCACCCCGCCGCCGGGGAAGGCGTACATGCCGCCGAAGGCCATGGCGGCGACCCGGCGGATCAGGTACACCTCGAAGTCCTCGCCGGCCGGCCGCAGCAGCAGCACGGTGGCCGCCACCCGGGGCACCGCCGGCACCCCACCCTCGGCCCGGAACCGCCGGGCGTGCTCCACGAGCGCCGGCGGCGCGGGGAAGCCGTCGTGGTCGATCGTCATGAGGCGAGCCTAGTTCCCGACCCGTGGAGCCCTGATCGCCTGTTCAGCGGGCTCGGCTAGCGTGGCCGGCATGACTCGTTGGGGGATTCTCGCCACCGGCCAGATCGCGGGGCGTTTCGCCGAAGACCTCCGGCTCGTACCGGATGCGGAACTGGTCGCGGTCGGCTCCCGTACGGCCGAGAGCGCGAAGCTCTTCGCCGAGCGGCACGACGTGCCGCGGGCGTACGGCTCCTGGGCGGAACTGGCCGCGGACCCGGAACTCGACGTGGTGTACGTGGCGACGCCACACGCCGCGCACCACGAGGCCGCCATGACCTGCCTGGCCGCCGGCAGGGCGGTGCTGTTGGAGAAGCCGTTCACGCTCGACCTGGCGACCAGCACCGAGCTGGTCGAGACCGCGCGCGCCGCCGGGGTCTTTCTCATGGAGGCCATGTGGATGCGGACGAACCCGCTGATCCTGCGCATGGTCGAGGTGATCGCCGACGGCGCCATCGGCACGGTGACGAGCGTCCAGGCCGACTTCGGGGTGGCCGGGCCGTTCCCGCCCGAGCACCGGATGCGGGCCCGGGTCCTGGGCGGCGGCGCCCTGCTCGACCTGGGCGTCTACCCGCTGAGCCTGGCGCACCTGCTGCTCGGGACGCCGCAGCACATCCGGTCCTGGGCCACGATCGGCCCCGAGGGCGTGGACGAGAACACGGGGATCGTGCTCGGGTACGACTCGGGCGCGGTCGCCACGCTGAGCTGCGGCATCGTCGGCGCCACCCCGCTGGTGGCCTCCGTGACCGGCACCGCCGGCCGCATCGAGCTGCCGGCGCCGTTCTTCCGGCCCGACTCGCTGACCCTGCACCGGGCCGGCGCCGAGCCGGAGACGATCCCCGCCGACCTGACCGGCGGCGGCTACCAGTACGAGGCGATCGAGGTGCAGCGCTGCCTGGCGGCCGGGCTCACCGAGAGCCCGCTGGTGCCGCATGCCACCACCCTCGAGGTGATGGCCCTGCTCGACACGATCCGCGCCCAGATCGGCGTCGACTACGCCTGACCTCCCCGCGACGGGAAGGGGCCCCCGGGTGACACCCGGGGGCCCCTGTCCGTTCCTGTCCGGCTCAGCCGAAGAGCGGGCGCACCACCAGGTAGGTGAGGCAGGCGATCAGCGCCGCGGCTGGGAACGTGATGATCCACGCGATGACGATGTTGCCGGCCACGTTCCAACGCACCGCGGAGAGCCGCTTCGTCGCGCCCACGCCCATGATCGCCGAGGTGATCGTGTGCGTGGTCGAGATCGGCGCCTTCAGCACGAGCGCGTTGAAGTAGAGAACGGCGCTGGCCACCGTCTCGGCCGCGAAGCCCTCCGGCGGCCCCAGGTCGATGATCTTGCGTCCCAGGGTCCGGATGATCCGCCAGCCGCCCGCGTACGTGCCGAGGGCGAGCATCGTGGCGGACGTCCAGAAGACCCAGCCCGGGATGTGCGTCTTGCTCTCCTGGAAGCCGCCGGTGTAGAGCGCGAGGACCACGATGCCCATGGTCTTGGCGGCGTCCTGCATGCCGTGACCGACCGACATGGCGGCGGCCGACGCGGTCTGCGCCCACCGGAAGCCCCGGTTCAGCTTGCCCGGCTGCCCCTTCCGGAACAGCCAGAGGATCGCGAGCATCACGAGGTAGCCGAGGGTGAGGCCGACGATCGGCGAGATCACCATCGGCAGGATGACCTTCTCGACGATGTTCATCCACTGGACCACGCCGCCGGCCGCGAGCAGGGTGGCGCCGACCAGGCCGCCGAAGAGCGCGTGCGAGGAGGACGACGGCAGGCCGAAGTACCAGGTGATCAGGTTCCAGGCGATCGCGCCGAGCACACCGGCGAAGACCACCCCGAGGCTGGCCACCCCCGTGGGGAGCGTGACCAGGCCGTCGCCGACCGTCTTCGCCACGCCGGCGCCGAAGTGCGCGCCGACGAAGTTGCCGACCGCGGCCAGCAGGAGGGCGATCCGGGGTGTCAGGGCCCGTGTGGAGACACTTGTCGCGATCGCGTTGGCAGCATCGTGGAAGCCGTTGGTGTAGTCGAACGCCAAGGCCACCGCGATCACCGCCAGCACGGCGATGAGTTCGGGTGTCACAGGATCAGGACTCCTTGACCGCGATCGTCTCGACGGTGTTCGCCACGTGCTCGAAGGCGTCGCAGGCCGCCTCCAGCTCGTCGGCGACCTCCTTCATCTTCAGCACCGTGAGCGCGTCGTACTCACCGGAGAAGAGCCGCACGAGCAGCATCCGGTACGCCTGGTCCCCGTCGTTCTCCAGCCGGTTGCACTCGATCCAGTAGTCCTCGAGGTCCTTCATCGACTTCAGCCGCGGCATCGCCTCGGCGGTCAGCTTCGCCTGCTGGTCGAGCACGTTGACGAGCTCGTGCATCTCCCTGGGCAGCGAGGGGAGCTTCGTGAGGCCGTACAGGTAGAGGAGGTTCCCCACCGCCTCCAGGTGGTCCATCACGTCGTCGAGCAGCGAGCCCAGCCGGTAGATGTCCTCCCGGTCGAACGGCGTGATGAAGGTCGAGTTGATCTTCTTGTACAGGTCGTGGGTGATCTGGTCGCTGTCGTGCTCCACCTCGGTGAGCCGCTCGCTGACGGACTGCACCTCGACGCCCGGCAGGGCCAGCTCGTTCAGCAGCTCGGTGCCCCGGACCAGGTTCTGCGCGGCCCTGGTGAAGAGCTCGTAGAAGGCGCCCTCGGTGGGGCGGAAGGAAAACTTCACAGCACGGACCTCGTCGTGTCGGTGGAAGGGTGGCGACGCCTCCCGAGGCGCCTGCCCTGGGAATGCTAGGAAACGGCGGAGGGCGGAATTTCGCGGCCCACCCCTGGCCAGCCCGCATTCACTGGTCGTTCACCTGCCGTTCACCTCGACCGTCCCGTCAGCCACCGCTCCCCCAGCACGCAGCCGCTCGCGTTCCCGGGCGACGTCGAAACCGGCCGGCGGATACCCCAGGCGAAGAGTGTCGAACGTCTCATGGAGCAGATGAGCCACCGCCCAGTCGCGGTACCACTTGCGGTCGGCAGGCACCACGAACCAGGGCGCGGCGTCCGTGTCGCACCGGCCCAGCGCGTCCGCGTACGCCGCCTGGTAGTCGTCCCACCGGGCCCGGGCGTCGATGTCCGCGGGGTTGTACTTCCAGTGCTTACGCGGGTCGTCGAGGCGGGCGAGCAGGCGCGTGCCCTGCTCCGCGTACGAGATGTGCAGCAACACCTTGACCAGGGTCACCCCGTCGTCGGCCAGGTCCCGTTCGAAGGCGTTGATCTCGTCGTACCGGGCCCGCCACGTGGCCTCCGGCACGAGCGACGCCACCCGGGCCACCAGCACGTCCTCGTAGTGCGAGCGGTTGAAGATCCCCACGTACCCCGGCGGCGGGAGGGCCCGGCGGATCCGCCACAGGAAGTCGTGCCGCAGCTCCTCCGGAGTCGGCGGGCCGAACGAGCGGATGTGCAGGCCCAACGGGTTCATGGCGCCGGCCACCCGCTTGATCGTCCCGTCCTTGCCCCCGGAGTCCATCGCCTGGAGGACCAGCAGCACCCGCTGCGCCGGCGAGCCGGCGTGCCGCCCGGCCTCGGCGGCCTGCGCGGTGGCGTAGAGCATCTCCTGCTGTTGGGCCAGCTCCGCGCCCAGCAGGCCGACCTGCGCGCGGGCCCACGCCTTGCGGTGCTCCCCGGTGACCGCCCGGTCGGGCAGGCCCGGCGTCGACCGCGGGTCGACGGCGCCGAGGTCGACCGGTTCCGTGACGCGCAGCAGCCGTCGCATCGGCCCGGCGACCGGCAGCGTGATCTCCGTCTCCCGAGGTTGGCTCACCCTCGGATCATCACCCACCCGCCCCGGATCCGCCCGCCGAGCCGGGTGCCGCGATGCCCCTGTCACATCCCGGTCCCCGAAACTGTCCAGTGGGCGGGAGGATGTGCGCCAGGGCGACGTCATCCGGCGGGGAGGAGCGCGTGGTGCGGGATCTGGCGACGGAGTTCGAGGCCGAGCGAGGGCGGCTCCTGGCCGTGGCCCATCGGATGCTGGGCAGCCGGAGCGAGGCCGAGGACGCCGTGCAGGAGACCTGGTTGCGGTACGCGAACGCGCTCGCCGACCCCACCGCGCGGGACGAGGTCCGCGACCTGCGCGCCTGGCTGACCACCACCTGCGCCCGGATCTGCCTGGACGTGCTCCGCTCCGCCCGCGTACGCCGGGAGGCGTACGTCGGCGAGTGGCTGCCGGAGCCGCTCGTGACCCCGCTGGAGGGCTCGGGGGCCGACGGATTCGCGCCCGACCCCGCCGAGCGGGCGGTCCGCACGGAACAGCTCGGCACCGCGCTCATGGTGGTCCTCGAACGGCTCGCCCCCGAGCAGCGCGTCGCGTTCGTCCTGCACGACGTGTTCGCCGTGCCGTTCGCCCGGGTCGCCGAGGTGCTGGGCACCAGCGAGGTCTCCGCCCGGCAGCTCGCCTCCCGCGCGCGCCGGGCCGTCACCGGCCCGGACGCTCCCCGGCAGACGGCGGACCCGGCCGAGCAGCGGCGGGTCGTCGAGGCGTTCGTCGCCGCCACCGAGTCCGGAGAGCTGGCCCGGCTGCTCGAGGTGCTGGCCCCGGACGTGGTCTTCGTGGGCGACAGCGGCGGGCACTTCCCGGCCGCCCGCCGGCCGGTGGTCGGCGCGGAGGCGGTCGGCCGCTTCGCCCTGGGCCTGTTCGGCCGGGCCGGCCGCTACCGGCACCGCGTGCTGGCCCGGCCGGTGCTGGTCGACGGCGTGCTCGGGCTCCAGATCGAGACCGTGCACACCGACGGGCGTCCGCTGCGCATGGTGACCGCGTTCGCGGTGGACGACGGCCGGATCACCGCCGTCTACAACCAGCTCAACCCCGAGAAGGTCAGTGCGTTGCCCCCGCTCGACCCCGCGGAGGTGTGGCCGCCCCGGTGGTGAGCGTGGGGGCGGCGGCTCAGACGACCAGGGCCAGCCACTTCCGGTACGAGGTGGCGAACGGCTCGGTGCCGTCGCCGAGCGCGCCGAGGAGCCACCGCGCCGCCGCCTCCGCCTCGGTCACCAGCTCGTCCGGGTAGCCGAAGCGGGCCCGGTGCTCGGCGAACTCGTCCTCGTCGCGCAGCTCGACGACGCCGGTGGCGCGCCGGCGCACCACGTCGAGGTCGAGGTCGAAGAGGTGGACCGTGTCGTCGGACTCCCAGCGGGCCGGGCTCGCGATGTCGCAGTAGACCTCGCTGGTGCGCGGCGGAGGGTTGAACATGCCGGTCCACCAGGCGTGGTGCGGCACCAGGAGGACGAACGGGATCTGCTCCACCGAGGGCCGGCCGTGGTAGACCGACTTCGTGCCGGCGGGAACGCCGAGCCAGACGCCGAGATCGTCCTCGGTGAGCCGACGGGCCGGGTAGTCGCGGTGCGCGCTGCCGTCGTACTTGCGGTAGATCACACGGACCACGTCGCTCGGCATGAGTCGCACCCTAACCGATACCGCCCACTCGTCGTAGCGTCGGCGTAACCGGTCGGAACTCCGTGGCCGCCACGCGGCGGATCGGCGCCGCGGCTGTCGGCGGCGGCGGGTACCGTCGCACGGTGACCCCACCCCGCGCCGCCACCGGTTCCACCGCCCCGTCGGCCCGCGGGGGCCGGCGGCGGGGTGCCCGGCCGAGCGGCGCGGAGCTGCTCGCGGCGGCCGTGGGGGCCGTGCCCGGCGGCTCCGCCCGCCCCGGGCAGCAGGAGATGGCGACGGCCATCGAGGAGTGCGTGACCGCCCGCGAGCACCTGCTCGTCCAGGCGGGCACGGGCACCGGCAAGTCCCTGGCCTACCTCGCACCGGCGCTCACCGTCGACGGGCCGGTGGTGGTCTCCACGGCCACCCTGGCGCTGCAGTCCCAGCTGGTCGACCACGACCTGCCCCGGCTCGCCGACGCGGTCGAGCCGCTGCTCGGCCGCCGGCCCACGTTCGCGGTGCTGAAGGGGCGGCACCACTACCTGTGCCTCGCCCGGCTGGACAACTCGACCGAGGAGGAGCCGGAGGACGGCCTCTTCGACGCCCCGGCCGCCCGCCCGGCCGCCGGGAAATGGCTCGGTGAGGCGGGCCGGCTCGGCAAGCAGGTCCAGCGGCTGCGGGACTGGGCGGAGAAGACCGAGACCGGCGACCGGGACGAGCTGGATCCGGGTGTCGACGACCAGGCCTGGCGGCTGGTCTCCATGCCGGCCCGGGAGTGTGTGGGCGCGACCCGCTGCCCGTTCGGCGCCGAGTGCTTCGCCGAGGCGTCCCGGGCCCGTGCGCGGGAGGCCGACATCGTGGTCACCAACCACAGCCTCCTCGCGGTCGACATGCTGGCCGGGCGGCAGATCGTGCCGCCGCACAAGCTGCTCGTCGTCGACGAGGCGCACGAGCTGGCCGACCGGGTGTCCTCGGCCGCCCAGGCCGAACTCGTGCCGGAGCTGATCGACCGGTCCACCCGGCGGGCCCGCCCGCTGCTGCGACCGGAGACGGCCGACGCGCTCACGGCGGCCGGCGACGCCCTCGCCGTGGGGCTCGCCGAGGCACCCGCCGGGCGGATCACCGCCGGCCTGCCCGCGCCGCTGCGCGAGGCGTGCACGCTGCTCGACGCCGCGACCCGCGCCGCGCTCGACGCGATCGGCGACGTCAAGGCCGACGACCCCGATCCGGTACGCAAGCAGCAGGCCCGGGCGGCCCTCGACGAGCTCTCCACCACGGCCCAGCGGTTGCTGGAGGAGGACGAGCACGACGTCGCCTGGGTGGAGAAGTCCGACACCGGCAACCGGCGGGCGCTCGTGGTGGCACCGCTCTCGGTCGCCGGCACCCTCGCCACCCACCTCTACGAGGAGCGCACGGTGGTGGCCACCTCGGCCACCCTGACGCTGGGCGGTCGGTTCGACACCGTGGCCCGCGCGCTCGGGCTCGAGGCGCCGGCCCCGTCGCCACCGTCCCCGGCGGCGGCCGCGCTGGCCGCCTCCACGGCCCGTCGGGGGCGTCCGGCGGGTGCCGGTGCCACGGGCAGCGACACGCCGGGGCCCGCCGACGGCTCGGCGGCCCCGGCCACCAGCGGGCCGGGCTGGCGGTCACTGGACGTCGGCTCGCCCTTCGACTACGCCCGGCAGGGCATCCTGTACGTCGCCGCGCACCTGCCCCGGCCCAGCGTGTCCGGCCTGCCCGACGCGGCCGGTGAGGAGCTGCTCGCGCTGGTCGGGGCGCTCGGCGGGCGTACCCTCGGGCTCTTCTCCTCCCGGCGGGCCGCGCAGCAGGCCGCGGAGCTGCTCCGCGCGCGCACCGACCTGCCGGTGCTGCTCCAGGGCGAGGAGGCGCTGCCGCTGCTGGTCCGCCGGTTCCGGGAGGAGCGCGCCAGCTGCCTGTTCGGGGTGATGTCGCTCTGGCAGGGGGTGGACGTGCCGGGCGACTCCTGCCAGCTCGTGGTGATCGACCGGCTGCCCTTCCCGCGGCCGGACGAGCCGCTGGCGGCGGCCCGGGCCGCGGCCGTGGACGCGTCGGGCGGCTCGGGGTTCGCGGCGGTGAGCGTGCCGATCGCGGCGGTACGCCTCGCCCAGGGCGTGGGGCGCCTCATCCGCGCGACCGGCGACCGGGGTGTGGTCGCGGTGCTCGACTCGCGGCTGGAGACGGCACGCGGCTACGGCCCGTTCCTGCGCCGCTCGCTGCCGCCGTTCTGGTACACCACCCGGCGGGACGTCGTCCACGGCGCGCTGCAACGCCTCGCCGCCTCCTGAGCCGGCCCACAACGCCCGCGCGGCGCGGGTGGCCCCTCAGGGTGCCTGGGAGGCCACCACGACGGCGTCGGGCGGGGTGTCCGGCACCGTACGGGCCGCGAGGCGGCGGATGCCCGTGTTCAGCACGGCGATCAGCGGTACGGCGACCAGCGCTCCGGTGATGCCGGCGAGCACCACACCGGCCGCGATGCCGATGATCACGGCGAGCGGGTGGATGGCCACCGCGCGGCCCATGATCAACGGTTGGAGCACGTGCCCCTCGAGCTGCTGCACGCCGATCACGGCGCCCAGGATGATGAGGGCGGTCACCGGGCCGCTGTCGACGAGCGCGATCAGCACGGCCACGCCGCCGGAGAGCGCCGCACCGACGATCGGGATGAACGCCCCCAGGAAGACCAGCGCGGCCAGCGGGAACGCGAACGGGATGTCGAAGATCACCAGGAAGATGCCGATGCCCACGGCGTCGATGAAGGCCACCAGGACCGTGGCCCGGACGTAGGCCACGAGGGTGGCCCAGGAGGCGCGGCCGGCGTCGTCCACGCGCCAGCGGGCGGCCACCGGCAGCAGCCGGACCAGGAAACGCCAGATCTTGTTGCCGTCACGCAGGAAGAAGAACGTGGCGAACAGCACCAGCAGCGTCCCGGTCAGCACCTCGGCGAGCGTGGCGGCCGTGGTGGTCGCCGCGCTCGTGAACCGCTCGGTGTTCTGGCTGACCCACTGCTGACCCTCGTCGATGTAGCGGTCGAGCTGGCTGTCCGAGACGTGCAGAGGGCCGGTCTTGAGCCAGTTCTGGATCTGCCGGACGCCCTGCGAGGACTTCTCGCTCAGCTCCGGCACCCCGCGGATGAACTCGTTCACCACGAGGGTCAGCGTGCCGACCACCGCGGCCAGGCCGCCGACCAGCACCACCGCGGTCGCCAGCGAGCGGGGGAAGCGGGCCCGCAGCAGCCAGCCCACGGCAGGCGCCAGCAGCGCCGAGAGCAGCAGCGCGATGGCGAGCGGGATGATGACGATGCGGATGGTGCCGACGATCCGCAGCAGCGCCCAGGCCACGAGGCCGATCACGATGAGGCGCCACGACCAGGCGGAGGCGATCCGCAGCGCGTGCGGGACCTCGGCGTCGTCCCGGCTGGTGGTGCTCGACGACGTGGGCGGCGGGCCGGCCGGCGGCTCCCCGCCGACCACGGTGGCCGTCGGGGGCGCGACCGGGCCGGGCGAGGCCGGTGAGGCCACTCCGCCCTCCTCTCCGGCGTCGCCGGACGCCGCCCGACCGGACCGTACGGATGCCCGTCCCGACTCGTACGCGCGGCGGAGCCGGCCGCGTACCCGCTCGAAGCGGCTCAAGCGCACCTCCTGGCAAGACGACCGGTCAGCCCACGGCGACAGGTCGGACAGCATACGCCGGCCCCCGCCACCATAGGGCAGTTCCGCCACACATTGCCCCGGTCACCTGCCCGCCAACCGTCGGCGGCGGGCCGGGCGCGACGCGGTACCGTCTGCGGCGTGACCGCCGACAACAATCTCGACTCCGGCCTGCCGATCCGCCTGCTGCACGACCGCGTGCTGGTCCGGATGGACGGGAGCGAGGGCGAGCGCCGCTCCAGCGCCGGCATCGTGATCCCGGCGACCGCGGCGGTGGGCAAGCGTCTGGCGTGGGCCACCGCCGTCGGCGTGGGTCCGAACGTCCGCTCCATCGTCTCCGGCGACCGGGTCCTCTTCGATCCCGACGACCGCTCCGAGGTGGAGCTGCACGGCCGTGGCTACGTCCTGCTACGCGAACGCGACGTCCACGCCGTGGCCGCCGAGCGCGTAGAGAACGACGCCACGGGCCTCTACCTCTAGCGCGGACGCGGGGTTCGCCGCCCCGCACGTCGTTTGCGCCGCCCTCCTCCGGGAAGCCAGCCGCACCACCGGCCCTGGGGAGGGACGATGCCCGAATGGATCAGGAAGCTGCTGTTCTGGGGCTTCATCGCGTTCCTGATCTACTTCATGGCGTTCCGGCCGGACGGTGCGGCGAACATCTTCAAGGCGATCGGAGCGGGGCTCGTGGCGATGTTCCAGGGGCTCGGTGACTTCCTCACGAGCCTGATGACCTGACCTCGCCGCCCGGCCGGCCAGGCGCGCGAGGCGCTCAGGCGCGCCCGGGCCAGCCCGGCGGCGGACCGGGCCAGCCCGGCGTGGGCGGCAGCACCGGGTGGACGGGTGACGGGCCGCCGAGCACCACCGGGATCGGCACCACGGGCTCCTCCGGGGCGTCCACGGTGCGCTCGGAGCCGTCGGGGAACCGCAGGTGGTAGCGGTTGCCGTCCCAGACCCCGGTGGGCGCCTGCGGGTCCCGGCCGACGAAGAAGGACCGGTACGCCCCGATCGACTCCAGCAGCTCCCGTTCCTCGCGGGCCGTCCGCTCCCGGTCCGCCGGCTTGCGGTCCAGACCGCGCAACGACCCGTCGCGCAGCAGCGCCAGCCGGGTGGCCGCGAACTGGTAGCCGCGCATCGCGCGCACCCCGGCGTCCCCGGCGACCCGACGCGCCCACGTACGGGCCGCGTGCCGCCGGCCGAGGCTGCTCAACGCCGCGACCTCCGGCGGGCTCAGCCAGCCGGCCCGGACGTAGTCCGGCAACCGCCGCTCGGTGAGCCGCCCCTCCCAGGCGCGCAGCCACACCGCCAGCCCCACCATGCCGAAGAAGATCGGCACCATCACCCCGATGAACCCGTACAGCATGATCAGCGCCTGGCCCGTCGCCTGGCTCAGCGTCGGCAACAGGTTCCACGTGCCGTGCAGCATCATGGCCACCAGCAGGCCGGCGATCGGGGCCAGCACCCGGACGCGCCGGTCGGGCGAGCGGGCGGCGATGCCCAACCCCACACCGGTCATCGAGGTGAAGAGCGGGTGGGCGAACCCGAACAGCAGGATCCGGACGATGAAGATGGCGATGACCTGCTGCGCACCGGTCGCCGGCCCGAACCGCTCGGCGCCGGACGCGAAGCCGTACCCACCGAGGTAGAGGATGTTCTCGACCATGGCGAAGCCGATCGCGGACAGCCCGCAGTAGACGAGGCCGTCGGTGATGCCGGACCATTCCCGCCGCCGGAAGACGAGCAGCAGGATCGGCCCGAGTGCCTTCGTGGTCTCCTCGATGAACGGCGCCACGAGCACGCCGGTGAGTGCCGCCGGCAGCCCCGCGTCGGCGATCCGGGCGGCGGCGAAGTCGTTGACCGTCAGCGAGGCGGCCGTGGAGACGAACGCGCCCCAGGCGAAGCAGAAGATGAGGTACTTCAGGGGCTCGGGCTCGTACCGGTCGAGCCACAGGAAGCAGGCGACCAGCACGGGCACCGGGAGGATGGCGGCCACCACGCCGATCAGCAGCGCCTGGGCGCCGATGTTCTCGCCGATGGTCCAGACCATGAAGACCGCGCACGCGGCGATGAAGAGCACCACCCCGCCGAACACCAGGGGCCGCCGCCAGCGGCGTCGGCGTCGCAGCATCTGGGGGACGGGACCGGACGCGGGCGGGGCGGAAGGCACGGTCGGCGACGGCGGCGTTCCGCCGGGCGGGGTGTCGGCCATGCGGTCAGCGTAGCCAGCCCGGACCGGCTGGTTCGGGCGCATCGGCAGCCGCTATGCTGCCGGCAGGTCACGAGCGCCAGCGTCAAGCCCCGGCTTGCTGGCCGGCAACCCTCGTCGAGGTTCGCGGTGGGGTGCCCCGGGTGATGACCGGGCCCGGCCCCGATTCGTGTGCCGGGCAAGCGCGGACCCCGTCCCGACGCCGACCCGGGGTCCCTGGCCCCGGAGGTTCCGGCATGTCCGTCACCCTCGTACCCGTATCGCCCGCTCCGTCGACCGCCCGGGCCGCCGCCCGGCCGCTCGACGTGCTCGGCGTACCGGGTGAGATCAACCTGGACTACGCGGCCACCGCGCCGTGCTCGCGGGCCGCGGCCGACGCGGTGGCCGCGCTGCTGCCGTGGTACGCGAGCGTGCACCGCGGCGCCGGTGCCCTCTCCCGCCGCTGCACCCTCGCCTACGAGCGGGCCCGGCAGACGGTCGGCGACTTCTTCGGCGCCCGGGCCGACGACCACGTGATCTTCACGCGCAACACGACCGACGCCCTGAACCTGCTGGCCCGGGCGTTGCCCGCCGGCACTGCCGTGGTCACGTTCGCCGCCGAGCACCACGCCAACCTCCTGCCCTGGCCGCGCGGCTCGGTCCGGCTGCCCGTGCCCGCCGACGCGGGCGACGCGGTCCGTGCGCTGGACGCGGCGCTCGCCGAGCTGCGCCGCGCCGGCAATCCGGGGCTGCCGGTGCTGGTCGCGGTCACCGGGGCCAGCAACGTGACCGGCGAGCGCTGGCCGGTGGCCGAGCTGGCCCGCGTGGCCCACCGCCACCGGGCCCGGATCGCGCTGGACGCCGCGCAGCTGGCCCCGCACGCGCCGGTGGACCTGCTCGCCCTCGACGTCGACTACCTCGCCGTCTCCGGTCACAAGCTCTACGCCCCGTTCGGCGCCGGCGCGCTGATCGGGCGGGCCGACTGGCTGGACGCCGCCCCGCCGTACCTGGCCGGGGGCGGGGCCACGAGCCGGGTGGGGGCGGGCACCCACGAGGTCGACTGGGCGGTGGGGCCGGCGCGGCACGAGGGCGGCACGCCGAACCTGCTCGGCGCGGTGGCGCTGGCCGCGGTGTGCGACGCCCTCGCCGACGCGGACCGGGCCGCGCTGCACGACGAGGAGCAGCGGCTGCTCGGCCGGCTGCGGGACGGCCTCGCCGCCCTGCCGCACGTCGTGGAGCTGCGTACCTTCGGCCCCGACGCGCCCCGCGTGGGCATCTTGTCGTTCGCGGTGGCCGGCCGGGACTCCGCCGACGTGGCGGCCGTACTGGCTCGCGATCACGGCATCGGGGTGCGGGACGGCCTCTTCTGCGCCCACCCGCTGGCGCGGCGGCTGCTCGCCGAGGCGGCCGCGCGTACCGGACGGCGGAATCTGCCGCCGACCGCGCTGCGCGCCAGCATCGGCCTCGGCAGCACGGAGGAGCACGTCGACCGGCTGCTGGCGGCCCTCGCCACGCTCGGGTGAGCCCGGTTCTTAGCCGACCGGGGGCGCGGTGGGCGGCTTCGGCGCTCCGGCCGGCTCGGGCCCCGCGCCCCGGGGCCCCTCCTGGCCGCCGAACGACTGCCGGATCAGCCGGTTCGCCTCCTCCTGCTCGATCCCGGAGGCCACCAGCAGGTCGCTCGCCGCGGTACGCACCTGCGCGACCACCACACTGCCGGAGAAGCCCACCCCGGCGGCGTAGGCCCGCCCGGCCTCGCTGACCGCGCGCAGCGACCGCTCCCGGGCCTTCTCCGGCTCGTCGCCCACCGCGAACTCGTGCTTGAGCAGGCGGACCGCCTCGGCCAGGTCGGACACCGCGTCCGGCATCGGTTCGGGGACCGGCTCCTCGTCCTCGATGAGGGTGACCGAGCGGCGGATGAGGGTGCCGCTGTTGCGCATCGCCCGGTCGATGGGGTCGGCCGCCTCCGCGTAATGGGCCAACTCGTTCCGGCGGTGCCAGCGCGCCGGCGAGAGCGTCGTGGTCTCCTTCGCCCCCTCGATCGCCTCCGTGAAGGTGTTCAGTTCCTCCTTGTTGTTGCGCAGCCGGTCCAACGCCCGCTGCACCTTCGCCCGGTCCCGCTCCCGCAACCCGTCGGCGGTGGCGTCGAGCTGGGCGGCGAGCAGGTCCAGCGCCGGTCGGGCCGCCCGGTTGAGCACCCGCAGCGGGTTGAGCGGGAACAGCACAGAGGTCACCAGCAGGGCGATGCCACCGCCAACGGCGGCGTCGACGAACCGGGGTATCTCCAGGTTCTGGGTGGACGGGCTCAGGGTCACGATCAGTACGGCGGTCGCGGCCGCCTGGATCACGACGGCCACGCTCGCGCCCGCGAAGATCGTCAGCAGGATGGCCGCGGTCACCACGAGCCCGAGCTGCCAGGCTCCGGTGCCGACCAGGTAGATCAGCCCGTCCCCGAGCGCCACCCCGATCGCCACCCCGGCGATCAGCTCGACGGTGCGGCGGAACCGCTGGCCGACCGAGGCCGCCAGGGTGCCGACCGCCGAGATCGGCGCGAAGACCGGCTGCGGGTTGCCGAGCAGCCGGTGCGACACCAGGTAGGAGAGAGCCGCCGCGATCCCCGCCTGCACCGCCAGCCCCGCGGCCATCCGTACGCGGTGCAGCCGGTCGTGGAACGTCGCCTTGCTGCGATGGCGGAGCTCGTCCACCGCGTCCGCGATGCGCTCGCTGTCGACGTCGGCCAGCCCTCGGCTCAGCTTCTTGGGGTGCACGCGCGACAGGCGTCCACGCCCCCGAGCCACGGCCATAGCCGGTACTACCCGCAGCACGCCGGGTGAATCCTCCCGGTGCGGTGGGGACCGCCGGTGCGGCAGACTCGTCGGGTGCCTGATCTTCTCGACCGCTGGCGGGCCGCGGCCACGGGTGCCGGCGCGGCCGGCCCGGGGCTGACCGACGCCGGTGACGAGCTGGTGCGCCGCTGGCGGGAGCCGCACCGGCACTACCACACGATCGACCACCTGCGCGCCGTGCTCGACGTGGTCGACCGGTACGCCGGGCTGGCCGACCGGGCGGACCTGGTGCGGCTGGCCGCCTGGTGCCACGACGCGGTCTACAACCCGCGGGCCGCCGGCGACGCCAACGAGCGGGACAGCGCCGACCTGGCCGGCCGCCTGCTCGCCGGGGTCGGCCTGCCGCCCGCCGCGGTGACCGAGGTACGGCGGCTCGTCCTGCTCACCGCCGGGCACGAGGTCGCCGCGGGCGACGCCGACGGCGCGCTGCTCTGTGACGCCGACCTCTCCGTGCTCGCCGCGCCCGAGCCGGCGTACGACCGGTACGCGGCCGCGGTCCGGCGCGAGTACGCCCACGTGCCCGACGCGGACTTCCGGGCCGGCCGAGCGAGGGTGCTCCACGGCCTGCTGGCCCTGCCCACCCTGTTCCGCCTCCCCAAGCTGCACGAGCAGTGGGAACAACGAGCCCGCGCGAACCTGACAAGAGAACTAGCCGCCCTGACCCGCCCTTGACCCCGGCGATCATGCAGTTGTGGTGGGCCGCGAAAGGTGCTTATGCGGTCGGGCCGGGCACCACAAGTCCATGATCGGCGGGCCGGGGGCGGGGCCGCGACAGGTGCTTCGGCCGGCGCAGGCCCGCCTCCCGGAGCAGCCGGACCAGCTCGCGGCTGGGCACGACCCGCGCACCGAGCCAGACCGCCATCGCGAACCGCTCGGCGGGCAGGTCGTAGTGGTCGCGGTCGAAGCCGCGCCGGGGCGCGCCGAGCGCCTCCGCGAACGCGTGCAACTCGGCATAGGAGACGTCGCTGACGAGATGGGACCAGAGCCGGCCCCGGGACGGCCAGCCGGGCCGGTCCAGGTAGAGCATGCCCACCAACCTAGCCCGGCCTTGTCGATCATGTTGATGATCGGCGGCCGGGCACCTAGCCTCTCCAGCATGGCCGGATCCCCCCTCATCGACGACCTGCGCGCCGCGCTCGGCGAGAGCGCCGTGCTGACCGACCCGGACCTGCTGCGCATGCACGAGCGCGACGAGGCCGACCTCTGCGCGGCCGGCACCCCGCTCGTCGTCACCCGGCCACACAGCACCGAGGAGGTCGTCGCCGTGGTCCGGGCGGCCGGGAGGTACGGCGTACCCGTGGTGCCGCAGGGCGCGCGGACCGGCCTCGCCGGCGCGGCCAACGCGGTCGACGGCGCCGTGGTGCTCAGCACCGTCGCCATGGACGAGATCCGGGAGATCGACCCGGTGAGCCGCATCGCGGTGGTGCAGCCGGGCGTGGTGAACGCCACCCTCGCCGCGGCCGTCGCGAAGCAGGGCCTCTGGTACCCGCCGGACCCCGGCTCCTGGGAGTCGTCGACGATCGGCGGGAACGTCGCCACGAACGCGGGCGGCATGTGCTGCGTCAAGTACGGCGTCACCACCGAGTACGTGCTGGGCCTCGAGGTGGTGCTCGCCTCGGGCGAGGTGCTGCGTACCGGCCGGCGGACCGCCAAGGGAGTGGCCGGCTACGACCTCACCCGGCTCTTCGTCGGCTCCGAGGGCACCCTCGGCGTCGTCACCGAGGTGACCGTGGCGCTGCGTCCCGCCCCCGCGGAGTCGCTCACCCTGGTCGCGGTCTTCCCGTCGACCGCGGCGGCCGGCACCGCGGTGGCCGAGATCGCCGCCCGCGGGCTCAGCCCGAGCCTGCTGGAACTGCTGGACCAGACCCACCTGCGGGCCATCGAGGCGTACCAGCCGATGGGTCTCCGCACCGACGCCCAGGCCCTGCTGCTGGCCGCCGCCGACACCGGCACCCGCGCGGCCGACGACCTGGCCGCCCTCGCCGAGGTCTGCGAGTCGGCCGGCGCGGACGAGGTCTACGCTGCCACCGACGCCGTCGAGGCTGCCGCCCTGCTGCAGGCCCGCCGCCTCGCCCACCCGGCCATGGAGAAGTTCGCGGCGGACGCGTACCCGGGCGGCAACGGCGGCCTCGTCATCGACGACGTGGCGGTGCCGCGCGGCGCGCTCGCCGCTCTGCTCGACGGGGTGGCCCGCATCGCCGCCGAGTGCGAGGTGCCGATCGGCGTGGTGGGCCACGCCGGCGACGGCAACATGCACCCCAACATCGTGGTGGACCGGGCCGACCCGGCCAGCCTGGAGCGCGGCCGGCGGGCTTTCGACGAGATCATGAAGCTCGGTCTGGACCTGGGCGGCACCTGCACCGGCGAGCACGGGGTGGGGCTGCTCAAGCGGGACTGGCTGGCCCGGGAGATCGGGCCGGTCGGCGTACGCGTGCAGCAGGCCATCAAGGCGGCGCTGGACCCGACCGGAATGCTGAACCCCGGCAAGGTGCTCTGAGCCGGCACGGGTGACGCCCGGCGCGCGGTGCCGCCCGGCGGATCAGCCCTTCAGCTCGGCGGGCGTGGCCTGGGTGAGCAGCAGGAGGATCTCGCCGGCGATCGCCGGTCGGGCGGCGCCCGGGCAGTCCTGGGACGTGATGGGGCCGGCGGCGGTGAGCAGGCTGGAGGTCAACGCGTCGATGCAGGTGGCCCGGTAGCGCCGTGCCGCGTCGGTCTCCCCCGCCAGCGCCGGGTCGGCGAGCAGCTGCTGCAACCGGCTCACCTGCTCGGCGTCGAGAGCGCCGGTCGAGTTGACGCCGTCGCCGGCGCAGTCGAAGCACTTCCACGCGCCGTCGCGTTCCACCCGCAGGGTACGCAGTGGACCGTTACCGCCGACCTGCTGCACCAGCGTGACCTGGCCATCGCCCACGGTGGTCGGGGCGTCCGGCCCCGGCAGGCCGGCGGCCGCGTCGCTCGCCGCGGATGTGTCCTCGGTGGTCGCCGCGTGACCCAGGGAGCATCCGGTCAACGCGGCAGCCAGCACCGCGCCGAGGAGAGGGACGAGCAGACGTGAACGAGAACGAACCACTCGCCGGAAGCTACAGCACCGTAGGTTGCGCCTGGTAGCCCTACACCTCGGTAGCTTATGGCGGTCAGGACGACAGCTCGGCCGGGTCGCCGTCACCGCCCCGGTCCGCGGCGTACCCCCGGACGTCGGGGGCGCCGAGCCGGGCCGCGTCGGCCGCCACGTCGTCCGGCATGAGCTGGGACTGCCGCTCCGCCTCGACCCGGGCCCGGTAGTGCTCGACCTCACGCGCCCGGCGCGCGGCGTCCCAGCCGAGCACCGCCCCCATCAGCTCGGCGGCGTGCTCTGCCGAGTCGACGCCGCGGTGGCTGGTCTCGAAGGAGATCCGCGTACGCCGGGTGAGCACGTCCTCCAGGTGCAGCGCCCCTTCGGCGCGCGCCGCGTAGGTGACCTCGGCGGCCAGGTACTCCGGCGCACCGGCCAGCGCGGTGCCGAGCAGCGGCTCGGCGTCGATCAGCGCGAGCAGGTCGAGGGTCAGCGTCCCGTACCGCTCCAGCAGGTGCTCGACCACGCCGACCGGGACGCCGTGCCGGCGGGCCAGGTCGGCCCGGTCCCGCCACATCGCCGGGTACCCGTCCGCGCCAAGCAGCGGCAGGTCCGCGGTGCGCGACGGGCGTACGCCGCCGAGCCTCCGCGCGGCCCGGTCGACCACGTCCGAGGCCATCACCCGGTACGTCGTGTACTTCCCGCCGGCGACCAGCAGCAACCCGAGCATGGGCTCGACGACGGCGTGCTCCCGGGAGAGCTTCGAGGTGGAATCGGCCTCCCCTGCCAGCAGCGGGCGCAGCCCCGCGTACACGCCCTCGATGTCGGCCGTGGTGAGCGGCCGGTCCAGGACGGTGTTGACCTGGTCGAGCAGGTAGTCGATGTCGCGCGCGGACGCGGCCGGGTGCGAGCGGTCCAGCCGCCAGTCGGTGTCGGTGGTGCCGATGATCCAGTGCCCGCCCCACGGGATGACGAAGAGCACGCTGGTGGCGGTGCGCAGGATCAGCCCGGCCTCGCCGGTGATCGCCGACCGCGGCACCACCAGGTGCACGCCCTTGGACGCGCGTACCCGCATCCCGGGGCGCAGCCCGACGTCGTTGAGCATCCGCGACATGTCGTCGCTCCACACGCCGGTGGCCGCGATGACCGTACGCGCCCGTACCTCGAACTCAGCGTCCGGCGACCCGGCCGGCGCCTCCAGGTCGCGCACCCGGACGCCGGTCACCTCCCGCGCCTGCCGGATCAGGCCAACGGCGCGTGCGCTGCTCACCACGGTGGCCCCGAGGCTCGCCGCGGTGCGGGCCAGCGTCACCACGAGCCGGGCGTCGTCGACCTGCCCGTCGTAGTAGCGGATCGCCCCGGCCAGGGCGTCCGCCCGCAGGCTCGGGAAGATCCGCCGCGCGCCCTCGCGGGTCAGGTGCCGGTGCAGGGGCATGCCCCGACCGGTGCCGAAGAGGCCGGCGAAGACGTCGTACGCGGCGACGCCGGTGCCGTAGTAGGAACGGCGGAAGGTCCGAGCGGGCAGGTCGCGCAGCCCCCGGCCGGCCGGCAGCGGCACGAGGAACGGCACCGGCCGTACGAGGTGCGGCGCGAGCCGGGTGGCCAGCAGCCCCCGCTCGGTGAGCGCCTCGTGCACCAGGTGGAACTCCAACTGCTCCAGGTAGCGCAGCCCGCCGTGGATGAGCTTGCTGGACCGGCTGGAGGTGCCGGCCGCGAAGTCCCGCGCCTCGACGAGGGCCACCTTCAACCCTCGGGAGGCCGCGTCCAGGGCGGCGCCCGCCCCGGTCACCCCGCCACCGATCACCAGCACGTCGAACCGTTCCGCGCGGAGTCGGCGCAGGTCGTCGGCACGCCGATCGGGCGACAGCCGGCCGGCTACGGATCGGGACACGTTGGGGTCGCGCACCCGTCCACCGTAACCGCCAAGACCATCCGTCGGCACGTACGCGTCGACGCCTCGCGTCCCAGCGCCGCGGCCACGGCACTGGCCACCGCCGTGATCGACTCCGGATCGCCGATGTGGCGGGGTCCCGGTGTGGTCGACACCGCCACCTCGCCGAGCTGGTGTGGATCACGATCGCGTGGCCGGTCGTCGCGGCGTCCGCCCGCCCCGGGGGAGGGCCGGCGTCGGTGCCTCGTCGTACTGTTTCTCAATGCAGGCCGTACCCCCGCCCTGGGCGGACGCCCGCCCGCCCGCCGCCCCCCGCCCCGGGCCCTGGCCGGTGGTGGCGGCGGTGCTGACCGGCTGCTGGATCGTCGCCGTCACCGTGTTCGGGCAGGCGGCCGGCTGGCTGGTCGACCAGCTGCTGCTCGGCCTCGGCCGGGACCGCGCGGTGTGGCTCTGGCCGGCCGTGAGCCTGCTGACCGTGGTGCTGGTCGGGACGCCCACCGTGCTGCTCGCCCTCCTGCCCCGCTCGGCCGCGGTCCGCGCCACCGGTCGCGCCTGGCTGGTCGGCGTCCTGCTGCTCGGCCTGTTCGGGCTGCTCCGGGCCGTCCCGCCGGTGCACCACGAGGCGTACCTCGCGGGCCTTGCCGCGATGGCCGTCCTGGCCGCGCTCGTGCTGCGCCGGCTCGCCCGCCGCCCCACGACGCCGGCCGGCACACCCCCGGCCGCCTCCCGCACGGACGGCCCCGGCGCAGTCAGCCCCCCCACGCACGGCACGGACGGTCCCGGCGCAGTCAGCCCCCGCACAGACGGCACGGACGGTCCCGGCGACTCGTCCGGTCGCGACGCGGGAGACAGTCCCGGCGCTACCGGCCCGGCGCGGCGTGCGCGCTTCCGGCCCGGTCCCGTCACGTTGCTCGCGATGGCGGCCGGGTTCGCGCTGCTGCTGCCCTGGGCCTGGCTCGGTGCGCTGGGCGGGTTGCTGGAGACCGTCCTCGCCGCGCTCGCCGCCGCGGCCCTCGGGGCGGTGGCCGGAGTGCTGCTCGACAGCGCCTTTTGGGACCGGTTCGCGGTTGGCGACCAGCCCCGGCCCGCCCGCCTCGTGCTCGTGGGCGGCCTGGTCGCCGGGGTGGCGCTGCTCCTGATCGCCGCCGGCGCCGGCCAGTCCGGCGCGCAACTGCCCGCCCTCGTCACCCTGCCTCCGGCCGGGTTCGCGCTGGCCACGCTCCACGCGGCCGCCCGCCGCCGGCACCCGGCCGGCCGGATCCCCGCCGGGCCGGCCCGGTGGCTGGTCGGGCTCGCCGCGTTCGGGCCGCTGGCCTTCGCCGATCCCGAGGAGATCACCCTGCTTCTGGCCGGGAGCCGGGACGTGCCGTTCTGGGTGGCGGTCGCCGCCGGTGCCGGGCTCGCGGTCGCGCTGCTGGTCGCCGTCACGTACGGCGTGCTGCTCGCCCGGCCGCGCGGTCGCACCCCGCGCCGGCGGACGGCGGCCGTCACCGCCGCGGTGCTGCTGGTGGCGCTCGCCGCGGTCGACGCGGGACCGGGGCAGCCCGGCCTGTACGGCGAGCGGCTGTTCGTGGTGCTGCGCGAGCAGGCCGACCTGAGCGGCCTACCGGCCGCCGCGCCGGGGCGGGCCGGTCGGGACGCGCGGGCGGCCGAGGTGTACCGGCGGTTGGTCGCCACCGCCGACCGTACGCAGGCCGGGCTGCGCCGCGACCTCAACCGGTTGGGGCTGCGCCCCACGCCGTACTACCTGGTCAACGCGATCGAGGTGGACGGTGGGCCGGCGGTGCGGGCGTGGCTCTCCGGCCGGCCGGAGGTGGCCCGGGTGCTGGTGAGCCAGCGGCTGCGTCCCCTGCCCGCGCCGGCCGGCACCACCCGGGGCACCGACCCCGCCCCGACCGGCCCGGAGTGGAACATCCGCCGGATCGGCGCCGACCAGGTCTGGTCGCAACTGGGGGTGACCGGCACCGGCATCGTGATCGGCAGCTCGGACTCCGGTGTGGACGGCCGGCACCCCGCGCTGGCGGACGGGTTCCGGGGCGGCGACGACTCCTGGTTCGACCCGTGGGACGGCACCCGCTCGCCCACCGACGCGGGCGGGCACGGTACGCACACCCTCGGCAGCGCGGTCGGGCGCGGCGGCATCGGGGTCGCCCCGGGGGCCCAGTGGGTCGGCTGCGTGAACCTGGACCGCAACCTGGGCAGCCCGGCGCACTACCTGGACTGCCTCCAGTTCATGCTGGCCCCGTTCCCGCTCGGCGGCGACCCGTTCACCGCCGGTCGTCCCGAGCGGGCCCCCGACATCCTCACCAACTCCTGGGGCTGCCCGGGCATCGAGGGCTGCGACGCGGGCGTGCTCCGGCCGGCCACCGCCGCCCTCGACGCCGCCGGCATCTTCGTGGCGGCCGCGGCCGGCAACACCGGCCCCTGGTGCGCGTCGATCGACGACCCGCCCGCACCGTATCCGGATGTGCTGACCGTGGGCGCGGTGGACGCGGAGGACCGGGTGGCGGAATTCTCCTCCCGGGGGCCGGCCCCGGGCGGCGCCCCGAAGCCCGACGTGCTGGCCCCGGGCGTCGGGGTGCGCTCGGCGATGCCGGGTGGCGGGTACGGCACACTCGACGGCACGTCGATGGCGACGCCGCAGGTGGCCGGCGTCGTGGCGCTGATGTGGTCGGCCAACCCGTCGCTCGTCGGCGACGTCGATCGGACCCGGCGGCTGCTCCGGGAGACCGCCACCCCGGCCACGCCGACCTACCGGGCGAGCGATCCGGCGGACGCGTGCGGAGGGCTGGCCGACATCACGGGCGCGGGGGTTGTGAACGCGTACGCGGCCGTGCGGGCCGCCCGCTGACCCGGCGGGATCTTGCGCGCACCCGTACCCGGTGATCTAGGGTCGGCCACCATGGACGCGGAGATCGAGATCGCCGACCTGGCCCCCGGTTCGGCGGCGGCCGCCAGCCGGCTCTGCGAGCAGGCGCTGGACCTGCCGGAGGACGCCGCCGAGGCGACCGTGATCGTGGACGCGGTGTGGACCCGGGCCGCGGCCGACCGGCCGGTCGTGGCCGTCGGCGCGTACCGGGGGGCGGAGCTGGCCGGCGTACTCGTCGGCTCGATGTCCGGGACCGATCAGCGGCTCGGGCACGTGGACCTCCTGGCGGTCGCGCCGGAGCACCGCCGCCGCGGCACCGGCCGGGCGCTGCTGGCCGCCGCGGAACGGCGGCTCGCCGGGCTGGGCGCGAGCGAGGTGCTCCTCGCCGGTAATCCGCCCTACTACGCGTGGCCCGGCATCGACGTCCGCTACACGCCCGCGGTCTGCGCGGCGCTCGCGCTCGGCTACCGGCAGGACCGGACGGCGTGGAACATGACAGCCGACCTGTCGTACGACGGGTCGCCCGCACTGCGGTCGACCGAGGCCGCGGAGCACCGGCTCGCCGCGCAGGGGATCACGGTGCGCCGGGCGGAGCCGGCCGACCTGCCGGCGCTGGTCGCGCTCGCCCGTGGCACGTTCGGCGGTACGTGGGACGCCGAGCTGGCCGGATCGGTGGGCCGCCCGGGGGCCGGCTGCCACCTGGCCGAACGCGACGGCGAGGTGGTCGCCTTCGCCGCGTACGGGTCGTCCCGGCCGAGCTGGTTCGGTCCGATGGGCACCGCCCCGGCGGCCGAGGGTTCGGGGATCGGCGGGGTGCTGCTACGCCGCTGCCTGGCCGATCAGCGGGCGGCCGGGCACGATTCGGCCCAGATCGGCTGGGTGGGCCCGGTACCGTTCTACTCGCGCAGTGCGGGCGCGCGGATCGAGCGCGTCTTCTTCCTGTACCGGAAAGCGCTCGAAATTCAATAACGGGCGAATAGGATATAGACCTAGATAACGCCATTCGCCCGCATCTGCCATTCCGGCCCCCTACCGTTTCGGTAGAGGAGGCAGCCATGACCACGGACGACGAACAGACCGACGACGTCGCGCCCGTCACCTGGACGCCGGTCGGCCATCTCCCCGGCCACTTCCCGATCGACCGGCTCGACTACGGCGACGCCGAGCAGCTCGCGGAGATGGCCGACGCCGGTGAGCCACTGACCGAGGAACCGATCGAGATGGTGGACGCGCCGATCCAGCTGCGCGCCCCGTACGACCCGGCGCAAAAGCGCCGCAACCAGCGCCCACTACCAACCTGACGGGCCCCGCCGCGTCGGCGCCCGTCGATCATGCAGTTGTGGTGCCCCGCAAAAGGGGCATAGCCGGGTCTTTCGCCCACCATAACTGCATGATCGACGGGGGTCACCGGGTCAGCGCGCATACGGAAAGGGGCGGACCGCGTCAGCGGCCCGCCCCTTCTCCGGTTGGAACTGGACTCAGAAGTCCATGTCCCCGCCACCCGGGCCAGCCGGGGCGGCCGGGGTCTTCTCCGGCTTGTCCGCCACGACGGCCTCGGTGGTGAGGAACAGCGCCGCGATCGACGACGCGTTCTGCAGCGCCGAGCGCGTCACCTTGGCCGGGTCGATGATGCCCGCGGCCAGCAGGTCCACGTACTCGCCGTTGGCGGCGTTGAGGCCGTGGCCCGCCTCCAGGTTGCGGACGTGCTCGACGACCACGCCGCCCTCGAGGCCGGCGTTGACGGCGATCTGCCGCAGCGGGGCGTCCAGCGCGATCTTGACGATCTGGGCGCCGGTCGCCTCGTCACCGGTCAGGTCCAGCTTGTCGAAGGCGGTCTTGCCGGCCTGCACCAGCGCGACGCCACCACCCGGGACGATGCCCTCCTCGACGGCGGCCTTCGCGTTGCGGACGGCGTCCTCGATGCGGTGCTTGCGCTCCTTCAGCTCGACCTCGGTGGCCGCGCCGACCTTGATCACCGCAACACCGCCGGCCAGCTTGGCCAGGCGCTCCTGCAGCTTCTCCCGGTCGTAGTCGGAGTCGCTCTTGTCGATCTCGGCCCGGATCTGGTTGACCCGGCCCTGGATCTGCTCGGCGTCACCGGCGCCGTCGACGATCGTGGTCTCGTCCTTGGTCACCACGACCTTGCGGGCCCGGCCCAGCATGTCGAGGCTGACGGCGTCGAGCTTGAGGCCGACCTCCTCGCTGATGACCTGGCCACCGGTGAGGATGGCGATGTCGGTGAGCATGGCCTTGCGGCGGTCACCGAAGCCCGGCGCCTTGACGGCGACGGACTTGAAGGTGCCGCGCACCTTGTTGACCACCAGCGTGGCCAGGGCCTCGCCCTCCAGGTCCTCGGCGATGATCAGCAGCGGCTTGCCCCCCTGCATGACCTTCTCGAGGATCGGGAGCAGGTCCTTCACCGACGAGATCTTGCTGTTGACGATCAGGATGTACGGGTCGTCGAAGACGGCCTCCATACGCTCCGGGTCGGTCATGAAGTACGCGGAGATGTAGCCCTTGTCGAAGCGCATACCCTCGGTGAGCTCCAGCTCCAGGCCGAAGGTGTTGCTCTCCTCGACGGTGATGACGCCTTCCTTGCCGACCTTGTCCATCGCCTCGGCGATGATCTCGCCGACGCTGGTGTCGCCGGCCGAGATGGAGGCGGTGGAGGCGATCTGCTCCTTGGTCTCCACGTCCTTGGCGAGCTTCAGCAGCTCCTCCGAGACGCTGGCCACGGCGGCCTCGATGCCCCGCTTCAGGGCCATCGGGTTGGCGCCGGCGGCCACGTTGCGCAGGCCCTCGCGAACCAGGGCCTGGGCCAGGACGGTCGCCGTCGTCGTGCCGTCACCGGCCACGTCGTCGGTCTTCTTGGCGACCTCCTTGACCAGCTCCGCGCCGATCTTCTCGTACGGGTCCTCGAGCTCGATCTCCTTGGCGATGCTCACACCATCGTTGGTGATGGTGGGGGCACCCCACTTCTTCTCGAGCACGACGTTGCGGCCCTTGGGGCCGAGCGTCACCTTCACGGCGTCGGCGAGCTGGTTCATGCCCCGCTCGAGGCCGCGGCGCGCCTCTTCGTCGAACGCGATCATCTTGGCCATACGGCGTTGTCCTCCTGGACACTCACGGGCCACCCGAGTGTGTGTCCCGGATGGGCCGCCTGGTGTACGCACCTTGGAACGTCGCCCTCATGTGACGGCGACGTCTCCTCGGCCGGGCCGGATAGCCCGCGACGACCGGCCACGTGCCCCACCGGCGGCTTGTCCCGCCCGTGTGGCCGCGGCCCCACCGCCCCGACCTTTGGCACTCGCGGCTTGCGAGTGCCAATGACTTGTTTAGCACTCTCCCCTGCCGAGTGCAAGCACGACCAGACCGGTCAGCCGAGTTCCGCGACGAGTCCGGCGCTGTTCACCGGGCCCTCATGGGCACGCTGCTCGGCGTACGTCACCACGAACCCCACGAGTTGCACGAGCTGGACGGGGAGCGTCAGCACCGCGGTGAGCGCGAGCACCACCACCGCGCCGATCGCCGTGCCCGGCGCCGCGAGCGGGTCGAGCCCGAGCGGCGCGGTGGCGGCCCCCTGCACGAGGCCGACGACCAGGCTGCCGACGAGCACCACGGCCGCCACGAGCGCCACCCGTCCCAGCAGCAACCCCAGCCGTTGGTGGAACATCCGGAACGACCGCCCGATCGGGTTCTGCCGCTCGAACAGGTAGATCGGCCCGACCATGCTGAGCGCGAAGGCGAGGTAGATGCCGGGGATGACGCAGAAACACACGCCGATGGCGATGATCACGCCGCTCAGCAGCGTCCAGCCCCAGAGCCCGAGCGCCCGGCGCAGGCCGTAGCGCAACGCGGCGCCCACGTCGACGGGCTGGCCGGCGGCCTGACGGGCCAGCGTCCAGGTGCCCGCCGCCCAGCCGATGCCCTGCACGAACCCGATCAGCACGCCGCCGCCCACGGACACCAGGAGGACGGTGGCCAGATCCTGGAAGAAGGTGTCGGGCAGCGCGGCCGGGTCCTGGACGGTGGAGGCCTCCCACCGCGCGGTCGGGTCGACGCCGAGGCTGACCACCGACAGCACGGCGGCGGGCAGCGCCTGGGTGAGCAGGAGGATGGGGAGCAGGACCCGCCAGCCACGCTGGATCGCGCCCACGAGGCGCTCGTACCAGCCGTTCAGACGCGCGCCGGGCGGCGTGACCAGCGGGTCGGCCGGGTCGATACCGGGCGGGTACCAGCCGGCGGGCGGCCCGGGATACCAGGGCGGCCCGCCGTACGGGCCGGCAGCCGGCGGGTAGCCGCCGGGGTGACCGGGGGCCGGGTACCCCCATCCCTGGTGCGTCGGGGCACCCGAGGGATCCCACGGCGGAGGCGTGCCCGGACCCCATGCCGGGGGCGCCGCCGGGTCCCAGGGGGGCGGGGTGGCCGGAGCGGCGCCGTACGGGGGACCGGCGGCACCGGACGCCGTGGGGTCGGCGCCGTACGGCGGACCGGACGGGCTCGACCAGCCCGGATGCGGACCGGACGGGTCGGGCTGGCCCGGAGGCGGGGCGGCCGGGGGCGGCTGGTCGGACATGAACCCTCCTCAGCGAAGCTGGAACGGCTCACGATCTTCCTGGCTCAGGTGCCCGCGGCGCAGCCCCGTAACGGGGGTTTTCCCGGCGACGAGCGTGCGGGACGGGCCGCTCAGGCGATGACGCGCACCCGCTCCGCCTGCGGGCCCTTCTGCCCCTGGGCGATCTCGAACTCCACCCGCTGGCCGTCGTCCAACGCCTTGTAGCCGTCCATCTCGATCGCGGAGAAGTGGACGAAGACGTCCTGCCCGCCGTCGACGGCGATGAAGCCGTAGCCCTTTTCGGCGTTGAACCACTTCACGGTGCCCTGTGCCACGGTGCACTTCCTCACTCTGCGCGGCGCTTCCTACCCGAGCGCGCGGGCACGGCCGGGCGCTCGGAAACCACCGTTTTCCGCGATCGGCGACGGCCGCTGAATCCGGTGACCGAAATCGCACGCTACACGAGGTGTGACGGCGGCGCACGATCACAAAATGGGCAAATGCCACCGATGAACGGCGGGAAACCATCGTCCACCGTCGCTGTGGTAGGCATGCGGGCATGACGAGCGTTCCGGACGGCCCCCACCCCACCCGGGCCGAGATCCGGCGCGTACGCCCCGTCGACGCCGCGCGGATGCGGGCCCTGCGGCTGGAGATGCTCGCCGACGCGCCGCTGGCGTTCCTCGAGACCCTGGCCGACGCGGCCGCCCGCCCGCACGCCGAGTACGCCGCCCGGGTCGCGGCCACCTCGACCGGCTCGCAGACCGCGCAGTTCATCGCCGATCCCGGCGGCCGGCTCGTGGGGCACGCCGGCGGCACGGTCACGCCGACCGAGCCGGGACTGACCGTCGTCTACGCGGTCTACGTGACGCCCACGTGGAGGGGCAGCGGGCTGCTCGGCGACCTGGTCGACGCGGTGGCCGCCTGGTCGCGTGCGTGCGGCCGGCCCGAGCTGATGATGGAGGTCGTGGTCGGCAACGACCGGGCCTATCGGGCGTACCAGAAGATCGGCTTCGTCGACACCGGGGTCCGGGTGCGGCACCCCACCGTCCCGGCGCTGACCGAACTACAGATGCGCCGCCCCGCCTGAAGCAGCGCCCGCCGACCCCGGGCTCGCCCGGACGGCGGCGCCCCCACGACGGCAACCCTGACCGGCGGGGACCCCGGGCCGGGGTCCCCGCACGGGCGTCAGGCGTGGCGGCGGCTCTGCACGATGCGGAACCGGTTGGCCACGTACGCGCCGTCGGTGAGCGCGGCGTTCGCGGCCGGGTTGGCGCCGCTGCCGTGGAAGTCGGAGAACGCCGCCGACTGGTTCACGAACACCCCGCCGGTCAGGTTGCACGACAGGTGCACCCCGACCTCGATCGCCACGTCCTCGGCCGCGTCGAGCACGGCCTCGTCGGTCGAGTAGACGCCGGCGGTCAGCGCGCCCTTCTCACCCACCGTCTTCCGCATGATCTCCAGGCTGTGGGCCGTGGAGTCGGTGGGGATGACGAACGAGATGGGCCCGAACCACTCCCGGCCGTAGGTCGCGGCGTCGTCCGCGGCGACCTTCACCACCGTCGGGGTACGGACCACCGCGGCGGGGAAGGACGGGTGCTCGACCGTACGCGACTCCAGCACCGGCTCACCGACCTTCGTCACCTCGTCGAGCCGCTCCAGCACGCCGTCGTTGACGATCGCCCCGGTGAACTCGACGCCGCGGGCCGGGTCGGCGGTGAGCTTGCCGACCGCCGCCGCGATGCCGCCGGCCACCTCGTCGAAGCTCTTGTGCCCCTGGTCGGTCTCGATGCCGTCCCGGGGAATGAGGATGTTCTGCGAGGTGGTGCACATCTGTCCGCTGTAGAGCGTCAGGGTGAAGCCGAGGTTGCGGCACAGGCCCGCGAAGTCGTCGGTGGAGTCGATCACCACGGTGTTCAGGCCGGCCTTCTCCGTGTAGACCGCGGCCTGCCGGGCGTTCGCCTCCAGCCAGTCGCCGTACTCGGTGGAGCCCGTGAAGTCGACGATCCTGACGGCGGGGTGCAGGGCCAGGGTGGAGGCGAGCTTCTCGCCCGGCGCCTCGGCCGCGAGCAGCACGAGGTTCGGGTCGAAGCCGGCCTCGGCCAGCACCTCCCGGGCGTAGCGCACGGTGATGGCCAGGGGCAGCACCGCGCGCGGGTGCGGCTTGACGATCACCGGGTTGCCGGTGGCCAGCGAGGCGAACAGGCCCGGGTACGAGTTCCAGGTCGGGAACGTGTTGCAGCCGATCACCAGGGCCACGCCGCGCGGCACCACGTGGAAGGTCTTGGTCATCCGCAGCGGGTCGCCCTTGCCGGCGGCCTTCTCCCAGCCCGCCGTCCCCGGGTGCCGGGTCATCTCGGCGTACGCGTAGGCGAGCGACTCCAGCGCCCGGTCCAGCGCGTGCGCCCCACCGGCTTGGAAGGCCATGACGAAGGCCTGGCCGCTCGTGAACTGCACCGCGTTGGCCAGCTCGAAGATGTGCTTGTGCAGCCGGTCGAGGATCTCCAGGCAGACGCCCACGCGGGCCTGCGGCCCGGCGTCGCGCCAGGCGGGCAGCGCGGCGCTGGCGGCGGCGACCAGCTCGTCGGCTCCCGCGTGCGGGTAGCGCACGCCCAGGTCCACGCCGAACGGGCTCGTCTCGGTGGCGACCCGGTCGCCGGCGCCCGGCTGGTCGAGCGGGAAGTCGCCGTTCAGGTACGCCTCGAAGGCGGCCTTGCCGTCCGCGGCGGCGGTCTCGCCGTACACCCGGGGGCTGGGCGACTCCGGGTAGGCGGACCAGTACCCGCGCTCCGAGATCGCGGTCAGCGCACGGGTGAGGGTGTCGACGTGCCGGTCGTAGAGGGGGTGCGGGGTCTCCGTCATGCCCGCCATCATGCAACAGAGAGCACCAAAATCAGTAGGGCCGTGTCACAACTCAGATCGTCAACTGCCAGTCGGTCCAGCCGTCGACCGGGCGGAAGCCGAGCTGTTCGTTGATGGCGATCATGTGGGCGTTTGCCGCCGCGTTGAAGGTGTCGATCGCGCGTACGGCCGGCTCGTGGGCGAGCAGGTGACGCAGGTTCTCGATCTTCGTGAGCAGGCCGAGCCGGTGGCCGCGGTGTGCCGGGTCGACGATGGTGATCTGCTGGAACGCGTGCCAGTCGGCGGACGCGCCCACGTCGAGCAGCGTCCACGCCACCAACCGGCCGGACGCCTCGTGCTGCACCGCCACGTGGTACTGCCGCCGGCCCCGCGCCGCCAGCGCCCGCTCGGTGCCCCGGATCCGCGCGGCGTCGACCTGCTCGGCCTCCCACTCCAGGTCACCCATCGGCGCGTCGGTCACCAGCCGGCCGTCCAGGTACGCGATGTCCGCCACGTACTCCTCCGGGATGCGACCGTGCCAGCGGACCGTGCGGTAGCCGTCGGCGTGGGCGCGGGCCACGGCCAGCAGCGCGTCCAGCGCGGCCTGGTCGACGCCCGTGGGGTCCAGCCGGCGGCGGATCTCGGCGAGCGCGGGCTGCGCGCCCACGGCGGCGGCGAACGCGGCGCCCGCCTCCGACCGTTCCGGGCCCCCGGCCAGCGCCGACACCGCCATGCCGATCACCCGCTTGCGGCCCTGCTCCCGCAGCAGCCCCAGGCAGTGCTCGTGCAGCGCCCGGCCCACCCCGCGCCGCCGGTGCGCCGGATGGACGACCAGCTCGGCCGTGGCGTTCTCGGTGTTGTCGAGCTGCGGCAGGTCCAACGCCAGATAGCCGGCGGGGACGCCGTCGAGCCGGGCCAGCGCCCACAGCGTGACGGTGCCCGGCAGCGGGTGGTTCACCATGGCGTCGAAGCGCTGCCGGCAGAACGGCGGGAAGTCGGGCACGTCGGCGTCGTTGGCCGCCGCCCCGACCCGGTACGCCGCGTCGATCGCGGCCGGGTCGGCGGCGTCGAACGGCACGATCGTCACGGTCATGCCGCAAAGCGTGCCGCCGGGAACGCGAACGGGCCAGCGAATATTCGCTGGCCCGTTCGGACGTTGGTCGGGAGGGTCGATCGCACAACGCCTCCGGCGTTGGGTCGCAAGAACTTGGAAAGTCTCCGGCGATACGCCCTCCCGCACGGAGCATCTTGCGCCGTCCGGTTCCTGCCGTCAAGTCCTTAGCGGCGGGTTTTCTGCACCCAGAGCGAAAAGCCGGTTACCCGGCGGATCGGCCGGATCCTCCGTCCGGGCGGGTCGCGCCCCTCGACGGCCCTCGGGCTCAGCCCAGCAGGCCGGCGTCGCGGGCCGCGCGCAGCGACGGACGGATGCGGTGGGTGGGCCCGACCTGGCCGGCGACCGCGTCGATGGTCTTCAGACCCTCGCCGGTGTTGAAGACGACGGTCTCCGCTGCCGGGTCGAGCCGGCCCGACTCGACGAGCTTGCGCAGTACGGCCACGGTCACGCCGCCCGCGGTCTCGGCGAAGACCCCGGTGGTGCGGGCCAGCAGGCGGATGCCCTCGCGGATCTCGTCGTCGTCGGCGTAGTCCATCCAGCCCCCGCTGCGGCGGACGGCCTCCAGCGCGTACAGGCCGGCGGCCGGGTCGCCGATGTTCAGCGACTTGGCGATGCCGGTCGGCCGGACCGGGACGATCTCGTCAGTGCCCGAGTGCAGCGCCGTGGCGATCGGGTTGCAGCCGGCCGACTGGGCGCCGAAGACCTTCCAGCCGCCGGCCGGCGCCTCGACCAGGCCGATCTCGACCAGCTCGGCGAACGCCTTGTCGATCTTCGTGAGCAGCTCGCCGGAGGCCATGGGGATGACCACCTGGGCCGGGATCCGCCAGCCGAGCTGCTCGGCCACCTCGTAGCCGAGCGTCTTCGACCCCTCCGCGTAGTACGGCCGGACGTTCACGTTCACGAACGCGGTGTCCTCGAACTCGTCGGTCTCCACCAGCTCGCCGCAGAGCCGGTTCACGTCGTCGTACGAGCCGTCGATGGCGACGAGCTCACCGCCGTAGACCGCGGTGGTGACGACCTTGCCCTGCTCCAGGTCGCCGGGGATGAAGACCACCGACGGCGCCCCGACGCGGGCCGCGTGCGCGGCCACCGAGTTGGCAAGGTTGCCGGTGGACGCGCACGCGAACCGGGTGAAGCCGAGCGCCCGGGCGGCGGTGAGCGCCACGGAGACGACCCGGTCCTTGAACGAGTGGGTGGGGTTCGCGCTGTCGTCCTTCACCCAGACCGGGGCGGTGATGCCCAGCTCGGCGGCGAGGTGCGGGGCGGCGACCAGCGGGGTGAGGCCGGGGTTCAGGGTGACCCGGGTGGCGGGGTCCTGGCCGGCGGGGAGCAGGGCCGCGTACCGCCACAGGTTGGCCGGGCCGGCTTCGATCTGCTCGCGGGTGACGGTGGCCAGCACGGCCGCGTCGTAGTCGACCTCGAGCGGGCCGAAGCACTCGTAACAGGCGTGCTGGGCGGCGAGCGGGTAGCGGGCCTGGCAGGCGCGGCAGACCAGGGCGCGGGCGGGGCTGGCCGAGGTGTCGATGCCGGACGCGGCGATCGTCGACGTCATGTCGAGGAGTCCTCTCATCTTTCCCCGCATCGCACCCTGCGGCGGGGACGGAATTGGCACCTGCCCCGCCGTCGCTCGTCGGTGAGCGCGCGGAGTGGTTGCCGGGGCGTCGTCGGGCCGTATCCCTCAGCCCCTCTGGATGAGGTATTCAGTTGTACCGCCGAGTCTATGCGCCGTCCGGGCCGCGCCTCCCGGGGGTTCCCACGGTGTGAGCCGTCAGCGGGCCGTCACCGCGACGGGGTCCACCACCGCGACCGGGTCGGTGACCGCGAACTGGTGCGGGGCCCGCGACAACCGATGCGCTCCGACGCGCGACCGGTTGACCAGGTTCGCGGCGACCAGGGCGACGATGGTGAGGGCGGCGCCCACCAGCTCGACCGGGCCGGGCCGGTAGCCGCGGGCGATCTGCACCGCGAACGTGGTCACCGGGACCAGGTTCATGAACAGCGCCGCGTTGGCCGAGCCCAGCCGCTGCACGCCGGTGTTCCAGGCCAGCACCGCGATCACGGCGGCCACGATCACGGCGTACGCCAGCTGCGGCGCGACCGCCACGAGGTCGGCGGCGGCCGGCGTGTGCTGCACCCCGGCGAGGTCGGCGCCGGCGCTCGCGGCCAGCATGGCGAGCGTGCCGGCGAACGCGGTCAGGGTCGTGTAGCGCAGCGGCGACCACTGGCCGAACCGGCTCGCCCCGTGCGTGTAGATCGCCCAGCCGACCACCGCGCCGATCATCATGAGCCCGCCGGCGCCGAACTGGTCGAGACCGTCGAGGCGCCCCCGGGTGATCACCAGGCCGACACCGAGGAGGGCCACCAGCGACAGGCCAAGGAGAGCCGGCCGCGGGCGTACGCCGTCGCGCGCCCACCGGACGAGCTGGGTGACCAGCGGGGTGGTGGCCACGAAGAGGGCGATCTGCTGCGGCGCGGCGTGCTCCAGGGCCAGGTTGGTGAGCAGGTTGAAGCCGGCGAAGCCGATCACGCCGAGCACCGCCACCTCGACCGCGCGCCCGCCCGAGCGGAGGCTCGCCACACCCTCCCGGAGCAGCAGAAGGGCGATCAGGACGAGGGTCGCCAGCAGGTACCGGGTGGTGGTCAGGTTGAGCGGGTCGACCCGGGTCAGCGCGCTGGCCAGGACCGGGAACATGACGCCCCAGCTCAGCACGGCGAGCAGCGGGAAGGCGGCGGCGCGGGAACGCATCCTCGACTCCTATGTTCGATTACCTTCGAACCAACGCCACCGACCCTAGGAGCTTGTTCGACTTCTGTCGAACAATGGTTACACTGGTCACATGGAGCTGGAGGAACCCGAACTGCGCGAGGTGCCCGTCACCGCCGTGCTGGCCGCCCTGGCCGACGACGTACGGCTGCAGATCGTCCGGGCGCTCGCCGCCGGCGACGAGTACGCCTGTGGCACCTTCGAGCTCGGCGTCTCCAAGGCCACCCGCAGCCACCACCTGAAGGTGCTGCGCGAGGCGGGGCTGACCCGCACCCGGGTCGCCGGCACCAGCCGCTACGTACGGCTGCGCCGCGACGAACTGGACAAGCTCTACCCGGGGCTGCTCGACGCCGTCCTCACCCGCAGCACCGCGGCCAGCAACACCTGATCCGCCCGCGGCACTCGTCCGGTCCCGCCCCTGACCCACCCCGCAGGCCAAGATCACGCAACATCCCGGAAGTAGCACGATCTTGCGCCCCTTCGACCGTGGCCACGGGTGGGCGGTGATCTGGTCGGCCTGTGTCCGCTGTCGAGCTGCCCCAGATCCGGGGCACGCCCGACGGCTAGGCAAGAGTCGACGGCCGCCGCCGACACGTACCGCCAAGATCACGCAACATCCCGGAAGTAGTGGTATCCGGCGGCCGGCGAGGCCACTACTTCCACGAAGTAGCACGATCTTGACCGCTCGGGGGCTCTGGCGAGCGGTCGGCGGCCCGTGGCAGTACATGGCGACACAAGAACGGCCCGTGGCCTCGGGCGGTGTGCTGCGGGGGACGGGGGCAGGCGGGTTGATCAGCGGTGCGAGGATGCGACGGTGACACCGCGACGCGTACGGCTCCGATTCCTGCTCAGCGGTCTGCCGCTCGTCGCGGCGCTTCCCCTCGCCGCCTGCACGTCGGCGGGCGGGTCGCCGGCTCCGACCGCCGACCGGCAGCCTGCCCCGCTGACGAGCCCCACGGAGCCGGCATCGACGGCGTGCCCGGCGTCGGGCGTGCTCATCCGCTCGACCGGCTCGGACGCCGCCATGGGGTTGCGGGCGCTCGGCCTGGAGCTGGTCAACTGCGGTACGGCACCGTACGAGCTGAACGGATACCCGGTGCTCACGGTGCGGGACGAGCAGCGCCAACCGATCCAGCTCAGGGTGGTCAAGGGGGCGAAGGAGATCACGTCGGGCTTCGACGCGGCGCCCCGCCCGCTCACGCTGCGCCCCGGCGACCGGGCCACCGCCGCGGTGCTCTGGCGCAACACGTACACCGAGTCGAGCGCCGCGCCGACCAACGGGGAGTACCTGGACGTGGCGCCGGCCGCCGGCCAGCCCGCCCAGGGCGTCGACCCGGACGGGCCCATCGACCTGGGCAACACGGGCCGGATCGGCGTCAGCGCCTGGAAGCGGGCCGACCCGACCACGCCGGCCCAGCCGCCGGCCCCGTCCGCCCCGAGCGGAGCGCCGTCGGTGGTCACCACCCCGGACAGCCGCCTGTAGCGCGCCGCCACCCCGGGGCAACCGCCCCGAACGCGCCACCACCCCGGACAGCCGCCGGGAACGCGCCACGGCCCCGGGCAAACGCCCGGGACGCATCGCCTACGAGGTGACGTCCTTGCGGGTGAAGCGCCAGTAGGCGAGCGCCCAGAACAGGGTCGCGTAGCTGATCGAGGCGATAGTCCCGCGCACCACGTCGTCGGTCTGCACCGGCGTGGAGAGCAGGCCCAGCCAGGCGGTGCTGAAGTGGGTGGGCAGGAAGGCCCGCAGCGCCCCGAGCGCGGTGATCTGGTCGAGGATGCTGGACAGGATCCAGAGCAGCACCGCGCCGCCGACCGCGCCGAGCGCCGCGTCCGTGCTCACCGACAGCAGGAACGCCAGGCCGGCCACCACCAGCAGGACGATCGCCAGGTACCCGAGCACGGCGAGCAGCCGGAGCAGCCCCTCGCCCGGCGGCAGTTCGGCGGCGACCGTGCTGCGCAGCGGCGACCAGCCGTAGCGGGCGGTGCCGGCCGCCAGGGCGGTGCCGGCGAGCAGCAGCAGCGCCAGCCCCGAGTACGCGAGCGCGACCAGCAGCTTCACCGTGAGCAGCCGGGCCCGGGGCACGGGCACCGCGAGCAGGTAGCGCAGGCTGCCCCAGCTCGCCTCGCTGGCCACCGTGTCGCCGAAGAACAGCGCCACCACCACGACCAGCAGGAAGGACGCCGAGACGAAGATCGTGAACAGGGTGAAGTTCAGGCCGCCCGAGGTGGCGAACGAGATCAGACTGGCGAACTCGCCACCGCCGTTGTCGTCGTCGCCGGCGTCGAACTGGAACGCGATCAGGATGATCAGCGGCAGCAGCACCATGAACCCGAGCGCCAGCTGCGTACGCCGGCGGGCCGCCTGGCGGCGGAACTCGGCGGCGAACGGCAGCGTCGCCGACGGCCGGTAGCCGGGGGCGGCGCCCACCGTGGACGTACCCATCAGCGGTCCCCGCTTC
The DNA here is from genome assembly GCF_003626655.1 of Micromonospora costi. GTDB lineage: Bacteria > Actinomycetota > Actinomycetes > Mycobacteriales > Micromonosporaceae > Micromonospora > Micromonospora costi. The sequence continues at coordinate 863,518 of NZ_RBAN01000003.1, forward strand.
CCCGCGACGTCTCGCCCACCAGGGCGAGGAACGCGTCCTCCAGGCGGCGCCGTGGCACCACCCGGTCCACTCCGATACCGGCCCGGACCAGCTCGGCCACCACCTCGCTGCGGGCCGTGCCGTTGGTGTCCACGACCAGCTGGCCGTCACTCTCGGGCAGCACCCGTACGCCGTGCAGCCCGTCCAGCACGGCCCGCGCCGCGTCCGGGTCGCTCACCTCGAACAGCACGCTCGGCGACTCGCCCACGATGTCCTCGACCGGCCCGGACGCCACGATCCGGCCCTTGTTGACCACCACGGCGTGGGTGCACGTCTGCTCCACCTCGGCCAGCAGGTGGCTGGAGACGAGCACGGCACGGCCGTCGGTGGCGTACCGCTGGAGCACCCGGCGCATCTCGGCGATCTGCGGCGGGTCGAGCCCGTCGGTCGGTTCGTCGAGCACCAGCAGCTCGGGCAGGCCGAGCATGGCCTGGGCGATGGCGAGCCGCTGCTTCATCCCGTGGCTGTACGTCTTGATCCGGCGGTGCACCGAGTCGCCCAGGCCGGCGATCTCCAGCGCCTCGTCGAAGTGCGCGTCCTCCGCCGGCCGCCCGGTGGCCCGCCAGTACGCCCGCAGGTTCTCCAGGCCGCTCAGGTGCGGCAGGAAACCGGGCCCCTCGACGAGCGCGCCGATCCGGGACAGCACCGGCGAGCCGGGCACCAGCCGGTGCCCGAACACGTAGATCTCGCCGGCGGTGGGCTGGGTGAGCCCCATGAGCACCCGCAGCGTCGTGGTCTTGCCGGCGCCGTTCGGCCCCAGCAGGCCCACCACCTGACCGGGGTGCACCTCGAAGTCCACGTTGGAGACCGCCACGAAGCCGTCCGCGTACTCCTTGCGGAGCTGCCGTACGGCGAGCGGCACGTCCGCGTACGCCGGATGCACGGAGCTGTCGTGTCGCCGGTGCCGGCGACGGACCACGGCGACGACCACGACGAGCCCCACGGCGATCGCGGCGAGCAGCCCGACCAGCACCCAGCGCCAGACGGTCGCCGCCGTGGGGATCGGCTCGCCGGGCACGTCGGGCAGGGCCAGCGGCGCGTCACCGGCCGCCACGGTGTAGACGGCCGGCTCGGCCGGCGTGGTGTACGCCTGGTCCGAGGTGGCCACCACGACCCGGAGCCGGTGGCCGGCCTCGAACCGGCGGACGATCGCCGGCAGGGTGACGGTCACCGGCCGCGCCTCGGCGATGGTGGCGGGCAGCCCGGTGAGCCGTACCGGCGCGATGAGGCCGTTGGGCAGGGTGGCCGCGCCGTTCGGGTCGACGTCGTAGAGCTTCACGAAGAGGACCGCCTCGCCCGTCGGCGACGCGGCCCGGATCGGGAACGTGGGCGAGCCGACCACGTCCACCGCCTCGGTCAGCGGCGCCGACTCGAACCGGGCGTGCTGCCCCGGCACGTCGCCGGCCACCCCGTCGAGCAGGCCGGACAGCCCGCCGGCGAACGGGACGGACGAGATGGCCGCCGGGTTGCCGTTCGGCGGGTTGGCGATCCGCTGGTCGGGGCCGGTCACCGCGATCTCGGTACGGCGCTCGCCGGCCGTGCCCGGGTAGTCGGACGTGCGGTAGCCCGTGGCCACGAGACCGCGGTCGAGCGCGTCGAAGCCCGCGATCCGCGACCAGGTGAAGTCGTTCCCGGGAGCCGTGCCCTCCCCCTTGACGTAGTGGTCGAGCCACTGCACGGTCAGGAACCGGACCCGGTCGGAATCGGTCTGTGGCCCCTCGCCGCCGTCGTGCCCGCCGGTGAACCAGGCGACCCGCACCGGGGTGCCGGCGGCCGCGATGCCCCGGGCGTTCGCGTCGGCCTCGCCGAGCGGGAAGAGGCTGTCCGCCTCGCCCTGCACGAGGAGGGTCGGTGCGGCGATCCGGTCGAGCACGCCGGCCGGGCTCGACCGGCGCAGCAGGTCCACGGCGGCCTGGTCGGCCCGGCCGGTGGTGGCGATCCGCAGGTACGCGGCGCAGACGTCGGCGGCGAACCGGCCGCAGGACGGGTCGGCGGCGGCGCCCGGGGCGTGCCCCGGCCCGGTGCCGGGGCCCTCGCCGGGGCCGGGGCTCGGCGGCCCGGCCGAGGCCGGCGCCCCCTGCGGCTGGGCCGCGGTCACCCCGGAGAGCCCCACCGGCCCCGAGCCGCTGCTGCCGCCACCGCCGAAGAACAGGCCCGCCCAGCCCTTCTTGAACACACCGGCCGTGGGCTGGCCGCCCGTGCTCTCCGGCAGGAAGCTGCGGGCCAGGTCGTTCCAGGTGATCATGGGGACGATCGCGTCGACCCGCCGGTCCTGGGCGGCGAGGAGCAGGGCCAGCCCGCCGCCGTACGAGCCGCCGACCACGCCGACCCGGGGATCGCCCGCCGCGTCGGTGCGGACCTCCGGGCGCGCGGCGAGCCAGTCCAGCAGGCGCTGCGCGTCCCGCACCTCGTAGTCCGGGTGGTCCAGGTGGATCTCGCCGCCGCTGCGGCCGAAGCCCCGCGCGGTCCAGGTCAGGACGGCGTACCCCCGGCCCGCGAACTCCTCGGCGTCGGCCTTGACCGACTCCTTGGTGCCGCCGAAGCCGTGTGCCAGCAGCACGGCGGGCACCCGGTGCCCGGCCGACGCGTCCTCCGGCAGGTAGAGCGCCGTGTCCAGGTCGACCGGCTGCTGGCCGTCCGGTCCGGAGCGGACGGTCAGTATGGCGGCCTCCGTACGCACCTGTGGACCGCGCGGCAGGACCGCCCAGACGACGGCGGCGGCCAGCAGCACGACGACCGCCGCGGCGGCGACCGCCCGGCGTCCGGTGGGCAGGGCACGCCGGATCGACGGGACCGACAGCGGCGATCTCATGCGGCACACGGTACGGGTCGATCCCTGAGCGTTGGCTGAGATCCGCCGTACGTCCGTCCGGTTGGTCCGATCGGTGCCCGCGGCGGTGCGACCGCTCATCCTCGGGCGGATCTCAGCGGGACGAATTCGGATTCCGTGAATTCCGATCTACCGCTGGAAATCGGTCTTGATCGCTGCATGTCACACCCCTCGATGGCACCGAGCGTGCCGGAGAGACGGACGACCAGTGACATCGCTCGAAGTGACGCAAAGCTGACCGATCGGCGGCAGGATCACCGACCTGCGGTTCGGTTACTTTTCCGGTCCGGTGCACGGGACCGCGGCCGGCCACCCCGGCTCCCGGCCCGACCGCCCCCACCCCACGCCACCCACCCCGTCCCGCCTCCTCCGGAGGAGACCCGCCATGACCGTCCCCGCGTCACGGGTGCGTCCACGTACCGCCCGCCGCGTGGTGCCGCTGCTGCTCGTCGTGGGCCTGCTGGCGCCGCTCGGCGTGCTGTTCCAGCAGAGCTGGCGCCTCACCGACGACGACCGGAGCCTCGCCGCCCGGGAGCGGCTCGGGGTGGCATACCTGCGCATCCTCGGCCCGGTCACCGACGCGCTGGTCGACGCCCAGTCCGCCGCGGTCGCCGGACGCTCCGCGACCGGCGCGGCGTTGACCGACGCGGTCGAGGAGGTCGCCCGGGTGGACGCCCGGGTCGGCGCGGAGCTGCGCACCCAGGAGCGCTGGGCCGGGTTGCGCGCGAAGCTGGAGGCGCTGCGCGACCGCCCACCCACCGACCCGGAGGCCGCCTTCACGGCGTACGGGGAGGTCACCGACCTGCTGCTGGACCTGCACCGCAAGGTCCGGGAGAGTTCGGGGCTGATCCGCGACCCGGAGTCCGACTCGTTCTTCCTCCAGGACGCGGCGGGGCGGCAGTTGCCCGAGGCGATGGTGGCGGCCGGACGGCTCACCGACCTCGCCACGCTCGCCGCGCGGCGTTCCCCGGACGACCGGAGCCGCACCCTCGCCCAGCTCGCCGCCCTGCGGGTGGCCGCCCTCACGCCGGCCGGCACCCTCGTCGACGATCTCCGCGCCGCGGTGGACCGCTCCGAGAGCGCGGATCTCGGTGGCAACGTGCTGACGCCGCTCGACACCTACCAGCGGGCCGTCGAGGCGCTCGCCGCCGCGTCCGCGCCCACCCGCACCGGGACGCTGGACGCGGCGCCGGTCGCCGGGGCCCGGCTCGACGCGCACGCGGCCGCCGAGCAGCTCCAGCCGGTCATCCTGGCCGAACTCGACGCGCTGCTGGCCGCCCGGGTCGACCGGCTCGACCGGGACCGGTGGCTGGTGGTCGCCGCGGCCGGGCTGGGTGTCCTGCTGCTGGCCGTCCTCGCGGGGGTGCTGATCGCCGCCGCGCGCCGGGCCCGGCGCGCGGCCGCCGAGGCGCGACGGGCACGGAAGGCGGAGGACGACCGGACGGCGGAGGCCCCGACGTGGCAGCCGGGGTCCGGTGAGCCGCGACCGCTCCAGCCCGCGGGCCGGGCCGGCGACCCCGACGCCGCACGGTGGGGGCCCGCCGATGCTGCTCGGTAGGCTCCGCATCCGCGGCAAGCTCGCCCTGCTCGTGGTCGTCCCGCTGATCAGCATGGTCGGGCTCGCGGTCCCGGTGGTCCACGACCGGGTGACCGCCGCGCAGCGGGCCGGCGAGATCGCCGACCAGGTGCGACTCGCCAGCCGGATCGGCACACTCGTGCAGGACCTGCAACAGGAGCGCATGCTCTCGGTCGGCCTGCTGCTCGGCCGCGTGCAGCGCACCGAGCTGGTGCGCACGGCGGCCACCGTGGACGACCGGGTGGCCGACCTGCGCGCCGACCACGGCGACACCCTGCCGCCCCGCGTGGCCGACGCGCTGGCGGGCGTACGCGCGCTGACCGACGTGCGCGCCGCGGTCCTGGCCGGCACGGCGACCCCGGGCCGGGTGATGGACGCGTACGGGCCGGTCGACGTCGCGCTGATCGACTCGCTGCGGCTCGCGTTCGACGTGGACACCGGCACGGCGGCCGGCCGCCAGGTGCTGGCGCTGGACGCCCTGCTCCGCGCCGACGAGGGGCTGGGCACCTGCGCCACCCTGATCGTGCTGGTGAAGGCGACCGCCGACCCGGCCGTGCACAACGGCTTCGTCGCCTGCATGGCCGCGCTCCGGGCGGACAGCGTGCGCTTCCGCAGCCTCATCACACCGGAGCAGCGCAAGCTCGCCGAGCTGAACGACGCCGCCGTGGCCGCCCGTACCAGCGCGGACTTCCTCACCACGAGCGCGGTCAACCCGGCCGGAGCGGTCCGCAACGTGCCGCTGGACGCGCTCTTCCCCTCCGCCCGGTCGATGATCACCCTGGGCCAGTTCATCGAGAAGAAGATCGTGGCGGACGTACTCGCCGAGGTGACCGGCGAGCAACGGCGGGCGCTGACCGCCGCGTACCTGGTCGCCGGCGTGGCCGTGCTCGTCCTGGCCGTGGTGCTGCTGCTCAGCGCGGCGGTGGCCCGTACGGTGGCCCGCCCCCTGACCCGGCTCACCCGCTCGGCCGACCGGGTCGCCCGCGTCGCCGAGGGCGAACTGGTGCGGGTCACCGACGACGAGACGGAGAGCGCGTCGCCGGTGCGGCTCGAACCGGTCGACGTCCGGGCCCGAGACGAGATCGGCGACCTGGCCCGGGCGTTCGAGCGGGTGCAGACCACCGCGGCCCGCCTGGTCGAGCGGCAGGTCGCCGGCCGGCGCAACGTGGCGCAGATGTTCGGGCACGTGGGCCGCCGTACGCAGAACCTCGTCGGCCGGCAGATCGCCCTCATCGATCGGCTGGAACAGAAGGAGACCGACCCCGAGCGGCTCGCCGACCTGTACCGGCTCGACCACGTCTCCAGCCGCCTGCGCCGCAACGCGGGCAGCCTCGTGGTGCTCTCCGGTTCGCCCGGCGCGGACGCGTACACGGCACCGGTCCCGCTCGCCGACGTCGTCCGCCTCGCGCTCGGCGAGATCGAGGACTACACCCGCGTGGACGTCCGGGTGCCGGCGGAGATCGCGGCGGCGCCGGCCACGGTCGGCGACCTGGTGCTGACGCTCGCCGAGCTGATGGAGAACGCCACCGTCTTCTCCCCGCCGCACACCCGCGTGCTGGTGAGCGCGGAGCGGACCGAGCACGGCGCCCGGCTCGCCGTCACCGACCACGGCATCGGCATGACCCGGGAACGCCTGGCCGAGGAGAACGCGCGGCTCACCCGGCGGGAGCGGCTGGACCTGGCCCCGACCGAGGTGCTCGGCCTGTTCGTGGTGGGGCGGCTCGCCCGCCGGCACGACTGGGCGGTGAGCCTCGCACCGACCGGCGGCGGCGGGGTGACGGCCCGGCTGGAGATCCCGCAGGCGTCGCTGGTGCTGCGCCCCGCCGACCGGGCCGGAGCCGCCGTGGCCCGGGCCACCGTGCCCGCCCGGGAGCGCCGCGCGCCGGGCAGGCAGCCTGCCGCACCCGCCCCGGTGACCGGCCCGGGCGGGCCGGCCGGGGCTCCGACCGTCCCGGGACCACGGACCGCGCCGACCGTCCCGCGGCCGCGGACCGCCCCGAACTCACCAGGGCCGTGGACCGCGCCGGGCGATCCGGCCGGCTCCGACCCCGCCGGCCTCGAACCCGCCGGCTTCGACCCGGCCCTGTTCGACCGCGCCGCCCGGTCGGTGGAGTCCGGCGAGTCGTGGGACGCCTTCGGCACGGGGGTCGAGCCGGCACCGACCGGCGCCATCGCGTACTTGGAGATCAGCGCCCCGGCCGGCGGCCCCGGCGCGGACGACCGCCCGACCGGCGAGGATGCGGCCGGCACCGCGACCCCGATCACCGGCCCGGTGGCGACGCCGCCCGCCGGAACCACCCCGGCCGGCCTCCCCCGCCGCCCGGTCCGGCCGACCACGGCCGCCGACACGGCGGGGGCCACGGGCGCGGAGCCGGCCCAGGATCCCGGGAGCGCGGCCGGCACGGTCGTGCGGCAGCGGGTGCCGGGGGCGAACCTGCCGCCGAGCGGCCCGTCCGCCGGCCCGCCGGCCGCCGCCGCCGTCGACCCGACCGCGGCCCGCGCGCTGGTCGAGGCGATCCAGTCCGGGGTACGCCGGGCCGAACTGAACCAGCCGGCACCGGATCCGGGCGTACGGCCCGATCGGCCGACGCTGAACCGGCGGGTCCCCGGCGCGAGCCTCCCCACCCCGCCGGCCCGCCAGCCGATCAGCTCCCATCCCGGGGACCCGGCCGAGGTCCGCGACCTCATCACCGAGTTCGAGGCGGGCGTAGCCCGTGCTCTGCGCGAAGTCAGTCCAGGCCGTCGGAACGAAGAGGGATCAACACGGTGACCAGTTCCTTCCTGCACGACAACGTCGACAACCCGGGCAGCCCCGCTCCCGTCGGGGACCTCAGCCCGGAGGCCCGCACCTTCAACTGGCTGCTGGACTCCTTCACGTCGAGCACCGCCGGCGTGCTGGAGGCGATCGCCGTCTCCTCGGACGGGCTGCTGATGGCCATGTCGGCGATCCGGGACCGGTCCAACGCGGAGCGCCTCGCGGCCGTGGTCTCCGGCATGACGAGCCTGGCCGGTGGCGCCGCCAGCTGGTACGCGCTCGGCGGCCTGAACCGGGTGGTCGTCGACATGGCCGAGGGCTACTTGTTGATCAGCGCGATCAGCAGCGGGTCGGTGCTCGGGGTGGTCGCCGACCGGTCGGCCAACCTGGGCACCGTCGCGTACGAGATGACGCTCTTCGCCGGGCGGGCCGGCGGCGCGCTCACCCCCCGCCTCATCGCCGAGCTGAAGAACGCCGCCCAGCAATGACCGGCGAGGTCCCCGGCGCGGGGCCGGATCCGGATCACCAGGTCCGGATCCGGCCCTACCTGCGCGTGCCGTCCGCCCCGGACGCGGGTGCGCCGGCCGCCGGGGCCGGGACGGACGGGCCGGCCGTCCCCCGCCCGTTCGTGCTGACCGCCGGGCGGGTGGCCGCCGTCGACCCGGCGATCAGCCTGGAGACCCAGGTGACCGCCGCACCGGTCGGTACGGGCGCGGCGCTCGCACTCCTGGCGCCGGAACTCCAGGCGATCGTCGCGCTCTGCACGGAGCCGATCTCCGTCGCGGAGATATCGGCCCGTACCCGGCTGCACTTCGGGGTGACCCGCGTCCTGGTCGGCGACCTACGGGCCGCCGGCCACCTCGAGGTGCACCTCGATCACGGCGGCGGCGCCTCCGACCCCGATCTCATCCTGCGAGTGATTGATGGACTCCGTGCGATCTCCTGACTGGCCGGTCGCCCCGCTCGGCGGGCTCGCCGGGAACAGCGCCGCCACCCGCTACGGCACGCCCGCGGGGGCCGGACCGGCCACCGACCGCGTCCCACCGCCGGCGTCAGCGCCGACCCGCGCCACCGCCTCCGTACCCGTGCCCGGGGCACTGCCCCGGCCGCGCCCGGCGGACGCGCCCCCCGTGCCCGTCAAGATTCTGATCGCGGGCGGGTTCGGCGTGGGCAAGACGACCACGGTCGGCGCGATCTCCGAGATCGCTCCGCTCACCACGGAGGCGGAGATGACCAGCGCCGGGATCGGCATCGACGACCCCGGGGCGCGCTCGACCAAGACCACCACCACGGTCGCCATGGACTTCGGCTGCGTCACCATCGACCGCAGCCTGAAGCTCTACCTCTTCGGCACGCCCGGCCAGGCCCGCTTCGGATTCATGTGGGACGACCTGGCCCGCGGCGCCCTCGGAGCGCTCGTGGTGGTGGACAGTTCGCGGCTGGACGACTGCTACCCGGCCATCGACTACTTCGAGCAGTCCGGGCTGCCGTTCGTGGTGGGCGTGAACGCGTTCGACGGGCGGCTCGCGCTGGACCTCGAATCGATCCGCTGGGCGCTGGCGGTCGGCGACCACGTGCCGCTCGTGCAGTTCGACGCCCGGGACCGGCTCTCCGTACGGGACGCCCTGCTGGTCGTCCTGGACCGGGCGCTGGAACGGGCCACCCGGGACCGGGGGGCCTGAACTCCGGGGCGGTCAGACCCGTATCCACGAAGGGGTGGTCGTGATGAGAGGTGGGTTGGACGAGACACTGGCCCGGATGGCCCGGCGCGAGGAGGCGCTGCGGCGGGCCGCGGGCCCGGCCGAACAGGCCGACCGGGAGCCGGGCGCGCAGACCGACCGGGAGCCGGACGCGCAAGGCGGCCGGGAGCCGGACGCGCAAGGCCGCCGGGAGCCGGATGCGCAAGGCGGCCGGGAGCCGGGCGCGCAAGGCGGCCGGGAGCCGGGCGCGCACCGGCTCGACGGTGACCGGGCCACGGCGGAGGATCCCGTCGAGGCGGTCGTCGAGGCCGTCCGCCGGGTCGTGGCCGAGCACCCCGGGCTGGCGGTCACCGTCCGGGTGGAGCAGGGCGGGCAGGCGTACCCGTTGCGGGTCGCCTGGAGCGGTGACGAGGTGACGGTCGCCGCAGAGCTGGCGCCGCCGCCGACCTGGCCGGTGTCCGGGAGGAACGCGCCGTCGTGGCCGCCCGGGCGGGGCGGCACCGGGCACGCCCCGGCGGCCCGGCTCGCCGAGCTGATCCGCCGCGACCCGTCGCTGCTCACCGATCACGACCGGTAGCGGTGGCCGGGCGGCGCGGGCCGCCGGCGGCTAGGGTCGGACGGTGGCGCCCGAGTTGACCCTGACCGCGAGCCTGCGCCCGGCGGCCCTGGACGCCCGGCGCGGCGTCGTCCGGCTGCACCCGGAGGTGTTGACCGCGTTGGGCCTGCGTCCCGGTGACCCGGTGCGGCTCGCCGGCCGGCGGGAGACCGCCGGGATCGTGGCGCCGGCCGGGCCGGACGCGAGCACCTCCCTCATGTACGCCGACGACCTGGTGCTCGGCAACCTGGGCGTGCGGGACGGGGGCCAGGTGACCATTACCCCGCTGCCGGTGACCGCCGCCACCCGGGTCACGCTCGCCGGGCCGGTCGAGATCGTGGCCGCCGTGAGCCCGGAGATGCTCCGGCTCGCGCTGCTCGGCAAGGTGGTCACCGCCGGCGACGACGTGTCGCTGATGCCGCAGGACGTGCTGCCGGACGCGTCGGTCCGCAGCCTCGTCGAGGCCGCCCGGCGCAGCCTCGCCAACACGGTCGGGTACGCCTGGACCAGCACCCTGCTCACCGTGGTCGCCGCCGAGCCGGCCGGCGGGGCGCTGGTCACGATGGACACCCTGGTGGGCTGGGAGCATGGGCCGGTGACCCACGGCTCCCGCGGCGGGGCGGGCGGTCGCCCAGATGCCGCCGGGCCGAGCGGCGGCGGACCGAGCGGCGGCACGGGTGCCGGCGTCACGGGTGCCGGCGGCACGGGCGCTGGCGTGGCGGGCGGCCGAGGTGCCGGCGCCACCGGCGAGGTGGAAGTCCCCGTCGACGCGCCGGCGCTCGACCAGTTGCCGGGACTACGGGCCCAGGCCGAGGAGCTGACCGAACTGCTCGACCTCGGCTTCCACCACCGCGAGGTGCTGGGCCGGCTGGGCACCACCGTCTCGCTCGGGGTGCTCATCAGCGGCCCGGCGGGCTCCGGCAAGTCGGCCCTGGTCCGTGCCGTGGCCGCCCAGGTGGGCGCCCGGATCTGCGCCCTGTGGGCGCCCGAGGTGGCCGCGCTCGACAACCAGGCGGCCGCGGACCGGCTGCGCGTCGCGGCGGCCGCCGTCCGCTCGGGTGGCCCGGCCGTGCTGCTCGTCACAGACGTGGAGGCGCTCGCGCCGGCGGATCAGCCCGGGCCGGTCGCCACCGTGTTCCGTCAGGTGCTCGCCGAGACGGTCCGGGCCGGGGCGGCGGTGGTGTGCACGACCGGCCGTCCGGAGGCGGTCGACCCGGCGTTGCGCGCGCCCGATCTGCTCTCCCTGCGGATCAGCATCCCGCTGCCCGACCCGGCGCTGCGGCGGGAGCAGCTCACCGTGCTCACCCGCGAGGTGCCGCTCGACGAGGACGTCCGGCTCGACGAGGTCGCCGGTCGTACGCCGGGCTTCGTGGCGGCCGACCTCGCCGCGCTGGTCCGCGAGGCCGGCGTACGGGCGGCGTTGCGGCAGAAGGCGGCGCGGACGCCGACGGTGGCGATGGCGGACTTCACGGCCGCGCTGGAGGTGGTCCGGCCGACCACGATGGCCGCGTCCACGCTTGAGTTGGCGACGGTGACCCTGGACGACGTGGGCGACCTCGTCGAGGTGAAGCAGACCCTCACCGAGTCGGTGCTCTGGCCGTTGACGTACCCGGACACGTTCGCCCGGCTGGGCGTGCAGCCGCCGCGTGGCGTCCTGCTCTACGGGCCGCCCGGCTGCGGCAAGACCTACCTGGTGACCGCGCTGGCCGGCTCGGGGCGGGCGAACGTCCTCTCGGTCAAGGGCGCGGAGCTGCTGTCGAAGTGGGTCGGTGAGAGCGAGCGGGCCGTCCGCGAGCTGTTCCGCCGGGCCCGGGAGGCCGCGCCCACCCTGGTCTTCCTCGACGAGGTCGACGCGCTCGCCCCGGTACGCGGGCAGGCCGGCGACGCCGGTACGACCGACCGCGTGGTGGCCGCCCTCCTCACCGAACTCGACGGCGTGGAGGCGCTGCGCAACGTGGTCGTGGTCGGCGCCACCAACCGGCCCGACCTGGTCGACCCGGCGCTGCTGCGACCCGGGCGTCTGGAGCGCCTGGTCTACGTACCGCCGCCGGACGGGCCGGCCCGCGCGGAGATCCTGCGGGCCGCCGCCCGACAGGTACCGCTGGCCCCGGACGTCGACCTCGCGGCGCTCGGCGCCGAGCTGGACGGGTTCTCCGCCGCGGACTGCGCGGCCCTGGTACGCGAGGCGGCGCTGGCCGCGATGCGTGAGTCGCTGAACGCCACCACGGTGACCGCCGGGCACGTGGCCGCGGCCCGCCGACGCGTCCGCCCGTCCCTGGACCCAGCCCAGCTGGCCCACCTAACGGCCTACGCGGCCACCCACGAACCCCCACCCACACCGTGATCATGAAGTTGTCGGCGCTCCCACCGGCGTGTCGTGACGATAACTTCATGATCACCGCGCGAGGGGGGCCGGGCGGGCGGCGGGTCAGTCTGTTGGTAGGAGGGGGCCCAGGGGGCCGAGATCCAGGTTGAGGTCCTCGGGGGCCAGGCCGAAGTGTTCCCGTAGCCCGGTCATCTGCTCCTCCAGCGCCATCAGCGTCACGCCGATCCGCTCGATCTGCTCGTCCGTGAGGTCACCCAGCTCGACCCGGCGCAGCGCCTGCCGCTCCATGAGCTGCCGCAGCAGCTCGATCACGGTGAGCACGAGGCTGGCCAGTCCCCGCTCGACCGAGTCCCGGTCCACGGCGAGGCGCCGGTCCAGCGGCGTGACCCGGGGCGGACGCCACTGCGGCGCGTCCAGCGCGGCCACCAGCTCCGCCGCCTCGTCCCGGCGCGCGGTCTCGGAACCCGGGACCACGACCGCCGCCTCGTCCCGGCGCGCGGGGCCGGGGCCGGTCCCGTCATGCGCGGTCATCCGACCACCCCTTCGGTGACCGGCCCGGGAGCGGGCTCCGGCTCCGGCGGCGCGAGCGCGCCGACGGACGCGATGAGGGCGCGCAGCGAGATCCGGACGAGGTCCACGTCGGCGATCGCCAGGGTGATGTCGCCGCTGACCACCACGCCGGTGGCCAGCACCCGGTCGAGCAGGTCGACCAGGGCGACGGGCCGGTAGGCCAGCGGGTCGTCCGCGCTGCTCGGCGCGAGCGAGGTGGTCACCATGCCGACCACCACCGAGGTGCGACGCCAGGCGCCGACCACCGCCGAGACGCGACGCCAGCCGCCGACCAGGGCCGGCGAGCCGCGACGCCAGGCGCCGACCACCGCCGCCGAGGCGCAACGCCAACCGCCCACCGCCGAGGCGCGGTGCGGGCGGTCAGCATGCCGGCTCCCGCACCAGCGCCGGCTCGGCCGGACGTTCCGCCACGAAGGAGTACGGCGGCCACGGCCCGGTCAGCTCCAGGCGCAGCTCGGGGTGCCGGGCGCGGAGCGAGTCCACCAGCCCGGCGAAGGCGGACAGGGTCGCGGTGTCCACCAGGTACGCGCCGTTGAGCGCCATCGCGGTGGGAGCGCCCGAGAGCCGGCGGTCCTGCGGCGGGTGCCGTCGGGCGGCCACCGCGTGCCGGGAGAGCGCGTCATGTACGGCCGCCGCGGCGGAGGCGGCGGCCCGCTGCCCGTCCTCGCGGGCGGTGAGCTGGGCCCGCCGCCGCCGCAGGTACGCCGCCCCGGCGCCGCCGGGCCCCGCGGTCTCCTCGGCCTGCGGCGTCGCGCCCGGCACCACGTACCCCTTGACTCCCCACTCACCGCGGCCGCTGAGCCGGTCGAGCAGGGTGACCAGCTCGGCGCGGCGGTCGGTGAGCGAGGCGGCCACCCGGCCGTCGTCGTGGTGCACGGTGGCCAGCCGGGCCGGCACCACGGCTCCGGCTCGGGCGAGGGCGTCCACCACGCGGTGGTGCGCCCGCGCCGCCCGCTCCAACCAGGCGAGGTCCTCCAGGTTCCGGCGCAGGGCCTCCTCGCCGTACTCGGTCAGCGGCACGCTGCTCACCACGGCCACGAGGCCGCCGGCCCGGACGGGGCGGACCGGCTCGCCGTCCATCCCCGGCAGACCGGTGAGCAGCCCGAGATCCGCTTCCCGCACCACCCCGTGCAGCCACCGGCCGGTGTCGGCGACGAGGTCACCGGCACCGCAGTCAACCGTCGAACTCATCCCACTCCTCCCGTTCGGCGTCGCGTCGCCGGGCCCGGGCCTCGACCCGCGGCCGGCGTTCGGCCTCCACCTCCTCCGGGTCCCGGGGCCCCGGCTCGACGGGCGGGCGGGCGCGGGAGCTGAGCCAGGGGTCGTGCTCCCACCAGTCGATGCCGATCTGCCGTGCGGTGTCGACCGAGGCGATGACCAGGCGGAGTTTCAGCGTCAGCAGCTCGATGTCGAGGAGGCTGACCCGGATGTCCCCGGCGATCACGATGCCCCGGTCGAGCACCCGCTCCAGGATGTCGCCGAGGTTGGCCGGCTCGTGCCCGGCCGGCAGCACCTGGCCGGAGTTCTGCACCACCGACGGCGTACTGGTCATCTCAGCCCACCTCGCCCTTCCCCCGCTGGTAGCGCCGCACCCGCCGGTAGCCGAGCAGGGCGCCGTCGATGTCCAGTTCCACCTCGTAGAGGCCGAGCAGGTCGGTGGACGCGGGGATGCGCCGGTCCTCGATCACCTCGACGCCGACCAGCCAGCCGTCCTTGACGGCCTTCAGCGACGTGGTCCCCACCGGTTCGCGGCCGGTCAGCTCGATGATCTGCCGCAGCCCCTCCCGAGCCGCCTCGGCGGCCGACAGCGGCTCGACGTACTCCTCGTCGTCCACCCACTCGTCCTCCGGCTCGGGTTCACGCCGGCGTTCCCGGCCGCCGTCGCCGCGGATCCGATCCATCCCGTACACCTCCCCCACCGTTTCGTCGCCGCTCCGTTTCCGCCCGCCGCGCCCGCTCGGCGGCGGGCCGTGGGTCGCCGCCGCGCGGGCCCGCCGCGGCCGCGCGCCGCCGCGCCGGCCCGTTCCGGCGTACGACGGGTGCGCGGCGCCCGTCGTCGCCGTTCCGTCGGGCCGGCGCCGGCTCGCGCCCGCCCTGGGCGGCGGCCGGGCGCTCGGTCGGGCCGGTCAGCCGTTCGAGCACCTGCTGCTGGCGCTGGTCCCGCTCCTGCGGGGACAGCTCGCCGGCGGCCGCCGCGGCGTCCAGTTCCTCCAGCTCGCGGCGGATGTTCGTCGGGCTGTAGAGCTGCGACTCCGCCTCGCGGGCGATCACCTTGACCACGGCGGTGAGCCCGCGCACCGGCGCGTACGGCAGGGTCAGCAGCGCCCAGAGGATGTCCACCGCTCACCCGGCCAGCTGGTGCGCGCTCACGAAGTCGTACGGGGCGAGCGGGCCGAGCAGCCGCATGTGGATCAGGCCCCGCCGCTGCTCGGCGAACTCCTCCAGCGCGTCGACGAAGTCGTCCTCCCGGTCGGCCTCGACCAGGAAGGCGGCGTTCACCGCATCCAGCTCGTTGCTCGGCGGCCGCGCGAGGGCGGACGTGGCAAGCGGGCCGAGGGTGTCGAGCAGGTCGCGGTTCTCCGCCTCCCGCCGCAGCTCCACCGCCTGGCTGATGATCTCGCCGAGCCGGATCCGCTGTTCCCGGGTGGTCTCCTCGGGCTGCCCGCGCACCTGGTCGGCCAGGTCGGCGGCGGCCGTGTTGTCGTCGAGCACGCTCTGGATCAGCGCGGACTCCTCGTACCGGCCGTGCACGACGTACTGGACGTGTCCCTCCAGTTCGTCGAGCGCCGACGCGAACCGGTCGCCGTGCGCGTCGAGCAGGTCGGCGACGGCGTCCGGCCCGGTGACCACCGTGCCGAAGCGGACCGGCAGCACGGGGGCCACGGCGGCGGTCCCGTCCAGGAGTTCCTGGTACGCCGTGAGGTCCGCGGGCCGGCCGAGGGCCGTCTCCAGCGGTACCTCGCTGACCAGGGCGGCCACCCGTCCGTGCCGGACGACGGTCACCTCACCCGGCGGGTCGCCGACCCCGGACGCGTCCGGGGTCGGCTCCACATCGGACGGCACGATGCCGTAGATGAACAAGCCTCGCTCCTCACTCATCGGTCCGCTCCTCGTCGCGGCGGCGGCGCCGGGGGCGGTCCCGGTCGCGGTCGGAACCCAGCTCACCGACGGCGTCGCGCACGGCGCCGCCGATCGCCCCGACGGTCTTGCCCACGCCGGACGCCGCCTTGCCGGCGGTCACCGCCCCGGTGGCTCCCTCGACCAGGTCCGGCAGCCCCTTCTGGTCGCGCGGGGTGATGGAGAGGCGGTCGACGGCCTGGGCGAACCGCAGGTACGTCTCGACGCTCGCCACCACCACGCGGGCGTTGATCTCCAACAACTGGATGCCGACGACGGCGACCGAGACCTGGGCGTCGATCACGACGCCCTTGTCGAGCACCGTCTCCACGACGTCTGCCAGCCCGGACGACGACCCGCTCCGCTCCAGAGCGCCGCCGGCCTGGCCGTCAGTGGTCGCGATGGTCACTGCTCCGACTCCTCTCGGCGACGGCGGACCACGGGACGGCGCGGCGCCTGGGGCGTACGGCGGGGCCGCGGTTCCTCGCCCACCTCCGGCTCCTCGCGGGGACGGGCACGGCGCGCCCGCTCGGGTGCCCGCCGACGCGTCGGGCGCGGCTCCTCGGGCTCCTCGGGCTCCTCCGGCTCCTCCTCGTAGCCCTCGTCGTACTCGTCCTCGTACTCGTCGTACTCCTCCTCGGCGGGACGGCGCCGCACCGGACGGCGGCGCCCGCGGGCGGCGGGACGGGCCCGTTCCCGGCGCGGCTCCTCCTCGCCGGGTTCCTCCTCGGCCGGCTCCTCCGGCTCCTCCCGGCCGGCCGCCGGCTCGGGACGCTCCCGCTCCTCCTGCTCGCGCTCCTCCCGCACGGCCGTGTCGTGGTCCTTGACCACCTGCGAGTCCTCGATCTCGCCTCGCCAGCCCTGCACCGAGTCCGGGTCGAGCACGGTGTGCGTCATCACGTGCCGGACGAAGTGCTTCAGCTCCAGCCGGACGCGGCGGCCCTGGGCGCGCCACAGGTTGCCGGTGTGCTCGAACAGGCCCTGCGGGTGGTACTCGAGCACCACCAGGATCCGGGTCAGGTCCGGGGTGACCTCGTGGAAGCTGACGGTCCCGTCGACCGAGCCCTTCTCACCCTTCGACCGCCAGTGGATGAGCCGGTCGGGGATCTGCCGGACGATCGTCGACTCCCACGACCGGTGCGACCAGAAGACCTGCGCCTTCCAGGTGAGCTTCTCGTCGGACTCGGTGTCGACGTTCTCGACCTTCTTCATGAAGCTCGGGAAGTCACCGAACTGGGTCCACTGGTTGTACGCGACCCGCACCGGCACGCCGACCTCGATCGTCTCGACGATGTTGGTCACCTTGAGCTTCTTGCCGCCGCCCTTGCCGCCCTTGCCCCTGCCGAGGGCCGACATCACCTTCTCCTTACCGCCGGCCATGCCGGCGTGGATCATCGCCTTCACGGGGGAGTCACCCTTGGCCATCCGCTGCGCGCCGGTGGCGGCCGCGATGAGGCCGGGGCCGCCGCCCTGCTTCGCGTACTCGCTGAGCCGGTCGGTCGCGCCGGTGATCTTCTCGGTCACCGCCGAGGCCGCCCGCTCACCGAGCGCCTGGGCCAGGTTCCGCACCTCGTCGGCGAGCTGGCCGCGAACCTTGCCGCTCAGCCCGCCGCTGCTCGGGTTCGGTGCCATGCTCACCGCCCCCGCCGCTGGCCGGCGGGCTCGGCCGGTTCACTGCCGTCGGACGCCTGCTCGGCCCCGTCGCCCCCGGACGTCTGGCCGGTGAGCCCCGCGGAGCGTCGACGCAGCGTGTCCGCCGAGTCGCGGAGCTTGCCGCTTATGGCGTCGATACCGTTGCCGGCCGCGGCGCTGGCGGCCGCCTTGCCGGCCACGGCGAGCGGGCCACCGAGACGGCCGACGCTCGCCAGGTGGGGGTGGGCCTGCAGCAGGTCCGCGCCGCGCTTCAAGAGGCCGCCCGGGTGCATGCTCGCCCGGCCGGCCGCGACGGCCGCAGCCAGGGCCAGGGCGACACGCAGCTTCCGGCGCCGACCGACCAGATAGCCGAGACCCGCTGCGAGTCCGATTCGTGCTCCGCTGTTCATCGATTCTCCTTCGCTCCCCCGCGGTCCGGACGCCTGCTGCCGTCGGGGCCGAAGAAAGGGCCCGCTGACCGACGCGAGCGGGACCTTTCATCAGGCGTCCCGTTTTGGCGGACCCGGCGGGCAGTACCCCAGGGCACCACCACGAAACCGCGCAGACGATTTCGCCACAGACGCTGGCGAACCCATTCCGAAAGACGGGTCGGGAGTGCGTCAAAACGGACGTCTAGGCACGGACGCGCTGGTCAGGAGCGCGAAGGAGACAGTCGGAGAAAGAACGTGCGAATCGGATCAGAGGGCCGGTGGCGCGGAATCAAGACAGATTTCGGCGTACACCTTGTCCCCGTCCGATCGAATTCGGGCGCCGCATTTCTCCAATACGTGGACGGCGCTCGAATTGTCCCGGGTGGTCTCCGCGACAACGGCACGCATGCCGGCCGCCGCCGCCTCGTTGAGCAGTTCCCGCAGGGCGGCCCCGCCGACGCCCTGGCCGCGCGCCGAGCGGCCGAGCCACATGCCGGTCTCCACCGTCCCGGGTTCGTCGCGGCGCGTCATGCGGACCATCCCGACGACCTCACCGCCGGCCAGGATCGCGTACATCTGCGTCCGGGTCGGGCCGGCAAGCCCGCCGAAGCTCGCCCGGTGGAACTCGCGGAACGCCTCCCGCCGCGCGTGTGACCAGCCGGCCGGCGCCTCCACCGGCGGCATCACGTCGCCGGGCTCCGCCTCGGCGGCCGCTACGGAGAGCAACGGCTCGAGGTTTCGCTCGTCCACCGGCTCCAACCGGACCGTACCCGCCACGTGCCGCAGTCTGCCGGCCCTACCGGGAGAAGTCCACCCCATCCCGCAGCGAATGGCGGTCCGTCGGCCGGTACCAGCCGGTCGGGCCGCCCCGGCGCTAGCTCACGCTCCGTCGTCAGCCGGGCTGTCGCCCGGGTCGAACTCGCAGAGCACCACGGAGGCGTCGTCCGCGCGTTTGTGCCGGCGAAGCCGCTCCGGAAGGTCCCGTTCGGCCGCCCGTACACGGTCGATCAGCGCGCCCGGCCCCTCGGCCGTCACCACGTCCAGCAGGCCGGCCCAGTCGACCAGACCGAACTGCTCGACGGCACTGGACGCGCCGTCGCTGAGCAGCACCGCCCGGCGCAGCGCGCCCGGCCCGCGCAGCGGCACCGTCCCCGTCACCGCGTGGTACGCGGCGTCCGGGTCGGCGGCGGCCACCCAGTACCCGTGCGTGCGGTTCATCCGCTCCCGCTGCACCCCGACGGCCTGCCGGAACCGGGTGAGCCGGTCCTCGGCGTCCCCCGCCGGGACGGTCGCCAGCGTGCGGCGCAGATCGGCCATCGCGGCGTCGAGCCGGTCGTCGGAGACGACGGTGACCCGGCCGCCCGCGTCGAGCACCAGGGGGCTGTCGCAGAGCACCAGGTAGTCCACCTGGTCGCCGCCCTCGCGCAGCAGGCACACCGTGCTCGACGGCGTGCCGGGATGGTCCAGGTCGCACTCGCCGCCGTGGTCCGCGCGCACCGCGAGGATCGCCGCCGCGAGGTTGCTCATGAGCGTGGCCGCCGGGCGCACCGCTTCGGCGAGCACGAGCCGCGCTGCGAGGTGCCGCACGTACCACTCCGGCCCGTGCACGCACCCCGTGTCGAAGCCCTCGGGAACGGTGGCGCCGTCCAGGACGCCGACCAACGGCCCGAAACGGAACACCAGATCCTCGTTGGCGTCCCGTCCGGGGATCGGAGCGGAGGCGGAGCGGACCCGCATGAGCGGGGCCCGCCCCACCGCCCGCACCGGCTCAACGGCGGAGCTCACCGGCCGCCTCGTGAGTCTGCCCACGCACGTGCTGGGCAGCCGATCGGCCCTGCTCCCGCATCTGGGACGCGCCCTTGATGGCGGTCGACCCGACCGACCTGGCGGCCTCCTGCGCCGGCCCCTGCATGTTCTCGCGGAACTCGTGGCCGACGTGGCTCGCCTGCTCCCGCAGCTGGCCCGAGTGCTCGCTGAGCTGGTGGCCGACCATGTCCTTGGCCTGCCCGGTCCACTGCCGCTCGCGGCGGCTCGGCGGGATCAGCGCGGAGGCGAGCAGCCCGGCGCCGAACGCGATCAGACCGGCCGCCAGCGGGTTGCCCTGCAACTGCTGCCGGGACTGCTGTCCCATCGAGCGGGCCTCGTCCCGCACCGAGCCGGCGGCGTTGGACATCCGCTGGCCGGCCTGGCCGGTCATGTGCTGCATCGAGTCGGCGGCCGAGGACATCTTCTGCCCCGCCTGGCCCGTCATGTGCTGCATCGAGTCGGCGGCCGACGACATCTTCTGCCCCGCCTGGCCGGACATCTGCTGCATCGAGCCGGTCATCCGCTGCGCGGCACCGTGCCCGTCCATCTGCGAACCCATCACCTTCTCCTTCACCCGGGTGAACGCGCCGCGCGCCTGGCCGACGCGGTCACCGGCGATCCGTCGCGGGTCGACCTTGTCGGTCAACGCGTCGACGTTGCTGCTCAGGTCTCTCCGGGTCTGCTCGATCTGCTCCCGGATGAGGTCCGGATCGGTGGACATCCTGCTCCCTCCCGGCTGGCTCACCGGCCGCGCAAGGCGTTCGGCACCTGCCGTGCGGTCTGTTGCGTCCGGGGCAGCACTCCGCGGAACTGCCGCAGCTTGTTTCGCCCGACGGCCAACAGGATGGCGGTGACAACCGCCCAGACGGCCGCCACAATCAGCGCGGCCCAGCCCTGGTCCATCACATTGGACAGACCCCACCAGGCCGCGTACGAGACGAACAGCACGGTCAGGAAGCCGGCCAACGCCGCGCCGCCCAACATGCCGCCGGCCTTGCCGGCCTGGGTCGCCTCCTCGCGCAGTTCCGCCTTGGCCAGGTCGATCTCCTGGCGGAACAGCGTCGACATGTCGCGGGTCACGTCACCCAGCAGTTCACCGACCGACTGGGTGCGTTCCTTCTCGGGGGCGCTCACGGCGCCACCCCGCCGGGCATGCCCGGGTCCTGCCGGTCGGCGGGCGGCATGTTCTGTGCCCGCCCGGCCCGGGTGTAGGGCACGTCGGCGCTGTACGGCGCCTCGACGGTCCGCTCGTACGGCTGCGGCCCGGTCGGCGTCTGCGCCATCTGCCCGGTGTGCCGCATCGGCTGCCCGGTCTGTCCCCTGCCGGCCTCGGGGTGGTGCCCGTCGCCGGACGAGGTCATGTTCCGGGTGAGCCGGCCGAACAGCAGCCCGGCCACCGCCGCACCGGTCAGGAACATGCCCGGGTGGCGGCGGGCGTACGACCGCACGTCGTGAAGCACGTCGGCGGGCTCGCGTTCGTCGAGCCATCCGGCGGCCCGCTGCGCGACGTCGCCGACCCGACGGACGACCTCACCGGCCATGCCGGAATCGCCCTGGTCGGCCATCGAACCGAGGTCGCGGCCCATGCTGCGCAATCCCTCGGCGGCCCGGTGCTTCTGCGAGCGGGCCTGCTCACGCAGCTGGGACGTGGCTTCGCCGCTCAGGTAGTGGGCCTGCTGCCGCGCCTGCGCGGCCACCTGCCGACCCTGCTCGGCCGCCGCGTGGCCGAGCTGGCCACCGGCCTGGGCGGTCTGGTGACCGACCCGGGACGCCTGCTGGCGGGCCTGCTCAGTGGTGCCGCTCGGCGGTCTGTTCTGGTTGATCGCCGTCATCGTGCACTCCCTTCGTCGGCCCCGGGACACGAGGTGACCCCGGAACGCCACCCGACGCCTACCCGCCGGGTCCGGCGACATTCACGGCCGGCGGGTTCGGCAGCAGAGGCCCGCGGGTCAAGCGCCGATCATGCAGGCGTGGTGGTTGACAAAAGTCGTGCGGACGGCCAATCCGGCCACCACGACTGCATGATCGGCGGGCGGGTCGCCGGGGACGTCGGGGTCAGCGGCGGCGGTTGCGGGCGCGGGAGGAACGAAGCCGGCGGAGCCGGCCCACGAGGACCGGCTCGGCGGCGAGCGCGGCCGGGTTGTCGAGCAGCCCGTTGAGCAGTTGGTAGTAGCGCGTGGCGGAGAGGCCGAAGGCGTCCCGGATGGCTTGTTCCTTGGCGCCGGCGTGCCGCCACCACTGCTGCTCGAAGGCGAGGATCGCCCGTTCCCGCTCGGTGAGCCCCGCGCCCGTCTCGACCGGTGCGGGAGTCGGGGTCTCCTCCGCGTCGACCACCGGCTGCCCGGAGTCGGGCACCGCCTCGGCGGGCGGTGCGGAGCGCGGCGGCGGGACGTGCCCGGCCCGGGTGCCGCGTGAGGGAGCGGCGTCGGGAGCGTCGGTCGGCGGCTCGGCGGCGGCCGGGGCGGCGTCGGCAGGCTGCATGGCGCTCCTCGGGCGGGCGGCCGGCAACCGCGACGCCGACCGGGGGGAACCTCAGCCTAACCAGGGCGGACGCGCGACGCATCCGACGTCACGGCGGCATCGACGGGCGGCTTCCCGTACATCGGGGGCGGGCCCGCACCAGCGCGCCCGGAAGCGGCGCAGCCGGCCGAGGCGGGTGGACACGCGACGGCCGGGGCGAGTGATCGCCCCGGCCGTCGTCCGCCACGGATGGACGGTCAGGAGATGTCCCGGCGGCGCATGGCCCAGATGGCCGCGCCGAGCACCACCGCGACGCCCACGGCGAACAGCACCGAGGACTGCCCCCACGTCACGTCGAAGGTGTCCGGCCGGCACTCACCGGTGAAAGTGGCGTTGCACGCCTGCCAGTCCTCCAGGGTCACCTTCTTCTGCATCCACGCCAGGGCGTACGTCGGCAGCAGCCACGCCTCCGGGAACCGGACGCCGGCCATGCTGAGCAGGATGCCGAGGCCGAACTGGCCCACCACCATCACGGCCACCACGCCGCCGAGGGCCATCGCGGTGTGCCGCCCCAGCGAGGCCAGGGCGAAGCCGATCGTCGTGACGGCCAGCACGAGCGCCACCCCGCGCAGCCCGGTCAGCGCGAAGGACTGCCAGACGCCCGAGGTCACCTTCTCGGTGCTGCCCCGGAAGGTGGCGACCGCCCAGAACCCCGCGAACCAGAGCACCGCGGCGGGCAGGGTCACCGCCAGCAGGCCGGTGAGCAGCGCCGCCAGCTTGGTCAGCAGTACGGTGAGCCGCCGGGGCCGCCACAGCAGGAGATTCATCATCCCGCCGGTGCTCCACTCGGCGCCCACGAAGGACGCGCCGATCACGAACCCGACCAGTGCCAGGATCGCCGCGAACGGCACCAGGGTCTCGGCGAAGCTCTCCCGGAAGTTGAACGTCGACGGCAGGAACCACCGGGATTCGAACGCCTCCCGGGGCGGGGGCTGGATCATCGCGCAGTCCGGTGGATAGCGGTTGGCATCGGCCGCGCCGGCCGCCTTGTCGCGCTCGCACGCGGTCCGCTCCTGCTGCGAGTAGCGCACCTGCTCCTGGTACTGCTGCTCGGCCTGGCGATCCGCCTGGGCCCGCACCGAGGCGTCGATCTTCTGGTTCGTGAAGAACGTCCCGACCACGACCGCGGCCAGCACCAGCAGACCGAGCAGCGTCATGTAGCGGGTGAAGCGCCGCTTGGCGAGCCGGCGCAGCTCCGTACGGTAGAGGCTCACGCCCCCCACCCCCCTCCGGTGGCGCCGGACTGCTCCGCCCCACCGACCTTCGTGGACTGGTCGACCTGCCGGTGCTGGCCGGGCACCGGCGCGGTGGCGGTCAGTTCGAGGAAGACGCTCTCCAGGTCGACCGCGACGGGGGCCAGCTCGCTCACGTAGAGGCCCTGCTCGGCGAGGAGCCGCGTGACCGAGGCCGGCTTGTCGACGCCGCCGAGCATCAGGTGGTCGGGGTGCCCGGTGACCCGGATTCCCGCCCGGGTGAGCACGTCGGCCGCCGACGGCAGGTCGGTGACGGCCTCCAGACGGATCCGGACCGCGCCGGAGGAGTGCTGCGCGAGCACCTCGTCGACCGGCCCGAAGGCCACGCGCCGGCCCAGCGAGATGATCGTCACGGAGTCGCAGATCAGCTGGATCTCGCCGAGGATGTGGCTGGAGAGCACCACCGTCATGCCGGACTCGGCGAGGTTGCGCATGAGCGTCCGCATCTCGCGGATGCCGCCCGGGTCCAGGCCGTTGGCCGGCTCGTCCAGTATCAGCAGCTTCGGGTTCTTGAGCAGGGCGGACGCGACCGCGAGCCGCTGCTTCATGCCGAGCGAGTAGGTCTTGACCCGCTCGCCGGCCCGGTCCCGCAGCCCGACCAGCTCCAGCACCTCGTCGATGCGGATGGGCGCCACACCGCCGGCGGACGCCAGCAGGGACAGCGTGTCCCGGGCGGTGAAGTGCGGGAAGAACTGCGGACTCTCCACGATGGCGCCGACCTGCCCGGCGACGGCCGGCAGCGCGTCGGGCACCTCGTGGCCGAGGAGGGCCATCCGGCCCCCGTCGGGCCGGATCAGACCGAGCAGCGTACGCAGCGTGGTGGTCTTACCCGACCCGTTCGGGCCGAGGAAGCCGTGCACCTGGCCGGCGTCGACCCGCATGTCGAAGCCGTCCAGCGCGTTGCGGGTGCCGCGCCGGCGGCTCTTGTAGGTCTTCCGTAGACCTTCGATCTCCAGGACAGCTGGCAAGCTGCACCTCCCCCGATTCGGGCGTGACAGGCGACACCATACGCGGTATGCACGGCGCTGCAATACCCGGTATGCAGTGACGCGCCGAAAGAGCGACGATCGGGGTCAGTCGATCACGGTGAGTGAGAAAGGACGTGGACTCAGGCGCAGACGACGTGCACGCCGGCCGCGCGGAACGCCTCGACCACGTTCGGGTCGGCGCCCGAGTCGGTGACCAGCGTCTCCACCCGGTCCACGGGGCAGATCCGGGCGAAGGCGTGACCGCCCAGCTTGGACGAGTCCGCGATGATCACGACCCGCTTGGCCCGGGCCACCATGAGGTTGTTCATGGCGGCCTCCCCCTCGTGGTGGGCCGCCGCGCCGAGCTGCGGGTCGATGGCGTCCACGCCGAGCAGGGCGACGTCCAGGGTGACCTCGCGCAGCAGCGCCCCGCCCAGCGGGCCCACCAGCTCGAAGGACTTCGGCCGGACCACGCCACCGGCCACCACGACCTTCATCCGGGACCGGACCAGCAGCTCGTTGGCGATGTTCAGGGCGTTCGTCACGACCGTGAGCTGGGCGCCCTCGGCGCTCGTGTTCAGGTCCGGCCGCACGGCGAGGGCGCGCGCCACCTCCGTGCTCGTGGTGCCGCCGTTGAGGCCGACCACGGTGCCCGGCGACACCAGCGCCGCGGCCGCCGCGCCGATCCGCTGCTTCTCGGCCGAGTGCTTGGCCGTCTTGTAGCGCAACGGGAGGTCGTACGACACGCCGTTGGCGACCGCGCCGCCCCGCGTACGGGTGATCATCTGCTGCTGGGCGAGCTGGTCGAAGTCGCGCCGGATGGTCGCCTGGGACACGTCGAGCCGATCGGCCGCCTCCTCGACGCTGACCCGGCCGCTGTCGGTCAGCATCTCGAGCAGGGCGTTCCATCTGGCGTACCGATCCACCTCGCGGGCCCTCCCAAGCGACTGCACGATCCGTGATTGATTGCGTGCACAGTAGTGCGCGAAACTACGTAGGCGCAAAACATTGCCCTGCTCGATCCGTGTGCCGGTTGCCACGGCCACCCGGATTCGCGCAGAATGACGCGCGAAAGACGGGCGTAACGAGCCGTATCGCGCACGGCCACCCTCGGCGAGGAGTCCTCATGTCGTACGTCGACGCGGAGATCGCGAGCCAGCCCGACTGCTGGCGGAAGGCGGCGGAGCTGGTCGCCGGGGTGGCAGCGGACCTGCCGGCGCCCGGTGAGCGGGTCGCCGTCGTCGGGTGCGGCACCTCGTGGTTCATGGCCATGGCGTACGCGGCGCTGCGCGAACGGGCCGGCCAGGGCGAGACCGACGCCTTCCAGGCCTCGGAGTTCCTGACCGGACGCCGCTACGACCGGCTGATCGCGATCACCCGCTCCGGCACCACCACAGAGGTCGTGGAGCTGCTCGACGCGCTGCGCGGGCGGCTCGCGACGACCGCCCTCGTCGGCGATCCCGGGTCACCGGCCGTGCAGCTGGCCGACGCGGCGGTCACCATGCCGTTCGCCGACGAGCGCTCGGTCGTGCAGACCCGATTCGCGACGACCGCGCTGGCCCTGCTCCGCGCCCACCTGGGCGAGAACCTCGACGCCCTCGCGGCCGACGCCGAGGTCGCCGTCCGCGCCCCGCTGCCCATCGAGCCGGCCAGCATCGAGCAGGTCACCTTCCTCGGTCGGGGGTGGACGGTCGGGCTCGCGCACGAGGCCGCGCTGAAGTGCCGCGAGGCGGCCACCTTCTGGGCCGAGGCGTACCCCGCGATGGACTACCGGCACGGCCCGATCTCGATCGCCGCGACCGGCCGGCTGGTCTGGGCGTTCGGCGCGCTCCCCGAGGGCCTGGCGGAGGACGTCGCCGCGACCGGCGCGGCCTTCGCGCACAGCCGCACCCACGGCTGCCGTACGGTCCTCGGCAGCTGGGCGGCCGGCCGGACCCCGGTGGACCCGATGGCCGACCTGATCCTGGCCCAGCGGTTCGCGGTCGCGCTCGCCACGAGCCGGGGCCTGGACCCGGACGCGCCCCGC
The DNA here is from genome assembly GCF_003626655.1 of Micromonospora costi. Lineage (GTDB taxonomy): Bacteria > Actinomycetota > Actinomycetes > Mycobacteriales > Micromonosporaceae > Micromonospora > Micromonospora costi. Next base: position 889,662 of record NZ_RBAN01000003.1, read on the forward strand.
CACCTGACCCGGTCCGTGGTACTCGCGTGACCGAGTCCCGCGAACGCACCGTCGGGCGGGACAGCGACGTCGTCGTCGCGCTGGACGTCGGCGGCACGGGGATGAAGTGCGCCCTGGTCCGGCCGGACGGCATCACCGTGCACACCGAACGGCACCCCACGAACGCGGCGCGCGGCCCGGAGGCCGTGGTCGCCACGATCCTCGACGTCGCCGAGGGCCTCGCCGGCAAGGCGCGCGCCGACGGCCGTACCCCCGTGGCCGCCGGCATCGTGGTGCCGGGCGTGGTCGACGAGGCGCGCGGGGTGGCCGTCTGGTCGGCCAACGTCGGCTTCCGCGACGTACCGGTGCGGGACCTCGTGGCGGCCCGGCTCGGCCTGCCCACGGCGCTCGGCCACGACGTGCGCGCCGGGGGGATCGCCGAGGCCCGGCTCGGGGCCGGCCGGGGCGCGGGTCACGTCCTCTTCGTGGCCATCGGCACGGGCATCGCGGCCGCCCACGTGGTCGACGGCACGGCCAGCATCGGCGCGCACGGCGCGGCCGGCGAGATCGGGCACATCCTGGTCCGCCCCGGCGGGCCGCGCTGCGGGTGCGGGCGGCCCGGTTGCCTGGAGGCGGTCGCCTCCGCCGCCGCGGTCGGCCGCCGCTACGCGGACCTGGCCGGCGCGCCCGCCACCGCCGCCGAGGTGGCCGAGCGGGCCGCCGCCGGTGAACCCCTCGCGGCCCAGGTCTGGGAGGAGACCGTCGAGGCGCTGGCCGACGGGTTCGCCACCGGGCAGGCGCTCTTCGACGTCGCCACGATCGTGGTCGGCGGCGGGCTGGCCCAGGCCGGCGCGCGGCTGCTCGACCCGCTGCGGGCCGCGCTGCGCGACCGGATGACGTTCCACCGGGAGCCGCGCCTGGTCGCGGCGGCCCTCGGCGACGAGGCCGGTTGCCTCGGCGCCGCCCTGCTCGCCCTCGACGCCGCAGGCGGCGTCCCGGACACGATGGAGATGGAATGACCCAGCGGGTGAGCGGCAAGGTGGTGACCCCGACCGGCGTCATCCGGCAGGGCTGCGTCGAGTGGGACGGGGAGCGCATCAGCGCGGTGGCGGAGTACCCGTCGGTCCGCGACGGGCACTGGATCCTGCCCGGCTTCGTGGACATGCACACGCACGGCGGGGGCGGGCACACGTTCACCACGGGGGACGCCGACGAGGCCCGGCGGGCGGCCGGCTTCCACCTCCGGCACGGCACCACCACCCTGCTGGCCAGCCTGGTCAGTTCGCCGTTCGCGCTGATGCGCGAGGCCACCACGGCGTTCCGTCCGCTGGTGCAGGAGGGGGTGCTGGCCGGCATCCACTTCGAGGGCCCGTACCTGTCGGCGACCCGGTGCGGCGCGCAGAACCCCGAGTTCCTGCGCGACCCGTCCACCGAGGAGCTGACCGAGCTGATCGAGCTGGGCGGGGGCACCATCCGGATGGTGACGCTGGCGCCCGAGCGGGACGGCGCGCTGGAGGCGGTGAAGCTGCTCACCGCACACCGGGTGGTGGCCGCGGTCGGGCACAGCGACGCCACGTACGACGAGACCCGCGCGGCGATCGCGGCGGGCGCGAGCGTCGGCACCCACCTGTTCAACGGGATGCGCCCGGTGCACCACCGGGAGCCCGGGCCCGTGGTGGCCCTGCTCGACGCCCCGAACGTGGTATGCGAGCTGGTCGCCGACGGGGTGCACCTGCACGACGGCATGCTCACGTTCGCGACCTCGGTCGCCGGGCCCGAGCGGGCCGCCCTCATCACCGACGCGATGGCCGCCGCCGGCATGCCCGACGGCGAGTACGAGCTGGGCGGCCAGGCGGTCACGGTGGCCGACGGGGTGGCGCGCCTGGCCCGCGACGGCGCGATCGCCGGCAGCACCCTCACCATGGACGCCGCGCTACGGCACGCGGTCGCGACCGGCATCCCCATGGCGGACGCCGCCCGCATGGTCGCCACCACCCCCGCCCGGGCGATCGGGCTCGGCGACCAGGTCGGCGCGCTCCAGGTCGGCCTCCGCGCCGACCTCGTGGTGCTCGACGACGACCTCAACGTGATCCGGGTGCTGCGGGCCGGCTCCTGGCAGGAGTGACCGGGCCGGGGCGACGGGCGGCGCCCGCGTGACGGCGCTGGACGCCCGTACGGTGCTGGACCGCTGCGCCGCGAAGGTGCAGGACAGGATGGCCGGCGAGGCCGATCCGGGCGCAGGAGGCTGATGCGGGCACAGGCATCGGGCCGCCGGGCCGGCAGGTCAGGCGTGATCGACTCCGTGTCGCCGATGTGGCGGGGTCGAGGTGGGTCGGATGCCGCATCGCCGATCTGGTGCTAGGGGCGGCGCTTGATCGACTCGGGTTGCATGTATGTCGCGGTGTCCGGTCGGGGTGGACACCGCGACTTCCAGGATGTCGAGTCGATCACCGGTTCGGTGTGGCTGGTTTGGGGGTTGTGTCCGGTTCGCGGGCCTGCGGGAGGCATCTTCCGCGGTGAGCGAACCCGCACCAGCGGCCCGACCCGACCGCGGCGGGGCGGGGCCGACTGCGGGGTCGGGTGGGTGGTGGCCGGCGTGGGTGGGTGTGCGTGGTTCTGCGCCCGTCGGCCCGTCAGCCGGCCGCGGTGGAGATCTCCACGCCGAGGACGGCCTGCTCGTCGGGGCGGTGCGCCAGCACGTCCGACAGGTACGACTGCACGGCCGGCGCCATGCCCACGTCCCGGCCGGCCCGCTCGGAGAGCAGCCACTTGTGCTCGATGATCTGTGCGAACACCTCCTGCGGCTCCAGCTTGCGCCGCAGGTGCGCCGGCACCGCGCGGACCACCGGCTCGAACACCTCGGTCAGCCAGCGGTGCGCGGCCTGCTGCTCGTCGGTGAGGTCGCTCTCGGCCCGGTAGGCGTCCAGGTCGTTGAGGAGCTTGCGGGCCTGGTTCTCCTCGGCATCCAGGCCGGTGAGCCGCAACAACCGGCGCGTGTGGTACCCGGCGTCGACCACCTTCGGCCGCACCAGGTAGCGCCCGTCGTCGATCGTCGACACGGCGATCTCGGCGACGTCGAACCCGAGCTCGTTGAGCCGGCGGATGCGGCCCTCGATGTCGTGCCGCGCCTCGCGTTCGACCTGCTGCTCGTAGGTGATCTCGTGCCAGAGCCGCTCGTAGCGCTGCACGACCTCCTCGCAGACCACCTCCGGGTCGATCGACTCGTGCAGCAGCCCGGCGGCCTGGAGGTCCAACGCCTCCCCGAAGATGTTCACCCGGGCGATCTCCAGGTCCTCACCGCGCTGGCCGTTGGAGAGCGAACGGTGCAGCGCCCCGGTCTCCGCGTCGACGAGGTACGCCGCGAACGCCCCGGCGTCCCGCCGGAACAGCGTGTTCGACAGGGAGCAGTCGCCCCAGAAGAAGCCGGTGAGGTGCATCCGGACGAGCAGCGCTGCGAGGGCGTCGAGCAACCGGCCCATGGTCTCCGGGCGCAGGGTGTGCGAGAAGAGCGCCCGGTACGGCAGCGAGAACTGGAGGTGCCGGGTGATCAGGACCGGGTCCAGCGGCTCGCCGTCGTCGGTCTGCCGGTCGGCGACGATCGCCACCGCCTCCACGGCCGGGAAGTCGATCCGCTCCAGCGCCCGGAGCAGGTCGTACTCCCGCTCCGCCACCCGCTCGCCGGTCTCCTTCACGGCGTACACGTAGTCGCCGAGACGGACAAAGCGGACGATGTGCCGGGAGATGCCCTGGGGCAGCGCCACCAGGTGCTGGGCAGGCCACTCCTCCAGCGGAGTCGACCAGGGAAGGTCGAGCAGCGCCGGGTCCACGAGAGCAGACGTGATCCGCACGGGGACAAGCATGCCGGGTACCCCCCGCGAAGCGCTTCCCATCGTGGCTCGGCCCACAGCCCCCGGTAGCGTGGTCGGGTGCGAGAGACCACGGTGGCACGCGAAGCGGTGCGGCTGCGGCCGGTGCGGCCCGCCGGATGGTGGTACGACGGCCTGCTGCTCGCCGCGCTCGTCGGGCTGACCGTAGCGCTCGCCGCCGACCAGCTGTTCGGGATCGACCGCGCGGTGGCGGACTGGGCCGAGGGGCACCGGCCGGCGGTCGCGTACTGGGTGGCCCGGGTGCTGAACCTGCTGGGGCAGGGCACCCCGCTCACCCTCATCGCGGCCGGCCTCGGGGTGCTCGTCGCGGTCCGGGTCCGCTCGGTCCGGCCGGTCCTGCCGCCGGTCGTCGCGTTCGCGCTGACGTACCTGACCATCGGGCCGCTCAAGGTCTGGACCGCCCGGCCGGCGCCCAGCGCCAGCATCAAGGAGCCGTTCCTGCCGCCCGACCAGACGCTGCCCCTCTTCCAGCAGGACCTGCCGGTGCGGTTCGCGCAGTCCTACCCGTCCGGGCACGTGGCCAACGCGATCGTCTGGTACGGCGTGCTCGCGCTGCTGCTCGCGCCCCTGCTACGCACCTACGGACGTACCGTCCCGCCCCGGCTCGTCCTCGCGGTCCGCGTGCTGCCGCCCCTGATCGTGCTCTGCACCACCACGTACCTGGGGTGGCACTGGCTCACCGACTCGGTGGCCGGCCTGCTGCTCGGGCTGCTGCTCGACCGCCTGCTGCACCGGGTGCCGTGGGACGACGTACCACTGCCGGCCCGGCTGCCCGGGTCGGCGCGTACCCGGTTGTTCACCTCCGGCCCGTAACCTCCCCCGCCGTGACTGACCTGGAACGGCGGCTGGGCGTGCCCGACGCGGTGCTCATCGGGCTGGGGTCGATGCTCGGCGCGGGCGTCTTCGTGGTCTTCGCGCCGGCCGCTGCGGCGGCCGGCGGCGCCGGGCTGCTGCCCGCCCTCGTGCTCGCCGGTCTCATCGCCTACTGCAACGCGTCCAGCTCCGCGCGGCTGGCCGCCCGCTACCCCGAGTCCGGCGGCACCTACGTCTACGGCCGGGAACGGCTGGGTCCGTTCGCGGGCTTCCTGGCCGGCTGGGGGTTCGTGGTCGGCAAGACGGCGAGCTGCGCCGCGATGGCGCTGACCATCGGGGCGTACCTCTGGCCGGGGCAGGCCCGGCTGGTCGCGGTGCTCGCCGTCCTCGCCGTGACCGCCGTGAACCTGCGGGGCATCGGCAAGACCGCGACCGCCACGAAGGTGCTCGTCGCGGTCGTGCTCGCGGTGCTGGCGCTGGTCGCGGTCGCCGGGCTGGTCGGCGGCGACGCCCAGCTGGACCGGCTGAGCGATCCCGGCGGCTCGGGCCGCGGTGTGCTCACCGCCGCCGGCCTGCTCTTCTTCGCCTTCGCCGGGTACGCCCGGATCGCCACCCTCGGTGAGGAGGTCCGCGAACCGGAGCGGACGATCCCCCGGGCGGTGCCGCTGGCGCTCGGCGTGGTGCTGGCGATCTACCTGGTCCTCGCGGTGGTCAGCCTCGCGGTGCTCGGCGCCGACCGGCTGGCCGGTTCCGCGGCGCCCCTGGCCGACGTGGTGACCGCGGCCGGGCTCCCCGGCCTCGCCTGGGTGGTCCGGGCCGGCGCAACGGTCGCCGTGACCGGTGTGCTGCTGTCCCTGCTCGCCGGGGTGGGACGCACGCTGCTCGCGATGGCCCGTCGCCGGGACCTGCCGGGCGTGCTGGCCGCCGTCCACCCGCGCCGCCGGGTGCCGCACCGGGCGGAGCTGGCGGTGGCGGCGGTCGTGATCCTGGTGGTGCTGCCCGGCGACGTCCGCCACGCCATCGGCTTCTCCAGCTGTACGGTGCTGGTCTACTACGCCATCACCAACGCGGCCGCGCTCACCCTGGGCCGCGAACCGGCCCGGAGGCTACCGGTTCAGGCGCTCGCCCTGCTCGGGCTCGTCGGGTGCCTGCTGCTCGCGGCCAACCTGCCGCTGACCAGCGTGGTCGCCGGTTTCGCCGTGCTCGCGGTCGGCGCCGTCGGGTACGCCGTTCGGCAGCGGCACGCCTGACGTGCCGGACGGCACGGGACGGAGCGTCCCGGCCGGGCGGCTGGTCGGCACGGGCGGCACCGGGGCGGGCGGCGCGCACTGCCGGGTGAGCCCGTCCAGGCCGGCCCGCCGGGCGACCACGGTGAGCCGGTCGCCCGCGAAGATCACCTGCCGGGGGTCCAGGTCCTTCCACCAGATCGTCCGCCCGCCGGCCGGCGTACGGGCGATGAGCCGCACCTGGCCGTCCCGCGAGACGGCGCTCAGCGGGCGCCCGTCGAGCTCGGACCCGGCGGCCACCGGCACCTCGGCGACGGGCAACGCGTGCCGCCCCACCGGGATGGTGGCGATCACCGCGCGCTCGGTGAGCGCGCCCGTGAAGGCGGGCGCCGCCAGGTAGGAGACCGACCGGGAGACCCCGATGCCGAACGCCTCCTCGACCCGCTCGGCGAAGTCACCGTCGAACAGCCGCAGCACGACCCGCAGCTCACGGCGGAGGTCCCGTGCGGCGAGGGCCGCCTCCAGGTTGGCGACGTCGTCGGTGGAGACCACCACCAGCGCCTGGCAGTCGGCGACCGAGGCGGCCTCCAGCGTCTCCGGCTGGGCGGCGTCGCCCACGATGAGCGGCACCTCCAGTTGCCGGGCGAGGGCGCCGCCGCGCGGCTCGGGCACCTTGTCGATGGCGACGACCTCGACGTCGTACTCGCGCAACTGGGCCATGACCCGGGTGCCCACGTTGCCCAGCCCGACCACCACCACGTGACCGGAGCGGTGCGGCTGGAGCCGGCCGGTGTGCAGGGCCAGCCGCGCGTTGACGATGCCGTCGACCACGACGGCGGTGATGAGCGGGATCAGCGCGAGCCCCGCGAGGTTGAGCACCACCTGCATGACCTGGGCGTCCGGTGCCTTGCTCGTGTCCGGGTCGGCGCCGCTCAGGGTGGTGACCAGGGTCAGGTAGAGCGCCTCGGCGGGCGAGACCCCCTCGGCCTGCGCGATCAGTGCCCCGAGGACGACGATCACGGCCAGCACGACCATCATCGCGATGCCGATCTTGCGGGTGGCGAAGCCCCGGACCGCCCGCAGCAGTACGGCGACCGGCCGGCGGCGGCGCCGGGCCCGGACGAGCCGCCGCGCGGCGACCTCGGTGCCGGGCGGCTGCCCGGTGGCCTCGGCGAGCACGAGGTCGGCGGTCGACGGGTCGGCGGGCAGCAGCACCACCCGCTGCGGATCGCGAAGGTCGGCGAGGCCGCAGACCACGTCCTGCTCCCGCACGTCGACCCTCCGGGCCACCCGCAGCGTGCGGTCCCGGTGCTGGACGTGCGTCGGGTCCACCTCGCCGAGCGCCGCCGCGACGAACGCGGGCGCGGCCATCTCGGCGTCGGAGAGCACCTCGACCGGGGCCTGGAGCAGGGTGCGCACGCCGTCGGCGAGGGTCCCGTTGAACATGCGCAGCACCTGGCGGACCTGCTTGTCGACCGCCTGGGCGCAGAGCGCCGCGTGCAGGTTGCCCACGTCGTCCTGGTGCAGCAGCGCGAGCCCGGCCGCGCCCGCGAGGTTGGCAGCGCGGAAGGTCGCCTCGTCGAGCCGGTCGGAGCGGACGACCCGGACGCCCCGCAGCGTCGCCACGTCCGGTCCGTTGGCCCGGTGCCGCTCGGGCACCACCACCGTCACCCGCGCGCCGCCCGCGGGCAGCTCGGTCTCCAGCAACGCCTTCGCCACGTAGTAGGCCAGCGCGTCACGGCCGCAGACGACGTAGTGGGGGCGGGGATCACCGGCGGGGCGGAGCCGCCAGTTCCACTCGACCGCCCGACGTGCCCGGTCCCGCCACGGCTCCCCCATGCCCGGATCGTAGTCAGCACGACCAGCGTGGGCGAGCCCGTCCGGTTCGTGCCGGACCAGGTATGCGGGCCGGGACGGCGGGTAGAGCAGCGGCATGCAGACCTTCCTCCCGTACCCGGACTTCCTGGCGAGCGCGCGGACGCTGGACCAGAAGCGGCTGGGCAAGCAGCGGGTGGAGACGATCCAGGTGCTGCGCGGGCTCACCTGGCCGACGTACGGCTGGCGCAACCATCCGGCGGTCAAGATGTGGGCCGGGTACGAGGAGGCGCTGACCCGGTACGGGCTGGACATGTGCGCGGTCTGGTCCGAGCCGGGCCGGGCCGACACCTGCGCCGGCACCATGACCCGCGACCTCGCCGCCGCCTGCGGCGTCGCCACGATCCGGACCCAGCAGGAGCTGGCCGACGCCGGCGAGCTCCCGCCCTGGCTGGGACGGGAGGACCTGCACCTCAGCCACCGCTCGTCCCTGGTCCGCAAGGACCCGGAGCACTACCGGCCGATCTTCGGTGACGTCCCGCCCGACCTCGAGTACGTCTGGCCCGCCTCGGACCGCGAGCGCCGCTGCCTCACCTCCGCACCGCCCGACCGTTAGACAGGCGAGAGCCCCTCACACCCCCGGAGTCCGGATGGCGCTGTCGCGGATGGTCGGTCGGCTTCTCGGCGTACGGCCGCATCGGGTCGACCCCGGCGGTGGTGGCGCCCCCCGCGTGCCGCACCCGGTTACGGCGCTGGTGGTGGGCGGCGGGATCGCCGGTATGTCGGCGGCGGTGGTGCTCGCCGAGCGGGGCGTGCGCGTGACCGTGCTGGAGGCGGCGTCGACGCTCGGCGGCCGGCTGGGCGCCTGGCCGGAAGCGCTCGGCGACGGCGTGCAGCAGGTCGAGCACGGCTTCCACGCGTTCTTCCGGCAGTACTACAACTGGCGGGCCGTCCTCCGGCGGATCGACCCGGGCCTCGGCTTCCTGCGCCCGGTGCGCGGCTACCCGATCCTCTCCGCGCGGTGGCCCACCGAGGAGTTCGGCGACCTGCCCGCCGCGCCGCCGCTGAACCTGCTCACGCTGCTGGCCCGCAGCCCCAGCCTGCGTCTCGCCGACCTGCGCGACATGGACCGCGACGCCGCGCTGCCGCTGCTGCGCTACGACCCGGTCCGCACCTACGCCGAGCTGGACGGCCGCACCGCCGAGCAGCTGCTCGACTCGCTGCGGCTGCCGGACCGCGCCCGGGCCATGCTCTTCGAGGTGTTCTCGCACTCGTTCTTCAACCACGAGGCGGAGATGTCGGCCGCCGAGATGGTCGCCCAGTTCCACTTCTACCTGCTCGGCAACGGCGAGGGACTGGCCTTCGACGCGCCACACGAGGACTACGCGACGGCGATCTGGGCGCCGCTGACCCGGCACGTCGAACGGCACGGCGGCCGGGTGCTGACCGGTGTGCCGGCCGCCGCGCTGCACCGGCACGGCGACGAGTGGCGGGTGGCGACCGCCGACGGCACGGCGTACGACGCCCGGCACGTCGTCCTCGCGGTGGACCCGCCCGCGCTCGCCACGCTGGTGGGCGCGTCGCCCGGCCTCGCCGACCACGCGCCGCGGCTGGTGGCCGCGATGCCCGCGTTCGGCAGGCCCGGCCCGCCGTACGCGGTGGCCCGCTACTGGTTCGACGGCGACGTACGACCCGACCGGGCCGTCTTCAGCGGCGTCTCCCGCCAGTCCACCCTGGACTCGGTGACGCTCTACCACCGGCTGGAGCGGGAACCGCGCCGCTGGGCGGAGCGCACCGGCGGGAGCGTGGTCGAACTGCACGCGTACGCCTGCGAGCCGGGCGTGGCCGCCACGGAGCTGGCCGAGCGGATGCGCGCCGAGCTGGCGGTGCTCTGGCCGGAGGTCGGCGGGCTGCGGGTCCGCGAGCTGCGGGCCCGGGTGGCGGCCCAGGCGCCCGCCTTCCCGCCCGGCGGTCACGCCTGGCGACCCGAGGTACGCACCGGCGCGGGCGGCCTCTACGTGGCCGGCGACGGGATCGCGACGCCGTTCCCGAGCGCGCTCATGGAGCGCGCGGCGGCGACCGGGATCATGGCGGCCAACCACATCCTGCGCGCCGAGGGCGCGGCCGCGGAGCCCGTCGACTCGGTCCGGCCGCGCGGCCTGCTCGCGAAGCGTCGCTGAACCCCGGTGCCGGCGGCTCGATCGAATTCCGTTGCCCGCGTCTCAGGGCTGGACCTACGGTGATCGCGCAAGGTCAACCACCACTCCGGGAGCCGTCCATGTCGATGTCGCACGTCATCGCCGTGCCGTCGCGGCTGCCCGGCGGTTGCCGAGCCGAAGGTCCCCGGGACGGGCCCGACTGACGCGTGCCGCCACGCGTCCAGCCGCCCGTCCCGCCAGCCGGACCGGGCGGCTTTTCGCTGTCCGGCCCCCTACGCCCGTCGCCGTCCCCGTGGAAGGAGTCCCCGGTGAACGCCGTCCTCGTCGTCAACGCCGACCTCGGCCCGCTGCACCGGGTCACCGTCCAGCACGCCATCCGGATGCTCTGCCGCCGGGTCGCCGAGATCCACGAGGCCGAGCCGGACCGGGTGATCGGCGTCTTCCCGCTCCCGCGGGTGGTCCGGCTGGTCCGGTACGTCGTCACTCGCTGGCGGTTCGGCGCCGGCCCGGCCTGGTCCCGCGCCGGGGTGTTACGGCGCGACCACCACTGCTGCGCGTACTGCGGCGGGCCGGCCAGCACCGTCGACCACGTCCTGCCGCGCTCGCGGGGCGGCCGGAACACCTGGAAGAACACGACCGCCGCCTGCTACGCGTGCAACCAGCGCAAGGGCGACCGGACGCCGGCCGAGGCGGGCATGCCGCTGCGCCGGCGGCCGGCGGTACCGAGCTGGGCATCGCTCGCCGGGCGGTGAACGGACCGGCCGGCGGGAACGGGGGGCCGCGTCGGGCCACTTTCCGGCGCAGCACCCGCCGGCCCCCTATCCCCTCCCCCTCCGCCGCCCCCCTCCGCCCCCGTCGATCATGCAGTTATGGTGCCCGGATCAGGGGTGATTGCCCCTTTCATCCACCACCACAACTGCATGATCGACGGGGCGCATCAGGCGCGTCAGGCCGTCAGGCGCGCCAGGCGAAGCGGGGCGTACGGCGCTCGCGGACGGCGGCGACGCCCTCGCGCGCCTCGCCGCTGGCCAGCGCCTTGCGGTGCCACCAGGCGACCCGGGCCGGGCCGGCCCGGTCGTCGACGATCTCCTTCGCCGCCGCGACGCTGAGCGGCGAGCGCTGGGCGATCGCGTCGGTGATCTCCTGGACGCGGGCGGCGAGCGCGTCCCCCGGCACCACCTCGTCGGCCAGGCCGATCCGCAGGGCCCGCTCGGCGTCGACCAGCTCCGACGTGAAGAGCAGGTACTTCGCGGCGGACGGCCCGACCAGCCGGGTCAACCGCCGGGTGGTGGGCGCCGGGTAGACCAGCCCGAGCCGGGCCGGCGGTACGCCGAACCGGGCGTCGGCCGCCACGATCCGCAGGTCGCAGGCGACCGCGAGTTGGCAGCCCCCGCCCACGCACGCGCCGCGCACCACCGCGATGGTCGGCTTGGCGAACGCGGCCAGCCGTTCCTCGGCGGTCACCGCGATGCTCGCGTCACCGGCCGCGAGCAGTTCGTCCAGGTCGCCGAGGTCGGCACCCGCGCAGAACGTTCCGCCCGCGCCGGTCAGCACGAGCGCGCGGATCCCCGGATCGGCCTCCAGCTCGTCGAGGAGCGGCGGGAGCTGTCGCCACATGCCCGGCGTCATGGCGTTGCGCCGCGCCGGGTTGCGGATCACCACCGTCGCCACCGGCCCGGTCACCTCGACGACGAGTTCCGCGTCCGCCACCGTCACCCTCCCTCACCCGGTCGGGCCGACCCTACGGCGCGACGCGCCGGACACGCGCGGCGGGAGGCGCGACCGTCGTCGCGCCTCCCGATCCGTGTGCCGCGGCCGAGCCGGTCGAGCGGCTCATCGAGCCCGGCGGTTCAGCGTGTCGACCCCCGCACGGCTGCCATGAGGGTTCCCGTGAGCCAGGCCCAGCCGGCCGTCACGCCGAGCCCGAAACCGATCATGGTCAGCGGTCCCGGCCGTACGATCATGGCGACCCAGGCCACCGCGAAGAACGCGCCGACCAGCAGGCTCAGCCCGGCGCGGACCCGCTGGCCCGACCGCGCCGCGCGGCGGGCGAGCAGCACGGTGGCGACGATCAGCGCGACGAAGGCGAGCGCCGCCGCCAGGAAGTGCAGGCCGCCGTGCCAGCTGATCTGCCCGGCCCCGCGCGGTGTGCCCGCGGGGAAGCCGTCCGCCGGGTCGGCGCTGAACACCCCCGCGGCCATCAGGCCGATGCCGTAGAGGGTGACCAGCCGCGGCAGCCACGCCGACCCGCCGGGCTCGACCCGCCGCAGCGCCCACGCGGCGCCGATGGTGAGCAGACCGGTGACCAGGAACGTGGCGATCTGGATCCAGCCCAGATCACCCGTGCTCAGCACGCTCACCGGATGCCGCCGGAAGTCGTAGCCGTCCCGGGTGAGGCCCTGGACGAGCGCGGAGCCGACGAAGAGCGGCCCCGCCAGGATGCCTCCGACCAGCAGGAGCCGGTCGCGGCCGACGGCCTCGGCCGGGCGTACGGAATCGAACGTGATCGTCTGGGTCACCGGTCCGCCCTCCCTCAGCCCTGCGCGAACATCTGGCCGATGCGGATCTTGTTGCCGAACGGGTCGCGGATCCCGAAGTCGATCCCGTACGGCTTCTCGCTCGGCTCGTCGGTGATGTCGACGCCCTTCGCGACCAGCGTCTCGTACGTCTTGCGCGCGTCGTCCGTGGTGAGGCAGAGCCAGCCGCCCATGGCGCCCTTGGTCAGCAGCTCGCGGACCTGCTCGGCGGTCCCCGGGTCGAGGGCCGGCGGGCCGGGCTTCTCGAGCAGGATCTCCCGGTCCTTGTCGCCGGGGACGTTCACCGTGAGCCAGCGCATGAAGCCGAGGTCGACGTCGGTGTTCACCTCGAGGCCGAGCGTGCCGACGTAGAAGTCGAGCGCCTCGTCCTGGTCGAGGACGTAGATCTGGGAGCGGGTCAGTGCGTTCATCGTCATGCCCATGACGCTAGAGGGCCGCCCTGACCTGGTGCTTATCCAAAACTGCTGGGTCGCGTCCAGGCCTTGGTGAAGCAGGACGGGACGTCCGGGGGCGCCTTGCGGCGACGGTACGCGGTGGGCGACTCCCCCACGATCTGCCGGAACGTCCGGCTGAACGTGCCGAGGCTGCTGAACCCGACCGCGAAGCAGATGTCGGTGACGTCCCGGTCTGTCTGCGCCAACAGGTACATCGCCCGCTCGACACGGCGACGCTGGAGGTAGCGGTGCGGCGTCTCCCCGAAGGTGGCCCGGAACGTGCGGATGAAGTGCGCCTCGGACACGTGGGCGATGCGGGCCAGCGCCGGGATGTCCAGCGGGTCGGCGTACGCCCGGTCCATCGCGTCCCGGGCGCGCAGCATCGCCCGGTTGGACTCCTCGACAGCCCGGCTCATGCGCCCCCTCCGCGTGCCGCCCCGGCGTCAGGCTAGCGGCCCGCCGGCGGGCAGTTCCACCGCCGGGGGAAGGCCCGGTCGCGGGCTTGATCCTGACGTAGCGGCAGGTCATAGCGTGGCGCCGTGGGTACGGAGCACGACAGCGGACGGCGCTGGACAGTGGGCGAGCTGGCCCGGGCCACGGGCGTGACCGTCCGCGCCCTGCACCACTACGACCAGCTCGGCCTGGTCTCGCCCGGCGAGCGGACGGCGAGCGGACACCGCCGGTACACGGCGGCCGACGTACGCCGGCTCTACCGCGTACGCGGGCTGCGCCAGCTGGGTCTGTCGCTTCCGGAGATCGCCGTGGTGCTCGACCACGGCGGCGCCGATCCGGCCGCCCTGCGGCAGCTCCTCGACGCGCAGCTGCGCCAGGTGCGGGTGCAGATCGAGCGGGCCAACCGGCTCGAAATCCACCTCACCGAGCTGGTGGCGCAGCTCGACGCCGAGGACGTGCCCCGTCCCGACCAGTTCCTCACGACCCTGGAGACGATGTCGATGTACGAGCGCTACTTCAGCCAGGACCAGCGCGACCGGCTCGCCGAGCGGCGCGCGGCCCTGGGCACCGAGGCCGTGGACGCGGCCCGCGCCGAGATGAGCACGCTGATCGAGGAGGCGATCCGGCACCAGCGCGCCGGTACGCCCGTCGACGACCCGGCCGTCCGTGACCTGGTCGGGCGCTGGACCGGCCTCGGGGCGCTCCTTGGAACGGACGGCGCCCGGGAGCAGGCGTCGGCGGGCCGGCTCTGGGACGACCATCGCGAGGAGATCAGCCGCCGGATGCCGTGGCCCGCCGAGGATTTCCTCGCCGCGGTGGAGTACCTGCGGGCGGCCCGGGGCGCGGGCCGGGCCGTCTGACCGGCGTCGGGCGGCTCACGAAGCCCGGGGCGCGGGCCGGGCCAGCGTTGGGCAGCTCACGAAGCCCGCGTCGCCCCGGCCGGGCGGGATAGGTTCTGCTGATGTACCGGGCCCGCCGCCCACGGCGGTCCCGTCGCCCACCGCACCCGCGGCGGTGGCGGCCCGTCGCACCCCGGCCGGTGGCGGCACCCGCCCCGGCCGCCCGCCTGACAGGAGTGTCGTGAACACCAGCTACCTCGCCGACCCCGACCGGTACGGCACGATGGAGTACCGCCGGTGCGGTCGCAGCGGCCTGAAGCTGCCCGCCGTGTCGCTCGGCCTGTGGCACAACTTCGGCGGCAACCGGCCGCTGGAGACCCAGCGCGCCATCCTGCGGCGCGCCTTCGACCTGGGCATCACCCACTTCGACCTCGCCAACAACTACGGCCCGCCGTACGGGTCGGCCGAGGAGAACTTCGGCCGGATCCTGGCCACCGACTTCCGGCCGTACCGCGACGAGCTGGTCATCTCCACGAAGGCCGGCTACGACATGTGGCCCGGCCCGTACGGCAACTGGGGTTCCCGCAAGTACCTGACGGCGTCGCTCGACCAGTCGCTGCGCCGGATGGGGCTGGACTACGTCGACATCTTCTACTCGCACCGCTTCGACCCGGACACCCCGCTCGAGGAGACGATGGGTGCGCTGGACGCGGCCGTCCGCGCCGGCAAGGCCCTCTACGTCGGCATCTCCTCGTACTCGCCGGAGCGCACCGCACAGGCCGCCGCGATCCTGCGGGACCTCGGCACGCCGCTGCTGATCCACCAGCCGTCGTACTCGATGCTGAACCGGTGGATCGAGGGCGGCCTGCTCGACGTGCTGGAGCGCGAGGGGGTGGGCTGCATCGGCTTCTCCCCGCTGGCGCAGGGGATGCTCACCGACCGCTACCTGGCCGGCGTGCCGTCGGACTCCCGGGCCAGCGCGCAGAGTTCGCTGTCGCCGGAGTGGCTGACGGAGGAGAACCTGGGCAAGGTACGGGCGCTGCACGCCATCGCCGAACGGCGCGGGCAGAGCCTCGCGCAGCTGGCGATCGCCTGGACCCTGCGCGACCCGCGGATGACCTCCACGGTGCTCGGCGCGAGCAGCGTCGCCCAGTTGGAGGCCAACGTGGCGGCGCTGGAGGACACCGAGTTCAGCGCCGAGGAGCTGGCCGAGATCGACCGGTACGCCACCGAGGCCGGCATCAACCTCTGGGCAGAGTCAAGCGCCAGGTAACTCCGCTCCCGCTCCCGTCGATCATGCAGTTGTGGTGCCCGTTCTGGCCTGATACATGGCCTTTATCCACCACCACAACTGCATGATCGGCGCTGGACGGTCCCGACGCGCGCTCACTGGTAGCGCCGTCCGGGCCTCGTGGAGCTGTTCGGCTTCGTGATGATCGCGTCCCCGCGCCTGCGGCGAACCATGATGGACTTCGCCTTCTTCTTCAACGGTGTCAGGATCCGGTCCTTCATCGCAGGCTCCCTTCTCGGCTGCACATCAGCCACGGCGGTGCCGCACGGAACGACGGGTGGGGTTCGGCACCGGGGCTTCCTCCGCGCTCATTCGTCGCGGGCCGCGACTCGCGTACCCGACGGGAGAGCCGTCATTCATCGGCCCCGGCCGGCATGGCGGCCGGTCTCGCGGACAGTTCCGATGGCGCTGACGCGTTACCGGACGCGGACGTACAGGACGAGACCGACGGCGAGGCCGAGGGTGAGGAGTCCGGCCAGGCCGACGAGACCCACCCCGATCAGGAGAAGCGGCGAGAAGGTGACGTTCCTCGCGACCGCCGCGATGCTGACGTGGGTGTCGTCGGCAGCGGCGGAGCCGCCGCCGACCGGGGTGGCGCCGGGGCTGCTGTCCGGCCCGGCGTGCGGACCGGCGGCCGCGGCCTGCGGGCTGGCGGTCGCAGGGCGTGGGCTCGCGGTCGTGGGGCGCGGCTTGGCGGTGGCGGCGCGCGGGCTGGCGGTCGTGGTGCGCGGTTTGGTGGTCGCGGAGGGCTTCGTCGCCGCACTGGACGGCGGTGGCCGGTTCGAGATGTGGACCGCACCGCGCGCCGCCGGGGTCCCTTCCTCGCAGTGCTGCTCGAACGTCGCGTCGAAGGCCTGCACATACCCGTTGGGACCGAAGACCGCCTTGCTGACGGTGAAGGAGCCGACCAGCTCGTTGCATCCCCGCCCTTCGCCGCTCAGGTCGAGGCCCGGGCCGGTGCCGTTGAACGGGTGCCGGTGCGCGGCGGTGTAGGTGCGCGGGGCGAGGACCTGCGTGCCCGGCGCGTCGAAGGTGAGGGTCCACCAGTCACCGTTGTAGGCGTTGACCGAGATGCTGACGGTGCTGCCGCTGGAACTGGAGACGGTCAACTCGTCGCCGCGGCTGGTGGCGTACGAGTACGACTTGCCCTGACTGATGTAGTCGCCGCTGTCCCCGTCGAAGCTCAGGGACCCGGTGGACACCGCCTGCGCGTGGGCCGTGCCGGCCACCAGCAGGCCACCGACGGCCGCGGTGAGCGACAGCGCAGCGGCCAGGACGCGCCGCCACAGCGTTGTCATGCTCGGTCTCCCCCGTATCGATCACCAACCAGCACCAGATCAGACACTCTGTCAAGACCCCGTGTCAAGGTTGGTGCGAGGCCCGGCACACATCGTGAGCAGCACGGCAGGCGGCTCCGAGCGACGTACGTGGCGAGGCACGCGCGACGGGTCGTTGCGATGCCTCGTCGCCGCCTACCCCGCTTGGAGGCCAGCCGACTCCGGAGGGCGGCCCACCGTCGCCGTAGCAGCGGTCAGCACGGCCCGCAGCGGGGCGTGTGGAAACCCGTCGCCCGTGCCGGTATCCGGCCCTAGTCGCGTGCTGTAGAAGGGTTCACCGTCGCCGTCGTCCTGATGGGCCCAAAGGTTGCCGGCCTCGTCTCGCTGCCAGATGACGTTCTCACCACGGAAGTCGGCGCGTTCGAGCCAGTCGGCGCCGCACGGCCAGTAGCCATCCCAGTGCGGAGGGCGTAACGCGGCGTATGCCTTGTCGACGGCGGCCACGGCCTGGCCCACGTCGTCATCGTCAAAGACGGCGGCGAAGCGGCACAGCAGAGCCAACGGAGCCCCGGGGTGCTGCAGCTGCGGATTCCGCGCGGCGATCGCCCGGCAGATCAGGTCGAGTTCGGCCCAGCGCAACGCGTGCGGGTGCCAGTGTGCGAGGTCGTCCCATCCGAGCTCGGCCGGCTCTGCCAAGTCAGGGGTGGTGATACCCAGGCTGTAGGAGTCGGTCGAGGCGTCGATGCTCAGTACGACGTGGTGGCCATCCCCGACCTCGAAGGCCACGTCGAGCGACGCGTCGACGGAATCGTCATCCTCATCCGCATCGTCATCATCCTCGTCGTCCAGCAGGCCTTCCAGGTCACCAAGCCGATCCGCCCCGGGTCCTTCCTCGTGGGCGAAGGTGTACCGCGCCCAGAACAACGGATCGTGCAATGACTCCTGCAACACCGATGGAATCGCCACCGAGAGAACTATAGGGACCTCATCACGAACGAGGTCAGCGGCGCGGGCCTGACACTGTCAGGGCTGCGAATCGGGTTGAGTCTCGACCGGCGGGCGTGGTGCCGCTGGTGACATGCACGCGGACGACCCGCGCCGTGAGCACGGTTGCTGTCAACGTTGTTGTCAACCGGCTCACTCACGGCGACGCCTGCCGGAACGTGTCTGATGGAGTTGGAGCCCCCGGCCGGGATCGAACCGGCGACATCTCGCTTACAAGGCGAGTGCTCTGGCCAGCTGAGCTACAGGGGCGCGTGTGTCGTGGCCAGCATAGCGACTGACGTCCGGATTTCCCGCTCGGCAGGCCTCCCGAGCACGGGAAACGTCAACATCCCGACCGTCGCGGCGGACCGGACGCGTCGGAGCGCGGCGATTGATGTTCGCCCGTGCCCGCTTGACCGGAATGCGAATGCAATGGGTCGCAACCGTGATCGTCCCGTCTTGGCAGCACCGGCAAAGCCGTTTACCGTGCAGTGACACGGACGACATGTCCGGCCGCCCCGCGACCGGCCCCGCCGCCCGTTGGCCGGCGCGACACGCGCCGGTCGCTCCTTCACTCGGATCGTCCGGCACGTTCCTGCCGGTGAAAGGAAGCGCACCACCATGGCCACGGTCACGTATTCCAAGGCGTCCCGGATCTACCCGGGCACCGAGCGTCCCGCCGTCAACAAGCTCGACCTTGAGATCGGCGACGGCGAGTTCCTGGTCCTGGTCGGCCCCTCCGGTTGCGGCAAGTCCACCAGCCTGCGGATGCTCGCCGGGCTGGAGGACGTCGACGAGGGCTCGATCTACATCGACCAGCGCGACGTCACCCACCTTCCCCCGAAGGCCCGCGACATCGCGATGGTCTTCCAGAACTACGCTCTCTACCCGCACATGACGGTGTACGAGAACATGGCGTTCGCGCTGAAGCTCCGCAAGACCCCGAAGTCGGAGATCGACCGGCGGGTCAAGGAGGCGGCCGGGCTGCTCCAGCTCGAGGAGTACCTCAACCGCAAGCCGAAGGCGCTCTCCGGTGGCCAGCGCCAGCGGGTCGCGATGGGCCGGGCCATCGTCCGCGAGCCGCAGGTCTTCCTCATGGACGAGCCGCTGTCGAACCTCGACGCCAAACTGCGGGTGCAGACCCGTACGCAGATCGCGTCGCTCCAGGCCAAGCTCGGCGTCACCACCGTCTACGTGACCCACGACCAGGTCGAGGCCATGACCATGGGCCACCGGGTCGCCGTCCTGCTCGACGGTGAGCTGCAGCAGGTGGACACCCCGCGCGCGCTCTACGACACCCCGTCCAACGTCTTCGTGGCCGGCTTCATGGGCTCCCCCGCCATGAACATCAAGACGGTGCCGCTGACCGAGAAGGGCGCCGAGTTCGCCGAGATGTACGTGCCGCTGACCCGCGAGCAGGTCGAGGCCGCCAAGGCCGACGGCGGCGACGGCAAGGTGACCGTGGGCTTCCGTCCGGAGGACTGCGACCTGGTGAGCCCGACCGAGGGCGGCATGCCGGTCGTGGTCGAACTGGTCGAGGACCTGGGCTCCGACGCCAACGTCTACGGCCACGCCGCGCTGGGTGGCGCCTCCGAGCGCTTCGTGGTCCGGACCGACCGCCGCACCATGCCGAACATGGGCGACACCGTGTTCGTCAAGCCGCGGGCCGACCGCACCCACGTCTTCCACTCCGCGACCGGCAAGCGGATCTGACGTACGACCGAAAGGGGCGGCCCGCCACCCGGCGGACCGCCCCTCTTCGCTGTCTGTCGGACCGCGTCAGTCGCCTGCGGCGCGGCGGCGGGCCACCTCGGCGAGGGTGACCGCGGCGGCCACGCTCGCGTTCAGCGACTCGACCTCGGAGACCATCGGGATGCTGACGGTCAGATCGCAGGTCTCCCCGACCAGCCGTGACAGGCCGCGTCCCTCCGAGCCGACCACGACGACCAACGGACCCACGGCGGCCTCCAGGTCGTAGAGGTCGGTCTCGCCGTCCGCGTCCAGACCGACCACCATGAAACCGGCGGCCTGGCACGCCTTCAGCGACCGGGTCAGGTTGGTCACCTGGGCGACGGGGACCCTCGCGGCCGCGCCGGCGCTGGTCCGCCAGGCGGTCGCGGTGATCCCGGCGGCCCTCCGCTCGGGTACGAAGACACCCTGCGCGCCGAACGCGGCGGCGGAGCGGAGCACGGCGCCGAGGTTGCGCGGGTCGGTCACCCCGTCCAGCGCGACCAGCAGCGGCGCGGGCTGCTCCACCGCGGCGGCGAGCATGTCCTCGAACGGCTGGTACGCGAAGGGCGGCACCTGGAGACCGACGCCCTGGTGCAGCACCCCGCCGGTCATCCGGTCCAGTTCGGCGCGGCTCACCTCGAGGATCGCGATGCCCCGGTCGGCCGCGGTGCGGACGATCTCGTTGATCCGCTCGTCGATGTCGACGCCCTGAGCGGTGTAGAGCGCAGTCGCCGGCACGTTGGCGCGCAGCGACTCCACCACCGGGTTACGGCCGACGATCAGCTCCGGCGCCTCCCGGGGCGGGGTGAACTTGCGTCCCGGCGCGACCCGGGGGCCGCCCCGGGCGGCGGCCGGCTTGCCGCCGCGCGGCGCGGCCTTCGCGGCGCCCTTGCCGCCCTTGCCCCAGGTCGTGTCCTTGGTGCCCGGTTGACCGATCTTGGGGGCGCGCCCCTCCTCGGCCGCGGCCCGGCGCTCCTTCTCCTGCTTCCAGGCGGTGCGCTGGGGCAGTTTCTCAGTGCCCGAGTACGCCTTGTGCCACGGCCGCTCGTCGGCGGGCAGGGTGCGCCCCCGACCGGCGAGGGAGTCACGGTTCTTGCCGCCGGAGCCCTTCGAGGCGCCCGCCTTCGGGGTCACCCGGCGGCCACGGCGCTGCGAGTTGCCGGCCATCAGTCCTGCTCTCCAATAGTCCAACGGGGGCCCTGGGGGGTGTCCTCGACCACCACGCCGGCCTGGTTCAGCTGGTCCCGTACGGCGTCCGCGGCGGCCCAGTCCTTCCGGGCTCGGGCCTGCGCGCGCTGTTCCAGGGCCAGGGTGATCAGGGAGTCCACCACGCCGCGCAGGTCGTCCACCCGGCCGCCACCGGTCCACACCGGGTCGAGGGGGTCGACGCCGAGGATATCCAGCATCGCCCGGACACTGGCCAGCGTGGTGCGGACGGTCACATCGTCGCCGGCGGTCAGCGCGGTGTTGCCGTCGCGGAGCACCTCGTGGAGGACGGCCAGGGCCGCGGACGTGTTCAGGTCGTCGTCCATGGCGGCCACGAACCCGGGCGGCAGGTCGCCGAGCCGTCCCGGCCCCACCCGTTCGGCGGCCCGCTGCACGAAGCCCTCGATCCGGCGGTACGCGGTGGCCGCCTCGCGGAGCGCGTCCTCGGAGTAGTCGATCCGGGACCGGTAGTGGGCGGCCGCGTAGTAGTAGCGCAGCTCCACCGGCCGGACGCCGAGCGAGCCGACGTACGTGAGGTCGAGCGTGTTGCCGAGCGACTTGCCCATCTTCGCGCCGCCGATGCTGAGCAGGCCGTGGTGCACCCAGTAGCGGGCGAAGCCCAGCCCGGCGGCCCGGGACTGGGCCAGCTCGTTCTCGTGGTGCGGGAACGTCAGGTCGAGCCCGCCGCCGTGGATGTCGAACTCGGCGCCCAGGTAACGCCAGCACATGGCGGAGCACTCGATGTGCCAGCCGGGACGGCCCAGCCCCCACGGGGACGGCCAGTAGGCGTCGGCCGGCTCGTCGGGCTTGGCGCCCTTCCAGAGGGCGAAGTCGCGCGGGTCGCGCTTCCCGCGGTCGGGCGCGTCACCCGCGGACTGCATGTCCTCCGGCGACTGGTTGGACAGCGACCCGTACTCCGGCCAGGAGGCCACGTCGAAGTAGACGTCGCCGGACCCGTCGACGGCCGGGTAGGCGTAGCCCTCGGCGATCAGCTTGCCGATCAGCTCGTGCATCTCCGGGATGTGCCCGGTGGCCCGCGGCTCGTACGTCGGCGGCAGCACGTTGAGCTGCCGGTACGCGTCGGCCAGGATCAGCTCGTTGGCGTACGCGATCGACCAGAACGGCCGCCCCTGCTCCAGCGCCTTGACCAGGATCTTGTCGTCGATGTCGGTCAGGTTGCGGATGAAGGTGACCTGGTAGCCCGCGGCCATCAGCCAGCGGCGCAGGATGTCGTAGTTCACGCCCGAACGAAGGTGACCGATGTGCGGCGGGGCCTGGAGGGTGAGACCACACAGGTAGACCCCCACCTTGCCGGCTTCCCGCGGGACGAAGTCCCGCACCGATCGGGTGGCGGTGTCATACAGGCGTAGCGTCACCGTACAAGGGTAGCCGTCCGCGCTTTTCCGGGTCGGCCGGTGGCGCGTCGTACGCTCCCTGTCATGGACACGGCGGCACGGCCCGGCGGTGGCCCGGTGGCCCGGGCCGCCGAGCCGGCGCGACGTCCGGCCCCGGGCCGCGGCGACTCCGGCGCGGAAGGCCCGGCGCAGCGCCCGGTCGCGGACGGAGCGAGCCCGGGCGGTGCGGTTCGGGGCCACTCCGGCCCGGGCGGCGGGGGTCGGGTCGACTCCGGCCCGGGCGGCGCGGGCGCGGGCGCCGGCGCGGAGGGCGAGGGTGGCGCGGGCGGGCGGGCCGGTGAGACGGCCCAGACCCTGGACCGGGGACTGCGCCTGCTGCACCTGGTGGCCGACGCGCCGGGCGGCCTCACCGTCACCGAGGCGGCGAACCGGCTGGGCATCGGCCGGGCGGCCGTCTACCGGCTGGCCGGGCCGCTGACCGGGCACGGCATGTTGCGGCGTGACGAGGCCGGGCGGCTGCGGCTCGGGGCCGGCGTGCTGCACCTGGCCCGGCGCGCCCAGCCGCTGCTGGCCGAGGGGGCGTTGCCCGCGCTGCGGCGCCTCGCCGAACAGGCCGGCGCCACCGCCCACCTGACCGTGGTCGAGGGGGGCGAGGGCGTGGCGCTCGCGGTGGTGGAGCCCACCTGGACGTCGTACCACGTGGCGTACCGGACGGGGGCGCGGCACCCGCTCGACCGGGGCGCCGCGGGCCGGGCCATCCTGGCTGGGCGGGCCGGCTCCGCGGACCCGGTGAGCAGCAGCGGTGAGCTCCAGGCCGGGGCGTACGGGGTGGCGGCCCCCGTGCTCGGCGTACCGGGGCTGGAGGCGAGCGTCGGCGTGGTGGCGCTCGCGCCGCTGGACGTCGAGACGGTCGGCCCCCAGATCCGCGCGGCCGCCGCGGCCATCGCCGCCGCCCTCGGCTGACCCCCCACCCTGCCCGGAAGCTTGATCGACTCCATTACGGCGATGTGGCGGTATCGACGACGTCCGGACCCAGCCATATCGGCGATCTGGTGTTGATCACATAGCACGGCACAGACGGATCGGTTGGGTTGTCCACAGGGAGCTGTCGCACGGTTGCCCGCCCTTGTCCACAGGGGTGCCGGGCGGCACCGGGTGCCCCCGATGGTGGACCTATGCCTCCTCGTCCACCTCGGCCCGAGCCGCTTGCCTGGCGGGTCTTCCGTGGTTCCAGTGCCGTTCGCCAAGGCCTGCTCACCCGGCATCAACTCCGTGGCGCCTCCTGGGTCCGGCTGCTACACGACGTCTACGCGGACGCCCGCCTCGACCGCGACCACCGGCTCACGTGCGAGGCGGCCCTTCTCCGGCTGCCACCCGAGGCGATCATCGCCGGCCCGTCCGCCGCCTACCTGCTCGGCATCGAACATTCCGCATCGTTCACCGACGACGTGCACGTCCTCGTGCCGAAGGCCATCCGGGTCGATTCCCACCGGGGCATCCGGGTGCATTCAACCGACACGTTAGGTTCTCCCGGCCTGGTCGGAGCGGACAGGGCTTCGACGCGGTCGCCGAGGGTCCTGGACGCTGATCGGCCGGGTGGGCGGAAGGGGTCCCCGCCCATGTCCGACCCCACCACGGCGGCCTGGGAGACGGCCGTCTGGCTGGAACCCGTCCGGGCCGTCGGCATCGTGGACGCCCTGCTCGCTCACGGCCTGACCAACGCCGAGGCACTGATGGAGCTCGCCGATCGCCGCATCGAGCGGCAGGGCGGGCGGCGGGCGCGGTGGATCTTCAGCCTGGCCGATCCCGGCGCGCAGTCGCCGCCCGAGTCCCACCTTCGGGTCCGGCTGGTGCTGGCCGGGCTGCCCCGGCCGGTCGCGCAACATCCGGTGCGTCTGCCCAGCGGCCTCGTCCTCCACCCCGATCTGGCCTGGCCGCGGTACCGGGTCGCGGTCGAGTACGACGGGGTGTGGCATGCGGACGCGGACCAGCTCCACCGTGATCGGCGGCGTCTCAACCAGCTCGTGAGCGCGGGCTGGCTGGTGCTCCACGTGACCGGCCGCCGGCTGCACCATGACTTTCCCGGCATCGTCCGCGAGGTCTCGGCCGCCCTCGGCTCTCGCGGGTGGCGATCCCGGCCCGGTCGGCCGACCGTGGTCGGCCTCGCCAGCTGATCGACTCCCTACCGGCGATCTGGCGGTCTCGGCGACGGCTGGACCCCACCAGACCGGCGATCTGGCGGTCCGCCGGAAGGGAGGTCCGTCAGCCGAGACCGGCCAGGACGGCGGGCAGGTGCGCCACACTGGACACCTCGGCGTCCGGCACGACGCCCCGGGGCCGGGGCACGCCGAGGCGGTTGAGCCACACCGCGCGCAGCCCGGCCCGCTGGGCCGCGACGACGTCGTGGTCGAGGGAGTCGCCCACGTACACCACCTGCGCCGCCGGGACGCCGGCCGCCTCGACCACCGCCGCGTAGAACGCGGGCGCGGGCTTCTTGGGCAGGCCGTTCTCGTGCGCGTACAGCTCGAAGGCGAACTCGCCGGCGAGCCCGCAGCGTTCGGCGCGGCTGTTGCCGTTCGTGGCGAAGCCCAGCGTCCACCGTTCCCGCAGCGCCGCGAGCGCGGGCAGCACGTCCGGGAACGGCCGGGTGAGCGCGAACCGCCGGGCGAAGAAGAGCGCCGCGATGTCGTCCAGGTGCGCGTCGAGCCCCGCCCGGGCCAGCGACCGGGCCAGCGCGGCGCGGCGGATCTCCATGACGGGCGCGGCGCTCAGCGCGCCGAAGACCTCACCCCAGTCCGATTCCAGGTCCGCGAGGGACACCCCGGCCGCCGCCGGGGTCAGCCGCCGCATCTCCTCGAGTACGGCCACCAGCCCGCCGGTCACCGCCGGGCGCAGGTCGAGCAACGTCTCGTCGGCGTCGAAGACCACGGTCGTCAGCACGGGAGGCAGCCTGTCACCGCTCCCCGGCGAGCGCCGGCTCCGGGGCGGCGTCGACCGGTGCCCGACTCCCGCGCAGCTCGTCGAGGCGCACCAGGGCGACCCCGGCCACGATCAGCAGACCGCCGAGCAGCTGCACCATGGTCGGCAGCTCGCCGAGCACCAGCCACGCGATCAGGACGGCGAACATCACCTCGGTGAGGCCGACGAACGACGACAGGCGGGGGCCGAGCAGCCGCGCGCCGGCGATACCGGCCATGTACGCCACGGCGGCCGCGACCAGGGACAGCCCGGCGATCGGCACGAGCCAACTGGTCTCCCGCCCGGCGAAGCTCACGGCGCCGTACGTGGCGTTCAGCGGCAGCGCCCCGACCAGCCCGAGCACGGCCAGCGCCGCGGCGCCGACACCCATCCCGCCGCTGGCCAGCACCACCGAGGGCAGCTCCTCGTCGACCCGGCCGGCGAGCACGTAGTAGCCGGCCAGCCCGATCGCCGCGCCCAGCCCCCAGAGCACGCCCAGCGGGTCGAGCCGCCCGGCGCCGGTGAGGTCCAGGACGAAGACCAGACCGGCCAGCGCCGCCACCGAGCCGCCCACGGTGAGCCGGCGCGGACGCTGCCCGTGGACCAGCCACGTCCAGCCCACGACCAGGATGATCCCGAGGTACTCCAGCAGCAGCGCGACGCCGACCGGGAGGTACCGTACGGCGTTGAAGAAGCAGACCTGCGCGAGCGCCACGCCGAGCAGCCCGAACACGCCCACCACGCCGAGGTTGCGCCGGAGCACGTGGCCCCGGCCGCGCAGTGCCAGCACGGCCGGCACCGCGAGCACCAGCGCCGCGATCCCCACCCGGGCGATCACGGCGGACGGCGCCGACCAGCCGGCGTCGATCAGCGACCGCGCGAACGTGCCCGAGGTGGCGAACGTGAGGGCGGACAGCACGGCGAGACCGAGGCCGACTCCCGTGCCGGCTGACTTCTGCATGGGTCGCTCCTTGGCACTCGGCGGCAGTCATGGGCAAACTAGTGCTATGCCGATGACGCTAGGCGGCCACCCCGACAGGAGTCAAGTTGCTTTTTGCCCATGACACCGAATGTTCGCTCACCGCTGCCGCGGCCCTGGTCAACACCGGCGGCAGTGACGGCGAAGGGCTGCCCGACGTCGCCGCCCTGGACGAGTTCTACGTGGCCCACGCCTACACCGGCCGACACGAGCACACCGAGGCCGAGCTGGCGTCCGTTCGCGCCCTGCGTCCCCGGCTCCGACGCCTCTGGGACGCCGACATCGACGAGGTCGTGCGGATCGTCAACGGGCTCCTCCGCGAGAACGACGCCCTGCCGCAGCTGATCACGCACGACGACGAGCCGTACCACTTCCACGCGGTGCCCCGGGACGCCCCGCTCGCCATCCGCATGGCCGTCGAGGCGGCCATGGCGGTCGCGGACCTCGTCCGCAACGGCGAGACGAGCCGCCTGCGCACCTGCGCCCACCCGGACTGCGACAACGTGCTCGTGGACCTCTCCAAGAACCGGTCCCGCCGGTTCTGCGAGGCGGGCTGCGGCAACCGTGCGGCCGTCACCGCGTACCGGGCCCGCAAGGCGGCCTCCCGCGGCTGAACCCGGTCAGCGGGCCCGGCCGGCCTCCGCGCCGGGCGCGGCGGTCACGCCCGGCGCGGCGGCGCGGCCACGAAGACCCGCCAGGCGTACGCCCCGAAGCCCAGCACCGGCCCCGCCGGATCCTTGCTGTCCCGCACCGCGACGACACCGGCCAGGTTCGTCGCCACCTCGACGCAGTTGTTGTCCTGGGCACTTCGACTGCTCTTCCGCCAGACAGCGCCCATCAGCTCCACGACTCGGCCACTTCCCTCATCAGCTCGATCGACTCCTGCGGGGGCAACGCCTCGCCCAGCACAGTTTCCCAGACCCGTTGCAGCCGCAGCAGATCCGCTGGGGCGTCCAACTCCTGGCCCCTGACATGGGTGTCCAGATAGGCCAGCTCTGAGCCGTCGGTCAATGTCGCAAGGATGAAGGGACCGCCAAGCCCTGGGTACTCACCGGCGGACCGGGGCACCACGAGGAGTCGTACCTTGGGATGCTCGGTCGTCAGCCGGGCCAGGTGAAGGGCCTGGTCGCACATCGTCTTGCGGGTGCCGACCGCCCGCTTGAGAACCGCTTCATCCAGCACCGCCACGATCCTGGGCGGCTGGTCGCC
This sequence comes from Micromonospora costi, assembly GCF_003626655.1. Classification (GTDB taxonomy): domain Bacteria; phylum Actinomycetota; class Actinomycetes; order Mycobacteriales; family Micromonosporaceae; genus Micromonospora; species Micromonospora costi. The sequence goes on from NZ_RBAN01000003.1 coordinate 916,794, forward strand.
GTAGAGGACGTCCTGCCGTTGCATCCGGTCGGCGAGTCGCCGCTCCGCCTCGTCGGGCTCAAGCAGGCCGCCTGCCTCGAACACCGCGCGGGCGTATGCCTCGGTCTGGAACAGGCCCGGCACGTGCAGGGGCTCATACCACCGCAACGTCTTCGCCTGCCGCTCGATGGCACTTCCACCCCGGAGCCAGACCTGTGCCCGGTCGAGGCTGACCAGGTCGGTGAGCATGCGCGTGAAGAGGCCGTCGGTGTCCAGGGCGCGGTCGACCAGCTCCAGGTACTTCGTCGTCGGGGCCTGCTGGCCCAGTTCGACGGCGCTGACCATCGAGGCCGAGTAGTTCACGGCCCGGGCCAGTTCGTCCTGGCTCCAGCCGGGCCGTACCCGGGCCCGACGCAGCTCCGCCACGAGGAAGGCCGCCGCCGTCGTCCGCCCGTCCGCCATCGCCAGCCGCCCTCCAGCCGCCCGGTGATCCACTCTGGCCGGTCGCCAACCGCGCGGACGTGAAACGCAGAGCCGCTGGCGGCGTACCCGGAAACACTTCCGACCGTAGCGGTGACCTCAGCAGACTGTGAAGAGCGGCGCGACCGGCCCGCCCCCGAGGGCCGGCGTCCGCGCGGGACCGCCCGCTCCCCCGGCCGGGCGGTCCCGCACCGCCGGGGCGATGACGCAGACGGCTCAGCTCCCGCAGGAGGGTCGCCCATGTCCCGGCACCACGGTTCGCCGCCCGCTCCGCCACGCCCCGCGTCGCCGGACCGCCGGGACCGCCCGCATGTCGCGCTGCGGCCGATCTGGCTCTGCCGGGTGTGCGCCGCGCCGTGGCCGTGCGGCACGGCCCGGCTGGAGCTGCGGCGGGAGTACGTCACCGACCCGGTGGCGCTCCGCATCTACCTCTGCACGCTGCTGCACGACGCCGTCGCCGACCTGTACCAGCTGAACCCGCACGACGGCCCGGACCCGCGGGACCTGTTCCGCCGGTTCCTCGCCTGGGCGCCCCGGATCGGCCCGCGCTGACCCGAGGACGGGCCGGCGGGCCGCGGCGGGACGTGACCTCAGGGGTGGGTCATCCGGAGCAGGTCGAGCGCCTCGTCGAGCTGGGTCTCGGAGAGCTTGCCGGAGTCGATGTGGCCCCGGGAGAGCACCACCTCGCGGATCGAGACCTGCCGGGCGAGGGCCTCCTTGGCGATCGAGGCCGCCTCGTCGTACCCCAGGTAGCGGTTGAGGGGGGTGACGATCGACGGCGAGCCCTCCGCGTACGCCAGGGCGACCTCGGCGTCCGCGACGAGGCCGACCACCAGGCGGTCCGCGAAGAGCCGGCTCGACGCGGCGAGCAGCTTGATCGACTCCAGCAGGTTGCGGCCCATCACGGGAAGCATCACGTTCAGTTCGAAGTCGCCCTGGCTGCCGGCGAACGCGACGGCCGCGTCGTTGCCGATCACCTGGGCGCAGACCTGCCGCATCGCCTCGGCGACCACCGGGTTCACCTTGCCCGGCATGATCGACGACCCGGGTTGGAGGTCGGGGATGCGCAGCTCCCGCAGGCCGGCCCGGGGACCGGAGCCCATCCAGCGGATGTCGTTGGCGATCTTGTAGAGGCCCACGGCGATGGTGCGGAGCTGGCCCGACGTCTCCACGAGCGCGTCGCGGGCGCCCTGCGCCTCGAAGTGGTTGCGCGCCTCGGTCAGCGGCAGGCCGGTCGACTCGCGCAGCTTCCCGATCACGGCCGCCGCGAAGCCGAGCGGGGTGTTGATGCCCGTGCCCACGGCCGTGCCGCCCAACGGCAGCTCGGCGAGCCGCGGCAGCGTCGCCTCCAGGCGCTCGATGCCGTAGCGCACCTGGGCGGCGTACCCGCCGAACTCCTGCCCGAGGGTCACCGGGGTGGCGTCCATCAGGTGCGTACGCCCGGCCTTGACCACGGTCTCGAACTCGGCCGCCTTCTCCTCCAGCGCCCCGGCCAGGTGCCCGAGCGAGGGGATCAGATCCTCCACCACGAACTGGGTCGCCGCCAGGTGGATGGACGTCGGGAAGACGTCGTTGCTGGACTGCGACGCGTTCACGTGGTCGTTCGGGTGCACGTCACTGCCCAGCTCACGGCTGGCCAGCGTGGCGATCACCTCGTTGGCGTTCATGTTGGACGACGTGCCCGAGCCGGTCTGGAACACGTCGACGGGGAACTGGTCGTCGTAGCCGCCGTCGGCCACGTGGGCCGCCGCCGCGGCGATCGCCGCCGCCACGTTGGCGTCGATCACCCCCAGCTCGCCGTTGACCTGCGCCGCCGCGCCCTTGATCTGGGCCAACGCCTTGATCTGGGCCGGCTCGATGCCCCGGCCGGAGATCGGGAAGTTCTGTACCGCGCGCTGGGTCTGCGCCCGCCACAGCGCCTCGGCGGGCACCTCCACCTCGCCCATCGAGTCGCGTTCGATCCGGTAACCCGTCGCCTCTGGAGTCGTCACGCGTACCATCCTGCCGCGCCGGACGGCGCGATGCAGATGATCGCGCACACACCCGGATCAGCCCAGCTCGGCGAGGAGCCGTTCGACCTCGTACCGCTCCGGCGCCTCGATCTCGCGGTAGAGCGCCAGCGCCCGGATCCAGTGGGCGCGGGCCTCGGCCGGGTCCGCGGCGCGCAGGCAGCGTGCGATGCCGTCCAATGCCCGGGCCTGCTCCTGGGGCAGGTTCATGCGGGTGGCGTCGCGCAGCACCCGCCGGTGCAGGTCGATGGCGCTCACCGGGTCGCCCTGCTCGCACAGTGCCCGGGCCAGCAGATTGCGCGAGACGGCCTCGCCGGCCCTGTCACCAGCGGCGCTCATCGCCGCCAGTGCCTCCCGATGCCGCTCGGCGGCGATCTCGGGCCGGCCGGACGTCCGCTCCAGGACCCCGAGCTCGTTCAGCACCTCGCCCTCGCCGAACCGGTTCCCCGCGGCGAGCTTGAAGTGCAGGGCGATCCGGAGCCGGCGGACGGCCTGGGCGTGATCTCCCATCCGGGCGCGGGCCGCCCCGATGTGACCGATCGCGTTGACCAGCTGGTGCATGTCGCCCACCTCGCGGGCGAGGATGAGGTGCCGGCGTGCCATTGCCAGGGCCTCCTCGTACCGGCCCGCCGCGAGCAGGACGACCACCGCGTTGTTGAGCATCGAACTCGCGTTGACCCCGCCGCTCGCCAGGAGGTCCAGCCCGGCCTGGAGGTGTTCCATGGCGGCCGTGAACTGGCCCAGGTTGGCGTACGTGACGGCCAGGTTGTGCCGGGTCGCCACCTGCCCCGCCCGGTCGCCCAGCCCGGTCCGGAGCCGCAGCGCCACCTCCATGTGGTCGATCGCCTCACGGAACCGTCCCAGACGGAAGTAGCCGGACGCGAGGTAGTTGTGGATGGCGGCGACGGCGGCGTCATCGCCGAGCCGTTGGGCCGCGCGCAGGCCGATCACGTGCGTCTCGACCAGCTCGTCGAGGTGACCACCGGTGAACCAGTAGTGCCAGGAGGCCCGGACGAGCCGGTAGCAGTCCTCATCCATGCCTTCCCGGTCCGCGAGGCGGACGAGGGCGACCAGGACACGCCGGTTGTCGTCCAGCCAGCGGACGCCCTGCTTCCGGCAGGCGTCGACCAGATCCGGACGGGTCGGTGGGGGAAGCGGGAGGTGCGCGTTCGTGGACCGCTCCACCCAGCGGACGTTGACGGCCGCGACCTGGAGATGATGGTCGAGGAGACGCTTCGTCGCCGCCGTGCGGTCCTCCGTCGACAGGTCGGTGCGCCAGAGATGGCGGGCGTAGTCGCTGACGAGGTCGTGGAACGTGAATCTTCCCCGCTCCGGTTCCTCCGCCAGGTGGACGTCCACCAGTTCGTCGACGAGGTCCCCGGCCTCGGCAAGGGACACGTCGGCCAACGCCGCCGCCGAGGGGACGTCGAACTGGCCTCCGGGGAAGCCCCCGAGCAGTCGGAACATCCGCTGTGAAGCCGCGCTCACCTGGGCGTACGACAGCGCGAACGCCCGCCCGACGGACCGCTCCCCCGCCACCAGCTCGGTCAGGGCGTCCCGGCCGCCGGTGAGGCGGGCGGCCAGGTCCGCGATCCGCCAACGGGGACGGTGTGCCAGCCGTGCCGCGGCGAGCCGGATGGCCAGCGGCAGGTACCCGCATCCGCGCACCACCTCGGCGGCGGCCTCCGGCTCGGCGGCCACCCGCTCCGGGCCGACCACCCGCGCGAGCAGCTCGATCCCCTCGTCGGGGTCGAGCACCGCGAGCGAGGACGGCCGGCCCTCGTCCAGCCCGGTCAGCCGTCGCCTGCTCGTGATGAGCGTGAGGGTGCCCGGCCCGCTGGGCAGCAGCTTCGCCACCTGCGCGGCGCTCGCCGCGTTGTCGAGCACCACCACGGCACGCCGGTCGGCCAGCTCGCTGCGCCAGAGCGCGGCCCGCTCGTCCTCGTCCAGCGGGATCCGCTCACCCGGCACACCGAGCTGGCGCAGCAGCGCGGCGAGCGCGGCGGCCGGGGGCACCGGTTCCCGCTCGCTGTGCCCGTGCAGGTCGATGAAGAGCTGCGCGTCGGGATAGCGGTCGCTCAACGCGGTGGCGAGGTGGATGGCCAGGGTGGTCTTCCCGCTGCCCGCCATCCCGTCGATGAGCTGGACCCGCGTACGGTCCTCCTCGATCTCCTTGACCAGCCGCGCGAGGGTCTCCTGACGGCCCGTGAAGTCCTGGATGGCCCGGGGCAGGGCGCGGACGGGAGTGGCGCGCGGGCTCTGCGGGCCGGCCAGCGCGAGATCACCGGCGAGCACCCGCTGGTGCAGCTCCTGCAACGTCGGGCCCGGCTCGATGCCCAGCTCCTCCGTGTAGAGCCGCCGCCCGTCCCGGTAGACGGCGAGCGCGTCCGCCTGCCGGCCGACCGCCGAGAGGGCGAGCATCAGGTGGCCGCGAAGCCGCTCGCGCAGCGGGTGCCGGTCCACGGCCTCGGTCAGCTCGTCCAGCAGCTCGGCGGCGTGGCCGAGGCGCACCTCGACGTCCACGCACTCCTCCAGCGCGGCGAGCCGCTGTTCGTCGAGCACCTGCGCCCGCCGCCGGACGCTCCGGCTCGTGATGCCGGCGAGCGCCGGCCCCCGCCAGTGCGCGAGCGCGGCCCGGAAGTGCCGGCGCGCCTCGGCGAGCTGACCGGCGCCGAGCGCGGCCCGCGCGGCGTCGACGCCCCTCGTGAACACGTCGGCGTCGAGTTCACCGGGCGCGGTCCGGACGCCGTACCCGACCGGGTCGGTGACGATGCTCTCCGGCCGTACGCCGAGCTGGGTGAGCCGGCGCCGGAGCCGGGACACGCACGTCTGCACCTGGGCCCGGGCGGTGGCCGGCGGCCGGTCCTCCCAGATCGCGTCGACCAGGTCCTCCACCGGCACGATCCGGTTGGCGCGCAGCAGCAGCATGGCAAGCACCGTGCGGTCCCGACCCGCGGTGACGGTGGCCTCACCGTCGCCGACCCGCAGGGGCCCAAGGATCCCGAACACCGTCCCCGCTCCCGTGCGACTCACCGTGTAACGCTCAGCAGCGTAGCCCGGTCGTGACGCGACGTCTCCTCACGGTGATAGCGATGTGAGAGCGGTTCGGCAGCGACGAGCGTCAGACTTCTGGTGGGGTGTCAGCGATGGCATCCGACGGGGGCGGTGCGCCCGCCCAACGGCGGGCGCACCGACGTCGACGGCGACGGGCAACCGGCCCGTCCCCGCGTCAGCGACGGCCGATGGTGAGCACCGGCTTGGTGACCTCGGCGAAGAAGTCGTTGCCCTTGTCGTCGACCACGGTGAAGGCGGGGAAGTCCTCGACCTCGATCTTCCAGACCGCCTCCATGCCCAGCTCCGGATATTCCAGGACCTCGACGTGCTTGATGCAGTCCTGGGCGAGCCGGGCGGCCGGGCCGCCGATCGAGCCGAGGTAGAAGCCGCCGTACTGCTGGCAGGCGCGGGTCACCTGGGCGGACCGGTTGCCCTTGGCCAGCATCACGTACGAGCCGCCGGCGGCCTGGAACTTCTCCACGTACGCGTCCATGCGGCCGGCCGTGGTGGGGCCGAACGAGCCGGAGGCGTAGCCCTCGGGGGTCTTGGCCGGGCCGGCGTAGTAGACGGCGTGGTCGCGCAGATACTGCGGCATCGGCTCGCCCGCGTCCAGCCGCTCGGCGATCTTCGCGTGGGCGATGTCCCGGGCCACCACCAGCGGGCCGCTCAGCGACAGGCGGGTCTTCACCGGGTACTTGGCGAGTTCGGCGCGGATCTCGTCCATCGGCCGGTTCAGGTCGACCCGCACCACCTCGGAGTTGTCGAGCTGCGCCTCGGTGACGTCCGGCAGGTAGCGGGCCGGGTCGGTTTCGAGTCGTTCCAGCCACACGCCCGACGGGGTGATCTTCGCGACGGCCTGCCGGTCGGCCGAGCAGGAGACCGCGATCGCCACGGGGCACGAGGCGCCGTGCCGGGGCAGCCGGACCACCCGTACGTCGTGGCAGAAGTAGCGGCCGCCGAACTGGGCGCCGATGCCGAAGTCCCGGGTCAGCTCCAGCACCTCGGCCTCCAGCTCCAGGTCCCGGAAGCCGTGCCCGGTCATCGACCCGGACGTGGGCAGCGCGTCGAGGTACTTGGCGCTCGCGTACTTGGCGGTCTTCAGCGCGTACTCGGCGGAGGTGCCGCCGATGACGATGGCCAGGTGGTACGGCGGGCAGGCGGACGTGCCGATGAGCCGCAGCTTCTCCTCCAGGAACTGCATCATCCGCCGGGGGTTCAGCAGCGCCTTGGTCTCCTGGTAGAGGAAGGACTTGTTGGCCGAGCCGCCGCCCTTGGCCATGAAGAGGAACTTGTACGCGTCCGCGTGGCCGTCCGGGTCCTCGGCGTAGATCTCCACCTGCGCCGGCAGGTTGCTGCCCGTGTTGCGCTCCTCCCACATGGACAGCGGGGCGAGCTGGGAGTAGCGCAGGTTCAGCCGGGTGTACGCCTGCCAGACGCCCCGGGAGATGGCCTCCGCGTCGGCGCCGTCGGTCAGCACGTGCCGGCCGCGCTTGCCCATGACGATCGCGGTGCCCGTGTCCTGGCACATGGGCAGGACGCCGCCGGCCGCGATGTTCGCGTTGCGCAGCAGGTCCAGTGCCACGAACCGGTCGTTCGGCGAGGCCGCCGGGTCGTCGATGATCGCGCGCAGCTGGGCCAGGTGCGCGGGGCGCAGGAAGTGGGCGATGTCGTGCATCGCCTCGGCGGTCAGCGCGGTGAGCGCGGCCGGCTCCACGGTGAGGAACCGGCGTCCACCCGGGCCGTTCACGACGTCGACGCCCTCGTCGGTGACCAGGCGGTACTCCGTCTGGTCGGGGCCGGTCGGCAGCAGGGGTGCGTACGAGAAGGCGGCGGCACTGCTCATGAGCGGAAAGCCTAGGGCAGACCGGTCGATCATTCCCACCCGCCGGGGTACCCCTGGGACGCCGCTCTCACCCGGCCCGGTTCAGCCCTCGTTGCCGGCCGGGCACAACTCGCGCTTCGGGCCGCAGGAGTCGTCGCCGCCGGGGGTGGGGCCCGTGCCGCCCGGGCCCGTGGTCGGTGTGCCGCCGTCGCCGGGACGGCCGGGCGGTGTGCCCGCCACGCCGCCGAAACGGACGTACGCGATCTCCCGCCCCTCGCCGATGATCATGCCGTTCGGACCGACGGCGAGCGCGTTCGCCGAGGTCCGGAGCAGGGCCAGTTCGCGGCCGCTGCGCGGGTCGAGCGCGACGAGCCGGTTCGGCTTCTCGTCGGCGACCACGGCCGCGTACGGGGTGAGGACCGCGCCCGCCTTCGCGCTGGCCGGGCGGGTCCACAGCGCCCGCTCGGCGGTCAGCGCCCGGGCCACGATCGACCGTTGGTCGGCCGCGCGGGCCAGCGCGTACCGGTCGTCGACGGCGACCAGCTTCTCGCGTTCCGCGCCCACCCAGAGCAGCCGCCCGTCGTACCCGTCGAGGACCGCCTCCCGGCCGTCCGGCGCCACCCCGATCAGCACGTTGCGGGCGCCCTGCGGGTCCTCCCGCTGCACGCAACCGGCGCTGTCGGCGGTGCGCAGGTTGATGCCGGCCCGGTGCCAGACCTGCTGCCCGGTGGCCGGGTCGACCCCGGAGATGGCGAAGTAGCAGCTGCCGTCCTCGGATCGGGCCGTGATGCGCAGCAGGCGCCCACCCACCACGGAGAGGCGTTCCTCGCGGCCGGGCTCGACGTTCTGCAGCACCGAGCCGGTGGCGGTGTCGACCACGTGCACGCGGCCGTCGACGGGGAAGCCGAGCAGCGGCGGCACCGCCTCCGGCCCGGCGATGCCCTCGTCGAGCCGGGGCGCGGTCAGCCGCCGGGTGCCACGCAGCCCGGGATTGTCGGCGAACAGGCCGCTGCCCACACCGGGCAGGAACGCCGTCCACAGTGGGGTGGTGCCGCGCGGGTCCCAGGCGCTCAGCGTGCAGTCGGTCGGCTCGGTGCAGCGGGCGTCGAGCAGCAGGTTGCGGTAGGTCCAGACGGCCACCGCGTCGTCGTCGCGTCGCCGGGTCACGCCGGTGGTCGGGTCGAGCACCTCGTACCCCTTGACCAGCAGCTTGCCCACGACGACCACCGCGTCGCGCTCGCCGCCGGCGACCGCCGCCCAGTCGGCCTTGCGCTCCCAGAGCTGGCTGCCGGTGGTCAGGGCCCGGGCCTCGACCCGCGTACGCTGCTCGACGACGACGGTGTCGCCCGCGAACGTCACGGTCTTCGGGGTGCCGCCGACACGCTGCTGCCACACCACGTCGGGCTCGGCGATGGGCTCGCTCCGGTCGACCCAGTCCCACACCCCGGGGAACGGGTTCCACACCCCGGTCGCGGCGAGGACGACGACCGCGACGAGCGCGAGCAGCAACACGTTGCGTACGCCCCGCCCGCTCCCCTTCGCCACACGCACACGGTAGCCACGATCACGGATCTCCCGTGCGCCCGCGTCGCCGTGTCGCCGCGCTTTCTGCGACGGAAGGTGTTATCGGGAGCCGCCGTCAGCCGCGGGCGGCGGAGCGCACCAGCGGGAGCGTCCGGTAGGGGATCTGCTCGGCGAGGGCGATGATCGTGGACGCGCGCCGGATCCCCTCCGACGACACGATCTGGTCGATCACCCGCTGGAGGTCGGTGTTCGACCGGGCCACGATCCGGCAGAGCAGATCGCTGGAGCCGGTGATGGTGTGCGCCTCCAGCACCTCCGGGATGCCCGCCAGGTGGGCGGTGACCGGGTCGTGCCCGTGCCGCTGGCTGATCTCCAACGTGACGAAGCTGGTCACGCCGAAGCCGATGGCGGCCGGCGAGATCTCCGGCCCGAAGCCGGCGATCACTCCCCGGTCGACCAGCTTGTCCAGCCGGGCCTGGACGGTGCCCCGGGCCACGCCGAGGCGGCGCGAGCACTCCAGCACCCCGATCCGGGGCTCCTCCGCGAGTAGTTCGATCAAGCGCGCATCCAGGTCGTCGAGCTGGACATCCTGACCAGTGTTCATGGGGTTTCACCTTACTGAATGCACAACCTGACCAGCATTTCGGCGAACTATTGCCCAATCGGCGGCCGTACCGCGATCCTCGCCAGATCAGGACACGAACGGCGGCCCACGAGGCCGGCCGGTACGCAAGGGAGGCCACCATGACCCAGGCGATCGACCGACCCGCGTCGAGCGAAGAGGCCGACGTCGACCGGCTCATCGGAGCCGTCGACCACGACATCACCCGCGACCCGTTCCCGGTCAAGGGCCTCGACCACGTGCACTTCCTGGTGGGCAACGCGAAGCAGGCCGCCCACTACTACTCCACCGCCTTCGGCATGACCTGCGTGGCCTACCGGGGCCCCGAGCAGGGCTACCGGGACCACGCCCAGTACGTGCTGACCAGCGGCTCGGCCCGGTTCGTGCTGACCGGCGCGGTCCGCCCGGACGCCGAAGGCGCCGAGCACGTCGCGAAGCACAGCGACGGGATCAGCGACATCGCGCTGGAGGTGCCGGACGTCGACGCCGCGTACGCCCACGCCACCGCGCAGGGCGCGACCGGGCTGGTCGAGCCGCACGACGTCAGCGACGAGCACGGCACCGTCCGGATGGCCGCCATCGCCGCGTACGGCGACACCCGGCACACCCTGGTCGACCGCTCCCGCTACACCGGCCCGTTCCTGCCCGGCTTCGTGGCCCGCGGGCCGATCGTGGACCGGCAGCCGATGATCGACGCCGGCATCCAGCCGAAGCGGTTCTTCCAGGCCGTCGACCACGTGGTCGGCAACGTCGAGCTCGGCCGGATGGACGAGTGGGTGGAGTTCTACAAGCGGGTCATGGGCTTCACCAACATGGCGGAGTTCATCGGCGACGACATCGCCACCGACTACTCGGCGCTCATGAGCAAGGTGGTCGCGAGCGGCACCCGGAAGGTGAAGTTCCCGCTCAACGAGCCGGCGATCGCCCGCAAGAAGTCGCAGATCGACGAGTACCTGGAATTCTACCAGGGCCCGGGCGCCCAGCACATCGCGGTGGCCACCAACGACATCCTGGCCAGCGTCGACGCCATGCGGGCCGCGGGCGTCGAGTTCCTGGACACCCCGGACTCGTACTACGAGGACCCGGAGCTGCGCGCGCGCATCGGTGAGGTGCGGGTGCCGATCGAGCAGCTGAAGGAGCGCAAGATCCTGGTCGACCGGGACGAGGACGGCTACCTGCTCCAGATCTTCACCAAGCCGGTGCAGGACCGCCCGACGGTCTTCTTCGAGCTCATCGAGCGGCACGGCTCGCTCGGCTTCGGGAAGGGCAACTTCAAGGCCCTCTTCGAGGCGATCGAGCGCGAGCAGGAGAAGCGCGGCAACCTGTAACACTTGCGGATGTGACGCAGCCCCCGTCGTACCCGACGCCGCCGGCGGGTGGGCCCTGGCCCACCGCCGGCGGTTTCGCACCCCCGGCCGCCCCCCAGCCGTACGGTGTGCCGCCGCAGTACGCCCCGCCGGGGTACCCGCCACCCGGGTACCCGTACCAGCCGACCCCGCCCCCGGTGATCACTCCGGCCGGTCAGCCGCTGGCCAGCTTCGCCGATCGGCTGCTGGCCTGGCTGCTGGACATGGTGATCGCGGCCGGCGTGATGTCCCTGCTGTTCATGCCGGTCTTCCTGGTCATCTGGTGGAACATGGTCACCGAGCTGAGCCGGATGAGCGCGGACGGCACGTCCGCGCCGCCCGACCCGGCCATGATGATCACGGATGTCATGTTGCCGCTGCTGCTCGCGGAACTCGGGCTGCTGGTGCTGACGCTCGTCCTGTACTGGCTCTACCACGTCGAGTACCTGCTGCGGCACGGCGGCCAGACGCTCGGCAAGAAGGTGATGAAGATCCGCGTGGTGCCGCTCGACCCGACACGCGCCCTGGACCGGGGCCTGGCCGGCCGGCGCTGGCTCGTGCAGCACCTGGGCAGCGCCTTCGTGCCCGGGCTCAGCTACCTGGACGGGCTCTGGCAGCTCTGGGACAAGCCCTGGCAGCAGTGCCTCCACGACAGGTTCGCCGGAACGGTCGTCGTTAAGGTGTCTGCGTGAGCGTGCAACCCGGCTGGTACGTCGACCCCGCCGATCCCGAGACCCGGCGGTACTGGGATGGCGAGGGCTGGATCGGCGCGCCCATCCCCGTCGACGCCACCCCGCCGGACGGGCCCCCGCCCGTCGAGCCCCCGCCCGTCGAGACCCCACCAGCGGCGCCACAGCCGGTCGCGCCCGGCGCGGGCCCCGTGCCCGCCCCGAGTTCCGCCCCGCCGGCCGCCGGCCACGCGCCGGGCCCGGTGCCGCCCGGCGCCGCCGGGCCCCCGCCGGGCTGGCCCCCGCCCCCGCCGGGGTACGGCCACCCAGGCGCTCCACCGCCTCCGGGGTACGGCCACCCGGGCGCCCCGCCGCCTCCGGGGTGGGCCCCGCCGGGCTGGGCCGCCCGGATGCCCGAGCCGCGGCCGCACGGGCTGCCGCTGGCCAACTTCGGCACCCGCCTGGTCGCCCGCCTGATCGACCTCGTCGTCCTCCTGGCCCTCAACGTGGTGGTCAACGGCTGGTTCGTCTGGCGGTTCATCCAGGAGTACGCCCCGTACTCGCGAGAGGTGCTGCGCCGCGTCGAGGCCGGCAACACCTCCCGGGAAGGGCTGCCGCCGATCGGCGAGCAGGCGGGTGGCCTCCAGTTGGCGATCCTGCTGATCACCATCGGGCTCTGGCTCGCGTACGAGGTGCCGGCCGTGGCATCCACCGGGCAGACGTTCGGCAAGCGGGTGATGCGGATCAAGGTGGTGGCACTCTCCGCCGACCAGCCGCTCGGCTTCGGCCGGTCCTTCCGCCGGTGGAACACCTACGGCGGGCTGCCCACGCTGCTCTGGTGCTGCTTCGGCATCGGCCTGCTGTTCCAGCTCCTCGACGCGCTGTCCCCCCTCTTCGACCACCCGTTGCGGCAGGCACTGCACGACAAGCGGGCCCAGACCGTGGTCGTGCAACTCCCCCACGCCGCCCCCGCCCCGAACGACCGCTCCAATCCCCCGGGAGACACCCCATGACCGACACCGGACGTCCCGAGCCGGCGGTACGGCTCACCCGCGCCGACCTGGACGCGCTGCCCAACTACGTGCCCGGTCGCAGCCCGGCCGACCTGGCCCGCGAGCTGGGGCTGCCCGAGGCGATCAAGCTGGCCAGCAACGAGGTCCCGTTCGGCCCGCTGCCCGGTGTGGTGGAGGCCGTCGCCGAGGCCGCCGCCGGGGTGCACCGCTACCCGGACATGGGTGTCGTCGCGCTCCGCGACGCGCTGGCCGAGCGGTACGGCGTGGCCGCGGACCGGGTGGCCACCGGCTGCGGCTCCGTGGCGCTGGCCGAGCACCTGGTGCGGGCCACCTGCCTGCCCGGTGACGAGCTGGTCTACTCGTGGCGCTCGTTCGAGGCGTACCCCATCATCGCGGCGACCAGCGGCGCGACCAGCGTGCGCGTGCCCAACGACCCGGGCCACGGCCACGACCTCGACGCGATGGCGGCCGCGGTGACCGACCGGACCCGGATGGTGCTGGTCTGCAACCCGAACAACCCCACCGGCACGTCCGTACGCAAGGCGGAGCTGGACCGCTTCCTCGACGCCGTGCCCGACGACGTGCTCGTGGTGATCGACGAGGCGTACCGGGAGTTCGTCACCGACCCCGAGGTGCCCGACGGGCTGACCTACCTCGACCGGCCGAACGTGGCGGTGCTGCGCACCCTCTCCAAGGCGTGGGGGCTGGCCGGCCTGCGGGTCGGTTTCCTGGTCGCCCAGCCCGAGGTGGCCGCCGCCGTCCGCAAGGTGGTCACCCCGTTCTCCACCAGCATGGTGGCCCAGGCCGCCGCGCTGGCCGCGCTCGCGCAGGCCGACGAGGTGGCGCGCCGGTGCGCCCTGGTGGTCACCGAGCGGGACCGGGTCACCGAGGCCGTGCGGAAGCTGGTGCCGGAGGTGCCGACCAGCCAGGCGAACTTCGTCTGGCTGCCGCTCGGCGACCGGGCGGTGGCGTTCGGCAAGGCGTGCGAGGCCCGCGGCGTGATCGTCCGGCCGTTCCCCGGCGACGGGGTACGCGTCACCATCGGCACCCCGGCCGAGAACGACGCCTTCCTTGCCGCCGCCGAGGCGGCGCTGGCCTGACCGACGGCCCCCGCCCCGCCCGCTTCCAGGAAGTCGCGGTGTCCCGCCCGTCCGGACAGCGCGACTTCCGGAAAGTCGAGTCGATCACCCGTGCACGGTGACGTCGACGCCCACGGTCCTGGCCGGCTGGACCGTGGACGGGCTCGGCGCGGCGTCGGCCGGCGCCGGGGTGATCAGGATGATGATCGCGCCCACCAGGGCTGCCAGGAGTCGCACAGGGCGACTATAGGTAACATATGTCCGATTTGTCGAGCACGACACCCGGGTGTCGATCAGGTCGCCGCCAGGACGAGCGGCTCGCTGCCGAGGAAATAGCCCTGGTCGTCCGCGTCCGGGTCGACCGGCTCCCGGAGGCGCTCGACGGCGAGGTAACCGTCGGCCGCGTACGCCGCCCCGGGCGCGTAGCCCGTGCCGTCCCGCCCGACCGTCAGGCTGAACCGGGACCGTTCGGCGCCCGTCGCCGGGTCCAGCGTGACCAGGTCGTTCACGTCGGTCAGCAGGTGCACCCGGCCGGGCTGCACGGCCACCACCCGTGCCGACCCCAGGTCGGGCCGGCGCCACAGCTCCTTCCCGCTCCGCGCGGCCCGGCCGACCGGCACACCGTCGACGATCCCCACCGCCTGCTCGCCGACGAGCTGGCTGTCGAGCCCGTCGAGCGCGGGCGCGGCCACCGGCGTGGCGGCCCCGAACAGCCATCCCCGGCCTGCCGCGTCGCCCGGCTCCGCCGTCCGCAGGGCGGCGCAGCCGGACCGCCCGCTGCGGCAGCCGACCGGGGTCACCACGAGGTCGTCGCCGGCACCAGGGGGCCACCACCGGCCGCTCACCGCGCCGGACGCCGCGTCCCGGAACTCCACGGCGGCCGGGCCTCCGCACCGGTCCACGCTCACCACCTGACCGGTCGAGGTCGTGCCCACGTCGGTGCGGCAGCCCGTGCCGACGGCGGCGCTCCACAGCTCCCGCCCGCCGGCCAGGTCCACGCCCCGCGCCCCGCCGTCGCCGGTCGCCACCACGACCTCCCGGCCGTCACCGGTCCGGGTGAGGTAGAGCCCGGGCGGGCTCCACACGACGGTGGCGGCGGTACGCCGTACCACCGGTTCCTCCGTGGGCACCGGGCCGTCGGCCCGCCACGCCACACGCCCGTCCCGCGCGTCCAGCGCCACGAGGCGTCCGTCGGACCAGCGGCTCACCACGGTGGTCCCGCTCGCCACCACCCCGACCAGTTCCGCCGGCCACCGGCGGTACGACCAGAAGGGCGTGCTCCGGTACCGGCCGTCGACCGGCCGGTCCGCGTAGACCTGGCGGTGCGCCGCGTACACCCGCAGCCGGCCGTCCACGATCAGCGGGGCCACGGGCAGCCGGCCGATCACGCCGGGCGACGGCTGGGCGGCGGCGGGATAGCCGCCGCGGGCCACCGTGCTGACCTCGGCGGGGGCCAGCACCCGGTACACCGTGGCCGCGACCGCCGCGGTGACGAGCAGTACCGCCACCGCCAGCACGACCCGTCGCCGGCCGTTGCGGAACCCCATTCGCACCTCCGCCCGGCACCCTACCCAGCGCGGCTGGGCACCGGCTGACGAGGTGACGGGGATCGGCGGGCGGCTCCGTCACGCCAGCCGCTGCCCCGACGGCGAACCGCCGCCGATGATGGACCTAGGCGGCGTGGATCGTGAGGCCCCGGCCCTCGGCGGCCGCGGTGAGCTCGGCGAGGTCGCGCCGGAGCGCGTGTTCCACCGCGCGGGCGGCGAGCCCGCCGAGGATCAGCGCGACCACCCGGCCGTACGGGGCGGTCGGCAGCGCCTGCTGGCTGACGGTGACCCGGGTGCAGCCGCGGCGACGGCGCTGCACCGTGCGCATCGTCCAGGTGATCCGGTAGTCGACGCCGGCGCCCGGCGAGTCGAGGACGAGCCGGCGGGGCGGCACGGCCTCCACCACGCGGAACTCCTCGACCAGGACGCTGCCGTCCGGCTGGGACCGGGGCTCACGCCAGCGGGTGTCCGGCCCGAAGGGGCCGGGGGTGAGCAGCTCGGCCGGGCCCGCGAGGTGCCGCCCGGCGCGGCCCGGCAGGTCGGTCAACAGCCGCCAGACGTCGGCGGCGTGCGCCTCGATGAGCCCGGAAACCGCGACCGTCGACATGCCACCTCCCGTGGCCTCGACGGTACGCGCCGTGAGCGTGGTACGGGGGTCTCCGGGCGGAATTTCCACCGGAGACCCCGATCGGCCTGTCTGTGCGGTCGGCCTTTCCGGCCGGGACGGTCAGGGCTGGAACTGGCCCGCCCGGATCGCCCCCACGAACGCCGTCCACCCCGGCGCGCTGACCGCTAGTGTGGGGCCGGCCTGGTCCTTCGAGTCGCGGACCGCGACCACACCGAGGACGTCGACCAGGTTGTCCGCCACCTCCACGCAGAGTCCCTGGTCGTTGGAGCGGCTGCTGGTACGCCACACGGCGCCCGCGAGATCGTGCATCGTGACTACCTCCCTGTGCGATGGGACGCCCCGTCCCGGCGGGCGGGACCGTCGCGGGCCCGTCCGGCGCGACGGGGCGTCGGAATCCGGAGCGATCAACGCGGGAGGTTGCGCGCCCGATCGCACAGATGGTGCGACCGGCTGATCACGATCGGACACCCGTCACCGGGCGGCCCGAAGGCCGCCCGGGTCGCCCCGGAGCGGCCCGGCGGCGGGTGGCGTGGCCGCTCAGCGGGCGGGCTGGATGGTGCCGGTGACCTCGCCGAGGGCGATGGTCGTGCCGTCCGGGCCCGGGGCGGTCGCGGTGACGGTGACGGTGTCGCCGTCCTCCAGGAACGTCCGGGTCTCACCGGCGCCGAGCTTCACCGGCTCGGCGCCACCCCAGGTCAGCTCCAGGAACGAGCCGACCTGCCCCCGCTCCGGCCCGGAGACGGTGCCGGACGCGTAGAGGTCCCCGGTACGCAGGGAGGCTCCGTTCACGGTCAGGTGGGCGAGCTGCTGGGCGGGTGTCCAGTACATGGTGCGGAACGGGGGCTCGCTGACCCGCTCGCCGTTCCACTCCACGGCCAGGCGGAGGTCCAGCCCGAGGTGCGGCACGTCGCGCAGGTAGGCGGCGACCTCCGGGTCCTGCTCGGGAGCGGGCAGGAACGCGTCGGCGAGGGCGTCCAGCGGCGTCACCCACGCGGAGACCGAGGTGGCGAACGACTTGCCGAGGAACGGGCCGAGCGGCTGGTACTCCCAGGCCTGGATGTCCCGGGCCGACCAGTCGTTGACCAGCACCACGCCGAAGACGTGGTCGGCGAAGTCGTCGACGGAGACGCGGGCGCCCAGCGGGCTGGGAACGCCCACCACGAATCCGACCTCGGCCTCGATGTCCAGTCGCGCCGACGGCCCGTACGTCGGACCGTCCGGGCCGGGCCGCTGGCCGGCCGGCCGTACGACGGGGGTGCCGGACACCACGACGGTGCCCGCGCGGCCGTGGTAGCCGATCGGGAGGTGTTTCCAGTTCGGCAGCAGCGGGGGCTGGCCCGGCCGGAAGATCTGCCCGACGTTGGACGCGTGGTGCTCGGACGAGTAGAAGTCGACGTAGTCGGCCACCGCGAAGGGCAGCAGCAGCCGGACGTCGGCGAGCGGCACCAGCAGCGGCTCCACGGCCGCCCGGTGCGCGGTGTCGGTGAGCAGCTCGGTCACCCGCTGCCGGACGGCCGTCCACTGCGGGCGCCCCAGCGCCATGAAGTCGTTGAGGGTGGGCCGGTCGAACGCGCCGGCGGCCAGCACCAGCCCGGCGGCCTCGGCTCCGGTCAGGTCCAGCACGAAGTCGCCGATGCGTACGCCGATCCGCGGGTCGCGCCCGTCGTGGGCGAACACCCCGTACGGAAGGTTGGTCACCCCGTACGCCGAACCGTCCGCGCCCGTCACCCAGGTCATGCCTCGTCGCCCCCGTTCAGCAGCCCGAGCCGGGCCAGGTCGGTCAGTGGTTCCACGATGCTGCACGAGCCGAACCCGACCCACAGCGGCCGGCCTGCCGCGAGCCGGCCCTCGATCCGTTGCAGGAGCGGGCGCGGGTCGGTGGCGGTGAGCAGTTCGGCGACCGTCTGCACGGTGCCGCTCTCGCCGGCGGCGAACGCGGCGGCCAGCACGTTGACGAAGCCGTGGTGGCTGAACCCGGTCTCCGGGTCGAGGTGCCGGACGGCGTGGTGCAGGCCGGCGGTCAGCTTGAACGGCAGGTCGCGGTCCCGGCAGGCGCAGATCACGGCGGCCAGCTCGGCCGGGGTCGGGAACAGTTCGGCGGCCAGGCCGCCGGTGCGGAACTTGGCGGCGACCGGCGCACCGGCGGCGCGGGCCGCGGCGAGGGCGTCGAGCGCGCCCATCACGCCGAAGGTCAGTGGGATCTCCGCGTACACGTCGACACCGGCCGACGGCTCGGCGAGCTTCAGCAGCTCGGTGAGGCCGGGCTGTGGGTCCTCGCCGCGTTTGGCGACGGCCACCTCGACCTGCCGGACGGTGATCCCGTCCTCGGCCAGCGCCTTCAGCGCGGCCGGCAGCCCCGCGACGCCGGTGTCGCCGATCAGCCCGACGACGAAGCCCGGGCCGGCGAGCGCACGCAGCTTGCCGTCGAGCACGGCCGAGGCGGGCACCAGGAGGGGACCGACCAGGTCGGCGTACCAGGCGGTGCGGTGCCGCCGGTGCGCGGCGACCGCGTCGGGCAGCGACGCGCTGCCGGGCGGGAAGACGGCGGCGTCGTCCACCAGACCGTCGAGGAGCGCGGGCACCTGCGTTGACACGGAACAAGAATCTACGGGACGCTACGAGGAGCGGACAACAGCGTCCGATAATCGGACGCATTCGGCCGGTGAACGGGACCCATGGGAGGCGAGATGCCGTACTACCGCAGCGTCGGCGAGGTGCCGCGCAAGCGCCACACCCAGTTCCGCCAGCCCGACGGCAGCCTCTACGCCGAGGAGCTGATGGGTCAGGAGGGCTTCTCCTCCGACTCGTCGCTGCTCTACCACCGCCACGCGCCCACGGCCATCGTGGCGGCCGACGAGTTCACCCCGCCGGCCTTCACCCGGGTGCCGAACCTGCCGCTCAAGCCCCGGCACCTGCGTACGCACAAGCTCGACGGCGCGGGCGCCGACCCGGTCCTCGGCCGGCAGTACCTGCTCGCCAACGACGACGTGCGGATCGCGTACGTGCTGGCCGACCGGCCGTCCCCGCTGTTCCGGGACGCGACCGGCGACCACTGCCTCTACGTCGAGTCGGGCAACCTGCGGGTGGAGTCGACGTTCGGGGCGCTCGACGCGGTCGCCGGCGACTACGTGATCATCCCGACCTCGACCATCCACCGGCTCGTGCCCACCGGCGACCAGCCGGTCCGGCTGCTCGCCGTCGAGGCGGCCGGCCACATCGGCCCGCCCAAGCGCTACCTCTCCGTCCGGGGGCAGTTCCTCGAGCACTCGCCGTACTGCGAGCGCGACGTCCGCGGCCCGGACGCGCCGCTGCTGGTCGACGAGGAGGAGGTGGAGGTCCTCGTCCGCCACCGGCGCGGGTGGACGCGGTACGTCTACGCGCACCACCCGTTCGACGTGGTCGGCTGGGACGGGCACCTCTACCCGTGGGCGTTCTCCATCCACGACTTCGAGCCGATCACCGGCCGGATCCACCAGCCGCCGCCCGTCCACCAGACCTTCCAGGGCCCGAACTTCGTGATCTGCTCGTTCGTGCCGCGCAAGGTGGACTACCACCCGGACGCCATCCCCGTGCCGTACAACCACCACAACGTCGATTCCGACGAGATGCTCTTCTACACCGGGGGCAACTACGAGGCACGGCGCGGCTCCGGGATCGAGCAGGGTTCGATCTCGCTGCACCCGTCGGGCTTCACCCACGGTCCCCAGCCCGGTGCCGCCGAGCGCGCCATCGGCGTCGACTTCTTCGACGAGCTGGCCGTCATGGTCGACACGTTCCGCCCGCTCGACCTCTGCGACGCGGCCGCCGCGTGCGAGGACCCGGGCTACGCCTGGACCTGGGCGCGTCGCGCGCAGTGATGAGGGCGGTGGGCGGAGCCCACCCGCTCCGGGCAGGTGCGACAGGTCAGACCGGGGTGCGGGTGAAGACCACGACCTCGGCGACGGCCGCGGCGGCGATGGCGAGCACCAGCGGCCACGGGCTGCCGACCAGGGCGTACAGGAGGATCAGCACCGGCGCGGCGGCCATCGCGTAGACCGCCACGGCCAGGCCACGGTCGGAGCGGAGCAACCCCGGCAGGACCGTCCGGGAGAACCCGGGCAGCCGGGCCGCGAAGCGCCAGACCACGAGGGCCCCGACCGCTGCCGCGAACACCGCGGCGACGCGGGACAGTCCCGCGCCGGCCGGCGCGGCGAAAGCGATCAGCACGGCCGTGAGCATCGACCAGCCGGCGCCGTAGACCACGAGCTGCCGCACGCCGGCGGAGATCGTACGGCCGGAGTTGACCTGACCCGGGCTCATGGCGGCGGCCTCGGCGAGGTGCTGCAGCGCCTCGCTCCAGCGCCGCTGCTCAAGCCGGATGACACCGATGTCGTGCTGCGCCCTCGCGAGTTCCGGGTCGAGGCGCAGCGCCTCCCGGTAGGCCCGCTCGGCGAGGTCGAACAATCGCATGTTGGCGGCCACCAGGCCGAGCGCCAGGTGCGACTGCGGCGCCTCCGGATCCAGCTCCACCGCGCGCCAGGCCGCGTTGAGCGCCGTCTGGCCGTTGCGCGAGCCGGCCAGGATCGCGGCCGCGCTGCGCTGCGCGTTCGCGTCGTTCGGGCCGATCGCCAGGATCTCGTCGGCGGCCCGCGCCGACTCGGCCCAGCGTTCCAGGTCGCCCAGCGCCATCCCGCGGGCCACGAGCGGCGGCACCGTGCCGGGTGCGGCGGCCACGGCCGCGTCGGCGAGGGTGAGCGCCTCACCGGGGCGGCCGGCGGCCAGGTGGAGGCGCGCGAGCAGGGTCAACGCGACCGGATTGGCGGGCTCCAGCGCGATCGTCTGCGCCGCCTCCGCGGCGGCCTCGTCGTAGCGACCGAGTTCGGCCAGGAGCAGGGCGCGCTGGAGGAAGCCGTCGGCGGCGGACCGGTCGGAGGCGGCGTCACTGGACATCGCGGCGAGCCTAGGGGGCCGGCGTCTCGTACACCAGGGCCACCGCGATCCCGGCGAGGCCCTCGCCGCGACCGGTGAAGCCGAGCCCGTCGGTGGTCGCGGCGGTGACGTTGACCGGCGCGCCGACGGCGGTGGAGAGGACCTGCTCGGCCTCCGCCCGGCGCGGCCCGATCTTGGGCCGGTTGCCGACGACCTGGACGGAGACGTTGCCGATGGTGAAACCGGCGGCCCGCACCCGGCGGGCGGTCTCGGTGAGCAGCGCCACCCCCGAAGCGCCGGCCCACTCCGGCTGCCCCACGCCGAAGTTCGTGCCCAGGTCACCGAGGCCGGCCGCGGACAGCAGGGCGTTGCAGGCCGCGTGGGCCGCCACGTCCGCGTCGGAGTGGCCCGCCAGGCCGTCCTGGTCGGGCCAGAGCAGGCCGGCGACCCAGCACGGCCGGCCGGCCTCGAACGCGTGCACGTCGGTGCCGATCGCGACCCGGGGAACGATCATGGTGAGAGGGTACGCGTCAGCCGGCGTTGGCCAGCAGATGCTCGGCCAGCGCGAGGTCGAACGGGCGAGTGATCTTGAGGGCGTACTCCGAGCCCGGCACGCAGAAGACGGGCACGCCCTGCTTCTCCACGAGGCCGGCGTCGTCGGTGAGCGCGCCGCCGGCCGCGGCGTGCGCGGCGGTGAGGACCGACCGGCGGAAACCCTGGGGGGTCTGCACCGCCCGCAGGGCGGACCGGTCGACCGTGCCGAGGACGACCTCCTCGGCGCCGACCTCCTTGATCGTGTCGACGACCGGAAGCACGGGGATCACCGCGTGTCGGCCCGCCCGGACCGCCGCGGCCACCGCCTCGACCAGTTCCGGCGGGGTCAGCGCCCGGGCCGCGTCGTGCACGAGGACGATCTCGGGACCCGGGGGCACCGCGGCGAGCGCGGCGGCCACCGACGCCTGGCGCTCCGCGCCGCCCGGCACCACGGTGACCGGGGCGACCGGAGCCAGCAGCTCGCGTACGGCGTCGACCTCGGCCGCGGGCGCCGCCACGACGATGGTGTGCACGCTGCCGGCCGCCGCGAGCCGGCGTACCGCGTGCACCAGCAGGGGTTCACCCGCGAGCAGGCGCAGGGCCTTGGGCCGGCCGGGGCCGAGCCGTACGCCCGCACCCGCCGCAGGCACGAGGACCGCGACGTCACCGCGCGGATTGAGCTGCGCGGTCACGTCGCGGTCCTCGGTGGTTTGTTCGCTACGAACTGGGTACGTCGATGCTGTGCCGACTAGGCCTCGGTCAGCACCTTGTCGAGCAGCGTCTCCGCCTCGTCCTTGGTGCTCTTCTCCGCCAGCGCGACCTCGCCGACCAGGATGTCGCGGGCCTTCGCGAGCATGCGCTTCTCGCCCGCGGAGAGGCCCCGCTCCCGCTCCCGCCGCCACAGGTCACGCACGACCTCGGCCACCTTCAGCGGGTTGCCGGAGGCCAGCTTCTCCAGATTCGCCTTGTAACGCCGCGACCAGTTGGTCGGCTCCTCGGTGTGCGGAGCCCGGAGGACGTCGAAGACCTTGCCGAGGCCCTCTTCGCCGACCACCTCACGCACACCCACGATCTCGGCGTTCTCAGCCGGAACCCGGACCGTCAGGTCACCCTGCGCGACCCTCAGGACGAGGTACTGCTTGGGCTCGCCCTTGATGACCCGAGTCTCGATTGCCTCGATGAGTGCGGCCCCGTGGTGGGGGTAAACAACGGTCTCGCCGACACTGAAAACCATAGGTTCGAAACCCCTTTCGCTGTGTCTAGGGTAACACGCTCAGGCATCGCTGTCTCACCGCTGTCCTGACCGTTGGCGCAGCTCAGGGGCCCTGTGAGAGGTATTTCTTCGGCTTGACAGGCGGCCAAACCAATGGATCGAACACGTTCCGTGACGACCGCATGACATGCCGGTACGGGTGAACGGAACGCCGAGATCAAGGGCTATGCGCTCCTCCCATGGTATCCCGTTGGCCGCTGCCCCGCCCAGGTGTAGCGGGAGCAGCCCCGGGTGCGCGACGCTGGAAGGCGAGCCGCTGTCGGCTCTTCGAAGACGGTTCCAGGGGGTCCGATGAGCATGCCGGACGCAGAGGGACACGGGCCGTCCGACGGGCTGCCCGACCTGCCACCGGAGTGGGGCCGGGTGGTCGTGCCCGACGACGCCTCGGCGCTGGCCCGCGAGGCCGCCGAGGTACGCCGTGAGCTTCGCCGTGCCGCCCGCCGCCCGAACGGCCGCCGGCCCGTGCCGGGCCTGCCCCTGCTGATCCTGGTGGTGGCCGTGCTCACCACACTCGCCGGGCTGGCCGCCGTCACCTGGCCCCGCTCCACCCGCTCCGCCGACCGCTCGACCCCCAGCCCGGCCGCGCCACCGGCGGCGCTGACCGGCCGGCCGCTGCCCGCGCTCGACCTCGTCGACACCGGGCAGGACCCGGTGCCCCTGCGCGGCCTGCTGCCCGCCATGATCATCCTGGTGGACGCGTGCGCGTGCGCCGAGCGGGTGACCGAGGCCGCCGCGGCGGCGCCGCCCGGGGTGAGCGTCGTGACCGTCACCGGTGACCGGAGCGCCCCCGCGGCCGGTTCCGGCGTACGGTCGCTCGCCGACCCCGCCGGCGGCCTGCGCTCCTTCCTGCACCTGGCACCCCGTCCGGGCACCGCCGCGGCGGTGCTGGTGGACCGGGCCGGCGTGGTGGTACGCGTCCTGCCCGACCTCGGGCCGGTCGACGCGTACCGGGCCGACCTGGCCCGGCTGGGCGCCTGACGCGGCCGACCGCCCGGGTCGCCGCCCACGGTCGGAGCGGGGCGGATCAGGGCAGGGCGACGAGTTGCGCCTCGGCCACGATGGGCCCGTTGCCCACCGCGGACAGCGAGACGCGGATGGGCCCGCTCGTCGGCGCGACCCGCGCGGTGGTGACCGTACCGTCGCAGTCGACCCGGGAGGGCGCGTCGATCTGCGCGCCGGTGACCCGCACCCGCAGTGTGCCGGGCCGCACGCACCGGTACTGGAGCAGGTAGCGACCGCCGTCGTCGGACGCCTGCCGGACGACCGGGCTGCCCGGGACGAGCGTCTCCGCCACGCGCCATGTCGTCAGGGCGAACCGGGGCAGCCCACCCTCCGGGTCGGGCCGGTAGAACAGCTCGCCCGGAGCGCCACCGACGTCGGTGACCATGCCCGTCCGCGGGTCGATCGACACCCCGGGCAGGCCGTCGGCGCGCAGCACCTCACCCGTCTCCGCGTCCACCACCACCCGGGCCACCGACTCCGGCCGTTCCGGCGCCCGACGCGCGCCCGGCGCGGAGCCGGCGCCCCCGGCCGCGCCCGCCACGGGCGCCGGACCCGACGCCGGGGCGTTGGCCTGCCACCACCAGCCGCCCGCCAGCAGCGCGAGCACCGCCGCCCCGATCAGCACCCCGCCCCTCAGCCGGGCCCCCGCGTCGTCGTCCATGGAACGAGCGTAGGTCGGCACGCTCAGGCCTGTCGATCGAGCAGGACGGCGTAGAGGGTGAGGCCGGGGCCGAACGCGAGCATGAGGATCCGCTCGGGCGGGGCGTCGGCCCGGCGCAGCCGGTCCAGGATCAGCAGCACGGTCGGGGACGAGCAGTTGCCGTGCTCGTCCAGCGTCGCCCGGGACGCCGCCAGCGCCTCCGTGGGCAGTGCCAGCTCGCGTTCGACCACGTTGAGGATGCGCGGCCCGCCCGGGTGCACCGCCCAGCCGTCCACCGCGGCGATGCTCGTGCCGTGCCGCGCGAGCAGGTCGTCGACCAGCCCGCGGACGTGCGTCGACAGCACCTGGGGCACCTTCGGCGACAGCCCCATCCGGAAACCGGCGTCGGTCACGTCCCAGGTCATGTGGTCGGCCGTGGACGTGTCGGTCACCGAGGTCACCTCGCGCAGCGCGTACCCGGGGCCGCCCGGCAGCACCACGGCCGCGACCGCCGCGTCCGAGAAGAGGGCGTGCGAGACGATCTGCTGGGTGTCCACCCGCGCCGTCGACGGCTGGATGTGCAGGCTGGTCAGCTCGGCGCAGAGCAGCAGCGCGGGGCGGCCCCGCGCCGTCACGAAGTCGCTCGCCGCGCCGAGCCCGGGCAGCGCGGCGTAGCAACCCATGTGCCCCACGAACATCCGCTGGGTGTCCGGCGCCATCCCGAGGTCCCTGGCGAGCAGGATGTCCAGGCCCGGGGTGGCGTACCCGGTGCACGAGCAGACGATGAACATCCCGATGTCACCGGCGTCCAGGCCGGCGGCGGTCAGCGCCCGCCCGACCGCCTCCTTACCCAGCGGCAGCGCCTCGACCAGATAGCGGCGCATCCGCCGCTCGGTCGGCCAGTCGGAGACGTCCTCCAGCAGCGGGTTGACCGCGGCCTGCCGCGTGGTCACCCCCGAGTTGGCGAAGATCCGCTGCGCCAGCGACCGCGTGGCACCGGTGAAGTGCCGCGAGAAGAAACCGTCCCACAACTCGTCCTGGCGGGCCGACGGCGGCTGTGCCGTCCCGAGGCCCGCGATCACTGGTACCGACACGATCCCCACCTCTCGTCCGACGCCGCCCACCCCAGGACCGTCCCTCCGCCGGGACGGCCCCCGGCGGCCCCACGCTCACCAACGAGGCGCCGAGCCGTCGCGGTCCGGGTCACCGCCCAACGCGGCGATGCCGAGCCAGTCGGCGCAGACGTCCGAGGTCGCCGGATGCAGCGAGCCGCAGCGGGCGTCCCGGTAGAGCCGCTCCAGCGGATGACCCCGCCGGGTCGCCGACGTGCCCGCCGCTTCCAGCATGGACGCGGCCACGTCGGCCGCGGTCGTGCCGGCGAGCAGCTTGGCCCGCCACACCCAGCGGTTGGTCTCCGTGTCGCCCGGCGCCTCGTCCACCCGCCGGGCCGCCTCCGCCACCACCAGCTCGGCCGCCGCCACCGCCGCGTCGGCCCGACCGAGCCGGGCCCGTACGGCCGGCAGCCCGGCGAGGTTGCGGGCGTTCAGGTGCTCGGCGGCGGCCTCGATGGCCGCCCGGGCCACCCCGACGTAGACCGCCGCGTAGCTGGCCACCAGCCAGTGCGGCATGAGCTGGGCGACCACCAGCGCCAGCCCCTCCACGCCGCCCAGCAGGCGGTCGGACGGGATCGTCACGTCCAGGTGCAGGTCGTGCGAGGCGGTGGCGCGCATGCCCAGCGAGTCCCACGTCGGTTCGACGGTGATCCCCGCGCCGGCGGGGACCAGGAACTGGGACACCACCGACTGGTCGGTGGCGCTGCGCGCGGCGACCAGGTAGCCGTCCGGATGGCCCGCGCCCGAGCAGAACGTCTTGCTGCCCTTGACGTGCCAGCCACCCTCGACCGGCTCGTAGACCGTGCTGAGCTGGGAGAGCCGGGCGCCCGCACCCCGCTCGCTCATCGCCACCGCGTACCAGGAGCCCTCCGCGGCCGCCCTGAGCAGCCGGTCCCGGGCCGCGAGGGCGTCGTCCGGGACGCCGAGCGACTCGGCCAGCTCCTCGGTGACCGCGCCGAGCGCGCCCGTCACGGAGGCGTGCATGTTGAACACCAGCGCGGTCGCCCCGTTGCCGCGGGCCAGCTCGGTCGCGACCGCGGCGTACTCGGCGAAGGTCGCCCCGAGCCCGCCCAGCTCGCGGGGGACCATGAGGCCGAACAGGCCCGCCTCGCGCAGATCCTCGAAGTCCGCGGCCGGGAACGAGCCGTCCCGGTCGTGCTCGGCCGCCCGGGCGGCGAGTCGCGGCGCCAACCTGCGGGCCGCCTCCAGCGCGTGCACCGTCATTTCCGCCCCCTTCTCGGCGTCCCTTACCCCCGCCGGGCCCGACTATCCTTTCCGGACCCCCCAGCCCTGGTACAGCACCGCGGTCGAGCGCGTCGGGACGATCCGCGGCGTCCGCGCCTCCGTGGCGGCTGCGCCACGTACCCGGCGCAGCAGCCAGCCGATCAGACCGCGCAGCTCGGGCCGGGCACCGCGCACCCGCAGCTCCACCCCGTGCCGTGCGCACTCGGCGACCAGCTCCCGGTCGTCCACGAACAACCGTGGATCGTGGATGCCGCGCGGCACGGTCGGCAGCCGCTCCCCGATGTGGACCGCCACGACCCGGCTCAACACCGTGTCGTTCAGGGTGTCCACCACGAGCAGGCCGCCCGGCCGGAGCAGCCGGCACGCCTCGGCCACGGCGGCCCGCCAGTCCGGTACGTGTTCGAGCACCTCACCGGCGGACACCACGTCTGCGCAGCCGTCGGCCAGCGGGACGGCGGTGACGTCCCCGTTGACCGCCGTGACGCCGTGCGCGGCCGCCTGGGCGAGCGCCGACCGGGTCAGGTCGACGCCCACGTGCCGGTAGCCCTTGCCGGCCAGGTGCGGAGCGAGCAGCCCGGCGCCGCAGCCGAGATCCACCAGCAGCGCGTCGGGACGGTCGGCGGGCGGCACCAGGGACGCCCGCGCCTCGGCGATCCAGTGCAGCATCGCGAACACGCCGTCGGGCCGCCACCACTCGCCGGACAGGTCGTCGTACTGGCGTGGATCGTTGCGCGGCAGCACCCGGTGTCGGGTCGACTGCGGCGCGACGTCTCGCATGGGTCCGAGCGTGGCATGTCTCCCCGACAACGACCAGACTTCCCTTATGTCGACAACGGTGTTAGGGCTGGTCAGGGCGAGCCACCCGGAACCGGCCGCCGCGGTGACCCTCGTGGCCGGTCTGCTGGCCGTCGGCGTGGGGCACCGGCCGGGCGGCGTAGCCGCCGTGGTGCTCGCCGTGCTGGCCAGCCAACTGGCCGTGGGCTGGGCGAACGACGTGCTCGACGCCGACCGGGACGCCGCGGTGGGGCGTACCGACAAGCCCATCCCCGCGGGTGCCGTGGCCCGCCGCACGGTGGCCGTGGGGGCGGTGGTCGCGGCGCTCGCCACCCCGGTACTCGGGATGGTCACCAATCCGATGGCGGCGCTCTGGGTCACCGTCGGGTTGATTTCCGCGCTGCTCTACGACTGGCCGCTGAAGTCCAGCCCGGTGTCGGTGCTGCCCTACGCGGTCTCGTTCGGCTCGCTGCCCGGCTTCGTGGTGCTCGCGCTGCCCGGGGCGCCGGCGCCGCCGGTCTGGCTGCTCGCCGCCGGTGCCTGCCTCGGCGCCGGCGCGCACTTCGCCAACGTCCTGCCCGACCTGGCCGACGACGCCCGCACCGGGGTACGGGGGCTGCCCCACCGGCTCGGCGCCGCCGGCAGCCGGGCGGCCGCCGCCGTGCTGCTGCTCGCGGCGACCGGCACGCTGGTCTTCGGCCCGCCCGGGCCGCCGTCCGCGGTCGGGCTCGCGGCCGTGCTGGCCGCCGTCGTGGTGCCGCCGGTCAGCTGGTACGGGGGACGCGCCGCGACCCGCGCCGGGCGGCGTCCCGTGGCCGCCTTCCGGGCGGTGATGCTGGTGGCGCTCATCGACGTGGTTCTCCTGGTCACGAGCGGACGGGTGGTCTGAGAGTCACACCCGGAGGTGGAGTCCCCGGGTCGGCGTGCGGCCCTCGATCAGCCCCAACTACCCTGGAGCGCGGTCTGCGCGGGCATGGCCAGCGTGCCCGGCGTACGCACCGGGTGTGATCGTGACGAGGAGGACCGACGTGACGCGCTCGATCAGGGGTTCCCGGCGGGCGGCCCTGCTGCTGTCCGGGGCGGCGGCGGTGACGAGCCTGCTGCTGTCCGGTTGCGGCGCCGGTCAGATCGCCGAGACCGCCGTCAAGGAGCCGTCGGTCCAGGGCGTCAACATCCAGACCGAGAACGGCCAGCTCGCGGTGCGCGGCCTGCTCGTCGACTTCCCCGGTGTCGAGGGCTACAAGGCCGGCGAGAACGCGCTGCTCAGCGCCGTGATCTACAACGACTCGCACGACCCGGTCACGGTCACCGTCACCACCCAGGACGCCCGCGAGGTGCTGCTCACCGAGACCGGCGCCTCGGCCACCCCGTCGCCGTCGGAGTCGGCCGCCGCGACCCCGTCGCACTCGGTGTCGGCCAGCCCGTCCGAGTCGGGTTCCCCGTCCGGTTCACCCAGCGGCTCCCCGTCGGGTTCGCCCAGCGGCTCGGCATCGGCCAGCCCGTCGGCGAGCCCGACCCCGGCCGGCCAGCCGGCCCGGATCGAGATCGCCCCGCTGAGCTACGCGCAGCTGAACCAGACGAGCGGCCGGCAGCTCCAGCTGATCGGCCTCAACGAGGCGCTGCGCTCCGGCCAGAACGTCTTCCTGACCTTCGACTTCGGCAACGGCAACACCATCACGGGCCCGGCGCCGATCGCCGTGCCGTTCACCCCGCCGGCCCCGGCGTCCCCGATCATCGAGCGTGAGGGCGGCTTCGGCGAGGAGCACGACTGACCCGGCCCACCACCTTCCGAGGAGACCGCCGGCGTGGCGACCACCACGCCGGCGGTCTCCTCGTCGTACGCCCGGGCTAGCGTCCTCGTGTGACGACGTCCCGATCCACCTCCGCCCGCGGAGCGGCCACCGGCACGCGCGGCCGGGCCGCCGGCCGCGACCCCCGGCCGGCCTACGAGTGCGACGCGTGCGGCCACCAGCCACCCAAGTGGGTGGGGCGCTGCCCGGAGTGCGGCGAGTGGGGTTCCGTGGTCGAGTGCACCCTCACCGGCCCGACCGTCTCCGGCCGCGTGGTGAGTTCCCGGATGCCGGCCGAGCCGGCCCGACCGATCGCCACCATCAGCGCCGCGCCCGCCCGGGCCCGCCCGACCGGCGTGAGCGAGCTCGACCGGGTGCTCGGCGGCGGTCTGGTGCCCGGCGCGGTGGTGCTGCTGGCCGGCGAACCCGGGGTCGGCAAGTCCACCCTCCTGCTCGACGTGGCGCAGCAGTGGGCGGCCGGCGCGGGCAGCCCGTCGCTGGTCGTCAGCGGTGAGGAGTCGGTCAGTCAGGTACGCCTGCGGGCGGAACGGATGGGCACGCTGCACGACCAGCTCTACCTGGCCGCCGAGAGCGACCTGGCCGCCGTGCTCGGTCACCTCGACGCGGTCAAGCCGGGCCTGCTCGTGCTCGACTCGGTGCAGACCATCTCCACGTCCGGCACCGAGGGCGTGCCGGGCGGGGTGACCCAGGTCCGGGCGGTGACCGCCGCGCTGGTCTCGGTGGCCAAGGAGCGGGGCATCGCCACCGTGCTGGTCGGCCACGTCACCAAGGACGGCCAGGTCGCCGGTCCCCGGGTGCTCGAGCACCTGGTCGACGTGGTGCTGCACTTCGAGGGCGACAAGCACTCCTCGCTGCGGATGGTGCGCGGCGTCAAGAACCGGTTCGGCGCGGCCGACGAGGTCGGCTGCTTCGAGATGCACGAGGGCGGCATCACGAGCCTCGCCGACCCGTCCGGGCTGTTCCTGACCCGCTACTCCGAGCCGGTGCCCGGCACCTGCGTGACCGTGGCCATGGAGGGGCGGCGGGCCCTGGTCACCGAGGTCCAGGCGCTCATCGGCGCCACGGTGGCCGGTTCGCCCCGGCGCACGGTCTCCGGGCTCGACTCGGCCCGCCTCGCCATGGTGCTCGCGGTGCTGCAACGGCGTACGGAGCGGCTCACCCTGCACGACCGGGAGGTCTTCGCCGCCACGGTGGGCGGCATCCGCGTCGTGGAGCCGGCGGCCGACCTCGCCGTCGCGCTGGCGGTCGCGTCCGGCGGGCTCAACCTGGCCATCGCGCCCCACCTCGTGGCGATCGGCGAGGTCGGGCTCACCGGCGAGGTCCGGCGGGTGGGTGCCGTGCCCCGCCGGCTGGCGGAGGCCGCCCGGCTGGGCTTCCGGATCGCACTCGTCCCACCCGGCTGCGGCCCGGAGTCGACCGGGGCGGGCCCCGAGCAGATGCGGGTGATCGAGGTCACCGATGTCCGGACGGCCCTCCAGAGTGCGGCGCGCGCGTCGGCGGAGTGACCGACGGTGGCCGCACGGCGGTACCGCGAGGGCGATACCGGACAGCGCGTCACGGCCCGGACGGAGGCATCGTGACACATCACAGTAACCACGACAGCACCCACCGCACGGCAGTCCGTAGACTGTGCCCGTGCCGATCGACCGCGATACCACCAAGCCTGCCGGCGCGACGCCCCACGCCCGCACCGGCGCCGTGGGCTCGCCCGCCCGTCCGATCAGCGTGAACGTGACCGGGAGCGCCGCGGGTGACCCGCTGCGCGCCAATCTGGCGCTCATGGCGCCCGGCACCGCCCTGCGCGACGGCCTCGAGCGGATCCTGCGGGGCCGCACCGGCGCCCTGATCGTCCTCGGCTACGACAAGGTGGTCGAAGGGCTCTGCACCGGCGGGTTCCCGCTCGACGTGGAGTTCTCCGCCACCCGGGTCCGGGAGCTGTGCAAGATGGACGGCGCCGTGGTGCTGTCCAGCGACGGCACCCGCATCGTCCGGGCCGCCGTGCACCTGATGCCCGACCCGTCCATCCCCACCGAGGAGTCCGGCACCCGGCACC
This sequence comes from Micromonospora costi, assembly GCF_003626655.1. GTDB lineage: Bacteria > Actinomycetota > Actinomycetes > Mycobacteriales > Micromonosporaceae > Micromonospora > Micromonospora costi. The sequence continues at coordinate 947,917 of NZ_RBAN01000003.1, forward strand.
GCACGGCCGAGCGGGTGGCCCGGCAGACCGGCTACCCGGTCATCTCGGTCAGCCAGTCGATGCGGATCATCAGCCTCTACGTCAACGGCCAGCGGCACGTGCTGGACGACTCGGCGGCCATCCTGTCCCGGGCCAACCAGGCCCTCGCCACCCTCGAGCGCTACAAGCTCCGGCTCGACGAGGTCTCCGGCACGCTCTCCGCGCTCGAAATCGAGGACCTGGTCACCGTCCGGGACGCGGTCGCCGTGGTGCAGCGGCTGGAGATGGTCCGCCGGATCGCCGACGAGATCGCCGGCTACGTGGTCGAGCTGGGCACCGACGGCCGGCTGCTGGCCCTCCAGCTCGACGAGCTGATGGCCGGCGTGGACGCCGACCGCACCCTGGTCATCCGGGACTACCTCCCGGCCGGTCGCAAGTCGCGCACCCTCGACGAGGCGCTCGTCGAACTGGACCTGCTGGGGGCCACCGAGCTCATCGACCTGGTCTCGGTCGCCAAGGCGATCGGCTACCCGGCCGCCTCCGACGCGCTGGACGCGGCCGTCAGCCCGCGCGGCTTCCGGCTCCTGGCCAAGGTGCCGCGCCTCCCCACGGCGGTGGTGGACCGGCTGGTAGTGCACTTCGGCAGCCTCCAGCGGCTGCTGGGCGCGACCGTGGAGGATCTCCAGGCCGTCGAGGGGGTGGGCGACGCCCGGGCGCGCGGTGTCCGCGAGGGCCTGTCCCGGCTCGCCGAGGCGTCCATCCTCGAACGCTACGTCTGAGCGGCCCGCCCGCCTCGTCCCGCGACCGGTCGGCGCGGGTCGGGCGGTCGGAGCCGGCGGTCAGTCGGTGATGGTCAGCTTCGTGGGCTCGCTGAGCTTCGTGCCCACGCGGGCGAAGACCTGGTAGGTGCCGGGCTGCACCGCCGGGCCGTTGGCCACCCCGTCGGCGCACCGGCTGGCGTCCTGGCCGTTCCAGGTCACCTGGTACATGCGCTCGAAGTTGGGGGTGAACGACTGCACGTCCTTGCCCTTGGCCGTGCCGCAGGTGTCCGAGGACCACACCTTCTCGGCACCGGACTTGATGAAGAGCTCCTGCAGGTCGGCACCCACGTCACGGCTGCACGTACGGTCGGACGTGTTCTTGATCTTGAGTTGCAGGTCGACCGCCGCCCCGCTCCGGACGCTCGCCGGCTGCGCCACGGAGGTCACCTTGATCTCGGTGTCCGTGCAGCTCCCGTCGCCGACGCCGGCCGCCGGCGCCACCGGCGCATGCTCGGTCGGTGAGGGGGGCGGGTCGGCGGTCGTGCCACCTTCACCGGTGCCGGCGGAGGCATCGGCGGACGCCTCGGGCGGCGGCGAGCCGGTCGTCGGGGTGAGGATCGAGCCTGTCGGGCTGGGACTGACCGTCGACGTCGGGCTCGCCCCGGCCTGCGGCCGTTTGTCACCACTGTTGCCCGACCCGGTGCACGAGTAGAGCAGGACAATCAGGAAGAGAAGCCCCGCTCCGAGTACGACGGCGCGACGCCGCCAGTACACGGCGGGTGGCAGGGGGCCGACCGTCAGACGCATGATTCCCCCACCGTAGCGGCGCACCACCCCGCGGGCGCGGCACGACGCGCCGGAAGGTTGACGGCGACGACGGTCCAAAGCGTCCACAGTCGACGGTGGGCCGCCGGCGCGGTCGTGGGCTCAGAGGTAGACCTTGCGCTGGTAGATGGCGTGCGCGCCGGCGACCCGGTCGAGGAACAGCAGGCCGGCACAGTGGTCGATCTCGTGCTGCAGAGCCCGCGCCTCGAAGCCGTCCGTCACCAGCCGCACCGCCGCGCCCGTGCCCGGCAGGTCACCCTCCACCACCAGGCGGCTCGCCCGCTTGACGTCCCCCGTCAGGTCCGGCACCGACATGCACCCCTCACGTCCCGGCTTCCACCGGGTCGCCTCCACCACGCGCGCGTTGCAGAGCACGAACGTGCCGTGCACAGTCACCGCCTTCGGGTGACCCGTCACGTCGACCGCGAAGACCTGGGCGCCCACCCCGACCTGCGGTGCCGCCAGACCGACGCAGCCCGGCGCCACGCGCATCGTGGCGATCAGGTCGGCCGCCAACCGTACGGTCTCCGCCGCGGTCGGGTCGACCGCACCGCCCTCCCGGCTGAGCACCGGGTGCGGGGCCGTGACCACGGGACGCACCGCACCGTCGACGCCCAGCGCCTCCGGCGTCCAGTCGCCGAGCCCGGCGTACGCGTCGCTCACAGCAGGTCCGGATCCGCCGGCCGGAGGCTGACCTCGACGCCCAGCTCGGCGGCCGCCCGGTCCAGCCGTCCGGCCAGCTCCCCGGCGCTGCCCGGGGGCAGGTCCACCTCGGCGACGACCACGTAGAGCGTGCCGGCCAGCCGGGTGCTCAGGTCGGTGACATTGCCGCCGGCCTCGGCGAGCACGCGGGTCATCGCCGCCACGATGCCCATCCGATCGGCCCCGTGCACCGCCATCACGTACGGCTCGCCGCCCGACGCCGCCCCGCCGTCCGGGGTGACCGCGCGTACGGTGGCCAGCAGCTGGCCGTCGCCGGCGAGCGGCGCCAACGCGGCCTCGACATCCGCGGCGGCCGGGCCCACGCAGATCAGAGTCATGGCGAAGTGTCCGCGCAGGCGCGTCATCGTGCTGTCGGTGAGGTTCGCACCCAACCGGGCGAGCACCTCGGCGACGTCGGCGACGATGCCCGGCCGGTCCCGGCCGATGACGGTGATCGCGAGCTCGTTCATCCGGGCATTCTGCCCGATCCAGCGCCCGACCCCGCGCCGCCCCGTCCGGGCCGCCCACGCCTCGGGACCGGTCCCGTGCGTCGGGACCGGTCCCGTGCCTCTCCCCGGTTCCGTGCGTCGGGACCGTCCCGTGCCTCGTGGCGGGGTGGCCGGCCGCCGGGGCGCCCGGGGTCGGCGGCGTGACATCATCGGCGGCACGATGACTGAGCCGACGTTCGCCACCCTGGTCAGCCGCTGGTTCGAGGAGAACGCCCGCGACCTGCCGTGGCGCAAACCGGGTGTCAGCCCCTGGGCGATCCTGGTGAGCGAGGTGATGCTCCAGCAGACGCCGGTGGTCCGGGTGCTGCCCGCGTACGAGGCGTGGCTGGCCCGGTGGCCCGTACCGGCCGCGCTGGCCGAGGACACACCCGCCGAGGCGATCCGGATGTGGGGCCGGCTCGGCTATCCGCGACGGGCGCTGCGGCTGCGGGAGTGCGCGGTGGCGATCGTGGAGCGCCACGGCGGGGAGGTCCCCGACCGGCTGGACCAGTTGCTGGCCCTGCCCGGCGTCGGGACGTACACGGCACGGGCCGTCGCCGCCTTCGCGTACGGGCAGCGGCACCCCGTGGTCGACACCAACGTACGCCGGGTGGTCTGCCGCGCCGTGGCCGGCGAACCGGACGCCGGCCCCACCACCCGCCCCGCCGACCTGACCGCCACCGAGACGCTGCTGCCCGACGAGCCGGCCGCCGCGGCGCTGGCCAGCGCGGCGTTCATGGAACTCGGTGCGGTGATCTGCACCGCCCGCTCCCCACGGTGCGACCGCTGCCCGGTCGAGGCGATCTGCGCCTGGCGCGCGTCCGGCCAGGAGACGCCGGCCGGGCCCACCCGCCGGCCCCAGCGGTACGCGGGCACCGACCGCCAGGTACGCGGACTGCTGCTCGCGGTGCTCCGCGACGCCACCGGCCCGGTGCCCCGGCAGCGGCTCGACCAGGTGTGGGCCGACGGCACACAGCGAGCCCGGGCACTGGCCGGCCTCGTTCAGGACGGCCTCGTGGAGCCCGTCGACGGGGAGACGTTCCGCCTCGTCGGCGACGGCCCGACCCTGCCCGCACCCGACCTCGCCGACCACGCCGCGGCACCCGTGCCCGACCTCTCCCGCTGATGAGCGCCTGATCCACCGCCCGCACGCGCCGATGCCCGCGCGGCCCTCGCCGACCGGCGCGCCCGGCGAGATCATCACCAGATCGCCGATGTGGCGGTGTCCGCCGCGCTCCGACACCGCCAGTTCCGCGAAACGGAGTCGATCACGGCAGGGGGCGCTGCGTGCGCTGGGGGTCCGGAGCGCTTCAAGGGCCCGTGTGCTTGGGGCGGGTGCGTCCGGGCGTCCTGCGGCCTGGCGAGGCCCCGACCTCGGGCCCGGCGAGGCCACTACATCCCGGATGTTGTCCCCTCCGGCCCGGCACGAGGGGACTACATCCCTGAAACTGCGCGATCATGCGCGGCGAGCTGCACCCCTGCCACCCATCGGCGCAGGGGCGACGCTCGAGGCGCCCAGAGGCGCCCGCCCGGGCGTCCCGGCCGACCCATCGGCGCGCAGGCGCGACGCGGCTGGGCTGGGTATGCAAAAGGCGGGGCCCCGGCGGCTTGCGCCACCGGGGCCCCGCCCCTGCTGCTGGTGCCTTACTCGTCCGCGCCAGCCGCGGCGGCGGTGCCACCGAGGTCGGCCGGGACGGCGTCCGGCACGGTCACCGGCTTGTCCGCGCCCCGGAAGACGAGCTTGGACTTGTCGATGTTGTTCGGGTCGCCCTCGCAGTCCACCACCACGATCTGACCCGGGGTCAGCTCGTTGAAGAGGATCCGCTCGGACAGGTTGTCCTCGATGTCGCGCTGGATCGTGCGACGCAGCGGACGCGCACCGAGCACCGGGTCGAAGCCCTTGGTCGCCAGGTACTTCTTCGCGTTGTCGGTCAGCTCGAGGCCCATGTCCTTGTTCTTCAGCTGGGTCTCGATCCGGGCGACCATGATGTCGACGATCGACAGGATCTCCTGCTGACGCAGCTGGTGGAAGACGATGGTGTCGTCGATCCGGTTCAGGAACTCAGGCCGGAAGTGCTGCTTGAGCTCGTCGTTGACCTTCTGCTTCATCCGGTCGTAGTTGGACTCCGAGTCCTCCGACGCCTGGAAGCCCAGCGACACCGCCTTCGCCACGTCGCGCGTGCCGAGGTTGGTGGTCAGGATGATGACCGTGTTCTTGAAGTCCACGATCCGACCCTGACCGTCGGTGAGCCGACCGTCCTCCAGGATCTGGAGCAGCGTGTTGAACACGTCCGGGTGGGCCTTCTCGATCTCGTCGAAGAGGACCACCGAGAACGGCCGACGCCGCACCTTCTCGGTCAGCTGCCCGCCCTCGTCGTAGCCGACGTAGCCGGGAGGGGCACCCACCAGCCGGGAGACCGTGTAGCGGTCGTGGAACTCGGACATGTCCAGCTGGATGAGGGCGTCCTCGCTGCCGAACAGGAACTCGGCCAGCGCCTTCGACAGCTCGGTCTTACCGACGCCGGACGGGCCGGCGAAGATGAACGAGCCCGACGGACGCTTCGGGTCCTTCAGGCCGGCGCGGGTACGCCGGATCGCCTTCGAGACCGCCTTGACCGCGTCCTCCTGGCCGATGACGCGCTTGTGCAGCTCGTCCTCCATGCGCAGCAGGCGCGAGGTCTCCTCCTCGGTCAGCTTGTAGACCGGGATGCCGGTCCAGTTGCCGAGCACCTCGGCGATCTGCTCGTCGTCGACCTCGCTGACGACGTCCAGGTCACCGGCCTTCCACTCCTTCTCCCGCTGCGCCTTCTGGCCAAGGAGCTGCTTCTCCTTGTCCCGCAGCTGGGCGGCGCGCTCGAAGTCCTGCGCGTCGATCGCGGACTCCTTGTCGCGGCGGACCTGGGCGATCCGCTCGTCGAAGTCGCGCAGGTCTGGCGGCGCGGTCATCCGGCGGATCCGCATCCGGGCACCGGCCTCGTCGATCAGGTCGATCGCCTTGTCCGGCAGGAAGCGGTCGGAGATGTACCGGTCGGCCAGGGTGGCGGCGGCCACGAGAGCGGCGTCCGTGATGCTCACACGGTGGTGCGCCTCGTAGCGGTCGCGCAGACCCTTGAGGATCTCGATGGTGTGGGCCAGCGAGGGCTCACCCACCTGGATCGGCTGGAACCGGCGCTCGAGAGCGGCGTCCTTCTCCAGGTGCTTCCGGTACTCGTCGAGGGTCGTGGCGCCGATGGTCTGCAGCTCACCACGGGCCAGCATCGGCTTGAGGATGCTCGCCGCGTCGATCGCGCCCTCGGCGGCACCCGCACCCACCAGGGTGTGGATCTCGTCGATGAACAGGATGATGTCGCCCCGGGTGCGGATCTCCTTGAGCACCTTCTTGAGGCGCTCCTCGAAGTCACCGCGGTAGCGGGAACCGGCGACCAGCGCACCGAGGTCGAGCGTGTAGAGCTGCTTGTCCTTCAGCGTCTCGGGCACCTCGCCCTTGATGATCTTCTGGGACAGCCCCTCCACCACGGCGGTCTTGCCGACGCCGGGCTCACCGATCAGGACCGGGTTGTTCTTGGTACGGCGGGAGAGCACCTGCATGACCCGCTCGATTTCCTTCTCGCGCCCGATGACCGGGTCGAGCTTGCCCTCGCGGGCGGCCTGGGTCAGGTTACGGCCGAACTGGTCCAGCACGAGGCTGGTCGACGGCGCGGCCTCACCCGCCGCGGCGCCCGCCGCGGCCGGCTCCTTGCCCTGGTAGCCGGAGAGCAGCTGGATCACCTGCTGGCGGACCCGGTTGAGGTCGGCGCCGAGCTTGACCAGCACCTGGGCGGCGACGCCCTCACCCTCGCGGATCAGACCGAGCAGGATGTGCTCCGTGCCGATGTAGTTGTGGCCGAGCTGCAGCGCCTCGCGCAGCGACAGCTCCAGCACCTTCTTGGCCCGCGGCGTGAACGGGATGTGCCCGCTCGGCGCCTGCTGGCCCTGGCCGATGATCTCCTCGACCTGCTGCCGGACGCCCTCCAGCGAGATGCCCAGGCTCTCCAGAGCCTTGGCCGCGACGCCCTCGCCCTCGTGGATCAGGCCCAGCAGGATGTGTTCCGTACCGATGTAGTTGTGGTTGAGCATCCGGGCCTCTTCCTGGGCCAGGACGACAACCCGTCGCGCTCGGTCGGTGAACCGCTCGAACATGCCCTCGTGCTCCTCACGTGCCGTGCGCCTTGATGGTCAAAGATCTTGGCGGGGCCGGTGCGCGGACGTCCGGGACGGGCGTCCGTGCCTCATTACTCTATCGCCGCGGACCGACTCAGCTGAGGTCGTGTGTCTCCGGCGGGAGCCGGGTACGCGTCGTTTTGCACAACCGTGCGCGCTCAGGAGGTGTTCCGGTACCTCCGGCGCTACGCGTAGAGCGAAATTCTCGCCGGCCCGTCGACGGGCCGTCCGGACCGTCGGGGGCCGGATCCGCGTGTACGCGGCCCGCTCGGGACCGCCGGAAGTCATCCACAGGCTGTGGACGAAATCTCCACCGGCTGTGGACAACGCCCGCCCGCCGGGGTTTCTTCCCGCCCGGCCCGGCCCGTCCGGCACCGAAGGCCGCCGCCCGTCCGACCCGTCCGGCACCGAAGCCTGCCGCCCGTCCGACCCGTCCGGCCGCGCCCATCCGGGACGGAAGCCGGCGCCCGCGCCGACGACGGCCGCAGACGCCGGGACCGGACGTACCGCCCAGGCCGTACATACGGCGACGCCGGCCCGGAGCGGTGCTCCGGCCCGGCGTCGGTGTCGCCGCGATGATCGCCTCGATCAGCGGCGCGCGTGGTACTCGTCGACGATCTCCTGGGGAATACGACCCCGGTCGGAGATGTCCTTCCCGGCCTTCTTGGCCCACTCCCGGATCGCCCGGTTCTGCTCCCGGTCGGCGGTCGCACCACCCCGGCCCCGCGCGGCGCGGCCACCGACCACCACGCCGCCCCGGCCGACCTTGCTGCCGGCCGCGACGTACGGCGCGAATACGTCACGCAATTTCTCGGCGTTCGCACTCGACAGGTCGATCTCGTACTGAACGCCGTCCAGCGCGAACTTGACCGTCTCGTCCGCGTCCCCGCCGTCCAGGTCATCGACCAGCTTGTGAATGATCTGCTTGGCCACGTCCCACATTCCTTTCGAGCAGGGTGTCCTGCTAACTCCAAGCACAATAACCCGGACGCCGCGCGCGGCGTCAATAGGATGCGGTATAACGACCCGGTGGCGGCCCGACTACTCGGGGCGCACCAACGGGAACAGGATCGTTTCCCGAATTCCCAGGCCGGTCAGCGCCATCAAGAGCCGGTCGATTCCCATTCCCATACCGCCGGCCGGCGGCATTCCGTACTCCATGGCACGGAGAAAGTCCTCGTCGAGCCGCATGGCCTCGTCGTCGCCGCGGGCCGCGAGCTGCGCCTGGGCCACCAGTCGCTCCCGCTGCACCACCGGGTCGACCAGCTCCGAGTACGCGGTGGCCAATTCGAAGCCGAGCACGTAGAGGTCCCACTTCTCGGCCAGCCCCGGCTCGGTGCGGTGGGCGCGGGTCAGCGGGCTGGTCTCCTCCGGGTAGTCCCGGACGAACGTGGGCGCATCGAGGCCCGGTACGACCAGTTCCTCGAACAGTTCCTCGGCCAGCTTGCCCGGACCCCACTTCGGGTCGACGGCCAATCCCACCTTCTCGGCGTACTCGACCAGGCGGGCGCGTTCGGTGCGGACCGTGACCTCCTCGCCGAGCGCCTCGGAAAGCACCCCGAGCAGGGTCACCGACCGCCACTCGCCACCGAGGTCGAACTCCCGGCCATCGGCGTGGGTGACCACCGTCGAGCCGCTCACGGCGGTCGCCGCCCGTTGCACGAGATTGCGGGTCAGCGCGGCCATCGTGTCGTAGTCGCCGTACGCCTGGTAGGCCTCCAGCATCGCGAACTCCGGTGAGTGCGACGAGTCGACGCCCTCATTACGGAAGTTGCGGTTGATCTCGAAGACCCGGTCGACACCGCCGACCACCGCGCGCTTCAGAAACAGTTCCGGCGCGATTCGAAGATACAGATCAGTGCTCAACGCATTGCTGTGGGTCACGAATGGGCGGGCCGCCGCCCCACCGTGCAGGAGCTGGAGCATCGGGGTCTCGACCTCGATGAAACCCTGCTCGTGCAGGGAATCGCGGAGGCTGCGCATGGTCGTCGCCCGGGTGCGGACCATCTCCCGCGCCTGCGGGCGGACGATCAGGTCGACGTAACGCTGCCGGACGCGCGCCTCCTCGGACAGCGGCTTGTGCGCCACCGGCAGCGGACGCAGCGCCTTCGCGGTGACCGCCCACTCGTCGGCCAGGACGGACAGCTCGCCCCGCCGGCTGGTGATCACCTCACCGGTGACGCCCACGTGGTCACCGAGGTCCACGAGCCGCTTCCAGTCCTCCAGCCGCTGCGGACCGACCCGGTCGAGCGAGAGCATCGCCTGGAGTTCGGTGCCGTCGCCGTCCCGCAGGGTCGCGAAGCACAGCTTGCCGGTGTTCCGTACGAAGATCACCCGACCGGTGACCGACACACGGTCGCCGGTGGCGGTGTCGGTCGGCAGGTCGGCGTAGCGCGCGCGCACCTCGGCGAGGGTGGCCGTCCGGGGGTAACCGACCGGGTAGGGCTCGATGCCGTCGGCGAGCATCCGGTCCCGCTTCTCCCGGCGGACCTTCATCTGCTCCGGAAGGTCGTCGGCGGGGTCCACTGGCAGGGTGTTCTGCTCGGTCACGGCATGCTTCCTCGTCACGAGATACGGGGGGTCACGCCCGAGCGTACTCAAGCCCCCGGGTGACCGTTACGGGATAACCTGCCCGCCATGGTTGATCACACTCATGCGCTGTCCTTCGGCGTTGCGGCGGCCGATTACGACCGGTTCCGGCCCCGGTATCCGGAAGCCGCGCTGCGCTGGGCACTCGACGGCCTGACCGTGCCCGCCCGGGTCGTCGACCTCGGCGCCGGCACCGGCAAGCTGACCCGCGGCCTGCTCGCCCTCGGTCACGACGTGGTGCCGGTGGAGCCCGACCCGGGCATGCGGGCCCAACTGGACGCCGCCACGCCGGGGACCACCGCCCTCGCCGGCAGCGCCGAGGGCCTGCCGCTCCCCGACGGCGAGGCGGACGCGGTGCTGGTCGGTCAGGCGTACCACTGGTTCGACCGGGAGCCGGCGCACGCCGAGATCGCCCGGGTGCTGCGGCCCGGCGGCACCTTCGCCCCCGTCTGGAACACCCGGGACGAGCGGGTCGACTGGGTGGCGGAGATGAGCCGGATCGCCCACCTCGGCGACAACGCCGGGAACGTGGTCGACCGGTACGCCGACTTCGGCCCGGCCTTCGAACCGGTCGAGGTGGGCGAGTTCACGCACGCCACCACGCTCACGCCGGACGAGTTGCTGGGGCTCGTGCACACCCGCTCGTACTGGCTCACGGCGCCGGTCGAGGACCGGGAGCGCGTCGACCGGGAGCTGCGGGAGCTGCTCGCCACCCATCCGCAGCTCGCCGGCCGGGAGACGGTCGAGCTGCCGTACCACACGGTGGTGCTGCGGTCCCGGCGGCGCTGACCGCCACCGCGACGCCCGCGCCCGGCGACGGCCGGGGAACCGCCTCGCGGCCGGGCCGGCAACCGCCGGGCCCGCTGCGACCGGCCGGCGTCAGACGTTGCGCTCGTAGACCATCCGCAGGCCGATCAGGGTGATCATCGGTTCGTGGTGGGTGATGGTCCGGCACTCGTTGAGCACCAGCGAGGCGAGGCCGCCGGTGGCGATCACCGCCCGCACCTCGCCCAGTTCCTCGGTCATCCGCTCGACGATCCGGTCGACCTGCCCGGCGAAGCCGAAGTACAGGCCGGCCTGGAGGCACTCGACGGTGTTCTTGCCGATCACCGACCGCGGCCGGGTCGCCTCGACCTTGCGCAGCTGCGCCGCGCGGGCGGCGAGGGCGTCGAAGGAGATCTCGATCCCCGGGGCGAAGGCCCCGCCGAGGAACTCGCCCCGCTCGCTGATGACGTCGAAGTTGGTGGTGGTACCGAAGTCGACCACGATCGACGGGCCGCCGTAGAGGGTGTACGCCGCGAGGGTGTTGACCACCCGGTCGGCGCCGACCTCCTTGGGGTTGTCGATCGCGAGCTGCACCCCGGTCCGGACCCCCGGCTCGACGATCACGCTGGGCAGGTCGCCGTAGTAGCGGGCGAGCATGGTGCGCAGCGAGCGCAGCGCCGCCGGCACGGTGGAACAGGCGGCCACTCCGGTGATCTCGACGGCGTCCCCGGCGAGCAGGCCGCGGAACATCAGGCCCAGTTCGTCGGCGGTCGACCGGGCGTCGGTCTTGATCCGCCAGGAATGCACCAGCTTGTCGCCGTCGAAGGTCGCCAGCACGGTGTTGGTGTTTCCGATGTCGATGCAGAGCAGCACGCAGGCAGCCTAGACAACGGCCGTACGGGCGGGCGCGGACCGGCCGTACGCCCGTATCCTGGTTCCCATCGCGGCATGAACATGGGTCGATCCGCGGCGCGGCCGGACGGGGAGCGGACATGTCGGGGATGTGGTGGGCGCGCGGGCGCAACACGCTGCGCCGGCGTCGGCGGCACGTGCTCGTGCTGGCCGTCCTGGCCGGCGGCGCCATCTGGATGACCGTGCAGGCGTGGCAGGAGTCCCGCCGGGCGGCCGACAGCTTCTCCGGCGAGCTGTACCTCAACATCGGCGCCGCGCTGATCATGACCCTGCTGACGTACGTCGTGCTCAACCCGCTGTTCCGCGAACTCCAGACGGCGAGCATCATCGAGCACCCCCGGCTCGACCGCGACGCGCTGATCGAACGGGTCGCACGCTCCCGCGAACTCGTGGCCATCCTGGAGACCTGGACCAGCATGCTGGAGGGCCCGTACGCCCGCCGCTTCGTCGCCGCCCTGCGGTCCGCGCTGCTCAACGGCGCCACGGTCAAGGTGCTGCTGCTCGACCCGGACTCGCCAGCCGTCCGGCTGCGCGGCGAGGAGCTGCGCCGCCGGGACGCCTCGGTGGCGATCCTCGGCAACCTCTGGCACCTGGCCCGCCTCCACGAGGAGCTGTCCGAGTCGTCCCGGGCGCGCCTCCAGGTGCGCGTCTACAGCGCCGCCCCCTCGGTGCAGATGTACCGCTGGGACAGCAAGGCCTTCATCTCGTTCTTCCCCGTGCGCGGCAGCACGTTCGACACGCAGCAGATCGAGGCGTACGTCTCGACGCCGCTCGGCGAGTTCGTCGACGACCGGTTCGACGAGCTGTGGGACACCGCGCCCCTGCAGGACCTGGAGGCGTGTCTCAGCCTGCGGCTCTGCCTGCGCCAGGGTGGCCGCGACCTGGAGACCTGCGAGGCGCTCTACGTGCGCTCCGACGGCGACTGGTACATCGCGGGCGCCGACCTGGTGCGCAACGTGGCACGGCACGGCCTCGCCGGCCTCACCGTCGTCCTGGACCGGCCGGAGACGGCCGGCGAGGTCTTCTCGCTCGGCGAGGCGGACGAGCTGGCCCCGGAGGTCTACAACCGGGTGCTCGAACTCTTCCGGGCCAAGTACGGCCTGGACAGCCGGCAGGACACCGAGAACCGGGTGATCTTCAACCTGGCGAGCACCTCGCTCACCACGGTCTGAACGCCGCCGGGGCCGCGCACCGCGTGCCCCGGCGGCCCCGGTCAGTCGGTACGCAGGTCCAGCGCAATGTCCAGGATGGGCGAGGAGTGGGTCAACGCGCCCACCGACAGGAAGTCGACGCCGGTCGCCGCGTACCGGGCGGCCACCGCCAGGGTCAGTCCCCCGGTCGCCTCCAGCTCGGCCCGGTCACCCACGGCGCTCACCACCTCGGCCAGTTCCTCCGGGGTCATGTTGTCGCAGAGCAGAAAGTCCGCTCCCGCCTCCACGGCCTCCACGGCCTCGGCCACGGTGGTCACCTCGACCTGCACCGGCACGTCGGGGAACGCCGCCCGCACCCGCCGGTAGGCCGGCGTGATGCCGCCGGAGGCGAGCTTGTGGTTGTCCTTGATCATCGCGACGTCGTAGAGGCCCAGCCGCTTGTTGGTGCCGCCCCCGGCGCGCACCGCGTACTTCTCCAGGGCACGCAGGCCGGGCGTGGTCTTCCGGGTGTCGAGCACGGTGGCCTTCGTGCCGGCGAGCGCGTCCGCCCAGGCCCGCGTGTGCGTGGCCACCCCGGACATCCGGCAGAGCAGGTTGAGCGCGGTGCGCTCGGCGGTGAGCAGCAGCCGGGTGGGCCCGGTCACCGTGGCCAGCACGTCGCCGCGGGCCACCCGCTGGCCGTCGCGCGCCACCAGCGACACCGCGACCGTACCGTCGTCGCCGGTCACCTCGCCGACCAGCTCGAAGACCGCGGCGGCCACGGCCAGCCCGGCGACCACGCCGTCGGCCCGGGCGACCAGGTCGGCGGTGTCGGTCTGGTCGGCCGGGATCGTCGCGACGCTCGTGATGTCGACGAAGTCCGGCCCCAGGTCCTCGGCGAGGGCGTTGGTGACCACCCGGCCCACCTCGGTCGGGTCCAGGCCCGCGGCCCGCAGCTCCTGCTCCGTCGACTCCCTCATCGCGCGTCCTCCCACTGCTGTGTCAATCGCCCCTGTGTGCCGATCGCCTCGACCAGGTGCCCCAGCCACCGGTCGTCCGCCGTCGGGTGGTCCTCCCGCCAGTGACAGCCACGCGTCTCCTGCCGGGCGTACGCGGCCGCGACCAGCGTCGACGCCACGGTGATCAGGTTCGTGGCCTCCCAGTCGGCCATCCGCGGGCGCCCCCGGCCCGTGCCGACGTCGGTGAGCACACCGGCCGTGGCGGCGAGCGTCTCCGCCGAGCGGAGCACCCCGGCGCCGCGGGTCATCGCCCGTTGCAGCGCCGGCGTGCCATCCGCCGGCACCAGCCAACCCTCGCCACCCACCCAGGCGCCGGTCTCGGCTGGGCGCGCCTGCTCGGGCAGCCCGGCCGCGATGTCCTCGGCGATCCGGCGGGAGAAGACCAGCCCCTCCAGGAGCGAGTTGCTGGCCAGCCGGTTCGCGCCGTGCACGCCCGTGCAGGCGACCTCACCGCAGGCGTACAGGCCGGGGATCGACGTACGGCCCCGCAGGTCCGTACGGACGCCGCCGGAGGCGTAGTGGGCGGCCGGGGCCACCGGGATCAGGTCGGTGGCCGGATCGACCCCGATGGCCAGGCAGGACGCCACGATGGTCGGGAACCGCCGGGCCAGGAAGTCGCCACCGAGGTGGCGGGCGTCGAGGAAGACGTGGTCCTCGCCGGTGGCGAGCAGCACCCGGTGGATGCCCTTGGCGACCACGTCGCGGGGGGCGAGTTCGGCGAGTTCGTGCTGACCCACCATGAACCGCTTGCCGTCACCGTCCACCAGGTGGGCGCCCTCACCACGCAGCGCCTCGGAGACCAGCGGCTGCTGGGCGCGGCCGGCGCCGGGCGTCCGGGCGTGCTCCGGCACGATCAGCGCGGTCGGGTGGAACTGGACGAACTCGACGTCGGTCACGGCGGCCCCGGCGCGCAGCGCCAGCGCCACACCGTCGCCCGTGGAGACAGCCGGGTTGGTGGTGGCCGCGAAGATCTGACCCATCCCGCCGGTGGCCAGCACCACGGCCCGGCCCAGGATGGCGCCCACCCCCTCCTCGCTGCCCTCACCCAGAACGTGCAGGGTGATGCCGCAGGCCGGGCCGAGCCCGCCCGGGCCGTCGCCGGGGGCGCGCAGCAGGTCGAGCACGAGAGCGTGCTCGACCAGGCGGATCCACGGGTCGCGGCGGACCGCGGCGTGCAGCGCCCGCTGCACCTCGGCGCCGGTGGCGTCACCACCGGCGTGCACGATCCGGTCCGCCCGGTGCCCGCCCTCCCGGGTGAGCATCAGCGACCCGTCCGGGTTCCGGTCGAACTCGGCGCCGATCCGCATCAGCTCGCGCAGCCGGGTCGGCCCCTCCTCCACCAGGACGCGTACCGCCGCCGGGTCGCAGAGCCCCACCCCGGCGATCTCGGTGTCCGAGGCGTGCGCGGCCGGGGTGTCGGCCGGGTCGAGCACCGCGGCGATCCCGCCCTGCGCCCAGCGGGTCGAGCCGTCGTCGATGTTGACCTTGGTGACGACGGTGACGTGCAGGCCCGCCTCGCGCAGGTGCAACGCCGCGGTGAGCCCGGCCACGCCCGAGCCGACCACGATCACGTCGGTCGTCTCCACCCATCCCGGCGCAGGCGCGGTCAGCAGCCTCGGCAGGGCCGGCAGGTCGACGGTCGGAAGGTCCATGAGCACAGTCAACCCCGAACCGGGCTCACGAGAGGCGGCGGGGGCGGGACGAGTGGTTTCGGCTACCTCGTCCGCCGGCTGGTCAGCTCGTACGGACGGGCAGGCCGGCCGGGCCGGCGCCCCTGAGCGAGCGGGTCACCGTACGGTCGCTGAGCCACAGGTAGCAGCGCACCCCCCGGTCGCCGACCCGCCACCGCCCGGCGCCCGGGGGCCGTACCACCACGCCGCTGCGGAAACGCAGGTCGCCGTCGTCCGGTACGCCGACGTACCGGCCCAGGGCGCTGCGACACCCCGTGTAGAGCGCGGCCCAGTCGGCCTGCCGGGTCGGGTACGGGCCGTCCGGAGCCCGCCACACGCCGACGAACTCGGCGTCGTGCCGGACGCCGCAGTCGACCGGCACCAGCGCGTCCACGCCGCCGCCCCGGCCGCCCCGGGTCTGCTGGCAGCCGAGTCGCAGCGGCGACGGGCCCTTCAGCGCGTCGCGCAGGCTGCCCGTACGGACGACCACCGCGGCGGCCGCCTCGACGGTGGTCAGCTCGGACAGGTCGCACCGGTACCAGCGGGAGCCCGCCGCCCAGCCGGGCCCGGACGGGAGCGCCACGGACAGACGCAACCGCCCGGCCCGCCAGTCGTCGCCCACGTACCCGGTGGCCCGCGTGTCGCACTCGGCGAACGCGCCGCGCAGCTCGGTGGAGCCACCGGCCGGCGGGGCCGGCCACCCCACGGGAAAGGCGCCCACGTGCACGGTCTCCACACGGTGCGGCTCGGCGCAGTCGATCGGCTGGTACGCGGCGAGGGTCGCCACGTCGCGGAAGTCGGCGGCCTGGCACACCCCGGCCGCCGGGGTGAACGCCCCGGCGGCCGGCAGGGCGGGCCAGTCGTCGGTGAGGTCGCCGTCGCCGTCACCGGCCCCGCAGCCGGCGAGCAGCACGAGCGCGGTGGCGACCGCGAGCAGGACGGTCATCGAACGACGCATCGCGGCCTCCCCCAGGCACCGCCCGCCTCCCGGCAGGTGTGACAAGGGTAACCAGGAATGACGATCCGGTGACAGACCGCCCATCACCCGCGATCTTGCAGTTCCTGCCCCGGCAAACCGGGACGAAAGCCTCAGAACAGGGGCCGAAAGTGCAAGATCGCGGGGAACGGGGGGGTGGGTTACACCGCGGCGTACGGGTTCCGGACGGGGTTGCCCGCGGTTCCGGGGGCCGCCGTCGCCGGGTCGGCCGTCAGGTCGACCACCCGGTTGTCGGCGTCCACGTGCACCACCCGCGGCCGGTAGGCGCGCGCCTCGGCGTCGTCCATCTGCCCGTACGAGATCAGGATGACCAGGTCGCCGGGGTGCACGAGGTGCGCGGCGGCGCCGTTGATGCCGATCACACCGCTGCCCCGCTCGCCCGGGATCACGTACGTCTCCAGGCGGGCGCCGTTCGTGATGTCCACGATCGCCACCTGCTCGCCGGGGAGCAGGTCGGCGGCGTCGAGCAGGTCCTCGTCCACCGTGACCGAGCCGACGTAGTGCAGGTCGGCCTGGGTCACCGTGGCGCGGTGGATCTTCGACTTGAGCATGGTTCGCAGCATCGGGGTGGACCTTTCGCGGAAAAGCGGGGAGACGTCTCAGGAGCGGGGGGCGAGGCGGACCGGCATGTTGTCGATCAGGCGGGTGTTCCCGACCCAGGCGGCCACGAGCAGCCGGGCGGGCCCGCTGACCGGCCCCGGCTCGAGATCCGCGTCGGTCAGCACCAGGTAGTCGAGCTGGGCGCCGGGGGTGCCGGCGCCGAACGCCCGGTGCGCGGCAGCCAGCACGCCGGCGGCGTCCCGCCCCTGCTCGGCGGCCTCGACGCCGGCGCGCAGCGCGGCCGACAGGGCCAGCGCCGCGGCGCGCTCCGGCTCGGACAGGTACCGGTTGCGGCTGGACAGCGCCAGCCCGTCCGGCTCGCGCACGGTCGGGACGCCGACCACCCGGACCGGAACGTCCAGGTCGCGGGCCATCCGCCGGACCAGGGTGAGCTGCTGGTAGTCCTTCTCGCCGAAGAAGGCCAGGTCGGCGCGGGTGAGCTGGAACAGTTTCAACACCACGGTGAGCACACCGTGGAAGAAGCCGGGCCGGCTCTGCCCCTCCAGCTCCTCGCCGAGACGGCCCGGGTTGACCCGCACGCGCGGCTCACCCTCCGGGTACATCTCGTCCCGGCTCGGCGCGAAGACCACGTCCGCGCCGGCCCGCCGGCAGACCTCCAGGTCGGCGGCGAGCGTACGCGGGTAGCGGTCGAAGTCCTCGTTCGGGCCGAACTGGAGCGGGTTCACGAAGATCGTCACCAGCACGTGGTCGGCCTGCTCGCGGGCCGCCCGCAGCAGCGTCTCGTGGCCCTCGTGCAGCGCGCCCATGGTCATGACCACGCCGACCGTCCCGCTCAGCGCGGCCCGCGCCGTGGCCAGCTCCTCGCGCGTCGTCACCAGCTCCATACCGCGGCCACCTCCCGATCCCTCGTCAGCGCGTACCGGCCCGAACCCATTCCCGGACCGGTCACGCGGCAACTTCCCGCTGCGTACCGGCCAGGACGCCGAGCAGCGACGCGGCGTCGGCCGGGCGGAGGCGGCCGGCAGCGATGGCGCGGTCCGCCGTACGCCGGGCCAACGCCAGGTACGGCGCGACCGACTCGGGCGCGGTGGCGGCGAGCCGGTCGAGGTGTCGCTCGACGGTGCCCGCGTCACCGCGGGACACCGGGCCGGTCAGCGCGTCGTCGCCGAGGCGCAGCGCGTTCTCCAGCGCGGCCCGCAGCAGCGGCGCGAGCACCTTCTCCGGCTGGTTCACCCCGGCGTCACGCAACCGGTCGGCCGCCTCGTTGACCAGGGTCACCAGGTGGTTGGCGCCGTGCGCCAGCGCCGCGTGGTACAGCGGCCGGTCGGCCTCCCCGATCCACTCCGGCACACCGCCGAGGTCGGCGACCAGCCGGGCGGCCAGCGGCCGCAGGTCGGCGGGAGCGGTCACCCCGTACGAGATGCCGGCGAGCCGGCCGAGGTCGTCCGGGGTCCCGGTGAAGGTCATCGCGGGGTGTAGCGCGAGCGGTCGGGCGCCGACCGCGACGGCCGGGTCGAGCACGGCCAGCCCGTGCGCGCCCGAGGTGTGCGCGACCAGCTGCCCGGGGCGCAGCGCGCCGGCGTCGGCCAGGGCGCTGACCACGCCGGCCAGCGCGTCGTCCGGCACGGCGATCAGCAGCAGGTCGGTGGCGGCCCGGGCCACCGCGGTGGCGGAGCGACGGGGAACGGAGGGCAGCAGCAGGGCCAGGCGGGCCCGGCTCGCGCCGGAACCACCGGTGGCGGCCACCACACGGTGGCCGGCCGCGGCGAGCGCGGCGCCCAGGACGGCACCGACACGACCGGCTCCGAGGACGCCGACGGTGAGGGTACGGGGAGTGACGGCAGCCGGAACGCCCGAACGGGCGGGACCCGCGGTGGCGGCGGCCCGCGCGGGGGCGGCCGGTCGCGGGCGCAGCGGTGCGCTCATGACGACGATCCAGTCCTCGAGAAGGGGTACCGGTCGATGGCAAGTATGCGCCGGGGCAACGGGATCGAAACCCGGATGTGAAAACCTTCACCGCCGCGCCCGGCCGGCACCGCTGACCGTAGGGTCGGCACGGTGACGGACCCCGGACGAGGACGGAACTGATGCCGGTGCGGTGGCGGGAAGCCATGGATGGGGCCCTCTACGGCCCGGGTGGCTTCTTCGTGTCCGGTCCGGGCCCGGCCGGCCACTTCCGCACCTCCGTGCACGCGTCCCCCACCTTCGCCCGGGCCCTGCTCCGCCTGCTCGACCGGGTCGACGCCGCCCTCGGCCACCCCGACCGGCTCGACGTGGTCGACGTGGGCGCCGGGCGCGGCGAACTCCTGCGCGCGTTGGCCCGGGACGTGGCTCCGGCGCTCGCGGAGCGGCTGCGGCTCACGGCCGTGGAGGTGGCCCCGCGCCCCGGTGACCTGCCGGACGGCATCGACTGGGTCGACGAGATCCCGTACGGGATCGTCGGGCTGCTCGTGGCGACCGAGTGGCTGGACAACGTGCCGCTGGACGTCGCCGTGCACGGTGCGGACGGGTGGCGCTACCTGCTGGTCGATCCCGCGTCGGGTACGGAGAGCGTCGGCGATCCGGTCGACGCCGAGGACGCCTCATGGCTCGCGACCTGGTGGCCCGTGCCCGGCGAGCCGGCGCGGGCCGAGATCGGCCGGCCCCGGGACGAGGCGTGGGCCGACGCGGTGGGCCACGTCGACCGGGGACTCGCGTTGGCCGTCGACTACGGGCACGTGGCGCCGGAGCGGCCCTTCGACGGGACGCTGACCGGGTACCGGGGCGGACGGCAGGTGCCGCCGGTGCCCGACGGGTCGTGCGACATCACCGCCCACGTCGCCATGGACTCGGTCGCCTCCGCCGGTGAGCGGGTCGCCCGGTGCGCGTACGCCCTGGGGCCGCAGCGGGAGGCCCTGCGGGCGCTCGGGGCCGACGGCGGCCGACCGCCCCTGGCCCTGGCCGCCAGCGACCCGGCGGCGTACATCCGGGCGCTCGCAGCAGCGTCCACGGTGGCCGAACTGACCGACCCGGCCGGGCTCGGCGGCCACTGGTGGCTGCGGCAACCGGTCGCCGTCACGCACGATCCGCTCGTGGCACGATGACGGGCATGACCACCGACGCCGGGGACCTCCGCGAGCTGACCGTCGGCACCGGGGCCGGCCTGGTGGCGGGCACCGGCGGGGAGCAGCTCGGCACCGACATGGTGCTCAACATCGGCCCGCAGCACCCGTCCACGCACGGTGTGCTGCGGCTGAAGCTGGTGCTCGACGGGGAACGGGTGATCTCGGCCGAGCCGGTCGTCGGTTACATGCACCGGGGTGCGGAGAAGCTCTTCGAGGTACGCGACTACCGGCAGATCATCGTGCTCGCGAACCGGCACGACTGGCTGTCGGCGTTCTCGAACGAGCTGGGTGTGGTGCTCGCCGTCGAACGGCTGATGGGTCTCGAGGTGCCGGAGCGCGCCACCTGGCTCCGGATGGCCCTCGCCGAGCTGAACCGCGTGCTCAACCACCTGATGTTCCTCGGCTCGTACCCGCTGGAGATCGGCGCCATCACGCCGATGTTCTACGCGTTCCGGGAACGGGAGACCCTCCAGGCCGTGATGGAGGAGGTCTCCGGCGGCCGGATCCACTACATGTTCAACCGGGTGGGTGGCCTCAAGGAGGAGGTGCCGTACGGCTGGACCGGCCGGGCCCGGGCCGCCATCGGCGAGGTGCGCCGCCGGATGCCCGACCTGGACAACCTGATCCGGCGCAACGAGATCTTCCTGGCCCGTACGGTCGGTGTCGGCGTGCTCTCCGCGGCGGACGCCGCGGCGTTCGGCGCGTCCGGGCCGGTCGCCCGCGCCTCCGGCCTCGACCTGGACCTGCGCCGCGACGACCCCTACCTGGCGTACGACGAGCTGGACGTTCCGGTGGTGACGCGCACCAGCGGCGACTGTCACGCCCGGTTCGAGGTGCTGCTCGACCAGGTGTACGCCTCGCTCGACCTCGCCGAGCAGTGTCTCGACCGGGTCGACCGGCTGACCGGGCCCGTCAACACCCGGCTGCCGAAGGTGGTCAAGGCCCCGGAGGGCCACACCTACGCGTGGACCGAGAACCCGCTCGGCATCAACGGCTATTACCTCGTGTCACGGGGCGAGAAGACGCCGTGGCGGCTCAAGCTGCGCACCGCCTCGTACGCCAACGTGCAGGCCCTCGCCACCCTGCTCCCGGGCTGCCTGGTGCCGGACCTGATCGCGATCCTCGGCTCGATGTTCTTCGTGGTCGGCGACATCGACAAGTAGCCGGCGCGAGGCTGGATCGGCGTGTTGGCTCGGGGTGTCGGCGCCCTGGTTGATCTGGCGGGCACACGGCCGCCGGGTTGCCCCGGCCGTTCCTGTCGAGCTGCCCCAGATCTGGGGCGGTCGTGAATCGGTCCGCTCACCGCGCGACGCCGACGCGGCGCACCCAGATCCGGGACCCGTAGCGAATCGACCGCTCGCAGGGGTTGCGCCGGTGCGGCGTGCCCCATATCTGGGGCAGCTCGACAGCGTCCGCCGGACGGTCGCGGGCTGCCCCGCCACGCCAGCGGCCCACCGAGGCGGGGTGGGTCAGCGCCAGCGGGTGCCGCCCGCGCGGGGCGCATCGTCGTGCGGCGGGTACCCGTAGTGGTCCTCGTCGGCCCGCGCCCGCCGGCCCACCCGCTCCGGCTCGACGTCCGGCGCCGACTGGTAGCCCCGCTGTCGCGGCGGCCGCCACTCGTCCGGCACCGGAACCCCACCGGCCGGCAGCGCCGCGCGCTCCTCCGGCTCGGCCCAGCCGGCCCGCCGTCCGGCGTCGCCGCCCCGACCGTACGTGCGCGGCTCGTCCCGCGGCGGATCGTCCCAACGGGGCTCGTCCCGGCGGGGCTCGTCCCGGCGGACCGACGCCCAGCGGTCGGCGACCCGGTACTCGGTGCCGCTCGCGTCGGCGTGCACCTCGGCCCGGCGTTCACCCATCCGCAGCTCCTGGCCACGGTCGTCGTCCCGCACCGAGGCCCAGCGGTCGCCCGCGCGCAGCTGCGACCAGTACTGGCCGGTGTCGTCCGGCTGCGCCGGCCGGTCGGCCCGCTCCTCCGGGTCGTCCCAGCCCGCCTCGCCAGCTCCGCCGCGCTGCCGCGGCCAGCTCCGCTCCTCGGCCGGCGCGGACCAGGACCGCTCGTCGCGCCGGCCGGCCCAGCCCCGGTCCTCGCGCGGGTCGTCCCAGCCCGGCTCGTCGCGGGAGTCGCCGTACGCCGCCCACCGCCGCTCGTCGCCCGGGCGGGAGCGCTCGTCGCCCTGGTGGGAACGCTCATCCGCGCCGGCGTACCCGGACCAGGACCGCTCCTCAGGGCCGCTGCCGGCGCCCGACCACCGGTCCTCGGCGCCGCCCCAGGACCGCTCGTCCGCGCCGGGTGACCAGCCGCCCGTGTACCCGCCGCCGTAACGCACGCCGGTCGGCTCGGAGTGGCCGCCGTCCACGATGGTGTGCCGGGTGGTGACGTGCACCGTCTCGGTGTGCCGGACCATCCCCACCGGGCGCGGCGCCGGCTCCGGCCGGCTGTCCTGCTCGGGCGGGCGGGACGCGCCGTACACACCGGGCGGGGCCGCGGCGCCGCGCTCACCGCCGTACTCGGCGGAGCCGGCCCGCTCGGCGCCGTACACCCCGGCGGCCGGGCGTTCCGCGCCGTACTGGGCGGACGCCGCGCGGCTACGGGCGGGAGGAGCGTCCTCGTCGGGCTCCGGGACGGACACCCGGGCGCGACCCGCGCCGGCCGGCTCCTCGGCGCCGGACAGGGCGGCGCCAGTGGCGTCGAGCCGCCGGCGCACCGCGGCGACCGCCTCCTGGGCCCGCTGGGCCTGGTCCAGCGCCTGGTTACCGCGCTGGGCCGCGGCCACGATCTCGCCCCGCAGCTCCCGGCGGAGCTGCTCCATCTCGTCCAGCACTTCCTCGACGCGCGCCTGCCCGCCGTCGCCGTCGCTCCGCAGCGCGATCGACAGCCCGATGAGCACCACGGCCACGATGGCGAGCACCGCGGCGAAACGCAGCGGGCCGTTGCCGTCCGCCACCAGCAGGATCAGCGCCGCCACCGGTGCGAGCCCCACGCCGATCCAGAAGAGCACGGTCAACAGTCCGGGACTGCGCTTGGTGTCGGGGGCGGACATGGCTGTGCAGCCTACCGAGAGTTGCCTTCCGTGGGAACGGGCCCAGACCGCCCCTCCCGGACCGGTCGCCGGCCGCCATCCGGGGTTCACCGGCCGTTCACCCTCGTACGCCGACGGCCGGCCATCGGTGGCTGCGGGCCACCGACGACCGGCCGTCGTCGGGATGCGGGACGTTCGCCCGCCGGAAGGCTCAGCCGGCGGCCAGGGCGCCGTCCGAGGAGAGGACCAGGCCCACGCTGGCGCTACCGGTCTTCAGCGCGTTCTTGGTCTGCGGGCCACCAGCGTCCAGCGAGCTGAACGAGCCGGCGTTGAAGTTGTAGACCTGGACCAGGCCGGCCTGGCAGGTCACCCGCTGCGGGCACTCCGGCGGCCCGGCGAGCACCGTGTCCTTGCCGGAGCACTTGCTGGCCAGGTCCGACAGGGTGCGGACGCCGTACTTGTCGGCGAACGCCGTGGTCACCGCGAAGGCATTCTGGTCCTGCGCGGCGGACGGGGCACCGAAGGTGATGCCCACCTTGTCGCCGGCGGCCTTCAGAGCGGCCACCGTCTTCTCGATGTCCGGCGACGAGGCCTGCGGCGCGCCCTGCCCGTTGGCCTTGGTGTTGAGGAACTCGGCCATGCTGGCCGCGTACTCCGGGATGACCTGGATCTCGCCCTTCTCCAGGGCCGGCTCGTAGAGCTCCCGGTTGCCGATCTGCTGCACCCGCACCTGGTAGCCGGCGGAGGTGAGGGCGATCCGGTACAGCTCCGCGAGCGTCTCGCTCTCGCTGAAGTTGCCGGCGCCCACCACGATCTGGCCACCGGGGCCCTTGGCGATCCCGGCCGTCAGGTTGTTGGCCGAGGCGAACTCCTCGGCGGCCGCCTTCGGCGTCTTGCGGTCGACGTCGACCGCCTTGTTGAGCTGGATGAGCTTCGGCGTGTCCAGTGCGCCGGACACCTTGTCGAGTGCGGCGATCAGCTGCGGGTTCGCCGCGTCGGCGTTGATCGCCGGGATGACGTTGTCGCTGTTCTGGAGCTTCTTGTCGTCGTCGAGGACCCTCAGCTGGTCACCCGCGACCGGGGCGCAGCCCGCCCCGCTCGCCGCCTGCGACGGAGCCTCGGTGCCGGAGGAACCGGCGTCACCGCAGCCGGTCAGCAGCCCGGCGGCAGCGAGGGCCGCCGCCGCGCCGACGGCCAGCCGTGTACGTGCGCGCATTTTGCCCGCCTTCCGTGTCCCGGCGCGACCCGTTCGGGCCGGCCGCGTGTCCGACGGGCGATCCATTGATCGGCCGCCCGCGATTGTCCAGCCAACATCCTCCACACCGGTACGACAACCGCAGGCGAGGTTCGTCACCGGATCGTCACGTCGACGTCAGCAATGCCCGTTTCCGGGGCCGCATCCGCTCCCGGGTTGTGACGGAGGTCGCTCAGCCGCCGGTCACGGCGTCCGCGGCCCGGCGGCTCGCGCCACGGCGGGCGGCGCGCAGCGGGCGCGGGGTGACGATCCGCTCGACCAGCGCCAGCACCACCTCCACCAGCACGGCCAGACCCGCGACCAGCAGCCCGCCGGCCAGGATCTGCCCGCCACCGGCGGCGATGTCCAGCCCGAAGCCGGCGCGGATGATCTGGCCCAGCCCGCCGCCGTTGACGAACGAGGCCAGCGCGGCGGTCGCCACCACCTGCACGGTCGCCGTCCGGAACCCGGCCGCCAGGTACGGCACGGCGAGCGGCAGCTCCACCCGGCGCAGCACCTGCATCCCGGACAGGCCCATGCCGCGTGCCGCGTCCCGGGCCTCCGGGTCGGCCTGGCGCACCCCCGTGTACGCGTTGGCGAGCAGCGGCGGCACCGCGAAGACGGCCAGCGCCACGATCACGGACGGCTTGCCGAACCCGAGGAAGGTCAGCGGCAGGATGGTGAGCAGGGCCAGCGTGGGGACCGCGAGGGTGACGTTGGCCACCAGCACCACGAGGCCGCCGCCCCGGCCGGTGTGCCCGAGCCAGAGCCCGATCGGCCAGGCCACCAGGCAGCCCAGCGCCACGGCGGCCGCGGAGAGGACGAGGTGCTCGCCGAGCCGGTCCAGGACCCCGCCGGGGTTGGTCCAGTTCAGCGGGTCGTTGAGCCAGAGGTACGCCTGCTCGATGATGCTCATGACGCCCTCCTCGCGAGCCAGGGGGTGAGCAGGCGGCCGATCCCGGCGAGGATCAGGTCCAGTACGAGGGCGAGCAGGACGCAGAGCACAGTCCCCGTCATGATCTGCGCCTTGAAGAAGTTGTTCTGGAAGCCGCCGAAGATCAGCTGGCCGAGCCCGCCGCGCCCCACCACCACGCCGACGGTGACCAGCGCCACGGTCGACACGGTGGCCAGCCGCAGGCCGGTGATGATCCCCGGCAGGGCCAGCGGAAGGTCGATCCGGAACAGCCGGGCCCACCGCCCGTACCCCATGCCCTCGGCCGCCTCGCGCACCTCGGGCGGCACCTGGGTGAGCCCGGCCACCGAGTTCCGGACGATCACCAGCAGCGCGTAGAGCACCACCACGCTGAGCACGGTGACCGCGCCGATGCCCAGGTAGGGCGCGATGAACGCGAAGAGCGCCAGCGACGGGATCGTGTAGAACACCCCGGTGACGGCGAGGATCGGGCCGGCGAGGGGCCGGAACCAGTACGCCGCCACGGCCAGCGGCACCGCGATCAGGGCGGCGATCAGCACGGCCCGGGCCGTGAGCGAGGCGTGGTCACGCAGCGCGGCGAGGATCGTGTCAGAGTTGTCCCGCACGTACTGCCAGGAGAACCACGGATTGCCCGGGTCGGCCCGGTAGCTCAGGCGGAAGGACATACGTGGACGTTACCCCGGACACCTCCGGCGCCGGTGGGCGCGCGACGGGCGATGCGGCGCGCGCGGCGTCGATCACCCTCGACGCGGTACGCAAGCGCTACCCGGACGGCACCGAGGCCGTACGCGGGCTGAGCCTCGAGATCAAGGCCGGTGAGCTGGTCGTGCTGATCGGGCCGTCCGGCTGCGGCAAGTCGACAGTGCTCCGGATGATCAACCGGCTGATCGAGCCCACCGGCGGCCGGATCCTGCTCGGCGACGAGGACGTCACGCAGGCCGACCCGGTGCGCCTGCGGCGGCGGATCGGCTACGTCATCCAGAACGTCGGGCTCTTCCCGCACCAGACGGTCCGGGCCAACGTGGCGACCGTCCCCCGCCTGCTCGGCTGGTCCCGGGACCGCAGCCGCGAGCGGGTGGACGAGCTGCTGGAGCTGGTCGGGCTCGACCCGGGCACGTTCGGCGGCCGCTACCCGCACGAGCTGTCCGGCGGGCAGCGGCAGCGGGTCGGGGTGGCCCGGGCACTCGCCGCCGACCCCGTGGTGCTGCTCATGGACGAGCCGTTCTCCGCCGTCGACCCGATCGTCCGGACCCGGCTGCAGGAGGAGTTCCTGCGGTTGCAGGCCGAGGTGCGCAAGACCATCGTGCTGGTCACCCACGACCTCGACGAGGCGGTCCGGCTCGGCGACCGGATCGCGGTGCTCTCCGAGGGCGGTCACCTGGAGCAGTACGACTCCCCGGCGGCGCTGCTCGGCACGCCGGCCACGCCGTTCGTCCGCGAGTTCGTGGGCGCCGACCGGGGCATCCGGCGGCTGGTGGTCACACCGGTCGGCCGGGACGTGCTGGACCCGGTGCCCGCCGACGGCACCCCGGACGCGCCGGCCGTCCCGCTGGGCGGTTCGGCGTACGACGCGCTCGCCGTGATGCTCACGTCGGCCGCGGACCGCGTGGTGGTCACCGACGAGGGGCGACCGGTCGGCGTGCTCGACCGGCGGCGCCTGCTCGACCTCGGCCGGGCGGACTGAGCCGACCGGTCAGGCCCGGCCGCCGAGGCTCGCCGTGCCGATGATCCAGCCGGTGAGGAACCCGTAGCTGGCGCCCGCGGCGGCCGTCTGCAACGCGGCGAGCAGCGACGGGCCCGGCCCGAGGAAGACCCCGAGCAGGCCGGCGAGCCCGCCCGCCAGGACGTACGCCGCCCAGCCGGAGAAGAACTGGCTGAGCCCGCCGGGCACGCGGGCCACCTGCGTGGCGGGCAGCAGGTAGAGCAGCCCCGCCGCGAAGATCAGCAGCAGGATGGCCCGCAGGTCGGCCGCGAGCACGCCGCCGGCCTGGTCGCCGGCGTCGAACCGCCAGGCCGGCCAGGCCAGCAGCCGCAGGTACCAGCCGCCGGCCGAGTTCGGGTCGGTGTGGGTGCCCGCCCAGCCGGTGAAGGCCGGGCTGCCGCAGACGGCCACGAGCACGAGCGCGGCGAGCGCGCCGGTGCCCGCCGCCGTGCCGTACCGGCTGATCGCGCCGGTCCGGTTGGTGAGCGCCATGTTGTCGTCCGTTCCGGCCCGTCGTGCCGGGCCGCCCCGCCTCCGCGCGACCGCGTCAGTGCTTCATGAGGTAGTCGATGAAGGCGGCCCGCAGCAGCGGGGCCGACTCCTCGTACCCGTGGCCGGTCAGCTCGCGCCAGAGCGCGGCCGCCTCGTCGATGGTCGGCCCGACCGTGTTGGGCGCGCCGTCCAGAACGGTGGCCTCGTCGGCGTTCGGCAGGTGGCGCAGCACCGACCAGAAGAAGCCCACGTCACGCCGCTCCCGGGCGAGCCCGAACGCCCGCTCCCTCAGCTCCTCGGTGGACAGCGCGTCCAGTTCCTCGAACGAGCGGCCGGTCGGGGTGGCAGGTGTCTCGGTCATGCCGCCGAGCCTAACCGTCGAGATCACGTCCGGCCCGTCGGACGTGGCACGGGACTCAGCGGTCGTCGTCCCACCGGCGCGGCTCGGTCTCCCACCGGGGCGTCCGCCACGGGTCCACCGGCGTCTCCGGCGAGGGGGTGGGCATGGCGGGCGGCCAGTCGTCGACGGGGCGCGGCCGGGGCATCTCCCAATCCGAGCCGATCGTGGTGGCGTCGGTGGCCGGTTCGGGGACGTCCGTGCCGGCCGAGCCGGGCCGGCCGTAGCGCTCGACGAGCCGCGTGACCACCAGCCCGACGCCGAGCGTCACGCCGCCGACCGCCCAGCGGCTCACCGACCAGCCGCGCGCCTCGGCGTACGTGAGGAACACCGCCACCAGGCCGACCGCGAACAGGGTGCCGAAGATGCCGCCGCGCCGGCCGTAGGCGCTGGTGCCGGCGAGCAGGGCCACACCGACCGCGACCACCGTCCAGTCGATCCCGGCGGTGGGCGCCACGGGACCGGTGCCGTTCGCCGCGATGAGGATGCCGGCCAGCGTGGCCAGCACGGTGGAGCAGACCAGCGCGCCCGCGGTGACCACGGCGGCGACTCCGCCGCGCCGCCGCGCCGGGTCGGCGACCGGACGGTACCGGCCGGCCAGCCGGCGGATCGCCCGGATCGCGCCGAACAGCCCGCCGAGCACGGCCACCGCGGCGAAGCCCGCGAACAGGTAGTAGGCGTGTCGGCGCGGGTCGTACTCGCCCTGCAGGAGCACGGGGGCGGACCGCCGCTCGATGTACACGACGACACCCGCCGCGCCGGCCAGGCTCGCCGCCCAACCCGGGACGTGCAGCACCACCACGGCGAGGGCCAGGAGCAGACCGGCCACGGCGGCCACCGCGGCGGCCGGCGCCACGGCGGCCACCACACCCCGGTCGCCCTGCTCGGCGAAGTGCAGCCCCGCGGCGACCGCGACCGGGCCGATGGCGAGGTTCACCGCGGCCGTACGCAGGCTCAGCCCGGCGGCGAGGGCGAGCAGGCCGAGCCCGGCCACGTCGACCAGGAGCGACCGCAGTCCGTCCCCGCGCAGGACGTCCGGGTCCTCCTGCCAGAGCAGCCAGGTGACGGCGGCCAGCCCGACCAGGAGCACCAACTCCCAGCCGAGGTGCACGCCCACGCGGTCACGGCCGGGCTCGCCGTGGTTCGGGTCGTCGAAGACGTTCTCGAGGACGGCGGCGGGCACCCCGGACGAGGGCTCGACCGATCCGTTCGGGCCCGGTTCGTCGTACCGCATGGCGCCGCCTCCCCTGGCCGCTCGTCCAGGTCCGACGCGCGGCGGACCGTCGGCGGGCCGTTGCTCTCCGGTCGGAGGCACCGTACCTGCGTCGAACGCCGTACGTAACCCCCCGGCCAGCGCCCGCCCGCGCCGCGGCAACTCAGCGTTGGCCGGGGCGGCTCTCCCGCTCGTCGGGCTCGCGCTCGTCCTCCGGGCGCTTCGGCACCCGGCAGGACCGCTCCAGCCACAGGGCGGCGGCCACCAGGGCGAGGGAGGCGAGCAGGCCGCCGCCGGCGGGCGCCCGGTCCTCGATGGCGGCCCGCGTGGACTCGACGAAGAGCCAGGCGGTCAGGCCCGCGTAGAAGCCGGCGAAGATGGCGCCGGCCAGGGCGGATGCCTTCGCCAGCACCACGAACCGCGCGACCATGAGGGCGTTCACCGGCGCCCGGCCCGGCCGGCGGTCGATCCGGCCACGGGTGTTGATGGCGGCGTACCCCTCGAGGACGGCGAGCGCGGCCAGCGTGACCACCGGCAGCCAGGGCAGTCGGGGGATGCCGCTGTAGTAGAAGGTGCTGATCAGCAACCAGGCCACCGCGGCGGCGGCCAGACCGGCCACCACCAGGGTGGAGATCCGGGTCGGGCCCATCCGCGAGCGGTCCGGACCCGCCCCGCCGGGCGGTGGGGACTGCGCCTGCGTCATGCCGGCCGGCTCCGCTGGGTCATGCCGTCGACTCTATCCCCAGATCCGGCCGGGGACGCAGTTCCAGCGCGTCGGCGGCGACCGGACCAGCCGTGAGCAGGTCGGTCAGCCAGCCGTGGCCGGGCAGCCGGCCGTACGGCTGGATGTCGATCCACGGGCGCAGCACGAACGCCCGCAGGTGGGCGCGGGGGTGCGGCAGGGTCAGCTCCGGGTCGTCGCTGAGCACCGGCTCGTCGTCGTCGCCCCAGACCGCGATGACGTCCACGTCGAGGGTGCGGGGGCCGAACCGCCGCTGCGGGTCGCGCGTCCGCCCGGCCGCGCGCTCCGCGGCCCGCGCGCGCTCCAGCCAGTCGTACGGTGTGGCGGCCGGGTCCTGGGCGAGCAGCACCGCGTTGAGGTACGCGGGCTGGTCGGTGTCCCCCCACGGTGGAGTCTCGTAGACGCCGGAGACCACCAGCACGGCGTCACCCAGCGCGGCGACCGCGGAACGCAGGTGGGCCAGCCGGTCGCCGAGGTTGCTGCCGAGGGAGAGGACGGCGCGGGTCACCGGGCACGCGTCCGGGTCATGGTGACGGCCACGTCGGTGAAGGTGTGCGGCACGGGGGCCTCCGGCTTGTGCACGGTCACCGTCGCGCTCCCCACGCGGGGGTCGGCCAGGCAGACCGCGAGCAGCCGGTCGGCGAGCGTCTCGATGAGGTTGACGGGCTCGCCCGTCACCACGGCGACCAGCCGCTCGGCCAGTTCGCCGTAGTGGACGGTGTCCGTCACGTCGTCCGACCGGGCCGCCGGCCCGAGGTCGAGGTCCAGCACCACGTCGACCACGAAGTCCTGCCCCTGGGCGCGTTCGAAGTCGTACACCCCGTGGCGGCCGTGGGCCCGCAGCCCGGTCAGCATGATGCGGTCGCTCACCGCTGCCCCTTCCCGGCGGCCACCGGCCGCGCCTCCGGCCCCGCGCCGGCCGTCGTCACCAGGCGCGGAGCGCCGGTGGCCCGCCAGACCGCGAGCGCGTCGGTGGTGGCCCGGACGTCGTGCACGCGTACCCCCCACGCGCCCGAGGCCACGGCGAGCACGCTGGTGGCCACGGTGGCGGCCTCCCGCTCTCCCGTCGGCCGTGGTGTGCCGTCCGGTGCGGCCAGCAGCCGGCCGAGGTACGACTTGCGGCTGGCGCCGAAGAGCAGCGGGTAGCCGAGGTCGAGCAGCTCGGGCAGGCGGGCGCTGAGCTGCCAGTTGTGCGTGGCGGTCTTGGCGAAGCCGAGCCCCGGGTCGATGACGATCCGGTCGGGGGCGACACCGGCGCGCAGTGCCTCGTCGACCCGCTGGCCCAGCTCGGCCCGGACGTCGGCGACGACATCGGTGTAGACGGCCAGGTCGCGCATGCCCCGGGAGTGTCCCCGCCAGTGCATGAGCACCCACGGGCAGCCGGCGTCCCGGACCACGCGGGCCATGTCGGGGTCTGCCAGGCCGCCGGAGACGTCGTTGACCACGGTCGCGCCGGCGGCCAGCGCGGCATCCGCGACCCGCGCCCGGCTGGTGTCGATGCTGATCGGTACCCCGGCCGCGGCGAGCTCGCGGATGACCGGGACCACCCGGGCGGCCTCCGTCGCGGCGTCCACCCGGTCCGCGCCCGGCCGGGTGGACTCGCCGCCCACGTCGACGAGGTGCGCGCCCTCGTCGCGTAGTCGGACGCCGTGTCCGACGGCGGCGTCGAGGTCGGCGTACCGTCCGCCGTCGGAGAAGGAGTCGGGCGTGACGTTGAGGACGCCCATCACCACCGGGGCCGGGGCCCGTACCAGATCGGTCACGACTAGACGGTACCGGTCGTCGGCGGGGCCTCCGCCGGCCCGGGTGGACCCCTCTCACACCACCCCTGACATGCACATTGGAACAGGTGTACGATCGGTCGTCCGGGTCGTATCGGGCAGCCTCTTCGCGGGTTGTCGCATTCCGGGGCGGCCCGTACGCTGTGGAATTGCCCAGCATCGAGATGGCGAAGCTTGGAGGGAGGGCCGAAGCGGGAGGAAATCGCCCAAAACTCGCCACGCTCCGTGGTGAGTAACGAGCGCAGGGTCAGCTGCGCTGCGCCCTAACAGCACATTTCCCGCCAGGCTTGCCTATTGCACCGCCGCGGCGCCGCCGGCCGCGATTTGGGGAGGTTTCAGTGATCGCCATCGAGCTCATGGAGACGGCGTCCTCCGGCGTCGCCCACGCGCTCTCCGCCCTGGCGTCGACTCCACTCGCCGAGCCGGCGCCGAAGGGGATCGACACAGAGGGTGTCGTCACCTTCTTCGCCAGCAAGGTCGCGCCGATCCTGCTCGCCGTCCTCGGCGTCATCTTCATCGGCCGCGCCAGCCGCGGCGAGATCTCCAAGGTCCTGACCAGCTCCGCCATCGCGATCGTGGGGCTGGCCTTCATCGCCGGAGCGGCCACACTCTTCTTCGTCGGCGACTACCTGATCGACCTGATCTTCGAATAGGCGCGGGCACGACATGCGGCTGCGCACCGACGACGACATCTACCGGGCACGCCTGGTCTACCTCGGGCCGCCCGGCTACACCCTTCCCGTCCACCTGCCGTACGCCCAGTACGGGCTGTTCATGCTGCTCGTCCCCCTCTACATGTTCGTGCACTGGCTGTTCACGTTGCAGGTCGAGCTCTTTCCCGCCTGGGAGATCGCGCTCGCCATCGTGACCACGTCATTCATCTTCCGGTACGTCGACCCCGACCGGCCCGCGCGGATGGTGATCCGCACCGCGCTGACCGACTGGCGGCGCACCCGGGAGCCGGCCGCCGAGCAGCGAGACCCTCGCCTGGTCGGCAGCGGGATCAGGATCCGGGAGGAACTGGCATGACCTGGCGTACGCCGACGGGGCGGTCACACGACGCGGGTGAGGCGGTCTGATGAGTCGCTCTTCCACGCCGGGTTCCCCGGCCGGCCGTCCGGCCGCACCGGGTGGTCACCGTGCGCGTTCGTTCGACTACCCAAACGTCGAGGAGTCCGACGAGACGGCGCTCGACCCGGCACTGGCCACGTCGCCGGGGCACGGTGGTGTGGGTGTCTTCCAGGCGCCGCGACCGGTGCCGCGCCGGCCCTCGCCGGCCGAGCCGGCCGCGCGACCGGCTCCGCCCACCGGGGAGAGCCAGGACATCGACTCGCCGTTCCTCGATCTCTTCGGCGCGCCGCGCCCCGGTTCGGCCCGCCCGCTCGCGCCGCCGCGCGGCGCCGTCCGGGAGCACTCGCCGATCCCGCAGCAGCCCGCCGCGATCGACCCGCCGCCCGCCGGCCCGGTCGCCCCTGCCGCGCCGCGGCTTCCCGCCGCCGAGCCGTCCACCGTCGAACGGCCGGCGCGGGAGCCCGCGGCCCAGCCGGGCGGCGACGCGCCCGAGCCGGCGCGGTCCCGGGTCCCGCACCAGGCCGGTGACCGGTTGCCCGCGCTCCGCCCCCCGGCCGACCCGGAGCCGGCGGCGGAACGTGCCGCGCCCGTGCCGGCGCCGCCGGCGGCGCCGCGCGAGCCCGACCCCCGGGCGTCGCTGGAAGCCCGACCGGAGCGCATGACGCGGCGGTCGACGAGCCGCGAGGTGGCCCCGCCCCGACAGCGCGCGCCGGAGCGGCGGAGCAGGCCGGACAAGCCGGTCAGGCCCACGCGCGTCAAGGCTCCGAAGATCAAGTTCGGCGACCGGGACCCGGCCGTCGAGCTGGCGATCACCGAGATCGCCGGTCACCTGACCTTCACCCCGAACACCGTCACGGCCTGGTACTGGCTGCCGGAGGTCCGGTGGGCGTTCCGGCCGGACGCCGAACGGGAGGCGCTGCTCTCCGCGATCGCCGAGCAGTACGCCGGGCTCGCCGGCTTCCGCCTGCACCTGCGCCGCACCACGCGGCCGTTCCCGGCCGACGAGTGGGCCCGCACCATCGACGCGCACACGGTCGCCCCGCTGCCCGACGTGCCCGGCACGCCGAGTTGGGCCGACCACCTGGTCGCGGCGCAGCGCCACCTCATGTCCGTCAACCACGCCGAGGGGCAGACCTACCTCGGTGTCACCTTCGCGCGCCGCTCGCTCGGCGACTCCCTCAGCGAGCGGTTGCTGCGCGCGTTCGGCCGCGGCACGGCCGAGGGCGAGCGGCGCCGGCTGGGCCGGACGGTCGAGCAGTTCGACGAGGTGCTCGGCGCGTTCGGCATGCGGGGCCGGCGGGTCAGCGCGCAGGAACTGGAGTGGCTGCTCTACCGCTCGGTGGCGCTCTGCATGTCGCCGCCGGGCACGCTGTCGCCGGTGACCGACGGCCGCTGGGAACGCGGCGACCTGCTCGCGCTCACCGAGCAGATCGAGCGCTACCGGACGCCGTACGGCTCGACGGTCAAGCTGGTCAACCGGATGACCGGCGAGGAGCGGCACGTCGCCGTACTGGCCGTGGGCCGGATGGAGCCGCTGGAGATCCCCGAGCGGCACGAGCCGTGGCTGCACTTCCACGAGCGGCTGCCCTGGCCCATGGAGATCTCCACCCGGGTCGACATCCTCGGTTCGGGCGACTCGTTCCGCAACCTCGAACACCGCCTCCGCATGATCCGTTCCCAGCAGCTCGACTACGCCGAGCACGGCATCGACGCCCCGCCAGAGCTGGAACGGCTCGCCAAGCGCGCGCTCGTGATCGGCGACGAGATGACCACCGGCCTGCCGGTCGACTCGGCGCGCGCGCACGGCTGGCACCGCCTCGCGGTGGGCGGCCGGACGCGCGAGGAGTGCCTGGAGCGGGCCCGCCGGCTGATCCAGCTCTACTCCCGTGAGCTGCGCATCTCGCTCCAGCACCCGAAGAACCAGGACTGGCTGGCCCGGGAGTTCATCCCGGGCGAGCCGATCGCCAACACCGGCTACGTGCGACGGATGCCGGTGTCCCTGCTCGCCGCCGCGCTGCCGCAGGCCGCGTCCACCGTCGGCGACCGGCGCGGCGACCTGATCGGGCGCACCGCGGGCACCTGCCGCCGGCCGGTCTTCCTCGACCTCCACTACCCCATGGAGGTCCGCGAGCGCTCCGGCCTCGGCGTCTTCGTGGCCGAGCCGGGCGGTGGCAAGTCCACCCTGCTCGGCGCACTGGGCTACCTGGCCGCCCGGCGGGGCGTCCAGGTGACGCTCCTCGACCCGTCCGGCCCGCTGGCCCGCCTCTGCGCGATGCCGGAACTGCGCCCGTACTCCCGGGTGCTCAACCTCACCGGCTCCGAGCACGGCACCCTCGCCCCGTACGCGCTGATCCCCACACCGAGGCGCACCGAGTTCAGCACCGGCGCGGCCGGCGACCGGGAGTTCGAGATCGCCGTCTCCAACGCCCGCGCCGAACGGCGCATGCTCGTGCAGGACATCTGCATGATGCTGGTGCCCCCGCAGGTGGCCCGCGAGGCGTCCACCGCCACCCTGTTCCGGCACGCCGTACGCCAGGTGCCGGCCGAGGAGACGTCCACCCTGGACGACGTGGTCACGACGCTGAGCCAGCTCGACGACGACGCCGGCAAGGAACTCGCGAACCTGCTCCTCGACACCGCCGAGATGCCGCTGGCCATGCTCTTCTTCGGTCGTCCGCCGGAGGGGATGCTCGGCCCCGACGCGGCGCTCACCGTGATCACCATGGCCGGCCTGCGGCTTCCCGACCTGAAGATCGAGCGCGAGTACTGGTCCGCCGAGGAGGCGCTCGCCCTGCCGATGCTGCACACCGCGCACCGGCTGGCGGTCCGGCGCTGCTACGGCGGGTCGATGTCGTCCCGCAAGCTCGTCGGCCTCGACGAGGCCCACTTCATGGAGGGCTGGCGCTCAGGCCGCTCGTTCCTGGTCCGCCTCGCCCGCGACTCCCGCAAGTGGAACCTCGCGGCGCTCGTCGCGTCGCAGAACCCGCGCGACATCCTCGGCCTCGACGTGCAGAACCTGGTCTCGACCGTCTTCGTGGGCCGCATCGCGGAGGACAGCGAGATCGCCTCCGAGGCGCTACGGCTGCTGCGGGTGCCGGTCAACGACGGCTACGAGGCCACCCTCGCCTCCCTCTCCACAGCCGACGCCACATCGGCCTCCCGCCTCGGCTTCCGTGAGTTCGTGATGCGGGACGTCGACGGGCGGGTCCAGAAGGTCCGCGTGGACGTCTCGTACGTCGACGGGCTGCTCGACCACCTCGACACCACGCCCGCCGCGGTCGCCGCGGCCACCGGGGTGCTGCCGAGCGTTCCCCTGCCGGATCTGGAGGCGTGACATGGCGAGGGCCCGGGCACGGATCACGGCGCTCCTGCTCGCCCTCGGCGTCCTGGCCGGGGCCACCGTCTCCTGGCCCCTGCTCGGGGCGACCCCGGCGTCCGCCGCTCCGGCCGCCACGGCCCGGGCCGCCGCCGACCTCTGCACCACACCGGAGTGGCAGGCGGACTTCCGTGACTGCGTGAAGCGGCTGCAGCAGGTCGCCGAGTCGGAGGCCAACTGCTGGAAGCCGCCGACCCCGTCCGCGCCGGACTCGGGGCTGGCGGGCTGGTTCGCCTCACGACCGGAGTCCTCGAAGCAGCCCGGCCCGAAGGGCTTCTACAGCGACTACGGGTACGCCGGCTACAGCTACACGACCTACCGGGTCGAGGGCGGCTGCGCGTCGACAGTGCTGCATCCGGACTACAAGTTCAGCAACACGGTCGCCAACGGCGAATTCATGATCGCGACGGCGATCGTCGGGGCCTCGAACGCCCTCCGGGAGAAGGCGTGGGACCCGCAGTCGATGTGGAGCTGGGCGGACCCGCTGGTGGAACAGGCGACGAAGGCCATCTACCAGAAGGTCTTCAGCGTCTTCGGGATCATGACGCTCTGCGTCGTGGGCCTCTACCTGCTCTGGCGTTCCCGCCAGTCGGACATGAGCAACGCCATGACCACCGCCGGCTGGGCCCTGTTCGTGATGGTGGCCGTGACCGCCCTGGCCGCCTGGCCGGTCAAGTCGGCCAACGTCGCTGACGGGACTCTCGTCACCACCCTCGGCGTGGTCCACGACGCGGTGGGCCCGGCATCCAAGACCACGCCGCCCGACCGGTGCGCACTGCCGAACCCGGACGCCTGTGTCGACAAGCGGCCGCCCGCGGTCCGGGCCAGCGACACCGCTACGGAGACCATGCTCTACCGGAACTGGCTGCGGGGCGTGCTGGGCTCGGCGGACAGCGAGACGGCGAAGAAGTACGGCGCCGCGCTCTACGACGCGAAGTCGCTGAACTGGGACGAGGCGGAGTCGATCCGGAAGAATCCCGCGACTCGCGACGTGGTCGTCAAGGCCAAGCAGCAGCAGTGGATGACCGTCGCCGCGCAGATCGAGCAGGAGGATCCGGAGGCGTACGAGTACCTCCAGGGCGTCCGGGACATGGACCGGGTGGGCGCGGGTTTCATCGCCGTCCTCGCGTCGCTGCTCTTCGCGATGTTCGACCTCACCGCGTCGCTGCTGGTGCTGCTCGGCTTCCTGATCTTCCGGTGGGCCGTGATCGCCGCGCCGATCCTCGGCACCGTCGGCCTCCTCAGGCCGGCGAGCGCGGGCCTGCGCCGGCTCGCCAACGCCGTGGTGGCCGCCATCTTCAACATCGCCATCTTCGGCACGGGCGCGGCCGTGTACCTGTTCGCCGTCGATCTGATCATGAGCACGCCATCCCTTCCCGGTTGGCTCCAGGTGGTGCTGGTCTGGCTCTGCGGGGTGGTCGGCTGGCTGCTGCTGCGCCCCTACCGCCGGATCACCCAGCTCGGCGGCAAGGACAGCAGCGAGGCGGTCAGCTCGGCCGGTTCCTGGCACCGGCGGTTCTTCCGGGACATGCGCGCGGCCGCCCGGCTGGACGTCGCCGAGCCGGGCGGGACGAACGAGCCCACCATGGGGCGCCGCAAGGCCGTCACCGCGGAGCAGACCCGGCTCCGGCCGGAGGCGCGGCACGAGGATCCGGTGCATGCCGCACCACGCGACGCCGACGGCCCGCGGTCGGGCGGCCGCGAGCGGTCGGAGGGTGCACCGGCGGTCGAGGAGAGCCCCGCCGCCCGTCCGGCGGCACCCCGGCCACGACGGGGTGGGCAGCCCGCCACGTGGACCGAACCGGACGTGCCGGCGGAGCGCCCGTCCTACGTCGTCTACCGGCCCGGTTCGGTGGAGAGCGCCCCCGACCGGCCCACTCCGCGGATCCGCTCCGAGGCGCGGTGAGTCCGTTGCGGAGGGCGCTGGAGTTCCTGGTCACCCGGGTGCTGCGGTCGCGGCTCGGTATCGCGCTCGCGCTCGCGGTGGTGGTCTTCGGGATCGTCGGCGCGGCCCGGCTGGTCGCCGGGCCCGTTGATCCGACGTTCGGGCTCAGTCACCGGCCGACCGAGCCGATCACCACGGTCGCCCCCACCACGGGCGACGATGGGGTGATCTCGGCGCCTCCCGCTCCCTCGCCCGTCACCCGGCCCGGTGCCCTCACACCCGAGAAGACGGCCGAACGGTTCGTAACCGCGTGGCTGGGCGGGCCGGGTGTGACCGCCGAGCAGTGGCACGCCGGCCTGCGCCCCCTCTCCACTCCCGAGTTGACCGAGAAGCTGGCCGGCGCCGATCCGGCAGAGGTGCCGGCCCGCCGGATGGTGGAGCCGCCCACCCTCCGGCCGCGGGCGGAGACCTTCGTCGAGGTGGTCGTCCCGCTCGACAGCGGTCGGCTCCGGCTGGAACTGGTGGCGCCGGACGGGCGGTGGCTGGTCGACGCGGTGGATTGGGAGCAGCAATGAACGACGAGGGCCGGCCGCGACGGCGACGGATCCGGCGCGGGGCGGTAGCGGGCGCCACGGCCGCCGTGCTGGCGCTCCTGTGCTGCAGCGGCGGCACGGCGGCGTTCTTCCTCACCGAACTCGGCGGGGAGTCCGCGGAGGTGATGACGCCGATGAGCCTCACCTGCGAGGAGGACCACACGGTCGACGTGCAGGGCGACATGCCCCGGCTCTCCTGGTACGGCGAGCGTCAGCTGCGCAACGCCGCGGTGATCATCAAGGTGGGCCAGGACATGAAGGTCCCGCCGCGCGGGTGGGTGATCGCCATCGCCACGGCGATACAGGAGTCCGGCCTGCGGAACCTCGCGAACAGCACCGTGCGGCAGTCCCAGAACCTGCCGAACGAAGGGGTGGGCGCCGACCACGACTCCTTGGGTCTGTTCCAGCAACGCGCCTCCTGGGGGAGCGTCACCCAGCGGATGGACCCGGCCTACGCGGCCAGGAAGTTCTACGAGAAGCTGCTCGCCGTGCCCGGCTGGCAGGACATGCCGCTCACCCTCGCCGCGCAGAAGGTGCAGGTGAGCGCGTTCCCGGACGCGTACGCCAAGCACGAGGACGTCGCCGGGCAGATTGTGGACGCGCTGGCGGGTGGCGCGGCCCGGACGGTGCAGATCGGGCGGAGGTCGGTCTGCGACGCCGCGGCCGACGGGAAGATAGCCGCCTCCGGCTACACGGCGCCCATTCCCGGGGGCGTCGGTTCCGGCTTCCGCACCGCGAGCCGCCCCCGGCACAACGGCGTGGACATCGCGGCGGAGAAGGGCACCCCGATCCGTGCCGCCGCCACCGGACGTGTGCTGGTGGCCCGTTGCGACCCGGACAGCAGCGGAAACCACAGCTGCGACGTCGACGGCTACCCGGGCAAGGGGGGCTGCGGCTGGTTCGTGGACATCCTGCACGCGGGTCGTGTCATCACCCGCTACTGCCACATGGTGCGTCAGCCCCGGGTGA
Source organism: Micromonospora costi (assembly GCF_003626655.1). Taxonomy (GTDB): domain Bacteria; phylum Actinomycetota; class Actinomycetes; order Mycobacteriales; family Micromonosporaceae; genus Micromonospora; species Micromonospora costi. Next base: position 987,028 of record NZ_RBAN01000003.1, read on the forward strand.
CCCCGGGGCAGCGGGTCGCGGCCGGCGAAGTCATCGGCGAGGTCGGCAGCAGCGGCAACTCCAGCGGTCCCCACCTGCACTTCGAGGTCCACGGGGACGCCGACCGGAGCAGCCGGGGGGCCATCGATCCGGTGCCGTTCATGGCACAGCGCGGGGCCCCGCTCGGACCGGAAGAGTAGGCGTCCGCCACGATGACCGGGCCCCTTCCCGACCCGTTCGCCGGCCGGCCGGACTGGGCGCCGCTGCCGCCGCGCCCCATCGAGGTCGTGCCGGCCTCCGGGCGCGTCGAGCTGCGCGGACGACGGGTCCTCGTCGGCCTGCCCGGCCTCGGGTGGCGTGGTGACCTGCGCGCCGACGAGCGGGTGGTGCAGGGCAGCCGCACCTACGTGCCGATCATTCCCGAGCACGAGTGGTACCGCGCCGAGACCGACCAGGTGGAGGTCTTCGCGCCGCTGATCCCCGTGGAACGGGTCTGGGTCGAGACGATCGGCACGAGGTCCGCCGCCGCAACGGCACCTCGCGAGCCGGGCATCCGGCTCGTCTCACTGGACGGCCCGAGCCACCGCGAGCCCACGCCCGTCATCGACGCGGACGCGGTCACCGGACGGCGGGTGGTGCACGTCGCCGACTCGACCGAGCACCGCGACCTGCGCGCGGTCACCGAGACCTACTCCGGCGCCGACGGGGACATCTGCGTCCGTGTCACGCCCGAGGTCGAGTGGTATCGCTGGGCCTGGCGGGGGCAGGCACCGACCACTCTGGAGGTACCGGTGCACCTGCTGTGGGTCGAGTAGCGTCAGCTCGATCGGGCCCCTTCACAGACGCGCCAGTTGTCGCTCAGCCGGGTGCTGAACCTCCACGACTGGCGATCGCTCTGGGTGATGCCGTCGACCATGGCCGAGATGATCAGCTCGACGTCGACGTCGGCACGGTCGCCGTTCCTCTGCACCTCAAGGCCCCCCCAGCTCACCGAGATGGACACTCCGAACCGCTGCTCGCGTGCAACCAGGTCGTCACGCAACGCTCCGAGCTGCCCCAGCTGAGCTCCGCCGTCGCAGGTGAACTGCTTTGCCTTCGTGTCGTTGCGTTCATTGAGGAAGGTCTGGATGTAGCTGGCCACCACCACGTCGGGGGCGCTGCGGTCGGGGGTGGTGGCGCGGTCGTACAGGACGTAGCCGGTGATGGCGCCGCCGAGGCAGAGCAGCGCGAGCACTCCCGCGACGACAGTGAGGACGGTGCGCAACCGTTGGCGCGGCCGCTCCGGCGCGGGGGCCGCCGAAGGCGGTGGCAGCTGCTCGGAGGGGGGCCGCTGCGCCGGTACGCGGGAGACCTGGGAACCGGCGGGGGGCTGCACTGATTCCACCTCCTGAGGCTATCCGTCATCGCCCCCGTACCCAATGCCCCAGTTGCCGCGGATCGTGACCGGCCGCTCTCCCTCCGGTGAGATCGCCGACGACACCAGGGCACCAGCGCCGTACCTCCGGGGTTAGCGGGGCGACCTGGGATACCGTCTCTGCTCGGGGAGGTTGCCAACCTCGGACAGAGGGGGTGGACGCGGTGGCCGGACCGAAGGCACGCACGAACCGCGCCGCCGCTCTGCATCGCCGGGCCGCCGCCGCCGCGACGGCCGCCGCCGACATCCTCGACGAGACCCGCCCGGCCCCCGCCGACCAGCGCCGCCAGTACGACCTGGCGGACCGGCTGCGTACGGTGGCCGCGCTGGTGGCTCCCGGATGGTCCGGGGCTCCCTTCGACAGGCTCACGGCCGACGCACCGCCCGGCGAGGGCCCACCACCGTTCGTCCGGATCGGCACGGCCGCTCCGCTGGACGACGCCCGCTTCCCCGCCCTGGTGCCGCTGGTCGGCACGGGTCACCTGAGCATCGACACCGATGCCCGGGACGCCCGGGTGGCAGGGCTGCTGCGCGCCGTCCTGCTGCGGTCCCTCGGCGCGACGCCGGCCGGGGCGCTGCTGGTGCGTGCCGTGGACGCCGTCGGCACGACCCTGGCGCCGTTCGGCGCGCTGGCCGATGCCGGTCTCCTTCCGCCGCCGGCGACGGACGTGGCGGGCCTGCGGGCGCTGCTGACGGAGGCCGAGCAGTGGGTGGCGCCGGGGGCCAGCGGCCGGAGGCGGCACGACCGGACGCTGCTGCTCGTGATCGCGGCCCTGCCCGAGCTGACCGGGCCGACCGACCTGGCCCGTATCGAGGCGCTGGCCGAGCAGGGCCCGTCCGCCGGGCTGCACCTGGTCGTCGCGGGCTGGGCCGGTCCCGGCCCGTACGCCCACCGGCCGCCGCTGCCGCGGGCCACCACGATCGCCCTGCGGAACGCGTACGCGTTGCTGGGCGACCCGCCGGGCACCTCGTTCACGAGCCCGGGGGCGGAGACGCCGGGCGGGCTGAACTCGCCGGTCTTCGTCGAGTCGGACCCGCCGGGCGACCTGGTCGACGCGGTCTGCCGCCGGCTCGCCGCGCAGGTCGAGGCGGGTTCCCGGTTGGCGCTGGCCGACCTGCTCCCACCGACCGGCGACGACCTGTGGTCGGCCGACTCCGTCGACGGGCTGACCACGACCGTGGGCGACGCGGGCGGCCGGCCCGTGCCGCTCGGTTTCACCGAACTGACCCCGCACTGGCTCGTGAGCGGACGCGCCGACGGTGGCCGGGCAGCCTTCCTCACGGCGGCGCTGCTCGGCCTCACCGCACGGTACGGCCCGGAGGAACTCGTCCTCTACCTCGCGGACCTGGGTGCCGGCAAGTCCTTCGTGGAGTTCCTCCAGACCGAACGGGACCGGTCGTGGATCCCGCAGGTGCGGGCGGCCGCGATGACGGCCGACCGGGAGTACGTGCGGGACCTCTTCGAGCAGTTGGCCGCGGAGGTACGCCGTCGCGAGGAGGCCGCCCGCCGGGCGGGTGGGCAGCGCTTCGCCGAGCTGCGGCAGCACACGGCCCTGCCGCGCATCGTCTGCGTGGTCGACAACCTGCCGCTGCTGTTCGCCGAACGGGACCGGCTGGCCGCCGACGCCGCGGCCCGCCTCGACGCGCTTGCCCGGGCCGGCCGGACGTACGGCGTGCACCTGGTGCTGGCGGGCGCCGGCGCGTTGGGGCTGCCCGGCCGGTCGGACGGCGGGCACCGGGACTCGTTGCTGGGCCAGTTCCCGGTCCGGGTGGCGCTGCCGGGCGGCGGCGCCGTGCTGGAGCCCACGAACGACTCGGCGGCCGGGCTGCCGGTGGGCAGCGCCGTCGTCAACACCGCGGGCGGGCTGGGCGGCCCCCGGGGCGCGGTACGCGGACACGAGCGGCTGATCCGGTACCCGGACCCGCAGGACGAACCGGAGGTCGTGGAGCGCCTGCGGCACGAGCTGTGGTCGGCCCGGCCGGAGGGCAGCGCCCCACCGGTGGTCTTCGCCGGGTACGCCCGGCCGCTGCTCCGCAACGATCCGCGCTTCCGGGCGGCCGCCACCGGGCAGGCCCACGCGCCTGCGGCGCTGCTGGGCCGGGCGGTCGACGTGGCCCGGTCGACGGTGGCCGTGCCGCTGGGGCCGGCGGCGGGCCGCAACCTGGCGGTCCTGGGACCCGGCGCGGAGGCGGTCCGGCTGCTGACCACGGCGGTCCGGAGCACCGCGGCGCACCACGCGCCGGGGAGCGCCCGCTTCGTCGTCGCCGCACCCGACCCGGAGTGCCGTCCGCTGGCCGAGGCGCTGACCGCCGAGCTGGCCGACCGGTACGCGGCCACGATGGTCGACGTCGCCGACCTGCTCGACACGGCGGCGGGCGCCCCCCGGAACGCCCGAACCGACCCGGACGCCGGCACCAGCCCGGACGCCAACGACGCCAGCATCGTCCCGGGCGCCACCCGAACCAGCCCGGACGCCCGCACCAGCCCGGACCCCGGCACGGGGCCGGAGAGTGCCGGGGACGACGGAGACGGTGACACCGCGTGCGGGGCCGAGCAGACGTACCTCGTGATCTTCGGCGCGGACCGCGCCGGCGCGGACGACCTGCCGGTCGACCGGCTGCGGGCGCTGCTCCGGGAGGGTCCGCCGGCCGGGCGGCACCTGCTCGCCTGGTGGCGGGTGGTGCCGCCGTTCGCCGCCCTGCTGGGGCCGGAGGACGCGGTGGACAAGCTCGCGGCCGTGGCCGCCGTGGACGTGCCCGGCGCACAGCTCGCCGCCGTCTTCCACCGGCCGGTGGAGTGGCGGCCACGCCCGGCTCGGGTGGTGCTCTGGGACGGTCCCGACGAGCGGGGTGTGGTGCTGGTCCCGTTCGCCGAGGAGGGGACGCCACGATGAGCGATCGCCGATGCTGCGCGGTCGGCGCAGGACCGGGGGGCCGGCGGGGAGCGGGCGCCGTAGCGGCGCGGTGGGGCCGGAACGAGCGAGGCGGAAGGCGGCGGGCATGAGCCGGGACGGGCGTGCTGCGGCCACCGCCACGCAGGCCGACGGCCGGGGTGCGGCAGGGCCGGGCCGGCAGCGTACGGCCGGGGAGCGGGAGTCGTCGCCGCCCGTGGCCGCCACGGACGCCTGGCAGGACTACCTGGCCGCGGCGCGGCAGCTGGACGGCGTCCGGCGGGCCGCGGCGGCCGCCGCCGGTGAGCAGGCCCGGTCCGTCCAGGCGGCCCGTGAGGAACTGACCGAGGTACGCACCCGGCTCGCCGCCCAGCAGTCGCGGCTGCGCGAGCGGGGCGTACCCCCGATCTCGCTGTTGCCGTCGCCGCCGGAGGTGACCGAGGCCTCCCGGGCGATGGCCGGTGGGCCGGCGACGGTCCTGGCCGCGCTGCGGACGGCCCGCGAGCGGGTCGAGGCCGCGGACGCGGCGCTGGTGGCCCGGCGGCCGCTCCGGCCGGCGACCTGGTCCGCCCGACCGCGGAACCTTCTGGTGTACGGGCCGCTGGCGCTGCTGGTGCCGCTCATCCAGGTCGTGGTGTACGCGGCGACGGGCACGGGACCGGCCACCGTGGCGGCGCTGATCTGCGGGCTGCCGATGCCGGCGGTGGCGTTCGTGGCCGGCTGGCTCGGCGTCGGGCGGATCTTCCGGACGCGCCCGGGTGAGCGGCTGGACCGCACGTCGCGGTTCGGTGCGCTGGTGTGCCTCGTGCCCGCGGTGCTGGTCACCGCGGGCCTGCTGCTCGCGATGCTGGCCGGCTGACGAGCCAGAGACCGCGCGCCGGCCGCACCGGGGAAGGCGCGGCTCGACACGCCGCGGCCGGCCGGACCTGAGTCGCAGGTCGGGCCGGCCGGTGGTACGCGGGCGTCAGCGGGGCAGGATGAGGGCCATCGCCTCGGCCCGCGACTTCGCGTCGTTCTGGAGCGTGCCGCGCACGGCCGAGGTGATCGTCTGTGCGCCGGACTTCTGGATGCCGCGCATCGCCATGCACATGTGCTCGCACTCGAGCACGACGATCACGCCGCGCGGCGCGAGCTTGGCCATGAGCAGGTCGGCGATCTGCGAGGTGAGCCGCTCCTGGACCTGCGGGCGGCGGGCGTAGACCTCGACCAGCCGGGCCAGCTTGGACAGCCCGGTGATCCGCCCGTCGGGGCCGGGGATGTAGCCGATGTGCGCGCTGCCCCGGAACGGGAGCAGGTGGTGCTCGCAGAGGCTCATCACGTCGATGTCGCGGACGAGCACCAGCTCCTGGTGGTTGGCCTCGAAGGTGGTGCTGAGCACCTGGGCCGGGTCGACCCGGAGACCGGCGAAGAGCTCGGCGTACGCCCGCGCCACCCGGGCCGGCGTCTGCTGGAGCCCGTCGCGGTCGGGGTTCTCCCCGACCGCGATCAGGATCTCGCGGACGGCCTTCTCGATCCGGGCCAGGTCGACGGTCTCCTCGACCGGGCCGCCGGTCAGCTTGCCGTTGATCAGGCGGGCGGCGATGTAGTCCAGCCCGTCGTCACCGTCGGGCTCGGTCGCGGAGGCGGCCAGCCCCCTCTGGGAGCTGGCCGCCGGGTCCGTGCTGCTCAGTGTGTACCGTCCGAGTTGTTCGAGGAGGTGCCACCGACACCCGCCTGCGCGCCGTCGGCCTGGGCCTGCGCCTTGAGCGCCTCCTTCTCCGCCGGCGTGAGCACCGGCGGCTCGGTGGAGGGCTGGCGCTTGCCGAAGCCGTTGTACGGCGCGAGCGGCGGCCGCTTGACCACCCGGGCGCAGATGCGAGCCATGTCGGCCGTGGAGAGGGTCTCCTTCTCCATCAGCTCGAGCACGATGTTGTCCAGGACGTCCCGGTACTCGACCAGGATCTCCCAGGCCTCGTCGTGGGCCAGCTCGATGAGCGCCCGCATCTCGCCGTCGATCTCGGCGGCCACCGCGTCCGAGTAGTCCCGCTCGTGGCCCATGTTGCGGCCGAGGAACGGCTCGTCGCCGCTGGTGCCGTACTTGATCGCACCGAGCTTGGAGCTCATGCCGTACTGGGTGATCATCGCCCGGGCCAGCTGGGTGGCCTTCTCGATGTCGTTGCCGGCACCGGTGGTGGGCTCGTGGAAGACCAGTTCCTCCGCGGCCCGGCCGCCCAGCGCGTACGCCAGGGTGTCGATCATCTCGGCCCGGGTCTGGGTGTACTTGTCCTCCGTGGGCAGCACCAGGGTGTGGCCCAGCGAGCGACCGCGGGACAGGATCGTCACCTTGTGTACCGGCGCGGCGTGCGGCAGCGCCCAGGCGACCAGCGCGTGGCCACCCTCGTGGTACGCCGTGATCTTCTTCTCCTGGTCGCTCATCACCCGGGTCCGGCGCTGCGGACCGGCGATCACCCGGTCGATCGACTCCTCGAGGGAGTCGTTGGTGATCGCCCGCTGGTCCTTGCGGGCGGTGAGCAGAGCCGACTCGTTGATCACGTTGGCCAGGTCGGCGCCGCTGAAGCCCGGGGTACGCCGGGCCACCGAGTCGAGGTCGACGTCGGGCGTGAACGGCTTGCCCTTGGCGTGCACCCGCAGGATGGCCTTGCGGCCCTCCATGTCCGGCGCGTCCACGGGGATCTGCCGGTCGAAGCGGCCCGGACGCAGCAGCGCCGGGTCGAGGATGTCCGGCCGGTTGGTGGCGGCGATCAGGATGACCCCGCCCTTGGTGTCGAAGCCGTCCATCTCGACGAGCAGCTGGTTGAGGGTCTGCTCCCGCTCGTCGTGGCCGCCGCCCATGCCGGCGCCACGGTGCCGGCCGACGGCGTCGATCTCGTCGACGAAGACGATCGCCGGGGCGTTCGCCTTGGCCTGCTCGAACAGGTCGCGGACCCGGCTGGCGCCGACGCCGACGAACATCTCGACGAAGTCCGAACCGGAGATGGAGTAGAAGGGCACCCCGGCCTCGCCGGCGACCGCGCGGGCCAGCAGCGTCTTACCGGTGCCGGGAGGACCGAAGAGCAGGACGCCCTTCGGGATCTTCGCGCCCAGCGCCTGGTACTTGGCCGGGTTCTGGAGGAAGTCCTTGATCTCGTGGAGCTCCTCCACCGCCTCCTCGGCGCCCGCGACGTCCGCGAAGGTGGTCTTCGGCGTGTCCTTGGTGATCATCTTCGCCTTGGACTTGCCGAAGTTGAGCACCCGCGAGCCGCCGCCCTGCATCTGCGACATGAAGAACAGCAGCAGAAGCACGAGCAGCACGATGGGAAGCAGGTTGACCAGCAGGCTCACCCAGATGCTGTCCGACGACACCTTCGTGTCGGCGGGGCCGGTGACCCGGTTGGCCGCCTTGGCGTCCAGGACCTCCTGCCAGACCTGGTCGCCCACCTCGGCGGGGAACTGGGCCTGGATCCGGTCCGTGGTCGTGTCGTCGAACTTGGCCTTCTGTGCCAGGTCGATCTGGAGCGTCTGCTCCTTGTCCTGGAAGACGACCTTATTGATCTTCGCAGTGTGCAACTGGTCGAGCGCAACGGAAGTGTCCACCCGGTGGTAACTGGGACCCGAGGTGAACAACTGACTGAGCACAACGGCGCCGAGGATGACCAGGATGATCCAGACCACCGGTCGGCGGAAGAAACGCGTACGTTCCATGCTGTTGTCGAGCGCCAAGGCGCCCGCATCCTCCTGATCGACGTCCTGACCGTCTGATGATGTCGCCGCCTGTGGCGGCGGCCGGAGCCGCCGTGCGGGCCGGCCTCGACCCCCGAGACACGACATTCTGCCGCGCCGCGGTCATTCGACGGTACACCGTGTGCGCACGGAGTGAGCTTGCGAGCCCCGCACTCGGCGCACATCGGGCATCGACCGTGCGCCCCGTGGAACCGGGGGCCGCCAGCCCGAGCCGAACACGTACGGCTACCGGGCGGAGACCGGCGTGGCGGGGAGTCCTGACCCGGCCACCTGCGATCACCCGGTCACGCGGTCGAGGGGCCGGGCGCGGAGATGCCTCCGCGCCACCGCCGTCAAAGGTAGTCGGAAAGACTGAGAGTCCGCTGAACGTCGGCTCGATGAAAGCCGATACGAGAACCGCTCAGCGGGCGTAGACCTCGGGCTTGAGGACGCCCACGTACGGCAGCTCGCGGTAGCGCTCGCCGAAGTCGAGCCCGTAGCCGACCACGAACTCGGTCGGGATGTCGAAGCCCACGTACTTCACCGGGACCGGGACCTTGACCGCGTCCGGCTTGCGGAACAGCGCGACCACCTCGACGCTCGCCGCCGACCGGGACTCCAGGTACCGCAGCAGCCAGGAGAGCGTGAGGCCCGAGTCGACGATGTCCTCGACGACCACCACGTGCCGGCCGGCGATGTCCCGGTCGAGGTCCTTGAGGATGCGGACCACGCCGGAGGAGGTGGTGCCCTGGCCGTAGGAGGAGACGGCCATGAACTCCAGTTCGGCGGGGGGACCGTTCCGGCCGAGCGCCCGGGCGAAGTCGGCCATGAACATCACCGCGCCCTTGAGCACGCAGACGAGCAGCAGCCCGTCCTCGACGTGCGCGTAGTCGGCGGAAACCTGCTTGGCCAGCTCCGCCGTCTTCTCGCGGATCTGCGCCTCGGAGATGATCACGTGGTCGATGTCGGCGTCGTACCAGGAGCCGTCTGCCATGGCTCCTAGCCTGCCGTACGCCGGCCGACCGCCGTCGGCGGGGCCGCCCCTTTTGGCGCGGTCCCGCCGGGGATTTTCTCGGCAGAATCGGATCAAACACATCAGCAGGTACGGGACCGCGGGCGGCGGCCACCCTCGGTCGGCTTCCAGTCGGCCGAGTCGTGGCTGTCGGCCGTCAGGCCGGCCGCCGAGGCGGCAGCGAGGAGAACGAGGAACAGCAGGAAGAGCAGGGACTCCATGGCGGCGCTCGCTTTCGCATGATTGCTGTCGGTTTCGCCGCCGGTGCGCACCGGACTTGACCCCAGTCTGCGCCGCCTCGACCGGCCCGGACAGTGGCAGGAATGCCACTGAGCATCGATTTCCTGCCACCTGGTGGGTTACCCTCGTCACATGCTCCGCTCCGTGGCCGTCATCGCCCTCGACGGCGTGGCGCCGTTCGAGCTCGGCGTGATCGCCGAGGTCTTCGGCACCGACCGCACGGCCGACGGCTTCCCCGGCTACCGCTTCCACGTGTGCAGCCCCGGCGGCGCCCCGGTACGCGCCTCGTCCGGGTTCGGCCTGGTCCCGCACGCCGACCTCGGCCCGGTGGAGGAGGCCGACCTCGTCGCGGTGCCCGCGCACGACACCTGCCGGACGGCGCCCGAACCGGTGCTCGACGCGCTGCGCCGGGCCGACGCTCGGGGCGCCCATCTGCTCAGCGTCTGCTCGGGCGCCTTCCTCCTCGGCGCGGCCGGGCTGCTCGACGGGCGCGAGTGCACCACCCACTGGCGCTACGTCGACGAGCTGCAACGGCTGCACCCGCTGGCGCGCGTGCGCTGCAACAACCTCTACGTGGCCGACGGGCGGCTGCTCACCAGCGCCGGCACGGCCGCCGGCATCGACGCCTGCCTGCACCTCGTCCGCGAGGAGCACGGCTCGGCCACCGCGACCCGGCTCGCCCGGCGGATGGTCGTGCCGCCGCACCGCGACGGCGGCCAGTCCCAGTACATCGAGGCGCCGATCCCCAAGGTGCCCGAGGCACCCACCCTGGAGCCGGTGCTGGAGTGGCTGATGGGGCACCTGGACCGCACAGTCACCGTGGACGAACTGGCCGCCCGGGCCGGGATGGCCCCGCGCACGTTCGCCCGCCGGTTCCGCGCCGAGACCGGCACCACGCCGCACGACTGGATGACCAACCAGCGGGTCCTGCTGGCCCGACGCCTGCTGGAGGAGACCGGGCTCAGCGTCGAGGCGGTCGCCGACCGGGCCGGCTTCGGTGACGCGGCGGCGCTGCGCCACCACTTCACCCGCCGGGTGGGCGCCACCCCCCACAGCTACCGCACGACGTTCCGGGACCGGACTCAGGTCGGCTGAGCGGAGCCCGGGTCGGCGAACAGGCGGCCGGCCTGCCGGCGTACGCGCAGGCCCCCCGGCAGGTACGCGGCGCCCTGGCCGCGCCACGCGGTCACCAGCGCGTCCAGCGCACCCACGTGCCGGTGGGACAGCGCGCTCGGCGGCGCGCCCAGCTCACGGGCCCAGGCGTGCAGGACCCGACCGCGTACGGCGGCCGCCAGGGCGGCCAGCTCCGGCACGGCGAGCCCGCCGTCCGGGTGCCGGGCCGCGGCCAGCGCGGCGTCGGCCAGGTCGTCGAGGGCGGCGTTGTCGTCAGCCACCAGCCGGGCGGTACGGGCCAGCCCGTCCAGGACCCCCGGCCCGAGCGCGCGGACCAGGGCGGGCAGCACCTCGGCCCGGACGCGGGAGCGGGCGTACGCGGGGTCGCTGTTGTGCGGGTCCACCCACGGCTTGAGGCCGAGCGCCGTGCAGGCCGCCCGGGTCTCCTCCCGGGTGATCGCGAGCAGCGGCCGCAGCAGCGGCACCCCGGCCAGGTCCCGCTGGGCGGGCATCCCGGCCAGGCCACGCGGGCCGGCGCCGCGGGCCAACGCGAGCAGCACGGTCTCCGCCTGGTCGTCGCGGGTGTGTCCGGTGAGCAGCGCGGACGCCCCGTGCCGCCGCGCGGCGGCCACCAGCGCCTCGTAGCGGGCGTCGCGGGCGGCCGCCTCCGGGCCACCGGGCCGCCCGGCCACCTCGACCCGGACCGCCTCCACCGGCGTGAGGCCCAGCTCGCCCGCCCAGTCGGCGACCGCGGCGGCCCGCTCGGCGGAGCCGGGCTGGAGCCCGTGGTCCACGGTCACGAGGCCGGCGGACCGGCCGAGCCGCGGCGCGACGAACGCGGTGGCGGCGGCCAGCGCGAGCGAGTCGGCGCCACCCGAGCAGGCGACCAGCACCGGCCCGTCCCCGGGCAGGCCGCTCAACGCGTCGCGGACCGCCACCCGGATCGCGGCCACCGGCGGGGCGAGGACGGCCACGGACGTACGGTCAGCCGGCCGAGCGCAGCGGGCCGGTCGGCCCGTGCACCCGGGCCACCCAGGCGTCCGGGTCGCCGAGTTCCTCGAGCCGGGGCAGCGTGAGCGGGGAGCCGAAGATCTTGTTGAAGCCCTCCATGCCGACCCGCTCCACCACGCCGTGCACGAACTTGCGCCCCTCGGCGTACTGGCGCATCTTGACGTCGATGCCGAGCACCCGGCGCACCGCCTTCTCCAGCGGGTTGCCGGCCTCACGGCGCCGGTTGAACGCGGCCCGGATCCGGTCGACGCTCGGGATGACCTGCGGCCCGACGCCGTCCATCACGAACTCGGCGTGCCCTTCGAGCAGCGTCATCAGCGCGGTGAGCCGGTCCAGGACGGCACGCTGGGCCGGCGTCTGGACGAGGTCCAGCACGCTGGTGCGGCTCTCCGGGTCGCGGATCGCGTCGGACAGGGTGGCCACGCCGCGGCGCAGCCGCTCCACCAGGTGCTCTCCGCCCGAGGACGCGTCCACGAACGCCTGCACCTCGCCCAGGAAGTACGCCCGCATCCACGGGACCGCGGTGAACTGCGTCCGGTGGGTCACCTCGTGCAGGCAGACCCACAGCCGGAAGTCACGCGGGTCGGCGCCGAGCTTCCGCTCCACCTCGACGATGTTCGGGGCCACGAGCAGCAGTTGCCCCGGGTCGGCGGAGAAGACCTCGTACTGGCCGAGGACCCGGCCGGAGAGGTAGGCCAGGACGGTGCCGGCCTGCACGCCGGTGAGGCGGGAGCCGATGGCCTCGGTGAGCGCTCCGGGCCGCTTGTCGCCGGCGAGGCGGGTGACCAGGGGGCTGATCACCTCCCGCAGCCCGGCGATGTTGGTGGCGGCCCAGTCCCGCCGGTCGACCACCCGCACCGGCGGGTGGGTCACCTGCGCCCGCAGACCGGTGTAGTCGGCCACGTGCCCGGCTGCCTCCTCGGTCAGGCGCCGCAGGTCGCCGACCACGTCGGTGGCCTCGGCGTACGACACCCGGGGGCCCGACTTGCCCAGCGCCCCCGCCGTGGCGGCGGCCAGATCCCAGTCCACGAACTGCGCCATGCACCCACCGTACCCGCGCCGGAACACCCCGACCCCTGCTCGCGCCGGGGCATCGACGGACGGGGGGCGGAACCGACGGCCGCCCAGCGGGCGACCGGCTCTCGACCGACGGCGCCCTCTCAGCCGCGCCGGACGGCTCAGCGGCAGCCGCAGCCGGCCAGCGTGGCGGCGATCCGGTCCAGCGCCACCCGCGCGGACTCCAGCCCGTCGGCCGGCACCCGGTCGGTGAGCACGGCGAAGGTGAGCAGCCGCCCGTCGGCGGTGGTCACCAGGCCGGCGATGGCGTGCACCCCGGTCAGCGTCCCGGTCTTGGCGCGGACCACCCCGGCGCCGGCCTTCGTGCCGGCCGTCTCGTAGCGTCCGCCCAACGTGCCCGACCAGCCGCCGACCGGTAGCCCGCCGAAGATCGCGGCCAGCTCCGGGTGACCGCCGTTCCCGGCGAGCGTGATCAGGTCGGTGAGCAGCGACGGGCTGATCCGGTCGGTCCGGGACAGGCCGCTGCCGTCGGCGAGGGACAGTTCGTCGGCGGGCAGGCCCAGCTCACCCGCCACCTCGTCCATGGCGGCGGCCGCGCCGCTGAACGAGGCGGGCTTGTTCCGCGCCAGCGCGACCTGACGGGCCATCGCCTCGGCGATCACGTTGTCGCTGTCGGTGATCATGATGTCGACCAGGCGGACCAGCGGCGGGGACTCCACCTTCCCCAGCTCGCTGCCGGGGGCGCCGGCCGTGGCGTCGGCGCCCGCCGCGGGCGCCGTGCCCTTGCTGACCGCGCTCGACGGGAGGCCGAGCAGCCGGGCGAACGAGCGGCCCGCGCTCAGGTCGGGCTGCGACACCCGCTCGGCGCCGTGGTCGCCCGACTGGTGATCCTTCTTCGCCTGCGGCACGTCCGCCCGCGCGCCGTCGGTCATGAGGGCGGTGATCGCCGCGCCGTAGCCGCCGGTGGGGATGTCCGCGTCCCAGCCCGGCTCGAAGACCGGACCGGAGTAGAGCGAGGAGTCGACGATCACCTTCGTGGGCGCGGTGCCCCCGAGTGCCTGTTTCACCTGAGCCGCGAGGTCGTCGAGGCGCGCGGCGTCCGGGTAGAAGCCCTTCTTGTCGACCGCGAGCGTCGGGTCGCCCCCGCCCACGATGACCACCTCGCCCGGGTTCGCCCCGGCGACGGCGCGGGTCGGGATCCGGTACGCGGGCCCCTTCGCCGCGAGCACCGTGACCCCGGTCACGAGCTTGGTCACGGAGGCGGGCACGGTCCCGTCGTCCGCGCCCTTGGCGAAGAGCGACTGCCCGGTGGCCACGTCCGCCACCGACACGTTCACCCGGTCGCCGAGGGCCGCCGCCCCGACCAGCGGGTCGAGCGCGGCGCGTACCCCGTCGGGGCTGGGCAGGGGGGCGTTCGGGTCCGATCCGGCCAGCACGGCCGACGGGCTGGGCTCGGGCGCGGCCGCGGCGGCCGTCGGGTCGTCGTCGGCGGCGCCGAACCAGCCGGCGACCGGACCGGGGCGCACCACGGCCACGCCGGCACCGGCCAGGACGAGCAGCAGCACCACGGCGAGCACCACCGGCAGCCGCCGGCCGCGGGGGTTCGGGGTGGCCGGTGGTGGCGTGGCGGGCGGGACGCTCACCGGGCCGGCGCCGCCGGTGACCGGGCCGCCGCCGGACGGTTCGACCCGGGCCCGGCCGGCCGTCGGCGCGGCGGCGCCCGCGGTCGCGTACCCGTGCTCGGCCGCCTGGTGGTCCCGCCGCGGCCCGGCGGGCGCCGGGCTGGTCGGGATCCCGGAGGTCGGGGCGGGCCCGCCGGGGAAGGCGGGGGGTGTCATCGGCCGGTCGGGGCCCAGCGAGGGAAAGCGGCCCGGCGGGTCGGCCGGCCCGGGCCAGGCGGGCGGAGCAGGGTCGGGACCGGCTCCGGAGGGGCGGGGAGGCTGGGCGCCGGGCACCGGTACGCGACCACTCGCACCGCCCGAACCAGATCGTCCGGTACCACGTCCAGACCCCGCGTCCGGGCGGTAGTGTGAATCTTCCCTCCCCACGGCCCCCTCCTCCCCCTGCGGAAATTGGCTTGGGTGACACTACTTCGGTCCGAACACTATGCGGCGGCCGAGGCTGGCGGGTGGGTTTCACCTGTCCGGGCGGCGCCGATGGTTCCGTTGGCCAGCGTGGGCAAACGAGGGAGCGTGCACATGGATTTCGACGTCACGGTTGAGATCCCCAAGGGTCACCGCAACAAGTACGAGGTGGACCACAAGACCGGCCGCATCCGGTTGGACCGCACCCTCTTCACGTCGACCCAGTACCCGGCCGACTACGGGTTCATCGAGGGCACCCTGGGCGAGGACGGCGACCCGCTGGACGCCCTGGTGCTGGTGCCCGAGCCGACCTTCCCCGGCTGCCTCATCCGGTGCCGCACCATCGGCATGTTCCGGATGACGGACGAGAAGGGCGGCGACGACAAGGTCCTCTGCGTCCCCTACGAGGACCCGCGCCAGGAGCACCTGCGCGACATCCACCACCTGGGCGAGTTCGACCGGCTGGAGATCCAGCACTTCTTCGAGGTCTACAAGGACCTGGAGCCGGGCAAGTCGGTCGAGGGCGCCACCTGGGTGGGGCGGACCGAGGCCGAGGCCGAGATCCGGGCCTCGTACCAACGGGCCAAGGAGGCCGAGGAGCGCGGCGAAGCCGCGCACTGACCGCTTTCCAACACCTCCGACGGGCCCGCGCGCCGCTCACCCGAGCAGCCCGCGGGCCCGTTCGTACAGGCCCAGCACCGCGCAGGCGACCGGCACGACGGCCACCACGAGCGCCGTGTCGGCCAGGTCGGCGATCCGGCCGAGGTACGGCGAGACCGGCCGCCGGGCGTACGTGGTGCCGGCCGCCACGGCCAGCAGGGCCAGCAGCACGGCTGCGGCGGCCAGCCCGAGCCGGCCGGGGCCGCCCGCATCGCTAGCGAGGACCCCGCCGAGCAGCGTCGCGCCGGCCAGGCCGGCGAGCAGCGGCGGCACCCGGTGCCGGACCGCCACGAAGAGCCGGGCCCGCACCAGCAGCACCGCGGCGGTGACGGCGACCAGCACCCGGCCCGCGCTCCCGCCGGTGAGGGCGAGCACCCCGGCCGCGGCGACCGCCAGCACGGCGTGCCCGAGCAGCAGCCCGGTGAGCATCTCCTCGGTACGCGCCACCGCGGCGTACACCCGGCTCCGGTCGGGCAGGTCGCGGGCCGGTGATCCGCCGTCGGACGGGCCGGGCAGGGTGATCGGCGGCAGCGGGAGCTTGCCGAGCCGGATGGCGAGCAGCGGGATCACCCCGACCGCGAGCACGAGGACGCACAGCAGCACGGCCGCCGTGCCCGCCGGGCCGAGCAGCAGCCCGCCGAGCGCGGTCGGCAGGCCGACCAGCCCGACCGTGGCCCCGGCCACGAACACCCGCAGCCGCGTGGCCACACCGAGCAGGCCGAGCAGCGACGCCAGGAGCAGGGCCGCCGCGCCGGCCAGGAGTTCGGGCGCGCCCACCCAGCGCAGCGGACCGACCAGACCGACCGGGTCGCCCGAGCCCACCGCGAGGGCGCCGGCCGCGGCGGCGTACGGCAGGGCGTAGCCGCCCAGCGTCGCGGCGGTCACGCCGTCTCCGTACGCCCGGGAGGCGGCCGTGCCGGCGAGCGTGAGCAGCAGCGCCACGGCCGCGGCGGCCAGCCAGCCGCCCCGGTGCTGCGGCCCGCCGCCGAGCAGGGCGAGCAGCCCCACGGCGAGCGGCACGCCGGCGACCGCCAGGACGGCGACCCGGGTGGCCGCGGGCGACCAGGCGCCGCCCCGGCGTCGCGCGCCGTCCACGATCGCCTCGACCACGTCGTCGTACTCCAGCTCCGGCCAGTGCGCGCGGGCCGGGACCAGGTGCAGCACCTCGCCGTCGCGCACCCCCTGCGGCAGCAGCGCCTGCCCGGTCGACAGCACCGCCCCGTCGGTGCGCCGCAGCACCCACCCGCCGTGCCGCTCGCCGTCGTCGGCCAGCCCGACGCCGGCGTGCCGCAGCACGTCGGGCAGCAGCTCGGCCAGGGGCACCTGCTCCGGCAGGGCGACGTCCAGCCGCCGCTGCGGGGCGCTGATCGTGACGCGGGCCAGCCCGATTGACATCGGTCGGTCTCCATATCGAGCGGGATAGGTGGCTGCGCGGACAACAGGACTTTACCTACGATGAGCCAACCTCGGGTTACCGAGAGTTCTGGGAGGGTCCGTGTCCACGGTCGTCATCAAGCGCCCACCCCGCCGGCCGGCGCCGGAGATCCCGGTCGGTGAGCTGGCGGTCGAGGCCCCGCCGGAGATCCCCGCGGTGACCGGCGGCCGCTGGCAGCAGCTGCTCATGGTGCTGCCGATGCTCGGGGGCACGGTGGCCATGGCCATGATGTTCGGTCGCGGCGGCGGCGCCTACGCGTACGTGGTGGGCGGGATGTTCGGCCTCTCCTCGCTCGCCATGCTGGTCACCTCCTGGGGCAGCGCCTCCGGCACGCCCCGGAAGTCGGAGATGATGGCGGCCCGGCGGGAGTACCTGCGCCACCTGACCGCCCTGCGCCACCGCGTACGGCACACCGCCGGGCAGCAGCGGGCCGGCCTCTACTACCGGCACCCCGATCCGGGCCGGCTGTGGTCGACCGTGGCGAGCCACCGGGTGTGGGAGCGCCGGCCCGCCGACCCCGACTTCGGCGTGGTCCGGGTCGGCCTGGGGCCGCAGACGCTGGCCACCCCGCTGGTCCCGCCGGCCACCCGGCCGTTGGAGGAGCTGGAGCCGATGACGGCCGGCGCGCTACGCCGGTTCCTCGACGCGTACTCGGTGGTGCCCGACCTGCCGGTGGCACTCTCGCTGCGCAGCTTCGCCCGGGTGTTCGTGCGGGACACCGCCGGGGCGACCCGCTCGGCCGAGCGGAGCACCGCGCCGGCCGCCGACGGCGGCCCGGACGCCGGGGCCGCGGCGCGTGGTCTGGTCCGTGCCGTGCTCACCCAGCTGGCCGTCTTCCACGCGCCGGACGAACTGCTGGTCGCGGTCTGCGCCGGCCCGGAACGGCGGGCCGCCTGGGAGTGGGTCAAGTGGCTGCCCCACGCCCACCACCCGAGCCGCACGGACGCGCTCGGCCCGGTCCGCCTGGTCACGAGCGCCGCGGTCGAGCTGGAACGGCTGCTCGACGAGGTGCTGGGCAGCCGCTCCCGGTTCAGCCCCGCGGGCCCGGCGACCGACGGGCCGCACGTGGTGGTGGTGCTCGATGGAGGTGACCTCACGGGCGCCACCGACCTGACCGGTGACGGCGGGATCGACGCCGTCACCGTGCTGGACCTGGACACGCCGCCGCCCCGGCTGCTCGACCGGTACGCGCTCCTGCTCGACCTGCGCGACGGGCGGCTGCACTCGTACTCGGCCGACGGGCACGCCGAGGTCGGCACCGCCGACCGGCTCGACCTGGCCGACGCCGAGGCGGTGGCGCGCAGGCTGGCCCCGCTGCGCCTCGCCGGCGCCGCCCGTGGCCCGGACGGCCCGGCGCACGCCGACCCGGGCCTGCCCGACCTGCTCGGCCTCGGCGACCCGCGGACGTTCACGGCCGAGCAGGGCTGGGCGCCCCGCCCGGCCCGGGAGCGGCTGCGCGTGCCCATCGGGGTGGGTGTCGACGGCGGCGCCGTGGAGCTGGACCTCAAGGAGTCCGCCCAGGACGGCATGGGCCCGCACGGGCTGCTCATCGGTGCGACCGGCTCCGGCAAGTCCGAGCTGCTGCGCACCCTGGTGCTCGGCCTGGCCGCCACGCACAGCTCCGAGCAGCTCAACGTCGTGCTGATCGACTTCAAGGGCGGCGCCACGTTCGCGTCGTTCGACCGGCTGCCGCACACGGCGGCCGTCATCACCAACCTGGCGGACGCGCTGCCGCTGGTGGACCGGATGGTGGACGCCATCAACGGTGAGCTGGTCCGCCGGCAGGAGCTGCTGCGCCGGGCCGGCTCCTTCGCGAGCCTGCGCGACTACGAACGCGCCCGGGCCGCGGGCAGCCCGCTCGCGCCGCTGCCGTCGCTGCTGCTGGTCTGCGACGAGTTCTCCGAGCTGCTCTCCGCCAAGCCGGACTTCATCGACCTGTTCGTCCAGATCGGCCGGTTGGGCCGGTCGCTCGGCGTGCACCTGCTGCTCGCCTCGCAGCGGCTCGACGAGGGACGGCTGCGCGGGCTGGACACCCACCTCTCGTACCGGATCGGGTTGCGTACCTTCTCGGCGCTGGAGTCGCGCACCGTGCTCGGGGTGCCGGACGCGCACGAGCTGCCCCGCACCCCGGGTCACGGTTACCTGCGTTCCGGCACCGAGCCGCTGGTCCGCTTCAAGGCCGCGTACGTCTCGGGTCCGCCGCCCCGCAGCGGCCCGGCGGACGGCCGCGGCGCGACCGGCTCGCACCGGCTGCTCACCTTCACCACCCATGTCGTGCCGGCGCCCGAACCGGCCGCCCCGGCCCTGTCGGCGGCCGCCGAGGAGGGCCGGGAGAGCCTGCTCGACCTCCTCGTGGACCGGCTCACGGGCCAGGGTCCCCCGGCGCACCAGGTGTGGCTGCCCCCGCTCGACGAGCCGCCCGCGCTGGACGACCTGCTCGGCCCGCTCACGGCCGACCCGGCCCGTGGCCTCACCACCGCCAACCCGGACGTGCACGGCGCGCTCGGCGTCCCCGTCGCCATGGTGGACAAGCCGTTCGAGCAGCGGCGGGACCTGCTCTGGCTGGCGCTGGACGGCGCGGCCGGGCACGTGGCCGTGGTGGGCGCGCCGCAGAGCGGCAAGTCGACGGCGCTGCGGACGCTCGTCTGCGCGCTCGCGCTCACCCACACCCCGGGCGAGGTGCAGGTCTACTGCCTCGACTTCGGCGGGGGCGGGCTGGCCGCGCTGCGCGACCTGCCGCACGTCGGCGGGGTCACCGGGCGGGCCGACCCGACCGCCGTCCGGCGCACCGTCGGCGAGGTCGCCACCCTGCTCGACGAGCGGGAGCGCCGCTTCGCGGAGCTGGGTGTCGAGTCGATGGCGGCGTACCGGCAGCGGCGGGCCGGTCTGACCGGGGCCGGCCAGCCGGGCGTCGACCCGTTCGGCGACGTGTTCCTCGTGGTGGACGGGTGGACCACGCTGCGAGCCGAGTACGACGACCTGGAGCCGCTCATCACCGACCTGGCGACCCGGGGCCTCTCGTACGGAGTGCACGTCGTGACCACCGCGCTGCGGTGGCTGGACTTCCGCCCCGCGATCCGGGACCTCTTCGGCTCCCGGGTGGAGCTGCGCCTGGGCGACCCGGCCGACTCCCTGCTGGCCCGCCGGGCGGCCGCGAACGTGCCGGAGCAGAGCCCGGGGCGCGGCATCACCGCGGAGGGGCTGCACCTCCTCACCGCCCTGCCCCGGCTCACCGACGGCGACACCGCCGACCTCGTGAAGCGGGTCGCCGACGCCTGGCCCGGGCCGCCCGCCCCGCGGGTGCGGCTGCTGCCGCCCGCGCTCCCGTACGCCGATCTGGACCTCACGGCGACGACCGGGCTGCGGCTGCCGGTCGGCATCGCGGAGGCCGACCTGCGGCCGGTCGTGCTGGACTTCACGGTCGAGCCGCACTTCGTGGTCTTCGGCGACGCCGAATGCGGCAAGTCCTCGTTCCTGCGCGCGCTGGCCGCCACGATCGTCGCGCGGTTCACGCCCGAGCAGGCCCGGGTGATCCTCGTCGACTACCGCCGCAGCCTGCTCGGCGCCATCGCGACGGACCACCTGATCGGCTACGGCACGGCGGCCGCGCACACGGCCGACCTCGTCGAGTCCGCCGCCGGCTACCTCGCCCGCCGAATCGCCGGCCCCGAGGTCACGCCGCAGCAGCTGCGGGACCGGTCGTGGTGGTCCGGGCCGGAGCTGTTCGTGCTGGTCGACGACTACGACCTCGTGGCGGCCGGGCCGGCGAACCCGCTGCGGGCCCTGGAGGAGTACCTCCCCCAGGCCCGGGACGTCGGCCTGCACCTGGTGTTGGCCCGCCGGTCCGGTGGCGCCGGCCGGGCCCAGTACGAGCCGATCGTCCAGCGCCTGCGCGAGCTGTCCACGGCCGGGCTGGTGATGGCCGGCAGCCCGGACGAGGGGCCGCTCGTCGGGCCGGTCCGTCCCGGCCCGCTGCCACCCGGCCGTGGCCGGCTGGTCACCCGACGCGAGGGCGTACGCCTCGTCCAGCTGGCGCACCTGCCGGCGCAGTGACCGGTGTCCACGGATCACCCCAGGATCGGCGTGAGACCCGGTAATCTCCGATCGTCGTGGTGTTGGTGCGGGAATGGTTGAGGATGTGACTGGGGTTCGGCACAGCTGCCCGGCAGCGGCCCGACGGATCGCCGGCCGGGCGCTGCTCGGCGTCGCGGCGACGGCCGTCGCGGTCGCCGGGCCGGCGGTGCCCGTCGCCGCCGAGGTTCCCGCGCACGCGGTCACCGGGGTGCCGGTGGCGTACGCGCCGGGCGACGCCGCCGACCGGCCGGACCAGGTGCGCGACGAGCAGTGGCAGCTCGACGAGTTGAACGCCACCACGGCGTGGCGCACGTCGACCGGGCGCGGTGTCACGGTCGCCGTCATCGACTCCGGGGTGGACGCCACGCACCCCGACCTCGTCGGTCAGGTGCTGCCGGGGCTGGACCTGGTGACCCCCGACGGCGGCCCGGAGGCCGACCCGGTGGGCCACGGCACCACGGTCGCGGGGCTGATCGCCGGGCGCAACGACGACAAGCGCGGGGTGGTGGGCCTCGCGCCCGACGCCCGCATCCTGCCGGTCCGTGTCCTCGACGACGAGAACCGCTACGACGACGCGATGATCGTCGCCCGGGGGGTGCGCTGGGCGGTCGACAACGGTGCCCGGGTCATCAACCTGTCGCTCGGCGGCAGCGGCGACAGCCCGGCCCTCGCCGCCGCCCTCGACTACGCCTTCGCGCGGGACGTCGTGGTGATCGCCTGCACCGGCAACCTCGCCAGCTCGACCACCACCAAGGTCTGGTACCCGGCCCGGGAGCCGGGCGTCATCGCCGTCGCCGGCCTGGAACGCAGCAGCGAGAACCTCTGGTCCGGGTCGATCACCGGCCGGGACACCGTCCTCACGGCGCCCGCCACCGGGCTGGTCGGTGCCCGCCCGGGCGGCTACTGGCGGGTGCAGGGCACCAGCTTCGCGGCGCCGCTGGTGGCCGCCACCGCGGCCCTGGTCCGGTCCCGCTACCCGCAGATGTCGGCCGGCGAGGTGGTGAACCGGCTCGTGACCACCGCCCGCGACATCGGGCCGACGGGCCGCGACGACCGGTTCGGGTACGGCCTGGTGGATCCGGTGGCCGCGCTGACCGCCGACGTGCCACCGGTGACCGGCAACCCGCTCGACGACAACGCGTCCCCCGGCGTGGTCGGCTTCGGTTCGGCGCCGGGCCTCGGGCCGGACGAGTCGGTGGCGGGTGCCGGCGGTGACCCGCTCGGGCTGGGCGCGTCGCGGCAGCACACGCGCTGGACGGCCCGTCCCGCCGGCGTGCAGGACGAGTCAGCACCGGAACGGTTCTGGACGGGCGCCGCGCTGTTCGTCGCCCTGCTCACGGGTGCGGCGCTGATGGTGCGCCGGTTACGCCGGCAGCACCGCTGACGCGCCGGCGGGCCTGACGACGCGCGCCCGGGTAGAACTGATCCATGAGCACGCCGGGCCCGCGCACCCTCGTACCCGCCGAGCGGCCGTCCTGGACGCGCCGCCGGCTCGACCGGGACCACGCGCTGGGGCTGCGGCTGACCGTCGCCGCGGTCGCCGCCTTCCTGGTGCTCGTGCCGTTCGCGCTGCTCGCGGTGCTCGTGCTCGGCGCGTGGCCGCCGCTGCACCGCCTGGACGCCGCGGTGACCGGCGCGCTGCACGGCTACGCGCTGGACCATCCGGGCTGGGTGCGGTTCATGACCGTCTGGACGGACGTGTTCGCGCCCATGCCGCTGCGGGCCGCCGCGTTGGTCCTGGTGATCTGGCTGGTGCGCCGGGGCGCGCGCCGGATGGCGCTCTGGGTCGCGGTAACCATGCTCGCGGGCGGGCTGCTCGGCCCGCTGCTCAAGCTCCTCGTGGGCCGGGACCGCCCGGACCTGCTCGACCCGGTGGCGCGGGCCGCCGGGTACGCCTTCCCGTCCGGGCACGCGCTCAACGCCACCCTCGCGGCCGGGGTGGTGCTCGTGGTGTTCCTGCCGTCCGTCCGGGGCGGGGGGCGGCGCGCGGCGCTCTGGGCCGGGGCGCTGCTGCTCGCCGCGCTGACCGGGTTGAGCCGGGTGGCCCTGGGTGTGCACTGGACCAGCGACGTGATCGGGGGCGTGCTGCTGGGTACGGCCGTGGTGGCCGCCACCACCGCAGTCCTGCCCACCTGGCGTCCCGTGCCGGACGGCGCGCGTACCCGGCCCGACCGCTGACCGGTCAGGTGCACTCGCCGGTGCCGGTGGCGCGGGTGCGCTCGGCGCCGGCCAGGGCCACGGGCCGTGCCTCCGCCGCGGTCACCGCGAACCCGGTGTTCGGGTCGTCCGCCGCCGCCGCGAAGATCACCCCCAGCACGAGCCCGTTCGAGGAAACCAGTGGGCCGCCGGAGTTGCCGCTGCGGACGAGTGCCCGGATCGTGTAGATCTCCCGGGTCACGTCGCGCGAGGAGTAGATGTCCGGTCCGGTGATCCGGTCGACGTCACGGACCCGGGCGGACTGCGCGTTGTACGGGCCGTCCAGCGGGAAGCCGAGCACGATCGCGTCCGAACCGGTGCCCGCGTTGCCGGCCGCGAAGCGCATCGACGGGCCGGGCAGCCCCGGCACGTAGAGCACGGCCAGGTCCCGGTCCGGGTCGTAGACGACCACCTCGCCGTCGTACCGGTCGCCGTCCAGTTCCACCGCCACCGAGCGGGTGCCGGCCACCACGTGGGCGTTGGTCATCACCCGGTCGTCGGCGTACACGAAGCCGGAGCCCTCGATCCGGCGGGAGCAGCTCGGCGCGGAGCCGAGCACCTTGACGACCGAACGCTTCCCGTTGACCACCACCTGGGAGCCGGCGAGCGCCGGGTCGGGTGGGTCCACCTGCCGCGCCCGGGTGGGCGCGAGGTCGCCGAAGACGTCCGGGAAGCCGTTGGTGTCGACCGTGTCCCGCAGCGCCGTGGAGAACCGTTGGGCCTGGTCCGGCAGGACCCGGTCGACCACCGTGAGCAGCGCGCTGTTGCGGACCGAGGCGGCCAGCCAGGGCAGCGAGGACGAGCCGAGCGGGACGGCGACCAGCCAGGCGACCAGGAGCACGGCGAAGAGCGACACGAACGCGCCACCCACATCGTCGATCTTGCGGAAGACCTGGCCGGTTATCGCCGCGCGCAGGCTGGAACCGAGCCAGCCGGAGAGGGCCTGCGCGGCCACCGCGAGGCCGAAGACCGCCACCAGGGAGATGAGCACGCGCGTGCCGCTGTCGACGAACTGGCGGGCGAGCAGCGGCCCGACCTGGAGGCCGACCAGCGCGCCGAGGAAGAAGCCGGTGAACGACAGGGCTCCGATGACGAAGCCCTGACGGTATCCGCTGATCGCGAACACGAGCATGAGCAGCAGGAGGACGAGATCCACGGCGGACACGGGTCAAGCGTACGGGCAGCGGGCTCGTCGGATGACCATCGCTAGCGGAAGGTGACGTGACGTCAGCGCACGGGAGTCTCGTCGACCTCGTCCGTCCCCGCCGAGGGGGCGGGTGTCGCCCCGGTGGGCGGCAGCTCGACGAGCCGTCCCGGCGACCAGGGCCGGGTCCAGCCGCCCATGTCGAGCAGGGTGCTCAGCACCCCCGCCGTGAAGCCCCAGACCAGCATGCCGCGGACGGCGAAGGCCGGGCCGATCCAGCCACTCGGGTGGCGTACGCGCACCCGGTTCGCCGGGTCGACCAGCTCGGCGATCGGCAGTCGGGCCACGTGCGCCACCTCGGCCGGCTCGCAGGGGTGCACCGGGTGCGGCGCGTGCCACCAGGCGAGGACCGGGGTCACCACGAACTCGCTGACCGGGATCCAGAGCTTCGGCAGCTCGGCCAGGACGCTCACGCTGCCCGGGTCGAGACCGACCTCCTCGTTCGCCTCGCGCAGCGCGGTCGCCGGGGCGTCGGCGTCGTCCGGGTCGGCCGCGCCGCCGGGGAAGGCCGGCTGGCCGGCGTGCGTACGCAGGGTCGCGGCCCGCTGGAGGATGAGCACGTCGGGGCCGGTGCCCGGCTGCTCACCGAGCAGCACCAGCACCGCGCTCTCCCGACCGCCGCTCTCCGGCGTGGCCAGCCGGGTGAAGTCCTCGGCCCGGGCCGTGCCGAGCCGGGACAGCAGCGGCCGCATCCACTCCGGTGGTCTCGGGGTCACGCCGGCACCGCCACCCCGAGGTGCTCGCGGACCAGCGCGTCGAGGCGGGCGTCGTCCAGCGCGCCGGACGTGTCGGTGTGCCGGACCCGCCCCTGACCGTCGACGAAGAGGGTGAGCGGGAACGCGTTGCGGTTGAGCGCCCGCTGCAGCGCCTCGCCCTGGTCGACCAGCATCGGGAAGCGGACGCCGAAGTCCTCGCCGATGGACTGCGCGCCGCTGCGGGTGTCCCGGCTGTTCACCCCGATCACCCGGAGTCGGCCGTCGGCCCGTTCGCTGAGCCGCTGGAAGGCGGGCAGTTCGGTGCGGCAGGGCGCGCACCAGGACGCCCAGATGTTGACCACCGCGGGCCCGCGTACGGCCCGGAGGTCGACCGGCGCGCCGCCGGTGAAGCAGGAGAGGGTCAGCTCGGGCAGCGGGTCCCCGGCGCCGGGGGCGGTGGTGGCCCCGGCGGGGCTCGACGGTGCGGTGGTGAGCGCCGCGCAGTCGTCGAACGGCGACGGCCGCTCGGCCCGGGGGCGGGTCGGGGCCGGTTCCTCGACGCCCGTGGTGGTGCACCCCGCGGCGGCGGCGACCAGCAGCGGCAGGAGCAGCGCGGCGATCCGGCGGTTCACGGCACCTCCGCGGCGACCGCCTGGGCCGGCACGAGTTCGGGGTCGATACCGGCGGCGGCCGCCAGGTCCCGGGCCCGGGGGCCCTTGAGCAGCTTGACGGCCACGCTCGGGTCGGTCGGCCCGGTGCCGTACGACGGGCAGAGCTTGGCCAGCGTGCAGGCGCCGCACGCCGGCTTGCGGGCGTGGCACACCCGCCGGCCGTGGAAGATCACGCGGTGCGAGAGCATCGTCCAGTCGCGCTTCTCGTAGAGCGCCCCGACCGCGTGCTCGATCTTGACGGGGTCGGTCTCGGCGGTCAGCCGCCAGCGGTGCACGAGACGCTGGAAGTGGGTGTCGACCGTGATGCCGGGCACCCCGAAGGCGTTGCCGAGGATGACGTTGGCCGTCTTGCGGCCGATGCCCGGGAGCGTCACCAGGTCCGCCATGCGGCGGGGGACCTGCCCGTCGTACCGCTCGACGAGGGCCTGCCCCAGCTTCAGGAGCGAGTCGGTCTTGTTGCGGAAGAAGCCGGTCGGCCGGAGCAGCTCCTCCAGCTCGCCGCGGTCGGCGCCCGCGTAGTCAGCCGCCGTGCGGTAGCGCGCGAAGAGCTTCGGGGTGACCTCGTTGACCCGCTTGTCGGTGGTCTGCGCGGAGAGGATCGTGGCGACGGCCAGCTCCAGGGCGTTGGAGTGGTCCAGTTCGCAGTGCGCGTCGGGGTGGGTCTCGGTCAGGACCCGGCCGATCCGCCGGGCACGCCGCTTGCGCCCGAGGTCGGTCTCGGTGGCACCGGGGGAGCTACTGGTCACGCCGGCCAGCCTACGTCGCCGCACCGACGCCGCCGGGGGCCGACGCCGTACGGGAGTGGGGATCAGGCGGCGGGCGGGCTGATCTTCCCGGCGTCGTCGAACCGGGCCCCGGTCCGCGGGAAGTCGCTGCGGGTGAGCTGCTTCACCAGGCCCAGGCCGCGGTCGTCCGGGTCCATGGTCGGCTTGCCGGCCCCGTTCATGTACGTCGAGGTGAACGAGCCGCCCGCCCAGGTGCCGTCGGGCCGCAGCGAGACCTTGAGCACCCCGCCCCAGCCGAGCCGGCCGGCGTTGCTCAGCGAGTTGCCCCCGCCCGCGAAGTTGCCCAGGCTGTACGCGATCAGCCGGCCCTTGTAGAACTCCATCCCGCGCAGCACGTGCGGGCCGTGCCCGACGATCAGGTCGGCCCCGGCGTCGATCATCGCCTTGGAGAATTTGACCGGGTCGCCCCGGTTCTCGCCGAGGAACATCTCGGTGCCCGGCCGCACCCGGGTCTTGTCCGCGCCCTCGCCGCCCATGTGCACCTGCACCACGACCAGGTCGGCCATCGTGGCCGCCTTGGCCACCACCTTCTTGGCCTCGGCGACGTCGACCAGGCTGTTGGACCAGACGTACGACGAGAAGCCGGCGACGGCGATCGTGACGCCCTCGACCTCGACCACGGTGATCTCGTCGGGAGCGCCGGTGTGTGCCAGGTCGTACCGCTCCAGGGCCTTCTGGGTGTTCTCGTACCCCTTCGGGCCGTAGTCGTAGCCGTGGTTGTTGGCCTGGTTGAGCACGTCGAAGCCGGCGTCGCGAAGGTGCGCCGCGTACTCGGGCGGGGCACGGAACTGGAAGCAGCGGGTGGAGTTCGCCCCGCACTTGCCGGTGCCGGTGTCCACCGTCAGCGGCTCCTCGAGGTTGCCCATCACGAGGTCGGCCGCGAGCGCCTTCGTCACCGAGTCGAAGAAGCCCTTGCCGCCGTTGGCCGGCAGCCGGTTCGGCGCGTTGCCCATGATGATGTCGCCGGTGGCGGAGAGCGAGACGGCCTTACCGCCCGTCGGGGTGCCGCTCGGGCGCGGACCGCTGGTCACCGGCGCGCCGGTGTCGCCGCCACCCGCGCCCGCCTGCCAGACCGGGGATCCGCCCGGCTCGGCGCAGCCGGCGAGGAGCACGGCGAGCAGCGCGCCGAGGGCCAGGGCGAGCCGGCGGCGGGGGCGAGGAGGGGCGGCAGCGTACATCGCCCGCGACGCTACCGGGCGGGTTTCGGCACCACGAGGGCCGATCGGCCGGAAGTTCAGCCGGTCGGGCGATCCGACCAGGGCACCACGGGGACGGCCCCGCCGGCGAGCACGGCGGCGTGCACCGCGCGGGCCAGCGGCGCGCCCCAGGTCGAGCGCGGCCCCCCGTACGCGAACTCCGGGCCGTCGAGCGGGCAGAGCACGGTCACCGCGTCCGTCGGCGTGCCGGTGGCCGCCAGCCCCAGCTCCGCGATCGCCTGCGCCTTCGCCTCGGTGGCGGTGGCCACGGCGTTGACCAGGGCGGCGTCGCCGAGCCGCGCCGGCACGTGGACCACGATGTTGACAGTGCCGACCCGCTGGGCGAGCACGGCCGGCGCGGGTTGGGCGGCCAGGAGCGGGGTGCCGAGGCCGACGGTGGCCCAGGCCCGCACGCCGGAGTCGGCCCGGGCGACCACCTCGGCCACGTCGACCCCGGTCAGCAGGCCCACGCCGGGCCCGTCGAGGCCGAGGTCGCCGGCGAGCGCGGCCAGGTGGTCGGCCGGGTCGTCCCGGTCGTACGACATCGGCACGGTCGCGTTCACGACCCAGTGGCGTACGCCGATGCCGCCGCCCAGCGGCCCCGAGCTGACCGCGCGCAGCGGCGCGGTGGAGCGCCACACCAGCAGGGGTACGTCCCGCCCGCCCTCGTGGCGGCTGGTCAGCAGCGGCTCGCTCAGCACGCCGGTGACCCTACGGCCCGCCCGGCCGCGACCGCACCGGCGGCCCGGGGGCGGCGATTTTACTGGTCACGGGGAACGGGGGCGTTACGCCCAACGATCAAGTTTCCAGGGGTGCACCTCTGATTCCCGCTCACGTGCGCCTAGACTTGGCGGCGCGCGAGGGGACCAGCGGACGGCGGACCCGGCCGAGGGACGGCAACGCGCAACCGGAGGTGCGCGATGGACGAGGTACTGGCCCGCAGCGGGATCTTCCAGGGTGTCGACCCGGAGGCTGCCGAGGCGCTCGCCAAGGAGATGGAGACGATCGAGGTCCGCAAGGGCGAGGTCGTCTTCAACGAGGGCGAGCCCGGCGACAGTCTTTACATCCTGCTGTCCGGAAAGATCAAGGTCGGGCGCCGGGCGGCGGACGGCCGGCAGAACCTGATCGCGGTGATGGGCCCGTCGGACATGGTCGGCGAGCTGTCACTCTTCGACCCCGGTCCGCGGACGGCGACGGCCACCGCGGTGACCGACACCCGCCTGGTCCGGCTGCGGAAGCAGGCGCTGCGGCCGTGGCTGAACAACCGGCCGGAGATCGCCGAGCAGCTGCTCCGGGTGCTGGCCCGCCGGCTGCGCCGCACGAACGACTCGCTGGCCGACCTGATCTTCACGGACGTGCCGGGCCGGGTCGCCAAGAACCTGCTCCAGATGGCCGGCCGCTTCGGCACCCGGGACGGCGGCGTGCTGCGGGTGACCCACGACCTCACCCAGGAGGAGATCGCCCAGCTCGTCGGCGCCTCCCGGGAGACCGTCAACAAGGCGCTCGCCGACTTCGCCTCGCGGGGCTGGCTGCGGCTGGACGGCAAGAGCATCATCATCCTCGACCCGGAGCGCCTGGCCCGCCGCGCCCGCGTCTGATCCTCGCCGGGGCTCGCCCCGCCGCGAACAGCCCGGCCCGGACCGCATCGTCGGTCCGGGCCGGTTCGCTGCCCGGGGTCGCCCGCGTCTGCCCGGCGCAGAATTCCTGGACCGGGGCACCGGGGACGGGCACGCTGAGGCGATGCTGAACCGCGTCGCCGTCCTCTCCGACATCCACGGTGTGCTGCCCGCGCTGGAGGCGGTGCTGGCCGAGCCGGACGTCGCCACCGCCGACCTGATCGTGCTCACCGGCGACATCGCCGCCGGCCCCCAGCCGGTCGAGGTGCTCGACACGCTCGCCGGCCTCGGTGACCGGGTCTGCTGGGTGCGCGGCAACGCCGACCGGGAGCTGGTCGAGGCCCAGGACGGGCGCGAGCTTCCCATCGAGGTCTCCACGTGGGCCGCCGGCCAGCTCCTGGCCGACCACGTCGACCGGTTGGCCGCGCTGCCGCTCTCGGTGACCCTGGAGATCAACGGCCTCGGCCCGGTGCTCTTCTGCCACGCCACACCCCGGGACGACGAGGAGGTGGTGCTGGTCGACACCCGCATGGCCCGCTGGGCGGAGGTCTTCGCCGACGTGCCGGAGGAGGTGCGCACCGTGGTCTGCGGGCACACCCACATGCCGTTCACGCGGCTGGTCGACCGGCGCCTCGTGGTCAACGCCGGCAGCGTCGGGATGCCGTACGGCGGGACGGGAGCGTACTGGGCCCTGCTCGGCCCCGGGGTGCAGCTGCGCCGCACCGACTTCGACGTGGACGCGGCCTGCGCCCGCGTGGCCGCCGAGTCGACCTTCCCGGACGCGGCCGGGTTCGCCGACGAGTACCTGCGGTCCCGCCACAGCGACGCCGACGCCCTGGCCGTCTTCGCCCCGCGCGACGGCCGCTGACCGGCCTGGCGGCGCGGGACGAGGTCGTTCCGGCCGCTGTCGAGCTGCCCCAGAAATGGGGCGAGCTTCCCAGCCCAGGGGCTTCGCCGCGTCACGTCCGGCTGCCTCAGACCACCTCACGTCCGGCGCGTGCCCCAGATCTGGGGCAGCTCGACAGCGTGCGGTGGGCAACCCAGCCGGCCCACACCCTGCGTCGCCCACCGCCGCAGTCACCCGCCAGGAAACTCGTGGGCGATCCGGCGTGCAAAAAAGTCAGGCTTGACTGTTTGTTTTACGGGCGGCACGCTGTCCCCGTGCCCGCCGCATCGACCCGCGTCCCTCAACAGGAACGCAGCCGCGCCACCCAGGCCCGCCTGCTGGAGGCGACCGTCGAGTGCCTGGTCGAGCACGGCTGGTCAGGCACCACGACCACCCTTGTGGCCGCCCGGGCGGGCGTGTCGCGCGGGGCGCAGTTGCACCACTACCCGACCAAGGCCGCCCTCGTCACGGCGGCCGTCGACCATCTCGCCGAGCGCCGGGCCGCCGAGCTTCGCGCTGAGGCGGAGGCCCTGCCGGCGGGCCCGCAACGCCTCGACGGGGTGGTCGACCTGCTGGCCGCGGCCTTCACCGGCCCGCTCTTCGTCGCCGCCCTGGAACTCTGGGTGGCCGCCCGCACCGACCCGGAACTGCGCAAGGCCCTCGTGCCGCTGGAGGCCCGCGTGGGCCGGGAGATGCACCGGCTCACCGTCGCGCTGCTCGGCGTCGACGAGCGGCGCCCCAACGTACGGGAGGCGGTGCAGGCCACGTTGGACCTGCTCCGCGGCCTGGGCGTCGCCAATCTGCTCACCGACGACTCGTCCCGTCGTACCGCACTGCTGACCACCTGGAAGCGCCAGCTCGCCACGCTCCTCACGCCCTGACCGGCCCGCCCGTGCGGGCACCACCCGACCGGAGGCACCATGGTCGACCTGACGGACCTGCTCGCGGACCTCGCCGACGAGTCCGAGGCGCTGGAGGCCCTGGTACGCCCACTGCCACCGGCGGCGTGGGCCCGGCCGACCCCGGCGCCCGGCTGGAGCGTCGCCCACCAGATCGCCCACCTCGCCTGGACCGACCACGTGGCCCTGCTCGCCGCCACCGACGCGGACGCCTTCATCTCGTCGGTCAGCGCCGCACCGGACCCGGCCCGGCTCGTCGATTACGGCGCCGAGGAGTTCCTCGCCCCGCCGGCCGACCTGCTCGACCGGTGGCGTGCCGGCCGGGCATCGCTCGCCGCCGCCCTCGCCACCGTGCCGTCGGGACAGAAGCTGCCCTGGTACGGCACGCGGATGTCAGCCGCCTCGATGGCCACCGCCCGGATCATGGAGACCTGGGCCCACGGGGAGGACGTGGCCGACGCGCTCGGCGTGGACCGTCCGGCCACCGACCGGCTCCGGCACGTCGCGCACCTCGGCGTGCGTACCCTCGGCCACGGCTTCGCCGCCCACGGCCGGCCGGTGCCGACGGCGCCGGTGCGGGTGGAGCTGGCCGGGCCGGCCGGCGACACGTGGAGCTGGGGTCCGGCGGACGCCGCGGACCGCCTTACCGGGCCGGCCCGGGACTTCTGCCTGCTGGTCACCCAGCGGCGGCACCGCGCCGACCTGGCGCTCACCGCCACCGGGCCGGTGGCCGAGGAGTGGCTGGACGTGGCGCAGGCGTTCGCCGGCCCGCCCGGCGCGGGCCGCGAGCCGCGGACCGGCGCGGGTGCGCTCGGCGCGCCGGGCGGGGTACCGGCGTGATCCGCATCGGCAACGCCTCCGGCTTCTACGGCGACCGTTTCACGGCCTGGCAGGAGATGCTCGACGGCGGCGAGTTGGACGTGCTCACCGGCGACTACCTGGCCGAGCTGACCATGCTGATCCTCGGCCGGGACCGGCTGCGCGACCCCGCCCTCGGCCACGCGAAGACCTTCCTCCGCCAGATCGAGACCTGCCTGGGCACGGCCCTCGACCGCGGTGTCACGCTGGTCACCAACGCCGGTGGGCTGAACCCGTCGGGCCTGGCCGCGGCGATCGGCGCCCTCGCCGACCGGCTCGGCCTGGCGGTCCGGGTCGGGTACGTCGAGGGCGACGCCCTGCGCCGGCCGGACGCGCTCACCGCGAACGCGTACCTGGGCGCGTACGGCATCGCCGCCTGCCTCGACGGCGGCGCCGACGTGGTGGTCACCGGCCGGGTCACCGACGCCTCGCTGGTGGTCGGCCCGGCCATCGCGCGGTACGGCTGGGGCCGCGACGACCTCGACGCGCTCGCCGGCGCCACGGTCGCCGGGCACCTCGTCGAGTGCGGCGCACAGGTCACCGGAGGCAACTACAGCTTCTTCACCGAGCTGCCCGACGGCGGCCACCGACCCGGCTTCCCGATCGCCGAGGTGCACCCCGACGGCTCGTGCGTCATCACGAAGCACCCGGGCACCGGCGGCGCCGTGACCGTGGAGACCGTGACGGCCCAACTGCTGTACGAGGTGGGCGGGCCGGCGTACCTGGGCCCCGACGTGGTGACCCGCCTCGACACGGTGACCCTGGACGCCGACGGCCCGGACCGGGTGCGCGTCAGCGGCGTCCGGGGAACCCCACCGCCGGCCACGCTCAAGGTCGGCGTCACCAACCTCGGCGGGTTCCGCAACGCCATGACGTTCGTGCTCTGCGGGTTGGACATCCCCGCCAAGGCGGCCCTGGTGCGCGCCCAGATCGAGGAGGCCGTGGGCAAGGACGGGCTGGAGTTCACGCTGGCCCGTACGGACCACCGGGACGCCGCCGACACCGAGACGGCCAGCGCCCTGCTGCACGTCCACCTGCGCGACGGTGACAGGGCGCGCGCCGGGCGGGCGTTCTCGGCGGCCGCCGTGGAACTGGCGCTCGCCTCCTACCCGGGCTGCACGCTCACCACGCCGCCCGGGGACGCGACCCCGTACGGGGTGTTCACGGCCGACACCGTGCCACAGGACGCCGTCGCGCACGTCGCCGTGCTGCCCGACGGGACCCGGCTGCCGGTCGAGGCCCCCGCACGCACCGCCGCCGTGGTGGCGGACGAGCCGGCCGACCCGGCGCCACCGGGGCCGGACGGTGACCGGCCGACCCGGCGCGGCCCGCTCGGCGACCTGGTCGGCGCCCGGTCCGGCGACAAGGGCGGCGACGCCAACCTCGGCGTCTGGGCCCGGACCGACGAGACCTGGGCCTGGCTGCGCGGCTGGCTCACCGTCGAACGGCTGGCCGAGCTGCTGCCGGAGACCGCCCCACTGACCGTCGAGCGGTACGAGCTGCCGAACCTGCGCGCCGTCAACTTCGTGATCCGGGGGCTGCTCGGCGAGGGCGTGGCCGCGTCCACCCGGTTCGACCCGCAGGCCAAGGCGCTCGGGGAGCTGCTCCGCTCCCGCGTCGTCGACCTGCCCGTCCTGGAGGTAACCCTGTGACCATCGTGGACACACCCGAGCGGCGGCAGTTACGCGAGCTGACCCGGACGTTCGTCACCCGCGAGGTGCTGCCGCACCTGGACGACTGGGAGCGGGCCGGCGAGGTCCCGCGGTCGCTGCACGAGACGGCCGCGAAGATCGGTCTGCTCGGCATCGGCTTCCCGGAGTCGGTCGGTGGCAGCGGCGGCGACCTGCTCGACACGATCGTCGTGACCGAGGAGATCATCCGCTCCGGCGGGTCGTCCGGGCTGGTCGCCGCGCTCTTCACGCACGGCATCGCGCTGCCCCACATCGTGGGCGCGGCCGGCGGGCGCAGCGGTGGCACGCTGGGCGGCCGGCTGCCCGCCGACCGGAACGCGGCCACCGACCCGCTGGTCGAGCGGTACGTCCGGCCGACGCTGGCCGGCACGATGATCGGCGCCCTGGCGATCACCGAACCCGACGGCGGCTCCGACGTGTCCGGCATCCGCACCTGTGCCCGCCGGGAGGGCGACCACTACGTGGTGAACGGGTCGAAGACGTACATCACGAGCGGGATCCGGGCCGACTTCGTGACCACCGCAGTCTGCACCGACTTTCCCGGCTCGGGCTCGCTCAGCCTGCTGGTGATCGACAAGGGTACGCCCGGATTCACCGTCGGCCGGCGGCTGGAGAAGCTGGGCTGGCACTGCTCGGACACGGCCGAGCTGTCCTTCGCCGACGTCCGGGTGCCGGTCGCGAATCGGATCGGTGAGGAGGACACGGCCTTCCTGGCGATCATGCAGCATTTCGCCACCGAGCGGCTGTCCCTCGCCACGCAGGCGTACGCGATCGCGCAGCGCTGCGTCGACCTGGCCGTCCGGTGGTGCCGGGACCGGTCCACCTTCGGCCGCCCGCTGGCGAGCCGGCAGCTCGTCCGGCACCGGCTCGCCGAGATGCACACCCGCGCCGAGTCGGCCCGGGCGTACGTGCACGAGGTGGCGACGCGGGTCGCGGCGGGCGAGCCGGTGGTCACCGAGGTGGCGATGGCCAAGAACGTCGCAGTGGCCGCCTGCGCCGAGGTCGTCGACCGGGCGCTCCAGTTGCACGGCGGCTACGGCTACCTGCGCGACGCCGAGGTCGAACGGCACTACCGGGACGCCCGCATCCTGGGTATCGGCGGCGGCACCACCGAGATCATGAACGAGATCATCGCGAAGGGCATGGGGCTGTGACCGTACTGACCAGCGCGGTCGACCCGTCCTCGCCGGGATTCGCGGCGAACCGCGCGGCTCTTCTGGAACGGCTCGCGGAGCTGGACGCGGCGCTGGACCAGGCCCGGGCCGGCGGGGGCGAGAAGTACGTGACCCGGCACCGTGCCCGGGGCAAGCTCCTCCCCCGCGAGCGGATCGAGTTGCTGCTCGACCCCGACAGCCCGTTCCTGGAGCTGTCGCCGGTGGCGGCGTACGGCACCGACTTCCCGATCGGCGCGAGCGTCGTGACCGGCATCGGCGTGGTCGAGGGCGTCGAGTGCCTGATCGTCGCGAACGACCCGACGGTACGCGGCGGCGCCGTGAACCCGTGGTCGCTCGCGAAGACGCGGCGGGCCGGCGAGATCGCGCTGGCCAACCGGCTGCCCATGGTCAACCTGGTCGAGTCGGCGGGTGCCGACCTGCCGACGCAGGCGGAGATCTTCATCCCGGGCGGGCGGGTCTTCCGCGACCTGACCCGGCTCTCCGCGGCGCGGATCCCCACGGTCAGCGTGGTCTTCGGCAACGCCACCGCCGGTGGGGCGTACGTGCCGGGGATGTCCGACCACGTCATCATGATCCGGGACCGGTCGCAGGTGTACCTGGCCGGGCCGCCGCTGGTGAAGATGGCCACCGGCGAGGTCACCGACGACGAGTCGTTGGGCGGGGCGGCCATGCACGCCACGACGTCGGGGCTCGCGGACTTCCTCGCCGAGGACGAGCGCGACGGCATCCGGCTGGCCCGGCAGTGCGTACGCCGGCTGAACTGGCGCAAGCAGGGGCCGCCGCCGCGCAACGCGACGCCGCAGCCGCCGAAGTACGACCCGGAGGACCTGCTCGGCATCACGAGCGCCGACCTGAAGGTGCCGTTCGACCCGCGCGAGGTGCTGGCCCGGGTCCTGGACGGCAGCGAGTTCGACGAGTTCAAGCCGGGCTACGGCTCGGCCCTGGTCACCGGTTGGGGCGAGCTGCACGGGTACCCGGTCGGCGTGCTGGCCAACGCCCGGGGCGTGCTGTTCAGCGAGGAGGCGCAGAAGGCGGCCCAGTTCATCCAGCTCGCCAACGCCAGCGCCACCCCGCTGGTCTTCCTCCAGAACACCACGGGGTACATGGTGGGCACCGAGTACGAGCAGCGCGGCATCATCAAGCACGGCGCACTGATGATCAACGCGGTGTCGAACTCGACGGTGCCGCATCTGACCGTCAACCTCGGCGCCTCCTACGGCGCGGGCAACTACGGCATGTGCGGCCGGGCGTACGAGCCCCGGTTCCTGTTCACCTGGCCCAACGCGAAGTCCGCCGTCATGGGTCCCGCCCAGCTCGCCGGTGTGCTCTCCATCGTGGCCCGGCAGGCCGCCGCGGCCCGGGGCCGGGAGTACGACGAGGACTCCGACGCCGCCATGCGGGCCATGGTCGAGCAGCAGATCGAATCCCAGTCCGGGGCGCTCTTCCTCTCCGGCCGGCTCTACGACGACGGGGTGATCGATCCCCGGGACACCCGGACCGTCCTCGGCCTCTGCCTGTCGGCGATCCACAACGGACCGGTCGAGGGCGCCGACGGCTTCGGCGTCTTCCGGATGTGACCGGTGAGCGCGAGGAACGCAGCGAGGCGGAGTCCCGCAGTCGCGAACGAAAGGCAGGTGCGGACCAGATGATCAACCGACTGTTGGTTGCCAACCGGGGTGAGATCGCCCGCCGGATCATCGCGACCTGCCGGGCGCTCGGCGTCGAGACGGTCGCTGTGCACTCCGACGCGGACGCGGGCGCGCCGTTCGTCGCCGAGGCCGACCGGGCCGTACACCTGCCCGGGAACGCGCCGGCCGAGACGTACCTGCGGATCGAGGCCATCCTCGACGCGGCCCGCCGGTCCGGCGCGGACGCCGTCCACCCGGGCTACGGCTTCCTCGCCGAGAACGCCGAGTTCGCCGCGGCGGTGACCGACGCGGGCCTGACCTGGGTGGGCCCGCCGGCCAAGGCGATCGCCGCGATGGGCGACAAGATAGCCGCCAAGGCGCTGCTCGCCG
The DNA here is from genome assembly GCF_003626655.1 of Micromonospora costi. GTDB lineage: Bacteria > Actinomycetota > Actinomycetes > Mycobacteriales > Micromonosporaceae > Micromonospora > Micromonospora costi. The sequence continues at coordinate 1,023,547 of NZ_RBAN01000003.1, forward strand.
ACGCCGGTGTGCCGATGCTCCCGACCTGGACCGAGGCCGACCAGGTCACCGACTTCCCGGTGCTGGTCAAGGCGGCGGCGGGCGGCGGCGGACGCGGCATGCGGGTGGTCCGCGACGCGGCCGGGCTCCCCGAGGCCGTCGCGTCCGCGAGCCGCGAGGCGGCAGCGGCGTTCGGCGACGGCACGGTCTTCGTCGAGCGGTACGTCGAGCGGGGCCGGCACGTCGAGGTCCAGATCTTCGGCGACGCCCACGGGACGGTGGCCGCGCTCGGCGTGCGGGACTGCTCGATCCAGCGGCGGCACCAGAAGATCGTCGAGGAGGCACCCGGCGTCCTTCCCGTGGCGGTGCGGGAGCGGCTGAACGAGGCGGCGGTGGCCGCCGGCCGGGCGGTGGAGTACGTGGGCGCCGGAACGGTCGAGTTCCTGCTCGCGCCCGACGGGGCGATCTACTTCCTGGAGATGAACACCCGCCTCCAGGTCGAGCACCCGGTGACCGAACTCTGCACGGGCCTGGACCTGGTCCGGCTGCAACTGCTGGTCGCGGAGGGTGAGCCGCTGCCGGCGGAGGCGGTGGCGCCGCAGGCGAGCGGCCACACCATCGAGGTACGCCTCTGCGCCGAGGAACCGGCCGAGGGCTTCCGCCCGGCCACCGGGACGCTGCACCGGTTCGCCGTGCCCGGGGTGGACCGGGAGTTCGGGACGCTCGGTCGGGCGGGGCTGCGCCTGGACTCCGGCGTGGTGGACGGCTCGGTGGTGGGCGTGCACTACGACTCGATGCTCGCGAAGCTGGTGGCCTGGGCGCCGACCCGCGCCGAGGCGGCCCGTACGCTCGCCGGCGCGCTGGCCCGGGCCGAGCTGCACGGTGTGGCGACCAACCGCGACCTGCTGGTACGCGTCCTGCGCAGCCCGACGTTCGCGGCCGCCGAGGCCGACACGGGCTTCCTCGACCGGCACCCGGAGGTGTTCGCGCCGCTGGTGCCCGCGGAGCGGCTGCCGCTGTTCGCGCTGGCGGCGGCCCTGGCCGGCGCCGCGGCCCGCCGGGTGAGCGCCCCGGTGCTCGCCGGGCTCCCGTCCGGCTGGCGCAACGTGCCGGCCTTCCCGCAGGTCACCCGGTTCTCCGGCCCGGCCGGCGAGGTCGAGGTCCGCTACCGCCTGGACCGCACGGGCGGCCTCGCGGAGTGCGCCACCGACCCGGCGGGCGAGGCCGACGTGTCGCTGGTCGAGGCGGCACCGGCCCGCGTGGTGCTCGACGTGGCCGGGGTCCGCGAGTCGTTCCGCGTGCACCGGGTGGGGCCGGCGGTCTTCGTGGACGGCCCGGACGGCTCGGTGACCCTCGCCGAGCTGCCCCGCTTCCCGGACCCGACGGCCGAGCTGGCGGCGGGTTCCCTGGTCGCGCCGCTGCCCGGCACGGTGACCCGGGTGCACGTCGAGCCCGGTCAGCGGGTCGCCGCCGGTGAGCTGCTGCTGACCCTGGAGGCGATGAAGCTGGAACACCCCGTGCTCGCCCCGATCGACGGCGTGGTCGCCGAGCTGCCGGTGCCGGCCGGCGCCCAGGTCGAGACCAACGCCGTGCTGGCCGTGGTCAACCCCCTGGAGGACGCGCGATGAACTTCGACCTCACCGACGAGCAGGAACAGCTCCGCGACGCCGTACGGGCGCTGGGCCGACGGTACGGGCACGACTACTTCGTGGCGAAGGCCCGGGCGGGCGAGCACACCACCGAACTGTGGGCGGAGGCCGGCCGGCTCGGCTACCTCGGGGTGAACATCCCCACCGAGTACGGAGGTGGTGGCGGTGGCATCATGGAGCTGGCCATCGTCTGCGAGGAACTGGCCGCCGCGGGCTGCCCGCTGCTGCTGCTCGTGGTCTCCCCCGCCATCGCCGCCACTGTCATCAACCGGCACGGGACGGAGGCGCAGCGCAAGCGCTTCCTGCCCGGCTTCGCCGACGGCTCGCTCACGGTGGTCTTCGCGATCACCGAGCCGGAGGCCGGGTCGAACTTCCACCGCCTCGGCACGGTGGCCCGCCGCGACGGCGACGACTGGCTGCTCTCCGGCCGCAAGTGCTTCATCTCCGGCGTCGACGAGGCGCGGTACGTGCTGGTGGTGGCCCGGACCGAGGACGCCTCGACCGGCAGGCTGAAGCCGGCCCTGTTCGTCGTGCCCACCGACGCGCCGGGCCTCACCCGGTCCAAACTGGAGATGGAGATCCTGTCTCCGGAGAACCAGTTCCTGCTCTACCTCGACGACGTCCGGCTGCCGGCCGACGCGCTGGTCGGCGAATCCGTGGACGCCGGCCTGCCTGCCCTGTTCGCGGGGCTCAACCCCGAGCGCATCACGGTGGCCGCGATGGGCGCCGGCACCGGCCGGTACGCCATCGAACGGGCGTCGGCGTACACGGCGAGCCGGAAGGTGTGGGGCGGCCGGAGCATCGGCTCCCACCAGGGGGTGTCCCACCCGCTGGCGCACGCCGCGGTGCAGGTCGAACTGGCCCGACTCATGATCTACAAGGCGGCCACCCTGTACGACGCGGGCCGGGACCTGGAGGCCGGCATGGCTGGCAACATGGCGAAGTACGCGGCCGGTGAGGCCGCAGCGCTGGCCGTGGACACGGCCGTGCAGGCACACGGTGGCGCGGGCATGACCACCGAGTACGGGGTGGCCACGCTGCTCGGCGCCGTACGGGCCGGCCGGATCGCCCCGGTGAGCCGGGAGATGATCCTCAACTTCGTGGCCCAGCACCACCTCGGGCAGGAGAAGTCGTACTGACCGCGGCCGGCGGGGGGCGGGCCTCGCGGCGCGCGCTCTCAGCCGACCGCGCGGCAGGCGGCGTCGATGCGGTGCACGGGGCGGACCCGCCGGCCCAGGCCCTCCAGCAGGGAGTCCTCCACGTGGAAGTCGTGGATGCGGAGCCGGTGCCGCGGCAGCTCCTCCTCGCTGGGGCAGAGCACCTGGGCGCGTACCTGGTCCACCGGCACGTACCGGACGCCGCCCCGCTCCTGGAGGATCACCATGTTCACGTCGTCGGTCGTGACGACGTGCCCGCGGACGTCCTCGGTCGGCCCGTTCTCGGGGCCGACCGTGGTGACGGTCAACGGCAGCACGGGAGTGCTGATCACCGGTAGCGACGCCCACACCAGCGTGGCGAGCATGACCACCTCGGTGACCGAGGCGAGCGGCCGGATCACCGCGCCCGGCAGCGGCCCGGAGATGCCGACGGCGAGCACCGGCGGCACGGCGAGCAGCGCGAACGCCAGCAGTTCCCCTTGCCGCGCGGCGTCCAGCAGGGTGGGCAGCAGCAGCCACGCGTACCCACCGAGCAGCGCCGCGACCAGCAGCACCCGCGCCGCGACCCGGTCGTGCAGCTGGGCCGGGGTGAGCTGGAAGGCGGCCACGAACGCGGGGACGAGCAGCGGCAGGTAGAGCAGCGGCCAGGTGACCAGCGCCAGCAGGAAGCTCGCCACCACCAGCCAGGTCGGGGCGAGATCCGCCCACCGGGCGAACAGCGGGCGACGCCGGGTGCCGGGAGGCAGCCGGTCGACGCTGACCCCGAGCACCGCGCCGAGCGCGAAGATGGCGACCAGGGCGGTGGAGAGCAACCGGGCCGCCGTGGTAAGGAAGCCGGCCAGCAGGTTGACCGGGCCGACGTTCGCGACGAGCAGCAGCGTGGTCTGGAGTTCACCGCCCGCCTCGACACCCAGCCGCAGCACCGAGAAGACCGCCGGTACGCCCACCGCCGCCGTCCAGAACGACTGGCTGTCCCGCGCCTGGCGCTGCGCCTTGTCCGGGTGCGCGCGCCCGGCTCGGGTCCGGTCGTACCAGGCGACCGGCTCGTCGGAGGGCGTCGGACCGGGCGTCGCGTCGCCCGCGCCGGGAGCCGCGACCTCCGGCGCCGGGTCGGTCGGTTCCGGCTGGGGCGGCGCCGGGGCGCGCGGCGGCGGCAGCGCCCCACCGCCGTCGGGGACGCCGGCCGGGCGGACCACCGGGGCGCCGGTCACCGGGGCGCCTTGTCGTCGAAGTCCACCAGCTTCGGCACGTCCAGCGGCTGCGGTTGCCGCTTCTCGGCCCGCAGCCAGGGGCCCAGCGTCCGGTTGTACGCGGCCGTCCACGAGCTGGCGAGCCCCTCGCGCTCCTGCTGGTAGCTCTTGTCGAGGAAGAAGGCGACGAGGTCCCGCAGGGCCGGGTCGCCGATCGGCACCCCGATGCCGAGCAGTTCACTGGTGCCGAACGGCATGTCGATGATCTCGAACTCGGTGGGGAACCGGGACCGGAACCCGGCCAGGAGCGCCTCGTCGGAGCTGACGGCGTCGTAGCGGCCGGCCCGGATGCCCTCCACGCAGTCGCCGACGTCCTTCACCACGAACGTACGGACCTGGTGTTTCTCCAGCTCGGCCTCGGTCGTGGAGCCGCCGCTCGTACAGACCTTGTACGCCGGGTCGCGCAGGTCCTCGATGGTGCGGATCCGGTCCTTGAGCCGGGTAGGGACCATCGCCTCCTGGGTGGTCACGAAGTACGGCCCGGCGAAGCTCACCAGCTTCTCCCGCTCCTCGGTCATCGAGAAGCTGGAGACCACCAGGTCGACCGTGCCGCCCTGGAGCGCGGGGATCCGGTCCTCGGTGGAGACGCCCACGAACTCCAACCGCTGCTCGCCCTCGTAGCCCAGCGATGCGGCGATGTAGCGGGCGATCTCCACGTCGAAGCCGCTGTGCACACCGTTGCGCAGCTCGCCCATCAACGGCTCGTTGGTGGCCACCCCGATCCGCAGCTTCGGCTGGCCGTAGATGTGCGACTCGCGGAGCTTCTCCTGCACCGACGGCAGGTCCGGTTCCTGCCGGCTGTCGCACCCGGCGGCAGCCGCGAGGGTCAGCGTCACCGCCACGGCCACCGTGGTGGCGACCGAACGGACCGTGGACCGGGCAGAGGAGACACTCATCGATGACCTCGCTGACACGAACGGCTCGCGGGACACCGAGCGTAGCGGCAGACGTCTATTCCGCGGCGCTACGGAGCCGGGGTACGGCGGGCGCCCGATCGCCCGCCGTACCCCGGGGTCCTCACCGGACGGTGAGCGTGCCCACCGCCGGCAGCGGCGCCACCACGGGCGGCAGCCGCTTGGGCTCGCCCCGACGCGGAGCGCCCTGGCCCGCCAGCGTGCGCTTCGCCGTCTCCGCCCGGTCGGCGGCCGGACCGCCCACCGGCTCGGCGAAGGGCTGCACGTCGCCGGTGCACACCGTGCCGCGTGCCGGCAGCGTGCCGCGCACCAGGTACGCGTCGATCGCCCCGGTCGCGCAGGCCGACGTGCCGTACGCGGTGTGCCCCCAGCTGTCGCTGCTCAACAGCCGGCTGTTGGGCAGCAGCGCGGCCGAACTCACCGCGCCCCGGTAGTTCGTCGCCGGGTCCCAGTAGTTGCCCACCACGAGCACGGGTGCGCTCGTGCGGCGGTCGAACGGGCCGGTGTAAACGTCCTCGTCGCGGACCGTCCAGGTGTCCCGGGCGCAGGGCGACGTGGCCCAGGCCCAGGCCCGGCCGAAGTACGGGTCCCGCTGGTCGGCCCGCGCGGCCCGCTCCGGCCAGGAGGCGGCGTCCGTCGGGTGGTTGGCGTCGGTGCAGTCCACGCCGAGGAAGGTCTCCAGGTTGTTGTCGTACGGGAAGTCGTAGCGGCGGGCCTGCTGGCGCGCCTCGGCGGCGAGCCGCACCACGGCGGCGCGGGCCCGCTCGCGGGCCGGTGCGGCCGTGGCGGGGTCGGTCAGCGCCAGCAGTTCGGCCGTGATGGCGACGACCTGCTGGTAGCCGGCCGGGTCGTAGAGCGCGCTGAGGCTGGCGCCCACGAAGTCGGAGTAGCGGATGGTGACGGAGCCGAGATCCGGGTCCTCGATGACCAGCGGCGCGGCGCGCAGCCGCTGCGCCACGGTTTCGTACGCCCGGGCGGCCCCGCCGGCCAGCGGGCAGGCCGACGCGCCGGCCGCGTCGCAGCGGGCCAGGATCTCGCGCAGGGCCCGGGACGCGCCCTGCGCGCTGCGCATCCGGTCCTCCTGGAGCAGGCCCCGGTCGCGGCCCTGGCCCACCCACGCCCGCGGGTCGAGCACGCCGTCGACCACCAGGGCGCGCACCCGGTCCGGGAACATGTTGGCGTAGTACTGCCCGAGCACGCTGCCGTAGCTGAAGCCCAGGTAGGTGAGCTTCCGGTCGCCGACGGCCCGGCGCAGCACGTCCATGTCGCGGGCCACCTCGGCCGTGGACATGGCGCCGGAGAGCGGGCGACCCGTTGTCGAGCAGCCCCGGCCGACCGCCTTCGACGCAACCACGTACGCCTTCTCCTCGGCCCTGGTCCACGGGAACGCCACGTTCAGCCCGGCGTACGCGCGGGTCTGGTCCTTCACGGAGGCGAAGCAGCGCACCTGCTGGCTGCTGCCCACCCCGCGCGGGTCGACGCCCACGATGTCGAACCGGTCCAGCACCTCGTCGCCCAGGTAATAGGGGGCGGCGAGCGCCATGTCGGTGCCGGGGCCGCCCGGGCCGCCCGGGTTGACGAAGAGGCTGCCGATGCGGCGCTCCTGGTCGCGGGCCTTGACCCGGAGCACGGCGATCTCGGTGGTGGCGCCGTGTGGCTTGTCGTAGTCGAGCGGGAGGCGGACGGTGGCGCACTCGGCGTAGTCGTAGCAGGGGTACCAGTCGATCCGGGGTGTGGGCACCCGGTCGACGCGACGGGCCTCGGTGGGGCTCGTCCTGTCGGTCGTCGCAGGTCTGCCCCAACCGGCTCCGACCGGTGCGGCGACGGCGGGCGCGACCGCCGATCCGGCGAGGATGACGCCGGCGATTCCTGCTGCGGCCAGTGACCGGGTTCGTCGTGGCATGTGGACGCCTTCCGCTGGACGACAGGGACGGCCGAGACGACGCTCGACCTCCCGTCACTCTAGGGATCGCAGGCAATGAATGCGGCCCGCAAAACGCGCGCAAACCAGACAATCGCCGGGGGGATGTAACGTTCTCGTCTTCCGTGACGCTGCCGATGTTCCCACGGGTCCGATGTTGACAGCCAGAGGCGGGCGGACATGCTGGACGCATGAAGCGGTTGCCCAGGCTCGACGCGCGGACGCTGGCGGTCGTCGCGGCGCTTGCCGCGCTCTCCCTGCTGGTGACGCTCGTCGTCCTGCGGCGGCAGGACTTCCTCGGAGTCGCGCTGGCCCTGCTCTGTCTCCTGCTCGCGATCGTCGCCGGGGTGTCGGTGTCGGCGGCCCGGGCGGCCCGCGAGCCGATGACGCCGGCGGCACCGTTCCCGTCGCCGCCCGAGCCGCCCGGCGTCGACGCGGACACACTGGACGCGCTGGACAGCCGCGCCGCGCTGCGGGCCGTCCGTGACCGGCGGGGCACGCCGGGCGGGACCGGCGGGCCGGGCGTGGGCCCATTCTCCGGCGGGCCGGGCCGCCGCACGTGACCGGCCGGGTGGACGCGCGTGTGACCGGCGGGCCGGGCCGGGCGGGTGTCAGTGACCGGTGAGCGTGGGCCCGACCAGCGCATCGACCCCGCGCCCCGCCAGGCAGCGGAACGTCCGGTCGACGTCGCCCTCGACCGGCGGCAGCACCTCCAGGTGCCAGCCGGCCGGTGAGTCGATGCGCGTGGTGAGCCGGAAGGTCGTGGGGCTGCACACCGTCCGGACGCTCGGATCGGCGGCCACGTCGGCGTAGCCCGCGCCCACGAGGCTCACCGGGAGCAGACCCTCGGCGTACGTCTCCCAGGTGTGCCGGCCGTCGCAGGAGACCTGGGTCGCCTCCGCCCGGGTGCCCCGGACGCGCACCGGCCCGTAGCACTCCAGATGGGGAACGCACCGGGCTCCCGCGGGCAGCTCGGCCGCCGCTCCCGAGCCGGTGGTGCAGCCGGGCAGCATCCCGTCGGCCGCGGGCGCGGCCACCCGGCTCACCGACGGCGTCGGGCCGGGCGTGTCGGTGGCCGTGGCCACCCAGGCGCCGGCGCTCGCCGCAGCGGCCACCGCGAGGACACCCGCGCCGCCGAGGAACCAGCGCCGACGCCACCGCCGGCCGCCCACCGGATCGGGGGTGGGGAGCGTCGGGTGGGCGTCCTCGCCCGGCGGGCGGGGCAGCGGCTGCGCGGCCCGGCCGGCGGCGTACGGGCCGGACGCGTGGGACCCGCCGGCCGGCAGGCCCGCGCCCGGGGTGCCGCTGACCGGTGCCGCGGCGGGCCCGATCGGCAGCGCGGAGAGCATCCCCCGGAGTTCGACCGCCGTGGGCCGGTCGGCGGGGTCGTTCGCCATCCCGGCGCGCAGCACGTCGATCAGCTCGTCCGGGACCCCGGGCAGCCCGGGGATCGGCTGGTTGAACATCTCGAGCACGGTGACCAGGCTCGGGTTGCGCTCGGACTGCCAGCGCGGCGGTCGCCCGTGCATCACCGCGTAGAGGGTCGCGCAGAGCGCGTAGACGTCCACGGCGGGGGACGGCGGGCTGTGGTTGAACATCTCGGGCGGCGCGTACGCCGGGGTCAGCACCTCCAACGTGACCGTCGGGTCGCGCACCTCGGCCAGCACGGCCAGCCCGAAGTCGGCCAGCACGGCCGGGTTGAAGTGCGAGTAGAGGATGTTCGCGGGCTTCACGTCGCGGTGCAGCACACCGGCGGCGTGCGAGTGGGCGAGCGCGTCGGCGATCTTGATGCCGAGGTCACGCGCCTCGGTCGCGTCCAGCGGCGAGGTGCGCATCCGTTCCGCGTACGACCCGTCGCACAGCTCCATGATCAGGTAGGGGTGCTGGTCGACGGTGACGCCGACGTCGAAGAGATCCACCACGTGCGGGTGGGACGACATCCGGCCGGCGGCGCGTGCCTCGCGCAGGAACCGGGCCTGGTCGCGTTCGCTGTCGAGCGTGCGGTTCTCCACCTTGACCGCCACCTCGCGACCCACCGAGATCTGGGTGGCCTGGTAGACGGTGGCGTAACCACCCCGGGCAAACACGCGCAAATCAGTCAGACCGGGCACGACGGGTACCGGCAGGCTGCCGGACGGGGTGTCGGTCACAGCTTCGAAAATACCCAACCGGCCCGACGGCTCAGCGGACCGCGTCGGCGGCGGGGGCTTCACCGGGGGCTCCGGACCCGTCCCCACCAGCGCCGACGGCCGGCGAGGTGGCCCGCCCGGCAGGGGCTCCGCCGGCGGCGCGCCGAGCGTCCCACCACAGCCCGACGGCGGTGGCCACCGCACCAGCGCCCTCCCAGGCGGCCACCCCGAAGAACCGGCCCGGAGCGATGTCGGCCAGCACCGCGATGCTGAAGACGGTGAAGGTCACCAGCCGGAACACGACGGTGAACCGGTAGAAGGCGCGCCACTCGGTGGCAGTCGCCAGCAGGTAGTAGACCCCCATGTTGAACGACGCCATCGACGAGGCCATGAGGAAGGTGCCCGTGTGGTCCCCCGACGCCCGGGCGGCCGGCACCTCGAAACCGAGCGACCGCAGCAGCGCCTCGGGCCAGATCAACCCGACCGCGCCCATCACGAGTGCCAGCACGCCGAACACGGCGATCGTCCAGCCGGCCACGGACCGTGGCAGCTTCATGTCGGCCCTCCCCAGGTACCGGTGCGGCCGCCACAGTGGACCGCCGCGTAGACGCCGCCACGCTAGCCGCCGCCCGTCCCGGGCACCATCGGCGAAACCGGCAGACCGCGCGCCGAGGCCGCCTCAGTCGGCCGCGAGGCGCGCCCGGAGGGCGTCGGCCGCCTGCCGCTCGCTGCGCTGCTCGGTCGCGTACGCCAGGCGGACCGCCTCCTCGGCGCAGGCCAGCGCCTCGGCCCGGCGGCCGGTGGCGGCCAGCGCCTCGGCCAGCACCATCGCCCCGATCACCTGGCTGCGGACGTCCTCCGCGGGCACCGCCACGGCCCGCCGGGCCCAGTCCAGCGCCTGCTCGCGCTGGCCGAGCGCGAGCAGCGCCGAGGCGTAGCGGGCCATCGCCTGGCGGCGGGAGAAGAGCAGCGAGGGCGTCGTCCCGGCCGCGGTGGCCACCGGGGCGAGCAGCCCCACGGCGGTGACCGGGTCACCGGCGGCGAGCCGCGCGGTGGCCAGCAGCACCCGCGGCGCCACCTGGGCCGGCGCCTGCGGGTTGTGCGGCTCGACGGCGGTGAGCACCGCCCGGGCGTCCCGCTCGGCGGCCGCCACGTCGCCCATGTCGAGCGCCACGAACCCGCGCAGCGTGCCGGCCATCCCGGTGAGCAGCGGGTGGCCCGTCCGGGCGGCGTACGACATCGCGTCGCCGAGCAGGTCCGCCGCGTGCTCCGGCTCGCCCAGGCCACGCGCCACCACACCCCGTACGACCAGCGCGAACCCGCGCCCCCAGTCGTCCGAGGCGGCGGCGAACTCCCGGTACGCCCGCCGGGCCTCCCGGTCCGCGTCGCCCAGCTCGCCCAGCTCCGCGGTGGCGTACGCCTCGACCGCCCGCAGCGTGCCGACCGCCCACGCCTCGCCGACCCGCTCACCGAACGGCAGGAAGACGCGCGCCAGCCGGCACGCCTCGCGCAGCCGTCCGGCCAGCAGCCGGGCGTACGCCGTGGTGCCGCGCAGCCACGCCCGCCCGTACGGGTCCTTCAGCTCGGCGAAGAGCCGGGCGGCTCGGCCCAGCACTGCGTCCGTGCCCGCGAAGTCACCCCGGGTGGTGGTCACCCACGCCAGGTTCTGCAAGGACCACGCCTGCCCCCGCCCGTCCTCGGCGGCGAGGCTCACCTGGTAGGCGGCCGCGAGCCGGCTGCTCGCCTGGCCCAGCCGCCCGGCCACGAAGTCGGCCATGCCGAGCCGGCGCATCGCCGAGGCGCGCAGCGTGGGCAGCTTACCGGCGGTGGCCACCTGAAGGGCCTCCTGCCAGGCGGTCACCGCGCGGCTCTGGTCGCCGAGCGTCTGGTGCGCCTGCCCGGCGAGCAGCAGCGCGCTCGCCCGGGTGGCCTCCTCACCGGCGTTCGCGGCGATCTTCTCGGCCGAGGCGAGCGCGTCGGCCACCCGGCCGATCTGGAGCAGCGCCCGGGCGTGCACCACCCGGTCGGCCGCCGGCACACCGTCGGGGGCCAGGTCGGCGGCGCGCTCGGCGTACTCGACGGCCAGCTCCGGCTCACCGGCGGAGAGCGAGCGGCGGGCGGCCCGCCCCAGCGCGGCGACCCCGAGCGGCACCACCGCGCGGGCCGGCGCGTCCGGGCGCAGGTTCACGGCGTCGGCGAGCGCGGCGGCCCGCTCGACGTGGGCAGCCACGAAGTCGTCCCGGTCGGCCTCGGTGAAGGCGCCCGTCGGGGTGGGCGTCGCGTCGTCACCGGCCGACCCGGATGCCGCCCAGCGGGCGAGTGCCGCGTGCCGCTCGGCCAGCTCGGCCTTGCTCACCCCGGCGTACGCGGCCTCCCGCATGAGTGGGGTGGCGAAGGCGAACCCGGTGCGGGTGCGGTGCAGCATGCGTCGTTGCAGCAGCTCGTCGACGGCCCGCTCGAACTCCACCGCGACCACGGCGGCCGGCCGTCCGTCCCGCCCGGCGTGCTGCTCGCGCAGCGCCTCGAGAGCGCCGCCGGGCACCGTGTCGCCGACGACCGCGGCGTCGCGCAGGATCGACCGGGCGTCCGGCGGGAGCGCGTCGATGCGCGCGGCCAGGACGGCGGCGAGGTCCCGGGAGAGCAGGCGGCTGCCCAGCGAGCCGGGCACCAACCGCCACGTCGCGCTCGACGGGCCGCCACGGTCGCCGACCGCGGTGAGCGCGCCCCGCTCCATGAGCAGGGTCACGAGTTCGGCCAGGTAGAACGGGTTGCCCTGGGCGGTGGCGAGCAGCCGGTCGGCGTCGGCCTGGGGCAGCTTGCCGCCGCCGAGGTAGCTGGTGAGCAACCGGGCCGCGTCGGCGCCCCGCAGCGGCGGGAGCACGTGCACCTCGGCCTCGGAGACCCGGGTCAGTGCCCCGGCGGTGCGGACCAGTTCGGGACGGCCCAGCAGCAGCACCAGCACCGGGCCGCTGAGCCGGGACAGGGTCGTACCGAGCACGCGGATCGTCTCGGCGGTCGCGTCGTGCAGGTCGTCCACGATCATCACCAGCGGCGCCTCCACGGCGAGCGCGCTGAGCAGGTCGGCGACCGCGTTCGGCACCGCCTCGGCGTCGGCGGGCGGCAGGGTGGCGCTCCACTCGCCCTGGTCGGTCGGGCCGCCGGCGGGCAGCTCCGCGTAGCCGAGCAGGGCGAGGAGGTGGTCGGTGGCGATCGGCACCGGGTCGGCGCCGCGGGCCAGCCGCTGGCCGAGCCGGCGCAGCCGCTCCTCCACGGCCGGGCGGGTCAGCGCCGTCGAGGGGTCGGTGGGCAGGCCGACCGCAGCGCGGACCAGGTCGGCGAGCGGGGCGAGCCGGCGCCGCTCGCCGAACGCGGCGCAGCGGACCGAGAGCACCCGGGCGCCGGTGTGCGCGGCGTACCGACCGGCGCCCACGTCGTACCCGGCGGCCAGGCGTTCCACCTCGGCCGCGAACCGCGACTTCCCGATGCCCGCCTCGGCGGTCATCAGCAGCACCCGTGGCTCGCCACGGTCGATCACCTCGGCCAGCCGGCCGGCGATCCGCCCGATCTCGGTCTCCCGGCCCACGAACGGCGCCTCGTCACCGAGACCGGACCGGGTCCCGGGCGCGTCCAGGAGACCCAGCAGTTCGTACGCCTCGACCGGCTCGCGCTTGCCCTTGAGGCGCAGGGGCCGCAGCGCCCGCCAGGAGGCGACGTGCCGGGTGGCGGCCGCGGTGCGGGCGCCGGCGTAGACCGCGCCCACGGCGGCGGCGTCGGCGAGTCGGGCCGCCGTGTTCACCGTGTCGCCGATGACCGTGTACTCGATCGCGGCCTGGATGCCGGCGATCACGTCACCGGTGTTGAGGCCGACGCGCAGGCCCAGCGGGGCACCCCCGCCGCGCTCGTCGTCGAGCACCCGGCGCACCGCCCGCTGCATGGAGAGCGCGGCGCGCACGGCCCGCTCGGCGTCGTCCTCGTGCGCCACGGGCGCGCCGAAGACCGCCATGATCCCGTCGCCGGTCAGCTTGTCGACGTGCCCGCCGAACGTCTTCACCGCGCCCGCGAGCGCGGCGAGCACCCGGTCCGTGACCGCCCCGACCCGTTCCGGGTCCAGGTCCTCCGACCAGGAGGTGAAGTCGGAGAGGTCTCCGAAGAGAACGGTCACCACGCGACGCTCGGCGGCCGGCAGCGTCGCGGCGGCCGGTAGCGCGGCGCCGCAGTTGTGGCAGAACCGCGCGCCGGGGACGGCTACGGTTCCGCACACCGGGCAGGTCACGGCTGCTCCAACTCCGCACCCCCGGCTCCGGATTCCCGGATCTCCACACCGAGGTACTCCAGTTGCGCGCGTACCGACCATTCGGCCGCCCACCAGAGCGACCGGTCCACGTCGGCGTAGACGGCCGCGACCACCTCGGCCGGGGTGCCGGCGCCGGCGGCGACCGCCGCCCGGACCTGGTCGAGCCGGGCGCGGCGGTGGGCCAGGTAGAAGTCGGCCGCCGCGCCGCAGTCGGCGAGCGCCGGGCCGTGCCCCGGCAGCGCCGGTACGCCCCGGTACGCCGAGAGCAGGTCGAGGCTCGTCAGGTAGTCCCCGAGGTGCCCGTCCGGGTGGGCGACCACGGTGGTGCCCCGCCCGAGGATGGTGTCGCCGGTGAGAACGACCCGCTCGCCGGCGTGCTCCGCGAGGAAGCAGACCGAGTCCTTGGTGTGGCCCGGGGTCGGGACGACCCGTACGACCAGCCCCGGCGTCTCCGGCAAGACCCCGGCGGTCAGCGGCGCGCCGGCGACGGTGTGCGCCGCGTCCGCCGCGCGGACCGGGGCCCCGCCGAGCAGCTCGCTGAGCCGGTCGGAGCCCTCGGTGTGGTCGGGGTGGCCGTGGGTGATCAGCACGAGCCCGACCCGACCGCGCGCCGCGATCGCGGCCAGGTGCGCCTCGTCCGCCGGGCCCGGGTCGACGACCACGGCGTGCTCCGCGCCGGGCGCGCGCAGCACCCACGTGTTGGTGCCGTCGAGCGTCATCGGCCCCGGGTTCGGGGCGCGCAGGAGCGCCACCCAGCCCGGCAGCTGGTCGGCGAGCGCTGCCGCCGGCGCGGTCACGTGCCCGGTCATGGCTGCGATCGTACGGCCCCGCCCGCAACTCCCCGCGATCTTGCGGGCACCGCTCCCGGGTTTGTACCCGTTCACGACGTTCGTCGCGCGACGGCCCGGAGGCGGGAGGCGGGCGGGGCCGGTCGGGTCAGCTGACCTCGACGATGACCTCGACCTCGACGGGGGCGTCGAGAGGCAGTTCGGCGACGCCCACGGCGCTGCGGGCGTGCCGGCCGGCCTCGCCGAAGACGGCGCCGAACAGGTCGGAGGCGCCGTTGATCACGGCCGGCTGGCCGGTGAAGCCCGGCGCGGACGCCACGAAGCCGGTCAGCTTGACCACCTTCACGACGTTCTCCAGGCCGACCAGCGAGTCGATCGCGGCGAGCGCGTTGAGCGCGCACCGCTGGGCCAGGTCCTTCGCCTGGTCGGCGGAGACGCCCGCGCCGACCTTGCCGGTGGCGAGCAGCTTCCCCTCGGCCATGGGGAGCTGCCCCGAGACGTAGACGTGCCGGCCGGACTGGACGGCCGGCACGTAGCTGGCCACCGGAGGCACGACCTCGGGCAGCTGGAGCCCGAGTTCGGCGAGCTTCGCGTGCGGCCCGTTGCTCATGCCTTGGGCCGCTTCAGGTAGGCGACGAGCTGGTCCGGGTTCGGACCGGGCACCACGGCGACGAGTTCCCACCCGTCCTCGCCCCAGTTGTCGAGAATCTGCTTGGTCGCGTGGACCAGCAGCGGGACCGTGGCGTACTCCCACTTCTGCATCGGTGCAGGGCTCCCTCGATACGCGGATCGTTCGAGGGACAGCCTACGGGCCGGCGGAGGGCCGGGGTGCGGGACGCTGCTCGGGCGCCGAGGGCACCTCCCCGCACGGGCCGGTGTGCTCGTACCGCTGCGGGCAGCGCGTCCGGTCGGGCAGCAGAAGGTCGCAGAAGACCCGGTACCGGTTGTTCTGGTCGTCGGCGTTGGAGACCGTCGTCTCGCCGGCGTCCAGCTCGGGCAGGAAGCCGAGGGAGACCGCGATCCGGCCGGCGAGGGCGGTGGCCGCCGCCAGGTCGGGCACCCGGATCGGCAGGTGGATCACGAAGCCGGGCTCCTCGTCCTCCCGCCCCGGCCCGGCGGACCCGGCCCGCGCCCGCACGACCTCGACCGGCTCCGAGATCCGGCGGTACGACCGCTCGTTGACGGGCAGGCTCCCGACCGCCGCCCCCTCGCTCTCCCCGACGCCGGTCCGGCTCACCCGATGGTTCGCCGGGAACGGGGATCGAGGGATGTTGTCCGCGTCGCGCATGCACTGCCTCCGGGCGTTGTACCTGGTCAAGTCCCTGCTGTGCCGGTCCGGGACACGCCCGGCCCCGGTTCCCCCCGCGCCGGCACGACGGTAGGTCCGCTGGCGGAGTCCCGCCAACAGGACGCGCGCTCCCCGCGCCGCACCAGTCACATATGTGACAGATGCCGCGTACGTCGCGAAGCGTGGTCGCGCTCCCATCGCAGCCGGCCACCACGGGGCGACAGCACGGTCGGGATCGACCGTTACCCTTCCGGTCGGGCGGCGCGCGCGGGCCGCCCGCTCGACTTCACGCTCGGCGCCGGGTGGCGCGAGCGACGCACCCCCGGGGGAAGAGATGACCCAGCCACCCAGCGGCGACCCGACCGGCTCGCCGGCCGTGCCGCCGGCCCGTCCCGAAGCCGCCGGGCAGCCCCCCGCCCCGGCGGCCCCGGGGCAGCCGGGCGCCGTGCCGCCTCCCGGGCCGGTCGCCCCCGGGTCGCCGGCGGGGCCGCCGCCGGCCGGTCCGCTGCCCGTCGGAGCGCCGCCGGCCGGGCACCTGCCCGGCGGAGCACCGCCGGCCGGAGCGCCGCTGCCCGAGCCGACGCAGGTCCCGGCACCCCCGCCGGGCTACCCGCCGTTCCCGCCGCCTCCCGCGCCGAAGAAGAAGCGCGGCGCGTTGATCGCGGCCGTCGCGCTCGTGGTGGTCCTGGTGCTCTGCGTGGGCGGCGGCGTCACCGCGTTCCTGACCCTGCGCAACGTGGAGACCGGCGAGGGCGCGAAGGAGCCGGCCGTCGCGGTGGACGAGTTCCTGACCGCGGTCTACAAGGAGCGGGACGCGGCGAAGGCCGCCACCCTCGTCTGCGCCTCCGCCCGAGACGACGACAAGATCGCCGCCAAGGTGGCCGAGGTGGAGAAGTACGCCGCCGCGTACCAGAACCCCCGCTTCCGCTGGACCACCCCGAAGGTCGACAACCAGACCGGTGACCGGGCCACCGTCTCGACGAAGGTGACCATGACCACCACCGACGAGAAGGTGGCCGACCAGGATCTGCGCTTCACCGTGGTGCGGAAGACGGGTTGGTGGGTCTGCGAGGTCGCCTGACGGCCGCGGCTGGATAGGCTCGACGGGTGCGAGGAGCTGAGCGGCCGACCGACCCGGCCGGCACCGGGTGGCCGGCCCGTCTGCATGTCGTGACCGGCAAGGGCGGCACCGGCAAGACGAGTGTGGCCGCGGCGCTGGCGATGGCGCTGGCCGCCGGGGGTCGGCGCACGCTGCTGGTGGAGGTCGAGGGACGGCAGGGCATCGCCCAGCTGTTCGGCATCGACCCGCTGCCGTACGAGGAGCGGCACCTGACCGCCGCACCCGGCGGGGGCGAGGTGCGGGCCCTCGCGGTGGACGCCGAGGAGGCGCTCCTCGAGTACCTGGACATGTTCTACCGGCTCGGCGCGGCCGGCCGGGCGTTGCGCAAGTTCGGCGCCATCGACTTCGCCACCACGATCGCCCCAGGGCTGCGGGACGTGCTGCTCACCGGGAAGGCGAAGGAGGCCACGACCCGCACCGTCGACCAGCGGCGGGTGTACGACGCCGTGGTGCTGGACGCCCCGCCGACCGGGCGGATCGGCCGGTTCCTCAACGTGACCGCGGAGACGGCCCGGCTGGCCAAGGTCGGCCCGATCAAGACGCAGAGCGAGGGCGTCGCGGCGCTGCTGCGCTCGCCGATGACCGCGGTGCACGTGGTCACCCTGCTCGAGGAGATGCCGGTCCAGGAGACGGTGGACGCCATCGCGGAGCTGACCTCCTACGGCTTCCCGGTGGGCCGGATCATCGTCAACGGCACCCGGCCGCCGCTGCCGACCGGCCGCGCGGTGAGCGCCGCCGAGCTGCGGCGGGGGCTGGTCGCCGCCGGGCTGCCGACCGACAAGGAGACCGTGGCCGGGCTGCACGACGAGGCACGCGACCAGCTCATCCGCCGGGAACTGGAGGATTCCCTCCGCACCGACCTGGTCGAGCTGGGGCTGCCGATGATCGAGTTGCCGTTGCTACCGGACGGGGTCGACCGGGCGGGGCTGGCCACGCTCGCCGACGCGCTCCTGCGGGCGGATTGACTCACACCTGGCGTCGGCACGGGCGCGCGGACCGAGTCGGCCCGATACGCTCGATTGGTGCCTTCCGAAGACGCGGCGCCTCCGCTGGACGTCGACCAGATCCTCGCCGACCCGGGCGTCCGGATCGTGGTGTGCTGCGGCGCCGGTGGGGTCGGTAAGACGACCACGGCCGCCGCGTTGGCACTGCGGGCCGCCGAGCGGCACGGCCGCCGGACGGTGGTGCTGACCATCGACCCGGCCCGCCGGCTGGCCCAGTCGCTCGGCCTCACCGAGCTGGACAACACCCCGCGCCAGGTGAAGGGCATCGACGTCGAGGCGAGCGGCGGCGAGCTGCACGCCATGATGCTCGACATGAAGCGCACCTTCGACGACGTGGTGCTCGCACACACCGACCCGGCGAAGGCCGCGGAGATCTTCGCCAACCCCTTCTACCAGGCCATGAGCTCGACCTTCTCCGGCACGCAGGAGTACATGGCCATGGAGAAGCTGGGCCAGCTGCACGCCCGGGGCGAGTGGGACCTCATCGTGGTCGACACGCCGCCGTCGCGTTCGGCCCTGGACTTCCTCGACGCGCCGGCCCGGCTGTCCCGGTTCCTCGACGGGCGGATGCTGCGGCTGCTGCTCGCGCCGGCGCGCAGCGGTGGCCGGAGCATGTTCAGCCTGGTCACCGCGTCGTTCGGGATGTTCTCGAAGGCCGTGCAGAAGGTGCTCGGCGCCCAGCTACTCACCGACCTGTCCGGCTTCGTCGCGGCACTGGATTCGATGTTCGGCGGCTTCCGGCAGCGCGCCGAGCAGACGTACCGCATCCTGCAGGCGCGGGAGACGGCCTTCCTGCTGGTCGCGGCGCCGGAGTCGGACGCGGTCCGCGAGGCCGCCTACTTCGCCGGCCGGCTGCGCGAGGAGCGGATGCCGCTGGCCGGCCTTGTGCTCAACCGGGTGCACCGGCCGGCGGTGCCCGAGCTGGACGCGGCGACCAGCCGGGCCGCCGCGGACCGGCTGGCCGAGCTGGGTGGGCACGAGGGCACCGTCGAGGTGCTGCGGGCGCACGCGGCGCTGGCCCGGCAGGCGGTACGCGAGCAGCAGGTGGCCGCGCGGTTCACCGAGGCGTTCCCCGAGGTGCCGACGGTGTCGGTTACAGCACAGCCCGCCGACGTGCATGACGTCGACGGGCTGCGGACGATCGGCGCGGCGATCAGCCGGTCGTGACCAGGATCTTGTCCTTCCCGGCCTTCTCCTTGGCGTTCTTCTTCATGGCCGCCTCGAACATCTTGCGCCAGCTCGTCACCTGAGGGTGACGGCGCAGCAGCGCCCGCCGCT
The DNA here is from genome assembly GCF_003626655.1 of Micromonospora costi. Lineage (GTDB taxonomy): Bacteria > Actinomycetota > Actinomycetes > Mycobacteriales > Micromonosporaceae > Micromonospora > Micromonospora costi. The sequence goes on from NZ_RBAN01000003.1 coordinate 1,042,318, forward strand.
CGCGCTCGGTCATGCCACCCCACACACCGAACTCGATACGGTTGTCGAGCGCGTCGGCCAGGCACTCGTACCGAACTGGGCAGCTCCGGCAGATCCGCTTCGCCACGTTCTGTTCGGCGCCCTGTACGAACAGCGCGTCCGGGTCCCCGTTCTGACACGCCGCCAGCGACGGCCAGTCAGCAATCATGCCCATGTGTAGTCGTCCCCCCTTGCAGTACCTACCGACTCGTTACGCGTCAGCCGGCAATTCCCCCCGATCGCCCGCACGGCCTTCCCCCAGGCGGCACGGACGACATGTGGCGCTGTCGCCGCCCCCCATCATGCTCTGTAGTCACCCGATTACGCAACGTTGTCGGCCAAATCCATCATTCCGGACACTCCCGGCTTCCCGGGCCGTCGATCGCCGCTTACCCCGCCCCGGAACGTGAAAACGCTGCGAAGGCCCCTCCCCCCAAGGGAGACTTCGCGTCAGGTCAGACGCAACCACGCACCAGGGGTCGTGCGTTTAGCACAACGAGGGCAACCCGCGCAGGAAATGGGGAAAGAACGCCCCAGCGCCCCTCGTTCCCTGTTCGCGTACCCTGTCGAGGTGACCTGGATGCGGAAACGTGACCACAATGTGCTGACCAACACCGCATCGCTGCTCATATGTGGCCTCTTGGCCGGCGTGGTGGTTGCAGCGGCGGCCTTCCCCGCGGTGGCGATGTCGGGACTGGCTGCGAAGGCGGGCGCCGAGACATTCGGCGCACTGCCCAAGGAACTGACGGTGGCCCGGGCCCCGCAGATCACCTATCTGCTGGCCTCCGACGGCAAGACGCCGCTCGCCACCATGTACGACGAGAACCGCCGCGACGTGAAGCTCGCCGACGTCTCGCCGTACATGCAGAAGGCGATCATCGCCGCCGAGGACCACGACTTCTACAAGCACAACGGCGTCGACCTCAACGGCGTCGCCCGCGCCTTCGTCAACAACCAGAACGAGGGCGCCGGCCGCCAGGGCGCCTCGACGCTGACCATGCAGTACGTCCGGCTGGCCATCGCCTACTCGGCCACCCACCCGGCCGACGTGGTCGCCGCGACCGAGGACACCAGCGCCCGCAAGCTGCGCGAGATGCGCTACGCGATCCAGATCGACAAGGAGCTCTCCAAGGACGAGATCCTGGAGCGCTACCTGAACATCGCCTCCTTCGGCAACGGCGCCTACGGCATCTACGCCGCCAGCCAGGTCTACTTCGGAAAGTCCCCGAAGAATCTCAAGATCGAAGAGGCGGCGCTGCTCGCCGGCATGGTGAAGGCCCCCACCACCAACGACCCGACCACCAAGAGCGGCAAGCCGCTCGCCCTGGACCGGCGCAACTACGTCATCGACAACATGGTCGACATCAAGGCCATCACCCAGCAGGAGGCCGACGCGGCCAAGGCCACCAAGCTGGAGGTCAAGGGCAAGCGGGCCCCGAACGGTTGCGTGGCCACGAACGTGAAGGAGTGGGGCTTCTTCTGCGACTACTTCTACCGCTGGTGGTTGCAGCAGGAGACGTTCGGCTCGACCTCGTACGACCGGGAGCGGCGGCTCAAGAGCGGCGGCTACACCATCGTCACCAGCCTCGACGCGCAGGCGCAGCGGGGCGCGGACAAGGCCGTCCGCAAGGCCAAGAGCGTGAACAGCAAGGAAGCCGCCATGGTGGCCGTCGTCGAGCCGGGCAGCGGCCGGGTGCGGGCCCTCGCGGTGAACCGGGTCTTCAAGCTCGACGACCCGGACCACCCGCAGAACAAGCCGCACAGCGACCCCAAGCAGCGCAACAACGGCAAGCGCGGCAACTACCCCAACACGGTGAACCCGCTGCTCACCGGCGGTGACGGCATCACCGGCTACCAGGCCGGCTCGACGTTCAAGATCTTCACGATCGTCGCGGCGCTGGAGAAGGGCATCCCGCTCAGCTACACGATCAACGCGCCGCAGACGTTCAAGTCCGAATACATCATCGACAGCCGCAGCCCGGCCGCCTGCCCGGGCACGCACTTCTACTGCCCGAAGAACTCCGGCGGCAAGGCCGGCGGCGTGCAGAACATGTGGAGCGCGTTCGCCGCGTCGATCAACACCTACTTCGTGCCGCTGCAGCAGCAGGTCGGCGCCGAGAACGTGGTCGACGTCGCCAAGCGGCTGGGCATCCAGTTCCGGGCCAGCAACGACGCCGACTTCGCGAGCACGAAGGACAACGCCCACCAGTGGGGCGCGTTCACCCTCGGCGTCTCGTCGACCACCCCGCTGGAGTTGGCCAACGCGTACGCCACCCTCGCGGCCGACGGCAAGTACTGCGAGCCCATCCCGGTGCAGGAGATCCGCGACCCGGACGGCAAGAAGCTCGACATCGCCAACCCGCGCTGCGAGAAGCGGGTCAGCACCGAGGTGGCACGGGCCGCCGTCGACGCCGCCCGCTGCCCGGTCGGTGACAACTCACGCACCAGCAAGTGCGGCGGCAGCCGTACGGCCCGGAACGTGAAGAGCATCGTCGACGCGCCGGTCGCCGGGAAGTCCGGCACCACCGACTCCGAGAAGACCTCGGCCCTCGTGGCGATGACCAAGCAGTACGCGGTCGCCGGCATCATGGCCGACCCGGACTGGCCGCAGACCAACGTCAAGATGGGCCACGACGTCCCGAACGGCATCAACCCGCCGGTCTACGAGACGCTGCGCGACGCGATGAAGGGCAAGCCCCGGGTCAACTTCGAGCCGCCCGGCCAGAAGATATCCGAGGGTGACCAGCGTTCGATCCCGGACGTGAAGTGCCAGTCGGTCGACACCGCGAGGTCGCGGATCGAGGGCGCCGGCTTCGACGCGATCGTCTCCGACGTGAAGGTGACCTCCAGCTGCCCGGCCGGCTCCGTCGCCGGCACCAGCCCGAGCGGCCGGACCATCAAGGGCGGCGTGGTGACCATCCAGGTCAGCAGCGGTGGTGGCGGCGGCACCCCGCCGACCAGCGGCACGCCACCGACCCCGGGTGGTGACCAGCCCGGTCGCCGCGGCGGCGGCCGCACCGGCGGCTGAGCCGACCAGCGCCGACGCCGGAACGGGCGGGCATCCCTCGAGGGGTGCCCGCCCGTTCCGTATTCATCGGTTCCGCGGCCCCGCCGAAGTGTCATCGGTTCCGCGGCCCCGCCGAAGTGTCATCGGTTCCGCGGCCCGGCGGGGCAGCTGCCATTCGCCGACCGGCCACCCGGACCGGTGGGCGTCACCCCGGCCCCGGCCTCCCGGACAGGTACCGGGACGCCGCCCGGCCCAGTTCGACAGCGACCGTCACGGCCGCCAGGGCGCCGCAGGCGAGCATCGCCAGAGCGCCGTTCAGCCACCAGTCGACCTCGCGCATCGAGAAGCACAGGTTGTCGGCCGTGCAGCCGGCGGCCGCCGTCTCCGCGCGCCCGGCCAGCACTCCGGCGGGGAAGCAGAGGACCGCCAGGCAGAGCGCGGCGGGGAAGAACCAGAGCGGGATCCGCCGGCGGACGGCCCACAGGGCGAGCCAGGCCACGAGGAGCAGCGCGGCGAGAATCCAGTGCACCGCCCTCGTGCCGGTCAAGCCCACCGGGAACCTCCGGGTCGGAACGGCCACACCCCGACCGGACGATACGTCACAGGCCGAGCTGTCGGCGTACCTCGGCGGCCACCCGGCCCCCCTCGGCACGGCCGGCCACCGCGGACTGCGCCGCCTTCATGGCCGGGCCCATCTGCGCCTTGCCGGTGAAGCCGCCCGCGGCCAGCGCCTGCGACACCAGCTCGGTCAGCTCGGCGTCGGAGAGCTGCTTCGGCAGGTAGCGCTCCAGCACCTCCCCCTCCGCGGTCTCCTTGGCGGCCTGCTCGCCGCGGCCGGCGTCGGCGAAGGCGGTCGCCGCCTCCCGGCGCTTCTTCGCCTCCTTGGTCAGCACCGCGAGCACCTCGTCGTCGGTGAGCTCGCGCTTCGCCTTGCCGGCGACCTCGGCGTTGCCCACGGCGGCCAGGGCCATTCGCAGGGTGGAGGTGGTCAGCTCGTCACGCGCCTTCAGCGCGGTGCGCATGTCCGCGGTCAGGCGGTCCTTCAGCGTGCTCATGGACGGTCAAACTACCCTGAACGTCATGCGAAAGCGCACAGTATTGCGGCTCGCCGCCGCCACCGCCGCCGTGGGCGGGGCCACCCTGGCGTACGCGTCGCTCGTCGAACGCAACATGTTCACGCTGCGCCGGTACGACGTGCCGGTGCTGCCGACCGACGCGGAGCCGCTGCGCGTCCTGCACCTGTCGGACCTGCACATGACCCCCGACCAGGCGCGCAAGCAGCGCTGGGTGGCGTCGCTGGCCGCGCTCGACCCCGACCTGGTCGTGGTGACGGGCGACAACATGGCGCATCCCGACGCCGTGCCGGGCGTGCTGCGGGCCCTCCAGCCCCTGCTCGACTATCCGGGCGTCTTCGTGTTCGGCTCCAACGACTACACCGGCCCGGTCTGGAAGAACCCGTTCACGTACTTCCTGCCCGACCGCGAGTACGTCGAGGGTGTCGAGCTGCCGTACGAGGAACTGCGCGAGGTGTTCACCGGGGCCGGCTGGGTGGACCTCAACAACGTGCGGACCGCCATCAAGGCGGGCGGACGCACGATCGACCTGGTGGGCGTCGACGATCCGCACATCGAGCGCGACGACTACCCCTCGGTGTCCGGCAAGGTCTCCTCGTCGGCCGCTCTGTCGATCGGGCTGACGCACTCGCCCGAGCCGCGCGTGCTCGACCAGATGGCCGCGGACGGCTTCGACCTGCTGCTCGCCGGGCACACCCACGGCGGGCAGGTGTGCGTGCCGGGTGTCGGCGCCCTGGTCACCAACTGCGGGCTGCCCCGGACGATGGCCCGCGGCCTGCACCGCTGGCCGGGTTCCGACTCCTGGCTGCACGTCTCCGCCGGCCTCGGCACCCACCCGACCGCACCGGTCCGGTTCGCCTGCCCACCGGAGGCGAGCGTGCTGACCCTGATCGCCCGCTGACTGATGTGGGAAGGCCACTGCTTCCGGGATCTTGTGAGGATCTTGGCCCCGACGGGCGGGGGTACCGAGTTTGACCGCCGGAGCGGGTGGGCTACTATTTGTCGGCACGCCTCGGGGTGTGGCGCAGTTTGGTAGCGCGCTTCGTTCGGGACGAAGAGGTCGTCGGTTCAAATCCGGCCACCCCGACCAGAGGTCAGAGCAGGTCAAGGCCCCTCCAGCGAGGGGCCTTGATTCGTTTCCGGCCGGGGCACCCGTACGCCCGTCGACACCCGCCGGCCGGGAGGGCCGTCGCCGCGGTGACTAGCATCCGACGGCATGCTGCGGAGTTGGTGGCTTGCCGGTCTGATACTGCTGTGTGGTGTGGTCGCCGGGGCCACGCAGGACGAGCCGTGGCTCCGCGCCGTCTGGTTCGTCGTGTTCGCGGCGCTGGCGGTCCTGTGGTCGCCCCTGGTCTTTCCGCGGTCGGTGACGGCGGAGGAGGCGCGGGCGCGCAGCGCGTCCGACGGCCGGCCGATCGTCTACTGGCGGCCCGGCTGCCGGTACTGCCTGCGGTTGCGGCTCCGGCTCGGCCACAGCGCCCGGCGGGCGTACTGGGTGAACATCTGGAGCGATCCGGCCGGGGCGGCGGCGGTGCGGGCCGTCACCGGTGGCGACGAGACGGTGCCCACCGTGGTGGCGGACGGCGAGTCGACGGTCAACCCCGAGCCGGAGTGGCTGCGCCGGCGGTTGACCCGCTGATCACCGGACGGGCCGCGCCGGTGTCCGTCGTTCCGCGGACGTGTGTCCGGCGGTGCAGCGGCGCCACCACGGGGCGCATACCGTACTCCTCATGATCTGTGTCGAACTCACCTTCAGCGACGACCCGCGGCGTCTCGAGGCCCGCCCGGCCCACCGGGAGCGGCTGCAGGTCCTGTACGCGGGCGGCGACATCCTGGCCTCGGGCCCCTGGGCGGACGACTCGGGGGCTCTGCTGATCTTCACCGGGGACCGGGTGAGGGTCGATCAGATCCTCGCCGAGGACCCGTACTACACGGCGCCGGGCGTCGAGGTGACCTCGGTACGCGAGTGGTCGCCCGTGGTGGGCCCGGCCCAGCCGAGCGCCTGACCGCGCAACGGGCGCCGGGCCACCCGGCTCGGCGCCCGGGCACCCGACCGGCGCCGAGCCGGGCAACCAGCGCCGAGCCGGCGGCACCCGTACGAGGTGCCGCCGGCTCGGGCGTCGGTCCGGTGATCAGGAGGCGGGGGCAATGAAGTAGCCGGCCTGATCGACGATCACGTGCGTGCTGCCGGAACTCTGGTTGTACAGCCGCAGCCCCTCGGTGGGGCTGATCCGGGTGACGGCGAGGTTCGAGGCGGTCTCCCCCGCCACGAAGTTGACGTTCGACGCCGTCGGCCGGGACGCGCTGGACGGGTAGGCGATCAGGACACCCGCCTTGGTGGGCGCCGTGACGGTCAGGTTGGTCACCACAGCAGTGACGCGCTCGGTGCAGCACTGCTGGATCGTGGCCGGCCAGGGGACGCCGATGTACGCGTTCGGGTCCACCGGACCGACGGGCCGGCTGGGCAGGCCCGTGCCGTCCCGGGTGTCGGCGATCCGGCGCGGCCCGTACGGCACGTAGGTCTGGTCGGCGCCCGAGCCGGCGCCGCCGAACCAACCGGCGAGGTCGGCGATCACGTGGGTGCTGCCGGAACTCTGGTTGTAGATGCTCACCCGGCCGCCGACCACCGGCACGATCACCAGGTTGGGGACCGTCTGCCCGGCCACGAAGTTGAGGTTCGAGGCGATCGGCACGAGTGAGCCACCGGGATACACCTTGAGCACGCCGTTGGCCGTCGGGGCGGTGACGGTCACGTTGAGGACGACGGCCGTGGCGCCCGCCGGCACCCGGCCCGAGAGGTCCAGCTCGCGCGCGCTGTCGGGCGGGTACGGGCCGGCGGTGCCCTCGCGGCTGTCGGCAACCCGGACCGGCGAGGTGAGCGGCTTGAAGCCGGAACCGGTGCCGCCGTACCAGCCCTGCAGGTCGGCCACCAGGTGCACGCTGCCGCTGCTCGTGTTGCGGAACCGGATCTTCCCGTTCGTCACCGGCACGATGGTCAGGTTGGGCACCGTCTCGCCGGCCACGAAGTTGACGGTCGACGCGCTCGGCAACGTGCTGCCGTCCGGGTAGACGGTGAGGAAGCCGGCGGCCGCCGGCTCGGTGACGGTCACGTTCAGCACCACGGCGCTGATGTCCGCCGCCGGCACGCCACCGATGCTCCCGATGGGGAGCGTCACCTCGGCGTTCGGCGCGACCCGCGCGGCCGTCCCCACACCCGTCCCGTTGCGGGTGTCCAGGAGCCGCGTCGGCGTCACCGGGTTGTACGCGGCACCGACGACCACGCAGCCGCCGAGCCCCGGGAGGAACGCGGAGATGGTCCGGTAGCCGTCGTAGCTCACGTAGATGTTGACGCAGGCCTGGCCGGCGCGCCGCACGGTCTCCTCGTGGACCGGGCTACCGCTCACGGTGTAGAAGTTGTCGCCCGGGTGCCGGAACCCGAAGGTGCCGGCGACCGTCTCGACCGGCCACGAGTAGCTGACGTCCGCCCGCGCGACGATGTCGAACGGACCGCCGCCCACCTTCCGGCTGACGCTGCCGTAGCCGTTGATCGGCATCGAGCTCGACACCTCCACCGCACCGCGGTCGCGGTACCCGGAACCGGTGCCGGTGTTGGGCACGTCCGGCGCGTCGGAGCGGGGCCTGCCGAGCATGTCGACAGGACCGGAGCCGGCCGCGGTCGCGTCGGCGGAATCGACCGCCGGCGAGGTCGGGTCGAGCGCGATCCAGGGCCGCTCGGTGCCCTGCTCCGGCTTGAGCTTCGGGTCGGCGGCGATATCGTGGGCGCCCTGGCCGGTCGCCCCGCGGAACGCCGCGAGGTCCGTGTACGTGGCGTCGCCCCAGGCGTACAGCGTCCCACCGCTCGCGGGGTCGATCAGGTTGTGGTCGGCGGCGCTCTGCGGTACCGAGGCCGCGGAGACCGTGATCGCGGTGGCGGCGGCCGGGTCGGCGCACGGGGCCGGCGTGGCGCCCGACAGGTCGGTGGTCGAGACGATGTTGTTCCGGATGGCCACACCGGTCGAGGCGCCGGTCACCGTGACCCCCGTGGCGCAGCCGGTCACCAGCGTGTTTCCCGTGACCGCGGTGCCCGGCGCGCCGTCCACCGTGAGGCCGCCCCGGAACTCGTTGCCGGTCACCACGGCGCCGGTCACGCCCGCCCCGATCACCACGCCGGGTGCGCCGGAGGCGGCGAACCAGCCGCGGCTCACGGTCACGCCGTCCGAGGCGCCGGTGACCCGTACGCCGGCGGCGCCGGTCGAGGGACGAACCGTGAGGTCGTCCAGGGTCACCCGCGCCGCGCCGTCGACCAGTACCGACTCGGCCGGACCCGACGTGCGTACCGAGAAGCCCTCGACGGTCACGTCGTGCACGCCGGCCAGGGTGAACGCCCGGCTACCCGCTGGCGCGCTGAGGCGGACGAAGCCGCCCTGGCTGTTGACCGCCCGGATGGTGATCGGCGCCCCGCTCGAACCCGAACGGGTGACGGTGACCGCCTCCGCGTAGCTGCCCGGCTGCACCAGCACGGTCTGTCCCGGCTGCGCGACGGCCAGGGCGGCCGAGATCGTGCAGTAGGGAAGGTCGGCGCTGCCGTCCGCGGTGGCGCGGGAGCAGTACGTGCTGCTCACGTACAGGTCGGGAGGAGCCGCGGCCGTCGCGGTGGCCGGCGCGGCCGATGCGGCCGGCGCGGCAACGGCGGCGGGCGCCACCGACGCCACCAGGCCCGTGCTACCGATCAGCGGTACGAGCGCGAGCTGCGCCCAACGACGTTGTCTCATCAACCGTCCCCCGTGAACGTATCGACAGTCTCTGTGCTGCCGGCGCAGAGTACACCGGCGTGGTCGGGCGGGTGGGCCCCGATCGCGGCGGTGTCGTGACCCGGCGGGACGCCGGTCGCCGGCGCCGGACCGGCCGCTGACCGGTCCCGCCGCTGGTGGGGCACCGGGCCCGGTCAGGACGCCGGGGGCACGAAGTAGCCCGACTGGTCGAACACGAAGTGCGTCGTTCCCGGACTGCTGTTCCAGACGTCGAAGTAGCCGTCCGACGCGGTCTTGACCACCGCGAGGTTCGCCGCGGTCTCCCCCTTCACGAAGTTGACATTGGACGTCGTGGGCCGCTCGCTGTCCGGGTACGCCACCAGGACACCGGCAGCGGTGGGGCCGGTGGCGGTCAGGTTGAGCACCACGGCGCTCGCCCGGGGAGCGTTCGGGTCGGTCACCCGGTGGCGGACGGGCGTGGTGCCCATCGTCGCCCACGGGCCCATCGGGTAGTTGCCGATGCGGGTGTCCTCGATCCGGATGGGACCGATGGGCACGTACTGCTGGGTCGCGCCGGCGGCGGTCGGCCCGAACCAGCCGGCCAGGTCCACGACCACGTGGGTGGTGCCGGAACTCTGGTTGTGGATGCTGACCCGGCCGCCCACCACCGGCACCGTCACGAGGTTGGGGATGGTCTGCCCGGTGACGAAGTTCAGGTTGGAGGCGACGGGCACCGGCGACCCCGCCGGGAACACCTTCAGCACACCGTTCGCGGTCGGCCTGGTGACCGTGACGTTGAGGACGGCGGCGGTGGCGCCCGCCGGGACCTTGGCGGACAGGTTCAGCTGCCGCGTGCCGTTGGCCGCGAACGGACCACCCGTCCCCTCCCGGGTGTCCAGCATCCGGGTCGGCTGCAGCGGCGCGTACCCGGATCCCCCGGCGCCGTAGAAGCCCTGGAGGTCGGTGACCACGTGCACCGTCCCGCTGCCGCTGTGCCGGATGCGGATCCGGCCGTTGCTCATCGGCACGGTGACCAGGTTCGGCACCGTCTCCCTCGGCACGAAGTTGACGTTCGACGCGTTCGGCAGTGTGGTGCCGTCCGGGTAGACGGTGAGGAAGCCGTTCGCGGTGGGCTGCGTGACCGTCACGTTGAGCACCACGGCGGTGATGTCCCTCGCCGGTACGCCGCCGATGGTGTCCAGCGAGAGCAGGACCTCGCTGTTGGCGGCCACCGGCGTCGTGGTGCCGACGCCGATGGCGGCCCGGGTGTCGAGCACCCGGGTCGGTGCCACCGGCGTGTAGTGGGTGCCGACGACCGTGGAGAGCGTCCCTGCCGACACGTTGCCGACGCTCCGGTAGCTACGGCTGAACTGCACGAAGCTCGCCCACACGCTCACCGAGGCGACGCCGCCCCGACGGAAGGTGTGCCGCATCTCGCGCGCCGTGCCGACCCGCCAGAACCGGTCGTCGCTGAACTTGAAGGCGGTCGTACCGCCCGGCCCGTCCGTGCGGTACGGGTACGTGGGCGTCACGGTCGCCACCACGTCCGTCGGCCCGCCGCCCGGCCGGCGGCGGATCCCGGTGCCGCTCACGCCGCCCCGACCGACGTACTCGACAGCACCCCGGTCGTGGTACCCGGTGCCCGTGCCGCTGTTCGGCACGTCCGGCAGGTCGGCGTGCGGGTTGCCCAGGTAGTCGGTGGTGACGACGCCGGGCGCGCCCGCGTCGGCCGAGTCCACGGCGGGCGAGCTCGGCCAGGGGGTGTACCAGTTGCGGTCGTACCCGTCGGCACGCTCGATCCGCGGCACAGCGACGATGTCGTGAGCGCCCTGACCGGTGGCCGCGCGGAACGACGCCAGGTCGGTGTGGTCGGTGCCGCCCCACCGGTAGAGGACGCCGCCGGAGCTCGGGTCGACGAGGTTGTGGTCGACCACGGTCTCCGGGGTGGACCCGGCCGAGACGGTCACCGCGGTGGCGTCCGGGGCGTACTCGCCGCAGGACTCCGGGTCCGCGGTGGCGCCGGTGCCGGTCTGGACGATGTTGTTGCGGATGGCGACGCCCGGGGAGGCTCCGGCCACCACGACACCCTCGCCGCAGTTCGTGTCGAACGTGTTCCCCGTGACCACGGTGCCCGGCGCGTCGGTGACGACCAGGCGGCTCTCCGTGAACGTGTTCGCGGTGATGACGGCACCGCTCACCCCGGCGTCCACGGACAGCGCGCCACCCAGCGGCTCGCCCGGCACGAACGGGTTGTAACCCCGCAGGTAGCTGCGGCTCACCGTGACGTCCCGCGACGCGCCGGTGAGCCGGAGCAGGGTGGGGCCGTACGCGTGCCGGAGGGCGAGACCGTCGAGCGTGATGCCGGTGGAGCCGTCCACCACGACCGCCGGCGCCTCGTCACCGGTCGAGAGCGTGAAGCCCTCGACCCGGACGTCGTGGACGCCGACCAGGGAGAAGACGGTCCCCGTGACGGCCGTCGTTCCGCCGACCAGGACGGAACCATCCGGGGTGTTCACCGCGCGGAACGTGATGGGCGCGGTCGCGGTGCCGGAGCGGGAGAACGAGACGGTCTCCCGGTACTGCCCCGGTTGGACCAGGACGGTCTGGCCCGGCCCGGCCACCGCGGCAGCGGCGCCGATGGTGCAGAACGGCGCCTCGACGCTGCCGTCACCGTTCGGCACGCAGTCCCTGTTGCTGACGTACAGCTCGGGTCCGGACGTGGCCGCCGCGGCCAGCGCAGGCGCGGCCACGGCCGCGGGCGCCGCCGGCACCATCAGACCGGCGGCGGCGCTCACCGGTACGACCGCGAGCAGCGCCCATCGACGTGTCACCTTACGACCCCCGTTTTCGATCGTGCCCACCCGCGATCCGGTACGCCCGCCGGGCCGACCCTCCCCGACGGCGTTCACGACGCGGCCGGGACGAAGTAGCCGGACTGGTCGACGATCACCTGCGTACCGCCGGAACTCGCGTTGTAGAGCGAGAGCTTGCGGCCGCCGACCTTCACGACGGCCAGGTTCGAGGCGGTCTCGCCCGCCACGAAGTTGACGTTGGACGCGGTCGGACGCGGCTCGCCGTACGGGTAGGCGGTCAGGACGCCGGCCGCGCTCGGGGCGGTGACGGTCAGGTTCGCCACCACCGCGGCCGGCGTCGGGCAGGCGTCGCACCGGAACCCGTCGAACTCCTTGAGATACCACGCCTCGACGGTCGCCTCACCACGCGGCTCGACCGGCCCCGCACCGCGGCCGACGAAGCCGGTGCCGGTCCGGCTGTCCGCGATCCGGTTCGGCCCGAACGGGACGTAGCTCTGGGTCGCCCCGGAGGCGGCGGACCCGAACCAGCCCGCCAGGTCGGCGACCACGTGGGTGGTGCCGGAGCTGGCGTTGCGGATGAGCGCCCGACCGGCGACCACGGGCACGACCACCAGGTTCGGGATGGTCTGGCCGGCCACGAAGTTGAGGTTGGACGCCACCGGTGTCGGCGTGCCGTCCGGGTAGACCTTCAGCACACCGGCCGCGGTGGGCCCGGTGACCGTGACGTTGAGGATCGCCGCGGTCGCGTCCGACGGCAGCCGGCCCGAGAGGTCCAGCCGCAGGTCGGCGTTCGCGGCGATCGGCTTGCCCGTGCCGCTGCGGGTGTCGAGCACCCGTACCGGGCTGAGTGGCTTGAACCCGGAGCCCTGGGCGCTGTAGTAGCCCTGGAGGTCCGCGACGAGGTGGACGGTCCCCGACGACATGTTCTCCAGGACGACCACGCCGTCGCCGATGGGCACGGTGACCAGGTTCGGCACGGTCTCCTTCGCCACGAAGTTCACGCTCGACGCCTCGGTGCCGCTCACGGTGCCGGGGTAGACCTTCAGGAACCCGGCCGCGTTCGGCTGGGTCACCGTGACGTTCAGGACGACGGCGCTGATGTCGGCGGCCGGGACACCGCCGATCCGGGGGATCGAGAGCTGCACCCGACCCTTCCCGGCCACCGGGCTGGTCGTCGGGATCCCGATCGCGGCCCGGGTGTCCAGCAGCCGGGTCGGCGCCACCGCGGTGAAGTGGGCGCCCGTCACCGTGCAGGACTGGCCGGCGTACGTGCCCGCGTTGCGGAACCCGTCGCGGCTGAACCAGTACGTGACGCACGCCGACCCGGCCCGCCGGGCGGTGTGCGTGGCGCGGGTGGAGTCCGCGATGAGCGGATAGCGCGTACCGCTGAACTGGAACGCCACGCTGCCCGCCGGCCCGCCGGCCGGCCAGGTGTGGCTCGGCGACGCCTCCGCCACGATGTCGGCGGGCCCACCACCGGCCACCCGCCGGACCGCCACCTGACCGGCCTCGGCCGGTCCCTGCAACTCCACGGCGCCCCGGTCGCGGTACGTGGCGCCCGGCCCGGTGTTGGCCACGTCGGGATCGTCGGTGATCGGGTTGCCCAGCAGGTCGGTCGCCGTCGCACCCGGCGCGCTGGCGTCGCCCGAGTCGACGGCGGGCGAGTCCGCGCGCAGCGGCAGCCAACTGCGGTAGAAGCCGCTCTGCACGGCGCCGAGTCGCGGGTCCGCCGACAGGTCGTGGCCGCCCTGACCAGTGGCCGAGACGAAGTCGGCCACGCGCGCGTAGGTGACGCCGTTCCACGCGTACGGCGGGGCGCCGCTCGCCGGGTCGATGAGGTTGTGGTCGACGGAGGTGCCGGCGACCGACGCGCCGGAGACCGAGAGGGCCGTGGCGGTCGCGGGATCGGCGCAGGCGGTCCGGCCGGTTCCGCCGGTGCCGACCACGTTGTTCCGGATGCTCACGCCGGCCGACGCTCCGGTCACGCTGACCCCGAGCCCACAGGTCGTGACCAGGGTGTTGCCGGTGACGACGGCGCCCGGGGCGTCGGCGATCGCCACGCCCGCCCGGGCCACCGTCTGGTTGCCGGTCACCACCGCGCGGACCGTCCCCGCCTCGACGCGCACCGCCGGACCGCCGCCGATCACGAACCACTGGCGGCTGATCGTGACGTCACTCGAGCCGCCCGTGACGCGGACGCCGGCCGGCGCCGTCGCCGACGTCATCGAGTTCGCGTCGATGGTGATGCGGGAGGAGCCGTCGACCAGCACCGCGGGCGCGGTGGGGGCGGCCTCCAGGCCGAAGCCCCGGACGACCACGTCGTGGACGCCCGCGAGCGTGAAGATCGGCTCGGTGACGGTCTGGCCCGCAAGGACACGGCCCACCCGGACCCCGCTCCGGACACTTCCCGCGCGGAAGGTCACCGGCGCCGTGCTCGTGCCGGACCGGGTGACCCGGACCGTCTCGGGATAGTGGCCGGGCTGGACCCACACGGTCTGTCCCGGTTGCACGACGGCGGCCGCCGCCGAGATGGTGCAGAACGGCGCCTTCTGGGTGCCGTCCGCACCGGTTGCACAGGCCTGCTGGTCGACGAACAGGTCGGTGGGCGGCGCGGCGGCGGCTTGCGTGGCGAGCGCCGCTTGTGCGGCCCGCGCTGCCGGCGCGGCCTGCGCGGCGGTCGTGGTGAGGCCGGTGCCGCCGACCAGCGCTACGACCGCGAACCCGGCCAGCCGACGAAGTCTCACGTGCGCCCCCGCTCACATCCGATCATGGCCAGAGGAGGGTAGCCTGACCGGCGTCGATGCCGGGGTAACCGCGCGGACGACCACGACCCAGCCGATCGGACGGATTCCTCGCGGTGCGTACCGCGGCGGCCGTTGCGTGTTCGCAGCGTTCCCGGCCAACGGCCGTCCCGTGTCGGCGGCGTCCCCGGCCGACGGCCGTCCCGTGTCCACGCGGCCCCGGTCGTCGGCCGACGCCCGATGGTCAGCGCGGCCCCGGTCGTCGCTCGACAGTCAGGGGACCGGCCCGCTCGGCGCTGGTGGTGGCCGCCCCGCCCGTGGCGGCTGCTGGCCGAGCCGGCCCGGCCAGCGCCGTTCCCCCGTGCACTGCGCGGCCAGGACGACCACCAGCAACGCCAGCGCGGCGAGCGCCGGCAGCAGCGCGGCGACCGGCAGGAGCACCAGGAGCACGGCGGCCCCGGCCAGCGGAAGCAGGGGGACCCGGCCGGTGGCGAGGCGTACGACGAGGGTCCGGCCGGCCAGGTAGAGCGCGCCGCCCGCGTAGAGCGCCACGACACCCGGCATGCCCACCGCGCCGTGGACGTTGGTCGGCGTCGCATGGATCAGCGTGGCGAGCACCTGCTCGATGCCGAGCGCGACGTACATGATGCCGGCGATCAGGGGGAAGTGCGCGAGGCTGTAGGCGTCCGCGGCGATGACACCCCTCCGGGGATCCGACGCTTCCGCCAACGCGCCCTCCACGGCCGGCGCGACCCGGTCGAAGTAGAGCCGCCACAGGCTGACCGCCACCGCGAAGCCGAGCAGCGCCGCCGCGAGCAGCAACCACCCGGTCATCTCGGCGCCCGCCCCGGTGCCGATCGAGATCAGGGCCTCGCCGATCGCGATGATGAGGACGAGCCGGTGCCGTTCACTGAAGTGGCTGGCGCTGCGCAATTGCCAGGGGCTGTACCTGGTGGCGAAACGGCCGCCTCCCACGTCGATCGCGAAGGCCAGCGCCCAGAGCGCGGTCTGGGCGGTGCCGCCACCCACCAGGGCGCCGGCCACCAGCGTGAGCCACCCCACCGCCCCGGGAAGGGCGACCAACCGCAGGGTACGGCTGAGCTGCCGACTCGCGGAGACGTGCAGGTAGAGCAGGACGTGCAGCACCCGGACCGCCACGTAGGACAGGGCGAGGATCAGCGGCGCCGGCACCGCGCCCTCCGAGTCGCTCCGCCACGCGTTGGGAATCACGAGGGCGGCCACGAACATGGCGGCCATGGCCGCCAGGGTCCCGGTGCGGATCAGGCCGACGTCCGCCCGGACCTCGTTGCCCAACCAGGCGTACGCGGACCAGGAATACCAGAGCAGCAGAAACAGCAGCAGCCCACGGCCCATCGTGACGGCCGTGGCGGGGTGTGCCATGAACTCGACGATCCGGGTGAGCGCGAAGACGAACACGAGGTCGAAGAAGATCTCGAACGTCGTCGTACGGTGCGTCTCCGCGGTCTGCTCGTAGCGGGACCGGAAGAGGCGCATGCCGTCATCTTCGTGCCGGGACGCGGCGCGCCGCGTCCATTCCGCCGACCCGGCGGGCAGGTCTCCGGCGTGGATCGACCGTGCCGGGCGGGTTCAGCCCTGCCGTGCGGCGGGTTCAGTCCTGCCGTGCGGCGGCCTGCTGTTCGGCGGGTTCAGTCCTGCCGTTCGGCGCGCGCGATCTCGGCGAAGGCCGCGGTGAGGTAGCCGTCGAGCGGCCGACCCGTGACGGTCAGCAGGTCGGCGACGAGCAGCGGGGCGTGCGCGGCGAGGGCCGGCGGGCCGGGCGGCGACTCGTCGCCGTCCGGGTCGTACACCCCGAGCGCGCCCGCGAGCAGGACGAGCAGAACGTGCGGGTCGACGTCGGGCCGCCACCCCGCGGCACCCCGCACCGACCGCTCGAGCACCCCGCGGACGTCGTCGCCGTCCAACCCGTCCGGGTGGCTCTCCTCCAGCAGCAACCGGACGACCGCGCCGAGGACCAGGCCGGCCCGCTCGGCCGTCGCGAGCCGGGCCACCGCCTCGTCGTACGCCTGCACGTTTTGTTCCTGGGCGGCGGCCACCGCCTCGGCGGCGCTCACGGCGATCTCGCGGGCGGGGGCGGGCAGGTGGCGCCAGGTGGTGGTCACCGGGTCAGCATCGCAGGCCGGGCCGTGGGGTTCGTCACGGCCCGGGCGGGGCGGCGCGGTAAACGGCTCGCATCTCGTCACACCCGCCGCAGAGAATCCCGACATGCTGCTTCGCGCCCTCCCCCGCCGACCGGAAGCCCGCCGGATCCTCGTCGGCACCGTGCTGTCGGCGATCGGGCGCGGCCTCACGCTGCCGTTCCTGTTCATCTACCTCACGGACGTGCGGGGGCTCACCGACGCCCGCGCCGGCCTCGTGATCGGCTGGTACGGCGCGGTCACCCTCGTCCTGTCGCCGCTGGGCGGCACCCTGATCGACCGGTTCGGCGCCCGCCGGATCGTGCTGCCCTGCCTGGTCGTCGAGGCCGCGGGCACGGGGCTGCTCTCGGTGGTCCACTCGACCACGTCGGCCTTCCTGGTGATGACCCTGGTCGCGATCGGCAGCTCGGCCATCTGGTCCGGGCAGAACACGATCCTGGCCTCGCTGACCGACGACGGCGAGCGGCAGCGGGTCTTCGGGTTGAACTTCGCCCTGCTCAACCTCGGCATCGGCGTCGGCGGCCTCATCTCGGGCGCGGTCGTCGACACCAGCCGTCCGGTGACCTTCCAGATGATCTACCTGCTGGACGCCCTGAGCTACCTGACGCCCGCGCTCATCCTGCTCACGCTGCCCGGCGTCGGCGGCCGGATCGCCTCCGGCCCGGACGGGGCCCAGCGGTCGGCCGGCGGCTACCTCACCGTGCTGAGGGACCGCCCGTTCCGACGCCTGGTGATCTTCGGCCTGGTGCTCACCACCTGCGGCTACGCGCAGATCGAGGTGGGCTTCACGGCGTACGCCGTTCGGGTCGCCGAGGTCAGCCCCCGGGTCGTGGCCTGGGCGCTCGCCGCGAACACCGTGATGATCGTGCTCGCCCAACTGGTGGTCATCCGGCGGCTGGAGGGGCGCAGCCGCACCGCCGCGCTCGCCGCCGTGGGTGCCGTCTTCGCGACCGCGTGGCTCGTCCTCGGCGCCGCCGGCCTCGTCGGCGCGGGCAACGCCCTGGCAGCCGCCCTCGGCGTGGTGGCCTGCTCCGCGATCTTCGGCTTCGGCGAGACCATGCTGTCGCCCGTGATGCCGGCGCTGACCAACGCGCTCGCCACCGACGAGCTACGCGGCCGCTACAACGCCATGAGCTCGATGATCTTCGGCATCAGCGGGGTGGTCGGCCCGGTGACCGCCGGCCCGCTGATCGGCGCGGCCGACGGCAAGGTGTGGGTGGCGGCCGTCGTCGGTGGCTGCCTGGTCGCCTCGCTGATTGCGCTCTCACTCCGCCGACTGCTCGACCCCGTCCAGGACGGTCGTCGGCCGACCGTGCCGACGTCCCCCGACGCCGAACCGGCGCCCGCACCCGCCCCCGCCTGACCGACCCGGACCCCGCCGCCCAGCCCCCGGCATGCCGCCCGGTCCGGGCTGAGTCGCGACATGCCGCCCGGTCCAGGGGTCTGGGTCGCGTCGGCCTGGACGGACACGGCCCGCCCGGTGCAGGCCGCGACTGCGCGCGGAGACACCCGCGCCCCACGCTCACACCCGGCACCCGGCACCCGGCACCCGGCACCCGGCACCCGGCACCCGGCACCAAGATCGCGCTCGATCCTTGAAGTAGTGCCCTCGGACCCAGTGGGACACCACTACTTCCTGGATCGAGCACGATCATGAGCAGGCCTCCGCGCGAGTCCCCCACGCCCGCGCCACCCGGTGGCGCGGGCGACACTCTGCCGGCGGTGGGTTCGGGGCCGGGCACGGAGCGGGCCCCGGAGCGGGTGCTCCGGGGCCCGATCGTGCGCGGGGCGTAGCCGTCAGGCGGCCTCGGTGGTGGTGCGGATCCGGTCCAGCGCCGGGGCGGAGACCGGGGACTCGGCGGTCAGGTAGGCCACGAACGCGTCCAGGTCGATCATCCCGGTGACCAGGTTCGTTCCGGCGGTGAGGGTGCTGAAGCCGTCGCCGCCGCCGGCCAGGAAGTTGTTCACCGTCACCCGGTAGGTGGCCGCCGGGTCGACGGTCGTACCGCCCAGGCTCAGGCTGCCCCGGACGACGCGGGTGCCGGCGCACGGGTCGGTCGCGGGGGCGGTGGTGCCGTTCGGGTCGACGACGTAGCGCACCGTCGACGACGGGTAGAGCACCCGGTTGACGACGAACTGCTGCTCCAGCACGCAGTACAGCTGCGCGCCGGTGAGGTCGAGCGTCACCAGGTTGTTGGCGAACGGCTGGACCGTGAACGCCTCCTCGTACGTCACCGGGCCGGCGTCGACGTCGGCCCGGACGCCGCCGGGGTTCATGAACGCGGCGACGGCGTTCTCTTCGTTGTCGGTGGCGGCGAGCTGCGCGTCCGCGATGAGGTTGCCCAGCGCGGACTCGCCCATCGTCGTACCGAAGAGGGTTTCCTGACTCCGGGTGATCGCCGTGGTGGTCTCGCCGACCTGCCGGTCGGCGACCGGGCCGAGGACGGTGGTGTAGCGCTCGATCAGCGCGGTCTGCCTCGGGTCCTTGGCGACGTCCCGGGTGACCACGACGTTCTCGGCCTTGGCGCTGAGCACGTCGCCGGTAAGCCGGTCGATCTTCAGGTCGATGTCGGTGACGAGGCGGCCGAACGAGCTGGCGCTGGTCACCAGCTTGCCGTTGATCTCGCAGTTGTACGCCTGGTGGGTGTGCCCGCTGACCACCACGTCGATCGACGGGTCCATCCGGTTGGCGATGTCGACGATCGGGCCGGTCATGCCGACGCAGTCGTTGATGCCGCCGCTGGCGGCCTGCGCGCCGCCCTCGTGCAGCAGGACGACGATCGCCTGCACGCCCTTCTGGCGCAGCTCGCGGGCGTACCGGTTGGCGGTCTCCGCCTCGTCGGTGAAGCTCAGCCCGGCGACGCCCTCCTGGCTGACGATCTCCGGCGTGCCCTCCAGCGTCATCCCGATGAAGCCGACCTTGACGCCGTCGACCTCGTGGATGGCGTACGGGGCCAGCAGCGGCCGGCCGGTGGAGGTCTTGAACGCGTTGGCCGACAGGTACTGGAAGCCGGCGCCCTCGTACGGGGTGCCGTCGGCGCAGCCGTCCACGGGGTGGCAGCCGCCGTTCTGGATCCGCAGCAGCTCGTTGGCGCCCTCGTCGAACTCGTGGTTGCCGACGCTCGCGTAGTCCAGCCCGGCCATCGACAGCGCCTCGATGGTCGGCTCGTCGTGGAACGCGGCGGAGAGCAGCGGCGAGGCGCCGATCAGGTCACCGGCGGCCACGGTGATGGTGTTCTTCTTCTTGGCCGCCGCGCGCAGCTCGGCGAGGTGGGTGGCCAGGTACTCGACGCCGCCAGCGGTCTGGCCCGCGATGGTGCCGCTGGAGCCGCTCGGCGGTTCGAGGTTGCCGTGGAAGTCGTTGAGTGCGAGCAGGGTGACGTCGGCCGGCCTCGGGCCCGCCTCCGCCTGGTCGGGGGTGCTGGTGACCGCACCGAACGCGGCCACCGCGAGCGCGGTCAGGCCGACGGCGGCCCGACGCATCCCGGGGATGGACATGGAACTCCTCGTGAGACTCGGCGCGTACGGTGCCCGGACGATGGGTCGACCGGGCACCGACCGGCGCCGTCGGAAGGGTCGGTGTGGGTGGCAGCGCTCGGGGGGTCGCTGCTCCGTCCGAGGGACAGCCTCTCATCTTCGTGGCCACCGGTCGACCGGGGCAGCACATCAGACCTGCGAATACTCCTATCGACCGGGGCCGGTCGGGGGGACGGGTCCGACATGGCCACCGGGTTACGACGAACGGCGCGGGCCGTCCACAGGAGAGGCGCCGTGGCGCTTCTCAGAAGCCGCAGGTCTGACCGGCGGCGTGGCTGACCTGGATGGTGTGTGTCACGCAGGTGCCCCCGTCGACCAGGTGCAGGAGGAACGCGGTCGGCTCGGCGACCCACCCGATCTCCTCGTCGGGGCGCATGTCGAACGACACCTGCCGCCACGTGCTGGGCGCCGTGGTGAGGACCGTTCCGGCGAACGCCGCGGTGACGGGCCGGTGCAGGTGCCCGGCCCCGACCCGGACCACGTGCCGGTGCCGGCCGATGACCTCGGCGAGCGCGTCGGCGTCGGCGAGGCCGAGCGCGTCCATGGCCGGTACGCCCACGACCACCGGCGGGTGGTGGACGAAGACCAGGGCCGGGGCGTCCGGCCGGCCGGCGAGCACGCCGTCGAGCCAGCCGAGCTGCTCCTCGCCGAGCCGCCCACCGCCGGAGCCGGGCACCAGGGAGTCCAGCACGACGACGGTCGCCGCCGCGTGGTCGACGTGGTAGTACGCCGAGAAACCGCCGCCGAGCCACGGCGTACCCCCGAAGGTGTCGAGCAGCGACTCGCGGTCGTCGTGGTTGCCGGGCACGAGGTGGATCGGCAGCGGGAAGCGGCCGATGACGTCGCGCAGCGCGAGGTACTCGTCGGGGCGGCCGTGGTCGACCAGGTCACCGGTGATCACCACGCAGTCGGGGCGGGGCCGCAGCGCGAGCACCCGGCCGAGCGCCCGGTGCAGCCCGGCCGCCGGCTCGGCGGCGAGCGGGCCGGTGGTCAGGTGCGGATCACTGAGCTGGGCGACCAGCATGCACGCCTCCTCGCGGAACGGAGTCTTCACGCTACCGCCGTGGCTGTCCGCCGGTGGGTGCGACGGACAGCCACGGTAGTCGGGTCGGGCACGCGCGCCGAGGACCGGCCCGCAGGCTGCGACCGCCGCGGTCCTCCTGGCCGCCGGTCAGGGCCGGATGTTCTCCAGGTCGGCCAGAAGGCTCGGGTGCGTCGGCTCCCAGCCGATCTCCGTGCGGGTGTGGACGCTGGACGACGGCTGGTCGGTCGCGAAGATGCCGGCGAGCGGACCGTAGGTTTCCGGCGGCATCGGGTTGACCGGCAGACCCAGCCGACGGCCGATGACCGCGGCGATGTCGCGTACCGCGTCGCCCGCGTCGGCCACGGCGTGCCATGAGGTCCCGGCGGGCGCCCGCTCCAGGGCCAGCCGGAAAAGGACCGCCGCGTCGAGTGCGTGCACGGCCGGCCAGCGCTGGGTGCCGTCGCCGGGGTAGCCGGACACTCCGGTCCGCCGCGCGATGGCCGTCAACATGCCGGCGAATCCACCGTCGCCGTTGTTGTGGACGGTGCGCGGCAGGCGTACGGCCGTGCTCCGGACCCCGCGCGTGGCCAGGCCCAGAACCGCGGTGACCGCCCGGCCGCGACCGCCGACGAGCCCGTCGGTCGACAGCGGGTCGGCCTCGGTGGAGGCGCGGCCCGGCGTGTACGGCGTACCGGCGACCGTGACGAGGGGACGGTCGCTGCCGACGAGTTCCTCGCCCAGGGCCGCGAGGGCGGCGCTCTCCTCGGCGACCGCCCGCGCGACGGCGTCGGCGCTGCTGAAGTCGTGGTCGAAGGCCAGGTGGATCACGCCGTCGGCGGAAGCGGCGCCGGCGCGGAGGACGTCCAGATCGGCGAGGCCTCCCCGGAGCGGCTCGGCGCCGGCCGCCTCGACGGCCAGCGCGGACGCATCGGAGCGGGCGAGCGCGAGGACGGTGTGCCCGTTACGGAGGAGCTCGGTGACGACGGCGGAGCCGATCAGGCCGGTGCCGCCGGTGACGAAGACGTGCATGGAACTCCCCTGAGAGGTGATGGGACTCTTGTCCCATCACCCTACCAGAGTGATGGGACAAGAGTCCCGTCACTATGCTGGACCCATGGCTCGGTGGGAACCTGGTGCGCGGGAGCGGCTCGTCGTGGCCGCCGTCGACCTGTTCACCGAGCAGGGGTACGACGCCACGACGGTCGCGCAGATCGCCGAGCGCGCCGGGGTCACGAAGAGCACCTTCTTCCGGTACTTCCCGGACAAGCGCGATCTCCTGGTGGCCGGGCAGGAGACGCTGCGCCAGCTGCTGGCCGAGGGGATCGCCGAGGCGCCCGAGGACGCCAGCCCGCTCGACGCGGTCGCCGCCGGCCTCACGCGCGCGTCGACCGCCATGGGTTCGATGAACCGCGAGCTCGGCCCCCGCCTGAAGGCGGCCGTCGCCGCCAGCACCGAACTTCAACAGCGCGACGCCCTCAAGAGCGTCAGCCTCGCGGCCGCCATGGCGACCGCCCTCCTCGCCCGCGGCGTGCCGGACGCGGTCGCGGCACTCGCGGGCGAGCTGGGCGTCCTCGCGTTCAAGCGGGGCTACGCCGAGTGGTCCGAGAGCGATCGGGACGGCGCGGACGAACTCGCGCCGTACGCCTTGGCGGCACTGGACGAACTCCGGGCAGCGACCGCGTCGCTGGGCTGACCGGCGCCCGTCACCCCGCTGTCCACCGCCGCCGTCCACAGCCTGTGGATAGCACATGTGTACGAAGATCCTGCGCGATCGTGAGCGGGACGGCCACGCTCACTCCATGAGTACGCTTGATCGCAGGTCCGGCGCAGGCCGGGCCCCTCACCCCTACCGGAAACGAGCGAGTGGACCACCAGCGGATCGTCCGTGACGTGACGGCAAGCCTGCCCGCGGCCTCGACCGCGATCGACGCCTGCCAGCGGACCGTCACCGCGCTCGCGCGGCACACCCCGGCCACCATCTCCGTCCTGCTCCAGGTCCAGGACCGCCTGCGCTGCGTCGCGGCCACCGGGGCCTGGCAGGTCTTCGCGACCGTTCCGCCGAAGACCGGGATCGTCGGCCGGGTGTACGCCTCCGGCGAGACCGCCGTCGTGCCGGACGTCTCGGCCGATCCCGACTACCTGCCGGTGCGGCCGGACGTGACCGCCGAGATCTGCGTGCCGGTGCGGGACCCGGCCGGCCGGCCGATCGGCGTGCTGGACCTCCAGTGGAGCGCCCCCGTGGACCTGACGCCGTGGTCGGCGACCGCCGAACGGCTGGCCGACCGGCTCGGCGCGCGGATCGTGGCGCTCGGCGGGACGCCCGCCGAGAGCCGGAGCGAGAAGCTGCTCCGGCACGCCACCGCGCTATCCGCGGCACCGACCGAACGGGACCTGCTCAGCGCGGTCATCTGCGCGGCGCGGGACGTCTCGGCGCTCTCCGCGGCGGTGCTCGTGCTCGGCGGCCCCGACGGAGGCCAACTCGGCGCGCCGCCGCGCGCACCGGGCGAACTGGAGGGCCGCATCCGCGCCGAACTGACCGAGGCGGGACCGGCGGCGCTGGGCCGCATCGTCGGCCGGGTCCACCGGTACGGCGCCGGCTACACGCTGGGCGAGGCCGGCCACCCGCCGACCGAGGAGTACGCGCCGCTGGCCCGCGCGGGCGTACGCACGCTGGTCGCGGTTCCGCTCGGCCCCCCGGACGGTGGCGGTGCCCTGCTGGTCGCCGACGAGCGGCTGCTACGCCCCGACCCGACCACGGTCAGCCTCATGGAGCTGCTCGCCGGGCAGGCCTGGAACAGCCTGGACCGGCTGCGTACGCTCGACCGGCTGCGCGAGCAGGCCAGCTCGGACCCGCTCACCGGGCTGCGGCACACCGGGCCCTTCGGCAAGCGGATCGCGGCGGCCACCCCGGGGCGTACGGCCCTGCTCGCCATCGACGTGGACGGTTTCAAGACGGTCAACGACACGTACGGCCACCAGGCCGGCGACCGCCTGCTGATCGGCCTGGCCCGCGCGCTGGAGGGGGCGCTGCGCAGCGGCGACGAGCTGTACCGGATCGGCGGTGACGAGTTCGTGGCGGTGATCGAGGTGAACCGCCCGGAGGAGGCGGTCAGGATCGCCGAGCGGCTGACCGAGGCGGCCCGGCGTACCGGCCGCACCATCAGCATCGGGGTGGCCCTGCCCCGCCCCGGCGAATCCGCCGAACTCACCCTCCGCCGCGCCGACCAGGCCCTGTACCGGGTGAAACGCCAAGGCCGCGACGGCGTATCCCTGTCCCCGGCGTAGTCCCCGCCCCACCCTCCCCGCGATCTTGCACTTTCGGCCCCCGGTTCGCGGCTTTTCTCCTCTTTCGCCGGGGCACAAACTGCAAGATCGCGGAGGAGACCGGGCGGGGCGGGGCAGCGCGGGGGTTACGGGGTTAGTTCCGTGGCCAGGAGTTCGGCTATCTGGGCTGTGTTCAGGGCGGCGCCCTTGCGCAGGTTGTCGCCCGTCACGAAGAAGTCGAGGGCGCGCGGGTCGTCGACAGCGCGGCGGATCCGGCCGACCCAGGACGGGTCGGTGCCCACGGCGTCGATCGGCATCGGGAACTCGCCGGCGGCCGGGTCGTCGACCACGATCACCCCGGGAGCGTTGCGCAGCACCTCGCGGGCGCCCTCGGCGTCCACCTCGGTCGCGAAGACCGCGTGCACGGCCACCGAGTGGCCGGTCACCACGGGCACCCGTACGCAGGTGGCGGAGACCTTCAGGTCGGGCAGGCCGAGGATCTTGCGCGACTCGTTGCGGATCTTCATCTCCTCGGACGACCAGCCGCCGTCGGCGGGCGAGCCGGCCCAGGGGACCACGTTGAGCGCCAGCGGGGCCGGGAACGGGCCCAGCTCGTCGCCGACGGCCTGGCGCACGTCGCCCGGCCGGGAGCCGAGCACCCGGTCCCCGGCGATCTTGCCGAGCTGCGCGTGCAGCGTGTCCACACCGGCCTGACCGGCGCCGGACACCGCCTGGTACGAGGCGAGCACCAGCTCACGCAGCCCGTACTCGCGGTGCAGCGGCGCCACCGCGATGATCATCGCGAGGGTGGTGCAGTTGGCGTTGGCGATGATGCCCTTCGGGCGGTTGCGCACCTGCTCCGGGTTGATCTCGGGCACCACGAGCGGCACGTCCCGGTCCATGCGGAACGCCCCGGAGTTGTCCACCACGACCGCGCCGTGCCCCACGGCGACGGGCGCCCACCGCGCGGAGACCTCGTCGGGGACGTCGAACATCGCGACGTCGACCCCCTCGAACGCCTCCGGGGTCACCGCCTGGACGGTCAGCTCCTCGCCCCGGCACCGCACCCGCCGACCGACCGAGCGCTCGGACGCGAGGAGCCGGATCTCACCCCAGACGTTGCGGCGCCCGGTGAGCAGCTCGCACATCACCGTGCCGACGGCACCGGTCGCCCCGACCACGGCGAGCGTGGGCAGACCCGCCATCGACGCTACCGCCCGGTCCCGGCATACACGACGGCCTCGGTGTCACCGCCGAGGTCGAAGGCCTCGTGGATCGCGCGGACCGCCGCGTCGAGGTCGGTGTCGCGGCAGACCACGGAGACCCGGATCTCGGACGTCGAGATCATCTCGATGTTCACCCCGGCCGCGCCGAGGGCCGCGAAGAAGCCGGCCGCCACGCCCGGGTGCGACCGCATGCCGGCGCCGATCAGCGAGACCTTGCCGACGTGGTCGTCGTAGAGCAGGCCCTTGAAGGCGACCGCCTCCTGGATCTTGCTGAGGGCGGCCATCGCGGTGGGACCGTCGGTCTTCGGCAGCGTGAACGAGATGTCGGTGCGTCCGGTGCCCTCGGTGGAGACGTTCTGCACGATCATGTCGATGTTGATCTCGGCGCCCGCCACGGTGTCGAAGATCGACGCGGCGGCGCCGGGCTCGTCCGGCACACCCACGATCGTGATCTTCGCTTCGCTGCGGTCGTGGGCGACCCCGGTGATCAGTGCTTGCTCCACAGGAAGGTCCTCCATCGATCCGGTGACCATCGTGCCGGTGTTGGTCGAGTATGACGAACGGACGTGGATCGGCAACCCCGCGCGCCGGGCGTACTCGACGCTGCGCAGGTGCAGCACCTTGGCGCCGCAGGCCGCCAGCTCCAGCATCTCCTCGTAGGTGATCTGCTTGATGTGCCGGGCGTTCGGCACGATCCGCGGGTCGGCGCTGAAGATGCCGTCCACGTCGGTGTAGATCTCGCAGACGTCGGCGTGCAGCGCGGCGGCCAGCGCCACGGCCGTCGTGTCCGAGCCGCCGCGCCCCAGCGTGGTCACGTCCTTGGTGTCCTGGCTGACGCCCTGGAAGCCCGCGACGATCACGACGGCGCCCTCGTCGAGCGCGCCCTTGAGGCGGCCCGGGGTGACGTCGATGATCCGCGCCCGGCCGTGCACCGAGGTGGTGATCACGCCCGCCTGCGAGCCGGTGAACGAGCGGGCCTCGTAGCCCAGGTTGTGGATGGCCATGGCGAGCAGCGCCATGGAGATCCGCTCGCCGGCGGTGAGCAGCATGTCGAGTTCGCGGCCCGGCGGCAGCGGGCTGACCTGGTTGGCCAGGTCGAGCAGTTCGTCTGTGGTGTCGCCCATCGCGGAGACCACCACCACGACGTCGTCGCCGGCCTTCCGGGCCGCGACGATGCGCTCGGCCACCCGCTTGATCCGCTCGGCGTTGGCGACGGAGGACCCGCCGTACTTCTGCACCACGAGTGCCACGACGGTGCACTCCCTCCCAGTGACCCTGAGCGTGCCGACGCCGCCGGACGGGGCCCGGCGGCGCGTGTCAGACCTCCTCAGGGTATCCGGCCGCCCGCTCCGCCGGGTCAGGTGATCCCACCATCCGGCCCGGACCGGGCCGGCCCGCCCGGCCGGCGACACGCCGGCGCCGCCCGGGCCGGGCGGGCCGCCGTGGGACGCGCGGGCACCGCAGAATGGGCCCGTGTCCGCCCTCTTCCGCCCGGCCCGACGCGCCCTTGTCAGGCGTACGACGTCGCTCGGTGTGTCCTCGCTCGCCCTGCCGCTTCTCCTGGCGGCCTGCGCCGCCGACCCGCCTCCGGCGCCTCCACCGAGCGATCCGGCGCCCGTGACGGTCGACGCCGCCCGGGACGAGCTGGCCGCGCTCGCCGCGGCTGCCCAGGACCGGCACCTGGCCGCGCGCTACACGTTCACCAGCGGCGACGAGCCGGCCCGCACGATCCTGGTCACGAGCGCGAACGACGGCAGCTGGCGGGTCGACGTGCCCGGCGGCGCGCTCGGCGGGACGGCCGACGTCTCCCTGGCCGCCACCGCCGACGGGCTCTTCCAGTGCGCCCTGCCCTCCGCCGCCCGGCCGGAGGCGGCGAGCTGCGTCCGCCTCGGCGACCGCGACGACACGCTCCCCCGGCGGCTGGACCCCCGGGTGCAGCACCCCTTCACCGACTGGCTGGACGTGCTCACCGACCGGCGCGCCCCGCTCGCGGTCTCGCCGGCGCGGGCGCTGCCCGGCGTCACCGGCGCCTGCTACTCCGTGGAGACCACCTCGGCGTCGCTGAACGCGCCGCTCGACGTGGGCATCTACTGCTATGACGAGGACGGCACCCCGACGGCCGTGAAGACCGAGTACGGGACGCTCACGCTGGCCGGAGCACCCGCTCCCGCACCGGCGAGCGTCCAGCTGGCGGGTCCGGTGGTCGAGGCCGAACCGCTCGGCACGGCGTCACCTCCGCCGCCCGATCCGTCCGGCACCCCGAGCGCGGGAACGCACTGATCTTCATACCGTTACGGGTGCTGTTGCCCACATTTGCCCAGCCCGGCCGGAGGGGCGAAACGGCCATAGGGGACGCTTCCGTCATGGCCCACCTCACCCCGCTGCTCGCCTTCCGCTGGAGTCCCCGCGCGTTCGACCCCGGCGCGGAGCTGAGCCGGGACGAGGCGGCGTCGCTCCTGGAGGCGGCCCGCTGGGCGCCGTCGGCGGACAACGCGCAGCCGTGGCGGTTCGCGGTCGGCCACCGCGAGGACGAGACGTGGAAGCGGATCCTCGTCAACGTGCCCGAGGAGGACCAGCGCTGGGCCCACCGGGCCGCCGTCCTGCTGCTCGCCGCCCACGTGACCGCGCCCGCGGTCGGGACGCCAGGGGTCGACGGGACGGCCGGCCGGCACCCGGGACCGGACTCGCGGGCCGCGTACGACCTGGGGCAGGCGGTCGCGCACCTGACCGTGCAGGCCACCGCGCTCGGGCTGCACGTACGCCAACTGCTGGAGATCGACCGCGCGGGCCTCACCACCGACCTGGACCTGCCGCCCGACGTCCGGCCGTACGCGGTGGTCGCGGTGGGCCAGCTCGGCGATCCGCTCAGTCTCCCGGCCGACCTGCTCGCCGCCGAGACCGCACTGCGCCGGCGGCGGCCGCTCGCCGACCTACTGCTGACGCCGTGAACTCCGTCCCATAGTCCGGACCCGCCTTCCCACTCCCCGGCTCACCACGTAGGGTGACCCTGTCATGTGGCGGGCGTTCCTTCTCCTTGGCTGCCGCGACGAGGCCTGACCGGCCGGCACCTCGTCGCGGAGTTGAACCGCGCCGTCCAGCACATCCGAACTTCCTTCTCGGCACCGCCGGAGCACCGTCGCCCGGCACCACGCCGACACCTTCCGATCTGCTGACGCCACATGTTCCCAGGGAGCACTCCGAGATGGCTTCACCCGTCGTCGACGCCGAAACCGATCCGATCGCCCGGCAGCGCCCGAGCCGGATGCCGCACACCCGCTACGAGCCCTACCAGCAGCAGTTCCACATCGACCTGCCGGACCGCACCTGGCCCACCCGTCACGTGGCCGCCGCGCCCCGCTGGTGCGCCGTCGACCTGCGGGACGGCAACCAGGCGCTCATCGACCCCATGTCGCCCGAGCGCAAGCGGCGGATGTTCCAGCTGCTGGTGCAGATGGGCTACAAGGAGATCGAGGTCGGGTTCCCCTCGGCGAGCCAGACCGACTACGACTTCGTCCGGCAGCTCATCGAACAGGACCTGATCCCGGACGACGTGACCATCCAGGTGCTCACCCAGTGCCGGGAGCACCTGATCGACCGGACGTTCGAGTCGCTGCGCGGCGCGAAGCGGGCGATCGTGCACTTCTACAACTCCACGTCGACGCTCCAGCGCCGGGTGGTCTTCGGCCTGGACCGCGACGGCATCACCGACATCGCCACCACGGGCGCCCGCCTCTGCCAGAAGTACGCCGAGATCCACACCCCGGACACCGACATCCACTACGAGTACTCGCCGGAGTCGTACACGGGCACCGAGCTGGAGTACGCGCTGGAGGTGTGCAGCAAGGTCATCGAGGTGATCGACCCGACGCCGGACCGGAAGCTGATCATCAACCTGCCGGCGACCGTCGAGATGGCGATGCCCAACGTGTACGCGGACTCGATCGAGTGGATGCACCGGCACCTGCCCCGCCGGGACAGTCTGGTGCTGAGCCTGCACCCGCACAACGACCGGGGCACCGGTGTGGCTGCCGCCGAACTGGGCCTGCTGGCCGGCGCCGACCGGATCGAGGGCTGCCTGTTCGGCAACGGCGAGCGCACCGGCAACGTCGACCTGGTCACGCTGGGCCTCAACCTGTTCTCCCAGGGCATCGACCCGATGATCGACTTCAGCAACATCGACGAGGTGAAGCGGACCGTCGAGTACTGCAACCAACTCCCGGTGCACGAGCGCCACCCGTACGCGGGCGACCTGGTCTACACGGCCTTCTCCGGCTCCCACCAGGACGCCATCAAGAAGGGCTTCGACGCGCTCACGGCGGACGCCGAGGCGGCCGGGGTGCCGGTCGACGAGCACCCGTGGGCGGTGCCGTACCTGCCGATCGACCCGAAGGACCTGGGGCGCACCTACGAGGCCGTCATCCGGGTCAACTCGCAGTCCGGCAAGGGCGGCGTCGCGTACATCATGAAGAGCGAGCACCAGCTCGACCTCCCGCGCCGCCTCCAGATCGAGTTCTCCGGCGTCGTCCAGCAGGTCACCGACCACGGCGGCGGCGAGGTCGAGCCGGGCGCCATGTGGGAGATCTTCGCCCGCAACTACCTGGTCGACCACCAGCCCGACCCGGCGGTCACGCTGGCCGGCTACACGATCGGCACCGCCGACGGCAAGGTCGAGATCGAGGCCCGCGTCGGTGTCGAGGGCGCGCAGCGGTCGCTCACCGCGGTCGGCAACGGTCCCATCGACGCGTACGTCAACGCGCTCCAGTCGGTGGGCGTGAGCGTACGGGTGCTCGACTACCACGAGCACGCGCTCTCCTCCGGTGGGGACGCGCAGGCCGCCGCGTACGTGGAGTGCGAGGTGGACGGTGCGACCGTCTGGGGCGTGGGCGTGGACGCGAACATCGTCACCGCCTCGATCAAGGCCGTGACGAGCGCCGTCAACCGGGCCCGGGGCTGACGTCGGCCGAGGGGTCCCTCAGGGGGCCCCTCGGTCCGCCCGGTCCGATCGTGGCGACCCGTCCGACCGGTCGGCCGGCTGGTCTGCCCGGTCCGCCCTCGGCGGCCGGTGGACGAGCACGACGGCCAGCACGGCGCCGACCACGAGCAACCCCGCGCACCAGAGCATGGCGCCGCGGAATGCGCTGGTCAGCGCGCCGTGCTGCTCGTACCCGCTCCCGGAGAGGCCGACCAGCAACGGCAGCGCCGCGATCGCGAGCAGGCCACCGGCCCGCGCGGCCGCGTTGTTGAAGCCGCTCGCCACCCCGGCGAACCGGTCCGCGACGGCCGCCAGCACGGACGCGGTGAGCGGCGCGACCACCAGCGTCAGCCCGAGGCCGAACAGCGCGACCCCGGGCAGCACGTCCCGCCAGTACGACGCGCCGGGGCTCACACCGCGCAACAGCAGCAGCCCGGCGGCGGCCACCACCGGGCCGACGGTCAGCGGCAGCCGCGGCCCGATCCGCGCCGACAGGGCACCGGCCCGGGACGAACCGACGAGCAGCAGCACGGTCATCGGCAGCAACGCGATCCCGGTGAGGAGCGCCGACCAGCCGAGCACGTTCTGGAGGTAGACGGCCAGGAAGAACGTGAAACCGTTGAGCGCGGCGTAGACGATCACGGTGAAGATGTTCAGGGCCGAGAAGAGGCGGCTGCGGAACAGCACGGTGGGCAGCATCGCCGCCTCGCCCCGACGCCGTTCGAGCAGCACGAAGGCCACACCACCGACCACGCCGGCCGCCGCCGCACCCCACACCGCCGGCGCGCCGATCCCCCGGCCGGGCGCGTCGATCAGCGCGTACGTGATGCCACCCAGCGCGAGCGCGCCGAGCAGGGCACCGGCCACGTCGAACCGGCGGTGCCCCTGCCCCTCCGCGCGGGTGCGGGACACGTCCTCGTCGCAGCTCTCCGGCACCCAGCGCAGCGCGGCCAGCAGAACGAGGACGGCGAGCGGCACGTTGAGGAAGAAGATCCAGCGCCAGGAGAGCGCGTCGATGAGCCAGCCGCCGAGGAACGGGCCGAGCGCCGTGGACACTCCGGACAGCCCCGACCACATGCCGATCGCCCGGCCCCGGTCGTCGGGGTGGAAGCTCGACTGGAGCACCGACAGCGAGCCGGGGGTCAGCAGCGCGCCGCCGGCGCCCTGGAGGAACCGCGCGCCGATCAGCCAACCGGTTCCCTGGGCGAGGCCGCAGAGCACGGACGCGGCGGTGAACCAGACCACCCCGAGCAGGAAGACCCGGCGCCGGCCGAACCGGTCCCCGAGTGCGCCGCCGAGCAGCACGAACGCGGCCAGCATCAGCAGGTAGCCGTTCACCGTCCACTGGAGGTCGGCGACGGTCGCGTGCAGGTCGGCGCCGAGGTGGGGCAGCGCCACGTTGACCACCGTGCTGTCCAGGAACACCATGCCGGAGGCGAGGACGGCGGCCAGCAGCGTGCCGCGCCCGGCGGCAGTGCCCATCCGGAGTGCGGGCGCGGGCTGGGTCACGGCTAACCATCCTTCCTGCACGATGTGGGAGACGCCACGAAACGCCGAAACCGTGCTTGGGTACTGTGCGGGATCGCCGGGAGCCCGCAAGCTGGAGAGGTGTCGTCTGTGCGTACCAGATCACGACCGCGCGCGGCGCTGGCGGCCGCGCTCACCGCGGCGCTGGCGCTCGGCGCGGCCGGCTGCCTGGCGGTCGACGAACCGGACCCGGACGTGTCGCCGAGCGCGCGCGGCAACGCCCTGGCGATGTTGGGCCAGCTCACGGTGGCCGGCGCTGGGTCGATGAAGGGTTACAGCCGGGAGCGGTTCCCGCACTGGCGCGACACCGGCACCAACTGTGACGTGCGCGACACCGTCCTGAAGCGTGACGGGAAGAACATCAAGCTCTCCGGCTGCAACGTGGTGGCCGGCCGCTGGGAAAGCGCGTACGACGGGCGCGTCTTCACCGATCCGTCCGACGTGGATATCGACCACGTGGTCCCGCTCGCCAACGCGTGGCGCTCGGGCGCCGACGAGTGGGACGACGCGAAGCGGGGCGACTTCGCGAACGACACGACGAGACCGCAGCTCATCGCGGTTTCCGCCTCCTCCAACCGGGCAAAGGGTGACCAGGACCCGTCCCAGTGGAAACCGGCGAACCGGTCGTACTGGTGCCAGTACGCCGAGAACTGGGTGACGGTCAAGCATCACTGGCGGCTGACGGTGACCAGCGCCGAGAAGGCCACCCTGACCGACATGTTGGAGGGCTGCACATGGGCGAGCAAGCCGTGACGGGGCCGGAGTCGACGACGGCCGGCATGACAGCGGACGGCAGCGCCGCGCCGGGCGCGGTGCCGGGCGCGGGCATGAACGCCGACGGGCCGCCGGCGGCCACCGCGGCGGTGCCGGGCGCCGGGATGCAGGCAGACGCGGAGAGCGGCACCGCCGGGGGCGGCGCCGGTGTCGCCGGCACCGGTGTCGCCGGCGCGCCGCAGAGCCGCACCGCCGACATCGTGCCGGGCCCGGGCGGGGTGATGACCGACGAGGTCGGCGTCGTCACGGGCGAGCTGACCCTGCGCAGCGAGTACGTCGACGGCCAGGTCCGGCTCACCGTGCAGTACAAGGACGCCGACGAGTGGTACGCGGTGACCGGCGGCCGCGCCGCGTTGGCCGACCCGGCCGGCCTGGACGCCGTACACACCATCGCCGTGGGCCTGCTCAACCGCCCGGAGGGCTGAGTCCCCGGCCCCCAGCCGTCGATCATGCACCTGTGGTGGGGGACGGACGGGGTGTATCACCCCACGTCGGGCACCACAACTGCATGATCGCCGAGTCGGTGTGGGGCGCGCCCGGGCCGGGCCGGCCAACCCGTGGCCGGCCCGGTCCCTTCGACGGTCAGGGCGTGGGGATCAGTTCGCCCGGGTCGCCGGGGAGGTCGCCGTCGACCGGCCGGACCAGCTCCGGCTCGACCTCGTGCGGCCGGATCCGCCCGGCCTCGATGTCCTCCGCGTAGTGGCAGGCCACCCGGTGCCCGGCGGTCACCTCGCGCAGCGCCGGCCGTTCGTCGCCGCAGCGCGTCGGCTGCGCCCACGGGCAGCGGGTGTGGAACCGGCACCCGGCCGGCGGGTTCGACGGCGAGGGCAGGTCGCCGGCCAGGAGGATCCGCTCCCGCCGGTCCTCCACCAGGGGGTCCGGCACCGGCACCGCCGACATGAGCGCCCGGGTGTACGGGTGCAGCGGCTCGCGGTACAGATCCTCGCTGGACGCCTCCTCGACGAGCCCGCCCAGGTACATGACCCCGACGGTGTCCGAGATGTGCCGGACCACCGCCAGGTCGTGGGCGATGATCAGGTACGTGAGGCCGCGCTCGGTCTGCAGGTCCTTCAGCAGGTTGAGCACCTGCGCCTGGATCGACACGTCGAGCGCGGAGACCGGCTCGTCGGCCACGATGAGGTCCGGGTTGAGCACCAGCGCCCGGGCGATGCCGATGCGCTGGCGCTGGCCGCCGGAGAACTCGTGCGGGTACTTGGTGAGCGCCGAGGCGGGCAGGCCGACCGCCTCCAGCGTCTCGCGCAGCCGCCGGTTGGTCTCCGCCTTGTCCTTGGCCAGCCCGTGCGCCTTGAGCCCCTCGACCAGCAGCGACTCCACCGACTGGCGGGGGTCCAGACTGGACAGCGGGTCCTGGAAGATCATCTGCATCCGGCGGCGGGCCCGGCGCATCGTCTCGCCCTTGAGCGCTCGGACGTCGGTGCCGTCGAAGACGATCTCACCGTCGGTCGGCTCGACCAGCCGCAGCAGGCCACGACCCAGCGTCGACTTGCCGCAGCCGGATTCGCCGACCAGCCCGTACGTCTCGCCCGCGTTGATGGACAGCGAGACGCCGTCCACCGCGTAGACGTACCCGACGGTGCGGTCGACGAGCAGGCCGCTCTTGATCGGGAAGTGGACCTTGACGTCACGCAGTTCGACCAGTGGTCCGGTCCGCTCGGTCACGGTACCGCCACCTCCTCGGAAACGGGGTTGTTGCAGCGCAGGTCGCCGCCGGTGGCGGTGGGCTCGAGCGGGGGCGGCCCTTCGAGGCACGCGTCGACAACGTTGTCGCATCGCGGCGCGAAGGCGCAGCCCTCGGTCCACGGGATGTTGTCGGCCACCGAGCCGCGGATGGCGTGCAGCCGCTCGCCGCGGATCGAGTCGAGCCGGGGCACGGAGTTCAGCAGCCCGTGGGTGTACGGGTGGCGGGGCTGCCCGAACAGCTCGTGCCGGCGGGCCCGCTCCACCACCTTGCCGCCGTAGAGCACATTGACCGTGTCGCAGAGGCCGGCCACCACACCGAGGTCGTGAGTGATCATGATGAGCGCGGTCCCGGTGTCGTCCACCAACTGCTTGAGCAGCGTCAGGATCTGCGCCTGGATGGTCACGTCCAGCGCCGTGGTCGGCTCGTCGGCGATGAGCAGGCGCGGCTTGCAGGCGAGGGCGATCGCGATCAGCGCCCGCTGCCGCATACCGCCGGAGATCTGGTGCGGGTACTCCTTGAGCCGCCGGTCCGGGTCGGGGATGCCGACCGCGTCCAACAGTTCGCGCGCCTCCCGCAGCGCCTGCTTGCGCTCCCGGCCCTGGTGCCGCTCCAGCACCTCGGCCACCTGGACGCCGATCGGGATGACCGGGTTCAGAGAGGACAGCGGGTCCTGGAAGATCATGCCGATGTCCCGGCCGCGCCGGTCCCGCATGTCGTCCGGCCGCAGCTTGAGCAGGTCGGTGCCCTCGAAGAGGACCTCGCCGGTGACCTTGTTGCCGCGCTTGGGAAGCAGTCCCATGATCGCGAGGCTGGTCACGCTCTTGCCACAGCCCGACTCGCCGACCAGGCCGACGGTCTGCCCCGGCTCCACCGTGAAGCTGACCTTGTCGACCGCCGTGAACGGCCGCTCGCCGCGCCGCTGGAACACGACGCTCAGGTCCCGTACGTCGAGCAGGCTCATCGGGTCACTTCCTCACCGTGCTGGTTTGTCCGTCGCACCGTCGTCACCGCCGGTTCTTCGGGTCGAGGGCCTCACGCATCGCCTCACCGAGCAGGGTGAAACCGAGCGCGACAACGATGATCGCCAGCGCCGGGTAGTAGGCCAGCTCGGGACGCACCTCGAAGTAGCGGACGCCGGCGTCGCCGAGCATCGCGCCCCACTCGGCCCGGTCCCGGTCGGGGTCGCCGAGGCCGAGGAAGGAGAGCGACGCGGCCTCGATGATCGCGACGGAGAGCGTCAGCGTGGCCTGCACGATCACCGCCGTCATGGCGTTGGGGAGCATGTGGCGCAGGACGATGCTGCGCTTCTTGACGCCCAGCGCCCGGGCCGCGAGCACGTGGTCGCTCTCCCGCTGGGCGAGCATGGAGCCGCGCAGCAGCCGGGCGAAGACGGGCACGTTGACGATGGCCACCGCCAGGATGACCGTCCACTGGCTCGACCTGCTGGCCAGCGCGACCAGGGTGATCGCCAGCAGCAGGGCCGGCAGGGCCAGCATCACGTCGGTGACGCGCATGAGGATGTTGTCCACCCAGCCGCCGAAGGCGCCCGCGATCGCGCCGAGCAGCACGCCGATGGCGAGCCCGATGAGGGTGGCGAAGACACCGACGAAGAGCGTCTGCCGGCTGCCGTAGATGAGGCGGGACAGCAGGTCCCGGCCCAGTTCGTCGGAGCCGAGCGGGAATCCGTCGGACGGGCCGGGGATGGTGTCGGCCGAGAGCCGGCTGGTCAGTTCGTCGAAGCGCTGCACCGGGTCGTGCGGCGCGATCAGCGGCGCGAAGATCGCCACGAGCACGAAGAGCGCGATGATGGTGGCGCCGACGATCGCGGCCGGGTTGCGCCGCAGCCGGCGGAGCGCGTCGCGCAGGAGGCTCACGCCGCCCTTGCCGGCGCTGGCCTGCGCCAGTTCCTCCAGGCGCGCCTTCTTGCGGTCGCCGAGCCGTGTGACGTTCCCGCGGTCCGGGCGCTCGTCCTTGCGCCGGGGGGCCGGGGTACCGGCCTGCGTGGTGGGTTCGGTCATCGCACACGCACCCTCGGGTCGATGAACGCGTAGGAGAGGTCGACCAGCAGGTTGACCACCACGAAGACCAGCGCGGCCAGCAGGATCAGCGCCTGGAGGACGGGGTAGTCCCGGCTGCCGGTGATCGAGTCGGTGATCAGGGTGCCGAGGCCGCCCCAGTTGTAGACCTTCTCGGTGAGGACGGCGCCGGAGAGCAGCGCGCCGGTCTGGAGACCGATGGTGGTGACCACCGGCAGGAGCGCGTTGCGCAGGATGTGCCGGCCCCGGATGGTGCGGTGCCGCAGGCCCTTGGCCTCGGCGGTGCGGACGTAGTCCTCGTTGAGCACGTCGAGCACGCTGGCCCGGGTCATCCGGACGATGACCGCCAGCGGGATGGTGGCGAGCGTCAGCGCCGGCAGGATCAGGTGCCAGAGCGCGTCCGCGGCGGCGTCGAACTCCCGGGTCAGCAGTCCGTCGAGGACGAAGAAGCCCGTGACGTTGGTGTTGTCCAACCCGATGCCGACCCGACCGGACGGCGGGAACCAGTGGATGTTCTGGGTGAAGACGTCCTTGAGCAGGTAGCCCAGGAAGAAGATCGGGATCGAGATGCCGAGCAGCGTGCCGACCACGGTCAGGTGGTCGAGGGCCCGACCGCGCCAGCGGGCGGCCAGGTAGCCGAGCGGGATGCCGAGGCCGACCGCGATGATCATCGCGGCGAGGGCCAGCTCGAACGTGGCCGGGAAGGCCCGGCCGATCACCTCGATGACGGGGTCTCCGGTGCGGATCGAGTTGCCGAAGTCGCCGGTCAGGATCCGCTGCATGAACTTGCCGTACTGCACGTAGATCGGCTGGTCGTAGCCGAGCGCCTTGGTCAGCAGGGCGCGGGTTTCGGGGGTGGCCCGCTCACCGAGCAGCGCGTCGACCGGGCCGCCGGGCAGGTTCCGCAACCAGATGAAGATCAGCGCCGACAGCGCTATCAGCGTCACCACCAGCTGTAGCAGGCGGCGAACTATGACTCGCAACATCTCTCACACACCAGACTCTCGATGGTCGCGGAATCGGCCCGGGCGGGGGAAACCCCCAACCCGGGCCGATTCCGCCTACGGCGTCAGCCGATCGGCGTCACTGCTTGACGCTGACGGTGTTGAACCGCTCGTCGGTCAGCGGGCTGGCGAGCAGCCCCTGGACGTCCTTCGTGACGACGATGGCCGGCGGGGCGTGCCACACCGGCACGGCCGGCAGCCACTTGCTGGCGATGTCACGGTTGACCTGCTCCCAGGCCGCCTTCTTGCCCGCCTCGTCGACGGTGGCGTCGGCCTTGGTGATGGCGTCGAACATCTCGGTCATCGCCTGGTCGCCGAACTCGGCCTTGCCCCGGCCGAAGAACGTCCCGACGAAGTTGCCCGGGTCGTTGTAGTCACCGGTCCAGCCGAGGATGTGCAGGTCGTGCTTGCCGAACGTCTGCACGTCGTCCTTGAAGCCACCGTTCCACGGACGCGGCACGCCGTTGACCTTGATGCCCACGGCCTGCAGGTCGTTGGCCAGGATGGTGAAGATCTCCTGCGGGTTCGGCATGTACGGCCGGGTGACGTCCGGCGGGTAGTAGAAGTTCAGCGTCAGGTTCTCGGCGCCGGCCTCCTTGAGCAGCTGCTTGGCCTTGTCCGGGTTGTACTCGTACTTCTGCACGTCCGGGGCGTAGCCGAGCACGGTGTCCGGCAGGAACTCGTCGGCGACCTTCGAGCCGCCCGGGCCCTTGGTCTGCACGAGCTGCTGGCGGTTCAGCGCGTACGCGATCGCCTGGCGCACCCGCAGGTCCTTCAGCTTCGGGTTCTTCTGGTTGATGCCCAGGTAGAGGATGTTGAAGGCCGGGCGGTCGAGGACCTGGAAGCCCTCGTCGGCGAGAGCCTTGCGGTCGGCCGGGGCCGGGAAGTCGATGCCGTGGACGGTGCCGGCCCGCAGCTCCTGCTTACGGGTGTTCTCGTCCTTGATGATCTTGATGATCAGCTTGTCGACCTTGGCCTTGTCGCCCCAGTAGTCGGGGTTCCGGTTCAGGGTGATCTCACCCTTGGCCTTGTCCCAGCCGCCGAAGGTGAACGGACCGGTGCCGACCGGGTGCTCGTTGGCGAACGCGCTGTACGCGAACGAGTCGCCGTTCTGCGTGACCGTGTCGGCGTCGTACTTCTTGAGCGCCTCGGGGCTCGCGATCGAGAGCGAGGTCAGCGCGAAGGCACCGGGGAAGGCGCCCTTGTACTTCTTGAGCGAGAGGACGGCGGTGTTGTCGTCCTTCGCCTCGCACTTGTCGTAGATCGACTCGCCGGCGCCCTCGGCCTCGTTCTTCGCGAACCCGCCGAAGGTGTCCATGTAGTAGATCATGTTCGCCTGGGCCGCGGCGCCCTTCATGTTGTACCAGCGGTCGAAGTTGTAGCAGACCGCGGCCGCGTTCATCGGCGTACCGTCGTGGAACTTCACGCCCTGGCGGAGCTTGAACGTCCACACCTTGCCGGAGGCGTCGTGCTCCCAGCTCTCGGCCAGGCCGCCCGTCAGGTCGGCCGTGCCCGGCTTGTGGGTGACCAGGGTGTCGAACATCTGCCGGATCGGCCGGAACGACTCACCGTCGTCGTTGAAGATCGGGTCGAAGTTCTTCGGGTCACCGGCACCCGCGAAGATGAAGGTGCCGCCGGTCTTGGCCTCGCCGCTGTCGCCGTCACGCTCGCTCTCCGCGCACCCGGCGGCGCCTACCGCCAGGGCGGTGACGGCCGCGATCGCGACGGCCGTTCTGAGCCTTCTCGCCTGCATCTCTCACCTCTGTCATGCGACTGACCACGCGGAGTCGTGGCTCGGTCCGTGAGCGGGAGGCTATGTCAGGTCACAGAGAAGAGGAACTGCTGTTAGGCAATCGCTATCAAGCCGACACCTTCTGACACCGGATGGCCCGCCGGACACCGAAGGCGACACATCGATGGATCCGCCGATGGGCGGGTTCGCACCCTGTGGCGGGCTTTCCTCCGCCCGCCACTGACCGGCGGCTCAGACGGCCCGGCGCCCCTCGAAGGCGCGGCCGAGGGTGATCTCGTCGGCGTACTCCAGGTCGCCGCCGACCGGGAGACCACTGGCGAGCCGGGTGACCGCGATCCCCATCGGCTTGACCATCAGCGCCAGGTAGGTGGCGGTGGCCTCGCCCTCGGTGTTCGGGTCGGTGGCGAGGATCAGCTCCCGGACCGCGCCGCCGCCGAGCCGGGTCATCAGCTCGCGGATGCGCAGGTTGTCGGGCCCGATGCCCTCCAACGGGTTGATGGCACCGCCGAGCACGTGGTAGCGGCCGCGGAACTCGCCGGTCCGCTCGATGGCCACCACGTCCTTCGGCTCCTCGACCACGCAGATCACCTCGTCGGTGCGGCGCGGGTCGCGGCAGATCCGGCACTGCTCGGACTCGGCGACGTTGTAGCAGCTGGTGCAGAACCGCACCAGCTCCTTGACCTTGCGCAGGGCGCCGGCCAGCCGGTTGATGTCGGCCGGATCGGCGGACAGGACGTGGAACGCGATCCGCTGGGCACTCTTCGGGCCCACGCCCGGCAGCCGGCCCAGCTCGTCGATCAGGTCCTGGATGGCACCTTCGTACATCTGCCGCTCAGAAACCTGGCAGGCCGAGGCCGCCCATGCCGCCGGCGACGGGGCCCATCTTGGTCTCGGTCAGCTCCCGGGCCGCCTCGGCGGCGTTGTGCAGGGCCGCGACGACCAGGTCCTCCAGGGTCTCCACGTCCTCCGGGTCGACCGCCTTCGGGTCGATCTTGATGCTCTTGACATCGCCGGCACCGGAGACGGTCACGGTCACCAGCCCGCCGCCGGCGGTGCCGGTGAGCTCGGCCTCGGCGAGCTCGGCCTGGGCCTTGGCGATCTGCTGCTGCATCTTCTGCGCCTGCTTCAGCATCTGCTGCATGTTCGGCTGTCCACCTGGGCGCACGATGGCTCCTTCTCGCACTCGTCTGTCAGGCCGCCGCAAAGCCTATCCGTTGGGAACGACGTCGCCCCGCCCACCCGCTCGGCGATCATGCAGTTGTGGTGCCCGGCGTGTGCGGATTTCACGGCGTTCGTACCCCACCACAACTGCATGATCGACCGCGACTCAGCGGGCGTCGACCTCGTCGATCTTCTCGGCGCCGAGCGCCTCGCGCAGCAGCCGTACCGCCTGCTCCTCGCTGGACTCCCGGGCCGTCTTCTCGTCGATCACGTCGTCCAGCGGCTCGTCGCCCGGGTCGAAGCCCTCGTAGACCGGGGTCGCCGGCGCCGGTCGCCCGCCGCCGGGCCGGACCGGCCCGTCGTAGTCCGGGTCGTACGGCGGTTCGCCCGCCCAGTCGTTGTCCGCCGTGGGCCGGGCCGGCTGGGCGGTACGCGGACCACGGCCGGCCGCTGCCGCCCGCGCCGCCGCGATGGCGCTACTCACCGGCGCACCCGAGCCGTTCGGGGCGGCCACCTGCCGGGGAGTGGCCGGGGCGCCGCCGGGAGCGTCGGCCGGTGCGGCGGTGCCGCCCGGTGCGCCCGCACGGGCCGCCGGAGCCCCGGGACTCACGGGAGCGGCCGGCGCGGCGCCGCCCGGCCGGGCCGGTTCGGGCCAGTCGTCGCCCGCGTCCGCCGGGGCGTCGGCCGGGCCGGAGGCGGTCGTCCCGCCGGGTCGGGCCGGTTCGGGCCAGTCGTCGTCGGCCGAGCCCTCCTCGGCACGGTCCGCGGCCGGCTCGGCTCCCGCCCGGCCGCTCGCGCCCGTGCCCCGAGCGGCGGCCGGCGCAGCCGGGGCCGGGGCGGGCGCCGTGGGGGCCGGCCCGGCGGCCCGGGACGGACCGGGCAGCGTGGCGCCACCCCGCTCGCCGGCCACCTCGCAGCGGATCTGCCAGCGCCCGCCCAGCTCCTCGTAGAGGGCGTCGGTGAGCACCGCGGCGTGGTCGGACATCATCCGGGCGAGCACGGCCGACTTCACGGTGACGACCAGTGTGTCGCCGTCGAGATCGCGGACCACCGCGTCACGCATGAGCGCGGCGATCCGCTTGTTGGTCCGGTTGACCTTGCCCACCACGTCCGGCCACACCCGGCGTACGGCGACCGCGTCCAGCGCCCCGGGCGCCTCGGCGCCGGGCCGGGGCGGGGCGGGGGTGGCCGGGTCGGGCATCACGGCCGAGGGCGGCACGGGCCGCCGGGGCGCCGCGGCCGACGACCCGCCGTCGGGAGTGGCGGACGGGACACTGGCGGCGGGCCGGACGGGGGCGGCCTGCGCGGGGGCGCCGCTCGCATCGCTCTGCGCGCGGGGCGGGCCGACAGCGGGTGCGGGCGGGGCCGCGGGGGTCGGCTCGGGGGTGGCGGCAGCCGCCGTGGCGGTCACGGCCGGTGCCGCGGCGTCAGCCGCGGGCGAGGCGGGAGGCGCCGGGCGTACGGCCGGGGCGGCGGCGGCCGGCGCGGAGCCGGCGGCGGCCGGCGGCGCGTCGGTGCCTGCCAGGGTGAGCCGGCGCTCCATGCGTTCCAGGCGCTGGAGCAGGCCGCCCGTGGTGTCGTCGGCGCCGGGCAGCAGCATCCGGGCGCAGATCAGCTCCAGCAGCAGCCGGGGCGCGGTGGTGCCGCGCATCTCGACCAGGCCGTTGTGCACGATGTCGGCGCAGCGGGACAGGGTGCCGGGGCCGAGCCGCTGCGCCTGGGCGGCCATCCGCTCGATCTGGTCGGCCGGACCGTCGATCAGACCCTTCGCGGCGGCGTCCGGCACCTGCTGGAGCACGATGAGGTCGCGCAGCCGCTCCAGCAGGTCGGACGCGAACCGGCGCGGATCGTGCCCGGCCTCGGCCACCCGGTCGACGGTGGCGTACGCGGCGGCGCCGTCCCCGGCGGCCAGCGCGTCGCACATCTCGTCGATCAGCGCCGAGTCGGTGACGCCGAGCAGCGCGGCGGCCCGGGCGTAGGTGACGCCTTCGGGGCCGGCGCCGGCGATGAGCTGGTCGAGCACCGAGAGGCTGTCCCGGGCGCTGCCGCCACCGGCGCGCACCACCAGCGGGAAGACGGCCGGCTCGACGGCGACGCCCTCGGCCTCGCAGAGCTGCTCCAGGTACGGCCGGAGGACCTTCGGCGGGATGAGCCGGAACGGGTAGTGGTGGGTCCGCGACTTGATCGTGCCGAGGACCTTCTCCGGCTCGGTGGTGGC
The DNA here is from genome assembly GCF_003626655.1 of Micromonospora costi. Lineage (GTDB taxonomy): Bacteria > Actinomycetota > Actinomycetes > Mycobacteriales > Micromonosporaceae > Micromonospora > Micromonospora costi. Next base: position 1,085,096 of record NZ_RBAN01000003.1, read on the forward strand.
GAAGATGAACTTGACGTACTCGGGCGGCTCCTCGACCAGCTTGAGCAGGGCGTTGAAGCCGGCCGACGAGACCATGTGCGCCTCGTCGATGACGTAGATCTTGAAGCGGCTGCGGGCGGGCGCGAACACCGCCTTCTCGCGCAGCTCGCGGGCGTCGTCGACACCGCCGTGGCTGGCGGCGTCGATCTCGATGACGTCGATCGAGCCGGCGCCGTCGGTGGCGAGGGACCGGCACGACTCGCACTGACCGCACGGCTCCGGGGTGGGGCCCTGCTCACAGTTGAGCGAGCGGGCCAGGATCCGGGCGCTGGAGGTCTTGCCGCAGCCGCGCGGGCCGGAGAAGAGGTAGGCGTGGTTGAGCCGACCGCTGCGCAGCGCCTGCGACAGCGGCTCGGTGACGTGCTCCTGCCCGATGACCTCGGCGAACGTACGCGGCCGGTACTTGCGGTAGAGCGCCAGTGCCACCCGTCCCGCCTCCTCTCGACCGAGCCATTCTGCGCCGGTACGCCCCGGGTGACCACCCACCCCCGCCGGTCCGCCGCGCTCGGCGGGGCTTGATCAACACGACATCGGGGATCTGGCGGTGTCGCAGCGCCCCGGACACCGCCACTTCGCCGATCTGGTGTCGATCACGGCCGGAGACAGAAGGGCCCCCCGTGCACCCGTCAGAGCCCGCTTATCCTTGCTGCCTTCCGGCCCTGGGGAGGTTCACGAGATGCACGCCGCACGGGGGGCTCGTCCAGCGTACCCGACGATCTGTCGATCTTCCGGGGGTGGTGGAGTAGGCGATCCGACGGGGACCTGTATCCTGTTGCGCGGAGGATTCGCCTAGAGGCCTAGGGCGCACGCTTGGAAAGCGTGTTGGGGTAACCCCCCTCACGAGTTCGAATCTCGTATCCTCCGCTCGCCTGAGCAGCACGACGGGCCGGTTCCGCACGGGACCGGCCCGTCGTCGTATCCGGAAGTGGCGGAGACATGGAGCTGAGCGTCCCGCGCCGGCACACGAACAGCCGGCGCCGCGGCAACGGCGGCGACCGCGTGGAGGTCGCCGAAACCCTGCCCGAGATGCGCTGAGCGCGGATATCCACAGGCCGTCGTACACATGTTCTATCCACAGGCTGTGGACCGATGAGTTACCAGCTCAGCGCGGTGATCGCGGACGCCGAGCTGTTGCGTGAGCACACCGTCGACCTGGACCACGCGGTGCTCGGCGAGCTGCGGCAGGACTACGCCCTGCTGCCGGTCACCCCCCAGTTGGTGGAGGAGCTGACCGGCGAGCTGCCGGACTATTCGACGGCGGTCCGCGACGACCGGCACCCGTTCCACCTGGTCCTCTCCCCGGCCCTCACGGAGACGCTGGCCCGCTGGTCGCATCGGGGTCCCGTGGCGTACGTGGAGGCGGAGTTCTCCGGTGGCCTCGGGTACCAGTCGGCGGCGGTCTGGCTCGGCGGCGCGCTGCGCTGGGGCCCGCGGGTCGACACCGCGTTCGACCGCCCGCGGGCGGGGTGGCCGATCAACGCCGCCCTCGTGGAGCTGGGCGTCGAGCCGGGGCCGTGGATCGACGCGTTCGCGGAGCTGGGGCTGCACCTGGAGCGGAACACCGCGGGTTGGCTGGCCCACGGGCGGCGGCGCCTGAGCGTCGACTACTGGGACGAGCTGGCCGACGAGTGGGAAGACCGGCAATCGGACGACTAGGACGAATACGGCCGAATTTGCACACGCCGGCCAGCAACCTTGACGCCTCCGGTCCGTTAGGGACCCCGGGGGAATCCATGAAATTGCGACAATTTGCCTTTATCGCGGGGCTGCTGACGGCTGCCGTCATCTCGGGCAGCCCGCCCGCCGGCGACGACCGTCCACAGAGGCCCGTGCCGGCCGGCGAGGTGATCGGCCTGAACGGCCTGCGCAACGTCGAGTTCGGCGACACCGAGGACGAGCTGACCCGGCGCGGCATCCTGCGTACCGATGTGGTCGCCTGCGGTCCGACCCTGGCCGGGCACGAGCTGGCCAGCCCGGTCTTCGTCGGCGACCGTCTGGTGCTGCTGTGGGCCGGTGACCCGATGCGGACGGCCGAGGGGATCACGTCCGGTACGCCGGTGGCCGAGGTCCGGGCCCGGTACCCGTCCGCGACACCGCTGCACGCGCCCCGCGGGACCTACCGCCTCGACGGGTTGCTGGCCAGACAGGGCGACCGCGCGTACCTGTTCCTCCATGATGGACGCCAGGTGCGGAAGGTCATCGCGGGCTACGCGGAGTGGGCCCGGCGGCTCTTCGAGGAGGGCGCCGGGCCGTGCTGACGTGACGGGGCCGCGTGGCGGCCGTTCCTCTGGTTCGACGCGGGAAGGCCGGGTGGAGGCGTCCCGAGCGCGACCCCGAGCGCGGCGCGCGCGGCCGGCCGGCGGGCAGGGCGTTCAGCGCTCCCCAGGAAGGCATGCGGCAGGGTCCGCCGGGTAACCGCCGGGCATGGCGCGGTACACGAAGCCCGAGCTCCGGGAGCAGCTCAAGGAAGAGATCAAGGCTTCCGACAAGGGCGGCCGGCCGGGACAGTGGTCGGCACGCAAGTCGCAGCGGCTCACCCGGGAGTACGAGAAGCGCGGCGGCGGCTACCAGGGCCCGAAGGACGAGCGGCAGAAGTCCCTGCAGCGCTGGGGCGGCGAGAAGTGGCAGACCCGGGAGGGTGGCACCCGAGCGCGACACGGGGACGAGACCAGCCGATACCTGCCCAAACAGGCCTGGGAGCAACTCTCCGACGAGCAGCAGCGCGCCACCGACGTCAAGAAACGGAAGGCGTCGCGGACCGGCGCCCAGCGGGTAGGCAACACCGGGCCGGCCCGGCGCGCGCGCAGGAGCGCCACGTCGGTCGGGCGGCTGTCGGAGTTGACCGTCGCCGAGGCGGCGAAGCTCGTCCGGGGCCTCGACACGGGCCAGCTCAGGACGGCCCTGCAGCGGGAACGGGCCGGCAAGGCGCGCAAGACGCTCCTCCAGCGGATGGAGTCGGAGCTGGCGCGGCGCTGAGCGACGGTAGGACTCAGCAAAGCGGAAACGCCCGGCCGATCATCACGGATCGACCGGGCGTTTTTCGCGAGCGGTGGCGGCGGGATTTGAACCCGCGGAGGGCGTAAACCCTCACACGCTTTCGAGGCGTGCTCCTTAGGCCACTCGGACACACCACCGCCGAGTAGGGTACAGGACCCGGTGTTCCGATGCCGAACCGGTACGGCCCGGCGGCGCCTGGCAGGATCTTTGCCATGAGTACGCACATCGGCGCGAAGCCGGGAGAGATCGCCGAGCGGGTCCTGATGCCGGGCGACCCGCTGCGGGCCAAGTGGATCGCGGAGACCTACCTCGAGGGCGCGGAGTGCTACTCGACCGTCCGCGGCATGCTGGGCTTCACCGGTCGCTGGAAGGGGGTCGACGTCTCCGTCCAGGGCTCCGGCATGGGCATGCCGTCCGCCTCGATCTACGCCCACGAGCTGGTCAACGAGTACGGCGTGAAGACGCTGATCCGGGTGGGCTCCTGCGGCGCCCTGCGGGAGGACCTGCAGCTGCGGGACGTGATCGCGGCGATCGGTTCGTCCACCGACTCGAACATGAACCGGATGCGCTTCGACGGGCTGATCGACTACGCCCCGGTGGCCGACTTCGGGCTGCTGCGCACGGCCGTGGAGGTGGCCGAGCGGCAGGGCGTCACCATGCACGTCGGCCCGATCCTGGCCGCGGACGCCTTCTACACCGACCGCCCGGACCTGTACGACACCCTGGCCGACTACGGCGTGCTGGCCGTGGAGATGGAGTCGGCGGCGCTCTACACGATCGCCGCGCGGTTCAAGGCGCGGGCGCTGACCGTGCTGACCGTGAGCGACCACATCAAGACCGGCGAGAAGACCACGTCGGCGGAGCGCGAGCAGACCTTCAGCCAGATGGTGGAGATCGCGCTCGACACGATCATCGCCTGAGCCTTCGTACCGTCGCCGCCCCGCCGTCCGTCCGGACGGCGGGGCGGCCTCATGTCGTGACGGTGCTCACTCCCTAAAACAATACGACCGGTCGTGCTAATTGAGTACGGTGTCCGCATGACCGTCGACGGACGACTCGCCCGTGGCGAACGCACCCGCACCGCGGCCCTCGACGCCGCCGTGGTGCTCGCCACCGAGGCCGGCCTGCACGGGCTCAGCCTCGCGCAGCTCGCCGACACGCTCGGGGTGAGCAAGTCGGGGCTGTTCGCCCACTGGCGGTCGAAGGAGGCGCTCCAGCTCGCCGCGATCGACCGTGCCGTCGAGCAGTGGCAGGAGCGGATCGTGGCGCCGGCGCTGCGCGCGCCGCGGGGCGTACGCCGGCTCCGGGCGCTGCACGACGCCCGGATCGACTTCTACGCCGCCCGGGTGCTCCCCGGCGGCTGCTTCTTCGCCAACACGCAGTTCGAGTACAACGCCCGGCCGGGCCCGGTCCGGGACCGCCTCGCCGCGGCGTTCGCCGACTGGACCACGTTCCTCGAGACGCTCGTCCGGCAGGCCGTCGACGTCGGCGACCTGCCCGCCGGCCTGGACGTCGCGCAACTGGCGTACGAGATCGACGCCCTCGGGATGAGCGCCGCCATGCACTCGCGGCTGCTCGACCCCGACGCGGCCTACCGGCACGCCCGCCAGGGCCTGCTGGACCGTCTCCGGGCGCTGTGCCCCGACCCGACCCTGCTACCGGAAGGCCGACCATGAGCCACGCCCTCGCCGACCAGCCCGCCGCCGCGTTCGGTCACGTCGAGCACGTCACCGTGCACTTCGACGACCTCGACGCGATGGGCATCCTGCACAACGCCCGGTACGCGGTGCTGCTCGAACGCGCGCTGAGCCCGTACTGGGCGGAGCGTGGGCTCGGCTTCCGGGGGGCGGCCAGCCCGCCCGACCTGTTCCACGCGGTCCGCGAGTTCACCATCACCTACCGAACGCCGATCGCCACCACAGGCCCGGTGGCCGTGCACTTCTGGCTCGACCACTTCGGCACCACGAGCGCCACGTACGGCTTCGAGTTCCGCTCCCTGGACGGCGGCACGGTGTTCGCCGAGGGCCGGCGTTCGATCGTCCGCCTCGACCCGGCCACGCTGCGGCCGGCGCCGTGGAGCGAGGCCGCCCGGGCGGTCGCCGCCACCCTGCTGCGCCCGGCCGCGGCCACCGCCTGAGAGCCACCACCCTGCTGCGCCCGGCCGCCGCCCCCGCCTGAGAGCCGCCACCCCGCCTGAGAGCCGCCGCCCCCGCCTGAGCGCGGCCGGGTGCGTCCGCCCATGCGACGACGGACGCACCCGGACCGGACCGCCGCGTCAGGCCAGCGCCTCGGTGGGGGCGAGCCGGGCGGCCCGCACCGCCGGGTAGAGACCCGCGAAGCCGCCGATCACCAGGGTGGCCAGCACCCCACCGGCCATAGCCCAGGCCGGCACGACCGTGGGCCACTGGCGCCAGAACGCATAGCCGGCGGTGACCAGGATGCCGAGCAGCACCCCGCCGGCCCCGCCGAGCGCGGAGAGCAGCAGCGACTCGGCCAGGAACTGGACGCGCACCTGCCCCCGGGTGGCGCCCAGCGACCGCCGTAGCCCGATCTCGGCCCGCCGCTCCAGCACTGAGATGACCATCGTGTTGGCCACCCCGACGCCGCCGACCAGCAGCGCCACCGCGCCGAGCCCGAGCAGCAGCCCGGTGAACGCCTCGTCGCTGGCCGCCGCCGCGGCGAGCGCGTCCGACGGCCGGGAGACCTGCACCTCGTTGGGCGCCTCCGGGTTGGCGGTCGCGCCGAGCACCGCGCGGACCGCCTCCACCGACGCCTCCCGGGAGCGCGTGTAGACGGTGGTCGGGTGGCCGTCGAAGCCCAGGTACGCCTCGGCGGCCGGCCAGCCGACCAGCGCCGAACTGTCCAGCTCCGGCGCGAGCGGGGCCGGGTCGAGAATGCCGACCACGGTGAACCAGCGCCCGCCCAGGTACACCTGCCGGTCCGGCCCGGCCGCGCCGAGCCCGAGCCGGCGGGCCGCCGCGTCGCCGAGCACCACGGCCGGATACCGCTCGGTGGCCCCGTTGAGCCAGGTGCCGCTGCGTACGGTGGCGCCGACCGTGTCGAGCAGCCCCAGCTGGGCCGCGCGGGTGGCGATGCCACCGGTCTCGCCGGACGGGATGCGGTCGGTGCGGTAGACCGGGGAGTTCGGCACCTGGCCGGTGGCGGACACGGCGGTCACCGGCGCGATCCGACCGATCATCGTCACGGATTCCACCGGCAGCCGGGCCCGGTCACCGAAGAGCGTGTTCCCGGGCGCGACGGTCAGCAGGTTGGTGCCGAGCCGGTCCAGCGTCCGGTCGAGGTCGGCGCGGGACGACGACGAGATGCCCACGACCGCGACCATCGCCGCGATGCCGATCGCGATGCCCAGCGCGGAGAGGAACGCGCGCAGCGGCCGCGTACGCAGGCCCACGCCACCGACCCGGAACACGTCGGCCGGGCCCAGCCGGGCCGGCGCCAGGCGGGGCCGGGCGTCGGTGGCCACCGGCCGCGGACGGAGGTCGGTCGTCATCCGCGCACCCCCTCGACGACCGGCGCCGCCGGGTCGGCCACCACCCGGCCGTCGCGCATCCGCACCTGGCGGGGCAGCCCGTCGGCGATCTCCCGATCGTGGGTGATCACGACGACCGTGGTCCCGGCCCGGTGCAGGTCGCGCAGCAGCGCGAGCACCGCCGCACCGGCCACCGAGTCGAGGTTGCCCGTCGGCTCGTCGGCCAGCAGCACCGCCGGTTCCCCGACCACCGCCCGGGCCACGGCGACCCGCTGGCGCTCGCCGCCGGAGAGTTCGTGCGGCCGGTGCGTCAACCGGTGGCCCAGGCCGACGCGGTCCAGCGCGGCCTCCGCGCGCCGCCGCCGCTCCCGCCGGGGTACGCCGGCGTAGAGCAGCCCGTCGGCCACGTTGTCGAGCACCGGCGTGCCGGCGGCAAGGTGGAACTGCTGGAAGACGAAGCCGATCCGGCGGGCGCGCAGCGCGGAGAGCTGCCGGTCCGGCAGGGTCGCCACGTCGTACCCGTCGATCCGGACGCGGCCGGCGGACGGCCGGTCCAGGGTGCCGATCAGGTGCAGCATGGTCGACTTGCCCGAGCCGGACGGCCCGACGATCGCCACCAGCTCGCCGTACGCGATGCGCAGCGAGACCTCGCGCAGCGCGGCCACCCCGCCCGCGTACGTGCGGCTCACCCCTTCCAGCACCACGGCGTCGCCGGTCATGCCGGCATCCCCACCGTCATGCCCTCGGCGACGTCCGCGCCGCTGACCTCGACCCGCCCGGCGGCGAAGAGGCCGGTGGTCACGGCGACGACCCGGCTCCGGCCGCCGTCGACGACCTCCAGCCCGTACCCGCCCTCGGCGAGCGCGAGCAGGGCGGCCACCGGCACGGTGAGCACGTCCGGTCGCTCGGCCGCGGTGAAGGTGACCTCCACGCTCGCCCGGTCGTACCCGGTGAGCTTCGCCGGGTCGGCCACCGACACGGTGACCTCGATCTTCGTCTCGGCCTCGGCGGACTGCCCCGCGGCGCCACCGGAACCGGCCTCGACAACGGTCTCCGCGGACGCCACGGTGCCGTCGACGGACGCGCCGTCGGGCAGCTCGACGCCGACGGCGGCGCCCTTCTTCGCGAGCGGCTGGTCGTCCACGTCCAGCTCGACGGTCACCAGCCGGCTGGTGCCGGTGTACGCGAGCACGGCCTGGCCGGGCTGCGCCGCGTCCCCGACCTCCGCCTGGAGGCTCTCGATCCGCACGGCGTCCTCGGCGTAGACGATCCGGCCCGGCTCGACCCGGCCGGTCTCGGGCAGGCCGAGGTCCTCCTGCCAGTCGCGGACCGCGTCCGCGGTGCTGCCCGTGTACTCGTCGTCGACCGTGAACCCGGTGTGGCCGAGCGCCCGCAGGTTCCGCTCGAACTGCGCGACGTCGGCCCCTTCCGCGCCCGGCTCCAGAACCCGGTACGCCGGCAGTGTGCCGTAGAGCAGCACCACGGGGTCGTTGTCCACCCCGTACAGCCGGCCGCCCCGCTTCACCACGGCGCCCGTCTCGGGCAAGGCGGTGATCGTGCCGGTGAGCCGGGCGGTGGCGGTACGCGTGCTCCCGTACCCCAGCTCACCGTCGGCGGTCTGCGTGTCGGTCAGCGTCTGCCGGGTGACGGTGGCCGTGGCCGGCGGGGTGGAGCCGGTGGCGGCCGTACCCCGGTCGGTGCCGCCGAAGCCCACGGCGGCCACGACGCCGGCGGCGGCCGCCACCAGGACGGCGGCGCTCAGCGCGACGGCGCGGAACCGGACGCGGCGACCGCTCACCGGGTCGCCTCGGCGATCTTCGGCGCGTACTGTCGGCACTTCTCCATGGCGGCCTTCACCTTCGGGTCCTTGATGTTCACCTGGTCGAGCCGCAGTTGGATCCCGCCGTCGGGTTGCGGGTCGGGGAACTCGGGCACGCCGTTCTCCCGCATGCACGCGGCGAGCTTGCGCAGCCGCTCGACCTGCTCCGGGTCGAGCTTGAGCTTCTCGCCGCCGTTGGGCAGGTACTGGCGGCAGGTCCCCATGGCGGCCTCCACCTTCGCCGGGTCGGTCTTCCCGTCGAACCGGAACACCCGGTCGCCGCCCGGCTCCGGGTCCGGCACGTCGACGCCGTTGTCCCGCATGCACTCGGTGAACTTCAACCGCCGCTCGTCGTCGCTGAGCTGGGCCGCGGGGCTGGCGGACGCGGGTTGCGCCCCACCACCGCCCGCGGTCGCCACCGCCGGCTCCTCGCCCGACCCCCCGCACGCGGGGAGGGTCAGGGCGAGCAGCAGCGGCAGCGCGAACAGTCCTCGTCGCACGGCACGCTCCCTCTCCCGGCCCGGCCGGTCGCCGGGCGTCCCGGTCAGTCCACGACAGAGGGCGTATCCGGGGCGTAACCGCCGACGTTTACGGCGGCGTTACGCGGGCGCGCGGCACTATGGGTCCGGTGAGGGTCCTGGTGGTGGAGGACGAGAGCCTGCTGGCCGACAGCATCGCGGAGTGGCTGCGGCGCGAGGCGTTCGCGGTGGACGTCGCGTACGACGGCGACGCGGCCCTGGAACGGCTCGGCGTCAACGACTACGACGTGGTCGTCCTCGACCGCGACCTGCCGGTGGTCCACGGCGACGACGTGTGCCGCGCGATCGTGGACGGCGGCACGGAGACGCGGGTGCTGATGCTCACCGCCGCGGCGGCCGTACGCGAGCGGGTCGCCGGTCTGGCGCTCGGCGCCGACGACTACCTGACCAAGCCGTTCGCGCTGGTCGAGCTGTCCGCCCGGGTGCACGCGTTGAGCCGCCGGACCCGGCGGGCCGCGCCGCCCACGCTGGCCCGCGCCGGCATCGTCCTCGACCCGGCACGGCGCGAGGTGCACCGGGACGGCCGGTACGTGCCGCTGTCCCGCAAGGAGTTCGCCGTGCTGGTCGAGCTGATGCGCGCCGACGGCGCGGTGGTCTCGGCCGAGGAGCTGCTGGAACGCGCCTGGGACGAGCACATCGACCCGTTCACCAACGTGGTCCGGGTGACCGTCATGAAGCTGCGCCGCAAGCTGGGTGAACCGCAGGTGGTCGAGACCCTGCCCGGTGTGGGATACCGGATACCGTGAAGCGCCTTTCCCTCCGCGCCCGGCTCACCATGATCTACGGCGGCCTCTTCCTGGTCGCTGGGCTGGTCCTGCTGGGCGTCACGTACGTGCTGGTCGAGCAGCGGGTGCAGCCGTTCGGGTTGGCGCTGCGGGATGTCAAACCGGTGGTCCAGGGGATCGACGGGAAGATCACCGGTGACCAGGCCGAGCAACTGCGCCTCATCGTGAGCAAGGCCCAGGACGAGGCGCGCGACCAGATGCTCGACTCGCTGCTCACCCAGGGCGGCGTCGCGTTGGGGCTGGTCTCGGTGGTGGCCATCGGGTTCGGCTGGCTTGTCGCGGGGCGCGCGCTGCAACCTCTGCACCAGATCACCGGCACCGCCCGGCGGATCGCGGGCGCCGACGTGGCCGGCCGCGGCCTGCACGAACGGATCTCACTCTCCGGCCCCGGGGACGAGGTACGCGAGCTGGCCGACACGTTCGACGAGATGCTGGGACGGCTGGACCGGTCCTTCGACGGGCAGCGCCGGTTCGTGGCGAACGCCTCGCACGAGCTGCGTACGCCGCTCGCGTTGAACCGGTCCCTCATCGAGCTGGCGGTCAGCCGGCCGGGCGCCTCGGACGACGTACGCCGGCTGGGCGAGTCCCTGCTGGCCGTGAACGAGCGGCACGAGCGGCTGATCGACGGCCTGCTGACCCTGGCCGACTCGGAGAACGAGCTGACCGCCCGGTCGCGGATCGACCTGGCCGACGTGGCCGACCACGTGCTCGACCAGGCCGTCGGCGAGGGTGGGCGGGCGGTGACCCGCGAGCTGGCGCCAGCCGAGGTGGTCGGCGACCCGGTCCTGCTGGAACGGCTCACCACGAACCTCGTGGAGAACGCGCTGCGGCACAACGTCGCGACGGGCGGCTGGGTCGGGGTCGGCACCGCGGTGCGGGACGGCCGGGCCACGCTGACCGTGAGCAACACGGGCCCGGTGGTGCCGGCCTACGACGTGGAGACCATCTTCGAGCCGTTCCGCCGGCTGTCCGGCGAGCGGATCGGCGGGGGCCGGGGGTTCGGCCTCGGGCTGTCGATCGTCCGGGCGGTGGCCCGGGCGCACGGCGGCACGGTGACGGCCCAGCCGCGCGAGGGCGGCGGGCTGGTGGTCACCGTGAGCCTGCCACTCGCCTGAATCGGCGCCCCGCGATCGCACGGCGGTCGGCCGTGCCCCCCGGGCGCCCGGGCCACCCGGCTCGCTCAGCGGAAGAACGCGCGGAGCAGGGCGGCGCTCTCGTTCTCCAGCACCCCGGAGTACACCTCCGGCCGGTGGTTGAGCCGCCGGTCCCGCAGCACGTCCCAGAGCGAACCGACGGCGCCGGTCTTCGGCTCCCACGCGCCGAACACCACGGTCGAGACCCGGGCCAGCGCGAGCGCGCCCGCGCACATCGTGCACGGTTCGAGGGTGACCACGAGCGTGCAGCCGTCCAGGCGCCACCGGCCCAGCCGCTCGGCGGCCCGCCGTAGGGCCAGCACCTCGGCGTGCGCGGTCGGGTCGCCGGTCAGCTCCCGCTCGTTGCGGCCGGTCGCCAGCTCGGCGCCGTCCGGCCCGTAGACCACGGCGCCGACCGGAACGTCGTCGACGGTCGTGCCGCCGGCCTCGTCGGCCACCCCGGCACCGGCCGGGCCGGTCACGGCCACCTCCAGCGCCCGGCGCATCCACAGCTCGTGCCGCTGGCGGCGGCCCAGGTCACCCGGGTCGGCCAACCCCTCGTCCGCGCCCGGGCCGACCCGCCCGATGCGGCCGGGCGTCGGCTGCCCGGGGCGTACGGTCTCGAACGCCGGGTCGGTGGCGTCGGCCGGCTCACCGCCGGACGGCAGGAGCGGATCGCCGCCCGCCGGCTCAGACCTCACGCAGCTCCTCGACCTCGTCGGCGCACCCGAGCATCAGGCAGACCTCGGCGGTGACGTCCGCCGGCAGCATCCCCTCCTGGGCGCAGAGGTCGAGCAGCTTCTGTGCCGGGATGCCCAGGTCGGCCAGGATGTCGGCGTCACCGACCGGGTCGGCCTCGGGGTCGACCGCGGGCTGCTCGGATTCCTCGTCGCCGCCGGCCGCCGGCCGGGGCTCCTCCACGTCGTCCAGGCCGGTGACCGACGTCTTCAGGTCACCGACCAGCAACGCGCCCAGCCGGGACTCCTCGGCGTACGCGGAGTCGGATCCGAAGATGCGCAGATCCTCACCCTCGTCCAGCCGCAGGATCACGAGGTACGTGTCCTCGGCCTCGACGAAGAGCAGCGACAGGTCGGCGTCCTGGTCGACGTCCCTCAGCCGGTCGGCGACCTCGTCGATGTCGGTGACCCCCCGCAGGTTCACCTCGGCGGCCGTCCAGCCGCCGTCATCGCGCACCACGGCCGCAGCGAAGTACGACACGGTCCCCCCAATTGCCTCGGCACAGCACGCCGACTCGTTACGCGTGCACGTTAGCCGGTCGGGTCGGCAGGCGACCGGTCAACGCCCCGAAGGGCCGGTCATTCCTGGCAAAGTCGTCGTCACTCAGCCGGCGATGCGCCGCCTCGTGGCGATCAGCTGCCGCAGTCGCTCGGTGCGCAGCCGCTGCGGCCGCTCCCGTTGCCGTACCGCCCGGGCGCCGGCCAACTCGGCGAGGAGTTGCAGGCGACGGCGGCTACGGTCGGGGTCGAGCCGCGGAGTGGTCCAGGCCATACCGCCGAGGGTGCCCAGTCGCCACGCCCACGTCAAGCCGGGATTCGCAGCGCAGTGGACCCGCCACGGCACGCAGTCACCAGAGCGGCCAGTCGGCGCTGGTCGCCCAGCGCACCGCCAGGACCGCAGCCGCGACACTCCACCCGCCGCCGGTGACGATCGCGATCCCGGTGGCCACCCCGCGGTCGCCGTGGCGGACCAGCAGCAGGGCCGTGAGCCAGGCGAGCAGACCGGCCACCACCGTCCACCACACGTAGCTCGCCACGTCCGTGCCGAGCAGCCCGAACAGCAGCAGCCAGCCGAAGGCCGCGCCGCCGCCCGCGGCGACGCCCGCGGCGGTGACCGGGTGCGGTTCCCGGTACGTGGGCCTCGTCGGTGGTCCGGCGGGGAAGAGCCCCGAGGGGGTACGCGGCGCCGGCCGGTACACGGCACCCGGGTCGTACGGGAAGGTCTGCTGCCCCGTCGTCACCGTCGCCTCCCCTCGCCCGGACCGCTCGTCCCACCGTACCGACTCTGCCAGGATGACCGGATGCCCTCGCCGACGATGCGACGCCGCGCGTACCCGCTCGTCCTGCCCCTGCTCGCCACGGCGCTCGCCGCGGGCTGCGCGTCCACGCGGCCCGGCGTGCCGCCGGACGGCGCGTGGGCGACCCCGTCCGGTGCGGTGGCCACCGCCGACCAGCCGGCACCGACCTCCGCCGCGCCGACCGCGTCCGCTCCGGGCACCGCCGCCACTGAATCGGCCGCCCCGCGTGCCGACCTGCGGCGCGTCTTCCCGGTCCGGGCCAGCAACGTCGCCTACCACCCCACGCACTCCGGCTACCCGGCGACGGACATCTTCGCCGACTGCGGCGAGCCGGTCGTGGCGGTCACCGACGGCACGATCCTCGAGGTGAGCCGGGTGGACCGGTTCGACAAGCGGGGACCACTCGGACCGGACAACGGCGGGCTGTCGGTGTCGTTGCTCGGCGACGACGGGGTCCGCTACTACGGCTCGCACCTCAGCGCGATCGCCCGGGGCGTGGACGCCGGCGTCCGGGTCCGCGCCGGCGACGCGCTCGGGAAGGTGGGGAAGACGGGCAACGCGAACAACGTCTGCCACCTCCACTTCGGCATCTCGCCGCCCTGCGCCGGCCACGACGGCTGGTGGATCCGACGGGGTGTCATCTGGCCGGCGCGCTACCTGGACTCGTGGCGCAAGGGCGGCAACCGCGCGCCGGTCGACGAGGTCGGTGCCTGGCAGCGGCGGCACGGCTGCCCGAAGGCTCCCTGAGTGGCGCCCCGGCGACTAGGTTCGGTGGGATGAAGGCCCGGGACCCCATCGCCGACCTGAGGCGGATCGCGTTCCTGCTGGAGCGGGCGAACGAGGCGACCTACCGGGTGCGGGCGTTCCGCTCCGCGGCGAAGGCGCTCTCCGCACTGCCGGCCGCGGAGCTGACCGAGCGGGCGTCCGCCGGCACGCTCACCGAGCTGGCCGGTGTGGGTGACGTGACGGCCCGGTGCGTGGCGGAGTCGCTCGCCGGCGAGGAACCGGTCTACCTGCGCCGGCTCGTCGCCACCGAGGGCAGTGACCTGGACGCCGAGGCGACCGCGCTGCGGACGGCGCTGCGCGGCGACTGCCACACCCACTCGGACTGGTCCGACGGCGGGTCGCCCATCGAGGAGATGGCGCTGGCCGCCGTCGAGCTGGGGCACGAGTACCTGGTGCTGACCGACCACTCGCCCCGGTTGACGGTGGCCCGGGGTCTCACCGCCGCCCGCCTGCGCCGTCAGCTCGACCACGTCGAGCAGGTGAACGCGGCGCTGCCCGAGGGGTTCCGGATCCTCACCGGGATCGAGGTGGACATCCTCGCCGACGGTTCGCTCGACCAGGACGAGGAGCTGCTGGCCCGGCTCGACGTGGTGGTCGGCTCGGTGCACAGCGGTCTGAACGACGAGCGGGCGAAGATGACCCGCCGCATGCTGGCCGCCATCGCCAACCCCCACCTCGACATCCTCGGCCACTGCACCGGCCGGATGGTGTCGTCGCGCCCGATCGGCATCACGGGGCCGGGTGACCGCGGCCACCGCGCCCGTACGCGCAAGGAGAGCGACTTCGACGCGGACGCCGTCTTCGCGGCCTGCGCCGAGCACGACGTCGCCGTCGAGATCAACTCGCGGCCGGAGCGGCAGGACCCGCCGAAGCGGCTGATCCGCCGCGCCCTGGAGGCGGGCTGCCGGTTCGCCATCAACACCGACGCCCACGCCCCCGGCCAGCTGGACTGGCAGCGGTTCGGCTGCGAGCGGGCGGCCCTCTGCGGCGTCCCCGCCGACCGCGTGGTCAACACGTGGTCGGCGGAGGACCTGGTCGACTGGACCCGCAAGCGGTCCTAGCGCGTGGCCGGTTCCGCGGCGGGCACGGCCGGTGCCGCGACGTCGACCACGGCCGGGCGTCGCCGGCCGATCAGGCCCTGCGAGACGGCGACGCCGACCAGGACAATCAGCGCGCCGACCGGCTGGTGCCAGTTCAGCCGCTCGTCGAGCACCAGGGCGCCGATGAGCACCGCGAAGACCGGGATCAGGTAGGTCACGGTGGACGCCGTGCTGGCCCCGATGATCCGGATGTTGCGCATGTTGATGACGAAGGCGAGGCCGGTGCCGAGCGCGCCGAGCGCCAGCACGCTGGCCAGCACCCGGGGCGACAGGTCGGTCGGCACCGGGGGCGCGCCGGCCACCAGCGGGGCGACGATGGCGAGCTGCACCGTGGCGATCAGCAGTTGCGCGGCGGAGAGGGACACGCCGGAGTGCTTGCTGCCCGCCACGAACCGCTTCTGGTACGGAATGCCCACCCCGTAGCAGGCGGCGGCCCCGAAGCACAGCAGCTGGCCGGTGAAGTGGGACCCGCCGACGCCCTCCCAGACACCGAGCACCACGAGCACGCCGGCGAAGCCGAGCGCGAGCCCGACCGCGCTGCGCCGGGTGAGCCGCTCGGTGCGGAAGACCAGCACCGCGAGCGGCAGCACGATCAGCGGGGTGGTGGCGTTCCAGATGCCCGCCAGCATCGACTCGACCCGCTGCTCGCCGTAGCCGAAGAGCGTGAACGGGACGGCCACGCCGAGCGCGGCGACCACCGTGAGGTGGGCCCAGACGCGGGGCTCGCGGGGCAGCCGGTCACGCAGCACGGCGAGCACCACAAGCAGCGTCAGCGCGCCGGCGGCCACGCGGTAGAGCGTGAGCTGGAGGGGATGCAGCTCCTCGACGCCGATCTTGATGAACAGGAAGCTGGAGCCCCAGATCGCGGCCAGCGCCAGGAAACCGGGCAGCCAGCTGCGGAGCCCCGGTCGGTCAGGAGTGAAGTGGCCTGTCACCCCTGACACTCTGCCGGAGGCGTACGACAAAGTCCCGCGACTTTCGGACCCGGTGTCCGACGCCACAGAAACCGCCTGGATTGGTAGGGCGTCGACCAGTCCGCCGACCTGCTGCCCTGACCTGCAAACGCGGTCGACACCGGCCCGGCCAGGTCACGTAATGTCGCCACGTGGGACGAATCGACGAACTCGCGAACCGCTACGTGGCCGAGTGGGCGCCGTTGAGCCCGACCGGTGCCACCTACGTCGGCATCGCCGGCTATGACGACACACTCGACGACCTGTCGCCCGACGGCTACGCGGCCCGGGCCGACCTGACCCGCCGCACGCTGGCCGACCTCGACGTGACCGAGCCGGAGACCGAGGCGGAACGGACCGCCAAGGAGGCCATGCAGGAGCGGCTCGGCCTCGACCTCGCGCGCTACGACGCCGGCGAGACGACCAGCGAGGTCAACGTGATCGCCAGCGGCCTGCACGAGATCCGGATGGTCTTCGACCTCATGCCGACCGAGGGCGAGGACGCGCGGGCCAACATCGCGGCCCGGCTGAACGGCTTCGCGGCCGCCCTGGAGGGCTACAAGACGACGCTGCGCGAGGCGGCAGCCGCCGGGCACATCAGCTCGAAGGTGCAGCTGACCGAGGTGGCCAAGCAGTGCGACATCTGGGTCGACCCGAACGGCGACAACTTCTTCCACGGGCTGGTCGAGCGGCTCGGCGCGGACGGCAGCGTCGGCGCCGAGCTGCGCCGGGGCGCGGCGGCGGCCACCGCCGCGACCGCCGAGTTCGGCCAGTTCCTCCGCAGCGAACTCGCGCCGCGGGGGCGGGACCGGCAGGCCGCCGGCCGGGAGCGCTACGAGCTGGCGTCGCAGTACTTCCTCGGCGCCAAGGTCGACCTGGACGAGACGTACGCCTGGGGCTTCGCGGAGCTGGCCCGCCTGGAGAGCGAGATGCGGGCGGTGGCCGCGCGTATCTCGGGACCGGGCGCCACCGTGGACGAAGCCGTCGCGGCGCTGGACGCCGACCCGGCGCGGACCATCCAGGGCAAGGAGGCGTTCCGCGACTGGATGCAGGCGCTCGCCGACAAGGCCATCAGCGAACTGCACGGCACGCACTTCGACATCCCCGAGCAGGTACGCCGGATCGAGTGCTGCCTCGCGCCGACCAGCGACGGCGCCATCTACTACACGGGGCCCAGCGAGGACTTCTCCCGACCGGGCCGGATGTGGTGGGCGGTGCCGCAGGGCATCACCGACTTCTCCACCTGGCGTGAAGTGACCACCGTCTACCACGAGGGCGTGCCGGGTCACCACCTCCAGGTCGCGCAGACCGCCGTCCGGGCCGACCTGCTCAACCGCTGGCAGCGGCTGCTCTGCTGGGTCTCCGGGCACGGCGAGGGCTGGGCGCTCTACTCCGAGCGCCTGATGGACGAGCTGGGCTACCTGGAGGATCCGGGCGACAAGCTCGGCATGCTCGACGCGCAGGCCATGCGGGCGGCCCGGGTGATCGTCGACATCGGCATGCACCTGGAGCTGGAGATCCCCCGGGACAACCCGTTCGGCTTCCACCCCGGCGAGCGCTGGACGCCGGAGCTGGGCTGGGAGTTCATGCGCGCGCACTGCCGGGTGCCGGACGAGAACCTCCGCTTCGAGCTGAACCGCTACCTCGGCTGGCCGGGGCAGGCGCCGTCGTACAAGGTGGGCGAGCGAATCTGGCTCCAGGCGCGGGACGAGGCGAAGGCCCGCAAGGGCGCCGACTTCGACCTCAAGGAGTTCCACCGGCAGGCGCTCGACCTGGGCGCGCTCGGGCTGGACCCGCTCCGCCGGGCCCTCGCCCGCCTCTGACCGGGCCGTCCGCGGTGGCGGTCACACGCCCTTCCGGGAGCCGGCGGTACGACGAGTCCGCCGGCTCCCGCCGTCGTGCCGGAGCCCCGGTCAGCCGAGGGACAGCTTCAACTCGGGGCGGGCCGTCAGGGTGTCCGTGGTGATGTACGCGAGGTCGATCACCGGGTCGGTGAACGTGATCGCCACCGGCAACGTGACCGGGATGCCGTCCGGGAAGGGCAGGTCGGGGGTCAGCGTGACCTTGATGCCGAGGAGCCGGCCGACGAACCGCGTGGTGTAGAAGGCGACGTCGCCCTGCACCGTCAGCCGGTCGGTCGCGTAGAGCTGGTTGAGCCCCTGCGGCCCGTCCGCCCGCAGCAGGAAGTCCTCGGTGACCGCCTTCCGCATGCTGAACTTGAGCACCTTCAGGCTGCCGCCCTCCGTGGGCAGGTCCGTGACCCCCTCGAACCGCAGGGCGGTCATGGTGACCGAGGTCCCGGTCAGCTTCGAGGGCGTGCGTGCCACCTTCGGCTGGTCGGGATCGGCGGCGATCCGCGGCAGCGGCTTACCCGGCTCGATCGGGCCGGGCCGGGCCGGCGCCGGTTCCGTGGCGGTGGCGTCGGGGCAGTCGGCGGAGCCGGGTCGGCCGACGGCTGCGCTCGTGGTCGGCGCCGCCGTCGTCGGCTCGCTGCTGGGTTGGGCGGTCGCGGTGGGCGTCGGTGTAGGCGACGCGTCGCGCCCGCTCCGGCGGCCTCCGGTGAGCAGGTCGCCGATCCCCTCCAGGATGTCGGTGATGATGTTGCCGTCCGACGTCCGCTCCGGCTCGGGGGTCGGGCTGGCCGTCGGTGTCGCCGCTGGCGCGCTCCGGCTCGGTGCCGGGGACGGCTTCGCCGGCTTCGACCGGGTGGGACACGGCGAGGCGGCGGGGCGTACGGGCTGCATGGGGGCGGCCTGCACGGGCGCCGGCCGGACGGCGACCAGCGCGGTGGCGCAGAGGCCCAGCACGAGCAGCGCGACCGCGAAGAAGCGAGGGTCGGCGGCGCCGCCGGGTGGGTCGGAGAACGTGCTCGTTGTCGGCGTACCGGGTTGGTCGGCCGCCGGGTACGCCTCGGCGTTCCGCGGCCGCGGCGCGGAGGGCCCGGGATAGGGCGGGGGCGGCGCGGCCGTCGCCGGGGTGCCCACCGGGGCTGGGGAGTCCGTACCGCCGGAGGTCTCGGGTGCGGTCGGAGGAACCGTGTCGGGAGCGGCGTCCCGGAGACCGGCAACCGGCTCGGCGGGGGATGCTCCGGCCGGCGTCGCCTCGGTCGAGGCCGCTTCGGCGTCGTCCGCCTCCCTGGTGGGCGATGCGGTGGGCGATCCGGTGGGCGATGCGGTGGGCGACGCGGTCGCCGACGTCCAGGCGAAGGCGAGGGCGCTGCCCAGGATGCCGAGGAGCATGCCGAGGAAGAAGCCGCCGAGGTTGAGCCCCATCAGCGAGTAGACCGACGTGACCGCGGCGACGACGGAGTAGAACGGCCGCTGCGCCGGCGTGAGCCAGAGCAGCAGCCCGCACGTCACCAGGATGATGGGGATCAGCAACGCCGACAGCCCCGTCGCGCCGCTCTGGAAACTCAGGCCGTTGACCGTCATCCGGGTCGAGGCGAACATCTCGACCCCGGCGAGGGCGATGAGCAGCCCGCCCCAGAAGGGCCGGCTCCGCCGCCACCGGCGGAAGCTCCGCCAGACGCGGGCCGGGCCGGCGGTTGAGACGTTGGCGCTTGTCACGTGACTCCTCCTGGCGGGCGAGCATCGAGGGGATCGGCAGCCCTCCCGCGATCTTGCACTTTCGGCCCCGAGTTCGCGGCCTTCGCCCCGTTATGTCGGGGCACAAAGTGCAAGATCGCGGGGAGGTGGACTGGCGCCCAGCTCAGAAGCACTCCTTGCCCTTCGCGTCGTCGCCCACGTTCACCTTGAGCCTCAGCCCGGTGAGGTTGAAGGTGGCCGCCGTGGTGTACCGCGACGTCTGGCGCAGGCCGGTGATGGTGACGTGGTCCGAGTTCTGGCCGAACGAGCCGGCCTGGGCCGTCGGGTTCAGGTCGCTCGCGTCCCGGCCGATCCTGATGTTCGTGAACGTCGCATTGCCCTGGAGGTCGTCCATCGCGATGAACAGATCCTTGGCGCGGGCCGGCTCCTTACCCTCACCCGCGTTGATGGTGAGGACCACCGGCAGGCCGGGCAGGTCGGCACGGACGGACTGGCAGAGCTTGTACAACTCGGCACTGCTGATCTCGGAGATCGCCACCGGATGGACCTTGCCGTCCTTGCCCTTCTCCCGGACGATGCCGCCGTACTGCTTGAAGCCGTCACCCTCCAGCCGCTCGGCACCGATCTTGAACGTCTGTCCGGACACGGTGATGTCGGACGCGATCGCCCCGGTGGACATCCCGAAAAGGATGACGCCGGCAGCGGCCGTCGCGGGCACCATCATCGCGGCGAACCGCCGCCACCGGGTACGACCCGGGTTGTCAGACCGTTCCTGCACGGGTTCCTCCTCAGGTGGTACGCACGGGTGGCCGGCCCCGACATGGCGGCCCCGCACCGGAGCCGCCGTCTATTACCGGCGGGTAACGAACGTGCATGATGGTGCACCCGGTGAGGTGCGGCTCACAACCCCCCGATTACCAGCTGGTAACTATGGGTCGACGACCGGAGATCGCCGAGTCACCGAGCGTCGACAGTCCCGAATGGACGAGCGGCATCTTCCGCCATCAAAGCCGACATAAGCGCCAGCACCAACCACGTCCAGTAACCGTTACATCGACAGGTCACAATACGATAACGGGCCGGTACCGCCGCCGTCCGGCCGGGTACGCATCGTCGCTGTTCGGCCCTCCACCCGGCGCCACCGCGCCGCTATGCTCTGCCGCGTGGCGCTGATCGACTACTACGGACCGGACGGCTGGGGCAGCCAGTCGCCCCCGCTGCGGCAGCGCCAGCACATCGCCACCGAGCTGATCTCGCGCACGCTGACCGCGCGTCCGGAGCAGCCCGCCGCCGTACTCGACGTCGGGTGCGGCGACGGCAGCTTCCTGGCGCACCTCGCGTCCACCGTCGCGCGCCCGGACGTCCGCTGGATCGGGGTCGACTACTCGGAGCACCAGCTCGCCCGCGCGGCCGAGCTTCCGTACGAGTTCCACCGCTGCGACCTCGGTGAGGGCATCCCGCTGCCGGACGTCTCGGTCGACGTCGTGCACGCCGGCGAGGTGGTGGAGCACCTGTACGACCCGGATCGGCTCCTGGAAGAGTGCGCCCGGGTGCTCCGCCCCGGCGGCCACCTCGTCGTCACTACACCGAACCTGCACGCCTGGTACAACCGGGCGCTCTTTCTCGCCGGCATCCAGCCGATCTTCTACGAGACCTCCACCCGCTCGACCGAGGTCGGCGCCGGGCCGCTTCGTCGGCTCAAGAGCGACACGCGGCCGGTCGGGCACCTGCGCCTGTTCAACCGCACCGCGCTGATGGACCTGCTGCGCCGTGAAGGGTTCGAGCCACTCACGACGCGGGGCGCGGGCTTCCACGGCGTGCCGTCGGCCATGGCCTGGCTGGACGCGGCCATGTGCCGGCGACCGTCCCTCGCGTCGATTCTCGTGGTGCTGGCCGTCAAGCGCTGAACACACGACCGGTGGGCCCGGCGACCCGGACCCACCGGTCTCGTGCTGTCGACGCGTCGCTGGTCAGAGCGACGCCGGCCGTTCCGTGGTCGACCGCTGGTCCGGCACCGTCAGGTCGACCTGCGTCGCGTCCTCGGACTGCGCCGGCTCGCCCTCCTCGGTGGCCCGGTGGCTGCCGCCCCGTTCCTCCGTGACCGGGCCCTCCGGCGCGCGCCTGCCGCCGCGGATCGCCAGCCACACGCCCGCCGCGATGGCCAGCAGGCCGAGCACTCCGAGGACGATCGGGCCCCACAGACGCAGGAGCTGGATGGACCGGGCGTTCTCCGCGGCACGGTCGGCGCTCGCCTTCACCGTGGCCTCGTCGTAGCGGAAGTCCGCCGCCAGCAGCACGGTCGGGGAACCGACGTCCGGCACGAGTTCCTTGTGGGGCTGGTCGCGTACGTCCACGTAGGAACCGGTGACGGGCTCGACCCAGAAGCTACGGGTGTTGCTGTACATCAGCCGGGCGGTCGTGGCACCGGGAGCGAACCGCGCGAGCAGCACCTTCAGATTGGCCTCGGCCAGCGGGATCTGCTCCGCGGGAATGGTCTGTTCGAAGCGGTAGACCTCGAGGCCACGTACTTCGGTGACCTCCTTGAACTGCGCCGGCACCGCCCGGCGCAAATCGCGGTCGTAGACCGGATAGTCCTTCTTCTCGGTGTGGAAGGGGAACTTGTAGACCTGGCCGTCGTAGTTCGCCGGCTGCTCGGTTCCGTCTTCGAGCCAGGCGTCGTTCCACTTCGCAGCGGCTCCGCTACGACGGTCAATGGCGAGTTCGGTGCTGTACGCGTTGATCTGCTCGTTGTTGTCGGTCCGGGTGACGGTCTGGTACACGTCCCAGACGACCGCCTTGCCCTTCAGGTCACCGGTCATCTTTTCGTCGGTGGCCTTCGCCTGCGGAATGACCTCCACGGTCGACCGCAGGGCACCGCGCTCGACGTTCGCATTGCCGGCCTTGATCTGGAGGAACTCCGAGGTGGCGGACTCCGCCACCGACGTCGAGCGGTCGAGGTCGTACGGCAGTTGGCTCACCGCCGGCGCCAGGTAGAGCGGCATCCCGACGGCGGCGACGACCAGCAGGAAGCCAAGGCCAAACAGGGTGGCGCCGACAATCCTCTTCACTGCTCCTCCTCGAATGACAGGGCGGAAAGGCGCCAGCCAGCCATGTGCCCGAGACATCGACGTCCCGATGGACCCCGTCGCTGGCATGGCGGCACGTTACTCTCCAGTCACCTCTCTCCGCGACCCCCGGGAAGTCCGATGTTTCCTGCCGTTTCCGCCCCCTCACTTCCGCGGCTGCCGGCCCTTGACGGGGTACGCGTACTCGGCGCGATCGCGGTGATTGCCCAGCACGTCGGATTCATCACGGGCGTCACGACGCGGGAGAGCTGGGGTGGCTGGGTCGCGATGATGGACTTCGCGGTCGCGCTCTTCTTCGTGCTCTCCGGATTCCTGCTCTTTCGCCCGTGGGCACGTGCCGCCGCGACCGGCTCATCCACACCCGGCGCCCGGCGGTTCTACTGGAAGCGAGCGATACGCATCCTCCCGGCGTACTGGTTGGCGGTCATCGTCTGTCTCACGGTTCTTCCCGAGGGCGGTGTCGCGCCGACCGGTGACTGGCTGCGGCACGTCACGTTGACCCAGATCTACGAGCACGGCCAGATCCGGCGTGGGCTCGGTCAGACCTGGAGCCTGGCCACCGAGGTGGTCTTCTACCTGGTGCTGCCGCTCGCCGCGGCGGCGCTGACCGGGCGGCGCTGGCGTCCTGTCCGCACGGTGACTCTCGCGGGTGTGGGTCTGTTGATCACGGCCGGGTGGATCGCCGCAATGGGAACCGGTCTCCTGGACACGGGGCTGCACATCATGTGGTTCCCCTCGTACGCGGTGTGGTTCGCGGCGGGGATCGCCCTCGCCACCGTCCACGTCGCTCTCCGCACCTCGACGGCACCCCGCTCGTGGCACGTCTTCGACCAGTTGGGTTCGGCGCCGCTGGCCTGCTGGGGCATCGCGCTCGGCCTGCTCGCCGTGGCCAGCACGCCGGTGACCGGGCCGCGCGGCCTGGAGGCACCGACGGCCGGGCAGTTCGCGACGCAGCTCGGCCTCTACCTCGGCGTGGCGGTGATGATCATGATTCCGCTCGTGTTCGGTCCCGCGACGTTGGTGTCACTCGCTCTCGGCAGCGCGCCCGTGCGGTGGGTCGGCACGCTCTCGTACGGCATGTTCCTCTGGCATCCCCTCGTCCTCGACCTGATCTACCGCGTCGAAGGCCGCCCCTACTTCACCGGCGATCCCGTGCGGACCTACGCCCTCACCGTGGCCGGCGCGATCGCCTTCGCGGCGGTCAGCTACTACGTCGTCGAGCGACCGGTGCTGCGCTGGGGCACGGCAGCCGCTCGACGCCGTGCCGGCAGGATCGAGCACCAGAGGGCGATGGCGGCGGCCAGCGCCGCCAACTGAGGAGCCGCGGACGTGTGATGGAGAGGGTCCTCCAGCGAGACCCACCCCGCCACCCCGAAGGCGACGACCGGAAGGAGCCACACCACCCCCCGGCTCACCCGGCGCAGGATGCGGCGCTCGCTGCTGTGCAGACGAGGTTCGACCATCGCGGCGGCGACCATCAGCAGCGCTCCGACGGCGGCCAGCAGCACGGCCCAGAGCCCGCCGACGCCCAGCAGAGCCACCCCGCCGACCGCCGGCAACAGCCAGGCACGCCCGCGCCGCCGGGACACGACGGGTGCGGGCTTCGGTGGCCGGCGGGTCGGCAGCACCGCCAGGAGCAGGACGACTACGAGCAGCAGGCCGCCGGCCAGCAGCCCCACCCGGTACGCCCTGTCGGGCACGAAGCGCAGCACCACGTCGCCGCCGACACCCGCCGGCAGCAGCCAACCCTGCTGCCACCCGTCGACCACAAGGGGGGCGAGCTTCCGTCCCGCCACGGTTGCCTGCCAGCCGGGATTCTCGTTCTCCCGTACGGCGAGCACCGTGCCGCCCGGATTCGGGGCGACGTGCAGCCGCCGCTCCGTCGCCGACCAGTCGAGGACCCTCACCGGGCTCGGCGTCGCGATCGGACCGCTGGGCTCGGCCGGGTCGAGGGCGACCCTCGTCGGCGTCACAAGGTCGCTGGCATCGGCCACCACCCGCAGGTCACCGGCGGGCAGCGTCAGCCGCCCGGCTCCGCGCCCGCCACACACCGTCGCCCGCACCTCCCGTAGTTCCAGCAGGTCCCGCCGGGTCGCCGTCACGGCCGTCTTCACACGCTCGCCCCCGACGTCGAGTGTCGGCCCGCTGCCGCACCGGAGCGTCACCCGCTTGTCGAGATCCACGCCGACGGTGGGGTTCAGCGGCAGGACGGTCACCTCGCCGATACCGATCGGCAACCGCTCGGACCGGCCCTTGTACGGGTCGAAGCTCCTGGCCGACGTGGACGCGCGGAACAGGATCGTGATCTCGTCGGTGCGCAACGGCCGGTCGAACCGGAGCAGCCCGTCCTTGTCGACGGTGCCACTGCGCACACCACCGTCGCCGATGACCGTGACACGCCAGGGACGGGCCCGCGCGACCGACTCCGCCGACGACAGCCGCAGTCCACTGATCGTGCGGGTGGTGAGCCAGTTGAGTTTCAGCCAGGGGCTCGCGTCCTCCGCGGCGGGCAGCCACGCCGTGGCGGTGTCGCCGTCGAGAACGGCTCCCGGCCGCGCCACCGGGTCGGGCAGCCCGGTGGACGAGGCGGTGACCCGCGGTGCGAGCTTCAGCGGCCACGACAACGCCACCTCCCTGTCGAGCAGCGCGTTGAGCTGCGGGCCCACCTTCGGTCGGACCCAGATCGCCGGGGTGTACGACCCACCGGCCGGCAGGGGGACCGTACGGTCCAGCCGGCCACCGTCCTCCGAGGCGCGGCCCACACCGGCGCCGCAGCGCGGCACGTCGTCGAGGAAGTAGCAGGAGTCGACGGCGGGCGCCGCGGTGAGGACGACCGTTGCGGGTTGGTCGGTCTCCGGCCCCTGCGGCGTGACGAGCGTCCGCTCCGCCCGTACGCCGGGGATCTCCAGCTCCGCGATGCCGACGCGGCCCTGGCCGGACCGGATCGACAACGCCGACTCGATGGTGACCCTGAGCCGGCTGCTCGCGTGGATCCCGGGTAGCCGTACGGTCAGCGTCGGCTCGAACGAGTCGACCGTGACCCGCTCCACGCCGTTGCGCACCGTGACCCTGGTGGGGAGGGTGTCCGCCTCCGTGTCGAAGCGCAACCGCACCTGCGAGACCTTCGTGGGGCCGCTGAACTCGACCTCCAACCACTGGCGAGCGGCGGCGCTGGGTGCGGTCCGCCACGACGTCGCCGGGTCCCCGTCGATCGCGGCGTACGGCTGGTGGGCGGGCCGGGACCCGGTCAGCGGATGCGCCTGGGCCCAGGAACTGGACGCGGTGACGCCCTTGATGCCGCGGTAGCGCACCACCGTGGCGTACGCGTCCCCCCACGGCGGCAGGTAGTCGCGGGTGACACCACTCAGGAACGCCCGTTGGTCGGCTTCGGTGGTAGCCGACGCGTTGTCGTGCAGCAGTCCGAACGTCACCTCCCGACGTCGCAGGCCGTCGGTCAGCAGCACCGGGCCCATGGCGGCGCCCTGCGGCAGGTCACCGGCGAACACCGTGGGCGCCCCGCCGAGCCGGCCGGCGGCGGCGATGTCGAGCAGCGACTCCGGCCCGCCGACCACGGTCGACAGCGCGCTCGCGTCGTAGGCCACGACCGGCTGGACCACCCGCTGGACCTCGTACACCTCGAGGGCCCTCGTGGGCACGTCCAGGCCCTGGTCCCGGTAGGCCTGACTCCCGCCGAGCATCGGCCCGAACGCGGCGACCCGCCGGAGTCCCGGGGACCGGGCGAGTGCCTGCCGGACCTGCACGGGACGGGCGGCCCGGGACGCGCCGTAGTCCAGATCCGACCGGAGCAGGAGGTACCGCACGCCGGACCGGGCGAGCAGGTCGGCCAGCCCGTCCGAGCCGGCGCCACTTGCCACGACCGACTCGACGGCGTCGAGAAGCCGGATCGTCGCCGGAGGAGCCAGCGGGATCGAGTTGCGCACGACCCAGGAGCTCTTCAGCAACGGCTGGGTGATCTCGTCCGCCGGGCTGCCCCAGCGGTAGTCCGGGAAGCGTGCCCCGGGCACCACCAGCACCCGGTCGCGACCGAGGTTGGCGTCGAGCCACGCGCCGGCGTCCCGCCAGTAGCCGGGGACGCTCTCGAAGCTGCCCTTGATGGGCAGTTGGCCGGCGAGGGCGGGACTGGCCACCGCCGCGATGCCGACCAGCGCGACCGCCTTGACCACGAGCGCTCGCCGTCGCGTGGGGTGCCACCGGCGGCCCGTCGCCGAACCGGCACGGGAGAGCGCGCCGAGCAGGTGGGCGAGGCCGAGCACCAGCGGCACCCGGAGGACCACGTCGAACTTGTGGACGTTGCGCAACGGCGCGCCCGAGCGGTCCAGGAACGACCGTTGCCAGTCGGCGAAGAGGCCGTCGACGGCGGCGACGTGGCCGAGCCCGACCAGCGCCACGCCGACGAGGAGGCCCACGACGAGGAATCGCCGGTGCGGCATGCCCTTTCGGGCCAGCCCGGCCAGGCCCAGACCAGCGACGACGAGCGTGGCGACGATCAGCGCGCCGTCGGTCGCGAGCTGGGCGCCGGCCTCCCAGGAGCGGCCGTAGGCGAGCCAGTGCGACGCCCCGCGTACGGTCGTCACCAGGTCGGTCACCCGGGTGGTGACCGTGGCCGTCTCGATGTAGTCGAGGAACGGCGGACTGTACCGGCCGAGCACCAGCAGCGGCACCAACCACCAGGCCGTGGCCGCGCCGACGGCCAGGCCCCACGCGACGATCGCGACGAGGCGTCGCCGCAGCGGCTGGAGCGTCGCGAGCCAGAGCACCGCCAGGGGCACCACCGCGAGGACGGCCGTGGCGTTGACGCCACCGGCGCAGGCGACGGCCAGCGCGGAACGGGTGACCGCACGGCGCAGCGGAACGCCGCGGGCCAACCCGACCAGGGGCACGAGCACCCAGGGCGCGACCGCGCTGGGCCACGCCTCGACCGAGATCGGGCCGAGTTCGGTGACGATGCGCGGGGAGAGCGCGAAGGCGACGCCGGCGATGATGCGCGTGGCCGGGGTGCCGATGGCCAGCCGCTCCGCCAACAGGATGATCCCGGTGCAGGCCACGCACATGAGCAGCGCCCACCACAGGCGCTGCACGACCCACGCGGGCATCCCGAGCGCGTCGCCGGCCACGAAGAACGGACCCATCGGCCAGAGGTAGCCGTACGTCTGGTTCTGGAGCTGGCCGAACGACCCTCCTGGATTCCACACATGCAACGAGCGTTCGAGCCATCCGACCGGATTGACCGCGAGGTCGACCTTCGTGTCCATCACGATCTTGCCGGGTTCCTGCAGAAAAGCGAGCGCCGTGAGCGCGACGCAGACCGATGCGGCACGCAATCGCCACACGGCGGAGGAGACGCCCTCGGACACCTGCTCTCCCACCCGTTGCGTTGCCTTGCGCACTTCGCCTCTCCCGTCCCGCCGTCGACCGCCCCGTGCACGCCGAACTGACGCACGTCAACCCATTGCGGGTTCGAACGCGAGCGCCTTAGGGTGGCGCGATCGCGAACACTACTCGGCAGTAGGAGCAGCGGTGCAGACCCTCGACGGCCCCGAACGGCACGTACTGTTCCTCAACTGGCGTGATACGCGCAATCCGGAGGGCGGCGGCTCGGAGGTTTATGTGGAGCGCATCGCCGAAGAGTTGATTGCGCATGGGCACCGGGCGACGCTATTGTGCGCCAGCCACCCCGGCGCACCCCGCCAGGAAACGACGACCTCGGGGTTACGAATCGTGCGACGGGGTGGTCGACACAGCGTTTACCTGCGGGCCGCACTCACCTACCTCGCCGGGCTCGCCGGATTCGGCCCCCTGGCGCCCCGTTCACTCGGTCGGCCCGATCTGATCGTCGACGTGTGCAACGGGTTGCCCTTTCTCTCACCGCTGTACGCCCGTTGCGCCGTCGTCATTCTCGTCCATCACGTACATCGTGAGCAGTGGCCGGTGGTCCTCCGAGCCTGGGGCGCCCGCCTCGGTTGGTGGATCGAATCGAGCCTGGCCAGACGCGTCTACCGGCGCTGCCGGTACGTCACCGTCTCGGCCGCGACCCGGGCCGAACTGGCGACGCTCGGGGTGGATCCAGGCCGGGTGACGGTGGTCTACAACGGCACCCCGGACATGACGCCCGGTGTCGCTCCCCGGACGCCGCACCCGTCGCTTCTCGTGCTGTGCCGACTCGTCCCGCACAAGCGCGTGGAGATCGCGCTGGAAACGGTCGCGCGCCTCGCCGGCGATTTCCCGACGCTGCACCTGGTCGTCGCCGGGCAGGGCTGGTGGGAGACGCAGCTGAGGGAACTCGTGGAAACGTTGGGCATCGGCGACCGCGTACGCTTCGCCGGTTTCGTCACCGAAGCCGAAAAGCGGGAACTGCTCTGCTCGACCTGGGTCGCCCTGACCCCGTCACTCAAAGAAGGATGGGGGCTGACGATTGTGGAGGCGGGTGCGGCCGGAACACCGACGGTGGCGTTTCACGACGCGGGCGGGGTGGCCGAGGCGATCGTCGCCGAAAAGACCGGACTACTGGCCCACGACGCGGCCGATTTCATCGCACAGGTACGCCGCCTGCTCGCTGACGACGTGTTCCGTCACGAAATGGGAAAGGCGGCGCAGGAACACGCCGCCCAATTCACCTGGCAGGCTTCAGGAATCAGCTTCGCGAATCTCGTCCTGGTGGCGACCGGCGGTATTCCGGCCACGCGGAGGTAGCGCTACCTGTCGCCGTAGTGTTCCGGGCCGTTGTCCTCGGCGGTGCTCGCCGCGTTGCCCGACGAGACGACGAGCTGCTGGGTCACGGCACCCAGCGCCAGCACGGCCAGCGCCGCACCGATCACCGCTGCCAGCGCCAAGGTGAGCGGCTTCGGCATCGTGCACCCTCCTCCATCGATATGCGTGGCGCGCACGTTACCACGCGGTAGGGCGACGCAACAGGCTCCCGATGGCGGTGAAAAACACCGCCAGGGCGGCGCATAGCGCCAGGACGACCGGCCAGCCGTGGCGCCGGTCCACGTCGGCCGGCGTCGCCGTCGGGTTCCGGTACAGGGTCAGCTCGCTGCCACTGTGGACGACCTCGAGGCCGTCGAGGACAGCCGGTGGGACGGCGTCGCCGCCGGACCGGTGCTGCACCACGATCCACCGCAGGTCGCTCCCCGCCAGCGGACGGCCGTCGGCGAGCGCCCGGCGGAGCTGCGCAAGCCGAGGGCTCTCTCCGGTCACCACCAGGTCACCCACGACGAGGGTGTCGTCCGTGACGACCTCCACCGGCAGGTGACGGGCCATCGGATCGATCACCACGGTGCCCCGGTTCCAGTCGTACGACCGGTACATGCTCAACGGCAACGAGAGCGCCGGTCCCGGATCCCGTGCGACCTCCGCCGCCACCGTCGTCCACTCCCGCGGGTACCGCACCGGCTCGAGCCGGCCGGCGACGCCGTACGCCAGGTCGGGCAGAGCCGCGACCGGCAGGAGCACGAGCCCGACCAGCACCAGGCGGTCACCGGGAGGCCGGAGACGGGCCGCGGCCCGCTCGCCGCCCAGCGCGGCGCAGAGCACCAGGCAGAGGGCGTACGGCACCAGCAGCTTCTGCCCGTCGCGTAGCAGCCCGGCGCCCGGTACTTCCGCCACGAACCAGCGCAGCAGGCCGGCACCTCCGGGCAGTACCGCGACGGCGGCCGAGAGGAACGAGCCCACCGCGAGCAGACCCAGCCGGTTCGCGGCTCCAGCCGGCCAGCGGTCGCGCAGCAGTGGAAAGCCGGTGGCCGCGAGGACCAGCAGTCCCGCCGTGACGACGGGCACCAGCAGGGCCGCGCGACTGGCGGGCGTCGTCTGGCCGTTCCAGATCCCGCCCGTCCCCGCCAGCGCGACCCAGGACCCGGCCCAGCCCTCGCTCCGTGCCGCGAAGGCCGTCACCCCCGTCGGGTCGGAACGACCCCCTGCGGCGGTCACGGCAGCCGCGACCAACCAGGGCAGGTTGAGCCCGGCGACGGCGCCGACCGCGCCGGCGGAGCGGCGACGTGCCACACTGCCGCGCCCGCACAGCAGGACCAGGACCGTCACCAGAGCCAGCAACCCGCCGGTCGGGGTGATCGCCGCGGCGGCGGCCGCGACGGTCAACCGGGGCAGTGCACCCCGACGACCCTCGCGCAGTCCGATCGCGGCCCGGATCAGCCAGGGCAGCGCGGCGTACGCCAGCAGCAGACCCCACTGGCCGAGCAGCAGCCGCTCGGCCAGGAACGGCGTCCAGGCGTACCCGACGGCCGCCACGATCCGGGTCAGCTCCCGCCGTGCCGGGACCAGTCGGCCGGCCCCCACGACGGCCAGCCAGACGATCGCGACGAGCACGACCCGTTGCAGCAACCACCCCGGCATCGCCAGGCTGAGCAGGGAGACGATCGCGTCCTGGGGAACCGCCCTTGGCAGCGCGTCATCCGAGGCGATCAGATCCCACCGCAGCGGCTGCCGCGGCACGAAGACCATGTCGTACCGCAGCACGTATCCCGGCCGGACCAGCGGGGTCAGCACGAGCAGCGCGACCACGGCGGCCACGGCGTGCAGACGCCAGCGGCCGGGCGTGGACGTGGTCCTCGCCGTGATCCCCGGGTGTACGCCCGCCCGGTCAGCGCTTGCGGAGAACAAGGACCAGGTTCCAGGTGACGATCTCGCGTACGCCGGGCACCCGGACGACACCCTTCGCCCACCGCGGCAGGTATCGCGGCATCACGTCGAGGATCTCCGCCTCGGACTGCCGCCGCGCCCAGCGCAGCATCTCGCCGATCGAGACCGCGAACATGCTCTCGCCGAAGACGTTCTTCGGCCGCCGGCCGTGCCGCCGCTCGTAACGCAGCGCCGCACGTCGTCCGCCGAGGTAGTGCCAGGGCGATGTCTCGTGACCGCCCCACGGCGAGAGCCAGTTCGTGAAGGAGAGGAAGACCGTGCCGCCGGGGCGGGTCACCCGGAGCATCTCGCCGGCCATGGTGAACGGCCGCGGCACGTGTTCCAGGACGTTCGAGGAGAAGCAGACGTCGACCGTGCCGGTACGGATCGGCAGTTCGAGGGCGCTCCCCATGACACCGCCGGCCGGCATGGCACCGCCTCGGGCCGACATCTCGCCCGCGTCGCAGTCCACGCAGACGATCCGGGCACCGGCCCGGCCCAGCGCGTCGGCGAAGTAGCCGGCGCCTCCTCCGACATCCACCACCACGGCGCCGGCGAGGTCGGCGTAGGCCCGCAGCTGCCCGACGGTGTCCTCCGCCAACATCCCGTAGAAGAAGTCCGGATCGCTCTGCTCCAGCCGGAACGCCTGGAAGAGCCGCACCGATCGGGCCAGATCGGCACGGTGCGCAGCGGGAGGCTTCACGCGCGGCTCCTAGGACTCCGGGACGGCGGGCGAGATTCCGATCGGGCGTGGACCGTGGCCGGACCCGCCATGCCGGGAGACGTTAGCCCCTCTTCGGCGTACGGTCGACAGCCCGTTAGGCCCGTCCGGTCGGCGGTTCGGCTCGGGCCCACCGGTCGACGCCGGCCCCGGTACCCTGTGGGCTCCCGACGGTCGCCCCCCTCCTCGCGCCGGGCGGGAGAAGGGAAGTCCGACGGCCGGTATGACAGGGACGACCGCGCAGGTCTCAGGCACCGGCCGGGTGGCTATCACCGGCGGGGCCGTGATGGTCGCGGCGACCCTGACCAACGGGCTGGCCTACCTGGTGCCGATGCTCGGCGCCCGGCATCTCGACCCCGCCGACCTCAGCACACTGGCCACGGTGCAGGCGCTCGTCACGATCGCCGGCGTGGCGGCCACGGGCCTCCAGACCGCCATCGCCGTCCACCGGGCGCGTCAGCCCCACGCAGCGACCACGCGGGTCGTCCTCGTCACGGCGGCGGTCACCGGGGCCATCCTGATCGCGGCCACTCCGCTGACGGTCACGGCACTCCACCTGCCCGTCACCGTGGTAGCGCTGTCGGCGGCCACCACCCTCGCCGTCGTCCTGGCCGCCGGGCCACTCGGAGAGCTACAGGGAGACCAACGGTTCCTGCGGCTCGCGGCCGGCATGGGCGTGCTGGCCCTCGGACGCTACGCCGGGGTGGTCGTCGGCCTCGTGCTCGGCGGCGGACTGGTCGGGTCGCTGACGGCCAGCGTCGCCACCGCTTGGCTCGCCGTGCCGATCCTCCATCTGCTGGCCCGATCCCGACCGGCAACGTCCGCCTCCGCCGTACCCCGGCCAGCCACGGCCGGACCGGTCTCGGGGGACGTCTCCGCGAGCCTCTCCGCGGACGGACCCGTGCTGGGGGTACGGAAGGTCGTGACCGCCAGCGGCGCGACCCTGGCGATGCTGGTGGCGTCGTACGCCGATCTCATCCTTGCCCGGCAGCTGCTGCCGCCCGCGGAGTCCGGCGCGTACTCGGTCGGGACCGTGCTCACCAAGGGCGCGCTCTGGGCGCCGCAGGTGGTCACCGTGCTGGCCCTTCCCCGCATGGCCCGCCGTGACAGCAACAGCCGGGCGAGAGCCCTGGCCGTCGTCGCCGCGTGCGGCGCCGCGCTCGTCGCCGCGTCCACGCTGGCCGGAGGCCTCGCGTTTCGGCTCGCCGGCGGCCCGGACTACGCGGCACTCGGCCGGTACGCCCCGTTCTTCGCCGCCACCGGGGCCCTGTACGCGGTGGCCTTCGTGCTGATCAACGCGCAGCTCGCGACCGGCGCCCGGTGGCCCTCCGCGCCGCTCTGGGCGGGAGCGGGCGCGCTCGTCGTGGTGGCGGTCTTCCTGGCCCCCCACACATTCGTGGGCGTCATGGGGAGCGCGCTCGCGGCCGCCGTTGCCACCACGCTCGCCCTGACCGTCCTCGCCCACACCGCGACCGGGCGGCGTCAGGCGCCGTCCCGCCTGAACAGCACCGAGTTGACGTAGCGCGGCCGGGGCAGCACCACTCGCCGGACGAGGCTCTGCCGCACCCGCGCGATCGCCTCCCGCTGGTGGGTCCCTATGTCGAAGTCGGCGAGCGGCAGCCACTCCCGCTCGGGTAGCACATAGCCGCGGTAGCCCCACCCGGTGAGCAGGTCGATGATCGGCTCGATCGGCTGGATCCGCTCTTCGACCTCCACGAGCAGCACCGGCCCGTCCCGGCGGATCGTCCCCGCCGCGCCGCGCAACATCGGCAGCTCGTGGCCCTCGACGTCGACCTTCATGAACCGCACGTCGGTGAGGCCGAGATCGTCGATGGTCACGCGGGACACCGTCACCGGCTCGCCGCTGCCGTACTCCAGCGAGGAGGTGCCGACGGCGGGTCCGTTCTCGGGCAGGAAGAGGTCGGCGCTTCCCTCGTGGTCGGACGCCACCGCGTGGACGACCCGTACCTCGGGAAACGCGGCCTCGACGCACCGCGCCAACTCCTCGTTGGGCTCGATGGCGACCACCTGGTCGGCGCGGCCGCGCATGCGTCGGGTCCACGGGCCGTACCAGGCGCCGACGTCCACCGCGGTCCCGCCTCGGGGCATGAAGTCAGCGATGCGAGCGAGCTCGGGCTCCACTCGCGGATAGACGGTACGGATGCCCGCCGCGACGAGCCGGTCAGGCAGCAGCGACGCGACGTGCGAGCTCACCGCGGTCAACAGACCGGTCGAGGACGGCATGAGCGCAAAGGTTAACGGCCCGCGGGGCGGCAGACCAGACGTGTGGGAGCCCGGTCGTCTCGACGGTCAGTGCCCCGCCGCGAGCCACGAGCCCAGCAGATGGTGGTCGATCGAGTCGATCCGGCCGACGGGCCGGCCCTCGGCCAGCCGGGCGCGCAGGTCGTCCCGGGTGAACCAGCGCGCCTCCAGCAGCTCCACCCCGTCCACCCGTACCTCGTCGGAGGCGGCGGTGGCCCGGAACCCGACCATGAGCCCCGCGGGGAACGGCCACGCCTGCGACCCCTGGTACGTCAGGTCGGTCACCGTGACGCCGACCTCCTCGGCCATCTCCCGGCACACCGCGTCCTCCAGGCTCTCGCCCACCTCCACGAAGCCGGCGAGCGTCGAGTACGACCCTTCGGCGCTGCCCGCGTGCCGGGCCAGCAGGCACCGGTCGGGCGTGCCCGGCGCCTCGAGCAGCACGATGATCGCGGGCTCGATCCGGGGAAAGAGCAACCGGCCGCACCCGGGCCCCGAACACACCCGCACGTGCCCGCCGTCGCGGGCGGTCGTGGGCGCGCCGCAGGCGCCGCACCAGCGTTGCTGCCGGTGCCAGTACAGCAGGCCGCGCGCGTAGGCCTGGGCGGCCGCCGACGGCGGGTCGAGCCGACCCGCCAGGCGCCGCACGTCGAGCGTCGACGCCGCGCCGGTCAGGGCGACCGCCTCGGCCTCCGGGTGCCCGGTGAGGTCCGCCGCGAAGAAGGCGACGCCGTGGTCGTCCAGGCCGAGGAAGACGGTCTCGTCCGCGGCGGCGAGCACCCGTCGGGCCGCGTCACCGGTCAGCCGCACCGGCCGGTCCTCCGCGGCCACCAGGCAGCGGTCGCGCCACAGCGGCAGCACCGTGGTCCGCTCGTCGGCCCGGAGCGCGGCCAGGCGCTCCCCGTCGGTCCGCAGCGCGCCGCCCCGGTCGAGCCACCCACCGCCGTACGCGAACACCCGGTCGTTCCTGTGCATGCCGTTACCGTGCCACGCCGCGTCGGCCCCCGCCGACCCGCCCGGAGTGTCCCCCGACACGCCGAACGACACGCCGTGGCGGGGTCGCCGGACGGCGTCCGCCCACCGGGCTGGCCATTCGTTACCGTAGGTGTCCTCCGCGCGGGGACCCACCCCGCCGGCACGTCGCGATAGAGGTTGCTGTGACGCTGTACGGCGAGACCCGTCCACCCGCCGACGACCGGCCGACCGTGCAGGTCACGGCGGTCACCTGGCCGATCGAGGAGAGCCAGCCCCCGGCGCCGGAGAGTCCCCGTCGTCCGCGCCGGCTGCGGCTGCTCCTGGCCGCCGGTGTCACCACCGTGGTGCTGGGCGGTGTGGCGGGCGCCGGCGCCTACGCGTACGCGGGCGACGTGCCGCGGGGCACCCGGGTGCTCGGTGCCGAACTCGGCGGGCGCAGCCGTACGGACGCCGCCCGTGAGCTGCGATCCGAGCTGGACCGGCGGGCCGCCGAACTCGGCAGGCCGCTGCCGGTGCGGGTGGGGGAGCGGACCGTCGAGATCGACCCGGCCGAGGTCGGCCTGACGGTCGACGTGGACGCGACCGTGGCCGCCGCGGCCGAGGCCGCCGCGCACCCGGTGAGCCGGCTCGTCGGCTCGCGCTCGGTGCGGCCGGTGGTGGCGGTCGACGTCGACCGGCTGCACTCCACGCTCCAGAAGGTGGCCGGCGACCAGGGCCGAAAGATGACGGTGCCGGCCATCACGTACGCCGGCACCACCCCGAAGGTCGTGCACCCGAAGCCGGGCCTCGCGCTGGACCCGCAGCGGTCCGCCGAGGTGGTGCGGGCCGGGTGGCTCAGCGGGGAGCCGGTCACCGTGCCGCTCGTCGAGTCGCACCCGGCGACGACCGCCGACGAGGTGGACCGCCTCGTCGACGAGCTGGCCAAGCCGGCGGTGGCCGCGCCCGTGAAGATCACGACCAGCCGGGGTTCGGTGACGGTACCGCCCGCGGCGATCGCCAAGAGCCTCCGGTTCGGCGCCGACAAGGCCGGCAAGCTGACCCCACGCCTGGACGTGAAGCGGCTGCGCGGCGCCCTCGGCGACGACCTGACGAGGCTGGAGGTCGCGCCGAAGGACGCGCGCCTGAGCATCTCGGGCGGCGCGCCGAAGGTCGTCGACGCCGGGCGGCCCGGCCAGCAGGTGGACGGTAAGGCGCTCGAACAGGACCTGCTGGCCGTCCTGCCGAAGGCCGACGGGCGGGAGGTCGAGGCCGAGCTGAAGCCCGTCCAGCCGGAGGTGACCGCGGAGAAGGTCGCCGCGCTGGGCATCAAGGAGAAGGTCTCCTCGTTCACCACCCGGTTCACCGGGGGCCTCTCCTCGCCGCGCAGCCAGAACATCGCCACCATCGCCAAGAAGGTCGACGGCACGGTGGTGCTGCCCGGCGAGACGTTCTCGCTCAACGGGCACACGGGCGAGCGCGGCTACGCCCAGGGCTACCGGGACGCCCCGGTGATCCTCGACGGCAAGCTCGTACCCGGGGTGGGCGGCGGCACCTCCCAGTTCACCACCACGCTGTTCAACGCCATCTACTACGCGGGGCTGGAGGACGTCGAGCACAAGCCGCACTCGTACTGGTTCGACCGGTACCCGGCCGTCATCGAGTCGACCATCTTCTGGCCGGACCTGGACTTCAAGTTCCGCAACAACACGGAGTACGGGGTCCTCATCGACACGTCGTACACCTCCAGCACGATCACCGTGTCGATCTGGAGCACGAAGATCTACGACAGCGTCAAGACCGAGTACAGCCCCCGCCGGAACATCACCACGCCGCGGACCATCCACCTGGAGCCGGGCCCGTCCTGCATCCCCAGCAACGGCATCAACGGCTTCACCCAGGACGCCTACCGGGTCATCCGAAAGGGCGGCAAGGTGGTCAAGCGGGAGAAGTTCACCTGGCGCTACGACGCCGAGCCCCGCTACGTCTGCGGCCGCGAGTCCTGACGGCCGCGGCGTCGCCGTCCAGGTCGCTCTCCCCAGGGCGTACGCGGGTCAGCGCCGCGCCTCGGCAAGACCCTTCCGGACGCCGTCCGCGTCCCGGTCGGCGAGGTAGATGGGCGTGCCGGGCTCCTGCCGCCAGCTGTCGTCCAGGGTCCCGCCGTCGACCGCGTCGAAGCCGAGCGCGTCGACCAGGTCCATCACCACCCGCTTGGCGTCGACGTCGTCGCTCGCCACCGGCAGGGCGATCCGGCCCTGGCTGCCCGGTGGACGACCGCCGTCCAGAAGGTGCTCCGCCTTCATGGTGTTGAACGCCTTCACGAGGCGGGCGCCGGGGAAGTGTTCGGCGGTCCAGCGGCTGGACGACTTGCCGTCCATCAGCTCGGGGATGTCGCCGTCCCGGTCGGGGTAGTAGTTGTCGGCGTCGACCACGATCTTCCCGGCGAAGAGGCCGCCCGGCAGGTCGGGCACCGCCATGAGGGGTACGGCCACCACGGCGAGGTCCGCGTCGCGGACCGCCTCCTCCACGGTGCCGGTTTCCGCGCCGGTCTCGCCGCCCAACGCTCGCAGGGTCTGCGGGCCACGGGAGTTCGCCACCGTGACGTCGTGTCCCAGGTCCGTCAGCCGGCGGGTGAGGTTGCCGCCGATGTGTCCCGAACCGATGATGCCGATCTTCATGCCCGCTCCCCGGTCGTCGACGATCGGCGGGGCGGCACCCCGCCGGATCCGACGCTAGCGAGGGCCGGCGGATGGTTCAGGGAAACAGCGGACGGCGTCCGCACCGTCCCGGAAATTGTGGTGGAAACGCTGTCAGGGCCACCCCCAACGGAGGTGACCCTGACAGGAAAGAATGTCCGGCGGTGTCCTACTCTCCCACACCCTCACGAGTGCAGTACCATCGGCGCTGGAGGGCTTAGCTTCCGGGTTCGGAATGTGACCGGGCGTTTCCCCTCCGCCATGACCGCCGTAACTCTATCG
>NZ_RBAN01000004.1 GCF_003626655.1 Micromonospora costi
GTCGTGGTGACCGACCACGACGTCTTCGACTACGACCTGGTGGCCCGGCACGCCCGCTACGTCTTCGACGCCCGCAACCGCTGCTCCGGCCCGGCCGTCGAGCGGCTGTAGACCCGGCACCGCCGGCCGGTCCCGCCGCTGACGGCGGGACCGGCCGGCGAGGTCGCCGGCGCCCGTCACTGGTCGGCGAGCGCCTCCACCACCGGCCGGGCCAGCGCACGGCGCGCCGGCACCACCGAGGCGAGCAGGGCCGCCACCAGCGCCACACCGAGGATTCCGGCGAGCTGGCCGAGCGGCAGGACGACGTGGAAGTCGCCGCCCAGGCGGTCCAGCACGGCCATCGCGGAGGCGCTCACCGCAGTGCCGAGCCCCAGCCCGAGCAGCGCGCCGACCACCGCCATGAGCACCGCCTCGACGGCGAGCATGACCCTCATCCGCCCCCGGGTCAGCCCGACCGCGCGCAGCACCGCGTTCTCCCGGGTGCGCTCCAGGACCGAGAGGCTCAGCGTGTTCGCCACGCCGACCAGGGCGATCACCACGGCGAGGCCGAGCAGCGCGGTGACGAGCGCGAGCACCATGTCGACGGTGCCCGTCAGCATCCTCTTGTAGGCGGCCTGGTCCATGAGGTTGACCGTCGGGTAGGGGGCGAGCACCGACTCGATCGCGGCCCGCGCCCGACCGGCGTCCACGCCGCCGGCCGGATCGACCTCCGCCAGGTAGCCCCGCTCGGCGGGAAACAGGGCCGTGAAGTCGGCGTCGGTCAGGTCGATGAGGTGGCCGGCCGGCACCCCGGCGCTCGGCGCGGGCTCGGCGTCGTCGACCACCACGGCCGCGACCCGGAACGTCCGGCCCTTGACGGTCACCGGGTCGCCCACGGTCCAGCCGCGCGCCGCGGCCAGGTCCCGGTGCACCAGCACGGTGCCCGGACCGAACCGGCTCAGGTCCCCGGCCGTCGCGGTGAGCGTACGGCCGACCAGGGCGGGGTGGGCGGCGCGTACCTGGACCGCGTCGGTGACGGCGGTCCGCAGCTCGTGCACGACGCCGAGTTCCGGCCGGGCCGCCAGCTCCCCGGCGAGCCCCGCGGGCAGGTCGACCCCGATCCCGGTGACCACGAAGTCGACCCCGATCTGGGCGTCCACGCTGCGCTCGATGCCCTCCTTGGTGCTGTGGGCGCCGACGACGAACGCGGACACCAGGCCGATGCCGATGACCAGCGCCGTGCTGGTCGCCGCGATCCGGCGCGGGTTGCGCACGGCGTTGGCCACGGCCAGCGCGGCGGTCGCCCCGATCACCCGGCGCAGCGGCCAGCCGACGAGCCTCGCGAGCGCCGGGACCAGCACCGGGCCGAACAGGACGATGCCGAAGAAGACGAGGATGCCACCGCCCGCCACCAGCACCACCTGGCCGACGGCCGCCGCGCCGGCCAGCGTGGCGATGCCCGCGACCAGCACCAGCGCCCCGGCGGCGAGCCGGAGCCGGCCGGCCCGAAGGGTGGGTTGCACGGCGGCGTCGGTGAGCGCGGCGACCGGGGCGACGCGGGTGCCGTGCCAGGCCGGCAGCAGGGCCGCGCCGACGGTCAGCAGCACGCCCAGCAGCACGCTGACCAGGACGGTTCCCGGTGCGAGGGTGAGTTCGCCGGCGATCGGCGCGGTCGTGCGGGACAGCAACGCGGTCATCCCGGCGGCCAGGCCCGCGCCGAGCAGCACGCCGAGAGCGGACGCGACGAGCCCGACCACCGCCGACTCCAGCACGGCCGCGCCGAAGACCTGCCCGCGGGTGGCGCCCACCACCCGCAGCAGCGCCGTCCGGCGGGTGCGCTGGGCCAGCACGATCGCGAAGGTGTTCGCGATGACGAAGCCGGCCACCACGACGGCGACCGCGGCGAAGGTGAGCAGCGCCATCGTGAGCTGCCGGGCGTTGCGCACGGCGTCCTCGACGGCGTCGTCGAGGATCTGCTGCCGGGCCTTGACGGTCGTGCCGTCGCCGGCGACGGACGCGAGCCGGGCGGCCAGTGCCCGGTCGGCGACGCCGGGACGGGCGGCCACCATGATGCGGCCGTACCCCTTCTCCCCGGTGACGGCCAGCGCGTCGGGCCCGACCAGCCCGATGAACGGCCCGCCGACGTCGCGGGTGGTGCCGGCCACGTCGACCGTGCCCACCAGGGTGTACGGGCGGGCGGTCCGGCCGGTGCCGCCGACGCGTACCGG
Organism: Micromonospora costi; assembly: GCF_003626655.1. Classification (GTDB taxonomy): domain Bacteria; phylum Actinomycetota; class Actinomycetes; order Mycobacteriales; family Micromonosporaceae; genus Micromonospora; species Micromonospora costi. Next base: position 2,208 of record NZ_RBAN01000004.1, read on the forward strand.
CGCGCCGATCGTGAAGCCCTCCTGCGCCGCCGTCGGCGCGTCGAGCACGACCTCTCCGGGACGGTCCGGCAGCCGGCCGGCGACCACGTCGTACGAGCGCAACGCCGGTTCGGTGGGGATGGCCGCGAGCACGGCGTAGCCGAGCACGGGCCGGCCGTCGGAGCCGACGATCCCGCCGGTGCCGGTCAGTTCGCCCGCCGCGGCGGCCACCCCGTCGACGGCACGGACCCGGTCGACCGCCGCGGCCGGGAGCGGTTCCTTCTCCGCGTACACGGCCGCGTCGGTGTGCCGGTCGAAGGTGCCGGCCCGGGCGTACGCGCCCGCGGTCAGGGCGTCGTTGAGGATCAGCGTGCCGGCGATGAACGCGACGCCGAGCACGACGGCGAGCGTCGAGAGCAGCATCCGCACCGCCTCGGCCCGCAGCGAGCGGAGGGTGAGTCGCAGCATGCCGGTCACCGCGCCGGGGCCGCGCCGGCCCGGGTGCGGCCGGAGTCCGGGTCGAGACCGGCGAGCGCGTCGAGCACCTGCTCGGCGGTGGGCGCCGCGAGGTCGCGGACGAGCCGCCCGTCGGCGAGCAGGACCGCCCGGTCGGCGTGCGCCGCGGCGACCGGGTCGTGGGTCACCATGATCACGCTCTGGCCGAGGGTGTCCACCGCCTCCCGCAGCAGTCGCAGCACCTCGGCGCCGGACCGGGAGTCGAGGTTGCCGGTCGGCTCGTCGGCGAAGATCACCCACGGTCGGGTGACGAGGGCGCGGGCGACGGCGACCCGCTGCTGCTGGCCGCCGGAGAGCTCGGCGGGCCGGTGCCGCAGCCGGTCGGCGAGCCCCACGGCCGCGACCACCTGACGCAGCCAGGCCGGGTCGGGTCGCCGGCCCGCGATGGCGAGCGGGAGGACGATGTTCTCCTCGGCGGTCAGCGCGGGCAGCAGGTTGAACTTCTGGAAGACGAAACCGACCCGGTCGCGGCGCAGCAGGGTGAGCCGGCGGTCGTCGAGCCGTCCCAGGTCGGCGTCGCCGATGCGGACCGAGCCGGCGGTCGGCCGGTCCAGGCCGGCGAGGCAGTGCAGCAGGGTCGACTTCCCCGAGCCGGACGGGCCCATGATGGCCGTGAACCGGCCGGCGGCGAAGTCCAGGTCGACGCCGTCGAGGGCGACCACGGCGGTCGGGCCGACGCCGTACCGCTTGCCGAGTCCGCGGGCGCTGACCGCGACGCCGGCGTGGGGGCCGACCTCGACGCCGGCGTGGATGGTGGGCGCGCCGCCGGCGACGGGCGCGGAAGGTGGAACGGGCACGTGCTGCTCCCCGTGGAGAGGGCCGATCTGACCTCTCCGACGCTATGGGCGGGGCAGCCCTGTCGATCTCCACCTGGGCGCTCGACCTCGGTACGCCCCCGGTCGGCCCTGACCGGGGGCACCCGTACGACTCAGGTCGTACCCGGGACCACCAATCCGCTCTCGTACGCCAGCACGACGGCCTGTACCCGGTCGCGGAGCTGAAGCTTGGCCAGGATGCGCCCCACGTGGGTCTTCACGGTCGCCTCGGCGACGTGCACGTGGGCGGCGATCTCCGCGTTGGACAGGCCCTGCGCCACGAGGAGCAGGACCTCCCGTTCCCGCTCGGTGAGCTGGGCCAGCCGCGGGTCCTCGGTGGGGCCGGCGCCGAGGTGCCCGGCGAACCGGTCCAGCAACCGCCGGGTGATGGACGGGGCCACGACCGAGTCGCCCTGGGCCACCACGCGGATCGCCGCGAGCAGCTCCTCCGGCGGGACGTTCTTGAGCAGGAAGCCGCTGGCGCCGGCCTGCAAGGCCGCGAACGCGTCGGCCTCGGTGTCGAACGTGGTGAGCACGAGGACCCGCGGGGGGCCCGCAGGTCGCCCGGCGCAGAGCCGTCGGGTCGCCTCGACCCCGTCCATGGTCGGCATCCGGATGTCCATGACCACCACGTCCGCCTCGACCCGGGCGAGGACGCGCAGCGCGTCCGCGCCGTCGATGGCCTCGCCGACCACCTCCAGGTCGGGCTGGGAGTCGAGCACCATCCGGAACCCGGCGCGCACGAGCGCCTGGTCGTCGACGATCACCACCCGGACCGTCATGCCGCGATCACCTCCGTCGTCCCGGCGCTCGACGGTAGCGGCAGTCGCGCCTCGACCTGCCACCCCCCGGCGAGCCGGGCCCCGGCGGTGAGCGAGCCGTCGTACACGCCGACCCGCTCGCGCATGCCGACCAGGCCGTGCCCGCCGGTCGGCGCCGGGCCGACCACCGGGCGGCCCTGCCCGTCGTCGACGACCCGGACCAGCACGGTGTCGCGGGCGTACTCCAGGGTCAGCTCGACCCCGGCCCCGACGCCGGCGTGCTTGAGGGCGTTGGTCAACGCCTCCTGCACGACCCGGTAGACGGTGAGTTCCAGGCCGGGCGGCAGCGGCGGCGCCTCGCCGGTGAGGGTGTGCCGGATCCGCAGGCCGGCGGCGCGGAACCGGTCGAGCAGGGTGGGCAGCTCGGCCAGGGCGATCCGGCGCCGCTGCGGGTCGTCGCCCGCCGCCGGGCCGTCGCGTCCGGCCGCCTCCGCGCCGTCCGGGCCGGCCGCCGCGGTTTGCACGGCCGCCGGCTCCGGCGGGCTCGGCTCCCGCAGGACGCCCACCAGGCGACGCATGTCCTCCAGCGCCTGCCGGCCGGTGTCGGCGACCACCTTGACCGCCTGGCGCGCGGTCTCCGGGTCGCGGTCGAGCATGTAGCGGGCGCCGTCGGCCTGCACGATCATGACGGCCATGCTGTGCGCGACCACGTCGTGCAGCTCGCGGGCGATGCGGGTGCGTTCGCTGGCGACGGCGGCGCGCGCCTCGGCCTCGCGCTCCCGCTCCAGCGTGGCGGCGCGCTCCTCGAGGCTGAGCACGTAGAGCCGCCGGGTGCGCACGTTCAGCCCGACCAGCCAGACCGCGCCGGTGATCAGCCCGAAGGAGATGGCGCTGCCCCACCACGGGGCCGGGCTGTCGACCTGGCGGGCGGCGAGCACCGCCCCGGCGAGGGCGCCGATCGCGGCCAGTACGCCGTCGAGGAGCCGGTCGGCGTACTTGACGACGCTGTAGAGCGCGACGAGCACCGCGACGTCCATCGGGAGCGGGCCCCAGCCGGCGATCACCTGGCCGATTCCCAGCGCCCCGACCACCGCCGCCACGGACGAGGGGTGCGAGCGGCGGAACAGCAGCGCGACCGCCATCCCCGCCCCGACGGCGACGGCCGCCCACCCGCCCGGCTGGGCGGCCACCCCGAGGAGGCCGAAGATCAGCACGGCGCCGGATACGAAGACGTCGAAGGCGACGGTGCGCAGCGGGCGGCCGAGGATCGTACGGTTCACGGTCACCCAGCGTACGTGCCGGCGGACGGATCGACCCGCGCCGGTCGCGCCCCGTGCGCCCCCCCCGGCCGGTCAGCGGGCGAGCAACTCCCGCATCCGGTCGATCTCCACGGTCTGCTCGGTAGCCACCGAGTTGGCGAACTCGTTCAGCTGCTGGTCGGCGCCGACCGAGAGCAGGTTGGTGGCCATCTCGATGGCGCCCTCGTGGTGCGCGGTCATCATCCGCACGAAGAGGCGGTCGAAGTCGGCGCCACGGGCGGCGGCGAGCTGCCGCATCGCCTCCGGCGACTGCATGCCCTTCATGGTGCCGTGGTCGTGGCCGGGCATGTCCGCGGAGAGGCCCCGGTTCTGCAGCCAGGCGCGCATCATGCCGATCTCCGGACCCTGACTGGCCCGGATCCGGTCGGCGATGGCCCGCACCGAGGGGTTGGCGGCCCGGTCGGGGGCGAGCTCGGCCATGTCCAGCGCCTGCGTGTGGTGCGGAATCATCATCCGGACGAACCACTCGTCCATCGAGTTGTGCGGGGTCGCGCCCGCGCCGCTCACCTCCCCCGCGCCCTTGACGGCCGCCGACTCGCCGGGCCGGCCGGGCACGATGACGGTCACGTCGGTGGGCTCGGGCGTCGCCGGGGTGTTGGTCGCGGGCGCGGCCGCCGGGCGGGTGGCCGTCGTGTCCGAGTCGCCGCGGGCGCTCAGGACGACGACCGCCACCAGCGGCAGGACGATCGCCAGTGTGACGATCGCCAGGACACGCGCGCGCCGGCCGGTCATGGGCCACTCCCTGAGGTCGAGGTCACCGCGATGCTATCCATTCAGGAACACCCATCGATGTGACCCACATCACATCGATGGTCTTCAGAGGACGGTAAGGTATCGACAATCGCCACCCCCTTGCGAAGGGTCTCGCCGATGTTCAGAACCCCCATGCCACGGTTACGGCAGCTACGCGTGGTCGGCGTCGCCGCGGCCGGCCTCCTGGTGGCCAGCGTGCTCGTCGCCCCGCCGAGCCAGGCCCAGGTCACGCCACAGGCCGCGTCGGCCACGAACGCCATCCCCGGCGTCGACGAAATCGTCAGCAGCCCCAACCTGAAGCTCGTCACCAACCTGCCCAAGGTCGCTCCCCTGGACGCCACCAACAGCGACCTGGCCTTCCAGGGCAAGTACGCCTTCGCGGGCAACTACAACGGCTTCGTCGTCTTCGACATCTCGCGGCCCAGCTCGCCGCAGGTCGTGTCCCGGGTGCTCTGCCCCGGGTCGCAGAACGACATCTCCGTCCACGGTGACCTGCTCTTCCTGTCCACCGACTCGTCCCGCAGCGACGACTCCTGCAACAGCACCACGCAGGACGCCAGCCTGAAGGAGTCCTGGGAGGGCATCAAGATCTTCGACATCCGGGACAAGGCCAACCCGCGGTACATCAAGTCCGTGGAGACGGCCTGCGGCTCGCACACCCACACCCTGGTGCCGGGCAAGGACGCGAAGGCGGTCTACCTGTACGTCTCGTCGTACAGCCCCCGGGCCACCTTCCCGGACTGCCAGCCGCCGCACGACTCGATCTCCATCATCAAGGTGCCGGTGAAGAACCCCACCAGCGCGGCCGTCGTGGCCACGCCGAACCTCTTCCCGGACGGTGGTTTCGAGGGCAGCGAGACCGGCTCGGCGACCACCGGCTGCCACGACATCACCGCCTACCCGTCGAAGGACCTGGCGGCCGGCGCGTGCATGGGTGACGGCATCCTGATGGACATCCGCGACCGGGAGGCCCCGCGGGTGATCAACCGCGTGCGGGACACCACCAACTTCGCGTTCTGGCACTCGGCCACCTTCAACAACGCCGGCACCAAGGTCGTCTTCACCGACGAGCTGGGCGGCGGGGGCGCGGCCACCTGCAACGAGACCGTCGGCCCGAACCGGGGCGCGGACGCCATCTACGACATCACCGGCCGCGGCGACGCCCGGAAGATGATCTTCCGGAGCTACTACAAGATCCCACGGACCAACGCCGACACCGAGAACTGCGTGGCGCACAACGGCTCGCTGCTCCCGGTGCTCGGGCGGGACATCATGGTCCAGGCGTGGTACCAGGGCGGCATCTCGGTCTGGGACTTCACCGACTCGGCCAACCCGGAGGAGATCGCCTACTGGGAGCGCGGGCCGATCTCGAACGAGACGATGGTCGGCGGCGGCAGCTGGTCCGCGTACTACTACAACGGCCACATCTACTCCAACGACATCGCCAAGGGCTTCGACGTCCTGAAGCTCAACGACTGGCGGACCTGGACCGCGGAGCTCGTCCGATACAAGGAGCTCAACGTCCAGACCCAGCCCCGCTACCTGGGCTGATGACCGCCGCGACGCGGTAGCACCACGCACGACACCGGGCCCGGTCCCCCCACCTGCGGGGGCCGGGCCCGCTCCCGTGCACGCCCGACCACCCGCGGGCCGGGCGGAAGGCTCACCGGAGCCCGTCGATCATGCAGGTGTGGTGCCCGGGTCGCGGTGATTACTTCCGTTTGTCCCCCACCACAACTGCATGATCGACGGGGTGGAGGGCGGGTCGGTCAGGTTGGGGGCGCCGCTGGGGGCGGCGGCGGGGATCAGCCCATCGGCAGCTGGTAGCGCCGCTGCGCGCCGCCGGCCGTGACCAGCCGCACCTCACCGCTGCGCAGGCCGTACGTGACCGACCAGCGGGTGTGTGCCTGCCGGACGGCGGTCAGCACCCGGTGCGCCGCCTCGGCGTCCAACACCCCACCGGCCTCGGTCATCGCGCGGGCGATGACGTCGTACCGGCGGTCCGCGCGGCGCTTGTCCTCGGCGACCCCGACGACCGGAACGTTGGTGAGCGCCTGCCAGCCGCCCGGGCCGCGCTCGACCCGCATCTCGCCGTCGACGAACTCCACCACGGCCGAGGCGCCGGAGGCGTCGGCCAGCAGGTAGTGCAGCGCCGGCCCGCCGTCGAAGTCGATGTTGTGCGCGGTGAACACGGCCACCGCCTCGTCCACGGTGGCCGCCCGGTCGAGCACCAGGCGCAGGATGCGCACCGACCCGACGGTGGGCTTGCCGGGGACGGGCTCGGCGCGGGCGGCGTCGTCGGCGGCCAGGCCCACCGCGAGGCCGCGCTCGTTCATCCCGTCGAAGGGCAGCAGCGGCGCGTTCAGCAGCCGGTGGTCGCCGGCCGGGTCGTCGCCCACGCCGAGGTACGACAGGTCCACCAGCGAGATCGACGCGTACCCCTGCGGCGGGTCGGTGCGCAGCACCATGGCCGGGTTGGGGTCCCAGTCGAAGTTGCGGGCGAACAGTGGCCGGTCGCGGTCGCCGGCCGCGACGAAGAGGGAGCAGCCGAACGGGCTCGCCGGGCTGGCGTCCGTGCCGACCGTCGCGTCGTACCGGCCCACGTAGGTCATCTCGTACAGCGGGAGGTCGTCGACCCGGCGGAAGCTGGCCAGGGTCCGCTCGACCTGGGCCGCGTCCTGGCGGGAGGCGGTCGGCGTGCCGGTGGGGGCCGCCCCGGGCGGTGGGCTTCCCGACGGGCGGGAAGCCGAGCATGCGGTGAGCGCGAGCAGCAGGGCCATTGTGGCGGCCGGCAGAGTCCTACGCATATTCACTGGACGCTATGCGGGTCGCCGGCGGTTGTCCACCATCGGCCACCGGTCGACTCCGCGGGGCGACCGGACCCGCGCTGCTGCTCTTCCCCGGCACGGCGATGGTGCTGGCCGAACTCACCGCGGCGGGGTCAGCCCACCGGGATGCGGTCGAGCTGCTCGTCGAGCGCCGCCCGGGTGAGGGACGGCCGGCCGCCCGGGTGGCCGACGGTCGCACCGGCCGCCGCCACCGCCCAGCGGGCCGCGCGCTCCCGCGACTCGCCGCGCAGCAGCGCGACCGTGAGCGCGGCCACGAACGCGTCCCCGGCGCCCGTGGTGTCCACGGTGGGCGTGTCGCTCAGCGGCAGGAAGAGCTCACCGTCGCGCCAGACGAACGCGTTGCCCGCGCCGGACACCTCGACGGCCACCAGCGCCGGGCCGCGGCGCAGCAACGCGCGCCCGGCGGCGAGCGCCGAGCCGGCGTCCCGGGGCGCCTCCCCCGTGATCAACCCGGTCTCCCGCGCGTCCGCCCGCAGCACGTCGGCGGCGGCCAGCAGGTCACCGGCGCTCGCCGGGTCGGCCGGCGCGCCGTCGAGCACCACGAGGCGGCCGGCGTCCCGGGCGGTGCGGGCCGCGGCGAGGGCCGCTCCGGCCGGCTGCTGGAGCTGGACGAGCACCGCCCGCGCGGCCCGCACCACGCCCGCCGCGGCGGCCACGTCGTCCGGGGTGAGCAGGGTCGGCTCCGGCAGGTCCTCCAGGTAGCGCCACCGACCGCGGGAATCGAGCAGGTCGACGATCAGACCGGTCGGGACGCCCACCCGGCGCACCACCGGGCCCACGTCGATGCCGTCGGCGCGGGCCTGGGCGAGCAACCGGTCGCCGACCTCGTCGTCGCCGACCACGCCGAGCAGGGCGGCCCGGGCGCCGAGTTGGGCCACGCCGACCGCCTGGTTGGCGCCCTTGCCGCCGAGCAGCTCCCGGCGGCGGCGTACCGGCGCGCTGCCACCGGCCTCCGGCACGTCGTCCACCAGCAGCACGAGGTCCCGGGCCACCTGCCCGGCCACCAGCACGTCCACGTCCGTCATGCCCGACTGGTACCCCGCGCCGGTCCCGCCACGCCACGACGGGCCGGCCGACGGGCTGGCCGACGGGCCGGTCACGACGCCGGGCGGTCGACCGTGAACATGAAGCAGCCGTACACCACGTTGCGGCTGTGCAACTGCCGCACGGCCGGGTCGGCGAGCAGCTCGGCGATCACGGTCTCCGGGTCGGTGCCGTCGTGCCGCCGGCCGCCGTGGATGCGGCCCCGGTGGTCGTACGCCCGCAGCACCTGCGGGCGTCCCCGCCAGGCGGGCGGGTAGGCGGTGCCGCCGTCCGCGCCCGCGCAGGCGGCGGCGTGCGCGAAGACCGGGCCGACCTCCCGGTACGGGCCGTCGGCGACGGGCGGGGCGTACCCGAAGAGGATCAGCTCGTCGCCCTCCACCGCGTCGCGCAGACAGCAGCGCAACGGTTCGCCGCCCTCGGCCGCGACGGCCTCGACGGGGCGGCCGGCGGCGTCGAGGCGGGTGCGGCGGACGGCGTCGAGGACGGCGGGCGGCAGCGGGCGTACGACGAAAGGGGTCATGCGCCCAGCGTCGCCCGGCGGCGGCGCGGATGCTGGCGGGGATCGGACCTCGCGCCGCCGCGGCCGGCGGGCGTAGGCGCTCAGCCGGGCAGCGGCGCCTCGTCGCCCCGGGTGCGGCGCGGCCCGACCAGCCGGCGCACCATGGGCGCCGCGTTCCACCTCGCGGCGCCCACCAGGTCCCGCGCGTGCTCCAGCACCGTGTAGTCCGGGCGGGCCAGCCCGTCCGCGATCGCCCGGTCCAGGTCGTTGCCGCACCGGGTCAGCACGCTGTCGAAGTCGCGCCGGACCGGCTCCAGGAGGTGGTAGCCGAACGAGCGGTGCAGCCGGGCGAAGAAGGGCCGGTAGAGCCGGGCCCGTTCGTGCAGGCCCGAGGAGTACGACATGGGGTTCTTGGGCCGGCGCAGCACGTAGTCCGGCAGCACGTCGGCGAACGCCCGCCGGACGATCCACTTCTCCTGCCCGTCGCGCATCTTCAGCTCCAGCGGGAGCCGCATGGCCAGCTCGACCACGCTGAGGTCGAGGAAGGGCACCCGGGCCTCGACGCCGAGATCCATGCTGGTCCGGTCGACCCGTTGCAGCTCGGTCCGGCCCAGGTTGCGGATCTTGTGCAGGAAGAGGCGGCGGGAGGCGGCGGGCGCCACGTCGTGGTACATGGGGTACCCGCCGAAGAGCTCGTCGGAGCCGTCGCCGGTGAGCGCCACCTTCACGCCGAGCTGGCGCAGCCGCCGGAACAGCGGCACCGAGACGACCGCGTTGATGATGTCGCCGTACTCGGTCAGCTCGGAGATCCGGATCGCCTCCCGGACGTCGGCCAGCCGGATGTCACGCGGGCGCAACTCGACCACCTCGTGCGGTACCCCGAGGTCGGCCGCGATCCGCCGGGCGTACGCCACGTCCGGGCTGCCCGGGACGCCGATCGTGACGGCCACGCAGTCCGGGTGCAGCTCGCGGACGTACCGCAGGACCAGCGAGCTGTCCAACCCGCCGGAGAGCACCACTCCCACGGTGAGGTCGGTGTCCACCCGGACGCGGATGCTGTCCCGCAGCGCGGCACGGACGAGCAGGGCGGCCTCGTCCGGGTCGTCGATGACGGGCAGCCCCGCGCCGAGGGTGAGCAGGTCCAGGTACGGACGCAGCCGCACCTGCCCGCCCGGGTCCGCCCACCCGTGGTGCCCCGGCGGCACCTCGCCGATGGGCACGCCGTGGCCGACGAGCGCCTTCACCTCGGAGGCGACGTGCAGGCAGCCGGGCTTGCGGGCCCAGTACAGCGGTTTCACGCCGAGCGGATCGCGGGCCAGGTAGGCGCGGCCGGTGGTCCGCTCGACCACCGCGAACGCGTACTCGCCGCGCAGCCGGGTGACCGCGCCCTCCCCCCACTGTTCGAACGCGGCGAGGAGCACCTCGGTGTCGCTGTCGCCGCGGAACGCGTGGCCGAGCGCGGCCAGCTCCGCGCGCAGCTCCCGGTGGTTGAAGACCTCGCCGTTGTAGCAGAGCAGCCAGCGCTCGTCGGCGGACGTCCACGGCTGGACGGCCCGCTCCCGGTCGACCACGCGCAGCCGGCGGGTGCCGGCGAGCACCCCGGTCTCGTACCGGGCCTCGGTGATCTCGCCGCGGGCGGAGAGGATGGCGAGCATCCGCCGGAAGATTGCCGGGTCGGCCTCCTCGCCGATGCTCAGGGCGATGCCGCACATCGTCGTCAGACCCCCATCTCGGCTTCGTACGCCCGCCGCAGCCGCTGCCGGGCCGCGGGTGCGAGGCACACGTGCCACGCCTGGCCCTCGTCGACGACGTTGACCTCACCGGCGTCCTGCCGGGCCAGCAGCAGCCGGGCCAGGGTGTCCCGTACGCCGAAGCGCGCGAACCAGTCCATCTCCACGTCGACGGCGTAGCCGACGCAGTGCCCGCTGGGCAGCATGGCCGCGTACCCGAGGCGGCGCAGCCGGTACTGGTGCTCGGTGCTGCGGGTCAGGGACGTCACCCACAGCGGCGGTGTGCCGGGCGGGGTCGCCGCGGCGAACTCCCGGCCGACGTCGTTGAGCAGGGCCACCACCTCCCGGCGGGCGCGCCGGGCCAGCAGTCCGGCCGTCCGGGGGCTGGCGTCGGGTCGCAACCGGCGCCGGGCGGCCTGCCAGCCCCGACCCAGCCGGGTCGCGGGCTGCTCCCGGTAGCGGAAGCGCAGCAGGTCCCGCCGCCGCAGCCACTCGAGGTCGACCAGTTCGGCGCTGCCCTGCACCTGCGTGTCGGTGACGAACGTCGGCGTGTCCCGCCACCACATGACGTCGATGCGCGAGAGCAGGTAGATCCGGACCAGCGCCGCGAGGTCCCGCGCGGAGCTGCGCTCGTTCGGCTGGTAGCGGGCCATCTCCAGCAGCAGCGTCTCCCGGGCGCCCAGGAAACCCTGCGGGGTGGCCTCGAGGACGGCCGCGAGCGGGGGCTCGCGGAGCCGGTCGTCGATCAGGATCTGCCGGGCGGCGGTGCTGGGCGCGTCGGCCAGCGCGCCCACCTCCACGAGCAGGTCGGCCACCGCGGCCCGGTACGCGGCGAGGTCCGGCCCGCCAGCGGGCCGGGCGGGTGGGGCGGTGGGCAGGCGGCGGGGCGTGACGGGTGGACCGGGCTGCGGTCCGGGGCTTCGGCTGGGCACGCGCATGATCGGTCCTCTCCGGTCACGACACCTGAGTGACTGCCCTGCACTCACCGTAATCGGCCGGATCGGGAGGAGCCCGAACAATCCTCCTATCTACCTCTAAGAACCTCCGGGTGGGAGGGGGCCGCCCGGCCCGGCGGGAACGCCGCAGGGACCCACCGGCGAGGACGAACCGGTCAGTCGACCACCCCTCGCCCGAGCCGCTGCACCTCCTCGTACGACGGCGGGGCGGCACGGGGCGCGGCGTCGGTGGGGCCGGCCCGGAGCGCGTCGACGGTGGCCAGGGCGGCACCGAGCGCGACGCGGAACGGCAGGGAGCCGGTGCTCACCCGGGCCACGCCGAGCCGGGCCAGCTCGGCGAGATCCGGGCCGCCGGGCCGGTGCAGCACGTTCAGCGGGGCGTCGACGGCGGCGGTCAGCACCCCGATCGTGGCGGCGTCCGGGGCCCCGGGCGCGAAGATCCCGTCCGCGCCGGCGGCCCGGTACGCCCGCCCGCGTTCCAGGGCCTCGCCGAGCGGGTCGGGGACGCCGAGCCACCACGCGTCCGTACGCGCGTTGACGAACAGGTCCGGCACCGCGGCCTTGACCGCCGCGACCGCCGCCGCGGTCTCGGCCACCGGGGCGAGGCTGCCGTCCGACCGGCCGTCCTCCAGGTTGATCCCGACCGCGCCGAGCCCCGCCAGCTCGACGGCGAGGGCCGCGACCTCGGCCGGGTCGTCGCTGAACCCGCCCTCGACGTCCACGGTGAGCAGCACGGGCAGGTGACGCAGGCGGCGGGCCAGCAGCAGGGTCTCGGCCCGGGTCGCCCCCGTGCCGTCGGGCTGGCCGGCCGCGGCCGCCACGCCGAGGCTCGTGGTGCCCACGGCGGGGTACCCGTGGGCGGCGAACGCGGCCGCCGAGGCGTGGTCCCAGGCGTTCGGCAGCAGCAGCGGCCGGCCGGGACGGTGCAGGGCGCGGAACGCGGCGCACCGGTCGGCGTGACGCCGGCGGTCGACGGTGGTCCCGGTCATCGCGGCGCCACCGCCAGCCGGGCGGGCACCCGCAGCAGCGCGTGCGGCTCGTACGGGACCGGTCCGGGATCGCGGCGGCACCGCTCGCGAAGCACGTCGAGCACGCCCGTGGCGAGGGCCAGCGCGTGGTCGGCTCCGGGGCACCGGCGCGTCCCCGCGCCGAACGTCAGCGCCGTCTCGGCCCGCCCGGGCACGAACGCGTCCGGCTCGGCGAAGACCGCCGGGTCCCGGTTGGCCGCGTCGAAGCGCAGCTGCAGCGGCGTGTCCGCCGGGAGGTCGACGCCGCCGATCCGCACCGCGCGGTGCGTGATCCGGCGGGTGCCGCGTACTGGCGGGTCGAGCCGGAGCACCTCGCCCAGCAGCTCGGCGGTGTCCCCGGGCGCCGGCGGGCCCGGCGGCAGCAGGTGCCGGGCCCCCGCGCCGATCAGCCCGGCGGTCGCGTCGCACGCCTGGACCAGCAGGCCGATGCGGTTGGCGAGGTCCTCGGGCGGGCCGGGCGGGGCCAGCGCCACGAGTTCCACGACGGCGCCGTCGGCGCGCCACTGGGCCGCCGCGTCCGCGCCGGGCTGGTAGGCGGCGGCGACCGTGGCCACCGCCGTGACGGCGGCCTCGGGGTCGGCGAGGCCGAGCCGGTCGGCGAGCACCCGCACCGGTACGCGCCGGGCCAGCGCGCGGGGCACGTCCAGGCGGTCGCCCGCGTCGTCCAGGACGCCGGCGGTCGCCCGGGCGGCCGCCTCGCGCAGGTCCGCGGGGTCGAGGGGGGCGAGGGCGGCGGTGCCGGCGGCCCGGCGGGCGGGGTGGTCCTCCGGCGCGCTGAACCGGCTCACCAGGCCGCGCAGCCAGCCGAGGGTGTAGGCCGCGCCGGGGGCGGCGACCGGCACGCGGCAGGCCGGTTCGGTGAGGGCGGTCCGCACGTCCGCGTGCCGGGTGAGCGTCCACCCGCCGTCCGGGTGGGGGGCGGGCGGGCCGCACGGCGGGGTACCGGGAACGGGGGCGAGGGTCGGGCGGGTCGTGGTCACGTGCCGACGCTAGGCGCGGAATCGTACGGTCCACACCGAAGCGTCGGGGGCGCGCGGCCGGCACCGGATCGCCGATGCGGCGGCGACCGGCGGAGCCGGGCCGGCCGGGTCGTCAGGCGCGGCCGCCGCCGGCGTCGGTGGTGGCGGGCGGAGCCAGGTCCGCCGGGGGCAGGCCGAGCGCCGCGGCGAGCGCCGGGACTCCGGCCGGGGTGAGCCGGACGGCCCGGCCGGTCCCCCGCGCCAGCCAGCCGAGGTCGAGCAGGCGGGCGCAGAGCGCCGCGCCGAGCGCGCCGGAGAGGTGCGGGCGACGCTCGGTCCAGTCCAGACAGTCGCGCAGCAGCGGTCGCCGGCTGGCGCGCAGGGGCGCGACCGGCAGCCCGAGGTCGGCGCACCAGTCCAGCCCCGCCGGGGTGAGGGTGAGCCCGCCGGCCCGGTCCAGCAGCGCGCGGTCGAGCAACGTGTCGTGCAGCAGCACGCCGAGCCGGCCCGCGAGGTGGTCGTAGCACGTCCGGGCGTACGCCAGGGCGGTGGTGGCGCGGGCCGCGCGCAACGACCGGGCGGGCTGCGCCACCGGGGCCGCCCGGCCGGCCAGGTCCTCGATGAGTTGCGCGACGTCCGGGTCGGCCAGCCGCAGGTATCGGTGCCGTCCCTGTCGTTCCTCCGCGAGCAGGCCGCCCTCGACCAGTCGGCTGAGGTGGTCGCTCGTGGTCGACGGGGCGACCCCGGCGGCGCGGGCCAGTTCACCGGCCGTCCAGGCCCGTCCGTCGAGCAGGGCGAGGCAGATCCGGGCCCGGCTGGTGTCGGCCAGTAGCGCGGCGAGCTGAGCGAGCGCGGGCGCGTCGGTGACGGTGGGATGCACCCGACCATGCTGGCACGCCGATGCTTCGGCCCCGGCCGACACTCTTTACAACGTTGTATCCAACGTTGTAAGAAGGGACGCGAGTCGCAGCTACCACCACTCCACCGCAAGGCAGGTCTGATGGGACATCTCCGTCGCGGCGGCGCCGTCGCCGCCGTACTCGGGCTACTGCTGGCGGCCACGCCCGCCGCGCCCGCCGCCGCCGACCGATCCGTCACCCGATACCACAACCCGATCTCCGCAGGGGTGGGCGACACGTTCGCCGACCCCGTCGTCGTCCGAGGCGACGACGGCTCCTGGTACGCGTACGGCACCACCGACCCGCTGCGCGAGGGCGAGCGGCAGCCGCACCGGGTGCCCATCGCGCGCTCGACCGACCTGGTCGACTGGGCGTACGTCGGTGACGCCTTCGGGCCCGACCAGCGGCCGCCCTACGCGGCGCCGGGCGCGGCGTTCTGGGCCCCCGACGTGCGCCGCGTCGGCGACCGGTACGTCATGTACGTGACGGTCACCGACACCACCGTCTCCCCGGAGGGCAGCGACTACGCCATCGGCGCGGCCACGGCCCCCACCCCCGCCGGCCCCTGGACCTTCGCCGACCAGCCCGTGGTGGCGCCGCGTCCCGGTGGCGGCGGCGGTTTCCTGTGGACCATCGACCCCAGCCAGTTCACCGACACCGACGGGACGAGCTACCTCTACTACGGCAGCTACTACGGCGGCATCTCGGTCACCGAACTCTCCCCCGACGGGTTGCGGGCGGTGGGCACGCCCACCCTCGTGGCCATCGACAACAAGTTCGAGGGCAGCTACGTGCTGCGCCACGACGGCTGGTACTACCTCTTCGCCTCGACGGCGAACTGCTGCGCCGGCCCTGCCACCGGCTACTCCGTCCAGGTCGGACGGGCGCGCAGCCCGCGCGGGCCGTTCCTGGACCGGGACGGGATCCCGCTCACCGCGTCCCGTGCCGGCGGCACCCCCGTGCTCACGCAGAACGGCAACCGGTGGATCGGCACCGGCCACAACGGGTTCCTCACCGACCTGTCCGGCCAGGACTGGATCGTCTACCACGCGATCGACCGGTCCGACCCGTACCTGGACGAGCCGTTCGGAATCAACGAGCGGCCGATGCTGCTCGACCGGCTCGACTGGATCGACGGCTGGCCGACCGTGAACGCGGGCGCCGGCCCCTCGGACGGCCCGCGGCCCGCGCCGGTCACCACCGGCCCGGTAGACGAGCGCTTCGACACCGCCGGCCTGGCCGGCTGGCGGCGGGGCACCGGCGACTGGCGGGTCGCCGACGGCCGGCTCACCGGCACCGGGTCCCTCACCAGCCGTACCACCGTGGGGGGCGACGTGCGGGTGGAGGCCGACCTGCGGCTCACCGGGGCGCGCGGCGCCGGGGTCGCCCTGGCCGACCGCGTCGAGGTACGCGTCGACACGGCCGCCGGGCGGCTGGTTGCCCGCGACGGCGGCCGGACGGCCGGCGCCGCGTTGCCCGCCGGGTTCACCCCGGCCGACCGGCACAACCTGTCCGTCGAGGTACGCGGCCGGCAGCTCGTCGCCGAGCTGAGCCCGGCCCGGCTCGGTGACCAGCTCGCCGTGGTCACGCTGCGGCTGGACCGCCCGGTGGCCGGCCGCGTGGGCCTGCGCGCCGCCGGCGGGCCCGCCGAGTTCGACAACGTGAGCGTGACCCGGCTGTACGTGCCGGCGCGGACCGCCGTGTCGGAGCCCCGGGTGGGTCGCGCGTTGCCGGCGTACTCCGACGAGTTCGCGGGCGGCCTCGACCCGGCGTGGAGCTGGGTGCGCCCCGACCCGGCGGCGACGGTGTCCGGCGGCGCGCTGCGCTGGCCGACACAGGCCGCCGACCTCACGGGCACCGGCAACACCGCGGGCGTCCTGCTGCGCGACGCCCCGGCCGGCGACTACGTGGTCGAGACGAAGGTGACCCTCGACCTCGGCGAGGAGACCGTCCGCAACTACCAGCAGGCCGGCCTCGTCGCCTACGTCGACGACGACCGGTTCGCCCGGCTGGCCCAGGTGGCGATCTGGAACACCCGGCAGGTGGAGTACGGCTACGAGCTTCCGTTCGCCGGTCAGCCGGTGTACGGCGGCACCATCGTCGGCACCCCCGCCACCACCACCTGGCTCCGGCTGGCCCACCGCGTCGACCCGGCCACGGGCGAGCACGAGTTCCGGGCGGGCTCCAGCCGGGACGGCGAGCGGTGGACCTGGGGTGGTGTGTGGACGTTCCCGGCCGGCACCACGCCGCGGATCGGCCTCGTGGCGCACGGCGGCGCGCAGCCGCCGGTCACCGCCGAGTTCGACTACCTCCGCTTCTACCGCTGAGCGGAACGGCCCGGCCCCCGGTCGACGCACCGGGGGCCGGCCGGCCCGTCACCCACCGGGCCGTCGCGCCCGCCGAGCGGCGTCACCGTCCGGGCGTCGCCGTCGTAACTGCGCGCCCGCACGAACTCCCCGACGGGCCGGTCACCGCCGACCACGGCCCGGGCGCGGCGGCGGTCGGCGTCGCGGAACCGCAACGCGAGGCTCAGGTGCGGCACCCACCGCCCGGGCAGGTGCCAGGGCCGCGGCCCGGGCGCCCCTTCGAGCACGTCCCAGACCGCGCCGTGCAGCGCGACCAGCTCCGGCGTCGGCCGAAGCAGCCAGACCAGAGGGGCGCTGCCGTCGAGCACCGCCACCCGGTCGACGCGGGCAGGCAGCGGCAGCGCCGCGTCGAACAGGTCGGCGAGACGCCGCTCGGCGCCGGGCGGGAAGTCGTCCACCGCCGCGAGCGTGAGGTGCGGGCGGTTCGTCGGGTGCAGGTTGCGGGCAAGGCTGGGCAGGCCGGCCGCGGCCAAGCCGTCCCACGCGGCCCGCACCGCGGCGTCCAGGCCCGCCGAGCAGACCAGTTCGACGGTACGCACCCGCCCACGCTAGTACCGTCCCATCGCCGGACGGGCGCGCGGTCACAGCCAGCCGTTCTCCCGCGCCGTCCGGATCGCCTCGGCCCGGTCGGCCGCGCCGAGCTTCTGCACGGCGGCGGCGAGGTAGTTGCGCACGGTCCCCGCGGAGAGGTGCGCCCGCCGGGCGATCACGGCGACGGGGGCACCCACCTCGGCCAGCCGCAGTGTCTCCAGCTCCCGCGGCGTCAACGGGCAGTCGGGAAGGGTCAGCGCGTCCGCGGCCAGCGCCGGGTCGACGTACCGGCCGCCGCCGTGGACGCGGCGGATCACGTCGGCGAGCGCGCCGCCGGGCGCGCCCTTGGGCAGGAAGCCGCGGGCGCCCGCGGTCAGCGCCTGGCGCAGGTGGGCGGGACGGCCGTGCCCGGTGAGCAGGACGACCGCGCACCCGGGCAGCGCCCGGGACAGCTCGGCGGCGACCTGGATACCGGTCAGCCCCGGCATCTCCAGGTCGACGACCGCCACGTCGGGCCGGTGCGCCCGCGCGGCCGTGACCGCCGACGGCCCGTCGGCCACCTCGGCCACGACCTCGATGTCGGGCTCCAGGCCGAGAAGGGCGGCCAGCGCGGCCCGGATCAGGTCCTCGTCGTCGGCGAGCAGGGTCCGGATCATGGGGCGACCGGCACGGTGGCTTCGAGGGTGAACACGTTCTCCTCCCGCCGGACGCGCAGCCGGCCGCCCGTCGTGGCGAGCCGGTCGGCCAGGCCACGCAGGCCGTTGCTCCGCCCGTCCGGCGCGCGGTCGGCGGCCCCGTCGTTGGTCACCGTCATCCGGGCCGTGTCGCCGTCGCGCACGATCTCGATCCGGCACCAGCCGGCCCGGCTGTGCCGCAGCACGTTCGTGCCCGCCTCGCGCAGCACCGCGGCCAGGTCACCGGCCGCGGCCGGCGGCAGGTCGGCCGCCGGAGGCACGACGGCGCACCGTATGCCGCAGGACCGCAGCACCCCGGCCACGGCGTCGAGCTGCTCGGCCAGGTCAACGGTCCGGTAGCCGTGCACGGTCTCCCGCACCTCGGTCAGGGCCGACGTGGCCAGCCGCTGCGCCTCGGCGGCCTCCCGGGCGGCCCGCTCCGCGTCCACCCCCGCGAGGCGGGCGGCCAGTTCCGCCTTCAGCGCGATCACCGTCAGGTCGTGGCCCAGTACGTCGTGCACGTCCCGCGCGAACCGGAGCCGCTCCTCGGCCGCGGCCAGCCGGGCCTGCGCCACCTGCCCCTCCCGCGCCTCGACGAGCAGGTCCCAGAACCAGATCTGGACCCAGTTCACGACGGCGACACCGGCACCGACGCCGCCGGTCACCAGGAGGAACCGCCACACCGGGCCACCCGTCCAGACGCCCACGGCCGCCGACACGGCGAGGGCCGCCGCGGCCACCACGGCCGCGACCGGCGGGCGTACGAGCAGCGGCGCCATGCCGAACAGCGCCGCGCCCAGCCAGGCCCAGGTCGGCCACGCTCCCGTGGCGACAGGCCCGACGAGCGGGACGCTCAGCACCGCCAGCACGGCCAGGCCGACCTCGGATCGGCGCCGCCACCGCTGCGCCAGCCAGGGCGTCACCGTCGCGTACAGCACGGCGGCCTGACCGGCGGCGAAGAGGACGGCGCCCGCCGCGCCGAGCACGGCGCGCGTCGGGTCGGGTTCCCGGGCCACACCGACCAGCGTCAGCAGGCTGGCCCACGTCCCGGTCGCGAGCGACAGCAGCGTGACCGTACGGGCGCGCCGCAGCCGCCGGTCCACCCGGGGTCCCGCCGCCTCCTGCGCCACGGACCCGATGGTAGGGCCACCGCCGCACGGTCCGGCCATGCGGAACGTCATGGCTGGACCGTGCACATCGCACGGACGACCGGTGACATTCCCCTCTGCCCCACCGGCCGCCCCCAGCGGCAGGGTCGAGGGCATGACGGAAACCCGGACCCACCAGCCGCCATCGACCGCCGTCCCGCACGCGCCCGGCGGCGTCACCCACCTGCTGCGGCACCTCGGCGAGATGGTCCTCGCCATGATCGCCGGGATGCTGCTGCTCGACCCGGTGTGGTCGCTCGTCGCCGGCCCGCTGGGACTCACCACCGCTCTCGACCGACCGGACGTGGCCGCCCTGGTCATGGCCACGAACATGACCGCCGGCATGACCGTCTGGATGCGGCACCGGCGGCACTCCGCGGGGGCCTGCGCCGAGATGGCGGCCGCCATGTACGTCCCGTTCCTGGTGCTGCTGATGCCGTACTGGGCGGGCCGGATCGCCGGGGACGCCGTGCTGCTCGGCGGTCACCTGCTGATGGTGCCGGCGATGGTGGCCGTCGTGCTACGCCGCCGGCACGACCCGCCCGTACCGGCGCCGCGACGCGGACCGCTGACCGCCGCGCTGGTCCGGCGCTGGCCGACCGGCCTGGCCCTGCTGATGACCGTCGACGCCTGGGTCTCGCCGAGCGTGCTCGGGCCGTGGACGCTGCTGGTGCTGCCCGTCGGGTACCTGGTCGTCGGTGCGTACCGCCGCCGGCTGCGCGGGCCGGGCGTGCTGGCCCGGCAGCTCGTCGGGCTGGCCGCGTGGTCGGCGCTGGCGCTCACCGCCGCGGCGGCCGGCGGGCGGGCCGCCGCCTGGCTGGTGGCGTTCGGCTGGCTCGGCCACGCGGTCTGGGACGCCGTGCACCACCGCCGGGACGAGGTCGTGCCCCGCGCGTATGCCGAATGGTGCGGCGTCCTCGACGCGGTCCTCGGCGTCACGATCATCCAGGCCCTCCTGGCCACCTGACCCCGCCGCCCGCGCCGCCGGTCCCATCTCGGTGATCAAGAGGTTCGCGTCAGAACCGGGCCGATCCGTGACGCGAACCTCTTGATCACCGAGGCGGTCAGCCCCCGGGCGGCCGGGAGTGGGGGTGGGTTGTGCAGGTCGGCGCGGCGCGCCGGAGGCGGTGATGAAAGGCTTGTCACATGAGTTCGGCACCCGCACAGACCCACCCCACCGACCCTGGCGACGAGGAGCCGACCGGCTTCGCGGAGCTGGGGCTCCGCGACGAGCTGCTGGGCGCGCTCGCCGCCCTCGGTTACGAGGAGCCCACGCCGATCCAGCGGGAGGCGATCCCACCGCTGCTCGCCGGTCAGGATCTGCTCGGCCAGGCGGCCACCGGCACCGGCAAGACCGCCGCCTTCGCCCTGCCGCTGCTGCAACGGATGCCCGCGCACCGCACGGCCGGCGATCCCGTCGCGCTCGTGCTGGTGCCGACCCGGGAACTCGCCGTGCAGGTCTCCGAGGCGTTCCACCGGTACGGCCGGGAGCTGGGCGTACGGGTGCTGCCGATCTACGGCGGGCAACCGATCGGCCGGCAGCTGCGCGCCCTCGACACCGGGGTCGACGTGGTGGTGGCCACGCCGGGGCGGGCCCTGGACCACATCGCCCGGGACACGCTGCGGTTGGGCGGGCTGGCCACCGTGGTGCTGGACGAGGCCGACGAGATGCTCGACATGGGGTTCGCCGAGGACATCGAGGCGATCCTGGAGCACACGCCGCAGGAGCGGCAGACCGTCCTGTTCTCGGCCACCATGCCGTCGCGCATCGACGGGATGGCCCGGCAGCACCTGAGCGACCCGGTGCGCATCCAGATCGAGCGGGAGCAGCCGGTCGCCGGGGAGGCCCCACGGGTACGGCAGAGCGCGTACCTGGTCGCCCGCGCGCACAAGCCGGCCGCCCTGGGCCGCGTGCTGGACGTCGAGTCGCCCACCGCGGCGATCGTGTTCTGCCGCAGCCGGGAGGAGGTCGACCGCCTCACCGAGACGATGAACGGCCGCGGCTACCGGGCCGAGGCGCTGCACGGTGGGATGAGCCAGGAGCAGCGCGACCGGGTGATGGGGCGGCTGCGGGCGGGCACGGCCGACCTGCTGGTCGCCACCGACGTGGCCGCGCGGGGCCTGGACGTCGAGCAGCTCACCCACGTCGTCAACTACGACGTGCCGTCGGCCCCCGAGTCGTACGTGCACCGGATCGGCCGGGTGGGCCGTGCCGGGCGCGAGGGCGTGGCCATCACCCTGGCCGAGCCCCGCGAGCACCGGATGCTCAAGACGATCGAGCGGGTCACCGGGCAGCGGATTGCCATCGACACCATCCCCACGGTGGCGGACCTGCGGACCCGGCGGCTGGAGCTCACGCAGGCCGCGCTGCGGGAGAGCCTCCTCGACGACGACCTGGAACCGTTCCGGGTGATCGTGGAGTCGCTGACCGACGAGTTCGACCTCATGGAGGTGGCCCTCGCGGCGGTGCGGCTCGCGCACGAGGCGACGTCGCCGGGCGCGGACGACGAGGAGGAGATCCCGCAGGTGCCGCTGCGGGGGACGCGGGAGGGCGCCCGGGGCGAGCGGCGCGCCGGCGGGCGACCCCGGCCGGGCGGCAGCGCACAGGTGTTCGTGGGGCTCGGCCGGCGCGCCGGGGTGCGCCCGCAGGACCTGGTGGGCGCCATCACCGGCGAGACCCGCATCGGGGGCCGGGACATCGGCTCGATCGAGATCGCCGACCGGTTCTCGCTGGTGGAGGTCCCGTACGACGTGGTCGACGAGGTGATCGCGGGCCTGCGCGCCACGACCATCAAGGGCCGCAAGGCGACCGTGCGCCGGGACCGGGACGGCGACGACCGGGACCGCCGGGAGCGGTCGTACGGTCCCGACCGGCGGGACCGGCGCGAGCGCGACGGCCGGGGCGACTACCGCGGCGAGCGGCGCGACCGGCGCGACGACCGGGATCGCCCCTGAACGGGTTCCCGACACGCGGACGGGCCCCCTGCCGGGATCGGCAGGGGGCCCGTCCGTCGTCCGTCAGGCCGCGGCGAGCGCCGGACCGTCCAGCGACTCCGCCTCGATGTCGGCCGGGCGCAGCGCCAGGGCGAGCACGTCGGCGACGTCGGCCAGGGTGTGGATGGTCAGCGCCTCGCGGACCTCGGTGGGCAGGTCGTCCAGGTCCGGCTCGTTGCGCTTCGGGATGATCACCTCGGTGAGGCCGGCCCGGTGGGCGGCGAGCAGCTTCTGCTTCACGCCGCCGATGGGCAGCACCCGCCCGGAGAGCGTCACCTCGCCGGTCATCCCGAACTCGGGCCGCACCGGCCGGCCGGTCACCAGGGAGGCCAGCGCGGTCACCATGGTGATGCCGGCGCTCGGGCCGTCCTTGGGCACCGCGCCCGCCGGGAAGTGGACGTGGATCCGCCGCCCGGCCAGGGCGTTCGGGTCGATGCCGAGGCGTCGCCCGTTGGACCGCAGGTACGACAGGGCGATGTGCGCGGACTCCTTCATGACGTCGCCGAGCTGACCGGTCAGGGTCAGCCCCGGCTCGCCCTCCATGCTGGTCGCCTCGATGAAGAGCACGTCGCCACCGGCGCCGGTCACCGCGAGGCCGGTCGCCACGCCCGGCACCGCCGTACGCTCCGCCGACTCCGGGGTGAACTTGGGCCGGCCCAGGTACCGGGCCAGGTTGTCGGTGTCCACCCGCACCGGCGTGGGATCGGACGCCAGGGCGACCGTCACCTTGCGCAGGATCTTCGCCAGCGCCCGCTCCAGCTGCCGGACGCCCGCCTCCCGGGTGTACTCCCCCGCGATCCGGGCCAGGGCCTCGTCGGACACGGTCACCTCGTCGGCGGTCAGCCCGGCCCGCTCCCGCTGCCGCGGCAGCAGGTGGTCCCGGGCGATGGCCACCTTCTCGTCCTCGGTGTAGCCGTCCAGGGTGACCAGCTCCATCCGGTCCAGCAGGGGGCCGGGGATGGCCTCCACCACGTTCGCGGTGGCCAGGAACAGCACGTCGGACAGGTCGAGGTCGACCTCCAGGTAGTGGTCCCGGAAGGTGTGGTTCTGCGCCGGGTCGAGCACCTCCAGCAGGGCGGCGGCCGGGTCGCCGGCGTAACCGGCGGCCAGCTTGTCCACCTCGTCGAGGAGCACGACCGGGTTCATCGAGCCGGCCTCGCGCAGGGCACGCACGATCCGGCCGGGCAGGGCGCCCACGTACGTGCGCCGGTGACCGCGGATCTCCGCCTCGTCCCGCACGCCGCCGAGGGAGACCCGGACGAAGGTACGGCCGAGGGCCCGAGCGACCGACTCGCCGAGGCTGGTCTTACCGACGCCGGGAGGACCGGCCAGGGCGAGCACCGCGCCGGAGCCGCGCCCGCCGACCACGCCGAGGTTGCGCTCGGCACGGCGGTTGCGCACCGCGAGGTACTCCAGGATGCGGTCCTTCACGTCGGTCAGGCCGGCGTGGTCGGCGTCGAGCACCGCGCGGGCCGCCGTCAGGTCGGTGTTGTCCTCGGTACGGGTGTTCCACGGCATTTCCAGGACGGTGTCCAGCCAGGTGCGGATCCAGCCCGCCTCCGGGGAGGCGTCGCTCGCCCGCTCGAGCTTGCCGACCTCGCGCAGCGCCGCCTCGCGCACCTTCTCGGGCAGGTCGGCGGCCTCGACGCGGGACCGGTAGTCGGCCGAGCCGTCCGGCTCGTCCTCGCCGAGCTCCTTGCGGATCGCGGCGAGCTGCTGGCGCAGCAGGAACTCCCGCTGGGACTTCTCGAGCCCCTCGCGGACGTCGTTGTTGATCTGCTCGGTGACCTCCTGCTCGGCCAGGTGCTCCTTGACCCAGCCGACGAGCAGTTCCAGCCGGGCGGTGACGTCCGGCGCGGCGAGCAGTTCGTTCTTCTGGTCCAGGTTCAGCCAGGGCGCGTACCCGGCGGAGTCGGCGAGTTCGGAGAGGTCGGTCATCCGCTCCATGGCGTCGATGACCTGCCAGGCGCCCCGCTGCTGGAGCACGGAGGTCGTCAGGGCGCGGTACTCGCGGGCGAGTTCACGCGCCCGGCCGGTGGGAGCGGGCTCGGACAGTTCGGTCGCCTCGACCCAGAGGGCGGCGCCCGGCCCGGGCACGCCGGAGCCGATGCGGGCGCGGGTGAGGCCGCGGATCACGGCGGCGGGCTCGCCGCTGGGCAGCCGGCCCACCTTCTCGATGGTGGCCACCGCGCCGACCGGCCCGTACTCGCCGTCGATGCGGGGCACGGCCAGCAGCTTGCGGTCGCCGGTCGCGCGGGCCGCGTCGACGGCGGCCTGGGTGGTCGGGTCGAGGGTCACCGGGATGACCATGCCGGGCAGCAGCACGGCATCGGTCAGGGGTAGAACCGGAAGAGTTGCCATCGAACACCTGCCATCGCGTTGAGTTGAGCGTGTCTGACTCAAGTAACAAAGCGTTCCCTTTCTTCCTGGGTGTGAGCCAGACCACTCGCGGCGCGAGGTCGGGGTGCCGGCAGCAGCAGCCGCCGCAGCAGCGGGCCACCCCCGGCGAGCACCACCGCGAGCGGGATCGCGAGGCAGGTGAGGGCCAGCGCGGCCACCGTCCAGCCGGGCAGCCCGGCGGTCACGGCGACGGCGGTCAGCGCGGCGCAGACGACGAGCTTGACCCGGGTACGGGCGATCGGGACCAGCGGATGCGACGACATGACGGCCTCCTCGTACGGGATCGGTCGGAGCGGGAGCAGGGGCACGCCGGGAGGCCGGGACCCTGGGCGCGTACGGATGCCACCGGACCGCCCGCCGTGGCGGGCGACCCGGTACGACGGCGTCAGGTGAGCTTGCTCTTGACCTTGCTGGCCACCGTGCCGGCCATGCCCGGGTTGGTGCCGTACAGGCGCGGGTCTCCCGGCGGCAGGACCGGCTCCGGCGCGTGCGTGCGCGGACTGTTGTCGTACCGGAACTCGCCCTTGCCGTCCGGGGCCGGCCCCGACGCCCAGCGACCCTCGGACGCGTCCGTGCCCGGGGAGAAGTCCAGGTAGGTGTAGCCGAACTGCTCGGTGAGGTCACCGGAGTCGGGGAAGGCGTCCGGGACGGGCATCTCCTCCAGGCCGTCCTCCTTGAGCTGCTCGATGGCGGCCAGCCACATGTTCTGGTGCATGGTGTCGCGGGCCAGGAGGAAGCGGAGCATCTGCTTGACGCCGGGGTCGTCGGTCATGTTGAACAGCCGGGCCACCTGCAGCCGGCCCTGCGCCTCGGCCGTCACGTTGAGGTGGAAGTCGGCCAGCAGGTTGCCGCTGGCGGTGATGAACGAGCCGTTCCAGGGGACCCCGGCGCTGTCCACCGGCAGGGCCCCGCCCCCGCCGTGGATGAAGTGCGCCGGATTGGAGCCGCCGTAGATCGCGCCGACCATCGGGTTGTCGTCAGCGGCCTCCTGCAACGACAGCGGCGCGTTCTCCAGGAGCCGGGTGATCATGGTGGCGATCATCTCGACGTGGCCCATCTCCTCGGTGCCGACGTCGAGGAAGAGGTCCTTGTACTTGCCCGGGAGCCGGCAGTTCCAGCCCTGGTAGAGGTACTGGTTGGCGACGGTCATCTCGCCCCACTTGCCGCCCAGGATCTCCTGGAGCCGGCGGGCGAACGCGGCGTCCGGACCGTCCGGCTTCGCCTCGAACTGCAGATCCTTCATATGCGTGAACACGTGTCCTCCTCGGTGCCGCGGAAGCTGGCACCGAGGACACTTCCCCCGTCGCTGGCCCGCCCGGGCCAACCGGCGTCCCCCACGGGTCAAGGCGCCGATCGCAGCGGCAGGCACACCTCGATCGCCACGCCGCGCGGGCGGAGCCGGTGCACGTGGAGGGCGCCATCGTCCACCGCGACGAGTTGGCGAACGATCCACAGCCCGAGGCCGGACATCCCGGCGGCCGGCACGGGCCGGCGCAGTGCGTCGAGTAGCCCCGCGTCCAGCCGCCCCTCGTCGGTCACCAGCAGGCTGAGGCCGGAGCGGCGCGCCGCCGCGTACAGCCCGACCTGGCCGTCCGCGGGCCCGTGCCGCAGCGCGTTCTCCACGAGGTTGACCAGCACCTGCCGGGTGCGTCCGGCGGGCACGGCGAACTCCGCGGCCCGCCGGGTGGCCCGGGTGCGGCGGCGGT
Source organism: Micromonospora costi (assembly GCF_003626655.1). GTDB lineage: Bacteria > Actinomycetota > Actinomycetes > Mycobacteriales > Micromonosporaceae > Micromonospora > Micromonospora costi. Next base: position 28,134 of record NZ_RBAN01000004.1, read on the forward strand.
GCGCGGGCACCAGGGTCGCGGCCTCCCGCAGGATCCCGGCCAGTGGCGCGGCCTCGTCCGGCGCCGCGGGCACCACCAGCGCGCCGGTGCCCGCGGTGGCTTGCCGGAGCAGCGCCTGCAGGTGTACGGCCTGGTCGCGGGCGAGCCGGGTGATGGCCCGCCGGTCGTCGCCGGTCAGCTCGCGCCGGTCGTCGGCGAGCGCGCCGGTGAGCGAGGTGAGGGCGCTGACGGGGGTACGGAACTCGTGGCAGAGCACGCGCAACAGCAGTTCCGGGTCCGTGGGTGCCGCCGCGCCGTCATGCCCCCGCTCCCGGCCGGTTCGCCGCAAACCCCGCAACAATCCCCGCAACCCGTGCCGTCCGTGCATCCGTCCTATCTCCCCTCGCACCGTACATATCCGCATGATCGGTACCCGTTCGGGAAGCCACCAGACATGCCCGGCACCCCCCCGATCCGCATCGTCGTCGTGGACGATCACCCCCTGTTCGTCCGCGGCCTGGAACTGCTCCTTCCCGCCATCACCGACAAGCGGGCAGAGGTGGTGGGTTCGACCGGCGACGCGGCGTCGGCCGCCTCGCTGGTCAGCCGGTGCCTGCCGGACCTGGCCCTGGTGGACCTGCGGATGCCGCCACCCGGCGGCATCCGCGCGGTGGCCGCCATCCGGCGTACGACGCCACGCGTGCGGGTCGTGGCCATGTCCGGCGGCGATGACCCCGCCCCGGCGCTGGAGGCGCTGCGCGCGGGCGCCGAGGGGTACCTGCCCAAGACCAGCGAGCCGGAGGAACTGCTGCCACCGCTGCTGGCCATCCTCGACGGCTGGGCCGTGCTGCCGTCGGGCCTGCTGCGCGGGCTGCTCCGCCCGGCACGCACCCCGTCGGTGGACCTGGACGCCGAGGAGCGCCGGTTGTTGCAGGTCATCGCGGCCGGGAAGAGCACTCTCGAGATCGCCGACCACCTGCACGTGTCGGAACGCACCGTGAAGCGGATGACCGCGGCGCTGCTGCGGAAACTGCGGGTCTCCACCCGCGCCGAGGCGGCCGCGCTCGCCGGGCACGCCGGCCTGCTCGGCGGGACGAACCCGAACGGAGCGTGACGGGAAGGCAACCGTCACCGGAGCCACGACCATCACGGAAACGGCGCTCGTCCGGCCCTATTGGGGCCCGGAAACGCGACCCGCCGAAATGGAACTGCCGTATTCTTGCGGTTTACGGGGATCGTGCGCCAAACTTTGGGCCACACCCCGCCCCAGACCAGGGAGTAATCGGCGATGGCCAGAAAAGTAATCACGGTGTTGACCGACGACCTCGATGGCGGAAAGGCCGACCGCACGGTCGAGTTCAGCCTCGACGGCGTCGCCTACACCATCGACGTCTCGGACGAGAATGCGGGTGTGCTGCGCAAGGCGCTCGACCCGTACATCAGCGCCGGCCGGCGTATCGGGCGTGGGCCCGTGGAAAGCGCCCGGGGTGCACGGCGTGCGACCCGGTCCGGGGGCTCGGGAATGGACCGGGAGCAGAACCGGGCCATCCGGGAATGGGCCGTCGAGAACGGCTTCAAGATTTCCGAGCGGGGCCGGATCCCGGTCGAGGTCGTCGAGGCGTACAAGAACCGCTGACGCGTACCCCCCGCCGCGCGTCGGCGTCACGGTCGGCCGGCCCGTACGGGCCGGCCGAACTCGTTTCCGGCTCGCGACGACGGCGGCCGGGCCGCCCGGAGCCGTCCGGACGACCCGGCCGCCGCCGGTACCACGTCAGTTCACCTGGATGCGCACCACGTCGAAGGCGGGCGTCTGGTTGGCCCGCTCCATCATCGGCAGGCGGTGCGAGCCGTCACCGGCCCAGACGGCGCACTGCGCGGTGCCGGACTCCGGCAGACCCGGGATCTGGATGGTCACCTCGTCCGGCTCGCGGCCGCCCCGCCCGTCCTCGGTGGCCACGAAGAAGGCGGGCACCTCCTGCGGCTCGGGCGGCGCGTCGAGGCTGTCCAGCATCCGGCAGGCGGTGTGGAAGTGGCCGCGTACCAGCCCCTCGCCGTTGAGCAGGGAACTCTCCACGTAGTAGCCACCCTGGGCGGCCGGCAGGAAGCGGTCCCGGACCAGGTTGCGGGTGCTGACCCGCAGCGTGAAGGGCTGGTTGGCGCCGATCTCGGTCGGGAAGTCGGTGATCAGCAGCGAGGGGTTGTTGGCCGCGGCGCCGACCTCACCGAAGGCGGTGCTCACGCAGCGGTTGCCGTTCTGGAAGCCGTCGTGGGCCTGGAGCTGACTCTCGTCGCAGTTGTTGGCGAGTACGTCCAGCCCGGTGCCGCCGCCGTTGTTGCCGCCGCCGGAGTTGCCACCGCCGTTGTTGCCGCCGCCGTTGTTGCCGCCGCCGTTGTTGCCGCCGCCGTTGTTCCCACCGCCGTTGTCGACCGGTGCCACCTGGCACTCGGCGAGCCGACCCAGGTTCTGCGGCCGCGGCCCGAACCGGTCGATAGCGGTCGTGATGCGGGCCAGCGTCGCACGGCGCTTGCTGGCCAACGGCCCGAGGATCGCGTCGCGGACGAACTGCTCTCCCCGGCTGCCCTCGGCCGCCAGCCGGCGGTCCGCCTCGGCGATCTGGTTCTGCAACTGGCTGAGGTTGCGCTCGACCTCGGCGCGCGCCCGGCGCGGCACGTCCGGGAGCTGACCCGCGACGTCCGGGCAGGCGATCGCGGAGCCCCCGGATCCGCTGCCACCGCCCGTCCCCTGCTGGCACTCCTGCATCGACTGCTGCCCGTCACCCCAGTGGTTACGTACCCATCCCCCGTCCTGCCAGGTGCGGGTGGTCGAGCCACGTCCGCCGGGAGCCGTCGCGCCGGGGCTGGGCTGCACACAGGCCCCCGCGGCCGGACGCGTGTTTCCAGAGCGCCGGTCCTCGGCCGACGAGATCTGGGTCACGGCGACGATTCCGCCGAAGACCACGAGCGTGCCGACCACGGCCAGCAGACGCTTGCTCCGCGAGTTACCGGACGACCGGCGCGCCCGTGTGGACCTGCGCATCGAATTGTTCTCCTTCGCGATCCGGTGGTGGATCCGTGCCCTCGGCGGACCGGCGGAATTGCACGCTCACGCCACGACTGGAGCAGCCGTGACGGACCGTGGCATGTCGATGACCGACGATGCATTTTCCGCGCCGTCTCCCGCCCCCGGTACCGCGGACGGGAAGATCCTGTCCATTCCCGCTGGAGTACGGAACGCCTACACCGAGGGTTCAACGCAGCGCCGGAAAAATGTTCGGGCCATCCGCGCGCCGAGACCCGTCGGCGGCTACCGCCCGGATCGGGCGGACGGTGTCGCGGCCCGGATCAGTCCGCGCAGAGATGGTCGAACGCGAAGCCGCCGGTCAACTCGTCGCGGCGGTCCCGCAGCGCGAGAATGGCGCCGCGCAAGGCATCACGGCTCACCAGTTCCGGTTCGGCACCGTCGAGACCACGCAGCCGCTCACCCACGGCGACCGCGGCCAGGTCCTCGGCCAACTGCGCGGGATCGATGCCGCAGGAGAACCGGCGCTCCCACACCGACACCCGCTCGACGAGGCAGGCGCCGGGGCGTACCTCGACCCAGCTCCACCCCTCCGCCGCGCCGCCGGTCCACCGCACGTGCAGGCCGCGCACGATGGGGTCGACGAGCCGCCGGGCGATGTACGCGTCGACCGCCGCCGCGCGGGCCAGCGCGCCCAGGTCGTTGACGTGACCGGTGCGCCCGTCGGGGAGCCGGCCGAGGATCTCGCGGAACCCGACCGGCGCGGGCACGTCGGGGTCGCCGGGCGCGGTCGCGGCGGCGTAGTCGCGGGCGTCGAGCACGTACTCCACGACGCGGCGACCGTGCTCCGCGGGCCGCAGCGTGGGCGACTCGATCCGCAGCACCGGGAGACCCGCCGCGGCGCTGACCGCGGTCTTCATCCGGTCCACGCGCTGCGCCGGCGACCCGGCCGCGGCCGCGGGACCGATCTCCACGGCGACCACGGGGAGACCGGACCCGGTACGGCGGACCACGAAGTCGTACCCCTCGCGGCTGGCGGTGTTCCACTGGTTCCCGGTGACGCCCGACGGTCGGCCCGGCAGGAGTTCGCCGAGCCGATGTGCCGCGTACACGTGGTGGTCGGCTCGTGTGAACAGCGGCGTCCGTCCGCCGGTCGCGGGCGATTGCCGCAACCGGGAGCCCTCGACACTGCCGGTGCTCGTCATCTGCCTGATCCATCCGCCGATCGGTCGACCGGCCCGAGTGTAGGTGCTGGATCATGACGGCCCCCCGCCGGTTCGCCCGTGCGGGAGCGAGCGGCGGGCGGGCCGCCGGCCGCGACGGCGAGGAGAAACGAAGATGTGACGTGGATCACAGCAGGGTGAGGTTCCGGCCCGCCGGGAGCGTGTATCCAGATCCGCGCCGGTCACGCACCGGCGGGGAGGTGCCATGTCACGACAACAGTTCGGCTTTCTCGCCGGCTTTCTGCTGGTCGCGGTCTGGGCGGCGGCCGGCCCCGGCGCCGCCGGGCTCGCGGTGCTCGCCGGCCTCGTCGGGTGGCTGGTCGTCCGGGTGCTCGACGGGGACGTGGCGGTCACCGGGCTCGGCGACCGCTCCGGTGCCGCCCGACGGCGGTGACCGGCGACCGGGGCGGCGCGCCCGAGGCGGACCGGGCCACGTTCGCGGCCGACCGGGGCGTCCCCGAGGCGGACCGGGCCGACCGTGCCACGCCCGTGGCCGGCCGGGGCATCCCGGAGGCGGGCCGGGCCGACCGTGCCACGCCCGTGGCCGGCCGGGGTGCGACCCGGATCGGCCCGGAGGTGGTGGCCCGGATCAGCGCCGAGGCGGCCCGGCAGGTGCCCGGCGTGCACGCGCTCGTGGCGGTGCCGGCCCGCCCGCACGGCGTGGCAGTCCGCCTCGACGACCGGGCGGCGGCCGTCGACGTCGACGTCGTCACCTGGTACGGCCACAACGTGCTGACGGTGGCCGACGCGATCCGGGAGGTGGTGATCGACCGGGTACGGGTGGCCACCGGGCTGGCCGTACGCGAGGTCACGGTCACGGTGGACGACGTGGTCGTCCCGGGCGTGGATGTGCCGCCGCCGGCGTGAGGGCCGCCCCTGCGATCGGGAGGTGAGATGCGTACCGCCAACCGGCTGGCCACCCTGCTGCTCGCCGCCGCGCTCCTCGCCGGCGGAGCGCTCCTCGCGGTCGAGGCGCTGCTGGCCGCGGCGGGCCGCCGCGCGCTGCTCGTCGACACCGCCGCCTGGTCGGCGGCGCTGGGGCGCACCCGGTGGGACGACCCGATCGTCCGTGCGGCCGCAGTGGCGGCCCTCCTGCTCGGCCTGGGCATCCTCGCCGCCGAGCTGCGGCGGTGGAGCCCGGCCCGGCTGGACGCCGGCGGCGGATGGCACCTGCACCGCCGTTCCGTGGAGCGCCGGCTGGCGGCCGCGGCCGGGTCGGTGCCGGGCGTAGGGCGGGCACGCGTGCGCGTCCGGCGCCGCGGCGCCGGCTGGCGGCCGCGGGTGGTGGCCACCGGGGATCCCGCGGCGTCCGCCGAGGTCGCGTTCGCCGTACGCCAGGAGTTGCACCGGCTGGCCGCGCCCTGCACGGGCCGCGTCGAGGTACGCCTGCTCCCCCGCCGGCGGGCGCCGTGACCAACGCCGCGCACCGCCTGCTCTGGACCGTCGTCGCGCTGCTGCTGGTCGCGCTCGGCGGCACCGTGCTGGCCGTGAACCTCGGCCGGCTGCCCGGCGGCGCCGGGGTGCTCCTCGACGCCGGGCTCCGGCGCCCGTTCCGGCTCGCCGCGCCCTGGGGCGCTCTCGCGCTGGCGGTCGTCGGCGTCCTCGCCGCCCTCGCCGGGCTCTGGCTGCTCCGCGCCGAGCTGGGCGCGGCCCGTGGACGCGGGTACGGCACCCTCGCTCACCCCGGCCGGCGGGGGCGGACCCGGCTGGCGGCGGGCGCCCTCGTCCGCGCGCTGGAGCGGGACCTGACCGGGGATCCCCGCATCCGCCGGGCCCACGTCGTGCTCACAGGCACGCCGCCGCGGCCCGACCTGTGGATCCGGGTGGAGGTGGCCGCGGGCACGCGTACGGCCGGGCTGCGTGAGCACGTGGACAGCGCCGTCCGCCGGTACGCCGACACGATGGGTTGCCGCCCCGCCCGCCTGGACGTGACCGCGCACGTGGACTCCGGGCCGTCCCGCTGACGGTCGGCGCGGCATGATCGGTGGTCGGCGGTGTCCCGGGCCGCGGTGGGGAGGTTCGACGTGCGGGTGGTCTCGCTGGTGCCGTCGCTGACCGAGGCGGTGGCGGTGACGCTGCCCGGCGTCCTGGTGGGCGCCACGGACTGGTGCACCCACCCGGCCGGCCTGGACGTGCCCCGGGTGGGCGGGAGCAAGTACCCCGACCTGGACCGGGTGCGTGCGCTGGATCCCGACCTCGTGCTGCTCAACGTCGAGGAGAACCGCCGCGAGGACGCCGACGCGCTGGCCGCCGCCGGCATCCCGGTACGCGTGACCTACCCGCGCACGGTCCCGGGGGCGCTCGCCGAACTCGCCGACCTGCTCACGGCGCTCGGTGCGGCGCGGGAACCCGCCTGGCTGGCCACCGCCCGCCGGGCCTGGGCCGATCCGCCCCGGCTCGCCCCGGCACGCCGGGCCGTGGTGCCGGTGTGGCGACGGCCCTGGGTGGTGCTCGGCGCCGACACGTTCGCCGGGGACGTGCTGCGCCGGCTCGGGGTGGAGAACGTCTACGCCCGGCACCCCGACCGCTACCCCCGCCCGGAACTCGCCGAGCTGCGGGGCCGGGACGCCGACCTCGTGGTGCTGCCCGACGAGCCGTACCGCTTCACGGCCACGGACGGCCCGGAGGCGTTCCCCGGCACGCCCTGCGCGCTCCTCTCCGGCCGGCATCTCACCTGGTACGGCCCGTCCCTGGCGGAGGCGCCCGCGCTGCTCGCCGCGCAGCTGGCCCGGCCGGTCACCGCGCCCGCCGAGCGGGCGCCCTGAGCGCCACCGGCGGCCGGGCGCGCGCCCGCAGTGCCACCCTGCGGCCCCGGTCTCGCCGAGCACACGCTCTGAGCGCCACCGGCGGCCCGGGCCCGCCGGCGCGGTGACGCCCCGCGTCACCTGCCGCGCCGGTGCCCCGCCCGGCCGGTCGCGCGGCTGCGCCGGCGTCGGGCGGCCAGCACGCTCCACCCGACCGACACCGACAGGCTCAGCACCACCACCGCGAAGGTGAGCCACAGCGGCAGCTTGCCCACCGGCGTCTCGGCCAGGATCAGCTTCAGGCCCGCGAAGGCGAGCAGGACGGCCAGCCCGTACCGCAGGTAGCCGAAGTGCCGCAGCAGGCCCGCGAGCAAGAAGTAGAGGCTGCGCAGGCCGAGCACGGCGAAGGCGTTGGCCGTCCACACCAGGAACGTGTTCGTGGTGATGGCGAGGATCGCGGCCACGGAGTCGATCGCGAAGACCACGTCGGTCGCCTCGATGGCGACCAGCGCGACCAGCAGCAGGGTCGCGTGGCGGCGGCCGGCGAGGCGTACGGTGAAACGGTCGTCGTGGTAACGCGGGTCCGTTGGCGCCACCCGGCGGAAGAGCCGGACCACGACATTGCGCTCCGGGTCCACGTCCGGTTCGCCGCGTACGGCGAGCCGCCAGCCGGTCCAGATCAGGAAGCCGCCCAGCACGGCGCCCGCCCAGGCCAGCCGGTCCAGCAGCTCGGCGCCGACGAGGATGAACACCAACCGGAACAGCAGCGCGCCGACCACGCCCCAGAACAGCACCTTGTGCTGGTAGCCGGCCGGCACCCGGAAGTAGCCGAAGAGCAGGGCGAAGACGAAGACGTTGTCCACCGACAGTGCCTTCTCCAGCAGGTAGCCGGAGAAGTACGCGATCGCCGGATCACCGCCGCGCCACCACCAGACGACCAGGCCGAAGAGGACGCCCGCGGCGATCCAGACGCCGCTCCACACCAGCGCCTCGCGCAGCTCGATGACGTGGCCGTCCCGGTGCGCGAGCACGTCCACGGCGAGCATCACGGCGATGACCAGCACCACCGCCGCCCAGGCCCACATCGGCACCGGGAACGTCGCCTCGCCCACCCGGCGCCCTCCGCATCCCACGTCCACCGGAGTGCTACTCCCGGCCGCTCGCCGCGTGACGACGGAACCGACGCAGGGTCGCCTCCGAGCGTAGGCGAGCGGCTGGTCCGGCGAGCCCGCTCCGGCGAGATCGGCCGTACCGGGGGCGACGCCTGCGGAGTGGCCGGGTGGGCGTGCCCGGGGCCGGTGCGCGGCGGCGGGTTGGCGTGTCCGGGGCGGCGCTGGCCCGGCGGCCGGGTGGGTCTTTCCGGGGCGGCGCGCGGTGGCCGGATGGCCGCGTCTCGAGGCGGCGCCGACGCGGCGGCCGGGTGGGGGTGGCCGGGCCGCCGCGCCGGCCGGGCGGGTCAGGCCACCGGGGTGACCGGACCCGCGTCGACCAGGCTGGTGTCGTCGGCGTCGAACGCGATGGTGTTCGACACCCGCACCACACCGCTGACCCGGGCCGCGAGCTGGCCCGCGAGGTCGGCGGCGGAACGCCGGTCCACGCGACCCGCCAGGGTGACCTCACCGGCACGGACCTGCACGGTGACCAGGCCGTCCCGGACGGCCAGGATCCGGTGGAGCACCTCCTGCACGACGTCCTCGCGGATCTCCGCGTCCGAGCGCAGGTGCACCCGCAGCAGGTCGCCGCGGGTCACGATGCCCACCAGCCGGCCGAGGTCGTCGAGCACCGGCAGCCGCTTGACCCGCTCGCGGTCGAACAGGCGGGCCGCCGCCGGCAGGGCCGTGTGGGCGTACGTGGTGACCGCCGGCGCGGTCATGAGGTCGCGGGCGAGCAGCCCGTCGGCCTTGCCCCGGGCGCCCCGACGCCGCCGGCCCTCGAAGATCCGCCGCTGCTCCGGCTCGCCGCTGTGCTCGATCTTGTGCAGCAGGTCCGCCTCGGAGACCACGCCGAGCACCCGCTGGAACCCGTCCACGACGGGGGCCCCGCTGACGCCGCGGCGGACCAACACGTCGACGATCTCGCGGTACGGGGTCTCCTCCCGCACCGTCGCCACGTCGCGGGTCATCACGTCGCCCACCTGCCATGTCCTCATCGCAGCCTCCTCACACCGCTGTCCATCTGCGACCGTACGGCCGGCGACCGGCGCCGGTCAGGGCCACGGGACCGGGTCGGACCCGGGACCAAGGTCCCGTCCAGGTGCGGCCCGGTCGGCCCTGCCGGCCCCACCCCGTCGAGGTGTCCACTGGAGACGCCACCGGGGAAGCGCGGTGCGGACGAGAAGGGACGTGGGGACGATGACCGCGACGACTGGGCGGACCACCGCCGGAACGACCGCTGCCCGGGCCGGGACCACCCGGGAGCGGGCGCTGCGCTACCTGTACGCCGGCCTTCGCCTGGCGCTGGGCTGGGTCTTCCTCTGGGCCTTCCTGGACAAGCTGTTCGGCCTCGGCCTGGCCACCGAGGAGAAGAACGCCTGGATCAACGGAGGAAGCCCGACGAAGGGGTTCCTCACCTTCGGCGCCGCCGGCCCGTTCGAGGGGTTCTACCACGGCATCGCCGGCGCGGCCTGGGCCGACTGGCTGTTCATGATCGGCCTGGCGGCGATCGGCACCGCCCTGCTGCTCGGCATCGGCGTCCGCGTCGCCGCGGTGGCCGGCGGGCTGCTGCTCCTGATGATGTGGACCGCCGTCCTGCCTCCGGAGACCAACCCGTTCATGGACGACCACCTCGTGTACGCCGGGGTCCTCGCGGTCCTCGCCCTGGCCAACGCCGGCGACACGCTCGGCCTCGGCCGGGTGTGGGCGACGCTCCCCGTCGTCCAACGGAATCCCTGGCTCCGCTGACCGGCTGTCATGGCCGTGCCCGAGCGCGGCCGCTGTACCCGCCGGCGGGTGTCACCTCGAAGGCGACGCCCGCCGGCGCCGTCGTCGGCCGTCCGCCTGCCGGCCGCCCTCGGTCGGCGGTCCCCGGTTGGACGGCTCCGTTGGTCGGCCTCGGGTTGGACGGCTCCGTTGGTCGGCCTCGGGTTTGCCGGCTCGGTTGGTCGGCCTCGGGTCGGCCGGGCTCCCGCACATCGGCCGTGTGCTATCCGGCAGGATCGTCGTTGACCGGACACATCACCGGATTACGGCAGGAGATTCCCGCATGAACCAGGCAGCAGGCGCCCGCTCGGGCAAGCCCGAGGTCGCTCCGATCGAGGGCGCACCGCCCGCCGACCTCGTGATCGAGGACATCGCCGTCGGCGAGGGGCCGGAGGCGCAGCCGGGCCAGCTGGCGACCGTGCACTACGTGGGCGTCGGTCACTCGTCCGGGCGGGAGTTCGACTCGTCCTGGAACCGGGGTGAGCCGTTCGAGTTCCCGCTGGGCGGCGGGCAGGTCATCGCCGGCTGGGATCAGGGCGTGGTCGGGATGCGGGTGGGCGGCCGGCGCCGCCTGGTCATCCCGCCGCACCTGGGGTACGGCGACCGGGGCGCCGCCGGCGTCATCCGGCCGGGCGAGACCCTGATCTTCGTGGTGGACCTGCTCGGCGTCCGCTGAGCCCACAGGCCGGCCGGACCCAGCGGTCCGACGCCGGCACGCGGCCCGTCCGCCGGCCGCACCCGCGCCACCCGAGATCGCCGGCGTGGCGGCGTCCGGCCCCACCGGGCGCGCCACGCCGGCGCCGGTGCGCTCTCCGCCTCGCCCCTCGCTCCCCAGCCCGCGCCAGCCCCTGCCCAGTCCTGTCCCGCCCCCGACCCGGGCCTGTCCCGCCCCCGGCCCGCGCCCGTCCCGCCTCCGGCCCGTCGATCATGCAGTTGTGGTGGGGGGCGAAAGGGGCGAATACCTGCGCTCCGGGCACCACAAGTGCATGATCCACGGGGCGATCGGCGTGGGCAGGAGACCGGGGTGGCGGCGTCCGGCACGACTCGGCGCCGCCACACCAGCGCTGCCGTCCTCCCCAAACCCCGCGCCGGTCCCGTGCCCCGGCTCGTCGATCATGCACTTGTGGTGGGGGGCGAAAGGCGTGAACACCCGCACTCCGGGCACCACAAGTGCATGATCCACGGGGCGACGAGCGCGGGGCAGCACGGACCGGCGCGGCGGGGAGAAGCCGAGCGGGGCGGCCAAGAACCGAGCGCGGCAGGCACGAGCCGAGCGGGGCGAGCAAGAGCCGGGCGCGGCAGGCAAGAGCAGAGCAGCCCGGACGCAGAGCGGCCCGGACGAGAGCCGACGCCGCAGCAAGAAGCCGAGGCCGAGCCGGAGGCGTGTTCTCAGGCGGCCAGTAGCGCCGGGGCCGGTGACACCGGGGGCACGTACGGGTCGGACGCCGGCGCGGTCGCCACCGGACGGGCCGGGGCCTGCGGCCGCGAGACCTCCGCCCGGGAACGAACCGCACTCGGCACCTGCGCGTCGGTCGATCCGGCCGACCGGACGACGGGGACGACCCGGTGCAGCCCGGTGACCCGCAGCACCCGCGCCACCACCGGATCCGGGTCGACCAGCACCAGTTCCCCGCCCTGCGCGCGCAGGCGCAGGTGCGCGGCGGCGAGCGCGCGGACCCCGGCGGCGGAGAGCAGCCGGACGCCGGACAGGTCGAGCCGAAGCACCGGCCGTGCGGGGGCGGCCCAGAGCGCCGACCGCAGCGCGCCCACGGTGGCGATGTCGATCTCGCCCACCGCGCGCACGTCGATGCCGTGCTCACCCACGGCCACCTGCACGTGGAACCGGTCGCTGCGCTGTCCCATGTTGACGAATCTAGCCCTGACCACCGACAGTTTCGTCCGTCCCGAGACGTGATTCCGGGTACGCCCAGGGTCGTACCCCGAGAGGCCCCCGATCCCCCTCGGGGAGGGGCCCCGGGGCTGCCGGGGCCGGGCCGTCGGGGGTCCGCGCCGCACCCGCGGCCACCGGCCCGCCGTCCACCCGATCCGGGTATCGGCGGGTGACAATGGACGGATGGTCGTGCCCCGCCCCCGGCCGCCCCGGCTCATCCGGCCGGTCCGCGAGCCGGCCACCACCCCGCCCCCGCTGACCGGCCCGTGGGCCCCGACCGACCGGCGGCTCGACGCGGTCGAGCTATTGCCGCTGCCCGACGGCGCCACGGGCCCCGAGGACGTGGTCGTCGACCCGACCGGCCGGGTGATCAGCGGTGACGAGAACGGGCGGCTGTGGTGGTGGCCCGCCGACGCGCCGCCGGGGACCCGTCCTCGCCTCCTGGCGGAGACGGGCGGCCGGCCGCTCGGCATCGAGGTCGACCCGGCCGGCGGCGGCCTGGTGGTGTGTGACGCGTACCGGGGGCTCCTGCGGGTCACGCCGGACGGCTCGGTGCACGAGCTGACGGGCACCGCCCCGCCGGTGCACCTGGCCAACAACGCGGCCGTGGCCCGCGACGGCACCATCTACTTCACCGACTCGTCGGACCGGTTCCCCGTCTCGCACTGGAAGCGGGACCTGCTGGAGCACCGGCCCAACGGCCGGGTGCTCGCGTACCGGCCGGGCGCCCGGCGCGCCGAGGTCGTCGCCGACGGGCTGTACTTCCCCAACGGGGTGGCGTTGACCCCGGACGAGTCCGCGCTGATGCTGGTGGAGACGACGACGCACCGGCTGCTCCGCGTCGACCTGCCGCAGGGCACGGTCCGCGTCCTGGCCGACCTTCCGGCGTACCCGGACAATCTGTCCGCCGTGGGCGACGGCACGTACTGGATCGCCCTGCCCAGCCCCCGCGTGCCGGTCGCCGAGCGGCTGCTGCCGCACCCGCGGCTGCGGCAGCTCGCCGCGCTGCTGCCCGACGCGATGCAACCGCAGCCCCGCCGGTACGGCCTGGTCGCGCTGGTCGACGGCGACGGCACGGTCCGCCGGACGCTGCACGGCCCGCGCGGTGACTACTGGATGATCACCGGCGTACGCCAGCACGGCGACCAGCTCTGGCTGGGAAGCCTGCTGGCCCAAGCCATAGCCCGAACCCCAGTCTGACCCACCCCTCGAACCCCGTCCCGCGCGATCCCCGCCCCTCCTCCCCCGCGATCTTGCACTTTCGGCCCCTGGTTCGTCCCGTTCCAGGCGGAATGCCGGGGCACAAACTGCAAGATCGCGGGGAGCAGGGGCCGGGGCGCGGGGAGAAAGGGGCCGGCCCGCGGAGTGGGCGGGCCGGCCCCGGTCTCGTGCTGCGGGGCTCGGGTCAGCCACCCGTGACGGACGGCTGCGGGGCCGGCGAGCCACCGGCGACCGCGCCCGGGTGCCCCTGGTGGGCCGGCGCCGGGCCCAGCCCGGCCGGCACCGGGAGGGCACTGCCCTTGACGTACTGGTCCCAGCTGACGTTCCAGGCGGTCCAGCCGTTGCCCTCGTCGAGCTGCACCTCGGTGCCCTTCACGGTCACCAGGTCACCGACCTGCGTCACGCCCATCAGCCAGTCCGCCGCCGAGGCGGAGACGTTGGTGCAGCCGTGGGAGGTGTTGGTGTTGCCCTGCTCGCCCTCGGACCACGGCGCGCCGTGGATGAACTCGCCGCCCCAGGTGAGCCGCTGCGCGTCCTCGACGTCCACCACGTACGGGTCGGCCGAACCGGTCGTGTCGAACGTGGTGTTCTGGTACTTCTCCATGATCACCATCTTGCCGCTGGAGGTTGGCGTGCTCGGCTTGCCGAGGCTCACCGGGATCTTGCGCAGCAGCTTGCCGTCCCGCAGCACCGACATCTGCTTGGTCGCGTTGTCGATCTCCAGCGACACCTGCTTGCCGATCTTCGAGGTGGCCTTCCGGTCGGCGTCGCCGACCAGGTTTTTGCCGATCGGCAGTCCCTCCAGGCCCGCCCGGACACTGATCGTGGTACCGGGCTTCCAGAAGTCGGGCGCCCGGTAATAGACCTGGCTACCGTCGCTCACCCAGGACCAGACCCCTGGCTGCGGCGGGTCCGTCTTCACGAACAACCGGCGCTGGACATCCGCCCTGGCGTCTTTCGGAATGGGCGGGTCGAATGCCACGGTCACCGGCATGGCGGTGCCATACGTCTGATTACCGGCGAAATAGAGTGTGCTGGTGGTCGCCGGTTTGGTCGATTTCGGCGCCGTGGTGAAGGTGGTCTTGCGAGTGGTCGACTTTCCGGAGTCGCCCGTCGCCGTCACCTCTGCGGTGTAGGTCCGCTTCGGCGCCAAGGAGGTGCTCGGCACCCAGCCCGACCCGTCCTCGCGGGGCTCGGCCTTGATCTCCTTGCCCTTGTCGTCGACGATCCGCACGGACGTGACCCGGCCACCGTTCACCTGGGTGCCCACCTCGGCACTGATCGGTACGTTCTTCGTCTGATCGCCTGGCGTCACGGTCAGCTCCGGCGCCGCCGCCCGCTTACCGCCGTGACCGCCGCCGGAGTCCGAGTCGGCGGTGCAGCCGACCAGGACCAGTGGCGCGACCGCGACAGTCACCCCCAACAGCGTCAAACGTCGCGTCAACTTCATGATGCGTCCCCCCGTTTTCCGCTTCCCTGCGCCCCATTCTCTACAGCCCCCTTCGGATGCCCACGCAATTCACGAATAAATCCCGTCGCAATTTTCGATCGCATTTTGCCGGCCTGCGTCGAAAGGCGTCCGTTGAGGCTCCGCGACCGGTGTCGGGCGGCGCCTGCCGGTCCGGGGGTCCGGGTGTCGGACGCGACGCGACCGTCCCGTCCGCGCCTGCCCGCGTCGGGCGGCCCGATTCGACCCGACCGCCCGGAGCGGGCGGGACGAGGGTCAGCGCCAGGATCCGGCCACTTTTGTCGGCGGCAGCGAAAGTTTCGCTCCACGCGCCGAACCTTTGCCATCACCCGTCGGCAAGGGTACGGTGACGTGCCAGATAGAAAGTTGCCCATCGGTCGATCCGTTGCCCGCCCTGCCACCAGTGGCGCGCCCCGCCCCTGGGCCCGTGCCACACCGTACGCCGACAACGTCAGCTCCGCCGGAGCCCGCTCCGGCCGGTTCGGCGTGCCCGGGCGCGGCGGCTGGTCGACCCGGAACCGCCGGACCCGCAGCGTCCGGCAGGGAGGGAACACCACCATGGAGCAGAGCACACGGCGGTCGGAGCCGCCGTCCGAGCCGGTCAGCCGACGCGGGCTGCTCCGCGCGGCGACCGTCTCCGCCACCGCGGTCGGCACCGTCGGCCTGGTCGGGGCCGCAGCCACGCCCGCCTCGGCCGGCACCGGTCACGGTGGCGGCCGGCGACGCGTCCCCGTCGACCGGATCAGCATCCAGCTCTACACCCTGCGCGACCAGCTCGCCGCCGACCTGCCCGGCACGCTGGCCGCCCTGCGGCGGATCGGCTACCGGCGCGTCGAGCACGCCGGGTTCGTGGGCCGCACGGCCGCACAGTTCCGGGCCGCGCTCGACGCGGCCGGCCTCCGCGCCACCTCGGGCCATACCGCCATCCCACAACCCTTCGACGCGGACGCGTGGGAGCGCGCCCTCGCCGACGCCAACACCGTGGGCAGCCGGAAGATCGTGCACCCGTGGTTCGGGCTGGACGCCGCGGGACAACCGATCCGCGACCCGCAGGTGTACCGGGCCCTCGCGCGGGACCTCAACCGGGCGGGCCGGATGGCCGAGCGCGCCGGCCTGGAGTTCGGCTACCACAACCACCAGCTCGAGTTCGTCCCGCTGACCGACGGCCGGACCGGCTTCGAGATCCTCACCGGCGAGACCGACCACCGGTTGGTCCACTTCGAACTCGACCTGTTCTGGGCCTGGCGCGGCGCGCAGGACCCGGTCGACCTCGTCCGGGCCCACCGTGGCCGGATCCGTCAGGTGCACGTCAAGGACATGGACACCAACGCCAGCTTCGCCGACCTCGGCGACGGCCTCATCGACTTCGGCCGGATCTTCGCCCACGAGAGGGAGGCCGGCATCGAGGAGTACATCGTGGAGCGCGACGACGCCGGCACCCCGCCGCGCTCGCCCGCCGACGCGCTCGACACCGCCCGCGTCGGCTTCGACTACCTCGCGTCGCTCCGCTACTGACCACCACCTCCGGGGGACCACCGTGAAGAGAAGAACCGCGATCCTGTCCGCCCTGGCGCTGGTCACGGCCGGCCTCACGGCGCCGGCCGCGCCGTCGGCCGCGGCGCCCGCGCCGACCGCCGCGCCGCCGGACTCCAGCTTCCAGAAGGTGACGCTCAACGACTTTCCCGGCGAGCCGATGAGCCTCGCCGTCCTACCCGACCTGCGGGTCCTGCACACCTCCCGCACCGGCGAGGTGCGCATCCACGACCCGCGTACGGGCCTGAACACCCTCGCCGCCGACGTCCCCGTCTACGAGCACGACGAGGAGGGGTTGCAGGGGGTCGCCATCGACCCGGACTTCGCCCGCAACAAGTGGGTCTACCTCTACTACTCCCCGCCCATGGACACTCCCGTCGACGACCCGTCGACGCCGGACGTCAACGAGGGCGACGCCCCGCTGGAGGGCACCGAGGCCGACTGGCAGCGCTTCCGCGGGGCGCTGCGGCTGAGCCGGTTCAAGCTCGACGGCATGAAGCTCGACCTGCGCACCGAGCAGCACATCATCGACGTCCCCGTCGACCGCGGCATCTGCTGCCACGTCGGCGGGCAGATCGACTTCGACAGCAAGGGCAACCTCTACCTGTCCACCGGTGACGACACCAACCCGTTCTTCTCCGACGGCTACGTGCCGATCGACGAGCGGGCCGACCGCAACCCCGCGTTCGACGCCCAGCGCACCTCGGCCAACACCAACGACCTGCGCGGCAAGCTGCTGCGCATCAAGGTCAAGCCGGGCGGTGGCTACCAGATCCCGAAGGGCAACCTGTTCACGCCGGGCACCCCGAAGACCCGCCCGGAGATCTACGCGATGGGCCTGCGCAACCCGTTCCGGTTCGCCGTCGACCGCCGCACCGACGACGTGTACCTCGCCGACTACTCCCCCGACGCCGGGTCGAGCAACCCGGACCGCGGGCCGGCGGGTCACGGGCGCTGGATGCTGATCGACAAGCCCGCCAACTACGGCTGGCCGTACTGCGTCACCCCGACCATGCCGTACCGGGACTACGACTTCGCGACCGGCACGTCCGGCGCGTACTTCAACTGCGCGCGGCCGGTCAACGACTCTCCGCACAACACCGGTCAGCGCCGCCTGCCCCCGGTCGAGGCGCCGCAGGTGTGGTACCCGTCCGCCGCGTCCGGCGAGTTCCCGCAGCTCGGTACGGGTGGCATCGGCCCGATGGGCGGCCCGGCGTACGACTACGACGGGCGGAACACGTCACGGACCCGGTGGCCCGCCTACTACGACGGGGTGCCACTGTTCTACGAGTGGACCCGGGACTACATCAAGGAGTTCCGCGTCGACGACCGCGGCGAGGTGCGCGACATCCGGCCGGTCGTGCCGTCGCTGGTGGTCGACAACCCGATGGACATGGAGTTCGGCCCTGACGGCGCCCTCTACGTGCTGGAGTACGGCGACGGGTACTTCGCCGAGAACCCCGACGCGCAGCTGTCCCGGATCGACTTCGTCCGGGGCAACCGGACGCCGATCCCGCAGATCAGCGCCGACCCGACCGCCGGCCAGGCGCCGTTGACCGTACGCTTCTCCAGCGAGGGCACGGTCGACCCGGACGGTGACCGGCTGCGCTACGCCTGGGACTTCAACGCCGACGGGTCGGTCGACTCGACCGACCCGAACCCCACCTGGACCTACCAGCAGAACGGCCTGTACCAGCCCACGGTGAAGGTCACCGACAGCACCGGACGCTCCGCCGCGGCGACCCTGCCGCTGCTGATCGGGCCGCGGGCGCCGGTTGTCGAGTTCGTCACCCCGGTCACCGGGCAGCCGTTCGAGTTCGGGCAGACCGTCGCGTTCGAGGTGAAGGTGACCGACGACCTGCCGGTGGACTGCTCGCGGGTGCGGGTGACGTACATCCTCGGCCACGACGAGCACGGGCACCCGCTGTCGTCGGCCTCCGGGTGCACCGGCACCATCACCACGTTCCTGGACGGCGGACACGGCGGCGCCGACAACCTCCGCGCGGTGTTCGTGGCGGAGTACACCGACGCCCCGACCGAGCCGGGCGTGCCCCCGCAGACCGCCAGCGCCGAGGTGGTGCTGACCCCGACGGGCGGCAGCGCCGGCTGAACCGTCGCGCACGACGCTGGGGGCCGGCACCGCACGGTGCCGGCCCCCGGCGCGTTTCAGACGGCGGCGATGAGCAGCGCGGGCTGCTCGACGCAGTCGGCCACGTGCCGCAGGAAGCCGCCGGCCACCCCGCCGTCACAGACCCGGTGGTCGAAGGTGAGGCTGAGCTGGGTGACCTTGCGGACCGCGAGCTGCCCGTCAACGACCCACGGCTTGTCCACGATCCGTCCGACCCCGAGCAGCGCCGCCTCGGGGTGGTTGATGATCGGGGTGGAACCGTCCACCCCGAACACCCCGTAGTTGTTCAGGGTGAAGGTGCCGCCCGTGAGCCGGGCCGGCGGCAGGGAACCGGCCCGCGCCGCCGTGGTGGTCTCGGCCAGTTCGGCGGCCAGCTCGGCGGTGGTGAGCCGCTGGGCGTCGCGTACCACCGGGACGACGAGCCCCCGGTCGGTCTGGGCGGCGATGCCCAGGTGCACGCCCGCGGACTGGATGATCCGCTGCGCCTCGGTGTCCACCCGCGCGTTGAGCTGCGGGTACCGGCGCAGGCCGGACAGGCAGATCCGGGCGAGCAGGGCCAGGATGCTGACCGGCTGCTCGGGCCGCGCCGCGTTGATCGCGGCCCGGGTCTCCAGGAGCGCGGTGGCGTCCACGTCGACCCAGATCGTCACCTCGGGGATCTCCCGCCGGCTGCGGGAGAGCTTGTCGGCGATCGCCTTGCGGATACCGGTCAGGGGGATGACCAGGTCGTCGGCGCCCGCGCCGGCCGGCTCCGGGTGGTCCGGCACCGCAGCCACACGCCCCCGCGCCGCCGCGGCCTCCACGTCCGCCCGGCGGACCACGCCGCCGGGCCCCGTGCCGGCGAGGGTGGCCAGGTCCAGCCCGTGCTCGCGGGCCAGCCGCCGGACGATCGGCGAGATGACCAGCGGCGCCGCGGTCGCCACACCGACGGCCGCCGGCGTGGCGGGGGCGGCGGGCGCCGCGTCGGCGACCGGCTCGGGGGCCACCGCGAGCCGGGGACGGCGACGGCGGCGACCCGGGCCGTGCCCGGTGCCGTACCCGATGAGGACGTTGCCGGAGCCGGCCCGTTCCTCCTCCCGGTAGGTGGCGTGGCCGGCGGGCTCCGGAGCGCCGCCGGGCGCCGGCGCCGCGCCGCCGTCCAACGCCGCGACCGTGATCAGCGGCTGGCCGACGGGCCGGACCTCGCCGGGAGCGCCGTGCAGCGCCACCACCCGTCCGGCGTACGGGCAGGGCACGTCGACGACGGCCTTGGCGGTCTCCACCTCGACCACACTCTGGTCGACGGTCACCGTGTCGCCGACCGCCACCCGCCACTCGACGATCTCCGCCTCGGTGAGCCCCTCCCCGAGGTCCGGCAGCAGAAACACCCGCTCGCTCATGCCGATGCCTCCCTACGGTCGGCACCGGCACGAGGCTCCACCGCACTGCGCCTGATGATTCGCTCGCTGCGCTCGCTCATGCCGCGCTGCCCTGGGTGGCGGGGAGCCAGCGCGCGTCGGGCTGGTCGTCCCACTGGAGGCGGGCGACGGTGTCGAGCACCCGGTCCACGCCGGGCAGGTGCGTGTGCTCCAGCATGGGCGCCGGGTACGGGATGTCCAGGCCGGACACCCGCAGCACCGGGGCGTGCAGGGCGTGGAAACAGCGCTCCTGCACCCGCGCCGCGATCTCCGCGCCCACGCCGGCGAAGCCCTGCGCCTCCTGGATCACCACGCACCGGCCGGTGCGCCGGACGGACGCCGTCACCGTCTCGTCGTCGAACGGCACGATCGTGCGCACGTCGACGACCTCGAGGTCCCAGCCCTCGGCACGGGCGGCCTCGGCGGCCTCCAACGCGACCGGCACCGCCGGCCCGTACGCCACGAGGGTCGCGTCCCGGCCGGGCCGGCGCACGACGGCCCGGCCGAACGGCTCGGTACGCGCCGGCAGGTCGGCGTCGGCGCTGGAGAAGTAGAGCTTCTTCGGCTCCATGAAGACGACCGGGTCCGGGTCGGCGATCGCCTCGCGCAGCAGCGAGTACGCGTCGGCCACGGTGGCCGGGGTGACCACCTTGAGGCCGGGGGTGTGCGCGTAGTACGCCTCGCTGGAGTCGCAGTGGTGCTCGACACCGCCGATGCCGCCGGCGAACGGGACCCGGATCACGATGGGCACGCTGAGCGCGCCGCGGGTGCGGTTGCGCAGCTTCGCCACGTGCGAGGCGATCTGCTCGAACGCCGGGTACGCGAACGCGTCGAACTGCATCTCGACCACCGGCCGCAGCCCCGACATGGCGAGGCCGACCGCGAAGCCGACGATGCCCGCCTCGGCGAGGGGCGTGTCGAAGCAGCGCCTGTCGCCGAACCTCGCCTGGAGGCCGTCGGTGATCCGGAAGACGCCGCCGAGCTGACCGACGTCCTCGCCGAAGACGACCACCCGGTCGTCGTCGGCCATCGCGTCGGCGAGCGCGGCGTTGAGCGCCTTCGCCATGGTGGTGGCCATCAGGCGTCCCCCTCCTGCTCGGCGGCCAGCTCGGCGCGCACCTGCTCACGCTGCTCGACCAGCTGCGGCGTCGGCTCGGCGTAGACGTGGTCGAAGAGGCTGAGCGGGTCGACGGTGGGCTGGGCGTTCATCCGCTCGCGCAGCGCCGCCGCGTACGCCTCGGCCTCGTCGGCCACCGCGGCGACCGCCGCGTCGTCCAGCTCGCCGCGGGCGCGCAGGTACGTCTCCAGGCGGCTGACCGGGTCGCGGTCGCGCCAGGCGTCGACCTCGGCGCCGTCGCGGTAGCGGGTGGCGTCGTCGGCGTTGGTGTGCGGCTCCATCCGGTAGGTGTGCGCCTCGACCAGGAACGGCCCGTTGCCGGCGCGGGCGTGCGCCACCGCGCGGGTGAGCACCGCCAGCACGGCGACCGGGTCGTTGCCGTCGACCTGCTCGCTGGGCACCCCGTAGCCGACGCCCTTGTACGCGAGGCTGGGCGCGGCGGTCTGCCGGGACAGGGGGACGCTGATCGCGTACCGGTTGTTCTGCACGAAGTACACGACGGGCGCCTTGAACACGGCCGCGAAGTTGATGCCCTCGTGGAAGTCGCCCTCGCTGGTGGCGCCGTCACCGATGAACGCCAGCGCCACGGTGTCGCGGCCCTGGTGCGCCTCGCCGTAGGCGAGGCCGGCGGCGTGCACGCACTGGGTGGCGAGCGGGGTGCACTGGGGGGCGGTGCGGCGGGCGGCCGGGTCGTACCCGCAGTGCCAGTCGCCGCGCAGCAGGGTCAGCACCTCGACGGGGTCGAGCCCGCGGGAGACCAGCGCCATCGACTCGCGGTAGGTCGGGAAGACCCAGTCGGTGTCCCGGACGGCGAGCATCGCGCCGACCTGGCAGGCCTCCTGCCCGCGGGAGGACGGGTAGACCGCGAGACGGCCCTGCTTGGTGAGGGCCGTGGCCTGGACGTCGAACCGGCGACCGACGACCATGCGGCGGTACAGCTCGCGCAGGACGTCGGCGGGCGGCTCGGGGTAGTCGGTGTGGGCGGGCAGCGGCGTGCCGGTCTCGTCGAGCAGTCGTACCGGCTCGGTGGCCGGCAGCAGCGGGCGCGCCGGGTCGGGCGGGGTGGCCGGCCGGCGGGTACGCGGGGATGCCCTGCGGACCGGCCGGGGTGTGGTCGTCACGGCGGGGACCTCCTGGACGTGTGGTGGCCCTATGCTCCTGCTGATGAGATGATCTGCTCAAGATCCACCGGAAACACGGGACGTTTGCCACTCGGGAGGGCCGTCGGTGAGCCAGGAGACCGGGCCGGAGCCGTCGCCGGCCACCGGGGCAGGACGATCGTCCCGCCCGCTCGACGAGGTCGACCGGCGGATCCTCGACGAGCTGGTCCGCGACGGGCGGGTGTCGCTGCGCACCCTCGCCGAGCGGATCCACATCTCCCGCACCAACGCGTACGCCCGGGTGGACCGGCTGCTGCGCGACGGTGTGATCACGGGCTTCCGCGCCCAGGTCTCCCCGGAGGAGGCCGGGCTCGGCACCTCCGCGTACGTCGCGCTCACGATCGAGCAGAACACGTGGCGGGAGGTGTCCGCGGAGCTGGCGCAGGTGCGCTACATCGAGCACGCGGCGTTGCTCGGCGGCGACCACGACGTGCTGGCGCTGGTCCGGGCGCCGGACAACGCGGCGCTGCGGGACGTGGTGCTGGGCCGGATCCAGAGCATTCCCGGCGTGGTGTCCACCCGCACCTGGCTGGTCTTCGAGGAGTTCGACGGGGACCGCAGCCCCTGGGTGTGAGCCGCCGCCGGCTCACCGCTCGGGCGGCGCCTCCAGCCCCTCCCGGTCGGCCAGTTCCAGCAGCGGCTCCAGGGAGTGGCGCCCCTCGTCGAGACCGGCGTGCGGGTCACCGCGCTCGGCGAACCGGGCCGGCATGGACACCACGTCGAAGTCCTCCGGCCGCGCGTCGTCCAGCTCGGCCCAGGCCAGCGGCGCGGACACCAGCGCCCGCGGTGTCGGGCGGATGGAGTACGCCGAGGCCATCGTGTGGTCGCGCGACATCTGGTTGTAGTCCACGAAGACGGGACGGTCGCGCTGCTCGCGCCACCACGTGGTGGTCACCAGGTCCGGCAGCCGGCGCTGCATCTCCCGGCCCAGCGCCAGCACGGCGCGCCGGCAGTCACCGAAGCTCCACCGCGGCTCGATGGACAGGTAGATGTGCAGCCCGCGCCCGCCGGTGGTCTTCGGGTACCCGGTGAGGCCCAGCTCGTCGAGGAACGCGCGTACCTCGTGGGCGACCGGCACCACCTGGGCGAACTCCACGCCCGGCATCGGGTCGAGGTCGATGCGCAACTGGTCGGGGCGCTCCACGTCCGCAGCCGAGACCGGCCACGGGTGGAAACGCAGGGTGCCGAGGTTGGCCGCCCAGATCACCACGGCGAGTTCGCTGGGCGCGACCTCGTCGGCCGTACGCCCGCTCGGGAAGGTGATGTGCGCGGTCCGCACCCAGTCGGGCGCGCCGGCGGGCAGGCGCTTCTGGTAGAACGCGTCGCCGCGGTTGTCCTGCCGGGTGGCGATCTTCGCGCCCTCGAACACGCCGCGGGGCCAGCGCTCCAGCATGGTGGGGCGGTCGCGCAGCGCGCGCAGGATGCCGTCACCGACGGCCAGGAAGTAACGGACCACGTCGAGCTTGGTGAGCCCGCGCTCCGGGAAGTAGGGCTTGTCGGGGCTGGAGACACGCACCACCCGCTCCCCGACCCGGATCTCCTCGGCTGCGCCCGCCACGCCTCACACCGTAGCGGTCGATGGCCTCCCGCGCGGGCACCCGCGCCCGGGCGCGAGGCGACCGACGTCCGATCGCCGGCACGGCGGCGTCCGACGCGTCGGGACACCGCCATGCCGGCGAACGGAGCGGCCGACGCCTCAGCGCTTTTCCTGCTGCATGCGGGTCATGAGCATCTGCTTGCCTTGGTCGCCCGCCTTGCGGTTGTTGTCGCGGATCATCCGGAACCAGTCGGCGAGTTCGTTGTCGCCGCGCTGCTCGGCGTCGTTGATGTACGTCTCCATCCGGTAGACGTGCTCCAGCGACATCTGCAACGTCCGGATGAGGTCGTAGTTCTTGTCCTTCACCGGGCTCATCTGTTCCTTGGCCATGGTCGCCACGGCACGCTCCTCCCCTGTCGGCTCTCGTGGACCCGGCGCTTACCCGACGGCGCACCGTTCACGCCGGCCCGCACCCGGCTCGCCGGCCCGGCGCGGTTATCGCGGCCGCCCGTCGGGTAGGGGTTGCCGCATGGCGGAACTGGCGGCGCTCTGGATCGTCCGGCACGGGGAGAGCACGGCGAACGTGGCCGCCGCGCGGGCCGAGTCGTCCGGGGCGGAACTGATCGGCCTGACCCACCGGGACGCCGACGTGCCGCTCTCCCCCACCGGGGAGGAGCAGGCACGCGCCACCGGGCGGTGGCTCGCCGGGCTGCCGCCGCACCGGCGCCCCGACGTGGCGGTGACGTCGCCGTACCTACGGGCGGTCCGCACCGCCGAGCTGGCGCTGGACGGCACGGGGATACCGGTCAGCCGGGACGAGCGGCTGCGTGACCGGGAACTGGGCGTGCTCGACGGGCTGACGCCGCACGGCGTACGCGCCCGCTACCCGGACGAGGCGGAGCGGCGCACCCGGCTGGGCAAGTTCTACTACCGGCCACCGGGCGGCGAGGCATGGACCGACGTCGCGCTGCGGCTGCGGGCGCTCCTCGGCGACCTGCGCCGCGACCACGCCGGCCGCCGGGTGGTGCTGTTCGGGCACGACGCGCTGGTCTTCGTGCTCCGCTACCTCGTCGAAGGGCTCACCGAGGCGGAGCTGGTCGCGCTGACCCGCCAGGACCTGATCATGAACTGCGCGGTCACCGGTTGGTCGACCGGCGGCGCCGACCGGCTGGCGCTCGACTGCTTCAACGACGTCAGCCACCTTCGCCAGGAGGGCACCCCGCCGACCAGGGAGGACGAGGTCCGTGCCAAACCGGTCTGACCCCCACGTGATCACCCCGGCGCTGCTGCGCGACTGGGCGCTGCCCGTCCCCAGCGGCGGGAAGGAGAACCGCGGCACCGTGCTGGTGGTCGGCGGGTCCCGGTTCACCCCCGGCGCGGTGCTCCTCGCCGGGGTCGCGGCGCTGCGGGCCGGCGCCGGTGTGCTGCAACTGGCCGCCCCCGAGTCGACCGCCGCCGCGCTCAGCATCCAGGTCCCCGAGGCGCTCGTGGTCGGGCTCCCGGAGACCGGAGGCGGTGCGCTCGCCGGTGAACCCGGCGACCAGCTCGGCGACCTCGTCGCCGAGGCGGACGTGGTGGCCGTCGGCCCGGGGCTCAAGGACATCGACGAGACCCGGCGGCTGCTGCACGTCGTCCTCGACGCGGCCCGGACGCGGACCGCGCTGGTGCTCGACGCGTACGCCCTCGGCGCGCTCAGCCACGAGCCGGACCTGCTGGTCGGTTCCGGCCGGCCGGTGGTCCTCACCCCCAACGTCGTCGAGGCCGGGCACCTGCTGGGCCGCGAGCCCGGGGACCTGGACGCCGACGCGGCCGAGCTGGCCGCCCGGTACGACGCGGTCGTCTCCCTCTACGGTCACATCGCCACGCCGGACGGGCGCGGCTGGCGGGAGGAGAGCGGCGACGCCGGGCTGGGCACGTCGGGCAGCGGCGACGTCCGGTCCGGACTGCTCGCCGGCCTGCTCTCCCGGGGAGCCGAGCCGGCGCAGGCGGCGTGCTGGGCGGCGTTCGCCCACGCGGTGAGCGGGCAGCGCCTCGTCCCGCAGTACGGCCGCATCGGCTTCCTGGCCCGTGAGCTGCTGGACGAGATCCCGCACACCCTCGCCACCGTCTGACAGATCGTCGCTCCGGCGACGGGTGTGTGTAACGCCACATTCACCTCGGGCGCTGTACCGGCCGGAGGCGGCACCCTGTCCGCCTCTCGCCGGGCACACCCCGATGGCCGCCCGGCGGGGACCCTCCCCTGGGAGTCTGTGTGAAGGACATTCGTCGCAAGACACTCGCCGCGGCGTCCGCGCTGACGCTCGGCATCGGTCTCGCCGTCACCGGCGGGCTGGCGCCGGCCGCGGCCGCCGGCACCGAGGCCACGTTCCTGGTTCTCGCCCCGCAGGGCGGGAAGACCGACAAGGCGGCCGCCCGGGTGGCCACCGCCCGGGGCACCGTGGTGGCCAGGTACGACCAGATCGGCGTGCTCGTCGTCCGCTCGGCCAACCCCGACTTCGCCACCGCCGTGGCCGGCGCCGGTGTCGAGTCGGTCGCGTCCACCACCGGTCTGGGCAGCGCGCTCGACGAGGGCGAGACCGTGGAGGTGTCCGCGGCCGACGTCGCGAACGTCACCGCGGATCCGACCAAGGAGCCGCTCTTCGGCCAGCAGTGGGACATGCCGATGATCGGGGTCCCGCAGGCCCACGCGATCAACGCCGGCAGCCCGGACGTCGTGGTGGGTGTGCTGGACAGCGGCATCTCCAGCAGCCACCCCGACCTGGCCAGCCAGATCGCCAAGGACAAGAGCACGTCCTGCGTCGGCGGCGTCGCCGACACCACCGAGTCGGCCTGGAACCCGACCACGTCGGACCACGGCACCCACGTGGCCGGGACGATCGCCGCCGCCGTCAACGGCGTCGGGGTGACCGGCATCGCTCCGGGCGTCAAGGTGGCCGCCGTCAAGGTGGTCAACGACGACGGTTACATCTTCCCGGAGGCCGCGATCTGCGGCTTCGTGTGGGCCGCCGAGCACGGCATGCAGGTGACCAACAACAGCTACTACATCGACCCGTGGGAGTTCAACTGCCGCAACGACGCGCGCCAGCGCCCGGTGTGGCAGGCCGTGCAGCGGGCCATCCGCTACTCGGCGAGCAAGGGCGTCCTGAACGTCGCGTCCGCCGGCAACTCCAACGTCGACCTCCAGCACAAGACGGTCGACACCGGCAGCCCGAACAACGGCACCCCGGAGACCCGCGAGATCAACAGCGCCTGCCTCGACCTGCCGGCCGAGGCGCCGGGCGTGCTGACCGTCTCCGCGGTCGGCCCCACCGGGGAGAAGTCCTACTACTCCTCGTACGGGCAGGGCGTGGTCGAGGTGACGGCGCCGGGCGGTGACAGCCGGTTCCGCACGGGCGGCGTGAGCCCGACCACCACCGACCAGATCCTGTCGACGACCTTCAACACCGCCACCCGCACCAACGGGTGGGGGTACAAGCAGGGCACCTCGATGTCCGGTCCCCACGCGACCGGCGTCGCCGCCCTGGCCCTCTCCGCGCACCCCGGCATGAACCCGGGCCAGCTCGCCGCGTTCCTGCAGAGCACCGCGGTGGCCAAGCCCTGCCCGCAGGGCGTCTACAACCCCGCGCCGCTGCACCCCGACGGCCCGCACGCCTACGACGCGACCTGCTCCGGCGGCGCGCGTAACGGCTTCTACGGCGCGGGCATGGTCAACGCCTACAACGTGGTGAAGTGACCACACCGTACGGATGACGGTGGGGCCCGGCGCGGACGCGCCGGGCCCCACCCGTTTCCGCAGTTCACCGCCGGGGTACCGGACGACCACCCGACACACGTCTAGGAGGTCAGCCGGTGTCCACCGATGCCATCGTCCTGCTGAAAGAGGACCACAAGGAGATGCGCCGCCTGTTCAAGGCGTTCCAGGACGCCGAGGAGGGCCCGGCGAGCCAGCGGCAGAAGCTGGTCGGGCAGATCATCGAGGCGCTCACCGTGCACACGTACCTCGAGAACGAGGTCATGTACCCGGAGGTCCGCCGGCTCCTGCCCGACCTGGAGGACGACATCCTCGAGTCGTACGAGGAGCACCACGTGGCCGACGTGCTCTGCGCCGAGCTGTTCGCCATGGACGCCGAGGACGAGCACTTCACCGCCAAGACGACGGTGCTCATCGAGAACGTGCTGCACCACGTCGAGGAGGAGGAGCAGGAGTGGTTCCCGAAGGTGCGTGAGGCGCTGGGCCGCAAGCAGCTCCAGGAGATCGGGGAGCGGATGATCGAGCTGCGCGCGGACGCGCCCCGCAAGCCGACCGACGCCAAGGCGGTCAAGAAGTCCGTGGACGCCGTGACGGCCTGACCGGCGGCGACACGACGGGCCCGGCGCGCGCCGGGCCCGTCCGCGTATCCGGGAGGGGTCAGTATCCGGGAGGGGTCAGCTCGCCGACCCCGGCTCGGCCATCCGGCGGTGCTGCTCGGACTTGAGCCTGTCGGGCACGATCTTCCCGACCGCCGTCTGCACCTTGTTCCGCAGCGACCCCGCGGTCACCGTCTGGTCGCCGCGCATGAGCGCCGCGAAGCCCTGCTCGGCGACCGTGCGGGGATCGTCCTTCCGCCCGGCGGCGATCTTGGTGTCCTCCATCTCCGCGCGCGCGAAGAACTCGGTGTCGGTGGGCCCGGGCATCAGCGAGGTCACCGTCACCCCGGTGTCCTTGAGCTCGGTGCGCAGCGCCTCGGCGAACGACTGCACGAACGACTTCGACCCGTTGTAGACCGCCTGGAACGGTCCGGGCATGGTCGAGGCGATCGACGAGGTGAACAGCACCCGCCCGGCGCCCCGCCGCACCATGCCGGGCAGGATCCGCTTGGCGAGGTGCACGGTCGACCGCACGTTGAGGTCGACGACGTTCAGCTCGTCGGACAGGTCGGTGCCGCCCACGAAGGCGCCACCGGCGCCCCGCCCGGCGTTGAGGGCCAGCGCCTCGACCGGGCGGCCGGTGGCGGCCACCGCGGCGGCCAGCTCCTCCACCCCGTCCGGGCGGGCGAGGTCGACGCGGACCGCCCGCACCTGCGGCCCGCCGTCGCGGCGCAGCTTCGCCGCGGCCGTGTCGATGCCGTCGTCCTCGGCGGCGATGACCAAGTCGAAGCCGTGCTCGGCGAACTGGACGGCCAGCTCGTACCCGATGCCGCTGGACGCCCCGGTCACCACGGCGAGCGGCCGGTCGGTGCTCGGTGTGGTCATGGGTCCTGCTCCTCTCGTTCGTACGGCCGGGGCCCGCACCGGTGCCGCGACCGCCCCGCTTCCGGTGTGCCCCCTGACGGCCCGCCCAACCACACCGGCCCGGCCCGGGGCGAGGTCGCCCGGGCCGGTGACGCCCGGTTCGGTAGGATCGGTGCGGGCCGTTACTGGCGCGTGGGGATGGAGAACCATCGGGGAGCGGCCCCGTCACGAGGACGCATGCCGAGCGCCTGGGCCTTCCGTACGTCAGTAGGAGGTCGCATGTCGTCGCCGAACGCCGAATCCACCGCCTTCCGCAGCGCGCTCGAGGTGATCCGCGCGGTCGAGCCCCGGGTGGCCGGCGCCATCGCCGCCGAGCTGGCCGACCAGCGCGAGTCGCTGA
Organism: Micromonospora costi; assembly: GCF_003626655.1. Taxonomy (GTDB): domain Bacteria; phylum Actinomycetota; class Actinomycetes; order Mycobacteriales; family Micromonosporaceae; genus Micromonospora; species Micromonospora costi. The sequence goes on from NZ_RBAN01000004.1 coordinate 57,080, forward strand.
AGTTGATCGCCAGTGAGAACTACGCCTCCCCCGCCACGCTGCTGGCGATGGGGAACTGGTTCAGTGACAAGTACGCCGAGGGCACCGTGGGCCGCCGGTTCTACGCCGGCTGCCAGAACGTCGACACCGTGGAGGCGCTCGCCGCCGAGCACGCGCGGGAGCTGTTCGGCGCGGCGCACGCGTACGTGCAGCCGCACTCCGGCATCGACGCGAACCTGGTGGCGTTCTGGGCCGTGCTGGCCGACCGGGTGGAGGCGCCGGCGCTGAAGCGGGCGCAGGCCCGGCAGGTCAACGACCTCACCGAGGCCGACTGGTTCGCGCTGCGCCGGGAGCTGGGCAACCAGCGGATGCTCGGCATGTCGCTCGACGCCGGCGGCCACCTCACCCACGGCTTCCGCCCGAACATCTCGGGCAAGATGTTCGACCAGCGCAGCTACGGCACCGACCCGGCGACCGGCCTGATCGACTACGACAAGGTGGCGGAGATCGCCCGCGAGTTCAAGCCGCTGATCCTGGTCGGCGGCTACTCGGCGTACCCGCGGAAGGTCAACTTCCGGATCCTGCGGGAGATCGCCGACTCGGTGGGCGCCACCTTCATGGTCGACATGGCGCACTTCGCGGGGCTCGTCGCCGGCAAGGTCTTCACCGGCGACTTCGACCCGGTGCCGCACGCGCACATCGTCACCACCACGACCCACAAGTCGCTGCGCGGCCCGCGCGGCGGCATGGTGCTCTGCCAGCCGGAGCTGGCCGAGCAGGTGGACCGGGGCTGCCCCATGGTGCTCGGCGGGCCGCTGCCGCACGTGATGGCCGCCAAGGCGGTGGCCCTCGCCGAGGCCCGCCGGCCCGACTTCGCCGACTACGCCCAGCGGATCGTGGCCAACGCCCAGGCACTCGCCGAGGGGCTGCTGCAGCGCGGCGCCCGCCTGGTGACCGGCGGCACCGACAACCACCTGGCGATCATCGACGTCACCTCGTACGGGCTCACCGGCCGGCAGGCCGAGCAGGCCCTGCTGGACTCGGGCATCGTCACCAACCGCAACTCCGTGCCGCAGGACCCGAACGGCGCCTGGTACACCTCCGGCATCCGCATCGGCACGCCGGCGCTGACCACCCGGGGGCTCGGCACCGCGGAGATGGACACGATCGCCGAGCTGATCCACACCGTGCTGAGCCAGACCACGGCGGGCGCGAACGCCGACGGCACCGGGTCGAAGGCCAAGTACGTGCTCGACCCGGCGGTCGCCGACAAGGTCAGCCGCCAGGCGAGCGAGCTGCTGACCGGCTTCCCCCTCTACCCCACGGTCGACCTGACCTAGCCCCCGCCGGTCATCCCGTCGATCATGCAGTTGTGGTGCCCGGACCGACCCCCTTCGCGGAGTACGTCCCCCACCACAACTGCATGATCGGCGGCGACGGAGGGCGGGCGGGCGGGGAGCGGGTCAGGCTATGGGGCGCTTCAGGTGGTAGCGGTGCACCTCGGTGCTGCCCTGCACGTTGTTGACGTCCTCGGCGGCGGAGACGAGCTCCCAGCCCTCGCGGCCGGCCCGGTTGAGGTGCGCGATCGCGGTGTCGCCGTAGGCGGTGATGTCCTTGCGGGACCCGTCGGGGCCGTACCAGACGAACGACACGTGGAAATTGCGGCCCTGCCCCTGATAGCGGCGGACCAGCAACGCGTACTCCCAGGCAACCATGGGCCCCATTATGACCGTCCACCCAGGACGCTGATACGCGGGCGGTCGCACTTTGCCACCGGGTGAACGCGATGTGTCAGCGGCTCAGTCGACCCGGAGCGTACGCAGCGCCCCGGCGGCTGCCGGGTCGGGGCATCCGGCCAGGGCCAGCGCGTCACGCAGCTCCCCCGCCAGCAGGTCCAGCGCGCTCGCCGCACCCGCGCGACCCCCGGCGGCGAGCGCCCACAGCAGGGGCCGGCCGACCAGCACGCCCCCGGCGCCGAGCGCGAGCGCCCGCAGCACGTCCGTGCCGCTGCGGATCCCGCTGTCCAGCAGCACCTGGCACCGGTCACCGACGGCGTCGACGACCTCGGGAAGCATGCGGACGCTGGCCGGGGCGCCGTCGAGCTGCCGGCCGCCGTGGTTGGAGACCACCACGGCGTCCGCGCCGACGCGGACCGCCTCCTGCGCGTCCCGCGGGTCGAGCACACCCTTGACCACCAGCGGCAGGTCGACCCGCTCGCGCAGCCAGGCCAGATCGTCCCAGCCGAGCGCCGGTGCGAAGGTCGCGCCCGCGGGGACGGCGGAAACTCCGGGCGTGCCGGAGTGCGCGAGGTCGTCGCGGCCGTTCGGCAGGTTCACGGCCGTCACCTCCGACGGGAGGCGGAAGGCGTTGCGCAGGTCGCGGAAGCGCCGCCCGAGCACCGGCACGTCGACGGTGACCACCAGGGCGCGGCAGCCGGCCTCCCGCACCCGGGCCAGCAGGTCCCGCACCAGCGCCTTCTCGCGCAGCCAGTAGAGCTGGAACCAGATCTCGGCACCGGTTGCCGCCACCTCCTCGATCGGCGTGCTGCCGAGCGTGCTCGCGAGGTAGGGCACGCCCGCCGCACCGGCCGCCGCGGCGAGCCCGCACTCGCCGTCGGGGTGCAGGAGCCGCTGGTACGCCATCGGCGCGACCGCCACCGGCATGGCGTACGGGCGACCGAGCAGCCGGGCCCCGAGGTCGGGCGTCTCCACGCCGCGCAGCGCCCGGGGCACCACGGCGACGCGGTCCAGGGCCGCCCGGTTCGCGGCGAGGGTGACCTCGGCGCCGCTGCCACCGGCGACGTAGTCCCAGACGTCCGGCGGCAGGACCGCCCGCGCCCGCTCGGCGAAGTCGGCCAGGCATACCGGCGGTGCCTGCGCCGGCAGGTCGGTCACGGTCGGCTCCGCCATCGGTCGCTCCCCCGGCTCGATCGGATGCCGGAAACTAGCCGCCGGCGGGTCGGGCCGTCAATCACCCTCCCGACCGGTGGCGCACCGACCGGTACGGCCGAATTCGGTTGCCGTCGCCGCCCGGGCCGGCCACTGTCGGGCCGATGGAGCGCGAACCAACCGTCGACGTCACCGGCCGGATCGACACCGCGCTGGTGCGCCGGCTCGTCGCCACGCAGTTCCCCCGGTGGGCGCACCTGCCGGTCCGCCCCGTCGAGCCCGACGGCTGGGACAACCGCACCTTCCACCTCGGCGACGCGATGACCGTGCGGCTGCCCAGCGGCCCCGGGTACGCGCCGCAGGTGGCCAAGGAGCAGCGCTGGCTGCCCGCGCTCGCCCCGCACCTCCCGTTGGAGGTGCCCGTTCCGCTGGCCCTGGGCGAGCCGGACGGGACGTACCCGTTCCCCTGGTCGGTCCGTCGCTGGATCGACGGGCGGACCGCCCGCCCGGACCGGATCCACGACCTGACCCGGTTCGCGGTCACCCTCGCCGGCTTCCTCGTCGCGCTCCAGCGGATCGATCCCACGGGCGGCCCGGCGGCCGGCGCGCACAGCGCGTGGCGTGGGGCGGCGCTGGCCACGTACGACGAGGACACCCGCCGGGCGATCGAGCGGTTGGGCGACCGGATCCCGACCGGCACGGTCCGGGCGATCTGGGCGGCCGCCCTCGACGCGGTGTGGACCGGTCCGCCGGTCTGGTTCCACGGCGACGTCGCGGTGAACAACCTGCTGGTCCGCGACGGGCGGCTCGCCGCGGTGATCGACTTCGGCTGCTGCGGCGTGGGAGACCCCGCCTGCGACGTGGTCGTCTCGTGGACGCTGCTGCACGGCACGAGCCGGGCGGCGTTCCGTGGCGCCCTCGGCGTCGACGAGGCGACGTGGGCGCGCGGACGCGGCTGGGCGCTGTGGAAGGCCCTCATCACGCTGGACGACCCGGATCGCGGGAAGGCGGCCGAGGCGCGGCACGCCCTCGACCAGGTTCTGGACGAGTGGACGACGTCCCACTGACCCGCCACGGTCGTAGCCTGGGGCGATGGCCACCTGGGAGGACGTCCGCCGGATCGCCGCCACACTGCCGGAGACGGCCGAGCACCCGTCGTACGACGGGCTGCCGGCGTGGCGGGTGCGCGACAAGGCGTTCGTCTGGGAACGGCCGCTGCGCCGGGCCGACCTGGCGGCGCTCGGCGACGACGCGCCGGACGGGCCGATCCTCGGCGCGCGCGTGCCCGACCTGGGCGCCCGGGAGGCGCTGCTCGCCGACGACCCCGACGTCTACTTCACCACCCCCCACTTCGACGGCTACCCCGCCGTCCTGGTCCGGCTGGACCGGATCAGCCTGCCCGAACTCACCGAACTGATGGTCGAGGCGTGGCACGCCCGGGCGCCGAAGCGGCTGGCCGCCGCGTACCGGGCACAGGGGACGCGACCTGCGGGTTGACGTCGTCGCCCGGGCGCGCCCGCCTCGGGGCGCCGGGAGGTTGTTCGCCCGCCGTTCGCCGCGACGCCGCGCGGACGTCGACTGCGCGCCCTACCCTGGTCGGCCGGACCGGACGCCAGGAGGCCGCCGCGCATGAACCCGTCACCGATCGGCCGCACCACCGACGCCACGGTCAGGGCGGTGCGCCGCATCGGCGACAGCGCACCGCACAGCGCCTTCACCGACCTGGTCCGCCACGGCGACGTCTGGTTGTGCGCATTCCGGGAGGGCAGCACGCACGTCTCCGGCGACGGGGCGATCCGCGTACTGGCCTCGACGGACGGCCGGGCCTGGGCCCCGGCGGCCCTGCTGCGCGGCGACGGCGCCGACCTGCGGGACCCGCGCTTCGTCCCCCGACCCGACGGCGGGCTGCACCTGTACGCCGCCGCGGTGACCGGCGAGACCACGAAGACGTTCCGGACCGTCGCGTGGCTCTCGCGCGACGGGCACAGCTGGGGCGACCCGACCCCGGTGGGCGAGCCGGACGTGTGGGTGTGGCGGGCCGCCTGGCACGACGGCGCCATGTACGGCGTCGGGTACGCCACCCGCGAGCCGTGGTTCGCCCGGCTCTACCGCAGCGGCGACGGCGTCGACCTGCGACCGGTGGCGCCGACCCTCTTCGCCGGCGGTTACCCGAACGAGTCGGGTCTCGTCTTCGAACCCGACGGCACCGCCGTCTGCCTGCTGCGCCGCGACGGGCAGGAGGAGGCCACCGCCCAGTTGGGCCGGGCCCGGCCGCCGTACCGGGAGTGGGACTGGGCCGACCTCGGCGTCCGGGTCGGTGGGCCGGCGCTGCTCCGGTTGCCCGACGGCGGGCTGATCGCCGGCGTACGTCTGCTCGACGGGCGGACCCGCACCGCGATCTGCGCGGTCGACGCCGAGCGGGCGGAGCTCACCGAGCTCGTGGCGCTCCCGTCCGGCGGCGACACCAGTTACCCGGGCCTGGTGTGGCACGACGGGCTGCTCCACGTGAGCTACTACTCGTCCCACGAGGGACGCACCTGCGTCTACCTGGCCGAGGTCGCCCTCGGCCGGTGAGCCCGGACCGTTGTCCACTGAGGACGACGCGGCGGACCGGTCAGGCGCCTCGCGGAGCGACCGTGGCGGGAGCCTCGCGGGCCGGCGACGCGGTCTGCGCGTGGATGTGGAAGCGCAGCGACCGGGCGTCGGTGAAGCACTCCCGCATCGGCCGGACCAGCTCCCGGTGGGCGGCGCTGCGCTCCCACGCCTCGAAGTCGCCCAGGCTCGCCCACTCGCTGGTGATGAGCCACTGTTCCGGGTCGGCCGACGACCGGCACACCTGGTCCACCAGGTGCCCCGGCACCCCGCCGGCCACCTGGTGGCGGATCGCCTCGTACGCGGCCAGGAACGCCGCGGTCCGCTCGGCCGGCACGCGCACCAGGAACACCACCCGGGCCCGCTGCTCACCCATCCTCGTCCTCCCTCGCCGGCGCGGCCCCACGCAGGACCAGCGCGCTGTTGTAGCCGTCGAACCCCCGCGCGCAGACCAGCGCCACGCGGTTGCGGGGTTTGCGGTGCTCCCGCAGGAAGTCGAGCTCGCAGCCGGCGGCCACCTCGTCGGGCGCCGCCGAGGCCGGCAGCGTGTCGTGCCGGAAGGCGAGCAGCGCGGTGGCCACGTCCAGCGCGGCGCCGCCCTGGTGGGCACGGCCGGTCAGCGGCTTCGCCGTGCTCACCGGCGGCGGGCGGTCGCCGAACACCGTCCGCAGCGCGGTGGCCTCGGCGCGGTCGTAGCGGGGCACCCCGAGCGCGTCGGGCAGCACCAGGTCCACGTCGTCCGAGCCCACCCCGGCGCGGTCCAGGGCCAGCCGGATGGCCCGCGCGTACTGGGCCGGGTCGCCGCAGGTCGCCGGCCCGGTGTGGGCCGCGTCGTGGGTCGCGCCCCAACCGGTCAGCTCGCCGTGGATCCGGGCTCCCCGGGCCAGCGCGTGCCCCAACTCCTCCACCACGAAGACCGCCCCGCCCTCGGCCGGCAGGTAGCCGCTCGCCGCGGTGTCGAACGGGCGGTAGGCCCGCTCGGGGTCCGCGGCGTCGCTGAGCAGCCCGCCCGCCAGCTGGCAGGTCAGGGCGTACGGGCTCAGCGGGCACTCGGTGCCGCCGGCGATGACGACGGGGGTGCCGCGGCGGATGGACCGCACCGCGTGCGCGAGGCTGTCCAGGCCGCCGGCCGCCTCGCTGACGAGCACCCCGCACGGCCCCTTGAACTGGTGGTGGATCGACAGCTGACCCACGCTGGCCGCGTAGAACCAGGCGATCGACTGGTACGCGCCGACGGTGCGCGACGGGCCGCCCCAGAGCCGCTGCAGCTCCCGCTGGCCGAACAGGTTGCCGCCCGACGAGCTGGCGAGGGTGACCGCGTAGCCGTACGGGTCGGGTGAGCACTCGGGCAGTCCCGCGTCGGCGAGGGCCAGCCGGGTGGCGGCGAACGCGAGGTGCGTCCACCGGTCGGTCTGCACGAGCTGGCGGCCGTCGGCGTACCCGGTGGCGTCGAACCCGGTCACCTCGCCCGCGTACCGGGTCGGGTAGGTGGCCGGGTCGAACAGGGTGATCGGCCCGGTGCGTCGGGTGCCGGCCAGCACCGTACGCCAGTGGGCCGCCGCCCCGATCCCGCTCGGTGCGACCACCCCGATCCCGGTGACCACGGCCCGGGCGGTCACGCGGCCGCCTTCGTGAGCCGCCGGAAGACCATCGCGGACTGGAAGCCGCCGAACCCGCTGCCGACCGAGAGCGCCACGTCGACGGGCAGTTCCCGCGCCTCGTTCGGCACGTAGTCCAGGTCGCACTCCGGGTCGCGGGTGGTCCAGTTGGCCGTCGGCGGGACGACGCCGAACTCGATGGCGAGCGCGCAGGCGGCCATCTCGATCGAGCCGATGGCCCCCAGCGAGTGACCCACCATGGACTTGATCGAGCTGACCGGCACCCGGTACGCCACGTCGCCGAGCGCCCGCTTGAACGCGGCGGTCTCGTGCCGGTCGTTCTGGCGGGTGCCGGAGCCGTGCGCGCTGATGTAGGAGACCTGGTCGGGCGCGATCCGGGCCTGCCGCAGGGCAGCCGTGATCGCGTGGGCCATCTCCACGCCGTCGGGCCGCAGCCCGGTCATGTGGTAGCCGTTGCTGTGGCTCGCGTACCCCGCGACCTCGCAGTACACGTGCGCGCCCCGCCGCCGGGCGTGCCCGGCCTCCTCCAGCACCAGCACCGCGGCGCCCTCGGCCAGCACGAAGCCGCGCCGGTCGGCGTCGAACGGCCGGGAGGCGTGCGCGGGGTCGTCGTTGTCCGGGCTGGTGGCCTTGATGGCGTCGAACGAGGCGACGGTGACCGGTGAGATCGGCGAGTCGGCGGCGCCGGCGAGGACGACGTCGGCCTCGCCGTCCGCGATCAGCTGGTGGGCGTACCCGATGGCGTCGATGCCGGAGGTGCACCCGGTGGAGACCACCTGCGCGGGACCGTGCAGCCGGTGCCGGACGGCCACGTCGGCGGCCAGGCTGCTCGGCACCAGCGCCTGGTAGAGGTGGGGGCCGCCGCGGGCGGGGTCGACGAGCCAGTGCCGGCCGCCGTCGCTGACGGCCACGTACTCCTGCTCCAGCGCCATGGTGCCGCCCACGGCGGTGCCGAGCACCACCCCGGCACGGTCGCGCCCGACCTCGTCGAGCACGAGCCCGGCGTCGGCGACCGCCTCGTCGGCGCAGGCCAGCGCGAACTGGACGTACCGGTCGGCCCGCCGCAGCTCGGCTTCGGTGAGGCCGGCGGCGACCGGGTCGAAGTCGCACTCGGCGGCGATCCGGGACCGGAACGGCGTCGGGTCGAAGAAGCTGATCCGCCGGGTCGCCGTCCGGCCCTCGGTGATCGACTTCCAGAACCGGTCCCGGGTGGCGCCGCCCGGTGCGACCACACCGATCCCGGTCACCACCGTGCGGCGCCCGGTCACGGCGCGCCCCGCTGCTCGGCCACCTCGGTGTCGACGTGACCGAGTTCGGGCCGGGGCGCGAGCGGCCCGAGGTGGAACACGACCTCGGCCGGCTCGTCCCCGGTGTTGCGCAGGCGGTGGCGGACCTCGACCGGCACGAACAGCGCCTCCCCCGCGCCCAGCGGCACCGGGCGGTCGTCCAGGTCCACGGTGATCGCGCCGCGGGCGACGTAGAGGAACTCCTCGCTGTAGGGGTGGTAGTGCTCGGCGATCCGCTCTCCCGGGCGCAGCGTGGCGACGCCCAGGAAACCCGAGGTGCTCCCGACCGTACGCGGGCCGAGCAGCACCCGGAGCTCACCGCCGCGGCGCCCGTCGGCCGGTACGTCCCGCGCGGCGACCGGCCCCAGCGTCCGCTCACTCATCGCCGACACCCGCCGCCCCGGTCTGTACCCGCCGCTCGATCCGCTCCTTGATGACGGCCAGTTGCACGGCGGTGTTGGCGTTGATCCGCTCGGTCATCCCGGCGGTGTCCACCGGCGCGGTCGGTTTCATCGCGAAGTCCTGCACCCAGGTCATCCGGGTGCCCTCCGGCTCCTCGGCGTAGTGCCAGTGGATGCGCATGTACTCGAACGGCCCGGTCTCCACCCGGTGGGCGTGCACCTCCCGGGTGGCCGGATCGGCGGTCCGCTCGCTGACCCAGCTCCACACCGTGCCGTTCTCGTCGGGGTGCATGGTGAGCCGGAAACGTACGGTGTTTCCCTCGCGGTGCAGGATCTCGACGACCGCGTACTCGGTGAACAGCTCGGTCCAGTTCGCCACGTCGTTGGTGAGGTCCCAGACAAGCGGCAGCGGCGCAGCGATCACGACGCTGTTCTCGGTGTGGCCCGGCTGGTCGCCGCGGCGGGCCACGAGGTCGGCCACCGCCGGGATGCTGAGCTGTGCCGCCTGCTCCGGGATCTGCACCCGGTACCGGTCGGCGACCACGGCGGAGAGTTCGAGCAGGGCGAGGGAGTCCAGGCCGAGTTCCTCCAGGGAGGCGGCCGGGGCGCGGGCGGCCACGTCGGCGTCCAACCCGCAGTGGGCCACCAGGATGTCGGTGATCTCGGCGGTCAGGGGTCGTCCTCGGGTCACGGTCATGAAATCCTCCTGGGTCGGGCGTCGGACGGGACGGCGGACGGGCGCGGCGCGGGCGGGGCCGGTGCCGCGGGCGGGGCCGGTGCCACGGGCGGCGCCGGTGCCACGGGCGGCGCCGGTGCGCGGGCCGCCGGGGGCGCGGCCGGGCCGGCGGCGAGGAGCCGGTCGACGAGGCCGGTGGTGTAGCGGCCCTTGCGGAACGCGGCGTCGTCGAGCACCCGGCGCACGAACGGGATGGTGGTGCGCACACCGGGCCCGGAGACCTCGAACTCGTCGAGCGCGCGTTCGAGCCGGTTGAGGGCCAGCTCCCGGTCGGGCGCCCAGACCGCCACCTTGGCCAGCAGCGAGTCGTAGTGCGGGCCGACCACGTATCCGGTCCGGCCGTGGGTGTCGACCCGGGTGAACGGGCCGCCGGGCGGGACGAACCGCTCCAGCCGTCCCGGCGTGGGCGCGAAGTCCCGGTCGGGATCCTCCACGTTGACCCGGCACTCCACCGCCACGCCGTGCGGGCGGATGTCGGCCTGCCGCCAGCGCAGCGGTACGCCCGCGGCGATGTGCAGCTGCTCGTGCACCAGGTCGATCCCGGTGATCATCTCGGTGACCGGGTGCTCCACCTGGATCCGGCAGTTGATCTCCAGGAAGTGGAACCGCTCGGCGGCGTCGACCAGGAACTCCAGCGTGCCGGCGCCGGTGAACCCGACCTCCAGCGCGCCGCGCAGGGCGGTCTCGGCGATCGTGTCGAGGGTGCCGGCGGACAGCGCCGGGGCCGGCGCCTCCTCGACCAGCTTCTGGTGCCGCCGTTGCACGGAGCAGTCCCGGGTGCCGAGGTGCACGCCGTTGCCGTGCCCGTCGCAGAGCACCTGCACCTCGACGTGCCGGGCGTCAGTGAGGTACCGCTCGACGTACACCCGGTCGTCGCCGAAGGCGGCCTGCGCCGCGGCGCGGGTCCTCGCGTACGCCCGGGGCAGGTCGGCGGCGCACCGCACCACGGTCATGCCCCGACCGCCGCCGCCGGCCGCGGCCTTGACGATCACCGGGTAGCCGATGCCGGCGGCCACCTCGACCGCCGCCTCGACCGTGGACACCGGCTGGACGCTTCCCGCGGGCAGCGGCAGCCCGGCCCGGCTCATGAGCCCCCGGGCGGAGGACTTGTCGGCCAGCGACGCCATCACGGCGGGCGGCGGACCGATGAAGGTCAACCCGTTCTCGGCGCAGATCTCGGCGAAGTCGGCGTCCTCGGAGAGGAAGCCGTATCCGGGGTGCACCGCCTGGGCGCCGACCTGCCGGGCCGCCTCGACGATCGCGGCGGCGTTGAGGTAGCTGCGCCGGCTGGCGGCCGGTCCGATCCGGACGGCCTCGTCGGCGAGGCGGACCGGGGCGGAGTCGGCGTCCGCGGCGGAGTAGACCACCGCCGTACGCACACCCAGCTCGCGGCAGGCCCGCAGGACCCGCAGGGCGATCTCACCCCGGTTGGCGATCAACACCTTCTCGAACATCGCGCACCCCTCAGGCCGGGTCCAGCGCGACCAGCGGCTGGTCGTACTCCACCGGCTGGCCGTCGTCGGCCAGGACGGCGGCCACCCGACCGCCCCGGTCGGCGGTGACCTCGTTCATCAGCTTCATGGCCTCGACGATGCCCACGACCTGCCCGGGCCGGACCAGGTCGCCGACGGTCACGAACGGCACGGCTCCCGGCTCCGACGCCCGGTAGAACGTGCCGACGATCGGTGACCGGACCACGGTCGCGTCGGCCGGCCCGGCGGCGTCGCGGCCGCCGGTCGTGTCGGCGGGCGCGGCCGGGTGCCGTCGCGCCGGCGGCTCGGGCGTGGGGTCGGATGTGGGCGCGCTCGCCGCACCGTCGTGCCACTCGACCTCCAGCACCGTGTCCCCGCTGCGCAGGCGCACCCGCCGTACCGGGCCGGCGAGTTCGGCGACCAACTGCCGGGCGTGCCGGCGCAGGCCGGTCAGGACGGCATCGGTGCCGGCCCGCCCGCCCGCGTCGTCGGCGTCGCCGTCCGCCCCGGTCGGCGGCCGCGCGGTCTCCGGCCGCGTCGTGCCGGCGCTCATCGCGCGCCCGTCCGCGCGCCGATGCCGGCGGCACCGAACCGCCGGAACCGTTGCCGGCGGCGGCGCACCAGGGTGGCGGCCGGCACGTCGAGCAGCGGCAGCAGCGCGTCACGTACCGCGTCGCCGAGCGTCCGCGCCGTCGCGTCCGGGTCGTCGTGGGCGCCGCCCGCGGGCTCGGGCACGATCTCGTCCACCACGCCGAGCCGGTGCAGGTCCGGTGCGGTCAGCCGCAACGCGCGGGCCGCCTCCGGGGCCGCCGAGCGGTCCGGCCAGAGGATCGCGGCGCAGCCCTCCGGGCTGATCACCGAGTAGACGGCGTGCTGGAGCATCAGCACCCGGTCGGCGACCGCCAGGGCCAGGGCGCCGCCGCTGCCCCCCTCACCGGTTACCACGGCGACGACCGGCGTGGGCAGGACGGTGAGCGCGAGGATGTTCTCCGCGATGGCCGCGGCCTGGCCCTGTTCCTCGGCCCCGACGCCCGGGTCGGCACCCGGGGTGTCCACGAGGGTGACGACCGGCAGGCCGAGTCGGGCGGCGAGGCGCATCAACCGCAGGGCCTTGCGGTGCCCGGCCGGGCTGGCCATGCCGAAGTTGCGGGCGACCAGCTCGGCGGTCGTGTGCCCCTTCTGGTGGCCGATCACCATGACCGGCCGGCCGGCCAGCAGGGCCGGGCCACCCACCACGGCGGGGCAGTCGCCGCCGAGCCGGTCGCCGTGCAGCTCCACGAAGCCGTCGAAGGCGGCGTCCAGGTAGTCGAGGCTGGTCGGCCGGCCGGGGTGCCGGGCCAGCCGCACGGTCGCCCAGGGGTCCGCGGCGGTCGGTCCGGGCGCGCCGCCGGCCGGTTGCCGGGGTACGGCGGGACGGGTCGCCGGCACGGGGATGCGCTGCGTGGCGGCGGCCGGCGCCCGGCCGGCCCGGGTCGCGGCGAGCAACGCGACCAGCCGTCCCCGCAGGGCACGCCGGGGCACCACCATGTCGACCTGACCGTGCCGGAGCAGAAAGTCGGCGGTCTGAAAGCCCTCGGGCAGCGCACGCCCGGTGACCTGGCGGATGACGCGGGGGCCCGCGAAACCCATGCGGGCCCCGCTCTCGGCGATGACCACGTCGGTGTTGGTGGCGAACGAGGCGGCCACCCCGCCGTACGTGGGATCGGTGAGCACGCTGATCGTGAGCAGTCCCGCCTCGCGCAACGCGGCGACCGCCTGGCTCACGGTGGCCATCTGCATGAGCGACAGCACACCCTCCTGCATCCGGGCCCCGCCGGAGGCGGTGACCAGGATCAGCGGCGCGCGGTCGTCGAGCGCGCGTTCGGCGGCGCGGGTGATGAGTTCACCCACCGCGCAGCCGAGGCTGCCGCCGAGGAAGCGGAAGTCCATGACCGCGAGCACGGCCGGGTGCCCGCCGAGGGCGGCGGTGCCGCACAGCACCGCCTCGGCCAGCCCGGTGCCGGCCCGGGCTGCCGTGATCCGGTGCGGGTACGGCACCACGTCGACGAAGCCGATCGGGTCGACGTCGACGGGCCGGTCCGGGAGCGGCCGGAACGAGCCCGGGTCGGCCAGCTGCCGCAGCCGGTCCGGCGCGCCGAGTCGGGCGTGGACCCCGCACTCCGGGCACACGTCGAGGTTGCGCCGCAGCCGCTTGCGGTACAGCAGCGTCGCGCAGCCGGCGCAGCGCGACCAGAGCTGCTCCTCGCGGGGCGCGGTGGCGGTCACGGCCGCCGCCCCACGGACGCGGGCGCGTCGTACCGGTAGAAGCAGCGCGCCATGGCGTCGCGGGGCGAGCGCCAGGTCGGCGAGTACGGCGAGACGTACGGGCGCAGGCGGGCGCTGACCCGCTCGAACTCGGGGTGCCCCCGGGCGGCCTGCACGGCCTCGTCGCCCGGCAGCTCGGTCTCGAGCAGGTGCACGTACAGGTCGTGCAGCCGGTACAGCGACCGGTGCCGTACCCCGGCCAGGTGCGGCAGCTCCGTGGCGTCGGAGTCGGCGAAGATCTCGGCGACCTGCGCCTCGGCGGTCGGGACCACCTTCGCGACGATCAGCGATCGGTCCATGGACGGGCCTCCCCCCAGGACGTCCGCCGGCGTGGCGGAGCCGGACGAGCCGGACGACTGCCGCCACGATGCGACCGTGCTCGTCACCACCGCGTCACCGCGGCGCACTCGTCGGCGACGGTCGATGGTGACGCTGCGTTGACGGAACCTGTGTACGGGCTATGAGCCGGCCGGGTCCCGCGAACCAGCGACGGAAACAATTGCCAGTTCAGAGCCGGTCTCATGGTTCCTCATCGAGCACTCGCGGCGCGCCGGGATTGTTGACCCAGAGTTACTGTCATTGATAATCTTCGTCACGGTCAGCCCGCCGGCCCCGGCGCGACGCCGCGCCTCCGCGTGGCGCGACGACAGCGGCGTCACGGGCAGCCGCGCCGGGGACACAGCAGACAGTCGGGACGCGCGTTCCGCAGGGGGTGCCGCCGTGGTCGCTGATCCGTCCGAGCCGTCGACCGGGCTCCGGTCCGGCGCCCGCGTCTCGCTGCACCTGCTCGGCGGGTTCGCGCTGCTGCACGACCGCACGCCGGTGGTGGTGCCCCGCGGCCTGCAACGCGTCATCGCGCTGATCGGGCTCCGCCCCGGTGCCACCCGATGCCAGCTGGCCGGGCTGCTGTGGCCGGACGCGCCGGAGGAGCGGGCCCTGTCCTCGCTGCGTACCGCCCTGTGGCGGCTGCGGCAGGACCCGTGCTGCCCGCTCGCCACGAACACCGACACCGTCCGGCTGGACCCGGCGGTCTGGCTCGACGTGGACGAGCTGGTCGGCACGGCCACCCGGGTCCGCGAGGGCGCCTGCCCGCGCGCTGCGGCCGGAGCGCTCGCCGCCGGGCGGCACGACCTGCTGCCCGGCTGGTACGACGACTGGGTGCTGCTGGAGCGGGAACGGTTGCGCCAGCTGCGCCTGCACATGCTGGAGCAGGTCGCCGGTCAGCACCTGGCGGCCGGCCGGCACGGCGAGGCCCTGGAGGCCGCGCTGGAGGCGATGGCCGCGGAGCCCCTCCGCGAGACGCCGCACCGGCTCGTGGTGCGCATCCACCTGGCCGAGGGCAACGCCTTCGAGGCCGTGCACGCCTTCTACGTCTACCGTGACCTGCTCCGCCGCGAACTGCGCCTGGAACCGTCGCCGGCCATGTGCGCCCTGCTCGACGACACGCTCGCACCGATCCGGCGGGCCAGCCGCGACGGCGTGACACCGCGCCGGGCGCCGGGGCATCCCGGACGCGCGCCGGGCGGACCGGCCCGTCCCGCGTCACCGTCGCGGCGCAACGCGTGACGGGCAGGTGACAGGCCGACGGGCACGGTGAGTCGCACAGTGTCCCGTGGTCCCGTACGGGCCACCGGTGGAAGGGGTCCGGATGAGCCGTCTACTGATCGTGAGCAGGATCGTGCCCGGCGCGGAGGGCCGGGTCGCGCAGATCTTCGCCGAGTCCGACTCGACCGAGCTGCCCGGCCTGACCGGGGTCACGCACCGGTCGCTGTACTGCCTGCACGACGTCTTCGTCCACCTCATGGAGACCGCGGAGGTCGACCCGGAGGCGCTGGCCGAGGCCCGCACCCACCCGCTGTACCGGCAGGTCAACGAGCGCCTCTCGGCGCACACGTCGCCGTACCTGCCGACGTGGCGCTCCCCCCGCGACGCGATCGCCGGCTGCTTCTACCGCTGGGACGCGGCCGCCGCGCCCGCTCCCCGCGCGGCCGGCTGAGGCCACGATGGCCGCCACAGCGCCGCACGTACTCGTCATCGGCGCCGGCACCGGCGGGATGTGCCTCGCGCACGGGCTGCGCCGGGCCGGGATCGGCGTCGACGTCTTCGAGCGGTACCGGACCCGCGGCGAGGGTCTGCTCGGCTACCGGGTCGGGATCGGCCCCACCGGCAGCCGGGCGCTGCGCGAGTGCCTGCCACCGGAGCTGTTCGACGTCTACCTGGCCACCTGCGCCCGTTCCCCGCGCTGGTTCAACGTCGTCACCCAGGGCCTGCGCCAGACCGCGTCGTTCGAGCTGCGGCCGGACACCCACCCGGTCGACACCGAGCGGTCGGTGGCCCGGATGACCCTGCGGCAGGTCCTGCTCACCGGCATGGAGGACGTCGTCCACTTCGACCGGACATTCACCCACTACGAGCAGCGCGACGACGGCACCGTCACCGCGTACTTCGCCGACGGCAGCAGCGCCACGGGCGACCTGCTGGTCGCCGCGGACGGCACCCATTCCGCGGTACGGCGGCAGTACCTGCCGCATGCGGTCACCCGCGACGCGGGCACCATCAACATCGCCACCCGGATACCGCTCACCGCGCACACCCGCTCGCTCCTGCCCGAACGGCTGCGACGGGGCATCTCGCTCATCTTCGGCACCGGCGGGATGATGGGCGTGCTGCACGTGATGGACTTCAAGTGGGACGCCGACGGGCGGCTCAAACCCGACGTCGCCGACGCCGACGCGGCGGTGCTGTCCCGGTGGCCCGGGCTGGCCCACGACCCCACCCGGGACAACATCAACCTGATCGTGTGGAGCACGGCCCGCCGTTTCCCGGCCGACGTCATGCAGCGACGCGGCGACGAGTTGGTGCAGGTCGCGCTCGATCTCACCAGGAACTGGCATCCGCACCTGCGCGAGCTGCTCATGCGCGGTGACCCGGCCAGCGCCCTGCCCATCCGCGTCACGACCTCCGAGCCGGTGCCGCCCTGGAAGGCCAGTACGGTCACCCTCCTCGGCGACGCCATCCACACCATGACCCCGGGCCGCGGGGTGGGCGCGAACACGGCGCTGCGCGACGCCGCGCTGCTGTGCCGGCAGCTGCGGCTCGCGGCGGCCGGCGAGAAGACGCTGGTGCAGGCGGTCGCCGACTACGAGACGGCGATGGTGCCGTACGGCTTCGCCCGGGTGGCCGACTCGCTCAACCGCAGCGGCACCAACGGGGACGACCGGATGTACAAGCCGGTCGTCGGCCGGCTCGCGCTGCTCGGCGCGCGCGGGTACTTCGGCGTCACGAGCCGGGTCCCCCGGCTGCGGCGCCGGTTCGTCGACGACTTCTACACCTACCGGGGCGAGGAGGACTGAGCCGAAACCCCACGACCCCGGCGCCCGGAGGGCGCCGGGGTTCTCGTCGTGCCCGCGAGCACGGTCGGTCACGCGTCACGCACCACCGGTGCCGTCGCATCCCACGCCGGCAGCGGACGGTCGAGCCTCCCTGTCGTACGCGCCGGGCGTATGCGAAGCTGCGGCGTGTTTTTCTCACGTGACTGATTCCGACGAGGTGAGAGGGAGGTCTGCCGTGGCGTGGTCCTTCGGGCACTCGCTGACAGTGATACTGGTCCTGTTGCTCGGTCTGGCCGCCGGCTGGGCGTTGCGCGGCTGGCGTGACGCGCGCACCGGGGGTGACGCGTCCACCGTGGACGGGGCTTCGACGGCCGGGACGGCCGTGATCGCCGCCCCGGCGCCGGAGGCCGTGGAGGAGCCCGCCGCGGCGCCGGCCACGATCGACCCGGCGCCGAACGCGGTCGCCGACGAGCCGGTCCCGCCGGAGACCGCCGCCGTGCGGTCAGCCGCCGAGCCCGCCGGGGCGGCGGAGGACCGCGACGCGACGCCGGCGTCCGACGTCGACCCGGCCGACATGGCGCTGACCGGCGATCCGGTCCCCGCCCCGACCGGAGAGCCGGAGCCGGCCCCCGTGGTCGCGCCGCGCCCCGCGCCGGCCGCCGAGCAGGTCGACCCGCCCGCGGCGAGCGCCGCCGAGCCGGCCGCCACCGAACGGGCCGACGCCGAGCCGGCCGCCACCGGACGGGCCGACGCCGAGCCCGCCGAGGGCGCGCCGTCGCCCACCGCCGGGCCGACCGCCGACGAGCCGGCCGAGGACGTTTCGGCGTCCGCTGCCGGGCCAACGGCTGATGCGACAACGGCCGAGGACGCGACGCCGGCCGAGGACGCGACGCCGTCCGTCGCCGAGTCCGCCACTGTGCGGGCCGACGCTGGGCGGGCCGACGCTGGGCCAGCCGATGACGTGACGGCGCCCGCCGCCGCCGAGCCGGCCGCCGACGCGGCGCCGGCCGAGCGGCCGCTGCCGGCGACCCCGCCGCGGCGGCCGGGGGTCGCGACCCCGCCGGTGCGTCCGGTGGCCCAGGCTGCGGTCGAGGTGGACGACTTCCGCCGCATCCAGGGTGTCGGGCCGAAGATGGCCGCCGCCCTCCAGGCCGCCGGCGTCCGGACGTACCGGCAGCTCGCGGAGCTGGACGAGGGCGCGCTGCGCGAGCTCATCCGCGGCGCGGGCCTGCGTGCCGCGCCGGGGTTGGCCACGTGGCCGCAGCAGGCGAAGGTGCTCGCCGGTGCGCCCGACGAGGCGGCGGCCGCGCTGCAGACGTCGAACGGCACGGCCGAAGGCTGACGGCCGCCGGCGCGGACGCGCTGGTGCGGGGGCGTGATCGACCGGGTCGCCCGGACGTCGCGGTGTCGCGGTGATCCCGCGACCCCGCGGCAACCCGGGGAGCCCTTGTCGATCACCCCCCCCCCGCGATCTTGCACTTTGCGCCCCGGCATAGGGGACATTAGCCTCGAACGAGGGGCCGAAAGTGCAAGATCGCGGCGAATCAGCGCGGGGCTACCCCGCCCGCCCGGCATGGCGACGACCGAGGGCCGCCGTGCGGCAGCAGGGAATAGCGGCATCTCCGGCACACGGCGGGTCGAGCGTCGCTACCGTCGGTCGGGAGGGCCCGAGGCCCACCGAGCCGACCTGGTATCCAGGAGCCGCCCCGTGCCGACCGCCACGCCGGAACCGGCGCCCCGGCGGCGCGCGCCGGTGCGCGACCCGGAAGCCCCGCGCCGGGTGACCCTGCTCGAACTCTTCTTCGACCTGGTCTACGTGG
This sequence comes from Micromonospora costi, assembly GCF_003626655.1. GTDB lineage: Bacteria > Actinomycetota > Actinomycetes > Mycobacteriales > Micromonosporaceae > Micromonospora > Micromonospora costi. The sequence continues at coordinate 75,509 of NZ_RBAN01000004.1, forward strand.
TGGCGCTCGCGCTCATCTCCCACAACCTGGTCAACGGGCTCGACTGGTTCACGGCCGGGCAGTCGCTCATCCTGCTCGCCGCCGTGTGGTGGACCTGGGCCATCACAACCCTGGTCACCGACATGTACGACCCCGAACGCACCGAGATCAAGGTCCTGATCGCGGCCGTGATGTTCGGCGCGCTGCTGATGACCACCGCCATCCCCGACGCGTTCGAGACGCGCGGGATCATCTTCGCCGGCACGTACGTGGCGATCCACCTCGGTCGGGGGTTCTTCCTCATGCCGATCGTGCGCCGCGAGCCGCAGACCCAGAAGCGGGCCGCCCGGATCGTCATCTGGTTCGCGATCTCGGCGGTGCCCTGGATCATCGGCGCGTACGTCGGGGGTAACGCCCGGATGGTCTGTTGGGCGATCGCTCTCGCCATCGACTACGGCGGCTTCCGGCTCGCCTACCCCGTCCCGCGCCTCGGCGCGGTGCCCGACGCGAAGCGCAACGTCACCGCCGAGCACCTCTCCGAGCGCTACCAGCAGTTCTTCATCATCGCGCTGGGCGACTGCATCCTGACCATCGGCACCCTGTTCAACCTGGCGCACTCCGAGCTGAAGAACATCGCGTCGTTCGGGATCGTCTTCGTCACCACCCTGCTGCTGTGGCGGATCTACGTGCACAAGTCCGGCGAGCTGCTGCCCGTCGCCATCGCCACCTCCCGGGCTCCGCGCAAGTTCCTCAACACCGCCCCGTACACGCACCTGCTGATGGTCGCGGGCGTGGTCACCACCGCGGCCGGCTTCGATCTGGTCCTGCACGGGCACGAGGGCCGTACCCCGCCGGCCTGGTTGGCCGTCATCCTCGGCGGCCCGGCGCTGTTCCTGGCCGGCCGGGCCGCGTTCGAGTACGAGGTGTTCAGCCGGGTCTCCTACTCCCGCCCCGGGGCGCTTCTGGCGCTGCTCACCATCGCCCCGCTCCTGATCTTCCTGCCCCCGGTGTTCAGCTCGCTGGGCGCCATGCTGGTGCTGGCCGGGGTGGCCGTCGCCGACGCCCGGCGCAGCTGGGGCCGCCCACCCGAGGCGCCGCTACCACCGCACTGACCGCGTCCGGCCGCGCGCGGCGCCGCCGGTCACACCAGCGCCTTCGCGTACGCGCGGACGCGCAGCCGTCGCCCGGCGCCGGCACCGAGGCGTACCTGCAGGCCGAGTGGCGCGGCGGCCCGGCGTACGTCGTCGACGTGCAGCGAGCCGTGCCGGTCCACGATGAGCACCGGCGGCTCCTCCCACTCCCCCTCGGGCAGGTGGAAGGAGAGCAGCGTGACGGACGTCGGCAGGTGCCGCGGGTACGCGGCCCGGGCGGCCGCCTCGTCGCGGTGCGCGAGGACGACGAGGTCGGGCAGGTGGGCGAAGTCGGCGGCGATCGCGTCGGCCTTCCAGTGCGCGGGCTCCTCGTCGGCGCCCGTGAGATGGCGGGAGCGGTTGGCCGAGGTGATGTAGAGGTGGTCCACCCCTGCCTCGGCGGTGGCGTGCGCGAAGAACGCGTTCGACAGGCAGCCCGTCCCGGGCGCGATCACCTGAGCGGTGCGGACTCCCCGGTCGTACCGGGTGAGGTGGGTGGGCAGCCGGTCGGCGGCCGGGCCCCGGAAACCGAACGGCCCGGCGCCGTACAGGGCGTCCATGAGCTGGCGCACCCGCCGCTCGGGCAGCCGCGGCGAGATGCGGGACCAGTCGAACATGGACGGAATCCGGTCCGCCACGGCGGTGACGCTGCCCACCTGGTCGGCGGGCCGGCCCTTCGCCAGGTTCACGCGACCGACCGTCTCCGCGTCGGGGCGGCTCACGACGGCGTAGAAGTTCCCGAAGGCCGCTACGACGACCGCGCCGCCGGCCAGGGCACGGGCCGCGAAGGCGACGTCGGCCGGGTGGTCGATGTACCGGGTCGGTGTCGGGACGGGCATGGCTCCTCCTCGGCGGGTGCCGTGACGCCAGTTCTACGTCGGCGGTGACATCCGGCGCGGAGATCGGTCCTCGATCCGATAGTCCCCGCCCGGGACGTGGTGCGGCCGGCCGATGCCCCGTCGTACCACCGGATCGCCGGTGACACCCGGTCGGCCCACCCGGGCCGCCGATCGTCGGCACCGTTAGCCGTTCGCCGCGACTGGGTACGTACGCCTGCACCTCGAACCCACCACAACCCCTCGGAGGAACGCCATGCGTGGCTCGTCGATACTCGGAGTCATCGTCGTGATCTGGCTGATCATCGGCGCTATCGCCGCCGGCCAGCGCGGCTACTACAGCGGCGACGACACCAACTGCGCGGAGGCCGGCACCATCCTGGTCACCATCGTGGCCGGGCCCCTGAACTACATCGGCGCCAACCCGAAGGTCGACTGCGAACTCCCCGAGCCGTCCAAGTAGGACATCGGCCGGCCCGCCCGTCGGCGGCGGGACGGCCCTCGTACCGCCCGGCCCGCGCCCGTTCCACGGCGCGGGCCGCGTCATGCCTAACAACGCGGCCCGCGTCATGCCGGCACGACGACGCGTCGCGTGAGACGCCGGCACGACGACGCGTCCCCCGGTCCGCACGTGTCGAGGCGCGCTACACCGCCTACACCGTCCTAGGAGGCTGGGTTGTGGTCGGGGTGGCGGGTTTGCCGGACCGCCCGGCGGGAAGGGCTGCTGCTCGGCAACGGACCGACGGGGAGCACCGGCATGCAGATCGGCTACAAGCTGTCCACGGAGGGGTACGCACCGAAGGAGATCATCCGCCAGGCCGTCCGCGCGGAGCAGGTCGGATTCGACTTCGTGGAGATGAGCGACCACTACCACCCCTGGCTCGACGTCCAGGGACACTCCGGCTTCACCTGGAGCATGCTGGGCTCGATCGCGGGCCAGACCAGCAGGATCGGGCTCGTCACCGGCGTCACCTGCCCCAGCGTCCGGTACCACCCGGCGATCATCGCCCAGGCCGCCGCCACGATGGCCCTGATCTCCGACGGCCGTTTCACGCTGGGCGTCGGTGCGGGCGAGCGGCTCAACGAGCACGTGGTCGGGCAGGGCTTCCCCAGCGTCCGGGGACGGCACGAGCGGTTGCGCGAGGCGCTGGAGATCATCCGGTTGCTCTGGCGCGGCGGCTACCAGTCGTACGAGGGCAGGCACCTCCAGTTGGAGGACGCACGGGTGTTCGACCTTCCGGACACGCCGCCGGTCATCGCGGTGGCCGCGAGCGGACACGACTCGGCGACCCTCGCGGCGGAACTCGGCGACGGTCTCTTCGCCACCGAGCCGGAGAGCGCGATCGTCGACCGGTACCGGGCCGCCGGCGGGCAGGGCCCCCGCTACGCCGAGGCCCCGATGGCGTGGGCCGCCGACGACCAGCAGGCGGTCCAGGCGGTGCTGCAGACCAGCCGGTGGCTGGTCACCGGCTGGAAGGTGATGAGCGAGCTGCCCAACCCGGCGAACTTCGACGCCGCCAGCGCGCACGTGGAGGAGAAGCACATCCGGCAGCTCTTCTCGATCGGCCCGGACCCGGAGGCGCACGTGGCGAAGGTCCGCAGCTACGTCGAGGCCGGCTTCGACCACATCGTGCTCCAGAACGCCGGCCCGGACCCGGACGGCTTCCTCGACTTCTTCGCGAGCGACCTCGCGGGGCGGCTGCGCGCGCTCGGCTGAGCGGGCGCGGCGTACACCCGAGGCCGGCGCCCCGACCCGGGCCGGGTCGCGGGCGAGCGTTGCCGGACGCACGCGGACGCACGCGGACGCACGCGGACGCACGCGGACGCACGCGGACGCACGCGGACGCCCGCCCGCGACGATCGTCTCGATCGCCACGGGCGGGCGGGTGCGCCCTCACGGACGCCGGCTCGCGTCAGCGGAAGCAGGTCGCCACCGGTGCCGCGTTCCCCGCGCAGTTGGTCGGTTCGTTCTCGACGATGACGCTCTCGTCGTCGATGCGGACCCGGGCGTGCTGGGCGAAGATGCCGCCCGGCTGGACGGACGCGCCGTTGCGCACGACCTTGCTCGTGTAGAGCGAGACCTGGCCGGCGGTCGCGTAGATCCCGCCGCCCTTGGAGGCGGAGCCGACCGCCTCGTTGCCGGCAACGTCGCTGCCGCGGACGAGCACGTTCGACTTCTCGGCGTAGATGCCGCCGCCGACGCCGTGGGTCGTGTTGCCGGCGATCACGCTGTCGTCGATCGGGAGCAGGCCCTTCACCGTGGAGATGCCGCCGCCCTTGAGGGTGGAGGTGTTGTCCCGGATCGTCATGCCGCGCAGCACGATCACCGCGTCGGAGTTGGCGATGCCGCCGCCGATCTGCGCGGTGTTGCCCACCACCGTGGTGTCGAGGACCTTCGTCCGGGCCGAGAAGCTGGCCAGGCCACCGCCCTGCGCCGCGCTGTTCTGGGCGAAGGTCGTGGTGTCCACGTCCGCCGCCCCGCGGTAGTTGCCGAGGCCGCCGCCGTACGCGTTGGCACTGTTGTGGTGGAACTGCGACCCCCGCAGCGTCAGCACCCCGCCGTTGAGCAGGCCCCCGCCCTTGCCCGCGGCGCCAGCGGCGCTGTTGCCCACGAAGGTGCTGTCGGTGACGACCATGTTGCCGTCGTTGAAGATCCCGCCGCCGCCGCCCTCCGCGGAGAGCGAGGTGCTTCCGGTGACGGTGACGCGCTCGACGACGGCGGTCGCCCCGTGCACGACGTGGACGCTGCCGCCCTCGATCTTCGAACGGCCGTTGCGCAGCTCGACGTTCCGCAGGGTCAGCTCGCCACCGTCGCGGACGGTGAAGAAGCGGAAGTCCTCGGCGTGCACGTCGCGCTCGATGACGGCGCCGTCGCCGTCGATGGTGATCGGTTGGTAGACCACCGGCAGCCCGGCCTTGTCGTCCTCGGGCTTGTGCGGTGGCGCCTCGGCGTCGCCCGGGGTCTCGGCGGCGTCGGCCGCCTCCCGGGCGTCGCGGATACCGCCGTCGTACTCGTCGACCTGGTGGAACGCCTGCGTCAGCGTGTACGTGCAGTTCGATGCGAGCCGCAGCGACGCGCCGCCCTCGGCGTTGGCCTGCACGAGCGCCGCCACGAGCTTGGCCGCGTCGCAGGGGACGGACACGACCGGGTGACGCCCGGTCCCGGGAGTGTGCGTCCGCTCGCCCCCGCTGTCGCGCCGCTCCGGCTCACGCGCACCGCCGTCCCGCCCGTCCCCGTTCGACCCGTCCGGCCGGCCGGCGCCGTCACCGGCCGGCTCCCGGTCGGCGTTCCCGCCGTCCTCCCGGCCGGCGTCCTCACCGCGCAGGAGGTTCGCGGCGCCGCCGGAGGCGAGGAAGGGAAGGTCGCGGCCGGCCGCCAGGGCGCCGCCGGCACCCGCTACCCCCACCACGAGGCTGCCTGCCAGCAGGCCCCCGGCTAAGAACCATCGTGACCGTCGTCTGGGTCGCCCTGCCCGCCGGCCCGCTCGGTACGTGGACATCGTCTCCGCCTCTCGTGACTGCCTGAACACGGCCGCGCCGAAACGGGCGCGGGGCGAGTGACAGGACGTCGACCCACCAAAGGTCACGATAGTGGTGCAATACGGACAGTAAGGCGTGAACGTGAATAGCCCTGCCATTCATCTTCGAGATCGGCTCGCCCGGCACGTGTCGATCGCCCACCGGAAAGCCCGGGCGGATGCTCAGCCGCCCACGTGGATGCCCGGCCGGCGGGACGGGTCGGGCTCGCTACGACGGATGATCTCCCGGACCACGGGCGGGGTGTCCCCCCGGCCCAGGATCAGGTAGCGCAGCAGGTGCGCGACGGGGCTGCCCTCCGACCACTCGAAGTGCGCGTGCGGCCGCACACCGGTCGCGTCCCGCAGGGCGAGCAGGATCGCCGCGATCGCGTTCGGGGCCGCCGGGCTGCTCGCCCGCAGCACACGGAACCCGCCGACCTCCACACCGTGCACCCGCAGCACGTGGCTGAACTCCGACGGGTCGACCACGTCGATCTCCAGGAAGAGCACGTCCGCGGCGCCGGGCACCGGGTTCATGGCCCGCTGGGCGCGCTCCTTGAGCGTGTACTCCTTCATCGCGCCGCTGTCGCGCTTGTTGGCGATCAGGTGCAGCCGGCCGTCGTGGGCCAGCGACTCAGCGACGAACCGCCGGGCCGGCTCGTCGAACTCGATCCGCTCGGCCCGCAGCTCGGTGGTCCGGGTGACCCGGGAGACCAGCGAGACCACGATGATGCCGAGGATGAACAGGCCGGAGATCGCGATGCCGTCGGGGTGTTCGATGACGTTGTCGCCCAGCGCGTACAGAAACACCACGGTGAGCACCGTGAAGCCGGTCGCCGCGACGCGCCGGCCCTGACGGAGGGTGGAGATCGCCACCGCGATCGCCGCCGAGACCATCATGGCCAGGATCCCGGTGGCGTACGCGCCGGCCTGCGCGTCGACGTCCGCCTCGAACGCGATCGTGATCGCGATGCTGAGCAGGGTGTAGACCACCACGACCGGACGCACGGCCCGACCCCACTCCGGCGCCATGCCGTACGACGGGAGATAGCGCGGCACGATGTTGATCAGACCGGCCATCGCCGAGGCGCCCGCGAACCACAGGATCAGCACGCTGCTCACGTCGTAGACCGTGCCGAACCCCTCGCCCAGGTAGGTGTGCGCGAGGAAGGCGAGGGCACGCCCGTTGGCCGCCCCGCCGGCCTGGAACTCCTCGGCGGGGATGAGCACCGTGGTGACGAACGTGGTCAGCAGCAGGTACACCGACATGATGAACGCGGCCGTGGCGAGCAGCCGCCGGGTGTTGCGGATCCGGGCGGCCAGCCGGGCCTCGCGGTCCGCGCCGTGGCCGGCCACCAGCGGCATCATGCTCACGCCCGTCTCGAAACCGGACAGCCCCAGCACCAGCAGCGGGAACGCGAGCACGGCAGTGACCAGCACGTCGCCGGGACCGCCGGACCCCGCCATGAGCGCGTCGCCCCAGTCGGAGAGCGTCCCGGGGTCGCCGACGATGCGGGCCAGGGCCACCGCCACGATCATCCCGTTGAGCGCCAGGAACGCCGCGACCAGCGGAATCGCGACCGCGACCGCCTCCCGGAACCCGAGCAGGAAGACCCCGCCGAGGACGAGCAGCAGCCCCACCGTGACCGCCACGGCGACGGGCCGGCCGCTGAAGCCCTCCGGAAGGTAGGGATTCTGCAGCAGGTGCACGGTGGCGTCGGCCGCCGACAGCGTGATCGTGATGATCCACGAGGTGGCCACGAAGCCGAGCAGGACCAGCACGAAGATCTTGCCCCGCCAGAACGGCAGCAGCCGCTCCAGCATCGCGACCGAACCCTGCCCGTGCGGGCTCTCCCGGGCCACCCGCCGGTACATGGGCAGCATCCCGAACAGCGTCAGCGCGACGATCAGCAGCGTCGCCAGCGGCGAGAGCGCCCCGGCGGCCACCGCCGCGATGCCGGGGAGATAGGACAGGGTGGAGAAGTAGTCGACACCCGTCAGGCACATCACCTGCCACCACGGGTGCGCCCGGGTCTGCCCCTCCACCGCCTCCGGGCCGACCGGCTGCACCCGGTGCCGGAACAGCCAGGCGAGCAGGCGGCCGGGGGGCGGCGCGGGACGTACCGGACTCTGCACCCGCTCGGGGACGACCACCCGGCGGCCCCCGGGCTCCGGGCGCTTCGGATCGCGGGCGGCACGCAGCGCCGGGTCGGGCCCGGACGGCTGCCGCCGCCCGTGCGCCCGGCGTGGTTTCCCCCCGTGCTCCTCCGCCATGTCCCCGCCCCGAACTCGTCGGCTCCTGCCCCGACCGTAGGTGGTGCTCCCCGCCGGCACCGCAACAAACCGGGGAAGCCGGGCCTACCGTCCGGTCCCGCCGAGCGCGTCGGCCAGGGCGTCCGGGTCGGCAACGGTGACCGTGACCGCCGGGTGGCGCAGCCACGAGCCCGGAGCCAGGGCCGGCACCGACGTGCCGAAGCGGACGCAGAGCCCGGGGCTCGTGCTGCTGCCGAAGGTGACGCCGCGGTCGACCAGCGACAGGTGCGGGCCGATCACCCGCCACCAGCGGTACGGCCCGCCCCGCGTCACCCCGGCCACGTTGGCGCGGGCGGTGGTGAGGCGCCAGGGGCCGAACCGGACGAGCAGCCGGGCCTCGTCCACCTCGACCCACGCCGTCTCGGGCCGGACGCCGAGCAACGCCAGCGCGGGGCGGAACGGCGGATCGAAGCGGAACGGGAACCGCAGACCGCTCACCGCGTACCGCCCGTGGGGTGTGGCGCCGGGCCACCCGGTCGCGCCGGGGCGGGCCGTGCGGGCCGGGGCCGGGCGGCGGGTCGCCGCCGGGTGGGGAGCGTCATGGCGCGGACGTACCCGGTGGGGGCGCGCCGACACCCCCGTGCCCACCGATCCACCCGCCAGGGGTAAGGGCCCTCAGTCCAGCAGCGCCCGCTCCGCGAGCGGAACGGCCGACTCGCACGCCGGTCGCACTCGCCGCATCCCGGCCATGCTCTGCGCCGCGTACGCCAGGTCCCACAGCCGCGAGCCCAGCCCGGCGCCGTCCCAGTCGATCAGCACCCATCCGTGCGCCGGGGGCGCGCTCCCCCCGCCCCCGGCGCACGGACGCGTCCACGCGTCAGACCCCCCTCCGCGTGGACGCGCCGGTGTGCGTTCGTCCCCTCGCGGGGACACGCCCCCGCGTTCCGCCCCCCGGACGGAACGCGGGGACCCCCCGTCCCGGCTACTGCAGGAACGCCCCGAGGGGCGACAGCAGCAGCCGACCGAGCGCGGCGGCCGTGGAATCGAGCCGGCCCCGCTCACACTCGTGGGCGGCCGGATCGTGCCGGCACCGCCAGATCTTCTGCGCGTTGCGCCAGGCGACGTCGCGGGTGTACTCGACCAGTTCCCCCTGGTACCAGTCGTCGATGTCGCCGTTGACCATGTCGATGAGCAGCTGCCACCGCTCCAGGTAGCCGCGACGCAGCCCCGGGATCTTCTCCGCGAAGATGTTGTTGATCTCGAGGTAGTCGCGGTGCTGGTCGGTGCCGTCGACCGGCTCGGACTCCAGGTGGTCGAACGTGGTGACCAGCGCGAACGGCAGGTCGAAGTTGATGTGCGCGTTCACCCCGGCCGCCGCGGAGGGCAGCGGCCGGGCGTCCGGGCCGCGCATCCGCTCGAACAGGCACGACCAGGCCTTCGGGGTGCCCGGGCTCGAATCCGTCCAGAGCCGCAGCGCGTCGAAGTAGCGGGCGGCGAACTCCACGTCGAGCCGCGACAGGAAGACCGGGTCGACGAAGCGGTCGTCGTAGAGCCCGTCCAGCACCGTCGTCGTGATGGTCAGGTAGAGCTTGTTGAAGTCCGCCAGGGGGCAGCTGTCCAGCAGCGGCGGCAGCCGCACCAGCATGTCCTGGAGCTTCGTGAGGTGGTCCACCACCGCCGGGACGTCGGCGGGGTGGTCGGCGAGCAGGTCGACGATGTCCCGGTGCACGGGGCCCCAGACCGGTTCCGTCATTGTTCCTCCACAGTGGTACGCGGCACCTGCCCGCCGATGGCGACAGGGCACAGCCTTCCAGCCGACGCTGTCCGTCGGATCAGTAGAACGACGTATACGGCGCGCCGCCGACGTACGTCAGCCGCGCCGGTTGCGCAGATAGATGGCGCTCGCCTGGACGCGGGTGCGGACCTGGAGCTTGTCGAAGATGTGCGAGACGTGCACGCCGATCGTCCGTTCGCTGATGAACAGCCGCTGGCCGATCTCCTTGTTCGTCAGCCCCTCGGCCACCGCGGCGAGCACCTCCCGCTCCCGGGCGGTGAGCGTCGCCAGTTCGTCACCCACCACCGGCGTCACATCCCGGCCGCCGCGGGACTGTTCCCGCTCGTCGAGCGCCACCCGGGCCCGCGTGGCGAGCGTCCGGATCTCCGAGGTCAGCGGCACCGCGCCCAGGACCTGCGCCATCCGGTACGACTCGCGCAGCAGTTTGCCGGCGGTCGCCACCCGTGCGCGGCGGGCCAGCAGCGCCTCGGCCTGCCGCAGCCGGGAGTACGCCGCCGGGTACGGGTGGTTGCGCCGGTCCCACTCGGCCACCGACCGGGCCCACAGCTCCGGGTCGTTGTCGTCGAGCCGGCTCACCTCGGCGTCGCAGAGCGCCAGGAACCCGTCGACCACGTTGCGCACCGGCCGGGCCGCCTTCTCGCTCTTGCGGGCCACCCGCTGCGCCACGTCGCGCAGCCGGCGCACCGCCGTCCGGTCGACCTCGACCGTGCGGCTGGCGTGGGCCTCGGCCTCGGCGCGCAGACCGTGCCAGACCAGCGCCGCGAGGATGGCCACGTCGTCGGAGCGGCTCTCGGTCAGCCCGCGCTGCACCGCCTGGCGCGCGAGGTCGTGCCGGCCCTGCCACATGGCCAGGCCGGCGCGCAGGGTCAGCAGCGGGATGACGTGCCGGGCGCCACCGCCGGCGAGCACGGTCGCCACCGAGTCGAGATCCCGGTCGGCCGCCTCGATGTCGCCGTAGCCCACCGACAGCCGGCACCGGGCCAGCAGCAGTTCCACGGCGTCGGCGCCGGACGGCCGGTGCCGCAGCGCCGCGGCGACCACCTTCTCCGCCTCGGCCCACTGGCCCACCCGGAACAGCCCGTTGGTGGCGATCGCCAGCAGCCGCGTCTCGTACGTGCGGCCCAACCCCAGCTCGGCGACCCGCTCGGCGCCCCGGCGGGCCACCACGACCCCCTCCTCGAGGATGTTGAGCGGGCCGGTGAGGAGTTCGGCCAGGTGCAGGTACGCGCACGCCACGTCGTCGGGCCGGCCGGCGCGCTCGGCGATCTCCAGCGCCCGGCGCATCACCGCGAGGCCGGCGTCCGGGTCCTCCAGGTAGGCCTCGCTGAAGCCCAGCGCCGCGCTCGCGAGCACCACCTCCGAGACGGAACCGTCCTCGGCCGCCGCGAGTTCCAGCGCCTCGCGGGCCCGGCGGCCCGCATCGGCGTACCGCCCGAGGTGCAGCAGCAGCTCGGCCAGGTGCGCGGCGGCGGTCGCCCGCTCGCGCGGGGTGCAGTCGTCGGCCTCCAGCGCCCGCCGGTACTCCTCCTCGGCGAGCGCGGAACGCCCGGCCGCCGCGAGGTACCGCGCCCGGCGGATGTGCAGCGCGCAGGTCGACATGCCGCCGGCGCCGGCCAGCTCCTCCAGCAGCGCCAGGGCGCGGGCGTGCTCGCCGCAGTGGTGGGCCGCCTCCGCGGCCTGCCTCAACAGGTCGGTGCGGTCTACCGTGCGCGGGCCGACGGCCGGCGCGTCGGCCAGCTGCAACGCCGCCGACCAGTGCCGGTGGGCCTCCGCGTAACCGTGCAGCCGCTCGGCCTCCTGCGCGGCGGCCACCGCCGCCGGAAGCGCGCGGGCCGGCTCACCGGCCAGCCGCCAGTGATGCGCCAGCCGGGCCTGGTGCAGCTCGGCCTCCGCCGAGGTCAGGGCCTCGGCGTACCGGCGGTGCAACGCCGAACGCTCGGCCGGCAGCAGCTCGTGCTCGAGCACCTCGGCCACCAGCCGGTGGCGCAGCCGGTAGCCGTCGTCGGCGCCGACCAGCAGCCGGTGCGCGACGGCCGCCCGGACGGCCTCGATGAGCTCCTGCTCGGGCAGCCGGACCACCCGGGCCAGCAGCCAGTGCTCCACGGGCTCCACGCCGGCCGCGACCGCGTGCACCACGGTGTGCGCGTGCTGGGGAAGCGCGTCGACCCGGGCCAGGAAGATCTCCCGCAGGGTGTCGCTGAGCCCGTCCCGGCCGTCGCGCAGGTCCCGTGCCAGCTCCTCGATGACGAACGGGTTGCCACCGCTGCGCTGCCACACCTGCTCGGCCGCCTCCGCCGGCAACGTCCCGCCCACCACCGCCGTGGCGAGCTGCTCGGTGGCCGCCCGGTCGAGCGGGGCGAGGTCGAGCACCTGCACCGTACGCAGCCGGCGCAGCTCGGTGAGCACGCGGCGCAGCGGGTGGGCGCCCTGCAACGACTCGGCGCGCACCGCGGCGAGCACCGACAGCTGGAGGTCACCGAGGCCGGCGAGCAGGTAGAGCAGGAGCTGGCGGGTGCTCCGGTCGACCCACTGGAGGTCGTCGAGGATCAGCACGAGCGGCCGGCCCTCGGCGATCAGGTGCAACCCGCGGGAGACCCGCTCCAGCAGCGCGCCGGCGCCGTCGGGCCCGGCCGTCTCCTCGGCGAACATCTGCAACAGCGCACGGACGGCCGACGAGGTGCGGGTGTGCGAGGTGGACAGTTCCGCGTCGAAGCGGCGCAGCGCCTGGAGCAGCGGGTGCAGCGGCGACGCGTCGCCGATGTCGAGGCAGGAGCCGGTAAGCACGAGGGCGCCGGCGTCACGCAGGTGCGCGCCCACCTCGCGCAGCAGCCGCGTCTTGCCCACCCCGCTCTCGCCGGTGAGGAAGACGGCAGCGGTGTGCCCCTGCGCGACGTCGTCGAGCAGCGCCGACCGGACCGACTTCACCAGGTCGGCCCGGCCGACGAGCGGTGCCGTGTCCACATCGCTGGCCATGACACGAAGCCTAGTCACAGGCCCCCGCACCGTTCTACGGCCGTTACGGCCATCCGGTACTCATCCCGTCGGCAATGTGACCAAATGTTGCGGGCGGCCGACATACGTCGTCCTACCGATCCCCCGTCGGGTCAGTGGTGCGAGTCTCCGAGGGTCGTGAGCCGTCAACCGGGGGGGAAAGGGCAGGTGCGAGGCATGTCCACGATCGTCGCCGCCGCGCCGCGGGTTCCGTCGTCGAGCTGGCCGGTGCCGGAGGAGCGACGGACGGTGAGCGTGCTGTTCGTCGACATCGTCGGTTCGACGGCTCTGGTGGACCGGCTGGACCCGGAGGACGTACGGGCGGTGCAGCGGGCGTACTTCGACACCGTCGCCGGTGTGCTGCGCCGCTGGCAGGGTGTGGTGGAGAAGTACATCGGCGACGCCGTCATGGCGCTGTTCGGCGCGCGCACCTCCGACGGGTTCGACGCGTACCGGGCGGTCCGGGCGGGGCTGGAGATCCAGCGGGAGCTGGACCGGCGGGCGTTGCCGGGCGGCGTCGCGATCCGGGTCCGGGTCGGCGTGGCCACCGGCGAGGCCGTCGTGGACCTCGCGGCGGCCCGCGACGGCGGGCACGGAGCGGCCAGCGGCGCGGTGATCACCACCGCGGCGCGCCTGCAGGAGTACGCGCCGCCGGGCGGGGTCGTCTGCTGCGCGGCGACACACCGGGCAACCGCCGGGCTGATGGCGCAGCGGCGGCTCACCCCGGTGACGGTCCCCGGCCGGGCGCCCGCGATGGAGGTGTGGCACGCGCTCGCCCCGGCCGCGCCGCGGCCGGGCCGGCACGACGGCCCGCTGGTCGGCCGGCGCCGCGAGGTGGCCACCGCCCGCGACCGGATCGTCCAGGCGGTACGCGAGCGCAGCCCGCGCTGGGTGTCGGTGGTCGGCCCGTCCGGCAGTGGCCGCAGCCGGCTGCTCGACGAGCTGACCCGGACCGTCGACGCCGTCGACGGGGTGCCGGTGCGCTGGTGCGTCGCGGCCTGCCCGCCGTACCCCGACGAGCCCCTGGCCCCGCTGGCGCGTCTCCTGAGTGGCGTCGCCGGAGCGGGCGCGCGGGAGCCGGCGCCGGTCGTGGGCGAACGGCTCGCCGCGACCCTGGCGGGGCTGCTTCCGCCGTCCCGGCTTGCGACCGCGCTGCCCGCGCTGGAGCGGCTGCTCGCGGCGCCCGACGACACGCCCTCCACAGCCGAGGGCGTGGCCTGGTGCCAGGAGGTGCTGCTGCGCCTCGCCGCCCGCGGGCCCCTCGTCGTCGCGGTGGACGATCTGGACCGCGCCGCCCCGGCGGTGGACCGTTTCCTGCACGCACTGTTCGTGGCGGCCGCCGCGCGGGAACTGCCGCTGGCGGTCGTCGCCCTGCACCACCCGGACCGGGCCGCCGCGCTGCCCGCCGCACCCGGATCCGGAACGCCGGCGGAGAGCGGATGCCGGGTGACGCTGGGACCGCTGGCTCCGGTGCAGACCGGCCGGCTGCTGCGCCAACTGCTGACGCGCGCCGGTCAGCCGGCCAGCCTCGTCACGCGACTGCTCCCGCTCGTCGGTGGCAATCCCGGGCACGCCACCGCGTACGTCCACTCGCTGGCCCACGGCACGAACCGGGCGGCACCGCCCCTGCCCGAGTCCGTCGGTCGCGTGGTGGGCGCCGACCTGGACCGGCTGGACGGTACGCGACGGGCGGTGCTGATGGCCGGTGCGGTCCTGCCGCCGGGGTTCACGGCGGACGAGGTCGAACGGGTGCTCGACTGGTCGCCCGGCCGAGTGCCGCCGGCGCTGAGCGCCCTGGTGGCCGCCGGGCTCCTGCTCCGGCACGCCGGCGGCGGGTACGCGCTCGCGTCCCCCGCCCTGCGCCGGGTCGCCGCCGATCGACTCCCCCGCCGGTTCCGCGCCGCGTTCACGCAGCGCGCCGCCGACGTCGTCCTGTCCCAGCGTCTCCGCCGGGCCGATCTGCGAAGGGGTCCTGCCGGGCCCGCCGGCGGCCCCGCCACGCCCGCCGGGGAGGTTCCCGCCGGGCCGGCGCCGCACCGGCCCGCCACCCGTCGACAGGCCCCGCCCGTCCACCCGGCCGGCGCGGCGGCCCCCCGGCCCGTCCCGGTGTCGGCGGCGTCCCGGATCGAGCCAGCGGCGGCGGAGTTCCGTGGCGGGCCTGTGCCGGCGACGCCGGGCGGCGGGTCCGTGGCAGACGGATCTCCCCGGATCTCACCCGTGCTGGCGGAGTCCCGGGTCGCGCCACCGACCGTGGCGTCGCCTGCAGTGGAGTCCGACGGGCCGGAGGTGCGGCGGGCCGGACGCGCGCCGCTCGGCGTGGTGCGCGGGGCGCGGACGGAAGCGGTCCCGCCCTGGGCGCGGCCCGTCCGGCCAGAGCCGGTGCCGGACGTCCGGCCGCGTCCGGTCCCGGGCCTGGAGGCCGACGAGTTACCCGGGCCGGTCGTGCTGGCCGGCACGATCGGGATCGCCCCGGGGTCAGCGCCGGCCGGGCCCCGCCAGGCCCAGCGCGTCCCGCCGCCCTGGGCGGAACTCTCCGCCGCCTGAGCGGTCACCGACCAGATCAGGGCGAACGGCCGCGCGTGAGTGTCCGTCGGCGCCGACCGGCCCGTGATCGACACGAGTTCCCGCAAGTCGCGGTATCCACCACAGCCGCACACCGCGACTTCACGGAACCCGAGTCGATCAACGTGACGGCCTCGTCGCGGGCCCGTCTCGGAACGGGGTCGATCCGGCGCCGTCGCCCTGACTGGTACCCGTGGTCCCAGGAACGTCCCGGCCTTCCGGGCATCCCGCACGCGGCGCAGAGTCGAAGCGGCGCCGATAGCCTCGAATCATCGGCGAACCGACATTCCGCCCACCGGGAGTAGACCTGATGACCAGCACCAACCTCACCCTCGCCGACGACCTCACCATCAGCCGGATGGGGTACGGGGCCATGCAGCTCGCCGGACCCCACGTGTTCGGCCCGCCGAAGGACCGCGACCAGGCGCTCGCGGTGCTCCGGGAGGCGGTGGACCTCGGCGTCACCCACATCGACACCGCCGACTTCTACGGCCCGGTGGTGGTCAACGAGCTGATCCGGGAGGCCCTGCACCCGTACCCGGCGGGGCTGACGATCGCCACCAAGGTCGGTGCGCGCCGGGGCAACGACGGTTCCTGGCTGTTCTCGCTGGACCCGGCGGACCTGAAAGCCCAGGTACGGGAGAACCTCGAGCACCTGCGCGTGGACACGCTCGACGTGGTGTACCTGCGGGTCGGTACGGCCGAGGGCACCACGGACGCGCCGCTCACCGACCAGTTCGCCGCCCTCGCCGAGCTGCGCGAGCAGGGCCTCATCCGGCACCTCGGCCTCAGCGGCGTCACCGACGCGCAGCTCACCGAGGCACAGGCCATCGCGCCGGTGGTGCTCGTGCAGAACCTCTACAACCTCGCGCGGCGGCAGGACGACCCGCTGGTCGACCGGTGCGCGGCCGAGAACATCGGCTTCGCCGCGTTCTTCCCGCTCGGCGGGTTCAACCCGTTGCAGTCCGAGACGCTGGTGCGGGTCGCGGACCGGCTGGGGGCCACCCCGCAGCAGGTCGCCCTCGCGTGGCTGCTGCGCCGGTCCCCCACCATGGCGCTGATCCCGGGCACCTCCTCGGTGGCCCACCTGCGCGAGAACGTGGCCGCCGCCGCGCTGGACCTGCCGGCCGACGCGCTCGCCGAACTCGACGCCATCGGGGGCTGACCGTTCCGCCCCGCACCGGCGGCGCTCCCGGTTCCGCCCGCCCGTGTACTCAGCGGCCGTCGAGGAAGGCGAGGACCCGCATCCAGGCCGCCTCGGCGGCGGTGGGGTCGTAGTCCGGCACGTCGGGGTCGGTGAAGAGATGCCCGGCGCCCGGGTACCGGAAGACCTCCAGCCCGGCGTCGGCGTCGGCCATCGACCGCCGCCACTCGTCCACCTCGTCGGGTGGCTCGTACGGGTCCGGGTCGGCGAGGTGCAGCTGCACGGGCAGTCCGGGCCGGACGTCCGCGGGCGCGCCCCCGGTGCCGTGCAGGAGCAGCAGCCCGGCCGTGGCCGGACGGTCCGCGAGCACGGCGCCGGCCACCCCGGCGCCCATCGAGAAACCGGCCAGTACCGTCTCCGGCGGCAGCGGGGCGACGGCGTCACGGGCCCGGTCGAGCACCGTGTCCTGCCCGATCTTCTCGAACAGGGCGAAGCCCTCCTCCACGGTGTCGGCGGCCGGCACGCCGTACAGGTCGGGGGTGGTGACCTGGCGCCCGGCGGCACGCAACCGGTGGGCGGCGGCCAGCACGGCGGGCCGCAGCCCGAACACGGAGTGGAACAGCACGACGTGTCGCATCCGGACATCCTGCCGCATCGCGCCGGCCTGGCCGGGCATCCCGGGCGCGCCCCGCCGGCCAGGCCGCGCATCGCCGCACGCCGCACAGCGCCACGGACGCGCGCCACACGCCGTGCAGCGCCACCGACGCGCGCCGGGCGACGCCCGGACCGCGCACCGTGCAGGCGCCGAGGCGTCCGGCCCGCCGCCGCGGCCGGGCCGGGACCCGGACGCGTCAGCGGAGCGCTTCGAGGCGGGACACCAGTTCGCTCGCCGCCGGCATCGCGGCGATCTCGTCGGCGACCTCCCGTGCCGCCGTACGCAGGGCGGGATCGGTGACCAGCCGGGTCAGCGTCTCGGCGGTGATGTCCCGGGGACGGACCGCGAGACCCGCCCCGCGGCGGGCGACCAGGTCGGCGTTCTGGCGTCGGTCGCCGGGGCCGGGTGTGGCCAGCTGCGGTACGCCGGCGGCGAGCGCGTGGTAGATGCTGCCCGCCCCGCCGTGGTGCACCAGCGCGGCGCTGGCCGGCAGGGCGGCGGGCAGCGGGATCCAGCCGATAGTGCGGACGTTGCCGGGCAGCGTCGCGCCGGCCAGCCGCCGGTCGGGCCGGACCAGCACGAACTCGGCGTCGACCTGCCCGGCGACGGCCACCACGGCGCTCATCGGCCCGCCGCCACCCGGCCCGGTGAGCGTGCTGCGGCTGACCAGCACGCGCGGGCGGTCGCCCGGCTCGGCCAGCCAGGCCGGCAGCTCGCCGCCGCCCAGGTACGAGCCGTAGCGCATCGGCCACCCGTCCTGGCGCAGCACGCTGGGCGGCGCGACGGCCACGGCGGCGGCCGGCGGGTGCAGCTCGGTCAGGCCGTGCCGGCGCAGCGTTCCGGCCATCCGGGCGGTCGTCGCCCGGACCAGCTCGCGGCCGTCGAAGAGCGCGTTCTCCTGTCGTACGGCCGGCACGCCGAGCCGGGCCGCGGCGACCGCGCCGGCCACCGCGAACGGCTCGTGCAGCACCAGGTCGGGCCGCCAGTCGGCGGCCAGCGCGACCACCGGGTCGGCGAGCCGGTCGTTGAGCGCGCCGAACAGGAGCCCGGCGCCGCGCGTGCCGGCCGTGCCGGCGAGCTCCGCACGGGCGACCAGAGGGTGGCGCAGCAGCAGGCCGCGGGCGATCCGGCCGAAGTCGAACCCCGGCGCGACGTCGCGTACCGCCAGGCCGGAGCCGGCGACGGACATGGCCTCGCCTCCGGTGGCGACGAGCACGTCGTGCCCGGCGTCGCGCAGCGCCACCGCGAGCGGCGCCATGGGGAACACGTGCCCGACCAGCGGCGCGGAGACGACCAGGACCCGCATGGCCCGATCCTATGCGGACGGTCACCGTTGCGTCGGCCCCCGCCGGCGCCGTCCGGCTCAGCGGCCCGTCGCCTCCGCGGTGGTCGCGTCGCCGCCGGCCGTCGGGCGGTCGGCCCGGGCGAGCGTACGGCTGCGCCCGCGGAACTCGGCGACCACCTCGCCGTCGTCCCGGGTGACCGTGACGTCGTAGATGCCGCTGCGGCCGTACCGGGTGCGCTCGGTGGCCCGGGCGGTCAGCAGCTCGCCGGCGCGCACCGGTCGGACGAAGGTGATGTCGCCGCCCGCGGCCACGGTGGCCGGCCCCCAGCTGTTGCACGCCAACGCGAAGGCGGTGTCGGCCAGCAGGAACACGAAGCCGCCGTGGGCGATGGCGTGGCCGTTGAGCATCACGTCGGTCACCCGCATCCGGGCCACGGCGGCGCCGTCGGCCACCTCGACCAGCTCGATGCCCAGCCCGCGCGAGGCCAGGTCGGCGTCGAACATGTCGTACGCGGCGTTGCGCTCCCCGCCCACGTCAGCCCGCCCGCCGCTGGTCGACGATGCGCCGCATCTTCCCCATGGACCGCTCGACCCCGTCGGGGGCGATGACCTGCACCGCCACGCTCACGCCGATGGTGTTCTTGACCAGGTCGACCAGCGCGGCCCCGGCCCGCTCGGCGGCGTCGACGGGCGCGTCCGCGCGCCGCTCGACCTTCACCGTGAGCGTGTCCATCCGTCCCTGCCGGTCGAGGACGCACTGGAAGTGCGGGGACAGCTCGGGCGTACGCAGGATCAGCTCCTCGATCTGGGTCGGGAACACGTTGACCCCGCGGACGATCATCATGTCGTCGGTGCGTCCGGTGATCTTCTCGATCCGGCGCATCGGCCGGGCGGTGCCCGGCAGCAGGCGGGTGAGGTCCCGGGTGCGGTAGCGGACCACCGGCATGGCCTCCTTGGTGAGCGAGGTGAGCACCAGCTCGCCGCGCTCGCCGTCGGGCAGGACCACGCCGGTCACCGGGTCGATGATCTCCGGGTAGAAGTGGTCCTCCCAGAGGTGCAGCCCGTCCTTGGTCTCGACGCACTCGTTGGCCACGCCGGGGCCCATCACCTCGGAGAGCCCGTAGATGTCCACGGCGTGCATGTCGAGCCGCTGCTCCATCTCACGGCGCATGTCCTCGGTCCACGGCTCGGCGCCGAAGATGCCGACCTGCAACGAGGTCGTCCGCGGGTCGACGCCCTGCCGCTGCATCTCGTCGAGGATGGCGAGCATGTAGCTCGGGGTCACCATGATGACCTCGGGCTCGAAGTCGCGGATCAGCATCACCTGGCGTTCGGTCATGCCGCCGGAGACGGGGATGACCGTGCAGCCCAGCTCCTCGGCGCCGTAGTGCGCGCCCAGACCGCCGGTGAACAGGCCGTAGCCGTACGCGACGTGCACCCGGTCGCCGGGCCGCCCGCCGGAGGCGCGGATCGACCGGGCCATGAGCCGGGCCCAGGTGGCGAGGTCGGCGCGGGTGTAGCCGACCACGGTGGGCCGGCCCGTGGTGCCGGAGGACGCGTGCAGCCGGGCGATCCGCTCGCGGGGCACCGCGAACATGCCGAACGGGTAGTTCTCCCGCAGCTCCGCCTTGCCGGTGAACGGGAACCGGGCGAGGTCGGCCAGGTCGCGGCAGTCGTCGGGGTGCACGCCCGCGGCCTCGAACGCCCGCCGGTAGTGCGGCACGTTGTCGTACGCGTGCCGCAGCGACCAGCGCAGCCGCTCCAGTTGCAGCGCCCGCAGCTCGTCGACGCCGGCCCGTTCGATCGGTTCCAGCTCTTCGGGGCGAGGGGTGCGCTCCTGCATCGGTTCCTCCTGCACGGCGACGGTGACGCGACCGGCGGGCCGGTCCCGTGCCGGTACGGGCACCCGGGAGCGCCCGCAGCCGGCGCCGCTCGGCTCCGCGCCCGCCGATCCGCGTACCGTACGCCGGCCGCGGCCGGCCGGCACCGCCGGGTTCTCGCCGCTGGCGGCACGGCGGTTTCGTACCGGCGCGGTTCTCGCCGGGTGACGGGCCGGCACGCGCGCCGGCCGCCGGTCAGCCGACGGGCGGTCCGACGGTGAGCAGGGTCTTGCCGATGGCCGAGCGGCCCTCGATGGCCCGGTGCGCGTCGGCGGCCCGGTGCAGCGGGAACGTCTGCCCGATCAGCGGCCGGACCCGCCCCGCCGCCGCGGCGTCGAGCGCGGCGCGCAGGTGCCGCAGTCGTCGCTCCGGCGTGAACTGCACGTCGGCGATGCCGAGCGCGTGGACGCCCCGGGCGCGAGCGGCCCGGTCGTCGGGCACGGCGAAACCGCCCGCCGGCGAACCGTGGGCCGAGAACCAGCCGCCGTCGCGGACCAGCGCGAACGCCGCCCGGCCGTACGCGCCACCGGCGCCGTCGAGGACGACGTGCAGCCCGCCGGTCGCCTTCCGGACCTGGCCGGTCCAGCCGGGCTCCGCGTAGTCGACCACGAGGTCGGCGCCGAGCCGGTGCAGCGCGTCGCGTTTGGCCGCGCCCCGGGCAGCGGCGACCACGTAGGCGCCGGCCGCGCGGACCTCCTGCACCAGCAGCGCGCCCAGGCCACCGGCGGCGGCGGTGACCAGGACGCGGTCTCCGGCGCGTACCGGCACCTGGTCGAGCAGCCCGAACGCGGTCACGCCGTCGTGCAGCAGGGCGGCCGCGTCGGGGAGGGAGACCGCGTCGGGGACCGGGAGCACGCCGTCCGCGGCGACGACCGCGCGTTCGAGGTAGCCGCCCCGGTGGTCGGTGCGCGTCACGACCCGCCGCCCGACCCAGGCCGGGTCGACGCCCGCGCCCACTGCGGCGACGGTGCCGGCCACCCCCACCCCCGGCCGGTACGGCGGCACGACCGGGAAGTGCGCGCCGGCCACGCCGCGCCGGATGGCCGTCTCCACCCAGAGCACGTCGGCCACGGCCACCTCGACGACCATCTCGCCGCGCCCGGGCGACGGGTCCGGCGCCTCGGTCGGCGTGAGCACCTCCGGGCCACCGAACCCGGTCACCTCGATCACCCGCACGTCGTCCCTCCGTCCCGCTCGTCGCTGCGGCAAGCCTCGACGGTGAAGTGGGGTTGAGGTCAACCCGGATCGAGCGCGCTCACGGCCGGGCCCGTCGATCATGCAGTGTGGTGGGGGACATGAGGGGCGAAAATCCCGCGCTCCGGGCACCACAACTGCATGATCGACGGAGAGGTGGCCTGACTCAGGAGTTCTCGGGGTCGAGCCCTCGCTCGCGCAGCAGCGCGTCGAGCTTCGCCTCGATGCGCTCGTCGGACTCACGGGACTGGGAGGAGCCCCAGTAGTAGAAGAGGGCGAGGCCGGCGGCCTGCCACACCAGCTGGAGGAACTCCGACTGCCAGTTCTCCAGGGTCGAGGCGAAGAACTGCGGCAGGAACTCGCCCCAGGCGAACGACTGGCCGTGCTGGCTCGCCTCGTTGCTCTCCACGGCCATCTGGAAGACGAACTGCCCGATCCAGGAGAACAGGAACAGCGCGCCGGTGACCAGCGCGAAAGCGTACGCCTTGGGCCACCGGGGCTTGCGGAACGGCGGCCCGGTCCGCCGGCGGGAGCCCTGCCGCCCGCTGGTGTCGCCGGACGCCCGCCGGCCGTTCGACGACGTGGTGGTCTCGGCCATCACGAACCCCCTCTCGACGATCTGCGCCGGGGATCGTGCCCCGGTGAGGCGACGTCGAAACGGGGGCGCGGCGTGGCGGGCGGCCCGCTGGTGTCAGCGCGCGGCCGGCAGCCGGTGCAGCGCGTCGACCAGCGGGGCGAGTTCGGGGGTGGCCTCGGCCTCGGCCAGCGCGTCGGCGAGCACCCGGTCGTGGGTCGGCCGAGCCCGGGCGAGCAGGTCGCAGCCGGCCGGGGTGAGCTCGGTGTAGATGCCGCGGCGGTCGTCGGCGCAGAGGATGCGGGTCAGCAGGCCGCGTTCCTCGAGCCGGGTGACGAGCCGGGTCGTGGCGCTGCCGGAGAGCGCGGCGGCCCGGGCGAGCTGCCGCATCCGCATGTGCCAGCCGTCCTGTCGGGAGAGGGCGTCGAGCACGGTGTACTCGACCACGGACAGGTCGTGGTCGGCCTGCAACGCCCGTTCCAGGGCCGTCTCGATGAGCCCGTGCAGGGCGGCGAGGGTGCGCCACCCCTGCGCGCGGATCTCCACCGCGTCGTCGGCGATGCCCATCCCGGCTCTCCTTCCGTGATCCGGATCGCTCCCCAGGCTAGCACGCTTGCGCCGATATAAAGCGCGTGCAACTATCTCGTTGTCGACGCGTGTAGTTGCACACGCGCGCAATCTGTCCCCTCTTCCTCGGGAAGGACCATGTCCGTACGTTCCCCGTCCCTACCCGCCGGCCTGCTCGCGCTGGCCATCGGCGCGTTCGGCATCGGGCTCACCGAATTCGTGATCATGGGCCTGCTGCCCGACGTGGCCGCCGACTTCGCGGTCACCGAGCCCGTGGCCGGCTGGCTGATCTCCGGCTACGCGCTGAGCGTGGCCATCGGTGGGGTCGCCCTGACCGCCGCCGTCACCCGCCTGCCCCGCAAGCAGGTGCTGCTCGGCCTCATGGTGCTGTTCATCGTCGGCAACCTGCTCTCGGCGGTCGCCACCAGCTACGGGATCATGATGGTCGGCCGGATCGTCGCGGCCCTCTGCCACGGCGCCTTCTTCGGCATCGGCGCGGTGGTCGCGGCCGGGCTGGTCGCCCCCGCCCGCCGGGCCGGCGCGATCGCGCTGATGTTCGCCGGCCTCACGATCGCCAACGTGCTCGGCGTACCGTTCGGCACGTTCCTCGGCCAGCACTTCGGCTGGCGTTCGACGTTCTGGGCCATCACCGGCGTCGGCCTGGTGGCGCTGGCCGGCGTCGCCCTGCTCGTCCCCGGCCGGGCGGCGGAGGGCGACGGCACCCGGGCCGGCGGGCTCCGCGGCGAGCTGCGCGCCTTCACCCATCCGCAGGTCTGGCTGTCACTGGCAATCACTGTGCTGGGTTTCGGCGGGATGTTCGGCGCGTTCACCTACATCGCCTTCACCCTCACCGAGGTCAGCGGCTTCGCGTCGGGCACGGTGCCGTGGCTGCTCGTCCTCTTCGGCGTGGGCCTGTTCGCCGGCAACCTGCTCGGCGGGCGGGCCGCGGACGTCTCGCTCTCGCGCACCCTGGTCGTCGTCCTGGCGGCGCTCACCGCGGTGCTGGCCGCGTTCGCACTGACCGCGGGCAGCCAGCCGCTGACGCTGGCCTCGCTCGTGCTGATGGGCGGCTTCGGCTTCGCGACGGTGCCGCCGCTGCAGATGCGCATCATGCGGTACGCCCACGAGGCGCCGACGCTGGCCTCGGGCGCGAACATCGCGGCGTTCAACGTGGGGAACGCGCTCGGCGCCTGGGTCGGCGGCGTGACCATCGCGGCCGGGCTCGGCTACACCGCGCCGATCTGGGCGGGCGCGGCGCTGACCCTGGCCGGGCTGGGCGTCCTGCTCGTCGCGCTGCGGCTGGCCCGGCGTGGCTCGGGCGCCCCGGTGAAGGAACCGGCGACCGTCGCCTGACACCGACCGGATCGCCGGCGCGGCGGCTCCCGGCGCACCCGTCCGCCGGCGCGCGGTCGGCGTCGCGGGGTCGGACCCCGACCCCGCGGTGATCATCGCACCGCCATTCTTCCCCTTATTGCAAAGTCTTGGCAACAAGGTCTGGACAGGTGACGCGGACCGTAACTAGCCTGAGCGACATGACTCCTTACATCACCGATCCTGCGGCCTGGCAGGAGAGCTGGGACCGGCAGCAGGAGGCGTACCTGCCGGACCGGGAGCACCGGTTCACCGCCATGCTCGACGCGGTCGACGCGGTCACCGACGGGGCGCCCCCGCGCCTGCTCGACCTCGCCGGTGGCACCGGCACCATCTCGCTGCGCACCCTGGCCCGCTTCCCCGGCGCCGAGGTGACCCTCGTCGACCTCGACCCCGCGCTGCTCGCCATCGCGGAGGCCTCGCTGGCCGGGCGGGCCACCGTGGTCACGGCCGACCTGGCCCGTCCCGACTGGACGGCGGCGCTCCCCCACCGCGAGTACGACGCGGTGCTCACCGCGACCGCGCTGCACTGGCTGCCGGCCGAACGGCTCACCCGGCTGTACGCCGAGATCCGCGAGGTGCTGCGACCGGGCGGGATCCTGGCCAATGCCGACCACATGCCCGACGACACCCTCCCGGAGCTGACCAAGCGGCTCACCTCCCGGGCGCAGGCCCGCCGCGCCGCCCGGTACGCCGCCGGGGCGGTGCTGTCCTGGTCGGACTGGTGGGACCGGGCCGGCGCCGAGCCGGCGCTGTCCGAACTGGTGCAGCGGCGGCACGAGATCTACCCGACCGGTCACAGCCCGGAGTGGAACCCCCCGGTCTCATGGCACCTGGCCGCGCTGGCCGACGCCGGCTACACCGAGGTGGGCACCCTCTGGCGGGGTGGCACGGACGCCGCCGTGGCCGCCGTACGCTGACCCCGGCGTATCCTGACCCCCGCGATCTTGCACTTTCTGCCCCGACATTCGCGACATCCCACGCAGATCAGGGGCCGAAACTGCAAGATCGCGTGGGTGACGACGCGCGGAGGGAGGGTGCGGGGTGGACCCTGACGTCGATCTACGGGTGCCCCGGGACCGGCGCGAACTCGCCGCGCACCCGGTCGCGGTCCTCGGCGCCATCGCCGCCGGCGGCGTGCTCGGGGCGCTGGGCCGCGCCGGCCTCCAGGCGGCCTTCCCGCACGCCCCGGCCGCGTTTCCCTGGGCCACCTTCGGCATCAACCTCACCGGGTGCCTGCTGATCGGGGCGCTCATGGCCGTACTACGGGCGCGCGGCGGGGGGCCGCCGCTGGCAAGGCCGTTCCTCGGCGTCGGCGTGCTGGGCGGCTTCACGACCTTCTCCACGTACGCCGTCGACATCCACCAGGCCCTCGTCGCCGGGGCGCCCGGCACCGCGCTCGCCTACCTGGCGGCCACCGTCGTGGGCGCCCTGCTCGCGGTCTGGGCCGGTGACGCTCTCGCCGGCCGCCTGCTGGTGCGGGGCTCCCGATGACCGTGCTGCTCGTCGCGCTCGGCGCGGCCGTCGGCGCACCGCTGCGCTACCTCACCGACCGCGCGGTGCAGGCCCGGTTCGGCGCGGCCTTCCCGTGGGGCACGCTCACCGTGAACATGGCCGGCTCGCTCGTCCTCGGTGCGGTGGTCGGGCTGCCGGCCGGGCCGGCGGTCACCGCGCTCGTCGGCACCGGCTTCTGCGGCGCGCTCACCACCTGGTCCACCCTGAGCTACGAGACGCTCCGGCTGGCCCGCGAGGGCGGCCGGCTGCCCGCCCTGCTCAACGTGCTGGGCAGCGTGGCCGCCGGCCTGGCGGCCGCCACCGCGGGGTACGCCCTGGCCCGGGCGCTCGGCTGACCGGCACCGGCACGGCCCTCACCGGGCCGCCGCCTCGACCAGCCGCCGCGCCGCCCCCGGATGGCCCGCCCAGTGGGTGTGCAGGTACGACGCGTGCACCCCGCCCGACACGAACCCGTGCGCCGCGCCGTCCCAGCGCCACGCCGGCCGCTCGCCGTGACCCGGGTCGGTCACCGTGCGGTGGAACTCGTGGCCGCGTACCGGCTCGTCGGCGCGGGTGATCGGGGAGTCGGTGGCCGCGACCGCCTCCCGGTAGCCGAGGGTGAGGGTGCCGGTCATCCGGGCGGTGAGGTCGAGCCTCCCGCACATCGGCACGCCGTCCAGGGCGCGGCCGAGGTAGAGCAGGCCCGCGCACTCGGCCACCACGGGCCCGGGGAAATCGGCCAGCTCGGCGCGGAGCGCCGCGTTGGCTGCCAGCTGCTCCGCGTACGCCTCGGGAAAGCCGCCGCCGATCACCACGGCGCCGGTGCCGGCGGGCAGCGCCGGGTCGCGCAGCGGGTCGACGGTGACGACGCGCGCGCCGGCCGCCGCGAGCAGCTCGGCCGTCTCGGCGTACGAGAAGGTGAAGGCCGCGCCTCCGGCCAGCGCGACCACCGGGCGGGCAGCGCCGGCGGGGCCGCCCACGGCCGCGACCGGATCCCAGGCGGGCACGGTCAGCGGCGGCGCGGTGGCCGCCAGGGCGAGCACGGCGTCGAGATCCACGGTGGACGCGACGAGGTCGGCGAGCGCGGTCACCACGGCGACGGACTCCGGGGCGCGCTCGGCGACCGGCACCAGGCCGAGATGGCGTGACGGCGCCGCGACCTGCGCGGCCCGGGCGACGGCACCGAGCACCGGCACACCGGCCTCGGCCAGCGCGTCGCGCAGCAGCCGCTCGTGCCGGGGCGAACCGACGCGGTTGAGGACCACCCCTCCGAGTCGCACCCGGGGGTCGAACGCGGCCATGCCCAACGCCAGCGCGGCGGCCGACCGGCCCTGGGCCGTCGTGTCCAGCACGAGCAGCACCGGTGCCCCGATCAGCCGGGCCACGTGCGCGGTCGAGGCGAAGTCGCCCCGCCCGACCGCGCCGTCGTGGAGCCCCATCACACCCTCGACCACCGCGATGTCGGCCGGCGTCGGGGTCGACGCGCCGTGCCGCAGCAGCGGCGCGATCCGCTCCTCCCCCACGAGCCACGGGTCCAGGTTGCGCCCGGGCCGGCCCGCCGCGAGCGCGTGGTAGCCGGGGTCGATGTAGTCCGGACCCACCTTGTGCGGGCTCACCGTGAGGCCGCGGCGGCGCAGCGCGGCGAGCAGCCCGGTGGCCACCGTCGTCTTGCCGTGCCCGCTGGCGGGCGCGGCGACCACCACCCGGGGCAGCGCCCACGGAGCGGCGGGGCCCACCGGCGGGTCTACCACTCGATGCCCTTCTGCCCCTTCTGGCCGGCGTCCATCGGGTGCTTCACCTTGGTCAGTTCGGCGACCAGGTCGGCCGCCTCGACCAGCCGCGGGTCGGCGTCCCGGCCGGTGATCACGACGTGCTGGAACCCCGGGCGGTTCGCCAGGGTGTCGACCACCTCGTCCACGTCCACCCAACCCCACTTCATCGGGTACGTGAACTCGTCGAGCACGTAGAGCCCGTAGCGCTGCGCGGCCAGGTCGCGCTGGATCTGCCGCCACCCCTCGAGCGCGTCGGCGGCGTGGTCGGCCCCGTCGCCCCGCTGGATCCAGGACCAGCCCTCGCCCATCTTGTGCCAGGTCACCGGGGCGCCCTGGCCGGTGCGCTCGTGCACCTCGCCGAGCGCCCGGAACGCGTTCTCCTCCCCCACCCGCCACTTGGCGCTCTTCACGAACTGGAACACCCCGACCGGCAGTCCGGCCGTCCAGGCCCGCAGCGCCAGCCCGAACGCCGCGGTCGACTTGCCCTTCATCTGTCCGGTGTGGACGACGAGGAGCGGGCGGTTACGGCGCTGCCGGGTGGTGAGCCCGTCGGCGGGTACGTGGGACGGCTTTCCCTGCGGCATCAGAAAACGCTCCTTCGAGGTCGAGCCCCCGCTCCGTCCCCCGCTCCCGCCCCGGCCTGAGCCCCCGCGATCTTGCACTTTGTGCCCTCGGTTTGCCCCGTTGAGGTCGATATGCCGGGGCCGAAACTGCAAGATCGCGGAGCGGTGGGGGGCGGGGTGCGGGGCGCGGGGGGCTGGGTTGTCAGGGTTGTCAGGGTTGTCAGGGGGTTGAGGGGGGCGTTCAGGGTTGTCGCGAGGCGGGCGGCCAGGTTGAGGCGTACCGGGCCGGACTCGCAGTCGACGACCACGCACGGGGCGCCGGTCGCGGCGAGCACGGCCGCCGCGCGGTCGGCCCGGTCCAGCGGGCGCTCGCCCGCCGTGGCCCGCCCGTCGGTGAGGACCAGCACGAGCGGACGGCGTTTCGGGTCCCGCAGCCGCTCCAGCCGCAGCAGGTCGGCGGCGGCGAGCAGGCCCTCGGCGAGCGGCGTGCGACCACCCGTCGGCAGCTCGGCGAGCCGGGCCGACGCGGCCAGCACCGACGAGGTGGCCGGCAGCAGCGTCTGCGCGCCGGTGCCGCGGAAGGCGATCACGGCGACCTTGTCCCGCCGCTGGTACGCGTCGGTGAGCAGCGCGAGCACGGCGCCCTTGACCGAGGCCATCCGTTGCCGGGCCCCCATCGACCCGCTGGCGTCGACCACGAACAGCACGAGGTTGCCCTCGCGCCCCTCCCGGACGGCCTCGCGCAGGTCCGCGGAGCGCAGCAGCAGCGGCCCGCCCCGGCGGCCCCGGGCCGCCTGATGGGGGGCGGCGGCGCGGACGGTGGCCGGCAGGTGCAAGGCGCCCGCCCGGCCGCCGGACGGCACGCGGGCGCCGGTGGTGCGGCCGCGACCTGTGCGGGCCCGGGAACGCCGCCCGGGCACCCCGTCGCCCACGCCGGGAGCGGTGAGCAACCGGGCCCGCAGGCCACCCACGGGTACGGCCACCGCCTCGGCGGCACCGGGACGCGCGCCGGCCGGCCCGGCGGCGCGGGTGTTCCCCGGTCCGTCCACCGTGCCCGGGTCACCGCCGCTCTGACCGGAACGGTCCGACCCGGCGTCCGCGGCCGTGTCCACGCCGGACGGGCCGGGGCCGCCCTCGGCCGAGCGCCCCAGATCGGCGTACGGGCCGGCGTCGGGGTCCGCGTCGTCACGCCCGGCCGGCGGCCGGCCGCCACCGCCTCCACCGTCACCGCGACGGCCGCCGTTTCCACCACCGCGCGGGTCACCGCCCTCGGGGCCGCCCGCACCGTCACCGCCGCCGCGCGGATCGCCGCCGTCGGGGCCGCCGGACGGCCCGCCCGGCGGATCGTCGTCGGGATCCTCGCCGCCGGGCCGGTCCAGTGCCTCGTCGAGCCGCTTCTCGTCCAGCCCGGGGGTGTCGAACGGGTCCCGGCGGCGCCGGTGCGGCAGGGCCAGCCGGGCCGCCACCCGTACGTCCTCGACGCCCACCCGGTCACGGCCGTGCCAGGCGGCGTGGGCCATGGCGGTGCGGGCCGTCACGATGTCGGCCCGCATCCCGTCGACGTCGAACGCCGCGCACACCTCGGCGATCTGCCGCAGCGCGCCGTCGGGCAGCAGCACCCGGCCGAGCCGGTCGCGCGCGGCGGCCACCTGCCGGGCGACGTCCGCGTCGGCGTCGGCCCAGCGGGCCGCGAAACCGGCCGGGTCCGCGTCGGCGGCGAGCCTGCGGCGGACCACCTCGGCGCGGACCAGCGGATCCCGGCTCGCACCCACCTCGACGGTGAGCCCGAACCGGTCCAGCAGCTGCGGACGCAGCTCCCCCTCCTCCGGGTTCATGGTGCCCACCAGGAGGAACCGGGACGCGTGGCTGACCGAGACACCCTCCCGCTCGACGTGGCTGCGGCCCATCGCCGCGGCGTCGAGCAGCAGGTCGACCAGGTGGTCGTGGAGCAGGTTGACCTCGTCGACGTAGAGCACCCCGCGGTGCGCGGCGGCCAGCAGGCCCGGCTCGAACGCCCGTACCCCCTCGGCGAGGGCCTTCTCCAGGTCCAGCGAGCCCACCACCCGGTCCTCGGCGGCGCCCACCGGCAGTTCCACGAGCCGGGCCGGCCGCCGCTGCGCGGACGCGTCGGCGGGGTGCGGGCCGTCCGGGCAGCCGGGGTCGGGCGCGTCCGGGTCACACGCGAACCGGCAGCCGGCCACCTGGTCGACGGGGGGCAGCAGGGCCGCGAGGGCCCGCACCGCCGTGGACTTGGCGGTGCCCTTCTCGCCGCGGACGAGCACGCCGCCGATCGCCGGGCTGACCGCGTTGAGCAGCAGGGCGAGGCGCATGTCGTCCATGCCGAGCACCGCGCTGAACGGAAACGTGGTCATGCCCGGTCCTCCAGGTCGCCCTCGCTCGTCAGGTACGTCTCGCGCAGCCGGTCCAGCGTGGTCGGGTCCGGTTCGGCCCACAGCCCGCGGTCGGCGGCCTCCAGCAGCCGCTCGGTGATGCCGCGCAGCGCCCACGGGTTCGACTCGGCGAGGAAGTCCCGGGTGGTGGGGTCGAAGACGTACGCGGCGGCCAGCTGCTCGTACATCCAGTCGTCGACGACGCCCGCGGTGGCGTCGTAGCCGAACAGGTAGTCCACGGTGGCCGCCAGTTCGAACGCGCCCTTGTAGCCGTGGCGGCGCATCGCGGCGATCCACTTCGGGTTCACCACGCGGGCCCGGAACACGCGCCGCGTCTCCTCGCCGAGCGTGCGAGTGCGTACGTCGTGCGGCATCGCGGAGTCACCCACGTACGCGGTCGGCGCCGCCCCGGTGAGGTGGCGGACCATCGCCACCATCCCGCCGTGGTACTGGAAGTAGTCGTCGGAGTCGACGATGTCGTGCTCGCGGGTGTCCTGGTTCTTCACCGCCACGGCGATTCGGGCGAAGGAGCGTTCCATGTCGACGCGCGCCTCACGCCCGTCCAGCCCGCGGCCGTAGGCGTACCCGCCCCAGACCGCGTACACCTCGGCCAGGTCGGCGTCGCTGCGCCAGTTCCGCGCGTCGATGAGCGGCAGCAGGCCCGCGCCGTACGCCCCCGGTTTCGAGCCGAAGATGCGGGCGGTGGCGCGCCGCTCGTCGCCGTGCTCGGCCACGTCGGCGGTCACGTGCGCGCGGACGTAGTTGCGCTCGTGCGGCTCGTCGAGGGCGGCCACCTGCCGGACCGCGTCGTCGAGCAGGGCCACGACGTGCGGGAACGCGTCCCGGAAGAAGCCGGAGATGCGGACGGTGACGTCGACGCGGGGCCGGCCCAGCTCGGCGAGCGGCACCACCTCCACACCGGTGACCCGGCGGGACCGGTCGTCCCACGTGGGCCGGCAGCCGAGCAGCGCGAGGATCTCGGCGATGTCGTCGCCCTGGGTCCGCATGGCGCTGGTGCCCCAGACGGTGAGGCCCACCGAGCGGGGGTACGCGCCGGTGTCTGCGAGGTGCCGGGCCAGCAGCGAGTCGGCGAGGGCCACGCCCACGTCCCACGCGTTGCGGCTGGGGATCGCCTTCGGGTCGACGGAGTAGAAGTTGCGGCCCGTGGGCAGCACGTTGACCAGGCCCCGGGTGGGCGAGCCGGACGGACCGGGCGGCACGAACCGGCCGTCCAGTGCGGCCAGCGTGTGCGCCAGCTCGTCGGTGGTGCCCGCGAGCCGGGGCACCAGCTCGGTGGCGGCGAACCGGAGCACCGCGGCGGCGTCCGGGTCGTCCCGGCCGGTCACCTCGGCGACCACCGCGTCGACGTGGTCGGCGTCCCAGTCGACGGTCTCCATGCCCACGACCAGCCGCCGGGCCAGGGCTTCGATGAGGTCGACCGCGTCGGCGGCGGTCACCGCCGGGCCGTCGACGGCGTCGGTCAGCTCCGCGGGTACGGCCAGCCGCTCGCCGGGCGTGGCGAGCAACGCCGCCTCGTCCAGCCCATAACCGGCGGCCAGTGACTGCCGCAGGCCCGGCAGGGCGCGGCTGCCGCCCCACACCTGCGGGGCGCGCAGCACGGCGAGGACCAGGTTGACCCGCGCCTCCCCGGTGGGGGCGGCGGCGAGCACGTGCAGGCCGTCGCGGATCTGCACGTCCTTGACCTCGCAGAGGTACCCGTCGAGGTGGAGCACGAAGTCGTCGAAGTCATCATCGGCGGGCATCTGCTCGGTGTGCAGGTCGTGGTGCAGCTGGGCGGCGCGGACGAGGTCCCAGATCTGCGCCCGCACGGTCGGCACCTTGGCCGGGTCGAGGGCCTGCACGGTGGCGTACTCGTCGAGCAGCTGCTCCAGCTTGGCCAGCTCGCCGTACGTCTCGGCGCGCGCCATGGGCGGCACCAGGTGGTCGACCACCACGGCGTGCGCGCGGCGTTTGGCCTGGGTGCCCTCACCGGGGTCGTTGACGATGAACGGGTAGACCAGCGGCAGGTCGCCGAGGACGGCGTCCGGGGCGCAGTCGGCGGCGAGCCCGAGGCCCTTGCCGGGCAGCCACTCCAGGGTGCCGTGCTTGCCGAGGTGCACCACGGCGTCGGCGCCGAAGCCGCCGTCGGCGGGCCGCGCGGCGAGCCACCGGTACGCGGCGAGGTAGTGGTGGCTGGGCGGCAGGTCGGGGTCGTGGTAGATCGCGATGGGGTTCTCGCCGAAGCCGCGCGGCGGCTGGATGAGCAGCACCACGTTGCCGAAGCGCAACCCGGCCAGCACGATGTCCCCGCCGTCGGTGTAGAGCTCGCCGGGCGGCTCGCCCCAGTGCGCCCGGATCCGCTCGCGCAGCTCTGCCGGGATGTCGGCGAACCAGCGCCGGTAGACCTCGCCGGGCACCCGCGCCTCGGCGGCGGCGAGCTGTTCCGGGGTGAGCCACTCGACGTCGTGCCCGCCGGCGGCGATCAGCGCGTGGATCAGCGCGTCCCCGTCGTCGGGCGGCGGCGCGTCGCCCAGGTCGTAACCCGCTTCGGCGAGCGCGCCGAGCAGCCGCACCGCCGAGGCGGGTGTGTCCAGGCCCACCGCGTTGCCGACGCGGGAGTGCTTCGTCGGGTAGGAGCTCAGCACCACGGCCAGCCGCTTGTCCGCGTTCGGCAGCCGCCGCAGCCGGGCCTGCCGCACCGCGATGCCGGCCACGCGGGCCGCGCGTTCGGCGTCGGCCACGTAGACGGACAGGCCGTCGGCGTCGATCCGCTTGAACGAGAACGGCACCGTGATGATCCGCCCGTCGAACTCCGGCACGGCCACCTGCATGGCGGCGTCCAACGGGGTCAGTCCGGCGTCCGAGCCGGCCCACTGCTCGCGCGTGCTGGTCAGCAGGAGCGCCTGGACCACCGGTACGTCGAGCGTGGCGAGCGCGCCGACGTCCCAGGCGTCCTCGTCGCCGCCCGCGGAGGCGTCCGCGGGCACCGTGCCGCCGGCGGCGAGCACGGTGACCAGCAGCGCGTCGCAGCGGGCGATGAGTTCCATCGGGCCGCTGCCGGCGGTCAGCCCGCGCAGCGAGCCGCAGTAGACCGGCAGGGCGTTCGCGCCGGCCGCCTCGACGGCGTCGGCGAGCGTGTCGACGAAGGCGGTGTTGCCGGCCAGGGCGTGCGCCCGGTAGAAGACGATCCCGACCGTGGGCCGGTCGGGGTCGGCGGCCCGGTCGCCGTGCACACCGTACGTCGGCGTCGGGGCGGGCGGCGCGAAGCCCTCGCCGGTGAGCAGGACCGTGTCGGAGAGGAACCCGGCCAGCTGGGCGAGGTTCTCCGGGCCGCCCTCCACCAGGTACGCGAGCGCCTGGGTGGCCACCCCGGCCGGCACGGTCGACGCGGCCATCAGCCCCGCGTCCGGCGCCGACTCGCCGCTCAGCACGACCGTCGGCACGCCGGAGGCGAGCACCGCGGCCAGGCCGTCCGGCCACGCCGGACGACCACCGAGCAGCCGTACGACGGCGAGGTCGACGCCGTCGAGCAGTGCGGGCACGGCATCGGCGTCGAGCCGCGCCGGGTTGGCCAGCCGGTAGTCGGCGCCGCTGGCCCGGGCGGCCAGGAGGTCGGTGTCGGACGTGGACAGAAGCAGGGTGCGCACGGGGTGGCTCCGGGAGGTGACGACCGGGCCGCCGCTACGGGAGACCGGTCGGAGGGAGGGGGTTCAGCGGGACGCTGCTCCGGCTCGGCGCGGCGGCGAGGTCGGGCCGCGGGCCGGCCGGGACGCGTCGGGGCGGCGTACGGTCAGCGGGAGGCGCGGCCGGGCGCGACGGCGCCGCCGGGCGGGGTGTGTCCCGGCGGCACGACGGCAGGGGTGACGGCGCGGCGGCGCCGGGATGCGGGTCGGCCGCGGCGATCGCCGGCGGCACGGTGGACGCGGTGCGTCATCGGGTCCTCCTCGGGTGTCCACGCCCTGGGGTACGTCCCGACGGCCGAAGTATCCTGGCTCCCGGATCGACGCTCACCCCCGGCCTTCCAACCGTGCACGCACGGCCGTGACTCACGAGGGGGGATCGCTCCCCGGTGACAGTGGCGGGACCGCGCCGGAATCGCACCGGCTTCCTTCACTGCCGTCAGGCCGCGAATGCTGCCACACCCGTCCCGGCCGGTCAACGCCGCCCCCGGGCCGGCTCCGACCGCCAATTCCATCCAAGTACCTCGATATCGAGCCCGCGGCTAGGATCAACCGTCGACGGGAAGCGTCCACGGTCGATCCAGGGGGTTCGCCATCATCGGCATGCGGTTCCACCATCTCGCCGGGCGGGTGTGGCTCTGCCCCGGCGACCCCGACCCGGCCGCCGTGCAGGCGAGCGTGGCGCTGGTGGTCGACGAACGCGGCAGCGTGCTGGTCGACGCGGGGCAGAGCCCGGCGCACGCCCGCGAGATCCGCGCGGCGCTGCGCGAGGCGGGGCTGCCCGAGCCGCGCTGGCTCGTGTACACCCACCACCACTGGGACCACGTGTGGGGCGCCTGCGCCTGGCCCGAGGTGGAGATCGTCGGGCACGTGACCGGCGCGGAGCTGCTGCGGGCGGAGGCCGCCCGGCCGTGGAGCCATCGCTACCTGCGCGAACAGGTCCGGGCCAACCCGCGCCTCGCCCCGAGTTTCCGGGCGCGCGCGTTCGCCGTGGACTCGTGGGACGGTTTCGCGGTGCTGCCGCCGACGCGGACGTTCACCGACTCCGACGAACTGCCGGTCGGCGTGCTCCTGCGCCACGTCGGCGGCCGGCACGCGCCGGACTCGACCGTGGTGCTGGTGCCCGACTCCGGCGTGATGCTGCTCGGGGACAGCTTCTACCCGCCGCCCGCGCACCTGCGCGAGCCGGACGACGTCCCGGACCTCGCGCTGGTCCGCCGGCTGCTCGACGACGACTACGAGTGGTACGTCTCCAGCCACGCGGAACCGATGACCCTCGCGCAGGCCCGGGCGGAGGTCGGCGCCGGCTGACCGCGGCCGGCCGACGTCCGAGTGCGCGGGTCAGCGGGCCCGGCGCTCCGGGTGGGCCCGGTTCCAGGCGCGCATCCGCTCCGGGTAGCCGGTGCGGGCCGCCTCGTACAGCGGGACGGCGTGCCGCCGCGCGATGGCCGCCGCCGCGCGGGGCGAGCCGGTGCGGCGGCGGATCCACTCCCCGTCGTACGCGACCGCCACCACGGTCGTGTCGGTCGCGGTCGTCTCCGGTTCCAGGTAGAACTCGACGCCCCGACGGCTGGCGACGAACGCCTCCAGCGCGGCGAGGTCGTCCCGGGTCGCCTCCCGGTCGAGCTTTGTCGGGGTCCCGTCGCCTGCCCGGGACCGCCGGTTGAACCAGCCCATGCCCGGCTCCTCTCCCTCGGCGTCCCTCCAGTGCAGCACCGTTACCTGACAACAGGCTGCGAGCTGGATGGGAGGGCGCTGACCGCCGGCGCCCGGGGATAGGGTCGTGCGGTGCCCGGTGAGCGCGAGGCGGCGGCGCGGAACAACGCCGAGTGGTGTGAGATCGTCTGCGCGAGTCACGGCCTGCCCGGCCGCACCGACGCCGACGCCTGGTCGGTGCCACACCGCTCCCCGCGCTGGTATCCCGACGCCGTGACCCTGCGACCCGGCGTCGCCGCGGAGGCGCTGCTGCGCCGGATCGACGCGGGCCCGGGCGCGTCGGTCAAGGACAGCTTCGCCGACCTCGACCTCCGCCCGTACGGCTTCCGGGTGCTCTTCGCCGCCGAGTGGATCCATCGCCCGGCCGGCCCGCCGCCCGCGGACCGCCCGGCGGCCGTGCCCGGGCCGTCGCTGACGCCGGTGACCGCGCCCGACGGGCTGGCCGCCTGGGCGGCGGCCCACGGCGGGGCCGAACTGTTCCGCCCGGCGCTGCTGGCCGACCCGCGGGTGACCGTGCTCGCCCGGTACGCCGACGACGGCGCCGTGGCCGGTGGCGCGGTGCTCAACCGCGGGGGCGGGCCGGTGACCGGCGTCTCCAACGTGTTCGCCACCGGCGGCGACGCGACGGGTCTCTGGGCGGCTGTCTGCGCCGCCGCGGGCGGGGCCGCGCTGGTGGGCTACGAGTCGGGCGACGACCTCGTGCCGGCGCTGCGGGCCGGCTTCGCCGCCGCGGGGCCGTTGCGGGTCTGGGTACGCGACTGACGCCCCCTCGCCCGCTGCCGGCCCGGTCCGGCGCCGCCGCGCCCGGGCTGGTGTCGTGATGAGCGGGAGTACCCCCGTGCCCGCGCCGGCTTCACCCGAGCCGGGCCAGATCCTCGGGCGTGAGCCGCAGCGCCCCGGCGGCGACGTTCGCCACCAGGTGCTCCGGGTCGCCGGTGCCGGGAATGGCGAGCACGTGCGGGCCCTGGTGCAGGGTCCACGCCAGCCGCACCTGGTGGGTGGTGGCCCCATGGTCGCGGGCCACGGCCTGCACCGCCGCGTTCTCCTCGCCGGCCGCACCCGCCTCCCGGCGCGTGCCGGCCAGCGCGAAGAACGGCACGTACGCGATCGCCCGTTCGCCGCACAGCCGGACGAAACCGTCATCCTCCCGGTACGCGTCGACGCCGTACGCGTTCTGCACGCACACGACCGGGGCGATGTCGCGGACCTCGTCGAGGTGTTCGGGGCGGGCGTTGGCGAGCCCGAGGTGCCGGATGACGCCGGCGTCGCGCAACTCGGCCAGGGCCCCGAAGCGGTCGACCAGCGGCACCGGGTTGGGGCGGCGGTAGAGCCGCAGGTTCACGAGGTCGAGGTGGTCGCGGCCGAGCCGGCGCAGGTTCTCCTCGACCTGGGCGCGCAGCTGCGCCGGGGTCTGCGCCTCGCTGAAGCCGCGGTCCGGGTCGTACCCGGGGCCGACCTTGGTGGCGATCAGCAGATCCTCGGGGTACGGGGCGAGGGCCGCGCGGATCAGCTCGGTGGCGTACCGGGCCGGTCCCGTGCCGACCTGCAGCGTGCCGCCCGGCGAGACGTAGAAGGCGGCGGTGTCGACGTGGTTCACGCCCAGCTCCACCGCGCGGCGCAGGACGGCGACGGCCCGGTCCCGGTCCGGGTGGGCGGTGATCCGCATGGAGCCGAAGCCCATCCGGTTGACGGTGCGGTCCCCAAGGGTCCAGGTGCCCGCGGCGGCCGCGGTGATCTCGTCGGTAGGCATCCGGCGACCCTAGCCAGCGGTGGACGGCAGCGCAGTCGGCCGCGCACCCGATACCGCCGGAGGCCGGCAGCGGCTAGCTTTGATGGTGGACGCGTCGGGCTCAGGCCCGCTCGGCGGGGCGGGGCGGACGCATCACCGGCACCAGCGCGAGCGTCGGCACCAGCAGCAGCGGCACCACGAGCAGCGCCTGGAGGGTGCCCACCCGGTCGCCCAGCATGCCGAGCAGGGGCGGGCCGCCGAGGAACGCGGTGTAGCCGATCACAGCCACCACGCTCACCCGTACCGGGGCCTTGTCCTCCTCGTCGGCGGCGGCGCTCATGCCCACCGGGAAGCCCAGCGACGCGCCGATGCCCCAGAGCGCGACCCCGACGATGGCCACCGGGCCCGAGCCGGCCAGGACCGCCAGGGCGGCGCCGGCGGCCGCGAGCACGATCGTCGCGGCCAGCACCCGCACCCGGCCCCACCGGTCCAGGGCGATCGTGCCGGCGGTACGGCCGAGCGTCATGCCCACCACGAAGACACCGAACACCGCCGCACCGGCCGCCTCGCTGAGATCGTGACCGTCGACGAAGGCGACCGCCAGCCAGTCGTTGGCGCTGCCCTCGGTGAACGCCATGACCAGCACCAGCAGGCCGATCAGGAGGGTGCGCGGCTCCCGCCAGGCGGCCAGCAGTGCCCGCCGCCGGCCGGCCGCCCCACCCTGCTCCGGCCCGTCCGACCCGTTCGCCGGCAGCGGCAGGAAGAGCCGCGCGCCGAGCAGCGTGCCGGCCAGGACCACGACCGCGACGGCGGTCAGGTGCGTGCCCATCGGAACGTCGAGGCGGGCGGCGCCCGCGCCGAGCCCGGCCCCGGCCACCGAGCCGAGGCTCCAGGCGGCATGGAAGCGGGGCATGATCGTACGTCCGAGCCGCCGTTCGACCGCCGCGCCCTCGACGTTCATCGCCACGTCGCAGGTGCCCGAGCCGTAGCCGAAGGCGAACAGGCCGGCGGCGACCCCGACCACCGAGCCGCTGAGGCCGGCGGCCAGCCCGGCGCCGGTGACGCCCAGGGCCACGACCACCGTGGAGAGCGCGACCGTGCGGGCGGCTCCGAGGCGCTGGCTGACCAGGCCGGCCGTGGGCATGGCGAGCAGGGCGCCGGCCGACATGGCGAGCAGGAGCAGCCCCAGCCGTCCGGCGCTGAGGCCCAGGGCCTCGCGGGCCGCGGGCACCCGGGAGAACCAGGTGGCCACGGCGAGCCCGTTGAGGGTGAACACGAGAGCCACCCCGTTCCGGGCGACCCGCACGACCCTCGGGGCGGCCGTTGTGGTCGCCGGGTCGACGGGGGACGCGGTAGCGGCACTCACGGGGATCTCTGCCCTTCCTCGGGTCGACGTCTCGGCTCGATCGGACACCTGGGAACGCTCTCACGACAAGCCGGCTCCGACCGTACCGCTCGTCACACCCACGAGGGATGATGCGGTGAACGTACG
The DNA here is from genome assembly GCF_003626655.1 of Micromonospora costi. Taxonomy (GTDB): domain Bacteria; phylum Actinomycetota; class Actinomycetes; order Mycobacteriales; family Micromonosporaceae; genus Micromonospora; species Micromonospora costi. The sequence goes on from NZ_RBAN01000004.1 coordinate 114,079, forward strand.
ACCACCACCGCCGGAGGACGTCATGACGCACGCGGCAGCACGCCCGGCCACCCTCGAGGACGTCGCCCGGGCCGCCGGGGTGTCCCGCTCGACGGCGTCGCGGGTGATCGCCGGCACCGGCTTCGCCTCGCCGGACGCCCGCGACCGGGTCGTGGCCGCGGTCGACCAGCTCGGTTACGTGCCCAACCCGGCGGCCCGCGCGCTGGTGCGCGGCGCCGGCGTACGGCTCGCCGTGGCGGTCACCGGCACCACGTCGGCGGTGCTCGACGACCCGTACGTCGACCGGGTGGTGGCCGCCGCCGCCCGCGTGTGCACGCCGCAGGGCCTCGGGGTGGCCCTGCACTGGCTGCCGCGGCACGCGCCGCAGGCGCTGCGGCAGCTCGCGTTCGACCGGGGCGTCTGCGGGATCGTGCTGGTCAACACCACCGAGCCCGTGCTCGACGCGGTGCCCCGCTCGCTCCGCGGCCGGATCGCCTCGATCGGCATCGGGTCGGCCGCCGTGCCGTCCTTCGACGTCGACAACGGTGGGGGCGCGACCGCCGTGCTGCACCACCTCCACGCCACCGGTCGCCGACGGATCGCCATGGTCACCGGCCCCCGGTGGCTCTCCTGCGCCGGCCGGTCGGTGCGGGCGTACCGGCAGGTGATGCGCGAGGCGGGCCTTCCCGTACGCCTGGTCCGGGGTGATTTCACGGCCACGCGCGGCCGGGCGGCGGCCCGGGAGGTGCTCGACCGTTGGCCGGACACCGACGCGATCTTCGCGGCCAGCGACGCCACCGCGCTCGGGGTGATCGCCGGCCTGCGCCGGCGCGGCGTGCGGGTGCCCGGCGACGTCGCGGTGGCCGGCTTCGACGACATCCCGCTCGCGGAGCTGAGCACTCCCGCGCTGACCACGGCCAGCCACCCGGTGGGGCGCATCGCCACGGCCGCCGCGCAGGCGGTGCTCGACCGGCGCCCGACGCCGCCGGCGACGTTCTTCCCGTCCGCCCTCGTGCCCCGCGACAGCGCCTGACCCCGGTCCGGGTGCCCGGGGGGCCCGACCGTCGGCGGGTGCCGTTGGGCTCGCTCGACGGCGGCGCGGCCCGCCAGGGCACGCATCACCCCGGTTCGGGTGCCCGGGCCCACCCGGCGGCGGCGCGGCCCGGCATGGGCACGCGTCCGGTGCGGTTAACCGGCGGCCGGCCGGGTAACCGCCGGCGCACACCCGCCGACAGCGAGGAGCGGTGATCCGTGTCCGAACCCGCGCCGCCGCACCGGCAGCCGGAGGAAAACCCCCGGCACGGCCGACTCACCACCCGACCGGGCCCGCCCGTCGGCCCGGCCACCGCCGGCCTGGTCCCGATGACCGACGCCGACGGTGATCTGCTCGCCCTGCTATACGCCCCGGCGCCCTCCGGCGACCGCCCGTACCGGCTCGTGGTGCTGCTGCACGGCGCGGGCGGCTCGGCACGCCAGGGGCTGGACCTGCTGCTCCCCGTCGCCGACGCGCACCACCTGCTGCTGGTCGCACCGCAGGCGGCGGCGAGCAGCTGGGACCTCATCGTCGAGGGGTTCGGGATCGACGTACGGCGCATCGACGGGCTGCTGGAGTCCGTGTTCGCCGGGTACCCGATCCGCGACGTGGTGCTCGGCGGCTTCTCCGACGGCGCGTCGTACGCCCTCTCGCTCGGCCTGACCAACGGCGACCTGGTCACCGGGGTGGTGGCCTTCTCCCCCGGGTTCGCGGCGCCGATGGTCACCCACGGGCAGCCCCGGGTGTTCGTGTCGCACGGCGTCGACGACCGGGTGCTGCCGGTGGACGTGTGCAGCCGGCGGCTCGTGCCCCGACTGCACGACCTCGGGTACGACGTGACGTACCACGAGTTCACGGGCGGCCACGAGATCCCGCCGGAAGTCCGCGACGCCGCCGCCACCTGGCTGGAAACCCTCCCCTAACCAGGCGCCCGCCCCCCGTTGCCCCGGGGGCGCCCCGCCCCGCCCCTGCCCTGCCCCTGCCCCGGCCCCGGCCCCGGCCCCGGCCCCGGCCCCGGCCCCGGCGATCATGCAGTTATGGTGCCTGGCTTGCCCCTCTTCACACCTTTCGCGGGGCACCACAACTGCATGATCGACCGCGAGGGAGCGCGCCGCGCCGGAGACGGGAGCGCCGGAGCCCCGCAGCGGGGCCCGGGCGCGGGGGCCCGGGCGCGGGGGCCCTGAGCCCCGGAGCCCGGGGGCGCGGGGCCGCGGGGCCGGGGCGGTCAGACTGGGGGCAGGCCCAGGGCTTGGTCTACGCGGCCGAGCACCGTGGCGTCGTCGTCGGCGGCGACACCGCGCAGCAGGTCGATGGCGGTCGCCCGGACCTGCCCGATGATCATCATGAGCGGCAGGGTACGGCCCGGGGTGAAGAGACCGCCGGCCGTCCGTACGGCGGCCAGCGCGGCCTGGTCGGCCCGCTCGGCGTGCGCGTCGGCGATCTCGTCGCGGCCCTCCAGGTCGGCGGCCAGTGCCTCACCGGCGGCCCGGACGGCGTCGGCCAGGCAGCGCAGCGCCACCCCGAGGTCGGTCGGCACCGGCGTGGGCTGGCGGCTGAGCGTCACGCCGGCCCGGGCGAGCACCCGTACGTTACGGACCACGTAGTCGACCTGGCGGATCGAGTTGTCCACCGAGCGCAGCCGGCCCAGGTGCCGCCGCCGCCGGACGTTCAGCCACAGCGCCTCCCCGGCGGCGAGCACCCCCTCGCGCAGCCGGTCGACACGGGCGTCCATCCCGCGGGCCTGGGCGAGCGCGGCGAGCGCGGCCGGCTCGTCATGCCGGTCCAGGGCGCCCGCGATGTCGGTGAGCAGGTCGGCAAGGTCGTCGAACGTGCCGTGTACCTCGGCGACCAGCGGGGCGAGCGGCCGCCGGGCGTCGACCAGCTGGCTGACGGCGAGCGCCACCGCACCACCGATCAGCGCGTCGACGAACCGGAACGGCACGAGCGACTCGGAAGACGGCGCGACCACCACGAGATAGAGGGCGGAGACGGCGGCCTGCACGAGCGTGACGCCGGTCGCGCCGACCGCCGCGGCGAGGGCGACGGTGAGCAGGATGACGGTGAACACCGTCCAGGTGGTGCCAGGCCCGAGTCCCTGGATCACCAGGTCGGCCACGAGCACGCCGCCGGCCACCCCGAGCACCACCTCGACCGCCCGGCGCAGCCGTTGGCCCCGGGCCTGACCGAGGACGATCAGCGCGGCGGCGGGCGCGAAGAACGGCTGCGGATGGCCCACCAGCCGCGTGGCGAGGATCCAGGCCACGGTGGCGGCGAGCGTCGCCTCCACCACCGGCCGCCAGCCCCGCCGCAGCCGGCCGGCTGCCTCGCGCAACCAGCCCCACCGGATCATCGCCGCCTCCTCGTACCGGCTTCGGACATACGTGATCGTCTACCATCGGGCGATGGATCCGCTCACCGGGCTGCTGGACGGTCCCCGGGCCCGGGGAGCCTTCCTGCTGCGGTCGGTGCTCGACCCGCCGTACGCGCTGCGGATCGAGGACGGCGCCCCGCTGACGGTGGCCGCGCTGGTCCGTGGCGTCGCGTGGGTGGTGCCCGACGACGGCGAGCCGGTGGCGCTGCGGCCCGGTGATGTGGCGGTCCTGCGGGGGCCGGACCCGTACACGGTGGCCGACGACCCTTCCACCCCGCCGCAGGTGGTCATCGGGCCGGGTCAGCGCTGCACCACACTGCGCGGCGAGCCGCTGGCCGAGTCGATGGCGCTGGGCGTACGCACCTGGGGCACCGGCCCGTCCGGGTCGACGGTGCTGCTCACCGGGACGTACCAGTTGCCCGGCGAGGTGAGCCGCCCGCTGCTGGCGGCCCTGCCGCCGCGGCTCGTCGTGCCCGGCGAGCAGTCGCGCAACCCGTTGCTGCCGGTGCTCGCCGAGGAGGTGACGCGGGACGAGCCCGGCCAGGCCGCGGTGCTCGACCGACTGCTCGACCTGCTGCTGATCGGGGCGCTGCGGACCTGGTTCGCCCGGCCCGGGGCCGCGCCCGGCTGGTACCGGGCGGCCGCCGACCCGGTGGTCGGCCCGGCCCTACGGCTGTTGCAGAACGACCCGGCCCGGCCGTGGACCGTGGCCTCCCTCGCCGCGGCGGTCGGTGTGTCCCGGGCGGCGCTCGCGCGTCGCTTCACCGCCCTGGTCGGCGAGCCGCCCATGGCGTACCTCACCGGGTGGCGGCTGTCGCTCGCCGCCGACCTGCTCCGGGAGCCGGACGCGACGCTCGCCGCCGTGGCCCGGCGGGTCGGGTACGCCAACCCGTTCGCGCTGAGCGCCGCGTTCCGCCGGGTCCGCGGGATCAGTCCGCGGGCACACCGGGCCGCCGCCGAGACGGACGGCGGAACCGGCGCGCCGGCCGCTGCACCGGCCCGCGCCGACGGCAGCGCGGGAGGGTCCGACGGTCCCGGGTACGCGTGACCGTCGACTCTAAAGGTCACGCGCTGGCGGGTGTGTGCTCACGGTGTACGCGGACACGGGAGGGTGGTCATGGGGCACGACTCACGGCGCTACCGCCTGACACGCTGGATGTACCGGACCGGCCGGCCGAACCGGATGGCGCGGGTGTTGAACCGGATCTCGGCGGTCCACTTCGCATCCGGCCTGCTCGCGCCCGGGCACTGGGTGACCCTGGAGGTGACCGGCCGGCGCAGCGGTCGGCCGGTCAGCCTTCCGCTGGTGGTCGTCCACCACCAGGGTGGGCGCTACCTCGTGTCGATGCTCGGCCCGGACACGAACTGGGTCCGCAACGTCCGGGCCGCCGGCGGGCGCGCTGTGCTGCGGCACCGTCACCGGGAGCCGGTGCGGCTCAGCGAGGTCCCCGTCGCCGAGCGCGCTCCGTTGCTTCAGCGGTACCTGGACGTCGCACCGGGAGCCCGGCCGCACCTGCCCTTCGACCGGGGCGCGCCGCTGGCCGAGATCGCCGACGTGGCCGCCCGGTACCCCGTCTTCCGCGTCGACCCGGACCGTTCCGGCGCGGACTGACCTCGGGCGACCGTCGCACTGCCGGCTGGCGGCGGCTCCGACGGTCACACCGCCCGCGTCAGGTGACGGTGGCCGCGAGCGTGGCGGCGGCGGCCACGTCTCGGTGCCCGTCGGCGACCACCACGCCGTGCCGGCCGTGGCGGGTCGCCGCGCGCGGATCCGGGGCGTCGACGACGTGCTGCGCCGCGCCGCCGAACACGGCGCGCTCCCCTTCGAGCTGGGCGTGCCGTGGGCGGTAGGGCCCTTCCGGTTCGCGCACCCCGGCACGCCGGGCGGACACCGTCGGTGAGCAGGGGTGACCGCTCGCCGGCGGTTCGGGGACCGACCGCGTGGTGAAGATCCGCTATAAGTGACGCATGGACTTCCCGCCGTACCTGGGCAGCATGCCGATGCACGCGATCACCGAGATCCACGGCGAACCGGGTCTCCTGGAGCGCTTCCGGCTGGAGATCCAGTCCTTCGACGAGGCGGCGCGGGCCCGACTCACCGCCGCGCTCGACCTCGCGGCGGACCTGCACCGGGACGACCGGCGGGTCCGCGAGCCGTACCTGAACCATCTGCTCCGCGTCGCGATCCGCATGATGCACCACTACCGGGTGCGCGACGTGGACGTGATCGTCGCCGGGCTGCTGCACGACGCCGTCGAGGACCACCCGGTCGAGCTGGCCGGCGACGCCGCCGGGGACAACCCCACGGCGGCCGCGCTGGCGACGCTCGCTGACCGGTTCGGCCCGCGGGTCGCGCGCCTGGTCGCCGCGGTCACCAACCCGCGGTACGACCCCGACCGCGACCGCAACGAGCAGTACCGCGAGCACGTGGCCGCCAGCCTCGACCGGGAACCCTGGGCGCGGGTGATCAAGATTTCGGACTTCACCGACAACGGCGTGGGCGTGATCCACACCGTGGGGCCGAAGGTGGAGTCGTCGGCCCGCAAGTACCGGCCGCTCGTGCCGGTGTACCGCGACCTGGTCACCCGGCCGGACACCCCGCTCCCGGCCGACGTGAAGCGCCACATCCTGGCGCAGCTCGACCTCGCCGAGGAGCGGTTCAGCGCGATCCTGGACCAGCCCGCGCACCACCACTGACCGGTCCGCACACCGCCCGGGCTTTCTCCGCCGGGCGCGGCAGGGCGCCCGTACCCGGTGGGTACGAGCGCCCCTTGAGCCGGTCCCTCGACCGTCGGACCACCTATCCGCTCATTGCGGGTCCAGCTCGATGGTGTCGAGTCCGAAGCCGTACCGGGGTGAACTCGCCTGCTTGCCGGTCACCACGAAGGTCAGCTCGTGTGTTCCGGCGCTGAGGTCGACCGGTCCGTAGCTCTGGCGATCGACGGCGACGGGCCCGGACGTGGCGTGGTCGTACGGTTCCCCGAGCGGCTCTCCGTCGAGCGTCCGGGTCTGGATGCCGAAGTCCCAGGCCTTCGTGTACGCCAGAACCAGGTCGTACCGCCCGCTCTTCGGTACCTCGAAGCGCAGCGTCAGCCGGTCGCCGACGCCGTTCGCCTGGAACCAGATCTGCCGGCCGTCGGACCAGTTCACGCCGCAGCAGTCCCCCTGGATCTGGTAGGGCGCCGTCGCCTCCGCGGGCGGGGTGAGCGCCTCCGCCTCGATGACGTACAGAGAGCCGGTGGTGGCCGAGGCGATGTCCGAGCGGGAACCCTCGGTGCCGGCACCGTCGACCGGGATCACCCGGTAGTACCAGGTCTCGTCCAGGCCCAGACCGGTGTGCGAGAAGGACGTGGTGTCGACCTGCCCGAGCAGGGTCGCCGGGCCGGGGGTGAAGGCCGGATCCGTCGACCCGTACACCCGGTACCCCGCCAGGCCCCTTCCCCCGTCGGCAGACTGCCAGCCCAGCCGGATCGTGTTACCCCGTCCGCCCGTCGCCACCAGGGGGCCGACGTCGCCGAAGGTGAACACCGTCAGGGTGGCGGTGGCCGGGGGAACGTCCACTCCCGCCACGCTCGCCCGGGCGGTGAGGTGCCGAAGACCGGGGATCGGTGTTCCCGCCGGCACCTCCACCTCGAACACCGCCGAGGCTTGACCACCGGGGCGGACGTCGCGGAAGTCCACCCTCTTCGGTGACACCCTCAGTCCGTCCGCGTCGAGCGTGAGATGGCCGTTCCACGGACGCGCGCCACCGTGCGGAAGGGCCACGGTGAGCTTCAGCCTCCCGCCGGGCGTGAGCGCCGCGGCGCGCGGGGTGATCTCGAGCGGGGAGTCGACGGTGCCGCTGGCGGGCGACCGTGCCGGCGCAAGCGCGTCCAGCTCGGCAACCGTCGCGTACGCGCTGTCGCCGAGGTCACCGATCACGCGCACGCCCGTCGCCCGCACCGACCGACCCAGTGCGAAGTCGACGATCTGGTATGGCTGCTCGCTGCTCAGCCTGCTCAGCTGGACGACGCTGGAGGGTGCCTTCTGCCAGCGACCGTTGAGCCCCCGCAGCTCGACCCGGGCGCTCTCCAGCCAGCCACCGCTCTCCGTCAGGTCACCGCCCATCAGGCGCACGGTGTCGACGTCGACCGGCCGGTCGTACGCGACAGCGAAGGTGACGGGCCGGTCGAGGCGGCCGGAGAAGAACCGGGCGTTCTGCCGGGGTTCGTCACCGGAGAAGTTCGTCTCTCGTCCGTCGGCGAACAGCGCGGGGTCGGGCTGACCGCCGCCGTCGGCGGTACCGGTCGCCGCCGTGGTCGCCTCGACCCTGCCGCCTGCCCGTCGGACCTGGTTGTTGGCGCTGCGCAGGTAGAGGTCGACGGCTGGGTTGGCGGTGGCGAGGCTCGCGAGCTTCCCGGGGTCCGGCGCCGGGACGGTCGGGATGTCCCAACGCGAGGTCGACACCCTGCCACCGGTCGTTCGGACCGTCTCGTCCACCAGTGGCAACATGCGGTCGGCCAGCAACTCGAAGGTGTCCTCGGCCTGCGGGTCGTCGGGCAGGTAGTCCGGCATGTTGTCGCGGGTGCGGTTGATGTTGTAGCGGTCGGAGAGGGCCACCCCGGGGAACTGCGCGCGGATGTAGTCGGTGCCCCGCATCAGGCCGATGAGCCCGCCGAGGGTGGCGGTCGGGTTGTCAGAGTCCCATCCGGACAGCGTGCCGATCTGGATCGTGCGCCGGTAGTCGGTCTGCCCGTACAGCAGTGCCATGATGCCGGTGGCGAAGTTGATCGCCGCCTCGACGTTGGCGCGGTAGATGAAGCCGTGACTGGCGGCGTTCACCTGGTATCGCTGGTGGATCCGGTCGCGGGTCGCCTCCCAGTCGTTCACGTCGTGACTGGCCAGGAAGTCGGCGAGCACGAAGTCGACGATGTCGGCGGCCTTCGAGCTGTCCGGCACGTACTTGCGCGCCTCCCGGGTCAGCCACAGCGCCTGCTCACGCCCGGACATCCGCTGATCGACCACGGGCGCCAGGGCGTAGAGCGCCACGTAGTACTGCGAGATGTGGGTGGCGTAGCCGTCGGCTGTGGTGCGGATCGGCAGGTCGGCGAGTTGGAGGGCCCGGTCGGGCCGGCCGGGCGCGACTGCCCCGAACACCTCGGTCGTGAGCTGCGCATCGATCATCAGTGAGTCGGTGTTCGCGACGTTCATGCCGGTCGACGGTGGCAGGATGCCACGATCCATCAGCGCTCGGGCCCGGGCGTTGGACACCCAGATGAAGTCGTTGATGTGTCGCTGCCAGCCGCTCGCGATCTGCTCGGGCGACAGCCACGGACTGCCCGCGACGTTGGCCATCAGGTGCGTGTAGACGTACTCGATGTCGGTGTCGTCATCGGCCCCCCACGGCGCCTGGATGACGAAGTCGATCGGCGCGCCGCCCTGGCCCTGGTTGGTGCCCCAGTCGTCGTCGGTGTAGAAGGGCGGTTCCGAGCGTTGCAGTTCGGTGCGCAGGCCGGTCCAGTTGGCGATGCACTCGGCGAGCCACATGGCCTGGAGCCGGTCCGCGTACGTCTCGCGGGGCAGTGTGAGCGTGTCCCGGGGTCCCCGTGCCGAGGTGGGTTCCGCCGAGGTCTCCGAAGCGGCGTGTGCCGGGTGCGTCGCGCCCGGTGGCGCAGCGGTCGCGGGTGGCGCCCCCTGCACCACGGCCGCGGCGACCGCTGCCGCCATGACGCCGGCGACCCGTCGGGCAAGTGTTCCTCCGTACATTCCGGCCGTCCTTCCTGCCCGGACCCGGCCCGTGCCGAGAGCACGGGTCGCGGGCCACGGGTGATTCGTGGACTGACATCAAGGCGTTGACCTGTACGTGTTCCTCGTCGGCGTCGAAGCGCCCGCGGTGCCGGGCGGCACCCGTCGGTTCAGTGGCCCCTCCGCTCGGGCGGCTGGATCATCCACTCCTCCAGCTCGCTGGCGATCTCGCTGTCCGCGACGGTCGTACGCAGGTAGTAGCGGTCCGCCCCCGGGGTGGGGGTCCAGGTGTTCGACCCGTCCGGCGCGAAGTTGACGGTGCCGGGCTCGGAGAGCCCGAACATGCCCTGTCCGCCGAGCACGGCGTAGTAGACGGCGGTGATGTCCCAGCTCTCGCGGTTGTTCCCGAACCCGACGTACAGCTCGTACGCCGCCCGTACCGGGTTCGACGGCGGCGTCTCGAAGAACAGCTGACGTCCGGTGTAGATGCTGTCGCCGACCTCGAACCCGCTGTAGATGACCGGCGTCGGCCAGCGCTCCGCGACGGTGGCGGCGGCGGCCGGGTCGAGGCGGATGTTCCACTCGAATCCTGCGGGGAACTGCGCGCCCATCGCCACCACGTGGTGGACCTTCTTGGCCACCAGTTGCGCGCCCGAGAGCCGGCTGTGCCGGTCCGGCGCGGAGGCGAGCAGCTGGGCGAGGTTCGTCTGACCGCCCACCACCGCGATCACCACACTGTGGTCGGGCTGCTTGGCCAGGAGCTTGCGGTACAGGTCGACGGCCTCCGGTACCCGCGAAGAGTCCCGCACGTTGTTCGGGTACGACGTGGCGAGGTGCTCCGCGTACGTCGAGAGGTTGTTGTTGTCGGGGTCGTCGTATCCCGGCCGGAGTGCCCCGATCGGGATGTTGCCGTGGCGGTAGTAGGTGTTGATGGCGTCGAGACCGGGCGCCGCCCAGCGGGTGAGGTTGCTGGTCATCATGGCGAGCACCCGCACCTTGCCGTCGTCCTGCATGGCGTTGAGCATCGCGGCTGCGCCAGCGTCGTCGACGTCACCGCCGAAGTCGGTGTCGAAGATCAGCCTGACCGGCTGCGGGCCGTGGTTTCCGGAGGCGGCCGCCGGTGGTGTCCCGAGTGCCGCGGTCGCGAGCGCAGCCGTCACGACGGCGACGATTCCGTGGGCGAGCCTTCGTCCTCCAAGCATCCGAGCTTCCCTCCTGTCCGGTGATGCAACTCGTGTTGTCAACACGTGTTGCGGCCATCGAAACCAACCCACACATCGATGGACAAGGCAGTGACCAGGGTCGTTACACGTTCGTAACCTGAGCCCGACGAGGCCGCTCGACATCGAGCGATCACCATCCGCCACCAACATCCACAGTGGAGGCAGCCTGTTTCGCAGGTCGGCCCGGCCGCCCGGCCGAACCGGTCCGACATCCCGGTCAACCCATCCACGCTTCTCTACATCACGACTGGATCACGAGGGGTTGCCGTCGCGAACGGGATTGACGCAGGCTGCGTTGCAACTCGAGTTGCCAATTCGAGTTGATGATTGGGTAACGCTGCCAGACCGTCGGCGTCCGTCGATCAGTCCGACCGCCCTGAGGGCCATCCCCCGGCCCCGATCGGCCGACACTCTCGTGGATTCGCCATCTCGGCGGGGCGGGCGGACGACTGGCGTGACCCGCCCATTCCGTCCGGCGAGACCGCGTCTCGCCACATCGTTCGAGCGAAAGGATGGTCAGCACGGTGAAGATGCCCAGAGTCCCGGCACTCGTCGCAACGATCTCCACAGCCGTCCTCGGCGCGGTCCTCCTGGCGGTACCGGCCAGCCAGGCTCAGTCGCCGGCGCAGGTCACGCCAGCCGCGCCGGCAGCTGCGGCGGCCGCCTCGAAGGCGACGGAGAAGGTCATCATGGACGTCGACATGGGTCAGCTCAACGACGACGCCGTGGCCATGTTCATGCTCGCCAACTCGAAGAAGGTGGACCTGCTCGGGGTCACCGTGGTCTCGGGCAACACCTGGGTCGAGGAGGGGACGGCGTACTCGCTCCGGCAGCTCGAGCTCATCGAGCAGGCGAACCGGGTGCCCGTCGTCGCGGGTGGCGGCGAGCCGCTCATGGGTAGCCGCCAGGCGACCCTCGCCGCCGAGCAGGACCTGTTCGGCAACGTCGAGTACATGGGGGCGTACCGCCGCGAGCGGCCCGCGTCCTACCGCGAGCTGGCCAGCGAGCCGTACGGCGGCTACCCGCGGGCGAAGCCGGCCAAGGAGGCCGCCGCGCAGTTCATCGCCGAGCAGGTGAAGAAGTACCCGAACCAGGTCACCCTGTTCGTCCTTGGCCCGGCGACCAACGTGGCCCTCGCGGTGCGCTCGTACCCGGAGATCGTGCCGCTGGTCAAGCAGGTCATCTACATGGGCGGCGCCATCGACATCCCCGGCAACACCTCGCCGGCCGCCGAGTTCAACTGGTGGTTCGACCCGGAGTCGGCCAAGATCGCCCTGCGGACGCCGTTCAAGCGGCAACTTGTCGTCCCCAACGACGTGGCCGAGAGGGTGCTGTACACCAAGAAGGAGTACGAACGGGTCGTCGGTGGCCCGAACACCCCGATCACCAAGATGTTCCGCGATCTGCAGGGCCCGCAGTTCGAGGCGAATCCGGCCCGCCAGTCCTTCGTCTGGGACGCGATCACCTCGGCCGTGTTCCTGGACCCCTCGATCGCCACGAAGGTCGAGGACCGCTACCTCGACATCGACACGAGCTTCGGCCCGGACTACGGCCGGGCGATCGGCTACGGCCCGAGCAGGGACCGGGACATGAACAAGCCGGAGAACTTCCCCACCGGCACGCAGAAGGTCCAGGTGCTCTTCGACATCAACCGTGACGCCTTCTGGAACCTGTACGTCGACCTCATGACGCGGCCGATCTGAGCGTGGCGCGGCCACGATGCGCGGAGGCGGAACCGTCCCGCCGTCGTGGCCGCGCGACCCGCGGCGGCGATGACGGAAACGGACGATGACAACAGTCGGGGAAATGATGCTGGTGGTCGTACGACGGGACGCTCGGACGGCGATTCGATCGACCCTTGCGGATCGGCGAACACGCCCAGATACTCCACCTCAACACGAGTTGACATTGGGGATCGAGGGCGCGAAATGGTGACACGTCGAGACGTCGCACAGCTTGCCGGTACCTCGGAGGCCGTCGTGAGCTACGTCCTCAATGGTGGCCCGCGCGGAGTCGCGCCGGCGACCCGGGAACGGGTACTGGCGGCGATCGGGCAGCTCGGCTACCGGCCCAACGCCGTGGCCCGTTCGCTGCGCACCAACCGGACGATGACCTTCGGCCTCGTCGTGCCCGACAACTCGAACCCGTTCTTCGCCGAGCTCGCGCGAAGCATCGAGGACGTCGGCTTCGAGCACGGCTACACGATGCTGCTGGGTAACGCGATGGACGACGACGGGCGGGAGGCCACGTACGTCCGGGCGTTGGTCGACCGGCAGGTCGACGGCCTGATCGTGGTGCCCGCGCACGGCGGCACCCGTGGCTGGATAGCCGACCTGGCACAGAGCGCCGTGCCGCGGCTCGTGCTCGACCGCGACATCGACCTGCCCGAGGCGACCCATGTGCTGGTCGACCACGAGGGTGGCGCCTATGCGGCGACAACGCATCTGATCGACCACGACCGGCGCCGGATCGGTTGCGTGGCCGGGCTGGACGGCCTGCACCCGACGGTCGACCGGGTGGCCGGCTGGCGACGCGCGCTGGACGAGGCGGGACGCGAGCCGGCCGCGCTGGTGCACGTCCCCTTCGGCCGGGCCCACGGATACCGCGCCGGACGCGCCCTGCTGGCCGAGCGGGACCGGCCCGACGCGCTGTTCGTGGCCAGTGACGAGCAGGCGCTCGGTGTGCTGCGAGCGGCCGCCGAGATGGGCGTCCGGGTGCCCGACGACCTCGCGATCTTCTCGTTCGACGGAATCGAGGGGGGCGCGTACACGGTTCCCGCCCTGTCGACCATGCGGCAACCGGTCGAGGAGCTGGGCCGGCTCGCGGTGGAGTGGCTGGTCGCCAAGGTGGCCGACCCCGCCCACCCGGCGACGCGGCTGGTCTGCGCCACCAGGCTGGTGCCCCGAGGCTCGTGCGGTTGCCCGGATCCCGCCGGCGGCGACTCCACCATCTCCGAGGAGCGCCCATGACGCTCGGGAAGATCATCGTGCTGGGCAGCCTCAACATGGACCTGTCGATCCGGGTGCCGCGCCTACCCCGCCCCGGGGAGACGATCGCCGGCACCGACGTGGTGCGCGGCGCCGGAGGCAAGGGGGCGAACCAGGCCCTCGCCGCGCGGCGGCTGGGCGCCCAGGTCGCCCTCGTCGGCATGGTGGGTGCGGACCAGTTCGGCGCGGAGCTGCGCGACGGCCTCGCCGCCGGCGGGGTGGACGTGTCCGGTGTGGGCGTCACGGCGGACGGGCCGACCGGGGTCGCGCTGATCGTCGTCGGGCCCGACGGCGACAACATGATCACCATCTCGCCCGGGGCCAACGCGAAGGTGGTCGCGCGCGACCTCCGGGCGAGGCTGGAGGGCGCGCACGCGCTGCTGCTCCAGCTCGAGGTGCCGATCGCGGCCTGCCGCGCGGCTGCCGACGCCGCCCGTTCCGCGGGCGTCTCCGTGGTGCTCAACGCCGCGCCCCTGCCCGAGCGTCCGGGCGCCGACCTCACCGAGCTGATCCGCCGGTCGGACGTGCTGGTCGTCAACGAAACCGAGGCCGCCGGACTGGTCCCCGGCCGCGCTGACCCGACCGACGCGGCGGTCGCGCTGCGGGACCTCGGTGTTCCCGAGGTGGTGGTGACGATCGGTGAACACGGCGCCATCGCGGTCGGCGCGAACGACGTCACGCACGTCCCGGCGTTCCCGGTGGACGCCGTCGACGCGGTCGGTGCCGGTGACGCCTTCTGCGCCGAGTTCGCCCTGGCCCGTACCGCCGGTGGCGCCGATCTCCGCACGGCGACCCGGCGTGCCTGCGCCGCTGGGGCGCTCGCGGCCGCCCGGCCCGGCGCCCAGACATCCCTTCCACGCCGCGACGAGGTCGACCGGCTGCTCAGCACGCCGGCGTCCCGACTTCCGGAGGTGAGCGAGCATGCGACCTGACGGCCTGTGGCATCCGCGCCTGCTGGCGGTGATCGCCGAAGCCGGGCACGGCGATCTCATCGTCATCGCCGACGCCGGGCTTCCCGTGCCACCCGGAGTCGAGGCGATCGACCTGCTCTGGCGGCGCGGCGAGCCACCGTTCCTCGCCGTGCTCCAGACGGTGCTCGACGAGTGTGTCGTCGAGCGGGCCACCGTGGCCGCCGAGAGCGGCGACAGGTGGGAGGTCCTGCGCGACATCCCGACCGAGGTCGTGCCCCACGACGAGCTCAAGCGCCTCACCCGGCAGGCCCGCGTGGTGGTGCGCACGGGCGAGGCCACCCCCTACGCCAACGTCGTCCTACACGCGGGCGTCGCCTTCTGAGCAACCACGAGCAGGCGAGTCCAGCCACACCACCACCCGAGAGGAGTCCCCGTGAGACGCAGAGTCGCCCTCACCGCGATGATCACCGCCACCGCGGCACTGGCGCTGGCCGGTTGCGGCCAGGAGAGCACCGACGACCCGGCACCCGGACAGGCCGGCGGGAAGCCGACCGTGTGCCTCGTGATGAAGTCCCTCGCCAACGAGTACTTCCAGCAGATGCAGGACGGCGCGGTCAAGCACGTCCAGGAACGCAACGACCTCACCCTCGAGTCCACCGGCACCCAGAACGAGACCGACGTCGACGGCCAGGTCGCGCTGGTCGAGAGCTGCATCACCAAGCTGGCCCGCGCGATCGTGATCGCTCCGGCCGATTCGAAGGCGCTGGTGCAGGTGGTCGCCAAGGCGGTGAAGGCCGACATCAAGGTGGTCAACATCGACGTGAAGCTCGACGACGGCGCGTTGCAGCAGGCCGGCGTGGACGTGCCGTTCGTCGGCCCGGACAACCGCGACGGCGCCCGGCAGTCCGGCAAGGTCCTCGCCGACCTCCTCGGCCGGGGCGGCAAGGTCGTCATCCTCGAGGGCAACCCGGGCGCCGACAACGCCACCCAGCGCAAGAACGGGTTCAACGACGCGGTCGCCGAGGGCGGTCTGACGCTGCTCGACTCGAAGACCGCGCACTGGGAGACGGACGAGGCGAACCAGGTCTTCGCCAGCATGCTCACCGCCCACCCCGACATCCAGGGCGTGCTGGCCTCCAACGACTCGATGGCGCTCGGTGCCATCAAGGTCATCCAGGAGCGCAGGGCGAACGTCAAGGTCGCGTCGTTCGACAACATCCCGGCCGTCAAGGAGCACGTACAGAGCGGCGTGATGGTCGCCACCCTCGACCAGTACGGATCGAAGCAGGCTGCCGACGGCATCGACTACGCGATGAAGATGATCGCCGGTGAGACGGTGACCGGCTGGCAGAAGACCGAGATCAAGCTGATCACCAAGGACAACATCGGGTCGTGACGCGGGTCGGGGTGGGGCCAGCGCCGCCGGCCCCACCCCCCGACTCCTGGAAGAGTAGGTGATCATGGCTGTGCTGGAGGTCTCCGGCCTCACGAAGAGGTATCCGGGGGTGACCGCGCTCGACGGTGTCGACCTCGAGGTGCGACCCGGCGAGGTGCACGTCCTCATCGGCGAGAACGGTGCCGGCAAGTCCACGATGGTGCGGTGCCTGTCCGGTATCGAGCGCCCCGACGCCGGCACCATGCGACTGCACGGACGGCCGTACCGACCGGACACCGCGGCCGACGGGCTGAAGGCAGGGGTCCGGGTCGTCCACCAGGAACTGGCGCTGCTGCCGAACCTGTCCGTCGCCGAGAACCTGTTCCTGCACCACCTGCCACGCCGGGCCGGAGTGGTGGACCGCGCCGCCCTGGACCGGTCGGCGCGGAACCTGCTGGCCGAGGTGGGCCTGGAGCTGTCTCCTCGCACTCCGGTGGAGCGGCTGGGCATCGCGCAGATGCAGCTGGTCGAGATCGCCAAGGCGCTCAGCGGCCAGTGCCAACTGCTGATCATGGACGAGCCCACCGCGACGCTCACCCCGAAGGAGACGGGGCGCCTGTTCGAGATCCTGCGCCGGCTGACCGCGAACGGGGTCGCCGTCATCTACATCTCCCACCATCTCGAAGAGATCTTCGAAATCGGCGATCGGGTCACCGTGCTGCGCAACGGGCAACACGTCGTCACCCGGGAGATCGCCGGTCTGACCACGGCCGAACTGGTCCGGTTCATGGTCGGCCGGGATCTCGCCCACGAGTACCCGCCGGTCCGCGCCCGCGAGCGAGGCGAGGAGCTGCTGCGGGTCACCGACCTTCAGGTCACCCCGGCCACGCCACCGCTCTCGCTCACGGTCCACGCCGGCGAGGTCGTCGGCGTCGCCGGGCTGGTCAACTCGGGGCGTACCGAGGCGATGCGGGCCATCTTCGGGGCGGACCGTCCCGCCGCCGGTCGCGTCGAGGTGCGCGGACGGCCCGTGCGCTCGCGGCACCCGCGGGCCGCGGTACGCGCCGGCTTGAGCTTTCTCACCGAGGACCGCAAGGCCCAGGGGCTGGTGCTGGACCTGCCGATCGCCGCGAACATGAGTCTCGCCAGCCTGCCTGCGGTCAGCCGCTTCGGCCTGCTGAGCCGGTCGGCCGAGAACAGGGCGGCCACCAGGTTGGCGGAGAAGCTGCGCGTCGCGTCCCAGGGCGTACGCCAACACGTCCGGGCCCTCTCCGGCGGCAACCAGCAGAAGGTCGTGCTCGGCCGCTGGCTCGCCGCCGACACCGACCTGCTCATCGTCGACGAGCCGACCCGTGGCATCGACGTCGGCGCCCGGTACGAGATCCACCAGCTGCTGCTCGACCTGGCCGACGCCGGCAAGGGGCTCCTGGTCGTCTCGTCCGACCTGCCCGAGCTGCTCGGCATCTGTGACCGGATCATCGTCTTCTCGCGGAACGCCATCGCGGGCGAGGTGGAGAGAGCCGATTTCGACGCGGAGCGGGTGCTCAACCTCGCCTATTCGGGTTACTTGAAGGGAGTTTCGGTATGACGGCGGTAACCGCGCCGCGGGTCGCCGGCGGTCGATGGGCCAGCCAGGTGCTGGGTGAGGCCGGGATCGGCGTGGCCCTCGCCGCGCTCGTCGCGTTCTTCCTCGCCTTCGCGCCCTACTTCGGCACGTCGCAGAACGTGCGCGACATCATGACCCAGATCACCATCAACACCATCCTCGCGGTCGGCATGACGTTCGTGATCCTGGTCGGCGGGATCGACCTGTCCGTCGGCTCCGTGATCGCCCTGTGCGCGGTCGTGGCGGGCACCGCCATGACGGACTCGGGCCTGCCGACCGCGCTCGCGGTGCCGTTCGCCATCCTGATCAGCGTGCTTATCGGCGCGGCCACCGGTTTCGTCAACGGCTTCGTCACCGAACGGTGGGTGGTGCCCTCGTTCATCGTGACGCTCGGCATGCTGTACGTCGCCCGCGGCGCCGCGCAGCAGTACACCGGAGCGGCCACCATCTACAACCTGCCGCCCGGCCTGACCCGGTTCGGCACGGCCACCTTCGCCGGCCTGCCCGCGGTGTTCGTGGTCGCCATGCTGCTGGTGGCGGTGGCCTGGTTCGTGTTGAGCCGCACGGTCTTCGGTCGGTTGATCTACGCCACCGGTAACAACGAGGAGGCGGTGCGGCTGTCCGGCCACCGGACCTCGCTCATCAAGGTGGCCTGCTTCGTCATCGGTGGGGCCTGCGTCGGGATCGCCGCCATCATCTACATGGCGCGGTTGGGCGTGGCGAGTCCGATCCTCGGCCAGGGCTACGAACTCAACGCGATCGCCGCCGTGGTCATCGGCGGCGCGAGCCTCGCCGGTGGCCGGGGCTCGGTGATCGGCACGCTTCTCGGCGCCTGCCTGTTGGGGGTGCTGTCGAACGGGCTGAACCTGATGGGCGTCTCGGACTTCCAGCGGACCATGGTGACCGGCGCGGTCATCATCGTCGCCGTCGTCCTGGACGCCTATCGCCGCCGCCTGTCCGTGCGCCTGAGCTGACCGGTGATCCGCTCAGCTGGGGCGGGACGCGTGCAGGACGACCCGCAGCGGGTGCGGCGCGTCGGCGGCCACGTCACCGAACACGGCCAGGAAGCGGGCGTACTGCCCGGCCGGCTCGTCGGCGAGGAGCTGGCCGGCGTCGTCGACGCGTACGGTGAGCGGCCCGGTCGCCAGCCGGTCGCGCAGCACGTCCGAGAGCGCGTCCCAGTTGTGGCCGAAGTGGGCCGGGAAGGCGAGCGCGGCGGCGAGCGCGGCGAACAGCCCGCCTCGGGTGCGGGTCGCGGCGCCGGCCAGCCGTACCGCGGCCGGGTCGTCCGGGCCGGTCGCGGCCGGGCCACCGGTTCCCGTCTCCTCCGGGCCGGGGTCCCGGGCGACGGTCAGCCACCCGGTCGACCGGTCGCCGTCCTGGTCGGGCATCGGCACCTCCAGATCGTGGCCGGCGCGTGTCGGCGCCGGAGTGGTTCGGCAACCGGGGCCGGCCGGCGCGCGGCCGGCCGGCCCCGGCACGATCGCCGGTCAGAGCCGGTAGAAGTCCCCGTAGTGGTTCGGCGAGAACCAGGTCGCCCCGGTGCTCTTGTTCACGATGATCCGGTACGCGTCGCGCGCGGCACCCTGCGGGCGCGGGTACACGTCGTACTCGTAGTAGGTGGCGTTGGCCGGCAGCTCGCCCTCGTAGTTGTAGTACCGCCCGCCGGCGAAGTTGGACAGGCCGCCGCTCCACGAGTACCACCCGCGGGAGGTCGGGAAGCCCTTCGCGGCCCAGCCCGAACGGGCCGTGCGGGCGTCGGCGCAGCGGGTCATCGCGCAGGAGCTGTAGACCGCCGCGGACGCGGAGTCGGTCAGCTTCGGCGACACGACGGACGGGCCGACGAGGACCGCGGCGACCATCGCGACGAGCAGGGCGAGGGTGGTGGGGAGCCGGCGGGTCGCGCCGAGCGTCCGGACCGGGGATGCGGGGGTGGACATGCTGCCTCCAGACCGTTGACACATCGATCCGCTTCACTGTCGGATCGTGCTCATTCTGGCCGGCGCCCGACCGCCCCGGACAGGGGTTCGGCGGTAATTGCTCCACAATGCCCGGTGAACGACGGATGATCGCGCCGGGGCTCCCGCACCCGCACCGGCACCGCGAGCAGCATCCCGACAGTGACCCAGAGGTACGCGTTGCCGCCGAGGAACCCGAGCGGCCCGCCGGAGTTGTTGGCGAAGACCCAGACCAGACCGCTGGAGAGCAGCACGTACCCGGCGATGCCGGCGCCCAGCCGGCGACGGGCGGCGGGTTCGGTCGGTGGCCACGGCAGCGTGGTCGCGGCGACCACCACGAGGCCCGGCACCAGCCACACCAGGTGGTGCACCCACGTGACCGGGCTGACCAGGCACGCCACGACGCCGGTGAGCGCGAAGCCGGCGCGCTCGTCGCCGGCCGCGACGGCCCGCCGTACCCGGACGGCCCACACGGCGGCCGCGGCCACGACGAGCAGCAGCCAGAGCCGCCGGTCGGGGTGCTCGGGGTGGAGGCGGGCCACCATCCCGAGCAGGGACTGGTTCGACACGTACGCGAGCTGACCCACCCGGTCGGTGTCCCAGAGCGCCTCGGTGAAGAAGGTCCGTGAGGCGCCGGGGGCGACCGCGGCCGCGAGGAGCGTGGCGGCGACCGAGGCGGCGATCGCCGTCGCGGCGGCGCGCCAGCGGCGGGTGACCAGCAGGTAGCCGATGAAGACGGCCGGGGTGAGCTTGATCGCGGCGGCAAGCCCGATGCCGACGCCGGCGGCCCGGTGTCCCCGTTCCAGCAGCCACAGGTCGGCGTACACCAGGGCCACGAGCAGCAGGTTGACCTGCCCGAAGCTCACCGTGTCCCGCACCGGGTTGAGCCCGGCGAGCAGGCAGGCGGCCAGCGCGAACGCGTACCACCGGCTCCAGCCCTCGCGGCGGGCCAGCGGGTCGACCAGCAGCATCAGCAGGAAACCCGTCGCGACCGCGGTGAGCAGCAGGTTCACCACGATCGTCGGGTACCAGGCCAGGGCGGCCATCGGCAGCATGCTGACCGCCGCGAACGGCGGGTAGGTGAAGCCGTACCCGTTCCCGGTGGTCCATCCGTACAGCTCGCCGCCGCGCACCCAGTGCCCGACCGCGCCGTGGTAGACGCCGATGTCGAACCACCCACGGTGCCCGGGCAGCACGGCGATCAGGACACCGATGAGCGTGGCGAGACCCGCCACGACCAGCGCCCGCCGCCGGGTGGGGTCCGGACCGCCCGCCGTGGCGCTCACCGTGCCACCGCCTCGGCCAGCCGCACGGGTACGGCCAGCAGGCGCAGCACGCCGACCGCCGCGAGGCCGACGAGGACACCCGCGGCGGCCAGCACCGCCTGCGCCCCGTCCGGCCCGAACCCGCTGGGCAGCGCCACGAACGCCAGCACCACGGCGCCGCAGGCGGCGACCGGGCGGGCCCAGCCGTCCGGTGCGGCCGCCGCGATGAGGACCAGCCCCCAGAGCGCGTACCAGGGCCGGGTCGCGGGGCCGAGCAGCGCCACCGCCGCCAGGGCCAGGCCCAGGGCGTACGCCGGGCCGAGCCGGCGGCGCTGCCACCAGGCGGCGCCGGCGGCGGCCAGCGCGGCGAGCAGCCCGAGGCCGAGGCACAGCCGCATCGGGGTGTCACCGAGGTCCGTGCCGAGCGCCGCGGCCAGCCGCACGACGCCCCGACCGATGGCGCTGGAGATCGACCAGCTGTGCCGGTACACGGGTGTGCCGAGCGCGCCGACCCAGCCGTACCCGATGCCGGTGGCCCAGGTGACGGCGGCCGCGGTGCCGAGCGCGACGCCGGCCGTGCGGGCCACCGCGGCCCGGCGGCCGACGTGCCGCGCCGCCAGGGACACCACCACCACGAGACCCACGACCGCGGGCGCCTTCACCAGCGCGGCGAGGGTGACCAGCGCGGCGGCCGCGCCGAACCGCCGTTCGAAGGCCAGGCAGATCCCGGCCACGAGCAGCCCCAGCATCACCGCCTCGTTGTGTGCCCCGGCGATCAGGTGCAGCGGGACGAGGGGGTTCAGGACGCCCAGCCACAGCGCGGCGGCCGGGTCCACGCCGCAGTGCCGGGCGAGCCGGGGCAGGTACCCGACGAGCAGGGCCACCCCGGCCAGCGCCACGAGCCGCAGCGCGAGCACACCGAGTACCAGCTTGCCGCCCGTCGCCGCCGAGACCCCGCCGGCGAGCGCCAGGAAGACCGGCCCGTACGGCGCCGGCGTGTGCTGCCACATCTGCGGCACCTCGCCGGCGAGCCCTCCGCCGAGCGCGGCGACGCCGTGCCGGTAGACGTCGATGTCGGCGAGCACCATGGCACCCTGCGCGAGATAGCTGTACGCGTCCCGGCTGAACATCGGCGGGCACACGAGCAGCGGGCCAGCCCAACATGCGAGGGTGAGCGCCGCCGAGCGCCGGTCGAGCCGCGCGGCCGGCGTGCCGCGGCGCAGGTCCCGGCCGGCCCACCACCAGGCGGCGGCGAGCAGCGTCAGACCGGCGTACCCGCAGAGCAGCGCCGGCCCGGCGACGTGCCGCAACGCGCTCCACCAGGGCGCGTCGGCGCCGTTGGGAAGCGCGCCCACGGCCAGGCCGGCACCGGCCAGCAGCGCAGCGCCCACGCCGCCCAGCAGCCGGTACCCGACGACGGTCGGCACTTTCCGCACCCGGGCAGGATGTCGGCGCGACCTGACCGACAACCGGCCACGCGACGATCATCAAGCGACCGGCCGGTGTCACGTCGGCGTGGCGGCGGGCGGATCGGCTACCCGTTGTTAGCGTGAGGGCGCGCATCCGTGGTCGAGGAGGGGTTGCATGGCGGACGCCCCCGATCCGGAGCCGGCGTCCAGGGCCCGCTGGCGGCAGTGGGGCTCCCAGAGACTGACCACGGCACGGGACCTCAGCCAGCGCGGCTGGCGCGGGGCGCGGCGGGCCTGGGAGCGCCTGCTGGCGTCGCTGCAGGACGAGGAGCTCGCGCGCGACCCGGCGCCACCGCCACCGGGCCCGCTCGTCGAGCAACGCGACGCTCCGCGGCTGATCCCGGTGCCCGCCCGCGGCTACGTGTACAGCTTCCACCTGCGCGTGAGCCTCGCCTGGTCCTCGTCGAGCAGCGTGCGCGCCGAGGCGCTGAACTGGTACGCCCGGTACTTCACGCCACTCGCGATCCAGCGGCTGGTGCGCCTCGCCACGGACGCCGCCCGGGACCTCGCGCCGCACCGCGCCGCCGACCTGGAGATGCACCTCCAGCGGGCCCTCGCCGAGCAGGGCCCGTGGCGGTACGAGCGCGGCGACGTCGTCGTCACCTGCCAACCGGACGTCTCCGTACGGCTCGACGAGCACATCCGGCAGGCGATCCAGCCACACGTGGACCGGCTGGTCACCCTCGAGTGCACCCTCGACGAGCACCTGAAACAGGCCCGATCCGCCGAGCAGCTCAGCCAGCGGTGGATCGGGATCCTCGACGAACACCTCGAAGCCGCCGGAACGGACCGCGACCTGGCCGACGCCCGGCGACACCTGCTCGCCGCGTACGAGGCCGCCGCCGAGTGGATCGACGACCTGCTCGCCCAGCGCCCCGCGCGGCCCACGTGAATCGGTGACGGCTGAGCGAACCCCCCTCACGGCGTGTCCCGTCGCTCAGCCGTCACCGATCGCTCCGCGCGCCGCGAGGAGGGCCAGGGTCTCGCGGCGGACGGCTTCGGGTTCGCGTACCAGGCGGTGGTGGCTGAAGCGGAC
Source organism: Micromonospora costi (assembly GCF_003626655.1). Classification (GTDB taxonomy): domain Bacteria; phylum Actinomycetota; class Actinomycetes; order Mycobacteriales; family Micromonosporaceae; genus Micromonospora; species Micromonospora costi. The sequence continues at coordinate 137,016 of NZ_RBAN01000004.1, forward strand.
GACCAGGATCCCGACGGTGGCCAGGAGCGCGTCCCGGCGCAGGTCGACCTCGCGCTGGCGGAGATCGCCGTGGCTGGTCGCGCCGTCGAGTTCGATGTCAACGCGCTCGCGCTCGGCGAACAGGTCAAGCTACATCGTCCGCCGCCCGACGCGCACCCGCGCCTGACGCCGGAACGTGGGCATGCCGGGCCCCGTGAACACGCGCTCGTGACCCCGGATCTCCAGTGGACTGCGGCACCCCTCGGCGAGTCGCGTGAGCAGGGTGCGGAGTGCGGCCCTGTGGGCGAGCTTCGGCGCACCGGCCAGCGCTGCCATCAGGCGCTGCGGCGTGGTCGTCCGGTCGTTCACGGCCCGGATGACGGGCGCCGACCGGTCGGCGGTCGCCAGCAGGGGCCACGCGTCGACGAGGGTCCGCTCCAGGCGGGTGACCGGCAGTCCCCGTCGTTGCACCACGTCCGGCGGACCCGGGATGAGGCGCCGCACCCGGTGGACGACCACGCCGGGCCGCGTACGGACGCCGGCGCCGGCCGGCGCGGTCAGGTGCAGCGCGGCGCCGGCGGTCGGCTGGTGCAGCCCCCACACGGCGAGGGCACTCAGGTGGCTGAGTGCTCCACGGCCCCGGGCCCAGGCCAGGGCCGCCCGGCGCCCGGGTCGAGGCGGCTCACCGCAGGCGTGTCCGGGCGGGATGGCGGGGCCAGCAGGTGCACGGCCGCGTACACCTCCGGCAGTACCCGGACGAGTTCGCCGGCACGGCACGCCCGCCGCAGCGTCCACTCGGGTACGACCTGCCCGGCGACAGTTCGGGTCACCAGCCCTCCGCCACGCTCGACGAGTTCCCACAGCACCGGATGCATGCCGCCGACCCTCGCGGCCCGTCCGGCCCGTCGGCGACCCCGCCCCGGTCGGCCTGTGGACGACGGCGCACCTGTGCACATCGCCCACGCCGACGGGCGACGTGCTATGGACGACCCGATGGCTGACGGCTGAGCGACCCCCGTCGCGGCGTGTCCCGTCGCTCAGCCGTCACCGATCGGACCGCCGTGTCAGCGGCGCTCCAGCCACGGGTCCTCCGGCTTCGGCCGGTCGAACGTGGGCCGTGCCGCCTTCCAGTGACCACGGGTGAAGTCCGGCACCTTGACCGGGCGCATCCGGCCGGTCTTCAACGACTCGTGGCTGAGCGGGATCACCGAGCACCACGCCGCCGAGTCGTACACGTCGATGTCGGGGGTCATGCCGAGCCGCATCAGCTGGACGAGCCGCCAGATGGAGATGAAGTCCCCGCCGCCGTGGCCACCGTACTGGTCGGCCAGGCCCTCCAGTGTGGGCCACAGCCAGTGGTCGTGCTGCCGCAGGATCGTGTTGTACTCCGCGCCGGTGCGCCAGGTGTGGTTCTGGTGGCCGAGCGACTCGAGGTAGAGCCGGCCGTTGTCCAGCTCGATCGACCCTCGGGTGCCGGTCAGGGTGGTCTCCCGGCTGTACGGGTGCGGGGAGTTGACGTCGTGCTCGACGCGGATGAACCGGCCGTTCGCGGTGGTGATGAAGCAGGTGTGGCGGTCTCCGGAGATGTAGGGCCGGTCGTCCCACGAGGAGTGGTCGCTGCCCACCCGCGGATCCTCGGACCGGAAGAGGGCCAGCGCCTTGGGCAGCGACGCCACGGAGATCAGCTCGTCGAACCGGTCGCCGCGGTTGATGTCCAGGGTCGCCGCCACCGGCCCGAGCCCGTGCGTCGGGTAGTGAGAGGCGTTCATCCTGGTCTGCCAGCGGCGGCGCCAGTGCTCGGGGAAGTACGCGCCGCCGAACAGGTACGGCCAGCGCAGGTCGTGGACGTATCCGCCGGAGGCGTGCTGGAGGTCGCCGAAGAGCCCCTGACGGGCCATCGAGAACATGGCCATCTCGGGCCGGAAGTAGTTGACGTTCTCCAGCAGCATGCAGTGCTTGCGGGTCCGCTCCGACGTACGCACCAGGTCCCAGATCTGGTCGAGGTACGGCGCGATCGGCAGTTCGACGGCAACGTGCTTGCCGTGCTCCATGGCGGCCTTGGCCATCGGGTGGTGCCACTCCCACGGGGTGGCGATGTAGACGAGGTCGATGTCGTCGCGGCGGACGAGGTTGAGGAAGTCCTCCTCGCCGTCGGAGTAGCCGACCGGCGGGGTGTCCTGGAAGCCCTGCTGCATGATCCGGCCGATGGTCCGCTCGACGCGCTCGGGCCGGATGTCGCAGACGGCGGTGACCGTGGCGACCGCCGCGAACCGGCGGTCCTGGTCGCCGCCGCGGTTGCCCACGCCGATGAGACCCACGCGGACCTGGTCGAAGCCCTCGAAGGGCACGTTGGTCATGCTCTTCTCGTCAGGGCCGCGCCGGGGTTCGGCGATCGCCGGTTCGGCGGCCGCCGGGGCGGCGACCGCGCCGGTCAGGCCGGCGGCGGCGCCCAGCACGGCACCGGACCGGAGCAGGTCACGACGGGACGGACGGATGTCGGGGGAAGGGTCCACAGTGATCACTCCCTCTCATGGAGGCTGATCGAACTTGCCTGCTTGGGGCGGCTGTTGAGCAGTGTCAATCAAAGGCTCATCGATGGCAAGGCCCCTTCCCGGGCCTGCCGAAGCGTCACCGTGGCGTGAACAGCCGATATTGCCGAACCAGTGCTGATCGATTTACGCTCGGATCGCCGTTCAATCGCGCGGATTCGCGCGGTCTGGAGACGCCGTGCGCGGCGGGGTCGGAGCGTCATGACACACGTCGAGCGGGAGATCGCCAGTCAGCCGGAGTGCTGGCGGCGCGGGATCGCGATGGCCGGCTCGCTCGCGGGGCACCTGCCGCGCCGCGGCGAGCGGGTCGCCGTCGTCGGTTGCGGCACGTCGTGGTTCGTGGCCATGGCGTACGCCGGGCTGCGCGAACGGGCCGGCCACGGCGAGACGGACGCGTTCGCGGCGTCGGAGTTCCCGGCCGGGCGCCGGTACGACCGGGTGCTGGTCGTCAGCCGCTCCGGCACCACCACCGAGGTGCTGGACCTCCTGGAGCGCCTCCGGGGTGGCACCCGCACCACCGCGCTGCTCGGCGACCCCACGTCGCCGGCCGTGGCCCTGGTGGACGAGCCGTTCTGCCTGCCGTTCGCCGACGAGCGGTCGGTGGTGCAGACCCGGTTCGCCACGACCGCGCTGGCGGTGCTGCGCGCACACCTCGGCGAGGACCTCGGCGGGGCGGTCCGGGACGCGGCGGAGACGGTGACCGCCCCGCTGCCGCTGGACCCGGCGACCCTCGAACAGGTGACCTTCCTCGGCCGGCACTGGACGGTCGGCCTCGCCCACGAGGCGGCGCTCAAGTGCCGGGAGGCCGCGAGCTTCTGGACCGAGGCGTACCCGGCCATGGACTACCGGCACGGCCCGATCGCCGTCGCGGGGCCCGGCCGCGCGGTGTGGGCGTTCGGGGCCGTGCCCGCAGGGCTGGCCGACCAGGTGAGACGCACCGGCGCGAGCTTCGTCCACTCCGTACGCGACCCGATGGCCGACCTGGTCCTCGCGCAGCGGCTCGCGGTGGCCCTGGCCCGGCACCGGGGGCTGGCGCCCGACGCGCCCCGGCACCTGACCCGCTCGGTCATCCTCGCCCCGGCCCAGGGCGCGACGGGCGGCACCTCGTGATCCTCACCGTCACCCTGAACGCGGCGCTGGACGTGACGTACCGCGTCCCGGGTCTGACGCCCGGCGCCACCCACCGGGTCAGCGAGGTGTCCGAGCGGGCGGGCGGGAAAGGCGTCAACGTGGCCCGCGTGCTGCACACCCTCGGCGCCCCGGTCGTCGCCACCGGGCTCGCCGGCGGCGCGTGCGGACGGCGCGTCCGCTCGCTGCTCACCGACGAGGGGGTCGCCGAGGCGTTCGTGCCGATCGCGGCCGAGTCCCGGCGCACCGTGGTCGTGGCCGCGCCGGACACGGCGACCGGCCTGTGGGAGCCGGGCCCGGCCGTCACGCCGGACGAGTGGGTCGCGTTCCTCGGCCGGTTCGCCGACCTGGTGCGCGCCAGCGAGGTGGTCGTGCTCTCCGGTTCGCTGCCGCCCGGGGTGCCGGTCGACGCGTACGGCACGCTGGTCGGCCTGGCGCGCGACGCCGGCGCGCGCACGGTGCTGGACAGCAGCGGCGATCCGCTGCGTCACGGCCTGCGCGCGGGCCCGGACGTCGTCAAGCCGAACGCCGAGGAACTCGCCGGCCTCGCCGGACGCCCGCTGCCCCGGCCGGCCGGGGCCGTCGAGGCGGTACGCGCGCTCGCCGCTCCGGCCGTCGTCGCCTCGTTCGGGCCGGAGGGGCTGCTCGCCGTGACCGACCGGGGTGCGTGGCACGCGTTCCTGCCGCACCCGGTCGACGGCAACCCCACCGGGGCGGGCGACGCCTGCGTGGCGGCGCTGGCCCACACCATGACCCGGCCGCCCCCGTGGCCGGAACGGCTCGCCGACGCGGTCGCGCTGTCCGCCGCGGCCGTCCGGGCGCCGGTGGCCGGAAGCGTGGACCTGTCGGACCACCGGCGACTGCGCCGGACCGTGATCGTCAAGGAGCTGTGATGCCGCTCGTACCCACCGGGCAGATCGTGGCCGCAGGTCCGGTCTGCGCGTTCAACGTGATCGCCCTGGAGCACGCCGAGGCCATCGTCGCCGGCGCCGAGGCCGCGGGGCGGCCGGTGATCCTGCAGATCAGCGAGAACGCCGTCCGTTTCCACGGTCGGCTCCCGGCGATCGCCGCGGGGACCCGGGCCGTCGCGGCATCGGCCGCCGTCGACGTGGCGCTGCACCTCGACCACGTGGTCTCCCCCGACCTGTGGCGCAGCGCGCCCGAGCACGGGTTCGGTTCGGTGATGGTGGACGCGTCCCGGTTGCCGTACCGGGAGAACGTCGCGGCGACGCGGGCGGCGGCCGAGTTCGCCCACGCCAGCGGGCTGTGGGTCGAGGCCGAGCTGGGCACGGTCGGCGGCAAGGACGGCGAGCCGCCCGTGGACCCGCACGCCCCCGGCGCCCGGACCGAACCGGACGAGGCCGCGGCGTACGTGGCGGCGACCGGCGTGGACGCCCTCGCCGTCGCGGTCGGCTCCGCGCACGCCATGACGACCCGCAACGCCGTCCTCGACCAGCCGCTGATCGAGCGGCTGCGGGCCGCCGTCCCGGTGCCGCTGGTGCTGCACGGCTCGTCCGGCGTTCCCGACGACGAGCTGCGCCGCGCCGTGGCCGCGGGCATCGTGAAGGTGAACATCGGTACGGCGCTGAACGTGGCCTTCACCGGCGCTGTACGCCAGGCCCTTGCCGCGCGGCCGGACGTGGTCGACCCGCGCCGCTACCTGACGCCCGCGCGGGACGCGATGAGCGGGACCGTCGCCCGCTTCTGCCGCCTCGTGGCCGGCGACGACGAAACGTCCCGACGGGTTGACGCCGGCCTCGCCGTGACCGTCAGGGAGTCGTGAGCCGTGCCCGGCGCCATGTGCCCGCCGGTGAAGGTCGATAGCATCGTGCCCGTGGTCATCCTCCCCGCGGCGGCCGTGGCGCGCCGCGCCGCCGCTACGACGAGCGGAGCCGTCACGTGACCTCGACCAGGGCCACGGCGCCCGCGCCGGGGGCGATGGCCGACCGCGCCCGCCGGCTGCAGGCGCTGCTGGAACTCCTGGCGGCACGGGGCGGGCGGCTGTCCGTCGTGGAGGCCGCGACCGCCCTCGGGGTCTCCGAGGCGACCGTCCGCCGCGACTTCACCACCCTCGCCGGGCAGCAGCTCGTGACGCGTACGCACGGCGGCATCGTGGCCAGCTCGGTCGCGTACGACCTGCCGGTCCGCTACCGCCACAGCGGCGACCGCGGCACCAAGGAGCGCATCGCCGCGACCGCCGCGGACCTCGTCGAGCCGGGCAGCGTCGTCGGGCTGAACGGGGGCACCACGACGTCGGCCACCGCCCGGCACCTCGCGGCGCGACCCGACCTGTCGCAGGCCACTCCGCGACCGGCCCTCACCGTGGTGACGAACGCGCTGAACATCGCCACGGAGATGGTGCTGCGGCCGTCCCTGCGCACCGTCATCCTGGGCGGGGTCGCGCTGCCCCAGTCGTACGAGCTGACCGGGCCGCTCACCACCATGGTGATGCAGTCGCTCTGGCTCGACGTGCTCATCCTCGGCGTCGACGGCTTCTCGGTGGAGGGCACGTCCTGCCACGACGAGAGCGAGGCGGGCATCGACGCGCTGATGGTCAGCCGCGCCCGGCGGGTGGTCGTCGTGGCCGGGTCGGAGAAGCTGGGACGCCACTCCTTCGCCAAGATCTGCGACGCGTCCGCCGTGGACACCCTGGTCACTGACGACGCGGCGGACGAGAAGATCGTGGCAGACCTACGCTCGGCCGGCGTCGAAGTGCTCCTGGCCTGACCCGGGACCCCGCAGGACCTGGACCGCAACCCCTCGGCCCGTCGATCATGCACTTGTGGTGGGGAATATAAGGGGCGAACACCCATGCTCCGGGCACCACAACTGGATGATCGACGGGAGCGGCCCGTTCGGCCCGTTGTGCCGGCTCGTTCGAACGCTTCGGCGAGGGCGGCCATGGAGCGCTGTTAGTGGGGCTGGTGAGGCGTGGTCGGCCAGCGCCACCGCCACGAGGTCCATTACGGCGGCATACCGTTCCGTACCGCCCTGGTGAACCAGACCACGTGACGGCCGGGCTTCAGTCGCCGAGCAGGTGGGACATCCGGGTCGACTCGGCGAGCACCGCCTCGGCACTCGGGATGTCGGCAAGCCGCGCCGCCAGGGTGGCCACCGCCAGCCGTTCCGGCAGTGCCGCGCTGAACTTGAGGCCCGCGAGAGCCTTCGGGTTGACCTCGGGTAGGCAGATCCGTTCGGACGCATCGCCCAACGACAGGCGCAGGCGTTCCCGGTCAAGATCCGGTCGCAGGCGGATCGAGGCGTCCTCAAGCCGCTGGGTGGGGTCGGCGATGTCGCTCACCGTGGCGGTCAGTGTGGCGTTGGCCCGATAGCCGGCCCACGTCCACCATCGCAGCTCTCCGTCCCTGTCGCGGACCACGAGCGTGCCTCCGGGGTGGACAAGCGCCTCGAAATCCTGCCGCAGGCTGGCAAGTCGAGTCTGGGCACGGCCAGTCAGCGAGACGGGCGGGTCGCTGCCGAGGAGCACGTCCCGCATAGCTCGGACTATCCGGAATGACAGCCCCTGCGGTGTTCCCCCCGTCATCCAGAGTGCCCTGCCCCCGCCGTCCGCGGACTCGACGAAGCAGCGGTGGCGCTTCCAGTCGATGTAGGTGACCCGCCAGCTCCGGCCGGCGAGCAGGAGCAGTCGTGGGCCCTGTACCTTCGCGGTCAGCAGTGCGGGGTCGATACGACCGATCTCGGTACGGCCGGAGAGAACGGTGAACTGCGGCGGAGCGGTGAACACGGCTAGCATGTCCATAAAGTGCCGGCGACCGAACCGAAGCTCCGTCTCCGGCCCGATGAACAACATCCCGGAGTCCTCGTCCAGGTAGCCGCTATCGACGAGGTACCGCATGATGACCTCGGCGCTCTTGTCGAAGGGCGCCAGTCCGTTCCACTCCCCCGACCACGTCTGGTCGCCGATCCGGTGCCGCTGCAGCGAGAGCGCCAACAGTTGCTGCGCGACGATGTGCCGTGGCTCCGGCGGCGGCACCACGGCCTCGACCCAGCCCTGCGCCCAGAGGTGTAGCAGCCCAGCCGCCTGCAGCAGACCCTCGCCGTCCAGGGCAAGGAAAAGACAGTTCCGCGTGCTGCCGGCGCGCCGGCCCGCGCGTCCGATCCGCTGCAGGAAGGCGGCAACGGTACGTGGCGCGTTGATCTGGATAACCCGATCGAGATCGCCGACGTCGATGCCCAGTTCCAGGGTGCTGGTGGCGACGATGACGCAGTCCCGCTCCTGTGCGAATGCCTCCTCGGCGCGCCGCCGCTCCTCGGACGCCAGCGAGGCGTGAGAGAGGAACGTGGTCACGCCGAGCTCGCGCAGCCGTTGACCCAGGTCTTCAACCAACGCTCGGGAATCGCAGAACACCAGCCGCTTCTCACCCTGGTGCAGGGCAGCGATGACCTTGGCGGCGTTGTGTACAGACCCGACGTAGTCCAGCTCCACGTCCCCGGCGGGACGCGCCGCGGATGCCGCGGCGGTGACCACTGCGTCAACACCCGGCGCCACGACCCGGGCCGGCCTTCGTCCACGCCCCGATCCCTGCAGCCAGCCCAACAACTCCTCCGGGTTGCCGACCGTCGCCGAGAGGCCAACCCGCTGCACCGATCGGCCCGCCACCCGCGAGAGGCGCTCGAGGACGGCCAGCAGATGCCAGCCTCGGTCGTCGCCAGCGAACGCGTGCACCTCGTCCACCACCACTGCCCGAAGCTGCCCGAAGAACTCCTCGTGGTCGACGGCGGAGCTGACCAACATCGACTCGATGGATTCCGGCGTGGTGAGCAGGACGTCCGGCCGCCCGCGGAGGATCGTTCGGCGACGTCCCATCGTCACGTCGCCATGCCAGAGTGCCGCCCGGCGGCCGAGCCAGCCCGTGTACGCCTCGAGGCGAGGCAGGAGGTTGTTGAGCAGGGCCTTCAGCGGGCACACGTATAGGACTGACGTGCCGGACCAGTTGTCCTGCGCCATGCGGGACAGCAGCGGGAACATGGCCGCCTCGGTCTTGCCCCCGGCCGTGGGTGCTAGAAGAAGTGCGTCCTCGCCGTCGAGGAGGGGAGCCACTGCCGCCTCCTGCAAGGGCCGCAGTGCCGGCCACTGCAACGTGTTGACCACGTGGTGCAGCAGAACCGGGTGCAGCAGCTCAGCCCCACTCGTCATGACGCCTACAACTCGAGTGCGACGGAGTCGGCGCTGCTCGCATTGCGCTCGACGTCGGTCATCTCGGTGGCGGAGAGCGTGAGCGCGTAGTGCTGACGGGGATCGAAATCGGCGTACTGGTCGACCCGGTCGAGCACCTCGCCCACCAGCTTCTTGAGGAACAATCGTGGAGCAACCCCGACCTTGCCGCCGAGCCCACCGGCGACCGCCCGGGCGAGGTCACCGAGGTACGCGTCATCGACCATGTGGTGAATCCGCTCCGATGCGGTGGAACCGTCCGCGTAGAGGTCCCGGACCCGGCCACCCAACTCCAGCAAGGAGTCGACGGTGAAGCCGGGCAGGCGGATCTGCACCGCACGGGGGTTGTCGAAGCGCGGGTCGGTGGTGAAGTCGACGGCGAGGCGCTGGGCCAGCGGAGTGAGTCGCTGCACACCCTGCGGTCCCTCGTAAAAGGCTGGAGTGCCAGTGATCACCAGATACAGCCCCGGGAAGCGCCCGGAGTACACCTCGTCGATGAGTTGCCGCAGGGCGTTGAGCGCTTTGTCCCGCGCATCGGACCGGACGCGTTGCAGCGTCTCCACCTCGTCCAGCACCAGCAGCAGGCCGGGGTGGCCGCTGTCGCGCAGCACCGCGAGCAGGCCCTGCAGGAAACTGAGCGCCGCGAAGTGGTCGAGATCGCCCCGTACGCCGGCGGCCCGGCGGGCCGAGGCGGCGACGTGCGGTTGACCGCCGAGCCATGCCAGCACCGCCTCCGCCGTCGCCGAATCGCCGTCGAGGCTGGCGGTCCGGTACCCGCGCAGCGCTGCCGCGAAGGCTGGTGCACTACGGCTGACTGCCGCGAGTCGGTGGTCCAACAGCGTCCCCACAGCGCGATCCAGCGCGGTCGCGTCGTCTGGCGTGACGTCACCCGCCGCCAGGACGTCCTCTTCCAGCGCATAGAACCAGCCGTCGACGACGGGCCGCAGGGCGCTCGGGGGGAACGTGGCGGTGGTCAAGCGCTCGGTCAGCCGCCGGTAGACGGTTTCCAGTTTGTGCAGTGGCGTCTCGTTCTCGGAAATCTGCACCTCGGCGGTGGCGAGGTTCGCCCGCTTCGCCCGCTCGGCCAGCCATCGGGTGAAGAAGGTCTTGCCAGACCCGTACTCGCCACGAATCGCCTTGAACACCGAACCGCCGGCGGAGATGGCGTCGAGATCCTCATCCACCGAAGCCACGAACCGGTCCAGACCGACGGCGAACAGGTCCAATCCTGCCGAGGGCACGGCACCCCGCCGGAGGGCGTCGATGACCTCACGCCGCCGCGCCGGGCTGACGCCGCTCATGCCGTCCCGTCCGGCAGGCCGAACTGGGTCCGCAACAGCGCGACGTCCAGCCGGACGGTGCGGGCGTCGTCGATCAGCGACAGCACGGGATAGTTGTCGATGTTGAAGATCCGCTGCAGTGTGTTCACGAAGCCGACCGCGCGGGCCGGCAGTTCCCCGGCCCGCTGCGCCAGCACGGCCGCCGACAGCACGCCCTTCGCCTCGAGGAGCGCCCGCATCGCCGCCTCGATCTTCTTGAGGTCGACCTTGCGCGGGGTGAGGCCATGCTGCGCCTTGAAGAGTTCGGTCCCGAGCAGCACGTTCACCAGATCAATGCCGCCGACCGCGGACGTCGCTCCCGGCATCGGCGGCATTTCGGGTACGTCGAACAGCGCGTCGCCTGCGACGACCGGCGCCTTCCGGCGTGGCTTGGCCGGGGACACCGGAGCGGGTGCGACCTTGACGGCCGCTGCGCTCGCCGCCCACCACTCGGGCGGGCGGCTCTCGACCGGCGCCCAGCCCTGTGGCACCTCGTCGGCGTAGGGCGGCAGGTACGCCAGGAGCGGGATGGTCACCTCGGCCAACGATGCCCCGCCGTGGTAGCCGGCCTTGCTCGGACGGTAGCGCCGCAGTGCGTCCCAGAGCGCGATGATCCGGTTCTCCTCGGCCACGACACGCGGACCGCTCAGCTCGACCTCGCCATGGTCGGCGGGTCCCGGCCCGGTGCGATGGCGAGCGGAGGCAGCGTCAGCGGCCCTCACATGCTCGCCGCCACGCTCCAGCACATGGCCGTGATCGCTGGTGATCACGACGGCCCGGCCCGCGTTCCGAGCGAGGTCCAGCAGGCTACGCAGCACGCCGAGGTCGTTGAGTTGCCAGCCGGCCTCTTCGCCCTCCCGGCCATGGGCCAGCGAATCGTCCACGGTGTTGATCACCACGGCGACCAGACGCGCCGGACCGGCGAGTGCGTCAGTGAGGTCGCCGGAGATCACCTCTCCCGCCCCACCGCGGGCTGGGCCCTTGTGGAAGATCCGGGCGTCGTCGCCCCACCGCCCCTGCTTGAACACCTGCTGCTCGGTGGCCTGGGTGCCGGCGCGCAGCGCGCCGGCGAAGAGAGAGGTCCGGGACACCGCCGTCAGGGTAGGCAGGGCGGCCGCGATTCCCCGGCGGCGTCCGTTTCCCTCCCGAGCCAGCGGGTCATACTCGACCCAGTGCTGGGACAACTCGTCTGCCAGTTCGATGGCCACCGCCGCACTCATGCCGTCGAGCACGACCAGCAGCACTGGACGATGCGTGCGGACCAGCGGGTCGATAACGCGAGGGAGAAGGTTCTCGACGGTCAGCAGGTCGCCGTCGTTACCCGGGCCCGCGGTTGCCCAGGCTGCCAACCGGTTGGCGAAGGCGGCGTCGAGGTCCCGACGCCGCTGCTGCGCACGGTCGTGGACGGCGCGGAAGGCCTGCTGCAACTCGGGGTGCACGTCCTCGCCGGCCCAGACGTGATTCAGGGCGAGATCGACCCAGCCCCACTCGGCGATCTGTCGCTGTACCCCGTCGGCGACGCTGGCAGGCGGCTCTATCGGGGTGCGAAGCCACCGGACGAGTCGCTGGGCCATCTGTACCCGCCGGACCCGCTCCGCTTCCGCCTCGGCCAACCGGTGTCCGGCCAGGCTGTCGACCGCCACGTCCAGCCTGGGATCGGTGGGATCGGCCAGGCCGGCGACAAGCGCAGCCCCCGCGTCCCTCAGCCGTTGCGTGAAGCTCGTACGCAAAATGCGGCTGTGGCCTGCGCTGCCGACCGCGTTGAACAGCAAGAGCAACTGCTCGGCCCGATCCAGGACGGCGTGCCCCTGACGCCGCAGATCCGCGTCCCGGTCGGCCAACAACCCGCCGACGACCTGCATGGCCACCTCAGCCAACGCACGGACGGCGGCATCGTCGTCGAGCTTGCCGAAGTACTGGTCGATGCGACCCTGGGCGCGCACGGCGTCCGGATTGTCGCTGGTCCACAGCCCGTCGCACACCAGGCCCAACGGCAACGCGTCCGCGCCCCGCCCGGCGTCGACGAGTGCGAAGAGCGCCCGGGCCGGCCGGCCGAACTGCTCGACGAGCCAGCGCACCAGGCCGTCCCGCTCCTCCTGCCGGAGCAGCTCGAACGCCTCGACCGCCCCCGGCTCGACGCTCCACCGCAGCAGCGCCGTCACGTCCAGGTCGTCAGCGCCGGCTCCCCACCGATCCAGACCGAGCCGGACGGAGGCCAGGTGGCGCAGGGCCACGTCCCGGGTCAGCACCCTCGTGGTGAGCCTGGGCCAACCACCGGGCGGCATCGCGTCGAGCAGGGCCTGCCCGGCCCACCGCTCACTCTCGAGCGCCGTGTCCGGCACCTGAGCGCCGAAGGCGTCGACCACCAGGCCCCACGGCTCCAGGCCGATCACCTGCTGCCGGAAGATCCGGCTACGCACCCCGTGGCCGAGGGCGGACTCGGGAATGTCGGTGAGCAGCACGAGCACCTCGTCGTTACGCTCCGCGACCAGGTGTTCCCAGACGGCGAGCGGTGACACGCACGGCACGACACGGGCCTGCCGGCCGCCGGGCAGCAGCAGCACCGGGTCGTGCGGCCACTCCGGCTCCGCGCTGACCACCATGACGGGGTACGGGTTCCCGTTTCGATGCCGGTCGAGCTGCTGCGCCACCTTCTGGGCGAGCGCCACGGGGCTGATTCGCAGCGCCTGCGAGACCGCGGGTGCCCGTGTCACGACACGATTCTCCAGGTCACCTCGATGGTGGCACCAGAATGGTCCCTGGCGACGGCCCGCAACTGCTCCACCGCTGTCTCAAGCTCCTCAACCCGGACCGAGACCCGGCCAAGGGGCCGTTCGCCACCATCCGGCCGTAGATCACGAACCTCGTCGTCACTTCGGGACGGAACGACGGTCTCGGGCTTCTCATGGTCGCGCTTCGACACATAGACGATCTCGGGCTTGCGGGTCGCTCGTCGAAGCAAGGCGGTGGCGCCGGCCTGGGCGCGCCGCAGGGCCGGCGCGAATGGCGCCGTCAGCTCATCGGCCTCGGCGGTTCGGCGAAGATCCGCGAGCAGCGTCTCGGCTTCCCTCGCGTACGGCTCGGGCAGGCCGGCGACGATCTCGAAGGTGTCCCAGGGCGCGGACACGAGCGCTGCGGACACGTCTGCCGCACTGGCGATGCTCTTGCCGGCACGGTCGGCCGGTCCGGACAGTTCTGACCTCGCCAGCCGTTCGATCGACTCCTTGGCCGACCGTGCGGTCGTCAGCGCTTCGAGGAGATCGGCGGCGGCACGCGCGGTGGCGAGCCGACCGCTCTCCCGGTCGAGCCCCAGCCGGGTCGCGTGCTGTTCGAGCCGGCTCACCAGCGTGTGGGCGGCGTCCCGGTGCCGGCTTGCCTGGCTGCTGAGGTCCCGCCCGAAGAGCGCAACCAGCCGGCCGCGGCGCAGGGCAAGCGGCTGGAATCCGAAGATCGCGGCAGCACGCGCCCGCGCCCGGTCCCAGTCTTCCTCGCTGGGCAGGCTCTCCTCGCGGAGCGCGTGATCTCCCGTGATCTTGCCAAGCTCCGGAGCCGGGACTACCTGGCTGCCGTGCAGGTAGAAGGCCCGGTCGGTCTGCTCGGCGAAGGTCGCGACGACGAGGTGCGCGACGATCGGGTCGAGGCCACGCGGCTTTGGCTCGTCGATCCAACGCAGCAGGTCAGCCACCCGCAGCTCGCCCGTGATGCCCTCGCTCGCCGCCTTCTGTTGGAAGTGCTGGACCCACTCCCCCTCGATGACGAAGGCCGCCTCGTGCATCGTCCCGAGCCGCAACGGGTTGGCGATCCGGCGCATGGTCTGGCGCTGCGCCCGGTCGACCTCGACGCGCCCCTCCTGCGACTCGACGGCGCGCCGGACGTAGTCGAGCACGACCTTGACGTCCTGCAGCCGCACGGGGTCCCCCTTGCGGTCCGGGTCAAAGTCCGGGTGGGCCGGGTACTGCTGGGTGAGCATCTGGTCGCCGATGGTCCGCAGCGCGTCGTTGAACGTAGCGCCCATCGGAAGCTTCGGCTCCAGCGCCCGGGTCAGCGACTGGAGGTGATCGTCGAAACCGAGCTGCACGTCGGTCGCCTGCTTCGCGGCCAACCCGTACGCCTGGCGCAGGACGCCCTGCATCTTGGCCAGGAGCGCGCTGCGTTGGTTGGTGAGCGCGGCGTGCGCCCGCCGCCGGTCGTCCGGGTTGAGATGCTCGGCGTGGCTGTCGAAGCGCTGGCCCTCGAGAAGCTTGTCGATGATGACCAGCTTGCCCAGCTCGTTGCGGCGCTCGACGGTCAGGGCGGCGGGGATCCAGCACACGGTCCGGGCGTTGGTCCTGTTCAGCAGCTCCTGCACGCGCTGCCGGTCGTCGGCCGGCCCGTGGCTGCCGTCGTCGAACGGATAGTCGATGATCAGTCGCCATCCGTCGGGGGCGTCGGGGTGGAACGCCTCGTCGCGGATGTCGTTGGGGTCGCGGACATTGCCGTACACCAGCTCGATTGTGCGCCGGCTGCCCCGCCAGGTGAGCCCGGCCTCGGCGAAGAACGAGTCGCTCCACGGCACGCCGAGCTGCTGCCAGAGCAATCGTTGAACGATGTGCTTGCGGGCACCCTCGTTGTCGTAGTGCTTCGCCGTGGCGAGGACGCTGTCGACGTCGACACCGACCAGCTCCAGCGACACCACCGGGTCGTCACCCTCACCGATGCGGATCTCGGCGAACTGGCCGGCCCAGTCGGCGAGCTTCCGAGCGACCTGCGCGACCTCGCCACCAGGGATCGGGCTGGTGATGCTGCCGTGGTTGAGAGCCGAGAGCCGGCGTGCGGTGAGGTTGCGCAGTGCGGGCACGCTGGGCGCCAGGGCGGCGAGCAGCAGGGTCTTCATCAGCCGGTCGTCGCCGGTGAAGGCGCGGGTCCGGCCGGCCGCCTCCGCGGGCAGCGGGTCACCACGCCGGGCCGCATCAAGGTCTTCCTCGGTAAGGCCGTACTGGCCGAGCAGGTACGGGCGCAACTTCAGCTCGTACAGCTTCTGGGCCATCTCGAACTCGGCCTTGAGCTTTTCGGTGAAGGGCTGGTCGCCGCCGCTGCTGATGACGTCGTAGAGGTCACCGAGCGGGACGAGCTGCCCCAGCCGCAGCGTCTCACGCCGGTCGACCAGGAGTTGCCGCATCAGCTTGAGCGCGGTACGGGACCGTTGCAGGGCGCTCGAGACGTGCACGAGGGTCGAGATGAAGGCCGGGCTGAACGGGTACGTCGACCGGAACGCGTCGATGTCGGCACCACTGCCGGAGTCCGTGCCGAGCAGGGTGTCGAAGACCTCCCGGCGTACCTTCGTGGTGGCGTCGAAGGCACGCGAAATCGCCTCGCCGGCCTCCGTCGTGACGGGCTTGAGCAAGCGCCGGCGAGCGATCTCGGGGAGGTTCCGGTCCTCCAGCTTGATCACGTCGAACCGGCCGCTGGCCAGGTTGAGGGTGTCCTGGTAGCTCAGCTCGTTCGCGCCGACAACCTCCTCCCCGACCAGCTCGCGCAGGTCACGCTGGCGGGCGATGAAGCTGACGATCGGGATGGGCCGTCGCGTGTCGCCACCTTCAACGAAGTTGGTGATCTTCTGGACCTCGCGGGATACAAACTGCTGGTCGCCGATCGAGTTGGCCAGCCAGAGGATCAGCTCGTCGAGGAAGAGGATCAGGCCGTGGTAGCCGAGTTCCTTGGCGTGCCGGCTGATCTCCGTCAGGCCCCGGTCGAGCGAGACGAAGGCCTCGGCGTCCTCCCGAGCATTGCTGAAGAAGCCCTTGTTCCAGGTGGTCAACAGGTCGTTGACCAACTTGCGCCGCAGCTCGTCGGAGTACGCGCCGGCGAACGCCGCATCGAGTCGCTGCGGTGTCCAGAACGCCTCGGTCTCGCCCCACTCGTCCTCGACGTCGCCGCCCGGCAGGCCGGCGATGAACTGATCGTCGCCGATCTTCTCACGCAGCGCGGCGGCCTGATCGAGCAGCGCGTCGGTGCGGTGCACCGCCGGGATCGGCGCGTCGGGGTGCAGCGCCCGCACCCGGTCGACGTAACCGCCGAGCACGCGCTGCTCCAGCGAGCGGGCGTCGAGCAGGTGGTACGGGATGAGCAGGAACTTCCGGCCGTCCAGCCAGACGCTGTGCTTGGCGACCAGCGGGGCCAGTTCGTCCCGGCCGCGGGCCGCGGGCTCGCCCCGCAGCAGCGCGTGCAGCACCGCCATGAAGTGCGACTTGCCGGAGCCGAAGGAGCCGTGCAGGTAGGCGGCCTTGGAGGCGTGCCCCTCGACCGCGGAGCGGATCAGCCCGAGCGCTTCGTCAAAGTTCGCCAGCAACCGATCCGTGACGACGTAGTCGCGGAGGGTGGCGTCGGCGTCGGCGACACTGTCGGAGAGCTTGAGCACGAAGTCGCTCACGCTCGTGCGCTCCGGGATGTCGATGAAGTCCCGGAGCAGCGGCGCAGGGGTGGGCGATGACATGGTCCTTACCGTACCGATCGCCCTCCTGCCTGCGGTGTCCCCCAACCGTCGTGTCATGGCGTCGACCCGACGAGAGCCCGGAGTCTCGTCAGTCGGGGCGTGATGGTTGCCGGCGGTCTCGATCCGACCTACGTCGGCTGACCGGCACGAGCCGACCGTTGCTCGAATCCCGGGCGACGCGTCGGGCTTGCTCGACCGAGCCGCCGAGAATGGCGAGGCTGGCACGGGCGGCACGGTAGAAACGATCACGGCCCTCGTCGGCACGGCGTATCAGCTCAGGGAGATCGGTCGGCGGGTTCGGCAGGGCACGGGCAGCCCGTTCGATGTCCCGTACGGCACGCCGCCAGGCCGCTGCGGCGCGCACGGTCTCCTCGTCCCCGAGCAGGAGAACCTCCTCCCACGTCAGGGTGTGACGGACGTCTCCTTCAGCCAGTCGAGCCAATCCGGTCTCCCGATCGAGGGACGGCCGCAGTGATTCAGGACGATGGCTGGCGAGCATCTGGGTCGCCACCGCGTGGATCTCCTTGACCGCCCGCGTGAAGTCGACGTACGCCTCGAGGCGCCGTTCGTCCCACCGGACTGTCTGGTTCCGCCGCCAGCGCACCCGCTCGCCCACGGTCGTGGCGACTATCGTGCCGGCCGTGCCGACCAGCACACCGAGCAACGCCGGTACCTGCGCGGCCATGCTTTCGACGAGACTCATCCGCACGTTCCCCACTGCCGTCGCGCACAACTGGTGCCAAGTCTGCGAGGTTGCTGGTTGTCGCTCCACGCTCGGACACGCCGTTCGGTGCCCCTCCTTTGACGCAGTCAGAGGTGGGGGTGGGCGTCCTCGATCCGTTGCGCCTTCACGTACGCGAGGAAGTCGGCCTGATCACTGGCGTCCAGCGACGCGAAGGCGGCGTACGCAAGGCCTCGCGCGTGCGGCGTCTCGGCGGACAGCAGGCCGATGATGGCGGCCCAGGCGAGCGAGACCATATGAAACATCCGGTCCTCGCGCAGTGCCGGGAGCCTGCTCAACTCGCCCAGCCTGGTCGCCGCCTCTGTGTCGTCCCGGGCGCGGTCGATCAGTTCGAAGACGGCCTTGCCCCGGTACGGCCCGCCCTGCCTGACCAGGTCCGCCAGTTCCTCGTTGCGCATGGTGCGAACCGGCGGCGCCGGGAGGTGCGGCGGCGGCGGTGCTGTCACGGTTCCACTCCAAAAATCTTCGCGTACTCTTCGCGGATCAGCTGGTTCAGGCGTTTGACGGACTCCTCGTCCCCGATGGACTTCGCATAGTTGATCTCCTGCTGGTTGGCGCGCACCTCGTTTTCATAACGCACGACCGGGTCTTCGAACCAGCCTCTCATTCCGGCCCAGCCAGCCACCTGGTCATCGCGCAGGTGCTGCATCTCGTGCAGCTGCGCGCCGTACGAGGCGTCGGGGTCGAGCACCAGTTGTCCGGGCTGGCCGGGTGAAGGGCTGGGCCCGTAGGCGAGAGCGCCCTCTCGGAAGGTGACCTCGACGCCCAGCTCGCGTGCCCCCCGGATCGCCGCCTCCCACTGTTCCGGGTGGGTCTGCTGGGCCGGGCCCCACTTGCGGAGGGGATCCGCGTCGGAGTGGAGTAAGTGCGTCTGCCGGGTGGGCGTCGAACGCGAGACTGCGCCCGGGGCGGTGGAACCGCGGAGGAGGGACTTCAGCTCCCCGATGAGTTCCCCGAGACGGCCCAGGATGGGCGACAAGCGACGCAGGCTGCCGATGAGCCCGTGCAGCAGGCGGATGATTCGCGCGACCCACTTGCTGGCAAGGGCCGTCACCTGAGCGGCCACCCATGGGGTTGCCAGGCCGAGCGTGACGCCTGCTTCGGCGAGCCATTCCCATAGGCGTACGGCCAGGACGGAGACGAACTCGGCGATGAGGTCGCGAACGAGCCCGCGCACCATCGCGACCAGCAGCCCGGCCCCGGTGGTGATCTCGGCCATCGCGTTGGTGGCCCTCGCGAGTGCGTCCAGTACGGCGCCGTGTTCGCCGCTCTGTCGTCGATAGCCGTCGGACGCAGGACCGGCCCAGTCGGCGATCTGCCGCGTGACGGCATCGTCCAGGGTCACGCGGGCATCGCCGATCGCGGTCGTGACGTTACGCCAGGTCTGGGCGTAGGCGGCAATTTGATCAGGATCACCGGCCAGCTCATCGAGGGCGTCGGAGAGCGGTTTGACGTGCTCAATCAGCCAACCGACGCCCCAGGCGACGAGCTGGCCCAGCGGATCGGTGACGAAGGCCAGGGCGTCCATCGATACGGCGAACCCGCCGATCGCCGTATCGATCCACCCGCCACTGGAATAGCTCGCCAGCAGGTTATCGATGTCCTCGGCGATGAACACCCCGCTGTACGCGATGGTGCTGTCCTGGCGCGGTGCGACGAGCGGATTCGCCGCCTCGCTCACGATCCGGCTCCGCGGCCGAACAGCGCGGCCGCCTTCTGATCGCCGCTGTCGTACCGGCTGGCCACCACACGGAGGTCATCGGCGGCCCGCTGCAGTTCAACAGCGACTCCGCTCAGGGCGTCGGTGGTGGCCTCCTGAATCGGGTTCAACAGGAAGGGGATGAGCTGGCACAGCCGGCCGTACGCCTCACGACCCAGTTGCACGGATGCCGCGGCACGGCGGCACTGGTCAACTGCGTCGGCGACGCCGTCGACGGTCCCGGAGTGTGTGCGCAGCGCCTGGCTCTCGACCTCGAAGCCCGACTCACCAGCCATCCCGACCCCGCCGGGATCGCTCGCGCTGCTCGTCAGGATCGTCCGGCTGCTCCGGGAAGCGGGTGGCGTAGCTGGCTACAATCGCGCGGGCGGTTTCGGAGTGGGCACCGACAGTCTGTGCGGCGGCCTCCGCCACCGCCCCGGCGAGACGGCCCTGCGCTCGCCGCATCGTGGCCATGACTTCCGCCGCGATCCGATCCGCTGGCCAGGCGCGAACCCGCTCGTCGAGCCACAGATTGGTGACGGCGCCGGAGCCGGCAACCGTGACCTCCACCGCGCCACGAGCTCCGGTGGCAGATACCGACAACTCAGCCACCCGCTGCGACATCGCCTGCGTCTGCGCCGCCCGCTCGGATACGGACGCGCTCCAGGAGCGCATCCACTCCTCGGCCGCGTCGGCCGTTGCACCGAAAGGAACATCCATCACGATCGCTCCACCTCGCCGGTCACCCTAGCGAGTCGCACCCCGGAAACCCAGCCCGCTGTCACGTCACGGTCACGGGCCGCTCGCGCAGTCATCGAGGCGGGCGCTGTCTCGGGGTGAGCGCATTTCCGCTACGGCCAGGTCCTCTGAGGTAGCTTCTTGCAAGGCTGACGAGGGCGGCGACGATCGTGCCCGCAGCAGCAGCGGCTGCCGTCGCTGCCGTCTCCCCGCCTACCATCGCGACTCCGAACACGCAGACGAGGGCGCCAGCTCCGATGGCGAGGGTCCTGTTCACGATCGACTCCGCGCGCGTGCCGACGACCTTTTCCACCCTTCCCATCTGCTTCTCCCCTCTCGTTCCTGAGAACCAGGACAGCAGACACCGAGGCACCCTGACTCCCGGCGGTACACGAGATGAAAGAACTTTGCGTGACATGAGATTCACGGCCGATCCTTGAGTGGGGACGTCTCGGGGAGGCTGCCGTGGACGTCGGACACCGCTGGTCCGAGCTACCGGAGGCCAGGCATGCTGCCGCCGTCGGCGACTTCGGCACGCTCCTGCGCGTGGCACGTACGGCCGCTCGACTAACCCTCGTCGAGGCCGGCCAGCGGTGCGGCTATTCAGCGGCGACGTTGTCGCGCATCGAGCGTGGCCGGCAGCGGATCACGGACGTCATGGTGCTGCGAAGGCTGTCAGCGATCTTCGACATTCCACCTCAACTCTTCGGGCTTGCGGACATTGACGGCCTGGCATTCCACCAATCCGGCATCGCAGTCGATAGGGTTCGTGGTGAGGCACCACGACGTGAGGTGGGAGAGGATCCGGTGCGACGGCGCGAGGTACTCGGCGGGCTGGCAGGCCTGGCCGGCACCACGCTCGCGGGCAGCACACCGAAGCTGGCCGTACCGCCTCGGGTGGTCGTGTGCCTCGAGGACATCCTTCTCGGGACCTGCCCGACACCGGCCATCCCGGTCGACACCGCCAGCCTCCGGGCCTCGCTCGCCAGCGCCTGGTCCGATTTCCGGGCATGCCGATACGCACGCGTGTCTGCCCGACTCCCGCAGTTGGTGGCGGCGGCGACAACGAACCACGCGGCGGCGACCGATGGCACGCGGGCGGTAGCAGCGGCGAATCTCACTCGGGCGTACCACCTGACCACCCAGGTTCTCGTCAAGCTGCACGAGGACGGCATGGCATGGTCGGCGATGGACCGTGCCAGGCAGGCGGCTCGCGACGCGGACGACCCCCTGCTGTACGCCGAAACAGCCCGCATGTCGGCGATCGTGCTACGGCGTACCCGCCACGGACAGCGGGCACAGCAGACCCTCGTCGACGCGGCGCAGACCCTCGACGCGTCCACCGGTCTCAGATCGGCCGGGGATGCGGCGATGTACGGACGGCTGTTGGCCACTGCCGCGTACACGGCTGCCCTGGCGGATCGCCGGGACGTCGCGGCGGAGTTGTTGCACGAAGCCGATGGGGCACGGCGGCGATGCGGGGCCGCCCACGGGTTCGCCGACGCCGACGTGGCGCTCTACCGGATCAGCGTCGCTCGCGTGCTCGGCGACTTCGGCGCGGCGGTGCAGTACGCCCAAAGGCTGCGACCCGACCAGCTGGGTAGCGTCGAACGGCGCGCCCGCTACTGGGAGGACTACGCCCTCGCGCTGCACGGCCGCGGGGCGTACGCGGAGTCGTTCCGGGCGCTGCTGTCCGCGGAGCGAAATGCGCCGCAGGAAGTCCGGTACCGGCCGTGGGCGCAGCAGCTCACCACCGCCCTTCTGCACGCCGACCGCCGGCAGGCGCTTCCCGGGCTCCAAGGCTTCGCCGCCCGCATCGGCGCGCCGGCTTAGAAGCCGAGCCTCCTGAGTTATCGCCGGCATCAGGTGCGGACAGCGGACTCCTGGGGTGTCCGCATCGACGGAAGCCGAGCAGGGTCGCCGTTGCGATAGAAGACCCGGAAGCCGAGGTGCTGCGCCAACGGCGCCCAGCGCGCTGAGCGGGCCAACTGTTCGACGCTGTTGACCCTGCCGCCGTTGACCAGCCGGTTGAGGACCACAGTCTCGAACGCCGCGGACTCGATCCAGTCGATCTTCTTGGTGAATCCGCACACCATGGCAGCTCCCGTCTCCCGGAGGAACTCAGCGAGCGTGCCTTCGGAGGCGCGCAGCGCCGAACAACTGCCGAAGTAGAGTCTCTTGCCCTCGCAACGGCCCGACATCCAGCTCGCGATCTCCTTGAGTCTGACCGAGTGAGAATCCGACAGGTGCACCTCACTAGGCGATCCATGGAGCGCGAAGAAGCCGACCTCGTAGGTGGAGTACTTGCGGGTCAGCCACCGGTCGAGGAAGTAGTGGAGTTCCTCCGGAGTCGCCGTGTCACGGTGAATGAAGCGGATCGTGCCCAGCCGCTCGAGCAGTTCGAGGGTCGGCAACACAGAGCCTCGCTGCGCCAGGTCGTTGTCCCACAGCCCTTCAACACAGAAGACACCACCCGGCTTTGCCACGTCGACTTCCCTCCACCTCGATCCCCCGCACTGACACTAGTGAATTCGACCTTCATCTGGGCTCCGCCGATGGCTTCACTCTCGGGTGCTGTCCGCAGTACCGGTCGAGCCGATTGGATGAGGCCAGCAGACGCAGCCCGCCAATAGGCTTCACGTCCACTCAGGAGTTC
The DNA here is from genome assembly GCF_003626655.1 of Micromonospora costi. Lineage (GTDB taxonomy): Bacteria > Actinomycetota > Actinomycetes > Mycobacteriales > Micromonosporaceae > Micromonospora > Micromonospora costi. The sequence goes on from NZ_RBAN01000004.1 coordinate 159,474, forward strand.
AGAGCAGCCGTGGGAGGTCACGTGCCCAAGTACGACGCCCTACGCGACCACCTTCGGCGAAGAACGGGCGAAGTGCGGTACACGCTCGCGGAGATATCGGACCTCGTCCCAGGTGGATTGCCTCCCTCGGCTTACCGTTACGAAGCATGGTGGGCCAACGGTGACGGGACGCATTCGCACAGCCGATCGTGGGCTGACGCCGGCTTCACCGCCCATCCTGATCTTGACCGTGGCACCGTCAGATTCGTTCCCATGCAGGGGCATGCCTGGTGACGGTGACAGCAACGTGTTCGCCATTTGACGACGAACCACCGACGCGGGAGAGGTACGTCCTCGATCACGGCTTTTCGTTCAACCCGACAACGTGGCGACGGCGATTGCCGGCTCCGATAGACCTACCTACCTTCCTCTCCGGCCTCCCCCTCAACGGTCCCTGGCCGAGAATCAGTCGAGGTGACCTGCTGCGGGCGGGCGCCGAAGCACACACTGGCCGCGCGGCTAGGGACATACTGATCGCGGCGTACGTCTGGGGCCACGGACTACCCAGCAGACGGGGACCTGCTCGCCTACAGAGAGTGCTCGACCTCAACGGCGGCGACACCGACCGCTGGTTGGGTGAGGCCGTCAGCATCCTCCGGAGCGAAGGTCCCCGAGCGGCGTACGAGGCCCTCGATCATGGGGGCCGCTGCAAGCTGAAGCGGCTAGGCCCTTCCTTCTTCACGAAGCTCCTGTACTTCCTCGGCTGGAACTCATGTTCCGGACGCCAACGGCCGCTGATCCTGGATCGGTACGTGGTCATCGGCCTGAAGCGCTGCGGGAGCGTGGACTGGCCCGAGTTCGGCCCGTGGACGGCCGACCAGTACGCCGAATACCTCGCCTGGGCTCGCGAGAAAGCGAGCCAGTGGGGTGTGGAAACGGAGGCGGACGTCGTAGAGCGGAGGTTGTGGGAGTACGGCAAGTGCCTGGCAGCATACCGGTGACCTCCATCGAGTTCACGGCTGCGAGCCGGTCAACGCGTCAGCCCGCGACGCTCCCCGTCGTGGGCTTTCCCGTCCACGCCCACATCTCCAGTGCGCGCCTGTCGACCAGCGTTATGTTGAGCCGCTTAGCTAGCTGTACGCCATCGCCCGCCGTGAAGAAGCTGTTCGTGACGAGCATGCAGATCTCGCCGCGGTGGATCTCCCGGCAGGTGCCGGCGAACCGCTGGATCGCGGCGCTGCCCACGCGGTTGTTGATGCTCTGCCGCTTGCACTGCACCACGACGCGGCGACCATCGGGGGCGACCGCCGTAATATCCGCTCCCCGATCGCCGGAGCCGCCACACACCTGCACATGCCGGAAGCCCGACGCGACCAGGATCCGTGCGAACCACTGCTCGAACTCTGGTCCGCTCATCGCATCGGTCACCGCGATCAGCCTGTCCCGCTGGGCCTGGTCGGCCCGCTGGCGGGCACGCTGCCTTGCCAAGAAGCAGCCGACGGCGATCACCGCCGCCACGACGAGAATCGCCAGGAAGGCCGCCCAGTACGGATGCCGCACCGCGAAATCCACGACCACACCGAGCACCACGACGACGGCCATCGCGCACAGCAGCAGAACTCCGCCGTTGCGCGAACTGCCGCCACGGGACACTCGGCGGGTCGTCGATCTCCGCCGAACACTGCCGGGGCGCCGCCTACGGTAGTGCGCCCGGACCCGCGCCCCATTCCTTCTGGTGTGCGATCTGACGTACGGCACGGGGCACCTCTCGGGTCGAGGAGCCTCAGTCTCGTAGCGGGGTCCGACAAATCACATGCACGAGCGCCGATTGTCAGGTACCCGTCACTTCAGTGCCGCTCGCGCCCGACGTCCGGACGTCCTGCACGAATGGCGGGACCGGACATCGGAACCGGTCAGCTTGCGCTGCGTCCAGTCAGGCAGCGGCCGCAGGGAAAACTACGAGCGATCCATCGCTGCCTCGTTCGATCTCGATCGCAACGTCAGCTTGAGAGGTTCCCACATTGAGACCATCACCCAACGCGCGAAGGCGATAAGCGGTTTTGAGCAGGTCGTCAACCTCGCCTGGGGTGAACATGATGCTCCGGAAGCCGCCGTGGCGCCGCAATTCGAGAGTTGACAGTCGAAGTAGAACCGAGCTGATGCCTGACTCCAACTCGTCGACGCGGCGCTCGTCGTCCTGCAACGTCCCGATGAAGCTCTTGAACGGGTTGTTCGTTCCCTCCTGCTGAGCGTGTTCGACTGCTTGGAGCACGAGCACCCGGCGCTTGAGAGCAATGGCGAGCCGGGCAAGCTCCAGGTGCGCACGGAATGCGCCGCCCTCCTCGTTGATACCGGGGAAGGATTTCGTCAATGCACTGACTTCGACCGGGCCCTCGGGCAGCGCCGCTAGCGCAGCTTGCCACTTTATGAGCCGACGCTTGGCTCGTTCGATCGCCGTGCTGATCGCGTACGACGAGGAATCAAGCCCCAACGACAGGCCGATTCTGCCCTGGTCGAGGAGAACCGATGTCGCCTTGTCGATCGCATCACGACAACCGTCCAGCTCGCTGCGTTCGCTCTCGAGGTTGTCTTCCTGCAACTGCTCCAAAAGGTCGGTGATTCGCTCGATCGCCTTCTGACGTTGCTGATCGGCGTAGGCGCTGACGCCGACCGCGACAGCCATCAGCACAAGTGGCGCGGCCACCGTCAACGCTCCGGCGCTGGCCGCGGCCACGCCAGCTGTGGTGGCCGAGCCGGTCGCGGCACCCGCAACAGCGGCCTTGCCAGCCACGGGCACAAACGTGGCGCCGGATGCGATGCGGCCGGTGGAATTGACCAGCGCGCCGCGAATGCCTCCCGCGATTGCCTTCGAAGCCATGGGCTGGACAAGTCCTCTGCCGACCTGCGCGGCGACCTTTGCCGGCACCACCATCCGGTAGAGCACGTCACCGGTAGCGGCGACGTTCATCGTCGGAGGCGCCGACTTCGCCGTCTGGGCTACGAGATGCGACAACTGCTGAGCGAGCGGACTGGCTGCATGAAGCGGAAGCCCGCCGTTCCGATCGCGCTTGGTTCGCATCGGATGCGCTTCCAGGGTGACGATCGGGGAATCGGCAAGCGCTGCCAGGACCGTCCTCAGTTCGGCGAGTCTGGCCGGGGTAACGCCCTCATCACTCAGCACGTTCGGCACGCTCACGGCCTCGGTGGCGAGTGTCCATACTGGCACCGGTGCCTCGTTATCAGCAGTCACGTCTTGCCCCTCCCCCAATCGGCGTCCACCTGGACGGCGGTAGCGACACCCTAGAACCTCAGGCCGCAGACCTTTTGCCCCTGCCCGCACTGTCACTGCTATTCGTTATCCGGCTTTCAGGGCATGTGGTGGGCGGCCTTTCGTCAGCGCCGCCCTCCAATCCGCGGTGCCATCACCGTCAAGCAGGATGACGTGGTTATCACCGCAGATGGCCTGCCAAGCCTGGTCCGTGCATCGGGACACGACCAGGACGGGCGTCGCATCGATTCCACGCGCTGCGAGACGGTGGCGGTATTCGAGGACCTGACCGAGGCCCAGCCGAAGCTGCTCGACCTCACTCACCTCCGCCACGCTCTTCACCTCGGCGATGAACTGCCGCCCGTCGGCGTCCCGCCAGGCCAGATCCACCGGTACGCCGTGCAACCCCGCGCCAACACGTACACCCTCGGCAATGAGGTGGTTGATCAGCGCCCGGCACAGCCGATCGTGCTCACGCACTCCGGCCCGGTAGGCGTCCGCGTCGAACGACCGCTGCGCCGGCGGGTCGGCCGGCGCCGCCGGCGCCACGTACTCCCGGTCGAAGCCCCGCCCCCCGCCGATCTCGACGGGGGCCGCACCGGCGAGCAGGGTCTCCGCCGCTCGCCAGGCTCGGCCGACGACCTCGGCCCGGTAGCGGCCTTCGAACGAGAACGGGCCGGCCGCGACCCAGGCATTGAGCATTCGGGCGGCGGCCATGACCGGCGGCTGCCGCAGCAACCACAGCGCCGTGTCGATGTCCGGACAGGTGAGAAGCATCTTCTCTTCAGCGAGCGTCTTCGTGCGGTCTTCCAGCAGCTCGATGCCGCGCCGGCCCCACTCCTCCAGGTTGACCGCGCCGATGTCCATCGCAAGCCCAATCGGCGCGCCTGCCACCCGCAGCCACACCTCCTCGCCGGACTCGTACGCGCCGAAGGTTTCCAGCACTCCGACGGTCAGCCGCAGCAGCGGACCGTGGCCATCGTTCACCCGCGAGAGCAACCAGTGCCGGCCGGCGGTCGATGCCGCCTCGGGCACCGTCATCCTGGCCATCCATCCGGCGAGGGCCCACGCCGCGCGTTGCGGCTCATCCAGCCCGTCGTCCCAGTCACCATCGACGCCAGCCGGCGGCGGGTCCAGCGGTGCCGGCTCCGGATCGGCGAACACCCACGCCGAGACGTCGCCCGGCTGGGTGAGCTGCCACAGCCGGGACCGGCGGGCCGCCAGGATTTCGGTCAGCTCCTCGACGTCGTCCGCCGACCACCAGGCGGTCGACACCGGTTCGATCGTCATGCCTTGGCCTTGCGTCCGCGGGTGGCCTTCGGCGGGCGCCAGGACGTGAGCGCCTCGTCGGTGAGGTGCAGGCGGTTGGTGGTTTCGGCGAGGAAGCCGTCGTAGATGTCCGCCGGCGAGGCGGCCCACTCCGGGTCGAACTCGCCGTGCCACTGGCGTACCCAGGGAAGGATCTCGCGCAGCCCCGCGACCAGCGGCAGCAGCCGGTCGGCGGCCCAGCCGTCCTCCTGCTCGCGGGCGACGATCAGGGTGGCGAGGGCCTGGGCCTGCTCGCGGTGGTCCCAGCCGGCCCAGCCGATCAGCAGCGACGGGTCACCGTCGCGGCTGGCCCCCGGGTACGAGACGAACCGCTCCTTGGGCACGTCAAGCTTGCCCCGGTGCTTCCAGTAGCTGCCCTTGAGGAAGTCCGCCGAGGTGTACTTCGGCGGCACCGGGATCTGCTTGCGGAACTCCCGCTTCGCCGCCTCGTCGGGCAGGGCGTCCTCCTGCCGCTGCAGGTCCCACACGTGCTCCCAGTCGGCCCGCTTGGACAGGCCGGAGTCCTTGTAGCGCAACGCGGCCAGGTACGGCACGTGCTCGTCGGCGACCAGGTCGGCGATCACCTTGCCGAGATCCTGACCGGGCGCGTAAATGCCGGCGACGGTGAGCACGTCGGCGTCGCGGCGCAGCTCGTCGGCGAACTGGGCCGTGGTCAGCGCACGCGGCTGTTCGAGTCCGTCGACGTGGTGGTACCACAGCTCCCGCGCCTCGCACCGGTCCAGCAGCCAGCCGCGCAGCGCCTTCGCCTGCATCGCGTCCCAGCCGTCGGTGGCCCAGCGACGCTTGCACTCCGGCCGCTCGATCAACCCGATGTTCCGATTAGCCTCGATGACCGCGATCCGCCGCTCCACCACCGCCCGGTACTCGTCCGACCAGTGCGCCGGCAGCTCGGTCATCGGCGTCGACCCGTGCCGCGCGAACCACTGCGTCTCCAGGCCCTCGTCGCGCATCTTGCGGGCGAGCACGATCTCGAACGCCCGCTCCCCCAGCTTCAACTCCGGCACCGAGGCGGCCGGGGCGGTCAACTCCTCGTCCAGCAGCCCGTAGAGCGAATAGACCTGCCAGTCCAACTCCTCCTGCAACGCGATCATCCGCGCCCGGACCGAGTGCCACTCGTTCCGAGCGGCAGCCAACTGCTCGCGGGTGGGCACCCCGGAGGTTGCGACCGCCGCCGGGCTCACCGTAGCGAGCCGCTGCGTCAGGCCATCGATCTCACGGCTCAATTCAAGGGGGTACGCCGCCGGCAGCGGCAGGCGCTGCACGTTGGTGGCGGTGAACTGATAACGATCGTGCCATTGTTCAGCGCTAACTCGTGCTCCGTCATCTCCTATAGGGTCCCCACCCTTCGGATAACAGAGCTGCTTAAGCCAATAACAGGCCGACGAGCTGTTCAGAACTCCCAGCAATCCTCGGTAAGTATCCTCCCCGACCTGTCGAGGCAGTTTGATGGCAGGTGCAGTCCTGTCGAAAAGGCTCCCACCGAAGTCAAGCGCGAAGTGGCCATGAGAGGCCAGGTCGGTGAAGCAGACCGACAAAGAAGCAGCATACCGCGAAGCGAAGAACATGCTGTGGTCGAACCAACGCAAACCCCGCTCCTCTGGAGACTTTCCAAAGTCGACTCGCTTTCGAAGGGCAGTCCGGCTCGGCCATAGTAGCTGTGAGGCTGCCGCATTCAGCTCGGTCCGATTACCCGCCTCATCGTAGGGAAAGATGGCCACCATATCCGATTCTGCGACGTAATCCCGGACACCTGGGCCGCGGATCAGCGGTGCGCATTGGGCTTCGACTCCAGCCGTTCGAGCAGCAGGTCGGGGAAGGAAAAAGGCGTCATCCAAGCCCGTGTGGGTAGTCCTGCCGATTACTTCAACGGCGTCCTCAAGTCGTCGGGCTGATGCTTCTCGAAGCATTTCCACCAGCTCAAGACCGCCATCTTGAAGAATCCAGGGGAAACGCCGGAAGTACCGTTGACGATCGAGATCGTCCGCAGTAACCCATTCGCTCGACGAGCCAGGCGAGAACAATTGTCGGACAATGGCCTGCCACACCAGCCCCTTTGCGGCATCGGCTGGGGGCTTAGGCTCACCACGAACACTACGAACCGTTCGCACCGTCGAGCTGTTACCGACGCTTCTACTGCGGCCTGCGAGAATGACAGTCGGAGTACCGTGCCCCGGAAGGTAGACACCGGACGTGTCGATGACATGCGTCAGCTCGACCTTGTGCCCGAAGAATTCTTTAATCAGGGCTTCGCCGTATTCGCGCTTCATGAATGCGTTGGAAGTAATTTGACAAACGTAGCCTGCGCCACTTTGGTCAGGCTGGGCACGTTTGCCTAGCTCGAAGAAGCGCTGCGCGAAGGGCACTGAAAGAGTGTAGGTAGATATGCAGCTCGAGTAGATCTGGCGGTACAGCTCCTTGAGGCTCTTGTCGTTCACCGAGATGTATGGCGGGTTCCCCACCACGACGTGATAGCGGCCTTCTTCAAGGATCCCGGGGTGCTCCTGCACATCTTCGGTTGCATACTTGAAGCCCGCCAAGCTATCCGTCTCGGCAAGGAGATCGAGTTGCCGATCCCTGATGAGGGAGTCTCCGACCGCCAAGTTCACGGGGAAGGCATGACCAGTGGCGTCTAGGAGGGTTTTGAAGTCGCAGGCGCGGAGGGCCGCGACGAGGAGGCGGAAGCGGGCGATGGCTACCGCGAACGGGTTGATGTCGACGCCGTGGACGGCGTCGAGGGCGAGGCGTACTCGCTCGTGGGGGTCGCGGATGGGGGCGTGCTGCTCCCACTCCTTCAACAGGCGGTGGAAGGCGCCGAGGACGAAGTGGCCCGAGCCGCAGGTCGGGTCGATCATCTTGACGACGTCGTGGCCGAACTCTTCGATCGCCGGGGTGAGCGTCAGGTCGAGGATGAACTCCTCGATGAACTCCGGGGTCTGGAGCAGCGCATATGTCTTGCGGGCCGCCTCGGAGAGGTCCTGGTAGAGGTCGCCGAGGAAGCGGGTGTCCCACTCGGGGTCGGCGAAGTCATGGATCAGGCCGCCGGTCTCGCCGCGTCGACGCCAGAAGGCGATCAGATTCTTCGCCTCGTCGTGGGACAGCGGGATCTGGTAGAGCGGGTTGTGCCGCTTGTCGAACAGCGAATTGCCGGCCTGGGTGCTGGCGATGGCGTCGAAGCCCTGGTGCAGCCAGTCCCGAAGGGTCTGGTCAGGGTGGTCGCGGAAGAACTGCGCCTCGGCTTCCTCGGCTAGGACGAGGCGGTCCCCCGGCCCGGCCAGGTAGGGGTCGGGCAGCAGGCCGTTGTCCTCGCAGAAGCGTACGAAGACGGTGCCGAGCACCCACGCGACGGCGACCTGCGTCACCCGCTCGTCGCGCCAGGCCACCCAGGTGGCGGCGGTACGCCCGACCGTGAAGGCGTGGTCGTACTCGCCACGTAGCTTGAGGCGCACCTCCTCGACCGACTCGGCCTGCTCCCGCAGGTCCTTCTCCAGGTTCTTGACCTGCTTCTGCAGGTCGGACAGCAGCAACTTCCGGTCGATCACGCGAAGACTCTAGTCGCCCCGCCGACCGGACACAGGTACCCGTAAGGCCCGTTTCCGTCTCCGGGTCGCTACCTACGGTTCCCGCATCCAGGTCTTCGGATCGGTGACGAAGACGCCCTTGCCCTGCTGCCGCCGGATGACCCGCAGCGCTTCCAGCCGGACGTAGGCCAACTGCACCGTCCCATAGCTGACCCCATAGGTCGCGCGCGTCTCGGCGACCGAGGGAAGTCGGTCACCTGGCTTGAGCTTGCCCGCCCTGACGTCAGCGATCACGTCGTCGGCGATGCGTAGATATTCGGCTGATTCGGGCATGTCACTCCTCGCGTGGCACCCCGAATTCGATCACAACCTGAACACCTAAACAATGGGCTTTACTTCCCTGTGGTCCCTAGTTATGTTCTTCCCGAGCCGCTTCTCGCGTGGCAACGGGTTCGGCTCATCCCCCTGGTCGGGGCGGGTGTGTGTGCCCGTCCCGACCAGCCGGACTGCTCTGCTGTCGTACCGCTAATGGGAGCTGCGGCGGCGGGGCGGGCGGGTCGTCCGCGGCCCCCGCGCGGACGACCCGCCCCACCCAGCGCCTACCAGCGGTACCTATCGCGCTCCCGCCTGCCCTCGGAAAGGATCGTCGTGGCTCAGCTGTATCGAGGTGGCCGGCCCTACCCGGCGGGATATCCGGGTCGGCTGACGCCGCACGAGGTGCGGACCCGCGAGTTCGCCGCGTGCCGGCGCGGCGTCGACCCGGTCGAGGTGCGCGAGTTCCAGGCCCGCGTGGCCGACGAGCTGGCGGCGCTCAACGAGACGGTACAGCTGCTCGCTGAGGAGAACGACCGGATCAAGCGGGCGCTGCGTGACTGGCAGACCATGCATGCCCGTGAGTGCCGGTCCAACGAGGGCCACTGGTAGCGGTGCGTCCCAAGCCCGGCGACCTCCTGCGGATCGACGGCCGCGCCTCGGTGCAGTTCGCCGGCGACCGTGCCCTGACCTTCCGCGTCGTCTCGGTGCCGGACCGGCAGACGTACCCCGGTTGGGTCTGGCTGACGGGCTACGTACTGAACCGTCGCGGCGAGGCGACCGCCAAGCGCGAGATCTACGTCCAGCTCGCCGGCCTCCGCCGCGCCGCCAGCGCCGGGGCACCGGGCCGATCCCGTATCGTTCGCTCCCGTCCCGGGAGCGGCACACAGGCTAAACAGCTCGCGACCGCCCAGCCGACTGCTCGGGTTGGTCCCTGATGGCGTGGCCAGGGTGGCAGTGCAGATGTACCTACCGACGAACCTGATCGTTCGCGGCTGTGTGCCGTCGTTGCCGCTGCACGGTGGGGTTACCGGCCGGTGCGGAGGGGTCCCGCATCAGCTGGTGTGCGACCCGGAGGGCCGGTGCGACCGTCCCACGGAGGTAGGAGTGGGTGAGGCCGCCCCAGCCCTGGGTGCCCCAGGCAGAGGGACTGGTGAAATCCGCTACGAGCGTGTCGACGCCCGCCAGTCGCACCTGTTCCAGGTGCGGCGCAAGCGAGCGGCGGGAGCTCATGACCTCGGTCAGGGTCTTGTGCACCTGGACTCCCTGCACGATGCACAGAGTCGGCTCAAGGATCTTGATCGTCGCCGCCAGGTGCGGGAGGCAGTTACGGCTCATCGTCGGATTGCTCAACGACTTCATGTCTCCGCCGACGGTGGCGGAGCAGAGCCGCAGGTTTCCCAGAGCAAAGGCGTCGAAGATGTGCACGGGTCTTCCCAGGCCGTCCACGCGGAGGTGCTCGCCTTTGCGATCGTCTCCCGGCTCACGGCCCAGAGCGAGCCTGAGCGCGTTGGCGACACCCTTCATGTGCGGGTTCCGGTCCCTGTACGGCAGTCTCGCGGAATCCATGACCTCGACGTACCGCTGGTCGAGCGTCACGCTCTCTCTCAGCCGCGCCGTCTCCATGGCGATGACGAGGATGCGGCACGGCACACCGTCCAGCATGAGGTCGTAGTGGCGGCCGACGTGAGAAAGCTGGCCCGCGGCAAAGTCCACCTCCGGTCGGGACGTACCGCGCCGGTCGAACAGGACCGCGCGCTGGCAGCTGCCCAACCGTCGGCAGACACAGGTTCCGGAGACGGCCAGCACGTGCTGACCCATGTACTCAGCCAGCCGTCGGGCACGCCCGGCGGTGGCGGCCGTGTCGCTGGCGACCATCATGAGGACGACCTCCCTGCCGTCGCGGCAGTGGGGGCGGCACCGCTGGAGCCTGCCACCCTGGGACGCGGCGGGGCATCATCGGCGGAATTCAGCACGCCGGTGAGCACACTGCGAAGGAGAGCTGTCTCCTTGGCGCTCGGCGGCCCCGCCGACCCCGCATGCCACTCGACGACCAACAGCTGCCCGGACGGCAGCCCATAGACGCGCACCGCACGACTCGGCACGGCTGAACCGTAGTGGCGTCCACCGGCGCCGAGCATGCTCACGACGGGAAGCCGCAGCGCCTGAGCCAGGCTGTCCCAGGGGCGGCCAAAGGCAAACACCTCCCCGACGGGCAACTCCGCGATCGGCTGCCACACGAACGCGTCGATGATCTCGGCCGGAGGCCGAAGAGGTCCGGTGATCAACTTCGAGTGCCACGGGTAGCTCTCGAAGATCAGCAGGTCCCGGTGATCGGCCTCCGGGTCCTGTAGCCAGTTGCGGGTGAACGTGAGTCGCGCCTGGTAGTAGCGATTGCGGCCGATAATGTCCGTCCAGGGCGGACGGTTGTAGGGGTAGGTGGTCTGCCACCTGCTGTAGGAGCCATACTTTTCCTTGATCTCCCGTGCGAAGATCCCGTCTCTCGACTGGAACTGGGGGCGGTACTCCCCCGGGTTCAGGCCGAGCACCACCATCCGTGGCGTGTGCTCTCGCCCGAGCAGGTCGCCGTGGTACGGCTCCGGAAATCCGTCACGGGTCGGCGTCCCCGACCCGACACCCTGGTAGGAGTCGAACCACGCCGCCAGCGGCGTCGGCATTGGATCCTCGCCACGCAGCCATCTCGCCGTGTGGTCGTCCCAGAAGGCCGCAACACGCTCCCGCGCGGACGTCGTCATGTCCGAATGCTATCGGCCCTTCCCGTGGCTGATGGCCAGGAACTAGTCTGCCCGCACGGTTTTCCGATAGAGGGCGAGCTATGGAGATCGTCGGTAATCGCGCAATTGAGACGGCTGCGATCGAGTACGTCATCGCGAGAGAACATGCAGCCCGACGGGTCGCCCGCGACGTGCGCGGCACCGGGGCCGCAGGCGACGTGGCGAGTCCGCCTCGGGTGATCGAGGTCAAAGCCTACGGAGGGTCAGCCAGGGGCAGCGATCTCTGGCTCGAAGTGCGTCAGATTGAGGAGGCTCTCCGGAACTCCGACTTCTGGATCTATGTAGTGGAGAACGTCCGCCAAGGCGATCCACGCCAGTTCACGCTGAAGATGATCGGGGGCGAACGCCTCCAGAAGTTGCTAGAGCGGGCGAAGGAGCAGCGTTACTACACCGTGCCGTGGCCAGTTGCCGACTACGACGCACTCACCTGAACCAGTCCTCCTCCTCCGATACCAACGACAGGACGTCTTGATGTCATCGACGTCGACCGGCTGCTGGCAGGGAGGTCCATACCATGGCCCGAACGATCCTGGACGTTGACGACGACCTGCTCGCGGAAGCGGCGAAGATCCTCGGTACCACGACGAAAAAGGCGACGATCACCGCGGCTCTCGAGGCCGTGGTCAACCGGAACAAGCGGGGTGAGTTCGCCGACTGGCTCAAGACCGGCGGTCTTCCTGACTTGACCGGTGGAGCGGGCACGGCCAAGCCGGACGCGGCGTGAGCCGGGAGTTCTGCCTCCTCGACAAGCCGGCGCTCGCCTCGGTGGCCCAGGCCCGCCGTCGCACCCGTGCTCGATGAGTTGTCCGACTGAGGGCTGCTGGCAGTGTGCGGCGCGGTCGAGATCGAAATGATCCACAGCGCCCTTACAGCCAAAGTGGCGCCGCGCGTCCGTTGGCTGCTCGGCGGCTTCCGCTGGCTGGCCATGACGAGATCTGGGACCGGGCGATCGACGTCCAGGTCCAGGCGCTCCATAAGGGCAACCACCGGGCCCTGTCGATGGCAGACCTGCTGATCGCCGCCACCACCGAACGTCACGGCGCCACGGTGCTGCACTATGACGGCGACTTCGACATGATCACGGCGATCACCGGCCAGCCAACCGCCTGGGTGCTGCCTTCCGGCGCGGCTGACTGATCTGGCCGTCGACCCACGACCCCTCAGTTGACGGCGCGGCTTCAGGAGGCCACCACCGCGCCTGCGGTGGGCGTCGACGACCCACGGCGTCGAGCAGCGCAATCCACTCGTTGTCGCCCACCGCACCACCGCGCCGTCGAGCTTGGGCAGTGTCCCGGGTTCTCCGTCGCGCAGAGCAGCCATATGGCACCCCCACCGGCGCGCCGAGTCGGCCAACTGGTCAGCCGCCCCACCGCGCGGAACCCACCCGCGGACCGGGCCCCGGTTAGCCACCGGCCGATACGGGATGCTCGGACGGCTGCCCGGTAGCGCATCGGCCGGAACTGTCGGAGGCGTGCCGGATGATCGGCGGCCGGAAGCCGGCGAGAGCGTGAGACGCGGGGTGCGATGCGAACAAGGTCTGACTACACACTTCGTGTCCTGGTCGAGAAGATCATCGAACTCGGAGTCTCCGATCACGTCGGTGGCTTCCTGCAGGACGTTTTGCGTCACATGGGCGAACGGAGCCCGTATCGGGGAGGACAAGAGCTGGTGTCGCTACTCCGCTATGCGGAGGCCGCCGCCCGCGAGGAACAGGACGTCCTCACGAGCGAGCGCATCGAGGACGCGCTGGCCTACGTCATGAACACCATGCTGCGACCCGACATAGAGATCAAGTATCAGCTCTTCCCCGGATCGAGGCAGAGCACGCTCCGGTTCCTTCGCAGCACCTTCGACCAGTTGGGCAAGTTCCTCCTCTTGTCCGTTCGCCAACTCCTGAACGACAACCCCACCGCCTCCGTCGCCGACATTCAGGCCCATCTCGCGGAGTTTTTCGAGTCCGCAGCGGCCATGTCGGAAGACGAGGAGCAGGCCGGGCACTATCGAATCCTGCGCGGCGGGAGAGAGACGTCAGCCTGGCTGCGTGAGGTGCTGACTAACCGGCTGGCCATCGAGTGGGCGGCGGCGCCAGACAGCCAGGCGGCCGCTCCTGACCCGGACGAGGTCGGCCAGCTCAGCGTCGGCGAGCTTGTGAGGCTCGCGCAGATCAGAGCCCGGGCCGCCGGCCTGCAGGCGCTGACGTGCGCCGTGCACAATCCACACAGTTCGGAGCACGACCTACAGAGGGCCCTCGAGAGTAATCTCTGGATTTTCGGGGGGTCTTACCTGCCGAGCCTGGGTCGGCGTCGACTCGTCGCCGGTGACGAGCTGGACCTCCCGCTGCTACGACCGGACGGCTCGCTGCACGTCGTAGAGCTGAAGAAGGCGAATGTGGGGATCCTGACCCGCCAGCGCCGAGGGCTCATCCCCAACGCCGAGGTACATCGTGCCGTGGGACAGGTGATGAACTACCTGCTGGCCCTCGACGAGAACCGCGCCCGCATCCTCGATCGTCACAGGGTGGACGTGCGAAGGGCCACCGCAGCGGTGGTCATCGGTCACCCTCGCTTCCAACCAGCCGTCGAAGAGGCCGACATGAACGAGGTCCTGCGGACCTACAGCAGCCACCTCGGCCGGATTGAGGTGATCACGTACAAGCAGCTATTGGACGGCGCGGACAGGGCGTTGAGTCTCGCCTGACACGCGCCTGGTCGGCGTTCATGCGGAGACCGAACTGCGGTGGGCGTTGACGACCCAGGCGTCCGGCAGCGCGATCCACTCGTTGTCGCCCACCCGGACCACCGCGCCATCCAGCTTGGGCAACACTCCCGGGTCCTCCATCGGGCAGAGTAGCCACACGTCCCCTGCTCCCCCGCGCGCCGCGTCGGCCAGCTCGTAGAGCCGCTCGATCGCTCGGTAGCGGGCCAGCACCGCCGCGTCGTGCAGGAGCACGGGACCTTCCCCAGTCGACAGCGATGCCCGCAGTGCGGGAACCGCGAGGTCCCACGCCTGCTCGACGTACTCGCCCAGCTTGATGGCGCCCCGGGAGCCCGGCTCGGCGACGTCCGCACCCAGCACCGTCTCCCACGTGGGCTTCGGGCGAGCATCGACCAGGCCCCGCAGCTCACGCAGGAAGATCGCCGCCACGTTGACCGGCCGGGCGCCGAAGCGCCGGGCCAGCTCCTCACGCGCCAGCGCGTACCGGTTGAGGCGTACCGTCAGCGCCCGGAACCCGCCCGCCGACCTGGCACCGGTCAGCCGCTCCTCCGCACGCATCGCGGCCGCCAGCTCCGGCGACTCGGCGGCCCAGCGGCTCGGCGCGCTCGTCGCCGACGGGCGGCGCTGGATGATCGACATCGACGACGAGGCGTTGCGGGGCGGCGGCACGTAGCGATCGCGGTCCCAGCGCAGTTCGAAGCCGGCCTCGGCGAGCAGCCGGTCCAGCTTCGGGCGTGGTGGCAGCGGCGCCAGCTCCGGGAACCGCGCCTCCACCCGCTGGAGGACCTGCTCCGGGGTCAAGCCCCGCTTCCCCTCCGGAGTCGTCGCCGGCGGGACCACGCCGGCCTGGGCGAGCCGCAGCGCGCGTACCGGGTCGAGGTCGCGCGGGTACAGCTCCAGCCGCGCGGTCGCGGCGGCCCGCTCGGAGGCCGCTGCCGCGAGCAGCACCCGCCGCCGCTCGTCGATCACGTCAGCCGCACCGCCGGGCGCGGTCACCGCCGCGAGGGTACGCAGCACCGTCGCCGCGCTGGGCAACACCTCGCTGGCGGCGAGCTTGTCGGCGGCCTTACCGAGCGCGTCGGCGTAGTCGAGCAGCGCCGGTGCGGCCGGGGTGTCGGGGGCGTCGTCCTCCCCCGCTTCGAGGGCCACGAGCAGGCGGTCGCCGCGCGGGTGCGGTTTCCCGTCGATGTCGCCGCGGGCATGGCGACGCAGGAGCAGCCGGGGTTCCTCCTCCAGAGCGTCGATCTCGACGGCGGCCCGGACTGCGGCGACCGCGACGGCGAGCCGCAGCTCGTCGCCAGTGCGCACCGACCCGCGACTGACGAGCAGCGCGGCGGCCAGCTCGGCGACGCCCATCACGCGACCGCCGTCGCGCAACAGCTCGATGATCTGCGTACGCACGCTGCCCACCACGGGCAGGCCATGCCAGCGTTTGCGCTGCTTGCCGAGGATCTGCGCGATGCGCGCCGGGGTAACGTCGAGGCGCTTGGCGACGAGCGGGTGCTGCGGCCACAGCGGCAGGTCCGGCAAGACGCCGGACTCGTCGGGTAGATGCAGCAGCAGTCGCGTCGCTTCCACGTCCTTCGCGTTGCGACTCGACGGGACGAGGAGCGTGGCGATCGCGTCGAGGCCGACGCGTACCAGATCGGTGTCGCCACCAGCGGCGGTGGCCTCGGTGGCCACCTCGGCGGTGGCCTCCTTACGGGCGGCGGCCGAGGTGGGGATAATCTCCCGCTCCCCCAGCCGGGTGCGCCACTCCTTGACGCGGCGCTGCAGCTCCTGCCGTGTCTTGGCGCCGAGGCCGGGTAGGTGGGCGAGCTTGTTGGCGACGGTGAGCAGCTCGCCGACGGTGGTGGCGTCGAGCCGGTGGGCGGCGGACACCGCGCGGGGGGTGAGCCCGGCGGCCTCCAGGGCCGTGGCGCGGGTGGCCTTGGCCGCCGCCTCGTCACGCGCCTTTGCCGCGGCCTTCTCGTCTGGCTCGTCGGCCTCGATCTCCGGGTGGTCGGTGCCGACCGGGGTGCTCGCGTCGGAGCGGCGGAACACCTGCTGCCAGGCGTCGCGCATGTCCTTCAGCGAGGGGAACCGGCGGCGGTGGTCGCGGTGCAGGGCCTGGTGGAAGAACTCCACCAGGCCGTCGCGGATCGCCGGGTCGAACGCCTCGATGGCCAACACCGGCGGGCCGTCTGTGAGCTGCGGCTCGGTGCCGCCGTCACCCCAGATCGGCAGTTCGCCGGAGGCCATCTCGTGCAGGGTGACGGCGAGGGCGTACCACTCGGCGTGCTTGTCGTAGACCTGGCGGCTGGCGGTGCCGAGGAACGGGTCGAGGTAGCGGGGGGTGCCGGCGGAGAGCTCCTTGACGGAGACCCCGGCCAGCGAGAAGTCGAAGAGCACGAGCTGGCGGGTGCGGTTCGGGCGTACCCGGATGGCGATGTTGTCCGGCTTGATGTCGCGGTGGTAGACGCCCTCGCCCTCCAGGTAGTCGAGGGCGCCGAACAGGTAGTCGCTGTAGGTCTCCAGCTCATCGACGGTGAGCCGGCCGTCGTCGCGCAGCTTGCGGGCCAGGGTCAGCTCGCCGGCGTGCTCGAGAACGATCACCGTACGGCTGGCGATCTGCAGCGGCTCCGGGCGGGCCAGCCGGATCACCCGGGAGTCGGTGAGCGGCCGGAGCACTCGGGCCTCGTGGGCCAGCCGAGCGCCCTTCTCGTCGGAGAGGCCGACTTTCAGCACCTCGTCCTTGCCGGTGCGTTCGTTGTGGGCGAGGAACGCCCGGCAGGTCGAGCCCGTGCCCAGCCGCTTCTTTATCTTCCATTCGGCGACGAGGTCACCGCCGCGCGCTTCGAGGGGGTCCGTCTCCTCCGGCTCCGGTTCCTCCGGATGCACGGAGGTCGGCGGTGGGGCCGTGAGTTCGTTCTCGACCTCTTCGAGCATCTCGACGAACTCGCTGACGGTGGTGAGGCGCTGGGCCGGCACCGGGGCCGTCGCGGCCTGGATCAGCTCGTCGGCGAACTCGGTGATGCCGTCGGCCACCGAGGAGGGGCGCAAGCCGTTGTCGCGAGCGATCCGGGCCAGGAGCTCCTGACGCTTCGCGGCCGGCGGCTGGCCGGTGAGGATCAGGTACGCCAGCGCGCCCAGCCCGAAGACGTCCATCGCCACCGGGTCCGGCCGCGGCGCGCTCAGCTCCGGTGCGAGATACGCCTCGGCGGACAGCTCGATGTGCGCGGTCGCGTGGGAAGAGAGCGTGATCGGGTCGCCGCTACCTCCACCGGACGTGTCGGCCGCGCGGGTGGCGGTCTGCCAGTCGCTGATCTGCAACTGCGGGACCAGCCAGGCCTCCTCCTCGCTGCCGCCGCGCCGCTTCGGCCCCGGCGATACCAGGACGCTGCGGGCGGAGAGGGCCCGGTGGTGCAGGCGACGCCCGTGGGCGTACGCGACGGCCTCCGCGAGCTGGCGAATCATCGCGAGGCGGCTCAAGGGGTCGAGTTTGTCGCCGAACTGGGCCATGTAGTGGTCGAGCCGTATGGCACGCGGGTCGTGGCGGAAGATCAGCGCCGGCCCCGCCTCGTGCGGCTCCATCGAGTCGACCCGGACGATGCCCGGGTGGTTGATGCCGTGCAGCACCATCATCTCGCGCTTGGCGGCGCGCTCGATGCTCGCCCGCTCGGTCTGTACGGCGTTGCGCTCGACCAGGTAGATCCGGATGCGGCGGTGCTCGCGTTCGAGGTCGCGGTGGCGGGCGTGGTGGTCCTGCCAGGTCGGGCCGAGATCGAAGGGTCGTGGCTCCAACTCCCACGAGCCGACCTGGTAGTGCCTCCGGCTGCGGGCGATACCGATGGCGCGCAGCAGGTCGGGCAGGGCCGCGGATAGCTCCTTCGTAACGCGGTGGCGCTCATCCAGTGGAGGGCGCTCCAGCAGCGAGCGGATGGTGGGCAGCGGGCCGGGCTGGTGCCCGGGCGCCGGTTCGGGCCCGTAGACGCCGTGCAGGTGGTGATCGGAGAGCGCGACGTGCAGGCCCGGCTTGGACAGGAACACCGCCGCCTGGACGAACGGGACCTTGATCTTCTGTCCCCTCCGCTGGTCGGCAGCGATCTGAAGCAGGGACTTCAGCCTCTTGGCCTTGGCGTCAGCAAGATGCAGGGGATTGTCGAAGGTCCTCGTGCCGCTCGGGTTGGAGAGAACCCAGTTGGAGCCGCTGGAGACCAGCCGCCCCGTCAGGCTCTTGATCTCGATGAGGTAGAGCCCGCCCGGGCCCGCCACCAGCAGGTCGACCTCGTAGGGGTGGCCGGTCTGCGCGGTGAAGGTGAAGTTCGACCAGGCGCGGTACGGCTCCGTGTCCGGCAGCAGCGCCTGGACGTGCGCCAGCGCCTCCCGCTCGTGCGTGAACTGCGACGGCGTGATCGTCGTCCACCGGCCCTCCTGCATGCCAGCGATCCTATTGGTGGCGCAGGGCGAACCCCGCCCCGCCAGCAGTAAGTTCGGCCCGCGCCGTCAGGACGGGCCGGCAGAGGGTGCGACGTATCGGCCATTTCGGGCCGATCCATCCTTCGGCGGCGCCTCTGCTTCGGCCTTGAGAATGTCGTTCAACATGTTGATTATCTCGGCGGCCTCGTGCTCCTCGAGAGGCTCGCCGACACGACCGCTGCGGCTCAGCGCCTCTTCCAGCTTCGTCGCCAGCTGATCGATCCTCGACCGCTCCTCTTTCAGGACGTACCGATCGAGAACCTCCGCGAGTTTCTCGTTGCTGAGTCTCAAGGCGGCGTGAGCCAGAGGATCGCGTCGCAGCCTGTCTATCAGCGCGATCCAGCGCCGCGTCAGCTGGTCTGTCAGTTGTATCCGCCGCAACGCCAGCTCGTGCTCGCTCTCTTCTCGAAGGCGCTGTAGGTGAGCGTGGCGGAGTTCTGCCTTGACGTCTTCGTCAAGCCGGACGCGTACCTCTGGCTCGCAGTGCAGTACGACGCCGCGACGCTCGTAACGGCGTTGGGCACCAGACAGCAGGCGATTCAGCTGGATCTCGAGTGCGCACGCCTGGTGCGGATGGAAGTGTCGGGCAAGGTTGGCCGCCTGGTGTGCGACGTCGCGGCGGGCCAGATCGGCGAACTGCAGCGACCAGGCACCGAGTTGGTCCTCCCGAAGCCCTTCCGAGTACCAGGTAAACATGACATCGATGTGAAACGCGAACACGTGTCCGCGCGCGGCGACCACGATGGGTCGCGGGTGGCGGCGACGCTGGGTGAGATCTGGAGTAGGCGGCCGCCACCAACGCTCGATGGCGACACGAAAGCGGTCTGCGAACCGGGCGAACGGTGGTGGGCTAATGGGTGCGCCCCGAGGAGCCCTCGTCCCTGGACTGTCGGTGGTCATCCATACCTCCTCAGGCTGCGGATGCGGCGGCCGGCGTGGCACGTGAGAGCAAATGGTCGAGCCGGGAACGGATGGCCGGATCAGCGGCAAGGCGCCGGACCAGGAGCCGGATAGGGTCTCTGAGATTGGGCTCACCGAGGCCGCTTCGCAACCAGTCGGCGAAGTGACGCCACGCAGGGAGGGAGAACCGGTGGTTGAGCAGAACGGTCCGCCAAAGCGCGGCGACGTGGTCCACGTGCGTAGAACCGTCCAGGAGGGCTCGCAACTCGTCGTGGAGGGCGGCAGGCCCGAGGCGATCAAGCCAGTTCAGAAACGCCTGCCCGGCTTGCGTTCGCAAGGCCGGAATGTCGCTGTCAAGCCACCAGGCCAGCATGCCGATGGTCCACGAATCGCCGATCGCGCCGAAGAGGCTATCTACGGCACCCGAGACATTCTGGCTGTGGCGGTAGGTGGTATTGGCCGCCACGACGGTGAGCGCTCGTACGACCTGACTCGGGTGGCGCGAGACGAAACCCATCCCCCATACCAAGGCGGCAGTGTCCCGTTCGAGTGGTGACGCCGAACGCGCCAGTTCCTCGACCCTCGCGGTGACGTCGGTCCGCACGGGGCGGTTGGTCCCCCGTTCCAGTTCTCCGGCACCATCGAGGTTCGCCGCCGACACCATCGCAGCGGCGGCGGTGCGCCGTACCCGCATCCTTCGATCATGGGCCCAGCGTTGGATCAGCTGGGAATAGACGTGGTCGAAGTCGTGGGTGGCGAAGATGGCCGCAGCGACGGCGGCGCACGCGCTGAACCCTGGCGCCGGGTGTGAAGCCAGCTCGTCAACCCACTCGATCAGAGCCGGACGGGTGTTGTCGAAATCGTTCCAGGCGACGTCGAGTATCGCCGTCACCAGCTTCGCGTCCAGCCGTGCGACCCTGGTCGGCACCTGGGAGGACGTGTCCTCGGTCGCACGCTCGTGCCAGTCGGCACTGAGGTCCGGGCCCAACAGCCCCGGAAGGTCATTGAGGAGCGCGGGTCTGCCGATGACCGGCTCCGTGAAGAGCCGGTCAAGCTTGCCGAGCAGCAACCCCGCGCCTTCGGAGACGCTCGTCATCGTGTGCCCCGCGAAGACGGCATAGGCGATGCGGAGTGCACGCCGGTGCTGCAAGGGCCGGTTCTGGTAGGTCTGGTCGTTCTCCGCGGCCAACACCAAAATTCTCCGCGCCCGCTCCCGGCGGCGCCTCGCCTCTGAGGGAAGGACGGAGGTGATCGCGGGACCCCGAGGCAGCTCTCGTGCAACCCTCTCGGCATAGAGGGCACATTCTCCCGGAGAACGGAAGAGATCGATCGATCGCCGGACGTCCTCGGTCAGCAGCTCGGAGATGTAGGTCCCGTGGCATCCGCCATCGCACGCACCGCAGTCCGCCACGCACCTGCCTTCAAGGTGCAGCTCCAGGTGCCGACGGAAGATCTCCAGCGACGCGGCGGGAGGTTCGTGGAAGAACTCGGCTCGATGAAGTTCCTCCTCCTGACTTGCCAGATCTCGAATAAGGATGGCGCTACAGTCTCGCGACTCGAAGGTCGGCTCCAGGATCCGGAAGAATTCGCGCATCTGCTCGCGGGTGGTCTTGATGACGTAGCAGTGCCCCTTCTCAAGAGCCTCCGGGTTCCGTCGCAGGTACGGCACGACATCCTCGTTCGGCGGCGAGACCCTCCGA
Organism: Micromonospora costi; assembly: GCF_003626655.1. Taxonomy (GTDB): domain Bacteria; phylum Actinomycetota; class Actinomycetes; order Mycobacteriales; family Micromonosporaceae; genus Micromonospora; species Micromonospora costi. Next base: position 180,448 of record NZ_RBAN01000004.1, read on the forward strand.
ACGTGGTCGACGGACCGATGTTCCGAGAGCGCAACGCAGGCCGCCGTCATCCGCCCACTTCGTGGAGGGCCCGCCAGCCCGACTATCCGGTTACGCCTCAAGCGCCCCTGCAGGTTGGCGAAGTACGGCGGAGGGACGAAAGTCCGGCACCTGGCCGCTATATCGAGCACAGGATCGAAGAAGAGATCCTTCCTGCGCTCGCCATCGCCCAAATTGATGTTGCCGATGACCGTCGCATTCTCACCGAACGCGCTCGGGCCGATGTTGGTCAGGTCGTCGATGCGGTAACGGCTCCGCACATGCCGGAGCAGGTAGAGCAGCGTGGGATTGTCATAGACGGAGCGCTCGGTGGTGTCGTCCTCCGGATTGTCATGGTCATCCGCCCGAGGCGAGGCGCCCACCTTTGCTACCTGCGGCCGGTCTGCGCCGTCAGCCGGCTCTTCCTGCCGCCCACTCGACGCGACCGACGGAGAATCCTGCTTCTCCACGGAAGACTGTGCTGCCGGAGTGCCGGCAGAGCCGGCCGGCGACGTGTTGCCCTCCTCCACCTGCGGGCCGTCAGTCATCGCCATGTGGTCCCGTCGCCACCCGACGTCTCCGTGTGCCCCACGATCCGAGCGTGGTCACCGAAAACGGTCGGTCCCCGGTTCGTCACCGTGCCAAAACTGAAACTGCTACCGCCAGTCATCGCCGGTGCCTCCGGCGCCGTCCCAGGCGAGACGCTCGTCGGGGAGACAGGGGCGCTCGCGAGGCCTACGGGCAGCTCCCCAGCCGAGTTGACGTTCTCGTCCGGCACGAAGATCCATCCGTCGTCGGCGAACGACTTGATCCTGACGGCCACCCGCTGGTAGCGGTCGGCACGTATACCGCTGTACGACTGGCTGACCACGTCGCGGTAGATCGTCGAGGAAACGATCATCACGACGCACGCCAGAGGAAACCGCTTCAAGGCATCCCGCAACGGTGTCGCATCGACGAGACGCGCCGCGGTTACCACCGCCGAACCCGCGTAGCCGTTCTCAGTCCTCGTGACCAGGCCCTGATGGATCGCCACGCGTAGCCGAACCTGGGCCCACGATGCGGCGTACCGGTTGTGATCACGCAGGATCGTGTCGATCGCCGGCACAAGCTCCGCGATGATCCGTGGCTCGGAGACCGCTTCGGGAAACAGCGACAGTTCCCCGTCGCCGGTGGGTTGGATGTCCCACTCTGCACGATCGAGTCCGCACCGTTCCGCTGCCTTCTGCATGAGCTGACGGAAGTCCGTCTGGGCGCGCGCCTGACCCGCGTCATCGTGGCGGCTGTACCTCTCCATGTCCACGGCCATGATCAACCGCCGGTCCGGCTCCGACATCAACGTCATCTCACGCTCCTGAGACCGAGAAGTTGAGGACATGTCTCTTATAGCGATCACCGGCGGCGGGAAATCCATCGAAGTACGGGTTGTCCGGTACTGGATTCCCGGTCCGGTCGGGAAGCCGCAATCTCGTATTTCGACGGCCTGCGATGTCGTAGGAGCCCCTTCACTGAATTCATGACAACGTGGCTGCCGCATCGACCCGCAGACGTACCGCTGACCGGAGAGGGTGTGGACACAGCCTTGGCGACCGTGCGTCTGCACCAAGACTCGATCCAGCATGCCGACACGAAGATCGCCCGCCTGGCAGGCCTTCACGGCGCGATGGTTGCGCTCGTGGTCAACGCAGCGCCAGCCACTCGGCTCTCGGTCAACTGGACGTCGGCCGTGGATCTGGCGACACTCTGCATCGCCGCGCTCTTCGTGCTCACTGTGGTCGTGTCCGCCCACCACCTGTCGCTGGGCTTTCGACCGCGGACTTTCGGGCCCACGCCGCCTAACAGGTTCGGGTTCCGGGCAAGGAATCGCAGGGGAATCGCCAGCGCCGACTATGACCGGCGCAGCGAGCGGTCGGAGGCATGGACCTTGGTGGCCGTCCTTGCGGGGATCGCGTTCGAGAAGCACCAGCGCGTGAAGGCGACGATGCCGTGGACGTTCGCCGCGACACTCTGCACCGCCGCCTGGCTCGCCCTTGCCGTGCTCGTCAAGTGACGAGGCTCCTCGCGGCACCTTCTGTCGCAGGCCGCCGTCGGAAACAATGCACCGCACCGGGAGCGGCAATCATTTGCCCTGGGTGGAACAACCATGACGAACGGGGAAACGTGATGGGAAGCCAACCTCTCCGCCTGACAGATCGGCGCTGGCCCGCAGGAACACTGCTCAGTTGCCTGGAACCCGAGGTCAGAGCCGACTTCCTGGATCTGGGAACGACCATCCCCGTCAGACCCGGAGACCACATCCTGCGCGAGGGCGAACCCGGTGACCACATGGTTCTCCTGCGAGAGGCGGTGGTGAAGGTCACCGTGAGCGTGGCGGACGGGCGACAGGCCCTGATGGCGATTCGAGTGTCGGGGGACGTGGTCGGCGAGATCTCGGCGCTCAACGGCACGCTCCGAAGCGCGACGGTCACCAGTTGCAGTACCGGTTCGGTCAGCGTCATATACAGGCGCGACTGGTATCCGTTCCTCAATCGTCGTCCGGGCGCAGCCCTTGCCCTGGCCCGCGCGACTGCGGCTCGCTTCCGCTGGGCAAATCGGCGCCGGCTCGACTTCACGTCGTATCCCGCCAAGGTCCGCGTGGCGCGGATCCTGGTCGAGTTGGCCATCGCGCATGGGCAACCGGTCGAGACTGGACGCTCGGTCGGTGTGACACTCACGCAGCAGGAATTGGCCTCGCTGTGCGCCGCGGCGGAGCCGACCGTGGAGAAGGCACTCCGTGAACTCCGCGAGGCAGACGTACTTCGAACCGGATACCGGCACATCGTGGTCCACGACATGCCCACTCTTCGACGTTTCGCCCGTATGCCTAGCGGCAACCACCAGTGGGCGCCCGGTGTCCACTGATCGCCCCCGACGGGTCGGCGTGGCGCTGCAGTTCATCGATCGGGCACAACTTCAGGGAAGTAGTCCCCTCCGCTCACCGCGGAGGCCGCTACTTCCCTGCTGTTGCATGGATCTTCGAGGCCCACAGCCAGCGGGCCGCCTCACCACAGCGACGAGGACGAAGCCCCCCGGCCCGTCGATCATGCACTTGTGGTGGGAGGCATAGGGGGTGAACCCCCGCGCTCCGGGCACCACAACTGCATGATCGACGGGAGAGGGCGGGGACGGCCCCGTGTTCAGTCGGTTGTGCCGGCTCGCTCGAAGGCTCGAGCTAGGGCGGCCAGGTCCATTCCCTGGAAGTGGTCGAGGAACCGGCGGCGTACGGCGGCCAGGTGGCTCGGCCAGGACGCCTCCAGGCTGGCGAAGCCCTCGTCGGTGAGGACGGCGTTCCACCCGCGGGCGTCCTCCTCGCAGCGGACCCGCTTCACGAGGCCCTGCGTCTCGAGCCGGACGATGGTGCGGGTCATTCCGCTCAGCGAGAGGTGGCAGGCGGTCGCGAGGTCGCTCATCCGCATCCGCCGGTCGGGGGCCTCGGAGAGGTGCATGAGGGCCGTGTACTCGGTGAGCGGCAGCTTCCGCTCCCCCGCCATGTCGGCGTCGATCGCCCGGGGCAGGACGTACATCACCCGTCCCAGCGCACGGACCAGCGACTCCTCGTCGGGGTCGAGGGGCCGCAGGGCTTCCGCCGGAGTGCCGGACATGTCATCCAGAGTAATTGCTTGCTCGAGCAATGGCCGGGCGCGATGTGACGGCAACCATAGCGGCGATATTTGCTTGACGAAGCAAACACTGTCTAGCGTGTGGTCGTCCCGCAAGACCTCTGGAAGGGCACCACACGCATGACCAGGATCGGCATCATCCTCGGTAGCACCCGGCCGGGGCGCAACGGCGAGGCCGTCGCCCGCTGGGTCCTCGAGCTCGCCAAGCAGCGCTCCGACGCGGAGTTCGAGCTCATCGACCTGCTCGACCACCCGCTGCCGCACCTCGACGAGGCGATCCCGCCGTCGATGGGGCAGTACAGCCAGCCGCACACCAAGCGCTGGGCCGAGACCATCGCCTCGTACGACGGTTTCGTGATGGTCACCCCCGAGTACAACCACTCGACCTCGGGCGCCCTCAAGAACGCCATCGACTTCCTCTTCGCCGAGTGGAACAACAAGGCCGTCGGCTTCGTGAGCTACGGCTCGGTCGGCGGCGCCCGCGCCGTCGAGCAGCTGCGCCTGATCTCCGGCGAGCTCATGATGGCCGACGTGCGGACCCAGGTGACGCTGTCGCTGCACAGCGACTTCGAGAACTACAGCGTCTTCAAGCCGAACGCCGCGGCCCACGAGCCCGCGCTCCACACCATGCTCGACCAGGTCGTGGCCTGGAGCACCGCGCTGGCGCACCTGCGCCAGAAGTGAGCAGGCGCACCTCCTGACGGTGGCCGCGGGCGATCCCCGCGGCCACCGCCGTATAAGCGGCGCCGCTCACGCGGTCACCACCGTGCACGCGGCGCCGCTCACGCGGCCAGCGCCGCGTACCGGCCGTCGCGGTCGAGCAGGCTCTCGTGGGTGCCGCACTCCACGATCCGGCCGTGGTCGAGCACCGCGATCTGGTCGGCGTCGCGCACCGTGGAGAGGCGGTGGGCGATCGTGATGGTGGTACGCCCCCGCGACAGCTCGTCGAAGGCCCGCTGCACGGCCCGTTCGGTCTCGGTGTCCAGAGCGCTGGTCGCCTCATCGAGGACCAGCACGCGTGGATCGCGCAGCAGGGTGCGGGCGATGGCCAACCGCTGCTTCTCGCCGCCGGAGAAACGGTGGCCGCGCGAGCCGACGACGGTGTCGTACCCGTCGGGCAGGCCCGCGATCAGGTCGTGGATCTGGGCAGCGCGGGCCGCGGCCTCGATCTCGGCGTCGGTGGCGTCCGGCCGGGCGTAGCGCAGGTTCTCCCGCACGGTGGTGTGCAACAGGTAGGTCTCCTGGCTCACCACGCCGACGATCCCGGCCAGGTCGGCGAGGCTGAGCTCGCGCAGGTCGATCCCGTCGATCGTGACCCGGCCGCTGGTCGGGTCGTGCAGGCGGCTGACCAGCGCGGCGAGGGTGCTCTTGCCGGAGCCGGTCTCGCCGACGAGCGCCAGGCCGGTGCCGGCCGGCACGTCGAGGGTGACCCCGGCGACGGCGGCCGTGTCGCTGCCCGGGTAGCTGAAGGTGACCTCCTCCAGGCGCAGGTGGCCGCGGACGTGCCGCGGGTCGACGCGTACGGGGTCGGCCGGGTCGGCGACCTCGATCGGCAGGTCGAGGTACTCGAAGATCCGGGCGAAGAGCGCCAGCGACGAGGTCAACGACACGCCCACGTTGAGCAGCCCCATGAGCGGGCGGAACAGGCTGTTCTGGAGCGTGGTGAAGGCCACGAGGGTGCCGATGCTGAGCGTGCCGGCGGCGCCGGGCAGGCCGGCGCTGAGGTAGATGACCGCCGGGATGGCGGCGAAGAGGATGCTCATCGAGGCCATCCGCCAGCGGCCCGCGAGCTCGCTGCGCAGCTCCAGGTCGACCAGGCGGGTCGAGGAGGCGGTGAACCGGTCGATCAACGCGCCGCTGGTGCCGAGCGTCTTGGCGAGCTGGATGCCGCTGACCGACAGGCCCTCCTCGATGGTGACGTTGAGGTCGGCGAGCTCGCGCTGGCGCTGCGCGGTGACCTCCCGGCGCAGCCGGGCGACCCGGCGGGTCAGCCAGATGGCCGGCGGGAGGATGAGCAGGGAGACGAGCGAGAGCCGCCAGGAGAGCGCGACCATGGCCACCGCGGTGGCGACCACGGTGGTGAGGTTGGACGCCACGGCGGTGGCGGTGGAGGTGACCACCGACTGCATCCCGCCGATGTCGTTGGTGATGCGGGACTGCACCTCGCCGGTGCGGGTGCGGGTGAAGAACCCCAGCGACTGGCGCTGGAGGTGGCTGAAGACGTCGGTGCGCAGCCGGTGCATCACCTCCTGGCCGACGCGGCTAGAGATCCAGGTCTGCACGACGCCGAGTACGGCGGTGACCGCCGCCACGGCGACCATGCCCAGGACGAGCCAGACCAGCAGCGTGAGGTCGCGCTCCGGCAGGGCCTCGTCGATCACGTGGCGCAGCAGGAACGGCGAGGCCATCGCGATGACCGACGACGCCACGATGATCGCGGTGACCACGGTCAGGGAGGCCCGGTGGGGGCGGAAGAGGCCGGCGATGCGCCGCAGCGACACCTGCCGGGCCTGCTCCTTCTCGGCGGGGCTGACGGTACGGGGGCCGCGGTCGCGGCCGATGGGGGTGTGATCCAAAAGGGGTGCCTTCCGTCGGGGGGAAACTTTGCTGAGGTTACCTCATCATGAGGGAACAACCATATATGCTGCTACCGTATTCCGCGTGATCGAGCCGGACGGCGACGACGAGACCCTGGCCGAGGCGTTCTGGCGGGTGGCGCACCGACTGCGGCACCGCACCCGGGAGGCCCTGGCGCCCTGGGACGTGACACCGAGCCAGGCGCGAGCGCTGGGCGTCCTGGCCCGGCACGGCGTCCTGCGCCCCGGCGCCCTCGCCGAGCACCTGCGCATCGCTCCGCGGTCGGCCACCGAGGTGGTCGACGACCTGCAGCGGCGCGGGCTGGTCGAGCGCCGGCCCGACCCCCACGACCGGCGGGCCACCCTGGTGGCCCTCACCGACGAGGGTGTCCGCACGGGCACGTCCATCCGGGCCGCGCGGCAGGCCGAGGCGGACCGGTTCTTCGCCGACCTCGACCCACAGGACCGGGCGGAACTCGGCCGCATCCTGCGTACGCTGCGCGGTTGACCGGCGCGACCCGTGCCGTACGGACCGTGCCCGGTTGCCGCGTTTGGTGGCGGCCCGGCCGGGTAGCCGAGCCCGTCCGATGGACGGGACCGGTTCGCGGTGACGGGAGGGGCGCATGGCACGCCTGCGAAGCCGTGGGACCGAGGGTCGGCGCTGATGTGCGGCATCGCCGGGGAGGCCCGGTTCGACGGGTCGCGCCCCGACGCCGAGGCCGTGACCCGGATGACCGAGGCGCTGCGCTCGCGCGGCCCCGACGGCGAGGGGTTGTGGAACGACGGCTGGGTGACCCTCGGGCACCGCCGGCTGACCATCATCGACCTCTCGGACGCCGGCGCCCAGCCCATGGTCCGGGAGGACCTGGGGCTCGCCCTGGTCTTCAACGGCTGCGTCTACAACTACCCCGAGCTGCGCGAGGAACTGCACAACGCCGGCTACGCCTTCCACTCCACCAGCGACACCGAGGTGATCCTGGTGGCGTACGCCCACTGGGGTGAACGGTTCGTCGACCACCTCGTCGGGATGTTCGCGATCGGGCTGGTGGACCGGGCCCGGCGGCGGCTCGTGCTGGCCCGCGACCGCCTCGGCATCAAGCCGCTCTACCTCGCCGAGACCGCCGGCCGGCTACGGTTCGCCTCCAGCCTGCCGGCCCTGCTGCGGGCCGGGGACGTGGACACGGACATCGACCCCGTGGCGCTGCACCACTATCTGTCCTGGCACTCGATCGTGCCGGCGCCCCGGACCGTCCTGCGGGGTGTCCGCAAGCTTCCGCCGGCCACGCTGCGGATCGTGGAGGCCGACGGGCGCAGCCGCGACGAGGTGTACTGGCGGCCGGACTACGTCCGCGAACCCGCCGACGCCGGCATGGGCGCCCGCGACTGGCAGGCCGCCGTCGGGGACGCGCTGCGCACCGCCGTACGCCGTCGGCTCGTCGCCGACGTCCCGGTCGGCGTGCTGCTCTCCGGCGGCCTCGACTCCAGCCTCATCGTGGCGCTCCTCGCCGAGGCCGGCCAGCAGCACCTGCGGACGTTCAGCATCGGCTTCGACAGCCGGGGCGAGGAGTCCGGCGACGAGTTCCACTACTCGGATCTGGTGGCGCGGACGTTCGACACCGACCACGTCCGCATCCGGCTCACCGACGAGGACCTGGTGCCGGCCGTACGCCGGACCGTGCTCGCCATGACCGAGCCGATGGGCAGCCACGACGTGGTCGCGTTCCACCTGCTCTCCGAGCAGGTCGCCCGGCACGTCAAGGTGGCACAGTCCGGGCAGGGCGCGGACGAGGTGTTCGCCGGGTACGGCTACCACCGGCCGATGGCCGACGTGCCACGGGAGGGTGCCGCCGAGGAGTTCGCCGGCGCGTTCTTCGACCGGGACCACGCCGAGCTGAACCGGGTGGTGGGCCCGGCGTACGCGCTGGACCACGACGCGAGCCGTGACCTGCTCGACGAGCACCTGGCGGCGCCCGGGGCGCAGACCGCGCTGGACGCCGTGCTGCGGTTGGACACCCACCTGATGCTTCCCGACGACCCGGTCAAGCGCGTCGACAGCATGAGCATGGCCTGGGGGCTGGAGGTGCGGACGCCGTTCCTCGACCAGGACCTGGTCACCCTGGCCGCGCACTGCCCGCCCGAGCACAAGCTGGCCGAGGGCGGCAAGGGGGTGCTCAAGGCGGTGGCCCGGGAGGTGCTGCCCGCGGAGGTGATCGACCGGCCGAAGGGGTACTTCCCGGTGCCGGCGTTGCGCAACGTGGACGGCCCGGTGCGCGAGCTGGTCGCCGAGGCGCTGCAGGCGCCCGCCGCCCGCGAGCGCGGCCTGTTCCGTACCGAGTACGTGGCGACGCTGCTCGCCGAACCCGACCGGGCCGAGGCCGCGGCGGGCAGCAACAAGCTGTGGCAGCTCGGACTGCTGGAGCTGTGGCTCCAGTCGCACGGCGTGACCTGAGCCGCGGTGGGCCGGAAGAAGCGGCGCGCCCTGCGGGGAGCGACCATCCCGGACAGCCGTCAGACGGCGATGGTCCAGGCGGTCAGGTGGTCGAGGACGGCGCGGAGGTCGCCGGTGCGGTCGAGGACACGCCGTTGCCGGGTCGCCCCGGTGCCCTCCCGGCGCAGCCGGGCCAGCTGGTCCACGACGTACGCCAGGTCGCCGTGCCGGACCAGCGCCGGCGTGACGGTCGCGAACAGCTCGTCGATGAGCGCCCAGGCCGGGCGGGCGCCGCCCCGGCGCAGGTCGATCAGCTCACCGTCCAGGCCGTCGTGGGCCGCCCGCCAGTGGGCGGCGGAGACCAGGCAGTCGCGGATCGGCGGGGCGGGCACAGCGGCCCGCGCCTCGTCGACCACCGTGGCGACCAGGGCCCGCAGCAGCGCGGCGATGACCACCGCGTCGTCCACCGTGGGGCACACGTCACCCACCCGGATCTCCACCGTCGGGTAGCTGGCCGACGGCCGGGCGTACCAGTAGACCATCGCGGAGTCGAGCATGACGCCGGCGTCGATCAGTTCCTCGACGGTCCGGTCATAGTCGGCGGCCGACGCGAAGTACGGGGTGGGCCCGAGGCTCGGCCAGCGTTCGAGCTGCATCGACCGCCAGCTCGCGTGCCCGGTGTCGTGTCCGTCGTGCAACGGCGAGTTCGTGGCGATGGCGTGCACCACCGGCAGCCACGGGCGCAGGTGGTTGCAGACCTGCACGGCGAGTTCGCGGTCCGGCACCCCGACGTGCACGTGGCAGCCGCAGACCGCCGGATCGTGCGCCACCGGCCCGTACCGCCGGGACATGGCGTGGTAGCGCGGTTTGTCCGGCACGGTCCGGTGCGGCTCGTGCATCGGCGTGGCGCCGACCGCGACGAGCCGGGCCCCCGCCGCCGCGGCCGCCTCCGCCGCCGAGCGGCGCAGGTCCACCAGGTGCGCGCGCAGGTCGGCGAGGTCCCCGGTGACCGGGGTGACCATCTCGACCATGCTGTGCCGGAACTCCTGCCGGCTCTGGTCGCGCGCCGGCCCGCGCAGCGCCGTGAGCACCCGCTGGGCGACCGGCAGGTTCTCCCCGGTCTCCGGGTCGAGCAGCAGGTACTCCTCCTCGACGCCGAGCGTCAGCGTCGTGAGGTCGGGGACCGCGGTGGCGACCGTCGGTCGGTACGTCATGCGTTCGGCGTCCGTTTCGTCGGGCGGCGCGCCGGGCGCCGCGCTGCCGGCGCATGCGGCGTTCCCTCCGCCCGCACCGGCAAACGCCGCCACGCTCGGGCCGGGCCGGGATCATGCCCGCGGCGGGCCTCCCGACCCCAGGCCATCGGCCCGGGCGGTGAGGAACGCCCGCTCGGCGGCGTTCCGGGTCCCGGCGGCCGCGTGCCGGTACGCGGCGGCCGCCTCGTCCCGCCGCCCGAGCCGGGCCAGCAGGTCGGCCCGGACCGCGTGGAAGACGTGGTACCCGGCCAGGTCCAGCGGCTCCACGGCGGACAGCGCCGCGGCCGGGCCGGCCACCTCGGCCAGCGCCACGGCCCGGTGCAGCGCCACCACCGGCCCCGGGGCGACCGCCATCAGCTGGTCGTACAGCTGGAGGATCTGTCCCCAGTCGGTGTCCGCGACGTGCGCGGCGTCGGCGTGCACCGCGGCGATCGCGGCCTGGATCTGGTACGGCCCGGGCCGGTCACGCCGCAGGCAGCGACGCACGAGTGCGTGGCCCTCGGCGATCAGCGCCCGGTCCCACTGGGCACGGTCCTGCTCGGGCAGCGGCACCAGGTCCCCGCCGGCGGTGGTGCGCGCGCCGCGCCGGGACTCGGTGAGCAGCATCAGCGCGAGCAGGCCCACGGCCTCGGGCTCGTCCGGCATCAACGCGGCCAGCAGCCGGGCCAGGCGGATCGCCTCCGCGCACAGGTCGTCGCGGACCAGCCGCTCCCCCGAGCTGGCCGTGTGCCCCTCGGTGAAGATCAGATACAACACGGCGAGCACGCCGTGCAGCCGCTCGGGCAGGTCGGCGTCGCGGGGCACCCGGTACGGGATCCGGGCCGCGCGGATCTTGGCCTTGGCGCGGACGAGCCGCTGCGCCATGGTCGGCTCGGGCACGAGGAACGCGCGGGCGATCTCGGCGGTGCTCAGCCCGCCGAGCAGCCGCAGGGTCAGGGCCACCCGGGCCGCCGGTGCGAGCGCGGGGTGGCAACAGGTGAACATCAGGCGTAGCCGGTCGTCCTGCACCGGTCCCTCCTCGGGGGACGCGTCCGGGGCGTACAGCTGGGCCGCCTGGGCGTGCCGGTCGGCCCGGGACGCCTCCCGGCGCAGCCGGTCTATGGCCCGGTTGCGGGCGGTCGTGATGATCCAGCCGGCCGGGCTGGGCGGCGGGCCGGTCTCCGGCCACCGCCGTACGGCCACGGTGAACGCGTCCTGCACCGCCTCCTCGGCGAGGTCGATGTCGCCGAGGAGCCGGGTCAGGACGGCGACCGCACGGCCGTACTCGGCACGGAAGACGCCGGCCACGTCGGCCGGCTCACGGTCGGCCATCGTCAGCCCTGGAACGGGCGCACCTCGATGGGCAGGGTGGTGGCCAGCGCGTACCGCCGGCCCCACTCCAGCGCCGCGTCCAGGTCCGGCACGTCGACGATGGTGAACCCGCCGAGGTACTCCTTGCCCTCGACGAACGGCCCGTCGGTGACGAGCACCTCACCGTGGTCCGGGCGCAGCACCGTGGCCGTGTCCGGTGCGTGCAGGCCCTGGCCGAAGACCCACGACCCGGCGGCCTCCAGCTCCCGCCGGATCGCGCCGAGGTCGCGCATCACCCGGTCCAGGAACTCGGGCTCGGGCAGCCCCTCGCCGGTGGGCTGATAGATGCTGAGCAGGTACTGGGCCATCGGTCCTCCTCGCGGGCGCCGGTCCCTCGCCGGGCTCTCATCCTCCACACGAACGCCGGCGGCTGGAATCGACAGGCCGGGGCACTTTGTTTCCGGCCGCGCCGGCTGGCTCACGACGATGGTGTAGAAAGGCGGAGTGAGCGCAGCGGTGACGCACGTGCGGATCTCCGACCGCGGGACGGTCCACGGTGGCTGACCACGACCAGCCGCCCGCGCCGGCGAGCCCCGGCGCCGCTCTGGTGCAGCTCGGCGACGTACCGCTGGCGGACCTGCTGGCCGGTGCCGGCGACGGCGTGCTCGCCCACGTGCTGGGCACCCTCGCCACCGACGACCCGGGCGGACCGGGCGACCTGTCGGCCTTCGAGTCGAGTTTCTGACCATGCCCGCCGGCGCTCCGCCGTCGGCCGCCCGGCCCGAGCCTGTCCGGCCGCGCACCGCACCGGCCGGGGCCGCCGGGCCCCCCGCCCCCGCGCAGGCGCCCGCGCCCCGGGTACGCCAGCTCGTGTTGAAGGTGCACGGCCGCTGCAACCTCGCGTGCGACCACTGCTACGTCTACCGGCACGCCGACCAGGGGTGGCGGCAGCGACCCCGGGTCATGGGGCCCGCCACCGTGGCGAAGGTCGCCGACCGGCTGGCCGCGCACGTGGCGCGGCACCGCACCGAACGGATCCGGGTGGTGCTGCACGGCGGGGAGCCGCTGCTCGCCGGTGTGGCGGCGATCGACCGTACGGTGCGGACGCTGCGCGCCGCGATGCCCGCCGGCACGACGCTGGACGTGGCGGTGCAGACCAACGGGGTGCTGCTGGACGAGCGGTTCCTCAGGCTCTTCCACGAGCAGCGCGTCGACGTCGGGGTGAGCCTCGACGGTGACCGGGAGGCCAACGACCGGCACCGCCGCCACCCGGACGGACGGGGCAGCCACGACGAGGTGGCCCGGGCGCTGCGGTTGCTGGGCCGTCCCGAGCACCGCCCCCGCTACGCCGGCCTGCTCTGCACGGTGGACCTGGCCAACGACCCGGTCCGGGTCTACGACAGCCTCCTGGAGTTCGCCCCGCCCCGCCTCGACCTGCTGCTCCCGCACGGCAACTGGTCGCACCCGCCGCCCGGCCGGCGTCCCGGCGGCACCGACACCCCGTACGGGGACTGGTTGGTGGCCGTCTTCGACCGGTGGTACGGGCAGACCCCGCGGCGCACCGGGATCCGGCTGTTCGAGTCGCTGATCGCGCTGGTGCTGGGCGGCCGCAGCCGCACCCAGGCGCTCGGCGGCGGCGCGACGGACGTCATGACCGTGGAGACCGACGGCACCATCGAGGGCACCGACACGCTGAAGATCACGGGCGAGGAGTCGACGCGCACCGGGTACGACGTGTTCCGGCACTCCCTCGACGAGGCGCTGCGCCACCCGTCGCTGGCCGGGCGCCCGACCGGCCCCGCCGCGCTCGCCCCCGCCTGCCGGGCCTGCCCGGTGGTCAGCGCCTGCGGCGGTGGACTGTACGCGCACCGCTGGCGCGCCGGCCACGGTTTCCGCCAACCGTCGGTCTACTGCCCGGACCTGTTCCGGCTGGTCCGGCACGTGCAGGCCGTGGTGGCCGCCGACGTCGACGCGCTGCGCCGCCGGGCCACCGGGTCCGGGGAGCGGTGAACGCTCCCCTCTCCCCCGCCGCGCTGGCCTCGCTGGCCGGCGGGCACGGCGACCCGGCCGCGCTCGGCGTGCTGTACGCCGGGCAGTCGGGCCGGCGGCGGCTCCTGACCGTCGCCGCCGCCCGGTCCGCGGGCACCGATCCGCTGGTACGGCGGAGCCTGGCCCTGCTCACCGACGCCGAGCGGGCCGACCCGGCCGCGGTGGCGCGCGTGCTCGCCCACCCGCCGGTCACCGGATGGGCGCGGGCCGCCCTCGGCGGCCACGTGGACACCGGCTACCTCGCGGCGCTCGCCGCGGCGGCGGCCACCCGGGCCGGGCTGGCGTTCGAACTGACGCTGCCCTGCCCGGACGGCGTCCTGGTGCTGCCCACGATCGGCGGCGCCTCCGGGCTGGCCGGCGGCGCCGTGACCGTCCGCGCCGCCGCCGGGGCGATCTCGGTCGCCGCGGGTCACCCGTCGGCAGCAGTCGGCGCGGCCGTGCCGGCGGCGGACGGCGTCGCGTCCACTGCGGACGGCCACGGGTGGCTGGCGGCGCGGTCGCTCACCCTCACGACGCCCGGCGGGACGCGGGAGGTGGTCGTCGACGACCAGGACCCGTGGCGGCACCGCTACCACCGGCCGCCCGCCCCCCGTCTCGACGAGGCGACCGCCGGGCGGCTGGTGTGGCTGACCGCGCAGGCGTGGGAGTGGATCGTCGCGCGCCTGCCGGCGCACGCCGACGGCCTGCGGGTGCTGCTGCACTCGCTGGTGCCGCTGCGAGCGCCGGTGTCGGGCAACCCGGTGAGCGCCACGAGCCGCGACGCGCTGGGCGCCATCGCGCTCTCCGTACCGGCCGACGCGCCGACGCTGGCGCTGCTGCTGGTGCACGAACTCCAGCACACCAAGCTCGGTGCCCTGCTCGACCTGCTGCCGTTGCACGGCGACGGCGGGCCGGCCCGCTACCGGGCGCCGTGGCGGCTCGACCCGCGGCCGGTCGGCGCGCTGCTCCAGGGCGCGTACGCCCATCTCGGGGTGGCCGAGGTGTGGCGTTGCCGGCGGCGGGAGGGCCTGGCCGCCGAGTTCGAGTACGCGTACTGGCGGGAGCAGACGCACCGGGCGGTCGTCCAGCTGGCCGGCAGTCCCGAGCTGACCGCTGCCGGACGCGCCTTCGTGGCGGGCATGGCCGCCACCGTGCGGCGCTGGCGGGACCCGGCGGACTCCCCGGTGGACGGGCGGGTGGAGGCGGCCGTGCGGGACGTGGCCGACGGCGGCACGGTGCGCTGGGCGCTGGCCAACCTGAGCCCGGACCCCGACGAGGTGGACCGGCTGGCCCGCGCGTGGCGGCGGGGCCGCTCCCGGCCGGCGGGTGAGCCGGCGGCGGCGGTCGCGGCGGCCCCGGCCCGGCCGGCGCTTCCCGGCGACCGTGGCCCGGAGGCGGCGGTACGGGACCGCCTGGTGCGCACGACGCCGCGACGCGGCGGCCAGCCGCACGCCGGCGAGGGACCGTCCGGGCCGGACCGGGACGACCTGGCGTACGCGGCGGGTGATCCGGCACGGGCGCTGGCCGGCTACCGGCGTCGACTGGCCACCGACCCGGACGACACCGACGCCTGGGTGGGGCTGGCCCTGGCCGCCCGCCGGACCGGCCGGCCGGCCGTGACCGGGGCGTTGACGGGCCGCGCAGACCTCGCGCGGGCGCTCTGCCGGGCGCTCGCCGGCGCCGATCCGCTCGCGGTGGCCGCCTGGCTGGCCGAAGCCCCGGACGCGGACCCGATGACCTGACCGGCCGGGGCAGGGCTCCGCCGAGCGCGACCGGTCACAGCAGGGCCGGCTCGATGTACGCGTTGGCGCGTTCCCGCTGCCGCGCCTGCACGACCCGCGGATTGTCGCCGCCGAACAGCTGCACGAGGGCGCCGAACGCCTCGTCGTAGAGGGCGCGGCCGGCGTCCGCCTCGCTCTCGCTGGCCATCCGGCTCAGCGCCAGGTTGACCGAGGCGGCGAGGGTGTCCGGGTGCTCGGCGCCCAGCACCCGGGTCAGCTCCACGTACGCCGTCGTGTCGAGCAGCAGCGCCGCGTCGCGTTCACCGAGGGCGGACAGGTCGTTGGCGAGGTTGAGCGTGGCGAGCAGGGTGTGCGGGTGCCGCTCGCCGAGGGTCGCCAGCAACTGGTCGCGGACCTGCTCGGCGAGTTCCCGGGCGGGTACGTGGTCGCGCTGCTTGCGGAGCAGGACGCCGAGGTTGTTCAGGCAGGCCAGGGTGATGGCGTGCGTCTCGCCCAGCACCTCCCGGTAGCCGTCGCGGAGCCGGCGGGCCATGCGCACTGCGGTGTCGTTGTCGCCCACCGCCGACCAGGTCGTGGCGAGGGCCATCTCCGCCGAGAGGGTGTCGGGGTGCTCCCCGCCCAGCGTGCGCTGGTAGCGGACCACGGTGCGTTCGAGCAGCCGGTGCGCGTCGGGGAACCGGCCCAGCTGGCGCAGCGTGAGCGCCAGCTCCTTGGCCGTCCGCAGCGTCTCCGGGTGGTCGGGCCCGACCACCTTCTGCTGGGCGGCGTACGTGCGGTGCAGGACGGTGTGTGAGCGCCACAGCTCGCCGGTGTCCCGCAGCCCGCGCCCGTAGTTGCTGGCGGAGGCGAGCGTCGACGGGTCCTCCTCGCCGAACCGGTCCCGGCGCCGCTCGTGGATGTGCTGGTCGAGCTGGGCCGCGCCGCGGAAGTCGCCGACCAGTCGCAGCGACACGGCCAGGTTGTTCTCCGCGGTGAGGGTGCGGCCGCTGTCCTCGCCGAACGTGCGGATGCTCAGCTCCAGCGTGCGGCGGTCGCGTTCCTCCGCCTCGTGGAAGCGGCCCTGGGCGCGCAGGTCGGCGCCGAGGCTGCGGGCGGTCATCACGGTGTAGAGGTGCTCCTCGCCGAAGATCCGCCGCTGCCGCTCGTAGACGTCCTGGTCGATGGCGTACGCGAGGTCGAAGTGGGTCTGGGCGCGCAGCACGTTGGCCAGGTGGAAGCGCATCCGCAGCGTGGTCGGGTCGTCCTCGTCGGTGTCCCGCCAGTGGGCCAGCGCGTCCTCGGCGAGCGACCGGCTGGTCTCGTAGTCGCCGCGCCGGTAGAGGTAGCGGACGGTGTCCACGACCAGCTGCCGCGCCTCGTCGGCGGTCGAGCGGTGCAGGCCGGAGGGGCGTACGTGCGGCCACAGCTCCGCGTAGCGGGCCCAGTTCGCCGGCTTGTCGGGGTCACGGGGGCTGGCCGCGGCGAGCAGCAGCTGCGCCTGGCGGCGGGTGTCCTCCGGGTCGTCGAGCTGGTCCTGGATCACCAGTTGGACGAGGCGGTGGATCCGCACGGTGTTGTTCTCCGCGTCCACCTGCGCCAGGCCGTAGCGGCCCAGCTCGGCGGTGACCAGGCCCTGGAGGATGGGGTCGGTGAGCGTCGGGTCGAACGGCGTCATGAAGGCCGCGAACCGCTCGCCGGTGAGCATGGTGACCGGGATCGGCTCGGGGGCGTAGAACGAGCAGAGTTCGAGAAGGCGCGCGGCGGCCGGCTTCTCCCGGCGCAGCTGGCCGAGGGTGACCAGCCAGGTGGCCGCCAGCGCCTTCGAGTAGCCGGCCGACTGCCGACCCTCGAGGATGCGCAGCAGGCCGGGGGTGTCCAGCGAGGCGAGGTACCGCTCGACCGGCAGCGCGGTGGCTCGCAGGTACGCGGCGCCCTGCTCGACGGCGAGGGGCAGGTCGCCGAGTTTCTCGGCCACCTGGGCGGCCTCGGCGTCGGTGAGGCCGCGGACCCGGTCGCGCAGCAGCTGGACGCTCTCGGCCCGGTCGAAGACGGTCAGCTCGGTGGCGGTGGCGTACTCGGCCCAGCTCTGGTCGCGGGTGGTGAGCAGCACGTGCCCCGGACCCTGCGGTATCAGCGCCTGGGTGGCGCGCGTGGGCTCGTCGGCGTTGTCGAGCACGATGAGCCAGCGCCGATCAGGGCCGCTGCGCCGCAGCACGTCGAGCACGCGGCGGACCGCCTCGCCCGCGCCGCCCGCGCCCAGACCCATCGCCTCGGCCAGGTCGGCGAGGCTGCCCCGGATGCGTTCCTCGTTGTCCGCCGGGATCCACCAGACCAGGTCGTAGTCGCGGGCGAACCGCAGCGCGTACTCGGCGGCGAGCTGAGTCTTGCCGACCCCACCCAGGCCGTGGACCACCTGCATGCCCGCGTCGGGCGACGCGGTGAGCCGGTCCCGCAGCGCCTCCAGCTGGGCCGCGCGGCCGACGAACGGGGTGCCGTGCTGGCGGACGTTCCAGACCGTGGGGAACGGTCCGGGGAAGCGCCCGACGGCGCGGCCGCCGCCGGCGGCGGCCGGCGCGCCGGCCGCCTCCAGCAGGCGGGCCCGGGCCGTGGACGGGTCCACGTCGGTGACGTCGACCGCGAGGCGGTCGCTGTAGGGCACGGTGAGGCGGGACTCGTCCACCCGCAGCGGCACGAGCACGCCGCCGCCGGTGATCTGGTCGCGGCTGGCGGCGAGCTTCCAGGTGTCGGCGGCGAGCGGGGTGAGGGCGAAGTGCCGGGTGAGGACCACGAGCACCCGGCTCGCGGCGGTGACGGCCCGGTCGAACTCGGCGCGGCCGCCGGTGCCGAGCGGGACGTCCACGGCGCGGCGGTCGACCCGCAGCCCGGCCTCCTCCAGCTGGTCGCCGATCCACTCCGCCCAGAGCCGGTCCACGGCGGCGTACGCGACGAGCACCGTCTGTTCGGCGGACAGGCGGGACCGTTCGAACTCGACCAGCGAGCGCCGCCGGTCCTCCTCCGCCATCGGCTCCAGCCGGGTGACCCGCCCGCCGGTGATGACGGAGGTGAGCTGCTCGTACGCGGCGAGCAGCGTCCCGGCCTGCTCGGGACGGTCGCCGAAGGCGGCGAGGATCTCCTCGTACGCGTAGAAGGTGCGGTAGGGCACCTCGATGGTGTTCCAGTAGCGGGTGGATGCCGCCTCGGAGAGGTGGTCGAGGAACGGGGCGAACTCGGCCCGGACCAGGTCCCGGCCGGTCTCCAGCTTGCGCAGCTCGGCGTCCTCCACCCGCATGGGCACCGGCACCACGAGCGGCGGGTCGTCCGGGCGCTGGGCGCGGATGGAGCGGGCCACGGCCGCCGCCCCGCGGATGCTCTGGGTGGACATCGTGAAGCAGTTGACCACCACGTCGGGCAGTTGCACGGTGCAGATGCCGGCGACGTCGCTCAGGCCGGTGCGGCTGTCGACGAGGACGACGTCGTACTCGGCCCGCATCTGGGCGCGGACCGCGTCGATGAAGGCGGCGCCGCCCTGCCGTTCGTAGAAGTTCGCCCAGTCGAACGTGCTGACCAGCCGCGAGTACGCCGCGTCCTGCTGGCCGGCGGCCACGAAGTCGATGACCCCGCCGTGGGGGAAGTCCCAGTGCAGCGACACGGCCCGGCGTTGGATCTTGGCGTGGCCGGCGAGCAGCTCCTGGGAGTCCTCGTCCCGGGTGCGCTGGAGGGTGGCGATCGAGTAGTCCCAGATCATCTCGATGACGCCGGGGGTGGCCCGCAGCTCCTTGTCCCGCAGGAACGGGTGGAAGTAGCGGTGCAGGCCCGGCGACTCCAGGTCCCAGTCCACCACCAGCACCTGGAGACCCTGGCTGGCGAGGATCCAGGCCACGTTCGCGAGCGCCATCGTGCGCCCGGTGCCGCCCTTGTACGAGTAGAACGTGACGATCTGCCCGCGTGCCGCCTCGGAACCCGCCATGGCCTGCCTCCCCTAGGGACCTTCGAGGATCGGGCGTTGCCCCGGGCCGTCGGAGGCCGGCCCCTGATAGACCGTCCCCGTGCGGGAGATGCGGCCCTGCGCCACCACGAGCACGTCCTCCAGCTCCTCCTGGAACCGGGTGGACGTCGGGATCTCCGGACGCCACACGTCACGGTCGTTGCGCACCACGTGGTGCGGCAGCACGCGGGCGAGCGTCTCCCACATCCGCCGGTCCCCGCCGGCCGCGGCGCCGTCGGCGGCCGTCCAGGGCACGAGCACCGGGGCGTACGCCTCGACGTCGCGGTCGTAGCTGACCAGGCTGAGCCGGTAGCGCGGCAGGTCGGCCGACCAGACGTCGACCACCAGCACGACGATCTGGTTGTGCGCGCCGGCCCACTCCCGCACCGCAGCGAGGTCGACCGCGTCCTCCACCGTCCAGCCGTAGCTCTTGGTGGTGGCGATGGCGCCGGCCCAGCTGCCGATCGGCACGGGGAGCTCCGGCTGGTACGGGCGCCAGTCGCTGACGACCGCGCCGTACCGGTCCTCGGCGCCGGGCCGGCTGCCGCCAAGTTCGGCGGAGCTGCCGGCGGCGAGCACGAAGTAGACGTGCCGGGCGCTGGTCGCCCGCGACGCCCGGGCGCCCGCGGACGGCCCCGCGTCCGCGCGGGTCACCGCGGGCTCGCCGAACGCGCTGGTCACCTTCGTGAGCACCGGGCGTTCGGCCGGCCGGTGCAGGGGCGTCCGGGCGGTGTGGACGATGTGTTTGGCGAGCGCGTCGACGAAGTCCTGGTACTCGTCGTGGTGGCGGCGGCGCTGTTTGAGCGTGAGCAGGCCGTCCTGCGCGTAGACGGAGCCGGTCGGGAAGTTGCGGTACTGGAACTGACCGACCGCGGCCGGCACCCGGTCGCAGGGGATCCACCGGACCGGCACCAGCGCCGGCGGGCGCACCTGGAACTGCCGTTCGTGCTCGTCGATCCGGTCGGCGAAGACCCGGAACTCGCGTCCACAGTAGTCGCTGACCACGTAGCGGGGCGAGGTGAGCGCGATCAGGCAGGCGCTGGTGGCGAGCGCGTCGGCCAGCTCGTGGGACCACGTGGTGCCCAGCAGCATCTGCCCGTCGATGAAACCGGCCTCGTGCCAGCCGACCCCGGCGAGCCCCGCCACCGCCTCGCTGAGGTCGCCGAAGAACTCCTGAACCTGACCGTTGCGGTTGTCCTCGTGGGCGTAGCTCAGGAAGAAGAGTGGCACGCCCGCCTCCGCTCACGGATTCCCCGACCGGCACGCCCAGTATAGGACCGTCGATGCCGGCGACACGGCCTCGCGATCATCGCCCGGACCGCACGAGCAGTCGTATGCCCGACGCTCGCGGCACTCACTACGATCATGGTGTGACCCGCGCTCTCGTCCTCATCGACCTGATGCCCCGCATCATCGACCTGGACCTCGCCCCGCACCGCGGCGCCGAGGTCCTCGACCGTTGCCGGCGGCTCGCCGCCGTCTTCCGGGCCGCCGGCGCGCCCGTCGTCCAGGTGCGGGTGGAGCGGCCCGGCGTAGCCGAGCAGCCGCCCGGCAGCGACTTCGCCGACGGGCTGGTCGAAGCCGGTGACGTGGTGGTGGTCAAGCGCACGGTGGGCGCGTTCCACGGGACCGACCTGCACGACCAGTTGCGCCGGCGCGGGGTCGACACCGTGGTGATCGCCGGGCTGGTCACCACGATGGGCGTCGAGTCGACCGCGCGGGCGGCCAGCGACCACGGGTACGAGCTGGAGTTCGTGGCCGACGCGATGTCGGCCTTCGCCGCCGACGAGCACGACTTCACCGTCGAGCGAATCTTCCCGCGCTTCGGCGCCGTACGGGTCACCGACGACTACCCGGACGCCGACGCGGTGCGCCGGTAGCCGCCACTGCGGCACGGCCCGGCGGCGGCTTTTCACCCGGACCGGGTGATGCCCCACCACGCCCCTGCGGGGGATGCTGCCACAGGGGCCGGTGCAGGAGGTGGTGCATGTCCGACGCGATCGCGCGATTCTTCGACGACCTCGGCCGCTCCGGTCGCGGACGCCTCGAGAAACGGACCAGCGGCACCATACGGTTCGACCTGGTGGGCGACCACGGCGTCCACCACTGGCTGGTCACGATCACCGACGGCGAGATCCGGGTGTCGCGGGAGAACCGGGACGCCGACACCGTCGTGCGCACCGACGACGCGTTCTTCCGCCGGCTGGCGCGTGGTGAGGCCACGCCGATGTCGGCCTGGCTGCGCAACGACATCACCACCGAGGGCGAGTTCCGGTACATCGTCCTGCTCAGGCGGCTCTTCCCCCCACCCGTCGGCGCGCGGCATCCCCGGTCGCTGACCCCCGGCCCGGCGGAGCCGGCATGAACGAGCTGGTACGGATCCTGGACGGCAACAACTTCGTGCTGAGCGACGGCAACGGCGACATCGACGCCGGACCGCGCGGCGCGTGCGGGTTCTTCGAGATGGACACCCGGTTCCTGTCGCAGTGGCGCCTCACGGTCAACGGCGAGCGGCTGAACGCGCTCGCGGTCGACGACCCGCACCACTTCGAGATGCGCTTCTTCCTGGTCCCGGGCAAGCCCACCCACTACGTCGACGCCACCGTGTCGGTCATCCGCGAACGGTGCATCGCCGGCACGGGCTTCGAGGAACGGTTGACGGTGCTCAACCACGCCGACCGGGAGGTCGACTTCACGGTCCGGCTGGCCGCCGACAGCGACTTCTCCCCGGTGTACTCGATCATCGCCAAACCGATGGAGCGGCCGGGACAGATCTACCGGCGTGTGGAGGAGGGCCGCCTGCGGCTCGGCTACCGCCGGGAGAAGTTCCGGCGCGAGACCGTCATCGCGACGAGCGAACCGGCCCGGATCGACGAGTACGGCCTCACGTACGACATCCGGATCGGGCCGCACCAGCGGTGGATGACGACGCTGCGGGTCGACGGGCTGGTGCTCCGCCCGGACGGCGAGGACGTACGGGAGCACATCAGTCCCCACCGCACGCGCACCGCCGGGCAGCTCCGCGTCGAGCTGGACCGGTGGCTGGCCAGGGCGCCGCAGCTGACGTGCGACTGGGAGGCGCTGGCGATCACCTACCGGCGGAGCCTTGTCGACCTCGCGGGGCTGCGGTTCGCCCCGCTGGCCCTGCCGGACGACCCGATGCCCGCGGCCGGTCTGCCGTGGGCGGCGACCGTCACCGGGCGGGACAGCCTGCTGTGCAGCCTCCAGGCGCTGCACGTCGCCCCGGAACTCGCCCACGCCACCCTGCGGGTGCTCGGCATCGGCCAGGGCGCCAACCTCGACGACTTCCGGGACGAGGAGCCGGGCAAGATCCTGCGACAGTTCCGGTACGGCGAGCTGAGCGCGTTCGAGGAACGGCCGGAGTCGCCGTACTACGGCAGCGCCGACACCACTCCGCTCTTCGTGATCCTGCTCGACGAGTACGAGCGGTGGACGGGTGACGCAGCGCTGGTGACCGAGCTCGAGGAGCAGACCCGGGCGGCGCTGGCGTGGATCGACGAGTACGGCGACATCATGGGCGACGGCTACCTGTGGTACCGGAGCCGCAACGGAGCGTCCGGCCTGGTCAACCAGGGCTGGAAGGACTCTCCGGACGCCATCTCCTACCGCGACGGCACGCTGCCCGGGCTGCCCCGTGCCACCTGCGAGCTGCAGGGCTACGCGTACGACGCGAAGGTCCGCGGGGCCCGCCTGGCCCGCGAGTTCTGGAACGACCCCGCCTACGCCGACCGCCTCGAACGGGAGGCCGCGGCCCTCAGACAGCGCTTCAACCGGGACTTCTGGATAGACGACGGCGAGTACTTCGCGCTGGCCCTGGAGGCCGACGGGCGGCAGGTCGACGCGCTGAGCTCGAACATCGGCCACCTGCTGTGGAGCGGCATCGTCGACGAGTCACGCGCCGACCGGATCGTCGCCCACCTGCTCGGCCCGCGGCTGTTCTCCGGCTGGGGCGTACGCACGCTGGCCAAGGGCGAGGGCCGCTACAACCCGCTCGGTTACCACGTGGGCACCGTCTGGCCGTTCGACAACTCCCTCATCGCCTGGGGCCTGCGCCGCTACGGCTACGCCCGCGAGGCCGGCATACTCGCCGAGGCGATGCTCGACGCCGCGCACTACTTCGACGGCCGGCTCCCGGAGTCGTTCGCCGGCTACGACCGCGACGTCACCCGCTTTCCGGTCAGCTATCCCACCGCGAACAGCCCCCACGCGGTGACCACCGCGGCGCCGTTCCTGCTGCTGCGCGTCCTGCTCGGCCTGCAGCCGTTGGGGGACAACCTGGTGATCATGCCGTCGTTGCCGGCCCGGTTCGGCCGGATCGAGCTGCTGGACATCCCCGGCCGGTGGGGTCGGCGCGACGCCATCGGCAACGCGCACGGCCAACGCGCCAGCGCGTCACGCTGACCCGATCGACCGGCATGGTCCACACCAGATCGCCGATGTGGCGGTGTCCCGGACGCGCGGACACCGCCACATCGGCGAAACGGAGTCGATCAACCATCGGCCCCGGCGAGGCCGCCCACCGTCACGGGTACGTGGTCAGGTACACCTGCTGGGTGGCCGCGTTCGCGGTTCCACCGGAGTTGTTGATCACCCGGTTGATCGTGCCGACGCCACCGAGCGAGACGGTCACCATGTTGGTGAACCGGACGTTCGTGTTGGTCGGCACCTCGAAGGCGCGCTCGGCGACCACCGCGGGGTTCACGTTGAAGTAGCAGTAGCTGCCCGTGCCCCACGCCTGGTGGCTGGTCACGCCGTCGCCCACCTTGTACGCGGCGTAGCCCCGCGTCGACCCGTTCATCCAGGCGGCCTGGTTGGGTGGGTCGTACGGCATCTCGTTCTGGTAGAAGTACGTCCGCCCGCCGTTGCCGTTCCAGACGGTCTGGTACTTCTGGTAGTGCTCGACGAAGAGGCCGTACATGGTGACGTTGTCGCCGTTGACGGTCAGACCGGTGTCGGCGGTGTTCAGCGTCCATCCGGTGGGCACACCGGAGGCCGCGTGGTCGGCCCGCCACAGCCACATGTGGTCGCCGATCACGTTGTCGCTGTTGACGGTCAGCGTGTTGGTGGCCTTGCCGACGTGGGGCCCGCCGATGCGGAAGAACACGTCGTGCAGCGAGGTCGGGTTCGCGGCGTGGCTGGCCGAGGATCCGGCCGGGCCGACCTCCATGAGCACCGGCGAGTTCGTGGTGCCGGCCTCGAACATGATGCCGGCCACCTTCACACCGTCCACGTCGGCCACCCGCATGGCCACGGTGCCGTTGTCGGCCTGGATGGTCGCGAGGCCCAGGCCGAGGATCACCGTGTCGGCGCGGTTGACCTGGATCGGCTCGGTGACGTGGTGCACGCCCGGGGTGAAGAGCAGGTGCTTGCCCTGGGCGAGGGCCGCGTTGATGGTGGCCGCGCTGGTGCCCGGCTGGACGACGAAGAACTGCGACAGCGAGATCGACGACCCGGCCGGGGTCTTGCCGTACCAGCTGGTGCCCGACGAGTTGGTGCGCAGGGCCGGGACGAAGACCCGGTACTCGCCGGTGCCGTCGACGTACAGGAAGGGCTTCTCCCGGACGACCGGGGTCTGCGCCACGACGGTGTGCGACGGGTTCGGGAAGTGCGGCGGCGGCGCGCCGACGACGCCCTGGAAGACCATGTTCCACACCGAACCGGTCCAGCCGTTGCCGAACTCGCTGTTGCGCGAGTACCACTGCTGCTGAGAGCCGGAGACGACGAGGCCGTCGATCCGGGTGTCGGCCATCAGGCCGCCGCTGGACCAGCCGTCGCCGCCGTTCCAGAGCTGGATCTGGTTCTGACCGCCGCGCAGGTGCATCCGGCGGTACGGCGCGGCCTGGGACACGGCCCAGCGTTCCACGGTCACCCCGGCGGGCAGGGTCACCGACAGGTTCTCCGCCGAGCGCCAGAAGTTCTGGGTGGCGTTGCCGCCCATCCAGAACGCCTCGACCCGGAC
Source organism: Micromonospora costi (assembly GCF_003626655.1). Lineage (GTDB taxonomy): Bacteria > Actinomycetota > Actinomycetes > Mycobacteriales > Micromonosporaceae > Micromonospora > Micromonospora costi. The sequence goes on from NZ_RBAN01000004.1 coordinate 205,386, forward strand.
GTGCCCGTTGAGGTTCACATCGTCGGGGCTCATGCCGAGGCCGGCCACCTGGGTGAAGAAGCCGAGGTTGACGTCCGCCGTGTACGTGCCGGGCTTGAACAGCACGGCGTACCGCTGCGGGCCGAACTGGTTCGTCTCCTGCTGGGTGAAAAGGGTGTTCAACCGGCTCTGGATGGTGCTGGTGGGTGTGCTCGGGTCGAAGACGAAGGTGTTCGGCCCGAAGTTGGGGTTGCGCGGGTCGGTCGGCGGGATGGACGGGTCGCCGCCCCCGCCCGTGGTGTTGACCTGGAACTCCCACAGCGAGTAGCCGTAGGCGGTGCCACGCGCGGTGCCGTACATGCGCACGTAGCGGCCGCTGCCGTCGACGGTCAGGCTCTGGGTGCCGCCGGTGCCGGTCGTGGTGCTGTAGACGGTGGTCCAGGCGTTACCGTCGGCCGAGGTCTGGATCTGGAAGGCCCGGGCGTACGCGGCCTCCCACGTCAGCACCACGCGGCAGATCGTCTGGGTGCTGCCGAGGTCGACGCGCAGCCACTGCGGGTCGCTCGCGGCGCTGGCCCAGCGGGTGCCGCCGTCACCGTCGACGGCCGCGGACGCGGGCAGGCCCGCGCTCTCGGTGGAGGACGCGGTGGCCGGCCGGCCCTGGGCCGCGTTGGTGCCGCCGCAGGTCGGTGTGCCGCCGCCGGTCTCGCCGTACACCTGGAACTCCCAGAGCGAGTAGCCGTAGGCGGTGGCCCGGGCGGTGCCGTACATCCGCACGTAGCGCCCGGCGCCGGTCACCGCGATGGTCTGGGTGCCGCCGGTGCCGGTCGTGGTGCTGTGGACGGTCGTCCAGGTGGCGCCGTCGTCGGAGGTCTGCAGCTGGAACGCGCGGGCGTAGGCGCCCTCCCAGACGAGCGTCACCTGGCTGATGGTGGCCCGGGCGCCGAGGTCGACCTGGAGCCACTGGGGATCGCTGAACGCGCTGGACCAGCGGGTGCCGGTGTTGCCGTCGACGGCCGCGGCGGCCGGCGTGCCCGCGTTCTCGGTGGACGAGGCGGTGGCCGGGCGGCCCTGGGACAGCAGGGTGGGTGCGGCCTGTGCCGGCGGCGCGAGGCCGGCCGGGCCGAGCGCCGCGACCAGGGCCACGACCAGACCGAGGAGCACGGGCCGGCCGGCGCGCCGCCGGGACGGTGGCGGTACGGATAAAGCCTGAGATGTCATGACTGTGCCTGTCGATAGGGGGCTGCGGACACCGGGCGACGGGAAGGGTTCCGGACGCGACCGCGGACGCCGGTGGTGGTCTGCCGGGTGGCGTCGCGGCGCGGAGAGCGCTCTCGATGGAGTGTTACGGCGGGGTTGCGGCGGCGTCAAGACATCGATCTATAACACTGTTATTTATCCTGAAACTGCGCTTTAGGCGTTTTGCCCATCCACGGGTTCCCCGCCTCGACCGCCGCCGGTGCCCGCCGACGGCCGGTTGGAGGATGACCGCCGCCCCTGTCGAGCTGCCCCATTTCCGGGACCGCGCGGATGGCAGCACCGCCACTCTCGGACGGCGTGCGGGCCGCCCCACATCTGGGGCAGCTCGACAGCGCCGCGGGACAACCCGGCCCGCATAACGGCACGTGCCGCGCCCGGCCCTTGCCGTGACGAACCGGGCGGCGGACCCGGCCGGGACCGCTGGGCGCGTCAGCGGCGTACGCCGCCGTCGGCCAGGAACCGGGCGATCGGCAGCGTGGCGGCACCCAACGCGACGGCGTCCACGCCGAGGCGGCACAGCTCGATCGAGGCCTGCTCGTACGGCTGGCGCAGCGCCTGCCGGCCGGCCGCCTCCCGCACGGCCGGCAGCAGGTCGGCGAGGGCCATCGCCGCCCAGCCGCCCAGCACCACCCGCTCGGGGTTGAACAGGTTGATGAGGTTCGCGACCCCCGCGCCGAGGTAGGCGGCCGTGTCGTCGAGCACCTGCCGGGCCGTGGCGGAGGTGGCCGCGTCGTCGATCAGGGCGTTGAGCTGGGACTCCTCGTCCTCGCCGGGCACCGGGCGACCCCGACGGGCCTCCCGGTAGCGTTCGATGATCGCCTCCGCGCCGACGTACGCCTCGAGGCAGCCCAGGGCGCCGCAGCGGCACGGCCGCCCCCCGTACACCAGGGTGGTGTGCCCCCACTCCCCCGCGCTGCTGGACGCCCCGCGGTAGGTGACGCCGCCGGTCACCACCGCCGCGCCGACGCCGGAGCCGACCAGGGCGAAGACGGCGTGCCGGGCGCCCCGACCGGCGCCGAACCACATCTCGGCCTGGCCGAGCGTCTTCGCGCCGTTGTCGATGTGCAGGGGCAGGTCGGTGCCGGCGGCGATCAGGCGCTCCAGCGGCACCCGGTCCCAGCCGAGGGCCTGGGCGTGCACCACGGCGTGCTCGCCCTGCGAGACCACGCCGGAGACACCGATACCGACACCGAGCACGTCGGCGGGCGCGACCCCGGCCGCGCCGGTCACCGCGTCGATCCCGGCGAGCACGTGCCCGGCGACCTCGGCCGGCTCGGTGCGGGCCGGGTCGAGCGGGTACTCGACGCTGGCGAGCAGGGTCATCGCGAAGTCGAACAGCTCGACCCGGACCCGGGTCTCGCCGACGTCGACGCCGACCAGGAACGCGAAGCGGGGCGCGATCCGCAGCATCATGCTGGGCCGACCGCCGTCGGACTCGGCGGCGCCGGCCTCGGCCACGAGGCCCTCCTCGATCAGGTCGCTCACCACGTTGCTGACCGCCGGCTGGCTCAGGCCGGTGCTGCGGACCAGGTCCTGCCGGGTCAGCGGACCGTCGAGGAAGAGCTTGGTCAGCAGGGCGGCCCGGTTGCGCAGCCGCACGCTCCGGTTGGTGGCTCGCGCCAGCTCCACTGGTCACCTCGATCCTGTCGGTCGTCCGGAGCGACTGTACGGCTCCCGTGCTTGACGACCCACTGCACAACCACTTTAATGACGACATTAATTAAGCCGTGATGTAACTCTCGGGAAACGCCGTCGGCTCCCCGCCGGCGCCACCCGGAACCCGTCCGCACCGGCCGGTCCCCGTCGCCCCCACAGCGCACGACGGACGACCCGGCCGGGCCCCCACCACTGCACCGGAAGGGCTGATCGTGTCGACGAGACGACACCTCGGTATATTCGCCGCCGCCGTCCTGGCGGCCGCCTCGCTGACCGCCTGCGGCGGCTCCGGCGACGACTCCGGCGGGTCGGGCAAGACCCTCACCTACTGGGCCAGTAACCAGGGCGCCAGCCTGGAGGCCGACAAGACCATCCTCCAGCCGGAGCTGGACAAGTTCGAGAAGCAGACCGGCATCAAGGTCAACCTCGAGGTCGTCCCCTGGTCCGACCTGCTCAACCGGCTCCTCGCCGCGGCCACCTCGGGCCAGGGCCCGGACGTGGTGAACATCGGCAACACCTGGTCGGCGTCGCTGCAGGCGACCGGGGCGCTCGTCGAGTTCGACGACGCCACGCTCCAGGCCGTCGGCGGCAAGGACCGCTTCGTGCCCGCCGCGCTCGCCGCCGCCGGGGCGCCCGGCAAGCCGCCGGCCGCCGTGCCGATCTACAGCCTCGCGTACGCGCTCTACTACAACAAGAAGGCGTTCGCCGACGCCGGCATCACCGCCCCGCCGACCACCTGGGAGCAGCTCGCCGAGTACGGCAAGAAGCTCAGCACCGGCGGCAAGTGGGGGCTGGCCGTCGAGGGCGCCAACCCGTCCGAGAACGCCCACCACGCCTTCACGTTCAGCCAGCAGTACGGCGGTGAGTGGTTCGACTCGTCCGGCAAGCCGACCTTCGACACCCCGCAGAACGTCGCGGCGGTCAAGCGGTACGTCGACTTCATGGCCACCGACAAGATCACCAACCCGAGCAACGCCGAGTACGCGCAGAACCAGTCGGTCTCCGACTTCGCCAACGGCAAGGCCGCGATGCTGCTCTGGCAGGCCGCCGGCTCGAACCTGAAGACCCAGAACATGCCGGCCGACGCGTACGGGATCGCCCCCGTGCCGTTCCTCGGCGCCCCGCCGGCCGGTGGCAAGAAGGTCAACAGCATGGTCGCCGGCATCAACATGGCGGTCTTCAAGCACACCAAGAACCGGGACGCCGCGCTGAGCTTCGTGAAGTTCATGACCAGCGACGAGGAGCAGACCATCCTCAACAAGACGTACGGCTCGCTGCCCGCGGTGAAGACCGCCGGCTCCGACCCGGCGTTCAGCGCCCCGGAGCAGAAGGTCCTCCAGGAGACGCTGTCCACCACCGCGGCCCCGCTGCCGCAGGTGCCGGACGAGAGCACCTTCGAGACCCTCGTCGGCACCGCCATCAAGGAGCTGTTCGCCGACGCGGCCAGCGGCAAGCCGGTCACCGAGGACTCGGTGAAGCAGAAGCTGACCGACGCGCAGCAGAAGATGCGCTGACCCCGGCGTCACCGGTGGCCGTGGCAGGGCGCCCTACCGCCCTGCCACGGCCACCACCTGGCGAGAGGACCCTGATGGCAACCAGCACCACCGCGCCGGGCCCGGCCCGCCCCGACCGGCGCGACCCCGGAGCCGGATCACCGGCGTCGGGATCCGCCCGGCGGCCCCGCCGCCCGCGGCGCTCACTCCTGCCGTACCTGCTGCTCGTTCCGGCCATCGTGCTGGAGCTGGCCATCCACGTGATCCCGATGGTCGTCGGGGTCTGGATGAGCCTGCTGGAGCTGACCCAGTTCCACATCCGGGACTGGTCCACCGCGCCCTTCGTCGGGCTGGAGAACTACCGGGCGACCCTCGACTTCAACAGCGCGGCCGGCCGCGAACTACTGCACTCGTTCTGGGTCACCCTGGTCTACACCCTGCTCTCGGTGGGGCTGGCCTGGCTGCTCGGCATGGCCGGCGCCGTCGTGCTGCAACGCCCGTTCCGGGGCCGCGCGATCCTGCGGGCGCTCTTCCTCACCCCGTACGCGCTGCCGGTCTACACCGCCGTGATCACCTGGAGCTTCCTGCTCCAGCGCGACACCGGCCTGGTCAACCACGTCCTGGTCGACCAGCTCGGACTGTTGGACCAGCGGCCGTTCTGGCTGATCGGCGACAACAGCTTCTGGTCGCTGCTGGTGGTGTCGGTCTGGCGGAACTGGCCGTTCGCGTTCCTCTGCCTGATGGCCGGGCTGCAGAACGTCCCCGGGGAGATGTACGAGGCGGCGGCGATCGACGGCGCCGGGTTCTGGCGGCGGCTGCGCTCGGTCACCCTGCCCATGCTGCGGCCGGTGAACCTGGTCCTGCTGCTGGTGCTCTTCCTGTGGACCTTCAACGACTTCAACACGCCGTTCGTGCTCTTCGGCGGCTCCGCCCCCGAACAGGCCGACCTGATCTCCATCCACATCTACCGCAGCTCGTTCAAGACCTGGGACTTCGGTTCCGGTTCGGCGATGTCGGTGGCGCTGCTGCTGTTCCTGCTGGTCGTCTCGGCCGGCTACCTGCTGATCACCAACCGCCGGAGGGACCATGCGTGAGACCACCGGTGAGCGGTGGGGCCGGCGGATCGTGCTGACCCTGCTCACCCTCTTCGTCGTCATACCGCTCTACGTGATGATCACCTCGGCGGCCAAGCCGTTGCAGGACGTGCAGAACGGCTTCACCTGGTGGCCCAGCCGGCCGACCCTGCAGCCGTTCGTCGACATGTGGAGCACCGTGCCGCTGGCCCGCTACCTGGTGAACAGCCTGGTCGTGTCGAGCATCGCCGCGGTCTGCTCGGTGGCGGTGGCGATCTTCGCCGCGTTCGCCGTGAGCCGGTACCGGTTCCGTGGCCGCGGGGTGTTCTCGGTGACCGTGCTGTCCACCCAGATGTTCCCGGGCATCCTGTTCCTGCTGCCGCTGTTCCTCATCTACGTCAACCTGGGCAACGCCACCGGCATCGAGCTGTACGCGAGCCGTCTCGGCCTGGTCATCACGTACCTGACCTTCTCGCTGCCGTTCTCGATCTGGATGCTGGTCGGCTACTTCGACTCGATCCCGCGCGGCCTCGACGAGGCGGCCCAGGTCGACGGCGCCGGGCCGCTGCGCACCCTGTTCCGGGTGATCCTGCCAGCGGCCGTGCCGGGCGTCGTCGCGGTCACCGTGTACGCCTTCATGACCGCCTGGGGCGAGGTGCTCTTCGCCTCGGTCATGACCGACGAGGGCAGCCGCACCCTGGCCGTCGGCCTCCAGGGCTACTCGACCCAGTTCAACGTCTACTGGAACCAGGTGATGGCCGCCTCGCTCGTGGTCAGCGTGCCCGTCGTCGCCGGCTTCCTGGCGCTCCAGCGCTACTTCGTGGCCGGCCTCACCGCCGGCGCGGTCAAGTGAGCACAACCATCGCAGAGGAGAACCATCCCGTGCCGGACCTGTCCAAGCTGCCGCCCGACTTCCTCTGGGGCGTCGCCACCGCGGCGTACCAGATCGAGGGCGCCGTCGACGTCGACGGCCGGGCCCCGTCCATCTGGGACACCTTCTCGGCGACCCCCGGCAACGTCGACAACGGCGACACCGGCGCGGTCGCCTGCGACCACTACCACCGCTGGCCGGAGGACGTGGGGCTGATGCGCCAGCTCGGCGTCGACGCGTACCGGTTCTCGGTGGCCTGGCCGCGGGTGCTGCCCGAGGGCGTCGGGCAGGTCAACAGCGCGGGCCTCGACTTCTACGACCGGCTGGTCGACCGGCTGCTCGCCGAGGGCATCCGGCCGTTCGTCACCCTGTACCACTGGGACCTGCCGCAGGCCCTGCACGACCGGGGCGGCTGGCCGGAGCGGTCCACCGCCGAGGCGTTCGCCGACTACGCGGCGGTCGTCGCCGCCCGCCTCGGCGACCGGGTGTCCGACTGGAGCACGGTCAACGAGCCGCTCTGCGTGTCCTGGATCGGGCACCTGGAGGGCAAGATGGCCCCGGGCGAGCGGGACCTCACGCGGGCCGTCCACACCTCGCACCACACGCTGCTCGGGCACGGGCTCGCCACCCGCGCGGTACGGGCCAACGCCGCCCTGCCCGCCTCCGTCGGGCTGGTGCTCAACCTCAGCCCGATCGAGGCCGCGAGCGACCGGCCGGAGGACGTGGAGGCGGCCCGGCGCATGGACGGGCACGTCAACCGCTGGTGGCTGGACCCGGTGCACGGGCGGGGCTACCCGGCCGACATGGTGGCCACGTACGGCGTCGAGCCGCCGGTGCGCGGCGACGACCTGGACGTGATCGCCACCCCCACGGACTTCCTCGGGGTGAACTACTACTTCCGGCAGCTGGTGGTGGACGACCCGGCCGGCCCGCCACCGTACGCCCGGCAGGTGCCGGTGCCCGGCGCCGTGGAGACGGCGATGGGCTGGGAGATGTACGCGCCCGGCCTGGAACAGCTGCTGGTCGCGGTGAGCGAGGAGTACCGGCCCGGGAAGATCATCGTCACGGAGAGCGGCTCGGCGTGGGTGGACGAGGTCACCCCGGAGGGCACCGTGGAGGACAAGGAGCGCACCGACCACCTGGAACAGCACCTGGCGGCGTGCGCGTCCGCGGTGGCGCGCGGCGTGCCGCTGGCCGGCTACTTCGTCTGGTCCCTGCTCGACAACTTCGAGTGGGCCTACGGCTACGACAAGCGCTTCGGCCTCGTGCACGTGGACTACGCCACCCAGCTGCGGACGGTGAAGGCGAGCGGGCACCGCTACGCCGAGCTGATCCGCGCCCACCAGCGGCTCGCCGGCACGGCGGGAACCGCCACGCCGGTGGGCTGAGAGCGGGCCGACGGGGCCCGGGTTCCCTGGGTGTCGCGCCGGGCGGCACCCAGGGCCCGACCCGTCCCGGCTGCGGCCGAGGAGGCCGGTGGCAAGCGGTCGTCCGTCGCGACGGGGGATCGGTCGCGTCGCGTCGGGCCGAGCCGATAACCTTCCCCAATGGCCGCACCAGCCGAGGAACCCGGGCCGCCGGACGGCGGGCTCCGGATGTCGGAGACCGATCGGATCAAGGCGTTCAGCGACGGCGTCTTCGCGATCGTCATCACCCTGCTGGTGCTCGAACTTCGGGTACCGGACTACCACGCGGGCGGGCTGCTGGAGGGGCTGGGCCACGAGGGCCCGTCCTATCTGGCCTTCGCCGTGTCGTTCGGGTACATCGGGGTGATCTGGCTCAACCACCACGCGCTGCTGCGCCTGATCCGCGGGACCACGCTGGCCCTGAGCTGGATCAATCTCGCCATCCTCTTCGGTGCCGTGATCATCCCGTTCCCGACGGCGGTGCTGGCCTCGGCGTTCACCGAGGGCGACACGGCCGACCGCAGGGTGGCGGTGGCGCTGTACGCGCTCGCGGCGGCCCTGATGTCCGCGCCCTGGCTGGCGTTCTTCGGCTACCTGCACCGCCACCCCGCGCTGCGGGCCGGCGACGTCAGCCCGGAGCACGTCCGTGCCCAACGCGTCCGCCCGGTCACCGGCCTGCTCCTCTACGGGTTGAGCGGCCTGCTCGGTTGGTTCGTCCACCCGGTGGTGGGGCTGGTCCTCATCATCGTCATGATCGTCTATCACGCGATCACCAGTGAGGGTCTGCGCGCCGGGCCGCTGCGGTTCCTGTCGCGCCGTTCCCGAGCCTGACCAGCACGGCAGCGGCCTGGCCGGCGTCGTCCGGGAAGCCAGAGAGCGCTCTCTTGACAGCGTCCGAGCCACTCAATAGATTGTTACCAATCTATTTCCGGTTTCCTCGTAGATACCCGACCGGTGGCGGTTCGCCGGATAGGCGGGGGCCGGCAGTCCACGACCGCAGGGAGGCTTCCCGTGCGCAGAATTCGTGCCATCGCCGCGCTGGCCCTCGCCGGCGTGGGCCTCAGCGTCGCGCTCACCGCGACCACCGAGGCCCCCGCCGCGGCGGCGCCCGGCGCGGTGACCTGGTCCGACGACTTCAACGGCCCCGCCGGCTCACCGCCGGACGCCAGCAAGTGGCGGTACGACATCGGCGGGGGCGGCTGGGGCAACAGCGAGTTGCAGTACTACACGAACAGCACCCGCAACGCGGCGCTGGACGGCAACGGCAACCTCGTCATCACCGCCCGCCGGGAGAACCCGGCCAACTACGGCTGCTGGTACGGCAGCTGCCAGTACACGTCCGCGCGGCTCCTGACCGCCGGCACGTTCGCCCAGGCGTACGGGCGGTTCGAGGCGCGCATCAAGATCCCCCGGGGCCAGGGCCTGTGGCCCGCCTTCTGGATGCTGGGCAACGACATCGCCACCAACCCGTGGCCCAACTCCGGCGAGATCGACATCATGGAGAACGTCGGGCGCGAGCCGTCCACGGTGCACGGCACCCTGCACGGCCCCGGCTACTCCGGTGGCAACGCGGTCACCGGCCAGACCTCGCTGCCCGGCGGGCAGGCGCTCGCGGACGCGTTCCACACCTACACGGTCGACTGGGCGCCGGACTCGGTCACCTGGTACCTCGACGGCGTGCAGTACTCCCGCAAGACCCCGGCCGACCTGGGCGGCAACCGGTGGGTCTTCGACCACCCGTTCTTCATGATCATGAACGTCGCGGTCGGCGGCAACTGGCCCGGCTCGCCGGACGCCAGCACGGTCTTCCCGCAGCAGATGGTCGTCGACTACGTCCGCGTCCAGGCGTGGGACACCGGCGGGGGCGGCGGCAGCGGGGCGCCGATCGTCGGGTACGGCAACAAGTGCGTGGACGTGGCCGGGGCGAGCACCGCCAACGGCACCGCGGTGCAGCTCTGGACCTGCAACGGCACCGCCGCGCAGCGCTGGACGTGGGCCGGCGACGGCTCGGTGCGGGCGCTGGGCAAGTGCCTGGACGTGACCAGCGGCGGCACCGCCAACGGCACGAAGGTACAACTCTGGGACTGCAACGGCAGCGGCGCGCAACGCTGGACCTTCACCGCCGCCGGGGACATCGTCAACCCGCAGGCCAACAAGTGCCTCGACGCGACCGGGGTCAGCTCGGCCGACGGCACCCGCCTGCAGATCTGGGACTGCACGGGCGGCGCGAACCAGAAGTGGCGCCGCTGACACCATCGCCCGCTCCGGGGCCGCCGCGGCTGTCGCCGTGGCGGCCCCTCGCGTCCGGTACTCAGGCTCGGTTCGCGGCGGTCAGGCCAGGGCGTGGCCCGTGGTGGCGTCGACGTGCTCCGGCACGTCGTCGTGCCGGTCGCCGACGGAGGACGTGCCGGTGGGCTCGAACATCAGGATCGAGGCTCCCTCGGCGGAGAACGGCTTGTGCTCGGCGCCCCGGGGCACCACGAACACGGATCCGCGCGGCAGGACCACGGTGCGTTCCCGCCCGTCCGGCTCCTCCCGCAGGGCGATGCGCAGTTCCCCGGAGAGCACGAGGAAGAACTCGTCGGTGTTGTCGTGGCGGTGCCAGACGTGCTCGCCGGCCACCTTGGCGACACGTACGTCGTAGTCGTTGACCCGGGTGACGATGCGGGGGCTCCACAGCGCCTCGAACGAGGCCAGCGCCTCGGTGAGGTCGATCGGTCCACTGCTCATGAACCCATCCTGCCCCGCCGCCCTCCCCCGCGTCGATCATGCAGGTGTGGTGCCGGGCTACCCCGGTACGCGGCCTTTGTCGCCCACCACAAGTGCATGATCGACGGGGTGGACCCCTGGCCCCGGATCGGTGACTGATAGGTCGGATTTCTTCGGGTTGGGTCCGTTATGGCTACTCTCGACCTGTGCGAAACGGCTCCGGCAGCGCCACGACGGTCGGCGACGAGTGGTCGTCCCGGGTGGCCCTCACCGTCAACGGCGACCCCCACGAGATGACGCTGGACAACCGGACCACGCTGCTCGACGCGCTGCGCGAACACCTCGGCCTCGTCGGCGCGAAAAAGGGCTGCGACCACGGGCAGTGTGGCTCCTGCACCGTCCTGCTCGACGGCCGCCGGGTGAAGAGCTGCCTGATCTTCGCGGTGAGCCTCGACACGTGCGAGGTGGTCACCGTGGAGGGCCTCGCCGGCCCCGACTCCCTCTCCCCGTTGCAGGAGGCGTTCATCGCGCACGACGCCTTCCAGTGCGGCTACTGCACGCCCGGGCAGATCTGCTCCGCGCGTGGGCTGCTCGACGAGGTGGCGGACAACTGGCCCAGCGCGGTCACCGACGACCTCACCGGCACCGTGCGGCTGACCGACGCCGAGATCCGCGAACGGATGAGCGGCAACCTGTGCCGCTGCGCGGCGTACCCGCACATCGTCGACGCGATCCGGGAGACGGCGGGCGACCGATGAGGAGCTTCCACTACCGCCGCCCCGCGGACGTCGCCGAGGCCGTCGCGCTGCTCGGCGCGGACCCTGAGGCCGCGTACCTGGCCGGCGGCACGAACCTGGTCGACCTCATGAAGCTCGGTGTGCAGCGGCCCGACCTGCTGGTCGACGTCACCCGACTGCCGCTGGGCGGCATCGAGCCGCTCCCCGGGGGCGGCCTGCGGATCGGCGCCACCGTCCGCAACAGCTCGCTGGCGGCCCACCCGGTCGTACGCCGCGACTACCCGGTGCTCAGCCGCGCGCTGCTCGCCGCGGCCTCCGGCCAACTGCGCAACATGGCGACCACCGGCGGGAACCTCATGCAGCGCACCCGGTGCGTCTACTTCCAGGACACCGGGAAGGCGTGCAACAAGCGCGAGCCCGGCACCGGCTGCGCGGCCCGGCACGGGCAGAACCGCGACCTGGCCATCCTCGACTGGTCCGAGCAGTGCGTGGCGACCCACCCGTCCGACCTCGCGGTGGCACTGGCCGCGCTGGACGCCGTGGTCGAGGTGGCCGAGGCCGGCGGGACGCGCGACGTCCCGGTCGCCGAGTTCTACCGCTCACCGGGCGAGCATCCTGAGCGCGAGACCACCCTGCCCCGCGGCGCGCTGATCACCGCCGTACGGCTCCCGCCGCTGCCGGCCGCGCGGCGCTCGGCGTACCTCAAGGTGCGGGACCGGGCGTCGTTCGCCTTCGCGGTCGGCTCGGTGGCCGCGGTGCTCGACCTCGACGCCGGCGTGGTCCGCGACGTCCGGCTGGCCTACGGGGCGGTCGCGCACCGGCCCTGGCGGGCCCTCCGCGCCGAGGCCGAGCTGCGCGGCCGGCCGTTCACGCCGGAGCTGGCCGGGCGGGCCGCCGACGCCGAGCTGGAGGCGGCCCGGCCGTTGAGCCACAACGCCTTCAAGGTGCCGCTCGTCCGCGCCATCACGGTACGCGCGCTCACCGAGCTGGCGGGGGTCGAGGCATGAGCGCTGGCGCCGTGGGCCGGGCACATCCCCGGCTGGAGGGCCGGGAGAAGGTCACCGGCACCGCCCGGTACGCGGTCGAGTACCCGCTCGACGACGTGACGTACGGCTGGGCCGTTCCCGCGGCGGCGGTGCGCGGCCGGATCACCCGCATCGACGCGGAGCCGGCGCTCGCGCTGCCCGGCGTGCTCGCCGTGCTGCACCACGGCAACGCGCCCCGGCTCTCCCCCGACGTGGACCCGGAGCTGTACCTGCTCCAGGAGCCGACGGTGCACTACCGGGGCCAGTTCGTCGCGGTGGTGGTGGCGGAGAGTATCGAGGCGGCCCGGGAGGGGGCGCGGCACGTCCGGATCGACTACGACACCCAGCCGCACAGCACCGTGCTCACCGCCGACCATCCGGGGCTGTACCGTCCGGACAAGGTCAACCCCAGCTACCCGACGGACACCGCGGAGGGCGACTTCGACGCGGCGTTCGCCGCGGCGGAGGTACAGGTGGACGCCACGTACCGGACACCGGCGTACCACAACAACCCGATGGAGCCGCACGCCACCACGGCGCAGTGGCGCGACGGGCAGTTGCTCCTGCACGACTCCAACCAGGGCTCGACGGCGGTGCAGGCGGCGATGGCCGAACTCTTCGGCATGCCGCGCGAGTCGGTCCGGGTGATCAGCGCCCACGTGGGCGGCGGGTTCGGCAGCAAGGGCTACGCGAAGGCGTCCGTCGTGCTCGCGGCACTGGCCGCCCGGCACGTCGACCGGCCGGTGCGACTCGCCCTGACCCGCCAGCAGCTCTTCGGCCCGATCGGCTACCGCACCCCGACGATCCAGCGGGTCCGGCTCGGCTCCGACGCCGACGGACGGATCGCCGCCATCTGCCACGACGCCATCAGCCAGACGTCGATGATCACCGAGTTCGCCGAACAGACGGCCGTCTACACCCGCAGCATGTACGCCGGGCCGCACCGGCGCACCACCCACCGGCTGGCCCGCCTCGACGTGCCGACGCCGTTCTGGATGCGGGCGCCCGGCGAGTGCCCCGGGGCGTACGCCCTGGAGTCGGCGATGGACGAACTCGCCGTCGCCTGCGGGATCGACCCCGTCGAGCTGCGGATCCGCAACGACCCGGCGGTCGACCCGGACCAGGGTCACCCGTTCAGCAGCCGCAACCTCGTCGCCTGCCTCACCGAGGGCGCGCGCCGCTTCGGCTGGGCCGACCGCAACCCGCGCCCCTGCGCCCGCCGCGAGGGCCGGTGGATGATCGGCACCGGGGTCGCCGGGTCCAGTTATCCCGCCCGGGCACGGGCCGCCGCGGCCACGGCCACCGCCCTGCCCGACGGCGGTTTCGTCGTCCGGATCAACGCCACCGACATCGGCACGGGCGCCCGGACCGCGCTGTGGCAGGTCGCCGCGGACGCGCTGGACGTGCCGCCGGAGCGGGTACGGATCCACATCGGCGACAGCGACCTGCCGCCGGCCGGCGTGGCCGGCGGATCCATGGGCACCTCCTCGTGGAGCTGGGCCGTGGTGCGGGCCTGCCAGGAACTGCGCGACCGGCTCGGCCACCACACCGGCGAGCTGCCCGCCGACGGGTTGACGGTCGAGGCGCACACCGCGGACGAGATCCGGGCCCAGCGGCCGATGGCGCGCTACGCGTACGGGGCGCAGTTCGCCGAGGTGCGGGTGGACGCCGACACCGGCGAGGTGCGGGTGAGCCGACTGCTCGGTGTCTTCGCCGTGGGCCAGGTGGTCAACCCGACGACCGCGCGCAGCCAGCTCATCGGCGGCATGACCATGGGGCTGTCGATGGCGCTGCACGAGGAGGGCGTGCTCGACGAGCGGTACGGCGACTGGGTGAACCACGACCTCGCGACGTACCACATCACGGCGTGCGCGGACGTCGAGCGGATCGAGGCGTACTGGGTGCCCGAGGAGGATCCCGACCTGAACCCGGCCGGCGTGAAGGGCCTCGGCGAGATCGGCATCGTGGGCACGGCCGCCGCGATCGCGAGCGCCGTGCGGCACGCGACCGGTGTACGGGTCCGCGACCTGCCGATCCGCCTCGACAAGCTGCTCGGCGTTTCAGAGTTGGCTTAATTAAGGCGTCGCTGATATAACTGTCGGGTGCACGCCTTCGATGTGCTGGGCGACCCCGTCCGGCGCCGGATCCTCGAACTGCTCGCCGAGGGCGAGACCACGGCCGGCGCCCTCGGCGCCGTGATCCAGAGCGAGTTCGGCATCTCCCAACCGGCCGTCTCGCAACACCTCAAGGTGCTGCGCGACAACGGTTTCGCCACGGTCCGGCCGGACGGCACCCGGCGGCTCTACGCGGTCGACCCGCGACCACTGCGCGACGTCGACCAGTGGCTCGACCACTTCCGGCGGTTCTGGACGCCGCCGCTGCACGCGCTCGCCACCGAGCTGGCCCGCGGCAAGCGCGCACGGCGACTGCGCGAGGGTTCTGGCGCTTCCGACGACACTTCTGACGACAGGAGAGAACGATGATCGACGTGACCGAGCAGATCAACGCCGTGCGGCGGCAGGTGGGCAGCCGCACGCTGGAGGCCGGCGAGGCGAGGGTGACCACGATCAGCCAGACGTACGACGCCACGGTCGAGGACGTGTGGGACGCGTGCACGAGCGCCGAACGCATCCCCCGGTGGTTCCTGCCGGTCTCCGGCGAGCTGCGGCTCGGTGGCCGCTACCAACTGGAGGGCAACGCGGGCGGCACCGTCGAACGCTGCGACCCGCCGACCAGCTTCGCCGCGACCTGGGAGTACGGCGGCGAGGTCAGCTGGATCGAGGTCCGGCTGACCTCGGAGGGCGACGGCCGTACCCGGTTCGAGCTCGACCACATCGCCCACGTCGACGACGACCGGTGGGCCCAGTTCGGCCCGGGCGCGGTCGGCATCGGCTGGGACCTCGGCCTGCTCGGCCTCGCGTCGTACTTCGGCGCGGCGGGCGCGGGCGTACGCCCGGAGGACGCCGAGGCCTGGTCCGCCTCCGACGAGGGCCGGGCGTTCATGACGCTGGCCAGCGAGCGCTGGCGCGAGGCGAGCGTCGCCGCGGGCACCGACCCCGAGGCCGCCCGCGCCGCCGCCGAGCGGGTCACCGCCTTCTACACGGGCGTCCCGGCCGCCTGACCCGGCGTCCCGGCCACCCATGATCGACACCGTTTCGCCGATGTGGCGGCTTTCCGGCCCCGGTGACACCGCCACATCGGCGAAACGGAGGTGATCTGGCCGAGTGCGCCGGGCCGGCGCGCGGGTAACGTGCTGCGGCATGACCGGTGCGTCGTACTCCCACTGCTCGTACTGCGGGTCCGCCTACCCGGCGGCCGGCTGGCCCCGGATCTGCCCCGTCTGCGGGCAGACCGTGTGGCGCAACCCGTTGCCGGTGGCGGTGGCCGTACTGCCGGTGCGGACGGCGGCCGGCCTCGGCGTGGTCGTGGTCCGGCGTGACATCGAACCGGCCCGAGGGCTGCTCGCCCTGCCCGGCGGCTTCATCGAGTACGGCGAGGAGTGGGACGAGGCGCTGGTCCGGGAGCTGCGGGAGGAGACCGGCCTGGTCGCGGCGCCCGAGGACGCGACGCTGTTCGCGGTGCACAGCGCGCCCGCCGGCGGCACCATGATGATCTTCGGCGTGCTGCCCGAGCGGCGCGCCGAGGAGCTGCCGCCGTCGGCGCCCACCGAGGAGGCGACGGAGTGGCTGGTGCTCACCGAGCCGGTCGAGCTGGCGTTCGACACGCACACCCGGGTGCTCGCCGACTTCCTCGCCGGGACCGCCCGGGCGGGAGGGACCGCCGGCTGACCGGTGCCGCCCGGGCGGGCAACCGGCGTCGATCATGCAGTTGTGGTGGTCGTTTCCTGGCGCTTCATGGCCTTTGTCAGGCACCACAACTGCATGATCGACGGGCGGGGTGGGGGTCAGGCTGCGGAGCGGTTGGGCAGGGGGCGGCGGCGGCGCGCCGGGTCGGTCAGCGCCGGCGGGCGCCACGCGCCGTCCGGGGCGTACCGGTTGGTGCCGGGCGGCACGATCTCGTCGATCCGGTCCAGTGTGGCGTCGTCGAGGGTGAGGTCGGCACCGCCCAGCAGCCCGTCGAGCTGCTCCATCGTGCGCGGTCCGATGATCACGGACGTGACCGCCGGGTGAGCGGCGGGGAAGGCGACGGCCAGCTCCGGCAGCGTCCGGCCGAGCTGCCCGGCCAGCGCCACCAGTTCCTCCACCGCCCGGTACTTTTCCGCGTTGCCCGGGGCGGCCGGGTCGAACCGGGCCGGCGTGAGAGCGGCCCGTCCGCTCGTCAGGTCGGCCGGCCGGCCGTCGCGGTACCGTCCGGACAGGAATCCCGAGGCGAGCGGGCTCCAGGTGAGCACGCCCATTCCGTACCGCTCGCAGACCGGAAGCACGTCGGCCTCGATGCCCCGGGCGAGCAGCGAGTACGGCGGCTGCTCGGTGCGGAACCGCCCGAGCGCCCGCCGCTCGGCGACGTGGTGCGCCTCGACGATCTCCTCGGCGGGGAACGTCGAACAGCCGAAGGCGCGGATCGTGCCGGCGCGGACCAGGTCGGTGAGGACGCCCAGGGTCTCCTCGACGTCGGTGGTGTGGTCCGGCCGGTGCACCTGGTACAGGTCGATCCAGTCGGTGCCCAGGCGCCGGAGGCTGTCCTCGACGGCGCGCAAGATCCAGCGCCGGGAGTTGCCGCCCCGGTTGCGGCCCTCCCCCATCGGGAAGTGGACCTTGGTGGCGAGCACCACGTCGTCGCGGCGGCCCCGCAGCGCCTTGCCCACGATGACCTCGGACTCGCCGGCGGAGTACATGTCCGCGGTGTCGACGAGGTTGATCCCCCGGTCGAGGGCGGCGTGGATGATCCGGACGCACTCGTCGTGGTCGGGGTTGCCGACCGCGCCGAACATCATCGCGCCGAGCGCGTGGACGCTCACCTCGATGCCTGTGCCGCCGAGGACCCGGTACCGCATGCCTTGCTCCCTGCTGTCGATCGCCTGCCCGACGGACGACCCGCGGGCGTGCGCCTCACGCTAGGAGTTCGAGTGCGCTGGAACGCAACAGCTCAGGACGCCGTCTCGGCGGTCAGCGGCAGCAGCACCCGGAACGTGGTGCTGCCCGGCACGCTCTCCACCCGGATGTCACCGTGGTGCTTGTGCACCACGATCCGGTACGAGATGTCGAGCCCGAGCCCGGTGCCGCTGCCCACCGCCTTGGTGGTGAAGAACGGCTCGAAGATGCGCGGGCGCACCTCCCGTGGGATGCCGGGACCCGTGTCGGCGATCTCCACGGTGAGCAGGTCGTCCGAGCGCCCCGTGCGGACGGTCAGCGTCCCCTTCTCCCCCATCGCCGCGAGCGCGTTGTCGATGAGGTTCGTCCAGACCTGGTTCAGCTCCGCCGCGTACGCCGGAACCGGCGGCAGGTTGCGGTCGTACTCCTTGACGAGCTTGACCCCGGCGGGGATCTTCGCCTTGAACATGACGAGCGTGGCGTCGAGGAGGTCGTGCACGTCGACCACCTGGAACGGCGCGCGGTCCAGCTGCGAGTACTGCTTGGCCGCGCCGACCAGGCCGGAGATCCGGGTGACCGCCTCGCCGATCTCACGCATGAGCAGCTCGGTCTCGATGGTGTAGGTGAGCCACCGGACGGCCGTCTCCAGGTCGGCCGGGCCGACGGAGCCCTGCACCCGCGCCAGCCAGTCGGTGTCGGCGCCGCCGCCCACCAGGATCGGCGCCAGGTCCCATCCGCCGCGGACGTCGTGGTCGTCCAGCCAGTCGGTGAGCGCGTCCTCGGCGTCGCTGGCGGCCATCGGGCTGAGCTTCGGCGCGGTCGACACCCGCGCCACCGCCTCCTCCTGCAGCTCGACCAGCTGGTGCAGGGCGCTGCCGTCGAGCCGGCCGTCGGCGATCATCGCGAGCTTGCTGCGCATGGCGGCCACCCGGTCCCGCAGCTGCGAGGTCGCCCGGACCGCCGCCGCCGCGGGGTTGTTCAGCTCGTGGGTCAGCCCCGCCGACAGCGAGCCGAGGGCGAGCAGCCGCTCCCGCTCGCCGACGATGGTCTGGCTGTTCCGCATCCCGATGAACAGCCCCTCCAGCAGGTGCATCGCCATCGGGAACCAGGATCGGACGGCCTGCGCGAAATCCGTCGCGGGCAGCACGAAGAAGTCGGCGTCCGTCACCGCGCGCATCGTGTTGCGGTAGACCTGCTCCTTCTCGCCCACGATGTACGCCTGGGTGGCCCCGCCGTACACGCCGCGCTGGGAGGTGCGGCTGATCTCCACCTCGTCGTTCTGCACCCGGCGGCTGAGCGTCACGGTGCCGGAGAGCAGGACGAAGAAGCAGGTGGCCGGCTCCCCCTCGCCGAAGACCACGGTGCCGCCGGCCCGCTGCTCCACCCGGCCGTACTCGGCGAGCCAGTCGAGTTGGGCGGAGTCGAGCGCCTCGAACAGGAAGAGGGTGCGCAGCTGGTCCGGTGTGAGCCGGTCGTCGGGGGTGGTCACTGCGCCTCCAGGTAGCGGTGGACCAGCGAGACGGCCATGGCCCCCTCGCCGACGGCGGAGGCGACCCGCTTCACCGACTGGGACCGCACGTCGCCGGCAGCGAAGACCCCGGGAAGGCTCGTCTCCAGGTGGTACGGGTCGCGTGACAGCGACCAGCCCGGCGGTCGCTTCCCGTCGACGACGAGGTCGGGCCCGGTCACGACGAAGCCGCGCGGGTCGCGGGTCACCACCCCGTCCAGCCAGTCCGTACGCGGCTCCGCGCCGATGAAGACGAACAGCCAGGAGGTGTCGACGGTGCGCCGCTCGCCGGTGCGGGAGTTGCAGAGGGTGAGCTGCTCCAGGTGGTCGCCGCCGGCCGCGCCCACCACCTCGGTGTGCGTGTGCACGACGACGCGGTCGCTCCGCTCGATCTGGTCGATGAGGTAGCGCGACATCGAGGCCGTGAGATCGGGACCGCGGACCAGCAGGTGGACCTTCGCGGCGTACCGGGAGAAGTAGACCGCTGCCTGGCCGGCGGAGTTCGCCCCGCCGACGATGTAGACCTCCTGGTCGACGCAGCTCGGCGCCTCCGTGGAGACGGCGCCGTAGAAGACGCCCCGGCCGGTGAAGTCCGACGCGCCGGGCGCGGCCAGCACCCGGTACGACACGCCGGTCGCCAGCACCACCGTGTGCGCGGCGATCTCCGCGCCGTCGTCGAAGCGCAGCAGGCGGGCCCCGCCGGCCTCGGTCAGCCCCACCACCTCCCGGGTGCTCAGCAGCTCGGCGCCGAACTTCAGCGCCTGCCGCCGCGCCCGGTCGGTGAGCTGAGCGCCGGACACTCCGTCGGGAAAGCCCAGGTAGTTCTCGATCCGGCTGCTCTGGCCGGCCTGCCCGCCGGTGGCCCGGCGCTCCACCAGGATCGTCCGCAGGCCCTCCGACGCGGCGTAGACGGCCGAGCCGAGGCCCGCCGGGCCGCCGCCGATCACCACGAGGTCGTAGAAGTCGGTGGTCGGCTCGACGGTGAGACCGACGGCGCCGGCCAGCTCCGCCTGGGTGGGAGAGATCAGCGTCTTGCCCTCGTCGGTCACGACCAGCGGCACGTCCGCCTCGGTGGCGCCCGCCGCGGCGAGCAGCCGGGCGCCCTCGGGCTCGTCGGAGAGCAGCCACCGGTACGGGATCAGGTTGCGGGCCAGGAAGTCGCGGACCTTGAACGAGGGAGCGCTCCACCGGTGGCCGACGACCCGGATCTCGGCCATCGCCGCGTCGGGCGTCGCCGCCCACGTCTCCAGCAGGCCGTCCACCACCGGGTAGAGCTTCTCCTCCGGCGGGTGCCAGGGCTTGAGCAGGTAGTGGTCCAGGTCGACCACGTTGATGGCCTCGATCGCGGCGTCGGTGTCCGCGTACGCGGTGAGCAGCACCCGCCGGGCGGCGGGGAAGAGGTCCATGGCCGCCTCGAGAAACTCGATCCCGGTCATCCCGGGCATCCGGTGGTCCGCAAGCAGCAACGCCACCTGCTCACCGCGCAGTTTGATCTCGCGCAGCGCCTCCAGCGCCTCCGGCCCCGACCCGGCCCGGATCACCCGGTAGCGCTCGCCGTACCGCCGGCGCAGGTCGCGGGCCACCGCCCGGGACACCACCGGGTCGTCGTCGACGGTCAGGATCACCGGGTTCGCCATGGCGCCCATGAAACCACCTCCCGTCGCCCGTGGTCACACCCGTCCCCGCCGCTGGGACCCGGCCGACGGTGCCACGACCCCGATGGTTGGCGCGCGTCCGGGCGGGTAACCGGGGCCGGGCGTCGGCCGGGCCGGGTGCCCCGGGCCGGGCTGCGCAGACACCTCGGGGGGCCGATGTTCGGAACGCCAGCGTCGTCGACCGGGCCGTCGTCCGGCGAGGTGGTGGAGCTCCGGGTGCACGGGGTGTCCGGCGCGGCAGCCGAGACGGTGCTGGACCGGCCGCACGCGCACCAGGTGGCCGGCGATGCCAACGGCGGCTTCTACCGGCCGCGCCCCGGCTACCCGGACAGCACGGGTCCGGCCGGGGTGACGCTGGAGGCGTACCGCTGGAGCGACCTGCCCTCCGGCACGGCGGTCCGCACGTTGTCGCTGGTGTTCCTGCTGCCGTTCATGCTGTGCAACGTCGCCGTCTGGATGCGCCCGAAGACCGTGGGCGCGCACACCGGGATGAAGTCGCTCTGCCGGGTGCTCGGGCTGACCCTGACCGCGCTCTACGTGCTCTCCATCGTCGGCGTGGCGCTGGATCTGATCGCCTGGCGGTGCATGTCCAGCCCCCGGTGCCTGAGCGACCGGGACTGGCTCTCCTGGTTGGGTCAGCGTCCTGAGGGTGCGCGGCTCGCGGTGCTGTCGCTCGTCCCGGCGGCAGCCATCGGCATCGTGTGGTGGCTCGGCGCGCGCCCCGGCCGCCCGTTCAGCGCCTTCCGTACACCAGCGACCGGCGCCCTGAGCGGGCACGAACTCAGCGAGGTGGGCCGGTGGGACTCGGCCCCGCTCGTCGGGCGGCTGCGCTCGATCCACGTCGCCACGGCCTTCGCCACCCTCGACGCGAGCCTGCTCGCCGCCCGCGCCGGACCGGGCGCCTCCGCCATCTCGGTCGTGCTCACGGTGATCGTCGGGGCAGTCCTGGTGACCTGCGTCGTGCTGGTCTGCAGCCACCCCCTGATCGACATGGCGGAGGCCGGCGGCGCGGCGGACCGGCTCACCCGCAGCCTGCGTACGGTCACCTGCGGGCTGACCATCCTGGTGGTGGCGGCCGTCCTGATCGACCCGGCGCCGTGGCCCCGGGAGACCGGTCTGCCCCGGTACGGGGCCACCATGGCGTGGATCTTCGTGGCCCAGACCGCGCTGCTGGCCGCCATCGGGCTCGTCGTGCTGAGCCAGCGGTCCCCGCACGGCGCGGCACTGCGGGGTACGGGCACACCGGCCGTGGCAGCGGTCGCCACCGGGCTCGCCGTGGCGTTCTCCGCGGAACTCGTCTACCGGGTGGCGGACTTCCTGAACCGGAACCAGTCGACCGCCGAGCGCCTCGCCATCAGCCCGCCACTGGCGTACAAGTGGGCGATCCTCGGGTTCTTCCTGGCGGTGATGGGCACGCTGGTGATCGGCGCCCTCGTCACCGTGGTCTCCAGCCGCGGCCGGTACCGCGCCGCCGCGGCGATCGTCGCGTGCGACTTTCCCGACCCGCCGCCCGAGGCGGTGCCGCGGGTGCGGCAGGTCCAGCGCACGATCGCCCGCGCCCGGTTCACCGAGCGGCTGGAGCCGCTCACCGTGGTGTACGCCTGCCTCGTGGGCCTCGGGCTGGCCATGAGCCTCCTCGGCCTGATGGGCCGGTACCCGCCGGACACCATCGAATGGTTCCTCAGGATCCCGGGCGAACTCGTCAACTTCTTCCTGATGGTCGGCAGCTGGGTGATCGCCGCCATCCTGCTGGGCCTCGTGATCGGCGGGATCTTCGCGTACCGCACCGCCGAGTTCCGCCGCTACGTCGGCGTGATCTGGGATCTGGGCACGTTCTGGCCCCGCTCGGCCCACCCGTTCGCCCCTCCGTGCTACGCCGAGCGGGCGGTGCCGGAGCTGACCCGCCGGATCACCTACCTCGTCCAGCGAGGCGATCTGGTGCTGCTGTCCGGGCACAGCCACGGTTCGGTGCTGCTCGCGGCGACCCTGCTCCAACTGCCGGACGTGGTGTGCGGGCGGATCGCCCTGCTCACCTCCGGCACGCCGCTGCGCCGGCTCTACGGCCGGCTCTTTCCGGCGTACGTGAACGAGGAGGCGCTCCGGGAGGTGGGCCGGCGGGTGGGCTGGCGGTGGATCAACATCTGGCGGGACACCGACCAGATCGGTGGCTGGATCTTCTCGCCGCACCGGCCCGGTGAGCCGGTGCCCGCCGACGACCCGGCGATGGGGGTGGACCGGCGGCAGCTGGACCCGCGCGGGCTGCTCCCTCCGCCGAGCGACAGCGTGCCGCCGCCGATCGTCGGCCACCTGCCGTGCGAGTCGGACGACCGTTTCGCCGACGTCGTGCGCGAGCTGGTCGGCCGGCTCCGCGCCAGCCGCGGCTGATCGGTCCGCCGCAGCTGGCACGGGGAGGGCCTGACCGGTCCGCCGGGGTGGCGGATCCCCTCGTCGGCACCCCGCCACACCGGCGGGACGGAGTCGGTCAGGCGCGACCGCCGCCCTGCCCGGCCGGCACGGCCGCGGTCACCTCGACCTCGATGACCGCTCCGGGCAGGAACAGGCGGCTCACCTCGACCGTCGTGCTGGCCGGAGGCGGGGTGCCGGTGAAGAGCCGCCGGCGCACCGCCGCGTAGCCGGGCAGGTCGTCCAGGTCGGTGAGGAAGCTGCGGATGTGCAGCACGTCGGCCAGCCCGGCGCCGTGCGCGGCGAGCACCCCGGCGACGATCTCGAAGATCCGCTCGGACTGCGCCGCGATGTCGCCCGGGGCGACCACACGGCCGTCGTCGTCGACGCCGACCTGCCCGGCGAGGATCAGCAGGGCGCCGCCGGCCAGGTCGAGGCGGGCGACGTGCGCGAACCGGTCGCCGAACGGCGCGGCGACGTCGTACGGGTTGTCGAGGGTGAGTTTCACGGCTTCTCCCGGGTGGTGAGGGTGGCGATGTCGGCGGTCGGGTCGGTGGCGGCGGCCAGTGCTGCGTGAACGGCCCGGACCAGTGGGGCGTCCGCGCCGGCCAGCCCGTCGAGGACGAGGCCGAGGTCCTTGTGAGCCAGCGCCACCGGGAAGTCCGCGTCGGTGGCGGTGGCCCGCGCGACGGCCGCGCCGAGCGGACCGGCCCCGAGCAGGTCGAGGGCGGTGTCCCGGTCGACGCCGACGGCGCGGGCCACGGTGAGCGCGTCGGCCACACCGCCGACGCCGATGAGCAGGGCCGCGTTGAGGACGAGTTTGGCGGCGGCTCCGCTGCCGGTGCCGCCCAGATGGCGTACGGTGCCGAGCGCCGCCAGCACCGGAGCGACCCGTTCGACGGCGGCGTCCGCGCCGCCCACGAGCACCCGGAGTTGTCCGGCCACCGCGGCGGGCACGCTTCCACCGACCGGCGCGTCCACGAGGTGTACGCCGTCCGGCAGCCGATCCGCCACCGACCGCACGGCGGCCGGCCCGATGGTCGACATCTCGACGAGGCAGACGCCCGGCACGAGCGCCGCCGCGGCGCCCCCCGGCCCGAACAGGACGTCGTCGACGGCCGCCGGGTCGGCGAGCATGGTCACGACGATCTCGGCTCCGGTGACCGCGTCGGCGGGCGACCCGGCCACCCGGGCGCCGGCGCGGCGCAGCGGGTCGGTGCGGGAGACGGTGCGGTTCCAGACGGTCACGGGGTGGCCGGCGGCGAGCAGGCGCTGGGCGATGGCCCCGCCCATTCGCCCGGTGCCGAGTACGGCGATCTTGGTCATGTCGGCAACCGTAGGCGCCGGCTGGGGATGCGACAAACGAATGGTTCTCATGGCTGCCATGCGTACGGCGCATGTGTCGGCTACCGTTCCCGGATGCAGATCGAGGCCCTGGACGTGCTGCGGACGGTCGTCCGGCACGGGTCGATCACGGCGGCGGCGCGGGAGCTGCGCTACACCCAGTCGGCCGTGTCGCGGCAGATCGCCGCGCTCGAGGCGGAGTTCGGCGTGGTGCTGTTCGACCGGCTGCCACGCGGGGTGGCGCTGACCGACGAGGGACGCCGACTGCTGCCCCACGCCGAGGCGGTGCTGGACCGGCTCACCACCGCACGCCGCGAGCTGGACGCGCTGCGCGGTCTGGGTGGGGGCAGGCTGCGGGTGGGCGCGTTCCCCACCGCGGTGGCCGCGTTGGTGCCCCGCGCCCTGGCCGGGTTCCGCGACGCACACCCCGAGGTGGCCCTTTCCCTGGTCGAGGGGCGCACGCCGGCCCTGCTGGAGCGGCTGCTGGCCGGCGACGCCGACCTCGCGGTCGTGAGCGCCCCACCCGACCAGCCCCTCGACGCCGAGCGCTTCACCCTGCGGCACCTGCTCGACGAGCGGCTCCTGGTCGCCGTGCCCCGGCGGCATCCGCTGGCCCGGCGCCGCACCGTACGCCTGGCCGAGCTGGCCGGCGACTGCTTCATCGCCGGGTCTGCCGGCGGGGCGGACCCGTTCATGCGCGCCGCCATGCCGCCGGGGTTCCGGCCTAGGGTCGACATCGTGGCGGCGGACTGGACGGGCAAGCTGGGCTGCGTGGCCGCCGGCCTCGGCGTGGCCCTGGTGCCCGCGCTGGCCGTCCGCGCCACCCCGGCCGACCTCGCCCTGCTCCGGCTGCACCCCGACGACGCGCCGGCCCGGCGGGTGTACGCCGCGACCGTCGCCCACCGCCACCACACCCCCGCGGTGACCGAGCTCCTCCCCATCCTGACGACGATCGCCAAAACCCTCTAGCCGCGGACTCCGGGCCCCCACCCTCCCCGCGATCTTGCAGTTTCTGCCCCGGCGTTCCGGGTGGAAAGGTGCAAAACGGGGGCCGAAAGTGCAAGATCGCGGGGGAAAGGCGGGTCGCGGATATCCTCGGCCGGTGAACGCCTCCCGACGGCCGGACCGCACTCTGATCGCCTCGAACAAGAAGGCGCGGCACGACTACACCGTGCTCAAGACGTACGAGGCCGGGATCGTGCTCGTCGGCACGGAGGTCAAGTCCCTGCGGGAGGGGCGGGCGTCGCTGGTGGACGCGTTCGCCCAGGAGCGCGACGGCGAGATCATGCTGTACGGGCTGCACATCGCCGAGTACGGCTTCGGCAGCTGGACGAACCACCAGCCCCGGCGCACCCGCAAGCTGCTGCTGCACCGCGTGGAGATCGAGCGGATCCTCGCCAGGACCCGGGAGGGCGGCATCACGCTCGTGCCGCTGTCGATGTACTTCGAGAACGGCTGGGCCAAGGTCGAGCTGGCGCTGGCCCGGGGCCGTCGGTCCTACGACAAGCGGCAGGCCCTCGCCGAGCGGGACGCGAACCGGGAGATCGCCCGCGAGATGGGCCGCCACCTCAAGGGCCACCCCCGGCGCGGCTGACGCACCGTCGGCCGGCGGCTTCCGGGCGGCTCCTCGGCCGGCCCTGCCAGACGGAGGGGAAACGGCGTGTCCGGTAGTGGCGCGCCGGCTCACTGTTGACCGGCCGACGAGGCCGTGATCTGCTCCCTCCACGATCGTTGATGACAACGATTGTCGTTATCAAAGGAGGATCAGCATGTCCCTCACCGTCCCACCGACCCTGCTCGAGGCGGCCGAACGGGGCCCCGTCACCGACGCCGAGTTCCTGGCCTGCGTCCGCGAATCCCTGCCGTACGCCTGGGAGACCGTGAGCCGGGTCGTCGACGACCTCGACGCCAGCGGCGCCGAGCGGGCCGACAACCTCGTACCGCCGCCGACCGAGACCGAACGCGGCCAGTTGCTGCGGGCACTGGCCAGCGACGCGATCCGCGCGGGGCTGGAGCGCCACTTCGGGGTGCGGCTGGCCTTCCAGAACTGCCATCGGGTCGCGGCGTTCCGGCCGGCGGCGGTCGAATCGGCCGCGTACCGCGAGTTCGTCTCGCCGCGCGGGCAGCTGCTGAACCAATCGCCCGAGCTGCGCAACTGCTGACGGAGACCGTCACCGCACCGGTCAGTCGGCCAGGAGGTCGGCGTGGGCGGCGCGGAGCCGGGCCAGGGTGGGATCGCCACCCGGTGCGGCCCGCCGGTCGAGCTCGGCCCACGCCTGGGCCAGGGCGACGCGGACGGCACGCAGCTCGGCGGCATGCCGTCGGCCGCTCTGCTCGCGCAGCTCGTCGAGCCGGCGGGCCCATCCGGTGGCGACCGCGGCGAGCCGGTCGGCGTCGGCCCGGGTCTGCGCGAGGGTGCGGGCGGCGCCGGCCGGCACGATCGCGGCGATCGGGCGCGGGTCGCCGTCGCGGGTCACCACCGTGACGGTGTCGGTCAGCTCGGCGAGGGCGACGAGCTGCGTGAGCCGGGTGCGCACCTCGCGCAGCGGCAGGGAGCGCGGCTGCTCGGGGTGAGGGGTCAGCGCGGGGACAGCCATGGATGCATGCTGCCGTCCGGGTACGACAGAAACGGCTCTGGACATCTACAGTTAACAATCCTAATAATTGTGCATCCGTCGATCCGACGGCCCTCGTACCGGGAGGTCCGGATGCGTCGTCATGCCCGTTTCCCGCTGCTCGCCGTCCTGGCCGCGCTCGCCACCGTCGCCGGCGCGACCCTCGTCCTCGCCGTCCCGGCGCGGGCCGCCGGCCCGACCGCCACCTTCGCCAAGACCTCCGACTGGGGCACCGGATGGGAGGGGAGGTACACCATCACCAACGGCGGCGCGGGCACGATCACCGGGTGGCAGGTCGCCTTCACCCTGCCGGCCGGCACCACCCTCGGCTCCTACTGGGACGCCACACTCACCAGTTCCGCGCAGCGGCACACCTTCACGAACCGGTCCTGGAACGGCACCATCGCCCCCGGGGCGTCGGTCTCGTTCGGCTTCCTGGCCACGGGTTCCGGCACACCCACCGACTGCACCCTGAACGGCGCGCCGTGCGGCGGAGGCACACCCACCACGCCGCCCACCACGACTCCCCCACCCACGACGCCGCCGCCGACCACTCCCCCGCCCACCACTCCGCCGCCGACCACCCCGCCGGCCGGCGGGATCCCGCGGCACGCTCTCATCGGCTACCTGCACGCGAGCTTCGCCAACGGCTCGGGCTACCTGCGGATGGCCGACGTGCCGGCCGACTGGGACATCGTCAACCTCGCGTTCGGCGAACCCACCTCGGTGACGTCCGGCGACATCCGCTTCCAGCTCTGCCCGGCCAGCGAGTGCCCCGGCGTCGAGACCGAGGCCGAGTTCGTCGCCGCGATCCGGGCCAAGCAGCAGCAGGGCAAGAAGGTGCTGCTCTCCATCGGCGGGCAGAACGGCCAGGTGCAGCTCACCACGACCGCCGCCCGCGACACGTTCGTCCGCTCGGTCTCGGCGATCATCGACCGGTACGGGCTGAACGGGCTCGACATCGACTTCGAGGGGCACTCGCTCTACCTGAACCCCGGCGACACCGACTTCCGCAACCCGACCACACCGGTCATCGTGAACCTGATCTCGGCGATCCGTGCGCTCAAGCAGCGCTACGGCGCGGGCTTCGTCCTGACCATGGCGCCCGAGACATTCTTCGTGCAGCTCGGCTACCAGTTCTACGGGTCCGGCCCGTGGGGCGGGCAGGACCCGCGCGCCGGGTCGTACCTGCCGGTGATCCACGCGCTGCGGGACGACCTCACGGTGCTGCACGTGCAGGACTACAACTCCGGACCGATCATGGGGCTCGACAACCAGTACCACACGATGGGCGGCGCCGACTTCCACGTCGCGATGACCGACATGCTCCTGGCCGGGTTCCCCGTGGCCGGCAACGCGTCCGCGGTCTTCCCGCCGCTGCGCGAGGACCAGGTGGCCTTCGGCGCCCCCTCCTCGGTCAGCGCCGGCAACGGCTACCTCGCCCCGGCCGGTGTGCAGGCGGCGGTGACCTGCCTCGTCCGCGGTCAGAGCTGCGGCAGCTACACTCCCCGCAGCGGGACCAACCCCGCGTTCCGCGGTCTCATGACCTGGTCGATCAACTGGGACCGGTACTACAACTGGGAGTTCCGCCTCAACCACGGCCCCTTCCTCCGGTCACTACCCTGACCCCACCCCGGCCCACCCCGCCCCGGTGATCAAGAGGTTTGCGTCGCCCGCGCGCCGGATCCTGACGCAAACCTCTTGATCACCGGCGGTGGGCGGGCGGCGCGCGGCGGGATCAGATCACCACGTGCGTCCAGTAGCTCAGCCAGAGCACGAACAGGGCTCCCTGGAGCAGGGCGAGGACGGCCGTCAGCCACACGTCGACGGTGGCGTTGCGGGTCCACCGGGCCAGGACGAGGCCCACCGGGAACGCGGCGAGGAGGTACCGCAGCAGGCTCTTGAAGACCGGCGGGCCCATCGACAGCGGCACCAGCACCACGAGCAGGCCGTAGACGAGGTACGCCGGATTCCGGCGGCGCAGCCCCACCACGAGGACCACCAGCACCGCGAGCGTGAACCACGCCCGGGCGGCGTCCAGGGCCGGCCCGAACAGGCCGCCGACCAGCACCCCGAACGGGTTCTGCACCCGGATTCCCCAGCCGGTCTCCTGCGCGTGCTGGTAGGCGAACCAGTCGCCGCCCCGCCAGCGGCAGAACGCCATGAAGGTGAACCAGCCGGCGGGAAGCAGCAGCAACGGCCACCCGGTCCGCACGTAGTGCGGCCACGCGCGCGGGCGCAGCCGCCAGCCGTGCTGCTGCACGAGCAGCACGGCGAGCGGTATGGCCACGAACATGCCGACGGACCGGCTGAGCGCGAGGAGGAACCCGAGGACGCCGACGACCAGCCACCGCCGCCGCTCGGCGTAGTGGAAGGCGGCGAGCACCAGGCAGAGGAAGAGCGACTCGGTCAGCGCGGCCTGGAACAGGAAGGCCGCCGGCATGAGCACCAGGTACCGGACGAACCGCCGGGCGGCCGCGTCGTCGCCGAGCAGCCGCTGACCCAGCCCGTACGCGTACCGCAGCAGCAGCAGGAACGCGACGTTGCTGATCAGCAACAGGGCGAGAGCGTTGTTCCCGCCGAGCACGGCGCCGAGCGCGCGGGCCAGGAACGGGTAGAGCAAGGGGAACCCGAAGTCGTGCCACGGCCCCGTCAACGGCAGTTCGCTGAGCCGCAGGTAGATGATCGAGTCCCAGGCGAACCAGAACGAGTACCACCGGTGCCCGGAGATGTCCTGCTGCTGCTGCCACATGAGCGCGTCCTCGGCCGGCGGGATGCCGGGGACGCCGTCCCAGGCGTGCAGCACCACCAACGCGACGAGGGTGAGCAGCAGCTTCGATCCGACGAAGAGCGCGAGGACGTACGGCCAGGGCGCCGGCACCCGCCGACCGAGCCGGGCGATCCACGCGCCGGCCGCCGCGAGCCGGGTGCGCGGGCGCGCCACGCGGCGCCGTACGCCGGTGGTGCTCCCCCACTGGTCGATCATCTCGGATGCTCCCGCGGCCCGCGGCCGACCCCCGAGGCCGCGAACGCGTGGCGTGTGCCCGCCACCGCACCGCCGAACCTCACTCGACCCGGTGATTCGCGGCGGCGTTCCCGGGATCCGCCGGGTGAGCGGGTGAGTTCGGCCGGATAAGGGGTACGCGGCGCGCTCAACGGCAGCCCCGGACAGGGAGCGCGGCGGATGGGCGAGCAGCACGGGACGGTGGTCATCGGGGCGGGGCCGGCGGGGCTGACGGCCGCGTACGAGTTGCTGCGCCGGGGCGAGCCGGTACGGGTGTTCGAGGCCGACGAGGTGGTCGGCGGGATCAGCCGGACGGTGGAGCGCGACGGTTGGCGCTTCGACATCGGCGGGCACCGGTTCTTCACGAAGGTGCGCCGGGTGGAGGCGTTCTGGCACGAGATCCTGCCGGCCGAGGACTTCCTGCTGCGGCCCCGGATGAGCCGGATCTTCTACCGGGGTGCGCTGTACCGCTACCCGCTCAGCGCGGGCAACGCCCTGCGCAACCTGGGCGTGTGGGAGGCGGCCCGCTGCGTGGGCTCGTACGCCCGCGCCCGACTGCGGCCGCCGAGGGACCAGTCGCACTTCGAGGGTTGGGTGTCGGCCCGGTTCGGCTGGCGCCTGTACTCGATGTTCTTCAAG
Source organism: Micromonospora costi (assembly GCF_003626655.1). Classification (GTDB taxonomy): domain Bacteria; phylum Actinomycetota; class Actinomycetes; order Mycobacteriales; family Micromonosporaceae; genus Micromonospora; species Micromonospora costi. Next base: position 235,753 of record NZ_RBAN01000004.1, read on the forward strand.
ACGTACACCGAGAAGGTCTGGGGGATGCCCGCCGACCAGCTCCGGGCCGACTGGGCCGCGCAGCGGATCAAGAACCTGTCGCTGGCCACGGCGGTGCGCAACGCGTTGCTGCCCCGCCGCCACCGCATCGACGTGACGAGTCTCATCGAGGAGTTCCAGTATCCGAAGTACGGCCCGGGGATGATGTGGGAGCGCTGCGCGGACGAGGTGCGCGCCCGCGGCGGTCAGCTCGACACGGGCACCTGGGTGACGACGGTGCACCGCGACCCGGCGCGGCGGCGGGCCGTGGCGGTGACGGTCAACGGTGTGAGCGGCGAGCGGTCCGTGCCCGCCGATCACGTGATCTCCTCCATGCCGCTGCCGGAGCTGGTGGCCGCCCTGCGTCCGGTCGCCCCGCCCGAGGTGCGGGAGTGCGCCGCCGACCTGCGCCACCGCGACTTCCTCACGGTGGCGCTCGTGCTCCCGGCCCGGTTCTCCTTCCCGGACAACTGGATCTACATCCACGACCCGGCGGTCCGGGTGGGCCGGATCCAGAACTTCGGCTCGTGGTCGCCGTACCTCGTGAAGGACGGGCGGACCTGCCTCGGGTTGGAGTACTTCGTGTTCGAGGGCGACGAGATGTGGCGCCGGACGGACGACGACCTGGTGTCGCTGGCGACCGCCGAACTGGAGCGGCTCGGCCTGGCAAGGCCTGGCGCGGTCGAGGCGGGATACGTGGTACGGATGCCCAAGGCCTACCCGGTGTACGACGAGCGGTACCAGCACAACGTCGAGGTGGTCCGTCGCTGGCTGGCCCGCGAGGTGCCGAACGTGCACCCCGTGGGGCGCAACGGCATGCACCGCTACAACAACCAGGACCACTCGATGCTGACGGCCATGCTGACGGTCGAGAACATCGTCGACGGAACCGCCCACGACGTGTGGTCGGTGAACGTCGAGGAGGACTACCACGAGCAGAGCCGGACCGCGCGGCCTGGCCAGGGGACGGGCCGGGACGCGCCGATCATGCCGAGCCGGACCATCCGGGGCGCGACCGGGGCACGCGACGGCGTCCGGGCCGCGACGGAGCCGCCCGCGCAGGCGCCGCTGGTCTGACCGCGCGCGCCGTGCGGAGCGCGACCGGGGCCGCGGGCGGGCGGTCGGCGGGTTAGCCTGGCCGGCGTGTCGCGGATCTCGACGGGACCGGTACGGGCGCGGCCGGGCGGCGTCGGGTGAGCGCGCCCAGCCCGACCCAGCGCCCGCTCACGCAGACCGACGTCTCCCGGTTGGTCCACGCCTCGTTCGGGCCGCGGGCCGGCGTCGCCGACTGCGGGCCGCTGCACGGTGGCGGCTTCGCCGCCGTCTGGTGGGTACGCCTCGACGACGGCCGCGAGGTGGTGCTGAAGGTCGCGCCGCCGGAGGGCGCGCGGCTGCTGCGCTACGAACGGGGTCTCTGCGCGGCGGAGGCCCGCTACTTCCGGCTGGTGGCCGCGCGCGCCCCGGACGTGCCCGTGCCGCCCGTGCTACACCACGGCCGCGACCCGGCGTACGGGGAGTGGCTGGTCACCGGCCTGCTGCCCGGCCGGTCGCTGGCCGACCTGGCGGCCGACGGGGACGCCGACGACGGCCCGGTCCGGTTCGCGACCGGGCGTGCGCTCGCCACCTTGCACCGGATCACCGGCCCGTGCTTCGGCTACGACGACGGCGAGCGGCCGTGCGCGGCGACGTGGCCGGAGGCGTTCGCCGCCATGGTGGACGACCTGCTCGCCGACGCCGCCGACTGGGAGGTGGAGTTGCCGGCCGAGCCGGGGCGGATCCGCGCGTTGGTCCGGCGGCACGCGCCGGCGCTGGGCGTGGTGCGCCACCCCGCGCTGCTGCACTTCGACTGCTGGGACGGCAACGTCCTCGCCGCGCCCGGCCCCGACGGCCGGCTACGGCTCGCGGGCCTGGTCGACGGGGAACGGTTCCTCTACGGCGACCCGCTGCTGGATCTGACCTCCCCGTTGCTGTTCCGCCGGGTCGAGGACGAGCCGGACCACCCGACGGTGCGCGGCTACCGCGACGTCGCCGGGCCGCTCGACCTGGACGACGGGGCCCGCCGCCGGCTCGGCCTCTACCGGATGCACCTGTACCTGGTCATGAACGTGGAGGGGCCCAGCCGGGGCATGACGCCGGACAGCCACCCGCAACGGCACACGGCGCTGGCCGACCTGCTGCGGCGGGAACTGGCCGACCTCGCGCGGGACTGAGGCGGCACCGTCACCGCACCGACCCGGGCCGGCGGGAAACGCGTTGCCGACCTCGCCCGGCGACGCCTAGGGTGCCTCGCCGTGCAGATTCGCGAGTTCGCGTCGCAGGACTGGGCGCAGGTGTGGCCGATCATCGAGGCCGTGGTCCGGGCGCAGGAGACGTTCCCGTACGACCCGGCGCTGAGCGCCGACGACGCGTACGGCATGTGGGTGGAGGCGCCACCCGGCCGGACGGTCGTGGCCGTCGACGGTGACCGCGTGCTGGGCACGGCGAAGATGGGCACCAACCGGCCGGGGCCCGGATCGCACGTCGCCACGGCGAGCTTCATGGTGGCGGCGGACGCGCGCGGCCGGGGTGTGGGCACCGCCCTGTGCCGGGATGCGCTGGGCTGGGCACGCCGGCGCGGCTACGCCGGTATGCAGTTCAACGCGGTGGTCGAGACGAACCGGGCGGCCGTCGAGCTGTACCGGCGGGAGGGCTTCGCCGTGGTCGGTACGGTGCCCGGCGCGTTCCGGCACCCGGCCCTCGGCCGGGTCGGCCTGCACGTCATGTACCAGGAGTTCTGACCACCCGCACCCCGCCGCCGGCGGCTGGCGGCGGCGGGGCGGCCGGTCAGCCGGAGACCCGGCCGTGCAGCACCAGGGCCCAGGTGAGCAGCCCGAACCCGGCCGTCGAGGCGGCCGCGCGCAGCAGGTTCCACCGGATCCAGGCCGGCGCGAACCGGTCCCGGACGGCCGCGATTTCGGTGAGCCGGTCCGGGTCGCCGGCGCGCGCGAGCGCGTCGTTGAGCGGGACGTTGGCCGCCATCGTCACCACGAGGACGACCAGGTAGAGCACCAGCGCCGCCACGATCCACGGCAGGGCGCCACGCCACCCGGCGCCCAGGTGCAGGCCCGCCGCCACCGCGGTGAGGAGCAGCGCGCCGAAGAAGCAGACGAAGAACCAACCGTTCAGGATGGACTCGTTGATGCGCTGCATCGCCACGACGAGCGTCCGGTCGTCGGCCCGGGACAGGCCGGGCATGACGGAGTAGGCGAAGGCCGCGAAGAGGCCGGCCATCAGGCCCATGGTCACCGTCGCGGCGAGCAGGCTCAGGGTGCGCAGTGCGTTCATGGCCCCATTCAACGGGGCACGCGCCGGGCCGGCCATGCGCCGCCGCATCGCTCACATACGCGTCCGTCTCACCGGCCCGGGGCGTACGGGGCGAGCGGGTTGGGCAGCGTGCCGACGAGTTGCAGCGCGGCCGACGGGTCGGCGAGGTCGACCATCTGCTGGTTGTCCCGCAGCTGGAGGCGGTTGAGGCAGGACAGGGCGAACTCCGGGGCGAACAGGTCGTAGCGCCGGGCCCGCTCGGCCAGGTGCGGGACGCCGGCCAGGTAGTCGGCGACGCAGGCGGCCACCGTACGCCAGAAGGCGTCCTCGGGAAGGGTGCCGGCCTCGGCGAGCACGGCGCCGAGGTGGCGCAGGAAGCAGTCCACCACGTCGGTGAAGATGGAGAGCAACTTCATCTCCTCGGGGACGTCGGCGCGGATCCGCTCGACCTCCGGTGGCAGCGGCCGGTCGGCGCTCATCACCACGATCTCCTCGGCGATGTCCTTGAGGATCACCCGCTCGACGGTGTCCCGCTCGTCGAGCACGAGGATCACGTTCTCGCCGTGCGGCATGAAGGCCAGGTCGTGGGCGTAGAAGGCGTGCAGCAGCGGGGTCAGGTAGGCGTCGAGGTAGCGGCGCAGCCACGCTTCCGGCGCCAGCCCGGAACGGTCGACGAGCGCGGCCGCGAGGGAGCCGCCGTCGCGGTCGACGTGCAGCAGCGCGGCCATGGTGGCCAGCCGGCGGCCGGGCGCCAGGCCCGGCACCGGGCTCTCCCGCCACAGCGCGGCGAGCATCTTCCGGTACGGGGAGTACCGGTCGGTGGCCGCCTCGTACTGCCGGTGCCGGTAGCCGACCGCGGCCCGTTCCCGGATGACGGTGACCCCGGTCGCGGCGAGGACCTCGTCCCCGGCGATCAGGTCGGCGAGCCAGTCGTTGATGGCCGGGGTGCCGGCCATGTACGCGGCCGACAGGCCCCGCATGAAGCCCATGTTGAGCACCGAGAGCGCGGTCTTGACGTAGTGGCGGCCCGGCTCGGTGAGGTTGAAGAACGTCCGGATGGACTGCTGGGCGAGGTGCTCGTCCGGGCCGGGGCCGAGGTGGACGAGCCGGCGTTGGGCGACCTCGCCGGCGAAGGTGACGGAGATCTTGTGCCGCCACTGCCAGGGATGGACGGGGATCAGCAGGTAGTCGGCGAGGTCGAGGCCGAGGCCGGCCATGACGTCCGCGAAGCGGGACAGCGTCTCCGCGCCGAGTTCTCCGTGGACCAGGGTCTCGTAGTCGATGTCGGCGGCGCTGCTGAACGCGGCGTGGTCGCGGTGCGCGGCCAGCCAGACCAGCCGGACCGGGCGGGCGGCCTCCGGGGCGTACCGGTGGTATTCGTCGATGCCGAAGCCGAGCCGGCCGTTGTTGGCCACGAAGCATGGGTGGCCCTCGGTCATCGAGGTCTCGATGGTCTGGAAGTCGGCGCCGGCCAGTTCCTTGGCGGTGACAGGCGGCCGGTCGAGCTTGTACGCGGTGCCGGCCAGGGTGGAGGTGATCTCCTCCAGGTAGACGGGCAGGACGCGGTCGGAGAGCCCGAGCGTGTCGCGCAGCTCGACGATCAGGTCGACGGCGTCGAGGGGCAGTTCGTCGTCGCCGCGGTGCCGGACGATGCTCCGGGCGTCGATCTGCCAGTGCGCCAGCGTGCGTACCCGGGCCGCGAACCGGTACGTGACCGCCGCGTCGTCGCTGGTGACGGCGTACCAGGACAGGCCGTCGGCGGGCGCGTCGGCGCCGGCGGGCGCGTCCGCCGGCACCGGGTCGAGCAGCCGTTCGTGGGCGAACTCGGCGAGCGCCTTGCGGACCAGCAGCCGGTTGGCGCGGGCCCAGTGCGCCGGGGTGAGGTGGGCCACGAAGTCGAACGCGGTCACGCCGGAACTCCGTCCGGGTCGGACACGCCGGTGACGGCGTGGAAGCGGGCGCGGGTGCAGATGCTCAACAGGGCGTCCTTCTCGGGTTTGGTGACGGTGCCGACGACCTCGAAGCCGACGGCGGCGTTGAGGGCGTGGACCGCGGTGTTGCGGACGTCGGGCTCGACCACCACCCGGCGCGTGACCGGGTCGGCGAAGAGCCAGGCCATGACCGTCGTGATCACGGCACGGGTGAATCCGTGCACGGGGGTGTCGGTGGGCGCGCACAGGAAGTGCATGCCCACGTCGCCGGGGCGCGCGTCGTGCAGCCCCACCAACTCGACGTGCGCGGGGTCGTAGCGTTCGGCCAGGAAGGCGGGACGGCCCCGCCAGTGCCCGAGGTAGGCGTCGTGGTGCGCGTGGGCGGCGATGCGCCGGTACTCCTCGGCGACGCGAACCACGTCCGCGTCCTGCATGAGCCAGAACGCCGCCTTGGGGTGGGTCACCCAGCGGTGCAGCAGCGCGGCGTCGGCGTCCGGGTCGACCGGCCGCAGGGTGAACTCGCCGAGGCGCGGGTCGGTCCTCGTGAACGCGGTCACGACGTCATCCCCGCGGGTGCCCCGAACTCCTGGAAGGTGATGCTCTTCTCGATCGGGTAGTGCTCCCGGCCGAGCAGCTCGCGGATGATCCAGGAGTTGCGGTACGGGCCCATGCCGAGGTCGGGCGAGGTGATGCTGTGGGTGTGGGTGCCGGCGTTCTGGAGGAAGATGCCCCGCCCGGTGTGGTCGATGCTGTAGTTGCGGGCCACGTCGAAGCGGCCGTGGGAGTCCCAGCGGATCCGGTCGCGCACCGGTTCCAGGAACGCCGGGGTCCGGTAGCGGTAGCCGGTGGCGAGCACCAGGCCCTCGGTGCGGAGCGTGACGTCGCGCTCCTGCTCGACGTGGCGCAGCCCCAGGGTGTACGCCCCGGCGGTCGCGTCGTACGCGGCGCTGACCAGTTCGGTGTTGGTGAGCAGCCGCGTGTTCACGGGGCCGGGCACGCTTCGTTCGTAGAGCAGGTCGAAGATGCCGTCGATCAGGTCGGCGCTGATCCCCTTGAACAGCCCCTCCTGCTCGGACTCCAGCCGGTAGCGGGTCCGCTCGGGCAGCGCGTGGAAGTAGTCCACGTAGTCCGGTGAGGTCATCTCCAGCGTGAGCTTCGTGTACTCCAGCGGGAAGAACCGGGGCGAGCGGGTGACCCAGTTCAGCTGGTAGCCGTACGCGTCGATGTCGGTGAGCAGGTCGTGGTAGATCTCGGCCGCGCTCTGCCCGCTGCCGAGCACGGTGATGCTCCGCTTGGCCCGCAGCGCCGTACGGTGCTCCAGGTAGCGGGAGGTGTGGACGGCGTCGCCGCCCAACCCGGCGCAGGCGTCCGGCACGTACGGCGGGGTGCCGGTGCCGAGCACGAGGTGCCGGCCGCGGTAGGTGACCGTGTCACCGTCGGCGACCCGGGCCCGCACCACGTACTCCTCGGCGGCCGGGTCGTACTCGACAGTGGTGACCTCGTGCCCGAAGCGCAGGTTCGGCAGCTTCGCGGCGGCCCAGCGGCAGTAGGCGCTGTACTCGCTGCGCAGCGGGTAGACGTTCTCCCGGATGTAGAACGGGTAGAGGCGGCCGGTCTCCTTGAGGTAGCTGAGGAAGGAGAACGGCGAGGTCGGGTCGGCGAGGGTCACCAGGTCGGCCAGGAACGGCGTCTGCAACCGCGCCGATTCCAGCAACATGCCCGGGTGCCAGTCGACACCCGGCCGGGCCTCGAGGAACACCCCGTCCAGGTCGGGGATCGGTGCGGTCAGGCAGGCCAGGCCCAGGTTGTACGGGCCGAGCCCGATGGCGATGAAGTCGTGCGTGGTCATCCGGCCCTCCCGGGGCGCGTTCGGCAAACCTACGGTGGTCAGCTGACCTGGCAGGCCAGGTCGGCGGTGGTCCGCTCGTGCACGTACCGGCCCGCGTACTGCGCGACGAGTTCCAGCACGTGCCCGACGTCGTCGAGGGTGGTCTCGGGGTTGAGCAGGGTGAACTTCAGGAAGTGGCGGCCGTCCACGGTGGTGCTGGCGACCAGCGCGGCACCGGAGGCGGCCAGCGCCTCCCGCGCGTGCAGGTTCGCTCCGTCGGCGTGGTGCCGGTTCGGCCCGGTGGGCAGGTACCGGAACACCACGGTGCTCAACGGCGAGCGGGTGACCACCTCGAACCGCGGGTCCTCGCTGATCAGCTCCCAGGCGCCGGCGGCACGCTCGATCACCTCGTCGAAGAGGGCGCCGACCCCGTCGGGGCCCATCACCCGCAGGGTGAGCCAGAGCTTGAGGGCGTCGAAGCGGCGGGTGGTCTGGAGGCTCTTGTCGACCTGGTTGGGGATGCGCTGCTCCACCATCCGGGCGGGGTTGAGGTAGTCGGCGTGGTAGGTGGCGTGCCGCAGCGTCCGCCGGTCGCGGACCAGCACGGCGCTGGAGCTGACCGGTTGGAAGAACGACTTGTGGTAGTCGACGGTCACCGAGTCGGCCCGCTCGATGCCGTCGAGCAGGTGGCGGCGGGTCGGCGACACGAGCAGACCGCAGCCGTACGCGGCGTCGACGTGCAGCCACACGCCGGCGGCGGCGCAGAGCGCGGCGATGTCGGCGAGCGGGTCGATCGACCCGAAGTCGGTGGTGCCCGCGGTGGCCACCACGGCCATCACGACCAGCCCCTCGCGGCGGCACCGCTCGATCTGCCGCCGTACCGCCGCCGGGATCATCCGCCGCTGCGCGTCGGTGGGCACGGTCAGCACGGCGTCCGGGGCGAGGCCGAGCAGCTTCGCCGACTTCTGCACGCTGAAGTGGCCGGCCGCGGAGGTGATGACGCGCAGCCGGGGCAGCAGGTCCCGACGGGCCTCGGGACCGGTCGCGTCCCGGCACGCCTCCTCCCGGGCCAGCAGCAGCGCCTGGAGGTTGGACTGGCTGCCGCCGCTGGTGAAGACGCCGTCGGCGGCCGGGCCGAGGCCGATGCGTGCCGCCGTCCAGTCGATCAGCCGCCGTTCGACGAGGGTGGCTCCGGCGCTCTGGTCCCAGGTGTCCAGTGAGGAGTTGACAGCGGTGAGCACCGCCTCGCCGAGCAGCGCCGGGATGACGACGGGACAGTTCAGGTGGGCGAGGTAGCGGGGGTGGTGGAACCAGACGGCGTCGCGGAGGTAGACCTGCTCCAGTTCGTCGAGGGCGGCGCCGGCGTCGCCGAGCGGCCGGTCCAGGTCGACGCCGGTGATCCGCGGAGCCAGCTCGGCGGGGGTCACGCCGGTGAACGGGCGGTCGGCGTCGGCGACCCGCTTGGCGATTCGGTCGACGCCGTCGGCGAGCGTCGCACGGTACCGCGCGACCGATCCGCCGTTGAGAAGGTGTGTCCGTGCGTCGGGCGGGGCCGCGGGGGTCTCGACGGTGTGTCCCGGCAGGCTCATGGCAGGTCCTCCACGCTCGGTTGCGGACGGGTTTCGGGCAGCCGGAACCCGCCGCCGTGGGGTACGGCGGCAGGACGGCGGGGTGGGAGGCGGGGTGGGACGGCGACCGGGCGGCGCGCCGCGACGGGGTGAGGCGCTACCGCTCGGCGCGGAACGTGTCCTCGGAGGCGCCGCGGCGCCAGTATCCGGTGAAGGTGACGCGCGCCTTGTCGATGCCACGCTCGCCGACCAGGTGCCGGCGTACGCCCCGCACCATCGAGGACTCGCCGGCGACCCACGCGTACGGGGTGACCGAGGGCAGGCGGGCCGCGCGGACCGCGTCGACCAGCAGGCTGCTGCCGGGCGGTGTGGCGCCGCGGACGAGCCAGGTCACCTCGGCGTGGGCCTCGGTGGGCAGCGGCTGGATGTCGGTGGGGTCGGGCACCTCGATCCAGGCCCGGACGTGGGCCCCGGCGGGGAGCCAGTCGAGGATCCCGCCGACCGCCGGCAGCGCGGTCTCGTCGGCGACGAGCAGGATCAGCGCGGTGTCGTCCGGCGGCCGGAAGCAGACGCTGGGGTTCTCGGGGAGCGCCGGGCCGAGCAGCACCACCCGGTCGCCGGGGCCGGCCCGGTTGGCCCAGCGGGAGGCCGGGCCGCCGTCGCCGTGGCTCACGAAGTCGATGTCCACCTCGGCGCGTTCCGGTCGCTGCTCCCGGATGGTGTACGAGCGCATCACCGCCCGGACCGCCGGGTCGAGCGCCCGGTACGCGCCGAACCAGTCGTCGGTCCCGGCGGCCGGGAGCACCGGGGCGGGCTGCCCCGGGTGCGGCAGGAAGAGGGAGACGCTCTGGTCCCGGCCGCCGCCCGCGAACCCGGCCAGGTCCTGCCCGCCGAAGGTGACCCGGATCGTGCTGGCGCCGACGCGCCGGACTCCGGCGACCTGCGCGGCGTAGAAGCGGTACCGGAGGGCGAGGGCGGTGCCCATCAACTGACCTTCTTCGCGTTCCGGATCGCCGTCGCCAGGTTCTCCAGCAGCGGCGCCGCGCCGGCGTACGAGAAGCGCGGGACCGCGTCCCACGGGGTGACCTGGTTGGCCTTGACGGCCGGCAGCTGGGTCCAGGTGGGCTTGGCGGCGAGGTCCTTGGGCTGGAGGGCGGTGCTGCGGTTGTCGAGCAGGATCAGGTCGGCCGGGAACTTCCCGGTGTTCTCCCAGCTGAGCGCCTCGAAGTAGTCGCCGGCCTCCAGCTTGGTGGGCACCACGATGTCGACGCCGAGTTCGGCGAAGTACATGAGGTCGGTGCTGACCTTCGGGTTGGAGACGTAGAACAGGTCCGGGCTGCCGGACGCGGCCATCACCTTGATGCCCGGGTTCGCCTTCACCGCCTGGCGGACCGACTCGGCGGCCGCCTCGAAGCGGGCCTTGGCGTCGGTGACCTTCTTCGCCGACAGGTCCGCGCCGAGGGACTCGGCGAGCTGGGCGTACCGCTCGATCGGCTTGGTCATGGGCACCCGCGCCGTGGTGACCGCGACACTGGGCGCGAGCGGGAGGATCTTGTTCTTGCTCTCGTCCGGCACGTACCAGAGGGCGCCCGGGTCGTACATGTGGGTGACGAGCAGTTCGGGGCGCAGGGCCGCGTATTTCTCGACGCTGAACTCGCCCCACACGTTGCCGAGGATCTCCACGCTCTCCACGTTCAGGTCGCCGGCCTGCGGATCGGCCGTGCCGTCGGCACGCTTCGTCTCGCCGAACACGCCGACGACCTGCTTGTCGAGTCCGAAATCGACCAGGGCCGCCGCGGCGCCGGTGAAGGCCACGACCCTGGTCGGCCGGCTGTCGGCGCTCAGCTTCTCGTTGCGGTCGTCGGTGAACGACCACGGGCCACCGCTGCCGCTCGCGGCCGGTTCGGCGGCGTCACCGTCCGCGCCGCAACCGGTCATCAGAAGGGCGAAGGTGGCGGCGCCGCCGGCCAGCAGACCACGGCGGGTGACACGACGGACGGAGACGGGATCACGCATGGTGTTGTCTTTCGATCAGGGTCGGGGATGACCATGGACAGCGCGGTTAGGTTAACCTAACCTAATCCGCTGTCAAGTCATGTACGGCGTTTCCCACACCGGAGTTCACACTGTCCGTCACCCACTCCCCACCGCACGGTGACCTCGCGGCGACGTCCCCACCCGCGAGCCGGCGCAGCCGCAGCACCGTCCGGGCCGCCGGCCTGGCCGCCGCCGCGCTGCTGCTCACCGCCGTGGTCGTGCTCAGCATCGCGGTGGGCGCGAAACAGCTCCCGCTCGCCGACGTCTGGTCCGGCCTGCTCCACCCCGACTCGGCGGAGTACGCCGTGGTGCACCGGATGCGGCTGCCGCGTACGCTGCTCGGCCTGCTCGCCGGCGCGGCGCTCGGCGTGGCGGGCGCGGTCATGCAGGCGCTCACCCGAAACCCGCTCGCCGACCCGGGCCTCCTCGGCATCAACGCCGGCGCGTCCGCCGCGGTGGCGACCGCGGCCCTGCTCGGCGTCACCGCGCTGAACGGCTACGTCTGGTTCGCGCTGCTCGGCGCAGCGGCGGTCACCGCGCTCGTGTACGCCGTCGGCGGCGGGCGTGGTGCCACCCCGGCCCGGCTCGCCCTCGCCGGCGCCGCGCTGAACGCCACCCTCTACTCGTACGTCAGCGCCGCGATGCTGCTCTCCGCCGCGTCGCTGGACCGCCTGCGGTTCTGGACCGTCGGTTCGCTGGCGAGCGCCGACTCGGCGACGGTGACCCGGGTGCTGCCGTTCCTCGCGGCCGGGCTGGTCGTGGCGCTGGCCACCGCACGCCCGCTCAACGCGCTCGCCCTCGGCGACGACGCGGCCCGGGCGCTCGGCGCACGTCCCGCGCTGATCCGGGCCGCCGTCATCGTGGCGGTCACGCTGCTCTGCGGCGCGGCCACCGCGGCGTGCGGGCCGATCGTCTTCGTCGGGCTGCTCGTGCCGCACCTGGTGCGCGCCCTCACCGGGCCCGACCTGCGGTGGCTGCTGCCGTACTGCGCGATGCTGTCGCCGGTGCTGCTGCTCGGCGCCGACGTGCTCGGCCGGGTGCTCGGCCGGCCCGGTGAGCTCCAGGTCGGCATGGTGACGGCGGTGCTCGGCGGGCCGCTCTTCCTCTGGCTGGTGCTGCGCGGGCGGGTGGCCCGACCGTGACCGTGCTGCGTACCCCCGGCGGGCTCTCGCTGCGTTTCCGCCCCCGCGCGCTGCTGGTCGGCGTGGCGTGCGCCCTGCTCGCCGCGGGCCTCGGCGTCCTGGCCGTCGCGGGCGGCGACTACCCCATGTCCCCGGCCGACGTGCTGCGCACCCTCACCGGCGGCGGCACCCCTGCCGAGACCTTCATCATCCACGAGCTGCGACTCCCCCGCCTCGTCACGGCCCTGCTGGTCGGCGCCGCGCTGGGGCTGGCCGGCGCGGTGTTCCAGGCGCTGGTGCGCAACCCGCTCGGCAGCCCGGACCTGCTGGGCTTCACCCAGGGCGCCTCGACCGGCGCGCTCGTGGTGGTCGTGCTCGGCGGCAGCAGCCTCGCGCTCTCCGGCGCGGCGGTCGCCAGCGGTCTCGCGACCGGGCTGCTCGTGTACGCCCTCACCTGGCGCAACGGCGTCCACGGCTACCGGCTGGTGCTCGTCGGCATCGGTGTCACGGCCATCCTCACCGGCGTCAACGGCTACCTGCTCACCCGGGCGCCGCTCATGGACGCCGCACGGGCGGTGCTCTGGCTCACCGGCAGCCTCGACGGGCGCGGCTGGTCCGAGGCGTTGCCGCTACTGGGCGTGCTGGGCGTCCTCGCCCCGCTCGTGCTGCTCGGCTGCGGGCCGGCGCTGCGGATGCTGGAGATGGGCGACGACACGGCGGCCGCGCTGGGCGTGCCGGTGCGCGGGCTGCGCCTCGTGCTGCTCGGCGCGGCGGTGCTGCTGGTCGCGTTCGCGGCGGCGGCCGCCGGGCCGGTGTCGTTCGTGGCGCTGACCGCGCCGCACCTCGCCCGTCGCCTGACCCGCTCCCCCGGCCCGAACCTGCTGCCCGCGATGTGTGTGGGCGCGACACTGCTGGTAGGCGCCGACCTGCTGGCGCAACGGGCGTTCGCCGAGCAGCAACTGCCGGCCGGCGCGGTCACCGGCGCGATCGGCGGCGCGTACCTGGTGTGGCTGCTCGCGATGGAACGCAGGGCGGGTCGGCTGTGAGCGGGCGGACCGGGCGGCGGAGCCCCGAGGACGGCACCACCCCGACGAGAACGGAGCACCACCTGATGCAGGCCGGCAGCCCACGGCTCAGCGGCACCGACATGACCCTCGCCTACGACCGGCGCACCATCGCCGAGGGGTTGAGCGTCGCCGTGCCGGACCGGTCGTTCACGGTCGTCATCGGGCCCAACGCGTGCGGCAAGTCGACGTTGCTGCGGGCGCTGTCCCGGATGCTGAAGCCGGCCGCCGGCGCGGTGCTGCTCGACGGCGAGGACATCCACCGCCGGCCGGCGCGTCAGGTGGCCCGTACGCTCGGGCTGCTGCCCCAGTCCTCGATCGCGCCGGACGGCATCAGCGTGGCGGAGCTGGTGGCCCGCGGCCGGTACCCGCACCAGGGTCTCCTGCGGCAGTGGTCGCGCGAGGACGAGCGGGTGGTGGAGGAGTCCATGGCGGCCACCGGCGTGGCCGACCTCGCCGACCGGGCGGTCGACGAACTGTCCGGCGGGCAGCGCCAACGGGTGTGGATCGCCATGGCGCTGGCCCAGCAGACGCCGCTGCTGCTGCTCGACGAACCGACCACGTACCTGGACATCGCCCACCAGATCGAGATCCTGGACCTGTGTGCCCGGCTGCACGAGGAACAGGGCCGCACCCTGGTCGCGGTGCTGCACGACCTGAACCACGCGGCCCGGTACGCCACGCACCTGATCGCGATGCGCGACGGGCGGGTCGTCGCCGCGGGCGAGCCCGGGCAGGTGGTCACCGCCGACCTGGTGGCGGAGGTCTTCGGGCTGCCCTGCCGGGTGATCGAGGACCCGGAGAGCGGCACGCCGCTGGTCGTCCCGGCCGCCCGCCGCCGGGCCGGTCGGCTCGCCCCGGAGCCGGCGTGACGCGGGTCTACCGCGACCGGTGGGGCGTCCCCCACCTGCGCGCCGACGACCCGCACGCGCTCGTGGTGGCGCAGGGGCGGGTGACCGCGTACGACCGGGCCTGGCAGCTGGAGGTGGAGCGGCACCGGGCCGTGGGCACCAGTGCGTCCTTCCTGGGCGTCGAGGCGGTGGGCTGGGACCGGTTCGCCCGGCAGGCCCGGCTGGCCGACACCGCCCGCCGCTGCCACGCCGCCCTCGACCCGGCCACCGCCGCCTGGGTGGGTGGCTACGTCGACGGGGTCAACGCCGGGCTGGCCGCGGGGGCCGCGCGGGCGCCCGAGTTCGCCGCCGTCGGGCTGACGCCCGGCCGGTGGGAGCCGTGGACGCCGCTCGCGGTGTGGCTGTCCCACCACATCCTCTTCGCCAACGTCCCGACGAAGCTGTGGCGCGAGCACGTCGCCGACCGCCTCGGCGAGCCGGCCATGACCCTGTTCGCCGCCGACGCCCCGGCCACCGCCGGCAGCAACGGCTGGCTGGTGGCCGGTAACCGCACGGCGAGCGGCGCCGCCCTGCTGGCCGGCGACCCGCACCGCTTCATCGAGGACCCCGGCGTGTACCAGCAGATCCGGTTGGCCTGCCCGGAGTACGACGTCGTGGGCCTGGCCGTGCCGGGCGTCCCCGGCATCGCCCACTTCGGCCACACCGGCGGGGTGGCCTGGGCGATCACCAACGCGATGGCCGACTACCAGGACCTCTACGCGGAGCGGCTGCGACGCCGTGGCGGCGCGGTCGAGGCGTACGGGCCGGACGGCTGGCGTCCCGCGGCCGCGCACACCGAGACGATCGAGGTGGCGGGCGACGACCCGGTCGAGGTGGAGGTCGTCGAGACCGACCGGGGGCCCGTCGTCGTGGGCGGCCCGGACGCGCGGCGGGCCGTCAGCCTCCGCTACCCGCCCCGGGTGCGGGCGGACCTCGGCTTCGCGGCGCTGCCGGCGCTGCTGCGCGCCCGCACCGTGGCCGACGTCGACGCGGCGTCCGACCGCTGGATCGAGCCGGTCAACGTGCTCCAGGCCGCCGACACGCGCGGTGGGCTGCTGCACCGGGTGGCCGGGGCGGTGCCCGTGCGGCATCCGGCGAACCGGCTGCGGGTGGTCCCCGCCTGGGACGCGACGCACGCCTGGCGGGGCTGGTACGCGCCGATGCCGCGCGCCGGCGTGGACGGTTGCGCGGTGATGGCCAACGCCCGCGGCGTCGCCACGCCGCTCGGCGTCGAGTTCGCTCCGCCGTACCGCGCCGACCGGATCCACGCGCTGCTCGCCGCCCGCGCGGACTGGACGGCCGGTGCCATGGCCGCCGTGCACTCCGACACCCACCTGGGCTCGGCGGAGCCCCTGCTGGCCCGGCTGGCCGGGCTCGGCCCGCTCGCTCCGGCCGCGGCCGCGCTGCGCGACCGGTTGCTGCGCTGGGACCGCCGGATGGCCGCCGACAGCCGCGACGCGTCGGCGTACGCGCTGGTCCGGGCCGCGCTGGTGCGGCGGCTCGCGGTCCACCCGGCGCTGGCCCCGCTCGCCGACCCGCCGCCCTACCCGGAGGTGTTCCATCCGTGGCTGGCCCTCACGCCGCGGATCGCGTACGCGCTGGAGGCGGTGCTGGGCAGCGGGCTGCTGGGTGACGGCGGGCCCGAGGCGCTGCTGCGCGCCGCTGTCGAGGAGGTGGCCACGGCCGCGGCGGTCCCGCACTGGGGTGAGCTGCACCGGCTCACGCCGTGGCGGGCCGTACCGGAGGCCGACGCCGGCCCGGTGCCGGGGCTCGCCGGTGACCACGACTGCGTACTCGCCACGTCCAGCGTCCCCGGCGTCACCCACGACTGCGCCCGGGGGCCGGCGGCCCGCTACGTGTGGGACCTCGCCGACCGGGCGCGCAGCAGCTGGGTGGTGCCGTTCGGCGCCTCCGGGGTGCCCGGCGACCGGCACCACCACGACCAGACGCCAGTGTGGCTGGCCGGGGACCTCCTGCCCGTGACCACCGACTGGGACCAGCTCACGGAGGAGCGAGATGGCCACTGACCAGAGCACCCCGACGCGCCACCACACCGACCCGCACCGGTACGACCGGGCGGTACCCGGGTTCGGCCGGGTCGTCGTCCGGCCGGTCGACCCGGACCGGGACGCCGAGCTGCTGCACGGCTGGGTCACCCAGGATCGGGCCCGGTTCTGGGGCATGCGGGACGCCAGCCGCGAGCGGGTGCGGGAGATCTACGCGTACCTGGACGCGCTGGCCACGCACCACGCGTACCTCGTGCATCGGGACGGGCGGCCGGTGGCGCTGCTCCAGACGTACGAGCCGGGCGCCGACCCGGTCGGCGAGTGCTATCCCGTCCAGCCCGGCGACTTCGGCCTGCACCTGCTCGTCGGCCCGCCGGCGGGCAGCGAGCCGGGGTTCACGGGGGCCCTGCTCGGCGCTCTTCTCGACTTCCTGTGGGCCGATCCGGGCCGGCGACGGCTCGTGGCTGAGCCGGACGCGCGCAACGAGCGGGCCATAGCCCGGCTGCGGCGTACCGGCTTCCGGCTCGGGCCGCTGATCCAGCTGCCGGAGAAGCGGGCGCGGCTGCTCTTCCTCGACCGGCCGGCCGAGGAAGAGCGGCCCAGCGACGGCGAGCGGCCCGCCGGCCGCTGACCGCGGTCCGCCGGCCGGTGGCCCGCGGTCAGGGAATGGTGAGCCCGTAGGCGGCCAGGATCTCCTGGATCGGCTGGTAGTAGGTGGTGCCGCCGCTGGTGCAGTTGCCGCTGCCGCCGGAGAGGATGCCGACGATCCGGCCCGTGGCGGCGACGTAGAGCGGGCCGCCGCTGTCGCCGGGCTCGGCGCAGATGTTGGTGCGGATCAGCCCGTACACGACGCCGGTCGCGTAGTTCACGGTCTGGTTGAGGCCCGTGACGACCCCGCAGCGGACGCCCGTCGTGGAGCCGCTGCGACAGACCGCGAGGCCGATGGACGCGGTGGCGGTGCCGTTGATCGTGAGCAGGCCCGGGTAGGTGTACACGGCGCTGGGGTGGGCGATCGTCCCCGTGTAGCGCACCACGCCGTAGTCGTTGCCGGGGAAGCTACTGCCGGTGCGGGTGCCCAGGACGGTGGTCTGCCCGCTGTCGGCGTACCAGGTGCCGGCGAGGCTGGTGCAGTGCCCGGCGGTGACGAAGTACGAGGTGGTGCCGCTGCGGACGTTGGCGCCCAGCGAGCAGCGACCACCCCCGCCGTAGATCGACTGACCGCCCGCGATCAGGGGGCGCAACCGGCCGGGCTCGTGACGCAGCAGGGCACCGGCGCGCGCCGTGGTCTCCCGCAGCGCGGCCAGCTCGCGCCCGGTGACGGTGTCGTCGACGGTGAGGACCATCCGGCCGGTGGCCGGGTCGAGGCCCCAGGCGGTGCCGGCGGTGCGCACCTGCGCGAGCACGGCGACCGCGGCGTCGGGGCGGGTCTCGGCGGTCGGGGCCGAGCGGGCGTGAGCGGCGCCCGGGGTACCGAGCAGCAGTGCGGCCAGGACGAGGGCGACGAGCGGGAGACGGCGCATCCGGACCTCCGAATCTATCGGCTTTTGTCGATGCGTCTCCAGCATCCGCCGGCACCGTCCGGCATTCAAGCCCCACCGGTGCCCGGTCCGGCCGCATGCGGGGCCGGCAGCACCACCCGGGGCAGCGCGGGCACGCCGCGCGGGCGCCACTCCCGGGGGTAGCCCAGCGACACCTCCTCGAACCGCACCCCGTCGTACCAGGTGGTGCGCGGGATGTGCAGGTGGCCGTAGACCACCGCCGCCGCCCGGAACCGCAGGTGCCAGTCGGCGGTGCGGGTCGTGCCGCACCACTGGGCGAACTCGGGGTGGCGCAGCACCCGGGTGGGCTCGCGGACCAGCGGAAAGTGGTTGACCAGCACCGTCGGCAGGCCCGGGTCGACGGCCGCCAACCGCCGTTCGGTCTCCGCGACCCGCGCCGCGCACCAGGCGTCCCGACCCGGGTACGGGTCCGGGTGCAACAGCATCTCGTCGGTGCACACCACCCCGGCCTCGTACGCCCGGCGCAGCGACTCCTCCATCGTGGACGTCCCGGGAGCGTGGAACGAGTAGTCGTACAGCAGGAACAGCGGCGCCACGGTCACCGGGCCGCCGGGACCGGACCACATCGGATAGTCGTCCTCGGGCGTAAGCACGCCCAGGTCGCGGCACATCTCGACCAGCGCCCGGTAGCGCGGCTCCCCGCGCAGCTGGACCGGGTCGTCGCGCAGCGTCCACAGCTCGTGGTTGCCCGGCGCCCAGATCACGGTGGCGAACCGGTCGCGCAGCAGGGCCAGGGTGGCCCGGACGTCGGCCGCGTACTCGGCCACGTCACCGGCGACGATCAGCCAGTCGTCGTCGGAGCCGGGCCGCAGACCGTCGACCACCGCGCGGTTCTCGGCGTACCGGACGTGCAGGTCGCTGACCGCGAGCAGCCGGCCGCCGCTCACCGGCGCCCACCGGGCCTCGGTGCGGCGAGCCCGCCGGACCTCCGTGCCCGCACGGCCCACCCCCGCTTCCCCGTCCCCGGCCGGGCGACGGTCCGCCGTAGGGTAACCCGGGCCGGATCAGGCGAACTCGCGCCGGACCCAGTCGGCGAGGTCGCGGGCGCAGTCGTCGACCGCGTCCCGCCAGGCCCGGTCGGCACCCTCGCCCGCCTCGTCGCTGACCCGCTTCACGAGCCGGCACGGCACGCCGGCCCGCGCCGCGGCCCAGGCCACCGCGTAGCCCTCCATGTCGACGAGGTCCGCCTGGCGCGCCAGCCGGGCGCGCGCGGCCTCCTCGGCCACGAACGTGTCGCCGGTGGCCAGCACCGCGGTCCGGGTGCCGAGGGTCAGCGGCGCGCCGTAGATCTGCCCGGTGAGGGTGCGCAGCAGCTCGGTGTCGAGGTCGTGCTGGAGCACCGTGCCGATCTCGTGGACGCCGGCCCAACCCGGGCGCAGCGCCCCGGCGGTGCCGAGGTTGAGCACCAGGCTCGGCTTCGGCCCGGTGGCCAGGGCCGCCGCCACGGCGGTCGCGGCGTTGACCTTGCCCATTCCGGTGAGCAGCACCGGCAGGTCGCCGCCGAGGTGCGCTGCCTCCTCCTGCACGGCCAGCACCAGCAGCGGCGCGTCGGACCGGATCTCGCCCCGTAGAGTCACGCGCGGAATCGTACGGGCCGCCCGGGCGGGCCCGGCCGACGGACCGGCGCGCGGTAACCGCGGTCACCGGCCGGACGCGCCGGTGAAGCCGCCCGACCTCGGACGGCTCCACCGGTGACCGCGTCAGCGGATCTCGTACGCCCGGATCACGGTCGTGGTGACGACCGCGCCGGCCGTGTCGACGACGCGGGCGCGCAGCGACACGAACCCGGCCCTGCCCGGGTTCCGCAGGAGCGCGGTGTGACCGCCCGGCAGCGGCAGCACCGGCACCCTGCTCCAGTGCGCGCCGTCGTCGGACGAGACCTCCATCTCGACCCGGGCGACCGGGCGGGCGCCGGCCTGACGCGTGAACGTCAGCGGCACCACCGTGACGCCGTGGCGCTTCGCCGCGTTGGAGGCATCGAGCCGGGGCGCGAAGCCGACGGCCGTCAGCGGCAGCGCGGTGCCGGTGGCGGTGTACGCCGAGTCGAACTCCCAGACGGTCTGGACGCGGGTGGAGAGCCGTGCCGGCGCCGGCTGGGTGAAGCCGTACGACAGCCGGTAGCGGGACCGCTCCGGCGCACCCACGTCGATCCCGGCGAACGCCCCGGCCCGCTCCTCGACCAACGTGCCGTCGCGGTACAGGGCGAGCGCACCGGTCAGCCCCGCGGCCTCGGCGAAACCGCGATGGCCGGCGGCGTCGGCGTAGCCGTCGAGCCGCAGGAGGAACTCGTTGCCCCGCCGCTCGATCGCCGGGTACTCGGGGAAGGCCGGCGTCATCGGCGTGCTGAAGACCGCCCCGTTCCACTCCTCGGTGTAGTCCCTTCCGGCCCGGTAGTCCGACCGCGGCGCCTCGAACTGCGCGAGCCGTCGGTAGTCCGCTCCCGCGCCGACGCCCTCCTCGAAGGTCGACGTCCACCCGATGTTGCCGGCGTGGTACTCGGTGCGCTCCGCCGGCAGCGGGGTCCGGGGAAGGACGAGGCCGTCCGGGTAGTCGACCCCGGGGATCACCGGGAAGGCGACCCGGGTCCCCACACCGCCGACCGCCGCCGACGCGTAGCTGACCCGAACCCGGGCGACGTCACGCCGGCCGAGATGACGTGTGAAGCCCGTGATGAACGAGCCCGTCTGGTACCAGCCGGTCTGGTAGGTGTACGGGCTGGCGGTGAAGTCACCGGTCTGGTCGGGGCGGGCGAAGACCGCCGTCACGGAGGTGACGAGACCCGCGACATTCCTCGGGCCCAGGTCGGCGGTGTAGATGGAGGCCGGGTCGCCGGTGAGGCTCATGCCGAACAGTTGCGGCCCACCGGTGTGCAGGACCTCCACCTCGCCGACGATCGGCCTGGCGTCCCGGTCGGGCAGGCGGATGTCCACCGGCCGGGCCCGGCGACCGTCGAGCACGACGGTCGTCGCCCGGTCGATGGTCAGCCGGCCGTTGGCCAGGACGGTGCCCGTGCCGTCCTCGCTGATGCCCATGCTGAGCACGACGTAGTCGCCCATCGGCACCCGGAACGTGTCCGCGCTGTCGTAGCTCACAACGAACTCGCCGGTGGCGACGTTGCCGAGCTGGGTGACCACCTCCTGCGGCGCGTCGGTCCGGGCGGTGACCTGGACGTGGACGTCGGCCGACGGCTGTTCCCGGAAGACGCTGAACGGCGTCTGCACACTCACGCCGTCGGCGGTGGCGACCAGCCGGCCGCCGAAGGTCCCGTACGCGTCGCCGCCGGCCCGGGTGTCGGCGGTGATCCGGACCGGCGCCGTTCCGTGTGCCGGTACGGAGACCGTGTCGCTGTCCAACGTGACCACACCGGCCGGCGCGGTGCCGCTCAGGGCGAGCCGCAGGGTGATCGGGGCGGGGCCGTCGTTGCGGTAGGTGACCGTACGGGTCACCACGTCCTCCGCGTCGTGCGGGTACGCCCGAAAGCCGAAGGTGACCGTCGGCGGGTTGGCGGTGACCGGCTGGGCTAGTGCCCGGGCCGCGTCGAGCTGGCCGGCGCCCTGGCCGAACAGGTCGATCGTGGGGTTCGGCCGGGCGGCCCCCATCAGCGCCGACTTGAGCTGGTCGGAACGCCAGTCGGGGTGCGCCTGGGCGAGCAGTGCCGCCGCGCCCGCGACGTGCGGGCTCGCCATCGACGTACCGCTGAACGAGACGTACCGCTCACCGGGCGGGGCGACGTCGGCGGTCGCCGAGCGGGCGGCGGTGATGGCCGTACCGGGGGCGGTGATCTCCGGCTTGACGGCGTAGTCCCCGAGCCGGGGGCCCTGGCCGGAATCCCAGCTGCGGGCGCCGTACTTGTCGACGTTGCCGACCGCGAGGGCGGCGTCGGCCGACGCCGGGGAGCCGACCGACTGCGGCACCCAGCCGCTGTTGCCGGCGGCCGCCACGAAGAGGGTGCCGTACCGGGCGGTGAGGTCGTTGACGGCGGCCTCGATCGGGTCGACGCCGGGCTGGTCGTCCGCGCCGAGGCTCAGGTTGACCACCCGGGCACCGGACTCGGCGGCCCAGTGCAGCCCTTCGAGGATGGCCGAGTCAGGGCAGGCGGCGCCGAGCCCCTGGTAGCTGAAGCAGACCTTGCCGACCAGCAGGCTCGCCCCGGGAGCCATGCCGCGGTACCTCCCGTCGGAGGCCGCTCCGCTGCCGGCGAGGATGGAGGCGACGTGCGTGCCGTGTCCGGCGAGGTCGTCGTCGGTCGTCTCATAGTCGGTGACGAAGTTACGCCGGGCGGCCACCCGGCCGGCGAAGTCGGGGTGGGTGGTGTCGACCCCGCTGTCGAGCACGGCCACCTTCACCCCGGAGCCGTCGTAACCGGCCGCCCAGACGGCCGGGGCGCCGCTGGCCGGCACGCTGACGTCGAGGGCCGGCCTGCGGATGCCGTCCAGCCAGAGCTTGCCGCCGCGCAGCGAGTCCCGCAGCGTCGGCCAGCGCCCTGGCAGCTCGGCGACGGGGATCGCGGCGGCGAATCCGTCGACGGACGCCAGGTGCCGCTGTGCGCTCAGCCCACGCATGCCGGTCAGGTCGGACGCGATGAGCGGCAGTTCCGCGCGGCGGTCGAACCCGTCGGCGAGAAGCTGGCTCACGTTGAAGAGCCGCTCGTCGAGCCGGTCCTCCCGCAGCAGTGCCAGCGCGTCGGACGGTACGACGTACTGGTCGTCGCCGTGCCGGTAGCGGAGGAACTGGACCCCGTGCCGCGGGGTGACGGCGATCCGGCCGGCCGAGGATTCGACGCGGTCACCGGTGATCAGGGTCAGGGTGCGGGTCGGCTGCCCGCCCGGCTCGACCAGCGCCGGCGCCGCGGCCGGTGGCGCGGCCGGCGCCGGCGGCGTGGGGCCGGCCGACGCCGGGTCGCCTGCGCCGACCAGCAGCGCGACGGCGGTGACGAGGGCGAGCGCGCCGTACGGGGTGGAACGGCGATGTCGCATGCGTGCTCCTTTGCATGGCGACAGGGCGTGCCACCGGTTGGGTCACAGGGCCGGCGGCACGCCGTGTCCGAGTAGAGTCCGGGCATGTTTTCGCACTGTGAGTGTGGAAACTGACGCCCGGATGACCATGCTCATGGATCGCCGGCCGGCTGTCGACCCGTCGAAGATCACGTAATGGCAACCCTTCGCCGGAAACGGTCGTGGGCCCGGCGGTGTCGCAGGGCCCACGACCGTCCTGTGTGTCTCGTCCGCGCTTGCGGGCGCGGCCTCCTCAGCCGGCCGTGGCCGGCGCGGCCGGGCGCCCGGCGATCGGCAGGTCCACGGCGAGCAGCGCGCCGTCGAACGGCCCCGGGTCGGCCAGACCGTAGCGGGCCGTGGTCACGAAGAGCCGGCGCAGCCCCGGCCCGCCGAAGCACACGCTGGTCGGCTGCGCCGCAGGCACGCGGACCTCCCGGTCGAGCGTGCCGTCCGGGCGGTAGCGGCGTACGGCCGAGCCGCCCCACAGCGCCACCCAGAGGTGGTCGTCGGCGTCCACGGTCATCCCGTCCGGGGCGCCCTCGCCGGGGTCGAGCCGCAGGAACGGCTCCCGGGCGCCGAGCGCTCCGGTGGCCGCGTCCACGGAGAACCGGTCGACGTGCCCGCGCGGGGTGTCGGCCAGGTACATCGTGGTGCCGGCGCCGTCGAAGGCCGGGCCATTCGCGATGGTCAGCCCGGTCACCACCGGCACCGGCGCGCCGCCCGGATCCATCCGGTAGAGGGACCCACCGCCGGGCACCCCCGCGTACGTCATGCTGCCGGCCCAGAACCGGCCGTGCGGGTCGGCCACGGCGTCGTTCATCCGGGCCGGCTCGGGGCGGCCGCCCTCCAGGTCGGCCACCGGTCGCGGTGCGCCGGCGGCCGGAAGGTGGACGACGCCCGTGCCGGCCGCGGCCAGCCACTCCCCCGGCCGCCCGGCCACTGGCGCCACCGCGCCGAGCGGCACGTCCAGCCGGCGCAGCTCGTCGAGCGGGCCGGGCGCGTCGCCGCCCGTGGTGAGCAGTCGCCCGGCGAGCAGGTCGACCAGGACCAGCCGGCCGTCCACCCAGCGGGCGCCCTCGCCCAGCTCCAGCCGATCGGCGCTCCACGCGGTCGGCTCGGTCAGCGGCATGTCTTCTCCTCGCGTCGGCGGATGTGGGCGTTCATCGGGTTGCGTCGCGGCGGTGGGCGGAGACGGTCAGCCGCCAGGTGACCTCCCCGGCGGGCGGGACGACCGCCGCGTCGCCCGGCCCCGCGTCGGCCAGGTCGAAGGCGGCGCCGAGCATCGGCTCCACGCCGATGCTGCGGTACGGACCGGTCTCCGGCCAGCCGCGCAGGTTACGCCAGAGCCCGACGCCGCGCGGCTGGCCGTCGCACTCCAGCGCGAACTCCAGCAGGTCGGCGCCGTCGACGACGCGGGCCCGCGGGCATTCCACCAGCACCGCGCCCACCGCGCTGCCGTCGTCGGGGCCGAGCGCGTCCAGGGCCAGGCCGGCGGGCGCCGGCCAGTCGCCGGTCAGCCACGGCCGCCCGGCCGGCCAGGCCCCGGGCGGCAGCAGCGCGGCGGCCTCCGGGTGCAGCCGGGTCGCGGTGCCGGTGGGGACCTCCAGCCGGGCCGCCGGGGACAGGTCGAGCAGGGCGTGCGCGGCCCACAGGAAGCGGTACCCGGGATCGGCCGCGAGCCGGTAGTCGGCCACGAGGACGCCGGAGCGGTCGGCGAGCGACCGGGTGAGCGTGAACTCCGGGCACTCGACGACGGCCGCCCCGGCGCCGGCGGCCCGCCACGGGCGGGACCAGACGTCACCGTGGTCGGGACGGCCCCGCACGGTGGGCAGGCACTCCTCCAGCCCGCCGGCGTCCACGAACGCCGCACCCGGGCCGACCGACGCGCGGCCCGGCTCGGGGCCCCGCCACAGCCACTCCCGGCCGCCGCCGCGCAGGCTCGTCCAGCGCCCGCCGAGGACGAGGTCGACGTCGACCCGCAGCGGCACCGGCCGATGGGGTGGCGGCGCGTCCGCGCTCACCATTCGGCGAACGAGCCGTCGGGGTGCCGCCAGACGGGATTGCGCCAGCCGTGCGGGCTCTGGGCGGCCCGGCGGACCGCCGCCTCGTCGACGGTGATGCCGAGACCGGGGCCCTCGAAGCGCTGGACGTGCCCGTCCACGAACCGGAACGGCTCCGGGTCGAGCACGTAGTCCAGCAGCTCGGAGCCCTGGTGGTAGTGGATGCCGACGCTCTGCTCCTGGATCAGGAAGTTCGGTGTCGCGAAGGCCACCTGGAGGCTGGCCGCCAGCGCGATCGGGCCGAGCGGGCAGTGCGGGGCGAGCAGGGCGCCGTACGTCTCGGCGAGCGCGGCGATGCGGCGCACCTCCGAGATCCCCCCGGCGTGCGAGAGGTCGGGCTGCACCACGGAGACCCCGGCCTGCAGCGGCGCCAGGAACTCCGTACGGCTGTAGAGCCGCTCCCCGGTGGCGACCGGCACGGGCGAACAGGCGACCACGTCGCGCAGGTGGTGAGCCTGGTCCGGCAGCAGCGGCTCCTCGACGAAGAACGGCCGCAGCGGGGCCAGCTCGGGCAGGATGCGGCGCACCGCGGCCAGCCCGGCGCGACCGTGGAAGTCCAGCGCGATGTCCCGCTCGTCGCCGAGCACCGCCCGGGCGGCGGCGACCCGGGCGAGCACCTCGTCGACCTCGGCCGAGGTGGGGATCGGCGAGAGCTGGCCGCAGGCGTTCATCTTCAACCCGGTGAAGCCGGCGGCGACCTGCGCCGCCGCCGCGTCGGCGATCTCGCCGGGCTCGTCACCGCCGATCCAGGAGTAGACCCGCACCCGGTCGCGTACCGGGCCGCCGAGCAGCGCGTGCACGGGAACCCCGTACGCCTGCCCGGTGATGTCCCAGAGCGCCTGGTCGAGGCCGGCCACCGCGCTGGACAGCACGGGCCCGCCGCGGTAGAAGCCGCCCTTGGTGAGCACCTGCCAGTGCTGCTCGACGCGGAGCGGGTCCTCGCCCACGAGGTACTCGGCGAGCACCTCGACCGCGGCCCGCACCACCTCGGCGCGCCCCTCCACCACCGGCTCGCCCCACCCGACCAGGCCGGCGTCGGTCTCCACCCGGCAGAACAGCCACCGCGGCGGGACGAGGAAGGTCTCGATACGCTCGATCTTCACCGGTTGACCTTCCGGACCTTCTCCACGTCCCGGATTGCCTTGGCGAGCAGCTCGCGCATCGCCGCCTCGGCCGCGCCCTCGTCGCCCGCGCGGATCGCGTCGACCACGGCGCGGTGGCTGGGCACCGGGTCGTCGTCGGCGTCGCGGCCGTGCACCAGCCGATCGCGCTCGGCCAGCCCGGTCTTCATCACCACTTCCATCCGGACCAACAGCTCGTTGTGGGTGGCGGCGAGCAGCGCGCGGTGGAACGCGAGGTCGGCCTCGACGGCGGCCGCCGGGTCGCCGTGCGCGTCGGCCATGCCGGACAGCGCGATGTCGAGGGCGGTCAGGTCCTCCGCCGTGGCACGGGCCGCGGCCAGCCGCGCGGCGGCCGGCTCGATGATGGCGCGGACCTCCTGCAACTTGTCGAGCAGGAGCGGATCGGCCCCGTCGGCGAACTGCCAGCGGATCACGTCGCCGTCGAGCAGGTTCCAGTCGTCGCGGGGGCGGACGAAGGTGCCGCGCTTCTGCCGGGCGTCCACGATGCCCTTGGCCGAGAGGACCTTGAGCGCCTCACGCAGCGCGGTGAGGCTGACGTCCAGTTCCTCCTGGAGGGCGGCGATGTTGAGGGTGTCGCCCTCGGCGATCTCTCCGGTGAGGATCCGCCGGGCGATCGCCTCGACGGTCTGCCCGTGGACGCCACGGCCTGCGTACTGTGCCAATGCTCTTCGCGCCTTCTTCGCTCGTCGGTCTCGATCTCTCAGGCCGAGGCTTTCACCGCGGTCCAGCCGCCGTCCACCACCAGGCTCGTGCCGGTGACGTACGCGGCGTCGGGCGAGGCGAGGAAGGCCACGGCGGCCGCCACCTCGTCCGGTGTGCCGAACCGCTTGGCGACCGTCTCCGCGACGCTGCGGCGGCGGTCCTCCTCCCCGATGCCGTCCCAGGCCCCGGTGAGGATCGGGCCGGGCAGCACGCTGTTGACCCGCACGCGTGGCCCGTACTCGACGGCCAGCTGCCG
This sequence comes from Micromonospora costi, assembly GCF_003626655.1. GTDB lineage: Bacteria > Actinomycetota > Actinomycetes > Mycobacteriales > Micromonosporaceae > Micromonospora > Micromonospora costi. The sequence goes on from NZ_RBAN01000004.1 coordinate 262,232, forward strand.
GCCGAGCGCGACCAGCGCACCCTTGGCGGCGGCGTACGCCGGCCGGCCGGGCAGCCCGACCAGCGCGTGCACCGAGGAGACCAGCACCACGGCGCCGGCGCGCTCGACCAGGTCGTCCAGGCAGGCCCGGACGCCGAGGAAGGCGCCGGTGAGGCTGACGCCGAGCTGGTGGTCCCAGGAGGCGCGGCTGGTGCGGTGCGCGGGTGCCACCTCCACCGCGTACGCGTTGCTCACCAGGATGTCGACGGGGCCGAGCCCGGCCCGCACCGTCTCGATCGCGGTGGCCCAGTCGGCCTCCTCGGAGACGTCGGTCTTCACGGAGAGTGCCTGCGCGCCCGCGGCGGTCAGTTCCTCGGCGAGAGGGGCGCAGTCGCGGACGTCGAGCAGGGCGACGCGGGCGCCCTCGGCCGCGAGGCGGCGTGCCGTGGCCGCACCGATCCCCCCGTGCGCGCCGGTGACCACTGCTGTTCTACCGTCCAACCGGCGCGTTCCCGGACCCATCGACCACCCCAGCGCAAGCCGTTTAACCATTAATTACGAATACATCTTGACAGCCCGAGCGGCCCGGATGCAACCTTCTGGTCACACCGTTAACGAGACCGACACCGAGCGACGTGACGCAGCGTGTCGATGAGGAAGGGACCCTTCGTGACCGACTTCGATCCCGGTCGCCGCCGATTCCTCGGCCACCTCGGGCTCGCCGGCCTGGGCGCGATCGGCGCCGGTTCGTTGCTGAGCGCCTGCGCCAGCTCCGCGAGCGGGCCGTCCACGGGCGACGCCTCCGGCGCCGTCACCATCCAGTCCAACCTGTCCTCGCCGCAGGCCAAGACGGCGATCGAGAAGCTCGTCGAGAGCTTCAACAAGCAGGGCAAGGGCACCGCGTCGGTCAACACGATCGCCTCGGAGACCTTCCGTACCCAGCTGCCCACCTATCTGACGTCGGCCAACCCGCCGGACCTCTACACCTGGTACGCGGGCTCGGTGGCCAACGACTACGCCAGCAAGGGCCTGCTGCTCGACGTCTCGGACGTCTGGCAGGGGCTCACCGAGTACCCGCAGTCGGTGAAGACCCTCTCCACCGACGCCAGCGGCAAGCAGGTCTTCGTGCCCATGACCAACTACTGGTGGGGCTTCTTCTACCGCAAGAGCAACTTCGCCAAGTGGGGCGTGCAGGAGCCCAAGACCTGGACCGAGTTCCTGGCGCTCTGCGAGACCCTCAAGGGCAAGGGCGTCCCGCCGATCGGCATCGGCCTCGGCGACACCCCCTGGGTCGCCTCCGCCTGGTTCGACTACCTCAACATCCGCGTCAACGGCGCCCCGTTCCACCGCGAGCTGCTCGCCGGCAAGCAGCGCTTCGACGACCCGAAGGTCAAGGCCGTCTTCACCCGCTGGCGTGAGGTGCTGCCGTACTTCGACCCGAAGGGCAAGGCCTACCCGTTCCAGGAGGCCACCACCGCGCTGCTCGCCGGCAAGACGGGCATGTTCCTGATCGGCACCTTCTTCGCCGACGCGGCGCCGAAGGACGCCCTCGGCGACCTGGACTTCTTCCGGTTCCCGATCATCGACCCGGCCGTCCCGGTGGCCGAGGAGGCCCCCACCGACGGCTTCTTCGCCAGCGCCAAGACCCGCAACGCCACCGGCACCAAGGATCTGCTGCGCTACTTCGCCTCGGTCGAGGCGCAGGAGGAGTACGTGAAGTCCAGCTCCGGCATCGTGCTGCCGGTGCACCCGAAGGCCAAGGCGGCCGACTCGCCGCTGGTGGCCAAGGGCAAGGCCATGCTGGACAGCGCGGCGGAGCTGACCCAGTTCTTCAACCGCGACTCCACCGACGCGCTCCAGCCCACCGCGGACACCGCGCTCACCAAGTTCATCGACAAGCCCGACCAGATCGACGCGATCCTGCGCGAGTGGCAGGCCTCCGCCGAGAAGGTCTTCAAGGGCTGACGTGACAGACGTGTCCACCATTGCCGAGACACCCCGGACGGCGAAGTCCACGGTGGCCGGCACACCGCGACGGCGGCGACGGTCGGCTCGACTGTCGCCGCTGCTCGCGGCGTTCGTGCTCGTACCGTTCGCCATCGAGAGCATCTGGGTGTTCTGGCCCGCGCTGCAGGGCTTCTGGTTCTCGCTGACCCGCTGGGACGGCCAGACGCCACCGGAGTTCATCGGCGTCGACAACTACGTCGAGTTGGCCGGTGACGCCACCTTCCGCGGCGCCCTGGTCAACACGGTCATCTGGCTGGTCCTCTTCGGCGGGCTCTCCGTCGTGGGCGGCTTCGGGATGGCGCTGCTACTGCAACGGGACCGGCGTGGCGTCGGCTTCTACCGGGCCGCGCTGTTCACCCCGGTGGTCTTCTCCCTCGTGGTGACCGCGCTGGTCTGGCGGGTGTTCTACCAGCCCGACGGGCTGGCCGACACGATCCTGCGCGCGGTCGGTCTGGAGCAGCTGATCCGCCCCTGGCTCGCCGATCCGCAGACCGCGTTGTACGCGGTGATCCTGCCGGCGCTGTGGCGGCAGATCGGCTACGTGATGGTGCTCTTCCTGGCCGGGCTCAAGGCGATCGACCCGGCGCTGCACGAGGCCGCCCGGATGGACGGGGCGAACGCCTGGCAGCGGCTGTGGTACGTGGTCATCCCCCAGCTCAAGGGCGTCAACGCGGTCGTGCTGTCGGTCATCGTGATCGACTCGCTGCGCTCGTTCGACATCGTGTGGTCGCTGACCCGGGGCGGGCCGTACCACTCGTCCGAGCTGCTCAGCACGTACATGTACTCGGCCGCCTTCCAGAGCCTGCGCCTGGGGTACGCCTCGGCGATCGCCGTGGTGATCTTCGTGCTCGCCCTCGCCGTCATCCTCGGCTACCTCGTCCGCGCGTTCCGGGAGGAAGCGTGATCCGCAAGCTCCGCACCGGGACCTTCCACACCGGAATGGTCCTGCTCTCCCTGCTCTGGCTCGGCCCGGTGCTCTGGGTGATCCTGATGTCCGTCCGCAGCTTCGACGACATCGCGGCCAACGGCGTGGGCAGCCTGCCGCACTCGTTCACGCTCGACACGTACCGGCAGGCGTGGACCGACGGCGGCGAATTGCAGGCGCTGGTCAACAGCCTGCTGGTCACCGTCCCGTCGGTGCTGCTGAGCCTGGGACTCGCCGCGATCGCCGCGTTCGCGTTGAGCCGCTACCGGATTCCCGGCCGGCGGACCATCCTGCTGCTGATGCTCGCCGGCAACCTGCTGCCGCCGCAGATCCTGCTCATCCCGGTGCAGAAGTTCAGCGAGCTGACCGGCCTGTACGACACGCTGCTGGCGCTGATCGCCGTGCAGGTCGGCTTCGGGCTCGGGTTCTACACCTTCGTGCTGCACGGGTTCATGCGCGACCTGCCCGGCGAGATCCAGGAGGCGGCCACCATCGACGGGGCCGGTCCCGCGCAGATCTTCGCCCGGGTGATGCTGCCGCTCACGCGGCCGGCGCTGGCCGCACTCGGAGCGCTCTCGTTCACCTGGATCTTCAACGACCTGCTGTGGGCGATCACCGTGCTGCGCACCGACGACCGGATGCCGGTCACCCCGGCACTGCTCGCGTTGCAGGGCCAGTTCGTCTCCTCGTGGAGCGTGATCGCCGCCGGCACGGTGATCGCCGCCGTCCCGACCGTGGCGGTCTTCCTGCGCTTCCAGCGGCACTTCATCTCCGGACTGGCGATCGGGGCGGTCAAGTGAGCGACACCGAGCCGCGGCGCTGGACGCTGCGCGGCGCGCACACCGAGTACACGGTGACGGTGCCGGCGCACGGGCGTTGGCTGGAACTGGCGGCGTGGGGACCGCACGGGGTCGGCGACGGCCCCTCCCCCGTGGCGTACGACGGCCCGGTGCCGTTCCTCACGGCCGGCGACGCCGCGCCCGTCGAGTTCGCCACCGACGCCGACCGGCCGTTCACCGGAGCCGACCTGGTGGTCGAGACGGCCACCGGGCACCGGCGGGTGGGCTTCGGCTTCGTCGAGGCCGCGCACGACCCGGCGGGCGGGACGCTCGCCGTCACGTTCGCCGACCCGGTCACCGGGCTGCGCGCGGTGCTGCGCTACGCGGTGCCCGCCGGCACCGACGTCGTACGCCGCTGGGTGGAGCTGACCAACACCGGCGCCGAGCCGCTGGTGCTGGCTCGCGCCGGGTCGGCCGGGTTCTGCGTGCCGACGCCGCACGGCGCGCTGGTCAGTCACCAGTGGGGCCAGTGGGCCCAGGAGTTCCAGCTCGCGCACGTCGACCTCGACCACGGGGCGTTCACGATCGGCAGCAGTCAGGGCGTACCCGGGCACCTGCACGTGCCGTGGCTGGCCGTACGGGACCGGGCCGAACCGGACGGGGCGGCCTGGGCCGTGGCGGTCGCCTGGACCGGCTCGTGGGAGATCAGCGCGGAACGGGACACCGGCGGGCTGACCCGGATCCGGGCCGGGCGCCGGCTGCCGGACGGGCCGCTGGAGCTGCCGGCCGGCGGCGAGCTGACGTTGCCCGAGGTGGTCGGGGCGTACAGCGTCGAGGGGTTGACCGGGCTGGCCCGGGTCTGGCACCGCTACCAGCGGCACCTGGCCGGCGACCGGCTCGCCCCGCGGCCGGTGCTCTACAACTCGTGGGAGGCCACGTACTTCGCCGTCGACGCGAAGAGCCAGCTCGACCTGGCCCGGATCGCCGCCGAGGTCGGTGTGGAGACGTTCGTCGTGGACGACGGCTGGTTCGTGGGCCGCGACGACGACACGGCCGGCCTCGGCGACTGGACGCCCGACCCGGCCGCCTTCCCGGACGGCTTCGAGGCGTTCATCGCCGACGTGCGCGCGCTGGGCCTGCGGTTCGGGCTCTGGGTGGAGCCGGAGTGTGTGAATCCCCGCTCGCGGCTCTACGCCGAGCACCCCGACTGGGTGTACCGCCTCGACGGCCGGCCGCTCACCCCGATCCGCAACCAGTACCTGCTCGACGTGGGCCGGCCGGAGGTGGCCGAGTTCGTCCACTCCACGCTGGACGGCCTGCTGCGCCGGTACGACATCTCGTACCTCAAGTGGGACTTCAACCGGCCACGGACCGAACCGGGCCGGGCCGGCGCGGACGGGCCGCTCGACCTCGACGGCGCGCACGTGACCAACCTGCACCGGATCTACGAGCGGCTGCGCCGGGACCACCCGGGCGTGCTCGTCGAGTCCTGCGCGGGTGGTGGGGCCCGGACCGACCTGGCGATGGCCGCGCGGGCGGACATCTTCTGGCCCAGCGACAACACGGGCCCGCTGGACCGGCTCGCCATCCAGTACGGCTTCCTGCACGCCAACGCCCCGCACCTGCTCAGCTCCTGGGTGACCGACGCGCCCGGCATCTTCGACCCGCGCCCGCGCTCGCTGGCGTTCCGGTTCGTGCTGGCGATGGCCGGCGTGCTGGGCGTCGGCGCGGACATCCGGCAATGGACGCCGGCCGAGCGCGCCGAGGCGGCCGGCTGGATCGCCCGCTACAAGGAGATCCGGGAGGTCGTCACGCAGGGCGAGGTGCACCTGATCGGCGGGCCGGACCAGGCGCGCTGCGCGGTGCAGTACACCTCCCCCGACGGGCGGCGGGTGGTCGTCCTGGCCTGGCACACCGGCCGGTCGGACGGCGCCGGTCTGCTGCCGTCGCGCCCCGTACGGCTGCCGCTGCGCGGTCTCACCCCGGAGGCGGCGTACCGGCACGGCGACCAGCGCTACTCCGGCAGCCACCTGACGGCCGTCGGGCTGCCGGTGCGGTGGACCCCGACCCACGACGCCGACCTGATCGTCCTGGACCGGGAGTGAGCCCCACCCACCCACCGCGTCGATCATGAAGTTGTTGCCCCGCACACCGGCGTGTCGGGGCAACAACTTCATGATCAGCGGGCGAAGCGGTAGACCACGAAGTCCTTCTCGGCACCGCAGGCGATGACCCGGGTGTTCCAGGAGCAGGTGGCGCTGCGTACGCCGGTGAGCTGGCCGAGTTCCGCGACCTCGCCGGTGGCCGCCCGCACCCCGCTGAGGCCGCGGTCGTCCTCGATCGTGCTCGGGGTCTTCGCGAACACCAGCAGGTTGCCGGCGTCGAGCCGGACACCCACACCGGGACGGTCCCGCAGCAGTGGCTTGCCGGCGGCGTCGAACAGCGTGCTCGTCGGCGACGAGTCGCCGGTGCGGACCAGCAGGCGCTCGCCGAGGGGCAGCAGCGCGGTGGCACCCGGCGCCGCCCAGTGCACCGGGCTCTTCCCCTCGGTTGCCGCCACCACCTCGGCGCGGGCCACCTCGCCGTCCGGCACCTCCAGCAGGCAGGCCCGATGCTCGCCGCAGGCCACCAGCGCCTTGGGCCGGCGCCGGTCGTCCGGGGCGCGGTAGAGCACGACCGGTTCCGCCGACAGCGACTCCAGGTCGTAGCCGAGCAGCTGGTAACCGCCCTCGTCGGCGGCCACGTAGAGCCGGTCACCGTGCGCGACGAGCAGGTCGTCGAGGTCGGCGACGTTGCCCCGGCCCGCCACGACCGAGCCGCTGTCCATGTCGAGCACCCGCACCGACCGGTCCGCCCCCACCTGCACGAGACGGCGCCCGCCGTCGTGCCACGGATCGCGCGGCCCGCCGTCGAGGTACGCCGGTCCACCGGCCGCCTCGCCGGTGTCGACGGGCAGCACGACGGTCCGCGCATTGCGGTACTCGGAGACGGGGTTGTCCCGCGCCCACTGCGGTTTCCCGTCGCCCATGGCCAGGCCGACGAGCTGGTTCGCTGTCCGGTCGACGAGCACCGCCGTCCGGTCGGTGAAGAAGACGTCGTCGTCGCCGCGGATCGACCGGGTCCAACGCGGCTGCCCCGAGGCGGCGTCGAGGACCACCATCTCGCGCGGGGTGCTCGTGCCGGGCGCGTCGGCGTACGCCACGACCGCGCCCGGTACGGCGAGCAGGCGCTCCCAGGCGTCGGCGGCCGTCCCGGTCTGGCTCCGCCACAGCTCGTCGCCGCTGCCGGTGTCGATCGCGACCACCTCCAGCTGGCGGTCCGCCCGCCGGTACGCGAGGTAGGCCCGGTCCCCCAGCACGGTGGTCCACATGCCCGGCGGCCGCTCGTCGCCGGCCTTCGGCTGCGCCACCATTTCGAGAGGATGGAAGTCCAGCCCCGGGTAGCGGTCCCGGGTCAGGTAGAGCACCGCGGCCGTGGTCACCCCGGCCAGGGCCACCACGGCACCGAGGACGACCCACCGCGCCCGCCGCCAGCCACCCCGTGCCGTACCGGGCGGCGCGGCCGGGCCGCCCGAGGGTGGCCGCGCCCCGGGGCCGAACGGCGGCGCGGACACCGAACCGCCGAACGGTGGCGCGGCCGGGGAGCCGGGCGCGTCCGGCAGGGTGGGCGCGACGCCGGCCGGCGGCGTGGCCACCAGGGTCTGGGCGGGCACCGGGCTGCCGGGGTTCGGCACGGTCGCCCCCGCGCCCGCGTCCGGCACGGTCACGCGCTGGTCCACGTCCGGCACCGTCACACTCGGACGCTGGTCGGGGACCGTGGGCGCCGCAGCCGTCGGCGCGCCGGCGGCGGGATCCTCGGGTCGCGTGGCGGCCACTGCCGCGGCCGGCGGAACAGGGGCCGCGGCGGCGGGCGCGGGCGGGCCGGCGTACCGGGGCGGGGACGTGCCACGCCGCAGCGGCAGGTCGGTGAGGGCGCCCTCGGCCACCGGCAGCTCGGGTTGCTCCAGGACGGTCGGCGCGACACCCAGGTCGGCGTGGAGCATCCGCGCCACGAGCGGGATGCGCGACGAACCACCGACCAGGAACAGCCCGCCGAGCTGGTCCGGGGTGAGGCCCGCCTCCCCGATCACCTCGCGCGCGGCGGCGACCGCCCGCTCCAGCAGGGGCCGGGCCGCCCGCTCCACGTCGTCGCGGGTCAACGACACCGGATCGGCCACCCCGGGCACCGCGACCGGCGCCACCGTGCCCCGCGACAGCAGCTCCTTGGCACCGCGTACGGCCTCCCAGAGCTGGACGCTCTCGCGGCGGGCGATGGTGTCGTCCGGCGCGGTGAGCCGCGCCCACCGCCGCGCGTGCGGGCCGGCGACCAGCTCGCCGACCCGCCCGACGAGGGCGGCGTCGACGTCCAGACCGCCGAGGTCGGGCAGGCCACCGCAGGAGATCACGGCGAAGCCGGAGTCGCCCCACGGGTCGGCGCCCTCGTTGCGCACCACCGCCACGTCGAGAGTGCCGCCGCCGAAGTCGAAGACCGCGATCGCCCCGCCGACGGGCACCGGGCGGCGCAGCACCTCGGTGTAGTAGCGGGCGGCGGCCACCGGCTCGCGCAGCAGCCGGGTGCCGGGCGGCGTCGGGCCGGACAGGGTGTGCTCGGCCGCCTGCGGCCAGCCGGCCCGCATCAACGCGTCACCGAGCACGTGCCGCCGGGCGTCGTCCCAGGCCGCCGGGCAGGTGAGCACCGCCGGGGGCAGGAAGCCGACGGACTCGACCGCGGCGCGCCCCACCGCGTGCAGCACCGCGCCGAGCAGGTCCGCGGGAAGGAGGTCACGGCCGCCGAGGCGTACGACCGGTTCGTCGACGCGGCGCTTCGGGTTCGGCTCGTACCGGGCGGGATCGGCGTGCGCGAGCCGCCGGGCGTCGAGGCCGGCGTGCAGACCGCCGTCGGCGTCCACGTACACGCCGGAGGGCATGATCGGCTGACCGTCCACGAGCAACGGTCGGGTGCGCCCGTCCGGCCAGCGCAACACGGCGACCGTGTTGGACGTACCGAGGTCGACGCCGAGGGCGAAGCCCTCGTGCTGGCCTGCCATCTACCGATACCTCCGCCGCGACGATGCCCGACCCCGCATCGTACGCAGCCACCGTCGCCCTGCCTGGGGCGTGTCCTGCCGATCGTGAGCTCTGTGCGTCGTCCGGGGCAGCGTGAAACCCGACCGGATGCCATAGTCCCGCCATGAAGGCAGACCTGTACAGCTACCTGAAGGGCGGCCGCGACGCGCTGCTGTGGAAGCTCGACGGGCTCGGCGAGTACGACATTCGCCGCCCGCTGACCCGGACCGCCACCAACCTGCTCGGTCTGGTGAAACACTCGGCGGTCTGCGAGGCGCTCTACTTCGGCGTCGTGTTCGGCCGGCCGTTCGAGCAGGATCTGCCGTACGTCGGCGACGGGGCGGAGGCCAATGCCGACATGTGGGCGACCGCGGACGAGACCCGCGACGAGATCCTCGCACTGTACCGTCGCGCGATCGCCCACGCCGACACCACCATCGAAGCCCTTGCACTGGACGAGGTCGGCCGTGTGCCATGGTGGGGCGACGCAACGGTCACGTTGCACCACGTTTTGGTCCACGTCATCGCGGAAACACAACGGCACGCCGGCCACGCCGACATCGTGCGGGAACTCATCGACGGCGCGGCCGGGCTGCTGCCCAGGCACGACAACCTGCCCGCCGCCGACGAGCCGTGGTGGCTGGACTACCGCCAGCGAGTGGAGCAGGCCGCCCTTGACGCCAGCAAAACCGCACCGGTGACCGGGCCGTAAGGATCTCGCAACATCTCGATCCGGTCGGCCGGCGGACGGCCTGGTTAGGCTGGCTCGCGGGAGGTACGTGTGGCGCAGCGGGTGCTGGTCGTGGACGACGACCGGACGGTCAGCGACGTGGTCTGCCGCTACCTGGAGCACGCCGGCTACGAGGTCGACCACGTCGGCGACGGCCTCGCGGCCCTCGACGCGGTGCGGGAGCAAACACCGCACCTGGTGGTGCTGGATCTCATGCTGCCCGGCCTGGACGGGCTACAGGTGTGCCGGCGGCTGCGGGAACGGCCGGACGGCGTACCCATCATCATGCTCACCGCCCGCGGCGACGAGGCGGACCGGGTGCTCGGCCTGCAACTGGGCGCGGACGACTACCTGGGCAAGCCGTTCTCACCGCGTGAGCTGGTGCTGCGGGTCGCGTCGGTCCTGCGCCGTGCCGGCGAGCCGCCGGCGCCGGCCGCGGAGGTGTTCGTCGACGCCGGCCTCGAGGTGGCGACGGGCCCCCGGGTGGCCCGGCTGCATGGGCGGGAGCTGACCCTGACGCTGCGCGAGTTCGACCTGCTGGCCCATCTCATGCGCCATCCCGCGCGCGCGTTCCGTCGCGCCGAGTTGCTGGAGCGGGTGTGGGGCTGGAGCTTCGGCGACGAGTCCACGGTGACCGTGCACGTCCGGCGGTTGCGGGAGAAGATCGAGGCGGACCCGGCCGCTCCGCGACGCATCGTGACCGTCTGGGGCGTCGGCTACCGCTACCAGCCCGCCGATGCGTGACCTGGCGCTGATCGCCGCCCTGGCGCTCGCGGCGGCGGTCTGCGTCGGGCTGGCCGGCGCGGTCGCGCTGCGGCTGCTGCGGCACCGGTCGATCACCGTGCACGTCTGTGTGCTGCTCGCGGTCACCGTGGCGGCCGTGGTGGCCGGCGTGGTGGTGGTCGCCCGGGCGATGTTCCTGTCCCGGCACGACCTCCAGGTGGTGCTGCTCACCGTGGCAGCGGCGGCGGCCGTCAGCCTCGCCGTCGGTTGGTACTTCGGCCGCCGCCTCGCGGTCGCCGCCGTCTGGGCCGACCAGGCGCGCGAGCGGGAACGCCGGATCGAGAAGGGCCGCCGTGACCTGGTCGCCTGGGTCTCCCACGACCTGCGTACGCCGCTCGCGGGACTGCGGGCGATGGCGGAGGCGCTGGAGGACCGGGTGGTGGACGACCCGGCGACGATCGCCGAGTACCACCAGCGGATCCGGATCCAGACCGACCAGATGACCCGGCTGGTGGACGACCTGTTCGAGCTGTCCCGGATCAACGCGGGCGCGCTACGGCTGTCGCTCGCCGCGGTGCCGCTCGGCGAGGTGGTGTCCGACGCCCTGGCCGGCGCCGCCCCGCTGGCCGCCGCGCGGCGGATCCGCCTCGTGGCCGCCGAGTCGGGCTGGCCCACGGTGCTGGCCAGCGAGCCCGAGTTGGCCCGGGTGGTCGGCAACCTGCTGCTCAACGCGGTGCGCTACACCCCCGACGACGGCACGGTGCAGGTCGACGGCGGCCGCGACCGCGACGACGCGTGGCTGGCCGTGGCGGACACCTGCGGCGGCATCCCGGAGCGGGACCTGCCGCGACTGTTCGACGTGGCGTTCCGGGGCGAGCCGGCGCGTACGCCCCGCTCCGGCGGCAGCGGGCACGGTTCCGGCGGGCTGGGCCTGGCCATCGTGCGGGGGCTGGTCGAGGCGCACGGCGGGCGGGTGGAGGTGCAGAACGTCGGCGGCGGCTGCCGGTTCCTCGTCCGTCTGCCGGCCGCGAACGCCTGAGCCGTCCTCGCCGGGGGTTGGCCGGCGGCGCGGTTCCTGACAGGGTGAGCGGTGGACCGGTCGGTGGGGAGTCGGCGTGACGGGGACGGTGGCGGTCGAGGTGCGTCGGGCGCTCGGCGCCTGGCGCTGGTGGCTGACGCTGCCGCTGCTGGCCGTGTGGACGGTGGCCGCGTTCCGGTGGAACGAGGTGGCCGCCGACGTGTTCGGCAACTACGACGCGCAGGGCGACGACCAGGTGCTGGAACAGATGGGCGTGCTCGCCGGGCAGCGCTGGACGTCCGGGCACGCGCTCGGTCAGCTCCTCGCGCTGGTGGTGGGCGCCGGCCTGGCCGTCGAGGCGTTCCGGCGGCGTGGCGACCGCGGCCGGACGGTCGCGTCCCCGCGGACGGTCCTGGTCGCGCGGATGCTCGCCGCGGTGCTCGTCTCGGTCGCTCTCGCGGCGACCGCCGTGACGGTCACCGCCGTGCTCATGGCCGGTGAGCCGATCGACACGGCGCCGCTGGAGGCCGCGGTCCTGGCCCACCCCGAGCGCTATCCGTACGCGCTGCCGCCGGCGGAGGTGCACGCCGGTGTCCGGCGTGCCGTGCTGGTCGGGCTGGCCGGCTTCCCGCTCTGGGCCGTGGTCGGGGTGGGCGTCGGCGTGCTGGTCCGCCGGATCGCGCTCACCGCGGCCCTCGGGGTCGCGTACCACGCGAGCACGTTCTTCCTCGCGGCCTTCGTGAGCCACAGCCGCCTCCTGGTCGCCGCCGTGCCGATGGTCACGCACGCGGCGGCGGTCGACGTCGTGCAGGACCGCGCGGTGGGGGGCCCCGCCACGGCGGTCGCCCTGGCCGCGACCGGCCTGCTGGCCGTGGTGCTGGGCTGGTCGGCGCTGGCGTCCGTGTCACGGCCCGCCACGGTGGAGGCCGACGGGTGAGCGACGCGTGGATCCCGGCGCGGGTCGCGCCGGGATCCACGCGCACCGCCTACTCGTCCGAGTTGTACGCGGTGGCGGACACCCGTACGTGGCCCTGGACGTCGAGCCGCGCCGGCCAGGACACCGGCACCTCTCGGCTCTCCCCCGGCAGCAGCCACAGGTAGTTGTCGCCGTACCTCGCGGGCAGGACGCGGTTGCCGTGCGCGTCGCGCGCGGCCAGCCGGACGAGCACGGCGACCGCGTCACCGCGGTTGCGTACCGTCGCGGTGACCGTCGACCGGCCGCCCGCGGTGCGGACGCCGGTGGTGGTCGTCGACAGCGTGGCGGGCGGCAGGTCGTTGAGCGGCCGCATCTGCTCGGCCTGCCCGTACCGCCAGTAGGTGTTCTCCGACAGCAGCCGGCCACGGTCGTCGCGCAGTTCCAGGCGGACGAGGTGCAGCCCGGCGCCGTCCGGGGCGTCCAGCGTGAACGCGGCCGCCGTGGACGAGGGCGCGACGTCCACCCGCTGGCTCTGCGGCGCGCCGAGCGCCCGGCCGCGCAGGTCGTACCGGCGTGCGGTGACGGTGGCGCCGGCGAGCGCTGCCGTGGTGTGGTTGACCGCCCGGACCCGCCAGGTGCCGGGGTCGGCCTGGACGTGCAGCGGCTCGCAGCCCTTGCGGGCGCCGAAGTAGGCGCCGTTGACGTCCAGGTCGTAGTCGTACGTCTGCCAGACGGTGCTGTGCCACGCCGGATGCGACATCCACAGCAGCAGGCCGGTGGCGTCCTTCCACAGGTTCGCGTTCCATGCCTCGAACATCGCGCGGTGGTTCTCGTAGTTGACGAACTGCGCGCGGGTGGCGAACTCGTCGAGGGAGCGTGACTCGCCGAGCCGCGCGTCGATCGCGGCCTGGTAGGTGTCGACGTGCTGGTTGCCGAGGGTCGACCAGTCGTGGTGGTTCCACACCGCGCCCGGCGGCCACTCCGGCTCGTCGCCCACGAGGTTGCGCATGCTCTCGACGACCGGGATCACCGGCATGCCGATCTCGGTGTGGAAGCCGAAGGCGCCCGTGTCGTACGTGTCGCGGTTGTTGTACGTGGCGGGGTCCACCCAGTGGTACGGCCCGTGGCCGCTCACGATGCCGCCGGCGGAGTTGGGGATGTAGAGGATCTCCGGGTGCTCGGTGGCGACCGCCTGCTTGAGCCCGGCGTCCACGATCGGCGGCGGGTCGCCCTCGTTGGCGCCGCACCAGACCACGATGCTCGGGTGGTGGCGGTACCGCCGGATCGTGTCGGCGGCGATGTCGACGTACCCGGGTGGGTTGGGCAGGAACTGCCCGGCCTGCCAGAAGTCGTTCCAGACCAGGATGCCCTGCTCGTCGCAGGCCCGGTACAGCTCCTCCCGGTTGCTGCTGCCCAGCCAGTTGCGGATCATCGTGAAGTTCATGTCGCGGTGCATCTCGACCGTGTCGGCCAGCCGGTCGGGCAGCACCCGGCGCAGCAGCTCGTCCCAGCCCCAGTTGCCGCCACGGACGAACACCGGCACCCCGTTGACGGTGATCTTGAGCTGGGTCACCGCGTTGCTGACCGCCTTCACGTCGGTCCACCGCTGCCCGTCGTCGGAGACCTGGATGGCGAAGTCGCGGGCGTACGCCTGCTCCCAGACGATCGTGACCTGGTCGAAGGTGACCGGTTGTCCCAGGTCGACCTGGATCCACTGGCCATCGGAGTACTGCGAGGCCCAGCGGGTACGCGGATTGCCGTCGACGGCACGTTCGGGGCCGTTCGAGTCACCGTCGGAGGACGACGCGGTGGCGTGGGCGTGCAGGGCCAGGTCGACGTCCGGTTCGGCCTGCCGCTGCACGGCGAGCGTCCACATCGACACGCCCCAGGAGGTGGCCCGGGCGCCGGCCTGGATGCGCAGGTGCTGGGCGGTCTGCGCGGGGAAGGTCTCGACCTGGGTGGCGCGGTTGCCGAGCGGGGTCTCGTTGCTCACCGACGTGACGTCGGTCCACGTGTCGCCGTCCTGGGAGACCTGGACGCGGTAGTCGAGGGCGTACGCCTGCTCCCAGACGATCGTCACCCGGTCGAAGTCGACGGCCGCGCCGAGGTCGACCTCGATCGACTGGTTGTCCTCGTACGCCGAGGCCCAGCGCGTGCCGGGGTCGCCGTCGACCGCGTTGGCGGCCACGTTCGTGTCGTTCTCCACCGAGGAGGCGGTGGCGGGCCGGCCGCGGGCCAGGTCGGCGCCGTCGCCGTCCGCCACCGACAGCGACCACATCGAGACGCCCCAGCCGGTCGCCCGCTGGCCGGTCTGGATGCGTACGTGCCGGGCGTGCTGGCGGGCGAAGGTGACCGTCTGGGTGGCGGCGCCGCCCACGAACTCCAGCGGCGGCGTGCCGGGGGGCGAGATCTGGATCGGCTGGTGCCACTCGTAGCCGAACTGCCGGACGCCGAACCGGACGCCGCGCCGGTCGCTGGTCCTGCGGGCGACGGTGGCGGTGAGCGTGAGGTCGTACAGGTGGGGCTCGCCGTACCCGTTGGGCCACCAGAGCCGGGGGGCGCGCAGGCGCAGCGCGCGGAAGCGCTCCGGCGTGAACGTGACGGTGGTGTTCCCGCCGGCGGGCACGGTCACCGTCGTCTCGACTCGGACGCGGTCGAACTCGGCGCGGACGGTCACCGTGGTGGCCGTGTCGGCGGCGTTGCGCACGGGTACGGCGATGGTGACCTCGGCGGTGCCGGTGTCCGGCAGGTCGGGCAGGGTGGTCGTGACGTGCGGGTCGCCGAGGACGGCGGCGCCGGTGCTGCGCAGCCGCACGTGGTCCCAGATACCGGCGGCACGGTCGCGGACGGCGGGCATCCAGTCCCACCCCGACACGGCGAGGTAGGTGGGCGCGTCGAGGTAGTGGTGGGCGGACTGGAGGAACGTCCGCCCGTCGGGGCCCTTGTCACCGGGGGTGCCGGGGTGCGGCATCGGGGTGACGCGGACGGCCACCGTGTGCTCGGTGTGGCCGGCCAGGGCGGCGGTGACGTCGAAGGCGGCCCGGGCGAACGGGTGCTTGACGCTGCCGACCTGTACGCCGTTGACCCAGGTGGTGGCCTCGTGGTTGACGCCGTCGAACTCGAGCCAGATCCGCCGGCCGGGTGACGTGTCCAAGCCGCGCGGCAGCCGCAGCGCCCTCCGGTACCACCAGGAGTGGCGGGACAGGGCCTCGGGGATGCGCAGGTTGTGGAATCCGGAGACCGGATCGGGCAGGTGGCCACGCTCGACGAGGCTGCCGAGCACGGTGCCCGGCACGGTGGCGGGCAGCCAGTCCCGCACGTCGACGCCCGGGGCCGAGAGCGCGGCGCCGTCGGCCCCGCCGGCGAGGTCGTCCATCGTGAGCGCCCAGCCGGACTCCAGCGGCACGGTGCCGTCGGCGGCCACCGTGAGCGCGGGCACCGGGCGGGTGTTGCCGCCCTCCCAGCTCGTCCAGCCGGTGGCGCGGGGCTGCGCCGCCAGGGCGCTGCCGTAGACCTGGAAGCCGTTGAGGCCCACCGGGTTGCTGTTCGAGCGCCGGGTGGCGGTCATCCGGACCCACCGGGCGGTCACCGGCTCGGGCAGGCGGAGCGCTTGGACGCCGCCCTGGCCTTCGGTGGTCTCGTACGCGGTCCGCCAGGTCCGCCCGTCGGAGGAGACCTCGATGCGGTACGCGACGGCGACGCTGGAGAGGATCTCGTCGCCGTCGGTGTCGGTGTAGTTGCCGTCGAACGGGCCGTCGGCGAGCGTGGCCTCGAAGACCAGCGTGACCGCCTCGACGCGGCACGGGGCCTGCAGGTCGACGCAGATCCACTGTGGGTCGCCGGGTGCGGCGCGCCAGCCGCTGCCACGCACCCCGACCTGTGGCAGCCCGTCGACGGTGAACGAGCCCGGCGTCGGCGCGTAGTCGGTCGACGAGACGGTGACCGGCCGGTGTCGGGCCAGGTCGGTGCCCGGGGGCGTGGTCGCGGGTCCGGCCGGGGCGGTGGGTTCGGCGTGCGCGGCGTCCGGCAGGAGCGCGGTCACGCCGACCGAGGCGAGCAGCGTGGCGCCGGTGGACAGGAAGGATCGCCGTGACAGCGACGGCTCGGACATGCGTGCCTCCCAGGGCCTGACAACGTTGTCAGATCCTCGCGATCGGGGACAAGCGATGTCAAGGCTCCGTTTCCGTCGTGATCCACCTGTCATCCGGTGCCGGTAGGGTTTCGGCGTGACCAGCACGCCCAGCCGCACGCGGCGACCCACCATGGTGGATGTCGCCGCGCGGGCCGGCGTGAGCGTGAAGACTGTCTCGCGCGTGGTCAACAACGCGCCCTACGTGCAACCGGAGCTGGCGCAGCGCGTCCTCGCCGCCGTCGCCGAGTTGGGCTTCCGTCGCAACCACCTGGCCAGCTCGCTGCGGTCCGGCCAGGCCACCGCCACGATCGGGCTGCTCATCGAGGAGATCGCCAACCCGTTCTACGCCACCATCGCGGGCGCGGTGGCCGAGGTCGCCTCGGACCACGACACGATGCTGCTCATCGCCAGCTCCGAGGAGGACCCGGCACGGGAGCAGCAGCTCCTGCGCGACCTGTGCGCCCGCCGGGTCGACGGCCTGCTCGTCGTGCCGGCCGGCGAGGACCACTCGTTCCTGCAGAGCGAGGTGGATCTCGGCACCCCCGCGGTGTTCCTCGACCGGCCGGCGGGCGAGCTGCGCGCCGACACCGTCCTGCTCGACAACCGGGGCGGCGCCCGGGCCGGCGTCCGGACCCTCGTCGAGGCCGGGCACCGCCGGGTCGGCATCCTCCTCGACTCGACCAGCGTCTACACGATGCGCGAGCGGCTGGCCGGCGCCCGGGAGGCCCTCGCCGCGGCCGGCGCGGCGATCGACGACCGGCTCGTCCGCGACGGTATCCGGGACCCCGGCACCGCGGCCCGGGTCGTCGGGGAGCTGCTCGACCAGCCCGACCCGCCCACTGCCTTCTTCAGCCTCAACAACCGGATCTCGCTGGGCGCGGTGGAGGAGCTGCACCGCCGGGGCAGCACCGCGGCCCTGCTCGGGTTCGACGACTTCGACCTGGCCCGCCTGCTGCCGTACCCGTTCACCGTGGTCGCGTACGACACCCGCGCGCTCGCGCGTGCCGCCGCGGAGCTGCTGTTCCGCCGGATCGCGGGCGACCCCTCCGAGCCCCGCAGCCTGCTGATCCCCACCGACCTGGTCGAACGAGGCCTGCCAGGTCGCTGAGCCGCCGGGCCGGCGCCACACCCGACACCGCCGGCGCCACACCCGACACCGCCGGCGCAGCACCCGGCCCCGCCGCCGCACCCGGCCCCGCCGGCACGGGCGTCACGCCCCCTGCGGGGTGAGCAGGTAGTCCTCGGCGTCCGGGCTCCAACGCAGGTCGACGGCACCGGCGGTGGCCGCGGCCCGGCAGAACTGGAGGAAGCCGCGGTAGCCCAGTTTCTTCTCGCTGAAGTCCGGCCGCGCCCGGCGGAGCTGGTCCTTGAGGCCGGACAGCGCCACGGCTCCGCCGCCGCCCAGGTCGAGCACCACCGACCGGAGCAGCCCGAACGCCACCTCCCGGTCACCGTGCTCCGGCAGGGACACCTCCGGGTCGCCCTTCGCCGGCCCCTCGGCCAACTCGATCACGGTGTGCCCGGCGAGGTGCCGCAGCAGCTCGCCGAAGGTGCGGAAGCCGTAGTCGGACTCGCTGAACGTCGGGTCCTTGCGCAGCAGCGTCCGCTTCAGCCGCGAGGCGGTCACCTCACCGCCGGAGCTGCCCTGCAGGCCCGCCACGGTCTGCGCCACGACGGCGGCCAGGGCGTCCACGTCCCGTACCGGCTCCTCGGCCTCCGGACGCGGCTCGGGTTCCCGCTCCACCTGCTCCGCCGGCCGGGCCGGCCGACCCCCGCGCGCCCGCGGCGGCGGCACGTCGACGCCTTCCAGCCGGTCGTAGTAGAGGAACTCGTCGCAGGCCGGCGGCAGCAGCGCCGACGTGGATTTCTCCACGCCCACGCCGATGACGCGCTTGTTCAGTTCCCGCAGCTTGTGGACCAGTGGGGTGAAGTCGCTGTCGCCCGTGCAGATCACGAACGTCGAGATGTAGTCCCGCTCGAAGGCCAGCTCGACGGCGTCGACGGCCATCTTGATGTCGGCCGCGTTCTTGCGGGACGCGCCCATCCGCTGCGGTATCTCGATGAGTTCGACGTGGTTGCGGGTGAGCATCCGCCGGTCCTCGTCGAAGTACGACCAGTCCGCGTACGCCCGGCGCACCACCACCCGTCCCCGCTCGGCGAGGGCGTCCGCGATCGGCCGGAAGTCGAAGGGCGACCCGCCGTGGTGGTCGCGGAACCCCAGCGCGAGGTTCTCGTAGTCGAGGAAAAGGGCGATACGGTCCTCTTGATCCACCCGGCCAGCCTAGCGGCCGGACGCCCCCAGCTCGCCGAACCAGCGCCCGCCGCCGCGGAACAGGTCCCGCACCACGAGCCCGGCGCGGGCCGCCACCTGGTGCACCGCCCGGATGTCCAGCCTCGCCCAGCGGAACGCCGGCCCGAGGACGGGCCGGCCCGACCGGCGTGGCGAGGCGACCCGGGCGTGCCCCTGCCAGAGCCCGGCGCCGGGCGGCTCCAGCTCGACCAGGACGGTGCCGCCGGGGTCGAGCAGCGATCGGCAGCGGGCCAGCAGGGCGACCGGGTCGCCGCCGATGCCGATGTTCCCGTCGAGCAGGACGGCGTGCGCCCAGCGGCCCTCGGCGGGCAGCGGGTCGAACAGGTCGCGATGCAGCGCCACGGCCCCGCGGGCGCGGGCGGCGGCGACGGCGTACGCGCAGATGTCCACACCGACCGCCGTGGTCCCGGCCCGGGCCAGCGCCACGGTGAGCCGGCCCGGGCCGCAGCCCAGGTCCAGTGTCGGCCCGGGGCAGCGGGTCACCACCCCGGTGGTGGCCGGCTCGGCCCCGCCCTGCCAGCGGCGCACCGGCAGCCGGTGCCGCGCACCGTCGCCGTGCACCAACCAGTGGCCGCCGCCGGCCGCCCGGTCGCGCAGGGCCGTGGCGAACGCGTCGGCGCTCACCCCCGGCCTCCGGGCACCAGGGCCCGGCGGACCGCGGCGACCTGCCGGGCGAACCGCCCGTCCGGGGCCTCGGCGGCCACCGCGAGGGCGTCCGGCCACTCGTCGACGTCGCGCAGCAGGGGCAGCAGCGCGCAGCGCAGGCCCCGCTCCACGAGGGCGGACCAGGTGTGGCGGCCGGTCCGCGCGGTGGACATCGGCACCGTACGCAGAAGCGCCGCGTGCCGTGGATCGCGTAGCCCCAGCGCCCACCAGCCACCGTCGACGGCCGCGCCGAGCACCGCGTCGGCGACGGCGAGCCGCCGCGCCGCCGCGGCGAGCCCGGCCGGCGTGAGCTGCGGCGTGTCCATGCCGATCTGGAGCACCGGCCGGCCCGGCCAGGAGGCCGCCACCTCGGCGTGCGCGTGGGCGAGCCGGTCGCCGAGACCGGTGCCGCGCTGCGCCAGCACGGTCCAGCCGTGCAGGCCGGTGACGAGCCCGGCGGCGTCCTCCGCGTCCGTCAGCCGTCCGGCGCAGGCGAGCACCGGCGTCACTCCCGGGGTGGCGCGGACCGCGTCCAGCGTGTCCCGCAGCGCCGCTGCGGCGATCCGGGCCGCCTGCACCGGGCTGGCCGGTGGGCAGAGGCGGGTCTTGACCGCACCCGGCACGGGCGCCTTCGCCATCACGAGCAGGATGGTCACCGGTCACCGCCCACGGTGCGCAGCACGCCGGCGAAGTCGCGGGTCGCCCGCAGCGTGCCGCGCACCGACCCGGAGACCTTCGACCGGGTGCCGGCGGCGCGGGGCGCATACCGCACGTCGAGTTCGTGGATGCGCCAGCCGGCGGCGGCCGCCCGGATCAGCAGTTCGAGGGGATAGCCGAAGGCACGGTCGGCGACGCCGAGGGCGAGCAGCGCCTCCCGGCGCGCCACGCGGATGGGGCTCAGATCGCGCAACGGTACGCCCCGGCGGCGCAGCAGCGCGGCGACCAGAGCCGTGCCGGCGCGGGCGTGCCACGGCCAGGCGCCCGCGCCGACCGGCCGGCGGCGCCCGACCGCGAGGTCCGCCGTCCCGGCCGCCACCGGGGCGACGAGGGCGGGCAGCTCGCCCGGGTCGAATGAGCCGTCGGCGTCGAGCACGCAGACCAGCTCGGTGGCGGCGGCCTCCAGTCCGGTGTGCACGGCGGCGCCGTAACCCCGGCGCGGCTCGTGGACGACCCGGGCGCCGTGCCGGGCGGCGATCTCCGGCGAACCGTCGCGGGAGCCGTTGTCGACCACGATGGCCCGGTAACCGGGCGGCAGGGCGGTCAACACGCCGGGCAGCGCGGCGGCCTCGTCCAGGCAGGGCAGCACCACGTCGATGGCGGGGACGGGGTCGGTCCTGGTCGGCATACGGCCGACGCTAGGACGCTGCCAGCGCGTCCGGGGCCGGAACCTCCTTACCGAACGCTTACCGCACGGCCGATTCTTACCGGACGGTGACGGGTCGGCCGTTCCGCCACCACGCGCCGCCCGTTCGCCGTACCGTCCGGGGGTCATGGCCTCCGCATCCGCGATCGTCACCGCACCGGAACGGCCCCCGGCCCGCCGGCGCCGGGCCGACCTGGTGGTACTCGCGGTCGAGGCGGCGCTGGTCGCCGCCGCGGCCGGTGTGGGGTACGCGCTCAACGCCCGCGGCGCGGGGTTGTACGCGGACGCCGCCCCCCTCTACGCCACCTGGAGCCCCCACGTGGGCTGGGGCACCCCGGCCGCGCTGCTGGTGGCGGTGGCGGTCGTGTGGTGGGGGGTACGCCTCGCCCGCACCGCACGGTGGGGTGTGCTGCTGGCCGCCGGCTGGCTCGCGTCGGTCGCCTGGACGCTGTCGCTGGCCTTGGTGGACGGCTGGTCGGCGGGGCTCGCCGGGCGGCTCACGGTGCAGGCGGAGTACCTGCACGAGGTGCCGGGGATCACCGACATCCCGGCGGCGCTGGCCGGGTTCACCGACCGCATCCTCGACTTCCAGCCGGACTCCTGGTCCACCCACACGGCGGGTCACCCGCCCGGCGCGCTGCTGCTGTTCGTCTGGCTGGACCGGGTGGGCCTCGGCGGCGGCGCCGTCGCGGGGCTGGCCTGCGTGCTCGTGGGGGCCACGGTGGCGGTGTCGGTGCCGGTGGCGCTGCGGGCGCTCGGCGCCCCCGACGCGGCCCGGGCCGTGGTGCCGTTCCTGGTGCTGCTGCCCGGCGCGGTCTGGGTGGGCGCGTCCGGCGACGCGATCTTCGCCGCCGTGGTCGCCGCCGGGCTCGCGCTGCTCGCGGTGCGCGGCCCGGGCGTCGCGGCGGCCGGCGGGGTGCTGCTCGGCTTCGCGCTCTACCTCTCGTACGGCTTCGTGCTGGTCGGCGCGCTGGCGCTGGTGGTGCTGGCGTTGCGTCCGGCGTCCCGGCTGCGCGCGCTGATCGCCGCCGGCGCCGGTGTCGGGGCCGTGGTCCTGGCGTTCACCCTGGCCGGCTTCCCGTGGTGGGAGGGCTACCGGCTGGTCGTCGAGCGCTACTACCAGGGCTGGGCGGCCGAGCGCCCGTACGGCTACTGGGTCTGGGCCAACCTGGCGGCGCTGCTGCTGTGCGCCGGCCCGGCGCTCGGGCCGGCGCTTCGCCGGGCCGTCGCGGCGGCCGTCGCCGCGACGCGCGCCGGGTGGCGGCGGGCGGAGCTGACCAGCGCGGTACGCGGGGCCGGCCCCACCGTCCTGCTGCCGCTGGCCGCCGCGCTGGCCGTCGCCGGCGCGGACCTGTCGGGGCTGAGCAAGGCCGAGGTGGAGCGGATCTGGTTGCCGTTCGCGGTGTGGCTGCTCGTGGCGGCCGTGCGACTGCCGGCGGAGACGCACCGGTGGTGGCTGGTCGGGCAGGCGGTCACCGCCCTGGCCGTCAACCACCTGCTCTGGACGGTCTCCTGACCGCCGGCCTGCTGAGCGCGGGCCGTCAGGCCGCCGGTCTCTTGGGCGCCGGCCGTCAGGCCGGGAGCGCGGCCGGCTCCCGCAGCGGGTCGGTCGCGAAGCCGGCCACACCCTCGGCGAAGCCCATCCGGGCGGTGTAGCCGAGCAGCTCGGTGGCGCGACGCGGGTCGGCCACCACGTGCCGGACGTCGGCCGCCCGGGCGCCGCCGACCACCAGCGGCGACGGCCCGCCCATCGCGTCGGCGAGCGTTCGGGCCAGCTCGCCGACGGTGTGCGGCTCGCCGGAGCAGACGTTCACCGGCACGAGGCCCACCACGGGCGGCGGCGCGGTGAGGGCGAGCAGGTTGGCCCGGGCCACGTCGGTGACGTGCACGAAGTCGCGGTGCTGCCGGCCGTCCTCCAGCACGCGCGGCGGGCGCCCGGCGGCGAGCGCCGAGCGGAAGATCGAGGCCACCCCGGCGTACGGGGTGTCACGGGGCATCCGGGGGCCGTAGACGTTGTGGTACCGCAGCGCCCACACACCGCCGCCGGTCTGCCGGGCCCACGCCGCGGCGAGGTGTTCCTGGGCGAGTTTGCTGGCCGCGTACGTGCTCTGCGGCTCCAGCGGCGCGTCCTCGGGCACGAACGCCCAGCCCAGCGGTTCACCGCAGCGGGCGCACGTCGGCTCGTACCGGCCGGCGGCCAGGTCCTCGGCCCGCCGCGGCGACGGGCGCACCGTGCCGTGCGCGGCGCACACGTAGCGGCCCTCGCCGTAGACCACCATGGAGCTGGCCAGCACGAGGCGGGTCACCCCGGCGCGGTACATGGCGGCGAGCAGCACGGCGGTGCCCAGGTCGTTGTGGCCCGCGTACGCCGGCGCGTCGGACGGGTCGAGGCCGTGCCCCACCATGGCCGCCTGGTGGCAGACGGCGTCGACGCCGGGCAGGAGCCGGTCCAGCAGGTCGTCGTCGCGTACGTCCCCCCGGATCAGCTCGTGCCGGTGCGCCCACTCCGGCGGCTGCGCGCCGTGCGCCTGCGGCAGCAGCGCGTCCAGCGCCACCACCTCGTGCCCCTCGTCGGCGAGCAGGTCCGCGACCTGCGATCCGATGAACCCGGCCGCGCCGGTGACCAGTACCCGCATATCCGGTGACCGTAGGTCAGCGGCACCCGCCGGCGGGCCGGTACGCCGCACCCGTAAGGAGTTCGCAACAGGTTCCCCCTCCCCCGGACGGCGACCGCCGGAGGGGACGGCGCGGTAAGCGTTCGGTAATGCCGCAAAGCGGGCCGTGGGCCACCGTCGTCGGCGACCATGACCAGGAGAGCCGGCCACCCGAGCGGCGCGAAGGAGGTACGGTGCCCGCGAGCGATCCCGCACCGCCGGCCGAGGACCGGGCCGGCGCGGCCGACGGCTACGGCACTCCCCGGCGGCTGTGGCAGGGCCTGGACCGGCACCGCCCGCCCGGCGCCGACGCCGTCACCCGGGGCTGGCGCAGCCCGCTGCGGGGGCCCTGGTTGACCTCCGTGTTCGGCGCGGTCCTGCTCGCCACGCTGCCGCTGGTCATCATCACGGGGCTGCTGGACTACGCCGCGTACGCCCCCCGGTTCGGGCAGGCGTTCCCGACCGACGTGAGCTGGCTGCGGCTGCCGTACTTCGACTGGCCGACCCGGCCGTCGTGGCTGTTCCGCCTCACCCAGGGACTGCACGTGGGCCTCGGGATCGTGATCGTCCCGGTGGTGCTGGCCAAGCTCTGGTCGGTGATCCCGAAGCTGTTCGACTGGCCGCCGGCCCGCTCGGTGGCGCAGGTGCTCGAACGGCTCTCCCTGCTGCTGCTCGTCGGCGGGATCCTCTTCCAGATCGCCACCGGCCTGCTGAACATCCAGTACGCGTACGTCTTCGGTTTCGACTTCTACACGGCCCACTACTTCGGGGCCTGGGTCTTCACGGCCGCCCTCGTCGCGCACGTGGCGCTCAAGCTGCCCCGCATGGTGACCGCGCTGCGCCCGCGCCCCGGCCGCGACGCGCTGCGGACGCCCCGGGCCGCGACCCGACCCGAGCCGCCCGACCCGGACGGGCTGGTGCCGGTGCGGCCCGGACCGCCCACGGTCAGCCGGCGAGGCGCGGTCGCCCTGGTCGGCGGGGGCTCACTGCTGCTGGCCGTGCTGACCGTCGGGCAGAGCCTCGACGGGCCGCTGCGCCGTACCGCCTGGCTGCTGCCGCGCGGTCAGGACCCCGGGGCCGGCCCCAACGGGTTCCAGATCAACCGGAGCGCCGCGGCGGCCGGCATCCAGGCCGCCGACACCGGGCCCGGCTGGCGGCTTACCCTGCACGGCGCCGGACGCACCGTGACCCTCGACCGTGCCGCGCTGCTCGCCATGGCGCAGCACACGGCACGCCTGCCGATCGCCTGCGTCGAGGGCTGGTCGACCGTGCAGACGTGGACCGGCGTACGCCTGCGCGACCTGGCCGCACTCGCCGGGACGCCGGACCCGGCCTCGGCGCACGTCCGGTCGATGGAGCGCTCCGGGCTGTTCCGGCAGGCCACGCTCCAGGCCAACCAGGTGCTCGACCCGGACTCGCTGCTGGCGCTGCGGGTCAACGGGGCCGACCTCTCCCCCGACCACGGCTTCCCGGCCCGGATCATCGTCCCGGCGCTGCCCGGCGTGCACTGCACGAAGTGGGTGGCCGACATCGACTTCCGCACCGATGGCTGACCCGGTCGCCCGGCTGCGGGCCACGTACGGCGCCGGCCCCCGGCACGTGCTCGTCCTGCTGCTGTGTTTCGTGGTCACCGGATGGGTCGTGCTGCGGCTGGCCGGCGAGGCGACGGCGTGGCGGATGCTGCTCTGGTTCCTCGGCGCGGTGATCTTCCACGACCTGGTCCTCTTCCCCGTGTACGCCGCCGTCGACCGGGCGCTGCGCGGCGTCACCCGCACGGCCCGGCGGCCGGCCGCGTCGGGTGGGGACGGTTCGGAGCGCGTACGCCTCGCCGTGCTCAACCACGTACGGGCGCCGGCACTCGCCGCCGGGCTGCTGTTCCTGGTGTTCCTGCCCGGGCTGCTCGGCTGGGGCGCGGAGACCTACCGGGCCGCGACGGCTCAGGAGCGGATGCCGTACCTGCTGCGCTGGCTCGCGGTCAGCGGGGTGTTGTTCCTGGTCAGCGCCGTTGCGTTGGTGATCAGGTGGCTGCGGTGGCGCACGAGCGAGCGCGGGTGACGGCGTCGGCGGTTCCGCCGGTGGGCGTCCGGCCGCGGTCACCGGACGCCCACCGCCCCCGTCAGGCCGGCGCGTTGGCGTAGGCGGCGACCGACCACACCCCGTCCCGCCGGTGCAGCGTCCAGGTGGCGTGCCGGCGCCGCTCGGCCGGCACCTCGGTCTCGCCGGCCAGCAGGATCCCGGCGGTACTCACCACCACCGCGGTGTCGCCGAGCACCCGGATGTCCACCGGCTCGTCGAGCGCCCGGGATCCCTTCAGCGGTCCCGCGAACGCGGCCGCCATGTACGCCCGGACGGCGTCCCGGCCGCGGTGCAGGACGCCGGGCATCACGACGGTCGCGTCCTCCCGGTACAGGGCGGCGAACGCCTCGGCATCGTTGTCGGTCCAGGCCGCGTACAGCCGGTGCAGCACCTCCCGGACGGCGGCGGTGGCGTCGGCGGCGGTCTGTTCGGCGGCGGTCTGACCGACGGCGGTCGACGGAACGGACGTTGTGCTGGTCATGTGGGGTCCCTTCTGGGTACGGCCCCGGCGCCGGGCGGCACCGCGGCGACCGGGCTCCGTCACGCCCGCCGGACGGCGGGGTGATCGGTGCGGTCGTGATGGTTACCGGTGGGCGGCCGCGAACTCATCGCTCCGGCGGCAGGATCTCCGCACCCGGGGGCCGGTCCCTGGCCGCGCGCTGCGGCCTGCCACGATGCGGGCGTGGGGGGGCCGGTGGACGAGGACTTCACACGGAAGACGGCACCGCTGCGGCCGGAACTGTTGGCGTACTGCTACCGGATGCTCGGCGCCGTCGACGAGGCCGAGGACGCGGTGCAGGAGACCATGCTGCGCGGCTGGCGGTCCTGGTCGCGCTACGATCCGGCGCGCGCCTCCGTACGGACCTGGCTGTACGCCGTCGCCACGAACGTGTGCCTCACCGCTCTGGAGGGCCGGCAACGCCGCCCGCTCCCCACCGGCCTCGGGCAGCCCAGCGACGATCCGGACGCGCCGCTCACCCCGCGTCTGGACGTGCCGTGGCTGCAGCCGCTGCCGGACGCGCGGCTCGGTGACCCGCAGCTCGTGGTCGAGCAGCGCGGCAGTCTCCGGCTGGCGCTCGCCGCCGCGCTGCACCTCCTGCCCGCCCGGCAGCGCGCCGTCCTGATCCTCCGCGACGTGCTGCGGTTCACCGCCGCCGAGGTCGCCGGGCAGCTCGGCACATCGGTGGCCAGCGTCAACAGCGCGCTGCAACGCGCCCGCGACGGCCTGGCCGGCACGCCCGTGCGGGAGGACACGCTCCGGGCGGACGACCCGCAGGTGCGCGCGACCGTCGACCGGTACGTCCGGGCGTTCGAGGCGGCCGACGTGCCGGCGCTCGTCCGGCTCCTCGCCGACGCGGTGATCCTGGAGATGCCGCCGGTTCCGCTCTGGTACGCCGGCCGCGTCGACTACGGGCGGTTCATGTCGCGGGTGTTCGCCCTGCGTGGCCGCGACTGGCGGATCCTCCCCTCCGGGGCGAACGGCCAGCCGACCCTGGCCGCCTACTGCCGCGCGGAGGACGGAATCCACCGGTTGCACACCGTGCAGATCCTCACCGTGGCCACCGAGGGGATCCGGCACAACGTCGTCTACCAGGACCCCGCCGTGTTCCGCGCGTTCGGGCTGCCGGACGCCCTGGTCTGAGAGCTGCCGTCCCGCGTCGCGGGCCCGGCGGCGCGGCGGCGCGGCGGTTGCGGGCGTTGTCCGCCGGTTTCAGCCGCGCCACGGCGGGAAGCACGGGGGGTCCGTCGCGGCACCGGCCCGCGCCCGCCACCGTCGAGGGAGTACGCCATGGCAGACCTGATCCCGGCCGCGACAGGCAACACGGGCCGGCACACCGGGGGTGCGGCGTGAACGGGCCGGTGGGTGACGAGCCGGTCGGTGAGCTGGAGCTGGTGCACACGTTCACCGGGCCCATGCCGACCGGGGTGACGGTCTCCCACCGCGGGCGGATCTTCGTGAACTTCCCCCAGTGGGGCGACAACCCGCCGGCAACCGTGGTCGAGTTGCGCGACGGCACGGAGGTGCCGTTCCCGGACGAGCGCTGGAACGCGCCGCAGGGCAACGACGACGACCAGGCGTTCGTGTCCGTGCAGTCCGTGGTGGTCGACCCGGCCGACCGGCTCTGGGTGCTGGACACCGGCAGCCCCATGTTCCAGCCGACGAAACCCGGCGGGCCGAAGCTCGTGTGCGTCGACCTGAACACCAACAACGTCACGCAGGTGATCACGTTCCCGGCCGACGTGGCGCTGCCCACCACGTACCTCAACGACGTCCGCTTCGACCTGCGGCGCGGGCCGGCCGGCCTCGCGTACATCACCGACTCGGCCTCCACCGGCCCGAACGGCATCATCGTGGTCGACCTCGCGTCGGGCCACTCCTGGCGGCGGCTGCACGACCACCCGTCGACGAAGGCCGCGTCGCCACACGGATTCCGGCCCATCGTCGAGGGGCGACCGCTGATGGACCGGCCGCCGGACGGCCCGCCGAAGCAGCTGACCATGGGCTCCGACGGCATCGCCATCAGCGCCGACGGCTCGCGGCTGTACTACTGCGCGCTGGTGTCGCGCCGCCTGCACAGCGTCTCCACGGACGCGCTGGCCGACGCCTCACTGCCCGACGAGGAGGCGTCCGACGCCATCGTCGACGAGGGCGACAAGGGCAGCGCCTCCGACGGTCTGGAGAGCGACGACGCCGGGCGGCTCTACCTCACGGCGTACGAGCAGAACGCCGTCCTCCGGCGGCTGCCCGACGGCCAGTTGGAGACGCTGGTGCACGACCCGCGGCTGCTGTGGCCCGACACGATGTCCGTGGCGACCGACGGGCACCTCTACGTGACCGCCAACCAGCTGCACCGGCAGCCCCGGTACCAGGGCGGAAAAGACCTGCGGCGCAAGCCGTACGCCCTGTTCCGGACCCCGATCGACGCGGGGCCGGTGCTGCTGCGCTGACCGTCTATCGTCTACAGCCTCGGGGCAGACGGAGTCACCGGCACAGGGACGGGTAGATGAGCGACGATCACGATGCCGCCGGAGCGATGGACTTCATCTTCGAAGCGGGCGTCCTCAAGCGCGCGTCCCGCACCGGCTGGTGGTTCGCCGGTGTCAAGCACCCCGAGTCGATTGCCGAGCACTCGTTCCGGACCGCGCTCATCGGCATGATGCTCGCGGCCATGGAGGGCGCCGACCCGGCCCGGGTGTCCATGCTCTGCGTCCTGCACGACACGCAGGAAACGCGGATCACCGACATCCCGCACATCGGCAGGCGCTACCTCACCGCCGCGCCCAACGCGGCGGTGACCGCCGACCAGGTCGCCGCCTGCCCGCCACCCGTTGCCGAGGCCATCACCGCCGCCGTCGCCGAGTACGAGGCGGGCGAGACCCGGGAAGCCGTCGTGGCCCGCGACGCCGACAAGCTGGAGTGCCTCGTCCAGGCTGTCGAGTACCGCCACCAGGGCATCGACAACGTCCAGCGATGGATCGACAGCTCGCGCGCGGCGCTCAGGACCGCGTCCGCACACCGCCTCGCCGACGCCGCGCTCAGCGGGCAACCCCTCGCCTGGTTGGCGCCTCCCCCGCGAGCCGAGTAGGAAGACCACCCGTTCAGGTCGGCAGCTTCTCGCCCTTCTGCTCGCTCACCATGTACTGGGCGTACCAGTCGGGCCAGTTCTCGTCCGCCTTGCCGGTGCGCTTCTCGTGCTCGCCGTGGGCGGCCGCCGCGCGGCGCAGCGCGCTCGCCAGATCGCTCACCGAGGCGAACGACGTCTCCGCCGCTTCGACGCGACCCGGCAGCCGGGTGGTGATCTCCTGGAGCAGCCAGGTGTTGCCGTCCGGGTCGTCGAACGTGGCGCGGGAGAAGTAGCTGCGGCGCTCGGGATCCATGCCGCTGACGGGCCCCTCCGGGCCGATGTGGTAGATCTCGCTGACCTCGACACCGGCGGCCACCAGCGCGTTGCGGGCCGCCTCGAGGTCCGAGACGACCAGGTACTCCTTCGCGGAACCGGGTGCGGCCGAGATCAGGTCGGCGCCGAACTGGACCGAGCAGGGGGACCCGTGCGGTGTGAACTGGACGATGCCGGGCGGGGTCTTGTCGAGCCGCCAGCCGAGGCGCCCATAGAACTCCTTGGCGCGGTCGACGTCGGCGACCGGGATGATGACCACCTCGAGCTTCATGTCGACGTCGGCGATGCCCATCGGGCCTCCCTGGAGCTGAGTCACGGCGGCAGAGGCGTTTCCCGATCACCACGCTACTGGCCCCGCACCTGCCGGGCGGCCGGTTCCCGCACACGGGTCCGACGGGTGCGCCTCTGCGCGTGACGGGCGCGGTCAGGCCTCGCAGCGGTCGGAGAGGGCGTAGCGGACGAGCACCACGTCGCCGATCTGCCGTACCTCGGCCACGGTGGCCCGCCGGCCCGGATGCCACGGGTACCGGCCGTCGCCCACGAAACGCGGCGCCCGGCAGTCGCCCACGAAGAACGGCGCCACCACGAGGTGCAGCTCGTCGGCGAAGCCGGCGGCCAGGAACTGCGCGTGCACCGTGCCCCCGCCCTCCACCATGAGCCGTCGTACGCCCCGCCCGTCGAGGTCGGCCAGCACCGCGCCCAGGTCCACGGGCTCACCGGCGTCCACCACGGTGGCCAGCCGGCCGACCCGCTCCCGCGTCTTCTCCAGCGCGCCGGACGCGCAGTACACGAGACGGTCCGCCTCGCCCGTGGTGAAGAAGCGCGCCGCCGGGTCGAGGTCTCCCCGCGCGGTGACGGTCACCTTGGCGGGCGACGCGGCCTCGCCCCGCGCCACCCGCTCGTCGCGCCGTCGCGGCGAGCGGACGAGCAGTCGCGGGTCGTCCCGGCGTACGGTCTCCGCGCCCACGAGGATCGCGTCGCAGCTCGCCCGCACCTCGTCGACCCGGTCGAGGTCGTCGTCGTTGGAGAGCAGCAGCCGCTGGTCGGTGTTGTCGTCGATGTACCCGTCGATCGAGGTGGCGCAGCTCAGCAGCACGTAGGGCCGCACCGGCCGCGGCGTCACCGGAGGGCGGGAAGGTCGGGGGTACGGGCCGCCCGACTGGCCTTGGCCGCCAGGTAGTCGGCGTTGGCCGGGGACAGGTAGAGCCCGGTGGGCACCCGCTCGATCACCGTCACGCCCAGCCGGTCGAGCTGGAGCGCCTTCTCCGGGTTGTTGCTCAGCAGGGTGATGGCCGGCACGCCCAGCGTGGCCAGCATCTGCGCGGCGGGGCTGTAGTCCCGCTCGTCCTCGCCGTGGCCCAGCGCCACGTTGGCCTCGTAGGTGTCGAGCCCCGCGTCCTGGAGGGCGTACGCGTCGAGCTTCGCGTACAGCCCGATGCCCCGGCCCTCCTGACGCAGGTAGAGCAGGAATCCACCGGCCTCGGCGATCCGTTCGACCGCCTCGCGCAGCTGCGGGCCGCAGTCGCAACGCTGGCTGCCGAACACGTCCCCCGTCAGGCACTCGCTGTGCGGACGCACCAGCGGCGCGGAACCGCCGGCGGCGTACCGGTCGAGCGCGCCCGCCCAGTCGCCCAGGCCGAACGCGAGGTGCTCCCGGCCGTCGACCAGCCCCTTGAAGGTGAACAGGCGGGCGGTCGTGGAGTACCCGTCGGGAAACCTCAGCGGCACGGTCACCTGGGTGCGGACCGTCGCGACAGGGAGTGCTTCAGGCATGGGGCTCCTTCGTCCAGCGCGGCCCTGGTCCGACCGCGCGTACCGGCACCGTGACAAACACTCAACCACGCACGGCTGTTTCCCGCCGCCCGAGCGGCTTTCGCATCCGCCGGTTGAGCAGGACTGCGGCACCGGGCAGGCTGGCCGCCAGCACGAGCGCGCCGTACACGGTGGCGGTGGCCACGCCCTGTTCGGCGGTCAGGCCGGCGGCGCCGAACGCCCACGCGGCCACGCCCTCGCGCGGCCCGAAGCCGGCGACGTTCAGCGGCAGTCCCATGGCGAGCAGGGCGAGCAGGGTCAGCGGCAGCAGCCGCGACAGCGGCGCGGTGGCGCCGGCGACCCGTGCCGCCACCAGGAACGTGGCCAGGTGACCCGCGACCATCACCGCGGACGCCAGCAGCACGCCCAGCCAGGCCCGGTTGGCCAGCAGCCCGGACCGTACGTCCCGGACCGCGGCGCGCAGCGTCCGCGCCCAGCGGGACGGGCCGGCGTGCGGGACCAGCCGGGCGAGCAGCACCAGGCCGAGGCCGGCGGCCCCCAGCGCCCCGGCCGCCGCCGGCAGGTAGGAGCGCACGGGCGAGGGGAAGGCCGCGAGCACCACGAGCGCGAGGGCCACCTGCACGACCTGACCGGCCGTACGCTCCCACACCACCGCGCGGACGCCCCGGCCGACGTCACCGGCGTCCCGGCCGTGCCGGACCGCCCGGTGCACGTCGCCGAGCACCCCGCCGGGCAGCGTCGCGTTGAGGAACACCGCCCGGTAGCAGTGCGCCACGGCCGTCCGCAGCGGCAGCCGCACTCCCAGCCCGTCGGCCACCAGGCTCCACCGCCACGCGCCACAGACCGTGGTCAGGGCGCCGATGGCGAGGGCCGCCGCGAGCGCCGGGGCGTCGATCAGGGACAGCCCGGCCAGGAACGGCCCGCTGCCCACCTGCCACAGCAACGCGCCGAGCAAGCCGACCCCGCCGAGCGCGCGTGCCCATGCCCAGACCATCCGCCCGGCCTCCCCATCGAAAGATCGTTCTCTTTCTAGGCACGGGCGGCGGGCCCGAACGGTTCACCCGGCGAGTAGGTCCCGGTGCTCCACGACCACCGTGAGGCGGCCCGCGGCGGCCTCGGCGAGCCGCCGGCGGGCGTACCGGGCTGCCCGGTCGGCCAGCTCCGGCCGCTGCTCGCAGGCCGCGCCGACCCAACCGCGGAACCACTCGGCGGTCAACTCGGCCTGCTCGGGGCCGAGCCGCCATGGGCTGGGCCGGGTCCGGACGGGCACACCGTGGCGGGCGAACGCCGCGAGCGTGGCGTCGACCGCGTCCGGGCCGAGCAGGTGTCGCCCGCCCGCCGTGCGGCGCTGGTGGTCGTTGAACGCGGCGGCGATCTCGGCGTCCAGCGGATCGGCCGGGGTGAGCCGGACCCCGCCAGTAACGGAGATCATGAGCAGGGCCGGGCGGCCGGCACCGGCGCACGCCGCGACCACCCGCTCGACCTCGTCGGCCGTGAACATGTCCAGCAGCGCGGAGGCGGTCACCAGGTCGGCGGCGGCGAGGTCGGCGGCGGTGAGCCGGGTGAGGTCGGTGCAGCGGGTCAGCACGGTGACGGGTGCGCCGTCGGCGGCGGTGACGGTCCCGGCCGCGGCGTGGGCCAGCAGCTCCGGGTCACGGTCGTAGAGGACCCAGCGCTGCGGTCCCGGCAGGCGCGGGGCGAGCCAGCGGAGCATCGACCCGGTGCCGGAGCCAAGGTCGTGGATGGTCGAGGGCCCGCCGGCGGGCAGCCGGCCGCGTACCGCCTCGACGAGGTCGGCGGCGCGGGCCGCCGCGTCGGCGGTCTCCCGGAGCCCGAGCCACGCCGCGAACGGCGACAGGACGTCCGTACTCACGCCCCCACCTCCGCGAGCACTGCGGCGACCTGCGCCGCCGTGGCGGGCCAGCCCGCGAGTGTGGCGCGCCGGGCCCGGGCGGCGCCGCGGAGCCGGTCGCGCAGGTCGGCGTCGCCGAGCCAGCGCCGCAGCGCGGCGGCCAGCGCCGGCGGGTCGTCCGGTGGCACGAGCAGACCCGGGCGTTCGCCGTCCGGCGCCCGGCCCAGCGCCTCCGGCAGGCCGCCCACCGCCGTGCCCAGCACCGGGACGCCGCGGGCCAGGGCCTCGACGACCACCATGCCGTACGTCTCGGCGCGCGACGGGAGCACCAGCAGGTCGGCCGCGGCGTACGCGGCGTCCAGCTCGGCGCCCGTGCGGGGGCCGGCCAGGTGGACCCGGTCGGCGAGCCCGGTGGTCGCCAACCGCGCCCGCAGGTCCGCCACGAACCCGGGGTCCCGCGTGAGCGCGCCGACGCACACGCAGGTCCAGGGCAGTTCCGCCGCCAGCGCGAGCGCCCCGGCGAGGACGTCGTGCCCCTTCGTGGGGGTGACCGACGCGACGCACAGCAGCGCCCCACCCGTGCCCGTGCCCACGGCGGGCGGGGCCGGGTCCACCCCGGGCACGGCGACGTGGACGGTCGCGGGTGGCAGGTCGTACCGGTCGAGCAGCCGCTCGCGGGTCCATCCGCTGGTGGTCACCACCGCCCGTGCCGCGGTCAGCGCCCGGGCCTCGGTGTCGTCGCCGAGCGGCATGTGCACGAGGACGACCAGCCGCAGCCGGCCGGCCTGCGGCGCCAGCACCTCCGGTGTCGCCGAGGCGACCAGCCCGTCGAGCAGGACGACCGCGCCGTCGGGCAGGGCCGCGAGCGCCGCGGCGAGGGTGCCGCGGGCGGACGCGTCGGGTCGGGGCCAGTCGCCGGCCACCGGGTGCTCGTGGACGGTCCAGCCCCGCTCGCCGAGCCCCCGGCAGAGCCGCCGGTCGTAGTGGTTGCCGCCGCTGGGCGAGGCCGGGTCGTCGATGTCGTTCGGCAGTACCACGTGCACCTCGCCGACACCGGCGCCCGGCGGGCCCGCGGCCGCCACCGAGGTGGCCGGCCGCGCACTCACAGCGTGCGCTCGTAGCTGGCCCACGCCACGTGCGACTCGTGCAGGGTGACGGTGATGCCCGCGAGCTGGCGGGCGCCCTCGCCGAGCTGGCCGGCGTGCACCCGCTCGACGAGCCGGTCGGCGACCGTGCGGGCCAGCACCTCGGTGGTCGTGTTGACGCCCGCGAACGCCGGCTCGTCGTCGAGATTGCGGTACGTGAGGTCGCCGAGGACCGCCTTCAGCTGCTCGGTGGCCAGGCCGATGTCCACCACGATGCCGTCGGCGTCCACCTCGGCGCGGCGGAACGTCGCGTCCACCACGAACGTCGCGCCGTGCAGGCGTTGGGCGGGCCCGAAGACGTCCCCGCGGAAGCTGTGGGCGATCATCATGTGGTCACGGACGGTCACACTGAACACGGATCACTCCCCGTCGTAGGTGATGAGGTGGCAGAGGGCCGGCAGGGCGCCCGAGGTCAGGCGGCTCAGCACGGTGGGCAGGTCGGCGAAGCGGGACTCGCCGGTGATGAGCGCGTCGAACGCGGGATCGGCGAGCAGGTCCAGGGCGAGCGCCAGCCGGTCGGCGTAGCTGCGGCTGCCGCGCCGGGCGGGAGCGACCATGCCGACCTGGCTGCCGCGGATGGTCAGTCGGCCGCTGTGGAACGCCCCGCCGAGCGACACCTGGACCGCCCGGTCGCCGTACCAGCTCAGCTCCACGACCGTCCCCTCGGGCACGAGCAGGTCCAGCGAGCGTTGCAGGCCGGCGGCGGTGGCGCTCGCGTGCACCACGAGGTCCCGGCCGCCGGCCGCGTCGTCGGGGTGCGCGAAGTCGACGCCGAGCGCCTCGGCGATGCGGGCCCGGCCCGGGTCGGTGTCGAGGAGTTGCACGCGTACGCCGGGGAAGCGGGCGAGCAGGGCCGCCACGCAGCAGCCGACCATGCCGGCGCCCACCACGGTGACCCGGTCGCCGACGAGCGGCGGGGCGTCCCACAGGGCGTTCACCGCCGTCTCCACGGTGCCGGCCAGCACCGCCCGGGCGGGTGGCACCCCGTCGGGCACCGGGACCACGGCCGAGGCGGGCACCACGTACCCGGTCTGGTGCGGGTACAGGCAGAAGACGGTCCGGCCGAGCAGGTCGTCCGGGCCCTCCTCGACCACGCCGACGTTGAGGTAGCCGTACTTCACCGGCGCCGGGAAGTCGCCCTCCTGGAACGGCGCGCGCATGGCCGCGTACTGGTCGGGTGGCACGCGACCCGCGAAGACCAGCGTCTCGGTGCCGCGGCTCACCCCCGAGTAGCGGGTGCGGACGCGTACCTCGTCGCCGCCGGGGTCGGGCAGCCGCACCGGGCGGATCTCCCCCTGCCCGGGCGAGCGGAGCCAGAAGGCGTGTGCCTCACGGGTCACCGGCTGCTCCTCACTGGCGCTCCGACCGAACCGAACGGCCTCGCCATCCGTGTTCCCTCACAGGGTCGTCGATCATAAACACGGAGGCACGGTGCGTACGGTTCGAACTGGTCCGTCGGTCGGGCTGGCCGCCCAGATCGTCCTGCTCGCCGTGCTGGCCGGCACCGTCGGCCTCAGCGGGGTGGGTTGGCTGGCCGGCGCCGGCTACGGCGTGGTGAGCTGCGTGGCGCTCACCCGGGGTCTGCGGCGGGCCGGTGCCCTGCGCCTCGGCCCGGCCGACCGGGTGACGCTCAGCCGGTCGGTGCTCGTCGGCGCGGTGACCGCCCTCGTGGCGGACGGGACCGCGGGGCGACCCGCGCCCGTCGCGCTGCTGGTCGGCCTCACCGCGGTGGCGCTCGCGTTGGACGCGGTCGACGGCCGGGTCGCCCGCCGCACCGGCACCGCCAGCGCGCTCGGCGCCCGCTTCGACATGGAGGTCGACGCGTTCCTCCTGCTCGTGCTCAGCGCGCAGGTCACCCCGGCCGTCGGGCCGTGGGTCCTGGCCGTCGGCGGGATGCGGTACGCGTTCGTGGTGGCGGGGTGGGCACTGCCGTGGATGCGGGGGACGCTGCCGCCGCGGCTGTGGCGCAAGGTGGTGGCGGCGACCCAGGGCGTCGTTCTCGTTGCCGCCGTGCTGCTGCCGGCGACGCCGGCCGCGCTGCTGGTGGCCGCCGCGCTGGTCCTGCTCGTCGAGTCGTTCGGCCGGGACGTGCTCTGGCTGTGGCGGCACCGCCCGCTGCGGCACCGGCACCGCCCTGCGGCACTGCCGGCGCGGCCCGTGGCGGTGGCCGTGAGCACGCCGCCCCGCCCGCCGGCGCTGGTCGGTGGCGGCGCCCGCGCCGAGCGCTGGGGACACTGATGCCACGTACGCCGGACGGGGTGGCCGCAGCGGACGGCGCCCGCGGCCCGGGGCGGGGCCGGCGTGTCGCGGGCGGGGTGCTCACGGCGCTCGCCGTCCTGCTGGTCGTCACCGTGCTGGTGGGGCCCGACCGGCTCGACCGGCTCGGCCCGGGCGCGTTCCTGCGCATCCCCCTGGAGGGGCTGCTCGGCCTCGCGCTGCTGATCGCCCTGCCCCCGCGAGGACGGCGGGTGGTGGTGCTGGTGGCCGGCCCCGTGCTGGGCCTGCTGGCGGTGCTCAAGCTCGCCGACCTGGGCTTCCGGACCGCGCTGGACCGGCCGTTCGACCTGGTGCTCGACTGGGTGCTGCTCGACGACGCGTACGGCTTCCTCCGCGACGCGGCCGGTCGGGCCGGCGCGGTCGCGGCGGCGGCCGGCGCGCTGCTGCTCGCGGCGGCCCTGCTGCTGCTCATGACGCTCGCCGTGCGGCGGGTCGCCCGGTCGGCGGCGCGGCACGACCGGGCCGCGACGCGGGTGGTCGCCGCGCTGACCGTCGCGTGGGTGGCGTGCGCCGCGTTCGGCGTGCCGGTGGCCGACGCCGGCACGACCACCCTGGTCGGCGCGCACGCCGCCGCCGTGCGGGAGCGGCTGCGCGACCGGGGCGCCTTCGGCGCGACGATCGCCGCCGACCCGTACCGGGACGTGCCCGGCGACCAGCTGCTCACCGCGCTGCGCGGCAAGGACGTCGTCCTCGCGTTCGTGGAGAGCTACGGACGCAGCGCGGTGGAGGACCCGGGGCTCGCCGCCGAGGTGAACCCGGTGCTCGACGCCGGCTACCAGCGGCTACGCGCCCGGGGGTACGCGGCCCGCAGCGGGTTCCTCACCTCACCCACGGCGGGCGGCGGCAGCTGGCTCGCGCACGACACACTGCTGTCCGGCCTCTGGATCGACAACGAGCAGCGGCACCGGGCCTTGCTGGCCAGCGACCGGCTGACGTTGAACGGCGCGTTCCGGCGGGCCGACTGGCGCACGGTCGGGGTGATGCCGGCCGCCACGCAGCCCTGGCCGGAGGGCGTCTTCTTCGGCTACGACGGCTACTACGACAGCGCCGCCCTCGGCTACCGCGGCCCGAAGTTCAGCTACGCCCCGATGCCCGACCAGTACACGCTCGCCACGTTCCAGCGCACCGAGCGGGCGCCCGTCGACCGCCCGCCGGTCATGGCGGAGATCCCGCTGATCTCCAGCCACTCCCCCTGGACGGCCGTGCCGCGGATGGTCGGCTGGGACGAGGTGGGCGACGGGTCGATCTACGCGAACCCGGCGGCCCGCGTCGAGGGGCCGCCGGAGGCGGGGCGCGCCACCGCCCAGGCGCGGGCCGGCTACCGGCAGGCCATCGCGTACTCGCTGGAGAGCCTGGTCTCCTATGTCGAGACGTACGGGGACGACGATCTGGTGCTGGTCTTCCTCGGCGACCACCAGCCGGCACCGGTGGTGACCGGGCCGGACGCGAGCCGGGACGTGCCGATCACGGTCGTGGCCCGGGATCCCGCGGTGTTCGACCGGATCTCCGGCTGGGGCTGGCAGGACGGGCTGCGCCCCGGCCACGACGCGCCGGTCTGGCCGATGGACGCCTTCCGGGACCGTTTCCTCGCGGCGTTCGGGCCGGCGGCGCACCCGTCGGCGGCCCGGTCGGTCCGGTAGGCGGCGGGGCTGTTCCCCGCCTCACAATCGTCAGTCTGGACTGTTCAGTTTCAACTGACGGTCCTAGCGTTGCGGGGTGACCGATCCCCGGATCTCCGCCGAGGCCGTGCGCGCCGCGCACGAGCTGCGGGTCGTGTTCAGCCGGCTGCGTCGCCGGCTGCGCGAGGTCGCCGACCGCGACGGCCTCACCGCCTCGCAGACCTCCGTGCTCAGCCGTCTCGCCACGGCCGGCCCGGCGTCCGCCAGCGACCTGGCCGCCGCCGAGCGCGTCCGGCCGCAGTCGATGGCCGCCATCCTCGCCGCGCTCACCGAGCAGGGGCTGGTCGGCAAGGCGCCCGACCCGACCGACGGGCGGCGTCAGCTCGTCTCGCTGACCACCGCCGGGTGGTCGCTCGTCCGGGGTGACCGCCGGGCCCGCGAGGAGTGGCTGGCCAGGGCCCTCGCCGAGCGCTACACGGACGCCGAACGCGGCACCATCATCGAGGCGCTGGCCCTGCTGGACCGGCTCACCGAGTCGTGACGACCCGCGCCACCGAACCCGAGGCGGCGCGGGCGGCGGAGCGCCCGTCCGGCTTCGACCGCCGGCTCATCGCCCCGATGATCCTCGGCGCCGTGCTCAACCCGATCAACTCGTCCATGATCGCCGTGGCGCTGGTGCCGATCGGGCAGGCGTTCGGCGCGCCGCCGTCGCGTACGGCCTGGCTCGTCTCGGCGCTCTACCTCGCCACCGCCGTCGGCCAGCCCGTCGTGGGACGGCTGGTCGACCGCTACGGTGCGCGCCGGCTCTACCTCGTGGGCACCGCGCTGACCGGGGTCGCCGGGCTGATCGGCATGGTCGCGCCGTCGCTGGGTGTGCTCATCGTCGCCCGGGTGCTGCTCGGGCTGGGCACCTGCGCCGGCTACCCCGCCGCCATGTCCCTGCTCCGGCACGAGTCGCGGCGCACCGGCCAGGACAACCCCGGTGGCGTGCTCACCGCGCTGGCGATCTCCGCACAGACCGTCGCCGCCGTCGGGCCGACTCTCGGCGGCCTGCTCATCGGGTTCGGCGGCTGGCACACCATCTTCGCGGTCAACGTCCCGCTCTCCCTCGCCTGTCTCGTGCTGGGCGTACGGCGGATGCCGAAGGCCACCGTGGGCGCGCCGAGCGGCGGGCTGGACCTGCCCGGCATGGCCCTGTTCACCGCGCTGCTGACCGCCGTGCTGCTGCTGCTCATGAGCCCCCGCGTCGGGAACCTCTACCTGGTACCGGTGGCCGTGGCGGCCGGCGCCGGGCTGGTCGTGCGCGAGCTGCGCACCGCCGACCCCTTCCTCGACCTGCGGGTGCTCGGCGGCAACCTGCCGCTGATCGCCACGTACGCCCGCAACCTGCTGACCTTCACCGTCTCCTACGCCTGGCTGTACGGGTACACGCAGTGGCTGGAGGAGAGTCGGGGCCTGTCGGCGTCGGCGGCGGGGCTCGTCCTGCTGCCGCTGTTCGTGACCGCGATCGGCGTGTCGGCGCTGACCGGCCGGCGTCGGGGCGTACGGGGCAAGCTGCTGGTCGGCGCCGCCACGCAGATCGCGGCGTGCGCCCTGCTGCTCGCCGTGCACCCCGGCACCGGCACCTGGCTGCTGGTCACCGTGGCGGTGCTGGCCGGCGTACCACAGGGTCTACTCGGCCTGGCCAACCAGAACGCGCTCTACCACCAGGCCGACCCGGCCCGCATCGGATCCTCCGCGGGGCTGCTGCGCACGTTCACGTACCTGGGCGCCATGGTGGCCGCCGCGGCCAGCGCCGCCGCGTTCGGCCCGGGCGCCGACACCGCCGGCCTGCACGCGCTGGCGTTCGTGATGCTCGCCAGCGCCGCGTTGCTGCTGGTCGTCGTCCTCCTGGACCGCTCGCTGCGCCGCATCGGCGCGCCCGCCGGGGCGGCCTCCGGCTGACCGGACGCCACCCCTGTCACCAACCGAAAGGACACCCTCATGGCCCTCACCACGCTCGACCCGCGTACCGCCCTGGTCCTGATCGACCTCCAGCGCGGCATCGTGGCCGCCCCCACCGCCCCCTACCCGGCGGCCGAGGTGGTGGCCCGCGGCGTCCG
This sequence comes from Micromonospora costi, assembly GCF_003626655.1. Taxonomy (GTDB): domain Bacteria; phylum Actinomycetota; class Actinomycetes; order Mycobacteriales; family Micromonosporaceae; genus Micromonospora; species Micromonospora costi. The sequence goes on from NZ_RBAN01000004.1 coordinate 302,262, forward strand.
GCTGGCCGACGCGTTCCGGGCCCGGGGCTCCCGGTCGTCCTGGTCCGCGTCACGACCGCCGCGGACGGGTCGGACGCGGCCCCGGGCCGCACCGACCGCGGCCCGGCGGGCGGCAGCCGGCCGGAGGGGTGGGACGTGCTCGTCGACGAGTTGACCGGCCACCCCGGCGACGTCGTCGTCACCAAGCGCAACTGGGGCGCCTTCTACGGCACCGACCTGGATCTCCAGCTGCGCCGCCGGGGCGTGACCCAGATCGTGCTGGGCGGCATCGCCACCAGCATCGGCGTCGAGTCGACCGCCCGGGCCGCGTACGAGCACGGCTACCACGTCACCCTGGCCACCGACGCGATGACCGACCTCGACGCGGACGGGCACCGCGCCAGCGTCGAGCGGATCTTCCCCCGGCTCGGCGAGACCGGCACCACCGCGGAGGTGGTCGAGCTGCTGGCCCGGACCCGCGGCTGATCCGTCGTATTTTTTTCTCCGGGCGCTGTCCGGTCCGGGCCGGCCCGTTCGTCACCCTGGTGAAGCACCGCACGACACCGAGGAGCGAGCCATGAAGTACCTGATGTTCGTCTGCACCGACACCGAGCCCGACACCGACCCGAGCGCCGCGCCGGACATCGAGAAGTGGGTGGCCGAGCGCGACGCCCGGGGCCAGCGGCTGGCCGGTGACCGGCTGGCTCCGCCGACCGCGGCCACCACGGTCCGCGTCCGGGGCGGCGAGCTGCTCGTGAGCGACGGGCCGTTCGCCGAGACCAAGGAGGTGATCGTGGGCTTCGACCTGCTCGAGTGCGCCGATCTGGACGAGGCGATCGACGTGGCCCGCAACCACCCCATGGCGTACGCGGGCCGGATCGAGCTGCGCCCGTTCTGGAACCCGGACGCCTGACACGGTGTCGGACGCGTCCCGGGCGGTTGCCACCGCCGGTCAGGAGTCGTTCGCGCGGATCGTGGCCGCGCTGATCCGGGTGACCGGCGACTGGACGCTGGCCGAGGACTGCGCCCAGGAGGCGCTGGCGCTCGCGGTCGAGCGCTGGCCGCGCGACGGCGTGCCCGCGAATCCGGGTGGCTGGCTCATGACGGTCGCCCGGAACCGGGCCGTCGACGTGCTCCGCCGCGCCGACGTGGAACGGCGCAAGCTACGTGAGCTGGCGCTGCTGGCCGAACCGGAGGCCGCGCCGGCCGACGCCGGGGAGGGGGACGTGGTGGACGACCGGCTGCGGCTCATCTTCACCTGCTGCCACCCGGCGCTCGCCCTGGAGGCGCGGGTGGCGCTCACCCTGCGCACGGTCTGCGGCGTGCCCACCGCCGACATCGCCCGCGCCTTCCTGGTCAGCGAGTCGACCATGACCCGGCGACTGACCCGGGCCAAGACGAAGATCGCCCAGGCCGGCATCCCGTACCGGGTGCCGGCCGGGGCCGCGCTGGTCGAGCGGTTGCCCGGCGTGCTGGGCGTGCTCTACCTGCTCTTCACCCGGGGCCACGACGCGGACGGCGAGCCGGCCTTCGCGGACGAGGCGATCCGGCTGACCCGGCTCGTCGAGGCGCTGCTGCCCGGCCAGCCGGAGGTGTCCGGGCTGCTCGCGCTCTTCCTGTTCCAGCACTCCCGCCGGGCCGCCCGGCGGGACGCCGAGGGTCGGCTGCTCACCCTGGACCGGCAGGACCGGTCCCGCTGGGACCGCGCCGCCGTCGCCGAGGGGGTCGAGGCGCTGGCCCGGGCCGGCCAGGACGGGCCGTACGCCATCCAGGCCCACATCGCGGCCTGCCACGCCACCGCCCCCAGCAGCGCGGACACGGACTGGCCGGCCATCGCCGGCTGGTACGACCGGCTGGTCGAGCGGCAGCCGACGCCGGTGGTGCGGCTCAACCGGGCCGTAGCGCACGGCTACGCGTACGGGCCGGCCGCAGGGCTCGACCTGCTCGACGCGGCGCGGGCCGGCGGCGCGCTGGACGGCTACCCCGCGGCTCTCGCCGTGGAGGCGGAGCTGACCGCCCGCCAGGGTGACCGCGCCCGGGCGGTGATGCTGTTCCGGGCCGCCGCGGACCTGAGCGACGGGCCGGCCGAACGTCGGGCGCTCCGGGATCGGGCCGACGACCTGGCCGAGGGCCGGCGCTGACGTCCCGCCGCTCCGCCGCAGCCCGGCTGGACGTGCCCTGTCACGCCCCCACGAAGCGCAGGTGCCGGCGCTGGCGCAGCCGGACGGCCGAGGCCGCCACCACGAGCAGCGTGAGGACGACCGCGAACGCGATCCCCTGGGTCAGCCCGCGGGTCAGGTAGCCGCCGTCGGTGTGGTCGATGGCGTACGTGCCGATCTCGCGGCTGAACCAGAAGGGCAGCGCCCGGGAGGCGGTGTCCGCCGGGTCCATCACCATCTGCAACCCGACCACGGTGAGCAGCACGAGCGTCCCCTCCAGCTCGCGGGGCAGCACGGCGCTGAGCAGCAGGCCGAACGGGGCGGCCACCGCCACCATGAGCGCCATGATGAGGGCGATCGCGCCGTACCGGACGTCGCGCTGGTCGACGAGGATGAGCACGAAGTACGGCACCGACAGGCCCACGCCGACCGTCCAGAGGGCGAGCAGCCGCCCGAGCACCAGGTGCAGGCTGCGGTAGCCCGACAGCCGCAGCCGCGGCTCGATGCCCCGCGCGGCGCTGCCGGCGAACAGGGCCGCGGTGCTCAACGCCCAGCCCACACCCAGGCAGACGAAACGGATCGACTGGCCGAGGTGGTCGCCGCGGCGGCTCAGGTAGAAGGCCAGCGGCAGCAGCAGGAGGATGACGAGCACGGAGCGACGGCGCACCAGCTCGCGCAGAGCGGTCTCGGCCACCACGAGGGTCCTGGTCATGCGGCGCGCTCCCGGGGGGTGGTCAGGTCGAGCACGAGGTCGACGCGGTCGAGCTGGTTGAGCAGGTGGGTCACGACCACGATGGCCTTGCCGGCGTCGCGCCACCGCCACACCTCGTGCCAGAAGTCGAGGTAGGTGCCCCGGTCGAAGCCCTGGTACGGCTCGTCGAGCAGCAGCACCTCCGGCTCGCCGAGGCGGGCCAGCACGAGGTTCAGCTTCTGCCGGGTGCCGCCGGAGAGGTGCCGCGCCTGGGTGCCCGCGGGCGGCGACCAGTCCAGCGCGGCGGCCCCGGCGCGGCCGGCCCGGCGGGCCGTGTCCCGCGTGAGGCCACGACCGCCGCCGACCAGCGCGAAGTGCTCGTCGGCGTCGAGGAACTCGGCGGTGCCCCCGTCCTGCGGGCAGTAGCCGAGCGCGCCGTGCACGCGTACGGTGCCCGCGTCCGGGCTCACCAGGCCCGCGCAGATCCGCAGGAAGGTGCTCTTGCCGGACCCGTTGGCGCCGACCACCGCGGCGATCTCGCCCGCGCGTACGGTGAGATCCACCCGGTCGAGGACGGTCCGCCCGCGGTAGCGCTTGGTGATGCCCTGCGCGGCGAGCCGCACCGGGCCGGGCCGGCGGTGGGGCGGACGCCGGTCGGGCCCGCCGAGGCTGTCGGCGACCGCCCGGGCGTACGCGTCCGGCGGGCCGAAGACCCGCAGTGGATGTTCCCCGCTCTCGGTGAGGTGGGTGGCCGCCTCGGCGACCACGTGTCCGGTCAGGTCGGGCCCCACCCCGTGCCGGCGCAGCTCGCCGGTGAGGGCGGCGAGCCAGGCGTTGTGGTTCACCGCTTCGGCTCCTCGCTCAGTATCGCGCCCACGCTCGCCGCGAAGGCGGTCCAGTCGGTGGCCGCCGCGCGCAGCGCCGCGCTGCCGGCCGGGCTGATCCGGTAGTACTTGCGGGCGGGGCCCGTGGCGCCCTCGCGCCAGTGGGCGGTGAGCAGGCCGGAGCGCTGCAACCGCAGCAGCACCGGGTAGAGGGTGCCGCCCTGGACCGTGCCCATGCCATGCGCCCGCAGCGCCTGGGACAGCTCGTAGCCGTACGACTCGCCCCGGCTCACCAGCCCGAGCACGCAGAGGTCGAGCACCCCGCGCAGCCACTGCGCCCGCCGCTCCTGGTCCATCCGCCCCTACCGGGACGCCGCCACGCCGAAGATCACGCCCAGGACCCTAGCCGCACCATCTAGATAGCGCAACTACCTACCGCGCCCTTGGATCCCCCCGCGATCTTGCAGTTTCGGCCCCGTCCTGTGGCTTATGCCCGTTAGGTCGGGGCAGAAAGTGCAAGATCGCCGGGGGTTCAGCGCGGGGGTTGGTCCACCGGGCAGGCGTACGCGGTTCGGGCGCCGAGCGTCCAGCGGCGTACCTCCGCATTGCAGCGCCGGCACCTGTCGCGCTTGTAGACCCACCGCTCGTCCGGGGCGGTCGGATCGCTCACCACCTGCCCGGCGTCGCGGCCCAGCGCCAGGTACCGCACCGCGAGATCCCAGAGCCGCCGCGCCGGCTCGGGCCCGATCCCGCGCGTGTCCGGGTCGAGACCGGCGAGGAAGAGCAGTTCGGCGCGCCACGCGTTGCCGATCCCCGCCCAGACCGACTGGTCGAGCACCGCCGCCCCGACCGCGCCACCCGCCGCGGCCAGCCGGCGGACCGCGTCGGCGTCGTCGGCGTCGTCACGCAGCGGATCAGGACCGAGGGAGGCGCGCAGGGCGCGCTCGCCGTCGGGCGGTAGCGGTTCGCACCGGATCGGCGCGATCAGGTCGTACGCGGCCGCCGCGCCCGCGAGCCGCAGCCGCACCCCGGCGCGGGGCGGCACGGTCGGGTCGTCGTGGCGCAGGAACAGCCCGCGCATGCCGAGGTGCACGTGCAGGGCCGGGCTGTCGTCGAAGTGGTAGAGCAGATGCTTGCCGTACGCCTCGACGGCGCGCAGCGTCCGCCCGGCGTACGGGCCGGGGTCGAAGCGGCCCTGCGGGCTGGACAGGGCCGGGACGCTCCCGGCGAGCGCGGCGTGCTGCTCCCGCGCGTACCGGTGGATGAGGTGACCCTCGGGCATGCCGGCGGGTACCCGGGGAAGATAAGGGGCGAACGTGCCCATCCGGCCCGCTCACACAGGAGGCGACATGACCGTCAACCCGGACGACCCGCTGCGCGAACCGCCCGAGGCCGACGCCATGGAGCAGGCGCAGCCGGTGGTGGACGACGCCGACCAGGACGTCACCCCGACCAGCCCGCCGATGGAGGCCACCGAGGCCGACGTGGCCGAGCAGGGCTCCCCGCCGGCCGGTGAGCAGGACGTGCTGACCTCCCTGCCCGAGGACGCCAACCCGGCGGACGCCCTCGAACAACGCGAGTCGATCATCCCAGCCGACGAGGACCACCGCGACGGCTAACCCCACCCTGTCCCCACCCCACCCCACCCCGCCCCTCCCCGCCCGCGCCCGTCCCCGCCCCGCCGATCATGCAGTTGTGGTGCCCCACAAAGGCCGCGAGACAGGACCATTCGGGCGCCAGAACTGCATGATCGACGCCGGAGGGAGGCGGGGTCAGGCGGGCTCGGACAGGGTTCGGCGTAGCTCTCGTTTGAGCACCTTGTGGCTGGGGCCGATGGGCAGCGCGTCGACGTACCGGATCTGGCGCGGGTACTTGTGTCGGCCGAGGTGCTCCCGCGCCCAGTCGATCAGCTCCTGCTCGGCCGGCGCGCCCGGCCCACCCGGGTCCGGCACCACCACCGCGCAGATCTCCTCGCCGTGCCGCGGGTCGGGCACGCCGATCACCGCGACCTGGCCGACCGCCGGGTGCCGGGCCAGCGCCTCCTCGACCTCCCGGGGGTAGACGTTGAAGCCACCCCGGATGATCATGTCCTTCTTCCGGTCGACGATGGTGATGAACCCGTCGGCGTCCTTGCGGCCCAGGTCCCCGCTGCGGAACCAGCCGTCGACCAGCGCCTCGGCGGTGGCCTCGGGTCGCCCCAGATAGCCGGCGAAGACGTTGTGGCCGCGGATGACGATCTCGCCGAGTTCGCCGGTGGGCAGCAGTTCGATCCGGTCGTCGAGTTCGGCGCGGGCGATCTCCACCTCCACGCCCCAGACGGGGTGGCCGATGGTGCCGGCGCGGGTGCCGAAGTGCGGCTGGTTGGTGGTGGCCGTGGGTGAGGTCTCCGACAGGCCGTACCCCTCGAAGACGGTCGTGTCGAACGCCGCGTGGAACCGTTCCAGGACGGCCACCGGCAGCGACGCCCCGCCGGAGATGCACAGGCGCAGCCGGGGCAGCGCGTCCCGGCCCCGGGCCGCCTCCAGCAGGGCCACGTACATGGTGGGCACGCCGTGGAAGACGTTCACGTCCTCGCGCAGCATCAGGTCGATGGCCGCCGGCCCGGTGAACCGGCTCAGCAGCACGAGCGTCGCCCCGATGCGGAACGTGCCGTTCATCGCCACGGTCTGGCCGAAGCTGTGGAACAGCGGCAGGCAGCCGAGCACCACGTCGCTGCTGCGGGCGTCGTTGGCGTCGAAGACGTTGACGGTGGCGTTCATGACGAGGTTGAGGTGGGTCAGCAGCGCGCCCTTGGGTACGCCCGTGGTGCCGCTGGTGTAGAGCACCACGGCCGGGTCCTCGGCCGACCGGGTCAGGTACGACGGCAGCGGCGGCACCGACTCGCTCAGGTCCTCCAGGCGCGGCGCGATGGCGTCGGGCGCCGCCGGCCCGACGGTCACCAGCGGTACGCCGGCGGTGGCCGCGGCCGCGGCGCCCAGGGCGAGCTGCGAGGTGTGGCACACCAGCGCCTTGGCGCCGCTGTCGCGCAGCACGTGCGCGGCCTCGTCCGGGGTGAGCAGCAGGTGCACCGGCACCAGCACCGCGCCGGCCGCGAGGGCGCCGTAGTAGACGCGGGGGAAGTCGACGACGTTCGGCGCGAGCAGGGCCACCGGGTCGCCCGGGGCAATGCCCAGCTCACGCAGGCCGGCGGCGTAGCTGCGCGCCTCCAGCCACAGTTCGGCGTACGTCACCCGCGCCTCGCCGTCGACCACGGCCACGGTGTCGGCGTGCCGGCGGGCGGACTCGGCCAGCACCATGGCCAGCGACAGCGCGGTCACCGCGGCACCGCCCGGTAGAGGCGGCTGACCGTCTCGGCCACGCAGACCGGTTTGCCGCCCGCGTCGCTGTCCACGGTGACCGCGGTGACGACCTGCACCCCACCGTCCACCGGGGACACCTCGGCGATCGTGGCTCTGGCGCGTACGGCGCTTCCGACCCGCACCGGTGCGGGGAAGCGCACGCGGTTGAGCCCATAGTTGACGCCCATGCCCACCCCGTCGACCCGGTACAGCGCGCCGACCAGCGCCGGCAGCAGGGACAGGGTCAGGTAGCCGTGGGCGATCGTGCCGCCGAACGGGCCGGTCGCCGCCCGTACCGGGTCGACGTGGATCCACTGGTGGTCGTCGGTGGCGTCGGCGAACAGGTCCACGCGCTTCTGCGCGATCCGGTGCCACGGGCCCGGGCCGAGCGTCTCGCCGGTCGCCGCGGCCAGCTCGTCGATGGAGGCGAACGTCCTCATGCCAGGTGCCCTCCCAGCTTCGTGTAGCCGCGCAGCAGGTCACGCGAGATGATGAGCCGCTGCATCTCGTCGGTGCCCTCGAAGATCCGGTAGAGCCGCACCTGCCGGTACCAGCGCTCGATGGGCAGCTCGCGGGTGTAGCCCATGCCGCCGTGGATCTGCATGACCCGGTCCACCACCCGGTTGACCATGCCGGCGCCGTAGAGCTTGGCCATCGACGAGGCGTGGCGCGGGTCCATGCCCTGGTCGACGGTCCACGCGGCGCGCAGGATGAGCCAGCGGGCCGCCTCCAGCTCCGTCTCCGAGTCGGCGATCATCCACTGGATCGCCTGGTTCTCCCCGATCGGGCGGCCGAACGTCTCGCGGGTGTTCGCGTACGCGATGGCCATGCCGAGCGCCCGCTCGGCGATGCCCAAGGCGTGCGACGGGATGGTGTAGCGGCCCTTGCCGATCCACTCCATGCCGAGCGTGAAGCCCTGGCCCAGCTCGCCGAGGATGTTGCGCTCGGGCACCCGTACGTCGTCGAAGACCAGCGACGCCGGACCGCCCTCCCCCATCGTCTGGATGAACTCCGACCGCCAGCCCATCTCCCGGTCCACGAGGAAAGCGGTGGCCCCGCCGCGGCGGGCGCCCTTCTCCGGGTCGGTCACCGCGATGACGATCGCGAAGTCCGCCTCGTTGCCGCCGGTGATGAACGTCTTCTCGCCGTTGAGCACCCAGTCGCCGCCGTCGCGGCGGGCGCTGAGCTTGATGTTGGCCGCGTCGGACCCGGCGCCCGGTTCGGTGATGGCGAAGCAGCTGAACCGCTCGCCCTCGATGGTCGGCAGCAGGAACTCCCGCTTCTGCTCCTCGTTGCAGTAGAACAGGATGTTGTCGGCCTCGCCGCCGAAGCGGAACGGCACGAACGAGCGGCCGATCTCGGTCCAGATCAGCGACTGGGTGACGGCCGGCAGGTCCATGCCGCCGTACTCCTCGGGTGTGGCGAGGCCCCAGAAGCCGAACTTGCGCGCCTTGAGCTGGAGTTCGCGCAGCTCACCGCGCTCCAGGCCGGGCCGGTGCGCGCGTTCCCGCCGCAGCAGCTCCTGTTCCAGCGGCACGACCTCCCGGGTGATGAAGTCGCGGGCCGTGTCTCGGATGGCCCGCTGCTCGTCGGATAGCGCGAAGTCCATGGTTCCTCCGGGTGGTGGGTGGGGTACGCGTGCCTCAGCGGGCGCCGCCGTTGACGTACAGGGTCTGGCCGCTGACGTACGAGGCGTCGTCACTGGCCAGGAAGGCAATGACCGAGGCGATCTCGGCGGGTTGGGCGACCCGGCGCAGTGGCGTGTGCTCGGCGACCATCCGCTGGTGCTCCTCGGGGGTGCTCCCGACGCGCTGGGCGGTGGCGGCGGTCATCGCGGTGGCCACGTAGCCCGGCGCGACGGCGTTGACCGTCACGTTGAACGGACCCAGCTCGATGGCGAGGGTGGCGGTGAGGCCCTGCACGCCCGCCTTCGCCGCCGCGTAGTTGACCTGGCCGCGGTTGCCCAGCGCGGAGCGGCTGCTCAGGTTGACGATGCGCCCGTAGCGGGCGGCCACCATGTGCTGCTGCGCGGCCTGGCAGCAGAGGAACATGCTTGTCAGGTTGGTGGTGAGCACCGCGTCCCAGCTCGCGAGCGGCATCTTGAACAGCAGGTCGTCGCGGGTGATGCCGGCGTTGTTGACGAGCACGTGCAGCCCGCCGTACGCCCCCACCACCTGCTCGGTCATGGCGGCGACCGCGTCGGCGTCGGTCACGTCGCAGCCGATGCCGACGGCCCGGCCGCCGTTCTTCCCGATCTCGTCGGCGACGGCCCGGCTGGCGTCGGCGTCGAGGTCGACCACGGCGACGGCCGCGCCCTCGGCGGCGAGCCGGTGCGCGGTGGCGGCGCCGATGCCCCGCGCGGCGCCGGTGACGACGGCGACCCGGTCGGCGAATCTGGTCACGGTTGCTCCCTGGAGGTCAGAACGCGTTCACGCCGGTGAGCGCGCGGCCGATGAGGAGGTGCTGGATCTGGCTGGTGCCCTCGTAGAGGGTGGCGACGCGGGCGTCGCGCAGGTACTTGCCGACCGGGTACTCGTCGATGTAGCCGTAGCCGCCGAACACCTGCACCGCGTTGTTGGCGGCGCGCACGGCGGCCTCGCTGGCGAAGAGCTTGGCCATGGACGCCTCGGTGGCGAACGGCTGGCCGCGGTCGATGAGGTCGGCCACCTGCCAGACGAGCAGCCGGGCCGCGGTGGTGTCCACCGCGATGGCGGCGAGCATCTGCTGCACGAGTTGGTGGCCGGCGATCGGCTTGCCGAACTGGGTACGCTGCCCCGCGTAGGCGACCGCGGCGTCCAGGCAGCCCTGGGCGATGCCCACACAGCCGGCGGCGACCGACATGCGGCCCTTGGCGAGGGTGGCGAGCGCGAGCCGGAACCCGCCGCCCTCCTCGCCGAGGCGCGCGGCGTCGGGCACGCGTACGCCGTCGAGGCGCAGCTCGCCGGTGGCCTGCCCGCGTAGGCCGAGCTTGCCGTGGATCTCCCGCCGGGTCAGCCCCGGGCTGTCGGTGGGCACCAGGAACGCGCTGATGCCCCGGTGCCCCGGGCCGCCGGTGCGGGCGAAGACGAGCGCGACGTCGGCCGTGGTGCCGTTGGTGATGAACATCTTCGTGCCGGTGAGCAGCCAGTCGTCGCCGTCGCGCGCCGCGCGGGTGGTCAGGGCCGCCGCGTCGGAGCCGCTGTCGGGCTCGGTGAGCGCGAAGCAGCCCAGGGCGGTGCCGGAGCAGAGCGCGGGCAGCCAGCGCGCCCGCTGGGCGGCCGAGCCGTACGCGGCGATCGACTTCGCGACCAGACCGAGCGACACCGACACGATGCCGCGCACCGCGGAGTCGCCGCGCCCCAGTTCTTCGAGCACCAGGCAGTACGACAGGTGGTCGCCGCCGGAGCCGCCGTCGGCCTCGGGGATCGTCAGGCCGAGGAAGCCGAGGGCGCCGAGCTTGCCGACGATGGCCGGGTCGACCTCCTCGCGCCGGTCCCAGTCGGCGGCGTGTGGCCGGACCTCCCGGTCGACGAACTCCGCGGCGAGTTGGCGGACCGCCGCCTGTTCGGCGGAGAGGTGCAGGTCCATGGACATAAACTAGCGGTGCAAGTTTAATTCCGTCCAGACCCGCTGTGGCAGAGTTTCCCGAACGGACCCGTCACGCCCGGCGACGCGCCACGCGCCGTCGCCCACCCGCCCGAAGGAGGCACCGATGCCCCGGCCACGGCAGGCGCTGCTCAGCCGGCAGCGGATCGTCGAGGCCGCGGCGGCGCTCATCGACAGCGAGGGCCTGGAGGGCTTCTCCACCCGCCGACTCGCCGCCGAACTCGGCGTCCGCGGGCCGTCCCTCTACAACCACTTCGCGACCAAGGACGAGATCCTCGACGCGGTCGCCGACAGCGTCACCGGTCAGGTGGACGTGTCGTTCTTCGGCCGGGTCGACTGGCGGGAGGCCCTGCGGCGGTGGGGGCACTCGTACCGGGCCGCGCTCGCCGCGCACCCGAACATCGTCCCGTACCTGGCCCGCGGCCCCGGCCGGCGGCCGGCGGCGCTCGCCATGGCGGACGCCGTCTACGGCGGGCTGGTCGACGCGGGCTGGCCGCCGGCCCGGGCCACCCACATCGGCGCGCTGATGCGCTACTTCGTGGCCGGTTCGGCGCTCGGCTCGTTCGCCCGCGGCTTCGTCGAGGACCCGGGCCTGTACGCCGAGCAGTACCCGCACCTGACCCAGGCGCACCGTCTCGCCGAGCACCAGCAGCAGGTGGACGAGGGGGCGTTCGCGCTCGGCCTCGACGCGCTGATCGACGGCCTGTCCCGCACGTACGAGCGTCACGTCGGGCCGCTGCCACCCCTCCCCTCGGCGACCGACGCGTACTAGGGTCCAAACTTGCACCGCTAGTTTTGGCCACGTACGTGAGGGGCGCGATGGATCTCGCACGGACCGACTTCTACCTCGACGGCCGCTGGGTCACCGCCTCCGGCGGCGAGACACTCCCGGTGCACAACCCCGCGACCGAGGAGGTCGTCGCGGCCGTACCGGCCGGCACCCCCGCCGACGTCGACCGGGCCGTGGCCGCCGCCCGGGCCGCCTTCGACGGCTGGGCCGCAACCCCGCCGGCCGAGCGCGCGGCGCACCTGGACCGGCTGCACGCCGCCCTGTCCGCGCGGGCCGACGACATCGCGCGCACCGTCGCCCTGGAACTGGGCACGCCAATGAAGGTCGCCACCCGGGTGCAGGCCGGCCTGCCGCTCGCCGTCCTGCACAGCTACGTCGAACTGGCCGCCCGGCCGCCCGCCGAGGAGACGGTCGGCAACACGACGGTGGTCCGCGAGCCGGTCGGCGTGGTCGGCGCCATCACGCCGTGGAACTACCCGCTGCACCAGGTGGTGGCGAAGCTCGCCCCGGCGCTCGCCGCCGGCTGCACGGTGGTGCTCAAGCCGAGCGAGCTGACCCCGCTGGTGTCGTACCTGCTCTTCGACGCGATCCACGAGGCCGGCCTCCCGCCGGGGGTGGTCAACCTGGTCACCGGCACCGGCCCGGTCGTCGGCGAGGCCATCGCCGCCCACCCGGACGTCGACATGGTGTCGTTCACCGGCTCGACCGCCACCGGCCGGCGCATCTCCCACCTCGCGGCGGACCGCATCGCCCGGGTCGCGCTGGAGCTGGGCGGCAAGTCCGCCAACGTGGTCCTCGACGACGCCGACCTGGCCACCGCGGTCAAGGTCGGCGTCGGCAACGCCTTCCTCAACTCGGGGCAGACCTGCACCGCCTGGACGCGGATGCTGGTGCACCGGTCCCGCTACGACGAGGCGGTGGAGCTGGCCGCCAAGGCCGCCGGGGGCTACCGGCTCGGCGACCCGTTCGACGCGGCGACCCGGCTCGGGCCGCTCGTCTCGGCCACCCAGCGGGAGCGGGTGCTCGGCCACGTCACCCGCGGCCTGGCCGACGGGGGCCGGCTGGTCGCCGGCGGCCCGGACGCCCCGGTACCCGACCGCGGCTGGTTCGTGGCCCCCACCGTGATCGCCGACGTCGACCCGGACAGCGCGCTGGCCCAGGAGGAGGTCTTCGGCCCGGTCCTCGCGGTGATCCCCGTGGACGACGACGACCATGCCGTCGCGGTGGCCAACAACTCCCGGTACGGACTGGCCGGCGCGGTCTGGTCGACCGACGAGGAACGCGCGGTGCGGGTGGCCCGGCGCATGCGGACCGGGGCAGTGGACGTCAACGGCGCGCCGTTCAACCCGCTCGCCCCGTTCGGCGGCTACAAGCAGTCCGGCATCGGCCGCGAGCTGGGCCGCCACGGGCTGGCCGAGTTCCTCCAGACCAAGGCCATCCAGCGGTGAGGGCGCTCGTGGTCCGCGGGGCCGGCGAGCCGCCCCGGGTCGAGGAGGTCGAACTGCCGGCCCCGGGTCCCGGCGAGGTACGCGTCGCCGTCCGGGCCGCCGGTGTCTGCCACTCCGACCTGTCGATGGTGAACGGCACGATCGCCGCGCCGTACCCGCTGGTGCTCGGCCACGAGGCGGCCGGCGTCGTGGCCGAGGTCGGCGCGGGCGTGTCCCGGGTGACGCCCGGCGCGCACGTGGTGCTGAACTGGGCCCCGCCCTGCCGGCGGTGCTGGTACTGCGGCCACGGCGAGCCCTGGCTCTGCGAGCGGGGCGGCACCCCGGCGGCCGCCCGTGGCCGCACGCCGGCCGGCGAGCCGCTGCACGTCACGCTCGGCCTCGGCGCCCTCGCCGAGGAGGTGGTGATACCCGAGGAGGCGGTCATCCCCGTCCCCGCCGAGCTGCCGTTCGACGCCGCGGCGCTGCTCGGCTGTGCGGTGCTGACCGGTGCGGGCGCGGTCCGGCGCACCGCGGCCGTGGCCGCCGGCGAATCGGTCGCCGTGATCGGCCTGGGCGGGGTGGGGCTGTCGGTGGTGGGCGCCGCCCGGGCGGCCGGCGCCGGCCCGGTGCTGGCCGTCGACGTGTCACCCGCCAAGGCCGAGCTGGCGCTGGCGGCCGGCGCCACCGAGTTCCTTCTCGCCGACGACTCGCTGAGCCGGGGCGTACGGGAGCGGACCGACGGCCGGGGCGTCGACCACGCCTTCGAGTGCGTCGGGCGGGGCAGCACCATCCGTACGGCCTGGCGGGCCACCCGCCGGGGCGGCAAGGTGACCGTGGTGGGCATGGGCGCCAAGGACGACGTGGTCCCGCTCGGCGCGCTGGAGATCTTCCACTCGGCCCGCACGCTGCGGTCGTCGGTCTACGGCTCCTCCGACCCCGACCGGGACGTGCCCGAGCTGGCCCGCTCGGTGCTCGACGGCAGCCTGGACCTGGCGCCGCTGATCACCGACCGCACCGGGCTGGACGGCGCCGCCGCGGCGTTCGACCGGATGGCCCGGGGCGAGGGCGCCCGTACCGTCGTCGTCCCCTGAGCCCGGCCGGCCGCGACCCTCGGCGGCGGGTGCGGCAGGATCGACGGCAGATACGACGTCTCGCCGGGGGTGGGTATGTGGGCGCCGGCCGAGGCGGACCGCGCGACGGTGCCGCACAGCCTTCAGGAGCGGGCCGCCCGCGCGCTACCGGCCGAGCACGTGACACGGGTCGACGGGTGGTGGCTGCGCCACGCCCCGCGCTGTTCCTGGTGGGTGGGGTCGGTGCTGCCGCACGGCCCGGCCGACCCGGGGCAGCTGGCGCACCGGGTCGCCACGGCGGAGCGCTTCTACGCCAACCGGGACGGCATCGCCCGGTTCCAGATCTGCCCGGGCGCGTGCCCCGACGGGCTCGACGGGTTCCTCGCGGCACGCGGGTACCGGCTGGAGAGCCCGATGTCACTGCAGGTGGCGTCGACCGCGGCCGTCGCGGACGCCACCCCGCCGGATGCGCCGCCGGTCCGGACGACCGACCGCCCGACCACCGACTGGTTCGAGGTCTGGCACGCCGTGCACGGCGACGGCACCGATCCGGGCGCCGAGCGGGCCATGCTCGACCGGGTGGACCGGCCGGCCGCGTACGCCTGCGCGGTGCTCGACGGCGACGTCGTCGCGGTGGGCCGGGCGGTCGCCGACACCGGGTGGGCGGGCATGTTCGGGATGGCCACGCTGCCCGGGGTGCGCGGGCGGGGCGCGGCGCGCGCCGTGCTCGCGGGGCTGGCCGGCTGGGCCGCCGGGCACCGCGCCGACCGGCTGTACCTCCAGGTGGAGCGCGGCAACGCGCCGGCCCTGCGGCTGTACGGGCGGGCGGGCTTCCGGGAACGGTACGGCTACCACTACCGCGTCGCCGATTGAGCCGGTACTCCAGAGTCCGGGCTTGACCCTGACGCTGCGTCAACCCTCCATGCTGACTGCCATGAACATCCGGCCGACAACCAATCAGGTCAACGGACCTGCGATCCACGTGCAGGGCCTGGAGAAGTCGTACAAGGAGCTGCGTGTGCTACGCGGCGTCGACCTCGACGTGGCGCGAGGCAGCATCTTCGCCCTGCTCGGCTCGAACGGGGCGGGCAAGACCACCGTGGTGAAGATCCTGTCCACGCTGCTCAAGGCCGACGCGGGAACCGCCCGAGTCAACGGCTTCGACGTCGTGACACAGGCCGCCCGCGTACGCGAGTCCATCAGTCTCACCGGGCAGTTCGCGGCGGTCGACGAGATCCTCACCGGGCGGGAGAACCTCGTCCTGGTCGCCAGGCTGAGGCACCTCGACGACCCGGGCGCGATCGCGGACGACCTGCTGACGCGCTTCTCGCTGACCGAGGCGGGCTCCCGGAGGGTGGCGACGTACTCCGGTGGCATGCGCCGCCGCCTGGACATCGCGATGAGCCTCATCGGGAATCCCCCGGTCATCTTCCTCGACGAGCCGACGACCGGCCTGGACCCGGAGGCGCGCATCGAGGTGTGGCAGGCCGTCAAGGCGCTCGCCCAGGGCGGCACGACCGTGCTGCTCACCACCCAGTACCTGGACGAGGCCGAGCAGCTCGCCGACCGGATCGCGATCCTGCACCAGGGTCGGATCATCGTCGACGGCACTCTGGCCGAGCTCAAACAGCTGCTGCCGGCCGCCAAGGTCGAGTACGTCGAGAAACAGCCCTCGCTCGAGGACGTCTTCTTCGCGGTCGTCGGCGACGCCGCCGGGGACGGCCACAGGGGCGACGCCGAAACGGGGAGCCAGGACCGCATGACCAGGTCGAGCAGGAAGTAAGGAACGACGATGACCACGCACTTCTTCGGCGACACCGCGGTCCTCACCGGACGGACCATGCGCCACGTCACGCGCAGCCTGGACACCATCATCACGACCGCGATCACGCCGATCGCCATCATGCTGCTGTTCGTCTACGTGTTCGGCGGCGCGATCGACACCGGGTCCGTCTCGTACGTCAACTACATGCTTCCCGGCATCCTGCTCATCACGATCGCATCGGGCATCTCCTACACCGCGTTCCGGCTCTTCACGGACATGCAGGGCGGGATCTTCGAGCGGTTCCAGTCCATGCCGATCGCCCGGTCGGGCGTGCTGTGGGCGCACGTCCTGACCTCGCTGGTCGCCAACGTGATCTCGCTCGTGGTCGTCGTCGGCGTCGCCCTCCTCCTGGGCTTCCGCTCGGGCGCGGGGGTGCTGGCCTGGCTCGCGGTCGCGGGCATCCTCGTCCTGTTCACCCTGGCGCTGACCTGGATCGCCGTGATCCCTGGCCTCACCGCGAAGTCCGTGGACGGCGCGAGCGCGTTCTCCTACCCGCTCATCTTCCTGCCGTTCATCAGCTCGGCCTTCGTGCCCACCGACACGATGCCCGGCCCGGTGCGCGCCTTCGCCGAAAACCAGCCGGTGACCTCGATCGTCAACGCGATCCGGGACCTGTTCACCCGGCAGCCGGTCGGCACCGACATCTGGACCGCCCTCGCCTGGTGCGTCGGCATCCTCGTCGTCGCCTACGTGTTCGCCACCATCTCCTACCGTCGCCGGATCTCCTGATCCGGCTTCGGCCGGGTCCGGGCGGGTTGAGGCAGGATCAGAGCATGCTGACGATCGGTCAACTGGCGGCGTACGCCGGCGTCACGGTGCGGGCGGTGCGGCACTATCACCAGGTCGGGCTCCTGCCCGAGCCGGAGCGGGACGATTCGGGTTACCGCCGATACGGCGCGAAGGCGGTCGTGTCCCTCATCAAGATCCGCACCCTCGCCAACGCCGGCGTGCCGCTGTCCCAGATCGGTCGGATGCTCGAAGCCGACACCTCGACCTTTGCCGAAGCGGTCCGGAGGATCGACGACCACCTGCGCGACGAAATCAAACGGCTCGAGACCAGCCGGAAACAGATCGCGCAGCTCGCTGCCGGGGACGCTCTGACGCTCCCACCGGAGGTGACCTCCTATCTCGATCGGCTCCGGGAGATCGGGGCGTCGGAGCGGCTGGTGGAGGCGGAGCGGGACGGGTGGATCCTCGTGGTGGCCCGCTGGCCCGAAGGCATCCGCGAGATGATGTCCGCGAAGTTCGCCCAGCTCGACGACCCGCGACTCGTCCGGCTCTATCGGCTCGGGTCGGAGCTCCTCGAGAGCGACGCGGCCGACGACGACCCGCGCCTGGAGGAGGCCGTCGACATCCTGGTCGGCATGGCCGAGCAGGCATACACCTCCGGTGAGATCGATCCCGACGAGGAGGCGCGCTACGAGATACCGTTCGACCTGCTGGACGCGCTTGCCGTCGAGTCCGACCCGCGGGCGCAACGGCTGCTGGACCTGATGCGCGAGCGGGGCTGGGCCAGTTGGACCCGGACCCGGCCGAAGCGGCTGGCGGGGCGGCCCGACCGACGCGCGGACGTCGTTCCGGCGCCCGCATCGGCCGGCCGGTCCTCCCCACCGCAGCGACTAGGTGAGGGCGCGGGCCAGCTCGGTCCGCGAGCGGATGCCGAGCCGGTGGAAGATGTTGCGCAGGTGGTGGTCGACGGTACGGGTGGAGAGGAACATCCGGGCGGCGACCTCCCGGTTGGTGGCCCCCTCGGCGACGAGCTGGGCGATCCGCAGCTGCTGGCCGGTCAGCAGGTGGGCGGCGGCCGGGGCGGGAGCGGCGACCGACTCGCCGGCCGCCCGTAGCTCGGCGGTGGCCTGGTCGGCCCAGGCGTCCGCACCCAGCAGGGTGAACGCCTCCCAGGCGTCGTGCAGGTGCGTCCGGGCGTCACGGGGCCGGCGCGCCCGGCGCAGCTCCCGGCCGAACAGCAGCGCGGTCCGGGCGCGCTCGAACCCGGCATCCGCGGGGTGCAGGCGCAGCGCCGCCCGGAACCGCTCCTCGGCCTCGGCACTGCCGCGCGGGGCGAGCAGTGCGTGGCAGCGGGCCGACAGGGCACGCCGTGACGGGCTGGCCGTGCTGCTGGCCCACCTGTCGAAGAGCGCGAGCGCGGCAGCCGCCGCCGGCCGGTGCGGCAGGTGGGCGGCCGCCTCCACCAGGTACGGGGTGGCCATGACCTGGACGAGGACCTGCCCGCGTCCGGTGCCGGGCCGGGCCAGCGCCGCCAGGCGGGTCGCCGCGTCGGCGTGCCGGCCGTCGGTCAGGTCGAGCACGGCGAGGGCCCACTGGGCGAGCGCCCGGGGTCGGCTGTGCGGCGCGGGCCCCTCCCCGATCTCGCGGAGGCGACCCAGGCAGGTCTCCCGGTCGGCCCGGACGGCGGCGAGCACGGCGAGCAGGCCGACGTGGACGGCCGCGGCGTTGGCCTGACCGGTCTCCCGGGCGACCCGCAGCCCCTCGCGGGAGCTGTCGGCGGCGGCCTCGTGCCGGCCCAGCCAGTACTCGGCCATGGCCCGCAGCTCCAGGGCCCGCGGCAGCGCGGACAGCTCGCCGCGCGCGTGGGCCACCTCGACGGCGTGCTCGGCCAGCCGGTGCGCGGCGCCGTCCACGGCCACCAGCAGGCCGGCGGACGCCGCCCAGGACAGCGCGGCCGGGGTGCGCGCCGGGTCGGCGAGCTGGCCGCCGAGCACCACGGCTCGGCGGAGGGCCGGGCCGGCCTGGTGGAGATCGCCGTTCAGGGTGGCGGCCACCCCGGCGAGGTAGGCGCTGGTCAGCTCGACGGCCGGCGGGTCACCGGGGCGGGCGAGCGCCCGGGCCCGCCGGGCGAGGTCGGCGTAGCGGTACTGCTCGCCGCCGACGCACAGGGCCTCCCCGGCCCGGGCCAGCGCGGCGAGGGCCAGCGGCCGGTCGGTGGCGGCCAGCGCGTCGGCCGCGCCGAGCAGCGTCCGCACGGCCGTCGGCGTCCGGCCGCAGCGCAGCTCGACCTCGCCGCGCAGCAGCTCGGCGCGGGCGGCGGCGGGCGCCGGGACCGGGCCCGCGGCGAGGCCGGACAGGAGCCGCCGGGCCCGTCGTACCGAACCGGCGGTCCAGGCGTACGCGGCGGCGTCCACCCGCCGGGCGGCCGCGTGGGCGGGATCGTCGGTGAGTTCGGCGGCGCGTTCCAGCACGTCGGAGGCCCGGGGGCCACCGGCGGTGACCGCCGCCCGCTCCAGCTCGGCGGCGAGCGCCGGATCGGGACCGGCGGCGGCCGCCGCGAGGTGCAGCGCCCGACCCAACCGGTGATCGGGGCCGTCGAGCACGCCGGCGAGGCGCAGGTGCGCGGCCCGGCGCTCGGCGAGCGGCGCGGCCGCGACGACCACGGCCCGGGCGACGGGGTGCGGGAAGTCGACCCGGTGCGCGTCCACCCGGACCAGCCCGGCCACCTCGGCCGGTGCGAGCGCGGCGACGGTGGCGCCGCCGGCCCGGGCGGCCCGAACCAGCGTCTCCGGGTCGCCGTCCTCATCGAGGGCGGCGAGCAGCAGCACGCCGCGGGTGTCGGCCGGCAGCTCGTCCAGCCGGGCCCGGTACGCGCGGCCCAGCGCGCCGTCGGCCGGCGGCGCGTCCGGAGGCGGCTCGTCCCCCCGGCACTGGGCGGGAGTGAGCACGGCCGCGAGGTCGACGAGGGCCTGCGGGTTGCCGCGGGCGGCGGCGCCCAACGCCACGGCCACCGGCGGCACGGGTGGGTGGGGCAGCCGGTCGGCGAGGACGGTGGCGCTGTTCCGCTCGTCGAGCGGATCCAGCCGGTGGCCCGGCAGCCCGTCGGGGGCCACGGTCGCGGTGAGCACCACCGCGACCGGCAGCCGGCGCAGCCGCCGGGCGACGAACGCGAGGGTCTGGGCGGTCGGCAGGTCGCCCCGGTCGACGTCGTCCATGGTGCACAGCAGCGGCCGGTCCCGGGCGGCGACGGCGAGCAGCCGGAGCACGGCCAGGCCGAGCGCGAGCCGGCGTTGCGCGGGGCAACCGCCGCCGGTCAGTGCGCGGCGCAGCAGTCGCGCCTGCGGTCCGGGAAGCTCGTCGGCCCGGTCGAGCACCGGGTCGAGGAGGCGTTGCAGCCCGGCGTACGGCAGTGCCGCCTCCCCCGCGAGGCCCGCCGAGGCGAGGACGGCGCACCGGTCGGCGTGCCGGTGCGCGTAACCGACCAGGGCGCTACGGCCGGAGCCCGGCTCGCCCTCGAAGACCAGGGCTCCCCCGCGGTCGGGCAGGTCACCGAGCAGCCGGCGGATGGCCCGGCACTCCTCGTCGCGGCCCCGCAGCACGGTTATTTGCACTGTTGATGCAGTAACCATGCATTCAGTGTCACCTATCCGTAACCCGTTGGAAAGAGGTGACGGGTCCCGCCGGCACGAGGGCTCCCACCCGTCCTCGACGGGCGGCGCGCGGGTCGGCGTCAGACCTCGGTGACCTGGGCGAGCAGGGCGCCGACGGTACGGGCCATCACGCCCCGCGCCGCATCCACGCCGAGGCCCAGCCCGTCACGCAGCATCGACCAGGCCGGCCACATGCTCGCCGCCACGATCGCGTCGACGAGCTGCTTGCGACCCCGTCCGGCCTGCGCCAGCTCCGGGGCGAAGAGCTGCTCGACCTCGTCGCGTACCCGCTCGATGTGCTTGAGGCGGTTGCGGTGCAGCTGGTCGGAGACCGGCTCGCGCATCTGCGCGGCCCGGGCCGACGGCGCGATGAGCTGGAGCAGCCGGGCCCGCTGCCGACAGTACGCGTCGACCCGCTTGGCCAGCGGCAGGGCCGGGGAGACCGGCCGGTAGGCGGCGTCCTGCTGGCGCAGCACCTCCGCGCCGCTCGCCTCGAACAGGGTCTCCATGTCCTTGAAGTTCGTCCAGAGCGTCCGCAGCGAGATGCCGGCCCGCTCGGCGATCCGCTCCCCGGTCGGGCGCAGGTCCCCCTCGGAGATGAGGGCGAGGTGCGCCTCGACGATCGCGGCGCGGGTGCGTTCGGACCGCAGCATCCGCCCGTCGACGCGGCCCGGCGCGGTCGTGCTGCCCATCCGCTTCTGCCCCCTCACCACCGCCGCGGCCCACCCGACGGCACCGGCGAGTCTAGACGCGCGCTGGTCAGCGGGATCATGGTGGCCGGCGCGGCCACGTCGGGGGTCATTCGACCCCCCGGCCGGTCAACGTGGCGCCGCCGTCGCAGACGATGGTCTGGCCGGTGATCCAGTCGGCGTCGGGCGAGGCGAGGAAGGCGACCGCGCCGGCGACGTCCTGCGGCACGCCGAGCCGCCCGAGCGGGTACGTGGCCGCCACCTCGGCCTCCCGCCCCTCGTACAGGGCCGCCGCGAAGCGCGTCTTCACGACACCGGGCGCGACCGCGTTGACGCGGACCGCCGGGGCCAGCTCGGCGGCGAGGCAGGCCGTGAGGTGGTTGAGGGCGGCCTTGCTCACCCCGTAGAAGGCGATGCCGGCCGGCGGGGCGAGGGCCGCGACGGACGAGACGTTGACGACGCAGCCACCGTGCTGCGCCATGCCGGCGGCGTACACCTCCTGCACCCAGCCGAGCGCGCCGATCAGGTTCACGTCGAGGATCTTGCGTGCGGCGGCCAGGTCCAGCGTGGCCAGCGGGCCGTACGCGGGATTGATGCCGGCGTTGTTGACCAGGACGTCGACCGGCCCGAACGCCTCGGCGAGCCGCGCGACCGCCTCGGCCCGGTGCGCGGCGTCGTCGGCGCGGCCGGCCACGGCGACCGCGTGCCCGGGGCCACCGAGCGCGGCGACGGCCTCGGCGAGGGCCTCGGGATGCCGGGCGGTGAGGCCGACACGGGCGCCCTCGGCGACCAGCCGCTGCGCGATGCCGAGCCCGATCCCCCGGCTGGCGCCGGTGACGAGAGCCACCCGACCCGCGAGCCGACCAGAATATGCATTCACAGTGCAGATACTAGAAGCGCCGCGCACCCCGGTCAACGCACCGCCCGCCCCGACCCACCCGCGATCTTGCACTTGTGGCCCCTTGTTTGTGCCGGTTCAACCGTTATGCCGGGGCACAAAGTGCAAGATCGCGGGCGGGAGGGGCGGGCGAGGGGTGGGGGTCAGGAGACGGTGGGGATGCCGTTCGCGGGGGGTTGGACCGGGGCTGCCGTGTACTCGGCCACCGGGGCGTCCGCCTCGTCGGTCTCGTACGCCGGGCCGAAGTAGTTCTGCACTCCCCCGGTCACCGTGGTGAGCCGCTCACCGCCGTAGCCGGAGTGGTCGGTCTTCGAGAAGCGCAGCGGGGCGAGGCCGGGCCCCTGGAACCCGCCCTTGTTGACCGCCTCGATCACGGACTCCCGGGTGAGGTCCTTGCCGGCCGCGAGCAGCGCCTGCACGAACAGGTAGCCGACCGACATGCCGTAGACGGTGTTGCCGTCGAAGGGCGCGTCCCCGTTGTACTCCTTGTTGATCCGGGTGTAGAGCTGGATCCACGGGTTGGCCTTGTCGTTCTGCATCGGCAGGTAGTTGGCGCCGATCATGCCCTCCAGCAGCGGCGCGGCCTCGCCGAGCTGCTTGGCGAGGGTCGGGTGGTCGGCGCCCACGTTCGACACCATCCACTGCGGACGGAACCCGAGCCGAGCCGCGGTGCCGATGGACAGCGCCGTGAACCCGGGCACGGTGGCGAGGACGACAACCTGGCAGCCGGCCGCCTTGAACGCGCCGATCTGCGGCGCCACGTTCGTGTTGCTGGTGACGTACGTCTGCTTGACGGCCACGCCGTCCGCGCCGAGCACCTTCTCGACGCCGGCCAGGCTGTCCCGGCCGAAGTCGTCGTCCTGCCCCAGGAAGCAGACCTTGCGCCCCGGCATCGCGGTCTTCACGTGGTTGGCCAGGATCTTGCCCTCCACCGTGTAGTCGGGGTTGAACCCGAACGTCCCGGGATACTTGTCGGGCTGGTCCCAGCTGCGGCTGCCGGAGGCGACGAACAGGTCGGGCACCCGGTTGGTCTTGAGGAAGTCGAGCACGCCGGTGTGCGTCGGCGTACCGAGCCCGTTGAGGATCGCGAAGACCTTGTCCTGGAGGACGAGCTGGCGAACCACCTGCTGGGTGTTGGCCGGGTTGTACCCGTCGTCCATGATCTCGTAGGTGATCTTGCGGCCGTGCACGCCGCCGTTGGCGTTGACGTAGTCGAAATACGCCTTCGTGGCGGGGGCGATCTTCGAGTAGCCGGCCGAGGCGGGGCCGGTGAGCGGCATGTGGGTGCCGACCAGGATCTCGGTGTCGGTGACGCCCGGCACCGACCCGCGTCCGGAGGTGGAACCGCCGTCGCCGCTGCACGCGGCGGCGCCGATGAGCAGGGCGATGGTGCTGGCGATCGCGAGACCGCGTCGTGCCGTACGGTGCATGGGAACACCGACCTTTCCTCGGTGGGGGTTTCGTGGTGGTGTGGCGCCCGGCCCGGGGGACGGCCGGACCGGAGTTCAGGACCGGCGGGCCCGCCAGCGGGCGGACACCGCGCGGCCGAGTCGGGACAGCAGGCCCTGCACGCCGCCGGGCGCGACGAGCATGACGACGATCAGGGTGATCCCGAAGATCGCCAGCGGGAGGTTCCCCTCCAGCCGCTGCGCCGCCGCCGGCGAGAGCGTGAGCTGCTCGGTCAGCGCGTGGCTGAGGTCGGGCAGGGCGACCAGCAGGACGGCGCCCCACACCGCGCCGGCGAGCCGCCCCAGGCCCCCGATCACCACGGCCATGAGCAGGAAGAGCGACAGGGTGAGCGAGAACGCGCCGGGCGACACGCTCTGCGCGAGCACCGCCAGCAGCGCACCACCCAGCCCGGCGGTGGCGGCGCTGACCACGAACGCGATGACCTGGGTACGGGCGACGTGGATACCGGCCAGGCGGGCCGCCACCTCGTCGTCGCGCACGGCCCGGAACATGCGGCCGTACCGGCTGCGGACCAGGTTGGCCAGGAGAAGCAGGGCGAGCAGGGTGGCCGCGCCGGCGACCCAGAGCTGCCACCGCTCGTACGGGAAGTACGGGCCGAGCGCCAGCGGCGGCGGCTCGACGGGCACCGACAGCCCCTGCTCGCCGTTGAAGACACCGTCGAACGTGACGGTCAGCGCCGGCACCACCACCGCGACCGCCAGGGTGACGCCGGCCAGGTACGGGCCGCGCAACCGGGCGGCCGCCACACCGACGACGGCGCCGACCGCGACCGTTGCGGCCACCGCCGCGACCAGCGAGACCGGCAGCAGCCACAGCCCGGTGACGCCCCGGTCGGAGAACGCGGTCTGGCAGAACGCGACGGTGTACGCGCCGGTGGCCATCAGCGCGCCGTGCCCCAGCGAGAGCTGACCGTTGAGCCCGGTCAGCACGGTCAGCCCCGCGGTCGCGCACAGGTACGCCGCCACGGTGGCGAGCTGGAAGTTGCGGAACGGTTCGAGCGCGTAGCTCATCCCGACCAGCACCAGCCCCGCGACGGCCACGACCGCGAGGTGCCGCAGCAGCGTGTTGCCGCGGCGGCGCGGCAGGTCGGGCGGGGTGGCCGGGTCGACAGCGCCGTCCGCCGGCGGCGCCGCCGCCCGGGTGGCGCTCACACCCGCCTCGCCGCGACCGGGGCGAACAGCCCACCGGGCCGGACCAGCAGCACCGCCAGCAGCAGGACCAGCACCGCGAGCGGGGTGAGGTCACTGCCGGCGTAGCCGCTCACGTACGACAGCACCAGGCCGACCACCAGGCCGCCGACGACCGCCCCCGGTGGACTGTCCAGCCCGCCGACCACGGCCGCCGTGAACGCCGAGACGAACACCAGGTCCATCGCGTGGGGGTGCAGGCCGAGCTCGGTCGGAATGACCAGCATGGCGGCCAGCGCGCCGACGCCGGAGGCGAGCGCCCAGCCGAGGGTGAGCATGCCGCCGACGTTCACCCCGAGCAGACGGGACACCTCGGGGGCGAAGGCCGCCGCCCGCATCCGCAGACCGACCGCCGTACGGGCGAAGATCCACGCCAGCGCGCTCACCACCACCGCCACCGCGGCGAAGACGAACAGGTCGTACGGCGACAGCAGGGCGAGCCCGCCCACCGTGAAGCCCTCCCGCGAGAACGGCGTGCCGGCGGGGCGGAACTCGCTGCCGTAGACCATGCCGAGCACGGCCTGGATCAGCAGCACCAGCCCGAGCGCCACGATCACCGGGTTCAGCGGGGAGGCGTGGTCGACGTAGCGCATCACGACCCGGTCGACCACGGCGCCGAACAGCAGCCCGGCCGCGAGGGCGGCCAGGAAGCCGAGCCAGTAGGAGCCGGTCGCGGCCGAGACGCTGTACGCGACGTAGGCGGCGGCCACGGCCATCGCGCCCTGTGCGAAGTTGACGACCCGCGCGGCCCGCCAGATCAGCACCAGGGCGAGCGCGAACGCGGCGTAGACCGCTCCCCTGGACAGGCCGTCCAGGGTGAGGAAGACGAAGCGGTCCAACAGTTCTCCCTCCGGGGTGGTCAGAAACCGAGGTAGGCGTGGCGCAGGTCGGCGTCGTCACGCAGGTCGGCGGCCGGGGCGGTGGTGACCACCCGCCCGAGGGCCATCACCACGCCCTGGTCGGCCACCGACAGCGCGCTGCGGACGTTCTGCTCGACGAGCAGCACGGTGAGGCCCGTGCGGTCGCGCAGCTGTCGCAGCAGCGCCATGGTGCGGGCCACCACCCGGGGCGCGAGGCCGAGTGACGGCTCGTCGAGCAGCAGCAGACGGGGACGGCCGACCAGCGCCCGACCGAGCGCGAGCATCTGCCGCTCGCCGCCGGAGAGCTGGTGGCCGAGGTGCCGGCGGCGTCGGGCCAGCGGCTCGAAGAGCTGGTAGACCTCGTCGAGGGCGCGGGCGGCGTCGGCCCGGTCGCGCCGCCACAGCCCGCCGAGGCGCAGGTTCTCGTCGACCGTCAGCTCGCCGATCACGCCGCGTCCCTCGGGCACGTGCGCCATGCCGCGGCGCACCAACTGCTCGACGGGTGTGCCGCGCAGGTCCTCCCCGGCGAGCTGGACCCCGCCGGCCAGCGGACGCAGCATGCCCGAGATCGCGCGCAGCAGCGTGGTCTTGCCGGCGCCGTTGGCGCCCACCACGGCCGCGATCGTGCCCGCCGGCACGGTCAGGTCGACGGCGTGCAGCACCGGTGCGGCACCGTAGCCCGCCACCAGGCCACGCACCACGAGCAGATCACCCTGGTCACTGCGCTCGCTCATGCCGCCGCCTCCCTCCGGTCGGCGGCGGCACGAGGCTCGACCGCCCTGCGCCGCACGATTCGCTCGCTACGCTCGCTCATGCCGCCGCCTCGTCGACGGCGGCGCCGAGGTACGCGTCGGTGACCGCGGGGTCGTCCCGGACCTCGTCCGGGGTGCCGGCGGCGATCACCCGACCGAAGTCGAGCACCACGAGCTCGTCGCAGACCGCCATCACGAGATCCATGTGGTGCTCGACGAGCAGCACCGCGCACGGGTCGGGGTCACGACGGGGCAGCTGGCGGATCAGCTCGGCCAGCTCGGCGATGTCGTCGCCGCCGAGGCCGCCCGCGGGCTCGTCGAGCAGGAGCAGCCGGGGACGGGCCGCGAGCGCGCGGGCCAGGGCGACCCGCTGGCGTACGGCGAAGGGCAGCGTGCCCGGCGCGGCGCCGGCGTGCCGGGCGATGCCCAGCCCGTCGAGGACGTCGAGGGCCTCGCGGCGCAACCGCGCCTCGTCCCGATCGCTGCGTGGCAGCCCCAGCAGCGCCGGCAGGAAGCCGGCCCGCGCGGTGTGTGAGGCGCCGGCCATGACGTTCTCCAGGACGGTCAGGCCGGCGAAGAGCCCGGTGCCCTGCAGGGTGCGGGCGATGCCCAGCCGCGTGAGCCGGTGCGGCCGCGGCCGCAGCGGGCGACCGTCCAGGGTGAGCGAGCCCGTCTCCGGCGTGACGAAGCCGCAGATCACGTTGAACAGGGTGGTCTTGCCGGCGCCGTTGGGGCCGATCACGCCGACCACCCGGCCGGGTGGCACCCGCAGCGAGACGTCGTCGAGGGCGGTGAGGCCACCGAAACGCACCCCGATGTGGTGCAGTGCGAGCCCTTGCTCCATCACCCATCCCTCGGTCACGGCGGGTGTTATTTACACTCGCAGTGTACGTTTCTCGATCACCGCGTCAATAGCTTCGATGTCTCGATCCGGCCACCGTCGACGGCTGCGCCCGACCACCGGTCGGCGTCCGTCCGGGCACGCCGGAGCGGCGCGCACGCGGCGGGGCGGCCGCCTCCGCGGCCGCCCCGTCCCCCGAGGTCAGGCGCTCGGGCAGGTGTTGCGGTACTCCTCGATGGCGAGGCCGCTCGGCCCCGGGCAGAGGAACTGCTCGTAGCGGGTGTCGTTGTCGACGAACCGCTTCAGCCAGGCGACCATCTGCCGGGCGGTGGGCGTGTTGACCGTCTGCGGGAAGAAGTGGCTCGCCCCGTTGAGCTCCAGGTACGCCTTCTCGGAGGAGGCCGGGATGCTCGCGTAGAACGGCTCCGAGTGTGTGGCGACCGGCGCGACGCTGTCGGACTCGCCGCCGATGATCAGCGTGGGCACCTGGACGGTGTTCCAGGTCTTGTCCAGGTTCCACGGTGCGAGCGGCACGGCGGCCTGCAGCGACGGCCGGGACGCGGCGGCCTCCAGGCTGCCGCCACCGCCCATGGAGTGACCGGCCACGGCCAGTCGGGTGCCGTCGATCCGGGTGCGCACGGAACTGCGCTCGACCAGGTAGTCGAGCGCGGCGAGCAGCTGCCGCCCCCGGCTGTCCGGCTGGTCCAGCCGGGTGTTGGTCTCGATGCCGATCACCACGAAGCCGTGCGAGGCGATCCGCGGGCCGAGCCAGCTGATGCTGGACCACGCGGCGGTGTAGCCGGGCGAGATGGCGATGGCGCCGAACGTGCCCTGGCTGGTGTCGGTCGGGTAGTAGATGACGCCGCCGCCGAAGCCGGTGACGCTCAGCGAGGAGACGCTCTGCGACGCGGTGGCGAACGGGCCGCGGCTGGCCTCCAGCAACGCGACGGTCGGCGCGGGGCCGCGCTCGTACGGGTTGTCCGCGGCCTGGGCCGGCCCGGCGGCGGCCAGGACGCCGCCGGCGACCAGCGCGGCGGCCAGCGCGCCGCGGGCGGCACGCGAGAGGACGGAACGGGAACGGGTGGCGGTTGGTGATGACACGTCGGGCTCTCCCTAGCGGTGGGGGATGTATCGACGTGCGTCAGTCTTCGGTGTCCGGGGTGCCTCTCGCATCGGCGAAATCACCGGTCCCGTCCGCGGGTCGTACGGGCGCTCAGCGGACGGCGGCGGGGGCGCCGAAGCGCACCGGAACGCCGGGCGACCAGAGCACGCTCACCGGCCCGGACGACGGCGCGGCCAGCCCGGCCGCCCCGACCAGCTGGTCGTCGAGGTGCACCAGCTCGGCCCGGTGCAGCGGCCAGCGCGGGTGCACGTTGGGCAGGTGCAGGGTGCGCCCGTACGCGCGGGTGTGCAGGCCCCAGCGGGCGGTGACGAAGTGCTCCAGCGGGCTGGGCTCGGCGATCGGGGCACCGACCCGGACGGACAGCGCGCTGCGCGTGCCGCGGGGGCCGGGCCAGCGCCGGCGGCAGGTGTAGGTGAGGACGTCACCGTCGCGGTGCAGGCGCATGCGCGACCACAGGTACGGCAGGCGCAGGCTGGCCCGCGCCGCGAGGACGGGCAGCAGCCGGGCCGCGTCGAGGGAGCGGAACACCACGGCGCGCCGGCCGGCGGTGTCGACGCTGTACAGCCGGACGTTGGTCTCGCAGAACGTGCCCAGGTAGGGCAGGCCCGGGCCGGCGAGCAGGCCGAGCCGCACCATGCGGAACGCGACGAGGCCCACGTACGTGCGGCCGTCGAGGACGTCCGGCCGCGTCCCGGGCGGCAGGAGGGGCGCCACCGCCGCCGGGTCCACCGCCCAGTGCAGGAACGCCAGGTCCCGCCACCACTGCACCAGCACCGGCCGGCGCACCGGCCGGGCGGCCTCGGCCGTCACCGCCTCGGCGTCCACCCCGGCATTGTCGCGCGGGAGGCGGCGGCGCCGGTCCGGGCACACCGGCGTGTCGGGCCACGCCCGGGTGGGCCCGGCCGTTTCGGGCCCGCGGCCCGTCGTGCGCTCGCTAGCGTGGCGGGTGGCCCGGGACCGGTCGCGGCGCCCCCGCGGACCAGAGGAGGCAGCCGCGGTGACGTCCAGTCCACTCCCCCGCATCCTGCGCCGGCGCGGCGAGCCCGGACATCCCACGTTCCTGGAACTGTTCTTCGACCTCGTCTACGTCTTCATGCTGTCCCGGCTCGCCGCGGGGCTGGCCGAGGACCTCACCGTCCCGGGTGCCGCGGAGACCGCCGTCCTGCTGATGGCGGCCTGGTGGGTGTGGGTGCTCACCGCCTGGCTCACCGACCTGTTCAACCCCCGGCTACCGATCATCCAGGCGACCGTCCTGGCGGTCATGTTCGGCGCGCTCGTGATGGCGATCGCCGTACCGCAGGCGTTCGACCGTTACGGCTGGCTGTTCGTGGTGGCGTACTTCGCGATCCACATCGTCCGCGACGCGGTGCTCATTCCCGGCACGCGGGTGAACCGCCCGATCCAGGCCCGCAGCATCCGGGTGTTCTTCTGGTTCGTCGTCACCAGCGTTCCGTGGGTCGCCGGCGCGTTGGTGAGCGGGACGGCCCGGCTCGCCCTGTGGGCGCTCGCGGTGGTGGTCGACCTCGGCTCGGCCCGGATCGGCTGGCCGACGCCGCGGCTGGGCCGTACGGAGCTGGCCAGCCAGATCTTCACCGGGTTGCATCTGTCCGAACGACACCGCGAGATCTTCGTCATCGCGCTCGGCGAACTGGTCCTCACCGTCGGCCTGGGACTGGCGGACAGTGGTTTCGAGGCGGCCCGCGTCACCGCCAGCGCGGTCGCGTTCGCCAGTGTGGTCCTGCTCTTCCGGCTCTACTTCCACCGGGTGGAGCAACTTCTCGCGCCGTCGGGAGTCACGACGGTCGAGCGCGTACGGCCCGGCACCGCCACCTCGTACAGCCACCTGGTCATGGTGGCCGGGGTGCTGCTGATCTCGACGGGCGCCTCGACGGTGATCGAGCGGCCTCTCGGCGCCGTACCGCCGGCCTGGGTGGTCGCCATCCTCGGTGGTCCCGCGCTGTTCCTGCTCGGCAGCTGCCTGTTCGACGGGGTGCTGACCGGACGGGTCCTCTGGTCCCGGGTGCTCGGCATCGTGCTGCTCGGCGCCGTCGCCCCGGCCATGACCCTGCTCCCGCCGCTGGCCGTGCTGGTGGCTGCGAACGTGGTACTGCTGCTCGTGCTGGTCGGGGAGGCGGCGGCGCCCCGCTCGCGGCTGGTCCGGGCGGCCGTTCCGGCCCGTTGAGCCCCGGCCGTCTCAGCCGAACGTCGGCGGTCTCGGGTCGCGGGCGTGCAGCCGGGTGCTCACGAGGTTCGCCGCGGCGATCAGCGCCAGGACGACCGTCGCGAGCAGCGCGACCACGACCGGCGGCATCAGGGTCGAGACCGGCGCCAGGGCGCCCAGCAGGGCGAGGCCGGCCACCCGGGAACGCGAGATCCGGCCGAACACGGTGTAGTCGAGCAGCCCGCGACCGACCAGGAACAGCGCGGGGGCGCCGAGGATGACCGCGGCCCAGGACGGCGGGGTGTCGCCGAACGGGCGTACCACGACGAGGTGACCGGTGACCGCCGAGCCCGCGATGCCGGCCACCATGATCAGGTGGGTGAGCGCGGCCGACTGGGTGAGCAGGGACGGGTTGGTCGACCGGGCGATCGCCTCGGTCAGCAGCTCGCCGGCGCGGTAGATGTAGATCCGCCACATGAGGACGACGGTGGTGAACACGACCGCCAGCGCGACGCCGCGGTCCAGCGTGTACTCCTCCTGGCTGAACGTCGTGCCGATCACGAGCAGTGACACGCCGAGCGCGATGATGACGAACTGCCGGTAGCGCTCCGCGACCCGCTCGCCGGTGAGCCGCCACTCCCGGGCTCGGGATCGGCCGATGCGCGGCAGCGGCCAACCGAGCACCGCCGCCGCGTACTCGAGGGCCACCGTGAGCGCCCAGATCGTCAGCCGGGCCGGGCCCTCGACCAGGGCACCGCCGATCCACCCGAGGGCCGCCACCGCCTCCCAGAGGAAGACCCGGACGCTGCGCCGCGGTTCTGCCGGGTCGGAGCCGGACAGCAGGTTGGCGACCAGGTAGTAGGTGCCCGAGCCGAGGTGGATTGTCACGTAGGTGACCGCGAAGAGCAGGCCCCGCTCCTCGTACGCGTCGGGTGCGGCGGCGGCCAGCAGCAGGCTGGCCGCCGCCACGCCGAGGATCTGCCACCGGACCAGTGGGCGGTTCAGGCCGATGGTGTCGGCCGACCAGGTGGTCAGTGACCAGACGAGCGTGAAGGCGAGCAGCAGCACGACCATGCGGGCGACGTTTGTCCAGCTCACCTCGTCGGCCAGCGTCTTGGTCAGGGAGACCAGCGCGAAGACGTAGACCAGGTCGAAGAGGAGTTCCAGGGACGCGGGCCGTCCCGCGCGCCCGGCCGCCTCGGCGCCGCCCTCCGCCGCTATCGCCATCGCGCGTCACCCCGGCCCGCCGTACCCGCCCCGCCTGACGACGATACGGGCCGCACCACCACCCTGGCCGTATCATCGGTTTCTTACAGGCGTGTAGCCACAATCTTTCAGCAAGCAGTCGGAGTATTGCTGCTCGGCGTCGGCTGCTGGCATGATGACCGTCAATTCCCTCCGACCTCGAC
The DNA here is from genome assembly GCF_003626655.1 of Micromonospora costi. Classification (GTDB taxonomy): domain Bacteria; phylum Actinomycetota; class Actinomycetes; order Mycobacteriales; family Micromonosporaceae; genus Micromonospora; species Micromonospora costi. Next base: position 333,719 of record NZ_RBAN01000004.1, read on the forward strand.
GAAGGGGCGGTCGTCATGGCGCTCACCCGCCGTACGCTCATCGGCTCCGTGGCGGCGGGATCCGCGCTCGCCGCGCTGCCCGACCTCGCACCCGCACCGGCCGCCGCGGCCAGCCCTCCCGGTGACGTGGTCGGCAAGATCAGCGTCGGCTACCAGGGCTGGTTCAGTTGTCCGGGCGACGGCGCGCCGATCGGCGGGTGGTGGCACTGGAGCCGGGACCGCTTCCAGCCCCCCTCACCGGGCAACACCACGATCGTGTCCTGGCCGGACATGCGCGAGTACACCCGCGGCTACTCCACGGCCTACCCGAACCTCGGCAACGGCCAGCCGGCCCAGCTCTTCTCCTCCTACGACCAGCAGACCGTCGACACCCACTTCCGCTGGATGCAGGAGCACGGCTGCGACACCGCGGCCCTGCAACGGTTCAACCCCTTCGGCGACGAGGGGCCGACCCGCGACGCCATGGCGGTCAAGGTGCGCGGCGCGGCCGAGCGGTTCGGGCGGAAGTTCTACATCATGTACGACGTCACCGGCTGGACGTCGATGCAGTCGCAGCTCAAGCAGGACTGGACGACGAAGATGTCGGCGCACACGGCCTCGCCGGCGTACGCCCGGCAGAACGGCCGCCCGGTGGTCTGCATCTGGGGCTTCGGCTTCAACGACGACGGACGCCCGTTCGCGCCCGAGCCCTGCCTCGACGTCATCCAGTGGTTCAAGGCGCAGGGCTGCTACGTCATCGGCGGGGTCCCCACCTACTGGCGGCAGGGCATCAACGACTCCCGGCCCGGCTTCGGCGCGGTCTACCGCGCCTTCAACATGATCTCCCCCTGGATGGTCGGGCGCACCGGCACGCTCGACGGCCTGGACTGGTTCCACACCAACGTCAACGTGCCCGACCTCGCCGACTGCGCCGCCAACGGCATCGACTACCAGCCCTGCGTCATGCCGGGCGACCTGTCGGCCGGCCACCGTCGGCACGGCGACTTCTACTGGCGGCACCTCTACAACATGATCCGCCTCGGGGCGCAGGGCCTCTACATCTCCATGTTCGACGAGTTCAACGAGGGCAACCAGATCGCGAAGACCTCCGAGACGCAGGCGACGACGCCCGCCGGTGCGGGCATCCGGGCGCTGGACGAGGACGGCACTTTCTGCTCGGCCGACTACTACCTGCGCATCACGGCCGACGGCGGCCGGATGCTCAAGGGACAGCTCCCGCTCACCGCGGTGCGCCCCACGCCACCGGTCGCCGGAGGCGGCCAGCCGCCGACGGGCAACCTGGCCGCCGGCCGGCCGGCGACGGCGAGCAGCCAGAACGGCCCGTTCGTGGCCGGCAACGCCGTCGACGGCGACCGGGGCAGCTACTGGGAGGCGGCCACCAACGTGTTTCCCCAGTGGTGGCAGGTCGACCTCGGCGCGGGCCATCCCGTGAACCGGCTCGTGCTCGCGCTGCCTCCCGGGTGGGAGGCGCGCACCCAGACGCTGTCGGTGCAGGGCAGCACCGACGGCGCCGCCTTCACCACGCTCGCCCCGTCGGCCGGGATCCGGTTCGACCCGGCGACGGGCAACACCGCCACCCTCACGCTGCCCGGCGCCACGGCCCGCCACGTCCGGGTGACGGTCACCGGCAACACCGCCTGGCCCGCGGCCCAGCTCGCCCAGGTCGAGGTGTACGCGGCCACCGGCACACCGACCCCGCCGACCGCCCCCGGAAACCTCACGGTCACCGGGCGGACCGCCACCAGCGTGTCGCTGGCCTGGAACGCCTCCAGCGACGCCGACGGCGTAGCCGGTTACCAGGTCCGGCAGGGCGGCCAGACGGTCGCCTCGGTGACCGGCACCTCGGCCACCGTCGCCGGGCTGAGCCCGGCCACCACGTACACCTTCACCGTCGTGGCCCTGGACACCGGCGGCGCCGTGTCACCGCCGTCGGCCGCGGTCACCGCCACCACCAACCCGGCCGCCCAGACCGACCTGGCACGGGGCCGACCCACCGCGGAGAGCAGCCACACCCAGGCGTACGGCAGCGCGAACGTGGTCGACGGCAACCCGGACAGCTACTGGGAGAGCGCCAACAACGCCTTCCCCCAGTGGGTGCAGGTCGATCTCGGCGCCGCCACGACGGTCGGCCGGGTCGTCCTCCGGCTGCCCCCGTCGCCGGCCTGGGCCACCCGCACGCAGACCCTCGCCGTACTGGGCAGCACCGACGGCACCGGCTGGACCGCGCTCGCCGCGTCCGCGCCGCGCGTCTTCGACCCCGCGAGCGGCAACCAGGTGACGCTCACCCTCACCGCCGCCACCACGCGGTACGTGCGGATCCAGGTCACCGGCAACACCGGCTGGCCCGCCGGGCAGCTCTCCCAGCTCGAGGTCTACGCCGCCTGACCCCCGCCCCTCCGGCGCGACCGCACCGGGCGGCGGGCGCACCACCTCCCACCGAGTAGAGATGAGCTGATCCATGAAGCGGATCATCCGCGCGGCGCTGCCGCATACCCCACGACGCCGACGGCGTATGGTCGCCGCCGTCCTGGCGCTGGCCACGGCGCTCGCGGCGCTGCCCGGCGCCCCGGCCGGCGCCGCCGCCCGCGAGACCGGCCGGCCCGGGACGCGCCCGGTGGTGACCCGGGCCGCCCTCGATCCCCAGCTGGTCGCGGGCCGCGGCGCACACGTCGACTTCCTCGAACAGGAGGCGGAGAACGCCGCCACCGACGGCGAGGTGATCGGGCCGGACCGGAACGCCTACACGCTCCCGTCGGAGGCTTCCGGCCGGCGCGCGGTACGGCTCGACCCCGGGGAGCACGTCGAGTTCACCCTGCCGGCCGCGGCCAACGCGATCACCGTGCGCTACAGCATTCCCGACGCGCCCGCCGGCGGCGGCATCACCGCTCCGCTCGACGTCGCCGTGAACGGCAAGCGGATCCGGACGATGACGCTCACCTCGCAGTACGCGTGGCTCTACAACCAGTACCCGTTCAGCAACGACCCCAACGCCGACCTGCTGCACCCTGACTGGTGGATCACCGAGTGCTCCTGCGTGCCCGCGGCCACCACCCCGTACCCGAGCATCGAGAAGCCCTTCCGGCCCAGCCACTTCTACGACGAGCAGCGGCTGCTGCTCGGCCGCACGTACCGGGCCGGTGACCGGATCCGGCTCACCGCGCCGCCGCGCACCACCGCCGCCTGGACGGTGGTCGACCTGCTCGACTCCGAACTGGTCGGCCCGCCGCGGGTGCGGCTGCTCGCCGCGAACGTGCTGGCCTTCGGCGCCGACCCGACGGGCGCCCGGGACTCGGCGCCGGCCATCGAGCGCGCCATCGCGTTCGCCCGGCGCACCCGGCTTCCCGTCTACCTCCCGCCGGGCACCTACCAGGTCAACCGGCACATCGTCGTGGACGACGTGACGATCGAGGGCGCCGGCAGCTGGTACACGATCGTCCGGGGCCGTGAGGTGGCCCTGCCCAGCCCCGCGCCGGACGGCTCGGTGCACACCGGTGTCGGCTTCTACGGCCGCGACGCCGCCGACGGCGGCAGCCGCAACGTCCACCTCTCCGGCTTCGCGATCGAGGGCGACGTGCGGGAGCGGATCGACACCGACCAGGTCAACGGGATCGGCGGCGCGCTGAGCGACTCGACCATCGACGGGCTGCACATCCGGCACACGAAGGTCGGCGTCTGGCTGGACGGCCCGATGCGCAACGTGCGGATCACCAACACCATGATCGTCGACCAGATCGCCGACGCGGTGAACTTCCACACCGGCGTGACCGATTCCCTGGTGGCACACACCTTCGTGCGCAACACCGGCGACGACGGTCTCGCCATGTGGTCGGAGACGACGGCGAACGCCCGTAACCGGTTCGACCACAACACCGTGCAGTCGCCGGTGCTGGCCAACGGCATCGCGATCTACGGCGGCACGGACACCACCGTCTCGAACAACCTGGTCGCCGACCCCGTCCGGGAGGGCAGCGCCATCCAGGTCGGGTCCCGGTTCGGCGCCGAGCCGTTCACCGGGCACCTGCGGATCACCGGCAACACCACGGCCCGCGCCGGCACCTGGGAGCTGAACTGGAAGATCGGGCTCGGCGCCATCTGGTTCTACGCGCTCGACCGCAGCATCGACGCGCGGATCGAGGTGGTCGGCGACGCGTACCTGGACAACACCTACAACGCGATCATGCTGGTCAGCGAGTGGGCCGTGAAGGACCTCTACTCGATCAGCGACGTGCACTTCCGCGACGTCCGGGTCGACGGCACCGGCACCTCGGTCGTGAGCGCCCGCACGGCCGGCTCGGCGTCCTTCGAGAACGTCGACGCGCGGCACGTGGGCGCGGTCGGGGTGAACAACTGCGGGTCGTTCCACTTCACGCCGGCCGGCTCGGAGTTCACCCTCGCCGACCTCGGCGGCAACGACGGTGGCTGGCTCGCCGACTGGCAGCTGCCGAACACCATCACCTGCGACGACCGTCCGCCGGTCGTCCCACCGCCGCCGCCGTCCCGCTGGTGAGCTACCGGACGCCGTCGGCACCGCCGGGTGCCGACGGCGTCCCGGGCGGGGCGTCAGGCGGTGACGTGGGCGCTGTCGCCGCCGGTGGCGGCGAACGCGGTGCCGCTCACCATCCGCGCGTCGTCGGAGGCCAGGAACACCACGAGCGGGGCGACGTCCTCCGGCGCGAGCCACGGCACCCCGAGCGGCGTACGGGCGCGCAGCGCCTCGACGGCGGCTGGCTCGTCCCGGGCCACGTCGCCCGTCGGGGTGCGACCGGCCTCGCTGAGCGCCTGCGCGTAACGGTCCTGATGTCGGGTCAGCGTCGTGTCGACCAGGCCCGGGATCACCGCGTTCACGGTGATGCCGTGCGCGCCGAGTTCCAGCGCCGCCGATTTCATGAGGCCGATGATCCCCCACTTCGACGCCGAGTACGCCGCGCCGGCCTTGGTGCCGTGCTGGCCCTGAGTGGAGGAGGTGAGGATGATCCGGCCGCCGCCCCGGGCCACCAGCAACGGCGCGAAGACCCGCAGCACGTTGGCGGTGCCGGTGAGGTTCACGTCGATCTGGTCGTGCCAGTCCGGGTCGGACATTTCCAGCAGCGGCCGGAACGCCTGGATACCCGCGTTGGCGAAGAGGACGTCCACCCCGCCCCACTCGTCACGTACCCGGTCGGCGACCGCCCGCACCTGGGCGATGTCGCGCTGGTCGGCGGTCGCGGCGAGCCAGCGGCGCCCCTGCGCCGCGACCCGCCGGCCGGTCTCGTCGAGATCCGCGCCCGTGGCCGGCGCGTAGTCGAGGATCGGGCTCACCGGCGCGGCGATGTCGACCCCCGCGACGTCGGCGCCGGCCCGGGCCAGCGCGACCGCCGCGGCCCGCCCGATGCCCCGCGCCGCGCCGGTCACGACGGCGGTACGTCCCTCCAGCACGCCTCGTCCCTCGCCCACCTCGTCCTCCTTCCCGTGGCCGCTCCCCGCCACGCCTGCGTCCTCCGGTCGGCTCCCCGCAACGCCGCCTCCTCCGGCCGGCTCCCCGCGGCGCCCGTCAGTCCGACGGGGTCGGCCCGAGCAGCCGGATCTCCTCGATGTCCAGGGTCGCCTGGAGCTCCCGCAGCACCACGTCGTCGATCTCATTCGCGTCCCTCATCCGGGTGATCTCCCGGCGCTTGTGTTCGAGCACGCCGAGCCGCAGCTGGCGCTCGATCTCCCGGGCCCGCGGCTGGCCCTCCTCGCGCTCGGCGGCCTGGATGTCGTCCAGCAGCGCCTCGTAGTCGGTGCGGACACGGTCCATCACCTCCTCGTCGGCGCCGACCTGGGACGCGACGTCCGGCAACGCGGACAGGCCGGCCTGCCCGGCACGCACGCGTGCCCGCCGGACCTCGTCGACCCGCTGCTGGTCACCCATGAGCCCGGCCCAGCGGACGACCAGCGGCAGCGTGGTGCCCTGCACCAGCATGATCACCAGGATCGCCACCGCGGTGCAGAAGATGATGAGGTCACGCTCCCGGACGGGGTGGCCGTCGGCGGTCAGGGGCACGGCCAGCGCCGCGGCGAGGGACACCGCGCCCCGGAAGCCGGCCCAGCCGGCCACCGTCCGCACCCGTTTCGGCACCCGGGCCCGCCGTTGCGCCTCGGTGCGGATGAGCAACCGGATGACGTACGTCGACGCCCAGATCCAGGCCATCCGAGTCAGCACGACCACCAGCGTGACCACCAGCGCGATGACCAGCGCGCGCCGGGTCGAGACGCTGGTGACGCTGCGCACCGCGCGGGGGATCTGCATCCCGAGCAGCACGAACAGGCTGCCGTTGATGAGGAAGGTGGAGAGGTCCCAGAACGCGAAGGCCACCACGCGGGAGCGGGCCCGGATCACCCGCGGGCCGGCGTAGGAGAGGACCAGGCCTGCGACGACCACCGCGAGCACGCCGCTGGCGTGCACGGCCTCGGCGAGCAGAAACCCGACGAAGGGGGTGAGGACGCTCAGGGCGCCCTCGCGCATCGGGTCGTCGATCCGCTTGCGAACGAGCACCACCACCAGGCTGGCGGCCAGGCCGGCCGCGATTCCGCCCACGAAGGAGAGGGTGATCTGGCCGGTGAGGCTGAGCGCGGTCGGAACTGCGCCGCCCGCGAGCAGGCCGACCGTGACGGAGAAGAGCACGAGCGCGGTGCCGTCGTTGATCAGGCTCTCCGCGTGCAGGGTGGTGAGCAGCCGGCGCGGCATCCGCTTGGCGAGGCCGGAGACGGCGGCGGCGTCGGTCGGGGCGAGCACGGCGCCGAGCACCCAGGCGGCGGCCGGGTTCACGCCGAGGGCCTGCGCGGCCAGCGACACGGTGACCATCGTGAGCCCCACCAGCACCACCGCGAGAAGCCCGATCACCAGCAGGTTGGCCCGGATCTCGCGCAGGCTGGTGCTGAGTGCCTCCCGGTAGAGGATCGCCGGGAGGAAGAGCACCAGGACGACCTCGGGCTCGAGGACCACGTGCGACAGCGGGGGGATCAGGGCCAGCAGGCCGCCCATGCTGATGAGCAGGACCGGGGGCGCGACCCGGTAGCGCCCGCCCAGCGTGGTGCCCACCAGCACGGTGGCGCCCAGCACCACGAGCAGTACGAGCGCGCTCACCTCGCACCCCCCGCCGTCGCACCGGTGACCCTGTCGTCACCACTGTCGCCGGTCGGGGCGGCCCGCGGAGGCTGAACTCGCTGAGCAGGGGCCCTCGACGAGGATCGCGCTGGCCGATCGTGCCGTTGGCGGCCTGGACCTCCCTGCCGCGGCGCGGACACGCCGACGCGCCAGAGATATCCAGGGTCACCTATATGAGCGGCGGGCGGCCGTCGTGTTGGTCGATGGCGCGGCGCGACCCGCCCACCGGCACATAGGCTTCCGCTGAACGGCATGTCCGGTTCACCGGCGGGAGGTGTACGTGACCGCTGCGGGTGCACGACGCACGCCGGCGCAACCGTGGCCGGACAGCGCCGCCGCGCGGATCGCGAGCAGCGGCGCCTGCCGTGACCTGCCTCCGGAACTCGGACCGGACGCCGTGAGCGTGCTCGAGGGCCGCACCTTCATGTTCTCGAACGCGGCCGGGGACGTGCCCAGGGGCTCCATCGGAGGACTGGTGCACGACGACACCCGCTTCCTCGACCGGTGGGAACTCACCATCGACGACCTCCCCCTGCTGGTGCTGGGCTCCGGCACGGTCGACGCGTTCTCCGCCGCGTTCTTCCTCGCCAACGCCGCGCTGCCGACCCTGCCGGCCAACCGGGTGGGGGTCCGCCGGCAACGGTTCGTGGGCGACGGCCTGTACGAGCGGATCGAGCTGCGCTACTTCGGCATCGAGCCGGTCGAGTTCCGCCTCCGCCTCCTGGTGGGCACCGATTTCGCGGACCTCTTCGAGATCAAGGAGTCGGGCCGGGACCGGTCCACGGAGATCGTCCGAAGCCACGAGCCGGACGGGTCGTTGCTGTGCTTCGCCTACCGCAACGGCGACTACTCGGCAGCCGTGCGGGTGCGGGCCGACCCGGCCGCGGACGAGTTGGACGGCGACTCGCTGGTGTGGCACCTGCGCATGTCCCGCGGTCAGGCGTGGCGCTGCGAGCTGCGGGTGCCGCTGCGCTGCGGCGACGAGGACCTGATACCCGTCGCGCGCACCTTCGGCGACGTCTTCGAACGGGATACCGAGGACCCGTCCAGTCGCTGGCTCGCGGCCAAGCCGATGCTCGAGGCGGCGTCGGACCGGCTCGTGGCGGCGTACCGGAAGTCCACTGCCGACCTGGTGTCGATGCGCATCGAGAAGCGCATCCGGGGCGAGCCGGTCGTCCTTCTCGCCGCGGGGCTGCCCTGGTTCATGACGATCTTCGGGCGCGACTCCCTGATCACGTCGTACCAGACCGTCGCCCTGGGCCCGGACGTGGCGCGGGGCGCGCTCCTCGTGCTGGCCGCGCACCAGGCCCGCGACCACGACGACTTCACCGACCGGGAGCCGGGGAAGATCTTCCACGAGTTCCGGTCCGGCGAGCTGACCCAGCTCGGGTTGAAGCCCTACCAGCCCTACTACGGCGGCGCCGACACCACTGCGCTCTGGCTGCTGTTGCTGTCCGAGTACTGGCGCTGGACGGGGGACGACGGCCTCGCGGTCGAGCTGCGGCCCAACGCCGAGGCCGCGCTGCGGTGGATCGACGAGTTCGGTGACCTGCACGGCACCGGCTACGTCGGTTACGCGACCCGGTCCCTCGAAGGTCTGGGGAACCAGTGCTGGCGGGACTCGGGCGACGGCGTGCAGTTCGCCGACGGCACCATCCCGGCGCTGCCCATCGCCACCTGCGAGACGCAGGGCTACACGTACGACGCCAAGCTGCGGATCGCCGAACTCGCCGACGGCCCGTGGCGGGACCCGGCGCTGGCGAGGCGGCTACGGGCGGAGGCGGCGGCCCTGCGGGACCGCTTCAACCGCGACTTCTGGGTGCCGGAGCGCGGCGGCTACTACGCCGTCGGCCTCGACGGCGACGGGCGGCAGATCGACTCGATGACGTCGAACATGGGCCATCTGCTCTGGAGCGGCATCGTCCCGCCGGACCGGGCGCAGCTCGTGGCCGACCAGCTCATGTCCGACCAGATGTTCTCCGGCTGGGGCGTACGCACCCTCTGCACCGACGACCGCGGCTACAACCCCATCGGCTACCACCTTGGCACGGTCTGGCCGCACGACAACGCCATCATCGCCGCCGGCCTCGCCCGCTACGGCCGGCACGACGACGCCTACCGCATCATCGCCGCGATGCTGGAGGCGTCGTCCTACTCGGAGCACCGGCTGCCCGAGGCGTTCTCCGGCTACGACCGTACGTTCGGCCGGCGACCGGTCCCCTACCCGACCGCCTGCAACCCGCAGGCGTGGGCCAGCGGGGCGCCGCTGCTGTTCCTGCGCACACTGCTGGGCCTGGACGTGGTCGACGGCCGGCTGGTGGTCGAGCCGCACCTCCCCGACGCGCTCGGCGGAGTCCGGCTGCTCGGGGTACCGGCGTTCGGCCGGCGCTGGAACATCCAGGCCGAGGGCACCCACGGCGAGGTGCTCCCCGCCGGCTGACCTCAACCGCGAGGCGGGATCGTCCAGAGTTCGTTGAAGGCGACGCTGTCGAAGGCGAGGGCGGGCCCCGCCGCGCGAGGTCCGACCGGCCGCGCCGTCAGCGGCGGCGCCGGGCGCGGGCCGTGGCCCGGGCGTTGGCCTTCTCGATGGCCCGCACCAGGTCGTCCCTCGCCATCGCCTCCGGGCTCTCGACGCCGACCTTCCGGGCCACCTCGTCCAGGTGGCCCTTGCTCGCGTTGGCGTCCACCCCCTGGGCGGTCTCCCGGGGCCGGTCGCGCGACGCGGGCGTGCCGAGGGCCGCCTGCGGATCCGACGGCCCCGGGCGTTCCTTGGGCTCCCAGTGGTCGCCCACCTTCTCGTGGGTGTGCTTCAGCGAGGCGTACGCGGTGCGGTGTGCCCGTTCGCCGTCGCCGTACGTCTCCTCGGCCGACTCCAGCGTCTTCTTGTACGTGCGTACCGCCTTGTCGTCGGATCGGGCGACGGTCGACGGCACGTCGTGGCGCATCTGCTCGGCCTGCTCGTGCTTGTCGGTCACGGCGGCACCTCCCTGGGACGGATCGCGCCCGACGGTTACCCCGCCTCGGGCCCGCTACGCCGCCGGATCGTCGCCGTGCCCGAGTCGTGGGCGCCGGGGAGCGGTTTCCGGACCTGATCCGCCCGTCGGCGGGTCGGCCACGATCGTCCGCCCTCGGGCGGGGCAGTCCGCACCGATCGGGCCGGACGCGCCCGGACGGGCCGCCGTCGTACAACCCGCGGGTGTGGGACCGTGGGCCGGCCGTGGCCCCTCCGGGACCGCGCCGGTCGCGGCCGGCGGCAACCGCCGGTGTGAACTCCCGGCCGATGGTGGGGCGGTGGCGGTGTTCTTCCCGGACGCCGACCGGGTCGGCGCCGGGTCGCGCGGACGCGGCGTCCGCCCGGTCAGGGTCGAGGGGTGGCTCGCGGAGGCCGGTTCTCCCGGCGTCGGGTCCGCCGGACCGGGGGTCCGGTCGGCCGGCGCGCTGGGCCGGCCCGGCGGTTCGGTGCCGCTGGTCGCGGAGCCCGCCAAGGTGGGGGTGGGGTCGGGAACGGTGGCCGCGATCCCCTGGTCCGCCGCCTCCTCCGGCGGCAGGACGGTCGGCGTCGGCACGACCGTTCCGAGCGGCGTGGTGGGCTGCAGTTGGCCGCGCAGGACCTCGATCTCGTCCCGCAGCCGGGCGGCCGTCGCGTCGTCACCGACCCGGCTCAGCAGTGCGGCGGCCCGCTCGAGCTGGTCGCGGGCCGCGTCGTGCCTGCCCTCGGCGAGGTCACGCCGGGCCTGGTCGAGCATCCGGCCGATCTCCCACCGGGTCTGCAACGACTCGGCCCGGTCGGCGTGAACGAGCCGGGTGACCGGCCAGAGCGCCCCGCCCGGTTCGGCGTGGGCGGCGCCCAGCCAGAGCCCGCCGGCGACGCCGGCCAGGGCCACAGCGGCACCGGCGACCACCCTTCGTCGCCGCCGGCCGGTCGCGGACCCGCCACCGGCCGTGCCCGGGCCTCGGCGTGCCGCGCCCACCTGGGCGGCCGGCCGACGAGCTGCGCGGGTAGCGGCGGGTGCGGTGGTGCCGGCGGGTGCGGCGGTATCGGCGGGTGCCGTGGTGCCGGCGGGCGCGGCGCCGGGCGGGTGCGGGGGCCCGTCGGCCGGGGCAGCGTCGGCCGACGGTGACGTCCCTGCCGGCACGGCGGCGGCCGACTCCGGTCGGCAGATCGCGGCTTCGATCTGACGCGCCCGTGTCTCCACGTCGGACTGCCAACCGCCGAGCAATGGGGCGAGCGGATCGTCGACCGGGTGGTCGGCCGGAGGCGGCCCGCCGCGGCCGAGGGCGTCGAGGAGACGGTCGTCGCGCAGGACCGGGTCGTCCGGCTGAGGCGGCGGCAACTCGCCCGTCACCGGAGGACCTCGGCGAGGGTGTCACCGGCGACGGCACGCAGGCGGCTGAGCGCGCGGTGCTGGACGAGCCGGACGGCGCCTCCGGTCATGCCGAGCACAGTACCGACCTCGTCAGCGGTCAGGCCGACCGCGAGCCGCAGCACCAGGATCTCCCGGTGGGTCGCCGGGAGTTGAGCCAGCAGCCCGGCGAGCCGGGAGCCGAGGTCGACGGTGAGAGCCCGGTGCTCCGGCCCGGGCGCCGGATCCGGTGCGTCCGGCACCTCGGCGACGCTCTCCGCCCGGTCTCGACCCGCGGCGCGGCGGGCGTCGGCGACCTTGCGGGCGGCGATGCCGTAGACGAACGCGAGGAACGGCCTGCCCTGATCGGTGAACCGGGGCAGCGCGCGCAGGACGGCAAGGCAGACCTCCTGCGCGACGTCCTCGGCGGTGGCGCCGCCGGCACCGACGTGCCCGAGCCGGGCCAGGCTGTAGCGCACGGCGATCGGCCTGATGAGGGCCAGCAGCCGGTCGACAGCCGCCGGTTCGCCCGCAGCGGCCCGGCGTACGACGTCGGGATCCGGTGTCTCCATGCGCGCGCGGACCCCTCTCGTTCTGGCTGGCTCGACGGTATCCGCCCACCGGGGCGCCACCAAGAGTCCTCCGGTGAAACGCCCCGGCGCCCCACACCGATAACCGGGCAGGAGCCCCGCGACCCGACGTCCCGACGCCGGGCCCGACGTTATGCGGCTTTTCCGGTCTATCCATATATTTATTGTAACGAATGCCTTTCCGCTCTGGTCTCACCCGCTCCCGAGGGGCCAACCTCGCCCTGGGCCAACCGCCCACCTACCGCAGTGGAGAGGAACCCCATGCGCAGAACCCTGGGCGTCGCGATGCTGACCGGCATCGTCGTCGCCGCCACCGCGGCGAGCGGCGCCACCGCCGCCCCCGCCGAGACGACCAACGACTACATCGTGGTCCTCCGCGCCGGCACCGACGCCCCGTCGGTGGCCGCCGAACACGCCCGGGCCCGCGGCGCCAGCATCGGGTTCGTGTACGAGCACGCGCTGCGCGGCTACTCGGCCCGGATGAGCGACACCGCGGCCACGCGCCTCGCGCGCGACTCCCGGGTGCTCTTCGTCCAGCGCGACGGTGTGGTGACCGCCGACGCCCAGACGACTCCCACCGGCATCAACCGCGCCGACGTCGAGCTCAGCCCCACCGCGAAGATCAACGGTGTCGACGAGCGGGTCGATGTGGACGTCGCGGTCATCGACAGCGGGGTCGACCTGGACCACCCCGACCTGAACGTCTACACGGCCGGTGCCCGGAACTGCTCCACGGGCAACAGCGCCGACGACGGCAACGGTCACGGCACGCACGTCGCCGGGACGATCGGCGCGCTGGACAACAGCGCCGGCGTGGTCGGGGTCGCGCCGGGTGCCCGCATCTGGCCGGTCCGGGTGCTGAACAACGCCGGCAGCGGATCGTTCTCGGCGATCATCTGCGGCATCGACTACGTGACGGCGCACGCCAGCGAGATCGAGGTCGCGAACATGAGCCTCGGCGGCTCGGGCAGCGACAGCGCCTGCGGCTCCAACCGGGACGCCATGCACGAGGCGATCTGCCGGTCCGTGGCCGCCGGCGTGACCTACGTGGTCGCCGCCGGCAACGAGACCGACAACGCCGCCAACCACGTGCCCGCGGCGTACGACGAGGTGATCACCGTCAGCGCACTGGCCGACTTCAACGGGCTCCCCGGCGGCGGCGCCGCGGCGACCTGCCGCAGCGACGTGGACGACACGATCGCCGACTTCTCCAACTACGGCGCCGACGTCGACATCATGGCGCCGGGCGTCTGCATCTACTCCACCTGGAAGGGCGCCGGGTACAACACCATCTCCGGCACCTCGATGGCGAGCCCGCACGTCGCGGGCGGGGCGGCGCTCTACAAGGCCACCCACCCGAGCGCGTCCCCCAGCGCCGTGAAGTCGGCCCTCCAGGCCGCCGGTACCACCGCCTACAGCTGGCCGGCCGGCGACCCGGACGGCATCCAGGAGAAGTTGCTGAACCTCTCCACCTTCTGATCGGTGACGTGACCGTCCCGGTCCCCACGTCGGGGGCCGGGACGGTTCCGTCGGTCGGGCGCCGCGGCAGTGGGCGGGCGGCGCCCCGGTCCGGAGCCGACCGGTGGTCCCGCGTGAGGGTGGTCATAACGGCTGGACGACGCCCCGCACCCGGCTGCTAGATTCTGCGCAGGTCATGAGCGCCAGCGCGAAGCCCCGGCTTGCTGGCCGGCAACCCTCCTCCGCGGTGGGGTGCCCCGGGTGAGGACCGGGCACCGGAGCGACCTCCGGTGCAAGCGTGGCCTGGTTCCCAGGTCAGCAACGACCCAGGAGAGCCGTATGTCGCCCCGTGACACCATCCCCCTCGTCGGCCTCGGCGCCGACACGTCGGCCCCGTGGCCCACGCCGCCGGCCCTGACGCGGCGCCGGCACGTCGACATGATGTGGGTCTGCAGCGCCGCCTGTCGGCCCGGCGCCCCGCGCTGAGCGCGGCCCCTCCCCTCACACCGATCCGTCCAGCGGTGCGCCCAGCGGGCGCACCGTCGGTGGCGCACGCCCGTGCCCCGCCGCTCACACCATTTCCGGAGACACCTGTGCGACTTCTTCCTGCCCTGACCCGGGTGGCCGCCCTCGGCGTGGCCGCGATCCTGGGGGCCGCCACCCTGACCGCCTGCGGAGACGACGCGTCGTCCGACGCGGCCGGCAACCCGTACGGCCTGCTCCAGCCCGGCGTGCTGCGCGCCGGCACGCTCACCGACGCCCCGCCGAACGTGTACCTGAAGGACGGCGAGTTCACCGGCTTCGACAACGACCTGCTCCGCGCGGTGGCCGAGAAGATCGGCCTGAAGGTCGAGTTCGTGGGCACCGACTTCTCCGCCCTGCTCTCCCAGGTCAACAACCGCAAGTTCGACGTCGGCAGCTCGTCGATCACCATCACGGAGGCCCGGAAGAAGACCGTGGACTTCGGCAACGGCTACGACTTCGGCTACTTCGGCCTCGACGTGCCGGCCGGCTCGCCCATCCACAGCTTCGACGAGCTGACCGGCAAGCGGGTGGTCGTGGTGCAGGGCACCGTCCAGGACGACTACGCCTCGGGCAAGGGCCTCGACCCGGTGCGGGTGCCGGACTACAACGGCGCGATCAACCAGCTCAAGGCGGGCACCGCGGACGCGTGGATCGCGCCCGCCGAGATCGGCGAGAAGTCGGCCGCCGACAGCGGCGGAAAGATCGCCGTGGCCGCGAAGCTGCTGAGCCCGGCGCCGACGGCGTACGCGGTCGCCAAGGGGAACGACGCCCTGCGCGAGGCGCTGAACAAGGGCCTGGACGAGGTCATCGCCGACGGCACGTGGAGCCGGCTGCAGGCCCAGTACTACCCGGGCCGGCCGATCCCGGAGGACTTCAAGCCGGGCAGCGGCACGGTGCCGGTCCCGGCGGCGTCGGCCTCGGCTGCGTCCTGACGGTACGGGACCACGAGCGAGCAGTGCGGTAGGAGAGGCGAGAGATGGATCCGTTGCGCACCCTGTGGGAGACGTTCTTCGACTGGGACTCGATGCGCGAGGCGCTACCCGAGATGCTGACCGTCGGGTTGCCCAACACGCTGATCCTGGCGGTCTCCGCCGCGCTGCTCGGCTCGGTGCTGGGCATGGTCCTGGCCGTCGCGGGCATCTCCCGCAGCCGGTGGCTACGCTGGCCCGCGCGGGTCTACACCGACGTGTTCCGGGGCCTGCCGGCCGCCGCGACCATCCTGCTGATCGGGGTCGGCCTGGCGCCGCTCGGCATGCAGGTGTGGGGCCCCGACCCGTACCCGCTGGGCATCCTCGCGCTCTCGCTCATCGCGGCCGCCTACATCGGCGAGATCTTCCGTTCCGGCATCCAGTCGGTGGAGGCCGCGCAGATGGAAGGTGCCCGCGCCCTCGGGTTCTCCTGGGGCGAGGCGATGCGGGTGGTCATCATCCCGCAGGGCGTACGCCGCGTCCTGCCGGCCTGGGTCAACCAGCTCATCGCGCTCATCAAGGACTCCAGCCTGGTCTACTTCCTCGGCCTGGTCGCCAGCCAGCGGGAGCTGTTCCGGATCGGCCAGGACTACGCGGCCACCACCGGCAACGAGTCGGCGCTGCTGCTGGCCGGCCTGTTCTACCTGGCGTTGACGGTGCCGCTGACCCACGTGGTCAACGCCATCGACCGGCGGTTGCGGCACGGCCGCGCCGCCGGCGCACCCGACGACGAGATCGAGGACGCCGACCTGGCGCTGCCGGGAGCGGTGGGAGGGAACCAGCGATGAGCGTCGACACGAGCACGTCGGTCAGCCTGGGCGTACGCGACGTCCACCTCGCCTTCGGCGCCAACCGGGTGCTGCGCGGTGTGGACCTGGAGGTGGCCCGGGGCGAGACGGCGTGCGTCATCGGGCCGTCCGGCTCCGGCAAGTCGACGCTGCTGCGGACGATCAACCGGCTCATCGAGCCGGACCGCGGTGACGTGCTGCTGGACGGGCGCAGCGTGCTGGGGGACGACCCGGACGCCCTGCGGCAGCGGGTGGGCATGGTGTTCCAGCAGTTCAACCTGTTCCCGCACATGAGTGTCCTGCGCAACGTCACGCTGGCGCTGCGCCGGATCAGGCGGCTGCCGGAGGACGAGGCCGTGGCCGTCGCCCGGGAACAGCTGGATCTGGTGGGGCTGGCCGCGAAGGCGGACTCCCGGCCCGCGTACCTGTCCGGCGGCCAGCAGCAGCGGGTCGCGATCGCTCGGGCGCTGGCCATGCAGCCGCAGGTGATGCTGTTCGACGAGGCGACCAGCGCCCTCGACCCCGAGCTGGTCAAGGGCGTGCTCGGGGTGATGGCCGACCTCGCGGCCGGCGGGATGACCATGGTGGTGGTCACCCACGAGATGGGCTTCGCCCGCGAGGTCGCCGACACGGTGGCGTTCATGGACCGTGGCGTGGTGCTGGAGGCCGGCGAGCCCGCGGCGGTCTTCGAGGCGGCCGAACACCCGCGGCTGCGCCGGTTCCTCGCGCAGGTGCTCTGAGGGCGCGTCCGCCCGTCGACCCGGGTTTCAGCCGGCCAGCCGGTCGGACAGGACGTGCGTCACGTAGCGGCGGGCCAGCGTGGCGACCACGGCGTCGGGGTCGGCCGCCCACACGTCGGCGTTGAAGATCTCCACCTCGACGTCGCCGTCGTAGCCAGCGTCCTCGACGGCCCGGCGCAGCAGCGGGAAGTCGATGTGGCCGTCGCCCATCATGCCCCGCGACAGCAGCGCGTCGGGCGGCAGCGGCGTGATCCAGTCGCAGACCTGGAAGCTCGCGATCCGGCCGCTTGCCCGCTGGAT
Source organism: Micromonospora costi (assembly GCF_003626655.1). GTDB lineage: Bacteria > Actinomycetota > Actinomycetes > Mycobacteriales > Micromonosporaceae > Micromonospora > Micromonospora costi. Next base: position 350,557 of record NZ_RBAN01000004.1, read on the forward strand.
CTGGGGCAGCACGTCGGGATCCCACCAGACGTGGAACGTGTCCACCACGACACCGACCTGCTCGGCGGGGAACCGCTCGGCGAGGTCGAGCGCCTGGCCCAGGGTGGAGAGCACGCCCCGGTCGGCGCAGAAGATCGGGTGCATCGGCTCCAGGGCCAGCCGTACGCCACACTCCGCCGCGTACGGCGCCAGCTCGGCGATCCCCTCCGCCATGCGCTCGCGGGCGCCCGCGAGGTCGCGCGACCCCTCGGGCAGACCGCCGACCACCATCACGAGGCAGGCCGCTCCCAGTCCGGCGGCCTCGTCGACGGCGTGCCGGTTGTCGTCGAGCGCGCGCCGGCGGGCGGCCGGCTCGGCGGCGGTGAGGAACCCGCCGCGGCACAGCGAGGAGACCCGTAGGCCGGCGTCGGCCACGAGGCGGGCCGCGGCGGGCACGCCGATCGCCTGGACGGGCTCCCGCCACAGGCCGATCGCCGGCAGGCCTGCGCGGACGCAGCCGGTCACGGCCTCGGCGACCGACCAACGGTCCGTGGTCTTCTGGTTGAGTGACAGCCGGGCCAGCCGCGGGTCGCCCGGCGGCGGTGTCGGCACGGCCGCCGGTCGGCCGGAGGGCACGTCGAGGGCGTCCACCGTGGACGCCGGGCCAGCGCTCACCCGGGCACTCCGGCCACGTCGAGGAACGCCCGCAGGCGCGTGGCGGCGAGGTCGGGATCGGGCAGCAGCCGGGCGTCGTCGGCGAGCCGGGCCAGCTCGGCCAGGTGGAGGACGGACCGGGCGCTCTGGAGGCCGCCGACCATGGTGAAGCCGGGCTGGTGACCGCAGAGCCAGGCGAGGAAGGCGATGCCGGTCTTGTAGTACCAGGTCGGCGCCGTGAAGACGTGCCGGGCCAGCGGCAGGGTCGGCGCGAGGGCGGCGTCGTAGCGGGCCAGGTCGCCCTCGTCGAGGGCCTGGAGCGCGGCCGACGCGGCCGGCGCGATCGCCGCGAACACCCCGAGCAGGGCGTCGCTGTGGTGGGTGCCGTCGCCGCGGATCAGCTCCGGGTAGTTGAAGTCGTCGCCGGTGTAGAGGCGGACGCCGGCCGGCAGCGCGGCCCGCAGCCCGCGCTCGTGGGCGGCGTCGAGGAGGGACACCTTGACCCCGTCGACCCTGGCCGCGTGCCGGCCGATCAGCTCCAGGAAGGCGGCCGTGGCGGCCGGGACCTCCGGCGAGCCCCAGTAGCCGGCCAGCGCCGGGTCGAACATCGGGCCCAGCCAGTGCAGGATCACCGGGCGGGAGACCTGGCCGAGCAGCCGGTCGTACACCTTCGCGTAGTCCTCGGGCCCGCGGGCCAGCCGGGCGAGCTGGCGGCTGGCCATCAGGATGACCTGGGCGCCGCTGGCCTCCACCACCTCGATCTGTTCGCCGTAGGCGGTCGCCACGTCGTCGAGGGAGTCGAGGTCGGGCGGCGCGTGGTCGGTGCCGGCGCCGGCCGCGATCCGGCCGCCGGCCTCGCGCGCGGCGGCGGCGCTGCGGTCGATGAGCTCGCGGGTGGTCGCCCAGTTCAGCCCCATGCCGCGCTGCGCGGTGTCCATCGCCTCGGCCACGCCGAGGCCGTACGACCACAGGTGCCGGCGGAACGCCAGGGTCGACTCCCAGTCGACGGCGGCGGGGGCGCCGGGGGTGTTGTCGCCCAGCGGATCGGCCACCACGTGCGCCGCCGCGAAGGCGACCCGGGAGGTGAGGGGCCTGGCCGGCCGCGCCCACCGGGCCGGCTCGGCGAGCCGCCGCTCCTCCAGGGACCCGTCCGGTCGCGGCAGCCGCACCGTGACGCTCACGCCGTCAGCTCCGGCAGCTCGATGCGGCGGCCCTCCCGCGACGAGCGCAGCGCGGCGTCGGCGAGCTGCACGCCACGCGCGCCGGAGAGCAGGTCGTAGGGGTTCGGCCCGTCCTCCACGACGTGCCGTACGAACTGCTCCCACTGGGCCTTGAAGCCGTTGTCGAGCACGCCGTTGTCCGGCACCTCCTGCCACTGGTCGCGGAACCGTTGGGTCTCCACGACGTCCGGGTTCCACACCGGCTTCGGCGTGACCGCACGGTGTTGCACCCGGCAGCGGTGCAGCCCGGCCACGGCGCTGCCGTCGGTGCCGTCGACCTGGAACTCGACCAGCTCGTCCCGGTTGACCCGGACGGCCCAGGACGAGTTGATCTGGGCGATGACGCCGCCGTCGAGTTCGACGATGGCGTACGCCGAGTCGTCGGCGGTCGCGTCGTAGCGGACGCCCTGCTCGTCCCAGCGGTGCGGGATGTGGGTGGCGACCCGCGCGGTGACCGCGTGGACGTGCCCGAAGAGGTTCTCCAGCACGTAGTTCCAGTGGGGGAACATGTCCAGCGCGATGCCGCCGCCGTCCTGCGCCCGGTAGTTCCAGCTGGGACGCTGGGCCGGCTGCCAGTCGCCCTCGAAGACCCAGTAGCCGAACTCGCCGCGCACCGACAGGATCCGGCCGAAGAACCCGCCGTCGACCAGCCGCTTGAGCTTGATGAGCCCGGGGAGGTAGAGCTTGTCGTGCACCACCCCGTTCTTCACCCCGGCGCGGCGGGCGTGCCGGGCGAGGTCGAGGGCGGCGGCCAGGGACTCGGCGGTCGGCTTCTCGGTGTAGACGTGCCGGCCGGCGTCCATCGCCTTGATCAGCGACTTCTCCCGCACCTGGGTGAGTTGGGCGTCGAAGTAGACGGGGTGATCGTCGTCGGCCAGGGCCGCGTCCAGGTCGGTCGTCCAGCGGGGCAGCCCGTGCCGCTCGGCGATCTCCCGCAGCTTGGTGGCGTTCCGCCCGACGAGCAGCGGTTCGAGCTGGACCCGGGTGCCGTCGGAGAGCGGCACGCCGCCCTGCTCCCGGATGGCGAGGACCGACCGGACGAGGTGCTGCCGGTAGCCCATGCGGCCGGTCACCCCGTTCATCACCACGCCGAGTTTGCGACCGGCCATCGACAGACCTCCTTGGGAAAGCGCTTACCGGGAACCGTATGGCAGAGTCCGGCGCGGGTGCAAGCCCCGTACCCACCGGCCGGTCGCCGTACGCCGGAACCGGCCCTTGTGGCCACGGCGACGCAGGTCACCGGGCCGGCACGCGGATTGACGGTGTGATCGACGGCTTCCTACGCTGGCGGCAAACGGTTTCCACCCGCGCCCGGGAAGGACGGTGTCGTGACCGGTTCCGTCACGCTGCACGACGTGGCACGCCGCGCCGGGGTCTCGCTGGCCACCGCCTCCCGCGCCCTCAACGGCAGCCCCAACCGGGTGGTCCGCGAGGAGCTGCGTGAGCGGGTGCTGCGGGCCGCCGCCGAGCTGCGCTACGCCCCCAACGCCCACGCGCAGGCGATGGCGCGGGGCCGGACCAACATCGTCGGTCTCTCGCTGCACGACATCGCCGACCCGTACTTCTCGGCGGTCGCCGCCGGTGTCATGCGGGAGGCCGAGGCGCACGGCCTGCTGGTCACCATGGCCAGCACCGAGCGCCGGCCCGGAGCCGAGACCGACTACGTGGGCGCCTTCCGGAGGCACTGGGCGAGCGTGGTCATCGTGGTCGGCAGCCGCACCGACGACCGGGCCGCCACCGACCAGCTCGCCGAGGAACTCGCCGCGTTCGAGGCCGAGGGTGGTCGGGCCGTGGCCGTCAGCCAGCCCCGCCTGCCCGTGGACACCATCTCGATCGACAACCACGGCGGGGCGCGCGACCTCGGCGACGCGCTGTACGACCTGGGGCACCGGCGGTTCGCGGTGCTGGCCGGGCCCACCGACCTGCTCACCGCGACCGAGCGTGTCGGCGGCTTCCGGGAGGCGCTGGCGCTGCGCGGCGCTCAGCTCGCCCCGGAGCACATCGTGTCCGGGCCGTTCACCCGCGACGGCGGCTACGAGGCGATGCGCCGGCTGCTCGACCGGCGGCCCGACGTCACCTGTGTGTTCGCGGTCAACGACGTCATGGCGGTGGGCGCGATGGCCGCGCTGCGTGACGCGGGCGTCGACCTGCCGGCCGGCATGGCGGTCGCCGGGTTCGACGACATCGCCACCCTGCGCGACGTCAGCCCGGGGCTCACCACCGTGCGGATCCCGCTCGAGGAGATCGGCGCGCTGGCCGTCCGCCTGGCGCTGGACGACGACGTCGAGCGGCCGCGGCTGCGCCGCGTCGGCGGTGAGGTCGTGGTCCGCGCCAGCACCCCCGCCGTGGCCGGCTGAGCGGACGTCGCCGAGCAGCCGGGGAGCGGCGGCCAAGCCACCGCTCCCCCGCCCCTCACGCCGGCGGTCAGGTCGCCGGAGTGCCGCGTACGGTGAGGTCACGCAGCCGCCCCACGTTGTCGAACGAGCCGAAGCCCACCCGGCCCGAGCCGAACGTGGTGTCCCGCGCGGTCATGAGCGGGTCCTTCGCCCCGTCGACGTAGACCGCGATCTCCCCGGTGGCCGGCAGGTGCCGGACCCGGACGCTGTGCCAGTCCGCGTCCACGATGGCGGGCGCCGCACCGCGGGACCGCCCGTTCCACTGGTAGTCGATCCGCTCCCGGTCGGCGTTGTTGACCTTGAAGATGCCGTTGTGCGGGAGGATCGTGTTGTCGGTGGACAGGTGGGCGTAGTAGAACTCGGTGTCCGACCGGTAGCCGAACACGATGATGACGTCACGGTTGGTCACCTCGACCGGGGTGTCGAGGCGCACCTGGGCGGTGATGTCCACCGCCGCGAACTCCGGGCCGGCGGTGAGCACGGCGTACTCGAACGGCCGGCGCGGGCCGGGACGCTGGACGCCCGCCTCGGCGAGGATCACCTCCCGGCCGGTGAACTGCCACTTCGACGGGGTCACCGGCGCCCAGTTGGTCGGGCGCATGGTGTCGCGCACCCTGGTGTTGCCCACGGATCCGCTGGCGAACTGCCTCGTGCCGGTCACCTTCCAGATCTTCCCGTTCGCCTTGGCCAGAAGGTAGAGCTCACCCTGAGCGTCGGTGCCGAAACGGAGGTCGACCCGGTTCGGGTCGCCCGGGGCGCCCGGACCGGAGAGGTCCTGCATCCGCACCGGGGTGCCGGCGGCGTCGAAGAGCGCCAGCCGGTGGATCGGGGCCAGGTCCGCCCCACGCCGCATCTGGCTCGCCTCGGTGTAGAGCACCCGGCCGTCGACCAGGTCACCGAAGACGTACTTGCCACGCAGGGCCGGCACGTCCCGGCCCCGGTAGACGAAACCGCCGGCCACCGCGACGCCCACGTCGGAGGTGCAGTTCCAGCCTGGCGCCGGGTCGTGGTCGTACGCGGCCACCGGGTAGGTGTAGCCGTAGCTCGCGTCGTCCGCGGGCAGCGGGAAGAGCTTGTCGCAGGGCGCGGTGGACGTCTTGTCGAAGACGAACGCTCCCTCCCGCTCGCTCCACCCGAAGTTGTCGCCCGCGCGGACCTCGTAGATCGCCTCAATGGCGTGCTCGCCGATGTGGCCCAGGTACAGCTTCCCGGTCTGCCGGTCCCAGCTGAATCGGTGCGGGTCGCGGAAGCCGACGGCGTAGATCTCACCCAGCGCGTCGGCCCGGCCGACGAACGGGTTCGACGGCGGGATGCCGTACCGCCGGCTCGCGGCATTGGTGCCGAGCGGGTCGATCCGCAGCAGTTTCCCGTGCGGCAGGGCGAGGTTCTGCGGGTCGGTGTTGCGTACGCCGAGACCACCGTCACCGGCGGCGATGTAGAGCATCCCGTAGTCCGGGTCGTGCTTCTTCGCCGTCGGGTTGAAGTTGATCTCCTGGATGCCGTGGACCTGGCCGCCGAAGCCGATGCGGAGCACCTCGCGGCGGGTGCCGGCGAATGTGTCGGCAGCGGGGTCGTCGGCCGTCCACTCGGTGATGATGCCGTGGTAGATGGTGCCGGTCTGCGACCAGTCCGGCACCTCGGTGGCGAGCGACGCCTGCTCGGTGTGGACGGTGTAGAACTTACCGGTGCGCTTGAAGTCCGGGTGGAAGGCGACGTAGCCGAAGCCCTGGCCGAGGCCGCGGCCGGAGAAGAACTTCGGCGCGAACGTCGCCGCGACGTCGAGGTAGACGTGCGGCACGCCGTCCTTCACGACGTAGAGCTTGCCGTTGAGGTCCGGTACGGCCCGGCGGCCGGAGCCGTCGGGGATCTCCATGATGGTGTTGATCCGGGCCTGCCGCATGAGGCGGGCGTCGGTGGGTGCCGGCGTCGGCTCCGACCTGGGGAACGAGGCGTACTCGGTGAGGACGAGCCCGAGGCGGCTCTGGGTCTGCGCCTCGGGGATCGGATCGTAGATCGCGTCGGCGGCCTGCGCGGACGGTACGGCCACCAGGGACAGGGCGAGCGCGGCGGTCGCCAGCAGGGCGGTGGCCACCGGTCTGCGCAGGCTACGGGTGGAGATGCGCATGGGTCACTCCGTTCTCATCGACGGGTGGTGGGGGTGCGGGTCAACGCCCGCGGACCATGTGCCGGTACTGACTCTCGACGTCGCGCGCGGACAGCGCCTGGTCGAGGAACATGAGCGAGTCCATCCGGCAGTCGCACGGGTTCTGCTCGCGCGTGTCCTGCGGATAGCTGCCACCGATCTTGATGCCGCGCGGGTCGGAGGCGGTCGTGACGTGCGGGCCGGGCCCGCCGACCCGCCACGGGTCGTCGGTACGGGTGTAGAAGCCGTCCACCGGCCGGCCGTTGCGGTAGAGCGCCATCGTTCCGGTGGCGAAGTCGAACGTGGCGGCCAGGTGCACCCACTGCCCCACCGGCAACAGCGTGCGCCAGTCCTCGGCGGCCGCGAACGTCTGCGAGTCGCCGCCGTCGAGCCGCCGGCCGAGCGCGACCAGCCGCAGCTCGCCGGAGACGTCGATGAGTTCCAGCAGCGCGCGTACGCCGTGCCCGTCGGAGTCGCCGGTGAGCACACCGGCCAGCCCGATGGCGTTGAACAGGTCGTTCGGGTCGGCGGTGTTCGAGTTGGGCCGTGGTGCGGTCATGCCGACCTTGAACCAGCCCATCACGGTGGTGCCGGCCACGGCGTTGAACGGGCGCAGCGTACGCACGCCGCTGGCGGAGAAGACGCCGGCCTTCCAGTCGTCGTTGCCGGCGACCGTCGGCTCGACCTGCCGGGTCTGCAGGGCGCGGCCGCTGCCGGCGTACGCGCGGTCGGCCACGCGCATCGCCGCGCCGCCGTTGACCAGCTCGATCTCCGTGCCGGAGCGGCCCTGGTCGCGTTCCAGCGCCACGTCGCCGGGCACCGGGTGGTCGAAGTCGTAGAAGGCGACCAGGTTCTCTCGTAGGGACGGGTGGACGTCGCGCGGGCCGGCCCGACCGGCCGACGCGGGTGGCGCCGCGACGCCCGCCAGCACACCGGCCGCCAGGACGGCGGCGGTGGCGGCGGCGACGCGCCGTGTTCTCGACATCGCGTACACCTCTCTGTGCCACGGACGTACCGCCCTCGGCAAGCGCTTTCCGGAGCGGCCCGGACCTCCCCGTGTCGGTGGTGCGGTACGGAACCCCCGGCGCCACGGGGTCACCGGCGGGCCGGCAGGCCGCCCGCCGGGACGATCGCTCGCCGGCGGTCTCCCGCGCCCGGCGTGCGCTGCCCGCCGAGCAGGACGGCGGCCGGCGTCGCGCATCCGGACGCCGGGTGGAAGCGCTTACGAAAGCGCTTTCGACTCTAGGCCGCGCTCCGCACGGCTGGCAATAGCCATCGATGTGCACGTGCCGATGTCCGCCGGCCGGCCTCTCCGGCCGACCCTCCGCACGATGGGCCCGCGCGGTGATCATGAAGTTATTGCCCGCGGCATCGGCGTGTCGGGGCAATAACTTCATGATCACCGGGTGCCCGGGCGGGTGGGCCGGGCGGGCGAGCGGGGCGGTGGGCGGCGGGGCCGCCGCACGCTGGCCGGGACGGGCGCCCGGCCGGCGTGCGGCAGTTGCGGAGGCGCGTCAGAAGCCGGGGAAGACACCCCGCAGGTCGTCGAGGCTCACCGGCCCGGTCACCCGGACGTCCTCCGGCGTGTACTGCGGGCCCAGCCGCCCGACCGTGAGACGCAGCCACGCCTCGGCCGGCGCCGTCAGCTCGCCGTCGGGCCGCTCCGGCGCGTCGGTCAGCTCGACACGGTCGCCCAGCTGGAGCCCGTACGTCCGGTCCGGGTCGTGCAGTCGCACCGCGAGCAGGGCATGCCGCCCGGCGAGGACGTCCGGCCGGCCGGTCCACGCGAGCATCGCACCGACCTGGTCGAGCAGCAGGGGCACCGCGTCGTCGGCGACGGTCGCCGCCGGGTCGAAGCCGACCTCGACGTCCCAGCGGTGCAGCGCGAACTCGCTGAGCCGCATCCGGGCCGCCGTGGCGACGTCCACCGGCTCGGGCAGGAAGCCCAGGTCGATGCGCAGGTCGGCGCGGGCGGACGCGTCCAGCGCCTCGTACGCCTCGACGAGCCGTTCGTTGGCCTCCAGGAAGCCGCTGGCGTGCTCGGCGGGCGGCATCGCGTCCCACCGGGCCCAGACCGACGGGTTGAAGTCACCACCGGGCGGCGGGTCGCCGGCCTGCGCGGCACGCAGCGCCGCCAGGTTGATCTCGGCGCCGCTGCCCAGGTGGCTGAGCACCTGGGACACCTGCCAGTCGCTCGCGCCGGACGGCCTGGTGAGGTCGTCCGGGCCGAGCTTCCCGACGAAGGCAGCGAGCGCGTCGTGCCCACTGCGCAGGGCGGCTATCGTCTGGTCCGCGATCGAAGACATGTCTCTCCTGTCAGCTGCTCGGCGCCGCCGCGCCCCGCGGCCTGCGGGGCTGGCCAGTGTCGGCGCCGCCAACCATCATGCCGCGCGCCGCCCGGCCCCCGTGGCGGTCCACGCGAGCCGTCCCATGCTCTAATCTCGACGCCTTCGGGCCGGACGCGGCCCGGGCCGGTTGTCACGGGCGCCGACGGTGCCCGGTGACATGAGGCCGGCGACGGGCTCCGCCGGCGCGGCGGTAGCGTTGCGCGACCCCATGGCGCGTGGGGGCGTCAGGATCGTACGGAGGATGGCGGATGTCCCACGGCGAAGAGCCGTTCGCGGTACGCGAGAACGGCACCTCTCGGCCCACCTTTGAGCTGACGCTGCGCGGCTACGACAAGCGGCAGGTCGACCGGTACGTCGAGCAGCTCGACGGCCGGCTCGCGGCGCTGACGGCCGAGCGGGAGCGGGCGACCGGGCAGGTGCGGGACCTGACAGGGCAGGTCCAGCAGTTGCACGCGGAGCTGACCGAGCTGCGCCAGCGCCCGACGCAACCGGACCGGGCGTCCTTCCGTGACCTCGGCCCGATGGTCGACCAGATCCTCGCGCTGGCCGAGAAGCAGGCCGGGGTCATCACCGAGTCCGCGGCGCAGCGTGCCGGCGAGCTGCACGCGGAGGCGGAGCGGCTGCTGGGCGAGGCGCGGGAGCGGGTGGCCCGGGCGCTGCACGACCTGGAGGAGGAGCTGACCGCGCGCCGCGTCGAGCAGGAGAAGGCGTACGAGGAGCGGCGCACCGCGGCCGAGACCGAGCTCGCCGAGATCCGCGACGCGGCGGAGAAGCTACGCGCCGACGGGGAGGCCGCCCACGAGCGCGCCCGGCAGGAGGCGAAGCGGATCAGCGAGCAGAGCGCGCAGCAGGTGGAGCAGGCCCGGGCCGCGTCCGAGGCGCTGACCCGCGCGGCGCGCACGCAGATCCAGCAGGAGTTGCAGGCTGCCCGGGCCAAGAGCCAACAGGAACTGGCGCAGTGGCAGGCCAACATCGAGCGGGACGTCACCGAGCGGCGAACCGCCGCCGAGCAGGAGATCGCCGAGCAGCGGGCCGCCGCCGAGCGTGAGATCGCCGGCCAGCGCACCGCCGCGGAGCAGACCATCGGGTCGCTGATCGCCGAGGCGCAGCAGTACGCGACCGATGTGCGCCAGCGGGCCGACGAGCAGATCACGGCCCACCAGGAGCAGTTCACCCGGCTCCAGCAGGAGATCGCGGCAGGCCAGCAGGCGCTCGCGCAGGTGCAGTCCGAACTGGACGCGGCCCGCGAGCAGCTCGCCGAGGCACGCCAGCAGCACGAGGCGGCGCAGCACCAGCTCAGCGAGGCGCAGCAGCGCCTGGAGCAGGTCCACCAGGAGCTGGCCGGTGAGGCGGAGCGGCTCGAGGAGGCACGTCGGGCGGCCGACTCGGCCGAGCGGCACGCCAAGGACGTCCGTGCGCGGGTGCAGCGTGAGGCGAAGCGGGTGGCCGACCTCGCGGCGGCCGCGGTGATGGCCGCCGCCGCGGGCGGCGCGGAGACGGCCGAGTACCCGATGGTGGGTGCGCGCGAGCCGGGACGGTCACGGACGACCGGCGAGCACGCGCGGGCGGCGGCGTCGGCGCCGGAGCGGGCGCCGGCTCACCGGCAGCCGGACACGGAGCAGGGGCAGGGACAGCCGGCCGAGGAGTCCGCCGACCCGCACGGTGAGGAGGTCGCCGCGGTTCAGCAGAGCTGACGGCGGCTGTGGCCGGCACCCTCAGCGGCGCCGCTCCGATGTCCGGGTCATACTGACGGCGGCCCGGGGCGCCGCACCGCGACGTTGCCGAAGAGGTCGGCGTAGCCGGACGGCAGCTGGGTGATGAGGTCGTTGAACTCGCCGTCGGTGATGGCGTCGGCCACCGTCGACAGCACGGCCCCCGCGTCCCACTCGGCGGTCCGGGTGGTCGCGCCGGTTCCGGCGGCGATGCGCTGGAGGAACTCCTGGACCGTGAGGCGCAGGGTCGGCTCGGACTGCTCCTCGAGGATCTCGGCGATGCCCTCCGGCAGCTGGGACGCAAGGTCGTGCGCCTCGTCGGGAGTCAGGCGCGCCGCGAGCACGCCGAGCACGGCACGGATGACGGCCTCGGCCTCGGCGGCGCTGCCGTACTCGCCGCGCTGGCGTACGGCGGCGACGAACTCGTGGTGCTTCACGACGGTGTCCCCTTCCTGACGGTGGGTCGGCAACCCGCACCGGAGGGAACGGCGGGACGCGGCCGGTCACCGGGCCGGCGCGCGGGTGCGGCCGGCCCGCGCGCGGGTGCGGCCGGTCGGCGTGCGCCGTCTCGGGGCGCCGGTGCGGTCGTCGGGCGGCACCTGCCTACGCCCGGTCCCGGACGGCCCCCGCTCCCCCGAGTCTGGCACACCGGGCGCGGGCGGGAGCCTCAATCACCGGCGGTACGCGCGCGCACACCGCCAGCCGTCAGGCCGCCCAGCCGCCCGGGCGGCGCCCCCGTGTGGAGACGAACTGGTAGGACATGACGGCGAACCCGGGGTCGCGCAGGAGGGCGCGGAAGGCGTCCAACTGGCCCGCCGTGAACCCGGCCTCGATCAGCTCGGGTTGGAGCTGGCGGGAGTTCGTCGCATGGAAATGGGGGCGGGAATTGCACCCCACGCAGGTCGCGACGGCGTCGGTGAACGCAACTTGCGACCCGATGCTTGCCTCGCGCATCCCGCAGGAGGCAGGCCGGGGAGCCCGCCTGACGTCGCTGGCGACCTACCGTAGCGGGTTTCGTCCGTGGCCGCGGAATCGGCCACCGGAGAACGGTGCGACGGAAAGAGTCCGGCCGGAAGGAGCGACTGGAATGCGCGAGAGGAAGACGAATTCCACGCCCGGCAAAACGACGCCCGTGGTGCCGGGTTACGGCACCGGAGAAAGGATGACAAGGACGGGTCGTTCTCCGGCGGTCACCGCGACACACCCGGCCGTGTCGGCGCCGCCGGGTCGCCGTCGCGCACCCGGCCGCGCCGGTCGAGCCACCGGGGCAGCGGCAGCGTCCGCCACGGGACCCGCAGGAGCAGCCGCACGATGAGCAGGCCGAGCAGATATCCCGCGATGCTGTCGGTGAGCCAGTGGTAGCCGAGATAGGTCGTGCCGATGAAGGTCAGCACTCCGGGCACCCACATGAGCAGCCGTCGGGCCAGGACGGACAGGTAGGGCGAGAGCAGCATGGCGAGCACGCCGTAGTAGACGATGCCGTTGCTGACGTGGCCCGACGGGTAGTACTCCTCCCAGCCGTCGCTGAACATCTCCACGGAACCGTGGTGCGGCGCCCCCCGCGAGGTCCACCGCTTCAGTCCCACGATCAGCAGGGTGCTGACGATCGGCGCCAGCCCGGCGGGGATGATCGGGCGCACCGTGCGGTGCCGCCAGGCCAGCCAGAACGAGACCAGCACGGTCACGACCGTGAGGATGCCGCCCTGGCCGAGGTGGTCGAAGAACCACATCATCGTCGACACCGGATCGGGGCGGTGCTGGTCGCACCAGTCGCGTACGACGATGTCCAGCCGGAGCAGCGGTGGCCACCAGATCAACCCGGCGGTGAGCGCCACCAGCCCCGCGAGCAGCAGTCCGTCGAACCACCAGCTCTTCGGCACCGGCACCAGCACGGGCACGCCGAGCGGCCGCGGTGGGCGGCGTCGCGACGGTGTCCCCGCTGGCATGGTCCCTCTCCGCTCTGCCGCCGGGCAGCATCCGACTCAACAGGGCGAAAATATCCCAAAATGAACCAGCACGGTCGGCGAGCCGTCGATTAGGCCCGCGAACGGGTGGCGCGCGAGAGAGCGTCGGGGGCGGCCGTCACTGGAGGGGAATCTCGTGGCCCGCTCCGCGTTCCTCGTCGGGTCGCGGCCCGAAGTACCGGCGATCGGACTCCGAGATCGGCACGTCGTTGATGCTGGCCTCCCGTCGCCGCATGAGACCGCGGTCGTCGAACTCCCACAGTTCGTTGCCGTAGCTGCGGAACCATCGGCCGTCGTGGTCGTGCCACTCGTACTGGAAGCGCACGGCGATGCGGTTCTCCCGGAAGCCCCACAGACTCTTCCGCAGGACGTAGTCCAGTTCGCGCTCCCACTTCGCGGTGAGGAACTCCACGATCGCCTGGCGGCCGTAGATGAACTGCTCACGGTTGCGCCAGGCGGAGTCCTCCGTGTAGGCCAAGCTGACCCGCTGCGGATCGCGGCTGTTCCAGGCGTCCTCCGCGGCCTGCACCTTGGCGATCGCGGAGTCGAGGTCGAACGGCGGAAACGGTGGGCGTGCCTCGGTCATGCGCGTACCCCTTTCCTCGGGATCGAGCCCGACGGCGGCCCCGACTCACCCGGAGGTCGGGCCGGCGACCTCGGCCAGGATCCCGGTGCCCTGGCCGAGTTCGATCAGGTAACCGTCCGGGTCCCGCAGGTAGCACCGGATCTCGACGCCGTGGTCCTTCGGCTCGGTGAGGAACTCCCCGCCCCGGGAACGCCACTGCTCGTAGACCGCCCGGACGTCGGTGACCCGCACGTTCATCGCGCCGCTCAGCACGTCCGGGTCCGGCGGGGCCTGCGCCCGTACGGTCGGCTTGTCGTCGGTCGGACCGCCCTCGTCGTTGATCACGATGTAGCTGTTGTGGAAGCGCAGGATCGCCGGCTGCCGCTCCCGCACCACCGTCGCGCCCAGCACCCGCCGGTAGAACTCCCGGGACCGGTCGACGTCCCGGACGATCAGCAGGTGGGTGAGCACCATCCCGTCCTCCGGCCGGAAGTAGTCCGGCGCCTCGATAGCCATCCGCGCCTCCCCGGGCTCTCGTCCGGCGGCGGGTACCCGTCGGCGGCGCCGGCACACCTCAGGGTTTGCGGGCGAGACCGGCCCAGTAGTACGCGGCGTGCGGGTCGTCCGGCTCGCCGTCCTCCGGCCGCCACGCCATGACCGGGGCGATGCCCGGTTCGACCAGCTCCCAGCCGTCGAAGAAGCGCTCCACCTCGGCGCGGGTGCGGGGCACCAGGGTCATGTGCCCCTGGGTGGCCGCGGCGACCGCGGCGCTCATCTCCGCCGGGTTGAAGTCCTGCGTGGGGTGGGTGATGGCCAGGTAGCTGCCCGACGGCAGGGCCTCCATGAGCGTACGCAGCAGGCCCGCCGGGTCGTCGCTGTCGCGCAGCAGCATGAGCACCGCGATGAGCGTGAGCGCCACGGGCCGGTCGAGGTCGAGCGTGCCGGTGAGGCGTTCGTCGGCGAGGATCTTCTCCGGCTCGCGCAGGTCGGCGTGGATGTACTCGCTGCGTCCCTGCTCGGTGCTGATCATGAGGGCGCGGGCGTGCGCCAGCACGATCGGGTCGTTGTCGACGTAGACCACCCGCGTCTCCGGCGCGATCGCCTGGGCCACCTCGTGCAGGTTCGGTCGGGTCGGGATGCCCGTGCCGATGTCGATGAACTGGCGGATGCCGGCCTCGCCCACGAGATAGCGGGCGACCCGGTGGACGAACGCCCGGTTCTCCTTGGCCATCGTGCGCAGGGTCGGGATCGCCTCGATGAGGGCGGCACCCATCGCCCGGTCCGCCGCGAAGTTGTCCTTCCCGCCGAGCCACCAGTCGTACACCCGGGCGGAGTGCGGAACGGACGCGTCCACGCCGGACGGTGGGACCTCCCGGCCGGCGACGTCAGCGCTGCTGTTCGACACGATCGTCTCCCCTCGATCGTCCGATATCGACGAGCGAAGCCTAGAGGATCCGGGGCGCGGCGCCCGACCCGACGATCTCGATCTTCCGGCCCACACCGGCCCGGAACTGGGCGACGGCATCGGCGTAGCCGTCCAGCGGGAACCGGTGGCTGATGAACACGTCGGGGTCGAGGAGCCCCCCGGCGAACAGCTCGCCGGCCCGTTCGAAGCTGTGCAGCACGGCCATCGACCCGGTCACCGTGAGTTCCTGGTTGTAGACCCGGTACGGCTCGATGGTCGCCCGCGTCCGGTACTCGGAGACGCCGAACTGCAGGAACGTTCCGGCCGGCGCGACGCGGCGGAGCCCGTCGTCGATCGCCGCCTGCACGCCGGTGCAGTCGATCACCACGTCCCACCCGCGGGACCGGGTCAGCTCCGAGGCGCTCGGCGCCGACGCGGAGCAGCCCAGCTTCACGGCGGTGGCCAGCCGGGCCGGGTTCGGATCCGCAACGCTGACACTCGCGGCGCCGCAGCGCTTGGCCAGTTCCAGCATCATGAGCCCCATCGTCCCGGCCCCGTAGATCAGGTAGTGGTCGCCGAGACGCCGGGGCAGGACGTCGAAGCCCCGGACCGCGCACGACAGCGGCTCGATGAGCGCGGCGTCCACGGGCGCCACGGCGTCGGGGAGCGGGAAGCAGTTCTTGACCGGGGCCACCGCGTACTCGGCGGCCCCGCCGGACACGGTCACCCCGATGGCCGCCCACCGCTCGCAGAGGTTGCCGCGCCCGCGACGGCACTGGTAGCACTCCCCGCAGTGCAGCGACGGGTCCACCGCGACGGCGTCGCCGACACGGACCTCGGTGACGTCACGGCCCGTCGCCACGACCGTGCCGGCGAACTCGTGCCCGGGCACGATCGGGTACGCGGGGGCGAACTCGCCGTCGAGGATGTGCAGGTCGGTACCGCAGATGCCGCAGCCGGCGACCTCCACCACCACGTCCCGGGGCCCGGGTGTCGGGTCGGGCACCGATTCGATCGAGATCTGCCCCGGCGTGACGATGACCGCTGCCTTCACTTGACCGCCCCCATCGAGAGTCCACGGACGAGTTGCTTCTGGGCGATCCAGCCGGCGAGTACGACCGGCAGCGACACCAGCGTCGCCGCCGCGCAGAGCCGGGCCAGGAACAGCCCTTCGGAGGTGATGAAGCCGACCAGGAAGATCGGTGACGTGCCGGCCCGGGTCGCGGTCAGGTTCACCGCGAAGAAGAACTCGTTCCAGCTGAAGATGAAACAGATCAGCGCGGTGGCGGCCAGCCCGGGCGCGACGATCGGCAGGAGGATCCGGCGGATCGTCACCAGGACGCTCGCGCCGTCCACCGCGGCCGCCTCGATCAGGGCCGGCGGCACCTCCAGCAGGAACGACCGCATCATCCAGACGGCGAGCGGCAGGTTCATGGCGGTGTAGAGGACCACCATCGTCCAGACGTTGTCGAGCAGGCCGAGTTCCTTGACCAGCAGGTAGATGGGCAGCAGCGCGGCCACCGCGGGGAGCATCTTGGTGCTGATGAAGAAGAAGAGCACGTCGCGCCACTTGGCCACCGGTCGGATCGACAGCGCGTACGCGGCCGGGGTGGCCAGCAGCAGGACGAACAGCGTGGAGACCACACTGGCCATCAGCGAGTTGAGCAGGTACGGGGTGATGTCCCGGTCGAACACCTGCCGGTAGCCGTCGAGCACCGGCGTGAACACCCAGGTCGGCGGGTTGCTGGCGGCGTCGACCTCCCGCTTGAAGCCGGTGAGCACCATCCAGAGCACCGGGAGGAAGAACAAAAGCCCGACCAGCCAGGCGAGCGCGGTCCAGCCGGCCCCGGCCCGGTCGGTCCGGCGGGCACGGCGACGCTGCCGGGCGGCGGGGGCCTTCGGATCGGTGCGAACGGCGGTCATCGGGCATCCTCCAGCCGGAACAGGCTCGAGATCACCCGCAGCGCGAAGGTGGCCACCACGATCGTGGCGATCACGACCACGACGCCGGCGGCGGCCGCCTCGCCGTACTCGAACTTCCGGAAGGTGGTCAGGTAGATCTCGTACGGCAGGTTGGTGGTGGCGGTGCCCGGGCCGCCCTGGGTGATGGTGAAGACCGCGTCGAACGTCTGCACCAGGTAGATCGAGCCGAGCAGCGCGCCGAGTTCCAGGTACGGCCGCAGGTGCGGAAGCGTGACGCGGGAGAAGATCTGCCAGGCGCCCGCCCCGTCGACCCGGGCCGCCTCCAGGATCTCCGTGGACTGGCTCTGCAGGCCGGCCAGGATGATCAGCATCATGAACGGCGTCCACTGCCAGACCAGGGTGGCGACGACCGAGAGCATCGGATACTGCGAGACCCAGTCGGTGCTGCCGCCCACGATGCCGTTGATCAGGCCGTACGCCGGGTTGTAGATGGCGTGCTTCCACAGCAGCGCGGCGGCCATGGGCATCACCAGGAACGGGGTGATGAGCAGGGTCCGGACAACCCCCCGCCCCGGGAACCTCCGGTCCAGCAGGATGGCGACGCCGAGCCCGAGCAGCACCGACGCGACGACGGCGCAGGCGGTGAGCACCACCGTGTTCAGCAGGGCGGCGCGCAGCCGGCCGTCGGTGAGCACCTGGGCGTAGTTGGCGAGCCCGGCGAAGCTCCGCTCGCCGGGGCGCAGCGCGTTCCAGTCGAGTGTGGACAGGTAGAGCGTGACCAGGAACGGGATCTGGGTCACGACGATCGCGAACACCAGGGCGGGCAGCAGCGGCGCGCGGCGGGCCCAGCGGCCGTCGGCGCGGCCGCGGGCCGGAGCCGCGACCGGGGCGCGGGGCGTCACGACGACGCCGGTGGTACGTGTCTGTGACATCGGTTCACCTCACGTCGGGCCGGGAGCGGCCGCACCTCGGAGCGGCCGCTCCCGACGGGTGACTACCGGTATTCCCGGGCGACGTCCTCGGCCAGTTTCTGGCCGTCGGCGAGCGCCTTCTCCACGGTGGTGCTCCCGGCGATGGCCGCCGAGACCTCCTGGGACACCTTGGTGCCCAGGTCGGCGAACTCGGGGATGCCGACGAACTGCACCCCGAGCGCCGGTCGCGGCTGCACGCCCGGGTTCTTCGGGTCGGCCTCCTGGATCGACGCGAGCGTCAGGTCCGCGAACGCCGCGGCCGACTGCCGGTACTCCGGGATGGTGTAGGTCGACTGCCGCTTGCCCGCCGGCACGCGCGACCAGCCGAGCGTCGAGCCCACCAGGCGTTCGTACTCCTTCCCGGTGGCCCAGGAGATGAACTGCCAGGCCGCGTCGGGGTGCTTGGTGGTCTTCGGCATGGCCAGCGCCCAGGCCCAGAGCCAGCCCGACGAGGCCGTCTTCGCGACCGGCGCGTACGCGTAGCCGACCTTGCCGGCCACGGTGCTGGCCGACGCGTCCTCCAACGTCCCGGCGGCGGAGGTGGCGTCGTACCACATCGCGGCCTTGCCCTGACCGAAGGTGTTCAGGCACTCGGTGAAGCCGGCCTGCGGCGCGCCGGGCTGGCCGTGCGCCCGGACCAGGTCGACGTAGAACTTCGTGGCCTCGACGAACTCGGGCGCGTTCACCCTGGGCGTCCAGTCCTTCTCGAACCACGTGCCGCCGAAGGTGTTGACCACCGTCGTGAGCGGGGCGAACAGCTCGCCCCAGCCGGACAGCCCGCGCAGGCAGATGCCGGAGACGCCGGCCTTGTCGTCGTCGAGCTGCGCCGCGAACTGCGCCACCTGCTGCCAGGTCGGGCGCTCCGGCATGGTCAGTCCCTTGGCCGCGAAGAGCTCCTTGTTGTACATGAGGAACGACGACTCCCCGTAGAACGGGGCCGCGTAGAGCTTGCCGTCCTCGCCGGAGAGCGAGGTGACCATCGGCTGGAGCAGGTCGTTCCGGTCGTAGCCGCCGTCGGCGTCGGCGTACGAACTCAGCTCGTGCAGCCAGCCGTTCTTCGACCAGATCGGCGCCTCGTACGCTCCGATCGTGGCCACGTCGTACTGGCCGCCCTGGGTGGCCACGTCCTGGGTGACCTTGTCGCGCAGTTCGTTCTCCGGAAGGATCGTGAACCGGACGGTGATGCCGGTCGTCTTGGTGAAGCTGTCCGCAGTGACCTTGGCGAGGTCCTCCATCTGCGGGTTGCCCACCATGAGCACGGTGATGGTCTTGCCGTCCCCGCCGTCGGACGATCCACCGCCGGCCCCGGAGCAGGCGGGGGCGGCGAGGACGGCCACGACCGACAGAGCCAGTGCGGGTCGCAAGCGGTGCGGGGACCATGATCTGGACACGGCGAACCTCCAGGATCCGATTCGGTGGTGGGGAATGCGGCCGGTCCGGCGGTCAGACGCGCTGGAGCGGTCAGACTCGCTGGACAACCGGGCCGAGCAGTGAGTACCGGTGGGCTTCGGACGCCGGCAGTCCGACGTCGGTGACGACGGTGTCGACGTCGGCGACGTCCGCGAAGCGGCAGAAGCTGCTGGAGCCGAACTTGGTGTGTACGCCGGCGAAGACGACCCGTCGGGAGACGGTGATCACCTGCGCCTTCACCGCGGCGACGGCGGGGTCGGGGGTGGTCAGGCCGTGCTGCCGCGAGATGCCGTTCGCGCCGACGAACGCCAGGTCGATCACGAAGCCGGCGAGCATGTCGACCGCCCAGTGGTCGACGGTTGCCCGGGTCCGGCCCCGGACCCGGCCTCCCAGCAGCAGGACCGTGGTGGCGGGTGACGCGGCAAGGATCGCCGCGGTGTCCAGCGACGCGGTGACCACGGTGAGCGCCCGCTCGGCCGGCAGCGCCTCCGCGATCAACCGGGGGGTGTACCCCTCGTCCACGAAGATCGACTCGGCGTCGCCCAGCAGTTGCGCCGCGGCCGTGGCGATGCGGCGTTTCTCCGTGACCAGTCGCGTGGTCCGTGTGTCGAGGGTGGTCTCGAATCGGGCCGTCTCCACCGGGTAGGCGCCGCCGTGGGTGCGCCGCACCAGACCCTGTTGCTCGAGCCGGTGCAGGTCACGCCGGACGGTCTCCGGCGAGACGGCCAGGTCGGCGGCCAGTTTCTGCACGTCGACCGCGCCGTGTTCGCGGGCGAGAGCGAGGATGCGCTGCCGGCGCTCCATGGAGTTCATCGCTCACCTCCGCCCATCGGTGCCTATGTTTTAACACCGTTACGGGGAGGTGACGTCCAGCGCATCAGCGCCAATCGAGAGGGTTAGTGCCCGATCGGCGCGCGTGACCGGCGCCATCAATGGCGTTAAATCATCGTGTGGCCGGCAAATGGTGCGCCCGATTGGGCCTCCCGGATGCCCGTTCCACGCCCGTCCTCGCGACCAGGGCATGCCCGGGCACCGCGCCGGCCACCGCGGCACGGACCGCCGAGGTCGCGGTGGTGCCGCCGATGCGGGCCCACGTGCGGCGGCGCCGCCGATCCGGGCCCACGTGCGGCGGCGGGCGGACGCCGGACCCCGGCGGGGACCGGCGCCCGGCGGAGCGCCGGCGAGCGCCGGTCAGTGCACCGCGACGGCCACCGCCGGCTGCGTGACCTCCCCCAGCCGTGCCGGCCGGACGACCAGGAACAGCACGGCCAGGGCCGCCACCATGCCGCCGGCCACCACCACGGCCATGGCCACGATCCCGGTCCCCAGCATGCCGACGAGGGGCGCTGCCAGCGCGCCCACGCCGAACTGCACGGCTCCGAGCAGGGCCGCCGCGGTGCCCGCCGCCTCACCGTGGCGGGACAGCGCCAGGGCGGGCGCGTTCGGCATGGCGAGCCCCGCCGCGGCGAGCACCACCCACAGCGTCGCCAGCACGGCCGGCAGACCGCCGAAGCCGGTGGCCGCGATCGTGAGCAGCGTGAGGCCGGCCACGGTCCCCGTGACCAGGGCGGTGACCAGGATCCGCTGCGGCGGGTGGCGGCGCAGCAGTCGCACGTTCAGCTGGGTCGCCGCGATGAGACCGACCGCGCCGGCGCCGAACGCGAGCCCGAACTCCTGCTCGTCGAGGCCGTACTGCTCCTGGAAGACGAACGACGACCCGGCCACGTAGGCGAACAGGGCGGCCATGGCCAGACCGGTCACCAGGACGAGGCCGACGAAGGTACGGTCGCGCAGCAGGGACGCGTACACCCGCGCGGTCTCCGCGACGCCGCCGCGACGGCGGGCCGCGACGGGCAGCGTCTCGCGGAGCCCGAACGACGCGACGGCCGTCAGCAGCACACCGAACACGGCGAGGGCCACGAACACGCCCCGCCAGTCCGACCAGCGCAGCAGCCCGCTGCCGAGGGTCGGCGCCAGGATCGGCGCCACACCCATGACGAGCATCAGGCGGGAGAACAACCGCGCGAAGGCGGTGCCGCTGAACAGGTCGCGGACGACAGCCATCGCCACCACCGAGGCGGCCGCGACGCCCAGCCCCTGCAACAGCCGCAGCACGCCGACGACGGTGATGGACGGGGCGAGAACGCACAGCACCGACGCCACGACGTGCAGCGCGATGCCGGCGAGCAGCGGGGCGCGCCGCCCCACCGCGTCCGACAGCGGGCCGATCAGCAGCTGGCCGAACGCCAGCCCGGCGAGCGTTCCGGTGAGGGTCAGCTGGACGGCTGCGGACGACGTGTGCAGGTCCACGGCGATGTCTGGGAGCGCGGGCAGGTACATGTCGATGGTGAGCGGCCCGATGGCGATCAGGGAGCCGAGCACCAGGACCAGACGCAGCCGTTGTCCGGCGCTCATCAGGTCGCCGGGCAGGGTTTCCTCGGTCCGTACGGTGGTGGCGGTCATGCCCCCACCTCCGGGTGGTGGCCGCGGCCCTGGTTCAGCATCGATGCAGTGATCACACCTGCCACCAAACCCCGGACGACGCCGGTCATTCCCGGGGCGGCGGAAGGTAACCCAGCTCACAGCCGGAGTGGGTGATCCACACTCCGTGCCGCAGTGCGCCATCTCGCGTGATCGACTCGACTTCCCTGAAGTCGCGCCGTCGGCACGCGCGGGACACCCCGACTTCCTGGAACCGGAGTCGATCAAGGCTGCCCAGAGCGGGCGCCGGGGCCGGATGGCCGACCATGGACGTGATCGACACCAGATCGCCGACATGGCGGTATCCGCCGGGCGGAGACCCCGCCACATCCGCGTGATCGACTCGACTTTCCTGAAGTCGCGCCGTCGGGACGCGCGGGACACCCCGACTTCCTGGAACCGGAGTCGATCAATCCACACCCGCGCCGGCCCGGCTCCCCGGTGGCCTAGGATCGGGCCATGACTGCCGGGTCGGCCGTGGGCCGTGCACAGGACGGACGCCCGGCCGCCGGTTGAGCACCTCGCGGGCCAGAGGCCCGCCCCGTCGCGAGACGTGCGTTCCGCCGCTCGTGACGGAAGGAGGTGAAGCATGAGTTGGCAGGATTTCCTCGCCCGGCACCGGGTCGGTGATGTCATCGACGGTGTCGTCACGGCGCAGGCGCCGTTCGGGTCGTTCGTCGAGTCCGACGGTGTCACCGGCCTCGCGTACCAGCAGTCCTGGCCCGTGGGCACGCGGGTGACGGCCCGGATCCTCGACATCGACCCGGAGCGTCAGCGGTTCAGTCTCGCCGCCGTCTGACCGGGCGCCGGCCCGGGGGTCGGGTTCCCCCGGGTCGGCGTGCGGCGCGCCGCCGTGTCGGCATGCGGCGCGCCGCCGTGTCGGACCCGTCTGGTGTACTCGCCCGGACCGGTACGCCTGACGGTGAGGTGACCACGTGGTGGCAACGGACGAGCGGGCCCGCGACAGGCGCCTCGCGCTCGTGGTCGTGGCGCTCGGCGCGACGTACGGCTACGACGGCGCGGTGATGGCCGGGGCGCAGCTCTTCGTGACCGATCGTCTCGGCCTGTCGACCACCGAACAGGGCACCCTGCACGCGAGCACGATCGTCGGCCTGATCCTGGGCACCCTCGTGGCGGCCCGTCTGGCCGACGCGTACGGCCGCCGGCGCACGTTGGTCGCCGCCGCTGCCGGGTTCACCCTCGTGGCGACGCTGTCGCCGGTGGTGGCGCACCTGGTGTGGCTGGACTCGACGCGCCTGCTGCTCGGCGTCGGCATGGGCGTCATCCTCGTGGTGACGCCCATCTTCATCGCCGAGTCCGCCTCGGCGGCGGCCCGGGGGCGGATCGGCGTGCTCTACCAGGTGGCGACCGTGGCCGGGGTGGTGTCCGCGTTCCTCGTGGCGTACGGCCTCGCGGAGAGCCGCAACTGGCGGTTGATGCTGTGGGGTTCGGCGGTCCTCGCGGCCGTGGTGGTGGCGGTGCTGGCGTCCGTCCCGGAGACGCCGCGCTGGCGGCCGGCGGGTGCCACCCGCCGCGCGCCCGCGCCCGCTCCGGTCGGCGCGGGCGCTCCGATCGACGCGGGCGCTCCCGTCGGCGCGGGCGCTCCGATCGACGCGGGCGCTCCGGTCGGCGTGCTCCGCGAGCTGTTCGGCGCCCGCTACCGCTCGGTGACGCTCTTCGTCGTCGCGCTCGGCTTCTTCGCGCAGATCACCGGCGTCAGCGCCGTCGGGTCCTTCAGTCCCCGGATCGTCCAGCGGATGGGCTACGAGGGGTACTTCGCGATCCTGGTCGTGCCGGCGCTCATCCAGGTGGCCGGCCTGCTCGCCGCGCTCGCCTCGTCGTTCACCGTCGACCGGTTGGGCCGGCGGGCGACACTGCTCGTCGGCACCGGCATCATGGCCGTCGGGCATGCTCTGCTGGTCGTGACGTTCGCGGCAGGCGGGACGCCGGTCGTGGGTCTGGTCGGGCTGCTGTGCTTCTCCGTGGGTTTCAACAGCGGCTTCGGCGCGCTCATCTGGGTGTACGCGGCGGAGGGCTACGACGACCGCCTGCGGACGGCCGGCACGACGATGATGCTGCTGCCGAACCTGCTGGCGAACTTCCTCCTGGCCCAGTTCTTCCTCACCGTGCTCACCGCCCTGGGCGGCACGGCCACGTTCACGCTGCTGGCCGGCGT
This sequence comes from Micromonospora costi, assembly GCF_003626655.1. Classification (GTDB taxonomy): domain Bacteria; phylum Actinomycetota; class Actinomycetes; order Mycobacteriales; family Micromonosporaceae; genus Micromonospora; species Micromonospora costi. Next base: position 373,904 of record NZ_RBAN01000004.1, read on the forward strand.
CACCGTGCTCGCCTGGATCTTCGTCCTGCGGTCCGCCCCGGAGACCCGTGGCCGCAGCCTGGACGCGATCCACGCGTACTGGCAGGGCGGGCGCCGGTGGCCGGAGCAGGCCGGGGAGCCGCAGCCGGGGCGGGCCGGAGAGCCGCAGCCGGAGCCCGTCGTCCTGGCCCAACCGTCGGGTCCCCCAGGCCCCTGACCAGCCGAGCGGGGACGCCCGCCGCGCCGAGGTCGCGCGACGCGCGTCAGTTCGTAGGGAATCCCCCGATTCCCCGTCGGCGGATCCGGCATAGCGTTCGATGTGCCGCCGCTGACCACCCTCGCTCGGGGTCCGGGCGCGACGGCCGGAAGGAGACCGTCGATGCTGCCAATTCGCGTGGGCCACCGGTTCCCGCTGCTGGTGATGACCGCCGTGGCGGTGGCCGCCGTCGCCGGGTGCGGCGGGAAGGACGAGGAGCCGGCCCCGCCGGCGGCCGCGCCGCCGGCGGTCGAGACGACGGCGGAGGCCGCGGTCGCGGAGAGCCCGACCGCCGCCGCGCCCACTGTGGACGCCTGTTCCCTGGTGACGAAGGCCGAGGCCGAGAAGCTGGCCGGCACGCGGTTGGACGACGCCGCCCCGGTGCGCGAGACGTGTTCGTACACCGGCCCGGTCACGGGGCCCACCGCGCAGGTCGAGATCTTCGTGGGTGACGGCGCGAAGAAGATCCTCGACATCGACCGGCAGCTGGGGCACGAGTTCACGCCGCTGTCCGGGGTCGGCGACGAGGCGTACCTCGAGGACGGGCAGGTCTTCATCAACAAGGCCGGCCTGTGGATCTCGATCCGGCTGGTCCGGCTCAACGACCCGGCGGAGAACCGCAAGCCGCTGGAGGAGCTGGCCCGCACGGTGGCCGGCCGGCTCTGACCGCGGCCGGGGCACACGCTTCTTAGATCGTGACCTTAGCGGTGACGATCATGCGGGAGCGAACGTCAGCCGGGCTACCCCGAATCAGCAGAGCATCGGGTATTCCCTTGTCCGCGTCGGGTGGTGACCTTCCGGGCCCGGAAGGTCACCGAAAATCTTGCTCGCCGAGCACTGCCGGGCCGGCGTGCGGGTGATGGACGGGGACCACCGGCCGGTGCGGCCGAAGATGCGTACGGTCAGGGCGGGGTTGTCCCGAGGATCGAGAAGAACGCTCCCTGGGGGTCGGTGAGCACCGCGAACCGGCCCCGCGTCAGATCCGTCGGCTGGACGGCGAGCGTCGCGCCCGTCCTCAGCGCCTCGGCGACGACCCTGTCGGTGTCGGTGACCGCGAAGTAGACCATCCAGTGCGACGGAAGATCGCCCCAGTCTCCGCCGACCATGGGCATCATCCCGGCGACCGGGCGGCCATCCAGCTGCCACGTGGTATAGGTGATCGGGCCCATCGGTTGGTCGTCCGCCGCCCACCCGAACACCGACCCGTAGAACTCCTTCGCCCCGTCCCACTCCCGCGTCGCCAGCTCAGACCAGGTCAGCGAGCCGGGCACGTCAAACACCTCAGCCCCCGGCATGCCGAGCGACTGCCACACCCCGAACGACGCCCCGGCCGGATCGGCGAACAGCGCCGTCCGCCGGGAACCGGGAGCGTCGACCGGCTCGGTCAGGATCCAGCCGCCGGCAGCGGTCACCCGCCGACAGACCCCCTCGACGTCATCGGTCGCCAGGTAGGGCAACCAGGCAGGCGGCCGTTGCGGGCCGGCCCCCAGCCCGGCACCGGCCACCGGCTTGCCCTGCTGGTGGAAGACGAGGTGACCGTCAACCGCGGCTTGCCGGTCCGCGTCGGCGACGGCCCAGCCGAACAGGGGCGCGTAGAAGCGCACCGCGCCTTGAAGGTCGCTGGTGACCAGGTCGACCCAGGCGGGTGCCCCCGGTGGAATATCCGTCATGGCTTCGGCTTCGCTTCCCCTGCTCGGGTGTGATCCGCTCGGTTCCAGCCGAACGGCCCCGGGTAGCGCGCGTCGGCGAGATCCGCGATGGCCAGGTCGGCCCAGCAGGGCGTGCCCGGCGGGACGGTGCTCACGTCTACTCCTCTCGACTGGGGGCGGCCACCGCCGGCGCGCCCTGCCGGCATCGTGGCACCGTTCGCGCGTCCTACGGGGCGGATCGGGCGAATCGTCAGCTGAACCGCCGTCCGGGTGCGCTCAGCGCAGGCGGTCGCGGGACCGCCTGCGTCGCAGCGCGCCGAACAGGACGTCGGAGGACGCCGCCGGGAACATCAGCGCGTCGGCGCGAGCACGTCGAGCACCTCGTCGGCGCGCCGCCGCGACTCCCGCGCGTCCGCCCGCGGGGAGCCGATCTCGGGGTCGAAGTTGAGGTCGACGAAGAGTTCGGTGATGCCGGCCTCGGCGAGCCGTCCGAGGTCGGAGCGGATCTGGTCGAGCGTGCCGGTGAGCGGTTCCCGGTCGGTGCCGCCCTCGGGCCGTACCCGGACGGCCCCCCGGCAGACGAACCGCAGGGCGGCCGGGTCCCGGCCCGCCTCCGCGGCGGCGGCCTTGACGGTCGCGACGGCCGTGCCGATGCCGTTCAGGTCGGCCTGGCTGCCACTGACCCAGCCGTCGGCGAGCCGGCCGGCGCGGCGCAGCGCCTCAGGCGCCTGGCCGCCGAGCAGGATCGGCGGATGCGGCCGCTGCGCCGGCTTCGGCTCCATCCGCGTGGGCGGGACCTGGTAGAACTCGCCGCGGTGCGTGGTCACCTCGTCCTGCCAGAGGCTGCGCAGCAGCCCGATGAACTCCGTGGCCCGCCGGCCACGGCCCTGCCGGCTGGCGCCCGTCGCCTCGTACTCCTCGGCCGACCAGCCCAGCCCCAGCCCGACGTCGAGTCGCCCGCCGGAGAGGATGTCGAGGGTGGCCGTCTGCTTCGCGAGCAGGACGGGTGGAACGAACGGCATGTTGAGCACCGCGACGCCGAGGCGGACCCGTGTGGTGTGGGCGGCGAGGAACGCCAGCGTGGTCAGCGGGTCATGGACGCTGTGGTACGTCTCGCTCCAGGCGAGGTCGGCGGGGACGAGCAGGCGCTGGAACGTCCACAGCGAGTGGTAGCCGAGTTCCTCGGCGCGGCGGCCGACGTGGACCATGTGCTCCGGCGTGGCCCAGGAGCCGGAGACGGGCAGGGCGAATCCAATCTCCACGCCGGCACCGTACCGGGTTCCGGTGCCGTCCGCCCGGTACGACGCCGCAGCCCGATGGCGGGGGTGCGGTGGCTCCGGCGCTTGCCCGAGCCACCGCACCGTCGTCAGCGGTGGTTGTCGACGCAGGTGAAGTTCTTCGCCTCGGTGGTGGCGCCGTGGCCCTTGTACCGAGCCACCTGGGGGTACTGGCAGACCGGACGGGTGAGCGTGGGGTTGCCCGACGCGTCGGTCCGCTGGCCGATCAGCTGGCTCGGGGCCTTGCCGCGTTCGACCCAGGTCACCACGGCGTCCATCAGGTTGGTCGGCGCGGCACCCTGACCACCGCCACAGTGGCCGACGCCGGGCGCCACGAAGAACCGGGCGAACTTCTGCGTCTGCCTGGCACCGCCCATCGCCGCCTCCAGTCGCTGGTAGTAGTCCACCGTCCCACGGAAGAAGATCAGCGGGTCGGCGGTGCCGTGCCAGAAGACGACCTTGCCGCCGGCGTCGCGGAACGCGGACAGGTCCGGGTCGTCGGTCGCGATCACCGCCTGGTACTGGAGCACGGACTGCTGGAAGAGCAGCAGATACTGGTCGTAGGTCATCGTCCGCCAGTCCCAGCCGGGGTTCTGCAGGAGGAAGTAGCGGAACCACTCCAGCCCGACGCCGAACGGCAGCTGGTTGCCGTCGACGCTGTTGTTGAGGCTCTGCAGGTTGGCACCGCGATCCAGCCCGTACCACAGGAACTGGCCGCCCGCGTCGCGCGGACCCTCCCAGATCTTGTTGACCACGTCGGCGTCCGCGGCGGTGAACGTGCCGCACCCGGTCGCGGTGCCGATCAGCGTACGGGCGTCGAACCGGCAGCCCTGCCAGTCCCCGATGATCCCGTCGGCGGCTCCGTCGCGCGGGTCGCATGCGGTGATCGCGGCCTGGGTGGCCAAGGCGAGCTTGCACGGCGGGACGACGTTGCCGGAGAGCGCCATTTGCAGCTGCCCCCAGAACTGCGCGGGGTGGAACTTGGTCCAGTTGACTGCCGGGGAGCCAGCGGCGATCCCGTCGTAGTCGCTCGGGTAGCGCTGCGCCTCCATGAGCGCCTGGCGACCGCCGGTGGAGCAGCCGTTGAAGTAGCTGTAGAAGGAGGTGTTGCCGTAGAACGTCTTGACCAGGGCCTTCGCCGTCACGGTCATCTCGTGGACACCGAGGTAGCCGAAGTCGGCGATGAGCTGCCAGTTGAGCGTTCCGTCGGGATTGAGCGCGAAGCTGCCGCTGCCGCCGGTGTGTCCGGTGTCCGTCGCCGCGGCGGCGTATCCGTCTCGCAGGGCGGCCGCCGGGACCGTGGTCGGCGAGCCGCCGGAGAAGCCACCGCCGCCCGCGCCCTGGAACCGGCCGTTCCAGTTCTCGGTCGGTAGCCACACCCCGACCCTGACCTGGTCGTTGGCGGGCGGGTTGGTGACCACCAGCTGTACCGCGCAGTGCGCCGGCACCGAGGCGGTGGCCGCGACCGTTGTCGCGCTGAGGACCGTCGTGTGCGGGAGGTCCACGGCGGTCAGGCTCGCGCAGGTGGTCTTCGGTCGCTTCGCGCCGGCGGCACTGGCGCCGGGCCCGGCCGACAGGATCAACGCGACGCTGGCCAGCATCGCCAGTCCGGTGAGAACAGTGCGTCTGGGTCTCATTGTCCGTCCCTTCCGGTGGGTGGGATCACCGTCACCCCGGGCTGGGAGGAGGGCAATGAAGTGCTTCCGGCAGGTGGAAAGGACAAAATCGGCGCCGCGGCGCGGCGGTCACGGCACGGCGACGGCCGCGACGTCCCGGTCGGCGGCGACGCGCAGCGCCTCGACCAGCCGGCGGTAGAGGTCGTCGCCGGCGAGTAGTTCATCGTGCGTGCCCTGCGCCCGGATCCGGCCGTCGTCGAGGACGACGATCCGGTCGGCGTCGAGCACCGTGGAGAGCCGGTGCGCGATGGTGACCACCGCGCCCACCGCGGCGCGTTGCCGGACGCACTCGTGCAGGGCCGCCTCGGTGAGGCCGTCGAGCTGGGCCGTCGCCTCGTCCAGCAGCAGGACCTCCGGGGTCCGCAGCATCGCCCGGGCGAGCGCGATCCGTTGCCGCTGGCCGCCGGACAGCTCGGTCGACGACAGCGAGGTGTCCAGCCCGTCCGGCAGTGAGTCGACCTTCTCGTCCAGCTGGACGGCCCGCAGCACCTCGCGGATCTCCGCTTCGGTGGCGTCCGGGTGGGCGAACCGCAGGTTGTCGCGGATCGTGCCGGGCACGACCGGGGTCTCCTGCTCGACGTACGCCAACCGGGCGCGTACCTGGTCGTGGGTCCAGGTGGCGTAGGGGCGGCCGTCGAGCAGCAGCGCGCCGTGCTCGGGTTCGAGGAACCGCAGGACGAGCGAGAAGAGAGTGGTCTTGCCGGCGCCCGATGGGCCCACGATGGCGGTGTGCCCCCGCCGGGGAATCTCCAGGTCGATGCCCCGGACGGCGGGCGGGACGTCCGGGCCGTACCGGGCGGTGACGTCCCGGAAGGCGAGGACGGGCTGGTCGGTGTCGGATCGGGGGTGGGTCGGGCTCGGCGCGAGCGCGGGGGTGGACGGCTCGACGCCGATCTCCTCGATCTCCCGGATCCGCCCGGCCGCCGCGACGCCGGCCTGCAGGGCCGTCACGTTCTGGGTCAGCTCGCTGATCGGCCCCATGAGTTGGAAGGTGTAGAGCAGGAAGGCGATGAGGCTGGAGATCTCCAGCAGGTCGCGCTGGGCGCGCCAGGCGCCGATGCCGAGGATCGCGATGACGGCCAGCTGGATACCGGTCCACGCGATCGTCCAGACGGACGCGCTGATCCGCGCGGCCCGGACGCTGTGCGCGCCGGCGTCCCGCGCGTCGGCGACGACCCGCTCCCCGAGGCGCGCCTCGGCACGGCTGGCCTTGACCGTGCGGATGGCCCGGAGCGCCCCTTCGAGGGTCCCGCCGAGGCGTCCCACCGACTCCTGCGCCGAGGTGGTCGCCCTGCCGATCGCGGGCAGCAGCGCACCCATGACGGCGGCGACGACGGCCACCGCGGCGATCGTGCAGCCGAGCAGGAACAGGTCGAGCACGCCCATGAGCACGAGCGTGCCGAGCAGGGCGATCGTGCTGTTGACCAGGCCGACGATGCTGCTGGACGCCTGGTGCAGCAGGGCGGTGTCGGAGGTGACCCGGGTGACCAGCTCGCCGCTCGGCCGGCGTTGCAGCTCACCGATGCGGGCCCGGAAGTAGCGGCCGATGATCGCGGTGCGGGCGTCGAGGACGATGTGCTCGGCCAGCGCGCCGAGGAGCCGCCACTGCCACAGGGTGATGGCGGCGCCGACGAGGACGAGGACGAGCAGCGCGCCGATGGGGCGGGTCATCGACTCCCCGGCGCCGAGGGTGTCGAGCACCCATTTGGTCACCATCGGCGTGGCGAGCCCGGCCGCGTTGGCGGCGAGGCCGAGCAGGAGGCCGAGAAGCAGCGTCGACCGGTGCGGGGTGAGGAACGACAGGAGCAGCCGTAGCCGGGGAAGGGCGAACGTGGTGGAGGACGGCATACCTTGATTGGAACATCGATGTTCCATTCCGGGCAACGGCTTTACCGAAGTAGCCCGTTGCTATCCTCGTCCGGTGACGGAGGCACAGGTGTCCGGCAGCCGGGCCCGCACCCGGCAGGCCATCGTGGAGGCGGCGATCGACCTGCTCGGGCGCAATCCCGCCGCGTCACTCGGCGACATCGCGGCCGCCGCCGAGGTGGGCCGCACCACCCTGCACCGCTACTTCACCGACCGGGCCGACCTGCTGCGCGCCGTGAGCGCCGAGGCCTCAGCCCGGCTGGAACGGGCGACCGCCCAGGCGCGGATGGCCGACGGCACCGGCGCCTCCGCCGTACGCCGGCTCTGCCAGGAGTACTTCGACCTGGGCACCGTCCTCTCGATCATCTTCAACGAGTCGTTATTGTCGGCCGACCAGGGTTGGAGCGGGGCGGGCGGCTGCGACCCGGCGTTCGTCGCCATGGTCGAACGCGGCCACCGGGACGGCACGATCGACCCGGAACTGCCCGTCGACTGGGTGCAGAGCCTCATCTGGTCCCAGCTCTACGCGGGCTGGGCGTACCGGGCGGAGACGGGAGCGTCCCGGCACGACGTGCTGCGGCTCGTCCTGCGTACGGTCGACGGCGCGATCGCCCCGCGGCCGGCCTGACGGCCGCCGGCGGCCTCGGGGCTCACCGGCCCGGGCCGGCCCCCAGATCCTCCTCGATGCGCTTCGCCGTCGCGAGCAGCGGCGGCAGCAGTTCCCGACGGATCACCTCGAACGAGCCTCGACTGGCGTGCGCCGAGACGTTCACCGCGGCGATCACCGACCCGTTCTCGCCGTGGATGGGGGCGGCCAGGGACCGCAGCCCCTCCTCCAGCTCCTGGTCGACGATGGCGTACCCCTGGCTCGCGATCTTCGTGAGCAGGGCGCGCAGCTTCGCGGGGTCGGTCACGGTGCGCCGGGTCAACGGGCGCAGCACCGCCTTGGCCAGGTAGTCGTCGAGCCAGTCGGCGGGCTGCGCGGCGAGCAGCACCCGTCCCATCGAGGTGGCGTACGCCGGGAAGCGCGTTCCGACGCTGATCCCCACCGTCATGATCCGCTTGGTCGGTACGCGGGCGACGTAGACCACCTCGTCGCCGTCGAGCACGGACACCGAGCACGACTCGTGCACCTGGGCGACCAGCGCCTCCATGTGCGGCTGCGCGACCTCCGGCAGGCTGAGGCTCGACAGGTAGGCGTAGCCGAGGTCGAGGATCCGCGGGCGCAAGGAGAAGAGCCGGCCGTCGGTGTGCACGTACCCCAGCTCGACCAGGGTGAGCAGGAACCGGCGCGCGGCGGCCCGGGTCAGTCCCGTCAGCCGGGCCACCTCGCTGAGCGTGAGCTGCGGGTGCTCGGCGTCGAAGGCGCGGATGACGGCGAGCCCGCGTTCCAGCGACTGGACGAACTCGGGACTCCGCGTGGCCTCCTCGGTCACTGGGCCTCCTGCCGCAGGGTCTGTCGGGCCACCGTGAACGCCCGGTTCGCCGCCGGTACGCCAGCGTAGATGCCGACCTGCAGCAGCACCTCGGCGACCTCCTCCGGGGTCAGCCCGTTGCGCAGGGCGGCGCGCACGTGCATCGCGAGTTCCTCGTCGTGGCGGAGGGTGGCGAGGACGGCGAGGGTGATGCAGCTGCGGGTCCGCCGGTCCAGGCCGGGCCGGGTCCAGATCTCGCCCCAGGCGTACCGCGTGATGAGGTCCTGGAAGTCGGCGGTGAACCCGTCGGTGTCGGCGACCGCCCGGTCGACGTGCGCGTCGCCGAGGACCTGCCGGCGCACCGCCATGCCGGCGTCGTGGCGCTCCTCGTCGTTCATCGGTCCACCGTCCCTTCCCAGAGGTGTTCCAGGAGCATCCGGCCCACCGGCTCGGGCTGCTCGACGTTCGCCAGGTGCGCGGCCGGTGTGAGCACGGCCAGCCGCGCCCGGGGGATCCGCGAGACGATCTCCCGGGCGTGCGCGGGCGGGGTGGCGGGGTCGTCCAGGCCGGCGACCACCAGCGTCGGCGCGGTGACGCGGGCGAGGTCGGCGCGCAGGTCCATGGCGGCGATCGCCTCGCAGCAGCCGGCGTAGCCGTCGGCGGGCGTGGCGGTCAGGGCGGCGCGGTGCGCGGCCACGACCTCCGGATGGGCGGCGACGAATCCGGGGGTGAACCACCGGGCCACCACGGCGTCGGCGACGGGCGCCAGGCCGGCGGCCCGCACCGTCGCGGCCCGCTGCCGCCACTGCTCGGCCGGGCCGAGCGCCGCGGAGGTGCAGAGGAGCGCGAGGCGGTGCACCCTCTCGGGCGCGTGCGTGGCGAGCCACATGCCCACCATTCCGCCGAGGGAGAGCCCCGCGTAGGAGGCGCGCCGGACGTCGAGGTCGTCGAGGAGCGCCAGCACCTCCCGGCCCAGCTGCTCGATGGTGTACGTGCCGGACGGGACGGCCGAGCGACCGTGGCCGAGGTGGTCGTAGCGCACGACGCGGAACCGTTGGGCGAGCGCCGCTACCTGCGGCTGCCACATCGCGCCGGTGGTGCCGAGCGAGCTGCCGAGCACGAGCACCGGGGCGTGCGCCGGACCGTCCACGGTGGCGTGCAGCCGCGACGTCACGGCGTCGCCGCACGGTGGACGGCGAGTGCCCGGTCGACGAACGGCCCGGCGGAGCCGAGCCAGCCGCGCGGGTCGAGTGCCTCGTCGACGTCCGCCTCGCCCAGGTGCGCCCGCACGGCGGAGTCGGCGAGCAGCGCCGCGCGGAAGTCGGGCTCGGCCGCGGCACGGGTGACCAGGTCGTGCGCGGCCCCGCGGCCGAGGGCCGGCGCCAGTCGCGCGGCCACCGCCTCGGCGAGGACCATCCCGCCGGCGGCGTCGAGGTTGGCCCGCATCCGGTCGGGGAACACCCGCAGCCCGGCGAGCATCCGGGCGCAGCGGGCCGACGCCCCACCGGCGAGGTGCAGCAGGTCGAGCAGGGGCTCCCACTCGGCGTGCCAGCCGCCGGTGGCGCGCTGGTGCTCCTGCACGGCGGCGGTGAACAGGGTGGCCACCAGACCCGGGCCGCGTCGCGCGGCGGCGGTGACCAGGACCGCGTCGACCGGGTTGCGCTTGTGCGGCATGGCCGACGAGCCACCCCGCCCGGCGCCGCCCTCGGCCACCTCGCCGACCTCGGTCTGGGCGAGCAGCCCGACGTCGACGGCGACCGTGCCGGTGGCCGCCACGAGCGCGCCGAGGGCGGCGGCCAGGTCGAGCAGCGGCTGGCGGCGGGTGTGCCAGGGCAGTGGTGGTGCGGCCAGGCCGAGGTGCGCGGCGAGGCGCTCGGCCACCGCCGGCCCGGCCGGCCCGAGCGCGGCGAGGGTGCCGACCGCGCCGCCGAGTTGTGCGGGCAGGGCGGCGCACGCCTGTTCCAGGCGGGCCCGTGCCTGCGCCAGACCCAGCAGCCACTGCGCGGCGGTGAGCCCGAACGTGGTGGGCGCGGCCTGCTGCCCGAGGGTGCGGGCGAGCTGCGGTGTGCCGCGGTGGGCCTCGGCGAGAGCGGCCGCCGCGTCGCCGGCGGCCGCGACGTGGCGCAGCAGCGGCGCCCCGGCCCGCACCGCGACCAGGACCAGTGCGGTGTCGAGGACGTCCTGGCTGGTCGCGCCGTGGTGCACCCACGGCCGGGCGGGTTCGGCGACCCGGGCGGTCAGCTCGCGTACCAGCGGCACCACCGGGTTACCGGCGGCGTCGGCGGCGCGGCCCAGCGCGACCGGGTCGTACCGCTCGGCACGGCACTGCCCGACGATCTCCTCGGCCGCGGTGGCGGGTAGGAGGCCGTGGTCCGCGCCGGCGCGGGCGAGCGCGGCCTCGACGTCGAGCATGGCCTGCAGCAGCGCCCCGTCGTCGAGTTCGGCGTCGACGTCCACGGCGCCGGAGAGCCCGCCGAGCAGGCGGTCAGACGGCGAAGAAGACGGTCTCATGGTCTCCCTGCAGGCGGATGTCGAAGCGGAGGCCGTCCGGCGCGGGGGTCGCCAGCAGCGTGTCGCGGCGGTCCGCGTCGACGCCGGCCAGCACCGTGTCGGCGGCGTTCGCGGCGGGCTCGTCGGGGAAGTAGATCCGGGTCACGAGTCGGTGCAGCAGGCCCCGCGCGAAGACGGAGAGAGTGAGGTGCGGCGCCTCGGTGCCACCGTCCGGAGTGGGCAGTGGGCCGGGTTTGACGGTGAGAAGGGCGTACTCCCCCGCCGCGTCGGTCTCGCTGCGTCCGAAGCCACGGAAACCGGGAACGGAGGCGGGCCGGGCGCCCCGCGGGTCGTCCGGGTGGTCGAACCGGCCGTCCGGGTCGGCCTGCCAGCTCTCCACCAGCGCGTCGACCACGGGTTGGCCGGCGCCGTCGACGATCCGGCCGCGGATCCAGAACGCCCCCGGCGTGCCCTGCGGCACCACGTACGGGCCGTCGGGCCAGCGCAGCCCGATGTGCAGGTACGGCCCGACGGTCTGGGCGGGTGTCAGCCCCAGCCGCTCACTCATCGTCGTCCCCGTCCTCGAAGGGGGTGCTCTCCCGCCCCCGCAGCACGATGTCGAACTCGTACGCCAGCGCCCACTCCGGGACGGTGGTGGCGTGGTCGTACCGGGCGATCATGCGCTCCCGGGCCTCGGGGTCGCGGACCGAGTTGAAGATCGGGTCCTGGAAGAAGAGCGGGTCGCCAGGAAAGTACATCTGGGTGACCAGCCGCTGGGTGAAGGCGCGGCCGAAGAGGGAGAAGTGGATGTGCGCCGGCCGCCACGCGTTGTCGTGGTTGCGCCACGGGTAGGCGCCCGGCTGGATGGTGACGAAGCGGTAGTGGCCCCGGTCGTCGGTGAGCACGCGCCCCACACCCTCGAAGTAGGGGTCGAGCGGGGCCGGCCACGTGTCGGTCGCGTGGCGGTAGCGCCCGGCCGCGTTGGCCTGCCAGATCTCCACCAGGGTGTGCGGCACCGGCCGGCCGTCGCCGTCGAGGACCCGGCCGTGCACGATGATCCGTTGGCCCTGCGGCTCGCCGCCGTGCTGGCGGGTGAGGTCGTGGTCGAACTCGCCGAGCCGCCCCTCCCCCAGCAACGGGCCGGTGACCTCGGTCAGCCGCTGCGGCAGGTAGGTCAGCGGTTGGCGGGGCGCGCGCAGCACGGTGGACCCGTATCCCGGGCTGAGCAGCGGCGGGTGGGCGTCGACGTCGTCACGGCGGTACCGCGGCAGCACCAGCCGGCTGCCGGTCGGATGGGCGGTCTCCTGGGTCATGTCCTCTCCCGTCAGGCTTCCAGCACGACGGCCAGCCCCTGGCCGACGCCGATGCAGATCGCGGCCAGCCCGCGCCCGCCTCCCCGCCGGTGCAACTGCCAGGCGAGCGAGCCGAGGATCCGGGACCCGGACGAGCCGAGCGGGTGCCCGAGGGCGATCGCGCCGCCCTGCGGGTTGACGACGGCCGGGTCGAGGTCGGGCCACTCGGCCAGACAGGCGAGGGACTGCGCGGCGTACGCCTCGTTGAGTTCGACCACGTCGAGGTCCGCCCAGTCGAGGCCGGCGCGGCGCAGTGCCTCGCGGGCCGCGGCGACCGGGCCGATGCCGAACAGGTGGGGTTCGACGGCGGTGGCGGCGCGGGAGACGATCCGGGCCAGTGGTTCCCGCCCGATCGCGTCGGCGCCGGCCCGGTCGGCGAGCAGCAGCGCGCTCGCGCCGTCGTTGAGCGGGGACGCGTTGCCGGCGGTCACCGTGCCGTCGGGGCGGAAGACCGGGGTGAGGCGGGCCAGCGCCTCGGCGCTGGTGTCCGGCCGGATGCTCTCGTCCCGCTCCAGCGCGGTGTCGGGCACCGGGCTCACCTCGGCGGCGTACGCCCCGTCGTCCCAGGCGCGGGCGGCCAGCCGGTGGCTGCGCAGGGCGAAGGCGTCCTGGTCCTCCCGGGTTATTTTGTACTGGTCGGCGAGGATCTCGGCGCCCTCACCGAGCGGGACGGTCCACTCCCGCGGCATCCGGGGGTTGACCAGCCGCCAGCCGAGCGTGGTCGAGTGCAGCGTCTCGTGGCCTCGGGGGAAGCCATGCTCGGGTTTGGTGAGCACCCAGGGCGCCCGGCTCATCGACTCGACACCGCCGGCGACGCAGATCGAGGCGTCGCCGAGAGCGATCGCCCGGGACGCGCCGATCACCGCCTCCAGGCCGGAACCGCAGAGCCGGTTGACGGTCGCGCCGGGCACGGACGGGGGCAGGCCGGCCAGCAGGACAGCCATCCGGGCGACGTCGCGGTTGTCCTCGCCGGCGCCGTTGGCGTCGCCCAGCAGCACGTCGTCGATGCGGGCCGGGTCGAGCCCGGGGCTGCGGGCGACGAGTTCGCGGATCACGTGGGCGGCGAGGTCGTCGGGGCGTACGCCCGCGAGGGCGCCGCCGTAGCGGCCGATCGGGGTGCGTACGGCGTCGAGGACGTAGACGTCGCGGCTCATCGGGTCCCCTTCGTCGCTTCCAGGGCACGGAGCACGGCGAGTTCGTCCGCCGTCGGCGGTTCGTTGGTGACCAGCTGGTCGGCGACGGCGAGCGCCCAGCCGGTGGCGGCCCGGGCCTGCGCGACGGTGACGCCGGGGTGCAGTCGGGTGAGGGTCAGCTCGCAGGTGTCCGGGGCTGGCTCCAGGACGCCGAGGTCGGTGATGACCATGCGGGGGCCGCCGCCGCGCAGGCCGAGCCGCTGCCGGTCGCCCGGCCCGGAGCCGTATCCGACCGAGGTGACGAAGTCGACCCGCTCGGTGAAGGTGCGCAGGTTCTGCCGGACGATGACCACGACCTCCCCGCACGAGGCCGCGATCTCCGGGGCGCCTCCCGCGCCGGGCAGGCGCACCGTCGGGTCGTCGTACTCGCCGCCGATGACCGTGGTGTTGATGTTGCCGTACCGGTCGAGCTGGGCGGCGCCCAGGAACCCCACGTCGATCCGGCCCGGTTGCAGCCAGTAGTTGAACACCTCGGGCACGGAGACGACGGCGTCGGCCGTGTCGGCGAGGATGCCGTCGCCGATGGACAGCGGGAGCCGGTCGGGCTTCGCGCCGAGGCATCCGGACTCGTAGACGAGCACGAGGTTCGGCGCGTGGGTGGCCCGGGCGAGGTTCGCCGCGGTGCTGGGCAGTCCGATCCCGACGAAGCAGGCGGCGCCGTCGCGCAACTGCCGGGCGGCGGCCACGGTCATCATCTCGTCGGCCGTGTACGCCCCGCTCATGCCATCGCCTCCGCCTTCAGGACCTGTTGCCGCACCCAGTCCAGGAACCGGTCCCGGTCGCGGCTGATGGCGTCCCAGCCCACGTAGAAGTCGTTGTCCCGCACCGAGTAGCCCTGGGCGTAGGAGGGATGCGCGCCGCCGGGCGCCTCGGCCACCGCGGTGACCGCCCAGCCGGGCAGGACGACCTGGCCGGGTACGGGGCTCAGCTCGTCGACGACCTCCTCGACCGTGACCAGCGAGCGGCGCGCGGCGAGCACGGCCTCCTTCTGCACGCCGGTGATGCCCCACATCTGCACGTTGCCGGCCCGGTCGGCCCGCTGCGCGTGCACCACCGTGACGTCGGGCCGCAACGCGGGGACCGCGGTGAGTTCCTCGCCGGTGAACGGGCAGGTGATGGTGCGGATGTTGGCGGTGTGGCGCGGCAGGTCGGTGCCGGTGTAGCCCCGCAGCACCGCGAACGGGAGCCCGGAGGCGCCCGCCACGTACCGGTTCGCCATGCCCGCGTGACTGTGCTCCTCCAGCTCCAGTGGCCCCGGCCAGGCGTTCTGCACGGCGTCGCGGAACCGGTGCAGCGAGCCCACGCCGGGGTTGCCGCCCCAGGAGAAGACCAGGCGGCGGGCGCAGCCGGCGCCGATGAGCTGGTCGTAGATGACGTCGGGTGTCATCCGGACGAGGGTCAGGTCCCGCCGTCCCTGACGGATGATCTCGTGTCCGGCGGCGAACGGGATGAGGTGGGTGAACCCTTCCAGGGCCACCACATCGCCGTCGCGGACCAGGTCCGCCACGCCTTCGGCCAGCGAGACGAGCTTCGCCATGAGCCTCCCCGCCTCCCGCGGATCCCCACGGACCGCGCTGTTCGCTATGCGGACTGCCGTACTTATCACGAACGTAATGCCCCGCAACGGCATCCGTCAACGCGGCCCGGACGGACCGGCCGGACGGCGTCGGCCCCGTTGCAGAAATGTTGCGACGACCCGTTGACGTGAGCCAGGCCACGTGCCAACGTTCTAGATGAGAACAGCCGTTCGGCTAGCGAACACGACCACGGGCGGCTTTCCGGCACGGACGCCCCACCACACCCCCCGGTCCTCTTCGGACCGCCGGACGCGGGAGTACCTACATGCGCCGTCTCGTCATCAGTGCCATAGCCGCCGCAGCTCTGCTCACCGCCACCGCCGCCTGCGGCTCCTCGGACGAGGGTGGGTCCGCGGGCGACGGCGGCACCACCAAGATCAAGGTCGGCGCCATCCCCATCGTGGACGTCGCCCCGCTGCACCTCGGCATCCAGAAGGGCTTCTTCACCGAGCAGGGTCTCGAGGTGGAGGTCGTCAACACCACCGGCGGCGCGGCCGCCGTGCCGGGGGTGGTCAGCGGCGAGTTCGACTTCGCCTTCGGCAACCTGGTCTCGCTCATCGTCGCCCGCGCGCAGAAGCTGCCCCTCAAGGCGGTCGCGGAGGGCAACTCCTCGACCGGCCAGCAGGGCAAGGACTTCGGCGGCATCGTGGTGCCGAAGGACAGCCCGATCACCGGCGCCGCCCAACTGGCCGGCAAGACCGTCGCCG
Organism: Micromonospora costi; assembly: GCF_003626655.1. Taxonomy (GTDB): domain Bacteria; phylum Actinomycetota; class Actinomycetes; order Mycobacteriales; family Micromonosporaceae; genus Micromonospora; species Micromonospora costi. The sequence goes on from NZ_RBAN01000004.1 coordinate 389,341, forward strand.
TCAACAACCTCAAGAACATCGGCGACACCACTGTGCGCGCCTCGATCCGCAAGGCCGGCGGCGACCCGACCGGCGTCAAGTTCGTCGAGCTGGCCTTCCCGGACATGCCCGCCGCCGTCGCCAACAAGCGGGTCGACGCCGCCTGGATCGTCGAGCCGTTCTTCACGGTCGCCCAGAACCAGGGCGCCAAGGTGATCGCCTCGAACTTCGTCGACACCGCGCCGAACCTGACGATCGCGGCGTACTTCACCACCGAGCGGACGGTCCAGCAGAAGGCCGACCTCACCAAGCGCTTCACGGCGGCCATCGAGAAGTCACTGGCGTACGCCCAGGAGCACCCGGACGAGGCCCGGGCGGTGCTGCCGTCGTACGCGAAGATCGACCCGGCCGTCGCCGAGAAGATGACGTTGCCCGCCTGGTCCGGCCAGATCAACCGGGACTCGGTCCAGACACTGGCCGACCTGATGCTCACCGACGGGCTCATCACCGAGAAGGTCGACGTCGGGGCGCTGCTCCCGTGACGTCGCCGTCCACCCTCGCCGCGCCGACCCGCAGGTCCCGGGCCGGCCGGCTGGCCGGCGGCAACGCCCTGCTGGGCGTGCTCGGCTTCGCCACCTTCCTCGCGCTGCTCGAGGCCGTGCCGCGCGCCGGCCTCGTCTCACCGGACTACCTGCCGCCGCTGAGCCGGGTCGGCGGCGCACTGGCCGACCTCGCGGGCGAGGCCGCCTTCTGGACCGCGCTCGGCGACACCGTGCGGGGCTGGTTCCTCGGCCTCGCCATCGCGGTCGCCCTCGGTGTCACCGTCGGGTTCGTCATCGGCACCGTTCCGGTGCTGCGCGAGTTCACCGCCTCGACCATCGAGTTCCTGCGGCCCATCCCCTCCGTCGCGCTCATTCCGCTGGCGGTGCTGGTCTTCGGCACCGAACTGCGTTCCGTCCTGCTTCTGGTCGTCTACGCCTCGTTCTGGCAGGTGCTGGTCCAGGTGCTCTACGGCGTCCGGGACGTCGACCCGGTCGCGAGCGAGACCGCGCGCACCTTCGGACTGAGCCGCTGGGCACGCGTACGGCACGTCACCTGGCCGACCGCCCTGCCGTACGTGCTCACCGGCGTCCGCCTCGCGGCGGCGGTGGCGCTGATCCTCGCCATCACCGCGGAGCTCGTCATCGGCGCGCCCGGCCTGGGCAACGAGATCGGCATCGCGCAGTCCGGAGGCGCCGTGGCCCGGATGTACGCGCTGGTCGTCGTCACCGGGCTGCTCGGCGTGGCGGTCAACGTGCTGGCCCGGCGGCTCGAACGCTGGCTGCTGTCCTGGCACCCGTCCCTGCGCCGGGAGGTGGTGTCGTGAGCATCCTCCGGCGCGTCACCCGCGCGAGCCTCGCGGCACTCACGCTGCCGGCCGCGCTGCTCGCCCTCTGGTGGATCCTCACCGCCGACAGCGAGAGCTACTACCTGCCGCCGCTGTCGGACATCCTCGCCGCCGTCGACGACGTGTGGCTGCGCTCCGGCCGGCTGAGCGCGGACGTGCTCCCCAGCCTGCTCCGACTGCTCGGCGGCTTCCTGCTGGCCGTCGCGCTCGGCGTGACGCTCGGCATCGCGATCGGGTCGTCCCGCCGGTTGCGGGCCTTCTGCGAGCCGGTGCTGGAGTTCCTCCGGGCCATCCCGCCGCCGGTGCTGGTGCCGGTGCTCATGCTCTTCGCCGGGATCGGCGACACGATGAAGGTGCTGGTGATCGTCTCCGGCTGCGTCTGGCCGATCCTGCTCAACACCGTCGAGGGGGTCCGCGCCGTCGACGAGGTGCTGGTGGAGACGGCCCGCTGCTACGGCCTGCGCGGCCCGTCCCGACTCTGGCACCTGGTGGTCCGGTCGGCCAGCCCGCAGATCGTCACCGGGCTGCGGCAGGGCCTGTCGATCGGGATCATCCTCATGGTCATCAGCGAGATGTTCGCCGCGAGCAACGGGCTCGGGTTCAGCATCATCCAGTTCCAGCGGACGTTCGCCGTCACGGAGATGTGGACCGGCATCCTGCTGCTCGGCCTGCTCGGGTTCCTGCTCGCCATGCTCATGCGGCTGTTCGAACGGCGGGCCCTCAACTGGTACTTCGGTCTGCGCCAGGCGCAGCGAGGGGGGAGTCGATGACCGTCATGAGCGAGACGCAGACCCAGTCCGCCACCCGCACCGAGGTGCTGCTCGACGTGCGCGGCATGCGGAAGGTGTACGAGGGCCACGGCCGTTCGGTGGAGGCCGTCCGCGACCTGACGTTCGCGGTCGCACGCGGTGACCTCGTGTGCGTGGTCGGCCCGTCCGGCGCCGGCAAGACCACCCTGCTCAAGTGCATCGCCGGCCTGCTCGCCCCGACCGGCGGCGAGGTGGTGCTGGAGGGCACGGCGGTCGACGGCCCGCCGCCGGGCATGGCGGTGGTCTTCCAGGAGTACGGCCGCAGCCTCTTCCCGTGGATGACCGTGCGCAGGAACGTCGAGCTGCCGCTGAAGCAGAAGAAGCTGCCGAAGGCGCGCCGGAGCGAGCTGGTCCACCAGGCGTTGGAGGCGGTCGGTCTCGCCGACGTGCACACCGCGTACCCGTGGCAGCTCTCCGGCGGCATGCAGCAGCGGGTGGCCATCGCCCGCGCGATCGCGTACGAGCCGCACATCCTGCTGATGGACGAGCCGTTCGCGGCCGTGGACGCGCAGACCCGCGCGGACCTGGAGGACCTGGTCCGGTCGCTGTGGCACCGCCTCGGGGTGACCACCCTGTTCGTCACCCACGACATCGACGAGGCCGTCTACCTGGGCCAGCGGGTGCTGGTGCTCTCGTCCGCGCCGACGGTGGTGCTCGACGACATCGCCATCGACCTGCCCGAGGAGCGGGACCAGCTCACCACCCGCTCCTCGACCCGCTTCGCCGAACTGCGCGGGCAGGTCTTCGCGCAGATCCAGCGGGCCAAGCAACAGCGTGGCGCGGTGGAGCCGGCATGACGACGGTCCGCGACGCCACCCTCGACGTCCTGCGCCGGTACGGGATGCACCGCATCTTCGCCAATCCCGGCTCGACCGAGGTCGCCTTCCTCGCGGACCTGCCGGACGACCTGGAGTTCGTCCTCGCGCTGCACGAAGGCTCGGTGGTCGGGATGGCCACCGGGCACGCCATCGCCACCGGTCGGCCGGCGTTCGTGAACCTGCACACCACGGCCGGGCTCGGCAACGCCGTCGGTGCGCTGGCCACCGCCCGGGTCAACCGGGCGCCGCTCGTCGTGGTGGTCGGCCAGCAGGACCGCCGGCACCTCGCCCTGGAGCCGTTCCTCGCCGGCCGCCTGGACGGGCTGGCCGGGCCGTACCCGGTCTGGGTCAACCAGCCGGCGCTCGCCCAGGACGTACCGGCGGCGATCCGGCGGGCGTGGCACGAGGCCCGGCAGCACCGTGGCCCGGCCATCGTGGTCGTGCCGATGGACGACTGGTCGGCGCCGACGGACCCGGCGCTCGGGCTGGCCGCGCCGACCACCGTGCTGCGCGCCGGTCCGGAGGCGGACGCGGCCGCCGGTGAGGTGGTCCGGCTCCTGGACCGGGCGGCGAACCCGTTGGTGGTGGTCGGCGCGGGCGCCGACGACCGCCGCACCTGGGACGCGCTGGTGTCGCTCGCGGAGCGGATCGGCGCGCCGGTCTGGCAGGAGGCGTTCGGCGCCCGCGCCGGGTTCCCGCAGGACCATCCGCGCTTCGCCGGTCACCTGCCGGCCGGCCGGTCCCGGCTGCGTGCGGTGCTCGCCCCGCACGACGTGGCGCTCGTGGTGGGCACCGGCGCGTTCCGGCAGTACCCGTACGAGCCCGGGCCGCTGGTGCCCGACGGCCTCACGGTGGCCGTCGTCTCCGACGACCCGGACGAGCTGCACCACAGCCGGGCCGAGCTGGCGGTGCTCGCCGACCCGGCGGCGTTCTGCCTCGCGGTGGCCGAGCAGGTGACGCCGCGGCGGGCACCGGCACCGGCGCCCCGCGCCGGGACCGTCGAGCCGCCGGCGGCCGGCGAGCCGATGCGGGCCGTGCACGTGTTCGCCGCGCTCGCCGAGCGGCTGCCCCGCGACGTCGTGCTGGTCGAGGAGACACCGTCGTCCCGGCCGGACCTGCACCGGCTGCTCCCCGCCCGGGAACCCCGCGGCTTCGTGAGCGCGGCCATGGGCGGGCTCGGCTTCGCGCTGCCGGCGGCGGCCGGACTGCGGATGGGCGACCCGTCCCGGCCGGTCGTCGCGGTGCTCGGCGACGGCTCGTCCCTCTACGGCATCCAGGGGCTCTGGAGCGCCGCGCGGTACGGCTGCGGCGTGCTCTTCGTCGTCCTGTCCAACGGCCGGTACGCCGTGCTGGACCGGCTCGCCGACAAGGCCGGCGGGAAGGCCCCCTGGCCGGCCTTCGAGGACGTCTCGGTGCACGGGATCGCGCAGGCCCTCGGCTGTCCCGCCCGCCGGGTGGTCGACCACCCGGAACTCCTGGCCGTCCTCGACGAGGTGGTCCCGACGCTGGCCCACCGCACCGAACCGCTGCTGCTCGACGTGCCCGTCCGGGTGGACACGCGGTTCGAACCCTGACTCCGCCGGCGTCCCCCGCGCCGCCCCCTCTCAAGGAGACCACGATGACCCTGCTCGACACCGGCACCTGGCACGGCACGCTCTACAGCGACGGCTGGGTGGAGGCAGCCGGCGGAACGGCGCCGGTGCGCTCCCCCGCCACCCGGGACGAGATCGGCGTGGTGGGTGTGGCGAACGCCGACGACGTGGCACGTGCCTGCGCCCGCGCCGCCGAGGCGCAGCGGGCGTGGGCCGCGACCAGCTACGTGGAACGCGCCGCGGTGCTGCGCCGCGCCGGGCAACTGTGGGAGCGGCACGCCGCCGAGGTCGGCGAGTGGCTGGTACGCGAGGCCGGGTCGATCCCGCCCAAGGCCGGCGTGGAGACCGACACCGCGGCGCAGGAGTGCTACGAGGCGGCAGCTCTCGCCTCGCGCCCGCTCGGCGAGATCATCCCGAGTGCGCAGCCCCGGCTGAGCCTCGTACGGCGGATCCCGGTCGGCGTGGTGGGGGTCATCGCCCCGTTCAACTTCCCGCTCATCCTGGCGATCCGCTCGGTCGCGCCGGCGCTGGCGCTGGGCAACGCGGTGGTGTTGAAGCCGGACCTGCGCACCGCGGTCGGCGGCGGGTTGGCCATCGCCCGCGTCTTCGAGGAGGCGGGCCTGCCCGAGGGGCTGCTGCACGTGCTGCCCGGAGGCGTGGAGACCGGGGAGGCGCTGGTCGCAGATCCGCACGTGCGCGTGGTCAGCTTCACCGGCTCGACGGCGGCCGGACGCAAGGTCGGCGAGGCGGCCGCCCGCCACCTGAAGCGGGCGCACCTGGAACTCGGCGGCAACTCGGCGCTCATCGTGCTCGACGACGCGGATCTGGACCTCGCGGTCTCCGCCGGCGCCTGGGGCTCCTTCCTGCACCAGGGGCAGATCTGCATGACCACGGGCCGGCACCTGGTCCACGAGAGCATCGCCGACCGGTACGTGGCCGCGCTCGCCGAGAAGGCCGACCACCTGCCGGTGGGCGACCCGGCCAAGGAACAGGTGGCGCTCGGGCCGATCATCGACGAGCGGCAGCGTGACAAGATCCACAACTTGGTCACGGCCAGTGTGGACGCGGGCGCCCGGCTCGCCGCCGGCGGCCGGTACGACGGGCTGTTCTACCGCCCCACCGTGCTCGCCGACGTCACCCCCACCACCCCGGCGTACGCGCAGGAGGTGTTCGGCCCCGTCGCCCCGGTGCTCACCTTCGCCGACCCGGACGAGGCCGTGGCGCTGGCCCGGGACACCGAGTACGGGCTGTCACTGGGCATCCTCGGCCGCGACGTGATGCGGGCCATGGCTCTGGCCGACCGCATCCCGAGCGGCATCGTGCACATCAACGACCAGACCGTGAGCGACGAGGCGGTGGCGCCGTTCGGCGGGGTGGGCGCCTCCGGCACCGGCTCCCGCTTCGGCGGCCCGGCCGCGAACGTCGAGGCGTTCACCGAGACGCAGTGGCTGACCGTGCAGGGCGACATCAGCCGGTACCCGTTCTGATCGGGCGGACGACTGTGGCGGGCGGAATCCGGACCCCGGGCACGTCGGTGACGGCCCGGGTGCTCGCCATCCTCGGCGCGTTCGACGTGACCCACCCCGCGCTCACCCTCAGCGACCTCGCCCGGCGGACCGGGCTGCCGCTCGCCACGGCGCACCGCCTGGTCGGGGAACTGGTCGCCTGGCGGGCGCTGACCCGCGACGCGGACGGCGCCTATCGCATCGGCGTCCGGCTCTGGGAGGCCGGGCTGCTCTCGCCGCTGCACACCCGGCTGCGGGAGGTCGCGCTGCCGTTCCTGCAGGATCTGCACACCGCGGTCCGGGAGAACGTGCACCTGGCGGTCCGCGACGGGGACGAGGCGCTCTACGTGGAGAAGGTGACCGGCCACCGGGCGGTGCCGATCATCTCCCGGGTCGGTGGCCGGTTGCCGTTGCACGCCACCGGCGTCGGCAAGGCTCTCCTCGCCTTCGCCCCACCGGCGTTCGTGGCGGCCCACCTGCGACGGCCGCTGACCCGCTGCACGCCGTACACGATCGCCGAGCCCGGCCGGCTGGCCCGGGAACTGGCCACCGTCCGTGCGCGGGGGTGGGCGCGGACCAGCGAGGAGATGACCCTCGGTTCCTGCTCGGTGGCCGTGCCCGTACGCGACGCGGACGGCACGGCGCTGGCGTCGATCGGGGTCGTGGGGCACAGCCTCGGCGCGGCGCCGGAACGACTGGCGCCGGCCCTGCGGGAGGCGGCCGAGCAGGTGGCCGCCCGGCTGGCCGACACGGCGGACGATCCGTACCCGACGTTGCAGCACGCCATCGCGCTGCGCGGCCGGGCGGGCCGGCGGGCCGGCACATGAGAGTGGCCGACGACCGGCCGCGGACGGGCGAGCGCGCGGGCACGGCGGGCACCACCGGCCCGCTGGCCCTGCTCGGTGTGCTGCTGCTGGCGCTCAACCTGCGGGCCGCCATCGCGGCACTCGCGCCGCTGCTGCCGGACGTCCGCGCCGACCTGCACCTGGGCAGCGGCGCGGCGGGGCTGCTGACCACCCTTCCCGTGCTCTGTTTCGGGTTGCTGTCACCGTTCGCGGCGCTCCTCGGCCGCCGCGTCGGCGTCGAGTCCGCTCTGCTGGCCGCGATGCTCGCCATCGTGGCGGGCAGCGTGCTGCGCACGGCGCCCGGGTTCTGGTGGATGATCGCCGGCACGGTGGTCATCGGCGCCGGGATCACCGTCGGCAACGTGCTGGTGCCCAGCGCGGTCAAACAGGACTTCCCCGCGCGGCAGGGCACGGTCACCGCGTTCACGACGGCGGCCCTGACCGGCGGGGCGGCCGTGGCGGCGGCGGTCGCCGCCCCGCTCGCGCACACCGGGCTGGGCTGGCGCGGCGCCCTGCTGCTGGTGGGCGTGCCCGCCGCCGTCGCCGCCGTCGCGTGGCTGCCCCGGGTGCGGCGCCGGCACGTGGTCCCGGTGGTGGCGGTACGCGGCGCCTCGGTGCTCCGCTCCCCCGTGACCTGGGCCCTGGCCGTCTTCATGGGCATGCAGTCGTTGACCTACTACGCGCTGCTCGCCTGGTTGCCGACGATCGTCCGGGACGCCGGGGTGTCGGCGGCCGGCGCCGGCTGGGCGCTGGGACTGTTCAACCTGCTCGGCATCTCGACCGCGGTGGCCGCGCCCGCGCTGGCCGCGCGGCTGCGCCGGCAGCGCGGGTTCGGCGTACTGGTGGCGGCCACCTGGGGCGCCGGCCTTCTCGGCCTGCTGGTGGCGCCGTCGCTGTATCTGCTCTGGGCCACCGTGACCGGCCTGGCCCAGGGCGCCGGGATCGGCCTCGCGCTGGCTCTGCTGGTGCTGCGCGCCGGGACGCCCCAGCGGGCCCGCGACCTGTCCGGGACGGTGCAGTCGGTCGGTTACCTGGTCGGGTCGACCGGCCCGCTGCTGGTGGGTGTGCTCCGGGACCGGTCCGGCGGGTGGGGCCTGCCCCTCGGCGCGCTGTGCGTGGCGGCGGTGGCGATGGCGGTGGCCGCCGTGGGTGCGGGACGGGACCGGACGGTGTGACCGGAGCTTCCACTGAGTGGAAACCGGGCGGGACGATCCGTCGCCCGTGGGGGCAGGCTGGTGCCCGGCGCGCAACGGCGTCGCGGTGTGCCGCGACGGGAGTGAGGAGGCACGGATGCGGACCCAGGTGGGCATCGTCGGCGCGGGACCCGCGGGGCTCATGCTCTCGCACCTGCTACACCTGCAGGGAATCGAGTCGGTCGTCGTCGAGTCCCGCAGCAGGGCGTACGTGGAGCAGCGCGTGCGCGCCGGCGTGCTGGAGCAGGGCTCGGTCGACCTGCTGTGCCGCACCGGGCTCGGCGAGCGGCTCCGCCGGGAGGGGATGCGGCACGAGGGCATCGAGCTGCGTTTCGACGGCGAGTCGCACCGGGTGCCGATGACGGAGCTGACCGGGCGGGCGATCACCGTGTACGGGCAGCAGGAGGTGGTCAAGGACCTCATCGCCGCCCGGCTCGCGGCCGGCGGCACGATCCTCTTCGACACCGAGGCGGTGCGCCTGTCGGACCTCGACAGCGCGCCGGTCGTCCACCTGCGCCGGGACGGTCGCGACGAGGAGCTGCACTGCGACATCGTGGCGGGCTGCGACGGCTTCCACGGGATCAGCCGCGGCGCGGTGCCGGAGGGGGTGCTGCGCACGTACGAGCGGACGTACCCGTTCGCGTGGCTGGGCGTCCTGGCCGCCGCTCCCCCGGCCGTGGACGAGTTGATCTACGCCAACCACGAGCGGGGCTTCGCCCTCCACAGTCTCCGGTCGCCGCAGATCTCCCGGCTCTACCTCCAGGTAGCGCCGGACGAGGACATCGCCGACTGGCCGGACGAGCGGATCTGGGCGGAGTTGCGCGCCCGCCTGGAGACGGTGCCGGGCTGGTCGCTGAACGAGGGCCCGATCCTGGAGAAGGGCATCACGCCCATGCGCAGCTTCGTGGTCGAGCCGATGCAGTGGCAGCGGCTGTTCCTGGCCGGCGACGCCGTGCACATCGTCCCGCCCACCGGCGCGAAGGGCATGAACCTGGCCCTGGCCGACGTCGCGCTGCTCGGGGAGGCCCTCGCGGCGTGGTACGGCGAGGGGCGGACGGACCTGCTGGAGAGCTATTCGGAGACCGCGCTGCGTCGGGTGTGGCGGGCCCAGCACTTCTCCTGGTGGATGACCTCGATGTTGCACCGGCTGGCCGCCGACGACCCGTACGAGGCCCGGCTCCAGTCGGCGACCCTGCGGTACGTGACCACGTCCCGGGCGTACGCCACGAGCCTGGCCGAGAACTACGTGGGCCTGCCGTGGCAGGACCTCGCGGGCCGGATCGCCGACGAGCCCGGCCTGCCGGCGGGCGGGGTCCGGTGAGCGCTTTTTATGGTACGGTTGCACCATAAAAAGCGGCTGCCGGGGATCGGAGGCCACCATGGCGGAACCACGGATCAGCGCATTCACCAGCGACCGGGCGCGCACCACGTTCCTGGCCGCCTACGCCCGGGCGATGGATCGACTGTGGCCGGTCGAGCGGACGTCACTCGACGTGCCCACCGCCTTCGGCACGACCCGCGTCTACCGGTCCGGGCCGGCCGACGGCGTTCCCGTCGTCCTACTGCCGGGCGCCGGCGGCAACGCGCTCACCTGGTACCGGTACGTGACCAGGCTCGGCCGGACCCACCCGGTGATCGCCGTCGATCCGGTCGGTGAACCCGGCGCCTCCGACCAGAGCGCGCCGATCGGCGACGGCCGTGACCTGGCCCGCTGGCTCGACGAGGTGCTCGACGCCCTCGACGTCGGGCGCGCGCACGTGGTGGGCTGCTCCTACGGCGGCTGGGTCGGCCTGCAACACGCCCTCCACGCGCCCGGCCGGACGGCCACGATCACGCTGCTGGACCCCGCCGGTCTCGGCCGGATCAGCGGGCGGTTCCTCCTCTGGGTGCTCGCCGGTGGGCTCGCGGCGCTCACCCCCGCGCCGGCCCGTCGGCGCCTCGCCCGCTGGCTGCACAACGCCACGCTGCTCGACGGCGAGCTGATGCGCCTCGCCGGTGCCACGATGCGGTTCCGCCGGCGGTTGCCCGCGCCGCCCCCGCTCTCCGACGACGACTGGCGGGGCATCGCGCCCCCGGTGCTGGTCCTGCTCGGGGAGCGCAGCCAGATGTACGACGCGGGCGTCGTGGCGGCCCGGCTGCGGGACCTGCTGCCGGCCGCCCACGTCGAGGTCGTGCCGGGGGCCAGCCACGACCTGCAGGTGCACTCCCCCGACCTCGTGGTCGAGCGGACCATCGGTTTCATCGGCCAGGCCGAGGCGCTGGCCTGACCGCAGGCGACCCCGGCCGTCAGTCGCCGAGCCGCTGCCGGGCGAGGAACTTCGGCACGCACATGCGCCACGCCTCGGTCACCAGCTCGGTCATGTGGTCGTGGTCGAGCCGGGCGGTGTGGCAGCAGACCCAGTTGAACCGCAGGTCCGACACGCCGGGCAGGAAGAACAGGTCGGGCTGGGTGGCGACCAGCGCCGCCCGCTCCTCCTTCGGGAAGCCGAAGCCCATCGTCGCCTCGTCGCGGCTGAAGGCCACGTAGACGATCGACCCGACCCGGAACTTCACCCGGTCGTGGATCAGGTGCTCACTGCTGCGGGGCAGCGTGCGGGCCAGCGCCCGGACGTCGGCGACGGTCACCATGCCGCGACGGTAGCGACCGCCACCGACAATCCCGGACGACTAGGCTTCCCCCACGCGGGTCGCGGCCGCCAGACCGAGGCCCTCGACCGCCCGGGCCACCAGCTCGTCCGGGTCGAGTGACACGTCGAGCACCAGCACGGACTCGTCCGGCTCGCTCCGCTCCAGCGTGGCGAGCTGTGATTCGAGCAGGCTCGCCGGCATGAAGTGCCCGGTACGGCGGGACATCCGCTCCCGGATGACCTCGGCGGGCCCGTCCAGGTGCACGAAGTCCACCGACGGGGGTCCCTGGCGCAACACGTCCCGGTACGAGCGCCGCAGCGCCGAGCACGCCAGCACCGTCGACCGGCCCTCGGCGCCGCGCCGGGCCATCCACGCGGCCAGCTCCCGCAGCCAGGGCCACCGGGCCGCGTCGTCGAGCGGTACGCCGGCCCGCATCCGCGCCACGTTCTCGGGCGTGTGGAACTCGTCCGCCTCGGCGAAGAGCAGCCCGGTCGCCTCGCTGATCCCTCGCGCCACGGTGGTCTTGCCGGCGCCGGACACCCCCATCACCACGACGTGCCGGGTGGGCCGGTGCTCACCAGTCATGGACCGTGCCGTCCATCAGCCGGTTGAACGGCAGGTACGCCGGCACGTACGGGAACGCCTCGGCGGCGGCCTCGTCGAGTTCCACGCCCAGGCCCGGCTGCTCGCCCGGATGCAGGTAGCCGTCGGCGAACGTGAACGACTGCCGGAACACCTCGTTCGTGAGCGGACCGTGCTTCATGTACTCCTGGATGCCGAAGTTGTGGATCGCCAGGTCCAGGTGCAGCGCGGCGGCCATGCCGACCGGCGAGATGTCGGTGGGACCGTGGATGCCGCTCTTGATCTGGTACTGGGCCGCGAAGTCGAGCAGCTTGCGCATGGCGGTGATGCCGCCGGTGTGGGTCACCGCGGAGCGGACGTAGTCGATCAGCTGTTCGCGGATCAGCGTCTGGTAGTCCCAGACGGTGTTGAAGACCTCGCCGATCGCCAGCGGGGTGGTGGTGTGCTGGCGGACCAGCCGCAGCGCCTCCTGGTTCTCCGCCGGCGTGCAGTCCTCCAGCCAGAACAGGTCGTACGGTTCGAGCGCCTTGCCGAGCTTCGCGGCCTGGATGGGTGTCATCCGGTGGTGCCCGTCGTGCAGCAGCGGCAGCTCCGGGCCGAACTCGTTGCGGACCGCCTCGAACACGCCCGGCAGGTGACGGAGGTACGCCCGGGTGTCCCAGTCCTCCTCGGCGGGCAGCGGGGTGCGCTGCGCCGGCTCGTAGTCGTACCGCTTGCCGTCGACGCTGGGCTGGGCGGCGACGCCGTAGACGGCGTTGATGCCGGGCACGGAGGTCTGCACCCGGATCGACCGGAAGCCCTCGTCGAGGTGCCGGCGGATCGAGTCGAACAGCTCCGGCAGGTCGCGGCCGGACGCGTGGCCGTACGCCATGATGCCGGTGCGCGACGCGCCGCCCAGCAGCTGGTAGAGCGGCATCCCGGCGGCCTTGGCCTTGATGTCCCACAGGGCGACGTCCACGGCGGCGATGGCCGCCATGGTGACCGGCCCGCGCCGCCAGTACGCCGAGCGGTAGAGGAACTGCCAGGTGTCCTCGATGCGGTGCGGGTCCCGCCCGATGAGCAGCGGGACGACGTGGTCACGCAGGTACGACGCGACTGCCAGCTCCCGCCCGTTGAGGGTGCCGTCACCCAGGCCGGTGAGGCCGTCGTCGGTGGTGATCTTGAGGGTCACGAAGTTGCGGTCCGGGCTGGTCACGATGACGTCAGCGGCGGCGATCTTCACGAGGGGTGGTGCCTTTCTGGAAACGGGTGCGGCGGCTAGCGGAGGACGCTGCCCGCCTCGTGGCCGTCGAGGAGGGCGAGTTCGGCGCGGCGGGGCAGGCCCTCGCAGTCGCCGCGGGTGGAGACCGCGAAGGCGCCGAGGGTGGCCGCGCGGCGCAGCCGCCCGGCCAGGTCCAGCCCGTCGAACCAGCCGGACAGGTAGCCGGCGGTGAACGCGTCCCCGGCGCCGACGGTGTCGACGGCGGTCACCGGAAGCACGCCCGCGTGCGTCACCCCGTCGGCCGTGTGCGCCCGGGCGCCGTCGGCGCCCAGCTTCACCAGGACGGTCTCCACGCCGCGCCCGAGCAGGTCGGCCACGACGGTCGACTCGTCGGCGCCCGGGTCACCGACGAGATCGAGCTCGTCGACGGAGGCGATGACCGTCGAGGCGTACGCCGCCAGCGGGGTGAGCACCGCGCGGGCGGCCTCACGGCTCCAGAGGCGGGCACGGTAGTTCACGTCGAGGCAGACCGGGACACCGGCCGCGGCGGCGGTCTCGGCCGCCCAGCGGGTGGCCTCGCGAGCCGTGTCCGACAGCGCCGGGGTGATGCCGGTCAGGTGCAGCATCCGCGCTCCGGTGGCCAGCGGGGCCTTCACGTCGTCGACGCGCAGCGCCGACCCGGCCGACCCCGCCCGGTAGTACTGCACACGGGTGAGGTCGGCGCTGCGCTGCTCCAGGAACATGAGACCGGTCTGCCGCTCGGCGTCGCGGGTCACCCCGTCCACGCCCACGCCCTCGGCGCGCAGCTGCCGCAGCACGTACTCGCCGAACTCGTCGGTGCTCACCCGGCTTACCCAGGCTGCCCGATGGCCCAGGCGGGCCACGCCGACGGCCACGTTGGACTCGGCGCCGGCCAGGTGCATGCTCAGCGTGGCGCCACTCGCGAGCGGGCCGGTCGAGCGCAACGACACCATGGCCTCGCCGAAGGTGAGCAGGTCGGGCGCGGTCACGCGCGCCACCCCGCCACGGCCTCCAGGTAGGTGCGCGCCCGCTCCCGCAGGGCGTCCACGTCGCCGCCGGACGCCGCGTCACCGACCAGCGGGCCACCGACGCCGACCGCGATGGCGCCCACCGCGAGATAGCGGGGCACGTCGTCGAACCCGACTCCGCCGACGGCCACGAACGGGATGTCCGGGAACGGGTCGCGCACCGCCTTGAGGTAGCCGGGACCGCCCACCGACGCCGGGAACAGCTTGACCACCGAGGCGCCCATCCGCGTCGCGGTGTACGCCTCGGTCGGGGTGAACGCCCCCGCGGCGACCGGCAGGCCGCGGCGGGCGGCCTCCGGGATCGACTCGACGACGGCCGGGGTCACCACGAACTGGGCGCCCGCGGCGGCCACGTCGGCCACGTCGGCGGCGGTGAGCACCGTGCCCGCGCCGACGAGGGAACCGGCGGGCGCCGTCTCCCGCAGCGCCGCGATGGCCTTCGGCGCGTCGGGCGTGGTGAGGGCGACCTCGACGATGCGGACGCCCTCCTCCAGCAGGGCCGCGCCGGCGGCGATCGCGCCCGCGGTGGAGGTGCCACGGATGACCGCGAGGATGCGGGCGTCGGTGAGTTCGGCAGTGAGGTTGAGGGTCATGTTCTTCACCATTCCGCGTAGGAGCCGTCGAGGTGCCGCCAGGTCGGGCTGCGCCAGGCGTGGCCCCGCTTGTCCGCCGTCCGCACGGCGTGCTCGTCGATGTCGATACCGAGGCCGGGTGCCGTCAGCCGTTCCACGTACCCGTCGGAGAACGTGAGCGGCGTCTTGTCGAGGCAGTAGTCGAGCACCTCGGCGCCCAGGTTGTAGTGGATGCCGATGCTCTGTTCCTGGATCAGGTAGTTGGGGGTGGCGAAGCCGACCTGGAGGCAGGCCGCCAGGGCGATCGGCCCGAGCGGGCAGTGCGGGGCGAGCTGCGCGTCGTACACCTCGGCCAACGCAGCGATCTTGCGCACCTCGGTGATGCCGCCCGCGTGCGAGAGGTCCGGCTGGGCGACCGCGATGCCGGCCTGGAGCACCGGCAGGAACTCCTGCCGGTTGTAGAGCCGCTCCCCGGTGGACACCGGCGTGGTGGTGGAACGGACGAACTCGCCGATCAGGTGGGAGTTCTCCGGGACCACCGGCTCCTCGAGGAAGAACGGTCGGAACGGTTCGAGCAGCGGGGCGACCCGGCGGGCGTTGGCGAGCGTGAACCGGCCGTGGAAGTCGACCGCGACGTCGCGGTCGTCGCCGAGCACCTCGCGCGCCGCGGCCACCCGCTCGACCACCCCGTCCAGCTCGGCGACCGAGGCCACCGCGCTCATCCGGCCGGAGGCGTTCATCTTGACCGCGGTGAGGCCCGACTCGACGGCGGCCGCGATGTGGTCACGCACCTCGGCGGGCTCGTCGCCGCCGACCCAGCCGTAGACCCGGATCCGGTCCCGGACCGGGCCGCCCAGCAGCTGGTGCACGGGCGCGCCGAAGTGCTTGCCCGCGATGTCCCACAGGGCCTGGTCGAGACCCGCGACGGCGCTGGCCAGGATCGGCCCGCCCCGGTAGAACGAACCCTTGGTCATCACCTGCCAGTGGTCCTCGATGCGCAGCGCGTCCCGGCCGACGAGCAGCTCGCCGAGCTGCTCGACGGCGGTGCGTACGGTCTCCGACCGGCCCTCGCAGGTCGCCTCGCCCCAGCCGACCAGGCCGGAGGCGGTCTCGACCCGGACGAACAGCCATCGGGGCGCGACGAGGAACGTCTCCACCCGCGCGATCGTGGTCATGGTGTCCTCAACCCTTCGTGGCGCCGGCGGTGAGGCCGGAGACGACGTACTTCTGCACGAACAGGGCGATCACCATGATCGGCAGGGTGACCACGGTGGCCGCGGCCATCAGGCCGCCCCAGTCGATGCTCGCGTACCCGACGAAGTCGAAGATCGCCACGGGGAGCGTCTTGGTGTCGGCGCCCGAGAGCACCAGGGCGAACATGAAGTTGTTCCAGGAGAAGATGAAGGAGAGGATGCCGGCGGTGGCGATGCCGGGCAGCGACAGCGGCAGCGAGATCCGCCGGAAGGCGCCGATGTGGGTCAGCCCGTCGACGAGCGCGGCCTCCTCCAGCTCGGTCGGCAGGCCGTCGTAGTAGCCCATCATGATGTAGACGATCAGCGGCAGCGACACGAACATGTGGCTCAGGATGAGCACGGTGTACCCGCCGACCATCTGCAGGTTCGAGAAGACGTAGTACCAGGGCACCAGCAGCGAGACGCCGGGGATCACCCGGGCCATGAGCACCACGACCGCCGACCGGCGCATGCTGAACCGGCTCATCGAGTACGCGGCGGGCACACCCAGGATCAGCGAGAGCACGGTGGCCGCGAACGCCACCCAGAGGCTGTTGCCGATGAACTGGACGTAGTTGGCCCGCTGGAGCACGTTGGAGTAGTTGTCCAGGGTGGGCGAGAAGGCGAACGCCTTGCCGCTGTCGTAGATGTCGACGTTGGTCTTGAACGACGCGGCGATCATCCACAGCAGCGGCGCGAGCAGCGCGACCACCACGACGGCGAGGGCCACCGCCCGGAAGATCTGGTACGGCCGGCTCGGCCTCATCGGTCCAGCCCCTTCTTGCGGTAGGTCAGGGCCCACATCACCCCGATGATGATCAGGAAGAAGATGATGAGGACGGTCGACGAGACGCCGTAGTCGTTGTAGTCGAAGCTCAGCCCGTACGCGTACACGTTGAGCGTCTCGACCTCGTGGAACGACCCGCCGCCGCGGCCCTTCGTGGCGTAGAGGATGTCGAACGTCTTCAGCGCGTCGATGCCGCGCAGCAGGATCGCGACGATCACGGTCGGCATGAGCAGCGGCAGGGTGACGTGCCGGAACCGCTGCCAGGTGCTCGCCCCGTCGATGCGGGCGGCCTCCTGCGGCTCGTCGGACAGCGACGTGAGGCCGGCGAGCAGGATGAGCACGACCATCGGCGTCCACTGCCAGATGTCGATGAACATCGTGGTGGGCAGCGCCGAGTGCTGCCCGGAGAGCCAGGGCTGCGGGCCGATGCCGATCCAGCCCAGCAACTGGTTGGCCATCCCGATGTTGGGGTCGAAGATCAGACGCCACATCATGCCGACGGCGACCGGGGTGGCCACGAGGGGCAGGAGGATCGCGACGCGGACCCAGCGCTCACCGCGGAACGGCCGCCACAGCAGCAGGGCGATCGCCATGCCGAGGACGATCTCGAAAAGGAGTACGACGCCGGTGAAGGCGACCGTGCGCCACACGGCCGGCCAGAACCGGTCGGTGTCGGCGAGCACGTCGAGGTAGTTCTGGAACCCGATGAACTCGCTCTCGGCGCGCACCGAGCCCTCGGCGTCGGTGAGGCTGAGGTACCCGGTCCAGGCGACCGGGAAGATGATCAGCACGGCGACGAACACCATGGCGGGCGCCGCGAAGAGCCACTTGCGGTGCGCGTTGGCCCAACGCGACCAGGCCGACCCGTCCGGCGGCGCCGGCCGGGCGTCGGGCGATCTGGTGACGGGGGTGGTGACGGTGGACATGGAGACTCCGGGTTCGCAGGGCCAGGGTCGCGCGCGGTGGCGGGGCCGGGCGGCCCCGCCACCGTCGCGGTCGGGCTACTTCGCCTCGTCGTCGAGGAACTTCTGGAACGCCTCGTGCGCCGCGTCCGCCGACGCGGCCGAGTCCTTGCCGGTGATCGCGTCCACGATCGGCTGTCCGACGATCTCCCGCGCCTCGGCGACCTTCACGACCAGCGGCCGGTCGTGGCCGATGCCGTTGGCGGTGCTGACGGTCGTGGCCTCGGCGAGGTCCTTCGGGTAGGTCGAGATGGCCTCGGGGTTCGCCCAGACCGAGGCGCGGGCCCCGGGGACGCCGGCCTCCTGCTGCGCCAGGGACTGCTCCTTGCCGGCCGCCCACTGGATGAACTTCCAGGCGTTGTCCTTGTTCTTCGAGGTGTCGTTGATGCCCAGCGCCCACGAGGGAATGTTGTACGGCTTCGAGCCGGCCGGGCCGGCCGGGAAGGCGGCGAAGCCGACGGTGTCGGACACCTTGGACTTGGCCGGGTCGGTGGCGTTCTTGTAGAGCGAGTTGGCCTCGGTGTAGAAGGCGGCCTTGCCCTGGGTGAAGATGGCCATCGCCTCGGACCAGCTCATGTCGGTGCTGATGTTGTCCGGGCCGTGGTCGCGCAGCATCCCACCGTAGTAGGCGTACGCCTGCTTGGCCTGCTCGCTGCCGACCGCGGACTTCCCGCTGCCGTCGACGAAGTCGCCGCCGAAGCTGTACAGGAAGCTGGAGAACTGGGTGACGGCGGCCGCCTTGCCGGTGCGGGCCACGAAGCCGGCCACGCCCGGGTTGTCGGCCTCGACCTTCGCGGCCTGCGCCTTGAGCTCGTCGAGGGTCTTGGGCGGCGCGGTGAAACCGGACTTCTCCAGCAGGTCCTTGCGGTAGTAGAGGACCTCCTGCTCGGTGATGATCGGTACGCCGACGAACTTGTCCTCATAGGTCGTGGCCTGCACCGGCCCGGCCTGGAAGTCGGCGAACTCGAAGGCGCTGTCGGACTTGGCCCGGTCGGTGAGGTCGGCGAGGTACTTGTTCTTCGCGAACAGCTTCCCCTCCTGCAGCGGCCGGTACATCATCACGTCGATGTCGCTGGACCCGGCGTTCAGCTTGACGTTGTACTGGTCGGAGAGCTGGTCCTCGCCGAGCTGGGTGACTTCGACCTTCAGGCCGGACTGCTTCTCGAACTCCGGCAGGGCCTTCTTGATGTTCTCGGTCCACACGTGGTTCACGAGGGTCACGCGGAGGGTGTCGGACCCCCCGTCACCGCCGTCCCCACCGCCACAGGCGGACAGGCCCATGGCGACGACCACGGCAAGAGAAGTGCCGAGTATCGATCGACGTCGCACGCTTGTCTCTCCTTCTGTCGTGGTCGCTACCTCGGCGGAGGCGCTACCTCGCTGTTTACATCCGCTTAACGACGGGATGCTAGGCGCAAAAAGCTGACTTATTCAAGGGGTTGATCCAACTGATATGATCCTTGGCGTGGAACGGACCTCCCCAGGGGTTGCAGCCGCCGAGACCGCCCCTGTCGAGTCCGGGCTGCACGCACGCGTCCTCGATCACCTCGGCACCGCCATCTGTGGCGGTGAGCTGGCACCCGGAGCGGTCCTCAACATCGACGACCTCGTCGACCGCTACGCGGTGTCCCGGTCGGTGATCCGCGAGGTGCTGCGGGTCCTGGCCTCGATCGGGTTCATCGAGACCCGCCGCCGCGTCGGCGTGCTGATCCGCCCAGCAACCGCGTGGAACGTCTACGACCCGCAGGTGATCCGCTGGCGTCTCGCGTCCGCCGGTCGCATCGGCCAGCTCCGCTCGATCACCGAGCTGCGCACCGCCGTCGAGCCGCACGCCGCCCTGCTGGCCGCGACCCGGGCGAGCCACGACGAGGCGAGCGACCTCGTGGGTCTCGCGGCGAAGATGTGGGCCGCCGGCCAGGCGGGCGACGAGGACCGGTTCCTACGCCTGGACATCGAGTTCCACCGCCGGGTGCTGCTCGCGTCCGGCAACGAGATGTTCCTTCGCCTGCAGGACCTGGTGGCGGAGGTGCTCACCGGCCGGCACAAGCACCATCTGATGCCGCACCACCCGCACGAGCAGGCGCTCGCCCTGCACGCCGAGGTGGCCCAGGCGATCCAGCGGCACGACGGCGACCGCGCCCGGCGAGCCATGGTGCAGCTCATGGAGCAGGCGTTCGACGAGATGAAGTCGCTGTGGGAGCTGTCCGCGGAGCCCGAGCGGGCCTAGGGCCCACCGGATACCGTCCCACCCGGGCGCCCGGTCCTCCCTACGCCGCCTCGGTTCCGGCGCGCAGGTCGACCTCGTACACCTGGCCCACGAGATCCGCACCGAAGCTGTGGTGCGGCTCCTGCCCGGTCAGGGCAAAGCCCCGCGACAGGTACACGTGCCGGGCGGCGACCAGCGGGTCGTTGGTCCACAAGCGCATGCGCGCGTAGCCGGCCCGGCGCGCGAACGCCAGGCACTCGTCGACCAGCCGCCCGCCGAGACCCTGTCCCCGGGCGGACGGGTCCACGAGGAGGATCCGCAGCTGCGCGACCTCCGGGTCGGCCGCGACACAGAAGACGCACCCGACCCGGCGCCCGTCCATCTCGGCGATCCACGCGGCCTCCCGGCGCGGGTCGTGGTCGGCCGCGTAGTCGGCCACGATCCGCGCCACCAACGCCTCGAACGTCGTGTCCCAGCCGAACTCCGCCGCGTACTGCTCGCCGTGCGCCATGACCACCCAGCCCAGGTCACCGGGCCGGCCCAGCTTGCGGATCCTGATGCGCTCGTCCATCACCACTCCCCCGAGCTACTGAAACGACCGTTTCAGTGGCAGAGTAGCGCCATGAGCGACGCGACACGAGCCCCCTCCGCCCGCCGGGACGAGCTGCTCGAGAGCGCCTACCGGTACGTGCTGCGCAGCGGGCTGGCCGAGCTGTCGTTGCGCCCCCTGGCCACCGCCATCGGATCGAGCCCGCGCGTCCTGCTGTTTCTGTTCGGCTCGAAGGACGGCCTGATCCGCGAACTGCTCGCCCGGGCGCGCAGCGACGAGCTGGCGTTGCTCGACCGGGTACGGGCCGACTCGGCGGGCAGCGATCCGGCCACCGTCACCCGGGCCACCTGGCGGTGGCTCGTCGACCCGGCCCACCGCCCGCTGCTGACCCTCTGGCTGGAGGCGTACGCGCGGTCCCTCGTCGACCCCGGCGGCCCGTGGACCGGCTTCGCCCGCCAGACCGTCGACGACTGGCTCGGCGTACTCGCCGGACCGACGACCCCCCGGCGTTCCGATCGCGGCCCGGCCGGACACACCCTCACCCTCGCGGTTCTCCGGGGCGCCCTGCTGGACCTGCTCGCCACCGGCGACGCCGACCGGACGACCGCCGCCGTCGAGGAACACCTGGACCTCGTGGGCGCGGCCGGCAGGTGAGACCGGGACCCGCTCAGTGCGGCGTGGTCCGCAGCCCGGCCGCGACGGCGCCCCGCATGTCGACGTAGCCCGCGATGCGCCGCGCGATGCCGGCGTACTGGGCGCGCCGCCACGTGGGCAACGCCGGGTCGACCGCGGCGGTGGTCAGGTCGACCACCCGGGCCAGCGGACGGTACTCCATCCAGGTCGGCATCACGGTCACCGCGCTGACCGCCCAGCCTCCGGCGGGCTTACGGGTGAAGGTGAACTCCGGGACGACCGCGTCCTGGGTCTCCTCCGGCGACCCGTCGTCGAACCGGGCCGTCAGGTTGCCCATGCCGTAGGCGACCCACTTGCCGCCCACCTTCTCGAACGGCTGCACCACGTGCACGTGGTGGCCGATGATCAGGTCGATGTCCGGCGAGGCCAGCAGCTCCTGCGCCAGGTCCACCTGGTCGGCGTTGGGCTCGTGCTGGTACTCCGTGCCCCAGTGCATGGACAGGATGACGATCTCCGCCCCGGCCGCCCGCGCCCGCCGTGCTTCGGCCCGGATGGCGTCGGCGTCGATCAGGTTCGCCGCCCACGGCCGCCCGTCCGGGAGCGGGATGTCGTTGAAGCTCAACGAGTACGACAGGTGCCCCACCTTGACGCCCTTGACGTCCAGGACGGTGGGCCGCATCGCCTCCTCCCGGGTCCGGGCCGTCCCCGCGTGCCGCAGCCCGACCCGGTCCAGGTTGTCCAGCGTCCGGGCGATGCCCTCGACGCCGGTGTCCAGCGAGTGGTTGGACGCGGTGGAGCAGGTGTCGAAGCCGGCCCAGGCGGCGGCGTCCGCCAGTTGCGGCGGGACGCTGAACGCCGGCCAGCCGGTGAACGGTCCGGCGGGCTCGGCCAACGGCGTCTCCATGTGGCAGATCGCGAGATCGGCGGCGCTCACGCGGGCGCGGACGGCGGCCAGCACCCGGGTGAAGTCGTGCCCCTCCCGTCCCGCCTGGCGGGCGTCGGCGGCCGCCTGCCCGGTGAGCGGGGGGTGCACGAGCAGGTCGCCGGCGGCCGCCACGGTGATGGTGGTGGGCGGCGCGGCGGGCGTGGTGACGGTGGTGGACGGCGTCTGCTTCGCGGTCACCGGAGGCGGCTCGGGAGAGTCGCAGCCCGCCGCCAGCACAGCCGTGAGCAGCGCCGCCACGACGGGCGTTCGTCTCATGACAGGAGATGATGCCCGCGCCCACCTGGCGCGCGTGGCGGAACGCCGAAAACTCCCGTCCCGCGTTGCGGGACGGGAGATCCGGTCGCGGCGGCGGGCGCCGCGCGGGGTCGGTCAGGCGCCGCGGGCCGGCGCGCGGCGCAGCGAGCTGGGAGCGTTCACGTTGGCGTTGTCGCTCACGCTGATGCCCAGCCGCTCGACCAGCTCGCCTCCGAGCCAGGCCGTGCCTCCGGACAGCACGATCCCCAGGAAGCTGCACGCCAGCGCGGCGGCGTTCGGCTCCCAGTTGTCCGACGCGAGGCGGATCAGCCAGCTCGCGGCGAACAGCGCCACCACGATGACGTTGCCGATGCCGTGCACCGCGCCGATCCGCTTGGCGCGGGTACCCGACGGGATGGCGCGCCAGTCGATGAGCCCGAACATGGCGGCCACGAGGCCGCCGATGACGCCCGCGGCGATCGTGTAGGCGGCCGAGATCTGGAAACCGGTCCGGTCCGTGATCAGGTACAGGATGTCGAAGATCACCGACGTCGCGAGCAGGCCCAACGGAAACACGATCAACATGGGATGGATCCCGTGGCCCATCGCCTTGGCTCGACTCTCCACCGCAAACCTCCTGTCGGCAGTCCTGCGGCCATGTACCCCACGCCGTCCCGGGTACACCCCTGCGCGCTTCCCGCCAGATCGCCGACGTGGCGGTATCCAGCCCACCTCGACCCCGCCACATCGGCGAAACGGAGTCGATCGCGCCCGACCGGCCGGTCAGTCGGCGCCCGAGCCCCGCTCGCCTCCTTGTCGACGGCCGGCCCGACACCACCCGGACCGGTCCGGGTGAATGCCTCCTCCGTCCTGTCGAGCTGCCCCAGTTCTGGGGCACGGCGCGCGGACGATCGGCGGTGGCGGCAAACGCTCGGCGTGGCTGTGACGGCGGCGATGGCGGTGCCCCATTTCTGGGGCAGCTCCACAGCGCCGAGCGAGCACACCCGAGGCCGAGCACCGATGCGAGGTCGGGTCACCGTCAGCCCAGGCCACCTCGACGCCGCCGCTGGAGGCGGGCGCCGCATAAGCGGCGAGAGCGGCGGGAGCGGCGGGAGCCGGGACATCCCCCGAACGGACGGGCACGGACGAGCCGGTCACCACTTGATCTTATCGATCTTATGTGGTATTATGTCCGATTGAGCCTGTTAGCGTGGCGGAGCCTCCGCGCTCCCGCACCGCCCGTCGCGGCACGGAGCGCCCCCGTCCGCCGCCCCGGCGGCGCGATCCGGAAAGGACCGCCATGTCCGACGCCCCGACCGCCACCCTCGACGCGCGCGTCCGCGCCTTTCTCACCACCTTCTCCCGCGCCACCGACCCGGCCACGGCCGCCGACACCTTCGCCGACCCGTTCCTGCTGGCCGACGCCTCCGGCGCCCGGCCGGTCCCCCGGGCGGCATTCCTCGCCGCCCTGCCCGGTCGGGAGCGCGCGTTCCGCGACGCCGGCCTCGGCGCCCCGGTCCTGACGGACGTCAGCAGCCAGCGGCTCGACGAGACCTACGTGCTGGCCCGGGGCGACTGGGACGCCCCGCGTACCGGCGGCGGCCAGCCGGTGCGGCTGGCGTCGTCCTTCCTGCTGCACGACGACGGCGACGCCTTCCGCGTCGTGCTCTACCTGAACCACCACGGCCTGCCCGGAGCGTGAGGCACCGCCGGTCGCCGGGCCCGTCGGACCCGGCGACCGGCGCGCCCACCTAGGCTGCCGCGCGCCGCCAGGGCGGCACACTGGCGTTGGTGACCGCCCGCAGCAGCCACTCGACCGGGCCGTAGTGGTGCCGGCGCATCCACCAGGCGCTGATGAGGACCTGGGCCGCGAACACCGCGACGGCGACGAGGACGGCGGTCAGCGGGGACACCCGACCGATCAGGCCGAAGCCCCACCCGGTGAAGATGACGGCGCAGATGACCGACTGCCCGAGGTAGTTCGACAGGGCCAACCGTCCGGCGGGAGCCAGCGCGCGGGAGACGGCTGCGCCCAGCCGGGTCGGGAAGACCTGGAACAGCGTCGCGACGTACGCGGCCGCCAGCAGCGGCGCCGTCAGGACGGTGAGAGCCAGCGCCACCGCGTCGAGCCCGGTGGTGCCGCCGGTGGTGGCGAACATGACCGCTCCGGCCAGCCCCACGGGGAAGCCGACGAGGCACAGCACCCGCCACAGCCGGGTGTGCCGCTCCGGGTGCGCCAGGACGCCCCGCTTGCCGGCGGCGAGCCCGACGAGGGCGGCCACGGCCACGGCCCTGCACGCCCTCACCGCCGCCCAGAACTGAGCCGGGCCAGCCGGACGGTCACCCGAACGCGGCGGCGAGTTCGTCGTCGACGACCGCGATCGGGTGCCCGCCGGCGTCGTACGCGACGAGCCGGCCGTGCGCCATCGTCGCGGACCGGAACGAGAAGACGCGCGGCCCCGCGTACGGGGACAGCAGCGGGATGACGCGCGGCGCGCCACCGGGTGCCGAGTAGTACTCCAACCGCGTCACGCGCGCCGACACGACCCCGTTCACCCGCACCTTGGTCTTCTCCTTGCGGGTGCCGAACGTGACCGGCGCGCCCGTGCCGTAGGCCGCGCACGCGGTCGCGCTGCGGCACACGAAGAAGTACCGCGGGTTGGTGACGTCGTCGAGCGCGTACGCCTTGAACGTGGGATCGGCTCCCGCGGGCAGCGGCTGCACGGCGAAGAACGCGACGGCGGCCGTGGCCGCGACCCCCACGCGCAGCCAGGCGCGCCCGGCGGGTCGGGGGCGCCGCGCCCGGGCCGTGGCGACCGCCACGCCACCGAAGCCGGTCAGACAGAGCGCGGCGACGCCGAGCGCGCGGGCGTTCTCGAACAGGAACTGCACGCCCGGGCGCGTGGCGACGGCGCTCAGTGCGGCGCCCAGCGACACGACCATCGCGGAAGCCAGCGCCACGCCGGCCGCCTTGCGGGCCACGCCCGAGGTGCCGATCAGCAGCATGGCGGCCAGCACGGGCCACACCTGGTGGTGGGTCCAGGAGACCGGCGACGCGGCCACGGTGGCGCAGCCGACGAGCACCGCGGCGTGCCCGGGGCGGCCCTGGGCCGCCAACCGCCGGGCGCGCAGCAGCGCCACCCCGCAGATCACCGCCACGAGGCCGGCCCACAGCAGCGGAAGGGACGCCTCGTCGACCCCCACCCGCAGCAGCATCCCGTGCAGGGACTGGTTGCCCAGCGAGGCGAGGTTGCCGATCCGGTCGGTCGCCAGCATCGTCCTGGTCCAGTAGGTCCAGCTCTCCCCCGGCAGCACCGCGGCGGCCAGCCCCGCACACGCCAGGAACGTCCCGGCCGCGCGTGCGGCGTCGCGGTAGCGGCCGGTCACGACGAAGTAGACCACGAACAGCAGCGGGGTGAGCTTGACGGCCGAGGCCACCCCGACGAGTACGCCCCGCAGGCGTGGCGGCACGACCTCCATGCCGTCGAGCAGGGCCAGGAGCACGACGAAGATGCTGACCTGGCCGAAGCGGAGGTTGCTCTGCACCGGTGCGGAGAGCATCAGCACGAGCGCCACGGCGGCCACCGCGGTGTGGCGCCGCGACGGCGTCCGCGCGACCGCGGTGCCCACCGGCACGGCGAGGGCGACGACCGCCGCGACGGTCGCCAGCAGCCACGCGACCTGTAGCACCGGTTCGGGTACGAGGGTGATCGGCCCCAGCACGAGCGCCGCGAACGGCGGATAGGTGAAGGGGCCGCCGTTCTCCGCCACGTACGCGTACAGCGGGCGCCCGGCGCGCAGGTCGGTCAACGCTCCATAGTAGATGTGCAGGTCGGACAGCCGGTCCTCGCGCCGCATGACGAGCAGGGCCGAGACCAGCGCGACCGTGGCGAACGCCGCCCACAGCAGCGCCGCCCGTCGATCCCGCACGGTTGCCAGCATAGGGTTCCGCGGCCGGAGGCAGGGCCCCCTGCGCCCGTGGTTCCGCCCCGGTCGTCCGACGGCCGGGCGGGCGGCGGCTCGCGCCGCCGTCCGCCCGAGGTACGCCGCTTCCCCGGTCAGCCCCAGTTCTGCGGGGCTGGCTGGCGGGTGGTGGCGTTGATCCGGTTGAAGAAGTTGGTGGTGGCGATCCAGAGCACGATCGCCGCCAACTCCTTCTCCCCGAAGTGCCGGGCCGCCTCCGCCCAGATGTCGTCCGGCACGGCGTCGGCCTTGTCGGCCAGCCGGGTGGCGGCCTCCGCGAGCGCGAGCGCGGCTCGCTCGGCGTCGGTGAAGTACGGCGTCTCCCGCCAGACGGCGACCGTGAACAGCCGCTCGTCGGTCTCGCCGGCCTTGCGCATCGACCGGGCGCCCGAGTCGACGCACGCGCTGCACCCGTTGATCTGGCTGGCCCGCAGGTGTACGAGCTCCAGGACGCTCTCGGGCACGCCGGCCGAGTGCGCCGCCCGGTACAGCAGGTTGACGGCCTTCACGGCGTCCGGCAGCAGCCCGGCGGGGTTGGCGATGCGCGGTTCGATGGTCATGTGTCGTCCGTCCTGTCCTCTAGGCTTGCCGGGTCCGTCGCGGCGCGGCGTCCCGGTGGGTTCACTGGTATGTCGGCGCCGGGCCGGACGACGTGACAGACGTGGCGACGGTCACATCGGCACGGGCACGGCGAACGGGGTGGAGACCATGCACGACGCGGACCTGCTGGCCAGACGCTTCGAGGAGCACCGGCCCCGGCTGCGGGCGGTCGCCCACCGGATGCTCGGCTCCGGCTCGGAGGCCGAGGACGCCGTGCAGGACACCTGGTTGCGGCTGAGCCGGGCCGACGCGGACCGGATCGACAACCTCGGCGGTTGGCTCACGACCACGGTCGGCCGGGTCTGCCTGGACCGGCTGCGCGCCCGGACCGCCCGGCCCGAGCAGCCGTGGGACGCGGACGAGGGTGAGCCCGGCCCGACCGAGGGCGAGCCCGTCGATCCCGAGCGGGAGGCCGTGCGCACCGAGTCGGTCGGCCGGGCGCTGCTGGTCGTGCTCGACACGCTCGCGCCCACCGAGCGGTTCGTGTTCGTGCTGCACGACATGTTCGCCGTCTCCTTCGACGAGATCGCCTCGGTGGTGGACCGCAGCCCCGCGGCCGTGCGGCAGATCGCCAGCCGGGCGCGCCGCCGGGTGCAGCTCGGTGGGCCGGTCCGGGAGACGGATCCGGCGCGTCAGCGGCAGGTCGTGGAGGCGTTCCTCGCCGCCTCCCGGGAGGGCCGGTTCGACGACCTGGTCACCCTGTTGGACCCGCACGTCGTGCTGCGTGCCGACCCTGCGGGCGTCGGCCTGGGAGCGCGCGCGGAGACCCGTGGCTCGGCGGCGGTGGCCGGCTTCTTCAACGGCCGCGCGCAGGGCGCCGTGCCCGCGTACGTGGACGCGGCCCCGGGCGCGGTCGTGGTGGTCGACGGGCAGGTCCGGATCGTGCTCACCTTCGTCGTCACCGACCGGATCATCGCCATCGAGGCCGTGGCGGACCCGGAGCACATCGCGGCGCTCGACCTCGCGACGGGCGACCCGGCCGCGCGGTGACCGGGGAATCGCCCGCCGGCCCGGCACCGGGCCGGCGGCCGGAGGTCAGCGAGCCGTCCCGGGTGGCAGGAGCACCACGTGCAGGTTCCGGGGGCCGTGGACGCCCTCGACCCGGTTCAGTTCGATGTCGCTGGTGGCGGAGGGCCCGCTGATCCAGGTGAGCGGGCGGCGCGGATCGAGCCGGGCGACCGCGTCCGGCAGGCCCGCGACCACCTGCTCGGCCCGCAGGACGCACACGTGCACGTCGGGCAGGAGCGTGATGACCCGCCGGCCCTGGTCGGGGGCGCCGTCGAGGACGATGGTGCCGGTCTCGGCCACGGCGAGCGCCGCCGCGGTGACCACACCGTCCAGGGCGGCGATCTGGTCGGTGCCGAGGGCGTCGTCGGTGACGGCCGTGACCGTGGCGGGCAGCCATCGGCGGGGCAGCCCCGGCGGGACCACGATCCGCCGGCCGCCCAGGACGGCGTCGACGACCTCGGCCACCGCGTCGTCGGTGCACCGGTGCACGGTGGCGCGGTAGTCGGTGAGCCGGTGCACCAGCAGGTCGAGGTCGGCCTCGGCGCCCGCCCGGCGGTAGTCGCGTGGCACGGCGGCGGGTGCGGCAGGTGCGGCGCCGCGGGCGGCCCGCAGCCGCGCGAGGACCTCCTCCCGCTGGCTCACCGCTGCGCCCACCACTGGCGGAAGGTCCGCGGCGGGGGCTCCGGCAGGTCGCGGCTTGCTGTCCAGCCGGAAAGTGGCGGCGGCAGTCCGCGACCGCGGCGGCCGGCGAGGCGGCTGAGGCGGGCGGCGCGCTGCGCGGCCGTGTACAGCGCGGGGTGGTCCATGACGTATGCGGCCGCGGCCATCGCCGCCGCCTCGGCCCTCGGGTGGGGCGCCCGGTCGCGCAGGTGCACCAGCAGCTCCGGAATGTTGATCTTCACGGGGCAGGCGTCGTAGCAGGCGCCGCAGAGCGTCGAGGCGTACGGCAGGGAGGCGTTGTCGGCCACGCCCGTGAGCTGCGGAGACAGCACCGCCCCAATGGGCCCGGGGTAGACCGACCCGTACGCGTGCCCACCGGTGCGCTCGTAGACCGGGCACACGTTCAGGCAGGCGGAGCAGCGGATGCAGTGCAACGCCTGCCGGCCGACCTCGTCGGCGAGGACGGCGCTACGCCCGTTGTCGAGCAGCACCAGATGGACCGCCTGCGGGCCGTCGCCCGGGGTGACACCGGTCCACATGGACGTGTAGGGGTTCATCCGCTCCCCCGTGGACGCCCGGGGCAGCAGTTGCAGGAACACCTCCAGGTCCTGCCAGGTGGGCACCACCTTCTCCACACCCATCACGGTGATCAGGGTCTCCGGCAGGGTGAGGCACATCCGCCCGTTGCCCTCGGACTCCACGACCGCGAGCGTGCCGGTCTCGGCGACGGCGAAGTTCGCCCCCGACACGGCCACCGGCGTACTGAGGAACGTCTCCCGCAGGTACCGGCGCGCGGCGGCAGCCAACGCGGCCGGGTCGTCGGTGAGCGCCGGATCCACCCCGGGCATGGCACGCAGGAAGATCTCCCGGATCTCCGCCCGGTTGCGGTGGATCGCCGGCACGAGGATGTGGCTGGGCCGGTCGTCGCCGAGCTGCACGATCAGCTCGGCCAGGTCGGTCTCGACCGACGTGATGCCCGCCGCCTCCAGCGCCTCGTTGAGACCGATCTCCTGCGTCGCCATGGACTTGACCTTGATGACCCGGTCACTGCCGGTCGCCGCCACCAGTTCGGTCACGATGCGGTTGGCCTCCACCGCGTCGGCGGCCCAGTGCACCGTGCCACCCGCCGCGGTGACCGCCAATTCGAGCTGTTCGAGCAGTTCCGGCAGACGGGCGAGCACGTCGGCCTTGATCGCGGACCCGGCCGCGCGCAACTGCTGCCAGTCGGGCAGTTCGGCGATGACCGCGCCGGACTTGGCGCGGATCGTCGTGGTGGCGTGCCCGAGGTTGCGGCGCAGCTGCGGGTCGGCGAGCGCCCGCCGCGCGGCGGCCGGGAACGGCTCGTCGCCACGCAGGTGCCCCACACCGCGCGGCGCGGTCGCGGGCATGCCGAGGAAGGTGCGGCTCACGTGCGTGCCCCCGTCCGTCCCGCCGCGGCGACGGCGCCGGTCTCCTCGGTCGCGGCGAGGATCTCCGCGAGGTGCACGGTGCGGACGCCGGTGCGCAGCCGGGACAGCCCCCCGCCGATGTGCATGAGGCAGGAGGAGTCCCCCGCCGTGCAGACGTCGGCGCCGGTGGACAGGACGTGCCGCAGCTTGTCGGCGAGCATCGCCGTCGACGTGTCGGCGTTCTTGACCGCGAAGGTGCCGCCGAAGCCGCAGCACTGCTCCGCCTGCGGCAGCTCCACCAGCTCCAGCCCCCGCACCTGCCGCAGCAGCCGCAACGGCCGGTCCCCCACCCGCAGCACCCGCAGCGAGTGGCAGGTCGGGTGGTACGTCACCCGGTGCGGGAAGTACGCCCCCACATCGGTCACCCCGAGCACGTCCACGAGGAACTCCGACAGCTCGTACGTGCGCGCGGCGACCTCCTCGGCCTGACCGGCCAACCGCTCGTCGCCCGCCCGCCGGGCCACCATGGCGTGCTGGTGCCGCACCGATCCGACGCAGGACCCGGACGGCGCCACCACCACGTCGTACGGGGCGAAGGTGCGCACGTGGCGGCGCACGAGCGGCAGCGCGTCGCCGAGGTAGCCCGTGTTGACGTGCATCTGGCCGCAGCAGGTCTGCGCCTCGGGGAAGACGACCTCATGGCCGAGCCGCTCCAGCAGCCGGACGGTCGCGGTGGCCGCCGCGGGGAACATCGTGTCGGCCAGGCACGTCACGAACAGTGCGACCCGCATCGTCACCCGCCCATCCGGTGCCCGGCCGACCACCGGGCCGCCTCGTCCGCCGCCCGCCCGGCCGGGCCCGCCAGGCCGGGTCGCGGCACCGCTCGGGCGGCCATTCGATCAGATCGCCCGCCGATCCGCAACGGCGTGACGGCCCGCGGCCGGGGCGCCCGGGGGCGCTCAGCCGAAGGCACGGCTCTGCCAGGTGCGCACCTGGTCGGCCGGCAGCGCCTCGGGGAGGATGGCCATCCGGTCCACCTCGCCGGTGAGCCGCTGCCCGCCGTCCTGGTCGGCGGCGAAGCGCAGTTCGCGGGTGGCGCAGCCGACGATGCCACCGTCGGGAACCTTGGCCGTCCCGGCCTGCTGGCCGTCGACGTAGACGACGATGGCTCCCGCGTCGTCCATGGTGACCGCCAGGTCGACATACCGGCCGACGGGCACGGTTGCGGTGCTGGTGACTCCGGTGCCGGAGCCGATGAACCGCAGTTGGTTGCTCGGGGTCAGGTCGACGAGCACGCCGTCGGTGCCGGGGTCGCCGCCGGGCTGGAAGTCGAAGAGCCGACGGTAGCTGCCGCTCGTGGTCACCTTGACCTCGGCGGCGAACGTGGCGGCCTCCACGAAGCCCAGTGTCGTGGGTGCGGTCCGAAGGTAGCGGGCGCCGTCGAGGACCAGGGCGCTGCCGGTCGGTCCGTCCGCGACGTACGCCGCACCGTTCTGGACCGTCGCGGTGCGCCCGTGGGGCGACCGGTCGGCGATCGTGTCCCCGCTGGTGGGGTCCCAGGCGACGAGGGGTTGGCCGGGGTCCGGCCGGCCGCATGGTGGCGGTACGGGCAGCGCGATGCCGGCCCACGCGGACGCGCGCCACCCGTCGCCGACGAGGCGCGCCTCGATCCGGTTCGGGCCTGGTGTGGCCTCCGTGCCCGGCGTGACCGTGAACCGGTAGACCTGGACGTCACCGGCGCGCAGGCGGGGCACGTCGAACCGGGCGGGGCGGGCGGCCCACCCGGCCGGCAGGTTCAGCTTCAGCGTCGACGGGGCGAGCTTGTCCGACGCCCGGACCGTCACGGCGACAATCCCGGACTGGCCGGCCTCCAGGGTCGGCGGCGCGTCGACGGCGAAGGTGACCTGCGCGGTGGCGACGTACCGGTGCCCCTTGCGGGCGTCGAAGGTGAGCCGCTCACCCTGTGACCGCGCGTCGACCCGCTTGCCGGTCGTGGCGTCCATGAGGCGGAACGGGCCGGCGAAGAGAGGGCTGCGGAGGTTCACCTCGCCGGCCCGGCCCGCGGTCACGGCGATCTCGGTGGCGGCGCCGGCCGACCATCTCGTGTCGACGGTGAGGTCGCCCCGGGCGCGCAGCCCGCTGACCGAGCCGTTCTTCCACGCGCCCGGGAGCGCCGGGAGGACGTGGA
Source organism: Micromonospora costi (assembly GCF_003626655.1). Classification (GTDB taxonomy): domain Bacteria; phylum Actinomycetota; class Actinomycetes; order Mycobacteriales; family Micromonosporaceae; genus Micromonospora; species Micromonospora costi. The sequence continues at coordinate 420,858 of NZ_RBAN01000004.1, forward strand.
CGTCCCCGCTCTGGCTCTGCAGCAGCATCTCGGCGACGCCCGAGGTGGCGCCGAAGTTGCCGTCGATCTGGAACGGCGGGTGGGTGTCCCAGAGGTTGGCGAGGGTGCTCTGGCGCAGTTGTTCGGTGAGCATCTTGTGCGCGTGGTCGCCGTCGAGGAGCCGGGCCCAGAAATTGATCTTCCAGGCCTTGCTCCAGCCGGTGCCGCCGTCGCCCCGCGCGGTGAGCGAGACCTTGGCCGCAGCCGCCAGCTCGGGGTCCTTCAGCGCGGAGATCTGGGCGCCGGGATGCAGGGCGAACAGGTGCGACACGTGCCGGTGCTCGTTGTCCGGGTCGTCCAGATCGGCCTTCCACTCCTGCAACTGGCCCCACGAGCCGACGCGGATCCCCGGGTCGAGCCGGTCGAGCGCGGCCCGCACCTGCTTGCGGAACGCGTTGTCCCCTCCGACGATCCCGGCCGCCTCGACGGTGTTGGTGAACAGCTCCCACACGATCTGCTGGGACATCGAGGCGCCCGCCGTGAAGTCGCCCTGCTCGGGCGAGTAGCTGGGTGACACCACGAGCGTGCCGTCGCGCGGGTCGACGACCAGCTCGTCGAGCCAGAACTGGGCCAGCTGCCTCATCACGGGGTACGCCCGTTCCCGCAGGAACCGCTCGTCTCGCGTGAACTGGTAGTGCTGGTAGTAGTGCTGGGCGAGCCAGGCGCCCGCCTCGGGGAACCAGAACGAGGTGGCCCAGTTGTGCAGGCCGGTGAAGCCGTAGGGGTTGGTCTCGTTGTTCACCACCCAGCCCCGGTTGCCGTAGATCTCGCGGGCGGTGACCTGACCCGGCGGGACCATCGCGTCGACGTAGTCGAACAGGGGCCCGGTGGTCTCCGACAGGTTCGTGATCTCGGCGGGCCAGTAGTTCATCTGCAGGTTGATGTTCACGTGGTAGTCGGCGTCCCAGGGCGGGCTGGTCGAGTTGTTCCAGACGCCCTGGAGGTTCGCCGGCAGTGAGCCCGCCCGGGACGACGCGATCAGCAGGTAGCGCCCGTACTGGAAGAAGAGCGCCTCCAGGGCCCGGTCCGCGGGCGAGTCGCCGCCGGTGTAGCGGCGGAGCAGGTCGTCGGTGGGGATGTCGGGCATCTGCTGCCCGATGTCCAGGCGGACGCGGTCGAACAGGGCCCGGTGGTCGGCGGCGTGCGCGGCGAGCAGGTCGGCGTACGTCCTGGCGGCCGCGGCGTCCACGGCGGCCGTCACCGCGGGGTGCGGGTCGACGCCCCGGTAGGTCGGGTAGCGGGCCGCGTAGTCGGTGCCCGCGGCGAGGATGAGCGTGGCCGAGTCGGCGTCCCGGACGGTGACGGTGCCGTCGGCGCCGGAGCTGACCGCCCCGCCGTCGGCGTTCACCTGGATCTGGGACTCGTACCGGAGCTTGTTGTCGGTGAGCGCGCCGGCGAGGGTGATGCGGCCGCCGCTGGCGGTGACCGTCTTCGACCGGTTGCCCGGCGCGGTGACCTCGGCGGTGAACCCGATCCGGCCCGGCTGGTCGGCGCTGAGCCGGACCACGAGGACGTGGTCGGGGTAGCTCGCGAAGTACTCGCGGGTGTAGCGCACCCCGTCGTCAAGGTAGGAGACGGTGGCCACGGCGCGGCCGATGTCGAGCCCGCGGCGGTACTCCTGGACGGCGCCCGGGTCCTCGGTGAGTCGCAGCGTCAGGTCGCCGAACGTGTTGTACGAGCCGAAGCCGCTCTTGGGCTGGCCGAGACGGCTCGCCACCTCCTCCGGGGCGAGCCGGCCACGCTCGCTGATGAGCCGCTGCACCTCCTCGATGGCGCCTGGCCGGGGTGAGGTCCAGTTGCCGAAGTTGTAGCCGGCGGCCGAGCCGGGGCCGCCGGTCCACAGCGTCTTCTCGTTGAACTGCACCGTCTCCGCCGCGACCCGGCCGAAGACCATGCCGCCGAGGGCGCCGTTGCCGATCGGCAGCGCCTGGGTCTCCCAGTCGGTGGCCGGTTCGTCGTACCAGAGGGTGAGCGGGTCGCCGGACGCCGCGGGGGCGGCCGTCGTGGCGGCGGCGGTCGTGGCGGCGGCCGGCGTGGTGGCGGACCAGACGGGGAGCGCCGCGGCCAGCGCCGTCACGACGACGGTCGCCGCCCACCGTCGCGGGCCACGCCACCGGGAGGGGTCGTCCATGGGGGTCTCCGGGATCGTCCGAGGGCCGGGATGGAGGCGGGCGTGCTCTCTCGGCGAGGCCGATCACGTGCGACACGCCTCGGATGTTTGACGACGAGGTTACAAAGGACACCGCGTCGCAACAAGGACCGACCACCCTCGATGCGCCCCGAATCCGGCCTACGGCCTGGAAAAAGGCCATTCCAAAGTCGACCTGCAGCCCCCGGGGAACGCGCCTCGTCCGCAACACGGTCTTGTGAACCGCCGCGGCCGCTGATAGACATCGGATGTATTGCTGACGGGTTGCGAGAGCGTTTCTGGGGGCGACGGGTGAGGTTGTTGCGGGTGGGCGCGCCGGGGCGGGAAACCCCGGCGCTGCTGGACGAGGATGGCCGGTTGCGCGATCTCAGCGGGGTGACCGACGACCTCGACGCCGCGTTCCTCGCGGCGGACGGCCTCGCCCGGTTGGCCGCGGTTCCGGTGGACGAACTGCCGGTGCGCGACGCGACGGGCGTGCGGGTGGGCGCGCCACTGCGTCCCGGAAAGATCGTCTGCATCGGGCTCAACTACCGGGACCACGCCGCCGAGACGGGCGCCGCGCTCCCCACCGAGCCGGTGGTGTTCCTGAAGGCGCCGGACACGGTGGTCGGTCCCGAGGATCCCGTCCTCATCCCCCGCGGCAGCACCCGGACGGACTGGGAGGTCGAACTCGCGGTGGTCATCGGCCGCCGGGCGCGCTACCTCGCCAGCACCGAGGAGGCGCTCGCCTGCGTGGCCGGGTACGCGGTCGCCAACGACGTCTCCGAGCGGGAGTTCCAGCTCGAACGGGGCGGCCAGTGGGACAAGGGAAAGTCCTGCGAGACGTTCAACCCGTTCGGGCCGTGGCTCGTGACCGCCGACGAGGTCCCGGACCCGCAGCGGCTCGGGCTGCGGCTCTGGGTCAACGGTGTGCTGCGGCAGGACGGCAACACCTCGGACATGGTGTTCCCGGTCGCCGAGATCGTCCGCTACGTGAGCCAGTTCATGGTGCTCTACCCGGGTGATGTCATCAACACCGGCACTCCCGCCGGCGTCGCCCTCGGCCAGCCCGATCCGAAGCCGTACCTGACCGCGGGCGACGTGGTCGAGCTGGAGATCGACGGCCTCGGCCGGCAGCGTCAGGTGGTGGCGCAGGCATGATCTTCACCGATCTGGAGATCTCCGACATTCGCTTCCCGACCTCACGGGCGCTGGACGGCTCCGACGCCATGAACCCCGACCCGGACTACTCGGCCGCCTACGTGGTGCTCCGCACCGACGCGGGTGACGGCCACGAGGGGCACGGCTTCGCCTTCACGATCGGCCGGGGCAACGACATCCAGGCCGCGGCCATCGCGTCACTGCGCCCGTACCTGGTGGGCCGCCCGGTGGCCGCGGTCCTCGCCGACCTCGGCGGCTTCTGGCGCGAACTCGTGCACGACTCCCAGCTGCGCTGGCTCGGCCCGGAGAAGGGCGTCATGCACATGGCGATCGCGGCGGTCGTCAACGCGCTGTGGGACCTGCGGGCCAAGCGGGAGGACCTGCCGCTGTGGCAGCTGCTGAGCCGGATGAGCCCGGAGGACCTGGTCGACCTCGTGGACTTCCGCTACCTCGACGACGCCCTGACCCGGGACGAGGCGTTGCGGATCCTGCGGGCGGCGCAGCCGGGACGGGCCGCACGCGAGGAGCACCTGCTGCGCGAGGGCTTTCCCGCGTACACGACCTCGCCGGGCTGGCTCGGCTACGACGACGACAAGCTGCGGCGGCTCTGCAAGGAGGCGGTCGCCGACGGGTTCGGCCAGATCAAGCTCAAGGTCGGCGCCGACCTCGCCGACGACGTGCGGCGGATGACCATCGCGCGGCAGACCTGCGGGCCGGACTTCCGGATCGCGGTCGACGCCAACCAGCGGTGGGACGTGCCGACCGCGATCACGTGGATGCGTGAGCTGGCACCGTTCGACCCGTACTGGATCGAGGAGCCGACCAGCCCCGACGACGTGGTGGGGCACGCCACGATCGCCCGCGAGCTGGCGCCGATGCGGGTAGCCACCGGCGAGCACGTGGCCAACCGCGTGCTCTTCAAGCAACTGCTCCAGCTCGGCGCGGTGTCGTACGTGCAGATCGACGCGACGCGGGTGGCGGGGGTCAACGAGAACATCGCGATCCTGCTGCTCGCCGCGAAGTTCGGGGTGCCCGTGTGCCCGCACGCCGGCGGGGTGGGGCTCTGCGAGCTGGTGCAGCACCTGTCGATGTTCGACTACGTGGCGGTCGCCGCCGACATGAGCGACCGCGTCATCGAGTACGTCGACCACCTGCACGAGCACTTCGTCGACCCGGTGGTGATCCGCCAGGGCCGATACGTCGCGCCGACCGCGCCCGGCTTCAGCGCCACGATCCGGCCGCGGACGCGCACCGAGTACGCCTACCCGGACGGCCCCGTCTGGGCGGCGCCGGATCCCGGTGCCGCCGAAGCAGCTCCACGACCAGCACAGCGACGACCGGGAACGGAGGTGGCACCGTGAGCGGTGACCGGAGGGAGTTCGACGGGATCGCGGCCGTGGTCACCGGTGGCGCCTCGGGCATCGGCCTGGCGACCGCCACGCTGCTCGCCGACCGCGGTGCCCGGGTGGCCTGCCTGGACGTGCGTCCGGAGGGCCTGCCCGAGCCGCTGCTCGGCCTCGCGGCCGACGTGACCGACGACGCGGGCGTGCGGGCCGCGGTCGCCGCCGCCGCGGACGCGCTGGGCGGCATCGACGTGCTCGTCAACAACGCCGGCATCGGGGCGCAGGGCACCGTGGAGGCCAACTCCGACGAGGAGTGGCACCGGGTGCTCGACGTCAACGTGGTGGGCATGGCCCGGGTGACCCGGGCCGCGCTCCCCCACCTGCGCGCCTCGGCGCACGCCGCGGTCGTCAACACCTGTTCCATCGCGGCCTCGGCTGGGCTGCCCCAGCGGGCGCTCTACAGCGCCAGCAAGGGCGCCGTCCAGGCGCTCACCCTGGCGATGGCCGCCGACCACGTGCGGGAGGGCATCCGGGTCACCTGCGTGAACCCCGGGACGGTGGACACGCCCTGGGTGCGCCGGCTGCTCGACGCGGCCGACGACCCGGCCGGGGAGCTGGCCGCGCTCCAGGCCCGCCAGCCCACGGGCCGCCTCGTGAGCGCGGACGAGGTGGCCGCCGCCATCGCGTACCTCGCGAGCCCGCGCGCCGGCGCCACCACCGGCACGGTGCTCGCCGTCGACGGCGGGATGCACGGGCTGCGGCTGCCTCCCGCCCCGCCGCCGACGTGAGGCACACAGCCCCAGGTCATCCGATGAACGCTCCGCGGCGGTCCACAAAGGCCCGAAAACAGCCCCTTGTCGGCCCCCGGATTCATTGATACACATCCGATGTATTACCAGCGTGTTTCCGCCGCCTCCGAGTTACGCCAGACCGTATCCGCCTGATGGAGGACCACCGTGAGACATACCGCCAGAACCCCGATCGGAATCGCGCTGGCCGCGGTTCTCGCCCTCGGCACCGTCGCCTGTGGTGACTCGTCGTCGAGCGGCGGGAGCGGGCAGGGCGGCTCGGGCCCGCAGGTCGGCATCGACCTGCCCCGCGCCGACTCCGACTTCTGGAACTCCTACGCCAAGTACGTGCCGCAGTTCGCGAAGGAGTACGACGTCAACCTGATGTCGCCGACCAACTCGCAGAACGACGTGGCCAAACTCGTGGCGAACACGCAGGCGATGGTCAGCCAGGGCGCGAAGGCCATCGTGATGGCGCCGCAGGACACCGGCGCCATCGCCTCCACGCTCGACAACCTGGAGACCCGCAAGATTCCGGTGGTCTCCGTCGACACCCGCCCCGACAAGGGCAAGGTGTTCATGGTCGTCCGCGCCGACAACCGCGCGTACGGGCAGAAGGCGTGCGAGTTCCTGGGCGAGAAGCTCGGCGGCAAGGGCAAGGTGATCGAGTTCCAGGGCTCGCTCTCCTCCATCAACGGCCGGGACCGCTCCGAGGCGTTCGCCGAGTGCATGCGCACCACGTTCCCCGGCATCACCATCTTCGAGGAGCCGACCGACTGGGAGGGCCCGAAGGCGGCGGCCGCGCTCCAGACCCGCCTCGCGCAGCACCCCGACATCAAGGGCATCTACATGCAGGCCGGCGGCGTCTTCCTGGCCCCGACGCTCCAGGTGCTCCGGTCGAAGAACCTGCTGGTCCCGCCGACCGACCCGAAGCACATCTTCGTCGTCTCCAACGACGGCATCCCGCAGGAGTTCGAGGCGATCCGCAAGGGCGAGATCGACGCCACCGTCTCGCAGCCGGCCGACCTCTACGCCAAGTGGGCGCTCTACTACGCCAAGGCCGCCGCCGAGGGCAAGACGTTCCAGGCCGGCCCGACGGACCACGACAGCACCATCATCGACATCGGCAACGGGCTCGAGGACCAGCTCGCCGCGCCGCTGGTCACCAAGGAGAACGTCGACGACCCGGCGCTCTGGGGAAACCAGATCGGCAAGTGATGACGACCTCGCAGCAGGCCGCCGGCTCCGCGGTGGGGGCACCGGCCCCGGCCGCGGAGGCGCGCGGCGTATCCAAGCGGTACGGCCCGACCGTCGCGCTCGACTCCGCCGGCATCGTCGTGGCGGCCGGCGAGACCCACGCGCTGGTGGGACGCAACGGCGCGGGCAAGTCCACGCTGGTGTCGATCCTGACCGGGTTGCAGCGGCCGGACAGCGGTGAGGTCCGGTTCGACGGCGCCGCGGCCCCGTCGCTCGCGGACCGGGACGCCTGGCGGCAGCGGGTCGCGTGCGTCTACCAGAAGTCCACCATCATCCCCACGCTCACGGTCGCCGAGAACCTGTTCCTGAACCGGCAGGCCGGTCGGGGCCCGATCGGCTGGCGGGGGCTGCGGCGCCGCGCCGGCGAGCTGCTGGCCGGGTACGGCGTCGAGGTCGACCCGGCCGCCCTCGCCGGCTCGCTGACCGTCGAGCAACGGCAGCTCGTGGAGATCGCCCGGGCGTTGTCGTTCGGGGCCCGGTTCATCATCCTCGACGAACCGACCGCGCAGCTCGACGCCGGAGCCATCGACCGGCTCTTCGGGCGGATGCGCGAGCTGCAGGCGTCCGGGGTCACGTTCCTGTTCATCTCGCACCACCTCCAGGAGGTGTACGAGGTGTGCCAGACCGTGACCGTGCTGCGCGACGCCCGGCACATCCTCACCCGACCCGTGGCGGCGCTCACCCGCGACGACCTGGTCGCCGCGATGACCGGCGAGACCGGCCCGTCGCTCGCCGCCGGCGCCGCCCGGCCTCCGGTGCCGGAGACCGCTCCCGTGGTGCTCGACGTGCGGGGCCTGCGCCTGGCCGGCTTCTACGACGGCGTCGACCTCACGGTGCGGGCCGGCGAGATGGTCGGCCTGATCGGTTCGGGCAGCAGCGGCAAGGTGGCCGTCGCCGAGACGATCGCCGGGCTGCGCCGGGCGGACGCCGGCACGGTGACGATCGGCGGCGCCACGCCGAAGCCGGGCAGCGTCCCCGCCGCGCTCGCCGCCGGGCTCGGCTACCTGCCGCAGGACCGGCACCGGGAGGGCCTCGTACCACTGCTGTCGGTGGCGGAGAACGCCACGTTGCCGATCGCCGGCCAGCTCGGCCGCGCCGGGATCGTCGCCCCGGCCCGGCGCCGGGCCGCCGCCGAACGGATGATCCAGACGTACGACATCAAGACCGACGGCCCGCATCAGCCGGTCAGCGACCTCTCCGGCGGCAACGCCCAGAAGGTCGTGCTGGCCCGCGCGCTCGCCAACGAGCCGACGGCGCTCGTCATGGTGAGCCCGACCGCCGGCGTGGACGTCCGGTCGAAGGCGTCCCTGCTGGGCGCCGTCACCGACGCCGCCGCGCGGGGCACCGGGGTGCTGGTCGTCTCCGACGAGCTCGACGACCTGCGCTCGTGCGACCGGGTGCTGGTCATGTTCCACGGACAGGTGATCCGGGACGTACCCCGGGGTTGGACGGACGCCGACCTGGTGTCCGCGGTGGAGGGAGTGGGACAGCCGTGAGCGGTACCTCGACGATCGCCAAGCAACCGGCGCCCGCCGGCGCCCGACCCGGTGCCGGCCGGGTGCCGCTGGCCCGGCTGCGGGACTTCGCGCTGGTCCCGGCGATCCTCCTGCTCGTGGTGGTGGGCGCGCTCATCGACCCGGTGTTCCTGAGCGCGGCCAACATCACCAACGTGCTGCAACAGCAGACCGAGCTGGCGCTGCTGGTGCTCGCCGAGGCGATCATCCTGATCGCCGGCAAGTTCGACCTGTCGCTGGAGTCGACGATCGGCCTCGCGCCGGCGCTGGCCGTCGCCCTGGTCATCCCGGCGGCCAGCAACGGCCTGGGCACCGAGCTGCCGGCCGGCCTGGCCATCGCCCTCTGCCTGCTCACCGGCCTGGTGATCGGGGCGTTCAACGGCCTGCTGATCCTGCGGTTCAAACTCTCCGCCTTCATCGTGACCCTCGGCATGCTGATCGTGCTGCGCGGCCTGCAGATCGGGATCACCGGCGGGCAGAACCTCTTCGACATCCCACCGTCCGTGCTCTACCTCGGCAGCGCCGTCTGGCTCGGCGTGCCGGCCTCCATCTGGATCAGCGGCACGCTGTTCGCGGTGGGCATCGCCGCGCTCGGCTTCTTCCGGCACGGCCGGGCCGTCTACGCGATCGGCGGTAACACCGACGCGGCCCGGGCGGCCGGTATCCGCACCGACCGGGTGGTGTGGGTCGTGCTGATGATCGGCGGGGTCCTGGCGGCGCTCGCCGGGCTGCTGATGACCGGCCGCCTCGGCTCGGTCGCGGCGGCGCAGGGCGACGGCATGATCTTCACCGTCTTCGCGGCGGCGGTGATCGGAGGCATCAGCCTCGACGGCGGCAAGGGGACGCTCTTCGGCGCGCTGTGCGGCGTCATCGTCCTCGGCCTGATCAACAACATCCTGACCCTCGCCGGGGTCTCCGCCCAGTGGATCCAGGCCATCTACGGCGGCATCATCCTGGTCGCCCTCGTGCTGGCCCGGCTCACCTCCGGCAAGGCCCAGGACTAGACGGTCACCGCCCGGGCCGCCCGGCGCGGCCCGGGACCGGCAACGGAGAGGAGCGCGCCGGTGCGACGGATCGCCCTGCACACCCGGCTGAAGCCGGGCCGCGAACGCGAGTACGACGACGTCCACGCCACCATTCCGCCGGAGCTGGCGGCCGCGATCCGCGCGGCCGGCGTGCACGGGTGGTGGATCTGGCGGGACGGGCCGGACCTGTTCCACCTCGTGGAGGTCGAGGACTACCAACGGATGCGCCACGAGCTGCGCGACCATCCGGTGAACGTGGCGTGGCAGGCCCGCATGGCCGAACTGCTCGACGTGACCGACGACTACTCGGGCACCGACTCGGGGCTGCCGCTGGTGTGGGCGCTGCCGCCGGCGTCCGGCGGGCCGACGGCATGACCGGCGTACGGGTGGGACGGTCCCGGGTGACCGTGAGCCGGCTCGGCCTCGGCTGCGCCCAGCTCGGCAACCTCTACACCCCGATCGCCGAGGCGGACGCCATCGCCACGGTGGCGGCCGCCTGGGACTGCGGGGTCCGCTACTTCGACACCGCCCCGCACTACGGTCTCGGGCTGTCCGAGCGCCGGCTGGGCGACGCGCTGCGCGCCCTGCCCCGGGACGCGTACGCGGTCAGCACCAAGGTGGGGCGGCTGCTCGTACCGGACCGGTCCGCGACCGACCGGCGGGACCCGGAGGGCTTCGACGTGCCGGCCGACCACCGGCGGGTGTGGGACTTCACGTCCGACGGGGTGCACCGCTCGCTGGAGGGCAGCCTCGTCCGCCTCGGCCTCGACCGCATCGACGTCGTGCTGCTGCACGATCCGGAGAGTCACCAGGCGACGGCCCTGGCGGAGGCGTACCCGGCGCTGCACGAGCTGCGCGCCCAGGGCGTGGTCGGCGCGATCGGTGTCGGGTCGAAGCAGTGGCAGGTGCTGCACCGGTTCGCCACCGAGACCGACGTGGACGCGGTCATGGTGGCGGGCCGGTACACGCTGCTGGAGCAGCCGGCGCTGGGCACGTTGCTGCCCACGTGCGAGAGGCATGGCGTGTCGGTGCTCAACGCGGGCGTCTTCAACAGCGGTCTGCTCGCCGTGGAGCGGCCGCACGCGGGCCTGCCGTACGAGTACGTCGACGCGCCCGCCGAGGTGCTCGACCGGGCCCGGGCCATCGCCGAGGTGTGCGTCCGGCACGGCACCTCCCTGCCGGCCGCCGCGCTCACGTTCGCCGCCGCGCACCCGGCGGTCGCGACCGTGGTGGTGGGTGCGCACGGGCCGGACCAGATCCGGCGCAACGCCGAACTGATGGCGGCGGATCCGCCGTCCGAGGAGTTCTGGGCCGAGCTGGTGGCGGCCGGTCTGCTCCGGCCGGACGCTCCCCTGCCCACCTCGCCGGTCGGTGCGGCGTGATCGTCGACGCCCACCACCACCTGTGGCGGATCGAGGACGGCTACCGGTGGCTGGACGCCCCGGAACTCGCTCCGATCCGGCGTTCGTTCGTCCCGGGCGACCTGGAGCCGGAACTGGCGGCGGCCGGGATCGACCGGACGGTCCTCGTGGAGGGGGGCCGCTGCGACGCCGCCGAGGCGGCGCTCCTGCTGGCGTACGCCCGCGGGTCTGCGGTGATCGGTGGGGTGGTCGCGTGGGCCGACCCCGCCGACCCGGCGCTCGCCGACACCGTCGCCGCCTACCGGGAGTCCCCCGGCGGTGACCTGCTCGTCGGCGTCCGCCCGCAGCTGCAGGCCGAGACCGACCCCGGCTACCTGGACCGGCCGGCGGTGCGGCGCGGCCTTCGTACCATCGCCGAGGCCGGGCTGGCGTTCGACGTCGTGGTCCGGGTCGACCAGCTTCCCGCGGTGGCCGGCGCGGCGCGGGCGGTGCCCGAGCTGCGGTTCGTCCTCGACCACCTCGGGAAGCCGGCGATCCGCGACGGCGCCGCCGGTCTGGCCGCCTGGACCGGCCCGATCGCGGCGCTCGCCGCCGCGCCGAACGTCACGGCGAAGCTCTCCGGGCTGGTCACCGAGGCGGACTGGGCGCGGTGGCGGGTGGCCGACCTGCGGCCGTTCGTGGCCGAGGCGGTCGACCGGTTCGGGCCGGACCGGCTGATGTTCGGGTCCGACTGGCCGGTCTGCCGGCTGGCCGCCGACTACGGCACGGTGCTGTCGGCGCTGACCGAGGCGCTGCCTCCGTTGTCGCCGGGCGAGCGGGCGGCGGTGTTCGGGGACACGGCCGCGCGGACCTACGGGCTCCCCCGGTGAGTAGTCCCATACCCTGCGGTACGGAACGAGGGCGGAGGCGAACGTGGCGGTCACGGACGAGGCGATCGACAAGATCAAGCAGATGATCCTCGCCGGCGAGTTGCGCCCCGGCGACCGCCTGCCCCGGGAACCCGACCTGGCCGAACGGCTCGGCCTGTCCCGCAACTCGCTGCGCGAGGCGGTGAAGGCGCTGTCGCTGATCCGGGTCCTCGACGTGCGTCAGGGCGACGGCACGTACGTCACGAGCCTCGACCCGGCACTGCTGCTCGACGCCCTGAGCTTCGTGGTCGACTTCCACCGCGACGACACTGTGCTGGAGTTCCTCGAGGTCCGGCGCATCCTCGAACCGGGCGCCACCGCGCTCGCCGCGCAGCGGGCCACCGAGCAGGACGTCGCGGCGCTGCGCGCCGTCCTGGACGGTCTCGGCGACGAGCCGACCATCGACGAGCTCGTCGCCAACGATCTGGAGTTCCACCGGCTGATCGCGGCCTGCGCGGGCAACAACGTGCTGTCGTCCCTGCTCGACAGCCTCTCGGGACCGACCACCCGCGCCCGCATCTGGCGCGGGCTCACGCAGGAGGGCGCGGTCGCCAAGACCCGGGAGCAGCACGCCGCGATCCTCGACGCGGTCGCCTCCGGCCAGGCCGACCTCGCCCGCTCCTGGGCGACCGTGCACGTGGCGGGCGTCGAGGAGTGGCTCCGCAGAGTCCTCTGACCCCGCTCCCCGCTCCCCGCTCCCCCGCGATCTTGCAGTTTTTGCCCTTGTTATGCCCCGGTTCGCGGCTTGTGCCGGGGCAGAAAGTGCAAGATCGCGGGTCAATGGGGACGGTTCGCGCGCAACGTGCACGGCGCCGGGGGGCTTTCCGTTGCGTGATCAAGGACTTACCGTAGGTGTGTTGGTGCCGGCGGAACGGGGGTACCTCGTGGAGGAGTTCGACTACATCGTGGTCGGCGCGGGCTCGGCGGGATGCGTACTGGCCAACCGGCTGACCGAGGACGCGCGAACACGGGTGCTTCTGGTCGAGGCCGGCGGCTGGGATCGCAGCCCGTACGTCCGCATCCCCAAGGGCTTCAGCCGACTCATGGACGACAAGCGCACCGCGTGGCACTACACGGCCGAGGTGACGCCGGGCCGGCAGGAGGTCTGGCAGCGCGGACGGCTCGTCGGCGGATCCAGCTCGATCAACGGGATGGTCTACGGCCGGGGCGACCGGCTCGACTACGACGCCCTGGAGCGCCTCGGCAACCCCGGCTGGGGCTGGGACACCATGCTGCCGATCTACCGGCGGTTGGAGGACAACCCGCTCGGCGCGTCCGAGCTGCGCGGCACCGGCGGCCCGTTGCGCCTGTCCACCGCCACCGGCACAGACGAGCTCTGCGAGGAGATCATCGCCGCCGGGGAGGACCTTGGCCTGCGCCGGGTCGACGACCTGAACGCCGACGACGGCGAACGAATCGGCTACCTCATGGCGACCATCCGCGACGGTCGCCGCACCAGCGCCGCCGACGCCTTCCTGCACCCCGTCCGCAACCGGCCCAACCTGACGGTCGCCGTCCGCACGGTCGTGCTCCGGCTGCTCATCCACAACGGCCGCGCCATCGGCGTACGCACCCGTCAGCAGGGCGGAACCGTCGACTACCGCGCGTCCGCCGAGGTCGTCCTCGCCGCCGGGGCGCTCGCCACACCGCAGCTGTTGCAGGTCTCCGGTATCGGCCCGGCCGACGTCCTCCGGCGCGCGGGTGTCCCGGTCCTGTTCGACCGGCCCCGGGTGGGCGCCGGGATGCGCGAACACCGGTCGGTGCCGGTGCAGTACCGGCTGACCGGCCCGGGCGGCTACAACAAGGCGCTGAGCAGCGCGCTCGGCCAGGCGCGGGCCACGGTGCGGTACCTCCTCACCCGCCGCGGGCCGCTCGCCCTCCCGGTGTCCGACATCGGGGCGTACGTCCGGTCCGGGCCGGACACCGACCGCCCCGACGCGCAACTGCTGATCTCGCCCTTCTCGGCGGCGCCCCGGCGGCCCGGGCGCGCCCTGGAACTGGAACGCGAGCCCGGGCTGATGGGCCTCATGACGGTCACCCGACCGGAGAGCGAGGGCAGCCTCGCCATCACGTCGGCCGACCCGGGCGCACCGCCGCGGATCGTCGCCAACTACTTCCAGGCCCCGTACGACCGCGCGGTCGCCGTGGGCGCCTTCCGGCGCATGCGGGAGCTCTTCGCCACCGGTCCCATCGCGAAGCGGATCTCGGCGGAGACGCTCCCCGGGCCCGCGGTGCAGGACGACGACGAGATCATCGAGGCGGCGCTGGTGAACGGCTACTGCGGCTACCACGCGGTGGGCACCTGCGCGATGGGCCCGGACGACGACGCCGTGGTGGACCCGCAGCTACGGGTCCGGGGCGTGGCCAACCTGCGCGTCGTCGACGCCTCGGTGCTGCCGGTGCTCGTGTCCGGCTACCTCAACGCCCCGGTGATGGCCCTCGCCTGGCGGGCCGCCGACCTCATCCTGGGCCGAGGCGGGCGCCGGACGTAGGCCGGCGGTTCCTCGGCGGCCGGGGGCCGCACACCCACGACCGGGTGCCCGCCACCCCGATCAACACCAGCTCGCCGATGTGGCGGTGTCCCACCCACCCGGACCCCGCCATATCGGCGAAACGGAGTCGATCACCCGGACGCAGGCGCCCCCGGGTGCCATCGGCACCTGATCCACTCCGGTTCCTTGAAGTCGCGCCGTCCCACCACCCCGGACACCGCGACATCCAGGAACCCGAGCCGATCGCGCCCCGACCGGGCCCGGGCTCACAGGCCCTCGCAGGGGTTCCCTTCGACCGTGCAGCTCTCGGGCCCCTTGGCGAACGGCGCGCTGTCCCGGACGTCGAACCTGATCGTCTGCGACCGGCCCGCGGCCAGGGGCGACCCGGTGAACGTCACGGTCCGTCCCTCCTGCCGCCACTCGGCGCCGCTGACCTTGGTGACCTCACTGTCGTCGGAGAAGGTCACGACGACCGTCCACTCCGTACCCGCCGCACTGCCCGGGTTCGCGACCTCCACCTCGCCGCTGTAGCCGAGCAGCCGGGTGGAGACGGTCTCGTACCGGGCCGTCATGGCCGGCGGTGCGGCCGACGTGGGGGGCGCCGAGGAGGGGGTACGGGAGGGCGGGAGCGAGCCGGCGCTGCGGCTCGGGCTGGCGGTCGCGCTGGACGTCCGGCTGGGGCGGGCCGCCGGCTCGGCGGCGGCGGAACGGGTCGTGGGGCTGGCGGCGCCGCTCGCGCTCGGCGTGTGCGTGGGCGTGGGTTGGGCGGTGGCCTCTCGGGGCTGGTCCGGTTGCAGCGCCCAGACGGCGGCCCCTCCGGCCAGGAGCATGGCGATCCCCGCGGCGCCGAGCACCGCCCAGGTGCCCCGTCGCGGCTTCGTGCCCCCTGGCAGCTCCACGACCGGCAGTTCGGTGGTCATGCCGGCGTCGCCGCGGCCCAGGTCGACCTGCTGGAAGGCGAACCAGTCCAGGATGGCCGGCAGCCGGCCGTTCAGCGCCTGCTCGTACGCCTGCTCGCGACCGTCGCGCTGCGGCGGAGCCCACTCGCCGTACTCCAGGGTTTCCCGGATCGACAGCCGGCAGCCCTCGGTGGTGGCCTTGACGGTGCAGGTCAGGCGGCTGCGCCGGTCCGCCTCCTGGCAGCGCAGCGTGATGAGTTCGGGCACCTGCTGCTCGATCACCTCGGCTTCCACGGCGGCGTCGAACCCGGGCAGGTCCGCGGTGGCGAACCGCAGCCGCCCCGGCGCGTCCGGCACGCTCTCCACGTCGGTGAACCAGCGGCCGAGCAGTTCCCGGTCCGTCAGTGCATGCCACACCCTGTCGACAGGGTGGAACAGGTCGACCTGTGCGCCGATCTCAATCACGGCGAGACTCTACGGTCTTCTCCGTCCGCCCGCTGGGGACGGGGTCGGGCACCGGCGCCGCACGCCGCGCCGCAGTGTCGTGACGGCATCCGCGGGGCGGACGGGACGCCGCCGACCCGACCCGTCAGGTGGCGACGGCGGCGGGTTCCGCACGGGGGACGGCCTGCGGCGTCCCGGCGCGACGGATCGGTGTGAACAGCCCCGCCACGGCGATCAGGACGCACCCGATGCCCGTCACGAGGGTCACCGCCAGGACGCCGAACCGTCCCGCCGCCCAGGTGAGCAGCGCCGCCCCGGCCGGCCCCAGCGAGTAGTGCGTGCTCCAGAAGGCGGACGTGACACGGCCGAGCAGGTGGTCCGGGGTGATCTCCTGGCGCAGCGACATGGACGAGATGCCGCCGACGCTCACCCCGCACAGGTACACGGCCGTGAGCGCGGTGACGACGGGCACGGTGCCCGCGAGCCCGACGCCCACGATGGCGAGGCCGGACACCAGCAGCGCCCCGATCCAGGCGACGCCGAAGCCGCGCCGGCGCCGCAGCGGCGCCACGAGCAGCGCCCCGGCGACCGTGCCGAGCGCCGCCAGGCCGAGCACGGTGCCGACCGTGCCGTCGGTGCCGCCGAGGCCGTGCTTCACGTGGTAGACGAGCACGTCGGTGAAGCCGTAGGTGAGGAAGATGAACACCGAGAGCAGGACGGTCAGCGCCCGCAGCACGGGCTCACGCCAGAGGAACCGCGCCCCGGCCAGGAACTCGGCCACCGGCCCCTCCCGCCGCGCGGCGTCCGCACCCTCCACACGGGACCGGAACCGGATCAGCCCGAGACCGACGGCGGACAGCGCGAAGCTCGCCGCGTTGACGGCGACGGCCGCGGAGGGCCCGAACCGGGCGGAGACCACGCCGGCGAGCAGCGGCCCGACCACGGCGGTCGCCGCGTACGTGGCCTGCAACCGCCCGTTGGCCTCCGTGATCCGATCCCGGTCCACGAGGTTCCGGACGGCGGCGACCGCGGCGATCTGGAAGATCATCCCGGCCGCCTCGCAGATCGGGAGGACGACGAAGAGGAGCCACACCTGTGGGCCGGCGAGCCAGGCCAGCGGGATCAGGCTGTAGAGCACGAGCCGGGTGAGGTCCGCGGCGATCATCAGGGTCCGCCGGTCGTACCGGTCGACCAGGACGCCGCCGAAGACGCCCGCGCCCACGGACGCGGCCCCGGCCACGGCGGTGAGCAGGCCCATCTGCGCCACGGACCCGGTGGCGTGCAGGATCAGCAGCGGGACCGCGAGGTAGGCGAACGCGTCCCCTGCCGCGGAGAGCGACTGCGCCACCCAGTACGTGGAGAAGGTCCGGTCCTTCCACAGGGATCGACGGGCGGTGCCCGGGCCAGGGATCATGACGGCAGGTTACCGGTCGACCCCGACGGCGTGAGCACCCGGCGAGTCAGGCCGGGCCGTGACCGGTGGCACCGGCGACCGTCATGGCCAGGAGGGTGCGCAGGTTCGTCATACGCCGAGTCTGGGCGCCCGCGACCGTCGTACACATGGATCCGGACGCCCCGCCGGGTACACCGGGCGGCTGGTCGGCTCCTACCAAAGAAGGTGGTCCGGCCCGTTCGCGGCCCAGTAGCCTGCGCCCATGAATTCCGCCACCTGGGGGTTCCGCCTGCCGCGGACGCGGCGCACGGTCGCGGTGGCCGTGTCGACCGCGGGGATCGGCATCCTGATCGCGTCGGCTCTGTTCGGCGCGACGCGCTCGGCGGCTCCCGCGTCCGTACGGCTCGACGTGGCCGTCGCGGTCGCCGCCCTCGCGGCCGTACCGCTGGTCATGGTGCGCCCGGTGCCCGGCGGCATCCTCGCGAGCCTGCTCGTGGCCCTGTCGCCGGTCGCCACCCCGGCGGTGAGCTTCGCGGTGCTGTTCACCGCCCAGCACCGGCCCTTCCGGCGTGCCCTCACGGTCGCCCTGGCCGGCACGGCGGGCGCCGCCGTCCAGGGGATGTGGCGGCCGGTGCGTGGCCTGCCGTACGGGTGGTGGCTGCTGCTCATGACGGCCGCCTTCGGGGCGCTGCTGGGCTGGGGCACGTGGGCTCGCGCCCGGCACGCGCTGGTGGAGGCGCTGCGCGACCGTGCGCGGCGGGCCGAGCAGGAACAGGAGCTGCGCGTCGCCGAGGCGCGCGCCGCCGAGCGGAACCGCATCGCCCGGGAGATGCACGACGTGCTGGCCCACCGGCTGTCGCTGCTGGCCGCGGCCGCCGGCGCCATGGAGTACCGGCCGGACGCGCCGCCCGAACGGCTCAGCGCCGCGGCCGGCGTCATCCGCACGAGCGCGCACCAGGCCCTCAACGAACTCCGCGAGGTCGTCGCCGTCCTGCGCAACGACGATCCGGACGCGCCGGCGGACGAGCCGCCCGGGCAGAATCTCGCCGACCTGCCCCGCCTGGTCTCGGAGGCGCGGGCGGCCGGCCAGAGCGTCGAGGTGGACGATTCGATCGCGCCGCCGGTGGAGATCCCGCCGCTGGCGGGCCGCACCGCGTACCGGATCGTGCAGGAGGGGCTCACGAACGCCCGCAAGCACGCCGACGGGCAGCCCGTGACCCTCGCCCTGTCCGGCGCTCCGGGCGCGGGCCTCCGCATCGCGGTCCGCAATCCGGCGCCGCCCGGCGCCGCGCCGGATCGGGACGCCGGCAGCGGGCTCATCGGGCTCGCCGAGCGGGCGGCGCTCGCCGGTGGGCGCGTGACGCACCGCGTCGGCGACGACGGCCACTTCCACCTGGACGCGTGGCTGCCGTGGTCGGCGTGACCGGCCCGATCCGCGTGGTCGTCGTCGACGACGACCCGCTGGTACGGGGGATGCTGACGCTGATGCTCGACGGCGCGGACGGGATCACCGTGGTCGGCGAGGCCGCGGACGGCGGTCAGGCACTCACCGCTGTCGAACGGCACGCGCCCGACGTGGTGCTCATGGACATCCGGATGCCGAACGTCAGCGGCATCACGGCCACCGAGCGGCTGCGCCGCCGCCCCCGTCCGCCCGAGATCATCGTGCTGACCACCTTCGACACCGACGAGCACGTCGTACGGGCGCTGTGGGCGGGTGCCAGCGGGTTCCTGCTCAAGGACACCCCGCCGGAGCAGATCAGCCAGGCGGTCCGCAACGTGGCGGCGGGCGCCCCGATCCTGTCGCCGAGCGTCACCCGGCGCCTCATGCAGCAGGTGGCCTCCGGCGGCGAGTCGTACGAACAGGCGCTCGCCCGGCTGGCGCCCCTCACCGCACGGGAACGCGACGTCGTCCTGGCCATCGCCCAGGGGCGTTCGAACGCCGAGATCGCCGCCGACCTGCTGATGAGCGTGACCACGGTGAAGGCCCACGTCTCGCACATCCTGACGAAACTGGACCTCACGAACCGGACGCAGATCGCGTTGCTGGCCCACGACGCCCGGCTGGTCTGAGGCGGCCGCGGGTACTGGCGAGCGCCGCTCATGCTGGAAGGCGTGATCCGCTTCGTGTTGAACGTGCTGTGGCTGATCTTCGGCGGGGGCCTGGTCCTCGCGGTCGGCTACGGCGTCGCCGCCCTCGTCTGCTTCGCCCTGGTCGTCACCATCCCGTTCGGCGTCGCCGCGCTGCGCCTGGCCGGGTACTCGCTGTGGCCCTTCGGGCGCACGGTCGTGCCGAAGCCGGGCGCCGGCGTGGCGTCCGGCCTGGCCAACATCCTGTGGGTGGTGCTCGCCGGCTGGTGGCTCGCCCTGTCCCACCTGGTCGCCGGCGTGGTGCTCTGCCTCACGATCATCGGCATCCCGTTCGGCGTCGCGAACATCAAGCTGGTGCCGGCGGCGTTCTGGCCGCTCGGGCGCGAGGTCGTCGACGCGCCCTGACCGGCACCCCGGCGGGCGGTGCCGCCGTTGCGCCGCCCGGGCATCCGGCGAGGGGCCTATGGTCGGGATCGTGGGGAAATCGACGTGTTCCAGGGGCCCGGGGTGGGTGGACGGCGGGAGCCGCGGCGTGAGCCAGCCGGTGGTGCTCGAACCGGCGGCCCAGGCGTTCGTGGAGGCCACCGCGAACCCGCCGTACCCCTTCGACCTGGGACCGGTGCGGGGCCGCCGGCGACTCGACGAGGTGCAGTCCGGCGCGGTCGACCGGCCCGACGTCGACGTCGAGGACGTGCTGGTGCCGGGCGGGCCGGTCGGCCCGGTGCCCGTCCGGATCATGCGCCCGCCCGGCGTGGCCGGTCCACTCCCGGTGATCATCTACCTTCACGGCGGCGGCTGGGTGTTCGGCAACGCCCACACCCACGACCGGCTCGTCCGCGAACTCACCGCCGGCACCCGGACGGCGCTGGTCTTCCCGGAGTACCGCCTCTCCCCCGAGGCGCGCTATCCGGTCGCGATCGAGGAGAGCTACACGGTGGCCACCTGGATCACGGCGCACGGCGCCGCGCACGGCCTCGACGCCGAGCGGGTGGCGGTGGCCGGCGAGAGCTCCGGCGGCACCATGGCGGCCGCGCTCACCCTCATGGCCAGGCAGCGGGGCGGGGTACGGCTGGTCCAGCAGGTCCTCTTCTACCCCGCGACGGACGCCGCCTTCGACACCGGCTCCTACCGGCAGTTCGCCACGGGCTACTTCCTCCGGCGGGACGCGATGCAGTGGTTCTGGGACCAGTACACGACCGACCCGGCCCGGCGGGCGGAGATCACCGCCTCACCGCTGCGGGCCACGGACGAGCAACTCCGGGGGCTGCCGCCGGCGCTGGTGATCACCGCCGAGGCGGACGTGCTGCGCGACGAGGGCGAGGCGTACGCCGGCAAGCTCCGCCGGGCCGGCGTACCGGTGACCGCCGTGCGGTACCAGGGCATCACGCACGACTTCGTCATGCTCAACGCGCTGCGCGGGACGTACGCGGCGCAGGCGGCGATCACCCAGGCCGTCGGCGTGCTGCGCGCCGCGCTGGGCACCGCCCGCTGAGCCGCTGGCGGTGTATCGGGTGAGTTCCGGGCGATCGCGCGAACCGAGCACTTCTCACCGGTATGTTCGGATTCGCCCCAGCAGTGCCGTCCGGACCGGAGCGTGCCCATGTCGCACCACCTCGACACCCCGCTCGCCGCTCAGAGCGGTCAGCTCTACCTCGACGACCTGTTCGTCTTCGACGGCGAGCGCGGCACCGTGTTCGTCATGGACGTCAACAGCTCGGTGACGAGAGCCGACATCAAGCGCGGCTTCCACTCGGAGGCGCGGTACGAGTTCAAGCTCCACTTCAACGGCGCCGAGATGGAGGACCTGACCTACCGGGTGGCCTTCGGCGAGCCCGACGGTCAGGGCCGGCAGCAACTGACGCTGCACGCGCTCATCGACAGCGAGGCACGCGAGGACGCCGCCACCGGGACGATGCTCGCCCAGGGCCGCAGCGGCGAGGTGGTCGAGGCCACCAACCTCCGGCTCTGGGCGGGCCGGATCTCCGACCCGTTCTACATCGACCTCGACCAGCTGGCCACCGTGAACGACGCCTTCAAGAACGGCGCGAAGCTGGACCGCTCGGCCTGGCGACCGGAGAAGGCGAAGAACACGTTCGCCGGCACCACGGTCGAGTCGATCGTCCTGGAGGTGTCCCGCGACGAGCCGATGCTGCACGACGGGACGCGGCTCGGCGTCTGGGCCGCCACCAAGCTCGCCACGGACGCCGGCGGCTGGCGACAGATCAACCGTGCGGGCCACCCGATGATGTGGCCGATCTTCTGGCCCACCGACACCGACTTCTCCAACCCGGCCAACGTCCGCCACCCCTGCGACGACCTGCGGGCCGACGGCGAGGAGATCGCCACGGCGGTCTCGCGGGTCGTCGCGGCGAACGGCACCGCGCCGGACCCCATGGCGTACGGCTGGAGCGTGGCCCGGGAGGTCTACCCCGACCTGCTCACGTACCAGGTCGGCACCCCCGCCAACTACGGCTTCGCCGTCCGCAACGGGCGGACCATGGCCGACAACGCGCCCGAGGTCATGTTCTCCCTGGTGCTGAACACCGGCATGACCTCCGGCCTCACCTCCGAGGTGAACAAGGACTCCCGGTCCGACACCTTCCCGTACGTCGTACCCGCCTGACCGCCCCCGCCCGGCTCACGGGCGACGATGCCCGGCCGCGAGCAGCGGCCGGGCCTTACGTCGTTCCGGCCCGGGGTCAGCCGCCGGGCGGCCACCTCGGGATCGACACCCGATGCCTCCCAGCAGGGGGCCGAGGAGCGGCGCGTACTGTTGCCCGGTCAGTCGGGCCACCAGCCCGTACCGGCACGGACCTGACCGCGCGCGGCGCGGGTTCAGGACGGGTGGGCTCCCGGTGCCGTGTCCATGATCACGATCGCTGATCGTGCCGGACCGTCCGCCGAGAGCGCCGGCTGACGGGGTCCGCAGGCCGGGACGCGGTTGCGTGCCGCGCCGCTCACACTCTGTGATGAGTGTGGCGTGGATCCCACGGGCACCGTTGGTGGGTGGCACCGCCGGGGGGTCATTATTACCGGGTTGTTACGGAATTGATGGGGCCCCCAGCTTGCGAATGGTCCTCTGGTCCGAATAGGTTGCCGTCGGCAACAAACCACAGATCCGGGCCATGAACATTCCGGAGGCATCCATGACGTTGGCGAGGTGGTACGAACGATGAGCGACGTGCCCATCCTCCTGGAGATGCGCTCCATCACCAAGGAGTTCCCCGGGGTCAAGGCCCTGTCCGACGTGAACCTGACGGTCCGCGCCGGTGAGATCCACGCGATCGTCGGTGAGAACGGCGCGGGCAAGTCGACGCTGATGAAGGTGCTGAGCGGCGTCTACCCGTACGGCACGTACGACGGCGACATCTACTACCAGGGCGAGGTCTCCCGCTTTTCGGACATCCGGGCCAGCGAGCGAGCCGGCATCGTGATCATCCACCAGGAGCTCGCCCTCATCCCGCACATGTCGATCACCGAGAACATCTTCCTCGGCAACGAACCCCGCAAGGGGGGCGCGATCGACTGGAAGGCGGCGAACCGGCAGGCGCTGGAGCTGATGGCCCGGGTCGGCCTCCGGGAGGACCCGGACACCCTGATCAAGGACATCGGCGTCGGCAAGCAGCAGCTCGTGGAGATCGCCAAGGCGTTCGCCAAGGACGTCAAGCTGCTGATCCTCGACGAGCCGACCGCCGCGCTGAACGAGGACGACTCGCAGCACCTGCTGGACCTGCTGCGTGGCTTCCGCGAGCGCGGCATCACCTCGATCATCATCTCGCACAAGCTGAACGAGGTCGAGGCGGTCTCCGACCGGATCACGATCATCCGCGACGGCCGGACCATCGAGACGCTGGACGTCAAGGGCGACGGCGTCGACGAGGACCGGATCGTGCGGGGCATGGTCGGCCGGGAGCTGCACAGCCGGTTCCCGGACCACACGCCGAAGATCGGCGAGGTCTTCTTCGAGGTCCGGAACTGGAACGTCCGGCACCCCATCTCCGCCGAGCGGCAGGTCTGCAAGGACGAGAGCTTCGTCGTACGCCGCGGCGAGATCGTCGGCTTCGCCGGCCTCATGGGCGCCGGCCGTACCGAGCTGGCGATGAGCGTGTTCGGCCGCTCCTACGGGGTGTACGAGTCGGGCACGATCATCAAGGACGGCAAGGAGATCGTGCTGAAGTCGGTGGCGGACGCGATCGCCCACGGGCTCGCGTACGTCAGCGAGGACCGCAAGGCGATCGGCCTCAACCTGCTCGACGACATCAAGACGTCGACGGTGGCCGCCAAGCTGTCCAAGATCACGCACCACGGCGTCCTGGACGAGGTCGCCGAGTACAAGGCGGCCGAGGCGTACCGCCGCGACCTGCGGATCAAGACTCCGACGGTCGACGAGGGCGTCAACAAGCTCTCGGGCGGCAACCAGCAGAAGGTCGTCCTGGCGAAGTGGATGTTCACCGACCCGGACCTGCTGATCCTCGACGAACCGACCCGCGGTATCGACGTGGGCGCCAAGTACGAGATCTACGGCATCATCCAGCGGCTCGCCGACCAGGGGAAGGGCGTCATCGTCATCTCCTCGGAACTGCCTGAGCTGATCGGGCTCTGCGACCGCATCTACACGGTGTCCGAAGGCACCATCACCGGCGAAGTCGCCCGGCAGGACGCGGACCCGGAGAACCTCATGAAGCTGATGACCTCCACGAAGAAGATGCAGACACGATGAGCCGATTGAAGGACCTTCAGAAGAACCTCTTCGGAGGTACCACCTCAAACGCCCGTCAGTTCGGGATGATCTTCACGCTGGTGGCGATCGTCGTCCTGTTCCAGATCCTGACCGACGGCCTGACCCTGCGATCGGACAACCTGATCGCGCTGTTCCAGCAGAACTCGTACATCCTCATCCTGGCCATCGGCATGCTGATGGTGATCGTCGCCGGGCACATCGACCTGTCGGTCGGCTCGATCGCGGCCTTCACCGGCATCCTGGTGGCCAAGTCGATGGCGGACTGGAACCTGCCCTGGCCCGTGGCCATCCTGTTCGGCCTCGCGATCGGCGCCGTGATCGGTGCCTGGCAGGGCTTCTGGGTCGCCTACATCGGGGTGCCGGCGTTCATCGTCACCCTGGCGGGCATGCTGCTCTTCCGCGGTGGCAACCAGTTCATCGGCAACGCGAACACGATCCCGGTGCCCGAGGGCTTCCGGGTGATCGGTTCCGGCTTCCTCCCCGAGACCGGGCCCAACACGGGCTACAACAACCTGACGCTGCTGCTCGGTCTCGCGGGCTGCATCGCGGTCGTGTGGCGGGAGCTGAAGAACCGCCGGACCCGGCGGGAGATGAACGCGGAGCCGATCCCGATGTGGATCTCCATCCTGCGGATGGCCGTCATGGTCGGCGTGCTGGTCTTCATCTCGCTGCGCTTCGCCAGCGGCCGCGTGGGCACCAGCTTCCCGGTCTCCGGCATCATCCTCGTGGCGCTCGTGCTCGCGTACTCCTTCTTCACCCGCAACACCGCGGGTGGCCGGCACATCTACGCGGTGGGTGGCAACTCCCGCGCCGCGGAGTTGTCCGGCGTGAAGCTCAAGCGGGTCAACTTCTACGTCATGATGAACATGTCGGTCCTGGCCGCGCTCGCGGGCATGATCTTCGTGGCCCGTTCGGCGGCCTCCGGCCCGCAGGACGGCAACGGCTGGGAGCTGGACGCCATCGCCGCGGTCTTCATCGGCGGCGCGGCCGTCTCCGGCGGTATCGGCACCATCAGCGGCTCGATCGTCGGTGGTCTGGTCATGGCCGTGCTCAACAACGGCCTGCAGCTGATGGGCGTCGGCACCGACCGTGTGCAGATCATCAAGGGCCTGGTCCTGCTGCTCGCCGTCGCGATCGACGTCTACAACAAGCGGCAGGGTCGCTTCTCGGTCATCGGGAGCATCACCCGGCCGTTCCGACGCGACGAACCAACCACCCCAACGTCATCGTCCGAGGCGACCCGTGAGCCCGCCCGGACGACGGTGGCCGGCTGACGCCGACCTCACCTCACCCCAACCATCAAGAAAGGCTCATCATGCGCAAGCTACTCGGCAAGTCGGTGGCCGTCGGCGCCATCGCCATGCTTGCCCTCACCGCCTGCGGCTCCGGCCGCGACGAGGGCTCCTCGGGCGGCTCGGGCAGCGACAGCAAGGGCTTCGCGGCCAACTCGCTGATCGGCGTCGCCCTGCCGGCCAAGACCTCGGAGAACTGGGTCCTCGCCGGTGACCTGTTCACCAACGGCCTGAAGGAGGCCGGCTTCCAGAGCGACGTGCAGTACGCGGGCGCGTCGACCACGGTCGCCGACCAGCAGGCCCAGATCACCGCCATGGTCACCAAGGGCGCCAAGGTCATCGTCATCGGTGCGACCGACGCCGCCCAGCTGTCGACCCAGGTCGCCGCCGCCCACCAGGCCGGCGCCAAGGTCATCGCGTACGACCGGCTGATCGTGAACACGCCGGACCTCGACTACTACGTCGCGTTCGACAACTTCAAGGTCGGCCAGCTCCAGGGCCAGGCCCTGCTGGACGGCATGAAGGCCAAGAAGCCGAACGGCCCGTACAACATCGAGCTGTTCTCCGGCTCGCCGGACGACAACAACTCGAAGGTCTTCTTCGACGGCGCCATGAGCGTTCTCCAGCCGGAGATCGACAAGGGCAATGTCGTCGTCGCCTCGGGCCAGAAGGACATCAAGCAGACCGCTATCCAGGGCTGGAAGGCCGAGGGTGCGCAGGCCCGCATGGACCAGCTGCTGACCTCGACCTACGGCAACAAGGAGCTGGACGGCGTCCTCTCCCCGAACGACACCCTGGCCCGCGCGATCATCACCTCGGTGAAGGGCGCCGGCAAGCCGGTCCCGGTCGTCTCCGGCCAGGACTCCGAGGTCGAGTCCGTGAAGTCGATCATGGCTGGCGAGCAGTACATGACGATCAACAAGGACACCCGCAACCTGGTGAAGCAGACCATCGAGATGGTCAAGGCCCTCCAGGCCGGTAACGAACCGCAGGTGAACGACACCAAGTCGTACAACAACGGCTCCAAGGTCGTCGACACCTACCTGCTGCCGCCGGTCGCCGTGACCAAGGCGAACGCGGCCGAGGCGTACGCGAACGACCCGAAGCTCGCGCCGCTGACCAAGTAACACCGCGTGGCGACGTCGGGTCCCGGAGTAACTTCCGGGACCCTTCGTCGTCCCGGGGCACGACGGACTCGTCAACGGAGAGGAGGCCCAATCGTGCACCCCGCGCTCTCCGGTCTTCCCCCGACCGGCCGAAGTCCCGACGTCCCCGCACCGCCGGCGCCCGCCGCCAACCAGGAGGAGGTCCGCCGGCAGAACCTCGGTGCCGTGCTGCGCCACGTCCACGTGCACGGCCCCACCTCCCGCGCCGAGCTGACCGCCCGGCTCGGCCTCAACCGCAGCACCATCCGGGCCCTCGCCGCCGACCTCGCGGCCGCCGGTCTCGTGACCGAGAAGGCACCCACCACCACCCGCCGGGCCGGACGCCCCTCGCTCGTGGTGAGCCCCCGCTCGACCCGCGTGTACGCGCGTGCCATGACCATCGAGCCGGACCGGCTGCGCGCCGCCCGCGTCGGCCTCGGCGGCCGCGTGCTGGACCTGCGCGAGGTCGAACACCCCCGCGGGTCGTGTCCCGCCGACGCCGTACGCCCGCTGTCATGGCTGATCCGCGACATGGAGCGCACGGCGGGGCCGGACGCGATCTGCGTGGGCGCGGCGGTCGCCGTGACCGACACGACCCACGGCCGGGACGGCCGGATCCGCATCGCCGGCCCCGACGACGCACTCCGCGTCGCGTTCGACGCCGAGTTCCCCTCCGGCCCGCCCGTCGTCGCGGGCGACATGGCCGACATCGCCGCCCTGGCCGAACAGGTCCGGGGCGTGGCCGCCGGCGTCGACGACCTCGTCTACCTGCACGGCGGGCCCGGCGTGAGCGCCGGCATCATCATCGGCGGCCGGCTCGTGCGGGGCCACGGCGGGCACAGCGGCAAGGTCGGCCACATGGTCGTCAACCCGCACGGCCACCCCTGCCGGTGCGGCTCGCGCGGCTGCTGGGAGACCGAGATCGGCGACGCCGCGCTGCTGCGCCACGCCGGGCGCGACCAGGAGTCCCCCGACACGGTGGCCGAGGTGCTGCGCGCCGCGGCGGACGGCGAGCCGGCGGCCCGGGCCGCCGTCGAGCAGGTCGCCGACTGGCTCGGCTTCGGTGTGGCCAACCTCGTCAACGTGGTCAACCCCGACACGGTCGTGTTCGGCGGCTCGCTGCGCGAGGTCTACCTGGCCGGAGCGGAGACCGTGCACCGCCGCCTGGACGAGCTGGCGCTGCCCGCCTCCCGGGAGCAGGTGCAGCTCCGGCCCGCGGCGCTGGGCGGCACCGCCGCCCTCGTGGGTGCGGCCGAGCTGGCCTTCGCGCACCTGCTCGCGGACCCGCTGGGCGGCGCGGCGCCGGCCTGAACCAACCAGGCCCGCCACGGGACGTAGGGTCGGTGGTCCGTGCTGCGCCCCGGTGGCGTCCGGGTCCGGGCGCATTCCGGAAGCGGCACGGACGACGAGCCGGCGCCGTGGCGGCAGAGGGGGCGGGGACGTGGATCTCTCCGGTGTACGACGCGGCGTCGCCGCGGTGACGGCCGCCACGGCACTCGCCGGGCTCGCCGCGTGCGGTCCCGACGACGATCGTCCCGCCGCCGGCGGCCCGTCCCCCTCCGCCACCGCACCCGGCGGCGCCAGCCCGTCCGTACCGGGCGTGACCGCCTCCCCGGCCATCGACCTCGCCCCGGAGTTCCGCCGGCTCGAGGCCGCGTTCGACGCGCGGCTCGGCGTCCACGCGGTCGACACCGGCACCGGTCGCACCGTCGCGTACCGGGCCGACGAGCGGTTCGCGTACGCCTCCACGTTCAAGGCGTTGGCCGCCGCCGCGCTGCTCGACCGGACGTCGGCGGCCCAGCTCGACGAGGTCGTCCACTACACGCGGGAGGACCTGCTCGCCCACTCCCCCGTCACCGAGAGGCACGTGGCCACGGGGATGTCCCTGCGCGACCTGGCCGACGCGGCGGTCCGCTACAGCGACAACACCGCCGGAAACCTGATCCTGCGCCGCCTCGGCGGGCCGGCCGGCTTCGGGGAGTCGCTCCGCGGCCTCGGCGACACGGCCACCGACGCGGAACGCTACGAGACGAGCCTCAACGAGGGCCGGCCGGGCGACCGACGCGACACCACCACGCCCCGTGCCTTCGCCACCGACCTGCGGGCGTACGCGGTCGGCGACGCGCTGGGCCGGGAGGACCGGGACATCCTCAACGGGTGGTTGCGGGGCAACACGACCGGCGACGGGCTCATCCGTGCCGGCACACCGCAGGGCTGGGTGGTGGGCGACAAGACCGGCTCCGGCGGGTACGGCGCGCGCAACGACATCGCCGTGCTGTGGCCGCCGGACGGTGCGCCGATCGTGCTGGCCGTGATGTCCCGCCGCGACGCGAAGGACGCCCCGTACGACGACGCGCTCATCGCCCGGGCCACGCGGGTCGTCGTGGGCGCCCTGCGCCCCTGAGCCGGGACGGTTCGGCCGCGCCCGGGCGTGCGCCGACACAGGGCGGAGGCGCGGACGCCCCTACGCACACGGCGGGGGCCGCCGGGACAACCGCCCGACGGCCCCCGCCGCGACGCGCGTCAGTGGATGACGACGGGCGTCTTGGGCTGCTCGTCGCCCTGCTCGCCGTCGAGCAGGTGCGAGGGCTCCCGCCGGCGCGGCAGGAGCGCGGCCGGGATGAAGGTGGCCAGCACCAGCGCGAACGCCACCCAGAAGGTGCTGGAGAACGAGCGGGCGGCGAAGTCGAGGCCGCGCTCGATGAGCGCCGGATCGACCGGGAACTGCCGCAGCAGGTCCGGCTGCAACTGGACGGCGGTGGCCAGCCCCGCCTCGGTGACCGGCTTGCCGCTGGCCGGATCGGTCACGCCCGGGATCGGCTGCGAGCCGTTGAGCTCGTTGGTGAGGATCACCGACATGACCGCGGCGCCGACGGACCCGCCGATCTGCTGGAGGATGTTGACCAGCGTCGAGCCGCGGGCGACATCCTGGGCGTGCAGCGTCTTCAGCGCCGACGTCATGATCGGCATCATGGTGCCGCCCATGCCCAGACCCATGACGAACAGCGAACCGCAGAGCAGCCAGTACGACGTCGTCGGGTCGACCTGGGTGAACGAGAAGAACCCGACGACGATCAGGGCCAGGGCGAACGGCACGGTTCGGCCGATGGGCACCCGGTCGGCGAGCGTCCCGGCGATCGGCATGGTGAGCATCGCGCCGATGCCCTGCGGCGCCATCAGCAGGCCGGCGTCCAGCGTCGACTCACCGCGCACCTGGAGGAAGTAGCTCGGGAAGAGCAGCCCGGCGCCCATGAACGCGATGATGAACACGAACAGGGTCACCGACGCGATCGTCAGGTTGCGGTTGGCGAACAGCCGCAGGTCGAGCAGCGGGTGCCGGGGCTTGAACGAGTAGCGGACGAACGCCACCACGAGCGCGGCGCCGACCAGCATGGGCGCCCACACCTCGGCGTCGGCGAACGTGCCCGCCTCGGGCAGCGTGGAGATGCCGTAGAGGAACAGGGCGAGACCCGGCGAGAGCATCAGCATGCCGATGAAGTCGAACGACTCGGACGGCTTCGGCGCGTCCTTCGGCAGCGCCATCTGGGCGTAGAGCAGCGCGATCACGCCGATCGGCAGGTTGATCAGGAAGATCCAGTGCCAGCTCGCCGTGTCGATCAGCCAGCCGCCGAGGATGGGGCCGCAGATCGGGCCGAGCAGCATGGGGATGCCGAGGACGGCCATCAGTCGGCCGATGCGGTTCGGGCCGGCGGCGCGCGTCATGATCGTCATGCCGATCGGCATGAGCATGCCGCCGCCCAGGCCCTGAAGGACCCGGTAGAGGATGAGCTGCCCGATCGAGTCGGCCGTGGCGCACAGCCCCGACCCGATCGTGAACAGGGCCAACGCGATCATGTAGAGCCGCTTGGTGCCGAACCGGTCGGCGGCCCATCCCGCGAGCGGGATCACCGTCGCCAGGGCGAGCGTGTAGCCGGTCATCGTCCACGCGACGCGGGCGTAGGAGGCGTCGAATTCGCGCTGGAATGTCGGCAGCGCGACGCTGACCACCGTCACGTCGAGGATCGACATGATCGCGCCGAGAACGACGACCCCCGCCACCTTGAGAACCGCGGCATCGAGTTTGTCCGGTGCCGCGACAGCTTGCTGGGTCACACAATCTCCTGAGGTCGGATGAGTCGGCAGAAGGTGAGCGGCGGGGGGTGGTGCGCGCGCGACGTGCACGGCGCGGTGCGGAGGGCGAACGCTCGCAGGCAGAGTAGCCGCCGGTACCGACAGCCCGCCCCGGATTACGACCGCCGACCCGGCCCTTCCGGCTGGCCATCCGTCCGCGTACGCCGGCGTTCGTCCCGTTTTTCAAACGCGAACTCGCCTGCGCTGTGACGTCCATCCGATCGTGACGTGCCACACAGAGGTGCGGGATCATGTGCGGAGACGACGACGGACGGGGGCCCGCGATGCCGCACGCTCGGGACGACGACGACGACCGGGCGGGCCTCGCCCCGGCGACCCTCGCCGCACTGCGGCGCTGCGGCGCGACGCGCCCCCGGCGGTGGCTCGTCGCGGTCACCCTGCTGCTCGGTGTCCTGGCCGGGGTGGGCGTCACCGCGGCGACACCGGCCGGCGAGCGCACGTTCGCCGCGCTCGCGGACACGGTGCAGAGCCTCATGTCGGTGACCGTGCCGTTCCTCGGCATCCTGCTGGCCCACGACCTCCGCCGCGCGCCCGGCACGGCCCGGCTCGCCCCGACGATGGTCGCCGCCACCCTGGTGGCCGCCGCCGTCGGCGTGTTCGGGGTGCTCGTCTGCGCCGCCGCGCTGGTGCTCGCGCCGGGCGGCACCGCGGCCGACACGTGGCGGTACGCGGGGACCATCGCGCTGGGCAGCGTGCTCGTCCAGGTGGTCGCGCAGCTGGTCGGCGTCGGGCTGGGTCTGCTGCTGCGCTCGTTCGTGGTCGCGGCCCTGGCCAGCATCGTCCTGCCCCTGGGCCTGTACGCGCTGCTCGGCGTCGACGCGTTGCGGCCCGCGCAGGGCTGGCTCACCCCGTACGCCACCGTCCGGAACCTGCTCTCCCGCGACATGGACGCCGTCCGGTGGGCGCAGTGGCTGGTCGTCCTCCTGCTGTGGGGGGTCGGCCTGAACGCCGTGGGCGCGGCGCGGCTGCGGCGACGGCCGCCGGTCTCCCCGCCCGCTGCGACGCAGGGCACACCCGAGCGCTCCCCCGCCTGACCAACGGGGTGGGAGCGCCCTAGGCTGGCACCCGTCGCCTGCGGGCGTGACGAGGGGAGACCGCCATGAGCCAGACCGACAACACCGACCGCCTTGAGGAGTGGAACGTCGCCGAGGACGACGGCGTCCTCGACGCGTCCGACACGCTCGACGACGACCGGGTCGCCGATCCCCTCGACACCGGCATCGCCGCCGGCGACCGCTGGGTCGGCGCGGACCGGTTCGGGACCACGCCCGCCGAGGAACGCGCCGGCGAGTCCCTCGAGCAGTTGCTCGCCGAGGAGGAGCCGGACATCGACCCGTACGCCGAGCCGGTCGACGACGAGGACGAGCTGACCCGCCGCGGGTACGAGGTGGAGACGCGGGCGGGCCGCCTCGTCGCCTACGACGAGGGTCTCGGCGAGGACGAGGAGGCCGACTCGGTGGCCTGGGACGCCGGGATCGACGCCGGCGGCGCCAGCGCGGAGGAGGCCGCCGTCCACCTGGTCGACGACCCGTTCGGCGCGGGCGACGGCCCGTTGCGCTGAGGCGCGTACCACCTCACCGCTCCCGGGCCGTCCGCCGCCGCTCCGGGAGATGACCCGGCCGGTCCACCGGGCCGGCCGACGGCGACGCTGCTCGGGGTGACCTCAGCGTCGCCGTGCGCCCTCCCGGGGCGGGATCGGGTCGTCGTACGCGCCGGACGGCCCGGTGTACCGGTCGCCGTCGAGGTACGGCAGGGCGTTCGCGGTACAGCCGTGCAGGCCCAGCGTCTGCTGCTGCATCACGGGTGCCGGGCGGCCGCGCCCGGGGCAGCGCTCGTGGCCGTGGCCGAGCCGGTGCCCGACCTCGTGGTTGACCATGTACGTCCGGTAGGTGGCGAGGCTCGCGCCGTACCGGGGCACGCCCCTCACCCAGCGGGCGACGTTCAGCACCACCCGGTCGCCGTTGCGGCAGGACGTATAGCCGTCCGGCACGTCCTGGCACAGCTCGTCCCGGGTGCCGGGGGTGGCCAGGTAGATGGTGAAGTCGGCGGACTGGCCGGGGCCGACCCGGCGGAAACCGAGCGTCCCGGCCGCGGTCCAACCCCGCGGGTCGCTCAGGATCCGGGTGATGTCGGCCGCGAAGCCCGCCACGGGCAGGCCGGCGATGTCGCGCTCCACCGCCACCCGGTAGCGCAGGACGTGACCGCCGCCCCGCCCGCGACCCGGCTCGGCGGCGGCGACCTGCCAGCGGTTGCCGCCGTCGGCGGGATAGGTGACGGGGGTGGGCGCCGGCCGGGTGGAGCGGAGCGGGGCCGCGGGTGTGGACGATTCGGCGAACCGGACGGGCGGGGCGAACGGCGGTTGGCCCGCCGCGGGCTCCCCGCAGGCGGTCGGCGCGGTCAGGAGCAGGGCCGCCAGCGGCAGTGCCCGGACGGCGGCGGCCCGCGCGCGGCTCGTACTCTTCGGTCTCATGCGTCTCCCCTCACCCCGCACCGCGGACGGCCGGTGCGCAGGGAGGAGGACGGCCCGCCCGGCCGAAAAGTTGATCAGCGACGGACTCAACTTTCCGCCCGCCTCACCCGTCCTGATCGGCGTGGAGTACGGAGTGGGCGGCCATGGCCCGGGGTGACGCGGAGTTCGTCGAGTTCGCCCGGGCCGCCTCCCGCCGGCTCGTGCACGCCGCCTACCTGATGACCGGCGACCACCACCAGGCCGAGGACGCGGCGCAGACGGCGCTGGCCCGTACCTACGCGTCGTGGTCGCGCATCCGGGAGGGAGACGCCTACGGGTACGCCCGCTCGGTGCTCGTCAACCACCTCGTCGACCGGTGGCGGCGGCCGATCCGCGAGTACCCCACGGAGGATCTTCCGGAGCAGCGCGCCGACGACGTCGCCGACGCGGTCGCCACGCGCCGCTGGCTGCTCGCCATCCTCGGCGCGCTCAGCCCCCGGGAGCGGGCCATCGTGGTGCTGCGCTACTACTTCGACCTGTCGGAGGCGCAGGTGGCACGCGAACTCGGCGTGTCGGTCGGGACCGTCAAGAGCACCAGTTCCCGTGCCCTGGAGAAGCTGCGCAGCAGCGGGTCGCCGGCGCGCGAGGTCCACGGGACGTGCCGATGAACGAGCTGGAGCAGCTTCGCGAGGCCATGCGGGCGACCGAGTGGACGGGCCGGGCCAGCATCGACGTGGCCGCGGTGATGCGTACCGGCCGTCGCCTGCGCAGACGGCGGCGTCTCGCGGCCACCGGCGTCGCCGCGCTCGCGCTGGCGGTGGCGGTGGGCGTTCCGGTGGGCCTGCGCTCGGGCGGCCCAGACCCGTCCCGGCGGGCGGTCCCGGCGGCCTCGGCGCCGGTCGAGCGCCCCACACCGACACCCACCCCGGATCTCGCCGCGACCCGCGCGGAGCCGGCTCCGCGGCCGATCGGCACAGTGGTCCGCAGCGGGATCCGGTACGGCGCCGACGAGCGCGTCTTCTACCTGGTCCCCGTCGACGTGCCGGATCTCCCGCAGGTCACGATCGGTCTGGTCGCCGGCCGCCGCACCGCCACCGGCGAACTCGTCTCCGACTACCTGGTCAACGACGTGTCGGGCCGGGACCGCCGGCCCGGGTTCCACGAGATCGGCTACGACGAGCCGGGCCCGAGCCGGCCGGCCGCGCCGACCTTCGGATACTTCGTGGGACCGGCCGAGCAGATCATCGGCACCGTCGACGGCCGCGAGATCGTGGCCCGTCAGGCGCGGTGGAGCGAGGACGCGCAGGTGGTGATCTTCTGGTTCGATCCGAAGGCCCTCCCGCCGGGGGTCCGGCTCGACGGCATCATCGCCCGGGACGCCCACGGCCGACGGCTCTGATCCCGGGGCGGGCGCCTCGACCGGCCGTGTCGTACCCCTCGGTAGGCTCGGGGTGTGGGAGATCCGTTCCGGGTGCGTGTCACGGTGCGCGGCTACGAGCTCGACACCCAGGGCCATCTGAACCAGGCCGTCTACCTCCAGTATGGCGAGCACGCACGGTGGGAGTGCCTGCGTGCCGCCGGCATCTCGCAGGACCGGCTCCTCGCCAGCGGCGTGGGACCCGTGGCGCTGGAGGTCACGCTGCGATATCTCAGCGAGCTCCGCGGCGGCGACGAGGTCGACGTGTCGTGCGCGTTCCGCTGGGGCGAGGGCAAGACGTTCCACATCGACCAGGACTACACGCGCCCCGACGGCAGCCGGGTCGCGACGCTGACCGGGGTGGGCGGGCTGCTCGACCTGTCGGCGCGTCGACTGGTGCCCGAGCCCCGGGAGCGATTCCGCGCCCTCGCCGCCGACCCGGGCCCGCTCAACCTCTGAGGTGGCCGGAAAATCAGCCGTCGTTGCCGGTTCCCTGGCCTAGATTGGCCCGGTGGGCGAGGCGGCGACGGTGGTCGAACGCGTGGTGACCGACCGCGGTGAGCTGGTCCTGCGTCGCTGCGCCGAGCACTTCGAGATCATCAGCAACGGGGTGTTCCTCATGGACACCCGGGCCGGCTCCTCCGAGCGGTTGCTCGTCCGCGAGGCGCTGGCGCTCGTACGCCCCGGGGCCCGGGTCCTGATCGGCGGCCTGGGCGTCGGCTTCTCGCTCGCCGAGGCCGTGGCGTCCCCGGTGCCCGCGGAGATCGTGGTCGTCGAGATCGAGGAAGCCCTCGTCGGTTGGCACCGGTCGAGCCTCGCCCGCTTCAGCGGGCACGCGTTGGACGACCCCCGGGTCCGGGTGGTGACCGACGACGTCGTCGCCTGGCTGCGTGCCACGGACGACGTCTTCGACGCGATCTGCCTCGACACGGACAACGGCCCCGAGTGGACGGTGTTCCCGCAAAACACCGCCCTGTACGACGACGACGGCACCGCGCTGCTGCGCGACCACCTCGCGGACGGGGGTGTACTCGCCGCCTGGAGCGCGTCGGCAGCGCCCGCGTACGCCACGCGCCTGGCGGCGGTGGTCGGGCCGGTCACCACCCGCCTCGTCGACGTGCCGCGCGGCGAACCCGACGTCGTGTACCTCGCCCGCCGATCCTCCAGGGGGTGACAGGCCCGCCGCGTCCCGATAGCGTTCGCTGCCTGCCGTGGCTGACCTGATGTCCCCTCACGTACAGGAGAGGCCCTTGTTCGAGGAGTTCATGGGCATCCCCGCCCATCCTCTCGTGCTCCACGCCGCCGTCGTGTTCGTGCCGCTGCTCGCAGTGCTGACCGTCGGGTACGCGTTCATCCCGCCGATCCGTTCCCACACCCGTTGGGTGCTGGGGCTGCTGGCCGTCGGCGCACCGCTGTCCGCGCTGGGGGCGAAGCTCACCGGCGACGCGTTCTTCGACCGCCTGCTGACCGGCAACCGGGTCAGCCCCGAGTACGTGCCGAGGCTGGAGGCCCATCAGGAGTTCGGCAACCTCACGCTCTACGCCACGATCGGGTTGGGCGTCGTGGCGCTGGCCCTGGTCTACCTGGTGGCACCCGCGTCGACGGCGGGCGCCCCGGCCCGCCCGGCGCTGACGT
Organism: Micromonospora costi; assembly: GCF_003626655.1. Lineage (GTDB taxonomy): Bacteria > Actinomycetota > Actinomycetes > Mycobacteriales > Micromonosporaceae > Micromonospora > Micromonospora costi. The sequence goes on from NZ_RBAN01000004.1 coordinate 456,532, forward strand.
GGGCGCTGCGCGTGCTGTCGCTGGTGGCCGCCGGCGTGAGCGTCTACTACGTCGTCCGCACCGGGGACTCGGGGGCGAAGGCGGTCTGGGAGGGGCTCTGACCGGCGCCCGACATTCACACCGATTTTTTCGTCCTCCGCAAATACATCTATGATCCTAACCGGCGGGTAGGCGGTACGGTCCTTACTACCGCGGCGCGCGCACGCGCCCCGATGCGCGCCGCCACCACTGGGGCACCGCGCGGAGGACACGCATGATTCGATCCAAACACCCGTCAGGCGGCAGACGCCGCCTTCTCGGCGCCGCGGCCACCGCGGCGCTCCTCGTCGCCCTGTTGCCGGGAACGGCATCGGGCCAGGCGGCCGAACCGGACCCGCGGATCGGTCTCGGCGGGGGTTGGCTGGACGCGCAGAGCGCGAGCAGCAACCTCGATCTGCTGGCGCACCGCGACAAGCCGGCCGGCTTCGTGAACCCGGCGAACCCGGGCGACTTCGGCTTCGTGGCGTCGGACCTGGCCTTCGGCGGCAACCACGCCTTCGTGGGCAACTACAACGGCTTCAACATCTACGACATCTCGCAGCCGGCGAGCCCGACGCTGGTCACCAGCGTGGTGTGCCCGGGCGGGCAGGGCGACGTCTCGGTCTTCGGCAACCTCCTCTTCATGTCCGTCGAGGAGACCCGTGGCCGGCTCGACTGCGGTACGGACCCGACCGCCGGGACGCGCTTCCAGGGCGTACGGGTCTTCGACATCAGTGACGTGACGAACCCGGTGCAGGTGGCCGCCGTGCAGACCTGCCGCGGATCGCACACGCACACGGTGGTGAGCGATCCGGACGACAGCGCGAACGTCTACGTGTACGTCTCCGGCACGGCGGGGGTGCGCCCGGCGAGCACGATGGCCGGCTGCAACAACACCCCGGCCGCCGGTGACAACCCGGCGCGGTGGCGCATCGACGTCATCAAGGTGCCGATCGCGGCGCCCGAGCAGGCCGCGGTCGTCAACAACCCGCGGCTGTTCGCGGACGAGGCGACCGGCGCGATCGACGGCCTGCAGAACAACCCGCCCGCGCCGACCCACCCGTCGGGCTCGCCGTGGGGCCCGTCGCCGGTCACGGACGCCTGCCACGACATCACTGCCTATCCGGAGCTGGGGTTGGCGGCCGGTGCGTGCGAGGGCAACGGCATCCTCATCGACATCTCCGACCCGGCGAACCCGGTGCGGATCGACGAGGTGTCCGACCCGAACTTCGCGTACTGGCACTCGGCGACGATCAGCAACGACGGCAAGAAGGTCGTTTTCACCGACGAGTGGGGCGGCGGCACGGGCCCGCGCTGCCGGACGACGGACCAGCCGCAGTGGGGCGCCAACGCGATCTTCGACATCGTGGACCGCAAGATGCACTTCGCCAGCTACTACAAGCTGCCGGTCCCGCAGACGCTCCAGGAGAACTGCGTCGCGCACAACGGCTCGCTGATCCCCGTGCCGGGCCGGGACATCCTCGTCCAGGCGTGGTACCAGGGCGGCATCTCGCTCATGGACTTCACCGACTCGGCCCACCCGCGGGAGATCGGCTACTTCGACCGCGGCCCGATCAACCCGGCCAGCAGTGTGCTGGGCGGATTCTGGTCGGCGTACTGGTACAACGGCCAGGTCTACGGCAGTGAGATCGCCCGCGGGTTCGACGTCCTCGGGCTCAAGCCCAGCGAGCACCTGACCGCCGCGGAGATCGAGGCGGCCCGTGAGGTGCAGCTGCCGCAGTTCAACGCCCAGCACCAGACGACGATCAGCTGGGCGCCGAGCTTCGCGGTGGCCCGGGCCCGGTTCGACCAGCTCGCCCGGACCTGCACCACGACCGTCACCGGCCGGCACAACGGCCCGCTGACGGTCAACCGTGTGACCTGTCTCAACGGCGCGACGGTCTCCGGTCCGGTCACCGTGCGTCCGGGCGCGTCGTTGCTCGCCATCGACGCGTCGATCTCCGGTCCGGTGTCGGCGGCGAACGCGGCCGCGGTGCACCTGTACGAGACCACCGTGCGTGGCCCGGTGACCATCACCGGTACGCGGGGCAGCGCGGCCATCGTGAAGAGTGAGATCCGTGGCCCGGCCGTGCTGACCGGCAGCGGCACCGGGTCGATCGAGCCGATCATCGCCGACAGCAGCGTGAGCGGCCCGCTCGCGTGCAGCGGCAACGCGCCGGCGCCGATCAACCTCGGTACGGCCAACCGGGTGTCCGGTCCGGCCACCGGTCAGTGCGCCAACCTGGACTGACCTGACCCGACGGTCGACCAAGGGGCCGCGTCCCGCCGAAGGGTGGGGCGCGGCCTCACCGTTGTCGCGCCCGGCGGCGGGGCGTGCCCTGCGGCCGCCGGCCCGCTCGCCGTGACGTCACCCGTTCGAGCGTGATGCCTCAGAGGCATATGTATGCCTCTGAGGCATCAGTCTCATCGTGGATGTCGCCCGCCGCCTCGACACGCTCGATGTCGCCGCCACGGCCAGCGTCTGGATCGTTGCCCGGCACCGGGTGACCAGCCGGCGAGCCGGCTCAGGGCGGCGCGTTGCTCAGCGCGCCAGCCGGGCCTGGAGCTCCCGCATGCTGCGGATCTCGATGCCCTGGTCCGCGTTGACCTCGCGGGCGAACCGGTCACTCGCCGGTTCGAGGCCGCCGCCGGCACCGTAGAGCTGCTGGACCATGGTGAGCGCGCCCTCGTGGTGCTGGATCATGAGGTCGAGGAACAACCGGTCGAACTGCGCGCCCCGGGCCCGCCCCAACTGCGCCAGCTGCTCGGTGGTCAGCATCCCCGGCATCCCGGCGTGGTGCTCGTGCGGCCGTGGAATCTGCTCGCCGCGTTCGGTGAGCCACCGCTGCATCTGGGCGATCTCGTCCCGCTGGGACGTCTCGATCCGCTTGGCCAGCAGCGACACGTCCCGGCTCTCCGCGCGGTCCGGGACGAGCGCCGTCATCTCCAGCGCCTGCGCGTGGTGCCCGATCATCTTCTGCATGAACTGCGTGTCGGCCGCGGTGTGCGTCGGAGGCGCGGGCAGGTGGGACTGCTCGGACGGGGACAGCGCCCGGCCGGCCTGACCGGGCGCGCCCGGTTGGACGACCCGGGGGGCCGCGACCGGTCCATCGGGCCCGTCGTCCCCGGTGAGCTGGACGACGGCGAACACCGACGCGCCGAGGGCGGCGGCGGCGACCAGGGCGGCGACGAGGATGCGGCGGCGAGACGAGAACACGGTTCGATCACCGTAACGGAAATGCCGGTGCGTGGCGACAGTCGTCCGGACGTCGTGGCAGTGGCGGTTCAGGGATTCGTCACGGCAGGAACCGGCGGGCGCCCGCGTACTCGAAGGCGTACCGGTGTTCGGACATCGGCACGTACTCGAGGAGGCTCTCGGTGGTGGACGAGTTGGCCGGCGCGTCGATCATGTAGCCGTCCCCGGCGTACATCCCGACGTGGTGGATGCGGCCGGGCCGCCCGTAGAACAGCAGGTCGCCGGGCTGGAGCTGGTCGTCGGGCACCGGTGTGCCGGCCGCGTACTGGGGCGCGGCGTCGCGCGGGATGGTCACCCCGTGCAGGCCGTAGACGGTGTGGGTGAAGCCGGAGCAGTCGAAGCCGAACGCGGACGTGCCGGCCCACAGGTACGGCAGGCCCACGAACTGCCGGGCGGTGGCGACCAGATCCTCCCCCGTGGGAGCGGGGATCTCGGTCGCGGCGGCGTAGGTGGCGACCGCGTCGGCCGGCAGCCAGCCGGCGCCGGCGGGGGTGGCGACGCGTATCGCCGTGCCGGCACGGGCCAGCAGCGGAAGGCGGGTGTTCAGCGACAGCTCCGCGAGGTGTCGTCGGCCCCCGGGGTCGGCGGACAGCCACGCCGTCGGGGCGGTCACCTGCGCGACGGGCCGTGAGCGTACGAGGGCGCCGAAGCGCGACGCGGCGCGTACCTGGGCGGCCGGCATCCAGCCGGGGTAGCCGAGCGTGTGGCGCGGGGTGGGCTGCCCGTGCACGGCGACCTGGAGCCAGTCGCCGGAGCGGGCCAGGACGGTGACCTCGGTGCCGTACGTCGCCTGCGTCTCCAGGCGGCCGATCAGCCAGGCCCGCTCCGCCAGCGTCATCGCCCGGGTCCAGGCCCGGATGTCCACCGGGTCGCCGACGGCCGGCGCGTCCACCGGCCGGTCCTCGCCGGGGCGTACCCACGAGGTCGCGACCGCCACGTCGACGTAGGCCGTGTCGCCGACGTCCAGCGGTTCGGCTGCGGGTGACGGGTCGGTGCGGGCGGCGGCGGGCGCCGGCACCGCGGGGCCGACGGCGAGCGCGCCGGCGGCGACGGCCAGCAGGGCGACGCGGACGAGGGTACGCACGCCAACCTCCAGACGATCGGCAACGGTATGTAGACATCCTTCACCGCAGACAAGATCCATGCAAGATGTCGTCACATCACCCGTCCGGCCAGCCCGGTGCCGCCAGGGTCGATGATCGTCGCTCGGCTAGAATGGGTGGCGGTGTGCCGGGAAGTCTGGTCGGCGGTCCCCTCATCGACCCCACCGGAGGAGCTTCCCGATGGCCACGCCGCCCACCGACCGTACGCCGCGCCTGCTGAGCCGCGGCAGCTGGCCGGAGGCACGCCGGATCGGCGACATCCTGCGTACCGAGACCGTGGGCGGAATGCTCCTGCTTGCCGCCGCCGTCCTCGCCCTCGTCTGGGCCAACTCGCCGTGGTCCGAGGCGTACCGGCGGCTCGGTGATCTCACCCTCGGGCCGGCGGGCCTGCACCTGGACCTCACACTGGCGCAGTGGGCCGCCGACGGCCTGCTGGCCGTCTTCTTCTTCGTGGCCGGTCTGGAGCTCAAACGTGAGTTCGTGGCCGGGGACCTGCGCGAGCCCCGCCGGGCTCTGCTGCCGGTCGCCGCCGCGCTCGGCGGCATGGCGGTGCCGGCGCTGATCTTCACGGCGTTCAACGCCGGCGCCGGCGGCGAGGCGTTGCGGGGCTGGGCCATCCCGACGGCCACGGACATCGCGTTCGCCCTGGCCGTCCTCGGCGTGATCAACACGCACCTGCCCGCCGCGATGCGGACGTTCCTGCTGACCCTCGCGGTGGTCGACGACCTCCTGGCGATCGTGATCATCGCGGTGTTCTACACCAGCTCGCTGCACTTCGGGCCGCTGCTGCTGGCGCTCGCGCCGCTCGCGCTGTTCACCGTCCTCGTGCAGCGACGCGTACGGTCCTGGTGGCTGCTGCTGCCGCTCGCCGCGGTGACGTGGGCCCTGGTCCACGCCTCCGGCGTGCACGCCACGGTCGCCGGGGTGGCGCTCGGCTTCGCCGTGCCGGTGCTGCGCCGCCGGCCGGGGCCCGGGCCGGGGCTCGCGGAGCACTTCGAGCACCGGTTCCGGCCGCTGTCGGCCGGCGTCGCGGTCCCGGTGTTCGCGTTCTTCGCGGCCGGGGTGTCCGTGGGCGGCGCGAGCGGGCTCGGTGCGAGCCTCACCGACGCGGTGACCGTGGGGGTGCTGGTCGGGCTCGTCGTCGGCAAGGCGGTCGGCGTCTTCGGCGCCACCTGGCTGGTGCAGCGGCTCACCCGGGCCCGCCTGGCGGAAGAGATCGACTGGTGGGACGTCTTCGGGCTGGCGCTGCTGGCCGGAATCGGTTTCACGGTGTCCCTGCTCATCGGTGAGCTGGCGTTCGGCGCCGGCAGCGCTCGCGACGACCACACCAAGATCGGCGTTCTGCTGGGGTCGCTGCTGTCCGCCCTGCTGGCCACCGCCGTCCTGCGTGCCCGCAACCGGCACTACCGGCGGGTCTGCACGATCGAGGAGCGTGACAGCGACGCCGACGGCGTGCCGGACGTGTACCAGGGGCGCGACGTTCCGCCCAGCGTGTCCGGCCGCTGACCGGCCCGACCGGTCAGGCCGTCAGCAGCACGCCCGCGTACGACACGCCGGCCACCACCGCCCAGGCACTCAGGCCCAGGGCCGCGGCCCGCTTCCCGGTGCGCGCGAGGGTTGGCAGGTGCACCGCGCTGCCGAGCCCGAACAGCGCGGCCGAGAGCAGGATCTCCTGCGCCAGCGCCGCACCGTCGAGCACGTCGGCGGGCAGCCAGCCGGTGCTGCGCAGCCCGATCATGACGAGGAAGCCGACGACGAACATTGGCACGATCGACGGCTTCGTGGCCGGCCCCGGGTCGGTGCCCGGGCGGGTGGCGTGCCGGCGTCGGAGGGCCAGTGCCACCACGGCGACCAGCGGGGCGAGCAGCGCCACCCGCATCAGCTTCACCAGGACGGCGTCGCCGAGGGCCGCCGGATCGGCGGTCTGGGCGGTGGCCACGACCTGCCCCACGTCGTGCACGCTCGCCCCGACCCAACGGCCGAACTCGGCGGCGTCGAGACCCAGAGGGTGCTGCAGCAGCGGGAGCACGGCGATGGCCAGCGTCCCGCACAACGTCACCAGGGCGACCGACGACGCCGCGTCCTCCTCGTCGCTGCCGGTCGCCGCGCTGACCGCGCCGATCGCCGAGGCGCCGCAGATCGCGTACCCGGCGGCGATGAGCAGTGGCTGGTCACCGGGCAGGCCGATGCGCCGGCCCAGCCACCACGTGCCGAGGAAGGTCGCGGCGACCACCGCGACCACCATCACGATGGTCGGCCAGCCGAGCGCGCGTACGTCCTGCACGCTCAGCTTCAACCCGAGCAGCACGATGCCCAGCCGCATCAGGCGCTTGCCCGCGACGCTGAGGCCGGGTCGGGCCACCCCGCGTACCCTGTCCCGCAGGGCGGGCAGGTGTGCGGCGACGACACCCAGCACGATCGCCACGGTCAGGGTCGGGACGGCGGGAAGCGCCCAGTGCACCGCCCAGGCCGCCGCCGCGCCGATGCCCGCCACGAGGAGCCCGGGGAGGACGCCCGCGAGCCGGCTCCCACCAGGGGAGCGCGTCGTCGGCGCGTCCGCGCCATCGCGGCGGTCGGGGCCACCCCCACCGGTACGCGGGGACGCCCCCGGGCCGTGGCCGGTCGTGCTGGTGAGTGTCATGCCTCGTCGGTCCGGTGGTCGTACACGCGCCGCACGCTCGACCCGAGGCGGGAGATGTCCGCACCGTAGATGTGCAGGGACACGGCCTTGCCGGTGCCGCCGTTCCAGACCCGGTGGATGTCGCCGGGCGGCGCGAAGCCACACACCTCGCCCTGCCGGTTGACCACGTCCTGGGTGGCGACCAGCCGGGCCGTGGTGCCGTCGGACACCAGCCGGAACCGCCGCTCGTGCTCCTCGCCCTGATGCACCCCCGTGACGCACCAGGCGACGTGGTCGTGGATGGCGGTCTTCTGGCCGGGCAGCCAGACCAGGGCCACGATCGAGAAGCCGCCGTCCCGCTCGGCGTGCAGGACGTGCTGGCGGTAGCGCTCCGGGTCGCCCTCGTACTGCTCCGGCGTGAGCAGGTCGGCCGCCCCCAGGTGCGGGGCCAGCCGCTCCCCCACCAGGTACGCGGTCAGGTCGGGCGGCAGGCCCCGGTCGACCACGTCCCGTACCTCCTCGACGAGCCGGGCGAGGCGCGTGGTGGTGGCGGTGAGGGGGACGGTGGCCGGAGTGCTCATGGAACCCAGCCTGACCGCTGTCTCCTATCACGTCCAACAACAGTTTCTTGGACGATCATAAGGAACGCTTATCCGACGGGGCTCACTCCGCCCGGTCGTTCCGCCGTCCGGCCACCGACGCGAGCGCCTCCAGCACCCGGGCGGTCGCGGGGATGCGCAGGTGCTCCCGCAGGACGTACGCGGACACCTGGCGTCGTGAGGCGGGCGACAGCGGCCGTCCCCGGACCTTGTCGCGGCGGAGGAAGGAGAGTGTGAGCCCGGGCATCATGGCGACGCCGAGGCCCTGGGCGACGAGCGCCTGGACCGCCAGGTTGTCGTCGGTGGTGAACACGATGTCGGGGGTGAACCCGAGCTGGGCGCACTCGTGCAGGAAGTTCGTACGGCAGCGGAGGCACCCGGCGATCCAGCGTTCCTCGGCGAGGTCGGCGAGCTGGACGGCCCGGCGCCGGGCCAGCGGATGCCCGACGGGCAGCAGCACGGTGAGCTGGTCCTCCAGCAGCGGGATCTCCACCAGATCCTCCGGCACCTCCTCGCGCAGCCCGGGGTAGGTGAAGGCCAGCGTGACGTCGGTCTCGCCGTCGACGACGCGTCGCAGCGAGTCCGGCGGCTCGTCCTCGAGCAGCTCCACCCGGATGCCCGGGTGCTCGACGGACAGCAGCGCCATGGCCTCCGGCACCAGGGTCGCGTTGGCGCTCGGGAACGCGCAGACCCGCACCCGGCCGGTCCGCAGCCGGGCGATCGCGGCCATCTGCTCCCGGGCGACCGACATGCTGCCGAGGATGTTCTCCGTGTGGCGGGCCAGCGTCTCCCCCGCCTCCGTCAGCCGCAGCCTCCGGCCCACCCGGGTGAACAGCGGGGTGCCGACCTCGCGCTCCAGCGCCTTCATCTGCTGGGTGATCGCCGGCTGGGTGTAGCCCAGGGCCTGCGCCGCGGCGGAGTACGAGCGCGTCCGGACCACCTCGTGAAACGTCCGGATATGGCGCGAGTCGAACACCGTCGGATCATAGGTCGCCACCCCACCACCCGCCCACGCTCGTGGGCCGGACCACAGCCGCCGCGCGCCCGGCCGCGCCCGGCCGGCGAGCCGCCGCCGGGGCGGGGCCGACCCGGGCTCAGGACGCGTCGGGCGCGAGGAGAGCCCGCAGCAGGCCGCGCAGGGCGCGGTCGAACAGATCCGTGGCGGGGGGCGCGGCGGGCGGCTGGCGGAACGCGGCCACGAGATGCGGGTACGGGGTGAGGTCGATCCCGGCGAACGTGAACCCCGCACCGGCGCTCGCCTGCCGGGCGAACAGGATGGCGACGCCGTTCATCATGGCGATCGCCTCGAACTTCGCGGTGATCGTCGCCGGGGACGCCGCCATGATCCCGAGGCAGGCGTCGAAGAACGCGAGCGCCTCGGGGCCGATGGCCGACGGGCGTTGGCTCAGCTCGGCCAGCCAGGGGTGGCGCTCGTGCACCTCCCGCTGGGCGCGGGCCATCCGCAGCAGCGCGTCCATCCAGTCGCCGTGCGGTTCCGGATACGGGCGCAGCTCCGCCGCCACCCGGTCGGCCATCAGGTCGAGCAGGTCGTCACGGGAGGAGAGGTACCGGTAGAGCGAGGCGGCACCGGTCTCCAGCCGCGCGGCCACCGCCCGCATGGACACCGCGGCCAGGCCGTCTGCGTCGGCGATCGCGACAGCCGCCGCCACGATGTCGTCCCGGCTGTGGGCGGGGGTCGGCCCCCGAGTCCCACGCTCCGGTCGCCGCCAGATCGAGTCGCGCGGGGAGGGGCCGGTTTCGGATGCTGCGTCGCTCACCGATTCACTGTAAACTGCAAACACCGTTCGCAGTTTTGACAACCGGGAGGTCGAGCGCCATGGCACTGATCACCGCACCGGACGGCGAGAAGATCACCCTGCACTCGACCGGCACGGGCACCGACGTGGTCGTGGTCCACGGCGGCGGGGTCACCATCGAGCCGTACCGGAGGCTGGCCGCCGCCCTCGGCGACCGCTGCACCGTGCACCTCTACAACCGGCGGGGCCGGGCGGACGCACCCGCCCGACGCGAGCCGTACACGGTGGAGCAGGACATCGAGGACCTCGGCGCCGTGCTGGAGCACACCGGAGCGCGGGCCGTTGTCGGCCACAGCTCCGGCGGGTTCATCGCGCTGCGCGCGGCCCTCGTGCTGCCCATCGCGCGCCTCGCGCTCTACGACCCGGCCGTCGCCGTCGGCGGTGCGTTCCCGCTGGACTTTCTCGCGCCGACACGGGCGGCGCTGCGTGCGGGTCACCGGGCCCGCGCCATGGCGATCGTCGGGGCCGCAATCAACCCGCAGCTCCCGGGGTCACGGCTGCCACTCGGCGTGCAGACGGCGGTCTGCAGCCTGTTCCTGCGCACCGGCATCGGCCGCCAGATGGGTGAGCTGCTCGACATCACGCTCGACGAGGACGACGAGATCGCGGCGCACGACGGCCCACCCGAGCAGTACGCGCCGGTCACCGCCGAGGTCCTGTTCTCCTACGGGCAGGACGGACCGCCGTACTACGCGGACATCGCGGCCGCGCTGGCACCCGTCCTGCCCGGAATGCGGGTGCTGCCCGTCCCGCGCTGCGGGCACGACGGGATCAACCGGGCGCCGGCCCGGCTGGTCGACCCCTTCGCCGCCTTCCTGACCGCGGCGGCCTGACCCCTGGGCGCGTACGCGCCGGAGGGAGCGTCGCGACGGACGCTCCCTCCGGACTCCCAGGGCCCGCGGTCAGGCGGTGAACTGGAAGTAGGCGCGGTACTGGAAACCGTCGTCCAGGGTGAGGACGAACTCGCGGCAGGTGCCGGCCCAGGCGGGGTCGGTCTTCCACGGGTAGTTGTACCGGCCCTGGGCGTTCACCGACATCGTCGATCCACCCGGGTTGCTCGCGGCGACCGGAAGGGGTCGCGGCGTGGTGGCGCCGTCCGGACCGACGGTCCGGAGGGTCTCACAGTCGACCAGCCGGGAGTAGGGCGAGCCGCTGGCGAGGATGTCCAGGCCCCGGTTGCCCGCGAGCTGGAACTTCATCGGCACGGCGTCACCGGCGGAGACGGTGTTGAGGGCGGGTTGCGCCGCCTGGCCGATGAAGTCGGCGCGGCAGGACGGGTGGGTGTCGAACGCCTCGGTGTTGTCGTTGCGCCCGGTGGTGCCCTGCACCGCGCTGTAGCCGAGGCCCCGGCGGGCGAAGGAGGCCCACAGGACGCATGCGTTCTCGCCCCCGGTCAGCGCGGCGTCGGCGGCGATGATGGCGTTGCGGCCGGTGACGAAACCGGGGCCGCAGCCCTGCATCTTGAGGCCGTCGATGACGAGCTGGAGGGCGAGGTTGTTGCCGCCCGTGTTCCACGACTCGTAAACGTTGGGGTTGAACCCGTGCCGGTCGACGAGGTTCCAGGTCATGTCATACAGGACGGAGGCCCAGCCGTGGCCGATGCCGTGCGGGGCGGCCAGTGAGGTGCCGTCCAGCCAGCCACCGGTCTTGATGCTGTCGTACGTGAAGGGCTGGATCTCCATGTTCCGGGAGTACGGCCGCGGCCGGATCCCCGGGCCCACCCGGCTGTCCTGGAACAGCGCGTACTGGCCGTAGCCGCGGGCCTGCTCCGGGTCGTCGATCGCGGGGTTGAGCAGGGAGACGATCGCGAGGAAGTCGCTCCACCCCTCGCCCATCTGCTCCTCACCGGTGAGGCAGTTGACGGTCGGGCCGCCGGTCAGCCGGTTGGAGACCCCGTGCCCGTACTCGTGGAAGATCGTCTCCGACCGGAACGAGGCGTCCCGCATCGCCGGCCGGGTGGGGTTGCGGTGGACGCGGCCCGCGGCCGGCAGACCCCCCTTGATGGTGGCCCCGTCGGCCTGGCTCACCATGACCGCGGGGATGCCGACGGCCGGGCTCATGGAGCCGTTCATGACCACCGGCGCGCCCGCCGCGTTGTTGACGACCACCACGGCGGCGGCGCCCGCCGCCTCGGCGTTGACCACCTGGGTGTGGTAGTTGCAGCCGCTGGTCCGGTCGAGCACGGCGATGGCGCCGGCGGGCAGGCTGTAGGCGGTGCAGCCGTCACCGGCCGCCCCGACGCCGTCGTCGACCGCCACCACCTGACCGGCGAAGCCGGCGGTGGTCGGGGCCGGGGTGAACCGTGCGTACTCCGCCTCGTAGGTGCCGGCGGCGGAACCCGCGCCGATCGTCACGGCGTTCGGCAGGCCGAACTGGTTGCCCGGCCAGAGGAACATCTGCATCCGCGGGCGGCCACCGTCCATGGCCGGCGTGGAGAAGTTCGCGTTGTTCTGGCCGGAGCCGTCGTGCGCCTCGCACTGCACGTCGTCACCGCCGGCGCCGCCGCGGCCGTAGTTGTTGACCTGGAAGTTGCCGGACGCCTCGTCGAAGCCGTACCGGTAGGTCAGGTCGTGGACCATGTTGCACCAGTAGAACTGGTTCACCACGGCGGCCTGCGCGTACGTCTGCGGGTGCTCGTTGAGGTCCGCCGGGAAGTTGAAGCTGAGACCCGCTCCCCCGTCGGACGGGCTGCCCGGGTCGATCTGGTTGTTGGCGTCCCGGTCGGTGTAGGCGTGCGCGTTGTTGCCCCTCGTGGTGGTGTACTCGGCGCCGGGAACGCCGTCGGTGTCGTGCCACCCGTACGGCGACGCGCTCCCGTCCGCCGGGTTCGTGACGACGGTGCGCGGCCCGTCGTTCGGGTCCCCCTTCGGGAATTCGAAGACGGTGTAGCTCGACCCGTCGTCGACCGGGTTCGGCGGGCGGACCCGGGCGGCGGGGACGCTCTCGGTGGCGACGGTCGTGGCCGGGGCCTCACGGCGGCCCAGGGTGCCGGCCAGATCCTCCGGGCTGTCCTGGTGCGTCCAGTCGTCGGCGCCGAGTAGCTCGCCGGTCTCGGCGTCGACCGTGGCGTTCCACAGGTGCACGTCGGAGGAGTCGTCGATCACCATCTGCCAGGCCAGGCGCAGCCCGTCCGCCGTGGGCTGCCAGCCCAGCTTCGCCGGGATGGGCTGGTCGGAGATGCCGCTGCCGGAGACAACCGTACGCTGCGCCGCGCCGCCGCTTCGGCTCATCACCCGGGCGCCGGACGGCTCGGCCAGGTCGAGGGCGTCGGCGGCGGCGCGGACCGCCTCGACGGCGTCGAGCGAGGTCTCTCCGCCGGCGGCGGACAGCCCGGGGACCAGGGAGTCCCCCACGAAGACCACGCTGCCGTCACGGGCGACGTTGACGGTCGCGACGGCGCCGAAGACCTCCAGGCCCTTGTGGCGCTGGGCGAGGTTGACGTGGGTGACGCCGTTGTGGCGGCTCGTGCTGCTGGAGGCCACCGCGAGGTCCGCGAGGTCCGTGGCCGCGACACCGTACTCGGCGGGATGGGCCCGCAGGTAGTCGACGGCGATCTGGTCCGGCGCGCCGTCGGCGGGACCGGTGAGGAACGTCGGTTTCGGCGGCTCCGGTGGATCGGCCTCGGCCCAGGCGGGTGTCGCGGTCACCGTGGTCAGCGACGCGACAAGCGTCGTGGCCAGCAGTAACGCGGCGTTACGCCGACTGCGGGACGGTCGGAAGTGTGGGGGCACCGCTGCTCCCTTCGGGGGTTGACAAGACAGCTCCGAGCGCGGCTCGTTCACGGCCGCGGCAGCGGCCCGCCGCCCTGGTTCCGCGGCGCCCGCCCCGGCGATCACGCTTGGTGATCACTCCGGCACGAGGTGAAGTGCATCGACGCTACGGCGCTACCCGCGACCGATCATCCGACGAGTGGAGAAATTTATCGATGGATTGTCCTACGCCTGTCGCGGTCGGTGACGGTGGCCCGATGTGGACGCTCCGTGTCGAGGGCCGAACAGCGCGGACGGCATGGACGACCGGGGGAAATACGCGCACACCGATGGAGGCGCCGGGCCGGTCCTGCCATCATGACGGCCATGCCCGTCACTCGTCGTACCCTGCTCGGCGCCGGCCTCGCCGCCACCGCCGCACTCGGCGGCTGCGCCGCACACCGCGCCACCGGCTCGGCCGCCACGGCCGTCGCCAGTCCGCGGGCGGACGGACCGGGCCGGGTGACCGAGGCGTTCGGCAGCCGGCCGACCCGACCGACCAGGCCCCCGAGCGTCCCGCCCCCGCAGGCGTCCTACGCCGCCGAGGTCACCGCGGTCCTGCGGCGCTGGCTGCCGGCTACCTCCGGCACGTTCCAGCACTCCGGCTACCCCGGCGCCGTCGCCCTCGTGACGGTCGGCGGCCGGACCACGGTGCACACCGCCGTCGGCGAGGCCCTGCGCTACGGCGCCGGCCCCACGCTCCTGCCGGCCGACCGGCGCGTGGCCATGCGTCCCGACTCGATCTTCGACCTCGCCTCGATCACCAAGGTCTACACGTCGATCCTGCTGCTCCAGCAGGTGGACAAGGGCCGGGTACGCCTCGACGCCCGGGTGCGCGACTACCTGCCCGGCTTCACCGGCACCGGCAAGGACCGGGTGACCGTCGAGATGCTGCTCACCCACACCAGCGGCCTCCCCGTCGGCGCCACGGTGACGGGCCTGCCCGACGACGCGGCCCGCTGGAAGGCGGTACTCGCCACGCCGCTGGTCTCCGGCGCCACACCGGGGACCACGTTCCGCTACTCCAGCGTCGGTCTCATGGTCGCCGGCAAGATCGTCGAGCAGGTGACCGGTCAACGTCTCGACCGGGCCCTGAAGACCAACCTCACCGGCCCGCTGGGCCTCTGGGACACCGGCTTCAACCCGAAGACCTGGCCGTCGGGCAACGAGAAGGACGTCCGCCTCGTCGCCACCGACGCCCGGTCCTCCCGCGGACTGCTGCGCGGCACCGTCCACGACGACGTCGCCAACCACCTCGGCGGGATCGCCGGCCACGCCGGCATCTTCGCCACCGCTGCGGACCTCGCGGTGATCGGCCAGCTCCTGCTCAACGGTGGCGCCTACCGGGGCACCCGGATCCTCGCCGAGGCGACCGTCAAGCGGATGCTCACGAACGCCAACGCCGGCAAACCGGCGATCGACCCCGAGCGTCCGAACCGCACCTCGGCGCACGGCCTCGGCGTCGTCCTCGACCAGCCGTGGTTCATGGGCGGGCTCTCCTCCCCCCGCACCTTCGGCCACACCGGGTTCGCCGGCCCGTCGCTCCTGGTCGACCCCGACCGCCGGCTGGTGCTCGGCCTGCTCACCAACCGCGCCCACCCGAACTGGAGCTGGGCGGACCCCGACCCACGCGCGTCGCCGTCGCCGACGCACTCGCCCGCAACGTGGGCTGAACCCAGCCGGCAGCGAAACACGCAGACGAGGACGCGACGGCCCCGCCGGACGATCCGGCGGGGCCGCGCGATCCGATCCGGTCGCTCAGCGCGCGGCGGCCGCCCGCGCCTTGATACGGCGCAGCTCCTCCGCGCTCACCAGCCAGGTGGAGTTCGTCGCGCCCAGGCCGAGGAGCACCTGGTCGAAGGTGTTCCCGTCGTTGTCGTCGGTGTAGCAGACGCTCACCTCGCCCCACGGGGACGCGGCGACGGCCATCTGGTCCTGCCGGCCCGTGGTGGTCTGGCTCAGCGTCTGGGCCGCCAGCCGGCCGGCGGTGGTCCCGTCGGGGTTCAGGCCCCGGGCCCACACGTCGGGGTTGGCGCCGCCGACCGTCCACCCCACCACCACGTTGTCCTGGTCGTCGATGGCGACGGCGGGAACGCTGGCGCCCGCGCCGGTGGAGACCTCGACCTCGCCGTGGCGGGGGGTGCCGGCGGCCGTGAACGACCGTTCCCAGATACCGCGGGTGCCCGTGTGGTCGGACTCCCAGGCGACGGTGAAGTCGCCGGCGGCGTTCGCCGCCACCGCGGCGCGCTGCTGCTGCCCGCCGCTCTGGGAGTTGGCGGTACGCCGCGGCAGCACGACCGCGCCGTTCGCGCGCGCCAGGCGGGTCAGCCCGACGTTGTACGCGCCGTTCGCGTCGGCGTCCTCGTCCCAGACCACCAGTGCCTCGCCGGAGGCGGACACCGCCACGTCGGGCCGGTGGTGCGCCCCCGTCGTCTGCGAGGCCGTCACCTCGTACGCCTTGGTGGCGGGGGCCGTGAAGCCGGCGGCCTTCACGGTGGCGGGGGTGGTGCCCTGCACGTCTTCCCAGACCACGGTGAACCCGACAGCGGCGGTGGTGGGCGCGCCGTCGGGGTCCACGGCCACCTTCGGCCAGATCTGCTGGCCCGCGGCGCTGGCGTTGGCCTGGCCGGAGCCGAGCACCGCGCCGGTGGGCGACACCACCCGGTACTGGATGTTGTAGACGCCGTTGCCGTCGCCGTCCCCGGCCCACACCACCACGGCGTTGCCCCGGTCGTCGAGGCCCACGTCGGGGCTGATGTGGCGCCATGCGACTCCGCTGGTGCCTCCGCCGGAGAGCTTCACCTCGTAGGCGGACACGCCGTCGCGGAACAGGCGCAGGTAGATCTCGCTGTGGGTGTCGTCGCCGGGGGCCGTGGCGTCCCGGTCGTCCTCCCACACCACGGCGACGTGGCCGTTGCGGTTCATGGCGACGGCGGGCACGTCCTGGTCGCCCGTGGCGACGCTGTTGGCCGTGGTCCAGGTGACCGCGGCGGCGGTCACCGCCACCGGCCCGGCGGGGGCGAGCCCCAGCACGCCCGGGAGCAGGGTCGAGGCGGCGAGCAGTGCGCTCAATGAGGTCATGGTGGTCTCCTCCTACACGGCCTGCAGGCCGGGGCGGCCGTCGAGGATCACGAACGAGCGCACCGTCGATGCCGCGGCGCCGTGCTCGGTCACCGTGTTCACGGCGCGGAAGTCCGCGCGGACCTGGCTTCGGCCGATCGTGGTACGCACGTAGCCACGGCGGTCCGAGTGGAACTTCAGGTGCGGGTTCGTGGCCACGTTCGGGATGGTGGTGCTGCCGCTGCCGTTGCCGCCGGAGGTGATGGAGGTGCAGACCAGCTCGGTGCCGATGGTGGCGGAGGCGGGGTTGGCGTAGTCGGCCTTGAGCTCGTTGGCCCACGACTTGTGCACGTCGCCGGTGAGCACCAGCGGGTTGCGGACGCCCCGCTGCTGCCAGCCGGTCTGGATCCGGCTGCGCGACGCGCGGTAGCCGTCCCAGGCGTCCATGCTCGCCGCCCCGTTCGCGTCGAACTGCCGGGCGAAGAAGACCTGCTGGCCGATGACGTCCCAGGTGCCGTAGTGCTGCGCGAGCCCGTCGAGGAGCCAGGCCTCCTGGGCCGCGCCGGTGAGCGAGCGCGAGGCCAGGTCGGCGTCGGCGCAGACCTTCCAGCCGTCGCCGCACGCCTGGTCGTCGCGGAACTGGCGGGTGTCGAGCATGTGGAAGGTGGCGAGCTGACCCCACCGGATGCGGCGGTACAGCGGGATGCTGTTGCCGTTCGGCGTGGAGGCCGGCCGCAGCGGCATGTTCTCGTAGTAGGCCTTGTACGCGGCGGTGCGCCGGGCGGTCCACTGGGCGGCGGTCAGCGCGGGGCTGCTGTCGGCGCGGACCATGTTGGCGTAGTTGTTCTCCACCTCGTGGTCGTCGGGCACCACGAGCCAGGGCGCCGCCGCGTGAGCCGTCTGCAGGTCCGGGTCGGACTTGTAGAGGGCGTACCGGCGGCGGTAGTCGGCCAGCGACACGATCTCGCTGCCGACGTGCTGGCGTACCGCGGAGGTGTTGACGCCGCCCTCGTAGATGTAGTCGCCGAGGTGCAGGATCAGGCCCGGGTTGTCCTCGGCCATGCGGCGGTAGGCGGTGTAGTAGCCGGTCTCGTAGTGGGCGCAGGAGGCGAAGGCCATCACCAGGTCACGGCCGAACGTACCGGGCGCCGGGGCGGTGCGCGTCCGGCCGACCGGCGAGATGTGGCCCTGCGCCCGGAACCGGTAGTAGTAGTCGGAGTCGGCGGCGAGCCCGCCCGCGACGACGTGCACCGAGTGCGCGTCGGCGTAGCGCGCGACCACCGACCCGGAGGCGACCAGCGAGGAGAAGGTCTGACTGGTCGACACCTGCCACTCGACGGTCACGTCCGCGTCGGCCATGCCGCCCTGCCCGTCGGCGTTGAGCGGGGACGGCGCCAGCCGCGTCCAGAGGACCACGCTGTCGGGCGCCGGGTCTCCGGACGCCACACCGAGTTTGAAGGGGTACGGCACCGCGGCCCGGGCGTTCTGCCAGGGAACCAGCGCGGCGCCGGCGGCGGACAGTCCACCGAGGACGAAGATGCGACGGCTCAGCCTTGTCATGGCCGATACTTTCGGGACCGTCGATGAACGGCGGACGGTGGCGCGCGTAATCCGAAGTGACACCATGGCGTCCGCACCAAGGCGGTCAGGTGTCCTGGCCCGCGGCCGTCGGGGCGTCCCACCGTCCCGGCTCCCCCGACGGCGGACCGCGCCAGCGTTGGCGGCCGGGACCGTCCGGGCCGGCCTCGGCCGGCCCGGACGTCACCATCAGGCCAGGTCGAACCGGCCCAGGTTCATGACCTTGACCCACGCCGCGACGAAGTCGGCGACGAACGCCTCCCGGGCGTCGTCGCTGGCGTAGACCTCGGCGATCGCCCGCAGCTCGGAGTTCGAGCCGAAGACCAGGTCGGCGCGGCTGCCGGTCCACCGGACCTCCCCGGTGGCGAGGTCACGACCCTCGAAGGTGGTCGCGTCCTCGGACGTCGCCGTCCACACCGTGCCCATGTCGAGCAGGTTGACGAAGAAGTCGTTGGTCAGCGCACCGGGCGTCGTGGTGAGGACGCCCAGCGGCGACTGCCGGTGGTTGGCGCCCAGGACGCGGAGACCGCCGACGAGGACCGTCATCTCGGGTGCGCTCAGGGTCAGCAGGTTCGCCCTGTCGAGGAGCAGGTACTCGGCCGGCAGGCGGTGGCCCTTGCCGAGGTAGTTGCGGAAGCCGTCCGCGGTCGGCTCCATCGCCTCGAACGACTCCACGTCGGTCTGCTCCTGCGACGCGTCCGTCCGTCCCGGCGTGAAGGGAACCTCGACGACGAAGCCGGCGTTGCGGGCGGCCTGCTCGACGCCGACACCGCCGGCGAGCACGATCAGGTCGGCCAGTGAGATCTTCTTCCCGCCGGTCTGGGCGGCGTTGAACGTCTCCTGGACGCCCTCCAGGGTGCGCAGCACCCGTGCCAGCTCGTCGGGGTCGTTGACCTCCCAGCTGTTCTGCGGGGCGAGGCGGACGCGGGCCCCGTTGGCGCCGCCGCGCTTGTCGCCGCCGCGGTACGTCGAGGCCGACGCCCAGGCGGTGGAGACCAGCTGGGGCACCGTCAGGCCGGAGGCGAGGATGTCGGCCTTGAGGGCGGCCACGTCCTCGGCGTCGACCAGCTCGTGGTCCACCGCGGGGACGGGGTCCTGCCAGATCAGCGTCTCGGCGGGGACCTCCGGGCCGAGGTAGCGCTGGATCGGGCCCATGTCGCGGTGGGTCAGCTTGAACCACGCCCGGGCGAACGCCTCCGCGAACTCGTCCGGGTTCTCCATGAAGCGCCGCGAGATCTGCTCGTAGACCGGGTCGAAGCGGAGCGCGAGGTCGGTCGTCAGCATGCCCGGTGCGTGCCGCTTCGAGGCGTCGTGGGCGTCGGGGACGGTTCCCGCGGCGGCGCCGTTCTTGGGCTTCCACTGGTGCGCGCCCGCCGGGCTCTCGGTCAGCTCCCACTCGTAGCCGAAGAGGTTCCAGAAGAAGTTGCTCGTCCACCTCGTGGGCGTGGTGGTCCAGGTGATCTCCAGGCCACTGGTGATCGTGTCCGCGCCCTTGCCGGTGCCGAAGCTGTTCTTCCAGCCGAGGCCCTGCTCCTCGATCGGGGCGCCCTCCGGCTCGGGGCCGACGTGGTCGGCGGGGCCCGCGCCGTGGGTCTTGCCGAACGTGTGACCGCCGGCGATCAGCGCGACGGTCTCCTCGTCGTTCATCCCCATGCGGCGGAACGTCTCGCGGATGTCGCGCGCCGACGCGACCGGGTCCGGGTTGCCGTTGGGCCCCTCGGGGTTGACGTAGATGAGGCCCATCTGGACCGCGGCGAGCGGGTTCTCCAGCTCCCGGTCGCCGGTGTACCGCTCGTCGCCGAGCCAGGTGGTCTCCGGGCCCCAGTAGACGTCCTCGTCGGGCTCCCAGACGTCGACACGGCCGCCGGCGAAGCCGAAGGTCGTGAAGCCCATCGACTCCAGCGCCACGTTGCCGGCGAGGATCATGAGGTCGGCCCAGGAGAGGCTCTTGCCGTACTTCTTCTTGACCGGCCACAGCAGGCGGCGGGCCTTGTCGAGGTTGCCGTTGTCCGGCCAGCTGTTGAGCGGGGCGAACCGCTGCTGTCCGGCGCCGGCGCCGCCACGACCATCGCTGATGCGGTAGGTGCCGGCGCTGTGCCACGCCATCCGGATCATGAACGGGCCGTAGTGGCCGAAGTCGGCGGGCCACCACTCCTGCGAGGTCGTGAGGACCTCGGCGATGTCCCGCTTCACGGCGGCGAGGTCGAGGGTCGAGAACGCCGCGGCGTAGTCGAACTCCTCGCCGAGAGGGTTGGCCACGGCGGGGTTCTTGGCCAGGATCTTCAGGTTGAGCCGGTTCGGCCACCAGCCGCGGTTGCCGCCGCCCTGGGTCGGGTGGGGCGCGCGCCCGTGCGCGACGGGGCAGCGGGACTCGGCGCCCGCCTCCGCGTCGTGGACGACGGCGTCGTGGTGCTCGGACATGGGGTTCTCGGACAACGGATTCCTTCTGTGGTGAGGGCGGAACGGGGCGGCTCAGCGGTTGCCGGCACTGCGGCGGTCGGAGCCGGGATCCCGGTGGACGACCCCGGCTCCGCCGATGGCGAAGCCGCTGTCGTCGCCCGCTGCCCGGGGACGGATCACCCGCGACGCGTTGCGGCGCGGCATCTGTGGGACGTCCAGGGTCGTGGGCACGGCGGGAAGTCTTGCCCGTTTTCTGGAACGAGTCAAGATTGTGGGCTGAACGTCACGTGGACGCTGACCGACGCCCGTGCGACGCCGGCATCCCGCGCCGGTCGTCCCGGAGGCACCCGCCGGGTGTCGGCCTCAGGGCCTTCGCTCGGCGTCGAGGTGCGCGTGGAGCGCGGCGGCGATCTCGCCCGCCGCGCGGACCTGGTCCTGCGTGAGGGCGTCGACGAAGAGCTCCCGAATGGCCCGCAGGTGCGGGACCGTGGAGGCCCGGAAGGACTCGGTGCCGGCCGGCGTGAGGTGGACCTCCGCCCCCCGGGGATCGGTCGCGCACTCCTGGCGGCGGATCAGGCCGCGCCGCTCCATCCGCCCCAGGTGGTGGGAGAGCCTGCTGCGCTCCCAGCCGACGTGCGTGGCGAGTTCGGACGAGCGCATCTGCTGGTCCGGCGCCTCGGTGAGGGCGAGCAGGACGGCGTAGTCGCCCGGCGAGAGCCCGGACGCGGCCTGGAGGCGCGATGCGATCCGGGACCGGAGCAGCTCGGTCGTTTCGATGAAGTCTCGCCAGGCGCGCAGTTCGTCGGCGGTGGGCAGCTGGCGTCCACTCCGCCGCTCGGGTGTGGCCTTCGTCATCATCCTCTCCCGATTGACATGTCAATTAGCAAGCTAGCATGTTTGACATGTCAATAACTCGGGCGTTCCTGTCTCCGCGCGCTCGGCCAGGCCGGGCATCCCGTACAACCGATCGGGCAACACTCGCTCGGCCTCGTCGCCGATACTGACGAGGAGGCCGTGGAGACCTGGCGGCGGTACAGGCAACCGGTCGTGGCGCGGCTCGCCGAGGAGCGCGGGTTCGACAAGCCGGACCGCCAGCGCTACGAGGCCGACTCGACCACGGGGCCGCTGTTCGTCGGGTCACCCGAGACGGTGGCGCGGAAGATCGCCACGGTGGCCCGGGACCTGCGGCTGAGCCGCTTCGACCTCACGTACGACATCATGCACCTGCCCCGGGAGGCGCGGGCACGGACGATCGAGCTGCTGGGCAGCGAGGTCGCGCCGCGCGTCCGGGATCTGTTGGCGAAGGAGCCCACCCATGTCTGAACTCGTGTTCGGCCTCGACACCTTCGGCGACGTGCCGGAGGACGACTCGGGCCGGCCCCTGTCGCACGCCGCGGCGATCCGGCAGGTCCTCGACGAGGCGGTGCTGGCGGACGAGATCGGCGTCGACGTCATCGCCCTGGGCGAGCACCACCGCCCGGAGTACTCGGTGTCGACGCCCGAGACCGTTCTGGCGGGGATCGCCACCCGCACCTCGCGCATCCGGCTCGCCTCCGGCGTGACCGTGCTGAGTTCCGACGACCCGGTCCGGGTGTTCCAGCGGTTCGCGACGGTGGACGCGCTGTCCCACGGCCGGGCGGAGGTGATCCTCGGCCGCGGCTCGTTCACCGAGTCCTTCCCGCTGTTCGGCTACGACCTGAGCGACTACGACGTGCTGTTCGAGGAGAAGATCGAGCTGTTCGCGAAGTTGCTGGAGGAGAAGCCGGTCACCTGGAGCGGCACCAAGCGTGCCCCGCTCACCGACGCCGACGTCTTCCCGAAGACGGAGTCGGGTCGCCTCTCGACCTGGGTGGGCGTCGGCGGCTCGCCGCAGTCGGTGGTGCGTACCGCCCGCTACGGCTTCCCGCTGATGCTCGCCATCATCGGGGGCTCCCCCGAGCGCTTCGCGCCGTACGTCGAGCTGTACCGGCGGGCGGCCGCGCAGTTCGGCACGACCGCGTACCCGGTCGGGATGCACTCGCCCGGCTTCGTCGCGGACACCGACGAGGAGGCCAGGGAGGTGTTCTGGCCGCACTACCGGGTCATGCGGAACCGCATCGGCGCGCTGCGCGGCTGGCCGCCCATCCGCCGGGAGGAGTTCGACGCCGAGGTGGCGCACGGTTCCCTCTACATCGGCTCACCGGAGACCGTGGCGCGGCGCATGGCCGACGCGATCCGCAGTCTCGGCGTCGGCCGGTTCGACCTCATCTACACCGCCGGCGCGCAGCCGGTCAGCGCCCGGATGCGGGCCGTGGAGCTGTACGGCACGCGGGTGGTCCCGCTGGTCCGTGACATGCTGGCCGGTTGACCGTGCCGTCGACCCCGCCGACGACACCCGGAAGGACGCCATGAACGACAGCGCCCGCAACGGGCCGCAGACCCTCGGCATCCTCGGCGCCGGCAAGGTGGGCACCGTGCTCGCCCGGCTCGCCCTCGCCGCCGGTTACCGGGTGCTCGTCGCCGGCTCCGGCGACCCCGAGCGGATCGCCCTCACCACCGAGGTGCTGACGCCCGGAGCGGTCGCCACCACGGCGGCCGACGCCGCGGCCGGCGCCGACATCGTCATCCTCGCCCTCCCGCTGGGCAAGTACCGCAGCATCCCCGCCGACGCGCTGCGCGGCAAGCTCGTCGTCGACGCCATGAACTACTGGTGGGAGGTCGACGGCATCCGCGACGACCTCACCGACCCGCGCACCTCGTCGAGCGAGACGGTGCGGGCGTTCCTGCCCGCGTCCCGCGTGGTCAAGGCGTTCAACCACATGGGATACCACGATCTCGAGGACGGGGCGAGACCGGCGGGCGCGGCCGGCCGCAAGGCCATCGCGATCGCCGGCGACGACCCCGCCGACCTGGCCACCGTCGCGTCGCTCGTCGACCGGCTCGGCTTCGACCCGGTCGTCGCCGGTCCCCTCGCCGAGGGCGTACGCCTCGAACCGGGCAGCGAGCTGTTCGGCGCGAACGTCAGCGCCGAGGAGGTACGCGCCATGCTGGACCGGTTCCCCGACTCGGAGCGCGGGCGGGTCGTCGCACGGGCCCGTGGGAACCCGGAGGCGGCCTGACGCGCCAGCGGGCGGACGGCCCCGCACCCAGCTGAGGCCAGGGTGCGGGGCCGCCCGCCGGATCGCCCGGGTCAGAGGCCCAGGGCGTCCCTGCCCCCGACGACGGGAAGCGTCAGGGTGCTGCCGTTCAGCTGGACGGTGACCTGGCTGCCCACCGCCGCGGCGTCACGCGCCGGGCGGTTCGACGACGGGTTGGCGTTGTAGTTGCCGGTGATGACGAGCCCGATCCGGTGCCCGGCCGGGATGATGTGCTCGGTCGGGAGGGTCTTCCACCGGACGTTGTACTGCTGGCCCGGCGTCAGGGCCTCGCTGCGCCGGAGGTCGGGCGAGTTCTTGACGTCGATGTGGCCCCAGGCCAGGACCCGCTCTGGCGTGATCTCGACGGTCGCCTCCATCGGCTCGGCGCACCCGGTTCCGCTGGCCAGGTCCGCGGGCTCGCAGGACTCCTGGACCACCTCCAGCGGCTCCTTGCCCGCCACGGTGACGGTGGGTCCCGCGCCGTAGTCGACGAGGAGGGCCGACAGCAGGGCCGTCCCGGCAGTCGTCGACATCCGGACCGCCAGCTCCGGCGTGCCGGACAGGCGTACGTCCGCCGCGAGCGGCGGCGTCACGTAGGCGAGCCGGCCCGGCTTGGCCTGCTCGGCGTTACCGATCTTGACGGCCTGCGACTCGACCTGGTCGACGAAGCTCTGCGCGGGGTTGCCGTTCGGCGCGTCGGCCGACAGCGTGCCCGCCGCGTCGGCCGTGGCCGGACCGAAGCTCAGGTCCACGTCCTTGGCGGCGGCGTCCGGCCACGTCGAGTGGGTCTCCCAGCTGCCGTCGGGGCGCTGGATGTCGGCCATCGGCTCGTCCATGATGCCGTTGGGGATGTCGTACAGCCAGTAGTCCATCCACCGGTGCATGACGGCCTGCCACTCGGTGAGCCGGAAGCTGGTCGGGTTCACGTGGGCGCCGCGGTGGATCCAGATCTTGCGCGGCATCTGTCGCTTCTCGACCTCACGCCACAGGTCGGCGAAGTGCATGGTCTTGACGTTGTAGTCGGTGAGACCGTGCACCATGAACACCGACGTGCCGGCGGTCTTGATCTTGTTGGCGTCCGGCAGGTAGCTGCGCTCCTGCCAGAACGGCGTGAAGTCGGAGTCGCTGGCCTCCTCGGCGTCGCCGAGCCCGGTGATGACCGACTCGCAGGCCGGCGCCGACGCCGCGCCCGGGAGCGTCCGGCCCACGGAGACGTAGTCGGCGAGGTACTCGGTGTACCGGAAGTCGACGTTCTCGCTCCAGGTCGACCAGGGGACCCCCTGGTCGTTCACGTACCGGTACCAGCTGGAGATCGCGGAGATGGGCACCACGGTCCGCAGGCCCGGCACGCCCTGGGTGGCCACCGCGTTGGGCAGGGTGCCGACGTACGACACGCCCTGCATCCCCACGTTGCCGCTGCTCCAGTCGGCGACCGCCGCGCTGCCGTCGTGGTGGAAGCCCGGCGCGCGGCCGTTGAGCCAGTCGACGACGGCCTTGATGCTGATGGTGTCCTCGGGTCCGCCGGTGGTGGGGCAGCCGAAGGACCGTCCGGTGCCCTGCATCTCCACCTGGACGACCGCGTAGCCCCGGGGGACGAAGTACTCGTCCCACCAGCCGGGGAAGCCGCGGGTCCGGTCCGGCAGGGGATCGCCGGGGTCCCGGCCGAAGTACGGGCTGGCCTCCATGATGGTGGGCACCCGCATGCCCGTCTCGGTCTCGGCCGGCCGGATCACGTCGACCTCGACCAGGTCCCGACGGCCGTCGCCGTCGCTGTCCATCGGCGCCTCGACGTAGACGACCTCCTGGACGGCGTCGCCGTACGAGAAGACCGGTTGTGTCACTCCATTCTCGATCACGATCCCGGGGGCGTCGGCGGCGGCGCTCGCCACCGCGGGCGCGCTCATGATCACCATCCCCACGACCGTTCCGACGGCTGTCAATCGCCGTGCAAAACCCATGTCCCTACCTCCGTCAGCTCCAGAGACACATGGTCGATACAGCGTCATCTATGCCGCTCACGCAAATCAATGACCATCCGTAGCGAAGAGGATCTGCTCCGCTACGACAGATGTCGTGTCCTGTCGTGTCGTGCCGGCGCCGGTGTGACGGGGCCCCGCGGGCCGCCACGCCCCTGTCCCGGCCCGGTGCCGGCAACTAGCCTGCGCAGATGCGACACACCCTCACGCCCGGCGACCGGACCCTGCACGGCCACTTCTCCCCCGACGTCCCACCGGTGCTCACCATCGATCCCGGCGACACCGTCACCTACCGCACCCTGGACTGCTGGTGGTCCGCCGGCCCGTACCCCGGCGGGCAGAACCGGGACCGGCCGCGGGCCCCGCAGTACCAGCCGGACCACGGACACGCGCTGATCGGCCCCGTCGCCGTCCGCGGCGCCCGCGCCGGCCAGACCCTCGAGGTACGCATCGACGCGGTCGTCCCCGGCGCCTGGGGCACCACCGTTGCCGGCGGCTGGCCGAGCGTCTTCAACGAGCGGTACGGCGTCGAGAAGGACGGGGTGGTGCTCGCCTGGGAGCTGGACCCGGTGGCGATGATCGGCCGCAACCAGCACGGGCGGAGCGTCGCCCTGCGCCCGTTCATGGGCGTGCTCGGCATGCCGCCGGCCGAGCCGGGACGGCACTCGACGGTGCCACCCCGGCGCTGGGGCGGGAACCTGGACTGCAAGGACCTGACCGCCGGCAGCACCCTGCTGCTGCCCATCCCGGTGGACGGGGCGCTGTTCTCGGTGGGCGACGGGCACGCGGCGCAGGGCGACGGTGAGGTCGGCGGCACCGCGATCGAGTGCCCCATGGACGAGGTCAGCCTCACCTTCGACGTACGGGACGACTTCCCGGTCACCGGGCCGGTGGCCCGCACCGCGGACGCCTGGCTGACGCTCGGCGTCGGCGCGACCCTCGACGAGGCCACGTTCATGGCGCTGGACTCGATGCTGACCCTGATGCAGCGCTTGCACGGGGTCGAGCGGGCGGACGCCGTGGCGCTGGCCAGCGTCGCGGTCGACGTCCGCGTGACGCAGATCGTCAACCAGACCGTCGGCGCGCACGCCGTGCTCCGCGACGGCGCGCTGCGCTGAGGCGACCCGGCGGGCGGCGTCCCGGGGTGGCCGCCGCCCGCCGGGGCGAAGTCCGCGTTCGGGCTCGCCGGCCCGCGGGCGCGGCTTAGGCTGACCGCGTGGTACGTCCGTCCGAGCCCCGGGCCGGCCTCCGGTCGCCGAGATGATCGACGAGGCCGCGCGGATCCCCGCGTTCGATGTCCAGCGGTGGGTGAACTCGCCGCCGCTCACGCCCGAGGCGCTGCGCGGCCGGGTGGTCCTGGTGGACGTCTGGGAGTACACCTGCGTCAACTGGATCCGCACCGCCGCGTACGTCCGCGCCTGGCACCGCGACTACGCGGCCCACGGCCTGACCGTCATCGGCCTGCACGCGCCGGAGTTCGCGTTCGGCAAGCAGGCCGAGAACATCGACCAGGGCATCCGCGACCACGGGCTCACCTACCCGATCGCGCTCGACAACGACTTCCAGGTGTGGGAGGCCCTCGGCAAC
Source organism: Micromonospora costi (assembly GCF_003626655.1). Lineage (GTDB taxonomy): Bacteria > Actinomycetota > Actinomycetes > Mycobacteriales > Micromonosporaceae > Micromonospora > Micromonospora costi. The sequence goes on from NZ_RBAN01000004.1 coordinate 483,411, forward strand.
ATCGCGTGGCCGGCGCGCTACCTCTTCGACGCGGGTGGCCGGTACGTCGCCCGGTGGATCGGGGAGGGCGACTACGACCGCACCGAGGCCGAGATCCGGGGCCTCCTCCTCGCCCGGATGCCCGACGTGGAGCTGCCTTCGGTCACCCCCGAGGCGACGGCGTTCGTCACGACCGAGCAACCCTCGTACGCGGACGTGACCGAGGAGACGTACATCGGTACGGACCGGCGGGTGCCGGGCGCCGTCACGGTGACCGGCGACTGGCGGGAACGCGGTGACCACGTCGAACTCGCCAGCGGCACGGGCACGATCGCGCTGCCGTTCAACGCCGGCGAGGTGAACCTCGTCGCCCAGCCGGGACCCTCCGGGCACGCCGCGGTCGGCGTACTGCTCGACGGGCATCCGGTGCGCGCGGAACGCGGCGCCGACGTGGACCCGGAGGGCGTGGCGCACGTCGACCGGGCGGCCATGCTGCGACTCGTGGCCGGGGCGTCACGCGACGACCACCTGCTGACCCTGGTCGCCGACGACCCCGGCTTCCGCGCGTACGTCTTCACGTTCGGCCCCTAGGGCGAAGCGCATCGACCTCGTAGGAGCCGTTCGGGCCGATGCTGCGCCGCCGGCGGCCCTGCACGGCGAGCGCAAGGAGGACGCCGCGCTGCCGGTGAGCCGTCGGCGATGGACTCCTGTGATTCAGCGCGCGCGGCGGTACTGCATGGCCACCGCGCCGTTGCGAAGCGGTTCCGCTGAGAGCAGCTCGAGCTGGCGCGTGCCGGGCAGCCCGCCCTGGTGCAGCGTCGGGCCGTGGCCGGCGATCCTGGGATGGACGAGCATCTTGTACTCGTCGATCAGGTCCAGCCGGTCGAGCTCGGTCGCGAGCTTGCCGCTTCCGAGGAGGACCCCGGCCGGGGTCGCGTCCTTGAGCTTCTGCACGCCCTCGCGCAGATCACCGGCGATGTGGTGGCTGTTGGCCCACGGGAAGTCCTTGCGCGTCGACGACACCACGTACTTGGGTTTGGCCTCCAGCTTGACCGCCCACTCGCGCATGGCCGGCGGCGCCTCCACGTCGCCGCGGGCGACGGCCGGCCAGTAGCTCTCCATCATCTCGTAGGTGACGCGACCCCACAGCATTGCCCCGCCCTCGTCCATGAGACGGGTGAAGAAGGCGTGCGTCTCGTCATCGGCGATCCCTTCCTGGTGGTCGACGCAACCGTCCAGGGTGAGGTTGAGGCTGAAGATGAGCGCTCCCATGGCCGGCGAGTGTAACGCCACTACGGCGTCGGCCCTGGGCCGCTGCGCCGGCACCAGCATCCGCCGGGCCGACCGCCGCATACCGTCGCCCGCTCACCAGAGCGTCACGCCACCGAGAGGAGCCGGACCGGCACCCTGGCGCCCGGTCAGGCGTCGGCACGGGGTGCGGTCGCCGTGGCGCGACGCAGCCCGAACAGGGCGACCAGGGCGAGGAGGATGACCGCCACCGAGTACTCGCTGGCGGTCCGGGGCAGGCCGCCGGCGTAGACCACCAGGAAGCCGGCGATGACGGTGGGCAGGCCGAAGCCGACGTAGCAGACGACGTAGAGCAGGGAGAGCACGCTTGCCCGTTCGTGCGCCTCGACGAGTGGCATGACCGTCTTGATGCTGCCCTGGAAGCCGCCACCGAACCCGACACCGCCGAACGCGAGGCCGACGAAGAAGCCGACGACCGAGTGCGCCATGATCGACAGCAGCGTGATGATCATGCCGAGGACGAGCGCGGTGATCCCGGTGATCATGATGGTCCCGGCGGCCGCGTTGCGCAGCACGAGGATGGCCACGGACCCGAAGACGGCGAACACGAAGAGGACCAGACCGCCGATCACGATCGACGAGTTCATGAGGGACCGCACGAGCGCCGGACCCAGCGCGCCGAAGAAGCCGGCCAGCGCCCAGACGGCGAAGACCACCGGAGCGACCACCAGCACCGGCCCGCGTACGGCGCGCGGCAGGCGGACGTCCGGCCGCAGACTCCGCCGCGCCCGACCCGTCGGTGTGACGGTCTCCGGCATCAGGACGATCCCGACGGCCTGCACCAGCAGCACCACGAGCAGGACGGCGTACACCAGTCGGGTGGGCGCGGGCAGATACCGGACGAGCAGCGCCGACAGCAGCGCGCCGACGCCGGTGCCGATACCGGGGGCGATCGAGTTCGCGAGCGTGCCGCGGGCGCGGCTGATGTCGAGCATGGCGGCGCCGAGGGCACCGATGCCGGCACCGGTCGCGATGCCCTGGACGATGCGGGCGGCCAGCAGTGCGGGGACGCCGTTGGCGAGGACGAAGATGACCAGCGAGGCCATCTGGACCGCGGTCGCGACCAACAGGACGGGCCGCCGCCCCACGTGGTCGGACAGCTTGCCGAGCGTGAGCAGGGAGCCCAGCACGGCGACGGCGTACACGGCGAACACCACCGTGGTCGTGACCGGCGAGAAGTGCCACTGCGCCTGATAGATCCCGTAGAGAGGGCTCGGGGCCGCCGACGCGGCGATGAAGGACACGAGGATCGAGGCGAGCAGGAAGAGGCAGAACCGCGGCGGAAGCCGACCCTGTCCGGCGATGCGCATCAGACGTGCTCCTCCGCTGAGCGACGGGCGGCTGCCGGTGCTGCCGCCCCGGACGCCCTCCCGCGCCCGGGCGGCAGCGGAGTACCCGGAAGGCTCCCGCGCACGCAGGCGCGTGGTGGCCTCTTCGGCGCACCGAAGAGGCCACCACGACGACGGAGAAGGGCCGCTCCCCTACCGCTCCGAGGCGTGCAGCTGGGCGACCTCGGCCGCCGAGAGGGCCCGGTCGTAGACGTGCACCTCGTCGACGGCGCCCCGCCAGTAGTCCACGGGACCGCCGTTGAACCGGGCGCGGCCGATCACGGTGTGGCCGCCGGCCGCCTCGCCCAGGCAGGAACTCGCGGTGCCCGCCGGCTGGCCGTCCACGTAGAGGGTGAGCGAGCCGCTGGCCGCGTCCCGGACGCCCACGAGGTGGTACCAGCGGCCGGTCTCCGGCGCGGTGGGCGCGAGCGCCCGTACCCCCGCGAAGCTGAACGCGAAGCGGTTGTCCGCGCCCGAGTACTGGAGGAAGAACGCGCTCGTGCGGTCGCCGTCCTGACTCACGGCGGTCGCGAAGCCGCCCAGGCTGTCCAGCCGCACCCAGGCCGACGCCGTGTAGCTGCCGGTCGTGTCGAGGATCGCCGCCCCGGTGTCGACGTACTGGTCGACGCCGTTGAGCTGCACCGCGCCGCCGGTCCGGCCCGCCGTCCAGGTGGCGCCGTTGACCAGGGTCCCGTCATGGTCGCCGGCCCGGTCCTCGGCCACCGTGCCGCTGCCGTCATCGAGCGGCCAGTAGCCCACGCCGGTGAGCCCCGGCGTTCCGGCGGCCGGCGGCGGCGCGTTCGCGCCCGTGCCGTCGACGGAACGGATGATGGCCCTGTTGACGTCCCGTACGCGGGCGAAGTCCATCTTCTGGACCTGGCGGTCGTACGTGTAGAAGCCGTTCACCTCGTGCTCGACGTCCGTCGTCTGCGTGTAGACGCCGCCGGAGAGGCCGCACCGGTTGGCCACGGTCAGCAGGTCCCGCTGGTTCTCGACGTAGCGCCGGGTGAGGGTGGCGCTGTCCGGGGTCATCTCGTAGGCGTGGCCCTCGCCGAACCACATGTGGTCGTCGACCTCCAGCCCGAAGCCGCCGTGCTCGCCGTCGACGGCCACCCGGTCGGCCGTCGGTGACGGGGTGGCCGGGCCCACGTACTGGTGGAAGTCGATCATGTCGCCGCGGCCGGAGTCGCCGCGGGAGGCGCAGCAGTTCACGCCGCTGTGGGCGTTGACCAGCCGGCTCGGGTCCTGGACGCGGAGGTCGTCGGCGATCCGCCCGGTCGCCGCGCGGTCCCACTCGCCCCAGCCCTCGTTGAACGGCACCCAGACGGTGACGGAGGTCCAGCTCTGGTGCTCGGTCACGATCTCCCGGAGCTGCCGCTGGAACTCCTGCTGGGCGTCGGCCGGCGGTGTGCCGCCGGTACGCATGGACGGCATGTCCTGCCACACCATGAGGCCCAGCCGGTCGGCCCAGTAGTACCAGCGGTCCGGTTCCACCTTGATGTGCTTGCGGATCGTGTTGAACCCGAGCCGCTTCGTCTCGGCGATGTCGAACCGCAGCGCCTCGTCAGTGGGGGCCGTGTATATGCCGTCCGGCCAGTAGCCCTGGTCCAGGGTGGACATGTTGAACAGGATCCTGCCGTTGAGCGTGAGGTAGAGCTTGCCGTCGGCGCCCCTGGCCTTGCCCACCTCGCGCATGCCGAAGTAGGAGTCGACCCGGTCGACGACCTTCCGGCCGGTGAGCACCCGCACCGTCAGGTCGTACAGGTACGGGGAATCCGGCGACCACAACTTCGGATCCGGCACCGGGACGCGGAGTTCGGTCCCGGCCGGCCCGGTGGCGCGACCGACGGCCCGGTTGCCCGCGTACGCGACGGCCTCGACGGTCACGCCGTCGCCGGCCGCGACGTGCGGGGTGAGCCGCAGGCTGCCGTCCGCGAGGTCCGGTGTCATCTGCAACCGCTCGACGTGGCTGGCCGACACCGGTTCCATCCAGACGCTCTGCCAGATGCCCGACGACGAGGTGTAGAAGATGCCGCGGTCCGGGACGTTGCGCTGCTTGCCGACCGGCTGCCACGTCCGGTCGGTGAGGTCGGTGACCCCGACCACCAGCTCCTGGCTCCCCCGGCCGCGCAGCGCGTCGGTGACGTCGACGCTGAAGCCGTCGTAGCCACCCCGGTGGTCCGCGACCCGGACGCCGTTGACCCAGACCGTCGCGTCGTAGTCGACGGCGCCGAAGTTGAGCCGCAGCCGCTCCCCGTCCCCGCCGACCTGCCAGTTCGGCGGCACCTGGAACGTACGCCGGTACCACATCCGGTCCTCGTGGCGCTGGATGCCGGAGAGTGCCGACTCGATCGGATAGGGCACGAGCACCCGCTCGCCGAGTTGCTCGCCGAACGGCGGAGCTTCGCCCTCGGCGGCGCCGGCGAACTGCCACACGCCGTTGAGGCTCTGCCACCTGTCACGCACCAGCTGCGGACGGGGGTACTCGGGCAGCGCGTTGTCCGGCGACACCTGGTCGGTCCAGGGCGTGGCGATCGGTGGCGTGCCCGGTTGCCAGGTGGCGTCGGCGTGTGCGACGGCGGGCGCGCCGGTGACCGCGAGCATCGCGGCCACCAGTGCGGTGAATGCCTTCATCGGTCGGGACCCCTCTCCCACGGCGGACACCAGTCAATCATCATCGTCGATGCCATGTCACTGCTCCAGGTCCTTCTTCGACCGCGCGGCGGCCGCGACGATGGCGTCGCGCTGCGACTCGGTGTGCCGCCCGGCGCTCAGCCACTCGTCCGACACCTGCGCCACGCGCCGCAGGAAGTGCCCGTGGTCGCGGAACGGCGCCGCCTCCCAGACCCGGTCGAGGAACGTCTCGCCGTCGTCGTCGCGGACGGCGTCGTTGGGTACGCCGGTGGCCGCCGAGCCGAAGACGACCTCCGGTTCGACCCGCTTCACGTACGGGTGGAAGGCGTTGAACTGCCCCGGCACCGGGTCCGCGACGTAGTACGGCGCGAGCGTGTATCCGTGCGTCGTGAAGTGCATCGGGACGTCGGTCGGCTGGATGGCGGCGGCCAGGTCGCCGTCGAGCTTGAGGTCGGCGAAGAAGGAGAACTCCCGGTAGCTGGGCGTGGCGTCGCGCACGACCATCAGCGTCGGGCCGTAGAGGATCGACTGGATCGACCGGTTGTCGAGCGCCTTCTCCACTCGGAAGCTGAAGGGCATCGCGATGTCGATCGTGTCCCCCCGCTGCCAGTCGCGGTCCAGGGTGACGTAGCTGCCGGGGGTGGCCGCGAGCCGCTGCTCGACACCGTTGACCCGGACGGTGTAGCCCTTCACGGCCCAGGACGGCACCCGCAGCCGGACCTTCAAGCGGCCGCTGCCCTGGTCGAAGCGCAGCCGGCTGGCGCCCTCGGTCGGGTAACGGGTGTCCTGGGTGATGACGAACCCGCGGCCGGGCCAGGTGAGCGTCGAGGCGATGAAGAGGTTGACGTAGAGCGTCGACTCGTCGGCCGACTGGAAGTAGATCGACTCCTGGTACTTGGTGTGGCTCTCGAGGCCTGTGCCGTTGCAGCAGCTGCCGTTGCCGCCGTACCGGCTGTACTCGACGACGCTGCCGATGCGACGCGACCGGCCGGGCCACATGTTCTGGTGGTAGGTCACCTCGGTCGCGGTGACGCTGTCGATGTCCCGCCGCGAGCTGAGGATCTGGTTGTGCAGCGCCCTCTCGTAGTAGTCCATGTACGCCGGGTCCTGGTCGTGGAAGAACAGGTTCCGGGTCAGCCGCAGCATGTTGTAGGCGCAGCACGTCTCGGCGTGCCGGGGATCCGAGTTCGAGGTGAACCCGGCGGTGATGACCCCGCGTACGCCGAAGTGCTCGCTGCGGCCGGCGCCACCATTGCTGAAGATGCGGTGCGGGACGACCATGGCCCAGAAGTTCCGGGCCGCGGTGTGGTACTCGCGGGCGCCGGTCTGCTCGTAGATTCGTAGGTAGCCGATGTTCGGCGCCATGTACTGGTTGGCGTGCCGTCCGTTGAGGATGTCGTTCTCCGCGAGCGTGGCGTCGAACAGGGTCGTGAAGGTGAAGGCCTTCGCGGTCCGGAGGTAGCGGGCCTTCGCGTCGGGATCCGGCGCGAGCGCTGCCAGCTCCGCCATGACCTCGTTCATGGAGCCCGCCTCGCCCGCGCTGTAGATGTTCCACATCTGGTCCAGCTCGGCCTGGCTGTAGCGGCTGAGTCGCCGGTGCGCCCAGTCCCCCATCCGGAAGACGATTTCCAGGGCCTCCTCGTTGCCCGTGAGGTGGTACGCGTTGAGCAGACCTCTCATGATCTTGTGGCAGGTGTACCACGGCGCCCAGACCGCGTTGGCGCCGCTGTTGGGCCGGAGTGTCGGCGGTTCGAGGCGGCTGAACTGGCCCTCGGGGAACGCCGCGAGGTAGCCGGGGTAGCTCGTCCCGACGATGGTGGCGTCGCGGCCGTTGCCCGAGTGGTCCCGGGCGGTCTCGCCCTCCTCCTCGAAGCGGTACCAGGCCACCAGGTCGGTCCGGTCCGGCGACTCCTGCGCCGGGTCCGCGGTGGCGAGCGCCCGCACCTCGGCGCCGGTCAGCGCCCGGCGGTAGACGCGGACGTCGTCCACTGTCGCATTGAGGTACGGGTCGTTGAGGCTCGGCGACCGGCCGATCCAGTTCGTCGTGGTGGAGCCCAGGTCGGCCGGGGTGAGGTCGATGGGGTTCTCGCCCACCTGGTCGCCGTCGACGTAGAGCCGGCCGGTGCGGTCGGCCGTGGAGATCGTGACCGCCACGTGCGCCCACTCGCCGACCGGGACCGAGTCGCGCGCGCCGTCGACGCGCTGTTCGCCGGCGGTTCCCTGCGTGCTGATGGCGAACCGCGGACCCGTGCTGGCAGAGGTCCAGGGCGACAGGGACAGGTAGGCGTTGGCACCGGCGCCGAAGTGGAGGACCTTGGCGTTGACCTGGCCGGCGGCGAGCCGCACCCAGACCGCGAACGTCACGTCGGTGACGCCGTCGAGCATCCGCCCGGGCAGCGCCACGTACTGGTTCGGGTGCGGGTCGCTGAGCCGTACCGCCTTGCCGGACCGGCCGGCGACCCGGCCGGTCTCGCGGGCGTCCAGCGCCCGCTGGCATGTGCCCAGCTCCTCGACCAGGTAGTCGAGCTTGTCGAGGAAGACCTCCTCGCCGGTGGCGGCGTACGCCTGGGAGAGCATCGTCAGGTAGTGCCCGGTAAAGTGCCCGCGCAGCAGGTGGTTCGGGGTGTCCCAGCCGCCCGGCCAGGTGCCGGGGGCCGGCAGGCCGGCGTTGGCCCGGAAGAGGTGCAGCATCCGGTCTGGTCCGTCGAGGACGCCTCCGGTGCCCGGGTAGTTGCGCGCGTAGTTGAGCATCCGGTCGCGCTTCTGCTGGAAGACGCCCTCGCCCAGGGCCACCTGGTCGAGGGCGAACGGCTTGGCGGCCGGGGCGGCACCGTCGCCGCCGCCGGCGGTCGCGGCCGCGGCGGGGGTCGACGTGATGGTCAGCGCGGCGGGGGCGGTGGCCGCCAGTGCGCCGATCTGGAGCAGGCGCCGTCGAGAGAACTGCTTGGCCACTTCTCACTCTCCTTCATCTGGCCGGTGGTGGTGAGCGGCGAGGCAGCGTTTGTGAACGTGCGCATGGCCGTCGCCTGCGGGGTGGACGGTGCCAAGTGAGTGAGCCGGCGCTAGACCACGTTATCGTTAACATCGTCGATGTCAAGACGGCCGGACGACGGGACGCGGCGGCGCGAAGCCTTGACCGGGCGGACGGGCGGTCGTAGGTTCCAGCATGCCCATCAATCGATTTCCCTCGATCGCCCCGTCGCCGGACAAGGACGAGACATGAGCCTCAACCGCCGGTTGTTCCTCGGTTCGGTCGCCGCCGCCGGCGTAGCGGCGACACTCGCCCCGCACCTGGCGCCCGCGCGGGCGCAGGCCGCCGTCTGGCGCAAGCGCCTGACCGGCGCCGACCTGGACACCAACCAGCGCTGGCGGGTCGCCGGCACCGACCTCGGCATCCCGTACGTGCTGGAGAACGGCTCGATCGGCTACCTGTTCGGCGACACCTTCGACACGCCGTGGCCGGAGGGCCCGCCGCTGCCCAACGACTGGCGCTCACCGGTGATGCTGCGCTCGAACATCCACCCCGGCGCCTCCGGCGGCGTGGTCTTCGACAGCGCGGCCCGGGTCGCTGGCAACGGCCGGGCGCCGGAACTGATGCACAACGGCCACAACGGGATCGGCATCGACGGCCTCTGGGAGGTGACCGTCATCCCCAACGACGGCATCAGCTTCCCCGAGACGGGCCGCCAGCTCATCTCCTACATGAGCATCGAGAACTGGAACTCCGCCGGCCCGGCCGGCCCGCACTGGAAGTCCCGGTACGCCGGGCTGGCGTACAGCGACAACGGCAACGACTTCGTCCGCACCCCGCTGAAGTGGTGGAACGACGGGGCCAACACCGACCCGTTCCAGATGTGGACGATGCAACGCGACGGCGACTGGGTGTACGTGTTCTCCGTCCGCTCCGGCCGGCAGGACGGGCCGATGATGCTGCGCCGCGTGCGATGGGACCGGCTGTTCTACCCCGAGTCGTACGAGGGCTGGGGCTGGAACGGCAGCACCTGGGGATGGGGTCGGCCCTGCACACCGATCCTCACTGGCCGCTTCGGCGAACCCTCGGTGCGTCGGCTCGCCGACGGCACCTGGGTGATGTCCTACCTCAACGGCGCCACGGGATGCATCGTGACCCGCACGGCCGCCGGCCCGGACCAGGTCTGGACGCCCGAGAAGATCCAGGTCACCCCGTGGCAGGAGCCCGGGCTCTACGGCGGCTTCATCCACCCGTGGTCCAGCCGCCGCGCCAACGACCTCCACCTGATGGTCTCGAAGTGGACCAGGACGCCCGACGGCCGCAGCACCGCGTACCACGTGAGCCAGTTCGTGGGCTCGGCTTGACGACCGGCGCCGCCGTGGTGTCGTCGCCGCCTCAGTGGGCGCGTCGGTTGACCCGCAGGGCGCGCAGGACCACGCCGGGCGTGGCCAGCGACTTCGGGTGCTCGCGCATCGACACGACCTGGTTGAACCGGCGCGCGATCGCGACATCCGTGACCGTCGCCCGGACGATCTGGTTGCTGGCCCAGCTCGAGAACCGGTACCCGCGCGGGTAGGGACCGTCCACGTGTGGCAGCGCCAGGTCCGCGGACGTCGACATCGACCAGGCCGCGTCCACCACCACCTTCTGGAGCGCGAAGAACTCGCGCGCAGGCGCCGTCAGGGCCGGGCCGGAGCGCAGGTACGTCGCGAGGGCGGCCGCGTGCAGGGCGGCGGCCGTCATCCCCTGCCCGTAGACCGGGTTGAACGAGGCGACCGCGTCACCCACGCTCACGAGCCCGGCCGGGAAGCGCGCGAGCGCGTGGAAGTCCCGCCGCCGGCTGTCGGCGTGCCGGTACGTCTGGACGTCGCCGAGCATCTCGTTGCCGGCCACCGCGCCGAACTCCGGCGGGAACTGCTCGCGCATCCGGCGCACGAAGTCGTCCGCCGTGTGGCCCGGCCGGTTGTCGCCGTAGCCGGCCATCATGGCCATCCACCGGCCGTCCTCCACGGCGAAGTACGCCGCGCCGGCCACGTCGGCGCCCCTGCTCGGGCTGTGCAGTGCGAGGACGATCGTGAGCTCCGGGTCCGGCTCGTGACGCCGGAACAGCGCGGTGGCGTAGTTGAGCCCGACCGTCATCCGCCGGATGACGGGCCGGTCCCAGCCCGCCCGGTCGAGCCACTCGGAGAGCCGGCTCGACCGGCCCATGGCGTCCACCACGAAGTCCGCCGTCTCGACGCCCGACGCGCCACCGGCCTCGTAGCTGACGCCGGTGGTCAGCGCACCGTCGAACACGAGGCCGGTGGCGCGGGCGGTCACGGTCTTGACGTTTGGCAGGCGCAGCACGGCCTGGCGGATCAGCCCTTCCAGAAGCGGCCGGCTGCCGGTCAGGCTGTCGGCGTCGTCGGGCACGAGCACCTTCGCGCGACCGTCGAGGTAGTTGCGCCGGCTCGGCGGCGGTGACTCGATCGCGCCCTGCGCCACCGCCTGCTCGCGGAAGCCGGGAAACAGCCGCTCGAGCTGCAGGAAACCGCCGGGCAGCAGCGCGTGCAGCTGCGTCCCCTGCGGCACTCCCGGCCTCGAACCCGGCGCGTCCAGGTCGTCCCGGTCGACGATCACGACGCTCTCCGCGTGGTCGGAGAGCACCCTCGCGGCCAGCAGCCCGGCCACGCTGCCGCCCACCACGACGGCCTTGCCCATGACCGGCATCGGCTCCTCGGGCGGGCGTACGGCGTTCAGCTCGGCGAAGGTCCGGACCGCGGAGCGAGGCATCGCGCCCTCCCAGAAGGTACGGCCCGTGCTGCCTCGACGCCGCCAGCGGCATCCGCGGGGCACGCCGGCAGACGAGCGGATCGCACTACGCCGACGATCCTCGCACAGGCCCACAACCCACGCCCGTACCGCCGCGACGCCGCCGGGACCGCCCGTGGTGTGTCGCGTCGGCCGGCGCCACCGGCCACGCCTGCGTCAGTCGCCGTGCGCGGCGGTGACGACCCGGCGTACCTCGTCGCCGTCGGTCGCCTCGCGCCCGTCGCGCTGCACCGGCGCCCGCAGGTGCACCTCCCGCGCCCCGGTCTCCGCGAGCACCTGCCGGACGTTGTGCGACCGGATGCCGCCGCCCGCGATGATCCGCAACCGGTCGCCGGCGCGCCGCCGCAGCGTGGCGATGCGCTCGGCGCCGGCCAGCGCGGTGGGCGCCGCCCCCGAGGTGAGGACCGCGTCGGCTCCGAGGTCGATGATCGCCTCAAGGGCGGCGATCTGGTCGTCGACCTCGTCGAAGGCCTTGTGCACGGTCACTGGCAGGGGTCCGGCCGCCTCGACGAGGCGACGCAGCACGGGCAGGTCGAGGCCGCCGCCGTCGGCGACCGCCCCGACGACCACCCCGACCGCGAGACCGTGCGGGTTGGGCAGGGCGCGGACGGCCTCGATGTCGGCGAGCATGACCTGCTCCTCGACCTCGCTCACCCGGAAGTCCCCGCCGCGGGGGCGGACCATCACCCGCACCCCCACCCGGCGCAGCGTCCGCAACGCCACCTCGACGGTGCCGAGGCTGGGGGTGGTGCCGCCCTGACCGAGGTCGGCGCAGAGTTCCAGCCGGTCCGCCCCGGCCGCCTCCGCCACCAGCGCGGTGGGCACGTCGCTCACGCAGATCTCGACGGTGGTCATGCCGCCGTCCCGGCCTCGACGGGCGTCCCGCTCGACTCGGGGCGCAGCGGGAAGTGGCAGGCCACCTGGTGCCGGTCGCCGGCCAGCGGCGGCTCGGTCTCGCAGATCTCCTGGGCGAGGGGGCAGCGGGTCCGGAACCGGCAGCCGGTGGGCGGGTTCAGCGCGCTGGGCAGCTCGCCGCGGATGGTGACGCCGTCGCGGGCGGTCGCGGCGCTGGGCGTGACCGAGGGGACGGCGTCGATGAGCGCCTGCGTGTACGGGTGCCGGGCGGCCCGGACCACGTCCCGGGCGGGTCCGACCTCGACGAGCTTGCCGAGGTACATGACGCCGATCCGGTCCGCCATGTAGTCGACGACGGACAGGTCGTGGCTGATGAAGACGTACGCGAGGCCGAGCTCGCGCTGGAGGTCCCGCATGAGGTTGAGTACCTGCGCCTGGATCGACACGTCCAATGCGCTGACCGGCTCGTCACCGACGATGAGCCGCGGTTGCAGGGCCAGCGACCGGGCCAGACCGATGCGCTGCAACTGGCCGCCGGAGAACTCGTGGGGGTAGCGTTCGAGGACCCGCCGCGACAGGCCGACCTGGTCGAGGAGGCTGGCGACGCGGGCCCGGCGCGCCGCCCCGTCGCCCACCTTCTGGATCTCCAGCGGTTCGGCGAGGATCGCGTCGACGCGCATCCGCGGGTTCATGGCGGCGTAGCTGTCCTGGAACATCAGCTGGACCTGCCGGTGCATCCGGCGGCGTTCCCGCCCGGTCAGGCTGGCGAGGTCGGTGCCGTCGACCAGGATCTGCCCGGCGGTCGGGCGTTCCAGCCCGACGGCCAGCCGTCCCACGGTGGACTTGCCGCAGCCCGACTCGCCGACCAGCCCGAAGGTCTCCCCCGGGCCGACGTCGAACGACACGTCCGCCACGGCGCTCACCTGCCCGGCGCCGCGGCGCAGCACCCCACGGCCGTGCGCCGCGTAGTTCTTGACCAGCGACCGCACCGACAGGACCGGCGTACCGGCCGGTTCGTCCGGCGCGGCCGTCGGTTGGGCCGGCTCCGGCGTCGCCTCGACGCGTACCGGGGCCGGCAGGGCGACCGGCGCGGCGGACGCCGCGGGCACGGGGTGCAGGCACGCGTACTGGTGCGACCCCGCCGACAGGGCGACGTCGGTGGTCCGGCACTCGTCGGTGACGTGGCGGCAGCGCGGCGCGAACCGGCAGCCGGTCAGCGGCCGGGACAGGTCCGGCGGCAGGCCGGGGATGCTGTAGAGCCGGGCGTTCTCGCCGCCCTCCCGGATCGCCGACTCGGGCAGCGCCTCCATCAGCGCCTCGGTGTAGCGGTGCCGGGGTGTGCGGAACAGGGTCGCGGTCGCGGCGGTCTCCACCACCCGACCGGCGTACATGACGGCGACCCGGTCGGCGCGGCCGGCGATCACCCCGAGGTCGTGGGTGACCAGGATGACGGCCATCCCGAACTCTTCCCGCAGGTCGTCGATCAGTTCGAGGATCTGCCGCTGCGTGGTGACGTCGAGGGCGGTGGTCGGCTCGTCGGCGATGAGCAGGCGCGGGGAGCAGACCAGGGCCATGGCGATGGCGACGCGTTGCCGCATGCCGCCGGACAGCTCGTGCGGGTAGTTGTCGACGATCCGGTCGGGGCGCGGCATGCCGACGCGGCGCAGGATGTCGATGGCCCGCTCCCGGGCCTCCGCCCGGCCGACTCCCTGGTGCACCCGGAGCGGTTCGGCGACCTGGACGCCGATCCGCATGGTGGGGTTGAGCGAGGTGAGCGGGTCCTGGAAGACCATGCCCATCCGGACGCCGCGGATCCGGCGTACCTCGTCGGCCGGCAGGGATCGCAGGTCGCGGCCCTCGAAGAGGATCTGCCCGCCGGTCACCCGGCCGCCGTGCGGCAGCAATCCCATGATCGACAGTGCCGTCATGGTCTTGCCGCTGCCCGACTCGCCCACGATGCCGAGGGTCTCCCCCGGCATGACCTCGAAGCTGACGCCGTCGAGGGCGTGCACGGTGCCGCGGCGCAGCGCGATGTCGGTGTCGAGGTCGCGCAGTTCCAGCAGGGGCTGGACCACTGCCGGCTCGCCGGCTGCCGGCTCGTGTCGGACGGTCGATTCGCTCATTCTCTGCTCCTGCTCAACGCCGCCGGAGGCGGACCTCGAAGGCGTCCCTCAGCCCGTCGCCGATGAAGTTGAAGGCGAGGACGATGAGGATGATGGCGATTCCAGGCGGGTACAGCAGCCACCAGTGGCCGCTGTAGGTGTCGGCGAGGCCGTCGGAGAGCATCCCGCCCCAGTTCGCCGCCGGCGGGGGAACGCCGAGGCCGAGGAAGGACAGGTACGCGACGTAGAGGATCGCGTCGGCGACCTGGAACGTCGCGTTGACGATCACGGTGCCGATCGCGTTCGGCACGATGTGCCGGCGCACCGCGCGGCTGCCCGTGCCGCCCATCCCGCGCATGGCCTGCACGTACTCGCGCGAGCGCAGCGTCAGGGCCTCGCCCCGGACCAGCCGGGCCGGCCCCAGCCACGCGAAGGCGCCGATGATGACGATGAGCATCGGCACGCTCGGCGTCACGATGGCGGCGAGCAGCATGAAGAGGAACAGCGAGGGGATCGACATCATCGCGTCGACGACCCGCATCATCGCCGAGTCCACCCACCCGCCGACGAACCCGGCGACGGCGCCCCAGAGCGTGCCGACGGCCGTGGCGAGGATGCCGGCCGCGAGCCCGACGATGATCGAGGTCTGGCCGCCGAGCATGAGCCGACCCAACTGGTCGTAGCCGACCCCGTCGGTGCCGAGCGGGTGTCCCTTCTCGCCGGGCGCCAGGTGGACGGCCTGGAGGTCCGTGTGCACCTGGTCGGTGTGGTAGAAGAGCGGGCCGAGGAAACAGACGCCGGCCAGCAGGACGAACAGGCCCAGGCCCACGAGGGCGAGCCGGTTCTCGCAGAAGACGACCACGCCCTGCCGCCAGAGGCCGCGCACCGGCGCCTCGGACGCGTCGGCGGGCTGGTCGGGGACGGCGCCGGGACGGACCGCCTCGGAGAGTGTGGTCATGACGCGCTCCCGCGGAGTCGGACCCGGGGATCGACGGCGGCGTAGAGCAGGTCGGCGAGGAGCGCGCCGACGACCGTCGCGATCGAGATGATGACCGTGACCCCGAGCAGGATCGGGAAGTCACGCTTGAGCGCCGCCTGCCAGAACAGCTGCCCCATGCCGGGGAAGTTGAACAGTGACTCGACGACCAGCGCCCCGCTGAACAGGGCGGGCAGGTACATGCCGAGCAGCGTGATGACGGGGAACAACCCGTTGCGCAGCGTGTGCCGCAGCACGACCCGCCGCTCCGAGAGGCCCTTGCTGCGGGCGGTGCGTACGTAGTTCTCGTTGAGGTTGTCGACCATCGTGGAGCGGACGTAGCGGGAGTAGACCGCGATGGTGACGATGGCGAGCGTGACGGTGGGGAGCACCAGCCCGGCGGGGTCGGCGAGCACCTCCGCGACCGTGAACCCCTGCGGCGCCTCCGGTGGCAGGACCGGCCACACCTGCGAGAAGAGGATGATCATCATGAGGCCCATGAAGAAGATGGGCGTGGCGTACGCCAGCAGCGACAGCGAGGTGATGGCGTAGTCGGGCCAGCGGTTGCGGCGTACCGCCTGGATGACGCCGAGCGGGATCGCCAGCACGATGGCCAGCAGGGTCGACAGCAGCGAGAGCACCATCGTCTTCGGCAGCCGCTGGCTGATCGCCTCGACGACCGACTGGTTGAGCTGGTACGAGTAGCCGAGGTCGCCGTGCAGCAGCCGCTGCACGTACATGACGTACTGCTGGAACCAGGGCCGGTCGTACCCCATGTCGTGGTTGAACGCCGCCAACTGCTCCAGCGTGGCCTCCTTGCCGAGGGTGGCCCGCGCGGCGCCCCCGGGCAGCAGGTGCAGGATGAGGAACGCGATCACCGTGACGAGCACGACGACGACGAGGGCCTGTCCCAGGCGCGTGATGAGGTACCGGACCACGTGGGCCGTTCCTCCTCCCCGGTCGGGGCCCCGGCGGCGCGGTACGCGCCGCCGGGGCCGGGACGATCAGTGATCGGTCACTTCCAGGACCAGTCCTGGAAGTACATGAAGTTCATCGGGTCCTGCGGCTCGACTCCCTGGAGGCCGGAGCGGTACGCGGAGACCTGGAAGACCGGGTTCGGCATCCAGAGCACCGGCAGGTCCTTGGCGAGGAAGTCGTTGTACGCCTTGAGCGCGCTCTCGTCGCCGGAGAACTGCGTGGCCTCGATGAGCTGGTCGGCCTCCGGGTTGCTGTAGCTGCCCAGGTTCACCGGGGCGCCGGTGGCGAAGAGCCGCTCGCCGCTGGCGAAGGCCGGGTAGTACCAGCTGCCCTGCGACCCGAAGAAGGACATGTCCCACGAGCAGGTCGCCTCGGTCGGCTTGCAGGCCGGGGTGACCGCGACGGAGTCGGGCACCTCCTTGATGGTCAGCTGGATGCCGAGCTTGGCCATCTGCGACTTGATCTCGGCGAACATCTTCGTGGTGGCGGCGAAGCCGGTCTGGCTGGTCACCGTGAAGGTCAGCGGGGTCCCGGCGGCGATGCCCTCGCCGCACTGGTTCGGCCCGGTGCCCGGCGTCTGGCAGGTGGTCTGCCCGTCCGGGGTCACCTTCCAGCCGTGGCTCTCCAGCAGCTCCTTGGCCTTGGCGGGGTCGAAGGAGTAGACGCAGCCCGCGGCGTCGGTGCCGTTGGTGCCCGGCTTCGCCGGGACCGGGCCGCAGGTCGGCGCGGCCGTGCCGGACCAGATCACCTTGCTGATGGTCGGCTGGTCGATGAGCATCTGCAGCGACTGCCGGAGGTAGGGCTGCTTGAACAGGACCCCGGTCTTCGGGTTGTTGAAGTTCAGCTGGAGGTAGGTGACGGACCAGCCGTACCACGGGGAGACCGTGTAGCCCTTGGACTTGAGGTAGCTCTCCTGGGAGAGGTTGGCCGCGGGGACGTACCCGTAGTCGATGTCACCGGCGCGCAGCACGTTGAACTCGGCGTCGTCACCGGTGAACGGCCGGAGGACGATCTTGGCCAGCTTCGGCTTGTCCACGCCGGAGTAGTTCGGCTGGGCGGTGAGGGTGACCTCGCCACTCGGCACGTACTTGTCGAGCTTCCACGGACCGCTGGTGACCTTCCACAGCTCGTTGGAGGCGTACGTCTTGAGGTCCTTGGAGGCGGCGGTCAGGAAGTCGAAGACCTTCCTGGCGCCCTCGGGCGTGCTGGCCAGGTTGCCGACGGCCGCGCCCGCGGAGTCCTTGTCCCAGGCGTGCTGCGGCATGGGGGTGATGCGGTTGAGCTGGTTGTCGACGAACCAGGCGGTGTTGTACGCCTTCGTCGTGGTGATCGAGAAGGTCTTCTCGTCCTTGACCGACCACTCGGCGATGTTGTCCGGGAAGCCGCCGGCCCGGTAGGACGCCCACTTGTCCTTGTTCGCGGTGACGAGGTCGTACCAGAACTGGATGTCCTTGGTGGTGACGGGCTTGCCGTCGGACCAGGTGTTGTCCTTCAGGGTGATGGTCAGCGTCTTGCCACCGTTGCTCAGCACGGGCGGCTCGGCCATCGAGCGCTGCGGGTCGATGTTGTACTGCGCCGTGCCGTCCAGCTTGTACTGGTACAGGGACCGGTAGAGCGCCTGGCCGAAGATGGCGTTCTCGCCCTGGGTGAACCCGGGTGCCGAGATCGGCAGGATCCAGTTGGGGGTGCGGAAGGCGACGGTCGCGGTGTCCTTGCCCTCGCTGCCGCCGCTCTTCGACGAACCGCTGTCGCCACCGCAGGCGACCAGGCCCGCCCCGAGGGCGATCGCGCCTACCACCGCCACCGCGCCGCGGAGGGCGCGCCCGGGAAATCTGCTCCTCATGAGTCTCCTCGATTGATTGCACGTGCCCCGCGTCGCCGGGCGCCGGCGGCGGCGCCATGTGTCCAGCCGCCCTGTGCTGCTCCTCGACGTTCGACGCGGAGAATGTATCCGCGCCGAAGTACCGAGTCAACGAAAATTTCCCTCTTTATTCGGCAACTTAGGTCGGGGTACGCTCGAAGTCGGCGAAGTATCGACCGATACTCTTCGCGCGGACTCCGGAACGCACCGCCCTCGGCGCTGCGACACACTGAGGCGGCGCCGGAGGACCGCCCGACCGAGGAGAGGCAACGTGGAACCATCGATCTCCGCCACTCTGCGTGACCAGACCCTCGACCTGTTGGGCAGCGGTGCGGCGACCTCGCGCGCCGACCTCGTCGAGGCGCTGCAGGTCGCCCCCTCGACCGTCACCGCCGTGGTGCGCCGGCTCCTCGAGGAGGGAGTGATCCTGGAGGAGGGGGTCGGCCGCTCCACCGGCGGCCGGCGTCCCCGGATCCTGCGCCTGCGCGAGACGAAGGGCGTCCTCGCCGTCGCCGAGCTGGGCGGCCGGCACGCCCGCGTGGGGTTGTGCGCGCCCGGCGGTGGGTTGGTGACGACCGAGGAGGTGGCGATCGAGATCGCCGCCGGCCCCGACGAGGTCTTCGACGTCGTCGCGGCGACGTTCGCGCGGCTCCAGGCGGCGACCGCGCCCGGCCAGCCGTTGCTCGGCGTCGGCGTCGCCCTGCCGGGCCCGGTCGAGTTCCCGCACGGGCGGCTCGTCGGCCCGGCCCGCATGCCCGGCTGGAGCGGCTTCGACGCGAGCGCCCACCTCGCCGCGCGCTTCCAGGTGCCCGTGGTCGTCGACAACGACGCCAAGGCGGCGGCGATCGGCGAGTACGTGACCCGGGGCCAGGAACCCGGCGACATGATCTACGTGAAGGCCGGTACCGGCATCGGCGCCTGCCTGGTCAGCGACGGCCAGGTCTACCGCGGAGGCCGCGGCCTCAGCGGCGACGTCACCCACGTACGGGTGGCCGACAGCGGCGAGCGGGTCTGTTCCTGCGGCAGCCGGGGCTGCCTGGAGACCGTCGCCAGCGGCGCCGCGCTGGCCCGCCAGCTCGGCGAGCAGGGCTCGCCGGCGACCAGCGTCCGCGACATCATGGCCGCGGTCAGCGACGCCGACCCGACCGTGGTCACCATGGTGCGCCACGCCGGCCGACTGCTCGGGGTCGCCCTCTCCGGCCTCGTCAACTTCCTCAACCCCGACGCCGTCGTCATCGGCGGCGCACTGTCCAGCCTCGACGTCTACGTGGCCGCCACCCGCGGGATGCTCTACGAGCGCTGCCTACCGTCCATGACCCAGTCCCTGATCATCGAAGCCAGCGTCGCGGGCCCCGATGCGGCCCTGGTCGGCCTCGGGCACCTGCTGCGCACGACGGCCGACGTACGACCCTCCTGAGGAGCCAACACCCGTGCCCCGTCCCCTCCGCATCGCCATCGGCGGCATCCACATCGAATCCAGCACGTTCTCGCCCCACGTGAGCACCGCCGACGACTTCGAGGTCACCCGCGGCGACGCGCTCCTGGCGCGGTACGACTGGCTCTCCCCCGCCCGGCCCTGGGCCGTCGACGTCGAGTGGATCCCACTCGTGCACGCCCGGGCGCTGCCCGGCGGCGCGGTCGACCCCGCCACCTACGAGGCCTGGGCGGGCGAGATCGTGGAGAAGCTGGCCGCCGCCGGCCCGCTGGACGGCATGCTGCTGGACTTCCACGGCGCGATGAGCGTCGTGGGACGCGACGACGCCGAGGGCGACCTCGTCACGGCCATCCGCTCGGCGATCGGGCCGGAGCCGTTCATCTCCACCGCCATGGACCTGCACGGCAACGTCTCACCGGTGCTCTTCGACGCCTGCGACCTGCTCACCTGCTACCGCACCGCCCCGCACGTCGACGTGTGGGAGACCCGGGAACGCGCCGCCCGCAACCTGGTCGAGGCGCTGCGCCGGCAGCGACGCCCACACAAGGCCCTCGTCCACGTGCCGATCCTGCTACCGGGCGAGATGACCAGCACCCGCGAGGAGCCCGCCCGGGGGCTCTACGCGCGGATCCCCGAGATCGAGGCCCGGGCGGGCATCGTCGACGCGGCGATCTGGATCGGATTCGCCTGGGCCGACCAGCCTCGCTGTCAGGGCGCCGTCGTCGTCACGGGCACGGACGCCGCCGCCACCACCGACGCGGCCCGCGAGCTCGGCGACCACTTCTGGGCCGCCCGCGACGAGTTCGCCTTCGTGGCCCCGACCGGCTCCATGGACGAGTGCCTCGACACGGCGCTCGCCGCGGTCGCCGATCCGGCCCGGCGACCGTTCTTCATCAGCGACTCGGGTGACAACCCCGGGGCCGGGGGCGCCGACGACGTCACGTTCGCCCTCGACCGGATGCTGGCCCGGCCCGAGATCCGCGACGGATCGCGCCGCGCCGTCTTCGCCTCGCTGGTCGACCCGCAGGCCGTGGCGCAGATCGCCGACCAGCCGATCGGTTCGCCGGTGCGGGTCACGGTCGGCGGGCGGATCGACTCCCGGGCCCCCGGTCCGCTGCCGCTGGAGGGCACGCTGGAGGCGGTCGCCGACGACCCCGACGGCGGGCGGTGCGTGAGCGTGCGGGTCGGCGGATGCAGCGTCTTCGTGACGTCCCGCCGGATGCAGTACCGCCTGCTGAGTTCCTACGAGCGGCTGGGGGTCACGGTCGACGCGGTGGACCTCGTCGTGGTGAAGATCGGCTACCTCGAACCCGAACTGTTCGACGCCGCCGGCGACTGGTTGCTGGCGCTCACCCCGGGCGGGGTCGACCAGGATCTCGCGCGGCTGCCGTACCGGAACGTGGTGCGACCGATGTTTCCGCTCGACCGCGACTTCACCGCGGACCTCGCCGTGGTGACCGGGTGATCGCGTGACCCAGCCCGAAGACCGGTGCGTCCTCGCCGTCGACGTCGGCGGGACGACCATCAAGGGGGCCGTGGTCGGCGACGACGGGCACATCCGGCATTCGCTGACCGTGCCGTCGCGGGCCGACGACGATCCGGTCAAGGCCGTCCGGTCACTGTGTCTCCAGTTGCGCGACGACGCACTCGCCCTCGGCGCCACGCCCGCCGCGATCGGCGTGGTCACGCCGGGCCTCGTCGACGAGGTGGCGGGTGTGGTGCGGTACGCCGCCAACCTCCGGTTCCGCGACGTGCCGCTGCGCGCCCTCGTCTCCGACGACCTCGGGTTGCCGGTGGCGGTCGGGCACGACGCGCGTGCCGCCGGTGTCGCCGAGGCGGTGGCCGGGGCGGCCAGCGGCCTCGACAACTTCCTGCTGCTGCCGCTGGGCACCGGCATCGCCGCGGCCGTGGTGGTGCACGGCGCGCCGGTGCCCGGCGCCACCTGCGCGGCCGGCGAGGTCGGCCACATGCCCGTCTACCCCGGCGGGGAGCCGTGCAGTTGTGGGCAGCGGGGATGCCTGGAGGTGTACGCCTCCGCCGGCGGGCTGGCCCGTCGCTACGCCCGGTTGGGCGGCACGCCGGGGGCGGACAGCCGGGATATCGCCGACGCGGTCGCCACCGACCCGGTGGCCCGTGCCGTGTGGGACGACGCGACGCGGGCGCTGGGGACCGCCCTGGCCACCCTGACCCTGACCCTCGACCCGGCCCGCATCGTGCTCGGCGGTGGCCTCGCGGACGCGGGCGCGCTGTTCTTCGACCCGGTACGCGACGCCCTCCGGGGGGCCCTCGCGTGGCGGCCGCCGCCCCCGGTGCTGCGGTCGGCCTTCGGCGCCCAGGCCGCGCAGGTCGGCGCCGCGATCATGGCCCGGCGGGAGGCCGGTCTTCCCGTTCCCGAAGGTTGGGGCACGGCCGCGCTCGCGCCGCCCGTCGCCTGACGGCCGGGGGCCGAGGACGTACGAGGTGACCCGCCCGTCCGCGTCGGGCGGGCGGGTCACCCCCGGGCGTCGGTCGTCAGCGCCGGTGGATCGTGTAGACCGCGCCGTTGGTCAGCGAGAGGACGGCGAGGGTGCCGTCCGGAGCGGTCTCGATGTCGGTGACGGTGCCGAAGTCCCGGCCGACGAGCAGGCTCTCGCTCTCGGTGATCTCGTGCTTGGCCAGGTTGTCCGCCACCCGGTCTCGCAGCCGGGGATCATCGACCGCGATCTGGCGGCGGTTGCCGGTCAGGTTGAAGCGGAAGAGGTAGCCGCCTTCGAGGGCACCGGTCGCGGCGCCCAGGAACAGGTCGCCCCGGTACTCCGGCCCGAGCGCCCGGCTGTCGAGGAAGCCCATGCCGCCGGGTGCGACCTCCCACTTCCAGCTGAACTCGGGATCGCTGTAGTGCGCCCCGGGCAGCATGAACAGCCGGCTGAGCGCCGTCCACGGGCTGTCGGCGATGTTCGACGGCGGCCACCGCAGCTGCTGGAGGTTCTGCCCGCCGAACGTCGTCTCGATCTCCTTGAACTGGCCGATCCGCGACACCGGCCCGGCGATCTGGATCCAGCCGCCGTTCATGCCCGGTTCGAGCCGGTTGATCTCGCTGAAGCTGTCGTCACCGTTCTCCTGCATCCACACGTCGCCGCTGCGCGGGTCGACCGCCATGCCGAAGCCGTTGCGGTGGCCGTACGAGTAGATCTTCTGGACGGTGGCGCCGACCTCGCCGCCCATGGCCGCGCCGACGCGGAAGAACGGGTTGTTCCAGGGCGTGCTTCCGTCGTCGTTGAGGCGCAGCACCACGCCGCTGAGGTGGGCGCGGTCGGCCCGCGGCCCGCCGAACTGGTCGTCGGGCACGACCGGCCCGGGGCAGACGGCTGTCGGACCGCAGGTGAGGTTCTGGAGCTGGCCGCGCCGGCCGAGGTCACCGGTGAAGACGTACAGCTTCCCGTCGCGGCCGAAGCTGATCACCCCGCCGTTGTGGTTGCCGCGCGCGGGCTGGCCGGCGTCCTCCTGCGTGGCGCGGATGCGGATCAGGGTGCGGTCGAACGTGAGGGTGCTGCCGTTCCACACGAACCGGTCGACCCGGTTGCCGAGCAGCGGGGTCTCCTCGAGGACCGTGGTGTCCGCGCCGGTCGTGCTCTCCGTCCAGTACAGGTAGACCCCGGGATCGGCCGGGAAGCGCGGGTGCAGGGCGATCCCGAGCAGACCCCGTTCGGAGGCGGCGTTGACGGCGAGGTCCAGCGGTGTGCCGGCGACGGCGCCATCCACGACGCGCTGGACCCGACCGGTCGTCTTTTCGATCACCAACAGGTCGTCGTCGCCGAGGAACGCCATGCCCGTCGGGCTCACCAGGCCCGTGGCGGCCGTCCGCACCGCCAGCTTCCGGTCGAGCATGGTGGGGCCGCCCGGCTCGGCGTTCGCGGGCGCGCCGGGGACGGTCGCGGCGAGTCCCGACGCGGCGACGGCCAGCAGGGCGGCGGCGGCGCGAAGCCGGTAGCGACCCGGCCGTGCCGGACGGCGTCCCGGCGATCCAGGCGGTACGTCGGGGGTCCTGCGGCGCGGGACGACGGTACGGAGGATCCGTGCGTGCATGCCAAGCTCCCTTTCCTGCCCGAGTGGTGACCTGCGCCGCGGGGCCGGTTGCGGGCCTGCGACGACGCCGGTCCGATGTGGTGTTCTGCCTGTTCAACGTGGGCGCAGGCCCGGGTCGTTACGGTCGGTGGGCCTGCCGGTACCCACTGGAAGGCACGCACGGCGGACGGGTCCGGTTCACTCTCCGTCGTGCGGAGTGGACAGATGCGTGACGGTCTCGCGTGTCGGCAATCCGTCGTTGTCTGCCGTGGGCTCTCTCCGTAGCGTCGCGATCACACACCGAAGCCGCGCGGAAGGGTCCCCCCTCGTGACCGACATCGTCGCTCCGCAGCTCGTCGTGAACAGCAGGATGATCTACTTCGGCTGGCTACCGGCCGATCCGGAGGCCGTGGCGGCCCTCGTGCCCGACGGGCTCGAACCGGCACCGAACCGCCAGGTCTTCATGAACCAGTACGTCGTCGACGGCGACGGGCAGACGTCCGGCTTCGGCGCGTACTCGCTCACGTACATCGGTCCGGACCTGTCCGGCGTCGACGCCCCCGACGGCGTCACCCCCGGCCGCTGGTGGACGCACTACCTCAACTCGAGTCCGGCGGTCCGCGCGTACGCCGCCGCCCGCGGCGTCCCGGCCGCGGCCGGGACGACGACGATCGACGTGCGGGGCCACCGCCTGGTCGCCACGACCGAGGCCGACGGCGTGCCGGTCATCAGGACGACGGCCCGCGTCGGCCGCACCGGCGACGCCGTGAACCGGGGGCAGCTCCGCTACCTCACCCGCCTCGACGGCAGGCTGCTGAGCGGCAACTACCCGTTCGTGGCGGAGCCGGTCGACCCCTTCGTGGTGGAGTCGCTGGAGTTCCTGGAGCCCGACCACCCGGTGTACGCGCTGCGCCCGGCCGAACCGCTGCAGGTCGTGTGGGGTTTCTACTCGCCCCGTTCGTCGTTCGCCTACCCGGGCGGCGAGTCGGCGCTCGGGTAGGCGTCCCGGAGACGCTCCGCGTCGCCTGGCGCCCCGATCCGCCCCGCCGGCTCACACGCTGGCGGCCGGGCCGGCGCGTCCCCGACGACGACGCGCCGGCCGGGCGGGTGGACCGGTCCCGGCCGGCGCGTCAGGTGGCGCGCGATCTACCGGGTGAGCGGTTCGATCCAGATGTTGCGGTACTGCACCGGGTTGCCGTGGTCCTGCAGGCGGATGGCTCCGGCCGCCGGGCCCTCGGGCCGGCTGCCGCCGGTCGGGCCGAGGATCTCGACGTCGTCGTGCACGGTGACGCCGTTCCACACCACGGTCACGCGCGGATTCTCGACCTTGTTGCCGGCCGCGTCGTAGCGGGCCTGCCGGTAGACGATGTCGTACGTCTGCCAGGTCTGCGGCGGCCGGGCCGCGTTCACGTCCGGGGCCTTCTGGTTGTAGATGGCCGCGGCGTCGTTGTTCTGCGGCGGGTCGATGCCGAACGAGTCGAGCACCTGGATCTCGTAGCGGTCCTGCAGGTACACGCCGCTGTTGGCGCGCGCCTGGCCGGTCACGTCCGGCGGGTACAGCGGCAGGTTGAACTCCACGTGCAGACGGAAGTCGCCGAAGGCCTGCACCGTGCGCAGGTCGCCGCCGCGCACCGTCATGGTGCCGTCGGCGACCGTCCACTCCGGCTCACGGCCGTCGCTGTGCTGCCACTCGGTGAGGTCGCCGCCGTCGAACAGCGTGATGCGCTCGCCGTGGGGCCGGACGGCGAGGACGTCGAGGTTCACGTGCCCGGAGTCGGCGGCCTCCTTGCGGTACTCGACCACGTTGCGCCCCTTCGCCAGCCTCACGGTGGTGGTGACGGTGCCCCACTCCTCCCAGGTCACCGTGGACGGGAAGACCGTCTGCTCCACCCGCTCACCGTTGACGTACAGGCTCAGCTGCTTCTCGCCGGAATACGGGTTCGGGCCGTTGCTGTAGCGCATGGCCAGGTCGTACGTGCCGCTCTCCCGCACGTCGACGGCGATCGACGTCGACGAGCCGTCCTGGGCGAACCCGGCGGCGAAGCCACCGCCGGAGTAGGCCGCGTGGTCCGTGGCCATACCGACCGCGACCGTCCGGCCCTCTTCGGCCTCGAAGAAGGTCTGCGGCTGCACCACACGTCCCGGGATCTCATTGAGCGTGTACCAGGCCTCAGTGTTCCACAGCTCCTCGCCGTCGGCCGACGTGAACGGGCGCGGGGAGCGTACGTGCACCACCCGGTTCTCCTTCAGGCCCGGAATCCGGAGCTTGACGGTGCGGCGGTCGGCCGACAGCTCGGCCTTGGCGACCGTGAGCGTCTCCAGGTCGAGCTTCGGGCCGCCGTACTGGCTCGTCGCGCCGTAGCGCCACTGCGTCACCTGGTACGCCTCGGCGAGCTTCTGCGCGGTGTCGGCCGACAGCGGCTCGGTGTACTCCAGCTCGAAGCCGACGTGGGACGCGCGCATCCGCTTGACCTCGAAGACCGAGGTCCCGTTCGGGGCCAGCTTCTGCAGGCCGTACGTGAGCTTGCCCTCCTGGCCCCAGTTGCCGCCGGCGCCCAGGCCACCGACGTAGAGCGCGCCGTCGGGGCCGAGGGCCACCTCGTTGATGCCGGACTCCAGGCCCTGCGTGTGCCGGAACACCGCGCCCTGGTACTGCCCCTCGACCTTCTCGAGGAAGACGCGCTGGAGGCCGCCGTAGGTGACGTCGCCGACGACGAGCTGCCCCGCGTACGGCCCCTGCTTGAGCAGGACGGGCGTGGACGGCGAGTTGCCGATCTCGTTCTGCGGCAACCAGACGATGGGACGCGTCACGGCGTTGTCGTCGAACGGTCCCGCGGGCGTCGTGTAGTGGTTGTAGAACGCGTCCTGCCGGATCTGGACCAGCTTGGACGCGGGCAGCCAGCCGCCCTGGTTGTCCGTGACGAGGACCTCGCCCTGCGGGCCCCACCCGATCCCATTGGGGGTGCGGAGGCCTCCGGCGACGTAGGTGATCTCGCCGGTCCTCGCGTTCACCTTGATCGAGGTTCCGCGGTTCGGCGCGGGCTGGGGCACGGTGGTGGCGCCGCCCTGGTTGATGGCCACGGACAGGTTGAGGTGGAAGTAGCCGTCCCGGTAGAGGAGACCGAACGCGAACTCGTGGAAGTTCCGTCCCCACGGCCAGGTCGCCACCGTCCTCCGGTCGTCCGCGACGCCGTCGCCGTCGGTGTCGCGCAGGGCCGTCAGCTCGTGCTTCTGGCTCACGTAGACGGTGCCGTCGACCACCGCCACGCCCTGCGGCTCGCGCAGCCCGTCGGCGAACCGGCGGTAGGCCACCCGCTCCGGACCCGTCCGCCCGGTCACTCCCTCGACGACGTAGACCTCGCCGGTGGCGTTGTCGGTGCCGCCCCAGGTCGAGATGACCAGGTCGCCGTCGGGCCGGAAGGCCATGCCGGTGACCTGCGGCTGGAAGCCGTCGGGTCGCAGGTCGGTGAGCGTGTAGCCCGGGTGCACCCGGTCCAGCGGCAGGCCGTCGCCGGCCGAGTCGGTGGCGCCCTCGCAGTACTTCCAGCCGGGCGCCGTGACCCGCACGACGCCGGCCTCGGTGCTCAGGGCGGAGGCCGGGACGAGCGCGAAGTCGTCCGCGCCGGGTACCCGCCACTCGAGGCGCAGCACCTGGCCGCCCCCGTTCTCGAAGAACTCCACGAACAGGGGGTGCAGGCCGGCGCCCAGGGTGACGGACCCTTCCTTGGCGGTTTCGCCGTGGAGGCCGTCGTGGTCGACGACGAGCTGGTCGTCGATCGTCAGCCGCGACCCGTCGTCGCTCGTGAGCCGGAAGGTGTATTCACCGTCGCTGGGGACGGTGAGGTTGGCGATGGCGTGGGTGATGAACCGGTCGGACAGGCCGAACTCGTCCGTCGTGGTCCAGTTGATCTGCGGCATGAGCTTGTCGACGTTCGGTGTCTGCGCCGGCTTGAGGGTGCACAGCGCCGACAGCGGGACGCCCATGTCGAACGAGCGGAGGGTCACGCCCGGTTCCTGCGGCGGGACGTCGGCCGCGGGTGCGGCCGCGGCCGGTGCGAGCGGGGCGGCGGCGAGCAGGGTGGCCAGAGCGGCGCCCGCGGCCGCGAGCACGGTGCGCCGGCGTCTCTGCCGGTGTGGTGCGGTCATGCTTCCTCCCGGTGGGTGCGAGTCCGGGCCGGGACGAAGCCGTGCCACTTTCTCTCCCGGGACCGGCGATTACGATCGCGTGACACGAAAGATCGATCGCCGACATTACCACTTTACATAGATGCAACGAAACTTTTAGATGACCTAACAAAAGTCAGCGGCGTGGCCGGCGCGCCGAGAGCGGCAAGACGCCCGCCGGGCTCCCGCTCACCCGGCCCGCGTGGATCCGCCACAGCCCGCAGTGGCAGCACTGGTAGTAGACGATCCCCTCGCTCGTCCGGTGCCGGGACCGGGTCCGCCACACGTGCCCGTCGCTGTCGCTCATGCCCACAGCCTGGTGTAATGGCATTGTGCATCTCAACCCTTACGGCGCCGATCCGGTGCGGTTGGCCGTCGACCTCGCCAACGACCCTCCCGCGTCGATCGCGGAGCTGGCCGGTCGCTGCGCGACGGCCGGGGTGGCGATGGACATGCCCGTACGCGACGACGACCTGCCGGTCACGCTCCGGCTCGTCGAGGACTGGTGCGCGATCGTCGACGCCACCTCGGTCCGCGAGCGGGCGGCGCTGCTCAACCGGATGCTCGCGAGCGCGTCGACGTACCCGCGGCTCACCGACCACGCCGACGGGCAGTGGCACCTGCACTACCGCGACGACGGGGTGCCGCTGTCGGCGGTGCTGCGCGCCCTCATCAGCGTCGGCACCGCGCTGCACCTCACCGGCCGTGGCATGGACCGGCTGGGCCGGTGCTCCCGCGACGGATGCGCGACCATCTACGCCGACCTGTCCCGCACCGGCCGGCAACGCTACTGCTCGCCCCGCTGCGCCAACCGCGACGCCGTACGCCGGCACCGGGCCCGGAGCGGACCGGCGCGGCCCTGAGCCCCGCCCGCGCACCACTGCCGGCTTCGATCGTGGGACCGTACGCCGCGCCATGATCACCTACGATCGGACCCCATGCGCCGAATCGCGCCGATACTGGCCTGCCTGCTCCTGCTGACGCTGCCCGCCTGTGCCTCCGAGCCGGAGCCGACCGGGCCCACCGGTGTGACCGTCTTCCTCGACAACGAGGTGACGGCCGAGCAGAAGACCGCCGTGGAGCAGCGGCTCCGCTCGATGCCGAGCGTCCGGGAGGTGACCCTCGAAACCCGCGACGAGGCGTACGAGCGCAGCAAGGAGATGATGAAGGACCGACCGGATCTGCTGGCGGCGATGAGGCCGGAGCACATGCCGGAGTCGTTCCGGGCCAGTGTCACCGACCCCACGATCGCGGAAGCCGTCGAGCTGGCGATGGCCGGGGTCGACGGCGTCGACGAGGTGACCCTCGGCAGCACGGAGATGGACCCGCCGCCATCCCGGATCGGGGTGGTGGTCGAGCTGGAGACGGCGATCGCAAGCGATCGGCGGACCGCGGTCGAAGACGCCGTACACGCGCTGCCGCAGGCCGACTCGGTGGCGTTCGAGGACGGCGACGCGGCGTACGAACGCCTCCGCCAGCGGTGTGAAGGCAACGGCGAGCTGGTTGCGCAGCTGGACCCCGAGTTGGCGCGGCCGTCGCTCCGGTTCCAGCTGCACGTGGAAGGAAAGGCACCGGGGCTGGCCGACCTGCTGAAACTCGACGGGGTCGACGGGCTGCGCGTGGTGCCCGTGTCGGCGCTGTAGCCGTCCGCCCTCCCGAACTGGCCCCGCCGTGACACGGCCCGGGACTCCGTTACCGGCTCATGACAGTTCGCGGATCATGTGCGCACATGCGGCTGGCACCTTCGGCCTCGTGATCCGACAGCTATCCCCCGCCCCGCGGCCGGCGCCGCCCGGGAGCACGACGAGCGGCGCCGGCCCGGGCCGGCCACCGCGCGCGGAGTGGGCGGACGCCGCGAAGGGCGCCTGCATCATCCTCGTGGTCTCGTGGCACGTCATCGTCAAGGACTACCTGCAGGTCGACTGGCACCTCGGCGTCCCCGTTCCGGGCCTGTGGGGGACGCTGGGCGAACAGCTCCTGCCGCTGCGCATGCCACTGTTCTTCACGATCTCCGGGGTCTTCGCCACGAACGCCGTCCAGCGGCCCTGGCGGGTCGTCGTGCGGAGCCGGATCGCCCGCTTCCTCTACCTGTACGCCGCCTGGCTGCTGATCCACACCGCGGTCCTCGCCGCCGCCCCGGAGTTCCCGACCGACCGCGCCACGTCCGCGTCCGGCCTGCTGGCGCAGCTCACCGTGACGCCGTCCAACCTCTGGTACCTGTACGCCCTGGCCCTCTACTTCGCGTTCGCCAAGTCCCTGCGCCGGATGCGCCCCGCGGTGGTCCTCGTGCCGGCCGCCGCGCTGTCCGCCGTCGCCGCCGCCGGCCTGCTCGACACTCCCGGCAACCGCGGTGGCCTGTACCAGAACCTGGTCTTCTTCCTCGCCGGACTGCACCTGCGCCCACAGATCGAACGCTGGGCGGCCACGGCGACCCGGCGCCGGCTCGGGCTGACGGCCGGCGCGTACGCCCTCGCCCTCGCCGTGATGGCCGGGACCGGCGCGCAGCGCTGGTTCGGTGTGTGGCCGCTGGTCTCCGTCGTGGCGGTCGCCTTCGGGGTCACCGCCGCCGCGCGTCTGTGCCGCCGGCCCGCCCTCGGCCGGCCGCTCGCCCGGCTCGGCCGCACGACGCTGCCCGTCTACGTGATCCACATGCCGACCCTCGCCCTGCTGCACGGGCTGCTCGCCGCGCCGCTGTCCGGGCTGGGCCCGGCCGGGCAGAGCCTGGTCGTGCTCGGTTACCCGGTCCTGCTGACCGCGCTGGTGATCGGCCTGAGCCTCGCCATCCACCGCGGGCTGACCGCGTCGGGCGCGTCCTGGCTGTTCGACCTTCCGCGCCACCGCCGAGCGGAGCTGGCGTGATGGCGGCGCTGGCCGAGGCGGAGATCGACCTCGCCGCGATCGCCCGCAACGTGCGGACGGTCGCGACAGCCGCCGGCACCCCGGTGATGGCCGTGGTGAAGGCGGACGGGTTCGGGCACGGCGCGGCGGCGGTCGCGCGCGCCGCACTGGGCGCCGGCGCCCGCTGGTTGGGGGTGACCTCCGCGGCGGAGGCACTGGCCCTGCGCTCGGCCGGCGTCACGGCGCCCACGCTGAGCTGGCTGTACCGCCCGGACGAGGACTTCGCCGCGCTGATCGCCGCCGGCGTCGACGTCGGTGTGTCGACGCCCGTCCACCTGCGCGCGGTCGCGGACGCGGCCCGCCGGCTCGGCGCACCCGCCATGGTGCAGCTCAAGGCCGACACCGGATTGTCGCGCAACGGCGCCGCCGGGGAGGACTGGCCCGAACTCGTGGCCTGGGCCCGGAAGTACGAGGTGGAGGGCAGCATCCGCGTACGCGGGGTGTGGTCCCACCTCGCCGACGCCGACGTGCCGGGCAGTCCGGCCGTGCCGCGGCAGGTGGCGGCCTTCGAGGAGGCACTGCGCATCGCCCGCGGCGCCGGTCTCGACCCGGACCTGGTGCACCTGGCCAACTCGGCGGCCGCCCTGTCCGCACCGCGGACCCGCTTCGACCTCTGCCGCATCGGGCTGGCCCTGTACGGGGTGGACCCGTTCGGCGGGACCGGCGGGGGCGCCGTCGGGCTGCGCGCGGCGATGACGCTGCGCACCACGGTGGTCAACGTGAAGCGGGTACCGGCCGGCACCGGTGTGTCCTACGGGCCGGACCACGTGACCAGCCGCCCGACCACCCTGGCGCTGCTGCCGCTCGGCTACGCCGACGGCCTGCCCCGGGCCACCGAGGGCCGCGCCGCGGTGTGGCTCGCCGGCCGGCGCTGCCCGGTCGTCGGCCGCGTCGCCATGGACCAGTGCGTCGTGGACGTTGGCGACGCGCCCGTGACGATCGGCGACCCGGTCGTGGTGTTCGGTCGGCGCTGCGACAGCGCGGCGCCGACGGTCACGGAGTGGGCGCGGTGGGCGGGGACCAACCCGCACGAGATCTTGACCGGAATCGGGGCCCGGGTGGCCCGGAGCTACCTGCACGGGGAGACGGAGAAGTCATGAGAACACGACTGGCGGTGCTGTACGGCGGGCAGAGCGGTGAACACGAGGTGTCCCGCCACTCGGCGGTGAGCATCCTCGCGGCGCTGGACCGCGACCGGTACGAGGTCACCGAGGTGCTCATCGGGCGGGACGGCGGGTGGCGGGTCGACGGCCGGCCGGAGCCCCTCGCCTCGGCGCTGCGCGTCCTCGCCGCCCAGGAGGTGGTGTTCCCGGCCCTGCACGGCCCGTACGGCGAGGACGGCACGGTCGCGTCGCTGCTGGAGTGGCTGGGCGTGCCGTACGTCGGCAACGGCGTCTTCGCGAGCGCGGCCGGCATGGACAAGGCCGTCACCAAGAAGCTCCTGGCCGCCGAGGGGCTGCGGGTCAGTGCGGGCGTGGTTCTGCGTCCCGGCGACGAGGTCTCCCCGGCCGACCGGCGACGGTTGGGCCTGCCGGTCTTCGTCAAGCCCGCGCGGGCCGGTTCCAGCCTGGGCGTCGCCCGGGTCGACGACTGGAGCGGGCTTCCCGCCGCGTTGGGCCGGGCCCGCGAGCACGATCCGAAGGTCCTGGTGGAGCAGGCGGCGCACGGACGGGAGATCGACGTGGCCGTCCTGCAGCATCCCGACGGCCGGTTGGAGGCCGGCCCTCCCCTGGAGATCAGCGTGACCGGGGCCGGGTTCTTCGACTACGACGCGAAGTACGACGGCGGTGCCGTCTTCCACATCCCCGCCCCGCTCGACGCGGCCACCACCGCGCTGCTCCAGGACCGGGCGGTACGCGCCTTCCACGCCCTCGACTGTCGCGGCCTGCTGCGCGTCGACCTCTTCCTTCCTGCGACCGGCTGGACCGAGCCCATCGTGAACGAGGTCAACACGTTCCCGGGGTTCACGAGCGCGTCCCAGTACCCCCGGATCTGGCAGAAGGCGGGCATCGCGTTCCCCGACCTGCTCGACATCCTGGTGGCCGGGGCGCTCGCCGACCACGATCGGGCCCGGTCCGGCCGGTCGGCGAGGTCGGCGCGGCCGGCCGCCGGCGCGGTGGTCCCGTCATGATCCTGCTCTCCGACCCGCTCATCGCCGCCGTCCCGGTGGGCGACACCGGCGAGGCCCTGGTCGACCTGCGGGAGATCGCGGACCTGCGCGTCGACGACCGCCTGGCCGACCCCGCCGGGGCGTACGCGCACCTGCGGGAGGGGACCGTGGAGCGGCTGCTGGCCGCCCAACGGTCCCTGCCGGACGGGCTGCGGTTGCTGGTCGTCGAGGGGTATCGGCCGCTGGCGCTCCAGGCGGAGTACTTCCGGGGCTACCGGGACGAGCTGCGCCGGCGCCACCCGGACTGGGAGGCCGAACGGCTCCGGGTCGAGGCGAGCAAGTACGTCTCGCCGCCCGAGGTCGCCCCGCACAGCACCGGCGGCACGGTCGACCTCACCCTGTGCACGGCCGACGGCCGGGAACTGGACATGGGCACGGCCGTCAACGCCACGCCCGTGGCGAGCGCCGACGCCTGCTTCACGTGGTCGCCCCGCGTCGGCCCGGAGGCGCGCCGCAATCGCACGGTCCTCGGCGCGGCCCTGCTGGCCGCCGGGTTGGTGAACTATCCGACGGAGTGGTGGCACTGGTCGTACGGCGACCGCTACTGGGCGCTGAGCACCGGCGCCGACCGGACCCGCTACGGCCCGGTCGACCTGGCGTGAGCGACGCGGTGGCAGCGCAGCCCGAGCACGGCGGCGACCGGTCCACGTCGGCGCCGGAGGCACGCACGCTTGTGAGCCGACTCGGGTCAGAACGTGGCGATCGGGTTGACCGGGCTGCCGGACGCACCGGCGAAGCGGACCGGCGCGACGGCGAGGTGGAAGGCCCACTGGCCGAGCTCGGCAGCCGTCGTCGCGCACGCCTCCAGGTCGCAGTTGTCGAGCAGCCACAGACCCATCGCGACGAGGCTCACGGCGTGAACCGGCATCAGCACGTCGTCGTACCCCGACGGCTGAACGTCCTGGGGGGTGTCGGCGCCGATCAGCGCGACCTCCCGCTCGTGCAGCCAGGGCAGGCAGGACGCGTGCCAGCCGGCCTGCGTGACACCGCTGGCCGCACCCGCCTCGTGACGGACGCGGCCGCGGCCGGTCCGCAGCAGCACCGCGTCGCCGGACCGCACCCGCACACCCTGGCGGCGCTCGGCCTCCTCCAGGTCATCGGGAAACACGGCCTGCCCCGGTTCCAACCACGGCACGTCGCGGACTCTCGCGATGTCCAGCAGGACACCACGGGTGACGATCCCGTTCGCCGCCGCCGTGACGGCCGCCCACCCCGATCCCGTCGCCGGGTCGACCAACGAGTGCGACCGCCCGTTGTACATCGTGCCGTCCCGGTGGCACGGCGAGTCGACGTGGGTGACGGTGTTGCCGTGGAACGTGATGCCCACCCGCTCGGACGAGAAGCCCCAGCGCCGGTCGGCGTGGAAGGCGGGCGGCATGTTCTCGGCGCCCGGCATGTCGGCGGCGCACGGGCACGTCGTCGTCGACCGCTCCATCTCGTCCGGTACGGCGACCTCCCACGCGCACGACACGCTCCTGCCGTGACGCACGGCCCGCGCCGCGGCCAGCCGGACGTCGTCGGTGATGTGGTTCAGAGTCCCGATCTCGTCGTCGTCGCCCCACCGTCCCCAGTTCGACAGCGTGTCGAAGTACCCGAGCACGTCCTCCTGCGTGGGCACCGGTCGCCCTGCCGTCATCATCCCAGCATCGACTCCTCCGGCCGCGGTTCGAGGCACCGCAGGCAGGCTATCCCGCCCCCTCCTCGACACGCCGAACCGGACTGGGCGATGCCGTGCGATTCGCCGGCGTCGGCGTCAGAACCGGGGACAGACCTGGGACTGCCGGTCTCCGTCGGATCCGTGGAGGGTGACGGGGGTGGACGAATCCCCGATTCCGGCGCTGCCGAGGGTGCAGACGATCTGGTCGACCGCGGTCGCCGACAACGTGCCCACTGGACCCGACAGCGTCACCCCGAGGCCGGACCGGTCGGCGACCGGCCCCACCGAGGCGGGGGCGAGGTCGGCCGGCACCTCGCTCGTGAACCCCAGGCTGCGTTCGTACTCGTCGGGACCGGCCGCCAGCAACCCGATCACCTCGTCGGGCGAGGGTCTCGTCTTGGCCGGGCGCACCACCAGGGTGATCTCTCCGTCCCGCACCAGGTACAGACCGACACCGATGGACGGACCGCGGAGGGCGGGGCTGCCGGTGATGACTCCGCTGGGTCGGACTCCGCAACCGGCCGCGAGCACGGCGATCAGCACCAGCACCCCGGCCAGCAGCGGCCGCGTGGCCGTCCGGCGCGTCACCGTACGCCTCCCGCCCGCATCGCCTCCGCCGCGCGCGGCAGGCGGAGCGTGAACACGGCGCCGCCGGTCGGCGCGTTGCCGGCCACGAGGCTTCCCCGCTGACCGGCGTACCGGTGCAGGCGGGCGTTCTCCCAGGCGATGGCGAGACCAAGCCCGCTGCCCTCGGACCGGGTGCGCGCCGTGTCCGCCTTGTAGAACCGGTCGAAGACGTGCGGCAGCACCTCGGGGTCCAGGCCGGGGCCGTGGTCGCGGACCTCGACGGTGAACCAGTGCGGTTCGGCGGCCAGTCGCACCGTCACCGCCGGGGCGCCGTGCCGCAGGGCGTTGCCGACGAGGTTGGCCACGATGACGTCCAGCCGCCGCGGGTCCAGGCGCGCCATCACCCCGGGCGGCAGGTCGGCCCGTACCCGGTCGGTCCAGCCGCGCACCCGGAGTGTCGCGGTGACCGCGGCGGCCACGTCGACGTCGTCGAGGGCGAGCCGCGCGGTACCCGAGTCGAACCTGCTGACCTCGATGAGGTCCTCGACCAGCCGGGTGAGGTTGTGCGTCTCCTGGCTCACCAGCCGGGCGGCGCGGCCCGCGTCCCCGGGCAGCCGGTCCGCCTCCTCGTCGAGGACGTCGGTGACCGCCGTCATCGCGGCCAGCGGCGTACGGAGCTCGTGCGACACGTCGGCCACGAAGCGCCGCGCGTCGGACTCCATGCGGCGCAGCTCGCCGACCTGTCTCTCCAGCCTCTCGGCCGTGTTGTTGAAGGTCCGTGCCACGTCGGCCAGCTCGTCGGTGCCCCGGACCACGAGGCGCGTCGTGAGGTCACCCTCGCCGAGCCGGTGCGCGGCACGGCCCAGTTCGCGGACGGGACGCAGCACGCCGCCGGCCGCCACCAGGGCGAGCAGGACGGCGAGGACCAGGGAGAGGCCGCCGGTCCCCCACGCCAGGGTGGCGAGGCGTTCGATGCTCTGCTGTTCGGGGATCAGGCTGCGCACGGCGTACACCTCCAACCCGGACGGTCGGGGTGTGCCGTCGGGCTGGTCGAGCATCAGCTGGGTCCCGATGAGGAGGACGGGCTGGCCGTCGATCGAGACGCGTTGCCAGGCCACCCGACCGTCGCGGACGGACTGCCGCAGTTCGGAGGTGAGCGGGTCGAGCGCGAGGCCGTTCTGCGCGCGCATGTCGTGGTAGTAGACGATCACCTCCTCGTCCCGGTCGGACAGGAGCTGCGCCATCGTGTCGAGTTCGTCCTGGGTCGGCGGGAGCTGGCGGAGCGGGTAGGCCTTCGCGAGCTGGTCGGTCAGCGACACCACGGCGGCGTCCTGCGCCTGCTGAAGGATGACCCTCCGGGCCTGGAAGTAGCTTCCGCTGGCGACCACCGCCGTGGTGGTCACCCCGAGCAGCGCGAACGCCAGCAGCAGTCGGACCCGCAGGCCGGACGTGCGGCCACCGGCCCAGCCCGGCGGGTTCACAGGGGCCCGAACCGGTAACCGAACCCGCGCACCGTCTGGACGAAGACCGGCGCGGACGAGTCGTCCTCGATCTTGGCGCGCAGCCGCTGCACGCAGGCGTCCACGAGTCGGGAGTCGCCGAGGTAGCCGTGCTCCCACACGGCCTCGAGCAGTTGCTGGCGGGAGAGCACCCGGCCCGGGGTACGGGACAGCTCCAGCAGCAGGCGCAGTTCGGTCGGGGCGAGGCCGACGGGCACGCCGCCCTTGCTGACCACCAGGGCGGCCCGGTCGATGGTCAGGGCGCCGTGCTGTTCCACGCCCGTTTGTTCGCCGCCGGCGCGCCGCGACTCCCCGCCGGTGCGCCGCAGCACCGCGCGGATGCGCGCCTCGAGCACCCGCGCCTGCACCGGCTTGACCACGTAGTCGTCGGCGCCGGCCTCCAGGCCCGCCACCACGTCCATGTCGTCGTTGCGGGCGGTGAGCATGATGATCGGCAGATCGCCCATGGTACGGATGCGACGGCACACCTCGAACCCGTCCATTCCGGGCAGCATGAGGTCGAGCACGACAACATCGGACGGGGTCGCCCGCAGCCGGTCCAGGCCCTGCTCGCCGGTCGCCACGGCGTCCACGGTGTGGCCCTGACGGGTCAGCGCCATCTGCAGCCCGTCACGCACCGTCTGGTGGTCTTCGATCAACAGGACGCGGGACATGTCGCCAAGTATCGCAGGATGGGTTGACCCCGCCGTCTCACCATGTGGGAGGCCCGTTTTCGGCCGGAGAGGTGCCCGCTGGTGCGGGTCGTCCTGCTCCCGCCGGCGCTGGGGCGTTCCGCCGGGCCGCCGAAGCCACGAAATCGGTCGAATCGAGCAGGAACACCACGGCGGCCACCGCGAGGGCCGTCAGCCCGGTGGCCGTCACGATCGCCACGAGGGGCCCGCGTTCCAACGGCGCGGAGGGCACGACCACCAGCAGGGCCCAGACGAGGCCGACCGTCCCCGCGGCCGCACCGACGGGCCCGTACGGCGCCGTCCGGCCCGGCGGGTGCCCGTCCGCTCCCCCGTCGGGCCGGTCGTGGCGGGCCAGCGCGGCCACGGCCAGGCAGCACAGCGTGACGGCGAGCAGGACGCCGCCGAGTGCGTCGCTGAACCGGTGCCATCCGGCGATCATCGTGGCCGCGGCGACGGCGGAGACGCCCGCCGCCCCCGGCAGGGCGAGCCACCACCGGGCCCACCTGGGCAGGACCAGCATGAACGCCAACAGCAGGGCCGCCGCCACCGAGACGTGGCCGCTGGGGAAGCTGTTGTGGGCGGTCGAGCTCTCGATCGGGAACTCCGCGCGAGGGAGCACCGCCTTGGCCGCCCCGGCCACGGCCGCCGTGCCGAGGACCAGGGCGACGCCCGTCGCACCCGCCGCCGCGCGCCGGCCGAGCACACCCACCAGCAGCACCGCGCCGAGCAGAACGACCAGCACCAGCGGGCTGCCGAAGACCGCCAGCACGGTCCGGGCCGGGCTCAGCAGGACGGTCCGCTGCTCGTACCCACCGCCCCGCTCGGCGCGCGGCAGGAGCAGCGCGTCGATTCCCTGCCCGGCGCGCGTCCAGAGGAAGACGCCGCCGGTCAGGGCCAGGGCGAGCAGGGATCCGCCGGCTGCCGCGAGCAGGCGGCCGGGTCCCGGGGCGCCGCCGGCCGGCGGGTGCCGTCGCACCGGCGACGGTCCGGCCGCCGGGGGCTGGGCGAGCGAGGCGTCGGAAGCTGCGCGGTCCATGAGCGCCATGATCTGCCCCGTACGTCCGCACGTCGTCGCCGGAATGTCTTGGTTCTGTGACAGCCGCCCGGCCTCGCCCCGGTGGGCGGGGCGGCCCCGTCCAGGGTCTCGGGTCGGGAAGCCGGACGGACAGCTGAGGCCGCTGCGGCGCCTGGTGCGTGACATGCTCAGCCCAGCCACGGGCCGGCGGCGCGAGCCGGAGGGCGGGTCCCGGTGACGTGGTCCGTCATCGAAGGAAGGTACGGACATGGCAGAGCGGCATCCCGCACTGGCACGACTCGACGCGCTCCTCGGCCGGTGGACGGTGCAGCCCAAGGTCGACGGGCTCGGCGTCGGGTGGACGGACTTCTCCTGGATCGAGAACGGCATGTTCCTGCGCCAGTTCGCCGACGCGGAGCCGCTGCCGGCCGACGCGCCGCGGGCCTGGCGGGAGAACAACCCGTTGCCCGTGACGTCGCTGATCGGGCTCGACGAGGCCGGCGAGGAGTTCAGCGTGCTGTACGCCGACGCGCGCGGCGTGCACCGGGTCTACCGCATGACGTTCGCCGACGGCGTCTGGCGGATGTGGCGGGAGGCCGCCGGGTTCCACCAGCGCTTCACCGGGACGCTGAGCCCGGACGGCGACACCATCGACGCCCGCTGGGAGAGGTCCGAGGACGGCGCCGACTGGCAGCTCGACTTCGAGGTCACCTACCGCCGCTGACGGGACCGGCGGCGGCCCACCCGCGGTGCGGCGGTACCGGCCGTGAGCGCACACCGCCGGGGTGCGCGCTCCACGGTTGGGCCTGTCCCACCGGGGTAGACCGCCGCCGGAGGCGGGGCCGCCCCCGGCCGGATCCCGCGGGCTCGGTCCCCACGACGGCTCGGGGGGCCGATGTCGGAGGCGTCAGGACGGTGGGGCGAACCGGGGGCGCCCGCCGACGTGGTGGAGGTGCGGGTGCACGGCGCCGCCAGCGCGAGCGCCGGCCAGGTGCTGGACCTGCCGCAGATCGAGCAGGTGGCGGGCGACGCCAGCGGCGGTTTCTACCGGCCGCGCCGGGCTCCGGCCGGCGACGACGCGGTGCGGTCGACGTCGGAGGCGTACCGCTGGGCCGATCTTCCCTCCGGAACCGTGGCCCGGACCGTGGCGCTGGTGTTTCTGCTGCCGTTCATGCTGGCCAACGTGGCGATCTGGATGCGCCCGGCCCACCCCGGCTCGGACGCTCTGGTCAGATCCCTGTGCCGGCTGCTGGCGCTCACGCTCACCGCGCTGTACGTGCTGGCCGTCGCCGGCGCCGCTCTGGACCTGGTCGCGTGGAAGTGCATGTCCGCGCCGCACTGCCTTGCCGGGCGCACCTGGTTGTCCTGGTTGGGTGGACGACCGGCCGGCCTACGGCTGGCGGTGCTCGCCCTGCTCCCGGCCGCGGCCATCGGCCTGATCTGGCGCGCCAGCGCTCGTCCCGCCAGGGTGTTCGAGGCGTTCCGCCCACCGGAAGCGGAGGTCTCCGGGCACCGGCTCGGCACGGTCGGCCGGTGGGACGCCGAGCCGCTGGTGGGTCGGCTCCGCTCCATCCACGTCGCGGCGGCGTTCGCGACGCTGGACGTCACCCTGCTCGCCGCGCGGGCCTCCGTCGGGGCCTCGGCGGTCACGATCGCGCTGGCGGCCGCCCTCGCGGTCGTGCTGGGCGCCTGCGCGGTGCTGCTCTGCACTCCGGCGCTGATCGACCGGGCCCCGACGGACCGGCGCTGGGACCGGATCACCCGGGCGCTGCGGACGGGCGCCCTCGCCCTGACCATCGTGGTGGCGGCCCACGTCCTGGTCGGTCCGGCACGGTGGCACGAGGAGGGCGGGCTGCCGGGCTACGACGCGATCCTCACCGGTCTGT
This sequence comes from Micromonospora costi, assembly GCF_003626655.1. Classification (GTDB taxonomy): domain Bacteria; phylum Actinomycetota; class Actinomycetes; order Mycobacteriales; family Micromonosporaceae; genus Micromonospora; species Micromonospora costi. The sequence continues at coordinate 523,241 of NZ_RBAN01000004.1, forward strand.
TCGTGGCCCAGACGGCCCTGCTGGTCGCGCTGGGCGCCGCGCTGCTGTGGCGCCGGGGCCGACGGTCGGACGCCGTGCCGCTACGCCGACTGGGGCCACTGGCGATCGCGGCGGCGGCCGTCAGCCTCGCCGTGGCGTTCTCGGCGGAGCTGGTCTACCGGCTGGCCGACTACCTGGACCGCGACCTGCCCACCGGAGAGGGCATCGCGAGCGGCCCGCCGCGGGCGTACACCTGGGCGATCTTCGGCTTCTTCCGGACGGTCCTGATCACGGTGCTGGTCGCGGGCCTGGTGATCCTGATCTCCCGACGCGCCCGGTTCCGCGCCGCGGCGGCGATCGTCGCGCACGACCACCCGGATCCGCCGCCGGAAGCGGGCCCGCGGCTGCGGCAGGTGCGGAAGGCGGTAGCGCGGGCCCGGTTCACCGAGCGGCTGATCCCGCTGGGTGTGGTCTACGCCTGCCTGGCCGGAGCCGGCACGGCCACCACCACCGTCGGTCTGCTGGGGCTGTATCCCGGCGACGTGTTCGAGCGGTTGGCGGGAGTGCCGGCCGTTCTGATCACCTTCGGCATCGCGTTCGGCAGTTGGGTGATCGCCGCCGTCGTCGTCGCCCTGCTCGTCGGCGGGATCTTCGCCTACCGCACCGCCGAGTTCCGCCGTCACATCGGCGTTCTGTGGGACCTGGGCACGTTCTGGCCCCGGGCCGCCCACCCGTTCGCGCCGCCGTGCTACGCCGAGCGCGCCGTGCCCGAGCTGACCCGGCGGGTCACGTACCTGGTCGATCGCGGCAGCGCCGTCCTGCTGACCGGGCACAGTCACGGTTCGGTCCTGGCGGCCGCGACCGTCCTCCAGTTGCCGCCGCGGGTGGCCCGCCGGGTCGCCCTGATCACCCACGCGTCACCGCTGCGCCGGCTCTACGCCCGGCTGTTCCCCGCCTACGTCGACGACGAGGTGCTGCACGAGATCGGCGACCGGATCGGCTGGCGGTGGCTCAACCTGTGGCGCGACACCGACCCGGTCGGCGGTTGGATCTTCTCCGCCCGCCAGTCGGCGGCGCCGGTGACCGTGGGCCACCCCGCGCCGGTGACCGTGGGCCACCCCGCGGCGGCCGTGGACCGCCGGCTACGGGATCCCGTCGACGTGGTGGCGCCACCCGGCGACAGCGTCCCGCCGCCGATCCAGGGACACCGGCCCTGCGAGTCCGACCGGCGGTTCACCGAGGCGATGCGGGAGCTGGTCGAGCGCCTGTGGGAACCGACGGACGGTGGGACCGGTCCGCCACCGCGGCGGTGACGCCGAACATCCGTGCGCGGTCGGCTGGTTCTGGCGGTGTGCCATCGACGGTAGGATCCATCGATGTAGCACGAGCCCCGGGAGCGAGGCATGCGCGCGATCACCCCCCTCTGGCAGGAGTTCATCACCGGCGCGGTCGCGTTCGCGCTGCTGTGCTTCGTCCTGATGAGGTCCGTCTTCCCCCGCATGGAGCAGACGTTCCGGGCGAGGACCGAGGCGATCGAGGGCGGCATCGCGCGCGCCGACGCCACCCGGTCCGAGGCGCGTCGGTTGCGGGAGCAGTACCGCGCGCAGGTGAACGAGGCGCGGGCGGACGCCGCCCGCATCCGTGACGAGGCCCGGGTCGACGCGGAGCGGATCAGGCACGACGTCTTGGCCGAGGCGCGGGCGGAGGCGGACCGGGCGGTCTCGGCCGGGCGGGAGCGGCTGGCCGCCGAGCGGCAGGGCATCGTCCAGGAAATGCTCGCCGAGGTGGGCACTCTCGCGGTGGACCTCGCGAGCCGGATCGTGGGCGAGGCGCTGGCCGAGGAGGCCCGGCGGGCCGGAACGGTCGACCGGTTCCTGGCCGAGCGCGAGGCCGGCCACCCGGTGGACGCGACGGCAGGGGCTCAGGCCGGGCGGCGTCGCTAGCGCGGGTCGGCTGCCCAGCCTCGGCTCACGGCGGCGTCGCGGGTCAGCAGACCTCGTCGGTGTCGCCGAGGCGCAGGCGGCCGGGTGGCGGGTACGGCAGGTCGGGGGCGTCGGTGGCGCGGAGCCCGTCGAGGGCCAGTGCGAGGTAGCGCCGCCACGCCTGCGGCTCCGCGGCGAGCAGGGGCGCTGCGGTCTGGTGAATGCCGCCGAGCAGCAGCACGATGTCGGTGCCCGTGACGTCGGCACGGACGGCGCCCTGGTCGCGTGCCCGGGCGGTGAGGGCCTCGGCGGCGTCGCGGAGGCGGCCGATGGCGTCCCGCACCTCGGAGTGTTGCAGCGACGGGCGTCCGATCACCTCGCAGAATGCGCGGTCGGCGGCGAGCACCTCGACGCCGTCGGTCATGAACTCCCGCAGTGCGGCGCCCGCGTCGTCGGCCTCGATGAGGCGCTCCGCGGTGCCGATGAGCTGGTCGAGCATCTGGAGCATGATCGCCGCGAGGAGGTCCTCCTTCGAGGCGAAGTGGCGGAAGACGGTGCCCTTGGCGAGGCCTGCGCGCTGGGCGATCTCGCCGATCGGCACCTCCACCCCGTGCTCGGCGAACGCCGCGGTGGCGGCCTCGAGCAGCAGGCGTCGATTGCGCACCATGTCCGCCCGCTGGCCCGACGTGGCTGTGGTCCCGGTCATCCCGCGCCTCCTCCCGGCACCAAGCCTACCGCCAACATGACCAGTCGGTCAGGTTAGCTGCTAGGCTCAACATGACCGGCCGGTCATCTTCCGGCCCGGGGGGCGACGCCGCCGCCGCACGAGCAGCCGGCGGGTGCGCCCGAACACCACAACTGGGGAGAACACATGAGCAACACCGTGGAGGGGAACGTCGCCCTCGTCACCGGGGCGTCCTCCGGCATCGGCCAGGCCACCGCGCTCGCCCTGTCGAAGGCGGGCTACCGGGTCGCCGTCGGCGCCCGCCGGGCCGACCGGCTGCGGGCACTGACGCAGGACGCTCCGGGCGAGATGCTGGCCCTCGATCTGGACGTCACCGACCGCCGGTCGGTGCAGGACGCGGTCTCGGCGACCGTCAAGCGTTTCGGGGCCCTCGACGTCCTGGTGAACAACGCGGGCGTCATGCTCAACGGCCCGATCCTGAACGCGGACCTCACGCAGTGGACGCGCATGGTCGAGACCAATCTGCTCGGATCGATGTACGCGGTCCACGCGTCCCTGCCCCACCTGCTCGAAAGCAAGGGCGCCGTGGTGCAGGTCTCCTCGACGTCGGGGCGCACGGCATCGGCCGTGAGCGGCGTCTACTCGGCCACGAAGTTCGGCATCAACGCCTTCTCGGAGGCGTTGCGGCAGGAGGTCACCGCGCAGGGCGTACGCGTCGTCGTCGTCGAACCCGGATTCGTCGCGACCGAGCTGACGAGCCACAACACCGACCCGGCCATGCAGGCCGCCGCGAAGGCGATGGCCGCGTCCATGCGTACCCTCCAGCCCGAGGACATCGCGAGCGCCGTGCTCTACGCGATCACCCAGCCCGAGCATGTGGCCGTCAACGAGATCCTGATCCGGCCGACGGACCAGACCCGCTGACGGGGGCGCGACGGCATCGCCGGCCCGGGCCGGCGATGCCGTCCGTCCGGCCGCGTGACTGCGGGTCCCCTCACGAGCGCCACGAGGAGCCGATTTCTGGCCCGTCCGGGCCACGGGCTGGCATCAAGGGGTCACCGGCACGGGAACGAGAACGACGCTCGTTCCACGGTCGCGCACCGGGAGGTGTCTGGTGGTCACCAACGACGTCGCGGTATCCACCGCGTCACCGCTGCAGCGCGCCCGCGCGCGGGGGCGGGTGCGGGGCCGGTTGATCCTGCTCGGGCCGGCCTTCGTGGCCGCCGTCGCGTACGTCGACCCCGGCAACTTCGCCACCAACTCCACCGCCGGCGCCCGCTACGGCTACCTGCTGGTCTGGGTCGTCGTGGTGGCCAACCTGATGGCCATGCTGGTGCAGACCCTCACCGCGAAGCTCGGCCTGGCCACCGGCCGCAGCCTGCCCGAGCTGTGCCGGGAGCGGCTCCCGCGCCCGCTGAACCGGCTGATGTGGGCGCAGGCGGAACTGGTCGCCATGGCCACCGACCTGGCCGAGGTGATCGGCGGGGCGGTCGCGCTGTACCTGTTGTTCGGCATCCCGCTGCTGCCCGGCGGCCTCATCATCGGCGCCGCCGCGTTCGCGGTGCTCGCGCTCCGCTCCCGCGGCTTCCGCGCCTTCGAGGTCGCCATCGCCGTGCTGCTCGGCGTCATCGTCCTCGCCTTCGCCGCCAACCTGCTGGCCGCCGGCTCCGACCCCGGCTCCGCGGTGGCCGGCCTCGTGCCCCGGCTCCAGGGCACCGACAGCATCCTGCTGGCCGCCGGCATCCTGGGCGCCACCGTGATGCCGCACGTCATCTACGTGCACTCCGCGCTGACCCGCAACCGCATCCCGGCCACCGACGACCGCGAACGCCGGACCCTCTTCCGCGGCCAGCGCACGGACGTGCTGCTGGCGCTGGCCGCCGCCGGCACGGTGAATCTCGCCATGCTGCTCATCGCGGCCGTCAGCTTCCACGGCACGGCCACGCCGGACACCGACACCCTGGAAGGGGTGCACGCCGGCCTCGGCCAGACCATCGGCACCGCGGCGGCGTTCGGCTTCGCGGTCGCCCTGCTGGTGTCCGGCCTCGCCTCGACCAGCGTCGGCACCTACGCCGGCGAGATCATCATGCAGGGCTTCCTGCGCCGGCGGATTCCCCTGCTGCTGCGCCGGCTGATCACCCTCGTCCCCGCCGTCGCCGTTCTCGCCATCGGCCTGGACCCGACCCGGGCACTGGTGCTCTCCCAGGTCGTGTTGAGCTTCGGCATCCCCTTCGCGCTGGTCCCCGTGGTGGCGTTCACCCGGCGCCGCGACCTCATGGGCAACCTGGTCAACCACCCGCTCACCACGGCTGCCGCGGCGCTGGTCGCCGGCCTCGTCATCGTGCTCAACACGTTCCTGCTCCGGCAGGTCCTCGCCGGCTAACACCGCCCCGAGCGGGCCCGGCGCTCGTACGCCGCGAGATCCGTCGGCGTCCGCGCTCCGGGCTCACCCATTCGTCGGCGACGGGTTCGCCGAGCCGTTCACCCGGTCCGGACCGGTGGGCTGGCCGGCGAGCGCCGCGGGCGACGGTCGGCGCAGGGGCGTGACGGCCGTCGGCCACTGTGGCGCACCGGTGGCCGGGCGGGGCGTGCCGCCGGCCGTGAACGCGGCCCGGGGTTGCTGCACCGACTGCAACGAGACGATGTCGCGCCCGAACACCACGGCGCTGAGCCAGACCAGCAGGACGCGGACCTTGCGTTCCCAGGTCGGCACGGCAAGCACGTGGTACCCGCGGTGCATCACCCAGGCTGGGAACCCCTTGACGACCAGGCGGCGGTACTGGAACACCCCGCGACCGAGGCCGAGGGTCGCGACCACACCGAGGCTGTGGTGGGCGTACTGCTTGACCCTGCGCCCGCGGAGGTCGGCGACCAGGTTCGCGGCCAGCCGCTTCCCCTGCCGGACGGCGTGTTGCGCGTTCGGCACGGTGAGCGCGCCCGGGACGGGGGAGGCGAGGTCCGGGACCGCGGCGTTGTCGCCCGCGCCCCAGGCGTCGGGGATCGGGGCGTCCTCGGTGCCGACGCGCAGGTCGGCGCGTACCAGCAGCCGGCCCTTGTCGTCGATGGGCAGGTCGGTCTGCTTCGCGACGACGGGGTTGGCGCCGTTGCCCGCGGTCCAGATCAGCAGCTCGGTGTCGTATTCCTCGCCGGTGGAGAGCACCACGTGCCCGTCCTCGGCCGAGACCAGCTGCGTGTTCAGGTGGATGTGGGCGCCGCGCTGTTCGAGGTGGCGCACCACCCACCGGCCCACGTCGTCGGTGACCTCGGGAAGGATACGGCCCTGCGCCTCGACGAGGTGGAAGGCCAGCTCCGAGGCGGTGAGCTCCGGATACCGCTTGAGCAGCGCCGTCGCGAGGGAGAGCAGCTCCGCGAAGCCTTCGACGCCGGTGAACCCACCGCCCACGACGGTCACGGTCAGCAGCCGGGTGCGCTCGGGGCCGGGCGGAAGGCCGGAGGCGCGCTCGAACGCGGTGAGCAGCCGGTCCCTGATGGCCACGGCTTCCTCGACGTGCTTGAGCCCGATCGCGCCCTCCGCGACGCCGGGGATCGGGAAGGTGCGGGTCACCGCGCCCGCGGTCACCACGACGACGTCGTACTCGAACGGGCGGTCGGGGCCGTCCAGGGGCCGGATCGTGGCGGTCTTGTGGGCGTGGTCGATCTCGGTCACGCTGCCCGCGATGACGGTCGTACGGCGGAGGTGGCCGCGCAGCGAGACGGCGACGTGTCGCGCCTCGACCGAGCCCGCGGCGACCTCGGGTAGGAACGGCTGGTAGGTCATGTACGGCCGGGGGTCGACGAGGGTGACCTCGGCCTCGTCGCGGCGAAGCTTCTTCTCCAACCGCCAGGCGGTGTAGAAGCCGGCGTATCCGCCGCCGACGATCAGGATCCTGCGCATGGCAACCTCCAACGAACCGCTACCACATACAACCAGGTGAGGCTCACCTTTGTGCCGTACGCCGGCCGATCGTGACCGGGCACACGCGGCGTTCGTAGGTGCTCATGGTGTGCCTCCCCGCGCCCGCTCGGACGTTCGCGGGCTCACCAGGTAGGACGGGAAACCCCGGCGGGCGTGCGTTCCCGCGACCTCCACCCTTCAGGGAGGTTTGCCGGTTCCGGGCCTGCCGGGAGGGCTGGGCGGGGTAGGACCAACAGTGGCGGCACAGCGGTTGATCCCGCCTGCCCGGTCGCGACCGGGACGGGCGCGGCACCACGACGGCGTCAGGGTGGACGCGGATTCGGGAGGTGGTCCGGGTGCGGATCGCGGTAGCCGGCGGAACCGGCCGGGTCGGAAGACGGGTCGTCGACGCCGTACGGGCCGCCGGCCACGAGCCCGTCGTCCTCGCCCGCTCCACCGGCGTGGACCTGGTCCGCGGCTCGGGGCTCGACGAGGCGCTGGCCGGCGTACCGGTCGTGATCGACGTCAGCAACATGTCGACGGCCAGCCGGAAGAAATCGGAGATGTTCTTCGGCGCGGCCACCGGCAACCTGCTCTCCGCCGGCCGACGCCTCGGGGTGCGCCACCACGTCGCGCTGTCGATCGTCGGCGTCGACCGGGTGGAGTTCGGCTACTACGCGGGCAAACGCCGTCAGGAGGCGCTGGTCGTGACCGGCGGGGTGCCCGCGACGGTGCTCCGCTCGACGCAGTTCCACGAGTTCGCCGCGCAGATGGTCGCGAACCGCCGGCCGGTCGCGCTGGTGCCGCAGATGCTCACCCAGCCGATCGCGGCCCACGAGGTCGCCCGCTGCCTGGTCGAACTCGCCCTGAGGGATCCGGTCGGCCTGGCGCCGGAGATCGCCGGCCCACAGCAACTGCGGATGCCGGACATGGTCCGCCGTCTGCTGCGGGCCCGTGGACGTCGCCGGGTCGTCCTGCCGGTCCGCCTTCCGGGAGCCACCGGTCGGGCCATGGCCGGCGGCGGCCTGCTGCCGGCCAGGCCCGGTCCGCGAGGCACGCAGACCTTCGATCAGTGGCTGGCGGCCGGCGCCTGACCGGACGGACGCCGGGTGGCCACGACATCGACGGCGGCCCTCCGATGTGGTGTGATCACCAGGCATGAGGGTCAGGGTCGTCGGCGCCGGTGTGGTGGGCTTGACCAGCGCGCTGCGGCTCGCGCAGGCCGGTCACGAGGCGGACGTCGTCGCGGCGGCGGTCGGGCACGGCACGACGTCGTCGGTCGCTGCCGCGCTGTGGTACCCCTATCGCGCGTACCCCGAGGCGGACGTGACCCGGTGGTCGGCGACCACCTACCGGGTGCTGCGCGGCCTGACCTCCGACCCGTCCGCCGGCGTGCGGATACGCCGGGGACGGGAGCTGTTCCGCGAGCACACCCCGGACCCGTGGTGGCGGGAGGCGGTGCCCGAGCTGGGTCGGGTCGCCGGCGACCGGCTGCCGGCGGGCTACGTCGACGGTTACGAGCTGAGCGTCCCCGTGGTGGACATGGCCGTGCACCTGCCGTGGCTGCGCGGGCGGCTGGAATCGGCGGGCGTCCCGCTTCGGACCGGGCGGCTGGGCGACCTCGCCGAGGCGTTCGAGGGCGTCGACGTCGTGGTGAACTGCACCGGTCTGGGCGCCCGGGAGTTGGTCCAGGACGGCACGCTCACCCCGGTGCGGGGGCAGGTGATCGTCGTCGCCCAGTTCGGCCTGACCGAATGGTTCCTCGACCAGACCGACCCCGAACACCTGGTCTACGTCGTACCCAGGGGTGACACCGTGCTGCTGGGCGGCACCGCCGAGGAGCGCGACGAGGATCTGCGCGTCCGGCCGGGAACGACCGCGGACATCCTGGAGCGGTGCAGCCGGCTCGTGCCCGCGCTCCGCGGGGCGGACGTTCTCGACCGCCGGGTGGGTCTGCGCCCGGGACGCCCCGTCGTGCGGCTGGAGACCGAGGTCGTCGACCACGGCCCGGTGGTGCACTGCTACGGCCACGGTGGCGCCGGGGTCACGCTGTCCTACGGCTGCGCCGAGGAGGTCGCCGCGCTCGTGGCGGGGCTGTCCTGAGCGGCGCCCCGTCGCGGTGATCATCGGTCTCGCGTGCGCCTGGCCGTCGGCCTGTATCTCGCCGAGCAGGCCGCACGCGCCGGTTCTGTGACCTAGGGTGAGGAACCGGCGCGGCCACTTCGTCCGGTGTCGGTGCGACGCGGGCGTCCCGATCAGGGCCGTGGACCGACACGTCACCCAGCCGAAGGACGACCGATGACCGAGAGATCGCCGCGGTGCCGCCTCCCGGCGGCCCGGGACCGGGCCCGGCACCGCTGAGATGGACTGGGCCGGATGGGCGCTGTTCGGGTTGGTCGCCACCACGGCGCTCACCGCGGCGCTGATCACCGCCCAGCTGGCCGGCCTCACCCGGGTCGACTTCCCTCTGCTGCTCGGGACCCTCGTCACGGAGGACCCGGACCGGGCCCGGATCGTCGGGTTCTTCATGCACCTGTGCGCCGGTCAGGGCTTCGCCCTCGGCTACGCAGCCACGTTCGCCCTGCTGGACCGGGCCACCTGGTGGATCGGCGCGCTGCTCGGCGCGCTCCACGTCGCGATCGCCCTCACGGTGCTCCTGCCGCTGCTCCCGGGCGTCCACCCGCGCATGGCCTCGCAGCGGGCGGGCCCGGCCAGCACGGCGGTGCTCGAACCTCCCGGTCTGTTCGCCCTCAACTACGGCATCCCGACTCCCGCGGTCGTGGGTGTCGTCCACGTCGTCTACGGGGTGGTCCTCGGCGTGCTCCTCCGGGCCGGTTGACCCGCCGCGCGCCGCTCGTGAGGAGGTGATCTCCGTGAACGGTGGGTCCGACCGTACGGGTGCCCGGCTCCCGGCGCCGATCAGCGACTACGGGCTGCTGGGTGACACGCGCACCGCCGCCCTGGTCGCCGCCGACGGTGGGATCGACTGGCTCTGCGTGCCCCGCTTCGACGGCGAGCCCCTGTTCGGCAGGCTCGTCGGGGGGCCGGACGCCGGAATGTTCCGGGTCGGTCCGGCCCGGCCTGCCCCGGTCGTCGAACGGCGCTACCGGCCGCACACTGCCACCGTGGAGACGACCTGGGCGGTGGGCGACGGCCGGCTCACCCTCACCGAGGCCATGGTGGCCGAGGTCAGGGGCCGGCTGCTACCCACGACACTGATCGTGCGACGCCTGTCGGCCGAGGACGCCACGGTCGAGGCCGTCGTCGAGTTCGACCCTCGACTGGGCGTGCGACACCGGCGGCCCCGGGTCCACCGCCGGCGCCGGGCCCTGGTGTGCCAGTGGGGCTCACTCGCGGTCTCGCTCGGCAGCACGGCGGACCTGACCGTCGAACCGGGCCGGCCCGCCCCGCTCACGGTCAGCCCGGGCCGCCCGGTCACCCTCGTGCTGGCGGTGGCCCATCGCGAACCGCTCGTCCACGTGGAGCCGGAGGCGGCCTGGGACCTGCTCGTCGAGGACGAGGAGCGGTGGCGGGTATGGGCCGCCGGCATCGACGAGGAGCTGCCGTTCCGGGACCATGTCGTACGGAGCCTGCTGACCATGCGGCTGCTCACCTACTCGCCCTCGCGGGCCCCGGTGGCCGCGCCCACGACGTCGCTGCCCGAGGACCCGGGCGGGATGCGCAACTGGGACTACCGCTACGTCTGGCCCCGCGACGCCAGCATCGGCGTCAGCGCCTTCCTCAGCGTCGGCAAGCCCGACGAGGCCCGCGGCTTCCTCGCGTGGCTGCTGCACGCCAGCCGCCTGCAGCGGCCACGGCTGCCGGCCCTGCTCACCCTGTACGGACGGTACGTGCCCCGGGAACGGGAACTGCCCGGCTGGCCCGGCTACCTCGGCAGCGTTCCCGTGCGGGTCGGCAACGGGGCCGCCGATCAGCACCAGCTCGACGGCTACGGCTGGGTGATCGACGCGGCCTGGGCGTTCGCGCAGGCGGGGCATCTCCTCCACTCGGAGACCTGGCGGGCGGTCCGCGGGTTCGCGGACGTGGTCGCCGGCTGCTGGGGAGAGCCCGACGCCGGCATCTGGGAGGTCCGGGAACCGGCCCAGCACGTGCATTCGAAGCTCATGGGCTGGCTCGCGCTGGACCGGGCCCTGCGCATCGCCGACACCCATCCCCTGCCCGGCCGCCAGCGCCGGCGCTGGCGGGAGGCACGGGACGCCCTGGCCACCGAGGTCCGGACCCTCGGCTTCGACGCGACGATGGGCAGCTACGTCCGCAGCTACGGCTCCGCGCACCTCGACGCGGCCCTGCTCGTCCTGCCGCTGCTGGAGATGGATCCCGACGACTCGCCCCGGGTACGCGGCACCGTCGACGCCGTCCGCGACCGGCTCTCGGCCGGTGGGCCGCTCCTCTACCGCTATCCACCGGGGGTCGACGGCTTCCCCGGCGGTGAAGGCGCGTTCCTGCCCTGCTCGTTCTGGCTCGTCCAGGCCCTCGCCCGCACCGGGCGCCGCGCCGAGGCGGTGGAGCTGTTCCGAAGCATGCTCGACCACGCCAGCCCGCTCGGCCTCTACGCCGAGGAGATGGACCCCGCGACCGGCGCGCACCTGGGCAACTACCCGCAGACGCTGACCCACGCCGCGCTCGTCCAGGCCGCGCTGGCCATCCGGGACGCGCCCACCGGCTAGGTTGCGCGTCGAGGCAGCGGGGTTTCCCACCCGGCGCTTATCCTTGGTGCCCGCCGCCGGCACCGTGGAGGGCCACGCGTCCACGACGCCGGAGGCGACCGGTGGGCATCCCTGGCCGCACGCAACCGCTGGTCAGACGTGCTTTCGCACGGCGACGGGACCCGGCCACGGCGTGTGCGGCGAAGTGGCGCGGGGTAGATATCAGGGGATGGCTATATGGCCTGGTGAGGAGGATGGCGTGACGGGCGACGGTGGACGCACCCGGGCCCGCTGGGGCATCCGCCGCTACATGGTCACCGTCCGTCAGCCCGGTGACGCCCCGATCCCCGTCAGCCGCCACTTCACGTTCCGTGCCGCGAACCGCCGCGCGGACTGGCTACGCCGCCAGTCCGACTACGCCGACTCCGACGTACGCGTCCGCCGCGTCGACCACTGACCGGGCCGAGGCCCCTGGTCACGCGTCGGCGTCCCGGCCGCGGCTCGACGTGGCGGACGACCCCGCTACCGTTGCCGCTGTGCGGGCGGAGGCGGGCGGGGCGATCGGCTTCGCCGTACTCGGCTCGGTCCGGGTCGTCCGCGCGGGCGCCGAACTGCACCTGGGCGCCCGCCAGCAGCGCCTGGTGCTCGCGTTGCTGCTGGCCCGGGCCGGTACGCCGGTCTCGTTGGCCGAACTCGTCGACCTGCTCTGGGACGAGGACCCTCCGCGCAGCGCCGCCAACGTGGTGCACCGGCACGTGGGGATGCTCCGGCGGCTGCTCGAACCCGGCCTGCCGACGCGGTCGACCGGCCGGCACATCCTGCGGGAGCTGGCGGGCTACCGGCTGCGCGCCGACGAGGCGTCCCTCGACCTGCTGAAGTTCCGGTCGCTGAGCCGGCGGGCCTCCCGGAGCCTGCGCGACGGCGACGCGGAGTCGGCGCTGCGGCACTCGCTCGACGGGCTGCGGCTGTGGCGCGGTCGGTGCGCCGCAGGTCTGGAGCCGGCTTCCCGCCTGCATCCCGCGTTCCTCGCCGTGGAGGCCGAACGCGCCCAGGCCGTCCGTGAGGCCGCCGACGCCGCCGAGCGGTGCGGCCGGCTCGCCGCGGTGCTGACGCCGTTGCGGCAGGCCGCGGAGCAGCATCCCCTCGACGAGTCGCTGCAGAGCCGGTTGCTGCTCGCGCTCGCCGCCGACGGCCGGCAGGCGGAGGCCGTCGAGACGTACCGGACGGTGCGCCGCCGGCTCGCCGACGACCTGGGCGTCGACCCGGGCGAGGAGCTGCGGGAGGCGTACGACCGGTTGCTGCACCAGCGCACCCGGCCAGCGCACGCCGACGCGCCCGCGCCACTCCCCCGGCCCGCGCAGCTGCCGCCGGACGTGCCCTTCTTCCACGGTCGGGACGACCTCGTCGCCGAGGCCCGCACGGCGGTGGCGCGTCCGGGCGGGCCGGCGGTGCTCGCGATCGACGGCATGCCGGGGGCCGGCAAGACCGCCCTCGCCGTGCACCTCGCACATGGGTTCGCCGCCGGCTACCCGGACGGGCAGCTGTACGTCGACCTGCGCGGGTACGACGGGCGGGAGCCGGTGATGAGTCCCGCCGAGGCGCTGCGCGGCTTCCTCGGCTCACTCGGCGTGCCGCAGGAGGGCATTCCCGCCGAGCTGCACGCCCAGGCGGGCCTGTACCGCAGCCGGCTCGCCGGCCGGCGGATGCTGATCGTGCTCGACAACTGCCGCGACACCGAGCAGATCCGGCACCTGCTGCCGGGCAGCCCCGGATGCCTGGTCATCGTGACCAGCCGCACCCGGCTCAGCACCCTGCTCACCACGGCGGGCGCCCATCCGGTGCCGGTCGGCCTGCCGAGCGTCGGCGAGGCCCGGGGCACGTTCCTTCGGCTGCTCGGCGCCGGCCACGGGCCGGCCGACCCGGCCGCGATCGACACGATCGTCGCGGCCTGCGGGCGGCTGCCGCTCGCGCTGGCCGTGGTGGCCTCCCGCGCGGTGAGCCTGCCGCGGACGCCGCTGGAGCGGATCGCCGCGGAGCTGGCCCGGTCGCCGGACAGCCTGGACAGCTTCGACGGGGACGACCCGGCCACGGGCCTGCGGGCCGCCTTCTCCTGGTCCTACCGGGCGCTCTCCGCGCCGGCCGCCCGGCTGTTCCGGCTCCTGCCGACGCATCCGGGCCCGGACATCTCGACCGCCGAGGCCGCGGATCTGGCCGGTGTGCCGCTGCGCACCGGGCGGACGCTGATCGCCGAGCTGAGCCGCGCGCACCTGGTCTGCGAGGACCAGCCGGGTCGCTACCGTACCCACGAGCTGCTGCTGGCGTACGCCAGGGAACTCAGCGAGGAGGTCGACGGCGCCCGCCCCCGAGCGGAGCTGCCCTGCCCGCGGGCCTGACGGCACCGGCGCCCGGTCACCCGGCGCGCCCCGACCGGCGGGGCGTGCTCACGCCGGGTCCGTGGCCGACAGCGGTCGGCGACGGCACTCGATCCGCACTCGCGCGTCAGTCCAAACGCATCCATCGTCCCTAGGCTCGTGCCTCATCCACCGTTGCTCCTGTCCGTTGGGGGAACGACCATGTTGCGGGCACCCGACGAATCACCGGCCGGCCGGGCCGAGCGCATGACGGCGTTGCACGGGGACCATGCCCGCGCCGTGCTGCGCCTCCTGCTCGTGCTGACCCACCACCAGCGGCAGACCGCCGAGGATCTGCTCCAGGAGACGATGCTGCGGGCCTGGCGGCACCTCGACTCCGTGCCGGCCGAGCCCGACGCCGCCCGCCGGTGGCTCGTGGCCGTCGCACGGCGGCTCGTCATCGACGGTGTCCGGTTGCGGCGGGGCCGTCCCGCCGAGGTCCACCTCGTCGACATGACCTGGATCCCCGGCGGTGAGGACACGACCGGCAGCGCGCTGGCGTCGCACGCCATCCGGCGCGCGCTCGGCCGGCTGAGCCCGGCGCAGCGCCGTCTGCTGACCGAGGTGTACCTCGTCGGACGGTCGGCGGAGGAGGTCGCGGGCCGGCTGGGCGTGCCCATCGGCACGGTGAAGTCCCGGACGCACTACGCGCTGCGTGCCCTGCGCACCGGTCTCGAGGCCGCCTAGGGTCTGCACCGCCGGGCGGTCAGCCGGCGTTGAGTCGTAGTTCACAGTGCCGCGGAGCGGGCCCGTTCCACGGCGCGGGTCCTGCAACGCTTCGGCGCCGTGGCACCTAGGGCGTGTTTCATAAGAACCGGCCGGCCTGCGGCGGGCCCAGGCGACGGCCGGCGGCGTTGCGGTTTCGTCCGGATACAACACCGGTATCCGAACGAAACCGCGCCTTGCCGGACCGCCGCCTGGACTCCGCCTCGGCTCGACCGCCCTTATGAAACACGCCCTGGCCTACGGATCGGCCCAGGATGACCGGCCCGCTGTCGTTCGCCGTCCTCGGTCCGGTGCGGGCCTGGCGCGGCCGGTCCGAGATCGACCTCGGCACCCGTCAGCAGCGGCTGATCCTGGCGTTGCTGCTCGCCCGCGGCGGCGGCGCGGTCAGCGTCGCCGAGTTCGTCGACCTGCTGTGGGAGTCCGACCCGCCACCGAGCGCGGTCAACGTGGTGCACCGGCACGTCGGGATGCTCCGGCGGCGCTTCGAGCCGGGCCTGCCGACGCGGGCGGCGGGCTCGGTGTTGGTGCGCGACGGCGCCGAGTACCGGCTGCGGATCGACGAGGAATCCCTCGACCTGCTGCGATTCCGGCGTCTGGTCGCCCGGGCCGCCGGCAGCTCCGGTGAGCCGGCCGTCGCGCTGTACCGGGAGGCGCTGGCGCTGTGGCGTGACCGGTGCGCCTCGGGCCTGCACGGCGGCCGGGCGCATCCCGAGTTCGTCGCCGTCGACGGCGAACGGTTCGCGGCGGTCCGGGCCGCGGCCGACGCCGCCCTGCGAACCGGGTCCGTCCGCGCGGTGCTGCCCGCGATCCGGCTGGCCGCCGAGTACGAGCCACTGGACGAGGCGTTGCAGGCGCGGCTCCTGCTCGCCCTCGCGGCGGACGGCCGGCGGGCCGAGGCCCTCGCGGCCTACGCCGACATCGAGCACCGGCTCGCCGACGAGCTGGGCATCCAGCCGGGGGCCGAGCTGCGGGCGGCCCGGGACAGCCTGCTCGACCACGACGCCCCGGCCGCCGGCGCCCGGTCGCCGCGCGGCGTCGGCCGCGCGGCGCTGGACGTGTCGCGGGCACAACCGCCCGCGCAGCTGCCGCCCGACCAGCCGTACTTCACCGGCCGGGGGGATGTCATAGCCGCCGCCCACAAGCTGGTGGCCGGGGACGATCGGCCCACCGCGTTGGTCATCGACGGGATGCCCGGCGTCGGCAAGACCACCCTCGCGGTGCACCTGGCGCACCGGCTCGCCGCCCGTTACCCGGACGGGCAGTTGCACGCGGACCTGCGCGGTTTCGACTCCGGCGAGTCGGTGATGACACCGGCGGAGGCGCTGCGGGGGTTCCTGTGGTCCCTCGGTGTCGCGCCGGCCGCCATCCCGGCCGAGCTGCACGCCCAGGCCGGCCTCTACCGCAGCATCCTCGCCGAGCGCCGGATGCTGATCCTGCTCGACAACTGCCGTGACTGGGACCAGATCCGGCACCTGCTGCCCGGCACCGGCGGCAGCCTCGTCATCGCCACCAGCCGTCGGCGGATCACCGGCACGACCGGCCCGGGGGGCGCCCATCCCCTGCACCTCGACCTGCTGACCGACGGCGAGGCCCGCGAGCTGCTCACGCGGCGTCTCGGCGAGGCGGCGGCCGCCGACCCGGCCGCGGTCGACGAGATCGTCGCGCGGTGCGGTCGGCTGCCGTTGGCCCTGGCGCTGGTCGCCACCCGTAGCGTCGGCCGGCCCGGGCTCACCCTCCCGGCGGTGGCCGGTGAGCTGGCGGAGGCCGACGGTCGGCTCACGGGCTTCGGGGACGCGTACGCCGACCTGGAGGCCATCTTCTCCTGGTCCTACCGGGCCCTGACCCCCGAGGCGGCCCGGCTCTTCCGGCTGCTGCCCCTGCACCCGGACCGGGAGTTCGCCACGGAGGCGGCGGCCGCCCTCGGCGGTGTGCCCGTGCGCGCCGCGCGCGGCCTGCTCGCCGAGCTCGCTGCGCAGCTGCTGGTCCAGCCCGGCGACGGCCGGTGGCGGATGCACGACCTGCTGCACGCCTACGCCGTGGACCTCGGGGAGGAGCACGACGCGGCGGCCGATCGCGACGCCGCCGTCGAGCGGGTCCACGACTACTACGAACGCAGCGCCCACGCGGCGCATCTGCCGCTGCTGCCGCAGGTGCCGCTGCCGGAGCCGGCGCCGTCCGCGCACGGCGTCACGGGCCGGGACTTCACCGGGCGGGCCGAGGCGATGGCCTGGTTCGCCGCCGAACAGCGGGTGCTGACCGACATCGTGGCGCGGGCCGGGGAGCGTGGCCGGAACCGCACGGCGTGGCAGATCGCGTTGGCGATGCAGAACTTCTTCCAGGACACCGCCCAGTTCCGGCAGTGGGCGGCCACGGTGGGCGCGGGCCTCGCCGCGGCCGGAGACGACGTGACGGCCCGGGCGCTGCTGCACCGCAGCCTCGCCGGCGCCTGCTACTTCCTCGCCGACCTGGACCGGGGGCTGTCGCACCTGCAGCAGGCCCGGGCGCTGTTCGAGCGGCTGGGCCGGCGCACCGAGCAGGGCCATGTGGAGAACAACATAGCGGAGATCCGCCTGGACCAGCGGCGCTACCACGAGGCGATCCGGCACGCCGAGGCCGCGCGGGCGCTGTTTCGTGCCGAGGGCAACGTGCGCGGCGCCACCAACGCCCTGCTGGCCATCGCGCGGGCGCAGGGCTGGCTCGGCCGGCACGCCGCGGCGTTGGGCATGTTCGTGGAGGCGCGGCGGCAGTTCGAGTCCCTCGGTGACCTGCACGGGGTGGGTACGACGCAGGCGTGGCTGGCGCACACGTACTCGATGATCGACGACCTGCCGCACGCGATGGCGACCTGGCAGGAGGCGATCGCGACGTTCCGGGACGCTCGCGCTCCCCACCACACGGCAGAGGTCCTGGTCTCCGTGGGCGATTTCCACTCGGCCAACGGCGATCCGGTCCTGGCGCGGCGGGCGTGGAGCGAGGCCCTCGCCGAGCTCGACGGGACGGACTCGCCGATGGCGCGGCGGATCCGCGACCGCCTGCTCTGGCACCGGTGAGACCCCGGACGCGGCGCCGGTGGGCGTCGCGTCCGGGGTGCGCCGTCAGTACCGGTAGGCGCGGATGATGGTCTGCTTGACCGTGTTTCCGCTGCTGTCCGTCGCGTTGGCCCGCAGCGAGACGAAACCGCTGCCGGCCGGGTTGTGCACCCAGGCGACGCCCTTCTCGCCGGTCCGCAGGACGGGCAGCGTCCGCCAGGTGCCGCCGTCGTCGAAGGACGCCTCGACGGTCAGCGTCCTGGTGCGACCCGGCGCGGCACCGACCTGGCGGTCGAGCGAGAGCGGGATCGGGAACAGCCGACCGGCCGGGGCGCGGTTGTCGATGTCGAGGTCCGGGGTGAACCGGATCGCCGTCAACGGGAGCTTCACCAGCTCCCCGTCGCCCACGTGGGCGGACGTGAAGGTCCACTCCGCGTCGACCACGGTCGACAGGGTGAAGGCGGGGTCGCTGTGGAAGCTGGCCGTCAGGCGGTAGTCACCCTTCTGCGCGGGCACGTCCCACGTCCAGGGCGTCTGGTTCGCCTCCCCGATCTTGACCCCGTTGCGGTAGAGGTTCACGTCGACGTTGCCGTCGCGGACGAACCGGAAGCCCATGTGTCCGGCACCGTCGCCGTGCAGCGGCCCGGGCCCGCCGATGGTGTCACCCCAGTAGCGAGTCGCGTACTGCTGACCGAAGTTCGGCTCCGGGAAGACCGGTCCGACCACCGCGTTGGCCCACTTCACGTCGTACGTGTGCCCGGGCTTGAAGCTGGTCCACGCCGACTCGTAGTACGTGTGCCGCAGCTGGGCCGAGGTGGACTGCCACACCGCCGACTTGTCCTGGTTGTAGTACTCCGTGATGGTGCTGGGCACGTCGTACGTGAAGGTCGGGGGCGCGTTGCGCTCGTCGCGGTAGACCGGCGAGTTGCCGGGCGCGTGCGCGACCGCGGCCCGGGAGACCGGCACGTCGGCCACGTCCGCGCTGACCCGGGAGCGGACCGTCGCGAAGTCGCCCGCGCGCAGCTTGCGGGTCAGCCCGGCCATCATCCGCTCCGGCTCGTAGAAGTAGACCCGGTAGACGTACGGGCTGTTGTGCAGGCTGCCGTCCTGGGCCACCTGACCCCACATCCCGTTGACGTAGGAGACGAAGCCGGGCGTCTTGGCGGTCCCGAGCGGCGCGGTCCGCAGGTGGTCGAAGGGGAGGCCCATGAGGACCCCGAACGGGTCGTTGCTGCCCCAGATCTGCGGCTGCTCGGTCCGGATCGTCCAGCCGGCCTCCGCGTGGACCTCGGTGGCCTTCGGGTTCGGCACCGAGACCGCGATCGGCTTCGCGAGGCGGGTGTCCACGGTGAGCGCCTGGTCCCGGGTCAGGTCGAGGCTAGGACGCACCATGGTCGTGATGTCCGGGAGGAACGGGTCGCCGGTCAGCAGGTAGGTCTGCACCAGGTAGCGGCCCGCGCGGACGCGGTACCGGGCGGCGGGGACCTCGAACACCTGGACGGTCTGCCGGTCCAGGTCGGTCAGGACGGTCAGCCAGCCCTGGTCGGGCGTGGGGGCGCCGCCGTCCGGCCCGACGAGCGTGAGGGCCAGTTCGTGGCGGGCGATGTCGAGCGCGACCGGGGTCTGCACCTGCGTGCCGTCGCCGGTGGCGGTCACCTCACCGCCGAAGTAGTGGTCGGGCAGGTCGGTGCCGGCCCGCACGGTGACGGTCACGCTGGCCGTGCCGCCGGCCGGGACGGTCACCGTGGAGGCGCTGAGGCCGAACAGGCCGGCCGGCGCCGGGGCGCCGTCGGCGCCCTTCGCGTCGAGGGACACCGCCAGGGTGACCGGGGAGGAGCCGCTGTTCGCGTACGTCACCGTACGGGTCTGTGCGGTGCCGGTCCGCTCGAAGGCGACGCTGGTCGGGTTCGCGGTGACGGTCTGCCGGGTCGCCCGGGCGACGTCGAGGAAGCCCGCGCCCTGCTCGTAGACACCGATGGCGGCGTTCGGCTTCGCGGCTGCCATCAGCGTGGACTTGATCCGCTCGGGCGCCCAGTCCGGGTGCTGCTCGGCCAGGATCGCCGCCGCGCCGGCGACGTGCGGGGTCGCCATCGAGGTGCCGTTGAGGCTGGCGTACTGCGGGTTCTCGTCGTACGGCCACAGCTCGGACGTCGCGCTACGGGCGGCGACGATGCCGACGCCGGGCGCGGTGATCTCGGGCTTGATGCCGGCGTCGCCCGCGCGCGGGCCGCGGCTGGAGAACTCGGCCAGCTCACCGGTCTTGGTCACGGCGCCGACGGTGAGCGCCTCGGCGACGCCGCCGGGCGAGTTCACGGTGGACTCGCCGGCCAGTCCGTCGTTGCCGGCGGCGACCACGAAGAGCACGCCGTAGCGGTGGGTGAGGTCGGCCAGCGCCGCCTCGATCGGGTCGGTCTCCGGGCTGTCCAGGCCGCCGAGGCTCATGTTGGCGACCTTGACGCCCTGCTGGGCCACCCAGGTCATGCCGGCCAGGATCGCCGACTCGGGGCAGCCCTCCTGGACGCACACCTTGGCGCTGTAGAGGGTCGCGCCGGGTGCCATTCCCTTGTAGCGGCCCTGCGAGGCGGCCGCCGTGCCGGCGATGGTGGAGGCGACGTGCGTGCCGTGGCCTACCCGGTCGACGGTGTCCGGGTCGGCGGTGAAGTTCTCCGCGGCGGCGACCCGGTCGGCGAGGTCGGGGTGGGTCTGGTCGACGCCGCTGTCGATGACACCGACCTTCACTCCCGTTCCGTCGAACCCGGCCTGCCAGGCCTGCGGCGCGCCGGTCATCGGGACGCTGACGTCGAGAGTGGGCTGGCGCAGCCCGTCGAGCCAGATCTTGTCGAACCCGGGCCGCAACCGCCGCTCGCTGCCGCTGCCCGTGGAGGTGACGGTGTTCCAGAAGGACACCGCGTCGGCCCGGCTCTCCTCGACGGCGCTCAGGCCGGAGAGGTCGCGGGTGGTCCGGGCGCCGGTGAGGCCGGTGGGGGCGGTGGCGCCGTGGTCGACGATGAGCGGCAGGGTGGCCCGGCCGTCGTCGTAGCCGAAGTCGACAAGCGTCGAGATGTCGAAGAGCCGGGAGTCCAGCTTGCCCCGGTTGAGCAGGCCGACGGCGTCGGCGGGGATGACCCGCACGTCCTCGCCGGCGCTGTGCGTGATGAACGGGATCCCTTCCCGTCCCTTGCCCGGTACGACGTCGACGGCCGTCTGGCCGTCGACGGTGCTGACGTGGACGGTGTCGCCGGTGATGAGAGTGACCGTCCGGGGCTGGGACGCGACCGCCGGTGTGGTGGCCGGTTTCGTGGCGCGGGGCTGCGCCGACGCCGGGGTTCCGCCCGGAGCCGCCGCCGAGGCGCCCAGCACGAGTAGTGCCAGCGCCGATAACGTACGAACTGACCGCATCTTTCTCCCTAGGTGAACGCGAGAGGTGTCCGGGTGCTCCGGACGTGAAAGGCGGGTAAAAGTTCAGTCGGAGTGACCTGGGTCACATCGGATGGCTTACCGCGGATCCTCCGCCGCCGGCGGATGGGCCGAAACGGGCACCAGCTCGCGGTCGGGCGCGCGGACGGCGTCCTCGCGGCGCGGCAGCAGGAGCGGGCTGGCGAGGATCAGCAGTCCCGCCACGATGATCGCCGTGCGTGGGCTGGTGGCGGCCGCGAGCAGCCCGCCGAGCGCGCTGAGGACGGCGATGGCGGCACTGCTGCTGATCGACCAGGCCGTCAGGGTGCGGGCGATGCGGTCCCGGGGTGTGTGTTCGAGCCGGTAGGTGGCGAGCACCGGGTTGTACAGGCTCATGCTGATGATGATCGCGAGCTCGACCGCGATCACCGTCGCGAGGCCGGCGACTCCAGGCTGGACGAAGGCGAGGCCGATCAGCCAGACCGCGCGCAGGGTGCCGACCGTGCGGAGAATCCGGTGTTGGCCGTACCGCGCCACGACCTGGCGGGCGAGGCGGGAGCCGACGAGCCCGCCGAGGCAGGGGGCGGCGAAGGCGAGGCCGTACTGCCACGGCGGGAATCCCAACTGGCGGAGCAGGAGCACGGCCAGCAGCGGCTCGGTCGCCATGATGAGCCCGCTGACGAGCAGGTTGTTGAGGTAGAGCCCCCGCAGGCCGGGGTGGGTCAGGAGGTGCCGCCAGCCGTCGAGCAGTTCGCCGGCCCGCATCCGGCTCCTGCCGTCGCGCCGCGGGCGCTCCTCGCGGTCGCGGATCGCCGTGATGCCCAGCGCGGAGAGCAGGTAGCTGAGCGCGTCGGCGACCACGGTGGTCACGGGTCCGAACACGCCGATGGCCGCGCCGCCCAGCGGCGGCCCGACAGCGATCGAGCTCCAGGTGGTTGACTCGAACCGCGCGTTGGCCACGAGCAGGTCGTCCGGCCGCACGAGGCCCCTGAGGTAGGCGCCGCTCGCCGCGCTGAAGGCGATCTTCGCCGCGGCGACCACGGCCGAGACGACCAGCAACTGGACGAAACCGAGCCGGCCCACGGCATACGCGACTGGGATCGTCATCACGACCGCGAACCGGGTCAGGTCCATGGCTATCATCACCGGCCGCTTCCGGCGGAACTCCACCCACGGCCCGAGCGGCAGCGCGATCAGCGCGCCCACCGCCGGCCCCACTGCGGACAACGCGGACACCTGAGCGGGGCTGGCGTCCAGCACCAGCACGGCGATCAGCGGCAACGCGCCGAAACCCACCCCGGAGCCGTACGCGCTGACCGCGTAGGCCGCCCACAACCATCCGAACCGCCGGCCCAGCGATCGTCCACTCGCCACAGCCCGCACCCCCGTCCCGCCCGACCCACCGCTGACCACGGTGATCAAAGCGAGGCCGGCAGGCCGGATCAAACAACCGCACCGACGGCGAGCCACAACCGTACGTTGTGGGTAGCGGTACCTACGGCTTCCTGCCCTGGCTGCGACGTCCGCCGGCGCACCGCGGTGGTGAGCTGCGCGAGAAGACCCGTCGTCGGCTTCCAGTGTTGGTACGGTCGAGTCCACGGGGCGGGCAGGCGGCCGTTGTGCCCGCGGAGCGCGGGCTCCGGGGCCGGAGCGCCCGCCGAACCCCTCCGGGACCGGAAGCGTTGTCGAGCGCCGGAGGGCGTTGCTCGTGTTCGACGGATTCGAGGAATTCGACATCAGCACGACGGGCACGACGATCCACGGGCGCCGTGGCGGCGATGGGCCTCCCCTGCTTCTCCTGCACGGCATCCCGGAGACGCATCTCATGTGGCACCGGGTGGCACCCCGCCTGGCCGAGCGGTACACCGTGGTCGCCACCGACCTGCGTGGGTACGGCGACAGCGGCGCACCACCCAGCACCCCCGACCACGCGCCCTACAGCAAGCGGGCGGCGGCCCGCGACCAGTTCGAGGTCATGCGGAGCCTGGGCTACGACCGGTTCCGGCTCGTCGGGCACGACCGGGGAGCGCGCTGCGCCTACCGGCTCGCCCTCGACGAACCGGACGCCGTCGTACGACTGGCCGTCCTGGACGTCATCCCCGGCGGCGACGCGTGGAACCGCGCCGACGCGGCGTTCACCCTCGAGTACTGGGTCTGGTCCTTCCTGGCCGCACCGGAGCCGGTGCCGGAGCGGTTCATCGGCGCCGCCCCGGCCGTGCTGGTCGACTTCATGCTCGACACCTGGCCGACGGTGAAGGACGCGTTCCCCGCCGAGGTGCGCGCCGCGTACCTCGCGCAGTTCACCGACCCGGCCAGCGTCCACGCGATCTGCGAGGAGTTCCGGGCGGCCGCGACACTCGACCGCCAGCACGACGAGGCCGACCGTGGCAGGCGGAGGATCACCTGCCCCCTGCTCGTCCTGTGGGGTCAGCACGGTGCGGTCGCGAAGCTCTACGACGACCCGCTCGCGATCTGGCGGGACTGGGCCGGCGACGTCCGCGGCGGTCCGGTGCCGGTGGGCCACTTCATCCCCGAGGAGGCGCCCGACGAGACCGTACGACAGTTGCGCGACTTCCTCGCGTAGTCCGCCGGCGCGGGCCGGGTCAGGGGTGGTCCAGGGCCTCGGCCGTGTCGATCCCGTCCAGTCGCGCGAGCACCATGGCCTGGAAGTGCGGGCACGACTGGTAGTCCTCGTGCCGGCAGCGCAGCGCGTGCTCCAGCAGCGTCTGCGACAGCTGGAGCCGGGCGATGCGCGCCTGCACCTGGGTCAACTGGCCACGCAGCAGGTCCCGCCGCCGCGCCCGGTCCGGAGCGACGAACAGCTCCCGCAACTCGTCCAGGCTGAACCCCGCCTCCTTGCCCAGCAGGATCTCCGCCACCCGCGTCACGTGCGCCGTGCCGTACACGCGCCGGCCCGCCGCCCGCCGCGCCGGCGACAGCAGTCCCACGTCCTCCCAGTGCCGCAGGACGTGCGTGGCCAGACCGAAGCGGGCCGCCAGCTCCCCGATCGAGTACTCCATCGACCATCCTACCAATCTCAGGTTGTTGACTTCAGGTCGACCTGAAGTCGCACCCTGGGGCGCATGTCCGACACGCACACCGCCTACACCGACTCCGACCGGCTCATCCGGATGCTCGACGTCGCGGAAGCCCGGCCCGATGCCGCCACGCTACGCGCGCGCAGCTACGAGCTGCTGAGGCTGCGCCCCGGCGCGACCGTGATCGACGTCGGCTGCGGCGCCGGTCGCGCGGTCGCCGAACTCGCCGACCTCGGTGCGCACGCCGTCGGCGTGGATCTCGACCCGGCGATGCTGGCCGCCGCGCGCGGCCGGTTCCCGGGCATCGACGTACGCGCCGCCGACGCCACCGACCTGCCGCTGGAGGACGGGCAGGCCCAGGGTTACCGGGCCGACAAGGTGTACCACGTGCTGCCCGACCCGCCCGCCGCCCTGGCCGAGGCCCGTCGGGTCCTCGCACCCGGCGGGCGCGTCGTGCTGGTCGGGCAGGACTGGGACGCCATGATCATCGACTCGGACCAGCCCGACCTGACCCTCCGTATCGTGGGTGCCCGGGCCGCCACCCTCCCCCACCCCCGCATCGCCCGCGCCTACCGCAACCTGCTGCGCGACGGCGGCTTCCGCGACGTCGAGGTCGAGGTGCACACCGCGATGTTCACCGACGCCACGGTGCAGCCGCTGCTCGCCGGGCACGTCGACGCCGCCCGCCGGACCGGCGCCGTCAGCGACGAGCAGGCCGAGGCGTGGATCGGCGAGCAGAACCGCCGTGCCGCCACCGGCCGGCTGCTGGTCGCCGTCCCCCTGTTCCTGGCCGCCGGCACCCGCTGACCTGACACCGGGCGGCACCCCCGCGAGCCCGTCAGCGGCGGTCGTCGCCGAAGGCCGCCTGCGGATCGAGGAGGCGGCCTTCGGCGTACTGCTCGTCGAAGGCGGCCTGGCCGAGCGCCTCGACGGCCGCGGCGCGCACCCTGGCGAGGTCGGCCGCGTCGTCGGGGTCCGGCACCTGGCCGATCGACGCGAACGCCGCGTCCGCGACACCGATCATTCGGGCCGCCCGCGGGTGGTCGGCCTCGGCTGAGGCGAGCGCGGCGTCCGCCACGCAGACGTACGGCACGAAGTCCGTCCAGCCGTTGTGGAACACCCGCTCGCGGCTGTCGGCGAACAGTGTCCGGGCCACGTCGAGGTTGCCCAGGCCCAGCTCGCAGAACGCGAGGTTGTGGTACTCCGAGTTGACCATCTTGGGCTGGTCGAGCGCCTCGTTGAGAGCGATGCTCTCCCGGTACAGGTCGCGGGCGCGCACGAAGTCGCCGGACATGCGCGCCACGCCGGCCAGCACGTGTCGCGGCCGTTCCTCGAGGCCGCGGTCCCCGGAGCGCAGCGCGATCTCCAGTGCCTCCCGGGCTCGGGCCGCGCCGCCCGACAGGTCACCGCGGCGGATCGCGACGCGGGCCAGGCTGTACCGGGCCTCCACCTCGCCCGCCGCGTCGCCGGCCGCCTGCGCCCGTACGATCTCGGCCTCGCTCATGCGCACCACGGCGTCGGTCTCACCGCGCCGGAACGCCGCGCGTACGTCCTCGCTGAAGCTCATGGGGTCCTTTCCCGGGTGTGGTTGGTCGACGTGTCCCGTCCGCCTCGTGCGTCAGCGGGTCCGGAACACGGTCCAGGTCTCCACGAGACGGAAGCCCATCGACTCGTAGAGCGGCCGGCCCATGTCGCTGGAGTGCAGGTAGGCGGCGTCCGCGCCCGCCGCGACGCCGTCCCGCAGCACGGTTTCGGTGATCGCCCGGCCCAGGCCACGGCCCCGTGCGGTCGGGACGACGGCGATGTTGAACACGCCGACCACGCCGCCGGTCCGCAACCCGAGCCCGGTGCCGGCGGGCTTCCCCGCCTCCTCGGCCAGGTAGCCGGTGATGGGGTCGGCGTCGAGCACGCCACCGCCCATCAACGAGCCGAACGTGCCCTCGGGCGCCTCGAAGCCCCGGGTGAGCGTGTCGGTGTAGAGGTCGCTCTCGGTCGCGCCGACCTGTCGTACCGCCCCCCGCTGCGCCGTGGCCGCCCGGAGGGCGATGTCACCCGCGGCGCAGGCCAGCAACGGCAGATCACCGCGGTCGAGCAGCCCGTGCCGGGCCGCGAGTGCGGCCACCTCCTCGCCCGCCTCGCCGCGGACCATGATCGACCAGCGCGTGGCCTGCCTGCCGACCGCGGTCGCCATCTCGTCGAGCGACGCGAGATCCGGTTCCGCCGTGATGTCGTAGGCCACGTTCAGGGTGGCGATGTCGGTGTGGGTCACCGCCGCGCGGGCCGTGCCCTGCTCGGCGTACCAACCCTTCGGGGTCACCCCGCAGATCGTCTCGATGGCGTCGAAGTACGCCGCCGCTGCCCGGTCGGCGGTTGCGGTCATGGTGGTCCCCCTGTGTTTCTCGTGCCCGCAGAAACCTAGCTCACCGCCGTGGGCCGGCGTTGGCGCCGCCTGCGTGGTCCCACCTGCGGACGGGGGCCGTCTGGAGAAGCGGCCGGGCTCAGTACATCATACGATGTACTATGAGCGGGTGGAGACGTTGACGCACGGCCAGGTCCTCGCCCGCTTCGGCCACGCCCTGTCCGACCCGATCCGCGCGCGGTTGCTGCTGGCGCTCACGGAAGGCCCGGGCTACCCGGCCGACCTCGCCGACCTGCTCGGCACCACCCGGCAGAACCTGTCCAACCACCTCGCCTGCCTGCGCGGCTGCGGGCTGGTCGTCGCCACGCCGGAGGGCCGACGGACCCGCTACGAGCTCGCCGACGCCCGCCTCGCCCACACCCTCGGCGACCTGCTCGGTCTCGTCCTCGCCGTCGATCCGGCCGCCTGCCCGGACGCGGAGAGCAAGGGCTGCTGCTGATGGCCTCACCGGCGGGCCAGCTACCGCTGCTCGGCCCGAACCCGGCCCGCCGGGCGGTGCTCGCCCGCCGGATCCGGCTGTTCGTCGTCGCCACCATCACCTACAACGTGATCGAAGCCGTGGTCGCGATCACCGCCGGTACCCACGCCTCCTCCACGGCACTGGTCGGGTTCGGCCTCGACTCGGTCATCGAGGTGTCCTCGGCCGCCGCGGTGGCCTGGCAGTTCGCCGGCCCCGACCCCGAGGCGCGCGAGAAGGTCGCGCTCCGGGTCATCGCGGTGTCGTTCTTCGCCCTGGCCGCCTACGTCACCGTCGAGTCCGTA
Organism: Micromonospora costi; assembly: GCF_003626655.1. Taxonomy (GTDB): domain Bacteria; phylum Actinomycetota; class Actinomycetes; order Mycobacteriales; family Micromonosporaceae; genus Micromonospora; species Micromonospora costi. The sequence goes on from NZ_RBAN01000004.1 coordinate 550,170, forward strand.
GGGGCGCTCGTCGGTGGCGCCGAGGCGGAACACTCCGGCATCGGCATCGCGCTCGCGGCACTGTCACTGCTGATCATGCCTGTGCTGTCCGCCGCGCAACGGCGGGCCGGCCGGGAGCTGGGCTCACGCTCGGCGGTGGCGGACTCCAAACAGACCCTGCTGTGCACGTACCTCTCGGCGGTGCTGCTCGTCGGTCTCGGCCTCAACAGCCTGTTCGGCTAGGCGTGGGCCGATCCCCTCGCGGCGCTCGTCATCGCCGCGGTGGCCGTCAAGGAGGGTCGCGAGGCGTGGCGAGGCGACGCCTGCTGCGCCCCGGCGCTCACCGGGGTCACCGCCGGCAACTCCGGTAGCGCCGGCAGCGCCATCGCCGGGAGCGACTCGTGCGGTTGCCAGCCGGGCTGTTCCTGCTGCGCCGCACCACGCTGACCCGGTGTCGCGTCGCGGCTGACCCGGTGTCGCGTCGCGGCGTCGTCAGGCCGCCGGTACGCCGTATTCGCGCTCGGTGAACAGGTCCACGTCACGCGGTCCCAGCTTGGCGATGCGGCGGGCGTGCAGGGCGAGCTGCCCCCGCGCCTCCGCCAGGCGGCGGCTCGCGACGAGCATCTCGTCGGCGGCGTCGAACGCCTCGGCGCCGCTGGACCTCATGGCGGCGTCCATCACCCCGTTGTACGCGGTCATGAGCCCGTTCGCCAGGGCGATGCCGTCCTGGTCGCCGCTGGTCCAGATCTGCGACCAGGCAGTCTCCACCGTGGTCAGGTCCCGGGCCAGCCAGTCGTGCAGCACCATGGGATCCAGCGGCTTGTGCCCGCCGAGCAGGTCGTCGCTCACCTCGCGCAGGCCGGAGCGCCAGTAGCGGGCCTGCCGCAGCGCCTCGGCCTTGTGCGCGAGGCGAAGGGCACCGGAGAGCATGAGGATGTACGCCTGCTGGAGGCTGGCCCGTTTCCGCTGCCGTCGCCTCAGCCGGCTCTGCAGCATGACCACGAACAGCGATGCGACGGCGGTGATCGCGGAGCCGAGCAGAGCGGCGACGGTCGAACTCACGCCGACATGATGCCTGCCGATGGTTCACGCCGCCGCGAGGGGTGCGGTGGATCGGCGTCGGCAGTCAGCCGGCCGGCGGGGTGTCGCCGCCGCGGCTGATGCGCAGGGTCAGGACGTCGGTGCGTACCGTGATGTGGCCGTGGAACAGTGGCGCGCCGTTCGCGCCGTAGCCGATCTGCGTCGCCGTGACGAGCGGATGCCCGACCGCCACCCCGAGCCGGGCGTTCGCCTCCTCGTCGGCGAGCACCGCGGCGAGTTCGATCTCGGCCCGCCGTACCGGCATGCCGGTGGCGCTGGCCAGGAACTCGAACATGTCGAGGTCGATGCTGACCAGCCCGGACGGGTCGAGTTCCCGGCCGTCGAAGCGCAGCGGGAGGTGGTCCCGGATCCAGGCGGCCGCGACCCCGTCCACGGCGAAGAGGCGGTCGACGCGCCACACCGGTGAGTCCGGCTCCAGCCCCAGGACCGCCGCGCAGTCAGCCGGGCATTTCGCCCGGCTGACCGCGGCGTCCTGAAGGGTGGGGCGGTGGCCCGAGGCGGTGATCCGGTCCCGCAGCGCCGTGACGTCGCCGATCGACACCGGCACCCGCTCGACGCCGTCGTGTACGAAGGTGCCGATGCCCCAGGTGCGGGTCACCACTCCCTCGCTGGCCAGTTGACCCAGCACCTCACGCACCGTGGCCCGGCTCACCTTCAGCCGCTCGGCCAGGTCCCGCTCGTTGGGCAGCTTGTCGCCCGATCGGAACTCACTACCGATAAGCTCCTGAAGCCGACCGCGTGCGGTCTGCAGCGCAGTCTCGCGCCGAGCCATCCAGTCCCACCTCATCGCTCCTGCCGCCGCCGTTGGCGGCGTACGGAGTGTAGTTTGTCGGTCCCCAACCGGTGAATCGTCCGGTGGGGCGCTACCACACCTGCTCGAGCACCCGCAGCGTGTTGCCGCCGATGACCTTGGCGATCTCGTCGTCCGAGTAGCCGTGCGTGACGAGCCAGCCGACGATGTTGCCGAACGCCTCGCCCGGGTTCTCCACCCCGGACACGTACTCCACGCGCGGGTGCTCGGGTCGCTCGTCGGAATCGTGGGCGTAGTTGCCCGCGTAGGTGTTGTGCACTCCGACGTGGTCGCCGAACATCGTGTCCGGGCCGAACGTGACGTGGTCGATGCCGACCAGGTCCACGCAGTACGTGAAGTGGTCCATCACCGACTCGATCGAGTGCTCCGGGTGCTCGGCCGAGAGCGTGGTGTGCGGGGCCGCCTCGATCCCGATCACGCCACCGCGCTCGGCGCAGGCCCGGATCACCTCGTCCGGCTTCATCCGGGACGTCTTCCACACCGACCGGGCGCCGGCGTGGGTGATGAACACCGGAACCCGACTGGCCTCGATCACATCCAGCGAGGTCTGGTCGCCGGAGTGCGAGATGTCGATGGCGATGCCCAGCTTGTTCATCCGGTCCACCGCACGCCGACCGAAGTGCGTCAGCCCCCCGTCGGTGCGCTCGGAGAGGCCACCACCGAGCATGTTGGCCTGGCTGTAGGCGATGCCGAGCTGGCGTACGCCGAAGCCGTAGAGGATGTCGATGCGGTCCAGTTCGTTCTCGATCGGGGTGGAGCACTCCAGCCCCGCGACGAGCGCGAGCCGGCCATCCCGCTTCGCGGCGCGGATGTCCTCCACTGATGTGGCGAGGAAGATGTGGTCCTGCTTGTAGAGGTCACTCATCCGCATGCCGAGGGCGTAGATGAGGTCGTTCCACTTCCAGCCGTTCTCGCTGGTCACGCAGGACGCGCCGGCCATGAAGTTGTCGAAGACCGCGGTCAGGCCGGAACGCGCGAGGCCCTCGTACCCCGTGCGCTGGCGGGCGGTGCGGTTGTAGGCGCGCAGCTCGCGGACGTCCTCGGGCAGGATCACCGGGTGCTCGTGCAGGGAGATCGCGACGTGCTCGGCGAGCAGCCGGGTCACCCGCTCCCGCTGGGCGTCGGTCAGGCCGAGGTCGTGCTCGGGCACCCGGCCGACCTCCTGCGCCAGCGCGAACACCCGGTAGTCGAGGTGCGGTTCCAGGTACGAGTACGACCTGTGCCCCTGGTACCGGGGGGCGGGTTCTTGCAGCAAGACACCTTCTCCTTCGAAAACGGTTGCTGGTCGCTACGCGGCCAGCGGGTAGTGGCAGGCGACCGGATGCGCCCCGGCAGCCAGCGGTGGTTCGGTCGTGGCGCAGGTCTCGGTCGCCTGCCAGCAGCGGGTCCGGAAACGGCAACCCGACGGCGGGTCGACCGGGCTGGGCGGGTCGCCGGGCAGCAGGATCCGCTGGCGTTCCCCGCGTACGGCCGGCTCGGGCACCGGCACGGCCGACAGCAGAGCCCGGGTGTACGGGTGCCGGGGCGTGTCGTACAGGCTCGCCTCGGGACCGGTCTCCACCAGCTTGCCGAGATACATCACGGCGACCCGGTCGGAGATGTGCCGCACCACGGACAGGTCGTGGGCGATGAAGACGTACGCGACGCCGAGCTCGTCCTGGAGCCGCTCCAGGAGGTTGACGACCTGGGCCTGGACCGAGACGTCCAGCGCGGAGACCGGCTCGTCGCAAACGATCACGTCGGGTTGCAGCGCGAGCGCCCGGGCGATGCCGATGCGCTGGCGCTGCCCGCCGGAGAACTGGTGGGGATACCGGTCCAGGTGCAGGTGGGGGTCGAGGCCGACCAGTTCGAGCAGCTCGCGGACGCGGTCCAGCCGCCGTCCCCGGTCCAGCACCTCGGGGTGGATCTCGAAGGGTTGGAGCAGGATCTCCCGGATCGTGCGTCGCGGGTTCAGCGAGGTGTACGGGTCCTGCAGCACGATCTGGATGCGCCGGCGCAGGGCTCGCAGGTCCCGGCCCCTGGCCTGGTGCACGATAGAGGTGCCGAAGCGGACCGCGCCGGAGGTGGGCTGTTCCAGCCCGACCAGCATCCGGGCGAGGGTGCTCTTGCCGCAGCCGGATTCGCCGACCACGCCGAGGGTCTCGCCGCGGCGCAGGTCGAAGGAGACGCCGTCGACGGCCTTGACCACACCGCCGCTGGTGAACGGGATCCTTCCCTTGAGAGGGAAGTGCTTGACCAGGTTCTCGACCCGCAGCACCACATCATCGCCGGGCACCGAGCACCTCCTCGTAGTGGTGGCAGGCGCTCTCCCGGCCGGCGGGCAGCGCCGCCAGCGGCGGCAGGGTCACCCGGCACTCGTCGGTGGCCCGGGGGCAGCGCAGGTGGAACGGGCAGCCGGTGGGGAGCTGGGCCGGGTTGGGTGGGGCGCCTGGGATGGCGTAGAGGACGTCGTCGCGCCGGTCCACGCGTGGCATCGAGGCGAGCAGTCCCTCGGTGTACGGGTGCGCCGGGCCGTCGAAGATCTGCCCGACCGTGCCGCGCTCGACGATCCGGCCGGCGTACATCACCGCGACGTCGTCGGCGACCTCGGCCACCACCCCGAGGTCGTGGGTGATCAGCATCAGGCCCATGCCGCTGTCCCGCTGGATCTCCGCGAGCAGCTCCATCACCTGGGCCTGCACGGTCACGTCCAGAGCCGTGGTGGGCTCGTCGGCGATGAGCAGGTCCGGTTCCAGGGAGATGGCCAGCGCGATCATGATGCGTTGCCGCATGCCGCCGGAGAACTGGTGCGGGTAGTCGCGGATCCGGTCCTTGGCGGCCGGGATCCGCACCCGGTCGACGAGCTCGACGGCCCGCCGCCGGGCGTCGGCCTTGGACATTCCGCGGCGGACCCGCAGCACCTCCATGATCTGGTGCCCGACGGTGTAGACCGGGTTGAGCGCGGCCATGGCGTCCTGGAAGACCATGGCGATCTCCTCGCCGCTGATCCGGTCACGCTGCTTGCGGGGCAGGGTGAGCAGTTCCCGGCCGCGCAGCCGCACCGCGCCGTCGATCCGCGCCGGCGGCGCGTCGAGGATGCCCATCACGGCCTGCGCGGTGACGCTCTTGCCGGAGCCGGACTCACCGAGGATCGCCAGGGTGCGTCCGGCCTCGACCTCGAGCGACACGCCGTTGACCGCGTTGACCGGGCCGGTCGGGCCGGGGAAGGCCACCCGCAGGTCGGCGATCTCCAACAGGGTCATCGCAGCACTCCGGCCTCGGCGAGGAAGTCGCGCACCACCTGCTGGAACAGCTCCGGCTCCTCCAGCTGCGGCGAGTGCCCGGACTTCTCGAAGACCACCAGCCGGCTGTCCGGGACGAGGTCCGCGATGACCTGCGAGGCGGCCACCGGCGTACGCCAGTCGTGCCGGCCCACGGTGACCAGGGTCGGGCAGGTGATCGACGGCAGCTTCGGCTTGAGGTCGTAGCGGGGCATGTTCTGCCCGAAGGCCGCGTTGTGGGTGCGGTAGTGGAACCGGGTGGCGGCCAGCTTCGCCTCGTCCTTGGCCGGGTCGTGCTGGTGGTCGTAGAGCGGCAGGATGGCCCGCCAGTACTCCCGCAGCTGCTGGTTGCTCTCGAAGCGGCCGGTGCCGATGCGCTCGATGACCCACTCCGGGATCACCGTGCGGTCGGTGCTGCGGGCCCGGTCGACCGCGAGGTGGTCGTGAGCGGTGTCGGCCGCGGTGTCGCGCAGCACGAGCGCGGAGACGCGGTCGGGGTGCGCGACGGCGTACTCCATGGCGATGAACCCGCCGTACGAGCCGCCGGCCATGACGATCTTCTCGTACCCGAAGTGCTCCCGGATGGCGTCGACGTCGGCCACCCACTGCTCGTGGGTGAACGGCTCGTCGTCGCTGGACTCACCGGACCCACGGGCGTCGAAGACGATGACGCGCAGCCGGTCGGCGAACGGGCCGAACGAGCGCTTCGGCTCATTGCGGGAGCCCAGGCCGGGCGCGCCGTGATGCACGATCATCGCCGGTGCGTCGGTCGGGCCGAAGGCCTCGACGACGAGTTCTGCCCCGTTGATTTTCATCGGACCCCTTCGATGACGTTCGATGCCAGGTCGCGCGGGTAGCGGGTGAGCCGGCGCGGGCCGGCTTCCTCCACCAGGACCGTGTCGGAGATGCGGTAGCCGGCGTGGCCGGGTACGTACACGCCGGGCTCGCTGGAGAGCAGCATCCCGGGAGCGAGCACGGTGTCGTCGCCGTCCTCGACCCAGGGCGCCTCGTGGTTCTGCAGACCGATGCCGTGCCCCTGCCGGTGCCGGATGTAGTCGGCGAGTCCGTGCTCCCGGAGCACGTCCAGGCAGATCCGGTTGACCTCGGCGCAGGTACGGCCGGCGATCAGCGCCTCGGTGCCGACCTGCTGCGCCTCGCGGTCGGCCTCGTAGTACCGCACCTGCTCGGCCGTCGGCTCGCCGATGATGAAGGTGCGCTCGCTCTCCACGAACCGGCTGGCCACGGCCGCGCCGAGCGAGAGGATCAGGGTGTCTCCGGGTTGGACACGCCGGCGGGTCGGCACCCCGTGCGGCAGCGCCGAGTTCGGGCCGGCGTAGACCAGTCCGCCCGCCAGTTTCGTGGTGTAGACGACGAGGTCGTACTCGGCGTACATCCGGTCGGTGCCGTACCCGATCACGTGGCGTGCGATCTCGTCCTCGCGCGGCAGCGGTCCCCCGCCGGCCAGCGCGTCCTCGATGAGCGACCGGCCGGCGGCCAGCATCTCGTCGCAGATCCGCGCGGCCGCCTCGTGGAACGGAATCTCCTCCGGGAACTTGCGCAGCCGCAGCCGGGCCACCGCGTCGGTGGTCTCCAGGGTGGCGCCCGCGATGGCCTGCAACAGCAAGCGGTACGTGCCCACCGACACGCCGGCGCTCAAGCCGATCCGGCGGGTACGGCCGCCGGGCCGGGGCAGCGCCGAGGCGAGGGTCTGCTCGGCGGTGACGACCCCCGGGTACTCGAAGTAGCTGACGATCGGCACCCGGACGCCCTGCTGGGCGGCGTACTCCTCGTCGAGCCGGGGGATGACCAGCAGCGGCTCGCCGTCGCGTGGCATCCAGAGGTAGACGGGCCGTTCGGTGGCGATGTAGAAGAAGCCGCTGAGGAACGCGACGTCGGCCGGTGACGTGGCCAGGAACCCGTCCAGGCCACGCTCGTCGAGCGCCTCGGCGAGCCGGGTCCGCACACTGGTGTAGAAGCTCTCGGGCAGTCGCATGGTCAGCCTCCGTTGCGGCGGGGGTCGCGGGTGTCGTTGAACCGCATGCCGGCGACGGTCGCCGCGAGGACGAGCAGCAGGATCGCCAGGGACGGGAAGAGCGTCTGCCACCAGGCGATGGCGATGACGCCGCTGCGTTGGGCGTTGAGCAGGATCCGTCCCCAGGACCAGGCGTCCGGGTCGCCGAGGCCGAGGAAGCTCAGACCGGCCTCGGAGATCACCGCCCGGGAGGCCGTGAGCAGCACGCTGACGATCACCAGCGAGACGACCGCGGGCAGGATCTCGCGGGTGACGATGCGCCAACCGGACGCGCCGAGCACCCGGGCGCCGTCGATGTACGGCATGGCGCTGACCACCAGGCCCTGCGACCGGATGAGCCGGGCGACCTCGGGCCAGGCGAAGAATCCGATGATCAGGGTCAGCGTCCAGACGCTCGGGTTGACCACCGCGGCCAGCATGATCATCAACGGCAGGGTGGGCAGCGCCAGCATGACGTCGGTGATCACGGTGGCGACGGCGTCGATCGGCCGGAAGTAGGCCGAGGCCAGGCCGATCGCGGTACCGAGCACGATCGCGATCAGCGAGGCGGCCAGACCGATCACCAGGCTGGTGCGGGTGCCCCAGACGACCTGGGCGAAGATGTCCTGCCCGAGGTCGTCGGTGCCGAACCAGTGGGCGCCGGACGGGGACTGCAGCACGTCCGGTCCGGCGCCGGCGGGCTCGGCGGCGATCAGCGGCGCGAAGACCGCCATCACCACCATCACGACCAGCACCAGCACGGACAGTGCCGCGGAGGGTTGGCGCAGGTAGCCGTACCAGGACCGCCCGGTGGCGACCGGGACGACCGGCGGCACCGCCTGCTCGGTCAGCACGGGGGCGCTCACGGCACCCTCCCTTCGGGAGTAGCGGCGGACGGGTTGGGGCGAGGCGCGGGGGTCGGCGCGTTCACAGGCGGATCCGGGGGTTGAGGACCGCGTAGAACATGTCGGTCAGCGCGTTGGCGATCACCACGGTGACGGCGAGCATGATGAAGGCGCCCTGCAGCACGGGGTAGTCCTGCTGCCCGACGGCCTCGTAGATGAGCCGGCCGACTCCGGGGTAGGCGAACACCGTCTCGGTGAGAACGGCGCCGCCGACCAGGGTGCCCAGTTGCAGACCCATCAGGGTCAGTGCCGGCAGGATGGCGTTGCGCAGGCCGTGCTTCCAGACGCGGCGCCGCGCCGAGAGGCCCCGGGCCTGGGCGGCCCGGATGTAGTCCTCGCCGAGCACCTCGATCATGTTGGTCCGCAGCGTCAGCGCGTACGGGCCGAGCTGCACCAGCACCAGCGACAGCACGGGGAGCACCAGGTGGTGGACGAGGCTCAGGTAGGCGGCCGCGCCACGGGTGTCCGGGTCGATGGCGCCGCCGATCGGGAACCAGCCGAGCCGGGCCCCGAGGAAGACGAGCAGCAGCATGGCGACGCTGGGCACGAAGAGCGCGTGCCCGCCGATGCCGAGGGCCTGGAGCGTACGGTCGAGCCACCGGCCCCGGTGCACGGCGGCGGAGACGCCGATCGGGATGCCGACGGCGATGGTGATGACGAACGCGCTGCCGGCGAGCAGCAACGTCCAGGGCAGCCGGTCGACGATGATGTCGGCGACCGGTTGGATCTGCCGGAACGAGATGCCCAGGTTGCCGTGCAGCAACTCACGCAGGTACGAGACGTACTGCTCCCACAGGGGACGGTCGAGGCCGTACGTCTTGAGCAGCGCCGCCTGCATCTCCGGCGTCATGTCCCCCTCGACCATCAGGGTCGTGGGGTCCCCCGGCAGCAGCCGGAGCAGGAAGAACGTCGAAGTGATCGCAATCCACACGGTCAGGACGGCCTTCAGTGCCCGACTGAGCACGAAACGCGCCACGGGGGACCCCTCCTCTCCTGGCTTCGGCTACTTGACCGGGGTGACCTGGGCCAGCGAGTACGCGGTGACCATGCCGAGCAGGTCCGACGGCGACGGGACGAAGCCGGTGAACTTGCTGGCGTTGTAGGCGAACTGGAAGTTCTCCACGTACAGCGGGGTCAGGTACGCCTGGTCGTGCACGACCTTGTCGATGTTCTTGATCTTGACCTTGAACGCCTCGGCGTCGGTGGTGCCGGCGGCGTCGTTGATCAGCTGGTCCATCTCCGGCGACTCGAGCAGGTTGTAGTTGATGCCGCCCGGGTTGCTGGACAGGTAGGTGCTGCGCAGCTGGTCCATCGGGTTGTCGAAGACACCCCACTGGGACGCGTCGATGTCGTACTCGCCGTTCTTCGTGCGGGACAGGAACGTGTTCCGCTCGACGCACTCGTTCTCCAGCTTGATGCCGGCCTTCGCCGCGCTCTCGCGGAAGAGCTGCACCACGCGGGTGATGTTGGCGTTCGACTGGTCGCACGCCACACCGAAGCTCAGCTCGTCGAAGAAGCCATCGCCGTTGCCGTCCTTGTAGCCGGCGGCGGTCAGCTTCGTCTTCGCCCCGGCCGGGTCGAACGGGTACGGCTGGATCTCGGTGTTGTCGTAGTCGGAGAAGATCGGCGAGATCGGCCCGGCCATCTGCTGGCCGTCACCCTGCAACACCGCCGAGATGATCGACTTGGTGTCGACCGCCATCGACAGCGCCTGCCGGACGTCCTGGTCGGCCAGGTACTTGTTCTTCATGTTGTATGTCAGGTGCGCGAAACCGAGCGCGCCCACCTTCACCATCTTGATCTTCGAGTCGCCCTCGAAGGTCTTCGCCGCCGACACCGGCACCGGGGTGCCCATGAGGTCGATGTCGCCGTTGCGCAGCGCCAGCATCATCGTGTTCACGTCCGGGTAGACGCGGTACTCGACCTGGCTGACCGCGGCCTTGCCACCCGGCGCGAGGGGGTAGTTGTCGTTGCGCTTCATGACGTAGCGCTGGCCCTTGGTCATGCTGTCCAGCACGAACGGACCCGCACCGACCCAGTTCGAGTCGTTCGGGAACTTGGACAGGTCGCCGGCCTTCTCGAAGACGTGCTTCGGCACGATCGACATCCAGAAGCCGACGCCCTCGGCGAACGGCGCGTACGGCTGGGAGAGCTTGAACTTCACCGTCGTCGCGTCGGGCGCCTCGATGGACTCGACCCACGTCAGCTTGGCGGCGACGTTGCCGAGCTTGTACTTCATGATCATTTCGGCGCTGAACTTCACGTCGTCCGCGACCACCGGTTGGCCGTCGGTCCACTTGAAGTCGTCCCGCAGCACGAACACCGCGGTCTTGCCGCCGTCCTCGTAGCGGTACTCCTTGGCCAGCTCCGGCGCCTTCTTCGCGTTCTCGTCGATCCGCAGCAGGTGCGGGTACATCGCGTTGAGGATCCACGAGTCGGTCTTGCTCAGCGATTGCAGCGGGTTGAAGTTGCTCACGTCGGTGGTGGTGCCGATCCGCAGCACCGAGGAGTCCGTCGATCCGCTGGAGGATCCGTTGCCCTCGTTCAGGCTGCAGCCGGAGATGCCCAGGCTGAGCGCCGCGCCGAGCGCGACGGCGAGCCGCCACCGACCCTTGACCGTCTTTCTCACCAAACCTCCTGAAGAACCCGGATGATGTTGCCGCCGATGACCTTGGCGATCTCGTCGTCGGAGTAGCCGTGCGTGACGAGCCAGCCGACGATGTTGCTGAAGCACTCCGCCGGGTTCTCCATGCCGCTCACGTACGGGACCCGGGGGTGGTCCACCACTCCGTGGGCCTTTCCGATCGCCAGGTGCTGGGTGAAGCTGTCGTGCAGCCCGACGTGGTCACCGAAGTTGGTGTCCGGGCCGAACGCCACGTGGTCGATGCCGACCAGGTCCACGCAGTACGTGAAGTGGTCCATCACCGACTCGATCGAGTGGTGCGGGTGGTCCGCCGAGAGGGTGGTGTGTGGAGCGGCTTCGATGCCGATCACGCCACCGCGCTCGGCGCAGGCCCGGATCACCTCGTCCGGCTTCATCCGAGGGGTGTTCCAGACCGTGCGGGCACCGGCGTGGGTGATGAACACCGGAACCCGACTGGCCTCGATCACATCCAGCGAGGTCTGATCGCCGGAGTGCGAGATGTCGATGGCGATGCCCAGCTTGTTCATCCGGTCCACCGCACGCCGACCGAAGTGCGTGAGCCCGCCGTCGCGGGACTCCGAGAGGCCGGATCCGAGCATGTTGGCCTGGCTGTACGCGATGCCCATCTGGCGTACGCCGAAGCCGTAGAGGATGTCGATCCGGTCCAGCTCGTTCTCGATCATCGTGGCCGCTTCCAGGCCCGCCACCAGGGCGATCTGGCCGTTGCGCTTGGCCTCGACGATCTGGTCGAGTGTGGTCGCGACGACCACGTGGTCCTGCTTGGCGACGTCGGCGAAGCGCAGCCCGATGTCGTAGACGACGTCGTCCCACTTCCAGGCGTGCTCGCTGGTCACGCAGCCGGTGCCGTTCATGAAGTTGTCGAAGACCGCGGTGAGGCCGGAGCGGGCCATTCCCTCGAATCCGAACGCGTTGCGGCCGGTGCGGTTGTAGTCGCGCAGCTGCGAGACGTCCGCCGGCAGGATCTTCGGGTGTTCGTGCAGCGAGATGGCGATGTGCTCGCCGAGGAGGCGGGTCACCCGTGCGCGATGCTCGTCGCTCAGGCCGAGGTCGTGTTCGGGCACCCGGCCGAGCTGCGGCGCGAGGTCGAAGACCTTGTAGTCGGTGTGGGGGGTCAAGTAGTCGAAGGAGCGGTATCCGGTGTAGCGGGGAGCGGCTTCCTGCACTCGTCGACTCACCTCGTCAGGGGTAAGAGGTATGAGGAATGAGGTCTGACCTCGTGACGGCGAGGCTAATCGAGAGATAAACGCATGCGGAATACCCCGTGACCTGACCGTTACCTGAAATCTCGATATCGCCGCAGCTCAGGAACGCCTTGGGGGAAATGCCGGGCCAAGACCAGCGGGCGCCCTCCCGGCGGTCGATCCACCGCCGACCGGACGGCCGATGATCACTACACCCGCGCGGACCGCACCGAAGGAAGAGTGGTCAGGCCTCTTTGGCGGTACGGCGGCCGAGACCACCGTCGAAGACGATCATCCGGCGGCGCCCCTCTCCCCCACCTCCCTCGCCGGCGGCGCTTCGCGTACGACAGCCGGCGCCGCCACGTCGTCTGGACGGCGCCGGGCATGATGCGAGACAGCAGACCGGGTTACAGGGGAGGCAGACGGATGGATCACCAGACGGCGCTGGCGTCGCTGTTCCTGCCGGAGGGACGCCTCGACCCGTACCCGGCCTACGACGTGATCCGGGCACACTCACCGATCTTCCAGGCGCTCGACGGCCGGTGGTTCGTCACCACGCACGCCCTCACCAGCCGGCTGTTACGCGATCCGCACCTGCGCGTCGCCGACGCCGCCGACTACGACGGCTTCTGGCCGGACTGGCGCCGGAACCGCGGAGTCGCCTCCATCGTGTTGTCGATGCTGCAGACCAATCCGCCGGACCACACCCGGCTGCGCCGGGCGGCCGCGGCCACCTTCACCGCCCGCCGGGTCGCCGCGCTGCGCGACGTCATCGCCCGCCAGGCCGAGGACCTGGTCAAGGCGATGCCGTCGAGCACGGACTTCATGAGCGCGTTCGCGTACCCGCTGCCGATCGGCGTGATCTGCGCGCTGCTCGGCGTCCCCGAGTCGGACCGCGCGTGGTTCCGGCAACGGGCGGCCGACCTGACCGTGGTGCTGGAACCGATCAGCACCGAGGAGGAGATGCGGCTCGCCGACGTGGCCGGCCGGGACCTCGAGGGCTACTTCACCGACCTGATCGCCGAGCGCCGGCGTGCCCCGCGGGAGGACCTGACCAGCGCGCTCGTCGCCGTGCACGACGACACCGCCGGCCCCGGGATGACGGGCGAGGAGATGCTCGCCAACCTCGTGCTGCTCCTGGTCGCCGGCTTCGAGACCACCACCAACCTGCTCGGCACCGGCATCGAGATCCTGCTGACGCGGCCCGAGCAGGCCGACCGGCTACGCGGCGACCCGCACCTCGCGCCCGCGTTCGTCGAGGAGATCCTCCGGTACGACTCCCCCGTACAGCTCACCAGCCGGTTCGTGGCCAGCCCGCTCGACCTGGACGACGGGTTGCGGCTCGACGCCGGGGCGCAGCTGACCATGCTGCTCGGCTCCGCCAACCGGGACCCGGCACGCTATCCCGACCCGCACCGGTTCGACCCGGACCGCCCGAACATCCAGCCGGTCTCGTTCGGCGGCGGCGCCCACTACTGCCTGGGCGCACCACTGGCCCGGCTGGAGGCGCAGGTCGCGTTCCCGCTCCTGCTCAGCATGCTGCCCGGCCTGAGCCTGGCGGGCCCCGGCGAGCGCCGCGACCGCCTGGTGCTGCGCGGCCACGCCACACTGCCGGTCACCACCGGCTGATCCGGCAGCTCCGGGCGCGGGTGACCACCGGCCCCGGACCGGCCCGCCCGCTCACACGTCGGCGACGTCCACGCCGGCGAGGGCCACACCGCGGTACGCGGCGAGGCGCTCGGCCTGCTCGGTGACGGTGGCGCGCGCCCTAACGGGCAGGCTCTGCCACGGCTGGACCGCGACCGTGAGCTTCCTGCCGGACGTGCGGGGACGCCAGGTGCCGACCAGCCGACCGTCGACCAGGACGCCGCCGGGGCGACCCAGCACCGGCCACAACTCCTTGGCGTGGGCCGGGCTCGGCACCACGGTGGCGCGGTCTCTGGCCTGCAGCAGGAGGTCGAACGGGCCGAGCAGCCGGGTCGCCGAAGCGTCGGCCGAGCGCAGGGCCGGTTCGTCGGCGGCCAGGAGCGAGCGGGTCTCGCCGTCGACCGTCACCTCGATCACGTCCTCAGGCCAGTGCGCCTTCACCTCCTTCACAGGCGCGTCGAGGTACTCGGCCACGTGCTTCGGAGTGGCCGGACCCAGCAGGCGGAGGTACGCGCGGACGACGTCGAACCTCTCACCGGAGGCGGCGGCCTTCCGGAACCGCGGAATGCGTTGCAGGACCGGTGGCGACGTGCCGGGGCGCAACTCCAGCCCGGCCCGCACGGCGGCCAGCCGGAACGGCATCTCGTAGAGGTGGGTGGCGTCGCAGGGCCGGCAGAACCGCAGGTACGGCTCGGGCATCACCGCGGCCAGGCGGCCGGACACCTCCCCCTTGACCGTCGGCGTGGTCACGATGGCCCGCATCTGGGCGGCCACCTCGTCGAGGGCGGCGAGGTTCGCGATGCCCGCCGCCTTCAACGGCCTGGCGGCGTCGTAGATGCGCTTGCCCGCGTCCGCGTCGGAGAACGGCTCGACCGCCGCCGCCACCTTGCCCACGTCGGTGCGGCGGTAGAGGTGCGGAGCACCGCGCACGGTCCACAGCAGGATCAGGTCCTGCACGGAGGACGCCGCCACGTCGACGCCACGCACGGCCAGGGCCCACCTGCCGCCGTCCGGACCGGTGTCCTGCACACCGATGTCGAGCACGGCGGTGTCGTCGAGCGTGCCCTCGGCACGGTCGAGCTGTTGGGCCTGGACGCGGAAGGCCATCACCTGGCGCTGGTCGACCACCCCACCACCCTATGCAGCAGCCCGGACGGACGCGGGCCGCAGCCCGGCGGCGTCCTCACCATGTCCGCGTCCGCCGGAGGTCCGATTGGCGTGAACCCGACAGGGCGCAACCGGGATCTCGCCCGGGGCGTGTCACCGGCACGTCCACGCCGGGCAACCGGCCTACACGGGGAGACACACCATGCACAGCATCGCTCGACGCGGCCTCACGGCCACCGTCGTGACCGGCCTGCTGGCGACCGCGGTCGCCGCCACGGCACCGGCCACGGCCACGGCCGGCACCGCCACACGGGGCTGCACGATCAGCACCCTGCCCTACCCGGTCGACGCGTACCGCGCCACGGCGGACGCGATCGACCCGACCGGCCAGTTCGTCGCCGGTTCCGGCCTTCGGGTCACCGACACCGGCAACCAGCCGCTGCTGCTGATCTGGGCCCGGGGCGCGCTCACCACTGTCGAATCCCCCATCGTCGACACCGTCGCCGACGTCAACGCCTCCGGCGTGGTGATCGGCAACGGCTACGGCGACGGGACCGGGCTGCCCTGGCGGTACCGCGGCGGGACGGTCGAGCCCCTGCCGCTGCCCCCGTCCGGCGGTGCCCACGCCACCGCGATCAACCAGGCCGGTGACATCGTCGGCTCCAGCCAGGACCCGCAGACGGGCGAGAGCGTGGCGCTGCTGTGGCCGGCCGCCCGGCCCGGCACCGTGGAGGTGCTCGACGCCCCCGTCGACGCCGTGGCGGAGGGGATCAACGACGACGGCACCATCGTGGGCACTGCGGGGGCCTTCGACCAGTGGACCACGTGGCTGCGGCGGCCCGGCGGCACGGTCCAGCCGTTGAGCGTGCCGGGCGCCCGGATCACGGTGGCCGTGGCCGCCGCCGGCCGGTGGGCCGTGGGCCATGCCGACCTCGGTGGCACGAGCACGACCAACGTCCGGTGGAACCTCCGCACCGGGTCGTACACCCGGCTCTCGGCCGACGTGCCCTGGCTGGAGGACGTCAACGCCCGCGGCGTGGCCGTCGGCGCCGACCGCGTCACCGCCGGCGCGACGTCCCGGGTCCTGCCGGGCAGCGGGGAGCGCACGAGCGTCGGCACCCGGGCGATCGCCGACAACGGCGTCATCGTCGGGTTCCGCAACTCCTTCGGTCAGGTCACACCGGTGCGCTGGACCGGTTGCTGACCGTACACATCAGGAGGTCGCCGGCCGCGGCTGGCAATGGTGCGCCGGGCGTCAGGGACGCCCGGCGCACCGGCTTTCCCGGCGGGGAGCAGCGCCCGGTGGGCCTGGGCCGCGAACCGTGCGGTGTCAGCGCCACCGGGCAGCCGATGACCGCCCATGAACGTCCGTTCGGCGCCGACGGTCCGGCCGAAGCTGCGATTGGCCTCCGGTCCGTGTCGTGGCCTCATAGCTGTGGGAGGTCGTCATGTCCGTCGATAACCGAGCGAAGAAACCGAAGCTTCCGCCGCGTTGGTTCATCCATCTGGCCTGGAGGGTGCACCGGGGCCTGTACCGGGTTCTCGGCGGCCGGGTCGTGTGGCGGCCACGTGCCACCCGGTGGGGCACGTTGCGGCTGACCACCACGGGACGGCGCACCGGCCAGGAGCGCAGCGTCATCGTGGCGTACCTGGAGGACGGGCCGAACCTGTTCACGCTGGCGATGAACGGCTGGGGTGAGGGTGAGCCCGCCTGGTGGCTCAACCTGCGGGCGCATCCCGAGGCGACCGTCGACCTGGTCGACGGGCGGCGGCTGGTGCGCGGTCGCGCCGCGACCGGTGACGAGCGGCGGCGGCTGTGGGCCCGTTGGCGTGAGATCGACACGCAACTCGACGCGTTCGCGGCGCTGCGGTCGTCCGAGACGGCCGTGGTGGTGCTGGAGCCCCGGCCGGAGTCGGACACGTCACCGGCCGCCTGATCCCGCGACGGCTCGGCACCGTCGCGGTCAGGACGTGGACGGCTGCCGGCCGGGCGGGCCGGCGGAGAGCCGTGCCTCCAGAGACGTTCCTGATCCGGTTCCGACCACTCCCCTCCGCCGCGAACCCCGAAACCAACGCCCGCTCCCCTTGCATCCGGTACCCGGGTACGGGCTTACCGTCGTGACATGAGCGACGGACACGTCACGACGGATGACTCCTGGGTTCCGGACGCGTGCACCCTGCCGACGGTCGAACAGCCGCTGCGGCTCGCGGAGTTCGACCAGTTCTTCCGCGACGCGGTCCGGGGCGTCGACCGGCTGTCCGCACAGCATCTGCGGCTGCATCTCGACGGCGCGCACCAGACCGAGTCGACGGCCCGGGACCTGGTCTCCCGTGAGTCGTCCTGCTGCGCGTTCTTCACGTTCGACATCGCACGATCCGACCTGGACACGCTGACGCTCGACGTGCGGGTACCGGCGGCGCACGCCGACGTGCTCGACGCCCTCACCCGGCGGGCCACCGCAGCCCGGATGCGGCGATGACCGGGCGAGCTTCGCCCCTCACGGGCGAGATCGACTCCAGATCGGCGATATGGCGGGGTCAATGGGCCGCCGTTACCGCGACATCGGCGATCTAGTGTGGATCATGGGCCGCCCGGCTGGTGATCGACTCCGCTTCCTTGAACTCGCGGTATCCGCCACGGCCGGACAGCCCGACTTCCAGGAACCCGAGTCGATCACCAACCCGCCACCGGGGCAGAACGAGCGCCAGGCGTGCGAGCTGCTCCTGCGGGCGGGATGACCAGCGCGAACAGGCGGCAACGGTGGCGATAGGGTCCCGCGTATGACGGTTGTCCGCTCGATCCTGCTGTTCGTCATCGCCGCGCTCGCCGAGATCGGCGGGGCCTGGCTGGTGTGGCAGGGCTGGCGGGAGAACCGGGGGCTGCTGTGGATCGCGGCCGGGGTCATCGCGCTGGGGATCTACGGTTTCGTCGCCACCTTCCAGCCCGACGCCAACTTCGGCCGGATCCTGGCCGCGTACGGCGGCATCTTCGTCGTCGGCTCCCTCGTGTGGGGCATGGTCGTCGACAAGTTCCGCCCGGACCGCTACGACGTCGTCGGCGCAGCCATCTGCCTCGTCGGCGTCGCCGTCATCATGTACGCCCCGCGGGCCAGCTAGCTGCCCGGACGGTCGTGGAACAGCAGCGGACGGGGCAAGGCGCGTGCGGCCTCCGCGGCCCAGTGCGGCACCTCGATGGTCACCGCAGGTTCCTTTCGCGTACCTCGGTGAGCAGCCGGTCCACGGCGGCCCGGTCCGGCTCCGCTGGCAGCTCGGTGCCGGCGGCGGCATCGTCGAGATCGGCTTGCAGGTCCGCCGTCCAGGCGGTGACCTCGTTCCAGGGCAGCTCTCCGCGCCGCACCGCGAGCAGCCGGTCGCGCAGGTGCCGAACGTCGACCAGGACCTCCCCGGTACGCAGCACGTGGGCGCCGGCGGCCAGCAGCCGGATCATGTGCATGGCCTGCTTGTGGTTCGTCTCGCCGGTGCGCTCGCGGCGGGCCGCCACCCGGTCGAGCTGGTCCCGGGCGTAGTTGCCGTACGTCTGCGCCAGCCGTTGCGACAGGAACGCGTGCCGCGCCGCGCGCAGCCGTTCCCCGTCCTCGGTGATCGTCTCGACCAGCGGTGACCAGAGCACCTCCAGCACCGTGGGGTTGCCCTGCAGGGCGAGCACGCAGAAGCGTTCGAACTCCCAGGAGAACTGCTCGGCCGCCGGTCCGTCGACGTGGGTGGGTGGCTTGTCCAGGTGCCAGAACGCCCGGGTCGGCGCCGCGTACACACCGCGCCGGTCGTAGTCGGACCCCGGGCCGTGCAGCCCGTACGCCCGGGAGCCGACCACGACCGCGAGGACGGTGTGCCGCTCGACAAGCTCGATCACGCTCGGCACGCTACCCAAGCGCCACCTGGCACCGGCTGCTCCCCCGCGTTTGCCCGTCCGGCCGCACGGCTTCCGCACCGCCTTCTAACATCGGGTGAAACCGACATTGCGGGCGCGCGTCCTGAGCCGTCTCGCGACGTCTCGGCGTTCCTGCGGTACCGGCCCGCCCGGCCGGCGTGCCGCGCGTGACGAACCGGAAGGACAGCGGCATGAGCTACATCACCGCCAAGGACGGCACCAAGATCTATTACAAGGACTGGGGTGCGGGTCCGGTCGTCACCTTCTCCCACGGCTGGCCGTTGAGCGCGGACGCGTGGGACGGC
Source organism: Micromonospora costi (assembly GCF_003626655.1). Lineage (GTDB taxonomy): Bacteria > Actinomycetota > Actinomycetes > Mycobacteriales > Micromonosporaceae > Micromonospora > Micromonospora costi. The sequence continues at coordinate 569,031 of NZ_RBAN01000004.1, forward strand.
CAGATGCTCTTCCTCGTCCAGAACGGCTACCGGGTCGTGGCCCACGACCGACGCGGTCACGGCCGGTCGAGCCAGGCCTCGGGCGGCAACGACATGAACGGCTACGCCGACGACCTGGCGGCGGTGATCGAGGCGCTGGACCTCACCGACGCCACGCTGGTCGGGCACTCGACCGGCGGTGGCGAGGTCGCGCGCTACATCGGCCGCCACGGTACGGGCCGAGTCGCCAAGGCCGTCCTCATCTCCGCCGTGCCGCCGATCATGGTGCAGTCGTCGGACAACCCCGAGGGCCTGCCCATCACCGTCTTCGACGAGATGCGCGCCAACCTCATGAAGGACCGGTCGCAGTTCTACCAGGACCTGGCGCAGATGTTCTACGGCGCGAACCGGCAGGGCGCGACGGTCTCGAAGGGAATCCTCGACCAGTTCTGGCTGTGGAGCATGCAGGCCGGCCTGCTGAACGCCTACGAGAGCATCAAGGCCTTCTCCGAGACGGATTTCCGCGACGATCTGGCCAAGTTCGACGTCCCCACGCTGGTGCTGCACGGCGAGGACGACCAGATCGTCCCCGTGAAGGACTCGGCGCGGAAGACCGCCAAGCTGATCGCGAACGCCAAGGACATCTACTACCCGGGCGCGCCGCACGGCATCACGTCCACGCTCCAGGACCAGGTCAACAACGACCTGCTCGCCTTCCTGCGAAGCTGACCGAGGCGGCGCCGCGGTCCGCGGCGCCGCCTCCCCTCAGCTGTGCGCCGCGGCGGGCTCGGCGGGCAGGCTGTCCATGAACGAACTGACCGAGAAGACCGCGCGGCCGGCGCCGGCGGGGCCGTACCCGGGCGGGCTGGACAGGCCGTTGGCCTCCATGATCGACCGGTAGACCTCCAGCAGCCGGATGTGGTACTCCAGCGGCGCGCCCTGCGGGTTGGCCCGGCCGAGGGGCGTGGTCGGCTCGGGGCACCACGTGGTGAACCGCGGGGTGATCCCGCGGGACATGAAGTACTGCAGGCCCTCGGCGGTCGAGTCGATCGCCTCGTCCACGCTGGCGAAGCCGTGCGGCGCGGCCATCTCGACGCCGGCCACGAAGTTCGGGATGACGTTGCGCGGCCCGAAGACCTCGGCGGAGTCGAGGATGCGCCGGTGCCACTCCTCGCGGCCCACGTACCGCTCCTTGCCCGGGCAGTAGAGCTCGAACAGCCGCTTGTCCCACACCTCGTAGTTCGGGTGGTAGATCCGGATGCCGTAGTCGTGGAAGCGCTGCACGTCGGCGCGCGGCAGGGCCTGGGCCACCACCTTGCCGATCCACCGCCCCGGGAACCGCTCCTCGATCGCCTGGGCGTAGCGGCCGTAGAAGTCGGCCTCAGCCAGCCCGTCGACCTTCGAGGTGATGCTGCCGCCGGTCAGCGTGTACGCCTGCGACGTACGGGCGGTGTCGTACTTGTCGATGATCGCCAGCGCTTCGAGGACCTCGTCCACCGGCTTGACACCGGTGTACGGGCGGCCGGCCGCCTTGTGCTGGCGCCAGTTGTGGTTGATGTCGCAGTACTGGCACTCCTCCTTGGCGCCGAAGTACTGGCAGACCCGGAACGCGGTCAGGTAGATGAGGTAGCCCCACTGGATGGTGGGCGCGACCTCCATCACCGACTTGCCGTTGGCCAGCGTGTGCCGGTAGTAGTCCGGCATCGGGGGCAGGCCCACCTCGGCGATCGCCCGTCCGTCGAGGAAGAGCATGAGCCGCCCCTCGTCGTCGGGCCTCACCCGGTACGGCGAGTCCGGGTTGGTGCGCACCGACACGACCGTGCGGCGAAGCTCGTACGGGCCGCCGGTGAGCACGATCTCCTCCGGCGGGCGGCGCAGCGCGGCCTCGCCCAGCTCAGGAAGCGTCCGGTGGTCGAACGAGAAGATGAAGTACGACTTGGGCTTGACGTCGCCACTCTCGTTGTCGGTCAGCGCCGAGTCGTCGAAGGCGAGGCCGCCGCGGAGCAGGTCCTCCTTGATCACCGCCTCGCGCGGCACGTGAGGAAAGCGTCCCATGAGATCTTCGATGAGATCGGTACGCGATGTCATACGCCCCTCCTGAACGGGTTGCGCGAAGGGCCTCAGGGTGAGGAGCTGCCTGTCCGATCATAGTTGGGCCTCGGGACGGCGGCTCTGGCACCGGGTGGTGCCTGGCCGGCGGTACGCGGGCCAGGCACCACGGGGTGGTCGAGACTCAGCTCTGCTTGGTCTCCCAGAAGATCTTCGAGATCTCCTCGATCTTGGCGAGGAGCTGGTCGGCAACCGCCGGGTCCGCGGACCCCTTCGCGCCGCTGGCCCCGGCCAGCTTGGTGGCCTCGTTGAACAGGGTGTGCAGCTCGGGGTACTTCTCGAAGTGCGGCGCCTTGAAGTAGTCGGTCCACAGCACCCAGAGGTGGTGCTTGACCAGCTCGGCCCGCTGCTCCTTGATGATGAGCGCCCGGGTGCGGAACTCCGCGTCGGTGTTGGCCTGGTACTTCTCGGCGATCGCCTTGATCGACTCCGCCTCGATCCGGGCCTGCGCCGGGTCGTAGACCCCACACGGAAGATCGCAGTGGGCGCTCACGACGGTGCGTGGGCGAAGAAGGTGCGCCAGTCGCATCGGATTCCTTCCGTTGACGATGCCGTCTCTCGGGGCGGCGCGGGGACGACTGCCCGGTGACAGCCGAACCGTCGGTTGCCCCGGCGCGACCTGGTCGTCCGATCCCCGCGCCGCTCCTTGATCCACAACACCTCGACGCTAGGACCTCGACCCCACTTCATGTCAAGGCGGCGACGCCACTCCGGCAGGGTGTGCGACGTACCTCACCCGCCCGGTCTCGCGGCACCGTACGCCCTACCCCCGCCGGGCGATCATCCAGAGGTGGCCGAACGGGTCGGCGAGCCGACCGGCCCGCTCGCCGTACGGCTGGTCACTGATCGGGAAGACCACGGTGGCGCCGTGTTCTTCCATGCGGCGGCCGACCGCGTCGGCGTCGTCCACGTACAGGGCGAGAACCACCGGGGTGCCGCCGAGCGTGGGCGGAGCCGGGTCGCCGTCTCCCTCGTCCTTCACGGCGAACGTGACGCCGGCCAGTTCCAGTTCGGCGTGGACGATGCGTCCGGTGCTGTCGTCGGTGTGTCGGTTCAGCTCCGTGGCGCCGAGCGCGATCGTGTAGTACGCGATCGCCCGGTCGGCGCCGATCACCACGAGGCGCGGATACATACGGTTCATGCCCACGATCATCGGGCGGAGGCGGAGCCCTCGGATTGTAGAAACGGGACGTGGTTGCGCTCGGCCGCCGACCGCGGGGCGTACGTGCCGGGACGCTGCGCGGCGAACGCGTGGAAGTCGTGGATCATGTGGGCCTGGTCGTGGTAACCGCACTCCGCGGCGAGCCGCGCCCAGTCCCCGCCGGTGCGGGACGTCGCGGCGGCGGCCAGCAGGCGTTGGAAGCGACGCACCCGGGCGAATGTCTTGGGGGCCAGCCCCACCCGGGCGTGGAACAGACGCACCAGCCTCTTCGTGGTCCAGCCCAGCCGGTCCGCTGCCTCGGCCACGGTGGCGCCGTGGTGGAGCGCGGCCACGGCCACCGCGAGCGCCGGGTCCGGGCGCGGTGGCTCGCCCGCCGAGAGCAACGCGGACTCCACGGCCTCCCGCATGGCCTCCGGCGTCCTGGCCGCCAGCAGCCGCTCGCGCAGGACGGCGCCCCGCCCGCCCCACACGGCGTCCAGCGGTACGAGCAGGTCGCTCGTCTCCACGAGGCCGGGGAAGAACGGCGCTGCGCCACCCGGCCGGAAGGCCACCCACAGGATGGCCCGCTGGTCGGCGGTGTCGGCCACGGCGGAGCGGGTGCGCGGCCCCTGCAGCGCGGCGCCGCCCGTGCGGGTCGGGGGCAGGCCTTCCGGGGCGGAGTGGAGCGCGTCCCGGCCGAGGTTGACGAGCAGCTGGGCGGTGCCGGTCGGGAGCACCCGCTCCCGGCGGTGCGGAAACTCCCCCTCCAGGTAGCCCATGGAGGAGATGAAGGGCGCCAGCGCGGGTGAGCGCGGGCGGAACCGGACCACGTTCATGCCGGCCCGACGCTACCGTGCCGGCCGGCCTACCGCAGCCACCGCAGAGCGGCGTCGACGGTGTCCTCGGGGCTGCTGTTGAAGGCGATCGCGGCGCCGGGATTGTGCTGCCGGACAAGGTTGACCACGGTCTCGAAGAGCGCAAGCAACGGCTCGTACGTGCGGATGCCGCCGCCCACCACCACGCAGGCGTACCGCCTCCGGGTCAGTGCGTCGACGATCGCTTCTTCGGGGTTCTCGTCGGGTGCCACCAGGCACCAGTCGGCCTCGACATCACGATCGCGGAGCGCCGCCTGACCGCGCGCGATCGCCGCTACGACCGGCTGCGGATCCCAGCCCGGGATCCGAACGGGATCCAGGCCGATCACCAGTACGGGTCCGGCTGCCATGGATCCTCCCGGCGGTCTCTGGACGGGCACTGTGGCCGATGCTGCCACAGGCGGCGCCGGTCGTGCCCAGGGTCGGCTTCGACGCGCGAGCCCCGGCCGATCGGGTGGATCGGCCGGGGCTCGTCGGGTGGCGCCGGATCAGACCAGGTCGAACCGGTCCAGCTCCATCACCTTGGTCCAGGCCGCGACGAAGTCGGTCACGAACTTCTCGCGGGCGTCCTGGCTGGCGTACACCTCGGCCAGGGCCCGGAGCTGCGAGTTGGAACCGAAGATGAGGTCGACCGCGGTGGCGGTCCACTTCACCTGGTCGGTGGCCAGGTCGCGGATCTCGTACACGTGCTCCTCGGACTCCGACGCCTTCCACCGGGTGCCCGGGGAGAGCAGGTTGGTGAAGAAGTCGTTGGTGAGCACGCCGGGCTTGTCGGTGAGGACACCGTGCTGCGAGCCACCGACGTTCGCGCCGAGGGAGCGCAGGCCGCCGACGAGGACGGTCATCTCGGGCGCGGTCAGGTTGAGCATGTAGGCGCGGTCGACGAGCAGCACCTCCGGCTGGGTCTTCTCGCCGGGACGCAGGTAGTTGCGGAACCCGTCGGCGCGCGGCTCGAGGACCCGGAAGGACTCGACGTCGGTCTGCTCCTGCGAGGCGTCGGTGCGGCCCGGGTGGAACGGCACGGTCACGTCGACGCCGGCGTCGCGCGCCGCCTTCTCGACCGCGGCCGAACCGGCCAGCACGATGAGGTCCGCGAGGGAGATCTTCGCCCCGCCGGTGGAGTTGAACTCGCGCTGGATGCCCTCGAGGGTCTCCAGGACCGTCGCGAGCTGCTCGGGCTGGTTGACCTCCCAGCTGCGCTGCGGCTCGAGACGGATCCGGGCGCCGTTGGCGCCACCGCGCTTGTCCGTGGACCGGTAGCTGGCGGCCGAGGCCCAGGCGGTGGAGACCAGCTGGGCGGTCGTGAGGCCGGACTCCAGGACCTTCGCCTTGAGGGCCGCGACGTCGGCGTCGCCCACGAGCTCGTGGTCGACGGCCGGCACCGGGTCCTGCCACAGCTGGACCTCCGGAACCCACGGGCCGAGGAAGCGGCTGACCGGGCCCATGTCACGGTGCAGCAGCTTGTACCAGGCCTTGGCGAACGCCAGCGCGAACTCGTCCGGGTTCTCCAGGAAGCGGCGCGAGATCTTCTCGTACGTCGGGTCGACGCGCAGGGCCAGGTCGGTCGTGAGCATCGTCGGCTTGTACTTCTTCGACGCGTCGAACGGGTCCGGGATGATCTCCGGGGCGTCCTTGGCGACCCACTGCTTCGCGCCGCCGGGGCTGGTGGTGAGCTCCCACTCGTAGGCGAAGAGGATCTCGAAGAACCGGTTGCTCCACTCGGTCGGCCGGTCGGTCCACGTCACCTCGAGGCCGCTGGTGATCGTGTCCGGGCCCTTGCCGCTGCCGTGGGTGCTCAGCCAGCCCAGGCCCTGCGCCTCCAGCGGGGCGGCCTCGGGCTCGGGGCCCACGTGGTTGTCGGCGACGGCGGCGCCGTGGGTCTTGCCGAAGGTGTGGCCGCCGGCGATGAGGGCGACGGTCTCCTCGTCGTTCATCGCCATGCGGGCGAAGGTCTCGCGGATGAAGTGCGCCGCCGCGGCCGGGTCCGCGTTGCCGCGGGGGCCCTCCGGGTTGACGTAGATGAGGCCCATCTCGGTGGCCCCGACGCCGGCCGCCATCTCCTTCTCGGAGACGTAGCGCTCGTCGCCGAGCCAGGTGTCCTCCGGACCCCAGAAGATCTCCTCCGGCTCCCAGACGTCCTCGCGGCCGAAGGCGAAGCCGAAGGTCTTGAAGCCCATCGACTCCAGGGCGACGTTGCCGGCGAGCACGAGCAGGTCGGCCCAGGAGATCTTCTGGCCGTACTTCTGCTTGACCGGCCAGAGCAGCCGGCGGGCCTTGTCGAGGTTGGCGTTGTCGGGCCAGCTGTTGAGCGGGGCGAACCGCTGGCCGCCATCACCGGCGCCGCCGCGGCCGTCGTGGATGCGGTAGGTGCCGGCGGCGTGCCAGCTCATCCGGATCATGAGGCCGCCGTAGTGGCCGAAGTCGGCCGGCCACCAGTCCTGCGAGGTGGTGAGAACCTGGATGATGTCCTGCTTGAGGGCCTCGACGTCGAGCTTCGCGAACTCCTTGGCGTAGTTGAAGTTCGCTCCCAGCGGGTTGCCCTTGGGCGACTGAGCGTGCAGCACCGAGAGGTCGAGCTGGTTGGGCCACCAGTCCCGGTTGCTGCGCGGACGACCGCCGGTCTTCGGGGTCGGCGAGTCGATCGCCGGGTTCTCGCTCTCGCTGCCGTGCGCGGTCACGGAGTCGTGCGCGACCGGGCAGCCGGCCGCCTCCTTCTTGTCCACGCCCTGGGCGCTGACGGGCGCGTTGTCCTGGGTGTCGCTCATCTGGTTCCTTCCGAACTGGCGGATCACTGGGCGATGCGGTCGGTCGCGCAGCCGGGGCAGGTGCCCCAGTAGACGACCTCCGCCTCGTCGACCACGAAGCCGTGGTCGTCGGAGGCGGTGAGACAGGGAGCCTCGCCGACGGCGCAGTCGACGTCGGCGATCGCGCCGCAGGAGCGGCACACGACATGGTGGTGGTTGTCCCCCACACGCGCTTCGTACCGTGCGGTGGCGCCGGCGGGTTGGATGCGCCGCACCAGACCGGCGTCGGTGAGGGTGCGCAGCACGTCGTAGACGGCCTGGTGGGAGACCGTGGGCTGGTTCGCGCGCACCAGTGCGATCACCGTGGCGGTGTCGACGTGCGGGTGGTCGCGGAGGGCGGCGAGCACCGCCAACCGGGGCTGGGTCACGCGCAACGAGACCGCCCGCAGCTGCGCCTCGAGGTCGGACGCCATGCGAACGACCATAGTCCACTCGTCTGGAATTGTTCAAGTTTTGGTTCGGCTTCAATCCGGCGCATGTCGACGGAGCGGTGGATTGCGACCATATCGGGTGCACGGGCAGGCGGGGCGACACGGCGCCGACGTGGTGACCGTCACCCCGCCGCCGAAATGGAACCGCAACACGGTACCGACACCATCGCACCATGCACCTGAGCATCGAACGCGCCGACTTCGACGATCCCCGACTGGCGGCGTTCCTCCAGGCGCATCTCGACGACCTCGCGCCCACCGCCCCTCCCGAGAGTCGGCACGCGCTGCACCTCGACGGACTGCGCAGGCCGGACGTCCGCCTGTGGGTCGCCTCGATCGGCGGCGAGATCGCCGGAACCGGCGCACTGGCCGCCCTGGAGCCGGGTCACGAGGAGCTCAAGAGCATGCGGACCGATCCGGCGCGCCGGGGCCAGGGCATCGCGAGCCGTGTCCTCGACCATCTGTTGGGCGACGCGCGGGCACGCCACGTTCACCGGATCTCCTTGGAGACCGGCAGCATGGAGTTCTTCGCCCCGGCCAGAGCCCTGTACGCCAAGGCGGGATTCGTCCCCTGCCCGCCGTTCGGTTCCTACACCGACGACCCGAACAGCGTGTTCATGACCATGACGAGCCCCTTTCACTGAGGGGGGACACCGGCGAGCGTGCGGGTCTGCTGCCCCACCCTCACCGCCGGGTCAGATCCTCCCGGCACGGGCGCATTCCTCCGGGTGTACGGCGCCCAACTCGCTGTGACCGCGATCACACCCGACGAGGATGAGCGGTATGGGGCGTCGGGACGGCGGTGGACAGGGTGAGGACCTGCTGCTGCGTCGCGAGGACGTGCGGCAGGCCAACTTCCTGGAACTGTTCGTCGACCTGGTGCTGGTGTTCGCCCTGGCCGGGGTCGTCACCCGGGTCGCGCGGGACATCATCAGCGAGGACGTGGTCGTGCGGTGGCGGTCGATGGCCTTCCTGCTCGTCCTGGCGCTGCCGCTGATCTGGTTGTGGATCACGACCGCGCACATCACCAGCTGGTTCGACCCCCGCCGCCGCAAGATCCAGTGGATCGTCCTCGCCAGCGCCTTCGGGATGCTGGTCATGGCCTCGTCGGTCCCGCACGCGTTCGTCGGCCGTGGGCTGGCGTTCGTCGTGCCGTACGTGCTCCTCCAGTGCGGCCGGCCGCTCATCCTCATGCCCGCGCTGCGCGGCCACCCCCTGGGGCAGCTCTACCGGCGGACCGTGCTGTGGTGCGTGGCTTCGGCGGTGATCTGGTTCGCCGGTGCGGCCGTCAGTGGCGGCGCCCGCGCCGCGGTGTGGGGCGCCGCCGTGACCGTGGACATCGTGGCCGCGCAGCTGCGCTGGCCGGTGCCGGGCATGGCCCGCCCTCGGGTCAGTGCCTGGGCCATGGACAGCAAGCACCACCTGCCCGAGCGCTACCAGCAGTTCCTGATGATCGCCCTCGGGGAGACCGTGCTCGCCGTCGGCACCACGTTCACCGCAAACCCGATCACTCCGCTGACCGCGACGGGGCTGGCAGTGGCGTTCCTGTCCACGGTGCTGCTGTGGCGCATCTACTTCTACCGTTCCGGCCAGATCCTCGCCGAAGCCTTCGCCGCGGCCCGGGGGAAGTACGAAGCGGGCCGCGCCCTCGGCCTCGCCCACATCGTCATGGTGCTCGGCATCATGGCGACCGCGGTCGGCTTCGAGATCGTGCTGAACCACCCGGACGGCCGTCCCGAGCCGGCGTGGCTCGCCGCGAGCCTCGGCGGACCGGCACTGTTCATCTACGGCCGGATCCGCCTGGAACGCGCCGTGTTCAACCGGCTGTCGCTGCGCCGGGTCGTCGCCGTCGCCGCTCTCGCGTTGACCGCCGTCCCCCTGTACTTCGCCCCGCCCCTGGCGGCGTCGGCCGTGGCCGGGGGCGTCCTGCTCGCCCTCGCCCTCGCCGACGCCCGCCATGCCGCCGGCCGCCCGCCGGAGGCCCCCTCGCCGGCGCACTAGGCACGGCGTCGCCGCAGCGCCCGGCCATGCGCCGGAACGGACGCGTGGCCGTCCCGGGCATTCGGCGGGTACGGGGACAGTGAAGATGCTTCAATCGGGCCAAAGCGAACGAATGTCAGGGACACCGACAAAGTCCGCCCGCCGAGGAGCCCGCGATGCAGATGACCGCCACCGACAACCACGCCGTCGCCCAGGCGGTGCACGACATCGGATCCGCTCTCTGGTTCGGCGGGACGGTGATGGGTGTCGCCGGAGTGAACAAGTCGGGCAGTGACCTGCGGGACGGCATCGACCGCATCCGCGTCGCCGAGTCGGCCTGGGGCCGGTTCGGCCCGGTGCAGTGGCTCGGCATCGGCGCCACCCTGCTCGCCGGCGCGCAGCTGGCCCGCGTGGGTGGGCGGCGCATGCTGTTGCAGAAGGGCTTCGGCACGGTCGGCGCGGTGAAGGCCGGGCTCGCGGTCGCGGGCGCCGGGGCCTCCGTCTACGCCGCCTACTGCGGCAGCAGGATCGCGCGGCTCGCCGAGGAGGCGCACCAACGCGGCGACAAGGTCGAGGTACGCGACGCGACGCTGTCGACGCCGGAGACGCCGTCGGAGATCGCCATGTGGCAGCGCCGGCAGCGGGTCGGCTGTGGACGGAAAAGGTTGCTTCAGCGCGGCCTTCAATCGCGTCCACGGCGTCAGCCTTGGGGGCACCGCGAAGCCGAGTTGTCCCAGGCAAGACGGGGGAGCCTACGTTTCCGGAAACGCGTCAACCGCTAAATGATGTTCGTTCCGCGTCACCGCGTCCTCTACTGTGCGGTCGTGGTCAGCCCGGTGGATCGAGCGACATCCTGGAAGTAGTGGCCTCCGCCGGCCGTTGAGGCCACTACTTCCAGGATCTTGTGCGATCTTGGGCCGATCGGGCAGAGTGCGGCTGGGATTGCTCAGGAGTTCGCGGCCGGCCCATCCCCGGGACGCCCGGGTCGCACCCCGCGGCAGGGTGTGGCTCAGGAGGCCGCGGCCGACTTCTCGGTGGAATCGGCCGAGGTGGCACCCTGACCGGGACGGCGGGTCAGGACCTGGGGGCCGGAGGCCGTGATGGCGACGGTGTGTTCGGAGTGGGCGGTGCGGGAGCCGTCGGCGGAGCGGATCGTCCAGCCGTCGCGGTCGAATTTGATCTTGTCCGTGGTGCGGCAGAACCAGGGTTCGATGGCGATGGTGAGTCCGGGGTGGAGTTTGAGGCCGCGGCGGGCACGGCCGTCGTTGGAGACGTGCGGGGCCTCGTGCATGGTGCGGCCGATGCCGTGGCCGCCGAACTCGCCGTTGACGCCGTAGCCGTAGGAACGGGCGACCTCGCCGATCGCTGCGGAGATGTCGCCGAGGCGTCCGCCGGGCTGGGCGGCGGCGATGCCGGCCTCCAGTGCGACCTCGGTGGCCTCGATCAGCTTCAGGTCTTCCGGGTCAGGGGTGCCGACGATGACGGAGAGCGCGGAGTCAGCGACCCAGCCGTCGATACCGGCCGCCATGTCGATGCTGAGCAGGTCACCGTCGCGCAGGACGTAGTCGTGCGGCAGGCCGTGCAGCACCGCGTCGTTCACCGACAGGCACAACACGTTGCGGAACGGGCCGCGGCCGAACGACGGGGCGTAGTCCCAGTAGCAGGATTCGGCGCCGCGTTCGGAGATCCGGCGGCGGGCGTGGTGTTCGAGGTCCATCAGGTTGACGCCGACTGCGGCGACGGTGCTCAGCTCGGCGAGCAGCTCGCCGACGAACTGGCCGGTCACCGCCATCCGGCCGATCTCCTCGGCGGACTTGAGCTCGATCACGACAGCCTCCCTCTCGTCTGCGGTATTTTTATACCACGCCGGATGGGTGCTGCTCCGGGGGTATCCTGCTGGCATGGTTCGCCAACCACTCACCGCCGAACAGATCGCGGCGGGCCAGCGCCTCGGAGTCGCCCTCCGGGCCGCGCGGGCCGGCCGCAGCCTCGTCGAGGTGGCCCTGGCGGCCGGCATCTCCCCCGAGACGCTGCGCAAGATCGAAGCGGGCCGCCTGCCCGCACCGGCGTTCGGCACCGTGGTCTGCCTCAGCCAGGCCCTCGACGTCCCCCTCAGCGACCTGGCCGACGTCTGGCTGGCCGACATGCGCGTCCACCAGGCGTCCTAGCGACCGGCGCGTCATCACCCGGCGCAGCACTGCCGGCCGACATCGGACACGAGTCCCTCGCGACAACCGTTGTTTGTGTCCCCGAACCCTCATCCGCAGGACGAACCGACCGGCTCCTGCGGGGGGCCACAACGGTCAGTTGTACGGCCTAGGCTGTGCCGATGGATACCGAGGCGGTGCGGTCGTTCGTCCGGGCGGCCGAGGTGGGGCAGCTGCAGCACGCGGCCGACGAGCTGGGCGTCACACAGCAGGCGGTCTCGAAGCGGATCGCCGCCCTGGAGCGCGAGCTGGGCGTCCGCCTGTTCACCCGTACCGCCCGAGGGGTCGAGCTGACACTCGACGGTCAGGCCTTCCTCCCGCACGCACGGACCGTCGTGACGGGTGTCGACCGCGCCGTCAACGCCGTCCGGCCCGGCTCGCGGGCCCTTCGGATCGACGTACTGGGCCTACGGAGCGCGCAGGCCGTCGTTCTGCACGACTACTGGCGATCGCACCCCGAAACCGACCTCGACGTCGTGACCCTCAGGGTCAACGACCCCCATGTGGCGGCCGTCGCCGTCCAGACGGGCGAGATCGACGCCTCGTTCCGCACCGTCACCGATGCGGCCACGCTGCCGCACGACGTACAGATGATCCACGCCTTCGACTCTCCGCTGGAACTCCTCGTCGGCCCCAGGCATCCGCTCGCCTCCGCCCGGACGCTCACCCCACCCCAGCTGCGCGACCGTCGGATCTGGGTGCCGGGGATCGCGCCCCGGAGCGAATGGGCCGAGTTCTACGACGAGCTCGCCACCGCCTTCGACCTGCGCATCGACGCGGCGGGCCCGAACTTCGGCAACGAGGTTCTCCTCGACGCCCTCGCGGACTCCACCGACGTGGCCACCCTCGTCGGCGCGCGCGACCGGTACATCTGGCCGACGAGCCACGACCTGCGCCGCATCCCGATCGTGAACCCGACGCTCGCCTACCCGCTCTCCCTCATGTTGCCCAGGACGAACCCGCACCCGGGACTCCACGCGATCATCAACCACCTCGCGAGCCTCGCACCGCTGCCCGAGAGGGCCTGGCTCCCGTCCTGGGCCACGACACGACGCCGCAGCGACGACGACACCGTGCGCACCCACCGCCCCTGACGCTGGTGTGCGCGCCGCGCGGCATGCTGCTTTCGGCAGCGGGAACAGGCTGAGTGTGTCCGCCGTGCGCGAGCCCCACCGCCGCACCAGGCTGCCCGGCGCCCGTCCGCCGTCCGGCGCCGTGCCGGCTCCCACCGAGCCGGCACGGCGGTGAACGTCGTCGACTTCCTCACCAACCTGGTGGCGCACTACGGCTACCTGGGCCTCGCCCTGTTGGTGGGGGTGGAGAGCTTCGGCGTCCCCGCTCCGGGCGAGACGGCGATCGTCCTCGGCGCCGGGTACGCCGCCCAGGGCCGACTGGCCATCGTCGGGGTCGCGGTGACGGCGTTCCTCGCCGCGGTGATCGGCGACAGCATCGCCTTCCTGATCGGTCGCACCGGCGGGCGGCGGCTCATCCTGCGCTACGGCCGGCACGTGCGCCTGACTCCGCAGCGGTTCGCGCGGCTGGAGGCGGTGATGACCCGCCACGGTCCGAAGCTCGTCGCGGGCGCCCGGTTCGTCGAGGGCCTGCGGCAGTTCAACGGGCTCATCGCCGGGGCCAGCGGCATGCCGTGGCGACTGTTCGTCCTCTACAACGCCCTCGGCGCCGCGGTCTGGGTCGGCGTGTGGGCCACTATCGGCTACCTCGCCGGGAACCACATCCAGGCCATCGTGGCGGACGTGCACCGCCTCCAGTGGTTCGTGGTCGCCGCCGCGGCCTGTGCCGTGTTCGCCTACGTGGGGTGGCGGTTGGCGCGACGCCGACGGCGTCGCTGAGGTGCGTTTCGTCCACGCATGACCGGGAATGCGCGCCCTCTCGGAGGTGACGGCCGTCCGCCATGATCGCTCGCCGCGGTCGGCTCACGGGCCAGGAGGGCGTACGAGATGAGCGACGACGCCGGTCCGGACGGCGCGACACCGGCCGACGACGGCGAGACGGCGACGCCCGCCCCGGGCGCGGTGACGGTCGTCCGCCTCGGCGATCTCCGGCGTACGGTCGCGGCGACCGCGGTCGGCAACATGATCGAGTGGTTCGACTTCGGGGTGTACAGCTTCACCGCCGTGACGATCGGGCGGGTGTTCTTTCCCGAGGCCAGCGGGTCAGCGCAGCTCCTCTCGTCGTTCGCGACCTTCGCCGCGGCCTTCATCGTCCGCCCCCTGGGCGGCATCTTCTTCGGCCCGCTGAGCGACCGCATCGGTCGCAAGCGGGTCCTCGTGCTGACCGTGATCACGATGGCGTTCGGTACGTTCGCCGTCGGGCTGCTGCCCGGATTCGCCCAGATCGGCGTGTGGGCCCCGATACTGCTCCTGCTGGCCCGACTCGTCCAGGGCTTCTCCACGGGCGGCGAGTACGGCTCGGCGATGACGTTCATCACCGAGCACTCGCCTGACCGCCGACGCGGCTTCGTGGCCAGCTGGCTCGAGTTCGGCACGCTGACCGGCTTCGTGCTGGGTGCCTCGCTGGTGACCGTCTTGACCTCGGTGCTGTCCCGCGCCGACCTCGACTCCTGGGGTTGGCGTATCCCGTTCCTCGTCGCCGGCCCGCTCGGTCTCGTCGGCCTGTACCTGCGCCTGCGGCTGGCCGAGACGCCGGCCTTCGAACACCTGGAGAGCCGGGCGCCGGCGCGCTCCACCGGGCTGCGCAAGGAGGTGGGCGACCTCGTGCGCCACCAGCGCCGCCCGCTGCTGGTCTGCCTCGGCCTCGTCCTCGTGCTGAACGTGCCCAGCTACATGCTCACCGCGTACCTGCCCAGCTATCTGTCGGCGCAGCTCGGTTTCTCCCAGAACACGTCACTGATCGTGGTGGTGGTCGTTCTGGTGATCCTCATGGTGCTGCTCCAGTTCGCGGGGCGCCTGTCCGACCGCATCGGGCGCCGGCCCGTCATGATGACCGGTTGCGTCCTGCTCTTCGTCCTCTCCGTGCCGGCCTTCTTGATCATTCAGCAGCGTACGGTGGTTGCCGTCTTCTTCGGCACGCTGCTCGTCGGCCTCATGTACCTCTGCTTCGACAGCACCGAGCCAGGCACGCTGCCGACCCTGTTCCCGACCCGGGTTCGGGCCGGCGCGCTGTCCATCACGTACAACATTTCGACCTCGCTGTTCGGCGGCACGACGCCTCTGGTCGCCGCGGCGCTGGTCGACAGCACCCACAGCCTCATCGCTCCGGGTTTCATGCTGGTCGCGGCCGGGCTGATCGGCGGCATCGCGGTGTACTTCGCGCCGGAGACCGCCCGCCAACCCATGCCGGCCGCGCCGCCGGTGGTCGCGACCGAGCAGGAGGCGGCCGCGATCCGGCACGGCTCACCCGCGTCCTGACCGGTTCACGCGGGACGGCCGTCCGACGATCCGCGCTCACGGCGCCGAGGTCTTCACCCGCAGCGCCTGGTCCCTCTTACCTGTCGGTGCGACGTCTGGTCGCGTGGTGAAGAAGGGCGAGGGCCGCGTCCCGGGCGTCGTTCGCGGTGCCCGGGCCTTCCCGGTGGTCGGCGACCACGATCGCGCCCTCCAGAAGCAGGAGGAGCTGCCGTCCCAGAGCGGCGGGATTCGCCGCTCCGGCTCGAGTGGCGATCGCGGTGAGCAGGTCCAGGTGGCGCCCGAGATGGCGGGCCGCGATGGTGCTGGCCGGGGCGGTGTGGTGTTGGGTGGCGGCGTTGACGATCGCGCAGCCGCGGAAGCCGGGTTCGTCGAACCAGACGCCGATGGCGTCGAATACCGCGGCGAGCTGGGCCGCCGGCTCGTCGCCCGCGTCTTCGGCGGCTCGGGCCAGCCAGCGCGTGACGCGGTCGCTGCGGGCTTCCAGGACGGCGCGGACGAGCCCGTCCTTGGACCCGAAGTGGCGGTACAGCGTCTCCTTGGAGATGCCCGCCTCGGCGCACAACTCCGCGATGCCCACGCCATCGAGCCCGCGCGCGTAGAGGATGCCCTCCGCGGTGCGAAGGACCGCCGCGCGGGTGCGGTCAGGGTCCAGGCTGCTGCCTTTGGGAACGGGCACGAATAGATGGTACCAGTCGGTTCGATCTTCTGTTAGCGTCCTGATCGAACCGGTCGGTTCTATCTAAGGAGTACGCTGTGCCGGACCCCCTCGTCACCGATCCCATCCCTGGGCAGCCTGCCGCGCGCACCGTGCCCGTCACCATCCCGAGCGCGGGCGCAACGCTGCTGGGCGTCCTGCACCTGCCGCCGGGCCCCGGCCCGCACCCCGTCGTCGTCCTGCTGCACGGCTTCCCCGGACACGAGCGGAACTTCGACCTCGCGCAGGCGTTGCGTCGGGCGGGCTACGCGGCGCTGGTGTTCCACTACCGCGGCTCGTGGGGGGTCGACGGCTCCTGGTCCTGGGCACACGTGCTGGAGGACTCCGCTCGCGTGGTCGCCCACCTGCGCGAGCCGGAGACAGCCACCGTCCACGCTCTCGACCCGCGCCGGCTGGCCGTCATCGGTCACAGCGCGGGCGGTTTCGCCGCGTTGATGACCGCGGCCGCCGACCCCGGCGTGGCCGCAGCCGGTTCGGTGGCCGGGTTCGACTTCGGGACGGCCGCGGCCGCCTGCCGGAGCGACCCGGCCGTGCGAGCTGCCTACCTCGAAGACTGGGCGGGCGAACTGCTCCCCCTCCGCGGCACCAGCGCGGGGGCGCTGGTCACCGAGATGGAGGCGGCAGGGGACTCGTGGAGCCTCGCTCGTCTCGCGCCGCGGCTGGCCACCCGGCCCGTGCTGCTGATCGGCACCGACCGTGACACCGTCACCCCCGCCGGCGTCCACCACGAGCCACTGGTGGACGCCTACCTCGCCCACCCGGTGCCCGGCCTCGAACACCACGTCTTCCACACCGACCACGCCCTGTCCGACCACCGGGTCGCCCTCGCCCGCACGGTCATCGCCTTCCTCGACAGGCACCTGAAGGACAGCCCCCGGTGAACCTGACCCCCACGGCGGGCTCGCTCCCCCGGCAAGCTCCCGACTATCGGTGGAGCGCCGCACGGCTGGCACTCGGAACCGCGTCGGCCCTGGGGATCTCCCGCTTCGCCTACGGCCTGCTCCTCCCGGCCATGCGAACCGATCTGCACTGGAGCCTCGCCCAAGCCGGTGCGCTGACCACCGCCAACAGCCTCGGATACCTTCTGGGAGCCGTGCTCGCGGGCATCGCGGCGCGGCGACGGGGGCCGACGGCCACCTTCCGCCTCGGCATGGTGCTCACCGCCCTGGCCCTGGCCGCCACCGCGGTGAGCGGCGCTTACCTGGCGCTGCTCACCGCACGCGCGGCCGCCGGCATCGGTGGCGCCCTGGTCTTCGTCGCGGGAGGCGTGATCGCGTCGCGCAGCGCCGCCGCCGTACGCTCACCCGCTCCGATCACGATCTACTTCGCCGGGGCCGGGCTGGGCATCGCCATCAGCGGCGCATCGCTTCCAGGCATGATGGCGTACGCCCCGCACGACTGGCCGATGGCCTGGCTCGGCCTGGCCGCCTTCGCCCTCCTGGCCACCGTCGCCAGTTGGACCGCCGCACGCGTCGACGGACCCGAGCTCCGGTCGGCCACGGGTCGACGCCGGATACGGCCGCTGTGGCGCACCGCCGTTGCCTACCTGCTCTTCGCAGGCGGATACATCGCCTACGTCACCTTCCTGTCCGCCGCCCTGGCTCAGGAACACACGCCCGTGTGGCAGATCAGCACGCTGTGGACCGTCCTGGGAATCAGCGCCGTCGCCGCACCGCGCGTGTGGGACCCCCTGATGGGCAGATGGCCACCGGCCCGCGTCCTCACCACCCTGCTGGCTCTCCTCGCCGCCGCGAGCGCCCTTCCCCTCGTCAGTTCGTCACACGCCGTCCTCGCCGTCTCGGTCCTGACCTACGGCGCCACCTTCATGACTGTTCCGGCCGCCGTCACCGCGACCATCCGCGGCGCAACGCCTCCCGAGGACTGGACACCCACCCTTTCCGCCTTCACCACGGTCTTCGCCGCCGGCCAGACCATCGGCCCCTGGGCGGCCGGGGCCATCGCCGACCGCACCTCGGCCGCCGCCACGCTGGCCTGGACCGCTGCCCTGTGTGCCTCCGCCGCACTCGTCGCGGCGTACCCACGACGAGCGGATCGGCGCATCTGAACCCGAGCCCGTGGTCCGGCTCCTCGCATCCGCTGCCCACGTAGGATCTTGCGCACGTGCACCCGGACAGGGAGGAGCCTGTCGTGGCGCTCTCCGCACCGTTCCTCCAGGAGCGTCTGCTCCGAGCCGGGATGCCCGATGTCGTCGCGGTCGAGCCGGCGACGGGTGGCCTCGCGGCGCTCGCGGGCATAGCGGCCCGTCGGGACGCACCGCCGGTGTTCGTCAAGGCCTTCGCCGACGCGCCGGCCGACGATGTCTTCGTCGCGGAGGCCGAGGGGCTGGCCGCCCTGCGTGAGCTCGGCGGCGTGGCGACCCCCGACGTGATCCTCGCGGACCGGGACCTGCTCGTGCTGTCGGTGCTGCGACCGAGGCCGCGCGACGAGACCTTCTGGGAGCAGCTCGCGCACGCGCTCGCCCGCCTGCACCTGGGCACGACCCATCCCCGTTTCGGGTGGCACCGCGACAACTGGCTGGGTCGCCGCAGGCAGATCAACACGTGGGACGACGACGGCTTCGCTTTCTTCGCACAGCACCGGCTGCTTCGGTGGCTCGGGGAACCGCGCGTCGACGCGGCACTCGACCGCGAAGACCGTGCCGCGCTGGAGCGGCTGTGTCACCGGCTGGCGGATTTGCTGCCGAACCGGCCGGCATGCCTCACGCACGGCGACCTGTGGACGCAGAACCTCCTGGCAACGCCGGACGGGCAGCCGGCGCTGATCGACCCGGCGGTGTCCTACATGTGGGCGGAGGTCGACCTCGCCCACGTGTGGTCCACCTCGCCCCCGCCCGAGGCGCAACGGTTCTTCGAGGTCTATGCGGAGCTGACCTCCCTCGACCGCGACTGGCGGGCTCGCATGCCGATCGTCCAACTGCGACAGCACCTCGCCGTGCTGGCCCAGTTCGACGACGACTGGGGCGCGGGCGAGCAGATCCGCGCCACCCTCGCCCCGTTCCGCACACGCGCCCGACCAGAGGCCCCGGGTCCGAACCCGGCCGATCCCACTCGCGCGACAGTACTTGAACGGGAGTGAAGTAAGTGCCACCATGAGCCCGTGACGGATCCTTCAGGCATCGATCCGCGGAGGGCACTGAGCGAGATCCACCGCGTCGAAACACGTGTGCGACGTGACCGCTGGTGGCCCGTCGCCGCGGCCCTGATCATGGCGGTCTTCACGGCCGCGTTCTACACGGGTCTCAAGGCGTTCCCGGAGACCGTCGACGATTTCGTGCTGCCCGGTGTGCTGCTGGTGATGGCCCTCCTGGGCCTCATCGCGTTCCGTCGGCGCGTGGTCGACCGCGGCGACACCCGCCGGGAAGAACTGACCGTCTGGGCCAGCGTCGGGCTGGCCCTGGTGACCATCCTCCTGAACCGATTCGTGCTACCGGACGGTCTCACGCCATGGGTCGTGCTGGTCGGCCTGCTCCCCGCAGCGCCGTTCCTGCTACTGGCATGGCGGATCACGCGCCGATGACCAACAGCCACGTCCATCCCCGACACCAACTCGATGAGGTGATCCACGCGCCGGTGCGCCTCTCGGTGATGGCGGCGCTGGCCGGCGCCGAGCGCATCACCTTCGGCTTCCTGCGGGACACGGTCGAGGTCAGCGACTCGCTCCTGTCCAAACACATCGCCACCCTCGATGCCGCCGGATACATCACCGTGGTCAAGGGTTACGAGGGGAAACGACCACGCACCTGGTTCTCCCTCACCGAGCAGGGGCGGGCCGCCTTCCAGCGCTACCGCGAGACGCTGCAGCTACTCATCGGCGACTAGATCGGGAAGCGGCCGCGGCGGATCTGCCAGTGGCGGCCCGCCTTGAGGTGATCGACGATCGCACGCTGGAGCACGGTGCGGCGCGGCAGCTGGTCGAGCGGCGTGGTGAGGGTGCGGAACACGAACCGCAGCACCTCGACGTCGGCGTCCAGCCCTTCCGGCTCCTCGTAGGGCTCCAGCTCGAACATCCGCTGGAACCGGACGATGTTGGAGTCCTCGGGCAGGTATTCCAGCAGTTGCGGGTCGAGCAGCCACGAGCCGCAGGAGAACGCCGTGTAGTGCTCGTCGGGAAAGTGGCGAGGGAAGAACGCGCGGGCCTCGTGGAGCGACGCCGCGACCGCCTCCGGGGTCATCGGCCCGGACTCGGGGATGTGCAGGTCGATGGTGCTGTCGCCGCGCTGGTGCTGCAACCGGCCCAGCTCGTAGATGCCACCGCGCACGTGCAGCGTCAGCCAGGCCTGCATGACCGGCCAGCCCTCGCGCCGCATCCGCCGGTCGATCGCGAGGTTGCGGCCCAGGTCCGCGAGCGTCGCCCAGGACACGGCATCGTCGATGCCGTGGTCGCGGTGGTACGCCCTGACGACGTCGACCAGCGCCAGGTACGCGTAGACGTAGAGATGTCGCCAGGCGAGCCCCCGTTCGCGCGGCAGCTCCGGACCGGGCGGCAGCCAGCCGTGGCCTCCCAGGTCGGCGCGGACCAGGGCGATCGAGCGGTCGAGCAGCCAGCGCAGCTCCGGAGTCCAGAGAGGAGAGTCGGGGTCGGGCCAGCCCGCCATGATCTCGGCCGCGTCGTCCGCCCGCACCGCGAGCCGGTCGAGGATCGCGGGCGCGTCGGCCTTGTCGGGCAGCGGAGCCGACGGCCGGTCGCCGGCGAGCCGGTGAACGCGGTGGACGTCCTCGACGGGCACCCCGAGCCGGGCGGCAATGTCGTCCAGATCCACGCGACGACCCTACCGGCCGCCCGGCGACCGGCACCGCCCCTACCGCCCGGGCGCATCCCGCCACGCGACCCGGTCCGCGACCGAGGCTCGCCACCGATCATGGACACCTATTCTAGTGCTAGAATACGGCGTGGAGCTGACTCCCGCCGAGCTGACCGTGCTGGGCCTCGTCATCGAACGCCCGCAGCACGGCTACGACCTCGAGCAGGTGATCGAGCAACGCGGGATCCGGCAGTGGACCGACATCGGGTTCTCCTCGATCTACTACCTGCTCACCAAGCTGGAGAAACGCGGCCTGCTCCACGTCCCGGAGGCTCCCACCGCCGCGAAATCGCGCCGCGTCTTCCACGCCACCACCGCCGGCCGCGAGGTCGCGGCACGCACCGCCCTCGACCTCGTCGCCGAGCCACGGCCGATCGCGCAACCGCTGCTGGTCGGCCTCGCCAACCTGCCCCTACTCTCGGAGCGGCAATACACGCGGGCGCTGCGCACCCGCCTGACGCAGATCGAAACCCGGATCGCCGCGATCCAGGCGGCGCGACGGGCACAGCCTCCCCTCACGCCGGCGGCACGTGAGGTGTTCTCGTACTCATTGAGCCTCTTGCAAGCGGAAAAGCGGTGGCTCGCCGCCCGAGCCCAGGTGCCCGATGACGAGCAGGACTGACTTCAAGAAGACCCTCGACGCCTACCAGGCACGGCAGGGCCGGTTCCGGGTCGTGGACGTGCCCGACATGCGATACCTCATGATCGACGGCCACGGCGACCCCAACACCTCGTCCGCCTTCAGCGAGGCGGTCGAAGCGCTCTACCCGGTGGCGTACAAACTGAAGTTCGCGAGCAAGCGAGACCTCGGGCGCGACTATGTCGTGCCGCCCCTGGAAGGCCTGTGGTGGGCCGAGGACATGGCTGCCTTCACGGTGGCACGCGACAAGTCGCGGTGGGACTGGACGCTGATGCTCATGGTCCCGGACTGGATCGACCAGACCATGGTCAGCACCGCTGTCGAGCAGACCCGGGCCAGGAACCGGCCGGCCCGTCTGGACGAGGTCCGTCTGGAGACGCTGTCCGAGGGGCGGTGCGTGCAGACGCTGCACGTCGGTTCCTTCGACGACGAAGCGAACGTGCTCGCGCACCTGCACCACGAGGTCATCCCCGGCCACGGGTTTCGCATGGTCGGCACGCACCACGAGATCTACCTCAGCGACTTCCGCAGGGTCGCGCCCGCGAAGCACCGGACCATCCTCCGACAGCCGGTCACCATCGAAGGCGCACCCGGCGTTTAGGAGCACCCGGGGCCGCCGCCGTTGCTCCTCGCTCCACCCCGACACCGGAGGTCACGCGCTCCGAAGGGCACTGCTGCTGTCCGTCAGTGCAGGCGACGGACAGCGCTGGCCCCTCAGCAGATGTCTATGCGCCACGCAGCGGACTTCGTGCATCTGCCTGATGACGATCAATCGGCCCTTTCGTAGCGTGCGGTGATGGTCGCGCCGGCGTCTCAGGAGAGCGTTGCCGCAGGCCGGAGGAGGAGGGCAGGCATGAGATCGATCATTCCGGTCGGGGCAGTGGTGGCGATGCTGGCCGTGACGACACCGGCGGTCGCCGCCGAGCGGGTCGACGCGCCGACGGTCACCGTGGCGGACGGCGTGACCCAGCCGGTGTTCGGATACGCCGATGCGATCCGCGAGCGGGTCTGGATCGACACCGAGGCCGACAGCGACCGGGACGGCGTCAAGGACGTCATCCGTGTCGACCTCATCCGGCCGGCCGCCACCGAGCACGGCCTGAAGGCCCCCGTCATCATCGACAACAGCCCGTACTACACGACCCTGGGGCGCGGCAACGAGTCCGAACTCAAGGCGGACACCGATGGTGACGGACTCCTGGACCGCTGGCCGCTGTTCTACGACAACTACTTCGTGCCTCGCGGCTACGCGGTCGCGCTCGTCGACATGGTCGGCACGGCCGGCTCCACCGGCTGCCCGACGATCCAGGGTGCGAACGAGAACGCCACCGGGCCGCTGGTGGTCGACTGGCTCAACGGCCGGCGGGACGCGCACGACGCCAACGGCGATCCGGTGGTGGTCGACTGGCACAACGGCAAGTCGGGGATGATCGGAAAGTCGTACGACGGGGCCCTGGCCATGGCCGCCGCGGTGTCCGGCGTGGAGGGCCTGTCCACCGTCGTGCCCATCTCTGGCCCTTACAACTACTACGACTACACCCGGGGCAACGGCATCGTCACGCGTGGAAACAACTACCTCGGGTCTCTCGCCCGGACCATCACGGCTGACGATCCGGCCCGTCAATCCAGGTGCGCGCCGGTCTGGAACGAGATCGCGGCCGACGACGGCGACGAGCACGGCGACTACACGCCGTTCTGGTACGAGCGGAACTACCTCGACGACGCCGCGAAGATCAAGGCCAGCGTGTTCCTCGTGCACGGCATCCAGGACGACAACGTCCGAGCCGACCACTTCAGCAAGTTCTGGCAGGCGCTGAAGACGTACGACGTCCCGCGCAAGCTGTGGGTCGGCCGCGTCGGACACATCGATCCGTTCGACTTCCGCCGGGACGTGTGGGTCGACACGCTGCACCGCTGGTTCGACTACTGGCTCCAGGGCATCGACAACGGGATCACGGGCGAGCCGAAGGTCGATGTGGAACCGTCCGTCGGCGTCTGGGAGCAGCACGCGGACTGGCCGATCCCCGGCACGGGGAACGTCAACATCTGGCTGCGTCCCGGGGCCGACAGCGCAGGCGGGCTCGCGCTCACCCCGGCCACGGCCGCCCCGACGACCCGGTCGTTCGTCGACAACCCGAGCCAGACCGAAGCCACGATGATCAACAATCCGGACCAGGCGAACGGGAACCGCCTGGCCTTCCTGTCGGCGCCGCTGACCGAGGACCTGCGCATCTCCGGTACCCCCGTGGTCAACCTCGTGGCGTCGTCCAGTCTCGATCAGGCCTACTTCGGCGCCATCCTCGTCGAGTACGGGCCGAGCACGCAGAACAACCGGTCCGGCGACGGTGTGCTCCAGACGACGCTGCCCGAGGAGTGCTACGGCGAGTCGAGCCCATCCGACGACGGGTGCTACCGGCCCGTCGCGTACCGGCCGACGAACGTCACGCAGTGGCGGGTGACCAAGGGGATCCGCGACGGCCAGAACCGCGATTCGGTCGCGGCCCCGGAGCCCATGACGCCCGGCCAGATGTACGACATCAGCATCCCGTTGCTGCCGGAGGACTACGTCTTCTCCGCCGGCAACCGGATCGGCGTCATCATCGTCGGCAGCTACCGCAGCTACTCGGCCGAAACGCTCACCTCGCGCCCGACGGTCACCGTCGACACGAAGGTCAGCCACCTCTCACTGCCGGTGTCCGGGGGTCAGCAGGCCGCTCGCCGAGCGGGAATCCCGCTTCGCTGACGGTCCGCTGACACGACAGGCCATCGGGTCCTCGCCCGGCCCGGCCGGGCCGGGCGAGGACCCTTCCGTGCAGGCTAATGCTCAGTGACGCAGGAGCCAGTCGGCGATGTCGGAGACCACGGCCGGATCGACGTGCCGCAGCCGACCACGAGCGCAGGCTCCGGCCGGTGGTTACCCGACGGCCGTCGAGGAGTGTCGCTGCATCAGGGCGAGGTACCCGTCCTCCAGGGTCGGCGCGACGGACGTCGCATCAGGGCTCGGACGTGCCGGGCTGATGACGCGGAACTGGGTGCCGGTTTCGCGGGCCACCGCCGACACGACGACGCCCTCGATGGGTGGCGCCCCGGCGCTGCTCATCTGCCAGGTGGTTCCCTCGGCGGCCCGGGTCAAGTCGGCCACTGAGCCGCTGTAGATGACCTGGCCGGCGGCGAGCACCGCCGTCTCGTGGCAGGTCTGTGCGACGTCCTCCACGATGTGGGTGCTGAGCAGCACGGTCCGTTGCCCGGCGAGCCCGGCCAGCAGGGTCCGGAACCGGATACGTTCCTCCGGGTCGAGGCCGGCGGTCGGTTCGTCGACGATCAGCAGGGCCGGGTCGCCGAGCAGGGCCTGGGCGATGCCCACGCGGCGGCGCTGGCCGCCGGAAAAGCCCTTCATCCGGCGGCCGGCGACGCCGGTCAACCCCACCACGTCGAGGAGTTCCTCGACCTGCCGCCGGCGGGCCGCAGAGTCGTCCAGGCCTTTGAGCAGGGCCACGTAGTCGAGGAACTCACGGGGTGACAGGTCCGGGTAGAGCCCCAGATCCTGGGGTACGTAGCCGAGCCGGCGTTGGACCTGACGCCGCCCGGATCGGGTCGTCAGGTCGTATCCGCCGATGCGCACCTGCCCTGCTCCGGGGGCGATGACACCGGCCATGATCCGCATCAGGGTGGTCTTGCCGGCACCGTTGCCGCCGAGCAGGCCGTACATTCCGCCCCGGACGGTCAGGTCGACGCCGCGTAGGGCGGTGACCCGGCCGAACGAGCGACGCAGTCCCGTGATCGCGATGTCCATTCGCATACCTTCCGGTGGTCAGGCCGTACGCCAACGGCCACGCAGCAGGCCAGCCGCGAGGAGCGGGATCAGGCCGGCGACGACGAGCAGGGCGATGCTTCCCGCCGCGGCGGACCCGGTCGGCTCCGGCCGCAGGAACGACAGCGGGCCGGGTATGCCGGCATGCAGGACCGGCGTTCCCAACAGCCAGCTCGCGGCGTAGCTGCCGATCGGCGTCAGCAGGGACCCGGTGGGCGTGGGCAGGGTCGCCGGGAGGAGCAGGTTGCCCCAGAACCAGTAGCCGACGAACAGCACCCGGAACAGCGGCGCGGTCAGGACCAAGGGGCAGACCAGCGCGTATCCGGCGACGAAGACCAACGCCGGGGCGAGG
The DNA here is from genome assembly GCF_003626655.1 of Micromonospora costi. Taxonomy (GTDB): domain Bacteria; phylum Actinomycetota; class Actinomycetes; order Mycobacteriales; family Micromonosporaceae; genus Micromonospora; species Micromonospora costi. The sequence continues at coordinate 594,286 of NZ_RBAN01000004.1, forward strand.
ACCGCGGCGAACGCCGCGAGGCCCCAGGGAATCATCATCGGGTCTCCCCGGCGCACCGTCTCGTAGCCGGCGGCGACGAGCATCGCGGCCAGCGCCGGTGCGCCGGTCGCCGTGACGCTGCCGAGGAACGTGCCGGTGAGCCGGCCCCCCGACCCGGGCGGCATGCTCGCCAGCAGCTCGGCGGTGCGCAACCGGCGGTCACGCAGCAGCCGGTCGGCCAGTGCCATCCCGAACGCGATCGGCAGGATCACGGAGAACAGGAACGCCCAGCGGGTCATCACCTCCCGGGCCGGAGCGCCGGGCGAGGCTGGCGCGTACCGGGGACCCATGCCGAACCGACCGGCGGCGAGTGAGCCCGCCAGCAGCGCGATCGTGATCCACAGGGATCGTTTGCGGATCTGCATCCGGAACTCGTACCGGCAGACGGCCAGCGTCTCCCGCACGCCGCTCATGCTTCCTCCTCGGTCAGCATCCGCTCCGGTCGCCGGAGCAGGAGCAGGACCCCGGCGGCGAGAGGCGCGACCGTGGCGGTGAGAACGAGCCGGTCGGTCATCCAGCCCGGGTAGGCGTCGAGCCGGCTGACCGGGAACAGGTACAGCGGGCGGGACCAGGCGTGTGCCGCGAAGCTCGCGGCGAAGAGCTGGTGGGCCAGCCATACGCCGGCGGCGACGGTGGTGGCCAGCAGCAGGCTGCGGGTAACCAGCGCGACGAGGACCGCCAGGCCTCCCAACCAGGCCACGGCCGGCGCCCAGAGCAGCGGCGACGCGACGAGCGATGGTCCCGACCAGAGACCCGCGGCCCAGATCGCTCCGGTGAAGACGACCGCGACCGCAGAGGTGGCGGCGGCCAGCAACCCGAGTCGGCGGCCCAGGACCATCGCGTACGGGGTCGGCAGCGAGAGGTGCAGCTCGCGTGCGCGGCCGGCGGCGACGACGGACGTCGCCGCCATCGCCACTGCCAGCGGCAGCAACGCCTCCAGACCGGTGAGCAGCACCAGCGACGCCTGCGGACGCTCCAGGCCCTCGCCGGCGGTGAGGGCGACCACCGCCACCGCCGCCACCAGGGCCAGCGCCGGTGCGCAGCCGGCGGCCCAGCCGAGCCTTCGTAGCTCGTGTCTCCACATCTCCACGTCGTTGGGTACGCCCGCGGCCCACCCGGGTTCACCCGTCGTCATCGTGATCCAGCTCACGATCGGATCTGGACGGTACGCATCGACGCCAGCCGGGGCACGATCGCGAGCACTCCAGCGACCAGGGCGCCGGCGGTGACAAGCGGGGGCCACGACGTGCGCCACATCGCCTCGACCGCGCCGGCAACGGCCGGATCGGCGTGGCCGGCGGCCATCAGCGCCCGCAGCGCCCACACGGCCAGAGCAGCCGACAGGCCGACCGCCGGACGCCAGATCACCGAGAAGGCGAAGCTCACCGCGGACAGCAGGACCATCGGACCGAGCCAGGCGGCCAGCAGTCTGCCCGGACCACCCGCCCCGGCCAGGCTCAGCACCAGGGAGCCGGCCAGCGCAGCCACGAAGACCGCAGCGAGCACGAGCGTCAACCGGGCGAGCAGGACGGTACGCACCGACGTCGGCGTGGCCCGGATCAGTTCGTCGTTCAGCGCGTCTCCCCCGCACGCGCTCGCGACCGCGAGCGCCCCGACCAGCGGGACGACCACCGCGAGCACCGGCTGCGCCGGGACCGACACCCAACCGGCCAGCGCCATACCGGCGACGAGCACCACGGCGGACACCGCCCACACCCGCCAGCCCACCAACCGCCACTGGTGGGCGAGCAGTCCGGCCGCCCGTGCCAGCGGACGCGCACCGGGCACGGCGCGGTACACCGGTGGCGCGGCGACGGAACCAGCGGCGTTCGGAGCTGCGAGGCGGCGGCGTACCGCAGCGAGGACGGCGGCGGGCGCGGGCGCCATCCGGGCCCGGACGCCGTCGGCCAGGTGTTGCCAACCCGCGACCTCCTGCCGGCAGGCCGGGCACCGGGGAAGGTGCGCCGCGACGGCCGCCGCGTCCCGGGCGGGGAGCGTGCCGGCCACGTACTCGGCGAGTTGCCCGGTCGGATGTCTCATCGCCGTCCTCCCCGCCCGGCCGCCTGCTGGGCGGCCGCGGGCGCGTCCTCGGTGCCGTCCGCCAGCGCCCGAGCCAGGACGGCTCGGGCGTGGAACAGGCGGCTCTTGACCGTGCCGACCGGTACGTCGAGCACGACGGCGATCTCGTCGCGGGTGAGCCCGGCGCCGAAGGCGAGGTCCAACACCTCCCGATGGATCGCCGGCAACGTGCGCATCGCCGCCGCGACCGTCCGCGCGTCCGCGCGGGCGAGCGTCACCGCCTCCGGGCCGGGCTCGTCCGCGGCCACCTCGACCGCGGCGTCGATCGGGACGTGCACGGGGCCGCCACGGACCCCCATACGGCGCAGGGCCTGCCTCCGGCAGATGCCGAACAACCAGGTCCGGACGGTGGACCGACCCTGGAACGAGTCAGCCCCCCGCCAGACCGCCAGCAGTGTGTCCTGGACCGTCTCCTCGGCGCGGTGCCGATCGGTCAGCAGCCCTTCGGCGTAGGCCAACAACGCGGGCCCGTGCCGGACGTACAGCCCTTCGAGCGCAGACTCGTCGCCGGCGGCCACCGCGCACAGCAGCCGCCGGTCGGCATCCTGCTGCCCCTCGACCGTCGCGCCCATCCCACCTGGGTAGCGGCCCCGCCCGGAAACGTTCACCGCGGGGAGCCGGATGTGACGCGAGCCACTCGAGCGGGCGGGTCGCGCTGCGCGGCACCGTCGTCGGTTTGCGAACCCCGGGTCAGTTCGCCTTGGCGGTGCGGCCGAGGCGGATGGCCGAGAGGAGGAAGAAGATGCCGCCGGGGATGGCGTAGCCGATCGCGTTGGTCAGCACCGGGTTGCCCGCGGAGGCACTGGCGATGAACGAACCGCCGGCGAGTACGGAGATGCCGCCGCTGATGATCATCGGCCACTGGCCGCCCATCCCCCGGCGGGTGACACCCACGACCAGCTGGACCAGCCCGGCCACGACCGCCCAGGCACCCCACACGCGCAGGACCGCCGGAATGCCGGACGCGCCGGCGACGGCCAGGCCGACCGCGGCGAGCAGGCTGACCGCCACGTTCACGTACAGCAGGGTGGCCGATCCGGTGGCACGTGACGCGCGGGCGTCGATGACCGCGGCGGCCACGTCGAACAGCGGGTAGAGCACGAGCAGCGTGACGGCGAGCGGGCCGAGGTGTGTGGCGGTCGTGAACATCACGAGGGCCCAGGCGATGGCGAACGCGAAGCGGACGAAGTACAGCCGCCGCAGGGTGGACGCCGTCGTCGAGATACCGGGTGCGGTAACGGTGGCCATGGTGATCCTTTCGGTTGCTACTGAGGGGGAACCGCCGAGCACGGCGGCCGGAACCACCACCATGTAGAACGAACGTTCTGTCTGATGGAATGATGACGACCCCGCACCCGGCTGTCAAGACAGAACGTTCTACCTACGCTCGCGCAGACGCCAAGACCGAACGTTCTGTCGCTACGATGGACCCATGGCAGGTAGCGGCAGCGGCGTCCGGCCGTCCGAGGCGCGACAACGCCTCCTCACCACGGCGACCAGGATCTTCTACGGGGAGGGAATCCACTCGGTCGGCGTCGATCGGATCATCGCCGAGGCGAAAGTGACCCGGGCCACGTTCTACCGGCACTTCCCGGGCAAGGAGGATCTCGTCCTCGCCTATCTGCAGGCGGCCGATAGAGCCATCCGCGACCAGGTGGCCGCGGCCGTCACCGCGGGCCTACCGGCGCCCGACGCCGTCCGGGCGATTGCGGAGGGGATCGTCCGAGACATCCAGTCCCCCGGCTTCCGCGGCTGCGCCTTCCTGAACGCCGTTGCCGAGTACCCCGATCCCGACCACCCCGTACACCAGGCGGTCCTCACGCATCGGCAGTGGTTCCTCGACACGATCAGCACCTTGATGGCGAACATCCAGGAAACCGAGGCAGAGCCCGCGGCGCGGCATTTCGTCATGCTGCGCGATGGCGCCATGGCCGCCGGCTGCCTCTTCGACCGGGGGCTGATCGGCGAGACCTTCCTCCAGGGCGTCGAGGGACTCATCGGGGCCCACGCCACACGCCAGCCAGCCTGAGCCGAGGCGTGGCGGGAGCGGTTGCTGCTACGGACCGCCCCGGTCAGGCACCCGGTGCGGCGACGGGCGATCGGCGGCCGCCATGCGAGGCGACCAGGGCATCAGCCACGGTCGCCGCGTCCGCCTCGGCGACGTCGGCGGGATACTCCGGCAGGAGGTCGTCCCAGATCGGCAGCCAGGATCCGTACAACTGCGCCTGGCCCTCCGGCCGGGCGAAGAACCAGACGTGCAGGTGAGCGCCGCCGTCGCCGACGCGGTAGACGTGCGCTCGCGAGATGTGCGGCAGAGCCTGCACGTGGCGGACGATCCGCGTGGCCAGCAGGCCCAGCTCCGCGGCGAGATCGTCGGGAAGATCCGCCATGTCGTAGTGATCGCGCGGGTAGAGCATCAACACCAGCGGCACACCGACTCCCGGCACGCGGGCCAGCCGCCAGTGGTCGTTGAACCAGATCCCCTCGTCGCGCTCCCGACAGTTCCGGCACTCCGCCGGATCCTCGCCGTACCGAGCGGGCTCGGGCAGCACCGGCGGGCGCAGCGGCGCGACGCGCAATCCCTCCTGCTCGAACGGGCTGATGTCCCATCCGGTCATGCGCGCCAACGGGAGCCGCCGCTCGCTGTCCGCGGCGGCCACCGCGCGGTCGTAGAACTCGTCAGGAGGCAAGGCCATGGCGCGAAGGCTAGTACAACCAAGATCGCAGCGTCATCCCATCGCTGGTCCATCGGCCGCTCCCCCAGGGCCCGACCGTTGCCACAGCGGCAGATCCGCGTACGTGACCCCGGGCTCATCGCGCCCCCGGGCGCGGTGCGCCACTCAGGTACGGCTGATCTACTCGACCTGTGAGCGACCTGCGAGATCTCATCGTCCGCTGGCAGCGCGGCTGGGCCGTGGCCCGCGCGCTGCCCGTCGCCGAAAACGTAGGCGGCGCGTTACGAGTCCGATGCATGCAGCCCGGCCGCGACGTCGAATACGTCGCGCTCGACGCCGGTGAGGACCTCGCCTCCCTCACCAGGCTGGCTGGGCTGGTCGCCGGTGAGGACAGCGTCACATGGCTGACCGTGCCCACCACCGACCCCGTGGAGGCGGCCTCGGCGCTGGTGGCCGCGGGCCTCGTCGTGCTCAAGCACTCGGAGCTGCTGATGACGGCCGACCTTCGCCGGCATCCGCAGAACACGCCCGTGGCGCCGTACCGGCTCCTGACCCAGGTCGACCCGTACGGCGGCGACAGGGTCGTCACGGCCACCGTGCGGCACGAGTCGGGAGAGGTCGGTGCGCGCGGGACGATGGGGGTGACCGGTACGGATGCGGTCGCGGACCGGATCGAGACCATACCGGCTCATCGCCGCAGGGGCCTGGCCAGCACGGTCATGGGTGCACTGGCCGGCGCCGCGATCGACGAAGGCGCCGAACACGGCATTCTCGTCGCCAGCGAGGACGGTCAACGTCTGTACAGGACGCTCGGCTGGCGGCCGGTCGCCGACGTCCTGATAGCGACGACACCCGGCAACACGTACCCGTCCTGAAACCGCGCAGACATGTGGCGGGGCCGGCCGGGCCGACCGGCCGGACCCCTGCCCTCGTCAGCGGTGGGTCAGATAGTGGGAGGCCGTCTCGCGCAGCCGGGCGTGCACCCCGTCGTACCCGCCGGCCCCGCCCAGGTAGCGCTTGTCCACCTTCGCCACCATCGTGTAGTTCGTGTCGCACACGTTGCCGACCGGAGCCTCGCCGGCCTGGCTGATCAGTTGGTACGCGTCGAGCTGGTCCAGCCCGACCAGCTCGGCGGTCCAGGTGACCAGGTCGTGCTGGCTGATCCGGTAGGCGTCCTCCAGCGGACGGGCGGAGCCGGTCGACATCAGCGCGTCATCCGACTCCAGCCGGGGCCACGGGGTGCCGACCCCCTTGACGACGTCCACCACGACCGTGGTGTTCATGGCCGCCTCGATGCCGGTGCCGCAGACCTCGCCGTGGCCCTGCCGGCAGTGCCCGTCGCCGAGGGCGAAGAGCGCTCCCGACACGTTCACGCCGAAGTACGCGGTGACGCCGGCCCGCAGCTCCGGGGTGTCCATGTTGCCGCCGTGCGCGTCCGGGGTGATCGTCATCCGCGACTCGAAGGCACCCGGCGCCACCCCGGCGGTGCCGTGCATGGGATCCAACGGCAGCGCCACGGTGTAGTCGCCCCGGCGGGCCCGGTACGTCGCCGTGCCGGCGGCCACGTCGACGTCGTACCGCCAGACCAGCTCGTCGAGCGGGGGTTGCAGGGTCGGAGTGGTGTGGGTGCTGGTGAGCGCGCCGAAGTGGGGGAACGTGGTGGACACGGCCCAGTCCCGGGCCGGCTCGATGGAGATGAAGTGAACGGCGAGGGTGTCCCCCGGCTCGGCCCCCTCGACGTGGATCGGCCCCGTCACCGGATTGAGGTACGGGAACTGGCAGACCTGCGACGGCAGGTCGTCGATACTCCGGACGCGTCCGCCGAAGCAGTCCTCGGTGTACAGCTCGAGGATCGTGCCCGGGGTCACCCGGAGCACCGCCTCTCGTCCCCCGAAGGTGTAGGACAGCTCGTCCGGCTCCGGACGGTACTTCACCACGTCGGTCGTCACTGCGGCTCCTTCACCGGCTCGTCGGTGCTGTCACGGGCGATGTCGACGAGCGCGGCGAGCTCGGGACGCCGGCCCGTGAGGTAGAAGGCCAGGAGGACCAGGAGTCCGACGCCCAACCAGACGAAACCGAGCACCTGGGCGGCGACCTTGGCGTTGATCACGACGTAGAGCAGGATCAGGAACCCGATGGCCGGCACCACCAGATGCCGCAACCAGTCCCGGCTGCCGTTGCGCACGACGTAGTGGGTCACCACGGAGACGTGCAGCGCCAGGAACGCCGTCATGGCGCCGAAGTTGACCAGTGTGGACAGCAGGGAGATGCCGTCGTCCCGGCTGGCCATGTAGAGGCCGAGCGCCAGGGAGATGGCGGCGACCAGCAGGGTGGCGTTGGCGGGCACCTTGTGTTTCGGGTTGATCCGGGCGAGGAAGCGCGGCATCTGCCGGTCGCGGGCCATCGCGTACAGCAGGCGGGAGGTCGCGGCCTGGGCGACCAGGGAGTTCGCGAAGCCCCAGGCGATCGCGGTGGCCAGGGCGGTCAGCCCGGCCAGCCAGCCCCCGCCGGCGACGCGGGCCGCGTCGTAGAACGCGGTGCCCTCCGGGTCGCCGTTGTCGAGCAGGCCGGGCGCGTCGGGCACGAGCAGGGCCGCGACCCAGGTCTGTACGACGAACAGGGCACCGGCCAGCAGCAGGGCCGCGACCATCGCCCGGCCGATCTGCCGGGCCTCCTCGCGGCTCTCCTCGGCCAGCATGGAGATGCCGTCAAAGCCGAGGAAGGAGAGCACGGCGATCGACACCGCACCGAAGACCAGCGGCCAGGAGAAGGTGTCCGCGTCGAACAGTGGCCGGAGCGAGAAGCCGTCGCCCTTGCCCTGTGCCAGGGCGACCACGCCGACGACCAGGAAGATGACGAGGATGATCAGCTCCGCGGCGAGCATCACCCGGTTGACCCGGGCGGTCATCCGGATGCCGAAGTAGTTGACAACGGTGTTGAGCACGACGAAGGCCGCCAGCCACACCCACACCGGCACGCCGGGCACGAGGGAGTGCATGGCCACGCTGGCCACCAGGTAGAGCAGACCGGGCACGAGGACGTAGTCGAGCAGGATCACCCAGCCGGCGAGGAAGCCGACGGGCGGCGCGATGCCGCGACCGGTGTAGCTGTAGACGGAGCCGGCCATGGGGAAGGCACGGACCATCTGCGCATACGACAGGGCGGTGAACATCATCGCCACCATGCCGATGATGTAGGCCAGCGCGACCATGCCGCCGGAGCCGGCGTACACGCTGCCGAAGATGCCGAACGGGGCGATCGGCACCATGAAGATCAGTCCGTAGATGAGCAGGTCGGTGAAGCTGAGGGTCCGGCTCAGCTCCTGTCGGTAGCCGAACCGTTCGACCTGGGCACCTGTCTCGGATGGGTCGGGAGGTTGAGTCACGGCACGCCTCCTTGATCTGGTGAGGCCGCACGTTAGCTCAGGTATCGACGGACAGCTAGATCTACGTGCCTGGATTGTATACATCGCGAAGTCGCGACCCGGAAAAAGTCAGGCTCGACTGTTTGGCGGCGAGCCTGACGGCCGGGTGAAGGAGGGAGGTGCCGCCCCGACGCAACGTCCAGACGTGGCACCTCAGTGGCCGACGCCGAGCTGGCCGGCGAGTGTGTCGTGGATGCGAGCGCTGGACGGGTTCAACTCGACGATCTGAACAGTCTTGCCTCGCGCCTGGTACTTGGCGCTGATGGCGTCGAGGGCGGCGATCGAGGAGGCGTCCCACACGTGGGCGTGGGTCATGTCGATGATGACGCGGTCGGGGTCGCCAGCGTAGTCGAACTGTCCGACCAGGTCGTTGCTGGAGGCGAAGAAGAGCTCGCCGTGAACACGGTAGGTCCGCGTCGTCCCGTCGGCGTCCAGCGCGCTGGTGACCTCGACGAGGTGGGCGACCCTGCGAGCGAAGACGACCATGGCGGTCAGGACGCCGACGACGACGCCGGCGGCGAGGTTACGGGTGCCCAGGGTGGTGACGACGGTGGCCAGCATGACGATGGTCTCGCCGTACGGCATCCGCCTGAGCGTGGCAGGGGCGATCGAGTGCCAGTCGAACGTCGAGACGGACACCATCACCATCACCGCGACCAGAGCGGCCATCGGGATGACGGCGACCACGTCGCCCAGTGCGACGACAAGGATCAGCAGGAAGACGCCGGCGAGGAAGGTGGACAGTCGGGTCCGTGCCCCCGAAGCCTTCACGTTGATCATCGTCTGGCCGATCATGGCGCAGCCGCCCATGCCGCCGAACAACCCGGTGACGATGTTCGCCACGCCCTGGCCCCAGGACTCGCGGGTCTTGTTCGACGGAGTGTCGGTGATGTCATCGACCAGCTTCGCGGTCATCAGCGACTCCATCAGGCCGACCAGTGCGATCCCGAGGGCGTACGGAGCGATCATGGAGAGGGTGTCCCACGTCCACGGGATCCTCGGCAGGCCGAACGCGGGCAGGCTGTCCGGCAGCGCCCCCTGGTCCCCCACCGTCGGTACTGCCGCGTGGGCGACCACGGTGACGACGGTGAGAACGACGATGGCGACGAGCGGTGCGGGAACCGCCTGGGTGAGTCGCGGCAGGCCGATCATGATCGCCAGCGCGAGGGCCACGAGGAGATACACCAGCCACGGCACGCCGATCAGGTGGGGAATCTGCGCGGCGAAGATGAGGATGGCCAACGCGTTGACGAAGCCCACCATGACGCTGCGTGGGATGAAACGCATCAGCTTCGCTACTCCGAGCAGGGCGAGCAACACCTGGAAGACGCCGCCGAGGATCACCGCCGCGATCAGGTGATCAAGCCCGTGTTCCTTGGCCAGTGGTGCCACGACCAGGGCGACCGCGCCCGTCGCGGCGGAGATCATGGCTGGCCTGCCACCGCAGATGGCGATGGTCACCGCCATGGTGAAGGAGGCGAACAGTCCGACCCGGGGGTCGACCCCGGCCAGAATTGAGAACGAGATCGCCTCCGGAATCAACGCCAGGGCGACGACCAGACCGGCCAGCGCCTCGGTGCGGAACACCTTCGGAGACAGCCAGGACGGGCGGGACATCCGCGGACGTAGGGCCGTCGACAGCACAGGCGACAAACCGACCTTTCATTCGAACGCACAGCGACGAGCCCGGTCGGCCTCTCTCCAGGCGCGTATCACGCTGTGAGGTCGACCGGGCTCGCGGCGGGTTGGCGGCTCGTGTCAGTGGTCACCGACACGCTCGCCAGCCCGTTGGCTGTGGCGTGTCAGCACGACAGGGGCATGGCCTCGCGCAGGGAGCTCAGCGACTCGCGCGCGGCCGTGACGACAGCCTCCGCCGTCACGTCGAATCTCTCGTACAAGGCCGTGGCCGAGCCGGAGGCGCCGTAGCCCTCGATGGAGACGATCCGTCCCCGGTCGCCGACGTAGTCTCTCCAACCCTGACCCAGCGCGGCCTCCACGGAAACACGCGCGCGTACGGCGGGCGGCAGAACCTGATCGCGGTAGTCCTGCGGCTGCCGCGCGAACCACTCGTGACAGGGCATCGAGACCACGCGAGCCCGCACGCCGTCGGCGGCGAGTTCCCGGCCGGCGTCGACGGCGAGCTGGACTTCGGAGCCGGTGCCGATGAGGATCACGTCGGGCAGGCCGTCCGTGTCGTCCGCCTCCCATAGAACATATCCGCCCCGTACGGCGCCCTCGGCGGACGCGAATCCCGCCTCGCCTCGCGGGAAGGTCGGCACGTCCTGACGGCTCAGGCACAGGCCGGCTGGACGTCGGGCGGTTTCCAGGAAGGTCCGCAGCACGACGGCCGTCTCGTTGGCGTCGGCCGGCCGGAGGACGTCGAGGCCGGGCAGCGCGCGCAGGTTGGCCAAGTGCTCGATGGGCTGGTGCGTAGGTCCGTCCTCGCCGAGGCCGATCGAGTCGTGAGTCCAGACGTACAGCGTGGGTAGGCCCATGATGGCGGCAAGGCGCACCGCCGGCCGCATGTAGTCGCTGAAGACCAGGAAGGTTCCGCCGTAGATCCTCGTACGACCGCTGAGCGCGATGCCGTTCATCGTCGCGGCCATGGCGTGCTCGCGGATACCGAAATGGATGTTGCGACCGGCCGGGTCGGAGCCGGCGGACGACCACGGGAGGAACGACGACGCCGAGCTGATGGTGGTGTTGTTCGAGTCGCCGAGGTCTGCCGACCCGCCCCACAACTCCGGCAGCACCTCTGCTGCCGCGTTGATGCACCGTCCGAAGGCTTTACGGGTCGAGAGGGGTGTGCCGCTCGGGAAGGCGGGCATCACGTCTCCGAGCTCTGCGGGGACGTCGCCGTGGTCGATCCGGTCGAGCAGGGCGGCCTCGGCTGGCTGCCGCGCGCGCCAGGACTCGTCACGCTGCAGCCACGATCGGTACAGCACGGCACCGCGGGCGGCCGCCTGCTGCCGCGTGTGGGCCAGGATCTCAGGATCGACGGCGAACTCGGTGTCCGGATCGAACCCGAGCAGTTGCTTGGTAGCCCTGACCTCGGCGGCGCCGAGCGCCGAGCCGTGCGACTTCGACGTGTTGCGGGCGTTCGGCGCCGGCCAGGCGATCGTCGTCCGCACCGCGATGAACGACGGCTGGGCGTCCTGCCGGGTCGCCTCGCGCAGTGCTTCGCGGAGGTCGTCGAGGCTGACGTCACCCCCGGGCCCCAGGTCGACCCGCTGTACGTGCCAGCCGTAGGACTCGTAGCGGGCGCACACATCCTCGGAGAACGCCAGGTCGGTGTCGCCCTCGATGGAGATCCTGTTGTCGTCGTAGATCACGACGAGGTTGCCGAGCCGTTGATGACCCGCCAGCGACGACGCCTCGGCGGTCACGCCTTCCTGGATGTCACCGTCAGAGCAGAGGACGAAGACCCGGTAGTCGAACGGGCTTTCCGAGGCTGGCGCGTCGGGGTGGAACAGTCCCCGCTCGCGCCGGGCACCCATCGCGATGCCGACGGCGGTGGCCAGTCCCTGTCCGAGCGGCCCGGTGGTCGTCTCGACGCCGACCGTGTGGCCACGTTCAGGGTGGGCAGGGGTACGGCTGTCGAGCACCCGGTAGTTCTTGAGGTCGTCCAGGGTCAGGGGGTAGCCGCAAAGAAACAGCTGGGTGTAGAGCGTGAGGCTGGAGTGGCCGCACGAGAGCACGAACCGGTCTCGTCCGGTCCACTCCGGGTGGGCGGGGTCGTGGCGGAGGAATTCGCGGAAGAGCAGGTGTGCCACCGGGGCGAGGCTCATCGCGGTCCCGGGGTGGCCGTGGCCGGCACGCTCCACGGCGTCCATGGCCAGGACCCTCGCGGTGGCGACCGCCCGGTCGTCCAGCTCGCTCCAGGGAACGGAATTCTGCGCTGGTTCGATCTGCCGGTTCACCACAGCGTGTACCCACCGTCGATGAGCAACACGGTGCCGGTCATGAACGAGGACGCGGAGCTGGCGAGGTAGACGGCGGTCGGGGCGATCTCCTCCGGAGCCGCGTATCGCTGCATCGGCACCTCGTCGACCCAGTAGTGCCGGTACTCGGGGAGGTCGATGTCGGCGATACCGGTCTTGACGTAGCCCGGCGCGATCGCGTTGACGCGGACATTCTTGGTGGCCCACTCGGCGGCGAGGGACTTGGTGAGGTGGTGGACGCCGGCCTTCGCGATGGCGTACGGCGCGTGCCACTGCGGGCGGTTGACGATGAAACCCGAGATCGACCCGATGTTGATGATCGATCCCTGCCCGCGGGACACCATCTGCTCGCCCACGATCTGGCTCGCCTTCCAGACGGCGTCCAGATTGGTGGCCATCACCCGGTCCCAGTCCTCGTCGCTGAGGGCCAGCGCGTCGGAGTGGATGCCGATGCCCGCGTTGTTGACGAGGACGTCGATGGGGCCGAGCTGCGAGGTCACCTGATCGCGCATGCTCGTCAGCTCCGAGCGGCTCGTGACATCGGTGCGTACCGCGATCGCGTCCACGCCCAGGCCACGGAGCTCCTTGACCGTTTGCTCGTTACGCTCCTCGTCGCGGGCCGCGACGGCTACCGCGGCTCCGACCTGGGCGAGTCCGACGGCGATGGCCTTGCCGATGCCGCTGTTCCCTCCGGTGACCACGGCGACTTTGCCGCTCAGGTTGAAAGTGTCGAGTACGGACATGGCGGGTCCCTCCTACGTGTGCTGGCCGGATCAGCGGCGCTCAGTGACCGTTGACGATGACGTCAGCGCGGCCTCGGGTGGCCACGATGAGGTCTGCGTTCCGCTGATCCGTGCCTCGAGCGCGGGCGTCGGCGGTTGCGGGGTCGCGGCCGAAGTCGATGTGCCTCTGGACGAGCCGCCCGAGCCGGACCTCTTCGTCGGGGGCGAGGTACCAGGCGTCGTCGAGCAGCTCGCGCACGGCCGCCCACTCGCCCTGGGTCGCCAGCAGGTAGTTGCCCTCGGTGACGACGAGGGGGACGTCGCGGTCGACGCGAATCGCACCCGCGATGGGTTCCTCGAGGTCGCGGCGGAAGGTCGGGGCGTAGACGACGGCCTCGTCGGCGGCGCGGAGCCGGCGCAGCAGCGCCAGGTACCCGCCTGCGTCGAAGGTGTCGATGGCGCCCTTGCGGTCGTGGATGCCCAGGCGCTTCAGTTCCGCGTCGGCGAGGTGGAACCCGTCCATGGGGACGAGCACCGCGTGTGGTGCGAGGGCCGCGACGATCTGCTCGGCCAGCGTCGACTTGCCGGCACCGGGTGCGCCGGTGATGCCGAGCAGACGCCGTCCGCCGGTCGCGAGCGATCTCGCGCGGGCGACCAACGCGTTGACGTCGTTGCGGGCAAGTCGCTGTTGGGCCGGTTGTTCGGTACGGACCTGATCTGACGTGCGGACGTTCACGGGCGGGCCACCTGCTGCGCTGAGGGAGCCTCCGCGACTGAGGAATCGTTTCCCGGTAGCGCCCCGGTCATGATTGAGACAACCTCCGCCATTGTCGATTCTTGTGGCCTGACCACCGCTACGCGGCGGCCGAGGCGATGAATGTGGATGCGGTCGGCGACTTCGAAGATCTGCGGCATGTTGTGGCTGATGAGCACGACCGCCAGACCTTGCTCACGCACCCGCCGGATCAGCTCGAGCACCTGGCCCGACTCGCGGACGCCGAGCGCCGCCGTGGGTTCGTCCAGGATGACGACCCGCTTGCTCCAGGCCGCGGCCCGGGCGACTGCCACCGCCTGACGCTGACCGCCCGACAGGGTCTCGACCGGCTGGGTGACCGATCGGGCGGTGGTGATGCCGAGGTTGGTGAGGGCGGCAGCCGCCTCCGTCCGCATCGCCTTCTTGTCGAGCCGTCGCAGAACGGCCCCGAGAAATCCGCGGGACCGGGACTCGCGCCCGAGGAAGATGTTGGTGGTGATGTCCAGAGCGGGAGCGACGGCCAGGTCCTGGAACACGGTCTCGATTCCGTGCCGTCGGGCATCGAGCGGGCTCTTGAAGGACACTTGCTCGCCGTCCATGAGCAGGTGACCGGAGTCCGGGACGATGGCACCCGCCAGGGCCTTGATGAGCGTCGACTTACCTGCGCCGTTGTCGCCGACGACGGCGAGAACTTCCCCGGGCCACAGGTCGAAGTCGGAACCGTTGAGGGCCGTCACGTGTCCGTACCGCTTCACGAGACCTCGCGCGGCCAGCACCGGCGTGCGCTCGTCGTGGCCGGTGGTGTTCGTGTTCGGTGCGTTCATCGCTGCTGTCGCCTCCTCGCCAGTTGGTCGACCGCGACCGCGGCGATGACGAGGATGCCGGTGGCGACGTCCTGGTAGAGCGAGTCGATGTTCGCCTGGGTGAGGCCGTTTCGGAGCACCAGGACGATGAGGGTGCCGATGAGCGTGCCCAGCACGCCGCCCCGACCGCCGAACAGGCTGGTTCCACCGATGACGACCGCGGTGATGCTGTCGAGATTCGCCGACTGGTATCCGCTCGGGTCCGCCACGGCGATGCGCCCGAGCGCCAGCCACGCCGCGATGCCGTAGCAGAGCCCGGCGAGCAGGTAGGCGCTCAGCAGCACCCGCTTCACCTTGATGCCGACCAGGCGGGCGGCGTTGGGGTCGTTGCCGACGGCGAAGACGTGGGTGCCCCACGCCGTCTGGGTGAGCATGTAGCCGACGACCGCGAACGCCGCGAGGAGTAGCAGTGTGCCGTAGGTGAGCGCGAACCCGCCCAGGTTGACCGTCCGTCCGAGGAACGTCAGCAGGCCGGAGGAGACCGGGAAGCTCTGCGAGCCGGTGTAGAGACGGGCGACCGCGGTGACGATCGTCAGCATGCCGAGCGTCACGATGAACGGTGGCAGGTTGAGTCTGGTGACGACTCCGCCGGACAGGGTGCCGAGCGCCAGGCAGACCGCGAAGCCCAACAGGAGTGCCGTGGTGTCGTGGTGGCCCGTCATGGCGAGCTTGCCCATGACGACGGTGCCGAGTACGGCGATCGCTCCGTTCGCGAGGTCGATACCGGCGGTGAGCACGATGATCGTTTGGCCGAGTGCCAGCATGCCGACGACTACCGACTGCTGCAGGATCAGCGAGACGTTGCTCGCCGTCAGGAACGTTGAGGTGGTGGCGGAGAAGATGACGACGGAGATCGCGAGAGCCAGGGATGGGCCGGCGATCCGGCTTCCGAGGATCCGCTGCCCGAGCCCGCTCCATCGGCTCGTGCCCGCGCTCTGCGCGGAGACGGCGTCAGGCGTGGGCATCAGCTTGCTGATGGTCATGACGTGACTCCGGAGGGTAGTGGTTCGGTCACGGCGTCGCGGGCCGCCACGTGCGGGTCATTGAGGTGACCCGCACGTGACGGCGAGGCGACCGCGTGCGTGGCGGCGTCAGTCGCCACGGGTCACTTGGAGCCCCAGCAGTTCTGCAGGCCCCAGTCCGTGTCCTTCGAGTCGATCCCGGGAACGGCCTTGTCCGTGATCAGCACGGTGCCCGAGTTGATCACTCCGGAGGGCTTGGTGCCGTCCTTCACGTACTGCACGATGGTGTCCAGCGCCATCTCACCCATCTTGGAAGGGAACTGCGCCACGGTGGCGCCGATCTCGCCGTTCTTCACGGCAGCGACGCCGGAGCAACTGCCGTCGATTCCGACGATGGTCACGTTGGTCAGGTTCTGGGCGGCGATCGCCGCGTGCGCGCCCTGCGCCATCGGCTCGTTGATGCCGTACACCACGTTGATGTCCTTGCGCGCCTGGAGCATGTTCTCCATCGCGGCCTGGCCACCGCTGACACTGGCTTCCGTCTGCTTCTCGGCGACGATCTCGGGGGCGCCCTCGCTCAGCCCGAAGCCCTGGAGGAACCCGTCGTGGCGCTGCTTCGACGTACGGTCCGTGAGGTCGTAGTCGAGCATGGCGACCTTCGGGGCAGCGGACCCGACCTGCGCCTTCGCCCACTGGCCGATGAGCTTGCCGGCCGCCAGGTTGTCGGTCTCGAACGTCGCGTCGACGGCGTCAACCGGATCGGTCTCCGTGTTCACCGCGACAACCAGGATGCCCTTCGACCTGGCCTGCTTGATGACGTCGACGAGCGCCGTCGCGTTGGCCGGGTCGATGATGATGCCCTTGACTCCCCGGTTGATCATGTCCTGGATCGCGGTCAGCTGGGTGGCCGAGTCCCCGGCGGTCTTCGACTCCGCCGTGATGACCTTGATGCCCTGCTTCTTCGCCTCATCCTTCACCGCGTTCTGGATGGTGAGGAAGAAAGGATTCGACAGCTGCTGCTCGACTACGCCGATGGTGAACGTGTCCGTGCCGCCGGCGGCCGAAGACGACGACGTCGAGTCCGAGCACCCCGCCACGGCCATCAACGCCGCCGTCGCGCCTGCGGCAAGGGCCACCACTGGGCGAACCCCGGAACGCGCGCGCCTGGCCGTGCCGACCGCGGAACCGGTCGCTCCAGCCACTGAACCGATCATGCTATCCACCGTCCTTTGAGGAGTTGGCCTTCCGAAGGCGCGCAGCGACCTGCGGGAGGGACCGGCATGCCGTTCGCGGCCGTCACGCGACTGACGTCGGACGCCCACGCTCCCGGCCGAGGTCGTCGGCCCGTCGCGGCCGAGCGCCCCGGGTCCTGTCGGGTCTCGTCATCCCACTTTTGCTGGCTAGCAGGGCCGGACAACACCCTGTTACGTCGGAGTCTCGGTGCCGTTAAGTCGAAAGTCAAGCAAAAGTTTCCGAAGTTAGGTACGTGGGCAGCCGAAGACTTCTCCGCGTTGATGCCGTACCGTCATCTCGAACCTCTGAAGGGAGAGCGCGAGGTGACCGTGATCGAGCAGCCGCGCAACCGAGCGGCCAGCGCGGCCAGCGGAGTGGGGGACGTCGTTGCCTTGATCGCATCCGGTCGGGCGCGGACCCGCGCCGCGCTCGTGCAGATCATGGGCCTGTCCCGCTCGACCATCAGCCAGCGCCTCGACGTGCTCTTCAACGCGGGCCTCGTGCACGAGAGCACCGAGACACTCCAGTCGGGTGGCCGGCCGGCCAAGACCCTGGTCCTGAACAAGGACTTCGGCGTGATCGCCGCGGTGGACATCGGAGAGCAGCATGTCCGGGTCGCCCTGACCGACATGTCGCCGACGGTGCTCGTGGAACGGACCGCCGAACTCGACATCCACACCGGACCCGAGACCGTCCTCCAGTCCATCACCAGTCACATCAAGGCGCTGTTCGCGGAGATCGACCGTCCCACCACCGACCTGCTCGGCATCGGCCTCGGGCTGCCCGCACCGGTCGACTTCGCCGCCAGCCGTGTCGTCGGGTTCTCCGTGCTGACCGGCTGGGACGGATTCGACATCGCCGGCTGGTTCGCACGGGACTTCGACGCGCCCGTACTCGCCGACAACGACGTGAATCTCCTGGCCCTCGCCGAGCACCGGCGCAATTGGCCGACCTGCGACTACCTGTTCTACGTCAAGGCAGGCAACGGCATCGGCAGCGGCATCGTGACGCGCGGCCTGATGTACCGGGGCGCCCAGGGCGCGGCCGGCGACATCGGGCACACGGCGGTGCGAGGTCACGGGGATCCACTGTGCCGGTGCGGCAACGCGGGCTGCGTGGAGGCACTCGCGGCCGGGTGGGCCCTGGTTCGTGACCTCCGTGCCGCCGGCTTCGGCGTCAACAACGCCGCTGATGTCGTCGCACTAGCCGAGCGCGGGCAACCCGAAGCGATCCGGGAACTTCGCAAAGCCGGACGCATCCTCGGTGAAGCCATTGCCAACGCGACGAGCCTCTTGAATCCCGGGGTCATCGTGGTCGGCGGTGTGCTCTCGTTGGCTGGCGACTACCTGCTCGCCGGAGTTCGTGAGGTTGTCTACCAACGCACCCTGCCGCTCGCGACCAGGCAACTGCAGATAACGGGCGAACACCTTGACGAACGCGGCGGAGTGCTCGGAGCGACACAGCTCGTCCTCGACAATGCACTCGAGCCCACCAACATCGAAAGGATGCTCGAGAGACTCGGCCAGGTGACGAACTGACCGGTCTCGGACCGCGCTCGGTAGCACGCCGCAGTGGCACCGAGATGCAGGCACCCAAGCCGTGGTCCGGCGGCCGGCCAACGGTCAGCCAGGTGCGTTGGTGACGAGTCCGCAATTGTAGATCGACAACGCTGCTCGCTGTCGCGGTGCAGCTTCGATCTCGATCTTGCCGGCAACGTGCTTGTACCGCGAGGGCGCCTGGATCCGCAGTTCTTCGGCGGGGCGCCGTGGTCGTTCAGCAGGGCCGTCATCTGGCGTGTCGGGGATCACTTCGGGCGGGCCTGCCGTCATCCGACCTTTTGAAGAAGTCTTCAATTGCCTCATTGCTCAGGAGGTTGGGGAGGGCGTGTGGCGCTGCCGCTGTACGAGAGAAAGGCGGAGTTCTTCCGCACGCTCGGGCATCCGGTGCGTATCCGGGTGCTGGAACTGCTCGGCGACGGGCCGATGTCGGTGCGGGACCTGCTCGCTGATGTGGCGATCGAGGCGTCCAGCCTGTCTCAGCAACTGTCGGTGCTACGGCGGGCCGGGATCGTGACGTCCAGGCGCGACGGGTCGGCGGTCATCTACGCACTCGCGGGCCCGGACGTGGCCGATCTGATGCGGGCGGCCCGCCGGTTCCTCACCGACATGCTGACAGGTCAGGCCGAGCTGCTCGAGACACTCCGCGAGGACCAGGACGACGCCGACCACCAGTCGCTCCCGGTTCCCCGGTGAGCGTCGGGGCGCTCACCCGCTCGACCTGGCGTCGAGTGGTTGTCCTGCTGCCGACGAAGGCGGATCTCGCGGCGATGCGCCGGCAGCCCCGCCGTGACCTGATCGCCGGGCTCACGGTTGCGGTGGTCGCGCTGCCCTTGGCGCTGGGGTTCGGCGTGTCTTCCGGTCTGGGGGCGGCCGCCGGTCTGGCCACCGCGATCGTGGCCGGGATCCTCGCGGCGCTGTTCGGCGGGTCCAATCTGCAGGTCTCCGGGCCCACCGGGGCGATGACGGTGGTGCTGGTGCCCATCGTGGCGAGCTACGGGCCCGGGGGCGTACTGACCGTCGGTGTGCTGGCGGGCCTGATTCTGCTGGCTCTGGCCCTGCTCCGCGCCGGCCGGTACGTGCGTTACGTGCCGGCGCCGGTGGTGGAAGGCTTCACCGTGGGAATCGCCGCGGTGATCTTCCTGCAACAGGTGCCCGCCGCGTTGGGAGTGCCGAACCCGGACGGCGAGAAGGTCACCGTCGTGGCCTGGCGGGCGCTGGTCGAGTTCGTGGGCCATCCGAACTGGCCCGCGCTGATCCTCGCGCTCGGGGTGGCGGCGGTGATGCTGTCCGGGGCGCGCTGGCGTCCCACGGTGCCGTTCTCGCTGATCGCGGTGGCCGCCGCCACCGTGGTCGGGCACCTGTTGTCGCTCGACGTCACCCGCATCGGCGCCCTTCCGGCCACCCTTCCCGCCCCCTCGCTGGGCTTTCTGGACCTGGCCGCGGTGCCGACGCTGTTCACCTCGGCGTTGGCGGTCGCCGCCCTGGCCGCGTTGGAGAGCCTGCTGTCGGCGACCGTCGCCGACGGCATGACCGTCAACCAGCGCCACGACCCTGATCGGGAACTGTTCGGCCAGGGTGTGGCGAACGTGGTGACCCCGCTCTTCGGCGGCGTACCGGCGACGGCGGCGATCGCCCGCACCGCGGTCAACGTCCGCTCGGGAGCCCAGTCGCGGCTTGCCGCGCTGACGCACGCGGTCGCTCTGGCGGTGATCATCCTGGTGGCCGCCCCACTGGTGGCCCACATTCCGCTCGCCGCGCTGGCCGGGGTGCTGCTGGCCACGGCCG
This sequence comes from Micromonospora costi, assembly GCF_003626655.1. Classification (GTDB taxonomy): domain Bacteria; phylum Actinomycetota; class Actinomycetes; order Mycobacteriales; family Micromonosporaceae; genus Micromonospora; species Micromonospora costi. The sequence goes on from NZ_RBAN01000004.1 coordinate 614,322, forward strand.
TACGCATGGTCGAGGTGGGTTCGCTGGCCGCGCTCGCCCGCTCGACCCGGTCCGACGCCCTCGTCATGGCCCTGACCGCGATCGCCACCGTCGCCCTGGACCTGATCGCCGCGGTGGGTATCGGCATCGTCCTCGCCGCCGCTCTGGCCATCCGCAAGATCGCGGGTGCGGCCCGGCTGGAGGAGGTCCCGCTCGACATCACCGATCATCACGCCGAGGAGGCCGCCCTACTCCGCGAGCACATCGTGGCCTATCGCTTCGACGGGCCGCTGTTCTTCGCCGCCGCCCACCGGTTCCTGCTCGAACTGTCCGAGGCGGCGGACGTACGGGTGATGATCTTGCGCATGTCGAGGGTCTCGACGATTGACGGCACCGGCGCGCTCGTGCTGCGCGACGCGATCGAACGTCTCGAACACCGTGGCGTCACCGTGTACGTCTCCGGCGTATCCGCGGGGCACGAGAAGACCCTCGAAGCGGTCGGCGTGCTCGACAGGCTCCGCCTCGCGGGCCGCGTTCTCCCCGGTACGCCAGAGGCGATCGCCGCGGCCCGAGCCCATCTGCACCGCACCGGTGTCCTGGCCACCGCGTCGGGGAACGCCTCGACCGGGCCGGGCGATCATGACGGCGACGCCGGCCCGCCGCTCGCGGATGTCGCGCCGTCCCCGAGTGTCCGATGACGCTGCTGTGTTCGGCTCCTGATCACGAGGTCACCGATGCGGGAGCAGCCCACGCTTGACCATGAAGCCTCGTAACGTCTCGGCGTCCTCGGCGGACATCAGGTTGCGTGGGATCACGGTCGCCGGCATCCGGCCGACGTACACGATCCAGAACTCGGGCGTGTCCCTTACCTGGGCGACCCCGTCCCAGGCGATGCCGCCGGACTCCGAGCCGCTACGCATCATGATGTTGTCGTCGGTGATGTCGTAGGCGCCCTCGACGGCGTAGCGACCGGAGCGGCGCCGGGCGCGCAATCGCACCCACGGCGAGTACAGCATCGACAGCAGGCCGCCCACGATCAACGCCGTGCAGAGCGGCACGATCCGGTCGCCCCGCGCGAACCCCCGCGAGACGGCGAGACCGATCGCCCCGACCGCCACCAGCACCGCGCCGATGTAGCCGTACCTGCGCAGCCGAACCCTGCTGAGCGCAGCGGCCACCCGGCCCGGGTAGGCGGGATCGGCGGGGACGTCGAAGCGGATGTGCACGCCAGAACGATAGTGCCCCCACCCGCCTCCGGGCAGCGCCCGGCTCCCGCCCCGCTGGTCGGATCATCGGTGCCACCCGGTGCCGCCGGCAGGAGAGGACAGCTGATGGTCGTCGCGGGCAGGCGGTTCCGGCGGGATGCGAGGGCGAATGCGCGTTCCGGTCCGCCGGTCGTCGGGCCGGTGCGAGACTGGGCGAGTGTCAGCCCCGCCGGTGCCCGGGCGCCGGTCGACCCGACGCGGCAGGTGGAGGACATGTCCGACGACAACGAAATCCGTCCCTTCCGACTCGATACGCCGGAAGAGGCGATTGCCGACCTGCGTCGCCGGATAGCGGCCACGCGCTGGCCCACCCGAGAGCTGGTCGGCGATCGCTCTCAGGGCGTGCAGCTGGCGACGGTCCAGGAGCTGGCCCGCTACTGGACGACCGACCACGACTGGCGCGCGTTCGAGGCGAGGCTGAACGCCCTGCCGCAGTTCACGACCTCCATCGACGGCGTCGAGATCCACTTCGTCCACGTACGGTCGCGGCACGAGAACGCCCTGCCGCTGATCATGACGCACGGTTGGCCCGGCTCGGTCGTCGAACTGCTCGGGGTCATCGGCCCGCTCACCGATCCGACCGCGCACGGCGGAAGCGCCGAGGACGCCTTCCACCTGGTGCTGCCTTCCTTGCCCGGCTACGGCTTCTCAAGCGAGCCGACCGAGCTCGGTTGGGATTCCAACCGCATGGCGCGCGCATGGGCGGAGCTGATGGGCCGCGTCGGCTATCCGCGCTACGTCGCCCAGGGCGGCGACGTGGGCGCCAACGTCACGGACGCGATGGGTCGCCAAGCACCCGAAGGCCTGCTCGGCATCCACCTCAACCTGCTCTCCGGGGCGATCGCCCTCAAGGACCAACTGCCGGCGGAATCTGAGCAGGAACGCGCGGCGCTCGACGCGCTCAACACGTTCATGACGGACGGCTTCGGCTACTTCCTGGAGCAGTCCACCCGGCCGCAGACGATCGGCTACTCCCTGCTGGATTCACCGGTCGGGCTGGCGGCCTGGATGCTCGACCACGACACGGACAGCTACTACAAGATGTCCCGCGCGTTGGTCGACGGCGAGCCCGCGGGCGGCCTCACCCGGGACAGCATCGTCGACAACATCACGCTGTACTGGCTGACGGGCACCGGCACCTCGGCCGCCCGGTGGTACTGGGAATTCGGACGGTTCCGAGCCGCAGCCGCTGCGTCTGGCCAGGCTCCTCCGCCGGTCCGAGTTCCGGTCGGCTTCACGACGTTCCCCGACGAGCTCTGGGCTGCCCCGCGCAGCTGGGCCGAGGCGGTGTACCCCGGCCTCGCGTACTTCAACGAGGTCGACAAGGGTGGCCACTTCGCCGCCTGGGAGGAGCCGGAGCTCTTCTCCACCGAGGTGCGGGCCGCGTTCCGGCCGCTGCGAAACGCCTGAGCCCGCGCCGACACGGCACGGGCTGTCGCCGCTGTCGATCATCGGCGACACTTCCACCGTGCGAAACGACCTCGACCAGATCGAAGCGGCGTTCGTCGGCACACCACTGGCCGGCCTGCCAATCGGGCACGGCCCCTCGGGCACCGTCATCGTCGCCGGCATCGACCCTCATCGCCTGCACGAGGCCTGGCGGGCCGCCGACGCACTGGTGCCGGTCACCGGACGCCGGCCCGTCCTGGTCACGGACGACTTTGGTGACACGCTGACGATCCGGCCCGAGCCGCAGCCGGGTCCGTCGGAGTCGGCGCTGCGCGCGTTCGCCGAGAAGGCCGAGTCTTCCGAGCCCTGGCTGGTCTACCGCCACTACATGCAGGACGACGTGGTCGACGAGGATGAGGCCGAGTACTACGCGCGCGGCCTGGCCGGCATCGACCTGGACGTGAGGGCCATGGTGTCGGATGTGGCGCTGCCCGCTCCGCGTCAGGCGCTGGAGCGGGCGCTGTACGACCGGGTGCTCGCCGACGCCGACCTGCACGCCCGGGTGCTCGGCAGGGTGCGGTTCGTGACGCAGACCGCCTACTGGTACACGCCTGCCAGCGTCCTGCTCATGTTGCTGCCGACCAGCGACGTCCGCAGCTCGGGGTACTGGGTGGACTTCTACGGTGCGCTCACGCTGGAGTACCGGCAGGCGCTCGCGGAGGTGTTGGCGCAGTGGCGTGACCGGTGGGACGCCCGCCTGGTCGCGTCGTGGGGCACCATGCTGCAGTTCCAGGTGGGTCGCCGCCCGACGCCGGGTGACGAGGCGTGGATCGCGGCCGGCCAGCTCAAGGGGCTCGCGTCGAACCTCGACCTGAGGCGGTGGGAGGTCGCCGTCGCCCTGCCCGCCGGTGACGCGTGGTTCGTGCACAACCGGCCCTGACCGTGAGACCGGCGGTCAGCGCTGGGCCGGTCGATTCCTGCGTACGCGGGCGGCGCCCAGCCATTCGCCGAGCCGGCGGCGGGCCCGGCCGCGGCGATATCCGCCGTGCGCCGCCCCGGCCGGTGGTGGCTCGAACAGCGATCCCGACCCGGGCGCGGCAGGGGCCGGCCTGGTCACGAACGTCGCGCCCCACCGGGCGACCACCGACTCGCTGACACGCGGCGCGATCCGGTGGGCGGCGAGGGCCAGGTGTGAGAGCAACCCGGTAGTCGCCTGCCGGCGGGGGCGGCGGGCGCAGGCGAGAATCGTGGCCGCGAGGCGTTCCGGCGCGTACGCGGGCGGGATGGCGCGTAGTTGGCGGCCCGAGTGGTTGGCGGCCCGCCCGAAGAACGGCGTGTCGACCGGCCCGGGCAACACGAGACAGACCCGTATCCGAGGATGACCGGCGACCGCCTGCTGAAGGTTCAGGGCCAGGCCTCTGAGGGCGAACTTGGTCATGGAGTAGAGCGGGACCATCGGGTTCGGGAACACCGACAGCAGGGATCCGATGAGCACGAGGACACCATCGTCCTGCGTGTGAAATCGTGTCAGCGCGGCGCGTGCGCACAGCACGGTGCCGAAGACGTTGGTGTCCACCAGCCGACGGATCTCGTCCACCGACTCCGAGCCCAGCGGCCCGGCGATTCCGACGGCCACCGCTTCGACCCAGACGTCTATCCGCCCGAACCGCTGCACCGCGAGCCGGGCCAACCGCTCAACGGCTGCGGGATCGGTGACGTCGGTCGGCACGACGAGCACCTGCCCGCCCCGCGCCCGGCACTCGTGTTCCACCTCGGCAAGCGCTTCCGGGCTCCGCGAGGCGAGGACCAACCTGGCCCCTTCGGCAGCGAACGCCAACGCGGTCGCGCGGCCGATTCCGCTCGACGCCCCCGTGACCAGCACCACGGCGTCGCGGAACGTTCTCCGCCTGACCATCGCACCTCCCGCACCGGCAGAACGAGATGAAGCATCTACCCACGGACGTGACGATCAGTCCCAGCGCTCATCACGCCGTCCGCCGAGCCGCGGTGGGGCCGTCGAGAAGGCACGGGAGACGCGTTCCGGTCAACGCGCTGGTGGAACGGCGGAGCGCGGCGGGTGCCCCTCGTGCGGCGGTGGACGCCTCGCGCGTCCACCGCCGCACACGCGCCGGCCTGCTCCGGTCACCGATCGCCGGTGAACGGGTCAACGGGCCACGTCGCGGGGTCCGGGCCGCCCGTCCAGTCGCAGTCGGCGGCGATCCGGCGGACCAACGTGGGGTCGTAGCGGCCGGAGGCGGTCAGCGACAGGACGGCGCTCCCCTGGTCGACGGCCACCTCCATGATGGGGGCGCCGCCGTCGCCCCGGTGCTCCACGACCCGGGCCGGCCGGCCGCCGATCTGGTCGTTGGCGTCGGAGATCCCCCCGGATTCCGTGGTGAGCAGGACATGGAACGATCCGTCGCTCACGCTCAGCATGCTGGTGGCCCTGGCGTCCCGGAACACCACCGAACAGCTCTCGGGCGTCATCGCGGCCGGCAGTGAACGCAACCGGTAGGGCGCGACACAGCGGTAGGTGCGATCCAGGCGGACGCTGGCCGCGACCGCCAACGCATCGTCCTGGCCCCGGGCTCCCGCGACCTGCATCCAGAGGCCGTTGGCGGTCTTCCAGCGCAGCACGGCGGCCCGGCGGTCGCCCGCCTCCTCGAGGGCGAACGTGCCGGGTCGCCCGGCGACGCGGACGGCTGTGCGCTTACCGGTCAGCGGTTCGAAGTCCTTCGTGTCGGCCCCGACCCGCACGATGAGCGTTCGGGACTGACCGTCGTCGTCGACACCGTCGATGACGAGGCTCTCCTGCCGCTCGTCGATCAGCTGCTGGTACTGCATACCGATGATCGGGAACGGCAACCGGGCCAGGCCGAGGTGCAGCATCAGCGGCTGGCCGACCGCGTCGGCCGAATCGACGGCCGTGGGGGCGCCGGGTGCGACCGGCGGTGTCGGCAACACCGTCATCGGCGCAGGGCGCGGTGACCGCGGGGACGGCGACGATGACGGCGAGGGCGGCGGCGACGGCGTCGCCACGCCCGGCCCGAGCCCCGCCTCCGGCACCGGCCCGGCACCCGGGCTCAGCGCCGCGGTCAGCGACAGCACCACCGCGCCCGCGCCGGCCGACAGGCCCGTCGCGCCCAGAGCGAGACCCCACCGCCGCCGACGGCGGTAGCGGACGCCCGCCGTGCGGGCCCCGGCGAGGAGCCGGTCGACGTGTACGTCATCGTCGGCAACCCGGGTCAACGTCTCGTGCAGCGCCCGATCCAGGTCAGTCATCGCGTCCTCCCGTTGGTGTCAGCGCCACATCAGCACCCACCTTGCCCCGCAACGTCGCAAGCGCGCGCTTCACCTGCGTACGCACGGTCACCGTCGAGCAGCTGAGCAAGGCGGCTATCGACGCATCGTCAAGATCCTCGTAATAGCGCAGCACGATTGCCGCCCGTTGCTTGGCGGGCAACTGCCGCACGTGACGCCACAGGGCGTCACGTTCCACAAACTCCGATTCGAGGTCCCGGCGGCTAGCGGGATCGCCGGTGTCAGCTACGACGATCTCGCGGCTCGACAGTCGCCTCCAGCGGGTGATCGACGCGTTGACCAGCATCCGGCGCAGATACGCCTCAGGGTTCGCGGCCGAGATCCGGTTCCACCGCGCGAACGCCCGCGCCAGCACCTCCTGTGCCAGGTCCTCACCGCGATGCCGGTCGCCGGTCAACAGCCGCGCGAGCCGCACCAGCGCCGCGCCTCGCGCTCGTACGTAGTCGTCGAAATCCAAACCTCTGCCACCCTCCCCCGCCGCGCCGCACGCTCACACCGGGATACACGACTCGGGTACCGGCGTCTGTTGCACGGCACAACAGGATTGCCCGAGCGGCCGATTCGCCATCGCACCGATTCGCAGGAGGGTGACCGCAAGACGATCGTCGACTGAACGCCGCAACGAAAGGAGCCCCGATGGGCTCACTCAGGAGGACCGCGCTGGTCGCGGGCGTGTTCTACGTGCTCACCTTCGTCTCGATTCCGACCGTCGCCCTGTACGGTCCGGTGCACGACGCGGACTACCTCGTCGGCACGACGTCGGAGACCCCCGTCGTCATCGGCGGCGTCCTCGAGGTGATCGTTGCCCTCTCCTGCATCGGCACCGCCGTCGTGCTGTACCCGGTGGTCAAGCGGCAGGGCGCAGCCCGAGCGCTGGGCTTCGTGAGCGCCCGGGTCCTCGAAGCGGCCGGCATCTTCGTCGGCGTCGCGAGCCTCCTGACGCTCGTGGCCCTGCGGCGAGCCGAAGCCGGAGCCGACGCCCTGGTCACCGGACAGGCGCTGGTCGCCTTCTACGACTCGATCTTCCTACTCAGCCAAAGCCTCATCCCGGCCGTGAACGCCCTGTTGCTGGGTTCCCTGCTGTACCAGTCACGGCTCGTGCCGCGCGTCCTCCCCGTGCTCGGGCTCGTCGGAGCGCCCCTGCTCGTCGTGGCCGACGCCGGCACTCTGTTCGGGCTCTGGGATCGGCTGTCCCCGGTGGCGGCGATCGCGGCCGTCCCGATCGCGGTGTGGGAGTTCTCGCTGGGCGTCTATCTGATCGTCAAAGGCTTCAAGCCCTCCCCGGTCACCGCAGAAATGGTGGCCGCCGGGGCCCGGCACCCCGAGGGCGCCAGCGTCTGAGCGTCGACGACACGGCCGGGTTGGCGTAGCCCGAGAGTTGGTGGAAGGCGCCGACCGCGTCAGCGGTGACACTCAGGAATCCGCTGGTACACCGGCTTCCAGCTGGCCGATCATCGGGGCGAGGAGCTCGTTGAGTTCGCGGGCCAGCACCGTGACCGCTCGACGCGCCGCGGGAGCTACGGACGCGTCCGGGCCGTCAGGGGCCGGAGGCAGATCATCGAGGGGAAGCGGCGCCTCGACCTGCAACACCGCCCGCAGGTGGGGGCTGCGCGTCACGTCCTGGTCCGACGGTGTCGTGTACTGGCCGAACAGCTGCGGCCAGTCCCGCCAACCCCGGTCGCGCTGCCACTGCCTGGTCCACGTGAGCTCGGCGGGCCACCGGGAGATCATCGACACGGCGCAGGTCATGCTCCCGTCCCACGGGCTCGCCAGGCAGGTCGCGGAGATGATCCGCCGGTGCCAGCGTACGTAGCCAGGTGACAGTTCGGAGGCCAGTCGCCACGCTGTGGCCGCGAAGGTGACGGGCGCGATGTGCCCCCACGTGTCGGCGAACTCGTCGATGCGCCTCACGACCTCCGCCTCGTAGCGACCGCGCCCGTCCGCGCCGTGCTCACGGTCGAAGGGCTCATCGATCCAGAAGGCGCGCGGTCCAGGCATGTGCATCTCCTACGAGCGGCGGTTCACGACGTCGTCCTCACCATGGCGGTCTATCACGAACGCGGTCGGCTGTCCGTCCGGCGCGCGAGGCGGACACCGACGCACCCCGGGCGCGCGAGGCACACCGACGCGCCCCCGAGCGCCGCCACCGCGGCCACGCCGACCGCGGCCCACAGCACGGGACTGGTGCTCACCTGGTGGGGCAACTGCTGGGCGAGGACGAACACGCCCATCACCACGACGAACCAGCCGAACGCCGTACGCAGCGCGTTCTCGGGAATCCGGCCGGCGAGCCGGCCACCGAGCAGGCTGCCGATCACGGCGGCCGTGGTGACGGCGGCGGCCAGGCCCCAGTCGATGCTGACGCTGGAGAGGTAGCCGGCGAGGCCGGCGAAGGACTTCATCGCGATGACGACCAGTGAGGTGCCCACGGCGACGGGCATCGGCAGGCCGCCGAGCAGGGCCAGTGCCGGTACCACCAGGAAGCCGCCGCCGGCGCCGACCAGGCCCGTGACCAGGCCGACCACGACGCCGTCGATGATGACCCGCAGGATGGGCAGCTCGTGCGGCACCGGCCGGGTCTCCGCGGCGCGGCGGCCGCGAATCATCGCGATGGCGGTGGCGAGCATCATCAGGGCGAAGCCGGTCAGCAGCACACCGGCGGGAATGAACCCGGCCAGGCGGCCGCCGGTGTAGGCGCCGGCCATGCCGGCGACGCCGAAGATCAGCCCGGTGCGCCACCGGACGCGTCCGGCCCGGGCGTGCGGCAGGACGCCGACGGCACTCGTGACGCCGACGACGAGCAGCGAGGTGGCGATGGCTTCCTTGGCCGGCAGGTCGGCGACGTAGACGAGCAGCGGTACGGCCAGGATCGAACCGCCGCCGCCGAGCAGGCCGAGGCTGACTCCGATCAGGACGGCCAGACCGACGGTGAGGGCGAGACTGCCGGTCATGCCGGCCGACGGGCCGCCGACTCACCACCCAGCTGGCCGATGACGGTGCCCAGGTCGCAGGTGGCGCCACGGTTGTAGGGAAGCTTGGCGAGCAGCATGCCCATGGCGCAGGTGTTGGTCAGCGCCGCGACGGTGAGACCGGCGCCGATGAAGCCGGCGACCCACTTCAGGCCGGGTACGAACACCGAGGCGACGACGCTGGCCAGGACGATGGCACCGGCGACCAGGCGGACCTGACGCTCGAGGTCCCAGCGGGGCCTGCCCTGGCTGATCGGCGCGTGACCCGCCTGCCAGGCCATGATGCCTCCGTCGAGTACGCGGAGGTTGGGTAGGCCGACGTCGGCGAGGGCCCGCCGGGCCTGGGCGGCGCGGGCGCCGGAGCGGCAGATCAGGACGACGTCCTCGTCGAGGTGGCGGCGCAGTTCCTCGCGGTGTTCCGTGAGCAGGTCCAGCGGCACGTTGTAGGAGCCCGGGATGTGCGAGGTCTCGAACTCGCCGGGGGTGCGGACGTCGAGCAGCCGGGGTGTCCGGCCGGCGGCGATCAGCTCGCGCAGGGTCGCCGTGTCGAGCGTGCCGGGGCTGGTCGGGGTCGTGGTCATGTGCGTCCTTTCAGGAGGTGGGAGCCATCCGCACGCCGGCCTGTTCGGCCCGGCCGAACATGTCGTCGATCAGGACGACCTCGCGGCCGGTGTTGGCCAGCAGCGACGCGGCGGCGGTGGCGCGGTAGCCGGAGCCGCAGTGCACCCAGACGGTGCCGGCTGGTACGTCGCGGAGGCGCTTGGGCAGGTCGGGCAGCGGGATGTGCACGGCGCCGTCGATGTGGCCGGCGGTCCACTCGTTGGTCATCCGCACGTCCAGCACGACGTGCGGGTCAGGCAGGCCGACCGGGGTGTCCCCGGCCTGCGCGGCCGCGAGGGCCGCGAAGTCGGCGACGCTCAGCTCGCGGAGATCCGACCGGTCGGTCGCCCAGTCCTCGGGGTCGCCGCTGGACTGGGCGGCGGGTCGGTCGATGCCGATCCGGACCAGCTCACGCTGCGCGGCGGCGACCTGCTGCGGTGTCTCGGCGAGCAGTGTGATCGGCGTACCCCAGTCGATGAGCCAGCCCAGCCAGGTGGACATCGGCCCGTCGAGGCCGAGGCCGACCGTGCCGGCCAGGTGCGCTGAGGCGTACGCCCTGCGGTGTCGCAGATCGACCACCCACTCGCCGGCGGCGATCCGTCGGCGCAGTTCGTCGGCGTCGGCCCGGTTGATCGGGGTGAGGTCGACCGGCGCCGGGCCTGCCGCGTTGGCGACGCCCATGTGGGCGTAGTAGGCCGGGTAGGCGTCCAAGCCGGCCAGGGTCTCGGTGACGAACCGGTCCGCGGCGAGTCGGAACACGGGGTTGGCCTGTTTCTCCCGCCCGATGGTCGACTCGGGCGCGTCGGCCTGGCTGGCCGAGCAGAAGCTGCCGAATCCGTGGGTGGGCCAGACCTGTGTGCCGTCGGGCAGGAGGTCGGCGAGCCGCTGGGCGGAGGCGTGCTGATGCTGGGCCAGCTCGTGCGCATGCTGCTGGCCGAGCAGATCGGTGCGGCCGGTGGTGCCGAACAGCAGCGAGCCGCCGGTGAACACACCGACCGGGACCCAGCCGTCGCCGTCGCCGGCCTCGTCGAGCACGTACGACAGGTGGTGGAACGTGTGGCCCGGCGTGCCGACGACCCGGAGGCGCAGCGCGTCGGACACGTCGACGACGTCGCCGTCCGAGACCGGAGTCCGGTGGAACGTCACGCTGTCCGCGGCCGCGACGAGGTACTCGGCGCCGGTCAGCCGGGCCAGTTGCAGGCCGCCGGAGACGTAGTCGTTGTGCATGTGCGTCTCCACCACGTGGGTGATGCGCACGCCCTTCTCCCCCGCGAGATACACGACCCGGTCGATGTCCCGCTGTGGGTCCACCACCACCGCCACACGGCCGTCCGTCGCCAGGTAGCTGCGGTCACCCAGGGACGAGGTCGCGATCACCGACACCTGCACCGTCATCCGTCTGCTCCTTCTCACATATACCCCGGGGGGTATGCCGGGAATAGTCGTCACCCCTGGTCGACATCGCACACGCGCTTACCCACCCGGGCGGCGGACACGCCGTCCGGGCGCGGAGCGTCAGGCTCGGCGGATCACGCCAGGGCCAGGAAGAGCTTCTCCAGTTCCGCTTCGGTCATCTCCGGCTGCTCGCCGCGATCACGGGCAGCGGAGCAGTGCCGCATCCCGGAGGCGATGATCTTGAAACCCGCCCGGTCGATCGCCTTCGACACCGCGGCGAGCTGGGTCAGCGCCTCGCGGCAGTCCTCGCCGTTCTCCATCATCTCGATGACCGCGTTGAGCTGCCCTCGGGCCCGCTTGAGCCGGGTCAGCGCCTCGCCGGTCATCTCCGGACGCATCTTCATCTCATCACCCTCCGCCTCCGACGGTAACACATACCCCCGGGGGTATGCCGGGTGCGCGACTCGCTCAGAGCCGAACGACGTCGGCGAGGCGAACGCGACCAGCCGCTACTCGCTCACGCCGTGGGCGCTTCGGACAGGTTGCGGTCGATGTGGTCGGCGTGGAACAGAGCCTGCCGGAGGAGCCGCCGGACGTGGTCGTCAGCAGCGGAGTAGTAGACGAATGTTCCCTCGCGGCGCCCCTTGACGAGGCCCGCGAGGCGCAGCTTGGCCAGATGCTGGCTGACCGCGGTGGGGGCGGCTCCGGCGAGCTCGGCGAGGCAGGCGACGGAGGACTCCCCCTGCAAGAGCGCCCACAGGACCTTGACCCGGGTGGGATCGGCCAGGAGTCGGAACGTCTCGGCCGCGAGATGCACCTGCTCCTCGTTGGGCATGTCGAAGTCGGGCAGCGACGTGTGCATGGGCCGAGCATACCGACCATTCCATTGCTTGCGTATCTGCGTGTATGCGCATATAAGATGCCCGGGTGACGACGAGCGTCGAGAACCCCTCCGCTGCCCAGCCCACAGCGCCGGCCACCAGCCGTCGAGCCGGCCAGCGGCGGACCGCCCTGTGGTCGCTGCCGGAGGTCCGCTGGGCCGCCGCCGCGACCGGCCTGTTCGTGCTCGGCCTGCTGGCCCACCTGTCCCCCGCGCCGAGCTGGGTGTGGTGGGCGTTGTACCTCGCCTGCTACGCCGCGGGCGGGTGGGAGCCGGGCTGGGCCGGGTTGCGGGCGCTGCGCGAGCGCAAACTCGACGTCGACCTTCTGATGGTCCTGGCGGCGATCGGCGCGGCGTCCATCGGCCAGGTCCTCGACGGGGCGCTGCTCATCGTCATCTTCGCCACCTCGGGCGCACTGGAAGCCGTCGCCACCACACGCACCGAGGACTCCGTCAGCGGTCTGCTGGACCTCGCACCCGACACGGCCACCCGCCTCACCGCGACCGGCGAGGAGACCGTCGACGCCGCCGACCTGCACGTGGGAGACGTCATCCTGGTCCGTCCCGGAGAGCGGATCGGCGCCGACGGAGAGGTCACCGGCGGCGCGAGTGAGGTCGACCAGGCCACCATCACCGGCGAGCCGCTGCCCGTCGACAAGCACCCCGGCGACGAGGTGTTCGCGGGAACCCTCAACGGCACCGGTGCGCTCCGCATCCGTGTGACCCGGCCTGCCGGCGACACGGTCATCGCCCGGATCGTCGCCATGGTCGCCGAAGCCAGCGCCACCAAGGCGCGGGTGCAGTTGTTCATCGAGAAGGTCGAACAGCGCTACTCAATCGGCATGGTCGCCGCCACCGTCGCCCTGTTCGTGATCCCGCTGGTGCTGGGTGCCGAACTGCAACCGACGCTGCTGAGGGCGATGACTTTCATGATCGTCGCGTCGCCGTGCGCGGTGGTGCTGGCCACCATGCCGCCGCTGCTGTCCGCTATCGCCAACGCCGGCCGGCACGGCGTGCTGGTCAAGTCCGCCGTGGTGATGGAACACCTCGCCACCGCCACCCGGGTCGCCTTCGACAAGACCGGCACCCTCACCGAAGGCGCCCCACACCTGACCGACATCCGGCTCCTCCCCCGCGCCAGCCTCAGCGAGCGCCAACTCCTCACGTTGGCCGCCGCTGCCGAGCGTTCCTCCGAACACCCGCTCGCACGGGCGGTGGTCACCGCCGCCCGTGAGGCGCAGCTCCCGCTATCCGCACCGGACGCCTTCACCTCGACTCCCGGGCGCGGCGTCACCGCCCAGGTCGAAGGCCACCGGGTCGACGTGGGCAGCCCTGCCGGATGGGAGACGGGCCACGACCGCGCACTGTGCGCTCTCGTCGACGAACTGGAGCAGACGGGCCGAACAGCGGTCGTGGTCCAGGTCGACGGCGAACCCGTCGGCGTGCTGGGCCTGGCCGACAAGCTCCGCCCTGACGCCGCCGCAACGGTCGCCCACCTCACCGCGGTGACCGGAGTGCGCCCGGTGCTGCTGACCGGCGACAACGAACGCGCCGCCCGACGGCTCGCCGGCGAGGTCGGAATCGCCGATGTCCGCGCCGGTCTGCTACCTCAGGACAAGGTCGCCGCGGTACGCGAGATGGAGAGCCGCGGAGACCGCGTGGTCCTGGTCGGCGACGGCGTCAACGACGCCCCCGCCCTGGCCGCCGCCCACGTCGGCATCGCCATGGGCCGCGCCGGCTCCGACCTCGCCCTCGACACCGCCGACACCGTCGTCACCCGCGACGAACTCGCCACCCTGCCCGCCGTCATCGAACTGGCCCGCCGCGCCCGCCGGCTCGTCATCGCGAACCTCACCATCGCCGCCACGTTCATCGCCGTACTCGTCGCGTGGGACCTCATCGGCACCCTGCCCCTACCACTCGGAGTCGCCGGGCACGAAGGCTCCACCATCATCGTCGGCCTCAACGGACTCCGCCTGCTCCGCCGAGCCGCCTGGGTGCGGGCAGCAAGCATGGGACCAGCGACATGACACGCCTCCCGTCCGCCTCCGTCCAAGGCAGGCGGGCCCAACTCGTGAACCAGTGATCTATTCGGGGTGAAACAGGACGCCGCACCGACTCTCACCTGCGACAACGAGGAGCCGCAGGTGGGTGCAGTCTCCTGCAGGCGGAGCGCCCGTCCGCTGACGTCGACGCCTGGCCGGTGACCGGTGGCCTCACACGCTTCGGCGACGCGGCGAGCGGCGATGACGTGCATCAGTCAGAGGCAGCACCAGCAATACAGGTCCTCACCCGCGTCTCGCGCGCGCTCGGCGAGGGCAGCGACTTCCTTGATGACAGGCACCATCTGGTCCTCCGGCAAGGGGCCATCCCACGCCAACTCCTCGACCCGGCCCCACCGCGCCGACAACTCGAGCACTTGCGCGTCGTTGATCGAGGCGAGTGTGTCCCGCGTGACGCGGTCGAGGGACATCAGCCAAGGCCCTTCCTGCTCGTCCCCGCTCCACAGCAGCTTGAGACCGACCAGGTTCGCGTCCCAGTCGACGCCTCGAACGAAACTCACGAGCTTGCCGAGGGTCACTGCCGGCTCGATGCCCTTGAGGTCAATCGCATCGGCAGTTGCGCCGCCACCGCCGCTGACGACGACCGGCCCGCCGTCGAGGTCCGCCATCAGGCCAACCGCCGCGGCATCATCCTTCGCCCGGAAGTAGTCGTACAGCACGCCCATGGCAAGCACTCCACCATAGGCATACGACATCGCACCGACACCTGCCTCGCGCCGGACGAGGATGCCGGCGGACCGGAGGGGACTCCCGAACCTCGGTGGGGCATGGCACGCCATCGGCCCTCACGCACCATCGGCGTGCCCGGCGTAGAACTTCCGGCGACCCCACAGTTGGATGTCCAGGCAGCGTCCGAGTCCGATCTCAGCGGCAGAGAGTCCGCTCCCACCCACCCGCCCGGCCGGCCTCGCCGCCCTGGCCGACACCGTCGGGTCGGAAGTCTTCTCCCGGGAGTCGCGGGTCGCAGATCGCCTATCACAGACATCTGGCCCCCGAAGGGAAGAGCTGGATTCTGGCAATCGGCATCCGTCATCCGTGGTTACCTGACATCGGGTCGCGCCCCACTTCACGAGCTGTTAACAGAAATCCACTTTCTGGGGGGGGATTCAGTTGGCCAAACCATCGTTCACCCGCCTCGCGGGGGCCACCATGCTGGCCGCCGTGAGCAGCCTGGGCTTCGCCGCACCAGCGTGGGCTGGGGGTGGCACGACGATCACCATCGATCCGGCGGACACCGGCACGACGGCGGCCGCGTTCGGCACTCACGTGTGCGACCCGAACCTCGGCGGTGGTCCCTTCCAGGCCGAGGACGTCTGGGTCTTCTCCCTGCCGGCTGCGACACAGCAGGGCAACTTCATCTCACTGACCATCGAGTTCGCCACGGAGGGTGGACCCGTCACGGAGACCATCACGACCACGCCCGCCGCCGACCGTGCGATCGTCGGCGACAGGGCGTGGATCAGGACGCCAGCCGGCCTGTCGTCAACCGGCGAGTTGGTGAACCCGTTCGCCCTCACCAACGCCACGGCGTTGATCACCGGCACCGACGGAACATTCGACCTAGCGCAGACCTGCCCGGCGACCTGAGCTGGTCCATCCGTACGCAGGGGGGCTGCCCCGGCAGAGCCGGGTCTGCCGGCGCCCATGGCTGGATCTGCCGCTGGCAGGCACCCGAGCGAGAGCTCGGGTGCCTGCCAGGGACTGCCGTCAGGTCAACTCCCACCTCGCCATCTCCCCCGACATCCGCAGATCAGGCCGAGGGCATTCCTGGCTGAGGATCTCGCGCACTAGGACGGTCGGTGGTGTGTCCATCCAACGTAGGTGACGATCTCAGGGTCGATGCGAACCGGCCGCGGGTTGAACCGATTCAGAGCCCTATTGGACGGTAGTTTCGCTCGTCGGATGCGCCTCGGTCGTGGAGGCGGGTGGGGTGCGCTGGGGACCTCGCGCAAGAACGTAGACCAACAAGATGGTCATGACGCCGACTCCTGCCCACATGGCCTGTTGCCAGCCGTCGACGAAGGACTCCTGGGCGGCCCGGACAAGTGCCTGCGCCTGGGTGCCGGTGCCGCCGGCAGCGGCGAGGGCGTTGGCGACGCCTTCTCGGGCGGTGTCGGCGGTGTCGGCGGGGACTGCGTCGAGGCGGGAGTCGATGGCGTTGCGGTATCCGGCGGACAGGACGGCTCCGAGCAGCGCGACGCCGAGCGCGGTGCCGAACTCCCTGGTCACATCGTTGAGTGCGGACGCGACACCTTGACGCTCAGGGGGCAGGGTGGAGGTGATGGCCTCGGTGGACGGGGTCTGCGTCATCCCCATGCCGAGTCCCATGGCGAGCATGCCCGGCAGGACGGAGAGGTAGCCGCCGTCCACGGAGACGAAGGTCGCCATGAGAGCCAGACCCACGCCCCCGAGAGAGATTCCTGTTGCCATCGTCGAGCGGCTGCCGATGCGCGCGGCTACTCGCGGAGCGAGACCGGAGGCGAGCATCATCGTCACCGCCATCGGCATGAGTGCGAGGGTGGAGCGCAGGCCGGACCAGCCGAGCACCGCCTGGAAGTACGGGAAGAGGACGACGAAGATTCCCGCCTGTACGCCGAAGACCGCCAGAAGCGCCACGGAGCCGCTGGCGAGACTTCGCTCACGGAAAAGGCGGACGTCAAGCAGTGGAGCCGGCCGGCGCAGTTCCCACGCCACGAAGCCGATGGCGCCGATGACGCCGATCAGAAGGCTCAGGAGCGTCCCGGGGGCGGTCCAGCCCTGTACCGGGCCTTCGTGGAGGACGAAGATGAGTCCGACCGCGGCGATCAGGGACGCCAGCGAACCGACGGTGTCGAATCCGTGTTCCGACTTCTCGCGTGAGTTCGGAACGGATCGAAGTGCCGTGGTGATGGCCACGGTCACAAGTGCGACCGGCAGGACGAACAGCCAGCGCCAACTGGCCAGGTCGACCAAGATCGCCGACAGGTACATCCCCAGGATGCCGCCACCGCCGGCGACGCCGGTCCACACGCCGATCGCTTTGGAGCGTTCCTCGTGCGGAAACGTCGAGGTGATGACGGCCAGCGTGACGGGCATGATCATCGCTGCACCGACGCCGCTGAGGAGGCGTGCTGCGATCATGATTGCGGACGACGTGGCCAGGCCGGCGGCCGCGCTCGCCGTTCCGAAGATGATCAGGCCTGCGAGCAGTACCGGTCGACGGCCCCATCGGTCGCCCAAGGCGCCGAGCGGCAGGAGCAACGCGGCGAGGCTGATGGTGTAGGTGTTGATGATCCACAAGACGGTGTTCTGCGAGGCGCCGAACGCGACGGCGATTTCCTGCTGGGCGACGTTCAGCCCGGAGACGGAAGCGATGACTGCCATGAGGGCGATGCAGACCGCGATCAGGATCGAGCGGCGGCGGCGCGGGTCATGGATCGTCGTCGTGTCGGCGCCGCTCACCTGGAGAGACAGATCCGGGGAGATCATGCGCGGGTTCCTTTCGAATGGCGCAGGCGGGTATGGCGCCGGAACGGGACGTTCCGGCGTCGGCGAAGTGGTGTGATCAGTTGCGTCGTGTGGCACGCACGACGACGTCGTGCAGAGGGATCGCCCGGTCTCCGGGGCCGTGGACCGTACGGAGCTGCTGTTCTGCGGTGGTGATCTCCCACCGAGTGCTGTCCAGGCCAGTGGTGATGTCTGCGAGGGCGACCGCTGCCTCGGCGGGCGGGTGGTGCCCGACAGCTCCTGAGGTGTGCAGGTGGCCGACGATCAGCAGGGTGCCGCCGGGCCCCCGGTCTCGCGGGCGAGACACGGGTTCGGCGGATTGCCGGCCATGGAGCCGGGATGGTCGCCGTGCGCCCGGTGCCAGTGCCGTTCCCCGTAGTTCTTGTCGAATCCGTGCGTCATCGGACTGTCTCCGCACCGGAGCGCCGGGCGACAGCCCGGTCGGTGTCCTCGGCGACGAGGTCGGCGTTGATGTGCGCCGCGGCGCGGGCGCCGTCCGCGGCGGCCGCGCCAACCTGGGCGGACAAATCGACGGAGTTGCCCGCAACCCAGACCCCGGTCACAGACGTACGCCCGGTCGAGTCGGCGGCGATGAATGAGCCCGCCGGATGCGGGGTCGGCCGAATGCCGATGTTCGCGAACACCTCGGCACGGGCGACCATCCGCGGCGCAACGGCCAGAGCTTCGACCTCGACGATGCGGTCGTCGTTCAGACGAACGCCGGTCAGGCGGTCGTCGACGATCTCCAGCCTCGAGACACCTCCGGGGATAACCGGGATGCCGAGCGCATCGAGCTTCGCCCGGTTCTGATCGCCGAGATCATGGTCGTTGGAGAAGAAGCGCACGTCGTCGCTCAACTGCCGGAACAGCAACGCCTGGTGCACCGACATCGGTCCGGTGGCGAGCACGCCGATCCGACGGTCGCGAACCTCCCACCCGTGGCAGTACGGGCAGTGGAGCACGTCGCGCCCCCACCGCTCCCGCAATGCCGGGATCTCCGGCAGTTCGTCAACCAGCCCGGTGGCGATCAGCAGCCGGCGACCGTGCAACACGCCGCCGTCACGCATCATCACCGCGAACCCCAGCGACGTGCACGACACGTCACTCACCTCGGCCGAGATGATCTCGCCGCCGTAGCGGGTGACCTCGTCGCGGCCACGCCTGAGCAGCTCCAGCGGGCTCAGCCCGTCGAGCGCCAGCAGTCCGTGCACACCCTCGGTGGACGCGTTCCTCGGTGCGCCGGCGTCCACGACCGTCACCCGGCGACGCGAGCGCGCCAGCGTCAGCGCCGCGCTCAGTCCCGCCGCGCCGCCACCAACGACGACCACGTCCCTCATGATCTCTGCCTGCTCGGCCATGTCCAGCTCCTCATCCGTGTCCGCAGGTCACCGCGATCCTGACTTCCTACTCGACGGATTGGCAAAGCTATTTGCCAAATGGCAAAGTGGTGGCATGGACAAGAAACTGGACCGCAGGCTCGACGCCGTCGGGCCGAGGCTGAAGCAGCTTCGAGCCCGCCGCGACATCACGCTCACCGACCTGGCCGAGGAAACCGGCATTTCCGCCAGTACGCTGTCCCGGCTCGAGGGGGGCCTGCGGCGCCCCACGCTCGAGCAACTCCTCCCGCTCGCCCGCGCCTACGGTGTCACCCTCGACGAGCTCGTCGACGCGCCTCCCACCGGCGATCCCCGCATCAACCTGCGCCCCATCGCCTGCACCGACGGATCGACCATCCTGCCCCTGACCCGCAGGCCCGGAGGCATCCAGGCCTACAAGTTCGTCCTCCCGGCCGGCCACGACGACCGCGAACCCGACCTGCGCACCCACGAGGGCTACGACTGGGTCTACGTCCTGAACGGCACGCTGCGCCTGGTCCTCGGCGAGCACAACCTCATCCTTGAACCCGGAGAAGCCGCCGAGTTCGACACCCGCACCCCGCACTGGTTCGGGGCCACCAGCTCCGGTCCCGTCGAATACCTCAGCCTCATCGGCAGACAAGGCGAACGCGCACACGTCCGCGCCGCACCGAGACAAGATCAGAATCGCTAGCCAAACAGACAGCAGTTGCCGTCTGGTCAAGGGCACAGCGTTGCTCCCAACCTGCGCCCCGATCCGGGCCCCGGACCCCGCCGCCGCTCGCGGCCGCCTCACGCGACGCGCCCGGCTTACAGGGCGCGGGCCAGCGAGGTACGCCTCATCGCCGACGGCCTGTCCAACGGCGAGATCACGGCACGGCTGGGTAATCAGTCAGGAGACCGTCAAGACGTACGTGTCGCGCATCCTCACGAAGCTCGACCTGCGCGACCGCGTTCAGGCCGTGGTGTACGCCTACCGCGCGGGTATGGTGACCTGACGGGTGTCGAGGTCTGCGCCTCCGGCATCACCTGGCTCAGGGTCTGCGCCGACGTCGCTGGCCGGCCTGGATTCCTCGTCGCGCAGTCACCACCCGCGTCGTCGACCGTAAGACGCGTTGCCGGATCGGGCGTCGGCGCAGCATCACCTACTGCGGCGTGCCGAGCAGTTCCGCTTTGGCGCCGCGGCGGACCAACCACAGGGTTGGCGGCCACGCGGCAAAGAAGCCGATAACCAACCCGATCTGGACGATGAGCCAGAACACCGGACTACTAGGCTGCAGGGTCTCATGGAAAACCGTGAGCTCCATCAGCGCCAGCCAACCCAATAGGGCGAACTCGAAGACGGACACGCTCAGCAGGTCTCCCCTGAGAAATCTCCGTATTGCGGCCCACAATCTTCGACCTCCCGTGTCAGCCTGGGCGGAGTAGCGGAATGCAAGGCCCACCAAGACTGCGGAAACGTAATCACCGATGAACTCGGGCCACAATCTCTTGTCAAAGATCTCGAAGCTGAAGCCGAAGACGAAGACCGTACCAATGATGGCACCCAGAACGCAGTGCGTCGCACAATGCAGGGTTTCGATTATCGTGACAGCATGTCGCGACCTCCTGGGCGGGGTGCGGTGCCGCTCCAGCCACCGGGGAGACTGGGGTCTACCCCACTGTCGGTAGGCCAGGACAGCCACTGGGCCGAAGTAGAGGGCGGTTGTCGGCCAGACAACCTCCATGAGCTTGACCGGCTGACGATATCGAAGGACGAAGTGGTCAACAAGGATGGCCGCGGTGCTGGCAATGCCCACGAAGAGCCCAGCCCACGAGAGCACCACGAGCCATGGTGGTTGGGGCAGGGAGCGCGAAGCCCAGTCGAGCAGGGCCGAGGCCTCCTGATTCACAACGTACGCGGACAGTCAGCAGGGCGAGCCGCGCGAAGCGACTCGGCAGCTGTCAGGAGAGCAGCACTGATAAGCACCGTATCTTTCAACAGAAATTGCCCCAGCTGAGAAAGGCTCAATGGCCCCTGCCCTTCCTGCCGCGCCTCGGGCGTCGTGGCCAGGAAGCTGAGCGTGGTCAGGAACATCCCGATCGCCCCGAAACTACCGATCGCCGACGCTCTGGGTGCAAGCGGCTTCGCGGCAATCAGGGAGCCCAGGGCGATCTCCGTGACCCCGATGAGTCGGTTGAGCCTTTGTGCGCCCAGCTTCGCGCGGAGCCGCGAGAACAGCGGACTCGAGGTGACCAAAGGCTCGTCGTTCTCGACCTCGTACTGCTTGAACTTGAGCACACCGATCCACACGATGTTCGTCGCCAGTGCGCAGCGCAGGGCCGAGAAGCCTACCGAGGCGAGGTCGTCGGCGGAGGCCTGTCGTGTGCCCATCGCTCGCTCCTAGTCGCAGGTGTCGACGGCCGGCGTGCCGGGGACCATTACCCGCTAGGACCGGCCACACGC
This sequence comes from Micromonospora costi, assembly GCF_003626655.1. Lineage (GTDB taxonomy): Bacteria > Actinomycetota > Actinomycetes > Mycobacteriales > Micromonosporaceae > Micromonospora > Micromonospora costi. Next base: position 635,470 of record NZ_RBAN01000004.1, read on the forward strand.
ACCAGGACGCGACTCCGCGCTCACGACATCCGAGGTGATCTCCGCGTCACTCGACACGCCCGGAGGAAGACACCCGGGCGTTCACGAGGTCGACGAGCGCGTGCCCTGCTGGCGATTAGGCTGTTTCCCACCCATCATGCCCGCGGTGAGCTGGCGTCGCCGGGCGGCGTTCGGTTGAGGAGTGCGCATGGAGGGGCCAACAGCTGCGGTGCCGGAGCAGCTGCGGCGGCGGCTGGGGATGTTCGATGCGGTGGTGATCGGGCTCGGCGCGATGATCGGCGCAGGGATCTTCTCCGCCCTCGCCCCAGCGGCACGGGCGGCCGGTTCCGGCCTTCTGGTCGGCCTCGCAGTCGCGGCGGTTGTCGCCTACTGCAACGCCACGTCGTCCGCACGGCTGGCCGCGCGGTACCCGGCGTCAGGCGGCACCTACGTCTACGGACGGGAACGGCTTGGCGACTTCTGGGGTTATCTGGCGGGCTGGGGGTTCGTGGTCGGCAAGATAGCCTCCTGTGCGGCGATCGCGCTCACCGTCGGCCTGTACGTCTGGCCCGACCAAGCTCACGCGGTGGCGGTGGCTGCCGTGGCGGCGTTGACGGCGGTGAACTACGTCGGGATCGAGAAGTCCGCCGTGGTGACGCGGGTGATCGTCGCTGCCGTGCTGGCTGTGCTGGCCATGGTGGTGGTCGCCACCCTCGGCTGGGGTTCGACCGAGGCCACCCGCCTGGATATCGGCGCGGATGCGAGCGCCGGCGGGATCCTGCAAGCGGCGGGCCTGCTGTTCTTCGCCTTCGCTGGGTACGCGCGCATCGCCACGCTTGGCGAAGAGGTTCGTGAACCCGCCCGCACCATCCCTCGCGCCATCCCGCTGGCACTGGGCATCACGCTGGGCGTCTACGGCATCGTGGCCGTCGCGGTGCTGCTGGTGCTCGGGCCACAGCGGCTGGCGGCCACGGCGGCACCACTGTCCGACGCCGTCGATGCTGCAGGCATGCACTGGCTTGCCCCGCTGGTACGCGCCGGTGCGGCCGTGGCCGCGCTGGGCTCCCTGCTGGCGCTCGTCCTCGGCGTCTCACGCACCACCCTGGCCATGGCCCGGGATCGGCACCTACCCCACGCCTTGGCGGCCGTGCACCGCCGGTTCAAGGTGCCCCACCGAGCCGAACTGCTGGTGGGAGCTGTGGTCGCGGTGTTGGTGGCGACCACGGACCTGCGTTCGGCGATCGGCTTCTCGTCCTTCGCCGTCCTCGTCTATTACGCCATCGCGAACGTCTCGGCCTGGACCCTCACCCGCGCGGAGAACCGGCCGCCTCGGATCATCCCGATCGTCGGGCTGGCCGGCTGCCTGGCGCTCGCCTTCGCCCTGCCGATCTCCTCGGTGATCTCCGGAGCCTCGGTGCTCGCCGCCGGCGCTGCCGCGTACGGCATCCGGCGTCTGATCACCGCACGGCGGGGCACGTAAGCCGACTCCGGGCCGACTGGCTGCTGACCCACCGATACCGCGGGACCACCGCGGCAGTGCAGACGCCCCCGACCGGACACGCCGCGGGCGTCACAGTCGACGGGCCATGCCGATCGATTCTGGCGCGGTCTCCGCGAACCCGTACTGGGCGTAGAGGTGGCGCGCGGCGCCGTCTGCGATGAGCGAGATGTAGGCGGTGCTCGGCGCGTGGTCGAGGAGTTGCTGCATCAGTGCAGCCATGATCCTCTTGCCGACCCCACGCGACTGGTGCTCGGGCAAGACGCACATGTCGACGATTTGGAAGGCGGTGCCGCCGTCGCCGATGACACGGCCCATACCTATCGGCTGTTCGTCGTGATACGCGACGACGGCGTGCCAGGTGCCGTGCAGTCCCGCGGCCGCTGCTGCGGCCGACTTGGGGCTCAGGCCGGCGGCGACCCGCAGGTGGCGGTAGACCTCGACCGAGGGTGTTTCTACTCGTACCTCATATGTCATGACGTTTGAGGGCTCTCTCCGATATGACGCGTGTACCGCTATGGGTTGGTGGTGCGGAAGCAGCGCAGGCGGAGGCTGTTCGCGAGCCAGGATGAGGTCGGCCTGGGCGAGCGCGGCGGCGTCGTTGATCCCGTCGCCGTACGGGGTCGACCACTTGGCCGACCCCGTACGCCGCGCCGAACACCGCCGCGAGGCCGAGGCCGAAACCGCTCAGCTTCGTCGCCGTGTTCATGAGTGGCACCTCGGGGGCCCTGGGAGTGAGGGGCTGTCAGGCGTTGACGAGGTCGTAGCCGGCCTCGTCCACCGCGGCCCGCACGGCCGCGGGGTCCAGCGGCGCTTCGCTGGTGACGGTGACCTGCCCGGAGGCGAGGTCGACCTGGACGTCACGGACGCCGGTGATGCCGCTGATCTCGGTGCTGACCGAGTTCACGCAGTGCCCGCAGGTCATGCCCTTTACCTGGTAGGTGGCGGTGGTCATCAGAACGCTCCTTTCAACACCCTGGCCTGCTACCCGAGGGCTGCTGGGCCTCGGGTAGCGGCGCGGGTCGCCGAACAGGCGATACCTGTAGGGGGTATGCCTTCAGGCACCGTAGCATACCCCCGAGGGGTACGCTATCCTTGTCGACATGACCACACCCACTCCGATCCGCGGATACACCGCCAGCAAGGACCAGCTGCTCGCGCGGCTCCGCCGCGTCGAGGGGCAGGTCCGCGGCGTCGAGAAGATGGTCGACGACGACCGCTACTGCATCGACGTGCTCACCCAGATCTCCGCGATCCAGGCCGCGCTGGACAAGGTCGCCCTCGGCCTGCTCGACGGGCACGCCCGGCACTGCATGCACGAGGGAGCCGCCGAGGGCCGCGCCGACGAGATGGCCACCGAGATGATGGCTGCCGTCGGCCGCCTCATGAAGCGCGGCTGATCTCGCAGCGGTCGGCGACTCTTCCCCGCGGCACGGTCCAACCCCCGCCGGCTACCCCGACACCCAGCGCGACGCAATGTCGGCCGATGCATGATCGGCCGGCATTGCCGTGCGCGTCTCACCCTGGCCGCAAGCGGCCGACAAGGCCGACGTCCCGGTGAATGGTCCTCATCCCTTGTCGGGGGTGTCAGCCGACCTGTACGTCCACGGTCTCCGCGACAGCCTGCGGACCAGCCGCGCGGGCCCGCAGAGTGAGCGCCGCGATGACGGCTCCGGCAGCGGCGATGACACCGGCGCCGACGAAGGCGGCGGAGTAGCCGGTGGTGAGAGCCGGCAGGTCACCGAGCCGGTCCGCGCCGTATGAGGCGGCGACCGCCGTCATCGCGGCCAGCCCGAGCGCCGAGCCCACCTGGTAGCTGGTGTTGACGATCCCGGAGGCGAGGCCACCCTCCTCCGGCCGGGCGCTGGAGATCGCCGTGCCCAACGACGGGATGAACGCCAGCGACATACCCAACGCCGCGACGAGGGAGGCGGGCAGGACGTCCACGGCGTAGTTGCCGTCCGGACGGACGAGAGCCAGCCAGCCGAGTCCTGCGGCCAGCACGGCCAGGCCCGCGACCACCATCGGCTTCGGGCCGAACCGGCCGATCGCCCGCGGCGCGAGCGCGATCATCCCCACCATGATGAGGACCGTCATGGGAAGCAGCGCGGCTCCGCTGGGGAAGGCGCTGTAGCCGAGGACCTGCTGCAGGTAGAGGTTGAGGTAGAACCACATCGGGATCCAGGCCGCGCCGAGTAGGAGCTGAGCGACGTTGGCGGCGGCGAGGTTCGGGGTGCGGAAGATCGACAGGCGCATCAGCGGCTCCCGTCGGGCGGCCTGGATGGTTACGAACGCCGCCAACGCGGCGACCGCCCCGGCGAGGACGAGCCAGGTCTGTCCGGAGGTCCATCCGATCTCGGGGGCCCGGACGATCGCGTAGACCGCGGCGCCGAGACCGGCGGTGACGGTGAGTGTCCCGGCCACGTCGAGGGAACCTCGGCGGGCGCCGCCGGCGGGCATGAGCGCCGGGGTGGCCAGCACAGCGATCAGGGCGATGGGGATGTTGATGTAGAACACCCACGGCCAGCTGATGTACTCGGTGATGAGGCCGCCGAGGAAGACGCCGGCGGTGCCACCTGCGGGAGCGGCCGCGCCGTAGAGGGCAAGGGCCCGGGTGAGTTCTCGCGGCTGGGCGCCGAAGAGCATCATCAGCAGCGTCAGCGCTGACGGTGCGATGAGCGCGGCGCCGACGCCCTGGGTGGCGCGGGCGGCCAGTTCCACCGCGACGCTGTCGGCCAGCCCGGCGGCGGCCGACCCGACCAGCAGGATCAGCCACCCGGCGGTGAACATGCGACGCGCGCCGAACAGGTCCGACAGCCGGCCGCCGAGCAGCAGCAGGCCACCGAAGGCGACCACGTAGGCGTTGAACACCCACGAGAGGTTCTCCGGCGAGAAGCCGAGGTCGTGCTGCATGCGGGGTAAGGCGACCCCGATGATCGAGGTGTCCATGATGACCATGAACTGGGCGAGCGCGATGAGTCCGAGGGCCCACCAGCGCTTGGATCCGTGTGACATCTCCACCACTCCTTATGCCCCTAGGGGGTATCGGTATGCGCTAGAGGTGTACCCCCACGGGGTATATCGTGTCAAGCGACATCGTCCGCCAACTCGCGTCTCTCCCGCATCCGCACGCCTGGTTGATCCCTCTACCCCCTATGGGTATATTCATCGTTCATCTGGGGTGTCCCCTCGCGGCTGAGCAGCCACACGCGTGCCCGCACCGCGAGCTGGCGTCCCGTGTCCTCGGATAGGAGCTTGCCCATGTGCACCAGCGGATCCAGCTGCGGTTGCGCCACCGCGGCCGCCGACAGCGCACCGACCACCGTCGACGCCGCCAGCGGCGTCCTCGCCACCTACGCCGTATCGGGGATGACCTGCACCGGCTGCGCCAACAACGTCAGCAAGCAGGTCAGCAGTCTTGAGGGCGTGATCGGCGTCGAGATTGACGTGGCCTCGGGCACCGTGGCGGTCACCAGCGCGGCGCCGTTGGCAGTTACCGACGTCCGCGCGGCCGTCGAGAAGGCCGGCTACCAACTCGTGAGCTGACCGCAGGATCCGGCCGCGCCTGCCCGACTCGGCGGAGCGGGCGCGGTCGGCCGGTAAGAAATCCCTTTGTCCGGAAAACGGTGCCTCGGGCGCGTGAGCGTGTCGCTGGACATCCAGGCTGGCCGGTTCGCCCAGGCAGACCGACGTCCTTCACGGCCGATCTCGCGGGCTTCCGGCGACAGTCCGCGATGAACCCCGCGGAACGGCCGGTTGGCGCCTGGGCGGCGACGGCCAGACGCGGACGATGACCACCGCGGCAAGACCGACGAGGGCTGGCGCGCCAGTCGCGGCGAGTGGAAGCAGCAGACGCGTCGGTGCGGTGCGAGTGCGGCAGGCGGCTTGCAGGTGGGGCGCGGCGGGTGATCGGTACCCACGGTATGGCGGCTGCTCATGGCCAGCCAGCAATGATGCGCAAGCCGCTCACCCCACGCGGGCACGCTGCCGTGCTTGTCGCGAAGGACTCATTGCTTACCCGCTGGCTGCCGAGCCCGACTGGGTTGGGCCCGGCAGCACTGTCGCGGTTACTGACTAGAGGCGGTCGAGAATCCTCTGGAGGGTCTTCACCTCGGCCTCTTGATCCGAGGCGATTTTCGCTGCCAGGGCTTTGGCAGCCGGGTTACTGCCCCGCTCTCGCTCGGTCTTGGCCATGTCGATGGCGCCGTTGTGGTGCGCGATCATCATCTGGGCGAACCTCTTGTCGAACTGGGCGCCCCGGGCGGCCCCTAGCTCCGCCATCTCTTGGTCGGACATCATCCCCGGCATGCCCGATCCGCCGGGCGTGGGTGAGCCCATGCCATGCATGTCCTGGGCGGGAGCAGGGCTCATCCCCGGCATGCTGTGGTGGGTTGGAGCCGCGGTGGGCCTACCCCAAGCCGTCAGCCAGCCCGTCATCGTGGTGATCTCAGGGTCCTGCGCGACCTTGATCTTCGCTGCGAGGTCCTTCAGCTCCGGGTCGCCGGCGCGCGCGGCAGCCAGGTCCGCCATCGCGACCGCCTGTCGGTGGTGCGGGGTCATCATCTGCGCGAACATGACGTCCGCGTTGTTGAAGGTCGCGGCGGCGGAGGCCGAGGAGCTGGCCGTCGGGCCGCCGTTGCTGCGGTCCATGCCCGCCATGTCGCTGCCGCTGCAGGCCGCGGTCACCAGGAGGGCGGACAGCGCCGCGCCGCCCAGGGCCGCGCGCCGCAGATTGGTGCGCTTCATTGAGAGGGTCCTTTTCGGTCGGTGTCTGGCTCGGGTGGGAACTGTCGGTGGCAGGCCGTGTCTGGCCTACCCGCGACGACTCCTACGTCCGGGACACCGAAACCGCAGCTAACCGCAAACCGATCGGCGCCGGCGGCGGCCCGCGCCCTGCGCGCTGAGGCGCCGGTGTCGCGCCCGGAGGCCGGGCTTGGTCGCGAAGAAGGCGACCCGTTAGCGCTGCCCACAACAGGATGCTCACCGCGCCGAGCACGGCAAGGCAGACCGCGAACAGGTCCAGGTTCAGCCCGTGGCCCGGCGTCTGCTTGGAGCCGGGCGTGGCAGCAGGTTGACCACTGCCCGCGTGGGTCTGGGAAGCTGTCGCCTCGTCCATGTGGGTCGTGGCCGCAGGGGTCAGGTGGTGGCTGGTGTCACCGACGTGGCCGAGTGTGTGCATGCCGGCTACACCCAGCGCGAGCAGGACAAGCAGCATCAGCCGTGGAAGGCCCATATGCCGCACAGCCTCGACGATGGCCTGCCGCACGCTCATTGTCCGAAGCCCCGGCTCCGTTCACCCGCCCCGATTCCACTCGGTGCCAATAGTAGGTCCACCGGAGGGGCGAGCGAGCGGTGGTCGGCGCGTTTCACCCGTAGGGGAAAGGCCAAGACCGGCCGCGCCGGATGGCACGTCGGGAAGCCGCGCCCGCTTCCCTGGCACCGAATCCGAAGCCACACGATCATCGGGTGGAACCGCGACGTGGTGGCGGCCCTGTCGGCCGCCACCACCTCCTTATCGGGACTACGGGGTCAGGCGAACTCGCCGCAGGAGCTGGGCATTGAGCGCCACCACGATGGTGGAGACCGACATCAGCACCGCGCCGATCGCGGGGCTGAGGCTGATCCCCGCCCAGGCGAGGACGCCGGCGGCGAGCGGAATCGCCACGACGTTGTAGCCGGCGGCCCAGATCAGGTTCTGGATCATTTTTCGGTACGACGCCCGGGACAGACGGATCACACCGGTCACACCGCGCGGGTCCGACGAGGCGAGGATAACCCCGGCGGACTCGATGGCGACATCCGTGCCCGCACCGATGGCGAGTCCGACGTCGGCGCGGGCCAGGGCGGGCGCGTCGTTGACGCCGTCCCCGACCATCGCGACGGTCAGCCCTCGGGCCTGCAGGTCGGCCACCGCCTGGTCCTTGTCGGCGGGCAGCACCTCGGCGAAGACCTCGTCGACCTCGGGACGGAAGCCCAGGTCCGCGGCGACGGCCTCGGCGACCGGCCGAGCGTCACCGGTGATCATGACGATCTTCCGCACGCCCTGCTCCCGCAGCTGCGCGATGGCCTCCCGGGCCTCGGGGCGGATCTCGTCCTCCAACGCGAACGCCCCGATCGCCTCCGCGCGGCCCCCGTCGGGTAGCCGGACCAGATGGAGCACCGCCGCGCCACGCGCCGACCAACCCTTCGCGACCGTCGCCAGTTCGTCCGGCACACTCGCTCCCACCTCACGAAGCAGGGCGGGACCGCCGACGGCGTAGGCGGTGCCGTCCACCACGGCCTGCACGCCCCGACCGGTCAACGACCGGAAACCATGGGCGCTCGCCCCCAGCCCCCGATCCCGAGCCACGGTCACCAGCGCCTTGGCGAGGGGGTGCTCACTGTCCGCCTCGACCGCGCCGGCGATGCGCAACACCTCGTCCTCGACGACACCGGCAGCGGCGGCAGTGGCCGTTACGGTGTGTGCGCCCTTGGTCAGGGTGCCGGTCTTGTCGAACAGCACCGCGTCGACGGTGCGCATCCGCTCCAGGGCGAGGCGATCCTTGACGAGGATGCCCGCCTTTGCCGAGACCGCGGTCGAGAGCGCGATCACCAGCGGGATGGCCAACCCGAGGGCGTGGGGGCAGGCGATCACGAGGACCGTGACCGTGCGGACGACGGACTCGTCGAGGTCGCCCAGCGCCCACCAGACGCCGAAGGTGACGAGCGCGGCGGCGGCCGCGACGTAGAACAGCATCGCCGCGAACCGGTCGGCGAGCACCTGGGCGCGGCCGGCGGACGCCTGCGCCTGGGCGACGAGCCGCCCGATGCCGGCCAGCGCGGTGTCGTCGCCGACGGCGTCCACGCGCAGCCGCAGAGCCGAGTCGGTTGCCACGGTGCCGGCTACCACCCGGTCTCCGACGCCGCGGGAGACCGGTCGGGACTCCCCCGTGATCATCGACTCGTCCAGTTCGGCGGCGCCCTCGACGATCCGGCCGTCTGCCGGCACCCGGGCGCCGGAGCGGACCAGAACGACGTCACCGACCCGCAGGTCGCTCACCGGGACGCGGTGCGGCTCACCGTTGTCGTCGATCCGCTCGGCGTCGTCGGGCAGCAGCGCCGCCAGAGCGGCAAGCGCGCCCTGCGCCTGGCCGATCGCCTTCATCTCCTGCCAGTGCCCCAGCAGCATGATGGTTACCAGCGCGGCGAGTTCCCACCAGAAGTCCAGGTCGAACAGACTCACGCTGGTCGCGAGGGAGGCCGCGTAGGCGACCGTGACGGCCATCGAGATCAGCAGCATCATCCCCGGGGCTCGGTCGCGGATCTCACGGACGCCGCCGACCAGGAACGGCCATCCGCCGTAGAAGAAGACCACCGAGCCGAGGATCGGGCCGACCAGCTTCATGCCTGGGAAGTCCAGGGAGTAGCCGAACCAGTCCATCACCATGTGGCTGGTCACCACGATCGGCAGTGTCAGGGCGAGGCTGAGCCAGAACTTTCGACGGAACTGCTCCGGGTCGTGGCCGGCGTGCTTGTCATGCCCCCCATGCCCGGCGTGGCCGTGATCATCTGCGTGGTGGTGCCCGTCATGTCCGCCGGCGCTCACGTTCGGCTGTCGTAGCTGCGCGGCGGTCGATCGGGCCGAGCCGCTGTCGTGGTGGGCCGTCAGGGGATGGGGGGCAACCGGGGCCGCACCGTGGTGGGGATCCACCGCGTGGGCATTGCCCGCGTGGAAGCGCTCACGCGCCGCCACGTCGACGTGCCTCGCGTCGTCATGCCTGCTGTGTTCGTGTCTCATGCCGTCCACCTCCGCGTAGCACCATATACCCCCTAGGGGTATGTTGCAAGTACCCCTGCCCCTCAGGGGTATGAGGCGGACGGAACTCGCCATGTTCACCCGAGCACCAGCTGGCGTCTACGGTGATGCGGCCACGTCCCACAGCGGTCCTGCGACGACGCCTGCCGCGAGACTGAGGGCGGCAGCGGTCACGGCGAGCCTCGCCGACCACCGTCTCCCCGCCCTGTCGTCCGCTGGCGGATGATCGCTGCCCGGCGGGGTGGGCGCGGGCTCGCGGTAGGTCGGCATGATCCAGCGCAGGTAGTAGAACAGGCTGGCCAGCGTGTTCATGAAGACGACGACCGCGAGCCAGGCGTAACCTCCGTCCCACGCGGCGGTCGCGGTCGTGAGCTTGCCGACGAACACGGCGGTGGGTGGGGTCCCCACCAGGCCGAGCAGCGCCACCAGCAGCGCGGCCGCCAACCACGGCCGCTGGCCTGCCACGCCCCGCCAGTGGGCGAGGTCCCGGCCCGCGGGCAGCGCCGCGGTGGCGGCGAACGCGGCGATGTTCGTGACGACGTAGCCGGTGAGATACACCAGCAGCGAGGGCAGGGCGAGGTCGCTGCGGCCGGCGGCCACGACCGGGACGAGGAGGAACCCGACCTGGCTGACGGTGGACCAGCCGAGCAGACGCCTCGGGTCCGCCTGCCAGTAGGCCGCGAGGTTGCCCAACGTCATGCTCGCCGTGGCGACCGCGGCGAGCATGACCGGCCACGGCGTCGGGTCGGGCAGCATCACGACGAACCGGTAGACCGCGATCAGCGCGCCGATCTTGGGCACCGTGGTGACGAAGGTCGCCGCGAGGGCCGTTGAGCCCTGCGCGGCGTCCGGGATCCAGAAGTGCGCCGGGACGGCGCCGGCCTTGAACAGCAGGCCGGCGATGGCCGCGACCGCGGCGAGGGTGACCGCGGCCTGCGGCGCCTCGGGCATGCGGTCGGCGAGTTGCGTGTAGCCGGTGGTGCCCGTGAGCCCGGACAGGATGCTCACTCCGAGCAGGAGCAGGATGCCGAACAACGCTCCCAGCAGGTACGTCTTCACGGACGCCTCGGCGCTGGCGGCGCTCATCGCGAGGCCGATCAGCGCGTAGAGCGGGATGCTGGCGAGCAGGAAGCCGACGGCGAGGACCAGCAGGTCGGTGGCGCCGGCGAGGAGGACGGCGCCGGCGGTGGCGAAGAGCAGCAGCGCGTACGTCTCGCTCTCCCGCGCTGTCCCGGCGATCTCGTCAGCGGCGATCGCGAGGATGAGCAGGGCGCCTGCCGCGGCGAGGACCCGGGCGACGCCGGTTGCGGTGTCGACCGTAAAGGAGTCGTTGAAGGCGGTGGTGGCGGGCCGGGCCAGTTGGAGTGACGCGGTGACGATCACGGCGAGGAGCACGGCAACGGTGAGGCCACGGATGATCCATTGCCGGCGGCGCGGCGTGAAGGAGCCGCCTATCAGCGCGGTGAGAGCGCCGCCGGCGAGCAGCATCTCGGGCAGCAGCAGCCCGGGCCGCATCATCTCCGTCTCCACCGCTCACCGCCCGACGAGGTCGACGACGGTGTGGGCGGCCGGTTCGATGACGGCGAGCAGCGGGCGGGGCAGGATGCCGATCAGCAGGGACAGCAGCAGCAGTGGCCCGACCGACCATCGCTCGCTCGCCCGCAGGTCCGTGAAGCCGACGGACTGGCCGCGGGTCTCTCCGGTGAACACGCGTTGCAGCGCGCGGAGGAACAGCGCGGCGGTCACCAGGATGCCCAGCAGCGCGATCGCCGAGACGGGGGCGGCGGCGACGCTGCCGGTGAAGATCTGGAACTCGGCGATGAACCCGGAGAACGCGGGCAGGCCCAGCGAGGCGAACGCGCCGACGGCGAAGAGGGTCGCGAAGGCCGGTGCGGGGGCGGCGAGGCCGCCGTACTCGCGCATGTCGTAGGTGCCGGCCCGGTTGCGCAGCACACCGGCGAGGAGGAACAGCGCGGCGGTGATCAGACCGTGGCTGACCATCTGGGTGACAGCGCCGGTGACCGCCACCGACCGGGTCTGCGCGGTGCCGGCGGTCAGGCCGGCGACGCCGACGGCGAGGACGATGTAGCCCATGTGGTTGACCGACGTGTAGGCGACCATCCGTTTGAGGTTGGACTGGGCCAGCGCGACAAGCGCGCCGTAGATGACCGAGACGACCCCGACGGTGATGATCACCCAGGCCCAGGCACGCCACGCCGTTGGCAGCATCGGCATGGCGATGCGCACGAACCCGTAGGTGCCCATCTTCAGCAGCACCCCGGCCAGGACCGCCGAGCCGACGGCGGGCGCGTCGGTGTGAGCCGGTGGCAGCCACGTGTGGAACGGCACCGTCGGCGTCTTGACCGCCAGACCGAGCAGGATGGCGGCGAGCACCAGCCCGCCGAGGAGGGGCCGTCCGGCCAGCGGGGGCGCGGCGGTGAGGTCGAGCATGTCGAAGGTGTGCGGGTCAGCGGCGACGTAAAAGCCGATGAACCCGACGAGCAACGCCAGCGACCCGAGGAACGTGTAGAGGAAGAACTTCAGCGCCGAGTGGCGCCGGTCGCCGTGCCCCCAACCGGCGATGACGAAGAACATGCCGACGATGGACAGGTCGAAGAAGACGAAGAACAGGATCAGGTCGGCCGCCACGAACAGGCCGAGGCTGACGCTCTGCAGGAACAGGAACAGCGCGGCCTGCGCACGTGGCCGGTGCTGCTCGCGCAGCGCGTACATCGCGCAGGCCAGGAAGATCACCGCGGTCATCGCCACCAGCGGCAGCGACAACCCGTCCACTCCGACGTGGTAGCTGCTGTTCACCCCCGGTATCCACGCCACCCGCTCCTCGTAGGCCAGCTCCCCCGCCGCCGGGCTGTCGTAGCGCGCCCACAGGATCGCGATGAGGGCGAGGTCGACGGCAGCTACGGCCACCCACAGTGCGCGGGCGGCTGTGTCGCCCACACGTGGCACGGCGACCAACGCCACCGCTGCGGCCAGTGGGAGGAAGACGATCACGCTGAGCACGGATCAGCCCGCCGCCACGAGGACGACCACAGCGACCACGAGCACCACGATGGCCTGCCGGTAGTACTGGTGCACCTGGCCACTCTGGGGCCGGCGCGCCAGCTGCCCCAACCGGCGCATTCCGGCGGCGAACCGCTCCACCGTGCCGTCGACCCACCGGTCGTCGAGCACCGCCGCCCGACGCGCGGCATGGGCCGATGCGGCTGCCACGCGCTCCACGGCACGGTCGAGCACCCTGTCGTCGAAGCGAGCGAGCAGGTCGGCGAGCCGCACGGTCGGACGGGCGACCAGCGCGTGGGCGGCGTTCTGCAGTCCGAGCCAGCGCAGCGCCCACCGCGGCTCGGGGACGGGTCGGCGGGCCACCAGCAGCACGACGGCCACGGCGAGGGCCGCCGACGCGGCCAGCTCGAGCAGCGACGCGGAGACCGCGTCGCGCTCATCGACGGCTCGGGCGAGCATGGCGGCTGCTGGCGGGAGGGCCAGCACCCCGGCGGATGCGGAGGCCAGCGCGAGCACCACCAGTGGCGCCTGCTCCAGTCGGGTTATCGCGCGTTGCGGGGCCCGCTCCCGGTCGCCGTCGCGGTCGGCGGTCGGCCGCCGCCAGATGACCATGAGCAGCTTCCCCGCGTACGCGGCCGACAGCAGCGACGCCGCCAATCCCACGACGTACAGCACCGGTGAGTGCCGCAGCACGCCGGTGAGGACGGCGTCCTTGGTCGCCCACAGCGACAGCGGCGGAATCCCGGCCAGCGCGAGCGCTCCGACAGTGGCCGACCAGCCGACCAGTCGCCATCGGCCGACAACGCCGCGCAACTCGGCGAGCTGCTGGGTGCCCAGCGTGGACAGCCAGGCGCCCGCACCGAGGAACAGCAGCGCTTTCGTCGCGGCATGCGCGACCAGGTGCGCAGCGCCCCCGGCGACCGTGCCCGCGCCGGCGGCCATGACGACGAACCCGAGTTGGGCGCAGGTCGAGGCGGCGAGGAGCTGCTTGACGTCGCGCTGCGCGACCGCGACGGCGCCGATCAGCAACGCGGTCAGGGCTCCCACCCACATGGCCACCGGGCCGGCCCAGCCGGTCGCGGCGAGCAGCGGCTGCACCCGCAGCAGCAGGTAGCCGCCCATGGCCACCATCGCCGCCGAGTGCAGCAGCGCGCTGACCGGGCTCGGGCCGGCCATCGCGCGGGACAGCCAGAACGACACCGGCAGCTGCGCCGCCTTGCCCAGCGCCGCCGCGAGGATCCCGGCGGCAATCACGTGCCGCCATCCCGTAACGGCAGCGGGCAGGTCAGTCAGGGCCAGACCCGCGCCGCCCGCGAGCGCCGCCGCGGCGGCGACGTACAGGCCCAGGTCGGTGGCGCGGGTGGTGAGGAACGCGGTCAGGCCAGCGGACACCCGGTCGGTGTCGCGCCACCAGAATCCGATCAGCGCGTACGAGGCGGCGCCCATGATCTCCCAGGCGAACAGCAGAGTGGGCAGGGTCGTCGCGGTCACGGTCACCGCGACGGAGGCGACGAACAGCAGCATCAGGCCATGGAATCGGGCCTGGGCGTGGCGGATCTGTCCGGTGGCGGCGAGCAGCACCAGCAGACTGACCACGGTCAGCGTGGGCAGTGTCAGCGCGGCGAGCGCGTCCACGGCCAGGCCGAAGGGCGCGTTCGCCACGAACGCGACGGCCACGCTGGGCCGCTCCACCGCGACCAGCAGCGACAGCCCCACCGACAGCGCGGCGACCGCCATCGAGACGGGCACGGCGACACGGTCAGCCCGCCAGGTCAGGGCCAGCAGAGCTCCCGCTCCCGCCGGCAGGGCGACCAGCGACCACAGCGCCACCTGCCCGAGACTCATCGGGACAGGTCCCGGGCCAGGTCGGTCATGTCCACGCGTCGCACGCGGTGCAACATCGTCGCCACCGCGAAGCCCATTGCCATCTCCACGGTCATCGCGGCGATGATGACCAGCAGCAGCACCTGCCCCGACGGGTCCGGGGCGAGGAACCACCAGAAGCCGGCGGCGGCGAGGATCAGCCCGTTGAGCATCAGCTCGAGCCCCATCATCACCATGACCACCACCTGCTGGGAAAGCGCGCCGTAGAGGCCGACGCTGAACAGCGCCGCCGCCACCAGCAGCACCATCTGCAGCGTCACCTGCCGACACCCCCCGGCTGCGGGTCGTCAGCGGGGCGGCGGCGCAGGTCGTCGCCGAACCGGTCGTAGCGGGTCTGGTGCGCGGCCAGCACGACGCCGGCGACGATGGTGGCCGCCATGACCACGCCGACGGCGGCCATGACGAGCATCTTCGGGCCCATCAGCTCCTCCCCCAGCGTCATCGTCACGTCGGCGGGCGGCGTGCCGCGGCGGGTGGGCCAGGGCACGATCAGCGTCCCGGCGGCCAGCAGCACGAACACGCCGATCGACACGGCCAGGGCATGACGCTTGTCGTGGACCATGCTCATCGGCATCAGCGCCGGGTTCATGCCCATGAACATGATCATGTAGACGGCCATGACGGCCATCTCCATGACCATCATCAGGATCGTCACCACGCCGACGTAGTTCTGCTGGAGCAGCAGCACCTGCAGGCCGACGCCGATGAAGGAGACAGCGAGGGCGTAACTGGCGCGGGCCATCGAGTTCACGATGAACACGGCCGCACCGGCGAGGACCGCTACGACCGCCAGGACCCAGAACGCCACGTGGCTGACCATCGTCAGCTCCTCGCGAGGGCGATACCGGCGACGAGCAGGTCCTGCAGCAGCACGGCGGGCAACAGCACCACCCAGCCGATCTCCATGAACAGGTCCGGGCGCACCACGGGCAGGCGGCGGCGCAGCCACACGAGCGCGGCCAGCAGGGCGAGGGTCTTCACCAGCACCCACAGCCAGGCCGGCAGCAGCGGGCCGGCGCCGCCACCGAGGAACATCGGCACCGCGAACGCCGCACCCGCGGCCAGCAGCGCGTATCGGCCGCCCAGGAACAGCAGTCGGTCGACGCCGGACAGCTCCGCACTCACCCCGCCCGCCACGTCAGGTGCCACGGCTGCGGAGAACGGCCCCCACATCGCGATCGCCAGCACGCCCATGCAGAAGACCAGGAAGGCGAGCGGCATCCACGTCACGAACCACAGGCCCTGCTGGGCGGCCGCGATCGTGCCGACGTTGAGGCTCGAGGCGGCCACCGCGGGCGCCACCAGCGCGAACATCAGAGGCAGCTCGTAGGCGAGCCCATAGGCGAGGAAGCGGTACCCGCCGACCAGCGCATGCGCCGAGTTGGCGCCCCAGCCGGTCAGCCACACGAACGCCCACGCCAGGACATCCATTGCGTTGAACCACACGACCCCGACGTCCAGGTCGAACAGCGTCCACGCTCCCAGCGGCACCACCGTGACGATCATCAGCGCCATCACCAGCAGCCCCGCACCGCCGGTACGCCACAGCAGGGTGTCCGCCGCGACGGTGGCCCGACGCCGCTGCCACATCAGCCGGGCCACCTCCCCCGCCGGCCGACTCCACCCGGTGCCGGCGGCGGCGCCGGCTGCTCGCGCGGACAGGAGCCCATCGACGATCGCGGCAACCGAAGCGAGCAGGCCCAGCAGACCGGCCGCGCCCAGCGCCCAGAACGCGGGAACGACCGTCACGGAGGGGTCAGACACGGCTCACCTCGCGGGCCGGGGCCGCGGCATCCAGGTCGAGGCTGGCGACGATCAGTCGCGCAGTCGCAAGATCCCAGCCCCGCACCAGCTCCGCCACCGCCTCCACCGGCACCGTCGGCTGCCCGGTTGCCCGGTGACTGCTCTCCTCTGCCACTGCCCGCGACGCGCGATCGAGCATGCCCAGCAGCCGGTCATGGGCATCACCCTCGAGCGTGTCCGGCAGGTCGCGGTTCACCAGATCCGACCGACTGAGCGAACCGAGCCGCCTCAGGGACCAGCGCAGCAACCAGGAGCGGCGCACCGTCCGGGTCAACCGAGCCAGCCGTGCCGGCGCATCGGCCGCGCCGTCCGGGTCCAGCAGTATGTCGCGGACCTGGCGAGCACCGGACGCGGCGTCATGGGCGCCGGCCAGCGCCAGCAGGCTGGCCGCGTTGTCGCACCGCCGGGCCGCGAACAGACGCCCGCTGCGGCTCGCACTGTCGTGCTCCGGGGTCCTGTGGCTGGGGTCGGTGAGGCTGGCTTGCGCGTCGACGATCACATCGCCGGAGAGGGTGCAGCGCAGGACCAGGCCGGCAGGCCAGTACGCCAACACGGGGCCAAGTCGTACGTGCAGGACGTCCAGTTCGAGGCCGTCGCGGTCCTCCCCGCGGTTGGCGAGCGGGATACCGGCCGGCGCCATGTCCATGTCGCCGTGCGCCACACCGGCGTGCCCGGCGTGCCCGGCATGCTCGTCGCCGCCCTTCGCATGATCCCCGTGGGGTCCATGACCACCGGTCGGGTGGCCGTCCGGGCGCGTTTGATCACCGCGGCCCCCTCGGCGCACACGGCTGTCGGTCTGCTGCCGGGTGATGTCCCGCAGATCCGCTTCGGCGATGTCGAGGGCGTGGCGCACCTGCTCCGGCGATTCGATGCCGATGCGGACCCGCGGTCCGGGCATTTGCTGCCACAGCCGGTCCGCCACCGTGGCCAACTCGACGCCCGGCGTGCCGCACACGGCCAGGACGTCGGCGTCCGCCGGGGACTGAGCCAGCCGCCATCCTCGGTCCAGAAGGTGATGTTCGGCCGCGACTCTCGTGAGCCAGTGCCCCGGTGTCTCCACCAGCAGGACGTGCGCGTGGCGGGCTGCCAGCCGGTGCAGCATGCTGGTCAGACCCATCGCAGGGCCCCTTCGCGCCAGGCCCACAGCACGGCCACGAAGACGCCGCCGAGGAAGATGAACATCTCGACGAGCGCCGTGGCCCCCATCTGGGCGACCACGACCGCCCACGGGTACATGAACAGCATCTCCACGTCGAACGCGAGAAACAGCAGGGTCGCCAGATACCACCGCACGTGGTGGCGCGAGAGCGCATGTTCCTCAGGGGGCCACCCGGATTGGAAGGGCAGGCAGGTCAGCGGCGCGGCGACGATCGCCAGCGCACGGTGAGCCAGGTAGAGGCCGGCAACGATCAGCACCGCCACCAGAGCCATTCCGACAGCGCCCGCGTACATTCCGCTCCCGTCCTGACGCCTGACACACGTACCTGTCTGATGCTGCTGCTCTGTGTCACCGTTGCTGGCTGGCCCGCGGCGCGACGGTCAGCGCTTGGGACGGAGGGCGTCGACCCTGGCGACGGACTGGTCGATGCGAGCCTCGGTCAGCTGGCCTCGGCGGACCAGATCAACCACGGTGTCCAGCGTCTTGTCGACGACGTTCGGGTCATACACCTGCTGGTTGGCAAAGACGAGGAGGTCGACACCCGCCTGCAGCGCCAGGTGGACCGCCTCGGCGGAGCCGAAGCGGCGAGTGATGGCGACGGCCTGCATGTCGTCGGTGACGACTGGTCCCTGCCAGCCAAGCTCGTTGCGGAGCACGTTCGTCACCACCGCCCCCGACAGGGACGCCGGCCGGTTCGGGTCCAGCTGTTTGTTCAGCACGTGCGCGGCCATCACCGAGTCCGCGAGGCCGGCCCGTATCAGTCGTCGAAACGGCTCCAGCTCGATCGGCCGCCACGTGTCGCTGACGTCGACGACCTCGAAGTCGGTGTTACCGGCGGCGCTGCCGGAACCCGGAAAGTGTTTCAGCACGGTCTTCACACCGGCAGCCCGGTGGATCTGGATCTCTTCGGTCGCGTTGCTGACGACGACATCGGGATCAGCGGAGAAGCTGCGGTCCAGCCGTCCGATCGCACGGCTCTCGGGGTTGACGTTCAGGTCCACCACCGGCGTGTAATTGAGGTTGACGCCGATGCGCGTCAGGCTGTCGACCAGGCCTCGTGCCCACTCCCGCGTCGCCGACGCGGAGTTCTCCGCGCCGATCTCCGCCTGCGATTTTGTCGCCGGGAACCCGTTGCTCGGATTGAGCCGGCTGGTCTGGCCCCCTTCCTGATCGATCGACACGATGAGCCGGCCCGACGAGGCAGACTTGAGGTCATTGATCAGAGCGGTAACCTGCTGCGGGGAGCGGATGTTGCGCTCGGACCTGGTTTCCAGGTCGCGGTCGAACAGGATCACTCCACCGAGGCCCGCTCTGATGGCTCTGACGATCCAGTCGTTGCGGCTCACTCGGTCTCCGCGGAAACCCACGACCAGCAGGCTGGCAATCTTCCGCCGCAGCGCCGCCTCATCCGCCCGTCCGCTAGGGGGGCGAACGACGCGGCTGGTCGGCGCCGACGTGGGCACGGCAGCTTGGCCGGTGCAGGCGGTGAGTGCGGCCACAGCGGCCGAACCAGCCCCGGCGAGCACCAGCCGGCGAGGCAGACGCACCCTGTTCACACCCCGCACGCTAGGGACCGTCACGCACCGGGAGCTGTGCGAACGCGTAGCCCTCACTCGTTCGATGCCCAGGGCGCCGTCGACAGCACGTGCTTCCCGCGAGGAGCACCGAGGCGGCGACCCGACTCGGCCGGAGCCGCCGCCGACGCGCCGCGCACGCTGCCGTGTCAGCCTGTGGCGTCGTCAGCTGCCCGGCTCGGCGTAGGCGGCCAGGATCGTCTTGGCGATGAATCGGGCGGCGTCCGCGCCGTCTAGTCGCCCCTTGGCCACGTCGATGGCCGCGCCGTGGATGACGTGGTGCAGGACGCTGGTCAGCCACTCCGCGGGCAGGTCCGCCCGGAACGCTCCTTCCGCCTGGCCGCGGCGGATGAGATCGTCAACGCGCTGCGCCGGTTTGGCGTGCAGTTCCTGCACCCGCCCCGACGGCAACGCCTCCTGCGCCGCCTCCAGTACGGCGGTCCACTGGGCGACCAGCAACCAGCTGGACGTGATCAGGGCCTCGAGTGCGTCACGGGGATCACCGGTCAGGTCGAGGTTTCCCAGGACGGCCTCCCCCTCGGCCAGCGCTCGGGTGAGCGCGGCCTCCACCAGCGCTTCGCGGGACGGGAAGTGCCCGTAGAGCGTGACTCGCCCCACCCCGGCAGCTCTGGCGATGTCACTGACGCTCGCGCCCGCGTCACGGCTCAGGCAGGCCACGGCCGCGTCCAGGATCTTCGCGACGTTCTGCTCGGCGTCGGCTCTGCGGGTCGGCCTGGCCGGCGGGTGAGACATGTAACTCCCTAACTCATACAGCCCTGTTCGGGTTATGGTAGCTCCCCACAACTCGAACACTACTGTTCAACTTACGGAAGGAGGTCGACCGTCATGGCCGAACCCATGACCGTCACCACCGCGCCCCCTCATCCCCACCCCCAGCGCTGGAAGATCCTGGGCCTCGTCGGGGTCGCGCAACTGATGCTGATCCTGGACGTCACCGTTGTCGCGATCGCCCTGCCGCACATGGGCGCGGACCTTGGGCTGAAGCGGGAGGCCCTCACCTGGGTGGTCAGCGGGTACACCCTCACCTTCGGGGGCCTGCTGCTGCTCGGCGGTCGCGCCGCCGACCTGTTCGGCGCCCGTCGCCTGGTCCTCGCCGGGCTCCTGCTGTTCACCGCCGCGTCCCTCACCGCCGGACTCGCGAACAGCGGCACCATGCTGTTGGGCGGTCGCATCGCGCAGGGCCTGGCCGCGGCGATCCTCTCCCCCGCCGCGCTGTCGCTGATCGTCACCATCTTCGACGGCGAAGAACGCAACAGGGCCCTCGGAATCTGGTCGGCCCTCGGTGGCGGGGGCGCCGCCGTCGGTGTCCTTCTCGGCGGCCTGCTGACCGCCGGGCCCGGCTGGCCCTGGGCGTTCTTCATCAACGTCCCCGTGGGGCTCGTCCTCCTGCTCACCCTCCGCACGCAGCTTCCGACGCAGCCTCGACCCGTCGCCGGCGGTCGGCTTGACGTGCCGGGCGCGGTGCTGGTGACGGCCGCTACCGGGTCGCTGATCTACGCCCTGATCCAGGCCGGAGACCGAGGCTGGGCCGCGCCAGCCACCGCGATCCTGCTGGTCGCGGCAGTGGTGCTCTACGCGGCGTTCGTCGTCCGCCAGCGCCTCGCCGCCAGCCCTCTCATGGATGTGCGACTTCTCCTCCGCCGGCCGGTGGCCGCCGGAACGCTGCTCATCCTCGTCGCGACCGCTCTGATGATCAGCGTCTTCTTCCTCGGCACGTTCTACTTCCAGAACCATCGAGGGTACGGCGCGCTGCACACCGGGCTGCTCTTCCTTCCCGTGGCGCTCGCGACCATGCTCGGCGCGAACGCCACCGGTCGCATCATCGGTCGTGCGGGCGCCCGGGCCTGCGCTGTTCTGGGACTTCTCCTCGCGGCAGTCGGTATGGCGACCCCCGCCCTCTGGGCCGGAACGCTGGCCATGGTGGTCGGGGTGGGCGTCGCCTCCGCCGGCACCGGCGCCGTCTTTGTCGTCGCCTCCGCGACCGCGCTCGGCCAGGTCCAGCCGCACGAGTCCGGTCTCGCGTCCGGAATCGTCAGCACCTCCCACGAGTTCGGCGCCTCACTCGGCGCGGCCGTCGTGTCCAGCGTCGCCGCGGCAAGCATCGCCGGCACCAGCACCGCCGGCTTCGAACACGGCTTCACGACCGGCGCCGTCATCGCCGCCACCGCGGCGGTCCTCGCCTTCATCCTCATCCCGAGCGCACGCTCCCGCCAGTGAACCCCGGCGTCCCGGCGGGCGGTCACCCGCCTGCCGGGAGCGTCGGCACCAGCTCACAGACATGCCGTACGGCCGGCCGACCGGGCAACCTTCGCGTGCCGCGGTGCTCCTACCTGACGGCGCCCACATGAGCGGTGTGCTGCCCGCCTTCGCGGCATGCGCTGGTTCTGGTTCAGCCGGCTGCTGACGGCGGCTTCACCAGCTGATACATGACGTGGTCCTGCCACCGGCCGGCGATGTTGAGGTATTCCGGCGCCATACCGAACCGCACGAACCCGTTGCGTTCCAGCACCCGCTGCGATCTGACGTTGTGCAGCAGGGTCTCGGCCTGCACGCGATGCAGCCCCAGGTCCTCGAAGGCCACCCGCACCATCTCGCAGACCGCCTTGGTCGCGACCCCTCGGCCGTTGTGGCTGGCGCTCACCCAGTAGCCCATGGAGCACGACTGGAACGGGCCCCGAACGATGCCGTTGAGCGTGATGCGGCCGCTCACGCCACCGGAGTCGTCGAGGATCACGTGCGGCAGCTTCGATCCACGCTCGTACTGTTCAAGGTCGGCTTCGATGACGGCGCGCTGCCCATCCGCCGTGAAGTAGTCCTCGCTCCGGACCGGTTCCCACGGCGCGAGGAACTCGCGGTTGACACGGAGCAACTCGGCCAGGGCCGGCGCGTCCTCCAGCGTGACGAGTCGGGTGATGTTCACCCAACCATCGTCCCAGTAGCGCAGGTCCCCCTGCTCGCCAGGCCGGACGGGCCGCCGCCGACGCCGGGGCCGTTACGGCTTCTCGACCCACTGCACGATGGTGGGCCGTAGGCCGGTACGGAGGAATTCGTGGGCGGCCTGTCGGGCCACGTCTTCGCTGATCTCGAAGGGTTCGGCGTTCCTGGCGGCGAACCACGGGTCGGCGAACGCGTCCTCGGCGTCGTCGAAGGTCTGACCGGGTGGGGCGCCGGGCGGCAGCGGCCCCCAACTGAGCAGGATGTCGGTCGCGTCCTCCCACGTCAGCCCGGACTGGTGGCCGGCAAGGTTGACGAACAGGGTCTGCACGCCGTCTTCGCTGACCAGCGACATGCCGTTACTCGGTACGCGGTCGAGGACGGCGTCGAGGTCGGCGGGGCCGGCCACGATGGTGCACGTGTCGCCGATCCAGGCCTGCAGCGGCGCGTTCATCGGCTGCCGACTGGCGGTGGGGTTGCACAGCCGTTCCGGTGGCACGGAGAGCAGGTCGCCGACCAGCTTCCCGCCTTGGCTGACTCCAGCATCACGACCTGCTCCAGCGGTGGGCCTCGGCTTCCGGGGCCACGAGCCTAGCCGCTGCCGGAGCGACACGTGGTACCCGTGGCCGTCGACCTGATCAGGAATCGAGAAGCAGCCCGAGTGCCGTCCGGCCTAGCCTTTCTTCCAGACGGCCGGCACGTCGCCGAGCCTGGACCATCGAAAGGCAGCCCGCGATGCCCGCGAAGACCTCCACGACAGAATCCCACGGCTTCAGCGCCGACGAGCGCGCCGCCATGAAGGCGCGCGCCGCCGAGCTGCGCACCCAGGGCAAGAAGGGCACCAAGAAGGCGGACGATCTGCAAGCGGCACTCGACAGCATCGCGAAGATGGCGCCGGAGGATCGTGCGCTCGCCGAGCGCGTACACGTGGCGGTGACCACTGCCGCTCCGGACCTGTCGCCGAAGACCTGGTACGGGATGCCCGCCTACGCCAACGCCGACGGCAAGATCGTGGTCGCCTTCAAGAACTCGGGCAAGTTCAACACCCGCTACTCGACCCTGGAGTTCCAGGACGCGGCCACCCTCGACGACGGCGACCTGTGGCCGGTGTCGTACGCGATCCAGACGTGGAGCCCGGCGGTCGAGAAGAAGATCATGGAGTTGATGGAGGCCGCGGTCTCCTGACCGTCGCCGCGACCCCGGGCGCGCCTCGAGGGGACCCTGCCGGGCGCAGTCCAGCCGCTACTCTGCTGCCGTGGGACTGCGGTTCACGACGCGAGCGTCCGATTCGCCGTGGGTCGACACCGTGTGGACCTGCGCGAGCGAGCAGGTCACGCAGATGACTTCCGTCGCGACGGCGCACTGGGGCCTCGTGTTCTGGACGCAGGAGGGCGGGGCGTACGCGGCGGTCTCCGGCCCCGAGACCGGCGCCGGCGTCGCGCCCGTGCCGGTGGACGCGACGTTCGTCGGCATCGAGTTCTCGCTCGGCACGTCACTGCGGGTCGTTCCCACGCCGGCCCTGGTCGACGCGGGCGCGGAACTGCCCGACGCCACGGCTCGGACCTTCCGGTTGGACGGCGCGCGTTGGGAGACACCCGGCCCGGACGACGCCGAGGCCCTGGTCGACCGTCTTGTCCGCTGGGGAGCCGTGGTCCGGGATCCGCTGGTCACCGAGGTTCGCCGGGGCGCCTGCCCGTCGGTGTCGGCTCGCACCGTCGAACGCCGGTTCCGCGCCGCGACCGGGCTGACCCAGGGCGCCGTACGGCAGATCGAACGCGCCCGCGAGGCCGCGGCGCTGCTGGCCGGCGGCCTCGCGGTCGCCGACGTCGTCAGCCGGCTCGCATACTTCGACGAGCCGCACCTGGCCCGGTCGTTGCAACGGTACGTGGGACGCACGGCACGGCAGCTGCGGGAGGGGGCCGGCGGCGCCATCGCCCTGGATCTGGTTCAGCCGGCGACGTCGTAGATCAGCTTCACCACGCCGTTCGGGTAGGCGGCGAAGTCCCGCAGGCGCAGCACCTGCTTCTCCTTGTCCGAGGTGCTGAACACGCTCTTCCCGGCGCCGAGCAGGGCGGGGAACACAAGCAGGTGGTAACGGTCGATCAGGCCCGCGTCCGACAGGCGCCGGGTCAGCTCGGCGCTGCCGTGGATGAAGATCGCGCCGCCCTCGCTCTTCTTCAGATCGAGGACGTCGTCGGTGGAACGCAGGATCGTCGTCGGGCCCCAACCGTCGACCAGGGCGTCCTCGGACAGCGTGCTCGACAGGACGTACTTGGGCAGGTCCTTGTAGGCGGCGTGGTCCTCCGAGTCACGCCAGACCGGCGCGAACACCTCGTAGCTGCGGCGGCCGAACAGCAGCGCGCTGGTCTCGGCGAGCTCCTCCCCCTTGAGAGCGAAGGCCTCGGGCAGGACGTCGACGTCCTTGAACACCCAGCCACCGCTGCGGTGCTCCTCCCCCGGCCCACCGCCGGGCGAGTCCACCACGCCGTCGAGCGACATGAACCCCGTGTAGACCAGCTGACGCATGCGCCTTCTCTCCTCTTCGTCGGAACACCGGCGCCCATGCTAGGAGGCGGCCATAGCGATGGTCTTGTACAGAAACGACAAGCCCCCGACCCGCCACCCCATCACCGCTACACGATGCTCGGCGCACTAGCATTGCCGCGCGGTCCGGGATGGTGCGGTGGAAACGAGGCGCGATGGATTGGCTCCGGCGGTTGCTGGGCGGCGGCGGGCGGGTCCACCTCGATCCGCAGCGGCAGCAGGCGTTGCTACGGGACGTCCAGCACCGGTACGGCGCCGCCACGCGGGTCCGGTTTCCGGAGCAGGTCGACGCGGTCACCAGCACGTTGGACGGTGACGACGGCCTGGTGGTGGCGGCCCGGATTCTCTGTCAGGTCGCCGACGAGGCCCACGCGGACCTGCAGGCCCAGGCCCACGACATACACGTCCGGACGGGCCGGCGACTCCTGGTGCACCGCCGGAACTACCGGCCGTTGTGGAGGGAGGCCGGGCCCGCGCTGCGGTGGCCGCTGTTCGCGTTGCCGAGCGGCTTTCATCCGTACGTGCAGGTGGCCGCCGCCGTCACGGTGGCCGGCAGCCAGGCGTCCCGGCTCGACCGGGTGACCGACCCGAACCCGCTGCTGGTCCACCTGTTCGAGGTGCTCGACCTCACCACCGCGGGCTGGGAGTACGGACGGGTGCGGGTGGACACCGATGCCGCGGCCCTGGCCGACCGGATGATCACGACCGCCGGGCAGGTTCTCGCCGCCATGGACGACCCGCCCCGGCTGCCACCTGCGATGCGCGAGTTGATGCGCCGCAACAACACGCTCGACGTCCACGATCCGAGCGGCCCTCGGGTGGTCGGTGGGTTCAACCTGGGCGCGAGGCTGCGGGAGCAGTTGCTGGTTTGAAGCGAGGCCGTGCGCCGCGCGGGTGGCTCGTACCATGACCGTGTGCGACCTGGCGGGCCGGTTCGTGTCGCGGGGGCCGTGGTGGACATCGCGGTCCCCGCACGGCCGAGCCGCGTGACGGGGGTCCGCATGGCGGGGTTCCGCGGTCGGGCGGAGGGACCCGTCGAGCTTCAGATGGTTCCGCACCCGGCGCTCACGGTGTTCGTCGATCTCGGCGACGCGCTGGTCGTGGATGGCGCCAGCGGCGGGCGGAAGCGAGGCAGCGTCGTCGTCGGTCTGGCTCCGGGCCGCGTACGAGGGTGCGGACGGGACGCCGACCTTCTGCAGCTACGGCTTTCGCCGGTGCTCGCCCATTCGGTGTTGGGGGACTCGCACGATTGGGGCACCGGCGTGATCGCGCTCGATGATCTCTGGGGGCGCGACGCCGAGCGGGTCCGGGAGCAACTGCGCGCTACGGGGTCGTGGCAGGACCGATTCGCGGTCGTGGAGGCCGCGCTCGCCCGACGGCAGGACGCGGGCCGGGCGGTGGATCCGGAGGTCGCCGTCAGTTGGGGGCGGATCGTCCGCAGCCGCGGGCGGGTACGGGTCGAGCGACTGGCGGCGGAGGTGGGCTGGAGCCGCAAACGGCTGTGGTCCCGGTTCCGGTCCCAGATCGGTCTCACGCCGAAACGCGCCGCGATGGTGGTCCGGTTCGACCACGTGGCGCACCGCCTCGCCGGCGGACGGGGTGTCGCTCAGGTCGCGGCGGAGAGTGGTTTCGCCGATCAATCCCACCTCTGCCGGGATGTCATGGCCATCGCAGGTATGACGCCCCGGGCCGTGGCGGTTGCGCCGTGGCTCGCGGTCGACGACGTCGCGTGGCCCACGCGGGCGTGAGCACCGCAACGGTGACGGGTGCTCCCGCCACTGGCTGGCAGGGCGGAACATTTCTCCAAGACACTCGCTGATCCGCCAGCGATGCTGACCGTCATCCGGCAGACGCACGGTGGCCCTGAGTCACGTGACGGACGGTAGGAGGCGGCCGATGGCACAGCACGCGCCCGGGTCGGGGACGACATGAGGGGCAGAGCCCCGCTGGGCACCCGCATGCTCCGGGACGCCCGGAACTGGGAGGCCATGACCGACGACCAGGTGATCGCCGCTCGCGACGAGGCGAACCGTGCGGGATCGTCCCGTGCCGCGCGCATCGTCACCGGCCTGCCGGACCGGCGCGCCCGCATCGACGAAGCCGCGATCGACCTTCCGGGTCGTCGGCTGATGCTGCGGGTGCACCGCCCGAGGGCGGCGCCTCGACGGCTGCCGCTGATCCTCTCGTTCCATGGTGGAGGTTTCATCGCGGGCACCGCCGCGCAGAACGACTGGCTCAACAGCCACCTCGCGGCCCGTTGTCCGGCGGTGGTCGTGTCGGTGGAGTACCGCCTCGCGCCGCAGCACCCGCTGCCCCGCCCGATCGAGGACGGCTACGACACGCTCGTACGGCTTGTCGCTGACCCCGCCCGCTGGGGCATCGACCCGGCGACCGTCGCGGTGATGGGCGAGAGCGCCGGCGGCATGATCGCGGCCCTCATCGCGTTGCGTGCCCGTACGGACGGCCCGCCGCTGCGCGCCCAGGTGTTGAACTATCCGAGCACGGACTGGACCGAGAACATGACCGACTACCCGTCGGTCACGGCGAACGCCGACAACCCCACGCTTCCGCTGTCCAGGTTGCGTGCCAGCCGCAATCTGAGCGTGCCGCCGACCCTCGACCCGCGCAGCGTGTCCCCGATCGCGTTCGGCAGCCTCGCCGGCCTGCCGCCGGCGCTGGTCGTCACCGCTGGGTTGGACCCTCTGGCCGACCACGGGCACCGGTACGTCGAACGTCTCCGCGAGGACGGCACCGATGCCCGCCTGGCGTGCTACCCGAAGGCCACCCACACCTTTCTCAGCACGCCCGGCCTCGTACCGGCCGCCCGCCCGGCGCGCCGGGAGATCCTCGCCTTCCTGCGCGGCCACCTTCTGGCAGATCAGCCGTGATGCACTAAACTGCGTACACTGTTCGCAGTAACCGAACTCGAAGTGAGGTACTGATGACGAACGATGCGTGCCCGGTGTGGGTGCTCGGTGGCGGTGGGGTGGCGGGCATCGCCTGGGAGGTGGGGCTCCTCGCCGGGCTCGCGGACGAGGGGGTGACCGTGACCCCGGACGCCGTACTCCTCGGCACCAGTGCGGGTGCCGTCGTGGGCGCCCAGGTGGCCAGCGGAACCCCGGTGGCGGAGCTCTACGAACGCCAGCACCAGGGCGTCGCCCACGAGACGGCGACCGGACTGGGTTTCTCCGACCTCCTCCGGCTCGCGCGGGCGCAACTGTTCACCCGCGGCCCGGAGCACGCGGCCCGCCGCATCGGCCGACTCGCTCTCGCCGCGACCATCCACGACCCGTCGCAGCACCGCCGCATCGCCGAGGCCCGGTTGCCGGACCACACCTGGAAGGAGGCGGACCTCCGCATCGTCACGGTGGACGCCGAATCCGGTAGAAGCCGGATCATCACGAGGCACGACGGCGTACCCCTCGTGGATGCCGTCGCCGCGAGTTGCGCCATGCCGCTCTCCGCCGCTCCGGTGAGCATCGATGGCCACCGCCACATGGACGGAGGCATGCGGTCGACCCTCAACCTCGATCTCGCGCCCGGCAACGGCCCGGTGGTCGCGCTCGCACCGAGCACCGCCGCCATCGGACCGTGGGCGCGCATCGGGAGGCAGCGCGCCGCGCTGGGGTCGGATCGACGGGTGGAGCTGCTGCTGCCGGACCGGGCCTCCAGACGAGCGCGGGGAAGAAACGTGATGGACAGGTCGGTCGTGCCGGCACTCGTGGCCGCCGCGCGCGACCAGGGCCGGCACGAGGCGTCACGGGTCGCCGCCGCGCTCTCGGCGGCCAGCCTTCCCTAGCTGACCGGACCGTCCGGACCGATCGCCGCGGCCACCTCGCTGAGGTCGTTGCCCAGCTGGTGATCGCGCCCGGGTAGCCGGTGCACCCGCGCCTGCGGGATGGCGCGGGCGTACCGGTCGGCGTGCGACGGTGGGGCCGTCTCGTCCTGGAGCCCGTGGAACACATGCACCGGCACGCCGTGCGGCAGCCTCGCGCCGAGGTCGTGCGGCAGTGTGAACTCGTCGCCGGCCCAGCCGCCGGCGCCGACGAACGGAGCGGCGATCAGCACGATCGCCGTGAGCTTTCGCTCCGGTGACCGCTCGGCGAGTGTGTTGATGAGGATCGTCCCGCCCACCGAGTGGCCCGCGACGACCGCGCCGTCGTCCAGCGCCGCCATCTCCCGCCGGATGGCCGCGCTTCACCGGGGGTAGCTCGGGTCGCCCTCGTCGGGCATACGCGGGTAGCGGACCTCGTACCCGTTCCCGAGCTTCCGCCTCAGACTGTCGACAAGCTTGTCGTCCCAGTCGTCGTGCGTACCCGCGCCGCCGCCCTGGATGAACAGGACCTGCCGGGTTCCCGTCATGACGCCCTCCCCCGCGCGCTCGCGACGATCCCCATCCTCCCTGACGGGTCCGACGGTCCCCGTGGCCTCGGCTACCTGATCGCCGTGGCGCGGCGCCGCAGTGACGCGTCGAGCAGGGCGGGCGGCGTGTCGAACTTCTCGTGTGCGGCGAGGTCGACGCCCGGAGCGACGATCGCGTCGATCGCGTCGAGCACGTCGGCGGTGAGCACGGTTTCCGCTGCGGCGAGCTGCGAGTGCAGGTGGTCGAGCGTGCGGGGGCCGATGATCGCGCTGGTGACGGCGGGGTGCGCGGTGACGAAGCCCAGCGCGAGCTGGATCATGGTCAGGCCGGCGTCGTCGGCGACCGTGGCCAGTCGCTCCACGGCGTCGAGCCGGGCCCGGTTGGAGGGGATGGTGGTGTCGAAGCGCTCCGGCATGAACGTGGAGCGGTTGGTGGCGATCTGGCGGCCCTCGCGTACCGCGCCGGACAGCCATCCGGAGGCCAAGGGGCTCCACGCGAGGACACCCATTCCGTACTGCTCGGTCACGGGCAGGACGTGGGCCTCGATGCCGCGTTGGAGGATCGAGTAGCTGGGCTGCTCGGTGACGTAGCGGCTCAGGTGGTGGTCGCGGGCGGCCCACTGGGCCTGCACGATGCGGTAGGCCGGGAAGGTCGACGAGCCGAAGTACCGGATCTTCCCCGACCGCTGCAGGTCCGTGAGCGCCGACAGCGTCTCCTCGTCGCTGGTGTCGGGGTCCCAGCGGTGGATCTGGTAGAGGTCGACGTGGTCGACGCCGAGGCGGCGCAGGCTGTCGTCCAGCGCGGTGACCAGCCAGCGGCGGGAGCTGCCCCGATGGTTGCGCTCGTCGCCCATGGGCATCGTCGCCTTGGTCGCCAGCACGATGTCGTCGCGGCGGCCGGCGATGGCCTTGCCGACGATGTCCTCGGACTGGCCGTTGCTGTACATGTCGGCGGTGTCGATGAGGTTGATCCCGGCGTCGAGGGCGGCATCGACGATGGCCGTGGCTTCGTCCTGGGTGGTGTTGCCGATCCTGCCGAAGTTCATGGCGCCGAGCGCGAGGGTGCTGACCTGGACGCCGGTGCGGCCCAAGGTGCGGTACTGCATGTGGGTTCCCTCCGAAGGTGGAGCGGGTCGGGGTGCACGTGGTCGCGGATCGCGGGCTCGTGGCATCATGAGCAAGCGGAACCGCGTTCCGTTAACCAACATACGGAACAGCGTTCCGGTTAGCAAGGTGAGTGACGGAGGTAACGGCGCCGTGGCCGACATCGACAGCGGATCAGCCCAGGCGGCCCCGCGGAAGCGCGCCGACGCGCTGCGCAACCAGCAGAGACTGTTGGACGCGGCCGCCGCGGCGTTCGTCGCCGCGGGCGTCGACGCGCCCGTGCGCGACATCGCCGCCAGGGCCGGCGTCGGTGTGGGCACGATCTACCGCCACTTCCCGACGCGGGCCGATCTCATCGTCGCCGTCTACCGGCACCAGGTGGAGGCATGTGCCGCGGCCGGCCCCGCGCTGCTGGCGACCAGCGGCACACCGCACGCCGCCCTGGCAGGCTGGATCGGCCTGTTCGTCGACTTCCTGGTCACCAAGCACGGCCTCGCCGAGGCGTTGCAGTCCGACGCTGCCGCCTTCGAGACCCTGCACGCCTACTTCCTCGACCGCCTCGTCCCTGTGTGCGCCCAGCTTCTCGACGCGGCTGCCACGGCCGGCGAGATCCGCTCCGACATCGACGCCTACGCCCTGCTGCGCGGCATCGGCAATCTCTGTGTCGGCGCGGGCAACGACCCGCGCTACGACGCCCGCCGCATGGTCGGGCTCCTCGTCGCGGGACTGCGCCTCGACCACGACTGAGCCGGCGGCGACGCGGGGGTTCCTCGGGTCACGATGCGTCCGGTGGGTTGGCCGGCTGCTGTCCCGGCCAGAACGGCCACTCCTCGAACGAGCGGCAGCGCCCGTCGTCGGCGAATCGCATGATCCACAGGTCGCGGTACTCCTGGTCGACCGGGTCGCCGTAGCGGACCTCCAGGCGCGCCACCGCTGTGTCCCCCTCGACCGCGACGATCTCACTGGTCAGATCGAACACCTCGTCGGGGCCCTTGCGCTGCTGCTCCCACATCCGGCCGATGGCCGGCAGCCCGACGACGGGTGTCCAGTACGGCCCCTGCTGGTAGCTCGCATCCTCGGTGAAGAGCGCGACCAGCGTGTCCGTGCCCGGTGTCCGCCACGCCCGCTCGTAGGCGGCGAGCCAGCCGGCGACCTGTGTCCTGTCCATGGACCTCCACCTTGCCATTCCCGGGCGGTCGGCGGCGCGGATCGGCCGGGCGCGGTGGCCGTGTGCGGGACCGGCGTCACCGTCGGGGACCGCTACGACGTCCGTGGGTCGAGCAGGCGGTCGAAGATCAGCCCCGTGGCCTGGGCCTGGACGTACTTGTCGACGAGGTCGACGATCCAGTCCCGCGCGGACCACCGTGTCGGTCGGTACAGCCCCAGCGCGGTGTTGAGGAGGAGGTCGCCGGTGTAGACGGTGGCGAACACGACGTTCACCGCCGTCTGTCCGCGCAGACCGGCGCGGGCGGCGAGACCGTAGGCGGTGCCCCACATGCCACCCAGAGCGAAGTGGGTGGCGTAGTTGAGTTGCTTGCGCGCCTTGGCGCTGGTCGCCCGGACCGGGAGGACCCGTTCGGCGAAGTCCGCGGGCGCGTAGCTGTCCGCACGGCCGGTCACCGGCATCTCGACCAGTTTCTGGAACGCGGTCATCACGGCGGTGCCAGCGACACCGGCGGCGATGCCTCGCCCCACGTTCGTCACCGTGCTTTGTGTCGCCAGGGTCATGCAACCCGCTACCCACCCGCCGGGCGGACAAACGCCGGCGCGGCGAGGCCGACGAGACGTCAGGGCCCGCAGCGCCGCGCGGCGATCGGTTACGGACGGTGCGACGCCCGGTGCACCCGGCGCCCGCCGGCCCCGTGGCCCGGCGGGCGCCGCCGCTGGGTCACTCGCAGAACACCTGCACCTTGGCGTCGGGCTGGTCGACGTCGATGGTGATGTCGTCGAGGTGCTCGATGAGCTCCTCGATGTGCTGCGGCTTGAGCTGCGTGAGGTCGATCGGTACGCCCGACCTGCGCAGCTCCGCGTTGGCCTGGGTGAGCGCCTGCGGAGGGATGAGGCTCGTGAGCCGGACCCCGGCGCGCAGCAGTTGCAGCGGGACCCGGACGTTGATCCGGCCCGGCCCGTCGAAGTCGTCCTCCGAGGTCACGAGCACGCGCAGGTACTTCGGTCGGGGCTTCGGGCGGGAGGTGGCTCCCGGCGGCGATTCGGGCTGGTCCCGTTCGAGGGCGTTGATGAGCCGTTCGGCCTCGTCAGCGGTGATCTTGCCCTCGACCAGCATCTGCAGGATCTGGCGGCGCTGTTCGTTCATTGTTGTTCCTCCCCCTCCGATTCACCTGACGCTTACCAGCACGGCCGTGCGGCCCTGCTCAACCTCGATCCGGGTGCCGGGCAGCGCCCACAGCAGGTGCCCGGTGCCGCGCAGTGCGCCCAGCGGGCTCACCCGCGTGGCGAGGCACGCGACCAGTCCGCCGAGCACGGCGATCAGCAGCAACGGCGAGAGCACCAGCAGGATCGGCAGGACGGGGACGTACAGCCGCAGCCTGCGGCCGTCGCGACGGCGATAACCCACGGTCACCAGCTGCGGAATCATCGAGAGCCCTCCAACTCGGCCAGCGCCTCCTGGACGCTGATCTCTCCCCGTCGCAGGCGGTCGACGACGTCGGCTCCGGTGGGCGCCGGATCGGTGTCGACGAAGTCCAGCTGCTCGGCGATCCGGTTGAGCCGGGACTTGATCGTCGGGTAGCTCACCCCGAAGATCCGCTCCATCTCCTTGATCGAGCCGTGGGACCGCACGAACGCGGCAACGAACACCTGGTCGTCGGCGCTGAGCTGAGCCAACTGCGGCGGCTCGAACTGGCCCTCGATTACCACGCCGCTGCCGGCGAGCCGGACCCGCTCGACCGTGAACGGCCGCCCCTGCGTCAGGTCCGTCAGCTCCTGCCAGTCCACGCTGTCCCCCTTGCTCCCGTCGTCCCGCCTGCCGTTTATTTGTATCTTGACTTTCTTAAGGGGTCAACGGTCAAGGCTTAATTTTTCTTAGTTGACCTTGAACTAATTGATACGGGCCAGCGGACGACGCCCACCTACATCGCGTCAACGGGGGTCCGCGACGTCCCCTGATCGACACGGTTTGGTCCCACCGCGAGCGTGATGCCTCTGAGGCATCACGCTCGTGAGGGGACCCGCCCTCGGCGCGGCCGACCGGAGCGACCATGGCCGCGCAGGCGCTCGCCGTGACGCCCGGCTCGTGGAAGAGGGGCTCGCGCAACCGGCATGCCGCAGCCCCGCACGTCGGCGACGGCCGCGCGGGGTGGCGGTTGGTCAGGGCTTGAGGAGGACCTTGATGGCGCGGCGTTCGTCCATGGCCTGGTAGCCCTCGGCGGCCTGCGCGAGCGGAAGGGTGAGGTCGAAGACCCGGCCCGGGTCGATCTGCCGGTTCCAGATCAGGTCGATCAGCTCGGGCAGGAAGCGGCGCACCGGAGCGGGACCGCCGTGCAGGTGGACATGGGAGAAGAACAGCTCCCTACCGGGCAGCTGGACGTCGTGGGCGACCCCGACGTAACCGACGTGCCCGCCGGCCCGGGTGGAGCGGATGGCCTGCATCATCGATTCCTGCGTGCCGACCGCCTCGATGACCGAGTGCGCGCCCAGCCCGTCGGTGAGGTCCTTGATCCGTGCCACGCCGGCGTCGCCGCGTTCGGTGACGATGTGGGTCGCGCCGTAGTGGGCGGCGAGTTTCTGGCGGGGCTCGTGCCGGCTCATCGCGATGATGCGTTCGGCGCCAAAGTGCCGGGCCGCGAGCACGGCGTGCAGGCCGACCGCGCCGTCACCGACGACGGCGACGGTCTTGCCGGGACCCACGCCGGCGGCGACCGCCCCGAACCAGCCGGTGCCGAGCACGTCAGAGGCGGCCAGCAGGTCCGGGATCAGATCGTCCGAGGGCATGTCCGGGGTGGCGACGAGTGTGCCGTCGGCCAGGGGGACGCGCAGGTACTCGGCCTGGGCGCCGAGCCCGCCGATGGGTTCCCGGTGGATGCAGGAGCTCTGGTAGCCCGCACGGCAGATGGGGCAGGTGTTGTCGGACGCGAAGAAGGAGCCGACGACGAACTGGCCGGGCTTGATGTTCGTGACCTCGCTGCCGACCTCCTGGACGACGCCGACGTACTCGTGGCCCATCGGGGACGGTCCGTTGACCGCATCGACGCCCCGGTAGGGCCAGAGGTCGGAGCCGCAGACGCAGGCGGCGGACAGGCGGATGATCGCGTCGGTCGGGAGGAGGATCCGGGGATCCTCGCGCTCCTCGACGCGGACGTCGCCGGGAGCGTGCAGAACGGCACCACGCATCAGGGTCTTCCTTCCCACTGTGACGGCTGAGGCGACGGCCCTCGCCCAGGCCGAGCGGAGCGGACCGATGACTCATCGGCTACCCAGATAACCGCGACACGGCCCGCGCAGGGAGTTCCCGCTGTGAGGTGTACCGGTAGTACACCCCACCGTGCGGCCGCGCCACGTACCGTCGAGGCGTGGACAACCGCAGGGAGGTCCGCGAGTTCCTCGTCTCGCGGCGAGCCAAGATCAGCCCCGAGCAGGCGGGGGTGCCGGCCGGCACGAACCGCCGGGTCCCCGGCCTACGCCGCGCAGAGGTCGCCGTACTGGCCGGCGTGAGCATCGAGTACTACGCGAAACTCGAACGCGGCGCCCTCGCCGGGGTGTCGCCGTCGGTGTTGACGGCGATCGCGCGGGCGTTGCAGCTCGACGACGCGGAGCGGGCACACCTGTTCAACCTGGCGCGCGCCGCGGACGGCAGTAGCGCGCTCATCCGGCCCCGGCGGCGCACGGCGAGGTCCTGGTCGGTGCGTCCCAGCCTCCAGTGGACGCTCGACGCGGTCACCCACGGCCCCGCCTTCGTGCGCAACGGCCGCATGGACCTGCTCGCCGCGAACCGGCTGGGACGGGCGTTCTACGCCGAGGCGTACGCCGACGCGCAGCGTCCCGCCAACATCGCGCGGTTCACGTTCCTCGACGACAGGGCACACCGTTTCTACCCCGAGTGGGACCTGGCGGCCGACGTCTGCGTCGCCATCCTGCACACCGAGGCCGGCCGCGATCCGCACGACAAGGAACTGCACGATCTCGTCGGCGAGCTCTCCACTCGCAGCAACGAGTTCCGCGCACGCTGGGGCGCCCACGACGTGCGGCACCACGGCACCGGCGTCAAGAAATACCGTCATCACGTGGTCGGGGACCTGACCCTCGCCTACGAGGGGCTGGAGATGGCCGCCGAGCCGGGCCTCACCCTCACCATCTACACCGCCGAGCCCGGCTCGACGTCCGAGGACGCGTTACGCCTGCTCGCCTCCTGGGCCGCCTCCCAGGACGCCGAAGCGCGAACGCTCCTCGCCGACTGACACCATGGGCCGCCGCCGCACCCACCGAGATCGTCGAGGCGATCACGCATTGGCCAAGCAGACCTTCAAGGCCTGACCGGCGACTGGCGCTGGGACCGCCAGTCGGATGCCAGGACCGCCCACACCTGCTTGTCGTAGCGCACACCCGCGTACGGCCATGCCTCGCGGCGCACACCCTCCAGCGTCATGCCGAGCCGCTTGGCCACCGCCGAGCTGCGGTCGTTGTCGGCCCGGCAGTGCCACTCGGCCCGGTGCAGCCCCCGGGACGTGAACGCCCAGTCCAACAACACGTCACACGCCTGCATGACAAGCCCGTGGCCCTCGGCCGACGGTTCGAGCCAGCAACCGATCTCGCACGAGCCCACGGTGGCGTCGAAGCTGGTGAACATCACCCCGCCGACCAGCACGCCCTCCCGCCAAATTCCGTACAGGCGGGCGCCGTCGTCGGCCTGGCGGTGGGCGTACCGCGTGAGCGTGGCCCGCGCCCCGTCCACGTCGTCGGTGACGAAGGCGGCGCCGACCCAGGGCCGGATGTGCTCGCGGGCCCGGTCGAGATGGTCGGCGAACTCCCCGGCGTGCCAGACCTCCAGCGGCCCGAGGCGAGCACCGCGCAGCGGCAGCGAGAACATGGGAGCCTCCATTCACATAACAAGCGTTACGGCAATGTACCGTGGCGGCATGCCACGCACCAAGGGAGATCACGAGGCTCGCCGGCGCGATGTCTCCGAAGCGGTCTGGCAGGTCATGGCCGCCCGGGGCTTCGCCGGCCTGACCCTGCGCGCCGTCGCCGCCGAACTCGACGCGACCACCGGCCTGCTCACGCACTACTTCCCCACCAAACAGGCCCTCGTGCGGTACGCCCTCGACCTGCTCGACCAGCGCACCGCCTCCCGCCCCCGCCGTCACACCGGTGCCGGCCTGGCCGCCCTCAGGGACGCGCTGCTGGACATCCTTCCGCTGACCCCCGAGGCGACCGACAGCAACCGGATCTGGGTCTCCTCCTGGGACACCGCACTCTCCGATCCCGACCTGAGCACGGACTACGGCCGCAAGTACGCGAACGGCCGCGCCAGGCTGACCGAGCGGGTGGCCGCAGCCCAGGAACTCGGGGAACTGCCTCCCGGCGACCCCGCCCGCATCGCCGCTGGCGCGCAGTCCTTTGTCCTCGGGCTGGTGGTCCAGGCCCTGTTCGATCCGGCGGCGTTTCCGCCGCAACGGCAGGTGGAGATGCTGGACGACTACCTGGCCACCCTGAGCGCCGCGCGCTGACGGACGACGTCGGCCACACGCGCCTACTATCCGAGGATATACTCTCGGCGTATACTCTCGGCGTGTAGTTGGACCGACCGAGGGAGGGCCATGACCACCACAGGCGTCAACCAGCGGCAGCTCATCACACGCCGCCGCGCACTCGCCGCCGCACTGGCCGCCGGCGTGGCCGCGCCGATCGGCGCCGCAGGCCGGGCGAGTACGGCTGCGGCCACGCCGGACCCGGTGCGCCCCACACTCCCCCCGCCCACCGGGCCGTTTCCGGTGGGCACGGTGTCGCTGCATCTGGTCGACCGGTCGCGTCCGGATCCGGCGGCCGGCCCCGGGCGGTACCGCGAGCTGATGACCAGCGTCTGGTACCCGGCCCGGAACACCTGGCGGTACCCGCTCGCGCGGTGGATGCCGCCGGCCCCGCTCCGCGAACTCCTCACGGTCGCCGGGTTCGGCGCCGACGCGGCGGTGGCGCCACTCACGGCCGGGCACGAGGGTGCGCCGGTACGACGACGCCGGGGTGAACGCCTGCCCGTCGTCGTCTTCTCGCACGGCGCGCACGACCACCGTTCCGACACCACGATCGTCGTCCAGGAGCTGGCCAGTCACGGGTACGTGGTGGTCACGGTGGACCACACGCACGACGCGTTCAGCCAGTTCCCCGACGGCCGGGTCATCGTCCCGGTGAACGACCCGGCGCTGACACCGTGGGACTTCGCCGAGGACGTCCGGTTCGTGCTCGACCGGGTCGCCGACCTCGCCGCCGGGCGCAATCCCGACGCCGGGCGCCGGCCGCTGCCGGCCGGCCTGGGCGCGGCCCTCGACCTGCGTCGCATCGGCATGTTCGGCTGGTCGAAGGGCGCGACGGCGACCGCTCTCGTCATGGCCGAGGACCGGCGCGTGCGGGCCGGGCTGAGTTTCGACGGCCCGATGCAGTCACAACCGCCGACCCGGGAGCTGGACCGGCCGTTCATGCTGATGACGGCGGCGTTCACCCGGGCGGCGGAACCGAGCGTGGCCGAGTTCTGGTCGCGTCTGCGTGGGTGGCGGCTCACGGTCCAGGCCGAGGGTGCGGTCCATTCGTCGTACTGCGACGTGCAGTGGCTGATCCCGCAGCTGGCGAGAGGCATCGGGATGAGCGACGACGAGCTGCGAGGTTTCATCGGGACGCTCGATCCCGCCCGTGCGGTTCGGATCCAGCAGGCGTACCCGCTCGCGTTCTTCGATCTGCACCTGCGGCAACGGGGGCATCTGCTGGACGGTCCGAGCGCGGCCTTCCCCGAGGTGACGTTCATTCCGTGACGCGAGGCGTACGAGCGACGTCGCGGTGACACATCGGCTGCGGTGCCTGGTTGGCACCGCAGCCGATGTGCTCGCGGGCAGGCCCGTGGACGGGCCACCGCCCTACCGGAACAGGCTGGCCAGTTGCTGCGCGGTCACGTCCTGGCCCGCGCCGTTGTACATGGCGTTCGTGACCACGGTCCACGAGGCGCGCGGCCAGGTACGGAAGGTGATGTGGGCGCCGGCGATGGTGGCCTCACCCTTGCCGACGTCGAAGGTGGCGATGTTGGTGGCGCCGCCGATGGCGGAGGTGCCGTGGGCGTAGCCGCTCACGAGCAGGTTGTCCTCCTGGGGGTAGGTGGCCGCGATCTGAGCGTCGCCGGTCACCTTGAACGCCGCGTCGTTGTTGAACCACGTCGGCCACGACTCGGGCATGCCCCACGCCGCCGGCACGGCCGGGTCGTAGTTCTGCTTGAGCAGCGCGCCCGGCGCGCTGAACGTGGTCCGATTGGTGGGCGTGACGTTCTGGACCGGCAGGCCGAGCGACGTGGCCGCGGTGCTCGACGCGCTGCCCAGCGCCACGAGGTTGCCGCCGGCCTCGACGAACTGCTTTAGCTTGTCCAGTCCGTCCGGAACGCCGCGGGCCCAGTGGAACTCCGGCGGGTTCTTGGCGGGGTCGAGACCGCGGGTGATGGTGTTCGCCGAGACACCGGGTGCGAGCACGATGGTGTCGTACTTGCTGCCCAGCCTGGCGTAGTCGTCCGCGGTGACGACCTCGTAGTTCACGCCGATCTGGTCGAACATCCACATCATCCACCCGCCGGGCATGTTGTTGGCCCCACGGATGAGACCCACCCGGGTGTGGTCCTTCAGCTTGACCGCGGCGACCGTGGGAACCGCGTTGGTGGCGTACACCGGCAGGCCCGTGTCCTGGCTGGCCTTGCTCAGCACCTGGCGGGCCGTGGAGTTGCCGGCCGGCACGAGCAGCGCGCCGGCGGGAAGGGTCCGACCGGCGACCGTGACGGCGGCCTTGGCCCGGTACGCCGGCACATTCGCGTCCTGCAGGTCGGCGATGACCTGGCCGAGACCGTAGGAGGTGGGGCTGAGGACGTAGGCGCCGTTCGGGCCGGGGTGGCCCGGCATCTGGTGCGTCGCCGGTTCGATGCCCCGAACCCGGGTGGTGGTCGCCGTGAAGGGCTTCGTGACGGCGTCGACGTCCACGCCCATGAACAGGGCGAGGTTGTCGGTGGTCTCGCTGTACGGCATGATCAGCGGGCATTCGGCGCACTTGCGGGCGGCGTCCGGGTAGGTGTCGATCCGGAGCAGCTGGTCGACCCAGCGGCCCATCGGCTGGTTCGTCCTGAGGATGTAGGAGCCCTCCGGGTACCTCTGGTCGCCCGCCGTGAACGGCCTCGTGGCCCGGTCGATCTCCACCTGGCCGAAGTCGAAGATCTTCAGCATGTCGTACACGGCGTAGGGGTCGCGCTGGTCCGCCGGAACGACGTACGCGTACGGGCCGCCGGTCCAGGTCTCGCTGTTGGCGTTGGACAGGTAGAGGTTGTTGTACAGCCACGACGCGGGGTCGCTGGCCACCGTCTTCATGCCGGAGTAGGCCGCCGCGGCCCCGTACTCGACGATCTGCTTGAGCGTCCAGGTCTTGCTGTCGTACGGCAGCACCGACCGCAGGGTCTTGTTCGCCGGCTCGAGGATCTTGTCAGAGGTGTAGGTGTAGGCGAGGTCCCGGACGGAGGCGATTTCCGTCAGCCAGGTCGACGTGCCGAGGAACGGGCTGTAGCCGATGACGTCGGCGTTCCACAGGATGCCGTAGGCGTCGTTCCACTTCGAACCCTTCTTGCCCTCGGCCACGAGGTCCCGTTGCGTCTGCATGCCGATGGAGTTGGCCGCGGACACGACGATCGGGTCCAGCGTCTCGGACATCGGCTCGTCCCACGGCGGCGACCAGATCCGCGGCGACGTCGCTCCGGCCTGGTGCATGTAGTGCTGCGCGACCGGCCGGTACTTCTGTTCGAGCCGCACCCGGGTCTGCGACTCCTTCTGGGTCAGCATGAACCAGTCGCGGTTGTCGTCGTGGCCGGTGTAGTGGTGGTACAGGTCCGGGTAGACGCGGTCGTAGGCGGTGCCGGCCGTCTTGTTGAAGTGCTCGACGACCAGCTTCTGCCCGTCCGGGTTCTGCGAGGGGACGATGAGCAGGATCACGTTGTCGAGGACCTGCCGGGTGAAGTCGGAGTTCTCCGTCGCGAGCCGGTGTACGACGTTGACCAGAGATTGTGTGGGACCGACTTCCGTGGAGTGGATCGTCGCTTCGATGTAGTAGACCGGCAGGCTCTGGGAGACGAGTTTCCTGGCGTATTCGTCGACCGGAACTCCGGCCCGCTTCGCCTCGGCCTTCATCACCCGCGGGTCGGACAGGCGCTTGTTGATGTCGAGAACCTGGTTGACCCGTTTGAGGTTGTGTTTGCTGCTCATCAACAGAATCGGGTAGTCGTTGCCGAGGGTCGTGCGGTCCACGACCTGGTACTCGGCCTCGTCGGAGCGGTCCGCGATGAGCTTGAAATAGCGCTTGATGCTGTCGAAGTGGGCCAGGTTGCCCTCATCGCCCATCTCGAAGCCGAAGAACTCCTTGGGCGTCGGCACGCCCTTGACCTTGACGCCGACCTGGGTTGATGGCCGATCGAGCACCCGGGCCTGCACGGGTACCGATACGAGTCCCACCATGGCCGTGGCTAGCGCCACGGCCGCTACGTGCCGTAACCTCATCGCCCCTCCTACCCTGGAAAACCGGTGGCGACAGGGTCACGGCGGGATCACGAGATGGTCAACGATTACCAATCGGTAAGATCAAAGTGAAGACGATCTTCTCATGGCCGATCGTTTGGAGAACCATTCGTCCGTCGAGTGGCGTCAATTTATGCATTTGATCCACGCCGATGTGGGATCCGGCACCGGGATGTCGGATCACCAGTCGTGACCACGGTGCCGGAACAATGGCCGGTGCAGCCTAGCGTGACGCGTTCCCGGTTCCGTGACGGCGGTTCGGCGTCGACCCGCGACAGGACGGAGGGCGAGCGGACCGACCGGCCCGGCCCCAGGGCCGATGTTGACGAGGTTGGCTAATCCAGTTAGCCTGTAGCTAACACACTTAGCCAACCAGCAACGTTCCTGGAGGTCCG
Organism: Micromonospora costi; assembly: GCF_003626655.1. Taxonomy (GTDB): domain Bacteria; phylum Actinomycetota; class Actinomycetes; order Mycobacteriales; family Micromonosporaceae; genus Micromonospora; species Micromonospora costi. Next base: position 676,294 of record NZ_RBAN01000004.1, read on the forward strand.
GGTGACCGACTACCTGACCGTCGACGGCGGCACGATCGCGTACGAGGTGACCGGTGAGGGGCCGCTGGTCGTCCTGGCTCACGGCATGGGCAACAGCCGCGACGCGTACCGGTTCGTCGCGCCGCTCCTGGCGGCCTCCGGCTACCGGGTGGCCGCGGTCGACCTGCGGGGCTGCGGCGAGTCGAGCGCGCACTGGCCCTCTTTCACCCGCACCGACATCGCCGGCGACCTGCTTGCCGTGATCCGCCACCTCGGCGGCCCGGCCGTGCTGGTCGGGCACTCGATCTCCGGCGGCTCGGCCACCATCGCGGCCGCCCAGGCACCCGACCTGATCAGCGCCATCGTCGAGCTGGCGCCGTTCACCCGCGAGCAGGCGATGAAGCTGGGCGACCTGCGCGTCGCCTCCTACCGCAAGGGGGCGCTGCGGCTGGCGGGCACCATGATGGGCAGCCTGTCGTCCTGGCGGGGCTACCTCGACCTCGCCTACCCCGGGCGGAAGCCCGCCGACTGGACCGTCCGTCTTGCGGAGATCGACGCCATGCTGCGCGAGCCCGGCCGGATGACGGCGCTGCGGAAGATGATGCAGTCGACGCCGGCCGACGCCGGAGCCCAGCTGGGCAACGTCCGCTGCCCGGCCCTGATCATCGAGGGCTCGCTGGACCCGGACTGGGTCGACCCGCGGGCCGAGGGCGAGGCGATCGTGACCGCGATGCCGGCCGGCCTGGCCCGGCTCGAGGTCATCAAGGGCGCGGGTCACTACCCGCACGTCCAGTACCCCGACGAGGTGGTGTCGCTGATGCTGCCGTTCCTTCACGCGAACGCTCGCGCCTCGTCGAAGCCCTGATCACCGACCAGCTCGCACCGCTCCAGCCCCCGGAGGACAGACATGACCACCGCCCATCCCGTCACGAACACCACGGCACCGGCGACCGACGGCGTCACCGGCGTGGTCACCGGCCGGCCACTGGCCTGGCTGCGAATCGAAGGCCTCGCCGTCGCCGGCGGCGGGCTCGCCATCTTCGCCGGCACGGGTCAGCCCTGGTGGCTGATCCCGGCGCTGTTCCTCGTCCCCGACCTGTCGTGGTTCGCCTACCTCGCCGGGCCGCGGATCGGCGCCTGGGTCTACAACCTCGCGCACACCGCGCCCCTACCGCTGGCCCTGCTCGCGGCGGGAGCCGGATGGCACAACAGCGCGCTCACCGTCGCGGGCGCCGTCGGCCTGCTCCACCTCGGCCTCGACCGCCTCATGAAGTACGGCGTCAAGTACGACCACAGCTTCGGAGTCACCCATCTGGGCGTGCACGGCCGCCACAAATGATCGACGCGCCCGACGACGGGAGGAGTCCTCAGTCGGTCCGGGTGCGGAGGCTCCGCGCCAGGGTGGGGATCATCACCGCGGCGGGGACGAGGTGTAGCGCGAGGAGGGCGGCGGTGGTGGCGGTGTTCGCCCCGGAGATGAGGGGCGGGACCAGCGAGATCGCGGTCAGCGACACTGCCGTCCACAGGAATCGCTCGGCGGGGCGCGCGCTCCACCGGAGAAGAGCGACGGCAATGACGATGCCTACGACCGAGAAGAAGCCAGTCACCACGGCGAACCCGGGCAAGGGGATCGCCTCGCCACCATCGGGAACCTCGAAGTCGACGCCGACCGCCTGGGCGAGCGCGGCGGCGAGGGTGGTGGCCACCATCGCCGCGAGCGTGGCGATGACGCCGGTGACGGCGAGCCCGCGCAGTCGGTGGGTGTGGCTGGTGTGACGCGACGCCGGGCGTGCGACGATCCCGGTGTCATCCATGCTGTCCATGACGCTCCTCCGTCGTTCGGTACTGGCGTACGGGCTGTGTGTCCTGACCGCGGGGGTGGCGACACCGCACCCGCGACCACCCCGAGACGCGCGCCACCGCGTAGCGCGCGTCCGCGTGGGGACTACTCCGTGCCGTCCGCCGGCAGGCGCTCCGGCAGCCCGAGCCGCGGGAACTGGTCGTCGTGGAAGATGACGATCTCGGTGATCGCCCCGCCGGTGACGCGCAGGACGTCGATCGTCAGCGGCAGGTACGCACCCTCCTCCTGCCGCCAGAGGTAGAAGGCGACGGCGGGCTGCCGGTTCACGGAGGTCGCGACGCCGCGCAGGCCCTTCAGGTCCCCGAAGCCGTCCTCGATCCAGTCCTTCACCACCGCGTCGCGGCCGACCTGCAGGCCCGGGGTGGGCGGCATCGAGCACCGGACGTCGTCCCGCAGCATCGCGGTCAGCGCCGGGATGTCCGTGGCCACGCTGGCGTCGGTGAAGCGGCGCACCAGCTCGCGCGTCCCGGCGTCCTCCCCGCCGCCGGTCCAGTCCTGCCGCTCGGCGGGCAGGTGCTCCCGCATGCCGGCGCGGGCCCGCTGCAGCGCGCTGTTCACCGAGTTGACGGAGTCGCCGAGCAGCTCCGCGACGTCCTTCGCCGGCCAGCCGAGCACGTCCCGCAGGATCAGCACGGCCCGCGGGCGCGGCGCGAGATGCTGGACCGCGACCAGGTACGCCAGTTCGATCGTCTCCCGCGCGACGGCGACGGTCTCCGGCTCGTCCGCGTCGCCCGCGGGCAGCTCGTCGAGCAGCCGGTCCGGATAGGGCTGCAGCCACGGCACCTCGCCGCCCGTCGCCGGCTCCGGACGGCACTTGGCGAGCATGTCCAGGCAGGCGTTGGTGGCGATCCGGTACAGCCAGGCCCGGAACGTCGACCGCCCCTCGAAGGTCTCCCGCCGCCGCCAGGCACGCAGGAACGTCTCCTGCACGGTGTCCTCGGCATCCTCGAACGACCCGAGCATCCGGTAGCAGTGCACGTGCAGCTCCCGCCGGTGCCGCTCCGCCAGCCCCGAGAACGCCGGCTCGTCGACCTCGCCCAGACCGCCCACGCCCAGCTCACCCAGCCGCGTGTCCGCACCCATCACGTCATCCTTCCGCCTCGTCGTGTCCCGTCCTAGGTATGACGGGCGCGGGCGCGACAACTCATCACTCGGACCATGGGTCAGGACGCGAACCTCAGCGATGCCTGGCGTAGAGATGGCGGCATCCGCTCGTAGCGGGTGGACGGTACGGAGACGACGGCAGGCGGCGGATAGCCGAAGAGCTGCCCGACCCCGGTCAGCGCAAGGACGCGCTGCGGGGTCCCGCCCGCGGCGCTGATGGTCACCTTCTGGCTGTTGGCAGAGGCGGCCTGTCTGACGGCCACCAGTACGGCGAGCGCGGCGCAGTCGAGGTACCTCAGCAGGGTCAGGTCCAGAGCGAGGTGTACGACCCAGGCGGGGGCGAGCAGCCGCCCCAGGTCGCGCTCGAGTTGATCGGCGGTGGCGAGGTCGGCTTCACCGGTCAAGGTGACGTACCGCAGGCCTGGCCTCACGTCGTGGTGATCGCAGCGCAGCAGGCCGTGATGGGCAGCATGGGTCATCGGAGGACTCGGTCCTCGCTCCGGCTAGGGGCGATCAGAGGGCCGGACGAGGGAGCCACCATCCATCCGGCGCCGGGGAGGACAAAGCGAACGCACGGCGAAGCCGACCTCGACGTGGCACACCGGGTGCCACGTCGAACGCTACTCGCCCCGGCCGCTACCCGCTAGGCGATCAGTTCGGGCCTCGCGCTCCCGCTCCATCTTGCGTGGCGGCCATAGCGCTTCCTGAATCGGCAGGATCGTGCAAGGGCGGGCGAGCATCCGCCTATCGTCTGCGCTGGTTGAGCAGCAGGATTGGGTGCGCAGAGGAAATGTCATGCAACCCACGATGGGAAGATCTGATGACCGTCAACCACGGTTTCCACGCCACGATGACCGCGCGGCCGGGCAAGGCGGACGAGCTGATCGAGCTGCTGCTCGACGCGCCGTCGCTCCCGCACCCGGACTGCGTCGTCTTCCTGGTCGGCCGCTCGGCCGGCAATCCCGACGTCGTCCACGTCACCGAGGGCTGGACCAGCCCGGAGGCCCACGCCGCGTTCTTCGGCACCGAGCAGGCGCAGGCGCTGGTCGCGGCTCTTGCGCCGCTGCTGCTGGGCGAGTCGCAGTACGTCGACGAGGTGCCGGTCGGCGGCAAGGCCGCGTTCTGAACACCCCTGAAGACCTTCCGAAAGGACTCCTCACGATGACGGCACGACCCGACTTCGACCCCGACCTGCGCGCGTTGCTCGCCGGCATGCCCGTTCCCCAGCTCAACGCCGAGGTGCTCGCCCAGGTCCGCCGGTTCGCGACGCAGCCGGTCGAGTCGCTGCTCGACGGCCGCGCGGTGGAGCGGCGCGAGATCACCGTCCCCGCTGCGGACGGCGCGCGGATCCTCCTGTCGATCCTGCGCCCCACCGGGACCACCCGCAGCGGCCCGGCGCCGTGCGTCTACTGGATCCACGGCGGCGGGATGGTCATGGGAGACCGCTACTCGCAGATCGACATCCCGCTCGACTGGCTGGACCTGTTGGGTGCCGTGGTGATCTCGGTGGACTACCGGCTGGCGCCGGAGGTCGGCGGTACGACGCTGGTCGACGACTGCTACCACGGCCTGACCTGGGTCGCCGAGCACGCGGCCGAGCTGGGCATCGATCCCGGGCGCATCGTCGTGGCGGGGGCGAGCGCCGGCGGTGGCCTCGCCGCCGGGGTCACGCTGATGGCGCGCGACCGCGGTACCCCGGCGATCGCGGCCCAGGTGCTCATCGGGCCGATGCTCGACCACCGCAACGGCACCACCTCCAGTCGGCAGTACGCCGGCGGTCCGGGTGTCTGGACGGCCGAGATGAACGAGTTCGGCTGGCGCTGCGTGCTCGCGGGTCTCGACGGCGAGGTGCCCGCGTACGTCTCAGCGGCGCTGGCCGACGACCTCTCCGGCCTGCCGCCGACCTACATCGACGCGGGGTCAGCCGAGGTCTTCCGCGACGAGGACGTGGACTACGCCACCCGCATCTGGGCCGCCGGTGGTCACGCCGACCTGCACGTGTGGGCGGGCGGCTGCCACGGTTTCGACGCCCTGTATCCGACGGCTCCTCTGTCGGCCGCGGCACGTCGGACCCGTAGCGACTGGCTGGCCCGCCTTCTCGGCGCGGCTCTGGTCCCGGCGTAGCGCTGGCGGGGTCTCCGGTGGAGGGTCCGTCAGCCCGGCGGGCTCCGGGCGAGCGCCGCCGGTCACACGACCGCCGGCACGGTGGCGCGGGTCATGCCGCGCAAACGGGCGGCGTCCTGGCTGGGCGGGGCGCCGAACTGGCGACGATACTCACGGCTGAACTGCGACAGGCTCTCGTAGCCGACGCGCACACCCACACCGGTGATGTCGTTGGCGTGTGTGGCGAGCAGGAGCCGAGCCTCCTGCAGCCGGATCTGCTTCTGGAACTGGATCGGGCTCATCGAGGTCACGGCCTGGAAGTTGCGGTAGAACGCGGACACGCTCATTCCGCACCGGCGGGCCACATCCTCCACCCGGAACGACTCCGCGTAGTGCTCGCGGATCCACGTCACGGCCCGGGCGATGTGGCTGAGGCTGCTGTCGGCCAGGCCGAGTTGCCGGACGGCGCCGCTCTGTTCCCCGGTGAGCAGCAGCCAGAGGATCTCCCGTTTGATCAGCGGGGCGAGCACCGCGCGGTCGCGGGGTCGGTCCAGCAGCCGCAGCATGCGGATCACCGCGTCGCCGAGTTCGTCGGGGGCGTCGCTGACCACCATCCCCGACGGCGTTCCGGCGGGAGCGGGCGGGAGGTCGCCCGGGGCGGCCTGCAACAGCAGTTCCGCGATCATGGACGGCTGCAGCACCAGCCCGAAGCCCAGGGCGGGCGCGTCGACGCTGGCCCGGGTGAACCGGCCGGTGACCGGCAGGTCGACGGAGGCGACGAGGTACTGACCGGCGCGGTACTCGTAGACGCGGTCGCCCAACGCGATCTGCTTCGCGCCCTGGGCGATGAGCGCCATCACCGTGCCGGACATGGACGTCGTCGGCGGAGTGCGCTGCTCGACCTTCGAGATCAGCACTCCCTCGATGGCCGTGCTCATGTCGGGTCGGGCGTGGCGGGCCAGCAGCGCCCGCAGCTCGGCGAGGTCCACGGCCCGATTGAAGCACAGGACCGATCCTCGCTCCAACGATAGGATCAGGCAACACCGCGCCGAGGCCGGCGTACCATCTTCGCTGGTAGCGAAGGTCTCGCGGACGACGCGTCCTCCCGCGAGTCGACCGAAGGGTGCTCGGATGGGCGGTCCGTCCCGGGTTCCGCGCCGCGTCGCCGGGCTGATCCTGGCCGCCGGGGCGGGTCGCCGCTACGGCGGCCCCAAGGCACCGGTGTTTCTCGGGCCGGCGCTGCGCGTGCTTCGCGACGGCGGCTGCGACCCGCTCGTCGCGGTCCTCGGTGCCGGCGCCCGCGAAACCCGGGCGGCCGTCGACCTGGACGGTGTACGGGTGGTCGACAATCCGGGTTGGGCCGAGGGTATGGCCTCGTCGTTACGGCTCGGCCTGGCCACCGCCGCCGGCATGAACGGGGTCTCGGCGGTGTGCGTACACCTGGTGGACATGCCCGGGGTCTCCCCGGCGGCGGTGGCCCGGCTGCTGGCGCGGGCCCACCCCGGATGCCTGGTGCGGGCCTGCTACGACGGCGAGCCGGGACATCCGGTCGTGGTGGGCCGCGACCACTGGGCGGCGATCATCCCGACCCTGCGCGGCGACCAGGGCGCGCGGGCGTACCTGCGCCAGCACGCCGCGCAGGTGACCCTCGTCGAGTGCGGCGACGTGGCCGCCGGTCACGACGTCGACGAACGGTGACCGTCCAGAGAGCTGTCAGCAACGGCTGATCTGCTCGATCGTCCTCATTCCGCGGAAGTCGGCCGCCCTGGCCCTACGCCTCCTTCGGTGCGGGCCAGGGCGGTTGCGTGCCGGGAGCGGTCTGGCTGTTCAGCTTGGCCCGCAAGGCGGAAGCACCGGCGTAACCGAGCGGTTCGACGATGGCCAGCGCGTCCGTCCAGGCGGCCCGCGCGGCTTCCCCCGCACCGACCGCGGCGTGGGCGTCACCGAGGTGGTCGAGCACCTCGGCCTCGTCGAGCCGGGCGCCGATCGTGCGGAACAGCCCGAGGGCGCGTTCGTAGTGCCGGATCGCGTCCGCGTGACGGCCCTGCCGGTGAAAGGCGTAGCCGAGGCTGTCCAGCGCGTTCGCCTCACCGGCGCGGTTGCCCTGCCGCCGGTGCAGGTGGAGGGCGCGCTGGGAGTAGTCGACCGCCTCCGTGTACTGGTCGAGCAGCGTGTGGTACCACCCGGCCTGGTTGAGAGCTTCGGCCTGGGCGTGCTCGGTCCCGGCCTTCGCGGTGAGTGCCAGCGCTTCCCGCGCGTGACGCAGCGCGTCGGTGTAGCGGTCCCGGCATTCGTTGAGCCACGCGAGGTGGCGATGGGTTTGTGCCTGGGAGTCGATGTCCCCGACCGTCGTGAACAGGGTGAGAGCCGAGAGGTAGTTGTCCTCGGCGTCGTCGTGGCGGCCGATCGGGGTCAGCGCGTGGCCGATGAGCAGACGCGCCCGCGCCTCGCCGGCCACGTGGCCCAGCTCGCGAGACGCCCGCAGCGCCGCCTCCTGGACAGCGAGCTGCTCCGCCCAGTAGCCCCGGCGGTAGAGGAAGGTGCTCATGGCGTCGGCGAGCTGCGGCACGTACGTCGTGAGTGCGCGAGTGCGGCCCGCCCGCTCGACCGCCCCCGTCAGGTGGGTCAGCTCGCGGCTGAACCAGTCGAACGCGTCATCCATCGAGCCGACAGGTTCGACGACCACCCCGCGGCGCGGCGGCGCGAGCGGGTTCGGGACGCGACGCGTGGCCAGCGCGACGTTGGCGGCGTGGGCGGTGTGCAGCAGGTGGTCCAAGGCGCGGCGGGTCGCCGCCTCGCGGGCGGCGTCGTCGAGATGGCGCTCCCCGGCGTACTCGAGAAGGAGATCGTGTACGACGTAGCGACCGGTCGACCGTTCCACCACCAGGTGCGCGTCGGCGAGGCGGGCCAACGTCCGGCGGGTGTCCGGCAGCGGCGTGCCAGCGAGGCTGGCCGCGGTCGCCAGGGTCACCTCCGGCTCGGACCAGACGCCGAGCAGGGTGAACAGTCGGGCGGCGGCGGGGTCGAGGGCAGCGTACGAGTGGGCGAACACCGACCGCAGGTCGGTCGCGGCGTCGTCGCCGCCCAGCGCGTCGAGTCGGCTTCCGGGTCGGGCCAGATCCTCGGTCAGCGTGGCCAGCGGGAACGCCGGGCGCTGCACGGCCTGCGCAGCCACCATGGCCAGGGCAAGCGGCAGCCGGCCGCAGTGCTCGGTGATCCGGGCGATCGCGGCGGGGTCGGCGTCGGCGCGGCCGTCGTCGATGCGGCGGAGCAGGAACTGCCGGCTCTCGGCCTGGCTGAACACGTCGAGGTGCACCGGCTGGGCGCCGCCGGTGGCCACCAGTCCGGTGAGCCGGCTGCGGCTGGTCAGCAGCACCATGGAGCCGGCGCCGCCGGCGAGCAGCGGCCGCGCCTGGGCGACGTCACGTGCGTTGTCGAGCAGGAGCAGGACCCGCCGGCTGGCGAGTTCGCTGCGGTACAGGTCGAGCTGTGCGTCCACGTCGGCTGGTACCCGTCGGGGTGCGATGCCGAGTGCGTCGAGGAAGCGGCGAACCGCCTGGGCGGTGGTCAGGGCCGACGGACCGGGTCCGAAACCGCGTAGGTCGAGGTAGAGCTGGCCGTCGGGGAAGCGGTGGCGAACCCGGTGGGCCCAATGCACGGCCAGGGCCGTCTTGCCCACGCCGGGCGCGCCGGTCACGATGCAGATGGGTAGGGCGGTCGGCTGCCGCGCGGGCCGGTTGAGGGCCTCGTCGAGGCGGGTCAGCTGCGCCTCCCGGCCGACGAAGCCGTAGGCGTCGGGTGGCAGTAGCGCGGGCCGGTGGGCGGGCGTGGGCGCGGCCGGCGGCGTGGAGGTCGTACCGCGCAGGATCATCTGGTGTACGGCCTGCAGTTCCGCGGTCGGGTCGGTGCCCAGTTCCTCGGCCAGGCGGGTCCTGATGGTGGCGTAGAGATTCAGGGCGTCGGCGGCTCGGCCGAGGGCGTGGCGGACGCGCATGAGCATCGCGGCGACCGGTTCGGCGAACGGGTCGGCCGCGAGGAGATCGGTGAGCCGGTCGGCCGTGGCGGCCGCGTTGCCCAGTCGCAGTTCGGCCTCGGCCCACGCGAGGGTCGCGTCCTGGTACTGCCGGTGCAGTGCGGCGCGTACGTCGGCGGCCCAGGGACTGGGCAGGCCGGCCAGGGGGACGCCGCGCCACAGGGTGAGCGCATCCCGCAGCAGGCCGGCTCTGTCGGCGTCGGAGCGGTGTTGCTGCCGGGCCTGGGCCGTCAGCGTGCGAAACGGTGCAGGTCGATGAGGTCGGGGGCGCCGTCGAGCAGGTAGCCGCCGGAGCGGCGGACGAGCCGCGCACCGCCGGCGGCTTCGAGGATCCTGCGGAGCCGGGCGAGGTAGGAGTGCAGTGTGTGGCGCGCCTGGTCCGGCGGTTGGTCGCCCCACACCCGGTCGATCAGCATCTCGGCGTGCAGTACCGTCCCGCCGTCGCAGGCCAGTGCTGCCAGGACGCTGCGTTGGCGGGGCGGCCCGAGCTCGACCGGTCCGCCCGGACCCCAGATCTCCACCGGCCCGAGCAACCGAAGATCCACCCAGCGCCCCCGATGGTTCCGCGTCAGTGACGCTGGAATATTGACGAGGGTGCGACCCGTGGTCAAGCTCGGTTCTCAGCAGGTGATAGCCGGGGTCCGGGTCGGCGGCGTCAGTAGAGGCCGGTCTCGGCGTACAGGTGGGCGTTGTAGTAGTACACCTGGGCGTTGGCGAAGGAGGTCAGGCCGGCGTCGTTGAGCATCGGGGTGTAGCAGGTGTAGCTGCCGGTCACGTTGCTCCAGGCCAGGTTCGTGCATCCCATGACCTTGTTGTCGGAGGTCCGGATGACCTGCGCCTTCGCCCAGGAGATCGCTCCCTTCTCGTAGTCGGCCTTCCAGATCTGGATCCGGGCCCACACGGTGCGGCAGGTCTGGCTGTAGCGCAGCTCGATCTTGCCGGTCACGTAGGTGGTCGCGATGATGGGCTTCTCCAACGCGGTGATCGTGCTGCCGCAGCCGTAGGCCGCCGCGTCCTTGCCGTCGCAGGCGTAGCCGCAGGCCGCCTGGGCGGGCTGTGGGGCGGTGACGGCGAGCCCCGTGACAAGCATGAACGCCGCGAGTACCCGCAGGATCCTGGATTTCATCTTCGGACGTACCTCCGGTTGGTGACTGGTGGCGCCAGGCTCCAGCACGTCGGTGGAGGTTTTCTTGCAGAATTGCTGTGCGGGGCAAAGGTGCCACCCGACCCGCCCGGACGTGATACGAAGTTTGAACGGGGTTGTCCGGAAGAGGAGACGATGGCGCAGGGGCGATCGGGGTGGATCCTGCGCGCGCCGGACACTCCCCGCCGGATCTCCTACCTGGAACTCCTCTTCGACCTGGGTCTCATCGTCGCGCTCACCCGCCTGTCGGGCCGGCTGAGCGGTGCCGTCAACTGGGATCACGCGCTGGAAACCGTGGTCCTGCTCGGCGCTATCTGGTGGGTCTGGACGGTCACGGCGTACACCACCGACTGGTACGACCCGGGCCTACCGCTGGTCCAGGTGATCGTGCTGGTCGTGCTGTTCGGCGGGCTGCTGATGTCGCTCGCGATCAGCAGCGCCTTCGAGGGGCCCAACGGGATCGCGTTCGCCGGGGCGTACGTCGGACTGCACCTGTTTCGCGGGCTCATTCTCATCAGCGCCCTCCGCGGTCACGCGCTGCGGGTACGGCCGATGCGGGTGCTCATCTGGTTCTGCCTGACCGGGGTGTTGTGGCTGACCGGCGCGTTCCTGCCCAGCTCGATCCAGCTGGTGGTCTGGGCCGTGGCAGTCGTCACGGACGTCACGGTCGGCTTCTTCGGTTATCCGCTGCCCCGACTGGGTCGTTCGAGCAGCGACGAACTGCGGGTGGCGGGCGAGCACCTGGCCGAACGCTACCGGCAGATGTTCATCGTCACGCTGGGCGAGATCCTCCTGGTCGGCGTGCGGCGTTACGGCGATCCTCCGTTCGTGTCGCTGGGAACGGCCGGAGTGGTCCTCCTGTTCGTCATGACCGTGACGATGTGGCGGATCTACATCGTCTACGTCGCCGACCACCTCGCCACCGGCATCGACAAGGCGTTCAGTCCCGGCCGGTTCGCCCTGGTCGCGGCGTGGGCGCATCTGATCATGGTGTCCGGCGTGGTGCTGGTCGCCGCGGGCGGTGACATCGTCACCCGAGACCCCACCGAGGAGACCGGCCCTCGGACGCTCGCCATCCTGGTCGCCGGTCCGGTGGTGTTCCTCGCGGGTCGCAGCCTGTACGCGCTGCTGGTGTTCCGGGCGATGCTGTGGCGGCTGCCGATCGGCGTGGTCGTCCTGTCGCTCGCGGCCCCGCTGATCGACGGGCTGCCGCGAATCGGGGTCGCCGCCGTCATGACCGTCGGGATGGCGTTGATCGCCTTCATCCCGCATTTCGGAGAACCCGTGTATCGCACCCGCTGGCGCCTCCGCACCCGCTGGTGACCCGGTCCGCTGTTGCCGCCAGCACATCCCGATGCCCGGCCGGTTTCTGCTCTGTTTAGATCACTGTGACGAAGGGAGCGGTACGCCGTGATGCCAGAGCTTCAGGAGCAGGAAGAACGCCTCCAGTTCGACCGGTTCGACCACGACGACGCGTGGGAGCTGGGCACGCTCCTGGTCGGGCTGGGCCGGCAGCGCGGACACGCCGTCACGGTCGACATCCGCCTCGGCGACCACCAGCTCTTCCACTACGCGCTGCCCGGCACCTCACCCGACAACGACGACTGGATCGAGCGCAAGATCCGCGTCGTGCGCCGCTTCGGGCACAGCTCCTACCTCGTGGGCCAGAGCTACCGCGACCGCGGCACCACCTTCGAGGCGCAACCCCACCTGGACCCGGCCCGCTACGCGGCGCACGGCGGCTGTTTCCCGATCATCCTGCGGGGCACCGGTCCGATCGGCACGATCACCGTCTCGGGTCTGCCGCAACTCGACGACCACCGCCTCGTCGTGGAGGCCCTCGAACTCTTCCTGGACGGCAAGCGTTCCGGGAAGGGCACCGCCTGACGGCGGCGGACGCGGCCCCGCTAGTCCGAGATTTGTAGTACGTCGACTTGTCGCGCGGTTCCCGCTTGTCGACCAGCTGCGCAACGTCCCCGGCGGCAGCTTGACCGGTCTCACCTCCACCGTTCCGCCTGGTGGCCTGCGCCTCGGCGCCTGCCGCGAACCGGCCTTTTGCTGTTTGTCGGACCCTTCAGGCACCATGCCCGGCCATGGATGTGCGACAGGAGTTTCGGGGCGCAGCTCGGGAAATGGGCGTGCCGGTGGACGAGATCGAGCGCTGGGCGCGGCTGGCCCGACCACAGACGGAACTCGATCCGGACGGCGACGGCCTGCCTGTGGCCGGTCGCTTCGGCGGTCTCGCGGCGTTGCCGGAGGGCGAGCAGTGGCCTCCCGGCTAGTGTCTCGTGTTGACGCTCGACCTCGCCGCGATCCCCTCGCACGGGCACGACCTTGACCTGCCGGCCGACGGGTCGCTGCTGTTCTTCGTCGAGCCGCACCTCACGCCCACCAACTGCCGGGTCGTTCATGTGCCGGCCGGCACTCCGGTAACCGAGCACCCGAGCCCCGGGATGCCGGTCTTCGATCCGATTCCGCTGCGCGCCCGTGCCAACTGGAACCTTCCAAACACCGAGCACGAGGTGCCGTTCGACCTTCGCTTGGACGACGAGGTCGAGGAGGCGATCAATGAGGTGATGTGGGACCTCGAGGGCAACCACTCCGATTATTCTCTCGGCGGTTACGGCGACACCAGCACCGGCGGCGCGGACTTCCCCATCATCAACGCAAAGGACCACACCGTGCTGGCCACCGTCCGGCTGTACGAGGAGGAGGTGGGTGACGCGTTCGGCGAGACGCTGATCGTCGTCAACTTCATGATCAAGCACGCGGATCTGGCCGAGCGCGCCTTCGACCGGATCTGGCTGATGTATGACTTCAACGGCTGACGCGGTCAGGACTCCGGTGTGGTCCCCGGGATCCGGTGGTGGGTCCGGACGGGCTCACCGTGGCGCGACGTGGCCACGGGGTATCCGCCGTGGCAGACCTTGTACCGGTGGTTTCGCCGGTGGCAGCGCGACGGTGTCTGGGCACAGATCCTCCACTCCACAACCGGAGGCCTTCACCTACCTACGACATCAGATCGTGTCGTCACACAATCTCGACCAACCTCCCTGGACAGCACACCTAGACCGACGGGGTCGGGGCCTCGGGTGGGCGGCCGGCGGCGCGTCGCGCGTCCGCGACGGCGACACCGAGCAGCACGACGGCGGCGGCGATGGCGGCGAACAGTGGCGAGCCGAGCAGCAGCGGCAGCGCCAGCAGGACCAGGGCGGCGACGCCGACGAGCCGGCGCAGGGCGAGCCGGTCGAAGATGATGCGTTCCAGCCGGGCGCGGCCGAGCAGGAAGACCGCCGGCCCGCCGAGGACGACCACGAGCCAGGCCGGCTCGGAGGGTCTGCCGGGATGCGCCAGGACGACCTCCGAGCCCGCCGCGGTGGCCACGATGCCGAGCACCATGAGCACATGGGCCACGCCGATCGTCCGGCCGGCTGCCGCCCGGTTCGACGACATCGCCACGGCGTCGGCCAGCACCTGGCCCGCACGGTAGAAGTAGATCCGCCACATCAGCACGGACGACAGGAACGTGACCACCAGGGCCGCCGTCGTGGTGACCGTGGCGGGGCCGTGGGCGTAGGTGAGGCCGATCGACACCACCGTCTCGCCGAGCGCTATCAGGAGCAGTTGCTGGTAGCGCTCGGGGAGGTGGCGGCTGCTGGCCATCCCCCACCCGCTGATCAGTGGTGGGGGCATGCCGGGTACCGGCCAGTTGAACCGGGCCACGACCAGGTCGACGATGATGGCAACCGACCACAGGGCGATCCGCTGCGGTCCACGTACCGCCGCCCCGGCGAGCCAGATCACCCCGGAGACGCCGGCCCAGATGGCCAGGCGGGTGTAGAGCGCGCGTATCGCCGCGTGTTCGCGCAGCAGCGGCCGCAGCAGCAGGGGGCGTCCGACGTGCAGCACCACGTACACGACGGCGAAGGCGGCGCCGCGCGCCTCGAACTCGTACGGCAGCGACGTCGACATGATCAGCAGGCCGAACGCGCTGACCAGGACCAGCAGCTGAATCCACCGGTTCCGGCAGTCGAACCGGCTGGTGATGTGGGTGGTGGTCGTCCACAACCAGAGCAGCGGCAGGGCCATGACGACGGGGTACAGCAGCGACATCCAGTGCCGCACGCTGCCGGAGAGGAGGTCGGGCACCATCCGGCTGACGACGCCGACCAGGGCGAAGACCAGCACCAGGTCGAAGAACAGCTCGAGGAAGCTTGCCTGCCGGGCGTCCTCACCGCCGCGCAGGATGCCCTCGGCCGGCGCCGACCCCTTCCGTTCCACCCGCCCATGGTCCCGGCAGGTCTGCGCTGCCGCGCCGAATTGGCCGAACGGCTGCGCGGGACCCCGGGGTGCCACCCGCGTCAGCCAGGACTTCCGCGGCTAGCGGGCCAGGGCCTTCTCCAGCTCCGCCTTGGACATCGACGAGCGGCCCCTGATGCCCCGCTTCTTCGCCTCGTGGTACAGCTGCTCCTTGGTCCGCCCCTGGGCGCCGCTGTGCGAGCGCTTACCGCCCCGGTGCCCGAACGACACGTCCTTGACCGAGGAGCGGCTCGCGGTGCGGGCCTCGCCGGAGCGCGCCCGCGCCTTGTTGACGGTACGCGCGGCGATCTCCTCGGCTCGGCCGGTCGACTCGCCGCCTTTCTTCGCGCTCGCCTTGATGTGCTCGTACTGCCGTTCCCTCTTGAGGCTCGATCCTGCTGGCATCGCCTGCCTCCGGCTCGTCGGTGCGGAGCGTTCCCGGCGCCCGTCCGCCGGACGGGTCGCCAGGCTGACGCGACCGGAGGTGCCCCGAAGCCCGCGCGGCGAAACCGGTGACCGACCGGGGACGCCGGCTCAGTCGGGAAGTGGCAGCTCGACCGGCTCGGCCGCGGCGCCGGCCGGCGCGGAGTGCTGCGGCGCGGGGCGGGCCGGCAGCCGCGAGTGCCGGTGGTGGCGCACCGCCACCTCGCAGGCGACGAGGCGGATCGGCGGGGGCGGCGCGGTGAAGGGGCCCGGACCCCAGCGCACCCAGAGCGCGACCCGGCCGGCGTCGCACTCGGCGAGTAGCTTCTCGACCGTACGGCGACGGTCGGTGCGGTCCACCTCGATCACGACGGGACGACCTCCGGTACGCGCGCAGGCGACGTCCACGACCGAGTGCCGGTCCTGGTAGGGGGCGGGCAGCGGGACGACACTCGCGGCGCGCCGGTAGACCCGGAAGCCCTGGGCCTCGCCCCAGCCGGCGACGGCGTCGACGAGCAGCGCCGTGGCCTCGGCCGCCGACCGGTCCACGAACGTGAGCCGGCCCAGGTGTGCCGCCAGCGATGCGGCGAGCGCGTCGTCGTCCACCGTCCGCCCCGATCAGACCTGCCGTCGCGCCGAATTCTAGGCCACCGGCGGAGCCCCCGGCCGGCCGGCGGTCCTGGGCGCAGGGGCTGGAAGGCTGCGCCGGAGTTCATGGGCAGCGGGGTAGCTCGGCCGGTACGGCCCGGTCCCGCGCCCCGGGAGGGCGCGGGACCGGCAGGAAGGCGGGGCTCAGGCCCGCTCGGACCGGGCCACGGGCGAGTCAGCCGCAGTTGCCCCAGCTGTACCGGCCGGCGCCCTGCCAGCTGGTGGCGTACAGGACCTCGCCGTCGTACATGACGCACTTGTCCCGGGCGGAGCGCTGGATCGCGGCGTAGTACTTGTAATTGCCGGAGTCGTAGGCCCAGGAACCACCCTCCACCCGGACCCCGGCGGACACCCCCGTCGTCGAGCCGACAGCCACCCGCTTGAGGGTGACCACGCAGTTGTACGCGGTGGCGCTGTTGTACATCAGGTAGACGTCGCCCACCCTGGTGCCGTCCGGAGCGGTGATCGACCGGTGGCCGTCGCTGGCGTACGCCCACGCGCCACCGAAGTCGTTGTTGCAGGCCTGCGCCGCGGTGAACGGGTTCGTCGCGGCCTGGGCCGGCGAGGCGAGCGTGAGCGCCGCGACGGTGGCGGCGAGCATCGAGATGGCCAGTCGGCGCGTCAGTCCACGCATACGGAATCCCCCAGGTGTCTCGGCGCGAAGATCGCGTGAGCCGCCATGATGCCACAGTGGAGGGACGCCCTGACGTCACACCGTGTGGACGACGGTGCCGGCCGCGGTGAGCGCGGCCGTGTCCTCGTCGGCCGCGTCGTCGGTGGTGACGACCATGCTGAGCGCGGAGACGGGCGCCACGAACGCCAGGGCGGTGCGGGAGAACTTGGCGGGGTCGGCGACCACGATGACGCGGCGGGCGGCGGCGATGATCGCCCGTTTGATCGCCGCGTCGGCGAGGTCGTAGGCGGTCAGCCCGGCAGCCGTCAGCCCGCAGCAGCCGAGGATGGCGGTGTCGAACCGCAGCGCGGCCAGCGACGCCTCGGCGAGCGGCCCGGTCAGGGCCAGTTCGCCGGGGCGGGGCTCACCGCCGGGCAGCAGGAGCCGTAGCTGGGGGGCGCCGGTCAGGGCGTTGGCCGCGTGCATCGACAGCGGCATGACGGTAAGCCGGCGCGTGGTGAGCAGGCGGGCGACCTCCAGGCAGGTGGTGCCGCTGTCGAGGACGACGGCCTCGCCGTCGGTGATCAGGTCGGCGACCGCCTCGGCGATGCGGCGCTTGGCGTCCTGCCCCTCCCGGGTCCGCAGCGCGAAGGGCGGTTCCTCGCCGCGCAGGGTCAGGCTGCGTGCGCCGCCCCGGTAACGCTCGAGCATCCCCTGGTCGGCCAGCTGCTCCAGGTCGCGGCGCACGGTCATCTCGGAGGTGCCGGTCAGCTCTGCCAGCTGGGTGACGCCGAGTTGGCCGGCCTGCTGGACCGCGTCCAGGATCCGCCGGTGGCGCTCGCCGATGGTCATGGGTGCCATTGAACACCACGACCGAGACCAAGACAACGTTTCGAACACCGAGGCTGCCTGTTATGTTCGGAGGCGTGTTCATAGTGGGCCGGCAGGCGTCCGGGTCCCCTCCTCCTTTCGGCTTGAAGGACACCATGACCTCGACAATCGCCCCACCCGTCACGCCGGCGAGGGTCCGGGCCGCCACCACCGCCACCTACGCGGCGTTCATCGGCTCAGGCTTCGCGTTCGCCAGCTGGGCGTCCCGAATCCCACAGGTCCGCGACCGCCTCGACCTCGACGCCTCCGCGCTCGGCCTGGTGCTCCTGGCCATCGCCGCCGGCTCAATGCTGGCTCTGCCGTTGTCCGGGCCGGTGGTCGCCCGCATCGGATCGTCGCGCACCGTCATGGTGATGGCGGTCCTGCTCGGCGTCGGCCTGACCGCCGCGGCACTGGGCTCGCTCACCGGAGTCGTGCCGGTGGTGATCGGGCTGTTCGTGCTCGGTTTCGCCAACGGCGCGTGGGATGTCGGCATGAACGTGCAGGGCACCGTCGTGGAACGGCACCTCGGCCGGTCGATCATGTCCCGCTTCCACGCGGGGTTCAGCCTCGGCACCGTCGCCGGCGCCCTGCTGGGCGCGGCCATGGTGGCTCTGCACGTGCCGGTCCCCGTACACCTGACCGGCGTCGCCGTGCTGGTCGTGGCCGGCGTGGTGTGGCAGGCGCGGCGGTTCGTCGCCGACCACGACGACGCGGAGCCGGACCCGGCGGTCGAGCCGCCGCGCGGTGGCGCGCTGGCCGCCTGGCGGGAGCCCCGCACCCTGCTCATCGGCGTGTTCGTGCTGGCGTTCTCGTTCGCCGAAGGCGTCGGCAACGACTGGATCAGCGTCGCCGCGATCGACGGACATCACGTCTCGGCCGCGCTCGGCACGCTCACCTTCGCGGCGTTCCTCTCCGCCATGACCATCGGCCGCTGGTTCGGCCCCGCGCTGCTGGACCGCCACGGCCGCACCCGGGTCGTCCGCGTCCTGGCCGTGATCGGCATCGCCGGGGTGGCGCTGTTCGTGTTCGGGCCCTCCCCCGTCCACGCCTTCGCCGGAACCATGCTCTGGGGTCTCGGCGCGTCCCTCGGGTTCCCCGTGGGGATGAGCGCCGGCGGCGACGACCCGCGCCGGGCCGCCGGCCGGGTCAGCGTCATCGCCTCGATCGGCTACTGCGCCTTCCTCAGCGGCCCGCCCGTCATCGGTTTCCTCGGCGACCACCTCACCGTGCTCCGCGCCCTGACCGTCGTCGCCGTGCTCCTCGGTCTGGCCACGCTGCTCGCCGGTACGGTCCGCCCCCTGCCCACGGCACGCTCGGAGGCACCCCTTCCAAAGTAGGTGGTCGGGATCTCCTAGGAGGGCGTCGGTGGGGCGCGCGGTCCGATGCGCCCACCCGGCCCCGACCGCGACGCTCAGTGGCATGACGAACGAGATGCGACACACCGCACCGACCTGGACCACCGCGCGGCGTACCGGTCGTGCGATCACCGTCGCGGCCGGAGCGGCCGGCGCTCTCCTGCTGTGGGCCGTCAACGACCCGTGGGCCGGTATCGACCTCGCCGTCCGGCAGGGTGACGCCACGCAGCACATCGGGCCGGCCACGGTGGTGGTGGCCGCGTTGCTCGCCGGTCTGGCGGCCTGGGGTCTGCTCGCGCTGCTGGAGCGCACCGTCCGCCGTCCCGCGCGGGCGTTCCGGATAATCGCGTTGATCGTGCTGCTGCTGTCGCTGGCCGGCCCGCTGGGCAGCGGCGTGGGCACCAGCAGCCGGCTGGTGCTCGTGGGCATGCACGTGACCGTCGGCGCGGCGCTGATCCTCGGGCTGCCCGCCCGGCGGACCTGCCGGTAAGAGGCCGGCACCGATGCCGTTCGGATACGTCTTCTCCGTCGCACTCCTGGCGTTCTGCACGGCCATCGCCGTGATCGGCCCACGGCCGGCCCAGACGACCCCCAGCTACTGGGGATTCTGGGTCACCTTCCTGATCAACGAGCTGCCGTTCCTCGCCCTCTACGCGCTGGCCGCCGACAGCGTCCTCGCGTTCGTGCAGGGCGACCTCGACTCACCCGGCGGCCACATCGCGTTCGCCGTCGCAGTCCTCACCGCGGCCGGTCTCGCCGTCCTCATCCGGCGGGCCCTCGCCACCGGCGCCGTTGCTGCACCGGGCCCTCGCCGACGACGCCGGCATCGCACTGCCATCGACGCGTCGGCCGTGGGCACACATCCTGCTGGCCCCGTTCGCCGTCGCACGCCGCGACGTCCTCCGCGTGGGGAACATCGCCTACGGCGACGCCGGGCGACGCAACCTGCTCGACGTCTACCACCGCCGGGACCGCCCCACCGGCGGACCCGTCCTGGTCTACTTCCACGGCGGCGGGTTCCGCATCGGCCACAAACGCAGGGAGGGTCGCGCCCTGCTGCACCACCTCGCCGGCCGGGGCTGGGTATGTGTCAGCGCCAACTACCGGCTCGCCCCCGCCCACCACTACCCCGACGCCCATGTCGACGCGAAACGCGTCATCGCCTGGACCCGATCCCACGCCACCGACCACGGCGGCGACCCACGCATGATCATCGTGTCCGGCAGCTCCGCGGGCGCCCACCTGGCCTCGATGATCGCGCTGACCCCGAACGACCCGACCTTCCAGCCCGGCTTCGAGTCCGCCGACACCTCCGTCGCCGCGGTGGTCGGCTTCTACGGGTACTACGGCCGGGTCACCGGCCCCGGCTCGTCCCCGCTCGACCGGCTACGCGACGCGCCGCCGTTCCTGGTCCTGCACGGCGACAAGGACAGCTCGACCCTCGTCGAGGACACCCGCGAATTCGTCACCCGGCTCCGCCAGGCCAGCAGCCGACCCGTCGTCTACGCCGAACTGCCCGGCGCCCAACACACCTTCGACCTGTTCTACTCCCTGCGCTACAGCCACATCATCGACGCGGTCACCGCGTTCGGCACATGGCTGCGCGAGTCCCAGCCCCACAGGTAGCAGCGGATACGGGCTTGCACCACGTCTCCGGTCGGCCCTGGATCGAGCGTCTCTACGGCCGGGAGGCTGGCATCGCCGTTCCTTGCCGCGCTCCCGCCGTTCGCGGACCGGGAAGGCCTGGGGCAGTGCGAGGCCGTCCCGTCGTCACCGGTCGCGGTACGCCGCCCAGATCGCGAGGCAGAGGCCGACGGTGCCGGCGAAGGCCACGCCTGACCGGAGGACGGCGTCGGCCAGCTGGTGGGTGCTGGCCCAGACGATGAACCCCGTCCAGCTCGCCACCAGCAGCGCAGCCATGAAGACCAGGGCGAAAGACAAGAGCTTGCTGGCGCCCGGGGCGGCGGGCGGGTGCGACGGGGGTGTCGCCGGGAGCACGGTCATGACGACGCCGTCCTTTCGTTCATTGGGCGAACGGCTCGGGAGGCTCGCTGATGGTGTCGGCCCCCGAACCGGGGCGTTACAGGCCCTCCCTGGGAAGGCTAGGGCCTTGCCCTCTGCCCAGGGCATGATGATCGACCGCGGGCCCCGCTGGTCCGCGATCCCGTGCGTACGACAGGCAGGCCGACGGCGGACCGACTGGACATCACCGACGCTGGCGCATCCTGCGCCAGTCCTCGTCCGTAGTGGCTGGCGTTCGCGCAGGAACGAGCACACACTCCCGCTTCATCGTCTCGGACGCACCTGCTCACGGGAATGGTCGACCCGTAGGCGTCCGCGACCGGTCGGCAGCGCGGTCACCACGTCAGCCCGGAACGGCATGTCGCCGGCGACGATCTTGATCACGGTGCGTTGGTCTCCCGATGGCGGGACCTTTCCCTCGTAGGCTGGGTGTGCAGGTCAGCGGACAGGAGGCTGATGTGACCCAGACCACCCCGACTAAGGCGACGGTGGCCGAGGTGATGGCCGAGCTGGCCGACCTCGACGATCCGAAGGCGCGTGCGGTGAACGAGAGGCACGGTGACGATCACGGCGTGAACCTCGGCAGTTTGCGCGCGCTCGCGAAGCGGCTGAAGACGCAGCAGGAACTCGCGCGCCAACTCTGGGAGACCGGTGAGACCGCGGCGAGACTGCTGGCGATCCTGATCTGCCGCCCGAAGGCGTTCGAGCGTGACGAGCTGGACGCGATGCTGCGCGAGGCGCGCGCGCCCAAGGTGCACGACTGGCTCGTGAACTACGTGGTGAAGAAGAACCCACACGCCGAGGAGCTGCGCCTGGCCTGGTCCGCCGACCCGGATCCGGTGGTCGCGAGCGCCGGCTGGGCGCTCACCACCGAACGCGTGGCGAAGAAGCCAGCCGGCCTCGACCTCGCGGGCCTGCTCGACGTCATCGACGCGGAGATGAAGGACGCCCCGGACCGCCTGCAGTGGGCGATGAACCACTGCCTGGCGCAGATCGGGATCACGCATGCCGAGCACCGCGCTCGCGCCATCGACATCGGCGAGCGTCTGGAGGTGCTCAAGGACTACCCGACGTCGCCAGGATGCACGTCCCCGTTCGCGCCCATCTGGATCAACGAGATCGTGCGCCGACAGCAGGAGACGCCCGCGCGGCAGGTGTAGTGCGTACTACCGGCGGGTGGCCGCCGCGTAACACCGGACGGCGATCGTCTGCTCCGGGCTCCACTGCTGTTCGACGGTGGCCAGCATCTGCCAGCCGAGTCGCTCGTACAGCGCCACCGCCGCGGTGTCGGAAGCCACCACGTCGAGCACCGGATGCAAGGCCCGATCCTGTGCTTCCCTGACCGCCTGCGCCACCAGCAGCGCACCAATCCCGTGCCCGCGGGCCGACGGAGCGACGAACAGTCGGTTGACCACGGCGGTCGTGTCGACACTCACGCCGGCACGAACCGCCCAGAGCCCGGGTGCCGCGTCTCCCGCCTCGCTCCGGGACAGGCCGACATGGCCGGCTACGCGGCCATCCAGCTCTGCCACCCAGGAGGCGATGAGTGATGGCGGCGTGAGCCATGCGTCCGGGGCAGCGGGCCAGTTCACCGGATAACCGTCGCGCTCGTGGACCTCCGCCAGCATCCGCACGCAGTCACCGAGGTCGCGATCGGTGCGCTGCCGGACACTCGGGCGTACGCCCGCGCCGGAGATGTTCCCGCTCGTCACCTGCTTGCGTCCGAACGCTCGGCGACGAACACGAACTCCCGGCCCGGGCGGTCGGGTGCCTCCCGCACGCCGAGGACCCGGTACCCGTTGGCGGCCAGGCTCGATTCGACCTCGTCGCGGCCGCGGAACCGGAGGGTCGAGTCCGACGTGACGACCACACCGTCGGTCAGGAACCGGTACGTGTACCGGAAGGAGACGAACGGCAGGCTGACGTCGGTGACCTCGAGGCGCCGTTCCACCGGTCCGAGGCCCGGGACGTCACGCGTGACCGGGTCGACGTCCGCGGCCCACTCCAGCCAGGCGCGACGTTCGGGTCGTCGGGTTTCGAAGACGAGGCGGCCGTTCGGGCGAAGGGCGGCGCCGATGCCCCGGAGGGTCTGCGCCCAGTCGTCGTCGGTGAGGAAGACCTGGGCCACGTTCCCGGTCATCGTCGCCAGGTCGGCGTCGAGGGCCGGCAGCGCCGTGGCGTCGCCGTGGATCCACCGGACCCTCTCCGCCTGGTCCTTCACCTTTGCGACCTGGAGTGACGCTTCGGCCGGGTCGACGCCCACGACACGGTAGCCGCGTCCGGCGAGCAGGATCGCCAGGGACCCTGTCCCGCACCCGACGTCGAGCACGAGTTCCGTGGGCAACTCGCCGGCGATCGCGAGGTACGCGTCCAGGTCGTCGCGGCCTCCGTCGAAGGCGTCGTAGACCCGGGCCAGGAGCGGGTGGGCGAAGATCGCATCGGGCATTCGGGGACGATATCCGGCGTCGCTTGACCTTCACACTGTGACAAGGTCTTCACTGGGTCGCGGAGGTGTCCGATGACCATGCCGAAGGACGACACGGAGACGGTGCGAGCGCTGCGGGGGCTGGAGAACAGCAACCCGTCGGTGCGGCTTCGGGCGGCGCTGGCGGTCGGCACGGCCCCTGACCCGCGGTTCATCGACGCGCTCGTCGAGCGGTGCGCGATCGAACCCGAGTTCTCCGTGCGAGAGATGCTGACCTGGGCGCTCACCCGCCACCCGCCAGCTCTGACGGTGCCGAAGCTCGTCGACGAACTGGGCTCGGAGCGTACGCAGGCACGCAGCCAGGCGTTGCACACGCTGTCCAAGATCGGGGATCGGCGAGCGTGGCCGGCGATCACGCCGGCGCTTCTGACCGACGCCGACGACGAGGTCGCGCGGAGCGCGTGGCGGGCGGCGGTCGCCCTCGTACCCGATGGTGACGAACCCACGTTGGTCCGGGTGTTGTCGACGCAGCTCGGGCGCGGCGGGCGTGAGACGCAGTTGAGCCTCAGCCGGGCGCTGGTCGCGCTCGGTGAGGTGATCATGCCGACCCTGCACGCCGCGACGACGGACCTCGACCCGCGCGTGCGCCGGCACGCGATCGCCACGGAACAGCTGCTGCGCAACCCGGACGCCGGATTCGAGTTCGCCATCGAGGAGGCGAAGCGGATCGTGGCCCTGGGCACGGCCGGGCAGGAGGGGTGACGGGCAGTGTTGATCGGTGACGTGGCACGCCGGTCCGGGGTCAGCGCCCGCATGCTCCGGCATTACGACTCGCTCGGCCTGGTGCGGCCGACGGGTCGTACCGGGGCCGGCTACCGCGAGTACTCCGGCGAGGACATCCGGCGGATCTTCCATATCGAGAGCCTGCGGTCGTTGGGGCTGTCGCTGCGGGACGTCGGGCGCGCCCTGGACGATCCCGGCTTCACGCCCGCAGACCTCGTCGACGACCTCATCCGCCAGACACGGGAGCGCATCGCACGGGAGACGGAGCTGCTCACCCGGCTCCGTCGCATCGGCGCCGCGGAACCGGCCGACTGGGAGGACGTCCTCCAGATCGTCGCGCTCCTGCAGGCGTTGGGATCGGAGAGCGCCGGGAAGCGCCAGCGTGCGGCCCTGTCCTCGGTCAGGGAGGCGCCGGTGCCCGTCGAGGCACTGGTCGAGGCGGCGCTGAGCGAGACGGACCCGAACGTCGCCGGAGCGCTTCGGTGGGCGCTGGCGCAGTCGGGCGCCGACGCGTTGGCGCTGCTGGCGGAGGGCCTCGGCTCGCCCGTGGCCGAGGTGCGGAAACGTGCCGTCCAGGCCGTCGCCGAGATCCCGGACGGTGACGCGACCGCCCTGCTGCGGGACGCCCTCCGGCACCCCGACCTCACGGTCCGCCGGTACGCGGCGCTGGCGCTCGGGGCCCGTGGCGTGGCCGACGCGGTCCCGACGCTCATCGACATGATCGTCGAGGAGGCGAACGACGCCGATGCCGCCGATGCGCTGAGCGCGCTGGCGGGTGACCCCACGGTGGCGGATCAGATCGCTACCCGGCTCGTTGACCGCCTCGGCCACGGCGCCACCGGGTCGTCCGCACGCCAGCGGCTGACGCAGGCGCTCGCCGACATCCCCGGGAACACGGCCTCACGTGCCCTCGCCGACCTGTCCGAGGACGAGGACCGTGCCGTTGCGCTCACGGCGACGTACGTGCTCACGCTGCGGGACGCATGACCGGCCCGCGTCCGTCGCAAGATCGCGCTCGAACACGGAAGTAGTGGCCTCCCGCTGCCCGGCAGGCCACTACTTCCAGGATCGAGTGCGATCATGCCGTGAGCGCGGGCGCACGGCCGGGTCAGTTGCTCACGCCGGCCGGAAGCGGATTGCCTCGCGGAGGTTCTCGGCGGCGTCGGCCGGCTGAAGGTAGCCGGCGGCGATGTTGTGGACATCGGTCGCCACCACGCGGGCGACGTAGCCGGCGCGAGTCGGGTAGAGATCGTCGAGGGTGGCCTCGTCGAACGGCTGGTAGGTGCCGAACAGCACGCAGAAGGACTCGCCGGCGTTGTCGCCGGTGTTCAGCGCGGTGGGGACGGCGACCTGCGACAGCCGGATCCCGCCACGGGCCAGGCCGTGAGCGTCCCGGGCCTTCGTGCCGTCCGGGTTGAACACCAGCGGCGGCGCGGTCGGCGGCGGGGTTCCGCGTTCGACCCAGCGGACGAGGTGGGCGTACGCGGCGGCGGTGACGTGGTGCATCGGCACCCGGCTGAACGGTGGCCGGGCGCAGGTGTACACCGGTGCGGCGCCCAGGTCGCGCTCCTGCATCGGCGCCCGGTAGACCTGGCCGTTGTGGCCGCTGTGCGCCGCACCGGCCACCTCCCACCGGCGGAACCGATCGGTATCGGCGGGTCGGACGGGCGTCCGCACGTCGGTCTCGGACAGCACCTGGAACACCGGTTCGTCGCCGACCCGGGTCGGCGCGGAGCCCACGACGAAGCTGTATCCCTCGAACACCGGCCGCACCTGCGGCAGGACCTTGTCGTAGTAGACGGTCATCCGGCTGGCCGACTGCGACGCGCCGATGGCCAGCACGGTACGGGCGCGCAGCCGGCCCAGCGGCGACACACCCCGCGGGTCGGCGATGGACTTCCCGGCCTGGGCGAAGATGTCGTACGACAGTTCGTCGGTGACATACCGTCCCCCGCCGGTGACGTCGAGCCGGCCGTACCGGGTCGGGCTCCAGCCGCGCAGCTGGTCGACGCCGACCCGTTGGGCGGAGACACCGATCCAGGCGTCGCCGGAGCGGGTGATCGACTCGGTGTTCCACAGCGCGTCGAGGTCGTACCCGGCCGTGACGTTCTGCCACTCGACCAGCGCGACGCCGCTGAACCGGCGCGGTTCGGCCGGCCGGCGCACGACGAGCCGCGTCTCGTACGGCACATCGGTGGCGACCCGGTTGCCGGAGGTGTCCCAGCCGTCGGCCCGGCCGGAGAGGTAGAACTCCTCCTCGACGTAGCCCTTGGCCGCCAGGTTCGCCGGCGTCGAGAAGAAGGGGTACGTGTCGGCCAGCCGCTCGGCGCGCGGGTCGCCCGGCACCGTTCCCGGGATCGGGCCGTGGACCGCGGCGCGGGCGATCGGCTCGCGGTCACCGGTCGCCGAGGCGTGCGCGGGTGTCGCGGCGAGAAGCGTGGCGACCATGCTGGTGACCAGGCCGGCAGCGAGGGCGGCAACGCGCCGTGGACGTGTCATGCCGGAGACTCCTTCACGACGGGCTTCCTGGCCGTACCATAAGCGGCCGTCGATGGGGTGGGAATCGTGTGGCGGCAACCTGAGACGGCTGTCGCAGCGGCCGTTCAGCAGGCTTCGAGCACGGCGCGGGCGGCACGTTCTGCGGTGACCGGGTCGGCCCGCCGCCCCCTGATCAGCTCCGCGTACAACATCGACTCGACGATCCGCACGTACAGGAAGGCGGCGCCGTCGAGGTCAGCGGGCGACCAGGCGGGATCGGCGGCCGCGGCGGCGAGGATGGCCTTCTGCGCCTCGACGACCCGGACGTGCACGCCGCCGGCCGGGGTGAACAGCACCCGCGCGGCCGTCACCGGCTCGGCGCGCAGGAAGGCCCGGAACGGGTGGGCCTGCCGAACGGCGACCGCGAACCGGCGGGTGGTCTCCAGCACCCCGTCGACGCCGGTGGCGACGGTGTCGACCCGAGCCTGGGTGAGCAGCCGATCCGCGAGGCGCCAGAGCACGTCGCCGAGCAGCCGGTCGCGGCTGTGCACGACCCGGTAGAGCGTGGCCCGACTGACCGCGAGACTGCCGGCGAGCGCGTCCATGTCGACGGTGGCGTGCCGGAGGAAGTAGGCGCATCCGCCCTGCACGACGCGCTCCGCGCTGACCACCCGCCGCGACGGCACCCCCCGACGATAGCGTCGCGGCCGGTGGCCTCTCTACCCGTACGCCGGCTCACCGCCCCGCCGGATGCCCCGCCAACTGGTCGCCGCGAGGGCTGCGGCGGTACAGCACGTGCCGGCCGTCGCGGGCACGGGTGACCAGGCCTGTCGCGTGGAGGACTCGAAGGTGTTGCGACACGGTGAGCCGGCGCGCGATCTCCACCGTGGGCAGCGGCTCGCCGGGACCACCCGTTCCCGTCACCGTGGCGGCTACCGAGGGCCTGCCGCGACCGTTCCGGTCGGGCGGACCGGGCCGCGGCGGAGGACCCACCGGTACGCCTGGACGAGGCCCGTGTCGAAGCCGGCGGCCGATCCCCAGAGGAAGATCCGGAACCGGCGGTAGAGCGGTTCCCCCCAGCGCGCGATGATGTCCTCCCGCCGCGCGTCCAGCCGCTGTGCCCAGGCCCGGCAGGTCAGGAAGTAGTTGTGCCGGTCGTCGTCCACGCTGAGCAGCTCGAACGGCGATCGCGCCACGTGCCGCAGGTAGGAGTGCAGCACCAGCGGGGCCGAGTTTCCCGGGTAGATGTGCTGCTTGAAGAACGTGGACAGATGCTGTTTGCGACGCATGGCGAGGGCGTCGAGGTAGATGCGGCCGCCGGGACGCAGCAGCCGGGCGTACGCCTGGAGGGTGGCCCGGTAGTCGGGCAGGTGCTCGGTGACGCCCATGTTCACGATCGCGTCGAACGGCTCGGCGGCCCGGTACCGCAGGATGTGGTCCCTCACCACGGTGACCGGTAGCTTCTCCCGGGCGAAGAGGTCGGTGAGGAAGCGCTCGGACTCGGCCGCCAGCGTGACGGTGGTGACCACGACGCCGCGCCGCGCCGCGTGCTCGGCGAACGCTCCCCACCCGCCGCCGACCTCCAGCACCCGGTCTCCGGGACCGACACCGATGGCGTCCAGCGCCAGATCGAGTTTGCGGGTCACGGCGTCCTCCAGCGCCTCGTCGTCCCGCGCGAAGACACCCTGCGTGTAGCAGCGGTGCCGGGTGTCGAGGAAGGTCAGGAAGAAGTCGGACTCCTCGTCGTAGTGCCGGGAGATCGACCGCTGATCGTGGCCGTACCGGCCGTGCACCACAGCCGGCAGCCACCGGCCGAGGAAGGCGACCGGATGCACGTCGGAGAAGAACCGACGCATGGTCAGCGCGGCGGCAAGGTCACCCTCGACGTCGAGGTGCCCGCCGAGGTACGCCATGGCGACCTGGAGCTGGTCGAGGGAGCGCAGCGCCCGGTGACCGACGCCATCGCGGACGACCAGACTGAACCGGGGCGGCACGGTCTCGGTGACCCCGAAGCGGTGGGTCGCGCCGTTGCCGACGACGATCTCGAACGGCACGGGGGTGCGGTCGCGGAAGTAGTCCTCGTAGCGCCGGCCGACCGTGTCGGCCAAGGTCCGCCTCATGCGGTGATGGTCCCACGGCTCCCCTGCTCTGGGACGTCATCGCTCGACGAAAACGCCCGGTCGGGGCCGACGGTGAACCCCCTCGACCGGCCGTCCTGGTCACAGCGCTACCGGTTCGCGGCGCGGAGGGCTGTCACAAACCGGCAGGCCCTCCTGTCGTTCCTGTCGACAGCCCCTGTTTGGAGGAACACATGAGCGGCGACCACACACACCTGCCCCCAGGCGTCGAGGTGATCACGACCCTGCCGGAGGCGACGGCCAAGATCCCGGCTGGCGCCGAAGCCAGGACCGTCCGGGTCACCCTGCCTCCCGGCGACCCCGGCGCGCCGCCGCACCGGCACCCCGGACCGCTCTTCGGCTACGTGACCCAGGGCGAGATCCTCTTCGAATTGGAAGGGCAGCCGCCCCGGGTGCTCAGGGCGGGTGATGCCCTGTTCGAGCCCGGCGGCGACGTCATCCACTACCAGGGCGCCAGCAACCTCCCGGACGCGCAGTCGCAGCTCGTCGTGACCATGTTCGCCCCGCCGGGAACCCCGGTGCTCACCGTCGTCAGCGCGGAGGAACTGGCCAGCCGACGGCACCTGCGATTCACCCAGCCTGGATGACCGACCGTCGCCAGGGATGCTGCCTACCGCGGTGACCACGAACGCCCACGGTGCTGGTGGACGCGTCGTCCGCCTACAGGTCGGGTGGCGTGAGCCGTACTTCCTTCATGCCGGGCGGCCTCGGTGCCGAGACCGGATGCCGGGTGTCGGGGCTACTCGACGCGCGGTATCTGCCGGGCGCGGTGCCGTACTGGCGTTTGAACGCGTTGGCGAAGGCGAACTCGGACGCGTAGCCGACCTTGGCTGCGATGGCGCTCAGGGGTGCGTCGGATTCCTGGAGAAGCCGTGCGGCGGTGGTCATCCGCCACCACGTCAGGTAGGTCAATGGTGGTTGGCCGAGCAGGGTGGTGAAGCGGCGGGCGAACGGTGCCCGGGACAGGCCGGCCTCGGCGGCGAGCGTCGCGACGGTCCACGGCCGCGCCGGGTCGCGGTGTATCGCCTGCAGTGCGCTGATGGTGATCGGGTCGTTGAGCGCCGCCGCCCAGCCGGTGGTGGTCGGTGGTGTGGGCTGCTGGTCGAGCCAGGTGCGCAGGATATGGATCAGCAATGTGTCGAGAAGCGCGGGGACGACGGCGTCCATGCCGAGGCGGGGTCGTTCCAGTTCGGCGGCGAGCAGGTCCACGGTGGCGCGCAGTTCGGGGTGCCTGCCGAGGTGGGCGGGGAGGTGGATGAGTTCGGGTAGGTCGTGCAGCAGCGGATGGACCCGGGTGGGATCGAGTTCGTACGCGCCGCACAGCGTCACGGTGGCTGGGGCACCAGCACCGGCCGGCGTGCCGACGGTTTCGGTGGCGTACCGCTGAAGCGCCCGCGGGTCGTTCGGGTCGCACACCTGCGTGGCCGCCGGCGGAGTCGCCGGGTTGTCGCTCAGCGTGTGCCCGCGCCCATGGGGCCGGAACACCACGTCACCGGCGGCCAGGGGCACGGGGTCGGCGCCCGGCGGGATTAGCCAGCACGGTCCCTGCAGGATGATCTGGAAACCGGCGGCTCCCGGCACGGACGCGAACTGTTGCGCCCACGGTGCGTGCCACGCCAGCCGCGCCGAGCGGGGTTGCCCGGTGCGCATCAGCGTGATCGCGTCGCTGAGTACGTCCACGTGGCTACGGTATCGCGGCAGAGACGATCGAATATAAAGCCGGGATGCTGAAGCATGGCTCGTCTCTGGCGCGCTGCATAGGTTCGCTCTGTGAAGGCCATGCGTATCCACCGGTACGGCGACGCGTCCGTCATCCACCAGGATGACGTTCCCCGCCCGGCACCCGCACGGGGCGAGGTGTTGGTCCGGGTCGCCGCGACCTCGTTCAACCCGTCCGACCTGGGGCTGCGCCGCGGGCTGCTGCGCGCTCTCCTTCCGCTGGACCTCCCGTGCACGCTCGGTGGGGACGTCTCCGGCACGGTCGTGGAGGTCGGCGACGGCGTGCGCGGCCTGGCCGTCGGTGACCGGGTCATCGGCCGCGGCGCCGGCACGGCGGCGGAGTACGTCACCGCGGCCGCCGACACGCTCGTCGCGGCGCCCACCGCCATTCCCCTCGCCCATGCCGCCGCCATCCCCATCGCCGGCCTCACCGCCTGGCAGGCGGTGTTCGAGCACGCACGCATCACGTCCGGGCAGCGGGTCCTCGTCAACGGAGCGGGCGGTGGTGTCGGCGGGTTCGCCGTCCAACTCGCCAGGCACGCCGGCGCACACGTCGTCGCCACGGCCAGCCGGCGCAGCACCGAGGCGGTCCGCCAGTTCGGCGCCGACCAGATCATCGACTACACGACCACACCCTTCGCCGACGCCCTGGACGAACCGGTCGACGCGATCCTCAACCTCGTCGCGGTCGACGCGCGGCAGGCCACCACCCTGGTCGAGTTGGTTCGGCCGGGTGGCGTAGTCGTGTCCGCCACCGGCCCGGTGACACCACCTGCCGGCTCCCCGGTCACCGCGGTGCACTTCGTGGCCCGCAACGACCAGAGTCACCTCGCCGCGCTGGTGAGGCTCGTCGACGCCGGTGCCGTCCGGGTCGACATCACGGCATCGCGTCCGCTCGCCGACCTGGCCTCGGTGCACCGCGACGCGGAGTCCGGCCACACCCGCGGCAAGATCATCCTCGTACCGTGAAGGAGCCCCAGATGTCCAGCACGTCCGTCTCCCCGACCACGCCGCTGCGCGCCGGTGCCCTCACGGTCGGTGGCACCGTCCTGGCCACGGCACTACTGTGGACGATCGCCCAGGTCCTGGGCGTCGAGCTACGCGTCGACCCTCGTAACGGCCAGGCACCAAGTGCCATCAGCCTGCCGTTCACCGTCACCGTCACGCTCGTCGTCTCTCTGCTCGGCTGGGGCGCGCGAGCGCTGCTCGACCGGCTGACCCGCAGGGCAGCGACCATCTGGACCGGGCTTGCCGTCCTCGTGCTACTGGCGTCGTTCCTGCCGCTGCTCGCCGTCGAGGCGACCGGTCCAGCCAAGGCCATCCTGGCGCTGATGCACGTTGCGGTCGCCGCCGCGCTGATCCCCTTCTTCGGCCGCCGGAAGTCCTGATCGTCCGTCAGCCGAACGTGCCCCAGCGTTGAGCACTCATTCAGAGGGTGATGGCGATGCCGATCCTGCGGTCGCGTCGTCCGAGAAGCAGGTCGAACCAGAACACCAGCCGGGCGATGGGGTACCGGCGTGCCATGAGCCGGCGTACGCGGGCCGTCCCGGACGCGTCCAGCAAACGCGCCCGGCCCGCGACGGTCGGCGCGCCCGGGGCGACCCGGCCGCTCATGTCGCACGGTGTCACCTGCACGGAGGCGTTGTTGCGGATCCGCTTGACCTTCCCGCTGTCCCGCTGGGTCAGCACGAACACCTCCCCGCCGTCGGCGACGAGCCCCACCGGGGTGGGGACCGGGCGTCCGTCCCGGCGGTACGTGGTCACGGTCGCGTAGCGGGTGCGGCTGATCGCGTCGGGCACGCTCATGCCCGGGGCTGAGGTGCCCTCGCCGTCCCGTTGACCGCGTCCGCATGACGCCCCCCACAGTTGTGGACTGATTGGTTCCTTACCTCTACGGTTGTCGCATGGGCAGGCCAAGGACGTTCGACATCGACGCGGCAGTGGAGCGCGCGATGGAGTTGTTCTGGCGTCAGGGGTTCGAGGCGACCTCGACCGAGGACCTCGTGGAGGGCCTCGGCATCGCCCGGGGCAGCCTGTACAAGGCGTTCGGATCCAAGGAGCAGCTCTACGCGCTGGCACTTCAGCGTTACTGCCAGCGCCACGCGGCAGGGCTCGTCGAGGTGTTGGACCGGGCGGAGCAGGTGCGTCCGGCGATCCGGGCGGTGCTCCTCGGGTTGGTGGAGGCCGACCTGGCCGATCCGGAGCGGGGGTGCCTGCTGGTCAACGCGGCCACCGAGCGCTCGGCGCACCCGGACACGGTGCAGCAGGTCTCGCGCACGATGGGTCAGGTCGAGTCGGCTCTGGCCGGGGCGCTGGAGCGCGCCCGGGTCCGCGGGGAGATCGCGGCGGACAAGAACCCGCGGGAGTTGGCCCAGTTTCTGACCACGTTCCTGCAGGGTCTGCGGGTGATGGCCAAGGCACGGGCGGATCGGCCGTTCCTCGACAACGCCGTGGGAGTCGCCCTGCGGGCGCTCGACTGACTTTTTGCTGCCCGAATTAGGAACCGATCAGTCGACAACTGGGGAGTTGTAGTGGATCTCGAACTGCAGGGCAAGGTCGCCGTCGTCACCGGCGCGAGCAAGGGCATCGGCCTGGCCACCGTGGCGGCGTTGCTCGACGAGGGTGCGTACGTGGTGGCGAGCAGCCGCACGAGCACGCCCGAGCTCGACGCCCTGGCAGCACGTGGTGCCACCGTGGTGCTGGCCGACATCACCGACGCGGATACCCCGCGGCGGCTCGTGGACGTCGCGCTGTCCACGTACGGGCGTCTGGACGTGCTGGTCAACAACGCAGGCGCCGGCAGCGCCCGGTCAGGGTTCCTCGACGTCGACGACGCCGAGTGGAGGCGAGTGTTCGACGTGACGTTCTTCGGCGCCGTGCGCACCAGCAGGGCAGCCCTGCCCGCCCTCCTGCACAACGGCGGGACGATCGTCAACATCAGCAGCATCAATGCCCGGCTGCCGTTCCCGATGGTGGTCGACTACTCCGCGGCCAAGGCGGCCGTGGCCAACCTGACCAAGACGCTGTCGGAGGAGTTCGCACCCCGCGGCGTACGGGTCAACGCCGTCGCGCCCGGCCCGGTGCGAACCCCGTTCTGGACCGGGCCGGACGGCTTCGCGCACGCCGTCGCCGCCAGCGCGGGTGTCACCGCCGAGCAGGCGCTCGACACGGTCGTGCCGCAGAGCATGGCGATCA
Organism: Micromonospora costi; assembly: GCF_003626655.1. Lineage (GTDB taxonomy): Bacteria > Actinomycetota > Actinomycetes > Mycobacteriales > Micromonosporaceae > Micromonospora > Micromonospora costi. The sequence continues at coordinate 709,489 of NZ_RBAN01000004.1, forward strand.
GCACCGGCCGGATCAGCGAGGCCCGCGAGGTCGCCGACCTGGTGCTGTTCCTCGCCTCCGCCCGCTCGGCCAACACCAGCGGTGCCGAGTTCACCATCGATGGTGGCCAGGTCAAGACCCTCTGACCACACCCGACAGCATGCGTGCATGTGGTGGCAGGGATGCCTCCCTGCCACCACAGCCCGAACACCCCTGGATCGGCGTACGTCGCCGCGCCCGGCTACCGGATGGTCTCGTCGGCAGCACGCGCCGGCTCGGAGGCCAGCTGCTGCGCCAGCCGGTCGAGGCCGCTCCTGATGAGCTGCGCGTACTCGTCGTCGCCGAGCGCGCCCATCCCCGCCTGCGCGCGTTGGAGGCAGTCGCGGGCACGGCCGAGGTCGCCGAGCTTGCGGTAACACTCCCCCAGATTGAGATGCAACGACGGATACAGACCGGCCACCGACATCGGCACCCCTGCCTGCGCGACCCGCTCGTCGGTGAGCAGGTCGGCCGCCGCCAGCGCTCGCTGGTCCCAGACCAACTCCTGGCGGACGTCGTCCTGCACGTCGGCCATCGAGTGCGCGAGGACGCAGACGTGCAAGGGATCACCCCGCTCGCCGCCGATCTCGTCCCAGATCTGCGCGAACAGGTCGCGAGCGGCCTCGCGCTGGCCCTGATGGTGATGCAGCTGTACGCCCTGGTTGATGCGGGCGAGCGTGTCGTCGGTGATCATCGGCTGCTCCCGCAGGCTCATCTCGCGGCGATGGCATGGATCGTACGTGCCTCACGCGGCCGCTCTCTGCGCTAACGCGGCGCGACATGACGCCCGCGGGCGCCGGACGGCGGAGATCCCGCGGAGAAATTTCTTGGCATAGCGTCGGATCCGCGGCGAGTCGTTCGTAGAACCGGTGACAGGCGGCCGGAGGAGGCCGCCGGGTGAAAGGGAGTCGTGGGATGACGCGGTACTTGATCTCGTTCAATGACGGCGGGATGGACCACATTCCCCGGGAGGAGTTGGCCGACGTGAGCAAGGTCACGCACGCGGTGGTCCAGGAGGCCGTGAACGCCGGCGTGTGGGTGTTCGGGGCCGGGCTCGAACGCCAGCAGGCGAGCGTCGTGGCCACGGACGGGACGGTCACCGACGGCCCGTACCCGGAGACCAAGGAGGTCATCGGCGGGTTCGTGGTCGTCGACGTGCCCTCACGCGAGGAGGCGCTGGAGTGGGCTGGCAAGATCGCCGCCAGTTGCCGCTGCGCGCAGGAGGTGCGGGAACTCCTGCCCGACCCCGAAACCGACGCGATGCTCCGCCAGGCTGGCCGCACCATCTAACGCGAGGCGGTGAACCCGGGGATCGGGCGTGCGAGGACGGCCGATCCCCGGGCCTTGTCGGATCGCCGCACCGACATCGCGGCGACGGCGCCCAGGGGGGAACCGCGGTCGCCTCGGGTTGTCTGTGGGCCTGATCCGACGCCGCCCTGGTCCTCGCCGTCAGGCCGCCGTGGTCACTCCGATCCGCTCGGAGAACTCGACGAGGCGGTTGGAGAATCCCCATTCGTTGTCGTACCAACCGAGCACCTTGACCTGGTTGCCGATGGCCTCGGTCAGCGGCGCATCGAAGATCGACGAGTAGGGGTTGCCGACGATGTCCGCCGAGACCAGCGGCGCCTCGGAGTACTGCAGGTAGCGCCGCAGCCCCGGGGACGCGGCCGCCTCACGGAACGCCGCGTTGACGTCCTCGACGTCGGCGCGCTGCCGGAGGACCACGGTGAGGTCGGTGACCGAGCCCGCCGGGACGGGGACGCGTAGTGCGGCACCGGTGAGACGCCCGTCGAGCTCGGGGATGACCTTGCCGATCGCCTTCGCCGCGCCCGACGACGTCGGGATGGTCGAGACGGCCGCCGCGCGGGCCCGGCGCAGGTCGGAGTGCGGGGCGTCGTGGAGCCGCTGGTCGCCCGTGTAGGCGTGGACCGTCGTCATCAGTCCCGACTCGATGCCGAACGAGTCGTTGAGCACCTTCGCCAGCGGCGCCAGCGAGTTCGTGGTGCACGAGCCGTTGGAAAAGACGTCGTGGCTGTCCGGGTCGAGGCTGTCGTCGTTCACCCCGAGAACGATCGTGGGGACGTCGCCCTTGGCCGGCGCCGAGATGATGACCTTCCTGGCGCCGCCCTTGAGGTGGGCAGCCGCCGCGACGCCGTCCGTGAAATGGCCGGTGGACTCGATGACGACGTCGGCGCCGACGTCACCCCAGGGGATGGTTGCGGGGTCCGACTGCGCGAAGACCCTCATGCGCGTGCCCTGGACGACGATCGCGTCGCCGTCGAAGGCGACGCCGTCGAGGTGCCCGGAAATGGAGTCCCACTCGAGCAGGGTGGCCAGTGTGCGGGCGTCGGTGAGGTCGTTGACCGCGACCACCTCGACGTCGGCGTTGTTCGCCAGGGCCGCCCGCAGGTAGCTGCGCCCGATCCGTCCGAACCCGTTGATGCCGATGCGTACCGTCATGGCTTTCCGTTCCTCCTGTTGTTCGTGCGGTGGGGCGCGGGCGGTGCCGCCGCCCGGAGCAGGTCGAGGGCGCCGGCGCGGGCGTCGTCGAACGGGCCTGGGTCCTGCTGTGCGATCGCGAGCACGTAGCCGCCCTGCAGGACGGCCATCAGGGTGTGGGCGAGACGCTCGGGGTCGAGGTCGGCCCGCAGCTCGCCTGCGGCGACCGCCTCGCGTAGCACCGTCACCCAGCTGACGTGGACCTGGGCGAACGCGCGCGCCACCGGGGCAAGCAGCACCGGGTCCTCCCGGACCTGCGGGTCCTGGGTCATCCGGCCGACCTTGCAGCCCTTGAGGGCGTCGCGCGGACGCATCAGGTAGGCCTCGATGCAGGCCATCGGACTGCCCGGGCCGTCGAGCTCGGATGCGGCCGGCAGCAGGTCGGCGACGTTGCGTTCAAGGGCGGCGAGCGCCAGGTCCCGCTTGGTCGGGAAGTGGTGGTACATGCTGCCCTGACCCACGCCGGATCGTTCGCGCACGTCACGTGGGCTCGTGTCGGCGTAGCCGCGCTCCCACATAAGCTCGCTCATCGTCTCGACCAGGAGCTGTCGCGAGTCCATGCCGTCATTGTACATACCGGTAGGTACAGCCCCTCGTCGCCTCGCGGATCCGCGCTTGACTTCGAGCACGCCCGAACTTCTAGCGTCGTGGTGAATTCAGGGAGATCACGGCCAGCGGGCGGGCGCGGGCCGTTCGTGGGAAGCGGGGGGCTCCGGATGAGGGTGCTGGTGACCGGCGGGACGAGCGGACTCGGACTGGCCATGGCGTCCGCCCTGGCCACGGCGGGAGCGGGGGTCGCGCTGACCGGCCGATCCGGTCACCGCGCGGAATCGGTCGCCGCCGGGCTGCCGGGGGCGCTCGGCATCGAGCTGGACGTGCGGGACGAGTCGTCGGTGGCCCGGGCGGTCGACGAGGCGTGGACGCGGCTCGGGGGCATCGACATGCTGGTGAACAACGCCGGGATCGGCATGCGTACGGTCAACCCGCGATTCATGACGCATCCGCAGGGTTTCTGGGAGGTGCCGGTCGGCGGCTTCCGTGCAGTGATCGAGACCAACCTGACCGGCTACTTCCTGGTGGCGCGCGAGGTCGTACCGCGGATGCTGGCCGCTGGCGGCGGTCGCATCGTCAACGTTTCGGTGAGCCACACGACGATGCACCGCGCCGGGTTTGTCCCCTATGGACCGTCACGTGCCGGCAGCGAGGCGCTGTCCCGGATCATGGCAGCCGACCTGCGGGACACCGGCGTGACCGTCAATCTGCTGCTGCCCGGGGGCGCCACCGTCACGGGGATGCTGCCCCGCGAGGTCATGCCCGAGGGCCGGGAGTTCCTGGAGCCGGCGGTGATGGGCCCGCCCATCGTCTGGCTGGCGTCCGACGACGCGGCGGGCGTGCACGACGAGCGCATCGTGGCCGTCGACTTCGAGCGCTGGCTGCTCGACAGAAAGGCCAGACCCGACCGGTCAGGCGCCGGCGTCGGCGGATCACGGAGAGAGCTCAGGGCCGGGCGTTGAAGCCGACCGCGAAGGCCCGTTTGATGTAGTCCCACACCTCGGCGCTCACGACGTCGCGGGTGGCCGCCTCCGGTCCCCTGCCGTCCATCTTCGCGTACATGCCGGACAGGATCGCCCGGTCGCCGCCGGTCATGTCCTCCATGAGATCCGTCCAGCGGCGGGCCGTCGCCTGCACCTCGGGATCGGCTGGATCCGCTCCGGCCAGGACGTGTGCCCGTACCTGAGCAGCGATGTCTGTCCACCGCTCACGCCATCGGCCGAACGCGTCGCCGCCGACGTCGTGATGTCTGGCTTTGAGCCCGGCCAGCTGGTCGGGTGTGAAGTACCTGGCCTGCACCATCGCCTCCATCGTCTCGGTGAGTTGGTCGATCGACGGTTCCCGTGCCTCCCGCAGGACCCGCGACAGGACGGTCAGTTGGCGTTTGAGCTGCTGCTGTCGCGCGACGTGTCGCTCCACCTGTGCCAGCTGGCCGTGTACCGCTGAGGTCAGGTCGCCGGAGGTGCCGGTGAGCGAACCGCCGATCTGCGCCAGCGGAATGCCGAGCTGACGCAGGGCGAGCACCTGGTACAGCCGCCGGACGTCGCCTGCGGTGTAGAGCCGGTGCCCGGCCGGGGAGCGCTCGGAGGGACACAGGAGCCCGATCTCGTCGAAGTGGTGCAGCGTGCGCACAGTCAAGCCGGTCGCACCAGCCAGCTCGCCGACCTTCCAGCGTCGCTCGCCCATGTCATCACCCCGTCCCGACGCTAATCCCTCACGTCACGTGAGGTGCAATAGCGGGCCTCGGACGAGTACGAAGATGGATGCCGTGGCAGCGATGAGTCTGCCGACGCCCGCAGGTCTACCTCCCAACCGAGACAACCAACGCGTCAGGAGCAGGGCATGGGCCTCATCCACATCGAGCTGTTCGCGACCCTCGACCTCGTCGGGCAGGCGCCCGGCGGCCCCGAGGAGGACCCCGCGGGGTTCCCGTTCGGCGGCTGGCAGGCGCCCCTGCTGGACGAGGTCTCCGGGGCGCAGGTCGGTGCCGCGTACGAGGGCACGGACGCCCTCCTGCTCGGCCGGCGCACGTACGACATCTTCGCCGCCTACTGGCCGCACCAGAAGGGCGGCCAGGACAACGACATCGCCACGCTCTTCAACAGCGTCCCGAAGTACGTGGCCTCCCGCGGCCGGCCCGACCTTCCGTGGGCCGGGTCCAGCCAGCTCGGCCCGGATCTGGCCAGCGCCGTACGCGAGATCCGTGACCGGCACGAGCACGTGAAGGTCGTCGGAAGCCTGAACCTGGTGCAGACCCTCCTGCGCGAGAAGCTCTTCGACCGTCTCGACCTCTGGGTGCACCCGATCGTCCTCGGCGTCGGGAAGAAGGTGTTCGACGGTGGCGCCGTTCCCACGAACGTCAGACTCCTCGAACCGCCGGTGGCCAGCCCGACGGGCACCGTGTACCTGCGCTACGGGCTCGCCGATGGCACACCCGGGACGGGCGACATGAGCGCACCCGATCGGGGCGTCGGGCGCTGACGCCGGTGCGTCCGCCAGCTCGGCGGGCCGTCACGGCGTCGGCAGCTCGGGTGCCGACGCCGTGACGACGCCTCGCCGGCGGGTCCGCTCGCCCCTGTCGAGGGCGGTCGATCAGGAGAGGATCTCGACGTACCCGCCGGTGCCGTGCACGCGGATCCGTTGCCCGTCGCGGATGAGCCGGGTGGCATCGGTGACACCGACGACGGCGGGCAGGCCGTACTCCCGGGCGATCACCGCGCCGTGGGTCATGAGGCCGCCCACCTCCGTCACCAGGCCCGCGATCGCCACGAACACGGGCGACCAGCTGGGATCGGTGTAGGCGGTGACCAGGATGTCACCCGCCTCGAGATCGGCCTGGGCGATGTCGAGGATGACGCGGGCCCTCCCCTCGACGGTTCCGGAGGAGACCGGCAGGCCGCTCAGCGCGCCGGCGGGCACGTCGTCGCGCCGGTACGTCCCGACGACGGCCTCGCCGTCCGAGGTGAGCACTCGGGGCGGCGTGAGCGCCTGGTACGCCCGGAAGGCGTCCTTGCGCTGCTGGACGAGCTGCTCGTCCACCTGGTGGGTCCGTACGACGTCGTGGAGCTCCTGGAACGTGAGGTAGAAGATGTCCTCCTTCTCCGGGAGCACGCCGGCCTGCACGAGGCGCTCGGCCTCGTCCAGCAGGGCCTGCTTGTAGATGAAGTAGCGGCTGATGATGTCGTACTTCGGGTACTCCCGGTACCCGATGAAGGTCCGGACCCGGTCGATCATCCGCTTGGCCTCGTCGGCCTTCTGCTCCCCGTCCGGCAGGGCCCGCAAGCGCGAGAGCACCTCCTGTTCCTTCTTCTGCGCCTCCTGCCGTCCCTGCTCGAAGCGCCGCCCGGCGGCGCCCGGCTCGAAGTTCCTGATGTTGTCGAGGATCAGGGGTACGAGGGTGCTGGGGCGTTCGCGCCAGCGCGGCCTCGTGATGTCGATCTCGCCGACGCAGCGCATGCCGTACCGGTCGAGGTATGCCTCGATGGCGTCGCGCGCTTCGCTGCCGCCCGCGAGCTTCGGGAGCTCGTCGAGGAAGCCGTCTTCGTCGACGCCCTGCAGGAACGCCACCACCTCCGGGTGCGGGCGGATCACGTCGGCGACGTCGAGCAGCGCGAGGCCCATCTCCGAGGTGACGTTGTTGGGGGCGGACAGCGTGAGGGTGTCGGCCGCGTTCTTCTCGCCCAGCCACTCCCGCAGGTGGTCGTTGAGCCACCAGGTGGCGTCCATCCCCGCCATGATCGCCTGGAAGTTCAGCGGGTCACCGAGGACTCGCTTGTGCTCGACGAACGCCTCCCGCAGGAAGTCGAACAGCGCCGGTCCGGTCTTCGTACGGATGTCACGCTGCAGGGCCGCGATGGACGCCCGGCTCCGCTCGATCAGCTCGGTGACGATGGCCGGGTCGGTCTCGATCGGGGCGGGCGGCCCGCCGGCCGGCGGCGCGGCGGGCGCCGCGTCCGGGAGGGACGGGCCGACGTCGCCGCGGTCGAGGACCGTCTCCAGCGCGTCCCTGAACAGCGGATCGGATTTTCCCATGAGGTCCAGGAGACCGGCGCGGCTCGCCGGCGAGGCCAGGCGCGGGGTGACGTCGACGAACAGCCTCCCGCCGGCCTCGTGCATCGGCGCCATGGCGGTCAGCTGCCACATGGAGACGCCCAGGGGCTTCATGGCGTCGGTCATCATCTGCTGGTGGCCGACGGAGAGGTAGACGTGGCGCTCTGCGTCGGGAGCCGCAGGGATGGGAAACAGGGTGGTGATCGGTCGGCTCTGGACGATCTGGAAGTCGTCGTCGACGAGGCACCATTCGATGTCCTGCGGGCGGCCGAAGTGCGCCTCGATCCGCCGGCCGAGCCGCACGAGCCGTAGCACCTGCGCGTCCGTGAGGGCCGGCTGCTCCTGCCGCTGCGGGTCGATCGCCACGTCCTGCGTACCGCCAGCCGGCAGCGCCTGAACGGCACGCTGCTTGGCGGCGATCGCCCTGTCGACGATCCCGCCGTCGCGGACCGTGAAGACGTCCGGATTCACCAGGCCGGAGACCAGGGCCTCGCCGAGGCCGAAGCTGGCGTCCACGGTGGCGACCTTCCGGTTGCCCGTGACGGGGTCGGCCGTGAACAGGATGCCGGACGCGTCCGGGAACACCATCTGCTGCACGACCACGGCCATGTGCACCGTACGGTGGTCGATGCCGTTGCGCTGGCGGTAGATCACGGCGCGCTCGGTGAACAGCGACGCCCAGCACCGCCTGACGTGCTCGAGGATCGCCGCCGGTCCCACGACGTTCAGGTACGTGTCCTGCTGGCCGGCGAACGAGGCCGTCGGCAGGTCCTCCGCCGTCGCGCTGGACCGCACGGCGTAGGCGGCTCGCTCGCCGAGCCGGGCGAGCGCGCGGCTGATCGCCGCCGCCAGGTCGTCGGGGATGGCCGTCCCTTCGATCGTCCGGCGGATCTCCGCGCTGAGCGTGCGGACCGTCTCCCGGTCGTCCGGGGTCAGGCGCGACAGCCGGTCGAGCCGATCGTCGATCGACGGCGCTTCCGCGATGATCCGCCGGAAGGCGTCCGTCGTCACGCAGAAACCAGGCGGCACGCGTACGCCGTCGATCCGCGACAGCCCGCCCAGATGCGCGCCCTTGCCGCCGACGACAGCGACCTGCGTCTCGTCGACGTCGTGAAGATCCAGCACGTGCTGCTCGCTCATCGGAACACCTCCGAGGCAGCCGGGCTCGGTCGTACCGCACTGGCCGCTCGAATCGCCGGCGCCTCCCGTTCTGTCGAACCGCGTGTCAAGCGAACCCTCGCCTCTGATCGCCGTCCCCCGTCCGTCGCCACCAACACACGCACGTCGTGCCCCCCATTTCCGCAGGTTGTGACCTCGGGCCGACGATTCTGCGCCACCACACGGGCCTTGCCGCAAGCCCCCGGGTGCGATATACATTAGAAGTGGCAAGGAGATGATCTCCTTGCCTTTCCTTTTGCCGGCCGCCTGAAGCGAGGCCGTGGCATCATCGCGTGATGAACGGGCAGTCCCGGCACCTCAGCGTGCACATCGACCGGCCGGTGCGGCAGGTCTACGCGTTCGCCTCCGACCCCGCCAACCTGCCCCGCTGGGCGCCCGGCCTGGGCAGCTCCGTGGCGCGGCGGGACGGGAACTGGTTCGTCGAGACTCCGGACGGCCCGGTTCGGGTCACGTTCGCCCCGCACAACGAGTACGGCGTGCTCGACCACGAGGTCGTGACGCCCTCCGGCGAGACGGTGTACGTGCCGCTGCGGGCGATCGCGGACGGCGACGGCTGCGAAGTGGTCTTCACGCTGCGCCGCTCCCCCGGGATGACCGACGCCGAGTTCGAACGGGACGTTGCGTTGGTCAACGGAGACCTTGCCCTGCTCAAGGAGATCCTCGAGGGCGCTGAACCCGAAGCCTGACGGGGTGACCCGCCGTGAGGAACGTCGGACCCGGCCGGTACGAAGCCCACGGCTGCCCGACGAGGGGTCACCTCCCCAGCGAGCGCACCGCGGTCGACGACACCGCGGCCAGTTCGGGCTGCGCAGGCAGGAACACCGTGGGGACGCCCAGCGACTGGTTCATCGCGGCGAGCTGGTGCTCGGTCCACAGGTCGGTGGTGTTACGCACGCCGCGCACGATCACTCCTATCCCATGGCGACGGCAGTAGGTGGAGGTCAACCCGCTCCAGGCCGCGACGGTGACGGAGGTCCACTCGACCGGCAGAACGGCACGGACAGCGGCCGCTCGCTCCTCCTCGCTCACGGACGGATGCTTGGTGCTGTTGACCGCGACGAGCACGACCACTTCGTCGAAGAGGTCGCGTGCCCGGTTCACCACATTCAGATGCCCCGGAGTGAAGGGATCGAAGGTGCCGGGGTAGACGGCTCGCACTCGTACGCGATCGCGCACGCCCTCGTCGCTGCTCATGGCCCGACTGTAGGTACCGGCGGCGAGAGCCCTGGACTCGGATGCCACGGCAGAGCCGCCGCGGCAGGGGTCGTCCGGGTGGCGGAGCCTCTTCTCCCGGAGTACGCGCTGATCCCGGTGACGGCAACCCTTCGGCCATCCGGTCAGGGTTCTGTCGGTGACCACCTGGGCCTGCGGTGGCCGTGGCAGCCGGGTGGCGAGGCTTCCTCGCCACCCGGACCGCACGGTGGGGTCAGACCTGCCAGAGGCGCTGCCGGCGATGGCGGGCGACCAGAAGCAGCAGCGCGCCGGTGAGCAGCATGGTGAGGCCGGCCGCGATGGGCAGGCGGAGTGAGGTGCCGGTGACCGGCAGGTGTGGCTGGTAGGTGAACGTGCCGGCGTTCGCCGTGCCGGTCGGGAAGACCAGCTCGACGGTGGCCGCGCCGGCCGGGTTCGGCGGGGTCACCACCGTGATCGTGGTGCCGGCCGCGTTGACGGTGAAGCCGGTGCCGGTCACCCCGGCGAAGGTCACTCCGGTCGCTCCGGTGAACCCGGAACCCGTGATGGTCACGGTCGTACCGCCGGTGGTCGGGCCTTCGCGCGGCGTCAATCCGGTGACCTCGGCGCCGGTGCCTTCGGCGAGATAGGTGTACCCCAACGCGGGCGCCGAGCCGCCGGCCGTGCTGACCACCACCTCCGCCGGGCCCACCGTCCCCGGTGGCGTCACGGCTGACAGCGAGGTCCCGTCGGCGGCCACGACCACACCGGTGGCCGCCACGCCGTCGAACGCCACCACCGTGGCGTTCGGTACGAAGCCGGTGCCGGTGATCGTCACCGGCTGACCGCCTGACTGCGGGCCCGACGTCGGCGAGATCACCGACGCCGTCGGCGGCGCCGCCGACGGGCTCTGGCAGGAGGCTTCCGCGAGGATCACCTGCCCGAGCGAGAACCGCACCGGGTCGGCGCCGTCGAAACCGGAGACCGAGAGCACCGCGCGCACGTTGATCGCGATGACGTTGTCCGGTGTGCCGGTGAGCTGGCGGTCGACGACGGCGTGCAGGGTGGCGTCCGTGAGACCGGTGACGGTGACGTTCGCGGTGAACTCCTGGGCCGTGTCACGGATGGTGATCTGCTGGCCGAAGACCGTGATGTCCTCGCCGGTGGCTCCGGCGCTGGTGTTGCCGGCGCGGCACTGGGCGGTCACTCCCAGCTCGGAGACGTCCAGCACCTCGACGTCGAGGACGCTCAGCGCGAAGTCGGCGAGTTGGGACGAGGCGGCGGACGTGGTCGGCCCGCGGGTGGCGGTGACCTCCGTGACCGTGCCGGTGGCGACCACGTTCTCCGGATCGGCGAGGGTGACGTCCACCGACGTCTCATCGTCCGTACCGCCACCGGACGGTGCGGTCACGCTTCCGAAGGTGCCCTGGGCCTGGACCGACTCGTCGCCGGGGTCCCCGACCAGGTCGAGGACCACGCCCCGCGCGGCGGCGTCGCCCGGGGCCGCGAGCGCCGGCGACGCCAGCCCCAGACCGGCCGCTCCAGCCACCAGTAATCCCACCGATACCACCGACAGTCGTCGGACAGATCCCATCGCTTCCCCCGTTCGGCTCAGGCAGGTGCCGTGCGCGGACCCTGGATCCACGCATCCACAGGGCGAAACGAGGCAGAGAGCGGCACGCTATGGCCGGACTACCGACGGCGCATGAACGGCTACTTTCAGTAACAGCTGCAGGGGTGGGCGGTCAGGGCCGGTCGGGTCCGCGGTAGGGCAGGGTCTGGCTGTAGACGACATTGGTGGTGGTGCTGCCGAAACCGGCGAGTTCGTCGATGAGCGCCTCCAGGTGCCCCATGGAGGTCGCGGCCACCTTCAGGGTGTAGCAGTCGTCGCCGGTCGTGCGTAGGCACTCCAGGATCTCCCGGCGCTCGCCGAGCAGGCGGTGCAGCGGTTCGTGACGGTTGCCCGGGTACTTCAACCGGACGACGGCGAGGACGGGGTAGCCGACCTTGGCCAGGTCGACCACCGCGCGATAGCCGGAGATGACGCCCTGCGCCTCCAGTTGCCGCACCCGTTCCGTCGTGGCCGACGGGCTGAGGCTCACGCGTCGCCCCAACTCACTGAGGGAGATGCGAGCGTCCTGCTGCAACTGGTCGAGGATCGCCCAATCGACGTCGTCAAGATTCCCGGCCATGCCGCGATTCTACCGGGGTTTCCACGGCGAATGGCCGTAGCCACCGGGAACACTTTGTTCCTCTGACGTAGATCACCGGGATACCCTCGGAACATGCAACTGGGCGTCAACGTACCGAACTTCGGGCCTGGCACCGATCCGGGCGTCCTGCGGGAGTGGGGACGGATCGTCGAGGGGCTCGGCTTCGACCTCCTCATGCTGTCCGACCACGTGGCCGTCACCCCGGACGTGGCGCAGCGGTATCCGGAGCCGTTCTACGAGCCGTTCACGACGCTGTCCTGGCTCGCGGGTGTCACTACCAGGCTGCGGCTGGGCACCACCGTGCTCGTGCTGCCCTACCGGCACCCGCTGCTGGTGGCACGCATGGCCACCAACCTCCAGCAGCTCAGCGACGGCCGGTTCGTGCTGGGGGTGGGGGTCGGCTGGGCACGTCAGGAGTTCGACGCCCTCGGCGTGCCGTTCACCGAGCGCGGCAGGCTGACCGACGACTACCTGTCCACCTTGCGGGAGACCATATCGGTGCCCATCTGGGTCGGCGGCAACAGCGACGCGGCGATCCGGCGCGCGGTCCGGTTCGGCGATGCCTGGCACCCTCTGCGGGTCACCCTTCCCTGGCTGCGGGCGGCCGTGGCGAAGCACGCGCTGCCGGCCCTCACGCCCCGGATCGCCCTACGGCTGACCGCACCGGTCGACGACCCGGGGCGGCTCGCGGGCGTCGGCACCATCGAGCAGGTCCTCGACGATCTCGACCAGCTCGAGCAGCTCGGCGCCGAAGCCGTCGTGCTCGACCCGTACCACGGAGATCCCGAAGACACCCGCAGACCCGACATAGCCTGGCAGGCGCTGACCGCCCTGGCCACACACCGGAGGACGCCATCGTGATCACCACTGCCGACGAGGAACTCCTGCGGCGCGCCATCGCCATCGCGGCGCACGCCGTCACCCTGGGCGACGCACCGTACGGCTCCCTGTTGGCCGATCCCAACGGCACGGTTCTCGTCGAAGCCCACAACACCGTCCGGCGCGACAACGACATCAGCGCCCACCCGGAACTGAAGCTCGCCCGCTGGGCTGCGCGCGAACTCGACCCGGAGACCGCCGCACGCACCACCATGTACACGAGCTGCCAGCCGTGCGGCATGTGCACGGGAGGCATCGTCCGCTCCGGGCTCGGCCGGGTCGTCTACGCGCTGGCCACCGAGCAACTCGTCGAACTCAACCCGGCCTCCGGCGCGTGGCCTGCCGTGCCGCAGGACGGGCCGGCCCTGTTCGACGAGGCACGGGCCCCCATCGACGCCTACTACCGCTCCTGAGGGACGAGGGATCGCGCGAGGCGCCGCGATCTCGGCGGAGCATGTCGGATCGAGACAGCGGCGTTCGAAGCAGGGTGACCGGTGGCCACCCGAGGACAGGAGATGACGATGTCGATGGCGCGTTACCTGACGTCCATGCGCGGCGGCGCGGCCGGCCCCGGCATCGCGGCGCACTGCAACCGGACGGTCGAGCGACCGCCGTTCCCGGGTTGATGTCCGACATCGGCGAGGTGATCACCCGCGTCCACCGCGAGGAGTGGGCCCGGGTGGTCGCGACCCTGGCCCGACGCCTCGGCGACCTCGACATCGCCGAGGAGATGGCCGCCGAGGCGTTCGCGACCGCGGTCGAGCGCTGGCCGGTCGACGGCGTCCCTCCGAGGCCCGGCGCGTGGCTCACCACCACCGCTCACCGCAAGGCCATCGACCGGCTCCGGCGCGAGGCCAGACGCGAGGACAAGCACAGGGAGGCGCTGATGCTGGCCGACGCCCCCGAGCCGCTCGGCGTCATCGACGACGACCGGCTCCGCCTCATCTTCACCTGTTGCCATCCCGCTCTCGCCGTGGAGGCGCGGATCGCGCTGACCCTGCGGATGGTCGGAGGGCTCACCGTTCCCGAGATCGCCCACGCGTTCCTGGCCCAGGAGACCGCGGTGGGCCGGCGGATCACCCGCGCGAAGGCGAAGATCAAGGCAGCGGGGATTCCCTACGGCGTGCCGTTCCGTGCGGACCTCCCGGCCCGGGTCACCGGGGTCCTCACCGTCCTCTACCTGATCTTCAACGAGGGCTACCTGGCCTCCGACCCCGCCAAGAGGGCGATCCGCGCCGACCTGACCGCGGAGGCGATCCGGCTGACCCGGCTGGTCCGTGCCCTGCTGCCGACCGACGGCGAGGTCGTCGGGCTCCTGGCGCTCATGCTCCTGACGGAGGCCCGCCGGGCCGCGCGGGTGTCAGCCAGCGGCGAGCTCGTCACCCTCACCGAGCAGGACCGCGGCGCGTGGGACCGCGAGCTGATCGCCGAGGGCCACGCCCTGGTCCGCGCCCGCCTCACCTCCGGCCAGGCGCCGGGCCGCTACCAGATCCTCGCCGCGATCAACGCCGTCCACACCGACGCGCGCGACGCCCGCGACACCGACTGGTCGCAGATCGTCGCGCTCTACGATCATCTGGCCCGGATCGACCCCTCGCCGATCGTGCGACTCAACCGGGCGATCGCGGTCGCCGAGCTCGACGGCCCTCAGGTCGCGCTGGCCGAGGTGGACGCCCTGCCGTTGGACGGCTACCACGCCTTCCACGCCACCCGCGCCGACCTGCTGCGCCGGCTGGGCCGCAGCGCGCAGTCACGGGCGGAGTACGACCGGGCCATCGAGCTGGCCGGCAACACCGCCGAGACGGCGTACCTCATCCGTCGCCGCGACCAGCTGGCCGGCCCATGAACGGCGCCACCCGGCACGCGCGGCGCGGGCGGTGTGGCGGTCAGTATCGGCCGAGGTTCTCGCTGGGCGCCATCACGATGCGCGGAGAGGCGGCCGGGTCCAGCCACTCCAGTACGCGGAGCAGGTTGGACTGCGCCAACGAGACACACCCGGCGGTACCGCCGCTCCCCGAGACGTGCAGGAAGATGCCGCTGCCGCGGGCTGGGGTGGCTGTCCGCACCGGAATGTTGTAGTTGATGACCGCGAAGTAGTTGTACTGCGGCACGGTCTGCCACAGCGCCTCGCTGTACCCACCCGGGTCCGTGCCATGCACAAAGCTGTTGTACGTCGGCGAGCTGGGATTCTCGTCCCAGTAGTCGTTCGTGACCAGCCGGTGGTAGCTGTACTTGACACCCGGGTTGGCGAGCACGCCGTACATGGTGGAACCGATGCTGTAGACGCCCGTGGGCGTCGTGGGGACGCCCTCCTCGTGACTGTCGCTGAATCCCTTGGTGCCGATCCGCGCACTCATCACCCCGAACTTCGGCCGCCACACGCCGCTCACCTTTTCGAACGTCTCGAGGGACGCGACGCTCGTACCGTAGCCGCTGCTGTAGACGACGATGAGCTGGCGGGTGCCGGACGGAATGGTGTGCAGCCGGGAGGCGATGGTGCTCGGTGCAGCCGCCGTCGCAGCTCTGCTGGTCGTGACGTGCGACGGCGACCGGCTGAGGGACGGCTTCGTGGACCGGCTCGCCGACGGCGACGGCGACCGGCTGGCCGACGGCGACGGAGACCCGCTCGCCGACGGCGAGGCGGAGAGGCGTGCGGAGTCGGTCGGGCCGGGATCGCCGGTCACCGAGAGGTCGACCGGAGCCGACCCGGCATCGACCGCGCCGTTCTGATCCGGATCAGCACAGGACGTCATTCCCAGCCCGCCGAGCAGCGCCACCGCGATGGCACCAACCACAGCCCGCCTGATCGGCGCACGCATTCGTACTTCCCCCATGGTTTTGATCTCCGCCACCGCGGCGTCGCGGTGGGCTGTCCGGCTGAAGCCGGCCTTCCACCATCGACAGGCGCTGCCCGTTTCCGCGCCGTTACATCGCACGCGGCATTCAACGCAAACGTTCCCCGGGGAGTTACCGCACGTTCACGCCCGGGCCCTCTCGCCCGGAACGACCTCTAGCGGTGGCAGCGCCACACTAGCGGGCGATACACCTCGTTCTCGTAGACGGCACCGACCACGGTCAGACCGTCGTCGCTGATCCCATTGGCCGTGTACGTGCCCGCCTCGGTCGCCTGGACGTCGGGCCGCCCCGGCAGCCGCCGAGACGTGCCGTCTGCGGCGACGACCAGCGGTGCACCGTCGCCGACCAGCAGGTCGCCGTTCCCAGCGATCCCGGACGTCGACGGGAACGGCAGCACGCTCACCGCCCCGGTCGTGAGATTCCACCGTACCGGGAGCATCTGCACGGAACCGCCCTGCCGGGCGCCGGGAACCATGCCGATCGCCCACTCGCCATGAGCCGAGTCGACCGAGGCACGCGGGTAGCCGTCGGGCACCGCCAGCGCCGCCCCGGTGCCCTGCGGTGTCCACCGGTAGGGCAGCTGGCCCATCGCGCCGACGACCGTGCCGTCCTCGGTGATCCCGGTCGCGGCGGATCCCGGCCGGCCGACCAGCCGGTACTCCTGCGGGCGGCCCGCCGACCACACCACGGCCTGGCGCGAGTCGCCGGCGCCGCTGGCGGTGCCGGCGATGTCGCCCCGGCCGTTGACCGCGTGCACGAGGACCGCGTGATAGCCGGGCGGGGTCGCCAGGAAGCGCAGTCTCCCATCCCGGTAGACCCAGCCCGTGCCGTCGCCGTTGGTACCGACCACGTCGCCGCCGGCGTTGACCGCGGCCGCGTGCCGCGCGCTGGCCGGCAGGACGCTTGCCTCGCCGTCGGTCCAGAGCACGACCCGCCCGTCCTCCTGCCCGGTGCCGATGTCACCGACGATGTACCGCCCCGTCGGGTCGACGCCGTTCGCCACCGCTACCGGACCGCCGATCGGCTGCGGCAACCACGACGCGTCGCAGGTGACCCCGGGGGCGGTTGACACGGTCGCTGTCGGTGACGCCGCGAGTGCGGGCGCGGCCGGAGCCGGCCCTCTGCCGGCCCCGCCGAGCTGGACGGCGCCCGCGACGCCGAGCCCGACCGTCACCGTCACCGCGGTGATCCCGCCCAGCCGGCGACGCCGGCGGCGGCGCCGGCCGTCGCGGACCGCCCGGGCGACGTCGACACGCGGCTCCGGAACCGGCGCCGCCTGCAGCAGTGCGGCGATCCGCTGGTCGTCCAACGTGGTCATCTCGGATTCCTCCCGGACATCTCGGTAACGTCGAGCACCTGACGGATTGCCGCCAGCGCCCGAGCCGTCTGCGACTTCACGTTGCCTTCGGAGCAGCCCATCGCGGCGGCCGTGTCGGCCAGCGACAGGTCACACAGGAACCGCAGGACCAGTACGGTGCGCTGGCCCCGGGGAAGGTGGGCGAGCGCGGCGAGCAGGCTGTCCCGCTCGGCCAGCGCGTCGTGCGGTGTGGCCGGCGTGCGCTCCGGCTCCGGCGTCGACCCCAGCAGCCGCACCTTCGCCCAGCTCAACCGCTTCTCGTCGACGAGCTTGTGGACCAGCATCCGGTGCACGTACGCGTCGACGTTGTCGGCCCGGCTGACCCGGCGCCAGTTCACGTACAGCGCCGTGATCGTCCGCTGCACCACGTCGTCGGCCAGGTGGGCGTCGCCGCACATCAGGAACGCGGTCCGATGCAGGCTTGTCAGTCGCGCGGAGACGTACTCCACGAACTCACGCTCGGCATCCACCATCGGGGCTCCCTTCTCCGCAAGCTCGACGGGTCCGGACGACCGTCAGGTTGCGTCAACGCCGAAGTTCGGCGGATGCCCGATCAGCGCCGGTGCCCGTAGCGCCAACCCGCGGGAGGGCGTCCTGTCGTCGTCAGATCGTGGTCGGCGCGGAGGAGCCAGCCGAACGACGACACGTACGAGTCACCCGGCCATGAGGGCCACCGGCGCGACCCGGTTCGGCGACGCACTGACCGAGCAGATGGGGCCGCACGGCGCGCGAGCGCGCCGGTCTTTCGGACACGCTGCCCGCTGCGCCGGACGCGTCGTTGCCGTCACCGTCGCATGCAGCGACGCGCGGGGCCCGCTCGACGCGTATCCACGGAGGTGCGGGGGCGAGGCAGCCGCTTGAGCGTGCAGCCGAACGCGCGGGGCCCGACCTCACGCTACGGTGTTCCGCTCGAGACCCGCGGGTAGATCGGGCGGGAACCAGCGGCCGACCGTCACGGCCTGCCCGGTGCCCGCTAGGCGGGCACCGGGCAGCCGTTCGGTCAACCGTTCTGGGAAAGCCTCAGCGGGAAGGTGCCGTGGCCGACGTTGCTGAGCGTGGTGGTGTTCGCTGCCAGGTACGAGTCCAGGTACGGCGAGCGGTCACCCTGGGTCGGCACGTCGGACCGCGGACCCTGCACGTCCAAGGCGAGCCGGGCGCCGGAGACCTTGATCGTGTGGCCCGAGGGCACGTCCCGCCATCTGTTGGAGTCGATGGTCCCGATCTGGACTCCCAGCCGGTGCCCACGCTCGATGGTCCAGTCGGTCGACTTCAGATCGAACGAGATCGGCCCGCTCCTCTCCAGCAGCGCGACGTTCTCGTCGAACATCGTGGCCGTGCCATCCGGAGCGACGTCCCACAGGCGCACCATCACGTTTCCGCTCGTGCTCGCGTGGAGCGTGATCCGCGGTGTACCCGTGATCCGCAGCGTCCGGGGCGCGGGGGTGGACCAGGTCCAGAAGCTGGAGGCTGAGGCGTCGCCCTGCTTGGCGGCGTTCTTCTCGGCACGGGACAGCACCTCGGCACGCGGCGCCCGCTCCATGTCCCAGCGGCCGTTGTCCGCCGCGGCGGTCTCCGCGGCCGCCGCCGAGGCGCCGCCGTCGTCGAGGTACCGGCCGGTGGAGAGCCGCGCGTCGTACGAGGTCGAGATCAGGGGCCAGGTCTTCTGCGCGCGCCAGTGGCCGAGGCTGTCCTCGATGGCGTACGCCGGATCGGTCACCGACGGCTGAGTGCCGCGGAGGTACTGGTCGTAGAACCGCATCACCTCGTCGAACCAGCCGGCACGACCCATCGCCAACCGGCCGTCGCCGTGGGTGTCGTTGCCTCGCACGTGGTCCCACTGGCCGAGCCAACCGCGCTCGGGGCCACGGTGGTTGGCCAGGTACTCGTCCATGTCCTCAGGCTTGGTGTTGGACTCGATGAAGCCCTGGGTCACGAACAACGGGGTGCGGGTCCCGGCAGCGTCCCTGGCCAGGTTCCTGGCCCGCCAGTACGCCGAATCGGCGTCGGGGTTGTTGTTGTTGGTGATGTTGTCACTCAGGCACTCCGGATGGCTCGCCTCGTAGAGCGCGTTCGCCCTGTACCGGTCACTGTCGCCGGCCATCGGAGGCATCACCGCGATCGAGTTGTACGCCGCCGGCGTGCCCGTGACATTGGGACGCGGCACCTTGTTGCTGAACAGGTAGTTGTACATGTCCCAGACGGGTTCCTGGGCGACGACCGCCTTCAGGGCGTCCATCTTGAGGTTGTTGCCCACCAGCCCCGTGACGGCGTCGTAGGACTTGCCGTACATCCCGACCTTGCCGTTGGACCACCGCTGGCTGGCCGACCACGCGATGGCCGCCCGGACGTCGGCCTGTTCGCCCGGGCCGACCCAGTCCAGGCACCCGGTGCTGCCGCCGAAGCCGCGCAGGTCCACCATCACGAAGGTGTAGCCGCGCGCCATCAGGTCGGCGCCGTCGACGAAGTCCTGGAAGCGCGCCGACGGTCCGACGTTCTCCCACCCCTCGGGGCCGGTCTGCCCGGCGTGCGCGAAGTAGGGACCCACCGAGAGAATCACGGGCGTCTTCGCATCGGCCGACAGGTGTGCCGGGCGCAGCACGTCGGCGTGCAACTCGACCCCACTGCCGTCCGACGACGGGAAGTACGCCTCCGTCCACGCCGCCCCCTCGGGAACGCGCGGATTCTCCTCGTGGGTGATCGGCTCGTCCGCTACCGCGGCCACCGTCCCGGATGCCTGCGCCGCCGCGGGCACTCCGCCCGCGGTGAGGGTCGTGACGATGCCCAGTGCACCGGCCGCCGCAACGGCTGACGCCTTTCTGCCAAGGTTCATCCCCTGCTCCCCTGAAACACGTTCCGGTCGAGGCCCAGCCTGGTCGTTCGTAGCGAGCGTAGTGACTGACATCGTTCTTGTCTGCCCTCGACCTTCACCGGCTCCGACCGTCGCACGGGGCCAGGACGGCACGTATCCCTTGTGGACGACCCATAGCATCGACGCCATCTGATGGCCTGCCGGCCCGGAACGCCGGTCCCGGCACACGGAGAGGACGCCGATGCGAGAGTTCGACGAGGCCCCATCCACGACGGATCCCCGAGCCGCCGCCCTGTCCCGGCGGCGCGTGCTGCATGCCGGCGCCGCTGCGGCAGCCGGCGGCGCGATGCTGATCGGCACCGCCGGGCCGGCTCAGGCGGCGCCGCGCGACGGACGGGCACCGGTCCGGGCCCGTGCCCTGGTGCCCGGTGACCGGGTTCGGGTGGTGTCGCCGGGAAGCGCCCCGGATCCTGCCCTCATGGAGCGTGGTACCGAGATCCTCCGCGGCTGGGGTCTGGAGGTGGAGCTGGGCGAGCACGTCTTCGCCCGGTACGGCTACCTGGCCGGCACCGACGCGCAGCGGCTGGCCGACGTGAACGCGGCGTTCGCCGACCCTGGTGTCCGGGGCGTCTTCGCCGCGCGTGGCGGCTACGGCACCCAGCGGATCGTGGACCGGATGAACGTGTCCGCCCTGCGCCGCGACCCGAAGGTGGTGGTCGGATTCAGCGACATCACGAGCATCCATGGTCGGCTGTGGCGCGAGGCCCGCCTGGTCAGCTTCTACGGCCCGATGGTCAACTGGACGGACAGCCGGACCGGTCCCGACTCGGCCGAGGCGCTGCGCCGAGCGGTGATGACCACCGCGCCGATCACCATCCACCGGGATCCGGGCGAGACGGCCGCCCCGGTCATGGTGCCGGGCAAGGCGACCGGCCGGCTCCTCGGCGGCTGTCTGACCCTGATCTCCACCTCGCTGGGCGCCGCGGACGCCCCCGACTTCGACGGCGCCATCCTGTTCTTCGAAGACGTGGACGAGGCGCCCTACAGCTACGACAGGATGTTGACCGAGCTACGCCGGGTCGGCGTGCTGGGCCGGGTTGCCGGGGTGGTGATCGGCCAGATCACCAACAGCGTCGGCGGACCCGGCGAGTGGGACGCGTCCGCCGTGCTCAAGGACCGCCTCTACGACCTCGGCGTTCCGGTGCTCGGCGGGCTCCGCCTCGGGCACGGCAACGGCCAGTTGACCGTGCCGCTCGGTGCCCGGGCCACGATCGACGCTGAGGCCGGAACCCTGACGGTGGAGGCCGGCGTCCGGTAGCCGGACGTCGACCGCCCCCTCCTCGACCGTACGGCTCAGCGGCCGGCGGCCTCGACGATCTCGGCGATCGCCTCGAACGGGTCGTACTGGCTGATCTCCTTGGCCATGATTCCGGCCTGGGCGCGGTAGCCCGGCTCGTGCAGCACCGTCTGGACCGCGGCGCGCAGGTCGGCGTCCGCGGGCGTGCCGGTGCGCAGGTTGACGCCGGTGCCGCTCCACTCGACGCGGGCAGCCACCTCCGGCTTGTCCTCGCTGGCTCCGGCGACCACCAGCGGGACCCCGTGGTACAGGGCGATCTGCACCCCGCCGTAACCGCCGTTGGTGACCAGCACGTCGGCGTGCGGCAGCAGCCGGTCGAACGGTACGAAGCCGGCCAGCCGTACGTTGTCCGGCACCTCGGTCAGGGCCTGGCGTACCAGGTCCGGCCCGTCCTCCCGGACAGTCGCGGCCACCACGAGGACGTCGAGGTCGGCGAGGGCACGGACGGTGGGAATGACCAGTTCGTGCAAATCGGTGTTGGCGACGGTGCCCTGGGTCACGACCACCACGGGCCGGCCGGTCGACAGCTCGGGCCACCACGCCGGCTCCACCCATTCGCCGCTGGGTGCCGGGGGCAGCGTACCGATGAACCGCAGGTGCGCCGGAAGGTCCCTGCGGGGGTACTCGAAGCTGGGCACGGTCAGCTGCAGGTAGTGGTCCGTACGCCGAAACGGCGCGTCGAAGAGGTAGTCGGGCATCGGCACGCCCAGCGACGCGAAGGTCGCCTCCCCGAATCTCTGCAGTTCGGCGAACGCCTGCCGCACCTCGGCGTTCATCGCCCGGTTGCGGACGCGTGCCTCCTCGCCCGGCGCCGGCAGGAGGCCGGGGCCGAACGCGGGAGTGTCATCGCTCTGGATCAGCAGGGGGACGGAGCCCAGCGTCACGAGCGTCGGGCGTTCCCCGGGCGCCGCGGAGAGGCCGAGCAGCGGGATCGACCAGAACCCCAGCTCACCGAGCACCACGTCCGCCGGAAATGTCTCCAGCAGCGCCCGTAGACCGCGCGCCTGCGCCGGCAGGTGGCCGAGGAAGAAGTTCTCGAAGTCGAACGACAACTGGGCCGGTCCGGGCGGCAGCGTGGCCCGCACCGGAAAGCGCGTGTCCAACTTCCGGTCGTCGAGGTCGGCTTCCGGGGGCAGCGCCTGGAACCGCGCTCCGATCGCCAGAGCGCGCTCCTCGAACCGGGACCCGGTGTACACGACCACCTCGTGACCACGGTCGACCAGGTCCGCCGCGACGGTGAGGACCGGGTTCACGTGCCCCTGAAAGGGAGTGGCTCCGACAATTACCTTGGCCATTCGGATTCCTTCATGTGGAGGTGTCGGGCCGACGCCTGGTGGTGGATGTTTCCGTCGCAGGGGTACGCCCGGCGACCGTCGACAGCCGATCACCAGGCTGCCGACGGTCCGCGCACTGCTAGGAGCGCTGGGCTTCGTGTTCGTCCGCGACCTGGATGATCGTCTTGCCGTGCGTACGGCGGTGGCGGGCGAACGCGGCGGCCGTCTCGGCCAGCGGTCGCACATCGCCGACGATGGGCTTGAGCCGGCCGGCCCGGACGCGCTCGGCGAGGTCGGCCAGCCGGGCGCGATCAGGCTCCACCACGAAGAAGATGGCTCGCCCGTCCCTGGGCTGCACCGTCGGTGGCTCGGCAATGGTGACGACGGTGCCGCCCGGGCGTACCAGTGCGGTCGACCGTTCGAGGATGTCGCCGCCGATGACGTCGAACACCACATCCACCTCGCCGACCTGCTGCAGGTCGTCGGTCTCCAGGTCGAGGAAGGCCTGCACGCCGAGGCCGAGCGCGACGTCACGGTCGGCGGCCCGTCCAGTGCCGATCACCCGGGCGCCCACCTCTCGCGCGAGTTGGACGGCGATCGAGCCGACGCCGCCCGCGGCGCCGTGGATGAGGACGGTCTGCCCGGTCGTGAGGTGGGCGTGATCGAACAGTCCCTGCCACGCGGTCAGGCCGGAAATGGGCAACGCGGCGGCCACGGTATGGTCGATGTCCGCCGCGAGGGGCGCCAGGTTGCGAGCCTCCACCGCGGTGTATTCAGCCAGGGATCCGTTGCGGGCCCAGTCGGTCAGGCCGAACACCCGCTGGCCCACGCTGAGGCCGGTGGTTCCGTAGCCGAGCTCGACCACGGTTCCGGACAGCTCGTGCCCGGGGATGGTGGGCGTCCGGTCGCGGCCGCCGCGATCGGTCCACGTCGCCGGCCAGTCGAGCTCTCCGGGGGTGAAGCCTGCGGCGTGCACGCGCACGATGACGTCGTTCTCCGAAGCGTGCGGGTACGGCATGTCGGTCAGGGTGAGGCCCCCGACACCCGCGTCACGGTCTCGCACGGTGATCGCTCGCATGCGCAAATCCTTTCCAACGCTCATCGATGCGGGCGCGATCGCGCGCCCGCAACGCAGGGTCACTCATGACGCGCGTGGTCCCGCGTTCGGCAAGGATCACCGTGAGAGCCGTCACCGGGCAGCACGCCGCGCTCCCCCGGCCTCGCTCAGCTCGGCCAGGGCGAGCCGAGGATGCGCTCGACCGTCGTCGTGCGCGGGAAGCCGGGGATGAAGTGCTCGATGATGTCGGAGTTCACGGTGCCGTTCGTGGTTTCGGGGCGGTTCTTGAACCCCTCGAACTGGGCGCGCAGAAACTCGTTCTTGAAGTCCCCTCGCGGGTGGGCGGCCAGGATCTCGGCCACCTGGTCGCCGTCCAGCCCGTCCAGGCCCAGGCCGAGCACGTCGGTCAGGACACCGAGCTGGGTGGTCGCGATCTCCGGGCCCATCAGGTGGGGAATGCCCGGGGTCGTGTGCAGCGCGATCGCCGTCCAGACGGTCTCGGCGGCGGCCGTCGAGAAACCCCGGTCCAGGAGGAACTTGCGCGCATGGTCGGCGCCATCGACTTCGAAGCGCTGCTCGGCGTCGGAGAAGGGGGTCAGGAGGCCCGCGTCGTGGAACATGGCCGACACGTAGAGCAGCTCCGGATCCGGTTGCACACCGAGCTGGTGAGCGTGGATCTGGCTGAAGAGGAAGACCCGCCGGGAGTGGTGGTAAATGAGAGGGCTGGTCATTTCCTGGACGATCCTGGTCGCTTCGGCGACCGCCGCCGTGTCAGGAATTTCCAATCCCGCGATGACCTCTGACATAACCTCTGACTTTCGGAACAAGGTGTGTGGGCTGCGGACCGTTGTGCGAGTTCCATGCTGCCCACCGGTCGGTGCCTGCCGCCGCCTTTGTCCGGCCAGGAATCACTGAGATCCGGACAGGCGAAAATTGTGTTCCCCGCCACGCGCGGCACCACGTCGCGCGGCCGGCCCGGCACGTGGCCTGCGGCTTCGCGCCGCCCGTCACACCTGGTTCTCGTCGATCAGCGTTCGCGGACGGCCGCGGCTTTGCTCGAACAGCCACCTCTGCCACAGCGTAAGGCAGCACAACCGAATCGTGAGGGACTTGCCGGCGAACGCCGCCCGGTCGACCCGCCGGCGGTAACGGGAGGCAGGCCCTTTCGCCCGCGGTCGTCGCACCTCGCTACAGTGCACCTGAGCAAACGGTTCCCCGGACCCCGCCCACGCGGATGCCCGTCATCTCCGGTGACGGTGTGCTAGCAAAGGACGTGTCCATGCCTTCTGCGTCGCCGACCCGAGGGCGGTGGCCGGCCGGGCCCGGCCGGCCACCAGGTGGATCGGGCTCCGGAGAGTCCGGAGCAGGCAAGGCCGTCCCCCACCGCGTCGCGGTCCTCGCGTACGACGGAGTGACGTTGCTGGACATCGCCGGACCCGCGGAGGTGTTCAAGGAGGCGAACCGGTTCGGCGCCGACTACCGGATCGAGCTGCTGTCGCCGACCGGCGCCGACGTCACGTCGAACCTCGGAATCCGGATCGCTGTCGACGGCGCCATCTCCTCCGAGCCGGCTCCCGACACGCTACTGGTGGCCGGGTCCGACCTTTATCCGCGTACCCCTGTCCCCGCCGACCTGGCCGACGCCGCGCGGAAGCCGGCGGCTACGGCCGGCCGGGTCGTGTCGGTCTGCACCGGGGCGTTCGTCCTCGCCGCCGCCGGCCTCCTCGACGGCAAACGCGCGACCACGCACTGGAAGGTCGCCCACGAACTCGCCGCCCGATGCCCGACGTGCCGCGTCGAACCCGACGCGATCTACGTTCGCGACGGCACCACGTACACCTCGGCGGGAGTGACGGCCGGCATCGACCTGGCGCTCGCTCTCGTCGAAGAGGACCACGGGCCCGACCTGGCGCGCCACGTCGCCCGCGCCCTGGTGGTGTACATGCAGCGTGCGGGCGGCCAGTCTCAGTTCTCGGCACCGCTGCAGGGACCGCCGCCCCGCTCGCCGGCCCTGCGCACGATCACCGATCTGGTGACGGCGAACCCGCGCGGCGACCACTCGCTCGCGGAACTCGCGAAACACCTCAACGTCAGTACCCGGCATCTCACCCGCCTCTTCCACGACGAGTTGTCCACGACACCGGCCCGCTACGTGGAGAACATTCGGTTCGACATGGCCAGGGCACTGCTCGACCAGGGACACACCGCGACGCAGGCCGCGGCACTCGCCGGGTTCCCCAGCTACGAGAGCATGCGACGGGTTTTCGCCAGCAAGCTGTCGATCAGTCCCGCCGCCTACCAGCGCCGGTTCAGCACCGCCCGCCGCACCACCGCGGGCTAGGGATCCGCGGCCGTTGCGCGTGCCCTCACGGCGTGGCCGGTCCACCTGATGTGTCAGCGATCCGGGTGACGAGGAAATCCAGCCGCTCTGCCTGGCCGTCCGGGGGGATGCGGCCGCTCTCGGTCAGAGCGGCGATGCCGTGCAACGCGCTCCAGGTGACTTCGGCGAACAGTCCGCGTCGCGGGTTGTCCGAGCGAAAGCAGCTCACGAACTCGTCGAAAGCGGCGCGCAGCGGGGGTGGCGTCTCGGCGTGCGCGAACTTCACATCGGTAGGCAGGATGAACATGGCCTGGTAGAGGGCGGGCTGCTCGGTCGCGAACTCCAGGTAGGCGCGGCAGACGGCGTGCAGTGCCTCGGGCGGCTCGGAGGTGGCCAGCCGGGCACGGCGCAGGCGGGCCGCGAGTTCACCGAAGCCCTCGATGGCGACGGCGCGCATGATCGCGTCCTTGCCGTTGAAGTGGCTGTAGAGCACGGGCTGGCTGTATTCGACGCGCTCGGCCAGCCTCCGGGTGGTGACGGCCTCCCATCCTTCCGCCTCGGCCAGTTCGCGGGCGGCCGTGATGATCAGCTGATGGCGTCGAGCGCGTTCACGTTCGCGGCGCTCGGAGATGGCGGACATGACCTCATCGTAGCAACGCTAGAGATCCTGCCGAGGATAGGACTAGCAACGCTAGGACAGCTAGCGCCCGCGAGTGGTGGGCTTCACCCCCGAGTCGACAGAGGCTCTAGCATCGCCGGCATGGCAACACGGCTCGTTCAATCAACATGAAGGCTCGGGACGACTCCGCGCGGCAAGACTGCGGACTCTCGGCGCCACTGCCATCGACCTGGACCAGGATCTAAGGTCAGGGTCGTGCACCGAGGAATCGCGTGATCGAGCTGGCCAGCGCCCGGGGGGCCTCAAGCATGGGTAGGTGGCCGGTGTCGAGGGTGTCCGCCCAGGCGTGACCGAGCCGCTGGGCGCAGCGTCGCTGTAGCGCGACCGGCAGCTCGCGGTCCTGAGCGGCGAGCACGTATCCCCGCCGGCCGCTCCACGAGCGATGGCCGGTCCTGTCGCGATACAGACCGGGTGACTCGGGAGTGAACTCTGCGATGAGGCGGCCAGCGGCCTGGTCGTCGAGACGGTGCGCGAGGCGGCCGCGGATAGCCGAGGCCGGTGGGCGAGTCCCGGCGACCCGCATCGCCACGTTCAGCAGCCACCGGTTCGGCACCGGCATCGCCGAGATGAACGACCCTGCGGCCTTGGGGATCACGGCCGTCACCGCCAGGAACGCGCTGACACGTTCGGGCGCGAGCCGGGCGACCTCGGCGCCGATCACGCCACCGGCCGAATGCGCGACGATCGCGAACCTGCCCGTGGGCGCGGAACCGATGGCCGCCTCGGCATAGTCGCGCAAGGAACCCTCGACGCCGCGGCTCGGTCGCGCAGCGACCTGGACCTCGTGAGGCCAGCCCATCCGCTGGTGGACGTCGTCCCAGATCCAGGCCGGAAGCCCGGCGCCGCTGATGAACAGGATCGGGTCGCGTGGAGTGCTCATGACGGCATCGTCACGCGCAGCCATGTCACGGGTATGTCACCATTTCCGCATGAACCGCACCGACCGGTTGTACGCGCTGAGGGAGGAACTGCGGCGCGCCGGCAGCGCCGGACGGACCGCCGAACGTCTCGCCGACATCTTCGAGGTCAGCGTACGGACGATCAAACGTGACATCTCGGCCCTGCAACACGCGGGTCTGCCCGTCTACGCGCGCCCCGGACCCGGTGGAGGCTATGTCGTCGACAGGGCCGCCACGCTGCCGCCGGTCAACTTCACCGACGCCGAGGTCTGCGGGCTCGCCGCGGCCGTGGCAGCCCACCGCGGGCAGCCCTTCGACGGCCACGCCCGCGCCGCGCTGGTCAAGGCGCTGAGCGTCATGGATGCGCAGGCCCGGCAACGCGCCAACGCCGTGAAGGACCGCGTGTGGATCGACCACACCGACACACCACGTGACGCCCGGGTCCGCCACACGGTCGAGCGAGCTCTCCACGAACAACGTGTCCTCGTCGTGCACTACCGCGACACGCACGACAGGCGGACCGTGCGCCACGTGGACCCCGTGCTCCTCGCGCGCACCCGGGGACAGTGGTTTCTCGTCGCGCACTGCCGGATCCGCAACGCGATCCGCTGGTTCCGCCTCGACCGGGTGACCTCCGCGCAGCTGACCAGCGAAACCGCCGCCAGCATCCCTGTCGAGGCGGTCGGCGCCCCACCCGCCACCGCCCGGGCCGTCGCCGACCTCTGACGCTCATCCACCGTCACAGACCGATGCGACCGCCGCATCCCGGGCGAATTCGCGGTGATCTCCACTAATACGAGCATGCTGCGTGACCTGCGAAGACGAGATCGACGGAGGTCTTGCACAAGTCTTCGTATACAACATACGCTCGCGAGAGCCGCCGACTCGAGGAGCTGCCATCGAACCGTTCCAGCGACACGAGCCCAGGGCCACCGTCCACTGTGTCCCTACGGTGTGGCCGTCGACGCGATCGACGCACTGCTCGCTCGGCGCCCCGATCTGCCGCCTCCTGAACGTCTTCGTGGCGGGCACCTCGGCCACCACCGGTTTCGCGTTCTTCGCCGACGGGCCGCCCGCCTGACAACCGCCCACTTCACCGACTGATCGGTGGCCCCAACACGCCCTGCCCACGCCCTACTCACCAAGGAGCTGACCATGGATCTCCCCGTCGATCGACAACGACGATCACGACCACGACACTGGCTGCCCGGCGTCGCCGTGCTGGCGCTCGTGGCCTCGCTCGGGTTCGCCACACCGGCGGCCGGCGCCGAGGAGCAGCCGACCGGGCAGCGCCCTGTGTTCGAGAACGGCCGAGCCCAGCCGGTGTACGCCGGCGAGGAGATCATCACCCAGAACGTCTGGGTCGAGGTCGAGGGCATGGACACCGACCGGGACGGCGCCAATGACCGCATCCGGGTGCAGATCCGGCGGCCGGCATCGACCGACAAGGGCATCCAACTGCCGATCATCATGCAGGCGAGCCCCTACTGGGGAGAGGGAGGGGCGTTCCTCAACAACGAGGTCCACGTCCCGCTCTACGCGCCCGAGAAGCCGGGCTACGCGCCTCCGCCGGATCCCGGCCCGTTCCCGTACTTCCCGCTGCCCGACAAGCCGTACGACGGCACCGAGCCGCCACACCAGACGATCAACGGCGGGACGTACCAGAACGAGTTCCTGCAACGCGGCTTCATCTTCGCCCACGCGCAGATGCTCGGTACGGGCAGCTCGACCGGGTGCACGACCGGGGGCGGTCCCGAGGAGCACAACTCGCTCAAGGCGGTCATCGACTGGTTCAACGGCCGGGCCGACGCGTACGACATCGACGGCAACCGGGTCGAGGCCACCTGGACCACCGGTCAGGTCGGGATGATCGGCACCTCCTACGACGGCACGCTACCGATCGGGGTGGCCACGACCGGCGTGAAGGAACTGCGGGCGATCGTGCCCATCGCGGCGATCTCCAGCTACTACGACTACCGCCGGATGAACGGCACCCCCATCTCGACCAACACCAACCTCGGGGGCGACCAGAACTCCAACCACAACTCCAACATCTCGCGGAAGTACCCGGAGGTGTGCGACTACACCAAGGAAGAGGTCCGGCGGGGTCAGGACCGGACAACCGGCGAGTACAACGAGTGGTGGCACGAGCGCAACTACCTGCCGAACATCGGCAACATCGCCGGCGGCGTCCTGGTGCAGCACGGCCTGAACGACCAGAACGTGAAGCTCCGGAACGCCGCCCAGCTTATCGACGCGCTCGAGGAGAACGGCATCCCCCACCAGGTGTGGCTGCACCAGGGCGGGCACGGCGACCGGGCGCTCTCGAACAACCGGGCCGCCTGGCTGGACCTGCTCAACCGCTGGTGGACCTACTGGCTGCACGGTGTGGACAACGACGTGCTGGACGAGCCCGCAGCAGTGGTCGAGCGTGAAGACGGCACCTGGACGCCGTACGACAGCTGGCCGGCGCCCGGCTCCGCCTCCACGCGCCTCTTCCTCGGCGCGAGTGGCGACAACACCACCGGCACGCTCGCGCTCACACGCAACGCCGAGGACGGGCCGGTCACCGAGACCTTCGTCGACGACATGACGATCGACGCGACGAACTTCGCCCGCGCCGAGCAGTCCCCGAACCGCCTCGCCTACCGCACCGCGCCGCTCACCAAACCCGTACACCTGAGCGGGACGGTGCACCTCTCGACCCGGATGTCGATCGACGCCCGGGCCGCGATCGTCAGCGCGATGCTGGTCGAGTACCCGAAGTCGGGCAACCCGAAGATCATCGCGCGGGGCTGGTCGGACCCGCTGAAGCGGTTCGGCCTGGACCGCAGCTTCGGCATCCAGCCGGGAGCCCCGTTCCTCCACGACTTCGACCTGCAGCCGCACGACTACGTGTTCAACGAAGGCAGCCAGATCGGGCTCGTCGTGTACTCCAGCGACCGGGTCTTCACCCTCCGGCCGCCGCCGGGCACCGAGCTGAGCCTGTACACGCACCACAGCCAGACCCGAGTCGACCTCCCGATCGTCGGCGGCGCGTCCGCACTCGCGTCCGCTCTCGGCGGCGAGTAAGGCCCCATTCGCCTCGGCCCGGTCCGGGTGGCGGGTTCCCGCCCACTCGGGCCGGGCCGGGCGTTCCCTGAAGGAGCCCGCGACGGCTGCCGGCGGGGACACGTCTCCCGCTGAAGCATGTGGCCGCCGAGAAGGCGGTTGCGCACCTGCCGCGTCCTGGACCATAGTCCTCGCCATGATCTCTTCCCGGAAGGGCGGCGACGCCCCGGTGCGATGAGCGCACCCACGCGGCGCGACGACGCCGCGATGCCCGTACAGACCGTCCACGGCGTTCGTGAGCTGTGGCAGCACGCCGACCGGATCCGCCAGGAATGGCTCGGCCACGGCATGTCCACCGAACCGGCCGACAGGTCGACGGCCGAGCGCTGCTTGACCGCCGTCTACGCCCGGATGTCCCGGCCACGACCCCGCTTCGAATGGGTCGACTCGCCCGACAAGGCGCTCCCCCTGATCGCCGGCTGGCCCACCCTCGACCAGCTCTACGAGTGGATCAGGGATCCCCGTCCACACGGGACACCGCCGCTGGCGAGTGATCTCGCCATGCTCAGCTCCCAGCTCCGTGGGGCGCTGAGCGCGGGTGTCACCCAGACCGACCCCGAACTGTCACCGATGCGGGCCGGCCGGACCAGGGAACCCTGGCCCGAACTGGCCCCGCAGCACGCGCTCGACAGTGGTGTTCCGCTCGCCGTCGTCCTGCACCAGGGCGTACGCACAGCGCTGCACCGCAGCCTCGTGCACGGGTACTGCCTACCGGTGCGCGCCGCGCTGGCCAGCACCGGGCCGGTGCCGGTGTGCTGGTACGGGCAGCAGGACGCGTCGTGGATCGCCTACTACGACACGCTGCACCGGCTGGGCCTGGCCCGGTAGGGACGGGACGAGGCTGAACACCTGGGCGTCTGGGCCGGCCTGGCCCGCTCCTGCGGCTGGTGGTGGCCGGGCGAGGACGTCTGCGTGGTGGTGGACCGGCCCGCGGAGATGCGAACCGAGCCGGTTGCCGGGACGGTGCACGACCAGGTCCGACTGCGACCTGGTGGCGTGCGCTACCGCGACGGCTGTGAGCCGCCGGTGAGGCCGTGATCTGAACCGAGTGCCGGCCGGGTCGCGGCGAGACCCGGCCGGCGTTGGTGCTGGCGGTCGCTACCGGCCGTCGGCCGTCTCGACCCGGACGATGAGCTGCTTGAGCCGGGCGATCTCCTCGGCGAGCGCGGCCTGCCCGGCGTCGGTGAGCGTGACCCAGGTCCGGGCGCGCCGGCCGGCGTAGCCCTTCTCGACCTCGATCAGCCCCGCCGACTCGAGCACGCCCAGGTGCTGGGACAGGTTGCCGCCGGTCAGCTCCAGCTGGGTACGCAGGAAGCCGAACTCGACGCGCCGCGCCTCGTGGGCGATGGTGAGGATGCCCAGCCGGACCCGCTGGTGCACCACGTCGTCGAGCCCGGTGGCCGGGTGTGTGGCGGGCGCTGGCTCGTCGAGCGGGTCGCTCACCGATGCCGCCACGGTCGTTGCGCGAGGGCGAAGCCGAGCCCGCCGAGCAGGAGCACGCCGCCGCGAACGAGCAGCGTCGGCAGGAATCCCCAGGTGAACCCGCCCCAGTGGGCGTTCCAGCCGAAGTCGAGCGGCACCAGCACCACCGCAAGGTACCCGACGGTGAACAGCAGCAGCGCGAGGTGGCGCTCCAGCCAGGCCAGCACCAGCAGCGCCATGCCGATCGTGGAGCCCACCTCGACGACGCGGAACAGGAACAGCGTCAGCCCGTTCGGCGGGTCGGGCGACTCGGCGATGGCCCGTCCCCAGCCCTCGTGCACGATGAGCAGCAGCCCGGAGCTGGACAGGACGGCCAGCGCGATGCCCGTGACGACGTACGGCATCACCCGGCCGCCCAGCCCCCGTGCCCGGGCGGCGCGCAGGTAGCCGTAGGCGATCGCCACGTACGACAGGGCCAGGGCCACCAGCCAGTAGACGCCGGCGGCGGTGTTGCGTACCTCGCACACCTGGCCGTTGGGGATCACCGTGCAGCCGAGGACCTGGGTGCCGTAGCGGTGGAACGGAATCGCCGCGAACGTCACCAGGGCCAGCACCAGCAGCGGCAACCAGGTCACCCGTTGGGCTACCCGGACCCGCCGCGTGAGGTGCCGGACGTGCGCGAGCATCCGGTGCGGGTCGCCGCCCGCGGGTATCGGCTCAGCAGTCATACCAACAGGTTTCCATAACAAACCAATTGGCGCTAGTGGTCGACGCAGATGCCAGGCCTGTCGGGCTCGAACATCAGGCGAGGTCGCGGCGTCTCGCGACGAGCAGCGCGACACCCACCACGCTCGCGGTGTACAGGCACAGGAGGCCGAACGCGACCGGCAGCGCCGCGGTGCCGGCCCGGTGGGCGACTGCCGTGACGAGGCCGATCGGCAGGACGTCGCCGATACCGAAGGCCATCCCGAGGAGCATTTCGACGACCTGCCACCCGATGACGGACCCCACGGCCATGCCCGGGTGGGGCACCAGCACACCGATGGCGGTGCCGAGCGCGCCGAGGACGCCGATCGCGGCCGCCACAGCCAGGACACGCAGGACGGCAACGCCCGCACCGTCGAGCGCGACGTCGCGCCCCACGGCGATCGGTGTGACCACGGCTGTCGCCAGCAGCGTGGACAGCAACCCCAGGACGGCGCCGAGGCCCGCGAACGCCCACACCTTGGCGGCGAGCACAGGCACACGCTTCGGCACCGCCAGGTAGTCGAGTCCCACGGTCCGGCGGGCGAACTCGCCGCCGACCAGAGCCGCGGCGAAGGCGGCCACGACCACGCTCACCACGGCGAGTGAGACGTCCATGAAGTCGGCCACGGTCGTGTTGTGCTCCACGGGGTCCAGCGCGGCATCCATCAGGCTCACGACGGCCACGACCGGGAGGACGAGGAGCACCATCCAGGTCGACCGAACGGTGCGCAGCTTCATCAGCTCGGCGCGGGTCAGCGCGCTCATCGGATCGAATCCTTTCCGGTGGTGAGGCGGAAGTAGGCCTCTTCCAGCGAGGGCTCCTCGACGAGGAGACGGTGCACCCCGATGCCGTGGTCGAAGGCGACCCGGCCGACGGAACGGGCGTCGTCGCCGGCGACGGTGACGATGGGCCCGGCGCATTCGAGGACCTGGTGGCCCTGCTCGCGCAGCAGGGCGGCGAGCCGATCCGGCTCGGGGACGCTGATCTGCACCGTCGGGCCGCCGCCGAGCTTTCTCAGATCGGCCAGCGGCTGCTGGGTGATGAGCTGCCCGTGCCCGACGACGACGGCCTCGTCGATCATCAACGCCAGCTCGGGCAGCCCGTGGCTGGACACCAGCACGCCACGTCCCTGGGCGGCGAGGCCGCGCAGGAACTCGCGCAGCCAGCGGATGCCCTCGGGGTCCAGTCCGTTGGCGGGTTCGTCGAGCATCAGGATGGCGGGGTCGCCGAGCAGGGCCGCGGCCAGGGCGAGCCGCTGGCGCATGCCGAGCGAGTAGCCGCCTACTCGACGACCGGCCGCCTGTCCGAGACCGACGCCGTCGATCACCTCCTCGACACGTCGCCGGGGAATTCCGGCCTGGCGGGCGAGGATCCGGAGGTGGTTGCGGCCGCTGCGGCCCGGGTGCACGGCTCCGGTCTCGAGAACGGCGCCGACGGTGCCCAGTGGGTCGGCCAGGTCCCGGTAGGGTCGTCCGGCGACGTGCACGCGGCCGGCGTCCGGGCGGACGTGCCCGACGAGGGAGCGCATGGTGGTGGTCTTGCCGGCGCCGTTGGGGCCGATGAAGCCGACCACGCTGCCGTACTCGACGGTGAAGCTCAGTCCGTCGACGGCCTTGAGCGTGCCGAACGTCTTCGTCAGCGCCTCGACCTCGATCGCATACGCGCTGGTCACGCGCCTCCTCCTTCTGGGTGACTCACCGGTACGGGACGATGCGGGGACGCGAGGGCGGGAGCGCGTGGGTCGCCGGCCTCGCTGCGTGTCGCATTCGTCGGGCCGCGCCGACGCTCGCCCATCGGGCGCGCCCAGGGAGTGCGGCCGCCGGGCTTGAAGACGGAGAGGACCACCGCGGTCCACAGCAGGACGGTGAACAGGCCCATCGCACCGGTCAGCAGCAACCCGGTGGTGCCGGTCTCGATCACGCCGTCCGCGCTGCGGGCCTCCAGCTCCTCGATCCAGGGGCCCTCGAACGACGCGAGGAACGGCAGGGCGAGCGCGATGACGAGCTTGGCCAGCACCCACTTGTGCGTGATGAGACCCCACGGTGTGCCGAGCGAGACCACGACACCGGTGACGATGGTGGCGAAGGCGCTCGGGATCGCCAGGAGAAGGTCGAATCGGTGCAGCAGCAGGTATGCCCCGTGCTGCATCTCGTGGCTGTCGGCCGACGCGCCGACGATCGCCAGCACCAACATGCCCGTCGCGACGCCCAGCCAGCCGACCCCGATACCGACGTGCAGCGTCAGCCACACCTTGCGTGGCGTCCGCTTCAACCGCGGGAAGCGCGGCTTCAGGCTGACCACGATGGCGGACGACAGCGCCATACCCAACCACGGCAGTTCGTGGGCGAGCAGGAACAGGAACTGCGCCGGAACGAACAGCAGGTGGAAGACGATCAGCACGGTCCGGGCGGGGGCAGCGGTCGCGGCACGCTGCAGCGCGAACCAGCCGCCGAACGACAGCACGGTGGCGACCGCGTAGCCGCAGGCCCCCGCGATCGTGAAGAGCGGGTGTGGCGGATCGGGACGCAGCGCGGTCGCGGTGCCCGCGGTGAGAGCGAAGGCACCGAAGACGAGCTGCAGTCGTCGCGGATCGAGACGCTTACTTCCCATGCGCCCAGCGTTGCCGCCGGCGGCCCCGGGGACATCGGCGGATCCGGGACGGTCGCTCATGAAGTCGGTGATGATCTGCGATCGCCTCGTACAACTTTCCGCCGACGCCGGCGTCCACCCGACGGCCTTACCGTGGAAGCACGATGAGGTCCCGTCACCTGCACCAGGTGGTGCGTTGGTTCTGCCGCCGCCCCGTGATCGACGCGGTGGCCGCGTTCGCCGTGGCGGTGTGCACGGCGACCGGCCAGTTCGGGGTGGACTTCTTCGGACCCACCCTCGCCGGATTCGAACCCCGCCTACCCCCGGTGTGGCTCGGTCTGCCCCTCGGCCTCGCGGTCGGCGTGCTGACCTGGCGGCGGCTCCGTTCCCCCGCGGTCCTGCTGGCCGGCACGCTGGCGGCGAACACCCTCGTGTCGGCCCAGGTGGCCGTCATGCTCGCGCTGTACACGCTGGCCACCCGCACGGCAGCGTGGCCGAGGGTCACCGCCAGCATCCTGGTATCGGTGGTCCTGGTCGGCGTCCCGATCTGGCGGTACGCCGGGGCCGACGGCGCGGTACCGGTGACGGTCGCCGTGTGCGTCGCGCCGGCGCTGCTCGGGCTGTACGTCGGTACCCGACGCAAGCTGGTCGAGCGCATCCGGGAACGGGCCGAGCGGCTCGAACGCGAACAGTACGAGCGGGTGGCGCAGACCCGCAGTGACGAGCGGGCTCAGATAGCCCGCGACATGCACGACGTGGTCACCCACCGGGTGTCGCTCATGGTGTTGCAGGCGACCGCCCTGGAGGCGTCCCGGGGCGAGGAGGCCGTGCGTACGGGCCGGCAGATCGGAGCGATCGGCCGTGAAGCCCTCGCCGAACTCCGCTCCCTCGTGGAGGTCCTCCGCAGCGACGGCGACCTGCCGCTCGCTCCGCAGGCCGGCCTGGCCGACGTGGAGGCGCTGGTCGAGGAGTCCCGGAAACTCGGCGTACCGGTGACCCTGGAGGTCGAGAACGACACGGGCGCTCGCCCGTCGCTCCTTGTCGAACACGCCGTGTACCGCGTCGTGCAGGAGGCCCTGACCAACGTGCACAAGCACGCCCCGGGGGCGCGGACCCGCGTCCGGATCCAGCAGTCGCGGCAGTCGCTGCGGGTTACGATCAGCAACGGCCGCGGACGGCCCGCCACCCGTGCGAGCCTGCCGGCCGGCGGCGGCCACGGGCTGCTCGGCCTTGGCGAACGCGTCCGCCTGATTGGTGGGACGCTCACCTCGGGCCCCACCCGCGACGGCGCGTTCGAGGTGGTCGCCGACATGCCGGTCGCACCCGGGACGGACGATGACCCCATTGACTAGGACGCTGATCGTCGACGACGAGTGGATGGTGCGCGCGATGCTGCGCACCATCCTCGAGGCCGCTCCCGACATCACGGTGGTGGGCGAAGCGTCTGACGGTGCCGAGGCCGTCGAACGTGCCCGGACGCT
The DNA here is from genome assembly GCF_003626655.1 of Micromonospora costi. GTDB lineage: Bacteria > Actinomycetota > Actinomycetes > Mycobacteriales > Micromonosporaceae > Micromonospora > Micromonospora costi. The sequence goes on from NZ_RBAN01000004.1 coordinate 746,008, forward strand.
CCGGCCGGACGTCGTCCTCATGGACATCCGCATGCCCCGCACCGACGGGCTGACAGCGACCGAACGGATCGCACGGCTCGATCGGCCGCCGTATGTCGTCGTCCTCACGACGTTCGACCTCGACGAGTACGTGCACACCGCGCTGCGCAACGGCGCCGTCGGGTTCCTGCTCAAGGACGCCTCGGCCGCCGACATGCTCGCCGCGGTGCGCAGCGCGGCGCGCGGCGACGCCATGATCTCTCCTCGGGTCACCCGCAGGTTGCTCGAGAAGTTCGCCGGGCCGACGCCCGATCGGCGCCGCGACGCCGAACAGCGGCTCTCGGTGCTCACCGACAAGGAACGCGAGGTGCTGGTGACCGTCGGCCGGGGCTTGTCCAACGCCGAGATCGCGGCCACGCTCTACATGAGCGAGGCCACGGCGAAGACGCATGTCAGCCGGATCCTGGCGAAGCTCGGCCTCGCCAATCGGGTCCAGGCGGCGATCCTCGCCCATCAGGCCGGAATGCTCGACTGAGTGCGGCGGGATCACTTCGCCGGCAGGCCGCGGGCGAAGGTGACGCCCCGGCCGACCCAACGCTGAAGGTCGGCATCCTCGGCGCAGGCCGAGGGCTCGACGGTGATCCAGCCGCGCATGATCCACCCGCGCATCTCCGTGGGCTGCGCGCCGTCCTCGCTCAGAAACTGCGCGGACTGCGCCGGGTCGACGCGGACCATCAAGCCACCCGCACCACGGATGACCACCGCCATGTTGCCGTTGAGCATCATCGCCAGGCCGCCGAACATCCGCCGCTCGTCGATCCCCGGCTCACCGCCGATCAGTTCACGCACGCGGTTGGCGAGATCCTCGTCGTATGCCATGGCCTCATCCTGGCATCGGCCTGTGACGGATCCCGTGACTCACGGTGCGACGACGGCAGCGTCCGCAAACCGCCGCCCGCTGGGGCCTCCGATCGGCTTGATCGCGCAACTTTGCTGAAGTAGTGGCCTCGATGGCTGCCGGAGGCCACTACTTCCGGGATGTTGCGCGATCTTGGCGTGTGTGGTGGGCCAGAGACCGACCCCGGACTGATCCGCTGGTCGCACCTGGCGCCTCGGCCGCCGGGCATGCCCCAGATTTGGGGCAGCTCGACAGCGTGCGGACCGGCCCGGCGCGCCGGGAGCGCGGGCATCTACCCGTTCCACGATCCCGCATCCGGAAGCGCCCAGGGCCGCAGCTTCTCCGGATTGCGGACCACCCAGATCCGGCTCACGCGCCCGTCGGAGACGTCGAACGAGGCTACGGTCACCACCACGCCGGCCCGCCGGGCCACCAGGCCCGGCGTGCCGTTGACCGACCGCACCAGGAGTTCGAGCCCGGGAGCCATCTCGGCGATGGCGACCATGTACTGGGCGATGCGCGCGCCGCCCTCGATCGGGTGAAGGACGGTGCCGACCAGGCCGCCGCCGTCGGCGGTCATCACGGCGGCCGGGTTGAGGAGACCGACGAGGGCGGCGACGTCCCCGGTCTCCCATGCCTCCTTGACGTGCCTCACCACGTCGGCGTGACCGGTCGCCGCCACCGGGGCGCGCGCGCCGCTCGCTCGCCGCCGGGCGGAGGCCGCGAGCTGCTTGCAGGCCGCAGGCGTACGGTCGAGAACGCGGGCGATCTCGGCGAACGGGTACCGGAACACGTCGTGCAGGACGAACGCCACCCGCTCGGCGGGCGTCATCGAATCCAGGACCACGAGGAAGGCCATGGTCACCGACTCGTCCAGGACGATCTGGTCGGCGGGGTCGCCAGGGCCGACGCCGCGGGCGTGGTCCCACTCGACGCGGTCCGGCAGCGGCTCGGGCAGCCACGCGCCGACGTAGCGTTCCCGGCGGGCGTGGGCCGAGCCGAGCCGGTCCAGGCAGATGCGGCTGGTCACCGTCGTCAGCCAGGCGCCGGGGGACACGATCTCGTCCCGCCGGCTCCGGGGCAGCGCGTACCAGCGGGCGTAGGCGTCCTGCACGGCGTCCTCGGCCTCGGTCACCGAACCCAGCAACCGGTACGCGACGTTGATCAGTTGTCGTCGCTCACCGGCTATCTCGTCGGTGCTGGTCACGACAGTCCCCATACGTCCGGCCGCCCCCCGCCTTACCTTTCGCACGCCCGTGTCGTCGGGTTGGTGAGACCTTAACGACCTACCGCCCCCGGGCGGGCAAGGAGACCATGACATGGCGACCCAGGTGACGACCACGACGGCGGCAGCGACGAACACACGGCGCGGCGCCTCGTTCCTGCAGATCGCGATCGCCCTGCAGACCCTGACCATCTTCCTTCAGGCGGTCTCCGCCGGACTGCTGCTGACCTCGTCCTACGGCGAGACGCTGCACGGTGTCGGCGCCCGTGTGATGTACGGGGCGTCGATGCTGTACGTGCTCGCCGCGGTGCTGGCGTGGAAGCCGGGCGGCGGCTCGCCCCGGCCCGTCTGGCACGCGTCGGGTTTCCTCGTACTCGCCTCGGTCCAGGTCGTGCTCGGCATCGCGCACGTCCCGTCGGTCCACGTCCCCCTGGGCGTCCTGATGTTCGGCCTGAGTGTGCTGGCGCTGGCCCGACGCTGAGCGCCCGCACCGGGGAGCTGACGACGCCCGGCGGCTGGGTCACCCTGCTCGACCCCGAGGGCAACGAATTCTGCATCGAACGCGGTGAGGCCGAGCGCGCCAGCTAGCTGCCCTCCGCCGCCACCCGCCGGCTCCTGTCACCGCGGCCGCCCACGGCGATCGTGGCCTCTCCGTGATCGGGAACCGCCGGTTGCCCGCGGCGATGTGCTGGGGCGGGCCGGACCTGCACGACGGCGGCGGCGGACAGCACCAGGGCCGCGCCCGCGAGTTGCACGGCGCCCAGGGTTTCGCCGAGGGTGAGCGCGGCCAACGTGGTGGTGACCACGGGTTCGAACGTCGACAGGATCGCGGCGGTCGAAGGACCTGTCCGTCGCAGTCCCGCAAAGAAGGTGAGCATCGCCAACACGGTGGAGACGACGGCGATGCAGACCAGCCAGAACCACCCCGGGAGCCCGAAGTCGAGGTCGACACCCGCGACGAGGGCACGGGCGCCGAGCGTACCGGCGGCTCCGGTCATCACCAGCGCGGACAGCACGACCGGCGGCAGCCGGTGCACGACGGAGTCGGCGACGAGGATGTAGATCGTGTAGGTCACCGCGGCGCCGAACGCCAGCAACGCCCCGAGCGGGTGGAAACTCCCGCCGCCCGCGCCGAGCAGGACGAGGAGCGTTCCGCCGGACGCGGCCACCAGTGCGGTGACACGTCCCGGTGTCAGCCGGTCCCGGCCGAGCAGAACCGCTGCCACGGTGACCAGGACGGGGTAGGTGTAGAGGATCAGCGACAGGAGCGAGGCATCCATCCGCTGGAGGGCCGAGAAGAACAGGCTCGCCTGAGCGGCGTACCCGACCGCGCCCAGGCCGACGGCGGTGGCGAGCACGCGGCGGCGCGCTGTCGCCGGCTCGCGGGTCGCCTCTCCCCCGTTCCGCTGGGCGTTGTCCCGTCGCAGACCCGGCCGCAGGAGCAGCAGTACCGCCAGCACGGCGGCGGCCAGGCTGAAGCGCACCAGGAGCAGCGCTCCGGGCGAGACGCCCGCCTCGTAGGCCAGCTTTCCGAAGATCGCCATCGCGCCGAAGCACGCCGCCGAGAGTAGACACAGTACGAGACCCACGGCGTCGAGCATCGACGACCGAACCCATCAGGTCCAGTGATGATTGATGGACTCGACTCGTTAGCATTCCTGCATGGTCCCGTTGGATCTTCGTCGCCTGCGCTTCCTTCGGGAGTTCGAGGAGCGGGGCACCCTCGGCGCGGTAGCGGCCGCTCTCGGCTACAGCCCGTCCGCGATCTCCCAGCAGCTGGCCCTGCTGGAGAAGGAGGTCGGTACGCGGTTGTTCGAGAAGTCCGGGCGGGGCGTCCGCCTGACCGATGCCGGGCAACTCCTGGCCCAGCACGCGCGGGTGCTGCTGTCGGCGGCCGAGGCGGCGGCCGCGGACCTGGCGGCCCTGAGTGGTGAGGTCCGGGGCACTGTTCGCGCCGGTGGCCTGCAGTCGGCGGCCCGTCGCCTGCTGGTGCCGGCCGTGTCCCGCATGATGGTCGACCATCCGCAGGTACGCGCCGAGATCTTCGAACTCGAACTCGAGCAGGCGCTCCCCGGCCTGCGGTTGGGCTCGGTCGACCTGGTGATCGGCGACGAGTACGACGGGCATCCACGGCCCCGTCCGGCGGGGCTGCGCTTCGCGCTCCTGCACGACGAGCCGCTGAAGGTGGTGTTGCCGGCGACGCATCCGCTGGCCGGGACCGGAGGACCCGTCCCGGTCGCCATGCTGCGATCCGACGTCTGGGCCACGTCCGCCGAGGGCACCGGCCACCACGCCATGGTCGTCGGGACCTGCCGGTCCCTCGGCGGGTACGAGCCCGACCTCCGACACCGCTCCAACGACGCGGACGTGCAACTCGAACTCGTCCGCGTCGCCGGAGCCGTCGCGCTGATGCCGGCACTGACCCTGCCAGCGGAGGATCCCGCTCTCGCCGTCCGTGACATCGCCGAAGCCCGGCTCAGGCGCCGTCTGGTCGTCGTCACCCGGGACACCCCGCCGGCTCCCGCCCTGACCGCCCTCCTGGCCGCCGTCACCGACCAGGCGCGCAACCTCACCTGAGTCGGGTCGGGGCCGGAGGCCGAGCCTGCGGGGCCTCAGGAACTCGTCGCGGCGCGGTCGGACTCGCTGCGAAGAACACAGAACTCGTTGCCCTCGGGGTCGGCAAGGACCGCCCAGCCGGAGCCGTCAGGGTTCCGGTGATCGGCGACAAGGCTGGCACCGATACCCAGCAGCCGTTCCACCTCCTGGTCACGCGAGGTCTCCGGGCGCAGACACAGGTGGACCCGGTTCTTGACCTTCTTGGGTTCGGGCACCTGGTTGAAGTAGAGCACCGGGCCCTCCGCCAGCAGCACCTGCGTCTCGCGGTCACCCGGTTTGTCCTCCGGGTGCAGCGGACGGCCGGTCACCCTGCTCCAGAACCGGGCCAGCTCATAGGCATCCGCACAGTCGATCGCCACGTTCTGCAATACCGAAACCATGGGCGCAAGCCTTCCCGACTCCCCCGCCGGACGCCACCACGTTGCGCGCAGCCTCCGCGCACGCGGCTCGGGGGCGTGGCAGCCTGTGGCGCGCGCCTCTAGTTCTGGTTGAGGTTGACGATCACGCCCTGGTCGGCGCACGCCGTCTGCAGCCCGGAAACGTGGGTGCCCATGGGGCCGATGAATGCCAAGGCGCCCATCTCCTGGCCCTCCGGGAGATTCGACACCTGCCAGAGGATGTCGATGAGACCCGTGCCGTGCTCGCGGATGTCCTCGTGGCGGGAGTCCTCGAACAGCTCCCGGACCTCCCGGTACTCGGCCTCGGTCATCTTGTCGTCGCCGGCGGACGTGTCGTCGCCGACGATCTTCTCTCCGTCGCGCATCGCCTTGCAGGCGGCCACACCGGAGTCCTCCTTGATGTAGCCGTCCCAGACGGCGTAGCCGGCGACACCGAGCAGCAGCACCGCCGCGGTGGCGACGGCGGCGACGATGACCGGCTTCCGGTTGGGCTGCGCCGGCGGCGGGACGGCGGCGTGGGGCTGCCCGTCGGGACCGACCCACTGCTGCGGGGCGGGGGTGGGCTGCTGCGTACCGCCGGTGTAGGTGTCCCCGGCTTGCGGCTGCTGGTAGGGCTCCTGGGGCTGCGGGGTCCGGTACGGATCGGTCATGGTTGCGCTCCCCCGTGTGGTGATGGCCTGTCGATGCTGGTCGGCTCGGTCGCCCGGGGCTACGGGTTGTCGGCAAGCCGACTGTGGGTGTGACCAATCGGGGGAACCGCCAACCCGCGCGGCCACTGGCGAGGCCTCAGTGGGCGTCGTCGGCGGCGACGGCATGCTCGGCGGCCCGGCTGACCTGCTCCCAGCCCGCCCAGGTGTCCATTCGCCGGCGGGAGATGTCGAACGCCAGGTCGTAGACCATGCTGCCGAGCAGGAGCCGCAGCGGCGGGTCGTTGCTGTCGACCAATTTCAGCAGCGCCTCGGCGGCCAGCCGCGGGGCGCTGTCGATCGAGCCGTCCGCCCACTGCCGCTCCAGTTCCGCGCGCAGCGGCGCGTAGGCCTCCATCGGGGTGGTCGAGGTCATGCTGGTGTAGAGGTCGGTCCAGTAGCCGCCGGGCTGCACGATGCTGACCTTGATCCCGAAGGCCGCCGCCTCCATGGCCAGGGCCTCGCTCATGCCTTCGAGCGCGAACTTGCTCGCGCTGTACATTCCGGTGCTCGGGAAGCCGCCGAGGGCCGCGATGCTGGAGATCTGCACGATGTGGCCGGTCTGCCGGACGCGGAGGTGCGGCAGCGCCGCCTGGCTGACCCACAGCGCGCCGAAGAAGTTGACCTCGAACTGCGCCCGCGCCTCAGCCTCGGTGAACTCCTCGATCATGCCCATGGACATGGTGCCGGCGTTGTTGACGACGATGTCGAGCTGGCCGAAGTGCTCGACAGCGGTGGCCATGGCGGCGACGACCGCCGCGCGGTCGGTCACGTCGAGCGGCAGGACCAGCAGTCGATCGCCGTGATGCTCGTCGAAGTCGTCGCGGGTGATGCGACGAGCCGCGGCAACCACCCTGTCACCGCGTTCGAGCGCTGCGGCGGCGAAGGCGCGGCCCAGACCGCGGCTGGCGCCGGTGATGAACCAGGTACGCGGTTCGGCGGCGTCGGAGGTGAGCACAGAGGATCTCCATCCACTCATCGTGAGACGAGACGGTCCGTCTCGTCATGGCGGCAACGGTAGGCCACCCACCGCGCTCCGTCAAGACGAGACGGTTCGTCTCGTTGCTGGTACGGTGACGACATGACGCCCAGCCCTGCGCGCCGGAGAGAGAGTTCGCGGCGCGCCATCCTCACCGCCGCGTTCGACCTGTTGTCGGAGGTCGGGTACGCCAAAGTCAGCATCGAGGGCATCGCCGCGCGTGCCGGCGTCGGCAAACAGACCATCTACCGCTGGTGGCCGTCGAAGGGCGCCGTCATCTTCGACGCGTTCCTCATGCTCAGCGAGGGCAACGAGGGCGAACCACCCGCGCTCCCGGACACCGGCGACCTGGAAGCCGACCTGACGGCGGTACTGCACGCCACGGTCGAGGAGCTGAACGACCCCCGCTACGACCAACCGATGCGGGCGCTGGCCACCGAGATCGCGCACGACGCGGAACTGGCGGCCGCGTACGCCGAACGGCTCGACGGGCCGTTGAAGGAAGCCAAGCGACAGCGCCTGCGCAGCGCCCAGCAGGCCGGGCACCTCGCCGAGGACCTCGACCTCGACGTAGCCGTCGAGATGATCTGGGGACCGCTGCTCAACCGGTGGCTGCAGCGCAGTGGGCCGCTCACGGCCGAGTATGCCGACAGGATCGTCACCACCGCCCTGCACGGTCTGCGCCCTCGCCGGTCCGGCGAGTGAGGTCCGGTCGGTGCCCGGCCCGGGCGTGCCAGCGTCGGCAAGCCGGGCCGGGGACCGGTTCAGATCAGGGCTGTAGCCACCACGGGCTGGTGTAGGCCACGCCGAAGTCGTTGCACGGGTGACCGGCCGGGCCGGGGCTGCCGTTGGGCTGGGACGGGTCGGAGACGCGCAGGACCACCCAGGTGCCGTCCGCCGCGTTGAGCGGCACGGTGAAGTCGGTGACCCGGCCGTTGACGGTGTCGATGACGTCGACGACGGTCGGCGCGGACGTGCCCGGGCGGAGGACCTGGATCCGCAGGGGCTTGCCGTCCCAGGCCGGGCTGCGGTCGAGATCCAGCAGGAACCGTACGTCGGCGGAGGTCACGTTCAGCACGCCCCCCATGCGTACGCCGTTGGCCGTGGCGTCCACCCGCAGGCCGGAGACGCGGGTGGCGAACGAGCGGCGGGCGGCCATCGCCTCGAACACCGCGGCGCGGGTGTTCTCGGTGACCCACAGGCCGCTGCGACCCTTGCCCTCGTGGAATCCCCACGTCGTGCCGTGCTCGTCGGTGACGCCGGTCAGGCCCGGCCGCCACCCGGCGTTCAGGCAGGCCACCAACGGCGAGGTCATCCCCGACGACCAGCCCTCGAACAGGTAGTCGTCGGTGCGGTTGAACATCTCCAGCCCCACCAACTGGTTGCGGGCCGCCGCGTGGAAGGAGAAGTTGCTGAAGCGGCCCGTCTCCCGGCCCGGGTGGTTGAAGCTGGCCAGGCCACCGGGCCGGCCGGTGAGCCAGTCGTACAGGTTGCCGGGGCTGCTGGCTCGCAGCAGGTCGGCGAAGTCGGACGTGTTCCAGACGTTGATGTGCCCCTGCAGCGGATGCGACCACTCGAACCCGCGGATCGCGGTGAACTGACCCGGTTCGTTGGCCGCGTTGGCCAGGTCGGCGGTGGTCCGCCACTCCGAGGAGCTGAGCCCGTCGATGGCGAACAGGGTGGCGTGGTCGGTGAGCGCGGCGACGTCCAGACCGGCCTCGCGCATCGACGCGAACGCGGCGTCGGCGCTGCCGTCGCCGTCGGACATGACGGTGTGGTTGTGCATGTCGGCGTGGACCAGCATGGTGCCCTGGGTGATCAGGGAGGTCCGCGCGGCACCGGCGGCCGCTGTCGGCGATGGCGCGCCGGCCACCGTGGTGGTGGCCGCCCGCGCCGCGGTCGGCAGCGCGGCCAGCATCAGCATTCCGCCGCTTCCGGCCAGCAGCGCCCGCCGGCCGACGGACGAGGCGACGTTGACCTGGCCGTACGGCACCTCGTCGTCGGTTCGGGGGTCGTGGTGACAGTGGTGGGGGTGATGTCCACTCATGGACAACCATAAACATCTATCGATCTGACGGCGGCGCCACGCGCAGTCATCGACCGGACGAACAATGCGGTACGGCTCGACCGGCCCCACAGCTACCGCCCACCGTGATATCGGCTCTTCGGCAGACCGACGGCTCCTGCCGTGGCCGCCGTCACGGCCAGGCCGGTGCAGGCGACGACGATCGCGACCAGTGGCAGCCACGGGATGGTCATCGGGACGTCCACGCCGCTTCCGGCGAGGTCGGCGGTGACCGTCCGTCGGACGAGCCAGCCGAGGAACACGGTGGTGAGTCCTCCGAGGACCAGACCGGCGCCGGTGATGAGGGTGGCTTGCCAGAGCGCGGTGCTGCGCAACTGGTCGCGCGTCGCGCCGAGCAGGCCGAGTGCGCGGTGCTGCCTGCGTCGTTGGGTCGCACCGATGAGGGTGGCGTTGACCACGGCGATGGCGGCGTAGAACCCGGCGGGGCCGAGCAGGATGGTGAGCCCGACGTTGTTGCTGCGCCGGACCTGGTCGGTGACGTCGGCGATCCATTCCTCCGCGGTCAGCACCTGGCTGTCGGTGCCGGCCAGGGCTCGGCGCAGGGCCTCCTTCGCCGCGCCGGTCCCGCTACCGGACCGGAGGACGACGAACAGTTCGTCGGCCCGCGAGTCGTCGAGGTCCCTGGCGACGAGGTCGGCGGGGAGGAGGATGTCGCCGTACAGGTCGGGAGCGTCGGGCACGACGGCGACGACCCTCAGGGTGACCGTCCGGCCGTCGATCTCGGCCTTGAGGTGGCCGCCGAGGCCAGTGCCGCTGTCGACCACCTGGGTCTCGGAGACCGCGACGGTGGTCCCGTGCAGGTCGGCGAGGCTGCCCCTCGTGGCGTGCAGGCCCCGTGCCGCCGTCGCGGTGGTGACGTCGACGGCGTCGACCTCCCGACGTTCGCGGCCGTCGACGCCGAACGGCACGCTGACGCGGTGGCGGGCGTCGACCAGCTTCACCGAGGGGTCCGCGGTCAGCGTGGCAGCGACGTCGGTCCCGTGTCCGGCGCCGGGGCGGACCACCAGGGGTGCGTGGAGTTGGGCACGGTCCTGCGCCGATGTCCAGTCGGCGGTGAAGCTCAGCGCGAGCAGCATCGAGCCGGCGATGGCCGAGATCGCGAGGACGGGCGCGGCGACCGAGGTGGTGGTGCGTACCGCGGCGCGCAGTTCGTCGCGGGCCAGCCGGGCGGCCACGTCGCGGCCGGCGAACGGGAGGGCCAGGAGCGCTGCCAGTCGGGGGACGAGCAGGGTGCCGAAGCACATGAGCGCGATGACGATGACCTCGGGCAGCAGGATGGAGGCCACCAGCGCGAAGAGCGGTTCCGCGTGCTGGGCCAGGACGGTCGCGGTGAGTACGGCGGCGAGACAGAGGATGCCGACGACCAGTTGCGGGATGCTGGGGCGGCCGCGTTCGACGGCTGCCTCGCGCAGCGCCGCGGACGGTGGGATCCGGGCCGCGCGGCGGGAGGAGCGCCAGGTTCCGAGCAGCGCCACGGCGACGCCGATGGGAGCGGCGATCGCCCAGGCCAGCCACGCCGGAGGGGCGACCAGGTGGAGGTCGGTGAGGCCGATGCCGCGGATCAGGCCGAGGACGGGCGTCGCCAGTGGGGTGGCGATGAGGCATCCGACGACGACCGCGGCGGTGGCGACGACGACCGACTCGCCGAGGACGAGGCGGCGCACCTGACGCCCGGTGGCGCCGACGAGTCTCAGGAGTCCCAGTTCCCGGCGGCGGGTGGCGACGACGAATCCGAAGGTGCTGCCGACGACGAAGATCGCCATGAACAGCGAGATCGCCGACATGATGCCGAACATCGAGGTCAGGTCGTCGAGTTGGCGGCGTTGGTCCTCGGTCGCCGCGCCGCCGAGGGCGGTGAGGGTGGCGTCGACCGAGCCGACCAGGTTCACGGTGGTGGCGATCAGGCCGACGCCGCTGGCGAGGGCGACCAGGGCGCCGAGGTAGGCGGGCCAGGACGTGCGGACGGTCTGGCGGGAGAGGTGGCTCATCGCCGCGTTCACGGCCGCTCCAGGTCGTTCATGCGCGCGGCGATGGTGGCGGCGTCGGCGTGGTGGAGTCGGCCGACGACCTGCCCGTCGGCGAGGAAGAGGGTCTCGTCGGCGTAGGAGGCGGCCAGGGGGTCGTGGGTCACCATCACCACGGTCTGTTCGTCGTCGGCCAGGGCGCGCAGCAGCGCCAGGACCTCGCGGCCGGTGTTGCGGTCGAGTGCGCCGGTGGGTTCGTCGGCGAAGACCACGTTGGGCCTGCCGTAGAGCGCGCGGGCGATCGCCACGCGTTGCTGCTGGCCGCCGGAGAGTTCGGGTGGCCGTCGCCTCGCCAGATCCCGCAGCCCGACACGGTGCAGCGCGTCGGTCACCGCCGCCTTGTCGACGTGCACTCCCGCGAGCCGGGCCGGCAGGGCGACGTTGTCGAAGGCCGTCAGGGCATCGAGCAGGTTGTAGGACTGGAAGACGAACGCCATCGAGGTCCGCCGGAACTTCGTGAGCGCGGTCTCGCCGAGGCTGTCCAGAGCCGTACCGCCGATGGTCACCCGCCCGTGGTCGGGACGGTCGAGTCCGGCCGCCAGGTGGAGCAGGGTCGACTTCCCGGAGCCGGAGGGGCCCATGATCGCGGTGAAGGTACCGCGGGCGAAGGCGTGGGTGAAGCCGCGCAGCGCGTGGACGCTGCCCGCACGGGAGCGGTACGTGCGGGTCACGCTCTCGAGCGCGACGGCGGGTGCCGCCAGTGTCTGCGTCGTCATGCGTCCAGTCCAGCGAGTCCCCGGGGCCCGCGCACTGGCTCGTGCGCCCTGTCCGGGGTAGCGCTGGCGCTACCGTCAACGGCGCCGGCAGCCCCTACGCTGGGTGAAGTGAGCCTCCACGCCGACGCCTGGTCCGCGGTACGCGGCAACCCGTGGCGTTTCCTGCTCTCGGCCTGGCCGTGGAGGTCTCTGGTCTACCTCCTCTCGACGGTGCCGCTCGGGATCGGCGTCTTCGCGGTGCTCGCGGCACTCGTCGGGCTCGGAGTCGTGACCGCCGTGATCGTGGTCGGGATCCTGCTGCTGGCCAGCCTGCCCCTGGTGACGACCGTCATCGCGGAGATCGAGCGGGCCCGGCTCCGGCTGGTGTTTCCGCAGGTCTCCGGTGGCGAGCGGCCGACGCTGCGGGAACGGCTGCACACCTGGCGTACCCTGCCGGTTTCGTGGTCCGAGATCGGCTACGCCGTCCTGCTCGCGACGGTCGGGTGGCTCGTCGACGCCGTCGTGCTGACGCTGGCGGTCACGACCCCGATCGTGCTGCTCCTCGCGCCTGTCCTGGTCCGCTACGACGCGGTGGACATATTCGGCTGGCGGATCGACACGGCCGGCGAGGCCTGGCCCGCCGTGGCAGTCGGGGTCGTGTCCCTGGCCGTCGTCGCCTATCTGGTGACCGTGCTGGCCAGCGCCCAGGCCGCGCTCACCCGGCTCCTGCTCGATCCACCGGAGGCGCGGCTGGTCACCGCGGTCACCGAACTGCGCCGCTCCCGCGCCGGACTCGTCGACGCGTTCGAGGCGGAGCGGCGCCGCATCGAACGCGACCTGCACGACGGCGCGCAGCAACGCCTGGTGGCGCTCACCATGACGCTCGGGCGGGCCGAACTCGAACTGGACGAAGGGCCCGCGCTCGACCTGGTCACCAGGTCCCACACCCTCGCCGAGCAGGCCCTGGAGGACCTGCGCGCCACCGTACGCGGCATCCATCCGCAGGTGCTCACCGACCACGGCCTCGCCGCCGCGATCCACGAGCTGGCCGACCGCTCCCCCGTCCCCGTCGACACCGACCTGCACCTGGCGGGGCGTCTTCCCGCACGGGTGGAGACCGCCGCGTACTTCCTCGTCAGCGAGGCCCTGACCAACGTCGCCCGCCACTCCGGCGCCCGCAGCGCGCAGGTGCACGCCTGGGTGGCCGACGCCACCCTGACCGTGGCCGTCGTCGACGACGGCCACGGTGGCGCCGACCCGACCCGAGGGTCCGGGCTGGCCGGACTCGCCGCCCGCATCGACGCCATCGACGGCACCCTCGACATCACCGGCCCGCCCGGAGGCCCGACCCACGTGAGAATGACATGCCCGATCAGCGTGAGATGACAAGGCCGCTGCGCATCGTGATCGCCGAGGACGCGGCCCTGCTGCGGGAGGGACTCGTCGGGATCCTGGAGAAGGCCGGCCACCAGGTCGTCGCCGCTGTCGCGGACGCCGACGCGCTGCTCGTCTACACCGCCAGCCACCGGCCCGATGTGATCGTCACCGACATCCGCATGCCCCCGACCCACACCGACGAAGGACTCCGCGCCGCCGTCGCCATCCGCGCCCGGCACCCCGACATCGCGATCGTCCTGCTGTCCGCGTACATCGCCGAGGCGTACGTCGCGGAGCTGCTCGAGTCCACCACGGGTGGCGGGATCGGCTACCTCCTGAAGGACCGGGTCAGCCACGTCCGCGAATTCCTCGACAACCTCGGTCGGGTGACCGCGGGCGGCACGGTCGTCGACCCCGAGGTCGTCCGTCACCTGCTCGCCCGGCGACGCAACGACGGTCCGCTCGCCGCGCTCACGCCACGCGAGCGTGAGGTGCTCGCGCTGATGGCCGAGGGCTACACCAACCCCACCATCGCCGAGCACCTCGTGGTCAGCGAGGCGGCGGTCCGCAAGCACGTCGGCAACATCTTCGCCAAGCTCGACCTCGACCCCGACTCCGACCGCCGCGTCTCGGCCGTGCTCGCCTACCTGCGCGGCGCGTCGCGCTGACACGACACCGACACTCCTCGGCATCCGGCGCTCAGCGCGGCTCCGGGGTCACCAGACCCGTCTCGTACGCCGTGATGACCAGTTGCGCCCGGTCGCGCGCGGCCAGCTTGCTTAACAGGCGTCCGATGTGGGTCTTCACGGTGCCGAGGGTCACGTGCAGGCGTTGCGCGATCTCCGTGTTGGACAGCCCGCGGGCGATGAGGACCAGCACCTCACGTTCCCGCTCGGTGACCGCCTCGAGGCCGGGCCGCTGGCCGGAGGCCGGCCGGGCCTGCCCGCTGAACGTGGCGATCAGTCGCCGTGTGACCCGCGGGGCCAGCAGCGCCTCGCCGGAGGCGACCACCCGGACGGCGGCCAGCAGATCGGCCGCCGTGACGTCCTTGACCAGGAACCCGCTGGCACCGGCCCGCAGGGCGGCGTAGACGTACTCGTTCAGGTCGAAGGTGGTGAGGATGAGCACCCGGACGGAGGCGGTCTCCGGGCTCGCGCAGATCTGCCGCGTCGCCTCGATGCCGTCCATGTCGGGCATCCGGACGTCCATCAGCACCACGTCCGGGCGGTGCCGACGCGCCAGCCGCACCGCCTCGGCGCCGGTGCCCGCCTCACCCACCACCTGGAAGCCGGGCGACACGTCCAGCAGGACCCGGAAGCTCTCCCGCACGAGGGTGTGGTCGTCGGCGAGCAGCACACCGATGTCCGTCGAGGACGGCCGGTCCGGTGCGTCCGTCACAGCGCCTCCCCCGCCGCGGCGTACGGGATGTCCGCCACCACCCGGAACCCGCCCTCTGGCCGCGGCCCGGTGGTCAGCGTGCCGCCGTACATCGTCACCCGCTCGCGCATGCCGATCAGGCCCTGCCCGACGGCCCGCCGCCCGGACGGCCGCGGCGCACGGCCGTCGTCCACGACCTCGATGTGCACGCCGTCGTCGCGCCCCTGCACCGTCACCCGACAGCGACCGGCGTTGGCATGCTTCACCACGTTTGTGAGCGACTCCTGCACGATGCGGAAGACGGTGAGGTCGACGGCCTGCGGCAGGTCGCCGACGCGGTCCAGCCGCAGATCCACCCGCAGCCCGGCCGACCGGAGCCGGTCGGTCAGCTCGGACAGGTCGGCCGTACCGGGCGACGGGCCGAGTTCGGCGGCCGGCTCGCCGTCCGAGCGCAGCACGTCGAGCAGCCGACGGATCTCGGTGAGCGCCGACCGGCTGGTGCGTTCGATGGTCACCAGGGCGGCCCGCGTCTCCTCCGGCCGTTCGGCGGCGACGTGGTTGGCCACGGTCGCCTTCACCGCGATCAGGCTGATGCTGTGCCCCACGATGTCGTGCAGCTCCCGCGCGATGCGCAGCCGCTCGGCGGCCACCGCGTCGCGCGCCAGGCCGCGGGCGACGTCGGCTTGGACCGCCCGGCGCCAGCGGACCAGCCGGCCGGTGGCCCACGCCACGGTCACCGGCACGACGACCATGCCCAGCTCGACGGTCCACCACAACGGCGCCTCGCTGGCCGGCGCGTCGGCGGGACCGATCCCGGCCCGCTCGTACAGCCACGGGATCGTGGCCGCCGGCGCGGCCAGGCCGCCGGTCAGGGCGAGCGCCGCGGCCACGTGCCCTGCCACGGTGGCCGCCGTGTAGACCGAGAGCACCACGGGCAGGTAGCTCACCCAGATGACACCGGCTCCCACCACGCCGAACGCGGTCGCCGTCGCGGCGGCCACCGTCACGCAGCCGAGAACCGGTAGCGGCCACCGGCGGCGGACCGCCAACGGAAGCGCCACTGCGGCGCTGGCCAGCCACGCCACCCACACCGGGCCGGTGAAGGCCGGGCCGGGCGGTTCGAGGGTGGCGTAGGCGACCAGAAACAGCAGTACGCCGGCGACCGCGGCGTCCACCGCGGTGCGGCGTACCTCGGATCCGGTGGGTCTGGCGCGCACGGGCTCACGCTATATCGACGGTCGGCGCACGGCGTCTGACCGTGGTAGGACATCGGTTCCCGACCCTGGCCAGACGCGCGCGGATCCCCCGCCGCGGAACCATTTCCGCATGATCCTGGTACGGAAGTTGACCAAGCGGTACGGGCAGACGCTGGCACTGGACAACCTGTCGTTCGAGGTCCGACCGGGAGCGGTGACCGGCTTTCTCGGGCCGAACGGCGCCGGCAAGTCCACCGCCCTGCGCATCATCCTCGGCCTGCACCATCCGACCTCCGGCGAGGCACTGATAGGCGGCCGGCGCTACGACCGGATCCGCCACCCGATGCGCGAGGTGGGCGCGGTGCTCGACGCCAACGCCGCCCACCCCGGCCGCAGCGCCGTCCACCATCTCGCCTGCCTGGCGCGGAGCAACCGCATCGGCAGGGCCCGGGTGAGGGCGGTCCTCGACCAGGTCGGTCTGGCCGACGTGGCACACAAGCGGGTGGGCGGGTTCTCCCTCGGCATGCGCCAGCGCCTCGGAATCGCCGCGGCGCTGCTCGGCGACCCGGCCGTGGTCCTGCTCGACGAGCCGATCAACGGGCTCGACGCCACCGGCATCCGCTGGATCCGCTCCGCCCTGCGGACCCTCGCCGCGGAGGGACGTACCGTGCTGCTGTCCAGCCACCTGATGAGCGAGATGGCGCTCACCGTCGACGACGTGCTGATCATCGGCCGGGGCCGCCTGCTCGCCGAGACCTCCATGACCGAGATGCGCGACCGGTTCGAACGCGACGTGCTCGTGCGTTCCCCCCGGGCCGCCGACCTCGCCGCCGTCCTGACCGGCCTCGGCGCGTCCGTCACCGCCGTGGAGACCGACACGTTCGTCGCGGCCGGCGTCGACGCCCCCGCCATCGCCGCCGCCGCCGCGGCGGCGGCGATTCCCGTCCACGGGCTGACGTCACGCGGCGCCACGCTCGAGGACGTCTACCTGCAGATGACCGGCGAGGCGGTCGAGTACCGCAGCACCGAGAGGACGGCACAGTCATGACCACAATGACCCGCCCCGGCACGGCCGACAGCAGCCGCGCGCCGGCACCGGCCGTACGACGCTCCCAGCTGTGGCGCGACGCCGTGGCCGCCGAGTGGCTGAAGCTGCGGACGCTGCGGTCGACGTACGCGTTCCTCGCCGGCGGCGCCGCCGCGACCCTGCTCGGAATGCTGATCCTGTTCCTGCTCGTCGGCTCCTTCGACGGCGCGAGCGCGGCGGAGCAGGCGAACTACGAGACGGCCGACCTGACCGTGGTGGTCATGCCGTTCGTGACGTTCTTCCTCGCCTCGATCGCCGCCATGTCGATCACCACGGAGTTCACCACCGGCTCCATCGGCCCCGGCCTGCTGGCCGTGCCGCAGCGCCGGATCCTGCTGGGCGCGAAGGCCACGACGGCGGCCGCGGTGGGCCTGATCGGCGGACTGCTGTTCGCGCTGCTCGCCCTCGCCGGCGCGACACTCCTGCTGGGCGACCGTCCCGCGCCCCTGAACCCGTGGCCGAGCTGGACGCACGCCCTGCCGACGGTGGCCTGCGCGGCGCTCGTCGTGATGGTCACCAGCATCGTGGCCCTGGGTCTCGGGGTCGTGCTGCGCTCGACCGCGTCGGCGCTGGTGACGCTGGGCGGCCTCGTCCTGGTGGCCCCGGTGTTCGCGCACTTCCTGCCGACGACGTGGCACCTCCGGTTCGCCTCGGTCCTCCTGCCGAACCTGACGCCGCAGCTCGCGGGCGCCGACCACCCGTACCTGCTGTCGCCGGCCGGAGCGCTGGTCATGCTGCTCGCGTACGTGGGCGTCGCGCTCGGCGCCGGACTGATCGCCTTCGGCCGCCGCGACGCGACCTGACCCGTCGTGCCGGTTGCACAATGGGCGCGGTCAGCCGCCCCACCGGCCGCCCCGCGGCACGGCGGCGCGGCTGACCGGAACGCGGCGGGGAGGCGTGGTCACACCGGTCTGCGGTGGGCCTTGACGACCACGTCCCGGATGCTCGTGCCGGTCGAGCCGTGCGTGAGGTGCCGGGTCCTCGACTCGGCGACGTCGACGTCCCACAGTTGCGGGGCCAATGCGCCGGTCACCGCGTCGAGCCCGATCGACGCCCGCTCCGGGGCATGGGCGGCCGAGTGCTCGTCGGCGTGGTCGTGGCCGACGACGAGGAGCGTGCCCCCGGGTGCGACGGCACCCGCCAGACGGGCCACGAACGCGCTGAAGGGCACCCTCGGGTGGACGTACTGGCTGACCACCAGGTCGTAACGCCGGGGCGGCTGCCAGGTGGTCAGGTCGGCCACGACCCAGGTAATGCGCGACGCGGCCTCGGGGTCCAGGTTCGCGGCGCGGTCCGTGGCCTCGTCGACGGCCGTCGCGGAGACGTCGACCGCCGTCACCTGCCAGCCGCGCCGGGCCAGCCAGACGGCGTCGGCACCGCGGCCGCAACCCGCGTCGAGCGCCGTCCCCGCGGGAAGGTCGGACGCCTCGGCCACGAGCTGCGGGCCTGGCGAGTCGTGGCCCGTCGGGTGGCTCCGGTAGTGCTGCTCCCACCACTGCGGCCCGAAGGCGGGCTGGTCCTCGGGGCCGGGGTGGTCGTGGTGCTCGCTCACGGCGGGCCTCCTGTGCGGGGAGAGGGTTGCGGTGTTCAACGGTAGGGGCTGATTCGGTAGCGGCAAGACTCCTTGCAGTTTTGGCAAGATGAGGGTTAGCGTGGCGGTCATGTCCGAGGTCGACCTGTCAGACGTCGTCCGCCAGCGCATCCGCGGGTTGCGGCAGGCCCGCGGGTGGAGCCTCGACGTCCTCGCCGCCCGATGCCGCATCAGTCCGTCGACACTGAGCCGGATCGAGACCGGTAACCGCCGGATCGACCTCGACCAGCTCGTCGCGCTCGCACGGGCGCTCGGCACCACGATCGACCACCTCGTGGAGCCCGTCGACGACGCCGACGTGATCATCCGGCCCATGCAGCACCAGGAACCGGGCCTGACCACGTGGGTGCTCTCCCGCGACACCGCACAGCACGGGGGCCGCCTGGTGGCCAAGATGAGGATCACCCCCGAGCGGCGCTCCGGCCCCGGGCACCTGGCCGTCCACCCGGGGCGCGAATGGTTCACCGTGCTCAGCGGCACCGCGCTGCTGCACCTCGGCGAGCGGCAGGTGACGATCGGCGTCGGCGAGGCGGCGGAGTTCTCCACCATGACGCCCCACTCGATCGGCGCGCTGGGCGGGCCCGTGGAGATCCTCACCATGTTCGACCAGGAGGGCGAGCGGGCCCACGCCGAATCGTCCAGCGAGGCGCCGGGCCGGCGCTGACCGGCGAGCCGCCTCTCGGGCGGCACGAACGTGGCGGGTGCTCACGGAACGGTGTCGGAGTAGACCTCGACGTCGTAGATCAGCTGGACGTTGCGCCGGCCGTTCGTGATGCCGACGAAGATCGGGTCGCCGGCCGGGGTGCGGCCCTGTCGCCACACCTGTTCCCGGGCCGCTTCCTGCGACTCGCGATGGTTCCTGCCCTCCTGGTGCAGGTGCAGGACGCGACGGGCGGTGGTCCGGTCGCTGTCGAGGTGCACTCGCAGTAGAGGCATGTCGTGACCCCCTTGCCGACCGTGGAACCAGCCCTTCCTATGTTCGGTCAGCTTACCGTCGTTAAGTTGCCTGTCTACCGTACTAGAGTGGCTTCATGACCACCGCAGAGCCGGATGCGCCGACGACGCCCACGGCGGAGCCACGGCCCAGCCGCACTCCGCTGCCGGTATGGCTACGGGCGGAGCCGCCACGCGTCCGGCGCAAACCGCCGCTGAGCCTTGAGTCGATCGTGGACGCGGCGGTGGCCGTGCTCGACGCGCACGGCATCGAGGGCCTGACGATGCGCAGCCTCGCCCAGCGGCTCGACGTGACGGCCACCGCGTTGTACTGGCACGTGAGGACGAAGGACGACGTCCTGGACCTGGCCGTCGACCGGATCTTCGGCGACGTGCCCGTTCCCGATGTGAGCGACGACTGGCGAGAGGACATCCGCGTCCTCGTCCGAGGCTGGCGTGGCGCCATGCTGGGCCACCCCTGGGCACCACGGCTGATCGGACGTCCGATGCTCGGGCCCAACGTCCTGGCCCGCACCGAGTTCCTGCAATCGGCACTGGTGCGCGGCGGCTGCCGCGGATTCCCGCTCGCGGTAGCCACGCGGACGCTGGCCAACTACGTCATCGGCGCCTCGCTCACCGAAGCCACGTGGCGCCAGACCACGGACCCCGACGCGAGGGCCGCGGCCCGCGACCACGTCGCCGCGAGCGCCGACGCCTACCCGACCCTCCACGCCTCCGGCCATCTCGACGACACCCGATGGGACGACGACCTGCTGTTCGAGGAAGGCCTCAACGGGATCCTCCGGACCGCAGCACCGCCAGGGGCACCGGACTGAGCGCAGACACCCGGGTCGATTCGCCGGGTGGCTCAGGCGGGACGGGTGGCCTTGCCGTCCAGCCACAGGGTGTCCGTGGCGTCGCGGTGCGAACCGGTCGAGCCGACGTGCTTCGTGCTGATCGTCGGCCCCTTCTTGATCACATGGACCAGGGCCATCGCGTGTCCCCGGCCGAGGTCGTACTCGTTCTTCAGCCAGTCGACGATCACACCGGCCTTCACACCGTCCGCGTTGTAGCCGCGCGCCGTGGCCTCGTCGACCAGGGCGCGCGGGGTCTTGCCGGTCTTCTCCTCGATCGCGTCGAGGTACGCCTGGAAGGACATGCTCGTCGGTCTCCGATCGGTAGCGCGGTGCGCACGCCGCCACGCGACAGCCGTGACGGCTGTCGCGTCACGTCGTCGTCCTCGGCGGGTGGCGTGGTTGACGACAACCAGCCTTCACGGACGGGAGGAGACGATCAAGACGGGCACGGGCCACGATCGTTGCGCCAGAGACAACGATCAGGGACGGGCATGTGCGCAGACGCCGGCGATGGCGTCACCCTTCGCGTGACTGGGTCACGCCGAGAATGTTGCCCTCGCTGTCCTTGAACCAGGCGCCGCGCATCGCCGCGAACTCCGCGACACCGTTGGTGGTCTTGAGACCAGGGAGGTCGTACTCTTCGAACGTCACGCCACGCCCCCGGAGGTCCGCCATCTCGGCGTCGAGGTCGGCGACAGACCAGGCCGCCAACGTGTGTGGGGCCTGCCCGGCGTTGGCGGTGGGGTAGATGAAGAGCTGCGTCCCACCTGATTCGAGATGGACGGCGTCCTGGGTTTCACGAAGGACGGCGAGGCCCAGGGTGTCGCGATAGAAGGCCTTGGCCCTCTCGATGTCGCTCGCGGGTATGGCCGCCTGCACCGGAGCGTCGGTCAACATGATGGCTCACCTCCTGCGCCAGCCTAATCAGCGCCGACCCCGCATGCTCCGTTTTGTCCCGCTTGGCCGTGCGTCGGTTGCCGTCAACTGCCGGCGCCCTGCGGCACGTACCCCTCGCCGAGCACCCGTCGCAGCCCGTACAGCAGGAGGCTCGCCACGATCGAGGTGGCTATGCCGATGAGCAGGCCGACGTACCACCGCTCCCGCGGATCGCGACCGGTCGGGCCCGGCGGCGGCGACTCGGCGGGATACCAGGGGCGTTCACGGGCGAGCCACCAGATCACTCCGAGGCCGAGCGGCACCCCGGTGAGCACCCAGAACCAGAACCACCGTGTGCCTCGGGCGGGGGCAGGCCCGAACACCAGCACCGTCAGGATGCCGAGCAGGAGCAGCATCGGCAGCGCCCGCAACGGCTGTAGGGCGTCGGCGCCTTGCCAACGCGGTTGCTGGCTGGCCGACTGCAACGCGTGGTCGAAGGCGGCAGCCTCCGGACCCGGGTACCGCGTCGCGTCGAAGGATCCAGGGAAGACGGGGGTTGTGGAGCCGTCGTCGAACTCGGTGTAGTGCACCCGCCAGTCGCCCGTACGCCAGAGGAACAACGGCCCGGCACGGCCGGTGGATCGCGGCGCCCGTCCGCTGGTCCAACCCCACTGGCCGGTGCTGTCCCACCCGTCGGCCCACCGGTAGGACAGCATCCGGCCAGCGGACAGGTCCGAACTGGCCTGCGCCGTGCTCGCCTGACGCGGCGCCGACCACCAACTCGACGCCGCCCAGGCGACCCACAACACCACCAGGACGAGCCGCGCCAACCGCCACCACCGGCGTCCCGGACGCGGCTGTCCCGACCCCGTGATGTCCTGTCGTGCGACGTTCCCCGCCATGCTGGGCATCGTGTCAGCACGACGCACCCCCGGGCGACGGCGGCAGATCTCAGAATTCAGCCATCGACCTCCGTCGTACGCCCCCTCGACGGGAAGCGGGCGGCGCCGGCCGGCCCGAGAGCAGCGGCCGGTTCAGCTGGCGAGGTCGCGGCGGTTGAAGGAAACGACGGCGAGGGCACCGAGCACGATGATGGTGGCGAGGAGGATGCCCAGGTCGATCCATTGGAACCCGTTTCGCAGTGGTTGATTGCCGATGTAGTAGTGGAACGGGGAGAGGTAGCGGGCGCCGTCGGCGCCGATCTGAGGGGCGACGGTGTCGGCCGCGTAGCAGAGGACACCCAGGACGGTGCTGCTGGCGAGGGCCGTCGCGCGACTGCCGGTGGCGGCGCCGACGGTGATGGCGATGGTCCCGAAGAGGGTCGCGAGCAGGCCGAGCGCCACGCATTGGGCGGCGAACTGCGCGATGGTGATGGTGTCGAGCCTGGCTCCGGTGCGGACGGCGAGCATGGCGAGCAGCACGACGGCGGCGAGAGTGAACGAGCCGATGGCGAGTGCGCCGAGGCGGTGCAGCACGAGTCGGGTGCGGCTGACGGGGTGGGAGAGCAGGAGGTCGAGGTAGCCGGCTTCCTCGTCGCCGGCGATGGCGCGGGTACCGGTGGCGATGCCGTAGATGACCGCGATGAGGGGCACGAGAATGCCGAAGACGCTGGAGCCGAGGTAGCCGGCGGCGCTGGCGATGTCCTCCATGTTGAGGGCTTCGCGTAGGGCCGGAGAGAAACCTTCGACGGCTTGTTCCATCGCGCCGTCCGCGATCTGCGGGTAGAAGCTCGCGTACATGGCGCCGACGAGGGCGGTGCCGAGGGCGAAGCCGGCGAGACCCCGGCGGGAGTCCCAGAGGGTTTTCGTCAGGACGTTAGGCATTGCTGTTCTCCTGGACCCCGTCGGCGGGCTGGTAGTGCGCGAGGAAGAGTTCTTCGAGGTCGGGTTCGGTGGCCCGGATGCTGGCGACCTCGTGACGGGCGAGGACCCGGATGAGGTCGTTGGGGCTGGCGGCGAGGGCGAACTGGGCGGTCGGGCCATCGATGGTCAGGTCCGAGATACCGGGGAGGGCGGCGAAGGCGGACTGGTCGATCGGGCCCGCGAAGGTGATGTCGAAACGGTGGATGGCGTGGTCGCGGAGCCGGGCGACGGCCTCGAGGGCGACGAGACGGCCCTCGCGGATGATTCCGACCCGGTCGGCGACGGCCTCGACCTCCGTCATGATGTGTGAGGACATGAAGACGGTCTGCCCGGCGGCCCGGGCCTCCCGGACGAGGTCGAGGAAGGTCTGCTGGACCAGCGGATCCAGTCCGGAGGTCGGTTCGTCGAGGATCAACAGGTCAGGTCGGTGCATGAACGCCTGCACGAGACCGACTTTCTGCCGGTTGCCCTTGGACAGCGTCTTGATCCGAGCGGACAGGTCGAGGTCGAGGCGGCCGGCCAGGTCTTCGATGCGCTGTCGCGGTACGCCGCCGCGCAGAGCGGCCAGGAAGGTCAGGCATTCGCTCACGCGCTGGCGGGGGTTGACGACGAAGTCGCCGGCGAGGTAGCCGATACGCCGGTGAAGGTCGACAGCATGCTCGCTCGGGTTCCTGTCGAACAACCAGGCCTTGCCGCCGGTAGGACGGATGAGGTCCAGAAGCAGCCGGATGGTGGTGGACTTCCCCGCGCCGTTCGGGCCGAGGTAACCGAACACCTCACCCTCGCCCACCGTCAGGTCCAGGTCGACCAACCCGCGGCGAGACCCGTACGTCTTGCTCAGCTTCTCCAGCCGAATCACGTATCCCATGTCTTCGAGAGTAGAGAAGTTTCAGAGATCTCTGAAGGTTCGTGGGTGTTAGAATTTCGTTAGAATCGGGCGACGAGAGGAACGTGAACCGTGGCGCTGAGTGAGCCGGCGGAACGCTTGGCCCTCGCCCTCGCTCAGGGCGGGATGCAGCGGATGACAGCGCGCGTCCTCGCGGCTCTGCTGTTCACCGACCAGGAGACCATGACGGCCGGGGACCTGAGCGAGAGTCTCGCGACGAGTTCGGGCAGCGTGTCGACCGCGGTGAAGACCTTGACCGTGGTGGGGCTGATCGAGAGGGTTCCGGCCCCGGGGAGTCGCCGCGAGCATTTCCGGCTTCGTGAGCACGCGTGGGCGACTCTGATGTCCAGTCAGAACCAGCTGGTGAAGCTGATGATGGATGTCGCTGAGGAGGGCATCGCGGCGACGGGCGAGGACACTCCGGGTCACCGCCGGTTGGCCGAGATGAGGGATTTCTACGCGTACCTGTGGCAGCGGCTTCCCGAGCTGATCGACACCTGGAAGGCCGGCCGGACCTCCCGCTGAGCAGCAACCGGCTGCGTCCGGTGGCGCCGAACCGGCACCCGTTCCGCCGCGGCCGGTTGCGCTCTTCCCAACGTCGATGTCCGGCACGTACGCTGAGCTCTGGTGTGCCGGGAAGTCTGGTCGGCTGTCGCGTCCGTCGCCGACCAGGGAGATTCCGTGACCGTCGCCGCCATCCGCACTGCCGCCCTGACGAAACACTACGGCTCCGTCCACGCACTGGACGAGCTGGATCTGACCGTGCCGGCCGGGCAGGTCTTCGGCTTCCTCGGCCCCAACGGCGCGGGCAAATCCACCACCATCCGGCTGCTGCTCGGTCTGGCCCGCCCGACGGCCGGTCGCGCATGGATTTTCGATGCGGACGCGGCAGACGTGGCGGTGGCCCACCGATCGATCGCGTACGTGCCCGCTGACGTCGCGCTCTGGCCCTCCCTGACCGGCGCCGAGATCCTTGAGCTGCTGGGGCGGGTCGGGCCGGGGGTCGACCGGGCCTACCGGAACGAGCTGGTGGACCGGTTCGCCGTGGACCTGTCCAAGCCGGGACGGGCGTACTCCACCGGGAACCGGCAGAAGGTGGCTCTGGTGGCCGCGTTCGCGACCCGGGCTCCCCTGCTCGTCCTCGACGAGCCGACCAGCGGCCTGGACCCACTGATGGAACGGGAGTTCCAGGCCGCGGTGGCCCAGGCCCGCGAGCGCGGGCAGACGGTGTTCCTCAGCTCCCACCAGCTGGCCGAGGTCGAGGCGCTGTGTGATCAGGTGGCGATCCTGCGCGCGGGTCGTCTCGTCGAGGTCGCCGCGGTGTCGGATCTTCGCCGGCTGCACCGCAGTCAGGTCGAGGTCACCTTCACCGGCCCGCCGCCGGACCTGACCGGGGTGACCGGCGTCGAAACGGTGCAGCGCACGGGCCCGGCCCAACTGCGGTTCACACTGACCGGCCCGCCGGCAGTGGCGCTGCGGGCCCTCTCCGAGGCGCAGGTGACCGCGGTGCGGATCACCGAGCCGACGCTGGAGGAGATCTTCCTCGACTACTACACGCTGGAGTCCTGATGGCCTCCCTCGACACCCGCGTCGCGAGAGGCGGTGCGGACCCGACGCGCGCTGCCCGGCATGTCGGCGGACGGGTGATCGCCACGCTCGCGCTGCGACAGATCCGACGCGGCGCGTCGATCGTCATCGTGCTGGTCGCCGGGATGTCCGCGATGGTCGCCGCCACCTATGCGGGCACCGTCGGCGACGCGCTCGACGCTGCCGCACTCGCTGCCCTGGCCGAGAACCCGGCCGTCCGCACGCTGTTCGGTGAACCCGTCGCCCTGGACGATCCCGGCGGGTTCACGGTCTGGCGCACCGGCACCGTGCTCGGCGTGCTGGTCGGCGTCTGGGGGCTCCTCACCGCCACCCGGATCACCCGGGGAGAGGAAGACACCGGCCGATGGGACCTGCTGGCCGCCGGCCGCGCCCCGGTGGCCTCGATCGTGGCCCGGCACCTCGTCGTCCTGGCCGGGGCGCTCCTGGCAGCCGGGCTCGCGACCGCTGGCGCCCTCATCGCTGTCGGCACCGCGCCTGTTGGCGCCGTGCTGCACGGTGCGGGCGTGGCCCTCGTCGGGGTCTCCTTCGCCGCCGCCGGCACCCTGGCCGCCCAGATTCTCCCCGCCCGGGGCGCGGCCACCGGCGCCGCCGTCGCTCTGCTCGGTGCCACGCTCCTGATGCGGATGGTGGGCGACGGCATCGACGCGCTCGGTTGGCTGCGCTGGCTGTCGCCGTTCGGTCTGACCGCGCTGGCGCAGCCGTACGCGGCGAACCGGGTCATGCCACTGGCCGTGCTCACGGTCGCCGCCGTCGGCCTGCTTGTCGCGGCTGTGTTCGCCGCCCGGCGTCGCGACGTACGCGGCGGCTGGCTCGCCGCCCCGGCGGGGCGCCCGCCCCGACTGTGGCTACTCGGTTCGGTACCGGGCTTCGCCACCCGGCGTCTGGCGCGCCCACTGCTCGGCTGGGCAACCGGCATCGCCTCGTACTACCTGCTCATCGGTCTGCTCGCCGTGTCGATGACCGACTTCCTCGCCGACAACGCCCGCTTCGCCGACCTCGCCTCCCACGCCGGGTTCGGCGGCCTGGGTACGGTCGACGGCTACGTGGCCGCCCTGTTCGCGCTGCTCGCGATCCCGATCGGCGTGTTCGCCGCCGTCCGGATCGCCACCACCGCCGCCGACGAGAACAACCGCCGGATGACCCTGCTGTACGCCCAACCCGTCACCCGCACGCGGCTGCTGACCGCCGAGGTCGCCGTCACCACTGCGGGCACCGTGTTTCTCGCCATCAGCGCGGGCTTCGCCACCTGGGCCGGCTCGGCCGCTGTGGACGCACCACTGGGACTCGGCGCGGCCCTTGCGGGCGCCGTCAACGTCCTTGCTGTCGCGCTGCTGTGCCTGGGCGCGGCGGTGCTCGCGCTGGGCTGGGCGCCTCGTACCGTCGCGCTCGTCGGAGCGCTGCCGGCGGCCGGCGGGTTCCTCCTTCACGTCCTCGCCGACAGCACCGGCGCTCCACCGTGGGTTGATCGGCTGTCCCCGTTCACGCACCTCGCACCCGTACCGGACCTACCGCCGAACTGGCCCGCCGCAGCCGTCATGCTGACCACCGCCGTCGCGCTCTCCCTGCTCGGAGCGATCGGCTACCAACGGCGCGACCTGCGCGGATAGCCCACCGGAAGGTTCGGAAGCGCCCGCGAGGCGCGGCCAGACGTTGCCCTAATAGACGTCCTCGTACCCCTGCCGCCAGCGTTCGGCGTTGTAGGCGGCTCCCTCGCGAAAGAACCACACGAACAGCCCACCGCCGCCGCACAACGCAACCCCGAGCAGCGGCACCCAGTCCTGCTCGACGATCGCCGACACGAGGAACATCACCGTGAACACCGCTGCGGCCAGCAGACTCGGCTCCGGGCGTCGCAGCCAGTAACCCACCCGGCCGCTGCGCTGACGCAGACGGCGTGGCGGTGTCTCCGCGACCTTGACCAGCGGCACACGCACCAGGCGACGTCGCCGTCGCCGCTGCCGCCTACCCGCCACGACCCCACCGTACGGGACCTGGGAATCTGTGCCTCCCACGCCCGAACGCGTCACCGCGGGCGAGCCGGCCCGGAACCTGCGGATTCGCTCACCGAGCGGAAGTGTCAGGCGTCGCGGCGGCCGAAGGTGAGAGCGGCGAGCGTGAGGGCAGCGAGTGTCCAGGTGATGGTGGCGGCGGCGCCGCGGGACGGGTCGACGGCGGCGGTGTCCGGCAGGTAGGCGGCGCTCGCGCCGAACCGGGCCCGCAGCACCGGACCGGCGATGACGTACACGAACAGCAGGAGCACCACGGCGGGCACTGCGCGGCGGACGACGCCGGCGACCGCCGCGCCGAGCAATGTGGTGAGCGTCAGGTACGCGGTCGCGGCCGGCAGCCACGCGGCCCCACCGGCCGGCAGGGAGCTGGTGGCGGCCGTTGCGGCGGCCACCGGGAGCGTCAGGGCAGCCAGCGCGAGGGCCTTCACGGCCTGCAGTGGCAGGCGCCGGGGCATGGCGAGCAGCGTCGTGCGGATCTGGTCGCCCTCCTGGTACTCGGACACGGCCGCCAGTACGCCGAGCACCAGGAAACCGGCCTGGGTGTACCCGAGCGGGGCCAGGGCCGGGTCATCGCCGAGCGGCTCACCGCGGGACTCGGCGGCCGCGTACGCGAACGTCAGCAGCAGGTTGGCGGCCCAGGTCAGCAGCGCGGTCCGGCGCAGCGACGGCAGGGTCAGCAGTTTGCGCAGTTCAGCTCGGGCGGTGGTCATACGTCCCGCCGCTGGAACAGGACGGCGCCGACCGCCAGTAACGCCACGACCCAGGCCGTCATCACCAGTCCGGCGGTCACCGGGGCGATCGCGACGGGGAAGTCCGCGCCGCGGATGAACATCCGCGCGCCGACGATGTCCGGCAGGTACGCGGCGAGGTCGGTGACCTTCGTCAGCAGGTACGACACGGAGACGACGGAGCTGTTGATGATCAGCAGCGTCAGCGGCACGATGCCGTTGCGGGTGATCAGCGCGATCGCGTACGCCAGCAGTGCGGTCAGCGTCCAGTAGAGGACGGCGGCGGCGACCCGCGTGAGCGCCGGTGCCGGCACGTGTTCGCCGTGCAGCACCTGGGTGAGGGTGAGCGTGACGACCGCGGTGACCGACGCCTGCGCCGCGACGACCAGCACGAGCGCGGTGGTCTTCGCCGCGAGCAGACGCAGCCTGTCGGGCACGGCGGTGAGCGTCGCGGTGAGTTGGCGGGCGCCCGGGGCGTCCTTACCCGTGGACGTGTATTCGCTGCTCACCACGATCACGCCGAGGACCATCGGACCGATCAGGCCGATCCCCAGGTCGCGTAGGCCCAGGTCGGACGTGTCGGTGAGGGTGCCGGCGGCGATGGCACGGCGGGTGTACGGCGCGTTGAGCAGGACGACCACGGGCGCGAGGAGCGTGCCCAGCACCAGGCCGACCCAGGCGGTGGGCAGGCCGAGCAGCTTGCGGAGTTCGGCGCGGACCAGGCTCACCACGGGCCACCCGCCTCGGTGGCGGTCAGCGCGAGGAAGGCGTCCTCCAGGGTGCGATGGTCGCCGGTGACCTCGGCGAGGTCGCCGTGGATCACGATCCGGCCCTTGTCGATCACGATGACGTCGTCGGCGATCTCGGCCAGCTCGCCCATCAGGTGGCTGGAGAGCAGGACGGTACGTCCCTGCGCGGCGCTGTCCCGGAGGAACTCGCGCATCCAGCGGATTCCGGCCGGGTCCAGGCCGTTGACCGGTTCGTCCAGAACCAGGACCTCGGGGTCGCCGAGCAGCGCGGTGGCGAGCCCGAGCCGGCGGCTCATGCCGAGGGAGAAGCGGCCGGCGCGCTTCCGTGCGTGGCCGGTCAGGCCCACGACCTCCAGGACCTCGTCGGCGCGGGAGTCGGGCAGGCCGTTGCTGGCGGCCACCCAGCGCAGGTGGGCGCGGGCCGTGCGGGCCCGGTGCGCGCCGCTGCCGTCGAGCAGCGCGCCGACCGTCGTGAGCGGACGGTCCAGTTTCGGGTACGGGCGGCCGCAGATCAGCGCGGTCCCGCTCTGCGAACGATCCAGGCCGAGCAGGATGCGTAGCGTCGAGGTCTTGCCGGCCCCGTTGGGCCCGAGGAAGCCGGTGACCCGGCCGGGTCGGGCTTCGAAGCTGACGTCGTACAGGATCTGGGTCCTGCCCTTGGTCTTGCTGACGCGATCGATCGTGATCATGCGCCTGAGTCAACCGGCATCCGGGCCCGCGCACATCGGACCGCTCTCGGATCCCGACGGCCGCGTCGGCCCGTGGGCTCTCAGACCCTGGTCTGAGAACTACAGTCGGCGTGGTGAACGCCCATCCGCGCCCCGCTCTGCGGTCCAGGGCCGTGCCGGTGGTCGCCGTGGTGATCAGCGTGCTGACGATGGCCATGTGTACGGTCGGCGCGCAGGGCCCGCTCGCGGTCGTCCTGCCGCCGCTGATCGTCGGCGGCGCCGTCACTGCCGCGGTATGGGCGGTACGCCGGTCACGCGCCGACCGGGCGGCCTACGAGTCGCGGCTGACCGCCTGGGCCGCGTCCGAGGCGGTGCTCGCCGAGCGGTTGCGGATCGCCCGCGACCTGCACGACATCGTCTCGCACGGCCTGGGGCTGATCACCGTCCGCGCGGCGGCCACCCGGCACCTGCCCAAGCCCGCCGAGGTGGCGGTGGCGCTCACCGACATCGAGGACGCGAGCCGGCACGCGACGGCCGAGCTACGCCGCATGCTCACGGTCCTGCGGGAGCCATCGGCCGCCGGCCGCCGCGCGCCGGTGGACAGCCTCGAGGATCTGCCCGGCATCGTGCACGGGGCGTCGCTCGTCGGGCTCCGGGCACGGCTGACGGTCGCGCCACTCGGCGCGGTGTCACAGGGCGTACAGGTCGCCGTCTGCAAGACCGTGCGGGAGGCGCTCAGCAACGCGGCGCGGTACGCCGGGCCGACGGACGTGGGGGTGCGGGTGGACCGGGACGGGACGTACGTGGTGGTCACGGTGGCCGACACCGGCCCGGTCGACGGGTGGCGGGCCTCGCCGGGCGCCGGTCACGGGCTGGCCGGGTTGCGGGAGCGGATCGGCAGCCTCGGCGGCACGCTGTCGGCCGAGCCCGTCGACGGAGGCTTCCGTGTCACCGCGCGGATCCGGGACGAGGCGGCGTGAGCGGGATCCGGGTGCTCCTGGTGGACGACCAGGCGCTGCTCCGACGCAGCCTCGCCATGATCATCGAGAACGAGCCGGACCTGGATGTCGTCGGCGAGGCCGGCGACGGTGCGCACGCCGTGGCCTGCGCCCGGACGAGCCGCCCCGACGTCATCCTGATGGACGTCCGGATGCCGCACCTCGACGGCCTCGTCGCCACCCGGCGCATCTGCGCCGACCCGGCGCTGTCCAGTGCCCGCGTCCTGGTCCTGAGCATGTTCGAGCTCGACGAGTACGTCTACGAGGCGCTGCACGCGGGCGCATCCGGTTTCCTGCTCAAGGACGCCCGCCCCGACGAGCTGATCGACGCGATCCGCCGCACCCACCGTGGTGAATCGCTGTTCGCGCCGTCGATCCTCACCCGGCTCGTCGCCCACTACGTCACGGCGCCCCGACCGGACCGGCCGACGCCCGCACTGCGAGGGCTGACCGGCCGTGAGGTCGAGGTGCTCACGCTGATCGGCGGCGGCCTGTCGAACGACGAGATCGCGACCGCCCTGGTGATCTCGGTGAAGACGGTGAAGACGCACATCACGCACCTGATGGCGAAACTGGCCGTCCGGGACCGGGCACAGCTCGTGATCGCCGCGTTCGACGCGGGGCTGGTACGGCCACGCCGCTGATCCCGATCCGTAGCGGCGACGGGACCGATCCGCCGGGGCGTCGCCGCCCTCTGCGGTCGACGAGAGCGTTCCTGGGTCATCGGATCGCCGGGCGGACGCGGGGCGCGACCAATCGCCGGAGCGGCAGGGCGATGAGCAGTGCGACCGCGACCAGGACGGCGCTGACCCGGACCGGGCCGAGGTCGCCGGCAGTTGCCCCGAGGGTCGCCGCGCCGACGACGGGGCCGCCGGCAGCACCGATGTTGAGCGCCGCGGTCGCATACGACCCGCCCATGGTGGGAGCCCCCGCCGCCTCGTAGAGCACCCTGGCGATCAGGGTGCTGCCCAGCGCGAAGGACAATGCTCCCTGCACGAAGACGAGGAGCAGGAACGCCACCGGCTGGGCAGCCAGGGCCGCCAACGCGACCCAGCCGAGCAGCAGCAACGGTCCTCCGGCCGCGATCACGATGCCGGGACGCTGATCGGAGAGCCGTCCCGCGAGGGTGACGCCGACGAAGGACCCGACGCCGAAGAGCACCAGGACGACCGGCACCCACAGCTCGTCCAGGCCCACGGTGTCCGTCACGATCGGCGCCAGGAAGGTGAACGTGGCGAAGGTGGCGGCGTTGACCAGGGCGCCGAGCAGCATGACCAGGACCAGCCTGGGCTTCGCGAGCTGGGCGATCTCGCCGCGGAGAGACGAGCCGACCGGAGCGTTCTCAGGGATCCTTCCGGGAATTCCCTTCACGACGCCGAAGGCGGCGGGCAGGCAGAGCAGCGCGATCGCCCAGAAGGTTGCCCGCCAGCTCAGCACCGTGCCGAGCACGGCGCCGCCCGGAACTCCCGCGATGGTGGCCACCGTCGTACCCGAGAGCAGCACCGCCAGCGCGCGCCCCTTCCGATCAGACGCGACGAGCGTGGCCGCGGTGGTCAACGCCACGGCCAGGAAGCCCGCGTTGGCCAGGGCGGCGATCACCCGGGTGACGAGCAGAACCGTGAAACTCGCCGTGAGGGCGCCCACGACGTGGGTCACGGCGAAGGCCAGCACGAAGCACAGAAGGCTGGTCCGGGCCGGCCAGCGGCGCGCAAGCGCCGCCATCAGCGGCGCGCCGACGATCATCCCGACCGCGAACGCCGAGGTCAGGAGCCCGGCGGCCCCGATCGACACGTCGAGGCCCGCAGCGATGTCCGGCACCAGGCCGGCGAGCATGAACTCCGAGGTGCCCATGGCGAAAACCGCCACGGCAAGCAGATAGAGCGGCAGAGGCATCAGGAACTCCGAGGTGACAGACAACGAGAGGAAGACGTCTCGTCACCGCGGCCAGCGCCCCGAGGGTGCGCGCGACTGTCCCGTCCGATGCAGAAGAGACTGCGAAGAAGCGGACCGGAAACTCAGCGGTTCAGGGGGCTGACGGCGTGACCGAAAGCCCCCACCGTGGATGCCTCAGGGCTCGACATGACGCCGACACTACTCAGACCCTCCGGTCATCCCGCAACCGAGTTCCGTTCGCGTCGGCGACGTCGCGTCCCACCACGACGCCCCGGGGCCGTTCACGCTCCGCACCTGCCGCCGGTCGACCGGTAGAGTCGCGGCGGCCGGACGGCGAGCGAGGACCGGCCAGTCGGCCGAGGGAGAGAACGTGCTGCACCTGAGGGTGATCGCGACGCCGGATCAGTCGGCGGCTGTCACCGATCTGCTGGCCGCCGAACGCGGCGTGACGCATCTGGTGGTGCTTCCGGGCGCTGCCCGTCAGCCCGCGGGTGACCTCATCACCTGCGACGTGGTGCGGGAGAGCGCTGACGGCGTTTTGCAGGGCCTGCGACGGCTGGGCGTGGAGGCGCAGGGCGGCATCGCGGCCGACGACGTCGAGCTGGCCATCTCGGTGGCCGCCGACCGCGCGGCGCGGGAGGCGCCCGGCAGCGGCGTCGACGCGGTGGTCTGGGACGAGATGGCCGCGAAGACCGGGGAGCAGACCGAACTGAGCGGCACCTACCTGGTCCTGATCATCGTGGCCACCATGATCGCCGGGATCGGTGTGCTGCTCGACCAGCCGATCCTCATCGTCGGCGCGATGGTGGTCGGCCCCGAGTTCGGGCCGCTCGCGGCGATCTGCGTGGGGCTCCTGCGCCGGCGGTTCGACACCGTGTGGCGGTCGCTTCAGGCCCTCGTGGTGGGTTTCCTCGCCGCCATGGTGGCCACGGTGCTGAGCACCTGGGCGCTGACCGCCGTGGGCCTGGTCGACCGGGAGATGCTGCTGGCCGACCGTCCGCTGACCAGTTTCATCTGGCGCCCGGACGCGCTCTCCTGGGTCGTCGGGCTGCTGGCCGGGGTCGCCGGCATGCTCTCGCTCACCTCGAAGAAGTCCGGCAGCCTCGTCGGGGTGCTCATCTCGGTCACGACGGTGCCGGCCGCCGCGAACGTCGCGGTCGCCGGGGCGTACGGCGTCTGGGACGAGGCGGGCGGCTCCGCGATCCAACTGGTCATCAACGTGTCCGCGATCGTGCTGGCCGGGCTGCTCACCCTGGCCGCGCAGCAGCTCTGGTGGTGGAACGTGGCGCGTCGCTCCCGACGGCGGGTCGCCGCGTGACAAGCGACAGGGTCCCCTCGGCCGCTGCCCGGGTCGCCTCAGCATGACCCGTCAACGCAATCGATCTACCGCCACAGGCCGCTCTACCCGGTGAAGTACGCCGCGCTCTCCGCGTCCGCCGGGTAGTAGGACTCGATCGCGATCTCGTCGACCGTGATGTCCATCGGAGTGCCGAACGTGGTGATGGTCGAGAACAGCCGTAGCTCTCGTCCGTCCACGCGAAGGATCATGGGGATCACGACGTCCGCGTCGATCCGCGGGCGCGACGCCTCGTCGGGTTCGGGCGCCAACAGTTCGTCGTAGAGCGCGGCGAGTTCGGGGTCGGGAGCGCTGGCGAGCTGGCGTGAGATCCGGCTGCGGAACACCGCGCGCACATCGGCGAGGTTGACCACGATGCGAGCGAACCCGCGCGGGTCCAGTCCCAGCCGCACCAGGTTGACGGGCGGTCGCAGCAGGTCGGGATCCGCCTGTGCGAAGAACGGGTCGACGGCGCGGTTGGTCATCACGATGTTCCACCGGCAGTCGAAGACCACTGCCGGATACGGCTCGTGTGCGCGGAGGACCCTGCGGACCGCGTCGTGGACGGCCGACATGGTGCGGTCGTCGAGCGGACGCTCGGCGTACCGGGGCGCGAAGCCTCCGGCGAGCAGGAGCCGGTTGCGATCACGTAGCGGCACGTGGAGTTGATCCGCGAGTCGGAGGATCATCTCGGCGCTCGGCTTGGACTTACCCGTCTCGACGAGGCTGACGTGACGGGCGGAGACGTCCGCCGCGATCGAAAGATCCAGTTGGCTGAGGCCGCGCCGGTGTCGCCACCGCCGCAACTGCTCTCCGACCGTGTGCACGATCATGAAGCGTACGCATCATGGGGGCGGACGCCATGACATCCGAGTTCATCGACAGTCGGGGCGGTCGCGGAGACACTGCGTCGGTGACTACCGAGAACAAGAGCATCGTCCAACAGGCGCTGGCAGGGCTGATCGCGACGGGTGACGTCGACGCGCTCGCCCAGTTCCTGAGTGACGACTTCGTCCACCACAGGCCGGGTTCGACGACATCGACCAAGGGAGAATGGCTCGCCGCCGTTCGCGCCGCGCTGGTGCCGCTCGTCGGCATGCAGGTCGAGATCCACCAGGTGCTGGCCGACGGTGACCACGTCGTGGTGTATTCGCGGCGCTGGCTTCCCGACGGACCGGAGATCGCGGTCGTCGACATCTGGCGGATCGACGACGGGCTGATCGCCGAGGGATGGGAGATCATCGAGCCGACGGCCCAGGTGGCCGCCAATCTGACGTGGTGGAAGGCGCGCAGCGCTGACTTACGCGCACCTATGTCGCTACGGCGCCGGTAGTGGTGGCTCCGGTGGTCCCTTCCTGAAACCGACCCTGGCTTCCGTAGCAGCCGCGCAGCCTCGCTTCTCGCCATCAGCTCGCCAGCTCCCACCAGCCCTGTCCGCTTTCCGGGATTTGTACCACATTGTGGGCATCGTCGATGCTGCTGCCGCCGCACCCAGCCGAACGAGGGCATCCGTTGATGACGTGATGGCGAGCGGCAGGAGGCTCCGGCCGCGGGTCGAGGAGTGGAAGTTCGGACTCTCCGGTTTTCGAGCATTCGAACGAACGGTGACGGCGAGATGGCCCTGCAGACCTTGACGCGTGCGCGTCCGTGCGGGTGGATAGGGCTTACACACCCTGGTGGCCAGCCGCTGCCGTGGCAGTCCAATGGAGAGGATCCACATGACAGTCCCACGTTTGCGCGGTGCCGCGCTGGCAACGGTCGTCCTGGTGACTGTCGGGTCGGTGGTCGCTCCGGCCACGGCCGGCGCGGCACCCGGCGCCCCGGGAACCCCCCGGTACTCGGCCGGTGCGGCGAGCGTCGGCGACCCGTACTTCCCCGACCAGGGCAACGGCGGATACGACGTCCAGCACTACGACCTCGACTTCTCCTACGACCCGGCGACCCGGTTCATGGATGCCACCGCCACCATCACCGCGATTGCCACGCAGGACCTCGACCGGTTCGACCTGGACTTCCGCGGTCCGGAGATCTCCTCCCTGACGGTCGACGGGCATGCGCCCGACTTCGTCCGACGCGGTCAGGAACTGGTCGTCACGCCGCGTCCGAAGCTCAAGACCGGACGCACGTTCACCGTGGTCGTCCGGTACGCGGGCGTACCGGGCCCGATCACCGACCCCGACGGGTCGATCGAAGGCTGGGTGCCTACCGACGACGGCGCCTTCATCGCCGGGGAGCCCCAGGGCGCGCCCTCCTGGCTGCCCACCAACGACCACCCGACCGACAAGGCCACCTTCCGGTTCACCGCGACGGTGCCGGCGGGGCTCACCGCC
Organism: Micromonospora costi; assembly: GCF_003626655.1. Classification (GTDB taxonomy): domain Bacteria; phylum Actinomycetota; class Actinomycetes; order Mycobacteriales; family Micromonosporaceae; genus Micromonospora; species Micromonospora costi. Next base: position 781,955 of record NZ_RBAN01000004.1, read on the forward strand.
GTCGGCAACGGCCAACTCCTGTCGCAGAAGACCCGGGACGGCTGGACCACCTTCACCTGGAATTCGACCGAGCCGATGGCGACCTACCTCGCGACGATCACCATCGGCAACTTCGTGGTCACCGAGTCGACCACGTCCAACGGCATCCCGGTCTACGTGGCGGTCGACCCACGGCAGGTCTCCGGGTCCGCCGCCGCGGTGGCACAGATCCCGCGGATGATCGACTTCTTCTCCACGATGTTCGGTCCGTACCCCTTCGCCTCGACCGGCGCGATCATCGACCGGGCGCCCGACGTGGGCTACGCCCTGGAGACCCAGACCAAGCCGATCTTCTCCAGCCCGGCGAGCGTCGGCACCATGGCCCACGAGCTGGCCCACCAGTGGTACGGCGACAGCGTCTCCCCGGAACGCTGGTCGGACATCTGGCTCAACGAGGGCTTCGCCACCTACGCCCAGTGGATGTACACCGAGTACAACGGCGGCGCGTCGGTCAGCCAGACGTTCAACAGCAGCAGCAACTACGGTCGGGCCGCGTCGTCGTCGTTCTGGCAGATCGTCCTGGCCGATCCCGGTCCCGAGGACATGTTCAGCAACATCCCGTACAACCGGGGCGCGATGACCCTGCACGCGCTGCGCGGCAAGGTCGGCGACGACGCCTTCTTCCGCATCCTGCGACAGTGGGCGGCCACCCACCGGTACGGCCACGCCGCGACGGCCGACTTCATCGCCCTCTCCGAGCGGGAGTCCGGGCAGAACCTCGCCGCCTTCTTCGACGTGTGGCTGTACCAGAAGGGCAAGCCCACGACCTGGTGACGTCGGGCCGGGCCCGCGACCGACCCGGGTCGCGGGCCCGCCGAGGTGACGTGTCAGCGGACCAGGACGTCCAGCAGGCGGTCCAGCTCCGCGGCGGGATCGGCGGTCAGGCCCATGTGCACCGGTCCGGCCTGCAGCATGGTGCTGCGCGGGGCGACCAGCCACCGGAACCGCTCCCCCGGCGTCATCTGTTGCGCCGGGCCGGCGCCGGAGCAGGTCCGATCCCAGGATTCCAACGCCCCACCGACTGCGGCCAGGTCCACGTCCGGCGCGAACGCCCGCACCCGCTCGGCGTCCAGATGGGTACGGGCGCCGAGGAAACCGAGGGCCTGGCTGTAGAGGATCACGCCCACGTTGATCTGCTCGCCCCGCTCCACCCGGGGCACCAGCCGGATCACCGCGTACTCGAAGGGTTTCCTCACGCCGGGCTCCCGGTGGGCAGCCAGGAGGCGCTGAGCTCGAGCCGGCGGCTCAGATGGTCGGCGTACGCTGCCCGGGCCTCGTCGGGGGTGTCGAAGTCCGGCCCGGCCAGCCACTCGTCGGGCACCAGCGCGAGCACCTCGGTGATCAGGTCCGCGGTGATCCGCGGCGCCAGCTCGGCGTCGGCCTCGGCGAGCCGGGTGGCGTACGGGGCCAGCACATGGTCGTCGGCCCGGTACGGGCGGCCCACCACCGCGCCGGCGCGCGGCCAGTTGTGGTGGAAGTACAGGGTGGCGCCGTGGTCGATGAGCCACAGCTGCCGGTGCCAGATCAGCAGGTTCGGATTGCGCCAGCTACGGTCGACGTTCTCCACGTACGCGTCGAACCAGACCACCTGCGAGGCCAGCGCCGCGTCCACCGGATGCGCCACCGGGTCGTAGCCGAGCGCGCCGGGGAGGAAGTCCATGCCCAGGTTGGCGCCGCCGCTGTTGCGCAGCAGCTCCTGCACCTCCTGATCGGGCTCGGCCCGGCCGATCACCGGGTCGATGTCCAGCACCACCAGTCGCGGCACCGACAGTCCCAGCCGGCGCGCCAGCTCGCCGGAGACCACCTCGGCGACCAGCGCCTTGCGACCCTGCCCCGCCCCGCTGAACTTGGCCACGTAGGTGCCCAGGTCGTCGGCCTCGACCACGCCGGGCAGCGAACCGCCCTCGCGTAGTGGGGTGACGTACCGGATCCCGGTGACCTGACGCAGCACCCGATCACCCTAGCCCTCCGCCGGTGACGGGCGGTGGCCGGCGGGTCACCCCGTCTGACCGAGCCGGGACCCGTCGCCCGGTAGCGGCGTCGGGTCCCGGCGGGAGACTCGTCAGGCGGGATCCGTGGGCTCGACGGGCAGCCACAGCTCGCAGGTCGCGGTGCTGAAGTCGTCCGCGCGTTCCAGGATCGCGACGATCGCGGGGCCCGGCCGCAAGCGCCACGGGTTGGACGGGAACCACTCGGTGGCGGTCGCCGCCCAGGTCTCCTGCAGGACCCGCGGGTGGGGTCCGGCGGTGTGGAAGACCGCCCACCTGCCGGCCGGTACCTCGATGGCGTCGAGGTCGTCCGGGGCCGGCGTGTCCCGGGAGACGGCGACCCCGTGCAGGTAGGTCAGCTCGGTGCCCTCCGTGCCGTCGGGGTCGACGTCGTCGGAGACCTGCAGCAGGCCGCCGGGCTCGGTGTTGCTGAGGCCCTTCAGCCGCTGGTGCTCCTCCGGCGGCAGGGCGGCGATGTGCTGCTGGATGTGCGGATTGATGCCGTGGTGGATGAGCGGGACCCGGGTGGCGTGTCCGACGAGCCGGAACGCGGGGCGGTCGACGATGCGGGTGTCCATGGGGGTGCTCCCTTCGACGGTCAGGCGGAACCTGAGCTGCGGTTGTGTGCGAAGGGGGCCACCGTCGCGGCGGACGTCACCGGGGCTGGCGCCGTGGACCGTCCGGAACGCACGCCCGAACGCCTCGGTCGAGCCGTACCCGTGCCGGACCGCGATGCTCAGCAGGTCGTCCTCACCCCGGATGACGTCGGCGGCGGCGACGGTCATCCGACGCCGGCGCACGTACTCCGACAGCGGCATGCCGGCCAAAGACGAGAACATCCGCCGCAGGTGGTACTCGGTCGTGCCGAGCGCCCTGGCCAATCCGTCGGCGTCGAACTCCTCGGTGAGGTGCTCCTCGACGAAGTCGACGAGCCGGTTGAGTGCCGAGATCATGTGGCCTCCTCTCGACATCGATCCTGGCCGGCGACCCACCGGCGGTGCCCGATCGTTGCGGTCCGATCCGATCATCCGCTCCCCGCGATGTGCCGGGTGTCTCGTCGCCGCTCCGGCCCAGACGGGGCCGTCACTGATGCGGGATGCCGATGCCGGCCGCGCGCAGGTGGGCCTCGACCAGCACATTCAACCGGGCGATGGACGGTAACTGGTCTTCCCGGTGGTGGTTGACCAGCCCGTACCGGGCGGCGGCGTCGGGCTGACGCTGAAATCCGGCCGGCGTCGCCAACAGCTCGCGGTTGGCCAGCAGCTTGTCGGCGAGCGCGGACGCCAGCTCGTCGATCCGCGGGTCGTCCGGATCCCAGGACCTCGCCTCCCAGCCGCGCTTGGTCAGCTCGACGAACTCGGGATCATCGAGCGAATGTTCGAGCCGGGTCAGGAAGCTGTCGAAGATCGTCGGAACCAGCGCCCGGGCCAGCACCAGGGCCTCCCGTTGAGTGGCCACGTAGTCGGGACCGAAGCCGAGATCGGCGAGGCGGTCCAGGACCGCACAGGCGCGATCGGGCAGCAGGGCCCGGTCGCCGTGGGCGAGCCGATGCAGCGTGTCGCGGCTCGCGATCAGATTCTCGATCCGTTCGGTGAGCTGGCGACGGACGTCGTCCAGGGTGGCGGCGAACCGTTCGGGGCCGGCGTCGAGCAGGTCGGTGATCTCGGCCAGCGGCACGCCCGCCTCGGCCAAAGTCCGGACCTGGACCAGCCGGAGCAGGCTGGCCGACCGGTAACGGCGGTAGCCGGAGCTGTCGCGTTCCGGCTCGGCGACCAGGCCCAGCCGGTGATAGTGCCGCACCGTCTTGATCGTTACGCCGACGAACGCCGCCGCCTGACCGATCGTGAGTCCGTCCGCCATCGGGTCAGCGGACCTCCGGTCCGTGGGCCGCGGCGGTCTCGCTCACCGAGCCGGTGACGGCCCGGAAGCCCGTGGCCGGAATCGCGTCGCGGCCGCCGACGACCGTGGCGCCCACCTTGAGGTACGGGTTGCGGGCTGTCACAGAGGCGAGGGTAACGCCCACCCGTTCCCGATCTTCAGCCTTGTCACCGCCGTTGGCGGGTCAACCATGATCACAACGTGGTTGACCTTGACCTTAGGTCAAGGTGCACGCTCGTCGCATGGCCGCCTCGAAGGGGCCGGTGGCCCGCTCTCGGGCTGCGCCGCACACCCACCGTCACGAAACAGGGAATGGTCGATCATGAGCAAGAGCAACAGCGGATTCTCCACGTCAGGGCTGGACAGGGTGCGCGAGGTGCTCGCACGGCACGTCGAGTCCGGGAAGATTCCGGGGCTGGTCGCACTGGTCAGCCGGGGCGGTGAAACGCACGTCGAAGCGCTCGGGACCATGCGCCATGACGGTGGGTCGCCGATGCGCCGGGACACGATCTTCCGGATGGCCTCGACATCCAAGCCGGTCACGATGGCGGCGGCGATGATCCTGCTCGACGAGTGCCGGCTGCGGCTGGACGACCCGGTGGATCCGTGGCTGCCCGAACTCGCCAACCGGCAGGTTCTCAAGCGGCCCGACGGCCCGCTGGATGACACCGTTCCGGCGCGGCGGCCGATCACCGTACGGGACCTGTTGACCTCCACGTTCGGGCTCGGGGTGGATTTCGAGTTGATGGATTCCCCGATCAGGGCCGCGACCTTCGAGCGGACCGACTACAGCGTGGCCTCCGGGCCGGCGCCCGAGCCGGACGAGTGGATGCGCCGCCTCGGCGAGCTGCCACTGTCGTACCAGCCCGGAGAGCGGTGGCAGTACGACCTCAGCAACGAGGTGGTCGGCGTACTCGTCGCCAGAGTGACGGGCCAGCCGCTGGAGGCGTTCCTGCGCGAGCGCGTCCTCGATCCGCTGGGCATGAAGGACACCGGTTTCCACGTGCCCGCCGGGGCGATCGATCGGCTGCCGACCCTCTACGGGCCCGACCCGCAGACCGGAGAGTTCCACGTGTGGGACGAGCCGGCGGGCGGCCGCTTCAGCGAGCCTCCGGCCTTCCAGGGCGCTGGCGGTGCGCTGGTCTCCACCGTCGACGACTACCACGCCTACTTCCAGATGCTGCTCAACCACGGTGTGCACGGAGGCGATCGGATCCTGTCCCGGCCCGCCGTCGAGCTGATGACCACCAATCGCCTCACGCCGGCGCAACAGGCCGCGCGGAGCGCCATGTACCGCGACATCGTCCATCTGTCGGCCGGCCAGGGATCACACGGCGGCTGGGGCTTCGGCATGGCGGTCTGCACCCACCGTGGCGGCTACGCGCCCATCGGCCAGTTCGGCTGGGACGGCGGCACCGGCACCTCGGCGTACGCCGACCCGGACAACCAGCTCACCGGAGTCCTGCTCACCCAGGTCGGGATGTCCACCCCGGATTCGTCGCGGCTCATCCACGACTTCTGGGCGACGGTCTACCAGGCCATCGACTGACAGCGAGCACCACCGCGCTCGGCGTGGCTGGTTTACGGGCGCACGGACGCCGGGCCGGGCAGGCACAACCGGTCGACGATCCCGTCGGAGACGAGGTCGTCGGCCGAGCGTGCCTGCTCGGCGGGGTGCCGGAGGACGCCGAAGACGGTCGAGAGGTAGCCCGAAGCGCGGCCGTCGCCAGAGGGACCCGGACGGGCTCGCCGATCGGGCCTTGGCCGTCGCGGCGCGCCGGGCCGCGCGAGCGGGTGGCTGGCCGCGAATCGGGCCGAACTCGACATTCCCTCCCCTAGGTTACTGGGTAGGAGGCGGTGGAGACCGGGAGGCGGCGTGGAGAGCTATCCGGCGATCGAAGATCACGGGCTCATCGGCGACCTGCAGACCGCCGCTCTGGTGACGTGCGACGGGACGGTCGACTGGTTCTGCGCGCCGCGCTTCGATTCGCCGAGCATCTTCGCCGCGATCCTGGACCGCGAGCGCGGCGGCTACTTTCGCATCGCCCCGCACGACGTCCGGTACGTCACCAAGCAGCTCTACCTGCCGGGCACTCCGATCCTGATCACCCGGTTCATCAGCGCGGACGGCGTCGCCGAGGTGATGGACTTCATGCCGGTCACCGGCGATCTGGTCACCGACACGCACCGCCTGGTCCGCATGGTCAACATGGTGCGGGGCAGCATGCGGTTCCGGGTGGAGTGCCGGCCCCGGTTCGACTACGCACGGGAGAAGCACGACCTGGAGCGGCACCCGAATGGGTACGTCTTCCGCAGCCGGTCGGCGACGCTCGCCTTCAACCCGGTCGACCCGGTGCGGCGGCTGTTCTCGCAGCGAGGCGACATCCGCTTGGAGGACGGCGACCTGGTCGCGTACGGAATTCTGAACGAGGGTGACACCGGCGGCGTGGTCCTGGAGACGGCCAGCACAGAGCCACGGATCATCCCGCCGGCCGAGGTCGAGGGCATGTTCGAGTGGACCCGCGACTACTGGCGGCGCTGGGTGGAACGTTCCCGCTACACCGGGCGGTGGCGGGAGATGGTCGAACGGTCGGCCATCACGCTGAAGCTCATGACGTACGCGCCGACCGGGGCGATGATCGCCGCGCCCACCGCCGCGCTGCCGGAGCTGGTCGGCGGCACCCGCAACTGGGACTACCGCTACACCTGGGTACGTGACACCTCGTTCTCGGTGCACGCGCTGCTCGGCCTCGGCTTCACCGAGGAGGTCAGCCGGTACATGACCTGGCTGGACGAGCGGATCCGCGAGGCCGGCGACCACCAGGACCCGCTGAAGATCATGTATCGGGTGGACGGCTCCTCCGACCTGCACGAGGAGACCCTCGACCACCTGGAGGGCTACCGCGGCTCCCGGCCGGTGCGGATCGGCAACGGCGCCGCCGACCAGCTCCAACTCGACATCCACGGCGAGGCCCTCTACGCCATGCACCTCGCCGACGAGCAGGGCATCCGCGTCTCACACCAGGTCTGGAAGAGCACCGTACGGCTCGTCGACTGGCTCTGCCACCACTGGGACCGGCCCGACGCCGGCATCTGGGAGAGCCGCCACCACCCCCGCAACTACACCTTCGGCCGGGTGATGTCCTGGGTCGCGCTGGACCGGGCCATCCGCCTCGCCACCCGCACCGGCCGCCCCGGGGACGTCACCCAGTGGGCCGAGCAACGCAACCGGATCTACAACCAGGTCATGGCCCGCGGATACCACCGGGAACGCGGCAGCTTCGTGCAGGCGTACGACGAGGACGTGCTGGATGCGGCGCTGCTCGCCATGCCGGCGTTCGGCTTCGTGACGCCGAGCGACCCGCTCTGGCAGTCCACCCTGAAGATGATCGAGCGCGAGCTGGTCTCCGACAGCCTCGTCCACCGGTACGACCCGATCCACTCCCCCGACGGCCTTCCCGGGCACGAGGGCACCTTCAACATGTGCACGTTCTGGTACGTCGAGGCGCTGGCCCGCGCCGGTCGCCTGGACGACGCCCGGCTCACCTACGAGAAGATGTTCACCTTCAGCAACCACCTCGGCCTGTACGCCGAGGAGATCGCCGCGACCGGTGAGCAGATCGGCAACTACCCGCAGGCGTTCAGCCACCTCTCCCTGATCAACTCGGCGCTGACGCTGAACGACCTGCTCGACGTCGAGGCCGACGCCCGGCGCCGCCGGTAGAGCGGCGGCGGCCCGGGACGTTCGCGACGAGGGTTCACGACCGCGGGGCGATGTTGTGGTTGACGCGGAACATGTTGCGCGGGTCGAAGGCAGCCTTGACCTCCGCCAGACGGCGATAGGTCTCCGGGTCGTAGGCCCGTGCCACCGCCTCGACCGTGGTGTCGTAGCCGGTCAGGAAGTTGGCCTGCTGACGGCCCGTGGCCCAGGGGGCCGTCGCGTCGGCGAGCGCGGCCAACGGCGCACGGAACTCCTCCGCCATGCCGGGCGCGCCGAACGCGGCGGCGGACAGCTGGAAGGCGGCGTCCCGGTTGCCGACGGCGTTGGGTACGCGCGGTTCGCGGGCGAGCGCCCCGCCGAGCTGGCGGATCTCGACCAGCCCCACCGGGGTGTCGACGCCGGGGCCGGCGGTGGCGATCAGCGCCTGAGCGGCCTCCGCGGGAAAGTCGCGGAGCAGGGCCGACATCTCGTAGGTCGGCGCCGGCCCGGGCGGGTCCGCGTGGATGCCGCCGACCCCCGTGTACGGCATCTCGGTCACCGTGTCGAGCAGGGCCGGCGCGGCGGCGCGCAGGTCCGCGACGAGCCGTTGACCCTGCACGGCTGTCCCCAGGTACGCGATCCGCACGTGGACGGTGAAGCGCCCGCGCAGCGGTTCCGGCACCGACGGCGACGACGGTTGCCGCACGAAGGCGAGCGAGACCGACAGCTCCTGCGGGGCGTCGGCAACCAGCCTGCGGAACGCGTGGACCACCTGCTCGACGTGTTCGCCGGCGAAATAGAGCCCGCCGCCGTACAGTCGCGTCACCGGCACCAGCTCCATGGTGAGCGAGGTGACCACGCCGAAGTTCCCCATGCCGCCCCGGATCGCCCAGAACAGGTCCGGTTCATGGTCCGCGTCGATCCGTCGAAGCGAGCCGTCCGAGAGGACTATCTCGGCGCCGTGCACATGATCGGCGGCGAAGCCGTACTGGCGCCCGAGTGTCGGACTGATCCCACCGCCGAGGGCGTAGCCGACCACGCCCACGTTGGGCGACGAGCCGGTCGGCAGCGCCAGGCCGGCCGCGGCCGCCGCGTCGATCAGGTGCTGGGCGGTGACGGCCGCGCCTATCGTCGCCGTACGCGACTCGGCGTCGACATTGACACTGTTCATCCGGCGCAGGTTGATCATGATCGAGCCGTCCGCGGGCACGACCGCGCCGTGCCCCGTGGCGACCACGGCGACCGGCAGACCGTTCGCGTCGGCGAAGCGGACGGCAGCCTGCACGTCGGCGGCCGAGGCGGCACCGACCGCGACGGCCGGGCGTTGCACCAGCGATGTGTTCCAGGTGGCGGTCTCCGCCGCGTACGCCTCGTCGCCGGGGAGCGAAACCGGGCCCGCGACCTCCGCGGCCAGCCGGCCCAGATCGTCCCGGCCGATCGCGTCCGCCATTTCCGTACCTTCCTGGTCTCGTCGCCTGCTCCACGCAAGCGTCGAGCCGATCCGGCCGGCCGCCACACATCCGCGCGCTGGGACCCTCGCGATCCTGACAGTGAATGGTAGAAGCTCGGCGGCTCGAGTCCGGGACGTTTCGCGACGCCCCCATCGACAGTGCCGTTGCCGAGACTCGCCGTCGCCGCTCGCCGAGGGGTTCCCTAAAGGGCGGGCCCGCCGTATCTGTCGTGGCTGAGCTGCTGGATGCCGCCCTGCGGAGGCCCGCTGTACGGGCCGGCGAACCCGTCGGCCGGCGGCCTCGTGTGCAGCACCGCAGTCGGTGCGTCGCTCATGCCCGCTCCGGCCGGCGCCGTCAGCTGAGTCGCCGCGTGCGGAGCCGGCTCGTCCGGCGTGTTCCGGCGGCGGATCCGCATCAGGGCCAGCGTGCCCAGGCCGGCGACGACCAGCAGGCCGCCCAGGGTGAACGGCAGCAGCGAACCGCTGTCCTCGTCGCTGACAGCTTCGAGGGCGAGGGGTGTCTCCGCGGCTACGCTGGTCTCCGGCCCGGGCGCCTCGTCCGCTGCCGCCGTTGCGGTGGGAGACGGCGAGGTCTCGGCGGGCGCGGCCACGGCGGCCAAGGTCAGCCGCACGGTCGCGGTGCCACCGGCGGAGCCCCGTACGGTCGTGCGGGCGGTGCGATAGCCGTCCAGGGCCGCGACGACCGTGATCCGGCCCTCCGCGATCGTCTTGCCGGCGCCCGACTTGATCGAGAACCGGCCGCTCCGGTCGCTCGTCGTACGGTATTCGTGCCCGGCGCTGTCCCGGACGGTCAGGGCCACGCCGCCGATCGCCTTGCCGCTGTCGTCGCGGACCTGGCCGGACACCCCGTCCACCTCCGACGATGGCTCGTCCGCACCGGGTTGCGGCGCGCCCGCGCCGGGTTGGGACGTGCCCGGGGCGGGTTGCGACGTGCCCGGGCCGTAAACGTAGACCATCTTGAAGTCGAAGCTGTTTTCCCCGTCGAGCTGTACGCCGACCGAGATGTTGAGACCGATAATCTCGCCCGCGCGCACCTGGGGCGCGACAAGGGTGGCCTGGAAGTCCTGGCTCTGGCCGGGTTTGAGGTTCGGCTCCGCCCGGCAGCCGGTGGTGCACTGCAGGCCGCCGCTGACCACCACGATGGCCGTTTCGGCCCGGCTCCCGTTGTTCGTGACGCGGAACTGAACACGAACCTTGTCGCCGGGCTCCATGTTCTCCGCCGACACGCTCAGGATGCTGATGGGTGCCGGGGCGCCCGCCACGGGTGCCGCGGACACCGCGAGCGTCCCCCCGGTCAGCGCGATCAATGCGGCGGCCCGGGCCCATCGGGCACGCAAGCGTGTCGTCACCTTCCTACCATCCTCTCCGCGGGCAGGCGACATCGACCGATGACGCCGCGGGACACTATGCCCTGTCAGGGTTCGTTCGCGCGACTCGCGGCCCCTACCGGGCCTCTCTCAGGGGGACCTCGACGCTGGGGCGCTGCTTGATATACAGCCTCGTGATTGCCGTATTTCTGGCAGGCGGATAGGACGCCCTCACCGACCCGTTCGACGCCTGGCTGGAGCGAGACCGAGCAGCCCTCGACGCCGGCGCCCACCCGGCAGCGGTCACCGGATGGGTGTCACTGTTACCGACTCCCGGCACCGGTCCCCGGACCAGCGCGCGACCTGCGGCATGAGCGGGCGCTTCGCCACGCCGATCACTGTTGGCCGCGGCTACGCGGGGAACCGCCTCCAGTGCCCCTCGGAAACGACCTCGACGGTGCCGTCGGTCACCTTGATGGCCGTCTGGTCGTCGATTGCGTACGCCGGACCGGCGATCTCGGCCGCCCATCTCTCGGCACCGGCCATGGTGTTGTCCGGCTCGAGACCTAGGTGCGGGAAGATCGAGAAGTCGACGACCCCCAGTGTGCGGTCGTCGGGCGCGGACTGCCATTCGACGAAGTCCGCACCGACCCGGGGGGTCAGCACCATGCTCCCAGCGCTCAACCCCACCCAGACGGTGTCCCGCAGCGACGGCAGGAGATCCGCCAGCCCGGACTGCCGCATCCAGTGGCACAGGTACGTCGCATCGCCGCCGGCCACGAGCATGACGTCAGCCTCCCGGACCCAGGGGACCCACCGCTCCTCACCGACGCTGGGCAGCGCTGTCAGCTCGAGGACGCCCAGCGACTTCCAACCCAGGTCGCACATGGGTAGCGGGGTCTGCCCGGTGATGAATCGCCAGGCCGAGGCTGGCCCGCCCATGGGGTAGGCCGCCGTAGGGATGCAGAGGGCACTGGAGTCGGCGATCGGCTTGCCCAGCAGGTCGACCAGCGCATCGCGGATGCTCGCGTTCTGGACGCCCGCGGACGTGAGAAGAAGTTTCACGCTTGCCTCCGTACGTAGCGGTCACGACCGTCTCCCCGAGAGTCGGGAGATCGGGTGCATGGGAGTACAGACTGGAGACCATAACGAAGTTCATCGCCGTCGCGACCCCTCAAGCCCCCCGCCCGCAGTCCACCGAGGTCAGCCGGAGCGGCGCTCGCCTATGCCGGCGGGGTGCCTCAGCGAAGTACGACGGCGCGAGATGTCGGTCGGCGCTAGCCGCGTCGGGAGCAGCGACAGGCGACCACGTTACTGGGAGGCCAAGCGCCGCGAAGCGCGCGTCGTTGCTGCTCGGCGCCGATTCGGTTCCAGCCGCCTAGGCGTCGTGCGACCTCGCGAAGGTCTCGACGTAGTCGAGGGCGGCTTCCAGGGCGTCCCTGAGGGGGGAGATGTCCCGGGCGACTTGGGCGAGGAGCATGCCGCCCTGGAAGGCGGCGAGGAGCAGGCTCGCGAGCCGCTCGGGGTCGGCCTCGTCGCTCAGACGGCCCTGCCGCTGCAGGCGGAGGAGCGCGTCGCGGAAGATCTCTCGCCACTGGGCGAACGCATCCGCAAGCTCGTCGTGAACGTCGAGGTCGGTCTTGATGATCTCGCTGGCGAGCGACCCGAGGCTGCAGCCCTCGTGGTAGGCGCGCTCATACCCGATATAGAACGCTGCCCACTTCCGAAACCCCTCGAGGCTCTCGAAGCGGTCGAACTGTTCACTGCGATGGAGCCCGAGGACGCGTTCAGCCTGCCATTCGATCACCGCCAGGACGAGGCTCTCCTTGGTCTGGAAGTAGTGGTTGATCTGCGACCCGCTGACGCCGGCGGCGCGCCGGAGCTTGTCGTTGTTCGTGGCGTGGACGCCCTCGGCGTAGATGAGCGCGGCGGCGTGCTCCAGTATCCGGGCACGCGTCGCCTGCCCCTTCACGGTGAGCTTGCGAGGCTCTGGCGCTGCCGTCGTGGACTTCATGATTCACAGCTTACCAAGAGTGGGCTTGACAGCCCAGTCTCGTTGGTGTTGTATCTGGGAAGTGGGCCGCGCAGCCCAAAACTTGACCCGGGTCGGTTACCCACCACCCCCACATGGACTGGAGTGGATTTCCCATGCCACGCCTGAACATTCCCGCCGACGAGCCCTCCGCCGACGTGAGGAGCACGCTCGACCAGGTCGGCGCGCAGTTCGGCTTCGTACCGAACATGTTCACCATGCTCGCGTCGAACCCGACCGTTCTCGATCTCGTCATGACGGTGCAGACGAAGGCGAGCAGGCTCCTGGACGCGAGGACGCGCCACACGATCGCGCTGGCCGTGTCCGAAGCCGATGGCTGCGACTACTGCCTGGCGCTGCACACGGCCGGATCCCTGAAGGGCGGCATGTCCGTGGAGGACATCGAGCTGGCGCGGGCGGGAAGCTCGGTCGATCCGAAGCGGGCTGCGGTGGCTCGCTTCGCCCAGCGGGTGATCGAGACGCGCGGACGGGTCAGTGACGCCGACCTCGCGGCCGTCCAGGGGGCCGGGTACACCGATCCGGAAATCTTGGCGATCGTCACGCTGGTCGTCCGGGCACTGCTGACCAACTATCTCAACAACGTCAACCTGACCGACGTCGACATCCCGGCCCCCGACCTGGCATGAGCGCTCACCACATTCGCGAGAACAGCGACCTGACCGGTCGAACCCTCGCCCCGATCAACCGCACTGGGAAGGAGCGACATGTCGGGCTCTGAGCTCTATGAGAAGTTCATGGCACTGCACACCCGAGACGGTGGCCTCGTCATGCCGAACGCCTGGGATGGCGTCTCGGCATTGATCCTGGCGGATGCGGGCTTCGAGGCCATCGGCACGTCGTCGGCGGCCTTGGCGGCCGCGCTCGGTCGCATCGACGGACGCCACAGCATCACCCGCGACGAGCATCTCGGCCACGCACAGCTGCTCGGCCGGCTCACGGGGTTGCCCGTCAACGGTGACTTCGAGGACGGCTACGGCGTCACCGCCGAGGACGTCGCCGTGACTGTGAGCAGTGCCGTCGCGCACGCGCTGGCCGGCATCGGGATCGAGGACACCACCGGGAATCCCGATGACCCGATCCGCGACTTCGACGACGCGGTAGGCCGGGTTCGCAGTGCGGTCGTCGCGGCGAAGCGACGCATCGTCGTCACCGCTCGCACCGACAACTTCATCCAGGGGCGGCCGGACCTCGATGACACCATCCGACGGCTGACGGCCTTCGCCGAGGTCGGCGCCGACGTGCTCTACGCGCCGTTCCCGCCCGACCTCGAGTCCCTGGTCGCGATCGTCACCGCCGTCGCGCCGACGCCCGTGAACGTTCTCATCTCACCGGCGGACCAGGTGCTGACCGTCTCTGAACTGCAGAGGGCCGGGGTCAAGCGCATCAGCCTGGGCCCTGCGCTCTACACGCATGCGATGGGTGCTCTCGAACAGGCGGCCGCGGCGCTCAAGGCCGGCGACATCGCCTCGGCCACGACAGGCATCAGCTTCGACCGGGTGGGCGAACTCCTCGCCCGCAAACCCTAGCCGTATCCGACTTTCACCATCCACAACCCTCAACATCAGCACAGAAAGTACTGACATGGATCTCGACAAGCTCATGAGCAAGCACCTCAGCCGGTACTTCGACGGCAGCAAGACGATCCCGGACGAGACTCTTCAGCAGCTGCTGAAGTTCCTGCGCTCGGCTCCCACGTCGACGAACATCCAGCCGAATCACTTCTACGTCGTGTCCACTCAGGAGGGCAAGGAGCGGCTGGCGGCCAACCTCGGCGAGCGGTTCCAGGACAACGCCGAGAAGATCCTCAACGCCTCGCACACCATCATCCTCACCACTCGGGCCGATGTGACCGAGCAGCACCTCGAAGCGGTGTTCGCCAAGGAGCGGGCCGACGGCCGGTTCGCGGATGAGGCGAAGCAGGAGCGGTGGGAATCGATGACCCGCGACTTCGTGAGCCTGCGCCAATACAGCTACAAGGACACCTACCACTGGATGGAGAAGCAGACCTACATGGTGATGGGTCTGACGATGATGGCAGCCGCCGAGCTCGGCGTCGAGGCCATGCCGCTCGAAGGCTTCGACCCGATCAGCGTGGACAAGGCGTTCAACATCCGCGCGACCGGACACACCACCACCGTGCTGCTCGCGCTCGGCTACCCCGACGAGGCGAAGCAGTACAAGACTCCGGTGTCGCGGTTCGAGCCCGAGCGTCTGTTCACCTTCGCCTGAGTGGCCCGGTCCGGGCGAACCGATCGTTAGAGGAGTTGATCAGCGATGGACGGACAGGAACTCCAGAAGGTCGCGAACGAGTATGCGACGGAGCTGCCGGAGGTGACGTTCGAGCACCGTGTCGGCCCGAATTGGGAGCTGTACAAGGTGGGCGGCAAGGTCTTCATGCTCATGACCGACATGCCGGGACACCCCGTTGTGATCCTGAAGGCCGATCCGAACGAGGCCGTTGGGCTGCGCGAGCAGTACGCAGAGATCACGACCGGCTACCACATGGACAAGAAGCACTGGATCACGGCGGCAGGTGGGCCGAGCCTCGACGAGAAGCTGGTGAAGGAACTCGTCACCGACTCCTACCGGCTCGTGGTCGACAAGCTCCCGAAATCCAAGCGGCCCGTGGACCCGGGCACGAACCCGGCCGCCTGAAACCGGCAACACGCACGAACAGAATCGACACAGAAGGACAAATCATGATCGGACTCGGTGTTCGAGCCACCAACGGCGCTCTGGAGATCCTCGACCTTCCGGACCCCCGTCAGCCTGACGTGGGCGAGCTCGTCCTGGAGGTGGTCGCGGCAGGGATCGGGCCGTGGGACGCCCTGCTTCACACTGGCGGATGGGACGTCGGCCTCGTTCCGCCCGCGGCTCTGGGCGTCGAAGCCGTCGGCCGCGTCATCGCGACCGGCCCGGACGAGACCGAATTCCGCACGGGGGACCTTGTGCTGGTCCACGAGGCGCCTCTGCCAGGCGCCAGTGGCACCTGGGCAGAGCGCGTTCTGGTCCGTTCCGCGCACGTCGCACGGCTGCCCGAGAACCTGGCTCCGGAGATTGCGGCGGCACTCCCGGTCGCCGGGCTCACCGCCCTGCAGGCTCTCGACGAGCTCCACGTCGACGCCACCACCCGCCTGCTCGTCGTCGGAGCCTCCGGCCCCACCGCGTCACTGGCCGTGCAACTCGCCCACCTCAGGGGCGCCGAAATCGTCGCCGGTGCAGGACCGGCCCGCGCGGATCAGCTCCGCGCCCTCGGCGCCAGCGAGGTCATCGACACCCACGTTGACGGTTGGGCGCAGAAGAGCGATCGCCGATTCGACGCCGTCCTCATCGCCGCGACAGGCACCGCCGAGGCCGCGATCGAACTGCTCACCGACGGAGGCCGCCTCACCTCCATCACCTCGGACGCACCCGACCCGATTCGCGGAATCACCACCTCGAACCTCTACGTGCAGCCCGACGGACGTGCACTCGGCGAACTCGCGGCACTCGCCGCCTCCGGCGAACTGACACTTGACGTCCAGACGACACCGATCAAGGACGGCGCCGCGATCGCGGACCGGGTCGCGGGCGGCCGCTCTGGTGGGATCAAGTACGTCCTCGAGTTCTGACGTCCGCGGTCGAAGGACGTTGCAGATCGTCCGAAATGATGGTGCTGGTCCGCCATGTGGGGCCAGCACCTTCGTGACACAACGCTGTGGGAGAAGGGCGGTGACGCCGATGCGTTGTGGGATCGGCGGACGCGAGGAACTCGTGTCGGATGCGCCAGGTGCCACGTCTGCGGGATCGGCTCGTCAAGCACGCTCGGGTAGACCGCTGCAGTCTTTGGGGGCTTTGCTCGGCGAGTCGTCGGGTGCGGCCGTGATGCCGAGGGACGCGGCGATGCCGGGGATGACGAGTTGGCGGAACACGGCGTCCATCTGCTGTGGCGGGTAGGGCTCGCGGTCGTCGGCCCACCGGCCAAGCAGTGCCAGGTATGACCCGACGACGCTGTCGACCGCGATCTCGATCGGCACGACCGCGTCCGGGCGGGCGCGTGATTCGAGGTCTTCGCGGACCAGGTCGACCAGCACCTGACGGATCCGGTTGTGTACCACGGTCCCGCCGCGACGGCCCAGTAGCGCTCGGAGCAGTTCGCGTTGCTCATGGACGTGTTCGAACAGGGCCCGGCTGAAGCCGAATAACCGTCCACCGCTGGCATCACGCTGTGCGCGCAGGAAGTCCGCGACCGCGTCGAGGGTGGTGTAGAGGACGTGCTGCTTATCGGTGTAGTGGGTGTAGAACGTGGACCGGCCGATGTCGGCCCGCTCGATGATTTCCGCGACGGTGACCGCGTCGTACCCCTTCTCCAGCATCAGAGTGACCAGGGCGCGGTGAATCGCCTCGCGGGTACGGCGCACTCGCCGGTCCACTGCCATGCGTCCCTCATTTCCGGTCAGTCCGACGGCGCGTGTCCGGTATCGCACACGCACGTTGATCTGCTCATTGACCATTCCAGGTTACTGGACCCACCATCCGTTTATGAACATAGCGTCCAACAACGAGGCGGTGCTCGCGGTCCGATCCGCGACCAAGGTCTACGCCACGGCCGGCGGTGACTTCCCGGCGCTGCGCGAGGTCGACCTGCGCGTGGCCCCCGGAGAATTCGTGACGATCGTTGGCCGTTCCGGCAGTGGCAAGACGACGCTGCTGAACCTGCTCGCCGGGATCGACCGCCCCACTTCCGGTGAGGTGTGGGTTGGCGGCACCGGGGTGCACGCGCTGCCGGAGCGGCGCCTGGCGGCGTGGCGGGGCCGCACGGTCGGTCTGGTCTTCCAGTTCTTCCAACTGCTACCCACGTTGACTGTCGCGGAGAACGTGATGCTCCCGATGGACTTCTGCGACACCGTCCCGGCCCGGCAACGCCGCTCGACCGCAATGCACCTGCTGGACCAGGTCGGGATCGCCGAGCAGGCCGAAAAACTGCCGGCGGCCCTGTCCGGTGGGCAGCAGCAGCGCGCCGCGATCGCCCGAGCCTTGGCCAACGACCCGCCGGTCATACTCGCCGACGAGCCGACCGGCAACCTGGATTCGACCACCGCCGCCGCGGTTCTGGACCTGTTCACCGGGCTAGCGCGCGCGGGGAAGGCGGTGGTGATGGTGACCCACGAGCGGGACCTGTCCGGCTACGCCGACCGGCAAGTGACCCTGGCCGACGGCCGGATCGACACCGACCTGGCGGTGCCGGCATGAGCCGCCCCCGTACCGTCAAAATCGTCCGCGACCTGTGGGCGGCGCGGGGCCGGGTGACGGTCATGGTGCTGGCAATCGCGGTCGCCCTCACCGGCGTCGCCGCGCTGCTGGTCGCGCGGGCCGTCATCACCCGGGAAGCCGCCGCCGCCTATGCCAGCACGAACCCGGCGGCGGCGACCCTCGACGTCGACGACGGTGTCGATCCGGCGTTGCTGGCCGCCGTCCGGACCCGGCCCGGAATCGCCGACGCCACCACCCGGCAGACCGTCACCACCCGGGTACTCGTCGACGGGCAGTGGCGGCGGATGCTGCTGTTCGTCGTCGACCCCGCCGATGCGCTGACCATCGCCAAGTTCCGGGTGGAGTCCGGCTCCTGGCCACCCACCGACGACGGGCTGCTGATCGAGCGCGCCGCCGACACGATCCTGCGCGCCGGGACCGGCGACGCCCTTATGGTCGCCGGGCCGGACGGCTCCACCACCTCGATCCGCGTCGACGGCACCGTCTACGACCCGGCGCTGGCACCGGCCGCCCAGGAACGCAGCGGCTACGGCTACCTCACCCCGACAGCGTTGGCTCGCCTGGGTTTCACCCCGGTCGCCGACCAGTTGAAGATCACCGTTACCGACCGCTCTGCCGTGGACTCCACGGCGCGTGACCTCGCCGCCTGGCTGACCGCGAACGGGCACGTGGTGCACGAGATCCAGGCGCCGCCGTTCCAGCACCCACACCAGCGGCAAACGAACGCGGTCACCGCACTGTTCCTGGCGTTCGCCGCCGCCGCGCTCGTCCTGGCCGCGGTGCTGGTCGCCGCCACACTCGGCGGAATGCTCGCCGCGCAGACCCGCCAGATCGGCGCCATGAAGACCGTCGGCGCCACCACCGGGCAACTGCTACGCATGTACCTGACCGCCACCGCCGCGACCGCCGTGGTCGCGACCTTGCTGGCCGTGGGACCGGGCCTGCTTGCCGGGTACGGCCTGGTCGACCTCGTCGGCACGCTGCTCAACATCGACATCGCGGACCGGTCGCTGCCGTGGTGGGTGCCGGTTGGCATTGTCGCCAGTGGTGTCGGTATCCCGGTCCTGGTCGCGCTGGTGCCGATCCTGCGCGCCGCCCGGATCACCGTTCGCGCCGCGCTCGACGACCACGGCACTGGTGGCCGGGTCGGGCTGCGGCGCACCGACCGGTGGCTCGCCCGGCTGCGTGGCAACCGCACCACCCTGCTCGCGGTGCGGAACCTGACCCGGCGGCGCGGCCGGCTCGCGCTCACTGTGCTGCTGCTGGCCGCGGGTGGGGCGTTGTTCACCGCCGGGCTCAACTCCGCGACGGCCTGGCGGGCCTGGGTGGACCAGGGCATGGATCGCCGTGCCTACGACGCCGAACTGCAACTCACCGAACCGGTCCTCGCCGAGCCGGTCGTGGCCGCCGCGCGTGCCGTACCCGGTGTCACCTCGGTGGAGGCGGTGCTCAGCGTCGCCGCCACCCCCGCCGATGTGGCGGGCCGGGTCGAGGTGCAACGCACCTATCCCGACGGCGGGCACGGCAGCTTCACCCTCACCGGCATCCGACCCGACACCGCGATGGTCCGCTTCGATGTGCGGGCCGGGCGGTGGCTGCGGGCCGGCGACCGTACCGCCGTCGTGCTGAACCAGGACGCGGCCAGCCGCCTCGGCAACCCGGCGATCGGCTCCGAGGTCGGCATCGCCGTCGACGGGCGAGCCGGCCGCTGGCGAGTCGTCGGGACGGTAGCCGAGGTCGGCGGCCCGGCCACCGCCTACACCATCCCCGACGCCATGACCCCGATCATCGCCGCCGACCAGGTCAACGCCCTACGCTACCGGTTCGACGGCACCGACCCGCGCGCCGTCACCGACCGGGTCGAGACCGCGGTCGCGGGCACCGGCGCCACCGTCGTGGCCACCATGCCGACCACCGAACTGCGCAACGCGGTCGACGGACACGTCGTCATCTTCGTGTACGTCCTGGTCGTCCTCGCCGCCCTCATGGCCACTGTCGGACTGCTCGGCCTCGCCTCCGCGATGAGCATCACCGTGATCGAACGCACCCGCGAGTACGGCATCATGCAGGCCATCGGCGCCACCCCACACACCATCCGCCGGCTTGTGCTCACCGAAGGCGCCATCACCGGCATCATCGGCTGCCTCGTCGCCATCGCCGCGGGCATCCCGCTGTCCACGATGATCGGTGACCTGCTCGGAAACCTCTCCTTCGGGCTGCCAGTACCGCTGCGGATCGCTCCCGGCGGGCTGGGCGCCTGGCTGCTCCTGGTCATCACCGGCGCGATCGGCGCCACCCTCACCGCCGCGCAACGCGCCGCCCGTCTCACCATCCGCGAAACCCTCACCTACCAGTAACCGGAGCTGACGCCATGACCCGACGCACCCGCATCACCCTCATCGCCGCAGCCACCGTCACTGCCCTACTCGCGTGTGCCTTCGGATTCCGCTGGATCGCCAGCACCGTGATGGAGCTGCACGGCGGCTGAGCGCACGGCAGCACGCTGGCGGTCAGGGTTCGTGGTGGCCGGCCCAGGAGCCCCGGACGTGGCCGATGTGGCGTCGCATCAGCGCCGCTGCCCCCGGCGCATCGCCGGCCACCACCAGATCGACGATCTGCTCGTGCTCGGCGGCCGAACGCCCGAGCTCGCCACGCTCGGCGAGCTCTTGCAGGCCGTACAGCCGGCTGCGGGCCCGCAGGTTCCCGACCACGTCGATGAGATGCCGGTTGCCGGCGAGGGCGAGCAGCGAGAGATGGAAGCGCCGGTCGACCTCGACGTAGCCGATGAGGTCGCCGGTTTCGGCGAGGCGCTCCACCTCCTTCGTCAGGGGGCGTAGCTCCTCGACCGCCGCCCGGGTGGGCTCGTTGATGGCCCGGGCGATCTCGGCCACGGTGGGCACCTCGATCAGCGCGCGCAGCGAGGTGATCTCGTCCAGATCCCGGTCGCTCAGCTCCTTGACCCGGAAGCCCTTGTTTCGAACGATCGTGACCAGTTCCTCGTTGGCGAGGTCGAGCATCGCTTCGCGCACCGGCGTGGCGGAAACACCGAACTGCTCTGCGAGCATCGGCACGGAGTACAGCACGCCGGCGCGCAGTTGCCCTGTGATGACCGCGCCACGCAGGGTATGGGCGATCTCCTGTCGAAGGTTGGGCCGGCCTCCCAACTGCGGCAAGGAGAGCTCGTCCGGGGCCAGGCGCCCGGCGGCGTCCGTCACGGTCTCACTCCTTGTCCTCTTCATCGCAGGGTGAATCCCAGCCCGACGGGATCGTTGGCCTCAAGGACGAAATGGTGTTCGCCGGTGCGGTAGGCCATCCCTCGCACCTCTGAAACGTAGGCCGGGCGACCCTCTGCTTCCAACTCCCGCACGACGCGGCCCAGGAACCGTGTTCCGACCACCGAGTCGTGCGTCAGCACCTGATCAGGGGCGAGTTGCCCCGACGATGCTAGCAGCGCGATCCGCGCGGAGGTGCCTGACCCGCACGGTGACCGGTCGACCTCCCCGTCGGCGAAGACGGTGATGTTGCGCTGGTGGGGGCCGTCGGGCCGGGGGCCGAGATCGTCGAACAGGATGGTGCCGTAGATGCCGTCGAGCCGCGGTTCGCTCGGGTGCCTGGCCCATTCGGTCCCGTTGAGTTTCCACGTGATTTCGCGGCCGAGCGCCAGCAGGTCACCATAATGCTCGGGGTCGACCGACAGCCTGAGGGCCGAGGCGTCGACGGAGGCGTAGATGGCGCCTCCGTAGCTGATGTCCGCGCGCACCGGGCCGCGGCTGGTGTTCACGGTGATGCCTTCACCCAGTACGTACGCGGGCACGTTGCGGAAGCTGACCTCGCGGACCTCGCCGGCCATGCAGGTGACGGTGGCCGTGACGCGACCTGACGGTACGTCGATCACCACGTCGGTTTCCCCGTCCGGGGCGGCGTTCACGAGCCCGCTGCGGGCGGCCCACACACCCAGCGCGATGGTGCCGTGTCCGCACGCCGTCGAGTAGCCGTCCTTGTGCCAGAACAGCACCCCGAAGTGTGCGCCCTCGTCGTCGGGCGGCACGAGGAAGCAGCCGTACATGTCGGCGTGGCCACGAGGTTCGTTGACCAGGAGCCGGCGTACCGCGTCGACCTGTTCGTCGCGCTGAGCGTGCGCGCGCCGTTCCAGTACGGTGGCGCCGGGAATCTCCGGGACGCCTTCGGTGACGATGCGGAAGGGCTCTCCCGCCGTGTGGTAGTCGGTGGCACGGATGTCCCGCATCGCCTCAGGCCCCCAGGTACGCCTCGACCACGCGGGAGTCGCGCGCGAGCTCGCGGGCCGCTCCCTGCAGGGTGATGACGCCGTTCTCCACGACGTACGCCCGGTGCGCGATCTTGAGCGCGGCGCGGGCGTTCTGCTCGACGAGCAGCACCGTGGTGCCGTCGGTGTTGATCTGGCGGATCAGGTTCATGATCTGTGCCACCATGAGTGGTGCGAGCCCCATCGAGGGTTCGTCCAGCATCAGCAGTTTGGGCCCCGCGACCAGCGCGCGACCGACGGCGAGCATCTGCTGCTCGCCGCCGGACAGGTTCCCGCCCTGCTGGTTGCGCCGCTCGGCGAGCCGCGGCAGCAGGGCGTAGACCTCGTCGATCCGGCGGCTGACCACGGCCTTGTCGCTCACCAGGTAGCCGCCGAGTTGCAGGTTCTCGTGGACGGTCAACCGGGAGAAGATGCGTCGTCCCTCCGGCACGTGCACGACCCCGGCGCCGACGATCTCCCACGGCTTGGCCTTGGTGATGTCCCGGCCGAACGCGCGCACGGTGCCGCCGGTGGACCGCACCACCCCGGAAACGGTGGCGAGCGTACTGGTCTTGCCCGCGCCGTTGTTGCCGAGCAGCGTGATGATCTCGCCCTCGCCGACGGTCAGGGTCAGCCCCCGGAGGGCATGGATGCGACCATAGTGGACGTCGAGGCCGTCGATTTCGAGTGCCCAGCGGCCGGCGGCGTCACTCATGGCTCATCATCTCCTCGTTCGTGTCCTCCTCGTCGTCGTCCTTGCCGAGGTACGCCTCGATCACGGCCGGGTCGCGGCGTACCTCCTCGGGAGTGCCGTCGGCGATCTCCCGGCCGAAGTTCAGCACGACGACCCGGCGCGACACCTGCATGACGAGATCCATGTCGTGCTCGATGAGCACGATGGCGATGCCGAGCGCACTGATGCGTTGCAGCAGATCGAGCAGTTCGCCCTTCTCGCCGTAGTTGAGGCCGGCGGCGGGCTCGTCCAGCAGGAGCACTTTGGGCCCGCGGGCGAGGGCACGGGCGATCTCGACACGCCGCTGCTCGCCGTATGGAAGGTTCCGCGCGAGACCACCGCGGTCGCCGCGCAGGCCCACGAAGTCGAGCCACCGGTTGGCCTCGTCGGTGGCCTCCCGCTCCGTTCGCCGGAACCGGGGCGTGTGCAGTAGTGCGTCGAGGGCGTTCTGCCGCAGCCGGAGGTGCGTCCCGGCGCGGACGTTGTCGAGCACTGTCAGCTCACCGAACAGGCGCAGGTTCTGGAAGGTGCGCGACATCCCCCGGGCCGCGATCGCGGACGGCCGCAGGCCGGTGATGTCCGCGCCGCGCAGCGTGATCGAGCCGCCGGTGGGCTTGTAGAAGCCCGTGATGCAGTTGAACGCGCTGGTCTTGCCGGCACCGTTGGGACCGACGAGTGAGAGGACGTCGTCTTCGTAGACCTGGAAGGTCAGCCCGTCGACGGCCTTCACGCCGCCGAAGTCCAGGTGCAGGTCCTGCACGCGCAGGAGCGGTACGGAATCTCGCGTGCTCACGGCACCTCCTCCTTGGCCTTGCGCACGTCATGCTCCTCGGCCCTGCGCCGGTCGCGCCGGGGCTGCCGTTCCACGGCCCGCGCCGGCCACAGCCCCTGCCGACGGAAGATCATCACGATGATGAGCAGAATCCCGAAGACGAAGTACCGGTAGTCCGCGGCCTCCCGGAGAAGCTCGGGCAGCACGCTGATGACGATGGCGCCGAGCACGACGCCGGGCGTCGAGCCCATGCCACCGAGCACGACGGCCATCAGGATGAGGGCCGACCACAGGAAGGTGAAGCTCGGTGGGGAGATGGCGGACAGTTGGGCGCCGAAGAGGATGCCGGCGAGGCCACCCCAGATGGCGCCGCCGATGTAGGCCGCGAGCTTCACCCGGTACGTGTTGATGCCCATGGCCTCGGCCGCGTCCTCGTCCTCGCGGATGAACCGCCAGGCGCGGCCGAGCCGGCTGCGGCCGAGCCGCGCCGCGCCGAGGACGGCCAAGGCGACGACGACCACACAGGTGTAGTAGAGCCCGACCGGGCCGCTCAGGTCGACCCCGAGCAGCATGATGCCGGGGATCCCGTAGATGCCGGACGGCCCCCCGGTGATGGTGAGGTTGTTCGCGGTGATCCGGATGATCTCCCCGAAGCCGAGCGTCACGATCGCCAGGTAGTCGCTGCGCAGCCGCAGGGTGGGCCCACCGATCACGATCCCCGCGACCACCGCCGCGACGATGACGACGGGCACCGTGGCCAGCAGCGGCCAGCCGTACCTGGTGGCGAGGACTCCGCTGACGTAGGCGCCGATGGCGAAGAACGCGGCGTATCCGAGATCGAGCAGGCCGCAGTAGCCGACGACGATGTTGAGGCCGACCGCGAGCATCACGAAGAGCAGTGCGGAGGTCATCACCGACAGGGCGTAGTTGGTGGCGGTGATGAACGGCGCCAGCAACGCGACGGCCAGTCCGACCAGGCCGAGGTGGCGGTTCTGCTGGATGCGGTCGAAGAGCTCACGGGCGCGGGCGGGTGACATGGCGAGGTTGCTGGTCATCAGACACGCTCCGTAACGCGCTCGCCGAGGATGCCGGTGGGGCGGAGCGTGAGGAAGATGATGAGGAAGCTGAAGGCGAAGACGTCGCGCCACTGCCCGCCGATCCAGGCGGTGCCGATCGACTCGAGCAGGCCGAGCGTCAGGCCGCCGAGCATCGCGCCCTTGATGTTGCCGATGCCGCCGATGACGGCCGCGGTGAACGCCTTGAGCCCGATGATGAACCCCATCAGGAAGTCGATCTTCCCGTAGTAGCCGCCGGCCATCACGCCGGCGGCGCCGGCGAGGGCGGAGCCGATGAAGAAGGTACGCGCGATGACGGCGTCGACGTTGATGCCCATGTACAGGGCCGCCGTCGGGTCCTGGGAGATGGCGCGCATGGCCCGCCCGGTCTCGGTCCCCATGACGAGCCACTGGAGGCCGGCCATCAGCAGGATCGCGATCAGGATGAGACTGGCCTGCTGGATGGTGATGCGGGCGCCGAGCAGATTGACCGGGTCACCCGCCAGCCGGACCGGGTAGACCTCGGGGTTGGGCCCGGCCACCAGCCGCATCCCGTACTCGAGCGCGAACGAGGCGCCCACCGCGGTGATCAGCACGGAGAGCCGGGGCGCGCCGCGCAGGGGACGGTAGGCAACCCGCTCGAGCAGCAGGCCGGCCGTTCCGGTCACCAGCATCGAGATGACCATGACGATGAGCAGCGCCACGAAACCGAGGCCGGTCGCCAGCCCGCCGGCGACGCTCAGGACGCCGAAACCGACGAACGCACCGAGCATGTACAGGTCGCCGTGGGCGAAGTTGAGGAGCCTGATGATGCCGTACACCATGGTGTAGCCCAGGGCGACCAAGGCGTAGAACGATCCGACGAAGAGACCGTTCCAGAGGAGTTGGGTCATGGGAGTCCTTCGGGGCGGGGAACCCCCCGGCGGCGCGCTCCGGGGAGGGCGCCGTCGGGAGCGGGCGACCTACTGCAGGGTGTCCTTGAGGACGATCTTGCCGTTCTCCACCACGAGGATCTGGAAGCCACCGCTGGAGAGCGTGTGGTCGGGCGTGAACTTCAGCGGCCCGGAGAACAGTTGGAAACCGTCGATCCCCTCGAGTGCCTTGATGACGGCGTCACCGTCGGTCGAGCCGGCCTGCTTGACCGCCTCGGCGGCCACCCGGACCGCGTCGTAGGCCTGGGTGGAGTACGGACCGGGGGCGGCACCGAACTTGCTCTTGTAGTCCGCGATCCACTTGTCGGCGCCCTGGATCGTGTCCGGCGTCTGCGTCATGGTGGCGAAGACGCCTGCGGCGGCCTCGGGGCCGGCGATGTCCACCAGCTTCTGGTCGACCGACCCGTCGGCGACCATGATGTTGCCCTTGTAGCCCGCCTGCCGCAGCTGGCGGATGATCAGGCCACCCTCCTGGTAGTAGCCGGTCCAGTAGATGAAGTCCGGCTGACCCTTCAGGATGGCGTTGACGTTGGCGCTGTAGTCGCTCTCCCCCGCGGTGACCGACTCGCGTCCGGCGAGCGCCGGCGAGCCGGCCAGCAGCTTGGCGGTGGTGTCGGCGATGTCCTTCGAGTAGCTGGTGTTGTCGTCCATGAGGGCGACCTTGGTGGCGCCCACCTTCTTCATGAACTTGAGCGCCGCGTCTGACTGCTGGGCGCCGGTGCCGTTGATCAGGAAGACGTTCTTCTTGTGCTGCGCGACCAGCTCGTTGGAGTTGGCGGCCGGGATGAGCATCGGCACGCCGGCCTTCTCGAAGATCGGCAGCGTCGGGAGCGTCGCGCTGGAGCAGTAGCCGCCGACCGAGATCTTCACGCCCGCGGTGACCAGCTTGTTGGCGCCGGCCGTGGCACTCTTGGCGTCGCACGCCTCGTCCTCGACCTTGAGCTCGAGCTTGCGCCCGTTGACGCCGCCCGTGCCGTTGATCTCGTCGACGGCGAGCTGCGCGCCGTTCTTCATGTACGGCCCGATGGCCGAGCTGCTGCCGGACAGCGGAGTCAGCATGCCGAGGACGATCGGCCCGTCGTCCGACTTCTCGCCCCCTCCCGAGGCGAGACCGTTGCCACAGGCGGAGAGCAGCATGGCCGCCACCGCCGCACTGCCCACGAGGGCGACTCGCGACAGCCGGCGGGTGAGGTATGACGTCATTGTCCAAACTCACTTCCCTCAGGGACCGACACAGTGGACGGCCAGGTAGCGACTGGTATCACTGCTGTGTGACGTAGCACCGCACTATGGCACACGACACAAAATTGCTCCAAGAGTGCACGTGGGGGTGTTATCGACGCGTGATTTGAGCCCGGCGGTCTGCTGTGTAATGTTTTACTGGCTGCCACGGAAGGGTGCCGTTCGGCGGCGAGAAGGCGTCCAGCGTGGGCGGCAGCGAGCAGGGCAAGGCCGCGCCGGACTTCTTCAGCTCCCTGCACACCGTGACCCTGGCCCCCGCGAAGGAGCCTGATGCCCGGCGACGACGCTCTGGTCCTCACCGCCGAGGAAGAGTCGATGCTGGCCGGGGAGCAGGGCCCGGCCACCGCGATGTGCATGCGGCTGATCGTCGGGGTGGCACGCGCGAACGGTGCCGAACGGTTGGTGCCGATCGAGTCGGCGCACGCCGACGGCTGCCTGTACCACGGCGTGGCGGGGCTGGAGTTCACCGAACGGCTCGTCTCCCTCGGCGCCCGGGTACGGGTGCGTACGACGCTCAACGTCGGCTCGCTCGATCTGCTGCACCCCGGGCTGGTACGCGCCGACCCGGAGGTGGCCGAGAACGGCCGGCGCCTGATGGACGCGCATGTGGCCCTCGGCTGCGAGCCGATCTGGTCGTGCGCGCCGTACCAGTCCGGCCACCGCCCGGCAGCGGGCAGCCACGTGGCGTGGGCGGAGTCGAACGCCATCGCCTTCGTCAACTCGGTGCTCGGGGCGCGCACGGACCGGTACGGCGACTTCATCGACATCGCCGCCGGCGTTGCCGGCCGGGTCCCCTACTCGGGCCTGCACCTGCAGCGGAACCGCACCGCCGCGTTGGTGCTCGACTTCTCCGCGGTCCCCGCTGCGCTGCTCGACGCCGACGTCGCCTGGCCCGCGATCGGGGCGCTGCTCGGGGAACTCGCCGGAACCCGGGTCGCGGCTCTCACCGGCCTGCCGGGCGACCTGAACGACGGCGGGGTCACCGAGGACCGACTCAAGGCGCTCGGCGCCACCGCCGCGTCCGCAGGCGGCGTCGCGCTGTTCCACGTCGTGGGGGTGACCCCGGAGGCGCCGACGCTGGACGGGGTGCTCGGGCCCGGGGCCACCACCGTGCCGGTGACGGCACACGACCTCAGGCGCGCGTGCGACCGGCTCAGCAGCGCCGCCACGACCTCACTCGACGCCGTCAGCCTCGGCACCCCGCACTTCTCGCTGTCCGAGTTCGCGGCGCTGGCGCGCGAGTTGCGCGACGGCCCGTCGTTCGCCCCGTCGGTCGACGTGTTCGTGTCGACCAGCCGGGCCGTGCTGGCCGAGGCGGAGGCACGCGGGTACGCCGACGCCGTGCGCGACGCGGGTGGGAGCATCCTCACCGACACCTGCACGTACGTGACGCCCGTGCTGCGCGACGGGATCCGCACCGTGATGACGAACTCGGGCAAGTGGGCCTGGTACGCGCCGGCCAACCTCGGGATCGACACCGTACTGGGAAGCCTGGCCGAGTGCGTCGCCTCGGCACGAGCCGGGAGGGTGGTGCGCGATGAGCGGCTCTGGAGATGAGCCGGTGACCCTGTCCGGCCGCTCCCTTCATCCGGGAGCGGCGGACGGCGTCGTCCTCGCGCTCGACGAACCGCTCTCGTTCTGGGGCGGAGTCGACGCGCGCGGGGTGATCGTCGACGCCCACCATCCGCAACGCGGCGTCACGGTCGCCGGCCAGATCCTCGCGATGCAGGCCGGTCGCGGATCCAGCTCCTCCACGGCGGTACTCGCGGAGCTGATCCGGTCGGGGCACGCGCCGGCGGCCCTGTTCCTGGCCGAGTGCGACGCGATCCTGGTGATCGGGGCCCTCGTCGCCGCCGAGATCTACGGCACGAGCCTGCCCATCGTGCAGCTCACCGACGACGACCTGGCACGACTGCACACCGGCACCCATGCCGCCGTCCTAGCCCACACCGCACCCCGCCCGGCGACCGTGATTGCGAAGCCCCGATGACCGCGACGCTGCCGTACCTCGACGAGGCCGACGTCTTCGGCCTGGTGCCGTTCGCCGACGCCGTCGCCGCACTGGCGAAGGCCCTGTCCGGCGGGCTCGACCCGGAGGCGTCGCTGCAGCGCTCGATCCACGACGTGGAGCACGGACAGCTGCTGCTGATGCCCGCCGAGACCGCGACCGCGGTGGGCGTGAAGCTGAGCACGGTGGCTCCGGGCAACTCCGGTCGGGGCCTCCCCCGCGTCCAGGCGCTGTACGTGCTCTACGACCGGGTCACGCTGACGCCGGTGGCGCTGTTGGACGGCACGGCCCTGACGACGTTGCGGACCCCCGCGGTTTCCGCGGTCGCGGTCGACCACCTCGCCGCGCCCGGGGCGCGACACCTGGTCGTGCTCGGCTCCGGCCCACAGGCGTGGGGGCACGTGGAGGCGCTGCGAGCCGTTCGCCCGCTCAGCGACGTCACAGTGGTGGGCCGGGACCCTGACCGCGCGGCGGCCCTGGTGGCCAGGGTCCGGGACAGCGGTCTGGACGCGCGCGTGGGCAGCCACGACGACGTCGCGGATGCGGACGTGGTGGTCTGCGCCACCACCGCCCGCCAGCCGCTCTTCGACGGCCGCAGGCTGCGCCCCGGAACCTGTACGGTCGCGGTGGGCTCCCACGAGCCGGACGCCCGTGAACTCGACGCCGTGACGATCGGCGTCGCCGAACGGGTGGTCGTCGAGTCCCGCGGCGTCGCGCTACGCGAAGCGGGTGACATCATCCAGGCCGTACGCGCCGGCGTCGTCGGCGAGGACAACCTCATCGAGCTTCGCGACGCGGTACATCTGGCACCCACCACCGGTTCATCGGTCTTCAAGAGCGTCGGCATGGGCTGGCAGGACCTCGTGGTGGCCGATCTGGCCCACCAGCGCTGGACGGCACGAGGCCATACCTGACGTGGTCGTCGTCGGCGCGGGCATTCGGTGGTGCTGATCGGCGCTCCTCGTGCCGGGCGCGAGGAGCACCGATCAGGCGCTCATCGCGTCCGGCGCGATCGCACGGCGATCGTCGCACACACGAGGCCGATCACCAGCGAGGCCACGGACAGTCCGACCGCCCACCGGCTTCCCGCATCCGACTGCGTCGTGGGCGCGCTGTCCACGGCCACCGCCGCCTGCGCGGTGCCCGCCGCCGCCGCATCCGCCTCGGCCACGAGCCGGAGCACCGGCGCGGGCCGCTCCGGCTCGTCGGTACCGGCGGTTGGCTCCTGGATCCACCGCACGACCTCGCCGTTGCTGTAGTGCTGCAGCGTCTTGAACACCAGCTGGTCGGCTGCGGGCAGCGGTCCGGCGCTGACCGAGAACTCGTCGTACTCACCCGGTTTGATCGCCGACTGTGGATCCGCCGCAGTCCAGGTGATCTTGTCAATGACCTCGCTGATCTGCGCGCCGTGCGCCTCGACCGGTGTGGTCAGCTTCTTCTTCGTGATCTCGTACGACCAACCGGCGTGCGGCTTCACCGAGAGCGAGGCCAGTGTGGAGTCGGTCGGGAACTGCACTTCGACCTTGGTGGTGCTCGCGTCGTCGCTCTCGGTGGGGACCCGGAATGTCAGGGCGGCGTAACCGCCCTGGGTGGCCGTGCCCGGGTTGACCGTCACGTGCGCGAACGCCGCCGCCGGTAGGACGCCGACGAGGCAGGCCGCCACGCCTACGGTTACGAGGCCACGTACTACTCGGCGGAGCATGTGCGTTCTCCAGCTTCCTATTGATCGACAGTATGACTAGCCGAGGCGGGCCAGCGTGGTCTTCATCAACGCCTTGACCTTCTCCTCGGAGTCGGCGCGCTTGCCCACGGACTTGATCTGGGTGTAGCCGACGTAGATGATGGCGTTCGCCTTGCGCACCACGACGGTGACCAGGTCGTCGTAGGTCTCCGGGTTCACCTCCGGGGGCGAGGTGTGTACGAGATGCTGCGCGAACCCTTTCCACCCGTTGATTTCGATCGACCGGCTGCCGACCTTGTACTCACCCACCACGGTCGCCGGTCCGCCGAGCACGCTGAACGTCGCCGGGCACTTGTTGGCCTCAGCCACGACGGCGTTCATCGTGTCGTCCACGAGCGAGGAGCTCTGGAAGACCACCGCGCCCTGTGTGACAACCGGCAGCGACGACGGCCCCACGATCTGAGGGGCGACGATGGTCCGTCCGGTCGGATTCCCACCCACCGGCTCGATCGCTGGCTCCACAGTGACCTCGACGTCCTCGGAACGTTGGACGTACGGACAGGTCGGGATGCTGTTCGGGGGCGTGTAGATGACGTGCGAGGAGTGGCCCTCGTCCTCGATCTCGATCGCGCCCTCGCCCAGGTCACTGGGGCTGACCAGGCCGGAGCGGACCGAGTCCACGGTGTAGGGGGGTTTGGTCACGGGTGCCGGGCTCTCGCTGGAGCAGCCGACCAGGACGCCGAGGGCGAGCAAGCCGGCGGCGATCGCGGTCGATCGGCTCCGGGACGCCTTTCGGTCAGCGCCTCGCATGTGTTACCTACCTTTCAGCGTGCCGTGAACCGGACGCGCACGGGTGTCTCGTCGAAGTCGGAGACTCGGATGTCCAGCCGCAGCACCCACTCCCCGGGGAAGGGGATGGACATCGAGTTCGCCACGTAGTGGCCGGGTTCGGCCGCCGTGACGGTGACCGGCAGTGCCGGGACGTCGCGGTCGGGTGATTCGAGCTGACCGGAGACCTCGGGTACCGCGACCAGCGAGCCATCCGGGCCGGTGAGGTAGATGTCGGCCACGTTGCTGCCGGACCGCGCCGGCTCGATGTTCACCTCGATCGAGGCGTCTTGCAGCCCGGCGGCCGACTCGGCCGCGGCGGCAGGAACGGGGACGGTGGTGTGCACCGGCGGCGCGTAGCTGGTGCGGGCCGGGGCGGTGTTGACGAGCACGGCCGTGATCGACACGACGGCTACCCCGAGCAGGATCTCTCCCACGACCGAACGGCGCAGCCGGCGCACCGCGGCGGCAGGGGCGGCGTCGACGCCGAGGGGTTCCCGGCCGCGCCGCCGCACGAACCGCCGCGCTCCGGCGGCGAGACCCACCACGGCGAGGACGACGGCGAGCTTGCCGAGGAGCAGCCGACCGAAGTCGGTCGCGCCGAGAGCCGCCCACGTCCCCACCTGCCGCCAGGACAGATAGACGCCAGTCGCCGCGATCACCGCGAAGCAGACCTGCGCGAGCCCGGAGAACCTGGGCAGCGCGGGCTCCAGGGTGATGGCTCGGCTGGTCTCCCGCCTGCCGGCCGGGACGAGGACGCAGGCCGCGAGCGTGATCAGGCCGCCCAGCCACAGGGCCATGGCGAGCAGGTGCAGGCTGGTCGCCGGCACGGCCAGCCAGGTCTGCACGCCGGTCTGCGCGTGATCCGTCAGCGTCCAGGTCAGCGGCAGGGCGACGGCGCCGACCGTGGCGACCGCGGGCAGGACGATCCGGCGGGCGGCGCCGGCCGCTCCGGCCGTCGCGGTGGTCGCCGTCCCGGTGGTGGCAGGGGGTGACCCATGGCGTACGGCGAGCCCGAACGCCACGCCGAGGGCGAGCACGATCACCAGCCGTGTCAGCAGCGCGTGGCCCAACCGGGTGGACAGTGCCGCGCCGAGCAGGTCCGGGTCGAACACTCCGGCCAGCGACGTGCCGGCGGCGTACGGCCCCTGTACGAGCAGGACCACCACGGTGCCGGCGGCCAGCACGACGAATCCTGACCACACGATGCGGCGGCCGCGGCGGTCGCTGCGGCCGGCGGGCCAGAGCACGGCCACGAACAGCGCGCCACCCAGGGCGAGGGCCATACCGAGAAAGGCCAGGGCACGGCCGACCGCGTCGACGACGACGACGGCACGGTGGGCGTCCTGCTCCACCGGGGCGGCCGTTGCGCTCGGATGACCGATGCTGAACGTGAGCGCACCCGACACCACGTGCGAGTCCGCGGAGGTGACCCGCCAGGCCAGGACGTAGGTTCCCTCGGTCAGATCCGTGGGCAGGCTGACCTGCGCCGTGTTGGCCTTCCCGTCCACGTGACCGGGGGTGCCGATCGCCAGCTTCTCCGCGTTCGTGTCGAGCAGTTGGATCGACCGTTCGTTGAAGCTGACCGCCTCGTTGAAGCGGAGCCGGACCGCCGGCGGGGGCGAGGCCAGCACCTCGCCGTCGACCGGCGAGGTCTCCACCAGGTAGGCGTGGGCGTACGCCGGCTGCGCGGTGGACGCGAGGTTGGTGACCAGGCCGCCGGTCGCGAGGAGGAGGACCACCGCCAGCCGCGTGACCAGCCGGACCCAGCGATGGCCCGCGAGTTGAATCCGGTGCGTCATCCGACCTAATCCGTACGCAACTTGCTGGCCAGGGTGAACGTGCCGCCCCGGACCTGGGCGATGACGTAGTTGTCGTACGTCAGCGAGTGATCGGCGGCGAAGCGGAGCACCCCGGTGAAGGTGGTGAAGTCTTCGAGCCGCGGGATGTTGTCGACGACCTTCGAGGGTGCCGTGTCCCCTGCCTGGCGCACCGCCTGCGCCAGCGCGCGGAGCGCGTCGTAGGCCTGCATGGCGTCACGGCCCGGGTCCCGTCGGTAACGGTCCTTGAAGCGTGCAGCCCAGTCCGCCGCCGTCGGGAGAAGCTTCGGGCCCGCGGCCGTGGTGAGGAACGCGTCCTCGGCCGCCCCGCCGGCCGCCTTCAGAAACTCGGGGCTGTCGGACTCGGAGGAAGCCATGAAATGCCCGGTGTAGCCGGCGTGGCGTAGCGCGCTCACCAGCCGTCCACCTGGTTCCGCTGCCCCCGTCCAGTAGACGAAGTCCGCCTTCGACGCGGTGACGGTGCCGGCAAGCTTCGCGAGATCAGGACTGTCGGTGCTCTGCCTGCTCACCGGCAGGCCGTCGGCCTTGATCCGATCGGTCACCAGGCCGGACAATCGCTGTGCGGCCGCCGAGCCGTCATCGAGCACCGCCACCTGCTGCGTGCTCCGGTAGCCCATCCAGTGCACCGCGGCCAGCGCCTCCTGATAGACCGTCGCCTCCATCGGGAACGCCGACGGCACCCCGGCTTCGATCAGCCGGTCGGCGGGGGCGGAGGAGACCAGGAACGGCGTGCCGGACGCGGCCACGGCCTTCGCCGCCGCCACCGCCGCATCCTCACACAGCCCGCCGACCATCCCCACGACCTTCTTGGCGGCCAGCCCCGTCGCCCCCTGCTCGCCGGTCGCCGCCGTGCAGCCGCCGTCCTCGACGACCACCCTCACCTGCCGCCCCAGGACTCCGCCCTGATCGTTGAGCTCAGCGGCAGCCAGCTGCGCCCCGTCGACGAGGTCCTGCCCACGCTCAGCCATGTCGCCTGACAGCGGGGCCAGCACCCCGAACGTGATCTCGCCTCGCAGCTTCGGCGCGCTCTCGTCCTCGTCAGAGCCGGAGCACGCGCCGAGTAGGCCGCTCACCACCAGGGCGGCCGCGCCCAGCGCGACCGAGCGCACGGCACCTCTGCGTCGCACCGTTCTACCTCCAGGTCCGCCACCACCGAAAGCCGGCCCGGGCGCAGCGGTCGCCGCGCGCGGGCCGGTGCTTTCGTTCAGACGGTTACTTGTCGCACGAGTTCCAACAGATCTTGTCGTCCGGCGCGCCGGCCAGCTTGCCGTCGAACCGCAGGACGTCGACGCCCCGGTTGTAGTCCGCGACGTAGACCAGCCCGTTGTGCCAGTAGACGGCCGACGCCGAACCGCCGGTCACACCCTGCCCCGCCGGCACCCGGAAGTAGCCGACCTGGGTCGGGTTCCGCGGATCCGACACGTCGATGAAGCGGGTGCCCTGCCCGTACCACCCCTGTGCCACGATGTTGCCGTTCACCGTGAACCAGTGCGCGGAGCAGCTACCGGTGGTGGCCGAGCCCTCCTTGCCCCACGGGGACCAGTGGCTGATCAGGTCCAGCCGGAACGGATTCTCCGGCGTGGAACGCCAGCCCTCGCCGTCGTAGCTGCCCTTCAACGAGGCGATCTTGAACTCGCCCGCCCGGGAGCAGGTCGTGATGTTCTCGTTGGTGATGTAGAGCAGCTCGCCCTTGTCGAAGTCGCCGACCTTCTCGGTGTTGTGGTACGCGTTGTGGTCGAAGAAGTCGAAGAAGTCGGTGCCCGCCGGGTTGGTGGCCACGACGGTTCCGCCCGCGTACGGCACCGGGTCGTACGCCGTTGCGACGCGGTTGCGCTTCTGCACCGGGTCGTAATGCCGGCCCTCGGTCCAGTAGCCGCGTACGCCACCCTCACCGGAGGCCCAGGCGATGCCGTTCTTGTCGACGTCGACGCTGTGCACGTAGTCGGTGACCCCGTCGTGCCGACCGAGGTCGACCGCCTGGTCGAAGGTGTACGGGTGCTTGATGTCGTGGATGTCGGTCACCCGCACCGGCACACCCTTCCAGGAGGGGTCCTGGCCTGGCGTACCCGTGTTGGCCGGACCGACCGACCAGAGGTACTTGCAGTCGTTGATGCAGGTGGCCGTGTGCCCGGCCGGAATCGGGTGGAAGGTGACGACTTCCGGCTTCCACGGATTCTTGACATCGACGATGTACACGCCGGACTGACCGGTCGAGACGGTGCCACCGAAGCCACGCGGGTCCCGGGTGAGGAAGACCAGCTTGCGCTTCGGGTCGACGGTCATGTTCTCGCCTTCCCAGAACCTGTCCTGGGTGTCCCCCGGCAGGCGCAGCTCGGCCGCCGTGATCTTCGAGACCAGGGCCGGGTGCTTGGGGTCCTTCAGCGACCAGACGGCCAGACCGCCGGTGCCGTTGGCGAACATGAAGTCGTAGCCGTACTTGTCGTAGTTGATGAAGTTCAGCGCAGAGTAGCCGCTGACTCCCCTGACGTTGTCGATGAACGTGACGTTGCCTGCGACGGCGGTCGTCGGCTCATTGTGGACGTCCTCCAGGACCGCCCCGCCGTGGGCGGAGTTGTCCGACGGGCTCGATCCTGGCCCGGCGGCGAATGCCGCGCCGGCTCCACCGAGCTGCACTGCCAGAGCCGCCGCCAGAGCGACTGCGCCCGCGACGAGGGGCTTCGCTTTCACCACATTTCTCCCTTGGCATTTCTCCCTTGGTGACTCTCAGCGCAGTTTGGACACCGCGCAGCCGAAGAGCGCACGGGGCATGACACTAAAGACGGCACGAGCGGGCCGTCATGCTGCAGTTGTCGAGGAAGGCGGCCCCACCACTACGTCAATCGTCGTGATCATGCAACGCCGCACGTCAGCCGAGCTGTCGCGGCTCTGCGCTCATACCGGACGGCGCCCGCCGACGGCGGCGTACGGTGACCGCCCGAGTACGCCGAGCATGCGCCCAGGGCCGGTACCGGCCTGCGGGCGGGCGGTCGCCTACGTCAAGTGCCGGACAGCCGGTGGCAGACCGCCCGTCGGCTGGCCGGCGCAGAGGTCAGAGTCCTCGCCGGCGCCGATGGGGCATCGGCACCGGACGCCGTCCGGTCCGGCTGAGGGCCACTTCGAGCGGGCCACGGTCGTACGGGTCCACCGACACACGGTCTCGACGGATGTCCTAAACGGGCGCTCGAAATCCCTGCACGTGTTCGGTGCCCCTCCGACGCGCGGCCAAATACATTGATCGACGATGATCACAGCATCGGCGAGGAAGCTGGTGGCGGTCGCGGCCGCAGGGAGTCCAGCCGGTCATAGACCACGGAGATGAGGACCGAAATTGGTGACGACATTACCTGGCATACGTCGAGTGCTCGGGGTCGGTGTCCTGGCCGCACTCGCGTTCACGTCGGTCGCGATGGTCGAGTCACCGTCGCCGGTCAGAGCGGATCCCTCGCAGTGCAATGAGTTCCCGGAAGGCCAGGGAAGCGAGACGGTCGAGGGGTATTACCAGCCTGCGGAAATCGAGCGCGTGGTGCAGAAGCTTGAGCACACGGGCCAGGGTGTGACCACCGACGTTATCGGGACGTCGAACCAGGGACGACCGATCTACTCGGTCCGAGTGGGCTCCGGCGCCAAGGTCGTCTTCCTACAGGCCGGGATCCATGCGAACGAGCCAACGGGAACGATCGCACTCGTCAACGTACTCAACAGTTTGAGCGACAGCTCACGTCGATCGCAGCAGATCCGCGAAGCAGTGACCATTGTCGCCGTCCCGCAGCTCAACCCGGACGGGGCAATACCCTACCAGCGGGAGAACCACCAGACCTGGGACGATACGGTCTCGATGTTCCCGCAGCTCGCGGGCGCGCCGTCGGCGTTCTACCACTCGCTTCCGGGACCCCGATTCTGGTCCGATCCGCGGGTACCCGGCTTCGACCTGAACCGCGACTTCAACCCAGACTTCGACTATGCGCCGCAGGCGGGGCATCTTCCCGGCAGCGGCTCGGTGCGCGGCATGTACCTCACCCCCGAGGCGCGGGCTTCGCGCGACCTGTACACCGCTCTGGAGCAGGAGTTCGGCCTCGTTGACGTGTTCGTGGACCTGCACAATCAGGCGCCCTGCAACACGTTCGATGACGGCGATGCGCATACTCCCGACCTGCACACGCCGATGTCGATCTCGGCGCAGTTCCTCCGTGACCCCGGCTCGCACGGCGCTGGGACCATGTATCCGAACTTCGGCTGGGACGCGTCACGCCGGGCGAACGTCGCCGCCTGGGAGGGCGTCCAGCGCGGAGGCTCGACGTTTTCCGGCGTCACCCGTTACCCGCAGAACCTCAACCTGGCCGGCTCGGCCAACGCCACCTACCAGCTGCGCGGCAGCGCAAGCGTGCTGATGGAGGCCGGCCGTCAGCGCCACGCCAACCCGCAGTGGCGGCACGGATTCATCGCGAAGGTCCACGAACTGGCGATGATGGGAATCATCGACTCCCTCGTCGACAACACCTTCGAAGACATCGACCCAAATCGCTACGAGGAGATTCCGGTCCGCAACGGCTGATCGGCGGGACGCGACCATCACGGACGACGAGGAGACATCGATGCAGAGACGGACGACGGCGGCGGCGCTCGGCGTGCTGCTAACCGCGAGCGTCTTCGCGGGAGGGATCGCAGCGGCGGCCCCCGCGACGGCGGCGGAGGTCCCGCCGGAGGGGATCACCCACGAGGAGAACGACCGGGTCCCGGAGGGCTCGGTCTGGACGGAGCACTACTTCCCGTCGACGGACGGAGTCGAGCTGCACGCCGACGTGCTGCGGCCCGAGGGACTGCCGGCGGGCGCGAAGACGCCCGTCATCCTCGCCGTCGGGCCCTACTTCGGCCACGCAGGGCAGACCGGGCCCGAGGGCTTCACCCACACTGGGCCGTCGGCACGCTTCAACGACTTCCTCGAGGGCGCCGACCTCTTCGATGAGGGCTTCACCTACGTCATGGTCGACCTGCGCGGGTTCGGCGGGTCCACCGGCTGCCTCGACAACAAGGGCCCGGGCGAGCAGAACGACGTCCGCGCGGCCATCGAGTGGTCTGCCTCCCAGCCGTGGTCGAACGGCAACGTCGGCATGTACGGCAAGTCGTACGACGGCGCCACCGGTCTGATGGGCAACAACCTCAAGATGCCGCAGCTCAAGGCGGTCGTGGCGCAGGAGTCGATCTGGACCGGGTACAACTACCTGTTCTCCAACGGGGTGCCGCGCCCGAACGCCACCGGCACGCCGAACTCCTACAACAACATCGCCACGATGGACCCGCTGGCCGACGACACCTCGCGCTACCAGGCCAATGCCCGGTACGAGGAGTCGCACCCCGAGTGCCTCAGCGAGAACATCGCGGACAACTACGAGCCGGACCCGAACGCCCCCTTCTGGCAGGCGCGCGACATGGCAGCCAACGCCAAGGGCACGACGACTCCGCTGTTCGTCACGGCGGGCTTCATCGAGAACAACACCAAGCCCGAGGGGATGGAGGAGTTCCTCAAGAACCACGTCGGCCCCGAACGCGGCTGGCTGGGCCAGTGGGATCACGTGCGCGGCAACGACCGCGTATCCGACGGACGCCTGGCGATGGGCCGCGAGGGTTGGTTCGACGAGGTGATGAGCTTCTACGACCAGTACCTCAAGGGCGAGGAGCCGACGACGACGTACCCCACGTACTCGATCGAGGACAACCTCGGCGGGTGGCGGGCCGAGCCGACATGGCCGACCCCCGACCGCCGCCTCGCCGTGGCGCTCGGCAACGGCACCTACGTCGACGACGGCGGGGCTGCGGGCGTGCCGTACGCGTCGTCGCCGTCCACGCTCGCCCTCCCGAAGAGCTACGGGCAGTGGGACATGGAGAGCGCCCCGAGGCTCGAGGGGCTCGGGGCGACGCGCAAGGCGGCCTCGCCGTCGCCGTCGTCCGACGCGGCCTCCGCGGAGCCGGCGTCGAGCTACCTCGTGTGGTCCGACGTGGTGCGGCAGGAGACGCGGCTGACCGCCACGCCGCGCGTCGAGCTCACGGTTGGTGCGGCGGGCAACGTCATGGTCAAGGTGTGGGACGTGGCGCCCGACGGCACGGCGGTGATGTTCGACGAGAACGTGTCGCTGGTCAAGAAGGGCCGGGTCGGGTTCGACCTCAAGTCGACCGACTGGACGCTGCAGGCCGGGCACAGGCTCGCGGTCGAGATCGGCTCGATCACGACCGGGAGCTGGCGGGACACGCCGTCGGGCGCCACGATCAGCGTGACCGGCGCCATCCTACGGCTGTCGACGGAGAGCACCGCGGATGACGTGCCGACCGCGGGGGAACGCTCGCCGTTCCTCGACAGCTACATCCAGGCGTACACGCGCACCTTCCCGGAGCCGGGCACGCCGAGATTCCGACTCTGAGCAGCGGTTCAGGACCAGCGCACGCCAGGGCGTGCGCTGGTCCTGACACCTCCGGATATCCTCTCCTCAGTGTCAGGAGAGGCTGCCGCGTTGCGGTGGTTGGATTCCTTGCCACCTGGTGTCTGGCTCATAGTGGTCGAGCACGTCCATGTCCTGCCCGACGTCTCCGTCCAGGAGTAGCCAGGGACCGCACTCGCCGTCTCGCCGGTGGTCGCTGCGGGCCCGGCCTTCCACCGGGTCGGATCAGGCCTGCTGAGCGGCCCGGCTTCGACTTACGGCAGCACCTCCGAGATCTGCGGGGCTCTCCGTAGATGAGCCTCTGTGAGCCGGGCCAGAGACCATCACCAGGTCCCTGTTGGCGAGTAGTTGCCGCGAGCGAGGAGTTCGGCGAGGTGGACGCCCTGACGGCCAGCGAGATGGTCGGCCTGGGTACGGCAGGAGAAGCCGTCCGCGAGGTAGACGGTGTCCGGCCCAGCGTTGCGCAGGGCGGGCAGCAGGGCGTTCTCGGCGACGGCGACGGACGTGTCGTAATGGCCGGCCTCCATGCCGAAGTTGCCGGCCAGCCCGCAGCACCCGGTTAGCCGGGTCACGGACGCGCCTGCCTGGGTCAGGAGCGCGGCGTCGGCTTCCCAGCCCATGACTGAGTGGTGGTGGCAGTGCGGCTGCGCGACGACGTCGACGCCTGTTAGCGATGGCGGGGCCCAGCCGGGACCGGGGCCTAGCGGGGCGGGGGCGGTGAGCAGCTCGGCGAGGGTGTAGATGCCGGCTGCGAGGATCCGGGCGCGGGCATCGTCTGGGAGGAGGTCGACCATGTCTGAGCGCAGCACGGCAGTGCACGAGGGTTCGACGCCCACGATGGGGATCCCATCGGTGGCGTAGGGCGCCAGGACGGCAAGTAGGTCGGTCAGGCGCTTCTTGGCCCCGTCCAGCTGCCCGGTGGAGATCCAGGTGAGCCCGCAGCAGGCGGACTTCTCGGGCACGATCACGGTGTATCCGGCTTCCTGCAGGACGGCGGCTGTGGCCCGTGCCCCGGCCGGATCCAGCGTGTCGGAGAACGTGTCCGCCCACAGCACCACCGGCCGCGGCGGAAAGGACGACGTGTGCCTGGCGGCGAGCGACGCGCTGTCAGGCGTGGTCGCGCGGCCCTGCTTTCTGAACCAGGCGGAGAAGCGTTCCTCGGCGAAGGTGACGATCTGCCGGCGGGGGTCCATCCCGCCTGCGGCGAGCACCGCCCTCGCGATGGGGCGGATCCTGAGCACTGTGTTGGCCAGCCTGGCCAGGGCTGGCATCTTGGTGACGAGGGAGGACCAGCGGGGCAGCTGGCCGAGGATGTAGTGGTTGCGCGGACGCACCTTGCCCGTGTAGGCGCGGTGGAGGACCTCGGACTTGTAGCGGGCCATGTCGGTGCCGGTGGGGCAGTCCGTCGAGCACGCCTTGCATGACAGGCACAGGTCGAGGGACTGGAGCACCGCCGGGGAGCGCCAGTCGGTGATGAGCGAGCCGTTGGTCAGCTCTTGCAGCACCCGCGCGCGGCCGCGGGTGACGTCCTTCTCGTCCCGGGTCGCCTGGTAGCTCGGACACATGAAGCCACCCGCGCCGGAGTTGTCGGCCCGGCACTTCCCCACTCCGGTGCAGCGGTGGACCGCGCGCGTGAAGTCTCCGCCGTCGTCGGCGAAGGCGAACCCGTGTCGGGACGAGGTGGGGCGCGCGCTGGGCCGGCGTAGGTCCGAGTCCAGGGGCCGGGGGTCCACCACGATCCCGGGGTTCAACGTGTTCTCCGGGTCGAATAGCGCTTTGACGTGGCCGAACAGGCTGATCACCTCGGGGGTGTACATGCGCGTCAGCAGCTCCGAACGGGCCCGTCCGTCTCCGTGCTCGCCGGAGAGTGACCCGCCGTAGGAGGCGATGAGGTCCGCGGACGCTTCGAGGAATGCTCGCGAGGGCCGGATCCCGGCGGGCGTCTCCAGCGGCAGGTCCAGGCGAACGTGTACGCACCCGTCCCCGAAGTGCCCGTACAGCAGCCCGTCCACGCCACGGTCCGCCATCAGCGCGGTGAAGTCGCGTAGGTAGTCCCCCAGCCGTTCAGGTGGGACGGCGGCGTCCTCCCAGCCGGGCCACGCCGGCGCGCCGCCCGGGGTCCGTCCGCCCAGTCCGGCGCCGTCGGCTCGGATGCGCCACAGCGCCGCGGCCTCAGCCCCTGCGGGGACGACCCGGACCGCGTCGGTGCCGGCGTCTGCGGCCAGCGCGTGCGCCCGGGTTAGCGCGTCGTCGACGCTCTCACCGACGTCGGCGCCGACTTCTACGAGCAGCCATCCGCCACCGGCGGGCAGCTGTGGCACCGCGCCCGCTCCGCGGTGGCGGCGCACAACCTCGACGAGGCGGGCGTCCATGCCCTCGATCGCCAGGGGCCGGTGGGCCACGAGCGCGGGTACGGCGTCGGCGGCCGTGGGCATGTCCGGGTATCCCAGCGCGACGACGACCGGGGCGGCCGGCACGGGCACGAGGTTCACCGTGGCCTGCAGGACCGTGACCAGGGTGCCCTCGGTGCCCACGAGCATCTTGGCCAGGTCGCGGCCGTGCTCGGGAAGTAGGTGCTCGAGAGAGTAGCCGGAAACCTGCCGGCCGAAGCGGCCCAGCTCGGTGCGGATCGTCGCCAGGTTTGCGTGCACCAGGGCGTCCAGGCCCGCGACCGCGTCCAGCGCGCCCGCGCCGGCGCCGGCGTGGAATCGGCGCCCGGCGCCATCGGCGACATCGAGCGAGACGATGTTGTCGGCCGTACGCCCGTAGGCGACAGCATGCGGACCGCACGCGTTGTTTCCGATCATTCCGCCCAGCGTCGCCCGGTTCTGCGTCGACGGGTCCGGCCCGAAGCGAAGCCCGTGCGGTGCGGCTGCGGCCTGCAGGGAGGACATCACCACACCCGGCTGGACCACGGCGATGCGGGCATCGGGGTCGAGCGCGATGATCCGGTCCATGTACCGGGAGAAGTCGAGCACCATTCCGGTGCCGACTGCGTTGCCCGCCACCGACGTACCCGCGCCGCGGGCGGTGACCGGCACTTTGAGGCGGCGGGCTACGTCCAGGGCCGCCAGCACGTCGTCGTTGTCTCGCGGGGCCACCACTACCCGCGGGGGCACCC
Organism: Micromonospora costi; assembly: GCF_003626655.1. Classification (GTDB taxonomy): domain Bacteria; phylum Actinomycetota; class Actinomycetes; order Mycobacteriales; family Micromonosporaceae; genus Micromonospora; species Micromonospora costi. The sequence continues at coordinate 824,552 of NZ_RBAN01000004.1, forward strand.
GGTAGTTGGACGCGTCCGTGGAGTACTCGGCCCGGCGGCGTTCGGAGTCGTCGACATCCCCGTCGACTGCCTCCCGAAGTGCCGCGACGAGGTCATCGCTGGGCCCGGGTGCACGCACCGAATTCATTGCTGCCCTCCCTCGTTGACATGCGGGCGGCGCATCCGGCGGCGTCAGTCGTTGCGCGTACCTGTAGTCGGTGCACATGCCGGTGTCGCGCCGCTCTGACTCGGAAACGGACGCGGTTCGGTCTTTTGTACCGACCGGACCCGTCGCAAGGGGTCCGGTCGACACGAAGACGCCTTCTGCTTCTCAGCCCTTGAGCGCCGTGGCGATCCACTCCGAGGGAACGATGTCGGTGAACGTGGGCGTGGTGGGCACCAGGCCGGTCTGCCGGTGGAAGTCCGCCGAGACGTTGTAGGCGGTCTCGGTGGGTGTCGGGGCGTCGGGGATCTCCGCCTGCAGGACCGGCACGAGCGCCTGAACGGTCTGGGCGTTCATCGTCTTCTGGTACTGCTGCAGCAGTTCGCTGGCCTTCGCCGGGTCACCGTTGATGGTCTGCTCGGCCTTGGCGATGGCGCGCAGGAACGCAGCCACCGCTTTGCCCTTGCGGTCGATGACGTTCTGGGTGGTGAAGACGGCACCGTGGATGGCGTCCTTGAGAGCAGGGATGTCACCGCGAGCGGGCGAGATGTAGATACGGCCGACTCCGGTGGCCACGGCCTGCTGCCCGATCGGCTGGAAGAACGACAGGGCGTCGACCCGGCCGGCCTTCAGCGCGCCGATCGCGGCGGACGCGTCAGCGCCGAGGTTGACCAGGGTCGCATCGTTCTTGGGGTCGAGGTTGGCCTGCTTGAACAGGTAGTTCACCAGCGCCTCGGTGCCGCTTCCCGGCCCGGTCATGCCGATCTTCTTGCCGCGCAGGGCCTGGATCCGCTCGTTCAGCGGCGCCGAGTCGCCGGCGGTCGGGATGTTCGATCCGGCGATGATGTCGACGTAGTAGGCGTCCACGAGGGAGCCGACCACACGCGCCTTATTGTTGATCTTGTACAGGTTGAACGCGTCGGTCATCACACCGCCGGCAATGTCGATGCTGCCGGACTGGACCGCTGCGGCGAGCTTGGCGCCGGTGCCGAGCCGGGGCCGTTCTCCCAGGGTGAGCCCTTCGGCCTTGAAGTAGCCCTCGTGTTCGGCGACGAACAGCGGGAAGAAGGCGACGGAGTCGCTGATCTGCCCGACGTTGAGGCGCATGGCGTCGGCGCCGGTGGCCGGTTCGCTGCTGCTGCCCTTGTTGGCACAGCCGGCGGCGAGCAGCGCTGCCGAGACGGCGGCGATGGCCCCGAAACGGCGCAATACGGATGTTCTACTACGGGACATGGTGGACTCTTTCGACTGAGGGACGGATGGGGAGCTGTCGCGTGTCTGACCGGGCACCAACCGTCAGGCCTCGGCGTCCAGGGGCTTCCAGCGGTTGGCCCGCTTGCCCAGGAGGTTGACGATGGCGTTCAGGACGGCGGCGATGACGCTGAGCACGACGAGGGTGGCGAACACTCCGTCGGTGTCGAACTTCGCGGACGAATCACTGATCAGATAACCGAGGCCACGGTTCGATGCCACGAGCTCACCGATGACCGCGCCGATCAGCGCGTACGGGATGGAGACCCGTAGTCCGGTCAGTAGACCGGTCATCGAGGCGGGCAGGACGACTTTGAAGGCGATGTCCCGGCGGGTGCCGTTCATCAGCCGCACGGCGTCGACCAGCGCGCGGTCCACTTCGTGCACACCGGCGGCCGTGTTCAGGAAGACCAGGAAGAACACAGTGACGGCGGCGAGCAGCACCTTCATGTCGGTACCGATGCCGAACCAGACGATGAACAGCGGCGCCAGGGCGACCTTCGGGATGGCGTAGAGCGCCATCAGGAACGGGTCCAGGATGTCCCAGACCACTCGGACGGAGGCGATCAGGTAGGCCAACGCGGCGCCGGACAGCGCACCGACCAGGAAACCGAGCACAATCTCCTGCACGGTGATCCAGGTGTTCGACCACAGCGTGCCGTCGGCGACCCAGTCGCCGAGCCGGGTGGCGATGCCGTTCGGGCTGCTGACGAACTGCGGGTCGAGGACGGGACCCGACAGTGCCTGCCAGACCACCAGCAGGACGACGAGCAGACCGATCCGCCACCCCCAGATCAGGGTTTTGCGGCCGTGCCGCTGGCGCCAGGTGCGCCGGGACGTCTCCCGCAGAGGGCCCGCAGGCCTGGTGGCCGAGCCCACTTGCGGGGTCGTGGTCGCGCTCATCGCGCCCCCTCCTTCAGCGCCGCGGACAGCCGCCGGTGCAGCTCGACGAAGTGTGGATCGACCCGGATGTCGTCGGGATCGCGCGGCCGGGGCAGGTCCACCGACTGGTCGAGCAGGATCGTTCCGACCGGCCCGAGCACCACGACGCGATCGGCGAGGATCAGCGCCTCCTCGATGTCGTGGGTGACGAAGACGACCGTGCGCCCGCTGCCGGACCACAGCCGTAGCAGTTCGCCCTGCAGTTCGGTGCGCAGTTGGGCGTCGAGCGCTCCGAACGGCTCGTCGAGCAGCAGCGTCTCCGGGTCAGCACAAAGCATCCGGGCCAGGCTGGCGCGCCGGCGCATGCCACCGGACAGCTCGCGTGGGTAGTGCCGCTCGAAGCCGTCCAAACCGACGAGCTTGATCAGCTCGGCGGCGACGGCAGCGCGTTCCTTCTTGCTCTCCCCACGCAGTTCGCGGGGCATCTGCACGTTGCGGGCGACGTCACGCCACGGCATCAGCGTGTCGTGTTGGGTCAGGTAGCCGACCTGCGTGTTGGGTCCGCGCATCGGCTTGCCGCCATACGTAATCTGCCCGCTGGTCGGCGGGGTCAGCCCGGCGAGGAGGTTGAGCAGGGTCGACTTTCCGCAACCGCTGCGTCCCAGCAACACCAGGAAGGACCCCTGCTCGACGGTCAGGTCGACGCCGCGCAGCGCAATCAGTTCCTCGTCGTCCTTGCGGAAGTGCTTGGACAGTCCCTGCACCTCGATGACGGCGGCGCTCATGCTGTCACCGCCGACGGCGCCGCCGCGACGCGGCGGGTGTTCGTCACTGCCATCACGTGTACCTCGTCCTCGGTGAACCCGGCCTCCAGCAGTCGGTCGGCCAGCAGCGCGAGACCGTCCTCCACCGGGGGGTTGAACGGCTGGCCGAGGTCGGAGGAGAGGAGCGAATGCTCGGGGCCGACCTGCCGGATGTGGTCGAACAGGGTGTCCCAGCTGACCTTTCCGGTGTACGGGGTGGTGAAGCAGCGTTCCATCAGCGCGCCCCGCTCGGCCAGGTGCCGCTGCACCTGAACCGACAGTCGCTGAGAGGTGAACTCCGGGTGCGTGACGACGATGCGCCGCACCCCGAGGTCGGCCGCCGCGTCGACGACCGTGGTGATCTCGTCACCGGACAGGTGCCCGGTCGCCAGCACCATGTCGTGCTTGGCGATGACGCTCAGCACCTCCCGGAGCGCCGGCACGATCGCGCCGTCGGAGTCGACGACGTCGATCGCCGGGGCCATGATGCCCTGCTCGGCCAGGTCGGCCTGCAGTTGCGCCCACATGGGCGGGGTGGCGCCCTCCGGCTCGCAGGCCTGGCACTCCCGCTGGTTGGCGCAGTCCACGGTGGGCAGCCAGACGATCCGCGCGCCCTGCCGGCCCGCGATCTCCACTGCCACCGGGTTGAGCCCGCCGACCGAGCCATTCAGCGTGAGAGCGCCGAGCACGTCCACACCGGGTACGGCGTTGCGCACCACTTCGGCCCGCTCGGCGGTGGGCACATAGTGGGATTTCAGTACGAAGCCGGCCAGGCCGACCTCGGCGAACCGGCGCGCCAACGAGACGTCGTCGATGCGCCGGCGCATCACGTCCGGCGCGACGTGGATGTGCGTGTCGTACGCCCCGGCGACGAGTTCACGGGCTCGGGCCGAGGGGGTGGGGTGGTCACTCACGGAGCCTCCAAGGGGAATCAGGACATCGCCCCGCGACGTGTGGCACCGCGGTGGCCGGTCGAGCTGTGATGTTGTGGACTCTCGATTCAAAAGTGGACGAGGTCGGGTGCAGACGCGTGGTGCTGCGCGTGGGCGGACGTCATCTCGCGGAGGGTGTCTGCGACATGGGAGAGGTGGTAGCGCATCGCGGCCTCGGCGGCGTCCGGGTCAGCCGCCTCGATGGCGTCGACGATCCGGGTGTGCTCGACGAAGGACCGGGCGGACCGTCCGGGAACGAGCACCGTGCGGTATTGGAACCGCACCATCTGTGCCTTGAGCCCGGCGATGAGCCGGGTGGCCGTGTGATGCCGGGACGCCTCAATGATCTTCGCGTGCATCCGAGCGTTGCCGTCCGAGTACGCCAGCAGGTCGCCCGCCTTCAGGCAGGCCGACATGTGCGCGAGCGTCTCGCGCATGAAAGCGACCTCCGCTGGTGTGGCCTTCGTAGCGGCTTCGCGGGCAGCGAGTGCTTCGAGCGCGCCGCGCGCCTGGGTGATCTCCAGGGCCTCGGCCTCGGTCACCATCCGCACCCGGGCCCCGCGGTTCGGCTCATGGACCACGAGCCCCTCCTGCTCGAGTCGGGCGAGCACAGTGCGGACGGCGGTGCGGCCTACTCCGAGCGTGACGGCTAGGTCGACCTCGACCAGCCGCTGGTTGGGCATCAGCCGCCCCCTGACGATGTCCTCGCGCAGTCTCGTGTACGCCTCGTCGGCGGCTGTCCGCCCGCGGCCGTTGCGGCCGACGGTCGTCGGCACCGACTGCGGCGGTGGTGTGGCGTCCACGACGGTTCCTTTCGTCGGCTGCGGGATCGAGCGGGGAGACTCGGCTCTCAACGGTTTCTGGCCTTCAGTGCCGCATCCAGTCGCGGGTAGACCCGCCGGGCGTTGCGCTCGAGGACCTTCTCTCGGTCTCCCGGCGCCAGGTGCAGCGCGTCCACGTATCGCAGGGTGTCGTCGAAGTGGTGGCCGGTCTGCGGATCGATGCCCCGGACCGCGCCGACCATCTCGGAGCCGAACAGGATGTTGTCGACGCCGATGACGCTGAAGAGCAAGTCGATGCCGTGCTGGTGGTATACGCAGGTGTCGAAGAAGACGTTCTTCATGACCGACTCGTCCAACGCGGGGCGGTTGAGCATGTCCGCGAGCCCTCGGAAGCGGCCCCAGTGGTAGGGCACTGCGCCCCCGCCGTGCGGAATGACGAATCGCAGGTCTGGGAAGTCCTTGAAGAGGTCTGACTGCAGGAACTGCATGAACGCGGTGGTGTCGGCGTTGAGGTAGTGCGACCCGGTGGCGTGGAAGTTTGCGTTGGTCACCGCCGAGACGTGCACCATCGCCGGCACCTGCAGCTCTACCATCGCCTCGTAGAAGGGATACCAGCTGCGGTCGGTCAGCGGCGGGGAGGTCCAGTGGCCACCGCTGGTGTCGGGGTTGAGGTTGCATCCCACGAACCCGAGCTCCAACACGCAGCGTCGCAGTTCAGCGATCGAGTGCGAGATGGGGACTCCGGGCGACTGCGGGAGCTGGCAGACTCCGATGAAGTTGTCCGGGTACAGCTCGACCACGCGCGCGATGAGGTCGTTGGAGACCTGCGCCCAGCGGCTGCTGACGGCCTCGTCACCGACGTGATGGCCCATGGCCGAGGCGCGCGGCGAGAAGATGGTCAAGTCGATCCCGCGCTCGGCCATGAGTCGCAGCTGGCTTCCCTCGATCGTCTCGCGGATCTCGTCGTCCGAGATGCCGGGGTAGGCCGGCGGTTCTTCGCCGGCGCTGAAGGCCGCCTGCTGCGCCTCTCGCCACGACGTGTGCGCCTGCGGCGCGGTCGTGTAGTGGCCATGGCAGTCGATGATCACGTGTCCCAGGGCTCCTTGGGGTGGGCTGATCGGCAGAACCAGCTCCGTTTACCGGCAGGCGATGTGATCCGGGGCCTGATGGCCTCCCGCGTCACGCTCGCGAATGCCGCTCGGCAACTGTGACCGTAACCACCACGCAACATCGTCGCAATAGATGTCGAGCAGATTGTCGACAATATTTTCACCACGGACTCCACAGAGGCCATATACTCATCCGCGACTGAGGAGGTCCGGTTTGGCCAAGACCCCGCGTGAGGGTGCCGCTGCCACGAGGCTGGCGGCCGACGCACTACGCGCCGCGCTGATGAACGGCGATCTCGCGCCCGGACAGCGGCTGGTGGAGGCAGAACTCGCCGAGGCGTTCAGCGTCAGCCGCGCCAGTCTCCGCACGGCACTGTTCGACCTGGCCGCCGAGGGACTGGTCGAGCGCATCCCAAACCGCGGCGCCCGCGTACGGGTCGTGTCCGTGGCCGAGGCGGTGGCGATCACCGAGTGCCGCATGGTCCTCGAGGGCCTGTGTGCCGCCAAGGCAGCCGAACGGGTCACCGACGAGCAGATCGCCGTACTGACCGATCTCGGCGACCAGATGCAGCGTGCGGTCGCGGACGGCGACCCGATGAAGTACTCAGCGCTCAACCGGGAACTCCACCGCCTCGTACGCGAATACGCGGCGCAACCGGTGGCCTCGGGGCTGCTCGACCGACTCAACGGTCAGCTGGTTCGCCACCAGTTCCGGCTCGCGCTGCGCGCCGGCCGCCCGCAGGTGTCCCTCCGGGAGCACCTCGCGATCATCGACGGGATCGCACGCCGCGAACCCGCCGACGCCGAGGTCGCCACCCGCGCACACTTGAGCAGCGTCATCACCGCACTCCAGGAGGCCGACGCCGACTAGGGCCGGGCGGACGCTGTCCGCCTGGCCGGCGCCGGCGGACTATCGGCCACCGTTGTCGCGCAGGTCGATGAGCAGATCACGCGTTGCCGCACTGATCCGCGGCGGGACTCCCAGCTCCTCGAGCTGCTCAGCGGCAGCGGTCATCTCGTCCGCGCGCCGGCGGGCGTGCCGGTGGGTCCCGTCGATCAGCCTGTCGATTGTGCGCTGGTCGAAGCCGGCCAGTTCGGTGCTGATGTTGTTGCGCAGCCAGTCCGCGCAGCCTGCCGCCTCCGCGGCGGCCACCGCTTCCACCACCGCTGCGGCCAGTCCCTTGTAGAAGACGCTGCGGAGCAGCTTGCGCGAGATGGCCGCGCCCGCCGGCCCCGGCTGAATCGCTACCTCCGCGCCGAAGCCGGACAGGATGGCCGCGTACCGGTCGGCGGCGGCGCCGGACACCAGCATCGGGGTACGCAACCCCTTGCCCGGTACCGGCGCCATCAGCGCGACGTCGACGACCGGGACGGGCACCCCGGCCGTCTCCGCGAGCGCCGCCTTGAGACCCGGCGAAGCGGTGTTGAGGTCGGCCCAGATCGTCCCTGGCCGCACGGAAGGCAACGCGTGGCGCAGCGCGTCCATCGCGTCGTGGGAGCTGTTGACACTGAGCACCAGATCGGCGTCGCGCACCGCGTCGGCCTCGTCGGTTCGAGGGGCGACGCCGTCGGCGGCCGGCACCTTCGGGTCGTAGCCCCGGACGTCGGCGCCGGCCGCTGCCAGATCGCGGGCGATCTCCGAGCCGGCCTCCCCGAGCCCGAGGACGGCGATGCGGACGGCCGTGCGGGCCTCCGGGTTCTGCAGCGGGGGCATGTTGTCTCCACATCGTCGATGAGCACACGGATCACGGGTGGGCAACGTCAGCGCGTAAAGGCGATGCCCTCGAAGAGCTTGCGGGCAGTGCGTACAACACCTGAGCGGACGACTCGCGGTGGAACGACACCCGCGTCGACGGTCACGTCCACCAGCAAGTGGCCAGTCGGGTGCTCCACGTCGACCTGCGAGCGGTCGGCCGGCCAGTCCGCGGTGAGCTCGTGACCGACCGCCCCCGGCAGCAGCATGCCGGTGACCACGCTGACCGCGGCCAGCACACCGATCGACGTGTGCGGCTGGACGGGGATGAACGACCGGGTGCAGACCTGGCCGCCGTCGCGCGCGGCGGCGACCAGCGCCGTCTTCGGTACGGAGGATCGGCTCACGTCCCCCAGACCCATGAGGGCGCCGGCCTTGACACGCAGGGCGTCGATGCGCTCGAGCAGCGCCACGTCGGCAGCCAACTGCTCGTGCGTCTCGTAGCCGGTCAGGCCGAGCGACTCGGCCCGCGCCACGACCAGCGGCATGCCGTTGTCGACACAGGTCACGTCGACGCCGTCGATCGAGTCCCGGACCCTGCCGGTCGGCAGCAGGCTGCCGGTCGCCGAGCCCGCCGTGTCGGTGAAGGCGAGAACGATCGGCGCGGCGGTGCCGGGAACCCCAGCGATCGCAACGTCGCCACGATACTCGGGACGGCCACCCGGGGTCGGGAAGGTGGCCACCGCGACGCTGTCGGAGTTGACCATCCGAATCCGTACGCTGGTCTCGCGCGGCCCTGCCGCGGCCAGTCCGCGTTCGACGGCGAAGGGCCCCACGCCGGCCAGAATGTTGCCGCAGTTCTGGCGGTCGCTGACCGTCGCGGTATCGACGCCGAGCTGAAGGAACAGGTAGTCGACGTCCACGTCCGGGTTCGCCGACCGACTCACGACCGCGACCTTGCTGGTGAGCGAGGTGCCCCCGCCGAGGCCGTCGATCTGGCGCTGATCGGGGCTGCCCATCAGCCGCAGCAGCAGCTCGTCCCGCTCGGCCGGGTCGGCCGGCAGGTCGGCAGCCTCGAAGTACAGGCCACGGGAGGTGCCGCCACGCATCATGGTGCAGCGCACCCCCGTGTCGTCGTAGCTCACCGCTCACCCATGACGTACTCGTCGTAGGAGACGTACTCGATGCCGAAGTCGTTGAGCTTGTCACGGAGCCCGTAGCGGTCCAGGCCCAGCTGACCCTGCTCGAAAGCGGCGCGGCTGGCGTCCTCCTTATCCGTCCGGGCCTGCGCGGCAGTCAGCGCCCGGGGCACATCGGCCCTGGGTACGACCATGACGCCGTCGTCGTCGGCGACGATCACGTCACCGGGGTGAACGGTCTGTCCGCCGAGCACGATCGGTACGTTCACCGACCCGGCCGTGGCCTTGACCGAGCCCTGCGCGCTGACCGCCCGCGACCACGCCGGGAACCCCATCTCACGCAGCTCCGCGACGTCGCGCACCCCACTGGCGAGCACCACGCCACGGACGCCCCGCTTGGCCAGGGCGGTGGCGAACAGCTCACCGAACAGTCCGTCAGTCGAGGGCGAGTTGGTCGCGACCACCAGGACGTCACCTGGCCGGCACTGCTCCACCGCAACGTGGATCATCAGGTTGTCCCCGGGCCAGCACAGCACGGTGACGGCAGTGCCACCGATGCGCGCACCCGGCCACGCGGGCCGGAACTCGGGGCCAAGGTAGCCGACGCGGCCGAGCGCCTCGTGCACGGTGGCGACACCGTACCCGCCCAGACGTTCCGCATCGCCGACGTCGGCGCGCGGTGGATCGGTGACGACGACAGTCCTCATGCGGGAGTCTCCTCTTGGTAGCAAGGTCAGGCGCTCGTTAGTCAGGGCGGCGGCGAAGTCGGCTCAGGTGGGTCCGGGCCGCCGGCTCGTTGTCAGCTCGCCCGCCTGCGCTGCCTGCCGTATCCGCAGGGCATGGACGCGCGGTGCGCCTACCTCGGCGTCCGTGGCGTGCGGCGCGGCCTTCACCGCGATCAGACCGTCAAGCGCCATACGGCACGCGCTGACCGCCACCGTCTCCGCGGTCGAGACCGTACGCACGCGGGCGCCGCGATTCGTGATCCGATCGACCATCAGAGAGTCCACGGCGAGCCAGGCGGCATTGCGGGAGGCGCCACGCAGGGTCACCAGATCGGCCTCGATCAGCCGCTGGCCCGCGATGAAGTCACCGCTGGTGGTCGCTTCGCGCAACCGCACCTGGTCTGCCTGTCGGACGGCCACGTCGCCGTTGGCGATTCTCTCCATGGCTTACCCCCAACAGATCTTGCGCCGACGCTAGGCGACTGGCGACAAGATTGTCAACACTTCTGTTGAAAGATGCTGGACCAGCGGCGGCGGCCGTTGGACATCCAGGCGTAGGGCGTGCAGTGCGGCCACCCGAGCGTCGATCGGTGCGTATCCAGCGATGGCGAGCAGCCGCCGCCGTCCGGGCTCCGGCAGGTGTGCGATCAGTTGCGGGTATGGCGGCCACTGTCGGCCATGAGTTGCCTCCGACACCAACGCCACCGTCTGCTCGGCAATGGCTACCAGGGGCCGTACGTGAAGGCGCCAGACTTAGGCGGATGCCGCCGTCCTCGGTGTACCGGCGGAGGAACGCCTCTTCGCCGCCTTCGAGTACCTGTCGGATGTGCGTACGGATGTCCTCCGCGTCGATCGAACGCTCCGGCCCGCCTATGCCCGGCGGCTGGCGCAGAGTGCGGGGAGCCCGGAGGGCCGCCGCAGAACGACACCGTTGACCGGTGAGGTGGTGGGCTGGCAGCCGGCCCGGGCGCGGCGGCCGTCGCATCGCCGCGCAGTAGGGCGAGTCACCGCCGGCCGTGGTGGGATGCGGCGCGGAGTGTGCGGGGCCGCCCCTCCTCCAAGGTCAAGGGCGCTTCGCGTCGCTGACGCGACGGCCCTGCGGGCCGCCCTTGACCCCGGAGCCTCTGCGACCCCTCAGGCCTGCGTTGCCAGCAGGCCAGGGGCCTGCCCGGGGTGCACGCACCGCATCCCCACCACGGCCTCATCACGCAGCAAGCCGGCTAGTCACTCTGAACAGAGCGTCTTGTGCTGGGACTTAGTGATGGCCGGCAAAGATCGGCACTCAGTTGTGCAGCGGGATAGCGGGGCACTCGAACTGCTTGACGACACCGGTGTCGACGGCACTCCCAGCCGTCACCGCTGCCCGAACCTCCAGGACCGAATCCAGCACCCCGTCGCCGTCCAGGTCACCGTTGGTCACGGCGGCGGCGTAGCCCGCAGGGAATGCCAGCGCATGAACCTGCCACCGGCCGCCGTTGTAGCCGGCGTCGCCTGGTGCTGCCTCGGCCACGTTCTGCTGCACGTCTCCGAAGCTGTAGATGACGTCCCACGCGCGGTCGGGTGCGCCAGTGTGCGACAAGTCCGTCGGGGTACCGACGGTCCGGTAGAGCTGTCCATCCACGTAGAACGCCGGACCGGTTACCCCAGCCGAGGCCTGTCCGGCCAGGCCCAGGACGGCGGCTGCGGCGACAGCCGCACCCGCGCCGAATACACGCAGCGCGCGAACACGTACGTTCTGCATAGTTTCTCCTTCGAGGTCAATCGGCGTCAGACGTGCGCCGGATTCCAAGGAAACAACACCGGACCCCGTATGAACTTACGAAACAATGACCGGTTCAATTCAGAGCCCAGAGCTTGTGCAGGCGTGACGCCCACCCTCCGTCACCGACACGCGAGCCAGCCGGGGCGCGCCCGCCCCGCCCCGACCTGTGCCGCTGATGTTCGACCTCGCTGCCGTCGACTTCTCCGGCGAGCCACGGTCTCACCGACATTGCCGGTGGTCTCCCCGCTTCGAGGGGCTGCGGACGCGTACGGGCACGTCCGCAGCCCCGCCGGCGCGAATGCCGGCGTTACGTTTCGAGCGTCAGTTACGGCCGGCCATGATGCCGCCGTCGACGTCGACGATGGCGCCGGTCATCCAGCTCGACTTGTCTGACAGCAGGAATGACGCCGCATTCGCGATGTCCTCCGGGCTGCCGACACGCCCCAGCGGGTGGAAGCTGTCGAAGCTGTCGACGGTCTCATCGAGCTTGTCCGCTGGGACGAAGCCCAGGTACAGGGGTGTCTTCACGACCGCGGGCGCGACCGCGTTGACCCGGATGCGGTGCGGCGCCAGCTCGATCGCGAGGGCCTTGGTGAACGAGTGCAGGCCACCCTTCTGCACCGAGTAGCCGGTATGCGGCGTCGCCGCGATGCCCTGGTGCGCCCACATCGAGCCGATGTTGACGATGGCGCCGCCCCGGCCCCCGGCGACCATGCCCGCGACGACGGTCTGCGTGATGAAGAACAGCGCGCGGTTCAGTTCGTTGTACGAGTCGTAGAAGGCTTCGTCGTACTCGCTAAACGCCTTCGGGATGAAGAAGCCCGCGGCGTTGACGAGCAGGGTCGCGTCGGCGTGCTCGGCGGCGAGCTGCTTTCGGACCTCGGGCACCTGGTCGCGGTCGGTCAGCTCAGCCGTGATGCCCCATGCCTTTCCGTTCCGCGACAAGGCCTCGACTGCAGTCCCGACCTTGTCCTGGTCTCGTCCGGTGATCACGGCGGTGCCACCTCCGGCGACCACCTGGTGGGCCGTGGCGAGGCCCATGCCGCTGCTGCCACCGACGACCACGACTTTGCGGCCCTCGAAGCTCTCACTCATTACGGTTGTTCCTTTCCACCCACCGAACCGCGATTAGTGTTCGCAGAACCCGTCCCGCGAAAGTGGCGCGACGTCCGTGGAACTCGGCGCCGGTGGGTCTGAGTCGGGCAGCTCGCGCTAGCGGCGGCACCCAGTCGGACGCCCCGAACCTAGTCGCGGTACAACTGGTCGGTCAAGTCCACTCTTGGCGCCAATCACCTGCTTGGACAGCAACAAACCTTTGCCCGCGACGGAGGAACATGCCGCGAGCCCACTCGACCTCGACGACGGACCCGGCACGCGCACCGCCGATATATATGCAGGTCAGACGCGGTGGCTCCAGAGAACCCCTGCCACCTCCCGCCCGAACCGATCAGAGCAGAGTCGCCGACGGCACAGGAACGCCCGAGGTTGACCTTGTCCGCACCCGAGCGTTAGTTGGACCACATAGTCCACTCGCCGACCGAATTTCTTCGCTTCGAGATCGTCGACGCCGACAGGAGCACCGAGATGACCGACGTGACCATCACCAACCGGCGGGCCGACAGCTCGGCCAACGAGAATCTGGCCACGCTCGCCCGCCACGGCGCCGACACCTT
>NZ_RBAN01000005.1 GCF_003626655.1 Micromonospora costi
TCGCACGAGGAGATCCTCGAGATCATCGGGATCGTCATCAACATGAACGTCTGGACCCGACTCAAGATGGCCGAGGGCGCCACCCCCGGTCTCGCCGAGCAGTCGATGTTGTGAACCCGCCCACCTGCCCGGCCGCGCTGTACGCCGCGAGCGACTACCTCGGCGGGACGTGCGCGACGAACTGCCGCCAGGACGCGGGGCCGAACGTCAGTGCGAGGCCGTCGGGGTCCTTGGAATCGCGTACGGCAACCACGCCGGGAAGGTTGGTGGCGACCTCGACGCAGTTGCCGCCGTTGCCGCCGTTGCGGCTGCTCTTGCGCCACGCGGCATCGGCTAGGTCAGTCATGTCGCACCTCCGCGATGATCCGCTTGATCATCTCGGTCGATTGTGCCTCATCGAGCGCGAGTGCATCCAGGCTCTTCCACGCCGTCCGGTAGGCGGCCAGCTCATCCGGCTTATCGAGGTAGAGAGCGCCGGTCAACGATTCGCTGTACGCGACGGATGGCTCAGGTGCCGCCCGTCCGCCCTTTGTGGGAGCGAAGTCCAGGATCACGAAGGAGCCTGCGACTGCGCCGGAGTGCGGCCCGACGGCGAACGGAAGCACTCGCACTGACACATTCGCCAGCTCGGCAGCTTCGAGGAGCCGGTTGAGCTGGCCGATCATGACACCGGGGTTGCCAACCACGCGGCGCAGCACCGATTCCGACAGCACGGCCTCCAACCGAGGCGGCTTCGGCAGCCGGCGGTTCAACAGGCCCTGCCGCTGCAGCCGCACCTCGACCGCCCGCTCCCGTTCTTCTTCGCTGGCCGAGGGCCGATCGAGTCGAGCGAGGCCGAGGGCGTAGTCGTGGGTCTGTAGCAAGCCGGGGATCAGCGTTTCCTCGTACTGACGCAGGTGTGACGCGGCGGATTCCAGCCCCACGTACAGCTCGAACCAGCTCGGCACCGCGTCGCCGTACGCGTGCCACCAGCCCTTCGACTTCGTCTCCGCGGCCAGGCCCTTCATGGCCTCGGTCATCTCGGTCGAGACGCCGTACAGCTCGCACCGGCGGTACGTGATCCACCTGCCGCTGGTCGCCGCCGACCTGCCGGCCGCGCAGCGCCTGGCCCGCGTGGTCGGCCGGTGGATGACGGTCCTGCCGATGATGGACCCGGGGGAGATGACGGTCTCCGAGGAGGATCAGCAGTTCCTCCGCCATCGTGTCTTCTGTGACCTGCTGCTGCCCGGCGGCCGGCGCTGCGTGCTCCGCGCCGACCACGACGGCGAGTGCACACGCCGCGTCCACAAAGGTCACGGGCAGATAACTTAGGGATACATGGCCGTCGAAGATCGTTAGCCTCGATGCCGGACCAGGCGACCTCGTCTGGAGTTAGGTGGAGGATTGATGAACCTTCGGAGGAGGGTGGTCTCGCCCGTCGCGGCGGCCGGTGCACTGGCCATCATCACGAGCCTCGCCGCGGGTCTACCGTCGGCGGCACAGGCAGCTCCGGCGTCCGCGGCAGCTGGCGCCCCGATCACGCACGAGGAGAACCCGCGGGTTCCCGTGGGGGCCGCGTGGACGGAGACGTACTTCCCGTCCTCGGACGGCAGCGGGGTCGAACTGCACGCCGACATCCTGCGCCCGGCGCACCTGCCGGCGCACGCGAAGACGCCGGTGATCCTGTCGGTGGGTCCGTACTTCTCGCACGCCGGGGAGACGTCTCCCGGTGGGTTCGACCAGGTCGGGCCGTCGGGGCGCTTCCAGGACTTCATCGACGGCGCGGGGCTCATGGAGCGTGGGTACACCTTCGTGATGGTCGACCTGCGCGGCTTCGGCGGCAGCACGGGGTGCCTGGACTTCCTCGGCCCGGGTGAGCAGGCCGACATCAAGGCGGCCGTCGAGTGGGCGGCGCGTCAGCCGTGGTCGACCGGCAAGGTGGGCATGTACGGCAAGTCGTACGACGCCAACACCGGGCTGGCGGCCAACGTCCTGAAGCTCAAGCCGCTGCGGGCGATCGTCGCCCAGGAACCGACATGGGACAGGTACAACTACCTGTTCAGCAACGGCGTGCCCCGCTCCAACGCGACCAGCAGCCCCCGGAGCTACTACTCGATCGCGACGATGCAGCCGCTGGCCGACGACAGCGACCGCTACAGGGCGAACGCGGAGTACGAGAAGACCCACCCCGAGTGCGAGATCAACAACCGCACCGACACCCAGAACCCCGACCCGAAGTCGGCGTTCTGGCGTGCCCGTGACTTCGCCTCCCGCGCCGCGGGCACCCACACGCCGCTGTTCGTCACGTCGGGCTTCATCGAGGACAACACCAAGCCCGAGGACATGCAGAAGTACCTGGCCAACCACCACGGTCCGGAGCGCGGTTGGCTCGGCCAGTGGGAGCACGTGCGCGGCAACGAGACCGACGCCAACGGCCGGCTCAAGATGGGCCGGGCCGGCTGGTTCGACGAGGTCATGCGCTTCTACGACCAGCACCTGCGCGGCATCAAGCCGTCGGTGACCGACCCGGCGTTCTCCGTCGAGGACAGCCTCGGCAACTGGCGTGCCCAGCCGACCTGGCCGGTGGTCAACGACTCGTACAAGGCGCGGCTGTCGCCCGGCCGGTACGTCGACGACGGCGGCCAGGCGCAGCGGACCGCCGAGCCGCTGGCGGCGCAGCAGGCCGCCGGCTGGGACATCGAGTACGCGCCGGAGGCCGGCTCGCCGACGGCCGACCAGACGACTGCGCTGAGCGCCGACGCGCCCGGCAACAGCTACTGGACCTTCTCGACGCCCGCCGCGAAGCAGGTGCGGCTCACGGGCACCCCGGAAATCACGCTGAAGACCAGGGGAGAGGGCAACGTCTGGGTACGGCTGTGGGACGTCGCGCCGGACGGCACGGCGACGATGTTCAACGAGAACGTCGCGTTGCTGAACTCCGACGGGGCGACCTCGTTCGCCCTGAAGGCCACGGACTGGACCTTCGAGCGAGGGCACCAGCTGGGGGTCCAGATCGGCACCATCACCTCCCGGGGCTGGCGCCCCGTTCCCTCGGGTCAGACGATCACCGTCACCGACGCGCGGCTCGCGCTCGAGGTGCAGGACCCGCGGTTCGACCGGCCCACGCAGGGTGACCGGTCGCCGTACCTGGACCGGTACGTGGCGGCGAACACCATCACGCTCGACACCGTCGGTGCTCCGACCTTCCCGCTGCGAGTTTCCAAGAAGGGATGACCGGGCGAGGGCTGCCCGACGCTCCTGCCGGGTGCCGGGCAGCCCGCCGCGTCCTCGGACGCAGAGCGTACGACCAGGCGCGTCGCGCCTGAACAGCGAAGGCCGTATCGGGCATCTTCCGCCCGGTGCGGCCTTCGCCGTGCGCGGCTTCCGTCGGCGTGTCCGCGCCTCGGCCGCCGCCTTGGCGAGCCCGCCGGTACCCGATGGGGGACCTTCGGCGGGAGCGACAGCGGCCGCCCGTGCGGGCCGAGAGAATCGGCGTGTCCGTGCCGGAGGCGCCGACCCGGCGACGAACCGTCGAGGAAGGGCGAGATGGTCCGTGGTCGCGCGTCGCGGGAAAGCCCAGCCGGCCGGGGGCGCCCAGCCGACCGGGAGCGCCCTGCCGTCTCGGCGCCCACTCGATCATGTGACTCATTCCACGACTTTTCCGACTTGGAAACTTTGCCGCCTGGGCAAGCCGCGCGGATAGTAGTGCCGTGACCTCGGACGTTGGCCTGCGCGAGCGGAAGAAGCGGGCGACCCGCACCGCGTTGAGCCGCGCGGCGTGGTCACTGATGGTGGAGCGCGGAATCGACGCGGTGACCGCCGAATCGGTGGCCGCGACGGTGGACGTCTCACCGAGGACCTTCCGCAACTACTTTTCGAGCCGCGAAGAGGCGATCCTCGACGCGATGGTGCAGCGTGCCGGCGCCCTCGTGGAGGCGCTGCGCGCCCGGCCCGCGGACGAGCCGGTGTGGGACTCTCTGGCCCACGTGCTGCCCGACGCGATCATGAACGTGCTCGGCGAACGGGAAGCGGACGTCGCGGCCCTGGTCCGCGCCTCCGCGGACCGGCCGGCGTTGCTGGCACAGCAGGTGACGGCGTTCGCCCGTGTCGAGCGGCGCGTCGCCGAGGTGATCGCCGAACGCACGGGCGCCGACCTCGACCGTGATCTCGCCCCGCACCTGCTGGCCGCCGTTCCCGCGGCCGCCCTGCGGGCCGTGGCCACGATGTGGGCCGACGGCGCGACCGGCGCCACCCTGCCCGACCTGGTCCGGGCGAGCATCGCCCAGCTACGCGACGGTCTGCCGCTGGGCCGCGCCGCTCCGGTGACGTAGCCCGTCACGGCGACGTCCCGCCGCGTCGCCGAACCGGACAAGCCTCCCGAACACGGGGTGGAGCGCGTCCCCGGCCTGACAACCCCTCGGGGTTGCCGGACCACGGACAACGACGGACGCGCCGCCCTGCCCAGCCGCCAGGAAAGGAACGCCGTGGGTGCCGTCGAGCGCAGGACACGCCCGCACCCCATCCGGGAGTTGCTGATCGTCGCCGCATTGTTCCTGGCGTACAAGGTGGGACGGCTGATCACGGTGGGGGACCTGTCGACGGCGTACGCCAGTGCCACCCACGTCTGGTCCTTCGAGCGCGCGTTGCGGCTGCCCGACGAGGCGGCGCTGCAGCAGTCGGTGCTGTCGTACCACGGGCTGGTGCGGGCAGCGAACATGTACTACACCTCCCTCCACTTCCCGGCCACTGGGGCGCTGCTGCTGTACACGTACCTGTTCCGTCCGGACCTGTACCGGTGGGGGCGGACGCTCCTCGCGGCGCTGACCGGCGTGGGGTTCGCCATCCAGGCGTTGCTGCCCATGGCCCCGCCGCGGCTGCTGTCCACGACCGGTGTGCTGGACACGGGCCAGATCGTGGGGCCGCGAGCCTACGGCGACCCCGCCACGGACACCCTCTCCAACCAGTACGCGGCCATGCCGTCGCTGCACGTCGGCTGGGCCACCGTGGTCGCCATCGTCCTGATCGCCGCCGGGCGCACCCGGTGGCGCTGGCTCTGGCTGCTGCACCCGCTGCTCACCCTCAGCGTCGTGGTCATCACGGGGAACCACTACTGGCTCGACGCCGTCGCCGCCCTGGGCCTGCTCGGCTCGATCCTGCTGCTGGCCCGCCGGCCTCAGGTGTCGCCCGGCGCCGCGCCCGCCGTCGTCGCGCCGGCCACGTACGCGGCCGCGCCGCCGACCGGCGTCACGCGCCGCCGGCTGGTGCTCACCCCGGACGGATGGGTTGACGGCCGCCCGGCCAATTCCGCCCGGCGGTTCGCCCGTTGGCAGGGGAGCGGTGACGCGGTCGCGGGTGCGCTGGTGAACGATCGAGGCGCCGAACCCGACCCTCTCCGGATGCACGACACGGGTGTGCGGCGCGTCGACGCCCGACGCGGCGACATGGACCAGGAGGTCGTCGCCGCCGGCGAGCCGGAACACTGATCACGCGACGGCCAAGGCGTACGCCGATGACGCCGGTCAGCCGGTGAACGACTCCGGGCCGAAGCGACCCCACGCCACGAACGCGGCCAGGACGAGATAGACCAGGTCCACCGCCATGAACCTGAACTCGCGACGCCGGATGCGGGTGAGCGCCGCACCAGCCATGATGATCGCCAGGCCGAGGGCGGCCAGCGGCGTCAGAACCGGCGCGACGTCGAGCGCCGCGGGCAGGATCAGACCCACCGCGCCGAGGACTTCGAGGGCTCCGATGGCCTTGACGCTGCCGGCGCTGAAGTCGTCGACCCATCGCGAGCTGGGGCCGAAGGCGGCGAGCCTCTCCTTCGAGATGATGATCTTGCCGCCGCCGCCCAGCAGGTAGGCGGCGGCCAAAAGTCCGGCAACGATCCACAGAGCGAGGTTCACGAGGTTCTCCCTGACGGTGTCGGCCATTCTCGTTCCGAAGCGGCGTGCTGTCCGGGCATGAGATGCCGGCGAGGCGATGCCTGTGACAGCCCGCGGCGTGACGCGCGTCACCGACCGGCGCTGTAGCAAAGAGATGGCGGCCGGCGTCTTGTGGTGGACAGGCAGACCACGGAGACGGGAGTCAGACGTGACCCAGGACGGCCGGCCGGACCCCGCCACCGACGCGTTCATCGCCCACCGCAACCTGCTCTTCACCGTCGCCTACGAGATGCTCGGCTCCGCGGCCGATGCGGAGGACGTCCTCCAGGAGACCTGGCTTCGCTGGGCGGACGTCGACTTCGACACGGTCCGGGATCCGCGTCGGTACCTGGTCCGGGTCACCACCCGGCAGGCGCTCACCCGGCTGCGGACGCTCGGCCGCCGCAGGGAAACGTACGTGGGGCCGTGGCTGCCGGAGCCGCTGCTGACGACGCCCGACGTGGCCGAGGACGTCGAACTGGCGGACAGCCTGTCGATGGCGGTGCTGCTGGTGCTGGAAACGCTCACCCCGACCGAGCGGGCGGTGTTCGTGCTCCGCGAGGTGTTCGACCTGGGGTACGACGAGATCGCGGAAGCCGTCGACAAGAGTCCCGCGGCGGTCCGCCAGATCGCCCACCGGGCGCGGGCCCACGTCGCGGCGCGCCGGCCGCGGGAGGTCGTCTCTCCGGCCGAGACCCGCGTGGTGCTCGAGGCGTTCCAGCGGGCGGTCGAGACGGGCGACCTGCAGAGGCTGCTCGACATCCTCGCGCCGGACGTCGTCGCCCTCAGCGACGGTGGCGGACTCAAGCAGGCCATGCCGCGGCCCGTCGTGGGGGCCGAGCGGGTGGTCCGCCTGTTCGCCGTCGGTCTGAAACTGGTGGGTGCCGACCTGTCGGTCGAGCCGGCGCAGGTCAATGGTTACCCGGCGCTGATCCTGCGACTCGGTGGCGAGATCGACAGCGTCATGGCGGTGCGGGTCGAGGGCGGGCGGGTCGCCGGGCTCTACACGGTGCGCAATCCGGAGAAGCTGTCCCGCGTCGAGCGGGAGACGGCGGTGGGCCGCTGAGTGGACCCGTGGCGCCCTCCGGCGGGTTCGCACGGAAGGCGCCACGAGGCCCTCGGATCAGGCGCCGGCGAGCTGCTCGCGGTGCTCGCGGGCGAACTCGGCGAAGCTCCGCGGAGGCCGGCCCACGATCCGCTCGACGTGGTCGTTGGTGAAGTCGCCCCATCCCGAGCCGTAGGCGATCCGGTACTCGGTCAGCGCCTCCGCCGTCCACGCGTCGAGCCCTGCCGCAACAAGGGTGTCGTGGGTCCGCTCCGGGGACTGCGCCGCGTACCGCACCGGGCGGCCGAGCACACGGGCGGCCTCCTCCGCGGCCTGGTGCAACGAGATGCTCTCCGGTCCGGTCGGCGTGTAGATCCTGCCCTCGTGCGCCTCGGGCGCCGCGAGGATCTCGGCCCCCGCGGCGGCGATGTCCCGTGCGTCGATGAGGCCGGCCCGCGACTCGCCGAGGAGCCCGAACAACTGGTCCCCGGTCACGGCGCCCAGCAGGTTCTGCATGAAGTGGCTCGGCCGCAGGATCGTCCAGGAGATGCCCGAGTGCTGCAGTTCGGCGTCGGAGAGCGCGTGCAGGCGGCCGTTGCGGGTGGGGGCGTCGTGCGCCGCGCCGATCGCGGAGAGCCGGACGATGTGCCGCACCCCGGCCTGCCGGGCGGCCCAGACCGCGTTCATGCTCTGGCTCGGCGCGAGCGGGCCCATCGGCGTCAGCAGCCACAGCGTCGTCACGCCGTCGAACGCCGGCGCCAGGGTGGCGGGCCGGTCCAGGTCACCGACGGCGACGTCGACGCCGTCGAGGTCGGGTGCGCGCTTCGCGTCGCGTACGAGGGCGCGTACGGGCTGCCGGCCGGCGAGTTCCCGCAACACCTCCCGTGACACGGTGCCGGTCGCTCCGGTGATCAGAATGGTCATGGCGTTCCTCCCGGTTGCGCGGCGTGATCCGGCCGCGGCTGGTCGGGCACGACGATATAGTCCAAAACTGTGATCGTCCAATGATTGGACTAAAAGATGAAACGCAGCACACGCAAGGAGCGCGATCCCGACCTCGGGATCCTGGCCGTCCAGCTGTCCGCCCGGGTCCAGCGCGAGATCTTCACGCGGGCGGCGGAGCGCGGGTTCGGTGACGTGCGGCCCCGTCACGGCGCCGTGCTCGCGTACCTGGACCCGGAGGGCACCCGTCCGGGCGAACTGGCCCGGCTCGCCGGGCGGAACAAGCAGACGATGGGGGCGATCCTCGACGAGCTGGAGCGGTTGGGCTACGTACGCCGGGCCCCGGACCCGGCCGATCGGCGGGCGAAGCTGATCATCCCGACGGACCGGGGCCGGGAGTTCATGGCGGTTTCCGACGGGCTCGTGGAAACGATCGAGCAGACCCTCGCCGACACACTCGGGCCGGACCTCTACCGGGACTTCCGCGCCGCCCTGGGCCGTAGCGTGGCGAGCCTCCCGGCGACCGGGCCCGACGGCGACGCCTGACGCGCCGCGCGTCACGCGGCGCGACCGGACCGGTCAGGAATCGAGAAGCGTCGGTTACCGGACCGCACCTAGCGTGATGGCCGTTGACGTCCCACCCGGCAGATCGCCGGAGGGGACTGCTCGTCACCCGAGGAGGTCACCGTGAACGGGAAGATCTGGATCCGACAACTCCACCGCTGGCTGGCCGTCACCTTCACGGTGACCGTCGTCGTCACGTTCGTCGCCCTGGCCCAGGAGGAGCCCGTCCTCTGGGTGTCCTACGTGCCGCTGTTCCCGCTCGCCCTGCTCTTGGTCACCGGCCTGTACCTGTTCGTGCTGCCGTACGCCACCCGGCGGCGCAGCGGTCGGCGCGCCGCCAGGTCCTCGTAGCCCGGCATGCTCCCGGCCGGAACGGGAAGGCCAGGGCCGTCCGCCGGACCGACCGAGGGGAATGCGCCATGACGGACACACCGGGCACGGCGTCGGGTGGTGCCCAGCCGTCGGGCGGCGGCTTCGCCGTCGTGGAGATGTTCACCTCCCAGGGCTGCAACAGCTGCCCTCCGGCAGAGGACGTGCTGTCCGAGATCGACCACGACGCCCGGGAGCGGGGCGAACCCGTCTACGCGTTGGGATTCCACGTCGACTACTGGGACCACCTGGGCTGGGCCGACCCGTTCGGCGCCGGGGCGCACACCCGACGGCAGGAGGCGTACGCGCGCGCGTTCGGCACCGGAGGGCTGTACACGCCGCAAATGATCGTCAACGGGTCCGTCGAGTTCGTCGGATCCGACCGCCGACGCGCGTCGACGGCGATCGCGTCCGCCCTGTCGCAGGCCGCCGTCACGCCTCTCACCCTGTCGGTGCGGGACGGTGCCGAGGGCACGCCCGCCGGGCGCCGGGTGATCGTGGAGTACGAGGCGGAACGGCTGCCACCGCAGGCGGTGTTGAACGTGGCGGCCGTCGAGCGTGGCCTGGAGACCGACGTGGCCCGAGGTGAGAACGCCGGGCGGCGGCTGCGGCAGGACAACGTGGTACGCGCCTTCGTGTCGACAGCGGTGAGCGCGGAGCAGGGCCGGGTGCACCTGGAGGTGCCGTCGGCGCTCGACGCTCGACACTCCTCGCTGATCGGCTACGTCCAGAGCAACGGCGACGGGGCCATCGTCGGCGCCACGACGGTCGACCTCCCGCCGGCACGGACCTGACCGGGCGGGCGTCCTCCCGCCACCGTCGGCCCGTAGGGCGTGTCCTGATCCACGAGCACCCGCAGGAAGGGACGGAGCGATGACCGACACGACCGAGAAGGCGATCCTGGCCGGTGGCTGTTTCTGGGGGATGCAGGATCTCATCCGGAAACGCCCCGGCGTGCTCGACACTCGGGTCGGATACACGGGCGGGGACGTGCCGAACGCGACGTACCTCAATCACGGATCCCACGCCGAGGCGATCGAAATCCACTTCGACCCGAGCCAACTGTCGTACCGCGACCTGCTCGAGTTCTTCTTCCAGGTCCACGACCCGACCACGAAGAACCGTCAGGGCAACGACGTCGGCACCAGCTACCGGTCGGCCATCTTCTACACCAACGACCAGCAGCGGCAGGTGGCCGAGGACACGATCGCCGACGTCGACGCCTCCGGCCTGTGGCCGGGCAAGGTGGTCACCGAGGTGAGCCCGGCGGGCCCCTTCTGGGAGGCCGAGCCGGAACACCAGGACTACCTGGAGAAGCATCCCGGCGGCTACACCTGTCACTTCGCCCGCCCGGACTGGAAGCTCCCCCGGCGAGGGGAGAGCGCCCGATAGCGGCCAGGGGGCCCGCCCGGCGCCGTGTATCCATCAGGAATCGAGAAGTGCGGTCGCGGTCCCGCGTCTAGCATGATGATCATGGACATCACCATTCACACCAGCGTCCTCCCGCACGTCGACCCGGACGCGAGCCTGGCCTTCTACCGCGACGCCCTGGGCTTCGAGGTCCGCAGCGACGTCGGCCAGGGCACGATGCGGTGGATCACCGTCGGCCCCGTCAACCAGCCCGAGACGTCCATCCTCCTGGCGCCGCCGGCCGCCGACCCCGGGATCACCGACGACGAGCGCCGCACCATCGCCGAGATGATGGCCAAGGGCACCTACGGCTGGATCCTGCTGGCCACCCGGAACCTCGACGACACCTTCGAGCAGTTGCAGGCCGGTGACGCCGAGGTCGTGCAGGAGCCCACCGAGCAGCCGTACGGCGTGCGCGACTGCGCCTTCCGTGATCCCGCCGGCAACCTGGTCCGCATCCAGGAAGTCCGCTGAGCGGCCGGAAGGGAGTGCTCTCATGTGTCACCCCTCCTGGGGGCGCGCGCTCGCGGAGGCGCAGCGCCTCAGGGACCTCGCGCGGCTGCGCCGGGTCCGCGACCGGATCGACCGGGAGTACGCGCAACCACTCAACGTCGAGGCCCTCGCCCGCGCCGTGCACATGTCCGCCGGCCACCTCAGCCGCCAGTTCCGGCTGGCCTACGGCGAGTCCCCGTACTCTTATCTCATGACCCGCCGCATCGAACGCGCCATGGCCCTGCTGCGTCGTGGCGACCTCAGCGTCACCGAGGTCTGCTTCGCGGTCGGCTGCGCGTCGCTGGGAACATTCAGCACCCGCTTCACCGAACTGGTCGGCATGTCACCCAGCGCCTACCGGCGCAGCGTCTCGCCGGCGGCCGGGATGCCGCCCTGCGTGGCGAAACAGGTGACCAGACCCGTCAGGAATCAAGAAGCTCGGGTCGCCGAGCCGCACCTAGCGTGATGGCCATGGCAACCATCGAATCCGTCACCCTCGACGTGGCCGACCCCGCGGCCGCCCACACCTTCTACACCGCCGCCTTCGGCGCGGACACCCCACTGCGCCTGCGTGCCTCGGAGGCGCCGACGACCGGCTTCCGCGGGTTCACCCTGGCGCTCACGGTGTCCCAGCCGTCCACCGTGGACGCGCTCGTCGGCGCGGCCCTGGACGCGGGCGCCACGTCGCTGAAGCCCGCCGCGAAGTCGCTCTGGGGTTACGGCGGTGTGATCCAGGCCCCGGACGGGACGATCTGGAAGGTCGCCACCTCGGCGAAGAAGGACACCGGCCCCGCGACCCGGCGGATCGACGAGTTCGTGCTCCTGCTGGGGGTCGCCGACGTGGCCGCGAGCAAGCGGTTCTACGTCGAGCGCGGCCTCGCCGTGGCGAAGAGCTTCGCCCGCATGTACGTCGAGTTCGACGCCGGATCGGGTCCCGTGAAGCTGGCGCTGTACCGCCGCCGGGCCCTCGCCAAGGACCTCGGCGTCGCCCCCGACGGCACCGGTTCGCACCGGCTCTCGATCGCCGGCGATGCCGGCCCGTTCACCGACCCGGACGGGTTCGCCTGGGAGGCCGCGTCAGTGGCCGCCGCACGCTGACAACCGGGGAAGGGCCCACGGGCGACACGGTGCCCGCCGTGGCATCCGTCATCTCCGATCCGACCGTCACCTTGTAGCATGCGGCGGACGACGGGCGGCAGCCGGAGCGCAGGCTCCGGCGCGACGCGGCGGAATCGCCGGGTCGGGCGGCCACGGTGCCGGCCCGGCCGGGGCCGGAGTGAGAGAGGAACCTGCTCCGCGTGTTCCAGGAACCGGATCCCACCCGCGTGACCGGCGGAAACAGCAACGGCGTGGCGTACCGCGCCACCGACGCGACCAGGGCCCCCGACCGGCCGGAGACGTGGGACGCGGAGCTGGCCACCGCCGTGCGGCGGGTCGCGGTGCTGCGCACCGGGTTCTACGTCGTCGTACTGCTGATCGCGCTCGGCGGCCAGGTGTCCGGGGCGATGGAACGGCTCGGCCTGCCGTGGTACGTCGCCCTTCCCGCCGTCGGCGCGCTGGAACTGGGCGGCGTCGTGGTCCTGGCCAACGCCGACGTCCGCCGCCGGCTCGGCGAGCGGGCGGTCCTGTCCCGGGTGCTGTCGGCGGGCATCGCCGCCGCCGCGGTCGCCTTCAACTGGCTGGCCCACGGCGACCACCTCGAAGGCGGCTTCTACGCGGGCATGTCCCTGCTCGGCTATTTCGTGTGGCTCATGAACACCGAGAACCAGCGGCGGGACCGGCTGCGCGCCATGGGGCAACTGCCGCCCACGACGCCCGCGTACGAAGTCGTCGGGCACTGGCTGCGCCACCCGTGGCTGACCCGCCGCGCCCGTTCGCTCGCGAAGGTCGACCCTCACCTGGGGCTGTACGGTTCGCTCGACGCGGCCCGGGCGCAGATCCGTGCCGAACGGCGGCAGGCGGCGCTCAGCAAGGTGCTGCACCGCAAGATCAGCCGCGCGCTGGACGCCACCACGGCGGACATCGCGGTGGCGGTCTACGACCTCGACGAGATCGCCCGGCGGCTCGCCGCCCAGGCGGACTACGACGGGCTCACCGCCCTGATCGCCGCCGACCTGGCACCCGCGCGCGTGCTGGCCGGAAACCTGCCGGCGGGCCGCCGCCGGTGGTGGCGGCGTAGGGCCCGCCGGTCCGAGGCGCTCGCCACCCCGGCGGCGCAGACGGCCGCCGACACCCGGCTGCTCGCCCATGCCCTCCAGTCGCTGACGGTCGCGCCCGCCGCTCCCGACACTGGCCCCGCACCCGCCGCAGGCCCGACGCCTGGTGCGGCCCCCACCGCCGACGGCACCCACGAGACGGCGGACGCGGCCACCGTCCGCCCGGCGGCCTCCGATCGCACGGAGGTGGACGCGGTCGGCGACGGGCCGGGGGAGGCCGGGGACACGAGCGGGCAGGAGAGCCCCGCCGAGCAGGCGGACGCGGGGCCCGAGCAGGCGGGGAACGGCACCGGGCGACCGGGGGCGGAGCGGTCCCGGCCCGCGGACCGCACGGACCGCCAGCAGGACCGGGCCGAGAGCGGGGGAGAGGCCTCGACCACGGGACAGGCCGACGCCGCCCGCGTCTCCGGCTGGGCCGCGCTGCACGCGGAACTCGCCCCGCTACTGCCGGCCGCGCCGCGCCGCTCGCGCAGCACACCGGACCGCCCGGCATCGTCCGGCCCGGACGGGTCCGGGCCGGTCGCCGAGCCGGAGGACCCGGCACCGCCGGCTCCGACCCGCAGGGCGCCGGCGCGAACCGCGACGGGCCGAGCGCGCGTGGCCCGGGTCGCCGGTGCCACGGGCGAGCGGGGACCCATCGCGGCCGCCACCCGCGAGTTGCCCCTGCTGACCGCGCGGGACCTGCCCGACCTCGTGGACGCCGCGGCGAGCCGTACCACCGCGCCCGTCGCGGTGCCCGACGCCACGGACGACGTCATCCCGCAACCACCGGCGTCACGGCCGCGACAGCGCCGGCGCGACGACACCGGCCCCTCGGACACCGCGCGGCGCCGGCCGACCACCCAGCCGACCGAGGCCGACCGCTCCTGACCGTGACCGGCGGCACTCGGCGTGCGGATCCCGGCCGCCGCCGTCCTCACCGCCACAGGGGGAAACGCGGCCGAGTGGAACCAACCCCGATCCGCCGTACGCACGCTCGATAGGCTGGCGATCGTGGCGGACTGGCGGATGCGGCCGGCCTCGACGGCGGACGTCGAGACGGTCGCCGAGTTGCGGGCCGTGGCGCTGCGGGCTGATCTGGAGCGGCTCGGGCGGTACGACGAGCGGCGGGTGCGGCAGCGGCTGCGGGACGGGTTCGCGCCGGAGCACACCTGGGTGATCGAGGTGGGTGACGCGTTCGCCGGCTGCGTGTCGCTGCGGCCGGCGGCGGACGCCCACTGGCTGGAGCACTTCTACCTGGCCACGCGCCTGCAGGGCAGCGGCATCGGTACGGCCGTGTTGCGCGTGCTGCTGGACGGGTGCGACCGGGACGGCACCGTGGTCCGGCTGAACGTGCTGCAGGGCAGCCGAGCACGCCGGCTGTACGAGCGGCACGGATTCACGCTGGAGGCCGAGGACCCGGTGGACGTGTTCATGGTGCGCCAGCCCTGCCGGATAAATGATCTAGCGCCGGCTGCGGGCGCGTGGCAGGCCCGCCTCGGGGCTGGGTAGCCAGGCGCCATCCGGCAGGTCGCGCCAGTTCCCGGCGGTGCCAAGGTCATCGGCCGCCTCCCGGAGCGCCGCGAGGCCGGGATGGCGCAGGTCCTTGCGCCAGATCATGCTCCAGGGATACATCGCGACCGGTTGCACGAGCGGTCGGACGACGGCCCCGGGCACGTCGGGTTGGCTGCTGATGGTGAGGATCGGCAGATCCCACTGCTGGATGTGGTAGGCGAGCTCGTCGACGCCCCGCACGTTGGGCCGGGGCGGCGCGGGTGGCATACCGGTGTCGGTGAACAGCTGCTCCATCACCTGTTCCCACTGGGCCGAGACGTGGTCACCGCAGTGCCAGCAGGCGTCGGTTTCCCGCAGGGCAGCGAGCGGTACCTCGGTCTCCTCGGCCAGCGGATGGCGCTCGGGCACCAGGACGGAGATCCGTTCGTACCGGATCAGATGGTGCTCCAAGCCGTGCGGCGGCTCACCGGTGATGCCGTGCCAGCGGCCGAACGTGACGTCGAGGCGGTGGCCGGCCAGCAGCGGCAGGGAGGCGTCCAACCCGCCGTGGAATCGGGCGAAGAACTCGTGACCGTCGGCGCGGGCTCGGGCTGCGGCGAGAACCAGCGCCGGCGTGAGCCGTTGGCCGACGACGTCGACCAGCAGTGACCGCCCCTCACCGCGCAGCTCACGCAGCGTCTCGTCGTGCAGGGAGAGGATCTGCCGGGCCCGGCCCAGCAGGCGCCGGCCCGCCGGGGTGAGAGCCACGCGGCGGCTGGTCCGGTCGAACAGCGTCGTGCCGGCACGGTCCTCGAGCTTGCGTACGTCGCGGCTGACCGCCTGCTGGGCCACGAACAGCCGTTCCGCGGCCCGGCTGAAGTGCAGCTCCTCGGCGACGGCGACGAAATGCCGCAGCAGGCGCAGGTCCAGATCCTCGGCCACCTGACCTGTCTACCGGACCTACACAACTTCTGTGTGGATGGTGCGGGAATGGGTGTTGGACCGTGACCGGTGGTGGCCGTCACGCTGAGGTTCACGCCAGCACAGACGATTCCCGAGAGGGGTGGCCACCATGACAACCATCGACGTGCGCGAACCGCAGTCGGTGCTGAGCACCCGGCAGACGGTGCCGATCGCGGATCTGACCCGGGCGCAGGGAGCGAGCCTGCACGAGCTGTGGCGGTTCCTGCGCGAGCGCGGGCTGTCGCCGAGTGGGCCGCCCTTCGTCCGATACCACACCTTCGGCGACGTCGAGACCGACGTGGAGGTCGGCGTACCCGTCGGGGATGCCGTCACCGGCGCGGGGCGGATCTCCTCCGGGGAGTTGCCCGGTGGGCGGGCCATCACGACGGTGCACCTCGGCGCGCACGACCGCCTGGGCGACGCCTACGACCGCTTGCAGGCACGGCTGGCCATGCACGGCCGGGCCGCCGGTCCCGGCTGGGAGGTGTACGAATGGATCGACCTGACCCGGGAGCCCGACCCGTCGAGCTGGCCGGCGCCGGCCGACTGGCGGACCCAACTCGTCCAGCCGATCACATGACCGGGTCGCCGCTCACCGGCCCCCGGTCCGCCGCACTCCGCGCGCCGGCTGGGGCGATGCGCCGGGCGTACCGGCTCGTCCGGCCGGCCGGGCGGTGACGCCATGCTGGCCGTCCTCCTGGCCCTGGGTGCCAGTCTCGGCTGGGGAGTCTCCGACTTTCTCGGCGGGCGGACGTCGCGTTCGGCGCCGCTGCTGTCGGTGTTGCTGGTGTCGCAGGCCACGGCGCTCGTCGTGGTGGTGGCGCTCGTCGCGGCGCGTGGCGTCGGCCCACCGGATGGCCGGTACCTGCTCTGGGCCGCGGCGGCGGGAGCCGGGGAGGCCATGGCGATCGCCTCCCTGTACCGGGGACTGTCGGTCGGGACGATGAGCATCGTCGCGCCGGTCGCCGCGACGGCGCCGGTGGTGCCGGTGATCGGCGGACTGCTCATCGGGCAGGTGCCCGGGCTCACGCAGGGCATCGGCCTCGGTCTCGCGATCGTCGGGTTGGTGATCACCTCGTGCCGGCCGCGATCCGCGGGCGTCACCGCCCGCGTCGGTCCGAGCGTCCGCTACGGGCTGCTGGCCGCGCTCGGGTTCGGTGCGTTCTTCCTCGCCATGGACCGGGCCAGCGAGGGGGACATCCGGTGGGCGTTGCTCGGCGCGCGGCTCACCTCGGTGGTGATCATCGCGACCATCGTGGTGGTCGGCGTCGCACGAGGTCGCAGGGCCGCGATCCGCCGTGCCGACCTGCCGACGATGGCACTGATCGGCGTCCTGATCGTCGCCGCCGACTCGCTGTACGCCCTGGCGACCACGCGTGACCTGGTCGGCGTCGTCGCCGTCGTCGGCTCCCTGCACACGGTCGTCACCATGGCCCTCGCGAGGATCTGGCTGCACGAACGGCTGGCGCGGATCCAACAGGTCGGCGTCGCCACCTCCCTGTGCGGCGTCCTCGCTCTCGCGGCGACCTGACCACCCACCGGTGCCCCATCCAATCCCGCTGTCCGACCGTACTGGCGGGTCAGTTGGCCAGGAGCCCGCCTTCGACGAACAGCTCCTGGGCGTTGACACCGCGGTTACGCAGGAGGAAGTCGGTCGCGTCGACGATCTCCGCCATCGTCACCAGCCGCCCGATCGGGGTCCGGGCGACGTGCGGGTGCGCGGGAATGTCGCGCCACTTCGGGCTGTCGCCGACGATTCCCGGGTGCAGGACGTTGATCCGGTGCGGGGCGACTTCGACGGCCAGGGTCTTCACCAGGCCGGTGAGACCCGCGTTGTGGGTCGTCACCATGGTGGATCCCGGGTACGGGCGGTCCTTGGCCACCCCGCCGAAGAGCACCACCGACGCGTCGGGGCGGAAACGGTCGCGCAGGACGCGTACCGTCTCGGCGTAGCCGACCAGCTTGATCGTCAGGGCGGTGACCGCCGCGTCGAGGTCGAAGGCACCGAGGCTGTTCGGCGTCTGGCTGGTGGCGGTGATGACGAGGTGGTCGACCTCCGCGACGTCGCCGAACGCGGCGGCGATGGTGTCCGGCTGGGAGAGGTCGACGCTCAGCCCGCGGGTGGCCCCGCCGATCTCCGCGGCCACCTGCTCGGCTCGCGCCTTGTCCCGGCTGGTGATGACGACCGTGTCCCCGCGATCCGCGAAGTGCTCCGCGATGACCCGACCCAGCCCGTTGCTTCCCCCGACGACGATTGACGTACTCATGGTGGCTCTTCCCCTCACCGGCCGCACCTTGATCAACAGTTGCCGACAGTAGCGCGGCCGAGGACGGCCCCGCCGACGCCGGCGCGGATAGTGACCCAGCTCCCGATGCCGGCGGCCCCCGACCGCGCTCACCTGACGGCCGGTCGTCTCCCGTTCCATTGACGTTCAGCCGGTTGTCCCTGCCCGCGTCGCATGCCGTCCCTACGTTGCCTAGGGCGACGAAAGAAGGGGCTCAATGGACGCACCACTCGCAATCCGCGCTCGCGGGATCACCAAATGTTTCGGCGATGTGGTCGCACTCGACGGCATCGACCTGGACGTGACCCCCGGGCAGATCCACGGCCTGGTCGGCCCGAACGGCGCCGGCAAGACCACCCTCCTCGGGCTCCTGTTGGGACTGGCCGCGGCCGACAGCGGCCGCCTCGAGATCCTGGGTACGCCGGTCGCGCGGGCGCTCGCCGCTCCCGAGGGCGTCGCCGGCTTCGTGGACGGGCCCGGCCTCTATCCCTCGCTCACCGCCCGGCAGAACCTCGCGGCGCTGGCCGCCCTGCGTGGCGAGGGCGTGGGGGCCACGGGGATCGACGACGTGCTCGCCCAGGTCGGGCTCACCGATGTCGCGGACGACCGGGCGAGCGGCTTCTCCCTCGGCATGCGTCAGCGGCTCGGGCTCGCCGCCGCCCTGCTCACCAAGCCTCGTCTGCTCGTGCTCGACGAACCGTCCAACGGCCTCGACCCCGCCGGCAAGAAGCACGTCCACACCGTCCTCAGCCGACTCGCGGCGGACGGCACGAGCGTCGTGCTGTCGAGCCACCGCATGGACGACCTCGAGGCACTGTGCTCCGAGGTCACCATCCTCGCCACCGGACGGGTCGTCTTCTCCGGCCCGCTGAGCAAGCTGGCCGCCGAGAACCGCGAACTCGACTACCGGGTGCGCACCTCCGACCCGCAGGGCGCCCGCCAGCTCGCCGTCGACGTGGACGGTGTCCACGTCGACGAAGCCGGGACGCGGGACGCCGAGGTGCTCGTCGTACGCGCGCTGGTGCCCGCCCTCGACGACTTCGTGGCGCGGCTCGTGACCGCGGGCATCGCGGTGCGCGAGCTGGCGCCCGTGGTGTCACCGCTCGAAGCGGCGTTCCTCGCCCTCACCGACCAGCAGGAGGCCGTCCGATGACCGCGACCGTCGCCGCCGAACCCGTTGCCGGCGTTCGCCGCGTCTCGGTGTCGCGCGGGTACCGCTTCGAACTGGTCAAGCTGGTGTCGCAGTGGCGGATCCGGCTGCTGGTCCTCGCCTGCTGGATCGCGCCGGCGCTGTTCGTGGCCGGGGTGAGCCAGCAGAGCACGCTGCCCGTCGACACCCTCTTCGGCCGGTGGATGCACGCCACGGGCTGGGCCGGGCCGCTGGTGACGCTCGGTTTCGCGGGCTCCTGGGCGCTCCCGCTGCTGACCTCGGTGGTGGCCGGCGACGTCTTCGCCGCCGAGGACCGGCTCGGCACGTGGCGCCACCTGCTGGTGGCGGTCCGGTCACCGCGGCGGATCTTCGCCGCGAAGGCGCTGTCCAGCCTCACCGTCATCCTGCTGCTCGTGGCCGGGCTGGCCTGCTCCAGCGCGGTGGGCGGGGTCCTGGCGGTCGGCAACCAGCCGCTGGTCGGGCTGGACGGCCACCTGCTCACGCCCGGGGACGCCGCCGTGCGGACCCTGCTCGCCTGGGTCTGCGTGCTCGCCCCGACCCTCGCTCTCGCCGCGATCGGGCTGCTCGGGTCGGTCGCGTTGGGGCGGTCCCCGATGGGCCTGCTGCTGCCCGCGCTCGTCGCGCTCGCCATGCAGCTCGCCCAGATGCTGCCGCTGCCGGTCGCCGTACGCCTCGCGCTGCCCGGCTACGCCTTCATCGCCTGGAACGGCCTGTTCACCAGCCCGGCGCAGCTCGGCCCGCTGCTGATCGGCATCGTGGTCAGCCTCGTGTGGGCCGTCACCGCGACGGCGCTGGCGTACCTGCTGTTCGTACGGCGCGACTTCAGCAACCTGACGGACGACGGCTCGGGGCGCCGGGCGATCACGGTCGGCGCCTTGCCGCTGGCCGCGTTGCTCGGGGTGACGGTCGGGTTCGTGGCCGTGGCGACCCCGGCGACGGGCTCCGGGATCGAGCAGGACAAGGTCCAGCGCTCGGTCGCCACGGCGTTCGCCCACCTCTACCGGATGCAGACCGCGCAGCTCAACCGCCCCGACGTCACCGAAGCGCAGCTCAGGGCGACGGCGGCGTGCAACAAGGGCGGCGGCAAGCTCACCCCCGAAGGGCCGGGCAACGACTGGCGCTGCGTCGTCTCCTGGCACCTCCCCGACGTCGAGGCCGCGGGCACGGCCATCTACCAGCTCGACGTCACCCCGGACGGGCGGTTCGTCGCCGACGGCGACGGACCGAAGGAAGTGAACGGCTACTTCCTGGTGCGGACCCCGGTCGGGGACGCGCCGAACCCGCTCTGGCAGTTCGACGGCAACGTCGAGCTGCTCCACACCACGAAGGGATGACCCCATGCAGGTAACACGCCGCCGTCGGCGTGTGGAGAGGGACCTGTCCGGCCTTCTCCGTCGACGCATCGGCCGCGGGCTACCCCTGGCGACGGCGGGCACCACCGCCGTCGTCGTCGCCGCCGGCACCGGTATCGCATTCGCCCAGACGCAGCAGTTCGGCACCGACCAGGTCGGCCAGACGACCGACAAGGGTCTGGTCGTGTCCGACGACCAGTACATCGACCCGATTGGCGAGCGCCTCGTCGTCAACAACGGCAAGATCATGTCGTCCTCCGTCAGCCCGGACGGCACCCACCTGGCGGCCTCGATCACCGACGGTGGGATGGCACTGGCCATCGTCGACCTCAAGACCTGGAAGGTGCAGCAGCTCGTCGGCAACAACGCGGCCGCGAACCTGCGCATCAGCGGCAACGACGTGGGCCAGGAAGGGCCGACGTACTCGCCCGACGGGTCCCAGCTCTGGCTGGGCCAGGCCGACGGTTACACCCGGTTCACCGTGAACGCCGACGGCACGCTCGCCAACCCGACGTTCATCCGGATCCCCCAGGACGGGCCCAAGCGCGCGCTGGTGGCCGAGGCGGTGTTCTCGCCCGACGGCGCCACCGTCTACTCCGCCGTCAACGGCCAGAACCGGGTGGTCGCCATCGACACGGCCACCGGGACCGTCACGCGGAGCTGGACCGTGGGCAACGCCCCGCGCGACATGCTTCTCGCCGGCACCAAGCTCTACGTCAGCAACGAGGGCGGTCGCCCGGCGCGGCCCGGCGAGAGCACGATCAACTCGTACAACACCCAGGTTCCGGCCGACCCGGTGACCGCGTCGACCACGACCGGCACGGTCAGCGTCATCGACGTGGCGAACCCGACCAGCGCCCCGGCGACCATCGACGTCGGCCTGCACCCGACCGCCCTGTACGCCAGGAACGGGGCGCTGTTCGTCACCAACACCAACAGCGACGACGTGTCGGTCATCGACATGACGCGCAACACGGTCGTCCAGACCATCGCCACCCAGCCGTGGCCGGAGGCGACGGTGGGCTACCAGCCCAACGCCGTGACGCTCACCGACGACGGGCACCTTCTGGTCACGCTCGGCCGCGCCAACGCGGTCGCCGTCTACCGGTACACGACCCCACTGGAGCCGGTCAGCTACGTCGGCCTGCTCCCGACGGACTACTTCCCCGCGGAGGTCACCACCGTCGGCAAGGAGGTGCTGATCTCCAACACCCGTGGCATCGACGCCCGCCGTCCCACCACCGCCGCCGGGCACGGCACCCACGACACGACGTCGAGCCTGCAGCGCTTCCAGCTGCCGAGCGACAACACCATCAGGTCCGAGACCGGCAAGGTGTTCAGCCAGAACGGCTGGACCGACGGCTCGGTCAAGGAGGCCAAGGGCAGCAAGGCCAAGCCGGTGCCGGTGCCGCAGCGCCTCGGCGACCCCTCGACGATCAAGCACGTCTTCCTGGTCGTCAAGGAGAACCGGACGTACGACCAGGTCCTCGGCGACGACCCGCGGGGCAACGGCGACCCGGCGCTCGCGCAGTTCGGCGAGAACGTGACGCCGAACCAGCACGCGCTGGCGACGCAGTTCGGGCTGTACGACAACACCTACGACATCGGCACGAACTCGGCCGAGGGTCACAACTGGCTGATGCAGGCCGACAACCCGGAGTACACCGAGTCCACGGCCGGTGAGTACATCCGCAGCTACGACACCGAGGACGACGCCCTCGGCCACCAGCGGACCGGTTTCATCTGGACCGGCGCGCAGGCGGCCGGCAAGACCGTGCGCAACTTCGGCGAGTTCCACCAGTTCCTGACCAAGCCGCCGGGCTCCACCTGGCAGAACCTGTACTGCGACACCGTGAACATGGCGGCGACCGGGCAGGACACCGCGTACCGCATGGTCTCGTCCTCGCCGATCCCGTCGCTCAACAGCGTGTCGGTGCCCGGCTTCCCGAAGTACGACCTCGGCGTCCCGGACATCTACCGGTACGAGATCTGGAAGCGTGACTTCGAGAAGAACGGGCCGGCGAACCTGAACATGTTCTGGCTCTCCAGCGACCACACCGGTGGGCCGCCGAACGCGGCCGCCCAGGTGGCGGACAACGACCTCGCGGTCGGCCGGATCGTTGACACGATCTCGCACAGCCGCTACTGGAGGGACTCTGCGATCTTCGTGGTCGAGGACGACTCGCAGGCCGGCCTCGACCACGTCGACGGCCACCGTGCCCCGATCCAGATCATCAGCCCCTGGGCCCAACGCGGTGTCGTGGACAGCCGCTACTACACCCAGATCACGATGATCCGGACCATCGAGCAGATCCTCGGGATCCGCCCGATGAACCAGAAGGACAGCGCGGCCAGCCCGATGCGTCAGGTGTTCACCAGGAAGCCGGACTACACCCCGTTCACCGCCGTGCCCAACCGGACGTCGCTGACCGCGGGTCTGCCCACCCCGCCCGCCTGCGGCGTGGACACCCCCGCGCCGCAGAACCCCCTCGCCGCGGCCGCGCCGTCGGCCACGGTGCCGGCGGACAAGCAGCAGCTGGCGGCGCAGTGGGACGAGTGGAGGTCGCACCAGCGGCTGACCGGGCCCGACGCCAAGGCGGACTACGCGAACCCCGCGCAGATGAACCACCTCACGTGGTACCAGGCGCACGACTGGGCGAAGCCGTACCCCGGGGAGGACACGTTCTTCGCACCGGACGACGTGCCGGGTGCCCTCATCCCGCCGGCGGAGTCCGACGGCTGACCTGGCCCTGATCGCGTCCGAGGGGCCCCGGCCGGTGTTCACCACCGGCCGGGGTCCCTCCGTCCGCGCGGCGCGGCCTCGTCAGTCGTCCTCGCCCGGCCACGTGAGGGCCTGGGCGACGATCACCCGGTCACCGTTGAACGTGACGGCCGGGCCGCCGTGGAGGCGGAACCCGAGGTCGAGGGCCTCGCTGACCCTGCGACAGAAGGCTTCGTCGTCGGGCCCAGTCAGGACGCGGTAGCGGGGGAGGCCGTCCGGGGGCTGATCGCTCATGGCGTCCAGCATGGCAAAGGGGGTGGCTGACCCGGTCGTCGTGGCCGTAGCATGGGCCTCCACGCATAGATGGATAACGATCATCGGGGGATCGGTGGCTGATCAGCAGATCCAGCGCGTGTTCGTACCGCCGTCCGACGGGTCCGGGTCCGACGTCCCGCACGGCGCAGACCCCGCACCGCCACTGAACCCCGCGCGCATCACCGGCGTGGCATCCGGCTTCATGACCGCCAAGGCGCTCTTCGTGGCCGCCGAGGTCGGCCTCTTCGCCGCCATGCCGGCCGAGGGTGCGACCGCGCCGATCCTCGCCGCTCGCTGCGACCTCCCGGTACGCAGCGCCCGCGCGCTCGCCGACCTGCTGGTCGCCACCGGCTTGCTCGAACACGACGGTGAGCGCTACCGCAACGCCCCCGACACCGAGGCGTTCCTGGCCGGCCGCGGCCCGCTCGACATGCGTCCCATGCTGACCTACTGGGACACGGTCAGCTATTCGACCTGGGCCCGGGCGTCGGTCGCGTTCCGCACCCGGGAGGGCGTCCGCACCGACCTGACCGAGGCACAGATCCAGGCGTACGAGTCGTCGGTGGCGCTGGTGACCGCGGAGACCGCCGCCGACCTCGCCGGGGCGTACGACTTCGGCCCGCACCGCCGGGTGCTCGACGTCGGCGGCGGCATCGGCACCTTCGTCAAGCCGATCCTCGGCGCGTATCCGCAGCTCACCGCGACGCTCCTCGACCTGCCCGAGGTGGTGGCGGTCGCCCGGGACAAGGTCGCCGACGACGCCGTCGCGGGCCGGCTCGACCTGGTCGGCGCGGACGTGTTCGTCGACCCGCTGCCGGCCGGGCACGACGTGATGGTCGTGGCCAACGTCCTGCACCTGTTCTCGCCGGAGCGCAACACCGACCTGTTGTCCCGGTTGCGGGCCGTTGTCGCACCGGAGGGCCGCCTGCTGCTGGTCGATTGGTGGCGCGACGCGTCCGCGCCCCACCCGGCGACCCGGCTGGGCGCGGGGGAGTTCCTCATGATCAGCGGCGGCGACACGTACGAGGCGGGCGAGGTGGCACAGTGGCTCGACACGACCGGCTGGCGGGTCGTGGCGCACCTGCCGCTGGCCGCGCCTGCGGGCCTGATCGTCGCCGAGCCGATCGAGTGAACGGAAAGCGGCCCGACCGCCGCGAAAAGCCGGTTTAACGCGGGGTACACGCGGGACTCCGGAGACGGTAAGGTCTTCGGGTCGTCGCAAGTAGACCGGCTTGGTGGGAGGTCGGGCGTGCCGATCACAGGCCAGCGTGTGGTGCGCCGTACCCTCGGCCGCCGGCTGACCCGGCTTCGGCTGGCCAGCGGCAAGACCCGGCGCGAGGTGGCCGAGGCGCGGCTGGGCATCTCGGAGCCGACCCTGCACCGGATCGAGACGGGCAAGGTCCCGGTGACCGCGGCGAACGTGCGGGCGCTGTGCTGGCTGTACGGCGTCGACCAGAGCGTCACCGACGTGCTGGCCGACCTCGCGCTCGGCACCTCGCAGGAGGAGTGGTGGGACGCCAACCCGGTGATCCCCGACTGGTTCAAGCTCTACGTCGGCCTGGAGGCCAGCGCCACCCGGATCAGCACCTACTACGGGGAGATCATCCCCGGCGAGTTGCAGACCGAGCGGTACGCGCTGGCCGTGTACGCGGCCGAGCGGGCGACCGACGAGGAGTCCGCACGGCGGCACGTCAAGCTGCGGATGCAACGGCAGCGGGCCCTGTTCGCGCGCGAACCCGCGCCGCGGCTGGTGTTCGTCCTCGGCGAGAACGTGCTGGCCCGGCCGGTCGGCGGCAAGGCGGTCCTGGACGAGCAGCGCGAACACCTGCGGGCCATCGCGGCGCGCGGTGAGGCGGAGATCCGGATCCTGCCGTTCTCCGCGGGCGCGCACGCGGCGATGGCCGGCGCGTTCCGGATCCTGGACTTCGACGATCCCGACGACCCGGACACGGTCTACCTGGAGTCCCACGTCGGCGCGCTCTACCTCGAGGAAACCCACGAGGTGGACGAGTACCGCCGGATATTCCAGCTGGTCCACGACGCCGCGGTCCCGCTGGACGACCTCCGATAGGCCCCTGACGGGGATGATCTCCCGGTCCGCTCAGGCCCGGAGCGTTCGTACAACTCATCACGGAAGGGGCGGCATGGCTGGTGTGATCGACGACGGCGAGGCGAAGCCGGCGACCGCGGCCAGGATCTACGACTACTACCTCGGCGGCACGTACAACTTCCCTGCCGACCGGGAGGCCGCCCAGGCGATGCTTCAGGTGCTGCCGTTGGGGCCGCAACTCGCCCGCACCAACCGGGCGTTCCTGCGGCGCGCCGTGCGGTTCCTCGCCGAGTCCGGGGTGCGCCAGTTCCTCGACGTGGGCTCGGGGATCCCGACCGAGGGCAACGTCCACGAGATCGTCCAGCGGATCAACCCGGACGCCCGCGTGGTCTACGTGGACATCGACCCGGTGGCGGTGGCGGAGAGCCTGGAACTGCTCGAGGGCAACGAGGGGGCCACGGCCGTCCGGGGTGACCTGCGTGATCCGCAGTCCATCCTGTCGCACCCGCAGGTCACGGCGCTGCTCGACTTCGACCAGCCGATCGGGCTGCTGCTGGGCGCGGTGCTGCACTTCGTGCCCGACGACGACCTCGCGTACGACGCCGTGGGGCAGTTGCGGGCGGCTCTCGCGCCCGGGAGCTACCTGCTCGTGTCGCACGCGACGGCGGACGAGGCGCCTCACGACCAGGGCGAGCTGGACGTGGCCCACGACATCTACCGGCGCAAGACCGCCACACCGCTGGGCCTGCGCAGCCGTGCCCAGGTGGAGCGGTTCTTCACCGGGCTCGACCTCGTGGAGCCGGGCCTGGTGTGGATGCCGCTGTGGCGGCCCGCCCCGGACGACCCGCAGTACTTCGCCGACGACCCCAAGCTCAGCTCCGGGCTCGCGGGCGTCGGACGAATCCCGTAATCGAGCGGCTCGACAAGCCAGAGCCCGCCGGCGGAGCCCGGCGGGCTCTGGCCCGCTCGTCGTCGCGGTCGTGCGGGCGACCGCCTTCGTGTCGCGCCTGTCAGCCCAGAAGCTTGTCGAACTCTCCCCGCTTGGCGCCGTAGAGGAACGAGTCCCACTCCTCCACGGTGAACCGCACGATGCCAGCCGCCGGGTTCTTGCTGTTGCGGACCTCGATCAGCTCCGCGTTACGGCGAGCTTCGACGCAACTGCCCCCGTTGCCCGTCGACCTGCTGGACATCATCCACCCGTTGCTGTCAGGCATCAGTAGCTCCTTTGTAGACGGCCCGCGCCGGCCGCTCTCCGAATCTGAGGGGTTTGCCTCTGCGCGATCACAGACGAGTCAATCACGGACTGTAATCAGCCGAGCGCAACAGCGAGAGTCGGATAGGCGTCTTTCCGCAGTACACCGGCCATGCTCCGATCCTCGCGCCCTGGACGCGCGCCTTCATCGAAGATCGCGTCGCACGCAGAGTAACTGATGACCGCATCCCTGCACGAGTTCACCGTGACATCTTGTCTGCGTGAAATCTTGCACGATGACGTTCGCACTGCCATGCTCGTCGGAGCAGTAGCCACAGTGGATCCGGCAGATCGGAGGGCGATGATGTCCGCGCCACCGCTGAGCCCGCACGAACACGCGAGGGCGGTCCCGGTTCCGCCAGAAGGGTTCGGTGAGGGAGACCGCGTCTGGGTACGACGCGACGGCTCCTGGCGTCCCGGCGTCATCCTGTGCTCCAACAGGTCCGCTGCCACGCTGCGGTACCGCCCGGCGGAGACCGTCGGCACCGCGGTGGACACGGTGACCGCGAACAGCCTCCGTCCGCGCCACGACGACGACCCCTACCTCGACAACGTCCCGGCGGCCGATCCCGACCGTCCGGCGCCGGCTCTCGCGACCCGGAGCCACCCCGGAACGGTCGCGGGTCTCGCTAGCTGATCCCCCGGACCGTCAGGTGACCGGAACGGCGGCGGACACCTCGGCGATCAGCGTCCGTACGTCGTCACCCCAGTGCGACGCGATCACCAGATCACGCGCGGGGTCGACCCAGAGCAGGTGTCGACCCCCGTTGCCCCGGGCGCACCGGCCACTGGCCGGGGCGCCGGGCTGCACCCGCTGGGAGTCATTGCGCCACCAGAGGTAGCCGTAGTCGGGGTTCAACTCGCACGGGCTCCAGACACGGTCGATCCACTCCGTACTGAGCACCCGCCGTCCCTGCCACCCGCCCCGGCACCGGTACAGCTCGCCGAGCAGCGCGAGGTCCCTTGCGGAGATCCACAGACCACCGCCCCAGTGCGCCCCGCCGCTGACCACCGGCACGGGCCTCCCGTCGATCTCGACCACCGAGTCGCGGTAGCCGTGCCAGGACCAGGTCTCGGTGGCGCCGAGCGGAGCGAGAACCTCCTCGCGCAGCACGTCGGCGAGCGGCCGGCGGAACAGCACCGTCAGGGCCAGGCACAGCAGGTTCACCCGGACGTCGTTGTAGGCCCACCCCGTGCCGGGCGCGCCCTCACGCTCGAAGCCCTCGCGGCGGCTCTGCGCGTCCACCCGGGTCGGCTTGCCCCACAGCTCGCCGGTCCACCCACTGGTCTGCTGCAACAGGTGGTGCCAGGTCACACCGTCGAGGCCCAGCCGGTCGAGGAGGGGATGGCGGACCGTGTCGACCACCTCGGCCGCGGGGTCGAGCAGGCCGCGGTCGAACGCGACACCCGCCACGGTGGCCACGACGCTCTTGGTGCCGCTGAAGAGCATCTCCGTGGCTGTCGCGTCACCCCACTCGGCGACGATCCGGCCGTGGTGCCGCACGACACCGCTGGCACCGGACCCGGCCAGCAGCGGGCCGGTCGCCTCCCGGTGCGACTCGTCCGCCACCTGGCGGGACAGGTACTCGGCCATGTCCCCGATGCCGGCGGTCACCCGCCGGCTCTGCCGGTGCGCGGCCGCCCGGACCGCGGCCACGTCGATGCCCGCCCGGGCCGGCGACCCGCCGGGCCCCGGCGACGGAGGTCGACCGGCATCGTCGTCGTTGACGCTCACCTCCCCGACCCTAGGCCGCCCGGGTCCGACCCCGGCGGCCCGACGCCCGCGACCTCGGTCACAGCGGACGCCCGCCGAGACGGTCCCGGTGTACCCGGGGCTAGCGCGGCGGCGACGAGTGCTCGGGTGGGCCGCCCCGGGCACGCCGCGCGTCGGACACGGCGATCGAGGCCAGGACGAGCGCGGGCACGACGGCGACCGCCAGTGGGGGCAGCAGGACCATCGCCGGTGCGCTGGCGGCCAGCGCGACCACACCGATCACGCGGTCGCGGGAAACGCGACCGAACACCGCGTACTCGAACATGCTCCTCCCGACGAGGAACAGCGCAGGCCCGCCGAGGATGACCGTGACCCACGCCGGCGACGTACGCCCGGACGGGTGCGTGATGACGAGTTCGACGGCGACCGCACCGGGGACGATGCCGGCGACCATCAGCAGGTGTGCGTACAGCGACCAGATGCTGGCGCGGACGGGGTCCCGCGCCGCGC
This sequence comes from Micromonospora costi, assembly GCF_003626655.1. GTDB lineage: Bacteria > Actinomycetota > Actinomycetes > Mycobacteriales > Micromonosporaceae > Micromonospora > Micromonospora costi. Next base: position 28,749 of record NZ_RBAN01000005.1, read on the forward strand.
CGATCGCCTCGGCCAGCAGGCCGCCGGCCCGATGGATGTAGATGCGCCACAGCAGCGCCGTGGTGGCGAACGCGACCACGACCGCGGCGATCCGGCCGGGCCCGATGGGGTTGTCCCGGATGGTCAACCCGGTGACCAGGACGAGCTCGCCAAGCCCGATGATGAACAGCTGACGGTACCGTTCGGCCAGGTGCTCGCCGGAGATCGCGAACTCCGGACCCTGCATGAACGCGCGACCCAGCCGCGGTGTGGGGAGGCCCAGCGCGAGAGCCACGTACTCCGCGGCGACCGCCAACGCCCACAGCACGCCCCGCTGGCCGCCGTGCGCGAGGGCGCCCGCGATCCACGGCACGGCCGCCAGGCAGTGCCAGAACAGGAGGCGCGCGAAGGCACGCCACGCCGCATGCCCGCGCAGCATGAGCATGGCGAGGACGGTGCGACCGATCTGGGTGGTGACGAAGGTGACGGCGAAGAACAGTCCCTGCTCGCCGAACGCCTCCGGCGTCACCGCGGCCATCAGCAGCGTGCCGAACATGGTCGCGAGGACGAGCAGCTGCACCACCGGTTGCTGCGGATCCAGGCGATCGGTGAGCCCCGCCGTCGAGGTCCAGACCGACCACAGGGCGAACAGCAGCACCAGCGTCTGGAAGGCGCCCCGCCCGCTCAAGTCCGCCGAGAGCCCGGCGGACAGCGCGGCGAGCGCGAACACGAACACGAGGTCGAAGAACAGTTCCAGGAACGTCGCCCGCGGATCCTCGGGTCGCCGCAGCAGCGCCGCCGCCCCACCCCTCATCCGGTTCGCCCGTTCCTAGCGGTCCTGACTGCCCTTCCGGCAGTCGTACCACAGCGGCGGCGGTCCGGGACGACGATCCGCCACGGCCGCCGTCGTCACGCCCGCGACGACGGTGCGGTCACTCCCGGATCTCCATCTCCGCAACGAGCGTGCCGGCGAAGCGGTACAGGTGCGTGACCGTGTGGTCGACCAGGATTGCGCCCTCGGAGTCCCGGACGACCTGGTGCACCGTCACCGCGACCCGACCGTCGGCGTCGACACCGAACGCGGTGGGCTCGACCCTCGGGTCGATCTGCGCCCACTGCCGCTGCCAGTAGGCCGCCACGGCGTCGCGCCCCTGCACGATCCCGCCCTCCCAGCCGTTCGGCCAGCAGACGTCCGCTGCCAGAGCCGCCATCAACGAGGGCAGGTCGCGTGCGTTGAACGCCGCGTAGAGGTCTGTCAGCCGTCGCGTCCGTTCGGCCAGCTCCGCCGGGGTCATGCCGCCAGCCTGGGGGAGAAGGCACACCCCGGGCAACCCGCTTCGCGCTCGGCAGACCGGCCGGCGGCGGGCAGGTGGGCTCCGGAGCGGTGATCGACACGGGTTCCGTGGATGTCGCGGTGTCCGGGTCGGGTGGACACCGCGACTACACGGATGTCGAGTCGATCATCGGTTCGGCGCGACACCCCCCGGCGGCCGGCGGCCGAGCGCGGGGACGGGTTCGCCGTACCCTGAGCGGTGTTCCGACTCCCCGCCGTCGACGGGAGGCCGTGGGTGCACGTCAGCATGGCGACCAGCGCCGGCACGCCCGGCCGGCCGAACGAGGACTTCGCCGGCGCGGTGCCCGGCGCCGTCGTGCTGCTGGACGGTGCCGGCATCCCGGGCACCGAGTCGATCTGCGTACACGGGGTCGCCTGGTACACCCGCCGTCTCGGTGGGGCGCTGCTCGGCCGGCTGTCGCGCGACGACGGCCAACCCCTCACGGCGATCCTCGCGACCTCGATCGACGAGGTCACCGCCGAGCACAAGGCCACCTGCGACGTCACCCACCCCGCCAGCCCGCAGGCGACGGTGGCGATCGTCCGCTCGTACCGGGGCAGCCTGGACCACCTCGTCCTCGCGGACTGCACCGTCGTCCTCGACCCGGTCGGCGGCGGCCCCCAGGTCGTCACCGACGACCGTGAGGTCACCAACCGGCGGATCTGCGCGGAGCCCCTGCGGGGCATCGCGAGGGGAACCCCGGCGTACGACCGCGTCCGGGCCGCCTGCTCCGAGGCGCTACGGGCGCGCCGGAACCAGCCGGGCGGCTACTGGATCGCCAAGGACGACCCACACGCGGCGGAGGAGTCGGTGACCGGCAGCCGGCCCCTCGACGACCTCACCGGCGTCGCGCTGCTCAGCAACGGCGCGAGCCGCATCGTCAGCCCGTACGGCCTGACCGACTGGCCCGGCGTACTGGAACTGCTCGACGCCCGCGGCCCGGCCGGCGTCATCCGCCGCGTCCGGGAGGCCGAGGCCCACCCTCGCGCGGCGCCGGACGCTCCGGTGCCCGACGACGCGACGGTTGCCCACTGCACCCGCCTGGCGTCGTCATGAACCGGCGTCGTTCAGCGGGCGGCCTTCTTCGTCGCCCGCTTGCGCGGCGGCGTCAACAGGTCGGCGATGTCGGCGATCGCGGACGGCACCAGGCGGTAGTACGCCCAGACACCGCGCTTCTCGCGCTCGAGCAGACCGGCCTCGGTGAGGATCCGGAGGTGATGGCTCACGGTCGGCTGGGAGAGCCCCAGCGGCTCGGTCAGGTCGGTCACGGACGCCTCACCCGCCGGATTGGACTGGATGAGGCTGAGCAGACGTAGCCTGGCCGGGTCGGCGAACGCCTTGAGCACGCCAGCGAGCCGCTCGGCGTCGGCGCGCTTGATCGGCTCGCCAGCAAGCGGCGACACAACAGGCATAGCAGTTTTCGCAGGTCCCACGTCTTCCATCGTTACACATCGCCCTGAGCCGGCTGGCAGAACCCGGGTGAGTACCCCGGATGGCGGTCGTGCTCGGGCACGGCGGACCGCCGAACCGAACCGACGCGGGGCCGCGGAAGTAGGGCATCGGCGCGCGGCCGGGCCGTCGACATCCCGCACACCACCGTTTCCCCACCGCCGAGACGAGTGACACCGTGGACCGATCTTGACGCCCGGCCGCGAACGTGGAAATGTCGATGATCTTGGAATGGTGTGGTGATGGGGGAGGGGACATGCGCCGGAGCCGCGTCCGTGGAGGTCTCGTCGCACTGCTCGTCGGCTCGACGGCGGCGGTGATCGGGCCGGCCGCCGGGGCGAACGCCAGCACCGCGGCCGGCGACGGCTGTGGGCCGGTCGTGACGGCCGCCCGGCCGGCGGTCGGACTTCAGCAGAAGTGGGCGCACTTCGGAGACGGCGCCGGCGAGGGGGAGTGGGCCGGTGGCGACGGCACCTACTCGACGCCACTGCCGGACGGCCGCACCGCGTGGCTGTTCAACGACACGTTCCTGGGCCCCGTGGGCCCCGGCCGGAGCATCACGCCGCACGCCCCGGTGCACAACACGATCGTGACGGCGCACGGCCGCAGCCAACGGCCGACCCAGACCATCCTGCGCGGGACCTCGGCGAGCCCGCTCCCGATCGTCGGCCCGGCCGGCACCGACGATCCGTGGTACTGGAACGGTGACGGCATCGTCGACGACGGCAAGCTGTACGTCTTCGAGTTCCAGCAGCGGGCCGCCGGCGAGGGCCACTTCGGCTTCGAGTGGATCGGGACGGACCTCGCGTCCCTGTCGTTGCCGGATCTGCGCCTGCAGCACGTGGCCCCCACGTACGACGGCCACGGCATCCAGTGGGGCGTGGAGCTTCTCCGCGTGGACGACTACATCTACATCTACGGCACGGGGTCGCAGTGGCCGGGCAAGCAGGCGCACGTCGCGCGCGCCCGGGCCGGTCACCTCGACGGCGCCTGGGAGTTCTACACGGGCAGCGGGTGGTCCCCGGACGAGGGTGACTCCGCCGCGATCCTGGAGGACGTCGGTTCGTCGTACGGCGTCGCGCAGGTGCAGGGCCGGTACGTCCTGGTCACCACGGACAGCTACCTCGGCTCCGAGATCTACGTCCACACGGCGTCGACGCCGTTCGGTTTCTCCGGTACCGAGCGGGTGCAGGTCTACGACACGCCGGAGGGGCAACCCGCGTACGACGCCGACGCGGCGGGCGACATCTACACCTACAACGTGGCCGTGCACCCGACGTTGAGCACCGGGAACAGCCTCGTCGTCTCGTACAACGTCAACAGCACGAGCATCGCGGACCTGTACGGAGACATCAGCAACAACCGCGCCCGGTATCTGGACCTGCCCTTCACGTCCGGAGACAGCCCCTGCCGCTAGCCCTCGCCCAGGCGGGGGAGAGCAGGGTTCACAGCCAGGGCGGTGGGCCCTCGAAGGCCAGGGCGTGCACGTCGAACAGGACGGCCGCCTCCACGCCCAGCGCCGGCCCGCCCTGGCGGGCCGCCCACGTGAGCATCGGCCCGGGTTCGGGCCCCGCCACGCCCAGGCCCCGGGTGTACTCGGCGTGCGCCTCGAGCGAGGCGATGCCCCGTCGCAGCGGCTCGCCGGTGACGTCCACGCCGTGCGTGGGCCGCTCCGCGCCCGCGAAGCACACGTAGCGCACCCCGCCCCAGGGCGGCAACCCCTCGTCCACCAGCTCGGGGAAGATCCACCGGTTGCCCGCGTCGCGGGCGGCGTCCAGCGTGGCCAGCCCCACGGCCCGGTGGTCGGCCTGGTTGGTCATGCCGCCCACCATGCGGACGGTGAACGCCCCCGAGACGATGACCTCGGGCCGGTGCCTCCGGATCGCGCGCACGATGTCGCGGCGCAGGTCGGGACCGTACTCGACAACCCCGTCGCGGTGGTCGAGGAACTCCACGACATCCACGCCGACCTCCCGGGCCCCGGCGCGTTCCTCCTCCTCGCGCAACGGCGCCGCCCGGTCCGGGTGCAGGCCGTCGATCCCCGCCTCGCCCCGGGTGGCCAGCAGGTAGGTGACCTGCTTGCCCTGGGCCGTCCAGCGGGCGATCGCCGAGGCGGCGCCGTACTCGATGTCGTCGGGGTGCGCGGCCACCGCGAGGCAGCGCTCCCAGTCCTCCGGCAGTGCCGGGAGAAGCCCGTCCACAGCCCACACCGTAGCCACCTCCGCGCCGGTCCGACACCGCCGAGCGGGCACGTGGGCGACCGCCGTGCGGGCGATACTGGGCGGGTGGATCCCCTCCGGCTGCACCCCCAGGCCCGGGCCGCCATGCAGGTCCAGCAGCGCGTCCCGCTCACCCGGGCGACCCTGCCGGCGGTACGGCTCAGCATGCTCGAGGCCACCCCGGCCGAGGTGGGCGACGGGCCGGAGATCCGGTCCGTGGTCGACGTCGACGCCGGCGGTGTGCCCGCCCGCCTCTACCGCGACGACGACCACGACGCGATGCCGGTGGTCCTCTTCGCCCACGGTGGGGGCTGGGTGATGGGCGGCGTGGACACCCACGACGGGCTGTGCCGGCAGGTGGCCGCCGCGTCCGGGTGGGCGGTGCTCTCGGTGGACTACCGGCTCGCCCCCGAGCACCCGTACCCGGCCGCGGTGGACGACATGGCGCGCGCGCTGGCCTGGCTGCGCGGGCCCGGGGCGGCCCGCCACGGCCTCGACGCCGGCCGGATCGTGGTGGCCGGTGACTCCGCGGGCGGGCATCTCGCGGCGGTGACCGCCCGGCGCGCCCGGGACGAGGGATTCCGCCTCGCAGGTCAGCTCCTCGTCTGCCCGGTCATCGACCCCGCGGCCGACTACCCGGCGCTCGACGAGTACGGCCTGGACCGGGAGGAGATGCGGTTCTTCTGGGACGCGTACGCCCCACCCGGCGTGGACCGCACCCAGCCGGACCTCGATCCACTGCGCGCGGACCTCGCCGGGCTGGCCCCGGCCGTCGTCATCACCGCCGAGCTGGACGTGCTGTGCGCCGAGGGGGAGCGGTACGCGGCCGCGTTGCTGGCGGCCGGCGTTCCCGTCACCGCCACCCGGTACCAGGGGCTGATCCACAACTTCCCGCGGAAGCTGGCCCTGTTCGACGCCGCCCACCTCGCCCTGGCACAGATGACGGCCGCGCTGCGCCGCTGGTGACGTCGGCCCCCGCGACGCGGGGCGCCCACCGACCGCCCCTCAGTCCTCCGGGGAAGCGGCCGCCTCGACGATCGAGACGGGAGTGCCGAGTTCGACCGTGCGGGAGACGGTGCAGAGCCGGTCGTGCGACTGCTGCAGCGACCGGGGCAGCGCCTCCCGCGCCTTGTCGCCGTCAGCGCCCTCCGGGAACGTCACCGTGAACTCGACCCGGAGGTTCTGCATCCGGTTCCCGCCGGTCTCGTCGCGGATCTTGTCACCGGTGACGGCCACGGAGAACCGGGTGGGCTCGGCCCGGCGGCTCGTGATGTAGTCCACGTCCACCGCGGTGCAGCCGCCGATGGCCGCCAGCAGCAGTTCGACCGGCGTGAAGCTGCCGTCCTCGCCCGTGCCCACCGCGATCGACCCGCCGCGGACGTTCCGCACGACGTACTGCCCGAGCTTCGTGCGCTCGATCTCCACCGAGCGGAAGGTGTCCTCACTCATGACGGGCACGCTACCCACGCCGCCTGAGCCCTGAGTCACCGGGCAGGAAACCCGTCGGTTGCCCATGCCTCCCCGCTTCGCGGACCCGCACCGGGTGGTTGTGACGACGTTCGACGTTGTAACGTCGTTCATCGTGAAAACCCCGAGCACAGGGCCGGCCGGGGAGGTCATCGACTCCACCCGGCACCGCGCCCTCGGCACCGCGAGCCGGGCCTCGATCCTCGAGCTGGTGCGCGCGGCCGGTGGCGGCCTGACCATCGCCGAGGTCGGCGAACGGACAGGCCTGCACCCCTCCACCGCGCGTACGCACCTCGACCGGCTCGTGGACGCCGGCCTGCTGGTCAAGGCGCGTGCGAGCGGTGGTCAGCCGGGGCGGCCGGCGTGGCGCTACCGGGTGACCGCCGAGGAGGGCCCGGCTCCGGCGCCGTACCGGGCGCTGGCCGCCGCCCTGCTCGACCACCTCGCCCGCGACGGCCGGGGTGACGTCCGGGCCGAGGCGGCCCGCGCCGGACGGGAGTGGGGGCACCACCTCGCCGCGGCGACGCCCCCGGGCGGGAACCCCGTCGACACCCTGCTGGCGGTGCTCCACGGTCTCGGCTTCAACCCCAGCCTTCACCCGACGGCCGACGGCAGCACCGAGATCCACCTGTCCACCTGCCCGTTCCTCGAACTGGTGGGCCGCAACCCCGACGCCATCTGCGGACTGCACGTCGGTGTCGTACGCGGCGCCCTGGAGCAGGCCGGCGGGCCGCCGAACGGCGCCGTGCTGGAACCGTTCGGCGCGCCGACCGCCTGCGTGGTGCGCCTCACCCTGCCGCCGAGCGCCACCCGTGGCCCCGCCGAGGTGAACCCGTGACCACCGCCGTGCTGGTCGCGTACTGATCGAGGCGCGACCACGGGCCGGACGCTCGCGGTGCCCCGCCGGCCGGCAGGGCACCGCGCGCCGGTGCGGGACCGTCAGCCGCGCAGCATGCCCGGCCCGAACACCTCGTACGCGATCCGGTCCGCCGGCACGCCCCGGCGCCGCAGCCCGCTCCGCACGAGGCTCATGAACGGCACCGGCCCGCAGAGGTGCACGCGCGCCCCGGGGGACAGCGGGATCCGGTCGGGGTCCACCAGACCGGTGGCCACCTCCGCCTTCAACCCGGCCAGCTCGCCGTCGGCGGCGTCCTCGTACCACAGCCGGACGGACAGGTTCGGCAGCCGCTCCTGGAGCCGCGGCAGTTCCGCGCGGCGCGCGTGCGCGCTGGCCGCCCGGTCGGCGTGCACGAGCACCACCTCCCGCTCCGGCTCGGTCACGGCCAGGTGCTCCAGCGCCGACATCGCCGGGGTGAGGCCGATGCCGGCGCTGACCAGCAGCAGCGGACCGCCGTCGCCGACCGCGCTGACCTCGCCGAACGGCGGGCTGAGCCGGAGTGTGTCGCCGGCGGCCACCCGCTCGTGCAGGAAGGTGGAGACCATGCCGTCCGGAGCGCCGGCGACACCGCGTACCCGCTTGACGGTGATCCGCCAGTCGGGGGCGCCGGGCCGGCCGGAGAGGCTGTACTGGCGGATCTGCTGCCCCCGGCCGCCGTCCAGGTCGACCGCGACCGAGACGTACTGCCCGGGGGTGAACGCGGGCACCGCTCCACCGTCGGCCGGGACGAGGGTGAACGAGACGACGTCGGCGGTCTCCCGGGTCCGGGCCGCCACCCGCCAGTCCCGCCACACCGCGCCGTCCTCGGCCACACCGGCCAGGGTGTAGAGGCGCGCCTCCCGGGCGATGAGTTCGCAGGCGAGCAGCCAGTACACCTCGTCCCAGGCCGCCGCGACCTCGGTGGTCACGGCGTCACCCAGCACCTCGCCGACCGCGGCGAGCAGGTGCCGGCCGACGATCGTGTACTGGGCGGCGGTGATGCCGAGCGAGGCGTGCTTGTGCGCGATCCGGTCCAGCACCGGCCCCCACGGCACGTCGCCACCACCGGTCAGGTGCTCGGCGTACGCGACCACGGCGGCGGCGAGCGCGGCCTTCTGCTGGCCGGTCGCCTGGTTGCCCCGGTTGAAGATGTTCAGCAGCTCCGGGTGGGCGTCGAACATGCGCTGATAGAACCGGCCGGTGATCGCCTCTCCGTGTGCCTGGACGGCGGGCAGGGTCGCGGCCACCACCGCGGCGGAGGATTCCGAGAGCACGACTACTCCTTCGGGCGTCGATGAGGTCGATCTCCACGGAACAGAAAGGCAACATGCCTCGTCAGGGTCGAAGGTCCCGGGCGCGGGTATCGCCGGTCACACCGGCCGCGCGGGGCCGGGAGACGGGCATTCATCGCCGCGAGCGGTGACCGCACCCTCGTTGTCCGCCTGCAGGCCGGATTCCATTCACCGGCCGGACGGGTGCGCCGCCTAGCGTCACCGGCTGACAGTCGTCTGCGGCCCGATGAGTGGTGGTCATGTCAGCTGCACCCGAGGTAAGCGTCGTCATCCCCACGCTCGCCCGTCCCGACCTGGTCACCCGGGCCGTCCGCAGCGCCCTGGCCCAGACGGTGACCGACATCGAGGTCATCGTCGTCGTCGACGGGCCGGATCCGGCGACCCGGGACGCCCTGGCCGGTTTCGGTGACTCCCGCCTGCGGGTCGTGCAGCTCGGACAGAAGGGCGGGGCGCCCAACGCCCGCAACGTCGGCGCCCGGGAGGCCCGCGCGCCGTGGACCGCCCTGCTGGACGACGACGACGAGTGGCTTCCGGAGAAGCTCGCGGTGCAGTTGCGGCACGCCGAGGCGGCCACCGTCCCGATGCCGATCGTCGCCAGCCGGCTGATCAACAAGACGCCGCGGGCCGAGTTCGTCATGCCCCGCCGCCTCCCCTCCGACGGCGAGCCGGTGTGCGAGTACCTCACCGTCCGGCGCGGCCTGTTCCACGGCGACGGTTTCATCCAGACCTCGACGATCATGGCGCCCACGGCGTTGCTGCGTCGGGTCCCGTTCACTGTCGGCCTGCGCCGCCAGCAGGAACTCGACTGGACGCTGCGGGCGCTGGACCACGACGACGTCGCGCTCGTCATCGCCCCCGAGCCGCTGGTGCTGTGGCACCAGGACGAGGACCGGCCGCGGATCAGCCTCAACTCGCCGTGGGAGGCGCAGCTGGAATGGGTGCGCACGATGCGCCCGCTGCTCACCCCGAAGGCGTACGCCGCGATCGTCATGAGCATCATCAGCTCGATGGCGGCGCCCACCCGGGACGTCCGCGTCTTCCGGATGTTGCTCGGCGACGCGCGGCGACACGGCCGGCCGAGCGCCATCGACTACCTGACGTTCTTCCAGATCTGGCTGATCCCGCCGCAGCTGCGGCACACCCTGCGCGACCGTGTCCTCGGCCGCCGGCGCCCGGCTCCCGCGCCCATGCCCGACCCGCGTGCCACTGCGCTGCCCCTCCCGCCGGTACCGACGACCACCCCGGGAAACGATGTCCACGCCTAAGGTCGCCGTCATCTGGCGCAGCGGCATGCTGCCGGTCTCCGAGACGTTCATCCGCGACCAGGGTGACGCGCTGCCGTCGTGGCGGCCGGTCTACCTCGGCGCCACGAAGGTCGCCTCGCCGATCGCCGCCGACAGCGACGTCATCGCCTACCCGGACACGCCGGCCGGTCGCCGCGCCTGGAACCTGCTGCGGCTGACCGGCGGTTCGGCGCGGCTGCGGCGGCTGCTGACCCGCCTCCGGCCGGCCGTGGTGCACGCGCACTTCGGCGGCGACGGGTGGCTCATCAGCCGCACGGCCCAGCAGGTGGGCGTACCCCTGGTCATCACCCTGCACGGCGTCGACGTGACCCGGCAGCCCGCCGTGCCCGGCCCGCGCGGCGCCCGGCACCGCCGCAAGCTGCGCGTCGCGTTCCACCACGCCGCGCTGATCATCGCCGTCTCGGCCTTCATCCGCGACCGCGCGGTGGAGCTGGGCGCCGACCCGGCGAAGGTACGCGTCCACTACACGGGCGTACCGATCCCGGCGGAGACCCCGGCGGCACCGAAGACCTGGGACGTCATCTTCGTGGGCCGGCTCGTCGACAAGAAGGGCGCCGACGACCTCGTCGAGGCCCTCGGGCGGATCCCCGAGCTGCGACCCCGCGCCCTGTTCATCGGCAGCGGGCCGCTGGAGCAGTCGACCCGGGCGCGGGCGGCCGAGCTGGGCGTGGACGCCACGTTCCTCGGCGCCCAGCCGCCCGAGGTGGTCATGGGGCACATGGCGCAGGCCAGGATGCTCGCCGCGCCGTCGCGCACCGCGTCCGACGGCGACTGCGAAGGGCTTCCCACCACCATCCTGGAGGCCGCGAGCCTCGGCTTGCCGGTCGTCGCCACCCACCACAGCGGCATCCCCGAGGCGGTCCGCCACGGGGAGACCGGCCTGCTCGGCGCCGAGCGGGACCCGGTGGCGCTGGCGGACAACATCCGGCGGCTGCTCACCGACGAGCCGCTGCGGGAACGCCTCGGCCGCGCCGCGCGCCAGCACGTCGAGACGACCTTCGACCTGCGCCGGCAGACGCGGTTGCTGGAGGAGCTGTACGAGAGCGTCACGTCGTCCGGCCTGCCGGAGCGCGCGGGCGCCCCCGCGCCGACCGCGCGCTGAGGCAGCCCCCTCAGTCGTGCGGTAGCACCCGCCGTACGACGGCTCCCGCGGTCCGGCGGGCCCGGCGGGCGCCGGCCAGCACGAGCTTGCCCGCCCGCGCGCTCGGCGTCCCGCTCAGCACCGCGAGGAGGCTCCGCGCCCGGCGCAACTCCGTCTCGCGCTCGACGAGCGTCCGCTCGTACCACGCCTCCCGCTCGCGCGCCTCGGCCAGTTCCCGGGCCAGCCGGTCGCGGTCCGCCACCAGCTCCCGCACCCCGGGCACGGTGGGGCGATCCGGCTCGCCGCCCGCCGGTGCGGCCGGTACGGGTGCCTGCCCGGCCAGGGCCACGAGCGTGAGCGCCAGCTCGGCCGGATCGGCGGGCGACGGCCACAGGTGGGCGAGCCCGGCGTCGAGCAGCCGGACAGCGAGGCGCCGCACCGCGTCCGCCGGGAGACCCGCGGGCGCCAGCGGGACCAGGTCCCGGCCCGGCGTGACGACGATCTGGTCCGCGGGCACACCGGCGTACGGGCCGGCCTGCCACGGGCGCAGCAGCTCCCGCACGGCCGGCAGGTCACGCCGCACGGATGCGACGATCAGCGACTGTTCGAGGCCGGAGCCCTTCGGCAGCGCACCCGTGGCGCCGTCGGGACGGCGCAGGAGCAGCCCGCCGCCCGGACGGTGCACGACCTCGACACGCTCCCCGTCGATCATGACCAGCGCCTCGGGCAGGGCCGGGGACGGCACGCCTCCGGCCGCGGCCCCGGTCGCCCACGCCGCGGGACGCCCGCCGACGGGACCGGACGGTCCCGGGTCGGGGGCGATCCGTTCGGCCTGGAGGATCCAGGCCGGCGCGAGGGTGGCCGCCGCGCCGTGACGCAACGCCGTGGCGACCAGCCGTTCCGGGTCGGTCAGCACCGTCTCCCGCGGTGCGCAGGCCCGGCCGAGCGTCGCCCGGAGGAACGCTGCCGCGTCCTGGTCGGCCAACAGCTCCGGTGCGACCAGCGCGGCCGGCGCGATCGGCGCCGGCCAGGCGGCGTACGTGCGGGTCACCGACAGCCCGGCGCCGGCGAGCCCGGCCCGCAGCCGGTCCAGGCCGGCCGGGCGGTCGGGGTCGTACTCGCCCGCACCAGCCCAGTCCGAGTCGGTGACCTCGGGCGGCAGCGCCACCAGCCGGTGCACGCCCAGGTGGTTCTCCGCCGCGAGAAGCAGCCGCCCACCGGGCCGAAGGACGGCCACCAGGAGCGCGACCGTCTCCGCCCAGGTCAGGTCGGCGCCCTCGGTCGAGCCGAGCCGCTCGGTCCCGTCTAGCGCCACCACGCTGTCGTACGGCGGCTCGGTGGCGAGCTTCTCCGGGCTGCCGCACAGCACGGTGGCGCCCGGCCGGTCGGCCAGGTGGGTGGCGAGCGCCTCGGCGTCGGGCACTCCCCGGACCAGCACGGTCAGGTCGTCGGCCGGCACCGCATCGAGCAGGGCCGGATCGAGCGGCCCGACGACCAGGGTCCGCCCCGTCACGGTCGCCAGCAGCGGGGCCAGCACCTCCCCACGGACCGGGCCCGGCCCGTGCCGGCCGTCCAGGTCCGACCAGACCTGCATCTCGCCGCCGATCGGTCGTACGGTCACCGGGTCTCCTCGGGCAGGTCGGCCCCCGCGGGCCGCGACGGCGGATCGGGCCAGTGGAACAACCGGCGCAGCACGGCGGGCGGCAGCAGACGGTCGGCCCCCAGCTCGGCGACCGCGACCTCCCGCGCGACCACCGGATCGACCTGCGGGCCGTGCAGCTCGGCCCACTGTCGACGGATCCGGGGCTGCCCGCCCCAGAGCGGCACCTCGCCGGCCAGCTGCATGGGGTCGCCGTACACGGCGGGCTCGCAGCCGGCGAGGATGGCGTAGAAGACGGCGGTGCAGAGCCGGTTCGAGGCAACGCGGCGGTGCCGGCGCTGCTCGGCCAACTGCCGGCGCAGGAAGTCCGGGTCCAGGCTGTCCCACTTCCCGCCCCGGTAGCCGTGGCAGATGACCCGGAAGCCGGCTCGCTCGTACCGCTCGCGTACCCGCCGGACGCGGTACTCCTGCCAGTACAGGCAGACGGTCACCGGGCCCGGTTCGGTCGCCTTGATCTCCGCGACCAGCCGGTCGTGGTCACCCACCACCTGCTGGCCCTCCCAGCCGTGGAACGGATACCAGATCGTGCCCTCCCGCGGCCGGGGTCCGTCGGGCTCCGGCTCCATCGCCAACAGGTAGGCCCAGGGCGCCCCGACGGCGTACGTCTGGCGTCGGCCCAGCGACCAGGCGCGCCGGCGGGTCCGCTCCGACCACAGGAACAGCGGCACACCCGGCACGAACTCGTGGTCGGCGGCCATCCCGTCGCCGATGTTCCAGCCGTGCTGGAGGTAGCCCCGGATGCGCTGCGGGTTCCGGTCGTCCAGACCGCAGTAGCGGGCCAGCACATGTGAGTGGCCGTAGTAGTGGTTGGCGTGGTGCACGGTGGCGACGACCGTCCCTGGCTGGTGTGAACGCGAGCCGTACGGTAGCCACGCGACGTGAATACCGGGCCACGCGGACATGGACGACGGGGGACGGGCCGGGGCACCGACGGGCGGTGACGTGCGCCGTCCGTAACGAGCGGCGCTCCAGCCGGACGGGCGGGGTGACATCCGTCTTGCCGTCCCCTGTCCGGACGGTGAGCGGGGCAGTAGCGTGATGAACGCTTGTCGGCTACCGCAGGTGATGGGAGGAGCGTGGCGGACCCGTCGCTGACCGTGCGGACGCGTGACGACGGCACGATCGTGCTGCAACCGCACGGCGAGGTTGGTCTCGACGCCGCCGTGGAGCTGCGTCAGACCCTCGTGCACCTGGTACGCCGGGTGCGCCCGTGCCGGCTGGTCGTGGACCTCGCGGAGGTCACCAGCCTGGACGACATCAATGCCGGAACGTTGGTCGCGATCGTCCCGGTCGCCGACGAGCACGGCGTGGCCGTCTTCCTCGACAACTCCCCGGCCGGCGTGGCGGACCTGCTGTGCGCGTGCGGCGTCCCCCAGCAGCGGCTGCGGCCCCTGCCGGCCTGACCAGCTCCTCGCCCGCAGGGCACCCGTCGCGCCGGCAGCGCCCGGCGGGTCGTCTCCGGCCGTGGAGGATCGTGCAAGGGTCTGCGGGCATCGTTCTACCCGCCGCTCGGCTGCACTGGTGGTATTGGGCCAGTCCCAGTCCCTCGGGGCGCCGACGCGCTCCGCGACATGAACAGGTGGTCGAACCATGCGGGTCGCAATCGTGACGGGTGCCAGCTCCGGCATCGGGCAGAGCGCAGCCATCCAGATCGCCGGGCGTGGTGTGGGTGTGATCCTGACCTACGGCCGGAACCCGGCCGGGGCGCACGACACCGTTGCGAGCATCGAGAAGGAGGGCGGCACCGCGGTCGCGTTGCCGCTGGACGTGGGCCGGAGCGAGAGCTTCCCCGCCTTCCGCGACGCGGTCGGCGCGGCGCTGCGCGAGACGTGGCAGCGGGACACCTTCGACATCCTGGTGAACAACGCCGGCTTCGGCCAGATGGCGCTGTTCGAGGACACCACCGAGGAACTCTTCGACCGCTTCATGCGGGTCCTGCTCAAGGGGCCGTTCTTCCTCACGCAGACCCTGCTCCCGCTGCTCACCAACGGTGGCGCCATCGTCAACGTCACGAGCAACGCGGCGCTGCACTCCGGCCTGGAGCCCGGCTACTCGGCGTACGCCTCGATGAAGGGCGGCCTCACGGTGCTGACCCGGTACCTGGCCAAGGAACTCAGCCCCCGTGGCGTCCGAGTCAACTCGATCGCGCCGGGCGCCACCCGTACCCGCCTCGCCGACGACGCCTTCGAGCGCTTCCCGGAGGTGATCCCGGCCCTCGCCGCGAAGACGGCGCTCGGCCGGGTCGGCGAGCCGGACGACATCGGGATGGTGATCGCGTCGCTGGTCTCCGAGGAGGGGCAGTGGATCACGGCCCAGGACATCGAGGTCTCCGGCGGTCTGAACCTCTAGTCGCGCGGTCGGCGGGCCGGGGCTCGGGATCGGTCACGGCAGAAGTCAGGCCATCTGCAAGAAAATTCGGGACGACTTGATTGACGCCCGCCGATCGTGACCATGATCTGATGCGTCGTCTCCCTCCGATCCTGGGGCGGGCGTTTTCCGGCCTGCTCGCGCTCGTCCTCGCGTCCGCGGTCGCCGTGCTGGCGGCGCCACCGCCCGCCGCGGCCCACGGCACCCTGGCCATGGCCACACCGGCGGACGGCGCGACGGTGAACGAGCCGCTGGCCGCGGTACGGCTCTACTTCACCGAGAAGGTCGCCAGCAACGCGTACTTCACGATCACCGCGCCGGGTGGCGGTCGGGTCGACAACGGCTGGAGCCACGGCGAGCCCGTTCCGCTGGAGAAGCCGGTACGGGAGTACTTCCTCGTCGACGGCACCTTCCAGCCGCGCGACTACACGACGGGCTTCCCGGCCGTCGTGACCCTCGCGCACCTGCCGGCGGCCGGCCGGTACTCGGTGAGCTACCTGTCGGTGGCGTCGGACGGCGACCTGGTGCGCGGCGCCGTGACGTTCCGCTACAGCGGGCCCGTCACGGCGGCGCCGCAGGGTTGGCGTCCACCGGCCAACCAGCCGGATCCGGCGCTCCTGGCCGCCACCGACCAGCACGGCGGCGGGTCGGGCACGCCGCCGGCCACGCCGGCCACCGCGACGGCCGCCCCGGCGCCGGCCGCGTCCGCGACGGCCGCCGATGGTGGCGGTGATTTGGGTTGGCCGGTCTGGACCGGGGCCGCGGCGGCCGTCGCCGCGGCGCTCGCCGGCGTCGTGGCCTGGCGTCGGCGCCCGACCCGGTCCGCCCGGGCCGCCCGCGGGTCCGGCCGGATTCGCCCGGCCTCCCGCCGGACCGGCGGCGCTGCCCGACCGGGCCGCCCGAAGGAGGTCGCCCGCCGGGCCACCACCGGCCGGACCGCCACCGCGGCGGGCTCGGGCGGCAAGCGCCGGCCGGCGGCCGTACCGGCGGCGCGTACGGGCGGCGTGGCCGTCACCGCCAGGGCGGCCGCCGTCACCGGATCGCCGGTACGCGAGGACACGGCGACGCCCGCGAGCAGCGTCGCCACGGCGGTCGGTGCCCCCGGCGCGGTGGTGGCGGACGCTCCGGCGATCCCGGGCCCGGAGGGCCCGCCCGTGACGGGCGGGCCGCGACTGAGCAACACGCGGGTCGGGCTGGTGGTCGGCGGTCTGGTGGTGGCGCTGCTCGCCGGCTTCGGGCTCGGGCGCCTCGGCGCGGGAGGCGAGAGCGCCGCCGGGCGTACGCCCACGGCGCCCGCCGGGGGCGCGCCGGCCGCCGGTCAGGCGGTGTCGGCGGGCGACGGGCACCAGCACGCGCCCGGTACGGGCCCGCACACGCACCCGGGCGATGCCGGCGCGCCCCCGGCGAGCGGGACAGTCGTGAGCGCCGGCGGGTACACGTTGCAGCCGTTGGAGCGGTCGCAGCCGGCCGGGGCGAGCGTGGACTACCGGTTCCGCATCGTGGGTCCCGACCGGCAGGCGGCGACACGCTTCGCGGTGGTCCACGACAAGCCGTTGCACCTGATCGTCGTGGGCCGTGACCTGGCCGGGTACCAGCACCTGCACCCCACCATGGCGCCCGACGGCACCTGGAGCGTCCCGCTGCGGCTGGCCCGCGCCGGCGGCTACCGCGTCTACGCGGACTTCTCCGTGACCGGGGCCGCCGGCACACCGCTTCCCCTGGTCCTGGGCGTCGACCACCTGGTGCCGGGCGCGCACACCCCCGCTCCGCTGCCGCCCCCGCAGCCGCAGGCGACGGCCGGCCCGTTCACCGTGTCGATGGAGGGCACGCCCACGGTGGGCGTGACCACGCCGATGGTCTTCCGGGTGTCCGGCGGCGGCGGGCCCGGGCCGGCGGCGCTGGAGCGCTACCTGGGCGCGTACGGGCACCTGGTGGTCGTCCGCGAGGGGGACCTGGGCTACGTGCACGTCCACCCGGAGCCGGAGCTGGTCGACGGCGCCGTCACGTTCTGGCTGACCGCGCCGAGCCCCGGCCGGTACCGGGCGTTCTTCGACTTCCAGGTCGGCGGGACGGTGCGCACCGCCGAGTACACGATCACCGTGACGTGAGATCCGGGTCGGCGCCCGGCGGCGTGCAGCTCGCCCTGGGCACGGCCCACCGCTCCCGGTAGTCGGCGACGAGGAGGCCCGTGCCTTTGGGGCATGACGGTCAGCCCCTGGCGATCTCGTCGAGGAGCCCGGCCAGTTCGGCCGGACGGGACAGGAACGGGGAGTGGCTGGTGGCGATCCGCCGTACGTCCTTGATGCGGGCGGCCATCTGCTCCTGCAGGTCGACCGGGAGTGAGGCGTCCCGTTCGGTGAGGATGTAGGTGGCGGGAACGGTGTGCCAGGCGGCCCGGGTCACGCGGTCGACCCAGGGCTTGAGAAGCTGGTCGACGAGGCGGCTGATGGCCAGGTCGGCCACGTCCTTCGGCACGTCGGCGTAGAGCTGGGCGCGAGGGTCCGACCCGATGGGGAAGAGCCCGTCGGCCGAGTCGGGGTCGGGCACGCCGTGCAGCGTGTGCATCGACTCGCCGACGTCGGGGACGTAGGCGGCCAGGTAGACGAGGCGTCGCGCGCCGGGCAGGCCGGCGACGCCCTCGGTGGCGGGAATGCCGCCGTACGAGTGGGCCACGACGACGACCGGGCCGCTGAGCGCCTCGACGGCCGAGCGGATCGCCGCGGCGTCCTCCCGCAGGCCGCCACGCGGATCGGGACCGGTGGTGGGCAGCTTCACGGCGCGGCTGGCGTAGCCGAGGGCGTCGAGTTCGCCGCGCAGCAGATCCCAGGTGGACGGCAGGTGCCAGGCGCCGGGAACAAGCACGAACGTGGGTCGCTCTACAGACATGGTGGTCTTCTCCCGATTTCCCCGGTGAATGGTTGGACATCGTGACTGGACATGATGTCCAGGTCGAGGGTAGGGGATCGTGCCTAGGATCGGCATATGGCTTCTGTCACCCGCCGCCGCTCGACCGGCCCGGCCCGTCGGGCAACCACCGACGCCAAGATCATTGAGGCGACCGAGCGGTTGCTGGCGGGTGGCGAACGCTTCACCGAGCTGGGCGTGCAGCGTCTCGCGGCCGAGGCCGGAGTCGGCCGTTCGACCTTCTACCTGCATTTCCGTGACAAGACCGAGGTGCTGCTGCGGATCATCGACACGCTCACGGACGGCGCCTTCGACCTGTTCAGCGCGGCCTCACCCGCCGTGGGCGCGGAGGGCGTCGTCGAGATCATGGTCCGGGATCTGCGGTACTACCGGGAACGGCGGCACCTGCTGGCCGCGGTCCTGGAAGTGGTCGCGTACGACACGGTGGCGCGCGAGGTCTGGAACGGCAAGCTGCAACGCTTCATCGACCTGGCCGAGGTGTGGCTGCGCGGCGAGCAGGACGCGGGTCGGACGGCGCCCGACCTGGACCCGCCCACCGCGGCCCGGGTGTTCGTCTGGGGCGGGTTCCAGGCACTGGCCAACCAGGTGCTGATCGGGCCGGAGAGTCAGGACGAGGTGGTGGCGCGGGAGATCGCCCTGCTCATGTGGCACGGCGCGTTCCGCCGGCCGGCGGGGAGCTGAGCGGCCGGCCGGATGCTGGGGCGTGATCGACACCAGATCGCCGATCTGGCGGTATCCGGCACGTGGTGAACCCGCCGTATCGGCGGAATGGAGTCGATCACGCTGGCCGGGCGGGGCGTGGCCTCCGCGGCCGGTCAGCGGTGGTGGGCCTCGCCGAGGACGCGGGCGATCCGGGCGTGTTCGTCGTGCCGCAGCGTGGTGGCGATCCGGACGTGCGACCGACCGTCGCCGTGCACCGTGAAGGGCGCGCCCGGGGCGATGCCGATGCCGTCGGCGGCCAGTGACCGGATCGCGGTCGCGGCGTCGCGTACGGGCACCCAGACCGAGAGCCCGGCGACGCCGGTCGGCGTCAGGCCCTGCTCGCGCAGGGCGTGGACCATCTGCTGGCGACGGTGGCGGTAGATGGCCCGGGCCCGGCGGATCGTCTCCCGGGTCTGCGGATCGGTGAGCATCTGCGCCAGGGCCCGCTGGGTCAGCGCGGAGGGCCAGCCGCCGGTGGCCTTCTGCCGGGCCCGGACCCGTGAGACGACCCGCCGGATCCCGGCCAGCGCCCCGACCCGGAGGTGGGGCCCGTGCGACTTGTTCCAGCTCCGGACGAGCAGGATCTGCTCGGGCAGGAACTCGCCGAGCGACACGTGGGGGGTCGGGGCGAGTTCGTGGGCGGTGTCGTGCTCGACGATGACGATGTCGTGGCCGGCGAGCATCGGCGTCAACGACTCGGCCCGCCGGCGGGACAGCGCGTGGCCGTACGGGCTGGCCATGCGGGTCTGCAGGAGCAGCATCCCGGGCCGGGTGGCGAGGGCGGCCGCCAGCGCCTCCGGGAGCGGTCCCTCGTCGTCGCAGCGCACCGGCACCGCCTGGGCGCCGTGGTCCTCGACGATGTCGAGCAGCGAGGCGGCGGCGACCTCCTCGACGAGCACCCGGTCGTGGCGGCGTAGGACCACGCCGGCGACCCGGTGGACGGCGTCGTGCGCGCCGCTGGTCACGGTGAAGTCCTCGGCCTCGAAGGGCCATGTCGCGTGCAGGGCGGCCGCCAGGTGGGGGTCCACCATGTCGTCCGGGTACTCCCGCCAGGGCGTTCCGGCCACGGCCAGGGCCATCGGGCCGGCGAGGTCGGGCACCAGGGCCGGATCGGGATAGGCCGTGGAGAGGTCGAGCCGGACCGGCGGCGGGGGAGGAAGGCTCGCGAACCGCCGGCCCGCCAGCATCCCGGGCCCGCGTACGAAGCTGCCGCGTCGCCGGTCGCAATGGATCAGCCCGCGCTGGCGCAGCTGGGCCCAGGCGGTGGCGATCGTCGTGGGGCCGACGTGCAGGGCGGCGGCCAGCGCCCGCACGGTCGGCAGGTGCAGACCCTGCGCGAGTTCGCCGGAGTGGATGAGGTCTCCGAGGCGGTCGGCGATACCGCGCGCGGACCGGTCGGTGAACACCGACGCGAGCGCGCTGGCGTGCAGGCGTTCCGGTCGCCGCGCTGGTACCCCGTCGCCGACTCCGTCGAGCGTGTCGGCGAATCGCGTCCTCGACACCTCACGATCATGTCTGTCGATATCGCACGGGCGGAGGCCGCGGCAATAATGTTGAGCCATTCTTGAGATTTCCGGGGCTTGCGGGAAAGCGAACAAACGCGAACAGCGGAGCCACTGTGGAGGCCGGTGCGCCCGGCTAGGTTCAGCCACAGTCCATCCACCGAGATTGATGTCGAGTGGAAAGGCCCGCCCATGCTCAAGACCCGTCCACCCCTGTTGTACGGCGCCTGCGCGGCCCTGCTGGCGCTGGTGGCAGCCACCGCCTCCGCGCCGGTCGCCACCGCCGACCCCGGCCTGACGCGCGCCGCGGCGTCCGCCAAGGCGGCGGCCATCCCCACCCCGGAGCAGCACTTCGGGTTCGCGATGGGCACGGAGGGAAAACTCGCCGCCTATCCCGACGTGCTCCGGTATCTGAAACTGATCGCCGAACGGTCCGACCGCGTCGACTACCAGGCCGTGGGGCCGACGACGATGGGCAACGAATACGGGACCGTCATCATCAGTTCGCCGAAGAATCTGCGCCGCCTGGACCGCCTCGTCGAGATCAACCAGAAACTCGCCGACCCGCGCCGCACCACCCCGGACGAGGCCCGCCGGCTGGCCGCGGAGGGGGTGCCGTTCTACCACCTGGAGGCGACCATCCACTCCAGCGAGGTGGGCAACGGGCAGGCGATCAACGACATCGTCCACCGCCTCGCCACCGAGGATTCGGACTTCACCCGGAAGGTCCTGAACAACTCGGTCATCGTCCTGGTGCCGTCGCAGAACCCCGACGGGCAGCACCTCATCATCGACCACTTCAACCGGACCGCCGGCACCGACTACCGGCGGACCTTCCCGGACCTGTACCACAAGTACACGGGCCACGACGACAACCGGGACTGGACGATGTTCACCCAGGTCGAGGCGCGGTACCGGCTCGCCCTGGAGAAGAAGTACCGCCCGGCGATCGTGCACATCATGCACCAGAAGGGCAACTCGGGCAGCCGGATCTTCGTCCCGCCCTACGGCGGCATCACCAGCGAGAACGTCCCGGCGAACATGAGTTCCTCGGTGGCCGCGATCGGGCAGCACGCCGCCCGGGCCTTCGCTGCCGCCGGCAAGACCGGTGTCGGCAGCCTCGACTACCACATCTTCTGGACCCTGGAGCAGCCCGTCGGGTACTTCCCGTTCACCGGCTCCGGCGTCTACCTCACCGAGATCGCCTCGGTCACCGACTACGCGTACCCGCAGGTCTCCCGTGACGGCGGCCCGCTCGGCCCGCAGCAGGCCCGGATGAACCTGATCGAGCCGTACCGCTCGAACACCTGGACGCTGGCCGACATCGTCGACTACGCGAAGATCGCCACCTACGCGGGCCTGGAGTACACCGCGGACAACGGCGAGAAACTGCTCTACGACAACCTGTTCGCGGTCCCGCACGAGTACCTGACCAAGGGTGTGCCGTCGGGCACCTACGCGTTCGTCGTCGACGCCAAGCAGCGCGACCCGTACGCGACCTTCGAGATGCTCCAGCGTCTCGAGTGGACGGAGGTGGAGATCGAGCGCGCGACCTCGCCGTTCGTTGCCGACGGGAAGCGGTACGAGGCCGGCTCGCACGTCATCCGGATGCACCAGCCGCGGGGCAACTGGGCGCACCAGGTCCTCGGCACCGACCGGTACCCCGAGGTCCGGGACTGCGGTGACTGTCCCGTGCTGCTGCCGTACGCCGAGGCGACGACCAGCCTGCCGCTGCAACTCGGCGTGGACGTGGCCGAGATCCGCACCCCGTTCCAGGCGCAGCTGGAGCGGGTGACCTCGGTCACGCCGCCGCAGGTGACCATGCCGCCCGCTCCCGGCGGCAAGGGCGCCTACCTGGTCCGCCCGGAGTCGTACGGGACGATCCAGATCGTCTCGGCCCTGCAGGGCGCCAACATCCCCACCTACCGGGGTGGAGCGGCGTTCCGCGCGCAGGGCGTCGACTACCCGGCGGGCACGTACATCGTGCCGGCCACCCCGCAGGCCCGTAACGTTCTGGCGACCGCGTCGGCCCGGGTCGGCGTCCCGGTCAGCGCCGTGGACCGGAGCCCGAAGGTCGCGGGGGTGCAGCTCAAGCCGAAGACCCGGGTCGGGCTGTTCCGGGGCGTCGGCAACATGCCCGGCGGCTGGGACATGTGGCTGTTCGACCAGTACGGCATCAACTACGACGTGGTCTCCGCGCAGGACTTCCAGAGCAGGTCGCTGAACGACCTGTACGACACGATCGTCGTCTCGTCCGGGGTGTCCCGTGACGACATCGTCGAGGGCCTGGACCCGGCGCAGTACGACGAGGCGTACTCCTGGGCCTACGGCGTGGGTGAGAAGGGCTGGGGCAAGCTCCAGCAGTTCGTCCGCAACGGCGGCACCCTGCTCGCGATCGGCGACTCGGTGCAGACCGCCCAGCAGCTGCTCGACCTACCCATGAAGCCGGCGCTGCCCGAGGACGACGACGAGTTCACCACGGGTGGCAGCCTGCTGAACCAGGAGTTCGACCCGAACCAGCCGGTCGCCTGGGGCATGCCCGAGTCCTGGCCGGTCTGGCTCTACGACACCCAGGCGTGGGAGCTCACCGACGACTCCGGCGAGGTGGTGGCGAACTACCCGGCCGAGGGCGAGGTCCTGGCCAGCGGCTACCTGCGCGGCGCGGAGCACATCCGCGGCGCCGTCAACGTCGCGTCCTTCAGCGTGGGCAAGGGCCAGGTCGTCACGTACGGCAGCGAGATCACCTTCCGTGCGCTGCCACGGTCGCAGTTCAACCTGCTCTACAACGCGATCTACGCCGGCCCCGCGGCCGAGGTGGACGCGACAGCGGTCCAGCAGTTGCGGCCGCAGTTCGGCCCCGACGGCGCGCCCGTCCGGCGCTAGCGCGCCCCTACCGGGTCGGCCCGGGGTGGCCACCGCGCACGTGGCCACCCCGGCGCCCCCGGCCCCATCCCCGGCGCCGGCGAGAAACGGCGACGATCCCGACCCACCAGCGAGCCCGAGGAGGTCCCGCCATGCGCACCTGGACGAGGAGAGGTCTGCTACCCGCGGCCGCGCTCCTTGCCCTGACCCTGCCCCTCAGCAGCGGTCTCGTCCCGAGTTCCACCGCACACGCCGCACCACGCGTCACCACGCCCGAGCAGTTCTTCGGCTTCAAGCCCGGCGCGGAGGGACGGCTCGCCCGCTGGACCGACATGGTCCGCTACTACAAGCTCGTGGCGGACCGGTCCGACAAGGTGACCTACCAGGAGATCGGCAAGACGGCCACCGGGAAGCCCTTCCCGCTGCTCACCGTCAGTTCGCCGGCCAACCTGGCGAACCTCGACCGGATCAAGCAGATCAACCGGCGGCTGGCCGACCCCCGGGGGTTGACCGAGGCGCAGGCCCACAAACTCGCCGAGGAGGGCAAGCCGGTCTACCTGCTGGAGGCCGCGATCCACTCCACGGAGGTCGGCACCGCGCAGGCCATCCCCAACATCCTCCACCGGCTCGCCGACGAGAAGTCCACGACGGTCAACGAGATCCTCGACAACATCGTCCTGCTCGTCATCCCGGCGCAGAGCCCCGACGGCACCGAGTGGGTCGGGGACTACTTCAACCAGACCGCCGGGACGAGCTACGCCCGCACCTATCCCGACCTGTACCAGAAGTACATCGGGCACGACGACAACCGCGACTGGTTCATGTTCACGCAGCCGGAGACGAAGATCAGCGTCGCCCTGCAGAACGACTGGAAGCCGCAGGTCGTCCAGAACCTCCACCAGATGGGCTCCGGCAACGCGCGGATCTTCATCCCGCCGTACCTGTCGCCGAACGACCCGAACATCGACCCGATCACCGTCCAGCAGACCAACGCGCTGGGCATGGAGATGTCCCGCAGCCTCACGGCCGAGGGCAAGAAGGGCGTCACCTGGGGCTCGACCTACGACTACTGGACGCCGTCGCGGCAGTACATGACCTACCACGGCGCGCCGCGCATCCTCGTCGAGGCGGCGAGCGCCCGGGACCTGGCCTACACGTACACCAGCAGCAACGGCGGGCCGATCGGGCCGCAGCAGCCGGACACCAACTTCATCGAGCCGTACGACCAGTCCTCCTGGTCGCTGGCGCAGATCGTCGACTACCTCGACACCACGGTCTTCGCGGGCCTGAGCAACGTGGCCAAGTACCGGTCCGAGTGGTTGTTCAACTTCTACCGTACGCAGCGCAACGCGGTGAGCCCGGGTGCGGGCAAGCCGTACGGCTACGTCCTGCCGGCCGACCAGCGCGACCCGTTCGCCACGTACGAGCTGCTGAGCATCCTGCGTACCGGCGAGGTCGAGATCGAGCAGGCCACCGCCGCGTTCACCGCGAACGGCAAGCGGTACGACGCCGGTTCCTGGGTCATCCGGTACGCGCAGCCCTACGGCCGGTTCGCGAAGACCCTGCTGGAGGTGCAGCACTACCCGGACCTGCGGGAGTACCCCGGCGGCCCGCCGCAGAGCCCGTACGACGTGACCGCGCAGACCCTGCCGATGCTGCTCGGCGTGCAGGTGGACACCGTCGCCCAGCCGTTCACCGCCTCGACCACCCAGGTCACGACCGTGCGGCCGGCCGACCCGCCGTTCCCGGGCCAGCCCGGCGTGCGGGGCGCCTACCTGGTCGGACCGGAGTCCTACGGCGCCGCGATGTTCATCGCCGCGCTCCAGAAGGCCGGGGCGCGAACGCTGCGGGCGAGCGCGGAATTCAGCGCCGGCGGCCGCACGTACGCCCCGGGGACCCTGATCGTCGAGCCGAGTGCCGAGGCCCGGGCGGCCCTGCGCGAGGTGTCCCGGAAGACCGGCGTCCCGGTCCACGGCGTCGGGCAGGCGCCGCAGGTCGCGGCCGAGAGGCTCAAGGACAACACCCGCATCGGTCTCTACCGGGGCGTGAACAACATCCCGGGCGGCTGGATGAAGTGGCTGTTCGAGCAGTACGGGCTGGGCTTCACCGAGGTGGTCGCCGACGACTTCACCGGTGACCTCAACGCGAAGTACGACACGATCGTGCTGCCGGCCGGGATCAGCCGCAACGACCTCGTCTCGGGCCTGAACCGGGACCGGTACCCGGCCGAGTGGTCGTGGGCGTACGGCGTCGGCGAGGCCGGTTGGGCGGAGCTTCGCCGGTTCGTCGAGGACGGTGGGACGCTGCTGGCGATCGGCGACTCGGTCGCGACGGCCCGCCAGCTCGCGAACCTGCCCATCACCCCGGCGCTGCCGTCCGACGAGCACGAGTTCTACTCGCCGGGCAGCATCCTGAGCCAGCGGTTCGACACCTCCGACCCGGTGGCCTGGGGCATGCGGCCGGACGCTCCCGTGTGGTTCGGCGAGAACGACCAGGCGTACACCGTGACGGGCGGCGACGTGGTCTCGTCGTTCCCGGAGTCGGGTGAGCAGCTGCAGAGCGGCTGGCTCATCGGCGGCGAGCACCTGAACGGCAAGGCCAACATCGTCAAGCACGAGGTCGGCAAGGGCCTGATCGTGACCTTCGGCAGCGAGCCGACCTTCCGTACCTGGTCGCGTGACCCGAGCCGGCTGCTGTTCAACGCGATCTACCACGGTCCGGCGACCAGTGTGGAGCCGGCGGCGCTGCCCGCCGCGCTACGCGGGTAGCCGTCCCGGTCCCACCATGCGGGGGTCACGTCCGACGGACGTGACCCCCGCGCGGGTCAGCGCGAGTAACGTTCCGCGATCGTGGCGAAGGCGGCCTTGGGCTCCCAGGGCAGGCCCGGGTAGGTGTGGCCGTCGCGGTCTTCGAGCACCTTGACGATCCCGAGGCTCGCGAGGTCGAGGTCGTCGCGCGGGTCGCCGTCCGGGCGGTGGGGCAGGTTGTGCAGGGCGAACAGGTGGACGAAGGCGCTGTCCACGCCCTCGCTGTCGAAGATGTCGAGCAGCTCGCCGACGTAGGCGGCCTGGCCGGCCTCGTCGCGCTCGTACGGCCCGTCGAGCCGCACCGGCAGGCCCGTGCCCTCGTCGTACTCGAGGATCTCCATGCTGCGGGGTGCGACGTCGCCGGCGCCGCGCCACGTCGCGGTGCCGAAGCCGGTGACGGCGACCGGCTTGGGCTGCGCGACGAGATCGCGTACGCCGTCCCGGAACCGGTCGGCGACCTCCGCGGACCGGATGAGTTCGAGGGTCACCACGTCGAACAGATCCCAGTCGACGCCTTCGAACGGTATGGCGGCGTAGGTGATCCGCCCGTGGAAGCGGTCGCGGATCGCCGGCACCGTGGTGCGGAGGAAGCGGTCGAGGCAGGCGCGGACGTCGGCGATCCGTTCGGCCCGGCCGTGAGGGTCGGCCAGCAGGTTGCCGAGGCGTTCCTCGATGCGGTCGCCGTCGACGAACCCCCGGTTCATGATGCTGAGCTCGACGCCCGCGACGAACACGACCTGGGCGCCGCCCGCGCGCAGGCGCTCGGCCCGCTCAGCGGAGTCGAGGAGCAGCGCGAGGATCTCGTCGGTCGACAGGTCCAGCGGGTACGGCGAGAACCAGACCTCCAGCCCGAGGTCGGCGGCGCAGCGGGCGGCCTGCTCCAGGCGCTGCGGGTCGCCGCCGACGATCTGCACGGCGGTGCAGTGCAGGTCGTCACGGATGATGGTCAGCTCGCGCCGGACCAGCTCGGGGTCGAAACGCTCCAGGGAGTTGCGGCCGTCGCGGACGAAGCCGGTGTCGTAGGTGATGCCCTTGGCTCGCATGGGTGTCCGTCCTTCCAGGTTGCGTGCCGCCGGGTGGGTGCACGGTGACGCTACCGAATTTTTGCGTGCACGCAAGTTTGCGCGTACGCATGACCTGTGGGATCGTGGGGCCGTGACAGAGGCCCGACCCACGCTGCGCGAACGGAAGAAGCAGGCCACCAGGGAGGCGCTCCGCAGCGCGGCGCTGCGCCTCGCGCTGGAGCGGGGGCCCGCGAACGTCCGCGTCGACGACATCGCGGAGGCCGCGGGCGTGTCACCGAGGACCTACAACAACTACTTCTCGAGCCGCGAGGAGGCGATCGTCGCGGCCGTCATGGCGGAACGCGCGTCACGGGTGGCGGCGGCCGTGGCCGCCCGGCCCGCCGACGTCGGCCTCGCCGACGCCGTCGTCGACGCCGTCGTGGAGCAATACACCGACCCGGGCGACGACGCCCGCGACGCGCTGCTGATGATCATGACGAGTCCCGCCCTGCGCGCCTGCTACGTCGACACCGTCGCCGCCGTCGAGGGCCCGCTCGCCGACGCGATCGCCGCGCGGTGCCCCGGCATCGACCGGCTCACCGCCGAGGCGCTGGCCGCGGGCGTGGGCGCCGCCGCCAAGGTCGCGGTCCGGGGGTGGCTGGGGTCGACCACCCAGTCCGCGTCGATGCCGGGTTTCGTGGTGGCGTCCGGCTCCCTCCCGGCCCTCCTGCGCTCGTCGTTGACGGCGCTCGTGCCGGCACTCGACGCCGCGGGTCGCTGACCGGCGTCCCCCGGACGGTCAGAAGCGCACCGGAAAGAGGTCCGTGCGGGCGACCGCCGCGTCCCGCTCGGCGCTCAGGGCGGTCCGGCGCGGGTCCCGCAGGTAGGCGTCGAGCGCCGCCCGGTCCGGGAAGCGGAACAGCTGGACCTCGTGGGGATGGCCATCCGTGCCGTCGGCGAGGGCCCGGTGCACCACCTCGCCGCCGTGCTCGGCGATCCAGGGCAGCACGCGGTCCTCGTACGCGTGCAGGGCGTCCGCGCGCCCGGGATGGGCCCACAGCAGGCAGCACAACCGGACAACACCCGCGTCGGTCGTCATGGCCCGACGCTATCCGGCCGGGCGCCCCTCACAGGTACTGCCGCCGCCACTTGTTCGCGGCCGCCTCCAACGCGGCCTGCTCCTGCTGGATGAGGTCGCGCACCTGTCGCCGGGCGCCCCGTCTGGCCGCCAGTTGGGCGACGACCGTCGTCACGGTGACCCCGGCGAGCATGGCCAGCCCGACCACCGTGGGGAACTGACCGGCGACGGGGATCAGCGCCACCAGCACCGCGGCACACGTGGCGAGGACGAGGTCGACCCGCCGGGACACGCGCAGCTCGACGGCGGCCAGTGCCAGCACGTACAGCACCACCCCGCCGAAGAGGACGAGGACGTCCAGCCCACCCACGGCGTTGTGCGCGGTGGCCTCCGGCCGGTTGATGACCGCGCCGAGCAGCCGCTCCAGGCCGAGCGCGAACAGGATGACGCCGACGACGAGCGGCAGGTGCAGGTACGTGTAGACGTCCCGGGCGACGGGGATCCGCCGCGGCCCCCGCACGCCATGCAGGATCTGCTCGACCCGGGAGGCGAGGACGTCGAAGTACAGCCACCACAGCGCGGCGATGACGCCGATGCCGAGCATGGCCGCCACCACGACGGTCGCGGTGACGGGCCTCCCGTGGCGGTTGGTCGCACCGACCCCCAGGGCGAGGACCGACTCGCCCAGGGCGATCAGCACGATCAGCGCGTGCCGCTCGGCCCAGTGCCCCATCGACCGCAGCCGCCAGCCGGTGCGGCTCAGCAACAGGCCGGTCGCG
Organism: Micromonospora costi; assembly: GCF_003626655.1. Taxonomy (GTDB): domain Bacteria; phylum Actinomycetota; class Actinomycetes; order Mycobacteriales; family Micromonosporaceae; genus Micromonospora; species Micromonospora costi. Next base: position 57,437 of record NZ_RBAN01000005.1, read on the forward strand.
TACTCCATCAGCAGCGCCAGGGCCCAGCATCCGATCCGTACGGCGTCCGCGACGTCGCTGCCGAACAGCCGCTGCGGCAGTGTCGCACCGAGGACGATGAGCGCGATGCTGGCGACCATCGGCACCGTCAGCGTGAGCGACCGCAGGCGCGCGCCCCGGTCCGGTGGGACGGTGCTCCACAGGGTGGCGATGAGGATCGCCCACGTCACCGTGTAGGCGCAGGCGAAGACGAACAGGCCGTCCAGGCCACCGGGATTCTCGTGGAACGCCGTGTCGGTGGACAGGGCGAGGACGAACACGGCCGCCATGACACCGAAGCCCAGCACCGGCATGACGCCCTGATCGGCGCGGAGGATGTTGCCGAGCGCCGCGAAGCCGCTCCAGCACCACCACAGCAGCGACAGGACGAGCAGCGCCTCGATCAGACCCTGCGGACTGAAGTCCGCCTCCGTCAGGGTGCTGACGTTCAGGAACGCGAAGACGAACACCAGGTCGTAGAACAGCTCCAGCCGGGTCACCCGGGAACCGGGCGCCCCCAGGTTCAGCGCACGCGACGGGAGTGTCGTCCTCACACCGGCAGTGTGTCAGCTACCAGGGTCGCCGTTGCCGATGTCGCTTCCGATCGGTCGCGTCCTCAGTCCGGGATCCCGGCCTGGCGGACGACCCGGTCGATGCGACGGTCGGGGACGATCCACAGGATGGCCGCGCCGACGAAACACCCGAGCGAGATCCACACGCCGATCCGCCCCTCGCGGTCGATCACCAGGGCGCTGAGCATGCCGGCGATGTAGAGCACCGGGGAGATCTTGCCCTTGACGTCGGCGCCGACGGCCCGGCGCAGCGGCGAATCCGGTCCCTCCTGCCGGATGATCACCGTCTGGAGGATGTAGTACGCCACGGCGGCGGCGAGCAGGTTCAGACCGTAGACGACGACGGGTGTCTGCTCGAACCTCGACTCGTCCACCCACGCCGTCGTGAACGGGAACAGCGAAAGGCAGAACAGCAGCGCGAGGTTCGCCCACAGCACACCGCCACTGACGCGCCGGACCAGGTGGAACATGTGGTGGTGGTTGTTCCAGTAGATGCCGACGTAGACGAAGGTGAGCAGGTAGGTCAGCAGCCCGACGCCGGCCGTGTGCACGAGGTCGGAGAGATCGTGACCCTCCGGCACCCTCAGCTCGAGCACCATGATCGTGATGATGATGGCAAGCACGCCGTCGCTGAACGCCTCCAGCCGACCGGTCCTCACCGCGTCACCGTCCTCTCGCCGTCGTCGCGTGACCCGCGCGGCGCCGGCGCCGTGCGCGCCGTGGCCGACGTGCGGGAGACGCCGTCACCGTGACGGCGTCCAGGATGGGCGTCGTGGGACGGCAGGCGTGGGACGCGGCCCGCCGCCGGGATGTCGTCACCGGGAACGCGGGTCACGCGGCGACCGCGTCCACGGCCTCGGCGCTCAGCACGGCGGCCTGCGCCGGGGACACGTCGGTGGCGAACTGGTGGTGGAAGGCGTCCCGCCGGATGGCGAACTCGTTGGACGTGGGCTTACGTCTGGTCATCGTGGCTGCCTCTCGTGGCGTTTCGGTTCCGTCCGCCAACCGAGACCGGGCAGCCGCACGATCTGTGACCGGCGGCGCCGTTCCGTGCGTCACTGGCACCGGCCGGACGTTGGCAATCACCGTAGGGTCGGCTCACGATGGGCCTGCGGCAGGGCAGCCGTGACATGATCGGACGGGGGCGGGCGGTGGCGGATTCCGGTGTGGCGCACGAGGCGGTCGGCGCGGGTGACCTCGACGGGGCCGCAGCGATCTTCACGAGTGTCCGACCACGCCTGTTCGGCATCGCGTACCGGATGCTCAGCAGCGCCAGCGAGGCCGAGGACCTGGTGCAGGAGGTGTGGCTGAGGTGGCAGACCACTGACCGCAGCGTGGTGGTCAACCCGGCCGCGTTCCTGGCCACGACCACGACCCGGCTGGCCATCAACGCGCTCCAGTCGGCGCGGATGCGGCGGGAGACGTACATCGGGCCGTGGCTGCCCGAACCCGTCGACACGAGCGCGGACCCGTACCTGGGCGCCGAGCGCGGGGAGGCCCTGGAGTTCGCGGCCCTGCTGCTGATGGAGAAGCTCACGCCCAACGAACGCGCCGCGTACGTCCTGCGCGAGGCCTTCGACTACCCGTACGCGCAGATCGCCGACATCCTCCGGTCGACCGAACCGGCGGTGCGGCAGCTCGTCAGCCGGGCGCGCCGACACATGGCGGAGGAGCGGCGCACGCCGGTGAGCGCGGAGGCGCAGCGGGAGCTGCTGACCACGTTCATCGCGGCGGCCCGCTCCGGCGACATGGCCGCGTTGGAGCGGCTCCTCGCGGCGGATGTCACCAACATCGCCGACGGCAACGGCCGGGTACGCGTGTCGCGCCGGCCGGTGGTGGGCGCCGAGCGCGTGGCGAAGTTCATGACCGCGCTCATGTGGTTCTGGGAGGGCGTCGAGGTGCGGTGGGCGACCACGAACGGGCAGACGTCCGCTGTGCTGTGGCACGACGGAGAGGTGTACGGGCTCATCACGGTCAGCGCCTCGACCGACGGGATCGATCGGGTGCTGTGGATGGTGAACCCCGAGAAGATCACCGCGGCGGTCGCGCCGGCCTGATCCACCGCCGTCACAGACCAGCGTGTGCTCCGGTCATAGCTGCCGACCGAGAGAGACCAGAGGGCCGCATGCGTGCGACGGATCAGCCGTTTCCTTCCGAGGTGGTGGCCGGGACGGGGTGACCCGCGCCGGGACCGGTCCGCCGCGGGCATCCGCGACCGGCACGACGAGGCCGTCCGCGCGCTCGCCGCGGCGTGCCGTCGGGCCGACACCGCCGCGCTCCGGGCCGCCCTCGACGCCGACGCCGTCGCCGTCTGCGACAGCGGCGCGCCGGCGCCCACCGCGCCGCATTCGATCCACGGCGCCCGGGACGTCGCCCGCCTGGTCGCGGTCCTCCTGTGCGGCCGACCGGGCGCCGACGTGACGGTCGAGGCCGTCAACGGCCGGGCCGGGCTGGTGCTGCGCCGCGGCGGTCGTGCCGTCGCCGTGGTGGCCGTCGGCACGGCCGGCGCCGCGGTCAGCCGGCTCTGGATCGTGCTGAACCCGGCCAAGCTCGGCGGCTGGCACCGCCGCTGACGCGGGTGTGCCCGCGTCGTCGGATCCCCGTGGGGAGGCCGGTGGGCCCGCGCGGCGGACGCCGTGCGGGCCCGGCCGGGTCAGCGCGCCAGCCACTCCCGGTAGGAGGTCTTGGCGATCACGGCGTCGTCCTTCGCGATGAGGGCGTCGCCCGAGGCGGCGGCGAACATGCCGGCGGTGTCGTCGGTGACGACGGTGCGCTTGTCACCGCGCGCGGCGAGGGTGATCCTGCCCAGCTCGTCGAGCGGGAAGACCTCCGGCCCGGCGACGTTGCGCGTGCCCTGCAGCGGGGCGCCGACGCTGACGTCCGCCACGGCCTGCGCGACGTCGGCCGCCGCCATCGGCTGGACGAGCGTGGCGGGCAGGCGGACGGTGTTCTCGTCGGCGGTCCAGGACAGCACCGCGTCCATGAACTCGAAGAACTGCGTGGCGCGGACGATCGAGTAGGGCACGGGGCCGGCCTTGAGGATGTCCTCCTGCAGCACCTTGGCCCGGTAGTACACCAGGTCCGGCACCTGGTCGGCGCCCACGATCGAGAGGATGACGGCGTGGCCGACGCCGGCTTCCTTGGCGGCGGCGAGCATGTTGTCCATCGACGTCTGGAAGAACGCGGGCGACGCCTCGTCGAAGGTCGGCGAGTTCGTCAGGTTGACCACGACGTCCGCCCCGGTCAGCGCCTCGGTCAGGCCCTTGCCGCTCAGCAGGTCCAGGCCGGTGGACGGGGAGTGCGGCACGGCCTCGTGCCCGCTCGCGTTCAGAATCCTGACCACCTGCGACCCGATGAGCCCGGTACCACCGATGACAGCGATCTTCATGTTCCTGACCTTTCTGGTTCCGGATGGGAGATGCCTCCACCCGTACGACCGGACAGGCACGCGGCTTGTGACAGCGCCCTTCCGCTTCATTCCACGAGCCGGCGGAGTCAGTCCGGGCCGCGACCGCCGACCTGTCACAGACGGCGGTGATGCCCTGTCCTAGCTGGCGCCGGGCGGCGATCCGCCCGTGCCCGGGAACCAGCACGTCCCGCGTGTCCCACCGTTCACCCCCGTCACGGAGGAAAGATGAGCACCCCAACCGGCGACAGCGCCTTCCTGCACGGGCTCGAACTCACCGTCCGGGCCGAGCTGACGGAGGCCGAGAACAGCCGGCCGGTGGACGATGCCGTCGGCGTACCGCCGGACGAGTGGCTGTTCGACCCGGCGGACGCACAGCGCGACGAGGTCGGTCTGCGCAGCCTTCTCGGCGCCGTCGAGGCGCTGGAGGGCGACACCGGCCGGGACGCGCCGGAGGCCGAGGCGCCGGCCCGCGGGACCGCGGCGGGACATGTGCCCGACCGGTCCGGAGCCGACCGGTCCCCGGCCTACGCTCGGCAGGTGGCCAGCGCTCACCCGCACGGCAGCGGCGTGGCTGCCCGCGACCACTGCCTCAGCCCGGCACGCGCCGTGGACCGGCCCACCGGTGGGGCCCGGTACGGGCGCATGTTCCGCGGCCTGGACCCCCTGGGCACCGACCCTGAGCTGCTGATGCGCGCCGGCGGCGACGGCGGGATCTGCGACGCCGCCGTCCTTGACCGGCTGACCAGCGGCGGTGACGACGCCACCGAGGCGGCCGGTTGGCCGTTCTTCGGCCAGTTGGTCGCCCACGACATCACGGCCGACCGTTCGCCCATCGGCGGCGGCGTCGCCCCCGACGTGCTGCGCAACTCCCGCGCCCCGAGGCTCAACCTGGAGATCATCTACTCGGACGGCCCGATCGGGTCGCCGTACCTGTTCGACGTCCACGACCCGGCGACGTTCCTGCTCGGCCCGAACGGCGACGACGTGCCGCGCAACCACCAGGGCGTGGCCCTGATCGGCGACCCCCGCGACGACGTGCACCTGTTCGCGCTGAGCCTGCACGTCGCCCTGCTGCACGCGCACAACCACCTCGTCGACCTGCTGCGCGCGGACGGCGTGCCCGAGGCGGAGGTCTTCGACCGGGCCCGCACGGCCCTCACCTGGCACTACCAGTGGATCGTGGTCCGCGACTTCCTGCCCCGGCTCGTCGGAGCGCCCCTGGTCGAGGAGGTGCTCGCCGAGGGCGGCAGGTGGTTCGCGCCGCTGCCGGGGGAGGCGTACATCCCGCTGGAGTTCGCCGACGCCGCGTTCCGCTACGGCCACGGCCAGATCCGGCACACGTACCGGCTCGTCGACGGCGGGCCCGAGGTGCCGCTCTTCCCGGACCTGGTGGGGTTCGGCCCCCATTCCGCCGGCCGGCGCCTCGACCTCGCGCAGCTCTTCGACCTGCCCGGCCGCCCGCCCGCCCAGCGTGCCAAGCGCCTGGACGGCCGGCTCGCGGCCAGCCTCATCGGGTTGCCCGAGCAGGTCACCGGTGCGGTCGACGTCGCCGCCTACCACTCGCTGGCCGCGCGTGACCTGCTGCGCGGCGAGACCACCGGCCTGCCCAGCGGTGAGGCCGTCGCCCGGCTCATCGGCGTGACGCCGCTGACCGTCGACGAACTGGAGCAGACCTGGCCGCACGGCACCCCGCTGTGGTTCTACGTGCTCAAGGAGGCCGAGCACCGCGGCGGCGGCGACCGCCTCGGCCCGGTCGGCGGCCGGATCGTGGCGGAGGTCCTCGTCGGGCTTCTCCGCGCCGACCCGACGAGCTACCTCGTCCGGCAACCGGACTGGACCCCGCAGCTGCCCGCCGCCGGGTCCCGCTTCGGCCTGGCGGACCTGCTCACCCTCGGCGTCGACCGCGACCGGCCCGCACCGGCAGCCTGACGACGGGCCGTCCGGCGGTCGCGACCAGGTTTCTCCGACGTGCGCGCGGGGACGCGTCCGGAAAGGCGCGGACAGGGCGGTCCGCCGGAGTGGCTGGGAGACGACATGAGCGTGGAGCGGGCGAACGACGACCTCGAGCAGCTGGCCGGCCCGGCCAGGGCGCGGATGGGCGACATGACGCGGGACGAGCGGGCCGAAGCGGAGCGGGTGATGCGACGCGACGAGATCCGGGGCAAGAAGCCCGGCGAGCACGTCCAGGAGGATGCCCGGGACGTGCCGGACACCTTCACCAACTGACCGGGGGAGGGGGCGGCGCGTCCGGTCGGCGTGCCGGAGGCGTCGCCGCCCTCGCAGGCGACCCGTCCGGACCGGTCGGCCGGCGACGGGCAATAAGCTGACAATATGCCCGAATCGCCCGAAGCTAGCGGAAGCACGGGCACCGTCGTCCTGGCCGGCTCGGTCAATCTCGCCGTCGGTGCGACGAAGGGCCTCGTGGGTCTGCTCACCGGCTCGGCCGCGATGGTGGCCGAGGCCCTGCACTCCCTGGCCGACACCACCACCGAGGTGCTGCTCTTCGTCGGCCTGCGGCGCGGGTCCCGGCGGCCGACCGAGGACCGACCCTTCGGATACGGCGGAGAGACCTTCATCTGGGCCCTGCTCGCCGCCCTCGCCACCTTCCTGATCGGCGCCGGCCTGTCCATCGACGAGGGCATCGAGGCGATCAGGTCACCCCGCCAGCAGGCGGACCCCCTCTTCGCGTACCTCGTGCTCGCGGTCGCCGCCGTCCTCGAATCCATCTCCCTGGCCCGCGCGGTCCGGCAGATCCGGACCCGGGCGAGGCGGTTCATGGTCCATCCGCTGTCGGTGGTGATCCGGAGTCCGGACACCCCGGTCAAGGCCGTCTTCTTCGAGGACTTCGCCGCCCTGATCGGGCTCGCGCTGGCCGCCGGGGGCGTGGCGCTCAGCCAGTTGACGGGCAGCCCGCTCTGGGACGGCCTCGCGTCGATCGCGATCGGCGTGCTGCTCCTCGGTGTGGCCGCCAGCCTGGGCTACAGCAACATCGCCCTGCTGATCGGCCGGGCGGTGCCGGATCACGGTCGGGGTCTGATCCGGCGGGAACTGCTCGCGGTGCCGGCCATCGAGGGGATCCGGCAACTGTTCACCCTCTACCTGGGCCCCAACACCATCCTCGTCGCCGCGAAGGTCGACTTCGTCGCCACGGCCAGCAGCACGGACGTCGAGGCCGCGGCGGACGAGGCCGAGCGGCGGCTCGCCGCGCTGTTCCCGACGATCCGGTACGTCTTCCTCGACCCCACCGGAGGCCGGGACATCCGGCAGACGTCGGACTGATCCGTCGCCCGCGGGCGCGGCCGCGGTGACCGGCTACTCGGGCTGGTCGTACGCGAGGTCGACGTCGAACTCGCCGTCACGGTCGATGGCGAACGTGATCCCGTGCCACGGGTCGTGCCCGTCGGCCACCATGAGCTGGCGAAGCGAGATGAACGCGTCGCTGAGCTGGATGATCTCCTCGAACGGCTGCTCGTCGAACGGGAAGTGCTTCATCGCCCCCGTCGAGGTGCGCCATTGGATGCTCACACCGGCCGATTCCTCGCCGAGATCGCCCTTGGCAATGATCTTCACGGCGTCGTTCGGCATCAGCTTCAGCAGGATCCCGCCGATCGTGCTGACAACGTCATGCTGAGATTCGTCAAACATTTCCGTCGGGGTCCTCACTATCTGTTCCTGAAGGGTACGACGACGGGCGGGTCGTTGTCGATCTGGTAGGTGACCAGCAGATGTGAGGGGCGCTGCGACGAGGTGCCCGGCGGATAGAAGGCCCGGCCGGACACCTGCACGTTCCGGCCGGCCTTCAGGGCGTCCGCCCAGGTGTTCTCCATCTTCTTCCAGTCGGACAGGTTGATGGTCTGGTCCATCGGCAGCAGGTTGATGCGCTCGCCGGGCCCCCGGAAGATGTGCGCGAAGAGGTGGCCGCCCTGATCGGTGGACAGCCGGTCGGTCCCGCCGGAGACGCGCTGCTGGTAACTGTTGCGGTGACCGTGCGCGAGCTGGAGCCTGCCGTTGAACGACGACACGCGCCCCTTGCCGTCGGTGCGGTAACGGTAGCCGGTGTGCCGTTCCACGTAGTTCGTGTTGGGCAACAGCTTCCGGTTCACCGTCCGGTTCCAGCGACGGGGTTTGCCGGCCTCGAACTCGATGGTGTCGGCGTTGAGGCGTCGCGTCCGGGGCTTGGGAAGGCGGCGGACGGCCGCACCGATCGGGCCCCGGACGGCGGGTGGGGTGCCGCTGCCGGACCCGCCGCCGCGCCGTCCGCGCCGCCTAGCCATTGAGGACCGCCTCGATCGCCATGCCGATCAGCTGGTCGAGGATCAGCGAGGTGATCATCTTGAAGATGGGGATCTCCAGGAGCGAGGCGCCGAAGGTGGCCACCGCGGTCGCGATGGCCTGGGCGATCTGGATCGCGAGGATCACCAGCTGCACGATGATCTGAATCTTGAGGGCGAGGACGATCACGGCGCAGACGATCAGCCCCGCGCCGACGAGCGTGGCGCCCGTGACACCCTGCTGGAGCGTGTCCAGCGCGTTCTCCTCGCCCTTCCACCAGGTCTGGAAGGCGCTCACGGCCATGCCCTGGTTCTGCTCCCACACCTGCGCGGCCGACGTGTCCGCGGCCGAGGCGGTCTCCTGCAACTGCTGGCCGAACGACAGCCACAGCTGACCGAGCTTGAACAGCTGCTCCTCGTCGGACGTCGGCCAGTCGTAGCCGAGCATGCCGAGGACGGACACGAGCTCACCGGGAAGCTGGAGACCCATGGCGGTCAGCCGAGCGCCCGGCCGATGGCGTCGAACCCGCCGAGGTTGTCGGTCTCCGTCTGCTCGTACGCGTCGGCCATCGCGCTCAGGTCGTCGCCGGCCGCGGACAGCTCGTCGGCGACCGTGTACCAGCAGTCGAGCGCCCACTGCGCCACCGCCACGTACGCGCTGCCGATGTACGTGCCGATCGTGTCGTCACCCCAGGCCCCCTCGTACGCCGCGGTCGCCTGCTCGAACGCGGCGAGCTGCTCGGCGAAGCCGTCACCACGCGCGAGCAGGGACTGCCCGCTGGTGCGGATGGAGGCTGGCTGGACTTCGAGGTCGGGCACGTCATCTCCCCGTACAGTCGACGATTCCCGGCGGAGGTGGATTTTATCAACGACCACCCTTTGTGGATAGTGCGCGATCGGCGTCCGGGGCGGGTGTCGGAATGGCGATCGGGTGCCGACGAATTCAACGGCGGCAATGGGTGTGGAAAAGTGCGGGACGCGAATGCGGGGCGGCGGACCGTCGTCCGCCGCCCCGCGCGCCGTGCCCGCGTCAGTCCGTGGACGTCAGCGGACGTCCTTGCGGTGGAAGTTGCGCTTGCACGGGCTCAGGTCGACCCGCACCTGCTCGCCCAGGTCCACGTTGACCCGCGTGGCCTGCAGCACCGTGCCGTCGGGCCGCTCGCAGGTGAGGATCCACGGCTCGGTGTGGAAGCCGGTCTGGTTCCCGCGTACGCCGTCGGCCTGGTAGGCCGCCACCGGTCGGTACGACGGATTGACTGCCCAGTGGAAGGTGCCGTTGGGCCGCACGACGTCGAGATCCGAGCTCAGCGTCGTGGTGAACGACGTCGGCCGGACGCCGCCGTCGGGCTGCGCGTACGGGCTGGTGTACATGTCGAAGGACTTGGTGATCCGCAGTACCGCGCCCTTCGGCGCCTTACCCTCGATGACCGCGTGCTCGCGGGGGTCCGCGGTGGTCTCGAGCGCTTCGAGCATGGCCGAGCGGTGCGCGGCGTACGTGTCGAGGACCTGGGTCTCGAACGTGCGGGCCACCCCCGGGTTCGGGCAGGTCTCGCTGGTGATCGACAGGCCGCGGGTCGCGTAGTACGCCCAGTCGATGGCCTCGCCGGTCGTCTCGTAGTCCTCCGCGGAGGGCAGCGCCCGGTACGTGGGCCCGTACTGCGCGGCGACGGCCGAGGCCAGTCGGTGCAGGCGCGAGGCGTCCTGCGCCGGCCCGGCGGCGAGCTGCAGCGGCGGGTAGAGCACCACCTGGATACAGGTGTGCTGGGTGTTGAACACGGTCGCCTGCCGCGTCGACAGCAGCCAGGCGATGTTCCGGCTCTCCGGCTCCGACCAGGGGGCGGTGCCGGCCGACGACAGCGGCAGCCAGCCCAGGCCGTAGTTACGGTTCATGTCGGTGTTGGTGTCGGTCTGTCGGCGGTTGCGGACGAAGCCGTCCACGTTCACCACCGGCACGACCACGACGCGGGCCCGTTCGAGCAGGCTCGCGATGCGCGGCTCGCGGGCGTTCGTGACCAGGTCGATCGCGAACTCCATGGTCAGCTCGCCGCTGGGCCACTCGTTGCCGTGGTGCATGCCCACGTCCACGAAGACCGGCTTGCCGTCGTTCGCGCGGACGTCCTTGCTGATCTCGATGCCGTGTACGGCCCGGCCGGACGTCGTCCGGTAGGGCAGCGTGATCGGCTTGACCAGGTCCGGATACCGGGCGGCCAGGTCGGCCATGTCGCTCTCGTAGTCGGCCAGCGTCCGGTACGCGCTGTTGCCACTGGGCAGGGTGGACTCGGCGGTGGCGGGCGCCGCGGCGGCGCCGGTGGCGGGCGCGACCACGGCACCGAGGCCGACCGCGAGCGCCGCGCCGGCCGTCAACAGTCGGGACTTCCATCGGAACAGGTGGGCGTCGATCACGAGTGATTCCCTTTCTGCGCGGGCGGTCCGGGTCGTACGTCCATTCACTCGATCGATGGGCGTCGTGATTCCATCCAAGACGCGCACCCGCGTACGGGCCACCCGCTGATGATCTCCCTTTGGTAACTACCGAGGTTTTTTCGACCGCGAGGTCGGGCCGGCCGGGAGCTGGCCCCGCCGGCGGACGGTCACGGAGCGGGGAAGGAGCCGTCGCCGAAGAGGATGCGCCGGGCGGCGGCCCGACCGGGTGGCGTGCGCAGCAGGGTGAACGCCGCTGCCGCCGCGGCGGGCGTCCGCACCTGGGCCAGTGCCCGGCGCAGCGTCAGGCGTCCCCGGAAGCGCGCACGCAGGGCCGCGCCCTCGTAGTGGGCCAACGGGTCGGGCCGGCCGCTGCGCAGCGCCTCGTCGAGGACGGTGGCGGCGATCCCGGACAGCCGCAGGCACGGGTCGAGGCCGCCGGCGGTGAGCGGTGAGACGGCGCCCGCCGCGTCACCCACGAGAAGCCCGTCGGGGCAGCCGATCCGGCGGAGCACGCCACCGACGGGGATCGGGCCTCCGCGCCGCTCGACCTCGCCCGGGCGGCCGGTCACGGGCAGTCCGGGCGCCGAGGCGGCGAAGCGGTGGAGGGCCCGGCGGAGGCCGTCGCGGTAGCGGTCGGGGTAACCGGCCACGCCCACGTGCGCGTGCCGCCCGTCGTTGACCACCCAGGCCAGGTAGCCGGGTGCGAGCGAGGGGTCGAGCACACAGTGGAACGTCGGCGGCTCGTCGCCGGCGGGGATCTCGAAGACCTCCTCGGCGCCGACCAGCAGGTGGTGGTTGCGGTCCAGGCCGAGGTCCCGGGCCACCCGGGAGCGGGCGCCGTCGGCGCCGACCACGTACCGCGCCCGGACACCGGCCGGTCCGTCGGGACCGGCCAGGATGAAGCAGCCGTCGCGCCGGCCGACGTAGCGGGTGCCGAGCGCCAGGCGTACGCCGGCGTCGACGGCGGCGTGGGCCGCTGCCACGTAGAGCGGCCCCATGTCCGCCACCCGGTACTCGTCGCGGGTGCTGACCAGGCTCACCGGCCGGCGCAGCCCCGGAGGGTAGAGCACCACCCGCCGGATCGGCGGCCCCAGGCACTCGGCCGGCAGCGGGAAGTCGTCGAGCGTACGCCGGACGAAGATCCCGGTGGTGCGGATCGGGGCGGTCAGCGTGGCCCGCCGCTCGACCAGCAGGACGTCGTGGCCAAGCCGCGCGAGCAGCGTCGCCGTGTGCAGCCCGGCGAGACCGGCCCCGACGACGAGCACGTCCGTGGTCCCCGGCGTGTTCACCCGCCCGGCGGCCGGGCCCGCCCTACCGGTTCGCGTCATCGCGCACCAGCCGCAGCCAGCCGAGGAGGAGGACGCCGGCCGCCCAGGTGAGCAGGACCAGCACCGACGAGGTCGTCGTCATCCCCGGCACCTTGCCGAGCAGGAGGAACGCGGCTCCGGTCCCGGGCAGGACGTGGGCCAGCGCGTCCAGCCACGCGTAGCCGAACTGGGGGAGCAGCAGCGGCAGCACGAGCATCAGGAGGAACGCGGCGACCAGTCCGCCGGCCGTGTTGCGCAACAGGAAGCCCAGGCCGACCGCGAGGACGGTGCCGGCCGCGACGACGAGGGCGACGGTGCCGAGGACCCGGAGGCCGTCGTCCGCCGGCAGGCTCAGCCGTGGCCGGGCCGCGACGTAGGCCGCGAGGGCGGAGGCGAGTCCCAGCAGCACGCCGAGGCACGTGGCCGAGCCGGCCGTGACGACGGCGCGGGCGAGGAAGAGGAGGCCGCGCCGCGGCGTCCACTGGAGGGTGGGGACGATCCCGCCCGTGGCGTAGTCGGACGTCACCGCGGTCAGGACGAGGGCGAGCAGGGCGAACTGCGCGGGCATCGCGCTGATCGACGAGATCGCCCAGGCGGGGTCGCCCGAAGGACCCGGATTCCCGGCCGTGTCCAGGCCGGCGAGGCTGCCGATTCCCACCGTGGCGGCGGCCGCGGCCGCCGCGAACCACCAGGTGGCCTTGACCGTCCAGAGGCGGGTCCACTCGGCGGCGCAGGTGCGGGCGAAGACGCGCGCGGTGGGGGCGTCCGGTGTCACGTGGGGTACGGCCCGAAGGGTCGACGGAACGGTCACAGCGCTTCCTCCGGTGTCGTCGCCCGCTCCGCGGGCCGGCCGTGGTAGTCGACGCTGTTGCCGGTCAGTTCGAGGTACGCGTGCTCGAGGGACGGCGGGACGTCGGAGAGGTGGTGCAGCGGGATGTGGAAGGAGTTGGCGACCTCGCCCACGGCCTCGGCCGTACTGTCCTCGACCTCCAACTCGTTCGCCTCCACGCGCCGGGCGGCGAGGCCACGTTCCTGGAGTCGCGCGAGCAGCGCGTCCGGCTGGGCACTTCGTACCCGTACCCGGAGCTGCCCGAGCCCGCGCAGGATGTCGTCGGTCGTGGCGTCGGCGATCATGCGGCCGCGACCGATGACGACCAGGCGGTCGGCGGTCTGCTGCATCTCGCTCAGCAGATGGCTGGAGACCAGCACCGTGTGCCCCTCGTCGGCGAGCCGGCGCAGCAGCCCGCGGATCCAGCGGATGCCGTCCAGGTCCAGCCCGTTCATCGGCTCGTCGAAGAGCAGCACGCGGGGATCGGCGAGCAGCGCCGCGGCGATCCCCAGGCGCTGGCGCATGCCCAGCGAGTAGCCCTTGATCCGGCGACCGGCCGCGCGTCCGAGCCCGACCTGGTCGATCACCTCGTCGACCCGGCGCGCGGAGACGCCGTTCGCCCGGGCGGCCACCCGGAGATGGCTGCGGCCGGTGCGGCCCGGGTGGACGGCGCCGGGGTCCAGGAGGGCGCCGACCTCCCTGAGCGGTTCGGTGAGCGTCGCGAACGCCCGGCCGTTGACGAGGGCCTGACCGGAGGTCGGTCGGTCGAGGCCCAGGATCATCCGCATCGTCGTGGACTTTCCCGCCCCGTTCGGCCCGAGGAACCCGGTGACCATGCCCGGTTCGACGTCGAAGCTCAGACCGTCGACGGCCAGCACCCCGCCGTAGCGCTTCGTGAGCGCGCGTACTGTGATCACCTATCGACTCTCGCTCAGTACCTATCGAAAGTCAATAGGCGGGGGAGCGCGTACGCCGATCGGGTGTCAGAGACGTTCCAGCCCTCGCAGGATCAGGAAGCGGGTGGACCCCATCCCGTGATGGTCGGCCTCGCCGCCGCGGGGGAGCGGCTCAGCCGTCCGGGCGGGAGATCAGCACGATGCCGCCCACCAGCGCGAGCACCCCGAGCGCGACGCCGACGGCGGCGCGGCCCACGACACCGGGAACGCGTGGGCCGCGGGCGAGCGCCACCACGCCCGTGGCGATGGCGGCGAGACCGCAGGGCAGGCCGAGGGCGCAGACGAACAGCAGGGGCAGCGCGGCGACGCCGAGCCACAGGGACGCGGTCGCGACGGCGCCGCTTCGCGGTGGGGACATGACGTTCCTCCTCGACACGTTCAGCGGTGTTCCAGGGCCAGCGACGGCAGCCGCCGCGACAGGGGCGCGGGCAGCCACCAGGCGTGGCGGCCGAGCAGCCGCATGACGGCGGGCACGATGAGGCAGCGGATGACGACGGCGTCGAGCAGGACCGCGACGGCGAGGCCCAGGCCGAACTGGCGCAGCATCCGGTCGGGCGCCAGCAGGAACGCGCCGAAGACGACCACCATGATCGCCGCGGCCGCGGTCACCACCCGGCCGGTGGTGGCCAGTCCCTCGGTGATCGCCTCCCCCGGGTCCGGGTTCCGCCGCCACGCCTCGTGCATGCGGGCGAGGAGGAACACCTCGTAGTCCATCGAGAGTCCGAAGACGATCGCGAAGATCATCACCGGGACGTACGCCTCGATCGGTCCCGGTTGCGCGCCCAGCAGGCCGTGCTGGAAGACCAGGGTCACCACGCCGAGGGCGGCGCCCACGCTGAGCAGGTTGAGCACGGCGGCCTTCAGCGGGATGAGCAGCGACCGGAACACCAGGAGCAGCAGCAGCGCCGAGACCCCGACGACCACCGCGACGAAGGCGGGCAGCCGGGCGCCGACGGCGTCGGCGAAATCCACCACCGCGGCGGTGCCGCCGCCGACGAGGAACGCGGCGCCGGTGCGCTGCGCCACCGGCGGAAGCACGGTGTCGCGGAGCCGGTGCACGAGCGCGGTGGTCCGCTCGTCCTGCGGCGACGACGTGGGGAACACGACGACCGTCCGGTCGGCCGCGACCGCGGCGGCGACCCCGGGCGTCCCGGCGAGGGTCTGCCGGGCGACGTCGACGGCCTGCGGCCCGCCGTCGACGACCACCACGAGCGGGCCGTTGAAGCCCGGCCCGAAGCCCTCGCTGAGCAGGTCGTACGCCTTCCGGCTCGTGCTGCCCGCCGGGTCGTTGCCGGCATCGGCGAAACCGAGCCGCATGCCGAGCAGCGGCGCGCTGAGCGCGAGGAGCGCGACGGTGGGCAACACGGCGGCGAGGACGGGCCGGCGCTGCACGGCGGCGGACCAGCGCCGCCAGCGTGCGCCCTCGGTCCGGCCACGACCGCGGCGGCGCAGCACGGACCGCTCGATCCGCCGGCCGAACACGGCGAGCAGCGCCGGCAGCAGTGTCAGCGCCGCGAGCAGGGTGACGAGCACGGTGAGCGCGACCGCGACGGCCACCCCCTGCAGCGAGCCGAGCCCGAGCACGACCAGCCCGAGCAGCGCCACGATGACGGTGCAGCCGGCGAAGAAGACGGTGCGGCCGGCCGTGTCCAGCGCCCGGCGTACCGCCTCGTCCCGTGCCGTTCCGGCGATCAGCTCGGAGCGGTACCGGGAGAACACCAACAGCGCGTAGTCGATGCCGACACCGAGACCGACCAGGATCATCAACGGAACGGTGAAGTCGGCCACGGTCGCGATCCGCGAGGCGAGCGCCACCAGGCCGATCGCGGCGCCGACCGCGAAGATCGCGATGATGATCGGCAGCGCCGCCGCGAGCAGCGAGCCGAAGAGGAAGACCAGGATGACGAGGGCGGCGAGCAGCCCCACGCCCTCGGACGCCCCGCCGCCGGCCTCCTGGGCGCCGCGGACCGGATCACCGCCGAGCTCCACCTGAAGCCCGCCGCCGGCGGCCTCCCGCGCCGTGTCGATGATCCGGCGGACGTCGGCGACCGGCACCTCCGTCGACTGCGCGTCCAGCGTCACCGTGGCGTACCCGATCGTGCCGTCCGGCGACACCGCGTCCGGGCTGGTGTACGGGCTGCGTACATCGACGACGTGGGGCAGCGCCCCCAGCCGGGCGAGCATCGGCTCGACCCGCGCGCGGGTGCCGGGCGCGACCAGCCCGGCGCGGTCACGCATGACCACCTGGACCGTCGCCCCCGCCTGCACCGGCGCCTGCCGGCGGAGCTCGTCCAACGCCCGCTGCGACTCGGTGCCGGGCAGCGAGAAGTCGTTGTGGTACCGGGCGCCGACGCCCTGGGCGACGGCCGTGACGGCCACGAGCACCACCACCCAGGTCAGCAGCGCCCACCACCGTCGCCGGTACGACCAGCCGGCCAGACGTTCGAACACACTGCGGCGCGTCCCAGATCCGTTCACCGGTCGGACGCTACGGAGGCGCGACGCCCCGCCGGAACGCCCGCGGGAGGGCTTCGCGCGTACCCCCGTGGGGGGACGCGTCCTCCGCCCGCGGCAGGATCCGCGCAGGTCGGACGCGTTCCTAGACTGGTCACGTGAAGCGGGAGAGGACGGACCTGGCGGTCGCCGGGCTGGCGCTGGCCGCGACGCTGGCGATCCTCGCGGTACGCGGCTTCGGCACACCCGACCCGGCCGCCCGCGGCCTCGACGCCCTCGGCGCCGGGCTGGCCCTCCTCTCCGCCGCCCCGCTCGCGGTCCGGCGGCGAGTGCCGGCGATCGGGTACGCGGTGAGCGCCGCGGCCAGCGTCGCGCTCCTCGCCCTCGGCTACCCGCTCGACGCGCCCGTGGCCACCGCCGTGGCGGCGTACGGGCTCGCGGCGGCGTACAGCGGGGCGCCGGCGGCCCGGCGCCGTCTCGCGCTGGTCGCGGTCAACGCGTTCGTCCCGGCGGTCGCGCTGGCCTACCAGACCAGCGGGGTGAGCGTCTGGGCCATCGCCACCGAGCTGCTGGCCTGGGAGGCGATCTTCCTCGGCGTGTGGGTCGCCGCGGACCGCAACCGGCTGCGGTCCCTGCGGCTCGCCGAAGCCCAGGCGTACGCCCGGCGGGTGGCAGCCGACGCCGAGCGGGAGCGTGACCTCGCCGCGGCGCAGGAGCGTACGCGCATCGCCCGGGAACTGCACGACTCGGCAGGCCACGCCATCAACGTGATCCTGGTGCAGGCCGGTGCGGCGCGGCTGTTGCAGGAACGCAACCCGCCCGCGGCCCGTACGGCGATCGAGACGATCGAGGAGGTCGCCCGGGACACGATCGGCGAGATCGACCGCATGGTCCGGGCGCTGCGCGACGACGAGGGCGACGTGCCCGCCGATCCCGGCGCGCTCGACGAGCTGATCACGCGCCACCGCGTCAGCGGTCTGGCCGTCACCGCCGACCTGCCCGCGCCGACGGTGACGCTGCCCCGCAGCGTCGCCTGGACGGCGTACCGGATCCTCCAGGAGGCTCTCACCAACGCCGCACGGCACGGCCCCGGCTCGGCCGCGGTCGCGGTCCGCTTCGACCACCGACACGTGGAGATCGACGTGACCAACCCGGCCCCGCGCCCGGCCGGCGCAAACCCCGGCCCCGTCGCCGTCGGCGGGCACGGAATCATCGGGATGCGCGAACGGGCGGTCCTGCTCGGCGGCACGCTCGAGGTCGGCATGACACAGGAGACGTTCCGGGTGCGCGCCGTCCTCCCGCACGGGGGCGTCCCCGCATGACCGGGCCGCGTGTCCTCATCGCCGACGACGACAACCTCATGCGCGCCGGCCTACGCGCGGTGCTCTCCAGCGACGACACCATCGACGTGGTCGGCGAGGCGGCCAACGGGGCCCAGGCGGTCGACCGGACGAAGGCGCTGGCCCCTGACGTGGTCCTCATGGACGTACGGATGCCCGTGCTGGACGGGATCGAGGCGACCCGCCGCATCGTCGCGGCCGCCCCCGCCGCCCGGATCCTCATCCTCACCACGTTCGAGGACGACGACTACGTCCTCAACGCGCTGCGGGCCGGGGCCGCCGGTTTCGTCCTCAAGCGCATCCAACCGGAACAGCTCATCGCCGGCATCCACACGATCGCCGCCGGTGACGGCCTCCTCGCCCCCCGGATCGCCCCCACCGTCATCGCTTACATCGCCGGCCAACCCGCCCCCGACACCGCGGCCCAGCGTCGGCTGCGCGACCTGACACCCCGCGAGCGCGACGTCCTCACGCTCGTCGCCCACGGGCTGTCGAACGGGGAGATAGCCGCTCGCCTCGTGGTCGAGGAGTCCACGATCAAGACGCACATGAAGCGGATCCTCGCCAAGCTCCAGCTCCGCGACCGCGTGCACGCCGTGATCCTCGCGTACGAGACGGGCCTGGTCCGCGCCGGGTCGCCGGCGACCGTCGCCCCGCCGACGCGGACGGAACCGCGCTGACGGGGCGACGACCTGTTCGGCGTACGGCTACTGCTTGATCGTGATGGTCGCCGTGCGGTAGTTGTTGCGCTTACCGTCGTCCGTGGGGTCGTAACCCTTCTCGACGTTGCCGGCGGCGTCCACCGAGAACCAGCGGAACGTGGTGGTCTCGGTCACGTGGAACACCTGGCCGGGCTCACGGAACTCGGTCGCCTCGTAGCGCGGCGACTCCATGGTGGGCCGGCTGCCGTCCGTCGTGTAGTAGATCGTCGCCGGCTCGCTCGTCTCGAAGCGCACGTCGACCGGGCCGGAGTACGTCCCGCCGCCGGGCGCGAGGTTGGACGTCGGCTTCTTCTTGTCCTTGCCCCAGTCGGCCGCGACCCGGAACATCTCCATGATCCCGTTGGCGTACTCCATGGTCTCGGAGTGACCGCTCACGAGGTCCGGCGTTCCCTCCCACGGCGGCTGGAACGAGCCGCCCTGCCAGTTGCCGGTGGCCGGGTTGTAGACCGAGCCGCCGACCTCCCAGCCGAAGGCGTAGATCCCGTACGTGTAGTACAGGTCCTCCCGCACGTTGCCCGCGGAGGAGTAGAGGACGTCCGACGAGCCGCCGACGTTCTCCGGCGTCACCACGGTCTGCCGGTGCGCCTTGACCTGCGACAGGATCCGGGAGGCCGACTGCCAGTAGAAGGCCTCGTCACCCAGCGGCGGGCGCGGCGTGGTGATCCGCCCGTCCGCGATGTAGGCGCCCGGCTGCCAGAACAGCTGGCCGCCGTTGGAGTGCACCGACATCATGAACTTGATGTTCGTGTACTTCTCGACCAGCCAGATGATGTTCTTCGACTCCGGCTCGGAGAGCTTCTCCGGGCCCTGGTAGGTGCCGCTGGTGCAGCTCGTCGACCCGCCCGAGTAGCCGTCGTGGCCCGACCCGACCCGGTAGTTCCGGTTCAGGTCGACGCCCCAGGAGTCCCGGCGGCCCGGGTCGGCGTTGTCGTCCGGGCAGTGGTTGGTCATGTTCTTCCGCTGCGAGGCGAAGTTGAAGAAGCTGTAGTTCGCCCCGTCAGGGTTGTTGGACAGGATGAAGAAGACGTCGGTGTTGTTGACGATCTTCTTCGTCTCCTGGTCCGACGTGTAGTTGTGCACCAGGCGCTCGGCCGCCTCCAGCGAGGTCGCGGCCGGCACCCACTCACGGGCGTGGTCCTGCGCCTGGATCAGCACGCCCGGGTTCCGGCCGTCGCGGTGCTTGCCGATCCGCAGGACGGGGATCGTGGCCGGACCGCGCGGTACGTCGCCCTCCGGAGCGCCGACGCGCTTCTGGTCGAGGAAGTCGGTCAGCGCGACCGGGCCGGGCGTCGCCGCGACGATGCCGGTGCCCGCGTTCGTCCGGTACGGGTGTGCCCGGTCGATCAGCCCCTGCGACTGGGTCTCCAGCGCCGACGCCACCTGCGCGGCGGTGCTGGCGAGCGCCCCGGCGGCGTCCTTGGCGAGCAGGACGCGGATCGCCTTGCCCGTGACCTCGACCGTGAGCGGAAGGTTCGCCCCGGGCCGGTCCACGAACTCGACGGTGATGTCGTTGCCGCCCTCGTGGCCCCACGCGGCCGAGCTCACGACGACCGCGGACTGCCCCGTGCCGCCGATCGTGGCCTGCGCCTTGCGCTGGTAGCCGTTCGTCTTGTTGGGCAGGTAGATGATCTCGGCGATGTCCGGGTACTGGCGGGCGATCTCCTCGGCGCGGCTGTAGAGCTGCTGCGGGTGCTTGTAGCCGTCGACGAAGTCCCACTTGTACGTCGGGTTCGCGGTCAGGGGCGGCGGCGCGTTCTCGAGCCAGTCGGAGACGTAGCCGGTGGTGACGCCGCCGGTGGAGCTCGTGACGCGGATCTGGTCCGGGCGGGCGTCGAGCTTGAACAGGTTCCGGTGGAACATGTACTGCCCGGAGTCGACGAACCGGCTCATGGTGCGGGGGAAGCCGAACGCCGTGCCCTTGCCCGAGTCGTTCTCGAGCTGCATCGTGACGACCGGATCCGCCTGCTGCCCCTCGGTGGTCCGTGCCTCGACGTAGAGGAAGCCCTGGCCCTTCGTGGTGAACCAGTCGGCGCGGACGACCCGCACCGTCGCCTCGTGGCTGGCCGGCTGGACGGCCTGCGCGGTGCGTGCGGCGGAGGCCCCCAGGCCGCCGTCGGCCGCGTCGCTCCACGTGAAGCCCTCGGTGTCGCCGAGGACCTCGACGCCCAACGCCTCGAGTTCGGTGAGCTGCTCGGCGGTCACGACCGCCTCGCCCTCGATCCCGGTCGGGACGCGCTTGAGGCCGTGATCGAGGTCGAAGCCGGCGGCCACGACCTTGTCCAGCATGTCGGCGCCGGTCAGCTTGATACGCACGAGGCGTACCTGGTCGGCGTTCTCGAGTGGCGAACGTTCCGAACCCGCCGCGGCTGTCGCGCCCGCGGGAACCGCACCTGCCGGGGCGGTCGCCACGAGGACGCTCCCCACCAGGGCGGACAGCGCGAGAAGCGCGACGCGCGTCTGCGTTCGTCGCATCCTTCCCTCCTTGTGCTTGTGGCCAGTGGTTGACGTGGCTGGTGGCCCTCACGGGGGTCGGACCGGTCCATCCAGGACGGTGGTGCAGGGCTCGCGCAGGGCGAGCACGCCCGACGACGGCGGTCGTCGTCGGGCGCTGATCGTGAATCGTGCGGTGAGCGTATGTGCATTCGTGGAATCGATGGGTCACACGATGCGGATTTGAGGATTCCTTGAGGCAGCGCGACCCGGCCGCCCCCAAACGAGGACGAGCGTGGCCCCCCCCGGCCCCGGTCGATCATGCAGTTGTGGTGGTCGATTTGAGGCCGAACATCGCTTTTGCGGGGCACCACAACTGCATGATCGACGTCGGGGCGGGTGCCGCGGCGCGCTAGTCGCCGAAGCGCAGCGCTTGTCGCAGCTCCGGGTCCAGGGCGTCGTCGTACTGCGGGTCGGGCTGCGCGCCGGCCGCGCTCAGGACGGTGCTGAAGAAGCACCGGGCGGCGGCGGCGAGGACCACCTGGAAGATCTCCGTGTCGTCGAGCCCGTGGTCGCGCAGGCCCGCCACGTCGGCCTCGGTGACCGAGCTGGCGTCGGCCGCGACCTTGCCCGCGAAGTCGACGACAGCTACCTCCTGCGGGGACAGGCCGGCGGCGCCGTGGTCGGACGCGATGGCGGCGACCGTACGCGCGTCGAAGAACCGGTCCCGCAGCACCTTGCCGTGGGCGAGCCCGCAGTACGACGACCGCAGCGCCCGGGCCGCGGCGAGCGTCGCCAACTCGTATCGGCGCAGCTCCATCCCCGCCTTCACCGCCGCGTTGAGCTGCTGCCAGGCGGCATAGGTGGCGGGGCTGTGGGCGAACACCCGGGTGAAGTTCGGCAGGTAGCCCATCGTCCTCGTGTCCGCGTCGAACATCCGCTCGGCGTCCGGCGACGGCGCTGCGGGCTGCAGGAAGCTCATGCGCGTCCTCCTCGGGTCCGGCGGCGACAGCGTACGCCGCCGTCGCCGCGCCACGCTGTCGGGAAGCAGCCAGGAGAGGCCGGTCGGGCCCCTGCGCCGCCCCTGGTCACCGTCGGCTGAAGGGCCCGCGACCGCCGAACTTCCGTCAGCTGTCTGGTGCCATCGCATCGACGCCGCACTAACTTTCGGGTGGCCGGCGCGACCTGCCGGCGACGACGGTGAGGGGGACAAGCAGTGAGATTCAAGGTCGCGCTGATCGCGACAGCGGCCCTGGTGGCCGGCCTGTTCAGCGGTGTCGGCCCGGCGAGCGGCGCTCCGGCGGACGGTCCGCCGGCGCCCCTGCCCGAGCCGAAGGTGCATCCGATCCAGGTCACCGGCCCGGCGGCCGAGCGACTCAACCTGGTCATCATGGGCGACGGCTACCAGGCCGACCAGCAGCAGCTCTTCCTGGCCGACGTCGACCGCAACCTGGCCGTCATGTGGGCCACCGAGCCGTTCCGGACCTACCGCGACTACATCAACGTCTACGCCGTGGAGATCGCCTCGATCGACTACGGCGTCCGGTGCGACCCGGACGGCCGGGTGCGCCACCCGGACGGCACGATCCGCGACACCGGTGAGCGCGAGGGCCCGATCAACACCAAGAACACGGCCCTGCGGATGATCTACCAGAACGGCTGCAGCGACCCGCTGTCCCGCGGCACCGTCTACGGCGGCGCGCCGGTGGACTGCGCGAACTACGCCGCCTACTACCCGGCCGGGGTCAACCCCTGCGAGACCGGCAGCCAGGCACACAACCGGATTCTCGACACGTACGTGGCGCCGGTGCTGGGCATCCCGCGCACCGCGCAGAACGTGCAGACCCTGGCGATCTTCAACACGTTCACGTACGGCGGGATCGGCGGCACCAACGCGACGACCTCCGGTGGCTCGCCGCAGGGCCCGCTGATCTCGCTGCACGAGATCGGCCACTCGCTCGGCACGCTGGCCGACGAGTACCCGTACTCCTCGCGGGACGTGGTGCGACCCTGCTACACGGGCAACGAGCCGAGCAGCTTCCACCACACCACCTACACCGACCCGCAGAAGATGGTCGAGGACCAGCACAAGTGGTGGCGCTGGATCGGTGAGGAGAGCCTGTCCGGCGGGACGATCGGGCTGCACGAGGGCGGCGGCAGCTACCCCTGCGGCCAGCGCCGGCCCAGCGAACACTCGATGATGCGCTGGATCGGGTTCGACTTCGACCAGGTCGGTCTCGAGCACATGGTCGCCCGGGTCACCGGCATGCGCAACTCCGGGCAGATGAGCCTGCGGCACACCCCGCTCGGCACCGTGCCGTCCGACGGCGTGCTGTGGGTCGAGACCGGGCAGCCGCGGTACCACGAGCTGCAGGTGACCTGGCGGGTCGGCGGGCCGGACGGCACGCTGCTCGACACGCACAACAGCCGGGACCTCGACCTCGCTGATCTCGACCTGCCCGCGGGCACCGTGGTGCACGTCGAGGTGCGTGACCCGGTGGGCCCGGACGGCATCGACTGGGTCCGCAACCCGTCCACCGGCAACACGGCCACGAACTCCGGCTACAACGGCCCCCGGTTCGTGCAGACCCGGCAGTGGACGGTCGGTGACACGACGGCCACGCCGTCGGCGCCCGCCGCGACCGTCACCGGCCACACCCTGAACACCCAGCCGGTCGCCGGTGACGAGGTCGTGTACGTGCGGACCAACCACCCGGACGACCGGATCCTCGACGTGGCCTGGTCGTTGAACGGCACGGCGGTGCCGAACCCGCACAACAGCCGCACCCTGGACCTCGGCGCCCTGAAGCTTCCGCCGGGTACGCACACCCTCGCCGCGACCGTCACCGACCCGGCCGACCCGGGCGGCGTGTCCGACCGCGTCGAGTGGACCGTGGACAACGCGGGCCCGACCGCGCCGCGCACCCTGTCGCAGCCGCTCACGCAGCTCGCCGACGACATGGAGCACCCGGTGTACTTCAACGGCTGGGACATGTGGCTGGACCCGCAGGACGACCACACCGGCTACACGGAGGACCGCTACGTCGTCGGTCAGCTCCGGCTGAACAAGGACGGCTGGTACAACTACTTCGGCTTCCCCGAGCAGCCGATGCCCTCCTCGCCGTTCCAGTTCCGCCACTCCGGCACCGACGTCAAGGCCCTCACGTACGGCAACCTCGGCACCGGTGGCCTGTCGAAGGCGGCGTTCGAGCAGACCCTGCCCGACGACCACCCCGGCGGCGGCTTCGTGCCGGGCTTCGGCACGCACCTCGTCGAGCACCGGGCCATCGATGCGGCCGGCAACGTCGGGCGGTCGAGCGCGTACCGGGCCACGGTCCTGCCGGGATCGTCGCCGCAGTGCACGACGACCTTGACCGGGGCGCAGTCATCGGTGGTGGCCAGCGCGGGCGTGACCTGCCTCCGCAACGCCCAGGTGGCCGGCGCTGTGACCGTGCGTCCCGGCGCGTCGCTGGTGGTCAGCGACAGCTCGCTCAACGGTGGGCTGACGGCGACCGGCGCGCAGGCGGTGCAGCTGTTCGGCAGCACGGTGAACGGGCCCGCCCGGATCACCGGCACCACCCGGGACGTGACGATCGCCGGCGCGACCGTCAACGGACCGCTCACCCTGTCCAAGAACGTCCAGGTGACGGCCAACGACCGGTTCAGCCGGCTGGCTGGCGCCTACGGGCCGGTCCTGGTCGGCAGCCGGGTCAACGGACCGCTCACGTGTGCCGGCAACAGCGCCGCGGTCAAGGACTTCGGTGCGCCGAACACGGTGAACGGACCGAAGGGCGGTGACTGCGCGGCCCTGTAGCTCCCCACGCCGAACGGGACCCGTGGTGGGTCGGCGGCCGCCGACCCACCACGGCCCTGACGTGCGCGTTCGTCGTGTCCCGTCGCGCTGGGCGTAAGGACCAAAGGTCAGATGGATATTTACATCCATGGACGAGCCGATTACGGTGATCCCCACTCGAGTAGCCATCGGGCGGCGCCCCCCACACCGAGTCAATGCCCTGCCTGTCGGCCGTGGGCAACCACCGACGTGACACCGGGAGATTTCACCGTGGGCTCCGACGTTCCACACTCTTCGTCCGACCAGCCGCACGCCAGCCACCACGAGAGCGCGATCGCGCCCCCGCCCAGGAAGAGGCGGATCCTCCTGCGCCCCACCACCATGCTCGCGATCCTGACGGCGGGTGCCCTCGCCGCCGGATCGGCCTCACTCTGGGGCCCGGGCGGCGCGGACCCGCTGGGCGACGCCGCCCTGTCCGCCGCACCCACCTACACCGTCGGCCTGCAGCCCCCGCAGGATCCGGGGCCCTTCCCCGGCAGCGTGACGCCGACGACCCCCACCATCACCATCGCCGGCCAACGGGACGGGGAGAGCACGTTCCGGGTCGTCAACTACGACCAGGTGCAGCCGAAGGTGCCGGGCCGGATGGACTTCGACCACTTCCACACCGGCATCGAGATCCAGTGGTGGCTGCGCAAGTGGGCGCACGAGCGGCCCGACATCGTCGACCTGTACATCGTCGGCGAGAGCTACAGCGGCCAGCCGATCTACCAGCTCACCATCACCGACAAGTCCACCGGCAAGGACACCGACAAGCCGGCCGCGTACTTCGAGGGAAACCGGCACTCCGGTGAGACCTCCTCGGCCGAGAGCTCGCTCTGGCTGGCCCACCACCTCATCACGCAGGCCGGCAGGGACAAGAAGGTCGACCGGCTGCTCGACGAGAAGACCGTCTACATCCGCCCGGTGAACAACCCGGACGGCCACGACATGTACCTGTACACCGCCCAGACCAACCGGTCGACGGTGCGGCCGTACGACAACGACGGCGACGGCCGGCGTGACGAGGACCCGGGGGAGGACCTGAACGGTGACGGGTACCTGAGCCAGATGCGCCAGTACGTGGGCGCCGGCAAGGGCACCCACGTCGTCGACGAGCGGGACCCGGCAGGGAAGGCCATGCTCAGCGTCGGCGCCGGCAAGGGTGACTACCTCATGTTCTCCGAGGGCACCGACAACGACGGCGACGGCCGCTACAACGAGGACGGCGTCGGCGGCCTCGACCTCCACCGCAACTACCCGTACAACTGGCACGTCATGCCGGAGGACGACGCGACCGGCCGCAACCTGACCCAGGGCGGCGCCGGCGAGTACCCGCTGTCGGAGCCGGAGACCCGCCACGTCTACACCTGGCTGATGGCGCACACGAACATCGGCGCCGTCAACAGCATGGACACCCGGGTGCCGATGCACCTGCGGGGCCCGTCGACCTGCGACCCGGACGAGTGCATGTACTCCAGCGACCGCAAGCTCTACGAGCACTTCGACAAGGCGGGCGTTTCCTTCACCGGTTACCGGAACGCGGGCAGCGTCTACATCGACTACGCCACCCGCAACGGCGGCGAGCCGGAGGCACTGTTCGGTCACGGTCCGGACTTCGGCTACTTCCAGTACGGCGCCGTCTGGTACGGCGACGAGATCTGGAACGGCGGCGACTACGTCGACTACGACAAGGACGGCCGGTACGCCGACTGGGAGCGGTCGCGGTGGTGCGCGGAGAACGGTCGCACCAACTGCTTCCTGCCCTGGACGAAGGCGGAGCACCCCGCGCTGGGCGCCGTCGAGATCGGCGGCATCAACCCCAAGTTCTGGTCGCAGAACCCCTCGGCCGACCTGATCGGCCAGTGGGCGGCCAACCAGGCACGGTTCAACCTGTACCTGACCGAGTCGCTGCCGCAGGTCGACCTCACCGACGTCCGGGTGAACAAGCTCCGGGGTTCCCAGGACGACGGGGCGACGCACGAGATCACCGCCACGGTCCGCAACACCGGCCGCATCCCGACGGCCCTGGAGCAGGCCAAGGAAATCAAGATCGTCGCGCCGGACACCGTCACGGTGGAGGGCGCCCGCACCGTGGGTGCGGCTCCCGAGTTCTACCTGGACGGTGGGGACCGCCAGAAGGTCCGCCTCCGGCTGGCCAAGGCCGGCAGCGACACCGTCACCGTGAAGGCCGTCAGCGTCCGAGGCGGCCTGGACAGCACCTCCGTACGACTGGGCTGATCGCGAGGTGAGCGCCGCGCCGCACCCCGGGGCGGCGCTCACCCGTGTCGCCCGCCGCACCGCCCACCGCGGCACCGGTCGCCGACCCCCGCACCACCCCTTCACCTCCTGAGGAGAAAGCACCACATGAGCACCACGCAGAACGACGGCCACCTGAGCCGCCGCCGCATCCTCGGCGGAGCAGCCGGACTGGCCGCGGGAGCCGCGGCCGTCACCGCGGGCCTGTCGCCCGCCGCCGCGTCCGCCACGCCCGTCAGGACCCCGCCGGACCTCGGCCGCTGGCGCCGGCAGGCGGAGCGCGTGACGATCACCCGCGACGACTGGGGCATCCCGCACGTCGTGGGCAGGACTGACGCCGACGCGGTGTTCGGGATGATGTACGCCCAGGCCGAGGACGACTTCGACCGGATCGAGCGCAACTACCTGGTGAGCCTCGGCCGCCTCGCCGAGGCCGAGGGCCAGGGCGCGATCTGGCAGGACCTGCGGCAGCGGCTGTTCATCGACCCGGACGAGCTGAAGCGGGACTACGCCCGGAGCCCTGCCTGGTTACGCAAGCTCATGCAGGCGTGGGCGGACGGACTGAACTACTACCTCGCGACCCACCCCGAGGTGCGGCCCCGGGTGATCCGTCGGTTCGAGCCGTGGATGCCGCTCAGCTTCTCCGAGGGCAGCATCGGCGGCGACATCGAGCGCGTGCCGCTCACGCAGCTCGAGGCCTTCTACGACAAGCGGCCGGTGGAGATGACCGACGACGAGCGCGGCCTGCTGTTCCGGGAGCCCTCGGGGTCGAACGGCATGGCCATCGCACCCAGCCACACCCGCGACGGCCACGCGCTGCTGCTGATCAACCCGCACACGAGCTTCTTCTTCCGCTCCGAGCAGCACGTGACCAGCGACGAGGGGCTCAACGCCTACGGCGCCGCCACGTGGGGACAGTTCTTCATCTACCAGGGCTTCAACGCCAACACGGGATGGATGCACACCTCCAGCGGCGTCGACAACGTCGACGAGTTCGCCGAGACCGTCGTCATCGGCGACCACGGCCGCCGCTACTACCGCTACGGCGACGCCCTGCGACCGGTGACGACAAAGACGATCAGCCTGTCGTACCGCACCGACGACGGCGGGCTCGCGAAGCGCACCTTCACCACGTACGCCACCCATCACGGCCCCGTGGTGCGCGAGGCGGACGGCAAGTGGATCGCGTTCGCGCTCATGAACAAGCCCGTCGAGGCGCTGCAGCAGAGCTTCCTGCGCACCAAGACCCGCGACTACGCGGACTACATGCAGGTGGCCGGGCTCAAGGCCAACAGCTCGAACAACACGCTGTTCGCGGACACCAAGGGCGAGATCGCCTTCCTGGTGCCGCAGTTCATGCCGGTCCGCGACGACCGTTTCGACTACCGCAGGCCGGTGGACGGCAGCGACCCGGCGACGGACTGGCACGGGCTGCACAGCCTGCGCAGCCTGCCGCAGGCGGTGAACCCGGAGAACGGCTGGGCGTTCAACACGAACAACTGGCCGTGGACGGCGGCCGGCGCGGACAGCCCGCGGGCCGAGGACTACCCGCGCTACTTCGACCAGGCCGGCGAGAACCCGCGCGGTCCGCAGGCGATCCGGGTGCTGTCGGCACGTCGGGACTTCACGCCCCAGACGCTGATCGCGGCCGCGTTCGACCGCTACCTCACGGCATTCGCCCGGCTCGTGCCGCAGCTCGTCGCCGCGTGGGACAAGCTGCCCGCCGGCGACCAGCAGAGGGCGAGGCTCGCCGCGCCCGTCGACCTGCTGCGCGGCTGGGACCACCGTTGGGGCGCGGAGTCGACCGCGACCTCGCTGGCCGTGTTCTGGGGCGAGGCGCTCTGGGCGCCGCTGTCCCAGGCGGCGCGGGACGCCGGCATGTCGATGTGGGACTACCTGGCCGAGCGCGCCACCGACGCGCAGCGGCTCACCGCGCTCGACGCGGCCGTCGCGCGGCTCACGCAGGACTTCGGCGGCTGGCAGGTGCCCTGGGGTGAGATCAACCGGTTCCAGCGCAACGACGGCGCCATCACCCAGACGTTCGACGACGCCAAGCCCAGCTTCCCCGTACCGTTCACGTCGGCGCAGTGGGGTTCCCTCGCATCCTTCGGGGCGCGGCGGTACCCGGGTACGAAGCGCTACTACGGCACGAGCGGCAACAGCTTCGTGGCGGTGGTCGAGTTCGGGCCCCGGCTGCGCGCCTGGGCGGTGACCGCGGGTGGCGCGAGCGGCCACCCCGACTCGCCGCACTTCGACGACCAGGTCGAGCGCTACGCCAGCGGCGACCTCCGGCCCGTCTACTTCTACCCGGAGGACCTGAAGGGCCACGTCGAGCGGCGCTACCGGCCGGGCGCGCGATGAGCCGCTGACCGGTGGGGGTCCGCCCGCGCTCGCGGCGTACCCCCGCCGGTCCGGCCGGCCGCCGTGTCCGGCCTGGTCGCGGGCGGGGCCCGGGGAGCAGCGTTTGCTGGTGCGGGCGCAGGGTATTGGGGCGCTTGTGACCACACCAGAGCAGAGCCAGCAGGAACAGGCGCTCGAGCGCGGCGAGGTGTTCCAGGACGCCGAAGGGCGCCGGACGCGGGATCCCGGGGAGGGGGCGGCGCACGCCAACAGCGAGGCCGACCGCAACGCCGAGCACCTGAGGCGTGGCGAGGTCGGGCCGGGCATCCCGGAGGAGTAGGCCGACACGAGCCGCCCGGACGGGGAGAGCCCGTCCGGGCGGCTCGCGCGCCGGTGGGGGGGCGGCCGGCGGCGGCCCGTCAGGACAGCCGCAGCCGAGGCTCCAGGATCACCTCGAACAGCCGGTCCCACGCAAGCTCGACACGGGCCGACTCGAAGCGGGCCAGGGTCGCGGTGAACGTCTTCGCGCCCCGACGACCGAGCACGACGCGGTGTCCGGCGAAGTGGTCGGCGAAGTACCGCTCGGTGATCGGCACCAGCCGGTCGCGTACCCAGCCGTCGAAGTAGGTCTTCTGCTCGGGTGTGAGCGCGAGCGGGTCCCACCCCTGGGCCCGCGCGTGCGCGTACGCCTCGACCTGCACCACGTTCTTCCACGGGTCGTCCTTGACGAACCGGTAGAGCAGGTACTCGGCGTGCGCGAGGCCCGGCTCGCGCAGCTCGGGCACCCCGGATCCCCGATCGGTGGAGCGCAGGTACGCCCAGCGCGCGGTGCCGTGGCCGAGGGCCAGGCCGAGAGCGTTGCCGCCGGTGTTCCACCCCGAGTACGACAGCAGCGCCGCGAGGTCCAGGCGGGACTCCATCCGCGCGACCAGGTCGTGGTCCGCCTTGTTCACGATGAGCGGGTCCACCACGATCACCTGGGCGCCGGCGGTCAGCAGCTCGCCGATCCGGCCGACGAACGCGTCGAGGTCGGCGGCCCGCCGCTCCGGCCCCGTCGATGGCGTGTTCACGGCGAGGACCAGGTCGGCGTCACCGTCGACCACCCGTCCGCCCACCGCGGCCACGTGCCGCCGGATGTTCTCCGCGAACGGGACGCCCTCGAGCTGGGCGGTCCAGTCCTCGCCCGACACGCCCGCGTACTCCACGCGGTAGGTGGGGGCCGCGCCGGCGGCCACGACCCGCGCGACCAGCAGCGCGTCCACCTCGTCGGCCCCCGGGAAGATCTCCACCCGGTCGCCCACGCCGAGCTGGGTCACCATCGCCTCCAGCTCGACCCGCTCCGCCCGGGCCAGGCCGACCGGCGCGGTGTCGTCTTCGGACAGCACCAGGTGGCTGATGGTGCCGTCGGCGACCCACTCGATCATCAGTCGGTTGACCTGGTGGTTACGGGCGCGGGCGGCCAGGTAGTCCTCGACGACCTGGTCCGGGATCTGCGCGCGGAGCGCGTCGAGCCGCGGCCGCAGCTCCTCCTGCCCGAGGTTGACCACCTGGTCGTAGAGCTTCGCCCAGTCGACCAGCGCGTTCCGGTAGGTGTCCAGCTCGGTTCCGGTGCTGGTGATGGCGAGCCGCTGGATGGTGTCGTGCACCTCGATCACCGCGTCCGGCCGGGATGAGCGCAGGGTACGGATCGCGGCCAGGTTATCCAGGGCGGCGTCCAGGGACGGGCCCGCGGTGCGGGAGGCGATCAGGCCGCCGTAGGCGAGCATGCTCACCGAGATCACGTATCCGTCGACGTCGTCGGTGGCGGTCAGCCAGCGGGCGATGGCGGCGCCGTCCCCGGGAACGAAGAAGCGGCCCAGCAGCTCGCGGGGCGGCAGCGTCACCCGCGCGCCGGCGCTGGCCGCGGTCATCTGCGGGCAGTACGTGTTGACCGGCCGGTCGTCCAGCGGAACCAGGGCCACCGTTGGCCGCCGCGCGGGGGAACCGGCGAACGCCGGTCGGCCCACGGTCGCGGTGGTCAGGCCGGCCACACCGGCGGCCAGGAGGGTACGTCGTTTCACTCTGCTCTCCGTCTCTGCGGGCGTCCGTCGCGCCGTGCTAATACGTATTAGCAGTGAGTTTGCGAGGGGATGGTGCGTGGCTGGCTCACGTACTGTCAAGAGGCCGCGCGGATCTTGAGCAGGCCGTGTCGCCTCACCGGTGCACCCTCCGGTGTCGAATACGCTCCGGATCGTGACGATTCAGCGGATGGACCACGTCGGGATCGTCGTCGAAGACCTCGCGGCCGCCATCGCGTTCTTCGGCGAACTCGGCATGGAGGTGGAGAGCGAGATGCCGGTCGAGGGACGGTGGGTGGACCGCGTCGTCGGGCTCGCCGACGTCCGGGTCGACATCGCCATGATGCGGACCCCGGACGGCCACGGACGGCTCGAGCTCACGACGTTCCACACACCGGCGGCGATCCGGGCCGAGCCGGCGGACGCACCCGCGAACACCGTGGGCATCCGCCGCATCAT
Organism: Micromonospora costi; assembly: GCF_003626655.1. Taxonomy (GTDB): domain Bacteria; phylum Actinomycetota; class Actinomycetes; order Mycobacteriales; family Micromonosporaceae; genus Micromonospora; species Micromonospora costi. Next base: position 89,116 of record NZ_RBAN01000005.1, read on the forward strand.
GTTCGCGGTCGATGACATCGACGAGGTCGTCGCGCGCCTGCGCGCCCACGGCGCCGACCTCGTCGGCGAGGTGGCGCAGTACGAGGACATCTACCGGCTCTGCTACGTCCGCGGCCCCGAGGGCATCATCGTGGCGCTGGCCGAACAGCTCGGCTGACCGCCGCCGGGCGGGCCGGCCGCGTGGCTCAGCCCAGCCAGAACGTCGACCTCGATCCGGCCGGCCCGTCGACCGTGAGGCCGCCCCCGGCGTGCCGGACGTAGACACCCGGCCGGTCCGACAGCTCCAGGGAGACGGCGTTCCGGTTCGCGAGGCCCCGCACCCGACGGAAACTGGCCTGCGCGGCGTACGCGTCCCCGTCCTCGACCGGGTCGATCCGCAGGCTCGCGCCGTCCACCCGCCAGTAGCGGTCGGGGAAGTTCACCGACCGGATCGACACGGTGTCCTCGCCGGCCAGTCCGGGCACGAACCGGAACTGCGTGTCCGCCAGCTCCCGGACGTCCCGGTCGACCCGCAGCACGTACGCGTAATGGCGTACGACGGTGGACGGGGCGTCGGCCGGTGACAGCCGGACGATCGGCCCGCCGGCGCCCACCGGCACCCCGAACAGCGGGGTGCCGTCCTCGTGCCAGTAGAGGCGCTGCGCGCTGGCGTGCCGGTTGGGGTCGTAGAGCGGGTCGCCCACGATGTCCCGGTAGTCGCGCGCGTGGTAGACGAGCACGTCCGTCTCGCCGTCCTCGGCCACCGTGAAGCTGTTGTGCCCCGGGCCGTACTGGTTCGTCTGCTCGTTCGTGGTGAACACCGGGTCCGGGTTCTTGCTCCAGGTGGCGGGGTCGAGCAGGTCGGCGCGCGCGTCCGCGGTCAGCAGTCCCATGCAGTAGCGGGCGTCGGTGGCGCTGGCCGAGAACGTGACGAAGATCCGGCCGTTGCGGGTGAGGACGGCCGGGCCCTCGTTGACGCGGAAGCCCTGCACCTCCCAGGACTTCGTCGGGGTGGCGATCCGCGCCGGCCTGCCGGTGATGGTGAACGGCGAGGTCATCCGCGCGATGTAGAGGTTGCTGTTGGAGCTGATCTCCGGCTCGCTCTGCGCCCAGACGAGGTAGCGCTGGCCGCCGTGGGCGAAGGTGGTGGCGTCGAGCGCGAAGCTGTCCCACGGCGTGACGATCTGGCGGGGCGCCGACCAGCCGCTCACCTCGCGCGGGTCGGCGGCCGTGGACTCCATGACGTACATGCGGATCCGGAAGACGTTGTCGGAGTCGCCGGCGGCGAAGTAGACGTACCAGCGGCCGTCGATCCGGTGCAGTTCGGGCGCCCAGATGTGCCCGCCCATCCTCCCGGCGGCGGGACGGCGCCAGATGACCGTCTCCGCGGCGGTGCCCAGCCCCTCGATGGTCGGCGAGGCGCGCACGATGAGCCGGTCGTACTCCGGCACGGACGCCGTGAAGAAGTAGCGGCCGCCGGTGGGCGGGGTGACGAACGGGTCGGCCCGCTGCCACACGAGAGGGTTGGTCGTCGGGGCGCCGTAGATCTCGGCGTCGGTGCGTACGGGCGGGGGAGTCGCGTGCGCGGCCCGGGCGGCGGTGGGCAGGACCAGTCCGGTCGCCGCCACACCGACACCGCCGCGCAGGAGCGTACGCCGGCTGAGGTGCCTGGTCATCGCTGCTGCTCCTACCTGGTCTGCACCCGGATGAAGGTGACCGAGTGCGGTTCGAAGGTCCGGGTGAAGGTGCCTCCGACACCCTTGATGGTGCTGGTCACCGGCTTGATCGGCTGCGCCGTGCGGGTGTTGAGCTGTTCCGGGTCACCGCTGATGACGGTCATCCGCGCGGTGTTCGCGACGCGTACGTCGCCGAGGTCGATCGTGGTCCGCGCCGGTGCGTCCTGGGCGTTGACGACCTTCACGATCAGCTGGCGGGCCGCGACGTCCCGGGTGACCACCTGCGCGAAGGGCTCGGTGACGGCGTCGTCGTCGAAGCTGCCCCACACCTGCCCGTCGAGCAGCAGGGTGACCGTCGTGCCGCGGACCTGGACCGTGATGTCGTAGGTGCGTCCGGTCTCGATGGTGTTGGGCTTGGCGATCAGCGTGGTCTTGGCGCCGTCGACGGCCTTCTCCACCGCACCCTGCGTGTTGTTCCAGCCGCCGAGGTTCCACCAGTAGTAGTTGCCGGTGTCCCGCACCCCGAAGCCGACGAGGAACCCCTCGGCGCCGGAGAGCTTGGTCGCCTTCACACTGAGGTCGTAGTCGCGCCAACTCTCGTCGCCCGCCTCGACCATCGTGTTCTCGGCCGACGTGTCGGACTGCACGTAGGCGCCGTCGACCACCGACCACGTCCCGCGGCCCGCGAGGGGCGTCCAGCGGTCGGCGCCGGCGGAGAAGTCGTCGGAGAACAGCGGCGTGCCGTCGGCCGAGGTGACCGCGACGTCGTCGTACCTCGCCGCGGTGCGCCAGGTCGACAGACCCACCGCGCCGGTGACCGGCTCGGGCGCACGGACCGCTCCGCGTACGGTGCTGGGCACGACCCGGTCGCCGACGTTGGTCATGAACAGCTTCTGGACCTCGTAGCTGACCGAGCCCCACGACTGGTCGTTGTCGAACCAGATCAGGTCCGGTCGCCACTGGACGTAGTCGATGTTGGCGAGCAGCGGGGCGTAGGACGCCATCGTCACGACGTCGGCGTTGCGCTCCAGACCGGTCATGTACGCCGCCTCGGCGAGCGCGTTGGAGAGCTTGTTGTCCTGCGAGGCGTACTCGCCCAGCCACACCTTGGGACCGTTGCGGTCGTAGCTGTCGTAGCGTCGGTTGTTCTGCAGGAACCAACTGGGGCTGTTGTAGTAGTGCTCGTCGACCATCTCCACACCGTTGGCGCGGTTGAGCTCCCAGGCCCGGTCGAACGTGGTGCCGATGTCGTCCGGCCCGGAGTTGCTGATGACGGTGATGCCGGGGTACCGGGCCTTGATGGCGTCGCGGAACTGCACGAAACGCGCCATGAAGGCGTCGGGCAGGTTCTCCTCGTTGCCGACCTCGATCCGGTCGAGGCCGAACGGCCGCGGGTGGCCCATGGCCGCGCGCTTCGCGCCCCACGTCGAGGTCGCCGGGCCGTTGGCGAACTCGATGAGGTCGAGGGTGTCCTGGATGTGCCGCCGCAGCAGGGCCTCGTCGTCGACGGCCCGGTTCTGGCCGCAGCCGGTGACCAACGCCGGCACGACGGGCACCGGCTTGGCGCCGAGATCCTCGGCGAACTGGAAGTACTCGTAGTAGCCGAGGCCGTAGGACTGGTTGTAGCCCCAGAAGTTGGCGTTGGTGGCCCGTTGCTCGACCGGGCCGATCGTGTCCTTCCACTGGTACGACCGGGCGCGCTGCCAGCCGTCCTCGGCGGTGTAGCCGTACATGCTGCCGGTGTTGACCAGGCATCCGCCGGGGAAGCGGATGAAACGCGGTTCGAGTGCGGCGATCTTCTCGGCGAGGTCCCGCCGGAGACCGTTGGGGCGGCCCATGAAGGTGTCACGGGGGAAGAGGGACACCATGTCGAGGCGCAGGGTCCCGGTGCCCCCGGCCTCGACCGCGAGGCGCGCCGCGTCGGTCGTGCCGGTGGCCACGAACGTCCCGGAGTACGCGCGCCAGGTGTCGCCGTGGACGGTCAGCCGGACCGGGGCGGCGTACGCCGTGAGGCCGCCCTGGTCCCGCAGGGTCACGGTGAGCGGCGTGCCGGTCGCCGCGTCGGTGCGGGCCCAGACCGAGAAGTCGTACCTCTTGCCGGCCTGGAGCGCGATGCCCGTGTTGTAGCCGGAGTTCAGCGCGCCGTAGGTGCCCTCACCGGTGTTGGTGAGCGCCACCTTCAGGTAGGTGCGGTTGCGCTCGTTGAGCCGGGCGGCGTCGTCGACGGCGGCGATGCTGCCGCTGCCGCCGGCGGAGGCGATCGCGCTCCACGACGTGAGGCCGGTGTAGGCGCGGTTGTCGACCGGGAGGTACTCGAAGGATCGGTTCTGGACGAGTTCGGCGTAGAGCCCGCCGTCGGCGGCCCGGTTGATGTCCTCGAAGAAGACGCCGTACATGTCGGGGTCGATGGCGGGGCCGGAGCCCTTCGCGTCGACGGTGATCGTGTAGTCGAGGGCCGCCGGCGTGTCGGCGCCGCGAGCGGGGACGGCAACGTACAGCGCCGTCCCGACGAGTCCGGTGACCAGGGCCGCGACGAGGCGATGGGTGCGCATGGGGACGGGCCTCCCTGTCCTGGGCGTGCGGTGGTGGTGGGGGAGGGCGGGCGCCAGGCAAGTGAGCGCTAACATCGACCGGTCGAGGGCCAACATATGCAGCACGTTCACTGTTGTCAATATCGCTAGCTGCGCCGATGTCCGTTTTGGACGGCGGGAAGGGCTCAAGCGACTGCGGGCGATGTTAACGTTCGGCCGGCGGTGCCACGCGACGCTTCGGCCTGGCGCAGGTTTCGCGCCGATGAACTTATTGACACGGCCGTGCTCCGCCCGGAACTATCAGCCCGCAGTCCACCGCTCCTGCCGTCGTCCGTCACGAGTCCGTGTGACAACGATGTCAGGCCGCGCCTCCGAAGGAGACTCCATGGTCCGGGTGTGCGTCACCTGCCCCCGGCGGTTTTCCGTTCACACCGGAATCATCAACAGCACGTTCGCGCACTCGACCCGGATCGAGTCGAAAGGCTTGCCATCCCCATGTCACGACGTTCCCTCACCCGTTCCCGATCAGCTCGACTGATCGCGGCGACGGCCGCTGCCCTGCTGCCGGCGAGCCTGCTCGTCGCCGCACCCGCGTCGGCGGGTCCGGCCGCGCCACCGCCCGGCAACTTCCGCTCGTCCTTCGAGACGGCAGACCCCCAACCCCCCGCGAGCACGGTGGAACTCGACGCGAGCGGCCGGCCCGTGCAGGGCAACCTGAGCGGGTCGAGTCTCACCGGACTCCCGGGCAGCCTGCTCGGCCGCGTCAGCGCGGTCACCGCGAGCGCCGAGAACGCGCCGAACGAGACGGCCCTGCGCCTCGCCGACGGCAACCCGTCGACCAAGTGGTTGGCGTTCAACCCCACCGGCTGGGTGACCTACCGGCTGGCCGAGCCGTCGGCCGTGGTGCGGTACGCCCTGACCTCCGCGAACGACGTCCCGGCACGTGACCCCAAGGACTTCACCCTCCAGGGGTCCCAGGACGGCAGCACCTGGACCGACCTCGACCGGCAGACCGGGCAGAGCTTCGGCGGCCGGTTCGCCACCAAGACCTACAGCTTCACCAACACCACCGCCTACGGCTGGTACCGCCTGAACGTCACCGCGAACTCCGGCGACTCCCTCATCCAGCTCGCCGACTGGGACATCAGCGACGGCTCCGACGTCCGGCCGCCCGCCACCCCGATGCGCACCGAGGTCGGCACCGGACCGGTCAGCGGCTACAACATGAAGCCACGCGCCGGATTCACCGGCCTGGCGTCCCTGAGGTACTCCGGCGGCGCCGAGGCCGCCGGCCGCTCGTACGCCACCAACCGGCTCTTCGACGTCGACATCCCGGTCGGGCCGAAGACCCGGTTGTCCTACAAGATCTTCCCCGAGTTCACCGGCAAGGACACCCGGTACCCGTCCACGTACGCGGCCGTCGACCTGCACTTCACCGACGGCACCTACCTGAGCCGGCTCTCGCCCCTCGACCAGCACGGCTACCCGCTCACCGCGGCCGGTCAGGGCGCCGCCAAGGTGCTCTACGCCGACCAGTGGAACGCCGTGCAGTCCGACATCGGCGCCGTGGCCGAGGGCAAGACGATCGACCGGATCCTGCTCTCGTACGACGACCCCGCCGCGACCGCCGAGACCCACTTCCAGGGCTGGCTCGACGACGTCACGGTGACCGGCACGACCACGCCGATCGACGGCTCCCACCTCACCAACTTCGTCGACACCCGGCGCGGCACCAACGCCTCGGGCGCGTTCTCGCGGGGCAACAACCTGCCGATCTCGGCGGTGCCGAACGGCTTCAACTTCTTCACCCCGGTCACGAACGCCACGTCGGACTCCTGGGAGTACGACTACCAGCGGTTCAACAACGCGGCGAACCTGCCCACGCTCCAGGGCCTCGCGATCTCGCACGAGCCCAGCCCGTGGATGGGCGACCGCAACCAGATGTCGGTCATGCCGGTGCTCGCCGGCGGATCCCTCACGGGGGCGCCCAGCACCCGCGCCGTGGCCTTCAGCCACGACGACGAGATCGCGCGACCGGACTTCTACCAGGTCACGCTACAGAACGGCCTGGTCGCGCAGATGTCGCCCACCGACCACGGCGGCATCATGACGTTCACCTTCCCGTCCGGGCAGGCCACGGGAAGCCTCGTCTTCTACAACGGCACGTTCACCATCGGCACGGACGGCACGTTCACGGGCTGGGTCGACAACGGAAGCGGCTTCTCGGCCGGGCGTAGCCGGATGTTCGTGTCCGGCGCCTTCGACCGGGCGCCGACGACCTCGTCCGCCGCGGCCGCCACGTTCGACACCTCGGCCGAGCGGCAGGTGACGCTGCGCCTCGCGACCTCGTTCCTCTCCGTCGACCAGGCGAAGAAGAACCTCGACCTGGAGGTCACCGGTCGCGGCTTCGACCAGATCCGCGCCGCCGCCACCGCCGCCTGGCAGGACCGGCTCGGCCGGATCGAGGTACGCGACGCCACCGAGACGCAGCTCGTGACCCTGTACTCGAACCTGTACCGGCTCAACCTGTACCCGAACTCGCAGTCGGAGAACACCGGCACCGCCGCCGCCCCGCGCTGGCAGTACGCGAGCCCGGTGTCGGCGCCGACGGGCACGTCGACCGCCACCCACACCGGCGCGAAGATCGTCGACGGCCAGATCTACGTCAACAACGGCTTCTGGGACACCTACCGCACCGTGTGGCCCGCCTACTCGCTGCTCTACCCGGACGTGGCGGCCCGGATCGCCGACGGGTTCGTGCAGCAGTACCGCGACGGCGGCTGGGTGGCCCGCTGGTCCTCGCCCGGCTACGCCGACCTGATGACGGGCACCAGCGCGAACGTGGCGCTGGCCGAGGCATACCTCAACGGCGTCGCGCTGCCCGACCCGCTCGCCGCGTACGACTCCGCCGTCAAGGACGCCACCGTCGCGTCCGGCCGCGGCGAGGTCGGCCGCAAGGGCATCGAGACCTCCCTCTTCCTGGGCTACACGCCGACCTCCACCGGCGAGTCCGTCTCGTGGGCGCTCGAAGGCTTCATCAACGACTACGGCATCGGCAACATGGCCGCGGCGCTCGCCAAGGACAACGCCACGCCGAAGGCGGACCGCGACCGGCTCAGGGAGGAGTCGGAGTACTTCCTGCAGCGCGCCCGCAACTACGTCAACCTGTTCGACGAGGACCAGGGCTTCTTCCAGGGCCGCGACTCCCACGGCACGTTCCGCACCGGTGACCCGCGGGACTGGGGCGGGGTCTACACCGAAACCAACGGCTGGAACTTCGCCTTCACCACGCCGCACGACGGCCAGGGCCTCGCCAACCTCTACGGCGGGCAGAAGGCGCTCCAGCAGAAGCTCGACGAGTTCTTCGCCACCCCGGAGAACGCCGACCGCCCCGGCGGGTACGGCACCACCATCCACGAGATGCTCGAAGCGCAGGCCGTGCGCCTGGGCCAGCTCGGCATGAGCAACCAGCCGTCGCACCACATCCCGTACATGTACGCGTACGCCGGCGCGCCGGCCAAGACGCAGGCGATCGTGCGGGAGATCCTGCAGCGGCTCTACGTGGGCAGCGAGATCGGCCAGGGCTACCTGGGTGACGAGGACAACGGCGAGATGTCGGCCTGGTACGTCCTCAGCTCGCTGGGCCTCTACCCGTTGCAGGTCGGCTCGTCCAACTGGACCATCGGCTCGCCGCAGTTCACCCGGATGACCGTCCACCGCCAGGGCGGCGACATCGTCGTCAACGCGCCGGGCAACAGCACCAGTAACGTCTACGTGCAGGGCGTCACCGTCAACGGGAAGAAGCAGCGCGGCGTCTCCATCGACTCGTCGGTGCTGGCCCACGGCGGCACCATCGACATCCAGATGGGTCCCCGCCCCTCGTCCTGGGGTACCGGCCGCAACGACGCGCCGCCGTCGTTGACCAAGGGCAACGCCGCGCCGAAGCCCCTGCAGGACACCACGGGCCCCGGTCTCGGCACCGCCTCCGCCAGCGGCGGCCAGGACGCGTCGAAGCTGTTCGACGACTCGTCCACCACGCAGCTGACCTTCACCTCGGCGACGCCGCAGGTCACCTGGACCTCGCGCGTCGGGCAGACCCCGATGTACTACACCCTCACCTCCGGGGCGGCCGCGGGCGACCCGGCGGACTGGCGGCTGCAGGGCTCCAACGACGGCGTCACCTGGACCACCCTCGACACCCGCAAGGGCGAAGAGTTCACCTGGCGCAACCAGACCCGTCCGTTCAAGGTCAGCCACCCGGGACGGTTCGCCCAGTTCCGCCTCGTGGTGACGAAGACCGCCGGCGCCGCGCAGGCGAACCTCGCCGAGATCGAACTGCTCGCCGGGGGCGACCTCCAGCTCTCGGGCGGGGCCGTCACGGTGACCGCCGCGGACGGCGTCCACGCGACGTCGGGCGTGCCGGTGTCCGTGCCGCTCGCCACCGTGACCGGCGGCACCGCCGCCGGCTACCGGGCCACCATCGACTGGGGTGACGGGTCGCCCGTCACCGAGGGCACGCTGACCCTGAGCTCGCGGGCCGTGTACAGCGTGAGCGGCGCGCACACCTACGACACGCCGGGCTACCACCAGGCGAGCGTCACGGTGACCGACGGCGCCGGCCAGGGCTCGGTGACGGTCGGCGTCGACGTGGCCTACGCGCCGGCGTCCGGCCTCACCGCAGCGTTCGACACCGTCTGCATCGGTGACGAGGGCGTGCGCGCGGCGAACTGCGACGCCAAGTCGTGGGCGTACTCGCGGGCGGCCCTCGCCGCGGCCGGTGTGACCCAGGGCCAGCCGCACGAGGTGCCGGGCACCGGGCTGCACTTCACGCTGCCGGAGATCCCGGCGGGCCAGCCGGACAACGCGACCGGCAACGGCCGGACGATCGTTCTCGACCTGCCGTCCGACGCGACGCGCATCTCGTTCGTCGGCGCCGGTACGCAGGGCAACCAGAGCACGACCGGCACGGCCACGTTCAGCGACGGCAGCACGGCCAGCATCCCGATCCAGATGAGCGACTGGACGCTGGGCGGCAACGCCAACGGCACCCCGTCGTACGGCAACATCGTGGTGGCCAAGGCCGCGTACCGGCTGCTCGGCACGAGCCGGGACGGCGCCCAGCCGTTCCTGTTCGCCACCGCGCCGTACCAGATCCCGGCGGGCAAGACGCTCGTCTCGGTGACCCTGCCGACGCAGACCGGCGACCCCGGTTCGGTCGGCCGGATCCACGTGTTCGCCGTCGCCGACGACGGCACGCCGTCCGCCGCGCTGGCGCTCACCGCGCCCGCCGACCAGACGGCCACCGCCGGGCAGGCCCTCGCGGCCGACCTCGGCGCGGTGACCGGCGGGGTTCCCGACACGACGGGCTACCACGCGCGCGTCCAGTGGGGCGACGGCACGGTTCCGCAGGACGTCGCGATCGGTTCCTCCGGTGCCCTGACCGGGCAGCACACCTACACCCGCGAGGGCACGTACACGGTGCACGTCACCGTGTGGGACAGGCTGTCGAGCCGGACCGGCACGTTCACCGTGACCGTGGCCCCCGGCGGACGCCAGACGGCGCTGTCCGCGTCCGCCACGGTCACCACCGGCGCCGCGATCAGCGTCGACGGCACCGGGTTCGCCGCCGGCGAGCAGGTGACGGTGACGCTCGGGACCGCCCCGGCGCGTACCGAGACGGTCGTGGCCTCCGCGGCCGGCGAGATCCACGCCTCGATCACGACGCCCCGTGAGGCGCAGCCCGGCCGGTACGCCCTGACGGCCACCGGCTCCGCCACCCGGACGCCGGCGACGGCCACCGTCCAGGTGACGGGGGAGCAGGCGGCACGGGCGTACGAACCGCAGGTGGCGCTGTCGACCACGTCCGGAGCGCGGGAGACGCCGATCACGGTCGACGGCTCCGGGTTCGCGCCGAACGAGGCGGTCACCATCACCTTCGGCGACGGCCTCGCGTCCAGCACGGTGCGCGCGAACGGTGACGGTGTGATCTCCGGTGTGACCGTGAGCGTGCCCGGTGCGGCGAAGAAGGGCTCGACCAGCGTCACGCTGGCGGGCGCGACGTCCGCCACCCGGGTCGCGCTGCCCTTCGCCGTCACAGGCTGAGGGCGGTAGCACCCCGGCGGGGGCGGGTCGGGTCTCCGGCCCGCCCCCGCCGGCTTCCGGCCCTACCTCCCCGCCGGCTTCCGGTGGCACATCTCCCACCGCGAGCGTGATGCCTCAGAGTCATCAATATGCCTCTGAGGCATCATGCTCGTGAGGGAACCCCGCAGCCACGCGGCCCGACCGGCTTCCGCGCCGACCGGACGCCGGCGATCCTCCCGAGACAGGAGCAGCACCGTGACCACGCCCACCTCGTCCATCCCACGGTTCCACCTCGCCATGCCCGTCGACGACCTCGACGCCGCCCGCCGCTTCTACGGCGAGGTCATCGGGTGCGAGCAGGGCCGCAGCGCGGAGACGTGGATCGACTGGAACCTGCGCGGCCACCAGTTCGTGACGCACCTCGCCCCTGGCCGACGGACGGCGGCGCACAACCAGGTCGACGGCCACGACGTCCCCGTCCCGCACTTCGGCCTGCTGCTGACCATCCCCGAGTTCCACGAGCTGGCCGAGCGGCTGCGTGCCACCGGCACGGCCTTCGTCATCGAGCCGTACCTGCGCTTCGCGGGGCAGCCCGGGGAGCAGTGGACGATGTTCCTGCTCGACCCCGCCGGCAACGCGCTCGAGTTCAAGGCGTTCGCCGACGACTCCCAGGTGTTCGCCGTCTGAGGCGTCCGGCCTGACCGACTCCGGTTTCTCGGCTCCGTCTCGCCGAGGTGGCGGTGCTCGTGGCGTCGCCACACCGCCACCTCGGCGATCCGGTGTCGGTCACCGCGGGCAGGGGCCGCCCGCACACACGTCGACGACCCTGCCGGTCAGCAGGAACGTCGCCTTCTGCTGCTGCGCCGCGGCCTGGGCGCGGGGGAACTCGTGCGGGTCCTCGCCGTACTCCGGCCCCACCGGGGCGAGGTTCGTCGGCGGCGGCGCGGACGCCGCACCGCTGTTCCAGATCACGATGGCCGAGCCGGCGTACGGGTACCGGTGGATCGGTTCGATGCCCCAGTACGGCCGCACGTCGCGCGACCAGCCGGGGGCGAGGGCCGGGGTGTGCAGGCGGGCACCGATCGTCCGCGCCTGCACCTCGGCGGCGGCGGGGGAGACCTGGTGGTCGCCGAAGGCCACGTGCATCAGCACCCGGTGCGCCGGGGTGCGGGGCAACGGCCGGTCGGTCATGTGCTGGGCGTACCCGTTCGCCTCGGACCGGTCCCACAGCATCTGCAGCAGCGCGAAGATCAGTTGCTGGTCGGCCCGGTCCGGGTAGTTCGCGTCCATGATGGCCTGGAACGGGGCGAAGTCCACGCTCCGCTGCAGCAGCGTGGAGTAGTTCATGGCGGGCACGCCGAGCACCGAGCGGGTCCAGTCCTGGGCGATGGCGGTGAGCGCGCCGCCGTTGATGCCGCCCTGGCTGTTGCCGTCGTAGTGCAGCCCGCCGGCCGCGTCGATCAGCGGTTTCCCGCCGGCGTCCTGGAAGGCCGGGTCGGCCGCGAACCCGTCGGGGTGGATCATCGTCCGGCCCAGGAACAGGAAGTTCAGGAAGCTCTGCTGGAGCCGGTCCGCGACGGCGGGAAAGGCGCTGAGGTCGGTGAAGGTGCCGGCCACGTACGGGACGTCGGCGTCGGCCATGCCGATCCAACTGGTGGCGCAGAAGGTGAAGTCGTGCGTCGCCGACATCGTCTTGACGTTGGCCGCGTTGATCTCGGTCGGTTTGCCAAGCAGACCGTGGCCGTAGAGCGAGAGGTGGGCGGGTTCGGCCGCGGAGGCGCTGCGCGGGATGTTGCACACGAAGTCGGCCCGCAGCGTGGCGCCCGACGGGGTGGGCGGGTCGTCCGGCGTGCGCGCCGTTCCGTCGCCGCCGGCCGGCCCGTAGTGCAGGCGGGAGCCCGGCCCGCCGCTGCCGGTCAGGTAGGACGGAACGGCGACGGTGCCGGTCACCTGCCGGGCGATCCGCGCGTCCTGCTGCGTTGTGTAGTCGGTGACCTGGGTGACACTGAACGACGGCGCGGCCGCGCCGAGGGCGCCGAACGCCCCGTCCCGCATAGCCAGCATCCGCCCGGTGAGGCCCTGCCGGCTCGCCACCGTGAAGTCCCACGCCAGGTAGAGGTCGTGACGCTTGACGCCGGCCGTCGCCAGGTTGGCGAGGACGCGCTTCATCTGCGGGGCACGGGGATCGCGGTGCCCGAGACCCGCCCCCCTGACGTACGCCCGGAAGCCGGCCGGCGCCGGGATGAGCGCCCGGTGACGGTCGCGCATGGCGCGCAGGCCCACGACGTACCGGGTGCCCTCGGCCAGCGCGACGGCGGGCCGGATGATGAGCAGCTGCCGGTCGGGCTGGCCGGCGGCGTGCGCGTCCAGCTCGGCCCAGTACGGCGTCCGCTCGCCGGTGGCGGTGTTGAGCAGAACGATCGGCGCGTCGCGGGCCAGCGAGCGGCCGATGTCGGTGACCGGGGCGATCCCCGTGGCCGCGGCGTCGAGGCCGGGCACGTGCACCAGGATCGGTGAGCCGGGGCTGAAGCCGTCCTGCCGGTTCCACTCGGTCGGGTCGATGGGGGTGCCCTGCACGGTGGTCGGCATCGCGGAGGCCGCGAGACGTACCCGCTTGCCGGTGGGGCTGCGGTGGTCGGGCACGGTGAAGTAGTCGTTGGGGAACGGCAGCAGGCACGCCGCCGGGTCGATCGGGTCGCAGGTGCCGTGCGACGCCGGCGCCGTGGGCGGTGCCGCGGCGGCGGCCGTGCCGAACAGCACGGCACCGGCGGTCACCAGCACGGAAACGGCGAGACGGAGCCGTCTGGGGGTGGTCACACGCATCTCCTTCGACGGTGGACGAAGTGGACGGACGCGCGGAGCCGACGGTGGTGGGCCCGGGGGCACGGCGCAGATGTTCTTCCTACGCTCGTGAGGAATTCTCGGCAAGGGTCGGCGTCGCGCGGGAGCCGGACGCCCCGGGCAGCGCTTCCCCCGACACCGCCCCGAAGCCGCCGGTCAGGGCTCCGACCAGGCGGTCTGGACGACCATCGCGCCCTCCCGGCGCCGCACCAGCGTGCCCCGGCCGGGCGGCATGGGCTGCGCCCGCAGGCCACCGATCAGCGCACCCTCGTCCCGGTTGCCCGACATGAGCAGCCCCGGGGAGTCCATCTCCCGCAGGCGTTGCAGCACGGGTTCGTAGAGGGCCCGGGCGGCGCCGCCGGCGCGGCGGGCCACGATGAGGTGCAGCCCGATGTCGCGGGCCTGCGGCAGCAGCTCCAGGAGCATGCCGAGCGGGTTGTTGCCGGCGGTCGCCACGAGGTCGTAGTCGTCCACCAGGAGATAGAGGTCCGGGCCCGTCCACCAGCCGCGCGACCGGAGCTGCTCGGGCGTGACGTCCGGGCCGGGCAGGCGCTGGTGCAGCGCCTGCCGCACGTCGGTCATCCCCTGGGCGAGGACCTGCTGGGAGGGCGCGTAGTGGATCAGGTGCTCGCCGTCGACGGCGCCGAGCAGGCTGCGCCGGTAGTCGACGATCATCAGCCGGGCCTGGGCCGGCGTACGCCGGGCGGCGATCTGCCGTGCGATGAGCCGGAGCAGGTTGCTCTTCCCGCACTCCGCGTCGCCGAACACGATGAGGTGGGGCTCCCGGTCCAGGTCGAGGCTGACCGGGGCGAGGGACGCCTCGTCCACGGCGACGGGTATCCCGGGTGCGGCGGGATCGACCAGCGCGTCGAGCTCGGCGACCGTCAGCCGGCTGGGGAGCAGGCGCACCGGCGGCGCGGGCTGCCCGGGCCACGCCTCCGCGACCGTCTTGACGAGCTGCGCCGTGGCCGTGGTCAGGTCCTCGACGTCGTGCCGGCCGTCGACGCGGGACAGCGCGGTGAGGAAGTGCAGCTTGCCCGGCAGCAGTCCGCGGCCCGGCGTACGCGGCACGTTCGCGGCGGCCCGACGGTCGAACTCGGACTCCCCGGGGTCGCCGAGCCGCAGCTCCAGCCGCGTGCCGAGCAGGTCACGCAGGGTCAACCGGAACTCCGCCCAGCGCCCGGCGGTGAGCACCACGTGCACGCCGAAGCCCAGGCCGCGCTGGGCGATGTCGGTCACGACCTGTTCGAGTTCCTCGTACTCCTGGCGCAGGGTGTGCCAGCCGTCCACGACGAGGAAGACGTCACCGAACGGGTCGTCGGCGACGTCGCCGGCGGCGCGGCGGGACCGGTAGGCCGCCATGGACGGGATGTCGTGCCGGGGGAAGTCGCGCTCGCGGGCGTCGAGGATGGCGGTCACCTCCGCCACGGTGCGCCGTACGGCCTCGGTGTCCCGTCGGCCGGCCACGCCGGAGACGTGCGGCAGCCCTTCGAGAGCGCGCAGGGCCCCGCCGCCGAAGTCGAGGCAGAAGAGCTGGACCTCCCGGGGCGTGTGGGTCAGCGCCAACGACGCCACGATGGCACGGGCCACCGTGGACTTTCCGGACAGCGGCGCGCCCACCACGGCGACGTTGCCGCCGCTGTCGGCCAGATCCAGCCACAACGTCTCCCGGGCCTGCCGCATCGGCATGTCGACGACGCCGACCGGTACGCGCAGCGACCCCCCGGCGCGCAACGCCGAGAAGCCACGGCTGTGGTGGTGCACCAGCGGCGCCAGCAGGTCGTCCAGGCTGGGCGGGTCGGCCAGCGGAGGCAGCCAGATCTGGTGCGCGGGGGCGTCCCGGCCCCGCAGGCGTTCGACCAGGATCTCCAGGAGGCTGCGGCCGAGCAGTTCCGGCGGCGCCTGGTCGTCCGGGTCGCCGACCGGCCCGGAGACGTACGCGGCCCGGAAGGCGTGCATCGCGGTGCCGGTCTTGAGGTAGCCGTGCCCCGGCGCGCGCGGCAGCTCGTACGCGTCGGGCACACCGAGCACCATGCGGCTCTCCGCGGCCGAGAAGGTCCGCAGGCCGATCCGGTACGACATGTGCGTCTCGAGCCCCCGCAGCCGGCCCTCCTCCAGCCGCTGGCTGGCGAGCAGGAGGTGCACGCCGAGCGAGCGACCGACGCGCGCGATCTGCACGAACACGTCGATGAAGTCGGGCCTGGCGGTGAGCAGCTCGGAGAACTCGTCACAGATGACCAGCAGGCTGGGCAGCGGCGTCAGCGGGGCGCCGGCCTCCCGGGCGTGCTCGTATTCCGACCGGTTCGCGTGGTTGCCGGCCGCGCGCAGCAGATCCTGCCGGCGGACCAGCTCGCTGGCCAGCGCGTCCGCGAGCCGGTCGACCAGGGTCAGGTCGTCGGCCAGGTTGGTGACCAGCCCGCTGACGTGGGGAAGGCCGGCGAGCGGGCGGAACGTCGCGCCGCCCTTGAAGTCCACCAGGACGAAGTTGAGCTGGTCGGACGAGTGTCGCGCGGCGAGCGCCACCACGATCGTCCGCAGCAGTTCGCTCTTGCCGGACCCGGTGGCGCCCACGAGGAGGCCGTGCGGGCCCATGCCGTCCTGCGCCGACTCCTTGATGTCGAGCAGCACCGGCCGCCCGTACGCGTCGAGACCCACGGGCACCCTGAGCCGGTCCGCGCCCGCATCGGTGCGCTGACCCTCGAACTGCCACAGCGCGGCCCGGTCCCGCACGCCGAGGACGAGGAGTGCCTCGTCGGGCCGGTCGGCCGGTGTGGTCCTGCCCGACTCCCGTCCCAGCGGGACGTCCGTGGACGCCATCTCCCAGGCCTGGGCGATGGTGGCCACCATGGATCCGGCGCCCTCGAACGTCTCGCTCTCCGCGTCGGTCTCGCCGTCGGCGGGAACGGCCGCCAGGTCGGGCAGCGCGATCCGGAAGGTCCGTCGGCCGTGGATGGCCCACCCGGGCAGGTTCACCGGCAGGCGGGCGGCCTGGTCGGGATTGACCAGCGACTCGTGCGGCTGCGACAGCCGGGTCTCGATGCGGATCTGGGGCAGCTCCCGTAGCTCCTCGGGGATGACCCGCCAGCTGCGTTCGACGATGACGACGTGGATCCCGTAGCCGAGGCCCTTGTTGGCGAGGTCGACCACGCGTGAGGTGAAGTCGGGCAGCAGGGCGGCGAAGTCGTGCCAGCGGTCGACGACCAGGAACACGTCGGGGCAGGGGCCGGTCCGCAGGTCGGCGCGGCGGGCGCGCAGGATCGTCGGCGACTCCAGCTCGTGCCGGCGGAAGAGCTGCTTGCGGTCGAGGACGTCCTGCTCCAGGCGGTCCAGCAGCGTGCCGACCTCGGCGACCTCGTCGTCGCCGAGCACCGCGCGGACGTGCGGCAGGCGACGCAGGGGACCCAGCCGGTTTCCGCCCGACTCCAGGCAGTGGATCGCCACCTCGTCGTCGGAGTGGGTGAGGGCGAGCCCGCCGATGATGGTGCGCAGCAGTGTGGTCTTGCCGGTGCCGGCGCGCCCCACCACCAGCAGGTGCCCGTCGGAGGACGCCAGATCCAGCCAGACCGGCTCACCGACCGGCTGGTCGATGCGCTGCACCCGGCCCACGGGGACCTTGAGCAGCCCGCGCCGGCGCCACTCGGTGGCCTGCAACTTCACGTCCTCGGCGGGTTCGAGGGGGCCGAGCAGGTCGCCCAGGCGCGGCTCCCGCTGGTCCCGTTGCCGGCGGTGCCGCTGCTGGCCTTCCCGCGACAGGGCGATGTGTATCTCCTCGCTCGCGCTGCCGAAGTGGCACGGCGTCTGCGCCGACCGCTTCGGCAGTTCGAGGTGCACGTACCGCCACAGGTCGTCGGGGGTGATCCGGCCCTGCCCGGAGATGTCCGCGGCGCCGGTGCTGATCCCCTGGATGATGGTCTCGGTGAACGCGGAGCGTTGGCGCGGCTCGGTCCCGGAGGCCGGTCGCCCGTCGTCGGCCCGCTCCACCGAGTTCGTCGCGGTGATGACGTACCGGCCGTAGCCCGTCTTCAGCTCGCCGTCGATGGCCAGGTCGTCGGTGGTCTTGAGGCCGTGCCCCTCGAACGCGCCGCTGTAGCAGCAGTCGAGGAGGATGACCGAACTGGCGGCGTCGCACTCGTCGAGCAGTTCGCGGATGAACGAGGCGGAGATCGCGGTCGACGAGAGGTGCTCCACCTCGGTGTTCGCGACCGCCAGGTGCAGCCGGCCCCGCTTGCTGCTGCGGACGCCGTGGCCGGAGAAGTAGAGCAGGACCAGGTCCTCCGGCCCGGCCGCCCGGAGCATCGACTCCATCGCCCGCTCGATGGAGCTCTTCGACTCGTTCTCCAGCAGCACCGTCTGGTCGAACGCGCCGACGTCCGCGTCGGCGAGGAGGCTCAGCAGGTCGCGGGCCTCCTCGCGCGGGGCGTACAGGTCGGCGAGCGACTCGTCGATGTAGCGGTCGTTGGCGATCAGCAGCGCCCGTCGCTGGCCCATCCTCAGCTCCCGGTGGTGGCGCTCCCGCCGTCGCGGGACGTGGCGGGCAGGGCGGCGGTGGTCGGATCGGACGACCCGGAGCCGCCCTGGGCCAGCAGCCGCGCCACCTGCTCGACGAGCTGGGGATCGACCCGGGTGGCGCCGGTGATGACCAACTCGTTGTCACCGCTGCGCAGCCGGATCGAACGGGCCTTGATCCGGTCGGCGTAGGCGATGGCGATCTGGGCGAGGGCCCGCATGGTGGTGGCCGAGAAGAGCCCGCCCACGACGAGCATGCCCAGCTCCCACGCCTGCGGCGACTTGCCGTGCCCGACCGCCGGCCGTTGGGCGTGTGCGACACGCAGGCCGCGGACGGTGCGCAGGTCGTCGGCGAGGCCGGCGGCGAGCGCGTCCACCCGGTCGCCGGGCAGCTCCGCGGTCGGTTCGATGAGCAGGGTGAGTTCGGACACGGGCACCTCCGGCAGCACGAATGTCTACATTCAACACCACGACGCCGGGTCGGCCCGACCCTCAGCGACGGGTGACGCGCTCCACCCGGCCATCCCCGGTGCGGTCGAAGTCCTCCCGCGCGCGCATCAGCTCGGCGAGGTGCTCCCGCGCCCAGCCGCGCAGGTGGGCGATGAGGTCGAGCAGGGAACGGCCGAGCGACGTGAGGTCGTATTCGACGCCGCCGCCGTCGTGCCCGTCGACCGGGCGGCGACGCACCAGCCCGTCGCGCTCCATCGCCAGCAGAGTGTCGGCGAGCACCTTCGCGCTGATCGGCCGCAGGTGGCGCCGGAGCACGCCGAACCGGCGCGGGCCGGCCTCCAGACACAACACGATCATCGCGGTCCACCGGCCGCCGATCTGCATCGGGAACGTGCTCATCGGGCACGCCGGGTCGAACGACGGCAGTGCCGCGCCGGTCCTGCTCACTGACCCAGCGTAGGTGGTTACGTTGCGGTTACCACCCCGGCGGGGCCTACCGTCACGCCCATGACCACGACACCTGACCCCGCCGCGCCACCGGTGGCCGTGCTCGGCGCCGGCGGCCGTGTCGGCCGCGCGGTCACCGCCGCGCTTCTCCGGCAGGATCATTCCGTCACCGCGGTGCTGCGCGACCCCGACCGGCACGAACTGCCGCCGCACCCCAGGCTGCGCGTCGTCAAGGGGGACGCCCAGCAGCCGGAGCGGTTGTCGCCGATCCTGGGCTCGGTGGGGGCGGTGGTGCTGGCCGTCACACCGTTCACCGCGCCCCCGCCGTCGTTCGACGGCTTCGACCTCGACTACTACGCCCGGATCGTCACGGCGCTCGACGGCGCGTGGACCGGTCCACACCGGCGACTGGTCGCGGTCGGGCTGACGGCCACCCTGCGGCTCGCCACCGGTGACGCGGTCATGGACGACCCCGACCTCTTCCCGGCCCGGCTCCGGCCGTTCGCCGAGGCTCACGCGCGGCAGCTGTCGGCGGTGCGGGCCACGACGCTCGACTGGGCGATCCTGACCCCGACGGCCGACTTCGGCAGCCATCCTGGACTGGCCGCGCGACAGCGGTACCGACTGGTCCGGGAACCGCTCGATCGGCGGCAGGCGACGGCGCGGCTGAGCCACGCCACGTACGCCCGCGCAGTCGTCGCCGAGACCGGGGCGCCGACCGTACGCGCCCAGCGGGTCGCCGTCGTACCCGTGACCGAGGAGTGAGGGTCGCGAGCCGGACGGCCGGGACGGGCGGAGACCGGCGCCGGCCGGGGCATCATGGACCTCGTGCTCCCGTTGCTGCACTCGCTGCCGGCCGACCGGGTTCCCGCCTGCGGAGAGACCACGAGCCGGCCGGCCGCCAGCGCCCTGCGCCCGTACGTCGTCGGCTACGCGGGCTTTCGCACGGTGGTCGACGGGCACCTGCGCCGCCGGATCCTCCCGATCACCGTCACCACGGTGATCGTGGACTTCGCCGGTCCCGGGAGCTGGATCACCGGCCCGCGCAGCGGCCACCACGTGCACGAGCTGGCCGACTGGCGGTACGGCGTGGCGATCGGGCTCACCCCGGCCGGTGTGTCGGCGCTGCTCGGCGTCCCCCTGCCGGAGCTGGTGGGCGCGACCGTCAGCCCGTCGACGCTGCTCGGCCGCCGGGCCGGTGAGCTGGCGGATCGCCTGGGCTCGGCGCCCGACTGGCCGGCGCGGTTCGCGGTGCTGGACGACCTGCTGGCGACGTGGCTCGTGACCGGGCGCGCGGTGGACGACGCGGCGACCCGCGCCTGGTGGCAGCTCCAGCGGCCCGGCCGGACGGTGGGTGCGGTGGCCGGCGGCCTCGGCATCGGCCGGCGCGGCCTGGAGCTGGCGTTCCGCCGCCGCATCGGCATGTCGCCCGGGACGGTCGCGCGCGTGGCCCGCTTCCAGCGCGCGGCGCACCGCCTGGGTCGCCCGGGTGCCGCGCTCGCGCTCGCCACCGACCACGGGTACGCCGACCAGCCGCACTTCAGCCGCGAGGTGCGGGCCCTCACCGGGGTCACGCCGGGGGAGCTGTTCGCATTCCTTCAAGACCTGCGGCGGCCGGCTCACTAGCGTCCCCGGTCATGAACCTGAACGGAAAGACGGCGATCGTGACCGGAGGCTCCCGCGGCATCGGCCGTGCCGTCGTGCGGCGCCTCGCGCGCGAGGGCGCACGGGTCGTGTTCAGCTACCGGGAGAACAAGGTCGCCGCCGACGCGCTGGTCGGGGAGCTGGACGGGGTGACCGCGGTGCGCGCCGACCAGGCCGACCCGGACAGCCTCGACACGCTGTTCGCGGCGGCGCCCGACGGGCTGGACATCCTGGTGAACAACGCGGCGGTCAACCCGCGGGTGCCGGTCGCCGAGATGACCAGTGAGGACTTCGACCGGGTGCTGACGGTCAACACGAAGTACCCGCTGCTGGCCATGCGGCGGGCCGCCGAGGTGATGCGCGACCACGGCCGGATCATCAGTATCTCCACGCTCAACACCGTGCGGCCGGCGCCCGGTCACGCCCTGTACGGCGCGAGCAAGGCGGCCCTGGAGCACATCACCGCGGTCGCCGCGCACGAGCTGGGGAGCCGGGGCATCACCGTCAACACCGTGTCGCCAGGGGCGACCGACACCGACATGCTGCGGGAGAGCAACCCGCCCGAGGCACTGCTCCAGGTGCCGGCGATGACCGCGCTGGGCCGGCTCGGCCGACCCGAGGACATCGCCGACGTCGTGGCGTTCCTCGCCGGGCCGGACGGTCGCTGGATCACCGGGCAGAACATCCGGGCCACCGGCGGCCTCCTGGTCTGATCGGGCCGCCCTGTAACACCAACGGGACGGCCGACGCCGGAAACTGGTGGAAGGCCGGGTGTGCGACCTGACGAACGGGCCGGGCGGGCCGGGCGACACCTGGTGACCCGGCCGCCACCAGTCCGAACAGCACACCGATGACGCCCTGTGGAGTGCTCCGTGGCCGATCAGACATCGCGTACCCCGCCGCAGCAGTTGCCGGGCCGTCCCGACGACGGGACCGCGCCCGCGGTGGCGTGGAACATGCCGACCCAGCCCCTGCGCCCGCAGGCGCGCCGCACCGGGGAGCGGTGGCCGTACGCCGTGTTCGCGGCGGTCACGCTGCTGATCGCGGGCCTCGCCACGGCGGTCGTCCTGCTGGCGCGGTAGCGCTCACCCGGGCCGCTTCGCGGCGCGCGAGCGGAACCTCGTGCGGTAGGCCCGGGGTGAGACGCCCACCTCGCGGCGGAAGGTCTGCCGGAGGTTGGCGGCCGAGCCGATGCCGGTACGCGCGGCGATCCTGTCGATCGGCTCGTCGCCGGTCTCGAGGAGCCGCTGCGCGGCGAGCACCCGCTCGCGGGTGAGCCACTGGTGCGGGCTCATCCCGGTGAGCCGCTGGAAGTGCCGCGCCAGCGTACGCGGGCTCATGTGCACCCGTTCCCCGAGCGAGGTCAGCGACCAGCGCTGGTCCAGGTGCTGGCGCACCCAGTCCAGCAACCCGGGGAGCGGGTCGCCGGGGTCCGGCGCGAGCGGGACGTCGACGAACTGGGCCTGGCCGCCGCCGCGGTAGCCGGCGAGCACCATCCGGCGGGCGAGCGCGGCGGCGACGTCGGCGCCGAAGTCTCCGCGTACCACGTGCAGCGCGAGGTCGACGCCGGCCGACATGCCCGCCGCGGTCAGGATGCCGCGGTCGTCGACGAACAGGGCCCGCGGATCCACGGTCGCGGCGGGGAAGAGCGACGCGAGCAGTGGTGCCATCGACCAGTGCGTCGTGGCCCGCCGGTGGTCGAGGAGCCCGGCGTGACCGAGCACGAACGCTCCCGTGCAGATCGACATGATCCGGGCCCCTCGCCGGTGGGCCCGCCGCAGCGTCGTGAGCAACGCGCCGGGCGGCGTCTCGGTCTCCCGGGTCCAGCCGGGGACGATCACCAGGTCCGCGGTCTCGGCCACGTCCAGCCCGTACGGCGCGTGGACGGTGACGGTCGCGTCGAACGCCACCGGGCCCGGGGTGAGCGCGCACGTCCTCGTCCGGTACCAGGTGCCGAACCGCGGGGAGTAGTCCACGCCGAAGACCTCGTTGACGGTCACGTAGTCGAAGCTGCCGGCACCCGAGTACGCGAGCATCGCCACGGCGGGCCCGTCGAGCGGCATCGCGAACCTCCTGCGCCGCGGGTGGGCGGGCGACGCCGCCCCGGAACGGCCGACCACGCCGGCCGCGCGACACATGGTAGGAGCCGCCACGGCGTGACGGGCGAGCGTCTCCGGTCACGTATCGACAGGATCAGGTCAGCCACGGCCGACGGCGTCCGCGCCCGGCGCGTCCGGTCCTAGCGTGGGCCCGGGCCCGCCGGGAACGCCGGCCGGCCCGCCACGTCAGGCGACACGAGATCGGGGGCGACAACGGTGAGGGACACGACCAGCGCGTTCGGACGTAGGACGTTCCTGCTGGCGGCGACGGCGGTGGGGGTGACCGGTTCCATGGGAATTCCGGCTGGTGCCGGCGCGGCGGCTCCCCTTCCGCGTGGCTGGTCCGGTCTGTCGCGCAGGGTGGGCGCCTTCACGGTGCTGCCGCTGCTCGACGCGGCGGGGCCGTTCTTCCTCGACCGGCAGGCGGCGTTCCCCGACGCGACCGCCGCGGACTGGGCGCGCGCCCGACAGGTCGATCCGGACGCGTTCGGCCCCGGCGACAGCTGGCACCTCGACTTCCGCTGCTTCGCCGTACGGGGACCGCGCGACCGGCTGGTGCTGGTCGACACCGGTGTGGGGCCGGACGGCAGCCCGGCCGCGGCGTGGGCGCCGACGCCCGGTCGGCTCCCGTCCGCACTCGCACACGCCGGCATCGACCCCGCGGACGTCGACACCGTGGTGCTGACCCACCTGCACGAGGACCACTTCGGCTGGTCGGTGGGCCTGGACGGCGTGCCGGTGTTCCCGAACGCCCGCTACGTGGTGCAGCGGCGGGAGACGGCGGCGCTCCCCGACGGTGACGCCGCCCGTGCGTACGTGGTCGACCCGCTGCGCGCCAGCGGGCAACTGTGGGAGGTCGACGGTGTCACCGGTCTCGCCGCCGGCCGGTCCGGCGGCGCCGTACGCGTCGTGCCGACGCCCGGGCACACGCCGGGCCACCAGTCCGTCGTCGTCGACGGCCGCGCCGAGCAGGTCGTCGTCACCGGCGACGTCCTGGTGCACGCGGTCCAGCTGGTCAACCCCGACGTCGGCTACCGGTTCGAGGCCGACCCGGACGCCGCGCGGGAGACCCGCCGGCGGCTGCTCGACTCGGCGGGCGACCGGCGGACCGTGCTGGCCACCGCCCACCTGAACCGGCCCTGGGTGGCACTCGACGGGCCCCGTCCGCGTCCGCTGCGCTAGGCCGCCGGCCGGGGCGGTCACGTGGACGCCGACCGCCGGGGCGGGGGCGGTGTGGTGTGGTAGCCGGCGGCCTGGAGGGTGAACAGTTCGGCGTAGCGGCCGCCAGCGGCCATGAGCTCGTCGTGGGAACCGGACTCGACCAGTTCGCCCTGGTGCAGGACGAAGATCCGGTCGGCGTGGCGGACGTTGGCCAGTCGGTGGGTGATGAGGATGGTGGTGGCCCGGCCCTGCCGGTCCCGGATGGCCTGGAACAGGGCGTCCTCCGCCCGCGGGTCGAGGGCGGAGGACGGCTCGTCCATGACGAGGAGGTCGGCGCTGCGGAGGAAGCCCCGGGCCGCGGTGATGCGTTGCCACTGCCCGCCGGAGAGGTCCTGGCCGTTGGCGAAGGTCCGGTCGAGCAGCGTCTCGTACCCGTGGGGCAGCTCCCGGATCATGTCGTGGGCCACCGCACGGGCCGCGGCGCCCTCGATGCGGTGCTGGTGGGGCTCGGCGTCCACGTCGCCGATCGCGATGTTCGTGGCCGCGCTGAAGGGCCACTTGTGGTACTCCTGCGTGACCACCGCGATGCGGCTCCGCAACGCATCGCCGTGCCACTCGGCCAGCGGACGGCCGTTCCACCGGATGACCCCGTCGGTGGGCCGCCGCAGGGTGGCGATCATCGCGGCGAGAGTCGACTTGCCCGAGCCGTTCTCGCCGACGAACGCCACCGTCTGCCCGGCCTCGATGGTGAGGCTCACCCGGTCGACGGCCGCGGTCTCCCGGTCCGGGTACCGCAGGCTCACCTCCTGGATCGCCAACTCGCGCAGCGGGCCCGGCGCGTCCGGCGGGCCGCCGGCCGACCGGTCGGGCAGGTAGGCGGCGGCGCGGGCCAGGAAGCCCGTGTAGTCGCGGAAGTGCTGGCCGTCGGTGTAGACCCGGTCCACCTGGTAGGTGACGATGCCGAGGGAGCGTTGGGCGGACTGCACGGCCACCACGCAGGTCGCGGCGGCGGCGAGCGGGATCTGCCCGTCGACGAGCAGCACCCCCAGCAGCAGGTAGACCGCCGTGGTCGCGAGCCCGGCGATCATCGACCCGACCGTGGTGGTCGTGGTGACCCGCCGGGCGAGCGCGAGCTGGATGTCCGTCTCCACGCCCATGACCCGGTCGTACTGGTCGAGCAGGAACCGGCGGAGCCCGTAGGACCGTAGTTCGGGAGCGGAGTCGCGCTCGGCCATGAGCCGGTGCAGCAGCCACATCCGGCGACGGCGGACCGAGCCGGCCGCGTAGGTCTGGTAGCGCAGGTGCCCGGCCCGCAGCGACGCCCAGGCGTCGGGGACGGTCGCGACCAGCAGCGCCACGAGCAGCAGTGGGTGGATGACCACGACGGCGACGGCCACGGCCAGCACGCCGGCCAGGCCGGCGAGCAGGTTCATGGACGACTGCACGAGGCTCGTCGTCTCCTCCGCGCCGCGGGAGGCGCGTTCCATGTCGTCGGCGAAGGCGTCGGCGTCGAACGCCTCCAGGCGCACCGCGGTCGTCATCTCGAACAGGCCGCGCTGCACCTCCCGGTCCACCTTCGGTGTGAGGCCGTTCTGGGCGTACCCCATCGCGGTGGCCATGCCGGCGCGCAGGGCGGTGGCGGCGGCCAGCGCCACCAGCGCGGGCAGCGCCGCGCGGACCTTGTGGGGGGTGGGGCCGCCCGCGAACAGTTCGACCAGCACCCGTTGCGTGGCGAGCAGTCCGAACGCGGCCATCACGCCGGCGCCCACGGTCGCCCCTCCCACGACCGAGGTCCGGACGCGGTCGGCCCGCCAACTGATGCGCAGCGCCGCCCAGACCAGTCGCGGCAGCTCCGCGAACACGGCGAACACGCCGACCTGCGCCCGCGCCCGGACGCCGGCCTCCCACGACAACTCCCGCAGCTCCGGCAGCACCGACTCCGTCCGGGCCGGCCCCGACCGCTGCGCGGGGGTACGCGGGCCGTCCGTGGTCGCGGTATCGGTCATGGGCGTGCCTCCCGGGCTCGTGCGCTGCCGGCCGCGGGGGCTCTGCCGGGGCGGCGGGGCAGGCTCGACGGATACGATCGGACGCATTGTATTGGGGTGGTCACCGTGAGTTATCTCACCGAGTCGCGCGACACGGACGTCGACCGCGCGGCGACGTTGGTCGCCTCGTGCGGGCGCCCGGGGAGGACCGGCCATCGTGGACCCACGGTCGGTTCGCCCGGCTCTCCCCGATCCGAGGGGCATTCGCCTCTTCCCAGGCGGTCCCCGCCGACCTAGGATCAGTGCAATGGCACACCTTACTGCGGAGCGCGCCGGCGCCCCGGCGGACGCGCGCCGCCGATGACCGTCACCGCGACCTACACGATCCCCGGCATGCGGGTCCGGGAGCACCTCACCGACGTGCCCCTGGACTGGGCCGACCCGTCACGCGGCACCATCCAGGTGTTCGCCCGCGAGATCGCCGACCCGGTACGGGCCGGGGACGACCTGCCCTGCCTGGTCTACCTCCAGGGCGGGCCGGGCGGGAAGGGACCCCGCCCGCTCGACCGGTCGGGGTGGCTCGGCCAGGCGCTGCGCGACCACCGCGTCGTCCTCGTCGACCAGCGTGGCACCGGCCGCAGCACCCGCGTCGACGGTCGCCGGATGAGCGCGTTCCCCACTGCCGAGGCGGCGGCCGACTTCCTCGCCCACTTCCGCGCCGACTCGATCGTCGCCGACCACGAGCACCTGCGGAAGACCGTCTTCGGCGGGCGCCGGTGGTCCACACTCGGGCAGTCGTACGGCGGGTTCCTCACGCTGACGTACCTGTCGACCGCTCCAGAGGGCCTGAGCGCCTGCTACGTCACCGGCGGCCTGCCCGCTCTCGACCCGTCCGCCGCCGAGGTCTACCGCCGCACGTACCCGCGGGTGGAGGCGAAGAACCGGGAGTTCCGGCGGCGGTACCCGCACCAGGTCGCCCAGGTGGGCAGGGTCGCCGACCGGCTGGCCGCCGGCGACGTGCGGCTGCCCGACGGCGACGTGCTGACCGTCCGGCGGTTCCAGTCGCTCGGCCTCGACCTCGGCATGAAGCCCGGATACGAGCGCCTGCACTGGCTGCTCGACGAGGCGTTCACCGGCGACGAGGTGTCGGCGACGTTCCTGCACGACGTGCTGGCCCGCACCTCGTATCGGGACAATCCGCTGTTCGCGGCGCTGCAGGAGAGCATCTACGGGCATGGCGCCGGCGCCACCGGCTGGGCCGCGCAGGCCGAGCGGGACCGGCGCCCGCAGTTCGCCGAGGACGCCAGGCCGCTGCTGTTCACCGGCGAGATGATCTATCCCTGGATGTTCGAGGAGATCGCGGAGCTGCGCCCCTTCCGCGGCGCCGTCGAGGTGCTCGCCACGCGGGAGGAGTGGCCGCCGCTCTACGACCCGGACCGGCTGGCCGCCAACGAGGTCCCGGTGGCCGCCGCCGTCTACCACGACGACATGTACGTCGACGCGGGCCTGCAACTGGACACCGCCTCGCGGGTCGGCAACGTCCGGACCTGGATCACCAACGAGTACGAGCACGACGGCGTCCGCGAGGACGAGCGGGTCTACGCCCGGCTGGCCGGCATGGTCCGTGAGCTGGGCGGTGGCATCACCGACGCCGGCGGGCCCGCGGGTCCACGACACGAGGGAGGGTCCGTTGCGTGAGGGCAGGCCGCCGAGGCTGACCGAGGTTCCGGCGTTCACCGAGTACCTGGCGACCGGGTGGGGCGTGCCCGACCGGACCCCGCCGGTCGTAACCGGCGCCGCCGAGGCGGCCGCCGCCCACCGGGCCCGGCTGGCCGAAGCCCTGCCGGGCCGGACCGTCGTGCTCGCCTCGGGCGAGGCGCCGGTGCGCAGCAACGACACGACGTACGACTTCCGCCCGGACAGCGACTTCTTCTGGACCACCGGCTGCGCGGCCGAGAACGCCGTGGCGGTGCTGCGCGGTGGCGACGCCACCCTCTACCTCCCGCCGCCCGCCCGTCCCGGCGAACCGGGCTTCTTTGGCGACGCCCGCTACGGCGAGCTGTGGGTCGGCGCCGCGCCGGGCCCGGCCGACTGGGCCCGGGCGCTGGGTGTCGAGGTCCGGCCGCTCGCCGAGCTGACCGAGGATGTGACCCGGGACGAGGAGGTGGCCCGCACCCTCGCCGAGCTGCGCATGTACAAGGACGAGTGGGAGGTCGCCCAGCTCCGGGAGGCGGTGGACCGCACGGTCGAGGGCTTCGCCGCCGTCGTCCGGGAGATCCCGACCGCCGTCGGGGGGCCGGGGGAGCGGTGGCTGCAGGGCACGTTCGACCGGTACGCGCGGGCGTATGGCAACGGCCCCGGCTACGCGACGATCGTCGGCAGTGGCCCGCACGCGCCCACCCTGCACTGGGTGCGCTGCGACGGCCCGGTGCTGCCCGACGAGGTGCTGCTGCTCGACATGGGTGTCGAGGTCCGCAGCCACTACACCGCCGACGTCACCCGCACGTTTCCGGCGTCGGGACGGTTCACGCCGGCGCAGCGCCAGGTGCACGACCTCGTGGAGAAGGCGCACCGGGCCGGGCTCGCGGCGGTGGGCCCGGGCCGCCGGTTCACGGAGTTCCACCACGCGGCCATGGAGGTCGTCGCGCGCGGCCTCGCGGATTGGGGGCTGCTGCCCGTCTCCGTCGACGAGGCGCTGGCCGACACCGGGCAGCACCACCGGCGCTACCTGGTGTGCGGCATCGGCCACCACCTGGGACTGGACGTGCACGACTGCGCCCGCGCCGCGGAGGAGGCGTACCACGGCGCGCCCCTGGCGCCGGGCATGGTGCTCACGGTCGAGCCGGGGCTGTACTTCCACGCGCACGACCTGACCGTGCCGCCGGAGCTGCGCGGCATCGGCGTACGAATCGAGGACGACCTCCTGGTCACGCCGGACGGGTCGGAGGTGCTGTCCGCCGCCCTGCCGCTGGAGGCC
This sequence comes from Micromonospora costi, assembly GCF_003626655.1. Classification (GTDB taxonomy): domain Bacteria; phylum Actinomycetota; class Actinomycetes; order Mycobacteriales; family Micromonosporaceae; genus Micromonospora; species Micromonospora costi. Next base: position 117,493 of record NZ_RBAN01000005.1, read on the forward strand.
GATGGATTGGAGAAGTGGATGGCCACCGCTCAATCCATGTGACATTGCACTACCGACAAGGAGGACCCCTCATGACCACCCCCGCCCGGCCGTGGCGCGGCGTACACGTCGCGACGGCACTGCCCCTGCACGACGACCTGTCGGTCGACTACGACGCGTACGCCGAGCACGTCCGCTTCCTCGCGGCCGGCGGCTGCGACGGCGTGACGCCCAACGGCTCGCTCGGCGAGTACCAGACGCTGACCCCGGAGGAGCGGGCGCGTGTGGTGGAGACGGCCGTCCAGGCCGCCCCCGCCGGGTTCGGCGTCATGCCCGGCGTCGCCGCCTACGGCGCGCTCGAGGCCCGCCGCTGGGCCGACCAGGCCGCCGAGGCGGGCGCCACCTCCGTCCTGCTGCTGCCGCCCAACGCCTACCGCGCCGACCGCCGGGCGGTCGTCGAGCACTACCGCGAGGTCGCGCGGGCCGGGCTGCCGGTCGTCGCCTACAACAACCCGATCGACACGAAGGTCGACCTCACCCCGGCGCTGCTGGCCGAGCTGTTCGCCGAGGGCCTGATCGTCGGCGTGAAGGAGTTCACCGGCGACGTCCGGCGGGCGTACGAGATCGCCGAGCTGGCACCCGGCCTCGACCTGCTGGTCGGCGCCGACGACGTGCTGCTCGAACTCGGCCTCGCCGGCGCCGTCGGCTGGATCGCCGGCTACCCGAACGCCATCCCCGAGAGCACCGTGGAGCTCTACCGGCTGGTCACGTCGGGCGACCCCGCCGACGTCGCCAAGGCCCTGCCGATCTACCGCGACCTGCACCCGCTGCTGCGGTGGGACTCCCGGACGGAGTTCGTCCAGTCGATCAAGCTGTCCATGGACATCGCCGGCCGCCGGGGCGGGCCCTGCCGCCCGCCGCGCCTGGCGCTGCCGTCCGAGGTGGCGGCCCGGATCACGGCCGACACCGAGGCGGTTCTCGCCAAGGGCTACAAGTGAGGTCCCGTCGTACGTTCCACGCCGTCGACTCGCACACCGAGGGGATGCCCACCCGGGTCGTGGTCGGCGGCATGGGGACGATCCCCGGGGCGACCATGGCCGAGCGCCGGCTGTGGTTCATGGAGAACAGCGACGACGTGCGTACGCTGCTCATGTACGAGCCGCGCGGCCACGCGGCGATGAGCGGCGCGATCCTGCAGCCCCCGACCCGCCCCGACGCCGACTACGGCGTGCTCTTCATCGAGGTCTCCGGCCTGCTGCCGATGTGCGGCCACGGCACGATCGGCGTGGCCACGGTGCTCGTGGAGACCGGGATGGTGCCCGTCGTCGAACCGGTGACGACCATCCGGCTCGACACCCCGGCCGGGCTGGTCGTCGCGTCCGTACGGGTGCGCGACGGCGCCGCCGAGTCGGTCACCATCGAGAACGTCCCGTCGTTCGTGCACGCGCTGGACCGGACCGTCGAGGTGCCAGGCTTCGGCGCGATCGCGTACGACATGGCCTTCGGCGGAAACTTCTACGCCATCGTCGACCTGGCGGACCTCAAGCTGCCCTTCGACCGCTCCCGCGCCGGCGACCTGCTGGCGGCCGGTCTGGCCATCATGGACGCGGTGAACGAGCAGGACCGGCCGGTCCACCCCGAACGTGCGGACATCACCGGCTGCCACCACGTCTACCTGAAGGCGCCCGGGTCGACCGCCACGTTGTCCCGGCACGCCATGGCCATCCACCCCGGCTGGTTCGACCGTTCCCCCTGCGGCACGGGTACGAGCGCGCGGATGGCGCAACTGCACGCGCGGGGCGAACTGGGCCTCGGCGAGGACTTCGTCAACGAGTCGTTCATCGGCACCCGCTTCACCGGCCGGCTGGTCGCCGAGACCACGGTCGGGTCGGTTCCCGCCGTGGTGCCGACCATCACCGGCCGGGCGTGGGTCACCGCGACCTCGCAGTTCCACCTCGACCCCACCGACCCGTTCCCCGCGGGGTTCCTGCTGTGAGCCAGCCGCGCGTCCCGGACCTGCCCGGTGTCGGCCGGCGCGAGAACCTTCGCGACCGGATCCGGGAGGCGCTGCGGGCCGCGATCATCTCCGGTCGCCTGGAGCCCGGCGTCGTGTACTCGGCGCCGGCGCTGGGCGCCCAGCTCGGTGTCTCGCCGACGCCGGTGCGGGAGGCCATGCTCGACCTCGTGAAGGGCGGCCTCGTCGTCCCGCACCCGAACAAGGGCTTCCGGATCACGGAGGTGTCCGAGGAGGATCTCGACAACCTGGCGGCCGTGCGGCTGCTCATCGAGCCGCCCACCGTGCGTGACGTCGTACCGGTGATCCCGAAGGAGGACTTCGCCGAGCTGCGGACACTCGCGCAGGCCATCGTCGACGCGGCCGACGGCGGTGACCTGGTCGGCTACATCGAGGCCGACCACGTCTTCCACCTGACCCTGCTCGGCTACAGCGGCAACCGGTTCCTGGTCGACGTCGTGTCCGACCTGCGGTCGCGGACCCGGCTGCTGGGGTTGATTCCGCTGCTGGAGAGCGGCCGACTGGGCCGCTCGGCCGCGGAACACCACGAGATCCTCGATTTCGTCGAGGCCCGCGACCCGTGCGGGGCCGAACTGCTGATGCGCCGCCACATCGGTCACGTGCGGGGCCTGTGGGCCGGCGGAGGGGAGCCGGCGTGAGCGCCGATCTCGTGGTCGTGGGCGCCGGCGTGGTGGGCGCGGCGAGCGCGTACTTCGCGGCGCTGGCCGGGTTGCGGGTGGTCGTCGTCGAGCGCGGCGCGATCGCCGGTGGCACCTCCAGCGCCGGCGAGGGGAACCTGCTGGTGTCGGACAAGGAGCCCGGTCCCGAACTCGACCTGGCGCTGTACTCGCAACGGATCTGGCGTGACGACCTTGCCGAGCACGGCCACCTGTGGGAGTTCGAGTCCAAGGGCGGCCTGGTCGTGGCCGCGTCCGAGGGCAGCGTCGCCGCGCTGCGCGGCCTCGCCGTGCACCAGCGGCGGGCCGGTGTCGAGGTCCATGACGTCGGGCGGGCCGGGTTGCGCGACTACGAGCCGCATCTCGACGGCCTGCTCGCGGGTGGCGCCTTCTACCCGCAGGACGCCCAGGTCCAGCCGATGCTGGTGGCTGCCCACCTGCTCCGGCTGGCCCGGGAGCGGGGCGCGCAGGTGCGCACCCGCACCGAGGTGACGGGGTTCCTGCGCGACGGCGCCCGGGTCACCGGCGTACGGACTCCGGGCGGTGACGTTGCCGCCGGCGCGGTCCTCAACGCCGCCGGCACGTGGGCCGGTGACGTGGCCGGGCTGGCCGGCGTGCGTGTCCCCGTGCTGCCTCGGCGCGGCTTCATCCTGGTCACCCAGCCGATGCCGCCCGGGACGATCCGCCACAAGGTGTACGCCGCCGAGTACGTCGGCGACGTCGCCAGCTCCGACGCCGCCCTGCAGACCTCACCCGTGGTCGAGGCGACCGCCGGCGGCACCATCCTCATCGGCGCGTCCCGCGAGCGCGTCGGCTTCGACCGGACGATGTCCGTCCCCGCCGTGGCGACCCTCGCGGCCAAGGCCATCGCGCTGTTCCCGATGCTCCGCGACGTCCGCGCCATGCGCACGTACCTCGGCTTCCGGCCGTACTGCCCGGACCACCTGCCCGTCATCGGCCCCGACCCGCGGGCGCCCGGCCTCTGGCACGCCTGCGGGCACGAGGGCGCCGGCATCGGGCTGTCCGTGGGCACCGGCAAGCTGATCAGCCAGGCGCTCACCGGCGCGGCGACCGACCTGGACCTCACGCCGTTCGCCCCGGACCGGTTCGCCCACGAGGAGGCGGTCGCGTGACCCACCGGATGACGTTCCGCGGCGTCCCCGTCCCGGCCGAGCCCGGGCAGAGCGTCGCGGCCGCGCTGATCGCGGCCGGCATCCCGGCCTGGCGCACCACCCGCCGGGGTGGCCGCCCCCGGGGCGTGTTCTGCGGCATCGGCATCTGCTTCGACTGCCTGATCACCGTCGACGGCGTCCCCGACCAGCGGGCCTGCCTCGTGGCCGCCGCCGACGGCATGCGCCTCGGCGACGACGGCGCGGGCCTCGACGGCACCGCGACCGGCGCAGGCCACGACGCCGCGCGGGACCGGGAGGACAGCGATGCCGCACACGACTGACGTCGTCGTGGTGGGCGCCGGCCCGGCCGGCCTCGCGGCCGCCGTCACGGCCGCCGAGGCCGGCCTGGGCGTGGCCCTCGTCGACACCGCCGCGCAGCCCGGTGGGCAGTACTGGCGGCACTACGACCCGGCGCACGCGCGCCCCGGCGACCACGTCGGCCACCACGGCTGGCGGGTCTTCACCGGACTGCGCGATCGCCTCGACGCCCTGCGCGCCGACGGCCGCGTCCGCCACCTTCCCGGCCGCCAGGTCTGGCTCGTCACCCGCGAGCCGGAAGGCACCTTCACCCTCCGGACGACCGCCACGGTGACGGCGGCTCCCGAGGGTCAGCCGGACGACGCCGAGCGGACCCTGTCCGCGCGGGCGCTGGTCCTGTGCCCCGGGGGATACGACCGGCAGCTTCCCGTGCCCGGCTGGGACCTGCCGGGCGTCCTGACCGCTGGGGGAGTGCAGGCGTTGCTCAAGGGGCACCGCACGCCGGCCGGGCGGCGCGCCGTCGTCGCCGGCACGGGCCCGTTCCTGCTCCCGGTGGCCACCGGCCTCGCGCGGGCCGGCGTGACGGTCGCGGCGGTCGTCGAGGCCAACGGCACGCTCGGCTGGCTGCGGGACCCGGTGGGTGCGACGTCCGCGCCGGGCAAGGGGATCGAGGCCCTGGGGTACGCGGCGCTGATGGCCCGGCACCGCGTGCCGTACCGGACGCGGACCGTGGTCCGGGAGGTGCTCGGCGCCGACCGGGTGGAGGCGGTGCGCGTCGCCCGGGTGGACCGCGACGGCCGGCCGACCGGGCCGGAGGAGGAGATCGCCGCCGACCTCGTGGCGTTCGGGTGGGGCTTCACGCCGTCGCTCGAACTGCCGCTCATGCTCGGTGTCGACACGGCGGTCGACACCGACGGATCGCTCGTCGTGACCGTCGACGACGTCCAGCGCAGCAGCGTCGAGGGTGTCTACGTCGCGGGTGAGGCGACCGGCGTGGGCGGTGCCGCGCTGGCCGTCCACGAGGGCCGGCTGGCCGCGCTCGCCCTCGCCGCCGCGCGGGGCCGCCCGGCCGACCCGGCGACGATCCGCCGGCTGGCGCGCGCCGTCCGGCGCGGGCGCCGGTTCGCCACGGCCATGCACCGGACCTATCCGGTGCCGGCCGCGTGGCCGGAGTGGCTGTCCGAGCCGACCCTGGTCTGCCGCTGCGAGGAGGTGTCGTACGGCGACCTGCGCCGGGCGCACGACGACCTCGGCGCGGAGGACGCGCGGACGCTGAAGATGCTGGCACGGCCGGGAATGGGCTGGTGCCAGGGACGCGTGTGCGGGTTCGCCACGGCGGGGATCGCGGCGTGCCTGCGCGGCCGAGGGAGCACGCCGGAGGATCTGCGCCCGCTGGCCACCCGCAGCCTCGCCGTGCCGGTGCCGCTGGGCGAACTCGCGGCCCTGACCGAGGACACGACGCCCGTCGGGGCGACGGACACGACGCTGGAAGAAGGAGGACCGAACGGTGAGTGACGTACTGAGCGTCGACCCACGTACCGGCAGGCCGCGGGGACGGGTCGGGGCCGCGTCGACGGCCCAGGACGTGGACCGGGCGGTGCGGGCCGCCGCGGCCGCCGCGCCAGCACTGGGCGACCGCGCCCGGCGAGCCGACCTGCTCCGGACGGCCGCGGCGCTGCTGGAGAAGAGCGGCGACGAGATCGTCGCGACCGCCGACGCCGAGTCGGCGCTCGGCCCGGTGCGGCTCACCGGCGAACTCGCGCGCACCTGCTACCAGCTCCGGGCGTTCGCGGACGTGGTCGAGGCCGGCGCGTACCTCGACGTCATCATCGACCACGCCGACCCGTCGGCGGCCCCCGCGCCCCGCCCCGACCTGCGGCGCTACAAGGTGCCGCTGGGCGTGGTGGCGGTGTTCGCGGCGAGCAACTTCCCGCTGGCGTTCAGCGTCCCCGGCGGCGACACGGCGAGCGCCCTGGCCGCCGGGTGTCCGGTGGTCGTCAAGGCGCACCCGGACCACCCGGCGACGTCCGTCCTCTGTGCCGGGATCCTCCGCGCGGCGGCCGTCGAGGTCGGGTTGCCCGAGGACGTCGTCGGCCTGGTCCTCGGGTTCGACGCGGGCCCGGAGCTGGTGCGCCATCCGCTGACCGCGGCGGTGGGGTTCACCGGTTCGGTGCGCGGCGGGCGCGCGCTGTTCGACATCGCCTCCTCCCGGCCGCGGCCGATCCCGTTCCACGGCGAGCTGGGCAGCCTCAACCCGGTGGTCGTGACGCCCCGGGCGGCCGAGACCCGGGCCGACGAGATCGGGGCGGGGCTCGCCGCGTCGTACACCCTCGGGATGGGCCAGTTCTGCGTCAAGCCGGGCCTCGTCCTGCTGCCCGAGGGGCCGGCGGGCGAGGCCGTGCTCCGCGCCGTCGTCGCGGCGGCGGTCCCGTCCGGGCCGCTGCTCGACCCGCGGATGCGCGAGGCGTTCCTCGCCGGCGTGCGGTCCCGCGTCGCCCTCCCGGGCGTGGCCGAGCCGCTGGCGGCGGGGGAGGCCGGGGACGACGGGGCGCCGCTGGCCGTACGCCCGGGCGTGCTGACCGTCGCGGCGGCGAGGGTCGCCGACGGCGGGCCGTACGAGGAGCTGCTGGAGGAGTGCTTCGGCCCGCTCACCGTGGTGGTCCGGTACGGCTCGACGGTCGAGCGGGACGCGGTGCTGGGCGCGCTGCCGGGCAACCTCACGGCGACCGTGCACCTGGCGGCCGACGAGCGCGACGACGCGGCGCAGGCCCTGGTCGCCGGGCTCAGCGCGATCGCGGGCCGGGTCGTCGTCGACGGCTGGCCCACCGGGGTGACGGTCGCGCCCGCCATGCAGCACGGCGGGCCGTACCCGGCGTCCACGAGCACCTCGACCTCGGTGGGCAGCACCGCCATCGAGCGCTGGCTGCGCCCGGTCTGCTACCAGAACGTCCCGGACCCGCTGCTCCCCGCCGAGCTGCGCGAGGCCAACCCGCTCCACCTTCCCCGCACGGTCGACGGCGTCCGCACCGCCTGACGGTGGCACGGCCCGGTGCCGGCGGCAACACGCCGGCGCCGGGCACCGGCGTGCCCGGCGCGGACCGGCACGGGCGCCGGCGTGCCGGTCGCCGAGCGGCACGGGGCGCCACCGCCGAATTGACGTCGGTCACCCACGGCAGTGGCGTCGGGCGATCCTCGTAGTGGCCGTCGCGCCAGGGCGCGCGTCGATTCGACACCGTTACGAGACCGTGACAACCGTATGTCGGGTAGGGGTGTTGACGCCTTCAATGTGAGCGCTAACACTACGGCAGTGTCACCCGTGATTCCGGCAAGTCCGGAGAGGAGAGACAGGTTGTGGGCAAACGATTTCTAGCCGCCTTCAGCGGCGCGGTGCTGGCGCTCAGCCTGGCGGCCTGCGGTGGTGAGGGAGCGGGCGGTGGCGGCGACACGAGCGGTGAGAAGCCGTCCGACCTGACCATCGGCGTCTCGATGCCGACGCAGACCTCCGAGCGGTGGATCGCCGACGGCAACTCGGTGAAGCAGAAGCTGGAGGCGAAGGGCTACAAGGTCGACCTCCAGTACGCGGGGGACGACATCCCGACGCAGTCCCAGCAGGTCGACCAGATGATCACCCAGGGCGCGGACGTGCTGGTCATCGCGGCCATCGACGGCACGGCCCTGAGCGGGCAGCTGCAGGCGGCCGCCGACGCGAAGATCCCCGTCATCGCGTACGACCGGCTCATCCGGGACAGCCCGAACGTGAACTTCTACGTGAGCTTCGACAACTACAAGGTCGGCGTCGCCCAGGCCACCGCGCTGCTCGTCGGCCTCGGCCTGCTCAACAAGGACGGCTCGAAGGGCACCGCGAAGGGGCCGTTCAACATCGAGCTGTTCGCCGGCTCGCTCGACGACAACAACGCCCACTTCTTCTTCGACGGCGCCATGGACACGCTCAAGCCGTTCATCGACGACAAGTCGCTGCGGGTGAAGTCCGGCCAGACGGCCATCGAGCAGGTGGCGATCCTCCGCTGGCAGCAGGAGACCGCGCAGAAGCGGATGGAGGACCTGCTGACGTCGAGCTACAACGACGGCTCGAAGGTCCAGGGCGTCCTGTCGCCCTACGACGGCCTGTCCCGCGGGATCATCACCGCCCTGCAGAACGCCGGCTACGGCGGGTCGGGCAGCAAGATGCCCGTGGTGACCGGCCAGGACGCCGAGATCGCCTCGGTCAAGCTCATCAACGACGGCGTCCAGAGCTCCACCATCTTCAAGGACACCCGGCTGCTGGCCGAGCAGGCGGTCATCGCCGCCGAGGCGTTCCTCCAGGAGAAGGAGCCGCAGGCGAACGACACCAAGACGTACGACAACGGCGTGAAGGTCGTGCCGTCGTTCCTCCTGCCGGTGCAGACCGTCTACAAGGACGACATCAAGTCCGCCCTCGTCGACTCCGGCTACTGGACGGCCGAGGAGGTCGCCAGCGGCCAGGCCAAGGGCTGACCGGCCGCGGGGCCCGGTGCCGGCGTGCCGCACCGGGCCCCCACGGGTCCACCACATGACGGTACGACCAGGACGGTGACCATGGCCGACAACATCCTCGAGATGCGCCACATCACGAAGACCTTCCCGGGCGTGACCGCGCTCCAGGACGTCTCGCTCGCGGTGCGGCGCGGCGAGATCCACGCCATCTGCGGCGAGAACGGCGCGGGCAAGTCCACCCTCATGAAGGTGCTCTCCGGCGTCCACCCCACCGGGTCGTACGACGGTGAGATCGTCTTCGACGGCGCCCCCGTGCACTTCCGTGGCATCCGCGACAGCGAGGCCCGCGGCATCGTCATCATCCACCAGGAACTCGCCCTGGTGCCCCACCTCTCGATCGCCGAGAACATCTTCCTCGGCAACGAGCGGCGCGGCCCCGGCGGGCTGATCGACTGGAACCGCACCAACGCCGACGCGGCCGAGTTGCTCGCGTCCGTCGGCCTGCACGAGAACCCGGTCACCCCGATCATCCAGCTGGGCGTCGGCAAGCAGCAGCTCGTGGAGATCGCCAAGGCGCTGTCGAAGAAGGTGCGGCTGCTCATCCTCGACGAGCCGACCGCCGCCCTCAACGACATCGACTCGGCGCACCTGCTCGACCTGATCCGGCGGCTCCGCGACGACGGCGTCACCTGCATCATGATCTCCCACAAGCTCAGCGAGATCACCGCCATCGCCGACTCCACCACCGTGATCCGTGACGGGCGGACGGTCGAGACACTCGACATGACCTCCGGCGAGGCGACCCAGGAGCGGATCATCCGGGGCATGGTGGGTCGCGACCTCTCCAGCTTCTACCCCGATCGGGTGTCGTCGCCCGGGGAGGAGGTCCTGCGCGTCGAGGACTGGTCGGTCCGTCACCCGACGCAGGACCGCCTGGTGGTCGACGGCGTCAACCTGACCGTCCGGGCCGGTGAGGTCGTCGGCATCGCCGGGCTCATGGGTGCCGGGCGCACCGAACTCGCGATGAGCGTGTTCGGCCGCTCGTACGGCCGGGCCGTCAGCGGACGGCTGTTCGTGCGCGGCCGGGAGGTCAGGGCGCGCACGGTCGCGGAGGCGATCGCGAACGGGATCGCGTACGCGACCGAGGACCGCAAGCGCTACGGCCTCAACCTGATCGACGACCTGCGCCGCAACGTCTCGGCCGCGGCGCTCAACAAGCTCGCCCGCCTCGGCTGGGTCAACGGCAACGAGGAGATCAAGGTCGCCGAGGACGGCCGGCGCGACATGAACATCAAGGCGCCGAGCGTCATGGCGGTGGTCGGCAAGCTCTCCGGCGGCAACCAGCAGAAGGTCGTCCTGTCGAAGTGGCTGTTCACCGACCCGGACGTGCTCATCCTCGACGAGCCGACTCGGGGCATCGACGTCGGCGCCAAGTTCGAGATCTACACGATCGTCAACCGGCTGGTCGCCGACGGCAAGGCCGTCGTCCTCATCTCCTCCGAACTGCCCGAGCTGCTCGGGATGTGCGACCGGATCTACACCCTCGCGGCCGGCCGGATCACCGGTGAGATGCCGGTCGCGGAGGCCACCCAGGAGAACCTCATGGAGCTCATGACGAAGGACAGGGAGCTCGTCCGATGACCACCACCAAGCCGCCGGCGACCCCGCAACGCACGTCGTCCGGCGACGGAGCCTCCGCCGCCCTGCACATCGGGACCAGCGATCCGCGGGCACTGATCCTGGGCAACCTGCGCCAGAGCGGGATCTACATCGCCCTCGTCGTGATCGTCGCCCTCTTCGCGGTCCTGACCGACGGCGTCTCGCTCAGCCCGGGCAACATCACGAACATCGTCCTGCAGTACTCGTACATCCTGGTGCTCGCGATCGGCATGGTCATCGTGATCATCGGCGGCCACATCGACCTGTCGGTGGGCTCGGTGGTCGCGCTCACCGGCGCCGTGTCCGCGGTGCTCGTCATCCGGCAGGGCTACCCGTGGTGGGTCGGCATCCTCGCGGCGCTGGCCGTCGGCATCCTGGTCGGCGCCTGGCACGGCTTCTGGGTCGCGTACGCGGGGATCCCGGCGTTCATCGTGACCCTGGCCGGCATGCTCCTGTTCCGCGGGCTGACGCTGCGGGTGCTCGACAACATCTCGCTGTCGCCGTTCCCGGCCGAGTACCAGCGCGTCGCGGCCGGTTTCCTCAACGGGCTCATCGGCGGCCAGGGCTACGACGCCTTCACGCTGCTCATCGGCGCGGTGGCGGTGGCCGGCTACGCGGTCAGCGTCTTCCGGACGCGACTCGCGCGCATCCGCTACCAGCAGCCCGTCGAGTCGTTCCCGCTGTTCGTGACGCGGGTGCTGCTGGTCGGCGCGGTCATCATGTACTTCGCGTGGCAGCTCGCGCACGCGCGCGGCCTGCCGATCGTCCTGATCGTCCTCGCCGTCCTCGTGCTCGTCTACGGGCTGGTGACCCGCCGCACGGTCTTCGGGCGTCGGGTGTACGCGATCGGCGGCAACCTGTCGGCCGCGACGCTGTCCGGTGTGAAGGTCCGCACCGTCAACTTCTGGATGTTCGTCAACATGGGCTTCCTGGCCGCGGTGGCCGGGGTCATCTACTCGTCCCGGTCCAACGGCGCCCAGCCGGCGGCCGGGAACATGTTCGAACTCGACGCGATCGCCGCGGCGTTCATCGGGGGCGCGGCGGTCACCGGCGGCGTGGGCACGGTCGTGGGCGCCATGGTCGGCGGCCTCATCATGGCCGTGATGAGCAACGGGATGCAGCTCATGGGCGTCGACCAGTCGATGCAGTCGGTGGTGAAGGGGCTCGTCCTGCTCGTAGCCGTGGCCTTCGACGTCTACAACAAGCGCCGGGCCGGGTCGGCCCGCTGAAACGGACGGCGCGGCCCGCACCGGCGGGCCGCGCCGGTCCACGTAGGACGCGCGATGTGATCGCTAACATGCGACGTGCCGGTCGACGCTCGTGGATGTGCCCGGACGCCCGCGTTCACCGGTCCCGGAGGGCGTCGTCGACACCGGTCTCCCGATCGCCGAGATGCGCCGGATCCCGACCGGAGAGCAGATCCAGCGTCGCTTTCACGCAGGCGCCGTACTCGCGGGTGGAACTGACCCACCACCGTCCGGCGTACCGTTCAGCGGTCTCGTCGCCCACCCCGTTCGCGTCGATGCCCAGACGCCGGCACAGCGACACGGCGCGGGGCAGGTGGAACGACTGCGTCACCACGGTCGCCCGGTCCACCCCGAAGATCCGCTTCGCCCGCGCGCACGAGTCGTACGTGTCGAGGCCCGCGTCGTCGCGTACCACCCTGCGCTCCGGCACACCCCGGTCGACCAGCCAGCGCCGCATCGCGCCGGGCTCGTCGTAGTCGGCGCTGCGGTTGTCGCCGGACACCAGGATGGCGCGCACCCCTGCCCGCCTCGAACAGCCGCCGCGCGATCTCCAGACGGGCGGCGAGGAACGGGGACGGCGTGCCGTCCGCGTCCACCTTGGTCCCCAGCACGAGAGCGACCGGTGCCTCGGGCACCTCGGACTCCCGGTAGAGGTGGCCGTCCGCGCCGGCGCGGACCCACGCCGCACTGGCCACCGTGCCGCCGCCCACCAGCACCGCGGCGACGCCCGCCGCGGCGAGCGTACGGAGGACGAGCCTCCGGTGCTCTCCCAACCACCGTCGCACCGGCGCGAACCACCCCCGCATCCACGGGATTATCCCGGCCCCGCCCGACGCCCGGTTCGCGCGGGTGCGCCGTCGCCGCATGTTCACGCTCCGGCCCCGGCCCTGACATCGGGCGTACGGCCACGGCTCACGCCGACGCCGGAGCCGACCGGACGGTGGACCTCCGCATCGGCGGCAGAGCCGATTCCCTTGCGGTGCCGACGGATCATCATGGGTGCGACCGCCGCGAGGTGCCCGGCGGAGCACGTCGATCGAGAGGTGAGTGCCGTGAGTTCGGGCCTGGTGCTGGTCATCGTGCTGGCGTTGGTGGTGCTGCTGGTGGTCGTCCTGCTGGTCGCGGTCGTGCGCGGTTACAACCGCCTGGTCCGGCTGCGCGCGCAGGTGCAGGCGTCGTGGGCGCAGGTCGACGTGCAGCTCAAGCGCCGGCACTCGCTGATTCCCAACCTGGTGGAGACCGTGCAGGGCTACGCCGCACACGAGCGGCAGACCCTCGACGCGGTGACCGCCGCGCGGGCCGCGGCCGTCGGCGCCTCCGGGGGCGCGCCGGACCGGGTGGCCGCCGAGGGCGCCCTCACCCAGGCGCTGGGCCGGCTCTTCGCGGTGGCCGAGGCGTACCCGCAGCTGCGGGCCAGCGAGACCTTCGCCGAGCTGCAGCGGGAACTTGCCGCCACCGAGGACAAGATCGCCTATGCGCGGCAGTTCTACAACAGCGCCGTCCAGTCGCTGAACACCGCCGTGCAGACCGTGCCCAGCAGCATCATCGCCGGGTTCGGCGGCTTCCACGTCGAACCGTACTTCGAGGCCGCGGGCGACGAGCGCGCCGACGTCTCCGTCCGCTTCTGAGCGCGCCGCGATGACCTCCGACAACCTCGCCGTCGAACTCTTCCTGCCGCTGGCCTGCCTCGCCGTCTGGGCCGCCGTCTACGGGCTCGCCCGGCTGTCGAACCGCCCGGCCGGCGTCACGCCCGCACCGGCCGGCATGGACCTTCCCGGGCAGGAGCCGCCCGCGGTGGTCAGCCTCCTGGCCAACCAGTGGCAGGTCACCGTCGACGCCGCCGAGTCCACGCTGCTCGACCTCGCGGCGCGCGGGTACGTCGAACTGCGGCAGGCCGACGCCGACCCCCAGCACACCACGGTGCACCTGACCGGCCGCTCGCCCGAGCACCTGACCCGCTACGAGCGCCTCGTCCACGACCGGGTCACCCAGCGGGCGGTCGACGGCGTCGTCCCGTTGACGGCGCTGAGCTTCTCCGACGCGGGCCGCGCCGCCAGCTGGTCGAAGCGGATGCGCCGGTACGTCGTGGCCGACGCCCGCCGGCTCGGGCTGTCCCGGCGGCGGTTCTCGAAGGTCATGGTCACCACTCTCGGCATCCTGGGCGTCCTCGCCGCCGCCGGGGTCACCGCCGGGGTCTGGCACTACCTGCGCCGCACCGGCGACGACCCGTTCGGCGCCGTCGCGGCTCTCGTCCTCACGGCGGCCGCGCTGGCCGCCATCGCCGGCCGTGACCTCGGCGAACGGGACACCCCGGCCGGGCGGGAGGTGGCCGCCCGGTGGCTCGGGTTGCGCACCTGGCTGGCCGGCCACGAGTCGTTCGCCGACCTGCCGCCCGCCGCGGTCACGGTGTGGGACCGCTATCTGTCCTACGGGGCCGCCCTCGGCGTCACGCGGGTGGCGTCACGGGTGATCCACCTCGGCATCGCCGACCGGAAGCGGCTCTGGTCGTCGTACGGGGGCGGCTGGCGCCAGGTGCCGGTCACGTACCCGGCCGGCCTGCCCCGGTACGGCCAGGCCCTGGGCTGGATCGTCTTCCGGGCGATCCTCGCCGCCATGGTCGGCTGGACGTTCGCCCGGGTGGTGGGCGCGGCGCTGCTCGCCCCGGCCCCCGGCTCGCCCGACGCGGAGGCGGGCCTCTGGTCGCGGCTCACCTCGATCGACCCGGTCACGCTCGGGGTCGTCACCCTCGGGCTGGTGCTGCTCGGCTACGCCGGATACCTCGGCGTCCGGGCACTCATCGACCTGGTCGCACCCGCCGACGTCACCGGAGAGGTGCTCTGGCAGCAGGTCCGGCAGGTCCGCTCGTCCGACAGCGACCGCAGCTCCACCCCGATCAACCACTACCTCGTCGTCGACGACGGCCGCGCCGAGCAGTTGCGGGCCTGGGTCCTGCCCGAGGAGATCGCCGGCGAATGCCGGCTCGGCGATGTCGTGACCGTGCGCGTCCGCCCCTGGACCCGCCGCGTCACCCGGGTCACCGTGCACCGGCCCGCGTCCGAGACGGCCGAGCCGTTCGACGACACGGAGGACGAGGAGACCGGCGTCGGTGCGGCGACCGCCGGGCCGGCCGTTGTCCGTCCGGACCACCTGCTCAGCGCCGCCGAGGTCGGTACGGCGCTCGGCGTACGGGTGTCGCTCGTGCGTCCGGAGTCGGCCGACGAGGCGCGCTGGGCCGCCCGGTTCGTGGACGGACGCGGCTCGACCGTGCTGGGCGTCACCGTCGTCCCGGGCGGCCGGATGGCGACCGCCACGCTGCTCATGAGCAGGAGCGTCGGCCAGGCCCTGCCGGGCGTCGGCGACGAGGCGTACGTCGGGCGGGACCGGGTCACCGGCCGGCGCGGCGACGTGGTCGTGCTCATCGTGCGCCCGCACGCCGTGCCGGGCGACGGGCCGGTGCTGGCCGGTCTGCTCACGACGGCGCTGTCGCGCCTCCCGGCGGACGCCTCGACCGGCCAGTCCGGCCCGCGCTAGTCAGGGTCGGGCGCGCCGGGGCGCCCGCACGCGGGTTTCCAGACCCGCGCGCTACTGCCAGGTGGCGGTGTCGGGGTCGATCCCGTGGGCGCGTGCGCTGGCGTCGACGCTGCGACGGAACCACGTGGCGAGGCCGGCGCGAATGCCGTCGTAGTGGGCGGCGAACCCTGGATCGGCCTCGTACATTCGGCCCAGGCAGACCTGCATCTGACGGGTGAGCGGGAAGTACGCACCGAACACCTCACGGTGCCGCTCGACGAGGCGGTTCGCCTCCGCGCTGCCAGGGGCGACACCGGCCTCCACCGCGTCCCCGAGGGCCCGGTCGAGGTCGGCGACGGCGTCGGCGATGGCCTGCCACTCCTCCGGACTGCGGGAGGCCGCCCGCTCGGCGTACTGCTGCCACTGTGTCGTGTCCCCGTAGCGCTGACGGGCCCGGGCGGGCCAGTCCGGGTTCCACTCGGGGCCGAAGATCGCGGCCTGCTGCTCGACGGTCAGCAGCAGGCCGCGCTCGTGGACGGCGATCATCCGATCCAGGCCGGCGCCGAGCTGCCGGAGGCGGTCGATCCGCTGGGCGACCTGGGCGCGCTGCGCGCGCAACGCGGCGGGCAGGTCAACTGTCGAGCCGTCCAGGACGGCCCGGATCCTGTCGAGGTCGAGGCCGAGCTCCCGGTAGACGACGATGCGGTGCAGGCGTTCCAGGTCGCCGGCGGTGTAGAGCCGGTACCCGGCCCTCGTACGCAGCGACGGTCGCGCGAGACCGATGTCGTCCCAGTGGTGCAGCGCGCGGACCGTCACGTCCAGACGCGCCGAGACCTGGCCGACGGTCAGGCCCTCGGCGAGCGTGGCATCAGGCATGCGCCCCATTGTCGCCGCGACCGACGCCCGGCGGGGTGATCCCGACGGCCTCCAGGTTCCGCGCCTCCTGACTGGCCGGGTCGAAGGGCTTCGCCGCGGTGAGGACGATTCGCGCGTTCTCGGGGGTGATCACCTCCACGTCGCGGGTGTTCCAGGGAGTGTCCCGTGGGCCGTCAACCGCGTCCGGGCTCACCGCTCGACAGGCCTCGGCGAGAGAGTCGATCTGGCTGAGCACGCACGAGAAGCTGACACTCATCGCCGGCGGCTCCGCCGGAACCCTCTCCGCCGAGACGAGGAGTACGTCCTGGAACGCCCACCGGCGCAGATGCACGAGCCTGCCGGGGATGCTGAACAGCTCGAAGAACCCGAGCCCACGAGTCCAGAAGTCCACCGACGCCGCCAGGTCGTTCGTGGGGATCGTCGCGAACGCGGGCATCCCGTAGATCCCCCGGAACGGCTCCGGCGGAACCGCATCCGGGCCGGGGGCGGGCACCGGGCTCATCTCGAAGGCGTCGTAGTAGTCGCTCATGTGCCCACCCTCCGGCCTCACGCGACGTGAGGGTCAAGCCGGCTCCCTGACTCCGGTACCGGCGCCGCGATGTTGCTGTCGACCGTCGGCATGCCTCAAGTGACAGAATCTCGCGTCATGAGGTTTCCCTCGCTGCCGGCCTGGCCGTTGTCCGGTGCGGCGTGCGCGCCGCCGGATGAGCTGGCCCCGAAGCACAGGATCTCCTCGGCAGGCGGCCGGGTTCGACGGTCGCTTGGTCTCGTCCTGGTCGGTGCCGGTCTGCTGACCGCCTGCTCGGGCACCGGACCTCCCCACGCGGATGCGATCCCTCTCCCGTCGGGCGTCGAGGTCGTCAGTGCCCCCTCCGTCCCGCCCCTGTATCCGGACCACAGGCTCGGCTTCCTGTACGGGACGTACGTCATGGCACGTCCCCTGTCCGAGCGCAGCCCGGGCACGGGACGCACGTACGCGCTGACCACGCCACCACAGCGCCGCGCAATCGCGCTGGCCGAGGCGCTCGGCTTCGGTGACGAGCCGATCGGCTTCGCCGGCAACCCGTGGACGGTCACCCGCAGCGAGGCCAGGCTGGAGATCTGGCCGAACAGCGGCGGCCGATGGAGATACATGCGGCAGCAGCAAACCACCGGTGAGGCGCCGTACGACTCGGGCGAACAGCGGGCGCTCACGCTCACCCACCCCATCCTGCGCGCAGCCGGCCTCGACGCGACTCTGGCACGTTTCGAGCAGGGCCAGGTGGTGGCCGAGCCCCGTATTGAGGGCCACCCGACCTGGGGCTGGGGAACCAGAGTCCAGCTCGATGAGCGCGGCGTCGCCTATGCCGCCGGATGGCTGGGGCCGGCGCGCGGGGACGCCGAGCGTCCGCTGCTCGACGCCAGGCAGGCATTCGCTCGCCTCCAGCAGGAGGCTGCGGGCACTCCTTCGTCCGGGCAGTTGTGCCCGGTGGCCTACGGCGCGGGGACGCCTCCATGCGTCAGGCGCAATCCCTCGCCGGATGTGACCGGCGCGCGTTTCGTCTACGCGCTCGACTGGGCCAACGACGGCCACCACCCACGGCTGGTTCCGGCGTGGCTGTTCACCAGGCAAGGCACCGACGAGCCGATCGCGTTCCCCGCCTGACCTCTGCGACGGCCGCCCACCCTCACCCCGCCGAAGCCTCCGCCCGGGGAATCCTGCGGCCCGACCGATCACAGCCACCCGTTGATGGCGGCTGATGGCGGCGAGGTGAATGGTTACCTGGCCGCATCTCGATCTCCGACACGCGAAGATCCTCACACCAGCTCAGGGCGCCGACACCGACGTCGATACAGGCCCTAGTACCCGACCGTCACTCTCATCCTGGTCCACGTGACCCGGCCGACGACGCCGTCGACGCCGATGCCCTGCATCCGCTGGTACCAGCGGACACCCTCCTCCGTCCGGGCGTCGAACGTCCCGCTGGCCTTCCCGCAGCGCCGCTCACCGATGAACCGCTGCACGAACGCGACGTCCTCGCCGCTGAGCCCGCGTCGCACCGTACGGGTGCCGGGCCGGCGGCCGGCGGGCTTCGGTGTCGGCTTCGTCGCCGCGCGGATCGCGGCGGTCGTCTTCGGCCCGACGATGCCGTCCACGGCCAACCTCTTCGACGTCTGGAAGGCCCGGACCCAGGCTTCGGTGCGCGCACCGAACACCCCGTCGACGCTCAGCCGGCCGCCCAGCCGGTTGGCGAGGCTCTGGAGTTCCCGTACGTCACTGCCCTTGTTGCCCTTGCGGAGGGTGCGGTCGCCGAGTTTCGACGCCGTGGCGGTGGCGATGCCCCAGGCCCGGGTGCTGTCCTCGAGGCTGCGGGCATGGCCGACGCTGACGTGCACGTGCTTGTCGTGCGGATTCGAGCCGGTGTACCGGGCCGGCCGGAACCCGCGGCTCCGGCTCCAGATCGTCCGGTCGAAGATCACGTACTGCGTCGAGGGGTGCTCGATGCAGCGACGGACGAGCAGCAGCGGATCGATGCCGTCCCGGTCGAAGTCGGCGGCGTTGACCGACGAGTCGTCACCGTCGGGATTGTGGTCGGACTTGCGGGCCTGGTGCGCCGCGTCACCGATCCACCCGTCCGAGGCCTTGTCCCGGTGCGGCCAGCGTTGGTTGACCTCGGCCCGCAGGACGGCGAGCGCCGGCGCCAGATGAACTCCCACGATCACTCCTCGTCGTCCACGCTGGCGAGGTCGTACTCGACCGGTTCGCCGACCTTGTTCTCCGGGTCGTCGTCCTCGTCGAAGCAGGTGATCTCGAGGTCGTCGACGTTCGTGCTCATCGTGTGCTCCCTCCTGTGTGGGCGACTGCGGCCACCGTGCGGCAGGGGAGCGGACGGCGGCAAACGTGAAGTCGCGTTTCTTGCAGCACGACTGTCCCTCCCGGTCGACGTCGCCGCCGGTCGGTCGTGGGCGCCTCCGGATCAGTCGACGCGCGCCCGACGAGCGGGCCAGCACGAGTTGCCTGAGTGGCGACGTCCGACGGCCCGATCCGTCGCCTGCCAGGGCGTACGCCGCCGGAGCGACCCGGCGCCGTCGGTGGTTCTTGCCGCGTGACAACGAACAGTCAGGTTTCCGCCACCACTTCTGCCGGACCGGCGGGCCGGACCGTCGATCGGGCCTCCCCTGTGGAACGTCGGCCGAACGACGACGAACAAAGAGCCGCGACTCTGGCCGCGTTCGATGGATGTCGGCCGAAGTACCCACGCCCGTTGAATGGGCCTCACATCGCGGCGTCGGGTCGACGCCGCGTCCCACACCGCCGATGCCAAGTGGGGGCCGGCGGTAGCGCACCGACGTGGGGGAGGGGCCGGTGGGGGCGTACATGACGAGGCATACGGACCGGCGTGCCGACGCGCGCGAGCGGGCGGCGACGCGACCGGAGCACGCCCGCGACCGCGGGGGGCGGCCGTGAGCGTCAACCCGGACAAGTTGCTCCGGGCGGTCTGCCCGGACGGGTCGCAGATCACCTCCCATCCGTCCAGCCGGACCATCGGCACGGCGTACGGCAACTGGCTCGGCGTGACGTACATGAAGGAACTGCAGAGCCGGCGCGAGCCGAAGACGTACGGCATCGTCGACTTCGACGTGTTCACCGGCAGCACCAGCTGGGAGCCGGGCAGCATCTTCTCCCTGCACGAGGTCGACCCGCTGGTGGCCGGCGCGATGTCGGTCAGCGAGTGGCTGCGCGGCTGGCGGCAGCGCACCGACATCCTCAACTCCGACACCGACGAGGTCTACGAGATCAAGCCGCTGCGCTCGCGGGACAAAGGCGTGGAGCAGCTGCAGGGCTACCTGAAGGCGCTGCGCGCCCTGGCGCCGACCACCAGCCCGGTCTTCGGCCCGCCCCGACCCCGCAACTGGCGCGGTGGCACCTGGGACCCGTCCCGGTACCCCCTCGTCATCGGCGGGCTGGGCGGGCAGAGGACGTGCGTCATCCACGCCTGGCAGGACCCGCAGGTGCAGGGCCTGATCGTCTACGACATCAAGTGCTGCGTGCGCAGCGAGCCCCAGGAACGCCCCGAGCTGCGGCCGACGCGGGTCACGTACGTCGTCCCCGAGATCGAGCAGGAGATGCGGCCGGTCTTCGAGGAGATGGTCCGCCAGACGATGCCGTACGGCGAAGCCGGATCGCGCTACGCCGTGCTGGCCAGCGAGCGCTTCTTCGAGCTGTTCGTGAAGGGAGCCTGGGACCGCAAGCTGGACGCCATCCACGACCGGTACGGCCCACGCCCCGGGCCCGTCTTCCGCAAGTTCATGCTGGAGACCACCGTCCTGCAGCACATCCTGAGCCAGGGCGCCGGCACCTTCCTCATCGTGGCGAGCGACTACCTGCCCCGGGAGCAGGCGGACCGCTTCCTGGAACTGACCCTGACCCAGTGGAAGATCGGCGTCGCGGCCGGGACCGTCGGGCTGGTCGCCGCCGGCGCCGTGCCGCTGGCCGCCGAGGCGGCCGTGGGCGCGTCGTGGACCACCAGCGTGGGTCTGACCCCGACCCTGGCGGCGGAGCTGGCCACCGGAACGGCGGTGGCCGGCAACGTCCTGCCCCGGGTGGCCACCAACCTTCCCCAGGTGGCGCCCTCCCTGCTGAACGGATCGAGCCGCCTGTTGGAGGTCGGCGTGTCGGCGGCCAGCCGGGGCGTCGGCGCCCAGGCCCTCACCCGGATCGGCGAGCAGGCCGGCATCGGGCTGGGAATGCTCGGCGCGTTCCTCTACGTCACGCTGCCGGCCGACGCGGCCGCCTCACCGGCCGGCTCACCGCCGACCGTCGCGGAGGTCAGCGGCGTGGAACTGCCCCTGCTCGCCCCCGTCGAGCTGCTGCAACCGGTGGGCAGCAACAGGATCGGCGCGGGCTCCTTCGTCCGCTGCGGCGGCGAGAAGTACTTCGTACCGGCGATTGTGACGGCCAATGCCTCCTGACTCTCCGAACCCCGCCACCGACATCCTCAGCCGGCTCGCCGCCGAGGCGCAGAACCTCGTCGAGCCCCTCGTCCGCGGCGCCCAGCACGAGCAGGGCCGCCGGCAACTGTTGCTGGTCCTCGGCTGGG
Source organism: Micromonospora costi (assembly GCF_003626655.1). GTDB lineage: Bacteria > Actinomycetota > Actinomycetes > Mycobacteriales > Micromonosporaceae > Micromonospora > Micromonospora costi. The sequence goes on from NZ_RBAN01000005.1 coordinate 138,439, forward strand.
ACCTCGACCAGCTCACCGGTTACCCGGTCGAGGAGATGGCCGACGCCGCCGCCGCGATCGGCGAAGCGGCGGCACAGCTCGCCGAGGCGGCGTCCACGCCCACCCAGAGCCTCGACGGTGTGCTCGCGCTGGTCCAGGACATCGCCGCCCTCGTCGACGCGATCCGCGCCGTGGCCGACCTGGCCGACGCGCCCGGCGTGCAGGTGCCGCAGGACGTCGAGGCGGCGCTGGCCGCCATCGGGCAGTCCCTGGTCGAGTTCCTGCTCCTGGAGTACCTCACCAACTACCACCCGACGGCGCACGACGTGGCTCGGGCGCTCACCCTGATCCACACCTCCGCGGACTACCTGGCCGACCTCACTCCACCGCTGGGTGGCGCGGACGGTCAACCGGTCTACCGGCTGCCCGCGGCCCCGCCGAGGTTCCAGCTCGACCGGCTCGCCGACCTGCTCACCGACCCGGTCGGGACGCTGCGCGCGGCGTACCTCGGGCCCGACGGGCTGAGCACCGCGGACGCCGCGCGGACTGCGGCCGGGCGGATCTGGCGGCGGCTCACGCCCCTGCTGGTCGCGCTCGGCGCCGAGGTCTCCCACGGCGCCGACGCGCCGGGCGCCGCCGAGCGCGACCCGCTGCGCACCCTGGCCGTACGGTTCCCGCTGAGCGCCAAGGATCCCGATCTGGCGCTCGGTGCCCTGCTGCAGGTGCTCTCCGACGCCGAGGGCGGCGCCCGGCTCGTGGTCACTCCGACGGGCTGGGCGGGGCACAGGTTCGAGGGCCGTTCCTGGGCCGTCGAGTTCACCCTCGCCGGCCAGGCCGCCGAGTTCGCCATCGGCCGCGAGGGTGTCACCCTGCCCGCCGGCGGAGGGGCCCTGACCGCCGGCGTCGTGGTCGAGCGCCTGGCCGACGCCGGCGGGCAGCCCACCGTCGTCGGCGCCGCCACCGGCACCCGCCTCGAACTCGGCGGTATCCGCGTCACCGCCGGCCTCGACCTGGGCTCCGACGGATGGGACGCGACCATCGGCGTCCGGTTCGACGCCGGAGCGCTGGTCGTCGGCGACGGCGACGGCGACGGCTTCCTCGCCGAGGTCCTTCCCGCCGACGGGGTCCGCGCCCCGTTCGAGTTCGCGCTCACCTGGTCCCGCTCCGGCGGACTGACGCTCTCGGGCGCCGCTGGTCTCGCCCTGTCCATCCCGGTGCACAGCGCCCTCGGGCCGCTGCACGTGCAGAGCATCGACCTCGCCATCGGCACCGACGGCACGACCGTCACGGCGCTGGCCGCCGGCACCGTCGACGTCCGCCTCGGCCCGCTCGTCCTCGCCGTCGAACGCGTCGGCGTCGAGGCGGTGCTCTCCTTCCCGCCCGGCGGAGGCAACCTCGGCCCGGCCGCGCTCGACCTGCGGTTCAAGCCACCGTCGGGCGCGGGCGTCGCGCTCGACGCGGGCCCGGTGACCGGGGGCGGCTACCTGTACTTCGACCCGGACGCCGAGCAGTACGCCGGTGTCGTCCAGCTGGAGTTCCAGACCATCGCCCTCACCGCGGTCGGGCTGCTCACCACCCGCATGCCGGACGGCTCCGACGGCTTCTCCCTGCTCATGATCATTGCGGCGGAGTTCCCGCCGATCAACCTCGGCTTCGGATTCACCCTCAACGGCGCCGGCGGGATCCTCGGCATCAATCGCACGGTCAACGTGGACGCGCTACGGGCCGGCGTGAAGTCGCGGGCCATCGACTCCGTCATGTTCCCCGCCGACCCGGTCGCGAACGCGCCCCAGATCGTCTCGAACCTCGCGACCTACTTCCCGCCCGCACCGGGACGGTTCGTGTTCGGGCCGATGGCCCGCATCGGCTGGGGCACGCCCACCCTGATCACGCTCGACCTGGGTCTGGTGCTGGAACTGCCCGCGCCGGTGCGGCTCCTCGTGCTCGGCAAGCTGCGGATGACCCTGCCGGACGAACGCGCACCCGTGGTCTCGATCCGGATGGACGTGCTCGGCGTCATCGACTTCGACCGCGGCGAGGCGTCGGTCGACGCCACCCTCCACGACTCGCAGGTCGCCGGGTTCGCCCTCACCGGCGACATGGCGATGCGCATGCGCTGGGCCGCCAACCCGACGTTCGCCCTCGCCGCCGGCGGCTTCCACCCGCGGTTCGCCCCACCGCCCGGCTTTCCGCACCTCGACCGGCTCGCCCTGTCCCTGGCCACCGGGGACAACCCGCGACTGCGACTGGAGGCGTACCTCGCGCTGACCTCCAACACCGCGCAGGTCGGCGCCCGCGTCGAGCTGTACGCCGCGGCCCTGGGTTTCTCCATCTCCGGGCACCTGGCCTTCGACGCCCTGTTCCGGTTCACGCCGTTCCAGTTCGTCGTCGACATGTCCGGGGCGATGGCGCTGCGCCGGGGACGCGACACCCTCATGGCCGTCACCGTCGACGCCAGCCTCTCCGGGCCGAACCGTTGGCACGCCAGCGGACGCGCCTCGTTCAAGATCTGGATCTTCGAGGGCTCGGTCAGCTTCGACGTCACCACCGGCGACGCCGTCGAGGCCGCCGCCATCACCCCCGTCGACCTCGGTCTCCTGCTCGACGGCGAACTCGAGGACCCGGCGAACTGGGCCGCCCAACTGCCGCCCGCCGGCGAGTCCCTGGTAACGCTGCGCCAGATCGAGCCGGCGCCCCACGAGCTGCTCGCCCACCCCCTCGGCGGGCTGGCGTTCCGGCAGCGCGCCGTGCCGTTCGGCGTCCACCTCGACAAGGCCGGCCAGGCACCCCTGGTCAACGGCGACCGCTTCGACGTGACCGGGCTGCGCGTCGGCGCGGACACCACGGTCAAGGCCGACGTCCTGCGCGAGCACTTCGCGCCCGCGTACTTCCTCGACCTCACCGACGACGAGAAGCTGTCCCGGCCCTCGTTCGAGGAGATGGAGGCCGGGCGGCGCTTCGCCGACCCGAAACCCGCACTGGACGGCGAGGCCGACCTCCTGCCCGCAGCCACGCTCGGCTACGAGACGGTCATCGTCGACGCGCCCGACGCTCCCGCCCGCCCGGCCGGAGTACGCACCATGGACGGCCCCACCTCGGGCCGGCTGGCCCACACCGGCCCGGCGGGGCTCGCCGCGACCCGCCACACCGGCGCGCGCCGCTTCCACGCCCCGACCCTCGGCATCGGGGTCACCGACACCCGCTACGCGCTCCGCCCGACCGGGCAGACGGCCGCGCCGGCCGCCACGGGGGAGCGCACCTCGTACACGGAGGTGGTGCAGTTGATGCGCGAACTCGCCGACGACCAGCCGCGGGCGCTGCGGATCGTGCCCGACCTGACCCGGGTCGACGCATGAGCGTCGGCCTCCACTTCCTCGGCTGGGCCCGGCAGGGACTGGTGGCCGGGCACACCACCCCCGACACGCTCACCACGCCACTGCCGGCCGACGGGACGATCGAGGCCGCCGTCCGGGTCAACCAACGCCCGGAGAAGGGCGTCAAGGTCCGGCTGTACGGGCCGGGCGACGTCACCGGCATCGACCCCCGGCAGGTCATCCGCACGGATCCCGTGCCCGGGGCCACCGAGGTGGAGCCGAACCTCTTCCCGCTCATCGAGTTCGACCGGCACGACCTTCCGTGGCTGCTGACCCCGGCTGGCGCGAACGCCAACCGGCTGCGCCCGTGGCTGTGCCTCGTCGTCGTCGAGGCCGACGCGTCCTCCGTGGACTTCGACCCGGCGATGCCCCGGCCCAAGCTGACCTGCCGGCAGGGCGAGCTGCCCGACCTGCGGGAGTCGTGGGCCTGGGCACACGCGCAGGTGCTCACCGCCCGCGACGACGAGACACTGCTCGGCGTCATCGCCGCGCAACCCGAACGAACACTGTCCCGGCTGATCTGCCCCCGCCGGCTGAAGGAGGGCACCCGGTACCGCGCCTGCCTCGTGCCGGCGTTCGAGCCGGGACGCAAGGCCGGCCTCGGCCTCCCGTTCGACGCGCGCGACGCCGGCGAGCTGCGCCCCGCCTGGCAGTACGCGCCAGGCCTGCCCACCCCGTACGAGCTGCCGGTCTACCACCACTGGGAGTTCACCACGGGGCAGGCCGGGGACTTCGAGACCCTCGTCCGGCGGCTGGCCGCCCGCGTACTGCCCCCGTCGGTGGGGCTGCGCGACATGGACGTCCGGCACCCTGGCGGCGGCCTGCCCGACCTCCCGCCCACCGCCGTCACACGGGCACTGGGCCTCGAGGGCGCCCTGCGCGCCAGCGCCAGCCGCCCGACCCTCTGGGACGCCGGTGAACAGGCCGAGTTCGCGCGGCGGCTGCGCCCCCTGCTCGCCGAGCGGTCCGGCCGGGTCGCCCCGCCCACGTACGGCAGCCTGCACGCCGCCGCGACCGGCCCCGACGGCCGCCCCGTCCTCCCGCCCGACGGGCAGGCCAGTTGGCTGCGCGAGCTCAACCTCGACCCCCGCCACCGGGCCGCCGCCGCCTTCGGCGCCGCCGTCGTCCGCGAGCAGCAGGAACACCTGATGGCCTCGGCCTGGACGCAGGCCGCCGAGATCGAACGGGTCAACGAGGCGTTGCGCCAGGGACGCCTCGCCCGGGAGGTCAGCGTCCGCATGTACGAGCGTCGCATCCTCGGCGGCCCCGCGACGCTCGCGGCAGGCGCCGCCATCCCCGACGACCAGTTGCTGCAAATGACCGCCGCCGCGCACCCGGACATCACCCTGACCCCGCGTGCCACCCGGACCGTGGCCGGAGCCGTGGGGGCCGAGCCCGCCGTCAACGCCGCCACCTCCGTGGCCTTCCGCCGGCTCACGCGCCCGCGCGGCCCCCTCGCCCGCCGGGTCCTCGCCGGCGAGGTGGGCGCACCGACCCCGCTCGCCCCGATCGCGGGCGGCGTCGCCCCGGTGACCCCGCCGGTACGACCGCCGGGCGGCACCGTCCTGCTGGACGAGGTCAGTGGCGGCACGGTGCGGTGGAAGGGACTGACCCCCGCGCTGCTGGCCAAGGCGGACGCGTGGTGGTCGCCGCCCGCACCGGCGGCGCTCACGACCTCGGCCGCGCTGGTCGGCGACGAGACACCCAGCACCGTGCTGTACGGCCCCGGCGCCGCCCTGACCGGCGACCGGATCTGGGTCGGCAGCGCCGACGGCCGGCTCTTCGAGCGTCGGCGCGAGAACGGGGCCTGGCGCTGGGTCGACCACGGCAGACCGGAGACCCCCGGCACCTGGTACCGCTACCGCGTCACCACCGCCCCCGGTGCGGCCATGTCCGGCCGCCGGGTCTTCGTCGGAGCCGAGGGGCGGCTGTTCCAGCGGTACTGGGACGGCGACCGCTGGGTGTGGATCGACCACGGTCGCCCACCCGGCACCGGCGTCGCCATGGCGCCCGGCGCCCCGATGGGCGACAACCGCGTCTGGATCACCGGCGGCAACGGGCAGCTGTACGAGCTGCGCCGCAGCGGCGACACCTGGACGTGGGTGGCGCACGGCGCGCCGCCCAACGACTGGGTCGCGAGCGCCCCCGTGGCGGCGTTCGGCGACTCCAAGCTGTTCGTGGGATCCGGGTACGGCCGGCTCTTCGAGCGGTACCGGCAGAGCGGCGAGACGTGGGCCTGGACCGACCACGGGATGCCCTGGATCGCCCAGAGCAACACCAAGATGGAGCCCGGCGCGGACCTGCTCGGCGCCAAGCTGTTCGTCCGTATCGGGACGATGAAGGTCAAGCTGCTGGTAACCACCCTCACCCGTGGCCCGGCGGTCTTCCAGCGGCTCTGGAACGGATCCACCTGGCAGTGGCAGGACCACGCCACACCGACCGGCGCGGTGCCGACAGGCGTGCCGGGCGCCCCCATGCAGGACCGCAAGATGTTCGTGCCGGACGAGGACGGCAACGTCTGGGAGCTCTACTGGAACGACAGCGCCTGGGTGTGGCTGCCGCACGGCATGCCGGACAACCGGCCGGTGGCCCAAATCGCGGAGCGGCCCCTCGACGGGCAGACGTTCTTCGTCGCCACCCGCGACGGCTACCTCTACGAGCGCTTCGACACCGGCAACGGGTGGCTGTGGCGCAACCACGGTCAACCCGTCGCGGTGCAGGGCGGCCGGGGCGGCCCGAGCGACCAGCCGGTCGCCGACGCGCGGTGGGAGCCGCCGATCGGCTACCTGTCCAACCTGGTGGCGCTGCACGTCAACGCCCCGGACGGCCCCAACCGGGCGTACCTGCGCGTGGGACGGAACCTGGACTTCGGCGGCACCGTGGCCGGCACCTGGGGAGCGCCGACGCCGCTCGGCTGGGGAACCGGCGCCGAGAACCAGGGCGCCGGCATCGCCATCGCCGACATCAGCGGCAACGGCCGGCCTGACCTGCTGCTCTTCTGGATCAGTGAACAGGCCGGCCCCAACACCGGCCACTACCAGATCGGCTGGGACATCGACGCCAACGGCGTACCGACCGCCGGCTGGAGCGACGTCAAGGGTCTCCCGGAACCCATCGCCGATCAGATCCAGGGCGCCGACGTCACGCTCGCCGACATCGACGGCGACGGACGGCCCGAGCTGGTCCTCGCGTACGTCACCGGTGGGCAGAACCGGATCTACTACCGCGTCGGATGGTCGTTGTCGACGGCCGGCGTGGTGTCGCGGGGCTGGAGCCCGTCGATGGAGGTGCCCGGCGACCCCGGCACGGTCGACGGCGTCGGCGTGGCGGTCGCCGACCTCACCGGCGACCGGAAGCCGGACCTGCTGGTCTTCACCATCGAGGACGCGGGTGGCCCCAATCGCGGCGTCTACCGGATCGGCCGCAGCCTCAACGCCCGCGGCAACGTCGTCGGCGGGTGGGCCGGCCCGCACCTGGTCGGCGGCGAGCCCTTCGGCAGCGCCGACAGCGGCGCCGGCGTCGCGGTCGTCGACGTGAACGGCAACGGCACCCCCGACCTGGTCATCTTCCACGTCGAGGACCGTCCCGGGGAGAACGTCGGCTGGTACCGCGTGGGCTGGGACCTGGGCACCACCGGCACGACGGCCCGGTGGAGCCCGAACCGCCCGGTGCCCGGCTGGTACGGCGCCAACGGCCAGGGTGCCGCGCTCGCCGTCGCGGACATCGACCCCGCGCTGCTGGACACGCGCAACCGCACGGGCAACAACTTCCGGACCGCCGCCTCCCGTCACCAGGGGCACCTGGTGGCACAGCAGAAGCTGGTCCCGCCGCCGGCCGAACCGGTGAACGTGCCGCTGGCCCCGCTGGCGCAGCGGGTACGGGAGGCCATCGACCCGGCCGGGCACGTCGAGGCCCGGGTGTCCGCGCGTGTCACCGTGCCCGGCGGATCCCTCGACGCCACGCCCGGCGACACCCTGCGGCCGCTGATCACCGCCCCGCGCTTCCCCCAGCCGATGTACGAACTGCTCCGGGACATGTCCCAGGACCTGCTGCTGCCCGGCGTCGAGCAGGTCCCGGCGGAGACCGTGACCCTGCTGCGCGGCAACCCCGCCTTCATCGAGTCCTTCATGGTCGGACTCAACCACGAGATGAGCCGTGAGCTGGCCTGGCGGGAATTCCCGGCCGACCGTCGCGCCACGTACTTCCGCCAGTTCTGGGACGTCCGTGACAGCGGCGGCGGTGGACTGCCTCTGACCGACGTGCCGCCGATCGCCGAGTGGCACGCGGACCAGGCGCTGGGGCGCAACGCCACGGCCGTCGGCGGCGCCGACATGCTGGTGCTGCTGCTCCGCGGCGAGCTGCTGCGCCGCTACCCGACCGCGACGATCTACGCCCGCCGCGCCCGCTGGGCCGACGCCGCCCACACCCGGCGCGACCTGGCCGACGAGGAACGCCGTCCCCTCTTCCGGGGCACCATGCGGCCCGACCTCACCTTCTTCGGCTTCGGCCTCACCGTCTCCGACGCGCGCGGCACCGGCGACGACCCCGGCTGGTTCTTCGTCATCCAGGAGCAGCCCACCGCGCCCCGCTTCGGCCTCGACGAGCTGCCGGAGCCGCCCCGACCACCGGGACACGGAACCCGACCGGCGAGCTGGGCGGACCTGCACTGGGGGCAGATGGCGGCCAACCGCGCTGGGTACGACGCCCTCACCCACGCGCCCGTCGCCGCACCCTTCGGCGGGTTGCGCATCGGCGCGCTCACCTGGGCGCAGACGTCCGCCCACCTGGCGCACATCACGCTGCAGCGGCCCATGCAGGTGGCCATCCACGCCACCGACATGCTTCCCGCGGTCCAGGACGGCAACCGCGTGACGCACGTGGCCCGGGCCAACGGCGGCTCCGGCGCGATCGTCGCCCTGGGCGGCGTCGGTCCCGAGGGCAACCGGTGGCGGATGACCGAGGCGGAGGTCATCGCCGCGCTCCGCCGCGGCGAGCCGTTCCACGTCGAGGAGCCCGCCGGCGACCGCGTACGGCTCATCGTCTCCCGCACCCACGCGGGGCGGCCATACGCCAAGACCGAGGCCGACGGCGACGAACCCAACAACCTGTTGGCCCTGCCCCACCTGCCCGAGGAGCAGCGATGACGACCTGGACGCTCGGAGCGGACCATCCGCTGGCCCTGTTCCCGGTCCGGGTAGAGACCCGGTTCGTCGGGACGGACCTCCGCGTGCGCATCTACCCGGGCGACTTCCACGTCGACACCCACGAGCCGGAGCTGACCGGCACGGAGCGCGACTGGGGCCGCCGCTACTGGGCCGAACTGGCCGCGGCCACCACCGCCGCCGCGGCGCAGGCGGCCTGGGACCGCCTGGTCGCCGGGTTCGGGCCGGAGCGGGCCGCGTGGGTCGCCCGGCAGCTCGAACCCACCTCGACACAGCCCGTCCCCGAGCCGCCCAGCCGCCCCGCCGCCTGGAGCCGCGCCCCCGTGGCCACCGGCCTGCCGACCCGCTGGCACGTCACCGCGCTGATCCCGGGGCAGGCGCCCGTGACCCGCATCTCCGCCGAGGTGGCTCGCCCGCTCCAGGTCGGCCCGTCGCCCACCCCGCCGCCGGCCGGCGGCCCGGCCGGACCCGTCGAACCCGGGCTGCTCTGGCTCACCGACTACCAGACGGCCGTGGACGCGGGCATGGCCGTCACCCTCCCCGTCGGCGCGGCCCAGCAGGTGACCCGGCTGCTGGTGTTCGGCGTCCGGGAGAACGTGACCGCCGGGCAGGGCGCCGACCTGCTCGGAAAGATGCTCGACGCCCAGTACTACACCGGCGGCCTCGGCTTCGTGCCGCACGGCACCCCGACGAACAACACCGACACCGCGACGTCCGGCTACAGCCGCCAGGATCCCGCGTACCGGTCGGCGTACCGGTTCGTGGCCGGGCGGGGCCGCCAGGCCGCCGCCGCCGGCAGCAACGCCGCCGCCACCGCCCGCGCCCTCGGGCTGCGCGCCGACGCCGTCGCCGCCACGGAACCCCTTCCCGCCGGCCGTTCCCTGCTGATCTCCCGCGGCGCCGACCGCCTCGAGGAGACCGCCGCCCGGGCGATGAACACCGCCCTGTGGGGCGCCACCTGGGGTTACCACCTGTGGCAAATCATGGCCCCGGTGCTGGGCGACGACGACATCCGGTACGGCCGGCAGCACTTCCTCGACCACGTCCGCGCCGGTGGGCCGCTGCCGGCGCTGCGCGCCGGCCGCCAGCCGTACGGTCTGCTGCCCGTCACCGCCCTCGCGCAGTGGGCGCCCCGCGAGGCCACCGGCGCCCCCGCCGCCCGTGACCAGGCCCTGCTGGACCTGCTCCGGCAACTCCAGAGCACCGTCTGGCGGCCCGCGGCCGCCCGGCTGCCCGCACTCGACGGCACGGAGACCGCCGTCGCGCCCGACGACCGGCAGAAACTGCTCGTGCAGATCCTCGGCATGGCGCCGGTGACCCGGCAGTTCCGCGCCCGCCCGGTGCTCGGCCCCGAGTACGTCGAGAATCTGTGGCGGTTCATGCGGCTGCAGCTTCCCGACACGTTTCCGGAGAACCAGAGCGGGCGTGCGCGGGCGCTGCTGGAACGCCTCGGCCGGTCCACCTGGCGGCCGCGCGGCGCCGGCATGGTCTACGGCAACGACTCCTTCCCGCTCACGGCGCCCCTGGTCCTCGCGGGGCACGCCGACGGCGTCGTGGCGTACCTCGACCTCCTGCGTGCGGGCACCCCCTACCGGGACCTGGTGAACCTCCCCGACTTCACGGTCGGCGGGGCGCGCACGCCCCTGCTGTACCGGCTGCTGCGCCACGCCCTGCTCACCGAGCTGTCCCTGGCCGCCGCCCGGATTCTGCGCCGGCAGGGCAACCTGCCGGCCGGCGCCGACGCCGAGCCGGAACTGGTCGACATCCGGCCCGACATCACCACCCCGACCGCCTGGCGCCGCCTCGACGCACCCGCGCCCGGTGGCGGCACCCTGGGCGCGTACCTGCTGCGCCCCGAGTCGGCGACCGACGTCGACGGGCAGGAGGTGCACCAGGTCCGCGCCGCCCTGGGCGTGCTCCGCGACGTCCCGGTCGACGGGCTCGAACGGCTGCTGGGGGAGACCCTCGACCTCGCCTCGCACCGCCTCGACGCGTGGCTGACCTCCTACGCCACCAAGCGCCTGGCCTGGCTGCGCGCCCGGAACCCGAACGGCGTGCACGTCGGCGCGTACGGCTGGGTGGAGAACCTGCGCCGCCGGGGCGGCGCGTCCGGCCTCGGCGGCCAGGCCGAGCCGGTCGTCGACCCAGACAGCGTCGGCTTCGTGCACGCGCCGTCGCTGCCGCAGGCCGTCACCGCCGCGGTGCTGCGCAGCGGCTACCGTACCCACGCCGGCGCCGCGGGCGGGCCCAACCCGCTGGCCGTCGACCTGTCCTCCGACCGGGTACGGCTGGCGACCTGGCTGCTCGACGGCATCCGCCAGGGGCAGGACCTGGCCGCCCTGCTCGGCTACCGGTTCGAGCGCGGTCTGCACGACGACCCCGGCACGGTGCCGCTGGACGCCTACATCGCCCGCTTCCGGCAGCTCGCGCCGATCCGTCTCACCCGCGTCGACGCGGACCGCGGCCCGACGGAGGTCGTGGCGGCGCACGACGTCGTCGACGGTCTCGAACTGCATCGCCTCTGGAAGGCCGGCCGGATCGACTGGAACGGCGACCCCGAGCTGCCCGACGTGGGCAGCGGCGACCACCGCCGACTGCTCGCCGTGCTGGCCGCGCTCGACGACGCGGTGGACGCCCTCAGCGACGCGCTGCTGGCCGAGAGCGTGCACCACGCCGTCCAGGGCAACCCGATGCGGGCCGGCGCCACGCTGGACGCGGCCAGCCGCGGCGAGGCTCCGCCCCCGGAGCTGGAGGTGGTCCGCACCCCACGTTCCGGCGTGGCGGTCACCCACCGGCTGCTGGTCGCGATGCGCCCGCAGGCCGCCCCGCCGGACGACTGGCCCGTGGACGCCCGGCAGGTCCGGGCCGCCGCCGAGCCGGCCGTCAACGCCTGGGCCGCGTCCCTGCTCAGCCCTCCCGCCGGGGTGCGCGTGGGCGTGCGCTGGCAGCATCCCGGCACCGGCGACGTGCTCGCCCGCACCGAGACCACCCTCGACCGCCTGCGCCTGTCGCCGCTGGACTACCTGCACCTGCCCGAGCAGGACGACACCGCCGCGCAGTCCGAACTGGAGCTTCGCCTCGCCCGCAGCCTGGGGCAACCCCCGGACGGCGTGCCCGCCGACGCGGTGCTGCGACTGGACTTCGGGCGGCCGCCGCACTGGGAGGCGCACGTCCTGAGCGTGGCCGAGTTCCTGGAGACCGTCCGCGCGCTCCGGCAGGTCATCCGCTCCGCGCGCCCCCTGAACGCCGCCGACCTGCAGGACCCGTCCAACCCCACGCCCGCCGTCCTCGACGAGGAGGACCTGCGGGCCCGCGCGACGTCGGCGGCCACCGCGTTGGCCGCGGTCGCCACGCGGCTCGCCGCGGAGTCGACCGCCGACCAGGAGGAGGGGTTGCTGCGTGCCGCGTCCTTCGGCGTGCAGGGCGCACTTCCACCGCCGGGCCCGGTGAGCGGGCCGGCCCTGACGGCGCAGGTGGGCGCCGTCCGGGACGAGGTCTCCCGGAGGCTCGCCGCCGAGGCGGACCTGCGCGCCGGGTTCGACCGCGCCGCCGCCGACCCGCAGCAGCGCCGCGACCACGACCTCGACCGGCTCCGTGCCGTCCTCGGGCCGGACTTCACCGCCGTGGCGACGTTCCGCCTCGCCGACCCCGCGCCGCTCACCGAAGCGTTGCGCGTCACCGACGCCCCGGACGACCAGCCCCTCGCCACCGAGGACTGGCTCGCCCGCGCCGCCACCGTGCGTCCCGGCGCGGAGCGGCTCGCGACCGCGCTCACCTACGCCGAGGCCGCGGGTCGCGGCGGCACCGGCCGGCTCGTCGCGGCGCAGTTCCGGCAGGACGACGACGAGCCGTGGGTCGGCCTGAATCCGCCACCAGCCCTGCCCGGCGGCAGCCGGGTGTCCCTCGTCCTGCACCTGTCCGCCCCGCTCGACACGGCCGGGCCGGTCGCCGGCCTCGCCGTCGACGACTGGGTGGAGATCCTTCCCGGCGCCACGGAGACCACCGGCGTCGCCTTCAACGTCGACGCGCCGTCGGCGGCGGCCCCGCAGGCCGTCCTGCTCGCCGTGTCGCCCGACGCCCGGCCGGCGTGGTCGTCCGAGCTGGTCCAGGACATCCTCGACGAGACCCGGGACCTGGCCCGGCTGCGCGCGGTCGACCTCGACGTACTCGGCGACGTGGGGCAGTTCCTGCCCGCCCTGTACGTCGCCGACAACCAGGGCGACGAGGCGGTCTCGACCGACTTCTCCCGCGGCGAGCCGGCAAGGAGCTGACGCATGCCCTCGATCACCACCTGGACCCGCCTGGAACCCCGCCCCCGCGCGGAGGACATGGCGGCCGCCCTCGAAGCCCGCGTCCACGACCCGCTGTGGCTACTGGCCCGGCAGTGGCAGACCGGGGAGTTCCGCGGCGACGACGGCGGCTCACCCATCCTGGTCGAGCTGACCGGCGAAGCGGCCATGGTCACCGCGTACCGGCCCGGCCCGGCGGGGGACCCGCAGGCGTACGACGTCGCGGCCGCCCCGCTCGAGGTCCTCGTCGAGCGGGAGGCCCCCGGCGAGGCACCACCGTACCGGTGGCGCACGGACGCCGGCGTGCACTTCCTGCGACTGCTCCGCCGGGCCGGGGCCGCCGTGCACGGCCCCGCGTACGCCGCCGAGTACCGGCTCGACTCGCCGGTCCCGGACGACGAGGCGCACCCGCCGTCCCTCCGATTCCGCGCCGTCACCGCGGGCCGGGTCCCGGACGGCGTGGCGCTGCGGGCGGCGCTCGGCGACGTGGCCGGCACCGGTGCTCTGCCGGCCGAGCCGCCCGTGCCGGACGCCGACCGTCCGAAGGTGCTCGCCGCCGCGCGGGCGTTCGTCAGGTGGTACGACGACCGTGTCCCCGCCCCGGCCGAACACGAGGCATGGGTGGCGGAGCGGATGGAGTACACGTTCGCGGTGTCCGCGAAGAGCGCCGGCGCCGACCTCGTCCTCGCCGCGCCCGAGTATGCCGGAGGGAGTCTGGACTGGCCCGACTTCCGCGTCGAGACCGGGGCTAGCCTGCCCGCCGCGCCGGCCACCGTCCCCGTCGCCGTGACGGCCTTCCCGGCGCCCGTCACGTACGCCGGCATGCCGGCCCCGCGCCTGTGGGAGTTCGAGGACGCCCGGGTGCAGTTCGGCTCGGTGGACGCCGGCCCCGGCGACCTGGCCCGGATGGTCATGGTCGAGTTCGCGTCGGTCTACGGCAACGACTGGTTCCTCGTGCCCGTCGACGTGCCCGTCGGATCGGTCTCCCGGATCGACTCCCTCGTCGTCACCGACACCTTCGGGGAACGCACCCGTGTCCGTGCCGCCGCGGACGTCGATGCCCTCGCTGGGCGCACCGACTGGAGCATGTACCAGCTGTCCCGGGCGCCGACCGGTTCCGCCGTCGCCACCGGAATCGAGCCGGTCCTCTTCGTGCCACCCGTACTTCCGACGACCCGGCTGGAAAGCACGCCGGTGGAGGAGATCCGGTTGATGCGCGACGAGGTCGCGAACCTGGTGTGGGCCGTCGAGGGCGTCGTGCAGAGCGGCGCCGGACTGGCGGTCGACCGGTTCGAGCTGTTCCAGCGGCAGCGCGCGGCCGAGCAACGGGACGGCGGCTCGACCGCGCCGACCGGCGACGGGCCCGCTCTGGTCTACCGGCTGGCCACCGAGGTGCCGGACCACTGGGTGGCGCTGCTGCCCGTCGAGACCGCGCCCGGTGAGCTGCGCCTGCGTCGGGCCTCCGCCCCGCACGCGTCCGGCCCCGGCGCGCCCCTGGGGCGTCTGCTCACACCGGACCGCGAGCTGGTCCTCTTCGAGGAGGAGGTGCCGCGAGCCGGCGCGCGGGTCACCCGCACCCGCCAGTACGCACGGTGGCTGGACGGCAGCACCTATGTCTGGACGGGGCGCCGCAAGCGGCCCGGCCGGGGGGAGGGCGCGAGCGGGTTGCGGTTCGACGTGGTCGAGCCGCGAGGGTGAGGGGCCTCGACGACGACGGCCGAAACCGTCCCGTCGCCGGGTTGCCTGCTCCCGCCCGGGAGAGTAGGCAGGAGGTCCACCCGTGTCGATCTGCGGAGGCCACATGAGACCTCGGGCCCTCATCACCGCGACCATCGCGCTGACCACCCTCGTGGCCGGCGCCACCGTCCCCGCCCAGGCCGGGCCGCCCAGGCCGACCGAACCGCCCAAGGCGGCCGTCGCGGTCGGCTACGGCGGCGCGGTGTCGACGGTGGACGCCACCGCCACGGCGGTCGGGCTCGACGTGCTGCGTCGTGGCGGCAACGCGGTCGACGCGGCCGTCGCCGCGGCGGCGACGCTCGGCGTCACCGAGCCCTTCTCGGCCGGCGTCGGCGGGGGCGGCTTCCTCGTCTACTACGACGCCAGGACCCGGCAAGTCCACACCATCGACGGCCGCGAGGCCGCGCCGGCGTCGATGACCGAGACCAGCTTCGTCAACCCGGCCACCGGCCGACCGTACGCGTTCGACGAGGCCCGTATCAGCGGGCTGTCGGCCGGCGTGCCCGGCACGCTGCTCACCTGGCAGGACGCGCTGCGCCGCTGGGGCACCCGGTCGCTGGCGCAGATGCTCACGCCCGCCGCCCGGGTCGCCGAGCGCGGCTTCCCGGTCGACGAGACCTTCGCCAGCCAGATCGCCGCCAACCAGGCCGCGTTCGGGCAGTTCCACTCCACCAGCGCGCTCTACCTGCCGGGCGGTCGGCCGCCCGCGGTCGGCAGCACCTTCCGCAATCCCGACCTGGCCGACACGTACCGGCTGATCGCCAAGCGCGGCACCGGCGTGTTCTACCGCGGCGAGGTCGGCCGCGACGTCGTGGCCACCGTGCAGCACCCGCCGCTGGCCACGACGCCCGTGGGCACCTGGCCGTACCCGATCCGGCCGGCCGGGATGACGATGGGCGACCTCGCCGACTACCGCACCCGCTTCCCGGAGCCGACCCGCTCCGACTACCGCGGGCTGCAGGTCTACGGCATGTCCACCCCGTCCAGCGGCGGCACGGCGGTGGGCGAGGCCCTCAACATCCTCGAGCGGTTCGACCTGCGGTCGATGACCCCGGCGCAGGCCATGCACCACTACCTGGAGGCCAGCGCGCTGGCGTTCGCCGACCGCAACCGGTACGTCGGTGACCACACCTCCCAGGCCGTGCTGCGGGAACTGCTCGGCGACGCGTACGCCAAGGAGCGGGCCTGCACCATCGACGCCGCGGCGGCGCTGCCGAAGCCGGTGGCGCCCGGCGTTCCCGACGGCGCCTACGGCGGCTGCTCGACGGCCACGGTCGCCGACACCCGCGACGACCGTAAGAGCACCACCAACCTCACGGTGGCCGACCGGTGGGGCAACGTCGTGGAGTACACGCTGACCATCGAGGCGACCGGCGGCAACGGCATGGTCGTGCCCGGGCGGGGCTTCCTGCTCAACAACGAGCTGACCGACTTCAACTTCGCGCCGACCCAGGGCACCGCGCCGGACCCGAACCTGCCCGCACCCGGCAAGCGCCCTCGCAGCTCGATGGCGCCGACCATCGTGCTGGCCGACGGGCGGCCGTTCCTGGCCGTCGGCACCCCCGGCGGTGCCACGATCATCACCACGGTCCTGCAGATGCTGGTCAACCGGATCGACCTGGGCATGACCCTGCCGGAGGCCCTGGCCGCGCCGCGGGCGTCACAGCGCAACGGCACCACGCAGGCCGAACCGGCGTTCGTCACCGCGTACGCCGGTGGCCTTCCCAAGGGCCACACGTTCTCCGAGACCGCGGAGATCGGCGCCGCCACCGGCATCGAGTTCCTGCCGGGCGGCCGGTTCGTCGCCGCCGCCGAGCCGGTACGCCGCGGCGGCGGCGCGGCGGCCGTGGTCGACCGCTGGGGTCGCAACTGACGGTGGGGCGGCGGCGACGGCCCGGGAGTGCCGGCCGTCGGCGCCGCCCGCTCAGCGGTCGAGCGCGTCCCGGACTCCCGGGTCCGGGGGCGACTCGACCGCGGGCGGCCGGCGCCGGAGGGCGTCCCAGGCCGCCTTGCCGCTGGCCGCGTAGTCCCGGACGCTCTTCCGCACGAGCAGGCCGAACCCGCACTCGGCGCAGCGCGCCTTCACGCCGACGGCGTCGACACCGACGTGCCGGCACAGCGCCACGGCCCGTGACACGTGGTAGGACTGGGTGACGACCAGCGCCCGCTCGATCCCGTACACCTCGCGGGCCCGGGCGCAACTGTCGTAGGTGTCCAGGCCGAACGGGTCGGCCACCACGCGACCCGGATCCACACCGAGCCGTTCGGTCAGGTAGGCGGTCATCACCGCAGGCTCGTCACCGGAGGCGCCACCGCCGTCGCCGGACACGAGGACGACCCGCGCCCGACCGCTGTTCACCAGCTCGGCGGCGGTCTCCAGGCGGCCGGCGAGCCGCGCACCCGGCTGGCGCCGGTCCGCGCCCACCGCGGTGCCCAGCACGATCACGACGTCGGCGGCGGGCGCCTCGGCCTCGTCGTACACGTGGCCGTGCGCGGCGACGGTCGTCCAGAGCCAGGGAACACTGGCGAGGACCACGGCGGCCAGGGCGAGCCCGGCCGACCACGCGAGGCGTCGCCGCCACCGGCCCGGCGCGGGAGCGGGCTCGCTCAGCTCACCCACGAGCCGCTTCCCCTCGGCAGCCGTCGCATTCCCCGCCCCTCCCGCCGTCATGGCCGAGGCCGCCCGTCGCCCGGGTCGCACCGGCCGCCAGTCTAGGTGGCGCTGACCGGACGAGGCCGGGTCAGGCGTACGGGCGTTCAGGCGTTCGGCGGCAGGTCGGTGCCGGCGCCGCGACGGCGTAGCCGCACCAGGTCGGTACGTGCCGGAGCCACGTCAGCGGCGGTGGTCACCGGCAACCCGGCGTCGACACGTGCCGCGGGCAGGGTCGGTTCCCCGGCAGCCTCCACGACGAAGCCGGCGTCGCTGATCATGTCCAGGTCGGCCCGGCCGGCCTGCCCCTCGCTGGTCAGGTAGTCGCCGAGGAACATCGCGTTGGCGATGTGCAGGGCCAGCGGTTGGAGCGTGCGCAGGTGAATCTCCCGGCCACCGGCGAGCCGGACCTCCACGTCGGGGAAGACGAAACGCACCATGGCCAGGATCCGCAGGCAGCGTTGCGGAGTGAGCTGCCAGCGGCCGGCCATCGGGGTGCCGTCGAACGGGATCAGGAAGTTCACCGGTACCGAGTCGGGCGCGAGATCGGCCAGCGCGAAGACCACGTCGACCAGGTCGTCGTCGCTCTCGCCCATTCCGGCGATCAACCCGGAGCAGGCCGAGAGCCCGCCGCGCCGGGCCTGCTCGACAGTGGACACGCGATCGGCGTAGGTATGGGTCGTGCAGATGTCGGCATAGCGTTCGCCGGCCGTGTTCAGGTTGTGGTTGTACGCGTCCGCGCCGGCATCGCGCAGCCGCGTGGCCTGCCCGGCGTCGAGCAGGCCCAGACACGCGCACACCTCGACCCCGGCGTACCGCTCCCGGATGGCCGCGATCGTCCGGGCCACCCGATCGATGTCGCGCCCGGTGGGCCCACGGCCACTGGCGACCAGGCAGACCCGCTTGGCGCCACCGGCGACCCCGGCCCCGGCCGCCTCGACCGCCTGGTCCGGCGTGAGCCAGGTGTAGGAGAGCACTCCGGACTCGGCGCCGAGCCGCTGCGAGCAGTACGCGCAGTCTTCCGGGCACCGCCCGCTCTTGAGGTTGACGAGATAGTTGAGTTTGACCCGGTTGCCGAAGTACCGCCGGCGAACGCGCCCGGCGGCTGCCACCACCGCCAGCAGATCGTCGTCGTTGCTCCCCAGTACGGCGCGCGCCTCGTCGCGGGTGGCTCGTCCGCCCGCGAGCGCGCGTTCGGCGAGTGCGTCGACCATCCTCATGCCGATCATGCTCTCGTGCCGGAGCGTGCCGATGCGACCCGCTCACCGCCAACATTGGGGCCGAGGAGTTGGAGGAAACCTCCAACGCGAGTTGTCGAACCTGTCCAACTAGCGACGCCAGTGGATCGGCAGGCGTTTCACCCCGCGCTGGAAGGCCGAGCGCAGGTACGTCGGCGTGCCCGCGTACGTGATGCTGCTGGTGCGTGCGAGCAGCGCCTCGAACAGCGCGCGCAGTTGGCAGCGGGCCAGGTGCGCGCCCAGGCAGAAGTGGGGGCCGTGGCCGAAGACGAGGTGCGGGTTGGGATGGCGGGCGAGGTCGAGCCGGTCGGGGTCGGCGAAGACACGCTCGTCGCGGTTGGCCGACGAGAACGACACCACCACCTTGTCCCCGGCCCGCACCGGCACGCCGGCCACCACCGTGTCGGCCGTGGCGGTGCGGCGGAACACCATGACGGGCGTCCACCAGCGCAGCAACTCGTCGACGGCCGTGTCGTAGAGGCCGGGCTCGCGGCGTAGCCGCCGCATCTGCGCCGGGTGTTCCAGCAGGGCGACCATCGCCCCCGGCAGGCCGTTGCGGACCGTCTCGTTGCCGGCCACCGCGAACAGCCAGAACATGTTCTCGAACTCCTCCACCGACAGCCGGTCGTCACCGTCGCGGCCGAGCAGGATCGACATCACGTCCTGCCCCGGGCCGCGCCGCTTCGACCCGGCCAGCAGGTGGGCGTACGTGTAGAGGTCGGCCATGCCGGCGCGGGTGCGCGGATCCGGCATCCGGCCGTCGGGGCCGGGAACCGGCCGGTGCCGCAGCGCCTCGCGGGCCGCCGCGGTGCCGGACCGCGGATCGAACGCGGCCGACACGGCGTAGTCCGGGTCCTGGAAGCCGATCACCCGGTTCGACCAGTCGTAGAGCAGCCAGCGGTCGGACTCCGGCACCCCGAGCACGTCCGCGAGGGTGAGCAGCGGCAGGTCGGCGGCGAGATCACGGGCGAAGTCGCAGGTGCCCTCGTCCGCGTCGCCGAGCACCCGCTCGACGAGCCGTACGGCGTTGGCGCGGATCGACGCCTCCAGCGCGGCGACCGCCCGCGGGGTGAACGACCGGGCGACCGGCCGGCGTAACCGGCCGTGCTCCGGCGGGTCCATGTTGAGCATCATCCGCCGCACGTACCGCAGGTCGTCCGGGGTGGCCGGGTCACGGACCTGGGTGGCGCCCAGCCAGGACGAGAAGAGCCGTGGCTGGCGGAGCACGTCCGTCACGTCGGCGTGCCGGAGCACCAGCCAGAAGCCCGGACCGCCGGGCGACCCGAGCAGCGGAGGCTCCTCGACCCACACCAGCGGGCCGGTCTCGCGCAGCGCCGCGAGCAGGTCGTACGGGACACCGTCGACGTAGGTGCGTGGGTCGACCAGGGGCGCCGGGTCGGCCGTCACCGGCCGAGGAAGTCCTCGAGCACCGTGACCAACCGCACCGGGGTCTCGTACATGGCGTAGTGCCCCGCGTTGGCGAACACCTCCAGCCGGGCGTTGGGGTAGTGCCGCATCCACGTCTCGCGCATCATGTCGGCGCCCAGCGCCGGGTCGTGCTCGCCGACGACGGCGAGCGCCGGGACGGGGTTGCCCTTCACCTCGTCGGTGAGGTCGGTGCGTGCCCACGCCGGGAGGTAGGCGCCGAACGCCTCCCGGGTGGAGTGGTCGAGGGAGAACCGGACCATCTCGTCGAGCCAGCGGCCGGACAGCCGGTTGCCGGTGGTGAGGTCGATGATGGCGCGCCGGTTGGCCGGGTCGGCGGCAGCGCCGTCGAACAACGTCCAGCTCTGCAGGTCGAACGGGACACCGCCGGCCGGGACGGGGCTGATGCCGACGAGTCGCTCCACCCGCCCGGGCGCGTCGGCGAGCACCCGCTGCGCGGCGATGCCTCCCATCGAGTGCCCCACCACGGAGAACGTGTCCCAGCCGAGGGAGTCCGCCAGGGCCAGCGCGTCGCGGGAGATCTCGGCGATGCTGTACTCGCCCGTGACCGTGGCGCGGGCGCCGTACCCGCGGTAGTCCAGGAACGCCCAGGTGAACAGCTCGCCGTCGACCATCTGCGGCAGCCAGCCCCAGCCCTGTGCCGAGCCGAACCACCCGTGCAGGGCCAGCACCCTGCGCGGCCCGTGACCGACGGTGACCGGGGCGGCGTCGTCGGCGCCCTTGCTGCTGATCGTCATGGGGCGACCCCTTCCGCGGGACGGCGGTGACCGGAGTGGACGGTGCGGAACCAGCGAGCTGAACGCTGGCAGCGACCGTAGCGGGCGTGCGGACCGAAGGGAAGGGATCGATCCGGTTCCTGACCGGCGCGCCTTCATGATCCGTTCATCGGCGCGTCCGTCCTGGTTCGGTGGCTTGAGCGGAACGCCGACGAGGGTCGACACCGCGCCAACCCGGCGCACGTCGAGAACCCGCACGGAGGTAAGCATGTCGACCCGTACCCGGATCGTCGCCGGCCTGGCCACCACGGCGGCCGCCGGCGCGGTGGCCCTCGCGGCCGGCCTGGTGGCCGTCCCGGCGCCCGCGCCGTCGGGCCTGGTGCCCGCGGCCGGCGCGCAGGCGGCCGTGGCCGAACCCCCGGTCGTGTCGGCCACCCTGGCCCGCAGCTACGACGCGTTCGACGCGCGGCAGGGCGTCGCCGTCGACGACCGGAACTTCTACGTGGTGGACAACCGCAGCATCACCAAGCACGACAAGGCCACCGGACGGCCGCTGCTCCAGTTCGTCTCCGACCCGGACGGGCCGATCATCCACCTGGACAGCGCCGTCGTGGTCAACGGCCGGTTGTACGCCGCGCACTCGAACTACGACGAGTCCCCGATGGAGAGCTCGATCGAGGTCTTCGACACCCGGACGATGCGCCACGTCGAGACGCACAGCTTCGGGATCTTCCGGGGCTCGCTGACCTGGCTGGATCGCCACGACGGCGCGTGGTGGGCGGGCTTCGCCAACTACGACGAGATCCCCGACGGCGGCACCGAGCCGTACGGGGAGACGTACCAGACGCAGGTCGTCAAGCTCGACGACCACTTCCAGGTCGTCGAGGCGTGGACGATTCCGAAGCCGATCCTCGACCGGTTCAAGCCGATGAGCAACTCCGGCGGTTCGTGGGGGCCGGACGGCCGGCTCTGGCTCACGGGCCACGACCTCGGTGAGGCGTACGTCATGACGCTGCCGTCCGCCGGTTCGGAGCTGGTGTGGGCCGGCACGGTCACCCTGCCGGGCGTGGAGGGTCAGGGCATCGCCTGGGAGCACGCCGGGGCCCGGTCGAAGCTGTGGACGATCAAGCGTTCCACCGAGCAGGCGCTCAGCTTCACCGTGCCGTTCCGGTCGGTCACCGACCCGGCCGCGCCGGTCTGGGAGGTCCGCGGGCCCGGCCAGTTCCAGCAGTGAGCGCGCGGCGGTCGCCGGGTCACCATGCGCGGGTCACCGCGGACCGGCGACCGCCGACCGTCGGCGTCCGGCCCGTGCCGGACGGCCCGGGCCGGAGGGACGCACCCCCGGCCCCGGGCCGCCCGCGGCGATCAGTAGACGGTCACGCCGTACGCGTTGGCGGCCTCGCGCACCGGCTGGTAGAAGGTCGTTCCACCGGACCGGCAGTCGCCGCTGCCACCGGAGGTGATGCCGAGCGCCCTGGTGCCGTCGTAGAGGGGGCCGCCGGAGTCACCCGGCTCGGCGCACACGGTGGTCTGGATCATGCCGCGAACCGTGCCGCCGCCCTTGCCGACGTAGCGGACCGAGACGTCGAGCGCGGTGACGGTGCCGCTGCGGGTGCCGGTTGTCGACCCGGTGCGCCGCACCGACTCACCGACGTAGGCGTCCGCCACGCTGAAACCGCCGGGGTGGCTCAGCGAGGCGTTGTCGTAGCGGACCAGTGCGTAGTCGTTGCCGGGGAAGCTTGATCCGACGGTGGGGCCGATGAGCGTGGTCTGGCCGGAGTTGCTGTACCAGGTGTTGGCCACGTTTCCGCAGTGCCCGGCGGTCAGGAAGTAGTAGGTGCTGCCGCTGACGACGTTGAAGCCGAGCGAGCAGCGGTACCCACCGCCGTAGATGGCGTCTCCCGCCGCGAGCAGCGGAGCGAAGACGCCCGAGGCCCGTTCGACCCGGAGGGCGCCCGCCTTCGCGCCGGCGCTCTTCCTGATCGCGGCCAGCTCGGCGCGGGAGACGCTGTCGTCGGCGGTCACGACGACGCGTCCGGATGTGGCATCCACGTGCCAGGCGATACCTTCGACGCCGGAGTGTTGCACGGCGTCGCTCACCTCGGTGAGTTGTGCGGGGCTGAAGGTCTGCGGGGACGCCGCGGCGACCGGCGGCGCGAACGCCGCGGTGGCGATCAGGCCGACGGCTGCGGCGAGCAGGGCGGCGGGGCGGGGAATGCCCCGGCGGGCGGGGGATCGGTTGAGGCGCACAGTCTCCTCCTCGGGCGAGACCGGTGGGCGATGGCCCAGGGCGTCGTCGTCGAAGGAGCCGCCGCGGTCAGCGCACGTTTCCTCCGACCGACGTCCGCCAGTATCGGCGCATCTCGATCGATGGGCAAGGTGTGTGTCGATGCGAAGACGCAGGTCGTCCGTGCGCGGGCCGGATGGGAGGGACGGCGCGGTCCGGACCGGCGGCGGCGGGCCCCGACGGGCCGGCCGCCGCCGTCCTGGGCGATCAGTCGACGGTCGGCGGTGCCGTCCGGGCGGCCTCGGCGAGGGCCGCCGCCGCGCCCGCGTACGGGTTGTACGTGTAGGTGCGGGTCAGCCCGCCCGGAATCGTGAAGTACTCGACGGACAGCTCCGCCGGGTCGCTCGCCAGTTCCCCGCGGGCCGGCACGTCGTTGCCGTCGTCCCAGCCCCAGGGCGCGTTGGCCGAGTTGGTCGAGCAGCCGAACGTGCCGGAGCCGCAGTCGCCGGACGTGTCGCCCGCGAACGTGCCGAGACTCACGAACAGGGTCGCGTTCGCCCGCTGCGCCCACAGCCCGTCGGCGGCGAAGATGTCGACGAGCCGGTACCGCACGTCACGGTCGTTGCCGTTGCTCGGCGTCTCGGCGACGGTCGACGGGTAGTAGACCAGCCCGTCGCCGTTGATCGAGTACTGCGGGTACGCCTTCAGGCCGTGGCCCTGCGCCTCCTGAGCCGTCACGGGGTGGGAGAACGTGTCGTGCGGCGAGGTCTGGAACTGGAGGGTTCCGTCGACGCTCTCGCGTCCGCTCGTCCAGGTGCTGCCGCTCGGCGTGTACGAGTAGAAGTCGCTGTGCGCCACGGTGACCGCCGCGCGCAGGACGCCGTACGGGGAGCCGTCCCGCTCGATGGCGAACAGCACGCCCTCGCCGTCGTTCTCGTGCTCGGTCTCGAAGAACGGGTGGTCGGTCCAGTCCCGGGGGTGGAAGAACAGGTACGTGATGTACCAGTGGGTGTTGGTCTCCACGACGGAGTAGTAGGCGTGCGCGGCCAGCGAGGTGCCGGCCTGGCCGGCCCGGTCCCAGTTGTTGCGGCCGTTCAGGTCGCCGTCGAAGTCGACCCGGGCGATGTAGTCGGCCTGGCCGCCCAGCGCGTGGCTGCCGGTCGCGTCGACGTCCTGGTAGTGGATGGGCGCCCACCGGAGGGCGAGTTCGGCCCGGCTGACCGCGGCGCTCGCGGGCGCGGGCGCCGCGAGGTGTGCCGCCGCGAGGGTCACCACGGCGCCCGCCGCCGTCAGTGCCCTCGCGATCCGGGATCGGCCCGTCGTGCTGCTTCTGTCGAGCATGGTGTGCTCCTGCGTCCGGAATGGATTGACCGCGATGGATCATTGTGCGTCCGGACGCCCGCCGGGTGTCGACCCGGCGAAGAATGGACAGCCGACTATCGACGGCTGGGATCGGCCGGCGCCACCCGGGTGGCTGCCGGTTCCACCTCGGGCGCCGTGGCCGGGATCGGCCCGCGTACCTGACGCCCGACCGCGTCGAACCAGCCGAGGTGGAACCGGTCGGCGTCGGCGGTGAACGCGCGCCGGAGCTCGTGCCAGGGCAGACCGGGGTGCCGGTGGTGCACACCGTGCAGGTTGAACGCGAGCACGAACGTCTCCAACGCCCGGGGCAGCCGCAGGTTCATGGCCTCCAGCGACGCCTCCAGGCGCGTGCCGTAGTGGTAGGCGTTGTCCGCGACGGAGATCAGCACGGCGCGGGCCGCGAGCGCCGCCCCCAGCATCCAGACGTGCCGCCCGTACGCGACGCCGGCGGCGCCGTGCACGAGGACCACCGCGAGCCCGTCGACCCGGAACTGGCGCAGGTGCCGGCGGCGCACGCCGTCGAGCAGGAGACCGGTCACCGTGTCCGGCGAGTCGAGGCGGCGGGCCAGGTGCCGCCAGGCGCGCGCGGGCGCGGCGGCGAGCAGCACCGTGGCCACCTCGGCGAGGTAGAGGCCGCCGACCAGACGCAGGTAGTAGCCGGGCGCGACCGCCGCCCACCGGGTCGTCGCCGGGTCGTAGACCTCGGTCCGTTCCCGCCGTGTGCGGCTGTACCGGTGATGCAGCAGATGACCGGTCTTCAGCAGGGCGAACGGCGCGCCGTAGCCGACCGCGAGGGCGCGTCCGCAGCGGTCGTTCCAGGTGCGGCGCGCCAACAGCGTGCCGTGGATCGCGTCGTGCAGGAGCGACCAGTACGGCGTGGTGAGCAGCGCCAGCGGCGCGAGCAGCCATCCCCAGGTCGGGTTCGACGGCAGCAGCCACAGCGGAAGGACCACCAGTTGGAGACAGAGGACGCCGAGCGCGGTGGCGACCAGCACCACGGAGGTGACGGTGTGGTCGGAACCGCGGGCTGCGGCCGACGCACGGCTTGACACAGCCGAAATGTAGGGGACGCGGCGCGCTCCGAACACCACGGCGTGACGACGATTGCGCGTACGGACGGCGACGTCGCCGGAGCGCCGACGCGGACGGGATGGACGAAAGGGGACGACCGGTGGGTGACCGTCCGACGCCGATCCCGGGTTTCCCTCCCCGGCGTCCGGGAAGCCAGTGGGCATGGCCGAGACCTTCGCGGACCAGGACCTGACCACCTTGCGGTCCATCGCCCGCGGCGCGGGGATACCGGACACCGACCGCATGCCGCACGACGAGCTGGTCGAGATGCTACGCCGGGCGGGACTCGCCGAGCCGGACGGCCGGCCCGACACGAACCTCGCCGAGCAGGACCCCGCCCGGACGTCGGGCGTGTACCACGGCGAGGGCGTGGGACGCCGCGAGTCCGCTGGTGGGCCGGGCGCCCAGACGGCGGCCACCGAGGGCGTCGACCAGCCGACCGAGGACCCCGCCGGGCTATCGGGCCTGCCGCGTAGCAGCCTGGACCTGGGGGACGAGAGCACCGGGGGGTGGGCCGCCGAGGAGGCGGTCGGCGCGCGACGCGGCGACTCGGTGATCGAGGACCGGGCGCAGGACGCGCGGGGCGTCCAGGGCGAGGATCGGGATCCTGCCGGGCTGTCGGGCCTGTCGCGTAGCAGCCTGGACCTGGGGGACGAGAGCACCGGCGGGCGCGCCGCCGAGGAGGCGATCGGCGCCCAACCCGGCGAGTCCGGCACCGAGATCGACGACCGTACCGAGGGCTGACCCCCGCTGGTGCCACCCCGCCGGCGACACCCCGGCGGGTCGCCGTTCATGGAGAATTTCGCCGCCTGACATTGACAGCCGGAAATATAGCGACGAGCATTCGGCTCATGATCATGAGTCGTGTGGGCGGCGCGATCCGCCGTACCCTGGTGTGCTCACTCGTCGCGCTGTGCGTCCTGACACCGACCGGAGTCGCGTCGGCCGCACCCGTGGCGGCCGGCATCTCCACCGCGTCGACGACCCTGGCCGGCTACCCGGTGTGGGCACACTTCACCGATCCGACCGCCGGGCGTGACTACACCATCGTCAACGAACTGCAACGGTTGATCGACGCGGCGCCCGCCGGCTCCACGATCCGCGGTGCGATCCACTCCATCAGCGTCGACTCCGTCGCCGACGCGCTGCTGCGTGCCCAGGGCCGCGGTGTCACCGTGCTGGCACTCCTCGACGGCAAGAACGCGGCGTCCACCGACCCGGCCGTGGCGACGATCAGGCAGCTGAGCAACCACCAGTTCTGCCTGAACGGCAACGGTGGTCACGGCTGCATCAGCACCAGCGCCGACGGTGACATGCACACCAAGGTGTTCACCTTCACCGCCACGACCGACCCCGACGGCGTCGCCCGCGGCAACGTCGTCTGGTTCGGGTCGAGCAACCTCACCTACGCGACCGGCCCGGACGCGTTCAACAACGCCATCACCGTCTACGGCGACGCCGCGTTCGCCGCCGGGATCAACGCCAACTTCACCGACATGTGGAACCGCCGGCACTACAGCGGCAACGACTACTACGACTCCGCCTCCGGCCGCGGCTACTACCAGGCGGCGGTGGCCGACGCGTACGCGTCCCCCGAAGGCGCCGGGCAGACCGACACCATCGTCACCCGTCTCAACGACCTGACGCCGGACGCCGACTGCCGGCTGCGCGTGGGCATGGCCTCGGTGACCACCGGCCGTCCCGGGATCGTCAACCTGGTCACCCACTTCCGCGCGGCCGGATGCAAGGTGTGGATGGTCATCGGCACCAACGCCGACGGCGGCATCGCGATGAGCCAGTCGGTCTACAACCAGCTGCTCGATGCCGGGGTCGCGATCCGCCGTAAGGACAAGGTGCACGACAAGTTCTTCGTGGCGTACGGCAGGTACGGCGGAGCCGCGCAGTACCGCGTCTACACCGGCTCCCAGAACTGGACCCAGGACGCGCTCAACGAGAACGACGAGCTGTTCGTGAAGATGGCACCGGAGACCGGCAGCACGCACCCGCTCTACGACGCCTACTACACGCACTTCAACGACGCGTACAACACCGGGGTCACCTGCGCGAAGAGCACCTTCCCGTGCCGGTCCTGACGTGACCGCCGCGGACCGGGGAGCCCCCGGTGCAGGGCGGGCCGCAGTGCAGGACAGGATGTGCGTATGACCGAGCCCGTCTCCGCATCGGCCCTTCCCGCGCGCGTCGTCGTCACCGGCGCCACCGGCAAACTCGGCAGAGCCGTGGTGGCGCACCTGCGTGACCGGGGCGTAAACGTGCTGGCGGTGGACCGCGCCGGCGGGCGCGACCCGCGCGACGTCGACGGCGAGTTCCTCCTCGCCGACCTCACCGACTACGGGCAGGTGGTGGAGGCGTTCACCGGCGGCACCGACGAGCACGCGGGCCGGGCTGACGCGGTCGTGCACCTGGCGGCGATCCCGGCGCCGGGGCTGCTGGCCAACGCGGCCACCTTCGCCAACAACTCGGCCGCCACGTACAACGTCTTCGCCGCGGCGAGGGCCGCCGGCATCAAGACGGTCGTGTGGGCGTCGAGCGAGACGGTGCTCGGGCTGCCGTTCGACACCCCGCCGCCGTACGCGCCCGTCGACGAGGAGTACCCGCCGCGCCCCGAGACGACCTACTCGCTGAACAAGGCGCTCGAGGAGGAGATGGCGCGGCACTTCTGCCGCTGGGACCCCGAGCTGACCATGGTGGGGCTGCGCTTCTCCAACGTCATGGACGTCGAGGACTACGCCCAGTTCCCGTCCTTCGACGCGGACCCGCGGCTGCGCCGCTGGAACCTGTGGGGCTACATCGACGCCCGCGACGGGGCCCAGGCCGTGGAGCGGGCCCTCGCGTACGACCGGCCCGGCGCCGAGGTCTTCGTGATCGCCAACGCGGACACGGTCATGAGCAGGTCCAGCGCCGCCCTCATGGCGGAGGTCTACCCGGGCGTCGAGATCCGCAAGGAACTCGGCGAGCACGAGACGCTGCTCAGCATCGACAAGGCGCGACGGCTGCTGGGCTACGAGCCCCGGCACTCCTGGCGCGACCACGTCTGACCCGAACGAATTGGTGGGCCGCGACGCCGATCTCGGCGTCGCGGCCCACCTTTCCTCACGGTCCCGTCACCACGGCTCGACCATGGTCGAGCCGCAGATCACGGCCTACTTCCCGTTGTTCGGCACCGGGTGCATGACGGTCAGCGTCATGCTGTTGTTCTTGTAGGACACCCGGAACAGGTAACCGCCCACGTTCAGGGCCCGATTCTCGGGCAGCGCGTGGAAGGCGCCCTTGACCGAGCTACCGCTCATGATCGTGAACACGGTGCCCGGGGTCAGCGTGCCCCGCACGTCCACGTCCAGCTCGCCGTCCAGCACCAACTTGCCCGCCGCCCGGACGCTCGTGTAGTCCCCGTCGCCGGAGATCGTGACGGCGACGCGACCCTGCCTGCCGACGGTCACGTTCCCGCCGACGTTCATGACGTTGCCCGCGGAGGTGCCGGTGAGCTGCGCGGCCTCGTCAGACGCGAGCCCGGGCCGTAGCACGCCGCTGGTGACGGTCACGCTGCCACCCACGCTGCCACTGCCGCCGAACGTGCCGCCCGTGACGTCGATCGAGCTTGCGTGCGAGCCGGTGATCGAAAGCTTGCCGCCTTCAACCGTCGTGCCGCCCTCGTAGGTTTCGTCGCCCGTCATGATCAGCGTGCCGGGGCCCTGCTTGGTCAGCGAAGCCGTGTAGAGGTTGTTGTCGATGTTGTTCTGAATGTAGGCCGCGCGCGCGTCCATCCATTCCTTGCGCCACTTGACGGCGTCCTCATAGGCGATCTTGTCGTACAACTCGGGGTGGCCGTTGGTGATGGCCTGGATGGCGGGATCACCCAGAATGCCCTGGAGCATGAAGGCCTGGTCGTCAAGCGTGCCGTCCGGGTTCAGCACGTTGGGGCTGAAGTCACCGGCGTAGGCGATGCCGTGCTCCTTGTAGCCCGCCAGCCACTCCAGATCTTCCCTTTCCCTCTCCTTGATCGCGATCTGGCTGATGTCGTTCGACCAGACGTCCAGGGGTGCCTTGTCCATGTTGTAGGTCATGGGGCTCAGGAGCTGGCCGGGGCCGTACATGCCCTTGGCCAGATCGGGGATCCCCCAGCCCCAGCGTTCGTCCGGAAGGCCGTCGGGAGCGGTCCAGGCGATGGATTCCCCCGAGGGGGAGGTCTGCCCGGTGCCGAGGAATTTCACGCCGTCGGACATCTTGTTGTTCGCCGTGGTGAACATCAGGTCACGCACCTGCTTGGCGTCCATGTTCGGATAGCGGGAGAGCAGAACCCCCATCGCCGCTGTCGCAACGGGCGTCGCCGGTGACGTGCCGCTTGAGTTCGAATAGTTGGTGTCACCACTGCTGCTCGTGGTCCGAACGTTGTTGGAAGGGGTGGACACGTTCCACCACTTGGCGAGCCCCGCCTCGTTGTACCCGAACTGCTTCGTGTATTCGGGATTGGCCGCGGTGGGCGGTTGCACCCCGCCGACGGCTACCCACTGCTTTTCCGCCACGGGATTGAAGAAGGGATACGCCGGGCGGAAGTATGGGTTGCTCCAGTCGTTGTTGCCGGCCGACCTCACGTTGACGGTACCGCTGTCCTTGATGGCGTCCCAGATGGCGTCCATGAAGGAAAGTCCGGGGTACGTCGGATTGTATTGGATGCCGCCTTGCGAATAGCTTTTCTTGAAGAAGAAGTACTGGTACTCCAGATCCTTCAGGTACTCGTTGGGGATGATGGTCGCCATTGCCGTGGCGCTGGCGCTGTCTTTGCCCCTCACCTGGTAGGCGTTGGCGCGGTTGCCGTTGACTCCGAGGTCGTTGCCCAGGCCGTCATAACGGGTTCTGTCGAGAGTCTGGACATAGGAGCCCCAACTGCTGTTGATGACCTGGGCGCCCGCGTCGACCAGGGCCTTGTTGGCTGTGTGCCAGTACACGTAATCGTGGAAGGGGCCGTGGGACTGGCTGTCGGAACCGCCGGTCTTGGCAACGTACATCTTCGATCCGAAGGCGATGCCGTGCTGGTCCGTACCGTCGCGCATTCCGGAGGTGACCCCGAGCATGCCGGTCCCGTGCGAGTAGTCACTTGTTCTCGCCTGATCACCGGCCACGGTGAACCACTCGCCCGCAGTGAAAGGGTTCGCCGGGGTCGCGCCACGATACCCGTAGCCGGACGTGCCGTAGACGCCCTCCCCTGTCACCGGCTCGATCCGCTCGGTCTGAAATGCTTCGTGTGTCGTCCTGTAGCCCGAATCCATCATGCCCAGCGTGACGCCCTGCCCGCAGTACCCCAACGCGTAGGCGGTGGACGCGTTCACCGCGGTGAGCTGCCATGGGGAGTTGACAGCCGTGCCAGGAGTAGCCGGATTATGGCCGGTATAATTGCCATATTCCGGCGTTTCCCAACTGGCTTTAGCGGCATCTAGTTCCGCTGGGTTCGTGGCGACAAAGCCGGGGTCGTCCGGGTACGACCACTGCGCGCAGTCCTCCGGGTGCGACCAAGGCGCGCTGGCCGGGCGTTCGCCGGCCCCCGGCCCGGCCAGGGCGCCGGTCTCCGGCAGGCCGGCGGCCATGACCGCCAGGGCCAGCACGGAGCCGCGCCAGGCAAGCTTCCCTCTTCGCATCTGGTGCTCCTCCTCGCCACACCGCCCGTCGACCAGCGGCTCGAGGTCCCTCGTCGGCACAGACACGGGTCGGTCGCCAAAACGTCGAACCGAACCTACGGACCGACGTGCGGCAGGTCATCGGACACCTGTGGAAGATGGCGGCCGTCGGCTCCTACGCCTGTCGCACGATCGCCGCCGGCGCTGGACCGCGAGCCGACCGATTCGCGTTCGCGACGACCAGATCGCCGGTTCCGGAGCGATCGGTCATTGACAGCGCACAGAACGAGCGTCCAGGCGGGCCTGACCGGGATGGGGGTCAGCGCAGGGGGGCGGCGGTGGACGTCGGGGCCGGCGACGCCGTGGTGGTCAGGTAGTCCTGCACCGTGTCGTCCGCGACCGCCTGGTAGAGGGCCTTGGCCTTGGTGGTGTCCGGCAGGACCACACTCTGGCCGCTCTTCATCCCCGTCCCGGCGCTCGGGCTGCCCAGGAAGGTGAGGTCGTCGCTGCGCAGGTCCCGCAGCTCCAGGGCGACGTTGACCAGGTCGAAGTGCTCGTCGACGGTCACCGACCGGGTGACGGCCTGGAGGAACGCGTTGAGCTTGACCGGGTTCGACAGGGTGCCGATGCCGGCGGCGCGGTCGAGCAGCGCCTGGAGGAACTCGCGCTGGTGCCGTTCCCGGCTGAAGTCACCGTCGGCGAACTGGTAGCGCTGGCGTACGTAGTCGAGCGCGGACGCGCCGTCGAGGTGACGGGTGCCCTTCTGGAACGTGCGGTGGGGCGCGTGGATCGAGGTGATTGTCTTCTCGATCGTGAGGTCGACGCCGCCGAGGGCGTCGACCACCTGCGCGAAGCCGGCGAAGTCCACCAGGGCCACGTGGTCGACGTGCACGCCGGTGAACGACTCCACGGTCTGCACGGTCAGCGGGGTGCCGCCCCAGGCGTACGCCGAATTGATCTTCGCCATGGTGTTGCCGTGCCGGCCGTCGGGCGAGCGGGGGACGAAGACCCAGGTGTCGCGGGGGATCGAGATCACCTCCGCCTTCTGGTGGTCGGCGTCGAGGTGCATCAGCATGATCGTGTCGGTCCGCGAGTCGGCCGTCTTGTCCGGGTCGCGAGAGTCGCTGCCCAGCAGCAGCACGTTCATGGCGCCGGTGACCGTCTGTGTGGGGCGGGCGTTCTCGGGGAGCCCGGCGAACGCGTCCGTGCGGGCCAGGTTGCCGTCGAGCGAACGGCCGTACGTGGCGATCCCGATGATGCCGCCACCGACCAGCACCAGCAGGGCCGCCAGTGTGCCGAGCAGAATCCGCCGACGTCGTCGCACCCGTTTGCCCCTTTCTCCGGCCGGCGGCATGATCCGGCCCGTGACCGTCACGGACCGTAACCGGCCAACCTGAAAGGTAGCTCGACGTGAGCGGAGCGTCTCCTGTGCCCGGGCGCCGCGGCCCGCGCGCCCGGGGTCAGGACGCCCGGCCGCCGCTGCTCGCCCGCACCACGAGCGTCGGTTCGACCGGGGACGGGTGTGCCCGCCGGCCCGCCGGGTCGGCGTCCAGCAGGTCGAGGAGGGCCGCCACGCAGCGCCGGCCCACCTCGTCGAAGTCCTGCCGGACGGTGGTGAGGGGAGGGGAGAGGTACTCGGCCTCGGGGATGTCGTCGAAACCGACCACGCTCACGTCCTCCGGCACCCGTACGCCCCGCTGGTGCAGGGCCCGGAGCAGGCCGAGCGCCTGGTGGTCGTTGGCGCAGAAGACAGCGGTGACGTCCCGGCGGTCGGCGAGGGACTGGCCGATCTCGTAGCCCGCCCGCGGGCTCCAGTCACCGGTGATGACCGGCGGCACGCGGCGGTCGGCCGCCTCCAGGGCCAGCCGCCACCCCTCGACCCGGTCCCGGGCCTCCAGCCAGTCCCGAGGGCCGGCGATGTGCAGCACCGTCTCGTGTCCGAGCGCGAGGAGGTGCTCGACGGCCAGCCGGGCGCCGGCCACCTGGTCCACCGCCACGCTGGGCAGCTCGCCGTCGCCGCCCGGCTCGACGACGACCGCCGGCACCCCGGTGGGCAGGCCGTGCAGGGCGACCGCGGCGCTGACCATGGGCGCGATGAGCACCACACCGGCCACCGACTGGTCGGTCAGGGCGTTGATGGCGGACGTCACACCGGACCGGTCGAGGCGTTCCAGCGTGACGATGCTGATCCCGTAGCCGGCGGCGCGGGCCGCACGCTCGACACCGAGCAGGGTGGCGGCCGGGCCGTAGAGGATGGTGTCGAAGCTCACCACGCCGATGACCTTGGACCGTCGCGCCGCCAGGCCGCGGGCCAGGGCGTTGGGACGGTAGTTGAGCTGGTGTACGGCGCGCAGCACGCGTTCCCGCGTCTCCTGGCGGACGCTCGGGTGGTTGTTCAACACCCGGGACACGGTCTGGTGAGAAACGCCGGCGAGCCGTGCGACGTCGCTCATGACGGCGGCGCGCGCGGGCGGCTGCTGGTGCATCGTCATGTCCCCCTCATGGTCATCGTAGCCCCGCCACCGGTGCCGGAAACGGCCTCCCACCTGCGGCCGGAACCGGCCTGCCCGCAGGGGGCGGAGCCGTCGGTGTGCCCCCGGACAGGGGGCGCACCATGATCGACCCGGCGCCGGCGAAACCCTCAGAACCCCCTGGCCAACCGGTAGTAGGCCTGGTTCCAGCGGATCTCGTGGGCCAGGCGCCGCGGGGTCGTGTCCGCGTCGATGACGACCAGCTCGGTGCCGTTCATCTCCGCGAGGTCGTGCAGCTCCTCGACGCCGACGGCCTGCGACAGGACCGTGTGGTGCGGCGCCCCCGCGGTGAGCCACGCCTCCGCGGAGGTGGGCAGGCTCGGCCGGGGACGCCAAACGGCCCGGGCGACGGGCAGCTTCGGCAGCGGCTGCGGCGGGGCGACCACGTCGATCTCGTTGGCGACCAGGCGGAAGCGTTCACCCATGTCGGCCAGCCCGAGCACCACGCCGGGGCCGGGACGGGCGTCGAACACCAGCCGCACCGGGTCCTCGCGCCCGCCGATGCCCAGCGGATGGATCTCCACGCTCGGCGTCGCGGCGGCGATGCTCGGGCACACCTCCAGCATGTGCGCGCCGAGGACGACCTCCTGGCCGGGGGTGAGGTCGTACGTGTAGTCCTCCATGAACGAGGTGCCGCCGCTCGTCCCCACCGACATGGCCTTGAGCGTGTGCACGAGCACCGACGTCTTCCAGTCACCTTCGCCGCCGAAGCCGTACCCGTCGGCCATCAGCCGCTGCACGGCGATGCCGGGCAGCTGCCGCAGCCCGCCGAGGTCCTCGAAGTTGGTGGTGAAGGCGCCGTAGCCGCCGGCCGTGAGGAAGTCCCGCAGCCCCGCCTCGATCCGCGCGGCGTACCGCAGCGAGTCGTGCCGGTCACCGCCGGGCCGCAGCACCGGGTCCAGCCGGTACGCGTCGTCGTACTCCTTGACCAGGTCGTCGATCCGGGCGTCGGGCACCGCGTCGACGGCGGTCACCAGGTCGTTCACCCCGTACGTGTTGACGGAGACGCCGAACCGCAGCTCCGCCTCGACCTTGTCGCCCTCGGTCACCGCCACGTCCCGCATGTTGTCGCCGAAGCGGACCAGCCGCAGCGACCGCATCGCGGAGTACCCGACGGCGGCCCGGGTCCATGCCGCGATCCGCGCCACGACCTGGGGGTTGCTCACGTGGCCGGCGACCGTCTTGCGGGCCACCCCGAGCCGCGTCTGCACGTACCCGAACTCCCGGTCGCCGTGGGCGGCCTGGTTCAGGTTCATGAAGTCCATGTCGATCTCGGACCACGGCAGCGCGACGTTCGCCTGGGTGTGCAGGTGCAGCAGGGGAGTACGAAGCGCGTCGAGACCGGAGATCCACATCTTCGCCGGCGAGAACGTGTGCATCCACGCGATGACCCCGACGGCTCCCTGGACGGCGGCGTCGCGGCAGACGGCCAGGATCTCCGCGCTCGAGGTGAGCACGGGCTTCCAGACCACCCGGGCGGGAATGGCGGGGTCGGCGTCGAGGTGCGCGGCGATCTGCTGCGACTGGGTGGCCACCTGACGCAGGGTCTCCGGGCCGTAGAGGCCCTGGCTGCCGGTGAGGAACCAGACCTCGGGGGCCGGGGATGGGCGGGTCATGGGGGTCTGCCTTCCGATCATCGGGTGGAGGACTACTTCTTGCGGAAGCCGAGGAGGCGTTGGAGCACGATGAACGCGAACAGCAGGCCGCCGATCACGATCTTGGTCCACCAGGAGTTGAGCGTGCCGTCGAAGGTGATCAGGGTCTGGATCACGCCGAGCACCAGCACACCCAGCACGGTGCCGAGGACGTAGCCGGCGCCGCCGGTGAGCAGGGTGCCGCCGATCACCACTGCGGCGATCGCGTCCAGCTCCATGCCGACGGCGATCAGCGGCGCACCCGACAGGGTGTAGAACGACAGCAGGATGCCGCCGATGGCCGAGCAGAGCCCGCTGATGGTGTAGACGGCGATCCGCGTACGACCCACCGGCAGGCCCATGAGCAGCGCGGACTGCGGGTTGCCGCCGATCGCGTACACGTTGCGCCCGAGCCGCGTGTACGCGAGCGTGTACGCGGCCACCGCGACCACCGCGATCGTGACCAGGACGCTGACCGTCACGAAGTTCTCGCCGATGCGGATCCGCTCCTGCGCGGCGCCCGTCCAGAAGCCGTCGGTGATGGGAATCGACACCGAGCTGATCCAGGTGCACAGACCCCGCGCGAAGAACATCCCGGCGAGGGTGACGATGAAGGGCTGGATCTCGAAGAAGTGGATGACGCAGCCCATCAGGAACCCGAGCGTCGGGCCGATGAGCAGCGCGATCAGCAGGACGAGGGCGGAGGGCATCCCCTCGCGCAGCAGCGCGGCCGACACCATCGCGGTCATCGCCACCACCGAGCCGACCGACAGGTCGATGCCGCCGGTGAGGATCACGAACGTCATGCCGACCGCGACGACCAGCAGGAACCCGCTGTCGATGAAGACGTTGAAGATGACCTGGATGTTGGAGAAGGCGCGGTACTGCGAGACGCCGATGGCGTACATGACCAGGAGCAGCGCGAGGCTGACCAGCACCGGCACCTGCCGGCGCGGCAGCCGCCACCGCGCCGGCCGGGCCAGTCGTCCCGTGAGTTCGGTGGTGCTCATGCCGCCACCTGTTCCTTCCTGTTCTCGCCGACGGGGGCCGCCGGTGCCGCTCCCCGCGACCGCCGGCGACGGAACCGGGCGCGGAAGGCGGGCGCCTGGACGAGGCACACCGCGATGACCACCATGGCCTTGAACAGCAGCGACGTCTGCGGGTCGATGTTCATGGCGTAGACGGAGGTCGTGAGGGTCTGGATGAGGAGCGCGCCCACGACGGTGCCGCCGAAGGAGAACCGGCCGCCGGTCAACGAGGTGCCCCCGATGACCACGGCGAGGATCGCGTCGAGTTCGACCCACAGCCCGGCGGCGTTGCCGTCGGCGCTGGAGACGTTCGCGGTCATCATGAACCCGGCCACGGCGGCGCACGCGGCGCTCGCCACGTACACCAGGATCTTGATGCGCCGTGCGCGGATGCCCGCCAGCCGACTCGCCTCGGCGTTGCCGCCGACCGCCTCGATGATCATGCCGAGTGCGGTGCGACGGGTCAGCAGCGCCACGAGCAGCGTCACCGCCAACGCGATGACGATCGCGAACGGCAGGGTCAGGACGTGCCCCACGCCGATCATGCGGTAGGGATCGCTGTTGATGGTGATGATCTGCCCGGAGGTGATGAGCTGGGCCAGGCCCCGCCCGGCGACCATCAGGATCAGGGTGGCGATGATCGGCTGGATGCCGATGACCGCGACCAGCGTCCCGTTCCACAGGCCGAGCAGCAGGGCGATCCCGAGGGCGATGGCGAGGGCCACCAGTACGCTGCCGAGGCTGTTCTGGTCCGGCTGCCGGCTGATGTAGAGGCAGGCCACCGCCCCGCTGACGGCGACCACCGATCCGACGGACAGGTCGATGCCGCCGGTGGCGATGACCAGGGTCATGCCCAGGGCGACCAGGATGAGCGGGGCGCTGAGCCGCACGATGTCGACGAGGCTGCCGTAGAGGTGACCGTTCTTGACCTCGACGGCCAGGAAACTCGGCCGGTAGATCGCGTTCGCCACCAGGAGCAGCACCAGCGCCACGACCGGCCAGAACAGCCGGTGACCGGTGACGGCCGGCAGGCGTGTCCGCCAGTCGCTCATGCCCGCACCTCCTTCCGCTCGGCGCGGCCCGGCAGCGCCGGACCGGCTCCCGCGTTCCGTTCACTCATGCCTCGTCCCGCTCCTTCTGCTCCGCGCCGCTGGCGATGACCCGCATGACGCGTTCGGCGTCGAGGCTCTCGTC
Source organism: Micromonospora costi (assembly GCF_003626655.1). Classification (GTDB taxonomy): domain Bacteria; phylum Actinomycetota; class Actinomycetes; order Mycobacteriales; family Micromonosporaceae; genus Micromonospora; species Micromonospora costi. Next base: position 175,707 of record NZ_RBAN01000005.1, read on the forward strand.
GTTGGCCAGCTCCGTGACCAGGTGGCGGTCGCGCATGACCGCGACCTTGTGGCTGAGGCGCAGCACCTCCTCCAGCTCGGCGGAGATGAACAGCACCGCCATGCCGTCGTCGGAAAGCTGCACCACGAGACGCTGGATCTCCGTCTTCGCGCCGATGTCGATGCCGCGCGTCGGCTCGTCGAGGATCAGCAGGCGCGGTTCCGTGATCAGCCACCGCGCGAGGACGACCTTCTGCTGGTTCCCGCCGGACAGGTTGCGCACCGGCATGTCCGGATCCGCCGGGCGGATGCTCAACGCCTCGATGTAGCGGCGTACCAGCTCGTCCTGCCGGCGTCGCGGGACGGGCCGCAGCCAGCCACGGGCCGCCTGCAACGCCAGGATGATGTTCTCCCGCACCGACAGCTCGCCCACCAGGCCCTCGGTGCGCCGGTTCTCCGAGCAGAACGCGATGTTCCGTTCGATGGCCGCGATCGGCCCGCGGATGCTGGCCGGCCGGCCGTCCACGGCGAGGCGGCCCTGGTCGGCGCGGTCCGCCCCGAAGAACAACCGGGCGACCTCGGTCCGCCCCGAGCCCAGCAGCCCGGCCAGGCCGACCACCTCGCCCCGGTGGATGGTGAGGCTGAACGGGGCGACCGACCCGCTGCGGCCGAGGTCGGTCGCCTCGACGACCGGCGCGGCCGCCTCGACCGCGGCCCGGTCCCGGCCGGCCCGCTCGTCGAGGCGCTCCAGCGTGTCCAGTTCCTTGCCGATCATCTTCTCGACCAGGGCGAACTGGGGCAGCTCGGCGGTGGGGTACTCGCCGACGAGGCGGCCGTTGCGCAGCACGGTGATCCGGTCGGCGATCCCGTACACCTGGTCGAGGAAGTGCGTGACGAACAGGATGGCGATGCCCTCGTCGCGCAGCTGCCGCATGATGCGCATGAGCTGCGCCACCTCGTCGCTGTCCAGGCTGGACGTGGGCTCGTCGAGGATCAGCACCCGGGCCTGCACGTCGACGGCCCGCGCGATCGCCACCATCTGCTGCACGGCGAGGGAGTAGTTCCCGAGCAGCTCACCGACGTCGATGTCGAGGTCGAGGCGGGCGAGCAGGGCGCTGGCGCGGCGGCGCATCTCGCGCCAGCGCACCGAGCCGAGCCGGCCGGGCTGGCGTCCGATGAAGATGTTCTCCGCCACCGACAGGTTGGGGCAGAGGTTGACCTCCTGGTAGACGGTGCTCACGCCGGCCGCGGTGGCCTGCATCGGGCCCGAGAAGGAGACGGGGGCGCCGTCGAGGGTGATCGTCCCCGCATCGGCGCCGTACACCCCGGTCAACACCTTGATCAGAGTGGACTTGCCGGCGCCGTTCTCGCCCATGAGGGCGTGCACCTCGCCGGGGAACAGCCGGAAGTCGACGCCGTCGAGGGCGCGGACGCCCGGGAAGAACTTGCTGATCGCGGTCATCGTCAGGACCGGAGGCCTATCCGACATCCCACCAGACCTTTCGTGATTGTCGTCGGGTGCGCGACCGCGGCGGCCCGGCCCACCCCGGGGCGGCGGGGAAGGGCGCCGGGCCGGCGGTGTGGTCCACACCGCCGGCCCGACCGCCCACCGGCGGACGTGCCGGTCGGTCAGTACTTGCGGTTCGGCAGGGCCTCCTTGGCCGACTGCTGGGTGAAGGTGGTCTCCTGGGTCTCGATGCGCTCGGGCACCTGCTCGCCGGCCTTCACCTTCTTCACCAGGTCCATGAGCTGGGGCCCGAGCAGCGGGCTGCACTCGGCGATGAAGTTGAACTTGCCGTCGGCCAGGGCCTGCATGCCGTCCTTGACGGCGTCGATGGTGATGATCTTGATGTCCTTGCCGGGGACCTTGCCGGCCGCCGTGATGGCCTCCAGGGCACCCAGGCCCATGTCGTCGTTGTGCGCGAACAGCACGTCGATCTTCGGGTTCGCCTTGAGGAACTGTTCCATGACGGCCTTGCCGCCGGCGCGGGTGAAGTCGCCGCTCTGCGACGCGATGATCTTCAGGTTGGGATTGGCGGCGATGGCCTCCGCGAAGCCCTTCTTCCGGTCGTTGGCCGGCGCCGACCCGGTGGTGCCCTGCAGCTCCACGATGTTCACCGGCCCGGTCGCGGACTTCGTCTCCTCGAGCAGCCACTCACCGGAGAGCCGGCCCTCCTTGACGAAGTCCGAACCGAGGAAGGTCTTGTAGAGCGTCTTGTCGGCCGAGTCGACCGCCCGGTCGGTCAGGATGACCGGGATGTTCGCGTCCTTCGCCTCCTTGAGCACGGTGTCCCAGCCTGACTCCACGACCGGCGAGAAGGCGATGACGTCCACCTTCTGCTGGATGAAGTTGCGGATCGCCTTGATCTGGTTCTCCTGCTTCTGCTGCGCGTCGTCGAACTTCAGCTCGATGCCCGCCTCGGTCGCGGCCTCCTTGATCGAGGTGGTGTTCGCCGTACGCCAGCCGCTCTCCGCGCCGACCTGTGAGAACCCGAGGACGATTTTGCCGTCGTCGTTGCCGCCGCCACCGCTGCCGGTGTCGCTGTTGGCGCACGCGCCCAGCCCGGTGGCGAGCAGCCCGGCCGCCATGATGGCGCCGAACCGCCGGCGGGTGAGGGAATTGCCGGTGATCCTCATGTGCTGACTCCTTGTGGCGATGAGGTGGGGTACCTGGTGGTGCCTGGTCGTGCCGTCGCGCCGGACGGCCAGACGGTCGGAGGTGCCCGACGAGGGTGCGGTGGACCAGCCGACGCACCCGGGTGGCGCCGGCCGGGGTGGGGGAGCGCTACCGGCGCGCCGACGGGATGGTGGTCTGCCCGTAGACGTTCTGGTAGCGCGCGTACAGGGAGTCGATGTCCTCGGGGGCGATCGGCACCGGGTCGCCCAGAGTCCGGGCCAGGTGGGCCGTGCGGGCGACGTCCTCGCACATGACCGCCGCCTTGACGGCGTCCCTCGCCGTGCGCCCGATGGTGAAGACGCCGTGGTTACGCATCAGGACGGCCGGCGAGCGGTGCCCCGTGAGGGTGGCCACGATGCCCTTGCCGATGTCGTCGCCGCCGATGAGGGCGAACGGGCCGATCGGGATCTCACCCCCGAACTCGTCGGCCTGTGCGGTGAGATGGCAGGGGATGGACTCCCCGCACGCGGCCCAGGCGGTCGCGTAGCCGCTGTGGGTGTGCACGACGCCGCCGACGTCGGGCATGGCCCGGTACACGTACGCGTGCGCGGCCGTGTCGCTCGACGGCGCCAGGTCACCCTCGACCACGACACCGTCCAGGTCGCACACCACCATGTTGCCGGGGCGGAGGTCGTCGTAGGACACCCCGCTCGGTTTGATCACCATGAGGTCCCGACCCGGCACCCGGGCCGACACGTTGCCGGCGGTCCAGGCCACGAGGTTGTACCTGACCAGTTCGGCGTGCAGGGCGGCCACCGTCTCGCGCAGCCGGGCCACCTCGTCGCTCATGCCATCACCTCCTGGGGGAGCGCGGCCTCGCCGGCCGGCGTGGGAACGGACGCCGACCGGGCGGCGTTGCGGATGGCGCGCAGCCGCAGCAGCACGTCGTCGCCGCCCCGGCCGAAGTGGTCGTGCAGCCGCCGGTACTCGGCGTACAGCGCGTCGTAGGCGCGGACCCGCTCGGGATCGGGCAGGTACGCGTCGCGTTCGACCCGGCCCATGGCCGCCGAGGCCGCCGCCACGTCGGGGTGGGCCCCGGCCGCGACCGCCGCGTGGATGGCCGAACCGAGCGCCGGCCCCTGGGCCGAGCCGATGATGCCGAGCGGCCGGTTCGTGACGTCGGCGTAGATCTGCATCAGCAGCCGGTTGCCGGTGAGCCCGCCCGCCACGATCAGCTCGTCGACCGGCACGCCCGCCTCGGCGAACGCCTCGATGATCATGCGGGTGCCGTACGCGGTGGACTCCAGCAGCGCCCGGTACACGTCGGCCGGGCGGGTGGCCAGGGTCAGACCGACGATCACGCCGCTCAGGTCGTGGTTGACCAGCAACGACCGGTTGCCGTTCCACCAGTCCAGCGCCACCAGCCCGTGCGCGCCCACCGGCTGCGCGGCGGCCTGCTCGGTGAGCAGCTCGTGCGAGGCGTAGCCCTCGGGCGCGGCGTGGTCGACGTACCAGCCGAAGATGTCGCCGACGCCGCTCTGGCCGGCCTCGTATCCCCAGTGACCCGCGCTGATGCCGCCGTCGACGACACCGCACATGCCGGCCACCTCGGCCAGCTCCGTGCCGTTGACCACGTGGCAGGTGGAGGTGCCCATGATGGCGACCAGCCGGCCCGGGTCGAGGGCCTGCGCGGCGGCCGCGGTGACGTGGGCGTCCACGTTGCCGACCGCCACGGCGACGCCCTCGGGCAGGCCGGTCCATGCTGCGGCCTGGGCGGTGAGGCCGCCCGCGCGCCCGCCCAGCGGTGCCAGCGGGCCGTCGATCTTCTCGACGAAGTCGGCGAAGTCCGGGTTCAACGCGGCCAGGTACTCCCGGGACGGGTAGCGGCCGTCCTGGTGGATGCCCTTGTAGCCCGCGGTGCACACGTTGCGGGTCTCGACGCCGCACAGCTGCCAGACGATCCAGTCGGCGGCCTCGATCCACCGTTCCGCCCGGCCGTAGACCTCGGGATCCTCCTCGAGAAGCTGCAACGCCTTCGCGTACTGCCACTCGGCCGAGATCTTGCCGCCGTAGCGACCGATCCAGGGCTCACCCCGCTCGTGGGCGAGGGCGTTGATGCGGTCGGCCTGGTGCTGGGCGGCGTGGTGCTTCCACAGCTTGACGTAGGCGTGCGGGCGGGTCCGCAGGTCGGGCAGCTCGCACAGCGGGGTGCCGTCGGCCAGGGTGGGCAGCACCGTGCAGGCCGTGAAGTCGATCCCGATGCCGATGACCCGCTCCGGCGCGACACCGCTCGCGGCCAGCGCCGCGGGCACGGCGTGCCGCAGCACGTCACGGTAGTCGTCGGGGTCCTGCAGGGCCCAGTCGGCCGGCAGCGGCTGCCCGTCGGCGGCCAGCGCCGAGTCCATGACACCGCTGCGGTACGCGTGCACCGCCGTGCCCAGCTCGGCGCCGTCGCGGACGCGCACCACCAGGGCCCGCCCCGACAACGTTCCGAAGTCGACGCCGACGACGTACCGGTCGTCCGGCTCGGACGAAACGCTCATGTCATCCTCCGCTCGCCTGCTGGCCATAGTGTTAGCGCTCACATCGAACGCGTCAAGACCGGGTTGGAAACAGGCTCGTAACGCTGTGGCCGCCGCTCGGGGGGCAGGCGTCGTCGGCCGATCTCCACCCGGTGGTTGTGGACAGGATGGCCGGCAGATCGGGCCCGGGCCCGTGCCGCGTCGGGCAGGCCATTGACCTGCGTGTCCGCCCGACTGCCTGTTAGCGCTCACACTCCGGGACCCGGCGGCGGCGACCGTGCGCCGGACCCCGACGGCGCGGCACGGGCTCCGGCGCGACGCGGGTGGGGCGCCGGGGCGCGGGGCACGCACCCGCCGCGGCGGCCCGGTCGAGGACCGGGCCGCCGCCTGGCGCGTGGAACGTGGACGGGTCCTACGGAGCGAGCTCCCGGCTCGCCCGCGCGGCGTGGGAGACCACGAGATCCTTCTCCGCCTCGGTGAAGGTCCCAGCCTGGAGGAACGCCTCCGCCGTACGCGCGACGGTCGAGACGAACTGGCCGTGGTCGGCGAACGGCGCCTCGTCCCACACCAGGTCGAGGAAGGTCGGGCCGTCCGTGCCGGGGGACGGGATCCCCGTCACGGGCACGTCGTAGTGCGGCAGGCCGTCGTTGCGCTTGTGGTTCGGCACCCCGGTGTCGATCGAGCCGAACACGATCGTCGGCTCGACCCGGCGGAAGTACGACGACACGGGCTGGGTGTCGCTGATGTAGTACGGCCGCAGGGTGAAGCCGTGCGTGGCAAAGAGCGGGTCACCGGCCGGGGTCGCGCCGGCGTGGGTGACCCCCGCACGCGCGTAGTCGCCGTCGCGCTTGAGGTGGCGGTAGAGCGTCAGCTCGCGGTAGCTGCCGCCACCCGGGTTGCCGAGGATCTGCAGGAGGACCGGCCCCCAGAAGAGCGCCTGCGTGTCGGGACGGTCCAGCGCCCGCTCGACCCGGATGCTGAACGGCATCCGCACGTCGATCGTGTCGCCCGGGTTCCAGTCCCGGCTCAGCGTCAGGTAGCTGCCCGGTTTCGCGTCGACGTCGACGGCGACGCCGTTGACCGAGACGAAGAAGCCCTTCTCCGTCCAGCCCGGGACCCGCAGCTTGATGTCGAGCCGGCCCCTGCCGTTCACGACCAGCTTCGTGCGGTCGTCCCGCGGGAAGCTCGTCTCCTGCGTGACGGTGAAGCCCTTCTCGGCCCAGGTCAGGGTGGACGGCACGAACAGGTTGACCCACAGCGTGCCGCCGTCGGCGGACTTGAAGTAGATCGTCTCCTGGTACTTCGTGTGGTTCTCCAGGCCCGTCCCGCCGCAGCAGGTGCCGGTGTTGCCGTAGCTGCGGTTGGCGCCCGGCGTCAACGGCTGGAAGTACGTGACCTGCGGGTTGCTCACGCTCGCCGTGTCGGCACGCGAACCGGTGATCTGGTTGATCAGGCCCCGCTCGTAGTAGTCCATGTAGGCGGGGTCGTGCTCGTGCAGGAACAGGTTGCGGGCCAGCTTGATGAGGTTGTACGTGGTGCAGGTCTCCGCGCCGCCCTGGGCGATCGCGTTGGCGATGTTGTCCCGGTTCTGGAACAACTCGATGTTGTTGTTGGATCCGGGGTAGTTGCCGCTCGTGCCCCCGTTGGCGAACATGCGGTGCGGGACGACCATGCCGAAGAAGTTCTTCGCGGCCTGGAAGTACTCCTGCTCGCCACTGTGCTCGAAGACGCGCAGGTACCCGATGAACTGCGGCACGTGCGTGTTGGCGTGCAGCCGGTCGGGCCGGCGACGGCCGGGACGGTTCTCCGGGGTCACGACGAGGATGTCCCGGTTCTCGACGCAGGCGTCGAACAGCGACTCCCGGTTGTCGAAGCACTTGGCCGTCTCCAGGTGCCGCGCGTCGCCGGTGAGCGCGTAGATCTCGGGGAAGACCTCGTTCGCGCCGCCGAACTCACCGGCGATGTAGAGGTCCCACATGTAGTTCAGGTTGTCCCGGGTGATCGGGCCCGTGTATGCCGGATGGTTCTTGTCCCCGACGGTCAGGGCGAGGTGCGCCCAGTTGGCCATCTTGACGACCACGTCGAGCGCCGTCGCGTTGTCGGTGTGGTAGTACGCGTCGAGCAGGCCACGAATGATCTTGTGCTGGGTGTACCAGGGCGCCCAGGTGTTGGTGCTCGCGTTGCCGCCGTAGACGGCGTACCGCGGAGGGCCGAGCCGGAGCACCGCGTCCTCGGGGATGGCGCCCACGTAGCCGGGGTGGGTCGGGATCCACGCGGCGGCGCCACCGCTCTGGCTCGCCACGATGCCGCCGTCGCGGCCGTTGGGGGAGGCGTCCTCGATGGTGGTGCCGCCGTCCTCGTCGAACCGGTACCAGGCGATGGTCCCGCCCCCGGTGGTGCCGGCCGGCGAGTCGAGCAGAGACCGGATCTGCTCCTGGCTCAGGGCCCGGTCGAAGATGTGGAACTCGTCGATCGTCGCGTCCAGGAACGGGTCGCCGTACTGGGAGCGGCCGATCCACCGGTTCCCCGGGTTCCCGAGATGGGTCGGGTTGAGGGTCATGTTCGTGTTCGTGCCGGCGACCTGACCGTTGACGTACAGGGTGCCGGTGTTCTGCGACAGCGTGACGGCCAGGTGCACCCACTCGTTCGTGGGCAGCGCGGCGTTGCCGTTGATCTGCTGCTCTCCACCGGAGCCGCCGACGGTGATCGCGAACCTCGGCGCGTTGCCGGTGACGCCGGCGCGCGGGGTGAGGAACATGTTGACCGTGGTGTTCTGACCGAAGTCGAACAGCCGGCTCCAGTTCTGGGCCGAGGCGAGGTTCACCCAGGTGGCGATGGTGAAGTCGGCGAGCTGGCTGATCGCCTCCTGCGGCAGCGTCACGTGCTGGGCCCGACTGGGGCCGTTGAGGCGCAGGCCGTTGCCGAACCGGCCCGGCACCCGCCCGATCTGCGGGGTGCCCGGGTCCTCATCGCCCGGACCGCCCGTGCCCATCCGGGCGGTGATCGCGGCCTGGCACGCGGCGATCTCGCCGACCATCCAGTCGAGCTTCGTCTTGAAGATCGGCTCGCCCTGGTCGGCGTACGCCTGGGCCAGCGCCGTCATGAAGTGTCCGGCCCAGTGGCCGCTCAGCAGCCCGCCGTCCTCCCAGCCGCCGGGCACCGACACTCCCGGCGGGTTCGGGCGCCCGGCCTGGTTGTTGAACAGCACGAGGAAGCGCCGCTCGTCGTACTGCCGGAGGAAGTCCTTGATGCGGTCGCGCTTCTCCTGGAGCAGGCCCCCGCCCAGCTTCACCTCGCGCAGCTGGAACGGCCGCACCGGGGCGGTGCCGCCGGGGCCGGGGTCCGCGGGGATCGCGGCGGGGGACGCCGCGGGGCCGGCCGGCGCCCCGGTCTCCACGGCGGCCTGCGCGGCCGCCGGGAGCGCGGCGGCGCCTGCCGCCGCGGCCACGCCGACCGCCGATGCCTGGAGGAGTTGACGTCGATTGACGGAGAGCTTGTCGGATGGGGCCACTGAAGATCGTCCTTCCACATCGGTACGGGGGAGTGGACGGCCGTCGCCGGTTCCGCACACCGCTCACGGGCGCGTTCCCGCGGCGGGTGTTCGGGGGTCGCCGAGGCCCGGTCGGGTGCCGGCCGTTCGTGTCGCGCTGGTGGCGGTGCGGTCGCCAGGGATCGGCTCACCGTTCGGTGGCCCGTCGTGGACGTGTCGGTGCGCCTCGTCCCGCCCGTCCGCGGGAGGCCCGGCCGTGCCACCGGGGGAGCGGGCGGGTGTGGCGAGGCGCGGGTGCGTACGGCGGAAGCGGCGCGCCCCGGGAGGGCGCGGGGAGGTCCCCGGGCCGCCCGCCTCGCCGACGTCGCTCGTCGCCGGGACGGTCGCTATCGCATCGAAGCTCCTCTGCCGGACGGTGGGCGGGTCGAGGAAGAGCCGTTGGCGCGGCTCTCGGACGGCGGTCACGCCATCGGCGGCCGTACCTGCCTGTGCCCGGAAGTGTGAACGTTAACTAAAGCGACCGTCAATCCCTACGTACAAGTAAGGTCCGGGGTTTGACACGCTGCGGAAACATATCTATGTTAGCGCTCAACTTCCCCGCGGAACGGTCCTCATCGAGGAGGCGGCGTGGTTCCGGCGTTCGGCCTCTCGGAGTTGTGGGACCCGTTGGTCCGCCGCGATCCGCACGAGTTCTACGACCGCGTGCGGGCCGCCGGGCGGCCGGTGCTCCAGATCGATCCCGCGGGCAACCGGTTCTGGGTGGTGGCCGGACACGCCGACGTGCTGGCCGGGCTGCACCACCCCGCCATCGGGCACGAGATCCACCGTCACTGCCCGGTCGCGCACCGGCCGGCCGGTCCCGACGGCGACGAGGTCGCGAGAATCGAGGCCCGCCAGCTCATCAGCCTGGACCCACCGGACCACACCCGACTGCGGGGCCTGGTCAGCCGCGGTTTCACGGCGCGGGCCGTGGCCCGGCTGGAGCCGTGGATCACCGATCTCGCCGACCGTCTGGTGACCGAGGCGCGCCGGCAGGGCCGGCTCGACGCGGTCACCCACCTCGCCGATCCCGTACCGGTCAACGTCATCGCGGAGCTGGTCGGCGTGCCGGAACCGGACCGACCGCGGTTCCGGGCGTGGTCGGCCGCGATCGTCTCGGCCAGTGTGGACGCCCGCGCGGCCACCGTCGAGTTCGCGGCCTACCTCGACGAGCTGGCCGCCCGGCGCCGCGCCGCCCCGGCGGAGGACCTGATCTCCGACCTCGTGGCGCGGGAGGACCGGGGCGACCGCCTCGACCGCGACGAGCTGGTGGCCCTCGTGCAACTGCTGCTCATCGCCGGCCAGGAGACGACCGTCGACCTGATCGTCAACGGCGTCCGGCTCCTGCTCGGGCACCCGGCGCAGTGGCAGGCGCTGCGGGACGAGCCGGCGTTGGCGAGCGCCGTGGTCGAGGAGACCCTGCGGTTCCGCGGCCCGGTCGAGATCGTGCCACCCCGGTACGCCTTCCGCGACGTCGAGATCGCCGGCGGCCGGATCCCCGCGTACGACCGCGTGGGGCTGTCCCTGTGGGGCGCCAACCGGGATCCCGCGGTGTTCGCGCGGCCGCACGAGTTCGACATCCACCGGCCCGACGTCCGCCGGCACATCGCGTTCGGGTACGGGATCCACTTCTGCCTCGGCGCGCACCTGGCGCGGCTGGAGGCGCGGATCATGTTCGAGCGGATCGCGCAGGGTCTTCCGGGGCTGCGCCTCGCGGCCGATCCCCGCGACCTCGACACCTTCCGTCTGCACCAGGACCGGCTGCCGCTTGTGGTCTGAGCGCTGCCCGGCCGGCTCCCTCGCGGTGCGGCGCCTTGCCGGGAGGGCCCGGTCAGCTCCGCGCCGCGCCCGCGCTGTCGCGGAGGATGAGTTCGGGCTCCAGCAGCATGTGCTCGGCCGGCTGCCCGGTGGAGTCGATCTTCCGCAGCAGCATGTCGATGCTGCGCCGGCCGAGTTCGGCGAAGTCCTGCCGCACAGTGGTGAGCGGCGGCAGGAAGTACTCGGAGTCGGGCATGCCGTCGAACCCGACGACGCTCACGTCGTCGGGGACCCGCCGGCCGGCCTCGTGCAGTGCCCGCAGCACGCCCAGGGCGATCTGGTCGTTGGCGCAGAAGATCGCGGTGACGGCCGGGTCGGCGGCCAGCTTCTGGCCCTGCTCGTAGCCCGAGCGGGCGGTCCACTCCCGCGGATGGACCGGCGGCACGACGGCGCCGGCCGCGTAGAGGGTCTCGCGCCAGCCGTCGACCCGCTCCACCGCCTCCGGCCAGTCCGGCGGGCCGGCGATGTGGTGCACGGTGGCGTGACCGAGGTCGAGCAGGTGGCGGGTGGCGAGGGCGGCGCCCGCGCGGTTGTCCACCCGGACGGTGGGCACGGCGTCGTCGCCGGCGGCGCCCACGCCCACGCAGGCGAGCACCGAGGCCACCTGGACCAGCGCGTTGGTGACCGCCGGCTTCGGCGAGATGGCGATGATGCCCTCCACCGACTGTTGCGCGAGCCGGTCGACCGCGTCGAGCACCGACTGCCGGTCGAGGCGCCGGACGGTGGCCACGGTGACGAAGTAGCCGGCGGCGCGGGCGGCGTCCTCGATGGCGTACAGCATCGAGGCCGGCCCGAACAGCGTGCTCTCGAACCCGACGATGCCCAGCGTCCCCGAGCGTCGCGTCACCAGCGTGCGGGCGGCCAGGTTGCGGCGGTAGTTGAGCGCCTCCATGGCCTGGACGACGCGGTCCCTGGTCTCCTGCCGCACGTTCGGATGGTTGTTCAGCACGCGGGAGACGGTCTGGTGGGAGACCCCGGCGAGCCGTGCCACGTCCCGCATGACCGTGGCGCGGGGCCGGCTCACGCTGCCGGTTCCCGCCTGACTCGCTGAGCCTCCCCGTGCCACCTGCCCCCGCCTCCCGCCCGATGTCATCGATCACTGTAGCGCCGCTGGGAGCGCGACCGTCCTCCGGCGTTCGGGTCGGTCCCACGGGTCGGTACGGCGGGTCGTACCCGCAGGTCGGCCCGCCGGCGCGGTCGGGCGGGTCACTCCGCCGCCGTGGGCCGTCGTGGCGCGGGCGGCGCCGACGGACCGGTGGACTCGCGGACCACCAGACGGCACGGCTGGCGGAGGACACCGCGCGACGGCTTGCCGTCGAGGGCCGAGAACAGGTGCAGCACGGCGCTCGCGCCGAGCTGTTCGAGGTTCAGGTCGACGGTGGTGAGGGGAGGCCGGCAGTCGGTCGCGAAGTCCTCCCAGTTGTCGTAGCCGACGATGGCCACGTCGTCGGGGATGCGCCGGCCGAGGTCGAGCAGCGTCTGCGCGACGCCGGTCGCGATCTGGTCGTTGCCGCAGAACACGGCGTCGATGTCCGGGTCGGCCGCGAGGAGCATGTGTGCGGCGTGCCGGCCCCAGCGCTGCGACCACTCGCCGTACAGCGGCTCCCGGCCCGCCAGGGTGAGCCCGTGCTCATCGAGCACGGCGCGCAGCCCGGTGACCCGGTCGCGGGCGGCGCGGTAGCTGTGCGGACCCGTGACGTGGGCGATGCGCCGCCGGCCCAGGGCCACGAGGTGCTCGACGGCGAGACGGGCGCCGCCCTCGTCGTCGGCCAGCAGGGAGACGTCGTCGGGGTCGGCGGACTCGCCGTAGACGTAGACGACCGGGACCGGGATCTCGCGGGTCAGCGACGGCCGCACGTCGTTGCTGTCGCCCATGACGATGAAGCCGTCGACGCGCCGGGCCAGCAGCGTGCGGATGTAGTGCTGGCGGCGGATCGCGTCGCCGCGGGCGTCGCAGAGCAGGACGGACATCTGCTCGTTGCCGAGCGCGTTCTCGGCGCCGAGCAGGATCGGGATGGAGAAACGGCCACCGAGTTCGTCGGTGAGCAGCCCGATGGTGCGGGTGCGGCCCGAGATCAGGCCGCGGGCGAGGGCGTTCGGATGGAAGGACAGCTCGCTCGCGGCCCGCAGCACCCGCTCCCGCGTCGCCGGCGCGACCTCGGCGCGGTCGTTGAGCGCCTTCGAGGCGGTGGCGACGGAGACGCCGGCCCGGCGGGCGACGTCGGTCAGCGTCACGGCCTGCGTGCGTTGCCTGCCCATCGAAAAACCTTTCGGCGTGGTGTTTCGGCGAGAAGCCGAGTGTAGAGCGTGAGAGTACGCCCAGCGGTTCGCCAATTTGTTACCGGTCGAACATCTTGCCGAAAAGGTTTTCGTAGGCCAGGGTGGGCGCCAGAGTGACCCCGGTCACCCAAGCCAGGAGGTAGCGGATGTCAGCTCCCGACCCGACCGGCGGCCGGCCGGTGGACCCGTCCCGTGGCACGCTGCGTCCGCTCGGCCTCGCCGAGGCGCACGTCACCGGCGGGTTCTGGGCCGACCGGCAGCGCGTCAACGGCGAGGCGACCCTCGACCACGCCCGGACCTGGATGGAGAAGGTGGGCTGGATCGGGAACTTCGCGCTGGGTGACGCCGCCGGGCCGGTCGAGCGGCGTGGACGGGAGTTCTCCGACTCGGAGGTCTACAAGCTCGTCGAGGCCATGGCGTGGGAGACGGGCCGCCGCCCGGATCCGGCGCGGACCCGCGAGATCGACGACCTGGTGGCGACGATCGGCGCCGCTCAGGAGCCCGACGGTTACCTCAACACCGCCTTCGGCCGCCCCGGCCAGCAACCCCGCTACAGCGACCTCGCCTCGGGCCACGAGCTCTACTGCGCGGGCCACCTGCTCCAGGCCGCGGTCGCCCACACGCGGATCCACGGGCCCGGCGAGCTGCTGCGGATCGCCCGGGGCGTCGCCGACCAGGTCTGCGCCACGTTCGGGCCGGCCGGCAACCCGGGCATCTGCGGCCACCCCGAGATCGAAACCGCGCTGGTCGAGCTGTTCCGCCTGACCGGCGAGCGGCGCTACCTCGACCAGGCGGCGCTCTTCGTCGACCGGCGGGGGCACCAGAGCCTGCCACCGCACCAGTTCGGCTGGTCGTACTACAGCGACGACATCCCGGTCCGTTCCGCCACCGTCCTGCGTGGCCACGCCGTCCGCGCCCTCTACCTCGCCTGCGGCGCCGTCGACGTGGCGGTGGAGACCGGCGACGACGACCTGTTGCGGGCGGTGGCCGGGCAGTTCGACCGGACCCTCGCCCGGCGCACCTACCTCACCGGCGGAATGGGCTCCCGGTACGCCGACGAGGCGTTCGGCGACGACTTCGTGCTGCCGGCCGACCGGGCGTACTCGGAGAGCTGCGCGGGCGTGGCGGCCGTGATGCTCGCCTGGCGTCTCCTGCTTGCCACCGGCGAGGACCGCTACGCCGACGTGATCGAGCGCATCCTCTACAACGTGATCGCCACCGCGGTCGACGACGACGGGCGCGCCTTCTTCTACGCCCACAGCCTGCACCAGCGCACGCCCACCCGGGCCCTGCCCGAGGACGAGGAGCAGCTCGGCTTCGGCGGTGGTCCGCGCGCGCCCTGGTTCGAGGTCTCGTGCTGCCTGCCCAACGTCGCGCGGCTGCTCGCGAGCCTCGGCACGTACCTCGCGGCCGCCGACGGCGACGGGCTACGCGTGCTGCAGTACGCGGACGCCCGGATCGACACCCGCCTCGCCGACGGGCGCCGGGTGGTCCTCGCCGTCAGCACCGGCTACCCGGACAGCGGCACCGTGACGGTCCGCGTCGACGCCACCGACGGCGGCGCCTGGCCGCTGACCCTGCGGGTGCCCGCCTGGGCGCGGGGGGCCACGGTCGAGGTGGACGGCGTGTCCCGGCCCGCGCCCGAGGGCCGGTTGACCGTGCGGCGCGACTTCGCCGCCGGCGACGAGATCCGGCTCCACCTGCCGATGGCGCCGCGCTTCACGTTTCCGGACCCGCGCATCGACGCCGTCCGCGGCTGCGTCGCGATCGAGCGCGGGCCGGTCGTCTACTGCGCGGAGTCCACGAGGGACGAGCCGGTCGGCGACCTCGACCTGGTCCGCGTCGACCCGGGACGCGTTCCGCACGACGACGACGCCGGCCGCGTCGCCGTGTGGGCCCACCTGGCCACACCCGTTCCGCGGGCCTGGCCGTACGGCGAGGCCGCCGCGACCGCCGACGAGACGCGGCTCGCGCCCGTCCGCCTGCTGCCGTACCACCGCTGGGCCCGCCGCGGACCCGCCACCATGCGGGTCTGGCTGCCCACGACCACCGACGCCCGCTAGTCACCTCGTCGAAGGAGTACGAATGGCCAGATACCGAGCCCGACGGGCGGTCGCCCTGGCGGCCGCCGCGCTGCTGATGACCGTGGCCACCGCGTGCGGCGGCGACGACGGCGCGACCGGCGGCGACCAGGCGGCTGTCGACGACGGCGCCACCCTGACCCTGTGGACCCGCGCGGCCACCGAGGCGATGAGCAAGGCGTACGCCGAGGCGTACAACGCCACGCACAAGAACAAGGTGCAGGTCACCGCCTACCCCAACGAGGAGTACCCGGCGAAGCTCGCGTCCGCGGCCGGCGCGAAGGCGCTGCCCGACCTGTTCGCCGCCGACGTGGTCTTCGCCCCGCAGTACGCGTCGCAGGGCCTGTGGCTCGACGTGACCGACCGGTTCGGCGCCCTCGACGTCAAGGACAAGGTCGCGCCGGCGCACGTCCGGGCGGGCACCTGGGAGGGCCGCACCTACGCCGTGCCGCACACCATCGACATGTCGGTGATGCTCTACAACAAGGACCTCTACACCAGGGCCGGCCTCGACCCGGAGAAGCCGCCGACGACGCTCAAGGAGTTCGCCGAGCAGGCCCGCGCGGTCGACAAGCTGGGCGGTGACGTCAACGGCACCTACTTCGGCGGCAACTGCGGCGGCTGCGTCGAGTTCACGTTCTGGCCGTCGGTGTGGGCCGCCGGTGGTGACGTGCTCGACGACAAGGGCACCAACGCCCGGGTCGACTCCCCGGAGATGGCCGAGGTCTTCGCCCTGTACCGGTCGCTCTACGAGGAGGGCGTCGCCGCTCCGGCCTCCCGCGACGAGGCCGGTCCCACCTGGCTCGGCGCGCTCCAGAACGGAAAGATCGGCATCGCGCCGGGCCCGTCGGTCTGGCTCGGCCTCATCGAGGAGAAGGGCGTGAAGATGGGCGTCGCGCCGATCAGCGGCCCCGACGGCGGGGAGTCGACCTTCGTGGGCGGCGACGCCATCGGCATCGGCGCCACCAGCGGAAAGGCGGCGCAGGCGTGGGACTTCCTGGCCTGGACGATGTCCGACGAGGCCCAGGTCGAGGTGGTCGCGAAGAACAAGGGCGTGCCCACCCGCACCGACCTGGCGTCGAACAAGTACTCGCAGGCCGACGAGCGGATCGTGCTGATCAACTCGCTCATGGCCAAGGGGAGGACGCCGTACGCCCGCAACTTCAACGCGTCCTTCAACGACCCCCAGAGCCCGTGGTTGCAGACCGTCCGCGGTGCGCTCTTCGACGACGCGGCGGCCGCGCTCGCCAAGGGCAACGCCGACATCACCAAGTCCCTGCAACAGGGCTGAGTCCGACGGGAGGGACCTGACCGCCCCCGGCCAGGTCCCACCGTCCAGGGAGGACACGATGACGACCACGACCGATCCGACCCGGGAACGGACGGCCGGGGCGGGCGCGACGACGCCGGCCAGCCGCCCGCTGCGCCGGCGCCGGGCCCGCCGGGCCTGGCTCGGCATCGCGTACGCCAGCCCGACGGCCGCGATGGTGGTCCTGTTCTTCCTCGTCCCGCTCGTGCTCGTCGGATGGATGTCGCTGCACCGCTGGCCGCTGCTCGCGCCACCCACCCTCAACGCGCCGGACAACTTCACCGGCATCGCCGACAACGACCTCGTCCGGTCGGCGACCTGGTTCACGGTGAAGTACACGCTGGTCATCACCGTCCTGCTGTTCGCGATCTCGCTCGGCCTGGCGCTGCTCGTGCAGCACCGCCGGCCGGGCGTCGGGATGTTCCGCACGGCCTTCCTCCTGCCGATGGCGGTCGGCTTCGCGAGCGCCTCCCTGCTCTTCCTCGGCCTGCTCAGCGACGAGATCGGTCCCGTCAACGACCTGCTCGGCCGGCTCGGGCTGGTCGACGGGTACGTCTCCTGGACCAGCGGCAGCGCGAACTCGGCGCTCACCTCCGCGGTCGTGCTCGTGCTCTGGCGGTTCGCCGGGTTCAACATGCTGATCCTGCTGACCGGCCTGCAGGCGATCCCGCCGGAGATCTACGAGGCGGCCCGGGTCGACGGCGCCGGGCGGTGGCAGACCTTCCGCCGCATCACGCTGCCGCTCATGCGGCCCACCATCGCGCTGGTCCTCACGCTCATGGTGACCGGGTCGCTGCTGGCGTTCGACCAGTTCTGGATCCTGACCCGCGGCGGCCCGGACAACAGCACCACCTCCCTGGTCATGGTGATCTACCGGGAGGCGTTCATCCGGCTCGACCTCGGGTCGGCCGCCGCGATCTCCGTCGTGCTGCTCGGGGTCCTCGTCGTCTTCAACGTCATCCAGCTCGGCGTCCTGCGCCGCCGGTCGAACTGAGGAGGCCGCCATGTTCGACTCCCGTGCCCGTTCCCGGTGGGGTTACTCGGTCACCGGCGCCGCCCTGGCGATCCTGTTCCTGTTCCCGCTGTTGTGGAGCGGCTGGGCCTCGGTGCGTACGGGTTCCGGCTTCGGCCTGGAGAACTACGACCGGCTGTTCACCTCCGACAACGGCATCCGGCCGCACCACGTGGTCAACAGCGTCGTGGTCAGCGCGCTCACCGTCGGCGGCACGCTCGTGGTCGCCACCCTGGGCGGGTACGCCTTCGGCCGCTTCCGGTTCCCCGGCCGGGACCTGCTCTTCCTGCTGACCCTGGCGATCCTCATGGTGCCGTACGCGACGATCCTGATCGCCCTCTACGTCCTGCTCGGCTGGCTCGGCCTGGAGGACACGCTCGTCGGCCTGAGCCTTGTCCTCATCATGTTCCAGCTCCCGTTCTCGATCTTCATGATGCGCAACTCGTTCGAGGCGGTGCCGCACGAGCTGGAGGAGTCGGCGCAGATGGACGGCTGCGCCAGCTTCGGCACCCTCGTACGGATCATGCTGCCGGCCGTGCGACCCGGCCTGGTGACGGTCGGGCTGTTCGCGTTCCTCACCTCGTGGAGCGAGTTCTTCGCACCGCTGATCCTGCTCAACTCGACCGACCGGTTCACCACCACGCTCGCCGTGGTCAACATGCGTACGGCCAGCCACGGGTCGATCGACTACGCCGCGCTCGAGGCCGGTGTCGTCTTCATGGCCGTGCCGTGCCTCGTGCTCTTCGCCTTCATGCAGCGCAGCTACGTCCGCGGTTTCACCTCGGGCGCCATCAAGGGCTGACCGCCCGTCTTCCCTCGCCGACGTACCGGAGCGGGGCCAGGGGAGACGTCCGATGCGAAAGATCGGCATCAATTCATACATGAGCCGGCCGCGTGCCCGCTCCCGGCCGCACCGCAGACACGGAGGTAGAGATGGCCAGTCAACGCGCGCGGAGGGCGCCCACCTGGGTCGCCGTGGCCGCGCTGGTGGTCGGAGGGGTGGTGGGTCTGCCGTCCGCCGCCCACGCGGACGGTCCGGTCCTCCCCGGCAACGAGGGTGACGTCGGGGTCTACACCGACGGCCTGCACCACTCGATGGAGATCGGGGACCCCGTCTACGGCAACGTCGGCGAGGTCGCCGCGCAGTTGCAGCCCGGCGTGCCCTTCACGGCGGCCAGCATGCATCAGTCGATCTTCGAAAAGGACCTGGCCGCCGGCGGCACGGACTACTACCTGGACCGGATCCTCGGCGTCCGTGGGCCGGTCGGCGCGGCCGTGCTCATGACCCGGGGCCGCTCCCTCTACCTGCGGGGCGCCAACACCAACACCTTCGCCGTGATGGGCTTCGCCGGCAACACGTACGTCGGCGGCCCCAACAACCTCGGCAACCTCTACACGGTGACCGTGCCCGGGCAGACCGTCACCGAGGTCAACGCCGAGCGGTTCAACGCCCCGAGCCACGCCCGCGGCCGGTACACGATCGGCGCCACCGGCGTCACCGCGGACCTCACGAGGTTCATCACCTACGACAACGTCGCGGTCACCGCCGTCGACTTCCGCAACCCCGGCGACGCCTCGGTCACCTTCACCGTCCGGGCCGCGTCGCCGCTGGCCACCCGGCCGGGCGACGGCGACGCCCACCTCACCGGCACCCGTACCGTCACCAGCGGCGCCAACAACGGCCTCGTCGACACCGCCTGGAACACCGTCACGGTCGACCTCACCGCCGCCGGCTTCACCCGGGCCGGCGCCAACCTGGACCGCCAGGTGACCGTGCCTGCCGGTGGCTCGGTGTCGCTGTCGGTCGTCGGCGCCGTCTCCTCGCCCACCCTGCCGGAGACCGTCCGCAGCTACCGGGAGTACGCCGCGATGCCGCCGGCCGAGGCCGTACGCACCGGGATCACCGCGTTCAACCGCCAGTGGGCCCAGGACGTGCCCTACGTCGACGTGCCGGATCCCGCGCTGGAGAAGGCGATCGTCTACCGCTGGTGGGGCGAGCGGTACAACAGCCTCGACGCCAACGCGCCCGGCTACGTCTACCAGTACCCCACCACGGTCGAGGGGGCGAACCTCTATCAGAACGCGGTCGCGCTGACCCAGCCCATGCACCTGCAGGACACCAAGTGGCTGCGCACGCCGTACCTGCCGTACGGGCAGATCCTCAACATCGGCGAGTTGTCCGGCTCGTCGGCGTTCCTGGACAGCCCGGGCCACACGAGCTGGAACAACCACTACTCGCAGTACCTCGGCACCGCCGGCCTGGAGGCGTACAACGTGCACGGCGGCGGCGCGGAGGTCGCCCGGAAGTTCGCCGACTACTTCGCCGGCGACGGCGTGGGCCAGCTCGAGCACTACGACGGCAACGGCGACAAGCTCATCGCCTACGACACCAACTACATGCCGGGCAACGACGCCGACGCCATCAGCTTCGGCTTCCCGAAGGCCAACGCCGGTGCGCCCGGCGCCCGCACCATCGAGCGCCCCGAGTCGGCGTACGTGTGGGGCGCGTTCGACGCCGCCCGCCAGCTGTACCAGATGTCCGGCGCCGACCGGGCCACCGTCGACGCGGCGGCCGCCCGCGCCGACGAGATCCGCGAGGCCGTCCTCGGCCGGTTGTGGAGCCCGGACATGCGGATGTTCCTCGCCGGCACCTCCCACGGCGCCACCTCGGCGGCCAGCTCCAACGGCCGGGCCAACCCGCTGCCGGCCGACGCCCGGGACCTGATCCCGGCCAAGGAGTCCAACCTGTACGACGTCTACGCCGAGAACCTCATCCCGTACGACCAGTGGCGTACGTACGTCGACGGTTTCCGGTTCCTGACCTACGGCGACAACTTCCCGATCTTCCCGTTCTACACCGCCAACCAGTACGACCGGGCGGCCTACGGCATCGGTGGCTCCAACAACTTCTCCAACATCAACTTCACGGTCCAGTACCGCGGTGTCCGCTCCGCGCTGCGCCACTACGACCCGGAGCAGAAGTACGTCACCCCGGCGTACGCCAAGCGGCTGCTGGACTGGATGGCCTGGAGCATCTACCCGAACGCGGACCTGCGGGCCCCGAACCAGGCCGAGTACTACTCGAACTGGAACCCGACCGCGAAGACGTACAACCGCAACAACCCGAACCACGTGATGCTCGGGAACATGAACTACATCTTCGTCGAGGACATGGCGGGTCTCCAGCCACGCTCCGACGACAAGATCGAACTGTGGCCGATCAGGTTCGGCTACGACCACTTCATGGTCAACAACGTGCGGTACCACGGGCACGACCTGACGATCGTCTGGGACCCCGACGGCAGCAGGTACGGCCTCGGCGCCGGCTACAGCCTCTTCGTCGACGGCGCGAAGAAGGTCAGCACGGACGCGCTCGGCACGCTCACCTACGACCCGAACACCAACCGGGTCGACGCCGAGGACGGCCTCACGGTCACCTACACCGCCGCGGAGGGCGACGACTTCCCGACGGCGGTCGACACCGGCATCGCCGACGAGCGGGTGGTCGCGTACCTGAAGACGGCCGGCATCGACCTCACCGAGGACGCGCCGAACCTGGCCGCCGGCGCCGGGCTGCGCTCGTCGTACACCCAGCAGGGCCCGCGGCCCACGCCGTGGCGGCAGTTCCACACACCGGGGTGGAGCACCACGTCGATGAACCACACCCCGGGCGCGGTCGCCGAGACCGAGCGGCCGGTGTCGCTGGCCGCGGTGACCGACGGGATCACCGCGAACGAGCCGTACTGGGGCAACCACGGCACCACCGAGAAGAACGGCTACGTCGAGCTGGACCTGGGCTCGGCCCGGTCCTTCGACAACGTCAAGGTGACCTTCGTGAGCGACCGGCAGGCCGGTGGCTACCGCGAGCCCGCACGCTGGTGGATCCAGGCCCCCGACGGCCACGGCGGCTGGTCGGCGGTGCCGGACCAGTTCAAGAACCCAGCCGTGCCGGCCGCCAAGTTCAACGAGGCGCTGTTCCGGACCGTCACGTCGGACAAGCTGCGTGTGGCCTTCACCAACAGCCCGACCTTCTACACCGCGATCTCCGAGATCCAGGTCTTCGACTCGGGTCGGGAGGTGCCGCCCGTCGCCAACCAGGCGCCCACCGTCACCGCCACCCGCGACGGCTCGGCCGACGGCAACCTGTCCACCCGGCTGGTCGGCACGGCCGCCGACGACGGCGTCCCCTACGACGACGAACTGACCGTCGGGTGGGAGACGGTCTCCGCCCCGCCGGGGGCGAGCGTCATCTACTCCGATCGCGACGGGCTGACCACCACGGTGACCGGCACCCGACCCGGTGACTACGTGTTCCGGTTCTTCGCCGACGACGGGGACCGGCGTACGGAGACGACCGTGCCGGTGACCCTCACCGAGCGGGAGATCGTCGCCGAGTTCGGCGCCTCGGCGACCGTCACGACCAGCGGCACGGCGTCGTGGGAGAACCACGACCGGGTCAACGACGCCGGCAACCCGAGCAGTTCGAGCCCCGGCTCGGGCAACGGCTGGGGCAACTGGGGCCAGCAGCAGAACGGCACCAGCCTCCAGCGGGCGGCGTGGATCCAGTACACCTGGGACTCGCCGGTGCGGCTGTCGTCGACCGACATCTACTGGTACGACGACAACGGCGGCACCCGGCGGCCGACGGCCACCACCTACGCGGTCGAGACCTCCGACGACGGCACCACCTGGACGCCGGTCACGCTCACCAACGGCTCGTCGTACGCCGACGCGCTGGCCGTCAACACCGCCAACCACCTCGACTTCGCGCCGGTCACCACGAGCCGGCTGCGGATCCGCATCTGGGGTGTCATGGGTGCGGGCGCCGGCACGGGCGTCCTGCGCTGGCGGGCGAACGGCGAGATCATCGACTCGGTACGCCAGCCGGTGCTCATGCGGACCACCGTGGGTGAGGTCCCGACACTGCCGGCCACCCTCGACGCCGTCTACGCCAGCGGCGAGCGCGGTCGGGTCGGCTTCGCCTGGCAGGAGATCACGCCGGAGATGGTCGCCGACGCCAACGTGGAGCCGTTCGTGGTCTACGGCACGAACGACCTGTACGGCCTGATCGCCGAGGCCCGGATCTACGTCCGTCCGGAGACGGCGCCGGGAGGCATCTCGATCCAGGGAGCCGAGACGTTCGCACAGAGCGTGCGGGTGGGTCAGCGTCCCTGGCTGCCCGAGCGGGTGGAGGTGTCGTACAACGACGGCTCGCGGGACAACCAGGCCATCGGGGTGCGGTGGCGCTTCGACGAGAGCGTCCTCGACACACCCGGTCGCCACACGGTCGTGGGTGACCTCGTCCTGCCCGAGTACGTGAGCGAGGCCGGCACCACGCAGACCACGCTGACCCTCACCGTGGGTGACGACTCCGTCGCGCCCACCACGACGGTGGCGTGGTCACCGGCGGAGCCGGACGGCGCGGGCGGCTGGTACACGAGCGCCCCGTCCTTCACGCTCCACGCCCAGGACGCGTTCGGCGTGGACCGTACGGAGTACCGGCTCGACGGCGGCGCGTGGACCGCGTACACGTCGCCCGTCACGGTCGACCAGCAGGGCGCTCACCGCGTCGAGTTCCGCTCGGTGGACGTCAGCGGCAACGTCGAGGAGTTGAAGGAGGCGACGGTCCGGGTCGACACGGCCGCGCCGACGGCCCGCTTCGACTCGACGGTCGGCATCGTGTACTTCGGCTCTGTCCCGGCGGCGCCCACCTGCACCGCGAGCGACGCCACCTCCGGTCCGGCGAGCTGTGTGGTGAGCGGCTACCGCACCACCGTCGGGACGCACACCCTCACCGCGACGGCCACCGACGCGGCGGGCAACGTGGGCACGGCCAGCCAGACGTACACGGTGCTGCCGTGGACGGCGAAGGGCTTCTACCGGCCGGTCGACATGGGCGGTGCGGTCAACACCGTGAAGGCCGGCAGCACGGTGCCGCTGACGTTCGAGCTGTTCGCGGCGCAGGAGATCACCGACACCGACGCGGTGACCGTGAGCGTGAAGCAGATCGGCTGCTCCGGTGCGGCGGGCGCGGACGTCGCCGAAACCCCGGGACCGTCCGGCAGGGATCTGCGGTACGACCGGGCCGAGGGATGGTTCGTCTACGACTGGAAGACGCCGCGCACACCGGGCCGGTGCTACGCGGCCACCGCCACGGCGGATGACGGGACGACCCTCACGGCGCTGTTCCGACTGCGGTGAGGACGGGCTGACGGGGACGTGCCCGACGAGGACGGAGGGGTCGCGGTGCCGCGGCCCCTCCGTCGCGTTCACGGATCGCAGATGATGATCAAATCGTGGCGAACCGGGTCGAGGTCGGATGGGACTCCCGCCGATGGCCTAATCCGACATCATCCGAAAGGACGAGTTAGTGGATCACCGGGCGGGGCTCGGCGTTCCGCGTCGTTCCTCCCGTCCACGACCCGGACGATGGCGCAACGGAGGTTTGACCGGACCGCGAGGGTCATCCCCGGCCTCGCGTCGGCGGCCCCGGGGCTCCGGTTTCGGCGGCCAGGATTGTGAACATGGCCACCCGATCGGCCTGGGTGATCACGAAAAGGGCTGCCTAGCCTCGTCGAATGCGTAACGACGGCAACCTCGACGACCCCAACGGCCCCGCGGGCCGAGCTGACCGTTCGGACGATATCCCCTCCGCCGACCGGTCGACCAGCATCCCGCGATCTCTCGTCTCCCTCGGATCGCTGCTCACCCGCCTCGCCGGCCGGGGCAACCCCCTCGCCGCCCGGCCGGGCCGGACCCGGGTGGCGGTGGCCACCGGCGCCGTGTGCTGCCTCGGGCTCGTGGGCGTGAGCGTGGTGGGCGCCGACCCGGCGGGCGAGCCCGCGACCCCCGACCAGCGCGCCGAGATCGCCCAGCGGGCGGAGGCCGACGCCGCCTCCCGCGGACTGGCCCGTGAGCCCGTCGCCCCGGTCACCGGGAGCCCCGCCCCCGAGACCTCGCCCTCGCCGACGGCCAAGCCCACGGCCACCGCCACGGCGACCGCGAAGCGCAAGGCCCGGCCCACGCGGATCGCGCCGGTCGCCGGACTGGACCAGGCCCAGATGGACAACGCCAAGACGATCGTCCGCACCGCCCAGAAGATGGACGTGCCGCGCCGGGCCATGGTGATCGCGGTGGCCACCGCCATGCAGGAGAGCAACCTCTACAACTACGCCAGCGGCGTGCTGCCCGAGTCGCAGGAGTACCCGCACCAGGCCATCGGCTGGGACCACGACTCCGTCGGGCTCTTCCAGCAGCGACCCAGCTCGGGCTGGGGCAGCGTGCGGGACCTGATGAAGCCGGAGTACGCGACCCGTCAGTTCCTCACCGCCCTCGAGCAGATCCCCGGCTGGCAGGACCTCCCGCTGACCGACGCGGCCCAGGCCGTGCAGGTGTCGGCGTTCGGGTGGCTGTACGCGCAGCACGAGTGGCGGGCCACCGAGGTCGTGGACGCCATCCTGGCGTGACCGGGGGCGACGGCCGGTGGTCGGACGCGTCGGATGTCCCGTTGTCCCGCCGAGTGCCGTGTTTCCCGGGCGTTGATGTGTTGCAGGATCGACTCAACGGCCGACGTGATCTTGGAGCGCCTTTCCGCATCAGGTAGCGTCCCCTGGCACACCGTCTTTGCAGCAACGTTGGTGACCTGTGGCAGGCCGCCGAATCGGAGGGACACGCCGTGACTTTCCCCAGCGCAGTCCGGAGGGCTGGCCTCATCGTCGCGATCGCCGCGCTCGCGGTGACCGCGGGATGCGCCAAGAAGGATGAGGGCGAGGTCCAGGCGGGTGGCGTCAAGCTCGTCGAGAAGGGCAAGCTGACGGTCTGCACGCACCTGCCGTACGCGCCGTTCCAGTCGAAGGACGCCGGCGGTGCCGTGGTCGGGTTCGACGTCGACGTGATGGACCTGGTCGCCAAGGAGCTGGGTGTCGAGCAGAAGATCATCGACACGCCGTTCGAGGGCATCAAGTCCGGCCAGGACCTGAACACCGGCAAGTGCGACGCCGCGGCGGCGGGCATGACGATCACCGAGGAACGGCAGAAGGTCATGGACTTCTCCGACCCGTACTTCGACGCCACGCAGGCCCTGCTCGTGAAGACCGGCAAGGCGTACCGGTCGCTCGACGACCTGCGGGGCAAGAAGGTCGGCGTGCAGGCCGCGACCACCGGCCGCGACTACGCCCGCAAGTACGAGGCGGAGAAGGGCCTGCAGCTCGTCGAGTTCGAGGACCTCGCCGCGGAGCAGCAGGCCCTCGCCAACGGCCAGATCGAGGCGGCGATCAACGACCTGCCGGTCTGGACCGAGTACATCAAGGAGCACCCGGGCGGCTTCGAGGTCACGGCCGAGTTCGACACCGGCGAGCAGTACGGGTTCTCGGTGAAGAAGGACGGCAACCCGGAGCTGATCAAGAAGATCAACGAGGTGCTGGCCAAGGCCAAGCAGGACGGCTCGTACGACAAGATCTACGAGAAGTGGATCGGCAAGCTGCCGAACTCCTGATCTGACTCCTGACCGGAGGGCGCGCGCCCGTCGCGCGCCCTCCGCGTCGGCCACCCCGCACAGTTCAAGGAGCACCGAACCCGTGAAGCTGCGACGCCGCCAGCGCGAGCGGCTGTCCCTCTGGCTCCAGTACCTGGCCTTCGTGGTCATCGTCGGAGCGGTCATCGTCGCCGCCGACTGGGGCCGGCTGCGCGAGGCGTTCTTCCGCGTCGACATCATCCAGTCGATGTTCCCGACGGTCATCACCGTCGCGCTGCGCAACACCGTCCTCTACACGCTCGGCGCGTTCGCCTTCGGCCTCGTGTTCGGCACGCTCCTCGCGCTGATGCGGCTGTCCCGGGTGGCGCCCTACCGCTGGGTGGCGACCGCGTACATCGAGCTGTTCCGCGGCCTGCCCGCGCTGCTCGTGCTGTTCCTCGTCGGGTACGGCATCCCGATCGCCTTCCCGGAGCGGGAGATCCCGGGCGGCGTGTTCGGCTCGATCGCGATCGGCCTCGGGCTGACCGCCGCCGCGTACATGGCCGAGACCATCCGGGCCGGCATCCAGGCCGTGCCGAAGGGTCAGATGGAGGCGGCCCGCACGCTCGGCATGTCCCACTTCACGGCGATGCGCACGATCATCATCCCGCAGGCGTTCCGGGTCGTGATCCCGCCGCTGACGAACGAGCTCATCCTGCTGACCAAGGACTCGTCGCTCGCGTACGTGCTCGGTGTGACGGCGCAGACCATCGAGGTCACCAAGTTCGGCCGCGACACGCTCAACGACCGGGTGAACGCGACCCCGCTGCTGGTGGCCGGCTTCACCTACCTGATCATCACCCTGCCGCTGTCCCAGGTGGTACGACGCCTCGAACTCCGCTACGCCAAGGCTCGGTGACCCACATGACGACCACCCCTCCCCACCCCGCCGTCGAGATCCGTGACCTGCACAAGTCCTTCGGGCCGCTCGAGGTGCTCAAGGGCATCGACTTCGAGGTCGGCCACGGTGAGGTGGTGTGCGTCATCGGGCCGTCCGGCTCGGGCAAGTCGACGCTGCTCCGGTGCGTCAACCTGCTGGAGGAGCCGACCGCCGGCAAGATCTGGGTGAACGGCGTCGAGATGACCGACCCGGACGTCGAGATCGACGCCGTACGCCGCGGCATCGGCATGGTCTTCCAGTCGTTCAACCTCTTCCCGCACCTGACGGTGCTCGACAACCTCACCATCGCGCAGCGCCGGGTGCTCCGGCGCGGCCGTGCCGAGGCCGAGCGGGTCGCGCGGGACAACCTGGAGCGCGTCGGCCTGACCGACAAGGCCGGCGCGTACCCCGCGCAGCTCTCCGGCGGGCAGCAGCAGCGGGTCGCGATCGCCCGCTCGCTCTCGATGGACCCGAAGCTGATGCTCTTCGACGAGCCGACCTCCGCGCTCGACCCGGAACTCGTCGGCGACGTCCTCACCGTCATGCGCAAACTGGCCGAGGACGGCATGACGATGATGGTGGTCACGCACGAGATGGCGTTTGCCCGCGACGTCGCCGACCGAGTCGTGTTCATGGACGGCGGCGTGGTCGTCGAGCAGGGGAGTCCCCACGACGTGCTCGGGGCCCCGCAGCACGAGCGGACCCGTTCGTTCCTCTCCCGGGTCCTCGACCCGACCCACGTCGCGCAGCTCGGCCAGCCCGACTGACTCACCCCGACGGGCGTTCGACGCGGACCGGGTCGCCGCGTACCAGCTCGTCGTGGACCCGCCACCGGGAGGTGGCCAGGGCCCGCCGCGCCGCCTCGTCGCCGTCCTCGATGCGCTGACGCAGCAGCGAGAGGGCGATACGGCGGTTCAGGCTGAACTGTCGCTCGGTGTCGACCACCACGGTGAGGCCCGACGGCCGGTGGGTGGCCCGTACCGCCGTGCTGGCCTTGTTCCGGTGCTGGCCGCCGGGACCGCCGGTGCGGCAGCCCACGACGTCGACGTCGGACTCGGCGAACGCGGTCGCCGGCGCGTCGACCCGGCAGGGGCGGGCGGTCACGTACCAGTTCTTCCGGCCGGTGCCCCGCCGGTAGGGGCTCGGTGCCTGCCAGCAGAGGGTTCCGGTCCACGAGGCGGCGAACGCGTCCGCGGCCGCCCCGGTGATCCGCAGCAGCACCGATCGGTGGGTGCCGGGGCGGTCGCCGGCGACCGTCTCGACGCGGGAGGTGGCGAGGCCCCGGCGGGCGGCCTCGGCCTCCAGGCGGCGCAGCAGCCGGGCCAGCGCCCACGCGCACTCCTGCGGGCCGCGCCCGGCGGACAGGAACAGGTGGACGCTCACGGCCTGCCCCGACCACGGCGCCCGTCGCGACGGTCCGGCCGGCGCGACCCGCCCGCGTCGAGGGTCTTGTAGGTGACGAGCGGAACCGTGGTGGCCACCGGGGTGGCCAGGCCGTGGTCGACGAGGTCGGTGATCACGTGCTCGATGCGCTTGTAGGCCGAGGGCGCCTCCTCGAACAGCAGCTGACGGTCGCCGCAGACCACGAGCGAGCCCACCGGGGTCCGGCGCAGCTCGTCGACGGTGTGCTTGGCCCGTCCCCGGCGCAGGGCGTCGGCCCGGGACATCTTGCGCCCCGCCCCGTGGGCCACGGAGTGGTTGGCGTCCGGGCCGGCGTGCGCGGCCACGAGGTAGGACGGGGTGCCGCGCGTACCGGCGACGAGCACGTCCCGACCGTCACCCGGCGCCGCCCCCTTGCGGTGCAGGTACCCGCCGTCCCGGGTCTCGACCAGGTTGTGGCACTGGTCGACGATCGGCTCGGCGGGTTCGAAGCCCAGGGCGTACGCGACCCGGGCGGCGAGCAGCCGCCGGTTGAGCGAACCCCACCGTACGACCTCGTCGTGCCGCGCCAGGTAGGCGGCGGGATCGGGGGCCGGACCGGCGCCGTACGCCTCGGTGTGTGCTCGCAGGACCCGCTCGCCGAGCCCGCGCGAACCGCTGTGGACGACGAGCACGAGGTTGCCCGCGTCGAGCCCGAGCCGGCTCGCGTGACCCGGCTCGAAGACGGCCCCGATGCGTGCCAGCTCGACGAAGTGGTTGCCGCGACCGACGGTCCCGAGGCCGTCGGTGTGACCGGCGGGAACGTCGCCCGTCACGGCGGCCCAGGCCGGGTCGGCCGCATCCCGTTCCGGGTCAAGGGCCCGGTCGAGATCGGGGAAGCGGGCGGCGAGCCGCTCGGGCACCGCGCGCCTGAGCCTCACGGGAAAGACCGCGATGCCGCAGCCGATGTCGGAGCCGACCAGGAACGGGTACAGCAGCGCCGACATCATGGCGGCGCCGATCGGGGCGCCCTTGCCCGGGTGGAGGTCGGGCATCCCGGCGACGTGGATCATGCCGTCGAGGGCGGCCACCTGGTGGCACTGCGCGAGGGCGTCGGACTCGATCCAGCTCGTGGGGGAGGCGAGACGGTGACGGTGGCGGCAGGGGACGGCGACAGGGACTCCCCGAGGGAGTGGGATGGAGACAACGACGCTCGCTTTTCGCGCGGAGAGACAGGGGCGGACGGCTCCACGGCACCGATCGGGTGCCGGGGCGTGGAAGGAGACCGGGGGCGGCTGTCCGTCAGAACGTCATGGACACACCTTCGCCGAGCCGACCGGACGCGGCAAGCGACTTTCGGGACGGGAGCGCATTGGCCGGCCCACGCTCGGATCGCGTCTCATGGTGCAGGCGCGTCCCGGAGGATGTGGAAGGGTGTCCCAATGCCGAAGCGCGTCGACCACGAGCAGCGACGGCGCCAGATCGCGGAGGCCGTCTGGCGGGTCGCGGCCACCCGGGGACTGCCGGCGGCGACCCTGCGCGAGGTCGCCGCGGAGGCCGGCGTGTCCATGCGGCTCGTGCAGTACTACTTCACGACGAAGGAGCGGATGCTCGTCTACGCCTTCGAGCTGGGGGCGAAAGCCGCCGGTGAGCGGATGCGGGCGAGTTTCGCCGCGCTCGGGCACCCGCCGGGCCCCGCCGACGTCGTGCGGATCTGCCTGCTCGAACTGCTGCCCACCGACGAGGACAGCCTCATGCTCGCCCGGGTGCACGCGGCCTACTACGCGGCGGCGCTCACCGACGCGTCGCTGGCCACCGCCGAGGCCGAGAACCCGCAGCACATGCTGGAGAACCTGATCGCGAGCCAACTGCGCGTGGGGCAGGAGACCGGCGAGGTGCCCGCCTCGATCGACCCGACGCTGGAGGCGCGCGGGCTGGCGGCGCTCGCGGCCGGGCTGTCCAGCACCATGCTCGTCGGCGGCCGTTCCGCCGAGGACGCGACCGCGCTCGTGCGGTACCACCTGGCCCGGCTCTTCCCGGGCGGCCGGAACACCCGACGGTGAGCGCCGGCTCGCCGTCCGGGCGGGTCCTACAGGTCGGCGCAGCCGGTCTCGTCCGGCAGCAGCGGTCGGGGCGCCACCTGCCACACCCGGCCGTCGCTGCGCCAGCGCCCGGCGCTGGCGGTGGCGACCGTCCGGACCGTGTCGAGGTCGGCGCCGCGCAGCACGAGACAGGTGGAACCGGCCGCCAGACCGCCCAGCGGCTCACCGGCCAGTGTCGGCAGCGGCCACGGGCGTGCGGGCTCGGCCGCGTCGCCCGGCGTGGCGACCATCGCGACGGCCTGCGGCCGGAACGGTACGGGTGGGCCGTCCACGTACCCGGCGAGCGCGGCCCGGAGCCGCTCGACCGCGGGATCGGTGCGGGGAAGGGTGCGATCGCGCCGCCCGTCGGTCGAGACGACGACGAGACGGACGACCGGAGCGTCCGGGACGTTGCCCACCGACCGGTCCGGCACCGCGGTGGCGTCCCGCAGCAGCTGCCGTACGCCGTCCGGCGGCACCCGGTCCTCGCGCAGCTGCGGCCAGCCGCCGGGCGGCCCGGTCCGGCTGATCAGCCGACCGTCACCGAGCAGCGAGAAGCTGGGGGAGATCGCCGCGGTCCCGCCCGGGCCCACCATGCCGGGCCACTCGGTCAGCCGCAGCACGAGCACCTCGGCACCGGCCGGCGGCTCCGGCCCGGACCCCCCGGCGCAGCCGGCCGCCGTCACGGCCAGCAGAATCGGCACGGCGAGCAGGGCCAGGGCACGGTGCATCGGTCGCCTCCACGTCGGGCTCACCCCGGTCGGACGCCGCTCCGGCGCCGCCGGTTCCGTCCGGTCGTACCCGACGGCGAATGGCCCGGGGACGCCGCGCGCGACGCCCCCGGACCGGTCTCGTGCTGGTCTTCCTCAGGTCAGGACCGGGTGAGGGTGTAGTTCCCGGAGCCCGCCTTGTTGGTCACCACGACGCCGTACCAGGCAGTGCGGGCCGGGGTGAAGGTGACCGTCTCGGTCGCGCCGGCACCGCCGGCCGTGGCCACGGCCACGGCGCCCGACCGGGGACGGATCCACGTGGCCGCGTTGGCCGGGTCGCTGTCGAGCACGAACAGTTCGGCGTCCTGCCCGACGTTGGTGGCCGCCACCGAGATGGTGACCGGCACCCCGGCGGTCAGGTACGCGTCCCGGACGGTGACCACGTTGTTCGTACCCATCGTGATCGTGCTGCTGCCGGCGTTCAGCACGGCCGAGCCCTGGGCGAGTTCGACCCGGTAGCCACCGCCGCCGGACCAGTTGAACACCCGCGGGTAGTAGTCGCCCAGCGCACGACGGTTGGAGTCCACCGCGACGAAGTCGATGGCGGTGCCACCCTGCGCGCTGCCGCTCAGGTAGACGCCCTGGCCGCGGTCGTCGTAGAGCTGCAGGTCCAGGTCACCCGAGTTGGGCTTGAGCGCGACCACCGACCAGTACGGCGACGACGTCGCGTAGCCGAAGTTGTGCGGCGGCGTCGGCACCGGTCGGCTCAGTGGGGCGTAGTTGCCCAGCGGGTCCCGGAAGCCGTAGTCGATCGTGTTCTGGTAGACCGACGCGAGCGCGCCGGAGTCGGCCACGTTGAACCCGTCGCTGCCGCGCTGCGACCAGAAGGCCGCGAAGTTCACCGAGTTGTGCCGCATGGAGGTGGTCCAGATGTTCCACGGCCCCTCGCCGTACCGGTCCCAGGTGGCCTCGTTGGCGTAGTCGGTGATGTCGATGAGCGCCGCGGCGACCCGGCCCTCGGTGGTATCGCCCTCGCCCCAGCCGTTGCCCCAGCTCGCGTTCTCCAGGTTCAGGGAGGCGCCGCTGGGCCAGCGGTAGAACGGGTCGTTGTAGACGGTGGCGGGGAACCACTCGGCCCACCCCTCCGTCCAGGCGCAGCCCGCCGAGGTGGCGCCCGTGATGCTGTGCGGGTTGCAGTTCGGCGCCGACGGGAAACTGTCGTTGTACAGGTCGTCCATCACCGCGTGGCCGATCTCGTGCACCACCGTGACAGGCGCGTTCGGGTCGTCGGCGGCCAGGTGGACCTGGTTGCCGCCGAGGTCGTAGTACGTCCCGTCGGTCGAGTCCGGCGCCCAGTTGATGACGACCTGCCGGCAGCTCGTGTCGTCCTGGTCCCAGCAGAGGTTGGTCGGCTTCGGGATCCACAGCCACGCGTCGTTGGCCGAGTCGAAGGCGTGCAGGCCGCGCTGCAGCGCCCCGTCGGCGGCGGTGAGCGAGCCGAGGTTCAGGGTGCTGCCGGTGGCCACGTCGTTGGTGGTCCCGGTCGTGAACGTGAGCGGGTTGCCGCCGCGCTGCACCCGCCACAGCGAGTTCGACGTGATGAAGCGGACGTAGATGTCGGCGGTGCCGCTGTCCGGCCAGCCCTCGACCTGGGAGTCGAAGCAGATGTTGTAGTTGCCGGCGCCGTCGGTGACCCCGCTGGCGAGCAGCGAGTCACCGAACGTGTCGTCGTCCCACACCTGCACCTGCATGTTCATCTGGTTGTGCCAGGCGCCGTTCTGGTCCTGGAAGGACCAGTTCCCGGCCACGCGCGTGTCGCACGCCGCCTGCGGGCTGATCACCGTGAGCCCCTTGGCCGTGGCCTCGGCCCGCGCCTCGCCGGCCACGCTCTGCGCGCCGACGCTCGCCGGCTTCTGCCCGGTCGGTCGGGGCGCCCGTGTGGCCGTGGGCACCGCCGTCGTGGCGTTGTCGCCCGCCGGGGTGGCGTGGCCGAGCCGGGAGAGCCCGGTCTTCTCCCCGATGGTCAGGAAGACGTCGTCCTGACCGGCCTGGACGTCGCGGCCGTACGAGGCGGTCGCCCGCGCCTGGATCTGCGCCTGGCCGGCCGCGACGGCCCGCACCACGCCGCTGAACGTGGCGCTGTCACCGGCGCGCAGCGCGCGGGTGGTCCGCGCGACCGACACCGCCCCGGCGCGCTCGGGCTGGACGCTGCGCTGCTCCTGGACGCCCAGCTCGGCGGGCGCCTTCACCCACTCCAGCTCGGCCGGCAGGGTGACACTGATCTCGCTGGGGCCGATCTTTCCCTGGGCGCGTACGGTGACCCGCAGCGTCGCGCTCTCACCGACGGCGGGCGCCCGGTCGAGCGCCGCCTCGACGCCGAGGCAGCTCAGCGTCTCGTCCTTCAGGCTCTTGCCGGCCGACGGGCGCAGCCCGCACGTGTCCCCCTTCGCCAGCTGGTACGCCGGCGTCGTGCGGGCCTTCGCGTCCTCCCCGGGGTCGGCGGCGTACGCCGGAGCGGCCACCCCCGCGAGTGCCACCATGACGCCCGGCACGAGCACGGCGAGCGCCGTTCTCGTGGGCCTGGTGGCCTTGGTACCGAACATTGATGCTCCTCCCCACGCATCGGGTCCTTTGTCGACCCTGTTCCGGGTGGCCGCTGTCCGGCCCCCCGGGAGAGCATGGGTATTTCCGGTGGCCCGGAAAAGGCTTTGACCGGTTGGCGACAAGCCGGCCGGAAAATGTGAAACGAGCCACGGTGAGCGACGAATTCTCCCGCTCCACATCGGCCCTGAGCAGCAGATACACGAGGGACGGGACGCTCCGGTAAGGGAAGTCGATGTCATTTCCCGGACACGCTCCGGTCGCCTTTGTGGCGGCCCGATCGGTGTCAACCGTTCCGACGCGACCCCCGAGTCATTGATCGGACCGATTGGAATCCCATGGACAGGAAATGCGAACCGCCCGGGTGGTCAGTTCCTCAGTGCCGGTCGCCGACCACGCTGTCCAGCGGCGGGGTGGCCGTGCGCCCGAGCAGGTGCACGATCGACAGGGCCACGGTGAGCGTGGCGATGGCCCAGGGCACCGGCAGCAGGATCGTCGCCGGGGCCAGCGCGGCGACGACCAGGCTCAGCGCCCGACGGCGGCCCACCGTCCGGCGGGCGCGTCGCCAGATGAGGTGGTCGGTCAGCAGGAAGAGGATCACCCCGCACACCAGCGTGATCCGCCCGAACAGCAGGGGGGCGCCGGGCGGCCCCGGGGACGCCGCCGTGCGCAGCCCGAAGGCGACCAGCACCAGCCCGACGACGAGGAACAGGTGCAGGTACGTGTAGGCGTCGCGGGCCAGTGCGCCGCGCTGGTGGCGGGTGGTCAGCTCGGCGAACCGCTGCCCCACGGCGACGTCCGTGCCCACGTAGGTCCACCACAGCGCCGACAGCAGCAGGGCGCTGAGCCCGACGTTCAGGAGGGCGGACCCGGAGGCGGGCGCGCCGCCGGCGGCCATGCCCGTGGCGATGACCGCCTGCCCGAGCGCGATGAGGATGATCAGGTTGTAGCGGCCCATCCACCGGCTGACGGATCCCAGCTGCCAGTTCCGTGACCCGATGAGGTACCCACCGCTCAGGTCCACGACGATCGCGGCAACCCACAGCAGGGTCGCCGGGAGCGTCAGCGGACCGCCGGTGGCCCGGTCGGCCAGCGCCGCGCCGAGCAGAAGGACCGCCGCCACCGTGGTCGGCACGGCGGCCCCGACCACGGGGGCGCGGAGCGGGGGATGCCTCCGGGTCGCCACCCAGAGGGCCGCCAGGTACACGCCACGCACCGTCACGTAGGACGCGACCACGATCAGGGGACCAGGGAGCCCGCCCGGCGGGTCGCTGAACGCCTGGGGCGCCGCGATCCCGAGCGTCAGGGTCAGGGCCGCCACGACGAGCGCGATCAACCGGCGGACGTTCGGCGACCCGCGGACCATCGTGGTGAACCAGGTGTGGTTGATCCAGGACCACCAGACCAGCGCGAGGACGGCCAGCGCCCGGAACACGCCGGCGGTGTCCGGATTCCGTGTCATCAGGACGGTGACCTGGATGAACGCGAACACGAAGACCAGGTCGAGGAACAGATCCTCCGGGGTGACGTCGACCTCCCGACCGGCCGACACCGCCACGACGCCGTGCAGGCGGCGGTGCCGGCGGCGCAGCACCGTGACGTGCGCCAGCACGAGGCAGACCAGCGCGCCCGCGAGGATCCCGAGCGACACCACGGCCGTCGCCTGCCGGGCCACGGGCATCAGCAGCGCCACGAGGACGATGCCGAGGACGGGACCGCGGCCGATGCGCCGGACCGTGCGCCACTCGAACGCCACGAGACCGATCAGGTACAGGACGACGCCACCGTAGAGGGCGGACAGCTCCGCCGGCCCCCACTCCTTCGCCGTGCCGGGCTCGGTGGCGCCCAGCGCGTGCTTGAGCCCGAACGACACCAGGATGAGTCCGCCGATCATCGGCAGGTGCAGCAGCGTGTAGGCGTCGCGGGCCAGCCGGGCCCGCGACGGTCCCGAGGTGGACTCCAGGGCCCGCTCGGCGTCGAGCGCCGCGATGTCGAAGTACGCCCACCACAGGAACGCCACGACGACGAGACCGAGCACGGAGCCGAGCAGGACGGACCAGGTGATGGGCTTGTCGCCGACGAACCCCCGGCTCGTGCCGATCGAGATGATCGTTTCGCCGAGTGCCATCAGCATGACGAGGCTGTGGCGCTCCGCCCAGTGCCGGACCGACGTGAGCTGCACGCTGCCGACGCCCACCGCGCGCAGACCCAGGTAGTCGATCACGGTCGCCAGGGCGAAGAACAGGAGCTGGAGAAGCTCCACGTGCGGGACGGACGACAGGCGGTTCGGAAGCAGGACGCCGCAGAGCAACAGCGAGGCGCTGAGGGCCAGTGGCGGCCAGGCGCGACGCGCCGGGGTGGCGGACGGATCGACGCGGCCCCGATAGGCCACGGCGATGATCAGCAGGGCCCCGGCGCGGACCGCCAGGAAGCCGACGACGAACACGAGGGGGCCGGACAGGCCGCCCCGCCGATCGGCGAACACCTCCGGTATGACGACGGCGACCAGCAGGATGGCGGTCGCCACCAGGAAGACGGCGACCGGCAGGGACCCGCGGTCGAGTCGTACGAGGTTGCCCACCCAGGCGTAGCCGGCCCAGCTGCGCCAGAGCAGCAGGAGCACCAGCCCGCCCTGGACCAGCGCGTCCTGGTGCGAGCGCGCCGACATGAGGGCGGCGACGTTGATGAAGGCGAACACGAAGACCAGGTCGAGGAAGAGTTCCGCGCGCGTCACGCCGCCGTGCGCCGAGACCGGCGAGGGCCGCCCGTCCCGCCGCTGCGGTGCCGCCTCCTCCTCGCCGCTGGTCACCCGACCACTGTGTCAACCACTGTGAGCGGCGACAGGTGAATCGGCGACTCGCCGTCGCGCGCCGGGGCGCGTGGCCGCCGTGTGCCGGGGACGGGTGCCATAGCCCAGGGATACGACCCAGCCGGTATGCCCGCTGCCATTCATTGATCTCAATATTATGGGCGGAGTCGTGAATCAGGTGCGCTCACGAGGCGTGCCCGTCCTGATGCGGAGGAACCATGGTTCGCTGGCGCACCCTCACCGGCCTGTTGGCCGCCGCGCTGGCCGCGGTGACCGCGGCCAGCCTCACCGTCGCGGCACCCGCCGCGGCGTCCGACGGAACGATGACGCCGTACGTCGTGGGCGGCACCCGCGCCGCCCAGGGTGAATTCCCGTTCATGGTGCGGCTCTCGATGGGCTGCGGCGGGGCCCTCTACAGCCCGCGGCTGGTGCTCACCGCCGCGCACTGCGTCGGCGCGACCGGCACCAACACGAGCATCACGGCAACGCTGGGCGTGGTGGACCTCCAGTCGTCCAGCCGGATCACCGTCCGGTCGAACTACGTCTACCGGGCGCCCGGCTACAACGGCAACGGCAAGGACTGGGCGCTGATCCGGCTCGCCACCCCCGTCTCCGGGCTCAGCACGCTGAAGATCGCGAACACGACCGCGTACGACAGCGGCACCTTCACGGTCGCCGGCTGGGGCGCCGCACGTGAGGGCGGCCCGCAGCAGCGGTACCTGCTCAAGGCGACGGTCCCGTTCGTGAGCGACTCGACCTGCAACGCCTATTACGGCGGCGACATCATTCCCGCCGAGGAGATCTGCGCCGGGTACGCGAGCGGCGGCGTGGACACCTGCCAGGGTGACTCGGGTGGCCCCATGTTCCGCCGCGACGCCAACAACGCCTGGATCCAGGTCGGCATCGTGAGCTGGGGCAACGGCTGCGCCCGGCCCAACTACCCGGGCGTCTACACCCAGGTCAGCTACTTCGCCTCGGCGATCGCCTCGGCCGCCGCGAGTCTCGGCGGCTGACCGTACGACCGATCGGGCGGCCCGGCTGGCGACCAGCCGGGCCGCCCCGTCGCGTCACCGCCGGGAGCGGACCACGCCGCCCCCTCCCCGGCGCAGCGGGCCAGCACGTCCTCGACCGGCAGCCGGCGCCCGTCCTCGTGGGCCGCCGCGAACCCGTCCTCGCCCAGCGCGGCCCGGATCCGGGCGGTCGCCCGACCGACGTCGGCCCGGTCGGCCGGCACCACCCGGTCGCCCGACGCCTCGCGCGCCGCGGTGGCCGCCCCGAGCAGCCGACCCGCGTCGTACGACCGTCCCAGGAGCGCGCAGGCCGCGGCCAGGCCCGTCAGCACCTCCGGCGGGACCTGCCCGCCGCCCAGGTCCCGGCCCAGGTCAGCGGCCCGCAGATGCCAGGTCAGCGCCGTGGCCGGATCGCCGCGGAGGTCGGCCAGGTAGCCCATCTCCGTCAGGACGCCGGTCAGGTACAGGGGCCGTCCCGGCCCGTGCTGCTGCCGCCCGGCCGCGTCCAGAAGGTTGCGCAGGTGCCCTTCGGCGGTGTCGAGGTCGCCCTCGCGGCGCGCGGCCGCGGCCAGGCAGAGTTCGGCGAACACGGTCCCGAGCGGGACACCCTGTTCCGTGGCGAGCCGCAGCCCCCGCCCGCAGAACGCCCGCGTCGCGGGATAGTCGCCCTGTTGCAGCGCCACCCAGCCGAGCCAGCACAGCTGGCCGGACACCTCGAACCAGAGCCCCAGATCCTCGGCGAGCCGCAGGCCCTCCCGGTAGAGCTGGCTCGCGCGCTCGTAGTCCCCGGCCATGCCCGCCTGCGCCCCGAGCCACTCGGTGGCCTGGAGCAGCCCCCACCGGTCGCCGAGCGAGCGGAACAGTGCCGCGCCCTCCCCACCGTCACGTGCCACCGCCGCCGCGTCGCCCCTCGTGTGGGCGTGCTTGGCGCGCAGGCTCAGCGTGGCGGCCACGCCCCAGTCGTCGCCGGCCCGCCGGAAGGAGTCCAGCAGTTCGTCCAGCAGGGCACCGGTGGCGTCCAGGTCACCGAGGTCGATCTCCGCGTACGCGAGGAACCACTCCGCCCGCGCCCGGCCCAGCGGATCGTCCACCCCGTCGTAGCGCCGCACGGCGGCGCGATGCCGCGCCGGCCAGTCGGCGACGTCGCCGAGCAGCAGGGAGAAGCCGAGATGCCAGACCGCGGCCCGGGCGCTCGCCGCGCCGCCCGCCGGGGACCACTCCAGCGCGGCACCGAGCCAGCGCCGGGCCTCGGCGAACCGGCCCCGCAGGAACCAGTACCAGCTCAGCGCGGTCGCCAGCCGCAGCGCGAGGTCCCCGTCGCGGTGTCGTACCGCCCCGTCAAGGGCGCCGCGCAGGTTCGCCGCCTCGGCGTCCAGGAGTCGCAGCCACCGGCGTTGGCCCGGCCCGTGGAGTTCGGCGGCCGCCCGCTCGGCCAGGCCGGCGTGGTACCGGTGGGCCCGCTCGCGGATCTCGTGGAGTTCGCCGGCCGCGGCCATCCGGTCGACGGCGTACGCGGCCACCGACTCCAGGAGCCGGTAGCGCGGGGTGTCGTCGCGGCCGGTCACGACCACGAGGGACCGGTCGACGAGGCGGGCCAGCAGGTCCGGCACGGCCGTGGCCGGTACGCCGTCCGGCGCGCAGACCGCCCGCACCGCCTCGACCCGGCCGCCGTCGGCGTACGCGGCCAACCGGCGGAGCACCACCCGTTCCGGCTCGGTGAGCAGCTGCCAGCTCCACTCGACGGTCGCGAGGAGCGTCCGCTGGCGCGGTGGCACACCCCGGTGGCGTGCGGCGAGCACCGGAAACCGGTCGTCGAGGCCGGCGATCAGCCCACGGATGCCGAGCCCGCGGACCTGGGTGGCCGCCAGCTCCAGCGCGAGGGGGATCCCGTCCAGTCGCCGGCACACGGTGGCGACCGCCGCCGCGTTTCCCGGGTCGAGGGTGAAGCCGCCGGCCGCGGCCGCGGCCCGGGCGACGAACAGGCGGACGGCGTCGGAGCGTTCCAGCACCGCCACGTCGGTGCCGCCCGCGGGGTCGGGGACCGGCAGCGGCGGGACGGTCCACACCACCTCGCCCGGCAGCGCCAGTGGTTCCCGGCTGGTCGCGAGGACCCGCACCCGCGGCGCGGCCCGCAGCAGGAGAGCGGCCAGCCCGGCGACCGGCTCGACCAGGTGCTCGCAGGTGTCGAGGACGAGCAGCAGGTCACGGTCGCGCAGTGCACGGGCGAGCCGGTCGGCGGGCGCGGCGGGCCGGCCCTGCCCGGCAGCCACGTCCCGGACGTCGAGCACGGACAGCACGAGGTCGGTCAGCGCGTGCAGCGCCTCCGGTGAATCGGAGCGGTCGAGAGCGGCCAGCTCCACCCACCACGCACCGTCCGGGTGCGACCGTGCGCGGGCCCGGGCCACATCCACGGCGAGGCGGCTCTTGCCGACGCCGCCCGTGCCGGTGAGCGTGACGAGCCGGTGCCGTTCCAGCAGCGCGTCCAGCTCGCGGAGCGCGTCGTCGCGGCCGATCAACGGCCCGAGCGGGGCCGGCAGGGTCGCGGACGGGTTCGCGACCTCCCGCGGTCCCACCACCGGCGCCGGCCCGGACGCCGCTGGTGCGGACAGCTCCGGGGCCTGGGTGAGGATCGCCTGGCGCAGCGCGGTCACCTCGGGCCCCGGGTCGAGGCCCAGCTCCTCGCGCAGGTGGTCGCGAAGGTCGTCGTAGCTGCGCAACGCGTCGGACTGCCGGCCCGCCCGGTACAGGGCGCGCATGTGCAGCGCACGGGCTCGCTCCCGCAAGGGCTGGCCTGCCAGCAGATCACCGAGTTCGCCGGCGACCAGCGCGTGCTCGCCGAGCCCCAGGCGGGTGTCGCACCAGTCCTCGACGGCGACCATCCGCTGTTCCTCGAGCCGGGCGGCCGCGGGAACGGCGTACGGCTCGTCGGCGAGGTCCGCGAAGGCCGGGCCCCGCCACAGCGCCAGCGCGTCCGCCAAGAGACCGGCCCTGACCCGGGCGTCCGTGGTCGCGCGCGCCCGTGTGACCAGGTGGTGGAAACGGTCGGCGTCCACCAGGTCCGGTCCGGACCGGATCCGGTAGCCGGGGGGTGGTGACGAGACGAGCGCCCGGCCGCCGGGCTCGGCGTCCTCCAGGACGCGGCGCAGCTGGGAGACCTTCGCCGAGAGGGCGCCGGCCGCGTTGCGCGGGGGTGCGTCGCCCCACAGGAGCGCGACGAGCCGGTCGCCGGACACGGGCTGCCCCTGGTGCAGGAGCAGCGCCGCGAGCAGGGCCCGCACCTTTCGGCCGGGCACCGCCACGACCGTGCCGTCGTCGGCCCAGACGGTGAGCGGACCCAGCACGCCGAACCGCATGCCGGCCAGGATACGGCCGCCGCCGGACGTCGTGGGGGAGCGGCGTGGGGCCTGACGTGAGCGG
This sequence comes from Micromonospora costi, assembly GCF_003626655.1. GTDB lineage: Bacteria > Actinomycetota > Actinomycetes > Mycobacteriales > Micromonosporaceae > Micromonospora > Micromonospora costi. Next base: position 216,232 of record NZ_RBAN01000005.1, read on the forward strand.
GGCGGCCGGGGACCGTAAACAAACCGTAAGGCCCGGTCCCCACAGTGGGTGGCGTCGGGCCGGCCGCCGCAGCACGGGTGGGCCGGCCACCTCGCCCCGCACCATCCACGAAGGGACCCCGCCGTGTCACGACCTCGTGTCCTCGCCGCACTCGTCACCCTCGCGGTGCTCGTGCCGAGCGCTCCCGCCACCGCGGCGACCGGCGGCCGCCCCGCGCCACCGGGCCCGGGCGGCTGGTCCGCCGCGTGGACCGCGGCCCACCACCACCCGGTGCCCGGCAACGAGTGGGACGGCCCGAACTGGTCGACGGACGGCTTCGCCGACGCGTCCGTCCGGCAGGTGGTGCGCGTCAGCGCCGGCGGCGCTCTGGTCCGGGTCCGGCTGTCCAACCGGTACGGCACGCGACCGCTGCGGCTGGCCGGGGCGACCATCGGCCGATCCGGCGGCGGCGCGGCGGTGCGCCCCGGCACCCTGCGCCCGCTCACCTTCGACCGCCGGCTCTCGACGAGCATCCCGCCCGGCGCGGAGGCGACCTCCGACCCGGTGGCGCTTCCCGTCCGGGCCCTGGACGCGCTGACCGTCACCCTGTACGACGCGCACGGCAGCGGACCGGCGACGTTCCACCAGACCGGCCTCACCACCACGTACCGTGCGTCCGGCGACCACCGTTTCGACAGGGGGGCCGCCGCCTTCGCCGGTGAGACCAGCCAGGCGTGGTACTACCTCGCCGGCGTCGACGTCGCCGGCTCCCGGACCCGCGGCACGGTGGTGGCGTTCGGCGACTCGCACACCGACGGCTACGGCTCCACCCCGGGCGCCGACAACCGCTACCCGGATGAACTCGCCGAGCAGCTGTTGGCCGCCGGCCGTCCGCTCGCCGTGGCGAACGCCGGCATCAGCGGCAACAAGCTGCTCGCCGACTCGCCCTGCTACGGGGAGCGGGGCACCCGCCGGTTCGGGGGGGACGTGCTCGAGCAACCCGGCGTGCGGGCGGCGGTCGTCCTGATCGGCCTCAACGACATCGGCGCCGGCGGGTATCCCGACTTCGGCTGCGGCGCCTCGCCCGTGGTGACGACCGGGCAGCTGGTCGCCGGTCACCGGGCGCTGATCCGCGCCGCGCGGGCCCGGGGGGTCACGGTCATCGGCGCGACCCTGCCGCCCATCAAGAACGCGACGGGGTACGACTCCCCGGAGAAGGAGGCGGTCCGGGACGCGCTGAACCACTGGATCCGCACCAGCGGCGAGTACGACGCCGTCGCCGACCTCGACCGGATCCTCGCCGACCCGGCCGATCCGGACGCTCTCAACCCCGCGTACGACCACGGCGACCACCTGCACCTCAACGACGCCGGCGCGGCGCGGGCGGCCGCCGCCGTGGCGGCGCTCGTCCGCTGACCACCACCCCACGGCTCCGGAAAGGACCAGACCATGGCACGCGACATCGACGAGTACGTGGGCCGGCTGCCCGCCGACCAGCGGGACATCGTCGCCGCGCTCCGCGACCTGATGCGCACCTGCGCCCCCGACGCCCGGGAGGTGATCAGTCGCGGCTCGCTCGCCTGGCAGGGCGACCGCATCCTCGCCATCGTGAGTCTCAGTAAGACGCACGTGACCTTCGCGTTCGCCCGCGGAGCGGAGTTCACCGACGACCACGGCCTGCTCGACGGGATCGGCAAGGCCACACGCCACGTGAAGATCAAGAAGGCGGACAGCCTGCCGCGCGCCGCGCTGGGCGACTACGTACGCCAGGCGGTCCTGCTCGACCGGACGTGACGCGGTCGCGGCCGTCCCGCTCGGCCTGGCCGGCGGGGCGGCCGCGGCTCGCCCGGTTCGGCGCCCGCGTCTGGTGCGACCGGCCGCGCGACCCGGGGCGGTGCCGGTAATGTCCGCGTATGTCGACACCGGGCCTCGGGCCGCCCGAGGCAACCAGCCGCCGGTCGCTGCAGGGAGGACCGTCGTGAGCGAGCGGCAGCAGCCGGACCCGCCGGACGAGGCGCCCGGGGCGCGCTCCCTCGGAACCACCAGTCCGAACGTCCACGACACGGTGCGGCTCGCGCTGGTCGTCGGCGCGCTCGGGGTCGTCTTCGGCGACATCGGCACGAGCCCGATCTACACCATGCAGACGGTGTTCAGCCCGAGCGATCCCCACCCGGTGCCGGTCAGCACCGAGAACGTGTTCGGGGTCGTGTCGCTGGTCTTCTGGTCGGTGATGACCATCGTGACGGTCACCTACGTCCTTCTGGCCATGCGCGCGGACAACCAGGGTGAGGGCGGCATCATGGCCCTCATCACCCTGCTCCGGCGGCATTCCCCGCGGCCCGGAACGCGGACCGCCGTGCTGCTGGCGGGGATCGGGATCTTCGGCGCCGCGCTGTTCTTCGGCGACAGCATGATCACGCCGGCGATCTCGGTGCTCTCCGCGGTCGAGGGCCTGCGGGTCGTCCAACCGTCGCTGCACGAGCTGGTCCTACCGATCACCGCGGTGATCATCCTGGTGCTGTTCCTGCTGCAGCGGCGGGGGAGCGCGACGGTCGGTCGCCTGTTCGGACCCGTCATGATCATCTGGTTCCTGGCCGTCGCCGCCTGCGGCGTGAAGGGCATCTTCGCCCACCCGGACATCCTGCGGGCGCTGTCACCGACGTACGCCGTGGGCTTCCTGGTCGGTCGCCTCGACGTCGCGTTCTTCGCCCTCGCCGCGGTCGTGCTGGCCGTCACCGGCGCCGAGGCGCTGTACGCCGACATGGGTCACTTCGGCCGGCGGTCGATCACGCGGGCCTGGCTCGTCCTCGTGTTCCCCGCCTGCGCGCTGAGCTACCTGGGCCAGGGCGCGTTGATCCTCGACGATCCGGCCCACATCGCCAGCCCGTTCTTCCTGCTCGTACCCGACTGGGCGCGGCTGCCCATGGTGCTGCTCGCCACCGCGGCCACGGTCATCGCCTCCCAGGCCGTGATCACCGGTGCGTTCTCTCTCGCGTCGCAGGCCGCCGAACTCGGCTACCTTCCGAGACTGCGGATCCTGCACACCTCGGAATCGGCGATCGGGCAGGTCTACGTCCCCTGGGTCAACTGGATCCTGCTGGTCGCCGTGCTCACCCTGGTCTTCGCCTTCCGGAGCTCGACGGCCCTGGCCTTCACGTACGGCATGGCGGTGACCGGGACGATCGCGATCACCACCCTGATGTTCTTCTACGTCGGCCGCTGGCGGTGGAACGTCCCGCAGTGGCTGCTCGTCCTCGGCGCGATCCCGCTGCTGGTGGTGGACCTGCTGTTCCTCTCGGCGAACGGGACCAAGCTGCTGCACGGCGCGTGGGTGCCGCTGCTCATCGGCCTGGCCGCGTTCACCGTCATGACCACCTGGCAGCGCGGACGCGAGATCGTCACCGCCGAACGGCAACGCCGCGAGGGCTCGCTGCGCGAGTTCGTGGAGCGGCTGCGCCAGGACGGGGTACTGGCCCGACGCGTCCCGGGCACGGCCGTGTTCCTCAACCGGGGCAAGGAGACCGCGCCGCTGGCCATGCGTGCGAACGTGGAGCACAACCACGTACGCCACGAACACGTGCTGATCCTGTCGATCGACACCGAGCCGGTGCCCCGCGTTCCGGCGCACCGGCAGATCGTCGTCGACGACCTCGGCTACGCCGACGACGGCATCACGCACGTGAGCGCCCGCTTCGGCTACATGGAGTCACCGGACGTCCCCGAGGTGCTCCGCAGGCTCGACCCGATCGCCACCGAGGGGCCCCTCCAGGTCGAGGAGGCGTCCTACTTCCTCTCCACGATCGAGCTGCGGCCCGGCGACCGGCCCACGATGCCGCGGTGGCGCAAGCGCCTGTTCATCACGACCTCCCACATCACGGCCGACGCGGCCGAGCACTTCTGCCTGCCACGCGATCGGACGGTGATCATGGGTTCCCACATCGAGCTGTAGCACGCGGGACAACAGCGGACAGCGGGAGCGGTTGGCCCGCTTCCTTCCGGGAACGGGCGAAGGACCCTCGACGCACCGAACGGAGACGACGATGGCCAGCAGCGTGGGCGGGTTCCGGGCCGAGTGGACGCCGGCGAGCCTCCGCCTGCCCGGCATCGTGCTGGGGGTCGGACTCGGCGGTTTCGTCGACGGCATCCTCCTGCACCAGCTCCTGCAGTGGCACCACCTGTTGAGTAGCACGAACAGCGACCACATCGGAGTGCGCTACTACAACCCGAAGACGGTGCCGGGCCTGGAGATGAACACCGTGTGGGACGGCGTCTTCCACACCGTCTGCTGGCTCGCCGTGCTGGTGGGCCTCGCGGTCCTCTACTCCCGGGTCACCCACCACCGTCGCCGGGTGTGGACCTCCCGCGTCCTGTGGGGCTGGATCCTGGCCGGCTGGGGCGTGTTCAACCTCGTCGAAGGCGTCCTGGACCACCACATCCTCGCCATCCACCACGTCCACGGCGGCCCGCAGCAGTTGTGGTGGGACATCGGCTTCCTGGTCCTGGGCGCGCTGCTGCTCGCCGGCGGACACCTGCTCCAGCGCGGCGGCCGGTCCTTCGACCCCGAGCCCGGCGAGGCCGGGCGGGCCACCTGATGGACCACGACCCGCACAGCGGCCACGAACAGGGGCCGGACCTCCTGGCACTGCTGCCCGCGCCGGCCCTGCTCGCCTGCGTCGTGGCTTATCTTCTCCTGGCCGGTCGGGCCCGACGACGCAACCCGGTCCAGGGGTGGAGCCACTGGCGCACGGCCAGCTTCGCGGTCGGGGCCGTCGTGCTGGCCGCCGCGCTCCTGCCGCCCGTCGCCACGGTCGCCCACACCGACTTCCGGGGCCACATGGCCCAGCACCTGATGGTCGGCATGTACGCACCGCTCGCTCTCGTGCTCGGCGCGCCGGTCACGCTGGCGCTGCGTACGCTGCCCGCGCGCGGTGGCCGCCGGCTGACCGCCGTCCTCCGCAGCCGCCCGGCCCGGATCCTGTCCCATCCCGCGGCGGGCCTGCTGCTGTCCACCGGCAGTCTCGTGCCGCTCTACTTCACCCCGCTCTACGACGCCACCGCGACCCGGCCGGCGCTGCACTGGTTGCTGCACGCGCACTTGCTGCTCGCCGGTGTGCTGTTCGCCCACGCCATCGCCGGCCCGGATCCGGCGCCCGGGCGGCCCGGCGTCCGCGCCCGCCTCGTCTATCTCGGCTTCGCCATCGCCGGGCACGCCGTCGTCGCGCAACTGCTGTACGGCGGTTTCTGGGTGGACGTCCCCGCCTCCGTCGCGCAGCGGCAGGGCGGCGCGGAACTCATGTACTACGGCGGGGACATCGCCGAACTCCTCCTGGCCGCGGCCCTCGTCGGCACGTGGCGTCCCGAGCGCCGCGACCGGCGGCCCGCGTCAGTCCCTGTGGGACTGCCGCCAGTCGCGGACGGCGTCGCGCATCCGGTCGAACACCGCCACCGGGGGACCGGCCAGCATGTTGGCCGTCGCGGACTCGCCGGCTGACGGATGCGGACGGGTCGGCGACACGGCCTCGGCGGCGCGGACGGCTCCCGCCATGCGGCGCAGCCGCTCCGGGTCGGTCTTCCGGCGCAACTCCGGGAACTCCTCCTGCTCCTCGTGCGTGGCGTGCGCCACGACGGCCTGCTCGAACTCCGCGAACCGGGCGTCGAAGTCCGGCGCGTCGACGCCGAGGTCGTAGAGCTGCGAGAGCACGTGCTTGGCCTCGTTCTCCTCGTGCAGGCGGGCGTCCACCACCGCGTCGCCGGCGTCGTCGCGGGCGGCCGGGTGCACCACCTGCTCCTCGGCGCTCTCGTGCACGGCCAGCAGGCGGACGAGTTGCTGGAACGCCTGCTGCTTCTGCTCGCCCGTCGCGCCCCGGACCTGGGCGAACAACGACTTGATCTCCTCGTGCTGGCGGAGCAGCAGGTCGACGACGTCCTGCTTCTGGGCAGTGCTCGTCATGGTGAACCTCCGGAAACGTGTGGCTGGGCCGGTGATCACGTACCCGAAGGCACTTCGCGTAAAAGTTTCCGGCCGTCGCCGGGCCGGCCCCCGCGCTCGGATTTCCGCTGCTTGACAAAAGATCGATTGCTTAGGTTAGCCTAACCTCATGTCGAGTGGATCGAGGCTGGCCCGTACCGTCATCGCCCCCGCACAGATCCCCGCCAGCCTGGTCACGGCCATGATCGGCACCCCGTACTTCGTCTGGCTGCTGTGGCGCTCCCGCGCCGCGACGGCAACCGCCCGGTGACGTGCCGGCCCGACCCGGAGAGGAATCATGACCCAGACCCTGCCCATCGCGCCCTGGCGCGTGTTCGCCGTCGAGGTGCGGGCGGTGCACCGGCTCAGCCCGTCGTTCGTGCGGGTCACGTTCACCGGGCCCGACCTCGACCGGTTCGCCGACAACGGCTACGACCAGCGCATCAAACTCGCGCTGCCACCGCCCGACCGGCGGGAGGTGCGCCTGCCCGACGGCCCCGACTGGTACGCGCGGTGGCGCGGCCTGCCCGAGCCGGAACGCCCTCCGATCCGCACCTACACGGTCCGGGCCGTCCGCCCGCACCTGGCCGAGGTGGACGTCGACCTGGTCCTGCACGGCGACGGCGGCCCGGCCACCCGGTGGGCGCGGCGGGCACGCCCCGGTGACCCGATCGCGATCATCGGCCCGGACGCCGGCTACGAGGGCGACCACGGCGGCATCGAGTTCCGGCCGCCGGCGACGGGACGCCTGCTGCTGGCCGGCGACGAGACCGCCGCGCCGGCGATCGCCGGCATCCTCGAACGCCTCGCACCGGACGTGTGCGGGCGGGCGCTGATCGAGGTACCGAAGGCCGAGGACGCCCTGCCGCTGGTCACACCGCCGGGCGTCGAGCTGACCTGGCTGGCCCGAGGGTCCGGCGCGTACGGCAGCCGGCTCGTCCCGGCGGTCACGGCGGCGGCGGGGGACCTTGTCGACGACCACGTGCCGGTCGCCGCCGGCCCGGTCCCCGACGTCGACATCGACACCGGAATCCTCTGGGAGGTGCCCGCCGAGGTGCCGCCGGTGCCGCTGTACGCCTGGCTGGCCGGGGAGGCGGCCGTCATCCGCACCCTGCGGCGGCACCTGGTGAGCGAGCGCGGCCTCGACCGGCGGGCCGTCGCGTTCATGGGCTATTGGAGGCTCGGACGCGCCGACGGCTCCTGACCGCCCGGTGGCGTGCCGGCGCCGGCCCCGACGCGGGCGCCGGTCGCCGGCGCCTCAGGCCCGTACGACGGGCGTGTCCACGAGGTGCTCGGCGACGAACCAGGTCTGCAGCTCGTTGGTGCGGATCACGTTCGACACCAGCAGGTCGTTGGTGCCGTCGTCGCCCAGGTCGGCCACCCGGGCGGCGGCGTCGTGCGCGTCGGTGAGGATCATCTCGTGCGCTTCGAGCAGGCGGGACAGCATCCCCGGGACCTCCTCGGCGCCGTCCGGCGGGCGCGGCACCCGGGTCAGCTCGGCCACGTGGCGCGGGTCGCCGACCGCAATGCCGCCGAGCGTCTGCACCCGTTCGGCGACCATGTCGACCAGTTCGAGTTGCTCGCCGGCGTGCTTGTCGAGCAGCAGGTGCAGCTGGTAGAACGTCGGCCCCCGCATGAGCCAGTGGTACTTCTTGTAGAGGTCGTGCAGGACGCGAGTGTCCGCGAGCACCTGGTTCAACCGCTCGCACGAGTACATCCGCGTCTCGTACGAGAGGCCGACCGGCAACTGCCGGACGCTGCCGAACGCCTGGATCTCCCGGCCGTGCTGGTGGAGCAGGGGCTGACTGTCCGCGCTGTTCGGCTGTCCCACGCCGCCTCCTCGCTGCTCATCCGCCCGCTCGGAGCGGCACGACGGCAACGGGTGGGTCGCCGTCGGTACCCGATCGAGCCTAGGCACGCCACGGTCGGGGCGTGGCCGATTCCGGAACCAGGCCGCCCGTCGGGATGACCCCGCCCGTCACCTGCCGTGGGCGGTCGGCGCGACCTCCGCGCAGCGTTCCCACCGCTGCCACCACTGCCGCTCGGTCGGCTCGCCCGACGCCACGACCAGCGCCTCGACCAGCTCCGCGACACCGCCGACGGCGGCCGTCTCCGCACCGCGGACGAGGTCGCGGATCTGGGCGGTGCGCCGCCGCATGACCTCGCCCACGAGCGCCTTGCCCTCCTCGGTCAACGCCAGCCACGACACCCGCCGGTCGGCGGCACCCGGGTGGCGGCCCACCAGACCCCGGCGCACCAGGCGGTCGCAGGTGCGGGTCACGGTCGACGGATGGATATGCAGGGCGGCGGCCAGGTCGACGGTCCGGAGCGGCCCCCGGGAGGCGAGGACGACCATGGTCCGGTACTGCGACAGGGTGACGTCCGCGTCCAGCGTGCCGAGCGTCCGCGCGGTGATGCCGACGAGGGCCCGGCTCAGCGCGGCCAACCCGTCCACCAGGTCCCTGTCGCCGCCCGCCGAGGTCGCCGGGGAAGGGACGTACAGGTCCATCGGGTCATGATGGCACGCGTGCGGGACGGCGTCGGGCGCGGCCGTCGGGGAAGTCACACGGCGGCGGGAGACGGCCGGCCGGGCGGGGTGTGCCGCAAGGGAACGGGGGTACCAAGCCGGGTCGGCAGCGAGCAGCGTGGAGGGCACGATGACGGGTGCGGCTGAACAGCCCGCCGGCGGCGGGCGCGCGGGCAACGTCGCGGAGAACCTCGCCGAGAACGTGGCCGGGGTGGTCCGCGAGGAGATGGTGGCGGTCCAGCGACAGCTCACCCAGGCCGCACTGCCGGCCGGGGCGGGCGTCGCCCTGCTCGCCGCGGCCGGCGGATGTCTGATCCTGGGCGCCGGCGCCGCGTCGACCACCGCGCTGCGCATGCTGGAGTCGTTCCTGCCGCGCCGCCTCGCGGCGGCCGGGATGACGGCCGGTTACCTGGCCGCCGCGGTGGTGCTCGGACGGCTCGGCCTCGCCCAGCTCCGGGCGGCGGGTGGCGGCTCGGCGCGGGTCGCGGACGAGGTGCGCCACGCCGTCTCGGCGACCGCCAACCGGATGGTGCCGGCGGGAACCGCGGCGGCCCGTGACGCCGCCCGCGACCTCGGCGACGGCGCACGGCGGCGTTCCGGCCCGGCCTAGACCCTCCGCCCGCCCCTCCCGGGGCGGGTCCGGCCGTCCCGGGCCCCACTCCACACGCGCCGCCCTGCCGGCGCGGCCTTCCGGGCACTGCCCCGCCCGCCCTTTCCGGTCCTGGTCGCCCACCGGCGGCCCGGCGTACCCTTGGCCGCCACGGATACGTGCATCCGTGCATGTTCCGGCCTGCCGGGGGAGGGGTGGGGAAGCGGTGAAGCGTCATGCCACCCGGTGGATGCGGCGAGGAGCGGTCGCGCTCGCCATGATCGCCGTGATCCTCGCCGGCGTCGCCGGCGGGACCATGCTGGGCGGTCGGGTGACCGGGGACGTGGGCCCCCTCAAGGTCGAGTTCCAGCTCAGCCCGTCGGCCGACGGGGGCAGCGAGATCGCGGTGCCGCCGCTGGGCTCCCTCTTCCTGGACACCCACTCCGGGCCGGCCCGCCTCACGGCCCGCCTCGACTCCCTCGACCAGCAACGCGCCGAGGCGCTGATCCACGACCCGAACGGCCTGGCCGCGGCCGGCGCCTCCGCCCCGGGCGATATCCGGGACGCCCTCCTGCGCCTGGGCCTGCGCACGGTGGCCGGCTCTGTGCTGGTCACCCTCCTGCTCGCGCTGTTGACCTTCCGCTCGACCCGCCGGGCCGCCTGGGCGGGCTCCCTCGCCCTGCTCGTCACGGGCGGCGCGCTGGGCGCGGCGGCGCTCACCGTACGACCGGGTGCGCTCGCCGAGCCCCGGTACGAGGGGCTGCTGGTCAACGCCCCGACGCTGGTCGGCGACGCCCGCCGGATCGCCGACGACTACACCCGCTACGCCGACCAGTTGCAACGGCTCGTCGGCAACGTGGGGAAGCTCTACGGCACCATGTCGAGCCTCCCGGTGTACGAGGACAACCCGGGCGCCACCCGCATCCTGCACGTGTCGGACCTGCACCTCAACCCAGCGGCCTGGCCGGTGGTGCGGACCGTGGTGGAGCAGTTCGACGTCGACCTCGTGATCGACACGGGCGACATCACCGACTGGGGCAGCGAGCCCGAGACCTCGTACGTGTCGATGATCGGCCAACTGAAGGTGCCGTACGTCTACATCCGGGGCAACCACGACTCGGCCCGCACGGCCGCCGCGGTCGCCGGCCAACCGAACGCCGTGGTCCTGGACGACTCGGTGGCCGAGGTCGCCGGGGTGCGGATCGCCGGCATCGGCGACCCACGGTTCACCCCCGACAAGGAGGAGAAGGCGCCGGGCCCCTGGGAGGAGGGCGCCGACCCGGCGTCGGCCGGCACGCGGCTCGCCGACACCATCCGCGCGGCCGGCGCCCCGGTCGACATCGCCCTCGTGCACGACCCCGCGTCGGCCGACCCGCTCGCCGGTACCGTGCCGCTCGTCCTCGCCGGGCATCTCCACCAGCGGGAGGTGCGCATGCTGCCCGCCCCCGAGGGCGGGACGGCCACCCGGCTCGCCGTGCAGGGCTCCACGGGCGGGGCCGGCCTGCGCGGCCTCGAGAAGGACGAGCCGGTCCCGCTGGCCATGTCCGTCCTCTACCTGGGGCCGGACCACCGGCTCGAGGCGTACGACGACATCCGGGTGGGCGGCACCGGGCTGGCCCAGGTGAGCCTGGACCGCCGGGTGGTCGACGAGCCTCCGGTGGAGGCTGCCGGGACGGCCGAGGGGACTCCGGCGGCACCCGGGTCCCCGCCGACGCCACTTCCCGTCGGGCGCGAGCCGAACTGACCGAGCCGGGACCGGCCCGACCGACGAGCCGGACGAGCCCGTGGCCGCGCGCCCGCCGCCCGCGCCGACGGTTTCGTCCAGGCCGTCGCGGGTACCGGCGTGGCGGCACCTCGCGAAGGGGGACGGACTCGTGAACCTGCGTCGGCTCGGTGACGTGGTGGTGGGCACGGCCGGGGACGTGGCGGGCGGCGTCGTCGACCCCCGGCGCGGGCTCGACCAGCTCCGCTCGGCCCTGTCCGCCCGGACCGGGGTCGCCCTGGCCGCGGGTCTCGTGGTCGGGTTCCTGGCGGCGCGGTCGCGCCGCCCGCCCGACCCCGCGCGTCTCACGAATCGAGCAGCCGACGGATCTCCGCGGCGGCCGGATGGTGCGGCGCCAGCGTGAGGAACCGGCGCAGCGTCGAGGGTGCCTCCGCCGGACGGGTGCGGCGTTGCGCGAGGCCGAGCACGAGCAGGCCGTCGGGTGATTCGGGGGACCGGGCGAGCACCTCGCGGACGGCCCGCTCCGCGCCGGCCGCGTCGTCCGCGCGGAGCAGGGCGAACGCGAGCCGGAGCTGGATCCCGTCGTCCGGCCGGTCCCGCAGCGCCTCCCGGTAGAGCGCGGCGGCGGCGTCGTACCGCTGCTGTCCTTCGAGGTCACGGGCCAGTTGGAGGGTGACCGCCACGGGGTCCGCGGGCGGCGCCGCCGGTGCCGGGCGGCCCGTCTGGCCGGCGGCCACGGCCACCGCGACCACCAGCAGGGTCACACCGGCCGACGACACCCACCAGAGGCGTCGAGCCGTGGGGCCACGCGGCGTCGGGGGCGCGGCCGACCCCGGGGTCCGGCGGCGTGCGACCGGTCCGGCCCGTCCCGCCGCCTCCTCCGGCCGTCGTGGCCGCAGTGTGCGCAGGGCGGCGGCGCCCGCAGCGAGCAGCGCCAGCGCCGGTACGGCCCACAGCAGCAGCGACACGCCCCGGGCGGGCGGGTCGGCGAGCACGTCCGTGCCGTACCGCTCGACGAACCAGCGGCGGATCTCGGCCGGGCTGCGTCCCTGGGCGAGCTGCTCGGCCACCGACTGTCGCATCGCCGCCGCGATCGGCGACGCCGAGTCGGCCACCGACTCGCCCTGGCAGGCCGGGCAGCGGAGCCCGCCCGCGACCGTCCGCACGGGGTCAGTGTCGGGGCCGGACGAGGACGAGCGGAGCAGCCCTACGGCCGCCGCGGCGAGCAGCGCCGCGACCACGAGCAGCCGGAGGGACCGCCGCGGGCTCATGGCGCCGCCAGCCGCGGCGCCACCCAGCGGTCCAGCCACGCCCGGTCGACGACCCCCTGCCGGCGGGCGACGATCCGACCGTCCCGGTCCACCACGAAGGTCTCCGGCACGCCGCGTACGCCCCACGCGACGGCCCGGATGCCGTCCGGGTCGGGCAGCACGGTCAGGTCCGCGACGCCGGTCTCGGCGAGCAGGGCCCGTACGGCCTCGGGCCCGTCGCGCAGGTTCAGGCCGACGATCCGCAGCCCGCGTGGGGACCAGCGGCGTGCGGCCTCGGCGAGCAGCGGCAACTCGTCCCGGCAGGGCCCGCACCAGGAGGCGAAGACGTTCACGAGGACCACCTGACCGCGCGCCCCGGCGAGGTCGAACCGCCCGCCGTCGAGGGTCGCGCCGGCCAGCGCCGGAGCGGGGACGGGCGTCGGGTCGCCGGCCGCCGGCGACGGCTCGGGTCCGGCGCGCAGGCCCGCGGCCAGGAGGCCGCCGACCGTCACGACGAGCAGGAGGGCCGTGAGGCGTCCCGCCGGTAGGCGGCGGGCCGGGCCGGCCGTCACGCCGCGACCTCCACCCGCGTCGCGGGCCTCGCGGGCGGTGCCGGCCCCCGCCGGCGTCGCCGTAGGCTGCCGCCGAACGCCAGCAGCCCGCCGGCCGCCATCAGCGCGCCGCCGCACCAGAGCACGCCGACCAGCGGGTTCACCGCCAGCCGGACGGTCGCCGAGCCGCCGTCGGCGGCGACCGCGAGCAGGGTGAGGTACGTGTCGCGCCACGGGCCGGTGTCGATGCGGGGAACGGTCACGGCGGTGTCCCGGGCGGGGTCGTACCAGAGGCCGGGCGTCACCGTCCGGGACGTCCCGTCACCGGTCACGGCCAGCCGGGCGCGCACCACCATCCGCCCGCCGGTGGTCGACCGGTCCACGCTGACCAGCCGGGCGGACACGTCGGCCACCCGTAGCGTCTCCCCGACCCGCACGGTCCGCTCGGTCACCTGCCCGTACGCTGAGGAGCCGGCGACCCCGACCGCGACGAGGGCCAGACCGGCGTGGGCGAGCACGGCGGCGAGCCGGACGGCGCGGAGCCGCCGGCGCGGCGCCGACCCCAGTTCTGCCGCGAGACCGGTCAGGGTGAAGGCCGCCGCGCCGAACGCGGTCAGCGCCGGCAACCCGGGCCGGCTGGACAGGCCCACCGCCGCCACCGTCGCGAGGGCCGCCGCCGCGGGCACGAGCAGGCGCCGCACCCCCGCCCGGTCGCCGGCCCGGCGCAGGGCCGGCGCCACCCCGGCGAGCAGGAGCACGGCGACCGCGAGCGGTACCGCGGTCCGGTGGTAGTAACCGGGGCCGACGCTCACCCGCTCGCCCGTCAACGGCTCGGTGAGCAGCGGTGCGACGGTGCCGATCAGCACCGTCGCGGCGATGGTCACCAGCAGGACGCCGTTGACCAGCACGGCGGTGGCGCGGGAGAGCAGCGGGGGAGCGGGCGTCTCCGCCGGCGCCACGTCCCGCCGGCCGGCGAGCAGCGTCGCGGCCAGGACGGCCAGCAGCACGAGACCGAGCAGCAGCGGCCCGAGCGGGGACTCGGTGAACGCGTGCACGCTGGCGATCGCGCCGGAGCGGGTGAGGAACGTGCCGAGCAGGACCAGCACGAAGCTGGCGCAGGCGAGGACGGCGTTCCAGCGGGCGTGCCGGGTGCCCCCGACCCGCGCGGTGTGCAGGAACGCGGTCGCGGTCAGCCAGGGCAGCAGCGAGGCGTTCTCCACCGGGTCCCACACCCAGTAGCCGCCCCAGCCCAGCACCGCGTACGACCACCACGCGCCCAGGCCGATGCCGGCGGTCAGCGCCGTCCAGGCCGCGAGCGTCCACGGGCGGGCCAGGCGCAGCCACCCTCGCCCCTGGTCGCCGGCCAGCGGTGCGGCCAGCGCGAGGGCGAACGGCACGACGAGACCGAGATAGCCCGCGTACAGCAGCGGCGGGTGCACCGCCATCGCCGGGTGCTGCTGGAGCAGCGGGTTCGGCCCGGGGCCGTCGATCGGCACCGGGTGCACGTCCCGGAACGGGTTCGCCGCGAGCGCCGACAGGGCGAAGAAGAACGTCGCCACCACGCTGACGACCGCCATCGCGTAGGCGTGCAGCCGGGGTGGGTGGCGCCGGCGGGCCAGCAGCGCCGCGTACCCGCAGAGCACCAGCGACCACAGCAGCAGCGACCCGTCGAGGGCGGACCAGAGGCTGGTCACGGTGTCGGGCACGGAGACGTGCCGGCCGCCGTTCTCGGCCACGTAGCGGACGCTGAAGTCGTGCCGCAGCAGGGCGGTCTCCAGCACCGCGCACGCCGCGGCGGCGGCCAGCACCGTCAGCGTGGTGGCCGCCCGGGCGGGCCGGGCGGGCGCGGCCAGCAGCGCCACCCGCAGCCAGAGCAGCGCGGCGAGCGTGGCGCCGAGCAGACCGGCCGCCAGGGTGGCGGTGCCCAGGTCACCCAGCATCCGGTGGCTCCGTGGGGCCGTACTCGTTGCCGTGCCGGACCACCAGATGGTCGGCGCGGAACACTCCGTCGGCGGCCAGGCTGCCCTCGACGACCGCGCCCTCGCCCTCACGGAACGTCTCGGGTGGTACGCCGCGCTGCCGCACCAGGATCTCGTGTCCCGCCTCGGCGAGTCGGAACACCACGAGGTCACCCTCGCGGCGCACCGAGCCGGGTACGACCTCGCCCCCGACCCGGACCCGTTCCCGCGCCGCGCCCGGGTCGGCCAGCACCTCTCCCGGCGTCCGGTAGTAGGTGAGGGTGCCGCGCAGGGCCCCGGCCACCAGCAGGCCGCCGGCCGCGAGCAGCACGGCGACCAGGGCGAGCCGGGCGGGACGCCGGATCATCCGACGCCGGCCGCGGTGCGGCGGGCCCGTTCCGTGGGCGCGGCCGTGTGCCGGCGCTCCAGCCGGACCACCCGGTGCAGCAGGACGCAGAGCGCCGCGACGCTCACGGCCGCCGCCGCGAGCAGCAGCGCGAGGCCCATCCGGGGGTCGATGGGCGGACGCTCCGGGGCCAGCATCGTGGCCTGCTGGTGCAGCGAGCGCCACCAGACGACGGAGAAGTGCACCACCGGGACCAGCAGGAAGCCGGCCACGCCGACCACCGCGGCGGGCCGGGCCACCGCCCGGTCCGCGCCGTCGCGGGCGCCGGTCCGCTCGGACACCGCCCGCCGAAGCGCCAGATACCCGGTGTACGTGAGCAGCAGCAGCGCGGTGCTGACGAGCCGGGGGTCCCAGGCCCACCAGGTGCCCCAGACCAGGTGCCCCCAGTAGGCGCCGGTGGCGATCGCGACCGCGGTGAGGATCACGCCGATCTCGGCGCCGGCCCGCGCGAAGCGGTCCCAGCGCAGGTCGCCGCCGACCAGGTACGCCACGCTGGAGGCGAGCACGACGGCGAACGCGAGGTAGGCCACCCAGGCGGCCGGCACGTGCACGTACATGATGCGTTGCGCCGGGCCCTGCGCCGCGTCGGGCGGTGCCAGGAGGCCGCCGGCGAGGGCGGCCGCGCCGGTCAGACCGCCGGCCGTCCAGGCGATCGTCCGCCGGCCGGCCGCTCCGGCCCGGGTGTCGGCGGCAAGGTCCACGGTGGTCGTTCGCATGATCTCCCTGTCCGCGCGGGCACGCGCTTCCCCCGGCAGTCCCTGAGTGCCGACTCTATTCCGGACAAATGCTTCCGATAGTCCATTCGCGCAGATAAGGGGTAAGAGGGCCGCCGCGGGCTCTAGGGTCGGTGCCGGTGAACGAGACACGCGACCCTGCGTACGCGCGGCGACGCCGGCCCGTCCGGCACGCCGTCGCGGCGGCGACCCTTGCCGGGGCGCTGCCGCTCGCCGCCTGCGCGGGCGACTCGCCGTCGGCGCTGAATCCCGCGGGCGCCGGCGCCATCCGCATCGCCGGCCTGTGGTGGGTCCTCTTCTGGATCTCCATGGCCGTCTTCGCCGAGGTCATGGCGCTGCTGGTCTGGGCGCTGGTGTTCCGGCGGCGGCACGACACGCGGGTGCGGCACGGCCAACCGCTGCGGTTCGTCGCGGTCGCGGGCGCCGGCGTGCCGCTCGTGATCCTCGTGGTGGTCTACGCCCTCGGGCTACGCGACCTGGCCGCGCTCGGCGCCGCCCCCGGGCGGGACGCTCCCACCGTCGAGGTCACCGGCCACAAGTGGTGGTGGGAGGTACGGGTCCCCGGCGTGGACGGCGCCACCGCGAACGAACTGCACATCCCGGTGGGGGAGCGGGTGCGGGTGCGGCTGCGCACCGCGGACGTGCTGCACAGCTTCTGGGTCCCGCAGCTGATGCCCAAGACCGACCTGATCGCCGGCGAGGTACGCGAGACCTGGCTGCACGCCGAGCGGCCGGGCCGCTACCGCGGCCAGTGCGCGGAGTACTGCGGCACCCAGCACGCCCACATGGCGTTCCAGGTGGTCGCCGAGCCGCGCCCGCAGTTCGAGGCGTGGCTCGCCCGCCTCGGGTCCCCGGCCCGCCAGCCGCAGACCGACGCCGAGCGGCGCGGGCAGCAGGCGTTCGTCCAGGGCACCTGCGCCGGCTGCCATGCGATCCGCGGCACCGGTGCCGACGCCCGGGTCGGACCCGACCTGTCCGACGTCGGTTCACGGTGGAGCATCGGCGCGGGCGCCGTCCCGAACGACGCCGGGCACCTGGGCGGCTGGATCGCGAACCCGCAGACCGTCAAGCCGGGCAGTTACATGCCGCCGCAGCCGGTCGACGCGGAACGGCTGCCCGATCTCATCGCCTATCTCCGGTCGCTGACGTAGCGCGGGGGGAGGAGGGACGTGTCCACGACGACCGCGCCGGCACCCGGTGCCAGCCAGGAGGACCTGGCCCGGCTCGACGAGCACTGGGGGGAACGGCCCTCGATCCGCTCGTGGTTCAGCACCGTCGACCACAAGCGGATCGGCCGCCGCTACCTGGTGACCGCCTCCCTGTTCTTCGTCCTGGCCGGGATCAGCGCCCTGGCCATGCGCACCCAGCTCGCCCGGCCCGAGTCGAACCTGCTCTCCCCGCAGGAGTACAACCAGCTGTTCACCATGCACGGCACGGCGATGATCTTCCTGTTCTCCACCCCGATGCTGTTCGGCTTCGGCAACTACCTGGTCCCGCTGATGATCGGCTCGCGGGACATGGCATTCCCCAAGCTGAACGCCCTCGGCTACTGGGTCTTCCTCTTCGCGGGGCTGTTCATGTGGGCCAGCCTGCCCTTCGGCGCGGCACCCAACGCCGGGTGGTTCGCCTACGTGCCGTTGACCGATGACGTGAACACTCCCGGGCTGCACATGGACGTCTACGCCCTGGGGCTGCTGTTCCTCGGCATCGCCACCACCGCCGGCTCCATCAACTTCATTGTCACCGCCCTCAAGCTGCGCGCGCCCGGCATGTCGCTCAACCGCGTCCCGCTGTTCGTCTGGGCGATCGTCGTGACGGCCTTCATGGTGATCTTCGCCCTGCCCGCGCTGAACCTCGACAACGCGATGCTGTTCCTCGACCGCCGGTTCGACACCCACTTCTTCGACCCGGACGCCGCCGGCAACGTTCTGCTCTGGCAGCACCTCTTCTGGATCTTCGGCCACCCGGACGTCTACATCATCGTCATGCCGGCGCTCGGCATCGTCTCGGCGGTGCTGCCCGCCTTCACCCGCCGCGGCGTGGTCGGCTACGTCCTCGTCGTGCTCGCCATCGTCTCCATCGCGATCATCTCCTTCGGCGTCTGGGTGCACCACATGTTCGCCACGGGGTTGCCGCACCTCTCCTACAGCTTCTTCAGCGCCGCCAGCACCGTGATCACGATCCCCTCCGGAATCCAGATCTTCGCCTGGCTGGCCACCATGGTCCTCGGCCGGCTGGTCGTCCGGGTGCCGCTGCTGTTCCTCATCGGGTTCATCGTGACCTTCGTGCTCGGCGGGTTCACCGGCGCCATGTTCGCGCTGACCGCGTTCGACCAGCAGGTCACCGACTCGTACTTCGTGGTCGCGCACTTCCACTACGTGCTCATCGGCGGGGCCGTCTTCCCGATCCTCGCCGCCATCTACTACTGGCTGCCGAAGATCACCGGGCGGATGTACCACGAGGGGCTCGGCCGGTGGGCGTTCGCCCTGGTCTTCACCGGCATGCAGGTCACCTTCTTCCCCATGCACCTCTACGGGCTGTTCGGCATGCCGCGGCGCGTCTACACCTACCGGAGCGAACCGGGGTGGGACGTCTGGAACCTCGTGAGCACCATCGGGTCGTACGTCCTCGCGGCCGGCCTCCTGCTCGTGCTGATCGGGGTGGTCCACGCGATCCGGCGCGGCCGGCCGGCGCCGCCCGACCCATGGGGCGGCGACACCCTGGAGTGGGCCACCGACTCACCGCCGAAGCCGTACAACTTTCCCGTCCTGCCGCAGGTGCACAGCCTGCACCCCACCTGGGACGAGGCGAGCCGCGCCTCGATGGGCGACGACGCCACGGCCGACCGGACCCTCACCGACGGGCGTCGCACGCTGCTGACCAGCGAGCTCGACGGCCGGCGGGAACGCGTGGTGGAGATGCCGGAGGCGTCGCTGCAACCGCTGCTGCTCGCCCTGGCCCTGCTGGTCTTCTTCACGGCCCTGCTGTTCGCCTGGTACCCGGTCGCGTTGGCGGCGCTGCTGGCGGGCGCCGTGACGATCGCCGTGTGGCTCTGGCCGCCGCGCCGTCCCGAGGAAGAGCTGGGGGTGGTGTCGTGAGAGCGCCCGACCTCGCGGCCGCCACCACCACGGAGGCCCTGACCACCGAACTGCCGGTCGGCCGGTCCACCGGGTGGTGGGGGATGGTCATGTTCGTCGCCACCGAGGCGACGCTCTTCTCCTGCCTGCTCGGCAGCTACTTCTACCTGCGTTTCCAGCACGGCGGCGAATGGCCGCCCGGCGGCATCGAGCAGCCCAAGCTGCTGCGCCCGCTGGTGATGACCGCGATCCTGCTGCCCAGCAGCCTGCCCATGATCTGGGCGGAACGCGGCATCCGCCGCGGCCGACGGTGGCGGCTGCGGATCGGCCTCGCCGCGACCCTGCTGCTCGGGGCGAGCTTCCTCGCCCTGCAGGGCACCGAGTACGACGAACTGCTCCACGAGTTCACCATCACCACCAACGCGTACGGCTCACTGTTCTTCGTCATCACCGGGTTCCACGGCCTGCACGTGCTCGTCGGGCTCGCCATGGTGAGCTGGCTGCTCGCGGCGTCCCTGCGCGGCGGCAGTTTCGGCGCGCGCCGCCACGACCGGGTGCGCAACGCCGCCATCTACTGGCACTTCGTCGACCTGGTGTGGGCGGCCATCCTGTTCACCATCTACCTCTCCCCGAGGCTGTGACATGAGCGCCCAGCCCGGCCCCCGTACCCGCCTCGCCGGCGGGCTGCTGCTCTGGTACGCGGTCCTCGGCGGCGCGATCGCCTGGGCCGTCCACCTGTTCGTCGCCTGGGGCGTGGACGAGCTGACCTGCGCCGGCGGCTCGGACCGCATCGGGGCGGTGCCCCTGCGTCTGGTCGTGGCGCTCGCCGTCGTCCTGCCCGCGCTGGCCACCGCCGGCGCGCTGCTCGCCGCCGCGTTCGCCTGGCGACGGACCGCCCGGACCAGGCCGGACGGTATCGCGGAGGGAGCCCTCGGCCGCACCCGGCTGCTGGCCCTGGTCGGGCTCTGGTCGAACGTGCTGTTCCTGACCATCATCGTGCTGGGCGGCGTCGCCCTGCTGGTGTTCCCGCCATGCCAGCGGTGACCCGGGCCGCCGACGCGGGCGGGTCCGTCGAGGCGGGGCTGCTCACGATCCTGCTCGCCCTGACCGTGGCCCTCCTCGCCGCGGGCTACGGGCGCGGCGTGCACGAGCTGTGGGCCCGCCGCGGGGCCGGCGCGGTCCTGCCGGGCTGGCGGGTCGCCGCGTTCGGCACCGGAGTGCTGGTCGTCCTCGCCGCCGACGCCGGGCCGCTGGCCGCGACGGCTCAGCGGTCCTTCGCCGGCCACATGACCCAGCACATGGTCCTGCTGCTGGTGGCCGGTCCGCTGCTCGCGGCCGGCGCGGCGGGCTTGCCGCTCAGCCTCGCCTGCCCGGTGCGGCTGCGGCGACGGCTGGCCCGGCTCCGGTCGGCTCCCGCGACCCGTGCCCTGCGCCGGCCGGCGACCACCGCCCTGCTGGCCGGCGCCGCGCAGACGCTGGTGCTGTGGGTGTGGCACCTGCCGGCGCCCTACGTGGTGGCCCTCGAACGGCCGGCCGTGCACGCGCTGGAGCACGCCTGCTTCGTCGCCGGGTCGTGGCTGCTGTGGGCGCCGGTGCTCGGCGCGTCCCGGCATCGGCTGCCCGCCCCCGCCGCCGTGCTGCTGCTGGCCGCGACGATGCTGCCGGCCTCCGCGCTGGGCGCCGTGCTCACCTTCGCGCCGCAGCCGATCTACCCGTCCGGTGTGCTCGGGCCCGACCCGCTCGCCGACCAGCAGCTCGCGGGCCTGCTGATGTGGGCGCCCATGGACGTGGCCGTCCTGGCCGCGACGCTGACCGTGTTCCTGCGCTGGCTGCTGCACCTGCAACGGCGGCAGCCGGAGACGGTGGGGCTGCCCCGACCGGCCGTACCGGCGCCCGAGGGCCGGACCGAGGGAGCGTGGCGATGAGGAAACCTCGCTGGCCCGTCCTGCTCCTGCCGGTGGCCGTGCTGGCGGTGGCCTCCTGCGACCGCGCCGACCCACCCCCGCCGCCGGAGGTCCGCGCCGGCCAACCGGCCCGCGGCGCCGACCTCATCGCGCAGTACGGCTGCGGCTCCTGCCACACCATCCCCGGCATCGACCGCGCCGACGGGTTGGTCGGCCCACCGTTGACCCGGTTCGGCGCCCGCTCGTACATCGCGGGGGAGTTGGTGAACAACGCCGACAACCTCCAGCACTGGATCGCCGACCCGCAGGCCGTCGAGCCGGGTACCGCCATGCCCGACCTCGGCGTCAGCGCGATCGACGCCCAGGACATCGCCGCCTACCTCTACACCCTGGACTGACGTCATGCGGCAGGCAGCGAGGACGGCGGCGGGCTGGCCCACACCCCGCCGGGTCCTCGCCGTCGGCGCGGCCCTGGTGCTCGCCACCGGGCCCGCGGCACTGGCCGCCCGACCCGCGCCCGATCCAGCCGCGACGTCCGCGCCGGCACCCGCGGCGGGGACGTCTGCGCCGGCGTCCACGGCGGGGACGTCCGCGCCGGTACCCGCGGGGTCGGAGCGGGGCGAGGAGCTGTTCCGGCAGCAGTGCGCGAGCTGCCACGGCGAGCAGGGCCAGGGCAGCCAACGCGGCCCGTCGCTGGTCGGTGTGGGACCCGCGTCCGTGGACTTCCAGGTGGGCACCGGGCGCATGCCCCTCGCGCACGAGCAGTCGCAGCCACGCCGCCGCGAACCGGTGTTCTCGGCCGACGAGATCGCCTCCCTGGTCGACCACGTGGCGAGCTTCGGCGGCGGCGGCCCGCAGATCCCCCGGGTCGCCCACGGTGACCTCCCGGCCGGGCGGGAGATCTTCGCGGCCAACTGCGCGCCGTGCCACGGGGCGACCGGCGCGGGCGCCGCGCTCACCAACGGCCGGGACGCGCCGCCCCTGTACGAGGCGACCGCCGTGCAGATCGCCGAGGCGGTGCGGGTCGGCCCCGGGCTGATGCCGGCGTTCCCCAGCCAACTGCTCAGCGACCAGCAGGTGGACGACCTCACCACGTACGTGCGGCGGTTGCAGAGCGAGCGGTTGGACCGGGGCGGGAACCCGCTCGGCCGGCTCGGCCCCCTCGCCGAGGGCGTGGTCGCCTGGATCGCTACCGTGGGGCTGCTCGTCGCGGCGGCCCGGTGGCTTGGCCGGAGGGCGGGGGAGTGAGCCGCCGCAGACCGCCGCTGGCGCCCGCCCCGCCCGGTGTGAACCGGCGGATCGTGCTGTCCTTCCTGGCCAGTGCCGCCGGCGCCGTCGGCTTCGCGGTGACGTACGGCCTCGGTGGGCAGACGCAGTGGGAGGGTGTCTGCCTCGCGGTCGCGTTCGCCGGCCTGGCGACCGGGCTCGCGATCTGGGGCAAGCGGCTGGTGCCGGTCGGCGGGTACGTCGAGGAGCACGAGGGGTTCACCCCGCCGCCGGCCGAGCAGGCGATGACCGCCGCCGTGCTCACCGCCCCGGACAGCCCGACCCGCCGCCGCGGCCTGCTCGGGGCGCTCACCCTCGCGCTGGCCGCGCTGGGGGTCGCGGCCCTGTTCCCGCTGCGCTCCCTGCTGCCCTGGGACCGCACCCGCCCCCTCGGGGCGCTCCGGCACACGCCGTGGCGG
The DNA here is from genome assembly GCF_003626655.1 of Micromonospora costi. Classification (GTDB taxonomy): domain Bacteria; phylum Actinomycetota; class Actinomycetes; order Mycobacteriales; family Micromonosporaceae; genus Micromonospora; species Micromonospora costi. The sequence goes on from NZ_RBAN01000005.1 coordinate 238,583, forward strand.
GCGGGAGTCCGGCTGGTCACCTCGGAGGGGCGACCGCTGCGTCCCTCGGACATTCCCCCCGGGACGACGGTCGGGGTGTTCCCGGAGGGCCACGTCGACGCCGCCGACGCGCCCGCCTTCGCGGTCCGGCTGCAACCCGAGCGCTTCACGCGGCCGCCCGCCGCCGGTCACCTCGACGGGTTGGTCGTCCACTCGCTGCTCTGCACCCACGCCGGATGCCCGGTCCGGCTCTACCTCGACGGGACCGGTCGGGTGCTCTGCCCCTGCCACCAGTCGTCCTTCGACCTGTTCGCCGCGGCCCGTCCGGTCGCCGGTCCGGCGGCCCGGCCGCTGCCGGGCCTGCCGATCGAGGTGGGACCCGACGGCTTTCTGCGCGCCACGGGTGACTTCACCCGGCCGCCCGGCGCCGGGTTCTGGAGCCGTCCGTGATCGTCGACCGGTTCGCCCGCGCGCTCGACGACCGCCTGCGGCTGTCACCGGTCGCCCGGCGGGCGCTGGCGAAGGTCTTCCCCGACCACTGGTCGTTCATGCTCGGCGAGATCGCCCTCTACTCGCTCGTCGCGCTCATCCTCACCGGCGTCTACCTCACCTTCTTCTTCGAGGCCAGCGCGGCTGACCGCGTCTACCAGGGCTCGTACGCGCCGCTGGACGGCAGCACGACCTCGGCCGCGTACGCCTCCACGGTCCGGCTCAGCTGGGACGTGCGGGCGGGCCTGCTGATCCGCCAGACGCACCACTGGGCGGCCGTGGTGTTCGTGGCCGCGATCGTCGTCCACCTGATCCGGATCTTCTTCACCGGGGCCTTCCGCAAACCCCGGGAGCTGAACTGGCTGGTCGGGGTCACCATGCTGACCCTCGCCCTGGCCAACGGCTTCACCGGCTACTCGATGCCCGACGACCTGCTCTCCGGCCTGGGCCTGCGGATCATCGTCTCGGTCGTCGAGTCGATCCCGGTCGTCGGGTCGTGGCTGGCGTTCCTCGCCCTCGGCGGCGAGTTCCCCTCCACCGAGATGATCCCCCGGCTGTTCGTGACGCACGTGTTCCTGGTGCCGGCCGTCCTCGTCGCCCTCGTCGCCGTGCACCTGGCGATGGTCGTACGGCAGAAGCACAGCCAGTTCCCCGGCCCGGGGCACACCGAGCACAACGTGGTCGGCTCCCGGCTCTGGCCCAGCTACACGCTCCGCTCACTCGCGCTGTTCCTCTGGGTGCTCGCGGTGCTCTTCGCGCTCGGCGGGCTCGTGCAGATCAACCCCGTCTGGCTCTACGGCCCGTTCTCGCCCGCGCAGGCCACCTCACCGGCCCAGCCCGACTGGTACGTGGCGTGGGGCGACGGCGCGCTGCGGCTGTTCCCGCCCTGGGAGGTGCGCATCGGCGGGTACCGGGTGCCGGCGCCGTTCGTGCCCGGTGTGGTGGTCGGCGGCGTGACGTTCCTGGCGTTGTACGCGTGGCCGTTCCTCGAACGGATCTTCGGCCGGGACCACCGCCCGCACCACCTGCTGGACCGCCCCCGCGACCATCCGGTCCGGATGGGCGTCGGCGTCGCGGCCCTCACGTTCTACGGGCTGCTCGTCGTGGCGGCCGGCGACGACATCATCGCCCGGCTGCTGGGGGTGCCGGTCTACGACGTGCTCTCGGTGCTGCGCGTCGTGGTGCTCGTCCTTCCCCTGCTCACCGGGACGCTGGCGTTCCTGCTGGCCCGCGCGCTGCGCCGCGGCGACGCCGCGCGGCTGGGCGACCTGACCCGTGCCGACCTCGCGACCGCGCACGGCGCGGAACGGCGACCGCCGGAGGACGCGTCGGAGCGGCCCGCCCGGGACCGCCCGGGCGAGCGCGTCGAGATGTGGCCGGAGGGCGACGTGTGGCACTGGCGCTACCGGGACGCGCCGGGCGGTCTCGCCGTGGCGGGCAACCGGGCGGCGTCGTCCGAGGAGGAGGCGGCCTCCGCGGCCCGGCTCGCGTACCCCGGCGTCGACCGCGTCGTCGTTCCCGGCCCGCCGCTCCCGGCACCGGGACGGCTCCGCACCGCGCTGCGCCGGTGGAGCGACCGCGCCCTGGGCGTGTCGCTGCTCGTCGCCGCGCTGCGCCAGCGGCGTGACCGCCGGCGGCGGGACGACGGGCCCGACACGTCGGCGCCAGATCGCTGACCACCGGGCCGCGCCCAGCGCACCCCGCTTCGTACCGTTTCGGTGGGTTTGCAGCACTCCGCAGCGGGTAGCCGCCGGGCCGTCCGCCGTGGCGGACGGTGTCCGGGTCGGCGCTCGCGCGGCCGCCGAGGCGGATCGGTGCGGAACGACATCGGAACGAGGAGGACGACGTGCAGGAGATCGTTGGCGAGTGTCTCGCCCGCCGGCTGGTCGAGTGGGGCGTGGACACCGTGTTCGGGCTGCCCGGCGACGGCATCAACGGCCTCATGGAGGGCTTCCGCCGGCACCGCGACAGGCTCCGGTTCATCCTCGTGCACCACGAGGAGGCGGCCGCGTTCATGGCCAGCGGGTACGCCAAGGCCACCGGCCGGCTGGGCGTCTGCGCGGCCACCTCCGGCCCGGGCGCCATCCACCTGCTCAACGGCCTCTACGACGCGAAGCTGGACCACGTGCCGGTGCTGGCGATCACCGGCATGCAGGAGACGTCGGTGCTCGGCTCGCAGTACCAGCAGGAGGTGCACACCACGCACCTCTACCAGGACGTGGCCGCCTACAACCTCATGGTCACCAACCCGCAGCAGATGCCGGGCGTTCTGGACATCGCCATCCGCAACGCCCTGTCCAAGCGGACAGTGGTGCACCTGACGTTCCCCAACGACCTCCAGGTGGCGGCCACGACCCAGGACCCGTACCGGCATGTGAGCCCCGGCGAGCCGCCGACGAGCAGCACCGTGGTGTCGCAGCCGCCGGTGCCGGCCGCCCCGGCCGACCTGGACCGGGCCGCGGAGGTGCTCAACGCCGGGAACAAGGTGGCCACGCTGGTCGGGGTGGGTGCCCGGGGCGCGCGGGCCGAGGTGCTGGCCGTGGCCGAGGCGCTGGCCAGCCCCGTCGTGAAGACGCTGCCCGGCAAGATGGTCGTGCCCGACGACCACCCGCTCACCACCGGCGGCCTCGGCCTGCTCGGCACCCGGCCGAGCGAGGAGCTGATGGAGGAGTGCGACACGCTCCTGATGGTCGGCACCTCCTTCCCGTACGCGATGTACCTGCCCAAGCCGGGCCAGGCGCGGGTCGTGCAGATCGACGTCGACCCCAGCCTGATCGGCATGCGCCTGCCGGTCGACGCGCCCGTCACCGCAGACGCGCGGCTCGCGTTGCAGCAGCTGCTGCCGCTGCTGCGGGCGCGCACCGACCGCACGTTCCTCGCCAAGTACCAGAAGGCGCGCGACTCCTGGCTGTCGGACATGGCGAGCCTGCGCGACCCGAGCCGGACCCCGATCGCCCCGCAGTACCTCATGGGGTGCATCGACCAGGCCGCCGCCGACGACGCCATCCTGACCTGCGACTCGGGCACGATCGCCACCTGGTCGGCGCGGCACTGGACCATCCGTGGCGACCGCGAGTACTACCTCTCCGGCAACCTCGCCACCATGGCGCCCGGCCTGCCGTACGCGATCGCCATGCAGCACGCGTACCCCGGCCGGCAGGTCATCGCGTTCGTGGGCGACGGCGGGTTCGCCATGCTGATGGCCGAGTTCCTCACCGCCGTGCGGCACGACCTGCCCATCAAGGTGATCGTCAACAACAACAACTCGTACGGGCAGATCCTCTGGGAGCAGATCATCCTCGGCTACCCGGAGTACGCCGTCCGCCATCGGCAGCCCGAGGCCGACTTCGGCGCCTGGGCGCGCGGGTGCGGCGCGTTCGGTGTGAAGATCGCCGACCCGAAGGCGCTGCCCGACGCCATCCGCCAGGCGTTCGCACACCCCGGCCCGGCCCTCGTGGACTGCGACGTCAACCCGAACGAGCCGCCGATGCCCGGCAAGATCCGCTACGAGCAGGCGAAGCACTTCACCGAGGCGTTCCTGCGTGGTCAACCCAACCGGCTCAGCACCCTGGCCACCGTGGCCCGCGACAAGATCAACGAGCTGCGGTCATGACCGGGACCCTCCTGCCGCCACCGGTCGTACGGCCACCCGCGCCGGTCACGGACATCGACCTGGCCGCGCTCGTGGCCGACCTGCGCGCGGAGGTCGACGGCGAGGTCCGCTTCGACGCCGGCTCCCGGGGCGCGTACTCCACCGACGCCTCCAACTACCGCCAGATCCCGCTCGGGGTGGTCGTACCCCGGACGGTGGACGGCGCGGTCGCGGCCGTCGCGGCGTGCCGCCGGCACGGGGCGCCGCTGGTGTCCCGCGGCGGTGGCACCAGCCTGGCCGGCGAGTGCACCAACACCGCCGTGGTCCTCGACTGGTCGAAGTACTGCCACCGGCTGCTGGAGGTCGACACCGACGCCCGTACCTGCCTGATCGAACCCGGCATCGTGCTCGACACGCTCAACGAGCTGCTCGCCCCGACCGGCCTCCAGTACGGTCCCAAACCGGCCACCCACGACCACTGCACCCTCGGCGGCATGCTCGGCAACAACTCCTGCGGCGCCACCGCCCAGCGCACCGGCAAGGTCGTCGACAACATCGTCGAGCTGGAGGTGCTGCTCTACGACGGCACCCGCATGTGGGTGGGGGAGACCGATGACGCGCAGTACGTCGAGATCCAGCGCCAGGGTGGCCGGCGTGCCGAGATCTACCGGCAGTTGCGGGCGCTGCGCGACGAGTACCTCGCCGACATCCGCGGCCGCTACCCGCGGATCCCGCGCCGGGTCTCCGGCTACAACCTCGACAGCCTCCTGCCGGAGAAGAACTTCCACGTCGGGCAGGCGCTCGTCGGCTCCGAGGGAACCCTGGTCACCATCCTGCGGGCCCGGCTGAAGCTGGTGCCCGTGGTGCCGGCCCAGTCGCTCGTCTTCCTCAGCTACCCGGACATCGCCGCCGCCGCGGACGACGTGCCGCGCGTCCTGCGACACCAGCCGATCGCGCTCGAAGGCATCGACGACAAGCTGATCAACTTCGAGCAGCGCAAGGGCCTGCACCCGCAGGCGCTGCACGAGCTGCCCAGAGGCGGCGCCTGGCTGATGGTCCAGCTCGGCGGCGAGACGCCGGAGCGGGCCAGGGCGGCGGCGGACTGGCTGATCGCCGAGGTGCGCCGCGACGGCGGGCCCACCGTGCACGAGTTCGCCGATCCGGATGCCGAGCAGCGGATGTGGAAGGTCCGTGAGTCGGGGCTCGGTGCGACCGCGCACGTGCCGGGCGGGGAGAACACCTGGCCCGGCTGGGAGGACTCCGCCGTCGCACCGGACCGGCTCGGTGACTACCTGCGCGACCTCGGTCGCCTCTACCACGAGTACGACCTCGACCAGGCCTCGGTCTACGGGCACTTCGGGCAGGGCTGCGTGCACAGCCGGATCCCCTTCCGGCTGCGTACCGCCGAGGGCGTCCGGCAGTTCCGGTCCTTCCTCGAACGCGCCGCCGACCTGGTCGTCGCCTACGGCGGCTCGTTCTCCGGCGAGCACGGCGACGGCCAGGCCCGCGGCGAGTTGCTGGCGAAGATGTACGGCGACCGGCTCGTGCGCGCCTTCGGCCAGTTCAAGGCGATCTTCGACCCGGACGACCGGATGAACCCCGGCAAGGTGATGCCGCCGTACCCGCTGGACGGCAACCTCCGGCTCGGCGTCGACTACAACCACGGCGGCGTGAAGACGGTCTTCGCCTACCCCGACGACGGCGGCAGCTTCGGCGAGGCCGTGCTCCGCTGCGTCGGTGTGGGCAAGTGCCGCCGCCCGCACGGCGAGGTGATGTGCCCGTCCTACATGGTCACCCGCGAGGAGGAACACTCGACGCGCGGGCGCGCCCGGTTGCTGTTCGAGATGCTCGACGGCACGGCACGTGGAGGCACCATCGCCGACGGCTGGCGTTCCACCGCCGTGCGGAACGCCCTGGACCTCTGCCTCGCCTGCAAGGGCTGCAAGGCCGACTGTCCGGTGAACGTGGACATGGCGACGTACAAGGCGGAATTCCTCTCCCACCACTACGCCGGCCGGATCCGCCCCCGCGCCCACTACTCGATGGGCTGGCTGCCCCTGCTCGCCGTCGGCGCCGGCCTCGCGCCCCAGGTGGTCAACGCCGTGGCCCAGGCGCCCGGGCTGGACCGGCTCGCCAAGCTGCTCGGCGGGGTCGACCAGCGACGTACGCTCCCGGCCTTCGCCGCCGAGTCGTTCCAGCAGTGGTTCGCCCGCCGCAGCCCCGGTGGCGACGGGTCCCGGGGCGACGTCCTGCTCTGGCCCGACACCTTCACCAACCGGTTCCACCCCGGGATCGCGCGGGCCGCGGTCGAGGTCCTGGAGGCCGCCGGCTGGCACGTACGGGTTCCCGCCGGCCCGGTCTGCTGCGGACTGACCTGGATCTCCACCGGCCAGCTCGGCGTCGCCAAGCGGGCGCTGCGCCGCACGCTGGACGTGCTGCGCCCGTACCTGCGCGCCGGCACCCCGGTGCTTGGCCTGGAACCCAGCTGCACGGCGGTGTTCCGCAGCGACGCCCACGAGCTGTTCCCCGGCGACGACGACATCCGCCGGCTGCAGCAGCAGACCGTCACCCTCGCGGAGCTGCTGCACGAGCACACCCCCGGCTGGCAGCCGCCCCGGCTGTCGGCACACGCGCTGATCCAGACCCACTGCCACCAGCACGCCATCCTCGACACCGCCGCCGACGCGGCGGTCCTCGCCGCGGCCGGAGTGCAGGCGGAGTTCCTCGACTCGGGCTGCTGCGGCCTGGCCGGCAACTTCGGCTTCGAGCAGGGGCACTACGAGGTCTCCGAGGCCTGCGCCGAGCGCGTCCTCCTGCCGGCCGTACGGGCCGCCGCGGACACCGACGTGCTCCTCGCCGACGGGTTCAGCTGCCGGACCCAGGTCGAGCAGAGCGCGGCCGGCGGGCGGACCGCGATGCACCTGGCCGAGCTGCTCCGCGCCGGTCTGCACGGCGGGTCCGTCCCGCCCCGACCCGAGGGCCGCTGGGCCGAACGCCCGCGCCCGGCATCGCGCCCGGCGCGGTGGGCCGCCGCCGGCCTGGCGGGTCTCGCGGTGCTGGGGCCGGTGGCGGCCGTCGCGGCGCGGGCCGCCCGCCGGGGGCGTTGACGCGGTGCGCGTGTCCGCCGAGGCGTACCGGGTGCCCACCGACGCCCCCGAGGGCGACGGCACACTCGCCTGGTCCGGCACCACGCTGGTCCTGGTCCGGGCCGAGGCGGACGGCGTGACCGGCATCGGCTGGACGTACGGACCGGCCGCCGTGGTGCCGGTGGTGACCGACCTGCTCGCGCCCGTGGTCGCCGACCTCGACCCCGACGACGTGCCGGCGATCTGGGACGCCATGCGGCGGCGGCTGCGCAACGCGGGCCGGCCGGGCGTCGCGGGGCTCGCGCTGTCCGCCGCCGACTGCGCGGCCTGGGACCTCAAGGCGCGCCGCCACGACGTCCCGCTGGCCCGGCTGCTCGGCACCGTGCGCCACCGGGTGCCGGTGTACGGCAGCGGCGGGTTCACCACGTACGACGCCGAGCGGCAGCACCGCCAGCTCGCCGGCTGGGTGCACGAGCAGGGCATCCCCCGGGTGAAGATCAAGATCGGCGAGTCGTCGGGTGGTGACGTGGCGCGGGACCTCACCCGGATGAGCGCCGCGCGGCGCACGATCGGCGGGGACGCCGAGCTGTACGTCGACGCCAACGGCGGGTACCAGCGCAAGCAGGCGGTCCGGGTGGCGCAGGCTGCCGCCGACCTCGACGTGCGCTGGTACGAGGAACCGGTCAGCTCCGACGACCTCGTGGGGCTCGGACTGGTGCGCGACCACGTCCGACCCGACGTGGCCGCGGGGGAGTACGGCTACGACCTCGTCTACTTCCACCGCATGGCCCCGTACGTCGACTGCCTCCAGATCGACGTGACCCGGTGCGGCGGGATCAGCGAGTTCCTCCGGGCCGCCGCCGTGGCCGCGGCGGCCGGCCTGGAGGTCTCCGCGCACTGCGCCCCGCACCAGCACCTGGCGGTCGCCGCGGCCACGCCCAACCTGCGGCACCTCGAGTGGTTCCACGACCACGTCCGGATCGAGTCGATGCTGTTCGACGGCACCACACCAGCCACCGGCGGCGCCGCCCCAGTGCCGCTGGACGGTCCCGGCAACGGCGTGACGTTCCGCCCCGACCGCGCCGCCGAGTACCGCATAGCCTGACCCCCTTGCCTCCTCCCCGCGATCTTGCACTTTCGGCCCCTGATTCGCGGCCTTCGCCCTTGATGCCGGGGCAGAAACTGCAAGATCGCGGGGGTCACGGGCGGAGGTCGGCCTGGTGCAGGGTCACGGCGGCTTCGAGCATGAGGGCGTGCACGAACGCCTGCGGCAGGTTGCCGCGCAACTGCCGCTGGTGCACGTCGTACTCCTCGGTGTACAGCCCCGGTGGCCCGCACGCGGCCCGGTTGCGCTCGAACCACCGGTTGGCCGCCACCACGTCACCGGCCTGCCAGGCCGCGAGCGCCGCCGCGAACCCGCAGAGCAGGAACGCCCCCTCCGCGTCACCGAGCGGGCGGCGGTCCGGCCGGAACCGGTACAGGTAGCCGTCCTGCTCCAGCTCGGCCAGCACCGCGCGCCGCGTGGCCTCGGTACGCGGATCGTCCGGCGGCACCGCACCGCGGATCCCGGGCAGCAGCAACGCGGCGTCGACCCGCTCGTCGTCGTACGCCCGCTGCCATCGACCGGACGGATGCCGGCCCCGCAGCGCGGCGTCGGCGAGGATCGTGTCGGCGAGCGCCGCCCACCGCCCGGCCACGCCGGGCGGCGCCGTGCGCGCGGCGGCCCGTAGCCCGGCCACGCAGGCGAGCTTGGACTGCGTCCACTGCCGGGCGGGAAGTTCCCAGATCCCCGCGTCCGGTTCCCGCCAGCGTTCCTCGATCGCCCGGGCGGCCACCTGCATCGCCCGCCACGAGTCGTCGGCCAGCCGGTCGTGCCGGGCCGCCGCCGCGAGCAGTTGCAGGATCTCCCCGAACACGTCCAGCTGGAACTGGTCCCGCACCCAGTTCCCGACCCGCACCGGCGCGCCCGGGTAGCCGGGCAGGAACTCCAGCTCGGCCTGCTGCGGCACCGGAGCGCCGGTCACGGTGTACGCGGGCGCCAGCCGGTCCCCGTCGGCGAGCACCCGGTCGGTGAGGAAGGCCACCGCCTCGTCCAGCAGGTCGTACCGCCCGGCCAGCGCGCCGGCCACCCCGGCGAAGGACTGGTCGCGGATCCACGCGTACCGGTAGTCGTAGTTACGTCCGGCGTGCGCCCGCTCCGGCAGGGACGTGCTCACCGCCGCCACCATCCCGCCGCCCGGTCTGGTGAGGCCTCGCAGCACCGCGTACGCGAACGCGGCATCGCGCCGCGCGCTTCCGCCGACCGTCGACGGCATGGCCGACGCCCAACCGTCCTCGGTGATCCGCCAGAGCGTGTCCGGATCCGGCGGCGGCTCGTCGAGCGGGCCGGTCGACACCTCGAGCACCAGGTCGTGCCGGTCGCCGGCCGGTAGGTGGAGCTCACCCTCGAGCGTCCCGGCCTCCGTGGGGCGGAGAACCTCCCCGCCCGTGTGACGCAGGTGCAGACCGCCGACGCGTGCCGTCCAGGCCCCGCCCGTCCGGCGCAGTTCGCTGACGGTGGCCCGGCCGAAGTCGGCCCGCGGGTCGAGGCGTACCCGGACGGCCGCGTCGCGGTCCAGGGCGTGGATCCGCCGCACCAGCACCAGGCGGCGGGCGTCGCCGGGGAACACCAGCGCCTCCCGTGACTCCACGATGCCGTCGGTGGTCACCCAGCGGCTCACCCAGATCAACGAGCGGGCTTCGTAGTGCCCGCCCCACACGAACCGCGGATTGGCCGGCGTCACCGTGTAGTCGCCGGGACCGCCGAGAAGGTTGCTGAAGATCGGCGGGTCCGCCCAGCCGGGGGCGCAGAGCCAGGCGACGTTCCCCTCCGGGCCGAGCAGCGCCCCCCGGTGACCGTCGGCGAGCAGGGCGTACTCCCGCAGCACGTGCGGGTCGCCGCCACGCCGCCCGCGGGCCGCCCGCCCCTCGTCCGACACACCGCACCCCCAACGGTCCGGAAGCACGCGCTACCCGCTGCCGGTCGGTCCACACCACCCGGGGCGCGACCCGTCAGGTCGTGGGTGGCCGATCGGCGGTCCCGGCCCACGGTGGTGCGGCACAGTCGAGGCGGGGGCGCCGACCGGAGCCCGGAGCGGTGGGGTGGGTGATGGCCGAGGCGGGTCGACCGGGCCGCGGCCTCGTCCGCGCCGCGTCGCACCGCGTCCTCGGTGTGCTGGGCGGGCCGCGGCGGACCCGCGTCGTGCTCCTGCTCGCCTCGGTGCTGGCGCTGAACAGCGCCGACACCGGGACGATCGGGGCCGCCGCGGACCAGTTGGAATCCGACCTCGGTATCAGCCACGCCCAGCTCGGCCTGCTGGCCTCCGTGTCGTCGGGGATCGGCGCGCTCGCGTCCGTCCCGCTGGGCGTGCTCGCCGACCGCACCAACCGCGTCCGCCTCCTCGTGGTCACCGTGGCGCTGTGGGCGGTCGCGATGGTCGCGGGTGGCCTCGCGCCCGACTACTGGTGGCTGCTGGCCTCGCGGCTGCTGCTCGGCGCGGCCGTCGCCGCCTCCGGCCCGGTGGTGGTCTCGCTGACCGGCGACTTCATCCCGCCCGCCGAACGGGCCGGCATCCTCGGCTGGATCCTCACGGGTGAGATCCTCGGCGCCGGCGTCGGGCTGATCGTCGGCGGCGAGGTCGCGGCGGCCCTCTCCTGGCGGTACGCGTTCTTCCTGCTCGCCGTGGCCAGCGCCGGACTGGTGGTGCTGCTGTGGAAGCTGTTGCCCGAACCCGCTCGCGGCGGCGCCGGCTGGCTGCCCGCGGAGCCCACCGGCACCGAGGCCGACCGCGGGCCGTCGCGCCCGCCGGCACCGGACCGGGCCCACGCCGCGGTGGCCGCCCACCACGTCGAGCCGGCCCGCGACCGCCTGCTGAGCGACGACCCGAACACCTGGTCGCTGGCCCGGGCCGTGCGGTACCTGCTGGCCATACCCACCAACCGGCTGCTGATCGTCGCCTCGTCGATCGGCTACTTCTTCTTCGCCGGGCTGCGGACCTTCGTGGTCGTCTTCGCGATCGAACACTTCCACATCTCGCAGATGGCGCTCGGCGGCCTCGTGCCCCTGATCGGCGTGACGGCACTGGCCGGCGCCGTCCTGTCGGGCCGCCTCACCGACCGCGCGCTCGCCCGCGGGCAAACCGGCGTCCGGATCCTCGTCCCGGCGGCCGGCTACGCCGTCGCCGCGCTGCTCTTCGTCCCCGGCGTGTGGCTGAGTTCCCTCGTGGCGGCGCTGCCGCTGATCGCGCTGGCGGCGGGCGCGCTGGCCGCGGCCAACCCGCCGCTCGACGCCGCCCGGCTCGACATCGTGCCCGGCCGATTGTGGGGGCGCGCGGAGAGCCTGCGTACGGTGCTGCGCCTCACCGCGGAGTCGCTCGCCCCGGCCAGCTTCGGGTGGCTGGCCGACGCGCTCGCGACCCCGGCCGGACGTGCCGAGGGCACCGGCCTGCGCAACGCCTTCCTGATCATGCTCCTACCCCTGCTGGCCAACGGGCTGATCCTGATCGCGGCACGGCGGACGTACGCCGTCGACGTGGCGACCGCGTCCGCGTCGCCGGGGCGGTGACCCCGACGCGGGCCACCGCGGCGTCCGCCTCCCGTCGCGCGCGGCGGCTGGCCCTGCCGCGCAGCGCGAGTATCTCGCCCGGGCACGGGTAGAGCGCCCGGGCGGTACCGACGTCGGCGAAGGAGGGAACCTCATGGGCCGGAGCCGACAGCCTGCCCGGGTCGCCGTGGTGACGGGCGCCAGCGCCGGGGTGGGACGCGCGACCGTGCGCCTGCTCGCCCGGCGCGGCACGGCCGTCGCCCTGCTGGCCCGGGGCAGCAAAGGTCTCGCCGCGGCAGCCGACGAGGTGCGGGCGGAGGGTGGCAGGGCCCTGCCGATCGAGGTGGACATGGCCGACCACGAGGCGGTGGTCGCCGCCGGCCGGCGGGTCGAGGCGGAGCTGGGCCCGATCGACCTGTGGATCAATGCCGCCTTCAGTTCCGTCTTCGCGCCGTTCCAGGCGACCCGGCCGGAGGAGTTCCGCCGGGCCATGGAGGTCACGTACCTCGGCTACGTGCACGGCACGCGCGTGGCGCTGGCCCACATGACCCCGCGCGACCACGGGACCATCGTGCAGGTGGGCTCGGCGCTGGCGTACCGGGGCATCCCCCTGCAGGCGGCCTACTGCGGCGCCAAGCACGCGATCGTCGGGTTCACCGAGTCGCTGCGCTGCGAGCTGCGGCACGACGGCAGCAACGTCCAGGTCACCATGGTCCAGCTGCCCGCGGTCAACACACCCCAGTTCGACTGGTTGCTGTCCCGCCTGCCGCACAACGCCCAGCCGGTACCGCCGATCTACGAGCCGGTCGTCGCCGCCCGGGCGATCGTGGCGGCCGCCGACCGGCCGTCCCGCCGGGAGTACTGGGTGGGGACCAGCACCGTGCTGACGATCCTGGGCAACCGGATCGCACCCGGGTTGCTCGACCGCTACCTCGCCCGTACCGGCTATTCCAGCCAGCAGACGAGTCAGCCGGCCGACCCGAACCGGCCGGCGAACCTGTGGCAGCCGGCGGACGGCCCGCAGGGCAGGGACTTCGGGACGTGCGGGAGCTTCGGCGGCCGCTCGCACCGCCGCAGTCCCCAGGCGTGGCTGTCCCGGCACCGCCGGCTGGTGGCCGCGGCTGGTGTGAGCGCGGCGGCGCTGGGCACGGTCGCGTGGCGGGTAACCCGCGTCGCGTGATCGACTCGACTTTCCTGAAGTCGGGCTGTCAGGACGCGCGGGACAGCGCGACTTCCCGGAACCGGAGTCCATCACGGGTGGACAGGGTCGCGGCGCCGTCAGCCGTCGGAGGTGCTTCCGGCCGCGCGGGCGCGACCGAGATCGGCCGCCAGCCGAACCCGCCGGTTGGCGCCGTCGACGGAGCAGCCCGTCGCGCGCAGCAGGTCACTCGCCGCCACGCGTATCTGCGTCGTGGCGGCCGTGCCGAACGTGGCCGGACCGGAGGACTGGGCGCACCCCGCGTGCAGGGCGGCGCGGAGGGCGATCCGGCGCGCCCGCGCGTGGGGACGCGCCGTACGTACCTCCCTGTACAGCTGGTCGACCGCGTCGGCGAGCGCCTCCACCGCACGGCACAGGTCCGGAGACACGGGTTCGCGGTACTGCAGCGCGGTCGCGGCGCGTCGTGCCAGGTCCTGGCAGTCGTCGATGACGCGGAGCAGATGCGTGGCGCCCCAGTCGTAGCGGCTGAACTCTTTGCGGCGGCTCCAGCGCACGGGAGCGATGGTCACCACCTCTTCGGCGCCCCTGATGGCGTCCTGCATCCGTTCCACGTCCGGATTCATCCCGCGAAGCGCCTCCATGGCCCCGATGGCCCGATCGGCATCCTCTGTCCGTAGCGCCCGCTCCAGGTTGCGCAGCTGCGCGGCGAGGGTGCGGAAGACGGGTGCGACGGCCCGGTTGATGATGCGGATGGGGTTCAGCGGCACCAGGAGCGCCACCACGATGAGACCGGTGAGGCTGCCGGTGACGGCGTCGACGATGCGCGGCAGCTCCAGGTTGCGTTGGCTGGTGGACAGGGTGGCGATGAGGACGGCGGTGCCGCCGACCTGGCTGACGATGGTGCCGCCACGGCCGGCGAGACCCAGCGCGATACCGATGGCGAGGGTGACGATGACGCCGGTCTGCCACGCGCCGCTACCGATGAGGTAGACCAGACCGTCGCCGATGGCGATGCCGAGGCCGATACCCACCAGCAGTTCGACCGTGCGGCGGGTGCGCTGGCCGAGTGCCGCGGCGATGGTGCCGACCGCCGCGGTGGGGGCGAAGACCGGGTTCGGGTTGCCGAGCAGGTTGTGGGCGATCCACCAGGACAGGCCGGCGGCCAGACCGGACTGCACCGCGATCACGGCGATGACCTCCCGCTGGCGTAGCCGCTGGCGGGCCGTGCGCTTTCCTTTGCTCTCCGCGCGGGATGCCCGTCTGCCGAGGCGCCGGGCCAGGGCCAGTGGCGAGAGGCGGTGACTGCTGGCTGTCGCCCGTGATTCCGTCACGGCCGCGTCTACCCCTCGACAACGAGCAAAATCCACCCGTACGCGCCGCGCGGGCCGTGCCCCCACGGTGCGCGGCCCGCGCACCGTCATCCCAGCAGGTCGTCTCCACCGGACAGGCGCAACTGATGGCGTACGGCGGTGGGGGCCCGCACGATCCTGATGAACGTTCCTCCGCTCGCGTCGAGGATGATGGCGGTGACCATGCCGGTGACGCCCGGGTCGATCTCGAGGAGGCCGGACATGTCGACCTCCAGCCGTTCCGGCCGGTGCAGGCGGAGAGCGTCGCCCAACGCGCTGCGGAGGGCGCCGACGTCGGCGCGGCCCACGGATCCGCGGAGAATGAGGGTCACGACGCCCGCCGAGCGGATCATCGACGTGATCGACAGCGACGTCATCGCGGGCCGCGGCGACGGGCGGGCATGCGCAGGGTGTTGCACACGTCGAAGACACCGGGCACGTCCCACGCCAGGTCACCGGCGACCTCGCGGGCGTCCGGGCTGGCGACCGTCCCGCTGAGGATCACGACACGGTTCTGCACGGCGACCGTGATCTGCTGCCGCCGGGTGACCCAGTCGATGGACAGCCGTTGCGCGACGAGGGCGGCGAGCCGTAGGTCCTCGCTCTCCGGCTCGGGGCCACCCCACGGGCCGAAGGCGGGATCGTCGGGGTACGGCCAGGGAAGCATCATGGGTTTCTCCGGTAGAGGGATGGGATCGGGGCGCGGCGTCGGGGTGCACGTGGCGGGTCGGGGTTCACTCGCGGAGGGCGGCCGAGGGCACGGCGGCCCCGGTCCGCGCGGCGGCCAGCCCCCGCAGGGCGTCCGCGCGGCTCTCCACGATCGGGAAGAGACCGTCGAGCCGCATGGTGTGCAGCACGGTGAGCACGAACCGGGACGGCGCCACCAGGCAAAGCGTCGCGCCACGGTCCCGCGCCTCCTGATGGGCGCGGACCAGCACGCCGAGCCCCGCCGAGTCGATGACCTCCACCTCCGTGAGGTCGACCAGGACCTGCCCGCCGACGTCGATCCCCTCGCGCAGTGCCCGTCGTACCGCCTCGGCCGGGTCGATCTCGCCGACGGCCGGGTCGTGGCCGATGTCGTCGAGGTGGTCGATCCCGAGGGTGTGCTCGCGGTCGGCGCCCCGCACACCGGGCTCGCCGGTGCCGACCGTGCTGCATCGGGGGCACCGGTGCGGGCCGGAGGCGAACGGTGACCCGGCCCAGCCGTGGTCGAGCACGAGCGTCCAGACGACTTCCGCGTCGGGCAGGACGGGAGCGGTCCCGGTGACCGTGTCGCCGCAACCGTCGCAGATGAGGGTCATGGTGTGGTCGGCGGGTACGACGGTCATCGCCTGTCCTCTCGGTCGGTGCCCGCCCGCGGCCGCGGGGCCGGTCGTCGGGCCAGGGTCGGGTGCCCCGTGGCGCCCGGGTCGCGTCCGGTGGCGCCGTCCGCGGATCGTTGCGCGCCGGACACGACGGCGAGAACGACCGCGAGGCCGGCGCAACCGGTCTGCACGGTCAGCCGCAGTGCGGTCAGTCCGCCCAGGTCGACGCCGGCGAGGCGGACGACGATGGAGCCGAGCAGCGCGGCGGCCACGCCGAGCGCGAGGGTCAGCCACACGGGTACGGCCGCCCGCCCCGGAACGAGCAGCCGGCCGGCCGTCCCGATCGCGAGCCCGACGATCAGTGCGCTGACGAGGACGTTGCCGTCCACTGACCTCTCCCGTCCTTGCGGCGGCCACCTTCCGCGGCGTCTGCGCCGAGCCGGGCCGGGGCGGGGACCGCCCCCGTGGGCACGAACGCCGGATTTCCGCCCGCCTGTGCGGTACGCGCTCCACCTTCGGTGGCGATCGTGGAGGTGGTCACGCGGTTCTGTGACAGTTGTGTGACAAAAACCCGCGACCGCCGCCATGGGTGGGCGACCGGCCGTCGGCCGGGGATGATGCGGCTATGACGGCCGTACTGGTGATCGAGGACGACGACCGGATCCGGCTCGCCATGCTGCTCGCACTCGACGACGAGGGTTACGACGCGTACGGCGTGGCCACCGCGGAGGAGGGGCTGCGGCGGCAGCGACTGACGCCGGCGGACAACGTGCTGGTGGACCTCATGCTGCCGGGCATGGACGGCTTCGAGTGCATCCGGCAGTTGCGCCGCGACGACGACGTGCCCATCGTGGTGATCAGCGCGCGGGACGACACCCACGACATCGTGGCCGCGTTGGAAGCCGGCGCCGACGACTACGTGGTGAAGCCGGTCGCGATCAAGGAACTGTCGGCGCGGCTGCGGGCACTGCGTCGGCGAGGACGCGCCACCACGGCCCCGGTGGCCGCGCACGTCTTCGGCGACCTGGAGATCAGCGCCGAGGCCGGTGAGGTACGCCGTGCCGGGCAGCCCGTCCCGGTGACGCGCACCGAGTTCCGGCTGCTCTGCGAGCTGGCCGACCACGCCGGCAAGGTGCTGTCGCGGCAGCAGTTGCTGCAGCGCGTGTGGGGGTACGACACCGGCGACGAACGTCTCGTCGACGTGCACGTCGGCCGGGTGCGGCAGAAGATCGAGGACGACCCCGCCAACCCGCGGCGCCTGGTGACGTTGCGGGGTCTGGGCTACAAGCTGCAGCGATGACCCGCCTCGGTCTCCGCGCGCGGGTCACCGCGGGCTTCGCCGTCGGTGCGCTGCTGCTCGCCGCCTCGATGGCGCTGTTCTCCTACAACCTCACCCGGCGCTCCCTGTTGGAGGAACGGGAGCGGACCGCGGTGCGGGCGGCCTACTTCGACGCCGCCGTCGTCCGGACCGGTCTGGAGACCGACGCGCCGGACGTGGTGGAGGTGCTGCGGTCCCTGGACACGGGCAGCGCGCGTCGGCCGCTGCTGCACCGCAACGACCGCTGGTACGCGCGCACCGCCGAGGTCGGCGCCGATGCGGTGCCCGCGGAGCTGCGACGCCTCGTCCGCTCCGGTGCGCCGGCGGTGCAGCGGGTTCGCATCGACGGGCAACCGGTCCTGCTCGTCGGCGTCCCCCTGTCGGACACGACCAGCTACTTCGAGTTCACCTCGCTGCGCGAGGTCGAGCAGACCCTTCAGGTGGTCGCGTTGACGTTGACCGCCGTGGCCATCATGATCGCCGGTTCGGGAGCCGCTCTCGGCTGGTACGCCACCCGGCACAGCGTCCGTCCCCTGACCGCTGTGGCCGACGCCGCCGAGAAGATCGCGGCGGGCGACTACCGCACCCGGCTGGACGCCACCACCGACCCGGACCTCACCCGGCTGTCCACCTCGTTCAACCACATGGTCGACCAGCTCGTGCACCGCATCGAACGCGATCGCCGCTTCGCCGCGGACGTCAGCCACGAACTGCGCTCGCCGCTGCAGACCCTGGCGGCCGCCGCGAGCGTCCTGGCCCGCCGCCGGGACCATCACGACGAGCGCACCGCCACCGCGGCCAGCCTCGTGGCCGACGAGATCACCCGCTTCCAGCGGCTGGTCGACGACCTGATCCAGCTCGCGCGCACGGAACAACCCGCGCACCGGGAACCCGTCGACGTCGCGGCTCTCGCCCGTGAAGCCTGCCGCGCCCGGTCACTGCCCGAGGATCTCGTCCGGAGCGACGGGAGCACCACGGGCGCCTGGTCGGTCGACCGGCGGCGCGTACAACAGATCCTGCGCAACCTGCTCGACAACGCCGTCCGGTACGGCCTGGAGCCGGTCGCGGTGCGACTGTCGTGCCGAGGCCCCGACGTGGGCGTCATCGAGGTCGACGACCGTGGTCCCGGAGTTTCGGCGGCCGACCGGAACCTCATCTTCGACCGGTTCGTCCGGGGACGCGCCGCACATGCCCGAGCGGACAACGACGGCACCGGCCTCGGGCTGGCGCTCGTCGCGCAACACGCGGCCGCGCACGGCGGCCGGGCGGGCGTGACCGACCGTCCCGGTGGAGGCGCCCGGTTCTGGGTGGAACTGCCCGGGAGCCTGTCATGAGGGCCCGGATCTGGTCGGTGGGCGTACTGATCCTGCTGCTGGCCGGGTGCGGCGTACCGTCCGACGACCGCCCACGGCCGGTCGAGGTCCCACCCGGCCCGTTCCCCACGACGGAGACGGCCAGCCCGACCGCCTCGGGCGGCCGCCTCGACGAGGCGCTCTGCTTCGTACGCGACGACCGGGTCGAGCGGATCGTGCGGCGCACGGACACGCTGTCGAGCGTCGAGGCCCACCTCCGGCACCTGCTCGCCGGCCCCGGCCCGCAGGAACTCGAGCGTGGCGTGAGCAGCGCCCTGCCCGGCACCATCACGGTGGCCGGCACCCGGCTCAACGGCGCCACGGCCGAGGTCGACGTCCGGCTGGCCGGCGACGACATCGGCCGCAGCGACGAGGTCCTCGCCTTCGGTCAGATCGTCTGTACGCTGACCGCCCGAAGCGACGTGGATCGGGTGTCGTTCCGCCGTGACGGGCAGCCGCTGGACGTGCCCCGCGCCGACGGGTCTCTGTCCCGGGAACCCCTTACCGAAGCCGATTACGCGGCAATTCTGCGGGACCGGTGAAGGGGCGTGTAGCGAGTTCCCTGCCTGCACGTGCCGCCCACCTGCGCGCCTGCGGCCCATGTGGAGGAGTGTTTCACCGGCTACGTCGTTTCTGCGCTCCGGCCTGAGTCTGCGCGAGCAGGCCGCGGCCATGTGGTTCGGCCCGAAGGGCTTCGCCTCGGTGGTCTACGGCCTGCTGGTGCTCGAGTCCGGCATCGTCGCGGCGGACGAGGTGTTCCACCTGGTGGCGTTGACCATCGTGATCTCGATCCTCGCGCATTCCTCGACCGACGTGGTGATCGCCCGGGCGTTCGACGACACCCGGGACACGCCGAATTGGCGGGGCCTGCTACGCCGGGCACGCCGTAGCGCGGTGGTGTCACGACCGGGTGGATCCAGTGTCGACGGCCGCCCGGCGGAGGGTCAGGCGAACGCGAAGTAGCGCAGCCACAGGTACGGCACGGCCAGCCCGACGGTAACCAGCGTGATCGCAATCCCGTACCAGGGGAGTTCGCCCGTAGAGCGCGCATCCCGAAGCATCGGCTCCGACCATGACGACTCCGCCTGTCGAGTCGTCGCCGGCGAGGTGGTCTGCCTCACACGTTGTCAGAGCGACCGGCCAGGCGGTGTCTTGAGGGTGAACCCCTGGAACGGAGGAGCCACCATGACTGGGAACGTTGATGTGGCCGTGGTCGGCGGTGGATACGCCGGTGTGATGGCGGCCAACCGTCTGACGCAGCGCGGCGACGTGGCCGTGACGTTGATCAATCCGCGCCGGACGTTTGTCGAGCGGATCCGCCTGCACCAAGTGGTGGGCGGATCCCACGAGGCGGTCGTCGACTACCGAGAGGTACTGGCCGAGGGCGTCCGGCTGGTGGTCGACACGGTGACCCGGATCGACGCGGCCGAGCGCAGCGTGACGGTGGCGGCCGGCGGCACGATCGGCTACGACTACCTGATCTACGCGGTGGGCAGTGGCAGCGCCGACCCCGACGTGCCCGGAGCGGCCGAGTTCGCCTACCCGATCGCCAGCATGGAGGACGCGCAGCGGCTGCGGCCGGTCGTCGACGCCGCTCCCACCACCGCCCCGGTGACGGTTGTCGGCGCCGGTCCGACCGGCATCGAGACCGCCGCCGAGCTGGCGGAGGCGGGCCGTGTCGTGACCCTGGTCTGCGGCGGGCCGCTCGGCCCGTATCTGCACGCGCGGGGCCGGCGCTCGGTTGCCAAGCGGCTGGCCAGGCTCGGCGTGACCGTGCTCGAAGGCCTCGACACGACGGTGACGGCGGTGACGCGCGATGCCGTGCGGCTCGGCGGCGGCCGAGAGGTGTCGAGCGCGGTGACCATCTGGACCGCCGGGTTCGGCGTGCCGGACCTGGCCGCCCGCAGCGGGCTGAGCACCGACGCGCTGGGCCGCCTGCTCACCGATGAGACGTTGACGAGCGTCGACGATGCGCGGATCGTCGCGGCCGGGGACTCGGCGGCCCCGTCGGACCTGCCGTTCCGGATGAGCTGCCAGGCCGCGACACGGATCGGCGCGCACGCCGCCGACACGGTGCTGGCCCGGATCGCGGGTGAGCAGCCGGCGCCCATAAACCTGGGGTTCTTCGGCCAGTGCATCAGCCTGGGGCGTCGCGCCGGCATCTTCCAGTTCGCCTCGAAGGACGACACCGCGATCGGGTGGTACATCGGCGGCGGCCCGGGAGCGAAGCTCAAGGAGTTCGTCTGCAAGCAAACCGTCAAGCATCTGGCGGACGAGGCATCCAAGCCCGGCTCGCTCACCTGGGTCAAGGATGACAAGCGCCAGGAGTTGTTGCGCGCCAGGCGCGGCGAGGCAGCCACCCGCTGACCGGACAGCCAGGGCCGGCTCGGTCCGTACCGAATGGTTCCCACACCCGAGTTACCCGTACAAGGCAAGAAGGGACGGCATGAACCTCGCTCTGTGGATTGCTACCGCGCTGCTGGCGGCAGTCTCCCTGACCGGCGGCATCACCAAGACGCTCGTACCCAAAGAAAAGTTGGCCGCGATCAACGGTGGGGAATGGACCGGACACGCCGGCGTCGGCTTCGTCAAGACTATCGGCGTTCTCGAGCTCCTCGCCGCGGTTGGCCTGATCCTGCCCGCCCTGCTCGACATCGCACCGTTCATGGTGCCGGTGACTGCCCTCTGCTGGGTTCTGCTCATGGTCGGCGCGATGATCATCCATCGCCGCCTTGGTCAGGTCAAACTGATGATGGTGAACCTGGGCTACGTTGCGCTTGCTGCCTTCATCGCGTGGGGCCGCTTCAGCCTTGAGCCTTTCACCGGCTGACGAAGGTGTGCCGCTGGCGGGATGGTGTCGTGTTGGCCCGGGTGATCGGAAGCGCGGGCCGGCTGCTCCACTCTGGGACCT
Source organism: Micromonospora costi (assembly GCF_003626655.1). Lineage (GTDB taxonomy): Bacteria > Actinomycetota > Actinomycetes > Mycobacteriales > Micromonosporaceae > Micromonospora > Micromonospora costi. The sequence continues at coordinate 259,704 of NZ_RBAN01000005.1, forward strand.
ACCTGTTGGGGCGTAGCCTCGTCTGGGCGAACGCCGCCTTCACCGCCGCAGAAAGAGCGGCGATGTCGTAGGCCCCGTGGTGGCGCCGGCCGTTGATGAAGAAGGTCGGTGTTCCGGAGACACCGATGAGGTCGGCTGAATCCGTGTCTTCGTTGATCCGGTCGGCGCCCCGGCGCTCGGCGAGATACGCCCGGAACCGGTCGAGATCCAGGCCGAGCTGTTCGGCGTAGCGAAGCACGTCGGTGTTCCTCAACGCGTCCTGGTGTTGGAACAGCAGGTCGTGCATCTCCCAGAAGGCGCCCTGCTCGCCTGCCGCCTCGGCTGCCTCGGCGGCGAGTTGGGCATGCGGGTGGACCTCGGTGAGAGGCAGGTGTCGCCACACGTACCGGACGTTGTCGAACTCGGTCAGCAGCTCACGGACCACCGGCTCGGCCTGCCCGCAGTAGGGGCACTCGAAGTCACCGTATTCGACAACCGTCACCGGCGCGTCCGCCGGCCCACGCACGTGATCGCGATCGGGATCGACGGGAACCAGCAGATCGACGATCTCATCCGCCGTGCCGAGCAACGCCCGGGCGCGCCGCGCCTCCGGGAGCCGGGCGGCGAACGTGAACACCGACCAGGTGACGAGGGCGGACACGACCGTCGCGACGAGGATGCCAAGCTTCGCCTCGTCCAGGGCCGGACCGGTCAGCGCGTGAGAGGCGACCAGGAGAGCGACGGTGAATCCCATACCGGATACCGTGCCGACGCCGACCACGGCGGCCGAGCCGACGGGCGGCCGGAGCCGGTTCCGCGTGAGCCTGGCCACCAGCTGCGAGGTGAGGACGATCCCCACCGGCTTGCCGACCACGTATGCGACCACCACACCGATCGTGACCGGAGAGGTGACAGCCCTGGCCAGAAGGTCTCCGTCGATCACGATGCCGACGTTGGCCAGGGCGAAGAGCGGCACTATCAGGTAGCTCGCCCACGGGTGGTAGAGGTGCTGCAACCGGTCGTTGGGAGACAGCGCGGCGACGAGCCCGGCCCGCACCGAGGAGGCGAACTGAGGGGTCGGCTGTTCACGGAAGACGCGGAACAGGTCACTCGTCCGCTGCAACTCGGCGCGACCGGGGGCGTAGGCGTATGTGAGCAGCCCCATCACGAGGCCCACCACGACCGGGTCGACACCGGAGACCGAGACCGCGAGCCAGGCTGCTACCCCCAGCAGCAGGTGCAAGGGACCGTAGTGCAATCCGACCGCCCGCGTGAGCAGGACGACACCGAAGATTCCGGCTGCGATGAGCAGTGCCGTCGGCGACGGATGCTCCGGGTAGGCGATCGCCAGTACCGCGATGGCGACCACGTCGTCGACGACGGCGACCGTCAGCAGGAATCCCCGTAGCCGGTCTGAGAAACGCGGTCCGAGGATGGCGAGCGTGGCGAGCGCGAGCGCGGTGTCGGTGGCCATCACCACGCCCCAACCGGCGGCGTTGGTGGTTCCCGCGTTGAACGCGAGATAGACCAGGATCGGCACCAGCATGCCGCCGAGCCCGGCGAGCAGCGGCAACGTCAACCGCCGGCGTTCCCGCAGTTCCCCGATGTCGAAGTCGCGGCGCAGCTCCAGTCCGGCGACCAGAAAGAAGAACGTCATGAGCCCGCTGTTGACCCAGCTGCGCAGATCGCGGGACAGGTGCCACTCGCCGAGCAGCAGGGAGAACGGTGTGTGCCAGAACGACTCGTAGGACCCCGGGCCGACGTTCGCCCATACGAGCGCGGCCACCGTGGCGACCACGACAACTCGTGCGCTACCGGTCTCAGTACGCAGGAAGGAGCGGAGCGAGGCATCGAACCGGCCGACCCACCTGGTCTGACCGGCCCATCGCCGGCGGGAGCCGCCTGTCGTCATCGGGTCACCTCGACCGTCTCACCAGAAGTTCAAGATCCGGCACCCACCGTATCCGGCAGTAGGGGAGCTCCAGCGGAACTTCTGGTCCGAGAACACGACGAGATGGCGGTGAGTGGCAGACGGCGACGCGCGTGAGACGGCGGGTGCTGCGAAGAAGTCAGGCCACCGCGCGATCACGTCGTGAGGCCGTGACAGGGCTCGTCCGAGGGTCTCCAGCGCGCGGCCCGGTAGTTTCAGCCAACGGCCTTCGCCCGCGCCGACTCGGCAGCGGCACGATCGGAGTAGCCGGGGTGTCGGGCGTCGATCAGATCGGCATAGGTGGTCGTTTGCGAGAGGAAGCCCACCACAAAGGGGCAAATTGCGGTGATCGTGCCCTCGCGGGCGCGGATCTCGTCGAGTACTCGCCGCACCATCGCGCCCGCCACGCCTTGATGTTGATGACTCGACTCGACTTCGGTGTGCCGGAGGGCGTACCGGTTGGGCTTCAGGTGGGTGTAGTAGAGCCAGCCGACCAGGTCGCCGCCACGGTAGAGCTCAAAGCGGCCCCGATCGAGGCTGTCGATCAACTCCTCGGCTACCAGTGCCTGCCCCTCGCTGCTCATCGGCTCACCCTTCCAATGTGTCGCTACGCCGCCCCATCGGACGGCCCCACTTCGGACCCTAACGTCCAAGTATGGCATGCGACTGCTCGCAAGTCCGGGGACAGGTGCCGCCCCCATGGACCAGATGGTCCGTCGAGCGCTTGCTGAGACCGGCTCGGGGCACCGACCGTATGAAGCGGTACAAATCTCGATGAGCCATGAGACAGTGCGGAACGGGGGGACTGTCACTCAATGTCATCGGCAAGATCGTCGCCGCTGCTCTCGTCCTGCCGCACATCGAGCAGGACCGAAAAACACAATCACCCCGAGTTACCAGCCGTTACGGGGAAAGGCTCATTGGGCCGCCTGGTTGTGTCGGTGTGCGGGTTGCGCGCAGCGATGACAGTGAACGCGGTGGCGAGGACGGCGAGTGCGCCGTACCCGAACGCGATGTGCGGCACCGAGAAGACGCTGGAGAGCTCAGCGGCGATGAGGCTGGGAATGGTCGCGCCGCTGTAGCTGAGGAGATATACGACGGCGAAGATCGGTGCCCGGTCGTGCAGGGTGCTGCCGTACAGCAGGCCGCGGGTGGCGGCGCTGATGGCGATGCCCTGAGCGGCTCCCGCAACGATTGTTGCGGCGATGAACAACGGCAGTGCGCCGGTGGTGATCGCCGTGATGATGCCGATCCATCCGGCCAGGAAGGCGATCATGCCGATGCGTTGAGCTGCCGCCGGTGGGAACTGGCCGCCAAGGGGGGCGCCCAGAGCGCTGGGGCCCATGTATGCGGCGAACACCAGTCCAAGGACGAGCGAGCTGGTGGTGTGAAGCTGCTCTTCGACCAGTGCGGGCACGAAGGCCTGGTAGAAGGCCCCGGTTGCCCAGGTGGCCAGGAGCACCGCGGCCGCGACGGGGAGCAGATGTCGGACGCGGACCGGTACCCGCACGCTAGGGCGCAGTGAACGCCAACCGCCCGGCGAGGGAGTCACGGTCTCCGGGCTGATGGCGACGAGTGCGGCAGACAATAGGAGCAGGCCAATGACAACTAGGTAGATGAGCTCACGTGGCCAGGGGCCGAATTGGACCAGGGCACCGGAAATGATGGCGCCCACGGCGAGACCGAGCATGACTGTTTGGCTGGAAGCGACGGAGGCCAGCCAGGTCGGCTTGGTGGGTGCGGCGTCGACGATGTAGGCGGTGAGGCTGCTGCTGGCCAGCCCGGCGCCGAGGCCCATCAGGAGCCGACCGGCGATCAGGATGCCGATGTGGTGCACGTTCAACAGCAGCAGACAACCCAGTACGAGCAGGCCGAGGCTGGCGATTGCTGCAGGCCGTCGGCCCACATGGTTGGACAGCCGTCCCAGCACCAACAGTGTGCTGAGAGTAGCGGCGGAGTAGGCGACGACGGTCAGGGAGATGCCGGCGTTGGTGAAACCCTCCTCGGCCCGGTAGATGTTGAAAAGGGGGATCGTCGAGCCCACTGCGGCGAACACGGCCACCAGAGAGACCACCGCGGATAAGAATGCGAGCCGGAGCGTTCTGTCCCGGCGGCGCACGTTGGTCGCTGGGGTCACGTGTTGCATCAAGCCGTCTTTCTCTTGTTCTGAACCATGCCGGCACTTCTCGATGCTTCGGGGTGCGCACGTCTGCGTGACTGGCCCCCCTCGCCTCGTTCCGATCTCCTCATTCCCTCCGGGCGAGAGTCACGAACCGTGCCGCCACCGCGGCGAGCACGCCGGAGGCGAGGACAATGAAGCCCGCCGTGAGGAACACCATCTGCAAGGTTGTCGACGAAACAAGGATCGCGCCGAGGCCAGACCCTGCCGCCAGGGCTACCTGAAGGTTCGTCACATTCACCGCCGACGCAGCCTCCGGCGTTTCCGGAGCCGCGTCGAGTATCCAGACCAGCGTTCCCGGGTTCACGATTCCCCAGAACAGGCCCCACAACACGAGCAGCAGGCCAGCCAGCCAGGGTAAGGAGCCCGCGCACGCCAGCCCGATGAGTAATGCGGCCACCACCGTCGCCGCCCCGGCGAAGCTGCCGATCACTCCGCGCTTGAACAGCGATCCGGCGACGATTGAGCCGACGATGCCACCGCAGCCGTACATGATGTAGAGCAGGGAGATCACGCCGCTGGACAGGTGCGTGTGGTCCAGCAGGAACGGGGTGATGTACGTCCAGGCGGCGAACTGTCCGATGAACACAACCGCGCCCACTGCCATCCCAAACCGGGCGGCCCGTCGTGTCACGACCTCCACGAGATCACGCAGGTGCGTACGCCCGTCCGGGGGAATACCCGGCAGCACGACCGCCTGCGCAACCACGACAAGCAGTGTCGCCGCTGCCGCAAAGGCGAAAGCGAGACGCCAGCCGACGAGGTTGCCAAGGAACTGTCCCGCAGGCAGCCCCACCACCGTCCCACCCGAAATGCCCGCCGCGATGATGGTGATGGCGCGAGTGCCGCCGACCGGACCCACCAGCTTGGGTCCGACCGGTGCGACCACGGTCCAGAAGGCTCCGAGGGTGGCGCCGAAGAGCACACGGGCGATCAACACCAACACGAAGTTCGGCGCCACCGCGACGACCGCGTTCGACACAAGCACCGTCAGGCCCAGGACAAGGATGACGGAGCGCCGGTTGAAGCGGCCGGAACGGAGAAAGAACAGCGGCGCTGCCACCGCGGCGCTGAAGCCCGGCACGAGCACCATCAGCCCCGCGAGGCCGAGCGAGACATCCAGTCCGTCGGCAATCTGCGGCAGCAGCCCCACCGGAAGCGTCTCCGTCATGACGATGACGAACGCTCCGAGCGCGAGCGCACCAACGGACGCCCAGCCCCGCCTGCTACCGGGCTCCGCGGCAGCGCGGACAGCTGCAGGCTCGATCGGGACGGCCGCGGTGCACGACGATGACGTGACCACGGACACCGGCGATGCGTGCTGTGGCGGCGTCGCCTGTTCGAGCTCGATCATATTTCTCCTCGCTCATCGCATGCTCCTGGCACCAGTGCACGGCGGCCCGGTTGCACGGTCGCGCGTGTTACGCCTTGATGAGGTCGATGATGTGGCCGAAGGTGAGGTCTGACGCGAGCGCCGTCAGGTCTCCCGCCGCTAGCTTCGCCGCAGCCGCCTGTGTAGCTCCGAGAGCGTGCGTGTACGGGTCGACCCCGAGGCTGATCCGGCGGACACCGATCGTCTGGAGTTCCGCGAGCGTGGCGGTGTCCTTGGGGCTGACGAGGACGTTGACCGGCTTGGGGGCGACAGCCTTGATGACTGCGCTGATCGAGGCCAGGTCCGGCAGGCTCGGCGCGTACAGGACGTCAGCTCCTGCTTCCGCGAAGGCCGTGAGGCGGCGGATGGTGTCATCGATGTCGGAAATTCCCCACAGGAAGTTGTCCGTACGGCCGGTCACAACGATCCGTCCGCGCCCAGCTGCGCCGGCGGCCTCGATGCGTCGAACGGCGTCATCGAATTGCCGAATCGGGTTGGAGGGGTCACCAGTGGTGTCCTCAATCCCGATGCCGGCGAGACCGCGGGCAATGGCGGCGTCGACAGTGGCCGCGACATCTTCGGGAGTCTCGCCGTAGCCATCCTCAAAGTCGCCGTTGATCGGCAGGCCACTCACGGACGTGAGTAGGGCGGCATGGTCAAGGTGCGTGTCGCGGCCGATGGCGTGGATACCGTCGAGCCGGCCCAGTGTCGCGGCGAAAGCCGCCGAGGAGGTCGCGATCGACTTGAATCCGGCCTCCTTGAAGAGCAGGGCCGACGGGCCGTCCCATGCGTTGGGCATGATGAACGTATCGGGGCCACGATGGAGGTCGACGAACTGTTCGTACCGCGCCTGGGCCGGAACATCAGACATGGTGGCGGGTCAGGCGCCCGGGGCGATCGCGCAGGCGGAGACGCAGAGCCAGGTGCCCTCGCGCTTCTGGTACACGTCCGTGTACAGCGCTTCCTGCACCACTCCGTCGGCGATCATGGTGTAGGTGACGCGGCCGTGGATCAGCGCAACGTCGCCGAGGATGCGGATCTTGGAATCGCGCAGAGTGATGTCCTTGATGGGTCGAGGCTTGGCGATGTATTCGAGGTACTCCTCGCGGTTGCGGGTGACACCCGGTGTCTGCACGACGAAATCTTCGGCGAGGAATTCACTGAAGCGCTTGGCGTCGCTGGCCTCGTCCGATTGGATGTAGTCGAGGTTGAGCTGTTCGAGGATTGCCAGATCTTCGGCCGACTGCTCGGTCCCGTTCATTTCTTGCTCCTTATGGTGGAGTTCGGCTTTCGCCGGGCTGGGTTGTGGTTCCGTGCCGCATATGCGGTGCTCGCGTGAGCGGTCGTGCCATCTGGTTGGTGTCAGATTCGTCGCGCCGTTTTGGCGACTACGTCGCAATCTTTCGGTCGGGCCCCGGTCGCGCGCCCACCGCAGTCTGTTCCGCGGCTGGCGGCTCCTGCATGCTCCGTCCTCGAGTGGCGGCAGGTGGTTGGCCCGATGAGTTCGGTCGCTCCGTCGACCATGAGACGACAGGACTGTCTGGTCCAGTCTAAGACGCCGCTGGCGCCGCTCGCAAACGTGGGCGCCTGGTCGTCCCGACCATGCCGGTTCGGTGGCCGGCGTCGGTAGTTGGCAGGTCAGGAGGGATGCTAGACGACCTGGCGTGCTGGGTGCAACGCGAGCATCCGGCAACCTCAGCGGCGCTTCCGGAAGCTCATATCTGGACCCTAACGTCCAATATTGCCTTGCCGGCGTCCGACCCGAAGCCGTAGAATTTGTCGTCGCCGAGCATGCTTTCCCACCGCATGCCGTCTGACTAATGCAAGTCATCGCCGTTCGGCGCGTCGCCAAAGGGAGTCATGTAGCCGAGACTTCACGAGGTGCGTGCTGACATCCGATCATGCCGCTGATGGGCGCGGCATCTGTGAGCGCACCGGGTTCACGGCCGGGCCGTGGGAGCAAATCGGGAGCGTCTGAGCCACCGGTCACTGGCCAGGCGTCGGCGGACGGCCGGTCCGTGTCGCCCGGCAGCGGTGTATGCGCAGGTCACGGCGGCATGGAGCCGCTCGAGGCCTGGTCTTGGAAGTGGGAGCAGATGGGGCTCCCGCCTCCTCCGCTCACGATGGGCCGGCGACGGGAGGTCGCCGGCCCATCATGCCTGCTGGCTACCGAACCCGCAGATGCTGAGGCGCTGCCGCGCCGGGAGCGTAGGTCGGGTCACCGGAGTAGGCGACGTGGACCGGGTACACCCCTGCCGAGAGTCCGGCGGTCGGCAGCGTGACGACGGCCGCGCCGTCGGTCAGCGAAACCACCTGCGTGGTGCCGCCGAGGGTGACGGCGATCTCACCGGTCACCGTCGGAGACGTCCCGTGCCGGGACTGTGCCCTCACGTCGACGTTCAGTGTGAACCTGCCACCACCGACGATGGACGCAGGTGCGGCGTTCGCCTTCACCACGGTTCCTGCCGTGCCCGTCGGCGTCAGGGTGACCTGGGCCGCGCCTGTCTTGGTCGGGTCGACCACCGACGTCGCTGCGACGGTGAGCGACGACGCGGTCTCATCGGCGGCCACCGAGAGCCGACCATCCGCGGAGATGGTCGTGCCCGCCGAGGTCGCTCCCTTGACCGACCACGTCACCGCCTTGCTGACGTCTTCGTTCGTGGTCACGTGGGCGGTGAACTGCTTCACCCAGTTCCAGCCCTGCGTCAGGTTCTCGGACGCAGGCGTCACCGACACGGAGTCGACGCCCGTCCAGAGGTAGTCCCTGGCGAAGATCGTGAACAGTTGGCCCGCCGTCATCGAGTCGTGCGCGCCGGGGACTTGGGCCGTCTTGGCGGCGAACCCTCGAGCCCTGAAGTTGTTCGCGATGGTGTTCTGAGCGTTGAGGTTACCTTCGAAGACACCATTGCCGAGGAACACGAAGAGGTCATCGTTCCCGACCGCGGCCGCGATGTTGTCGTAGTCCTGCGTCGTGAGGGACGGGTTGCCGAAGAAGTGTGCGTAGAACCCGAACGTGGTCGGGTAGTTCCGGATGACGACGCCGCCCGTCATGCCGCCGTACGAGAACCCGCCGTAGGCGCGCCCCTCACGCTTGGTCGAGACATTGTAGTTCTTCTCGATGAAGGGAAGGATGACCTGGACCAGGTTGTTGGCGGCGTTGGTCTGGTTGTAGGAGGCGGCGCCGAGGCTGGTGCCCGTGAAGTGATTCCCCATGGTGACAACCACTGTGGGCTCGATCTCGCCCTTGGCAATCCACCTCCCACGTCATTGCAGACGGCATCCGCGCGGCGGTTGACCAGTACTCCCCGCCGCAATTGGCAGCATCGGTCCAGATCTCATCCGGATCTCTCGGCGTGTCGGCGCATCTGAAGGGGGCGGCAGCCCTGGTCCGCACGGAGAACCTCCTCGACGACACCAGGCATGGCTCAAGCACACGCCGCGTGATCGGTGCTCGTCTGAGCTGAGCATCTGCCGCCACACAGCCGGCCTTCAGCCACTCGAAGGGCATCAGCCGGCCGGGTCGGGCGCGTTGACCGGCAGGCCAGGGCTGCCCCCAGGTTCCCCGGCTGTATTCCGCATGGCCAGCAAGCTCGGCCTGCCGCAACTCCACGACCCGTACCGCGACGCACCGTCTCGTTGACCTGATAGTACGCCGATTGTTAACGTTAACACCATCCGTCCACTTCAGAGGAAGCCTGAAGCCGACCAAGGAGGATCAATTGAGATTGAGACAGCAAAGGTCGCGTCCCAGGCTGAGTCCGAAGGGTAGAGGTGTCGCGGGCCTGGCATTGGGTGTGCTTCTCTCGATCTCGTTCGCACCGGCGCCCTCGCACGCGGCCGCGGACGGGCTGGAGGAGGGCCTGGTGCACCACTTCGCCCTCGACGAGACCAGTGGGACGACGCTGGTCAACTCGGGCAGCGCGGGCTCGGCGGCGAACGCCACGCTCGTGCATCCGGAGAAGGCGACCTTGACCGGGAACGGAGTCAGGTTCAACCCCGACTCCTACGAGAGCGCCCTCAACGGTGCGTACGTGGCCCTGCCAAAAGACATCACCGCCGGCATGTCGAATCTCACCGTCGACTATGACGTGTGGATCGATCCGGCGAACGTCGGCGAGCACCAGATGTGGGGCTTCGGCGCGAAGTCCGGCTCGTGCGACGTCGACACCGGCGCCCAGGGCTCCATCTTCGCGTCGAACACCCAGCGGTTCCGCGTCGCGGTGGGTTCGGCGAACCTCCAACAGAACCGGGTCCGCATGCCCGAGGGAGCGTGGACGCACGTCACCTACACCCAGTCACTGAACGCGAACGGTACGAGCTGGACCGGCAGGCTCTACCTCGACGGCGTGCTGCATGCGACATCGGCGAACCTGACCACACCGCCTTCGGTGAACGCAGCGGGGACCAACTGCAACTTCCTCGCGCGCTCGCAGACGTCGGGCCACTACTCATTCCGCGGAACGATCCGGGACTTCCGGGTCTACGACCGGGCAGTGAGCCTCGACGAGACACTCGCCCTGGCGGAAAGGACCGTCTCCACGGGCGTTCGCGCCGACGCCGAAGCCATCGACCTCGGCCTGACCAGTGCGATCGTACGTGACATCACTCTGCCAAAGGTGGGCTCCGTGGCGGGCTCGGCCATCACGTGGACGAGTTCGGACCCGTCGGTCGTCGCGGTCTATACCCCGCCAGCCGTCGCCAGCGCACGCAAAGTCGCGGTGACCGGCAGGATCACCCGCCCCGCGCAGGGGCAGCCGGACGCGACGGCCACGCTCACGGCGACTGTCCGCAAGGGCGCCGATGACGTCGCTACACGGGAGATTCCCGTCGTGGTGAAGGCCGAGTTCGACGACGCGCAGGCGGTCGACCGTGACAGGTTCGACCTGGCCCTGTACGCCACCGACGACGTGCGCGGAAACATCAACCTCCCTGCCAACGGGGAGTTCGGATCCAAGATCACCTGGAAGTCCACCACCGAGCTCGTCACTCCGACCGGTGAGGTGACCCGCCCGGCCTTCGGCCGTCCGGATGTTGCCGCCACCCTGACGGCGACCATCACCAAGGGTTCAGCCTCGCAGACGAAGTCGTTCCCGGTGACCATCACCGCCATGCCCCGTTCCGAGGAGTACGAGCGGTACTTCATGGGGTACTTCAAGGGCGAAGGAATCGCCGACGGTGAGCAGATCATGTTCGCGACGTCCAACGGAAACACCGCGCTGGACTGGACCGGTCTGACCGGAGGCTGGCCGTCGCTCATCTCTCAGCTGGGCGACCAGGGCCTTCGTGACCCGCACATCGTCCGCTCACCCGACGGCGACACGTACTACATGATCGCCACCGACCTGAACTGGTACGACCAGGGCGGATACGCCATCAACGACACCCAGTACATCGAGGTGTTCGAGTCGCACGACCTCGTGCACTGGACTCCTCAGCGGCACGTGAAGGTCGCGCCCGACAACGCGGGCAACGCCTTCGCACCCGAGTCGCTGTGGGTCGACGAGATCGGCGCCTACGTCGTGTTCTGGGCACAGTCGCTGTGGAACGACCCCGTGAACCGCACCGGTCAGGGGAACGCGCAGATGTGGTACACCACGACGCGCGACTTCCAGACGTTCTCCGGTCCCAAGGTCTGGCAGAACCCGGCCCCTCAGTCGCGGATCGACACGACCGCGATCCGGGTCGGCGACTACTACTACCGCGTGACCAAGAACGAGGCCGGCAACCAGGGCTCGGACATCTTCTCGGAGAAGCACACCGACTTCCTGGACAGCAATATCGACAACTGGACGTTGGTCGCTCCGGCTCTGGGGCGCACGACCTGGGTCGCCAACCAGGGGTACGAGGGGCCGGTCGTTTTCAAGGCCAACCCCGGTGACACCTCCTGCCCCGGCCAGTTCTATCTCTGGGGTGACCGGTACACGAACGGCGGTGGATACCAGGCCGCGTGCCACGAGAACATCGAGGCTCCCACCTGGAACGCCAAGGCGATCACGATGACCAACGCGGGTGTCGTCCGTCCGCGCCACGGCACCGTGATCCCGCTGACCCTCCGCGAGTGGAACGACATCCGCAAGATCCCGAACAGCGACGTCACGACCACCACCGAGGTGGCTGTCGAGCCGTACGCGAGCGGGGCCCAGACAACCACGGCCACCGCCACGGTCAAGGCAGCTGACGGGTTCGAGACCGGCGGTCAGGTGCGGTTCAGCATCGGCTCGTGGTCGAAGCTCGCCTACCTGAACGACGGTGCGGCCACGGTCACGCTGCCGACGGGTCTGCCGGCGGGCGCCCGGACGGTCAAGGCCGAGTACCTCGGCTTCGACTACCTGAAGGCGTCGGAGGATACGGCGTCGTTCACGGTGCCTTCCGGCCCGGCCGCCGTCAAGGTCCAGGCGAGAACCGCGCCGGCATCGGTTGTCCGCGGGGACACGTTCAGCCTGAACGTGACTGTTGGGCCGGCGGGCGGGCAGAAGCAGCAGGCTCCGATTCCGACCGGCGAGGTCACCGTCACCTTCGGCGGCACCGCGCAGGTCGTGCCACTGGCGGACGGCGAGGCCGTCGTCGCACTGCAGACTGCCGATCTGAAGCCCGGGACGTACCGGGTCCACCTTGCCTACTCCGGCAACCCGACCTACCAGCCCTATGCCGCCACCTACCAGAATTTGACGGTGCGGTAGCCAGCATGGAAAGAGCTCGATCCGCAGTTCTTGGTGGTAGCTCCGTGCTGAGATGAGTGACAAAGGGGAGCGGGCGAGATCGGTCGATCTCGCCCGCTCCCCATCTCCTGCTTCAGACTATGGGGTGATCATGCCCTTTGAGGCAACCAGGTTGTAGTTCTCCCCGAACACGTTGAGCTCGTGGACTCCGACCTTCACGTTCTCGGTCGTACCCAGGATCTTCAGCCTGACTGCGTTCGTCAGCACCCGGTCGAAGGTGACGTAGTCAGCCGTGTACGCAGTGGTGTTCGTACTCCTGTCGACCAGCGGCCGCCACGTGTTCGTGGGGATGTCCTTGTACTCCAGCGTGTACTGCACGGCGTTGTCCTTTGTGAACGTGCGCCCGAGCTCCTTCCACTGGATTTGCGCAGCAGAGATGTGGAAGACAGTCCCGAAGCCCCTGATGTACGTGGGCGCGGTGTCGCTGTCAGCCGGCTCCCACCAGGTGGATAGGGATCGGTCCCCGCCATAGTACGGATTGCGCCCGGGGGCATAGCTGCTCGCCCAGTACGCCTGGCTGTTGGTAGCCACATTGTAGAGCCCGACGTCGTCCCTACCCGAGATCTTCTTCCCGGGGGCCAGTTGCGGCGTGTTGGACAACTCGCAATCGATTGCTCCCTCTTGCGGCCCAGCGGGGATCACGTTGCAGATGTCCATCCCCAGTCGTCGCTCGAAGAACTCCTCGTATGCGATGACATAGGTGTAGAAGAACACCAGGTTACCGGAATTGTCGAGCACAAAACTGCCATGCCCGGCGTTCGGATATACTGCACTTGGGTGGTTGTTTCCGTAGCCGATCGGGTTCTGCTGCGTTTCTTTGAATCCTGAAAGCGGTTTATCCGACGACATGACCCCCGTCGCGTACGTGGTGTACTCGGTGCCACCGGATGCGACCGAGAGGTAATACGTGTCCCCCACCTTGAACAGCTGCGAGCCCTCCACGTACCCGTGGGTGTAGGTCGCCTTGTTGTCACCGATGTGCTGCCACTCCTGGCGCGGGTCGAAGGTCCACAGGACGACCGAGTCGCTGATGAGTTGCCGAGGATTGTTCGGGTCGAGTTCGGCCCCCATGATCGGCGAGCCGATGTTGTACGTCAAGTACAGCCGACCGTCCGTGTCAAGGAAGAACTGCACGTCGCCGACGCTCAGGGTCTGGCCGGTCGGGCGCAGGAAACTCCCCATGCTGGTCCACGGCCCGGTCGGCGAGTCCGCTTGATAGACCGGCGTGTTGTTGCCGGCCATGTAGAACTTGTCGCCGATCTGCACCACGGTTGGTGCGACCAGGCCCAGGTTCATCTCATGGGGCGTCCACGTGAGGTAGTCGGTGGTCGACCAGACAGTGCGGTTGTTGTTCGGTGCGTTCTGCATGGCGCCGGATGCGTAGAGGTAGATGGTCCCGTCGACGTTCAGCGCGGACCAGTCCGCCCCCGTGCGGGCCGAGTTCTCCGAGATCCTGGTGAAACCGACGGTGGATCGGCTGGCGAGAGTCCTTCCGGACGCTGCCGTCCACGTCTCCAGGTTCAAACTGGCCGGAATTTGCGATGTGTTCGCAACATTCGCGTCCGTCGGCGGCATTGTCCCTACGATGTTGCGGACCGCCATCCCGGGTAGGTTGATCGGGTTCACATACGTCTGTGTCATGTCGACACCAGCCAGCGGCACCTTGGCGGACGGGGTCTGGGGTCCGACGCCCTGCGCACCCGGCTGCACGGGCTTCTCCGCCGAGGCCGCCACAATTGGTGTCAGTTGGCCAACCACTACTCCAACCGCGAGAGCAAGGCCAATAGCCGCTAAGCTTCGACGCCTCGTTCCAGCTGTTCTCTCGATAGCCATTAAGCTCCTGACCTTCCCTGGGCTGCGTGAGCTCTGAACGCGGGCCGGATGCCTGTTAGCGTTAACAATTTTCGCGATGTTAACGCTGTTGTCGAGAAGGTGTCAAGGGCGTCGATGCGACGTACGCGGGCGTCACCGGGTTCGCCCACACTTTGCGCCTCGTGACAGTGCCGCGATCGCGGCGGTGACCGGCCGCAAAACAGGGTCGACCGAAGGCGTCAAAAGGTTGGAGGAAAGTCCCACCTCGCGCTGGTGACCCTGCAAACCGCGCTCGGCGTACTCCTCGGGACTGTCGGCATCAATCCCGAGGCCGGCTGGCTGGCCGGCCTGCGGGCCCGGACGACCCGCTGGACCATGCACGTGCTCGCCGGCGCCCTGCTCGGCGCGCTCGTCATCCCTCCTCAGTGGTGGAAGCCGTCGTCCGCCAGGGCCATTGACACTATAAGTCGTAAATGTTTCAATAACGTTGAGCGCTGATGTTAACGTTAACATAGGAGAGCTCGATGGGTAAAGGATGGATGTCCAGGGTCGGCACACTGCTGCTCTGCACAGTTCTCGTGGCGCCCGCCAGCGCCGCTCAGGCCGCCGACGCCTGGTCACCCGCGTCGTCGTACACGTCCACAGACAAGGGCGACGGCACCTACTCGGTGCCGCTGTTGAACTCCGACGTGCCGGACATCGGCGTGGAGCGGGTCCCGGCAGCGGAGAACGACGAGGGCCGCGACATCTACTACATGATCAGCACGACCATGCACCTGAGCCCAGGCGCGCCGATCATGAAGTCCTACGACCTGGTGAACTGGCAGATCGTCAACTACGTGTTCGACCGGGCGAGCATCGGAGACGCGTTCTCGCTGCGCAACGGGCAGAACTCTTACGGCCAGGGCCAGTGGGCGTCGTCCCTGCGCTACCACGACGGCACGTTCTATGTCGTCTTCAACACCAACAACCTCGGCGGCGCGTACCTCTACCGCACCGACGACATCGACAACGGCTCGTGGCAGCGCACCCCGCTCGGGCGCGGCCTGCACGACCCGTCGCTCTTCTTCGACGTCGACGGGACGCCCTACATCTTCTACGGCTCCGGCGGCACCAGCGCGGTGCGCCTCAACTCGAACCTGACGGCGATCGAGCAGGACTACCCCAACATCTTCACCGCGAACAACTACGCCGGCCGGCCCTTCATCGGCGGGCTGTTCGAGGGCGCGCAGTTCTACTACATCGACGGCTACTACTACGCCGTCATCATCACCTGGCCCTCCGGCCAGGGGCGCCAGGTCGTCATGTTCCGCTCCCGAGAACTGCTCGGGCGCTACACCTCCGCTGGCGGCGTGAACACCTACGAGGCGCGCGGGGTGCTCAACTCCAACGGCTTCGCGCAGGGCAGCCTGGTGCCGATCTCACGGCCGGGCGGCGGGACCGACTGGTACGGCATGTTCTTCCGTGACACGTTCCCGATCGGGCGGATCCCGGCGCTCATCCCGGCCACCTGGCAGGACGGGTGGCCGACCTTCGGCACCAACGGCGTCGTCCCGGTCGACGGCGTGTTCGACAAGCCGATCAAGCTCAGCCCGGCGGAGGAACTGTTCGAGCGGCAGAAGAGCATCGTCACCTCGGACGACTTCGCCAACGACGCGCCGCACAAGGCGTACCAGGACGAGGAGTGGACGATTCCGACGCCGCCCACGTACGACGACTCGCTCATCGGCGTCGAGCTGGTGCAGAACCCCGGCTTCGAGTCCGGCTCGCTCGCGCCGTGGGGCACCCAGTTCGGCGCCACGATCGGCCTGGACTCGACCGGTCCGGCCACCGGGTCGGCGGCGCTGAAGGTGAGCAACCGCACGCTCAACGGCTCCGGTCCCAACCAGTTCCTCAACGGCAAGATGCAGCACGGCGTGACCTACACCGTGTCGGCAAAGGTCAAATACGCGACCGGCCCGAACAACATCACGTTCAACCTGGTCGCGGACTGGGGCGCGGGCGTGCAGACGATGGCCTCCCGCAGCGTGCCGATCGGGCAGTGGACCACGGTCTCGGCCCAGTACACCGTGCCCACGACGGCGAACCTGAACAACTTCAAATTCGCGGTCGAGACGCCGTGGGCCAACCCGCAGCCGCCGTCGTCGAGCGTGGACTACCTGATTGACGACGTGTCGATCGTCGGGCAGCCGGTGACGGCCGAATACCCGACCAAGGAGGAGATCGCCCCCAACGGGTCGCGGCTGGGCCTGCCGTGGCAGTGGAACCACGCCCCTGACAACCGGTACTGGTCGCTGACCGACCGGGACGGGTGGCTGCGCCTGACCAACGGCAAGGTGGTCACCGGCAAGTACGTCTACACCAAGCTGTCCAACCGGGCCGAACTGGCCTGGTTCGAGGAGGCCCGCAACATCCTGTCGCAGCGCACCTTCGGGCCCCGGCAGTCGGTCGAAACCCGGATGGACATCTCCGGCATGAAGAACGGGGACGTCGCCGGCCTGGCCGCCTACAACCGGGGCTTCTCGTACGTGGCGGTCAAGCGCTCCGGCGGGGTGAACACGCTGGGCGTCGTCAACCGGGGTCAGCCGTTCGCGGTCGACCTCGACCAAGCCACGCTGGAGAACTTCCTGCCCGGCACGACCGTGTCGCTCGGTGACGCCACCGAGGTGTACGTGAAGGCGGACCTCGACTTCGCCTCGCCGGTCGGACAGCTCTGGACGACCTTCTACTACAGCCTCGACGGGCTGACCTGGCGCCAGCTGGGCAACCGTGTCGGCCCGCAGACACTCGACGGCAGCCTCGCGCACTTCATGGGCCACCGGGTGGGCCTGTTCAACTACGCGACGCAGGAGGAGGGCGGGCACGTCGACTTCGACAACTACCTGCTCAGCGACACGCTGACCGGGCAGGGTCGGCCGCTCGACACCAGCGACCTCGACGCGGCCATCGCCCACGCCCGGACGCTCGACCGGCACTACTACCCGACGTACGCCTGGGCCGAGATGCAGTCCGCGCTGGCCGACGCGAAGGCGGCCCGGGCCGGCGCGTTCGGCACCCAGAACCAGATCGACGCGCCGGAGCGGGCGCTCAGCTACCAGCTGGCCCGGCTGGGTGTCCTCAAGACCGAGAAGCCGTCGCTGGACGTCGTCGCGGTGGCGGACACCCGGTGCGTCGGCGACAAGGTCATGGTGACGGTACGGGTCAGCAACGGCGAGGCGATGCACGTGGTGGCCTCGGCGGACTCGGCGTACGGGACGCGGCCCTTCGGGGCGGTGCCGCCGGGCAAGGAGAAGACCCGGTCGTTCCCCACCAACGCGAGCAGTGTGCCGGCCGGTGAGGTGACCGTGGTCGGTTCCGCCAGCTACCAGGGCGAACCGGCCGAAGTGACGGTGCAGGCGCCGTATGCGGCGCGTGTCTGCGAGTGAGTGAGGGAGAGGGGGCGGCTCACGAACCGCCCCCTCTCCCGTACCCCGAACCCCCGCCGGGCCGTACCGCAACCGCGCCTGGGCACCCAGGAACCGCCTCCGGTTCACCCCTGAGATCAAGGAGAAGTGCCTTGGAACACCGATTGCTGAGATCGTCAAGACGACGGATCACGGCCGTCGCGGCGGCCCTCACCCTGGCGGTGGGATCCGCCGCCGTCGCGGCGGCGCCCGTCCAGGCCGCCAGCCCGAACCTCATCGTGAACGGCGGGTTCGAGGACGGCCTTGCCAGCTGGTTCGCGAACGACGGCAACGCCGCGGACGGCGCCACGCTGTCGACCACGACGGACGCGTACTCCGGCACGGGCGCGGTGCTCGTGACCAACCGGACGACGACCGGATCCGGCCCCATGCAGAGCCTGTCCGGCAAGGTGCAGGCCGGCAAGACCTACCTGGTCACGGCGCGGGTGAAGTACGAGAACCCGAACAGCCCGTCGACCAAGCAGTTCTTCGTCACCATGCACTACGGCGGCTCCACCTACACCAACCTCGGCACCGTCACCGTGCCGCGAGGGCAGTGGGGGCTCATCCAGGGCACGTTCACGATTCCCGCCGGGCAGAACGTCAGCACCGCGCGCATCTTCGTCGAGACGCCGTGGACGTCGAACCCGTCGACCGCGCCGGACACCCACCTGATGGATTTCAAGGTCGACGACGTCACGCTCCAGGAATACGTTGTATCGAAGACCATCGAGGTGGTCGGTAAGCTGCCGGGCGAGCACAATCCGCTCATCGGGCACAAGTTCGGCGCCGACGGGTTTGGCTTCGTGCACGACGGCCGGGTGTACCTCTACATGACCAACGACACCCAGGGCTACGCACCCAACCCGGCCACCGGCGTCTCCCCGGGCATCAACTACGGCGACATCAACCAGATCACCGTGATCTCCTCGACCGACCTGGTGAACTGGACCGACCACGGCGAGATCCAGGTGGCCGGCCCGAACGGCGTGGCACCGTTCACCGGCAACTCGTGGGCGCCCGGCATCGCCAAGAAGGTCGTCAACGGGGAGGAGAAGTTCTTCCTCTACTACGCCAACGGTGGCGGCTCGAGCAACGTGATCACGGGCAAGTCGCCGCTCGGTCCGTGGACCAGCGAGCGCACCAGCACCCTGATCAACGGCAGCACCCCGGGCGCCGAGGACGTGGCGTGGAAGTTCGACCCGGCGCCGCTCGTGGACGACGACGGCCAGGCGTACCTCTACTTCGGCGGTGGCCCGGCGTCGACGAGCATGCCCCCGGTCGAGCGCTTCAACAACCCGAAGAACATCCGCAGCATCAAGCTGGGCGACAACATGATCGCCACCGAGGGCCGGGCCGCCGTGGTCGACGCTCCGGTCGCCTTCGAGGCCGGCCACGTGTTCAAGCGCGAGGGCAAGTACTACTTCTCGTACTCCTCGCACTTCGGCGGGAACGACTTCGGTGGTAACCAGCCGCGGGTGCCCGGCTACCCCGGCGGCGGCCAGATCGGCTACATGATCTCCGACAACCCGATGTCGTGGCCGAAGGAGACCTACGCCGGCGTGCTGTTCCCCAACCAGTCGCAGTTCTTCGGCGCCGGCACCGGCGGCAACAACCACCAGTCGGTGTTCGAGTTCGAGGGCAGGTACTACTTCACGTACCACGCCCCGACGCTGAACAAGCGCATCAACGGCAACACCACCCAGGGCTACCGCAGCCCGCACATCCAGGAGCTGACCTTCAACCCGGACGGCACCATCCAGCAGGTCGTCGGCGACTACGCCGGCGTGGACCAGGTGCGCGACTTCAACCCCTACCGGGTGTTCGAAGCCGAGACCCTGGGCTGGAGCAAGGGCATCGCCACCGGCAAGGTCGACGGCGCCTCCGCCGAGTTCGGCACCGCGGCGCCGAACCTGGTGGTGCGTGACATCGACGAGGGCGACTGGACGGCGCTGTCGGCGGTCGACTTCGGCGCCGACGGCGCGGCCAGCGTGACGGCCAAGGTGCGGGCGCTGGCCGCCGGCGGAAGCATCGAGGTGCGGCTGGACAACGCGGGCGGCCCGGTGGTCGGCACGATCCCGGTCGACACCCCGACCGGTGAATGGGCCCAGGTGACCGCCGACCTGCAGGGCGCCACCGGCGTGCACGACGTCTACTTCACCTACCGCGGCCCGGCCGGGGACGACCTCTTCGAGATCGACTCCTGGGCGTTCGAGGCAGTGCCGCCGCTGGACCTGTCCGTCACGGCGGACACCCGATGCGTCGGCGAGAAGGTGATGGTGACGGTCCGGGCCGCGAACAACGAGGCGATCCACGTGACGGCCTCGGCGGAGTCGGCGTACGGGACGCGGCCGTTCGGGTCGGTGCCGCCCGGCAAGGAGAAGTTCCGGTCGTTCCCCACCGACACGGCCGCCGTGCCGGCGGGTGAGGTGACGGTGACGGCCACCGCGACGGTCGACGGCGAGCCCGTGTCTGCGTCGTACACGGCGAGCTACGCGGCCCGCTCCTGCGGCTGATCATCCTGACGGTGGCGGCGGCCCGGATGCCGGGCCGCCGCCACTGGCGGTTGGCCACGATCAGACGAAGCGCCAGAGGTGATCGGCGGCGCCGTTGTCGTCCTCGAGCACGACCTGCGCTCCAGTGGCCGTGGAGGCCTCCGTGACGCCGAGGACCCGGCCGCCGACGGCGCACTGGATCCGGAAGTAACCGCCGGTGCCGTAGCGCAGCCGCCACCGGTGGTCGCCGGCGCCGTTGTCGGCCCACTGCACGACGCGGGCCCCGTCGCTGCCGACGTCACCCTCGACGCCGAGGACCTTGCCGCTGTGCGCGTTGCGCAGCCGCAGGTAGCCGTCGGTGTCCGCGACGGCGGTCCAGCGGTGGTCGGCGGCGCCCGTGTCGACCCGCTGGATGACCGGCGCGCCGTCGGCGGTCGACAGGTTCTGTACCCCGAGCACCAGCCCGCTGGCCCGGCTCTGGATGCGGCAGGCGCCGTTGGGCACGAACCGCCACTGGTTGTCCGGCGTGCCGTTGTCCTGGTCCTGCACCGCCTGCGCGCCCCAGGCGGTCGACGCGTTGAGAATGGCGAGCAGTTTTCCCGTGTGCACGTTGCGCAGCTTGTGGGACCCGTCGCCGACGTCCACCACGGTCCACAGGTGGTCGGCGGTGCCGTTGTCGCTCCACTGCAGGACACGGGCGTTGTCAGCGGTGGACATGTTTTCCACGCCGAGGACCTTGCCGCTGTTGACGTTGCGCAGCAGGAGGGCGTTCCCGTCGACCACGAGCTGCCAGTCGTGGTCGGCGGTTCCGGTGTCACCCCACTGCAGCGCCAGCCCGCCGTCGGCCAGCGACATGTCCCGGATGCCCAGGACCAGGCCGGTGGCGGCGTTGACCAGGCGGAAACTCGGCGGGCTCTCGCCACCCGGACCGGTGGCCCAGTAGACCGTGTAGTTGTGCCCGTGGGCGTCGTAGAACGGCCCGAGGTCGACCGTGCTCCCGTTCGCGGTGGCGGTGAACGCCAGCGCGCTGGAGCTGGCGCGGGTGATCGAGGCGGGGTCGAGCGACGGCAGGCCGCTCAGGGCCGCGTCACCGTAGTTGCCCGAGAGGACCACCGGGCCGTACGTGATGGCGGCGATGTCGGCGTTGTCGTTGGTGGCCTCCAGCACGATCCGCATCGGCAGGTGGACCGTGACGACGTCCCCCGGGGACCAGGACCGGGTGAGGCTGGCGTACGTCCCCGGCGCGGTGGCGATGTCCTGCGTCACACCGTTGACGTGGATGCTGGCCCCGCTGGTCCAGGCCGGGATCCGGATGCGCATCGTCCACGACTCCCTGACGTTGCCGCGCACGGTGAGGGTGGTGGTGTCGCTGACGGGATAGGAGGTGCTCTGTTCCACCACGATGCCGCGCTGCGACCAGACCAGCCTCGACGGCAGGAACAGGTTCACCGTCAGGGTGCTGCCGCTGTGGAAGTAGATGGAGTCCGCCAGCTTGGTGTTGGTCTCGATGCCGGTGCCCTGGCAGCACCAGAACGAGTCGTAGTCCGTGCTCCAGGTGCCACCGCCCCAGGCCGGCCCCACACCCCGGCGGCCACCAGGGTTCAGCGGCGTGAAGTACGTGATGTGTCCGTGCTCGTCGGCCGGGTTCTGCTGACCGATGAGATGGTTGAGCAGGGCCCGCTCGTAGTAGTCGAAGTAGGCGACCCGGTCCGGGTCCAGCAGCCACAGTTCCCGCGTCAGCTTGAGCATGTTGTAGGTGTTGCACGCCTCGCAGGTGTCCTGTCGCAGGTAGCCGGCGATGGCGTTCGGAGCCCGGAAATGCTCGGCCTGGCTGTTGCCGCCGATGGCGTACGTGTGGGCGCCGACGGTGATGTCCCAGGCGTTGCTGGCGATGTCGCGGTATCGGGTGGTGCCGGTGGCCTTGAACTCCCGGGCCGCACCGATCCACTTCGGTACCTGGGTGTTGGCGTGCAGCCCGTTGAGCTGGTCCCGGTTGTCGGCGAGCGGGTTCAACACGGCGGCATGGTCGAAGCGCTGGGCGACGGCGAGCCAGCGGTCGTCGCCGGTCTGCTGGTAGAGGTCGGCCAGGACGGCGCTCATGCCGCCGAACTCGGTGCCCAGCATGGCCTGCATCTGGGTGGCGGTGAGCCGGCCGGTGCGTTCGTCGACCCAGCCGGCCAGCGCCAGCAGCACGTCGCGGGCCTGGGTGTTGGCCATGTGCACCCAGACGTCGAGCAGACCCACCAGGGTCTTGTGGATGCAGTAGTACGGCACGTTGCCGTTGCGCAGCGTCCGTGCTTCCAGCGCGGTGAAGTCCGACTCCGGGAAGCCGGACAGATATCCCGGGTTGAACCCGGCGGCGGCGTTGTTGGCCTGGCACTTCGCCAGCTCGGCGACCATCTGGTCGGCCTTGTCCCGGCAGGTGGTGTCGCCGAGCACCGCCCACGCCTGGGCCCAGGCGGTCAGGAAGTGCCCCTGCATGTGGCCGCGGAACGGGAACGTCGGGCTGTCCCAGCCACCGTTCGGCGTGGCGTCGCCGGTGGGCAGGCCGTGATTGGCGCGGAAGTTGTAGAGCAGCCGGTCGACGTCGACGAAGCGCAGATAGTTCACGGTCCGGGTCTGGTTGTCCAGCCAGCGACCCGGGGTCAGGCGTACCTGCGTGAGGTCGAACGGGAAGGCGCCGGCCCCGATGTCCGGCCGGGCCGGCCGTACGGCCGCGTTCGCCGCAGTGCCCAGGGCGAAGGTCCCGGTGGCCGAGGCGGCGGCGATACCGGCGGCTTGCAACAGCCGGCGTCGACTGAGCGATCCAGATGACACGATGCCTCCTGAGGGTAGGGGAGAGGGTGGGTGGCGGCCGGCCCACGGCTGAGCGGGACCGGCCGCCGGGCACGCCCGAGACTCCCGGTGCCCGCCGTGGCAGGCGGACACCGGGAGTTGCCAGCGGGTGCCGGCGTTATCTGGCGTTTGCCGCGCCGGGCGTGGGGACCGTGGTCGTGACGAAGTCACGGCAGAGGCTGTCGGTGTCGCTGCCGTCGGGCCAGCGGGCGTTGCTGCGACCCGGGTTGGCGGCCGCACCGGCCACCACCGCGATGCAGCCGCCGCCGGCCTGGTCGGCCTCGAGGACGGCGAGCTCGGGACTGGTGATGGTGCCGTTACCGCTCGAGCTGCTCTGCTGGGAGCCGTAGACGATGGCGTCGACGACCACCGAACCGGTGGCGTCCCGCAGCGCGACCGAGCCCGCGCTGACCGAGAGGCTGCCACCGAACCACTGGTCGGGTGCCGGGGACCCCTGGTAGCCCGCCGTGGTGATCTGGGGACCGACCACGGGCGCGCCGGTCGGGTGATCGTTGGCGAGGGGCTGGTCGAGAGTGATGCCGGCGCCCAGCGCCTGCACCGACGCGCCGCTGCTGTGCGGCCGGCCGGTCGGCGGCCAGAAGCTGACGCCCGTACCGCGGCCGGCCAGGTCGACGGCCGACCGGTGGGCGAACCGCAGCGGCGCGGTCAGGTCGACGCCGGTGCCGTTGGCGCCGGTGGTGCCGATCGCCGCGACCGTGACGGTCTCCTTGTATTCCCCAGCGTCCACCGTCAGGGTGTCACCGACGGTGAGGTTGGCGTTGGCCGCGACCTTGAGGTTGGTCGCGCCCGCGGCCGCCGGCGCCGACAGGGTCGTCTGGGTGGCCGCCTTGCCGACCGAGGTGACGGTTGCCTGCTCGTAGCCGGCGCCCGCGTCGATACCGATCTGCTGGCCGACGGTGAAGCCGGCCGCGCTGGTGACCGGGATGGTCGTCGACCCGGCGGGGATCGTGATCGAGCCGTGGGTGACCGGCACGAACAGGGTGGTCGCGGCGGTGGCCGCCGAGCCGACGCCGACGACCGTACGGGTCTCCCGGGTGGCGCCGGTGCCAATCTGGATCTGCTGGCCGTCGGCCAGGCCGGTGGTGCTCCGGACGTTGACGGTGGCCGCGCCGGCGGCGGTGGGAGCCGCCAGCCCCGAGCCCGAGAGGCCGAGCAGGTAGTAGTCGCCGCTCGCCAGCTTCGTCCCGGCTGGGATCGTGGCCAGCGTGACGGCGGCCGAGCCGCTCGGGGTGTTGGTCAGGGTCCAGTTGGAGAGGTCGACCTCGTCGGCGGAGGCGTTGTAGAGCTCGACGAACTGGTCGGTCGCGTTGCTGCTGGTGCGGAAGCGGACCTCGTTGACCCGGACCGGGAGGGCGCTGCGCACCGCCTGGCTGGTGACCGTCGACTGCCGGCCGCCCCGGGTCGGGTTCGTCCACTGGGCCCGGCCCGTCAGATAGCCGGCGCTGGTCGTCGCCGAGGTGACGGTGAAGGTCGCGCTCACGCTCGCGCCGGGCGCGACCGGGTCCTCGAAGGTCACCGAGGTGTCGTCGGTGCCCTTGACCACGGCGGTCCACCCGGCCGGCGCGGACAGGCTCAACGTGACGCCCACTGCGGTGGAGCCCGTGGTGTTGGTGAACGTCTGGGTGACCTCCTGGGCTGAGCCCGGGGTGAACGTGGTGGCCCGCGACAGACTGAGCCGCTGCACGTCGTACTTCGCGGCCACGACGTTGGCCTGGACCGCGTCGATGGTGGCGTCGGTCGGGTATCCGGTCGTCATCACACCCTCATAGAAGGTGCCGGCCGAACCGTTGCCGTTGTCGCCGCCGTTGCCGAGTTGGATGGCTCCCCGCCGGTGCATCGGGAAGTAGTTGCTGTTGGTGAGGGAGCCGGGGCGGATCCCGCTGTAGTAGGTCGTCAGCGGGCCCTGCTGCGCGTTGCCACCGCGCAGGTCCCACTGGTTACCGCCACCGCCGTTGACCACGCCCGTCACGAAGCGCCAGGAGTCGATGGTCGGTGTGGCGTCGTTCTGCCGGGCGTTGTATCCGGAGAACAGCCCGGCCTCCATGTCGGACATGATCCACGGGCCGGGGCCGCTGCCGCGTCCCCAGGCGGTGGCGGTGCCGAAATAGACGGTCTCCATGGTGCCGGTGCCCACCGCGCGGCTGTTGGTCGAGGTGTTGCCGTAGTTGTAGCAGCAGCCGCTGTCGTAGTGGGTGCCGTCGAAGACCGTGTATATACCCTCCGGCTCGTCCTCCTTGGCGAGGTACGAGGCGTCGTTGTTGCGGTACCCCATGCCCGGGATGATGTAGACGCCGTACGCCTTGTGGCCGCCGATCGTGACCGGCGCCATGTCGGCGATCGAGAGGGTGTTGTAGCCGCCCACGTCGGGGCCGCGGAAGGTGCCGGGGGGCGCCTGGTAGAGGTGGTTGCCCTTGCCGGACTGGTCGTAGATGACGGTGACGAGGCAGAGCGTGTTACCGCAGAACGCGTCCTGGGCGGCCGCGTCCGCGTATCCGCCGGCGTCGGCGAACGGCAGCGCGACGGGGGCGACCACGCCGATGTCCTTGACGGCGTTGTCGGAGGCGCGCCGGACCTGGTAGAGCGGGCCGTCGTAGGACGCGTACAGGGCTCGGGTCGAGCTGTGCGCGGCGACGCAGGGGGTGCCACCCGCGGCGTAGATGTCACAGGGTCCCTCTGATCTGGGCGGCGCGGCCGGCTTCGTGGCCTGCGCCGCCGGCGCCATCATCAGCGTTGCGCCGACCAGCGCGAGCGTCACGGCGGTACGAGCGGCGAGGGTTCGCGTGCGTGCGCGGCGGTTCGTGGCTCTGACCATGTCGCAACAGCTCCTCTTCCGGAGTCCTGAAGGTGGACGGGCGTTTCCGGTGCCACCGCGACGCCTGTGGCGGCGTCCTCGGGACCGTCCGGTGGGCGGTCGCAGTGGTGGGGGTTTCTGTCACCGCTGGCGGAATTGCATCAGGTGGGAAGCGTTCTCCTCTGCGCAATCGAGGCGTACGACTGTTAGCGCTAACTAGCATCGGTCGGGGCGCCGTCGTCCGCATATCGGGGCATGGCACAGCAGCCCTCGGTGGGCAGGTGCTCGACGCTGATTAGCGGGCTGTTGGCGAGATGTTAGCGTTAACACTCATCGGCCATTTCATTGAAACACCGTCGGCACATTAGTGTCAATCGACGTTTCCACCTGCTTCTATGGTCAACGCTCCCACCGGGCCGTTAGGCCTCGCCGGGTCGGCGAAGCACGAGTCGGTGGACGCCGGCTCAGCAGTTCACTGACGGGTTCGCCCGACGGCCCCCGCGGGCACCGTGTTTGCTGCCGCGACAGTCGTGCCGCGGGGGCCCGCGCCCCCGCACGTGGTCACCGCGTTCGAGATCGACGCCCCACGCTGCCGGCCCACCGTTCGTGTGGGCGTGGAAACGGCATGGCCCGCCGTACGAGAGATGGACCGGCGGGCCATGCCGGGCTTGGGATGCCGTCGTGCGGCGGTGGAGCCGTGGACGGCGCGTCCTCGGGGTGGGAGGTGCGGGCGGTCGACGTGCGGCACCGGCCAGGACATGGCCTTCGCTGATCTCGCGATCGGCTTCCCGACAGCATCATTACTTGCTAACTTTAGCAAGTAATGATGCTGCTTGGTTTCGGGTCGCCTGGGTGAGCGGCCGGCATACGCCGGGCCCGTCCGGCCGAACGACGCCCTGAGATCGTGGATCGCCGATGAGCAGGTGATGTCACAGATGAATGCCGACAGCGAACAGCGGTCGCGGACGTCACGGTGGCAGACCCCAGGCGAAGGAGTGCGAGCCGAGCCTTCGGCGCACGACGTGACCGGACTGCGGCGGTACCGGGTGGCGGTGGTGACCGACGGCACCGCCGTGCCGGGTCGGGGTGAGGGGGGAGTGGCAGCGGCGTTACGGGTGGTGGACGGCAAGGCGGTCCTCCTGACCCGCCTAGCCGCGATCGAGGCGGTGCCGGTGTTCGTCACCCCGACCGGCACCGACGAGTTCGTGGCGACGGTGCGAGCGCTCGCCTCCTCATTCGATGGCATCGATCTGGAGGCGATCGCGGCGCCGGCTTGCTTCGAGGCGGAACGACGGCTGCAGGAGACCGTGGACATCCCGGTCTTCCACGACGACCAGCACGGCACGGCGATCGTGGTGCTGGCCGCCCTGCGTAACGCGCTGCGGGTGGTGGGCAAGCGGATGGAATCGGCGCGGCTGGTGGTGATCGGCGCCGGGCCGGCGGGTACCGCGACGGTGCGGTTGCTGGTGGCGGCAGGGGCCGCCGACGTGGTGGTGGTTGTCCGGGGCGTGGTGCTGCACCGCGATGACATGCCCTCGTTGCCGCCGCACCAGGCGCGGCTGGCTGAACGGACCAACCCGCGGGGGGTGCGGGGCGGGCTCGCCGAGGCACTGGCTGGGGCGGACGCGGCGCTCGGGTTTACGCCGGCGCTCACCCGGGGCCTGGTGGCGTCCATGGGCGAGGGGCCGGTGGTGCTCGCCTTGGCCGGCCCCGAGCCGGAGATCCAGCCGCACCTGATCAGTGACATCGCCGCGGTGGTGGCCACCAGCCACGCCGGCTACCCGAACCAGGTCAGTACCGCACTGGCGTTCCCGGGCGTGTTTCGGGGAGCACTGGACGCACGCGCGCCGCGGGTCACGATGTCGATGAGGCTGGCCGCCTCCGACGTGCTGGCTGGGCTGCTGCCCCGGGAAGCGCTGTCGGCCACGCGGCTGCTACCCGAACTGGGTGACGATCGGGTCGTGCCCACGGTGGCGGGGGCGGTGGCGGCGGTCGCCGCCGAACGCTGGCGCAGCCGCCGACCGGGGCCCGGCGGCGTGCCCGAACAGGGCGCAGATCGTAGCGTGTCTGCCCAGAAAGGGGTGGGCCCGTGAGCACGCCGTTGTATCAGGCCAAGGCCGAGTTCTTCAAGACGTTGGGGCATCCGGCACGGATTCGCGTACTGGAACTTCTCGCCGAACGCGAGCATGCGGTGTCGGAACTACTGCCGCAGGTGGGCATCGAAGCGGCGCACCTGTCGCAACAGTTGGCGGTGCTGCGCCGGGCGAACCTGGTGGTGACCCGCCGGGACGGTTCGACCGTGTACTACTCGCTGGTCAGCCCGCAGGTGGCCGAGTTGCTGGCAGTGGCACGGCGGATCCTGACCGAAGTGTTGAGCAGCCAGGCCGAACTTCTGGGTGATCTCCGCGCCGCCGAGCGGACCGACCCGTCATGAACGGACCGACCGCAGCACCCCGGCCGAGCCGGAACGCGCCGGGACGAGATCGAGGAGGGGGAGCAGACTATGGGACTGAGCCGGACGATGCGCCGTGTGGGCCGGATGGCCGAACCGGCACCGCGCACGTCGGCACACCGACCACCCGGCGCAGCCGGACTGGGCGGGTCGGTGCAGGTGCGACATGTCGACGCCGGGTCCTGCAACGGCTGCGAGATCGAGATCGGGCAGGCGTTCAGCCCGGTCTACGACGCCGAGCGGCACGGCGTACGGCTGGTGGCGTCGCCGCGGCACGCTGACGTCCTGACGGTGACCGGCCCGGTCACGGTGAACATGGCCGGAGCGCTGCGCAAGACGTACGACGCGATGCCCGAGCCGAGGTTGGTCGTTGCGGTGGGCGACTGCGCCCGCGACTGCGGGCTGTTCGCTGGCGGGTACGGCGTGCTCGGGCCGGTGTCCGATGTCGTGCCGGTGGACGTGCAGGTATCCGGATGCCCGCCCGAACCGGCGGCGATCGTGTCCGCACTGCGTGCCCTGACAGGCCGATGACCCCGGTCGCCGCCGCGTTGGGCGGCGCCTTCTCCATGGCGGCAGGTGGGGCGCTCGCCGGATTGGTCACGCCCGCTCGGTGGCGCTCCGCCGTGGTCGGCGCGGCGACCGCCGGGGTCGGGATCGCGGGTGCCATCGCAGGGCTCGCCGCCGTGTCCGGGACGGGCTGGCAGGTACGGCTGCCCGACCTGCTGCCGTTGGCCGGGGTGAGCCTCACCGTCGATGCCGTGGGCGGATGGTTCCTGCTCCTGATCGGCGGGGTGGCCGCGGTCGTCGGGGTGTACACCGTGGGCTACACCGGTCAGACCGGGCACGGCCCAGCCGCCCGAGGCGCGCTCGCGCTCGTGCCGCTGTTCGTGGCGGCGATGCTGCTCGTGCCGGCCGCGGGCAGCGTCTCGACGTTCCTGCTGGCGTGGGAACTGATGGCAGTGACGTCACTGCTGCTCATGCTTGCAGAACATCGCCACACGCCCGCCGTGCGCACCGCGGGGCTGTGGTACGCGGCGATGACGCAGGCCGGTTTCGTGGCGGTGCTCCTGGGTCTGGCCTGGCTCGCCGCAGCAGCCGGTGGGGAGTCGTTCGACACCATCCGCGACCGTGCGGCACAGCTGTCGCCGCTGGCGTCCAGCGGAGTGTTCCTGCTGTGCCTGGCAGGATTCGCGTCGAAGGCCGGCGTGGTGCCACTGCATCCGTGGCTGCCCCGCGCGCACGCGGAAGCCCCGTCGCACGTGTCCGCGCTGATGAGCGCCGCGATGGTGAAGCTCGGGGTGTACGGCATCGTCCGGATCGCGTTTGACCTGCTAGGCGGCGGACCTCGCTGGTGGTGGCTGCTGCTCGGCGCCCTGGGCGCCCTCTCGGCGCTGTACGGGATCCTGCAGGCCGCGGTGGCGACCGACCTGAAACGCCTGTTGGCGTTCTCGACCAGTGAGAACGTCGGCCTGATCCTGCTCGGCCTGGCCGCGGCTGGGCTGCTGGCCGGCGCGGGGCAGTTCACGGTCGCCGGTGTGGCGGTGGCGGCGGCGCTGCTGCACGCCGCCAACCACGCCGGGTTCAAGACGCTGCTGTTCTGCGGAGCCGGGTCGGTGCTGCGCGCAACCGGCACCCGCGATCTCGACGAGCTGGGCGGGCTGTCGCGGCGGATGCCGGCGACCACGGTCCTGGTCGGCGTCGGCGTTCTCGGCGCGGCGGCGCTGCCGCCGGGCAACGGTTTCATCTCCGAATGGCTGCTGCTGCAGGCGCTGTTGCATCGCGACCCGGCCGGCGGGACGACGCTGATCATCGCCGCGCCGGTCGCGGTCGCCGTGGTCGCGTTGACCGCCGGAGTGGGAGTAGCCACCTACGTCAAGGCGCTCGGCACCGGGTTCCTGGCCCGCCCCCGCAGCACCAAGGCCAGCGACGCGGTCGAATCCCCACCCACGATGCTGGCCGGAATGGGCCTGGCCGCGGCGGTATGCGCCGGGTTGGCCGTCTTCCCCGCGGTGACCGCCCCCGCCCTGGACCGGGTCACCAGTGGCCTGCGGGTCGGATCCGCGCCGATGCAGGGAGGAGTCGATCTGCAACTGGCCGGCGTCGCCGCCAGCATCTCCCCGCTCTGGATCGCCGTCGGTGCGGTCGGACTCGCCGTCGCCGTCGCCGCCGTCGCGCGCACGACCGGTCGGACGCGCCGCCGGGCTGCCGCCTGGGACTGCGGCGACGGACCGCTGACCGCGCGGATGGAGTACACGTCGACGTCGTTCGCAGAGCCGTTGCAGCGGGTCTTCGACGACGTGCTGGCCCCCGAACAGGACATCGACGTCACCCACCCGGCCGAGTCGGCCTACCTGGTGCGGACGGTGGAATACCGGCGACGGCTCCCGGACCGTGTGGAGGCCCGCCTGTTCGGTCCACTGATGACCGCCGTCTCGTCGATCGGCCAGGCGGCACGCGGCCTGGCGACCGGCAGCGTGCACCGCTACCTGGCCTACATGCTCACCGCCCTCGTGGCGGTGCTGATCGCCGGGGTGTTCCGTTGACCCCACCCTGCACCTGCCGTGATGGTCGATGGTCGCGCCGCTGCCGGTGGCGGCCGACGGGCAGGGATCTCGCATGAGCGCCGGGTGGGCCGTGGCCGCGGCGCAGGCCGTGCTGGTCGCCGCAGTCGCCCCGTTGTTGCTCGGGTTCACCCGCGCCGTCCGCGCCCGGCTGGAGGGTCGCGGCGGCGGCAGGATCGCCCAGCCGTGGCGAGACCTGCGCAAACAATTCCGCAAGGAGCCGCTCATCCCCGCCGACGCGGGCGTGTTCTTCGCCGCCGCTCCTGCCGTGTTGACGGCCACCAGCCTGATGGTCGCCGCCGCCGTGCCGTACCTGTCCACCCAGAATCCGCTGGCCAGCAGCACCGACCTCATCGTCGTGGTCGGGCTGCTGCTGCTCGGGACCGTCGCCCTGGCCCTGGCTGGGCTGGACACCGGGACCGCTTTCGGTGGGATGGGCGCCAGCCGGGAGATGACCATCGCCGCGCTGGTCGAACCAACCCTGCTGCTGTCGGTGTTCGCCCTGTCCACCCGAGTCGGCTCCACCAACCTCAGCGCCATCGTCGCGGCCGGCACCACCGACCAGGCGCGGGTGTTCAGTCCCGCCAGCGCCCTCGCCGCAGCCGCACTGGCCATCGCCACCCTGGCCGAGGCCGGACGGCTGCCAGTGGACAACCCGGCCACCCATCTGGAACTGACCATGGTGCACGAGGCCATGACCCTCGAGTACTCCGGCCGTGACCTGGCCCTGGTCGAGTGGGCCTCGGCCATGCGGTTGACCATCCTGCTCGGCCTGCTGGCCACGGTGTTCGTGCCCTGGGGAGTGGCCACCAACCTCCACCCGGTCGCCGTCGCGCTCGCCGCCGCGCTGTTCGTGGCGAAGCTGTGCGTGCTGAGCGGGCTGCTCGCCGTCGCCGAGGTGTTCACCGCGAAGCTGCGGCTCTTCCGCGTCCCGGAACTGCTCGCCGGCTCGTTCGTCCTGGGCCTGCTGGCCGTCATTACCTCCGCCGTGCTGGCCTAACGGGAGCCGACGATGTCCGGGCCCTTCCACACCCAGCTGCTCAACCTCGCGTGCGGGCTCTTCGTGCTCACCGCCGTGGGTGTGCTGTGGCGCCGCGAGCTGTCCGCACTGATCGGTCTGCTCACCGTGCAGGGTGTGGCGTTGACCGGCATCGCCGCCCTGCTCGCCGTCGACGTGGGCAGCGGCGAGGCCATCGCCGTCGCCACCGGGGTCGGGATCCTCAAGGCCGTCCTGCTCCCGTTGTTGCTACGCCGGGTCCTGCGGCGGGTGCCGGAGGCCCGCGAGACGGCACCCCTGGTCAACGTCTCCGCGTCTCTGCTGGCCGCCGCCGCGCTGACCCTGCTCGCGTACGCCGCAGCCCGCCCGCTGGTCGCGCTCGGACCCGAACCGACCGCCCATGCCGCCCCGGTGGGCATCGCCGTGCTGCTCATCGGCTTCTTCCTGGCCACCACGCGCCGGCGGGCCATCTCCCAGATCATCGGTGTCCTGCTGATCGACAACGGCATCGCCGCTGTCGCGTTCCTCGCCACCGGCGGTGTGCCCCTCGTCATGGAACTGGGTGTCTCCGTCGACCTGCTCCTGGCCGTACTCGTGCTGCAGGTGCTGACCACCCGCCTGCAGGCCGCATTCGGCGACACCGACCTCGACGACCTACGAGAGCTTCACGACCGATGACCCCAACCGTCGCCCTCCACCTGCCGCTGGTCGCCCCCGTCGCCGCCGCGATCCTCAGCATGCTGATCCGCCGCCGTGCCGCGGCCTGGATCGGGGTGGCCGCCGCCGCGGCCATCCTGCTTGCGGGCGGCGTCCTGGGCGCCACCGTCACCGACGCGCCGGCGGTCGTCTCCGGCCTGCTGCGCGCTGACGCGCTGACCGCGCTCATGATCATCGTCATCGGCGCCGTGGGCACCGTGGCCTGCTGGGCGGGCGTGCACCACCTCGCAGCCGAGACGACCACCGGCGACCACAACGCCGACGGGGGACGCCGCTACCTCACGCTCGTACAGCTGTTCCTCGCCGCGATGAGCCTGGCCGTGCTGGCGGACAACCTCGGCCTGCTGTGGGTCGCGGTCGAGGCCACCACCGTCGTCACCGCGTTCCTCGTCGGCCACCACCGAACCCGCGCCTCGGTGGAAGCTGCCTGGAAGTACGTCGTGCTGTGCTCGGTCGGCATCGGCATCGCGTTCCTCGGCACCGTCTGCGTCTACGCCACCGCGGTCGCCGCCGGAGCCCACGGCACCACCGCCTTGGACTGGACCCACCTGGTCAACCACGCGACCACCCTCGACCCGGACCTGACCCGCCTGGCTGCCGGACTGATCCTGCTCGGCTTCGGCACCAAAGCCGGCCTCGCCCCCATGCACGCCTGGCTACCCGACGCGCACAGCCAAGCACCCGCCCCCGTCTCCGCCCTCATGTCCGGAGTGCTCCTGTCAGTCGCGTTCTACGCCATCCTGCGCTACAAGACCATCACCGACGCGGTGCTCGGTCCCGCCTACACCCGAACCCTGCTGATCATCGCCGCACTCGCGTCCCTCGCCGTCGCAGCCCTCCTGCTGATCGCCCAACGGGACTACAAACGCATGCTCGCCTACTCGTCCATCGAGCACATGGGTCTCATCGCCCTCGGCACCGCCACCGGCAGCCGGCTCGCGATCACCGCCGTCCTGCTGCACGTCCTCGGCCACGGACTCGGCAAGGCCGTCGCGTTCTGCGGCGCCGGACAGATCCTGGCCGCCACCGGCAGCTCCCGCATCACCGCGGTACGCGGACTCGCCGGCCGTCACCCCGCCCTCGCCGGCAGCTTCAGCCTGGCCCTGCTCGCCGTCCTCGGCCTGCCGCCGTTCAGCCTCTTCGCCTCCGAGATCGGCATCGCCCGCGCCGGAATGGCCGCCGGACACGGCTGGACCACCGCGATCGCGTTCGCCCTCGTCCTACTCGCCTTCGCCGCCATCAGCCGGCACAGCGCCGGCATGCTGCTCGGTGCGCCCACCGCGACCACAGGCGGCCAGCCCGTCCACGCCGACGGCCCCCGGGCAACGGCGATCCTGCCGCTCGCCGTCGGGCTCGCCGCCGCGGCCACGCTCGGGGTGACGCTCGGTCCGCTGCAGGATCTCCTCGACGCCGCCGCCGACACCGTCCTGGGAGGGCACCGACCATGACCGACAACCGGCACGATGGCGGGCGACCACCGGCGAGCCGCGCCGTCGACGCGAACGGCCACCCGACGCCACCGCCGGCCACCGCCGTCGATGTCACCGCGGACCAGTTGACCGAGCACGCGCGGGACCTCCTGGCCGGTGGTGCCCGCCTGGCTCTCGTCGCCGCGCACCACGACCATGCCACCCACGCCGGCGGCGCGGCGATCCGCGTGGTGTACCTGTTCACCGCCGGCCCGCCGGACCGGCGTACCGAACTGCACCTGCGCACCGATCCCCACAACCCCGCCGTGCCCAGCCTCGCCGCCTTGTCCTTCCCCGCCGGCCGGTTCGAACGCGAGATGCACGACCTGTACGGCGTACAACCCCGACAGCACCCCCTGCCCCGCCGCCTCGTACGCCACCCACACTGGCCACACGGCTGGCATCCCATGCGCAACGACGCCGGACCGCGGCCACCCCTCACCGAATCCGAACCATTCCCGTTCCTCACCGTCCAAGGCCCCGGCGTCTATGAGATCCCCGTCGGCCCCGTCCACGCGGGCCTGGTCGAGCCCGGCCACTTCCGCTTCTCCGTGGTCGGTGAGACGATCCTCAAACTCAAGGCCCGCCTCTGGTACGTCCACAAGGGCATCGAGAAGCTCTTCGAGGGCCACCCGGCGGACCAGCGGGTCGCACTGGCCGAACGGATCAGCGGCGACACCGCCGTCGGCCACGCCATCGCCTACAGCCTGGCCGTGGAAGACGCCCTCGGTTGCCGCGTCCCACCCGGCGCGCAGCGCGCCCGAGCCGCGCTGCTCGAACTGGAGCGCCTGCACAACCACGTCTCCGACATCGGCGCCATCTGCAACGACGTCGGCTACGGCATCGTCAACGCGCACGCCCAACGCATCCGGGAACGACTCCTGCGACTCAACAAGCACACGACGGGGCACCGACTGCTACGCGGCAGCGTCTTCCCCGGCGGCGCCACTCTGCGTCACGTCCCCGACGGCGCCGCCCTCCACGACATCGCCGCCGACGTCGCCGAGATCGTCGACATCGCCCTCAGCCACACCATCGTCCGGGACAGGCTTTCCGGCACCGCCGTCCTCGACCGCCGGCAAGCCGCGGACATCGGCACGCTCGGCTACGTCGCCCGCGCCAGCGGCATACCCGACGACGCCCGCCTCGCCCACCCCTTCACCGACCTCGGTGACCTCACCGTCCCGGTCCACACCGGCGGCGACGTCCTCGCCCGCTTCCTGGTCCGGGCCGAGGAGGTCAAGGTATCTGCGGCGATCCTCACCGCCCTGCTACCCGCGCTGCCCGTCGGCACGACGAGCAGTTGGCGCAGCCGACCGGCGCCGAAGCGGCCGGTGTCGGGGGTGGGCATAGTCGAAGGATGGCGCGGAACCATCACCCACCGCGTGGAACTTGACCCCGACGCCACCCTCACCCGCGTCAAGATCGTGGATCCGTCCTTCTTCAACTGGCCGGCGCTGCCCGTTGCCCTCGCCGACACCATCGTTCCCGACTTTCCTCTCACCAACAAAAGCTTCAACCTCACCTACGCGGGCAACGACCTGTAGGCGGAGTCAGCTGTTGGTGGCTGTGGCGGTGGGCTGCTCACCGTGACGGCTGGCGCGTCCAGGACGATGCACCCTGCCCGTCCGCAGGGTCACCCGAGAGTGCCCTGGCCCAGTCGGAGCGCCCGGCCCAGCCCGAGCCGCCGGCCGGGACGGGCTCCGGCGCCTCTGCCGGCGGGTTGAGGCCGAGGCCGTCCACGCCCAACGGGCGGTCCTTCGCGGTCGCGTTGATGTCGTCCGTTGCCAGAGCCGTGTCCGTGTCGGTGGCCGGCTCCGGCCAGCGCCGCCAACGGCGGGCGCTCACAACCGCGACGAGCATCAGCGAGCCCACCAGCAGGCTCGTTCCGGTCCGGGCCGGCGCCATCAGGTCGATCTCGTAACCGGCCAGTGTCGGAGTGTGGTCGAGCAGGTTCGTCACCATGCTCGGGTTGAACAGCAGGCCCAGGTAGCTGGCCGAGTAGAGCAACCCGGCGAGCGCAGCGCCCAGCGGGGAGATCCGGAGTGTGGCGATGAGTCCGAGGAGGATCCCGGCGGCTGCCAGCACGAGCGCAGGTTGAAGGAATTCACCGCTGTCGGGCACAGCGCCGTCCGGTGCGTTCTCGAACGCCCGTATCGACCTGCCCTGGCCGGCGGCGAACAGGATCCACGACAGGGGACCCACGACGGCTGCGGCGATCACAGTTCCGAGGTGTCGCATCCGGGCAAGGTACCGACCCCCCAGGTCGATGAGCACTGTTGCTAAGCGAAACTTAATTCGTCGCTAGGCAAGCATTCGGCCTGGCATGGGTCGACGGACATGGGCGCAGTTGTCGGGTCCGCGCCACCCGATCGACAGGTGTCGAGATCATCGAAGAGGCCGAGTCAAGCCGGGGAGGGTGGCTTGTCGGTGCTCGAACCTAGGATGCGGAGCATGACACGGTATGTCGACGAGGATCTGCACGGTGCGGAGTTCCGCGAGTGCGACCTGACCGGGGCACGCCTGATCGGCGTCGTCATGCAGGATGCCGTGATCGACGGGCTCGTCACCAACCTCGTGGTGAACGGTGTCGAGGTCACCGAGTACGTCGAGGCAGAGCTCGACCGGCGTCATCCGGTGCGGGTGCTGATCCGCTCCGAGGACCCTGCCGATCTGCGCGAGGCATCGCGTCAGCTCCATGCCGGCTGGGCCGCCACGATCGCGCGAATCCGCCGTACGCCCGGCATCGAGCGCCGCAGCGTGAACGACGAGTGGTCGGCGGTGCAGACGATGCGCCACCTGGTCTTCGTCCACGACTCGTGGTTCCGCCGCTGCTGCCTGGGCTCGACGGAGCTGTTCACGCCGATGGGCATCGGGCCGACGGTTGAGCCCTACAGTGGAGCGCATGGGCTTGACCTCTCGCTCGATCCGACCCTCGACGAGATCGTGAGCGTGCGTGACGCACAGGCCGCCGAGCTCGAGGCCTGGCTCGACGGGGTCACCGCCGCGCAGCTCGCAGCGCGAGCGCCGGTGCCCGACGACGATGTCTGGCCCCCGTACGCCCGGGGCCGCTCGGTGCGGCAGTGCCTCGGCACGGTGCTCAACGAGACCTTCGAGCACCACGGCTTCTGCGTCCGCGACCTCGACCTGATCGAGGCACAGGACGCTGGGTAGGTGTTCTTGCCCACGGGCGTTGGTGACGTGACACGCGTTCCTGCACGCCGCTGGGAGACTGTGGCTGTGGCCTCCATCGCCGAAGATCTTCCGGATGTCCTGACCGTGTCCCCGTTGCCGGTACCGCCCGATACATCGGTGAGGCCTCCGGGCTCGAAGAGCATCACCAACCGGGCTTTGTTGTGTGCCAGCCTGGCCCCTGGCCGAAGCACACTGACTGGCACGCTGCTCGCTGATGACACGCGGGCCATGCTTGGTGCCGTCAGAGCACTCGGTGCCGTGGTGGTGGTGGACGAGGCGAGCAGCACCGTCACGGTGACCGGTGCCGATCCCCGCGCATCGGCCGGAGCGCCGACGATCGACGCACGGAGTTCCGGGACCACCTCACGGTTCATCCTGCCGGCCGCAGCCTTGAGCCCACACCGCAGCGCCATCGACGGGACCACCCAGCTCAGAGCGCGGCCCTTCGGACCGGTAATCGAGGCTCTGCGCCATTTGGGAGCCACCGTCGAAGAACTGGGACGGCCCGGATTTCTACCCGTCGCGGTAGCCGGGCCTATTCGCGGCGGTCATGTCCAACTGTCCGGGCATCTGTCCAGTCAATTCCTGTCCGGCCTCCTGATGGCCGGGCCGCTGATGCGTGACGGCCTGGACGTGGAGTTGACCTCCCCGCTGGTGTCCGTGCCATACCTCAGGATGACCGTTGCCGTGATGGCGGCGTTCGGAGTGGATGCCGACGGGCTGAGTGTGCGCCCCGGCAGCTACCGCCCGACGGACTACGCCATCGAGCCGGACGCCAGCGCGGCCTCGTACTTTCTGGCTGCGGCCGCGATCACCGGCGGCCGGATCACGGTGGAGGGACTGGGCACCGCAAGCCTGCAGGGAGATGTGGCCTTCGCCGACGTGTTGGAGCGCATGGGAGCGCGCGTGGAACGCGCCCCCAACCGTCTCACGGTCATCGGTACTGGCGCGCTGCACGGCATCGACGTTGACATGGCCGACATCTCAGACACCGCGCAGACGCTGGCCGCAGTCGCCGTCTTCGCCGACACACCCACCCGAATCCGCGGGATCGGGTTCATCCGCGGCAAGGAAACCAACCGCATCGCGGCCGTTGTCACCGAGCTGCGGCGAGCCGGTATCGACGCCACCGAGCACGACGACGGCTTCACCGTCCGCCCTGGCGCGCCGACACCGACGCGATTCGTCACCTACGACGATCACCGCATGGCGATGAGCCTGTCACTGTTGGGTCTCCGGACGCCGGGCATCGAGATCGCTGAACCCGGATGCGTGGCGAAGACCTACCCGGGATTCTTCCGCGACCTTGACCGCCTGAGATGACCGGCCAAGCACGAGGGCAGAGAAACTGTTCGCCTAGCGGAGCAAGCCATCGGGGCAACGTCTGCCCGCCGATGGCGTGACAGCGGCGCGCTGCCCAATCGTCCCGGCCACGATGCCGACCGCGAGCACCACCAGGGCGATCACCACACTGCCGGCCAGGATGCCGAGGGCGCCGGGCGATGGCCAGGCCGGCGCCGATGCCGACCGCGCCGGCCACCACGCCGCCCGTGTCGCCGGCCTCGGCGGCCCGGTTCATGCCCACGTAGGAGACGGCGGCGAGTCCCAGGCCGCCGATCACCAGGCCGGCGGTCACCGCGCTCACCCCGGCGATCGTTCCGGCGACGAAGATCCCGTACACCTCCAGGCCGCCGCCGACCGCGCCGAGCGCGTCAGTCCGGCGGCGTCCGCTCATGCCAAGACGAGCGCTGCTTCGGCTCGTCGGTATGGCCCCCTGAACGTTTGCCGGGTCTGGTCAGGCTGCGTTCGATCGCTGGGGCCTCAGCGTCGGTGGCGATCGCCGCGTAACGGGCGTCCCACGGCGTTGCGCGGGCACGTCGGGTGGCGGGCGTCGGCCTTGCGCCGCAACCGTGATTATCCAATGCGGATCACTAACCCTCGTTGGCGTGCAAAGCTGCCATGAGCCAGTGCAGCAGGATGAGGCCGTTGTCGCTGGCCTGCTGTGCCTCCGTGAAGCCGCCGCACTACCGGCGTTGACGCCGTGCCCGCCGCCACAGTTCCGCGCGGATGGTTGGCCACCGCTGTTGAAACGCCTGTTGGGCGTACCACAACGTGTCCGGTGGGTGAGACCGGTCACGGGAGCCGGTTACCGTCGCCGCGAACGCTTCAGCGGCGCGCACGCGGTAGTAGTGCCGCCAGCGCTCGGGTGACCCTCCCGGGCTGGCGTTGAGCTCTTGCGTCAGCCGGAAGCGCAGCGCTTCCAGCTCCTGCGATAGGTCCTCGCCAGTCGGCCAGTCCTGCGGCAACGCGTCGAGCACGGTGCGGACCACAGGCTCACTGCGCAGGTCATGCTCATCGGCGAGTAAGTCGAGCACCCACCGCAGCGCGTCCCGCTGTGTGGACTCGTCGGCGAGCAGGAACATGGCCGCCAGGTCCGGATCAGTCGAGCCGAATGTGCCCGGCGGGCGCGGATCGTCCGGGATCGGCGTGCGTATGACCACGGTGGCGTGGGGCTGGTCCAACCAGGCGGGGTCCAACCGGATGCCGGTGCGCCGCTCGACAAAGGCCAGTTGGGCTGGGTAGCCCGGATCGTCGCGCAGCGGAGCGCGATCCTCGTCGAGGGCCGTGGGGTGCTCGCCGGCGGGCTGATTGTCGTCGAGGTGCTCCAGTCGCGTCAGTACCAGGCCGAAGGCGGCGTAACACAGGAAACTGCGTCCGTTGGCCTCGCTCCACCACGAGCTGTGCACCGAGACGCCATCGGATAACCACCGCAGGGCCTCGTCGCGGACGCCTTCCCAACCCCCCGTCTGGCACATGACCACGGCGGGCCCCACCTGGTGCAGGTGCAACGTACCGTCAGGTTCCTCGAAGTCCCACCCGGCGAGCTCCTCGATGTTGGCCGGGTCCCCGCCGAGCCGCCGTGCGACCTCCGCCACGGTGACTGGCTTGGTCAACGGCTGGACGACCGTCCAGCACCAGGGGAACTCGACCAGATCCGGCTGCGCCTCGAGCAGCCGTTGGTACCATGCCACGTCCTTGTCAACCATCGACACCCTCCTTACACCTGCGACCGGCCGGCGGTATCCGCTTCTGCCGCTGACCGCGCGACGGATCCTTGATCGGACAGTGCTGATCGTCGTCACTCGACCATCGCGGAGCGGGCGATCGCCGCCAGCTGGGATCGCGACGTGATGCCCAGCTTGGGGAACGCCTTGTAAAGGTGGTAGCCCACCGTCCGAGGGCTGAGGAAGAGCTGGGCGCCGATGTCCCGGTTCGACGCGCCGCCGGCCGCCAGCCGTACCACCTCCCGCTCCTGGGGGGTGAGCACACTCAACGGGTCCCCCGACCTGCGCGGCGCGGCCGGCACGTCCCCGGTCGCGCGCAGCTCGGCACGGGACCGGCGGGCCCACAACTCCGCGCCGAGCCGGTCGAAGATCTCCAGCGCGCCGCGTAGCTGCACACGGGCGTCCGCCCGCCTCCGGGACCGTCGCAGCCATTCACCGTAGGCGAGCCGTGTCCTCGCCTGCTCGTACGGCTGGTCCACGCGCTCGTGGACGCGAACGGCATCCGCGAAGGAGGCCTCGTCCTGGTCGACGAGGGCCTGGCAGCGGAGAGCGACCGCGTCCGAGACCGGTTGACCGACGTGCCGCGCCCAGGTCAGATAACGCTCCAGCGGTTCCCCGGCCCGGTCCGGCCGGCCACTGCGCACGGCCGCCTCGACCTGGTCAGCGGCGGCGAGAACCCCGAAACCCGTCGGCGGGACGGCCGCCAGGTGCCTCAGCGCCGCGTCCGCGTTTCCCAGGCCGAGCTCCAGCCGGCCGAGCGCCCAACGCCCGATGGTCGCGGCGAGCACCAACCCGCGGTCGTCGGCGCGTCGGACACCTTCCTCGGCCTTCTCCCGGCACCCCGGCACGTCTCCCTGGTCGGCGAGGATCCAGGCGAGGCAGCAGGTGAGGTGGAGGACCCGGTGCTCGTGGCCCAGGTCCCGCGCCAGCCGCAGCCCCGCGTCGAGCGTCCCCATCGCGTCGCCGTACCGGCCGAGCAGGCCCTGGGCGAACCCCTGGTCCTGCAGCGCGAATGCCAGCCAGCCGATCATCCCGCTCTGCTGGCAGTCCGCCGCGACCCGTCCGGCGATCTCCTCGGCGAGGGCGGCCCGGCCCGCCGCGAGGCAGGCGCCGGCGGCGAAGGTCAGCCCCGGTACGCCGAGCCCGGACAGGTCGCGCCCTGCGTCGAGGAGTGCCAAGCCAGCGGCGATGTCTCCGCCCAGCAACCGGGTCAGCCCTTCCGCCTGGTCGGCCAGAGGCCAACCGGTGACCGGCAGCTCACGAAGCATCGCGGCCGCGTGCGCCGCCAGCGGGACGTCACCGGAGAACCAGGCGCAGCGGACGGCTTCCACCAGCAGCCAGGTGGCCTGATCGGGGGCGTGGACCGCGACGCGGGGGACGGCGTCAAGGATGATCCGGCCGGCCGCCAGCGGGGTGCCCAGCTCCACCTCGCGGTGCGCGCGGACCTGGGTCAGCGCCACGATCATCGTCGGGTCATCCACGTCCGGCGTGGCGCTGTCGGCGAGTGCGGCGGCCCGGCCCATCAGGCCGGCGTCGCTCGCGGCCAGCGCCGCGGCGGCCAGCCGGGCGGACCGGCGTACCGGATCGACGCTCAGCTCGGCAGCGCGTTGGTAGGCGGCCGCCATCGCGGCGTGCCCGCCCCGGGTACGGGCTCGACCCGCCGCCTCCTCGAGTTGTCGGGCGACGTCCTCGTCCGGACCGAGCGTGGCGGCGGCCAGGTGCCAGGCGCGCCGGTCGGCGGCGTCCGGCGAGGCCGAGCCGGTCAGGGCGTCGGCAAGGGCCCGGTGCGCGGCGAGGCGTTCGGTGAGCGGAGCGCTCTGGTACGCGGCGGCCCTGATCAGGGGATGACGGAAGCCGACGGTCGAGCCGTTGATCCCCATCAGCCGGCTCCGCTCGGCCGCTTCGAGCCCCGGGGGCGACGCGCCAGCGGCGACCAGCGTCGCGAGCTCACCCGAGCCGTCCGCCGCCGCGATCAGCAGCGCGGTGCGCGCGGCCTCGGGAAGTCCGCTCATCTGCGCGTGGAACGCCTCCCGGACCCGGTCGGCCACCGGCATCGCACCTACCGGCGACAGCCGCCCGGCCCGCTGCTCGGGCGTCAGCGCGGCCGGCAACTCGACGAGCGCCAGCGGGTTGCCGGC
The DNA here is from genome assembly GCF_003626655.1 of Micromonospora costi. Classification (GTDB taxonomy): domain Bacteria; phylum Actinomycetota; class Actinomycetes; order Mycobacteriales; family Micromonosporaceae; genus Micromonospora; species Micromonospora costi. Next base: position 301,874 of record NZ_RBAN01000005.1, read on the forward strand.
CGACTCCTGCAGAAGGCGTTCCCGCACCTGCGGCGGAAGGTCGGCGGGGAGTAGCGCGGCGGCCGCCGCGTCGTCGAGGCCGCCCAGCCGGCGCTCGGGCAGGCCGGTGGCCGGAAATTCCGGACGAGCGCCGAAGATCATGACGACGCCGTCAGCCTCGAGCCGGCGCGCCGCGAACAACAGGGTGTCGAGGGAGGCCTGGTCGAACCACTGCGCGTCGTCGACGAGGCAGAGCAGCGCACGGTCCCCGGCCAGCTCGGACAGGAGGCTCAGCGTGGCGAGACCGACCAGGAACCGGCTCTCCGGTGGGGCGTCGCGCAGGCCCAGCGCACCGCTGAGCGCGGTCGCCTGGGCGTCGGGCAGCGCGTCGATCCGGTCGAGCCCGCTGCGCAGGAGCAGGTGCAGTGCGGCGTACGGCAGGGCCGCCTCGGACTCGATCCCGACGCCGCGCAGCACCCGCATGTCGGCCGCGCGATCGGCGGCGTACTCCAGGAGCGCCGACTTGCCGATCCCCGCCGCGCCGCGCAGGACCAGGGCACCGCTCCGACCCTCCCGGGTTCCGTCCAACAGCCGGTCGATCTCTGCCTGTTCCTCGGACCGACCGTACAGCACGACTGGAACCTACCGTCACGACGACTGATTCGGCATGGCCGCACCCTCCGTAGCTTCGTGACCAGACGCACGTCAGCACCACGAAGGGACCTCCGAGATGACCACGATCGCCACCCCCGCCCACACCGTCGACGCCAAGCTGCTCCGCTTCGCCCTCAAGCAGGACGCGATCGGCTCGGGCGCCAACGGAGTCGTCTACGTCGTCGCCGCTGCGATCTTCGGCCAGATGTTCGGCCTTCCCGCCGCGTTCCTCTACCCGGTCGGCGCGTTCCTGATCGCCTTCGCGGCGGCCCTGCTCGCCCTCGCGTCCCGGCCGGGTGTGAGCCGGCCCGTCGCGGTTGTCGTGATCGCGGTCAACATCGCGTGGGTGGCCGCGAGCGTCGAGCTGCTCGTCGCCGGCTGGTTCCCGCTGACCGGCCTCGGCGTCGCACTCGTGATCGCTCAGGCCGTGGTGGTCGCCGGGTTCACCGCGCTGCAGTTCGCCGGGCTGCGCCGGACGATCTGACCGCGCTGCGACCCGGTGCCCGCTCCGGGAGGAGCGGGCACCGGGCGTGGGCCGGTTCCCGCGAAACCGCCGCGTCCAGTGATGAGGCTCAGCTCTGCGACCCGGTCCACGACTCCATCTGCCCGGCTAGGGCGGCGCGAGCACTTGAGCGCCGTCTTGTGCCCTGTTCAGTCAGGCGCGGGCGACTGGTTCGGCGGGGGCGGCATCACCGGGTTCATCATCGGCTGACCCGGCCTGCGCTGCGTCAGTGTCGCGGTCGGGGTTTACCGCTTGCAGCCGGCGGACTTCTCGGCTGGTCAGCATGCCGAGGACGGAGAGCACGACCAGTGCCGCGAGGATCAGCAGGGTGTCGCGGGTGCCGATCGCCGCGGCGAGCGGTCCGACCGCGATCTGGCCGAGTGGAATGGCGATCCAGGATCCCAACATGTCGTAGGAGTAGACGCGGGCCAGTCGGTCGGGCGGGATGTGCTGCGCGATCGAGGTGTCCCAGGCCACCGCGAACTGTTCGACGGCGATTCCGACCGCTACTCCGGCGACAAGGAGGACGGCGACCGTGGGCGTCAGGGCCAGCCCCAGCAGAAGGAACGACTCGGCGAACATGCAGGCCACCCCGAGCAGCAGCAGCCGGCGTACCCGGACCCGCAGCGCGATGAGGCCGCCCAGGACCATCCCCGCGGTTTCCGCTGCCAACACCACGCCCCAGGCGCTTCGGCCGATCGTCTCGTCGGCGACGGCCGGGCCGAGCACGTTGACGCCGCCGGCGAGGGCCGCGTTGAGGATCATGAACCCGAGCACCACTGCCCAGACCCAGGTGCGCGCGGTGAACTCGGTCCAGCCTTCTCGGAGGTCGGCGATGACACCGGTGTGGGTTTTCTCCGTTGGCGGGGCAGCGACCCGGACTCCGACGAACGCGACGGCTGCGACGGCGAAGGTGAGCGCGTCGACGGCGAGACCCCAGCCGGGGCCGACGGCGGCCACAAGGAGGCCGCCGAGCGAAGCGCCACCGATCATGCCCGCGTTGATGCCGAGCCGGATGATCGCGTTGGCCGGCTGGATCAGTTCCGGCGGCACCGTCTGCGGCGTCGCGGCGGCCGAGGCTGGCTGAGCCAGCGCGCTCACGATGCCGTTGGCCGCACTGAGCGCCAGTAGGAGCGGGATCGTTGCCGTGTCGGTGAGCACCAGGGCGGCCACCGCCGCCTGGGTCAGCGCGCCTAGCGCATTGGAGCCGACCAGCACCATCCGGCGCGGAATCCGGTCGGCCACCACCCCGCCGAAGAGCACGAACAGCACGGTCATCAGAGATCTCGCGCCGACCACCAGGCCCAGGTCACGCACCGACCCGGTCAAATCGAGCACGGCGAACGCCAGCGCGATCGGAGCGACACCGTTGCCCACCATGTTGACCAGCCGGCCAGCAGCCAGGTATTGGAACGCGCCGTATCGCAGCGGAGCCAGCATCAGACCTCCATTCGGAACAGGACAACGATCAGCGTGGAGCGGTTCTGGGTCGTCTACCGGTGGAACCTCGTCCGTCCTCGTGACGAGACCTTCCCGTGCCGAACCCACGCTCGTGAGTGACGAGCTGTTTGTTGTCCGCCGAGTGCCACACTCGTTCGAACTCGTTCCGGTCGACAACGTAGTCGTTCCAGTCGTCGTCCGGGTCGTTGAGGCTCGCCAGCCCGAGGCCCCCGTACTGGTCTTGCTCATGGTCGGGCCCGTAGCGACGGACCGGGCCGTTGTCGTACGCCTGCACCTGGCGGACAGGCCAGCCGCCGTCATCTACCGCGAAGTACCAGACGGAGTGGCCCCAGCCGTCGAAGTCGTCGCCGCGCGACTCGTGCCAACGACGGGAGCAGAAGCGCTGCACGGGCGCAGGCCAGAGCCTCCACTGTGGGAAGGGGACAGGGGCTGAGCCCCGCACGCTCCGGTCGTGATCGGCGGCGGCGAGCGACGGTTTCGGCTGACGTCGAGCAGTTGGCGGGACTGCTAGCGTTCGGCGCCATGTGGACCGAGGAGATCGTGGCTGGGCGTCCGGCGTGGCGGCACACCGTGTCAGGCGTGGTGTTCCGGGAGGTGCCGCGCGGCACGTTCCGGATGGGCCTGTCTGACGCGGAGTTGGACGCGGTACGCGCGATTGAGCGCAGCGGAGGAGCCGAGGACACTCTTGAGGCGTTCTTCGCCGGCGCCGGGAACGCCCGGCCGGTGCGCGAGGTGCGGGTCGAACCGTTCCTGATCGCCCGGCATCCGCTGACAGTTGCGCAGGTCCGGTACTGGCTGCCCGAATACGAGGACGATTACGCCGACAAGGACTCCGGCACGGCACGGCTCGAGGACGACCTTGACGACCTGATCGAGGCGATGCCGTTCCGGCTGCCCAGCGAGGCCGAGTGGGAGTACGCGGCCCGGGCCGGCACCACCACGCTGACCTTCCGCGGCGACGGGAAACCCGGCGAGGACCAGCTTCTCGACGACTTCGGTGATGAGGAGCGGACGGCGGCCGCGGAGAACGCGTTCGGCCTGGCGGCGATGGGCTCGGCGAATGAGATCTGCGCCGACGTGTGGATCCCCGGTTTCGCGGCGGCGCCGACGGACGCCCGGCCACGCATCGGCGACGGGAACCGGACCGTACGCGGCGGCGCCGCCGACCTCTACCCCTGGCAGGGCTGCGACGAGTGGCTGTTGCTGCTGTCCGCCACGCGGTACGAGCACGCTCAGTTCACCGCGGTCCGCCCGGTCGCACCATTGCCATCCCGCTAGGCGCGGCCGTTCCGTTCGTTGGTCACCCGGCGCTCGAACGCGCCTCGGTCGGGCTCGCCAGGCAGCAGCGCGACCGCGACGCCGAAGACCTCCTGCGACTGCCAGCACCACACCCCGACAGGCAGTTCGCCGAGATGCACGATCTGACCCGCCTCCTGTAACCCCGGCCTGTGGGGTGAGGCGGCGGTGACCCTACGCACGGGGAAGCAGTGCGGGAGCGTCCGGGGCCGGCCGGCTCAGGTGCGGACTGGTCACGGCGAATCCGCGTGCCCCGGCACCCCGGGACGACGGCCAGCGGAACACGACATCGGCGACGCCAGGCAAGGCCTCTCTCGGCTGGGTATCAGGGGTGGCCTCGTGCGGTTGGCGGCTGCTGTGCCAGACGAGGGTCCCGCGCCCACGGCGACTGCGGGTGGGCGGTGCGGATGGCCTCGCGCAACCATCGGCGGTCTTCGGCGCGCAGGACGCCGTGGGAGATGGTCAGGTCGTGTTCGTCGCGGGGACGGGGATCTCGCGACTTCCACAGCAGTTGAGTAGCTGGCGTCCCTGTCGGTATCCCGCGTACGAGCGCGACGGCGCGACTCCAGGGAAGCGTGATGCGTGGATCACGGCGATACCGCCAGACCGTCTCGTCGCCGTCCTCCAGATTGATTTGGAGGACCCAGCGATCGCGGTTCTTGTCGTGTAGCCAGATGTTGTGCAGCGCGGGGTCGTCGAGGTGCTCCGGCAGCGGCAGCAGGCGCCCGTTCATGGCGGCGAAGGGCCGAAACCGTGCCGACATGCCGTCGAGCAAGGCCGGGAGAGCAGGCCGGAGGGTACTGACATCGATGTCGCCGTGATGCCGGCTCTCGAATCCCAACCACTGGTCGATGGCCCAACCGCCGGAAAGCCACCAGCGCGTAGGAAGGCCGGTGAGCAGCGAGCGCGCCTCGGTGACGGACAGCGCCGACCAGATGTGCCGCTGTGGGTCGTACCGCATGAACCTAGGCTGACAGGCCTCTCGCCCCCCGTGCGCCCGGTACGGCGCGGCTCATGGACGAGGACGAGCCGAACAGGCACGCGAGTAGCCGCGCGGTGAGACGTAGCTTGCCGTCGAGACGGAACGGCGATGGGGCGGGCCCAGCTCGGATGTGGTCATGCCGGCGGCGGTCCTCCCATCGGTGTCAGTCGCCAACGCCGAACCGGTTGCGGGGAACGCCGACGCCGCCTATCAGCGTGGTGTCGAGATCTCGGTGATCACGACACCTGGGGCAGCATCCATCCGCGCCCGGCCGGCACGGTTTACATGCCGATGGTTCCGTCGATGCGTTCGCGGAGCAGGTCGGCATGTCCGTTGTGGCGGGCGTACTCCTCGATCATGTGGACGAGGACCCAGCGCAGCGAGACGGTGCCGCGCCAGCTGTCGTGGCCCTCGACGTCGAGACTGTTGGCGTTGGCGATGAACGCGTCGGCGAATGTGATCTCGTCGTGCCAGGCTCGGCGGGCTGCGGCGACGACGCCCGGATCGGGTAGGGCGTCGTCGAAGTCGCCGTCCGGGTTGGTGGGGGACGAGAACCGTGGCGGTGAGTGTTGCCCGGCCAGGACCTGGCGGAACCAGAGGCGTTCCACGTCGGCGAGGTGCCGGATCAAACCCAGCAGCGACAGCGTCGATGGTGGCACCGCTCGGCGAGCCAGGTCGTCCTCGATGTCTGAGCACTTCAGCTTCAGCGTATTGCGCTGGGCTCGCAGCATGTCGTGCAGCAGCTGCCGTTCACTGCCGTTGGCGGGCGTGCTGAACCGGCGGTCGTCGGCGGTGGGGAACAACCCGGCTCTCCGGTGGGTGGCATCCGGCTGTGCGGTGGCCGGCGCGTCGGAGGCGTAGAGGGGGAATCGCTTCGTCAGGGCGGTGATTCGGCTGCGTGGGCCGTACGCCGCGACGGCGACGTAGTGGATCTCGTCCGCGGGTGTTGCGGCGAGCGCGGCCAGGTAGTCGTCGTACGTGCGGGCCCGTCGGGCGACCTCGTCGAAGGCCACGGTGATCAGATTGCCGTCGGCGCGCGCCGTTCGGTGCAGGTCGCGGAGCTGGTCGGCGGTGGCGCTCAGGACGGGTACCGGATGGGGGTTCAGGTCGGCGTGCGGCTCGCCGGAGCCGTCCTTGGCGTCGGCCGCCGGTGGATTGGGCAGTCGGCCGCCGAGGCTCAACGCGAGCACTGCTGCGGCGTTGGCAGCCCATGCGGCTGGCAGGTCGGCACGGATGACGATCACGAGTTTGGTTGCCAGGGTCATGTGGAGGGCTCCAGGGCGATCGGAGGTCGGTGGTGGCTGTGGTCAGTGGCGGCCACTCCGGATGCGGTGGCGGGCGTGGGAGCGGGCGGCGTCGGCCGGGGTCGAGCCGGTGGCGCGGGCGGTGCGCAGGATGTCGGTGAGGGTGTCGGCGATGCCGCGGACCCGAACGGTGGCCTGGGTGGGGGTCTCGTGATGGAGTTCGACGGCGGTGGCGTGGATGATGCCGCCGGCGCTCACGATGATGTCCGGGGCCCAGAGGATGCCACGCTGGTGTAGCAGGTCGGCGGTGGCCGGGGTATCGAGTTGGTTGTTGGCCGGTCCGGCGATCGCGGCGCAGCGCAGTTTCGGCACCGTGCGCGGGGTGAGCAGGCCGCCGAGGGCGGCGGGGACGAGCACGTCCACGTCGGCGGTCAGGCAATCCTGCGGGCTGGCCCAGGCCGCGCCGGCGGCGCCGGCGAGCGTACGTCGGCTGTCGTCGACGTCGCTTGCCACCAGCGTCGCGCGTGCGCCGGCGAGCATCCGCAGCACGTGGCCGCCGACGCGGCCAAGGCCCAGCACGGCGAACCTGCGCGTGGACAGGTCGGACGATCCGAACCGCTCGGCGCACAACGCGTGCAGTGCGGCGAGGACGCCGACGGCGGTGTGCTCGGAGGAGTCGCCGCTGCCGCCGGCGCCGACCGGTCGGCAGAACGCGTACGGCGTCCGCTCGGCGATCGTGACCATGTCGTCCGGGCCGGTGCCGACGTCCGGACCGGTCGCGTAGGTGCCGCCCAGACCGGCGATGACGTCGCCCACGTCGTGCAGCACCGCTCGGCGGGAGGCGCCGTCCAGAGTCATGCCGAGGGGCAGGGCGACGACGGTCTTGCCGCCGCCGTGGGGCAGCCCGGCCAGCGCGCACTTGTCCGACATCGCGGCCGAGAGCCGCAGCGCGTCGTCCAGGCCGTCGCGCCAGTGTGGGTAGTGCGCCAGCCGGCATCCACCGATGGCCTGTCCGAGCGTGGTGGAGTGCACCGCGACGACGATCGGCAGACCGGATCGTGCGCCCCGCCTGACGACGACCTGTTCGTGCGTGGTGTCGGTGTCGATGTCGGTCGCGACCATGATGGCTTCCCCTCGCCTGCTCGTCGGAACGGGACCGACAGTAGGCACATGACCGGCACCAACTTGGTCTCACCGAACGTCGTTCGGAGAAAGTGGCAAGATCACGGTCGTGGACGAACTTGATACGGCGATCATCCAGCATCTGCAGACACACGCGCGGCAGACCAACCGCGAACTGGCCCGCGCCGTCGGTATCGCGCCGTCGACCTGCCTCGAGCGTGTGCGTGTGCTGAGGGAGCGAGGCGTGATCACCGGATACCACGCCGAGATCAGCCTGACCGCCCTCAACCGCGGCGTTCAGGCACTACTGCACGTGCAGGTCCGGCCTCTGAGCCGCACCGTCATCGACGGCTTCAAGAAGTACGCGATGGGGCTGCCCGAGGTGCTGTCGGTGTTCGTCGTGGCAGGCGGCGACGACTTCCTCGTACACGTCGCCGTGCCCAGCGTGGACAGCCTGCACGCCTTCCTCATGGACAAGTTCAGCGGACGCCGCGAGATCGCCGGCTTCCGCAGCTCGGTGATCTATCAACATGCCCGGAAACAGGTCATCGAGCCACTGGATCTGTGAGAGGGAAGCGCCGTCCCGACCCGCCAGGATTGCGCGCACATCTGCCCTGACAGGCGCGGCGTTGTGAGCGTGGTGTGCGATCGACCGATGCGTCCGCGGGAGTCAGCGCCGCTGCCGGCCAAGCTGCGGGGCTGGCAGCCCACGACCGACGTCGGCCGCCTGCTGCACGGCCGGATCGGGGGAGCGGGTTGGGAGCAGTGGTGCACTCACCCCTGCCGGCGACTCTGGCCCCGGGGTAGCGGAGGACCTAGCGGCGGAGCAGCTGCTTCTCGGGCGCCTCGGCGATCTGCCGGGCCACGCGCACGAAGGCCGCCACCGCGGGCGAGCGCGACTCGGCCGGCCAGGCCACCTTCAGCGTCACCGGCTCGAGCTCCGGCACGGGACGGAAGGCGGTGCCCGGCCGGGAGTACCGCCGGGCCACCCATTCCGGCAGGAACCATACGGCGGTGCCCACCTCGACCAGGTTGAAGATCTGCGCGAGGTCCAGCGGCCGCCGGTTGCCCACCATGAGGGCCCGCTCGGCCGGCGACCCGTCGGGGAGCCGCCGGCCGGCCAGGTCGGCCAGCCGGATGGTCGTCCGTGCGGCCAGGGAGTCGGCGGCCGGCAGGGCCACCATGCTCGGCCCGGTCAGCAGGAGCTCGCTGTCCAGCCCGTCCTCGTCGCCGAGCGCCGGGATCAGCGCCACGTCGGCACGCCCGTCGCGCAGCGCCGGCACCTGCTCGCCGCGCCCGCCGAGCAGCAGCTCGACCGGCATGACGTCGTACGCCTCGAGGATCGGCGGCAGCAGCCCGCCGTCGTAGTCGGCCTTGAGCGCCAGCCGCAGGGCCGGCGTCTCCTGCCCGGCCCGTCGGGCCCGGCGCTGGGCGGCGCTGATCGCGTCCAGCGCCACCTTGGCGTCGGCCAGCAGCGTCTCGCCGGCCGGGGTCAGCGCCACCTGCCGCGTGGTGCGGATCAGAAGCTGCACGCCGAGCTGCCGCTCCAGATCGCGGATGGCGCGCGACAGCGGCGGTTGGGCCATGCCGAGCCGCTCGGCGGCCCGGCCGAAGTGCCGCTCCTCAGCGACCGTCACGAAGTAGCGGAGCTGCCGCGCCTCCAGATCACTCATACCGCCACGGTATCAATCCAGAGGGAGATGGTCTTTCCGCTCCGCGGCCGACCCGCGTTGACTGGGGACGTCAGTTTCCCCACCGAACAGGGACGAAAGTCATGATTGTGGTAACCGCTCCGACCGGCCACATCGGCGGCCGTCTGGTCCAGGATCTGCTCGAGGCCGGCGCGTCCGTGCGGGTGGTGGCCCGTGACCCCGCGCGGCTGGCGCCGGGCGTAGTCGAGCGGATCGAGATCGTCCGGGGTTCGCACGGCGACCCCGCCGTCGTGGCCGAGGCGTTCGCGGGCGCTGCCGCTGTCTTCTGGCTGGTGCCGGCCGACCCGCGGTCGACGAGCCTGGACGAGGCCTACTCCGGCTTCACCCACCCGGTGCTCGACGCGCTGGCCGCCGTCCCGCGCGTGGTCGGCATCTCGGCGCTGGGCCGCGGCACGCCGGTGGCCGGGCGGGCCGGGCACGTCACCGCGACGCTCGCGATGGACGACCTGATCGCTGCGACCGGCGTGCCGTACCGGGCCTTGACCATGCCGTCCTTCATGGACAACGTGCTGCGGCAGCTCACCCCGATCACCCAGCAGGGCGTCCTGTACGGCCCCGTCGTGCCGGATCTGTCCGCGCCCACCGTGGCCACCAGGGACATCGCCGCGGTGGCCGCCTGCCTGCTGCGCGACGACACGTGGACCGGCTTCGAGGAGGTGCCCGTTCTCGGCCCGGAGGACCTCACCCAGAAGGAGATGGCCGCCATCATCGCCGATGTGCTCGGCCGTCCCGTCCGCTACCAGCAGGTCCCCGGCGAGGCCTTCAAGGAGAACATGCGGCGGGCCGGCCTCTCCGAGGCCATCGCGCAGGGCATGCTCGACATGGCCGTGGCCAAGAACGAGGGCCTGGACAACGGCGTGGCCCGTACCCCCGAGTGGAGCACGCCGACCACCTTCCGCCAGTGGTGCCTCGACGTGCTGAAGCCCGCCGCCGACGCGTGACACACAGCCATCCTGCCGATCCCGGTTCCCGCTACGACCGTCTGTCCCGTGGTGCGGCTGGCGGATGCTTCCGGGCGTCCCGCGCGTCGGAGAGGACGACGGCGGCGAGGACCGCGGCGATGGCGACAGCGGCCAGCAGCGGCGGGGCGAACAGCAGCGGTGGCGCCAGCCCGATCAGGGTGAGCAGGGCGATCGGTCGGTCTGGCGAAACCCGACCGAAGACCGTGTGTTCCAGGAGGGCCCGTCCCATGATGAACAGCGCGGGTCCGCCGACGAGTACGGCGACCCACGCCGGGTCGCTGTGGCCGAACGGTTGGGTGATGACGAGTTCGTCGCCGACCGCCGTGACGACCACGCCGGCCACCATTGTCAGGTGGGCGAGTGCCATGGGGCGGGCCAGCCGGATCGGATCGGTGGCGACGTCGATGGCGTCGGCAAGTAGTTCCCCGGCGCGGAAGACGTAGATCCTCCAGAGGAGCATGGTGGTGAGGATCGAGGCCGCGAAGGCGCCGGTCCGGTCGGCGGTGAAGTCCGTCCGGGTGAAGGTGAGCCCCGTGACGAGGGTCAGTTCGCCGAGGGCGATGATGAAGAGCTGGCGGTGCCGCTCCGCCATATGCTCGGCGGCGACGGGCCACTCGGGTGCGGTTATCCGCCCGAGCCGTGGGGTGGGAAACCGGAGGGTGAACGCGGCGTAGTTGACCGCCGCGCCGAGGGTCCAGAGCACGGTGCGTGCGGCATCGCCGGTGACACTGCCCGCGATCCAGAGCACGCCGGTGCCGGTGGACCAGATGAGTAGTCGCCAGCCGGTGCGCCGTTCCGGTTGGGGCAGGGCGACGGCGAAGAAGAGCGCCATCGCGATCTGGAGTGCGGCGTAGACGCCCGCGAATACAACGCTGCGCTCCTTGAAGGCGTCGGCCAGAACAGCAGCCATCGCGATACTGGCCGTCATGGTGCCCAGGACGACCGCCTGGACAGTGGCGCGGCGAGGGTCCAACCGGTTCGTCAGCCACGCCGTAAGGCTCCAGACCCACCACACCGCGAGGAGCAGCACGAGGGTCTGGTACGCCCCCGTCCAGGTCAGATCCGAGATCAGCTTTCGGGAGAGTTGGGTGAAGGCGAAGACGAACGCCAGGTCGAAAAAGAGCTCCAGGAGCGCCACCGGCTGGCGTTCCCGGGGCGCCCTGAGTAGCCCGCCTGGCTGTTCGTCCCCCATCACCCGCGTCCCGCCGATCCGGACTCCACCATAAGGTGGGAACTCGGCAAGCTACTCAAAAAAGGGTAGAACCGCGGTCGACGAGTGGTCGCCGCACCCGCCCGGCTCCGCGTCGCCGCCGGACAACGTGACCGGCTCTCCTCACTGCCCAGGAAGAGAGCCGGTCACGGTCCGTCTGGTGGTCAGGAGATGAAGCCCTGTTCCTTCATCCAGTCGGCGGCGACCTGCGCCACCGGCTCACCCTTGACGTCGACCCGCTCGTTGAGCTTGCGGATGGTCTCGTCGTCGAGCTTGGCGGTGACCGGCTCCAGGATCTTGATCAGGTTCGGGTACTTGTCGGCGCTGGCGCCGTTGACGGTCAGCGCGGGGTTGTAGATAGGGAAGAAGCTCCTGTCGTCCTCCAGCACCCGCAGGTTGAGGTTGCTGATCCGGCCGTCCGTGGTGAAGACCTCACCGAAGTTGCAGGACTCGCCCTTCTTCGTCTCGGTGTACACCACCCCGGTGTCGACGATCTTGACGTTCGAGGACGGCACGTTCATGCCGTACATCTTGGTCATTCCAGGCCAACCGTCGTTGCGTCCGGCGAACTCGCTCTCCAGACACCAGGTTGCCTCGGCCGGGTTGTCCTTGGCGAACGCGGCCAGGTCCGTGAGGGTGTGGAGGTTCCACTCCTTGGCCTTCTCCTCGCGTACGGCCATCGCGTAGGTGTTGTTCGCCGGCGCGATGGGGCCCCAGACGACGTTGTTCTTCTCCTTGTCCTCCTTGACCACCGCGTCGTACTGCTGCTGTGAGTCCGGAATCGGATCGGTGTTGTTGAGATAGGTGATCCACGTCGTGCCGGTGTACTCCCAGTACACGTCGACGTCACCGGCGAGCAGCGCCTTTCGGACGTTGACCGATCCCTTGATGTTGGTCCGGTCGGTCACGTCCGCACCGGCGGCCCTCAGCGCCAGCATGGTGATGTGGCCGAAGACGATGTTCTCGGTGAAGTCCTTCGAGCCGACCACGATGGTCTGGCCCGCCAGTGCGTCGTCCTTCTTGATCGAGCCCTCTCCGACGACGACGTCGCCGGATGCCTCAGTCGTCACCGAGCAGCCGGTCACCGCCAGGGCGACGACCGCGGCTCCGGTGGCCAGTCGGGCAAACGGCATTCGGGTACGCATGAGTGACCTCCTTGACGCGCAGCGCGTCGGTTGGAAACGGGGATGGATGGCGGACTGGGACTCAGTCCAGGCCGCGGGGCCGCAACAGGTCGGAGAGCACGCCGCCGAGCCAGTCCAGCGTGAGGGCGAGGGCGCCGGTCAGAACGGCGCCGGTGATCAGCACCGGGTCGCGCTGGAGCTTGATCCCGGTCACGATCAGGCCACCGAGCCCGCCGGCGTTGATGAACGTGGCAAGCGTGGCAACGCCGACCGCGAGGACCAGTGCGGTGCGCACGCCGGCGAGGATGACCGGTATGGCCAGTGGCAGCTCGATGCGGAACAGCACCGCGATCGGCGACATGCCGATGCCCCGGCCCGCCTCGATCAGGTGCCGGTCGACCTGGTCGATCCCGACGATGGTGTTGCGCAACACGGGCAGCACCGAATATGCGACGAGCCCGATCAGGGCGGTGGTGGCGCCGATGCCCAACCAGATGCTGAGCAGCACCAGGAGCCCGATGGCCGGGGTCGCCTGGCCGACGTTGGCCAGCGCGGTGGCGTACGGCGTCAGCCAGCGCAGCACCGGGCGGGTGAGCAGGATGCCGCCGCTAACCGCGATCAGCACGACGAACAGGGTGGTCATCGCCGTGATCGAGATGTGCTGGCGGGTCACCCGCAGCAGGTGCTCGGCGTTGAGCGACCGCTGCTCGATGTCGTCCAGCTTCGACGCGCGCAGCCAGAGGTAGGTGACGAGCAACGCCGCCGCGAGCAGCAGCGGCATGGTCGCGTGCCGGCGCAACAGGCCGCGCCAGCGCGATGGTGGGGCGACCTCGGCCTGGTGGGATGCCACACTGCTGGCACTCACCGCGACTCCCCGTCCCCGGTCGCCGGGATGCCGCTGCGCTGGGTGGGCGGCGTGCGGGTGGCCGTACCCTCCGGAGACTCCGTCACTGGCCGGTCGCGGTTGCGCTGCATCTCGCGCATCTCGGCGATGGCCCGCATCAGCCGGTCGATGTTCACCACGCCGCGGTAGCGGCCGGCGTCGTCGACGACGACCGTAGCGCCGCTGCTCGAGGCGAGCATGGCGTCCAACGCGTCGTGCAGGGTGGCGTGCAGTTCCACCGTGGTGACCGGTCCACCGGCACCGTCGAGAGTGTCCTGCTGCGGATCGAGGTCACGGGCGGTGATCCAGCGCTGCGGGCGGCGCTCGCTGTCGACGCTGAGCACGGCCCACTCGCCGGACTCGTCGAGCCGACGCAGAGCGGACGTGGGCGTGTCGTCCAACCGCACGAGGACGGCCTCGTCGACGTCGATCGCGCCGACCCGTCGCAGGTTGAGCTGCTTGAGCGAGGCCCCGGCCCCGATGAACTGGGCCACGGTCTGGTCGGCCGGGTTGCTCAGCAGCTGTTCGGGGGTGTCGAACTGGCGGATCCTGGAACGCTCGCCGAGCACGGCGATGCGGCTACCCATCTTGATCGCTTCGTCGAAGTCGTGCGTGACGAAGACGATCGTCTTCTGCAGCTTCTCCTGGAGCCGGAGGAACTCGTTCTGCAGCCGGTCCCGGGTCAGTGGGTCGGTCGCGCCGAACGGCTCGTCCATCAGCATCACTGGCGGGTCGGCGGCCAGCGCGCGAGCGACTCCGACGCGCTGTTGCTGCCCGCCGGAGAGTTGCCGCGGCAGGCGGTTGCGGAAGTGGCCGGGTTCCAGTCCGACCAGGTGCAGCAGTTCGTCGACCCGGGCCTCGATCCGGGTACGGCTCCAGCCGAGCATCTTCGGTACCAGCCCGATGTTGGTCGCCACGGTCATGTGGGGGAAGAGACCGACCTGCTGGATGACGTAGCCGATGCGCCGGCGCAGGTCCGTGGGGTCGAGCGACGTGACGTCGGATCCGTCCACCAGGATCCGCCCGGACGTCGGCTCGATGAGCCTATTGATCATCTTCATGGTGGTCGTCTTGCCGCAGCCGGACGGACCGACCAGCACGATGATCTCGCCGCGTCGGATCGTCATCGACACGTCCTCCACCGCTGGGGTCTGCTGCCCCCGGTAGGACTTGCTGACGTGTTGCAGCTCGATCATGACGTCATCGGTCATCGTTGGCCTCCTTGAGTGTTGGCTGCGGCCGCGAGGGCTGGTCCCTTGGCGAGTGCGCCGACGGCGTCCGGCTCGCCGGGTCGGGTGCCGCTGGTCGACGCCCGGGATCTGCGCGTGGTGCGGCGGTCGCCGCGGGTGAGCACGCCGAGCAGTCCCAGGCAGAGGTCCACGACCAGGGCGAGGACGACCACGCCGAGGGTGCCGACCAGTGCCTGGTTGAGCGAGTTCACGCCGCCGAGGTTGGCCAGGCCGGAGAAGATCTGGTTGCCCAGCCCCGGTCCGCCGACGTACGCGGCGATCGCAGCGATGCCCATCGTCATCTGGGTGGAGACGCGGATGCCGGCCAGAATGACGGGCCAGGCCAGGGGTATCTCGACAGTGGCCAAGGACCGGAGGCGGCTCATCCCGATGCCACGCGCGGCCTCGGTCAATGCGGGATCGACCTCGGTCAGACCGACCACCGTGTTCCGGATGATGGGTAGCAGTGCGTACAGGGTCAAGGCCACCAGGGCCGGAAGGTATCCCAGCCCCAACGGTGTGATCAGCAGACCGAGCAGCGCGAACGAGGGGATGGTCAAGATCGCCGCGGCGACCGCGACGGCAACTGCCCGGGCGCGCGGGTTGCGGTAGCTGGCGATGCCGATCATGACGCCGATGAGCGTGGCCAGCGCCACCGACATCAGCACGATGGTGGCGTGCTCGACGGTCTGGGCGATCAGCAGATCGCGTCGGCTCTGCAGATACTCGAGAAACGTCATCTACACCTCCCCTTGGCGGGCTTGTCGGGTGCCGGTGGCTCAGGTCGGGAAGGAAGCTCACCGAGCGGCGGTGGCCGGTTCAGCGAACCCGCGTCACCCGCGCAAAATGCGTGTGTGTATGCAAACATTGGAAGGGGCCACGCTACGTCATCGACCGCGGGTCGTCGTGACCGGTCCAACCTCGCCGTGCGCGGCCGTTCAGATCCAGCCGAAGACCGCAGGCGATGCGAGGACCCGGGACCGGGCGCGCGGGACGCCCCTGGCCCGCGAGAAGCGGGCGCGTGGCTGGGACCCCGCGGTGTCGCCGACGACGGAGACCACCGCGACGTCGCCGTGGTACTCGACGCGGCCTCGTGGTGGGAGTTCGGGCCTACCAGCGTCGTCGGGGCGAGCAGACGTGCCGAGTACGGGTTCGATCACCACGTGATCGAGTCGTGGACAACGGGATCCGCCAGAAGGACGGGGTTTGCATCCAGCGCGCCGACAGGACCGCCGCGGCTCACGTCCGCCTCGATCCGCGAGACCGTGCACTCGGTGGGCGGCAGGCTGGCATTTGTTCTCCTTACGACGCGACGTCAGGTCACGCCCAACCCTTGGCCCTGATCTTGGCGCTGATCACGCAGTTGTATGACAGTTGTTTGACAAATGGGAGGAGCCGTCACGTCCGCGCTCGCGCAGGGTGACCGCACTTTGACGTTGCGGCAGACGACTGTCGGGGGCGACACGAGGCGCTTGTGTCGACGTCGGCGACCGCGAGGGCGTGATGCCGACCACGGCCGCCTCGAGGCGGCCGGGATCCCATCCGGGCATCTTCGCGTTGCTCGACCGCGTTTGCGGGGGCACGTACAGTGCCACACGACGATGGTTGCATGGGTACACATAGGAGGTGGGATCGGCATGGTGGACAGGGGGGAACCGCACCAGCGCCTCGGGCGAGCGGAGCGGTGGGAGCGGCTGAGCGGAGCTCCGCTGACTGTGCTGTCCCTCGTCTTCTTGGCCGTCTATGCGGCACCGATTCTCGAGCCGGGTCTCGACGATCGCTGGCGCGCGGCCTGCGAGGGGACCGCGCTGGCGATCTGGGTGTTGTTCTGGGCGGAACTGCTCGTCCGTTTCGCGCTCGCCGCCGATCGTCGTCGTTTCCTGCGTACTCACGGGTTCGACCTGGCCGTCCTGATCCTGCCCTTCCTGCGCCCGCTGCGCGCCGTGCGTCTGGTCACCGTCGTACTGACCCTGAGCCGGCGGACGGAGCGTTGGGCGCGCGGCCGACTCGCGGTCTACGTCGGCGCCACCACGGTGCTGCTGGTCGTCGTGGCGGCGCTCGCCGTGCTGGACGCGGAGCGATCCGCTCCGGAGGCCACCATCACGTCCTTCGATGACGCGCTGTGGTGGGCGACGGTGACGATCACCACTGTGGGTTACGGCGACTACTACCCGATCACGACCGCCGGCCGGTTCGTCGCGTTAGGGCTCATGATCGGTGGGATCGGTCTGATCGGTTTCGTGACCGGCTCGCTGGCCACCTGGATCGTCGAACGCGTTTCCGACCAGAACCGCCCAGCGCCGGCGACCGAGGCGGACGTGACCGCGCTGCGCGCGGAGATCGCGGCCTTGCGCCGCGGGCTCGAGAACCCCCCGTCGCCGATCGACACGGCCGGACCGCTGCGGGCAGCCGACCCGCGGCCGGGCACCTCCCTGCCCGGCCGCGGTGAGCCTTCGGGTGAGTAGGCGCCCTCCAGGAGCCGCAGACGAGCCGACGGCGACGCGCGGCGCAGCACCGACGTGGTGGAACGCCGCCGCCCGTGGGTCAACCGGCCGCCGGAACCGCCGTCATGTGCGTGCAGCGTTCCCACTGCCGCCACCACTGCCGTTCGGTCGGCTCACCGGACGCGACGGCCAACGCCTCGACCAACTGGCCGAGTGACCGGGCAGGACCTGCCGTCGAGCCGCTGACGAGCTCGCGAATCTGCGCGGTGCGGCGCCGCATCACCTCGCCCACGAGGTCCTTCCCGCTTTCCGTCAACGCCAGCCAGGACACCCGCCGGTCGGTTGCGCCGTGATGCCGGACCACCACACCCCGGCGCACCAGGCGGTCGCAGGCGCGCGTCACGGTCGACGGATGGACGTGCAGGGCGGCGGCGAGGTCGACCGTCCGCAGTGGCCCCCGGGAGGCGAGGATGACGATCATCCGGTACTGGGAGAATGTGATCTCCACGTCCAGGGTTGCCAGGGTGTTGGCGGTGACGCCGACGAGGGCCCGGCTCAGTGCGGCCAGGCCGTCCACGAGGTCGCACTCGGTGGACGGCTCCGGCGCCCGCACGTACAAGTCCATGCGCGAATAATTGCACATGTGCAGGAAGTGGCCCACGGAGCGGGGGACGGGCGCGGCGGACTCCCGATCACCTGTGGAATCACCCGGAGCGGGTGATGACCGGCCACGACTGGGTTCCTACGGTTGATGCATGGCTGAGCAGCGTCCGACGCCTGCCGATCCGACGCCTCATCTCGCGCCGGCGCACCGGAACGGCGTGCGGCAGCGGGATCTTCCGCCTGAACTCGACCCGGGTTCGATCGCCGTGCTCAGTGGTGCCACTTTCATGTACTCCGACCCGACCGGTGACATCCCCGTGGGCTCGATCGGTGGGCTCGTTCATCTCGACACCCGGTTGTTGAACCGGTGGATGCTCACCGTGAACGGAGCACCGCTGCTGGTTCTCCGCTCCGGGGCGGTCGACCACTACTCGGCGGAGTTCTACCTGGCCAATCCGGAACTGCTGGACCTGCCGGCGGACGCCCTCACCGTCCGCCGACGCCGCTACCTCGGTGAGGGCCTGCACGAACGGATCGAACTGCACTACTCGGCCACCAAACCCGTCCGTATCGAGCTGCGGCTGGGGGTCGGCAGCGACTTCGCCGACCTCTTGGAGATCAAGTCAGGGGTGCGGGAACGCGCCGAGGCGATTGCCCGACGGCACCGAGCGGACAGCGGTCGACTGCTGTTCCACTACGAGGCTGACGACTTCGTCGCCCAGACCGAGGTGCGTTCGTCGCCGATACCGGACCACGTGGACGGTGACGACTTCGTCTGGGTGCTCGACCTCGCGCCCGGTGGTGACTGGGGGGTCGATCTGAAGGTCTCCCTCCCGCCGGGCATGGGAGTGGTGGAGCCGGTGCGCGGCGACTTCGAGGACGTCTTCCGGCACAGCGCCGTCGATCCTGCCGCCCGGTGGCGCTCGGTGGTCGCACGGTTCACCAGCGACAGCGACCTGTTCGAGCAGGTCATCGAGCAGACCCTCACGGACCTGGTCGCACTGCGCCTGGAAACCACCGTGAACGGACAACGTGTCGCCCTGCCGGCAGCCGGACTGCCGTGGTTTCTCACCTTCTTCGGACGGGACACGCTGATCACGGCCTACCAGACGCTCATCGGCGGACCGCGCCTGGCCAAGGGGGCCCTGGTGGCGCTTGCCGGGTTGCAGGGCCGCGAGGTCGACGACTTCACCGACGAGGAGCCGGGCAAGATCCTGCACGAGGTGCGCAACGGCGAGTTGACCCGGACCGGGCAGAGGCCCTACAGCCCGTACTACGGCACCGCGGACGCGACCCAGCTCTGGCTCATCCTGCTCTCCGAGTACTGGCGGTTCACCCGCGACGACGAACTGGTCCGGTCGCTGCGCCCCAACGCCCTGGCCGCGCTCGAGTGGATCGACCAGTACGGTGACCGCGACGGCGACGGCTACGTCGAGTACCAGACCCGGTCCCCGGAGGGGCTGGGCAACCAGTGCTGGCGTGACTCGTGGGACGGGATCCGGTTCGCCGACGGCCGGTTGCCGGTCCTGCCGATCGCCACGAGTGAGATCCAGGGCTACACGTACGACGCGAAGCTGCGCCTGGCTGAGCTGGCCGACGGTCCCCTCGACGATCCTGACCTGGCGCGGCGCCTGCGGGCGGACGCCGAGCGGCTTCGGGCCGCGTTCAACCGGGATTTCTGGGTCGAGGAGCGGGGCGGGTACTACGCCGTCGGGATCGACGGTGACAAGAACCGGATCGACTCCATCACCTCGAACATGGGGCACCTGCTGTGGAGTGGGATCGTGCCGGAGGAACGCGCCGGGCAGGTGGTGCGGCAGTTGATGGGGGACTCGATGTTCTCCGGTTGGGGGATCCGCACCCTGTCGATGGACGAGGTGGCGTACAACCCGATCGGATACCACCTCGGCACGGTGTGGCCGCACGACAACTCGATCGCGGCGCTCGGAATGGCACGCTACGGCTACCGGGAGGAGGCGAACCGCGTCTCCCTGGCGCTGTTGGAGGCGGCGAAGGCATTCAGTTTCCGACTGCCGGAGGCGATCGCCGGCTATCAACAAGGGCGCTCGACCTGGCCGGTGCAGTACCCCACCGCGTGCAGCCCGCAGGCCTGGGCGGCAGGCGCGCCGCTGAACTTCCTCCGGAGCATGCTCGGCCTCGAGGCGGTGGGCGGCAAGCTGGTGGTCAAGCCGCAGATCCCCAAGGAAATCGGACGAGTCATGATCTACGGCGTTCGGGCCTTCGACCGGCGTTGGGACATCGAGGCGGTGGATTCCACCGGATACGTCCGGCTCGCCGAACCCTGACCGGCGCCGCCGACTCTGGTGTCGGCGGGTGACAGCTGGAAGCCTTCCTCGGCGGGGAGGAAGTAGTGGAAGGCTGCGGCCGACTACGCGGCGCTCCTGTGGGACAGATGACGTCGAGGGACGTCAGAGGTGGTCGCGGAGGAGCCGCGCGGTGAGGTCGTGCAGGCGGTCCTGCGTCGCGGGGTCGGACGCCTGCGGGTTGGGCGGCGCGGGGCGGCGTTCGTCGTAGTACGTGCCGTTGTCGTCGCGGCGGGCCGCGACGTACCGGAGGGTGACGGCCGCCTGTTCCGGCCGCTCGCCGCCGATGGAGAACATCGCGTGCAGGAGCTGGGTGGAGATCACGCCGGGGTGGACGCTCACGACGTCGAGTGACCGGCGGGGCCGGTGGGCGGCCAGCCAGCAGGAGTACGTGACCAGCGCGAGCTTGGAGTGCGCGTACGCGGTCGACGGCGAGTACGGGTGGTGGGCGAGGCTCAGGTCGTCCAGGTACAGCGTCGCGGAGAGGTGGGTCGCGCTGGCGACGTTGACGATCCGCCCCGGCGCGTCGCGGCCGATCAGGTCGAGCAGCCCCGTCGTCAGGAGGACGGGTGCCAGGTAGTTGGTCTGGAGGGTGACCTCGTTGCCGTCGTCGCTGATGGTGCGGGTGGCCGGCCCGGGCCGGGCGGCGTTGTTGACGAGCAGGTCGATCCGGTCGGTGCTCGCGCGGATCTGCCGGGCGAGGCCGGTGACGGCGGCCAGGTCGCCGTAGTCGGCCGCGACGTAGGTCAGCGGGGTACCGGGACGCATGGCGGCCCGTACGGCGTCGAGCAGGTCCGTGACGTCGTGTTCCGGTTCCAGACCGTGCAGGACCAGGTGGCCGGCCGTGCCGGCGAGCGCCAGCGCGGTGGCGCGGCCGATCCCGCTGGTCCCGCCGGTCAGGACGATGGTGGGGGTGCGGCTCGTGGACGGGTCCCCGGCGGGTCCCGGGGTCGGATCTGTCGGCACGGCACCGTCCCGCTCGCGTTGCTGGCTTCGGCGAATCCGCGGTCCAGGCTAACCCGGTCAGCCCGCCGCCCGGCCGGGGTTCACGCGCCGGTGAACGGCCCGTCCACACGAAAGGCAGGGAGAGCGCTACTCCCTGCCACTCTCAACGTATATCGCACCCCGGGTCTTGCCGCAAGACCCCCGTGGTGCCGCAGAATCTGCGGCCGGAGCCGGATGCCGCGGACGTCAGGTGATCCGCGGAGGGCGTACGCCGTCGAAGGCCGTGAAGTGTCCGGCCGGAACCAACGGGGGTTTTTGATGATCGACGTGATCGTTGCCGGCGGTGGGCCGACCGGCCTGATGCTGGCCGCCGAGCTGCGGCTGCACGGCGTGCGCGTGCGCGTGCTGGAGCGGGACGCGGAACCGGCCAGGTTCGTGCGGGCGCTCGGCCTGCACGTGCGCAGCATCGAGGTGATGGACCAGCGCGGCCTGCTGGAGCGGTTCCTCGCGCACGGCCAGCGGCACGAGGTCGGTGGGTTCTTCGCC
Source organism: Micromonospora costi (assembly GCF_003626655.1). Classification (GTDB taxonomy): domain Bacteria; phylum Actinomycetota; class Actinomycetes; order Mycobacteriales; family Micromonosporaceae; genus Micromonospora; species Micromonospora costi. Next base: position 323,096 of record NZ_RBAN01000005.1, read on the forward strand.
GGCATCGACAAGCCGTGGCCCGAGAGGCTGGACACCGCCCATGCCTACGTTCTCGGCATTCCGCAGACCACCACGGACCGGCTGCTGGCCGAGCGGGCCACCGAACTCGGCGCCGAGATCCGGCGCGGCTGCGAACTGGTCGGGCTGAGCCAGGACGACCAGGGGGTGGCCGCCGAACTGGCCGACGGGACGCGCCTGCGCGCGCGGTACCTCGTGGGCTGCGACGGCGGCCGCAGCACGGTGCGCAAGCTGCTCGGCGTCGGCTTCCCCGGCGAGCCCACCCGGGTCGAGACACTGCTGGGCGAGGTGGCGGTGGGCGTGCCGCCGGAGACCGTGGCCGCCGTGGTGGCCGACGTCCGCCGAACCCAGAAGCGGTTCGGTGTCGGCCCCCTCGGCGACGGCGTGTACCGCGTCGTCGTGCCCGCCGAGGGCGTGGCCGAGGACCGGTCGGCCCCGCCGACGCTCGATGAGGTCAGGCGGCAGCTGCGGGCGTACGCGGGCACCGACTTCGGTGTGCACTCGCCGCGCTGGCTGTCCCGCTTCGGCGACGCCACCCGGCTGGCCGAGCGCTACCGGGTCGGCCGGGTGCTGCTGGCCGGCGACGCGGCGCACGTCCACCCGCCGACCGGCGGGCAGGGCCTCAACCTCGGCATCCAGGACGCGGTCAATCTCGGCTGGAAACTGGCCGCCGAGGTGGCCGGCTGGGCGCCGGAGGGACTGCTGGACAGCTACCACACCGAGCGGCATCCGGTGGCCGTCGACGTGCTGGTCAACACCCGCGCGCAGATGGAACTGCTGTCCACGGAGCCGGGGTCGCAGGCGGTGCGCCGGCTGCTGTCGGAACTGATGGACTTCGAGGACGTGAACCGGTACCTCATCGAGAAGATCACCGCGATCGGGGTCCGCTACGACCTCGGCGAGGGCCACGACCTGCTCGGCCGCCGGATGCGGGACGTGGGGTTGGCGCGCGGACGCCTGTACGCGCTGATGCACGGCGGCCGCGGGTTGCTGCTCGACCAGACGGGCCGGCTGTCGGTCACGGGGTGGACCGACCGGGTCGACCACGTCGTCGACGTCAGCGACGAGCTGGACGTGCCCGCCGTGCTGCTACGGCCGGACGGTCACGTGGCGTGGGTCGGTGACGACCAGCGGGACCTGCTCCGCCGGATGCCGCGCTGGTTCGGGGCGGCAGCGGCGGTGTGAGGACACTCGTGCCGGCGACTGAGCAACGCGGTCAGGAGCGTGTGCCTCCGGGTACGTCGGTCAGAACAAGACGGACGGCACGGCGACAACCGGCATGTGGGTCCGGGTCACGTACTGCCTCCGGAAGATCGACGGCGACTGGCTGATCACGCACGACCAGGTCTCCGTGCCGCTTGACCTTCGCAGCGGCAAAGGGGTCGTCGACCTCGAGCCCTGACAGTCGCGAGCGGGCAACCTGACTGGATCGACGGCGTCGAGCGCCCGTTCGGGGCGGCCCGCTAGACCGTGCCGGAGAGGTAGGCCCGGCGCCGCTGCGGTTCGAACTTCTCGATCGCGTACCGCAGCATGACCCGCGGCATGACCCGGTAGTGCCGTGCCAGGAACTCCTCCTCCGCCGCCCGGTCGCGGTTGCCCACCTCGCGCAGCATCCACCCGACCGCCTTGTGCACGAGGTCGTGCGGGTCGTGCAGCAGCCGTTCAGCGAGCCGGAAGGTCCAGTGGAAGTCGCCGATCCTGATGAAGGCGAACGTCGCCAGGACGGCGATGCGGCGGTCCCACACGAGGGCGGACCCGGCCAGCCGGTCCAGGACGCTGCGGTCCCTGTCGACGAGCCAGGGACCCACGATGTACGGCGCGGACGAGTCCACCAGGTCCCAGTTGTCGATGTGACCGGTGTGGGCCAGGACGACGTCGAAGATCCGGCCCCGCTCCTCCTCGTCGCCCCTGGCGAACTTGCGCACGAGGATGAACAGCGCGGTCAGCCGCTCCTCGTGCACGTCGCCGGTCAGCAGCGTCACCGTCTCGGTCAGGGAGAGGTCGCGCCAGTACCGCGCGGCCACCCGGCGCTGGTCGGGAACGGCGACGCCGATGGCGCGGTCGCCCTCGCCGTACCCGCCCGGGACCATCTGCAGGAACCGGCTCGTCGCCTCCGCGCGCCGCGGGTCGGCGAGGCTGGCGAGGTCGTGACGGACGTCCGCACTCGTGGCCATGGTTGTCGAAGCTACCGCGACCGTGCGACGTCCCTGAGGGGGACGCCGGCCCGGCGGGCCCGCGCGGCACCCGCCGGGTCGCGGGGGTTCAGACGGTGACCAGGTCGAACTTCTCCCAGGGGCCGATCGCGTCCCGGTTCGCGATCAGTGCCTCGGCCCCGGCGTTCTCGGCGACCACGTACCTGTTGTTCACGGTCGCCCGCAGGCTGACCGAGCCGTCCGCGTTCCGGACCAGGTCGAACGTCTCCCAGGAGCCGGCCGTCGCCCGGTTGGCGATCAGCGGAGCGGCGCCGGCGTTCTCCGCGCAGACGAACTGGTTGTTCGCCCGGGCCCGCAGACCGATGGTGCCGCCGCCGAGGTCGACCTGGTCGAACTGCTCCCAGCCGCCGATCGTGGTGGCGGAGGCGACCAGGTTGCCGGCGCCGGCGTTGGTGGCGCTCACGTACCGGCCGTTGGCCTGCGCCCGCAGCGCCACCGCGCCGCCGGCCGGCGGGCTGCCGGTGAGGATCCGCAGCGCGTCGACCATGCCCACCGAGGTGGTCCTGTTGACGATGCGGATGGTGTGCGTGCCGGTGGTCAACCCGGTCCGGCGGAACACCACCTGCTGGGCCTGCCGGGGCCCGGCGACGTACAGGTTGACGTTGGTCTGGAAGACGTTGTCCAGGTAGACGTCCACGTTGCCCATGTCGCTGAACCGCTCGGACAGGTACTCCACACCCGTGCCGGTGAAGGTGTAGCTGGCCACCGCGCCGGCCGTGGTGCTGTGGTGGGTGTCGTCGTTGTAGTCGCCGTACCCGCGGGCCGTGGTGTGGTGCCAGCCGGAGTCGTACGTCAGCATCGTGTCGTTGACCAGGCCACCGCCGCCGGGACCGCCCAGGCCGAGGGCCGAGGCCGTGCCCGACAGCGCCTTCTCGCCCTCGTTGGCGGTGCCTGTGAGGGTCGTTCCGGTGTACGTGGACAGCGGTTTGGCGGTGCGCTCCACCACGTACACGGTGTTGGCGGTCGTCGCGAAGCTGATCTCGGCGGCCGTGGTGGTGGTGAGCACCGCGTTGTCCGAGGCGCGGCGGACGCGTACCTCCTGGCCGCCCCACGGGTTCACCACCCGGGCCGTCCTGCCGTACAGGCTCTTGAGGCCTACGTACTTGACCCCGCCGGCCTCCCGCTCGGAGCTGACCAGGAACCCGTCCTTGGCCAGAAGCGTGAACTTCCCGACGAAGCTCGAATCGGTCGGCACCGCGGGGAAGACCCGGATCTTGTCGTTGTACGACTGCATCAGCGACTCGTTCATCGCTGCGAGGTGGATGCCGAGGTACTCGAAGACGCCGTTGGTGTTGTTGGTCATGCCGTTCGGATAGTTCTGGTACTTCTGCAGCATCGTGCGCATGCCCTGGAACGCCTGGTTGCCCAGCCCGAGCCGGGCGGCGTGCACATGGTCGTTGGACCACACGTTGCCGTACGGGTGCGGACGCACGTTCCAGGTGTTCACGGCGGTCTGCTGGTCGGGGTAGCCGATGCCGGTCTGGTCGTACGGCCACACCAGCTCCAGCGCCACGTTCTCGTTGTTGCGCGTCTGGGAGATAGGCGGGTCGTGCGGCAGGTACGCCCCGTTCTGCACCTGGTACGGCGCCAGGTTGGTCACGATGGTCTGCCAGTTCGCCCGCAGCCCGGCGTCGAGACCGAGCTGCTGGCTCACCTGGATGGTGAGGGGGAACAGCAGCCGCACCGCGGCCAGGTCGGTGATGGCGTTGCGGACGTCCCAGTACGTCTCGTGCGCGTTCGAGCTGGCCATGTACCAGCGGCCGGTCGCGGGGTCGCGGTCCAGCATGTCCTCGTAGAACTTCACGGCCTCGCGCATGTACGGGTAGGCGGTGTTGCGCAGGTACGCCTCGTCGTTGGTGTACCGGTACTGCAGGTACATGTTGTAGGCGGCCTCGGTGCCCGTCGAGTAGAGGTCGTTGACGAAGTCGCTGTTGACCGTGCCACGGGCGTTGCCGTCCCAGCCCATCGTCTCGGGCACCCAGAGCCCGTCACTGCCGTACCGGGTCGTGGTGTACGACTTCAGCGCCGCGAGGTTGCGGCTGTAGAGCCGGTTGAAGCCGGCGATCAGGTCGGTGTGGTTGCTGGCCAGGAACGAGTTGTAGACGTCGCGCTGGTTCCAGTACCAGTACCCGTTGCTCCACTTGGAGTTGTCCTGGGTGGCCCGGAAGACGCCGTTGATGAAGTGCAGCGGGTAGTTGCCGTAGCCGCCCGCCGCGATCATGTAGGTCGCCAGGTAGTAGACGTTCTCCAGGTAGTCGGCGTCGCCGCCGGCGTTGGAGTAATGGACGAACGACTTCGCCCAGAAGTCGTGCCACCAGGCGCGGTAGGCGTTCAGCGTGGTGGCGTACCCGGTGCTCTTGACGGCCGCGAGCTGGTTGCGGGCCTGGGTGACGGAGTTGAGGCCGGGCGCGTTGATCCGGCTGGCCGCGGTGAACCAGACCGTGTAGCTCGACGTGGGTGTGATGGACAGCCGGACGCGGGTGCCGCTCACCACCTGGGAGGTGTAGGAAGCGCCCTCGACGGTGGCGGCCAGGGTGTAGCCGAAGCCGTTCGGGTCGTTCTGACCCCGGCTCAGCCCGACACCGCCCGCGTCGGCGAACGTGGAGAGCGTCCGCCAGGTGGTGAGGTCCGGGACGTCGGCGATGTTCTGGACCGTGTTCATGTCCCACAGGCTCAGGTCGAGACCGACGCTGGTCACGCCGGGACGGCTGTCCTCGACGTGGATGCCCATCACCTCGGAGTGGGGCGCGCCCAGGACGGTGATGGTGCGGTTGTTGTCGTACCTCGTGGTCAGCGTCCCGTCGTACAGCGACAGCCGCTGCTGGAAGGTGGTGTGGCCGGTGTCGAACTGCGGGTTGCTGGTGAGGTTGACCAGGCCGGCGGCGTAGGTGGACTGCGGGGACAGGTCCACGCCGGACACCTGCATGGTCAGCCCGTTGGCGCTCCAGGCCATGGCGCCCGTGCGGCCGTTGCCGACCGTGAGGCCGTGCAGGGGGTTGGTGTTCGGGCGGTTGTAGACGATGTCGTGCTTCGCCAGGTAGGCGGCGCGGTTGACGTTCAGGGTGCCCGTGCTGGCGCTGAACGCGGCGTCGGTCGGGGCCGCGGCGGCCGGTCGGCTCGGTGCGGCGGCGACGAGGCCACCGGCGAGCAGGACGGCGAGCGCGATGCGGAGCGGCGTTGTCACCTTCATCGACACGATCTCCTCGGGATCGTCCGTTGCGGATGATGCCTCGCATCCCGGGGGCATCCCCGGCCTGCCCGCGTCCGCCGAAACGCGGGCGATGTCGAGACGGATCTGGGAGGGTGCGCACCCGGCCGGGTTCGCCGACGCTCAGGTAAACATCGACCCACATCTGTATCGAGCAGTTAACATCGGATGTATTGATCGCGTCAATCCCCAACCTTTGCGAATCCCGAGGACGGGGCGCCACCGCGTGTCCGCCGGAACGCAAGACATCCGATCTCTTGCCGTCGTAGCGTGACGCGCCCTCCGGCGGCCGGTGGCCGGCGGGCGCCGCTGCCGTCCGCGGTCAGTAGGTCGCGCCGGGTGTCGTTCCTCGGCGGCCTGGCAGCGGTGACGCGGGCGGGATCCGGCCGGCGTTCGTGTCACCGGCTCGACCAGTAACGTGTCGGCGCATGAGGACACTTGTCGTCGGGGCCGGCGCCACCGGCGGATATTTCGGCGCCCAGCTTCAGCAGGCCGGGCGCGACGTCACCTTCCTCGTCCGACCGAACCGCGCCGACGTGCTCCGCGAGCGCGGGCTCCGCGTCACCGGCCTCGGGAGCGAGACCGTGCTGACGCCGCGGCTGCTCACCGCCGACCTGGTCGACGGGCACTATGACATCGTCCTCGTGTCGGTGAAGGCCACCGCGTTGCCGGCGGCGATCGACGACGTCGCCCCCGCGGTCGGCCCGCGTACCACGGTGATCCCGTTCCTGAACGGCATGGCGCACATGGACGTGCTGAACGAGCGGTTCGGGGTGGACGCCGTGCTCGGCGGCGTCGTCCGCGTCCTCACCACGCTCGACGCCGCCGGCGACATCGTCCGCCTGGGCGCCCTGGCCGAGATCGTCATCGGCGAACAGCAGGCTCGGACGTCCCCGCGCGTCGAACGGATCGCCGAGGTGCTGTCGGGCGCCGGCTTCGCGTTCTCCGTCGCGCCGGACATCCACCGGGCCATGTGGCACAAGTGGGTCTTCATCAGCACACTCGGCGCTCTCAACACCCTGGTACGCGGTTCGGTCGGCGACGCCGTGGCGGTCCCCGGAGGTGATCGCCTCGGTCCGCAGATCGCCGCCGAGGCTGCGGCCGTCGCCGCCGCGGCCGGGTATCCGGTGCCGGCGCGGGCGCTCGACAACGTCTGTGCGTTCGTGACCCGGCCCGGGGCGACCGACACCGCCTCGCTCTACCGGGACCTGATCGCCGGACAGCCGACCGAGGCCGAGCACATCTTCGGTGACCTGACGGCGCGGGCCCGGGTGCTCGGCGTACCCACGCCTCTGCTGGACGCCGCGACGGTCGCGTTGCGGGTGCACGAACAGCGTCTCCGCCGCGGGTAGCGCGATCGCCGGCGGCCTCGCCGCGCAGGCCGGCCCCGCCGCGCGCGAGGTCGACCGACGGCTGGCTCCGCTCACGCCCCGCCTGACCGACGCGACCTCGTGAACCTCCCCGGAATCCACGCGCCGCGCCACCCGGACCTGGTTACCTGCTCAGTACGACGGTGACGCACGGGAGGCGGGGATGGGACTTCGTCAGACGTTCCTGCCGTGGCCGGTGTTCCGGCAGGCCCGGTCTCTGCTGACCGCGGGAGATCGTCTCGCCCGGCGCGCGGTGGCCCGGTCGCGGCGGACGGATCGGCTGAAACCCAGGATCGCCACCGCCGACCGTGTGGTCGACAGCGTCTGCCCGTACTGCCCGGTGGGCTGCGGGCAGTTGGTCTACGTGAAGGACGAGCAGGTCGTCCAGATCGAGGGCGACCCGGCCTCGCCGGTGAGCCGTGGCCGCCTGTGCCCGAAGGGCGCGGCCACCAAGCAACTCGTCACGAACCCGCTGCGGGAGACGCGGGTGCGCGACCGCAGGCCCCACGGCACGGAGTGGGAGGACCTGGACCTCGACACGGCGATGGACATGATCGCCGACCGCGGGCGTCTCGTGACGGTGTTGTCGGCCTGAGCGGCGGAACGACGCGCCGGCCGGGGAGTACCCGGGCACCGGCCGCCAGGGCGGCGGGCAGCCCGGCCGGGATGTCGACGGACGGTGGTGCGGGGCCGTTGGCGTGTCGACCCACGACGCGTCGGCGGTGGATCGGGTGGGCGTGATGACAGCGCGGGGCCGCCTCGGGCGGGGCGTACGCCGGGTCGTGTCGGCACTGGCCGATCCCGAGCGGACCGCGGTCCGGGGTGCGGTCCGCGCCGCCCTCGTCCTGCCGGGGCTGTTCGCGATCGGGCGGTACGTGGTCGGCGACCAGTCGTTCGCCACGTTCGCCGTCTTCGGCGGCTTCGCCCTTCTGATCATGACGGATTTCGGCGGGACGTCCCGGGAACGGCTGCGTTCCTACCTGCTCGCCACGGTGTGCGGGGCTGTCCTGGTGGCCCTGGGCACGCTCGCCTCCGGCACCGCGGTGGCCGCGGCGGCAACGATGTTCGTGGTCGCCGTCGTGATCACCCTGCTCGCCGCGGTGGTGGGCGGACACATCGGCACCGCGCGGCTGGGTCTGCTGCTCGCATTCGTCCTGTCGGTCACGCTGCCGCCCGCGACCACACAGATCCCCGCGCGCGTGGGGGGATGGGTGTTCGCCGGCGTCGCCGCGACCCTCGCGGGCCTGCTGGTGCTGCCCAGAGGCGGTCCGTCGGTGTTGAACCGGGCCGCCGTGGCCGCCTGCCGCGCCGCGGCGGACCTGGTGGACGCGCTGGGGCGTGACACGGACCGGCTGGGGGAGTGCCGGGACGTGGCCGCCCGGGCTGTCGCCGTGACGCGCACCCGGTTCTCCGCGACGGCGAACCGCACCATCGGGTCCCGACGCCGGCGACGGGCGTACGCGGAACTCATCGGTGACCTGCAGCTGCTCGTGGGTGTCGCCGGCCACCCGCTGTACCGGCCGGGCCGGTCCCGACGGGGCACGGGTACGGAAGAGGGCCTGGTGGCGGCGGTGTCGGGCACCCTGCGGGCCAGCGCCGCCGCGCTGGACACGGCCGGCGAGCCACCCGAGGTCCGCGTTCTCGAGCGGGAGCGCACCGCACACCGGTACGCGATGGAGCGGCGGGTGCGTGAGCTGCTGGCACGGTCGACGGCGACCGGGCAGATCGTCGACGCCCTGGCCGTCGACCACACGGTGCGCGTGCTCGCGTACCTCGCGGGTGCCGTGGCGGGCAACATCGGCGTGACAGCCAACCGCACGAGCTGGCGCCCCGGCGGTCCGGGGCATGAGGAGCCGGGCGACCGGCGGGCCCGGCACCGGCACGTGGAGTGGCTGGCCCCGTCGGCGGCAACGGGCTCGACGGCCCTGCGGAACAGTCTGCGCACCGGTGTGGGCCTGGCCCTCTCGGTGTGGATCGCCGGGCGGTTGGGTCTGCCGCACGCGTTCTGGGTGGTGCTGGGCACGTTGCAGGTGCTGCGCACCAGTGCCCTGGGCACCGCCCGCTCGGTGGCCCGGGCCGTCGCCGGGAACGTCGTGGGCGTGGCCGTCGGCTCGGCCCTGATCGTGGTGACCGCAGACCGCCCGGCTCTGCTGTGGGCTCTGCTTCCGCCCGCGGTGTTCCTGGCCGCGTACACGTCCGGCTCGCAGCGCCTCCTGCTCAGCCAGGCGGCCTTCACGGTCGACCTCTTGATCATCTTCAACCTCCTCGCCCCGGTGGGCTGGCGCCTCGGGCTGATCCGGCTCGTGGACGTCGGCATCGGGGTGGCCCTCAGCGTCGCGCTCAGCCTGCTGCTGTGGCCGCACGGCGCACGTCGGCAACTGGTCCGTACCGCCGCCGCCTATCAGCGGGCCGCGACCGGGCAGCTTCGGCACGCACTCGACCGGGCACTGACCGGCCGCACCGTCGACCGGCGACCCACCCCGTCCGCGGGCCTACGGATGAGGGCGGAACTGGCGCTCGGCGACTACCTGTCCGAGCGGCCGAGCGCACCTCTCGACCCCAGCAGCGCACTGGCCCTCGTGGTCGCCGCCAACTACCTGGCCATGGCGGCCAACCTGCTGGAGAGCGCGGTCGTCGAGTTCGGCCAGCGGACGGACGGATGTGCGGATGTGGCGGAGCCGGTACGGTCGGCGCGGCAGGCCCTGCTCGACAGGCTGGAGCGACTGGCGGACCGGCTGGCCGGACGAGACGCCGACGGGTCGCCGGCACCACCGTCGTCCGACCGGCCCGGCCCGGAGGCGGCGGTGCAGGCGTGTCTGGATCGCTGGCGCCACGACGAGGCGGTCGCGGGGCCGGCGATGGTGCTGGTGTTCACGGCCGAATGGATCCGCAGCGCCGACGAGGTGGCCGACGATCTGGTCGGGCGGGTCGACCGGGCGACGGCAGCGGCGGAACGGCCGTGGTGGCGTTGACCCGAGCCGACCCGAGCCGACCCGGGCCGGCCCGGCCCGGCCCGGCCCGACCAGAGGAAGGGTCAGGGGCGGGCGAAGCCACCCCGGGGTGCGATGAGTTCGAGGTTCGTGCCGTCGGGGTCGTTGAAGTACGCCACCTGGGTGCCGAGGGCGTCGGCCGGGTTGACCTCGCCGGCGGCGAACGTGTAGGGCCGGCCCAGGAACCCGAACCCCGCGTCGCGCATGCGCTCGTAGGTCGACGGCAGGTCGTCGACCAGGAAGCACAGATGCATGGAACCGGGCCGGTTCGCGGCGGGCTGCGACGGTCACCGACCGGATCCTGGAACTGGATCAGGTCGATGCCGAGATTCTCCAGGTTGAACGTGGCGTACCGGAGCTTCGTGGTCGGCAGCCCCTGGGACTGCGCGAACCCCGGTCCGTGCATGTCCTCGTCCCGGGCCACCGGCTCCATGCCGAGAAGGGCCTGGTAGAACGCCACGGAGCGGTCGAGGTCACGGACGGCGATGCCCACGTGGGCCGCCTGCCGGAGACCGATCGACACCTTCGCGGGGTTGGGCACGGTAGTCACGCTGACTCTCCTCACGACGTGTGACCGTTTCGTTCAGGTCCGTAGGAGGTCGTACCCCCGCACCCGCCTCCCATGCGACGTCCGCACCCTCCGGCGTCCGCCCTCGTTCTGGACTTGCAGGTCCATTTTTGTCGCGCGACAGTTCGACGGGCGGCCCGCCACGGGCCGGCCACGACGGTGGCGAACAGGCAGTCTGGAGAACCACGAGATGCGCGACTACTACCTGCTCGGCCGGTCCGGGCTGCGGGTGAGCCGGCTGGCGCTGGGCACCATGAACATGGGCACCGGCGGTTTCCACGCCGCGTACGGCAGGACCGAGGAGGAGGCCGAGCCGATCTTCCGCCGCTACCTGGAGGCGGGCGGCAACTTCATCGACACGGCGGACTTCTACACGGCCGGGGAGAGCGAACGGATCCTCGGCCGGTTGATCGCGTCCGCCGGCGTCCGCGACCGGCTGGTGCTCACCAGCAAGTTCACCAACAGCACCGATCCGACCGATCCCAACGCGAGCGGCAACGGCCGCAAAAACATGATCCGTGCCCTGGAGGCGTCCCTGCGCCGGCTCGGCACCGACCATCTCGACCTGTACCTCCTGCACACCTGGGACCGGATCACCCCGGCCGAGGAGGTCGTGCGGACCTTCGACGACCTGGTCCGCGCCGGGAAGATCCGCTACGCCGGCCTGTCCGATGTGCCGGCCTGGTACGCCGCCCGCGCACAGAGTTTCGCCGAGGCGCACGGACTGACCCCCATGATCAACCTGCAACTGCCGTACTCCCTGCTGACCCGGGGTATCGAGCCGGAGTACGTGCCGATGGCCCAGTCCCTGGGCCTGGGGCTCACGGCCTGGAGCCCGGTCGGGGGCGGACTGCTCAGCGGCAAGTACCGGCGGACCGCGGACGGGCTGGCCGGTGCGGGCCGTCTCGTCACGGCGGGCGCCGGCGGCCGGCCGGTGAGCGACCGGGACTGGCGGGTGATCGACGCCCTGGAGAGCGTGGCGGGCGAGTTGGGCCGGAGCATGGCCCAGGTCGCGATCAACTGGGTGGCCACCCAGCCGGCCGTGGGCTCAGTGATCATCGGGGCGAGCAGCCCCGAGCAGGTGGACGGCAACCTGGCCGCGCTCGACTTCGAGATCCCGGGCGAGCTGCGCGAGCGGCTCGACCAGGCCAGCGCCGAACCCCCGGCCGCCCCGTACTCGATGTTCACCCCGCGGTACCAGTCGTGGATCGTGAGCCCCGGGCTCGGCATCGGCGACAAGCCCGCCGGGTACGCCCCGCCGGTGTTCAACGCCGCAGCGCCCGCCTGACGGAGCGCAGCCGGCGCCGGTCCGCGCAGGGCCGGCGCCGGCATACCGTTTGGACCTGCGCTGTCACCTCGGGAGGTCGAATGGCGAACACGTTGACGCGCAAGGGCGCGGCGACCCGGCGGCGGATCGTCGAGGGCGCGGCCGCCGAGCTGCGCGAGCGCGGCGTCGACGAGGTCCGGCTCGAGGACGTGATGGCCCGCACGGCGACCAGCAAGAGCCAGCTGTTCCACTACTTCCCGGGAGGAAAGGAGGAGCTGCTGGTGGCGGTGGCGCAGCACGAGGCCGACCAGGTGCTCGCCGACCAGCAGCCGATGCTCGGGGACCTCACCTCCTGGCCCGCCTGGCAGGCGTGGCGGGACCGGCTGGTCGCCCGCTACCGGGAGCAGGGCGACCGGTGCCCGCTGGGCGGCCTGCTGGGCCAGACAGGGCGCCGCGCCCCGGCGGCCCGGGAAGTGGTGGCAGGGCTCATGCGCCGCTGGGAGGCCGCCATCGCCGACGGCGTACGGCACATGCAGTCGAGCGGGAACATCGCCCCCGAGATCGACGCGGACCGCGCCGCCGCCGCCCTGCTGGCCGGCATCCAGGGCGGCGTGCTGCTCCTGCTCTCGACCGGACGGATCGACCCTTTGGAGGCCGTGCTCGACGGCACCATCGACAGCCTCCGCCGGTCGGTCGGCCCCGCCTGACGGTACGCCGCCGGCGGGCCGGCGACCCGACGGGTTCCTTTCCCCGGCTCTCCGACCGTGGCGCGGCCGGCGACGGCCGGTCGGGCACCGTAGCGTGGTGCCGGTGAGCCGGAGCGGGGAGAGCGCGGGCGGCCCGGGCCGGGCCGGGGAGCGGGACGTCGCCGACCTGCTCCGCGCCGCGCGCGCCGGTGACGGTGACGCGTTCGGCCGGCTGGTCGGCCCGATGCGCGACGAGCTGCGCGCCCACTGCTACCGGATGCTGGGGTCGTTCGCCGACGCCGAGGACGCCGTCCAGGACACGCTGGACCGGGCGTGGCGCGGCCTGGAGCGGTTCGTGGACCACGGTTCGATCCGCCCGTGGCTCTACCGGATCGCCACCAACCGGTCGCTCACCCTGATCGCGCTCCGGAGGCGGCGGGAGCTGCCCGCCGACCTGGGTCCCGCCGCGCCGCTGGCCGAGGTGGCGTGGCTCGGCCCCGCGCCGGACCGGCCGACGGGTGCGGCCGCGCCGCCGGGCCCGGAGGCCGGGCTGCTGGCGCGGGAGAGCATGGAACTCGCGTTCGTCGCCGTGCTTCAGCACCTACCGGCGCGGCAGCGGGCGGTCCTGCTGCTGCGGGACGTCCTCGACTACTCCGCCGCCGAGACCGCCGCCCTGCTCGACACCACGGTCCCGGCGGTCAACAGCGCGCTCCAGCGCGCCCGCAGGGTCCTCGCCGACCGGCTGCCCCAGCCGAGCCAGCAGCGGACCCTCCAGGCGCTGGGGGACGCGGGCCGGCGCGAGGTCGCCCGGCGGTACGCGGCGGCGTGGGAGGCCGGCGACGTCGACGCGATCGTCGCCATGCTGACCGACGACGCGCGGTACTCGATGCCCCCGCTGCGGGTCTGGTACGAGGGCCGCGACGCGATCGGCCGGTTCCTGCGCGAAGCGGTCGGGGGCCGTCGCTGGCGCTTCCTGCCGGCACGGGCGAACGGCCAGCTCGCCTTCGGCACCTACCTCTGGAACGAGGAGCGGTCCCGGTTCGTCCCGGCCGGTCTGGACCTGCTCGCCCTGCGCGGCCCGCGGGTGGCTGAGGTGGTCTCGTTCCTGGAGGCGGATTTCGCCGTCTTCGGCCTGCCGGCCTGGCTTCCCGCTCGGGAGACCGCCGCGGTGCGATGAGTTTCCGCTCCGCGCCGGGTTGTCGTGGTGACGATCACCGACCCGGAAGGAGTGAGGCCGTGCCCACCGATGAGGAGACGATCCGCACACTGATCGCGCGCTGGGCCGAGGCGGTCCACCGCGGCGACCTCGCCGGTGTCCTCGCCGACCACGCCGAGGACATCGTGATGTTCGACGTTCCGCCGCCGTACGACGGGGTACGCGGCCTCGACGCCTACCGGGAGACGTGGCCGCCGTTCTTCGACTGGCAGGCGCGGGGCGCGGCGTTCGAGATCGAGTCGCTCGAGGTCGTCGCGGGCGGGGGTGTCGCCTTCGCGTACGCCCTGCTGCGGTGCGGGACGCCCGAGGACCTCGCCGCGGCCCCCGCGAACCGGCTGCGGCTGACCCTCGGCCTGGTTGAGCGGGACGGCCGGTGGGTGGTGGCCCACGAGCACCACTCGTTCCCGCTGGTCGACTGAACGGGCCGCATAGATCCGACAAGTCCTCTATTGTCAGACTTGCTCGCGTTTCACCTCGTACCGCCATGGTCTGCGCACCCAGATCGGGGCGCGTCGGCGCCGGTTGTCGACGACAGCCACGCGCCGGCGCCAGCCCATGAGTCGACACACGGGGGACATCGCTCATGGCCCACACCGCACGGGAACCACAGGCCGTCCGGCCGACCGGAGGCCGCTGGGGCCTCGTCGTCGCCGCGGTGCTCGTCCAGCTCGCGCTCGGCGCCGTCTACGCGTGGAGCGTGTTCAACAAGCCGCTCCAGGAGCAGTTCGGCTGGAGCAAGACCGAGGCCGTGCTGCCGTTCGAGGTGGCGATCGGGACGATCTTCATCGGCAGCCTCATCGGCGGCCGCATCCAGGACCGTCGGGGGCCACGACCGGTGGCCCTCGGCGGCGGCCTGCTCTACGGGATCGGCAACATCCTGGCCTCGCTCACCTCGTCGAGCGACCAGCTCTGGCTGCTCGTGCTCACGTACGGCGTGCTGGGCGGCATCGGCCTGGGCGCGGTCTACATCACGCCGATCGCCATGCTCGCCAAGTGGTTCCCGGACCGGCGGGGTCTGATCACCGGCATCGCCGTGGCCGGGTTCGGCTTCGGCGCCGTGATCGTGGCCCCGGTGGCGAAGTCGCTGCTCAACTCGACCGACGACAAGCCCAGCGTGTTCCTGCCCCTCGGCATCGCGTACCTCATCGCGGTCCTGCTCGGGGCGTCGGTGTTCCGCAACCCGCCGCCCGGCTACCAGGTGCCCGGGTTCACGCCGAAGGCCGGCGGGCGCGCGGTCGCCGGCACCCGCGTCTACAGCCTCGGCGAGGCCCTGCGTACGCCGCAGTGGTACCTGCTGACCGCGATCCTCACCATCAACGTGGCCTGCGGCATCGCGCTGATCTCGCAGGCGTCCGACGCGATCGAGTCGGTCACCGGGGCGACCGCGGCGAGCGCCGCCACGCTGGTCGGCATCCTGGGCCTGTTCAACGGCGGCGGCCGGGTGGCCTGGGCGTGGCTGTCGGACCGCATCGGCCGGATGACCGCGTTCATCGGGATGCTGCTGTTGCAGGCGATCTGCTTCTTCATCCTGCCGCACGCGGCGGCGTTCTGGCTCTTCGCGGTGCTCGCCGCGCTGGTGTACCTCGCCTACGGCGGCGGGTTCGGCACCATGCCGGCGACGGCCGCCGACTACTTCGGCACCCCGAACGCCGGCGCCATCTACGGCGCGATGATCGTGGCCTGGAGCATCGGGGGAGTGGTCGGGCCCCTCGTCACGGCCCTGCTGTTCGAGGCGAGCGGCAACAGCTACACCCTGCCCTTCACGGTCATCGCGATCGTCGCTCTCGTCGGCCTGATCCTCCCGCCCATCACCCGGCTGCCCACCCAGCCGGGGCGCCCGCGACCCCACAACGAGGTCACCGGCCCCTGAGCGGGGGTCGGCGGGCCCGCGGTGGCGTCAGGCCGCCGGCTTGCGGGCGGCGAGGCGCTCGATGATGCCGAGCGTGAAGCGGTCCTGCGCCTCGACCGTCCAGCCCCAGCCGCGGACCTGCTCGGCCGGGCGGCGGAGGAAGTGCTCGCCGCCCACCGGCACGCTCACCAGTTCGACGAGCCGCTGCCCGAGGCGTACCGGCCACACCGAACTGCGGACGTGGTCGGCGAGCAGGAGCAGGCCGCCGGGGCGCAGCACCCGCCGCATCTCGTCGAGCGCCCGCCGCTCGTCGGGGATGGCGCACAGGGAGAAGGTGCACACGACCGTGTCGAACGAGGCGTCGGGCAGGTCGAGCGCCTGGGCGTCACCGGGCCGCAGGTCCACGTCGCGGCCCAACTGGGCCGCCCGGCGCCGGGCCAGCGCCAGCATCTGCGGGCTCCACTCCACGCCGGTCACCCGCAGGTGCGGGGGGTAGTGCGGCAGGTTGAGAGCGGTGCCGACCGCCACCTCCAGCACGTCACCGGAGGCCCGGCCGCAGATCCAGTCGCGCGTGTCGCGGAAGACGCGACGCTCGGCGAAGTCCATCTGCCGGTCGTACGAGTCCGCGTGCCTGTCCCAGTAGCGGCGTAGCCGCTGCTGCCGATCCGCCCCGGCCATCGGGCACCTGCCCTTCCCCGTCGGGCGCGTGTCGTCCGTGACCGTCGCGCCCCTGTCGTCGTACCCGCGCATTCTGGCCCACGGACGCCAGTCGGCGGTCGCGTCGCGGGTGGATCCGGGCCGGCGTGGCCGTGCCCGGCGGGTGGCCGGGAGGGTCTTGCGGCGGTCATCGTATACAACATACGCTCCCCGAATCGCCCATTCGAGGAGCTCCCCCATGACGAACCTTCTCTTCAGCGAAACCAGAGCGCGTAAGCTTCGTCCACTCCGGGTCGCCGTGGCCGCGGCGGCCGTCGCCTGCACCGTGGCGGCCTGTTCACCGGTCTCCGACGACGAGGGTGGCGGCCCGTCCGGCGAGAACCAGTCCGCGGGCCAGGACTCGTTCGGCACGCCGGCCGACCCCGCCGCCGTGAAGAACGGCGGCACCCTGGTCATCGCCCTCTCGGCCGAGCCCGACGCGCTCGACCCCACCCTGTCCCGCAGCCTCTACTCCCGCTACGTCTTCCAGGCCATGTGCCAGAAGCTCTACGACGTCGACGAGAAGGCGCAGGTCGTACCGCAGCTGGCGACCGCCCTCCCGACCACCAGCGGCGACGGGAAGACGGTGACGATCCCGCTGCGCCAGGACGCGAAGTTCGCCGACGGCACTCAGTTCGACGCCGCCGCGGTGAAGGCCACGCTGGAGCGGCACCTCAGCAACGACCGGTCGGCGCGCAAGAGCGAGCTGGGCCCCGTCGAGGCCGTCGACACGCCGGACGCGCACACCGTCGTCATCCGCCTCAAGCAGCCGTTCGCGCCGCTGGTCGGCGCCCTCGCCGACCGCGCCGGCATGGTCATGAGCCCGAAGGCGCTCCAGAGCCTCGGCGACGACTTCGCCAGCGCTCCGGTCTGCGTGGGCCCCTTCAAGTTCGCCAAGCGGGTGCCGCAGAACTCCATCGACGTCGTGAAGGACCCCAACTACTACGACGCGAGCAAGGTCCACCTCGACGGGATCTCGTGGCGGATCCTCACCGACGCGAGCATCCGCGCCGCCAACCTGCGTTCGGGTGACGCCCAGGTCGCCGACAGCGTGTCCACCCAGGACGTCGCCGCGCTCCAGCAGGACTCCTCGCTCACCGTGCTCCAGTCGCAGTCACTCGGCTACCAGGGGCTCACCTTCAACATCGGCAACGTCGACGGCGTCGGCAGCACCCCCAAGCCGATCAACCGTCCGATCGCCCAGAACGCCAAGGTCCGCCAGGCCTTCGAGCACGCGATCGACCGCCAGGCCCTCGTCCAGGCGGTCTTCAACGGCATTCCCGCCACCGCCTGCTCGCCGATCTCGCCCGCCAGCCCGTTCTCCTCGCCCGAGGCGCAGGCGTGCCCCGCGCACGACCCCGCCAAGGCCAAGCAGCTGCTCACTGAGGCCGGCGTCAAGACGCCGTACCCGGTGACGATGCTCGTGTCGAACACGCCGGACACGCTGCGCCTCGCGCAGGCGCTGCAGGCCATGGTCAAGGACGGCGGCTTCGACCTCAAGATCAACCCGGTCGAGTACTCCTCGCTCCTCGACGAGCAGGACCGCGGCAACTTCGAGCTGTTGCAGCTCGGCTGGAGCGGCCGCATCGACCCGGACGCCAACATCACGAACTTCGTGGGCACCGGGGGCAGCCAGAACGTCGCCGGCTACAGCAACCCCGAGCTCGACAACGTGCTGACCCAGGCCCGCCAGTCGAACGACATCGAGGAGCGCAAGAAGCTGTACGGGCAGGCCGTGACGATCCTCCAGCAGGACGACTCGCTCATCTACCTGTACCGGCAGAAGAACCTGACGGCCTTCTCCAACAAGATCCAGGGCCTGCAGGTCTTCCCCGACGGCGTGATCCGCGCGGCCTTCGCCGGCTTCACCAAGTAGGTACACCGTGGCCCGGTATCTGATCACACGCGCCTGGCAGTCGGCGCTGACCCTGGTCCTGTCGACGATCGTGGTGTTCCTCGGCGTCCGCGCGCTCCCCGGTGACCCGGCCCTCGCCCTCGCGGGCGAGGACCGGTCCCCGGAGGCGCTGGAGGCCATCCGTCGCCACTACGGGCTGGACCAGCCGCTGCCGGTCCAGTTCGCGCAGTACGTCGAGCGGGTGGTGCAGGGCGACTTCGGCGAGTCGATCCGGACCGGGATCCCGGTCTCCTCGATGCTCAGCACCGCCCTGCCCGTGACGGCCGAACTGGCCGTCCTGGCGATCCTCCTCGCGACGGCGCTCGGCGTCGGCGCCGGGGTGCTCGCGGCGGTCCGCCGCGGGCACCCCGCGGAGTGGCTCGCCAACGGGCTGGCGCTGGTGGGCCTGTCGGTGCCCCACTTCTGGCTGGGGCTGCTGGCGATCCTCTACCTCTCCGTGGCGACCGGACTCTTCCCGGCGTCCGGGTTCGTGCCGCTGCTCGAGGACCCCGTGGACAACCTGCACCACGTCGTCCTGCCGGCCGTCATCCTCGGCACCGGCCTCGCCGCCATCATCATGCGGCAGACCCGTTCGGCCATGCTGGACTCGCTCTCCTCGGACTACGTCCGCACGGCGAAGGCGAAGGGGCTGCGGCCCCGCGCCGTCATCACCCGGCACGCCCTGCGGAACAGCCTCATCGTGGTGGTGACGATCGTCGGTCTCCAACTCGGTGGCCTGATATCGGGGGCGGTCGTCACCGAGCAGATCTTCGGACTGCCCGGCTTCGGGAAGATGACCATCGACGCCGTGTTCCAGCGGGACTACCCGGTGATCCAGGCCGTCGTCCTGCTCACCGCGACCGCGTACATCGTCATCAACTTCCTCGTGGACCTCCTCTACTCGGTCATCGACCCGCGTATCCGCGTGACGGGAGACCAGTCATGACCGTCCTCAGCGTGCCGATGGCGGACACCGGCACCGCCAGCGTCACCCGACGCACCCGCATCCTGCGCCGGCTGCGGCGCAACCCGCTCGCCGTGGTGAGTTTCGTCGTCCTGGCGCTGGCGGCGCTCGTGGCCGTGCTGTCGCCGTGGCTCGCGCCGTACGCGGTCGAGCAGACCGACTTCGCCCACACGTTCGCGCCACCGGGCACCCCCGGGCACGTGCTCGGCACCGACGACCTCGGGCGGGACGTCCTGTCCCGCATCATGCTCGGCGCGCGGGCGTCACTGGAGGTGGCGATCCTCGCGGTGGCCACGTCCCTGGTCGTCGGCGTGCCACTGGGGCTCGCGGCCGGCTACTTCCGGGCCTGGGACGCGGTCATCTCCCGCTTCACCGACCTGCTCCTCGCGTTCCCGTTCCTGATCATGGCGGTGGGGCTGGCGGCCATCCGGGGCGCCAGCCTCACCAACGCCGCCGTGGCCGTGGGGATCGCCCAGATCCCCGGCGTGATCCGCGTGGTGCGCTCGGACACGCTGCGCCTCAAGTCGCTCGACTTCGTAGCCGCGGCCGTGGTGGACGGCGCGAGCGACCTCTGGGTCCTCGCGCGGCACATCCTGCCCAACGCCACATCCGTGATCCTCGTGCAGGCCACGGTCGCCATCCCCACGGCGATCCTCGGCGAGGCAGTGCTCTCGTTCCTGGGTCTCGGCATCCAGCCGCCGGCGCCCAGCCTCGGGACCATGCTCGCCACGGCACAGCAGTTCGCCGCCCGCGCCCCGTGGGCGGCCGTCCTCCCCGGCGTGGTGATCATGGGACTGGCGTTGGCGTTCAACGTCTTCGGCGACGCCCTGCGGGACGCCCTCGACCCGAAGGGAGACCGGCGATGACCACGGCCGAACGTACCGGCGCCCCGTCGACCACCATCGAGACCCCCGTCCTCCAGGTGCGCGACCTGTCGGTCGCCTTCACCACCGAGAGCGGGACCGTCTCGGCGGTCGACCGGGTGAGCCTCGACCTCGCCCCCGGCGAGATCGTCGGGATGGTGGGGGAGTCCGGCTGCGGCAAGAGCGTGACGGCGATGAGCATCGGGGGCCTGCTCCCGGACAGCGCCCGGGTCACCGGCTCCGTGCGGCTGCAGGGGACCGAGCTGGTCGGCACCCGGGAGTCGGTGCTGCGCCGCGTACGCGGCAAGGACATCGCCTACATCTTCCAGGAGCCGATGACGTCGCTGAACCCGGTGCTCACCATCGGACGCCAGATCGCCGAGGTGCTCCAGGTCCACGAGCGGATGTCCCGCCGAGCGGCCCGGGCCCGCGCCGTCGAGCTGCTGTCCCTGGTCGGCATCCCGTCGGCCGCCACCAGGGTCGACAACTACCCCCACCAGCTCTCCGGCGGCATGCGCCAACGCGTGATGATCGCGATGGCGGTGGCGTGCGGCCCGAAGGTGCTGGTGGCCGACGAACCGACCACGGCCCTGGACGTCACGGTGCAGGCCGGCATCCTCCAGGTCCTGCGGGACCTGCGGGACCGGCTCGGCACGACCATCCTCGTCATCACGCACGACCTCGGCGTGATCGCGGACATCGCCGACCGGGTCGTCGTCATGTATGCCGGCCGGGTGGTGGAACGGGCGCCGGTTACGGACCTGTTCGCCTTCCCGTACCACCGGTACACGGCCGGCCTCCTGTCGGCCTCGCCGACGCCCGGCGTGCACGCCGGCACCCAGCGGTTGCAGGAGATCCCCGGTCTCGTGCCGGTCCTGTCCGCGCAGCCGGACGCCTGCACGTTCGCCGACCGCTGCCCGGCCGCCGACGAGCGCTGCCGGGAGGCCGCGCCGCCCCTGGAGGCGGTCCGGCCGGCCCTCACCGAGCACGTCGCGGCCTGCTGGCACCCCTGCCCGACGCCTCGGACGCGACCTGAGGAGACGATCGCATGACGTCGCAGGAGTACGCCCTCGAACTGTCCGACCTCGTGATGCACTTCGGGGCGGTCCGGGCCGTGGACGGTGTCTCCCTCGCCATCCCCCGCGGCCGGGTCACCGCGCTCGTGGGGGAGAGCGGGTCCGGGAAGTCGACCGTGGGCCGGTGCGTGGTGCGGCTCGTGGAACCCACCGCGGGCACCGTCCGCATCGCCGGGGCGGACGTCACGCACCTGTCCCGCCGGCAGCTGCGCCGCCACCGCAGCGACGTGTCGATCGTCTTCCAGGACCCGGCCGGCTCGCTGGACCCGCGCATGCTGGTCGGCGACATCGTGGCCGAGCCGCTGCGCCTGTCCGGCCGGCGGATCTCCCGGCGCGACCGGGACGCCCGCGTCGCCACGGAGCTCGGCCGCGTGGGCCTGCGCGCCGAGGTCGCCCGCCGCTATCCGCACGAGCTGTCCGGCGGGCAGCGCCAGCGGGTCAGCATCGCCCGGGCCCTGATCTCCGAGCCGATGCTGCTCATCGCCGACGAGCCGACGAGCGCGCTCGACGTGTCCGTCCAGGCGTCGGTGCTGAACCTGCTGGCCGACCTGCAGCGGGACATCGGGTTCGCCTGCCTCTTCATCACCCACGACCTGTCCGCCGTCGAGTACCTCGCCGACGACATCGCCGTGATGTACCTCGGCCAACTCGTCGAGAAGGGCTCCCGGGAACAGATCTTCGCCCGGCCGGGTCACCCCTACACGCAGGCGCTGCTGTCCGCCGCGCCGGTGGCCGACCCGGAGCGCCAGCGGCAGCGGCAGCAGGTGCTGCTCGGTGACGACCTGCCCACCGCGCTGGACCCGCCCTCCGGCTGCCGTTTCCGCACCCGGTGCCCGCTCGCGTTCGACCGGTGCGCCACCGAGGTGCCGGCGCAGGTCGAGTACGGCGACGGCATGGCCGCCTGCCACCTGGTCCAGCCCGACGGCACCCGGCCCGACGTCCGGGCCGCCGACACGAATGAGGTCGTCTCATGACGTTCACCACCAGGCCGACGCTGCAGGGCACGTTCGGGATGGTGTCGTCGACGCACTGGCTCGCCAGCCAGGCGGCGATGGGCATCCTCGAACGCGGCGGCAACGCCTTCGACGCCGCGGTCACCGCCGGATTCGTCCTGCACGTCGTCGAACCGCACCTCAACGGGCCCGGCGGCGAGGTGCCCGCCATCGTGGCGACGGCCGAGGACCCGGCGCCGAAGGTGCTCTGCGGGCAGGGACCCGCGCCGGCCGGGGCCACCATCGCGCACTTCCGGTCCCTCGGGATGGACCTCATCCCCGGTTCCGGCCCGCTCGCGGCCGCCGTGCCCGGCGCGGTGGACGCCTGGCTCCTGCTGCTGCGCGACCACGGCACACTGCCCCTCGCCGAGGTGCTGGAGCCGGCCATCGGGTACGCCGGCGCCGGCCACCCCCTGGTCGCCCGGGTGGGCGACACCGTGGCGGCCGTCCGGTCGCTGTTCGAGGAGCACTGGCCCACGTCCGCCGAGCTGTGGCTGCGCGGCGGCCGGCCGCCGGCCGCGGGGGAGCTGTTCGCCAACCCGGCGTACGCCCGCACCCTGACCGGCCTCGTCGACGCCGGCCGCGCGGCCGGCGCCGACCGGGAGGCGCAGATCGAGGCGGCCCGCCGGGCCTGGCGGGAGGGCTTCGTCGCCGAGGCGATCGACCGGTTCAGCCGGCGGCCCTTCCAGGACTCCAGCGGCCGGCCGCACGCCGGGCTGGTCACCGGCGCGGACCTGGCCGCGTACACGGCGAGCTGGGAGGAGCCGGTCACCCTCGACTGGAACGGCTACTCGGTGGCGAAGACCGGGTTCTGGGGGCAGGGCCCGGTGCTGCTGCAGACCCTGTCGGTCCTCGAGGCGCTCGACGACCCCCGGGTGTACGACCCGTCCACCGCGGCCGGCATCCACGCCCAGGCGGAGGCGCTCAAGCTCGCCTTCGCCGACCGCGAGGCCTGGTACGGCGACGTCGACGTGCCCGCGAAGGCGCTGCTGTCCCGCGAGTACGCGCGGGAGCGCGCGGCGCTCGTCGGCGCCCGCGCGTCGACGGACCTGCGACCGGGACGTCCGGACGGGGCCGACCCCCGCCTGCCCGCCCAGATCCGGCGCGGCGCCGACCGCCACGAGGACCGGCTCGACCCCACCACGGGCGAGCCGACCGTCAAGGCGGACGGCGTGCCCCGCGGCGACACCTGCCACGTCGACGTGGTCGACCGGTGGGGCAACATGATCTCCGCGACGCCGAGCGGCGGCTGGCTCCAGAGCAGCCCGACCATCCCGGATCTCGGCTTCCCGCTGGGCAGCCGGCTGCAGATGTTCTGGCTGGAGGAGGGGCTGGCCTCGTCCCTGGCGCCGGGACGCCGGCCGCGCACCACGTTGAGCCCGACCATGGTGCACCGCGACGGTGTGCCCGTCATGGCCTGCGGCACCCCGGGCGGCGACCAGCAGGACCAGTGGCAGCTGCTGTTCCTCCTGCGCCACCTCGCCGGTGGCCGGACCCTCCAGGAGGCCATCGACGCGCCGATGTGGCACACCGCGAGCCTGCCGGCCTCCTTCTACCCGCGCGGTGTCGAGCCCGGCGTCCTCGTGGTGGAGGACCGGCTGGACGC
Organism: Micromonospora costi; assembly: GCF_003626655.1. Lineage (GTDB taxonomy): Bacteria > Actinomycetota > Actinomycetes > Mycobacteriales > Micromonosporaceae > Micromonospora > Micromonospora costi. The sequence goes on from NZ_RBAN01000005.1 coordinate 346,572, forward strand.
CGACGTCCTCGCGACCCTGCGTGCGGCCGGGCACGAGGTGCGGCTGTCCGACCCGTGGAGCCTGGGCCGGCTCTGCGCGGTGACCCGCGATCCGCGCACCGGGGTCGTGGCGGCCGGAGCGAACCCGCGTGGCATGCAGGGCTACGCCTGCGGCCGGTGACCCCCGGCGACGCCGTAGCCGCCCTCGGCGTTCTCGTACGCCGCCGCCGACGCGGCCTCGAGGTGGGCGAGGGCGGCCCGCTCGGCCCGGTCGCCGTCGCCGGACTCGATGGCGTCGACGAGCTGGATGTGCTCGGCCCACGAGTGCGGGGCGCGTTCGGCGGCGCCCAGCCGGAACACCCACTGCACATGGAGGTACAGCGCCTTGGCGATGGACGACAGCCAGGGGTTGCCGCTGATCTGGAGGATCCGCAGGTGCAGGGCGCTGTTCAGCTCGGCGACGCGGGGCAGGTCCTGCCGCTCGGTGGCCTCCCGGCCCTGTTCCAGCAGGGCCCGGAGGGCGGCCACGTCCGCCGCCGTCGCCCGCTCGGCGGCCAGCCGGGCGGCCAGCGCCTCGAGGCGCTCCCGTACGGCGAACATGTCCGCGATCGTCCCGCTGCTCGGCGAGGCGACGGCCGCCCCGCGTCGGGGCAGGATCACGACGAAGCCCTCCGCCTCGGCGACGCGCAGCGCCTCGCGGACCGGGTTGCGGGAGACGCCGAAGTCCTCCGCCAGCCGGTCCTCGGTCAGCCGTTCACCGGGAAGGTAGTCGCCGTCGATGATGGCGGTCCGTAGTGCGGCGAGGACCTGGTCGCGTAGCGGCAGGTGTTGAGCGCCGAGCTTGTCCCGCAGGTCTTCAGCCAACCTGATCGCCTCTCCGTGAACCGTTCGACAAGTGTATACGAAGAACAATCTGTGAAGGACAACCGACAGTGGCGAGAACACAGCCAGACGTACGGTTCCGCACCCCCACGGCGGTCCCGGAGGCCCTCCTACGGCGGCGGCATGCCCTCGTCGTCGTGCTGACCTTCCTGACCGGCAGCGCCGACGCCGTCGGCTTCCTGTCGCTCGGCGGCGCCTTCTCCAGCGTCATGACGGGCAACATGGTCCTGCTGGGCCTGTCGGCCGGCCGGGAGGACGCCGAACTCGCGGTGACCTCCGGCTGCGCCATCCTCAGCTTCGTCGTCGGCGTCCTCGCGGGCGCGCGCGTCGCCGGCGTGGCCCGTCCGGGCGACCCCGTCTGGCCGCGCCCCGTCACCCGGGCGCTGCTGCTCGAACTCGCCGTGTTCCTGGTCTTCCTCGTCGTGTGGGAGGTCAACCTCCCGGATCACTCCGACAACGTCGACCTCGCGCTGCTGCTGCTGTCGGCCGCGGCCCTCGGCGTGCAGAGCAGCGCCGTCCAACGGTTCGGCGTGCCCGGGCTCTCGTCGACCTACCTGACCGGCACCCTCACCAGCCTGATCGGCGGCGTCGCCGCCCGCAGCCCGTGGCACACGCTGCGGCCCCGCATCCAGATCCTGGCGGCCCTCATGACCGGGGCGGCCGTCGGCGCGCTCGTGGCCGTGCACCTGCCCGTGTGGGCGCCGGTGCTGCTGCTCGTGCCTCTGGTGACGGTCGTCGCCGTCTCCGCGCGGATGCCGCAGCACCCGACCGTCGAGGCGCCGGACGCGCCGTAGGGGCCGCCCCGAGGCCGTCGGCCCGGCCGCGGGGGACCCTGCGCGGCCCGCAACGGAACTACCCTGCGAGCCATGACTTCGATCTCGCCCGACCGGCGCGGCGGGCACGACGCCCTGGACCCCTCGCCAGCGACGATCCGCGACATGGGTACGGCGGCCCTGGAGTGGGTCGCCGCCTACCACGACTCGATCCGCGACCTGCCCATCGCTCCCCGGACGTCGGCCGCCGCGCTGCGGCAGCGGCTCGCCGAGCCCCTGCCGGTCGAGGGCCGCGACTTCGCCGAGCTGCTGGAGGTGTTCCGCGACGTCATCGTGCCCGGCAGCCGGCACAACGGGCACCCGCGCTTCTTCGGGTACGTCTCGGCGCCCGGCACCGCCGTGGCGTCGGTGGCCGACCTGCTCGCGTCGGCCCTGAACGCGAACCTGCCCGCGTGGCGGTCGGCGCCGGCCCCCGTCGAGCTGGAGCACGTGGCCATCGACTGGATCAAGGAGGCTCTGGGCTGCGATCCGGGAGCCCGCGGCCTGTTCATGAGCGGCGGCTCGATGGCCAACCTCGCGGCGCTCGCCGCCGCGCGGCACCGCCACTGCGGAGACGCCGTCGCCGAGCAGGGCGCGGCCGCCCACCCCGCCCCGCTGCGCCTCTACGTCTCCGGCGAGACCCACCACTCGATCCACAAGGCGGCCGCGCTCCTCGGCATCGGCCGCGCGAACGTCCGCGAAGTCGCGGTGGACGAGCACCGCCGGATGGACGTCGAGGACCTCGTCCGCCGGATCGAGCAGGATCGGGCGGCGGGCGCGGAGCCGTTCTTCGTGGTGGCGACCGCCGGCACGGTGTCCACCGGGGCCGTCGACCCGCTGAGCGAGATCGCCGAGGTCGCCCGCCGGTACGGGCTGTGGATGCACGTCGACGCCTGCTACGGCGGCTTCGCCCGCCTCGCCCCCTCGGCCCGCCCCCTGTTCGACGGTCTCGCCGAGGCCGACTCGATCTCCCTCGACCCGCACAAGTGGCTCTACCTGCCCGCCGACTGCGGCTGCCTCATCTACCGCGACCCCGAGACGGCGCGCGCCGCCTTCAGCCTCGACGCCGAGTACATCCGGGTGACCCAGACCGAGCCCGCCGAGGCGTTCGCCTTCTGGGACTACGGGCCGGACCTGTCCCGCCGGTTCCGCGCCCTGAAGGTGTGGATGCTGCTGGCCCACGCGGGCGCGCGGGCGATCGGCGAGGCGATCGAGAGCAACCTCGACTGCGCCCGCCACGTGGCCGACCTCGTCGAGGCCAGCGACGACTTCGAGATGCTCACCCCGGTGGGCCTGTCCATCTTCTGCTTCCGGTACCTGCCCCCGTCGGCGCGGACCGCCACCACCCGCACCGCCGACGAGGAGGAGATCGACCGCCTCAACGAGCGGATCCTGGTGGCGCTCCAGCAGGCCGGCAGCTCGTACCTGTCCAACGCGAGCATCGACGGCCGCTTCGCGCTGCGCGGCTGCGTCGTCAACTACCGCACCACCCGAGCCGACATGGAGGTGCTGCTCGACGACGTGCGCCGCGCCGCGAAGCAGGTGGCCGGCGACGCGGGCTGAGCCGGGTCAGCAGCGGGTGCGCGGCGTCAGGGCGGCGTCCGCGGTGCGGTGCCGGTCGAGGTAGGTGTCCGCGACGAAGGCGAGGAACCGTTCCGCGTCCGTCGCGGTCGAGGCCAGCCCGAACGAGACGCGTACCGCCCCGCCGGTGGGCAGCCGCAGCGCGGCCAGGTACTGGTCGATGGTCCGGACGCGGGCGAGCAGCGTGCGGCGCAGGGAACCCGGGTCGATCCCGAACGCCCCCTCGCCCGCGCCCGGGTTGCAGAAGCAGCCGGTACGCAGGGAGAAGCCGGCCGCCGACGACTCCCGCGCCACGAGCCGCTCGTCGACGACGGACCCGTCGGAATGGGTGACGTTGAACGCCACCGTGGCGCCGCGGCCCTCGGCGGTCGGCGGGCCGTAGACACGCACCAACGGCTGGCCCGTGCGGTGCCGCAGCGCGGTCAACCGCTCCAGAAGCCAGCCGGTGAGCAGACCGACCCGGGTGTGGACCAGGTCCGGGCCGATCCCGTCGAGCCAGTCCAGGCCGAACTCCACGTCCGGGATGCTGAGGAAGTTCAGCGTGCCGTCCTCGAACCCGGACTCGTCGTCGAGCGGCCGGTGCCAGTCGCCCTGCACGCTGACCGCCTGGATCGTGCCGCCGGCGAACCACGGCCGGCGCAGCCGGACGAGCGCGTCCCGCCGGGCCAGCAGCGCGCCGACCCCGGTGGGGTAGCCGAACAGCTTGTACCAGCTCAGGCAGACGAACTCCGGGCGTACGGCGCCCAGGTCCAGCCGGTTGGTGGGGGCGAACGCGGCGGCGTCGAGCAGCACGTCGTACCCGTGCCGCTGGGCCAGCTCCACCCAGCCCAGCGGGTGCTGCACGCCGGTGAAATTACTCTGCGCCGGGTACGCGAACAGGCCCCGGCCGGCCGGCCCGCGCCGGCGCCGCAGCGGGCCACCCCGGCCGGCGGTGAGCGCCGCCACCACGTCCGCCTCGGCGACCCGCAGCTCGGCGCCGGTCAGCGGCACGTACCGCACCGGCGCGCCGGCGGCCCGGGCGTACTCCCGGACGCCGTTGACCGAGTTGTGGTTGTCCCACGTCAGCACCAGCGGGCTGTCCCGCCCGAAGCGGTACGCCTCACCCACCAGCCGGCAGGCGCCGGTGGCGTTGGGCGTGAACACGACCGCGTACTCGGCCGGGTCGGCGCGGAAGAACCGCAGCACCGCGCGCCGGGCCGACTCGACCAGGGATCCGGCGGCCGAGGACGTCGGGTTCTCCGAGTGCGGGTTGCCGTACAGGCCGGCGAGCAGGCGTTCCTGGTGGGCCACGAGCTGTGCCCGGGCGGCCACGCCGGCGCCCGCGTAGTCGAGGTAGACGTGCCCGTCCCGGTCGAGGTGCCGGTACTCGGTGGCGCGCAGCTCGTCGATGCGGCCGGTGGCCGCGTACGCGGGATCCTCGGTCAGCGACCCGGCCGGTGCCCGGGACGGCTCAGGCGCCACGGCGGGACGCCTTGCGCAGCAGCACCGCCCAGGCGGCGACGAGCAGGAGCAGCGTGAACCCGCCGAGGATCAGCCAGTCCACCCAGACCGGCCGGGCGAAGGTGTCGCCGTACGTGGCGAGCAGCGGGGGGCCCAGCGGCGAGCCACCCTCGCGCCAGAGCCGCTCGACGCCCGTGGTGTGGCCGAGCCCTTCGAACGCCCACCGGTTGGACATCGCGTAGCTGAGCCACCGGCCGCCCGCCGGCATGGCGGGCACGGGAAGGATCGCGCCGACGAAGAGGACCTGCGGGAAGCAGAGCATCGGCAGCATGAGCGTGGCCTGGGCGGCGTCGGAGACGGCCGCCGAGCAGAGCAGGCCCAGGGCGAGCGCCGCCGCGGAGGAGAGCAGCAGCGTCGCGTACAGGGCGGCGAAGTCCGCGCCGACCAGCGGCGGCAGCCGGTCGGTGCCGCGCAGCACGCCGAGCAGCGCCAGGTCCACGAGGGCCAGCAGCGGCAGCAGCACCGCCACCTTCGCCAGCAGGTACGGCCCGAACCGCACACCGGCCAGCCGCTCCCGGTGCAGGATCGGCACCTCCGTGCAGATCTGCAACAGCCCGTACGTCAGCCCGAAGAAGAAGCCGCCGAACGCGATCCAGAACAGGATCATCACGGTGACGGTCGGGCTCGGGTGCGCCGGGTCGAACGCGCCGGGGCGGAAGAGCAGCGCGAACATGCCGAGCACCAGGAGCGGCGAGCCGAGCAGGATCGCCAGGGTGAGCCGGTTGCGGGCCACGATCTCCGCGTTGCGGGCGCCCAGCGCGAGGCCCTGCCGCAGCCGGCCCGGCCCGTGCGGCGGAGCGGCGTCCCGGCCGGCGTGCCCCGAGGGCGGGGACGGGGCCGGCCGCTGGTCCGCCGCGAACCGGCCGGGCCAGTCGCCCGGATCCTCCGCCTCGTCGAGCCGCAGGTAGACCTCGGCGAGGGACCGTACGCCGAAGAAGTCCCGGGCGGCGGCCGGCGGCCCGGCGAACGCCAGCCGGCCCTGGCGAGTGAGGACGACGACCCGGTCGCACAGCTCGACGTCGGTGACCTGGTGCGTGCTGAGCACCACCGTGGCCCCCGCGTCGGCGAGCGCCCGCAGCTCCCGGAGCAGGTCGACGGCGACGGCCGGGTCGAGACCGGACGTGGGCTCGTCGAGGAAGAGCACCGCCGGGCGGGTCAGCAGCTCGACCGCGATGCTGGCGCGCTTGCGTTCGCCACCGCTGAGCCGCCCCACCGGCACGGCGGCCCGCCCGTCGAGCCCGAGCTGGCCGAGCACGTCGCCGACCCGTCGGGCCACCTCGGCCGGCCCGGTGCCGGGCGGCAGGCGGAGCCGGGCCGCGTACCGCAGCGTGCGCTCCAGCGGCAGCTCGCGGTGGATGATGTCGTCCTGCGGCACGAGCCCCACGGCGCCCGTCGGCGGAACGCCGTCGTGCGTCACGGTGCCCGCCACCGGCCGCCGGACGCCGGCGAGGACCTCCAGCAGCGTGGTCTTCCCGGCGCCGCTGGCGCCGATCACGGCCACCACCTCGCCGGGTTCGACGCTCAGCGAGACGCCGTCCAGGATCCGGTGGCCGCCGCGCGCGGACGCGCCCAGGCCGACGGCGACGATGCGGGCGCCGGCCCGTGCCGGTGACGCGACCCTCCCGGCCGTCATGCCGGGTGCGGCCGGTCCGGTCGAGGGTCGAACCGTCGGCGCATGCCCCCGAATATCGCACAGCGCCGCCGTGGCCGGTCCCCGCCGAGGGTGGCGGAATCCTGACAGCCGCGACGTCCCGTCGACCGGACGCCCCCGTGTCCGTCAGGGACGGATGAGGCACATCCCGCCGGCCGCAGGCCCGTCCATCGTGGTCAGCGCCCCGGGCACGTCGGCGAGGCCGATGGTCCGCGTGACGAGGTCGGCGGGGCGCAGCACGCCGGCGGTGACCAGTCGCAGCAGCTCCGGGTAGGCGTGCGCGGGCATGCCGTGGCTGCCGCGCAGCTCCAGTTCGTACGCGATCACCAGGTCCATGGGCAGGGCGGGCCGGCCCTGCGCGGCGGGCAGGAGCCCGACCTGCACATGCCGTCCGCGCCGGCGCAGGCTCTCGATCGACGCCGCGCACGTCGCGTGACTGCCCAGCGCGTCCAGCGAGAGGTGCGCGCCGCCTCCGGTGGCCTCCCGGACGGCGGCGGCCACCGCACCGGGCCCGCCGAGGGCCGCGCCGTCCAGGCAGACCGCGGCCCCGCAGCGGCGGGCCAGGTCGAGCGCCCCGGGGGCCACGTCGACGGCCACCACGCGGGCGCCGGCCGCCGCCGCGATCATCACGGCGGAGAGCCCCACGCCGCCGCAGCCGTGCACGGCCACCCATTCACCCGCGGCGACCCGTCCCTGGCTCACCACGGCCCGGAACGCCGTGGCGAACCGGCAGCCGAGCGCCGCGGCGGCCGGATGGTCCAGGTCGTCGGGGAGCTGGACCAGGTTGACGTCGGCGTCGTGGACCGCCACGAACTCGGCGAACGAACCCCAGTGCGTGAAGCCCGGCTGTGTCTGCCGCTCGCAGACCTGCTGATCGCCGGCGAGGCAGGCCGGGCACCGCCCGCACGCGCAGACGAAGGGCGCGGTGACCCGGTCGCCGGGCCGCCAGCCGCGGACGCCGGTGCCGACCGCAGACACGACGCCCGCGAACTCGTGGCCCGGGACGTGCGGCGGGCGGATGTCCGGGTCGTGCCCCTGCCAGCCGTGCCAGTCGCTGCGGCACAACCCGGTGGCCTCCACCCGGATGACCACGCCACCGGGCGGCGGCGCAGGGTCCGGGACGTCGCGGATCTCGGGTCGGGCGCCGAACTCGTCGAAGATCACCGCACGCATGGGCGGGATCCTCACATGCCGCGTGCGGCTTCCGCGAGTCCGGGCCGGCGCCGGGCCGATCCGGCGGCTGACCGCCCGGCCCGGCGCCCCCGCCGATTCCGGCCCTCGGGGCCGCTCAGGCCCGGCTGCCTCGGCGGGCGCCGCGCCGCCACCAGGGCACCGCGAGGAGCACCACGGTCAGCACGGCGGCGCCACCGAGACCGAGCGCGATGGGCAGCGTGCGTGACGTCCCGCCGGGGGCGTCCTCGCGCTCGCCCTTCACCGGCACGACGGGCTGGTCGTACTTCTTCTCCTCGGGCGCCACGAGGTGCCCGACCGAGGCGCCGCGCGGGAGCGCGAAGCCCCAGTTGAGCAGGGCGGCCGACTCGCCGAGGCTGCCCAGCGGCGCGGTCTCCGCGCCGAGCAGCGTGATCGCGAGCCGCCGACCCTCGCGTTCGGCCACGCCGACGTACGTCTGCCGCGCGAGATCCGTGAAGCCCGTCTTGCCTCCGAGCGTCCCCGGATAGTTACCCAGCAGCGTGTTGTCGTGGGTGATGCCGAAGGCCGGGTTGGCCGGTCCGGCCGGGATCTGCGCCTGCGTGGTGGCCACGTACCGGCGGAAGTCGTCGCGGGCGAAGGTGGCGCGCGCGATCAGCGCGAGGTCGTAGGCGCTGGTGTACTGGCCCGGGCCGTCCAGGCCGGAGGGGGTGGCGGCGTGGGTCTGGTTCGCGCGCAGCCGGTGCGCCTCCTCGTTCATGGCGTCGACGCCGCCCTGCCGGCCGGCGCTGCCCCCACCCACGCGGGCCAGGACGTTGGCGGCGTCGTTGCCCGAGCGCAGCAGCAGCCCGAGCCACAGGCTCTCGACCGAGTACCGGCCGCCCGGGACGACGCCCATGACCGAGCTGGCGGGATCGAGGTCGGCCAGGTCGGCGCGGGTCACCTCGACCATCTGGGTGGGATCGAGGCGCGGCATGAGCGCCGCGGCCAGCAGCAGCTTCTGCACGCTGGCCGGCGTCCGGTGCTCGTGCGGCCCGCACCCGCCCAGGACCTCGCCGGTCTTGAGGTCGGCCACCAGCCAGGCGGTGGCGGTGACCGCCGGCGGCTTGGGAGCGCCCGCCGGGATGGCGAGCCCCGCCGTCGCGAGGGCTTCGCCGCCGACGGCCCGCTCCGCGGCGCCGACCGGCGGCGGCGACGGCACGGCGGGCGGTGGCACCGGTGGCTTCACGGCGGGGCACGGGACGTACGGCGTGGCCCGCGCCCGCGTCGGGGAACCGGCCAGCGCCCGCTGTGGCGGCGTGGCCGCGACGACGGGCAGGGTCAGCAGGGCGCCGAGCGCCGCGAGGGTAACCCGAATGGTGGTCACGCTAACGTACGGTAATCGGCCGTTCACCGGACAAGGCCGGTTTTCGGGAAGTGGCCCGCGGCGGAACGGCGCGCTCCGGAGGGATGCGCGGCGGCCGGGTGTGGCCGAACCATTGTCGCGTCGCGCCTGTCCGACAACCGACGTCCGCCGGTCGGCGGAGTTTCGCGATGATGAATCTCCGTTAGCCTCCCGGCATGGCTGGATCTCGATCAGACACCGTTGTCCCGATGGTCTCGGCAATTCTTCCCAGTGGCCGGGAGATCCTCATTCCCGCCACCGCGGATGGCGCCACACAGGGGCCGCTGTCCGGGCCGGAGGGCGATTTCTCGGACGTCGCCTTTCACCTGGAGTTCAAGGACCTGGTGGACACCGCCACCGAGATCGCCCAGCTGCTGCGCCGGAGCATGGAGAAGATCCTTCCCCAGAAGGCGACCGTCGAACTCAGCATCGGAGTCGACGCGAAGTCCGGGCAACTCACCGCCTTCTTTGTCGAAGGCAGCGCGAATGGGGCCCTGAAACTCACCCTGGAGTGGGGCGGACAATCACAAGAGTCGGCATGACGACAGCACTCGAGGCCCTGCTGCGGCAATGCACGGTGCTTCTGCTCGACGAACACGAGTCGGGGGCCGGAACGGGATTCTTCGTCGCCGAGAATCTCATCCTCACCGCGGCTCACGTGGTGCTCAAGGCCGACGGCAAGGTCCGGGGCCGGTGGGGCGGCACCACCCTCGGGCCGCTGGAGGTGGCGTGGTGCCGTCCGGAGCGCGCCGGCGTCGACGGCAGGTGCCCGCTGCCGGACCTGGCGCTGCTGCGCGTGGTGGACGACTCGGCCGCCGGCCACCCGTGCGTCCGGCTCGGTGACCACGACCCCGGGCCCAACCTGCTCGCGGACGGCTACACCCGCGGGGTGGCGGGAGGGCTGGCGGCCGACAGCGCCCGGTTGCGGTTCGAGAGCTTCCGCGAGGAGTCCGGCTACGAGCTGATCAAGGCGAAGGACTCGATCATCGACGACGGGTTCAGCGGGGGACCCCTGCTCGACCTGACGACCGGGGACGTCGTCGGAGTCACCAAGGCACAGCGCGCGGGACGGCTGCCGCTGGGCGGAATAGCGGTCGGCGTACGGACGATCCGCGACCGGTTCCCGGAGCTGTGGGCGGCCAACGGACGCTTCCACCGGGCGGACCGGCGATGGGAGTTCGCCCGGCTGTGCGGCGCCAGTACGCAGGACGCCGGGTCGGCCGTCGGCGACCTGCTCACGCTGGTGCGCGACACGGTACGGCAACGCCCGGTCATCGTCCCGTCCCGCCCGACGAGCGCCGACGTCCACCAGATCCCGTCGGTGCGGGCCGAACGGGGCGCCGGCGCGGCGTCGGCGGCGCCCGTGGGCACGAGCAGCGTCGACGACGGCGGCACCTGGCACGACGACGGGGTGTTCCGGTGGGCGCCGCTGCGCGTTCGCTGGCCGGCCGCGGTCCTGTCGGGGATGCCCGGGGTCGGCAAGTCGTACCTGCTCAACACGCACGCCGAAGCGCTCGCCGCGGACGGTCTCGAACGCCTCGCGGAACCCGACGCGGCGCCGCTGGCCCTTCCGGTCCCGATCCTCGTCGACTGCGCGGCGCTGGGCGCGGCATTACCGGACCGGGCCAGCCGGGACGGCGTCATCGGCGCGCTGCTGGACACGTTCCGGGCCGCCGCCGAGCCCGACCCGGACGGCCACGACTGGTCCGCCCTCGGCGCGGTGGCGCGCCTCGCGTACGCCGACGGGCGGCTCGTCACGTGTCTCGACGCGCTCGACGAGGCGGGCGTACGGGAGCGCGAACGCGTCCTCAGGGCGCTGACGTACCTCGCCGAGCGGGGCAACCGGGTCGTGGTGACGTCGCGGCCCCAGCCGCGGCTGCGCGACGACACGGCGAAGCTGGCCGGCTGCTTCCGGGGCGAGGTCGTGGGGTTCTCACCCGGGCAGACGTTCGCGTTCGCGCGCGCCTGGTTCCACGGCGAGCCCGGGCTCGCCGAGCGGTTCGAGGCCGGCCTGAAGGACCGGTCGGAACTGCGGGACCTCGGTCGTGTTCCGTTGCTGGCCGCGTTCCTGTGCCGGCTCGTCTCCGAGGGCGACGACGTCAACGCGCTGCCCACGTCCGCCGCGACCCTGTACGAGGCTGTCGTCGCCGCGGCCCTGCGCGGGCAGTGGAGGGACGCGTCGCGGCGCGCCGTCGACCCGGACAACCCGCCGGACGCCGGGCTGCGGCTGCGGGTGCTCACCGACGCGCTGGCCGCCCTGACCCGCACCTGGCGCTCCCGCGTCGACCGGTTCCCGGTACCCGACTTCGACGACGGTCTCGCCGCCCATCCCCACCACCGTCGTGCCGTCCTCGCCGCCGAGGCGCGGATGGCGGCGTGGGCCGCGCTGCAACCGCACGACCGGGGCCCGCAACGCCACCCGTCCCCACTGCGCTGGGAGTACCTGTTCGACGGCCTGCTGGTCCACGACGCCGGCGACGGCGGCAACACGATGCTGCGCTTCGCCCACCCGGTCCTCGGCGAGTACTGCGTGGCGGCGCACGTGGCCGGGCTGGACGACGACGCGCTGCGCGACGTGGTCCAGGAGCACCGGTGGTTCGACCCGTCGTGGGACCAGATCTGGCCGCTGTCGGCGGCGTTGATGGACGAACCGGACCGGCTCGTACGCCTGTTCCTCGACACCGAGGGCGACGCGTGGCACGAACAGCTGTTCCTGGCCGCCCGGTGCGTCGTCGGCGCGGTGGAGCGGATCGCACCCGACCTCGCCGGGCGGGTGGTGAGCGAGGTCGCCGGCGTGGCACGCGCCTGGCATCCCTTCGACCGGGACCGGGCCCTCACCCACCTCGGCGAGCTGGTCCGCGCCGGCGTCCCCGGTGCGGTCGGTGCGGCTCGTGAGCTGGCCGCCGACACGGCGCTGCGGCGCCGCACCCGCCTGTACGCCGCCGCCGCGCTCGCCGAGGTCGCCGACGGGCACGGGCTCAAGGTCGCGCGGGAGTCGGTGGCCGACCGGGGCGTTCCCACCACGTACCGCGCGTGGCTGGCGCGCGCCGTCGTGCTGTCCGGCGACCAGGAGGGCCTGGACAAGGTCGCGTACGCGGTGCGCCACGCCCGCCAGGTCGGCGAGCTGCGTCTCCTCCTGGCCGCCATCCCGGTCGAGATCAAAGCCGGTGCGGACCTCGTGGAGAGCGTGCTGCGGGACCACAACGCGCCCCTCGCGATCCGCGCCGCCGCCGGCCGCGCGCTCATCCGGATCGCCAGCGCGCACACGGTCACCGTCGCGAAGAGCCTCGCGGCCGATCCGCTCACGCAGTGGACGCTGCGGGCGGACCTCATCGCCGACCTGCTCGCGATCGGCGAGGTCGATCTCATCCCGGACGGCGTCACCGTCCTGCACGACCCGAGCGTGACCGGCGCCCCTGCGGTCGCCCTGCTGGAGAGCCTCGTCCGCAGCGGCGAGACGGCCGTCCTGCGGTACGCGCGGACGATGCTGGGCAGCCGCCACGTCGAGTGGTGGCACCGGCGACGGCTGGCCGAAGCCGTGGTCGAGCTCGGCGCGGAGGGCGTCGAGCTGCTGCGGGGACTGGTCGACTCGGCGCTCGCGGTGGACCTCAAGCTCCGCCCGCTCGTGGCCCTCGTCGAGGTCGGCCTCGCGCTCGACGTCGCCAACCGGGTCGTGGGCGACCCCGGCGCGCCCGCCTGGATCCGGACCCGGGTCGCCCGCGCCCTGCTGCGCGCCGGCGACCAGGCGATCGACCTCGACGCGGTGACCGAGCTGGCCTGCGAGCCCGAACCCGACCACCACTTCCAGGGCGAACTCATCGCCGCGATGGCCGAGCGGGAGCTGGCGCAGGCCGAACCCGCGGCCATCGCGCTCCTCAAGCGCCAGCGCGACGGCGCGGGCAACGGCACCTACAGCGGCGACAAGGCCCTGACCGGCGCGCTCGCGACGGTCGGGCGCGGCGGGACCGACCTGCTGTCCCGCATCGCCGCCACCGCCGACCTCGCCGAGGAGGACCGCGCGCTGGCCGTCATCGGCCTGGCCGACGTCGACCCGGCTCTCGCGGGCCGGCTGGCCGGACCCCTGCTCGACCAGTTCACCGCGTTCGTACGGTCGCGCGTGGTGATCATCCTGGCAGAGAAGGGCGCCACGGAGATCGCCGGTGACCTGACCGCCCTGCTCGCCACCGACCCGGAGGCGTACACCGCGCTGTTCAAGCTGCTGGAGGGCACGCGGGCCGACCGGGAGCTGATCGCACGTCACCTTGCGCTGGGGCGCGAACCCTCACGGCAGCCGCCACGGGCGGACGGCCGCTTCCAGCTGGACGACGCCTACCTGGAGGGCTGCGGCCTCACGTGGACGTCCGCGGCACAGCGGAACCGGTTGCACGCCCGTGTCTGGGACCTTCTCCAGACGCGGGTGGGCGCCAAACTCGTCGCGTTCCTGACCTCCGGGCAGGTCGCCGAGTTCGAGGAGCTGAGCAGCGACGAGGAGCGGCGTGAGTTCCTCGCGTCGCGGGCCTCCGGTTACGAGGAACTGGTCGACCACGAGGCGGCCCAGGTCCAGCGGGACGTCCGGGAGGGCCGGGTCGACGTCGACGACCGCGAGGAGCTGGCACCGCTGCCGCTGCTGTCGTACACCGCCGCGCTGCTCGCCGAGTGGCTCGACACCATCCGGACCAAGGGGCACGCGGCGGCCGTGGAGTTCCTGCGGGCGAACCAGGCGATCCTCGTGTCCCGGGAGGCGCTGACCGTCCTCGACATCGCCCGCCAGATCGATCGCGGCTACGGCGTACACGAAGGGCTGTTCTTCATCGTCAGCACCGCATCGGAGCAGGGACTCCCGGCGGCCACCCAGTTCCTGCTCGACCGCGACCACCGGCACGACGTCTACTGCGCCCTCCTGGCCGAGGACAACGGCAACGCGCTGCTCTACGCCGGGCTCGGCGGCATGATGCTCTCCCCGGAGTCGGCGTCGACCTACTTCTACGCCGCGCTGGGCGCCACCATGGTCGGGCTGACCAGTCTCGGCGTCACCCTGATGCGGTCGAGCGACCGGTTCGCCGACGACGAGCAGCGGGGGCAGGGCCGGACGACGATCCGCCGCGAGGGGCAACGGCTGGGCTGGAGCGCGGAGGTCGTCCGCGACCTGCTGGAGGCGCTGCGCCCGCCGAAGGACGGCGAGGCGGAGGCCGATCCACAGTGAGCGGCAGGACGACGAGGAAGGCCCAGCCGGCGCCCGGGCGGCGGGCCGCGACCTGCGACGTACGCGGCGACGGCCGGCGTTGCGCGCCGCTCAACGAGATCGTCGTCCGCGACCCGGGCAGCGGGGCCGTCGAGGCGTACGCGGCGTGCTCGTGCGGGCGCCGGTACCCGCTGCCGTGGACGACGCGGGCGCGCCTGCTCGCGTTCCTGCCCGGCGCCGGGCTCGTGACCCGGGGCTCCGGCACCATCGCGGCCACGGCCCTCGACCAGCTCGTGTCCCGGACCGTCTGGCCGGCGGACAGCGACCGCAGGTTCGCCAAACGCGGCGTCGTGCCGGTCGGCACGCCGGTGCTGCACGAGCCCACCGCGCCGGCCCCGCTCATCACGACGGGCCTGGTGACGCTCGCGTTGCACATGTCCTCGGTCATGCGCCAGGCGCGCGGGATCGGCCTGGCCGGCAACCAGGTGGGCGTGCCGGTCCGGGTCCTCGTCCACAAGCTCGGCACGGTGGCGCCGGAGACCCTCGTCAACCCGGAGCTGCTGCGGTCGTCCGGCACCTGGGAGTACACGGAGGGCTGCCTGTCCCTGGACGTGCCGGAGACGGCGGCGCGGGTGCTCCGCCCGAGGACTGTTCTCGTCAGGGCGGCCGGCATCGACGGCAGGGCCCTCGTGATGATGGCCGACGAGCTGTTCGCCCGGGTGCTCCAGCACGAGATCGACCACCTGGACGGTGTCGAGTACGTGCAGCGGCTCACCGGCCCGGAGCGGGCGCGGGTCTACCAGGTGATGCGGGACCAGGGCGTCGACGTCGCCGTGATGCCGCCCCGGCCGTACGGCGGGCCGGCGCCCCGCTAGTGGGACGCCGGCCCGCGGGCCGTCAACCGTCGGCGCCCAACGCCGACACCGGGCTGACGCGGGACGCGCGGCGGGCCGGCAGCACCCCGGCCAGCGCGGTGAGGACGACCAGCGCCACGAACAGTCCCGCGAGCGGCAGCACCGGCAGCACCAGCGGTGCGTTCACGCCGAGCATCTCGACCGTGAGCCAGGCGTACGGGACGCCGAGCAGCAGGCCGAGGCTGGCGCCGATCAGCCCGTAGAGGCCGGACTCGGCGGTCAGCATGGTGCGCAAACCGGGCCGGGACAGGCCGATCGCGCGGAGCAGACCGGACTCGCGTACCCGTTCCACCACCGACAGCGCGGTCGTGGACCCCACGCCGACCACCGCGATCAGGACGGTGAGGCCGACCAGGCCGGACGCGATCCACACCAGCGTGCCCAGCACCTCGTCGTTGCGGTCCCGCTCGTCGGCGAGGACCACGAGACCCACCCCGTCGATGCCCCCGATCGCCTGCCGTAGGGCCCGCACGGCCGCCGTGCGGCCGTCCTCGCCGGGGCGGGCCGCGTCGGCCAGCACACCCGTGCGGGTGCCCGGGACCCCCAGCCGGTCGAGGTCGCCCGGGTCGGTGAGGATGCCCGCGTGCAGGGGGCCGGTGTCGGGCAGGACCGCCGCGACCCGCACCTCGACGGTCCGGCCGGCGAGGGCGAGCGCGGCACGGTCACCGACCCGCAGCCCGGTGTCCCGGGCGACCCAGCCGCCCAGCGCGATCCGGCCGGGACCGCGCTCGGCCAGGCTGC
This sequence comes from Micromonospora costi, assembly GCF_003626655.1. Taxonomy (GTDB): domain Bacteria; phylum Actinomycetota; class Actinomycetes; order Mycobacteriales; family Micromonosporaceae; genus Micromonospora; species Micromonospora costi. The sequence continues at coordinate 362,347 of NZ_RBAN01000005.1, forward strand.
CCTGCGCCACGTCCAGGTCCCGAGTGGTCGGCAACGCCGGCAGGTCGAGGTCGGTGGTCGGGTAGCCGGACTCGGCGGTGCCGAGCCGCTCGCCGCCCCGCACGAGGGTGACGTCGCCGATCCGCCGGTACGGCACCACCCGGGTCAGGTCGCCGCGCGCGGCCTTGACCCGCGTCACGACGGCGGCCGGCAGGGGCGCGCCGTTGGCGCCGGACACCTCGAAGTCGGCCGGCGCCGACAGCGCCAGCTCCCGGTCGGCGAGTTCCCGCATCGACGCGCCGCCGATGGCCACCGCGGAGATCAGCGTCACGCCGAGCGCGACCACGACCGACACCGCGGCCGCCCGGCGGGGCGTCCCGCCGATCCCGCCGACGGCCAGCCGGCCGAGCGGCCCGAACTGGCGCAGCGGCCAGCCCACCACGGCCAGCACCGGGCGCACCACGAGCGGCCCGAGCGCCACCAGCGCGAAGAACGCCATCGCGCCCGAGCCGACGAGCAGGAACAGGCCGGGCATCGGGTCGTAGGACTCCTGGTCCGGCCCCGGCAGGCGGGTGAACGCCGCGCCGCCCGCCAGCGCGGCGCCGGCGACCAGCACCAGCCCGGACAGCAGTCGCAGCACCCCCACGCCGCGCCGGCCCGCGGTGGTGCTCGCCGCGCGCAGCGCCTCCAGCGGGGACACCCGCGACGCGGTGAACGCGGGCGCCAGCACCGCGAGGACGGTGAGCACGACCGCTCCCGCCACGACCGCGAGCGCCGCCGCCAGCGGAACGCCGGGGGACGACACGGCCAGGCCGGCGGCGCGCAGCAGTGGCGGGACGCCGTGGCCGACGGCGAGGGCCGCGAGCACGCCGACGGCACCGGCGACCAGGCCGGTGAGCGCTCCCTCGGCGGTCAGCGCGCCGACGAGGGAGCCGCGGGCCGCGCCGACCGCCCGCAGCAGCGCGAGCTGCCGCATCCGCTGGGCGAAGACGATCCGGAACGTCGACGTGACCACGAGGGCCGCCGCGGCGACCGCCACCGCGACGAACATGCCGACGAGGGCGAACAGCTTCGCGACCTGCTCGGCCGCCGCGTCCGCCTCGGCCTGGCGGACCTCGGCGCCGGTGCGGATCTCCGGTTCGGCGGGAAGAGCCACGGCCACCCGGTCGCGGACGGTCTCCGCCGGCACGCCCGGGGTCATCCGCAGGTCGATCCGGTTGACCGTAGTCAGACCGGCCCACGCGCTCACGGCGGCCTGCGGGGCGTACGCGTCGTAACCGGCGTCGTCGGAGGTCTCGACCATTCCGGTGACGGTGAGCCGGGTGGGTGTGCTCCGCTCGCCGCCGAACCCGCGCGTGACGGCCCCGACCCCGAGACCCAGCCGTTCGGCCGTACGCCGGGTGACCGCCAGTTCCCCGGCGGCGTGCGGGTAGCTCCCCGCCACCAGCCGGACCGTGGACAGCGGGCCGGCGCCGGGGTCGGCCCGCAGGTTGAGGTACGACTCACCGACGCTCACGCCGATCTCCAGCCGCCCCACCGCCTCGGCGACACCGGGCACGGCGCGGACCGTCGACAGCGCCTCCACCGACGGCGGTTGGTCGGGACCGCCGATCACCAGGTCGGTGGCGGCCGGGGTGGCGCTCAGGTTGTCCCGGGCGGTGCCCTCGGTGATCTGCTGCGCCAGCACGGTGCCGAAGACGACGAACGACGCGACGAGCACGGCCAGACCGGTGAGTACCAGCCGGCCGGGCCGGCGGGCGGCGGCACCCACCTGCGTCCGCAGGATCGCGGCCCTCATGCGCCGGCCGCCAGGTCACGCAGCGCGTCGGTGACCGAGCCCTGGTCCGGATCGTCGATCTCCCCGGCGATCCGGCCGTCGGCGAGCAGCACCACCCGGTCGGCGTACGCGGCCGCGACCGGGTCGTGGGTGACCATGACGACGGTCTGCCCGAGGTCGCGTACCGAGTTCCGGAGGATGCCGAGCACCTCCGCGCCGGAGCGGGAGTCGAGGTTGCCGGTCGGCTCGTCGGCGAAGACCACCTCGGGACGCGACACCAGCGCCCGGGCCATCGCCACCCGCTGCTGCTGCCCGCCGGACAGCTCACTGGGCCGGTGGCCGAGCCGGTCGCCGAGCCCGAGCACGCCCACGAGGTGCGCGAACAGCTCCCGGTCGGGCTGCCGCCCCGCGAGGTCGAGGGGGAGCGTGATGTTCTGCGCGGCGGTGAGCTGTGGCAGCAGGTTGAACGACTGGAAGACGAAGCCGACCCTCTCCCGGCGTACCCGGGTGAGCGTCCGGTCGGACCGACCGCTGAGGATGGTGCCCCCGAGCAGGACGGTGCCGGACGTGGCCGTATCCAGGCCGGCGAGGCAGTGCATCAGCGTCGACTTGCCGGACCCGGACGGTCCCATGATCGCGGTGAACGCGGCCCGGCCGAAGCCGACCGAGACCCCGTCCAGGGCCCGCACCGCGGTGTCGCCGCTGCCGTACACCTTCACGAGGTCGACGGCGGCGACGGCGGCCCGGCTCGTGTCGGGCGGGGCGGGGGCGTGCGTGGTCATTCTTCCTCCAGCGTCGTCTGCTCGGACCGGGCCAGCCTCGCCGCACCGGGCGGGCCGGCACATCGGTCCGCGGCCGGGTATGGGCGGCACGGGGTCTGCCTTTCGGCCGATCCGCCGCCGCCACCCGGCTGGCTACGCTGGGTCACGATGAACGAGCCGGGACTGCGACGTTGGTGGGTACGCCTGGCCCAGGCCGCCGGCCTGGTGGCGACGGGCCTGCTCGTCCTGTTCGACCTGCGGTACGGCACGTCGGTGGGCTTGAGTCCCGCAGCCCTGCTGCTTCTGCTCGTGCGGATGGGGCTGGCGGCGGCCACGGTGCCGCTCTGGTTGCCGGTGCACCGGCTGGGCTCGCGGCGGCTGCCGGCGGCGGCACTGGCGCTCGCCGCCGCGTCACTCTTCGTGACCCTCGCGATCCGGCTCGTCGCCGACAGCGGCTACCTGCTCGGCGGTAGCTGGGGGCTCGCCGAGTCGGCCGGGCTGGTCGCCGTGGTCTTCGCGGTGACCCGCTGGGGCGCGGCCCGCGTGGCCCCGTGGGCGGCCACGGCCACCGGACTCGCGGCCGCCGCCATTCCGCTGCGCGCCGGCGCCGACAGCGTGTACGTGATCTTCGGGTTGCTCCAGGCGCTCGCCGCGGTGGGCGCCGCCGCCGTCGGCGTCTACCTGCGCGTGGTGGCCGCCGGTCGCGCCCGCGCCATCGCGCTGGTACGCGCCGAGCAGCGCGCCGAGTTCGCCCGCGACCTGCACGACTTCATCGCCCACCACGTGACCGGCATCGTGGTGCAGGCGCAGGGGGCCCGGTTCGTGGCCGAGCGGGACCCGCAGCGGGTGATCGCCGCCCTCGAACAGATCGAGCGGGCCGGCGCGGAGACCATGGCGTCGATGCGCCGGATGGTCGGGATCCTGCGCAACCCGGACGCGGCGCCGGACGCGCCGCTGGCGCCGCTGGCCGGCGTCGCCGACCTGACGCCGTTGCTGGACGGGTTCAACGGCACGGCGCGCACGCCGGCGCGGCTGCACGTCGACGGCGCGCTGGACGGGCTGCCGGTGGAGGTCTCCACGTCGGCGTACCGGGTGGTGATGGAAGGCCTCACCAACACCCGCCAGCACGCTCCCGACGCCCGCTCCGTGGACGTGTTCGTGCGCCGCACCCCCGACTGGCTGCTGGTGCGGGTGGCCGACGACGGGACGGCGCCGCGCACACCGCCCGCCCGCGGTCACGGCTTCGGGCTGGTGGGCCTCACCGAGCGGGTACGCGCCCTCGGCGGCTCCGTCACGGCCGGCCCCGGCGTCGCCGGCGGCTGGGTGCTGGACGCGGCGCTGCCGCTGCAACCGGCGGCGGTCCGATGATCCGGGTGCTGGTCGCCGACGACCAGGCGATGGTCCGCACCGGTTTCGGCATGATCATCGGGGCGCAGCCCGACATGGCGGTGGTCGGGGAGGCCGCCGACGGTGTCGCGGCCGTCGAACAGGCCCGGCGCCTGCGCCCGGACGTGGTCCTGCTGGACATCCGGATGCCCCGCCTCGACGGCCTCGAGGCGCTGCGGCTGCTCGCCGGGCCGGGCGTCGCCGACCCGGTCCGGGTCGTCGTGGTCACCACGTTCGACCTCGACGAGTACGTGCACACCGCCCTGCGCAACGGCGCCTGCGGCTTCCTGCTGAAGGACTCCGGCCCGGCGCTGCTCGTCGAGGCGGTCCGGGCGGCGGTGTCCGGCGACGCTCTCATCAGCCCGTCGATCACCGTACGGCTGCTGGAGCACCTCAGCCCGCCCGCCCCGGCCCGCGACGACGCCGGGCTGTCCCCCCGGGAGGTCGACGTGGTGCGGCTCGTCGCCCGCGGCCTCACCAACGCCGAGATCGCCACCCGGCTGTACATCGCGGTCGGCACGGTCAAGACCCACCTGGCCAGCGTGCAGACGAAGCTCGGGGCGCGGAACCGGGTGGAGATCGCCGCCTGGGCCTGGGAGCGGCGCCTGGTCAGCTGACGTCCGCGCCCGCTCGCCTCGTCGTCGTACGCCGTCAGCGGTGGTCAGCCGCCGACGCGGGTCGGCCCGCCGCCGCTGCCGCGGTCGTCGAGCACGAGGGGAGCGCGGCCCCGCACCGCGTACCGGATGTGGGTGACCTCCGGGGTGGGGATCACGCGGATCGGGTCCAGCTCGATCGCCTCCTTCTCCCCGAGGTCCAGGTCGGCGTCGAGGAGCCGCAGGCCGGTGCCGAGCACGACCGGTACGACGTGCAGCTCCAACTCGTCCAGCAGGCCGGCGCGCAGCACCTGCCGGACGAGGTTGCCGCCGCCGGCCACGGCCACGTCCTTGCCGCCCGCGGCGGCGCGGGCCTGCTCGACGGCGGAGGCCACCCCGTCGGTGACGTACGTGAAGCTGGTGCCGCCGCGGCGTTCGACCCGCTGGCGGGGCCGGTGCGTGACGACGAAGACCGGCGCCCGGAAGGGCGGCTCCTCACCCCAGGGCACCTCGCCGCCGTCAGCCATGCGCCGGCCCATCACGTACGCCCCGGCCGCCTCGAACGTCTCGGCGATCACGTCGGAGTTCGTGTCCCGCTCGCCGCCGGTGAAGCCCTGCCGCTCGCGCCAGGCCATCCCCTCGGTCACCCACCGGGTGATCCGGAAGAACTTGGCGCTCTCGGCCGACTCCATCCAGTCCCCGTCACCCGTGTGCTGCGGGCCGGCGTAGAACCCGTCCAGCGACACCGACATCTGCGCGGTCACCCTGGTCATCTCGTTGCTCCTCGTCCGTCGGCGGCACCCCGCCCGGGGTGCGCGTTCAGCTCACGGTCGGAGCCGGCGACGGCGACCCGACACGATGCCGGTGTGACGACGGTCACCTCCTCGCGTCCCCGTGCGGGGGACGAGGGGCCCCCGGGGTCAGGACGCCGTGCCGGCGGCGGCCGCGCGGGCCATGAGCATCGACCGCTCGTGCCGCGTCGGCGCGAGGTCGGCGGCACGCTCCCACTCCTCGGCGGCCTCGACGTGCCGGCCGAGGCGCAGCAGGAGGTCACCGCGTACGGCGCCGAGCAGGTGGTAACGCGCCATCCGGGGGTCGTCGCGCAACGCGTCCACGGCGTCGAGCGCCGCCGCGGGCCCGTCCACGTGCAGCACCGCCACCGCGCGGTTGAGATCGGTCACGGGTGACGGTGCGATCTGGACGAGCGCGTCGTAGAGGGCGAGGATCGCGTCCCAGTCGGTGTCCTCGTAGCGGGCGGCGCGCGCGTGGCAGGCGGCGATCGCGGCCTGGACCGTGTACGGGCCGAGTGGCTTGCCGAGCGCCCGCGCCCGGCCCAGCGCCCCCAGCCCGTGCGCGACGAGGGTCCGGTCCCACCGGGAGCGGTCCTGGTCGGCCAGCAGCACCGGTCGGCCGTCGCGTCCGGCACGGGCGGCGAACCGCGAGGCCTGCAGTTCCATGAGGGCCACCAGGCCGTGCACCTCGGGTTCGCGGGGCATCAGCGCGGCGAGGACCCGACCGAGCCGGATCGCCTGCTCGGCGAGGTCGCGGCGTATCCACCGGTCGCCGGACGTGGCGGCGTATCCCTCGTTGAAGATGAGGTAGACGACCTCCAGGACGGCGGCGAGCCGGGCCGGCAGCTCGTCGGCGTCGGGCAGCGTGAACGGCACCTCCGCCTCGGCGAGGGTGCGTTTGGCCCGGGAGATGCGCTGGGCGACGGCGGGCGTCGGGGTCAGGAACGCCCGGGCGACCTCCTCGGTGGCGAGCCCGCCGACCATGCGCAGGGTCAGCACGGCCCGCGACTGCCGGGACAGGACCGGGTGGCAGGCCACGAAGATCAGGGTGAGCAGGTCCTCGTCGCTGGCCGTGTCGGCCGGTGGCGCGTCCCGCAGGTCCGTGGCGAGCTGCGCGTACCGGTCCGCGCGCAGCCGGTCCCGCCGGATCAGGTCGATCGCCCGGCGCCGGGCGACGGCCGCCAGCCAGGCGGCCGGTTCCGCCGGTACGCCCTCCCGCGGCCACTGGGCGAGCGCGCACACGAACGCCTCCTGCGCGAGATCCTCGGCCAGCCCGACGTCCCGCACGAGCCGGGTGAGGGAGGCGACCAGGCGCGCGGAGTGCATGCGCCACACCGCCTCGACCGTGCGCCGCGCGTCCATTCCGCCTCCCTCTCCCGCTCTCGTGCCGTCAGCCCCGCGCGTGCTGCGCCCGTACCTCCGGCGTGTACTCGTCGGCGAAGTCCCCCGGCTCGATGTAGGGGCGGATCTCCAGCACCGACCGCACGCCGGTGTCCGGAGAGTCGGGGCACTGCCGCGCCCACTCCACGGCCTCCTCGACCGAGCCGACCTGCCAGAGCCAGTACCCGCCGATGACCTCCTTGGATTCGGTGAACGGCCCGTCGACCACCGACGTGGTGCCGCCCTCGAAGACCACCTGGACACCGTCGGCGCTGGGCCGCAGCCCCCCGCCGTCGAGCATGATCCCGGCCTTGACCAGCCGCTCGTTGTAGTCCGCCATCGCCGCGATCACCTCGCGCGTGGGGGTGAGCCGATGCTCGTCCGCTCCGGCGAACTTGATCAGCACCATGACCTTCACGACGTTCTCCTCGCTCGTACCTGCCGGCCCCCGGCCGGCGTCCTCACCCAGGGGTCGAACGGGCCTCGGTGGCTTTCGACATGGCCGGCGAAAAAGTTCGCATAGTCCGGCGTCAGTGCGGGTATGACCTTCCACACATCGCCGCGGGTCCGGGGCGGCGTCGCCCCGACCGCCTCCCACGGTCGAGGGCGCCGGCTGCCGCACCGGTGACCGCCGGGTGCCGAGGGCGCACCGCCGTGACCCGCCGGGGGAGCGATGCGGCCTCGTCGACACCTACGGAGGTGACCAGCATGCTGTCCGACAAGCCAACCGCCCGCCCGCCTTGGGCGTCCACCGGTCTCCGCGCGCGGCGCGGGCGGCCCGCCCGCCGGGTCGGGTGATCCCCGTGTCCGCCGTGTCCCTACCGCGCCAGGCCCGCACCACCCCGTCGGTTCCCGCGACGTACGTGCGCCACCTGCGGTCGAGGCTGCTGGAGGCCGAGGCCGGCCTGACCGCCATGACCGAGAGGTACGACCGCACCAAGGCGCGCTTCGACCGCTGTTACGCCCGCCGCGGCATCACGCCCGACACCGACATCGTCAACTACATCAACGCGAAGTCGATGAACCCGGAACTGGCGTTCTGGTACGCCAAGGTCGAGCACTTCCAGCGCGAGGTGGCCGCGTACGGTGCCGCGCTCACGGGGCTCGACGCCGCACGCCGGATGCTCGCCGACGACGCCTACGGCGCCCAGGAGTACGGTCGCCCGCGCGGCGGGCGGCGCGCCCTGAACCGGGTCGGCTGACCGCCGCACCGACGGCGCGACCCACCCCGGCCCGGCCCGGACGGGCGTCCCCGGCGAGCGCGAACGCCGGTTGATCGGCGGTCCGAACAGGTCGGATACGGTGGCAGGCGTGAGCGAGACGGCCCGGGTGACCTGGTACGGCCACAGCACGGTGTGGATCGAGGACTCCGGCACCCGGCTGCTGACCGATCCGCTGCTGCGGGACCGGCTCGCCCACCTGCGCCGCCGCCGCGGCCCCGCTCCCCGCCTGCCGGGGGCGCCGGACGCCGTCCTCGTGTCGCACCTGCACGCCGACCACCTGGACTTCGCGTCGCTGCGCCGGCTGCCGCGCGACACGCCGCTCGTGCTGCCGGCCGGTGCCGCGCGCCTCGTACGCCGGGCGCTCGGCTCGGCCGCGGGCCCCTGCGTCGAGCTGGCCCCCGGCGACACGACCACGATCGGCGGGCTGACCGTCGCGGCCGTCCCCGCGGCCCACGACGGTGGACGAGGTCCCTGGTCCCGGCACCGGGCGCCCGCCGTGGGCTACCTGGTGCACGGCCGCGCCCGTACGTGGTTCGCCGGGGACACCGGCCTCTTCGACGAGATGGGCAAGCTCGGGCCGCTCGACCTGGCGCTGATCCCGGTGGGTGGGTGGGGTCCCACCCTCGGCCACGGCCACCTCGACCCGGCGGCCGCCGCCGAGGCGGTACGCCGCGCGGCGGCCGCGTGGGCCGTGCCCATCCACTACGGCACCTTCTGGCCGATCGGCTGCGACCGCGTCCGGCCGGACCGGTTCCTGCCGCCGGGGGAGGACTTCGCCCGGCACGCCGGAGAGGTCTCGCCCGGTACCCGGGTGCGGGTGCTGCACCCGGGCGACTCCTTCGCTGTGACCGGCTCATGACGGCGACGCTCGCCCCGCTGGGCTGGCTGGTCGTCGTGGTGCTCTTCGGCTCGGTGGTCCCGGTCGTGCCCACGGGTGCGGCGGTCAGCGGCGCGGCGGCCCTCGCGGCCCACCAGCATCCGCTGACCGTGCTCCTCGTGGTGGCCGCCGGCGCGCTCGGGGCGTACGTCGGCGACCTGGCGACCTACGTCGTGCTGGGCTGGGGCGGGGAGCGCATCGCCCGGCGGCTGCACTGGCTCCGCGAACCGCAGCGGTTCGAGCGGATGTCGGCGCGCGTACGCGAGGGCCGCGTCTCGATGCTCCTGGTGTCGCGGCTGATCCCCGGTGGTCGCGTCCCGGTGCTCCTGGCCGGCGCGGTGGCCGGCCTCACCTGGCGGCGCTTCGCCGTGGCCAACGCCCCGGCCAGCGTGACCTGGTCCGTGCTCTACGCCGCGATCGGCGTCGTCGGCCGGGCCGTCTTTCCCGAACCGTGGCAGAGCGTGCTCGCCGCGATCGCCCTCGTGCTGCTCGTCAGCCAGGGGCTCGGCTGGTGGAGCCGGCGGCGGACGGCGCCGGTTCGTCCACCGGCGACGCCATGACCGGCACGGACACCCCCGGCCGCTCGGCGAGCGCGGCCGGCACGACCTCGTCCGGTCGGGGCGCGATCTCACCGGTCTCGGGCCTGTTCGCCTGCGCCGGCTCGTCCGGCCCGCGGAGGCCGAGCCCGCGCAGCCACGCGAGCAACTGCCGGTGTACGGAATCCGGGCCGACCAGTTCCCCGTCCTGCGGCCAGCCGGCCGGATGGACCAGCAGCGCCTCGCTCTGCCAGCCGCCCAGGCCGCCGTGGCTGCCGACCAGCTCCTCGAAGGCCGCCACCTCCTCCAGGCTCGGGTCCACCGCACTGATCACCACGAGGTCGCCCACGTGCTCCATCGCCTGGTGGCGCAGCAGGTCGGCGCGCGCCCTCGGCCCGTACGGCGTCAACGGGTCGACGCCGTCGACGTGCCCGTCGCGCAGCCGGTGGGAACCCCGTGGCCCGATCGCGACCGGCCCGGCCGCGGAGTCGACCACGACCACGCCGATGCCGGGGTGCGCGGCCAGACCCGCGACGAGCCCCGGCGCGACGGCGTCGATCCGCTCCCGAATCAGCCGGCCCGGCTGGCGGGTCAGGTAGATCATCGCCAGGTTGCCGGAGGCCACGACCACGGTCTCCGGGTCCGTACGGGTCGCCGCCTCCTCGCGGTCGGCCGGGCCCAGGCTCACCTCGCCGTCGGGCCGGGACCGGGCGGCGACCCGCGTCGCGGCGGCGGTCACGCCGCCCCGGCCGGCGACCTCGGTGAGCAGCGCGTTGACCCGTCCCCACTGCTCGACCCGGCCGGCGGCCTCGACGCTGGTCGTGGTGGCGGCCGGTGGCCGGCCGTCGGTGGCGGGTGACGGCGCGGCGAGCCGCGACACCACCTGGGCGAGTGATTCCCCGTAGCGCTGGCGGAACGTGGCGCCCTGGCTCTGGCCGTGGTCGCTGAGCACCACGATGTGGTAGCGCCGCGCCGCCTCGGCCGCGAGCCGCTCCAGGATGCCGAGGGTGTGATCGAGCGCCTCCAGCGCGGCCATCGCCTCGGGGCGCGCCGGACCGGCGTGGTGGGCGACCTCGTCGTAGTCGACGAAGTCGCAGAAGATCACGGGTGTTCCGCGGGCCATCTGCTCGGCGATGAGTGACACGTTGAGGTCGTTCAGCAGGCTGGCGAGCGGACGCAGAGCCAGGTAGGAGCCACTGCGGTCGCCCCGCGGCTGGACGCCCCGCCGGCGCTGCCGGCGTGCCTCGTGCAGCTCCCGCAGCATCTGCCCGGCGCTCAGCACCACGGCGCGGGCGAAGCCGTACGGGCTGGTCATGAACGCGGCGTAGCCGGGGGTGGACCGGCCGGGCAGGCCGGCGCGGCTCACCGTGAGCAGGCTGGTCGGGGCGTCGCCGGAGAACGCTGTGCTGATGCTCACGCCGCCGTCGCGCAGGAGCCCTCGGCCGGTGGACAGGCGCCGCTCGACGTCGGCGGCGTCCCGGGGACGGCTCGTCACCACGAGACGCCCCGGCCGCTGCGCCGTGCCCTTCTCGTACCACCGGTACGCGGGGACGTGACGGACGTCACCGTGGAGCAGGCCGGCCTGGGCCGCCGGGGTGGTGGCCGGCAAGCCCGTGTGCCAGCGGGTCATCCGGTGACTGCGCGAGCGCAGCCAGCGGCCGATCGTCGGGAGGTTGCCGGCGCGGACCGCCCACTGGACGAGTGGGGCGGCGACCCCGTCGAGCTGGATGACCAGCAGACCGTCAGCCTGCTGGTCGTCGTCCGGCCGCCCCGCGGCGGCCCGGCCCCGTCGGGCGGAGGTCCGGCGGCGGCCCGTCGCCCGGCGGACCCGGGTCATGAGCCGCAGCGTCTCGCTGACGAACGTGTCGTCGGTGCCGGCGTCGGCGAGCCAGTTCACGATGTTGGCGAGCGCCACGGCGAGCCACGCCGCCACGAACGCGACCGCGAACCCGGCGACGTGCGCCTTCGGGTCCAGGCGCAGCGCCACGTACATGACCACGGCCTGGACGCCCACGCCGATGGCGAGAGCGCCGAGACCGCCGAGCGCGGTCGCGAGGGCCAGCAGCAACGGGCGCAGCACCGCGCCGAGCACGGTGACAAGGGCGACCAGCCACAGCATCGCCACCAGGCCGCTCGCGGTGACCCCGGGCAGAAGCCAGAGCGTCGTGGCGAGCACCACGAACGAGGTCGCCATACTCCGGATCAGCGCGCGTACCCGGGCGACGGTGGGCCGGTAGTCGCGCAGCACCCGCAGGCTGACCCGGACGGGCTCGGGCAGCCTGTGGCGCTTACGGGCATCCACCTGCGGCTCCATCCTCGCCACGATGCCACATCCGGGCTATCAAGATCGACAAGAGAGGACTGCGTCACATCCCGTGCGAGTATCCGTCGCGCTCGTTGCCGTCGCCCACACCCGGCGTCCGCCGCCCGGGCGTCCGCCGTCAGGGTTGGAGGTGGGCGTCGACCATCGTGAGCAGGGCGGCCGTCGCCGCGCTGACCCGGCGACCCGTGGCGGTGGCCGCGTGCAGCGCCCACTCCAGCGACTGGTCGGTGACCGGCAGCGCCCGCACCTCCGGCCCCGGCGGCACGGCGCGGACCGGCAGGATGGCCACCCCGAGCCCGTGCCGGACGAACTCGGCCGCGACCGTGACGTCGGCCACCTCCATGGCGATCTGCCGGGTCAGGCCGGCCGCGTTGAACGCCTGGTCGTTGGTGGTGCGGTTGGCGTAGCCGACCGGATAGTCGATGAACGGTTCGTCCGCCACGTCCGCCAGCACCACGCTGTCCCGCCCGGCGAGCCGATGCCCCGCCGGCACCACGAGCACCTGGGGCACCGGCAGCAGCATCCGGGTCCGCAGGTGCGGAAACGGCCGGCGGCTCACGCCGAGGAACGCCACGTCGATCTCACCGTCGACCAGCGAGCGGGCCAGGCCGGCCGAGCCGTTCCAGGTGGCGGCCCGCAACCGGAGCACCACCCGTGGGTGCCGGGTGTGGAACTCCCCGAGCAGGCCGGCGAAGTCGATCCCGCCGACGCCGGTCAGGCAGCCGACCACGACCGTGCCGCGCAGGTCCCGGCCGACCTCGTGCACCGCGTCCCGGGCCGCCTGGGCGGCGTCGAGGGTGGCCCGCGCCTGCGGCAGCAGCGCCTCGCCGGCCTCGGTCAACAGCACCCCGTGCGCGCCGCGTTCGAACAGGGTCGCGCCCAGCTCCCGCTCCAGCGCGGAGATCGCCGCGGACACCGCCGACTGCACCACGTGGAGCCGGTTCGCCGCCCGGGTGAAGCTGTGTTCGGCGGCCACCGCGGCGAAGTACTCCAGGTGCCTCAGTTCCACGCCGCCCAGGATCACACACGCCGACCGCCGGTCGCCGGAGCGTGGGCCTCCCCGAACGGGTCGGGGAGTGGCGACGACCCGGCCCGGCCGGCCCGTCGGGACCGCCGGGCACGGGCCGCGCCACCACGGCCGGACGGGTCGCAGGTGTCAGATCGCCCCGCCGTTGGCGTACAGCACCTGGCCGTTGACCCAGCGGCCCGGGCCGGCCAGGAACGCCACCAGCTCGGCGATGTCCTCCGGGGTGCCGATGCGCTCGAGCGGCGGCTCGGCCGCCATCCGGGCGATGGTCTGCTCGTCCTTGCCGTCGAGGAACAGCGAGGTCGCGGTCGGCCCGGGGGCCACGGCGTTCACGGTCACGTCCCGGCCGCGCAGCTCACGGGCCAGGATCAGGGTGATCGCCGAGACCGCGGCCTTGCTGGCCGCGTACGCGCTGTAGCCCGGCCGGGAGAACCGGGTCAGCGAGCTGGAGAAGTTGATGATGGCGCCGCCGCGGCGCACCCGGCGGGCGGCCTGCTGGTCGACGGCGAACGCGCCGCGCACGTTCACCCGCAGCATCCGGTCCAGCTCATCCAGGTCGAGGGTGGCCAGCGGCGCGAGCTTCATCATGCCCGCGGCGTTCACCACCACGTCGACGCCGCCGAACCGCTGCTCCGCGGCGTCGAAGAGCGCGGCCACCGCGTCCTCGTCGGCCACGTCCCCCCGTACGGCGATGGCCTCCGCGCCCGCCGCGCGGGCCTCCTCCACCGCCGCCTCCGCCTCGGCCTGGTTGCCGATGTAGCCGACCACGAGGGCGTACCCGTCGGCGGCCAGGCGCGCGACGACCTGGCGCCCGATGCCCCGGGAACCGCCGGTGACGATCGCGACGCGTCCTGACGTGTTCATGTTCCTGCTCCTCCTGCTGTCGGCCGGTGGCCTGTCGACACAAGCCTGGACCGCCGGGCGCATCGGATCCAACGAATCCTGGAGATGCCCCGCATCAGCGGAACTGATGAGGGTGGCGCCCGTGGTACGTTCGGCGCCGCCGTGCGCCACGCTGGTGCGAGCTGAGGAGGTGAGACCCATCAACGCTACGACGGATCGGGGCTCCCTCCCTCGCATGGCCTAGGGAGTGCCCGACAGACGGCACCCCGGAAGGCGGAACACGTCATGCGCTTCACCTCCCAGACGTCCCGTGACGGCGTCACCGAACAGCTCTTCACCCTCGGCGAGATTCCCGGCGCCCTGTGGACGCCGGACGGCGCCGCCGGCGCCCGTCCCCTCATCCTCTTGGGCCACGGCGGCGGCCAGCACAAGCTGGCTCCCGGCATGGTGGCTCGCGCGCGCCGCTTCGTGGCCGAGTGCGGCTACGCGGTCGCGGCGGTCGACGTGCCCGGCCACGGCGACCGGCCGACGGACCCGGAGTACGACCGGATCGCGACCGGGAACCAGGCTCGCGTGGACGCGGGGGAGGACCTCGCGCCACTGATCGCCGGTTTCCAGGCGCTCGTCGCCCGCCGTACCGTCCCGGAATGGCGGGCGGTCCTGGACGCCGTCCAGGGCCTCGACCATGTCGGCGCCGGTCCCGTGGGCTACTGGGGGGTGTCGTTGGGGTGCGGGCTCGGCGTTCCGTTCGTCGCCGCCGAGCCCCGGGTCCGCGCGGCGGTCCTGGGCCTGGGCGGGGCGCTCGCCTCGGCCGAGGCCGCCGCGCGGATCACCGTGCCGGTGGAGTTCCTGGTGCAGTGGGACGACGAGCGGGTGCCGCGGGCCCAGAGCCTGGCGCTGTTCGACGCCCTGGCCTCGGCCGAGAAGACGCTGCACGCGAACCCCGGCAGGCACGGGGAGATCCCCGCGCACGAGCTGGACAGCAGCGTCCGGTTCTTCGCCCGCCACCTCGGCTGACACCGCCGCGGCGGGCCGCCACCGGGAGCACGGTGGCGGCCCGCCGCGCGTCGGGTCAGTTCGGGTTCTCGCCGTGGGTCAGGGTCTCCCAGGCGACGAAGAGGTTGTTGGTGCTCGCCGGGCGCTGCTGCTGGGTGAGGGTCTGCGTGTTGGTCATGGCGTTGCCCAGACGGTTGGC
>NZ_RBAN01000006.1 GCF_003626655.1 Micromonospora costi
TGTGGGGTGTCGGTGTGTCCAGTGTCCCCGGGCCTCACCTATAACTGCCGTCGCGGAATACCGTTCGGCTGGAGCCGCGTCGCGCCACTCGCCGAGAGGCGACCTGCACACCGACACCCCAGCGCCGTCCCCGGCCACCCGGCCGGGGGCGGCGCTGTCTGTTGGCGGACGCCCGGAAGCCGAAGCGAGATCAGAAATTCCGCCGGCTCCGCGCGCGGGACGGCGTCGGTTGGCATATGTTCATGAGGTCGGCGTCGACGGTCGGGAGGGAGGTGCCCCGGTGGGTCTGCGTACCTTCATCGAGGGCTGGCCGGTCTACCGGCAACTCTCCGGCACGGACCCGCTCGGCCGTGGCGCGGCGGCGCAGTCGCCCCGTTCGGCGGAGCTGACGGCGCGTACGGAGACGGCCGACAGCATGGCGCGGTCGATCTGCCCGTACTGCGCGGTCGGTTGCGGCCAGCGGGTGTACGTCAAGGACGGGCAGGTCACCCAGATCGAGGGGGATCCGGACAGCCCGATCTCCCGCGGCCGGCTCTGCCCGAAGGGCGCGGCCAGCAAGAGCCTGGTGACCAGCCCTCTGCGCCAGACGAAGGTCCGCTACCGCCGGCCGTACGCGACGGAGTGGGAGGACCTGGATCTCGACGTCGCGCTCGACATGATCGCCGACCGGGTGCTCGCCGCCCGCGACGAGACGTGGGAGGACGTCGACGACGAGGGCCGCCCGCTGAACCGCACGCTGGGCATCTCCAGCCTGGGCGGGGCGACGCTGGACAACGAGGAGAACTACCTCATCAAGAAGCTGTTCACGGCGATGGGGGCGCTCCAGATCGAGAACCAGGCCCGCATTTGACACTCCGCCACCGTCCCCGGTCTGGGGACCAGCTTCGGTCGCGGCGGCGCCACGGACTTCCAGCAGGACCTCGCCAACGCTGACGTCATCGTCATCCAGGGCTCGAACATGGCCGAGGCCCACCCGGTGGGCTTCCAGTGGGTGATGGAGGCCAAGCAGCGCGGCGCGAGGGTCTTCCACGTCGACCCGCGGTTCACCCGGACGAGCGCGCTCGCCGACACGTACGTGCCGATCCGGGCGGGTACGGACATCGCCCTGCTCGGCGCGGTGGTGCGGTACATCCTGGAGAACGAGCTGGACTTCCGGGAGTACATCCTGGCGTACACCAACGCGGCGACGATCGTCAGCGACCAGTTCGTCGACACGGAGGACGGCGACGGCATCTTCTCCGGCTTCGACCCGGAGACCGGGGGGTACGACCAGAAGACCTGGCAGTACGCGGGACAGGAGGGGAACTCCGGGGTCCGGGACACGGGCGAGGAGCGGGAGACCGCGGCCGGGCTGCGGCACGAGTCCCACGGCATGCCGATAAGCGGTCATACGCAGCGGGACGAGACGTTGCAGCATCCGCGCTGCGTCTACCAGATCCTCAAGCGGCACTACTCCCGCTACACGCCGGAGATGGTGGAGCGGGTGTGCGGCATCCCGCAGGAGAAGTTCTTCGAGCTGGCCCGCGCGTGGACGGAGAACTCCGGCCGGGAGCGCACCGGGGTGCTCATCTACTCGGTGGGGTGGACGCAGCACACCGTCGGCGCGCAGTACATCCGCACCGGCGCGATCATCCAGACCTTGTTGGGCAACATCGGCCGGCCCGGCGGCGGCGTGCTGGCCCTGCGCGGGCACGCCAGCATCCAGGGGTCCACGGACATCCCGACGCTGTTCAACCTGCTGCCGGGTTACCTGCCGATGCCGCACCACGCGAACCACGCGACGTTCGACGACTGGACGCGCGCCATCCGGCATCCGGGGCAGAAGGGCTTCTGGGGTAACGCCCGCGCCTACTGCGCGAGCCTGTTGAAGGCGTACTGGGGGGACGCGGCGACGCCGGAGAACGACTTCTGCTACGGCTACCTGCCCCGCATGACCGGCGACCACGGCACCTACCAGCAGGTGCTCAACATGATCGACGGGAAGGTGAAGGGGTACTTCCTGCTCGGGCAGAATCCGGCCGTCGGTTCCGCGCACGGTCGCGCCCAGCGGCTCGGCATGGCGAACCTGGACTGGCTCGTGGTCCGCGACCTGTTCATGATCGAGAGTGCCACGTTCTGGAAGAACGGTCCCGAGGTGGCCACCGGGGAGATCGTGCCGGAGGAGTGCCGCACCGAGGTGTTCTTCCTGCCGGCCGCGTCGCACGTGGAGAAGGAGGGCACGTTCACCCAGACGCAGCGGCTGCTGCAGTGGCGGGAGAAGGCCGTGGAGCCGCCGGGCGACGCACGTTCGGAACTGTGGTTCTTCTACCACCTGGGTCGCAAGCTGCGGGAGAAGCTCGCCGGCTCGGACAAGCCCCGCGACCGGGCGCTGCTCGACCTGAACTGGAACTACCCGACGCACGGCCCGCACGCGGAGCCGAGCGGCGAGGCGGTGCTCTACGAGATCAACGGGTACGACGTGGCCACCGGCCGGCCGCTGGGCGGGTTCACCGAGGCCCGGGACGACGGCTCGACGGCGATGGGCTGCTGGATCTACAGCGGCGTGTACGCGGACGGGGTGAACCAGGCCGCCCGCCGCAAGTCCCGGCACGAGCAGAACTGGGTGGCCGGCGAGTGGGGTTGGGCCTGGCCGGCGAACCGGCGCACGCTCTACAACCGGGCCTCCGCCGACCCGCAGGGCCGGCCGTGGAGCGAGCGGAAGAAGTACGTCTGGTGGGACGAGGAGAAGCGCGAGTGGACCGGCTACGACGTGCCGGACTTCGAGAAGACGAAGCCGCCGTCGTACCGGCCGGAGCCGGGCACGTCCGGGCCGGACGGGATCGCCGGTGACGACGCCTTCGTGATGCAGGGCGACGGGAAGGCCTGGCTGTACGCGCCGGCCGGGACGGTGGACGGGCCGCTGCCCACCCACTACGAGCCGGTGGAGTCGCCGGTGCGCAACGCGCTGTACCGGCAGCAGTCCAACCCCACCCGCAAGACGTACGCGCACCCGGTGAACTCGGTGAACCCGAGCCCGCCGGAGGAGCACTCGTCGGTCTTCCCGTACGTGTTCACGGTCAGCCGGCTCACCGAGCACCACACGGCGGGCGGGATGAGCCGGACGGTGCCGCCGCTGGCCGAGTTGCAGCCGGAGATGTTCGTGGAGGTGTCGCCGGAGCTGGCCACCGAGGTGGGCCTCACCCACCTGGGCTGGGCGCACCTGGTCAGCGGCCGCGCCGTGATCGAGGCGAGGGTGCTGGTGACCGACCGGCTCACCCCGCTGCGGTTGGACGGCCGCGTCATCCACCAGCTGTGGCTGCCGTACCACTTCGGCTTCGAGGGGCTGGTCACCGGCGACTCGGCCAACGATCTGTTCGGGATCACCCTGGACCCCAACGTGCTGATCCAGGAGAGCAAGGTGGGCACGTGCGACGTGCGGCCGGGCCGCCGGCCGACCGGGCCGGCGCTGCGCGAGCTGGTCGACGACTACCGGCGGCGGGCGGGCATCACGCCGGGCCGGCTCTCGCCGGTCGTCACCTCCGACGGTGGTGAGACGCGGAATGATTCCTGACCGGAACAGCCTCTACGGCCCGCTGGACCCGGCACCCGAGGCCGGCTGGGCGGAGGCGCCGCCGCGGATGGGGTTCTTCACCGACACGAGCATCTGCATCGGGTGCAAGGCGTGTGAGGTGGCGTGCAAGGAGTGGAACGACGTCCCCACCTCCGGCCTGGACCTGCTGGGTATGTCGTACGACAACACGGGCGCGTTGACGGCGAACTCGTGGCGGCACGTCGCCTTCATCGAGCAGCCCCGCCCGGCGGACCACCGGACGCCGCCGTTCGGCGGTAACCCGACCGGCGGCTCGGTGAGCGCCGATTCGGCGGCCATCGCGTCGGGGACCGGTAACCCGACCGGCACGGATCCGGGGGTGCCGCCCGGCTCGCCGGAGCCCGCCGCGCGGATGGCCGCGGGGCCGGAGTTCCTCGGCATGCCCGGTGCGGAGCCGCCCGGGCGGGCCACGGGCGCGGAGACCCGCACCGACTTCCGGTGGCTGATGATGTCCGACGTGTGCAAGCACTGCACGCACGCGGCCTGTTTGGACGTCTGCCCGACCGGCTCGCTGTTCCGCACCGAGTTCGGCACGGTCGTGGTGCAGGAGGACATCTGCAACGGTTGCGGCTACTGCATCTCCGCCTGCCCGTACGGCGTCATCGACCAGCGTAAGGGCGACGGGCGGGCGTGGAAGTGCACGCTCTGCTACGACCGCATCGGCGCGGACAAGACACCGGCCTGCGCGCAGGCCTGCCCTACCGAGTCGATCCAGTACGGGCCGCTCGACGAGCTGCGGGAGCGGGCCGCGGCCCGGGTGGCGACCCTGCACGAGCGGGGGGTGCCGGAGGCCCGCCTCTACGGCCACGACCCCACCGACGGTGTGGGCGGTGACGGCGCGTTCTTCCTGCTGCTCGACGAGCCGGAGGTGTACGGGCTGCCGCCGGACCCGGTGGTCACGACCCGGGACCTGCCGAAGATGTGGAAGCGGGCCGGCCTGGCCGCCCTGGCCATGGCGGCCGCCGCCGTGGTCGCGTTCGTCGGGGGAGGATCGTCGTGAGCCCGGACCGCCCGGTCGGTGACCGGTTCCGCCGGTTCCGTGACCGCGTGGAGCGCGGCCGTTCGGACGTCGAGGGGCAGCCGGCCGAGGAGGGCGCCCGGTCGACGGCCTTCCGGTCGTACGCGCCGCGCGGCGACGCCGAGGCGGCGGAGGCGGGTTACGCGCCGGTGCCGGCCCGCGACGCCCGGCCCGGCCGCCGCAGGGTGCGTCGTGGTGGCGGCGAGGAGCTGCGGGTTCCCGAGGCCGAGTTCGTCTCGTACTACGGACGGCCGATCCTCAAGGCGCCGGTGTGGAAGAAGGACATCGCCGCGTACCTTTTCACCGGCGGTCTCGCGGCCGGTTCGTCGCTGCTCGCCGCGGGGGCGCAGCTCACCGGTCGGCCGGCGCTGCGGCGGGCCGGCCGGGTGACCGCGCTCGCGGCCGTCAGCGCCAGCGCCGGGTTCCTGATCCGGGATCTCGGCCGGCCGGAGCGGTTCCACCACATGCTGCGGGTGGCGAAGTTGACCTCGCCGATGTCGGTGGGCACCTGGATCCTCACCGTGTTCGGGCCGGCGGCCGGGGTCGCCGCTGTCGCGGAGGCGGCGCCGTGGCTGCCCGAGCGCGGGCTGCCCGGGCTGGCCCGCCGGGTGCTGTCCCCGGCGGGGGACGTGGCCGGGCTGGCCGCGGCGGCCGTCGCGCCGGCGCTGGCCACGTACACGGGGGTGCTGCTCTCCGACACGGCCGTGCCGTCGTGGCACGAGGCGTACCCGGAGCTGCCCGTGATCTTCGCGGGCAGCGCGCTGGCCAGCGGCGCCGGCGTGGGGCTGATCGCCGCGCCGACGGCGCAGGCCGGGCCGGCCCGGCGGATGGCGCTGCTCGGCGCGGCCCTGGAACTCAGCGGGTCGCACCGGGTGGAGACCCGCATCGGCCTGCTCTCGGAGCCGTTCCGTCTCGGCCTTCCGGGCCGGCTGCTGCGAACCGGCCGGGCGCTCACCGCGGCCGGGGTGGTGGGCGCGCTGGTCGGCCGGCGCAGCCGGGTGGTGTCCGCGCTGTCCGGCGCCGCGCTGCTGGCGGCCTCCGTGGCGACCCGGTTCGGTGTCTTCTACGCCGGCGTGGCCTCGGCCCGGGATCCGAAGTACACGGTGGTGCCGCAGCGGGAGCGGGCGGACCGGCGGCGGACCACCGACGCCGGCTGACCCCGTCTTCTCGATCTCGCCGCGCGGCCGTGGGTGCGTTGTGGTCAAATACTCCGTGGAGGCGTTCAGGCGGCTGGTGCCCCTCCCGGTCTTCAAAACCGGTGTGGTCCGGGACCCGGGCCAGGCGGGTTCGATTCCCGTCCGTCTCCGCCAACCGCGGTAGGAGTTGACGCGATGCGCGACGGGGACACCGACCCGCGGCGCCGCGTACCCCGCACCGACCTGCTGCTCGCCGACCCCGCCCTGGCGGCCGCGGCGGCCACGCTGGGCCGCGACCGGGTCAAGGCCGCCGTGGTCGCGGCGCAGGAGCGGGCCCGCCGCGGCGAGATCGGCCCCGAGGCCGTGCGCGACGCCGCCGTGGCGGCGCTGCCGCCGCCGGCGCCCCGCGCGGTGCTCAACGCCACCGGTGTCGTGCTGCACACCAACCTGGGTCGGGCCGCGCTGTCCCGCGCCGCGGTGGACGCGCTGCTCGCCGCCGCCGGGCACACCGACGTCGAGTTGGACCTCGCGACCGGCCGGCGTGCTCGCCGCGGCCGCGACACGATGGCCGCGCTGGCGGCCGCCGTACCCGCCGCCGGCGGCGTGCACGTCGTGAACAACGGCGCCGCCGCGCTGGTGCTCGCCGCGACCGCGCTCGCCGCGGGCCGGGAGATCGTTGTCAGCCGGGGTGAGCTCGTGGAGATCGGCGACGGGTTCCGCCTGCCGGACCTGCTGGCCAGCACGGGCGCCCGTTTGCGCGAGGTGGGCACCACCAACCGGACGACGCTGGCCGACTACGCGGCCGCCGTGGGCCCGGACACCGGTTTCGTGCTCAAGGTGCACCCGTCGAACTTCCGGGTCACGGGCTTCACGTCCGCCGTGGGCGTACGCGAGTTGGCGACGCTCGGCGTGCCGGTCGTCGCCGACATCGGCTCCGGGCTGCTCGCGCCGGACCCGTTGCTGCCCGACGAGCCCGACGCGGCGACCACCCTGCGCGCCGGCGCGCATCTGGTGACGGCCAGCGGCGACAAGCTGCTCGGCGGCCCACAGGCCGGGCTGCTGCTGGGCGCCGCCGACCTCGTGGAGCGGCTGCGCCGGCACCCCCTCGCGCGGGCGCTGCGGGTGGACAAGCTCACCCTCGCGGCGTTGGCGGCCACCCTGCACCGGCCCGACACCCCCACCCGGTCCGCGCTGCACGCCGATCCCGGCGTCCTGCGTCGCCGGGTGGAGCGGCTGCGGGACCGGCTCGGCGTGGACGGCCGCAAGGCCGAGGTGGTGCCGTCGGTCGCGGTGGTCGGCGGGGGCGGGGCGCCCGGCGTCGAGCTGGACTCGTGGGCGCTGAGCCTGCCCGAGCGCTACGCGACGCCGCTGCGCACCGGTGAGACACCCGTGCTGGGCCGGGTGGTGCGCGGGCGGCTCCTGCTGGACCTGCGCTGCGTGCCGCCGGAGGCCGACGACACGGTACGCGCCGCCGTGCTGGCGGTTCCGGTGGAGGGTGACTGACGTGTGGGTCGTCGCCACGGCCGGTCACGTCGACCACGGGAAGTCCACTCTGGTGCGGGCGTTGACGGGCATGGAACCCGACCGGTGGGCCGAGGAGCGCCGCCGGGGCATGACCATCGACCTCGGTTTCGCGTGGACGACGCTGCCGTCCGGGGGCACCGTGGCGTTCGTCGACGTGCCCGGTCACGAGCGGTTCGTGCCGAACATGCTCGCCGGGGTCGGCCCGGTGCCGGCCGCCCTCGTGGTGGTGGCCGCCGACGAGGGCTGGATGCCGCAGTCCGCCGAGCACCTGGCCGCGCTCGACGCGCTCGGTGTCTCGTACGGCCTGCTCGTGGTGACCCGGGCGGACCTGGCCGATCCGGGTCCCGCGGTGGCGCGCGCCCGCGCGGAGATCGCCGCCTCCTCGCTCGGTGCGGTCGAGGCGGTCGCCGTCAGCGGCGTGACCGGCGCGGGCCTGCCGCAGCTGCGGGAGGCGCTGGACCGGCTCGCCGTGCGGCTGCCCGACCCGGTCGGGGACGGCCCGGTGCGGCTCTGGGTGGACCGCAGCTTCACCATCCGCGGCAGCGGCACGGTGGTCACCGGGACGCTGGGCGCGGGGCGGTTGCGCGTCGGCGACGAACTGGAGCTGGCGGGGACCGGCGACGTGGTCCGGGTACGCGGGTTGCAGTCGCTCGGTGTGCCCCGGCCCGAGGTGGGCGCGGTGGCCCGGGTGGCGGTGAACCTGCGTGGCACGCCGCGGGATCGTCTGGCGCGCGGTGACGCGCTGCTCAGCCCGGGCCGGTTCCACCGCACCGACGTGCTGGACGTCCGGGTCGCGGGTGACCCGGCCACGGACCTGCCGTCCACCCTTACGGTGCACGTCGGCTCGGCCGCCGTGCCGGCCCGGGTCCGGCCGCTGGGCCCCGATACGGCCCGGCTGCGGCTGGCCCGGCCGCTGCCGCTGCTCGTGGGCGACCGGGCGTTGCTGCGTGACCCGGGTCGCCACCACGTGGCCGGCGGGGTGACGGTGCTCGACGTGGCGCCGCCGCCGCTGGCCCGCCGGGGCGCGGCGGCCGCGCGGGCGGCCGTCCTGGCCGGCCTGGACGGCCGACCCGACCTCGCCGGGGAGCTGCGCCGCCGCCGGCTGGTCCGGGCCGCCGACCTGACCCGCATGGGTGTTCCGGTCGACGTCCGCCCGGTGGCCGGCGACTGGCTGGTCGATCCGGAGCACTGGCGGCAGCTCGGCGTCCGCCTGGCCCAGGAGGTGGCCCGCCACGCCCGGGAGCACCCGCTGGAGCCGGGCGCGCCCGTGGAGGCCCTGCGGCAGCGGCTCGGCCTGCCGGACCGTGCCCTCGTGGAGGCGCTGGTCCGCGCACCGCTGCGCCTGCGCGGCGGGCGGGTCACGGCGTCCGCCACGGACGCGCTGCCGGAGCCGGTGGCGCGGGCCGTGGGCCGCGTCCGCGCCGAGTACGGCGACCGGCCGTTCCGCGCGCCGGAGGCCGACCGGCTCGCCGACCTGGGGCTGGGCCCCCGGGAGATCGGCGCGGCGGTCCGCGCCGGGGCGCTGCTGCGGCTGGCCGAGAACGTGGTGCTGCTGCCCGACGTGCTCGACGAGGCGGTGCGGGTGCTGGCCAAGCTGCCGCAGCCGTTCACGCTCTCCGAGGCCCGGCGGGCGCTGGACACCACCCGCCGGGTGGCGGTGCCGCTGCTCGAACTCCTGGACCGGCGCGGCGCGACCCGCCGGCTGCCCGACGACGCCCGGGTCGTGGTCGGCTGACGCCCCGTCGGGCCGCGAACCGCCGGTGTGTACGCCCGCGGTCACCTACGGTGACGCCATGGACCCTTCCGCTGTCTGGCGGGACCGGCAGCACAAGTGGCGGATCGAGGCGTACCGGGCGCCCGACCTCCGGTTCGCGATCTTCGCCACCAACGGCACCACCGAGTCGGCGCCGCTGTGGCTGTTCGGCATGTCGGCGCTGGCGCGGTGGCTCATGACGCACGCCATCTCGCTCGACGACCTGGAGAGCGACTGAGCCCGACGGAACCGCACGCGCGCCGGCACGGGCTGCGGTTGAGTGGCGTAGGGACCGTCGGGCGGGGGCGCGCCGGTCCGGCCGGCGGGGGCGGACGGGGGTGCGCGGATGGGCGAGCAGCTCGGGCAGCTCGCGCTGGTGGCGGTGCTGGTGCTGGTCAACGCCGCCCTCTCGGGCAGCGAGATGGCCCTGGTGACGCTGCGCGAGGGGCAGCTGCGCCGGCTGGGGCGGCGCTCCCGCGCGGGGGAGCGGCTGGTCCGGCTCTCCCGTGACCCGAACCGTTACCTGGGCACCATCCAGTTGGGCATCACCCTCGCCGGTTTCCTCGCGTCCGCGGCCGCCGCCGTGAGTCTCGCGGAGCCGCTGGTCGGCCCGCTGGGCTTCCTCGGCCGGCTGGCCCGTCCCACCGCCGTTGTCGTGGTGACCGTGATCCTGACCTTCGTGACGCTGGTCGTGGGGGAGTTGGCGCCGAAGCGGCTCGCGATGCAGCGGGCCGAGCGGTGGGCGTTGGTCAGCGCCGGGCCGCTGGACGTGCTCGCCCGGCTGTCCCGGCCCGCCGTCTGGCTGCTGAGCGTCACCACGAACATGGTGGTGCGGCTGGCTGGGGGCGACCCGCGGGCCCGCCGTGAGGAGGTCACGGAGGAGGAGCTGCGCGAGATGCTGGTCAGCCAGCGTGGCCTCTCCGCCCAGCAGCGGGAGATCCTCACGGGGGCGTTCGACATCGCCGGCCGCACGTTGCGGGAGATCCTCGTGGCGCGGCGGGACGTGACGACGCTGCCCGCCGCGCTCTCCCCGCAGGAGGGTATGCGCCGGCTCGCCGCCGCGGGTCGCTCCCGGGCGCCGGTGACCGGGCCCGGCGGCCTGGACGAGGTCATCGGGGTGGTGCACATCCGTGACCTGGTGGACCCGACGCGCGGCACCGTGGGGGAGCGGGCCCGGCCGCCGCTGCTGCTGCCCGCGTCCCTGCCGGTGTCCGACGCGCTGCGGCAGCTGCGTCAGCAGCACCAGCAGCTCGCGCTGGCGGTCGACGAGCACGGCGGCATCGACGGCATGATCACCCTGGAGGACCTGCTCGCCGAGGTGGTCGGCGAGCTGTACGACGAGACGGACCGGGACGTGTGCGGTGTCGTCCGGGAACCGGACGGTGCGCTGCTGCTGCCCGGCGACTTCCCCCTGCACGACCTGCCGGACGTGGGGGTGCGGCTCAGCTTCCCCGTGTCCCGGGAGTACACCACCGTGGCGGGGCTGGTGCTGGCCGGCCTCGGCCACCTGCCCAGCGGGCCGGGGGAGACCGTCCGGCTGCCCGGGCTGACCATCGAGGTGGTCGAGGTCCACGACCGGGCGGTACGGCGGGTGCGGCTGCGCGGCTTCGTGCCGGACGACTGAGCACCGCGCCGGGCCGGCCCGGGGCAGGAGCTGCGGGCACCCGCCGACGGAACGCGCCGACCCGGCGCGGGGGCGGAGCCGCGGTCATCCGCCGGCGGCCGCACCCTGCGGGGGAAAAGCCAGCATTCCGCCCACGGCCACGGCGCGACGCCCGTACCGTCCGATATGTGAAGGACCGAGGGTTGCGGACGTTCGTGACAGTGCTCGCGGGGCTCGCGGTGATCTACTTCGGCACCACGGGTCGGGACCCGGACGAGGGCCGGGGGCTCACCGGCGGCCTGGTGCTGCTCGCCCTGGCCGCCTCGCTGCTCGTGTGGCACCTGACCAAGCCGGGACAGCCGGCGAAGTAGGACGCCGGCGGCCTCACCGGCGGGCCGCGCCGCGCGTGATCTCCCCGGCCGACTCCTCGCCGAGCGCCACGCGGACGAGCGCGGAGGCGAGCCGGCCGAAGTCGGCGTCGCGGACCAGGCCGGCGAGCTTGTCCGGCTTCTCCGGCAGGCCGAGCCGCTTCGCACCGGACAGGGTCCGCCGGTCGGTGAACGGTCGCAGATCCGGCCAGACCGCCTGCGCCTCGCGCAGGAAGATGTCCGCGCCGGTGGGGCCGATGCCGGGAAACTCGGTGAGCAGCCGGCGCAGCGCGGCCGGCGCGTCCCCGGCCTCGCGGTGCAGGCGCCGCAGGTCCCCGTGCCAGCGGTCCAGGCAGAGCCGCGCCCCCGTGCCGAGCATGGTGGCCGTCCGCTCGTCGTAGCGGCGGTAGTGGCCGCGACCGAGCGCGTCGACCCGCTGCTGCCAGCTCGCCGCCTCCATCGCCTGCGGTGTCCGGTAGCCGGCGGCGAAGAGTTCCCGCGCGGCGGACACCGCCACGCAGGCCCGGATGCGGGTGCTCAGCAGCGTGGCCAGTACCAGCAACTGGTACAGCGGCCCCGGCCGGTCCGCGAGCCGGATGCCGGCCTCCTCGGCGTACGTGTGTTCCTGCCGGTCCAGCAGGACCCGCGCCACCGCCCGATCGTCAGCCACGCCCCCGGTGTACCCGCCCACCGCCCGGCTAGCCGCGGCGTGGCGAATCCGGCGCCCGTCGCGGCCGGCGCCGTCGCGGCGGCGAATGGCGGTGGCGGCGACGGGTAACCGGCCGTGGAGGCGGTCGATGCCGTGAGCCGTCCACGCGGAAGGAGACACCGGTGGTCAACCCGCAGCAGGAGGAGTTGCGACGCAACGACAAGGGCGCGACGAGCCAGTACAGCAAGGGCCCGAAGCCGACCGGCCATCCGCTCAACCGGGGGTCGTCCCGCGGCGACCAGGGCCGGCCGGTCCCGAAGGGGCAGGCGTCGCCGTACGGCCCGGCCGGTGAGCCGCTGGCCGACGACGAGAGCGACGCGCGGGGCTGAGCGTCACCTGCGCTTGCAGGGCGGTCGCAGCCGGTTCCACGTGGCTGCGGCCGCCAACCCGTACACGAGGTGCGGCACGATGTCGCTGATCCAGTCCGACCGGCTCCAGGTGCGTGGGTCGGTGACCTTCAGCGCCGTGAGCGAACCGTCCGTCATGGTCATGGCGCCGGCGCCGAGCAGACCCCCGGCCGTGGCCAGCGGCCACCGGCGGCCCCGGGCGAGCAGCGCGAAGCCGACGCCGACGCCGATGCCCGTGGCGTAGCCGAGCAGCGCGCCGAGCCCCGAGCGACGGTTCGTTGCCTTCGGACCCGTGCCCAGGTCGACGTGCACCGCGCCGGCCAGCCGTCCGACCGCGTCGTCCGGTGTGCTGGAGGCCGGGCGGGCCCGCAGCACCATGTCCAGGTATGTCACCACGTTCAGAGCGGTGCTGCCGACGGCGCCCGCGATGGCGCCGTCGGTCAGCTCGGCCGTCCTCACTTCGGGTCGCCCGGTTCGCGCTCGCCCTTGGGGCCGTAGACCCGCTCGCCCCGGATCACACCGCGCTGGCCCCGGTCCTCCTGGAGGATCCGGTTCGCGACCTGGTTGGCCCGGCCGTCGGGCACCCGCCGTCCGGAGTCGTCGATCGCGTTGCGCAGCCGTGCCCGCAGCTTGTCGTACGCGTTGCTACCCGGCCGTGGTCCTGGCATCACTGCCTCCTCCGGTCGCTGTCGCCGATGGCGTACCGGAGGCGTCTACCCGTTGCGCGTCTGGTCAACCGTGCGCGGCGCGGACGACGGCCACCGGGCAGTCCGCGTGGTGCAGCACCGACTGGCTCACCGACCCCAGCAGCAACCCGGTGAACTCGCCGCGCCCCCGCCCACCGACCACCAGCAGTTGGGCGTCGCGGGACGCCTCGGCGAGCGCCGCGCCGGCGCGGGCGTGCACCGCCCGCCGGGTCACCCGCAGCCCCGGGTACCGGTCGCCGAGACCGGCGACGGCCTCGTCGAGCACCCGTTCCTCCTCGCGGTGCAGCAGGGCCTCGTCGTACACGAGCGGTTGCATGTCGCCCGGGCCGGTGGAGACCGGATGGCGGTACGCGTGCAGCGCGAGCAGGTCGGCGCCACGCGCGGCGGCGGTGTCGGCGGCGAACTGGACGGCCAGGGTGGACAGGTCCGATCCGTCCACGCCGACCACGACCGGTCCGTCGGTGCGTGTCGTGCCGCGTACCACCAGCACCGGGCAGTCGGCGTACGACGTCACCTGGATGGCGACGGAGCCGACGATCAGGGCGGAGAAGCCGCCCAGCCCCCGGTCGCCGAGCACGATCATGGCGGCGGCGGGCGCCTCCCCGAGCAGCACCGCGGACGCCTCCCCGTCGATGATCTCGCCGGAGACCCGTACGCCGGGCGCGGCGGTCTCGGCCTCGGCGACCGCGGTGGCGACCAGCTCCTGGGCCTGCTCGCGCAGCCCGCCCCCGGGTGGGCCGTCGGCCGGCGGGGCGAGCGGCACGTGCAGCAGCGGCCAGATGAACCCGTGGACGACCCGCAGCGGCCGGTTGCGGCGGGTCGCCTCGACCGCGGCGACGCGCACCGCGCGCAGCGCGGGCTCGGAGCCGTCCACGCCGACCACCACGGCCGCGCCGTCCGACGAGTTCACCGTCCACCTCCCGCCCACTGCGGCCAGTATCCCGGCCGCCCCGGGGCCGCCGGAGCGATACCGCGCGAGACGCCCGGTCGGTACGCTGGCGGCGACCACCGGGGAGGGAGCGTCATCGATGGTTGAGCCGGAGCAGCCGAGCACCGCCCGCATGATCGACTTCTGGCTCGGCGGGGACCACCACTTCCCGGTCGACGTCGCCGCGGCGGAGGCCTTCGAGCGGGCGTACGGGCCGTGCGCGCCGGTGTTTCGCGCGTTGCGCGCCTTCCTGGGCCGCGCGGTGCGGGCGGTGGCCGACCGCGGGGTGGACGGGTTCCTGGTGTTCGGTGCCGGGGTGCCCACGAGGGGCAACGTGCACGAGGCGGCACCGGAGGCGACGGTGCTCTACACGGACGTGGACCCGGTCACCATCCGGCTCGGGCAGCGCATCCTCGCCGGCAGCGACCGGGCCGGCTACGGCTACGGCGACGCCACGGACGTCGGCACGATCGACCCGGCCCAACTGCACCGGTTCGTGCCGGGCTGGGGGCGGCGGCCGGTGGGCGTGGTCTTCCTGGGCCTCGCGGCGTTCCTCGACGACGACACGCTGGCCCGGACGCTCGACGAACTCTATGCGGCGGCGGCGCCGGGCAGTTGCCTCGCCATCGACTTCGACACCGAGGAGCTGGCCGGGTATCCGGAGGCGCTGGCCATGATGGGCCCCGCGTTCCGGATGCGGTCGCCGGCGGCGTTCCGGCCGCTGCTGGGCCGCTGGACGCCCACCGACGACGGAATTGTTCCGGTCACCCACTGGCGGCCCCAGGGGCCGCCGCCGCAGCTGCCCGACGCGTTCCACGGCGCCGTCGCGGTCCGCGGGGAGGACTGAGCCGCGCGTCGCGTGGGCACCCTGTCCGGCGCGGTCGGGGACCCTCCGTATGATGCTTGCCCTACTGCAAGTTTCGCGGAGGAACAACCATGCTGGACACCCCCGATCCGGTGGCGCGCACCCTGCGCGCGGCCCCGCCCGACCAGCTCGCGGAGGCCGCCGACAGCGCCATTCGGTCCCTGCTGGGGGCGAGCCGGACCGACGTGTTCATCGCCGACTACCGGATCAGCGGCCTGTGGCCGGTGCTCGATCCGGAGCTGCCGGACGCCGGTTTCCTCGACTGTCAGGGGGTGGCCCAGCGCTGCTTCAGCAGCCAGCGGCCCGTCCGTGACGCGGCGGACGACGGCCGGTGCCGGCTCTACCTGCCGCTGACGGTGTGGGGTGAGCGGCTCGGTGTGCTGATGATCGAGCTGCCGGACGGGCCCGGCCCGGGGGTCGAGGAACGGGCGGCCGACATCGCCGGGGACCTGGCCGTGGCGCTGCGCGCCGCCGACCGGGAGACCGACCGCTACCGCCGGGTACGACGCCGGGAACGGCTCACCATGGCCGCCGAGATGCAGTGGGAACTGCTGCCCGGGCGCAGTGTCACCCACGAGACGTTCCACCTCGCCGGCCAGCTCGAACCGGCGTACACAGTGGGCGGTGACCACTTCGACTGGTCCCTCGACGGTGACACGTTGACCGTCACGGTCCTCAACGGTGACGGCACCGGCCTGTCCGCGTCGCTGCTCACCGCGGTCGCGGTCAACGCGATGCGCAACGCCCGCCGCTCCGAGGGCGGCCTGGTCGAGCAGGCGGAGCTGGCCTCGGACACGCTCTACTACCAGCACCGCGGCCGGCGGCACGTGGCCACGTTGCTGCTCGAACTCGACGTGCGCACCGGGCGGATACGGGCGGTGGACGCCGGCTCGCCGCACGTGCTGCGGCTGCGCGGCGGCACCGTCGAGCCGATCGGGCTGGACCAGCAGCTGCCGCTGGGCATGTTCGCCGAGGCCCGCTACGACCTGCAGGAGTTCACGCTGGCGCCGGGCGACCGGCTCTTCGTGGTGAGCGACGGGGTCTGGGCGGCCACTCCCGCGGGCCAGGAACCGTACGGGGACCGGGCGATGGCCCGGGCCATGCGGTCCACGCGGTTGCAGCCGGCGGCCGAGGCGGTTGGTACGGTGATGCGCGAACTTCACGCCTACCATGCGGACACGGACCTGCGCGACGACGCCGTCGTGGTCTGCCTTGACTGGCACGGTGTCCGTGGCCGGGATGCCGGGTGACGGGCGCGGCCGCGATGGTCAGGCAGCAGCAGCGGGACGATGGCAGGTGACATCGGGTGGAGCGACCTCCAAATCTCGCCGCGGCGATCGAGGCCGCCGCGGAGGCACTCGTGGCCGTGCTCGACTCGACCGCGTCGCGGCACCAGATCTCGGTCTCCCCGACGCAGCTGCGGGTGCTGTCGCTGATCAGCGCCCGGCCGTCGACCAACGTCAACCGGTTGGCCGAGCTGCTGGACGTGGTGCCGTCCTCGGCGAGCCGGCTCTGCGACCGGCTGGAGGCGATCGGGCTGCTGCGCCGCGCGGCGGATCCCCGGGACCGCCGCGAGGTCCGGTTGCTGCCCACGGCGGCCGGCGAGAACCTCCTGCGCGACCTGGCCGAGCGCCGGCACCGGGCGGTGCAGGCGGTGCTCGACCGGATGCCGCAACGCACGCAGCACGAGCTGCTGCTCGCTCTGCTGGCGTTCACGCAGGCCGCGGCCAGGGGAGCGGGCGAGCCGCAGGAGGATCCGACGGTACGGACGGCCTGACCGGCCGCGCCGCCGCGCCTGGCTGCCGTGATCGACGTCGGGTGGGTGGCGGGCGATGGCGGTGGTCCAGGCGGCGAGGCGTGGCTCATTCGGGGGCGGCTCCTATCGTCCTAGGATGCCGTACGGGTGGTGAGGCACACCACACGCGACAGGCACACGCCGGCCCGGCCCTCGGGGCAACGGGGGAAGGCGAGCAGCCCGATATAGTGGCAGCGCAACTCGTCCGGCCCGCGATCGTCGATCGCGGGCCGACTTCAGGCGAAGGTCCCGTTCGGCGGGGCCGCGGAGAGGGCGCCGGCGGTGGCCGGCCCGACAGTGCGCACGTCTTCCCGCAGCGCCCGACGCGGTCGGGCGCCGGATCGTGTGGCGGAGGAGGTTCGGTGTCGCGTCGGCCGGCTGAGGCAGATCACCCCGGCGGCACGGCCAGCGGTCGCATCCTCACGCTGCCCAACCTCATCAGCTTCCTTCGGCTGCTCGGTGTGCCGCTGTTCCTCTACCTCCTGCTCGTCGTCCACGCGGACGTGGCGGCGCTCGTGGTGCTGGCCGTGGGCGGCACCACCGACTGGGTGGACGGCTGGGTCGCGCGCCGGTTGCGCCAGGTGAGCCGGCTGGGGGAGTTGCTCGACCCGCTCGCCGACCGCCTCTACATCCTCGCCACGCTGGTGGCGTTCACCGCCCGCGAGGTGGTGCCCTGGCAGTTCACCGCGGCGCTCCTCGCCCGGGAGCTGCTGCTGCTCGTCTCGCTGGCGGTGCTGCGCCGCTACGGGTACGGGCCGCCGCCGGTGCACTACGTCGGCAAGACCGCCACGTTCCTGCTGCTGGCCGCGTTCCCGACGCTGCTGCTGGCGCACGCGGTGTCCGGCGCCGAGGCGGCGGCCGGCGCGATCGGCTGGGCGTTGGCCTGGTGGGGTCTGGTGCTCTACTGGGTGGCCGGCGCCATGTACGTGGTGCAGGCGGTCCGGCTGATCCGGGCGGCGCGCGCGACGGGGGCGGCGGCGTGAGCGCGGACGACCGGGGCGAGCGCCCGGCGCGCGTGTACGCGCCGGACTTCCTCACCGAGCTGTTCCGCAACCCCCTCGAGCCGGGGTACGCGGCGGCCGCGGAACGGCGGCGGGCGGATCCGCCTCCGCCGTGGCGGGCCCGGTCGACGCGGTCGGTCACCGTGGTCGTGCTGGTGGTGCTGGGGTTCCTCCTGGCGGTGGCGTACCGGCAGACGATGGAGGACGAGCCGGGGCGCAGCCAGGCCCGGTCGGGTCTGGTGGCGCAGATCAAGGAGCGGGAGCACGCGACCGACGAGTTGTCCGCCCGCGCCGACCAGCTGCGCGAGGAGGTCAGCCGGCAGCGGGACGCGGCGTTGAGCGGTTCAGCGGCGGCGCGGCTGCGGGACCTGGAGGCGGGGACCGGGCTGGGCCGGGTGCGTGGCGACGGGGTGGTGGTCCGGTTGGCGGACGCTCCCGGTGACGCGGACGCGGTGACCGGCGCCGGGGCGGGCCCGCCGCGGGTGCTGTACAGCGACCTGCAGGGTGTGGCCAACGCGCTGTGGAGCGCCGGCGCGGAGGCGGTGTCGATCAACGGTCAGCGGTTGACCGCGACGTCGACGATCCGTTCCGCGGGCGAGGCGATCCTGGTGGACTTCCGGCCGGTGACGGGGCCGTACGAGGTGTCGGCGATCGGTCCGGATTCGATGAAGCGCAGGTTCGAGCAGAGCCGCAACGCGGCGTTGATGCGCGACGTGGCGCAGAAGACGGGTCTGTCGTTCGGGGTGCGGGAGGCGGACGACCTCACCCTGCCGGCCGCTCCCGAGCCGCGGCTACGCTACGCGGAACCGCCGGAAAGCCCGAGCCCCTCGCCGTCGGGTGACCGGTCCGCCAGTCCCGGGGCGTCCGGTTCCGGGACGTCTCCCAGCCCCTCCGGAGGTGGTCGATGATCGCGGTGCTGGCGTTGCTCGCCGGTGTGGTTCTCGGGGTGTGGCTCGATCCCACCGTGCCCGCGGCGTTGCAGCCGTACCTGCCGATCGCCGTGGTGGCCGCGTTGGACGCGGTGTTCGGTGGGGTGCGGGCGAAGCTCGACCGGATCTTCGACGACAAGCAGTTCGTGGTGTCGTTCATCTCGAACGTGTTGGTGGCGGCGCTGATCGTGTACCTGGGTGACCAGCTCGGTGTGGGTGGTCAGTTGTCCACGGGTGTGGTGGTCGTGCTCGGGGTGCGGATTTTCGGAAATGTGGCGGCGATCCGTCGGCACCTGTTCCGGGCGTAGGTTCAAGGCGATGAGCGACGAGCAGACCGAGACGGGTACGGGCTGGCCGCAGCCGGCGGGTCCGGGTCGGCCTGCGGGTCCGGCGGGTGAGCCGGATCCGCGGCCGGACGCGCCGGATCCGGACGAGTTGAGTCCGTTGGCGCCGGCGGGGCCGGTGGAGGAGCCGGACCGGGACGAGCGCTCGGGCGCCGGTGCGGAGCCGGTCGAGGATGTGACGGTGGCGCTGCCCACGTCGGACGAGGCGGCCGGGGAGCCGGCCGGCGACGCGGGCGAGGCCGGCGGTTCGGGCGCGTCCGCGTCGGTGCGGTCGCGGTTCTCGGCGGCGGGTGTGATGATCGCCGCGTTGCTGGCGCTGCTGGGGTTCACGCTGGTGGTGCAGTTGAAGACGACGTCGACGGATCCGACGTCGGGGGCGACGCGGCAGGAGGACCTGGTGCGGATCCTGTCGGATCTGGATGCCCGGGAGAACCGGCTGCGGCAGGACATCGCGTCGTTGGAGGAGAGCCAGCGTCAGTTGCGCTCGGGTGAGCAGGGGCGGCAGGCGGCGCTGGACGAGGCGACGCGGCGGGCGGACGAGCTGGGCATTCTGGCGGGCACGCTGCCGGCGACGGGTCCGGGGTTGAGTGTGCGGTTCGAGGCGGGCGGGAAGCCGATCTCGGCGACGCGGGTGCTGGACGCGGTGCAGGAGTTGCGGGGCGCGGGCGCGGAGGCGATGCAGATCTCCGGTGGGGATCGGGCGACGGCGCGGATCATCGCGTCGACGTACTTCCTGGACGGGGAGAACGGGTCGTTGGTGGTGGACGGGCGGCGTCTGACGGGGCCGTACACGATCACGGTGATCGGTGATCCGGCGACGATGCGTACGGCGTTGAACATTCCGGGTGGGGTGGTGGCGTCGGTCCAGGGTGACGGCGGTAACGTGATCGTTGAGGATCGTGAGGCTGCCGAGGTTTCGGCGCTGCACGCGCCGATCAAGCTGGAACACGCCCGTCCGGTCTCCTGACCGGTCGCGGCCGGCTTCGGGCCGGGTGCCCGGAGCACGATGGATGAGGGACGCGTCTGTGATTCCTGAGGATCTGCGATACACCGCCGAGCACGAGTGGGTGGCGGGTGACGGCACCGGGACGGTCCGGGTCGGCATCACGCACTTCGCGCAGGACGCGCTTGGTGACATCGTGTACGTCCAGCTGCCTGATGCGGGCACGGCGGTGACGGCCGGTGACTCGCTGGGTGAGATCGAGTCGACGAAGAGTGTGTCGGAGATCTACGCGCCCGTGAGTGGCACGGTGGCCGCGCGCAACGAGGCGCTCGGCGACACCCCTGAGGTGATCAACACGGACCCGTACGGTGCGGGTTGGTTGGTGGAGATCACCCCGGACGATCCGACGGCGGTGGACGGGCTGCTGACCGCGGGCGCGTACCGCGAGCTCACCGAGAGCTGAGTGTGCTTGATCCGGTGCGCCCGTTGAGTCCGCGCGTCCGGTTGCCCTGCATTTCGGCGCTGGCTAGGCTCGCCCAGTCGACCGAGAACCCAATAGTTGAGCGTTGCGGAATTGCCTTCCCGGGCACGGGGAGCCAGCCGCCGGGTGTGCGACTGCCCGGCGGCCAGACCCGCCATTACCCGACGCCGACCGAACAGATCCGTGAGGTGGTCCCATGACGCGCCCAGACGACGAGTTCCCCCCACTCGACGTCACTTCGACGCTCAATCTCGGTTCGCTCGACGAAGTGCTGGAGGGGCCGGACACCGATGTGGTGCCGAGCCGGATGTCCGGTTCGTTGCCGCCGGGGATGGCGCTGCTGGTGGTTCGTCGTGGTCCGAACGCGGGTGCCCGGTTCCTGTTGGATCACGATGTGACGACCAGTGGGCGGCATCCGGACAGTGACATCTTCCTCGATGACGTGACGGTGTCGCGGCGGCACGCGGAGTTCCACCGTGACGGTGGCACGTTCACGGTGCGGGACGTGGGGAGCCTGAACGGCACCTACGTGAACCGGGAGCGGGTCGAGGCGGCCACGTTGAGCAACGGTGACGAGGTGCAGATCGGTAAGTTCCGGGTGGTGTTCATCGCCGGTCCGCGTCCGGAGGAGGAGGCCGGCCGGGGGTGAACGAGCCTGCGGCCTCCACGTCACCGGGGGCGGCCCGGTCACAGCCGCTGATGAGCATCGGTGAGGTGCTGGGGCAGTTGCGGGTGGACTTCCCGGACGTCACGATCTCGAAGTTGCGGTTCCTCGAGGCCGAGGGGCTGGTCGAGCCGCAGCGGACGGCGGCGGGTTACCGCAAGTACAGCTGGGACGATGTGGCGCGGTTGCGGTTCGTGTTGACCGCGCAGCGGGACCAGTATCTGCCGTTGCGGGTGATCCGCGAGCAGTTGGCCGAGTGGGATGCGACCGGTGCGGCGCCGGGGCGGTCGCGGCCGACGTTGGTGGCGGTGGGCCCGGGTGGTGAGGTGCCCGGTCGTGCGGCGGAGGAGCCGGCCGAGTCGTCGGAGGTGCGGCTCGGCCGGTCGGATCTGCTGGCGCGTAGCGGGTTGGCCGAGTCGACGCTGTCGGAGTTGGAGCGGCTCGGTGTGGTGGTGCCGGATCCGCCGGGTTGGTACGACGCGGATGCGTTGATCATCGCGCGGGCGGTGGCGGGTCTGGCGGCGTACGGTCTGGAGCCGCGGCATCTGCGGGGTTATCGGACGGCGGCGGACCGGGAGGTCGGTTTGTTCGCGCAGTTGGTGGCGCCGTTGGTGCGGCAGAGTGATCCGGCGGCGCGGGCGCGGGCGGCGGAGACGGCGCGGGAGTTGGTGGCGCTGTCGCAGCAGTTGCACGCGGCGTTGGTGCGGGTGGGTCTGCGGTCGACGCTGGGCCGGTGAGGGTCGGTGTGGGCGGTGTGCGGAAAGATCTGCGTCGGGAAGCGTGCCGTAGGCTTGCGGGGGTAACCCCTTTCTGGCGCGGGCGTGGTGCGGGTAGCGCGTGGGACGGCCGTGTCGCGGTCCGTGTACCGTGCAGGGAAGGGCGCGGTGCGGCGTAGGTGACAACGACACGGAGGCGGCGGTGCGCGAGCTGAGCGTGGTCGGGGTTCGGGTGGAGCTGCCCAGCAACCAGCCGATCGTCCTGCTCAGGGAGGTCGAGGGGGACCGCTATCTGCCGATCTGGATCGGCGCGGTCGAGGCGACGGCGATCGCTTACGAGCAGCAGGGGGTCAAGCCGGCCCGCCCGTTGACGCATGATCTTCTGAGGGACGTGTTGGCGGCGCTGGACGCGCCGTTGCGGGCGGTGGAGATCACCGAGCTCAAGGAGAACGTCTTCTACGCCGATCTGTTGATCGGTGACGGGGTGCGGGTGTCGGCGCGGCCGAGCGATTCGATCGCGTTGGCGTTGCGGGTGGGTGCTCCCATTCGTTGTGCCGAGCAGGTCCTCAGCGAGGCGGGGATCGTCATCCCGGACGAGCAGGAGGACGAGGTGGAGAAGTTCCGCGAGTTCCTGGAGCAGGTGCGTCCGGAGGACTTCGCGGGCTGAGCGGTGGCTCGGGCCGGCGGTGGCCGGT
Organism: Micromonospora costi; assembly: GCF_003626655.1. Classification (GTDB taxonomy): domain Bacteria; phylum Actinomycetota; class Actinomycetes; order Mycobacteriales; family Micromonosporaceae; genus Micromonospora; species Micromonospora costi. Next base: position 22,116 of record NZ_RBAN01000006.1, read on the forward strand.
CGGGTCGGTTGCGACGGGCGTCACGGTGGGTGACGTGGTGCCGTCTGTGATGATCTTCGTGTGGCTGCGCGGCGTGTCGCGCCGGTTTCTCCGTGGTAACTCCCGGGCATCGCTATAGGGTTGCCGTGTCGAGGGGTCGCGTCCCGGAAACGACGCGGCACCGCACGGACGGGGAGGTTGTCCGGATGCACGAGCCGCGGAATTCCGATCCGGGTACAGGGCAGGACGAGCCGGGTGTGGCGCCGCCGGGGTCGGCGACGGACAGTGACGGTTCGGTGGGCTACCGGGGTGTGACGGCCTGCCACGCGGTGGGGATCTCCTACCGGCAGTTGGACTACTGGGCCCGTACGGGTCTGGTGGTGCCGAGCGTTCGGGACGCGTCGGGTTCGGGGACGCAGCGGCTGTACTCGTTCCGCGACCTGGTGGTGTTGAAGGTCGTGAAGCGTCTGCTGGATGCCGGGGTGTCGTTGCAGAACATCCGTAAGGCGATCGAGGCGTTGCGGTCGCGGGGTGTCGAGGACCTGGCGGGGATCACGCTGATCTCGGACGGGACGACGGTGTACGAGTGCCGGTCGCCGGAGGAGGTCGTGGACCTGTTGCAGGGCGGCCAGGGTGTGTTCGGCATCGCGATCGGTGGGGCGTTCAAGGAGATCCAGGGTTCGTTGTCGCATCTGCCGGCGGAGCCGGCGGCGGGAGCTGCGAGTGAGCCCGCGGTGGCGGCGGATCCGGTGGGTGACGAGTTGGCGGCCCGGCGGGCGCGTCGGCGGGCGGGCTGAGGGCTCGCGTTTTGGCGTCGTGACGACCGCCCGGCGGCTGACCGCCTGAGCGTTCCCGCGACTGCGGCCGGTCCAGGCCGGGCGAGCGGTCGTGATCCGCGCCGGGGTCGCTGATGCGATGGCGTGACCGGTCACGTGGGCGAGAACGGGCCTCGGCGGTCGGTGGCCTGCCGGCCGCGGTGCGGTCGTCTGTGACCGTGGGTGCGCGCGACGCGCCGATGGTTGTCGCAATTTTCGTGGTGACGCTGCGTGACCGTTGGTGGGTGTCGCGGGGGGTGGTCGCCCGTTCGGGCTGGCGGGCCGTCCTGCCGGTGGATCATGGCTCGTCGGGTCGGGTGGTGCTGGTCAGGCGATCGGCCGACGGGTGTCCGTGGTGGTCAGTGGCGGTCGAGGGACCGGACAGCGGTGGTGGCGGCGGTCGTTCCGGAGTGGACGGTGGCCTCCCGACGGTGACGTCCCGTGGTGCGGTGGTCGCGGTTGGTGGTGGCGACGGTCGCTCGTTTCGTGACTGTGCGTGGTGGACGGTGTCGGGAATCCGATAGGGGGGCCATGACCGCGCGGACGCGACACGCTATGGTCCGACACGCGGTCGCCCCGGGGCCGGTGTCGCCTTCGCCACCGGTAGCGGCGGCCCGACCGATGCCCCTCCGCGCCACCCCCGCGCGAACCCCTCCAGTGTGGAAGGAACAACCGTGACGGTTACGGAAGAGACCACCCCCGTCTCGCACTACGAGCGGATCGGTGGTGCCAGCTCGGTGAAGGCGGCCGTCGAGCTGTTCTACGACAAGGTGCTCGCCGACCCGGCGCTCGCCGGCTACTTCGCCGACGTGGACATGGTCGGCCAGCGCCGGCACCTCGCGCTGATGCTGACCGTGGTGCTGGGCGGTCCGAACGAGTACACCGGCCGCGGGCTGGCCGAGGCGCACCAGCCGTTGAACATCCCGGTGGCGCACTACGCGAAGGTCGGTGAGCACCTCATCGTCACGCTGACCGAGTTGGGTGTGCCGGCCGACATCCTGGCGGACGTGCGGACCGTGCTGGCCGACGTGCAGGACCAGGTGGTGGCCGCCGGGACCCGTCCGGGCGTCTGAACGTGGACGTCGCACGGCTCAAGCAGAGCTGGTCCCTGGTCGCCGCGCACGGCGACCAGGTGCCGCTCTACTTCTACTCGACGCTGTTCCTGAGCCATCCCGAGACCCGGCAGATGTTCCCCACGAACATGGCGGGTCAGCGGGACCGGCTCGTCACCGCGTTGGCGCACATCGTGACCAACGTCGACCAGGTGGACCGGCTCGTCGGGTTCCTGCAGGACCTCGGCGCCGACCACCGCAAGTTCGCGGTGCGTCCGGAGCACTACCCGGCCGTCGGTGAGGCGCTGGTGGCCACGTTGCAGCACTTCCTCGGCGAGCAGTGGACCGAGGAGCTGGCTCAGGACTGGACGGCCGCGTACGGGCTGGTGTCGAAGGTGATGATCGACGCCGCGCAGGCCGCGGAGGCGGTGAACCCGCCCTGGTGGGTCGCCGAGATCGTGGCGCACGAGCGGCGGGCGTTCGACGTGGCGGTGCTGACGCTGCGTCCGCAGTACCTGCTTCCGTTCACGCCGGGGCAGTCGATCGGTGTGTCGCATCCGGCGGTGCGGTCGTGGCGGTACTACTCGCCGGCGAACGCGCCGCGCGCGGACGGCACGTTGGAGTTGCACGTGCGGGCCGCGCCGGGCGGTGTGGTGTCGTCGCGGCTGGTGTACGGGTGCGCGGTCGGTGACCAGGTGCATCTGGCGGCGCCGGTCGGGGACCGGTTGACGTTGTGGTCGGCCGGATCGAGCGACCTGCTGCTGCTGGCCGGTGGCACCGGCTGGGCGCCGGTGAAGGCCCTCGTGGAGCAGGTCGCGGCGGAGGGTTCCCGCCGGCGGGTGGACCTGTACGTGGGTGCCCGGTCCCGCAGCGAGTTCTACGACACGGACGCGATCGACAAGTTGGCGTCGTCGTGCCCGTGGCTGACGGTGACCTACGTGGTCGGTGTGGACTTCCAGCGGCCGGGGGAGATGGTGCACGCCGTGGACCGGGCGTTGGCCGACGGTGACTGGCGGTCCCGGCACGTGTACGTGTGCGGCTCGGACGAGATGGTCGGCTACTCGGTGCAGGCGTTGACGCGGGCCGGCTACCACGCCGGTCAGGTGCACCACGAGGGGTTCGGCAAGCACTGGTACGGGCCGGCGTGGCGGTCGGCGGTGGACGCCGCCGCCCCTGACAACTCGGGAGGTGCGCGGTGAGCGCGACGCCGATCAGCAGGTACGACGGGATGCCGGTGTCCGGTGGCGTCCAGGTGCGGATGACTTCCGACCGGGTGCGCCGGTGGGAGTTCGCGGCGGCGTCGTTCACCCGGCGGGGCTACGACAACGCCGACGTGGACCGGTTCCGGATGCAGGTCGCCGACGAGCTGGATCTGCTGGCGGCGCAGATCGCGAACCTGCGGGCCGAGAACGAGCGGCTCACCGACCGGGTGGAGCTGCACCGGCACGGGGTGATCCCGAGCAAGAACGCGGCGGCGAACGTGCCGGCGGCGAAGGAGGTGAACCTGCTCTCGGCGGCGCAGCGGGAGGCGGAGCAGATCATCGCGCAGGCGCACGACTACGCGCGACGGGTCGCCGAGTACGCCCGGACGCAGTACGAGAGCTACATGCGGGCGGCCGCGGAGGAGGCGAAGCAGGAGGCCGAGCGGGCGGTGCAGGAGTACCGCAGCGCGGCGGGGCCGAGCTTCGACGATTCGGTGGCCACGCGGGAGGCGTTGCGGATCTTCGGCGAGATGATGATCTCGCACATGCAGGCCGCGGCGCGGCACCTCGACGACGGCAGTGAGCAGTTGTCGCGCACCATGAGCCGGCTGGTCGGGGAGGCCGGGCAGGCGGTGGGTGTGGGCGGCGGGGGGCAGACCGCGCTGCCGCGCCACCAGCAGCGCTGAGGCGAGGGCCGGTCCGCCCCGACGTGGTGGACCGGCCGCCCCCGTCGGTGGGGTGGTCCGTGTGCCCGGTGGGCGTACGGGCTTGTGCTGAGGCAGCATGGACGGCGTGAGCGAGATGATCGGCGCGCTGGTCGACCGGGTGGCCGGCGGTGGCGTCGTGGTGCTGAGCGGGGCGGGCCTGTCGACCGAGTCGGGTATTCCGGACTACCGGGGGCCCAGCGGGGCGGCGCGGCGGCACACCCCGATGACGTACCAGACGTTCACGCGGGATCCGCTGGCGCGGCGCCGCTACTGGGCGCGTAGCCACCTGGGGTGGCGGTTGATGGCCCGGGCCGAGCCGAACGACGGGCACCGGGCGGTGGCCCGGTTGCAGCGGGCCGGCCTGGTCGACGCGGTGATCACCCAGAACGTCGACGGTCTGCACACGGCGGCGGGCAGCACCGGGGTGGTGGAGTTGCACGGCCGGCTCGACGAGGTGGTCTGCCTCGACTGCGGCAACCAGACGTCCCGGGAGGAGCTGGACCGGCGGCTGCGGGAGGCCAACCCGGGCTTCGACGCGCGGGTCGCCGCCGTCAACCCCGACGGTGACGTGGATCTCGACGACGCCGAGGTGGCCGGGTTCCGTACGGTCGACTGCACGTTCTGCCGCACGGGCACGCTGAAGCCGGATGTGGTGTTCTTCGGGGAGACGGTGCCCGCGCCGCGGGTGGCGCGGTGTTTCGCGCTGGTGGAGCGGGCGCGGCTGCTGCTGGTGCTGGGTTCGTCGTTGACGGTGATGTCGGGCCGACGGTTCGTGCTGCGCGCGGCGAAACTCGGCATTCCCGTGGTGATCGTGAACCAGGGGCCGACGCGGGGTGACGGGTACGCGGCGTTGACGGTGGACGCGCCGCTGGGCCGGGTGCTGCCGGCGGTGGCCGACCGGGCGGTCGGGCCGCTGCCGGGCGGGCTGTCCCGGCCGGGCACGGCGGGCGCCCCGGTGGCCGCCGCGGCAGGCTAGACCGGCCCCCGCGGCAGGCTAGACCGGCCCCCGCGGTCGCTCATGATCGCTGTGCCGGGGGACGACGGCGGTGGGAAACCCGCGCGCTGGTAGCGTTGACCCTGCCGGTAACACCCACGGGGGAGAGACCGCCCAGGAGCACCCGGGGCGGCGCCGAAGGGGCAAATCCTCCCCGGAACCTCTCAGGCAAAAGGACCTCGTGGGCAGGCACTGTGGAGCGCCGTGCGGGCGCGACAGAGGGGGAGGCCGACCTGTCGACCTCGCCCCGGGAGCGCAGCCCATGACCGCAGAGCAGTTCGCCACCCGTCACATCGGCCCCGGCCCGGACGACGAGCGCCGGATGTTGGAGACCGTCGGCTACGGCTCGATCGACGAGCTGATGGACGCGGCGATTCCCGAGGTGATCCGCTGGCACGGCACCCTCGACCTGCCGGACCCGGCGACCGAGGCGGAGGCGCTGGCCGAGCTGCGGGCCCTCGCCGGCCGCAACACCGTCGCCGTGTCCATGATCGGCCTGGGCTACCACGGTACGCACACCCCTGCGGTGATCCGCCGTAACGTGCTGGAGGACCCGGCCTGGTACACGGCGTACACGCCGTACCAGCCGGAGATCAGCCAGGGCCGGCTGGAGGCGCTGCTGAACTTCCAGACGATGGTGACCGACCTGACGGGGCTGGCCACCGCGAACGCGTCGATGCTCGACGAGGGCACGGCCGCGGCCGAGGCGATGACCCTGGCCCGGCGGGCGTCGAAGAGCAAGAGCCCGGTGTACGTGGTCGACGCCGACGCGCTGCCGCAGACCATCGCGGTGATCGGCAGCCGGGCGGAGCCGCTGGGCATCGAGGTGCGGGTGCTGGACCTGGACGCCGAGGAGCTGCCCGGCGAGTTCTTCGGCCTGCACCTGCAGTACCCGGGCGCGTCCGGCGCGGTGCGTGACCACGCGCCGCTGGTCGAGGCGGCCCACGCGGCGGGTGCCCTGGTGACCGTCGCGGCGGACCTGCTGGCGTTGACGCTGCTGCGCCCGCCGGGGGAGATCGGCGCGGACATCGCCGCGGGCACCACCCAGCGGTTCGGGGTGCCGATGGGCTTCGGCGGCCCGCACGCCGGCTACCTGGCGGTTCGGTCGGGGCTGGAGCGGATGCTGCCGGGCCGGCTGGTCGGCGTGTCGAAGGACGCGGACGGCAACCCGGCGTACCGGCTGGCGTTGCAGACCCGGGAGCAGCACATCCGGCGGGAGAAGGCGACCAGCAACATCTGCACCGCCCAGGTGCTGCTGGCGGTGATGGCCGGCATGTACGCCGTCTACCACGGGCCGGACGGGCTGCGGGCGATCGCCGGGCGCACCCACGGCATGGCGGTACGGCTCGCGGCGGCGCTGCGCGCCGGTGGCGTCGAGGTCACCGACGTGCCGTTCTTCGACACGGTGAGCGCCGTGGTGCCCGGCCGGGCCGCCGAGGTGGTGGCCGCCGCCGCGGGGCGGGGGGTGAACCTGCGGCTGGTCGACGCCGACCGGGTGGGTGTCTCCTGCGACGAGACGACCACCGACGCGCACCTGGCGGCGGTGTGCGCGGCGTTCGGTGTGGCGGGCCCGACCGGTGAGGCCGGGTCGCGGCTGCCGGAGGCGCTGGCGCGTACGTCGGAGTTCCTGACCCACCCGGTGTTCAACACCCACCACTCGGAGACGGCGATGCTGCGCTACCTGCGCCGGCTGGCCGACTTCGACTACGCCCTGGACCGGGGCATGATCCCGCTGGGCTCCTGCACGATGAAGCTGAACGCGACCACCGAGATGGAACCGGTCAGCTGGGCGGAGTTCGCGCACATCCACCCGTTCGCGCCGGCCGAGCAGACCGCCGGCTACCGGGAGATGATCGGTCAGCTGGAGGGGTGGCTGGCGGAGCTGACCGGGTACGACGCGGTCAGCGTCCAGCCGAACGCCGGGTCGCAGGGTGAGCTGGCGGGGCTGCTGGCCATCCGCGCGTACCACCGGGACCGGGGCGAGGGGCACCGCGACGTGTGCCTGATCCCGTCGTCGGCGCACGGCACGAACGCGGCCAGCGCGGTCATGGCCGGGATGCGGGTCGTCGTGGTGGCCTGCGACGCGGAGGGCAACGTCGACCTGGTCGACCTCGACGCGAAGATCGACAAGCACCGGGACGCGCTCGCCGCGATCATGGTGACGTACCCGTCGACGCACGGGGTGTACGAGACGGGCATCGCGCAGCTGTGCGCGAAGGTGCACGACGCGGGCGGGCAGGTGTACGTCGACGGCGCGAACCTCAACGCGCTGGTCGGGTTCGCCAAGCCGGGCCGGTTCGGCGCGGACGTGTCGCACCTCAACCTGCACAAGACGTTCTGCATTCCCCACGGTGGTGGCGGGCCGGGTGTGGGACCGGTGGCGGTGCGGGCGCACCTGGCGCCGTTCCTGCCGGGTGACCCGGGCGGGGCGCACGTCGACGGGAAGCCGGCGATCTCGGCGGCCCGGTACGGGTCGACGGGGATCCTGCCGATCCCGTGGGCGTACCTGCGGATGATGGGCGCGTCGGGGCTGACCCGGGCCACGGGGGTGGCGGTGCTGGCGGCGAACTACGTGGCGGCGCGGCTGCGCAACCACTTCCCGGTGCTGTACGCGGGCAACAAGGGCCTCGTCGCGCACGAGTGCATCCTGGACCTGCGGCCGCTGACGAAGGCGACCGGTGTGAGCGTGGACGATGTGGCGAAGCGGCTCATCGACTACGGCTTCCACGCGCCGACGATGTCGTTCCCGGTGGCGGGGACGCTGATGGTGGAGCCGACCGAGAGCGAGGACCTGGCCGAGCTGGACCGGTTCTGCGAGGCGATGATCGCGATCCGGGCGGAGATCGACAAGGTGGGCGCCGGGGAGTGGCCGGCCGGGGACAACCCGCTCGCGAACGCGCCGCACACCGCGGCGATGGTCAGCGGTGACGAGTGGCCGCACCCGTACCCGCGGTCGGTGGGCGCGTACCCGGCCGGGGTGGACCGGCTGGGCAAGTACTGGCCGCCGGTGCGGCGGATCGACGGCGCGTACGGCGACCGGAACCTGGTCTGCTCCTGCCCGTCGCCGGAGGCGTTCGAGAGCTGACCGGTGTGCGCCGGGGCGGTGTTCGCGCCGCCCCGGCGGCGTCGACCTGGGCGTGGTGGTCCCGGACCGGGGGACTAGCCTGGTCGACGATCGTCTGGTGACTCAGCGTGGTCGGTCAGGCGACGAGGGCGTGGCGGGCGGGCCCGCGGTGCGGGGCGATGCTGCGGCCGTCGGGGAGTAGCTCGCCGGTGTCCTCGAAGACGATGACACCGTTGCAGAGCAGGCTCCAGCCCTGCTCAGGGAAGCAGGCGATGACCCGTGCGGCTTCCCTGTCGGTGGCATCAGCGGAGGGGCAGGTGGGTTGGTGCTGGCACATCGGGTTCTCCGGACTGTGGGGGCACTGTGTCATGGTTCACATGACCAGTGACGCACAGTACCAAGCGAAAGTGGCCGGCATCGAGCAGGAGTACGCGTGCGGGGCGGGAAATCCGCTGAACGGATGAGGCAGATAGGGCCGGACGGCGTGGACACGCTCCCATTACTTACTGTTGTCAATGTGCCGGCGGCGCCCGCCGGCTGCCGCCGTACGCTGGTCGAACGGGCCCGCTGGGAGTGGCGCCCGGCCGACGGCGGTGACCCGGCCGTCGCCGCACAGGAGTTCCTGGCCGCCCACGGGCTGCCGCTGGACGACCTGGCCCGCCCCGCGGCCGGCCACGATCCCACCGGCCCGTGTGGCGCCGCCCTGTACGTCTCGGCGGCGGCCGGCGCGCTGCTGGCCGGCGCGCCGCCCGGGGCCGCGACCCCGACGCCCGCCCTGCCGGACGTCGCCGTGGTGGTCTACGGCCACGCCGACGCGAGACGCGTACGCCCGGCGTCCCCGGCGGCCGGCCCGTGGCGGCTCGGCGACTGGGCCGAGAGCTGGACCCCGGCCGAGCACGCCGCGGCCGTCGAGGCGGTGCGCGAGGCCATCGCCCGCGGCGACGTCTACCAGGTCAACGTCGTGGGCCACGCCTGCGCCCGGTACGCCGGCGACCCGCTGCCGGCGCTCGCGCGCCTCGGCGCGCTGCCCGGCGCCCGCTACGGCGGCACCCTGACCGGTGCGGGCTGGGCGATCGGCTGCGCCTCCCCGGAGACGCTGGTCGAGCTGACCGGAGGGCGGCTCGTCACCCGCCCGATCAAGGGCACCCGGCCGGCCACCGCCGCCGGCGCCCGTGAGCTGCTGGCCAGCGCGAAGGAACGCGCCGAACACGTGATGATCGTCGACCTGGAGCGCAACGACCTGGCCCGCGTCGCCCGCACCGGCACGGTGCGGGTGGACGAGCTGTTCGCGGTACGCCGGTGGTGCGACCTGTGGCAGGCCGAGTCGACGGTGTCCGCGGCGGTCGCCGACGGGCTCGGCCTCGCGGACCTGCTGCGCGCCGTCTGCCCCGGTGGGTCGGTCACCGGCGCCCCGAAACGCGCCGCCCTGGACCGCATCGCGGCGCTCGAACCGGTCGGGCGCGGCGCCGGCATGGGCGCCCTCGGCTGGGTCGCCCCCGGCCGGATCGACCTGGGGTTGACCATCCGCACCGCCGCCGCCGACGCCGAGCGGGTGCACGTGTGGGCCGGCGGCGGCATCACCTGGGGCAGCGACCCCGAGGCCGAGGTCGCGGAGGCCGCCGCGAAGAGCGCGCCCGTGCGGGCCGCCCTCGCCGGCCGCTGACCCGCCCTGGCCGAGGGCTGCCGGCGGCGCGGGCGTGGCCGCGTGGTCCGTGCGGCGGCCGTCGCGGTGAGGGGCGAGAGCGCCAACCGTGGTGGGCGGTGCCGACGGGGCCGTCTTTCGCCGCGAGCGTGATGCCTCAGCGTCACAAATATGCCTGTGAGGCATCACGCTCGTGAGGAGACCTGCGGCCGGTAGGCCGACCGGGAGCGGCCGGCTCCGAGCCGGCCCGGCGGCGGCCGGCTCAGCGGCGGGTGGCGAAGCCGTCGAGGGCGGCGAGCACCTTGTCTCCGATGCCGTGGCCGGCGCCGTGCCCGGCGCTCTCGACCAGGTCCAGCCGGGCGTCCGGCCAGGACCGTGCCAGCTGCCAGGGGATGTCGGCGGGACTGCTCACGTCCAGGCGCCCGTGCACCAGGACACCCGGGATGCCGGCGAGCCGTCCCGCCTCACGCAGCAGCTGGCCGTCGGGCAGGAAGGCGGCATGCCGCCAGTAGTGGGTGACCAGCCGGGCCGACAGCATCCGGAACTCGGGGTCGTCGAAGCGGGGATCGGGACGCCACCCGGGCACCGTGCGGACGTGGGTGTCGTCCCAGGCGCACCAGTCGCGGGCCGCCCGCTCGCGGACCGCCGGGTCCGGATCGGCCAGCAGCCGGGCGTACGCGTCGACCAGGTCGCCGTCGCGTTCGTCCGCCGGTACGCCGTCACGGAACCGGGCCCACTCGGCCGGGAAGAGCCGGCCCATGTCCCGGGTGATCCAGGTGACCTCCCGGCGGCTCGTGGTGACGACGCTGAACAGCACCAGCTCGCTGACCCGGTCGGGGTGCCGCTGGGCGTACGCGAGCCCGAGCGTGGACCCCCACGAGGCGCCGAGCACCAGCCACCGGTCCACGCCGAGGTGCGCGCGCAGCCGCTCGATGTCGGCCACGAGGTGACCCGTGGTGTTGACCGACAGGTCCACGGCCGGGTCGGCGGCGTGCGGGCGGCTGCGGCCGCAGCCACGCTGGTCGAACAGCACCACCCGGTAGCGGTCCGGGTCGAAGTAGCGCCGCCACCCGGCCGTGGCCCCGGAGCCGGGGCCGCCGTGCAGCACCACGGCGGGTTTGCCGTCGGGGTTGCCGCAGGTCTCCCAGTACACGAGCTGACCGTCGCCGACGTCGAGCAGGCCGTGCGCGTACGGCTCCACCGCTGGGTACATCCGTCCTCCCTCAGATACAACAGCGCTGTTACATTAGCGGGGTGACCGAGGTGCCGGACCGGGAGGCGGTGGGGACGTTGCTGCGGCACGTCCTCGAGGTGCTCGACGGCGACGTGGCCGCCGTCTACGCCGAGCGCGGGTTGGCGGACTACCGTCCCCGCTTCTCGCCGCCGCTGCGGGTGCTGGTCGCCGACGGGCCGCTGCCGATCCGCGACCTGGCCCGCCGGGTGGGGGTCACCCACTCGGCGGCCAGCCAGACGGTGGCGCAGATGGCCCGGGCGGGGCTGGTCGAGCTGACCCCGGGGGCCGACGCCCGGCAGCGGATCGTGCACCTGGGCGCCCGGGCGCGGGAGCTGCTGCCGGTCGTCGAGGCGGAGTGGGCGGCCACGTCGGCGGCCATGCGCGGCCTGGACGACGAACTGCCGGTGCCGTTGGCCGAGATGCTGCACGCGGTGCTCGACGCCGTACGCCGCCGGTCCCTGCGCCAGCGCATCGCCGACGCCGGCCTGCCCACGCCGCCCCCGGCCTGACCGGCCGACCGCGCGCACCCCCGGGCCGGCAGCCCCGTGTCGCGCCGCCGGCCCGAGGCCGCGGTCAGCGACTCAGCTGGCGGTAGCGGCGCACCGACAGGGGCAGGAACACCGCGACGAGCAGCACCGGCCAGGCGACCGCCAGGGCCACGGCGTGCTGCGCCGCGAAGGAGTCGCCACCCCAGCCGGGGTTGCCGAACAGTTCCCGGCAGGCGGCCACGGTGGCCGACAGAGGGTTCCACTCGGCGATCGGGGCGAGCCAGCCGGGCATGGTCTGCGGGGCCACGAACGCGTTGGAGGTGAACCCGACCGGCCACACCAGGATCTGCAGGACCATGACCGACTCCGGGCGGCGCAGCACCAGCGCCAGGTGGATGCCCACCCAGATCAGCGCCACCCGCAACAGCAGCAGCAGCCCCACGGCCGCCAGGGCGTGGGCCAGGCCGTTGCGCCACTGCCAGCCGACCAGCCACCCGCAGGCCAGCATCACGGCCAGACCGGCGGCGGAGTGCAGCAGGTCGGCGAGGGCCCGCCCGGTGACGACGGCGGACCGCGCCATCGGCAGCGACCGGAACCGGTCGGTGACCCCGCGCGCCGCGTCGGCGGCCACCGCGGCGTAGCTGGCCTCGACACCGAAGGCCATGGTCATCGCGAACATGCCGGGCAGCAGGAACTCCCGGTAGTCGCCGCCGCCGGGCACGGCGATCGCGCCGCCGAACAGGTAGCCGAACATCAGCACCATGAGCACCGGGAACAGCAGCCCGATGATCAGCTCGGCGGGTTGGCGGGCCCAGTGGCTCATCGACCGGCCGGTCAGCACCAGCGTGTCGGAGACCGCCCAGCGCAGGCGGCGCGGCGCGAGGGAGAGGGTGCTCACGCGGCCACCTCCGCCCGCTCGCCGGTGAGGCGCAGGAACACCTCGTCGAGGGTGGGGCGGCGCACCGCCACGTCGGCCACGCCGACCCCGGCCTCGTCCAGTGCCCGCAGCACCGCGGTGAGGGCCGCGACCCGGTCGGTGATCGGGACGCTGATCCGCAGCGCGGCCGGGTCGAGGTCGCACGGGGCGGTGAGCGCCGCACTGACCGTCGCGGCGGCCCGGGTCAGGTCGGCGGTGTGGTGCAGCAGCACGTCCAACCGGTCGCCACCGAGGCCGTCCTTGAGTCGTTCCGGGGTGCCCTCGGCGACGACGCGGCCGGCGTCGACCACGGCGACGGTGTCGGCGAGCTGGTCGGCCTCCTCCAGGTACTGGGTGGTCAGCAGGACGGTGGTGCCGTCGGCCACCAGCGCGCGCAGCGCGTCCCACACCTCGCTGCGCGCCCGCGGGTCGAGCCCGGTGGTGGGCTCGTCGAGGAACAGCACCGGTGGGGCGAGGAGGAGGCTCGCGGCCAGGTCCAGGCGTCGGCGCATCCCACCGGAGTAGCCGGACACCGGCCGCGACGTTGCGGCGGTGAGCCCGAACCGGTCCAGCAGGTCGTCGGCCCGGGCCCGCGCCGCGCGCCGGGACAGGTGGTGCAGCCGGCCGAACAGGGTGAGGTTCTGCCGGCCGGTGAGCACGTCGTCGACGGCCGCGTGCTGCCCGACGAGACCGATCGCGGCGCGTACCCGGTCGGGGTGGCGGGTCACGTCGTGCCCGGCGACGCGGGCCCGTCCCGCGTCGGGGCGCAGCAGGGTGGTGAGGACCCGCACCGCCGTGGTCTTGCCCGCCCCGTTGGGGCCGAGCAGCCCGCAGACGGCGCCGGCCGGCACGGACAGGTCGAGCCCGGCCAGGGCCTCGGTGTCGCCGTACCGCTTGCGCAGTCCTTCGGCCTCGACGGCCGGTGATCCGGTGTGCATGGGCGTGTCCCTCCGCGTCGTTTACCGTACGCCGTACCGTACAGCGTACGACGAGAGCGGCGGTAGAGTCCGGGACGTGACCACGGAGTACAGCGGCACCGGCGACCCGGCCCGCAGCCTCGCCCTGCTGTGGCGCACCCGCGAACCGGCCAGCCGACGGGGCCGCACCGACCTGACCGTCGACCGGATCGTCCGGGCCGCCGTCGACGTCGCCGACACCGAGGGACTCGCCGCGCTGTCCATGCGCCGCGTGGCCGAACGCCTCGGCGTGGGCACCATGTCGCTCTACACCCATGTCCCCGGCAAGGGCGAACTGCTCGACCTGATGCTCGACACCGTCTACGGCGAAACCCTCGCCGAACCCGACCCGACCGACGGGTGGCGCGCCCGGCTGGAACACCTCGCCCGCGAGTCCTGGGCGCTGTACCTGCGCCACCCGTGGCTGCTGCAGGTCGCCACCACCCGCCCCCCGCTGGGCCCCAACCTGATCGCCCGCTACGAACGCGAACTGCGGGCCGTGGACGGCATCGGCCTCACCGACCTCGAGATGGACGGCGTCGTCACCCTCGTCGGCGGGTTCGTCCACGGCGCCGTCCGCGGCGCCGTCGAGCAGGCCCAGGCCGCCGAACGCACCGGCATGACCGAGGAACAGTGGTGGCAGGCGCACGCCCCGTACCTGGAAAAGGCCATGGACCCGCGCCGCTTCCCCCTCGCCGCCCGGGTCGGCCAGGCGGCCGGGGAGGAGTACCAGGCCGCCGCCGACCCGGTACGGGCGTTCGAGTTCGGCCTCGCCCGCATCCTCGACGGCATCGAGGTGCTCGTCCACGACCGGCACCCCGCCGGATAATCTTGCCGGCATGACGATGCGGCCCATCCGGATCATCGGAGACCCCGTGCTCCGCACCTCCTGCACGCCGGTGACGAGCTTCGACGCCGAGCTGCGCACCGTGGTCAGCGACCTGATGGACACCCTGCTCGGCGCGCCCGGCCGGGCCGGCGTCGCCGCACCGCAGATCGGCGTGGACGCCCAGGTGTTCGTCTACGACGCCGACGGGCACCGCGGTCACCTGATCAACCCAACCCTTGAGCTGTCCGAGGAGACCCAGGACGACGACGAGGGCTGCCTTTCCATCCCCGGCCTGTACTTCCCGACCCGCCGCGCCCTGCACGCCACCGCGCACGGCTTCGACCAGCACGGCGAACCACTCACGATCTCCGGCAGCGGCTTCCTCGCCCGGGCGTTGCAGCACGAGACCGACCACCTCGCCGGCCGCCTCTACGTCGACACCCTCACCGGGGAGACCCGGCGGCGGGCGCTGCGCGAGATCCGCGCCGGCCGCTTCGACTCACCCAGCCGCCGCGGCTGACCCGTTCGCCGAGCCGGCCCGCAGCGGGCCGGCTCACCGGCGGGCGGTCAGCGTGAACTCGCCGTAGTCGGCGACCCGCGTGAACCCGAGCCGCTCGTACAGCCGCACCGCCGTGCCGTTGTCCGCCCGCACGTTGAGCGTGACGTGCGCGACGGTCTCCCGCAGCCGGTGGCACAGCGCGGCCACGACCGCCGCGCCCAGGCCCCGCCCCCGCACCCGCGGATGCGTGGTGACGTTGCCCAGGGCCGCCACCCCGTACGCGGGCGACCACACGTGGACACCGGCCACCGCGACCAGCGCGTCGCCGTCACGCACACCCACGTACTGGCCGGTGTCCAGCATCCGCGGGTCGAACCAGTTGCCCGGATACGCCTGCGCGTACAGGGTGGTCAGCCGCGGCAGGTCCGCCGCGCCCAGCGGCCGCCCCGCCGGGACGACCCCCGCCAGGCGCGCCGGGTCCGTCAACGCCATCTTGTGGTGCGCGGCCGGACCGTCGAGGTCGAACGCGGGCGCGAGCGCCGCCTCCAGACCGGGGGAGAGGTGCGCGTACAGCCGTCCCGGCAGCACCGGGGTCAGGTCGGCCAGCAGCGCCGCCAGCTCCCCGGCCTGCTCCGGCGCGGCGAACGCCAGCAGCGTCGGCGGCTCCACCCCGTGGTACAGCAGCGCCACCTGGTCACCACGGCGGAACCACGAGGTGTACGGCCAGAAGAAGTCGTCCAGGTCCCCGAGCTGGTAGGCGTGCAGCACCGGGTCCCGGCCGAGCAGCCCGGCCAGCACGGTCCGGTCGTGTTCCGCGCGTACCGGCACGTCAACCCGCCAGCCACTGGTCGTAGCCGAGCTTGCCCACCAGCGCCAGCACCACCACCAGCAGCACGACGCGGACGAACCCGGCGCCGCGGCGCAACGCCATCCGCGCCCCCACCGCCGCGCCGGCGATGTTGCACACCGCCATCCCCGCGCCGAGCAGCCACCACACGTGCCCGGTCGCCGCGAACACCACCAGCGCACCCAGGTTGGTGCCGGCGTTGACCACCTTCGCCATGGCCGAGCCGTGCACGAAGTCCGCGCCGACCAGCGCGGTGAACGCCAACACCAGGAACGTGCCGGTGCCCGGGCCGATGAGCCCGTCGTACAGGGCGATACCGACACCGGCGAGCGCCACCGCCGCGGCCACCCGGGCCGGGGTACGCCGGTGCGGCAGCGACACCACACCCAGCCGCGGGCGCAGCAGCACGAACAACGCCACCGACAGCAGCACCACGAGCACCACCGGCCGGTACGCCGACGCCGGCACCGCACCCGCCAGCACCGCGCCCACGCCCGAACTGAGCACCGCCAGCCCCGCCGCCGGACCCGTCACCGACCAGTCGATCTTCGTACGTCGCGCGTACGTCGCCGCCGCCGTCGCGGTGCCGGCGATCGCGGCGAGCTTGTTCGTGCCCAGGGCCGTGGCCACCGGCACCCCCGGCGCGGCCACCAGCAGCGCCGGCAGCAGGAGCAGCCCACCGCCGCCCACGACGGCGTCGACCCAGCCGGCCATACCGGCCGCGGCGAGGAGCGTGATCAGCGAAGCGGGGTCCACGGGCGGCCATTCTTCCGACCCGCCCGGGTCCGCCGCCGTCGCCTGTGGCCAGCCTCACCCGGCCACCCGACCCACCCCGGGCAGGTCACCGGCCCCGCCGGCGCCGCAGCCACACCCCGGCCGCGCCCACCGCCACGAACACCAGCATCGAACAGAGCAGCGCCTTGACCACCGGGCAAGACTGCCACGGCGTCGTAGGGTGCAGGAGTGCGCCTGGCCACCTTCAACCTGCTGCACGGCCGATCACTCACCGACGGCCTCGTCGACCCCGACCGGCTCGCCGCGGCCGTCACCGCCCTCGACGCCGACGTGCTCGCCCTTCAGGAGGTCGACCGGGACCAGAGCCGCAGCGGCAACCTCGACCTCACGGCCATCGCCGCCCGCGCCCTCGACGCCCCCCACCACCGCTTCGCCGCCGCCGTCGTCGGCACCCCCGGCGAACGATTCCGCCCCCTCACCGGCGACGACGACGGGCACGGCGAACCCTGCTACGGCATCGGCCTGATCAGCCGCTACCCCGTACGCACCTGGCGCGTCACCCGGCTCACCCGCGCACCCGTCCGCTCACCGGTCTACGTCCCCGGGCCCGGCGGCGGCCTCGTCCTCCTGCACGACGAACCACGCGTGGTGCTCGCCGCCGTCCTCGACACCCCCCACGGGCCGCTCACCGCCGCCGCCACCCACCTGTCCTTCGTACCCGGGTGGAACCTGCGCCAACTCCGGCAGGTCGTCCGCGCGCTCCGCGCCCTTCCGGCGCCCCGCGTCCTGCTCGGCGACCTCAACCTTCCCGCCGGCGTGGTCCGTGTCGTCTCCGGCTGGCACCCCCTGGGCCGCCGCCCCACCTACCCGGCCGGCGAGCCCCGCGTCCAGCTCGACCACGTCCTCGCCGACCGGCAGGCCCGGCGTCAACTCCCACCCGTCACCGCGGTCGGCACACCCCTGTCCACGATCTCCGACCACCGCCCCCTGATCATCGATCTCGGCTGACGCCACCGCGCTCGGCACCTGTCCCGCACCCCCCGGCAGCAGGGGAGAGGGCCCCTCACCCGCCGAGACGCAAGATTCCCTCAAGATCGTTGCGCCGTCGATCCATGACGATCATGCTGGTCCAAACCGCGTCACGGTCAACCAGACCTCGCCATGGAGGCCATGTGAGACGCCAGCGCACCATCCTGATCGCACTGTCCACCCTGCTCGCCGCGAGCCTCACCACGCTGGCCACCCCGGCCAGCGCCCAGGAGGCCGCCGCCGAGCCCAACCAGGTCACCAACCTCACCGTCCGGCAGGCCGACGGGTACGCCACCCTCGCCTGGCAGCCGGTCGACGGCGCCACCGACTACCAGATCGAACGCACCCCCGTCGACGCCAACGGCACCCCCACCGGCGCCGCCACCATCGTCGGCATCTGGCGCCCCAACCGGCAGATCAACCAGGAGTCACCCACCTTCGCCGACGCCGGCTTCAACCCCGGCGACCGGTTCCAGTGGCGCGTACGGGCCCGCTTCGACACCACCGAGCAGCCCTACTCCACGCCCGTCACCGGCACCACCACCGCCCCCTGGGGCAACCCCAACGTCGCCGGCGAGCAGCTGCGCACCCAGTGGGAGACCAGCCACGCCGCGCAGTACACCAGCGACACCGAGGAGTACGCCTACACCGCCGCCATCGACGAACTCAGCGACCGCGTCCGCGTCGTCGAGATCGGCCGCACCGTCAAGGACCGGCCGATCAACATGTTCGTCATCGGCTACCCCACCCCGCCGGCCACCCCGGAAGCCGTCGCCGCCACCTCACCCGCGGCCATCAACTGCAACGTCCACGGCAACGAGCCCGGCGACCGCGAAGCCTGCCTCATCATGGCCCGGCAACTCGCCTTCAGCACCGACCCGCGGGTCATCGACCTGCTCAGCCACACCACCGTGCTGATCGTCCCCACCATCAACGGTGACGGACGTGCCGCCAACACCCGCGGCAACTCCACCGGCCAGGACCTCAACCGCGACTACTCGCTGATCCGCCAGCCGGAAACCGCCGCGTACGTCAACATGGTCCGCCAGTACCGGCCCATCGCCGGCTACGACGGCCACGAGTACGGCAACTCCCGCGCCGGCGACCTGCCCATGCTGCCGCCGCGCCACCAGAACGTCGCCCAGCCGATCTTCGACGAGTCCATGGACATGATCGAAGGCCACATGTACACCAAGGGCGCCGAGGACGGCTGGTGGCCCTGCCCCTACGGCTGCGACGGCGGAGGCAGCGTCGGCCTCGGCGAGGAGACCATCCTCCGCAACACCCTCGGCCTGAAGAACGTCGTCAACTCGCTGCTCGAACTGCGCAGCTCCGGCGGACAGACCCGCCCCGACGAGGGCAACACGGCCAACAACCGCCGCCGCAAGACCTTCTCCGCCCTCTGGACCTTCCAGCAGTTCCTCGACTACCACCGCGCGAACCTGCCCGCCATCAAGCAGGGCCGCGCCGAGGCCATCGCCTTCCAGGCCTCCAACACCGGCCGCCTCGTCTTCCGCGGCTCCCGACCCATCCCCGCCCACCCGGCGCCGCACCCCGGCAGCAGCCCGCCGCCGATCGACGCCCCGCCGGCCGACCTCATCCTCGACAACGCCCCCTGCGCCTACCGGCTCACCGAGGAGCAGTACCACGGCGCCCGCACCGACGGCCCCACCGGCGCCGTCACCACCGCCGCCGAGCGCATCGCCGACCACGGCTGGAAGGTCATCAAGGTCGGCGACAGCTACTACGTCCCGCTCAACCAGCCCGAACGCGGCCTCATCCCGCTGCTCCTCGACGGGCAGGGCGTGGAGAACCTCGTCGACGGCGAGCGGATCTACCCGACCCTCACCGGCCCGCGCACCGGCCCGCTGACCGTCACCGGATTCGCCTGCCTCGACGACGCCACCATCACCGGACCGGTCACCGTCCGCTCCGGCGCGGCGCTCGTCACCACCGGCACCACCATCACCGGCCCGGTCAACGCCAGCGGCGCCGCCGGCGTCATGCTCGCCGACACCAAGGTCACCGGCCCGGTCCGCGTCAGCGGCACCACCGACGCGATCTCCCTGATCGACCTCACCGTCACCGGCCCCGTCGACCTGTCCGCCAACCGCACCGACAACCAGCCGCTGCTCGTCGGCAACACGGTCAACGGCCCGCTGGCCTGCGCCGGCAACACCACCGCACCGACCAACCTCACCATCGACAACACCGTGACCGGCCCCCGCGCCGGCCAGTGCGCCACCCTGTGACACCCACCCGGTGAACGTGCCGGCAGGGCGGACCACCAGCCGCCCTGCCGGCACCCACCGTCACCCCCCAGGAGACCGTCGTGTCGTACCCCCGCACCCGCCACCCGCGGCGCGCCGGCGCCCTCCTCGCGGCGGCCCTGCTGCTCACCGTCACCGCCTGCACCGGCGACCCGCACCAACCCGACACCACACCCGTCGCCGCCCAGATCAGCGGCCCGCTCTGCGCCGCCCTGCCCGCCGGCGACGAACCCGGCAACCCCACCTACCTCGCCGGGCAACCCGTCGCCACCGCCCTGCAGTGGATGCCCACCCTCACCACCTTCGAGGCGGCCCTGCGCACCAGCGGGCTCCTTCCCGACCTCGAACACGACGGCATCACCCTCCTGGCACCCAGCGACGACGCCTTCGCCACGAAGTTCTCCGACGACACCTGGGACGCCCTCATGACGAAGGACCAGGACAAGCTCCGCACCCTCGTCAAGGCCCACCTCATCGCCGGCACCCACACCCTCGACGAGCTCGCCGACGACGGCACCGCCACCACCCTCGACGGCGCCACCCTCACCGTCACCCGCACCGGCGACACCACCCGCTTCGGCGACAAGGCCGACGCCGTCTGCGGCGACTACCAGGCCACCCGCGCGCGCATCCACATCATCAACACCGTCCTCGGCCCGCTACCCACCGACGCCGGCGGCAGGGATCACCGCGGCTGACGTCACCGCGGCTCACGTCACCGCGGCGGATCTCACCGCGGCGGATCTCACCGCGGCGGATCTCACCGCGGCGGATCTCACCGCGGCGGATCTCACCGCGGCGGATCTCACCGCGGCGGCGTGACGATCCGCCCGGCCACCGACCACCACCCGGGCACCGCCGCCAGGGCCTCGTCCGCGCGACGCCGCCGGTCACCCACCGACGCCACCCCCAGGTCCGCCAACGCCGCCTCGAACAACGGCAGCAACCGCACACCCCACTCCGGCGCGTCCGCCGCCAGGATCGCGTGACACCGCGCGTACGTCGCGACGATCCAGAACATCGCCTCCCGGTGCCGACCCGCCTCGACCAGCTCACGCGAACCGTCCACCACCACCGGCCGCCCCGCCACCGTCACGTCCGCGCTGAACGGGAACCGGGTCCGCGCCACCGACGCCGCGACGTCGAACGTCCGCGCCAACCCCGCCAGGTGCTCCCGCACCCGCCCCGCCGGCACCCCACCCCCATCGAGCAGGCCGAGCAGCTCCGGATAACGGTCGGCCAGACCGTACGCGGCCAACACCTCCCGTGCCACCACGTACCGCCGCCGCACCGTCGGATTCCGCAACCCCGCCACCACCGGCACCAACGCCAGCAGCGACGTCGGGAACAACCACCGGGTCACCTGCTCGTGCAACGGCCCCGCACCGTCGAGCGCCCGCAGCCCCTCCTCGACCCGCCGGCGCACCCCCGCACATCGCCGCCACACCCACACCGGATCCGCGAACCCCACCGCCACCCGGTCCCGCAACGCCGCCAACCGCCCCGTCGGATCCACGATCACCGTGTCCGTACGGAACGAGGGCGCGAACACCCACGACCCCAGCACATCCTCCGGACCGCCCAACTCGTCCCACGTGACGGCGCTGACCTCCAGCAACACCCCCTCGTGCCGGAACTTGCCCTCCTTCGCCGCCGGCTCCTCCCGCACCAGCAGCACGTCCACATCCGACGACGACGGCAGCACCGCCTCCGCCGGCAACCCCACCGTCGACCCGCTGAAGAACGCCCCCCGTACCCCCGGGTCCCGGCCGGCCCGCTCGCGCACCCACCGCGCGGCCACCGACCGCGCCTCACCCACCCGCACCGGTCACCTCCGGACGGCCGCCCACCAGACCGGCCAGCGCGCGGTTGGTCCTGTTGGACCGCACCGCGGCACGCTGCTGCCCGGCCGTCACCTCGATGTACGCCTGCGACGACGTCAACGACGCATGCCCCAACAACCGCATGATCTCCGCCGCGCTCGCCCCGTCCTCGGCCAGCCGGGTCGCGAACGTGTGCCGCAACGCGTGCAACCGCGCCCCCCGCGGCACCCGGTCGACGATGCCCGCCCGCCGGTAACACGACTCCACCAGGTACTGCAGCCCACCCCGGCGCAACGGCTCACCGTGCCGGTCCACCAACAGCGGCGCGTCCGGCCGTACGCTCCGCGCCCCGAACCGGCGCCGCCGGCTGTCCAGGTAGTCGGTCAACACCCGGTCCACCCCGTCCTCGATCGGCACCGTACGCGGCCGACCGCCCTTGCCCGCCACCTCCACCCGCCGCTCGCCCGCACGGCCACCCACCGACGCCACCCGCAGCGCCAGCAACTCCGACAGGCGCAGCCCCGCGCACAGCGCCAGCGCCAGCACGGCGAGGTCCCGCTCCGGCCAGGGATCCCGCTGCCGCCCGGCCGCCTGCGCCACCGCGGCCAGCAACTCCTCGGGGGTGTCCTCGCCGCGCAGCGGTTTCGGCTGGGGGAGCGGCGCCCGGGGGCGGCCCACCGCCGGCATCGGATTTCCCGGTACGGCACCCTCGGCGACCAGGAACGTGAAGAAACTGTTCCAGGTTGACCAGGCCCGGTGGACGGACGCCGCGGCGCGGGCGCCGGCGAACCGGGCGAACGCCGCCCGCAGCAGGCGGGGGGAGAGGGCGTCGAGGGGGAGGGGAGCGGCCTCAGTCTCCCCGGCCAGCGCCGCCACCGTACGCAGGTCCCGCCGGTACGCCTCGAGGGTGTGCGGGGAGGGCTTGCGCGTCGCCCGGGCGGTCAGGAACTCCTCGATCCAGTACTCAACCGATTCGTCCTTTTTGTCATGCATAAGGCATATTATGCAGCATTTTCACGTTGCCGGACAAGCGAGGGGAGGGCCGGACGTCGGGGCGACAGGTCGACCGGGCGGGTCGCCCCGCCTTAATCGACACCAGATCGCCGAAAGTGCGGTATCCCACGGCGCGAGACCCCGCAACATCGGCGAAGTGGTGTCGATCAACGCAGGGGGCAGGGCGCGAGTCCCGAATGGACGGGACCCGACCAAGGTCGGCCGCCGGTGATACGGGTGCGCCGGACACCGGCACGCTCGGCGTCGCCCGTGACACCGCCGCAGCGGGCGCTGACCTGCGCAACGGCGCCCGGCGCGACTGACGTGCGTCAGGGCTCGGCCGTCACGAGGCGCGGTCGACGGGCCCTGGAGGCGTTCACGCGATCGGCGCCTCTCGCCGGCGTACGCCCCTTCCGAGGGAGGGTCGGATCCGCTCTACTTGACATAATGTACATTATCGAATCTGCGCGACTCCGGTTCCAGGAAGTCGCGGTGTCCCGTCCGCCTCGACAGCGCGACTTCCTGGAAGTCGAGTCGCTCGCGGTCAACGCTCCAGCAGGCGCAGGGCGGCTTCGTCGTGGGTGTCGCCGACGGCGGGCGGAAGGTTGTCGAGCTTCTCCATCTGTTCCGCGGTCAGTTCGACGGCGTCGGCGGCGGTGTTCTCCTCGACACGTGCCACGCGCTTGGTGCCCGGGATGGGGGCGACGTCGTCACCGCGGCTCAGCAGCCAGGCCAGGGCGATCTGCGCCGGGGTGGCGCCCGCTTCGGCGGCGATGGCCTGCACCTCGTCCGCGATACGCAGGTTGCGCTGGAAGTTCTCGCCGGTGAAGCGCGGGTTGTTCTTCCGCAGGTCGGTGTCGTCGAAGCCGCTGGTCGAGCGGATCTGCCCGGTGAGGAAGCCGCGGCCCATTGGCGAGTAGGGCACGAAGCCGATGTTCAGCTGGCGCAGCAGTGGCAGTACGTGCGTCTCCGGGTGCCGGGTCCACAGGGAGTACTCCGACTGGACGGCGGTGATGGGGTGCACGGCGTGGGCGCGGCGGATGGTCTCCGGTCCGGCCTCGGACAGGCCGATGTAGCGGATCTTGCCCTCGGTGATGAGGTCGGCCAGCGTCCCGATGGTGTCCTCGATGGGGGTGTTCGGGTCGACCCGGTGCTGGTAGTACAGGTCGATGTAGTCGGTGCCCAGCCGCTTGAGTGAGCCGTCGACGGCGGTGCGGATGTTGGCCGGGCTGCTGTCGAGGTGTCCTGGCCCGCCGCCGGCGTGCGAGATCATGCCGAACTTCGTCGCCACGACGGCCTGGTCGCGGCGGCCCTTGAGCGCCTTGCCGAGGAGTTCCTCGTTGAGGTACGGGCCGTAGAACTCGGCGGTGTCCAGGTGCGTGACACCCAGGTCGAGGGCCCGGTGGATGGTGCGGATCGACTCGGCGTCGTCCGTGCCGGCGCCCGTGTAGGCGTAGGACATCGATAGGAGGCCCAGGCCGATACGGGAGACGTCCAGGTCCCCCAGCTTGATGTGCTTCATGACGATTCTCCGTTCCCATAGCGATCTGTACGCCCTGCCGGGCAGGTGGGCGCCGCCGTACCGTCGGGCGGCTGCGCGGACCGAAAGTTACAGCTAGAACAGCTCTAATTGCAACTATCTGAGTTGCAGTAAACTTGTGCGGTGTCCACCGAGCGCGAGACCCAAGCCCAAGCCGACCGCCAGCTGTGCGGGCTGGTCAACGGCCTGGCCAGTCACATCGAAGCGCACCTTCGGGTGCGGGCGGCCACCCTCGGTCTGACCGCCTCGCAGGCCACCGCGCTGCGCGAGTTGACCGGTCCCGTGACCCTGCGTGAACTCGCCGATCGGATGAGCTGCGAGCCGTCCAACGCCACCTTCGTCGCCGACCGCCTCGAAGAGCAGGGCTACCTCGAACGCCACCCGCACCCCGAGGACCGCCGCGCCAAGCAGCTCGTCCTGACCCCCCGGGGCACCGAGCTCCGCGAGCGCCTCCTCGCGTTGCTCGCCGAGGACTCCCCCCTGTCCCCTCTCGGCCCGGAAGAGCGGGACGTGCTGCAGCGGCTCCTCACCCGCGCCCTCGTCCGCTGACCTGCCGGTCCCCCAACCTTGCAATGGCCGCCTAGCATGCGGCCATGAGACGAGCCGCGATGGCCGGATTGGCCGCAGGTGCTCTGCTTCTGCTCGCGTGCTCGGTCGGCGTGGAACCGGACGACGAACCGCGTGCCGACGGTCCGGCCGAGCGTGGCTCCTCAGCTCCCGCCGGGAGCGTCAACGCTGACGCCGCCACGACGGCCGACGCGATAGACCAGCTGCGGGCGGGTACGGCGTTCGTCGATCAGACCAGTTTTCGCGCCGACGTCGACATCGCGAGCCAGATCTCGACCCTCTCGCAGACCGACAACGTCGAGAGGCGCGCCGTCAGCACGGTCTCCGTGGGCGGTCGCGGCTGGGAGATCCGGATGATCGACGAGGACGTCTACATGAAGACCGATCTGGACCTGCCGGGCGTCGGTCACGACTGGATGGTCCTCGACCGGGCTCGCGTGCCGTCGGCCTTCGCCCTGAGCTTCGAGCCCGGCAAGAACGATCCCAGCGGCTCGGCGCGCCTGATCAACGCGATCGTCACCGCGCGGGCGGACGGTCCCCGTATCAGCGGGACGCTCGACGTGACCCGAATCGGCAGCGGCAACGGGATCAGCTTCCGGCCGGGGCCAGCGGGAGAGTTTCCCGACAGCGTGCGCAACCAGGCGTTCCACGCGTCGCTGGACGCGGAGGGTCGACTGGTCGATTTCCTGATCCCCGAGGCCAACGGCGCTCCCAGCGCGTCGCTACGGTACAGCGAATTCGGTGCCCCGTTCGAGGTCGTCCGCCCGGACGGTGCGGTGAAGGCTCCCGACGCCCTCTACCCGCAGCTGGGTCTGGGCGGCTGAGGGCGACATCGGTCAGGCGGTCGTGGCCCGTTCGTGGATCTCCACCGCCGTCTCCAGCATCTGCCGGGTGCTGGTGAACCAGTCCTGCAGATTCAGATCCACGATGAGCTCGTCCGCGCCGGCCTCTGCGGCCGTGTGGACGTCGTCCATGATCTGGTCGAGTGTGCCGACGAACGGGGGTCGGTCAGGGCCCGCCGGACGGTCGGTGAAGGTGACGTTGCCCACCACGATCATCTCCATCCGGTCCGTGTCCCGGCCGTACCCGGAAGCCATGTCCCGGATGCGGTCCCAGCTCGCGAGCAGGTCCGCGGCTCCGGCCGGCCCGGTTCGGGAAGGAACGGCAGCCAGCCGTCGGCGCGCCTGTTGATGCGTTCCACGGCCTTGGAGCCCCGGCCGATGGTGCTGCCACCGCGTCCACAGACTGGCGTATCCGGCGGCTTCGGCCGTTCTGGCCGCTTCGACCAGGTCGTGTTGGAGGTCGGTTCCCAATCTCTGGGGCCGGCGAAGTCCGAGTTTCATTGTGAGGCCTCTGAGGTGGTCGGGATGGTCGTGGCCGTGCGTTCTCAGAGTTCCTTCCCGCCCCGCAACGGCAACTGGCGGTCCTCCCCCGCCTGGCTGACAGCCTCGCGTGACCGATCCGACCGGCACACCCCACCACCGTGCCCCAGGCACTGCCGGAGGCCACGCATCTGTGCGGGCTGGCTCGCTTGCGCGGAGCTGTCTTCGAGAATCCCGAGTTCGGATGACTACGCTGGATCCGCAAGCTGGAGGAGGTTGCGATCTGCATGGGTGACTCGCGCGGGCCCGGACGGTCGGAGCAGGAGGATCCGCTCGGAGCCGGATGGGAGAGGCACCGGCCCGCCGTCTTCGGTGTGGCCTACCGGCTGCTGGGGAGTGTGGCCGACGCCGAGGATGTGACCCAGGACGTGTGGCTGCGGGCGGCGGGAGCGGACCTGCAGGACATCGGTGATCTGCATGCCTGGCTGGTGACGGTGGCCGCGCGACGGTCGTACGACATCCTCAAGAGCGCCCGTGTGCGGCGGGAGACCTATGTCGGGCCGTGGCTGCCTGAGCCGCTGCTGACCGGGCCGGACGCGTCGCAGCCGGTCCTCGTCGACGAGTCCGTCAGTTCAGCGATGCTGCTGATCATGGAAGAGCTGAGCCCGCCGGAGCGGGTGGCCTTCGTCCTCCACGACGTCTTCGGTCTTGAGTTCGGCCGGATCGCCGAAGTGCTGGACGTCTCCGTGCCGGCTGCCCGGCAGCTTGCCTCGCGGGCACGACGGCGGGTGGCCAACGCGAAGCAGTCCACGCCGCAGGCGTCGAAGGCAGAGCGCGAACGCGTTCTCAGGGTCTTCCGCGCCGCTTACGAGGCCGGGGACCTGGCAGGCCTGGTCAGGCTCCTGCACCCGAACGCCGTCTACGTCACCGACGGCGGGGGCAAGGTCTCGGCGGCACGCAAGCTCATCTACGGCGGCGAGCGCGTCGCCGAGGTCATGGTGCGTACGGGACGCCAGTGGCGCCCGGACCGCATCGACTTCGCCGAGGTTGGCGGCGAACTCGCCCTCGTGTTCCATCGGGAAGGCCGGGTCTACTCCGTCGACACGGTGCAGCTCACAGACGGTCTGATCAGCGCGTACCGCAGGGTCATCAATCCCGACAAACTCGCGCGCGTCTGAGCTGTCACGTCCGGACGGGCTGCCTCGTCTCCCTGATGAGAACGCAGAACGGGCGACGAAGGAATTGGCGCGAGCAGGTGGGATGCCGCTTGAGCCCTGCGTGAGTGGGCTGTGCGCCCGAGTCGCCCCTCCCCAGTAAGGACCGTATGCAAGCCATCACTGTGCGGGGCCGGAACGCGGGTATCGCCGCTGGCCTCCTGGCTGTCGCCACGCTGACCGTGGCCACGGCCTGCTCGACCTCCAACCAGGGCGCTCACGCCGCGGGGCCGGCCACGGCCGCCGCAGCGTCGGCATCGGCGCGGCCCGCCGAGACCCTCAAACCGCTGTTCCAGCAGGCCCTGCCGGATGTGGAGGGAAAGACGTTCACGTCGGCGGTCGTCGAACTTCCACCCAACGCGAGCGCGGCGCCGCACCGGCACGGCCAGGCGTTCGTCTACGCCTACGTCCTCGAAGGCACCGTGCGCAGCAAGCTCGACGACGGGCCCGTGACCACCTTCCACCAGGGCGAGAACTGGGTCGAGCAGCCGGGCACCGACCATGTCCTCACCGAGAACGCCAGCCAGACCGAGCCGGCCGAGCTCCTGGTCGTCTTCGTCTCCGACACCGGAGACAAGCTCAAGGTCGACGACCCGAAGTCATAGCCCGGGGGCACGCAGCGGGCGGCACAGGCTGCCTGAAATCTGTCCCTGCCATTCATTCAGCGCCACCAGGACGCGCCCGAAGGGCGCGGCGCAGATCGTACGAACGGATCAGAAGGAACCATGACCGAACGTCAGCGTGTCAACATCGGCGAGCAGCACCCCGCCTCCTACAAGGCCCTCATCGCCCTGTCGTCGGAGGCGGACGAGGCCGCCGCCGCGGCGGGCCTCGACCCGCTCCTGGTCGAGCTGGTGAGGATCCGCACCTCCCAGATCAACGGCTGCGCGTTCTGCCTGCGCATGCACACCCGCGATGCCCTCAAGAAGGGCGAAAACCCCGACCGGATCGCCGTACTGCCCGCCTGGGCGGAGACGGACTACTTCTCCGCGACCGACCGCGCCGCCCTCCGCCTGGCCGAGGCGATCACACTCGTTCCGCAGGGGCACGTCAGCGACGAGGACTTCGATGCCGCCGCGGGCGTACTCACCGCCGACCAGGTCTCGGCAGTCGCCTGGCTGGTGACGGTGATGAACGCCTGGAACCGCGTCGCGATCACCAGCCGGTACCGCGTCGGCAGCTGACGCCGGCGGCGAGCACCGGCCGGGCGGGCTGGGACGGCTCAGGATGGATGAGACGTGACAGCCCGCCCGGCCGCCCGAGGCGTCCGGGCGAGGCCACTCCGCCACTCCGCCGTGCCGCCACGGTCACGCCGACGATCCAGACGATCGCCACCAGCCGCCACAGCGGTTCGAGCCTCAGCAGCGGCGGCCACACGATCGACACCACGGACACGGCGACCAGCGGCCCGGCCCACCGCCCGTAGCGGAACACCCACCGGCCGCGGGTACGACGGCGCAGGCCGGCGACGGAGGACGCGGTGACGAACACGGCGAGGCCGGCGAGGTGCACTGCTCCCCCACACAGCAGGGTCGCCGTGCCGAGCGCGGACACGACGCCGGCGTCGGCCCGTTCGGCCACGGCGGCCAGGCTGACCGACGTGAGGACGGACAGCAGCAGGAAACCGGCCGCGGCCGCGTTACCCCAGGCGGCCACGCGACCCAGCCGGTCCGGGCGGTCCAGCCCGTCCGGGCGATTCGGCCACAGGCTGCGATGCAGCCCGCGCCCGAACAGGTACAGGGCGACGGCGGCGAGCACCTGGAGCGCGCTCTGCGCGACGACGGCGGGCAGGTTGTGCCCGTAGAAGGCGCGCAGGTCCGCCACCGACGCGTCGGGCAGGTACAGCGTGTCGCCGGTCGCCAGCGCGCCGCCGACCACGATGCTGGCTACGAAGGCGACCACGAACGCCGGGCCGAACCAAGCCCACCGTCGCATGTGGACCAACCCCTTTCCCGATCCGGAAGACTGTGGGGGTCGATCGTGCCGCCGTGGCCGTCGGCTGCCGTCCGCGCCGGAGCGCCACCTGCCGTACGCCCCGGCGCGTAGGCCGCCGGCGGCGCTACGTCGGTGGCGGTACTCGCCCGCGCCCGGGTTGGTGCCAAATTCGTTTGCCGCCAAACGGCCCCGACCGGTGGACTGACCCTGACCGACGATCGAGGGTGAGGTGTCGTGCCGGACGCGCTGATGCACGAGGGCCAGCTCGCGGTGTCCCTTCGGACGGTGCGTGAGCTGGTGGACGCGCAGTTCCCGCAGTGGCGGGAGCTGCCGGTGCGGCGGGTGTCCTCGCACGGGACGGTCAACGCCATCGTCCGTGTCGGGGACCGGTTGACGGCGCGGTTTCCCCTTCAGCCCTGCCCGCTGGAGGAGGCGTGGCGCTGGCTGGAGCGTGAGGCGGAAGCGGCGCGGGAGCTGCTGGGGCGTACGCGCTTCCCGACGCCCGAGCCGGTCGCTCTCGGTGAGCCCGGTGCCGGCTACCCGCTTCCGTGGTCGGTGCAGACGTGGGTGCCCGGTGCGGTGGCCACCGACCAGGATCCGGGTGACTCGTACGGGTTCGCGGAGGATCTGGCCGAGTTCGTCGCCGGGGTGCGCGCGATCGACACGCGGGGGCGTACGTTCGGCGGTCAGGGTCGCGGTGGTGAGCTGCCCGCGCACGAGGAGTGGGTGCAGACCTGTTTCCGGCGCAGCGAGGGGTTGCTGGACGTGCCGGCGCTGCGCCGCATCTGGACGGCGATGCGGGATCTGCCGCGCGGCGGGCCGGATGTGATGAACCACGGTGACCTCATCCCGGGCAATGTCCTGGTGTCCGGCGGGCGTTTGGCGGGGGTGCTCGACGTGGGCGGGCTGGGGCCTGCGGACCCGTCCCTCGACCTGGTGGGGGCGTGGCACCTGCTGGAACGCGGGCCGCGGCAGGCGCTGCGGCGGGCCCTGGGCTGCGACGATGTCGAGTGGGAGCGCGGCCGGGCGTGGGCGTTCGTGCAGGCGCTGGGCCTCGTGTGGTACTACGACCGGACCAACCCGGCCATGAGTGGGATGGGTCGGCGGACGTTGGCGCGGATCGTGGACGACCCGCCGACGGTGTGAGCGGGCGGGCGTCCCAGATCTGACAGCCGGTGGTGGGCGTGGTCGGGGGCCGGTGGTGGGAGCATCGGCCTGTCCCGTCGACCCGCCACCCCGGGGAGGACCGATGCCTCACTCCGCCACCCGCGCGACGGTCGTCGTCGCCGGTCTGTTGGCCGCCGTGGCCGTGGCTCCGGTGTCCCCCGCCGGGGCGTTTCCCCGCCCGCGCGTGCCGTCCTGCGCCATCGAGACGCTCGCGCAACCGGCGGGCATGTACCGCACCGAGGCGTACGCGGTGGATCCGTCCGGCCGGTACGTGGCCGGCGGTGCCCTGCGGGTGACCGACGAGGGCACGGAGTCGTTCGTGTTGCTGTGGGACCGGGGGCGGCTGCGCACGATCGCGTCGCCACTGGGTGAGTACGTGGTCGACGTGAACATCCGGGGCGTGGTGGTCGGGAACGGCCACGTCGACGGCAGGAGCCAGCCGTGGACGTACCACGGCGGTGTCTTCACCCACCTGGCGACGCTGCCCGGCGGCGTCTTCGCCGACGCGGTCAACGCGCGGGGCGACGTGGTGGGCTACGGCTACGACGAGGTGAGCGGGGAGCCGTTCGCGGTGCGCTGGCCGGCGTCCCGGCCGGGCACGGTCGAGCGGTTGGACGCGCCGGCGGGTGCGATGGCGTTGGGGATCACCCGCGACGGCAGCATCGTGGGCACGGCGGGTGGGCCAGAAGACTTCACCGGCTGGGTGCGGCGGCCCGGCGGCGCGTACGACACGCTGACGGTGCCGGGGGCCCGTTCCGTGCAGGTCGACGCGGCGCAGGGCCGGTGGGTGGTCGGCCGTGCGGACCTGGCCGACGGCAGCCACGTCCCGGTGCGGTGGAACCTGCGGACGGGCCGGTACGCGGCGCTCGCCCCGGAGGTCGGGGTGCTCACCGACGTCAACGGGCGGGGTGTGGCCATCGGAGGCGAGTGGGTGGTGCGGGGCGCCACGGCCCGCCAGTTGCCCGGCGGCGGTGCCCGGACGGTGGGTGCGCGGGCCATCGCCGACGACGGCACGGTGGTGGGTTTCCGCAACGACGGGCGGGTCAGCGCGGTGCGGTGGACGGGCTGCTGAGCGTCCGCCGCGTGCGGTCGTGCGACGGCCCCCGGCCTCCGGGCCGGGGGCCGTGCGCGGGGTCGGGTCAGGCCCAGGGCACCTGCGCGGACGGGTAGAAGTCCACGTCCTGCAGGCGCCAGCGCGGTGCCTGCTCCCCCAGCCGGGTGCGGAAGGATTCCCAGTCGTGGCTGGCCGCCGTGGACCAGCCGAGTTCGGCGATCGCGGGCAGGCGCGGGAACGCCATGTACTCGATGTCGTCGATGCTGCGCAGGGTCTCCGACCACAGTGGCGCCTCGACGCCGAGGACCGCGTCCTCGCCGACGCCGGCGACTCGGGTGGCGGGGTCCCAGTCGTAGGCGGTGCGGACCTCGATGTAGCCGGCCCAGGACAGGCCGAGCGGGGTGTTGCGGTCGTACTTCATGTCGAGGTAGGCCTTGTTCGCCGGTGACATGACGACCTTGTTGCCGCGCGCGGCGGCCTCGGCGAGGTCGGCGTTGGTGGTGCCGGTGCCCCAGTACTGGGCGACCACGTCGGCGGCCGGGTCGGCCTTCATGATCTCGTTCCAGCCGTAGGCGCGCTTGCCGTACTTGCTGACGAGGGGCAGGACGCGCTGCACGAAGGTGCGGTAGTCCTCGTCGGTGGTGGCGTGGGCCTCGTCGCCGCCGATGTGCAGGTACGGGCCGGGGGTGATCTCGGCGAGTTCGCGGATGACGTCCTCGACGAACCGGTAGGTCAGCTCGTCGTGAATGCACAGGGAGCTGTAGCCGACGGCCGTGTCGGTGCGCGGCGGCGTGGCGACCTTGTCGCAGTTCAGTTCGGCGTACGTGGACTGGGCGGCGTTGGTGTGTCCGGGCATGTCGATCTCGGGGATGACCGTGATGTGGCGTGCGGCGGCGTACGCGACGACGGCCTTGTAGTCGGCCTTCGTGAGGTAGCCGGGGCCGACGCCGTCGACGCCGGTTCCGGGCCCGCCGCCGACGGTGGTGAGCAGCGGCCAGGAGTCGAT
The DNA here is from genome assembly GCF_003626655.1 of Micromonospora costi. Classification (GTDB taxonomy): domain Bacteria; phylum Actinomycetota; class Actinomycetes; order Mycobacteriales; family Micromonosporaceae; genus Micromonospora; species Micromonospora costi. The sequence goes on from NZ_RBAN01000006.1 coordinate 53,995, forward strand.
CTGGATGCGCCAGCCCTGGTCGTCGCTCAGGTGCAGGTGCAGGTAGTTGATTTTGTACTGGCTGAGCAGGTCGACGTACGTCTTGATCTCGTCGACGGTGTGGAAGTGTCGGGCCAGGTCGAGCATCGCGCCGCGGTAGGCGAAGCGGGGGTGGTCGACGATGCGGCCGCCGGGGACGGTCCAGGTGGTGCGCTGCCGCTGCGGGGCCTCGATCTGGGCGGGGAGGAGCTGGCGCAGGGTCTGGGTGCCGGCGAAGAGGCCGGCCGCGGTGTTGGCCCGGATCGTGACGCCGCGGCGGGTGACGTCGAGTTGGTAGCCCTGTTGGCCGACGCGGGCGTCGGCCCCGCCGAGGAGCAGGGCGATCTCGGGCAGGGGTGTGAACGGGACGGGCAGGACGGGCAGCGGGTAGCCGGTGGCCGGCCGCAGGGTGTCGGCGAGTTGCCGGCCGACCTGGCGGGCGGCGGCGGAACCCGGTGTGGTGCGGATGACGGTCAGCGGGCTGAGGATGAACGTGCCGCGGGGGTCGGGGCGGGTCTCGACGGGTGCGGGGATGACGTCGCTGAGTTGGCGGGTGGGTGCCGCGGCGGGTGCGGCGGCCGCGGGGGCCGCCGTGACGGTCAGGGGCAGGGTGAGGACGGCTGCGGCCAGCAGCCGGGTGACGGTGTGTCGGCGACGCACGGAGACCTCCAAGCGCTCGTCGTGATCGGTGGTGGTCGATCGATCCGCACGCTACCCGCGCCCCACCTGGACTGTAAACCTTCCTTAACGATGCGTGTCGTGCCAACGGGCGCGCTCCGGGGGTCGGGCGGTGCCGCGTCCGGCGGTCAGCGGGGGCGGCGGGCGAGGGTGATGCGCTGACCGTTCGGCTCACCGCAGCGACCGCCCGGCGACGGCGCGGGACCGTCCTGGTTTTCCCGGGCCCACCGGCGGGTGGATGAAAGGGGAAAAGGATTTCACCCGTCTTCCGGAGAGGACCAGCGGCATGCTTTCCGCACTCGACCGTCGGCACACCGTGGCGCCGCCGGGGTACAGCCGTTGGCTGATACCACCGGCGGCGTTGGCCATCCACCTGTGCATCGGGCAGGTGTACGCCACGAGCGTGTACAAGAACTCCCTCATCGCGCACTTCGACACCGGTCAGACGGCGATCGGGGTGATCTTCAGCATCGCGATCGTGATGCTCGGCCTGTCCGCCGCGGTGGCGGGCACGTGGGTGGAGGCGAACGGGCCGCGCAAGGCCATGTTCGTCTCGGCGTGCTTCTGGGCGGCCGGTTTCCTGGTCGGCGCGCTGGGCATCGCGACCCGGCAGCTGTGGCTGCTCTACCTCGGGTACGGGCTGCTGGGCGGCATCGGGCTGGGGATCGGCTACATCTCCCCCGTGTCCACATTGATCAAGTGGTTCCCGGACCGGCCCGGGTTGGCGACCGGTCTGGCGATCATGGGTTTCGGTGGCGGGGCGATGGTGGCCTCTCCCCTGTCCCGGCAGCTGTTGTCGTACTACGACCCGGCGTACGACCCGTCGAACGCCGGGTCGACGGCGTCCGGCAGTGCGCTGGTATGGCTGTTCGTGACGCTGGGCGTCGGCTACTTCCTGATCATGATGTTCGGGGTGTTCAACGTGCGGGTGCCGGCGCCGGACTGGCGGCCGGCCGGGTTCGACCCGGCGCGGGTGGCGGCGAAACCGCTCGTGACCACGGCCAACGTGTCGGCGGCGAACGCGCTGAAGACCCGTTCGTTCTGGCTGCTGTGGGTGGTGCTGTTCTGCAACGTGACCGCCGGCATCGGCATCCTGGAACAGGCGAGCCCGATGATCCAGGACTTCTTCCGCGACGGCGGCACCTCGGCGGTGTCGGTGGCGGCGGCGGGCGGTTTCGTGGGCCTGCTGTCGCTGTTCAACATGGCCGGCCGGTTCGTGTGGTCCTCGACGTCCGACATGATCGGTCGCCGGCCCATCTACATGGTGTACCTGGGCGTCGGCATGGTGCTGTACGCGCTGCTGGCGCTCGTGGGGCACGCGGCGACGGGCCTGTTCGTGCTGCTGGCGTGCGTGATCCTGTCGTTCTACGGTGGCGGGTTCGCCACGGTACCGGCGTACCTGCGGGACCTGTTCGGGACGTTCCAGGTGGGCGCGATCCACGGGCGGCTGCTGACCGCCTGGTCGGCGGCGGGTGTCGCCGGTCCGCTGATCGTGAACGGGTTCCTCGACGCTCAGGGCAAGCCCGGCACGTTGACGGCGGAGGCGTACCGGCCGGCGTTGTTCACGATGGTCGGGGTGCTGGCGGTGGGGTTCGTCGCCAACCTGTTGATCCGGCCGGTGCCGCAGCGGTACCACGAGCCGGCGCTGCCGGACGAGGACGTGAGTGTGGAGGCGACGGCGGAGAGGAGCGGTACGCGATGAACGAGGCACGCCCGCGCGGGCAGAAGACCCGGTTGTGGATCTCCTGGTTGGTGGTGTCGGTGCTGCTGGGTTACGGGGTGGTGCAGACCGTGATCACGGCGGCGAAGCTGTTCACGAGCTGAGCCCGGTGCGGTGGCCCGGGACGCGGTGCCCGGGCCACCGGCGTGTTCAGAGTCCGCCGGCGACGCGCAGCACGGTGCCGGTGGTGTACGACGCGTCCGGGCCGAGCAGCCAGGCGATCGCGCCGGCGACCTCGTCGGGCTCGCCCGCCCGGCCCAGCGGGATGCGGCCGGCGGCGGTGTCGGGCCGGTCCGGCCGGCCGGAGACGGCGTGGATGTCGGTGCGGATGATGCCGGGGGCGACCCCGTTGACGCGGATGCCGCGCGGCGCGAGTTCCTTGGCCAGACCGAGGGTGAGGGTGTCGGTGGCGGCCTTGACGGCGGCGTAGTGGATGTACTCGCCGGGGCTGCCCAGCGTGGCGGCCGCCGACGACACGTTGACGATCGCGCCGCCGGCGCCCATCCGGCGGGCGGCCTGCTGGGCGCAGAACACGTAGCCGACGAGGTTGACGTCGACGACGTGGCGCAGGTCGCCCGGGTCGAGGTCGACGAACGGGCCGATGGGGCTGGTGACGCCGGCGTTGTTGACCAGGCCGGTGAGGTCCCCCAGCTCCGCGGCGGCGTCGAACAGGGCGGTGACCTGGTCGAGGTCGGTGGTGTCGGCGGGCAGGGCGACGCCCCGGCGGCCGGCGGCGTGGACGTCGGCGAGGACGGCAGCGGCGGCATCGTGGTCCCGGCGGTAGCCGAAGGCGATGTCGTGGCCGGCGCGGGCCAGGCGCCGGGCGGTGGCCGCGCCGATACCGCGGCTGCCGCCGGTGATCACAGTGACTGGGCTCAACGCGTCCTCCCTGCCGGTGTCGCTGCGGCGACGTTACCGTGACCGGCACAGGGCGGCGGGGAGGGGAAGATCACATGGAGCGGGCGTTGGTGCTGGGCGGCGGCGGGGTGACCGGGGTGGCCTGGGAGTGGGGGCTGCTCGCCGGGCTGGCGGAGCGGGGCGTGCCCCTGGCCGAGGCGGAGCTTGTGGTGGGCACGTCGGCCGGGTCGATGGTGGGCGCGCAGCTGTGCTCCGGCCGGCCGCTGGAGGAGTCGTACGCCGCGCAGCTGACGCCGCCGCGCGGAGAGGCGGCGGCCCGGTTCGGGATGGCGGCGGTGGCGCGCCTGGTGTGGGCCGGTGCCCGTACCCGCGACGAGGTGCGGGCGCGGGCGAGGATCGGCGCGATGGCGCTGTCGGCGCGTACGCAATCGGAGTCGTCGCGGCGGGCGGTGATCGAGTCACGGTTGCCGGTGCGGGACTGGCCGGCGCGGCGGCTGCTGGTGACGGCGGTGGACGCGCGCTCGGGCGAGTTCGTGGTCTTCGACGCGGCGTCGGGGGTGCCGCTGGTGGACGCGGTGGGGGCCAGTTGCGCGGTGCCCGGCGTGTGGCCGCCGGTGACCATCGGCGAGCGGCGGTACGTCGACGGTGGGATGCGTTCGCCGGTGAACGCGGACCTGGCGGCCGGGTCGGACCGGGTGGTGGTGTTGGCGCCCACGACGGCGGCGTTCGGGCCGATGCCGCGCCTGTCGGCGCAGGTGGCGGCGTTGCGGGGGCAGGGCGCCCGGGTGGTGGTGGTGTCGCCGGACGCGGCGGCGCGAGCGGCGATCGGGCGTAACGTGCTGGATCCGGCGCGCCGGGCCGCGGCGGCGCGGGCCGGCCGAGCGCAGGCGGACGCGGTGACCGACGAGGTGGCGGCGGTCTGGGGGTGATCCTCTAGGCTCGCGCGCGTCGATGTCGAGGCGGAGGTGCGCGATGCTGCGTGTGGGTGACGAGGTCGCGGAGTTCGCGCTGCCGGACCAGACGGGTACGGTGCGGCGGCTCACGGAGTTTCTGGCCGCGGGCCCGGTGGTGCTGTTCTTCTACCCGGCGGCGATGACGCGCGGGTGCACGGCGGAGAGCTGCCACTTCCGGGACCTGGCGGCGGAGTTCGCGGCGGTCGGCGCGCAGCGGGTGGGCATCAGCCGGGATCCGGTGGCCCGGCAGGCGGAGTTCGCCCGGCTGCACGGGTTCGACTATCCGCTGCTGTCGGATCCGGACGGTGCGGTCGCCGACCGGTTCGGAGTGCGCCGGCGCGTGCCGCTGGGGGCGTTGAGCACCCGGCGGGTGACGTTCGTGATCGGCACCGACCGGCGGGTGCTCGCGGTGGTGCGCAGCGAGCTGAGCATGAACGCGCACGCCGACGCGGCGTTGCGGGCTCTCGGGGGTTGATCGTCGCGGTGTCGGAGCCGGCTGGTATCAAGGGCTGCATCAAACAGGTGTACGAGAAGAGGGTGTGATGGCGGGCCAGGGTTTGTCCACTGACGACGTACGGGGCATCCGGGAGGCGCTGGCGGCCGGCCGCAAGCCGAAGGTGGTGTTCACGGCCTCGGCGGGCCAGATCGCCGGGCAGGTCGGTCAGGTGGTGGGGTTGACCGATCCGGCCGAGTCCGACGAGTTCGTGGTGGTGCGGTTCGGGCGCGACGAGTTGCCCTTCTCCCCCGCCGACGTGGCGGTGGCGCCACGCGGCGCGGGCCGACGGGCGGCCGAGCCGCAGCCGGAGCCCGAGCCGGAGCCGCCGGCCGCGGCGGAGCCGGAGTTCGTGTTGGACCGGGTGCCGGCGCCGCGTCCGGCGTCGCGGGAGGAGTCGAAGGTGGAGACGGTGGAGGCGGCCAGGCCGGCGCGCCGGGCGGCCAAGGTGGCCAAGCCGAAGGGTCCGGCGGGGCTCACGGTCACGCTGGCGTACGCCGACGGCGAGTGGACGGTGGCCGCGCAGCAGGGCAGCAAGGCCCTCGCGAAGCCGTACGTGGTGAAGCCGGCCGAGGCGCTGCGGATGGTGGCGCTGGTGGACGTGCCGGGGGTGCACGAGGCCGTGGAGCAGATCCTGGCCGCCGAGCGGGCCGAGGCGGAGCAGCAGGCGGAGAAGCTGCGCGCCGAGTTGGCCGAGATCGAGGCCCGATTGGCGGAGCTGCGCGAGGCGCACTGACCGGCGGCCGGGTCACCGCTCCGCGACGAGGGTGGACAGCAGCCGGATCAGCTGGTCACGGTCGGCGCGGCTCAGGGGCGCGAGGAGGGTGTCCTGGGCGCGGTCCAGGGCGTCCTCCATGCGGCGCAGGTCGCGCCGGCCGGCGACGGTCAGGGTGATCACGTTGCGCCGCCGGTCGCCCGGGTCGGGGCTGCGTTCGACCAGGCCGCGGTCGGCGAGGTCGTTGAGCGCGGCGACGACGTCGCTGCGGTCGATGCCGCAGCTGCGGCCGAGGTCGGCCTGACTGGTCGGGCCGATCTCGGCCAGCGCGGCGAGGAGCCGGTAGTGGTAGCCGCGCACGCCGACGGTGCCGAGGGCCTCGGCGACGAGCCGGTGGGCGTGGGTGGCGGCCTGGCCGAGCAGCCAGCTCGGGGTGGTGTTCAGGCGTGCGGGCGCCTGGGGCGCGGGGGCGGGCTCCATGGGGTCGAGCCTACCAATTAATCGTTGGCGGCCCCCACGATTCCTGATACGTTGGCGTGGCCAACGTTGGTACTGCCAACAGTCATCTCTGGAGTCGAAATCATGATCAAGCCGTTCCGCATCGACATCCCGCAGGCCGACCTCGACGACCTGACCGACCGGCTCGCCCGCACCCGCTGGCCCAACGAGGTGGCCGACGCCGGCTGGGACTACGGCTTCCCGCTGGCGCGGCTCAAGGACCTGGCCGACCACTGGCGCACCCGCTACGACTGGCGGGCGCACGAGGCCACGCTCAACGAGCTTCCCCACTTCACCACCGAGATCGACGGCCAGAACATCCACTTCGTCCACGTCCGGTCCCCGAAGGCGGACGCGCTCGCGCTGATCCTCACCCACGGCTGGCCCGGTTCCTTCCTGGAGTTCCTCGACGTGATCGAGCCGCTGTCACGCGACTTCCACCTGGTGATCCCGTCCATCCCGGGTTACGGCTTCTCCGGGCCGACGCACGAAGGCGGCTGGGATGCCGTCCGGATCGCGCGCGCCTGGGCCGAGCTGATGCGCCGACTCGGGTACGAGCGCTACGGCGCGCAGGGCGGTGACTTCGGCGCGGGCATCTCGCTGGCGCTCGGCGCGGTGGCGCCCGAACAGGTCGTCGGGGTGCACGTCAACTACCTGCCGACCCGGCCGGACCCGGACGCCGACGTCGAGCTGTCCGAGACGGACGAGGCCCGGCTCGACCGGGTCCGGCAGCTGATGGCGAACCGTCCGCCCTACCAGGCGCTGCAGGCCCTCACCCCGCAGACCATCGGCTACGCGCTGACCGACTCGCCGGTCGGCCAGCTGGTGTGGATCGCCGAACGCTTCGCCCAGTGGACCGACCCGCGCTCGCCGATCAGCGACGACCGGATGCTCACCGACATCTCGCTGTACTGGCTGACCGCCACCGCGGCCTCCTCGGCGCGGCTGCACCACGACGCCCCGCGGGGGCGGACCGCGCCGTGCCCGGTGCCGGTCGGCGTGGCCGTGTTCGCGCACGACATCACGCAGTCGGTGCGACCGCTGGCCGAGCGGCTGTACGACATCCGGCACTGGTCGGAGTTCGACCGCGGCGGCCACTTCGCGGCGATGGAGGTGCCCGACCTGCTCGCCGGGGACGTCCGGGACTTCTTCCTCACCACGTCCGGCCAGCCGGCCGCCGCCGGCTAGAAGGGGTGGCGGGCGCGCTCAGAGCGTCGCCGTGAGGCGTCCGACCACGTCGGCCGCGGGGCCGGTGGTGGCGTGCCGGTAGCCGGTGCCGGCCCACAGGTGCACCCGGTCCGGGTGCCCCGCCGCGGCGGCCGCCACCCGCATGCCCCGCGTCAGGTGGTGCAGCTCCGGGTAGCCCAGCGGCGCGGTGGCCTCGTACCGGTCGATGAACGCGTTGTGCAGCCCGCGCGCCGGCCGGCCGGTGAAGGCGCGGGTGAGCACGGTGCGGGTGAACGCCGGATCGGCCAGGGCGTCGCGATGGGTCCGGCTCGCCCCGCTCTCGTCGGTGCGCAGCAGCAGCGTGCCCACGGCCACCGCGGTGGCGCCCGCCGCCACCAGGTCGCGGACGTCGTCCGGCCCGGCCACCCCGCCCGCGGCCACGACCGGCAGGTCGGTGGCCGCGGCCACGTCCCGCACCAGCGGAAGGGTGGACGTCGGCGGCGCCGGCCGGCGCGGGGTGTGGGTGCCGCTGTGCCCGCCGGCCTCCGTGCCCTGCGCCACGAGCCCGTCGACGCCCAGGTCCCGGGCGGCGAGCGCCTCGGCCACCGACGTGACCGTGACCAGCAGGCGGGAGCCGGCCCGGCGCAGCGCCGCGACGGCTGCCGCGTCCGGCAGCCCGAACGTGAAGCTGACCACGGGCACCGGGTGCGCCACCAACAGGTCGATCTTGTCGGCCCAATGGTCGTCGTCGTGCACCAGCGGGGCACCTGCCAGGTCCAGCCCGTACGGCGCGCCCTCGGCGGCGATCTCGCGGGCGTACCGGCGGAAGGTCTCCTCGTCGATCTCCGGCGGCTCGGGGACGAACAGGTTCACCCCGCACGGCGTGCCCGTCCGGTCCAGCTCGGCGAGGTCGGCGGCGACCGCCTCCGGCGTCTTGTAGCCGGCCGGCAGGAAACCGAAGCCGCCGGCCGCGGTGACGGCCCGCACCAGGGCGGGGGTGCTCGCTCCCCCGCCCAGCGGGGCGCCCACGAGCGGCGTCCCGCTGCCGAACAGCTGCCTCCACGGTTGCGCGGTCACCGCCCCACCCTAGGCCCGGCCCGGCGCCGCGAAGTGGACGGTCTCCTATCGGGGCGGCGACTGCCCGCCGCCCGCACGCAGCCGCACGTTGAGCCGTGCGGCCTGGCGCGTGAGGTGGTCGCGTTCGGCGAGGTTGGGCGCCGACCGGGCGGCTTCGGCGTAGAGGCGTGCCGCCGTCACCGGATCACCGTCGCGCTCGTGCAGGTACGCGGCGGCGGCCGTGTGGCGGGGCAGGGTGGGGTCGAGTCCCGCCAGGGCGGCCAGGCCGGCCCGGGGTCCGTCCGCCTCGCCGACCGCGACGGCCCGGTTGAGGCGGGCCACCGGGCTGTCGGTGAGGCGGACCAGTTCGTCGTACCACTCGACGATCTGCACCCAGTCGGTCTCCTCGGCCGTCCGGGCGTCGGCGTGCAGCGCGGCGATGGCGGCCTGGGCCTGGAACTCCCCCAGGCGGTCACGGGCCAGCGCCGCCTGGAGCACGTCGACGCCCTCGGCGATCAGGCGGGTGTCCCACCGGCTGCGGTCCTGCTCGGCCAGCGGCACGAGCCTGCCGTCGGGGCCGGTACGCGCCGGACGCCGCGCGTGGTGGAGCAGCATGAGCGCGAGCAGGCCCGCGACCTCCTCGTGGCTGATCCTGGCCGCCAGCTGGCGCGTGAGCCGGATCGCCTCCGCGGCGAGGTCGACGTCGCCGGAGTAGCCCTCGTTGAAGACCAGGTACAGCACGCGCAGCACCGTGGCGACGTCACCAGGCTCGTTGAGGCGGACCCCGGACACCGTCCGCTTGGCCCGGCTGATCCGCTGGGCCATGGTCGCCTCCGGCACCAGGTAGGCCTGCGCGATCTGGCGCGTGGTCAGGCCGCCGACCGCACGCAGTGTGAGCGCGACGGCCGAGGCCGGTGTCAGGGACGGGTGCGCGCACAGGAAGTACAGCTGGATGGTGTCGTCCACCACCTCGGCCGGGCCGGGTACGGGCTCGGCCTCGACGAGCACCTCCCGCCGGCGCCGGGAGGTGTCGGCGCGGGCAGCGTCGAGGAACTTGCGCCACGCCACCGTGAGCAGCCAGCCCTTGGCGTCCCGCGGCGGATCGTCCGGCCAGCGCCGGACGGCCTCGACAAGGGCCTCCTGCACGGCATCCTCGGCCGCCGCGAAGTCAGCTCCGCGGCGGACGAGGATCCCGATCACGGTGGGGGTGAGGGTCCGCAGCAGGGACTCGTCCACTGCGCGTCACTCCGTGATGGTCGGGGGCTCGGTCAGGAACGGACGCACCTCGAGCCACTCGTGGATCGGCTTCCCACCCGCCCCCGGGGCCGCGGACAGCTCGCCGGCCAGCTCCAGCGCCCGCTCGTAGGTCTCGACATCGATCACCATCCACCCGGCGATCAGGTCCTTGGTCTCCGCGAACGGGCCGTCGGTCACCGGCGGCCGGCCCTCACCGTCGTAGCGGACGAACGTGCCCTCCGGGGACAGCGCCTGCCCGTCGACGAACTCGCCGCTGCCCTCGAGCCGAGTGGCGAAATCTCGCATGTACTGCACGTGGGCCGAGACTTCCTCCGGCGTCCACTGGTCCATCGGCACGTCGTTGACCGCCGCCGGTGCGCCCCGGTAGTGCTTGAGCAGCAGGTACTTGGCCATCGTGTTCTCCTCGGTGCGGTACGGCCATTGTCGCCGTGTTCACCGCGGGGACGCCGCGGCGCGCGGGTTCTCGACATCCCACCGGAGATTTTTCCGGCGAATTTTTTCGAGGACCCGCGCGCCGTGCGGGGGCGTCAGTGCTGCGGGATGTGGGCCACACCGATGCGCTTGCGGAACACCCAGTACGTCCACCCCTGGTAGGCCAGCACGATGGGGGTGAACACGACGGCGATCCAGCTCATGATCTTCAGCGTGTAGGGGGTGGAGGCGGCGTTGGTCGCGGTGAGCGTGCCGGCCGCGTCGAGCGTGGACGGCAGCACGTTCGGGAACAGCGCCGCGAACAGGGTCGCCACGGCCAGGCCGATGGCCACGGCGGTGCCGGTGAACGCCCAGCCCTCCCGGCGTACCCGGGCGGCGGCCAGACCGGCGAGCAGCGCGGCTGCGGCCGCCGAGGCCAGCACGACGGCGGCCGTGCTGGACCGGATCGACAGCGTCCAGGTCAGGAACGCCACCGCGAGGACCGCGGCCACCACGCCCACCCGCACCGCGAGGGCGCCGGCGCGCTCGCGGATGTCGCCCACGGTCTTCAGGGCGACGAACACCGCGCCGTGGGTGAGGAACAGCGCCGCCGTGGTCACCCCGCCGAGCAAGGCGTACGGGTTGAGCAGGTCGAGCAGGCCGCCGGCGTACTCGTGGTCGGCGGTAAGCGGCACGCCGCGCAGGATGTTGGCGAACGCGACGCCCCACAGCACCGCCGGCACCAGCGAGCCGAAGAAGATCGCCGCGTCCCAGCGCCGCTTCCAGGACGGCTCGGGGCGCTTGTGCCGGTACTCGAAGGCGACGCCGCGGGCGATCAGTGCCAGCAGGATCAGCAGCAGCGGCAGGTAGAAGCCGGAGAAGAGGGTGGCGTACCACTCGGGGAAGGCCGCGAACATGGCGCCGCCCGCGGTGATCAGCCAGACCTCGTTGCCGTCCCAGACCGGGCCGATGGTGTTGATGAGGACGCGGCGTTCCCGGTCGTCGCGGCCGAGCACGGGCAGCAGCATGCCGACGCCGAAGTCGAAGCCCTCCAGGATGAAGTACCCGGTGAAGAGGACGGCGACGAGCAGGAACCAGATGGTCGTGAGTTCCACGGTGCTTCCTCAGGTCAGTAGGCGAAGGCGAGCGGGCGCTCGGCGTCGTCGTGGCTGTCGTCGATCTCGGGAGCCGGGGTGAGGTCCGGTACGCCGGCCTTGGCGTAGCGGACCAGCAGCCGGAACTCGATCACGGCGAGGGTGGCGTAGATCAGAGTGAACGCGGTGAACGAGGTGAGCACCTCGGTCAGCGACACGCTGCGGGAGACGCCGTTGCGGGTGAGCATCTCGCCGAAGACGATCCACGGCTGGCGGCCCATCTCGGTGAAGATCCAGCCGAAGGAGTTCGCGACCAGCGGCAGCAGCGGCATGACGAGGCCGGCGCGCAGCAGCCACTTGTTGTGCGGAGCGCGGCCCTTGCGGTGGGTCCAGAGCACCAGCAGGGCGATCGCGGCGGCGGCCATCCCGAAGGCGATCATGAAGCGGAAGCTCCAGTAGGTGACCGGGATGATCGGGGCGTAGTTGCCGGCGCCGTACTGGCTGGCGTACTGGGCCTGGAGGTCGTTGATGCCGTGCACGGTGCCCTTCGGGTCGCCGGTGCCCAGGTACGACAGCAGGTACGGGATCTTGATGGCGAACAGTTCCCGGCTGCCGTCGAGGCTGCCGACGGTGAGGACGGAGAACGAGGCGGGGCTCTCGGTGCTGTAGAGGCCCTCGGCGGCGGCCATCTTCATCGGCTGCACCTGCGTCATGATCTTGCCCTGGATGTCGCCGGTGATCAGCACGCCGGCGGCGGCGACCAGGGTGACCCAGGAGCCGAACTTCGCGGCGAACCGGTAGGTGGGGGTGTCGGCGGAGTCGCGGTTGCGGACGAGGTGCCACAGGGCGACCGCGACCAGCAGGGACCCGGCCACGAGGAACGCGCCGGCGATGGTGTGCGGGAAGGTCACCAGGGCGACCTTGTTGGTGAGCACCGCCACGAAGTCGGTGAGTTCGGCCCGCCCGGTGTCCGGGTTGACCCGGTAGCCGACCGGGTTCTGCATGAACGAGTTCGCGGCGAGGATGAAGTACGCGGACAGGTTCGTGCCGATGGCCGCGGCCCAGATGCTGGCGAGGTGCAGCCGCTTGGGCAGCCGCTCCCAACCGAAGATCCACAGGCCGATGAAGGTCGACTCCAGGAAGAACGCGACCAGCGCCTCGATGGCGAGGGGGGCACCGAAGATGTCGCCCACGAAGCGGGAGTAGTCGCTCCAGTTCATGCCGAACTGGAACTCCTGCACGATGCCGGTGACCACGCCCATCGCGAAGTTGATGAGGAAGAGCTTGCCGTAGAACTTGGTGAGCTTGAGGTAGCGCTCGTTGCCGGTGCGGTGCCACAGGGTCTGGAGGATGGCGACCAGCACGGACAGGCCGATCGTCAACGGCACGAAGAGGAAGTGGTAGACGGTGGTGACACCGAACTGCCAGCGGGCGACGTCCAACGCGTCCACCTGGAACCCCCAGCTGTTCATACTACGAGACGTAGTAAATACTACTGCTCGTCGTAGAGAAATGGGCAGGGGCGGGCGTCCCGAACCGGCCCGGGACCAATGACCCTGATCACCCCGGGCCGCCCGGCCCCCGGTGGAGGGGATGGCGTGCCCTCGGCGCCGATCCCGCCCCCGCACGTGCGACCATTCAGCGCTGATGGACACCGCCCACGCCACCTGGCAGCCCCCCGCGATCTGGCGCACCGCACAGGTGCTCGCCCGCGGCGTCGTGGCCGCCGTCGCCCGGCTCGAGGTCACCGGCGAGGTGCCCGAGGAGCTGCGCCGCGGCCCGCTCGTCCTGGCCGCCAACCACATCAGCCCGTTCGACCCGGTCGTCCTCACCGCGGCCTGCCGCGAGCGCGGCGTGGCACCCCGGATCATGGCCACCGGCGGACTGTTCCGCGCCCCCGTCGTCGGCGCCCTGATGCGCCGCGCCGGGCACATCCGGGTCGACCGGGGCACCGCGGCCGTCGGCCGGGCCCTCGACGACGCCGCCGCGGCGGTCGCCGCCGGATCCGTGATCCTCGTCTACCCCGAGGGCCGCATCGGGCTGGACCCCGGGATGTGGCCGGAACGCGGCAAGACCGGGGCCGCCCGGCTCGCGTTCGCCTGCGGCGCCCCCGTCGTCCCGGTCGCCCAGTGGGGCTCGCACGAGGTGGTGCCGTACCGGACGCCGAGGGGACTGCTGCGCGGGTTGGCCCGCGCCGTCGTCCGCCGCCCGGTGATCCGCGTGCACTTCGGCGAGCCCGTCGACCTCACCGGGGTCGACCCGGGCACGCCCGGCGCCGCGCGCCGGGCCACCGACCGGATCGTCGACGCGATCACCGACGCGCTCGTCCCGCTGCGGCCCGACGAACCCGACCGGCCCCGGCACGTCGACCCCGGCCGCCCCACCGACACCAGCCGCTCGCACCGCCGCCGCCCGCCGGCCTGACCCGTCTCCGGACGGCTGCCCGACCCCGTTTCCGGACGGCGAACGGCCGTCGGCCGGTCACCCGGCGGACACCGGCGCCGGGCATACTGCGCTGCGTGCTGACCGGTCATCCCTACCTCGACGCGCCCGCGCCGCTGGCCTTCGCCCACCGCGGGGGCGCTGCCGACGGCGACGAGAACACCGCCGAGGCGTTCGCCCGCGCCGTCGGGCTCGGCTACCGGTACGTGGAGACCGACGTGCACGCCACGGCCGACGGGGTGAGCGTCGTCTTCCACGACCCCACCCTGCGCCGGGTCACCGGCGAGCCGGGCCGCATCGCCGACCTGCGCTGGGCCGACCTCGCCTCGGTACGCGTCGGCGGCGCCGCCGTGGTGCCCCGCCTCGATGAGGTGCTCACCGCGTGGCCCGAGGTGCGGTTCAACATCGACGTGAAGTCCGACCCCGGCGTCGAGCCGGCGGTCGCCACCGTCGCCCGGGCCGGCGCGGAGCACCGGGTCCTGCTCGCCTCCTTCAGCGACGCGCGGCTGGTCCGGATGCGCGCGCTCACCGAGGGGCGGGTGGCGACCTCGTTGGGCATGCGCGGCGTGGCCCGGCTGCGGATGGGTTCCCTGACCGGGCGCCCGCTGCGGCTGCCGCCGTCCGTGGTGGCCGCACAGGTTCCGGTGCGCTACGGGCGGGTGCCCGTGGTGGACCGCCGGTTCCTGCGCTACGTCCACGCCCTCGGCCTCCAGGTGCACGTCTGGACGATCGATGAACCCACCGAGATGCACGAGTTACTTGATCTTGGTGTGGATGGCATCATGACCGATCACGTCGGCGTGCTGCGCGACGTCTACCGCAGCCGCGGCCACTGGGCCGCCTGACCGGCGAGAGGACCCGATGGCCGAGACCGTGACCCCCACGGTGCAGGACAGCCCGCCCCCGGCGAGCACCCGGCGCGAGCGCACCGGCTGGTACGTCTACGACTGGGCCAACTCGGCCTTCCAGACCACGGTCATCACGGTGTTCCTCGGGCCGTTCCTCACCACCGTGACCGAGCTGGCCGCCGGCTGCGAGCTGGGCGCCGACAGCTGTGACGGGTACGTGCATCCGCTCGGCATCCGCGTCGCCGCCGGCTCCTACTACCCGTACCTGATCTCGCTGTCGGTGTTCCTCACCGTGTTCGTGCTGCCGGTCATGGGCGCCATCGCCGACCGGTCGCTGCACAAGAAGCGGCTGCTCGCCGGCGCGGCGTTCACCGGCGCGGCCGCGACCATCGCCATGGCCTTCGTCACCGGCGACCGCTACCTGCTCGGCGGGGCGCTGTTCCTCGTCGCCAACATCAGCTTCGGCGCCGCCATCGTCGTCTACAACTCGTTCCTGCCGCAGCTCGGCGGGCCCGACGAGCGCGACGCCATCTCCAGCCGCGGCTGGGCGCTGGGCTACCTCGGCGGCGGCCTGCTGCTGGCGCTCAACCTGGTGGCCGTGACCCTGCTCAGCGAGGAGGGCAACCCGCAGCGCACCCTCGACCTGGCCCGCTGGTCGATCGTCTCGGCCGGCGTGTGGTGGGCGTTGTTCACCCTCGTGCCGCTGCGCTGGCTGCGGGAACACCCCACCGCGGCCGCCGTCGCCGGGCGGGGCAACGTGCTCACCGACGGGTTCCGCCAGCTCGGCCGCACCCTGCGGCAGATCAAGGCGTACCCGCTCACGCTGTTCTTCCTGCTCGCGTTCCTCGTCTACAACGACGGCATCCAGACCGTCATCACCCTGGCCAGCCAGTACGGCACCGAGGAGCTGCTGCTGGAGCAGAACACCCTGATCATCACCATCCTGCTGGTGCAGTTCCTCGCCTTCGGCGGGGCGCTGCTACTCGGCGCGCTCGCCCGCCGCATCGGCGCCTGGAAGACCGTGCTGCTCAGCCTCGTGCTGTGGACGCTGGTGATCGTGGCCGCGTTCCGGCTGCCCGCCGAGGCGCCGTTGCCGTTCATGGTCCTCGGCGCCGCGATCGGCCTGGTCCTCGGCGGCAGCCAGGCCCTGAGCCGGTCACTGTTCAGCCAGCTGATCCCCGCCGGCAAGGAGGGCGAGTACTACGGCTTCTACGAGATCAGCGACAAGGGCACCAGCTGGCTCGGCCCGCTCGCGTTCGGCCTGGTCTTCCAGCTCACCTCCTCGTACCGGGTGGGCCTCGTCTCGCTGCTGATCTTCTTCGTGGTCGGCTTCCTCCTCCTGCTGGCCGTGCCGATCCGCCGGGCCATCGTCGCGGCCGGCAACACCCCGCCGCGGGTGCTCTGACCGCCGGCCGGCGAACGGCCACCATGACCGCCGGCCAGCGGCCACCATGATCGCCGGTGGCCGCGCCACCCGGATCGGGACCGGCCGATGGGTTAGGCTGCCCGACCGTGACTGACGACGCCGCCACCGCACCCACCTGCCTGGCCCGCCCCTTCGCGGGGCCGGACGACTCCCCGGGCGGGTGCGCGGCGGCGCGCGGTCTCGACGGCCGGCCCCTGCACGCGGCCGCGCTGAAGTTCTTCTGGGGGCCGATGGACTGCGGGAAGTCCACCATGGCGCTGCAGATGAACTACAACCACGCGCGCCAGGGCCGCCGCGGCCTGGTCACCACCCGCATCGACCGGTCGCTCGGCCCGCAGGTGACCACCCGCATCGGCCTCGCGCACAGCGCCATCGAGGTCACCGACGACCTCGACCTGCGGGCGCTGGTGCGCGGCCGGTGGGACGAGGGCGTCCGGGTCGACTACCTCATCTGCGACGAGGCCAGCTTCTACACGGTCGAGCACGTGGAGCAGATGGCCGAGCTGGTCGACAGCTACGACGTCGACGTGTACGCGTTCGGGCTGGCCACCGACTTCCGTTCCTGCCTGTTCCCCGCCGCCCAGCGGCTGTTCGAACTGGCCGACGAGGTGGCCCGCATCCAGGTCGAGGTGCTCTGCTGGTGCGGCCGGGAGGGGCTGCTCAACGCCCGCGTGGTCGACGGGCGGGTGGTCCGCGAGGGCGCGCAGGTCGTCATCGGCGACACGGTGGACACCGCCGACGTGCGCTACCAGGTGCTGTGCCGGCGGCACTACCGCAGCGGCGACCTCGGCCCGCGGGGCTGACCGTACGGCAGCCGGTCGGTGACGATCACCCCGATCGTCACGAGCACGGCCACCGCCGTTCCCGCCGCCACCGGCAGCCGCAGGGCCACCGCCACCGGTGCCGCCGCCAGCAGCACCGGCACGGCGGCCGCCCGTCCGACCCACCCGCGGCGCACCAGCACCACCTGGTACGCGGCGTGCCCGGCGAGGAACAGCGCCGGCCCACCGAACACGACCAGTGCGCTGCCCACGTCCAGCGGCACACCCGGCCCGCCGAGCAGCCGCTCGTCGCCGACCGCGCTCACGATGATGCCCGCCACCATCACCGGGTGCAGGTAGTTGAACGCGAGGCGGCTCAACCGCCCGGTCCGCTCGCCCGCGCGCGTCAGCGCCGCGATCCCGGCCTCCGCCGCCCGCGCGAAGTACACCCACCACAGCGCCACCGACCCGGCGAACGCCAACAGGAACGCGCCCATCGTCACCCGGCCCGGATGGCGGGCCAGGAGCCCCCCGGTGACCAGGATCGACTCGCCCAGCGCGATGAGGATGAACGCCTGGCACCGCTGGGCCAGGTGCCCGCCCTCCACCTCCCACCGCTCGGGGCGGGTACGTCGCCCGCCCGGCGTGGGGAACCCGATCGCCAGCCCCAGCATCTCCACGGCGATGACCGCCGTCCACAGCAGCTCACGCGCCGGCGACCCGACCAGCCCGCCGGTCACGGCCAGCAGCGACGTGCCGACGAACCATGGCAGTCCCTGCCGGAACCCGGGCTCCAACCGGGGCTGGCCGCGCACCGCCCACAACACGAAGGTGACCCGGCCGAGCTGGACGGCGGCGTACGTCGCAGCCAAGAGCAGCCCGCTGCCGGCGAACGCGCCCGGCACCGCCGCGGACAGCAGCAGGCTGCCCAGCATCACCGCCAGCAGCATGACCCGGACCGGGGTGCGGTCGGGGCGCAACGAGTTCGTCACCCACGCCGTGTAGATCCACACCAGCCAGAGCAGCCCGAGCAGGATCGCGGTGCGCGCAGCGCCCAGCGGATCCGGGTGGCTGATCAGGAACTGGGCCAGCTGCGTGACGGTGAAGACGTACACCAGGTCGAAGAACAGCTCCGTCGACGTGGTCGGCTCCACGCCGCGGTGCTCGCGCAGCAGGTGCGGCCGGAGCGGACCCGCCGGCGGCGGGTCAGAACGGGTCACCGCAGATACGCCAGTCGCCGTCCTCCCGGACCACCGGCAGCTCACGCCTCTCGGTGACCCCGCTGTCGCGGGTCAGCTGCACCGTCACCGTCCCGTGCGGGCGCCCACCCCGGGTCGTCACCGACACGTCCACGATCTCGTAGTCCCGCACCTCCGGGGGCGTACGCACCCAGCTGGTGAAGCCGATCTCGCTCCACTTCTTCCGGGCGTCGGCGCACAACCGGTCGTAAGCGCCGCCGGTGTCGCCCACGGTGACCTCGCGCAGGAACTCGTCGGCCGTCTCCCGCACCGGACCGGCCGCCTGGGTGACCACCTGCAGGTTGCGCACCCCGAGCCCGGCCACCCCCACGCAGCACACGGCCACGCCGACACCGGCGAACACGAGCCCCGTACGCATCGGACGGCGACGCCGGGCCGGCCGGCTCCACGCCTGCCCCGTGCCCACGCCCCGACCGTAGAGAACCGGACCGGCCCGCGGGCGGCAAACGCCTCTGTCGCCGGCGCCACCGCATCGTCTACCGTCGGGCGCACCACCCCCGCACGCGCCAGGAGCGAGAGCATGAGCCGCTACGTGCAGCCGGTACCCGCCCCCGACGACCCGTATGCCGGCGACGCGCTGCTGCGCTCCTGGCTGGAGCGGCAGCTCGGCGCGGCCGGGCACGCCGCCGCCAAGGGTCGCCTCGCCGACCTGGCCGCCGACGTGACCGGGCCGCTGCGCGCCGCGCACGCCGACGCCGAGGCGCACCCACCCACCCTGGTCCGCTACGACCCGTGGGGAGCCCGCATCGACCGGGTCGACACCTCCCCCGGCTGGCAGGCGCAACGCGCCGCCGCCGCGCGGCACGCCGTGGTGGCCCTGCCGTACCTGGAGTCGGCGCGCGGCACCTGGGGCGCCGCCGCCCGCGTCGTCCAGCACGCCCTGCTGCACCTGTACGGGCCCGAGTCGGCCACCTTCTCCTGCCCCGTCGCGATGGCCGACGGCGCCGCCGCGCTGCTCAGCCTCCCCGAGGTCGACCCCGCCGTGCGCGACGCCTGGCTGCCCCGGCTCCTCTCCACCGACCCGGCCACGGCCATCACCAGCGGGCAGTGGATGACCGAGTCGCAAGGCGGCTCCGACCTGGCCCGCTCCAGCACCACGGGCCGGCCCGCTGCCGACGGGTCGTGGCGGCTGACCGGCGAGAAGTGGTTCTGCTCGGCCGCCGACTCGGCGATGGCCGTGGCGCTGGCCCGCCCGGAGGGCGCCGGCCGGGGCAGCCGCGTCCTCGCCCCGTTCCTGGTCCCCCGCTACGCCGCCGACTCGCCCCTGTCCACCGGCGAGGCCCCGGACGCGCCCGCGCCGGGCGTCACCGTTCACCGGCTCAAGGACAAGCTGGGCACCCGGGCGCTGCCCACCGCCGAGATCGGGCTGCGGGACGCGTACGCGCTGCCGCTGGGTGACCCGGCGAGTCCCGGCCTGGTCCGGGCCATGACGCTGGTGGTGGTGACCCGGGTGCACAACGCCGCGGCCGCCGCCGGCGGCATGCGCCGCGGCCTCGCGTACGCCCGGGCGTTCGCCTCGGCGCGGCACGTGGCCGGCGGGCCGCTCGCGGCGTCGCCGCTGCACCGGGCAACCCTCGGCACGCTCGCGGTCGACGCGGCCGGCGCGTTCGTCCTGGCCGGGCACGCGTTCGCGCTACTCGGCCGGGTGGAGGTGGGTGCCGACCCGGCGGCCGCCGCCGAGCTGCGCATCGTGGCGCCGCTGGCGAAGCTGGCCACCGGCCGGCTCGCGGTCAGCTCCGCCAGCGAGTACGTGGAGAGCTTCGGCGGCGCCGGCTACGTGGAGGACACCGGGGTGCCGCGGCTGCTGCGCGACGCGCAGGTGCTGCCGATCTGGGAGGGCACCACCAACGTGCTCGCCCTCGACGTGCTGCGCGCGGTCAGCCGCGAGGACGCCGGCACGCCGCTGCTGCGCCGCCTCGACGCCGCCGCCGACCTGGCCCGGCCGATCTCGCCCGCGCTGGCCGACACGCTCGCGGCGGTGACCGGTGAGCTGCGCGACCGTCTCGCCGGGGTGGCCGCCGATCCGCAGTCCGCGGCGGTGGTCGCCGGGGCCCGGGACCTCGCGCTGCGGCTGGCGCACGCGCTGACCGCGGCGCTGCTCGTGGAACACGCCGCGTGGGGCGACGAGCAGGCCGAGCTGGCCGCCCGGCTGTGGGCCCGCCGCTGGCTGCGGCACGAGGACGTCGCGGCCGACGCCCACCACGGCCTGGACCTGCTCTGCTGACCCTCGGCGGTCAGGAACCGGGGGACCCGGTGATCGAGCGGGGCGTCCCCGGGCTGCCGCGCCGCCGGCGCCGCCCTGGTGTGCCGCGACGCCGATGGGCGCCTCGCCGCCTGGTCCACCGGCGGCTGACCCGGCGGCCCGGGGCACCGGGTGAACCGCCCGTGTCGGGTGGGCGAAACGCAGGTGAATTGTGGTGCGCGGGCCGGGTCGACGGGGTGTGTGCTCGGCTAATCTGGGCGCCGCTCGTGATCACCGCGGCTGACATGCCCGCCTCCTCCCCGAAACTGGTGTCGTGGTCCAGAACGCGTCGTCCACCCCGCCCGCGCAACAGCCGACGTCACCAGCCCGCACGCCGTGGCGGGCGCCGCTGCGCCGCGCCGGCCGGTCGGAGGTCTGAATGCCGCCGCGGCTCAGCGTCGTCGTCCCCTTCTACAACGTCGCCGCGTACATCGGTGACTGCCTCGAGTCCATCGCCCGGCAGACCTTCTCCGACCTCGAGGTGGTGCTGGTCGACGACGGGTCGCGGGACGCCAGCGCCGAGGTGGCCGCCGAGTTCTGTGCCCGCGACCCGCGGTTCCGGGTCGTCCGCCAGGAAAACCAGGGGCTGGGCCCGGCCCGCAACACGGGTATCGCGCACAGCACCGGCGAGTACCTGACGTTCGTCGACAGCGACGACCTGGTCCCGCCGCACGCGTACGAGCTCATGGTCGGCTCCCTCGACCGCACCGGCTCGTCGCTGGCTGCCGGCAACGCCCGCCGGTTCAACAACACGCTCGGCGTCCGCGCCGCCTACCTGCACCGGACGATCTTCGCCGCCGACCGGGCGGTCACCCACATCCTCGAGTACCCGGCGCTGGCGCTGGACCGGATGGTGTGGAACAAGGTGTACCGCCGGTCGTTCTGGGACGAGCACGACTACCGCTTCCCGGCGATCCGGTACGAGGACTACCCGGTCACCATGCGCACCCACCTCGACGCCGTGACCGTCGACTGTCTCAGCGCCCCGGTCTACTTCTGGCGTGAGCGGGAGTCCGGCGAGTCAATCACCCAGCAGAAGTACGTCTTCGCGAACCTCGCCGACCGGGTCACCTCGGCGCTCATGGTGCTCGACCTGGTCGACGAACGCGCCCCCGAGCTGCGCGGGCGGGTGCACGCCCACTTCGCCGAGATCGACCTGCCCACCATCCTGCAGGGGTTCGGCACGATCGCCGAGCACGAACAGCAGCCGCTGGTGGAGCTGGGCCGGCGCCTGCTGGGGCGCCTGGAGCCCGACGTGCTGGCGAAGGCCCGGTCCTTCGAACGGCTCCAGGTGCAGGCCCTGGCCGCCGGCGACGCCGACCTGCTGCGCCGGCTCGCCGCGTTCCGCGCCGACGCCGGTCAGCGCGGCGGCGTACGCGCCCACCGCCACGGGGTGCTGCCCTGGCGGTACGAGACCCGCTACCCCACCCCGGACGGCGCCTCGCCGTCGGTGCCGCGCCGGCTGTACCGGCTGCCCCGGCGCGACCTGCAGCTGCACACCACGGTGTCCCGGGTCGACTGGGACGACGACGGGCTGGTCGTGCAGGGCACCGCCGACATCCGGCACGCCCCCCGCCCGGCCGACGAGTCGTGGCGGTTGCGGATCTCGCTGGTCCGCGGCCTGCGAACCGTGCACCTGCCGGTACGCCGGTTCCAGGCCCGCGACTCGCACGGCGAGACCGCCCTGGTCGGCTTCGAGACGCGGGTGCCCCGGCGGCTGCTCACCGGCGTGGCCGCCGACGGGGCCTGGCCGCATCTGACCGTCGACCTGCGCGCCGGCGGGCTGCACCGGCGCGGCCCGCTGCGCACCGTCGGGTACGGCGGCGGGCAGTACCCCGACGGGGCGTGGGTGACCGAGGACCTGTGGCTGCAACCCACCAGCGGTGGCGACCGGTTCATGCTGCGGCCGGTGCACCGCCCGGTGGAGGTCACCGACGCGACCGTCGACGGAGACGTCCTGATCCTCTCGGGTCGGCTGTCCGCGCCGACCGCCGACCCGGCGCTGCGCGTGGCGCGTTCCTCGGGCACCCTGCGCGTGCCCCTGGAGACGGGGACGGGCAGCGACGAGCGGGGCTTCACCGCCCGGATCCCGGTCACCGACCTGATCGACACCGCCAACCCGGACGACCCGTTCACCCTGCGCACCGCCCGGGTGCCGCGCCTCGACCAGGGCGCCAACGGACCCCTGCTGCTCGCCACCGGCCTGCGGCGGTCGGTGTACACCGTGCACGACGGGCGGCTGCTGACCGTCACCCGCTCGCCCGGGCAGTACGTCAACCTGTTCGAGGGGCCGGTGCGGCTGCACGCCGACACCGTCGAGGTGTCCGGCGGCGACGGCGGGCAGCGCCTCACCGTCGCCGGCCCGTGGTGGGACGGCCGGGATCCCGGCGCGGTGGTGTGGCGGCGCTTCCGGGAGGGGTCGGACGAGCACGTCGACGTGCCGTGCCACGGCGTGCACGACCGCAAGGGCTGGTCGGCCGAGGTGGCCGTGGCGGACCTGCTGCCCGCCCAGCCGGGCGACGGCTACGAGGTCACCGACTGGACGCTGTTCGTCGTACCCGGTGACGGGACGTCGCCGTACGCCGTGCAGGCCGACGCCTACCTCATGGCCCGGCTGCCGATCGACCTGACCGTGGCGGGGTCGGCGGTGCGGATCCTGCCGCGGGCCGGCCGGCTGCACCTGGAGGTGGTCTGACGTGCACCATCACAACCACTACTACGGCCAGGCGCACATTCTCGCCCGCTACTGCGGCCTCGACGACGAGTTCCCGCCGCGCATCCGCGGCTACCTGCAGCACGGGTGGAACGTGGCGTGCGGCTGGAACCCCGCGCACGAGTTCTTCGACGGCGCGTGGCGGTACGTGTGGAGCGACGGGCCCCGCCGCCGTGGCCACTTCCTCGGCCGGCGCAACTACCACGTGACCGGCGCGCCGTGGCTCTACCTCCAGGAGATGGAGCCCGACCTCGGCCGGGTGCCCGACGACGAGCGCCGGGGCACCCTGTGGTTCCTCTTCCACGGCTGGGAGGGCGGCAAGATCCACGGCGATCACGCCCGCCTCATCGATGAGATCCGGGAGACCGAGACCGAACCGGTGACCGTCAGCCTCTACTACACCGAGTACGAGCGCCCCGAGGTCCGCGCGGTCTACGAGCGGGCCGGGTTCGACGTGATCTGCTTCGGCCGGCGCGGCTGGAACTACGAGGGCACCGACCGGCGGTTCCTCTACAAGCAGCTCGAGGCGTTCCGCCGGCACAGGCGGGTGGCGGCCAACCGGCTCAGCACCGCGGTGTTCTACGGCGTCGCGGCCGGCTGCCAGCCTGCCGTCTACGGCGACCCCATGGCCATGGAGGGCGAGAACCCGCTGTTCGGGGGCACCGCCCGGGTCGCCCGCCTCTGGCCCGAGATGCACGGCAAGGACATCGACCTCGCCACCGCGCGGGAGATCACCGACCAGGAACTCGGCCGGCCGTGGCTGCTGTCGCCCGCCGAGCTGCGCATGCTCTTCGATTGGAACCAGCGTGACTGACACCAGCTCGACCGGTATCGCGGTGGTCCGCGGCGAGATGCAGCCGTGGAGCGACGCCACGGGCCCCCGGACACCGGCCGGCGGGCCCGTGCTCACCGCGTTCCTCGCCGACCTGCTCCCGCCGGCGTCCCACGCGCTCGTGCTCGGCCCACACGGACGCGACGTCGTGGAGGCGGTGGCCGCCCGCAGCACCGCGGTGACCGTGCTGCTCCGCTCGGTCAGCGACGCGACGGAACTGCACGCCGCGCTGGCCGCCACGAACGTGCGCGTGGTCGCCGGCGCGCTCGACGGCCTCGCCGACGAGGGCGGCCCGGCGTACGACCTGGTCGTGGCCGCCGACGGCCTGGACCGCGTCCTGGGGGCCGACTCGCCGGAGTGGGACTGGCCGCGCCGGGCCGCCGCGCTGGCGGGGCTGACCGCCCCGGACGCCACGGTCGTCGTCGGCCTCGGCAACGAGTTCGCCCTCACCGACCTGCTCGACCGCCGTCCCGCCCGGGATCGGCACGGCGACGACGAGTGGCGGCCCCTGCACGACGACCCCGCCCGCCCCGTCTCGCCGGGCCAGTTCCGGGACGCCCTGGCAGCCCGGGGACTGCACGTGACCGCCCTCTACGCGAGCTTCGACGTGGCGGGGACGGCGCACACCCTCCTCGACGTGGACGCCGCGACGGCCGGGCGCCCCGGCCACCCGGCGGTCCGGCTGGCCGTACGGGCGTTGGAGGCGGCCGCCGCCCGTCAACCGTTGCTCGCACCCGTGGCGGAGGGCGCCGACAACGCGGCCCGCGCGGGGCTGCTCGGCGCGGTCGCGCCCGGCTGGCTCGCCGTCTGCGGCGCCGGCGCGCCCCGGCACACCGCGTACGCCGACGCCGGCGACGGGCTGCTGGTGGCCGACCGGGACGGAGGCCGCTGGCGGGTCACGGTCACCGGCGGCGGGGTCGGCGCGGGCGCCCTCGCGCCGCTCGACACCGTGGCCGAGGTGCCCGACACCGAGACGGTGGAGCGGCGGCTGCTGCGCCTCGCGGCGGCCGAGGACCTGCCGGGATTCCGCCGGGTGGCGGCACGGCTGGGCGACTGGGCCCGCACCGACGGCGCCGGCCTGGTGGCCCGCCTCGACGACACGGGCATCGACGGCGACACGCTCACGCGTGGGCTGCTCGCCTGGCGTACCGCCGAGCCGGCCACGCCCGCGGAGCTGCTGGCGGCGGCCTGGCACCGCTTCCGCGACCGCCTGATCGGTGGCCACCACCGGCACCCGTGGCCGCCGTGGCTGACCGCCGACGACCTCGTGACCATGTGGCTGGGCATGTCCGGCGAGGAGGCGGACGCCGCGGCGCTCGCCCGGGGGCGGCGCCTCGCCGACGCCGTGGCCGCGGCCGTCGACGCCGGCCTGGCCGAGGTGGACCTGCGGGCGGTGCTCGCCGACGCGGAGGCCGCGCGGGTGCGGTCGGTGGAGCTGGCCGGGCACGTCGCCGGGCTGGAGCGCACCATCCGGTTCCGCGACCAGCAGCTCAAGGCGCGGGAGAACCGCCTGCGGGCGCTGCGGTCGGAACTGCGCGCCCTCAAGGGCTCGCGGGCCGGGCAGCTGGCCGAGGCTATCCGGAAGGTGGCCGTGATCCGCGACCCGAAGCGGGTGGCGCGGGCGGTCAAGCGGCGCCTGCGCTGAGGTGCCGCCGCGTACCTGACAGGAGATGGCAGGTACGCGGCGGAGACTGCCGGTATGACAGTCAACGCCGACCTCGCCATGGTCAACCTGGACAGCTCCGACCCCGCCGCGCACGCCGCCTTCTACCACCGGGTGCTCGGCTGGGAGGTCACCCACAGCCAGCCCGAGTACGCCATGATCAGCGGCAACGGGGTGTCGATCGGCTTCGGGCTGGTCGAGGGGTACCGGCCGCCGTCGTGGCCGGACGACTCCGCGCAGAAGCGCTACCACCTGGACCTGTACGTCGACGACCTGGCCCTCGCGGAGAAGGAGTTCGTGGCCGCGGGCGCGTCGAAGCCCGACTTCCAGCCGGGCGGCGAGCGCTGGGTGGTGCTCATCGACCCGATCGGCCAGCCGTTCTGCATCTGTCCCCGCGCGCAGGGCTGACCCTGCGGCGCCGGCCGCGGCGCGGCGATGTCGGGCCGTGGCCGGCGCACTCTCGCGCGCTGCCGCGGCCCGCCTGCCGCACGGTCAGCCCCGGCGGCGCGACCGGGCCGCCCAGAGCACGTACGCCGGGTCCCGGTCGAGGTTGTGCCGGTCCCGGTCGTAGCGGCGGGTGGTCCGCGGATCGGCGTGCCCCATGGCGTCCTGCACGTCCTCCAGCGGCACCCCCTCGGACCGGGCGGTGGTCGCGAAGGCGTGCCGCAACGAGTGCGGCGACAGCCGCGACCAGGCCGGTATGCCCGCGGTACGCGCCAGCCGCCGGACCAGGCGGAACACCGCGTGCCGGTCCAGCCGGGCACCGGTCGCCGTGACCAGCAGCGGGCCGGTCAGCTCGGTCACCGGCACGCCGGACGCCGTGGCGCGCTGCGCCAGGTAGGCGTCGACCGCGTAAGCGGTGCCGGGGGTGAGCGCCCGACGGCGGGCGCGGCCGCCCTTGCCCACGAATCGCAGGCTGCGGTGCCCCCGCTCCGCGCCGAGGTCCCCGACGTCGAGCGAGACCAGCTCCCCCACACGCAGCCCGAGGTCGGCCAGCAACGCGATGGCCGCCCGGGTACGCGCCGCGGTCGGCCCGGTCTCCGCCTCCGCCGCGGCCAGCAGGGCGTCCACCTCGTCCGGGGTGAGCCCCACGGTGGCCGAGTGGTCCCGGTCGACGCGGGGCCGGTCGGCGCCCGTCACCGGGTTCACCTCGACGGCCCGCAGCTTGGCGAGGAAGTCGTACCAGCTGGACAGGGCGGAGAGCTTGCGGGCCACGGTCGCGGGCGTCAGCGGCCGGCCGGTGCGCGGGCTGCGGGTGGCCTCCAGCGCCCGGGCGTACTCGTTGACGTGCAGGAAGCTCGCGCGCAGCGGGTCCAGGTCCCGCTCGGCGCACCAGCCGAGCCAGCCGGCGATGTCCCGGCGGTAGGCGTCGCGGGTGTGCGTGGACAGCCGCCGGTTGCGCAGCCACGCCTCGGTGACGTCCGCGGGGCCGGCGGGCAGCGCGGGCGCGGCCGACGGACGAGCCAGCGCCGGGGCGTCGGGGGCAACCATGTGAAAAAGGTTCTCAGCTCCGGGTCGCGGAGGCGGTGAGGCGCGCCCGGACGGATCGTGCCCGGCCGGTCCGGATACCGTCGGACCGTGCGTGCGAGTCGGCTGGTGTCCCTGCTGCTGCTCCTGCAGAGCCGCGGGCGGATGACCGCACCGGAGCTGGCCGCGGAGCTGGAGGTGTCGGTCCGCACGGTCTACCGGGACGTCGAGGCGCTCGGCGCCTCGGGTGTGCCGGTGTACGCCGACCGCGGCCCGGCCGGCGGCTACCGGCTGCTGGACGGTTACCGCACCCGGCTCACCGGGATGACCCCGGCGGAGGTGGAGGCCCTGTTCCTGGCCGGCGTTCCCGGGCCCGCCGCCGAGCTGGGTCTCGGGTCGCTGCTCTCGGCCGCGGAACTCAAGTTGCAGGCCGCGCTGCCGTCCGAGCTGGCCGACCGGGGCGGGCGGATCCGCCAGCGTTTCCACCTGGACGCGCCGACCTGGTTCCGGGAGCCGGAGCCGACCCCGCACCTGGCCGCGCTGGCCGGTGCCGTCTGGTCCGACCGGCGGGTGCGGATGCGCTACCGGCGGTGGCGGGCGCCGCGCGAGGTGACCCGTACGCTCGACCCGCTCGGCCTGGTGCTCAAGGCCGGTCGGTGGTATCTCGTGGCCGCCGTGGACGGGCAGGTCCGCACCTATCGCGTCGGGGCCGTGCTCGACCTGAGCGTGCTCGACGAGCCGGTCGACCGGCCGGACGACTTCGACCTGGCGCGCAGCTGGCAGGAGCACGCCGACCGGTACGAGCAGGGCGTCTACCGCGCGGAGGCGCGCGTGCGGATGACGGTGGCGGCGCTGGAGCTGATGCCGTACGTCTTCCCGCCCGCGATGAGCCGGGCGGCCCGCGCGGCGGCCGGTGAGCCGGACGCGGACGGCTGGCTGCTCACGACCGTGCCGATCGAGTCGATCAAGCACGGTCACATCGAGTTGCTCAAGCTCGGGGCCGAGGTCGAGGTCCTCGCCCCCGCCGAGCTGCGGGACCGCTTCACGGGCACCGCCCACCGGCTCGCCGCCCTCTACCCCGCCCAGCCGGGGCGGTGACGGCGGCCGGCGGCTTGCCGGCGTCAGGGGAACGCCTCCACCGGTGCGCCGGCGAGCCGCGCCAGCGCCGCGCGGACGGCGTCGTCGCCGGGCGCCAGCAGGGGCAGGCGTACGGCGGGGCTCGGGATCCGGCCCTGCGCGTGCAGGACGGCCTTGAGGACGGTCGGGTTGGGTGCGGCGAAGAGCGCCGCCGACAGGGCGGCCAGCCGGTGACCGAGCACCCGGGCGGGTTCGGCGTCGCCGGCCCGCCACCTGTCGACGAGACCGACGAAAGCGGCCGTGGCGAGGTGTGCGGAGGCCAGGATCCCGCCGTGCGCGCCGATCGCGAGCAGCGGGGAGATCACCGCGTCGTCCCCGCCGAGCACGGCGAAGCGGGCCGGCGGGTCGGCCATCAGCTCGACGGTCGTGTCGTCGATGCCCCCGACGGCGAGCTTCACACCCGCGACCCCGGGAAGCGCGGCGATCCGCCGCAGGGTCGCGGCGGAGAGCGGCTGCCCGGTGCGGTACGGCACGTGGTAGACGACCAGCGGCACCGGACTGGCCGCGGCGAGCCCGGCGAGGTATGCGACCACTCCGGCCTCACCGGGGCGGACGAACGGTGGCACCAGGGTGAGAGCGGCGGTGACCTCTGGCCGGCCTCCCAGCGCGGCCAGCGCCGCCGCCGTGTTCGCGGCGACCACCAGCGGGGCGCCGCGCTCCCGGCAGACGCGGGCGATCACGTCGACCACGTCCCGCTGCTCCCCCGGGTCCAGCGCGCCCGGTTCGCCGGTCGTGCCGAGCGCGACCAGGCCCGCCGCGCCGCCGTCGAGCACCTGGTGCGCCAGCGACTCGATCGCGGCGTACGCCACCGCGCCGGCGGCGTCGAACGGGGTGACCAGGGGGACGTACACACCGGAGAGCGTCATGACCTCAGCGTCCGGCACCGAAACGCTTAAGGTCCAGTTCACGTTCCTGGCGGCGATCGTAAGCTGTGCTGATGCTCG
Source organism: Micromonospora costi (assembly GCF_003626655.1). GTDB lineage: Bacteria > Actinomycetota > Actinomycetes > Mycobacteriales > Micromonosporaceae > Micromonospora > Micromonospora costi. The sequence goes on from NZ_RBAN01000006.1 coordinate 82,647, forward strand.
ACGTCCGGCGGCTCCGGCTGCTCCGCGACCTGGCCCGCCTCGGCACCATCGCCGCGGTGGCCCAGGCGCACACCTACACGCCCTCAGCCGTCTCCCAACAACTCTCCGCGCTCGAACGGGAGGCCGGCGTGGCGCTGTTGGAGCGCACCGGCCGGCGGGTCGGCTTCACCGCCGCGGGCCGGGTGCTCGTCGCGCACGCCGAGACGGTCCTCGCCGCGCTGGAGGAGACCACGGCCGCTCTCGCCGCGATCGCCACCGGCCCGACCGGGCCGCTGCGCATCGGCGCGTTCCCCACCGCCGTGCGGACGTTGCTGCCGGCGACGCTGGTGGCGCTGGGCGACCGGTACCCGGGGCTGGAGCTGACCGTCACCGAACTGGACCCGGTCGCCGTTCCCGCCGCGCTGCACGAACGGCGTCTCGACGTCGGGCTGCTGCACGACTACGACGTCGCCCCGGTCGAGCCGGACCCGGCGCTGGACGCGGTGCCGCTGCTGGACGAGACGGTGTTCCTCGCCGTAGCCGACGCGCCCGGCACGGACCCGTCCGGCGTCGGCGGCGTGCCCGTGGCGGGCGAGGACCCGCTCGACGGCGTGCGGGACCTCCCCTGGATCGTGGCCAGCCCGGGCACGCTCTGCCACACCGTCACCCTGCACGTGTGCCGGGCCGCCGGGTTCGCGCCCCGGGTCCGGCACCAGGCCGACGATTTCGCCACCGTGCTCGCGCTGGTGGCGGCCGGTCAGGGCGTGTCGCTGGTGCCGCAGCTCGCCGCGGTCGACCCGCCCGCCGGTGTACGGCTCCTCCCGCTGAGGACCCGTCGCCGCACGCGGGTCGCGTACCGGCGGGGCGCGGCGGCACATCCGGCCGTGGCCGCGTTCGTCACCGCGATCCGCGCCGCCACCGGTGACGTCCTGGCCCGATGACCGGTCGGCGGATCACGGGGTGCCGGCGCGTACGGCGCTGGTCGCCAGGGTGGTGTACCGCATCGTGAAGCGGCCACCCAGGGTGTCGATGGCCTGGCCGACCGCGCCCAGGATCTCGGCCAGCTGCTCGGGGCGAAGTCGGGTGAGGGCGCCGGTCGTGGGGAGCAGGTCCAGCCATTCGTCGCGCGTGTAGGACCGCTCCCAGTCGAATCGCCACTGTTCCGGCTCGGAGAACTGGCCGGTCTCGCGGATCGTGTCGGCGATCGACGCGTACCCCGCCTGGTACACGTCCAGTGGACGTCGTGCCGGCTGGCTGGTGAACGGGGAGTCGGGGGCCACCCGACGGTAGGCGGCCGCGAACGGCTCGGCCACCTCGGCGGGCGGCTCGAACACGTGCCCGAAGATCGCCAGGCGCCCGTTCGGACGCAGCACCCGGGCCGCCTTCACGGCGCCGGCGACCGGGTCCACCCAATGCCACGACTGGGCGGCGACCACCGTGTCGAACACCCGGCCAGCCGGCTCCCAGGCTTCGAAGGTCGCCACCTCGACCGGCAGGCCGCGCGCCTGCGCGACGTCGGCCATCCGCGCATCCGGCTCGACACCGAGCACGGTGCAACCGGCGGCCTGGAACTGGCGGGCCGCGATGCCCGTGCCGCAGCCGACGTCGAGCACGTCGCGCCCCGGGCTCCCGGCGACGATACGCGCCACCAGCCCTTCGGGGTAACCCGGTCGGGCCTGGTCGTAGCGTTGCGCGTCCGCGCCGAACGACTCGGCCGTCCGTCGCAAGTGATGCGGTCGCGCGGACTCTGGTGGTACTCCCGGTAGAGTGGGCATGCGCCCACCCTAGTGGGCATGCGCCCACCCTAGTGGGCAAGCGCCCACCTGCCAACGGATGCCAGGAAGTCTGGCCCGCGAGAGAGGATCGGCGCGTGCCGACCGGTGTACACCTTCGCGACGCGCGGCGGCAGCTGTTCGACGCCGCCGAACGCGTCCTGCTGCGGGACGGCCCGAACGGGCTGACGAGCCGGGCCGTCACCGACGAGGCGGCCTGCGCCAAAGGCGTCCTGCACCGGCACTTCACCGACTTCGACGCCTTCCTCACCGAGTTCGTGCTCGACCGGACCGCAGAACTCGAGGCGCACGCGCGTGCGCTGCGCGCGGCCGTCGGCACCGGCACCGTGGCCGACAACCTCACCGGCGCGCTGACCGCCCTGTTCGGACCGGTGCCGGTGGCGATCATCCCGCTCATCACGTTCCGGGATGAGCTGCGCGCGCGGCTGCGGCAAGCCCGGCCCGGCGGCGGCATCGCGATCCTCGCCGACGTCACGACCGCCGTCTCCGCCTACCTCGACGACGAGCGCGCGACGGGCCGCATCTCGGCCGACGCCGACATCGACTCGCTCACCCTCTCCCTGGTCGGAGGCGGGCATCTCCTGTTCGCGGACCGCGACCCCGGCCCCCCGACCACGGCGACCGTCCACAAGCTGGTGACCACGGTGCTCGCCGACGTCGTGCAACCGCGGCCACGCTGACCCGTCGGCGGGACGGCCGCACCGGCCGTCCCGCCGACGGGTCTCCGTCAGGCGTCGATCTGCTTGCGACCGTTGCCGCCGGCGGTGACGGGCACGCGCCGCGGCTTGGCCCGCTCCGCCACGGGGATCCGCAGTGTGAGCACGCCGTTCTCGTAACCCGCCTGGAGGTTGTCGGTGTCGAGGGTGTCGCCGAGGAAGAGTTGACGGGTGAAGATCCCCATCGGACGCTCGGCGGCCACGAGTTCGACCTTGTCGTCGGTGGGCCGGCGCCGCTCGGCGCGGACGGTCAGCACGTTGCGCTCGACGGTGCAGTCGATGCTGTCCGGGTCGACGCCCGGCAGGTCGAACGCCGCGTAGAAGTAGTCGCCGTCCCGGTACGCGTCCATGTGCATGACGGCCGGCCGGGCCGTGGTGCCGAAGAACTGCTCGGCGAGCCGGTCGATCTCGCGGAACGGGTCGGTGCGCATCAGCATGGTCGTGCCTCCTCGGTTCTCCTGGCCGAAGGTCTCGGGTTGAGTCGGGGCGACTCAACTTCCTCTTCTGTGATAGCGCGTACCGGCGCTCGCGTCAACCGGTCAGCCCAGCAGCTTCTCGAACCAGTGCTCGGCGTAGACGTCCTGCGAGTACGCCGGGATCTCCACGTACCCGTGACGGGCGTACAGGGCCCGCGCCTCCACCAGGTCGCTGCGGGTGTCCAGCCGGATCCGGTCGGCGCCGGCCGCCCGGGCGGACGACTCCGCGGCGGCGAGCAGGACGGCGCCACCACCGCGGCCACGCCGCTCGGGCCGGACGTACACGCGGGTCAGCTCGGCCCAGCCGGGGCGGAACCGCAGCCCGGCGCAGCCGGCCAGCCGCCCCTCGTGCCGGGCGAGCAGGAGGATCCCGGCCGGCGCCACGAGGTCATCGCTGGGTGATTCGGTCATCGCGGCCTCGACCTCGCCGGGCTTCGCCGGGCGCTGGTGGTAGCGCACCACCATCTCGGTGAAGTACTCCCACAGCAGGGTCGCCGCCTCGGGCTGGTCGGGGCGGGCCGGGCTGATCGCCCAGGCCGCCTTGACATCGGTCGTCACCCCTTGATCGTCGGTGCGCGGTCAACCGATTTGCCGTCGCGCCGGCCTCACACCCGCCGGTAGATGCCCCGATCCCGGGTGAGCAGCAGCTCGTCGACCAGGTACCGGCGCAGGGTCACGTGGTCGGACCCGCCGTCCGCGCACCACGGGCGAAGGGCGTCGTCGACGGCCCGCTCCGGGTACGCGGTGTCCGGCGCGAACGATCGCCGCGCGATGTGCTCCAGCACGATCCGCCGCCGGCCCCGCTGCGCGGGCAGCCCCACCAGCACGCCGTCGCACACGAAGGTCCGCAGCACGGTCTCCTCCCGGCTCTCGGCGGGGCGGGCCGGGCGCGGGGCGCGGGCCAGCTCGCGGAGCCGTTCGGCGTCCACCGCGAGGGCGCCGTCCGCGCCGCTGACCAGGCCCGCGTCAGCGAGCCGGCGCAGCGCCGTCACCACCTCCCGCGCCGGCAGGCCGGCCCGGTCGGCCACCTCCCGCACGCCCGTCGCGCCCAGCACGACCGCCGCGAAGACGCGCCGGCGTCCGTCGTCAGCCAGGGAACCGGCCAGAGCATGTGCCGTCATGCCGGCCACCCTGCCAGCGGCCGTACGCGCCACGCCAGGCGTTTTCCACCCGGTACGCCCGCCGCCGGCGTGGGTACGGCGTACCGCGCCGGCCGCCACACCGACCTCTGTCGGCTCACCCCGTCGGCTCGTCCGCGGGGCGCTCGGCGACCACCAGGATGCGGCGCAGCAGGTCGGACAGGAGGCGCCGCTCGTCGGGGTCGAGTGCGGCGAACAACCGGTGCTCCTCCGCGCCACGGGGGTCGAGGGCGCCCCGCCAGGCCTCCCGGCCGGTCTCGGTGAGCGCCACGTCCACCCGCCGCCGGTCCGTGGTGGACGGGATCCGTTCGACGAAGCCCCGACGCGCCAGCGCGTCCACCCGGGCGGTGATCGACGCGGGCGCCACGCCGAGGTCGGCCGCGAGTTCGGAGGGTGCGGCCCGGCCGCGCCGGCCGGCGAGCGCGTGCAGCGTGTCGTACTCGTGGGCCGGCAGGTCCGCGTCGGCCAGCGCCCGCTCCTTCACCGTCCGCAGGTGCCGGGTGAGCTGGAGCATCCGTGTCACGGCCCCCTCGACGTCCGGGTCGAGGTCGGGGAGCACCGGCAACCAGCGCTCCACGTGCTGGTCGGTGCGGTCGCGCGTCGTCACGCGACCCATGGTACTGCAGCGCCAAAATATTCATTGCCAAAAGGTTCGGTGTCGAAGTACCTTCTCCCCGTGACTCATCCCCTGCGCCTGCGGGCGTTCCGGCTGTTGTTCGTCGGCCGCACCGTCTCCGCCGTCGGTGACGCCGTGGTGCCGGCCGCCCTCGCGCTCGCCGTGCTGCGTGCCACCGGCTCGACGGCCGCCCTGGCCCTGGTGCTCGGGGCGGCCATGCTGCCCCGGCTGCTCCTGCTCCCCCTCGGCGGCGTCGCGGCCGACCGGTTCGACGCCCGCCGCGTCGCCCTCCTGGCCGACCTGACCCGCTGCGCCGCCCAACTCCTGGTCGGCGTGGAACTGCTCGGCGGTGACCCCGCGCTGACCACGATCGCCGTGGCCTCCGCCGTCGGCGGCACCGCCGCGGCGTTCGCGCTGCCCACCGCGTCCCCGCTGGTCGCCGGCACCGTCGACCCCGCACAGCGGCAACGGGCCAACGCGTTGCTCGGCACGACCGCCAACGCGAGCCGTCTCGCCGGCCCCGCCCTGGCCGGCGCGCTCATCTGGGCCGCCGGCCCCGGCTGGGCGTTCGTCCTCGACGCCGCGTCCTTCGCGGTCAGCGCCGCCCTGCTCGCGGTCATCCGCGTCCGGCAGGTGCCGCGCCCCGAGCGGCGGTCGGTGACCACCGACCTGCTCCACGGGTGGCGCGAGGTGCGGTCCCGGACGTGGTTCTGGAGCAGCCTGCTCGGGCACGGCACGTGGAACGGCGCGGCGGCCGTGCTGACCACGCTCGGCCCCGCCGTCGCCGTGCACCGCCTCGGTGGTGAGGGCGTGTGGCTGCTGATGCTCCAGGCCGGGGCGGTGGGCATGCTCGCCGGCTCGCTGATCGCCGGCCGAATCCGGCCACGCCGCCCGGTGCTCACGGCCAACCTCGGTCTCGCGACCTACGCGGCGCCACTGGTCCTGCTCGCGGTGGCGGCGCCCGCACCGGCGATCGTCGTCGCGTACGGGGTCGCGCTGACCGCCCTGGGCTACCTCAACCCCGTCTGGGAGACCGTCGTGCAGAGCCAGTTCCCGCCGCACGTGCTGGCCCGGGTCACCTCGTACGACTGGCTGGTGTCACTGGGCGCGATGCCGCTGGGCTACGCCCTCGCGCCGCTGGCCGCGCGGGTCTGGGGCGAACCGGCGCCCCTCGCGGTGGCCGGTGCGCTGGTCCTGGTGGCCTGCGCCGGCACCGCGCTGGTCCCCGACGTACGCCGGTTGGCCTGGCCGGCGCCGGCGGCACCGGAACCGGCGCGCGAAGCCGCTGCCACGAGCTGACCCGCGGGTCGTGGCCGATCCGTTACGGGCCGCGGTCCCCACGGGACACCGGTGGAGACCGCGGCCCGCCATGATATGGACGTGGCCGAATCCGTCGCCGACCTGCACGACTCGCGCCGCGACGAGCCCGCCGCGGCCGGCGCCCCACCCGCCCCGGGGCCCCGCAGCCGAGGTCCCTGGCTGGTCGCCGGCGCGGTGACCGTGGTGTTGCTGCTGCTGTCCACCCGCTACGGCTACCACCGCGACGAGCTCTACTTCCTGCTCTGCGGCCGGCACCTCGACTGGGGCTACGTCGACCAGGGTCCCCTCGTGCCCGCCCTGGCCCGCCTCGCCGACACGGTCGCCCCCGGCAGCCTGCTGGCGTTGCGCACCCCGTCCGCACTGATCGCCGGCGGCTGCGTGCTGCTGGTCGCGGCGATCGCCCGCGAGTTCGGCGCCGGGCGCGGCGCCCAGACCTTCGCGGCCTTCCTCGCCGGCACCTCGGGTCTCGTGCTGGCCACCGGGCACCTGCTCAGCACCACCACGGTCGACATGCTGGTCTGGCTCGTCGCGTCGCTGTACGCGGTGCGGCTGCTGCGCACCGGCGACTCCCGGTGGGCGCTCGGCATCGGGCTGGCCGTCGGCCTCGGCATGCTCAACAAGCTGCTGCCCGCGCTGCTCGCCGTCGGCCTGCTGGCCGGTGTGGCGATCGCCGGGCCGCGCAGGCTGCTGCGCGACCGGTGGCTGTACGCCGCCGGGGGCCTCGCGCTGGTGCTCGCCGCGCCCACCCTGATCTGGCAGGCCGCGCACGGCTTCCCCCAGCTGTCGGTGGCCGCGTCGATCGCCGACGGCAACAGCTCCTACAGCGGCCGGCTCGACGCGCTCACCCTCCAGTTCGTCATCATCAGCCCGTACGCCGTGCCGATCTGGATCGCCGGGCTGGTCGCCCTGCTGCGCAGGCCGGCGTGGCGGGCGTACCGGGCGGTGGGCCTGGCGTGGCTGGTCGTGTTCGGCGTCGTGCTGATCGCCGGCGGCAAGGGCTACTACGACGCTCCCCTGCTGCTGGTGCTCGCCGCCGCGGGGGCCGTGCTGACCGCCGCCTGGGCCTCCCGCGGCGCGACCGTGCTGCGCCGCGGGCTGCTCGTGGTCGGCGCGCTGCTGTTCGTGGCGCCCAACGGGGTGCTGCTGCTGCCGACCCTGCCGGCCGACCGGCTGCCCGGGTTCGTGGTCGACGTCAACTACGACGCCGGTGAGACGATCGGCTGGCCGGCGTTCGCCGACTCGCTCGCCGCCGTGCACCGGGCACTGCCCGCCGAGCAGCGCGGCCGGGCGGTCATCCTCACCGGCAACTACGGCGAGGCGGGTGCCGTCGCCCGCTACGGCCCGGCGCGCGGGCTGCCGGCGGCGTACTCCGGCCACAACAGCATGGTCGACTTCGGCCGCCCACCGGCCGACGCCGACGTGGCCCTCGCCGTGGGCTGGGACCGGCCCGACCAGTTGCGCGAGTGGTTCACCGACGTCACGCTCGCCGGCCGGGTGGACCAGCGCGTCGACATCGACAACGACGAGAACGGCGGGCCGATCTGGCTCTGCACGGGCCTGCGGCGGCCGTGGGCCGACATCTGGGAGACCGAGGTACGCCACGCGGGCTGACCGGCCGGCACCGTCGCGCCGCTCCCGCCCTGCCCGCACCGGCGGCCTGTGACGTGGCGGCGGGCTGACCGGCCGCGATTCCGCCGTCGGCGGCGGAATCCCCAAAGCAAGGATTATTCACCCCAGAGCGCCCGATAATCGACAGGGGTGGGGCGCCGCGGCGTGCCCGGTGACACGTGCCGCCGGGCCGGGGCGTCCCGGGCGCGAGCGGCGGGAGGCCGGCATGACCGGAGGCGACGCCAGCCTGGTGCGCCGACCGGACGCGTCCAACCGCGCCACGCTGCTCGAACTGCTCTTCGACGTCGTGTTCGTGGCCGCCCTCGCCCTGATCTCCATGATCGTTGCCGGGCGGCAGACGTGGGCCGGCCTCGGTCACCCCCTGCTGATGCTCATGGCCGTCTGGTGGATCTGGTCGATCACCACCGTCACCACCGACTACTACGACCCCGAGCAGCGGCCGATCCAGGCCATCCTCATGGTCACCATGCTGGGCGCCGTGGGCGCCGCCGCCGCGCTGCCCGGCGCCTCCGGCGAGCACGCGCTCGTCTTCGCCGTCGCGTACGTGACACCGCACCTGGCGCGCGGCGCGATCCTCGTGCTCACGTTGCACAAACACCGGCACAAGGCCCAGGAGCGGGCCGCCCGGTTCCTGTTCTGGTTCGGCGTCTCCGGGGTCTTCTGGATCCTCGGGGCGCTGCCGCCGGGGCAGCCGCACTGGCACTTCTGGGCCGTGGCGGTGGCCATCGACTACGTCTCCGCCGCGGTGCGCTACCCGACACCCTGGCTGGGTCGGGTGCCGGTCGACCAGTACGAGAAGGCGACCGAGCACCTCGGCGAGCGCTATCAGCAGTTCGTCATCCTGGCCCTCGGCGACATCATCCTGGTGCCCATCCTGGAGATCAGCACCTCGGACTTCGCCGCCCCCCGGCTGGCCGGCTTCGTGACCGCCTTCGTGACCATGCTGCTGCTGTGGCAGATCTACGTGTACCGCAGCGGCAGGATCCTGCAGATCACGTCGCGGCGGCTGCTCGGCCGGGCGGCCCGGCTCGCGCCGTACAGCCACGTGGTCATGGTGGCTGCCGTGGTCTGCATCGCCGCCGGCTTCGACCGGGTCGTCGTCCAGCCGACCGGCGACACCTCCGCGAGTTCGGTCGCCCTCATGCTGGGCGGCCCGGCCCTGTTCATCCTCGGGCGCGCGCTGTTCACCTACCGGATCTCCGGGACGGTGCCGTGGCGCCGGCTCGTCTGGCTGCCCGCCCTCGCCGTCATGGCGCCGTGGGCCGGAGGATGGCCGCCGGCGGTCGTCGTCGGCGCGGCCGCGCTCGTGCTCGGCGCCGTCGTGGCCAGCGACGTGCTCGCGCCGCGCCTGCGGCTGCCGTTCTTCCGGCCCGGACGCGTCGGCTGACCCGGGGCCGGGCCCGGCCCACGACTCGGCTACCACCCGGCCCCGCGGTCGGAAAACCGTTTGAGCATTCCTCCCCGGTTCCGTAGGTTGCCTGCGACCCGTCGCCGTGAAGACAGAGGACAAAACCGCGTGACCCCCCCTGCTCTCTAGACCTGACACCTTCTTCCGCTCACCGGTAGCCGACGTTCCCGTCGGTTCTGCCGGGCTGCCCTCGTGCGCCCGGTCATACCGCGTTCGAGGTCGCGCGCACATCGGCCTCGTGTCAGGTCTAGAGATCAGGTCTAGAGATCATGTCTTCACAACCTCATACCGTGCTGCCCTGGGTCGTACGCCGGACCAGGCTGCCTCTGCTCTCGTTGCGCTGCGTGGACTGCCGGTCGGAGTCGGCCACCACCGGCGAGGGCAGGTTCCGCGTCAACGCCAACGGCAAGTTGCTGGACGTGTGGCTGCTGGTCCGCTGCGTGTCCTGCGACCGGACCAGCAAACTCACCGTGCACGAGCGGAAGCCCGTCGGGTCCTTCGACCCCGCCGAGCTCGACGGCTACCGCGACAACGATCCGGAACTGGTGGCGTCCAGGCTGCTGGATCCGCTGATCGCCCGGCGCAACCACTTCACCCTCGACTGGACGGGCGCCTGGCGGCTGGACATCCCGTCGGCGTGGCGGGACGAGGCGTGGCCCGTCCTGGTGGAGGTCGTCCTCGCCGATCCGGTACCCGTACGCCCGGATCGGCTCATCGCGCACGGGCTCGGCCTCAGCAGGAACGAGGTCGTACGCCGGATCAAGTGCGACGTACCGCTGCACCGTCCGACGAGCACCGGATTCACCTTCACGGTACTGGCCGGCGACTAGGGATGTGGCCGCGGCGGGCCCACCCGGCCCGCCGCGGCCTCGTCGCCTCCTGCGTCGATCATGCACTTGTGGTGGGGGGCGAAGGGGAAGAATCACCGCGAGCCGGGCACCACACCTGCGTGATCGGCGGCGCTGTTCCAGACCCCGGTCGGACGTGCCTCGGCGGTGCCGTTCACCCGGCGCGGGTTGCGGTGAGATCGCCGACCGCGTCGGCGTAGAAGGTGCTGCCGAGGTGGAAGGCGACCTGGCGCAACGTCCACGCGTCCCCTTCGACCCGGTCGAGGCGCTCGTCGTCGAGCGCGCGGAGGCGCAGCGACCAGATCTGCGCCAGCCGGGTCAGGCGGCTGCGAGCCTCGTCGAGGTCCTCCTGGGTGAAGGGGGCGAGGTCAGCCGGGGTGGTGATGGCGGACGCGTGCCAGTGGTCGGGCAGCGGGGTCTGCCCGGCCAGGCGCGCCTCGAGTTCGGCGAGGTGGTCCAGAAGGTGGTCGGCGAGACGGCGTATCGCCTTGTGCGGGGTGTAGACCCGGTCCTCCGCGGCGATGGGCCTGCCGTCCCACGCCGGCCAGGTCTCCGCCAGGCGCAGGGCGTACGCCACGGCGTCCTCGATGATCTGGGCGGGGTCACGGCCGTCGGTGGCGGGAACGTCGTCGCTCACGGATCTTGGTCCCTTCTCAACTGCTCGGTGCGGGTCCACGACCGTACGGCGGCGACGGTTCGGTCCGGGCCGAACTGGCGGGGGCGGCCGCGGAGCGAGCCGCACACCATAACAGACATTATGATGTAGCGCCGTTATGTCCATGTTGCCCGATCCGATTACCGTATTGCCAATACCGGTAATCCGATAATTGACTCGCAGGCCGCGGGGCAAAAGGAGTGGACGGGCGATGCCCGGGCTTGTACCTTCCAGGTGCCCGTGACACCGCCCGAGGAGGTGAGACCCATGAACGCTGTATCGATGTGGGTGCTCCCCCTTCCCGTCACGGCCGGGCGATTGACGTAGGTGTCGCCGGGAGCGCCTCGACATGAAGGCACTCCCGGAAGGCAACACCTATGCACTCTGCGCAGTTCACCGCCGACCTGTCGTCGAACGGCACGGTCGAGCGCGACGTCCCCGGACTCCCCTCGCCCGCCCCCGCCGCCGACCCCGCGCCCCCCGTGTTCGACGTGATCATCGCCGGATGCGGGCCGACCGGTGCGGTGCTGGCCGCCGAACTGCGGCTGCACGACGTGCGGGTACTCGTCCTGGAGAAGGAGACCGAACCCCCGTCGTTCGTCCGCATCGTCGGTCTGCACAGTCGCAGCCTCGAGCTGATGGCGATGCGCGGACTGTTGGACCGCATCCGCGCACACGGACGGCAGCGTCCGGCCGGCGGGTTCTTCGCCGCCATCGCCAAGCCCGCGCCCCCGGGCCTGGATTCCGCGTACGCCTACCTGCTGGGCATTCCGCAGCCGGTCATCGTCCGCCTGCTCGAAGAACACGCGATCGACCTGGGTGCGCAGGTCCGGCACGGGTGCGCGGTGGTCGGTCTCGCGCAGGACGGCGGCGGTGTGACCGTCGAGCTGGCCGACGGGGAACGGCTGCGTTCGCGCTACCTCGTCGGCTGTGACGGTGGGCGCAGTACGGTGCGCAAACTGCTCGGTGTCGGCTTCCCCGGCGAGCCCTCGCGGGTCGAGACGCTGATGGGCGAGATGGAAGTGGGCGTGCCACCGGAGGAGGTCGCCGCCACGGTGACCGCGGTACGCGAGACCGAGCACCGGTTCTGGCTCCGGCCCTTCGGCGCCGGGGTCTACAGCGTCGTAGTCCCCGCCGCGGGAGTCAGCGATCGCGCGAGACCGCCCACCCTCGAGGATTTCCAGCAGCAGTTGCGCGCCATCGCCGGAACCGATTTCGGCGTGCACTCCCCGCGCTGGTTGTCCCGCTTCGGGGACGCCACCCGCCTCGCCGAACGGTATCGGGTCGGCCGGGTGCTGCTCGCCGGCGATGCGGCGCACATCCATCCACCCATCGGCGGGCAGGGCCTCAACCTCGGCGTCCAGGACGCGTTCAACCTCGGCTGGAAACTGGCGGCACAGGTCCGTGGCTGGGCCCCGGAGACGCTGTTGGACACCTACCAGGCCGAACGTCAACCGGTGGCCGCCGACGTGCTGGACAACACCCGGGCCCAGATGGAACTGCTGTCCACCGAACCGGGCCCGCAGGCCGTGCGCAGGCTGCTCACCGAACTCATGGATTTCGACGAGGTGAACCGCTACCTGACCGAGAAGATCACCGCTACCGGCGTCCGCTACGACGTCGGCGAGGGCCCCGACCTGCTCGGCCGCCGGTTGCGCGACATCGAGGTGAAACAGGGCCACCTCTACGGTCTCCTGCGTCGCGGCCGCGGCCTGCTGCTGGACCGCACCGAACGCCTGGCCGTCGGCGGCTGGTCGGACCGGGTCGACTACCTCGGGGACCCGACTGCGGCGCTGGACGTTCCGTGCGTGCTGCTACGCCCCGACGGCCACGTCGCCTGGATCGGCGACGACCAGCAGGACCTGGACGAACACCTCTCCCGTTGGTTCGGCAGGCCCCGCTAGTTCCCGGCCGGGCAACCCGAGCCCGGCAGCAGTCAGGATGGCTGGACCCGGTCGAACAGAGCGAGGGCTTCGGCCGGGTCCGGGCTCACGAGGCGCTCCAGACCGGCCGTCGTGATCGTCGCCCACCTGCCGGCCCGTGCCCACATCCGTTCCTCGAAGGCGCGGACGGCGTCGTCGAGATCTCCGGGGGCGGTGGCGATGGCCTCGGCGAGTTCGGCGCCGTCCAGCATCGCGAGGTTCGCGCCCGCCCCCAGCGGGGGCATCAGGTGGGCGGCGTCGCCCAGCAGCGTCACCCCGGAGACATGGGGCCAGGTGTGGGACACCGGCAGGACATGGATGGGGCGGTGGACGAAGGCGGTGCCGCGGCGCAGGAGGTCGAGGACGGGAGCGGCCCAGCCGTCGAACAGGGCCAGCAGGCTCGATCGCACCGCCTCGACGTCGGCGAGGTCCAGGCCCGCGTGCCAGTCCAGAGGCGCGCGGAACTGGGCGTACACCTTGACGTGGCCGCCGCTGTTGCGCTGGGCGACGAGGCCGCGGTTCACGCCGTACACCGCCACGGAACCGTCGCCGATCAACCGGGCGATGTCGGGGTGGCGGGTGTCGACGTCGTCCAGGGCGGTCTCGACCACGCTGACGCCGGTGTAGTGCGGCGTCACCGCCGAGACCGCCGGGCGGGTACGGGACCAGGCGCCGTCCGCGCCGACCACGAGGTCGAACGTCTCCTGTCGCCCGTCCGCGAACCGGACCAGCACGCCGTCCCGGGCCCCCGGCACCACCTGCGTCACGCCCCGCCCCCACTGGACGCCGAGTGGGCCGAGCAGCAGGTCACGGAGACGCCCGCGGTCGATTTCGGGATTGGCCCGGTCGTCCGGGCCGGGTCGCCAGTCGCGCAGGACGGCCCCGTCCGGGTCCAGGATGCGCATCGCCTGCCCCTCGGGACGGGACAGCGCCTGGAACTCCGCCAGCAGCCCCGCCTTGTCCAGCGCCAGCTGGCCCAGCCCTTCGTGGAGATCGAGCGTGCCGCCCGGGGGGCGCGCGTCGGGGGCGGGATCGCGTTCGAGGACGGCGACGGGGTGACCGTGGCGGTGCAGGACGCGGGCGAAGGTCAGCCCACCAGGGCCGCTTCCGACCACGGCGATACGGGGTCTCATTCGATACACTGTATTGCTGCGTTACAGCGTATCGCAACGGTACGATGTAGCCCATGACTGTGTGGGACCGGCCGGCACCGCCGTCCCGCCCCGTGCCCCTCGACCGGGAGCGGATCGTCGCCGCCGCCATCGCGCTGGCCGACGAGGGCGGGCTGGAGGCGGTGTCGTTGCGCAAGGTCGCGGCGCGGCTGGACGCCGGCCCGATGCGGCTGTACGGATACATCTCCACCAAGGACGAGCTGTTCGATCTCATGGTGGACGAGGTCCAGGCCGAGATCCTCCCCGACGGGCAGCCCGGTGACTGGCGGGAGGCGCTGCGCGTCCTCGCCCACCGCACCAGGCAGGCGGCGCTCCGGCACGAATGGCTGGCCGACCTGCTCGGCGGCCGCCCGGCTCTGGGTCCGAACGGCTTCGCCGTGGCCGAGGCCACGCTCGCCGCCCTCGACGGCCTCGCCGACGTCGACACCGTCATGCGCGCCGTCGAGACCGTCAGCGCCTACGTCACCGGCGCGATCAGGCGCGAGATCGCGAACCTGCGGGCCGAACGCGCCACTGGCCTGTCCGAGCGCGAATGGCAGCGCGCCAACGGCCCGCACGTGACGAGAATGTTGGCCACGGGCCGCTTTCCGGCGCTGGCCAAGGCCGTGTACGACGGCACGGACGTGGACGCCGAGTCATCCTTCGCGACCGGCCTGGAATGGGTCCTCGACGCCGTGGCCGCCAAACTCACCCGGCCGCCGGCCTGACGGTCAACTCCTGCCGGACGTGAGCGAGGGTCCCGTCGTCCACGTGCGGAGCTTCTCCGGGTTGCGGACCGCCCAGATGTGGGTGATCCGGTCGCCGGCGATCTCGAACGCGTACACCGACACGGTGACGCCGTCGCGTTGCGCGATGAGGCCGGGCTGGCCGTTGACCGTACGTTCCAGGAGCGTCAGGTCGCGGAGCCGGTCCTCCAGAAGGACCAGCGAGTGGGCGATCCGCTCGGCGCCGGCGACCGGGCGCAGCGCGGTGCTGACCACGCCGCCGCCGTCGGCGACCGCCGTGACGTGCGGGTCGAGGAGGCCGATGAGGGCGTCGATGTCCCTGGCCTCCCAGGCCCGCTTGAAGTCCCGGACGATCCGGGCCTGTCGGGACGCCGGGGTCGGGGGCGCCTGCGTGGCACGGATGCGGCGGCGGGCGGAGGAGGCCAGCTCACGGCACGCCGCCGGGGTGCGGCCGACGATCCCGGCGATCTCGGCGAAGGAGTAGCGGAAGACGTCGTGGAGGATGAGCGCGACGCGTTCGGCCGGCGTCATCGCTTCGAGCACGACGAGGAAGGCCATGCTGACCGACTCGTCCAGGGTGGCCCGGTCCGCGGGGTCGCCCGCGGCGTCGCCCGACCGCCCGTTGATCCACTGCGACGGTTCCGGCACCGGCTCGGGGATCCACTCGCCGACGTAGCGCTCCCGGCGCACCCGTGCCGAACCGAGCAGATCCAGGCAGACCCGGCTCGCGACCGTCGTCAGCCAGGCGCCGGGCGACGCGATGGCGTCCTGCTGCTGGCGGGACAGGGCGTACCAGCGGGCGTACGTCTCCTGGACGGCGTCCTCGGCGTCGGCCAGGGAGCCGAGGAGCCGGTAGGCGAGATTGATGAGGTGACGGCGCTCGCCGATGATCGCGTTCAGGCCGGCGTCGGACGGTTCGTGTGCGGGCACGAGGTGGTCGGTCATGGTTCGGGAGGCTCCCTGGGTCGGATCCGCTCTCCCCGGGTCCGACGAGATACCGCCGCGTTTTGTCAGGCTGCCGCGCCGCCTGACGTTCCGGCCGGCCGTGTCGTCGGAGCAGTGAGACACCATCCGGCACGCCCGGCTGCCGCCGCCGGTGGACCGACCCTCGGGTCGCGCGCCCCGGCAGCCACCGGCATCGAGAAGGGAATCCCACCATGCACCGTACGTCCCACCGGGTCGTCGTCATCGGCGGCGGCTACGCGGGCACGCTCGCGGCCAACCGCCTGCGGATGCGCGCCGACGTCGACGTCGCCGTGGTCAATCCCCGCCCGACGTTCGTCGAGCGGATCCGGCTGCACCAGTTCGTGGCCGGCACCGGCGAGGCCACCGTCGACTACGGCACGCTGCTCGGTGAGGGCATCGAGCTGGTCGTCGACACCGCCACGCGCATCGACACCGCGGCCCGGACCGTACGGCTGGCGTCGGGGCGCGCCCTGGACTACGACCACGTCATCTACGCGGTCGGCAGCACCGGGGCCATCCCGTCCACGGTGCCGGGCGCGGCCGACGTCGCCCTCCACATCGCCGAGTACGAGTCCGCGCAGCGGCTGCGTACCCGGCTGGAGGCGCTGCCCCTCGCCGCTCCGGTCACCGTGGTCGGCGGTGGGTTGACCGGCGTGGAGACGGCCGCCGAGCTGGCCGAGCGGCGGCGCAGCGTCACGCTGGTGTGCGGCCGGGAGTTGGCGCCGTCGCTGAGCGGGCCGGCTCGCCGGTCGGTGGCCAGATGGCTGTCCCGGCACGGTGTGACGGTGCTCGAGGCCGCCGTGGTGAGCGAGGTCCGGCCGGACGCCGTCGTCTTCGCCGACGGTACGGTGCGGGCCAGCGGGTTGACCGTCTGGGCGGGCGGTTTCGGCGTGCCGGCCCTGGCGGCCGCGAGCGGGCTGCGTACCGACGCGCTCGGCCGGCTGCTGACCGACGAGACGCTGACCAGCGTCGACGACGACCGCGTCGTCGCGGCGGGGGACGCGGCCGCGCCCTCGGGCCAGCCGCTGCGGATGAGCTGCTACGCGGCGGGACCGCTCGGGGCGCAGGCCGCCAACACCGTGCTGAGCCGCATCGCGGGAACCGACCCGGCGACGCTCGATGTGGCCTTCACGGGGTCGTGCGTGAGCCTCGGCCGGCGCGCCGGCCTCCGGCAGTTCGCCCGCAAGGACGACAGCGCCGTGAACGTCTACTTCGACGGCCGCCTGGGCGCCGCGTACAAGGAGTTGACCTGCACGTGGGCGGTGTCGAAGATCCGCCGTGAGGCCCGCAGGCCGGGTTCCATGGTCTGGATCAAGGGTGGGGCGCGGCCGGCCTCCGCCGCGCCGGTGGCCGCGTCGTCGTGACGACCGGCGGGACGGCCCCGGGGCCGGGGCCGTCCGTGCGGCCGGCCCGGCCTCGTCAGGCGGGTAGCGGCAGCACGCCGGCGGCCGCCAGACGCCGGACGACCGCCTCGTGCGGTACGGCGTGGCTGGTGCGGCCGCCCACCCCGGTCGTCGTCGTGGCGGTGAACAGCGAGTCCAGCAACGCCTCCTCGACCGCGTCGAGGACGGCGGCGAACACCGGGGTGATCTCCGCGTCGGGCATCAGGGGGCGGCCGGGTTCGGCGGTGCTGAACGCGATCGCGTAGTCGCCACTGCCGTTGCTGTAGGACGCGCCGACCCGGGCCATGGCGAAGATGGCCCGCCGGGCGAGGCGGCCGAGCTGCCGGGCGTCCAGGGGCGCGTCGGTGGCCACCACGATCATGCACGAGTTGCCGGCCGGTTCGGTGCGGTCGGCCGCGGGAATCAGCTCCTCGACCGGCATCGGTACGCCCCGCACGGTCAACACGCCGCCGAAGTTGGACTGGGTGAGCGCGCCCACGGTGACCTCCCGGCCGGCCCACGGCACGGTCCGCGACGCGGTGCCGATCCCCGCCTTGTAGCCGAGGGCCGTGGTGCCGGTGCCCGCACCGACGCACCCCTGCGCGGGCGGCTCCGCCGTGGCGCCGGCGATCGCGGCGAGCACGTGGGCCTCGGTGACCGGTCGTCGGCGGATGTCCGACAGGTGGGCGTCGTTGGTCTCGCCGACCAGGGGATTGAACGACACCCCGTCCGGCCGGCGGCCCATGAGCCAGGTGAGGACCGCGTCCGCGGCGCGGAACACCGACAGGGTGGCGGTCAGGACGACCGGTGATTCCAGTACGCCGAGTTCGTCCACCTGCGTCGAGCCGACCAGCTTGCCGTAGCCGTTGCCGGCGTACACGGCGGCCGGCAGCGCCCACCGGTCGGGGCCGAGCTGGCCCGGCACGACCGCCGTGACGCCGGTGTGCAGGTCACCGCCGTCGTCGACGGTGGTGTGCCCGACCCGTACGCCGGGGACGTCGGTGATCGCGTTGTGCGGCCCGGTGGGCAGTGACCCGACGACGACGCCGAGGTCACGTGCGCGGGCTCGCGGGGCTTGCCGGCTCATGGTGCCCCATCGTGTCGTACGGCGACGCCGGCCCGGTAACCCGGTTGCCCGGTTCGCACCCGACGTCGCAGCATCGACGGATGCTGAAGCCGGAGATCATGGACTTCTACCGGCAGGGCGGCGAACGGGATCGGCTCGCCGCCGGCCAGGGCAGGCTGGAGTTCCTGCGGACGTGGGACGTCCTCACGAGGGTGCTGCCCCCTCCCCCGGCGGCCGTCGTGGACGTCGGCGGCGCCACCGGCGTGTACGCCGGCCCCCTCGCACGGGCCGGGTACGCGGTGCACGTCGTCGACCCGGTGCCGGAGCACGTGGCCGAGGCGGCGGCGCTCCCCGGCGTGACCGCCGCACGCGGGGACGCCCGCGCGTTACCCGCCGCGGATCACAGTGTGGACGCGGTGCTGCTCTTCGGGCCGCTCTACCACCTGCCCGAGCGCGCCGACCGGGTCGCCGTGTGGCGGGAGGCGGGCCGGGTCGTCCGCCCCGGCGGTGTGGTGGTGGGCGCGACCATCAGCCGGTTCGCCTCGCTGTTCGACGGGTTCGTGAAGGACTACTTCAGCGACCCCCGGTTCCGTCCGCTGGTGGAACGCGCTCTCGTCGACGGCCTGCACCACAACCTCGACGCCGAGCGCACGTGGTTCACCACGGCCTACTTCCACCACCCGGACGAGCTGGTCGGTGAACCGGCCGAGGCCGGCCTGGACGTGCGGCGGCGCGTCGCCGTGGAGGGTCCGCTGTGGATGGCGGAGCACCGGCTCACGGAGCTGCTGGCCAGCCGGGAGGGCACCGACCTGGTGCTCGAACTGTCGCGCCGGGTGGAGGAGGAGCCGAGCCTGCTCGGCGCGAGCAGCCACGTCCTCACCGTGGCCACCGCGCCGCACTGACCCGCCGCCGTCGAAAGCGCCGTCGGGAGGCCGCGCCGTCGGGATCGCCGGCCCGCGCCGCCGGCGCCCGAGGCGACCGGCGGCGCGGACACGCGCCCTCAGCCCATCCCGTCGAGCACCGGCACGAGCTGCTCCTCCTCGTACGCCAGGTGGCGTTCGAGTTCGTCGGTGAGCTGGTCCACCTGCCGGCGTACCTCGGCGGGGTCGGTGTCCCGGTCGCCCACGACGGCCCGGAGCCGGTCGACGAGGACCGCCACCCGCGCGTGCTCGGCGCGCAGCCGCTCCAGCGTGGCCGCGAGGTCGGGACGCCGCGCCGCCAGCCCGACGAACAAGCCGCCGTCCTCGTGCGTGTGGTGATGGTGCAGGCCCTGGCAGACCGCCAGGCAGTTCACCCGCAGTTGCGCGCCCAGCCGGGGGCCGGCCGCCGCCACCTCCCGGCGGATCAGCGCGAGTTCCCGCCGGAACGCGTCGTGGATCTGGACGAGGGCCGCGCCCAAGGACGCCGCGGCCGGCGGGCCGCCACCGGCGCGTTCCAGGGCGACCACCGGTATGACCCGGCTGGTCTTCGCCTGGTACGCGGCCCAACCGGGGTCGGCCTCGGCGGCCCGCGCGAACACCGTGTCGCGTTCGGCGCCGGTGAGGACCGCCGCCCGGGCCGGGTAGGTGAAGATGCCGTCCTCGACGGTGACGTGCGGGTCGGCGAGGATGTTGTGGAACCAGTCCGGATGCCGGGGTGCACCGCCGGCCGAGGCGATGACCAGGATCCGGCCGCCCTCGTCGGGCAGGTAGCCCAGCGGGGTGGTGTGCGGCGCGCCGGAGCGCGCCCCGGTGGTGGTGAGCAGGATCAGCCGCCCACCGGCGAAGGGGCCGCCGACGCGGCCCCCGTTGGCGCGGAACTCGTCGATGATCTGTTGGTTGGCGTTTTTGGGCATGCTCCGCCTTGTGTCGTGTCGAATCTGAGGTACGCGGGACGCCGGCAGCGGGCGTCCGCGGGAGGATGGGGTGCGGCGGCCGGACAGGGCCGCGTGCCAGGAAGAGGGTGTCGCGGGGGTGCGGGACGGCGGGGCTCGTGCCCGCCGCGCGCTCACTCGGCGGCCGGGTGCCTCACTCGCTCGTGGCCCATGGCCGACCCGGCAGTCACGTCGACGACCCTAGTGCCGCACCACAGGCCCGGCAAGGCGATTCGGCGCCCGTGACCCTCCGCCCGTCATGCCGTGATCGACTCCGTTTCGTCGATGTGGCGGGTTCACGGGGCGCCGGACCCCGCCACATCGGCGAAAAGCCGGTTTCTCCGGGCGCTCGTGCGGTGCCCGGCGGGTGGCTGCCGCTCAGGCCTCCGGCGCCCCGGTCTCCCGCAGCCGGCCGTCGTCGAGCCGCAGCCACCGGTCCACCCCGATGTCGCGCAGGAACCGTTCGTCGTGGCTCACCACGACGAACGCACCCCGGTACGCGCCGAGGGCGCTCTCCAGCTGCGCGACGCTCACCAGGTCGAGGTTGTTGGTCGGCTCGTCGAGCAGCAGCAGCTGCGGTGCCGGCGAGGCGAACAGGACACACGCCAGGGTGGCGCGCAGCCGCTCCCCGCCGGAGAGCACCCCGACCGGCAGGTGCGCGCGGGCGCCGCGGAACAGGAACCGGGCGAGCAGGTTCATCCGCTCGGCCTCGGGCATCGCCGGGGCGAACGCGGCCAGGTTCTCTGCCACGGTGCGGTCGAGGTCGAGCAGGTCGAGCCGCTGCGACAGGTATGCGACCCGCCCCTCGGCCCGCCGGATCCGCCCATCGGCGGGTGTCAGGTCACCGTTCATCAGCCGCAGCAGCGTGGACTTGCCGGCGCCGTTCGGGCCGGACAGGGCGATCCGCTCGGGCCCGCGGATGGTCAGGTCGACGCCGTCGCCCGCGAAGACCGGCCGGTCGCCGTGGCTGACCCGCAGGCCGTCTGCCTCGAAGACCGTGCGCCCGGCCGGGACGGTGGTCTCCGGCAACTCGACCGCGATCGCCTGGTCCTCGCGCAGGGCGCGGCTCGCGTCGTCGAGCCGGGCCCGTGCCTCGCTGACCCGGGAGGCGTGCATCTCGTTCGACCGGCCGGCGGACTCCTGGGCGCTGCGCTTCATGCCCCCGGCCACGATCCGCGGCAGGCCCGCGTTCTTGAGGTTGCGGGCGGCGTTGCTGGCGCGGCGGGCGGCCCGCTCGCGGGCCTGCTGCATCTCCCGCTTCTCCCGCTTGACCTCCTGCTCGGCGTTGCGGACGTTACGTTCGGCGGCCTCCTGGGCGGCGCGCACGGCCTCCGAGTACGCCGTGAAGTTCCCCCCGTACAGGTGCACCTCGCCGCGGTCGAGTTCGGCGATGCGGTCCATGCGGTCCAGCAGCGCCCGGTCGTGGCTGACCAGCAGCAGCGCGCCGCGCCACTCGTCGAGCACCGCGTAGAGCCGGTGCCGGGCGTCGGCGTCGAGGTTGTTCGTGGGCTCGTCGAGCAGCAGCACGTCGGGCCGCTTGAGCAGCTGGGCGGCCAAGCCGAGGGAGATCACCTGCCCGCCGCTGAGGGTGTGCAGGCGCCGGGTCAGCGGGACGTCCCCGAGCCCGAGCCGGTCCAGCTCGGCGCGGGTGCGCTCCTCGATGTCCCAGTCGTTGCCGATGGTGGCGAAGTGCTCCTCGTCGGTGTCGCCGGACTCGATGGCGTGCAGGGCCGCGATCAGCGGGGCGACGCCCAGCACCTCGGCCACTGTCAGGTCGGCGGAGAGCGGCAGGGTCTGCGGCAGGTAGCCGAGCACGCCCTCGACGGACACGCTGCCGCCGGTCGGCGCGTACTCGCCGGCGATCAGTTTCAGCAGGGTGCTCTTGCCGGCCCCGTTGGGGGCGACGAGGCCGGTGCGGCCCTCGCCCACGGTGAAGGAGAGGTTCTCGAAGACCGGAGTGTCGTCCGGCCAGGAGAAGGACAGGTTCGACACGACGATGGATGCGCTGGACATGCGACAGACCTCGGAACGATGGCGGGCGCGCAGCGGCGCGGCCCGGCGGGAGACAGGGTCGAGGGAACGACGGCACGGCCACGGCGGCTGCGCTGACGCGCGCCTGCCGGCGGCCGAACATGTCCGGTATCACCCGGAGATGTCGTCGTCACCTGCCATGTCCGACCTCCCTGGTCTGATCATCTCGCCGGACCAACGATAACAAGCGCCGCGCGGTGCGCGCGACGGCAATGCTGGACCTCAGCCGGCCGGCTCCGCGAGGCGTACGTGGCGGTGCCCGTCGCGCGGAAATGGCGGGTGGGCGGGCAGCACCTCGACGAACCGGAAACGTGCCTTCTCGGCCACCCGGCAGGACGCCGGGTTGTCGATCTGGTGCAGCAGGTCCAACCGGGTGAGGCCGCCGGGCCCGTACCGGGCGAACGCCCAGCCGCTCAGCGCGTCCACGGCCCGCCCGGCGATGCCGCGCCCGCGTGCCGGCGCGGCCGTCCAGTAGCCCACCTCGGCGTCCGGCCGCCCGGGCAGGACCCGCTTGAGCACCACGTTCGCCACGAGCCGGTCGCCGCCGTCGGCGTCGGGTTCCCGGACGGCGAAGCTGAGCCGACTGCCGTCCTGCCAGGCCCGTTGCGCCTGGCTCAGCCAGTCGCGGGCCTGCGCCGGGGTGGTCACCGGGATCCGGGTCCAGTGCCGCAGCACCGGGTCCCGATAGGCCGCGAGCAGCTCGTCCCGGTCGTCGTCCTGCCAGGGCCGCAGGAGCAGCTCCGGCGCGGAGCCGGTCGCCGGTGCGCGCAGGATGATCGACACGGGTTCAGTGTGCCGTATCGGGCGGCCACGGTGGTGCCGGCGTGCCGGCGGTCGGGTCGCGGCGGGCCCGGGCGCCGGGTGGGTCAGGCCGCGCGGCGGCGGCGCCACGGCCGCCAGTCCCGCCGGGGCGTACGGTCCGTGGCCGGCAGCCGCGCGGGTGACACCGCGGCGGCCGCGCGCGCCTGCCGGTCCTCGCGCCAGCGGCGGACCACCTCGTCGACGTTGACCGGGCGGACCACGACCCGCGGGCCGGTCGGCGTACGCAGCCAGGCCAGCACCTCGGTGTTGAGCAGGGCGCAGAGCGCCCGGACGGCCTCCTCGGTGGGCAGGTCGCGCACCTCGTCGGGCAGCCGCTCGATCCGGCGGCGCAGTTGCAGCGGGGTCGGGAGCAGCAGGTCGCCGGGGAGCTTCTCCCGCTCGAGGAAGCTCTTGATCCACCACGACTCGTCGTACGGCAGGTTCCGGCCGGGGATCGGCTTGCCCGCGCCCGGCAGGTTGTCGAACTCGCCGCGCTCCTGGGCGGAGCGGATCTGGGCCTCCACGGCCGCTTCCCACATGCTCGTCACTCGACACCTCCCCAGGAAACGGTAACGCGCCGCCCGTCGGCGCCCGGCCGGTACGTACAGCGCCCCGGCGGGTGCCCGTCATTCCCGCCGGCGCTGCCTCGCGCAGTCCACGGACCGCGGACTGGCCCTCGGTCGGTGGCGGGCGGACCCCGTACCGTCGGATTGATCAACAGTGAGGGGGTCCGGTCATGGTGGGTACGGGTGCGCTGGTGGGCGTGGTCGTGGTGGCGCTCGGTCTGGTGCTCACGCCCGGGCCGAACATGGTCTACCTGGTCTCCCGGTCGGTCACGCAGGGTCGCCGGGCCGGGCTGATCTCCCTGGTGGGGGTCGCCGCGGGCTTCGGGATCTACCTGGTGGCCGCCGTGGCCGGGATCGCCACGGTGTTCGTCCTGGTGCCGGCGCTGTACACGGCGGTCAAGCTGGGCGGCGCGGCGTACCTGCTGTGGCTGGCCTGGCGTGCGCTGCGCCCGGGCGGGGCGTCGCCGTTCACGCCCGCGCCGCTGCCGCCGGAGCGGCCGCGGCGGCTGTTCACCATGGGCCTGGTCACCAACCTGCTGAACCCGAAGATCGCGATCCTGTACGTGTCGCTGCTGCCGCAGTTCGTGGACCCGCACCGCGGCCACGTGGCCGCCCAGAGCCTCGTGCTCGGCGTGACGCAGATCAGCATCGCGCTGACGGTCAACGCGCTCATCGTGCTCACCGCCGGCACCCTGGCCACGTTCTTCGCCCGCCGTCCGCTGTGGCTGCGGGTGCAGCGCTGGGTGATGGGCAGCGTGCTGGGCGCCCTGGCCGTCCGTATCGCCGCCGACCGGTCCCGCGCCGCGGTCGTCACCCCCTAGTCGGCGCATCGGTCGGGCGTCGGCCACCGCACTAGACTTCGGCCTCGATGGACGCCGAGCCCACCCCCGCCGACACCCGTCCCTGCGCCCACTGTGGACGGCCGGTGCCGCAGCGCGCCGGCGCGGGCCGGCCGTTCCGCTACTGCCGCGACAACGACGGCGCCTGCCAGCGCGCCTCCCGCAACAACCGGATGCGGCACCGCAACGCCCCCGGCCTGCCCGGGCAGGTGGCGCGGACGTGGGAGGCGGTCGACCGGCTCGACCAGATCGTGGAGACCCTCACTGAGGCGCTGCACGCCGAGCTGTCCCCCGTGGGGGTGGAGCGGCAGCTCGCCCAGGCCCGCGCCGACGCCGCCGCCGAGGTGGCCGCGGCGCAGACCGAGCGGGACGAGGCGCGCCGCGACGCCGAGGACGCGGCGGCCGCTGCCGCGCGCGCCCGCGAGGAGGCGCGGGCCGCGCTCACCGACCGGGACGCCGCCCGCGCGGCGGCCGACCGCGCCGGTACGCAGGCCGCCCGCGACGCCGACCGGGCCCGGCAGGCCGACGAAGCCCGGGACGAGGCGCAGCGCGCCGCGAGCGCCGCGGAGGCGCTGCGCGTGCAGGCCGAACGCGACCGGGACGCGGCCCGGCAGGAGCTGCGCACGGTACGCGCGGAACGCGACGCCGAACGGCGCCGCGCCGACGAGGTGACCGCCGAGCGGGACGCCGCGCGCGCCGACACGCAGCGGGCCGTACGCGACGCCGCCGAGGCCACCGACCGGGCCGAGCGGTGGCGCGCCGAGGTCGAGGACGTGCGCCGCCAGATCGAGCAGGCCCGCACCGACACGGCCCGGGCCCGGGCCGGCGAGGCGGACGCCGTCCGTGCCCGGGAGCAGGCCGACCGCGCGCGGGAGCGCGCCGAGGCGGCCGCACGGCAGGCCGAGGCCACGCGCCAGGAGGCCGCCGCGGCGGCCGAGCACCTGCGGGGTGAGCTGGCCGACGCCGCCGCGCACCGCGACGCCCTCACCGCCGAGCTGGCGGCCGCGCGGCGGGCGGCGGCCACCGCAGAGGGCCGGCTCACCGAGCTGACCGTACGGTTGCAGGCCGCCGAGGCCGACCGTGACGCCGCCCAGCAGCGGGTCGCCCAGCTCGCCGGGCAGGTCAGCGACCTGGCCGCGGCTCTGGCCCGGCTCGGCACCCCGCAGGGCGTGCCGTCCGAGCCCCGCTGATCCACTGGCCGGGACGCTGCGGCGCCGGGTTGACCCCCGGCGGGAGGATGGTCGGGTGGGAAAGACGCATGAACGCATCGACGGCCGGCTGCGGACCTTCATCGAGGAGCAGCCGATGTTCTTCACGGCCACCGCTCCCCTGGCCGGCGACGGCACGATCAACCTGTCGCCGAAGGGGCTGCGCGGGTCGTGGGCGGTGCTCGACGAGCGCACGGTCGCCTACCTCGACTTCGCCGGCAGCAACGCCGAGACGATCGCGCACCTGCGCGAGAACGGCCGGATCACGCTCATGTGGTGCGCGTTCCAGGGCCCGCCGAACATCGTGCGGGTGCACGGTCGCGGGGAGCCGGTGTTCCGGAACGACCCGCGCTGGCCGGAGCTGATCGGCCACTTCCCGGACATCGACACCAGCCAGCACGGCCTGCGGGCGATCATCATGGTGCGCGCCGAGCTGATCCGCGACACGTGCGGCTACGCGGTGCCGTTCATGAGCTACGACGCCGATCGGGACCTGCACGGCAAGCGGTTCGCCCGCGAGGACGACGAGTCGTTGAGCGCCTACTTCACGAAGAAGGACCACGTGGCGACGAGCATCGACGGCCTGCCCGGGCTGCCGCTGCCGCTGCCGCCGACGCCGGCCCCGGCGCCCTGAGCCCTGTTTCCCTGACGCCTATTCCCCTGGCCCCTGGTTCGCAGGCTCTGCCTCTCGTTGCGTGACCGGCCGGGGCGCCCGCTCTCGGTCGTCGCGCTGTCGAGCTGCCCCAGGAATGGGGCAGCTCGACAGCGCACGACGGGCATGGGCGGTGCGCTCTACGGCGGGCAGGGGGCATCCCCAGGATTGGTAGCTCGACAGCGCGCCGACCCGCCCGCCGGGCGGGCCGAACCGGCTCCTGGCCAGGCGTGACACCGGGGTCCGGGCGGCCGGTCGTGACGGGGACCACCGGTGGCGCAACCTGCGGCTTGTCGGGGCGGTTAACATCGCCGGGACAGTCGCACAGTTCCACCGTCGCGTCCCGGCCGCGGGCGACCTCGTCGGGACGCTGTGACGGCCGGCTACCCTTGGTCAGGCTCCGGCCGTGGGTGCCACGCGCCCTGCGACGGGAATGACCCGACCGGCACCAACCGTTACACCAGAAGACCAGCACCACGAACGAGGGGAAGTCGATCATGGGCGAGCGTATGCTGCGCGGAAGCCGCCTGGGCGCGGTGAGCTACGAATCCGACCGCAACACCGAGCTCGCGCCACGCCAGACCCGCGAGTACCTGTGCGCCAAGGGCCACCAGTTCGAGGTGCCGTTCGCCGTCGACGCCGAGGTCCCGACGACCTGGGAGTGCAAGTTCGACGGCAGCGTCGCCCGGCTGGTCGACGGCAGCGAGCCGGAGCAGAAGAAGGCCAAGCCGCCGCGCACCCACTGGGACATGCTGCTGGAGCGCCGCTCGATCGCCGAGCTGGAGGACATCCTGGCCGAGCGGCTGCAGGAGGTCCGCACCCGCCGCGGCCGGGCCTGAGCACCAGCACCAGCAACGACACGGCGCCCCGGGGATCTTCCCCGGGGCGCCGTCGTGTCTGCGGTCAGCGGTCGACGATCTCACCCTCGATCGCTCGGCCGCCGTCGACCACCACCGGCTGTTCCGGGCCGGGAGGAGGCGGCGTCGGCTGCGGGGCGCCCCGCCGCACCCGCACCCGGCGGGGCCCGAACAGGTCACCGGCGACCATCGACGACACCCTGCGCTCGGCGGCGCGTTGCACGCCGGCGCGCGCCAGGTTGCGCAGCCCCGGCACGAGCAGCAGCAGCCCGACCAGGCCGCTGACGAGCCCGGGCACCGCCAGCAGCAACGCCCCCAGCAGCCCCACCAGCCCGTCGGTCACCTGCCGGCCGGGCGGCTGCCCGGCCTGGGCGGCGACCCGGAAGCCGCGCCACGCGCGCATCCCCTCGCGCCGCAGCAGCACCAGCCCCAGCAGCGATGCCGCGAACACCAGCAGCACCGCGGCACCGAACCCGACGGCCCGCCCCACCAGGACGAACACCGCCAACTCCAGCACCACCCCGGTCAGCAGGGCCAGTGGTACGAACCTCAGTCCTCGGCGCATCTCACCTCATCGCGTCCGTGGCGCCGGTGGCGCCGCTGTCGCCCCCGTCAAGCATGACACGACCCGACTCAAGGCCACCGCACCTGACCGGTGGAGGTGCCGTGCAGGCCGCGCCGGATCGCCTGCCGTCGGTCCTGCACGGCCCAGGTGGTGATCCGCCACAGCGCCTCGGCCACGATCAGCGGGCTCATCTTGCTGTCGCCGCGCTCCCGCTCGGCGAAGGTGATCGGCACCTCGGTGATGCGCATCCCCGCCCGGTGGGCCAGCCGGGACAACTCGACCTGGAACGAGTAGCCCTGCGAGCACACCGACGCCAGGTCCATGGCATCGAGGGCGCTGCGCCGGTAGACCCGGTAGCCGCCGGTGGCGTCGGAGACCGGCATGCCCAACGCCAGCCGCGCGTACAGGTTGCCGCACCGGGACAGGGCCAGCCGCCGCAACGGCCAGTTCACCACCCGCGCACCGCTGGTCCAGCGGGACCCGATGACCACGTCGGCGTCGCGGGCGGCGTCCAGCAGCGCGGGCAGGTCCTCCGGGGCGTGGGAGCCGTCGGCGTCCATCTCCACCACGGCGTCGTAGCCGCGCTCCCGCGCCCACGTGAACCCGGCCAGGTAGGCGGCGCCGAGGCCCTGCTTGCCCTCGCGGTGGAGCACGTGCACCCGCGGGTCGGTGCGGGCGAGCGCGTCGGCGATCACACCGGTGCCGTCGGGGCTGTTGTCGTCGGCGACGAGCACCTCGACACCGGGGGCGGCCTGCCGTACGCGCCCGACGATGTCGCTGACGTTGTCGGCCTCGTTGTAGGTGGGGATCACCACGAGCACGCGGCCCACGCCGCTCACGTCCGCCGCGTGCCGGGTCGGTCCGGTCGCCTCGTTCACGGTCCCCCTCCGCTCCCGCCGGCGTACCGGCTGGTCTATCCGGGTACCACGCGCTCCCGCCGGCGCAGCACCGCCGCTGCGACCAGGGCGGCCACGGCGAGGCCGGCCAGCAGCACCTCGGGCCACAGGCCCACCCGGGTCGCGAGGGTGCGCCCGTCGGCCAGGTGCACCTGCCGCACCACCACCTCGCGGGTGTTGAACCCGGTGGCGTCGCTTACCCGCCCGTCCGGGGCCACGAACCCGGACACGCCGACCGTGGAGGCCATCAACGCGGGCCGGCCGTGCTCCACGGCGCGTAGCCGCACCATGGCCAGTTGCTGGCGGGCCTCCGCCACGTTGAACGTGGCGTTGTTGGTCTGTACCACGAGCAGCTGGGCCCCGCCGGTGACGGTGTCGCGTACCACCTCGTCGTAGGCGACCTCGAAGCAGATCACGTCACCGAGGACGACCGGCCCGGCGCGTACCACGCCCGGGGTGCTGCCGGGCACGAAGTCCGCCCGCACCCGGTCGACCTGCTTGCTGACCATGCGGGCGAGGTCGCGCAGCGGCACGTACTCGGCGAACGGCACGGGGTGCCGCTTGGTGTACAGCTGCGCCATGTCGGGGCCGGTGCCGGGGCGCCACAGGATGCCGGCGTTGCGGACCTGCCCGGCTTCGGGGCCGGCCAGCACCGCGCCGACGAGGATCGGCGCGCCGATGGTGTCGGCCGCCTGGGAGATCCGCGCGCCCGCGGTCGGATTGCGCAGCGGGTCGATGTCGCTGGCGTTCTCCGGCCACACGACCAGGTCGGGGCGGGGTTGGGCGCCCGCGGCGACCCGGGCGGCCAGGTCGAGGGTGGCGTCGACGTGGTTGTTCAGCACGGCCTGCCGTTGGGCGTTGAAGTCCAGGCCCAGCCGCGGCACGTTGCCCTGCACGATCGCGACGGTGGCGGTGGCGCCGCCGCCGGCGCGTCCCACGGGCACCAGCAGCCCCGACGCGCACACCAGCACCGCGCCGGCGGCCAGCGCGGCCACCGGCCGCCACCGGCGCGGGCTGCGCCAGCCGTCGCCGTTCCAGCGCCGCCAGCCGGCCGTCACGAGCAGCCCGCCGGCCACGGCCACAGCGAAGGTCACCAGCGGGGCGCCGCCGAGCGCGGCGAGCCGCAGCAGCGGCGAGTCACCCTGGCTGAACGCCAGCCGCCCCCACGGGAACCCGCCGAACGGTGTCCGGTCGCGCAGCGCCTCCTGACCCACCCACAGCAGGCCGGTCAGCGGCGCCCAGCGCCAGCGGGCCCGGTCGGCCAGGGGCGACACCCAGGCGGTGGCGGCGCCCAGCAGCGCCAGGTAGCCGGCCTGCAGCAGGGACAGCAGCACCCACGGCAGGTAGCCGGTGTGCAGGTTCGTCCAGGCCAGCAGCGGCGCGAACAACGCCACGCCGGCCAGGAAGCCCAGGCCGGCGCCGGCGCGCAGCCGCCGCCGGTGCGCGGCGGCGGCCAGCAACGCCACGCCGACGGGCGCGGCCGGCCACACCCCGTACGGGGGGAACGCCACCAGCAGCGCCAGCCCGGCCGCGACGGCCAGCGGCGCGGCCACCCGCAGCGGAAGCGGGCGCGGCCCGGCGGCCGGACGCGGCTGCTCCGCGTCGGCGTGCGTCTGGTCCCGGTCGACGGTCGTCACGGGCGGCTCACCACGATCACGGGGGTGAAGGCTACCCGGCCGCCGGGCCGGGCCGCCCGCCCCACGCCCGGTGTGGGCGTGGGGCGGGGGTTGGCCGGTCAGGACCGGCGGCGGGCGACGAGCACGGCGTCGTACACCGTGATGTCCCTCCCGTCCGGGTCGACGGCCGGTCGGGGCCGTACCTGCGCCGCGGCGATCTCCCACCGGGCCGGGTCCAGGTCCGCGGCGACCTCCTCGGCCGTGTACATCATCTCCGGCAGGTGCATGCGGTGCGCCGTGGTCCGCAGGTCCCGCGGGTGGTGCCCGACGATCAGGAGCGTGCCGCCGGGGGCCACCGCGGCGGCGAGCCGGGCGAACAGGGCCCGCCGCTCGTCGCCCGGCAGGTGCATGAACTGCGCGCTCACCAGGTCGTACGCGGCCTCGGCGGGCGGCTGCTCACGCAGGTCGGCGTGCACCCAGTCGATCCGGTCGGCCACGCCCGCGGCGTCGGCGTGCGTGGCGGCCCGGTCCAGGGCGGTGCGGGAGATGTCCGCCCCGGTGACCCGCCAGCCCCGCTGCGCGAGCCAGACCGCGTCGGCGCCCTCGCCGCTGCCCACGTCCAGGGCCCGGCCGGGGGTCAACCCGGTGGCCTCGGCGACGAGCTGCGGGTTGGGCCGGCCGCTCCACACCGACGGGCGGGACGAGTAGCGCTCCTCCCACGCCTGCGCGGTGAACATGGTGGCGACCTGGTGCCGGCGGGTGCGCACGGCCTCGCGGGTGTCCTCGGCGATCAGGTCGCCGTTGATGGCGGCCCCGGCGGCCAGGCCACCGGCCGCCGCCACGATCACCTGGGCGAACACGTTCGCCACGTTGCCCGCCACCCACACCCCCGGCACCGAGGTGGCGCCGGTCGCGTCGGCGGGGATCTGGCTGCCGACGACGTGCCCGCCCATCTCCACGTCGACGGGCGTGAGCCCGAGCCCGGCCAGCAGGCCCGCGCGGGCGGTGGTGCGGGGCGCCACCACCACGGCGTCCACCGTGACGACGTCGCCGTCGCCGAGCCGGACGCCGGTGAGCGCGTCGCCCTCGATGACGAGGTCGGCGACCGGGCCGTCCACGACGGTGATCTCCCGGGCGGCGAGCTGCTCGGCGTCGTCGGGGGTCAGCGGCGGCGCGTCGTGGCGCAGCAGCAGCACGTGGGGGCTCCACTGCCGCCACATCAGCGCCTGGTGCACCGCCGCCGGCCCGGTGGCGAGCACCCCGATGCGCCGGTCGCGCATCTCCCACCCGTGGCAGTACGGGCAGTGCAGCACGTCGCGGCCCCACCGCTGCGCCACGCCGGGCACGTCGGGCAGCTCGTCGACCAGCCCGGTGGTGACCAGCAGCCGCCGCGCCCGCACCGTACGCCCGTCGGCGAGGGTGACGGTGAAGTCGTCGCCGTCGCGGGCGGCCGTGTCGACGCGGCCGCTGACGATGTGCCCGCCGTAGCCGGTGACCTCGTCCCGCCCGGCAACCAGCAGGTCGGCCGGCGGCGTGCCGTCCCGGGTCAGATAGTTGTGCACGTGCCCGGCGGGGGCGTTGCGGGGCGCCCCCGCGTCCACCACCAGCACCGAGCGCCGCGCGCGGGCCAGGGCGAGCGCCCCCGCCAGCCCGGCCGCGCCGCCGCCGACCACCACCACGTCGTACCTGTCGTCCACCTGTTCCCCCCTGCGGTCGTTCTCCTTCGCCGCCCACGCTCCACCCCGAACCCCAAGGCGACAAGTATTGTTGCCGGTATGGCAAACGACGAGGCGGCAGTGCTCGCCGCGGTCGGGCCGCGGCTGCGGGCACTGCGCAAACAGCGCGGCACCACCCTGAGCCAGCTCGCCGAGGCCACCGGCATCTCGGTGAGCACCCTGTCCCGGCTGGAGTCCGGTGGGCGCCGCCCCACCCTGGAACTGCTGCTGCCGCTGGCCCGCGCCCACCAGGTGCCGCTCGACGAGCTGGTCGGCGCCCCGGAGGTCGGCGACCCGCGCGTACGTGCCCGCCCGATCGTCCACCACGGCGTCACGTTCCTGCCGCTGACGCGCCGGCCGGGCGGCCTGCAGGCGTTCAAGCAGATCCTGCCGCCCGGCACACCCACCGGCGACCCGGGCCAGCAGACCCACGAGGGCTACGAGTGGCTGTACGTGCTGTCCGGGCGGCTGCGGCTGCTGCTCGGCGAGCACGACCTGACCCTGACCGCCGGTGAGGTCGCCGAGTTCGACACGCGGGTGCCGCACCGGCTCGTCAACCCCGGCCCCGGCACCGCCGAACTGATCACCCTGTTCGGCCCGCAGGGCGAACGCCTGCACGTGCGGGCCCGCCCCCGCGGCCACTGACCCGGCCGGACACGAAAATCGGGGCGCGGCTCACGCCGCGCCCCGATGCTCCCAGGCCCTTCCCGGCCGGTGGGGCGAGGATGCGGCGCGGCGACCTTCGGACCGACCTGACGCGGACTGGCTGCCCCCGCCGGGCCGTTGTCTACTGGCCGTGCACCTCACCCTGCCCGTACACCGGTTACCGCGGCCGGTTCGCGCCGCCCCGCCGACCCCCGCCCGCTGGACCTGGCCGCCGCGACGAAAGCACCTGTCGCTCGGCCAGCGGACGAAGGGACGAAGCGAACAACAGCCGCTTCCCGTAGTAGGACTCAAAGACGGTACGTGCTGCCCCCCGGGCCCTGTCAACCCACCCCCGGCCTGTCGCGTGTCCCGCCACGGCGTGTCGCGCCAACGGGTGTCAATCCGTTATCAGATGACGACGCAGCAGCGCCCCCGCCACGTCCGGATGCTCCTGCGCCAGCAGCCCACCGGCCGCCAGCACGTACTCCACGTCCACCACCGCACGCGCCGCCCGCGGCAGCGGCCACCCACCGGCGTGGTCGGCCAGCACCGCGGCGAGCACCTGCGCCGCGTGACCCGCAGGCGCGTGCCGCAGCACCCCACCGGACCCCACCACCAGCCGCACGTCACGCAGATCACGCCCACCGCGCTCCCCGGTGGCCCCGCCGCGGGCGTGCCGGCGCAACGCCACCGTCGCGGCCAACTCGGCGATCCGCCGCTCCACCGCCCGCTGCGCGTCACCGTCGGGCAGGAAACCCGGCTCGGCGGCCCGCACCGCCGCCGCCCGCGCCAGGTCCTCCTGCTCCCCCGGCGCGAGCAGCCGCTCCTCCGCCGCCGCCCGCACCACACCCGGCGCGCTCCACCGCATACCCAGGTCGCCCTCCACGGTGCGGGCCCGCCACAGCGTGCCCGCCACCTCCCGGCCCGGGCCGGACGCCCGCTCGTCCGGGGTCAGCACCGAGTACACGTCGGTGGTGGCGCCGCCCACGTCCACCACGGCCAGGTCACCACCGATCCGGTCGGCGAGCACCTCCACCCCCGTCAGCACCGCGTCCGGGGTGGCAGCCCGCACCAGCCGGGCGAACCGGCTGCCCCGCGACAACCGCTTACCGCCGATGACGTGCCGCAGGAACACCTCCCGGATCGCCGCCCGCGCCGACGCCGGCGCCAACACCCCGATGCGGGGCAGCACGTTGTCCGCCACCGTCACCGGCACCCCGGCCGCCGCCAACACCCCCGCGAGGTCGTCACGCACGTCAACGTTGCCGGCCAGCACCACTGGCACCCGCCACCGGACGCGCGCCAGCCGGGTCGCGTTGTGGGTCAACGTGTCGGCGTCCCCACCGTCGGTGCCGCCGACCAGCAGCACCACGTCCGGGCGCGCCGCCCGCAACGCGGTCACCTCCGCGCGGCCCAGCCGGCCGGCGGCCACGTGCACCACGTTCGCCCCGGCGGACAGGCCCACCCGCCGGCCCGCCTGCGCGGTGACCAGCTGCTCGTAGCCGACCACCGCCAGCCGCAACCCGCCCCCCGCCGACGAGCACACGTACCACGGGGCGTCACCCGCCGGCAGCCCGGCCGTGGCCGCGGCGACCGCCGCGTCCAGGCCGTGCAACACGTCCGTGCCGACCGTCGTCGGCGTCGCGGCCGCCCCCACCAACGCGGCGCCGTCGAGGTCGACCACCGCCACCTTCGTGTACGTCGACCCGACGTCGGCGCAGACCGCGACGTTCACGCCGACGGCGGGACGACCACGGTGCCCGTGGCGGTGACCGCCACGATCGGCGGGTCGAGGACCTCCGCGGCCGACTCGCTCACATCCGGCCGGCCCCGGCACACCACCCGCGCCTCGAAGTCCACCGTGCGGCTGCGCGTCCCCACCCGCGTCACCGTCGCCGACACCTCCAGCACGTCCCCCGCCCGCATCGGCGCCCGGAACTGCACGTCCGAATAGGACGCGAACAGCCCCTCGTCGCCGTCCGTACGGATGCACACCTCGGTCGCCACGTCCCCGAACAGACCCAACGCGTACGCCCCGTCGACGAGGTTCCCCGCGTAGTGGGCGTGCGCGTACGGCACGTACCGGCGGTGCGTCACCACCAACCCCAGCCGCGGGTCCTGCTGCGTCATGCCGCCCTCGCCTTCCTGTTCGTGATCAACGCGTACGCCAGGTAACTGGCCACCTCACCCGGCGTCGTGCCCCGACCGAAGATCCGGTCCACACCCAACTCCTCGGCCATCGTCTCGTCGAACCGCGGCCCACCCACGATCAGCAGCGGCCGCTTCCCCGCCGGCATCGCCTCCCGGAACGCCGCTGACATCTCCCGCGTGTTGTGCAGATGCGCGTCGCGCTGCGTCACCACCTGCGACACCAGCACCGCGTCGGCCTTCTCCACCCGGGCCGCCTCCACCAGCTCCGGCACACTCACCTGCGCACCCAGGTTGGTGACCTTCAACTCCCGGTAGTACTCCAGGCCCTTCTCCCCCGCGATGCCCTTGACGTTCAGGATCGCGTCGATGCCCACGGTGTGCGCGTCCGTGCCGATGCACGCCCCCACCACCGACAGCTTCCGCCGCAACCGCTGCTTCACCAGGGCGTTGACCTCCTTGGCTGACAGCAGCGGGAAGTCCCGCTCCACCACCTGCACCGCCGACAGGTCCACGAGGTGGTTCACCCGCCCGTACACCACGAAGAACGTGTAGCCGTCACCCATCTGCTTCGCGTGCACCAGCATCGCCGGGTCGATGCCCATCTTCGCGGCCAACTGCACCGCCGCGCCCTCGGCCCGCTTGTCGTGCGGCACCGGCAGCGTGAACGACACCTGCACCATGCCGTCACCGGTCGTGTCCCCGTACGGCCGGACGATCTTCTTCTCCGTCATGCCGCCCGCTCCAGGAGGTCCGTGGCCGGGTTGTAGTAGTCGGCCTCGTGCCGCGCCACACCGTCGAGGCCCTTGCCCCGGTCCGCGGGCCGCTTCATGATCCCGAACGTGCCCTCGGCGATCGCCGTCAACAACGACTGCTCACCGATGCGCTCCAGCAGCTCCACCGCCTCACCGATCACCCGGTTGGCCCGCTGCTGGATGAACCCGCCCGGCGCCGGCACGAAATCCTCGTGCAACCCGCCGGCCGCGCCCAGCACGTACCGCACGTTTTGCAACGCGATGTCCCGGTCGGACAACCACGGCGTCACCACCGCCTCGGTCATCATCCCCACCAGCAGGATGCCCTGCCCCGTCATGGTGCCCACCAGGTTGAAGAACCCGTCGAGCAGGTTCCCCCGGAACACGTCCCCGGTCATGTGCTTCGTCGGCGGCATCCACTTCAGCGGCGCGTCCGGGAACAACTCCCGCGCCAGCAACGCGTGCGCCAACTCCAGACGGAACGACTCCGGCAGATCCGGGTTGATCTCGAACGCGTGCCCCAGCCCCAACTGCCAGTCCGCCAACCCCGCCTCGTGGGCGAAGAACTCGTTCAGCAGCTGCGACACCGTCACCGTGTGCGCCTCCTCCACCGCGTCCGCGGTGGTGAGGTAGTTGTCCTCACCGGTGTTGATGATGATCCCCGCCCGGGCGTGCACCTGCCGCGAGAACCGCTGGTCCACGAACGTACGGATCGGGTTGATGTCGCGGAACAGGATCCCGTACATCGAGTCGTTGAGCATCATGTCCAGCCGCTCGAGACCGGCCAGGGTCGCCATCTCCGGCATGCACAACCCCGACGCGTAGTTCGTCAGGCGCACGTACCGGCCCAGCTCCCGCGACGACTCGTCCAACGCCGCCCGCATCAACCGGAAGTTCTCCTGCGTCGCGTACGTGCCCGCGAACCCCTCCCGGGTCGCACCCTCGGGAACGTAGTCCAGCAGCGACTGCCCCGTCGACCGGATCACCGCGATCACGTCCGCGCCCGCCCGCGCCGCCGCCTGCGCCTGCGGAATGTCCTCGTAGATGTCACCCGTGGCCACGATCAGGTAGATCCACGGCCGCTGCCGCGGATCCCCGTACCGCTTGACGAGGCGGTCCCGCTCGGCCCGCCGCCGGTCGATCTGCCGCACCCCCGCGGCGACCGCCTTCCGGGCCGCCCGCCGGGCCGCCGTGGCCGCCTTGCCGGTGGGTTGCGTGAACCGCACCGACCCGGCGGCGGCCTTCTGCGCCAGCAACGTGACGTCCGTGATCTCCTCCCGGGCCAGGGCGTCGAACACCGGCGCCGCCACCCCGTGCCCCAGACCCACGTCCGCGACCACCGCGTCCACCAGCCGGTTCACCCACGGAATACCGTCCGGGTCCGCTCCCGTCACCCCGGCCAGCCGCAACACCGCCCGCTCCACCGACACCGTCGTGTGGCTGCGCGCCAGGTCCACCACCGGCTGACCGGCGCGACGCGCCAACTCCCGAGCCCGCGCCACCAACGCCGGATCCAGATCAAGCTTCCCTGTCACGAACGGCCTTCCTCGTAGATCACGTCACCGCGCAACACCGTGCGCCGACACACCGGCAACGGCGTCGGATCCTCCGGCCCCCGCGCCTCCGGATCCTCCGCCACCAACACCGGCAGCCCCCGGTCCACACCCGCCGGCGTCTCCCACACCGCGAACGTCGCCGGCGCCCCCAACGCCAGGACCCCCTCGTTGTCCAGGTGCACCGCCCGCCACCCGCCACGCGTGTGCGCCGCGAACGCCGCCCGCACACTCATCCGCTGCACCGGACTGTGATGCGCCGCCGCCGCCCGCACCGACCCCCACGGATCCAGCGGCGTCACCGGCGAATCCGACCCGAACGCCAACGCCACCCCGACCCCGTGCATCGCCCCCATCGGGTTCGACGCCAACGACCGGTCCAACCCCAACCGCGACTCGTACATCCGGCCCGCGCCACCCCACAGCCGGTCGAACGCCGGCTGCATGCTCGCCACGATCCCGTACTCCACGAACCCGGCGATCAGCCGCTTGTTCATGATCTCCGCGTGCTC
Organism: Micromonospora costi; assembly: GCF_003626655.1. Lineage (GTDB taxonomy): Bacteria > Actinomycetota > Actinomycetes > Mycobacteriales > Micromonosporaceae > Micromonospora > Micromonospora costi. The sequence goes on from NZ_RBAN01000006.1 coordinate 119,670, forward strand.
CACCCGGTGCCGGGCCGCGCGCACCCGCTCCACACCCAGCGTCCCCGCCGCCGCCGCGAAACCCTCCAGCACCGTGCCGATCGCCGCGTCACCGATCGCGTGGAACCCGCCCTGCAACCCGTGCGCCGCACAGTCCAACAGATGATCACGCACCTGCTCGGCGCTCAGATACCCGTGCCCGCACCCGTCACCGTCCCGGTACGGCTGGGACACGTGCGCCGTCCGCGACCCCAACGCCCCGTCGGCGAACAGGTCCCCACCGGCGCCCACCGCACCCAACTCCCGGGCCCGCGCCGCGCCACCCAGCTCACCCCAGTACCCGTACACCTCCGGAACCCCCGCCCCGGAGATCCCCAGCAGACCCGTGAAATCCTCCTCGTCGGAGATGTCCGGCCCACCGCACTCGTGCACCGCCGCGATACCCAGCGACGCCGCGTGCGCCAACGCCACCCGCTGCGCCGCCACCCGCTGCGCCCGCGTCACCGACCCGAACGCCGCCGCCCGCACCAAGTGGTGCGCATCCCGGCGCACCCACCCCGACGCGTCGTAGCCCGCCGCGGCCACCACCTCCGGCACCGCCGCCAGCAACGCCCGCGACACCAGCGCCGAATGGATCGACGCCTGCGACAGGTACACCCGCCGACCCCCGGCCGCCCGCCCCACCGCGTCCGCGTCCGGCAGCTCCGGCGCCGCCCAGTTCGACTCGTCCCAGCCGTGCCCCAGCACCACCGCGTCACCCGGCAGACCCGCCGCGAACCCGGCCACCGCGTCCAACAACGCGCCCGCCGACCGCACCCGCGACAGGTCCAGCCCCGACAGCGCCAACCCGGTGTCCGTGGCGTGCACGTGCGCGTCCACGAACGCCGGTGTCACCAACGCCCCGTCCAGATCCACCACCCGGTCCGCGGCCGGCGCGTCCGCGTCCACACCCAACCAGGTGATCCGCCCACCGGAAACCAGCAACGCGGTCGCATTCGGGTCGGCGGGGCAGTGCAGCACGCCGCCGCGGTACAACGTCGAGGGGTTCGTCATGACCTCAGTCTGCCGCCAACCGCGACGTGAAGAGCCGACGGACCCCCGGCTCCCCACGCAGCAACCCCAGCGCCAACTCGGCGTGACCGGGCACGTAGCCGTTACCCACCAGCATCGTCACGTCCGCCGCCAGGCCCTCCGCGCCCAACGCCGCACCCGCGAAACTCGTCGCCATCGAGAAGAAGATCACCGTGCCGCCGTCCGCCGTGCCCAGGATCGCTCCGTGCTCGCACCCCGGCACGTCCACGCACACCACGGTCACGTCCGCCGGCACCCCCAGCGCCGTCGTCACCGCCGTCGACACCGCCACCGGATCCCGGGCGTCGGCCAACGCCACCGCGTCCGCCAGGCCGGCCGCCGCCAGCGCGTCACGCTCCGACTCCACCGGCACCACCCCGACCGTACGGGCCGCACCTGCCCGCCGCGCCGCCGCGAGGGACAGCGACCCGCTCTTGCCGGCCCCACCGATCACCGCCACCGTCACCGGCCGGGCGTCCCCCTCACGCGCCCGGTCGGTGACGTACCGCGACACGACCCGCGCCGTCAACGCCGGCGCCCCGCACACGTCCAGCACCGCCAGCGACAGCTGCGGGTCCTCGTCCGCCGGCAGCACCGCGGCGATCGACCGGGCGAACAGGATCGCGTACCCGTCGCAGGGCACCTGCTCGCTGCGCCCGTCCCACCGCGCCAGCCCGTCGGTGATCACCAGCGGGGTCAGCGTCAGCGACACCAGCGTCGCCACCCGCTCCCCCGGCTTGAGCCCCAGCGGCGACCGCCGCCCGGCCTCCTCCACCGTGCCGATCAGCATCCCGCCCGACCCGGTCACGGGGTTCTGCATCTTCCCCCGCGTCGAAACGATCTCCAGCACCTCGGCGCGCACCGCGTCCCCGTCACCACGGTGCTTCTCCCACAACTGCCGGAAACTCGCCGCGTCCAGGTTCAGCCGCTCCACCCGGATCCGCACCTCGTTCGCCGCGATCTCCGGGCTCGCGTCCAGCCGCCAGGCCGCCTGCGGCAGCACCCCCGCCGGTTCCACGACACGGTGCAGACCCACCGGTGACGTCACGCCGACCTCCCCTGTCCAGCCGCTCGAAGCCCCGGTCAAGGCTCGCATCGCGGGAAAACTTACGGCAGACTAATTTCTTCACCGGATAATTTCCAGTAGCCTTCCGCAGACATCCGCACCACGAGGAGGGGCCGTGACCCAGACGCACCAGGCGGAGACCATCCCCATCACCCGCCCCACCCCCACCACGGCACCCACCGCCGGGCAGCCCTACGAATACCGCCGCGCCCCGCTCGTCGAACCGGACTGGACGCGCTTCCCCGGCTGGCGCCACGTGACCCGGGACCAGTGGGAATCCGCACAGTGGCAGCGGGTCAACTGCGTCAAGAACATCAAGCAGCTGCGCGCCGTCCTCGGCGACCTCGTCGACGAGGCCTTCTACGACGACCTCGCCGCCGACCAGGCCACCCACGCCACCATGTCGATGCTCGTGCCGCCGCAGATGCTCAACACGATGGTGCCGTTCGCGCCCATGACCACCGAGGCATTCCTCGCCGACCCGATCCGGCGCTACATGATCCCCGTCGCCTCCGACCGGCGCACCGACTGGCCCTCACACCCCTACGCCAGCCGCGACTCGCTCCACGAGCACGACATGTGGGTCGCCGAGGGCCTCACCCACCGCTACCCCACCAAGGTCCTCGCCGAGCTGCTCTCCACCTGCCCGCAGTACTGCGGGCACTGCACCCGCATGGATCTCGTGGGCAACTCCACCCCCTCGGTCGACAAGCTCAAGCTCACCCTCAAACCCGTCGACCGCTACGACGCCCACATCACCTACCTCAAGGCGCACCCCGGCGTCCGCGACGTCGTCGTCTCCGGCGGCGACGTGGCCAACGTCCCCTGGCGCAACCTCGAGTCGTACCTCATGCGACTGCTCGAGATCGAAACCATCCGCGACATCCGGCTCGCCACCAAGGCCCTCATGGGGCTGCCCCAGCACTGGCTCCAGCCCGACGTCGTCGAGGGCCTCGAACGCGTCGCCCGCACCGCCGCCCGCCGCGGGGTCAACCTCGCCATCCACACCCACGTCAACCACGCCCAGTCGCTCACCCCGCTGGTCGCGCGCGCCGCCCAGACCGCCCTCGACGTCGGCGTACGCGACGTCCGCAACCAGGGCGTGCTCATGCGTGGCGTCAACGCCACCAGCACCGACCTGCTCGACCTCTGCTTCGCCCTGCAGGGCGAGGCGGGCATCCTGCCGTACTACTTCTACATGTGCGACATGATCCCCAACGCCGAGCACTGGCGGGTCCCGGTCTGGCACGCCCAGCAGCTCCAGCACGACATCATGGGCTACCTGCCCGGCTACGCCACCCCGCGGATCGTCTGCGACGTCCCCTTCGTCGGCAAGCGCTGGGTGCACATGCTCACCGAGTACGACCGCGAGCGCGGCATCTCCTACTGGACCAAGAACTACCGCACCTCCATCGAGTCCGCCGACCTGGAGGCGCTCAACAAGCGATACGCCTACTACGACCCGATCGACACCCTGCCCGAGGCCGGGCAGCGCTGGTGGACCGAGCACCGCGACGACTGACACCCGTACCAGCCGCACCACCGTCACCCCCGGGGACGACCGTCCCCGGGGGTGACGCGCGTCCGGCACCGGGCGCGTACAACACGCGGCGGCGGCCCGGAGCATCTTGCCCCCGGGCCGCCGCCGCACCGGGTCAACCCCGGAAGGCGTCGCGTGCGCTTCGGCCCGCGTCCTTGACGTTCTCGCCGGCCTGCTTCGCCCGCGCCTCGCCCTGCTGCGTGGCGCCCTCGGCGCGCATGCTCTCGTTGTCCGTCATGTCACCGATCCGCTGCTTCGCGGCACCGGTCATCTGCTCCATCTTGTTCCTGGCCTTGTCGGCGAAGCCCATGTCGCCTCCTCGGAATCGTGGGCGGCTGTTCCCGTCGCTTGCCCGGTCGACCCGGTGACAAACGCCGGTCGTGTGCGGGGCCGCACGTCGCGTAGGGCATCCTAGGAAGATAGGATCTGCCCGAGGACGGACGAACGCCGTGCCGCGAACCGCCGCACCGACCCGGTGGTTAACTGGGCGCATGGGAGAGCTCCTGCTGATCCGGCACGGCGAGACCACCTGGAGCGCCAGCCGCCGGCACACCTCGTACACCGACCTGGAGCTCACCCCCGACGGCGAGCGGCAGGCCCGCACCCTCGCCGCGTTCCTCGCCGGCCGGCGGTTCGTCTCCGTCCTGGCCAGCCCCCGGATCCGGGCGCTGCGCACCGCCCAGCTCGCCGGCCTCACCGTAGACGCCGTCGACGAGAACCTCGCCGAGTGGAACTACGGCGAGTACGAGGGACGCACCACCGTGGACATCCACGAGGACGACCCGCACTGGAACATCTGGACCGACGGCTGCCCCGGCGGGGAGTCGCCGGCGCAGGTCGGCGCCCGGCTGGACCGGGTGCTCGACCGCGTCGCCCCCCTGCTCGACCGGGGCACCGTCGGGCTGGTCGGCCACGCGCACAGCCTGCGGGTGCTCGGCGCGCGCTGGGTCGGCCTGCCGCCGTCAGCCGGCGGGCTGCTGCGCCTGGACACCGCCACCGTCAGCGTGCTCGGCCACGAGCACGGACGGCGCGTCATCCTGCACTGGAACCAGCCCGTTCCTCCGGCACCCGGGACCGCGCCCGGCCCGACGGCTCGCCACTGATCTTCGGCGGCCGGTTCTCGTACGGGGTGGACAGCACCACCGTCGTACGGGTGGTCACGTTCGCGGCGGTGCGGATCTCCTGGAGCACCCGCTCCAGGTCCGCCGGCCCGGCCACCCGCACGAGCAGCAGGTAGAAGTCCTCCCCCGCCACCGAGTAGCACGAGTCGATCTCCGGAAGGTGGGCCAGCCGTTCCGGCGCGTCGTCCGGCTGCGACGGGTCGAACGGCCGGATCGCCACGAACGCCGTCAGCGGCAGGTCCAGCGCCTCGAACGACACACGCGCCGCGTACCCCTTGATGACGCCCCGCTGCTCCAACCGGCGCACCCGCTGGTGCACGGCGGAGACCGACAGGCCCACCTTCTCCGCCAGATCCGTGTACGACAGTCGGCCGTCGGCGGTCAGCGCGGCGACGATGGCGCGGTCGGTCTCCTCCACGGCGTGCAACCTACCGGGAAAAACGTTCCACGGCGACGATGCGACGTGCGACGGGGCGTGCCGGGCGCGGCAGGCGCGACTAACCGCACCAGCCCCGCCACCGTCGGTCAGCCGGTCAGCCCTTCGCCAGCGCGCGCGAGATCAACAACCGCTGGATCTGGTTGGTGCCCTCGACGATCTGGAGGACCTTCGCCTCCCGCATGTACCGCTCCACCGGATGGTCCGCGACGTAGCCCGCGCCGCCGAGCACCTGGACGGCGTCCGTGGTCACCCGCATGGCCACGTCCGTGGCGAACAGCTTCGCCTTGGCCGCCTCCACCGCGTACGGCCGGCCCGCGTCGCGCAGGCGGGCGGCGGACAGCAGCAGCGCCCGCGCGGCCGAGATCTGGGTGGCGTGGTCGGCCAGGACGAACCCGAGCCCCTGGAAGTCGATGATCGCCTGCCCGAACTGGCGGCGCTCCTTCGCGTACGCGACCGCGTAGTCCAGCGCCGCCTGGGCCAGCCCGACCGCGCAGGCCGCGATGCCCAGCCGCCCCGAGTCCAGCGCCGACATGGCGATGGTGAAACCCATCCCCTCCCCGCCGATCAGGCGCTCGGCCGGGACCCGGACGCCGTCGAACGCGATCTGCGCCACCGGCGAGGAGTGCAGGCCCATGGTTCGCTCGACGGCCTGCGGTGCCACGCCGGGCGTCCGGGGGTCGACGAGCAGGCAGGAGATCCCCTTCGCCCCCGGCCCGCCGGTGCGGCAGAAGACGTTGTAGAAGTCCGCCGACCGGGCGTGGGTGATCCACGCCTTCGTGCCCGAGACCACGTACGCGTCGCCGTCGCGCACCGCCCTCGTCGTCAGCGCCGCGGCGTCCGAGCCGCCCTGCGGCTCGGTGAGGCAGTACGCGCCCAGCAGCTCGCCGCCGATCATGTCGGGCAGCAGCTTGCGCTGCTCGTCGGTGCCGAACCGGGCCAGCGGGTAACAGGACAGGGTGTGGACGCTGACCGCCTCGGCCACCGCGAGCCAGCGGCTGGCGAGGATCTCCAGCACCTGCACGTACACCTCGTACGGCTGCGCCGCGCCGCCGTACTCCTCCGGGTACGGCAGGCCCAGCAGCCCCGACCGGCCCAGGGTGCGCAGCACCTCGCGGGGGAACTCGCCGCGCTCCTCGAACCCGGCGACCTTCGGCGCCAGCTCCCGGTCGGCGAGATCGGTGGCGAGGTCCAGCAGGTCGCGGGCCTCGTCGGTGGGAAGGATCCGGTCGACAGTCATAGCGCGATGAGCTCCGTGGGGGTGGTGTTGAGCCGTCGGACGCCGTCCGCCGTGCAGACGACGATGTCCTCGATCCGGGCGCCGTGCCGCCCGGCGAGGTAGATGCCCGGTTCGATCGAGAACGCCATGCCGGGCTCCAGCGGGCGCGAGTTGCCCGAGACCACGTACGGCTCCTCGTGGCCGTCCAGGCCGATGCCGTGGCCCGTGCGGTGCAGGAAGGCCGCGCCGTAGCCCGCGTCGGCGATGATGTTCCGGGCGACCGCGTCGACGGCCTCGGCGCTCATCCCGGGGCGTACGGCCGTCACCGCGGCGCGCTGCGCCTCCCACAGCACGTCGTAGTAGTCACTGAACTCGGCCGGCGCCGGCCCGCCCGCCACGTACGTGCGGGTGCAGTCGGAGCGGTAACCCGAGGGCATGGTGCCGCCGATGTCCACCACGACCGGCTCACCGGCGCCGATCGGGCGGTCGGAGGTGTCGTGGTGGGGGCTCGCGCCGTTGGGGCCGGCCGCCACGATCACGAAGTCGACGCGCACGTGCCCGGCCGCGCGGATGGCCGTCGCGATGTCGACGGCCACCTCGGCCTCGGTGCGGCCCGGACGCAGCCACTCCCCCATCCGCCGGTGCACGGCGTCGATCGCCTCGGCTGCCTCGGCCAGCGCCGCGACCTCGGCCGGGGACTTGCGGACGCGCAGCTCGCCCAGCACCTCGCCGGCAAGCCCCTGCCGCACGCCGGGCAACGCGTCACGCAGCGCGAGGACCTGCTCGGCCCACATCCGGTCGGCCAGCCCGACCGTGGCCACCGGCCCGCCGAGCGCCGCGGCGACCAGCGGGTACGGGTCACTGCCGTCGGCGTGCTCGACGATGCGGACGCCGGTGGCCGGCGCGGGGGACGCCTCCGCGGCGGACCGCTCGAGGGCTGGCACGATGAGTGTCGGCTCGCCCTCGGCGGGGAGCACGAGGCACGTGAGCCGCTCGCTGACCCGGGCGTCGTAGCCGGTCAGGTAGCGCAGGTCGGAGCCGGGGGTGAGCAGCAGTGCGTCCAGCCCGGCCGCGGCGGTGGCGCGGCGGGCGGCGACCAGCCGCTCCGGCGGATAGAGCTCGTCGGTTCCCACGCCCGTCAGCTTAACGGTCGTTTGGGGGCCGACCTAGCCTGACCGGCGCGTCGGGAAGCGCTCTCCGATTCATCGAGTGGCATCGTTGACTCCGACAGTTAACACTCTTTAAGATTTGGCAACCTCGAGGCGACCACCCCTGTCCCACCCGTACGCCCGGCCCGGCGGCCCCCGATCCGTTCACCGTCGGGCGGTGGTGGCACGGCACCGCAACCCGTCCACGGGAAGGCCCTCGATGTCCTCACCACGTCCCCGCCGCTCGGCCCTCGCGGCCGGCCTGCTCGCGCTGGCCACCGCCGGCGCCACCCTCGCCCTGTCGCCCGCCGCCGCCGAGGCCGCGGTGCTGCCCAACAACTTCAAGAGCGTCGGCTACATGCCGTCCTGGAGCGGCGACGTCAACGCCATCCAGTACGGCAAGCTCACCCACATCAACTACGCCTTCGTGCTCCCCACCAGCAGCGGCGGCCTCAACCCCGTCGAGAACCCCGGCAAGCTCTCCCAGTTGGTGTCGCTCGGGCACGCCAACAACGTCAAGGTGTCCATCGCGATCGGCGGCTGGAACGACGGCAACGACTCCGCGTTCGAAGCGCTGGCCGCGAACTCCGGGACCCGCACCACGTTCGTCAACAACGTGGTCAACTTCGTCAACCAGTACAACCTCGACGGCGTCGACATGGACTGGGAGTACCCGGATCCGGGCACCTCCGCCACCAACTACAGCCTGCTCATGTCCCAGCTCGGCAGCGCCCTGCACAGCCGGGGCAAACTGCTCACCGCCGCCGTGGTCTCCGAGGGCTACTACGTGCAGGGCGTGCCGACCGCCGTGTTCGGCTCCGTCGACTGGCTCAACATCATGGCGTACGACGGCGGCAGCCCGCACGCCAACTACGACTGGTCGATCAACGCGGTGAACGGGTGGAAGGCGCGCGGCCTGCCGGCCGGCAAGGCGGTGCTCGGGGTGCCCTTCTACAGCCGCCCCGGCTACTACACCTACTCGGCGCTCGTGGGCATGGACCCGGCCAACGCCAACCGGGACTGCACCACGGTCGGCGGCGTCCAGCAGTGCTACAACGGCGTCCCGACCGTGAAGCGCAAGACCCAGTGGGCTCTGGCCAACGCCGGCGGGATGATGAACTGGGAACTGTCGCAGGACCGCAACGACGGCACCTCTCTGGTGAGCGCCATCTACGACACCGTGATGGGCGGCGGCACCCCGCCGCCGAGCGGGCGGACCGGCCAGATCACCGGGATCGCCGGCAAATGCGTCGACGTGGCCTCGGCCAGCACCGCCAACGGCACCGCGATCCAGCTCTGGACGTGCAACGGCACCACCGCCCAGCGCTGGACCGTCGGCGGCGACGGCACCCTGCGGGCGCTCGGCAAGTGCGCCGACGTCGCCAGCGGCGGCACGGCCAACGGCACCAAGGTCCAGCTCTGGGACTGCAACGGGAGCGGCGCGCAGGTCTGGCAGGCCCAGTCAAACGGCACGCTGCGCAACCCGCAGTCGAACAAGTGCCTGGACGCCACCGACAACAGCTCCGCCGACGGCACCCGGCTGCAGATCTGGGACTGCTTCGGCGGCGCCAACCAGCGGTGGGTCCTGCCCTGATCCTCGCCGCGGGAGCGGATCAGACCGGCCGGCTACGGTGGACGAGGTCGAGCATCTCGTCCACCGAGCCGGCCGGGTCGGTCACCGGGAACTGGACGGCACGCACGACGGCACCCGGGTCGACGAGCAGGGTCAGCCTCTTGAACCGCTCCACCCCGCCGGCGCGGAACGTCGGCAGGAGCAACCCGGCGGCGAGGCGGCCGTCGGAGTCCGACAGGAGCGGGAACGGAAGCCGGGCGTACGCGGCGAATCCGGCGAGTTGATCCGGCCGCTGGGTGCTCACCCCGCGGACCTCGGCGCCGGCGGCGCGCAGGGCCGGATACCGGTCGGCGTACGTGGTGGACTCCAGCGTGCAGCCGCGCGCACCGGGGATGTCCCCCCAGCCCGGCGGGTAGCCGTCGGCGTCCGGCGCGTACGCCCCGGGGAAGAAGTAGAGGACCGTCCACTCGCCGGCGGCGGACAGCGCGACGGGACGAGTGTCGGCTCCGGCCAGGGCGACCTCCGGCAGCCGCCGCCCGACGAGGCCGTGCACCCGCCGCGCCTCGGGCGAGCCGGCCTCGGCGGTCGCCGTGAGCTCCCCGTCGCCCATCAGGTGCCGCGTCCCCCAGTCCTGCAACGCCATCAGCACCGGGAGCAGGCCCTCGCCCTTGCGGGTGAGCAGGTAGTCGAAGCGCGGCGGGTGCTGCGAGTAGGGCCGCTTCTCGAGCACCCCGTGGGCCACCAGCGCGGCCAGCCGCTCGGTCAGCGCCCGCCGGCTGACCCCCAGCTCGCGCTGGAGCGGGTCGAAGCGGGTCGTCCCGCCGGCGACGTCACGCACGATGAGGAACGTCCACCAGTCGCCGAGGACGCCCAGCGCCTGCGCGATGCCGCAGTCCGCGTCCGCGAGATCCGCCCGCCGCACAGCCCACCTCCGCTGGTCCCGTCCGCTTCGACTATAGTCCGTTTCAAATTGGAACTCGCTGGCTCGTACGGGGACGGGGGCGGATGACGATGGACGTCCGAACGGGAGCCGGGGTGTTCTGGCGCTGGTGGACCGCCGGCACGACCAGCCTGGTCGGGTCGGCGGTCGGCGCCGTGGCGCTACCGCTCACCGCGCTGACCGTGCTCGACGCGAGCCCGTTCGAGATGGGCCTGATCGCCGCGGCGAGCTACGCGGCCTGGATCGTGATCGGCCTGCCCGCCGGAGTCATCGCACAACGACTGCCGCTGCGCGGCACCCAGGTCGGCGCCGACCTGGCCCGGGCGGTGGCCGTCGCCTCCGTCCCGCTCGCCTGGTGGTGGGGCCAGCTCAGCGTCGCCCACCTGGTGGTCACCGCGCTCGTGGTCAGCTTCGCCAACGTGCTGTTCGACGTGGCGAACTCCACCTTCCTGCCGAGCATCGTCGAACGCGAGAAGCTCCAGTCACGCAACAGCCTTACCTCCGCCACCCACGCCGCCACCCAGCTCAGCGGCCCGTCGCTCGGCGGCATCGCCGTACAGGTGCTGGGCGCGGTGCCGACGCTGCTGGTGGACGCGGCCAGCTACCTGATCTCGGCGGCGCTGCTGCGGACCCTGCCGGCCCGCCGGGTCGAGACGCCCGATCGCTGGCCGCCGATGCACGAGTTGATCCGCGAGGGCTGGCGCTTCGTCGCGCGCCATCCGGTGATGGGCCCCAGCATGTGGGCGGCCACCGCGGTCAACTTCGTCTGCGGCGCCCAGCTCGCGCTCTACCCCCTCTACCTGGTCCGCGAGTTGCACGCCCCCGCCGGCCTGGTCGGCGTGCTCCTCGCCGTCGAGGGTGTCGGCTCGCTGCTCGGCGCGACGCTCACCCCGCGGTTCACCGGACGGGTCGGCACGGCCCGCGCGCTGGTCGTCGCCTGCCTGGTGGCCGTCGTCGGGGCGTTCGTCATCCCGCTGGGCTCCGGCTGGCCCGCGTACCTGGCCTTCGCGGTCGGCAACGTGGTCTTCGCCGGCGGCGTCGTGGTGCTCAGCGTGACCACCCGCACCTACCGGCAGACCGCCAGCCCGCCCGAGCTGCTCTCCCGGGTGATGGCCACCGTCCGGTTCGTCTCGTGGGGCGCCATCCCGGTCGGCGGTCTGGTCGCGGGCGCGCTGGCCGGCCTCCTCGGCGCCCGGGTCACGCTGCTGGTGTTCGCCGCCGCGGTCGTCTGCGCCCCGCTGGCACTGCTGCTCTCCCCCGTACGGCGGCTGCGCGACCTCACCGACCACGACCGCGCGGCCGGCGCGGAACCCGAGCGCGACCCGGTTCCGGCTGCCCGCTGACCCAACCGTCGATAGCCTGGTACGGGGTGCCCGCAGCGGCGCCCACGACCCGGGAAGGACCGACGGTGGCCGACGACCCGAACCGGCACGCGACGCGCCGGCGACGGCAGCTGTGGGCCGGTGTGCTCGCCCTCGCCGGCCTCGTGCTGCTGGTCGTCGGGCTGACGGTGGCCCATGGTGTCGCGGCCTGGATCGAGGTCGTCGTCGCGGTCGTCCTCCTGCTCACCAGCTACCTGGTGCAGACCCTGGCCCGCCGGGAGACGGTCTACCGCGGCCGCGGCGACGACCGGCGCTGACCGGACCACGCCGGCCCACCCGTACGTGGGGTGCTGTCGTTCGTCGGTGGGCTGTGCCAGGCTGTCCCGCGTGGCACACCGACCCCCGATCCTGCTGATCGACTCCCCGAGCCTCTACTTCCGGGCCTACTTCGGGATCCCCGAGTCCGCGGCCCGGGCCGAGGACGGCACCCCGGTCAACGCGGTGCGCGGCTTCCTCGACATGCTCGCGACCCTGATCCGCACCCGCCGGCCCGACCGGATGGTCTGCGCGCTGGACCACGACTGGCGGCCCGAGTGGCGGGTGGCGCTGCTGCCGTCGTACAAGGCGCACCGGCTGGCCCCCGAGGGCGGCGAGGTGGTGCCCGACACGCTCACCCCGCAGGTTCCGGTGATCCTCGACGTGCTCGCCGCGATCGGCATCACCACCACGGGTGCGGCCGGCTACGAGGCCGACGACGTGCTCGGCACCCTCTCGGTCACCCAACCGGCCCCGGTCGAGGTGGTCTCCGGCGACCGCGACCTGTTCCAGCTGGTCGACGACGACCGGCCGGTCCGCCTGCTCTACGTGGGGCGGGGCGTCGCCAAGCTGGAGGCCTGCGACGACGCCGCGGTCCGCACCCGCTACGGCGTACCCGCCAACCGCTACGCCGACTTCGCGGCCCTCCGCGGCGACCCGAGCGACGGGCTGCCCGGCGTGCCCGGCGTGGGCGAGAAGACGGCCGCGCGTCTCATCGAGCGCTACGGCGACCTCGCCGGCATCCTCACCGCTCTCGACGATCCCCGGTCCGGTTTCGCCCCTGGCCTACGCGCCAAGCTCGCCGGCGCCCGCGACTACCTGGCGGTGGCCCCGAAGGTCGTCCGGGTGGCCCTGGACGTGCCCCTGCCGGACCTGCCCACCGCCCTGCCGAGCGCACCGGTCGACCCGGAGGGCCTGCTGGACCTCGCCCGCCGCTGGAACCTCGCCGGCTCGACGCGCCGGCTGGTCGACGCGCTCGCCGAACACCCCTGACGCCCGTCGCGCCGCGCGGCCCCGCGGCTGACCGCCGGTCGGCCGGTCACCGGCTCGAGCCGCGCCGGCCGCCGGTCGGCCGCCATCGGCCCGCGGGCCCTGTCAGGCGGCGGCGTGGTAGGCGAGCACCCCGCGGTTGACCGCGGCGATCGCCTGCCGGGCGGTGGAGCGCAGGTCGGGCGACGCGCCACCGGAGTCGGCGAGCTGGCCGAGCAGGTCGACCACCTGCCGCGCCCAGCGCACGAAGTCGCCGGCCGGCATCTCGCCGTCGATCTCGTGCCCGCTCGCGAGCACCTTGGCGAGCGCCTCGCCCCGCGCCCACCGGTAGATCGGCCAGGCGAACCCCAGGTCCGGCTCCCGGGTCACCGCGAGGCCCCGGGCGGCCTCGTCCGCCTCGATGTCGCTCCACAGCTTCAACGTCTCGTCCACCGAGTCGGACACCGGCCCGCGCGGCACCGACGCCCGCTCGTCGACGTCCCGGCGCGCCTCGAAGACCACGACCGAGACGGCGGCCGCCAGCTCGGCCGGGGACAGCCCGTCCCAGACGCCGCGACGCAGGCACTCGGCGACCAGCAGGTCCGCCTCGGTCCAGATCCGGCCCAGCATCCGGCCGGCGTCGGTGACCTCGCCGTCGGCGCTGAGGTAGCCCCGCGCGGTGAGCAGCGCGACGATCCGGTCGAAGGTGCGGGCCAGCGATCCGGTCCGCCCCGACACCCGCTGGCGCAGCTCCTCGGTGTCCCGTTCCAGCCGGCGTCGCCGCTCCGCCCAACGGGCGTGCTCCTCCCGGTCCGGGCAGGCGTGACAGGGGTGCCGGCGCAGCTCGGAGCGGAGCTGGCTGAGCCGGTGGTCCTCGCCGACCGGCTGGCGGGACCGACCGCCCCGCCGCCCGGCGTGCCGGTCCAGCCCGGTGCCGCTCACCGCTGCCGCCAAGTCACGGCGGGCGGCCGGCGAGCGGTGGTTGAAGTGCTTGGGTACGCGGATCCGCGCGAGCACCTCGGCGGGGGTCGTGAAGTCGCTGGGGCTGACTCGCCCCGCCCACCGGTCCTGGGTGAGCACCAGCGGCCGCGGCTCGCCGAACCCACCGGTCGCCGGGTCCAGCACCACGGCCAGCCCGGCCCGGCGCCCGGACGGCACCCGGATCACGTCACCCACCCGGAGCCGCTCCAGCGACGCCACGGCCGCGGCCTTGCGCTGGGTCTGCCCCTGCCGGGCCAGCGCCCGCTCCCGGTCCGCGATCGCCACCCGCAGGGCGAAGTACTCGTCGAAGTCGCCGTGGTGGCAGGCGGCCTCCGCGCCGTACGCCTCGATCGTCTCGGTGTTGCGCTGCACCTGCCGCGCCAGGCCGACCACCGAACGGTCCGCCTGGAACTGGGCGAACGACGACTCCAGCAACGCCCGGGCGGGCTCCGCGCCGACCGACCCGACCAGGTTGACGGCCATGTTGTACGACGGCCGGAAGCTGGACCGCAGCGGGTACGTGCGGGTGGAGGCCAGCCCGGCCACGTGCCGCGGGTCGGTCTCCGGGGACCACACCACCACGGCGTGCCCCTCGACGTCGATGCCGCGGCGGCCGGCCCGGCCGGTGAGCTGCGTGTACTCCCCCGGGGTGAGGTCGACGTGCGCCTCGCCGTTGTACTTCACCAGGCGTTCGAGGACCACACAGCGCGCCGGCATGTTGATACCCAGCGCCAGGGTCTCGGTGGCGAAGACCGCCTTGACGAGGCCCCGGACGAACAGCTCCTCGACGACCTCCTTGAACGCCGGCAGCATGCCCGCGTGGTGGGCGGCGAGGCCGCGCTCCAGGCCGTCGAGCCACTCCCAGTAGCCGAGGACCGACAGGTCCTCGCCGGGGATCGCGGTGACCCGCGACTCGACCACCCGGCGGATCTCCGCCCGCTCCTCCGGCGAGGTCAGCCGCAGGCCCGCGGCGAGGCACTGCTGCACGGCGGCGTCGCAGCCGGCCCGGCTGAAGATGAACAGGATGGCCGGGAGCAGACCCTCCCGGTCCAGCCGCTCGACGATGTCCGGACGCATGGGCCCACGCCAGCGCGGCCCGCGGCGCCCGCCGCCCGGCCCGGCGCTGCGCCCCTCACCCAGCTCCAGGCGGCGCATCGTGTCCCGCGTGTAGCGCAGCAGCTCCGGGTGCACGTCGTGCTTGCGGGCCGCGTCGGCGTCGTGGAACAGGTCGAACATCCGCTTGCCGACCAGCATGTGCTGCCACAGCGGCACCGGCCGGTGCTCGCTGACCACCACGGCCGTCTCACCGCGCACGGTGACCAGCCAGTCGGCGAACTCCTCGGCGTTGGACACGGTGGCCGACAGGGACACCAGCGTCACCGAGGCGGGCAAATGGATGATCACCTCTTCCCACACGCCGCCCCGGAACCGGTCGGCCAGGTAGTGCACCTCGTCCATCACCACGTACGCCAGGCCCTCGAGGGTGGCCGACCCGGCGTAGAGCATGTTGCGCAGCACCTCGGTGGTCATGACCACCACCGGCGCGTCGCCGTTGATCGCGTTGTCGCCGGTGAGCAGGCCGACCTGCTCGGCGCCGTACCGGTCCACCAGGTCGTGGTACTTCTGGTTCGACAGCGCCTTGATCGGCGTCGTGTAGAAGCACTTGCGCCGGCCGCCACCCGCCGGGGGCGGGGCCTCCGCGCCGCCGGCCGGGGCCGGGGCTCCGCGCAGGGCCAGGTGGACGGCGAACTCGCCGACGACCGTCTTGCCGGCGCCCGTGGGAGCGCACACGAGCACGCCGCTGCCCCGCTCCAGCGACTGACACGCCTCCCGCTGGAAGTCGTCGAGATCGAACCCCAGGTCAAGGGCGAACTCTTCCAGCGCCGGAAACTCGGAGGCCTGTGCGGCCCGGCGGCGCGCCGCGGCGTACCGCTCGGCGGGGCTCGACATGTCCCCAAGATTAATCGGTACGGCCGGCCGCCACCGGACAAGGCCATCCGGCAGGACGGTCGGAGCGGGTCGGTAGGGTGCACGACGTGCCGGATCAACCCGAACCGCCCCACGCCTCCCGCGACGCCGACGGCACCGTCGGCCCGGTCCCGTCCCGTCGACCGGTGGAGGCGGTGCTCTTCGACTTCCACGGCACCCTCGCCCAGGTGGAGGACCCCCGGGCCTGGGTGCTGGCCGCCGCCGCGACGTGCGGCGTCGAGCTGGACCCGGTCCGCGCCACAGCGCTCGCCGACCGGCTGCTCACCGCCGGCCGGGCCGGCGGGCCGCTGCCCGCCCGGGTACCGCCCCGGCTGGCCGAGCTGTGGGCCGACCGGGACCTCTACGAGCACGCCCACCGGGGCGCGTACACCGGCCTGGCCGAGACGGTCGACGCCGGCATCGAGGGGTTCGCCGACGCGCTGTACGAGCGGGTGCTGGTGCCCGAGGGCTGGGTGCCCTACCCGGACACGGGCGACGTGCTGGCCACGCTGCGCGCCGCCGGCGTGAAGGTCGCCGTGGTCAGCAACATCGGCTTCGACCTCCGCCCGCTGTTCCACGCGTGGAAGCTCGACGCGCTGATCGACGCGTACGTGCTGTCGTACGAGGTGGGGCGCTGCAAGCCGGACCCGGGCATCTTCCTGCGGGCGTGCGGGATGCTCGGCGTCGACCCGGAGCAGACGCTCATGGTGGGCGACACGCCCGCCGACGCCGGCGCGGTGAAGGCCGGCTGCGCGGTGCTCGTGCTGCCCTGCGCGGACGCCGGCCACCCCAACGGTCTCGGCGCGGTGCTCGACCTCGCCCTGCGGGGCTGAGCCGGCCCACCGGGCGGGGCACGGGTCACCGCAGCAGCCGCAGCGCCCCCGGCTCGGCCGTGACGGTCACCGGCAGGCCCAGTGCCCGCTCGCCGTCGGCGTACGTGGTGATGCCCTCCGCGGCCAGCTCCACGGTCCGCACCCGGTAGCTGGTCACCAGCGGGTGCCGCACGTGGGTGCCCTGGTAGATGCTCGGCTTCACCCGGATCAGGGTGCGGCGGTCGAACCGGCCGCCCACCACCACGTCGAGCAGCCCGTCGGCCGGGTCGGCGTCCGGGCAGATCCGCATCCCGCCGCCGTAGCTGGGGCAGTTGCCCACCGCCACCAGCACCGCGTCGACCTCGTGCGGCTCGCCGTCGAGGCACAGCTTGTACCGCCGCGGCCGCAACCGGGCCAGCTCCACGAGGATCGCCAGGTCGTACCGCCGGGGCCCGCGCGGCCAGCGCATCCGGTTGGCGCGCTCGTTGACGATCGCGTCGAACCCCGCGGCGAGCACCGCCCCGTACCAGCGCGGCGGCTCCGCGGGGCTGTTCAGCCGGGCCAGGTCCACGGGCCGGGCGCGGTCGGCGCGCAGCGCCCCGGCGATCACCTCGGCGGCGGCGAGGGGGTCCGGCGGGTAGCCGGTGTCGGTGGCGAAGTCGTTTCCGGTGCCCGCCGGCACCGGGCCGAACGGGACCGGGGTGCCGGCGACCGCCTGCAACGCGCGGTGCACGGTGCCGTCCCCGCCGACCGCGACCAGCGCGGCCACGCCGCCGGCCACCGCGGCGTGACACACCGCCTCGGCCTGCTCGGCGCTGTACGCCTCCAGCAGCCGCACCTCCCGGCCCGCGCTGGCGAGCCGGGACAGCAGCGCCGGCAGCAGAGCGCGGTGCCGGCCCCGTCCGGCGGTCGGGTTCGCGAGCACCGCGACGGGGCCGTCGGGATCGACGGAGGGGTGATCTTCTGCGGTCACGGCGAGAACCTACCGCTACGACAGACGCCGCCCGGTGCGGGCGGCGTCCGTGCGTCAGCGTGTCGTACGACCGCTCCGGCGGGTGCCGGCGCGGTGACGAGGGGTCAGGTCATGTCGTCGTACCGGCGCTCGATCGGCGCCGGGGCGGCGATCGGGTCCGGTGCGGCGATCGGCTCGGTCGCGTCGACCCGCTGGGCCGCCTCGACCGGCTCCGGGTCGAGGTCCAGCGGCGACACCTCGTCGTCGGCGATCCCCGCGTAGACCTCCCGACCGCGACCGCGCCGCCGGTCGTTGATGAACGCGACACCCACCGCGCCGAAGTACAGCGCGGAGAGGCAGACCGCGAGGGCGGTCATGCCGAACGGGTCCGGTGTCGGGGTGACCACCGCGGAGAACGCGAAGAACACGAAGATCGCCACCCGCCACCAGCTGAGCAGCCGCTTCGCGCTGGCCAGGCCGACGAAGTTGAGCATCAGCACGATCAGCGGGAACTCGAACGCCACCCCGAACAGCAGGATCAGGTTGGTGACGAACGAGATGTAGCGGGTGACCTCAAGGTTGGTCGCGATGTCCGGCCCGGAGATGTTCAGCAGGAACTCGAGACCCTTGGTGGTCACGAAGAACGCCAGCACCGCGCCCGCGGCGAACAGCGGCGCCGCGAGGGCGGTGAAGACGTACGCGTAGCGCCGCTCGTGCCGGTGCAGGCCGGGTGCGATGAACGCCCAGAGCTGGTAGAGCCAGATCGGCGCGGCGAGGATCAGACCCACCCAGAGCCCGATCTTCAGGTTGAGCAGGAAGACGTCCGCGACGCCCAGCTGCACGAACTTGCAGAGGCCGGTGGCCGGGTCGGTCGACTGGGGCAGGTCACAGTACGGCTTGGAGAGCAGCACCCGGACCTTTTCGGCGAGGAAGATGCCCACACCGAAGCCGATCAGGATCGCCAGCGAGGCGCGGAACAGCCGGGTGCGCAGCTCCCGGATGTGCTCGATGAGGGTCATCGAGCCGTCGGCGGCCCGCTGGAAGTTGCTCGGGCCGCGCTTGCGCAGCGCGAAGGCCGCCACGGTCTTCGGGCCCCTCGGTCAGTTGTCGCGGACGCGCTGCACCGGGTCGACGACCGGCTGCTGCGGCGGGGCCTGGTACGTGGCCTGCGGCTGCTGGGCGGCCTGCGGCGGCAGCGGCTGGTAGCCGGACTGCGCGTCGGCCTTCTCGGCCAGGTCGCGGTCGTCGTCGTGCAGGCTCTTCGTCTCCGCCTTGATGATCCGCAGGGACCGGCCCAGCGAGCGGGCCGCGTCGGGGAGCCGCTTCGCGCCGAAGAGCAGGATCAGCACGACCACGAGTACGGCGATGTGCCACGGCTTGAGGGCACCCATGGGAAGCTCCAGTCGCTTGTGAGACAGCAGGGGTGTAACGGACCCCCATCGTACGTGCGTATCGGTCCGATGCCACCCACCGGCCGGTGCACGTTCGCCCCGGCCGGTGAAGTCTTGACCAACCCGGAGTGTCCCGTCAACCACCCTCGGACGTTCGATCCTGCGCGCGGCGGCGCCGGATCACGCAACCACGCGACGGCGGTCGATCAACGCGGCGGCCCGACGCGACGGCGGGGTCAGCCGCGCCGCTTGGCCTTGATCAGCTCGACCCGCCGTTGGGTGGCGGCGAGCCGGTCCTGGAGGGCCTCGGCGCGTTCCTGCAGCGCCTCGGCCGACCCGGCCAGCGCCTGTGCCTCCGCCTGGCGGCGCTGCAACGCCACCGCGGCCCGGTGCAGCGCGGGCAGCCGGGTCAGCACCGCCCGGACGGCCACGGCGAGCACCACGAGGGCGAGCAGCACCACGGCGAGCACGATCCACGTCAGCACGGCGGTCAGCCTACCGGGGGCCGGCGGCCACCGCCGGGTCGGCGGTGGCGGGTCCGGGATCCCGGCGGGCGGCGGGCGCGGGCCGGGCGTACGCGTCCAGTGCCGCCGTGGCGGCCGCCCGGACCTGTTCGGCCAGCTCGGCGGGGGCGACCACGGCCACGTCCGGGCCCAGCCCCAGCACGAACCGGCGCGCCCAGTTCAGGTCGGTCACCCGCAGCGAGACCAACCACTGGTCGCCGTCGCCGGCCTCGACCCGCTCGCACGGGTAGTACTCGGTGATCCACCGTTCGCCGCGACCGATCCGCAGGGTGATGAGCGGCAGGTCCGGCGAGGGGCGGAACACTCCGTCGGTCACGTCGTGCGGGCGGGCCTGCGGCGGCACGACGGCCGGCTCGTCGAGCGCGGCGACCGCGTCGATCCGGTCGGCCCGGAACATCCGGACCGCCTCGGCACGCCGGCACCAGGCCTCCACGTACGCCCGGCCGCCGACCATCAGCATCCGCAGCGGGTCGATGGTGCGTTCGGTCGTCTCGTCCCGGGCCGCCGTGTAGTAGGTGATCCGCAGCGCCCGGCCGCCCTCCACGGCGGCGCGCAGCTCCTCGACCCGCCGCGTGTCCGCCGGCAGCCGCACCTCCACCGGCGCGCCCACGAGGTCACCGGCCGCGCTCTCGATCTTGGCGAGTGCCCGTTCGACGGCCTCCCGGTTGGTCACCCCCGGCGTCTCGGCCAGCATCCGCAGGGCCACCACCAGCGCGAGCGCCTCGTCCGGGGTGAGCCGCAGCGGCCGGTCGATGCCGGCGTCGTAGGTGATGGTCACCCGGTCGCCGTCGAACGCCATGTCGATGAGGTCGCCCGGCCCGTACCCGGGCAACCCGCAGACCCAGAGCAGCTCCAGGTCCTCCCGCAGCTGCCGTTCGGTGACGCCCAGGTCACCGGCCGCCTCGGCGATCTCGATGCCGGGGCGGGCCAGCAGGTACGGCACGAGGTTGAGCAGCCGGGCCAGCCGGTCGGCGGACGCGCGGGAGCCGCCGCGGGCGGCGGGGCGGGTCACCGGTGCCCCCCGGCGGTGGCCAGGTCGTCGTGCCGGACGGCGATCTCCTTGAGGCGCTGGATGATCGCCTCCCGGAGTTCGGGCGGGTCCAGTACCCGGACGTCCGGGCCGTAGCCGACCAGGTGGCCGGCGAGCCAGTCGAGGTCGGCGTAGGGCAGGACCAACCGGTCGCCGTCCGGCCCGGCGCTGACCTCCACCGCCCAGCGGCGCAGCCCGGCGGCGCGGCCCGGCGCGGCGAGCACCACGGCCCGCCCGGTGCGCTCCACCGGCCCGGACCAGCGCGCGACGTGGCTGATCAGGTCGACACCCGCGGGCGGCTCGTAGGCGCCGGGGTCGCCGGTCACGCGTACCGGGCCGACCACCCGGGAGAGCCGGAAGCAGCGGGTCGCCTCCCGGTCCAGGTCGTGGCCGACCACGTACCAGCGGCCCCGCCAGCACACCACGCCCCACGGCTGGAGCCGGCGCCGGGTCGGGGCGTCGCGGTCGGGCACCCGGTAGTCGAAGCCGACCTCCCGGCGGTCGCGGGCGGCGGCGGTCAGCGGCGCGAACGCCGGGTCGACGGTCACCATCGGCTCCAGGCCGAGCGTGGCCTGCGGGTCGACGTCCACACCGGCGGCGCGCAGCTTGGCCAGCCCCGACGACGCGGCGGCGGCCAGGCCGGCGTGCTGCCAGAGCCGGGCCGCGATGCCCACCGCGGCCGCCTCGTCCGGTTCGAGCGGGATGTCCGGCAGGGCGTACTCCCGCGGGGCGATCCGGTAGCCGGGCTCGGCGTCGAAGACACTCGCCGTGCCGGTCTCCAGCGGGACCCCGAGCTCGCGCAGCTCGGCCTTGTCCCGCTCGAACTTGCGCTGGAACGCCTCGTGGTCACGCGCGTCGTCCGGGTCGTGCTCGTAGCCGGGCACGGTCGCGGCGATCTGCGCGGCGGTGAGGAACCGGCGCGTGGAGAGCAGACAGATCACCAGGTTGACCAGGCGTTCGGTACGGGTCCGGGACACGGGTAGACGCTAGCAGCCGACGCGCCGGGCACGTGCACCCACGCGGGCGCGGCGGGCCGTGGATGCGAATGGCGCACCAACCCGCCTGGAGCGCTCGCCCGGCGGGCCGCCGCCCGCGGCCATAGGGTTTCCCCATGTCCCAGCCGGAGGTCAAGTCCGAGAGCGTCGGCACGGTCGTCGTCGCCGGCTCCGCGAACCTCGCCATCGCGGCGGCCAAGCTGTTCGCCGGTCTGATCTCCGGGTCCGCGTCGATGCTCTCGGAGGCCGCGCACTCGGTGGCCGACACCACCACCGAGGTGCTGCTGTTCCTGGCCCTGCGGCGCGGCGCGCGCCCGGCCGACGCCCGGCACCCGTTCGGGTACGGCAAGGAGAGCTACGTCTGGGCCTTCTTCGCGGCCCTGTTCACGTTCGTGGCCGGCGCCGGCTTCGCGATCACCCACGGCATCACCACGATCCTCGTGCACGAACACAGCGGCAACTACCTCGTCTCGTACGTGGTGCTGGCCGTCTCGTTCGCCATCGAGTCGGTGTCCCTGGCCCGGGCGGCGCGCCAGGTGCACCGGGAGTCCCGCCGCTGGCGGACCACGCCGTGGCGCTACCTGCGGCTGACCGCCGACACCACGCTCAAGGCGGTCTTCCTGGAGGACAGCGCGGCCCTCATCGGTCTGCTCCTGGCCGGGGCCGGGGTCGGCCTGTCCGAACTCACCGGCGACGAGCTGTGGGACGGTGTGGCCTCGGTCCTCATCGGCGTGCTGCTGCTCGCCGTCGCCGCGACCCTCGCGTACACCAACCTCTCGCTGCTGGTCGGCCGCGCCGTGCCGGAGCGGCTGCGCCGCGAGATGGAGCTGTCGCTGGCCGGGCTGCCCGAGGTGAACCGCATCGACACGCTGTTCACCATGCAGCTCGGCCCGATGGACATCCTGGTCGCCGCGAAGGTCGACTTCCGCGACGACGCCACCGGCGCCGCCATCGAGGCCACCGCCGACGAGGCGGAGCGGCGGCTGCGCGAACGCTACCCGGAGATCCGGTACCTGTTCCTCGACCCGACCGGCGCGCTGCCCGCCCCCGAGCACCGGGCCGGCCGGGAGCCGGAACCACCGGCCGGGGACGGCACGGTCGACCCCGGTCTCTGACCCGCGTCGCGGCCCCGCGCGCGGCGTCCGACGGCCACGCCGCTAGCGTGCCGGTCATGGTGCGATGGCGGTCCGGGACGGTGGCGGCGCTGCGACGGCAGTGGGCCGGCGCGGTGGAACTGGACGTGACACTGCCCGACGGCGCGACCATGCGGGCACTGGCCTACCCCCACCTGGTCGGCCACCCCGAGCCCGGCGACCGCGTGCTGCTCAACGTCGGCGCGCTGCTCATGGGCCTGGGCACCGGCGGCTACGCCCTCGTGGTGGCGCTGCCGGACCGGTTGCCGCCCGACCCGCCGCAGGCCGGTGACACGCGCGACGCCGGGCACCTGGTCAAGGCGCGCTACACCCCGCTGCAGCCGATCCTGCTCGGCGTCGACGAGGAGGCCTCGCCGCACCGCGCCGTGCTGGAGGCGGCCGAGGACCTCGCCGGCCTGCCCGTGGTCACCGCCGACCTGCACTCGGCGCTGCCGGCGATCCTCGCCGGCATCCGCGCCGACGCGCCGCGGGCCCGGGTCGCGTACGTGCTCACCGACGGCGGGGCGCTGCCGGCGTGGTTCTCCCGCACCCTGGCGGCGCTCCGCGACGAGCTGGCCGGCACGATCAGCGTCGGGCAGGCCTTCGGCGGCGACCTCGAGGCGAGCACCCTGCACACCGGGCTGCTCGCGGCCCGCCACGTGCTCCACGCCGACGTGGCGATCGTGGCGCAGGGCCCGGGCAACCTGGGCACCGGCACCCGCTGGGGGTTCACCGGCGTGGCGGTCGGCGAGGCGGTCAACGCGGTCGCCGCGCTGGGCGGCCGGCCGGTCGGCTCGCTGCGCGTGTCGTCCGCCGACCCCCGCCCCCGGCACCGTGGCGTGTCCCACCACAGCCTCACGGCGTACGGCCGGGTGGCGCTGGCCCCCGCGGAGCTGGTGCTGCCCGACGACCTCGACCCGGCGCTCGCCGCCGAGATGGACGCGGCGCTGGCGCCGCTCGCGGCCCGGCACCGGATCGTCCGGGTGTCCACCGACGGATTGGACGCCGCGCTGCGGGCGAGCACGGTGCCGCTGTCCACCATGGGCCGGGGCCTGGACGCGGACCACGCGTACTTCCTCACCGCCGCGGCCGCCGGGCGGCACGCCGCCGCGCTGGTGGGCTAGGCCGGGCCGGTCGCGGGGCCACGGGCCGCACGGCGGGCCGCGGACCGGCGCGGCCTATGCCGGTCAGCGGACGACGGGCCGCTTCTCCCGTGGCAGCCCCGCGATGACCTCCGGCGGCAGGTTGATGGTGTCCGCCACGACCTCGGCCGGCGTGTTCGCCATCCACTGGGTGAGCGAGATGTCGGCGAACCGGGGCTTGCGGAACATCTCCAGGTAGACCAGCGGCTCCGACCCGACGTTCTCGATGTAGTGGCCGTACGCGAACGGCACGTACCCGACGTCGCCCGCCCGGAAGTCGAACGTCCGCGCCACGCCGGTGCTCGCGAAGACCCCCATCCGGCCCTGCCCGGAGATGTAGTACTGCCACTCGTCGTCGTTGGGATGCCAGTGCATCTCGCGCAGGCCGCCCGGCTCGACCTCCACGAGCGCGGCGCAGATCGTGGTCGAGGCGGCGAACGTGGAGACATCGGCGACGCGGACGGTGCCACCGGGGAACCGCATCGGCTCCTGCGCCCGCATCCGGTGGCTGAAGGTGCTCGGCACGTCCCCGCTCGGGCTGACCACCCGGTCCCGGTCCAGCGCCGGCGGCACCTGGCCCGCGAAGATGTACTTCTCCCGCTCGGGCAGCCGATCCAGCAGTTCCGGCGCCCAGCCGAAGTTCTTCGCGAGCACCTCCCTCGGGGTGTGCGCGAACCAGTCGCTGATCAGGAACGTGCCGTTCTCGGAGAAGGCGCCGTCGTCGAAGACCAGCAGGAACTCCACGCCCTCGTCGAGGGCCTGGATGTGGTGCGGTACGCCCTTCGGGAAGAACCACAGGTCCCCCGCGCGCACGTCGTCGAGGAAGTTGCGCCCCTCCTGGTCGACGGCGCTGATCCGGCAGCTGCCCCGGAGCACGTACGCCCACTCGGACTGCTTGTGCCAGTGCAGCTCCCGGTAGGCGCCCGGTTCCAGCGCCATGTCCACGCCGCTGAGTTCCGTGGCGATCGGCAGTTCCCGCTGGGTGATCTCGCGGGTCCACCCGCCCTGCTCGATGCGCGTGTGCGCGTCGGCGAAGGAGAACCGCAGGTTCGGCACCGTCCCGGCGTCCGTGGCGGGCGGGACGAGCAGGTCGGGGTTCTCCCGGTCCCGTGTGACGTCCCGTGGCCCGGGGTCGCGCCAGCCCTTGCCGCCCCGCTCCGGCTGCGGCACCCGCATGTCGTCCATGATCGCCCTCCCGCGTCGCGGCGTCCGGTCGTCGCCGGCGCCGACCGGTCGGGCGCGGGCCGGCGACGGCAACGGCGGCCGGTTACCCACCACGGCGACCCAGCCGGGCCAACCCCTGGCCCGCGCGGGTCACCCGCCGCGGACACTCACCGCGATCTTGCAGTTGCGGCCCTCGGTTCGCGGCTTTCCTCCCGGTGTGCCCGGGCAGAAAGTGCAAGATCGTGGGAGGAAAGGGATCAGGCCAGGAAGATCAGGGCGAGCCAGCCGCCGACGATCAGCACCAGGGCGACCGCCAGCACCCACGTGGGCACGGTGTACTCGCCGCGCCGGTTCCGTTCGATCTCGGCGCGGATCTTGTTGCGGCGGCGTTCCACCCAGTTCTGGCGCTGCTGGCCGCTCTCGGTGGGCTCGGGGCTCGGGGATGTCGTCATGGCCCGGCCAGCGTACCCGGCCGGCCCCGGCGATGACGCGCCACCGCCGGGCCGGCCGGGGCACTCGTCACATGCTGGCGATCAGCCGCTCGACCCGCTCGTCGTACGCCCGGAACGGGTCCTTGCAGAGCACGGTGCGCTGCGCCTGGTCGTTGAGCTTCAGGTGCACCCAGTCGACGGTGAAGTCGCGCCGCTTCTCCTGCGCGTGCCGGATGAACTCGCCGCGCAGCCGGGCCCGGGTCGTCTGCGGCGGCGTCTCCTTCGCCTCGAAGATCTCCGGGTCCGTGGCCACCCGGTCCACCTCGCCGCGCCGTTCGAGCAGCGCGTAGAGGCCACGGCCGCGGCGCAGGTCGTGGTAGGCGAGGTCCATCTGCGCGACCCGCGGGTGCGACAGCGGCAGGTCGTGCTTGCGCTGGTAGCGCTCGATGAGCCGCAGCTTGGTCACCCAGTCGATCTCCCGGGCCACCGGCTCCAGGTCGCCGGTCTCCACGGCACGCAGCACCCGGCCCCACAGCTCGACGACGCGCTTGGCGGTCTGGTCGCCGCCCCGGCGCTCCACGAACTCGGTGGCCTTGGCCAGGTACTCCTGCTGGATCTCCAGCGCGCTGATCTCCTTGCCGGAGGCGAGCCGCACCTTGCGCCGGCCGGTGATGTCGTGCGACACCTCACGGATCGCCCGGATGGGGTTCTCCAGCGACAGGTCGCGCATCACCACACCGGCCTCGATCATCCGCAGCACGATGTCGGCCGTGCCGACCTTCAGCAGCGTGGTGACCTCGTTCATGTTCGAGTCGCCGACGATCACGTGCAGCCGCCGGTAGCGCTCGGCGTCGGCGTGCGGCTCGTCCCGGGTGTTGATGATCGGGCGGCTCCGGGTGGTCGCCGAGGAGACGCCCTCCCAGATGTGCTCGGCCCGCTGCGACAGGCAGTAGACCGCGCCGCGCGGTGTCTGCAGCACCTTGCCCGCCCCGCAGATCAGCTGCCGGGTGACCAGGAACGGGATCAGGACGTCGGCCAGCCGGCCGAACTCGCCGTGCCGGGAGACCAGGTAGTTCTCGTGGCAGCCGTACGAGTTGCCGGCCGAGTCGGTGTTGTTCTTGAACAGGTAGATCTCACCCGCGATGCCCTCGTCGTGCAGCCGCTTCTCGGCGTCGACGAGCAGCCCCTCCAGGATCCGCTCGCCGGCGCGGTCGTGGGCCACCAGGTCGACCACCGAGTCGCACTCCGGTGTGGCGTACTCGGGGTGCGACCCGACGTCCAGGTAGAGCCGGGCACCGTTACGCAGGAAGACGTTGCTGGACCGGCCCCAGGACACCACGCGGCGGAAGAGGTACCGGGCGACCTCGTCCGGGGAGAGCCGCCGCTGCCCGCGGTAGGTACAGGTGACGCCGTACTCGGTCTCGAGGCCGAAGATTCGCCGCTCCATGATGTGACATTAGCCGCCCGGAGGGCCGGTTCGTCACTGTCACAGCACAGGTCGTGCGGGTCGGTGCGGTCAAACCCCGTCCGAGTCCGACATTCCGTCCGGCCCGAGCGTCGCCACGTACGCCCGGCAGGCCTCGTAGTCGGGCAGCAGGCCGCTCTCGCGGGCCTGCGCGAGGGTCGGCGCCGCGGCGTCGCGGGCCGACAGCTGCGGGGCGTCGGCCGGCCACTCGATGCCCAACTCCTCGTCGAGCGGGTGCACACCGTGCTCGCCCGTGGGGTTGTACGTGGCCGAGCAGAGGTAGGTGAGGGTGGCGTCGTCGCTGAGCGCGCAGAAGCCGTGCCCCAGCCCCTCGGCCAGGTACACCGCCCGGCGCTCGACGTCGTCGAGGCGGACGCCCTCCCAGCGGCCGAAGGTCGGCGAGCCGACCCGCAGGTCGACCACGACGTCCAGCACGGCCCCGCGTACGCAGGTCACGTACTTCGCCTGGCCGGGCGGGACGTCGGCGAAGTGGATGCCGCGCACCACGCCCCGGCCGGAGACGGACAGGTTGCCCTGCGCCAGCCGCAGCGGGTGACCGACCGCCTCGGCGAGCCGGTCGAAGCGGTACCACTCCATGAACAGCCCGCGCGGGTCGCCGTGCTGCTGCGGCGTGATCTCCCAGGCGCCCTCGATGCTCAGCGGCCGGATCTTCACGGTGCCACCTCCGTTCGCGACTGCGGGGGCTCGCAAACCCGGCTCACTCCTCGCGCTCACCGGGCCACCTCCGTTCGCGACTGCGGGGCTCGCAAACCCGGCTCACTCCTCGCGCTCACCGGGCCACCTCCGTTCGCGACTGCGGGGCTCGCAAACCCGGCTCACTCCTCGCGCTCACCGGGCCACCTCCGTTCGCGACTGCGGGGCTCGCAGACCCGGCGCACTCGAACCGCTCACCGGGCCACCGCCTCGCCGTGCTTCTCGCTGAGCAGGCCGAGCAGGTAGTCGCCGTAGCCGCTCTTGGTCAGCGGCTCCGCGAGCGCCCGCAGCTGCGCGTCGTCGAGCAGGCCGGCCCGCCAGGCCACCTCCTCCACACAGCCGATCTTGAGACCCTGCCGCTCCTCGATCACCCGGACGAACTCGGCGGCCTGCATGAGCGAGGTGAAGGTGCCGGTGTCCAGCCAGGCAGTGCCGCGGTCCAGCACGGTGACGGACAGCTCACCCATCTCCCGGTACGCCTCGTTCACGGCGGTGATCTCAAGCTCGCCCCGCGCGCTCGGGGTGAGCTTGCTGGCGATGTCGACCACCCGGTTGTCGTAGAAGTACAGCCCGGGCACCGCGTACCGGGACTTCGGCCGGGCCGGCTTCTCCTCGATCGACAGCACCCTGCCGTCGGCGTCGAAGTCGACCACGCCGTACGCCTCGGGGTTCGCCACCGGGTACGCGAACACCCGGCCGCCGATCAGGTCGCCGTGCGCGGTGAGCTGCCGGCCCAGACCCACGCCGTGGAAGATGTTGTCGCCCAGGATCAGCGCCACCGCGTCGTCGCCGATGAAGTCCGCGCCGAGCACGAACGCCTGGGCGATGCCCTCCGGGCGGGCCTGGGCGACGTACTCCAGCCGCAGGCCCCACTGGCTGCCGTCACCGAGCAGCCGGCGGAACTGGTCCTGGTCGTCAGGCGTGGTGATCACCAGGATCTCCCGGACGCCGGACATGACCAGCGTGGAGAGCGGATAGTAGATCATCGGCTTGTCGAAGACCGGCATCAGCTGCTTGGACACCGCCCGGGTGATGGGCCACAGCCGGGATCCGGTGCCACCGGCGAGTAGGATTCCGCGCACCCGGGGAGACTACCGGCCGCGGCGGCAACCGGACACGGGGGTCGGGCCCCGGCGATGTCCGGTTAACTTCGCGTACACTTCCGGACCCGTGAGGATCCTCGTCACCGGCGGAGCCGGATTCATCGGGTCGGAGTACGTCCGTCTGCTGCTGGGCAAGCCGCTCGGCGGCGCCGCCGGCGTACCGCCGGTCGATCCGGCGGTCGTCACGGTGCTCGACAAGCTCACCTACTCGGGCAACCGCGCGAACCTCGACCCGGTCCGCGACGACCCCCGGCTGCGCTTCGTCCAGGGCGACATCTGCGACCCGACCGTGGTCGACGAGGTGGTCGCGGGCCACGACGTGATCGTGCACTTCGCGGCGGAATCGCACGTCGACCGCTCGATCGAGGGCGCCGCGCCGTTCGTCACCACGAACGTGCTCGGCACCCAGACCCTGCTCGACGCCGCGCTGCGCCACGGCACGGCCCGGTTCGTGCACGTGTCCACCGACGAGGTGTACGGCTCGATCGACGAGGGGTCCTGGACGGAGACGTGGCCGCTCGCGCCGAACTCCCCCTACTCGGCCTCGAAGGCCGGCTCGGACCTGCTGGCGCTGGCCTACCACCGCACGCACGGCATGGACGTGGTGGTCACCCGCTGCTCCAACAACTACGGGCCGTACCAGTTCCCCGAGAAGGTCATCCCGCTGTTCGTCACCAACCTGCTCGACGGCGGCACCGTGCCGCTCTACGGCGACGGCGGCAACGTGCGCGACTGGCTGCACGTGCACGACCACTGCCGGGGCATCGCCCTCGTGCAGCAGAAGGGCCGCGCCGGCGAGGTCTACAACATCGGTGGCGGCACCGAGCTGACCAACAAGGAACTCACCGGGCGGCTGCTGGAGGCCTGCGGCGCCGGGTGGGAGCGGGTCGTCCCGGTCACCGACCGCAAGGGCCACGACCGCCGCTACTCGCTGGACATCACCAAGATCAGCGAGGAGCTGGGGTACGCCCCGAGCATCGACCTGGACCGCGGCCTCGCCGAGACCGTCCGCTGGTACCGGGAGAACCGGGCCTGGTGGGAGCCGCTGAAGCAGGCCACGGCCGCATGACCCGGCTGCTCGTCACCGGCGCGGGCGGCATGCTCGGCCAGGACCTCCTGGCCGTGCTCGCCCCCCGCGTGGACCTGAAGGTGACCGCCGCCACCCGGGCCGACCTCGACATCACCGACGCCGCCGCCGTACGGGCCGCCGTCGCCGGGCACGACCTCGTGATCAACAGCGCGGCGTGGACCGACGTGGACGGGGCCGAGACGCACGAGGAGGTCGCCACCGCCGTCAACGGCCACGGCGTGACCCACCTCGCCGCCGCGTGCGCCGAGACCGGCGCCCGCCTGATCCAGGTCTCCACCGACTACGTCTTCTCCGGCGACGCCGACCGGCCGTACCCGGAGGACGCGCCCACCGCGCCGGTCAACGCCTACGGCCGGAGCAAGCTCGTCGGCGAGCAGAGCGTCACCCGCCTGCTGCCCGACGCGGGCTACATCGTGCGCACCGCGTGGCTGTACGGCGCGCACGGGCCGAACTTCGTGGCCACCATGCTGCGGCTGGCCCAGCAACGCGAACACCTGGACGTGGTGGACGACCAGCACGGCCAGCCCACCTGGTCGTACGCCCTCGCCACCCGGCTGGTCGCGCTCGCCGACGCGGCGCTCGCCGGCCGGGCCACGCCCGGCTTCTACCACGGCACGTGCACAGGTCAGACCACCTGGTACGGCCTCGCCCGGGCCGCGTTCGCGCTCAACGGGCTCGACCCGGACCGGATCCGGCCCACCACCAGCGACCGGTTTCCGCGTCCGGCTCCCCGACCGGCGTACAGTGTGCTAGGGCACAGCCGGTGGACGGCCGCGGGCCTGCCAGCGATGCCGGACTGGCACGCCACCCTCACGGCCTCCTTCGCCTCCTCCGCTCCCCCGTGGAAGGTCACATGAAGCTCACCCTCGTCACCGGCCTGACCGGCCTGATACTGCTGGCCACGATCATCGAGCTGCTGCGCCGCCGGCAACTGCGCGAGAAGTACGGCATGCTGTGGCTCGGCGTCCTGGTGATCGTGATCCCGCTGGCGCTGTTCCCCCGGCTCCTCGACAACGTGGCGGGCATGCTCGGGGTCGCCTCCGGCGTCAGTCTCGTGCTCTTCCTCGGCATCGTCTTCCTTCTGCTGGTGTGCGTGCACCTGAGCTGGGAGGTCAGCGCCCTGGAGGAGGAGACCCGCACCCTGGCCGAAGACTTCGCCCTGCTCCGCGCCGAGATCGACGCCGAGCGGGCCGCCCGGAACGAACTGGTGTCCCACGATGGTTAACGGCAAGCGCGTCCTGATCATCATCCCGGCGCTCAACGAGTCCGGCTCCATCGGCGACGTCGTCCGCGAGGTTCGCGGCGAGCTGCCCGGTGTCGACGTGCTCGTGGTCGACGACGGATCCACCGACCGCACCCACGCCGTGGCCGCCGCCGCCGGCGCCCTGGTGGCCCGGCTGCCGTACAACCTCGGCGTCGGCGGGGCCATGCGGCTCGGCTACCGCTACGCGTACGAGCACGACTACGACGTGGCCATCCAGATCGACGCCGACGGCCAGCACGACCCCCGGTACGTGCCGAAGCTCGTCGACCTCCTCGACGACACCGACCTGGTGATCGGCGCCCGGTTCGCGGGCGAGGGCGACTACAACGTCCGCGGCCCCCGCCGCTGGGCCATGGTCATGCTCTCGGCCGTGCTGTCCCGGATCGCCCGCACCAAGCTCACCGACACCACCTCGGGCTTCCGGGCCGCCAACCGCCGGATCATCGAGATGTTCGCCCGCTGGTACCCCGTGGAGTACCTCGGCGACACGGTCGAGACGCTGGTGCACACCGCCCGCCGCGGCTACAAGATCCGGCAGGTGCCGGTGGCCATGCGCCGGCGGATGGCGGGCACACCCAGCCACTCCCCCGCCAAGGCGATGATCTACCTGGGCCGGGCCTTCGCCGTCCTCACCCTGGCGCTCATCCGCCGGTGATACGCCGCCTGCTCAACCTCGTTCCGCCCGGCACCCTCGCCGTGGGTGCCGGGCTGGGCCTGCTCGGGCTCGCCTCCTACGTGCACCTGGCGGTGGCGGGGCACAGCCTGAACGAGGCCGACTACTCGTCCCTGTCCGTGCTCTGGTCGATCGTGTTCACGCTGGGCATCGGCGTGTTCATGCCGGTCGAGCAGGAGATCGCCCGGATCGTCGCGGCCCGGCGTACCCAGGGGCTCCCACCCGGCCCGGTGCTGGCGCGCGGCGCCGCGCTCGCCGCCGGCGTGCTCGCGGTCATGACGGTCGTCGTCCTCGCCGCCTACCGTGTGCTCGCCGACCGGCTCTTCGACGGCGACGGCACGATGGTCTGGGTGCTGGTCGGGTCGCTCGCCGCCATGGCCGTGGCCTACACCACCCGCGGCGTCCTCTCGGGCCTGCAGCTCTTCCCCTGGTACGGCACGCAGCTCGGCATCGACGGCGGGCTGCGGATCGGCATCGTCGCGCTCCTCGGCCTGGCCGGTGTCACCTCGCCCGTGTGGTACGGCGCGGTGCTCGTCGCCGCGCCGCTGATCGCCGTCCTGGCGACGCTGCCGCCGGTGCTCCGCGCGGTCGGCGGCGGGCTGCCCGTGGCCTGGTCGGCGCTCCTGCGGGGCCTCGGCCTGCTCACCGCGTCGAGCCTGCTGTCCCAGGTCGTCGTGAACGTCGGCGTGATCAACGCGCGGGTGCTCGCCCCGTCGGACGTGGCCACCGCGGGAGCGCTGCTCTCCGCACTTGTCCTGGTGCGGATCCCGCTGTTCGTGTTCGCCTCGCTACAGGCGTCGCTGCTGCCCGGGTTGGCCACCTCGGCCGCCACCGGCGACCACGCGGCCTTCCACGGCCTGCTCCGCAAGGCGCTGGGCGTCGTCACCGCGCTCGGCCTGGTCGGCGCGTTCGGCGCCGTCCTGCTCGGCCCGTGGCTCGTCGGCGCGCTCTTCGACGCCCCCGACGTCCTCGGCCACGGCGACTTCGCCTGGCTGGCCGTGGCCACCCTCGCCTACCTGTGGGCGATGGTGCTCGGCCAGGCGCTGCTCGCGCTCGACCGGCACCGCGCGCAGGCGCTCGCGTGGACCGTCGGCGTCGCCGCGCTGGTCGCCGCCACACTCGCCCCGCTGTCGGTCGCGCTGCGGGTCGAACTCGGCTACACGGTCGGCTCGGTCGTCGTAGCCGGCACCATGGCGCTGCTCCTGCGTGGCGGCGCCGCCGGCCCCTCCCCCGCGACCACCCCGTCCCGCGAGACCGTCGAGACCGGCGTATCCGGAGGAGTCCGATGAACCGACCCCAGGTCAGCGCCGTGATGCTCGCCTACGGCGCGGAGCCGTGGCTGGTCGACGCCGCCCGGGCGGTGCTCGCCAGCACCGACGTCGACGTCGAGCTGATCGTCGTCGACAACGGGTGCACCAGCGACGGCATCGACGTGGTCAAGGGCCTCCCGGGCGTGCGCGTGCTGCGGCCCGAGGAGAACACCGGATACTCCGGCGGCTGCCGGGTCGGCGCCGCCGAGGCCACCGGCGAGTGGCTGGCCTTCGTCAACTCCGACGCGATCGTCGCGCCGGACGCCCTCGCGAAGGTCGTGGCGGTCGCCGCGGAACCGGGCGTCGGCGCCGCGATGGCCTCGATCCGCCTCGCCGAGAACCCGGATCTCATCAACACGTCCGGCAACCCGCTGCACTTCATCGGGCTCTCCTGGGCCGGCGGCAACGGCGAGCCGGCCACGGCCCACGCCCGGCGTACGACCGTGCCCTCCCTGAGCGGGTGCTGCTTCGTCATCAACCGGGAGCTGTGGCGGGAACTGGACGGCTTCGCCGCCGAGTACTTCGCCTACCACGAGGACACCGAGATCAGCCTGCGCCTGTGGCAGCGGGGGCTGCGCCTGGAGTACGTCCCGGACGCCGTCGTCGTGCACCACTACGAGTTCTCCCGCAACTCGCTGAAGGTGTACCTCGTCGAGCGGAACCGGCTGCTCTCGCTGCTCACCGCGTACGAGACGCGAACGCTGGTGCTGCTGGCGCCCATGCTGCTGCTGTCCGAGGCGGCCCTGCTCGCCGCCTCGCTGCTCGGCGGGTGGAGCCGGGAGAAGGTGCGCGGCTGGCGCTGGCTGTGGACCAACCGGGCCTGGGTACGCGCCCGCCGCCGCCAGCTGCAGGCCGAGCGGATCGTCCCCGACGGTGTCATCGCCGAGATGATGACCGCGAAGGTCGACCCCTCCAACGTCGAGGCGCCCCCCGGGATGGCGGTGTTCAACGTGATCGCGGCCGCCTACTGGGCCCTCACCAAGCCGCTGCTCCGCCGCCGCTGACCGACTCGGATCGGCGCGGCGGACGCGAAACGCCGGGGCCCGGTGACCCGGACCCCGGCGTTTCTCGCGACGTCTGCTACTCGGCGTGGTTGCCGGGCTTGTCCTCCAGGTCCGCCGAGGCCGCCGACGTAGTGGGCTTCTGCGCCTCCTCGGTCGGGGTCGTCGGCGTCTCCGGGCCGCCCGCGGCGGGCTCCTCCGCCTTCGCGGCCTCCCCGTCGAGCAGCGCCGTCAGGGCCGCGCCGGTGATCCGGCGGAACGTGCGGCCGACCCGGCGCCGGTCCAGGACCGCCACCTCGAGCTGGTTGGCGGCGATGGTGCGCGCGGCCCCGCCCTCGCCGCCGACGCTGCCGAGCGCCCGCACGGCCACCTTCACGGCGTCGCCGAGCGACATGTCGGGGCGGTGGTCGGACTTGAGCACGCCGGTGATCGCCTCGGCCTGACCGCCCATCGCCATCCGGCCCGGCTCGTCGTTGACCGAGCCGTCGTACGTGAGCCGGTAGAGCTCGTCGTCGTCCGCGGTCGCGCCGACCTCGGCCACGCAGATCTCCACCTCGAACGGCTTCGACTGCTCGGTGAAGATGGCACCCAGGATCTGCGCGAACGAGTTCGCGAGGGCCCGCCCGGTCACGTCCCGCCGGTCGTAGCTCAGACCGTTCAGGTCGGCCATCCGGACGCCGGCGCGGCGCAGGTTCTCGAACTCGTTGTAGCGACCCACGGCCGCGAAACCGATCCGGTCGTAGATCTCGCTGACCTTGTGCAGGGCGCTGGAGAGGTTCTCGGCGACGAAGAGCACCCCGCCCTCGTAGCTCAGGACCACGGCGCTGCGACCCCGGGCGATGCCCTTGCGGGCAAGCTCGGAGCGGTCGCGCATGATCTGCTCGGGCGAGGCGTAGAACTGCATGGCCACGGCGGCTGTTTCTCCTTAGCGCTGTGCGGACGACTGCTGACGACTACCGACCGGCCGGCTCAGCCGCCCGGGTTCTCCATCCGGCCGGAGACCACGGCCTCCGCGATCGCCGCCGTCTCGGCGTCGGTGAGCCGGTGGGTGCCCTCCGCGGTCGCGGTCATCACCACCGGGTAGATCCGGCGCGTCAGGTCGGGGCCGCCGGTCGCCGTGTCGTCGTCGGCGGCGTCGTAGAGCGCCTCCACCGCGAGCCGGACCGCGTCGTCCATCGACAGCCCCGCGCGGAACCGCTTCTTCAGCGCCGACTTCGCGAACAGCGAACCGGACCCGATGGCGTCGTAGCCGGTCTCCTCGTACGGGCCGCCGGTCACGTCGAAGCTGAAGATCCGGCCGGCCCGCGCCGGATCGGTGGCCGCGAGGTCGAAGCCGGCGAAGAGCGGGATCACCGCGAGGCCCTGCATGGCGGCGCCCAGGTTGCCCCGGATCATCGAGGCGAGCCGGTTGGCCTTGCCGTCGAGCGAGAGCATCGCGCCCTCGATCTTCTCGTAGTGCTCCAGCTCCACCTGGAACAGTCGCATCAGCTCGATGCCGATGCCGGCCGTGCCCGCGATGCCGACCAGCGAGTACGCGTCCGCGGGGTGCACCTTCTCGATGTCCCGTTGGGCGATCAGGTTGCCCATCGTGGCGCGCCGGTCGCCCGCCATCACGACACCGCCGGCGGCGGAGATGGCCACGATGGTGGTCGCGTGCGGCGCCATGTCGGCGGCCATGCCCGGGGGAAGCGGCCGCCGGCCGGGCAGCATCTCGGGAGCCACCTTGCTCAGGAACGTCGTGAAGGAGGACGTCCCCGCGTTGGTGAACGCATCTGGTAGACGCCCGGATGGATCAAAGCCCGCTGCCACGTGGTTCCTCTCAGGTACGTGATCGCCCTGGCCAGCCTCGTAGGACTGTCACGGAACTGGCCAAGACCACCGTTGCAGTTGAAGCAGAGTATCCCGCGCACCCATCCGGTGCGATGATCGTGGTCCACATGTTCCGGATCGGGTTCCCCGCGTTCCGGACACCACTTCATGCCGCGGGGACCGGCACAGAAGCTCTTCTCTGCGGTCCGATCCCGCGCTTGCGGCGGCTCGCCTCCGAGCGGGCCGCCGCGCAGGTCTTGCAGTAGTAGGGGGCACTTCTTGCCCGACTCCCTGAGCGAATCGGGCATTCAGCTTATTGTCCGCCTTTTTGGACGTAACCCCTCACGAACTCTTCGGCGTTCTCCTCCAGGACGGAGTCGATCTCGTCGAGCAGGTCGTCGACGTCCTCGGTGATCTCGGCGTGCCGCTCGGCGACCTCCGGGTTCGCCTCGGTGGTGACGTCCTCGATCTCCTCGCCCTGGCGGGACTTGCCCGACTGCGACTGACCGCCGCTGTCACGAGTGGCCATCAGATGCCTCCTCCACGATCTCTTGCGAGAAACTTACCTCGCGGGGGCGACGAAAGGCCCGCCGCGCGCCGTTGTCGGCAGCCCGGCGGGCCTTCCGATCCGGCGGATCAGCCGCCGGTGAGCGTCTCCAGCAGGTCCTTGGCGCTGGCGCACCGGTCGAACAGGGCGCCGACGTGCTTGCGGGTGCCCCGCTCCGGCTCCATCATCGGCACCCGGACCAGCGACTCGCGGCCGACGTCGAAGATGACCGAGTCCCAGCTCGCCGCGACGACCTCGGACGCGTACTGGGCGAGGCAGCGGCCACGGAAGTAGGCCCGCGTGTCCTCCGGCGGCTCGGTCATCGCCGCGCGCGTCTCGTCGTCGCTCAGCAGCGTCTTCATGGCCCCCCGGGAGACCAGCCGGTGGTAGAGGCCCTTCTCCGGGCGGACGTCGGAGTACTGCAGGTCGACCAGCTGCAGCTTGTGCGAGCCCCAGCCGAGCTTCTCCCGCTCCCGGTAGCCCTCCAGCAGCCGCAGCTTGGCCACCCAGTCCAGCTCGTCGGCGCAGAGCATCGCGTCGCGGCCCAGCCGGTCCAGCACGCTCTCCCAGCGGGCCAGCACGTCCACGGTCTGCGCGTCCGCGTCGGCGCCGTAACGGTCGTCCACGAAGGACTTCACCCGCTCGAAGTAGGCCCACTGGACGTCCAGCGCGGTGAGCCGCCGCCCGTCGCGCAGGCGCATGCGGTGGGTGAGTGACGGGTCGTGGCTCACGGCGCGCAGTTCGCTGACCGGGTCGGCGATGCCGAGGTCGGGGCTGAGCGCCTTCTCCTCGATCATGGTGAGGATCAGCGCGGTGGTGCCGACCTTGAGGTAGGTGGAGATCTCCGACAGGTTCGCATCGCCGATGATCACGTGCAGCCGCCGGTACTTGTCGGCGTCGGCGTGCGGCTCGTCCCGGGTGTTGATGATGGGGCGCTTCAGGGTGGTCTCGAGGCCCACCTCGACCTCGAAGAAGTCGGCCCGCTGGGAGATCTGGAAGCCGCTCTGGCCGCCGTCCTGGCCGATGCCGACCCGGCCGGCGCCGCAGACCACCTGCCGGGTCACGAAGAACGGCGTCAGGTACGCCACGATGTCGGCGAACGGCGTCTGCCGACGCATGAGGTAGTTCTCGTGGGCGCCGTAGCTGGCGCCCTTGTTGTCGGTGTTGTTCTTGTAGAGGTGGATCTGCTGGCTGCCGGGGATGGTGGCGGCGCGGCGGGCCGCCTCGGCCATCACCCGCTCCCCCGCCTTGTCCCAGCGCACGACGTCCAGTGGGTTGGTGACCTCGGGCGTGGAGTACTCCGGGTGGGCGTGGTCGACGTACAGCCGGGCACCGTTGGTGAGTATCACGTTGGCCAGGCCGAGGTCCTCGTCGGCGAGCGCCTCGGCCGGGTCGTACGCGGCGCCGGAGTACGTGAAGCCGCGCGCGTCCCGCAGCGGCGACTCCTCCTCGTAGTCCCAGCGGGCCCGCCCGCCGCGGTTCAGTTCGGGGCGAGCGCCGTAGGCGTTCACCACCTGCGACGAGGTGACCATCGGGTTCGCCCCGGCCTGGCCCGGCACGGAGATGCCGTACTCGACCTCCGTGCCCATGATCCGTCTAACGCTCATCGACCTACCCGCTCCGCTCGCCCGTCCGGTCCCCGTCCCGTCGAGCGTAGTCGGCCCGACGGCGGGTGGGGGCGTGTGGCGTCCCGACGCGGCGCGCGAGGACTCAGTACGCGACGACCGCGGGCACGGTGGTGACCCGGGAGCGCAGTTGCGGTTCCCTGCGGAGCAGCCGGTCGATGCGCCGGCCCGCCACCGGGTCGGCGACCACGAGCCGGACCGGCCCGGTGATCCGACGCAGGATCTCGACGGTCCGGTCGGGCTCCCGCAGCGACAGCTCGTAGATGGCCGGCTCGGTCTGGGCGGTCGTGCCCTGGAGGCTGGAGAGGCAGATCGACGCGCGGTAGCTGCGGCCGGCGGACTGGTCCACGACGACCGTGACGGCGTCGGGGACGGGTGGGTAGCGGCGGTAGGCGTCGACACAGGTGCGGGCCGTCCGGGGGCGGTCGCTGAGGTCGGGGGCGACCCAGCGCTCGGCCCAGGACACGTCCTCGGCGAGGAGCAGGCTGCGGTTGCGGTCGACGAGCCCGGTCGCGGTGAGCGCGGTGACGCCGGTGACCACCACGAGCACGGTGCTGGCCACCGCTCGGGCGGCGTACACCACGGTCGCGAGCGCGCCGCGGCCGGACCGGCGGCCGGCGCCCGGCACGAGGCCGACGACCGCCGCGGTGCCGACGACGAACAGGGCGGTGGCCAGGTGCATGGACTTGTTGAAGTAGTACCCGGCCTCGCCGCTCTCGGCGATGGTCAGGTGGGCGATGGCCACGGCGTAGGCCGCGCCGGTGAGGACGACCCAGAGGTAGCGCCGCCAGACCCGCCCGGTGCGCAGCGTCCCGGCGAGGATCAGGGCGAGGGCCACGACGCCGCCCAGGCCGAGGAGCGCGAGGCGGGCCTCGGTGGTGTCCGGCCCGTTGGTGGCCGCGAGGGCTTCGGACTGGTCGGCGAGCAGCAGGCCGGCCAGCGGTACGACCGGCACGAGCGCGGCGGTGCACAGGGCCACGACGGTCGCGGTGCCGGCCACGCCGCGCAGCGCCCGGCCACGGGCGACAAGGAGCCAGCCGGCCACCAGCAGCGCGGCCGGTACGAGGAACAGGTAGTAGGTGAAGGCGATGCCGACCAGCAGCGTGCCGAGCAGCACGAGCTGGTCGCGGCGGCGGTTGACCGGCCGGGCCACGAGAGCGCCCAGGACGACCGTGAGCGTCATGCCGAGCGCCTCGGTGGGGTAGCCGGAGGTGAGCAGGCGCGGCAGTTGGGTGCCGAGCAGCAGGGAGCCGACCAGCACGGCGGTCAGGACGCGGTGCAGCGGGTGCAGGCGGAGGGGCAGCCACTGGGCCGCCCAGTAGAGCGCCAGGGTGAGCAGACCGAAGCCGGCCAGCGTCCAGCCCGCGTAGTGGTCGACGCCGGCGAGCCCGCGCGGTCCGGCGGCGGGCGGGACGAGGAACCCGTCGAGCAGGGCCACGCTGAGGTGCCAGCCCTGCGGGTAGTAGACGAGTTGGGACAGCAGGTGTTCGCGTACGGCCGCGGCGTCGACGAACGGGTAACCGCCGATCCGGCCAATCACGTCGACGAGGGCGAGGTGGCGCAGGTTGTCCTCGCCGCGCATGAGGACGGCGACGCGCTGCGCGGCGTCGGTGGCCTCGACGTACGGCGTGGCGAGGTAGCGGACGACGACGGCGGTGAGCGCGAGCGGGACCGCGTCGGTCCAGGACGGTCGGGGCAGCGCGGGCCGGCGGCCGGTGGCGGCGGCCATCAGCGCGAGCACCGTGAGAGCCAGCCCGGTGACCGGTACGGGTTGCAGCTTCCACGGCCACACGGTGAACAGCAGGCCCGCCGCGGCGGTCACGCCGAGCAGCAGGACGACGGCCAGCAGGATGCGGTCGAAGAGGCTACGGCCGGCACGCAGGAGCCCGGCGGTGGCGAGCAGCACCAGCGGGGGCAACGCGGCGGTGGCGTGCAGGGCCTGCGCCGCCAACGGCAGGAGCCAGGCCGCCGCGAGCGCGGGGATCAGCCACCAGAGCGCCCGGCGGGACCGCCCGGCAAGCTGGGCCGTGCCCGGATCGGCCGCCGGGTCGGGCGATGTGCTTCCGTCGGCCGGCTCCGTGACGGCGGGCGGGCGTACGTCGGCGGGCAGTGGCTCTCCCGGCGGCGCCGCACCGGCGGTGGGCACCGTGTCGCGGGGTCGTCCCGGGTCGGTGGGCTGGTCCAGAACAGCGGGCTCGGGCGGCATCGTTCCTCGGACGCGGGAAGGTCAGGCCGCGCAGGGTCGCGGCGGCGGTGGCACCGGTGCCGAGGGGGAACCGGCTCAGGACACGCGGTGGGGCCCGGGGTGGTGTCGCCACCCCGGGCCCCTACCGCACGGGACCGGTCAGAGGTACTGGCCGGTGTTGCTGGCGGTCTCGATGGACCGGCCGGCCTCGGCGCCCTTGCCGCCCGAGACGAGCGTGCGGATGTAGACGATCCGCTCGCCCTTCTTGCCGGAGATGCGCGCCCAGTCGTCGGGGTTGGTGGTGTTGGGAAGGTCCTCGTTCTCCCGGAACTCGTCGACGCAGGCGTCGAGCAGGTGCTGCAGGCGCAGCCCCTTACGGCCGGAGGTGAGGAACTCCTTGATGGCCATCTTCTTGCCCCGGTCGACGATGTTCTGGATCATCGCGCCGGAGTTGAAGTCCTTGAAGTAGAGGACTTCCTTGTCGCCGTTGGCGTAGGTGACCTCGAGGAACCGGTTCTCCTCGGTCTCCGAGTACATGCGCAGCACCACGGCGTCGATCATCGCGGCCACGGTGGCCTGGGCGTCGCCGCCGTGCTCGGCCAGGTCGTCAGGGTGCAGCGGCAGGCCGGAGAGGATGTACTTGGAGAAGATGTCCTTGGCCGCCTCGGCGTCCGGCCGCTCGATCTTTATCTTCACGTCGAGCCGGCCCGGGCGCAGGATGGCCGGGTCGATCATGTCCTCCCGGTTGGAGGCGCCGATGACGATGACGTTCTCCAGGCCCTCGACGCCGTCGATCTCGCTGAGCAGCTGCGGGACGATCGTGTTCTCCACGTCGGAGGAGACGCCGGAGCCGCGGGTGCGGAACACCGAGTCCATCTCGTCGAAGAACACGATGACGGGGGTGCCCTCGCCGGCCTTCTCCCGCGCCCGCTGGAAGATCAGCCGGATGTGCCGCTCGGTCTCGCCGACGTACTTGTTGAGCAGCTCGGGGCCCTTGATGTTGAGGAAGAAGCTGGTGTGCTTCTCCTCGCCCCGGCGTTCGGCGATCTTCTTGGCCAGCGAGTTGGCCACCGCCTTGGCGATGAGCGTCTTCCCGCAGCCGGGCGGACCGTAGAGCAGTATGCCCTTGGGCGGGCGGAGCTGGTGCTCGCGGAACAGGTCGGCGTGCAGGAAGGGCAGCTCCACCGCGTCGCGGATCTGCTCGATCTGCGCCTGGAGGCCACCGATGTCGGAGTAGTCGACGTCGGGCACCTCCTCCAGGACCAGCTCCTCGACCTCGCTCTTCGGGATCCGCTCGTACGCGTACGCCGAGCGGGGCTCGATCATGAGCGAGTCGCCGGCCC
Source organism: Micromonospora costi (assembly GCF_003626655.1). Lineage (GTDB taxonomy): Bacteria > Actinomycetota > Actinomycetes > Mycobacteriales > Micromonosporaceae > Micromonospora > Micromonospora costi. The sequence goes on from NZ_RBAN01000006.1 coordinate 161,021, forward strand.
GTAGCGGGGCGCCGATCAGGGTGTCGGCGAGGTGTACCACCCGCTCCTCGTCGGAGTGGGAGACCACCAACGCCCGGTCGCCCGGTGTGCCGGGGCTCTCCAGCACCTCCTTGAGCATGACCACCTCGCCGACCCGCTCGTAGCCGAACGCGTCGACGATGTTCAGCGCGTCGTTGAGCAGGACCTCCTGCCCGCGCCGCAACTCGGCCACGTCGAGTGACGGCGACACCGCCACCCGCAGTTTGCGGCCGCCGGTGAAGACGTCGACCGTGCCGTCCTCGTGCCGGGCCAGGAAGACACCGTAGCCACTCGGTGGCTGGGCGAGGCGGTCGATCTCCTCCTTGAGCGTCACGATCTGCGCGCGAGCCTCCTTGAGAGTGCTCACGAGCCGCTCGTTGTTCTCGGTCAGCCGCGCCAACTGGGCCTGGGTGGCCGCCAGCCGCTCCTCGAGCTGCCGGACGTGTCGGGGGCTTTCGGTCAACTTGCGCCGCACCAGAGCGAGTTCCTCTTGCAGGAACGCGACCTGCGTGGAGAGATCGTGGGCCTCCTTCTCCCACCGTGCGGCGCGCGAGTCCGCGTCGTCGCTGCGTGCCACGTCCCACCTCCCCGGGGGGCTTGAACGTTCTGCCCTAACACTAGCCGCTATGAGCGCGATTCGGTCCCGCGCAACGCCCCTGTCACCGAACCTTGATCGCCAAGGGTGGGCCGGGAGGACCGGTGCGGCCGTTCGGGTACCGTCGGGGCGTGGGACGGGAGAACATGGGGGGTGCGCCGGTGGCGGAGGTCGCGACAGACCAGCTTCAGGTCTGGGTGGACCAGGACCTCTGCACGGGTGACGGGCTCTGCGTGCAGTACGCGCCCGAGGTCTTCGAGTTCGACATCGACGGCCTGGCCTACGTGAAGGGCCCCGACGGCGAGCTCCTGCAGGCCCCCGGCAGCCGGGTCGACGTGCCCGAGCACCTGCGGCTCGAGGTGATCGACTCGGCGAAGGAGTGCCCCGGCGAGTGCATCCACGTCGTGCGCGGCAGCGACGGCGTCGCGGTGGCCGGGCCGGACGCGCAGGACTGAGACACCGCCGGTCCGCGCCCGGCGTCCGGAACGCGCGGCCGTGCCAGCCTGCGCGGGTTCAGAGCAGCGGGCGGCCGACGACCGAGGCGACCAGCCGGGCGAACTCCTCCAGGCGGGCGATCTGCCCGGCGCCGCCGTCGTCGAGCGTCTTGCCGAAGCGCAGCGCGTCGTGCCGGGGCGCGCCGCCCGCCTCCTCCGCCGGCGGCGCCTCGTCGAGCGAGGTGAGCAGCAGGTAGACGTCGATGCTGTCGACCCGGATCTCCCCGCTGTCGGAGCGGGTGAGCCGCCGCCGGCAGCCGACCTCGGTGACCGTGGAGACCGGCACCACCCGCAGCGACGAGGTCATGGAGCCGGGCGGCCCCTCGCCGGGCGGCACGTCCTCGCCGTGCCAGAGGACGAGCCGGCTGCCGTCGCAGACGACGACCTCCTGCCAGACGCCGTTGACCTCGTTGACGAAACGTTCGAGCGTGAAGCCGAGCACCGACGCGCCGCGCAGCACCCCGCCCAGGGCCTCCAGGGCGATGTCCGGGTCCCGCAGGTAGGCGCGGGCGGCCGACTCCAGGTCCTGGTAGGGCGACCAGTCCGGGAAGACCGCGGGCAGGTCCCCACCGCCGTAGCCCGGGCTGCTCATGCCGCCGCCTCCCTCCGGTCGACGCTCCGCTGGTCCTGATCGGCGCGGACGACGCGTCCGCTCATGCCTGGCCGCCCGTGCCCGTCACGGCGTGTCCATCTCCCCCGCCGGGTCGATCCCCGCGCCGGCGGGCTGCGCGGCCGCCGCCTGCCGCGCCGCCTCGGCCTCGCGCAGCACCTGGCGGCGCTGGACGTACGCCTCGGCGCCCTTGCTGGGCTTGCGCCGGCGCGGCGGGGCGGTCACGCCGGGGGCGAGTTTGCGCGCGGAGACCAGGAACGCGGTGTGGGCGACCATCCGGTGGTCGGGGCGGACGGCCAGGCCCTCGGCGTGCCAGTCGCGCACCAGCGACTCCCACGCCCGCGGCTCGGTCCAGCCGCCGCGCTCGCGCAGCGCCTCCACCAGCTCGGAGAGCTGCGGGGTGGTGGCCACGTAGCCGATGAACACCCCGCCGGGCAGCAGCGCCCGCTCGACCATGTCGAGGGTCTCCCAGGGGGTGAGCATGTCGAGGATGATCCGGTCGAACCCGGTCTCGCGGCACTCGGCCACGTCGCCGACGTGCAGGTGCCAGGCCGGGTGCGGCCCGTTGAAGAACGCCTCGACGTTGCGGCGGGCGATCTGGGCGAAGTCGTCCCGCACCTCGTACGAGTGCAGCTCCCCCTCGGTGCCGACGGCGCGCAGCAGCGAGCAGCTGAGCGCGCCGGAGCCGGCGCCGGCCTCGAGCACCTTCGCGCCGGGGAAGATGTCGCCCATCGCGACGATCTGCGCCGAGTCCTTCGGGTAGATCACCTGGGCGCCGCGCGGCATGGAGAGCACGTAGTCGGACAGCAGCGGGCGCAGGGCGAGGAACGCGGTGCCGCCGCCGCTCGTGGTGACCACGCTGCCGTCGGGCAGGCCGATGAGCGCGTCGTGCTCCAGGATGCCGCGGTGGGTGTGGAACGCCTTGCCGGGTTCGAGGGTGATCGTGTGCATCCGGCCCTTCGGGTCGGTCAGCTGCACCCGGTCACCGACCCGGAAGGGGCCCCGGTGCACCGGCGGCAGTCCCGGTCGGTCGGCGGGCACCGGTGTGCCCGAGTCGGCCGGGACGGCGGAGGGAGTCGCGCTCACGTGTTCATCTTCCGGTCGGGTTCGAGGAGCCTGGCGAGATCCGCGATGTGCAGAACGCCGACGACATCTTCGCCTGCCGTCACGACGTACTGCGCGCCCGGGTGGGTCTGCACGGCTTCCATCACCGCTTCCCCGTCCGTACCCAGCGGCAGGGCGGGCAGCGTGGCCAGCGAGCGGGACACCGCGTCCACGGCCAGCCACGGCCGGCGCTCGGCGGGCACCGCCGCGGCGGCGACCGGGTCGACGAGGGCGAGCGGCCGGCCGGTGCCGTCGGTGACCAGCAGGACGGCCCCCGCCGGGCCGGCCTCGTCGCCGCGGCGCTGCGCCTCGGCGAGGGGGGTGCCGGTGGGCACCGGCCAGACCGGCCGGGCGAGCCGGGACAGGTCGATGAGCGGAAACCGCCGGCTGATCCGGGCGTACCGGATGGACTGGCCGGCGCCGCGCCACAGCGTGAACGCGACCAGCAGCATGAGCGGCAGCGCGAGCGGGGACAGGTGCCGGGTGAGCGTGAGGGCCGCGACCAGCAGCGCGGTGCCCGCGGCGACGGCCCGACCGATCCAGCCGGCCACCTCGGTGCCCCGGTGCCGGTCGCTGGTCAGCGCCCAGACCGCGGCGCGCAGCGCCCGGCCGCCGTCGAGCGGGAGGCCGGGAAGGATGTTGAAGACCGCGACGATCACGTTGCTCGCGGCCAGTTGGAACGCGAGCTGGTTGGCGACCGTACGGTCGGGCAGGGCGAGGGTGGCGGCGACCGCGAGCACGCCGAGCACCGCCGAGACGGCCGGGCCGGCCAGCGACACGAGCAGGTCCACGCGGGGCGTGGGCGCGTCGCGGTCCATCTCCGTGTAGCCGCCGAGCAGTTCGAGGGTGATCCCGCGGACGCCGATGCCGTAGCGGCGGGCGGTGAGGGCGTGGCCGAGCTCGTGCAGCAGCACCGAGCCGAGCAGCGACACCACGAAGCCGACACCGATCACGTAACCGCCCAGCTGCGGCAGGGCGAGCTGGTGGCGGGCGAACTCGGCGTACAGCACGGCCACCAGCGCCGAGAGCAGGAGCATCGAGCCGTTGAGGTGCAGCGGCACCCCGAAGATCCGCCCCACGGTCAGGCCGGGGCCACCGGGCCGGCGTCGCGGCCGGGACGTCTGCTCCATCGGGACGATGCTACGTACCCAGTCTGGGACGGCGCGCGGGGCGGCGGGCGCGGTGGGTGTCACACCGGTGCCCTAACCTTCCGGGCATGACGGCGGACGCGGTGACCACCCAGCAACCCTCGGCCCCGGCGGAGGTCCCGGCGACGGTGCGGGCGTCCCTGTCCCCCTCGCGGGCGGCGGATTTCAAGACCTGCCCCCTGCTCTACCGGTTCCGCAGCATCGACCGCCTGCCCGAGCGGCCCACCGTCGAGCAGGCCCGGGGCACCCTGGTGCACGCGGTGCTGGAGCGGCTGTTCGACCTGCCGGCCGCCGGCCGCACCCCGGCCGCGGCCGGTGACCTGGTCGCCCCCCAGTGGGACCGGCTGGTCACCGAGCAGCCCGAGCTGGCCGAGCTGTTCCCCGCGGGCGGCGACCCGGCGTCCGCGGCCGAGTTCCTCCGGTCCGCCGCGGCGCTGCTGGAGGGCTACTTCGCGGTGGAGGATCCGCGGCGGCTGGAGCCGGCCGAGCGGGAGAGTCTGATCTCCGCGGTGGTCGACGAGGAGCTGCTCATCCGGGGCTACCTCGACCGGCTCGACGTCGCACCGGACGGCGCGCTGCGGGTCGTCGACTACAAGACCGGCGGCGCGCCGCGGGAGGCGTTCGAGGCGCGGGCGCTGTTCCAGCTGAAGTTCTACGCGCTGGTGCTTTGGCGCACCCGGGGGGTGGTGCCCCGGGTGCTGCGGCTGCTCTACCTGCGCGACGCCGAGATCTGCGACTACGCGCCCGACGAGGAGGAGCTGCTCCGCTTCGAACGCACCGTGGTGGCGCTGTGGCGGGCCATCGAGCAGGCCACCGCGCGGCAGGATTTCCGGCCCCGGCCGAGCCGGCTCTGCGACTGGTGCAGCCACCAGGCGCTCTGCCCGAGCTTCGGCGGCACCCCGCCGCCGTTCCCGGTCGGTGGGGCGGGCGCCGACCCGCTGCGCGACGCCCGCTCGCGGCCGGCGGCCCCCGGCGCGGACGAGTGAGCCTCCTCCTCGGGGAGGAGACGAGGCTCGCCCTCGGCGACGATCATCCCGGCGGGGTGGCGGCTAGCGTCGCGGTATGACCGAGGCCCCTACGGCCCTGCTGCGCCGGCACCCCCTCGCCGCCGACGCGCTGTTCGCCGCCGGCCTGGTGGCGCTGGACCTGCTGTTCACCCTGCTCACGCCGCGGGAGTACTGGCCGTGGCGGCTGCCCGCGGCGCTGGGCTGGAGCGTGCTGTGCGCGGTGCCCGTGGTGCTGCGCCGGGTGGCGCCCTGGCCGGCGGTCGCGGCGGCGCTGGCCACCCTGCCGCTGCCGGCGCTGACCGGGACGGGTCCGGCCGTGCAGGGCCTGGCGTTCGCCGTGCTGACGTACACCCTCGCCGCGCGCCGCCCGGCCCGCACGGCAGCGCTGGCCGCGCTGGTGCTGTGGGTGCCGGTGGCGGTGGCGACCGCGATCGCCCCGCCGGCCGTGCCGCTGGCCGTCGGTCCGACGCTGGTGGTGCTGAACAACCTGCTGGTGGGGCTGCTCTCCTACGCGGTGGGCCGGGTGGTGCACGCCCGCCGGGCGACCACGCGGGCGCTGCGGGAGCGGGCGCGGGTCGCCGAGGAGCGGCAGCGGGCGCTCGCCGCGCAGGCGGTCGCCGACGAGCGCCGCCGGATCGCCCGGGAGCTGCACGACGTGGTGGCGCACCACGTGAGCGTCATGGGGGTGCTCGCCACCGGCGGCCGCCGGGTGCTGCGCCGCGATCCCGACGCTGCGGACGAGGTGCTGGGCACGATCGAGGAGACCAGCCGGGCCACGCTGCGGGAGCTGCGCCGGCTGCTGGACGTCCTGCGTACCGAGGCGGAGCCGGTCGCCGACCTGTCCCCGCAGCCGGGCCTGGCCGGCATCGACGCCCTCGCCGAGCAGGTGCGCGAGGCCGGCCTGCCGGTGACGCTGCGCGTCGAGGGCACGCCCGGCGCGTTGGAGGAGGGGGTGGCGCTGGCGGTCTACCGGATCGTGCAGGAGGCGCTGACCAACGCGCTCAAGCACGCCGGGGCGGCGACGGCCGAGGTGCGGATCGTCCACGGCCCGTCGGCGCTGGAGGTGGAGGTGACCGACACGGGCCGGGGGCCGGCGCCCGGGTCGGGCGGGCTGGGGCACGGCCTGGTGGGCATGCGGGAGCGGGTCGGGCTCTACGGTGGTGTCCTGCGCACCGGCGCGCGCGCCGGCGGAGGCTACCGGGTGTACGCGAGGATTCCCGTGGAGCGGCCGGGGCCGGTCGCGGCGTGACCGGGCGGGACAGGGAGACGGGAATGACGGATCAGGCGGCACGGCCGGTACGCATCCTGCTCGCCGACGACCAGCCGCTGCTGCGGACCGGTTTCCGGATGGTGCTGGGCGCCGAGGACGACCTGCACGTGGTGGCCGAGGCCGGCGACGGGGTGGAGGCGGTCGACCTGTCCCGCCGGCTGCTGCCCGACGTGGTGCTCATGGACATCCGGATGCCGCGGATGGACGGGGTGGCCGCCACCCGGGCCATCGTCGACGCCCGGCTGCCGGTGCGGGTGCTGATCCTCACGACGTTCGACCTCGACGAGTACGTGGTGGGGGCGCTGCGGGCGGGCGCCAGCGGCTTCCTCGCCAAGGACGTGCCGGCGGAGGACCTGGTGACCGCGATCCGGACGGTGGCCGCCGGGGAGGCGGTGGTGGCGCCGCGCATCCTCAAGCGGCTGCTGGACCGCTTCGCCGACGCGCTGCCGGACCCGGCGGCCGCCCCGCCGCGGTCGCTGGCGGCGCTCACCGACCGCGAGCGGGAGGTGCTCGTGCAGATGGCCCGGGGGTTGTCCAACGCCGAGATCGCCGCGGCGCTGTCGGTGAGCGAGACCACGATCAAGACGCACGTGGGGCACGTGCTCACGAAGTTGGGGCTGCGGGACCGGGTGCAGGCCGTCGTCCTGGCGTACGAGACGGGTCTGGTCCGCCCCCGGGCGTAGCGGCGGCCTCCGGCTACCCCGTTGGGCGTACGCGCGGATCACTCTCCGGCACGACGGCGCGGTGGCCGTCGTCACCTACCGTGACCGCAGACGGCCTGGCGCGGTTGACCCTCACGTGGCGTGAGCTCCTAGCGTCGGCCGGGGCGCCTCCCGGGCGGCGAAACGCGGTCGACGGCACGGTCGATCAGGGGCAACCCTGAGCCGGGATCGGGGGCACCCGCAGCGCGGAAATCCGCGCCGGCTCCGACCGCAGGCGGACGGAACGGTGGCGGGAAGCACCGAGGATGGGAAACAGCCGCGCCGAATCCAGCGGGGGGCGGCGCGGACCGACGAATCGAACGAGGGAGACGACGTGACCGCGACGGTAGGCCGGCAGGCGCAGGCCGCGGCCCGGGCGAACGACGTGTGGAAGGTGTACGGCAGCGGCGAGGCGCAGGTCATCGCGCTGAGGGGGGTCAGCGCGGAGTTCGAGCGGGGCCGGTTCACCGCGATCATGGGCCCGTCCGGGTCCGGCAAGTCGACGCTGATGCACTGCCTGGCGGGCCTGGACACGGTGACCCGGGGGACGGTGGCGATCGGCGACACCACGGTCACCGGTCTGGGGGACGCCGGGCTCACCAAGTTGCGCCGGGACAAGGTGGGGTTCATCTTCCAGCAGTTCAACCTGCTGCCCACCCTGAGCGCGAAGGAGAACATCCTGCTGCCCCTGTCGATCGCGGGGCGCAAGCCGGACCCGGCCTGGTACGACACGGTGATCGACACGGTCGGCCTGCGGGACCGGCTCGACCACCGGCCGGCGCAGCTGTCCGGTGGCCAGCAGCAGCGGGTGGCGTGCGCCCGGGCCCTGGTGTCGCGCCCTGAGGTGATCTTCGCCGACGAGCCGACCGGCAACCTGGACTCGCGCGCCGGTGCGGAGGTGCTCAACTTCCTGCGCAACTCGGTACGCGAGCACGGCCAGACGATCGTCATGGTCACCCACGACCCGACCGCCGCCGCGTACGCCGACCGGGTGGTGTTCCTCGCCGACGGGCAGATCGTGTCGGAGCTGATCGAGCCGACCGCCGAGACGGTGCTGGACACGATGAAGAAGCTGGACGCCCCGGCCGAGGTGAACGGCTGATGATCCGGGCGACGCTGAAGAGTTTGCTGGCCCGCAAGCTCCGGCTCATCCTCTCGGGACTCGCGGTCGTGCTCGGGGTGATGTTCGTGTCCGGCGCGTTCGTGCTCACCGACACGCTCGGCCGTACATTTGACTCGATCTTCGCCGACGCGTACGAGGGCATCGACGTCAACGTGGCGGCCAAGCCGAAGATCGCGATGTCGGAGATGGAGGGCGAGCAGACCGCCCCGCCGTTCGCGGCCACGACGGTCGACACCGTCAAGGCGGTGCCCGGGGTGGCCGAGGCCACCGGCGTGGTGGCCGCCGACGGCGCGCGGCTGATCGGCAGCAACGGCAAGGCCGTGGCCTCGTTCGGCCCGCCGCAGCTCGGCGAGAACTGGACGGGCGAGTCGGACGTGGTGCGGCTCCGCGAGGGGCGGGAGCCGCGTGCCGACGACGAGATCGTCATCAACAAGGGCCTGGCGACCGCCGGCAAGGTGAAGCTCGGCGAGCGGGTGGGCGTGCTCACCCCGCTGGAGCCGAAGCGCGAGTTCACGATCGTCGGGATCTTCGGTTACAGCGGCAACCGGGACTCCATCGGCGGCGCCAACGAGATCATGTTCACCACGCCGATGGCGCAGCGGCTGATGCTGGGCGAGCCGGGCACGTTCAACAGCGTGTCCGTGAAGGCCGCCGGCGGGGTGTCCGACGAGTCGCTGCGCGACGCGGTGGCCTCGGCCGTGGGCGACGGTTTCGTGGTGAAGACCGGTGAGCAGCTCTCCACCGAGGCGGCCGAGGGCTTCAAGGAGGCCCTGTCGTTCTTCAACCGGATCCTGCTGGGCTTCGCGGCGGTGGCGCTGCTGGTCGGCACGTTCCTGATCCTCAACACGTTCTCGATCATCGTGGCGCAGCGGACCCGGGAACTGGCGCTGATGCGCGCCATCGGGGCGAACCGCCGGCAGATGATCGGCTCGGTCGTGCTGGAGGCCGTCGCCGTGGGGCTCATCGCCTCGGTGCTGGGCCTGGCCGCCGGTATCGGCATCGGCGCGCTGCTGGCGTGGGCGTTCGGCAACCTCGCGGGCGGCCTCACCCTGGCCGGTCTCGGCGTGCCGGCGTCGGCGGTGATCGGCGCGTTCGCCGTCGGCCTGGTCATCACCGTGGTGGCCGCGCTGCTGCCGGCGCTGCGGGCGTCCCGGATCCCGCCGATCGCGGCCATGCAGGACGTCGCGACCCCGGACCGGCCGCTGACCCGGATCACGCTGGCCGGCGGGCTGGTCACGGCGGTCGGCGCCGCGCTGCTCGTCCTCGGGCTGGGCGGCAACGCCGGGGGCAACACGCTCGTCACGATCCTCGGTGGCGTCCTGTTCGCTTTCATCGGGGTGGCGTTGCTGACCCCGTTGATCAGCAGGCCGGTGGTGAGCCTGCTCGGCGCGATCTTCGCCTGGTCGGTGCCGGGCAAGCTGGGCCGGCTGAACTCCGGGCGCAACCCGCGCCGCACCGCCATCACGGCCGCCGCGCTGATGGTCGGCATCGCCCTGGTCACCGGCGTGACCGTGATCCTCGACTCGGCGAAGAGCAGCATCAGCGGCCTCGCCCAGGACACGATCAAGGCCGAACTGGTGATCGCGGGCGTGCAGAGCGGGCCGCGTCCGCCGACGTTCGACCCGGCGGTGCTCCAGAAGGCCGCCGCGATCCCCGGCGTCCAGCTGGTCGACGGCGAGTACGGCGACCTGGCCGTGGTCGGCGGGGAGCGCACCTGGGTGGGTGCGAGCAGCGAGGACGCCGCGCTGCGGCAGGTCTTCGGTGTGCGGCCCACCGCCGGTGACATCGACCGGCTCGCGCCGGGCCAGATGCTGGTCAGTTCGGACACGGCCGAGGCGCGCAACCTGTCGGTCGGCTCGACGGTGCCGGTGCAGCTGGCCCGCGGCGAGCCCACCACCTACACGGTCACCGGCATCTACGAGAGCAGCCAGATCACCGGCGGGGTGCTGCTTCCGGCGGAGGCGGTGCGCGACTTCGCCATCCCGCAGCCGATCCAGGGCTTCATCCAGCTGGCCCCCGGCGCCCGGGTCGCCGACGTGCAGCCGCAGGTGGAGGCGCTGCTCGCCGACTCCCCCGAGGTCTCCGTGGCCGACCGGGACGCGTTCATCGAGCAGCAGGCCAGCCAGGTCGACGGGCTGCTCACGATGATCCAGATCCTGCTGGCGCTGGCCATCGTGATCGCGGTGCTGGGCATCGTCAACACCCTGGCGCTGTCCGTGCTGGAACGCACCCGGGAGCTGGGCCTGCTGCGGGCCATCGGGCTGCGCCGGGCGCAGACCATGCGGATGATCACCGTGGAGGCGGTGGTGATCTCGGTGTTCGGCGCGCTGCTCGGCGTCGTCGTCGGCGCCGGCCTCGGCGCCGCGGTGGTGGAGGCGCTCAAGGACGAGGGCATCACCGACCTGATCCTGCCCTGGTCGCAGATGGGAGTCTTCCTCGGCCTCGCCGCGATCGTGGGCGTGGTCGCGGCGGTCCTGCCCGCGATCCGGGCGGCCCGGATCAACGTCCTGGGCGCCATCGCCCACGACTGACGCACCGGATGCGAGGGGCCCCGCCGGCCGGCGGGGCCCCTCGTCGCGTCACAGGCCGGCGGTGCGCTCGCCGAGCAGCGCCGCGAGCAGCTCCAGGTCCGCGGCGGTCAGGCTCTCCAACTGGTGTACGCCCTCGGTGGCCGGCAGCGGCACCTCGGCCGGTACGGCCAGCACGGCGGCGCCGGCGGCCAGGGCGCTCGCGACCCCGGTGGCGGAGTCCTCGATGGCCACGCACCGCTCGATCGGCACGCCGAGCATCCGCGCCGCGGTGAGGTACGGCTCCGGGTGCGGCTTGGCGGCGTCGACCTCGTCGCCGCAGACCACCGCGTCGAAGCTGTCCCGCCCGAGGGTCTCCAGGGCCACCTCGACCAGCGGCCGGACGCTCGAGGTGACCAGCGCGGTCGGGATGCCCGCGGCGCGTACGGCCCGCAGCAACGCGAGGGCGCCGGGACGCCACCGCAGCCCGGTGCCGAACAGCTCCAGGATCCGGGCGTCGATCCAGGCGGCGCTGACCGCCGGGTCCCGGTGCGGCTGGCCGAGGTCCTCATGGAAGATCCGCATCGAGTCGGCCATGCTGGTGCCGATGATCGCCTTGCGCGCGGCGTCGGACAGGGTGCCCCCGTACGTCTCGGCGAGTTCGGTGAGCGCGACGTCCCACAGCTTCTCGCTGTCGATGAGGGTGCCGTCCATGTCGAAGAGCACGGCGGCCGGGTGACGACGGGTGTGCGGGTCCTCGGCAGACATGCCGGGATCCTCTCAGGGATCCGCCGGGCCGGTCGTCGCGGTGCCCGCCCGGGTGACCCACGCAATCCGGCCGGCCGCGCGGGGCGGGCCGGGCACGGTCAGCCGAGGTCGCAGGCGGCCAGCGACCGCTCGTAGCCGCGGAAGAACGACTCGGTGCGCTGCTCCGCGGTGCCGTGCGAGCCCTCCGCGAACCAGGGCTGGTCCGGGTCGTCGCCGACCGCCGCGAGCCCCTCCCGGAACTCCTCCAGGTCGCCCTCGCCGAGGGTGAGGGTGCCGTCCCGCACCGAGTCGCCTAGGTAGGCGCCGGCCATGCAGTCGGCCTGGAGCTCCTGCTGGATGGTGAAGTCGTAGCGGATGCCGAGGCGTACCTGGATGCCGTGCGCGTACTCGTGGCCGAGCAGGTAGAACACGAACGCGTCCCCGACCTGCCGGAACGCGGCCACCGACCAGGTGACGTCGTAGGCGATGAAGTCGCCCTGCGAGCAGTAGACGGCGTTGTTGCGGGGCAGCGGCTGCCCGCCGCAGGAGACCTGCCCCGCCCGCTCGTACGGGACGATGCGCCGGACCGGCCGGAACTGCTGCCCCGAGGCCCGGAACTGGGCCGCCCAGTACCGCTCGGCCACCGCCTGCGCGTCGGCCACGTCCTGCGCGAACTCCTCCACGCTGGTGGTGCCGTCGGCGCGTGTGGTGGACGGGTCGGGCGCGGCCGCGGAGCGCCGCGGCGCCGGCTCACCGCCCTCCTGCGGGTCGGAGACGCCGCCGACGAAACAGCCGGCGGTGGCCACCAGCACCACCAGCAGGCCGGCCAACAGCCCCCGCGACCGTCGTGCCGCCCGTGTCTCCACTATGCCCTCCCCGGCGTCCATCCTGTCGCGAGCCAGTACCCCGGCGGCGCGGCCGCCATGCGAAACGATCCACGGGCGCGGGGGCGCTGCGGTTCAGGTGCCGTCGGTCCGGCCGTTCAGCCAGGTCTCGCCCTGCGACTGGTGCCGCTCGACCTCGTACCGCTGCTGGGACGCCCGCGCGTCGCGGACGGCGGTCGCGTCGTCCGACGCGCCGAGGCGGCGGCGGTCCCGCCGACCCACGTACAGGAAGCAGCCGACGAAGAGCAGGGCCACGATCCCGAGCACGATCCACGGCGTCATGAGCCGACAGTACGAGGGCCACGCGAGCCGGTCCCCGGGTCTAGGGTCACCCCGACCGTGACGGCGGTCGACGCCGACCAGCACGATCAGGGCGGCGCGGGCGTCCCGGCCCGGCGGACGGTACGTGCGGGCCGCGCTGCCGGACCTGCCCTTCGCCGACGGCGCCTTCGACGCCGCGGTGGCGAACTTCGTGGTCAACCACGTCGGTGACCCGCGCGCCGCCGCGGCGCAGCTGCGCCGGGTGGTAGCTGGACGTGGGTGCGGTGCGAGACGCTGTCCTGGGTGCACTGCACCGATCCGGACGACTGGTGGTCCGGCCCGGCCAACGGGATCGGGTGGCTCGGGATTCTGCTGGACGGCGCGCCGGCGCGGTTGCGTGGGCGGGTCCGTGCGGAGTACGACCGACTCGCCGCCGCGTACCTCGGTCCGGACGGGCTGCTCGGGCTGCCCACCGCTGCCGTTCTCGCGGCGGGTCGGGTGCGGTGACCCGCGAGGGGCATGTCCGGAACCGGCCGGCGGCGACGACGTCTCGGGTGAGCGGCGCCGCGTGGGCGCCCGCGGAAGGAGCAGACGTGAAGTACATGATCATGCTGTACGGCTCGCAGCAGGACTACGACATGATGACCGGCGGTCCGTCCGACAAGCCGGCCATGTCGGCCGAGCAGGTCGCCGAGATGCACGCCCACATGGAGAAGGTCCACCAGGCGCTCGCCGAGTCCGGCGAGCTGGTCGACGCGCGCGGCCTGACGGCGCCGGTGCACGCCCGGCGGGTGCAGGTCGACGGCGGCCTGCCGGTGGTCACCGACGGGCCGTACCCGGAGACGCAGGAGGTGCTGGCCGGCTACACGATCGTCGAGTGCGCCAGTTTCGACCGGGCCACCGAGATCGCCGCCGGCTTCGTGAACCCGGACGCACCGGGCGAGTACGTCGACGTGCGGCCGGTGGTCGACGGCATCGAGGACCTGGCCGGCTGACCGGTGCCCGCCGGACGCGTCGAGGATCTGCTGCGCGACCTCGCGCCGCAGGTCCTCGGCGCGCTCGTACGCCGGTACGGACACTTCGACACCGCTGAGGACGCCACCCAGGAGGCGCTGATCGCCGCCGCCACCGCGTGGCCGCGCGACGGCGTACCCGACAGTCCCCGGGCGTGGTTGATCGCGGTGGCCGCCCGCCGGCTCACCGACCTGCTCCGCCGGGAGCAGGCGCGGGCCCGGCGGGAGGACACGGTCGCCCGGTGGGTGCTGCCCGCCGACCGGGTGGCACCGGCCGCCGACGAGCCGCCGGCCGACGGCGACGACAGCCTCATCCTGCTCTTCCTCTGCTGCCACCCGGCGCTCTCGCCGGCGTCCCAGATCGCGCTCACCCTGCGGGCGGTGGGCGGTCTCAGCACGGGTGAGGTGGCGCGGGCGTTCCTCGTGCCGGAGGCCACCATGACCCGGCGGATCAGCCGCGGCAAGCAGCGGATCCGCGACAGCGGTGTGCCGTTCCGCCTGCCGACGGGCGAGCAGCGCCGGGAGCGGCTCGCCACCGTGCTGCACGTCCTCTACCTGATCTTCAACGAGGGGTACACCCGCACGGCGGGGCCGGGTCTGCTCCGCGCCGACCTGGCGGCCGAGGCGATCCGGCTGGCGCGGTTGGTGCACCGGCTCCTGCCCGACGACCCGGAGGTGGCCGGGCTGCTCGCCCTCATGCTGCTCACCGACGCGCGGGCGCCGGCACGTACCGGCCCGCACGGCGAGCTCGTGCCGATGGCCGAGCAGGACCGCGGCCTCTGGAAGGCCGACCAGATCGCCGAGGGCGTCGCCCTGGTCAGCGCCGCGCTCCCCCGCGGCCCGGTCGGGCCGTACCAGGTGCAAGCGGCCATCGCCGCCCTGCACGACGAGGCGCCCAGCGCGGCCGAGACGGACTGGGCGCAGATCACCGCGCTGTACGAGGTGCTGCGCGACGGGAAGGACAACCCGGTGGTGGCCCTCAACCACGCGGTCGCGGTGGCGATGAGCCGGGGCCCGTCGGCGGGCCTGGCGCTGCTCGACGAGCTGGCCGCCGACGACCGGCTCGCGGGCGATCCCCGCCTGCCGGCGGCGCGGGCCCACCTGCTGGAGCTGCTCGGCGAGCGGGCCGCCGCCCGGGACGCCTACCGGACGGCCGCCGCGCGGTCGACGAACCTGGCCCAGCAGCGCTACCTGCACGGCCGGGCCGACCGGCTGACCGACGCCGGCTGACCTCCGCGCCGCCCGGATCGAAATTCGGTGTCGACAGCCGCCAAAGCGCGGGAAATCCCGCTTTCCCCATACATTGAATACTTTCTATTTTTCGATGCGTTCCCGTGATCTCGCTGTCGCCTGCCCGTCTCCTTCGGACCGGAGACTCACTGCGGCATGGCACCTACGGGGAAACAAGGGAGCTGAAATCGTCATGCGGAAATCCCTCAGACGCGCGCTCGCCACAGCGCTCGCCCTCCTGCTCACACCGGTCGCCGTGACGGCCGCCGGCGGCCCGGCGCAGGCCGCGCCGATCGGCGACCACGTCCTGCACTGGAACGACGTGCTGCTCAAGACCTACCGCATGGCCGGCGGCGCACCCGGCCCGCTGGCCAGATCCGGCGCGATGATGCACCTCGCGATGTACAACGCCGTCAATACCATCAACTGCTACAAGTCGGGCAGCTACAACGTTTTCGACTGCCTGGCAATCGACTACACCGGCGACAACACAATCAGCGGAAATTGGGCGAACCCGGATGTCGAAACGGCCATCGACTACGCCGCCCACACCGTCCTGACCGCGTTGTACCCGTCCATCAATTTCTCGGCCGACCTCACCGCCGCGCAGAGCGGCATCCCCACCGACGCCTCCCAGCAGCAGGGGAGCGCCGTCGGCGTCAAGGCCGGCACCAACATGGTCACCTACCGGCAGAGCGACGGGTCGGCCACCAACACGACGTACACGCCCAACACCAACCCGGGCTACTGGCGTCCCACCGGCTCCGGCGACGCCGCCACCCCCAACTGGGGTAACGTCCGCATGTTCTCCCGCGCCTCCGAGGCGTACAAGATCGGTCAGTTCCGGCCGCGGCTGCCCGGCGGCTACTCCACCATGCCGGCGCTGCTGAGCAGCGCCGCGTACGCCAGCCAGGTCAACGAGGTCAAGAGCCTGGGCCGGGCCACCGGCTCCACCCGCACCGCCACGCAGACGCAGATCGCCTGGTTCTGGGCCAACGACCTCGACGGCACCTACAAGCCGCCGGGCCAGCTGTTCGCGCACACCCGGATCGTGTCCGCCCAGCGCGGCCTCGACCAGATGGCCAACCTGCGCCTGTTCGCCCTCGTCGCCGGGGCCATGGCCGACGCCGGCATCGCCTCGTGGGACGCGAAGTACCTCACCGAGATCGACCTGTGGCGGCCGGAGAGCGCCATCCAGCTGGCCGCGACCGACGGCAACGCCCAGACCACCGCCGACACGGCGTGGAAGCCGCTGTCGGCCGACCGCAACGGCGTCAACTTCAGCCCGCCGTTCCCCGCGTACGTCTCCGGCCACGCCACCTTCGGCGCCGCCTGGGCCCGCACCATGGAACGCTACTTCGGCACCGACGCCATCTCCTTCACGGCGACCACCGAGGACCCGCACGCCGTCGGCGTGACCCGCACGTTCAGCAGCTTCAGCGCGGCGGCCACCGAGAACGCCCGCAGCCGCATCTACCTGGGCGTGCACTACCAGTGGGACGCCGACTACGGCGTCGCCACCGGCAACAGGGTCGCCGACTACGTCGCCACCAAGCTCCTGCAGAAGGTCATCAACGGCGGCGGCTACCCGTCCGCGGCGGCCTGCGACGAGACCGGTGACGACTGGGTGTACGCCCAGCAGATCTACAGCGCGTACTCCTGCCGGCAGGAGTCGGCGTCGTCCTGGACGCTGGTCCTCTACCCCTGGCCGTAGTCCCGACACCCGCGGGATCCCGGTCCACGCGTCACCTGGCACAGGGTGGCGCCGGACCGGGGCCCCGCGGCGGCACCGGCCGGGGCGGGTCAGGGACTGGCGGCCAGGAAGACGAACGCGGCGAGCAGCACCAGATGCCCACCGGCCTGCAACAGCGTGGCCCGCCCCGGCACCACGGTGAGCACACCCGTTATGGCGGTGAGCGCGAGCAGCACCAGTTGGGTGCCGCCCAACCCGAGCAGCAGCGGCCCGTCCAGCCAGATCGAGGCGATCGCGATGGCCGGGATGGTCAACCCGATGCTCGCCATCGCCGAGCCGAGGGCCAGGTTCAGGCTGATCTGCACCCGGTCGCGCCGGGCCGCGCGGGCGGCGGCGAGCGTCTCGGGCAGCAGCACCAGCAGGGCGATCACCACGCCCACGAACGACTGGGGCAGGTTCGCGGCGGCCACGCCCGCCTCGATGGTCGGGGAGACGGTCTTGGCGTCGCCCACGACCGCCACGAGGGCGACCAGCAGCAGGCCGAGGCTCAGCAGGGCGGCCCGGTTGGTCGGCGGGCTCGCGTGCTCCTCGGCGTCGATCACCCGCCCCTCGCTGGTCACCGGCAGGAAGTAGTCGCGGTGCCGGCCGGTCTGCACGAGCACGAACAGCCCGTACAGCGCGAGCGACGCCACCGCCGCGAACGTCAGCTGGGCGGGGCTGAACTCCGGGCCCGGCCGGCTCGTGGTGAACGTGGGAAGCACCAGGCTCAGCGCGGCGAGGGTGATCACGGTCGCGAGCGCGCCACCGGTGCCCTCCGGGTTGAACACGGCGACCCGCCGGCGCAGCGCGCCGAGCAGCAGGGACAGGCCGAGGATCCCGTTACAGGTGATCATCACGGCCGCGAACACGGTGTCCCGGGCCAGCGCCTGGGTCTTGTCACCGCCGCTGATCATCAGCGTGACGATGAGCGCCACCTCGATGACCGTCACCGCCACCGCCAGCACCAGCGAGCCGAACGGCTCCCCCACCCGGTGCGCCACCACCTCGGCGTGGTGCACGGCCGCCAGCACCGCGCCCGCGAGGAACGCGGCCACCAGGAACGTCACGGCGGCCGGTAGTTCACGATTCCAGGTGAGGGCTAGCACCAGCACGGCGAGCAGCGGTACGACGACGGTCCAGTCGGTCAGTCGGGAGCGGAGCAGCGCGGCCATCTACCAACCCTGCCAGGAAAATCGATCATGTGACCAGTGCGGAGAGCGATTGATCTTCCACGAGTCGTGGCGGTCGGCCCTTCCGGCCCGGCCCCGTCAGGCCGTCCCGGGGCGGCACACCGCCGCCTGGACGACGCGTGAGTAGCCCTGATTCTTCACGCGGATGTCACCGGTCGATCCCGCGAGGGACGCGTCGGCGTCCGCCCGCAGGAGTTGGCTGTCCCCACGTCACACTTGCCTTGACCAGGAGCTGATCCACGTGCCTTCGTCCCGTCGTACCTTCCTCGCCGGCGGTGCCGCCGCCGGCGTGGGGCTTGCCGTCGCCGGCGGCCTCCCGTCCCTGGCTCAGGCCCACCCGGGTCGGCCCCGCCCGCCGGCCGGCGCCGGCCACGTGCCCTTCCCGCCGCTCGTCGACGACCCCAAGGGCATCCTGGCCCTGCCCGAGGGCTTCCGCTACACCATCGTGACCCGGACCGGCGTCACCCGGCTCGACCAGGGCCAGGGCCTGACCCCGGCCGCCCACGACGGCATGGCCGTCTACGACGCCGGGCACGGCCGCTACACCCTCATCCAGAACCACGAGATCGACCCGGGCGAGGCGTTCGGCGTGCCGCACGTCAAGGGCACGGTCTACGACCCGGGCGCCGTCGACGCCGGTGGCTGCACCGTGATCAGGACCGACCGGGACGGCCGCAACCTCGGCGAGTTCGTCGCCCTCTCCGGCACCGTCGCCAACTGCGCCGGCGGGCCGACCCCGTGGGGCACCTGGCTCACCTGCGAGGAGACCGAGGACCGGGCCGGCGAGACGTGGGAGGAGAACGGCCGGACCGGCGTCTTCCAGAAGGACCACGGCTACGTCTTCGAGGTCCGGGCCGACGGCGGCGCGGACCCGCGGCCGATCAAGTGCCTGGGCCGCTACTCCCACGAGGCTCTGGCCGTCGACAAGGACCGCACCAAGGTCTACCTCTCCGAGGACGCCGACGGCCCCAACGGCCTCTTCTACCGCTGGACCGCGCCCCGCGGCGTGAAGCTCGGCCCCGGCGTGCTCACCGGTCTCCAGGCCGACGCCGGCGTCCTCGCGGCGATGCAGATCATCATGGACGACGGCTCGGTGCTGCCGGACGTCGCCTACCTGACCTCCGCCCAGCTGGGCCGCCCGTTCCCCGTCCGGTGGATCGAGGTGCCCGACCGCGACGCGCGGACGAAGCCGGTACGCGAGCAGTTCGCCGACGGCCAGGTCACCCGCGGACGCAAGTTCGAGGGCGTGTGGGGCACCGACGAGGGCGTGTACGTGGTCAACTCGTACGCGTGGGACGAGGGTGACCTGCCGGCGGACGCGGCGCCGCACGACGGCATGGTCTGGTTCTACGACTACCGCGCCCAGACCATCCAGCTCGTGACGTACTTCCCGCACCAGACCCAGTCCGAGGAGGGTACGGCGGTCAAGTACAACGACCTCACCTTCGACGGGCCGGACAACGTGACCGTCACCCCGTGGGGAAGCCTGGTGCTCGCCGAGGACGGCTCGGGCGCGTCCCACGTGCTCAGCTCGATCCCGGGCGGCCCGACGTACGCGATCGCCCGCAACCAGCTCAACGACTCCGAGTTCTGCGGGCCGACGTTCAGCGCCGACGGCAAGGTGCTCTTCGTCAACATGCAGGACCCGGGCCTCACCCTGGCCATCACGGGCCCGTGGGAGAAGTACCTCGGCTGACCGAGCCGGAACGAACGGCGGGGGCCGGGCGAACCGCCCGGCCCCCACCCGTTCCACACAGGGCCTCGTGGGGAAAGCATCCGCCGGCGAACCCTTGCGGTCCGCAATGTCGAGGCGGGCCAGCGGGTCGCCGACGCCATCTCCGCCGGCACCGATACCGGTCAGGCCCTGGTGGCCCCGCTCGACCTCGCCGACTGGCCTCGGTGGCGGCGTTCGTTGCCGACTGGCAGGGCCCACTGCACATCCTCATCAACAACGGCAGCGGGTGGAAGGCCCTTAGCCAGCGGTCTTGCCGATGACGCGTTCCATCTCCTCCCGACCGAAGGCCCGCAGGGTGGTGGTACGCACGTTGCCCGCCCCGCCGAGCTGCAGGAGCGCCGCGGCTGCGGTTTCCTCGTCGGGCGCCTCGACGACGGCCACGAGGTCGTACGGACCGACGGTCCAGTAAAGCTTTTGGAGATCCGCCCCGACAATCTTGGTCGCTGTGGCGAAGGCGTCGGCGCGCGTCGCGGTGTCCTTGTAGTTTCGGATCCCCTGATCGGTCCAGTTCAGCAACGCGACATAGGTCGGCATGTCCTTCACCTCCATGGAGAGACCTCATCGTAGGGATAATTCTGGGCATGCTCGCCCGAATCGGCATCAAGTGCCATCGGAACGAGCGATGCGGTTGATCAACAGGATGGGGGCCGGGCGGATCGCCCGGCCCCCACCTGGTAGTGCCCGGAGCTGATGCTCCCGGCGCGACCGGAGCCGTCGTCTCAGGCCGCGGAACGTTCGGCGATCGGCCGGCGGCGCAGGTTCACGTCCGAGATGGCCGGTGGCGTGTAGGCCGCCTGGTTGGGGCCGGCGTCGGTACCGGGCGGGGCGATCTCGTCGATCCGGTCGAGGATCTCGTCGTCCAGGATGACGTCGGCGCCGGCGAGCAGGTCGTCGAGCTGTTCCATGGTGCGTGGCCCGAGGATCGCCGAGGTCACGCCCGGATGGGCGATCGCGAACGCCATCGCGAGGTGGGCCATCGGCAGGCCGGCCTTCTCGGCGAGCGGAACGAGCTGTTCGACCACGTCGAGCTTCCGCTCGTCGCTGAAGTACTGCGGCGAGTCGTCGAACTCCTGGCGCCGGGCGACCCGGGCGGCGATCTCGGGCCGGTTCTGGAGGTCGAGGATCGCGGTGATCACTCGCCGTCGGGTCGGCTCGTCGACGGGCACCGCGGTCGCTGGCAGGTCGGCTCTGACCCCGTGCTTGAGATGCACCGTGAACCGCGGGTTGGCGCGCAGGTTCGCGTACCAACTACGGGGTCCGGGCATACCGCTGAGGTACCAGCGACCGTCGACGCGGTGGAACCAGATCTCGATGCGGCGCGGGATGCCCGTGCGGGCGCCCAGCGTGGTGATGTCGATGGTGCGCTCCGCCGGGGAGGAGTCCGGTCCGATGGCGAGGGCTCGCGCGACGGTGTCATCCACGGTCCCTGCCTCCTGTCCTGCCAGCACCGGTCCGGAACCCTGTGGCCGTTCCGGTGGTGATTCCAGCAAAACAAACCCGCAAACCCCGTGCTAGCAGAATCGTCCTGGGTGGTTGCACGATCCTGCTCGCCGCGGCGATGTCACGGCAACGCCGGTGCGCCGGCGGCGGGGCCGGCGCCGCCACGGATACGTGCCGCGTCGACGCTGGGCGGAACACCGAACAGGCGGCGATACTCCCGGCTGAACTGGGACGGGCTCTCGTATCCGACGCGGCTGCCCACGCCGGTGACGTCGTGGGGGTTGTTCGCCAGCAGCAATCTCGCCGCCTGCAGGCGGATGTGCTTCTGGTACTGGATCGGGCTCATCGCCGTCAGCGCCTGGAAGTTCCGGTGGAAGGCGGACAGGCTCATCCCCGACAGCTGCGCCAGCTCCTCGACGCGGAACGGCCGGGCGTAGTTCTCCCGGATCCACCGCACCGCCCGTGTGATGTGGCTGAGGCTGCTGTCCACGAGGCCGAGCTGACGGACGAGGTCGCCCTGTTCACCGGTCATCAACCGCCAGAGGATCTCGCGCTTGAACACCGGGGCCAGCGCCTTCCGGTCCCGGGGCCGGTCGAGCAGGCGCAGCAGCCGGACGACAGCGTCGAGCAACTCGTCCGGAGCGTCACTGACCGCGATTCCCGGCCGAGCGGTACCGGCGGAACCCGGCAGATCCCCCGGCCCGACCTCCAGCAGCAGCTCGGCGACGGCGGCAGGTTCCAGGGTCATCCCGAAACCGAGCGCGGGCCGGCCCGCGTCCGCGTCGACGACGTGCCCCGTCACCGGGAGATCGACCGAGGCGACGAGGTACTGACCGACGCCGTACTCGTACATCCGGTCCGCCAACGCGAGGCGCTTGCGACCCCGGGCGATGATCGCCAGAACGGTGCCCGACATCGAGGTCACCGGCGGAGCGCCCGGGTCGATCCTGCAGATCCGGACGCCGTCGATCGCCGTGGTCAGATCGGGCCGTACGTGCCGTTCCAGCAGGTCGCGTAGCTCGGGCAGGGACATGTCACTTCGCGTTGAAGTAGCTGGCCTCCGGGTGGTGCACCACGATGGCGTCGGTGGCCTGCTCCGGCATCAGCTGGAACTCCTCGGACAGCTGCACGCCGATCCGCTCCGCCCCGAGCAGCTCCACGATCTTCGCCCGGTCCTCCAGGTCGGGGCACGCCGGGTAGCCGAAGGCGTACCGGCAGCCGCGGTAGTCGGTGCGCAGCAGGCCGGCCAGGTCCGTCGGGTCGTCGTCGGCCACCGTACGGCCGCCGGGCAGCGTCAGCTCGGCGCGCACCCGCTTGTGCCAGTACTCGGCCAGCGCCTCGGTGAGCTGCACGGACAGGCCGTGCACCTCCAGGTAGTCGCGGTACTCGTTGCGGGCGAACAGCTTCGCCGTGTACTCGCTGATCGGCTGCCCCACGGTGACCAGCTGCAGGGCCACCACGTCCAGCTCCTCACCCCGCGGCCGGAAGAAGTCGGCCAGACAGAGCCGCCGCTCCTGGCGCTGCCGAGGGAAGGAGAACCGGGCCCGCTCGGCGTGGCCGTTCTCGTCGAGCACCACGAGGTCGTTGCCCTCGCTGTACGCGGGGAAGTACCCGTACACGACGGCCGCCTCGAGCACCTGGTCGGCGATGAGCCGGTCCAGCCAGTACCGCAGCCGGGGCCGCCCCTCGGTCTCCACCAGCTCCTCGTACGACGGACCCGTGCCGCCCCGGGCGCCGCGCAGCCCCCACTGTCCGAGGAACGTGGCCCGCTCGTCGAGCAGCGCCGCGTAGTCCGCGAGGGGCACACCCTTGACCACCCGGGTGCCGAAGAACGGCGGGGCCGGCACCTGGACGTCCCGCGCCACGTCCGAGCGCACCGAGGCGTCGTCCAGCGCCGGCAGCGACTCGGTGACGACCGCCCGCTGCCGCTCCCGGCGCGCCCGGCGGGCCGCGAGAGCCGCCTCCCGCTCCGGGTCGACCACGGGCGCGCCGCCGCGCTTGGCGGCCATCACCCGGTCCATGAGGGCCAGGCCCTCGAACGCGTCGCGCGCGTAGTGCACCTGGCCGGGGAACATCGACCGCAGGTCGTCCTCGACGTACGCCCGGGTCAGCGCGGCCCCGCCGAGCAGGACCGGCCAGCGTTCCGCGACCCCGCGACTGGCCATCTCGGCCAGGTTCTCCTTCATGATGACCGTGCTCTTGACCAGCAGGCCGGACATGCCGATGGCGTCGGCGCGGTGCTCCTCGGCGGCGTCGAGGATCGCGTTGATCGGCTGCTTGATGCCGATGTTGACGACGTCGTAGCCGTTGTTGGACAGGATGATGTCCACCAGGTTCTTGCCGATGTCGTGCACGTCGCCCTTCACGGTGGCGAGCACGATGCGCCCCTTGCCGTCGTCGTCCGTCTTCTCCATGTGCGGCTCCAGGTAGGCCACCGCGGTCTTCATCACCTCGGCGGACTGGAGCACGAACGGCAGCTGCATCTGGCCGGAGCCGAACAGCTCACCGACCACCTTCATGCCGTCCAGCAGCAGGTCGTTGATAATCGACAGCGGCGTACGCCCCTCGGCCATCGCCGTGTCGAGGTCCGCCTCCAGGCCGGTGCGCTCGCCGTCGATGATCCGCCGCTTGAGCCGCTCGTCCAGCGGCAGCGCTGCCAGCTCCTCGGCCCGGGTGGCCCGCGCCGACGCGGCGTCGACCCCCTCGAAGATCTCGATGAACCGCTGCACCGGGTCGTACCCCTCGCGGCGCCGGTCGTGGATCAGGTCGAGCGCGACCTCGCGCTGCTCGTCGGGGATCTTCGACATCGGCAGGATCTTGCTGGCGTGCACGATCGCCGACGTCAGGCCGGCCTGCGCGCACTCGTGCAGGAAGACCGAGTTGAGCACCTGCCGGGCGGCCGGGTTCAGGCCGAACGACACGTTCGAGATGCCGAGCGTGAAGTTGACCCCCGGGTAGCGCGTCGCGATCTCCCGGATCGCCTCGATCGTCTCGATCCCGTCGCGCCGGGTCTCCTCCTGCCCCGTGGCGATGGGGAAGGTCAGCGCGTCGATGAGGATGTCCTCCCGGCGCAGCCCCCACCGGCCGGTCAGGTCGTCGATGAGCCGGGACGCCACGCGTACCTTCCAGTCCCGCGTACGGGCCTGGCCCTCCTCGTCGATGAGCAGCGCCACCACGGCGGCGCCGTGCTCGCGGACCACCGGCATCACCCGCGCGTACCGGGACTCCGGGCCGTCGCCGTCCTCGAAGTTCACCGAGTTGACCACGCAGCGGCCGCCGAGCATCTCCAGCCCCGCCTCGATCACGGCCGGCTCGGTGGAGTCGAGCACGATCGGCAGGGTCGACGCGGTGGCGAACCGGCCGGCCAGCTCGCGCATGTCCTGCGTGCCGTCGCGCCCCACGTAGTCGACGCAGAGGTCCAGCAGGTGCGAGCCGTCGCGCGCCTGGGCGCGGGCGATCTCGACGCACGCCTGCCAGTCCCCGGCGAGCATCGCCTCCCGGAACGCCTTGGACCCGTTGGCGTTGGCGCGCTCCCCCACCATCAGGATGCTCGCGTCCTGGGCGAACGGCACGTGGTGGTAGATCGACGAGACGCCCGCGTCGGGACGCGGCTCCCGGGCCACCGGCCGCCGTCCGCGCAGCCGCTCGACCAGCACCCGGATGTGTTCCGGGGTGGTGCCGCAACAGCCGCCGACCAGCGCGACGCCGTAGTCGGTGACGAACTGCTCCAGCGCGTCGGCCAGCTCGACGGGGCTCAACGGGAAGTACGCCCCGTCGGCGGTCAGCACGGGCAGGCCGGCGTTCGGCATCACCGACACCGGGATGCGCGCGTGCTGGGACAGGTAACGCAGGTGCTCGCCCATCTCGGCCGGGCCGGTCGAGCAGTTGAGGCCGATCAGGTCGACGCCGAGCGGCTCGAGGGCGGTCAGCGCCGCACCGATCTCGCTGCCCAGCAGCATGGTGCCGGTGGTCTCCACGGCCACCTGGCAGATGATCGGCACCTCCCGCCCCAGCTCGGCCCGGGCACGCTTAGCCCCGACCACGGCGGCCTTCACCTGGAGCAGGTCCTGGCAGGTCTCGATGATCAGCGCATCGGCCCCACCGGCGATCAGGCCGGCCGCGTTCTCCTGGTACGCGTCGCGCAGGGTGGCGTAGGCGGCGTGCCCGAGGGTGGGCAGCTTCGTGCCGGGGCCCATCGAGCCCAGCACGAACCGCGGCTGCTCCGACGAGGCGTACGCGTCGGCGGCCTCCCGGGCGAGCCGCGCACCCGCCTCCGACAGCTCGCGGATCCGCCCCGCGATGCCGTACTCACCGAGGTTGGGCAGGTTGGCGCCGAAGGTGTTGGTCTCCACGCAGTCCGCGCCCGCGGCCAGGTATGCCTCGTGCACGCCCCGGACCACGTCCGGCCGCGTGACGTTGAGGATCTCGTTGCAGCCCTCGAGGCCGTCGAAGTCGTCCAGGGTCAGGTCGGCCGCCTGCAGCATCGTCCCCATCGCCCCGTCGGCGATCAGGATCCGGTCCGCCAGCGCATCGAGCAACGAAGTCCGCACACGGCCAGGTTAGTGCGGCGCGGCGCCGACGGGCCGCCGCAACCCGTGCTTCCCACATACTGTCAGCGGGATCACCCGCGCGAGCTTTCACCCACTTCGTCCGAGTGGTCGGGCCGGCCGACCGGCGCGGCCGACGGGCCGCATCCCGGCCCGGCACGTAGGCTGACGGACGTGAAGGAGAACAGGGACGCCACCGTGCACCGCCGGCGGACGACCGGGCCCGGCCCCGCCGCCCGCCACGAGCAGGGTGAGGTGAGGGCGTGACCGAGTTCGACGGACTGCCCGTGCTGCGCTCGCCGGTGGCCATCGCCGCGTTCGAGGGCTGGAACGACGCCGCGGACGCCTCCACCGCCGCCGTCGAGCACCTGGAGCAGGTCTGGCAGGCCCGCCAGGTCGCCGAACTGGACCCGGAGGACTTCTACGACTTCCAGGTGAGCCGGCCGACCATCACGATGGCCGAGGGCGAGACCCGCCGCGTGGAGTGGCCGACGACGCGGTTCATGGTCGCCAGCCCCGAGGGCACCGACCGCGACGTGGTGCTGATTCGCGGCATCGAGCCGAGCATGCGCTGGCGCACCTTCTGCGAACAGGTGCTGGAGATCTGCCACAGCCTCGAGGTCGAGCGGGTGGTGCTGCTCGGCGCGCTGCTCGCCGACGTGCCGTACACCCGGCCGCTGCCGATCAGCGGCAGCGCCTCGGACTCCCGGGCCGCCGAGCGCTACCAGCTCACCCCCACCCGCTACGACGGGCCGACCGGCATCGTGGGCGTCCTTCAGGACGCGTGCACCCGCGCCGAGGTCGACGCCGTCTCGTTCTGGGTGCACGTGCCGCACTACGCCAACAACCCGCCCTGCCCCAAGGCGACCCTGGCCCTGCTTCACCGGGTCGAGGAGGTCCTGGACCTGCCGGTGCCGATGGCCGACCTCGCCGAGGAGGCCGCCGAGTGGGAGCAGCGCGTCCGCAGCGCCGCCGAGCAGGACGCCGAACTCGGCGAGTACGTCCGCGAGCTGGAGGAACGGGTCGGCGACGCCGGCATCACGCCGCTGACCGGCGATGAGATCGCCCAGGAGTTCGAGAAGTACCTGCGCCGGCGCGGCGGCTCGGCCGGCCCCACCGCCGGCTCCTGGTAGCCCTCCCGGCTCACGGGATCCATCCGTTCCACCCGGGACACCGCCGGATCGCCGGTCCACTCGATTCCAAAGCCCGGGCCACGACCGGTTCGTGGCCCGGGCTTTCGTCTTTTCCCCGCCCGGGCTTTCGTCTTTTCCCCCGGTCGTGAGTCGCGCTGCCGGTGGTGGCGTGTCGGGGTGGCGCGCCGCACACCGTGTACGGCATCCTAGGAACCTAGCTGTGATCAGGGAGGCGGGCATGGAGATCAACCCGGGGGCGGCCGAGTTCCCGCACCGGCAGATCGCGACGCAGCTCAAGGCCCGGGTGCGGCGCGGCGACTGGGCCCCGGGCGAGCGGCTGCCCTCCATCCCGGCCATGGCCGAGATGTTCGGCGTCGCGAAGCAGACCGTGCAACGCGCCGTCGACCAGCTGCGGGTCGAGGGCGTCCTCATCACGAAGCCGGGCTCCGGCACGTACGTCCGGGGGACCCGGCGGCGGCTCAACCGCCTGGCCCGCGGACGGTACGGCGGCTTCCGCGGCTACCACACCGACCTGGCCGCCCGGTACCGCCAGCAGCTCGTCTCCGTGGGCCGCGCGCCCGCACCGCCCGAGGTGGCCGACGCGTTCGGCGTGCCCGACGGCACCGAGCTGATCTGCCGCCGGCACCTCGTCCGCACCGACGACTCCCCCGTCGAGGTCGGCGCCTCCTGGTTCCTGACCGGAGACGCCGCGGGCACCTCGCTGGAGCGCGCCGAGGCGTTCGGCCGGCCGCTCTACCAGGAGGCCGAGGAGGCCACCGGCCGGCGGTACGTGACCGCCACCGACACGATCAGCGCCCGGCAGCCCAGCCGGGAGGAGGCCGAGACCCTCCAGATCCGGCCCGACACCCCCGTGCTGCACCTGCTGCACGTCGCGTACGACGGCGCGCACAAACCGATCGAGGTCGCCCAGGCCACCTGGCCCGGTCCCATGACCACCCTCACCGAGGAGTACAAGATCCCGGCCCCCGCCGAAGCCCCCGACCCCGACCCGGGCCTGGTCCTGGGCTGACCCCCGCTCCCCGCCCCCCGTCCCGCTCCCCGCCCCCGCTCCCCACCCCCGCGATCTTGCACTTTCGGCCCTTCTTTCACCCCGGTATGTCTCCTATGCCGGGGCACAAAGTGCAAGATCGCGGTGGTGGAAGGCGCCGCGCGAGGGCCTGCTCGGCGCGGGAGTTCGCGAGCGCCGGCCTGCTCTCCCCCGCGATCTTGCAGCTTTCGGTGCGCCCTTCGGACTGTGTGGGTGTCACGGGTCGGGGCGGGTGGTGATCGACACGGGTTGTCTGTATGTCGCGGTGTCCGGGTGCGGTGGACGCCGCGACTTCAAGGATGTCGAGTCGATCATCGGTTCGGGGCGGCGGGTTTGGGGCTTTATCCGATTCGCGTGGCCTGTTGGCGGCGCACCTGCCAACCGGGAGCGTGATGCCTCAGAGTCATATTCATGCCCCTGACGCATCACGCTCGTGAGGACAACCCGCAACCACGCGGGCCCGACCTTGTCCCGCCCCGGTATGCCCTCTGTGCCGGGGCACAAAGTGCAAGATCGCGGGGAGAGAGGACGAGCGGGAGCGCGGGGGCGGGTTAGAGGCGGATACCGAGCAGGGCGTCCACGGTGTCGGCGAACAGGGCCGGGGCGGCGGGGTCGTCGCCGGTGCCCGCGAGGGCCTGCTCGGCCCAGGCGTCGGCGAGCGCCAGCGCGCCCGGGCTGTCGAGGTCGTCGGCGAGGCGAGCGCGTACGCCGGCCAGCAGCTCGGCCCCGGACGGCCCGGCGGGCGCGGCGGCGGCCTGCCGCCAGCGGGCCAGCCGCTCCTGCGCGGCGGCCAGCAGCTCGTCGGTCCACGTGCGGTCGCTGCGGTAGTGCCCGGACAGCAGCGCCAGGCGGACCGCCATCGGGTCGACCCGGTCGGCGCGCAGCCGCGACACGAAGACGAGGTTGCCGCGCGACTTGGACATCTTCTCGCCGTCCAGGCCGATCATGCCGGCGTGCACGTAGTGGTCCGCGAACGGCGCCTCACCGGTCAGCCGCTCGGCGTGCGCCGCGGACGCCTCGTGGTGCGGGAAGATGAGGTCGTTGCCGCCGCCCTGCACGTCGATCCGGTCGCCCAGCAGGTTGAGCGCGATCACCGCGCACTCGATGTGCCAGCCCGGACGCCCCGGCCCCAGCTCGCCGCCCGGCCAGGACGGCTCGCGCTCGCGGGCGCCCCGCCACAGCAGCGGGTCGAGCGGGTCGCGCTTGCCCTCCCGGTCCGGGTCGCCGCCGCGCTCCGGGAAGATCTCCAGCATCTGCTCGCGGCTCATGTTCGACTCGTAGCCGAACCGGGGGGTGGCGGAGATGTCGAAGTAGACGTCGCCCGTGCCGTCCTCGAGGCGGTACGCGGCACCGTCCTTCAGCAGGACCTGGACCTTCTCGGCGATGTCCGGGATCGACTCGACGGCGCCGACGTAGTGCTGCGGCGGGATGATCCGCAGCGCCTCCATGTCCTCCCGGAACAGCGCCGTCTCCCGCATCGCGAGGACCACCCAGTCCTCACCGTCGCGCTCCGCGCGCTCCAGCAGCGGATCGTCGATGTCGGTGACGTTCTGCACGTACCGCACCTGCCGCCCGGCGTCCCGCCACACCCGCTGCACCAGATCAAACGTGATCATGGTGGCGGCGTGGCCGAGGTGGGTCGCGTCGTACGGGGTGATGCCGCAGACGTACATCCGCGCGTCCGTCGGATCGCTCGGATACACGCCCTGCCGCGCCGAGTCGTACAACGCCAGCGGCCCGCCCCTGCCCGGCAGCCGCGGCACCTCGTGTCCCGCCCACGGTTCCATGCCCGCCAGCCTAACGAGCGGCACGACACCACGAGGGCACGCCCGTGGGTGATCAACATGACAGCACGACCCACCGGGTCGTCGCCGGGGCGGCGTCCGGGAGCCGGACGTCGCGGCGGGAGGCCGTAAAATCGGCGGCCGTCAGATGGGCGGCCGTCACGGCGGCCGTCAGATGGGCGGCCAGGGAACCGCCGGCCACTCCTCCGGCGGCAGCGGGAACCGGCCGCTGTCGCGCAGCCGGTCGATCCGGGCCGCCACCTCGGTGACCTCGCTGATCGTCAGGTGCTCGGCAAGCTCCTCGCCGAGCGGGCCGGCGACCTGGCCGGCGAGCGTGTCGAGCATCCGCACCGCGTCCGGCGGCAACTGCCGGCCGGCCCAGCCCCAGAGCACCGTCCGCAGCTTCTCCTCGACGTGGAAGCTCACGCCGTGGTCCACGCCGTAGATCCGGTCGTCCGGGCCGACCAGGACGTGCCCGCCCTTCCGGTCCGCGTTGTTGATCACCGCGTCGAGCACCGCGAGCCGGGCCAGCCGGGGATCGTCGGCGTGCGCCAGGGCGTACGGAGTGCCGTCGTCGTCACGGGCCGCCGCGATCGGAAACCAGCGGGGCGGCAGCGCGTCGGCCGGCACGAACCCGACCAGCGGCTCGGCGTCGGCCGGCTCGTCGATCCAGAGCTGGCACGAGCCCGGGCCGAACGGGCCGTCCCGCAGCACCGTGGGCGGCACCAGATCCCAACCCGTCGCCCGCGAGACCAGGTACGCGGCGACCTCCCGGCCGGCCAGGGTGCCGTCCGGGAAGTCCCAGAGGGGACGCTCGCCGCGCACCGGTTTGTAGACGCAGTGGGCGCTGGCGCCGTCCAGCGTCAGCACACCGCGCAGCGTGGCGTTCGACGCGTCGACCAGCCGCCCCTCGAGGGTGAGCTCGCCGTCACGCAGCAGCCGGAGCGCCGCGCTGCCGTCCTGGCGGGGCTGGATGCCGGACGACGTCACCGGTGGTAACCGTTGTGCCGCGGGCAGAGGTGCCCCGCGGGATCCAGCGGCTGGCCGCAGAGCGGGCAGGGCGGACGCCCGGCGTTGACGACCCGCCGAGCCCGCTCGATGAACTCGCGGGTCGCCTGCGGGGTCAGCCGGACCCGCAGCCGGTCGAGGTCGTCGTCCGGCTCGTCCTCGTCCTCGTCGTCCTCGGAGTCGCCCAGCTCGACCTCGGCCTCCGTCTCGCCGGCGGCGATCGCCTCGATCACGACGGTCGCGGTGTCGACGTCGAAGGCCAGCCCCAGCGTGCCGACCCGGAACTCCTCGTCGACCGGTGTGTCCAGCGGGTCGTTGTCGCCGAGCGCGGCCGGCGCCTCGGGCAGGTCCACCCCGAACCGGCGGTGCGCCTCGGTGAGCAGCTCCTCGAGCTTCTCGGCGAGCAGGGACACCTGGACCTTCTCCAGCGCGACGCTGACCAGCCGGCCTCCACCGCGGGCCTGGAGGAAGAACGTCCGCTCCCCCGGCGGCCCGACGGTCCCGGCGACGAACCGCTCCGGCGGCTCGAAGGCGTGCACCTGGTGGGTCATACCCACGACCCTATCCGGCGTGCCATGGCACCGCGCACCCCACCGACCCGAATCGCCACCCCTGCCCCCTTGTGGGTACCGGCGTCACACCCGAGCGTCACCAGGATCACCCGGACGCGCCCGCGCCGCCGCCCACCGCGGCGTCGGAATCGGTACGTCGCGGCGCCCGCCGCCGCTTCTTCGCCGGCGGGGGCACCAGGCCGGCCAGGTCGCCGCCCGTGTCGTTGAGCCGCACGAGGAACGGCCGCAACGGGGTGTAGCGGATCGCCGTCACCGACGCCGGGTCGGCCACGATCCGCTGAAAGAGATCCAGGTGTACGCCGAGCGCGTCCGCCACGATGGCCTTGATCACGTCGCCGTGGCTGCACGCCAGCCAGACCGCCTCCGGCCCGTGCTCGGCGGTGATCCGGGCGTCCCACGAGCGCACCGCCGCCACCGCCCGCGCCGCCATCGCGGCCATCGACTCCCCCTCGGGGAAGACCGCTGCGCTCGGGTGCTGCTGCACGACGGGCCAGAGCGGGTCCTTGGCCAGCTTCTTGAGCGGCTGCCCCTCCCACGCCCCGTACCCGCACTCGATCAGCCCCTCCTCCACCACCGGCGACGCGTCCGGCAGCGCCAGTTCCAGGGTCTGCCGGCAGCGGATCAGCGGACTCGTCACCACGGCCGCCAGCGGCACCGCCCGCAGCCGCTCCCCGACCGCGGCGGCCTGCGCCCGGCCGGTGTCGTCCAGCTCGACCGGTTGCCGCCCGGCCAGACCACCGTCGGCGTTCGCGGTCGTACGGCCGTGTCGCAGAAGCAGAAGGGTCGCCACGGTCACCACCCTAGGGCCTCGCCCCCGCGCCCCCGGAGCCTCGCCCCACCCCGGCCCGGCCGGTCGGGTACCGCGCCTCGGGGTGGTCGACGTCGTGACCCGCACGGGTTCCGTGCACGTCGCGGTGTCCGGGTCGGGTCGACACCGCGACGTCACGGATGTCGGGTCGATCATCCGTGGGGCGCGCGGGTGTCAGGCGTGATCGACTCCGTTCCGCCGATACGGCGGGGTCACGGTGGGCGGGATGCCGCCATATCGGCGATCTGGTGTGGATCACGCCCGGCTGGCCGACCGGCGGCGGGCCAGATGGGCTCCGGGCCGGACCTGACGAGGCTGCGCCCAGTCCGAGGGGTGATCGCCGCGGACCTGACCGGGCTGGATGCCCGGCCCGAGGGCTGGGTGATCAGCGGTGGGCTGCCGCGGGTCGCAACACACGGCAACGGCCGCCGCCCGCACCCGACCGATGTTCCGGCGAAACGCGATCGCGGTTGCGTGGGCGTTCGCGGGTCGGGTCGGGCGGTGATCGACACGGGTTCCGTGTATGTCGCGGTGTCCCGGTGGGGTGGACAGCGCGACTTCCAGGATGTCGAGTCGATCACCGGTTTCGGGCGGCCCGGTTTGGGTCCTGTGTCCGGTTCGCGGGCCTGTCGGCGGGCACCCCTTCCACCGTGAGCGTGATGCCTCAGAGGCATAAATATGCCTGTGAGGCATCACGCTCGTGGGGAGACCGGCAACCGCCCGGCCTGACCCTTTGGCCGTAGCGGGCGGGCGGGCCGGCTGCGGGGGCTCGGTCGGCTTGTGGCCGCGCTGGGTGGGTGTGGGTGGTTTGTGGGTGTGACCGGTGGCATCCTGGGGCCGGAATCGTCGGCGGGTCGGGGGCGTTGACTATCCGCGACGGCCGAGGAACCAGCCCGCCAGGGTGCGGGCCGAGCGCAGGCCCCGGGAATGATGGCGGGCCGCCGGTCGTTGCAGACGGACCCGGCGCGGTGGAGCACCCCCCGCCCGTTGCGCTGGGCCCACGGGCGCAGGCCAACCCCCTATGGCCGCCCCGACCACA
The DNA here is from genome assembly GCF_003626655.1 of Micromonospora costi. Taxonomy (GTDB): domain Bacteria; phylum Actinomycetota; class Actinomycetes; order Mycobacteriales; family Micromonosporaceae; genus Micromonospora; species Micromonospora costi. The sequence goes on from NZ_RBAN01000006.1 coordinate 193,769, forward strand.
GACTTTCCCCCGTTTTGTTGAGCGCCTGTTGGTGCTCGCACCCGCTTGCCGTCCCCCGACGGCATGGCGGGTGTCTCACCCCCGAGGAGCTTTCGATGAACACCATGCTGCGTAAGAGCGTGCTCGGTATCGCTGGTCTGGCGTTCGCCGGTGGTGTCGCCTCCGGCCCCATCGCCGCCCACGCCGCCACCCCCACCCACGACCTGAAGCCCGTCGCCGCCGTGCAGACGGACAAGCCGACCGTGGACAAGGCCAAGCTCATCCCACACGGCACGCAGGGCAACCAGTCGCAGATCCAGCTTGATGATGAGCAGGTGAAGAACGCGAAGGCGATCATCGCCGCGACGAAGAAGTCGGGCCTGGACGAGCGGGCCGCGGTCATCTCCATCGCCACCAGCCTGCAGGAGTCCAAGCTGGAGAACCTGGGTCACCTGGGTGACGCCAACGACCACGACTCGCTGGGCCTGTTCCAGCAGCGCCCGAGCTCGGGCTGGGGCACCCCGGAGCAGATCACCGACCCGCAGTACTCGACCATGGCGTTCCAGAAGGGCCTCAAGCAGGTCGACGGCTGGCACGACATGCCGCTGACCGAAGCGGCGCAGACCGTGCAGGTGTCGGCCTACCCCGACGCGTACGCGCAGTGGGAGCAGCAGGCCGCCGACCTCGTCGCCCAGCACTGGAACAGCTGACACAACCAGCAACACACACGAGCAGCACGCTGGCCGGCACCCCACACACGGGGTGCCGGCCAGCGGCGTCTTCAGGTCGGGATCAGGTGGCGTCGATCGTGCCGGTCATCAGCAGCGCGAGGACCAGCGTGCCCAGCGCCACCCGGTAGAGCACGAAGACGTACAGGGTGTGGTGGGCGACGTAGCGCAGCAGCCAGGCGATGGCCGCGTACCCGATGCCGAACGCGATGATCGTGGCGACGACCATCTGGGCGCCGGACGGGGCCGCGGTGCCGGCCGCGGCCGGCTCGAAGACGTCCGGCAGGCTGAACACCCCGGACATCACCACCGCCGGGATGGCCAGCAGGAACGAGTACCGGGCGGCCGCCTCCCGGGTGAGGTTCAGCAGCAGGCCGGCGGTGAGCGTACCCCCGGAGCGGGACACGCCGGGGACCAGCGCCATGGCCTGGGCGAAGCCCATCACCACGCCGTCGCGCATCCGGAAGTTCTCCAGCTTGCGCGTCTGCCGCCCCCAGTACTCGGCGAACGCGAGCACGAACGCGAAGACGATGAGCGTCGTCGCCACCAGCCAGAGGTTGCGCCCCGCGGTCCGGATCTGGTCCTTGAACACGAAGCCGAAGAGCCCGATCGGGATCGAGCCGATGATGACGTACCAGCCCATCCGGTAGTCGAGGCTGGAGCGGACCGAGCGGTCCCATATCCCCACGACCCAGGTGCGGGCGATCCGCCAGATGTCCTTGGCGAAGTAGATGAGCACGGCCGCTTCGGTGCCCAGCTGGGTCACCGCGGTGAAGGACGCGCCGGCGTCGCGCCCGAAGAAGATCGCGGAGGTGATCCGCAGGTGCCCCGACGAGCTGATCGGCAGGAATTCCGTGAGCCCCTGGATGATGCCCAGGACGATGGCCTCGACCCAGGTCACTCGCCGACTCCGGACAGGTCCAGGGCCTCGGCGACGGTACGCAGGGTCTGCACACCGCTGTCCCGGTCCGCCACGAACAGGGTCACCGACAGCGTGGTGACGCCCGCCGCGGCGTACTCCCGCATCCGCTCGGCGATGCGCTCCTTCGGGCCGAGCAGCGACGTCCGGTCGATGAACTCCAGCGGGACCGCGGCGGCCGCGTCGCGCTGCCGCTTGGCGAGGTAGAGGTCCTGCACCTCCCGCGCCGCGTCGCCGTAGCCCATCCGGGTGGCGAGCTGGTTGTAGAAGTTCTGCTTCCGGCTGCCCATGCCGCCCACGTACAGCGCCGCGTACCAGCGGACCAGTTCGGCGCAGGAGGCCACGTCGTCGCCGACCACCACGGGGACCGACGGCACCACGTCGAAGCCGGCGAGGTCCTTGCCGACGCGGGCGCGGCCGGCGCGGACGGAGGAGAGCTGCTCCTCGGCGAACTCCGGGGCGTAGAAGACGGCCAGCCAGCCGTCGGCGATCTCACCGGCCAGTTCGAGGTTCTTCGGGCCGACGGCGGCCAGGTAGATCGGGATATGGTCGCGCGGCGGGTGGAAGCTGAGCCGCAGCGCCTTGCCGGGGCCGTCGGGCAGCGGCAGGGTGTAGTGCTCCCCGGCGTACGCGACCTCCTTACGGCCGATCGCCAGCTTGACCACGTCGACGAACTCCCGGGTACGCGCGAGGGGCTTGGCGAAGCGTACGCCGTGCCAGCCCTCGGAGACCTGCGGCCCGGACACGCCCAGGCCCAGCCGGAACCGGCCGCCGGACAGGGCGTCGATGGTCGCCGCGGTCATCGCGGTGGCTGCCGGTGTGCGGGCGGGGATCTGCATCACCGCGCTGCCCACGTCGATCCGTTCGGTCTGCCCGGCGATCCAGGCGAGCATGCTCGGCGAGTCGGAGCCGTAGGCTTCCGCCGCCCACACCACCGAATAGCCGAGCCGGTCCGCCTCCTGGGCCAGGGCCAGGTGGTCGGCCGGCGTGCTCCACGCCGTCTGGTATCCGAGGCTGAGCCCGAGTCGCAATGGTCCTCCCCCATCCGCACCACAGGTCGCATCAGGTTACGCAATGCGGGCCGGCGGCCCGATCACCGGCTCACCGCTGTGGCGGCCACGGGCCGGATCCGGCGCTCGGGAGGCAGGAACACCGGCAGAACCCGGGAGACATGACGGGAGCGAGGATATCGGTTGCGGCGGGTTCGAAATAAGGTTCACCCATGCAACAGCGACCGCTCGGCCGAAGCGGGCTGGCGGTTTCGCGGCTCGCCCTCGGCACCATGACGTGGGGTAGGGACACCGACGCCGACGACGCGGCCGCCCAGCTGAAGAGTTACCTCGACGCGGGCGGCAACCTCATCGACACGGCCGACGTGTACGGCGACGGCGACGCCGAGTCGGTGATCGGGTCGCTGCTCGGCACCCTGGTGCCCCGCGACGAGCTGCTGATCGCCACCAAGGCGGGGCTGCGGCCGGGCAACGGCCGGCGCCGCGACAACTCCCGCGGGCACCTGCTGCGTACGCTCGACGCGTCGCTGCGGCGCCTCGGCACCGACCACGTCGACCTGTTCCAGGTGCACGGCTACGACCCGGACACGCCCCTGGAGGAGACCCTGGCGGCGCTGGACCACGCGGTGGCCAGCGGCCGCGTCCGGTACGTCGGGGTGTCGAACTTCTCCGGCTGGCAGACCGCCCGGGCGGCGGCCTGGCAGGCGGCGTGGCCGGGACGCGCGCCGGTGGTGGCCTCCCAGGTCGAGTACTCGCTGCTCGAACGGGGCGTGGAGCGGGAGGTGCTGCCCGCCTGCGACGCGCTGGGCCTGGGCGTTCTGCCCTGGTCGCCGCTGGGCCGGGGTGTGCTGACCGGCAAGTACCGCCACGGGCGCCCGGCGGACTCGCGGGCGGCCTCGCCGCACTTCGAGCGGTTCGTCGCCACGTACCTGGAGCCGCGCTGCTCCAGCATCGTCGAGGCGGTGGCCACCGCCGCCGGCGGGCTGGGCGTGTCGCCGCTGGAGGTGGCCCTGGCCTGGGTCCGGGATCGGCCCGGGGTGACCGCCCCGATCCTCGGCGCCCGCACGGTCGGCCAGTTGCTCGGCGCGCTCCAGGTCGAGCGGATGACGTTGCCGGAGGAGATCACCACGGCGTTGGACGACGTCTCGGCGGTGCCCGTCGGCTATCCCGAGCGCGACAGCTGACCGGCCGGGGGCGGAGGGCGTACCCCCGGGCCGGCCAGGACCGGTGTCAGGGGGTGGGGCGCTTCCCGGGGATCTCGCGGATCGCGGCGAGGAACCGGGACTGGTCGTCGCGGGTCGCCGAGTTGACGACCCGGATCCACGATCCGTCGTCGAAGAAGATCGTGGACGGGAACCGGGTGAGGCCGGCCATGCCGGAGTCGGAGTCGACGCGGAGCACCCGGCGGCGCTCCACGCTCCACAGCACCCGCGGCTGGCGCCGGTCGGGCCGGCCCTCGTCCGGTCGCCGCCCCATCCGCAGCAGGTGCAGGTGGGTGTCGGTCACGGCGAGCGGCGTGCCGGTGTAGCGGTCGAGGAACAGCAGCAGGCTGCCGGCGAGGGTGGCGAGGTCGCCGCTGAACACGTACCGGCGGCGGTAGGCGATCTCCGCGAGCTGGTCGGCCAGCGGACGGTAACGGCTGAGGCGGAACAGCGCCCGGAACGCCTCCTGCTCCTCGGTCAGCGGCAGCGGCTCCCGCTGCGCCGGCTGGTGCGGTGGACCCGCCTCGGGCGCGGCATCCCCGGCCGCCGCCTCGGGCAGGCCGGCCGCGACGGCGGCCGCCTTGCCGGGCAGCAGCAGCACCCCCGCGGCCAACCGTACGGGGGTCATGACCGCGTCCACCCAGACCACCGGGTTGACGATGTTGAGCAGCCCGAACAGGGCGCGCGGGTCCAGAGCGTCGGCCAGCTCGTCGCCCATCCGGTCGGCGAGCTGGCTGCCGGCGCGGTGCGTCTCGGGCGTACGGACCGGGGCGAGCCCGACGTAGCGCAGCTCCTGGCCGGGCACCAGCGGCGCGACGAGCGCTCGTTCGGGCCCGTCGCTGGTGCGGAACTCGTCGCGCAGCTCGCGGGCCTTGTCGCGGGCGGCCCGCGCACCGCCGAGCACCGCGTCGGCGAGCCGACCGAGCCGACCCCGCTCCCCTGACGTCACGTACGGCCTCCTCGACCTGCCTAACGACCCGCCGGCTGCTCGGCAGGCGGCTGCCCGAAGACATTCTGGTCGATCCAGTCCGCGCCGTCCTGCACGGCCTGGCCGACCTTGTCGCTGACCAGGTCGGCACCGGGCACGGACAGCCCGCTCACGAGCGCGACGGAACCCCAGGTGACGCCGTGCACGACCGAGTTCGGCACGTTCCACGGCAGGTTGGTGGCCCAGTCCCGGCCGATGACCCGGGCGCCCTCGCTGAAGCCGTGTTCGCGGAGGGCCTTCATCCGCTCCAGGCTGCTCATGTCGAACGGCGAACCCGACTTGCCCAGCTTGAACGTGCCCTTCGCCGGGTCGGTGACCTTGTGGTACCACTTGTCGGCCTTGCCGGCGAGCCGCCGCTTGTTGACCGACTTCATGCCCTTGCGCAGCGCCTTCTGCTTGTCGACGAGCTTGTCGAGGTGGCTGCGCAGCTTCCGCAGGTAGACGAGCACCCGCTGGAGCAGCCGGATCACCTTCTGGAGGTGGGTGGCCAGCGGCTTGATGACCTTCAGCGCCCGGGCCACGGTGATCATGCCGCGGGTCGCCGACACCGCCATGCCCGTTGCCCACGACGCGCCGGCGGTGAACGGCGCCATGAGCAGCGCGGTGACGAGGGTGACCAGCAGCCAGTTCACGAACTCGACGCAGAGGTCGACGAGCACGTCGTGCACGATCTGCAGCGCCTCGGCCACACCGCGCAGGTACTCCGCCGTGGCGGCGAACTGCTCGGCGAGGTCGAGAAGCTGCTGCTCCACCTCGGCCAGCCGCTCACCGTACGCGTCACCGGCCGGCGAGCGCCAGCCGGGCTGTGCGGCCTCGCGGGTGCCGCGGTGCCCCTGCGCCAGCTCGCGCACCTGGGCGGCCAGCGCGTCCCACTCGGTGGCCTTGGCCTGCAGGGCGGCGGGCTCGCCGTCGACCATGTCGACGAGTTGGATGAGCGGCCAGGCCAGGGTGCGGCAGACGCTGTCGACCGCCGCCTCCACCCCGGAGAGCGCGTTGTCGAGGCCGTTCCACAACTGGACGGCGCTGCCCGCGGGCCCGCTCACCGGGCCATCCCCGACTGGATGGCCTTGAAGCCGGAGTCGATCTCCTGCTCGTTGCGCTCGTACGCGGTCACCGTGTCGCCGAGTGCCGAGGCCACCCGCTCGAAGGCGGCCTGCGCGGCGCGGAACAGCTCCATGCCGTCGTTGACCTGCTCGGCGTACTTGTCGCGCAGCATGTCGCTCGCGAACGGCAGGTGGCCGAAGGCGTCCGACGGCACGTCACCGGCCGAGGCGATCCGCGCCTCGAGGGCGCCCAGTGAGCCGGCGACCTGCCTGGCGCTGTTCTCCAGTCGACGGACCGCTTGCACGTCGACCTCGATATCCGGCGGCATGCCCGCTCCTCCCCCGTGTGTCCGGCGCACCGACGATACGATTTCCCGGCCATCGGGCACCACCCCGGTGCCACCGTCCACGGGGGAGGATTCGCATGACTGACCCGTCGTCCGCGTTCGACGCACTGGCCGGGCGGATCGCGGACATCGAGCGCCGGTTCGCCGGCCTCCGCGACGACCTGACCGAGCTGTCCGGCACCGCGACGGACGAGTCCGGTCTGGTCACCGCGACCGTCGACGTCACCGGCGTGCTCACCGGTCTCACTCTCGCGCCCGCCGCGTTGCGCCTGGGCACCGAGGGGATCGCGGAGCTGGTGCTCGAGGCGTACGGCAAGGCCCGGACGGCCGCCGTGACGCAGATGGAGGAACGCACCGAGGGGCTGGACGCCACGCTCGGCGCGGGCCTCACCGAGCTGTTCGGCAAGCCGGGCGACTTCTCGGCCATGCGCCGCCTGGAGGAGACCGTCGACCGGCTCGGGCGGCTCGGCGGCCGTCTGCCGGACGCGCCGGCATGACAGCGCCGACCTGGCCGCAGATCGTGGCCCGCCTGCGCGACACGCTCGCGGGCTGCGACCGGGACACCGACCTGGAGCTGTCCGCCGGTTCCCGCGGGCTGCGCCTGCTGGTGCGCCGCGACGTGGTCCGGGCGCTGTGTCCCGGCTACGACGAGGCCCGCCTGGCCGCGCTCGGCTGGCAGCGGTCGACCGGCGGCACGGTCTGGTGGTACGAGACGGCCCGCACCCCGGAGCAGTTGGACCGGCTCAGCGCCTTCGTCACCCGCACGGCCGCCGAGGTGCTGACCGGCGATCCGGGCGCGCTCTCCTGCCGACCCGTCCCCCCGACGCCCGGCCCGACCGCCGCAGAGACGCCCGGCCCGGCCACCGCGGAGACGCCCGGCCCGACCGCCGCACCGACACCGACACCCGGCCCGACCGCGGGCCCGGACGCCGACCGGCCGCCCGCGGTGGCGCCGGCCCCGCGGGCCGCCCCGGACGACGCGGAGGGCGAACCCGAGGTGGCGGCCCGGCTCGCCGAGGCCGCCGAGCGGCGGGACCTGCCGGCGTACCTCGGACTGCTGGCCGGCGCCACGGTGTGCGTGCCGCTGGCCGGGGAGCCGACGCCCGACGGCGATTTCCCCTGGACGGTGGTCGGCGACCCGACGGGCGCCCCGCTGCTGCCGGTGTTCACGTCCCCGCGCGCCCTCGCGGCGTTCGCCGGGGGCGGGGTGCCGTTCGTCGCGCTGCCCTGCGCGGAGCTGTTCGCGGACTGGCCGGACGCCTCGTGGGGTCTGGCGGTGGACCCGGGCAGCACCCGGGCGGTCGCGCTGTCCGCGCCGGCGCTGGCCGGGCTGCTCACGGCGAACGCGGCGGCGGGGTAACGCCCAGGGCGGCACGAACCTCCCGGGCAGCGGCGTCGGTCACGCCCCAGGGGGTGGCGGACGGTCGCCGGGCTGGGCAGCATAGGGCCCATGGACTACGAATACGCGCCGCTGCGGTTGCCGCCGAACGTCGACCGGTTGACCGCCGCGGCGCAGCTGGCGATCCAGGCGGAGTTCTCCGGATGGGAGTTGGCCCGGGTACGGCTGTTCCGGGACGGCACGCGGCAGGTCATGCTGCGCCGTCGGCGGATCAACCAGCCGCAGCCGGGCCTGTCGTACTGAGGGCCGCGTCCCGCGGACCCGGAGACGCCGGCGCCCCGGGGCCCGATGCCGTACGGCCGGGCCCCGGGGCGACGGGCCTAGTGGGCGTGGTCGTGCTCGTCGTCGAGTTCGAGGAACGGGTGCTCGTCGAGCCGGCCGACGAGGCGGTCGTCGGCGGCCGGCTGGAAGGGGCCGACCGGGTCGTCGTCGTCGAACGACTCCAGGTCGACCGGGGTGCCGACCTCGCTGACCATCACCACCCCGTCGAGCGGCTCCAGCTCCGGGATGTCCAGCGCGCCCAGCGAGCCGTCGCCGCTCTGCAGCAGCTCCAGCACCGCCTCGCCGACGCCCTCGACGGGTGCCGGCTCGTCGTCCTCGGGGGTGCTCTCGCGGCGCGCGATCTCCGCGACCCGCATGAGCGCGGAGATGCTGGGCACCCGGTAGTCGCGGCGCTGGCGGACCGAGATGACCCGCGGGTGCGGGTCGGTGGCCTCGACGCCCTCCGCGCCGCCGCCGAAGCGCTCGTCGGCCTCGTCGGGGTCGATCGAGTCGACGTCCCAGGGGGTCACCTCGCCGAAGGCGTCCAGAAGTTGCTCGTCGTAGGCGTAGGAGGCGTTGTTCAACGCCACGTACGCCTGCCAGACGTCGTCGTCGTCGATGCGGCCCTGCGCGGCGCGAACGGCGGCCAGATGGCGACGGGCCGCGTCGATCACCCGCTCGAGGGCGGCGTCCAGCTCACCGTGCTGGTCGGTCATGCGAGGTTGTCCCTTCACGATGGGGAGGTTCCGCGTCGGGTTGCGACCGGACACGGGTTAGCAGGTGCGGAGGAACCGATCGAGAACCCGCACGCCGAACTGTAGTCCGTCGACCGGAACCCGCTCGTCGATGCCGTGGAACAGCGCGGAGAAGTTCAGGTCGGCGGGCAGCCGCAGCGGGGCGAAGCCGAAGCACCGGATGCCGAGCTGCGAGAACGCCTTCGCGTCGGTGCCGCCGGAGAGCATGTACGGGACGGGGCGCGCCCCCGGGTCCTCGGCCCGCAGGGCGGCGGACATGGCGTCGACCAGGTCGCCGTCGAACGTCGTCTCCAGGGCCGGCTGGCGCTGGATGTACTCGATGGCGATGTCCGGCCCGACCAGCTCGCGCAGCTGCGCCTCCAGCAGCTCCGACTGCCCGGGCAGGCTGCGGCAGTCGATGGTGGCGGTGGCCCGACCGGGGATCACGTTGTCCTTGTAGCCGGCGGCGAGCCGGGTGGGGTTGGCGGTGTTGCGGATCGTGGCGCCGATGATGTTGGCGATGGGCCCGAGCTTGGCGATCGCCGTCTCCGGGTCGTCCGGGTCGAGTTCGATGCCGAGCACGTCGGAGACCTCCTCGAGGAAGGCCCGGACGGTCGGGGTGACCACCACCGGGAAGCGGTGCCGGCCGACGCGGGCCACCGCCTCGGCGAGCGCGGTGACCGCGTTGTCGTCGTGCACCATCGAGCCGTGTCCCGGCCGGCCCTTGGCGTGCAGGCGCAGCCAGTCGAGCCCCTTCTCGGCCGTCTCGATGAGGTAGAGCCGCTGGGTGTCGCTGACCGAGTACGAGAAGCCACCCACCTCGCCGATCGCCTCGGTGCAGCCGTCGAACAGGTCGCGGTGCCGCTGGGCCAGGAAGTGGGCGCCGTAGTCGCTGCCCGCCTCCTCGTCAGCGGTGTACGCGAGGACGATGTCGCGGGTCGGGCGGACGCCGGTGCGCTGCCAGTGCCGCACGACGGCCAGCACCATGGCGTCGAAGTCCTTCATGTCGATGGCGCCCCGGCCCCACAGGTAGCCGTCGCGGATCTCACCGGAGAACGGGTGCACCGACCACTCGTCGGCGTCGGCCGGGACGACGTCGAGGTGACCGTGCACGAGCAGGGCGCCGCGACCGGGCTCGGTGCCGGCGATCCGGGCGACGACGTTGGCCCGCCCCGGCGCGGACTCGTGGATCTCGGCCGTGACACCGACCTCGGCGAGCTTTTCCGCCACGTACTCGGCCGCGCGGCGCTCGCCCACGCTGGTGTCGTTGTCGCCGGTGTTGGTGGTGTCGATCCGGAGCAGGTCGCGGCAGAGGTCCACGACCTCGTCGGTGGGCGCGGGTCGGGAGGCGTCGCTCGTCATCGCTTCTTCATACCAGCCGCGACGCCCGCCGCGGTCAGCACGTGCCGCCCCGGCGCCGGGGCGCGGTTTCGCGGCACGCCCGCCCGGGTACCGCCGCCCGCGACCGTACGTCCCGTCCGCACCGCCCGCCAGACGAGGAGGGCACCATGACCGTCCCCCTGCCGCCGCTGCCGCCCACTCCGGACGAGGGCTACCGGCCCGGCGGACGCCGCATCACCGACATCGTCGACGAGGAGCACCGGCAGCTGCTGGACCTCGTGGCGCAGCTCACCGGGCCGGACGCGAACCCGCGGGAGGGCGTGCAGGTGCTGACCGCCGCGCTGTCGCGGCACCTGTCCGCCGAGGAGCAGTACCTGCTGCCGGCCGTACGGGTGGCGCTGCCCGCGGCGGCCGAGCGGGTGGACCGGGAACTCGACGCGAACGCGGCCCTGCTCACGCTGCTCGCCGCGCTCGCCGGCGACGACCTCGGCGAGGTCGCCGAGCGGGTGCGCCACCACGTCGACGGCGTCGGCGCGCTCCTCACCGAGCTGCGGGCCGTGGCCACCGCGGAGGAGCTGATCCGGCTCGGCAACCGGCTGGAGATCGCCGAGGAGGCCGCACCCACCCGGCCGCACCCGGGCACACCGGCCACCCCGCCCTGGAACCGGATCGTCGAGCCGGCGCTGGGCGTGGTGGACAAGGTCCGCGACGCGGTCACCGGCCGGCCGACGTACCTGGACGACCTGCCGGAGCCCCCGCGCGGCTGACGCCGGTGCGGCGCGCCGCGGCCGGTGCCCGGCGCGCCCGCCGCTCATCCACCATCGCCGATCCGTCCGGGCCCTTCCGCCGGCCGGAGCGGGGCCATACCGTCACGGTATGAATCTGGAGCTGCGACACCTGCGGGTGGTGTGCGCGATCGCCGAGACGGGGAGCGTCACCAAGGCGGCCTCCACGCTCGGCCTGGCCCAGCCGGCGCTGACCGCCCAGCTCCAACGCATCGAGCGGACCCTCGGCGGCCCGCTGTTCGAGCGTGACCGGCGGGGCGCCCGGCCGACCGCGCTCGGCGAGCTTGTGCTCGCCCGCGCCCGGGTGCTGCTGCCCGCCATGAAGGGCCTGCAGGACGAGGCCGCCCGCCTGGCCGGGGCCGCGGACGCCCCCCGCCGGTACCGGTTCGGCGGGGTGAACAGCCCCATCCTCGGCCGGCTCGTGCACCGGCTCGCGGCCGAGCACCCGCAGGCGCAGATCACCACGTACGCCTCGTGGTCGGTCGACGAGCTGGCCCAGCTGGTCGTCGGCGGCCGGCTGGACTTCGTGCTGACCGGCGTCTGCGGGGACTCGAACCCGTCGGCCGATCTCGGGCTCAGCTGGCGGGAGGTGGCCGTCGACCCGGTGATGGTGCTGCTGCCGGAGACCCACCCCCTCGCCGGGCGCGACGAGATCCGGCTCGTGGACCTGCGCGACGAGCAGTGGGTGGCGGCGCCCGGCGACGGCTGCTTCGGCGACTGCTTCGCGGCCGCCTGCGCCCGGGCCGGCTTCACACCCCGGAAGGTGTACGAGGCCGACGTCCGCGGCTGCGTCGACCTTGTGGACGCGGGTGAGGCGGTCGCGTTGTGCCAGGCCACGTTCCGTCCGCCCGGCGGGCTGGTCACCCGGCGGCTGGCCGGCACGCCGCTGCGCTGGCGGCTGATGTTCGGCTGGCACCCCGACTCCCCCGCCGCCCCGGTCGCCGAACCGGTGCTGGAGACGGCGAAGTCCGCGTACACCGATTCGCTGGCTCCGCACCCGGCGTACCTGGCCTGGCTGGTGCGCAACCCGGCCTTCGGCGTCCGCCGGTCGACGCCGGCGGGGCCGTTCACCGACCTGGATGGGGTGCGAACCGCGTAGTGGCGGGTATCAGGGCCACCATGACGGACTCTTCCTCCGCCGACGACGACCGGGCGCGGCTGCGCCGGGCCGCGGCGGCGCACACCGCCGCCGCCCAGGACGTCGAGGCCTTTCTGCGCCGGCTGCCGGACGTGCCCGGGCCGGCGGACATCACCGAGTACGCCAACCTGCTCACCCGCGAGGAGCAGATGCGCGCCGACCGGGAGACCGCGGCCGACGCCGCCGGGATCACCATCGGCAGCCTGGAGTCCGACCAGGGCACCTGACCCGCCCGCACTGGCGGCCGACCACGGCGTCGTCGCCCCGGCAGGGTGTGCCGGGGCGACGACGCCGACGTGGCGTGCCTCAGCGTTCGATGAGGACGTCGTGGCCCAGGTCCAGCAGGGAGTGCCGCCACTCGTCGTCGGCGTTGCCCCGGGGCGGCCGGGCGTCCACGAGGGACTGGATGCGGTCGACCGCCTCCCGCATCACCTCGATGTCCTCCGGCGTGAGGTCGACCTTCCGCTTGGTCAGCACCTGGAGGATCTGCCGGCCCGGCTCGGGCAGGCCCAGGTCGGGGTCCGCGCCGAAGGCCTCCTCACCGGAGCCCCGCGTCAGCAGCCACCGGCGCAGCTGCTCGGACGGGACGTTGACCTGGGCGTGGAAGTCGTCCCACAGCACCTCCACCTCGGGTTCGAGCCGCTTCTCGCGTACCATCAGCCCTCCTCTCCGGGTGGCGGCCCGGTCTCCTCCGGGTCCCCCTCGTCCTTCTTCCGGCTCGGGCCCTCCGCCGGCATCCGTACCCGCGACGGGTTGGCCGTCGGGCGGACCCGGATCGGCTCGGGATGCCCGGTCTCCTCCCGGGACTCCTCCGGCTCCCGGGGTTCCTCCCGCTCCCGGGGTTCCTCCCGCTCGGGCCCCTTCCCGCCACTCATCGCGGGTGCGACGTCGTGGCGGCGGTGTAGCCCCGCTCGCCGGCGCCCACGTCGAAGGTGAGCGCCCCGTCGCGGGCGTCCACCGTCACCCGCTGGCCGGGTGAGATGGCCGACTCCAGCAGCATGCGGGAGAGCTGGTTGTCCACCTCGCGCTGGATCACCCGGCGCAGCGGCCGGGCGCCGAACTCCGGCTGGTAGCCGTGCTCGGCGAGCCAGTCGATGCCGGCGGTGGTGAACTCCACCTCGATGTCCTGGGCGTGCAGCCGGCGGCGGGTCTCCTCGAGCAGCAGCTCGGTGATCTGGCGCAGCTGCGCGGCCTCCAGCCGGCGGAAGATGATCACCTCGTCGATGCGGTTGAGGAACTCCGGCCGGAAGTTCTCCTGGAGCCGCCGCATCAGCCGCTCCCGCAGCTCGTCGCTCTCCTGGGCGCTGCCGGGCTCACCCGCGCCGAAGCCCACGGCCCGCTGGGTGCCGGTGATCAGCTCCGAGCCGAGGTTGCTCGTCATGATCAGTACCGTGTTCTTGAAGTTCACGGTCCGGCCCTGGCTGTCGGTGAGCCGACCGTCGTCGAGCACCTGGAGCAGGATGTTGAACACGTCCGGGTGCGCCTTCTCGATCTCGTCGAGCAGCACGACGGCGTACGGGCGGCGGCGAACGGCCTCGGTGAGCTGGCCGGCCTCCTCGTAGCCCACGTAGCCGGGCGGCGCGCCGACGAGCCGGCTCACGGTGTGCCGCTCCTGGAACTCGCTCATGTCCACCCGGACCATCCGGTCGGACTCGCCGAACAGCGCCTCGGCGAGGGCCCGGGCCAGCTCGGTCTTGCCGACGCCGGTCGGGCCGAGGAACAGGAAGCTGCCCATCGGACGGTTGGGGTCGGCCAGGCCGGTGCGGGACCGGCGGACCGCCTCGGCGACGGCGCCGACGGCGTCGTCCTGCCCGACCACCCGCTCGTGGAGGTGCCCCTCCAGGCGCAGCAGCCGGTCCCGTTCCTCCTCGGTGAGCTGGGCGACGGGGATGCCCGTGGCCCGGGAGACCACCTCGGCTATCTCCTGCGGGCCCACCTCCGGCACCTGGGAGCCGTTGCCGTCCTCGCCGTGCGCGCGGCGTACCTGCTGCTCCAGTTCGGCGATCCGGTCGCGCAGGGCGGAGGCCCGCTCGTACTTCTCGTCGGCGACGGCCTGCTCCTTGTCCCGGCGCACCTCGTCGAGCTGCCGCTCCAGGTCGCGTACGTCGGCGGCGGGCGTCCGGGTCCGCAACCGCACCCGCGCGCCGGCCTGGTCGATGAGGTCGATGGCCTTGTCCGGCAGGTACCGGTCGGTGACGTAGCGGTCGGACAGTTCGGCCGCCGCGATCAGCGCCTCGTCGGTGAAGCGGACCTGGTGGTGGGCCTCGTACCGGTCGCGCAGGCCACGCAGGATGGAGATCGTGTCGTCGACACTCGGCTCCGGCACCAGCACCGGCTGGAACCGGCGGGCCAGCGCGGCGTCCTTCTCGATGCTCTTGCGGTACTCGTCCAGCGTGGTCGCGCCGATCACCCGCAGCTCGCCGCGGGCCAGCGCGGGCTTGAGCATGTTGCTGGCGTCCATGCCGCCCTCGCTGCCGGCGCCGCCCGCGCCGACCAGGGTGTGGATCTCGTCCAGGAAGATGATCAGTTCGTCGCGGTGGGCGCGGATCTCGTCGATGACCTTCTTGAGCCGTTCCTCGAAGTCACCCCGGTAGCGGGTGCCGGCGACGAGGCCGGCGAGGTCCAGCTGGACGACGCGCTTGCCGAGCAGCGTCTGCGGCACGTCGCCGTCGCAGATCCGCTCGGCCAGCCCCTCCACGATGGCGGTCTTGCCGACGCCGGCCTCGCCGATCAGCACCGGGTTGTTCTTGGTACGCCGGGAGAGGATCTCCACGGCCTGCTCGATCTCGTCGGCCCGGCCGATGACCGGGTCGATCTGGTCGTTGCGGGCCAGGTCGGTGAGGTCCTGGCCGTACTGGTCGAGGGTGGGTGTGCCGCGGTCCGGCCGCGGGCCGGTCATCGGCCCCCGCTCGGCGTTGGCCGCCTGCAACGACTCGGGCTGGATGCGCCCCGCGGCGAGCATCCGGCCGGCCGGCGACTCCGGGTTCAACGGAAGGGCCATGAGGATGTGCTCGGGCCCGATGTAGTTGGCGCCCATGGCCCGGGAGAGCTGGTGGGCGTCGAGCAGCGCCCGTTTCGCCGCCGGGGTCAGCGACAGGTTCGGCGGCACCTCGCCGCGCGGCGCGCCGTCACCCCGCCCGCCCAGCGCGTTGAGCAGCGTGTCCGGGTCGGCGCCGGCCCGCCGGACCAGGTCCCGCAGCGGCTCCCGCTGCAGGGCCGCCCACAGCAGGTGGTCGGTGTCGAGGTCGTTGCTCTGCTTCTGCGCGGCGCGGCGGGCCGCGTCGGCGAGCATCTCCCGCGCGTCTGCGGTCATCAGACGGGTGATGTCGACCCGGTGCGGCGGCCGGCGCCCGCCCTCGCCGCGGCCAAAGTACCGGGCCAGGAACTCGTCCCACGGGTCGGTGCCGAAGTCGCCGGGTCCCAACATGTCTGTCCTCCGCTGTCGCGCGGCACGGTCGGCAGGGGCTACCCGACGCTCGCCGCGACAAACGCCGCCGCCCGGGCACCCCCGCCGCCGGGGGTGGCACGCTGGAGGCCATGGACGTGCCGCCGCTGCTGATCGTGGATGCCGCCAACGTGGTCGGGTCGCGCCCCGACGGCTGGTGGCGCGACCGGGCCGGGGCCACCGCCCGGCTGCGTGACTCGCTGACCGGCGTGGCCGCCGCCGGCCTGCCGCAGCTGCCGCCGCCGGTGGAGGTGGTGCTGGTCGTGGAGGGCCGGGCGCGGGACGTGCCGGGCGTGCCGGGGGTGGCGGTGGTCGCGGCCCGGGGCTCCGGCGACGACGCCGTGGTCGAGCTGGTGGGCGCCGATCCGGGCCGCCGGCGGGTGGTG
Organism: Micromonospora costi; assembly: GCF_003626655.1. Classification (GTDB taxonomy): domain Bacteria; phylum Actinomycetota; class Actinomycetes; order Mycobacteriales; family Micromonosporaceae; genus Micromonospora; species Micromonospora costi. The sequence continues at coordinate 209,474 of NZ_RBAN01000006.1, forward strand.
GTCACGGCTGATCGGGAGCTGCGCGACCGCGTCACCGCGCGGGGTGCCGAGGTGTATGGGCCGCGCTGGCTGCGCGACGCCGTTCCGGCGCCGGATCCCGCGTCCGGCGGTGGCGCTCCGGATGGCGGCAGTCCCGCCAATCGGACTCCCGGCGCTTCAGGGTGACAAGCGGTCACCGGGGCAGGAACACTGACAGGGCGGATGATCCCCCGCCGTACGCATAGGCTCTAATGAAGGCCTCCCCGCCCCCAGGAGGTAACCCCCGTGGCGAGCGTCGCCGAGCTCAAGGCAGCCATCGACGTGGCACTGCAACAGATCGGCGACGGCCAGAGCGCCGTGCAGGCCGCCGGTGAGAAGCTCGCCGAGGCGCAGCAGACCCTGGCCGGCGCGCTGGAGGGCAGCGGGCACGAGACCGTCGAGGCCGCCCAGGCCTCGCTGACCCAGGCCAGCCAGGAGCTGGAGGAGTGCCTCGCCGCCACCCTGGTCGCGGTCGAGCAGGCGCAGCTCTACGTCTCGGCCCTCTGAGCCCGGCGATGTCGATCGTCGAGGATGTCGGCGCGCAGGTCCGCGCCGCCGCCGAGGACCTGCCGGTCGGTCTCGTGGCGCAGGCCCTGGAGAAGTTCGGGCTGGCCAGCGAGCGGCTGCGCTGGGTCCGCCAGGAGTCGGCCAACCCGATGGGGGTGCCGGAGCTGTCCGCCGCGACCGAGCACGCCGAGACCGCCGGGTACGCGCTGCGGCTGGCGCAGGAGCAGCTCGCCGCGTACCTGGCCGGGATCGGTCTGGGAGCCGACGGCGGCGGCGCGCCGGCGCAGCCCCGGCAGCCCGCGCCGCGGCACGACGCGCCGCGCGCCGCGGCCCCGGTGACCGTCGCGCCCGAGCCACCCGAGCAGGTGCGCCTGCGCCGCTGGTGGTCGGTGCGGGTGGCCGAGCTGACCGGGGGCCCGGAGGGCGCCGAGGAGCCCGACGAGCGGGTCGGTGACTCCGCCGAGTTGCTGCGCCGCGTCGTGGGTGGCGTCCGCGCCGGTGACCGGGACCGGCTGCGCACCGAGCTGCGCCGGGCACACGCCGACGTCGGGCTGGGGCTCGCGGCGATCGCCCCGCCGCTGCTGCGTGACCTCGCCACCGAACTGCTCGGGCACCCGCCCCGCGCCGACGACCTGGGCCGGCTGCGCGGCCAGCTCGACGGCCGCGTCCGCGACCTGCTGCCCGGCCTGCCGGCGCCCGTGCTGGAGACGCTGCTGACCCGCGTGTGCCGGATGCCCCCGCCGCGGCGCTCCGGCGAGCAGCCGCACGCGGCCGACTCCGCGGTGGCCGCCGGCGTCCTGGCCGGGGTGCTGCTGGCCCGGTTGGGCCGGGACCTGCCGGCGGACGCGGGCCGCGGGCACGATCCGGGACGCGCGGACGCGGGCGACCGGACGCGCGCCGGCGAGGCGGGCCGGGCCGGGGCCGACCGAGCGGATCCTGGCGCCGGGCGGACCGCGGGCGGCGGGCGACCCGGCGGCGGGGCCGGCCGGCCGACGGCGACGACGGCCGGCGGTGCGGGCCGGGTCGAGGCCGGACACGCCACGCCGGGCACAGCCGGTGCAGGCCGGGCCGAGGCCGGACGCGCCACGCTGGGCACAGCCGGTGCGCGCCGGGTCGAGGCAGGGCACGCCACGCCGGCCACGGCCGGCGCGGGCCGGGCCGAGGCCGGTCGGACGCCGGGCGGCGCGGCCGACCGCGCGCCCGCGGGCGCCGGTGTCCGGCCGCTGCGGCCGGGCCCGTGGCACGACGCGCCGCGGCGGGACGGTCGCCGGGGCGACGATGGCTGACCGGCGCGCGCAGCTGGTCGGCCGGGTCCGCGACACGCTCGCCGAGGCGCTGGGCGCGACCCGGACCCGGCTGTTCGCCGCCCAGTCCGACCTGGCCGCCGGTCGGGAGCGGCTGGCCCGGATACGCCGGGCCGCGGCGGCCGTGCCGGAACGCGTGGGCGCGGAACGGGACCGGCGGCTCGCCGAGATCGACGCCCGCCACGCCGAACGGATCGCCGAGCTGGCCCGGCGGGCCGCCGACGCGGCGGGCCGGGAGGCGCCCGGCGCCGCCGGGCAGGAGTGGGACCGTTGGCGCGGCACACCGGCCGGCCGCGGGGAGCCACCCGGCGCGCTGCGCGTCGGCACGCTCGCCATCCCCGGCGCCGAGCCGGTGCCGGCGCTGGTGCCGCTGCTCGACGCGGGGCACGTGGAGCTGTCCGGCGACGACCGTGAGGGCTGCGACGCGGTGGTCTCCGCGCTGCTGCTGCGGGCCCTGGGCCGCGCCGACCCGGGCGCCGTCCGGCTCGTCGGGTACGACCCGGAGCACCTGGGCGGCGGCCTGGCCGGGTTCGCCCCGCTCGGCACCGCGGGTCTGCTCACCTTCGTGGGCCCGGGTGGGCTGGGTCGGCTGCTGGACGACCTGGTGGAGCAGATCCGCCGGATCAACGAGACCGTCCTGGCCGGGGAGCACGTCTCGCTGCGGGAACTGGCCGGGGCGACCGGCCGGCGGCCCGAACCGTGGCGGGTGGCGGTGCTGCTCGGCGGCGACGAGCTGTCCCGGCACGAGCGCGGGCAACTCGACCGGGTGGTGCGTACCGGGGCGGCGTGCGGGGTGCACCTCGTGGTCCGGGGGGTGGCGCTGCCCGACGACCCGACGGTCGTGCGGGTGGTGACGGGTCCGGACGGAGCGCAGGTCGCCGGCCTGCCCGTACGCCTCGACCCGCCGCCGCCCGCGCCGCTGGTCACCGAGACCTGCCGGGACCTCGCGGCCCGGGTCAACGCGGGCCCGCCCCCGACCCCGTTCACCGATCTCCTGCCGCCGCCGGAGCGGATGTGGCGGGAGGACTCGGCGACCGGGCTGACCGCGCCGATCGGCGAGGGCCCGCACGGCCGACCGGTCACCGTCACGCTGGGCGACTACCCGCCGCACGCGCTGATCGGCGGGCCGTCCGGCACCGGCAAGACCAATCTGATCTTCGCGTGGATCGGCGCGCTGGCCGCCCGCTACTCCCCCGCCGAGCTGGAGTTCTACCTGCTCGACTTCAAGGAGGGGGTGTCCTTCGCCCGGTTCGCGCAGGGCCGGCGGGACCCGAGCTGGCTGCCGCACATGCGACTGGTCGGGATCAACGTGAACACCGACCGGGAGTTCGGGCTCGCGCTGCTGCGGTTCCTCGCCGAGGAGCTGCGCCGGCGGGCCGACGCGGCCAAGAAACACGAGGTCACGAAGCTCGCCGAGCTGCGCGCGGTGGACCCGACCGGGCGGTGGCCGCGGATCGTGGCGGTCGTCGACGAGTTCCAGATGCTGCTCGCCGGCCGGGACGTGGTCGCCCGCGAGGCGGCCGACCTGCTGGAGGACCTCGCGCGGCGGGGCCGCTCGCAGGGCATCCACCTGGTGCTCGCCTCGCAGGACGTCCGCGGCATCGAGGCGCTGTGGGGCCGGCCCGCCCTGGTCGCCCAGTTCACCCTGCGCATCGCGCTGCCCAAGGCGCTGCGCATCCTGGCCGAGCGCAACGACGCCGCGCAGTCGCTGCCCCGCTGGCACGCCGTGGTCAACGCCGAGTCGGGACTGCCCGAGGGCAACCAGGTGGCCCGGATCCCGTCGGCCAGCGACTGGGAGACCTGGAGCGGGTTGCAGCACCGGCTGTGGCGGATGCGGCCGCAGGACGCCGCGCCCGCCCGGCTGTTCGACGGTGACGCCATTCCGCGGCTGGCCGACGCGCCCGACTTCCGCGCGCTGTCTCCCGGCGACGGTGCCACGCGGGGCCCGGTCGCGCTGCTCGGCGAGATCATCGACGTGCAGGCCCGGTCGGCCGCGCTGCGGCTGCCCCGGGCACCCGGGCGGAACCTGGCGGTGCTCGGCACCCGGGTCGACGAGGCGTGCGCGGTGCTCGACGCGGCCGCCCGCTCGCTCGCCCGGCAGCACCGGCCGGGTGCCGCGCGGTTCTCCATCGCCTGCCTCGACCCGGACGCCGACCCGGTCGCCCGCGCGCTCTACGAGGACCTCGCCGACGACGCGGCCTGGTACGACGAGGAGACCGTGCCGGAGCTGATGGCCGAGACGGCGGAGGGGTTGGCGAGCGCGGGTGACCCGCACTACCTGCTGCTCTTCGCGGTCGACGCGGCCGCGGGCGCGCTCGCCGCGCGGGCCGGGCGGCGTACGGGGTTGGAGCAGCTGCGCCACATCCTGCACGACGGGCCGGAGCGGCGTACCCACGTGCTGGCCTGGTGGCGGGGGGTGGCGCGGATGCGGGCCGACCTCGGTGGGCCGGCGGCGCGCACCGACCAGATCGGGGCGTGGGTGGCACTGGACGCCCACGGCGGCGAGCTGGGCTCCTCGCTCTACCCGGGCACCGGCGGCCCGGACTGGTACCCCCGCCCGTGGCGCGGGCTCTTCTTCGACCGGGCCGTGCACCGTACCGGACAGGTGATCATCCCCTATGGACCGTCACGATGAACCAGCCGGTCACGAGTGAGACGTACGCGGCGCAGGTACGGCGGCTCGCCGAGCTGACCGCACGGGTCCACGCCCAGCGCGAGGAGGCTCGCACCTGGTACGAGCGGCAGTGCGCCGCCGCGGACCGGGCCGTGGCCGACGCGGAGGCGCAGGTGCGGCGCGCCGAGGCGGAACTCGCCACCGCGAGCGAGCTCCAGGAGCGGGTGGACGCGGAGGCGGCGCACCTGTGGCAGCAGCTGCGGGACCGGCTCGGCGCCGGGGGCCGGCGGCTGGCCGGCCCGCCGGCGCCCACGGCCGGCGTCGACGCCGATCCGGTGCTGCTGCTGGCCCGGGTGAAGGAGCTGCTGGACCGGACCCGGCAGCCGGGCGAGCTGCCCGGCTCGGTGAACCCACTGCTCGCGCTCTGCGGCGTGGCCGGCGCGGTCGTCGCGTACGCGCTGGGGGCGGGCGCCCGGGCGGCCGGCGTCGGCTACGGCGGCGACCTGGCCGTCGGGATGCCGGTGCTGGCGCTCGTGGTGACGCTGTTCGGGCCGCTCATGGGGCTCGTGCCGGCGAAGGTGCTCGCCGACCGGCGGCACGCCGTGCTCGGCCCACGCCCGATCACCGTGGTGCTGGTCGCCGGCCTGGTGACCACGGCGCTGCTGCTCGTGGTCGGCCGCTGACCGCAGGCCGACGCTCCGGGGCCGCGGCCAGCGGCCGGCAGCCGGCGGCTCAGGCCGGGACGGCGCCCCGGGCCCGCGGCTCAGGCCGGGACGACCGCCGCCTCGCGCAGCAGCCGGCGGGCCAGGACGAGCCGGTCGGCGTCGTCGGGCAGGCCCGGCAGGTCACCGACGCGGATGGCGGTGCCGGTGAGCAGTGCCCGCACGGCCGGCTCGCAGGACGCGGGCAGGTCGATGGTGCGGTCGAACAACCGCAACGCCACCCGGTCGGCGCCCGCCGGTACGAGCTGCCAGCGCAGCCCGGCGCGTGGGCTGAGCCGCGCGTCGGCGTCGAGGGCGGCGAGCGCGGCGGCCTGGGCGAGCGGGCGGATCGGCGCCGGCCGGGCGGCCGGCCAGGCCCGCTGCCGCAGCCGGGCGGCCACCGCCGAGGGGTCGACGCGCAGCAGCCAGTCACGCAGCGCCTCGACGGTCTCGGTGAGTTCCGGTTCGACGGCGTCCGGGTCGGCGACGTCGGTGCCGAACGGGAGGCTGGAGCGCAGCCGCCGGTCCTCGGCGGCCAGCGCCATCAGCTCCTCGACGAGCGCGTACCGGGTCAGCGCGCGGATGCCCACGGTCAGGTGCAGTGAGCTGGACTCCTGCGCCTGCGCGCTGTGCAGCCACCCGCGCGGCAGGTACAGCGCGTCACCGGGAGCGAGGACCACGTCGAGCGCGGCGGGCCCCTGCGCGGTGGCGGCCACCTCGTCGGCGCGCCCGCCCCACGGCTGGCGTTCCAGCGGGTCCGGCAGCACCGGCGGGTGGATCCGCCAGTGCTTGCGACCGTCCACCTGGAGCACGAACACGTCGTGGGTGTCGTAGTGGGTGGCGAAGCCCTGGTTACCCGCCGGGGTGAGGTAGGCGTTGACCTGCAACGGCTGGCCCAGCGCGAGGCCCAGGTCGCGGGCGAAGTCGATGAGGGCGGGCCAGGTGCGGTGCAACCCCTGCAGCACCAGGGTCGCGCCGCCCGCGTACTGCTCCAGCACCCGTTCGTCGAGCACCTGATCGGTGATCTCGGCGCCCGCGCCGCCGCCGCCGGTCCAGCGGCCGGACGGCACGAGATCGCCGTCCTTGGCGATCCGCAGGAACGGCGTACGCAGGCCGCGCCGGCTGAGCAGCTCGTCGGCGTCGGCCGGGCTGAACAGGTCGGTGAAGCCGGCCGGGTTGGGCAGCTCGTCGGCGCGGGACAACAGCGGCGTCTGCCCCCAGTGGGCGGCGGCGAACTTCGCCGGCTCGACGGCCACGCACCGGGCCAGCGCCGCGGCCGCGGTCTCGGACGGGACCGCCGGGCGGTCGGTGCCGCCCGGCGGGTCGTTGCGCGTCACGGTCGTCCCTCAGGAGGCGGGGCCGTCGGCGCCACCGTCCTGCTTGCCCGGGGTCGCACCGCCGTCGGCCGGCCCCTCGGCGCCGCCGTCGGCGCCACCGTCCTGCTTGCCGGGGGTCGCACCGCCGTCGGCCGGGCCCTCGGCGCCCTGGTCCGCGCCACGGTCCATGCCGCGCTCGACGCCCTGGTCGGCGCTGCCGTCCGCGCCCCCGTCACGCTGGCCCGGGGTCGCGCCGCCGTCCGCGGGACCTTCGGCGCCGCCGGCGCCGCGGGTGGTCATGTCGTCGTCGTTGAGTGCCATGGGTGCTCCCTTGTGCCGCCCCGCCGTACGCCGGGGACCGTCGTGCAGCGGGTGGTACCCCACGCCCGATCTTCTAACCTCACCGTAGACGCCCGCCTGGCCGCGTATGGGCGGTTCGCGGTGAGCGCCCGCCGCGGGCGAACGCCGGGGTTCGGGCGGTCACCGCGGGCGGCGCGGGCGCGACGGCGGTGGCAGGATGGGTGCGCAGGAGGTGCCGATGAGTGAGCCGATCGCGCCAGCCGCGCTCGAACCGGTGACGGAGGACTGGCAGCGTGCCCTCGCCGTGGTGGCCCACCCCGACGACCTGGAGTTCGGTGCCGCGGCGGCGGTCGCCCGGTGGACCGGGCAGGGCAAGCAGGTGGTCTACTGCCTGGTCACCAGCGGCGAGGCCGGCATCGACGGGATGGAGCCCGAGCAGGCCCGCCGGGTCCGCGAGCAGGAGCAGCGGGCGTCCGCGGCCGTGGTCGGCGTCGACACCGTCGAGTTCCTCGGGCTGCCCGACGGGATCCTGGAGTACGGGGTGCCGCTGCGCCGTGCGATCGCCGAGGTGGTGCGCCGGCACCGTCCCGAGATCGTCATCACCAACAACTTCCGCGAGACCTGGGACGGCGCGTACGCGCTCAACCAGGCCGACCACATCGCCACGGGACGGGCCGTTCTGGACGCGGCGCGCGACGCGGGCAACCGGTGGGTCTTCCCCGAGCAGCTGACCGGGGGCGTCGAGCGGTGGGCCGGCGTACGCCAGGTGTGGGCGGCCGCGTCGCCCCGCGCGGCGCACGGGGTCGACGTGACGGCGACCTTCGACCGGGGGGTGGCCTCGCTGCGGGCGCACGAGGCATACCTGACCGGGTTGGGCGACGGCGGCTTCGACGCCGCGGAGTTCCTGGAGGGGCTGGCGCGGCCGGCCGGCGACCGGCTCGGGGTGCGCCACGGCGCCGCGTTCGAGGTGTTCCACTTCGACCTGTGGTGACCGCCGGATGATGCTGGTCGGCACCTCGGGATGGCAGTACCGGGACTGGCGCGGTCCGTTCTACCCCACCGGCCTGCCGCAGCGGCTGTGGCTGGAGCACTTCGCGGAGCGGTTCGCCACCGTGGAGGTGAACAACGCGTTCTACCGGCTGCCCGAGCGGGACACGTTCGCCGCGTGGCGGGCCCGGACCCCGGGCGACTTCTGCGTGGCGGTGAAGATGAGCCGCTACCTCACGCACATCAAACGGTTGCGCGATCCGGCCGAACCGGTGGCCCGGTTCCTGGACCGGGCCACGGCGCTCGGTGACCGGCTCGGCCCGGTGCTGATCCAGCTTCCACCGAACCTGCCCGCGGATCCGCCCGCGCTCGACGCCACGTTGCGGCTGTTCCCCGCCGACGTGCGGGTGGCGGTCGAACCGCGCCACCCGTCCTGGTGGACGGCCACCACGCGCGCGGTGCTGGAGCGGCGCCGGGCCGCGCTGGTCTGGGCCGACCGGCGGGGCCGGCCGGTCGCGCCGCTGTGGCGGACCACCGACTTCGGCTACCTGCGCCTGCACGAGGGGCGGGCACGGCCGCACCCGCGGTACGGCCGCGCGGCGCTCGGCTCGTGGGTACGGCGGCTCGCCGGCGCGTTCGGGGACGTGCCGGCGTACGTCTACTTCAACAACGACCCGGGCGGCGCGGCCATCGTGGACGCGGTGGCCTTCGCGGGCCTCGCCCGCCGCCACGGGCTGGCCGTGAGCCGTGTGCCGGGCGGGTGAGCCCGGGCCCGCCCCGGGCGGGGCGGGCCGGCGTCACCTCACGGCATGATCCGGGCCAGGTCGCGGGGCATGGTGTCCTTGACGTCGTCCCACTGGCCCTGGGTGATGTGCCGGCGCAGCGTGTCCAGCACCACCTGCACGACCCGCTCGGTGCCGCCCTCCACGTCGTACGGGAAGCCCTGCCGGACCTCGTAGAGGAAGTCGTCCCGGTTCAGCTTGACCGGCACGTCCTGCGGCTGCCACCCGTCGAAGTAGACGCCCCGCACCACGATCGGCAGCTGCTGGGCGAACTCGACGCTCTCCTGCACCGGCATCCGGTCGCGCAGCAGGTGCAGCACGGTACGCAACGCCGCGTACGACTGGTTGCGCTGTTCCTTTGGCCAGCCGTAGGCGTTCTCGATGTCCTTCAGGATCACGTTGGTCTTGTCGATCGAGGACTCGATCGCCGAAATGAACTGCTCAGACATCTCCCCACCCCCGTTCGTCGGTCTCCCAGCGTCGGTCGTCGTCCCGTCGCGGCGGCCCTGCCGGGCCGGGTCGCGTCCGCACCGGGCTCCGCCGGCCGGCCCGCGGGCCCTGCCGTACGTCCCCGGACGCGCCCACCACGTGCAGGACGGCACCCCTGCGGGGATCCGCCACCACCCGAGCGGTCATTCCCGGTCACCTCCTCGTGGTGCGCCGGCGGCGTCGACCGCGGCCACCGCACGCACCCTCCACACTGCGTCGGTGCCGGGTGAGCCCGCCTCACCCCGTCCGGGTGACGTCCGGTCAGTCGGCGTCGAGCAGCGACGCGAGAGTGGCCGCGTTGGTCTGGGCGTAGTCGCGGTAGCAGTTGTTCATGAGCACGTGCGTCTCCCGCGCCTCGCCGGCCAGCTCGCGCAGCCGCGGCGCCCAGTCCCGCAACTCCCGGTCGGAGTAGCGGTAGCCGAACTTCTCGTGGATGTCCTTGCTCGTCCATTTGTCGCTGTGCCCGTGGAAACGCACCACCGCGAGGTCCGCGGTGGCCGCCAGCACCGGCGGCACCGACGAGCGGTGGCCCTGCGGCATGTCCACGCAGACGTACGGCAGCTCGTGCGTGCGCAGGAACGCGAGCGTCTCGTCCCGGTTGGCCCCGTCGAACCAGGACGCGTGCCGGAACTCGTACACCGGGCGCAGCGGTGCGCAGCGCTTCGCGACCTCCAGCAGGTACTGCTTGTTGTCCCGCTTGATGGTGAACCAGGGCGGGAACTGGAACAGCAGCGCGCCGAGCTTGCCCGCCTCGACGAGCGGGTCGAGAGCGGAGAGGAACCGGGTCCACACCTCCTCGTACGCCTGGGGGGCCAGGTCGCCGGGGTAGACGGTGCGCTTGTCCGTCTGCGGGCGCAGGTCCTTGTAGAGGGCGCTGACCCGGGTCGGGTGCCCGGTGAGGAGGCTGAACGCCTTGACGTTGAAGGTGAAGCGGGCCGGGGTGCGGTCCGCCCACAGCCGGGCCGTGCGTTCGGCCGGCGGGGAGTAGTAGGTGGCGTCGACCTCCACCAGCGGGAACTGCCGCGCGTAGTACGCGAGCCGTTTCTCCGGGGTGTCGGCGGTCTGCGGATACCACCCGGAATCCAGCAGTGTCCGGTCGGTCCAGGACGCGGTGCCCACCAGGATGTCACCCATGAGTGGAGTCCACCGCGTTCCGGACCGACCGGCAACCGTACGTCAGGCCGCCCGGCGCTCGCGGGTCTGCTTGCAGGACACGCAGGTGGTCGCCGACGGGAAGATCTCCAGCCGCTCCACGGGGATGGGCGACGAGCAGCCCTCGCAGTAGCCGTAGGTGCCCTCGTCGAGGCGGGTGAGCGCGTGCTCGTACTGGGCCCGGCGGTCGAGGATCGTGCGCAGCAGCGACTGCGCGGTGTCCCGCTCGGCGGTCTTGGTGCCGCTGTCGGCCTGGTCGTCGCCGGCGGTGTCGCCGACCTCCACGAGCCGCAGCACCTGGCTCTGCAGCACCGCCTGCTCGTACTCGGCGGACAGCTCGTCGTAGCGCGCCTGGAGGGACTGCCGGATCTGGTCGATCTCCGCCTGCGAGCGGCTCGTGCCTACCGTGTCGTGGACGAGCATGGCTGCCTGCCTTTCCTGGCCTCGGGACAACCGGGGGCCCGGTGCGCGATGGCCCCGGTCACGGTCGCGTCGGGTGCACGGGCGGTCACCCGTGCTCTGTGAGCCGGGCGAATACCCGCGGGATCAGACGATCAAACCGGGGATTTCCGGTCCTCAGCCGGACGCCGGTGATTCCACGACCGCGGGGTGCCGGGGGTCGTCGAACCGGACCACGATGTCGGCGAACGACGCGGGCGCGACCTCCGTGGCGTACCGCTCGAAGGCCGGCAACGTCCACGAGTCCCCGGGGTCGGTACGGCGGCGCAGCGCGGCCGGTGAGAGCTCCAGGTGGACGGTGAGGTCGAAGGGCAGGCCGCCGCCCAGCAGCAGCGGGCCGCTGACCAGCACCACCCCGCCGGGCGGCAGCGGCACGTACGCGGCCCGGCTGGCGCGGTCGGCGGTCGCGTCCCACAGGGAGGGCAGCAGCCGGCCGGAGCCGCCCGGCCCGGCGGGGTCGAGCACCTCGCGGCGGAGCCCGGCCTCGTCGAGCCAGCCCTCGTAGTACGCGTCGGGGTTCGTGCGGCCCAGTTCGAGGCGTACCGAGGCGGGGCGCAGGAAGTCCGCGGCGCGGACGTGCAGCACGGGGCGGCCCCGCTCGCGCAACGGGTCGACCAGGGCGGCGGCCAGTTCGTCGGGCGCCGCGGCGGCCGGCCCGTCGACGCCCACCCGCAGCCGGCCGGGGGGCGTGGCGGCGTCGGCGTGGGCGGCCCGCTCGGCCAGCCGGTCGGTCAGCTCGGTGACGAGGCGTTCGGGCGAGATGGGTCGGATGCGCACCCGCCCATCCTGCCCCCGCGCCGGTCAGCCGCTGCGGTCGACGGTGACCCGGGCGTCGTCGGCGAGGCGGTAGCCGACCCCGTAGACGGTGGTGACCAGCGGCACGTCGACGCCGACCTTGCCGCGCAGCCGCCGGACGTGCACGTCGACGGTGCGTACGCCGGCGTGCTCGTAGCCCCACACGGCGTTGAGCAGTTGCAGCCGGGTGAAGACCCGGCGGGGATGCGCGACCAGGTGCAGCAGCAGGTCGAACTCGAGCCGGGTCAGGGGCAGCGGCTCGCCGTCGCGCAGCACCGACCGGGACGAGGCGAGGATGTGCAGGCTGGGGATGGTGGGGGCCAGCGGCCGGGGCGCGGTGCGGCCGGCCGGGACGTCGACCCGACCGGCCGGGGCGGGGACGCCGGAGACCGTGCCCTCGCCGCGTTCGATCAGCTCCCGCGCGGCCTCCAGCAGCCGGCGGGCCGGCGGGGTCAGCGACTCCTCGCAGGACAGCGGGATGGACAGGGTCACCGTGAGGACCGGCGCGGGGCTGTTCGCCGGACGGCGCTGGCCGCCGGGGGGTCGACCGGGAACCGCGGGTTGGGACGTATGCCATCCGGCGCGCGACGAGGCGGGGCTGACCGACATGGTCCTCCTTGGCTGGTCCGGGTATCTCCCCACGGCCCGGGACGCCGCTTCATCGATGCTTCCCGGCGCCCGTGCGGGGGTCAAGGGGCGGCTGCGTTGCATGAATGTGACAATTGACGAACACACCGGAGCCGGATGCTCGCTCTGCGTACGAGGCCGAGATGATTACAGCAGAGTCGCCGAGATGACCCGATACGGGGGGTGCCCGCCCGGTTCACGTCTCGCGTCCGCGGCGTCCGCCCCCCGGTCGGTGAGGGCCGTTCACGTCGGCCGGCCGCGCTCCCCTGTGGACCGGCGCGTCACGCCGGAGGGACAACGGGCGGCCGGCGCGCCGTCCCCCGGTTCGGGTGGCGGCGGCGCGCCGGCCGGGACCGGCGTCCCGTCAGCGCTCGCGCTCGATGCTGATGCGGGCGTCGTCGGCGAGCCGGTAGCCGACGCCGTACACCGTGGTCACGAGCGGGGTGCCGCTGCCGAACTTGGCGCGCAGCCGGCGCACGTGCACGTCGACGGTGCGGGCCACCGCGTGCTCGTACCCCCAGACGTTGGCCAGCAGCTGCAGCCGGGTGAACACCCGCCGGGGGCGCTCGGCCAGGTAGAGCAGCAGGTCGTACTCGATCCGGGTGAGCGGCAGGGCCCGGTCGCCGTGGCGCACCACGCGGGTGCCAGCGAGGATGCGGATCTCGTGGGGCGCGGGCGGGTCCGGGACCGGGCGCGGCGCGACCGGCGCCGGTTCGACGGCGCGCAGCCGCCCCTCGCCGGACTCGGCGAGTTCTCCGAGCAGGTCGAGCAGCCGGGCCAGCCGGGGCGTGATCGGCCCTGGCTGGAGGTCCACGGTGAGGGTGAGGGTCGCCACGGCACGTGCCGGCCCGGGGCGGTCACCGCGGACCGGCGGGCGGGGGCGGGGAGGGATGGCGACGACGGACATGGTGCCTCCTGGTGTGGCGTACGCCCGCCGCGCCCGGTGGAGCGCGGCGGTCAGTGGAGCGCCCGGGCGGCGGTGACCGGGGGCGGGAACGGGGACGGGGGCAGCGGGGTCGGGCCGAGCGCGGGCAGACCGGCGATCCGCCAGGCGGCGAAGCCGCCGACCACGTCGGTGGCCCGCCACAGTCCGAGGTCCTGGAGGGCGGCGGCGGCGAGCGAGGAGGTGTAGCCCTCCTGGCAGAGGATCACCACCGGCAGGTCGTAGCCGACGGCCTGGGGCAGGCGGGCCGGGCAGCGCGGGTCGAAGCGCCACTCCAGGACGTTGCGCTCGACGGCGAGCGCTCCCGGGACGGTGCCGTGCGCGGCCCGCTGGGCGGCCGGCCGGATGTCGACCAACAGCGCGCCGGTCCGGTACGCCACGTGCGCCCGCTCCGGGTCGAGCCGGTCGAGCCGGGCCCGGGCGGCGGCGAGGATCTCGTCGATGCCGCGGGAGCCCGGCGGCGGCGTGGGGGCCGGACAGCGGGTGGCGCGGGTCTGACGCATGGTGGGTTCCTTCCGATGTCGACAACGGGTTGGTCGGGGCGCGCGGGTGTTTCGCCGGCGGCGGGTGCGGCGCCCCGGTCACCAGGCGACGCCGGCCTCGGCGACGTCCGCGACCCGCAGCCGGCCGTCGGCGAGGCGGTAGCGGGTCATCCGGCGCAGCGCCGGCCGGTAGACGTGCACGCTGACCGCCGGCTCGCCGTCCTGGTTGTGGACGAGGTGCACGTGCCGGGCGCCGAAGCGACGACCGGTGCCGGCGGGCAGCCGGTGCGGGCGCAGCCGCCCGCCGGCGACCGTCTCCTCGGTGAGCGTTCCAGCCACGACCAGGAACGCGCCCGAAGAGCCGCCGTGGTCGTGCAGGTCGGTGCCCTGCCCGGGCAGCCAGCTCAGCGCCCAGACCTCGTGGTCGGTGTCGCCGGCGAGCCGGGCGTACCAGCGCGTCACGGGATCGAAGCGCAGCGGGACGGGCCAGGCGGCCGGGTCGGCGGCCCAGCGCGCGGCGACGGCGAGCAGGTCGGAGCGGTGGTTCATGGCGTCCTCACGGGGTCGGCGACGACACCACTCTAGTCTGTAAATCCTATTGGTTTAGTAGGTATTCCAGAAGCTGGGACAGGTCGTCCCGATCCGGACGGGCGGTCAGCGGATGACCGGCGGAGCCACCCGGTAGCCGGGCACCGACGGCCAGCGGACGGTGAGCACCACCGACTCCCGCTCGGCGTACCACGAGTGGTCCACGCCGGGGCCCCACACCACGTAGTCGCCCGGCTCGCCGAGCACCACCGTGCGATCGCGCAGTTCCACGCGGAAGCGGCCGTCGACCAGCACCAGCAGGGCGGTGCGCCGCTCGCCCGTCGCCCAGCGCGACCGCGTCTCCCCCGCCGGATGCACGCCCCACTTGACCTCGACGTCGGTGCTGTGTCGCACCTCGCCCTCCGGCATGAAGTGCCCGAGCAGCCAACCGGCGTTGGTCGCCCCGTCGACCCCGGCATTGCCCACGTACACAGACCCGTCCATCGCCCTCCCCCACGCGCCGCAGACCGTACCAAGCGCGTCGCACCGCCTACGCTGGACCGGGTGAGCGAGGAACTCGACGCCGAGACGCTGGCGTTCGCGCACCGGATGTTCGACCTGGCCCGCGCCGGCGCCACGGAGGAACTGGCCGGATACGTGGACGCCGGCCTGCCGGTCAACCTGACCAACGACAAGGGCGACACGCTGCTGATCCTGGCGGCGTACCACGCCCGCCCGGAGACGGTGACCGCGCTGCTCGCGCGGGGCGCGGACCACAGGCGCGCCAACGACCGGGGGCAGACCGCGCTGGCCGCCGCGGTCTTCCGCCGCGACACCGAGGCCGTACGCGCCCTGCTCGCCGCCGGCGCCGACCCGGAGCACGGCAGTCCCTCCGCCGTGGAGACCGCCCGCTTCTTCGAACTGCGGGAGATGCTCGACGCGCTCGGGGCCGGGTGATCCCGCACGGGCCGACGGCCGTCCCGGTATACAGGGGCGGTGGAGGATCCCCTACCCGAGCAGATGCGCCGGGCCGCCGGCGCGTTGCTGGCAGCGTTGGACGAACCGGCCCGGGCCCGCGCCGCGTACCGCTTCGACGACACCGCGGCGCGCCGGTGGCTGGAGTACCGACCCCTGCCGCGACCCGGCGTGTGCCTCGACGACCTGGACCGGGCCGGGCGTAAGGCCGCGCACCGGCTGCTGGCCACGGCGCTGAGCCCAGCGGCGTACGCGCAGGCCATGGCGATCGTCGCGCTGGAGGAGGTGCTGGACCGGGCGGAGGGCTGGCGCCGGGGCCGGCACAGTGGCGACTACTGGGTGGCCGTCTTCGGCGACCCGGAGCGTGACGACCGCTGGGCCTGGCGGCTGGAGGGACACCATCTGTCGGTCAGCATGACGGTGGTCGACGACCAGGTCTCCCCCGCCCCGGTCTTCTTCGGCGCCAATCCGGCCACC
Source organism: Micromonospora costi (assembly GCF_003626655.1). GTDB lineage: Bacteria > Actinomycetota > Actinomycetes > Mycobacteriales > Micromonosporaceae > Micromonospora > Micromonospora costi. The sequence continues at coordinate 224,930 of NZ_RBAN01000006.1, forward strand.
GTGCGGCACGCCGGCCGTCCGGTCTCCCGGCCGCTCGGCGTCGAGGAGGACCTGGCCCACGCGCTGCTGGACGCGATGGGCCCGGCGGCGCGCTCGGCCGCGATCATCGCCGACGAGGCGCCGGGTGACATCGTCAGCGCCACCCGGCCGCGGGTGGACGGGCCGCTCGAGCCGCTCGGCGTGCCGGCGGACCGGCTCGGTCCGACCGGCCGGGCGCTGCTGGACCAGCTCGTGGCGCTCTACCTGGACCGGCTGCCGCCCGAGCTGGCGATCCGCGAGGCGGCCCGGATCGACGGTGGGTCGCACTTCGCCTGGGCCGGCCCGACCCGCCGCGGCCAGCGGCACTACTACCGGGTGCAGGGCGACGACCTGCTCATCGAGTACGACAACACCGCCGACGACGGCAACCACGTGCACACCGTCCTGCGCCGGCCAGCCAGCGACTTCGGTGACGACGTCCTCGCCGCGCACCACCGCGAAGCCCACCGCTGACCCCCGCCCGGCCCGTGTGGTGCCCGCGGCTCGCCGGATTGTGCGCGCGGTTCGCCGGCCTTCCGCTCGGTGATCAAGAGGTTTGCGTCACGGACGCGCCCCTTCGTGACGCAAACCTCTTGATCATCGGGAGCCGGTGGTGGTGGCGTTGGCCGGTGGCGACGGCGGAGGCCGGAGGGGACCGGTCACGGCCGGGGCCGCACGATCTCGACGGTCGAGCCGGCGACGCCTGGCAGGGCGTCGAACGTCGTCGCCTCGACGCGGCGACCCTCGTCGAACCGGCGCACGAGGCGCGCGCCGAGCCGTACACCCACCCCGCCCACGGCGAGGGCGACGACCTCGGTCACGAGCAGCACCACCGAGGCGCCGCGTTGCGGTGCCTCCGCGCGGATCAGGCACCCGAGCAGGAACAGCCCGGCCATCGCCAGGTTCAGCAGGTTGAACGTGATCGCGGTGCGCCGGGTGCGCCCGCCCGGCACGTCCCACAGGTCCACCATCCCCGCCACCGCGGCCAGCGCGGCGGCGACGAGGGCGGCCACCGCGGTCCAATAGCCGACCTCGCCGAGGAAGGCGGGACCGCCGAGCACGTCGGTCAGGTCGAAGACGACCGCGCAGACGAACAGCCCGTACGGGAACGTCACGAGCATCGGTTGGATGGGTTGCCCCTGGACCCGCAGCCGGCTCTGCATCGTTCCCTCCCCTGTTCGGATCAGCCCACGAGTACAGGGTGCTACCCGGGCGCACCCGGGGCGAAACGACGCAGGACGGGACGGGCGGTGGCGGCCGTCAGTTGTCGCGGTCGCGCGAGACGGTCCTCACCAGCCGCTCGGCCACCTCCCGCAGCGGGATGTCGAGCGAGGACGCGGCGCTGCGCAGCACCTCCAGCGCCTCCGCGGCGGGGCAGCCGCGCTGGGTCATGATCACGCCGATGGCCTGCCCCACCACCCCGTCGTGCAGCAGCGAGGCGTCCCGCTCGCCGGCCACCTCCAGCTGCCGGGCGCGATTTCGCACGGCCGCCAGCAGCAGGCCGGCGTGCTCGGCGAGCAGCATGGCGGTGAGCTGGTGCTGGGTGGTGAGCGCGTCGCGGGCGTCCGCGTACAGGTTGATGGCCCCGATCACGTGGTCGTCGACGTCGAGCGGCGCGGAGATCACACCGTGGACGCCCAGGTCGACGGCGCGGGGGGTCCAGTCGGGCCAGCGCCGTTCCCGCCCGAGGTCCTCCGACAGCACCATCTCCCGCCGCCGGATCGCGTCCATGGCCGGGGAGTCGGGGCCGTGCCGCAGGTCGTCGAGGCCGGCCAGCCGGGGATCGGACGCCGCCCCGCCGGCCGGCTGCCCGGCGCGTAGCACCGTGAAGCCGCACCAGCTCACGCCGGCCACCGCGTCGCGGGTGATCCGGACGAGCGCGGCCAACGCCTCATCGAAATCGGTCACGGTGATCAGACCGGCGGTCAGCTCCCGTAGCAGCGCGGCGGTTTCCAGCACGCCGACGGTCGCCACCACCGGTTCGTCGGTGTCGAGGTTCACGGGCGCACAGCCCCCGCCCCGCGACCCGTTACGGCACACCCGGCCCGTGCCATCCCCTGTGTCATTCTCTGCTCTCCCGAGTCTTCGGACGCGCCCTACTACCCCCCGGACCAGGGGTCGAAACGGGCCAAACAGGGACCCGGCCGGCGGAGCCGGCGCCGGCCGGGACCCGTGAGGTCAGCGGGACGCCCCGGTGAGCCGACGCCCGACCGAGGCGATCAGGCGGTCGAGCTCGGAGCCGAACGGGTTGTCGTGCACCAGGTAGGTCCACGTGGCGCTCGGCCGGACGAGCGTGGACTCGTCGGGCTCCCACTCCTCATCGAAATCGGTCTCGGTGAACGTGGCGATGGTGCGCGCCTCGATCTCCGGGACCAGCGCGTTGAACGCCGGCACCGCGGCCCGGTGGAACTCGTCCAGCGGGTCGAGCCGGCCCAGCGCCCGCAGGTGCACACCCTCGCGGACCTCGGACAGCTCGGCCAGGTGCTCGGCCCAGAGCCGGTCGAGGTGGTAAAGCGCGATCGCGCGGGCGACCCGGGCGAGCAGATCCTCGTCCATCTCGCCGGCCTTGTCCGGCACCTTGTCGAGCAGCATGAGCGCGGCCACGTCGGTGGTGAGCAGGCGCTCCCGCCGCTCGGCGAGTGCCTTGCGCTGCTGCTCGATCACCACGCTGTAGCGCCAGGTGTTGCGGTGGATCTCGTGGTTGACGCCCTCGGCGACCCGCTGGGCGTGCTCCACCGCGTAGTCGACCTGCTCGTCGGTGACCAGGCCGTCGGCGTTCATCCGCGGCGACGCCGGTACCGCGTCGGCGGCGTGCCGGACGACCAGGTCGTCCTCCAGGCTCACGAAGAACACCGACCCGCCCGGGTCGCCCTGCCGCCCGGCCCGGCCGCGCAACTGGTCGTCGACCCGCCGGCTGTCGTGCCGGCCACTGCCGATCACGTAGAGGCCGCCCAGTTCGGCGACCCGCTCCTGGTCGGCCTGGTCGCTGCCGCCGAGGCGGATGTCGACGCCCCGGCCGGCCATCTGGGTGGAAACGGTCACCGCGCCGAACGCCCCGGCCTCCGCGATGATCGCCGCCTCCTCGTCGTCGTTCTTGGCGTTGAGGACGACGCACGGCACGCCGGCCGCGTGCAGGCCGGCGGCGAGCCCCTCGGACTCCTTGACGTCTAGGGTGCCGACGAGCACCGGCCGGCCCGCCTCGTGGCAGCGCTTGATCTCGTCGATCAGCGCCTCCTCCTTCTCGGCCCGGGTGGCGTAGATCCGGTCCGGCTCGTCCTCGCGGACGCAGGGGGTGTTCGGCGGGATCACCGCCACCTCGAGGCCGAAGAACTCGCGCAGCTGGTCGCCGACCAGGACCGCGGTCGCGGTCATCCCGCAGACCTTCGGGTAGAGGCCGATGAACGCCTGCACGGCGATCGTGCCCAGCACCTCGCCCTCGCTCGTGGCGTCCAGGCCCTCCTTGGCCTCGACGGCCGCCTGGAGCCCGTCCGGCCAGCGGCGGCGCTGGGCCACGCGGCCCCGCATCTCGTCGATCAGCTCGACCGAGCCGTCCCGGACGATGTAGTCCACGTCGCGGTGCAGCAGCGCGTGCGCGTGCAGCGCCACGTTGACCGCGGAGAGCTGCTCGACGTGCTCCTCGTCGTACAGGTCGATGCCCAGCTTGGCCTCCACGGCCGCCAGGCCGGCGGAGGTGAACGCCACGCTGCGGCCGTCCTCGGCGACCGTGTAGTGCCGGCCCTTGCGCAGCCCCCGCACCAGCGCGGCGGCGGCGTGCACCGGATCCTGCTCGCCCGGGACCGCGCCGGCCAGCACCATCGGCACCCGGGCCTCGTCGATGAGGATCGAGTCGGCCTCGTCGACGATGGCGGTGCGCAGCGGCGGCTGGACCCGGTCGTCGATGTCGGTGACGAGCTGGTCGCGCAGGTAGTCGAACCCCGCCTCGCTGACCGAGACGTAGGTGACGTCGCAGGCGTACGCGTCGCGCCGCTCCTGGGGGGTGGACGCCTCGTTGACCCAGCCCACGGTCAGGCCGAGCAGCGTGTAGACCGGCTGCATCCACTGGGCGTCGCGGCGGGCCAGGTAGTCGTTGACGGTGAGCACGTGCACCGGCCCGTTGCCCATCCGGACGTGCCCGTACGCGGCGACGGCCGCGGTGAGCGTCTTGCCCTCGCCGGTGGCCATCTCGGCGACCTTGCCGGAGAGCAGCGCCATGGCGCCGAGCAGCTGGACGTCGTACGGCCGCTGGTCCAGCCCGCGCCGGGCGGCCTCGCGGCCGATCGCGCAGATCTCCTCGTAGCCCGCGGCCTGCCCGGCGGCCTCGGTGAGCTCGGCGTCGTCGAGCGCCGCGAGGTCCTCCTCGCGCGCCTCGATCGCCGGCAGCAGCTTCTCCAGCGGAGCCAGGTCAACCGTCGTCCCCGGCCGCTGGAGGAACCGCCGGAACCTGCTCTTGAACCGTTGCGACACACCCATGAGCGGCAACGGTACGCGAACTCGGCCGCCTTCCGCGTCCCGACCGCGCGGCATGTCGCGGCGGGCGGGCCCGGGGCGTGATCCACCCGCCGCGACCGCCCGTCCGCCATGATCGACTGGGTCAGACGGCGAGGACGGCCTGCACCTCGTGGCGACGCCGCTCGGCGAGGTCGGTCAGCAGCGTGGGGGCCTCGTCGAACGGCACCACGGCGGAGATCAGGTGCTTGCGCACCACGTCGCCGTACGCCCGCAGGAGGTCGATCGTCTCGGCCGAGAGCCGTTCCCGGTCCCAGGTGGGCGCGAGCCCACGCGGGACCCGGCCGATCTGGGCGCACCGGACGGAGAGGCCGTTGTGGTGGAATTCCTCCCCGAGATGGACCTCGTCCGCCCCGGCCTGGTAGAACGCGAGGTCGACGACCGTGCCCTGCGGCCGGAGCAGGCGCAGCGCCAGGTGCAGGGCCCAGGCCTGCCCGCGGCACTGGAACACCACGTCCGCGCCCCGGTCCCCGGGCGCGTGCGCCCAGCGGGTCTTGAGCACCACGGCCGGGTCGTCCGCGTCCGGGTCGAGGGCCTCCAGGCCGAGCGCCTCGGCGACCTGGCGGCGCTGGGGTGTGGGGTCGAGCACCACCACGGAGGCCGCGCCGTGACGGCGGGCGAACAGGGCGGTGAGCAGCGCCACCACCCCGCCGCCCACCACGGCGACGCGCCGCCCGCGCACCCCGTCGCCGAGTGACCGGACACCGACGCCATACACGTCGGCGGCGGCGTGCAACAGCCCGTTGGCGCAGATCGGGCCCATGTGCGCGACGTAGACGCCGAGCAGCGGGTCCACGTCCTCGGGGAGCGGGACGAACCGCTCGGCGACCGGGTCGGCCACCCAGCCGGTGCGATGGCCGCAGGTCAGGGCGCCGACCGTGCCCTCGGCGACCGCCGGGGTGGCGCTCTCCACCACCCGGCCCACCTGCATGTACCCCAGCCGGGTGACCGGGTACGGGGTGCTCGGCTCGCCGGCGCGGAACAGCCCGAGGTCGGCGTCCCAGGTGGCGTTGAGCCACGGATTGGTGCCCTTCACGTAGCTCAGCTCGGTGCCGGCGGAGACCCCGCTGAACAGCGTCGCCACGCGGAAGGCGCCCGCGCGCAACGGGGCGGCGTCCTGCTCGACCAGCGTGACCCGGCCCGGCGCCTCGACCACCACCACCCGGTCACGCATCGACGGTCACCCCCGTGGCCTCAGGCAGCGCCGGCGCCGGCAGGCGTACGGTCCGTCCGGTCCGCGCCGAGTCGGCCACCGCCAGGGCGAGCCGGTGCGTGGCCAGCGCCTCGGCGTACGGCACGCGCACGTCGTCGCCGAGGCCGCGGACCGCGTCGACGAAGGCGCGGTCCACCGCGACGCGGGCGCCCTCCGGGTCGGCCGGCAGCCGCCGTTCCCCGTCGCCGTCGCACACCACGAGGCCGTCCTCGGACAGCGTGAGCGCCAGCCCGTCGGCCAGGATCTCCAACCCGGCCCGGTGCTTCCAGCCCAGGACGCACGCCGCGCTGAGCGTGCCGACCGCGCCACCGGCGAAGCGCAGCGTAGCGGCGGTCACCGAGTCGATGTCCGCCCCGTCGACCGCGGGTGGTGTGCCGTCCCCGTACGCGGTGACCTCGGTGGCCTCGCCGGCCAGCAGCCGGACCAGGTCGAGCACGTGGGCGGCCTGCTCGACGACCGGCCCGCCGGACCGGTCCCGCCGGCACCACCAGTCGACCGGCGGCACCTTGTCCCACCAGGAACCGCTCACCATCCGGATCCGATGGCCGGCGAGCAGCTCGCGCGCGTCCTGGACGGCCGGCAGGTACCGCCAGTGGTGGCCGACGGCGGTGAGCAGCCCGCGCCGGGCCACCAGGTCGGCGATCCGCTCGGCCGTGACCAGGTCGACGGCGACCGGTTTCTCCACGAACATCGGGACCCCGGCGGCGACCACGGCCTCCTCCACGGCCCCGTGCGCGAACGGCGGCACGCAGACGTAGACGGCGTCGGGTCCGGCGGCGAGCAGGGCCTCGACGTCGGTGAACGTCCGGGCGCCGTGGGCGCCGGCCAGCGCCGCGGCGGCCTCGGGCACCACATCGGCCACCCCGAGCAGTTCGGTGTCCTCGAAGCCGGCCAGCACCCGTGCGTGGCGCTGGGCCACCCCTCCGGCGCCGACCAGCCCCACCCGGCATGTGCGCATCCGACCAACCCTCTCCGCGCGGGTTCACGTTTCGAGGCAAGCACTCCCCCCGCGTGTCCGCAATCAAACGTTCACCGCGCGGGAACGCGGCGATGTTCTCGTCGTGATCAAGCTGTTGGGTACGTGCCGGTTAGCGTGAGGTCGGCAGTGGGAAAACCGACAGGGTCTTCCGCCACTATCTGGGGGTGTGCCCGTGCGGGACAACGATTCGTCCGTTTCACCCGTGGTGGAGGCGTGGGCCACGTACCGCACCACCTCCGCCGGTGACTGGGACGCCCGGCGCCTGCTCCGGGCCAAGGGGGAGAGCCGGGTCAGCGTGGTGCTGCCGGCGCGGAACGAGGAGGCGACCGTCGGCGCCATCGTGTCGACGATCCGCGAGCACCTGATGGACCGGGTCGCCCTGGTCGACGAACTGATCGTGGTGGACTCCCGGTCCACCGACCGGACCGCGCAGGTGGCGCGGGCCGCGGGCGCGGAGGTGGTCAGCCAGGACGCGATGACCCGCGGGCTGCCCCGGCTCACCGGCAAGGGGGACGCCCTCTGGGCCGGGCTCGCCGCGGCGGAGGGGGACGTGGTGGCGTTCGTCGACGCCGACCTGCGCGAGTTCCGCCCGCACTTCGTGACCGGGCTCGTCGGCCCCCTGCTGACCGACCCGTCGATCGAGTTCGTCAAGGGCTTCTACCACCGGCCGCTGGTCGGCACGGCGAGCGTGGAGCCCGACGGCGGCGGCCGGGTGACGGAGCTGATGGCCCGCCCGCTGCTCAACCTGTTCTGGCCGGAGCTGGCCGGGTTCGTGCAGCCCCTCGCCGGCGAGTACGCCGGCCGCCGGGACGTGCTCGCCCAGGTGCCCTTCGTCTCCGGCTACGGGGTCGAGACGGCGATGCTCATCGACCTGCTGGAACTGGTGGGGCTGGACGCGCTGGCCCAGGTCGACCTCGGTGAGCGCAAGCACCGGCACCAGGACACCGCGGCGCTGGGCCGGATGTCCGCGCAGATCCTGCTGACCGTCTGGTCGCGGTTGCAGCGGCGCGGGTGGGCGGCCCCGGGCGCCGACCCGACCCCGCTCATGACCCAGTTCCGCCGGGGTGGTTCGGAGGGCCTGCCCAACCTCGAACGGGAGATCGTGGTGAGCGACGTCTCGATCGAGGAGCGTCCGCCCCTCGCGGAGCTGCGGCACCGCGTGCCGCGCCGGCGGATGGCGGCGGCGTGAGCACCCGGCGCGTCGGCGACGGGAGCGCGTCATGAGCCTCACCGTCCTCATGAACTCGGGGCCGTGGCTGTCGGTGCCGCCGCCCGGGTACGGCGGCATCGAGAACGTCGTGGCGACGCTGGTGCCGGAGCTGCGCCGCCTCGGGGTACGGGTGGTGCTCGCCTCGGTGGGCACGAGCACCCTCGCGGTCGACGAGCTGGTGTCGGTCTTCCCCGAGGGCCAGTTCGCCGCCCTGCAACGGCCGTACAACCAGGTCTGCGGGATCGCGCAGGCGCATCTGGCGGGGGTGGTCCGCCGGTTGCACGCCCGCGACGACGTCGACCTGGTGCACGACCACGTCGAGGCGGTCGGTCTGGCCACCCTCGCGGCCATGGGCCCGGACGCCCCGCCGGCCCTGCACACGTTGCACTGGGACCTGGCGAAGCATCCGGCGCTCTACGGCACCCTCGACGGGGGCGACCGCGTCCGGGTCAACGGGGTCTCCGCCTCGCAGCTGGCCCGCGCACCGCAGGCGCTGCGTGACCACTCGGTGGGGCACGTGCACCTCGCCACTCCCCTGGCCGTCGGGGCGGACCGCCGGTCGAGGCCGGAGAAGGGCGACTACGTCGTCGTCCTGGGGCGGATCAACCCGGGCAAGGGGCAGGACCTCGGCGCCCGGCTCGCCCGGCAGGTCGGGTTTCCGCTGGTGCTGGCCGGCCCGGTCGGGCCGTACCACCGACCGGAGGCCCTCGCGGCCGCCGGTGACGACGCCCGCCAGAACCCCGACGCGCGGTTCTTCCTCGACGAGGTGGCGCCGCACGTGGACGGCGACCTGGTGCGCTGGGTCGGCACCGTGGCCGGGCAGGAGCGCGACGATCTCGTCGCGGGCGCGCGCGCGACGCTGTTCCCGCTGCGTTGGGAGGAGCCGGGCGGCACCGCCGTGGTGGAGTCGCTGGCGCTCGGCACCCCCGTGGTCGCCACCGCCCGGGGCTGCCTGCCCGAGCTGATCGAGCACGGCCGTACCGGGCTGCTCACCACCGACGAGGAGGAACTGGGCGACCTCGTGATGGCGGCGAGCCTGCTCGACCCGGACGAGTGCCGCCGCGAGGCGGCCCTCCGGTTCACCCCCACCGTGATGGCGGAGAAGTACCTCGCCCTCTACGAGCGGGTCCGGCGACCGGCCCCGGCCCGGTTGCAGCCCGCCTGACCCGGCACGGCCCGGCCGTGCCGGGGGCCGGTTTGCGCGGGCCGTGCCCGGGTAGCCGCGCACGGCCGGCAGGGGCCGCGAGGGAGGGAGACGGTGGTGGCCGGACCGATGGCACACTCCCGCGCCCGGCCCAACCCGGCCGACGGCAAGGCCCCGGTGCGCCGCGTCGCCGCCGTGGTGGCGGTGCTGTTCCTGCTCATCGGGGCGTTCGGGTTCGTACCCGGCGTCACGCACCCGTTCTCCGACCTGCGCTTCGCCGGGCACCACTCCGGCGCCCTGTTGTTCGACGCGTTCCAGGTCTCGGGACTGCACAATCTCGTCCACCTGCTGTTCGGGATCGCCGGGCTCGCGATGTCGCGGACGGTCACCCTGGCCCGCGCCTACCTGGTCGGCGGCGGCGCGGTCTACCTGGTGCTCTGGCTGTACGGGCTCGCCGTCGACCCCGACAGCGGAGCGAACTTCCTGCCGCTCAACGCGGCCGACAACTGGCTGCACCTGGGCCTCGGCGTGGGGATGATCGCCCTCGGTGTGCTGACCGCCCGCCGCGCGCCGGCGTGACGCCCTTCTTTCCCGACCCGGACGGTTTGGTGCGGCCGCACCGCGGGTAGTTCTGGAGTCCCATCGACGAGACGCGAGAGGGCCGTGATGGCGAGCCGGATCACCTGCGAGGTGCACGACGGTTCCCCGGTCACCGTCGTCCGCCTCGCCGGAACGCTGGACCTGTGCACGATGCGGTCGGTCCACCGGACGTTGGAATCCTGTCTCGCGGCGCAGCCGGACGCCCTGGTCGTGGACCTCGGCGGGGTCAGCGTCCACGACCGCCTGGCGTTGTCGGTCTTCGCCGCCACGGCCCGCCGCGCCGAGGAGTGGCCCGCCGTGCCCGTGGTGCTCTGCGCGCCGCCGCCCACGGCCGCCCGCTGGCTCGCCGAGTCGACGGCGTGCCGGGTGGTTCCGGTACGCCGGGACTGCGCCGAGGCGACGCGGGCAGCGGGCGACGCGGCCGCGCCGCGCCTGCGGGCCCGGCTGGAGCCGGTGGCCGAGGCCTGCCGGCGGGCCCGCGACCTGGTCGGCGACGCGTGCACCCGGTGGAACCTGCCGGAGGTGGCCGGCCCCGCCTCGGTCGTGCTCAGCGAGCTGGTCGGCAACGTGGTCCGGCACGCCGGGACACCCATGCAGGTCACGCTGACGCTGCGCCGGCCGTACCTGCACGTGGCCGTCGTGGACGGCAGCCGGGCCGAGGCTCGCGCCCGCACGCCCGAGCTGTGCGCCGAAGGCGGCCGGGGGCTCCTGCTGGTCCGGGAGCTGGCGCAGCGCTGGGGCAGCGTCCCGGCCGGCGAGGGCAAGGCGGTGTGGGCGATGCTGCCCACGAACTAACGAATCGGCCTGATTCACCCCTTCAGCCTGGTTTCATGGGAGACGGGCACGGGCAGCCACGCCCGTCCGTTCCTGCGGGGGTGAGGGAACATGCCGAGACGCGCCGCCGCGGAGCCGGGCCGGGACCGCGGGCCCGCGGTCCTCTCGCCCGCCCGCTTCGGCGGTTACCCCGGGCCCCTGCGCCAGCCGATCCCTGGCAACTCGCTGATCCGGTTCCTGGCCACGACGGACCACAAGCAGATCGGCATCCTCTACCTGCTCACCTCGTTCGGGTTCTTCCTGGTGGCGGGGTTGGAGGCGATGCTGATGCGGGCCGAGCTGGCCCGCCCCGGCCTGCAGTTCCTGTCCTCGGAGCAGTACAACCAGTTGTTCACCTCGCACGGCGCGGTGATGCTGCTGCTGTTCGCCACGCCGGCGGCGTTCGGGTTCGCGAACTTCATCGTGCCGATCCAGATCGGCGCGCCGGACGTGTCGTTCCCACGCCTGAACGCGCTGGCCTACTGGCTGTACCTGTTCGGCGGGCTCATGGTGATCGGCGGGTTCGCCGCCCCCGGCGGGTCGGCCGACTTCGGGTGGACGGCGTACACGCCGCTGAGCGACGTCGAGCACTCCCCGGGCGTGGGCGCGAACATGTGGGTCATCGGCCTGGTGATCTCGGGTCTCGGCACGATCCTCGGCGCGGTCAACCTGATCACCACGATCCTGACCCTGCGCGCCCCCGGCATGACCATGTTCCGGATGCCGATCTTCACCTGGAACATGCTCTTCACCAGCGTCCTGGTGATCCTCGTCTTCCCCCTGCTCGCCGCGGCGCTCCTGGCACTGGCGGCCGACCGCCTGCTCAACGCGCACGTGTACGACGCCGCCACCGGCGGGCCGCTCCTCTGGCAGCACCTGTTCTGGTTCTTCGGCCATCCCGAGGTCTACATCATCGCGCTGCCGTTCTTCGGCATCATCACCGAGATCATCCCGGTGTTCTCCCGCAAGCCGATCTTCGGCTACACCGGTCTGGTGCTCGCCACCATCGCCATCACCATCCTCTCGATGACCGTGTGGGCGCACCACATGTTCGCCACCGGGCAGGTGCTCCTGCCGTTCTTCAGCATCCTGAGCTACCTCATCGCGGTGCCCACCGGCGTGAAGTTCTTCAACTGGATCGGCACCATGTGGAAGGGCCAGATCACCTTCGAGACGCCGATGCTGTTCGCCATCGGCTTCCTGGTCACCTTCCTGCTCGGCGGGCTCACCGGTGTGCTGCTGGCCAGCCCGCCGGCCGACTACCAGACCCACGACACGTACTTCGTGGTCGCCCACTTCCACTACGTCGTCTTCGGCACCGTGGTGTTCGCGCTCTTCGGCGGCTACTACTTCTGGTGGCCCAAGTTCACCGGACGAATGCTCGACGAGCGGCTCGGCAAGGCGCACTTCTGGACGATGTTCCTCGGGTTCCACGGCACGTTCCTCGTGCACCACTGGCTCGGCAGTGAGGGCATGCCCCGGCGGTACGCCGACTACCTGCCCAGCGACGGATTCACGACCCTCAACACCATCTCCTCCATCTCCGCGTTCGTGCTCGGCTTCTCCACCCTGTTCTTCATCTACAACACGTGGAAGTCGTGGCGGTACGGGACCATGGTCACCGTCGACGACCCCTGGGGATTCGGCAACTCCCTGGAGTGGGCCACCACCTGCCCGCCGCCGCTGCGCAACTTCGACCGGATGCCCCGCATCCGCTCCGAACGCCCCGCCTTCGACGCCAAGTACGGCACGCTCGTCGCCGACCTCGGCCGCGACCTGCCCCAACGGACGACGCGGCCGCCCCAGGAGATGCGCGAGGAGCTGCGACACGTCGTACAGGCGCCCGAGTCGCCGGCCGCCGAGGGCGCGCACGGGCCGCGCGAGGTCGTCGAGTACACGCCGGCGCCGCAGTCCGGCGCCCGCCCCGTGAACGTGCCCCGCCCCGAGCACGTCCGCCGTCCGAGCTTCGAGGAGACCGACGAGCCCGAGGAGACACGCCTCGGCGCCCAGCGGGCGCCGCAGGAGAAGGAGGAGTGGCGGCACCCGCACAGCCACGGCGACCCACCGGAGCGTCCCCACGGGCCGGACGGGCCGCCGCCGGAACGGGAGGACGGCACGTGAGGACGGGCCGGCACCCTCGGTGCCGGCCCGTCCGTCGCGTACGGATCAGTCGCGTGTGGGCGCCAGGCCGGCGGCGGTCAGCGAGCGGCGTACCGCGGGCTGCACGCGGGTCAGCCGCAGCGGCACGCCGGTACGGGCCGCCGCGTCCCGTCCGGCCACCAGCGCCGCGATCCCCCCGGCGTCGACCCCGCCCGCACCGACGAGGTCGACCACCACCTCGCTCGGCTGGCCGGTGACCGCCTCCAGCATCGCCCGGCGCAGCTGGTCCGCGCCGTCACGGTCCACGTCGCCGCCGACCTCGACCACCACCCGGTCGCCGTTCTGCCGGACCGAGATCCGCGGCTTCGCCGCCTCGGACTCCGCGGCGCCGTTCTGCCAGGGCGGCGGGGCGTCGGCGAGCATCGCCTGGCGCAGCCAGGTCAACGCCCGCGACAACAGCCGGGAGACGTGCATCTGCGAGATGCCGAAGCGGGCCGCGATCTCGGCCTGGGTCTGGTTGCCGTAGAAGCGCATCGCGAGGATCCGGCGCTCGCGCCACGGCAGGCGGTGCAGTAGCCCGCTCACGGTGACCCGGTCGTCGACGGACTCCAGCGCGTTGTCCGACTCACCCACCAGGTCGCCGAACTCGGCCGAGCTCTCCCCGCCGACCGGCGCGTTCAGCGACGCCGGGCTGTAGCCGGCGGCCGACTCCAGCGCGGCGAGGATCTCCTCCTCCGGCGTCTCCAGCCGTTCGGCCAGTTCGGCCACCGACGGCGCCCGGGACAGCTCGCTGGTCAGCGCCGCAGTGGCCTGTCCCACCTCGAGGATCAGGTCGCGCAGCCGCCGGGGCACGTGCACGCCCCAGGTCCGGTCCCGGAAGTGCCGCTTGATCTCACCGACGATGGTGATCGCCGCGTACGCCGTGAACGAGCCCCGTTCCGGGTCGTACCGGTCGACGGCGTTCACCAGCCCCAGGCGCGCCACCTGCTCCAGATCCTCCAGCGGCTCCCCCCGCCCCCGGTACCGGCGGGCGAGCCGGCCGGCGAACGGCAGGGCGAACCGGACCAGGTCGTCGCGGGCCTCCTGCCGCCGCTCGGGCGGCAGGCCCTCAATCCGCGCCGCGTACGCGAGCGCGGCCGCGTCGAGGTCCTCCAGGCCCCGCTCGGTGGGTGGTGGTGTGCTTGTGGTGGTCTGTCCGAACATCCGCGCCTCCCTCAGGAAGGTCCCCCGCCCGGATTGGGAAACCGGTCGTGCGCGTGGTCGGGCCACGCACCGGGCCGGAAAGTGGGTTACGTGACTGGGACGCCAGCGGGCGACGAGACACGCTGCGCTACGTGATCAGTCCATCGCAGCCAGCGATGTTCCCGCTCCGTAGGTACTCAATCACGGGATCCCAGGTTCGCGAGGATGTTTCGCTGGGCTCACCTCAAGAGACGAGCAGCCCCTGGTCGGTGCCGCTGTCGCGGAGCACGGCCAGCGCCTCGGCCACGGCCAGCGGAGGCGGCTGCGGCAGGTCGTACGGCTGGGCCCGAAGCACCTCGGTGGCCCGGCGCGTGGGCACCGAGGCGACCGGGTAGCCCCGCGCCGAGGTCCGGTCCAGGGCCCGGCGCCGGCGCCCGAAGCCAGCCACCGCGAGCCACTGCGGCAGCCCCGCGAGCGCCGGCGAGCGGACCCCGGGCGGCTCGGGCAGCACGTCCACGGAGGTGAACGGCTCGCTGCCGGCGAGCCACCACTCGACGCCCTCGACGCTGCGCCGGGTGGCGTTCTCGCACCAGTACGGCACCATCCCCGCCCGCACCACCTGCCACGGGTCGAGCAGCCGACCGCACTCCACCACGAGCCGGTCGCCGGTCTTGCCCGCCGCGCGCAGCCAGCGGCGGTACAGGTCGGCGATCGCCGCGCTGAGCGCCTCGGGCCGCGGGAAGAGCACCCGGTGCAGCGGGTGGCCGCCACGCCCGGCCCAGTCCCGGGCGCTGAGTTCGAAACCGGACTCCACGCCGTGCTCGGCGTACCCGGACGAGGACGAGACCTGCGGCGGTTCCCAGCGTGCCGCGTCACCGCCCGCCGACCGGAGCACCTGGCGCAGCGCGTGGCTGTCCGGGTGGAAGTCCACCGGATCCAGCCCGCTGCCCGGGCAGCCGACCTGGAAGCTGTGCCCGTTACCCGGGTCGAGCACCGGCCACGTACGCGCGTCGCGCAGCAGCAGCACCGGGGCGCCGGGGGCCAGCCGGTCGGTGAGGAACCGCCGGTACGCGGCCGGCAGGGTCCGCCACCGGGCCGCCAGGGCGACCGTCGCCCCGGCCAGCGCGCCGCGGCTCGCCGGGCAGTGCACCTGGCGTACGTGCAGGTCGTCGTTGCCCGCGAGCAGCCGCCCCGCGAGTGCGGCCCCGTGGTCCAGGGCGGCGCCCGGCCGGTCCACGGCGCCCTGCGCCCAGTGGACGGTCATCTCGAAGCCGGCGGGCAGCCAGGGCACGCCGAGGGCGACCGCGAGGTGCGCCGCGGCGCCGTGCGGCGAGCCGAGCACCGCGCCCGGGTAGCGGCGCCGCGGGTACTGGTCGACGAACCAGCCCGCCACCCGGCCGGCGTCGACGTCGGCGGTCTGTGCGGGCGTCAGCGCCACCCGGCCGGCGGCGCGGGTGACCGCCGCGCGGCGCACCGGGTCCGGGGCGCCGGGAAAGCGGGACACCGGTCCCGGGTGTCCCAGGTCGGCGCAGTCCGTGCCGCGCAGCGCGCGGGCCGTGGCGGCGACCAGGATCCGGGCGCTGCTGCCGGCCGCCACGACACGGTCGCCGGCCATGCCGGCGTCCGCAGCCACCAGCCCCTCGTGCACCTTGTGCACCGGCCCCACCTTGCCTCGTTCGCTCACCACGCGGCCCGGCTTCCCGTCCGGATGCGGTTCAAACGGGCCGTCCCCCACCCGTCGGGACCAATCCGCTGATCGGGGGCGCTTCGCCAATACCGGGCGGTAGGTGTCGTCCGCGCCGCCTCGCCCCGGGCGTCCCGCACCGGCCCGAAAGGCCGGGCGCCGACCCCGCCGACGCCGTTTCACCGGTGCGGCGGCACCCCGTGGTCGGGATGCCGCCGCACCGGCGGTCCTACGGTCGACTCCCGGTCGCTAGACCAGGTCCTCCGCGGCGACGGAGAGCTGCCGGTCCACCTGCTCCCGGACCCGGCGCGCGGCGTCGCCGTCGGCGAACACGCCGCGCAGGTCGGCGAAGGCCGGTTCGGGTGGGGCGAGCGGCACGCGGGCGTCGACCACGGCCTCCACGACACACGGGCGGTCCGCGGCCAGCGCCTCGTCCCAGGCCGCGCCGACCAGCTCGGGCCGGTCCACCCGGACGCCGTGCAGCCCCAGCAGGCGCGCCCAGCCGGCGTACGGCACGTCCGGCCGGCGGCGCCCCGGGTCGGTTACGGGCTGCCGCCCGCCGCCCATCCCCGACTGGTCACGGTTGTTGAGCACCAGCACGACCAGCCGCGGATCCCGCCAGCGCGGCCAGTGGTGCGCCACAGTGATCAGCTCGGCCAGGCCGTTCAGCTGCATCGCGCCGTCGCCCATCAGCGCGATCACCGGCTGGTCGGGCGCCGCGAGCTTGGCGGCCACCGCGTACGGCAGGGCGCAGCCCATCGAACCGAGCGTGCCGCACAGCTGGGCGTTCACGCCGACCGGCAGCTCCAGGTGCCGCGCGTACCAGTAGATGACCGACCCGACGTCCACGGCGAGCGCGGCCGACCGCGGCACCCGGGGGGACAACTCCTGGAGCACCTGCTGCGGGTTAACCGGCTCCGCGGGCGCGGCCGCGCGCTCGGTCAGCTCCTGCCGCCAGCGGTCCACCGAGTTCTCGACGGTGGCCCGCCACCGCGGGCTGGGACGGTCCGGCAGCCGGTCCAGCAGCGCGCGCAGCGTCTCGGCGGCGTCGCCGACCAGCGGGACGTCCACCGGGTACCGGCTGCCGATGCGGCGGCCGTCGATGTCGATCTGCACGGTCCGGACCTGCCCCGGCATCGGCAGGTAGCCGGTCCACGGGTCGTTCGTGCCGACCATCACCAGGGTGTCGCACCCGCCCATGAGTTCCGCGGCCGCCCGGGTGCCCGCCTCGCCGAGCACACCGGCGTGGAAGGGCAGCCGCTCGTCGAGCACCGTCTTGCCCAGCAGCGAACTGGCCACCCCCGCGCCGAGCCGGTCGGCCAGTTCGAGCACCTCGTCCTCGGCGCCCCGGGCCCCCTGGCCCACGAGGATCGCGGTGCGCTGGCCGCTGGCGAGCACCTGCGCGGCGGCGGCCAGGTCGACGTCGTGCGGCAGCACCCGTGCCAACGGCTCGCCCGGCGTCGCGGTGATCACGCCCGCGGCGTACGCCTGGAGGTCGGGCACGGTGGCCTCCTGCACCTGCCGGGGCAGCACCACGCACACCGGGCTGCGGGTCGCCGCGGCCGTGCGGAACGCCTGGTCGAGCAGGGTCGGCACCTGGCCGGGGCCGCGCGCGTAGTGGACGAACTGGTTGCACACGTCGGCGAAGAGGCGGCTCAACCCGATCTCCTGGTGCGCGCCGCCCAGCGGGCCGGAGACGTCCTCGCCGACGATCGCCACCACCGGCTTGCTGTCCAGTTTGGCGTCGTACAGGCCGTTGAGCAGCTGCACCGCGCTCGGCCCCTGGGTGGCGAGGCAGACGCCGATCCCACCGGTGAACTTCGCGTGCCCGGTCGCCATGAACGAGGCGGTCTCCTCGTGCCGCGCCGGCACGAACTCCGGGTCACCGCCCGCGCGGTCCAGCGCCGCGACCAGCGGGGCGATCGCCTCGCCCGGATAGCCGAACGCCCGCGGCACCCGCCAGGCCCGCAGCCGGTCGACCACCAGGTCGGCGGCGATCCGCTCAGCCATTGCCGCGCCCCGGCGTGCTCGCGTCGACGTAGCGCAGCACCGCGCCGACGCCGTCGGTCAGCTCCGGCGCCTCCTCCGGGCCCAGCACGGTCAGTTCCGCGTCGGTGCCCACCAGCGCGCGCACCAGCGCCGCGTCGGCGCGTACCCGCTGCGGGTCGGCCACCGACATCGCGGAGAGCTGCCCCGGGTCCACGGCGATCTCGGTGGGCTCCGGACCGATCCAGAGCTGACCGTCGGCCGACGGGTCGTCCACGATGAGCATGGTCTCGACCTGGTTGCGCTGGAGCGCGCCGACCACCGCGTCGAGGCCGGCGCCGACGTCCTCCTGCATGCCGAACCGGTCCAGGGCGGCGGCGATGCGCTGGTCGGCCACCTCGGCGATGGTCTGCACGGTCAGGTCGTCCAGCAGGGTCTGGTCGGCGCCGCCGGCCCGGGACCCGGCGTCCGTGCGCACCACGACGTCCTGCCAGCGCGGTGGCATCTGCGCGGCGATCACCCCGGTGGCCCGCACGTCGCCGGCCACCACCACGACGTCCGCGCCGACCCGTTCGGCCAGGTCCACGGTCGCGGCCGTGACGTCGCCCGCATTGTGGTGCCACGCCTCCATGGCCGCGCGCTGGTAGCGCGACTGCGACCAGCCGCCCGGCCGCACGCGGCGCAGCTGGAAGTCCTCCCGGCCCACCACGTGCGCCCGGCGCGGCACACCCCCGGCGCTGACCGCCATGGCGTCCGCGCCCGTCCGGTCGGCCAGCACCCGCACCCAGGCCACCTGTTCACCGCGCTGGGCGAGCAGCGGCATGACGTGCGGCAGCGGCGCGTACGAGGCGAGGTCACGCAGCGGCGGAGCGGACAGGTACTCGGTGAGCACCACCCGGCCCCGGGTGGCGAAGACGGCCAGCCCGTAGTCCCCGGCGATCGGGTCGTGGCCGCGCACCACCCGGTCCAGCGCGGCGACGGTCGGCTCGTCCGCGCCCTGGTCGGTGAGTTGACCCTGCAGTGCCCGCCAGCGCAGGTCGAGCGCCGGGTGGGCGTCGTGCGTGTCGGCCGACGCGTCCACGTACACGGAGCACCACGGCCCGGGACGGTCGTAGAGCGGGCGCAGGAAGGACAGCTGCATGCTCGACCCCTTTCCAGCTCGGCCCTGCGCTTACCCGTGCGGCCCCGGATGTCACCTGACGCTCGTGAGCGCGTGACCAGGTTTCATTCACGCCGTTCGACCCCCGACGTGGATACCATCAGTGAACGGATCAGGACTCTCGGTGGTGAGCATGGACAGCGGACTCGATACCCGGCGGATCGCCCACCCGACGGAGCGGATCTTCACCGGCCGCGTCGTCCGGCTGCTCGACGGGTACTCCCGGGAGGTGGCCGTCGGGCAGCCGGTCCTCGTGGCGGTGCTGGCCGCGGCCGGCGTGGCGAGCCTGCTGATGCTGCTGGTACGCGCGGTGCTGCCCGGCGGCGCGGCCCGCGCCCGGCGGCGCTGGAAGGACCTGAAGAAGGGTCCGGAATACCTGGTGACGCCGCTGCGGCTGCGCGACGCCACCGGCCGGCTCTGCGAGGTCGAGCTCCACGGCCACCTGCCGCAGAGCGCCCTGCACCCCGCCGACCACGTGCAACTGACCCTCCGGCCGCAGAACGACCCGGAGCTGCCGCCCCGCATCGAGCGCATCGTCAACCTCACCACCGGGCAGCTGCTGACGCCCCGGACCGCGACGGTGTGGACTCATCTCGGCCCGCCGCTGCTGCTGCAGGCCCTGCTCGGGGCCCTGCTGCTGGCGGCCATCGCCGCCTGGTCCGCCCTGCGCTGACGGCCGCACCACCGCCCCACGCCCGCGACGCCCCGGCGCGATCACGGGAGCGCGACGCCGGCGTGGGCGTTTGCCGCGACGCCGGTGCGGGCACAGGCACGGCCGTGTTCGACGGCTTCACCCTCGACGAGATCGACGTCGGCCCGGTACGCCTGCGCGTGCGCCACGGCGGCTCCGGCCCGCCGGTCGTCCTGCTGCACGGACATCCCCGCACCCACGCCACCTGGCACCGGGTCGCGCCCCTGCTCGCCGGGCGGCACACCGTGATCTGCCCGGACCTGCGCGGCTACGGCGGTTCCACCGCCCCGCCCGACACCCCCGACCACTCCTCGTACGCAAAGCGGGCGATGGCCGCCGACGTGGTCGCCCTGCTCGACGCGCTCGGCCACCGACGTGCCGCCGTGGTGGGCCACGACCGCGGCTGCTACGTGGCCATGCGCACGGCGCTGGACCACCCCGACCGCGTCAGCCGGCTCGGGGTGCTCGACGGCGTGCCCATCGGCGAGGCGCTGGCCCGCGCGGACGCGCGGTTCGCCGCCCGGTGGTGGCACTGGTTCTTCCTGGGGCAGGTCGACAAGCCCGCCGAGCGGGTGATCAACGCCGACCCGGACGCCTGGTACGGCGGGTCGCCGGACCGGATGGGCGCGGAGGCGTACGCGGACTACCACCGGGCCATCCACGACCCGGCCACGGTGCACGCCATGTGCGAGGACTACCGGGCGGGCCTGGGACCGGACCGGGCCGCCGACGAGGCCGACCGCGCCGCCGGGCGGCGGATCACCTGCCCGGTGCTCTTCGCCTGGTCCGAGCGCGACGACATGGTCGAGCTGTACGGCGACCCGGCGGCGATCTGGCGGGACTGGGCCGACGACCTGCGGGTCGCCTCGGTGGACTCGGGCCACCACATGGCCGAGGAGGCGCCGGAGGCGTTGGCCGCGCTGCTGCGGGACTTCCTCGCCGGTTGACGCCGGCGGGCCGCCCCGCCGGCGCGCCGCCCCGCCGGTCAGTGGGCCGCCAAGCCGGCGGGCCGCCCCGCCGGTCAGCGCGCGGGCACGGGCTCCGGGCGGGCCGGCGCGTCCGCCGCGCCGAGCATTCCCCGGCGGCGGGCCCACCGCTCGTACACGAGCGTGGCGAACGGCGGCACCGCGCAGGCCAGCGCCACCCCGGTCGCGAGCAGGCTCCACCGCTGCCGGCGGGCCACGAGGAGGACCAGCAGCAGGTACACGACGAAGAGCCCGCCGTGGATCGGCCCGAAGATCTTCACGCCCACCTCGTTGTCGGTCGGGCCGTACTTCACGGCCATGCCGACCAGCAGACCGAGCCAGGAACAAGCCTCGGCGACCGCCGCCCCGACGAACAGCCCGGTCACCCTGTCGCGCCTCACCATCGCCACCACCTCTCGGCGGGCCATGCTAGCCGGGCCCGCGCCGGGGACCGGGAAGAACCGGCCGGACGGGACAGGGATCACCGGGCGCCAGGATGGGTAGAGAAGCATCGACTGGTCTTCCCCGCGCGCCGACGGCGTGCGAGCTTAGGAGGACCAGCGGTGACTCGGGTGGTGACGATGGGCGAAGACGTCGGCGCGCGCACCTTCAGCCGAGAGGATCGGGCGCGTTACCGGGACAAGGTACGCCGTTGTCTGGACGTCTTCGCCGAGATGCTGCGCGAGGCCCGCTTCGACGTAGAGCGCCCGATGACCGGGCTGGAGATCGAACTCAACCTGGTCGACGACGAGTCGCAGCCCACGATGCGCAACACCGACGTACTGGCCGCCGTCGCCGACCCGAGCTTCCAGACCGAACTCGGCCAGTTCAACGTGGAGATCAACGTCGCGCCACGGCGGCTCGCGGGCACCGGCACCGCGCAGTTCGAGGAGGACGTCCGGGCCAGCCTGAACGCCGCCGACGCCAAGGCCCGGGCCATCGGCGCGCACCTCGTCATGATCGGCATCCTGCCGACCCTGCGGCCCGAGCACCTGACCGCGCGCACGCTCTCGGCGAACCCGCGTTACGAACTGCTCAACGAGCAGATCTTCGCGGCCCGCGGCGAGGACCTGCGCATCGCCATCAACGGCGTGGAACGGCTGGCGGTCACCGCCGACACCATCACCCCGGAGGCGGCCTGCACCAGCACCCAGTTCCACCTCCAGGTCAGCCCGGGGCAGTTCGCCGACTACTGGAACGCGGCGCAGGCCGTCGCCGGCGTCCAGGTGGCGCTGGGCGCCAACTCGCCGCTCTTCTTCGGCCGGGAGCTGTGGCGGGAGACCCGGATCCCGCTGTTCCAGCAGGCCACCGACACCCGCTCGGAGGAGATCAAGGCGCAGGGCGTACGGCCGCGGGTGTGGTTCGGCGAACGGTGGATCACCAGTGTGTTCGACCTGTTCGAGGAGAACGTGCGCTACTTCCCGGCGCTGCTGCCCGTGTGCGACCCGGAGGACCCGGCGGAGGCGCTCGCGACCGGTGACGTGCCGAAACTCGCCGAGCTGCGGCTGCACAACGGCACCGTCTACCGGTGGAACCGGCCCGTGTACGACGTGCTGCGCGGGCGGCCGCACCTGCGGGTCGAGAACCGCGTGCTGCCCGCGGGACCCACCGTGCTCGACACCATCGCCAACGGCGCCTTCTACTTCGGGCTGGTGCGGGCGCTCGCCGAGTCCGACCGGCCGCTGTGGTCGCAGATGTCGTTCAGCGCCGCCGAGGAGAACTTCACGACCTGCGCCCGCTACGGCATCGACGCGCAGGTCTTCTGGCCGGGCCTGGGCTACCTGCCGGTGACCGAGCTGGTGCTGCGGCGGCTGCTGCCGCTGGCCCACCACGGCCTGGACCGGTGGGGGCTGGAGCCCGACGAGCGCGACCGGCTGCTCGCCGTCATCGAGCAGCGCTGCCTCACCGGGCGCAACGGGGCGAGCTGGCAGGTGGAGACACTGCACCGGCTGGAGTCGGCCGACCACCTGGACCGGCCCGAGGCGCTGCGCGAGGTGGTGCGGCACTACGTCGACCTCATGCACACCAACCGTCCGGTGCACGAGTGGCCCCTGCCCTGAGCGGGCCCCTCACTCCCACGGCGACGGGTCGTCGCGGAGCCTGCTGTAGAGGTGGCCGTCACGCCAGCGGCCGGCCCGGAACTCGCAGGCACGGATCACGCCCTCCAGGCGGAAGCCGGCCTTCTCCAGGGCCCGCTGCTCGGGGATGTTCTCCGGGTGGGTGCCGGCCTGGATCCGCTGCACCGGTGTGTGGGCGAACAGGTAGTCGCAGAGCAGCGCCTGCGCCCGCCAGCCGACGCCCCGCCCGCGCCACTGCGGCAGCAGCGCGATGCCGATCTCCCAGTAGGTGGCACTCGGGGCGTACCGGCCGGCGCGGTAGCTCACGAAGCCGGCAGCCGTCGCATCCGTGCCGGCCTCGACCACGAGCCGGCCGTCGTCCTCGCCGAGCCAGCCGTCGGCCGCGAAGCGACGGACCGGCGCGCCCGGGTCACGGAAGCCACCCCAGTCGAGGCCGACCAGCCCGGGCTCGGTGCAGAACCGCCGGAACATCGCGAGGTCGGGCTCGGCCACCGGACGCAGCCGGACGCTCGTGCCGTCGGTCTCGGACACGATGCCAGGCACGGGCACCGGCGGGTAACCACCCTCCACGGCGGACACGCTAGCGGCCGGAGGGCCGCCCCGCCGCCCCGTGCCGGGCATGCCCGTCCTCACGGTCGATGCGCAGTTCCCGTTCCAGCTCGGCGATCACGGCCCGGAGGTCGTCGAGCCGCTGGGTGAGGGCGATGCGGTCCACCTCGTCGGGGACTCCGTCGCCGTCCTCGTCGTACCCGGGCGCCAGCCGCTCGGTCATCTCCAACCGGCGCGCCTCCTCCATCGAGTTGACGATGACCGCGATGAGGATGTTGAGCAGCAGGTTGACGGTGATGACCACGTAGCTGACGTAGTAGAGCAGCGTCCAGGGCGACAGCGCCATGCCCTGCTCCATGAGGTCGGGCAGGGTCTCCAGGGACAGCAGCACGAACAGGGTCAGCAGCGACCGTCCGATGTCGCCGTACTGCTCCGGGTACGCGTCGGCGAAGATCAGCCAGCCGGCCATGCCGTACACGTAGAGGGTCACCACGGCCAGCGCGAGGAACCCCGCGACGCCCGGGAGGCTGCGCCACAGCGCCGCCACGATCGTGCGCAGGCCCGGAGAGAACCGGACCAGCCGCAGGACGCGGGCGACCCGCACCACGCGCAGCAGCGCGGGGTCGCCGTGCAGGCCGGGCAGGAAGATCGCGAGGGTGACCACGAAGTCGAAGATGTTCCAGCCGTGCCGGAAGAAGTCCTGCGGCCGGCGACCGTGTGCCAGCACCCGGACGACGATCTCCGCCACGAACGCGACCCGGAACGACAGCTCCAGCCAGCGCAGGGCACCGGCGGCGGTGCCGAGGTGCGGGAACGTCTCGAGACCCAGCACCACCCCGTTGGCCACGATGAGGACGACGATGGCGATCTCGAACGGTCGCGACCGGACGGTGCGGGCGCACCGCTCGGACAGGCGTGACCACCGGGACGCGGGCGTGGTGGACCCCCCGCGCTGGCGGGGTGCGGGCGTACGCCTCACCGCGGTCGGGGTCCACGGGCCGCGCGCATGGCCCACAGCCTAGCGAGGCGCCCGCGACGCTCAGACGGTGAGCAGCACCTTGGTGCACTCGTCCTGCTTCTTCTGGAAGATCTTGTAGCCCTTCGGGGCGTCCTTGAGCGGCATCCGGTGGCTCACGATGAAGCTCGGGTCGATCTCGCCGCGCTGGATGCGCTCCAGCAGCGGGCGGGTGTAGCGCTGCACGTGGCACTGCCCGGTCCGCATGGTGAGCGCCCGGTTCATGAACGCGCCCATCGGGAACTTGTCGATGAGCCCCCCGTACGCGCCGATCACCGAGACCGTCCCGCCGCTGCGGCAGGCCAGGATCGCCTGGCGCAGCGCGAAGGGGCGTTCGGTCTCCAGCCGCACCGCCTGCTTCGCGCGGTCGTACGCGTAGATGGCCGCGTTGCCGTGGTGGCCCTCGAGACCGACCGCGTCGATACAGGCGTCCGGTCCCCGCCCGGCGGTGAGCTCGTTGAGCGCGTCCAGGACGTCGGTGTCCTCGTAGTTGATGGTCTCGGCGCCGGCGTACTCGCGGGCCAGCCGCAGCCGGTACGGGTACCGGTCGATGACGAACACCCGCTCCGCCCCGAGCAGGCGCGCGCTGGCCGCGGCGAGCAACCCGACGGGGCCGGCGCCCCAGACGGCGATCACGTCGCCGGGCTTGATGTCGCACATCTCGGCGCCCATGTAGCCGGTCGGGAGGACGTCGGCGAGCATCACGGCCTGGTCGTCGGGCACCTCGTCGGGCACCTTCACCGGCCCGACGTCGGCGAACGGCACCCGGGCGTACTCGGCCTGGCCGCCGGCGTAGCCGCCCAGGAGGTGGGAGTAGCCGAAGATGCCGGCCGGCGAGTGGCCCATGATCTTCTCGGCGATGCCGGCGTTCGGGTTGGAGTTCTCGCAGACGGAGTAGAGGCCCCGCTGGCAGGAGGTGCAGTGCCCGCAGGCGATCGGGAAGGGCACCACCACCCGGTCGCCGGGGCGCAGGTTGCGCACCTGCGGGCCGACCTCGACCACCTCGCCCATGAACTCGTGCCCGAGGATGTCGCCCTTGCGCATCGCCGGGATGTAGCCGTGGTAGAGGTGCAGGTCGGAGCCGCAGATGGCGGTCGTGGTGATCCGTACGATGGCGTCCCGGGCGTTCATGATCGTGGGCTCGGGCACGTCGATGACCTTGACGCTGTCCTTGCCCATCCAGGCGGTGGCCCTCATCCTCGTCCTTCCTCCGGTGGTGGGCGGGTCAGCGCCGGCCGGGCAGCGGCTGGGCGGGGCGCTGCATGACCTGCTGGCGCACCGAGATCCCGTCCGGGCTGCCCTCGGAGCGGACCACGTCGCCGGTCTCCAGCACCTGCTTGAACCGGCGCAGGTCGTCGCGTACCTGCTGCTCGGGCTCCTCGCCGAACAACTTCGCCACCGCGCGGCCCAGCGAACCGGCCGGCGGGGCGTAGCCGAGCTGCACGCGCACCTCGGTGCCCCGGTCACCGGGTGCGGGTACGAAGCGCACCCGGCCCGCGTTGGGCACCCGGGTACCGGGCATCGACCGCCACGCGATCGAGCGGTTGGGCTGGTCGTCGACGATCTCGGCGTCCCACTCGATGTGCCGGCCCGCGGGACCGCGCGCCATCCAGTGTGAACGCCGCAGGTCCTCGGCCCGGATCGACTCCACGTGCGACATGAAACGCGGCAGGTTCTCGATGTCCCGCCAGAACCGGTACGCCTCGGCCGGTGACCGGTTCACCGTGACGCCCAGGTCGATGCGGATGAGCCGGCCCCGGGCCCGGCGGGCGCGGGAGGCGCGGGTCGCGGCGATCAGGTCCAGTGCGGTTATCCCGGCCACGGCGGCGGTGGTGAACGCCACCCGGCGGCGCCGCTCGCCGCAGCGGTCGGCCATGGCCCGACCGAGCAGGGCCAAGTCCATGGCGTCGCCGGCCACCCGCGTCCAGGCCCATCCCGCGGGTCGGCGCCCCAGGACCAGCCCGAGCCCGTGACCCACCTCGCGGGCGCCGATCGCCGGGACGATCGCTGGTGCGGCCGGCGCGTCGTCCACTCCGGTCAGCCGGGCCAGGTGTCCCGGCGCGGCGAGCGCGCCCGCGCCGAGCACGAGGCTCAACCAACCGAGTGCCCGGGGCAGCCACGGGTCGGGGGCCGGGTCGTCCAGCTCAGGCAGGAGCACTCCGTCGATACGGTTCACGTGGGGTCCCTCCGCTCGGCGGGCCCGGTGGTGGCGCCGCCACCGTGACGCTATGCCGTAGGACCGGCCGGTGTGCCCGGTTCAAGCGAGAATGTCCCGCCCCTCCCCGGTCAATCATGCAGTTGCGGTGCCCCACAAAAGGTACGGGTACTCCCATAACATCCACCACGACTGCATGATCGGCGGGGACCCTCGTTCGCCGCCGCCGGCGAGCGGCGCGGATCACCGGGTCGGGCCCACCGCCGTCGCGGCCGCCCGCAGCGCGGCGACCGCCGTCCGCACCGCCGGCGCGTGCTCGACCGCGTCGTGCACCACCGTGTGGATCGACCGCATCGGTGTCGGGCGGACGAGCCGGACACAGGTCACGCCGGAGGGCAGGTGGGCCGCGCCGAGCGCGGGGAGCACCGTCGGACCGATGCCGGCCGCGACGAAGGCGAGTGCCGTCGGGTAGTCGTGCGCCTCGACCCGAAAGGCCGGGCTGAACCCGGCGGCGGTGCACGCCTCGATGAGGTTGTCGCGGCACCAGCCGCGGGCGAAGTCGTTGTCGACCCAGCCCTCGTCGGCCAGGTCGGCCAGGTCCACCTCCGTCCGCCCGGCGAGGCGGTGCCCGGCGGGCAGCACGGCCACGTAGGGGTCGTCGAGGAGGTGCTCGGCGGTGAAGCCGGAACCGGGGTCGAAGCCGGACCGGGCCACGACCACCTGGATGTCGGCGCGCTCCTCGCGGCTGTCCGGGATCTGTTCGCGCAGTTGCAGGTCGAGCCGGACGCCGGGGTGTTCGCTGAGGATGTGCCGCACCACGAGCGGCATCCACGCCGCCCCGACCGACGCGAAGTACGCGATGGACAGTGCTCCGGTGCGGCCGGCCCGCAGGTCGGCGATGAGCGACTCGGCCGCGCCGAGCCGGGCGAGCACCCGCTCGGCCTCGGCGGCCAGGGCGTGCCCGGCCGCCGTGGGTCGCAGGCCCCGCCCGGCCCGGGCGAGCAGCGCGAGGCCCGTCTCGCGCTGGAGCGCGGTGAGGTGCTGGCTGATGGCGGAGGGGGTGTAGCCGAGGTTGGCCGCGGCCGCCTGGACGGACCCGGACGCCACGACGGAGCGGAAGACACGGAGACGGTGGACGTCGAGCATCCGACGACTATAAAGCTTGGCTGAATCGTCGTGAAGATATATTCACTGGTGCTGCACAGTCTGCGGAACGCAGAATCGGCCCATGACCCGTGCGCGAACCGCCAGCCCCGCCGCCCCGAGCCGCTCCGACGCCCAGCCCCCGGCGGCCGGGGACGCACCCACCCGCGCGCCGGCGGACCCGCGGCCCCGGTCCTGGCCGACCGTGGCCGCCGCCGGGACCACGGTGTTCCTGTGGGCGTCGGCGTTCGTCGGCATCCGCTTCGCCGGACACGACTACTCCCCCGGCGCGATGGCGCTGGGCCGGATGGCTGCGGCGTCCGCCGCGCTGGGCACGTTCGTAGCCCTCACCGCCGTCGTCCGGCGCGGGCGGGCGCCGCACGCCGCGCCCGCCCGCCGGGCCGCGCTGCCCCGGGGCGGCACGCTGGGGCTGATCGCGCTGTGGGGCGTGGCCTGGTTCGGCGGCTACAACGTGGCGCTCAACGCCGCCGAGCGGCTGGTCGACGCCGGCACGGCGGCGCTGCTGGTGGCGATCGCGCCCGTCCTCGTCGCGGTGGCCGCGGTCGCCGTCCTGGGCGAGCGGCTCACCGGCCGGCTCGGCGTCGGGGTGGCGGTCGCCTTCGCGGGGGTCGCCCTGATCGCCGCCGGCGGCTTCACCGGGCACGCCGACAAGGTCGGCGTCGCGCTGGCGGCGCTCTCCGCCGTGCTGTACGCCTTCGGCGTACTGCTCCAGAAGCGCCTGCTGGCGCGGGTGGACGCCGTGACGATGACCTGGCTCGGCGCGCTGGCCGGCACGGCGGCCCTGCTGCCGTTCGCGCCCGCACTGCTCGCGGAGCTCGCCGCGGCCCCGCCGTCCGCCACTCTGGGCATGCTCTACCTGGGCGTGTTCCCGACCGCTGTCGGCTTCCTCGCCTGGGGCTACGTGCTGTCCCGCTGGACCGCCGGCCGCACCACCGCCGCGACCTACCTGGCGCCGCCGGTGACCGTGCTGCTGTCGTGGGCGCTGCTGGGCGAGGTACCGGCGCCGCTCGCCCTGCTCGGTGGCGCGCTCTGCCTGGCCGGCGTGGTCCTCGCCACCCGCCGCTGACGCCCATCCCGCCCGCCTGCCGATGTAAAAGTTTCTAGACATGGTGTCAAGAACGCCTTACTCTGACCATGTCAAGGATTCTTTACCTCGGGAGGCGGTCATGACGCACGAGGAGAAACGCGCCTGGATCATGCTGGTGGTCAGCGCGGTCGGCTACGCCGTCTACGCGGCCGTCGTGCTGAGCCGGGTCGACGGCCGGCCACTCGCCGCCACCCCCTACGCCGGTGTTCTGCTGTGGACGATCGGCGGCGCCATCGTCGCGAGCGTCGTTGCCGAGATCGCGATGGGCGTGGTGAACCCCCGGGCGTCCCGGGTCAAGGACGTGCGCGACCGGGAGATCGGGCGGCTGGGCGACCACGTCGGCCAGGCGTTCGTCATCATCGGCGCGGTGTCGGCGCTGCTCATGGCGCTGGCCGAGTGGGACTGGTTCTGGATCGCCAACGTCATCTACCTGTGCTTCGTCCTGTCGGCGGTGGTCGGCTCCCTGGCGAAGGTGATCGTCTACCGCAGGGGTGTCCCGCAGTGGTGAAGCCGACCCGCGTCACCAACAGCATCCGCGCGCTGCGCTTCGCGCACGACGAGATGACCCAGGCCGAGTTGGCCGAGCGGATCGGCGTGACCCGGCAGACCGTCATCGCCATCGAGCAGGGCCGCTACTCGCCCTCGCTGGAGATGGCGTTCCGGATCGCCCACGTGTTCGGCGCGCGGCTCGACGACGTGTTCCAGTACCCCGAGGAGGCGGCACCGTGAAGGCCATCGTCCACGACACCTACGGCCCGGCGGACGTACTCCAACTCCGCGACACCGACCGGCCGACCATCGGCGACGACGACGTCCTGGTTCAGGTCCGCGCCGCCGCAGTCGACCCCGGAGTGTGGATCTTCATGACCGGCCGCCCCTACCTGGCGCGACTGGCCAGTGGGTTGCGCCGGCCCCGGGTGCCGGTGCTCGGCCGGGACCTGACCGGCGTCGTGACCGCGGTCGGCGCCCGGGTGACCCGGTTCCGGCCGGGCGACGAGGTGTTCGGCACCTGCCTGCGCGGCTCGTACGCCGAGTTCGCCAGCGCGCCGCAGCGGCGACTGGCCCGCAAGCCGGCCAACCTGTCCTTCGCGCAGGCCGCCGCGGTGCCGGTCTCCGGGATGACCGCCCTGCGCGCCGTGCGCGACAGCGGCCAGGTCCGCGCCGGGCAGCGGGTGCTGGTCATCGGCGCGTCCGGCGGCGTCGGCTCCCACGCCGTGCAGATCGCCAAGGCGTACGGGGCGACGGTCACCGCCGTCTGCGCCCCGGCCCGGGCGGATTTCGTGCGCTCCCTCGGCGCCGACGACGTCCTCGACTACACCAGCGAGGAGGTCGACCGCGACGGCCCGGTCTACGACGTGGTCATCGACACCGGCGGCGACCGGCCGTTCTCGCTGCTGCGCCGCGCCCTCACCCCGCGTGGGACGCTGGCGCTCGTCGGCGGCGCGTACACCAAGGGCCCGGTGCTCAGTGGCTATGACCGGCAGATGGTCCGCGCGCCGCTGCTGTCGCTGTTCGTCGGCCAACGGCTGCGCAGCGTCAGCGCCGTGGAGCGGGCCGAGGACCTGGCGGAGTTGGGGAGGCTCATCGAGTCCGGCGCGCTCACCCCGGCGGTCGACAGCACCTATCCCCTGGCCGAGGCGGCGGACGCGATCCGGCACCTCCGGGACGGCCACCCGGCCGGCAAGATCGTCGTCACCATGCCCGAATCAACCGGTCGTTGATCAGCCGGGGCCGCCGGTAGCGTCGTGCGGTGGGTCAGGCACCTCGGCGCCACGAGCCGATCTGAACCGGTCGCCCTGCTTTGTTTACGCTCCTCGAAGTCGCCAGGTATCAGAGAGCCACGATGGCCGCCGTCTCGGCTGGTAGCTCGATCCGGTCGCGCATCACCGTCACCCCGTCCCCGGTCGCCAGCAGCACCCTCCGCACGACCCCCGGCAGCGTGATCCGCTGCGCCTTCCCCGCGAGGTTCGCCGCCACCAGGCACTCCCCCCGCCGCATCACCAGGAACTGGTCCCCGTGCCGCACGTCCACCGCATGCAGCCGCGGATCCGACAGCTCAACCCGCGACTTCCGGAGCGCGATCAGCCGCCGGTAGAACTCCAGCATCTCCCGGTGCTCCGGCTTGTCCAGCTCCGCCCAGTCCAACCGCGACCGCAGGAACGTCTCCGGATCCTGCGGATCCGGCACGTCAGCCGGGGTCCACCCGTGCGAGGCGAACTCCCGCTTCCGCCCAGCGGCAACCGCAGCGGCAAGCTCAGGCTCCGGATGCGACGTGAAGAACTGCCACGGTGTGGAAGCGGCCCACTCCTCCCCCATGAACAGCATCGGCGTAAAGGGCGCCGTCATCAGCAGCGTCGCCCCCACCCGCAACAGCGCAGGCGACAACGAAACCGAGAGACGATCACCAACCGCCCGGTTCCCGATCTGGTCGTGGTTCTGCAGGTACGCCACGAACCGGTGCCCGGGCAGCCGCTGGCGGTCGACCGGCCGCCCGTGATGACGCTGCCGGAAGCTCGACCAGGTGCCGGCGTGGAAGAACCCGCCCGTCAGGACGTCGGTGAGCGCCTCCAGCGACCCGAAGTCGCCGTAGTAGCCCTGCCGCTCCCCCGTCAGCAGCGTGTGCAGCGCGTGGTGGGCGTCGTCGTTCCACTGGGCGTGCAGGCCGTACCCGCCGGCCTCGCGGGGCGTGATGAGGCGCGGGTCGTTCAGGTCGGACTCGGCGATGAGGGACAGCGGCCGGCCGAGGTGCGTGGAGAGCGCCTCCACCTCGACGGCCAGCTCCTCGAGCAGCGGCACGGCCCGGGTGTCCGGCAGCGCGTGCACCGCGTCCAGCCGGAGGCCGTCGACGTGGTAGTCGCGCAGCCACATGAGGACGCTGTCGATGATGTAGCGCCGCACCTCGTCGGAGTGCGGCCCGTCGAGGTTGACCGAGCGGCCCCAGGTGTTGCTCTGCTCGGCCAGGTAGGGGCCGAACCGCGGCGCGTAGGCCCCGGAGGGCCCGAAATGGTTGTAGACGACGTCGAGGATCACCCCCAGGCCCTTGGCGTGCGCCGCGTCCACGAGCCGCTTCAGCCCGTCCGGGCCGCCGTAGGGCTCGTGCGGCGCGTACCAGCACACGCCGTCGTACCCCCAGTTGTGCTCGCCGTTGAACGCGTTCACCGGCAGCAGCTCGACCAGGTCCACGCCGAGCGAGACCAGATGGTCGAGGCGCTCGATGGCCGCGTCGAACGTGCCCTCCGGGGTGAACGTGCCGATGTGCAGCTCGTAGAGGACGCTGCCGGGCAGCTGCCGACCCGTCCACGTCGCGTCCGTCCAGCCGAGGGCCGAGTGGTCGTAGCGGCGGCTCGGCCCGTGCACGCCGTGCGGTTGCCAGGCCGAGCGGGGATCGGGCAGCGGCTGGTCGTCGTCGTCGAGCAGGAACGCGTAGTCGGTGCCCGGGCCGGCGTCGGGCACCTCGACCCGCCACCAGCCGTCCGGGCCGGCCGTCATCTCGTGGTCGGCGGCGCCGGTCAGGCGCAGCCGGACCCGGGCGGCGTCCGGCGCCCACACCGTGAACTCGGTCATGACGCAGCCTCCACGGACTCGGTGGTGGGAGCCAGCAGCGCGACGGGATAGGTTGCCAGCAGATCGGCGAGGCGGGTCTCCCCGCCACTGTAGACCCGGCCGGTGAACAGGTCCGTCATCGTGTGAACGGGCAGTGACAGGACCGTGTCGCGCCAGCCGCCGGCCCGTGCCAGCCGCAACGGGAGACGGGTGGCGACGGCGATCGCGCCGCCCCGGTCGAAGGCGACCGCGTGCGGGCCGGCCGGCCCGTGCGCCGGGACCGGGCGGTAGCCGGTGAACAGGTCGGGCCGGGAGCGCCGCAGCCGCAACGTGCGGGAGACCACCAGCACCTTCACCGCCCCGTCGGCGTCGACCGGCGGCCGCCAGCCGGCGTCCAGACGGGCCAGCAGCTCCCGGCGTACGGCGAAGTCGACCGGGCGCCGGTTGTCCGGGTCGACCAGCGAGTTGTCCCACAACTCGGTGCCCTGGTACGTGTCGGGGACGCCGGGCATGGCGAGCTGCACGAGCTTCTGCCCGAGCGCGTTGGACCAGCCGGCCGGGGTGATCTCCGCGGCGAACGCGGTCAGCTCGGCGCGCAGCTCCGGGTCGTCGTACATCCGGTCCACCACCGCGTGCAGCGTCCCCTCGAAGGCCGGGTCGGGGTCGGCCCAGCTCGTCGATACCGACGCCTCCCGGGCGGCCTTCTCCACGTACGCGTGCAGCCGCTCCCGCTCGATCGGCCAGGCGCCCACGGCGGTCTGCCAGAGCAGGTGCGCGAACGCCGGGTCCGGCAGCGGCGCCCGGTGCAGCCACCCGGTGACCAGGCCGGCCCAGCGGTCGGGCAGCTCGCTGAGCACGGCGAGGCGCGCCCGCACGTCCTCCCCGCGTTTGGTGTCGTGGGTGGAGACGGTGGTCATGCCGGCGGGCCAGCGGACGTGTCGGGCGGTCGCGAACCGGTGGAACTCGGCCGGCGGCACGCCGAAGTGGGCCGGGCTCCCGCCGACCTCGTTGAGCGCCACGAAGCGGCTCCACCGGTAGAAGGCGGTGTCCTCGACGCCCTTGGCCATCACCGCGCCGGTGTACTGCGGGAACCGCCGGGCCAGCTCGTCGGCCGGGTCGCGTAGCCGCCGGGTGACCGCGTCCAGGGCGCCGGTCAGGTCCGGCCGGCGGCGACCGGCCTCGGCGCGGGCCACCGCGAGGTGCCGGGCGCCGTGCGGCGGGTAGCCGCGGTAGACCGGGAAGGCGGCGGCCAGCTCGGCCAGCGCCGCGCGGGCGGCAGCCGGCTCCACGTCGGGCGCGAGCGCGGCGAGCCGGGTCAGCTCGGCGGCGAGCAGACGGGTGGCGGCCGCGAGCTTGGTGTCGTGGGTCAGGTTCGCCCACGAGGTGGGCCGGCCGACGAGGCGGGTGTCCAGCGCGGTGAAGTCGCCCTCCGCGTCGGGGTCGACGAAGAGCCCGCTCACCGCCGCGAGAGCCTCGTACCCGGTGGTGCCGTCGACCGGCCAGTCCGGCAGCTCCTCGCCGTACTCCAGGATCTTCTCGACCACGAGCCAGGCCTGCGGGGCGGCGGCCCGCAGCCGCGCCAGGTAGCCGGCGGGGTCCCGCAGCCCGTCGGGGTGGTCGACCCGGATGCCGTCGACCTCGCCGGCCGCCGCCCACCGCAGGATCAGCTCGTGGGTGGCGGCGAAGACTTCCGGGTCCTCCACCCGCAGGCCGGCGAGGTCGGAGACGGCGAAGAACCGGCGGTACGTCAGCTCGGCGTCGCCACGGCGCCAGGAGACCAGTTCGTAGTGCTGCCGGTCGTGCACCTCGCGGGCGGTGCCCTCGGCGGTGCCGTCCGCCACGGGGAAGCGGTGCTCGTGGTAGCGCAGCTCACCGTCGACGATCTTGAGGTCGTCGAGGGCGTCGGGGGTGTCGGCGAGGACCGGCAGCAGCAGCCGGCCCCGGTCCCAGTCGATGTCGAACCAGCGGGCGTACGCCGAGGCGCGGCCGCGACGCAGCACGTCCCACCAGGCCGGGTTGGCCGCCGGCACGGCGACCCCCGCGTGGTTGGGGACGATGTCCACCACCAGGCCGAGCCCGACCGCGCGCAGCGCCCGCAGGAGCCGCGCCCGGCCCGCCTCGCCGCCCAGCTCCGGGTTGACCGCGCGGTGGTCGACCACGTCGTACCCGTGCGCCGAGCCGGGCGACGCGGCGAGCAGCGGCGCGCTGTACAGGTGCGTCACGCCGAGGTCGGCGAGGTAGCCGGCGAGGCCGGCGGTGGCGTCCAGGTCGAACCCGGGGCGTACCTGGACCCGGTACGTGGCGCCGACGCGGGACGGTCGAGGGGTCGTGGCCATGTCAGGCGGTCCTCTCCAGCACCACCAGGGACCGGTCCGGTACGCAGAGCGCGCCGGCCGCCTCGACCACCGTGGTCTTCTCCGCGTCCGGTTCCGCGGTGCTGATCACCAGTTCCCAGCGCTGCCCGAACTCCGGCGGCGGGAGGGTGAAGTCCAGGGGCGCGTCGTGGGCGTTGAAGCAGAGCAGGAACGAGTCGTCGTGGTGGCGCTGGCCGTACTGGCCGCGCTCGCGGATGCCCTCCCCGTTGACGAACAGCGCCACGGAGCGGCCGAAGTCGTTGCCCCAGTCCTCCCCGGTCATCTCCCGGCCGTCCGGCGTGTACCAGGCCAGGTCGGGCAGCGGCGCCCCGACGTCCCGGCCGCCGACGGGCAGGCCGGTGAAGAACCGCCGACGGCGGAACACCTGGTGGCGGCGGCGGAAGGCCACCAGCGTCCGGACGAACTCCAGGAGGCGTTCGTCGGCGTTCTCCCAGTCGATCCAGGACAGCTCGCTGTCCTGGCAGTACGCGTTGTTGTTGCCCCGCTGGGTGCGGCCCAGCTCGTCGCCGTGGCCGATCATCGGCACGCCCTGCGACAGCATCAGCGTGGCCAGGAAGTTGCGCCGCTGCCGGTCGCGCAGCGCGAGCACCGCCGCGTCGTCCGTGGGGCCCTCGACGCCGCAGTTCCAGGACCGGTTGTGGCTCTCTCCGTCCCGGTTGTCCTCGCCGTTGGCCTCGTTGTGCTTGTCGTTGTACGACACCAGGTCGGCGAGGGTGAACCCGTCGTGGCAGGTGACGAAGTTGATGCTGTGGAACGGGCGGCGCCCGTCGTCCTGGTACAGGTCCGCCGAGCCGGAGATCCGGGAGGCGAACTCGGCGAGCGTTGCCGGCTCGCCCCGCCAGAAGTCCCGCACGGTGTCGCGGTACTTGCCGTTCCACTCGGTCCACACCGGCGGGAAGTTGCCCACCTGGTAGCCGCCGGGGCCCACGTCCCACGGCTCGGCGATGAGCTTGACCTGGCTGACCACCGGGTCCTGCTGCACCACCTCGAAGAACGTGGACAGGCGGTCGACCTCGTAGAACTCCCGTGCCAGGGTCGCCGCGAGGTCGAAGCGGAATCCGTCGACGTGCATCTCCTGCACCCAGTAGCGCAGCGAATCCATGATCAGTTGCAGGGAGTGCGGGCTGCGCACGTTGAGGCTGTTGCCGGTGCCCGTGTAGTCGACGTGGTAGCGGCGGTCCTCCTCGGAGAGCCGGTAGTAGCTCGCGTTGTCCACGCCCTTGAAGCTCAGCGTCGGCCCGAGGTGGTTGCCCTCGGCCGTGTGGTTGTAGACCACGTCGAGGATCACCTCGATGCCCGCCGAGTGCAGCGCCCGCACCATGCCGCGGAACTCCTGCACCTGCTGGCCGAGCCGGCCCATGGCCGAGTAGCCGTGGTGCGGGGCGAAGAAGCCGATCGTGTTGTAGCCCCAGTAGTTGCGCAGGCCCAGGTCGATCAGGCGGTGGTCGTGCACGAACTGGTGCACCGGCATCAGCTCCACGGCCGTCACGCCGAGCCGGGTCAGATGCTCGATCATCGGCGGGGAGGCGATCCCCGCGTACGTGCCGCGCAGTTCCGGCGGGATGTCCGGGTGGCGCATGGTGAGCCCCCGCACGTGCGCCTCGTAGATCACCGAGTGGTGGTACGGGGTGCGCGGCGGCTTGTCGTTGCCCCAGTCGAAGTAGGGGTTGACCACCACGGACTTCGGCATGAACGACGCCGAGTCGGTCTCGGACATCCGCTCCGGGTCACCCAGGTCGTAGTCGTAGACCGCCGGGTCCCACACCACGTCGCCGTCGATCGCCTTGGCGTACGGGTCGATCAGCAGCTTGTGCGGGTTGCAGCGCACCCCGTTCGCCGGGTCGTACGGCCCGTGGATCCGGTACCCGTACCGCTGCCCCGGCTCGACGCCCGGCAGGTAGGCGTGCCAGACGTAGGCGTCCACCTCGCGCAGCTCGACCCGGAGTTCGGCGCCGGTGTCCCACTCGTCGAAGAGGCACAGCTCGACCTTCTCGGCGACCTCGGAGAAGATGGCGAAGTTGGTGCCCATACCGTCGTACGTGGCCCCGAGGGGGTAGCGCTCGCCCGGCCAGACCTGCATGTCGCTCCTTCGGTTCTGATCATGAGCGCACCGCGTCATGAGCGCACCGCACGGCGGGCCGCGCGATGCGCACGGCGGTAATGCCCCGCGCCCGGTTCGGCCAATCCATCCTGTCAGCCGACGGGCGGAAATCCGTCCGACCGGGACGCGCGGGCCCAAAGGGTGTCTTCGGTCACCGTGGCCCTTTTCGAGATGCGGATCGGCGCCGGATGCCCTTTCCTGGTTCGGGGACGCGTACGCCCGCGCGTCATCACCCGGCCCTCGGCCCACCCTTCACCTCGATCGCGCCGTCACCGCCGCCGGCGCGTACGCCCCTGCCTGGACGGAGAAAGATGTGAGCACCATGCGGGTCGGCGAGCCGCTCGCCACCGCCCCGGACCGCACCTGCCGGCCCACCCTCACCCGGTCCCAGATCCCGCAGCCCGCCGGCACCGGCGTGGCCCCGCCGCCGCGCCGCATCCTGATGCTGTCGTGGGAGTATCCGCCGGTGCTCGTCGGCGGCCTGGGCCGGCACGTACACGCCCTCTCCGTCGCCCTGGCCGCCGCCGGCCACCACGTCACCGTCGTCACCCGCCACGCCGACAGCGCCCCGCTGGAGGAGTACGCCGACGGCGTCCGCGTCATCCGCGCCGCCGA
Organism: Micromonospora costi; assembly: GCF_003626655.1. Taxonomy (GTDB): domain Bacteria; phylum Actinomycetota; class Actinomycetes; order Mycobacteriales; family Micromonosporaceae; genus Micromonospora; species Micromonospora costi. The sequence goes on from NZ_RBAN01000006.1 coordinate 261,862, forward strand.
AGACCCCGTCACCTTCCCCCTGGCCACCACCAGCCTGCTCGCCTGGACCATGGCCTTCAACCACACCCTCACCCGCGCCGCCCTCCGCGCCACCGAAGCCGCCGACTACGACGTCATCCACGCCCACGACTGGCTCGTCGCCCACACCGCCATCACCCTGCGCGAGCACCTGGACATCCCCCTGGTCACCACCATCCACGCCACCGAGGCCGGCCGACACCAGGGCTGGCTACCCGAGGAGATGAACCGCACCATCCACGGCGTCGAACACTGGCTCAGCAGCGAGTCGGGCCGGGTCATCGTCTGCTCCGGCTACATGCGCGACGAGGTGACCGGCCTGTTCGGCGTGCCGTCCGGCCGGGTCGACGTGGTGCCCAACGGGGTCGAGCCGCACCGCTGGCGGGCGCCGCGCGACGCGGTGTCGGCCGCCCGGGCCCGCTTCGCCGGCGACGGGCCGCTGGTCACGTTCGCCGGGCGGCTGGTGTACGAGAAGGGCGTCCAGCACCTCCTCGCCGCGGCGCCCCGGCTGCGGGAGCGGCACCCGGGGCTGCGGGTGGTGGTCGCGGGAGACGGCCCGTACCGGGAGGAGCTGGAGGCGGACGTGCGCCGGCTCGGCCTGGCCGGCACGGTCAGCATGCCGGGCTTCCTCGGCGGTACCGACCTGCCCGCGGTGATGGCCGCATCGGACTGCTTCGCGGTGCCGAGCATCTACGAGCCGTTCGGCATGGTGGCCCTGGAGGGCGCGGCGGCCGGCGCCCCGCTCGCGGTGGCGGCCACCGGCGGCCTCGCCGAGATCGTCGAGCCCGGCGTCACCGGGATGACCTTCCGGCCGCAGGACCCGGACGGGCTGACCGAGGCGGTGCACGCGTTGCTCGTCGACCGGGACCGGGCCCGCGCGCTGGCCCGACGGGCGCGCGTCATGGTGCACGAGCAGTACGGCTGGGCGGCGATCGCCCGGCGCACGGCCGACACGTACGCGTCCGCCGTCGCCACCGCCGGGGCGTTCACCGCCGAACGCGCGACCCAGCGGATGACCCAGGGCCGCTCCCTCCCCCCGATCCCGGAGGGCAACCTGCTGGCGACAGCCGGCCTCCGCTGACCCCGGCCCCCTCCGGCTTGTTGATCAAGAGGTTCGCGTCAGGAACAGCGCGGCTCCTGACGCAGACCTCTTGATCACCGGCTCAGACCGGGGGCGGGGGCGGGGCGGGAGATGCGGAAAGGCCGCCGGCCCCTGCGGGGGCGGCGGCCTTTTCGGTCGTGCGGGGTTCAGCGGTCGGTGAGCGGCACGTACGAGCGCTCCGGCGAGCCGGTGTAGACCTGCCGCGGACGGCCGATCTTGGTTTCCGGGTCGTTGATCATCTCGCGCCACTGGGCGATCCAGCCGGGAAGGCGGCCCAGGGCGAAGAGCACCGTGAACATCTTGGTCGGGAAGCCCATGGCCTTGTAGATCAGGCCGGTGTAGAAGTCCACGTTCGGGTAGAGCCGGCGGGAGACGAAGAAGTCGTCGGCGAGGGCGATCTCCTCCAGCTCCATCGCGATGTCCAGCAGCGGGTCCGGCTTGGCCATCCGGCCGAGCACGTCCTGGGCGGCCTTCTTCACGATGGCGGCGCGCGGGTCGTAGTTCTTGTAGACCCGGTGGCCGAAGCCCATCAGCTTCACGCCGTCCTCGCGGTTCTTCACCTTCTGGACGAAGGTGCGGACGTCGCCGCCGTCGGCGTGGATGTGCTGCAGCATCTCCAGCACGGCCTGGTTGGCGCCGCCGTGCAGCGGACCGAAGAGCGCGTTCACGCCGGCGGACACCGACGCGAAGAGGTTGGCGTTGCTCGAACCCACGAGCCGGACGGTCGAGGTCGAGCAGTTCTGCTCGTGGTCGGCGTGCAGGATGAACAGCATGTCCAGCACCTTGGCGACCACCGGGTCGACCTCGTACGGCTCGGCCGGCACCCCGAACGTCAGCCGCAGGAAGTTCTCCACGTAGCCCAGCGAGTTGTCCGGGTACAGCAGCGGCTGCCCGATCGACTTCTTGTAGGCGTACGAGGCGATGGTGGGGACCTTCGCCATGAGCCGGACCGTCGAGATCTCCACGTGCTCGGAGTCGAACGGGTCCAGGCTGTCCTGGTAGAAGGTGGAGATGGCGCTCACCGCGGAGGAGAGCACGGCCATCGGGTGGGCGTCCCGGGGGAAGCCGTCGAAGAACCGCCGCATCTCCTCGTGCAGGAGGGAGTGCCGGCGGATCCACTCGGTGAATTCGGCGAGCTGCTGCTCGGTCGGCAGCTCCCCGTAGATGAGCAGGTAGGAGACCTCCAGGAAGGAGGACTTCTCGGCCAGCTGCTCGATCGGGTAGCCGCGGTAACGCAGGATCCCCGCGTCACCGTCGATGTAGGTGATCGCGGACGAGCAGGCCGCGGTGTTGACGAAACCGGGGTCGTACGTCGTCATCCCGGTTTCCTTCAGCAGCTTGCTCACCCCGATTCCGGCGGGGCCTTCGACCGCGGAGTGCACCGGCATCGACAGCTGCCCACCGGGGTGATCGAGCTTGACTTCCGTCATGTGGTTCCTCGCTTCGCCGGCAGATCTTCGTTGAATTGCCTTCGCTTTTACCGTAATCGCGGTTCCTGGGACACCGCTCGGCATGGTTTCCCGGTGAGGTATGCGTCACCCGATTCCCCACTGGCCGGCTGGGAAACCGGCGGGACACCCGGGCGGATCAGGACAGGACGAGGTGCCGCAACCCGCCGTCGGCGGCGACCTGGTAAACGTCGAGTTGGTTCGGGCCGGCGTGGAAGAGACGGTCGTCGGCGATGAGCGCGGCGAACCGACGGCCGCCCGCATCACGCGGCGTGACGGGCACCACGGCGCCGACCCGACCGTTGACGGCGACCGCGAGCAGCGTGCCGTCGGGCACGGCGTCCGGCACGTCCCCCCACACCATGGCCGGCAGGGTGCCGGTGTCGGGGTCGGTGGCGCGGAACGCGGCCAGATCGGCCACGCGGGCGGACCCACCCGCCGGCCGCTGCCCGACCTCGGTGCCGACCAGCGGATGCACGGCCGGCAGGGGTGGCGGCGTCGGCACGCCGTCCGGGATGACGACGGGCTCGCCAGGGCGGTCGTAGAAGTGTTTCTGCCCGGCCGGCCGCGGCGCCTGCCGGGCGGACCGCCCGTCCACCCGCCAGGGCAGCCGGACGCCGGCCTCGTCCGCCACGGTGGGCAGCAGGTCGACGTGCTCCCAGTTGCGGTCGTCGATGCGGCCGGTACGCTGGCCGGCCTCCTTGATGAACATCGGCACCCAGGCGACCTCGCCCGGCGCGGCCTTGATGGCGTCCATGCCGCGCCCCTGGAAGCCCTTGCTGAAGCTCACCCCGTGGTCGGCGGTGACCACCACGGTCGCCTGGTCGTAGAGGCCGGTGGCGCGCAGCGTCCGCAGCGTCTCCCCGATGAGCCGGTCGGTGTAGCCGAGCTGCGCGAGGTGCCGCTGCCGGGCCAGCTCCACCCAGCCGGCGCCGTCGTTCGGCAGATCCTCCGGCGCGTCGTAACGGGCGCCGGAGGGCAGGAACGCCCACGGCGAGTGCGGCATCAGCAGGTGCAGGAAGTGCAGCGTGGGCCGGGGCGCCGGCTTGAGCCCGGCGAGGAACGTGGTGAACCGGGCGGGCTGGTTGTCGTCGAGGCTGTCCCACCGGAACGTCGGGTCGTCCGGGACGGGCTCGGCGGAATCCAGCCCCGCCTCCTCCCGGGTCTGCTCGCGGTAGGAGTCCTCGGGGTCGACGTGGCTCTCCCGCGGCCCCGTGACCTGGCCGAGCAGCTTGCGGGTCTCCCGTACCAGCACGCCGAGTCCCTGCTCGGGGGCGACCGGCTGCTCGCAGCGGCTGGGCGGGCAGAGGCGGGTGATGCTCTCCTCCGCCCGGATGTCGTAGAGGCCGCCGAACGCGGTGAACAGGTTGTCCGGGTACTCCGCGTAGTGCGGGGCGACGCCGCGCGCCGGGTACCGGCCGGTGAGCATGGCGGGCAGCGCGTAGGGCGTCCACCCGCTGACGCCCGTGGCGTCGCGGTACCACGTCGACCCGTTCGCCAGCTCGGCGAAGTTGGGAAACCGGTTCGCGTCGATGCGTCCGTCCGGGCCCAGCAGGGAGACCAGCGGCAGTTCGTCGAGGATCAGCATCACCACCGGCGGGTGGACCGCGGTCGCCGCGGTGCCGGCGGCGCCGCCGGCCGCACGGGGCAGGACCAGCACCGAGGTGGGCGAGACCACGAGGAACAGCCCCACGAAGACGAGCGGGCCGGCCGCGGCGACCCGCAGCACGCGGCCGGGCGCCCGCCACCGCCGGTGGGCGGCCGCGACCGCGACGCCGGCCACCGCCGCGACCACCAGCAGCGGTACGCCCCGGAGCGGGCTGACGTGCCGGCCCACCTGGACGGCGAGCGCGGCGATCAGGAGCCCGACGAGCAGGGTGTGCGTCACCGACCGGGCGGCCCGGCCGGCGAGGCGGCTGAGCGCGCCCAGCAGCGCCGGCGGCACGGTCGGCACCAGCGCGATGAGCGCGACGAGCAGCAGGATCTGGTCCCGCGTGGCCCGGTGGAAGAGGAAGAAGTCGGGACTGCGGCCCAGCACGTCGAGCAGCGGTTGCGTGACCACCAGCCCGACGAGCGCCACGATCTCCAGCAGCCGTCCCAGCTCGGTCCGGATCGCGGCCGTCCACCGGGCCCGCCGGGACGCCGCCGGCGCGGGGTCGGGCGCCGGCGTTGGCTCCGGGGCGGCCTGCGGGACGGTCGTGGGCTCAGCCACCCACGACCGCCGTGTAGAGCGTGCGGGTGCCGGAGGGAAGGTCCTCGCGCCGCGCGATCCGGCAGCGCGCCGCCAGCACCCGCTCGAACTCCTCCCGCCGGTAGTCGGGGAAGAGCCCCTCGGGCTTGTTCGCCAGCAGCCGCCGGGCCATCGGATCCTCCGGGTGGACGAACTCGACGACGATCCGCGCCCCGGGGGCGCACAGGTCGGCGAGCCACGTCACCACCTCGGCCAGGGGCACGTTGCGCCCGATCGCGAGGTGGTGCACCAGCGCCAGGGCGAGCACCACGTCGGCGGCGGCCCGGTCGGCGAAGGAGGCCCGCTCGACGCCCCGCCAGCCGCCGCCGGGCGACGGGTCGGCCAGGTCCATCACGAGCGGCAGAATCCGCCGTTCGCCCTCGGCGCGCAGTGCCCGGTAGAGCGTGTCGACCACGGCGGGGTCCTGCTCGACGGCCACCACCCGGTCGGCGTGCCGGGCGGCCAGGCGGGCGTACCGGCCATCGTTGGCGCCGAGGTCGAGCACGAGCGCCGGGCGGGACCCGTCGGTGAGGGCCGCGGTGACGAACTGTTCCTTGCCGGCCCGGTCCTGGGCGGAGTAGCCGCAGGTGCGCTGGTAGTCGGCCCAGTGGCTGGCGGCCGGGGTCCGGTCGAGGCGGCGGACGAGCTTCTCGATGCCGCGTACGGTGGCCAGCGCCAGTTCGCGCGAGTAGCCGGCGGCGCGCAGCTGGGCGCGGACGTCGGTGGTGGTCGCCTCGGCGTGCCGGCTCTGCATGGCCCCGTGCAGGTGCAGGTGGGTCGGCACGCCCGGGAGGAGCCGCCGCACCCCCCGGAAGAGGGGCCGGAGCTGGTCGGCCTCGATGCCGTCCACGCGGGCGCGCAACCAGGGCTGGAAGTCGACCCCGAGGTGGGCGGTGAGCAGCAGCGGGTAGAGCAGGGTCTGGCAGAACTGCCGGTAGCCGGCCCACGGCTCGCCGTCGCGGACCGGTTCGAACGAGCCGACGTCGATGAAGACCGGCTCGGTGCCGCGCCACTGGAGGTTGTACGCGGAGCCGTCCTTGATGGTGAACCCGGCGGGCAGCGCCGCCCGGAGGATCTCCAGGTGCAGCAGCGCGGCGTCGCGCAGCATGGTGAACGACCACTCGTACGGGTGGGAGACGAAGGGGATGCGTTCGTGTCGCAGCACGGCGGCCCAGGGCACGCCGTCGGGCACCTCGACGGGGTCCACCGCCTCGGTGCCGCAGACCTTGCCGTCGGCGAGCAGGGTCGTGAAGAACTCGGTGCCGGCCAGCGCGCGCCAGTGCGCGGCCGCGCCGGCGTCGAGGCCGCGCAGCACGTCGTGGCCGAGGTGGAAGACCCGGTTGGCCGGATCCCGGAAGGAGCCGGGCTCGGGTCGAAGGTCCGTGGGGGAGATCGCCATCGCGGGCCGGGTCACCGCTGGTCGGTGGGCTGCCGGCGGAAGCGGGAGACCAGCCGTCTCCAGTAGAGCTTGGCGGCCACCGCGACACCCGCCACGCCGCCGACCACCGCCTGCACGATGAGACTGCCGGAACCCGCGTCCAGGTAGGCCAGATGGATCACCGACCGCTCCTTCCCCTCGCCGTCACGACACCGGCGTCCCGGACGGCACAGCGCTGAGGCTTTTGACCCGGAAGGCCGGACTTGTCTGCCACCGTACGCCGATCACCGCGCCAGTGAAGGGCACACCGGGCACTCGACCCCCGTCCGTTTCGTTCAAGACACCCGACCGCCGCCGCTCCTACGGTGGGCGCCATGACTCTTCGATTCGACTTCATCAGCGTGCTCGTCACCGACATGGCCCGGACCCTCGACTTCTACCGCCGGCTCGGTCTGGCCATCCCGCCCGGCGCGGAGTCCGAGCAGCACGTCGAGGCGGCGCTGACCGAGGGCGTGCGGATCGCCTGGGACCACGTCGACCTCGTCCGGTCCTTCAGTCCGGACTGGACGCCGCCCACCGGCAGCTCCCGCATCAACCTCGCCTTCCGCTGCGCCGACCCGGCCGAGGTCGACCGCCGGTACGCCGAGATGACCGAGGCCGGTTTCCATGGCGAGCTGAAGCCCTGGGACGCCTTCTGGGGGCAGCGGTACGCGGTGCTGCACGACCCCGAGGGCAACGGCGTGGACCTGTACGCCCCGCTCGCCGAAGCGTGAGCGCCGCTCAGGCCGACAGCACGGCCGTCGGCGGGGCGCCCGCCAGGGCCCGCACGTCGCGGGTCAGGTGCGCCTGGTCGGCGTAGCCGCAGGTGGCGGCCACCTCGGCCAGCGGCGTGCCGGCCCGGGCGAGGGCCAGGGCACGGCGCATCCGCAGGATCCGGGCGAGGGTCTTCGGCCCGTACCCGAACAGGCGCCGGCACCGGCGGTGCAGGGCGCGCGGGTCGAGACCGACGTCGGCGGCGATCGCGGCCACGCCGACGCCGGCGGCCGCCGTGGCGGCGACCCGCGCGGCGACCCGGTCCGGGCCTCCGGCCGCGCGCAGGCGGCCCGCCGCGAGCGCCGGCAGCACGGACGCCGGGTCGGCCGCCGCCCGCTCGGCCAGGTCGGCGACGGCACGGTCACCCCAGAGCGCGGTCAGCGGCACCCGGCTGTCGCGCAGCTCGTCGGCCGGCACGCCGAACACCGCGGGGCCGACTCCCGGAGGCAGGCGCAGCCCCACCCACCGCTCCCCCGGCCTGCTGACGCTCACCTGGGCCGTGCGGTCCGGGCCCGCCACGAGCAGCCCCGCCCGGCTGGACCACAGCAGGTCCATGCACCCGTCGGGCAGCACCCGGGTGGTGCGCGCCGCACCGGGCGCGCTGCTCGTCCACAACGTGGCGCCGGCGACACCCGCGGGCCGTTCCCGGTACATGCGGCCCAGCCTGCCACGGTGGTCCGACACCGGGCGGGCGCCCGCCCCGTCGAATGATCGACTCGACATCCTTGGTGTCGCGGTGTCCACCCGACCCGGACACCGCGACATCCACGCAACCTGTGTCGATCACCGCCGCGGTGACCGGGTCAGCCCCGGTGGTGCATGCCGAGGCGCAGCAGGACGAACCGCAGCACCGTGGCCGCGAGGTTCGCGGCGACCAGCACCGCGACCTCCAGCGGCCGGCCCGGCGACCCGGTGACCGCGTGCAGCACGGCGAGCGACCCGCTGGTGAGCCCCAGCCCGAGCGCGAAGGCGAGCAGGCCCTGCGCGTGGTGCCGGCCGGCGTGCCGGCGACCCGTGATGCCGAACGTCACCCGCCGGTTCACCGCCGTGTTCGCCACCGCCGTCACCAGCAGCGCCAGCAGGTTCGCCGGCTGCGCGCCCAGCGCTCCCCGCGTGGCCACGAAGAGCAACAGGTACGCCAGCGTGCTGACCACGCCGACGGCGGCGAACCGGGCCAGCTGCCGGGGCAGCCCGACCGGCACCCGCGCCGGCGGCGGAGTCAGCGGCGCTCGGCCGAGCTGCTCGCGCAGCTGCGCCAGCGGCAGCGCGCCGGTCAGCAACGCCCGGCCCAGCCGGCCGATGCCGCGCAGGTCGGCGTACGCGGTGGCGACGATGTCGACGCGGCTGTCCGGGTCGTCCACCCAGTCCACCGGCACCTCGTGGATCCGCAGCCCGGACCGCTGGGCGAGCACCAGCAGCTCGGTGTCGAAGAACCAGCCGGTGTCCTGGACCAGGGGCAGCAGGCTGCGTGCCACGTCGGCGCGGATCGCCTTGAACCCGCACTGGGCGTCGGAGAACCGTACGGCGAGCGTGCCCCGCAGCAACAGGTTGTAAGCCCGGGAGATCACCTCCCGCTTCGCACCCCGGACCACCCGCGAGGTACGCGCCAGCCGGGTGCCGATGGCCAGGTCGGAGTGGCCGGAGATGAGCGGTGCGACCAGCGGCAGCAGCGCGGCCAGGTCGGTCGACAGGTCCACGTCCATGTAGGCCAGCACCGGCGCGTCCGAGGCGGACCAGGCGGCCCGCAGCGCCCGGCCGCGCCCCTTGGCGTCCAGGTGGAGCACCCCGACGCCGGGCAGGTCGGCGGCGAGCGCCTCGGCCACCGCGAGAGTGGCGTCCGTGCTCGCGTTGTCCGCGACCGTGATCCGGAACGGGTACGGGAAGTGCTCGCTGAGGTGGGCGTGCAACCGTCGTACGCACGGACCGAGGTCGACCTCCTCGTTGTGGACGGGCACCACGACGTCGAGCACCGCGGTGGGGAGGGTGGGTCGGGCCCGCAGGCCCGCCCGCGTCTCGCCGGAGCCGGTCACGGTCACCCCTCCCCGCCGGTCGTCAGGTCGTAGACGGTCACCCCGTCGACGGTCTGCGCGTCGAACGTGGCGGCCACCCACGACGCGATCTCCGACGAGGCGGAGCTGCCGCCGTTGGCCCGGAACCCGCCCCCGCCGATGAACCAGTGGATGCGCCCCTCGGCCACGTACCGCTGGAACTGCGCAAGTGTCGGGGACGGGTCGCTGCCGTTGAAGCCGCCCACGGGCATCACCGGGTCCCCGGTTGCGAGCTGGTAGCCGGAGGCGTTGTTGGAGCCGACCGTGGCGGCCACCCAGGTGTACCGGTCGCTGTCGCGCTCCAGCAGCGCCCGCAGCGCCGCGCTGGGCTCGCGGGAGTCGAGCAGGCCGCCCATGCCCCCGCCGCGGATCGACCGGCCGTCACCGAAGGGGTTCTGGCCGCCGGTGCGCCCACCGCCGGGGAACTGGCCGGGCCCGCCCGGGACGCCGCCCTGCCCGCCGGGAAGCGCCTGCCCACCCGGGAACGCCCGGCCGCCGGGGCCCTCCAGGCCGGACGGCGCCCGACCGCCGGGGAAGCCTCCGCCCCCGCCGAACCCGGCCTGCACGAACGGACCGGCGCTCGGGATGGAGCCGGTGTGCGGCGTGGCCGCGGTCTGGAGGGAGTACGCCACCGGCCCGGCGAGCGCCGCGGCCGCGCCCACGGTCAACACCAGCGGCGCCGCCCGGCCCGGCAGCCGGTCGACGAGGATGGTCAGGGCCGCGGCGGCGACCCCGGCCACCAGCACCGTGGCCCGCAGCCACGGGTGCCAGTCGGGGCTGCGGCCGAGCAGGACCCAGGACCACCAGGCGGTCACCGCGAGGACCGCGGCCAGCGTCCCCGTGGCGGCCAGCGAGCGCCACGGCGACCGGCGCGGCCCGCCCGGGACCGGACCGCCGGCCGGCGCCGCGGGCCGGGCGGGCGCGCCCGCGGCCCGGTGCCGCCAAAGCAGCGTGGTCCCGATGCCGACGAGCGCGCCGACGGCCGGGGCGAGCGCCACCGTGTAGTACGCGTGGAAGATGCCGGACATGAAGCTGAAGATCAGCCCGGTCACCAGCAGCCAGCCGCCCCAGAGCACCAGGCCGGCGCGGGTCCGGTCGGTGCGGGCCGCGCGACCGGCCAGGACGAGCCCCGCGACCAGCAGGATCAGCGCGGCGGGCAGCAACCAGGAGACCTGACCGCCGACCTCCCCGCCGAACATCCGCAGCCAGCCGGTCTGCCCGCTGAACGGCCCGCCGCCGCCCATGCGGCCGCCGCCCCAGCCGACGCTGCCCACCTCGTCGCCCGTGATGCGGCCGAGGCCGTTGTAGCCGAGGGTCAGCTCCAGGATGCTGTTGGTCTGGGAGCCGCCGACGTACGGGCGGGCACTGGCCGGCACCAGCTCGACGACCGCGACCCACCAGCCCGCGGCCACCACGACAGCCAGCCCGGCCAGCAGCAGGTCGCGGATCCGCCGTCCGAGGCGGGCCGGAGCGGCCAGCAGGTAGACGCCTGCGAGGACCGGCACCACGAGGAACGCCTGGAGCATCTTCGTGAGGAAGCCGAGCCCGACCAGGGCGCCGGCGAGCACGAGCCAGCGCGTGGCGGCCGTCTCCACCGCCCGGACCGTGGCGTACGCGGCGGCGACCAGGAGCAGCACCAGCAGCGCGTCGGGATTGTTGAAGCGGAACATGAGGGTGGCCACCGGGGTGACGGCGAGCACCGCGCCGGCGAGCAGGCCGGCGAGCGGGCCGTACCAGCGCCGGACGGCGGCGTACAGCAGCCCGACCGAGGCGACGCCGCAGAGCGCCTGCGGCACGAGCAGCGCCCAGCTGTTCAGGCCGAAGAGCCGCACCGACAGGGCCATGAGCCACAGCGCGGCCGGGGTCTTGTCGACGGTGATCGAGTTCGCCGCGTCCGACGAGCCGTAGAAGAACGCCTTCCCGCTCACCGAGCCGGCCTGCGCCGCCGCGGCGTAGAACGAGTTGGCCCAGCCCGACGCGCCCAGGCTCCACAGGTAGAGCAGGCCGGTGGCGAGCAGCAGCGCGGCCAGGGCGGGTCGGTGCCAGGCCCGGGCGGGCCGCCGCGGCGGCCCGCCGTCGGGGCGGACGGTCTGCGGGGCCGGGGGCGCCGTGGCGGGCGCGGTCGGCAGGGTCTCGGTTCGGTCCATGCCGGCCAGCCTTCGTGAGCGGGCTGGCGGGTCGCCGTGCGCCGGCTATGCGTGCGCTGTGGGATGCGGCAGCCGGACGGTGAACACCGTCGCACCGGGGCGGCTCGCCACGGTCACCGTGCCGTGGTGGGCGTCCACGACGGCCGCCACGATGGACAGGCCCAGGCCTGTGCTGCCGTGCGCCCGCGACCGTGAGCTGTCGCCCCGGGCGAAGCGCTCGAAGACCTCGGGTTGCAGCTCGGGGGGTACGCCCGGGCCGTCGTCGGCGACGCTGAGCACCGCGGCGCCCGGTTCGGCGCGCAGCGTGGTGGTGACCGTGGTGCCGGCGGGTGTGTGCACCCGGGCGTTGGCCAGCAGGTTCGCGACGACCTGGTGCAGCCGGGCGGCGTCGCCGGTGACGGTGAGCGGCTCGTCGGGAAGGTCGAGCTGCCACCGGTGCTCCGGCCCGGCCACGTGCGCGTCGCTCACCGCGTCCACGACGAGGGCGGTGAGGTCCACCGGCTCGGCGACGAGGGGTCGACCCGAGTCGAGCCGGGCGAGCAGCAGCAGGTCGTCGACGAGGCTGGTCATCCGCGTGCTCTCCGACTCGACCCGGCGCAGCGCGTGGGCCACGTCGGGGGGCACCCGGTCGTGGCCGCGGCGGGCCACCTCGGCGTACCCCCGGATGGCGGCCAACGGGGTGCGCAGCTCGTGGCTCGCGTCGGCCACGAACTGGCGGACCCGGGTCTCGCTGGCCTGGCGCGCGGCGAGGGCCGCCGCGACGTGGCCCAGCATCCGGTTGAGCGCGCCGCCCACCCGCCCCACCTCGGTACGCGGGTCGGTGTCCGCCTCGGGCACGCGTACGGACAGGGCGACCTCGCCGCGGTCCAGCGGCAGCTCGGTGACGCGGGTCGCGGTGGCGGCGACCCGGTTCAGCGGGCGCAGGGCGGCGCGGACGATGAGGGTGCCGAGACCGCCGGCGATGAGCAGCCCGGCGGTGACCACGCCGGCCTGGGCGACGATCATCCACATCGTCGTCTCCTGCACCTGCGCGAGCGGGATGGCGACGACCATCACGTCCCCGCCGGACCAACGCCGGGCCACCGCCCGGTAGGCGCCCCGGTCGTCGACGTCGACGGTGCGCGGGCGTCCGTCGGTGGCCAGCTCCGCGAGCGGGCGTACGTCCGCGGCGGGCACCGTGTCCACGGCGCCGCTCTCCGTGCGGATGCCGGCCGTGGTGACGCCGCCGGCCACGTGCACGGCGATCGAGCCCGGCCGGAACCCGCGCGGGGGTTCCGGAACGCGGGGCGCGGCGGCGGACTGCCCGCCGGGCCACGGCGGCTGGCTGCCCTCGCGGAACCACGGCGGCACCTCGCCCGGGCGGCGGTCGTTCATGGTGAGCTGGTTGTCCACCTGCACCACGAGGAAGTGCCGCAGCGCCACCGTGGTGAGGGCGCCGATGCCGATGCTCACCAGGGCGAGCAGCGCCACCACCGAGACCACGAGCCGGCGACGCAGCGACCAGCCGGCGAGCCGGGCGCGCAGCCGCCGGACCGGATCACTCGGCCGGCTTGAGGACATACCCCGCGCCGCGCAGCGTGTGGATCATGGGCTCGCGCCCGGCGTCGATCTTCTTGCGCAGGTACGAGATGTACAGCTCGACGACGTTCGCCTGCCCGCCGAAGTCGTAGTTCCAGACCCGGTCGAGGATCTGCGCCTTGCTGAGCACCCGGCGCGGGTTGCGCATCAGGAACCGCAGCAGCTCGAACTCGGTCGCGGTCAGCGTCACCACCTGCCCGCCCCGGCGCACCTCGTGGCTGTCCTCGTCGAGGGTGAGGTCGCCGACGGTGAGCACCGCCTCCTCCCGGGCCGCGACCGCGAGACCGGAGCGGCGCAGCAGCGCCCGCAGGCGGGCGATCACCTCCTCCAGGCTGAACGGCTTCGTCACGTAGTCGTCCCCGCCGACCGTGAGACCGGCGATCCGCTCCTCCACCGCGTCCCTCGCGGTGAGGAACAGCACCGGCACGGTGGGCGCGTGCTCGCGCAGCCGGCGCAGCACCTGGAAGCCGTCGAGGTCGGGCAGCATCACGTCCAGCACCACCGCGTCGGGCTGGAACTGCCGGGCCGTGCTGAGCGCGGCCATCCCGTTGCCCGCGCTGCGCACCTGCCAGCCCTCGTAGCGCAGCGCCATCGCGAGCAGGTCGGTCAGCGTCGGCTCGTCGTCGACCACCAGCACCCGGACCGGCTCACCGTCCGGTCGGCGCAGCTCGATGCGGCCCTGCGCGGCCTGCCCGTCCATGACCATGCCCCCATCGTGGGCGGCTTTTCTGTGCCGTGCCCCTGCGGAACCTGTGTGCCAGCTGTGCGGGGCGGCCGCTACTCGGTGACGCCGAGGGGATCGGTGCGCACGTAGCGCATGGTCCAGGTGCCTGTGCCGTCGGGCCCGACGCGTTCGTACAGGTGGTCGGGGCCGGACCCGGTCGCTCCCTCGCCGCCGGGGTGCCGCATGATCCAGCGGGCGGGCGGCGCGCCGTCCACGTCGGCGGGCAGCGCCCGGACCAGGTCGTGGGCGGGTCCGCCGACGAACCGTACGCTCACCTCGCTCATCGCCGCCCCCGTGTCCGTGTCGGCGCCCGTGGTGACGCCGACCCCGGCTCGGAAGCTACCGCACCCGTCGCGCGGTCGCAGGCGGCTCGCGCGGGCTCGCGGCAAACGGGCCGGGCGGTCAGATGATCACGGTGGTTTGCCCTGCTGGGAGGTCGGGTACCGCGACCGCAGCCGCTCACGGGCGGGAGGACCGAGGACGAGGAGCACGGGCCGATGCGCACGCTGGACGGGCGGTACGAGCTCGAACAGCGCATCGGCGTCGGCGGGATGTCCGAGGTGTGGCGGGCCCACGACACGGTGCTCGACCGGCCGGTCGCGGTGAAGCTGATGTCGCCGGGACAGGACGGCCAGGGCACCTCGGTGGAGCGGATCCGCACCGAGGCGCGCTCGGCGGCCCGGCTGGTGCACCCGAACGTGGCCAGCGTGCACGACTTCGGCACCTGCGCGGCCCTGCCCGGCGAGCGGACGCCGTACATCGTCATGGAGCTGGCCGAGGGCGAGACGCTCGCCGCCCACCTGCGGGCGGGCCCGCTCGACTGGCGGATCGCGGTGCGGGTGTGCGCCGAGGTGTGCGCCGCCCTGGCCGCCGCTCACGCCCACGGCATCGTGCACCGCGACATCAAGCCGGCGAACGTCATCCTCACCCCGGCCGGGGTGAAGGTGCTCGACTTCGGCATCGCGACGGCATCCGGCGCTCCCGATCCGGCGCCCGACGGTCTGCTGGTGGGCACGCCCGCGTACCTGGCGCCCGAGCAGTTGGAGCGGGAACCGGCCACACCGGCGGCCGACATGTACGCCCTCGGGGTGCTGTTGTACTACTGCCTCACCGGGCAGCTGCCGTACCAGGCCGGTACGGCCACGCAGCTGCTCGGCGCCCGCCGCCGGCAGCCGCCGCGCCCGCTGCCGGAGATCGACGGGCTGCCGGCGGAGGTGGCCGAACTGTGCGGTAGGTGCCTCTGCGACGACCCGGCCGACCGGCCGAGCAGCCTGGTCGCGGCGCTGGTGCTGGCCGAGGCGGTCGACGCCCGGGTGTACGTGCCGATGCGGCTGCCCACCGCCCCCCGCCCGCGACGCGCCAGCGTGCCGGTGTGGAGCGAACGGGCCGCCGCCGAGGTCACCGAGGCCGCTGTGCTCGACCGGTCCGGGCCGGCCGGGGAGCGGTGACCCGCGACCCCTGCCCTGTTCACGGCCGGTTTCACCGTTCGACGGCCGGGTAGCCGGGCGGGTGAGCGACGGGAGGAACGTGATGGCGGATCCGAGTTCCTGGCTCCACGAGGCCAGCGCCACCGCCGAGGGGGGCCACGTACGCACCGACGACGGCGGCCTGTCCACCGCGCTGGCGTCCCCGCTGGCGGCGCACTGCACCGGGCTGCGACCCGAGCAGCTGCTGGCCGCGGCGTTCGCGTCGTGCCTGCACCACGCGGCGGTGGAGGCGGCGGGTCGCGTCACCGACGAGGCGCACACCGTGCAGGTACGGGCGGAGGCGCGGCTCGGACGCGACGACGACGGGCGGTACCGGGCCGACGTCCACGCGTCGATCGCCTCGGCGGGGCTCAGCCGGCAGCAGCTCGCCGACCTCGTCGAGTACGCCGACCGGCTCTGGCCCTTCTCCAGCGGTGACAACAGCCGGCACCGGCTGACCGTCACACCCGCGGAGAACGGCCGGCACTGAACCGGCGCGCTACCAGCGGAAGGTGGCCGTCACCGCCCGGTGGTCGCTGTCCGGCGTACGCAGCACCCCGGCAGCGGTCGCCGTGACGCCGCGGTAGAGCACGTGGTCCGGGCGGGTCACCGGAGCCGCGGCCGGCCAGGTGAACCCGAATCCGCGGCCGGCGTCGGCCTGGGCGTCGCCGAGCAGCCGGGTCAGCGGCGTGAACACCCGGTCGGTGCTGGCCGTGTTCAGGTCGCCGAGCACGACCAGGCGCGGGGACGGGTCCGCGCGTATCCGGGCGGCCAGCGCCGCGACGGTCTCGTCCCGGGTGGCGGTGTCGCCAGCGCGCGCCGAGCCGAGGTGCACCACGTACACGGTCACGTCGCCGGCCGGTGTGGCGACCACCGCCCGCAACGCGCGGGTCCAGCCGAGGCCGGTGTCCACCCCCGCCGGATCCCGGATCGGGTAGCGGCTGTAGAGCGCGACCGTGGAGACGCTCGCCCGGTGCGGGTGGTCGCCGACCAGCGTCGCGTCCACCCGGTCGACCGCCGCGACCTCCTGGAGGGCGATGAGGTCGGGCCCGGTCGCCGCGAGATCGCGGACCGTCGCCGCGGGATCGGGGTTGCCGGCGCGCAGGTTCTGACTGGCCACCCGGAGCGTCGGGGTGCCCTGTGCCGGCGCGGGCCGCACCCAGGCGCCCGCGTAGAGCGCCGCCCACACGGTGGCGGGCAGCAGCGCGGCGACGAGCGCGAGCCGTGAGCGGCGGAGCAGGGCGCCGAGCGCGAGCAGCGGGACGCCGAGACCCAGCAGCGGGGTGGCGCTGTCGAGGAGGCTGCCGAGCCCACGCACGTTCGGTACCGCGCGGTGGCCCGCGAGCACGGCGGTGAGCAGCACGGCCGCCCCGGTGAGCACCCGGCCACGCGGACGGCGCGGCGGCCGGTCCGGCCGACCGGCGGACGGACCGTACGGCCGATCGCCCCGTCGGCCGTCCGACCGAGGCACGGCGAAGCGGCGTACCACTCGACCAAGATCACCCATCTGCCCTGCTCACGCCAGCATTACGGTCATAGCCGTAATTCCCGGTATACGTCCTCCTTGGCATTCGTGGTGCGGCGCGAGCAATGACCCCCCGGATCGTGGCAAATTGTGACGCATGCCACCAAGCAGGCTGGTGGCAGGAGCGGATCGAGTTTCTAGCCTCGGCGGGTGCACCGCGACGACCCCTCCGAACAGAACCAGACCCCGCCCGAGGTCGCGAGCCGTTCCGGTGACCTCGGATCCACCGGACGGACGATCGGCCGGCACCGCAAGCCGGAGCCGCCCCGGCGGGGCGCCCGCAAGCTCCTGGCCTCGACACCCGTGCGCGTCGCCCTCGCCACCGGCGTCAGCTGCTGCCTCGGCTTCGCCGCGTACGCCGGCACCCGTGACGACGGTCCCGACCGGAGCGAGCCGCTGGCCGAGGCGGTCGCGGACCGGGCCGCGCTGGCCGACGAGCGGGCCTCCCGGTCGCTGGAGCGCACCGTCGCCACACCCACCCCCGTGAGCCCCAGCCCCACCCCGACGCCCAGCCCGAGCGCCACGAAGAAGAAGACCCCCGCGCCCAAGAAGCCGCCGAAGCCGCGCAAGCCGCGCCCGGTGGCCGGGCTCACCCAGGCGCAGATGGACAACGCCAAGGTCATCGTCGACGTCGGGCGTGAGCTGGGCGTGCCGGAGCGGGGCCTGGTGATCGCGGTCGCCACCGCCATGCAGGAGAGCAACCTCTACAACTACGCCAGCGGCGTGCTGCCCGAGTCGCAGGAGTACCCGCACCAGGCCATCGGCTGGGACCACGACTCCGTCGGGCTCTTCCAGCAACGTCCCAGCAGCGGCTGGGGCACGGTCGCCGACCTGATGCGACCGGCGTACGCGGCCCGCGCGTTCTACCTCGCGCTGCTCAAGGTGCCCGGCTGGCAGGACATGAGCCTCACGGTGGCCGCCCAGTCCGTGCAGATGTCCGCGTTCCCGGACGCGTACGCCCAGCACGAGGACCGGGCCACCACCGTCGTCGACGCGCTCACCTGAGACCGGGCGACGGGCATCAGGCCAACCGGGCCCCGTCACGGTCGCCCGGCGGCTCCGCGGCCGGGCCACCCGGCGTCGCCGCGGCCACCCGGGTCGCGGGCACACCGGTCGCCCCGGCGGCCGCCGTGGGCGTGTCCACCGGCACCGGCTCGACGCGTACCCCGTCGAGGATCTCGTCGGCCCGCGCCTCCCGCCGCCGGCGCGCGTCCAGCGCCGCCTCCAGCTCCCGGCGGGCCTGCACGGCCTCGGCGTACGCCCGCTCGCGCACCAGCCGGGCCTCCTCCCGGGCCGCGTCCAGCGCGATCCTCGCCTGGGCCAGGATCTCGGCCGCCTCCCGCTCGACCTCCCCGGCACTGCGGCCCACCACCGCGGCGTCGTCCGGGTCGAACCGGCGGAACAGCGCGCAGAGCCCCGTCGTCTCCTGCCGGATCCGGTCCCACTCCCGGTCCGTGCCCGCGGCGCTCTCCGCCCACGCCGCGAGTCGGACCAACCGGATACCCAGCTCGTCGAGGCAGGAGTCCACCTGCCGCTGGTCGTAGCCGATGTCAACGACGGAGAACCTCATACTGTCGCCCCCCAGGCAGCTGGAAAGTCTTCCCCACCTGGATCCTCGACGGTGCGGCGCGGCGCCGTGGACGTTCGGAAAAATTGCTCAGCATCCGGGCGGCCGGGCGGGACCGGCGCCGGGCCGGTCCCGCCAGGGCGGCCGGCCAGCAAACGCTCAGGAGCGCTTCGGCAGCACGACCACCCGACCGAAGAACTCGTCGATCCGGTGCACGACGTCGTTGAAGTCGTCCAGGTCGATCGGCTTGGTCACGTACGCGTTCGCCTGGAGGGTGTAGCTGCCCAGGATGTCGGTGTCCGCGTTCGAGGTGGTGAGGACGACGACCGGAATGGTGCGCAGGTCCTCGTCCTGCTTGACCTCGCCGAGCACCTGCCGTCCGTCCATCCGGGGCATGTTGAGGTCGAGCAGGATGACGTCCGGCCGCATCGCCTGGGCGTGCCGGCCCTCCCGCCGCAGGAACTCCATCGCCTCCTGGCCGTCGCCCACCACGTCGATCACCTTGTCGACGTCGGAATCCGCCAGGGCCTCCTCGATCATGAGCACGTCGCCGGGGTCGTCGTCCACCACGAGGATACGAACCGGGTTCGGGCTGTTTGCGCCCATGAGTTACCTGCCTCTGGTCGGCGGGAACGGGACCTCGCGGTCACGTGCTGGCGGGGAAATCTAGCCGATCACGGGACGGCCCGTGAGGCCGGGTCGACCGGGTCCGGGTCGTAGCGGAGCACGTCGGCGAGGCCCGTGAGGCGGAGCACCCGCTCGACTCGGCCGCTGGCCCCGGTCACCCGCAGCCAGCCACCGTCGGCCGCGGCCCGGTTGTCACCCCGGACGAAGGCCGCCATGCCCGTCGAGTCGCAGAACGTGAGCTCGGTGAGGTCCGCCAGCAGGCGGCGCTCGCCGGCCGCGATGAGCCCGTCGATCGCGGCGTTGAGCGTCGGCGCGCTGCTCATGTCGAGCTCGCCGCTGAGGCGCAGGCACGTGCCGCCGCCGTCGCGGTCGACGTACGTGACGGTGAACGTCACCCGGCTCTCCCCTCGCTGCGCCGCAGGATCGTTTGCAGTGGGGCAAGTATAAGCAGGGAGGGGCGTGCGGCCCACCGTCGCGTCAGGCGGCCCGGCCGCCCGTGCCACCGACCAGTGCCCGGCTCCGGTCGAGGTAGCGGGCCGCGCGCGGGAAGTCGTGCAGCACCCGGCCGTAGTGCTCCAGCGTCCACCCGAGGACGGCGGCCGGCACCTTCCGGCTGGTCAGGACGGGCAGCAGCCACTGCACGAACTCGGTGAACAGCGAGCCGTCGTCCACGTAGAGCGCCGCGGCCAGGAAGTCCACGATGTACCCGAGGTCGCTCACCGTCGCGTCGAGCTGCGCCGGCGTGTAGGCCCGCGTCGCCGGCGCCCGGTCCCGCAGGTCGGCCAACGCGCCGTCGATCAGCTCGGCGCGCCGCTTCACCAGGCCGGCGTACTCGTCGTCGGCGAGGTGGTCCAGCTGTGCCGCCGGCACCCGGGACAGCGCCCGCTCGTCGGCCACGAGGTCGGCGGCCGACGGGGCGTCCGGCGCCCACGCCACGCCGAGCCGGCGGGCCCACCGGCCGTCGGCCGCGAAGCCCCGCCCGCCGACCACGACGGGGACGTCGGCCCGGCGGCACACCTCGATCATGTGGTGCGCCTGCGGGAGCCGCATCGGCAGCGCGCACGCCAGCGCGACCGCGTACGCGTCGTGCCGGTGCAGGTACGACACGAGGTGCGCCGGCGGCACGCTCGCGCCCAGGAACGTGACCTGCCAGCCGCGCAGCCGGAGCACCTCGGCGACCAGGCGGGGCGGCAGGGCGTGCCACTCGCCGTCCATGCAGGCCACCACCACGCGACCGCGGGTCGGCCGGGCGGCGGCGCGCCCGGCGACCGCCGCCACCACCCGTTCGCTGATGTGGGTGGCGGCGTGCTCCTGGGCGACGCTCCACTCGTTGCGCGCCCAGCGCTCCCCCACCTCGGCCTGCGCGGGCGCCACCAGGTCCAGCAGCACGCGCTCGGCCGGCACGCCGCCGTCGAGCAGGCCGACGGCGGCGTCGATCGCGGCGTACTCGTCGGCCGCGGCGAGCGAGTCCAGGTAACCGGCGTACGCCCCGGCCCAGCCGGCGCGGGTGGTCTCGTCGATCACGCGCTCTCCCCCGGGCCGCGCGCCGGCACGGCGTGCAGGTGCCGCGGCGTCCGCCCCACCGCCCGCAGCGCCAGGACGGCGATGTCGTCGTGGTCGTCGTGCGTGAGCCAGTCGCAGGTGACCTGCTCGATCCGCTCGGCCAGCGCGGGGGCCGGCATGCGGTGGCAGCCGGTCAGCGCGTCGACCAGCCGACGGCCGCCGAACTGGTCCTCGCCGCGGGGGCCGCCGCGCGCCTCGGTCACCCCGTCGCTGTAGAGCACACACGTCTCGCCGGGCGCGAGCCGGACCGTGACCTCGCCGATCCGCGGATCCGGAACGACGCCGATCAGCATCCCGCGCAGCGGCACGGTCTCCACCTCGCCGCCGGCGCGCAGCACCAGCGGCGGGAGGTGCCCGCCGCCGGCCATGGTGAGCGTCAACCCGCCGTCGCGGTGTGGACGCACCACCCCCAGCACGAGCGTGGCAAACCGACCCTGCCCGTGTGCCTGGGTGGTCTCCAGCAGCGCGTCGTTGACCAGGCCGAGCAGTGGACCGGGCCGGGACTCGACCCGGTGCAACGCCTGCAGGCTCTGGCGCAGCTGCCCCGTGAAGACGGCGGCGTCGACCCCCTTGCCGGCGACGTCGCCCAGGAAGAAGAGCGACCCCCCGTCGGCGAGGCGGTGCGCGCCGTAGAAGTCGCCGCCGATACGCAGGCCGGTCACGGCCGGCCGGTAGGCCGTTCCCCACTCGACGCCGGCGGTTTCGACCGGCTCCACCGGCAGCAGGCTGGCCTGGAGCATGTCGGCGACCTCCGCCTGGTCCCGGTAGAGCGCCGCGGCGATCAGCGCCGCACTGGCCCGGGCCGCGAACGCGCGCAGCAGGTCGACGTCGGCCTCGTCGTACCAGCGGTCGGCGGGTCGGGCCACGAGCAGCACCCCGGCGGGCGCCTCCACGCCGGGCAGCGGCACCACCCGCACGTCGGTCGCCTCGGGGGCGAG
Organism: Micromonospora costi; assembly: GCF_003626655.1. Lineage (GTDB taxonomy): Bacteria > Actinomycetota > Actinomycetes > Mycobacteriales > Micromonosporaceae > Micromonospora > Micromonospora costi. The sequence continues at coordinate 283,034 of NZ_RBAN01000006.1, forward strand.
GCCGGGCAGCCAGCCCGCCTCGGCCGCCTGCTGGACGAGCCAGTCCAGCGCGTGTGGCTGTGCGCCGGCGAGAGCCTCGCCGATCGCGGGCGGTAGGTCGCCGCCGGGGAGCACGCCGGCGTCCACCACCGGCGCCTCGTCAGCGGCCCGGACCGCCCGCCACCACCGGGCGCGACCCGCCCGCGGCGCCAGCACCAGCACGGCCACGTCGGCCAGGGTCGGCACGGCCAGCCGCGCCACCGCCGCGGCGGCCCGGTCCGGGTGCAGCGGGTTGCCGAGCTTCTCGCCGGCCCGCGCCAGGAAGGCCGCCCGTGCGCGCTCCGCGACCAGGGCCTCGGCACGGCCGGCGCTCTCGGTGACGTCCTCCACGTACCAGCAGCAACGGCCACCGGCCAGCGGGGCCCGCCGGACCGCGAGCCGCCGGCCCCGGTGGACGAGCCCGGCCAGGTCGCCGGCCGCACCGAGCCCGGGCACGCCGGCCGCGCCGAGCGGCCGGCCGGGGACCACCTCGGGCAGCAACTGCTGGGCCACCGGGCTGACGTGCTGGACCACCTCGTCGGCGTCGCAGACCACCAGGCCCTCGCGAAGGTGCGCCACCACCTCGGACCAGTCGGCCGCCGCCGGCGGCCGGTCCCCGGCCCGCTGGGCCAGCGGCCGCGCGCCACCGGGCCGGCCGGACACGCGGCCGGTGCCCGGCGCGCGGACCCGGCCGTCGCCCGGGTCCACGCCCCTGGCGTCGGCAGCCATCACCCGGTGAGCCCCACCCCTCGTCGTCGCGCACCCCGCCGGGGACGGCGTCCCAGGTCGGATCTTCGCCCAACCCTACGCGGGTACGCCCGCACCGCCACCCCACGCGCTGGTGAACGCCGTGGCCGGCGCCGGGCGGCCGCACCCGGAGATTGTTACGATCCGTGCGATCCGGCCCTCCGGCGGCCTGCGGAAAGGCGAGAGCGTGCTACCCCACGGGCGGACACCCGAGACCACACCGTTGAGCCTGTCGGTCGACCGGTCGGACCCGGCGGCGCCGCTCATCCACGTCGGCGGGGATCTCGCCTACACGACGGCGGCACCGCTGCGCGAGGAGATCGACCGGCTCCTGGCCACCGCCCCGCCGGTGATCGGCCTGGACTTCGGCGACCTGCGCTTCATCGACAGCACCGGCCTGGCCGTGATCGTGCACGCCTGGCGCGAGGGTCAGCAGGCGGGCGTCAGCGTCCGACTGCACCACGTCCCGCGCTTCCTGACCGCGATCCTCGACCTCACGGGGGTCACCGGGCTGCTCGCCCGGCCCGTGGCGGGCAGCCGCCCGGACACGCGGCCCGCGGCGAACGCCTGAACCCACCGGCGGCCCGGCCGCGACGACAAGCCCGGGCCCGGGCCGCCCCGTGCGGGGCGGCCCGGCGCGCCGGGTGGCCCCCGACCCTGGGACCGGGGGTCAGGGGCCGGAGGAGGGTCTAGGTTGCGGTGACCGGCTGCAGCCGCGGGCCGCCGGGCCGCTGGTCGGCCGCCGACAGTGGTGGCTCGGCGTCCTCGGGTGCGCCGGAATCCGGCGTCTGGAACAGATAGCGGACGAACTCCCCACCCGCCTCGTTGTCGTCCGCACCCGGCCACTGGCCGATGCAGTCGACGCCGATGACCTCCCGACCCGTGCCGTCGGCTTCCTCCAACAGCGCCCACAGGCTCACGGGGTAGCAGCGGGTGGCTTCGGGCGAGACCTGCCAGCGGGCGTACCAACCCGGCCTGGCCGGGACGATCTCGACGATCCGCTTCATGACGACCTTCCCTTCCGCCTACCTCGGAAGAACTCCGGTCCTGGCTCCGATCGTGCGGCCCGCTCGGGTGAGCGCCCCTCACCCGGCGGGGATGAAGCCGCCGCCGGTACGGCCCGGCACGGGCCGGCGGCGTCCGTTTCGGGGTCGGGAGCGCCGGGAAGGCGACGCGACGGAACCACGATCCCCAGCGGAAGGGATGCCACCATGCGCAAGCAGATGGAGGGCGACAACCAGCGCCGCCGGGCGCTCGCGCGGCAGGCCCGGGAGCAGGGCCGGCAGCCGAGCGAGACGGGAGCCAGCCTGAGCGCCTCCAAGCAGCTCACCCACCTCGACCGGGGCAAGCGCGCCGGGCCGCCGCCGGCCGGTAGCCGGCACAAACCGGACGCGACCCGGGGCGGGCCCGCCCCGCCGCCGTCCGGCACTCCGGCGAACCCCCGGCCGCGGGTCGCGCCGGGCGTCAACACGGCCGGTACGGCCACGATGGGCTACCACGACCTGGTCGACGACGTGAGCCGGCGGGCCGGCGTCGACTTCCGCACCGCCAAGGTGGGCGCCGAAGCGACCGTGCTGGTGCTGGCGTTCGCGCTGGACGAGGCGGAACGAGGCCGACTGCTCGCGGCCGTGCCCGCGTCGCTGCACGACGTGGTCCCGGTCGACGGGATCGAGCGGCGCCGCGACCTGCCCGGGTTCCTCGCCGAGGTCGGCCGCATCAGCGGCAACACCCCGGAGCAGGCCCGCTACCAGGTGGAGGCGACGCTCGCCGCGCTCGCCGACGCCGACGGCGACCTGGTCGAGTCCCTGCACGTGCCGGACGGCCTCCGGGAACTGCTGCAACCACCGGCGGTCGGTGGCGGTGTGGTGGGCGCGACCACCTCGACGCCTCCGCTCAGCGACGCCGACCTCGCGGCGGCACTGGACGACATGCCGTACTGGACCGGTGACGGAAGCGGGCTGCAGCGAGTCGTGGCGCTGCCCGCCGACAACCTGGACCGCGTACTGGGCCGCATCGAGCAGCTGCGCCTGGACACCGGACGCGCACCCACGATCGGCCGGCCCAGTCCGACGGTGGCCGTGCTGACCGTACGGTCACGGCAGGCGGGCGCGGTGACCGCCCGGGACCTGGACCTGGCGCGCAGCATCGACGACGCCATCGACGAGGCCGGCGCCGGGATGGCCTCCGGCTGACGCCGCGGGCCGGCGGGCCGCTCCCGGCCCGCCGGCCCCACCCGACCCGGGCGGCGCCGTGATCGGTTACGGTGCCGCTCATGGAGCGCGAGGCGGACCGGCTGAAGCTGGTCGCCGACCCGGTCCGGCGCAGCGGACGCCTCCTGCTGGCCGGTGGCGTCGAGCAGTCGTACGTCGACGTCGCCGACCCCCGGTACCTGCACTTCGAGTACGTGCGCCGGATGGCTTCCGTGGCGGACGCGGCGGCGCCCGCCCGCGCCGCGCTGTCCGTGCTGCACCTCGGCGGCGGCGCCCTGACCCTCCCCCGCTACCTGGCGGCCACCCGGCGGGGCTCGACGCAGCTGGTCGTCGAACGGAACCCCGCCGTGGTCGAGCTGGTCACGCGGGAACTGCCGCCGCTCCCGCCCGAGGTCCGCGTCCGGATCGACGACGCGCGCGCCGCCGTCGCCGAGGCCCCGGCAAGGGCGTACGACCTGGTCTTCGGCGACATCTACCGGGCGGCCCGGATGCCCGGGCACGTCCGCACCGTGGAGTTCGCGGCCGAGGTGGCCGCCACGCTACGTCCCGACGGCATCTACCTGGTCAACCTCACCGACCTGCCGCCGCTGGTGGCCACCCGGGTGCAGGTGGCCACGATGCGGGCGGTCTTCGCCGACGTCTGCCTGATCGCCGACCGGCGCATGCTGCGCGGCCGGCGGTACGGCAACCTGGTGCTCGCCGCCGCGCCCCGCGCCGGCCGGCTGCCGGTGGGGCGGCTGGCCACCGCCGCCGTGCGCGACCCGTTGCCCGGCACGGTGCTGCACGGCGCGACCCTCGACGCCTTCGTCGCCGGTTCCCTGCCCCTCACCGACGCGGACGTCCGTCCCGACGCCGGCTGACCCGTCCCGAACAGCGAGGCGGGACGGCCACACCCACGTGGAACAACCGCCTCACCGCGAGCGGACGGGCACCTCCGGGGTGGTGCTCTCCAGGGGCACGGCGTTGGCCGGCACCAGGCCGAGCTGGACGCCCGGACGTGGCAGGGTGGCGTCGAGGGCCCAGTCCGCGCTGATGCGCGTCCGGTTGGCCGGCATGGCCAGCAGGTGGTAGCCGCGGGTGACGGCCTTCGCCGGCAGGCCGGCGAGGTTGACCTTCAGCGGGTTGGCGGCGGCGTCCTTGCCGCCGAGGTCGACGACCCAGCCCAGGTCGTGGTGCTTGTACGGCCGCCGGCGGCCCTGCCCGTACGAGGCGGCGATGTTGTGCGCCGCGAGCTTGCCCTGGCGCTGCGCGTGCTGGGCGGTCATCGCGCAGATCTGCCCGGGCCGGGTCAGGTCGGGCACCGCGGCCGCGTCACCGCAGGCGAACACCTCGGGGTAGCCGGGGACGTTCAGGTACTCGTCGACCACCAGCCGGCCCCGCTCGGTACGCAGGCCCAGCTCGGCGACGAACGGGTCGGGACGTACGCCGACGCACCACACCAGCGTGCAGGTCGGGACGTACTCGCCGTCGGTGAGCTTCACCCCGTCGGCGGTCGCCTCGGCCACCGAGGTGCCCATGCGGACGTCGACGCCGCGCCGTTCGAGGACCCGGTGGGCGGTGGCGGACATGCGCTTGTCCAGTTCGGGCAGGACGCGGGGCGCCACGTCGAGCAGCATCCACCGGGGACGCGTGGTGAGCCGGGGCTTCTGGGCGTGCAGCGCGTCGGTGAACAGCTGCCCGTGCGCGGCCACCTCGGTGCCCGTGTAGCCGGCGCCCACCACCACGAACGTGGCGCGCGCCTGCTGCTCGGCCGGGTCCTCGGCCTGTTCGGCCAGCTCGAGCTGCCGGACGACGTGGTCGTGCAGGTAGAGCGCCTCGGGCAGGCCGCGGAAGCCGTGCGCGTACTCGGTGACCCCCGGGATCGGCAGCAGCTTGTTCACGCTGCCCACGGCAAGCACCAGCCGGTCGTACGCGAGCCGGTTGCGGTCCCCCTCGGGCTGGGTGAAGCCCACCCACCGGTTCTGCAGGTCCACCTCGTCGGCCTCGCCGATCACCACCCGCACCCCGTCGAGGGTGCCGCTGAGCGGCACCGCGATCCGGGTCGGCTCCACCACGCCGGCCGCGACCTCCGGCAGCAGGGGCAGGTAGAGGAAGTAGTCGGTGGAGTTCAGCACGACGATCTCGGCCCGGTTGCGGGCCATCCGGCTCAGCGTCTTCGCCGCGTGGTACCCGGCGAACCCGGCACCCACGATCACCACACGAGGCTTCGTCATTGCCGACCCGTTCCCGTGGACACGCGGGGCAAACGTCGGCTCAACCGGCGGCGAGGCGCACGTACCCGGCGTCGCCCACCGCCTCCAGGTCCCACAGCCGGCCGAACGCGCGGAGCCGCCAGACGGTGATCCGGCGGATCTCAGGCGGGATGTGCGGATCGACGACCAGCCGGCGGTCCGTCGGCTGGTCGGTGCGCAGGTGCGCCCGCTCCTCGGCCCAGCGCCGCAGCGGATCCGCCACCCTCCGGTGCCGCACACCAGACGTCACCTCGAACAGGTCCGCGAAGTCGACGGCCACCGCGAGCCGCAGCTCCGTCCGGACCGGCTCCGGTCGGAACGACGCCAGGGTGACCCGCTAGTGGAAGCCGTCGGCGACGAGACGCGGCCGGCGGACGCCCAGGCTTCCGCTGAGCACGGCGAGCGAGTCGGGCCCCGGCTCGGGCGGCACGGCCCGCTGGTCGCCGCCCCCGCGGGCGCTGGTCAGCCCGGGCGTGGGGTCCGCGGGCGTCGGACGCACGGCGCTCATGTCCTCACGGTAGGAACGCGCGTCGCCGGCCGTCATCACCCGGCCCGGGTGAAAAGCGGGCGACGGATACACGGCCAACGATATGGACAGACACGGTGGTCGATGGCGAGGATGCCGTCATGGGAAATGACGACAGCGCCCGGCCCACGAGGCCCTCGCGCCGCACCTTCCTCACCGCCGCCACCGCCGCCACCGCCGCCACCGCCGCCACCGTCGCCGTACCGGCCTTCGCCGAACCGGCCACGGCCGGCGGCGGCGCCCCGTCCGGCCCCGGCCGTCCCGTCCACCCCCAACCGCCGGACCGCGAGCTTCGTGAGCTGCTCCGCAGCGTCGACCAGCGCCGGATCGAGGCGATCGTCCGCCGCCTGGCGGCGTTCGGCACCCGGCACACCCTGTCCAGCCAGGACGACCCCGAGCGCGGCATCGGCGCCGCCCGGGACTGGATCTACGACCGGATGCGGGAGTACGCCGCCGCCTCCGGCGGCCGGATGACCGTCGAACTCCAGTCCTACGTCCAGCAGCCGGCGTCGCGGATCCCCGTGCCGACCGTGATCACCAACGTGGTGGCGACCCTGCGCGGGGAGACGTCGCCGAACCGGACGTACGTGGTGACCGGCCACTACGACTCCCGGGCCACCAACGTCATGGACGCGACCAGCGACGCGCCGGGCGCGGACGACGACGCGTCCGGCGTGGCCGTCGTGATGGAACTGGCCCGGCTCATGGCCACCCGGCCGACCGCGGCGACCATCGTGTTCGCCGCCGTGGCCGCCGAGGAGCAGGGCCTCTACGGCTCGGCCCACCTCGCCCGGCAGCTCAAGGCCGCCGGCGCGGACGTGCAGGGCATGTTCAGCGACGACATCGTGGGCAGCAGCACGGCCGACGACGGGACGCGGGATCCGCGTACGGTGCGCCTCTTCGCCGAGGGCGTGCCCACGGCGGAGACCCCGGGCGAGGCCAACACCCGCCGGTCGGTCGGTGGGGAGAACGACTCGCCGTCGCGCCAGCTCGCCCGCTTCGTCAAGGACGTGGCCGAGAACGGCGCGACCGGCATGGAGGTCCGGGTGATCTACCGCCGGGACCGCTACCTGCGCGGCAGCGACCACATCTCGTTCCTGGAGCAGGGCTGGCCGGCGGGCCGGTTCACCGAGCCGAACGAGGACTTCGCCCACCAGCACCAGGACGTGCGCGTGGTGGACGGCCAGCAGTACGGCGACCTGCCGGAGTTCTGCGACTTCGGCTACATCACGCGGGTGGCCCGGGTGAACGGCGCGGCGCTGTGGTCGCTCGCGCAGGCGCCGGGCACGCCGAAGGGCGCCGTCATCGTGACCACGGATCTCACCAACAACACCACGCTGCGCTGGCAGCGGGGTGACGAGCCCGACCTCGCCGGTTACGAGGTGCTCTGGCGGGAGACCACGGCCGCCGAGTGGCAGAAGGTGATCCCGGTGGGTGACGTGACGCAGGTGACCGTCGACCTGTCCAAGGACAACGTGTTCTTCGGCGTCCGGGCGGTGGGGCGTGACGGCCTGCGCAGTCCGGTGGCGTTCCCGCGCCCCGGGAGCTGACCGGCGTCCCGGCTCACCCGCGTCGGGTGGGGCCGACTCACCCGGCGCGGGGCGACGATGGTGGCTGCCGGAAGCCAACGGAGGGCGACGTCATGACGATGCCGATGTCCAACGACCAGCGGCAGCCGATCTACCTGCGCCAGAGCGGTCGCACGCGACTCACCCCGCGGCAGCGGCGGCGGGTGGAGCAGAAGCAGGGCCGGTACGAACGGTTGAACCTGCAGCGCCGCGACGCGCGCGGTCCCGGCCGCTGACGGGGCGGCGGCCGTCCCCCGCGGGGGCGGCCGCCGCCGCACGATTCCGCGATCATGCAGTTGTGGTGCCCGGCCCGGTGTGGTTCGCGGCTTTTACCCGCCGCCACAACTGCATGATCGCCGGTTGCTAGCGGTGCGGCGCGGTGATGGCCCACCGCTCGTGGTCGCGCCACGCCCCGTCGATGAACAGGTAGTCCGGCGAGTACCCCTCGAGCCGGAACCCGAGTTTCTGGGCCACCCGCCGGGACGGCTCGTTGCCCGGCTGGATGTTCGCCTCGAGCCGGTGCAGCCCGAGCACCGTGAACGCGTGCTCGATGACAAGCCGGATCCCGGTGGACGCGTGACCGGTGCCGCTGTACGGCAGGAACGCCGCGTAGCCGAGGTAGCCGCCGCGCAGGGCGCCATACAGGATGCCGCTGATGTTGACGTAGCCGGCGATGGCGCCGCTTGACCGGTCGCAGATCAGGTAGCCCGAGTAGTCCCGCCGCCGGATCTTGCGCAGGTAGTCCGCGTACGCCCCAGGGTCGTCCGGCGCGGCGAGCCACGGGTGGTGCAGGTCCCGGCTGCGGCGGGCCGCGGCGACGAACTCAGCCTCGTCGGTGGGGCGGGGCCGACGGATCGCGGCCGGCCCGCTGGCGCGCAGATATCTCACGGCGGACAACTGTGGTCCTGTCGGCCGCCGAGGTCCAGCCGATTCGCCGGGTGGGCGCTGTGCCGCGCGTCACCCGTGGCGCGGGGCCCGCCGGCTGCCGACCTGTGGCGTGGGGCCCGCCGGCTGCCACCCCCGTGGCGCGGGGCCCCGCCGGGCGCCCGCCCGTGGTGTGGGGGCCCGGCGGGTGCCGGCCGTCAGAGGGGGCCGGGATGGGGCTGGTCGAGCGGCATGGGCACCTGGAGGTAGGTGGTGCCGCGCAGGTCCAGCCGCGCCCAACCGGGCGAGCGGACCAGCCGCAGCATGACCTCCGCGCAGTTCGGGCAGCGCCCGATGAGGCCGGGCGCGTGCGAGTAGACGTGCACTGCCGCCATGGGACCCACCGTCCCGCAGTGCTCGCACCGGCCGGTCGCCCCGCTGAGGTCGACGGCGAACACCTCCCGCAGGGGGCCGTCGAGCATGTTGCCGTCCAGGTAGGACATGTCCGTCATGCGTGTCTCCTCGCCGGTCAGCCGGTCGGCCCGAAGCGTTCGGTCTTCACCCGCCGGGTCTGGTGGCCCAACCCGACGAGCAGGTCGGCAACGGTCTCCACGAAACCGGTGGGCCCACAGACGTAGTTGAGCGGTTCCAGGTCGGGCGGCCAGCCGTGGTTGTTGACGTCGGCCAGCGCGATGCGGTGCGGCTCGCCCCGCCAGCCGTCCGGCGCCCGGCGCGTGTAGAGGTACGCCACGTCCAGGCCGAGGTCGTCGCGGCCCCGCCGGCGCAGTTCGTCGGCGTAGATGACGTCGTCCGGGGTGCGTACGGAGTAGAGCAGCCGGAACGGCGCCCGACTGCCGGCCGCGCGGCGGGCCCGCAGCATCGCCATCAGCGGCACGATCCCCGAGCCGCCGCCGACGAGCAGGACCGGCGCGGTCTCCTCGGCGCGCCAGACGAACCAGCCGCCGACCGGTCCGCGCACCTCGACCGGGTCGCCCTCGCCGTAGGTGTCGATGAGGTACGGCGACACCTCACCGTCGGGCACGCGCTGCACGGTCACCTCGATGCGCGGCCCGCCCGGACCGTCCACCACGGGCCCGGCGAGCGAGTACGACCGCGCGGTCTGGTAGCCGTCCGCGGCCGTGAGCCGTATGTCGATGTGCTGGCCGGGCAGGTGCCCCGGCCAGTCGGGCACCTCCAGCACGAGGGTGTGCGCGGTCGCGGTCTCCACGCGGCGTTCGACCAGCCGGGCGACCCGCCACATGAGGGGTGCGCGGGCCGGCTGCGCGACCGCGGCGGCTCGCTCAGTCACCCTGGTACCGCTGTTCGCGCCACGGGTCGCCGTAGTCGTGGTACCCGGCGGTCTCCCAGAAGCCCGGATGGTCGGCGCCCATGAGCTGGATGCCGCGCAGCCACTTCGCCGACTTCCAGAAGTAGAGGTGCGGCACCAGCAGGCGGGCCGGTCCCCCGTGCTCGGCGGGCAGGTCCCCGCCCTCGAACGTGTGCGCCACCCAGGCCCGCCCGCCGCGGAGATCCTCCAGCGGAAGGTTGGTCGTGTAGCCGCCGTACGACTGGGCGAGCGCGTAGTGCGCGTCGGTGTCGATCCCGTCGAGCAGTGTGTCCAGCGAGACGCCCTGCCAGGTGGTGCCGAGTTTGGACCAGCGGGTGACGCAGTGGATGTCCACGGTGGGCGTCTCCTGCGGCAGGGCCATCAGCTCCGACCAGGACCACCGGTACTCCGCGCCGGTCTCGGTGGTGATGACGAACTCCCAGGTGTCCAGGGGCACCCGGGGCGTCGGGCCGGCGGAGAGCACCGGGAAGTCCTGCGTCAGGTACTGCCCCGGTGGCAGGGCCGGCTCCGACGAACGGGGCCGGCCCTGGAAGCCTGGTGACACAATTCCCACCCGTCAGTCCTACCACCTGCCCGGCCCGGGCCGGGAGGGTTCCGCCGTACCGCCCCGACAGGTGGGCGTGGTAAGGGGCCACCGCGGCGGCCACGGGAGCGCGCGGCGCGCCGTGCTCAGCGCGGCTCGGGGACCGGCTCCCGCTCGCCCGGCTGCCGGTGCCGCGTCGCGCGGAGGCTGGTGAGCGTGACGACCACCAGGACGCCGATGATGACGCCGAGCGACGCGAGCGTCGGGATCTCCGGCACGCCCTTCCAGATGCCGTGCGCCCAGTGCAGGCCGAGCTTCAGGCCGATGAACGCCAGGATGATCGCCAGACCGTAGCTCAGGTGGACCAGCCGGCTGAGCGCCGCGTGCAGGACGAAGTAGAGCGCGCGCAGGCCGAGCAGGGCGAACGCGTTCGTGGCGAAGACCAGGTACGGGTCCTCGGTGATGCCGTAGACGGCCGGCACCGAGTCGACCGCGAAGACGATGTCGGTGGCGAGCACGGCCACCACCACGAGGGCCAGCGGGGTGAGCGCCCGGCGCCCACCCTCGCGCACGGTCATCCGGGTGCCCTGGTACTCGTCGGTCACCGGCATGAAGCGACGCAGCAGGCGGACCGACCGCATCTTGTTGATGTCGACCTCCTGCTCGTGCCCGGTGAGGGCGTCGCGCAGGAGCTTCACCGCGGTGGCCACGAGGATGATCGCGAAGAGCAGGAAGGCGAAGTCGAGGGTCTCCAGGGCTGCCGCGCCGAGGGCGATGAAGACGGCCCGCAGCACCAGCGCGCCGGCGATGCCGTAGAGCAGCACCCGCTGGGCGAGCACCGCCGGCACCGCGAACGCGGCCAGCAGCAGCATGAAGACGAACAGGTTGTCGACGGAGAGCGACTTCTCGACGAGGTAGCCGGTGAGGTACTGCACGCCGAGTTCGGAGCCGTAGCGGTTCCACACCCAGGCGCCGAAGGCCAGCGGCAGAGCGATGTAGAACGCCGACCAGCCGAGGGCCTCGCGCATCGAGACCTCGTGCGGCCGGCGGGTGACGAGGAAGTCGAGCACCAGCAGCGCGAGCACCCCGGCGATCGTCACACCCCACAGGGTGGGGGTGCCGACCGAGGTCAACTCGGCGGCGGACAGGTACGACGGATCGGTCATGGGGGCCTCCTCGAACACCGTGCCATGTTCGAGGTCTCCTTCACCCACTTCCGTGGGCAACCACCCGAGGCGTGCCGGGCACGCCGTACTGACCGGAATGGTTCGTGGGAAGTACTCCCCTCGCCGGTGACAAGGTTAGGTCAGGCTCATGCGCCGCGCCAGCCCGGGGGCGTTGCCGCGCGTCGATGGTTGCCCAGGTCAACGGCCTGACGGCGGGCCGTCGGCGCGGCCGGGACCGGGTGCCGACGGGTTACGGCCGGCCGCCGCCGTCACCGCGTCGAGGACCACGGCCGGGTCGAGGGCGGCCATGCAGGCCGGACCGGCCGGGTCCAGCGGGCAGCGGGCCTGCCACCAGCAGGGCTGCTCGGTGATGGCGGTGGGCAGCCGGTGCGGGCAGTCCGGCGCTCCCTGAAGGTCGGCGCCGCCGATGCCGTACCGGCGGGCGTCGGTCGGGCCGAAGAGCGCCACGGTGGGCGCGCCCGCCGCCGCGGCGAGCCGGACCGGCCCGGTGTCCGGCCCGACCACCACCCCACCGCGGCGGGCGAGCGCCGCGAACTGCCCGGCGAGGGTGGGCAGGTCGGCGCGGGGAAGCGGCAGCCCGAGCGGGTCCGCGCGGTCCACCGGCCCGACGGTGAGCACGGGGTGGCCCCGCCCGGTCAGCGCCGACGCCAGCCGCCGCCAGTGCCCGTACGGCCAGTGCTTGACCGCCATCCCGGCACCGGTGACCAGCGCCACGGGCGGCACCGGGGAGGCACCGGCCAGCCGGGCGAGCACCCGCTCACCGGCCCGGCGCGCCCCCTCGTCGAGGTGCACGCGGGGCGCGGCTCGCCGGTCCGCGTCGCCCAGCAGTCCCTCGGCGTGCAGGATCTCCAGGTACCGCCGGCCGACCGGCTGGTCCGGCGGCGGGTCGCGCCACAGGTTCGTGACGGCCCGACGGGCGGCGGCCTCCAGCAGCTCGGGGATGCCGTCGTACCGGGTGGTGCTCACCGCGAGGTCGGGCCGGCGTGCCGCGAGCGCCTCCGCGACCGCCGCCCGCTCCGCGCCGGGCCGGCCGTGCCGTGGGGTACGCACCTCGGCGACCGCCGGGTCGGCGCGGACCAGGTCGGCGCCCGGGTCGTGGGTGAGCACCCGCACCCGGGCGCCCGGGTGGCGGCGGGCCAGGCCGTGCACGGCGGGCAGCAGCATCACCAGGTCACCGATCCCGCCGAGCAGGTCGACGACCAGGATCTCGGCGTACCGGTCAGGCACCGGCGCGCTCCAGCGTCCGCGCGTACAGGTCACGGTGCGCGGCGGCGACCCGGGGCCAGGAGTACGCGGACGCGAAGGCACGGCCCCGTTCGGCGAGGCGGCGGCGCAGCACCGGGTCGGTGAGCAACTTGCCGACGGCCCGTACGATCGCGTCGCTGTCCCGGCGCGCACCGATCACCGCGACCGCCCCGCTGCGCCGCAGCTCGGTGTCGTCGTCGGGCAGAGTGACAGCGGTCGGTACGCCGTGCGCGAGCGCGGCCAGCAGCGCCCCGCTCTTCGTGCTCGCGCCGACGGTGAACGGCAGCACCACCACGTCGGCGGCGTGCAGCGCCGCGGAGACCCGCTCGGCGGGCACGTGCCCCGTGAAGGTGACGGCGTCGGTGACCCCGGCCCGGGCGGCCAGGGCGTCGAGTTCGGCGCGGAACGCGCGGGCCTCCGGTTCGGGCAGTGCCTGCGAGGTGAACCCGCCGATCACGAGCAGCCGCAGGTCGGGGTGTGACCGGCGCAGGTCGGGCAGCGCCTCGATGAGGTGGCGCAACCCCTTGACCGGGTGCACGAAGCCGAAGAAGGCCAGCAGCGGCGCCCCCTCGGGCAGGCCCAGGTCGGCCCGCAGCCGCCGCCCGGCGGTGGCCGCGCCGACCTCGTCGCCGATGTTCGGCGCGATGGGGATGTGCACCGGTCCCCGACGGGTGCGCGCGGCCACCAGCGTCCGGTGGCCGTCGTTGGTGACCACGACCGCGGCGCTCGCGGGCACCAGCCGGCCCGTCTCCCGGTCCCAGAGCCGGGTGCGCTCCACGAGGGACCACACAGGGCCGGGCAGCCAGCCCGGCGAAGCCCACCAGCCGTACTCGTGCACGGTGGTGACGAGCGGGACGTCCCGTGGCAGCCGCAGCGGCAACAGGCCGGGGCGCCCGGAGAACCGGTACGCCGACGGCGCGAACTGCACGTGCACGAGGTCCGGGCCCAGCCGGCGGACGGTCCGGGCGGCGTCGGCCGTGGCGGCGCGCCACCCGGCGCGGCCGTCGGGGCGTACGGGCACGGGCGTCACGGTGACGCCCACGTCGTCCAGCGCCCGGGCGAGGTTCGCCACGTAGTCGCTGACCCCGTCGGAGTCCGGGCGGCCCGGACCGTGCAGCATGGCCACCCTGATCCGCTCCCCCACCCCCCGCAGCTTCCCGCGCACGGTGACCACAAACCCCCCACCCTCCCCCGCGATCTTGCAGTTTGTGCCCGGGTATACCGGGTCAAAGGTCGCGAGTCAGGGGCCGAAAGTGCAAGATCGCGGGGAGGTGGACGGGGGTCAGCTCAGATCACGCGCCGTTGCGCAGGGCGGCGCCGGGTGCCATGGCCGGCTCGACCATCGCCCGGTAGTCGCGCGGGAGCTGGCTCACCACGTCGTCGAACTCCCCCGCCGTGATCGCCTCCCGCAGCGTGGTGAAGACCGCCCGGGTGCCGTCGCGGGCCGCGTTCTCGTCGACGCCGGCGCGCTGCCCGACCCGCGCCACGAACTCCGCGGCCCCGAACCGCTCGGCCCACTCCGTCCGCGGGCTCGGCTTCAACACGTCCTGGAGCGGCCGAGGCACCTGGGCCGCCAGGTCCAGCACCTCACCGCCGGTCAGCCGCTCGGCGAGGGTCTCCAGGGCGGCCGTGGTCAGCGCGGCGGCCCGGTCCGCGGACGTACGCGTCCGTCGGGCCACCTGGTCGATGAAGGTGTCGTAGTCCACCGTGTGCTCCTCGGGCTGCTTCGGAGGCTGCGGGTACCCGCGCGCCCACGAGGGAAACGGCGCGGATTTTCCTCCCGCCCCGGCGTGACCGGACGGCAGGCGGGTAACCGCCGCCGGTCGTGACCGGATCGATGCCGCGAGGAGCCGACGCCATGGCGAGCTACGCCGAGGTCCTGCAGTACCTGTCGAGCCTGGACTACCCGGCGGGCAAGGACGACGTGATCCGGGAGGCCGAACGGGAGGGCGCGCCGCCGGACGTGCTGCGCGCGCTGCGGGCGTTGCCGCCCGTGGACTACGCCAACGGAAATGTGGCGCGCTCCGCGGGTATCGAGGCCGCGCCCGAACTCAGCCCGTCGCAACGGGCCGCGCAGGCCCGCGACCGGCACCCTCGGGTCTCCCAGCACCTGCGCGGCATCTGACCGACGGTGCCCGCTGGTAACGAGGGCGGGCGCGACTGGCAGCGGGTGACGGCCGCCGAATCCCGGGGCCGACCGCCGGAAGGGCACACCCCCGCCGCCGCCCAGATCGTCATCGTGGCGCTGGTCGGGGTCGGTGTGGGAGTCGGGTTCGGTCTCCTGGTCTCACCTACGCTGGCCCCGCTGGCCGGCTGGGACGTCGCCGCCGCGACCTGGCTGGTCATCGTGTGGCGGAAGATCTGGCCGCTGGACGCCGTCCAGACCGCCCGGCTCGCCGCGTTCGAGGACCCGAACCGCGCCATCCGGGACGGGGTGCTGGTCGGAGCCGGCCTCGCGAGCCTGCTCGCGGTGCTCACGGTGATCGGCACCGCCGACATGGCCCCGGAGGGCCTGCCCCGCGACCTGTACGGCGCCGCCGGCGTGTTCAGCGTGCTGCTGTCCTGGTTGGTCGTGCACACCGTGTTCGCCGCCCGGTACGCCCGGGTCTACTACACCGGCCCGGACGGCGGAATCGACTTCCACCAGAGCGAGCCGCCGTGCTACGTGGACTTCGCCTACCTGGCGTTCACCGTCGGCGCGACGTTCCAGGTCTCCGACACCGATCTGACCAGCATGGAGATGCGCAAGACCGTCCTGACGCACTCGATAATGTCGTATCTGCTCGGGGCCTTCGTCATCGCGGTGACGGTGAACCTGCTGGCCGGGTTGGCGTGACCGGCCGCACACGCCTGCCGCCGGTCGCTTCACGTGGGCCGCGGACAGGCGGGTGCCCCCGGTCGCGAACCGCGACCTGGGGCACCACGCAGAACCTGTCCTGGCCGTCCACGCCCGAACCGGGCGCGGCCACCCGGCGGTCACCGTGCCGCCCGAACCGGGCGGATGCGCGATCGCCGCGATCATCATACAATGCGGCATCACCCGAACGGTCAGGAAATCCGAGACTGTGGGCCAGGGCACGTTGTCGATCAGCTCATGACCTCGGCGTACCGCTTCTCCAGGTCCACCCGCGCCAGCGCGCCCACCAGCCACGCGAGCCGTTCCGACTCCCCGCCACCGGCGAGACCGGCGAGGTCACCCGCGGAGCGTCCCAGCCCGAGCCGGCGTGCCGCGGCGAGCGCCCGCCGGTCGGCCACCGGGGCCACCTCCCGCCACAGCGCCTGCGCCTCCCGCAGGAACAGCTCGACGACCTGTCCGTCCACGCCGGGCAGATCGGCGAGCAGCTCCCGCTCCAGTCGCGCGTCGTAGTGCGCCTTGGCGCGCAGCCGGCGCAGGTCACCGCGGTACCGGTCCACCACGGTGCGAGCGAGGTCTCCCAGGGTGTTGGCCAGCGCGTCGACGTCGCCGCGCTGGCCGGCCTCGCGCAGCACACGCACCCGTGACTCGTGCAGCGAGCGGGCCAGCCGGGCGGCGCTGTCCCAGCCGGCGTCGCGCAGCGCCTGCGCGCTGTCCACCGCCCGGCGGAAGTCGCCCCGGCGCGCGAGCAGCAGCGACAGGTAGAGCAGCTGGAACAGGCTGGACGGGTTGTTGGTGACCTGGAACCCGTACTGTTCGGCGAAGCCGCGTCCACTCCCGGCGAGCCGGCGTACCAGGCGCTTCTTGTCCTCGATGCTCGAGATCGGCATGCCCGCGACTACCCGCGCCGCCGCCGGTCACACGCGCGCGGGCGCCGCCCCGACGGTCAGTGCACGCCGCCGCTGCGGTCGCGGGCCTTGAGCCGGGTCGTGGGCAGCGCCGGGGCCGGCAGCGGCGGTGCCGGATCGTCGGCCACGACGCCGAAGCGCCGCCCCGCCATCCAGTCCTCCCGCGCGGCCGCCACCTCCTCGTGGGAGCGGCCGACGAAGTTCCACCACATCACGAGCGGCTCCTCGAACGGCGTACCGCCGAGCAGCAGCAGGTGACTACCGGCCGCGCCGCGCACCGTGAGCCGGTCCCGCCCCGTACCGAGGTAGAGCAGCGCTCCCGGGGCGATCGACACCCCGTCGACCTCGGCGGAACCGGACATGGCCAGCAGCCCGTACTCGAAGTCGCGCCGCAGCGGCAGGTCGACCGGCGCGGACCCGCTCAGCTCCAGCTGCGCGCCGACCAGCGGGGTGTGCACCACCGCCGGGGACCGCTCGCCGCCGATCTCACCGACCAGCAGTGTCACGTCCGCCGCGCCGTCGCGCCAGCGTGGCAGGTCGGCGTGGTGGGCGAAGTCGGCCGCACCGGCCCGCGCCGGGTCCGGCAGGGCCACCCACAACTGGACGCCGTGCATCACCGGCGGATGGATCTCGGGCGAACGTTCGGAGTGCGCGATGCCGTGCCCCGACGTCATGACGTTCAACTGCCCCGGCCGGATCGGCTGGACGCTGCCGAGGCTGTCGCGGTGCAGGATCTCGCCCTCCAGCAGCCACGTCACCGTCTGCAGACCGGTGTGCGGGTGCGGCGGCACCTCCATGCCTGGGCGCTCCGCGACGTCGTCCGGCCCGAAGTGGTCGACGAAGCACCACGCGCCCACCATCCGCCGTACCCGCTGCGGCAGCAGGCGCCGCACGGTCGTGTACCGCCCGAGCGGCACGTCGTGGCCCGGCAACAGCACGCTGCCGGGATCCACGGCGGCCACACCAGGCGGGCGGGTCTCTGCCGGCAATGATTCGGTACGGCTCACCGCCCGACTGTACGCCCCGCCCTCGCGACGCCGAGCCCGGTCGGGGCCGGATACGCCGCTGGCCGGCACCCCGTGTGTGGGGTGCCGGCCAGCGTGTTGTTCATGTGTGTTGCTGGTTGTGTCAGCTGTTCCAGTGCTGGGCGACCAGGTCGGCGGCCTGCTGTTCCCACTGCGCGTACGCGTCGGGGTAGGCCGACACCTGCACCGTCTGCGCCGCCTCGGTCAGCGGCATGTCGTGCCAGCCGTCGACCTGCTTGAGGCCCTTCTGGAACGCCATCGTCGAGTAGATCGGGTCGGTGATCTGCTCCGGGGTGCCCCAACCCGAGCTCGGGCGCTGCTGGAACAGGCCCAGCGAGTCGTGGTCGTTGGCGTCACCCAGGTGACCCAGGTTCTCCAGCTTCGACTCCTGCAGGCTCGTGGCGATCGAGATGACCGCGGCCCGCTCGT
>NZ_RBAN01000007.1 GCF_003626655.1 Micromonospora costi
TCCCGCGGCCGGTTGTCGACCGGCGCCGTACCGACGGGTACAACGAGGCGGGACGGATGTGGCGACGGGATTCCCGGCGGATCGTGACGCGCCAAACGGTCGACGCCATTTCCGGGCTGCGCACGGCCCGCCCGTCATCTGCCTCGCGGTGCTCAGGCCGGGCCGAAGGCGCCGTCCCTGGTGCCGGCGACGAAGGCGCGCCAGTCACCCCGACCGAAGATCAGGGCCGGCCCGGTCTTGTCCTTCGAGTCCCGAACGCCGACCGCCCCGGTCACGTACGCCACCTCCACGCAGTTGTCACAGTTCGGCCCGCTCTTCGAGCTCTTGAACCACGTTGCCTGCGTCAGGTCCACGGGGAACCCCTTGGTCGCCATTTCCACAACGGCTCCTCTGCCAGTTTCGCGATGTGTGCGATGGACTCCTCCGGACGGATGGCCGCCGCTCGAATGTGATCGAAGATGAAGCTGTACTTCTGCAGTTCGTCGCTCTTCTCCAGGAAGAGCCCACCCGTGGCGTTCTCCGCGTACACGACATCCGGATCACCGGGTTCGGGGAAGCTGAGGATCGTGAAGGTGCCGTCCATGCCGGCGTGCGCCCCCACGTCGAACGGCAGGATCTGCAACGTCACGTTCGGCAGCTCGGCCACCTCGACGAGCCGTCTGAGCTGGTTACGCATGACCTCGTCCCCGCCCACCGGTCGGCTCACCACCGCCTCATCGAGCACCACCCACAGATCGACCGGATCATCCTGTGTCAGCAACGACTGTCGACCGAGCCGGACACGGACACGTTGTGCGACCTGGTCGGCGCTGAAGTCCGGCCGGGCGGCACGGATCATCGCGCTCGCGTACTCCTCGGTCTCCAGCAGCCCGGGCACCACCTGCTGCTCGTACGCCCGGATGGAACTCGCCGCGGCCTCCAGCCCGACGTACGCGCCGACCAGCACCGTGCTGTACGGGTGCCACCAGCCCTTCTGGCGGGCCTCGCGGGCGATCTGGACCAGCTCGTCGCTCTCGGCGCCGACGACCCCGTAGATCCGGAGCATGTCCCGCACGTCGCGCGGGGTGGCCGTGGTGTGGCCGGTCTCGATCCGGGAGATCTTCGACGCCGAGCACTCCAGCTGCTCGGCCACCGCCTCGATGGTGATGCCGGCCGCCTCGCGCTGGCGCCGCAGTTCCGCGCCGAGCCGGCGCCGGCGGATGGTCGGACTGCGCCGTTCGCTCACCGCTCCACCCCGATCCGCCGCGGGCGGGCACACGCCCGCCCGGAAACCGGCCCTCAGTGTGCAGTCCGGGGGCGGACGGCTTCAAGCGCTGATTTGCGTGGTGCACTCACGTCTCGGCAAAACGCTACGTGCAACTTGC
Organism: Micromonospora costi; assembly: GCF_003626655.1. Lineage (GTDB taxonomy): Bacteria > Actinomycetota > Actinomycetes > Mycobacteriales > Micromonosporaceae > Micromonospora > Micromonospora costi. The sequence goes on from NZ_RBAN01000007.1 coordinate 1,365, forward strand.
ATGTCAGACGCCACTGGTGCACTCTGTCCGTATGCACGGGTCACTCACCGTCCCCGTCCGATCCCCGTTAGTGATCATGCCAGACGGGTCGGGCGTCCGGACGGCCCGGCCCGGGCTGCGACGAGGTCTGCACCGGGGCGATGTCCCCGCCGCTGCAAGCCAGCTGGCTGTGGCGGCGGGCGCGATACCCGGGAGCAGTCGGGTGTTGGTCGGGTGGCGACGCGCCACCAGCGGGTTCGGCCCGACCACCACCACCCGCACGACCGCCGGCTCAGGAGGCACGACCCCGTCCCCCGGTGGAGAGACGTCCCCCGATCCGACATCGCCGGCGCGCACGCCGGCCGACCCTCTCCAGGAGCCCATGTGCTTCCCCGCTCTGGTGACGTACTGCACGTGACTCGCGCGGCGAGTGTCCAGTTCCTCCGGCCCTTCATGTTCCGGGTAATCCGGGTGCTCGACTGGCCGACCTACGACGGTTGGCTCTGGCTCGACGGCTACGAGTTGAACGCGGCGGGGGACGCGGTCAACCGGCGGTCGATCTACGTACAGCGGCAGGGGCTGCGCCAGCTGCGACCCGCGCCGGAACAGCGACCGCACACCGTACGGCAGCGCCGTCCGGTCTCGCGTACGCCGGTCCGGGTGGGCTGACCAGCGCCGAATCCGCCGTTCGTGGGCGTGTCTCGCCTTAGACTCAAGGCACGCCCACCCCGGCACGTTCCACCCCGCGCGTCCAGGACCCTGAACCTGGGATGGCCATGCTCAATATGCCCGCCGCGCGGCGGCCCCACCGCTCCCGTATCGCCTATGCCTTCGGACTCCTGGCGCTCTTCGGCGCCGCGACCACCCTGGTGGTCCTGGTCCGCGATCCCGCTCTCTCCTCCACCCAGTTGTCCGAACCGGTGCCCGCACCGGAGATCACCGTGATCGGCGAGGGCGCCTCGCCGGCCACGGACGACGAGCCCGGCTGGGACGGCACTCCCGGCGTCGACGACCCGAGCGACGCCCACACCGGCACGGGACCGGGCGGTCACGAGGACTCCGTGACCGGTGGCGGCGGCGGTGCGCCCGCCGGCGAGGCCGCTCCGGCGACCGGCCCGCACGCGGCCGCGGACATCCGCCGGTCACTCTTCTGGTCCGGCGTCATCGGGCTCACCATCTCCCTGGCCGGGCTCGGCCTGGTGGGCACCAGACGACGAATGTGGTGACGGCGCCCCGGCCTCAGGGCGTGCCCGTGGCCGTGGGGCTCGGCGTCACCGCGCTCGGGGACGCCGAAGGGTCGGCCTCGGAGACCAGGAGGACGACCTCCCCGTCCTCGGTCACCGGCTCGCCCGCCCCGGGCTCGGTGCCGATGACGGTGCCCGGCGGCAGCTCCGACGGGCGGTACTCGACCCGGTGGCTCAGCCCCCACCGGTCCAGCAGCGCCTCAGCCGTCTCCTGCGGCAGGCCGGCGAGCGGGGGCACCGGCACCGACGCGGCCTCGGTGGTCGGCGGGGCACTGCTCGGCGGCTCGGTCGTCGGCTCGGCCGAGGTGGGCGCGGCGCTGGTCGGCGCGGCACTGCTGGCCACGGAGGCGGACGGCGTCGGGTCCGGGCCCGTCCGGTCTCCGTCGTCGACGTTGCTCAGCAACCACAGCGCGGTGCCCAGCAGGGCGAGCAGCAGCAGCGCCAGAACGCCCCAGAGGATCGGCAGCCACCAGCGGCGGCCGCCCTGGTCCTCCGCGTACCACTCGCCGGAGGGCTCCCGGTAGTCCGACGACCGGGGCGGCGGCACCTCGGCCCGCCCGGACCAGGGCCGCTCCGGGGGCAACGCGGCGGTGCGGTCCGCTGCGGTGGCGTCGGACGGGGTGGGGCCGGCCGGCGGCGGGCCACCACGGTCGGCCGGGCCGGGCAGTCGTCGGGTCAGCTCGGCGGGTTCGGCATCCGGACGCGGCAGGGGACGGGTCTCGTCACCCTCGTGGTCCCCCGGCGTCGGCTCCTGGTGGTCGTCGCTCATCGCACGTCCTTTCCCGAGCCGGGCGGGCGGCATGGCCCTCTGACCGCCAACCTAGCGGTCGGCGCAACCGTCACCTGGGATCGACGTGCCGGACCCGTATCAGGGCGTCGGTGACACCCCGGGCCAGGTGGGCTTCTCCGTACCGCACCAGATGGCGACCTGCTCGTTCCAGCGGGCCGCGCTGCCGGCCGTCGGCTCCTGGCGTACCACCCGGCCGCTCCGGCCGCTCGGGTACTGCGGGTAGAGCCCCTCCTCGCCCAGTTCCTCCGCCGCGTCGTCGCAGTCGTCGCCCACGACGTCCGGCACGTCGGTGGTCGGTGCCGGCCCGGCCACGTACATGGTCACGGTCGTCCCGCGCCGCACCGGGCTGCCGACCGCGGGATCGGTGCGTTCGACGGTGCGGCCGACCCCGGTGCCGAAGACCAGGCGCCAGCCCAACTTCCGGTCGTGCAGTTCGTCGCGGGCCTCGACGAAGTCCGTACCGATCACGGGAGGAACCGACAGCCCGGACGCGGTCGACGCGGAGGTGCGCGGCGCCGACGGCGTGGTCCGGGTCGCCGTCGGGCGGTGCGTGGGCGACACGCTCGGTGCGCCGGTCGTGCTCGTGGCCGCCACCGGCTGGTCCCCGGGTACGTCGTCCTCGCCGGCCAGGAGCCAGCCCGCCGTCGCCCCGATCGTGGCGAGCATGACGGTGACCAGCCCGCCGCCCAGCACGAGACCGAGCCGCCCCGACCCGCCCCCGCCGTCCCGGGGCGAGACCCCGCCCGTGTGCCCGTCCGTCATCCCGCCACCGCCTCAGTCACCGGCGACCGTACCGGTCGCCGCCAAGCCGCCGCGCGACCGTCCATCGGGGACAGTCGTCGTCGACGACTCGCCGCGCCGACGACGGGACGTTACGCTGCCCGGCATGGCCAGACGCGGCTGGGGAGGATCGATCGCGACCGCGGCCGGCGTTGCCGCCGGCACGGGCGCGGCTCAACTGGGCTTCGGCTACGGCTTGGGCATCATCAACTGGGCGCCGGCCGACGCCGACGCGGCGCCGGCGGCCTGGGTCGCCAGCCTGATCTGGGCGACCTGGATCGCCGCGACCTCGACCATCCTGGGTGCGGTCTGCGCGTACCGGCTGCACGAGCGGGGCCGCGCCAACGCGCCGGTGGACCCAACCGTCCCGCCGCCGGTCAGCGGTGAAGCAGCGACTGACGCAGCGCCCGGGGCCGATCCGGCCGCGGGTGACGCGGCCACCGACGCACCCTCCGGCACGGATCCGGTCGCCGCACCGTCCGACCCGGCCCCCGTCGACCGGCCGACCACGGAACCGGGACGACTCCGCCGGGTCGGCATCGCGGTCGCCGCCGGCCTGGGCGGCCTCGTCACCGTGCTGCTGGTCGCGGTGCCCGCCCGGGTCGCGTCGCCGCCGGACACCGGCACGCCGCAGCGGGTCGCGGCCGCGTACGCGGCGATCGGGGTGCTCATGGGCGTCCTCACCGCGCTCTGGGCCCTGCGGTCCCGCGCCGCCGCCGGCAACGTCGTCGCGACGGTGGCCTGGCTGTGGCTGCTCGCCGTGGTCGCGGTCGTCGACGGCGTGCTCGCCGGTCGCGGGCTGACCAGTGCCCAGCTCGGCATCTGGCAGATCAGTTCGGACCGGCCGGACTTCTGGATCCGGGACTACCTCTACTGGCCCGGCGCGGTGCTGTCGCTCGGCTCCGCGTTGGTGATCGGGGCACTGGCCGCCCGGCGCGCCGCCCGCGCCCCGCGGCAGCGCATCGGCGCGGCGACCTCGGGCGCGGCCGGTCCGCTGCTCGTCGCGATCGCGTACCTGCTGGCGCTGCCCCGGCTGTCGGCCATCACCCCCGAGCAGGTCTCGGCGCACCTGATCGCCCCGTACGCGGTGATCGTGGGTGTCGGTGGCTCGGTGCTGGTGGCCGCCCTCGCGCAGCGCACCGCGCGGCGGGCGGTGACCGCCACCGCCGGCGGGACGCCCCGCGTGGACGGGACGCGCCCCGACGCCACGACCGACGGCAGCCCCGACGGGCCCGAGCCGACGACCGCACCGGCCGTACCGGCGCCCGCCCGACCGGCGCGACCCGGTGTGCCGGGGGACGGCAGCGACGGCGGCGCGACCACCACGCTTACGACGGACAAGGCCGCGGGGGCGCGGGTGCCGGCGCAACGCGCCGCGGAACACGACCGGGTGGACCCGGTCGGAGCCGGTGACCAGGAGGGCGCGGCCACGCCGGACACACCGACCGGCCGCCGGGGCCGGTCGTCGCGCCGTACGAGCTGAGCGGTCAGTCGACCGGCCAGGTGTGCACCGGCTCGTTGCTGCGCTGGAGGTCGGCGTAGCGCTGGAGCATGTGGTGCAGGGCGGCGTCGCGGTCCATGCCCCGGTGCCGCTCGGCGGCCCAGACCGCCTCGGTCTGCCAGGCGGCGCCGTTACGGCCGGTACGGCAGCGCTGCTCGATGATGCCGAGCAGGCGGTCCCGCTGCGCCGGGGCCACCCCGAACCCGTCCAGCCCGTCTGCGGCCCGGGGCAGCAGGACGTCCAGCACCAGCTCGGTCACCGGCACGTCGCCGAGCCGGGGCCAGTGCAGGACGGCGTCCATGCCCCGGCGGGCGGCGGCGTGGAAGTTCTCCTCGGCCGAGCTGAACGTGAGCTGGCTCCAGATGGGCCGGTCCGCCTCGGCCAGGGCACGGGCCAGACCGAAGTAGAAGGCCGCGTTGGCGAGCATGTCCACCACCGTGGGCCCGGCCGGCAGCACCCGGTTCTCCACGCGCAGGTGGGGGCGGCCGTCCATGATGTCGTACACCGGCCGGTTCCACCGGTAGACCGTGCCGTTGTGCAGGCGCAACTCGCCGAGCTGGGGCACCCCGCCCGCGTGCAGCACCTCCACCGGGTCCTCGTCCTCGCAGATCGGCAGCAGCGGCGGGAAGTACCGGACGTTCTCCTCGAACAGGTCGAAGATCGAGGTGATCCACCGCTCGCCGAACCACACCCGGGGTCGTACGCCCTGGGCCTTGAGTTCGTCCGGGCGGGTGTCGGTGGCCTGCTCGAACAGGGCGATCCGCGTCTCCGCCCAGAGCTGGCGTCCGTACAGGTACGGGGAGTTGGCGCCGATGGCGACCTGGACCCCCGCGATCGCCTGGGACGCGTTCCAGTAGTCGGCGAAGCTGTCCGGCGCGACCTGGAGGTGGAACTGGAGGCTCGTGCAGGCGGCCTCGGGCGCGATCGAGTCGGTGTGCGTACGCAGCCGCTCGACGCCGCGGATGTCGAGTTCGATGTCCTCGCCCCGGGCGCCGACGATCTGGTCGTTGAGCACGCGGTAGCGCTCGTTCGTGGACAGGTTGTCCTCGACCAGGTGACCCTCGGTGAGCGTGGGCAGGATGCCGACCAGCACGATCTTCGCGTCCGACTTGGCGGCCCGCTCGTCCGCGCGGGCCAGGCTGCCGCGCAGGTCCTGCTCGTAGTCGGCGAAGCCGGTGCCCTCGATGAGCCGGGGCAGGGCGTTCAGCTCCAGGTTGAACTGGCCCAGCTCGGTCTGGAACAGCGGGTCGGCGATGTCGGCGAGGATCTCCTCGTTGCGCATGGCCGGCTCGGCCGCCGAGTCGACCAGGTTGAGCTCGATCTCCAGACCGGTCATCGGCCGGTCGGCGTCGAACCCGAAGTCGTCCAGCATCAGAGCGAAGACGTCCAGGCAGCGCCGGACCTTCTGCCGGTAGCGGACCCGGTCCTCGCGGGTGAAGGCGCCCTGCGAGACGTCCCTGCCCATGTGCCCTCCCGGCATAAGGCGCAACCGGTCGTGCCGTCCCTGTCGCGCGTTGTTCAGCCCATTACGTTAGGAGCGCCCACCTGCCAAAAACCAGAGGCCGATTCGGGTTGTCCGTCCACGAGCCGGCCGGCTCCGGGCCGGAGGGTGCGCCCTCGGGGGCATCTCTACCCCGCCCGCGGCGCCGGCCACCGCCCGTGGCGGCGAACAAGTCGTGACAATCCGCACGTGAAGACGACGCCGGGCCCGCGCCGGAAGTGCGGCGCGGGCCCGGGCGTACGCGAGCAGGAGGCGTCAGGCCTGGCGGATGGCCTCGCCCTCGATCTCGATCTTGATCTTCTTGCCGACCAGCACGCCGCCGGACTCCAGGGCGACGTTCCAGGTCAGGCCGAACTCCTCGCGGTCGATCTCGGTGCGCGCCGAGAAGCCGAAGATGTCCTGGCCGAAGGGGCTGCGGCCGACACCCTCGAACTGGACCTCCAGCTCGACCTGGCGGGTCACGTCCTTGATCGTCAGCTCGCCGAGGAGGACGAACTCGTTACCGTCGCGGGACTTCACGCCGGTGCTCCGGAACTCCAGCGTCGGGTACTTCTCCACGTCGAGGAAGTCGCCGCTGCGCACGTGCGCATCCCGGTCGGCCTGGCCGGTGGTGATGCTGGCCGCCTGGATGGTGGCGGTCACCGAGGACTGCAGCGGGTCCTCACCGACCGTGATGGTGGCGCTCGCCTCGACGAACTCACCGCGTACCTTGGACACCATCATGTGGCGTGCGACGAAACCGACCCGCTTGTGCGCGGCGTCCAACTCGTAGGTGCCGGCGGTCGGGATGGTGAGGCCTTCCCAGTCGCGGGTAACCGCATCGGTGCTGCTGGTCATGGTGCTCTCCTCCAGGGGGATCGTTTAGTAGCCCAACGACTGTCGAAGCAACTATAGCCACGGCAATATTCCCCGTGTCAAGTACTGGTACGATGAAGCGGTGAAGAACGTGTTGGACGATTCCCGGCTCACCGCCATCGGCCTCCTGTACGAGGTGCACGCCGGGCTGTCGGCCCGGTTCGCCGCCCAGTTCGAGGAGCACGGCCTCTCCGGCGTCGAGTTCGAGGTGCTGACCCGCCTGGCCCGCTCACCCAACAACCAGCTCCGGATGACCGACCTGGCCGCGCAGACGTCCCTCTCCACCAGTGGCGTCACCCGCGTGGTGGACCGGATGGAGCGGGACGGCCTGCTCACCCGCCGCGCCTGTCCCACCGACCGGCGCAGCTCGTTCGCGGTGGTCACCGCCGCTGGCATGCAGCGACTGGACGAGGTGCTGCCCGGTCACCTGCGCATCATCGACGAGTGGTTCACCGGCCAGCTCGAGCCGGCGGCCCTCCAGGCGATGCTCGACGGGCTCCGCCAGATCCGGGACGCCGTGCATCCGTGCGCGACGGCGGGCAGCAGCGGTGAGGACAAGCCGGCGGACGCGGCCTGCTGAGGAACCCGACCTGGTGACGGACGCGCCGCGCCAGCAGACAGGGACGACGCGCCGCACCGGCAGAAAGACCGGCAGAACTGGCGCTGGCACCGGACACGGTCCCCGAAATCGGACCATTCGCCTTGCCGGCGCTGGCTAGTGTTCGGCTCAGCGGGGACGCACCGGGGGGTGACGGCGCGGGCGAAAAGCGAGGGGTAGCACCAAGGGGGCTCTTCGCTCGCGCCGCCCCCGGCCCCGCTGCCACCTCGGCCCGCAGTCCCGCTCCCGCCTCCGGCCCCAGCCGGTCTGGTCAGCGCGAGGGCCGTACGCCCCGGGCCGCGCGCAGCGCGTAGAGCAGGCCCACCTCCTGCGGAAGCAGCCGGATCCCGTTCTCCCGGCACACCCCGTCGAGCCGGTCCAGTACGGCCGGATCGCCGGTGCTGGCCGCCAGGCCGACCAACGCCTCCACCACGTCCCGCCGGTCCTGCTCCTCGGCATCGGCCGCGGCCGCGGCGAACCACTCCGCCGCCAGCTCGCGGTCCCCCCGGTGCAGCGCGAGATGTCCCTCGACCAGCGCGCAGATCCCCGCTTCCGGAAGGGGCCAGTCACCGGCGGGACGCGCCGTCGAGGAGGCGGACCGCTGGCGGGGCACCCGGTGCGCCGTCGCGGAGGGGCGGGCCGGGGCGCAGGCACGCAACTCCTCCAGCACCTCGGCCGCCTCGGCCGTCCGCCCGTCCTGGGCGAGCGCCAGCCCGACCCGGCCGAGCACACGGCGGTGCTGCCCCGGGTCGCCCAGGTCGCCGAGCACCGCCGCCACCCGCCGCCCCTGGTCCACCGCGTCGCCGTACCGGCCGTCGAGCCGGGCCACCTCGGCAAGGTTCGCCCGCGCGAGCACCCGTAGCCGCTGCTCACCGCACTGGGCGCCGAGCCGGTCCACCGCGGCGAGCCGGCGCCGGGCCGCGGCCAGGTCGGCCACCCGGATGTCGTGCCAGGCCAGGTTGTTCTGCGCCACCGCCATGTCGCGGACGCGGCCGTGCCGGGCGGCCAGCCGGAGGACCGACTCGGCGTGCTCCCGCGCCTCGTCCTGGCTGCCCCCGGTGGCGAGCAGGGCGCCGAGCACGGTACGGGCGGCCAGCTCACCCGAGACGTCCCCCGCCTGGCGGAACGCGTCCAGCGCGGCCCGCGCGGCGGGAAGTTCCTCGGTGCCCGCCCCGTGCTCGGCGGCGAGCCGGGCCACCCCGAGCGACGCCCAGGCCCGCAGCATCGGGTCGGCGTCGGCGGTACGCGGATCGGCCAGCAGGCGGCGCAGCCACTGGCGTCCGACCACGTCACGCCCGCGGAAGCGCCACCAGCGGGCCAGGCACGAGGCCAGGCGCAGCGCCGTGAGGGGATCGTCGGTGGCCGCGTACGCGAGGGCCGAACTGATGTCGGTGCTCACCTGGTCGAGGTGGTGCACCGCCTCGGTGATCCGGGGGCCGACCATGTCGGGAGCCGTCCGGATCACCAGATCGGCGATCACCGTGGCGTGCCGGCGCCGGATCCGGGCCAGCTCCCCGGCACCGGCCGCCTGTTCCACCGCGAAGTCGCGTACGGCGTCCAGCAGACGGAACCGCAGCGGCCCGGTGCCGCGTACGCCCAGCAGGCCCAGTTCGGCGAGCCGGTTCAGCACCGGCACCGGGTCGATGGCCACGGTGCCGTCCGGGTCCGCGTCGTCGGCGAGCATCTCCTCCGCGAGGTCCACGGACCAGCGGTTGCCGAACGCGGCCAGCCGGCGCAGGGCGGCCCGTTCCTCAGGGGCGAGCAGCCGGTAACTGGCCGCCACCGCGTCCCGGAGCGTGACCACCGCAGCGGTCCGACCGCCATCCGTCCCGCCCGGCCCGTCCCAGCGAGGCCGGTGCCCGCCGTCACCCGTGGCCGCCAGGTCGAGGACGCGGTCGCCGTACCGGTCGAGCAGCTCGGTGGGATCGAGGATCCGGCCGCGGGCGGCCATCAGCTCGATGGCCAGGGGCAGCCCGCCCAGCCGGCGGACCAGCGCCGCGAGGGCCGGCAACTCGGCCGGGACGGGAGGCTCCCGCCGTACCTGGGCGAGGCGGGCGATGAAGAGCGCGACCGCCGGCCAGGCGGCCAGCGCCGCGGGACCGGAATCCTCGGCCTCGGGTGGCGGCACGTCGAGCGGCGCGACCGGCCAGACCCGCTCCGCGGACAGCCCGACCGGATGCCGCCCGGCGACCAGCAGCCGCATCGACGGCACCGCGGTTGCGAGCCGGTGCAGCGCCTCGGCCACCGCGCCGGGCGCCCGCTCGGCGGCGTCCACGAGCAGCAGCGCCGGCCGGCCCGCCAGGCGGGCCGCGAGTTCCGGTACCCGGGCCGCGCCGAGCACGCCCAGCGACGCGGCGAGCACGTCGTCCGCGTCGGACCCCTCGCTGACCAGGATTCCGGCGACGCCGCCGGGGTGGCTGCCGGCCACCGCGTGGCTCACGGCCAGGGCCAGCGCGGTCTTGCCTACGCCGGCCAGCCCGACCAGGCTCACCAGCCGCGGCCCGAGGTCGTCGGTGAGCATGCCTGCCAGCTCGGTGACGTCGCGGTCCCGCCCGATCAGCTCGATCGGGGGTGGAAGGGCCACCGCCGGGCCACCGCCGCCCGGCCCCCCGCCACTCCACGTGGTGGCGGCCGTGTCGGCGACGGGCCCCCGCGCCGCCGCGAGGAAGGCGGCCCGGGCCGTGCCGCCGAGGTCGAGCGCACCGGCCAGCAGCTCGACCGTGGTGCGCTGGGGGCGGGAGGACCGCCCCCGCTCCAGGTCGCGCACCGTCCGCACGCCGACGCCGGCCCGGCCCGCCAGCTCCGCCTGCGTGAGGCCGGCGGCCAGCCGGTGTGAGCGCAGCAGCTCCGGCAGGGCGGTACGACCGGCCGAGCCGGGCGGACGATCGTCAGCCGGAGTCACGGGGTGGAAGAGTACGGACCGGGTGCGACCACCGGCAGTCGAGCGTCGGGCTGCCGACGGCTGAACGCCGAAACCCGACAGCGGCCGGCCGGATCAGAGACCCAGGTCGCGCGCGATGATCATCCGCTGCACCTCGCTGGTGCCCTCGCCGATCTCCAGGATCTTCGAGTCGCGCCAGAACCGGGCCACCGGGTACTCGTTCATGAAGCCGTAGCCGCCGTGGATCTGCGTGGCCTCGCGGGCGTTGTCCACGGCGATCGTGCTCGCGTGGAGCTTCGCGATGGCCGCCTGCCGCTTGAACGGCTCGCCGGCGAGCATCCGTGCGGCGGCGTCGTAGTAGGCCAGGCGGGCGGTGTGCGCCCGCAGCTCCATGTCCGCGATCTTGAACTGGATCGCCTGGTAGTTGCCGATCGGCTGGCCGAACGCCTGCCGCTCACCGGCGTACCGGATCGACTCGTCGACACAGCCCTGGGCGAGGCCCACGGCGAGCGCCGCGATGGCGATCCGGCCCTCGTCGAGGATGCGCAGGAACTGGGCGAAGCCCCGGCCCCGCTCGCCGAGCAGGTTCGCGGCCGGCACCCGGCAGTCGTCGAACGTCAGCTCGTGGGTGTCGGACGCGTTCCAGCCCACCTTCGAGTAGGCGGGCGCCACGGTGAAGCCGGGGGTGCCCGAGGGCACGATGATCGTCGACAGCTCCTTCGAGCCGTCCGGTCGCGTGCCGGTCACGGCGGTCACGGTGACCAGCGCCGTGATGTCGGTGCCCGAGTTGGTGATGAACGCCTTCGACCCGTTGATCACCCACTCGTCGCCGTCGAGCACCGCGCGGGTCTGGGTGCCGCCGGCGTCCGAGCCGAAGCCCGGCTCGGTGAGCCCGAAGCCGGCGAGGGCCTCGCCGCTGACCAGCTTCGGCAGCCACCGGGCCTTCTGCTCGTCGCTGCCGAACCGGTAGATCGGCATGGCGCCGAGCGAGATGGCGGCCTCCAGCGTGATGGCGACGCTGGAGTCGACCCGGGCCAGTTCCTCCAGGGCCAGGCAGAGCGCGAAGTAGTCACCGCCCATGCCGCCGTACTCCTCCGGGAAGGGGAGCCCGAAGAGGCCCATCTTGCCCATCTGCCGGACGACCTCGTACGGGAAGGTGTGCTTCTCGTAGTGCTCGGCGATGACCGGGGCGACCACCTCGCGCGCGAAGTCCCGCACGCTCTCCCGCAGTGCCTCTTGTTCCTCGGTGAGGCGGAAGTCCATCGGTTCCTCCTGTGTCGACGGGCCGCCGGGCGTTCGTGACGCCGGGACGGGTCGTGCTGGACCCTGTGCCGGCCGCCGCGCGGGTGAGCGCGGCGGCGCGGCGGTCAGACGGGGGTGACGCCGTGCCGGCGCCGGGAGAAGTGGCGGTCCTTGCCGCGCGCGGCGGCGAACCGGCGGACGAGTTCGGCACGCAGGTCGTGCGGCTCGACGATCGCGTCCACCACCAGTTCGCTGGCGAGCCGGACGATGTCGATGTCCCGCTCGTACTCCTCGCGCTTCGCCGCCACGAAGGCGGCCCGTTCGGTCTCGTCGGCGATCGCGGCGATCTTGTTGGCGTAGACGGCGTTCACGGCGGCCTCGGCGCCCATCACGGCGATCTTGGCGGTGGGCAGCGCGATGGTGGCGTCCGGCTCGAAGCCGGGCCCGGCCATCGCGTAGAGGCCGGCGCCGTACGCCTTGCGGACGACCACGCAGATCTTCGGCACGGTCGCCTCGGAGATCGCGGTGATCATCTTGGCGCCGTGCCGGATGATCCCCTGCTTCTCGACGGCGGTGCCGACCATGAAGCCCGGCACGTCGGAGAGGAAGAGCAGCGGCACGTTGAAAGCGTCGCAGAGCTGCACGAACCGGGTGGCCTTGTCGGCCGAGTCGACGAAGAGGACGCCGCCCTTGAACATCGAGTTGTTGCCGACCACGCCCACGACCTCGCCGTTCAGCCGGCCGAAGCCGATGGTCAGCTCCTTGGCCCAGAGCGCCTGGATCTCGAAGAACGACCCCTCGTCGAGCAGGCCCTTGACGTACCGCCGCATGTCGAACGCCTGCCGCTCGCTGGCCGGCACGAGCGCCGCGAGGTCGGCCTTCTCGGGCGCGTCCGCGGCGGCCGCCGCGGGCGGCGCCTGGGTCCAGTTCGCCGGCAGGTACGACAGGTAGCGCTTCACCACGTCGAGCGCCTCGGCCTCGGTCTTGCAGAGGAAGTGGCCGACGCCGGACTCGGCGCAGTGCACCTTGGCGCCGCCCATCGCCTCGAGGGTGGTCTTCTCGCCGGTGACCATCTCGACCATCCGGTCGGAGCCCAGGTACATGCTGGCGTTGCCGTCGACCATGGCGACCACGTCGCAGAACGCCGGGATGTACGCCCCACCGGCCGCGCTCGGACCGAAGAGCGCGCAGACCTGCGGGATGGAGCCGGAGGCGCGGACCTGGTTCCAGAAGATCTTGCCGGCGCCGCGCCGACCGGGGAACAGGTCGACCTGGTCGGTGATCCGGGCGCCGGCCGAGTCGACGAGGTAGACCATCGGCACGCCGGTCGTGTAGGCCCGCTCGATGATCCGGATGATCTTCTCGACGGTGCGCGCGCCCCAGCTGCCCGCCTTGACCGTGGAGTCGTTGGCCATGAGGCAGACCGGCCGGCCGTCGATGGTGGCGGTGCCGGTGACCACGCCGTCGGCCGGGAGCCCGTCGGCCATCGCGTTGGCGTACAGACCGTCCTCGACGAAGCTGCCCTCGTCGACCAGGAGCGCGACCCGTTCGCGGGCGAACAGCTTGCCCTTCGCGGCGTTCGCCGCGTGGTACTTGTCCGCACCGCCGGCCTTGGCGCGCTTGCGCAGCTGCTCCAGTGCCTCACCGTCGAGCGTCACGCCGACTCCCTCACCGTACTGGCCTGAACGATCGTTAGGTTAGCGCATCGCGGCCACGCCGGACCACTCGGGCAGATATTGATAAGTACCTATGGATGTCGCTAGGCTCCTGGCACCCCGACACTTCCGGATTGGAGTGAGCCATGACCTCACGGATCACCCGGCTCGCGGTCGCGTCCGTCGCGACGGCGGTGGCCACGCTCGGCGTCACGGTCGCGAACCCCGGCCCCGCCTCCGCCGCCATGACCATCTGCTACAACACCAGCCAGGCACCGAGCTACGCCAGCATCGCCAACCAGGCCGCGTCGATCTGGAACAACGCCACGACGAACCTGACCCTCTCGGCGAACTGCGGCTCCAACCTCCGGATCTACCAGATCACCGGGGGCGGCTCGTACGCCATCCGGACCAGCCTCGGCAACGGCCGCGTCTACATCGACACCCAGCAGGCCCAGCAGTACAGCCCGCTGCGGATCATGACGCACGAGATCGGCCACATCCTCGGTCTGCCGGACAACTACAACGGCAGCTGCGCGATCCTGATGTCCGGTGGCAGCGCGGGCACGAGCTGCACCAACCCGTACCCGAGCAGCGCCGAGGCGAGCCGGGTCAGCAACCTCTTCGCGGGCACCCGCAGCGCCACCGAGCGCGCCACGGACAGCACCGGAAGCCAGGTCTTCCGGGACAGCTGGCCGGCCGTCCCCGCGACCGTGGGCTGACGGGCAGATTCCGCTGACGACGGAGGGGCCGGCATCGCGCCGGCCCCTCCGCTCGTCCCGTCCCGCTCACCCGGCCAGGCCGGCGAGGCCCGCTCAGCCGGCCAGGCGGGTGAGGCCCGCTCAGCCGGCCAGGCGGGTGAGCCCCGCTCAGCCGGCCAGGCGGGTGAGCCCCGCTCAGCCGGCCAGGCGGGTGAGCCCCGCTCAGCCGGCCAGGCGGGTGCGGGGGCCGGCGCGCAGGACGCCCGAGGGCAGCTGCCGGCCCACCAGTTCCTCGGCCAGCTCGGCCACCTCGATGAGGGCTTCCAGGTCGATGCCGGTGTCGATGCCCATGTCGTGCAGCATGTGCACCGCCTCCTCGGTGGCCAGGTTGCCGCTGGCCCCCGGGGCGTACGGGCAGCCGCCGAGGCCGCCGACGCTCGCGTCGAACTCGGTGACCCCGAGCTCCAGTGCCGTGAGCAGGTTCGCGAGCGCGGTCCCCCGCGTGTTGTGGAAGTGCAGGAGCACCGGGACGTGGGCGTTGCGGTCGCGTACGGCCGTCAGCAGCTCGCGGACCCGTCGCGGCGTACCCATGCCCGTGGTGTCGCCGAACGCCACGCGGTCCGCGCCGTCGCGGACCACCCGGTCCACGATGCCGGCCACCCGCTGCGGGTCGATGTCCCCCTCGTACGGGCAGCCGAAGCTGGTCGCCACGATCACCTCGGCCCGCGCCCCCGCGCCGTGCAGCAGGTCGATCAGCTCGGCGATGTCGTCGAGCGACTCCTCGGTCGACCGGTTCACGTTGCGCCGGTTGTGGGTGTCACTGGCCGAGACGACCACCTCGATCTCGGTGAAGCCGGCGGCCAGGGCGCGCTGCGCGCCTCGGGTGTTGGGCACCAGCGCGGAGTAGCGCACCCCGTCGACCCGGCTGGCCCGCTGCCAGACCTCGTCCGCGTCGGCCATCTGCGGGATCGCCTTCGGGTGCACGAAGGACACCGCCTCGATCCGCCCGACGCCCGTACGCGAGAGCGCGTCGAGCAGGCGCACCTTGGCGTCGGTCGGGATCGGGTCCTCGTTCTGCAACCCGTCGCGGGGCCCGACCTCCCGGATCGACACGGAGTTCGGCAGGCTCGTCATAAGGGGTCACCTCACTGTGACGCGGTGCTGGGTCCTGGTCCCTCCAGCATGTCACCCCGCCGGCCGGCCCCCACCCCACCTCGTTGATCATGAAGTTGTTGCGCGCCACGTCGGCGTGTCGCGGCAATAACTTCATGATCACCGGGGCGAAGCGGGGGCGGGGCCGTGCGGGGTGCGGGGGCCGGGGTCAGCGCATGCGGGTCACGATGGCCGTGTCGTAGTCGCCCGAGAGGAACTCCGGGTTCTCCAGCAGCTCGACGAAGAAGGGCAGGTTGCACTTCGGGCCGGCGATCTCGAACGCCGCCACCGCCGCCCTCGCCCGCTCGATCGCCTCCGCCCGGTCCGCGCCGCTGACGATGAGCTTCGCCATGAGGCTGTCGTAGAACGGGGTCACGGTGTTGCCCGCCACGTACCCGGAGTCGACCCGCACCCCGTCACCGGTCGGCTCGTTCCACGTGCCGATGACACCCGGGCCGGGCAGGAAACGCTTCGGGTCCTCCGCGTTGACGCGCAGCTCGATGGCGTGGCCGCGCGGCGCCAGCGCGTCCGGGTCGAACGTCGGCGCGAGCCCGGACGCGACCCGCAGCTGCTCCTCGACGAGGTCGATGCCGTGGACCAGCTCGGTGACCGGGTGCTCCACCTGGAGCCGGGTGTTCATCTCCAGGAAGAAGAACTCGTTCGCGGCGGGGTCCAGCAGGCACTCGACGGTGCCCGCGTTGCGGTAGTTCACCGCCTCGCCCGCACGTACGGCCGCGGCCAGGAACCGCTCCCGCAGTTCCGGGGAGACCGCGGGCGACGGGGACTCCTCGACCAGCTTCTGGTTGCGCCGCTGCACCGAGCACTCCCGCTCGCCGAGCGCCACCACCCGGCCGTCGGCGAGGCCGAGGATCTGCACCTCGACGTGGCGTACCCGGGGGAAGTACCGCTCGATCAGCACCGAGCCGTCGCCGAACATCCGCTCCGCGAACGCGCGCACCTTGTCGTACTCCGTGCGCAGAGCCGCCTCGTCGGCGGCCACGCCCATCCCCATGCCGCCACCGCCGGCCGCGGCCTTCACCATCACCGGGTAGCCGATCTCGGCGGCGGCCGCGACCGCCGCTGCCAGATCGGCGGCCGGCTCGGTGGTGCCGGGCGCCACCGGCACACCGGCCGCCGCCATCAGGTTCCGAGCGTTGATCTTGTCACCCATCGCGCTGATCGCGTCGGCGCCGGGCCCGACCCAGATCAGCCCGCTCGCCTCGACGGTACGGGCGAAGTCCGCGTTCTCCGACAGGAAGCCGTAACCGGGGTGGATCGCCTGGGCACCGGTCGACTTGGCGGCGGCGAGGATCGCCTCCACGTTGCGGTAGCTCTGCGCCGGGTTGGCCGGGCCCACACAGACCGCCTCGTCCGCCTCGGTGACGAACGGCAGGTCGGCGTCGACCTCCGAATGCACCGCGATCGCGCGGATGCCGAGCCGCTTCGCGGTGCGGATGATCCGGCGGGCGATCTCGCCCCGGTTGGCGACCAGCAGCGACTCGATCATCTTTCCTCCAGCGCGTCCAGGGGTGGGGACGGTGTCAGAAAACCACGCGCGTCCACCCCACCGGCCCCCCGACCCCCCGGCCCTGACGGCGGGTGATCAAGAGGTTTGCGTCATCCCGGGGCCGGATGATGACGCAAACCTCTTGATCACCCGACGAACCGGCGGCCGGCGGCGCGGGGAGGGAGGGGTGGGGGGCAGGGCGGGGCCGGGGGTCAGGCCAGGAGGGCGGCCTGGGTGGCCTCGCGGAGCAGTTCGGCCCGGCGGCGGCGGTCCACCTCGCCGCCGAGGAACGGGGTCGAGTTCATGAGGCCGAACGCCGCGTGCGCCAGCACCCGGGCCTCGCCGTCGGGCATGCCGGGGTGCAGGGCGGTCAGCACGATCACCCACTCCTCGACGTAGAGCCGCTGGAGCCGCCGGATCCGGCGGCGCGGCTCCTCGGGGAGCCGGTCGAGCTCGTGGAGGTGCAGGGCGATCACGGCGGGGTTCGCCAGCGCGAACTCGACGTGGAACTCGATGAGCGACGTCAGCGCGCCGCGCGGGTCGTCCGGGTGGGCGGAGGCGCGCTCCCGACCGCCGGCGAGCAGGCCCTCGCTCACCGGCACGAGCGCCGCGACCAGCATGGCCTCCTTGCCGGCGAAGTGGTGGTAGAGCGCGGGCCCGGTCACCCCGGCCGCGGCGCCGATGTCGTCCATCGAGACGCCGTGGTAGCCGCGCGCGGCGAAGAGACCGACCGCGATTTCGAGGATCTCGTCCTTGCGGGAGCGGCGCCGGCCCGCGTTCGTCGCACCGCCCGCCGCGCCTCGTGCCTGCTGCTCCACCGTCACCGGGCAAGCGTAGACCCGCGCGCACGGCGAGGTGGAAGCACGGTTACCGACCAGTTCATCAGGTGGACACACCGGGCCGGCCACCGTGGTGACCGGCCCGGCGCCCGGGTCAGTGGTCGTGGTCGAGGTCGTGCTCCGCGCGGAGCGCGGCGGCCTCCTCCGCGCGGCCCAGCTCGTCCAGCGCGCGGGCCAACAGCCAGGCGGTCTGCTGCACCGGACGGGAGCCGGTCGGCAGCCCACCGAGCACGACCCGGAGCAGGCGCTCCGCGTCGGCCGGCCGGTCCAGCCGCAGCAGCAGCTCGCCGGTGAAGATCTCCACCTGGGCCGCCTCGCCGAACGCCTCGATCGACCGGAGCCGGTCGGGCAGCCCGGTCAGCCGGTCGAACGCCTCGCCCTCCCGACCGTCGCCGGCCAGCACCCGCGCGGCCGCCTCCGCGGCCATCGCCCGCTCGTACGTCACGGGCGGCTCCGGCTCCGGCTGCGCGCCGAGCGACGCGGCGAGGCCGTCCATCGCGTCCACCGTCCGCAGCGCCGCCGCCGTGTCGCCCGCCCACATCCAGGCGTACGCCTCGCGGCGGCGTGCCCGCAGCTGGTCCACCGGCAGCCCGGACAGCTCGTACGTGCCCGCCGCCGCGGCGAACCGCTCGGCGGCCAGCGCGTCCCGGTCGGCGTCGTAGAGCAGCCCGCCGGCCTCCTCCAGCATCTGCGCGCGGTGCGGGAGATTGTCCGGACCGTCGAGGTTGTCCGCGAGCTGTTCGAGCAGCGCCAGCGCCGGATCGACCTCGCCAAGCCCCTGGTAGATGCCGGCCAGCAGGTAGCGGCAGCGGTCCGCCTGCGCCTGCGCGCCGAGCTTGTCGAGCCCGATCACCGCCTCCTCGGCGACCTCCGCCGCCTCGCCCAGCCGGCCGGCGACCCGGTACGCGTTCGCCAGCTCCCACCGCAGCAGGGCGTCCCCCTCGGCGCCCCGCTCCACGCAGAGCGTGACCGCCTCGGCGAAGTCGTCCACCGCCTCGTCGGCACGTCCCGCCGCCATGAGCACGCGCGCACGGGTGACCCGGGCCGGCACCAGCGCCTCCGGCGGCGCCACCCGCAGCGCCTCGTCGCAGGCGGCGAGCGCCTCGGCCGGGTCGTCGACCGCGCGGGCGTACGCCAGGCTGGCGCTCATCAGCAGCTCACCGACGCCCAGCTCGCGGGCGTGCCGACGCGCCTGCTCGGCCGCCGACCGGAACTCCTCGGCGCGCTCCAGTTCTTCGAGGATGTGGGTGCGGTGCAGCGCCACCCGCAGTGCCAGGTACGGATCATCGCCCGTTCCGGCCGGCACCTTGTCGAGCGCGGCGAGCGCCTCCGCCCAGCGCCCACCGTGCATCAGCGCCAGCGCCACCCGGTCGTGCGCGGCGGCCCGCCGCCGCTCGTCGCCGATCCGGTCGAGCGCTTCGGCGGCCGCCTCGGCCAGCGCCAACCCCTCCTCGCGCCCCTCCTCGGTCATGGTGAGCAGCACGCCGAGCCGGCTCGCGACCACCTGCTCCCGCAGCTCGTCGCCCACCTCCCGGTACGCCGCGAGCGCGGCCCGGGCGGTGTCGATCGCGGCCGGGATCTTCTCCGCGTCGCTCAACTCGGCCGCCCGCAGCTCCAGCCGCCGCGCCACGGTGGCCGGGGGCAACGAGGCATCGTCGAACCGCTCGTCGTACGCGGCCAGGGCGGCCCGAAGGGTGGCCTGGTCGTGCCGGTGCCAACCCGCCTCGGCGAGGTCGAGCAGGTCGTCGGGCCCGGCGTCGTCGGGCACCGCCACGGGCTCCGGGCGGCCGGCGCCGGGCACCTCGCCGGGGCCGGTCGCGCCCGTCACCTCCGCGGAAGCGGCGGCCGGCGCGCCGGTCGTCGGCGCGGTCCCCGGCCGGGCGGGGCGGCGGCGCAGGCTCGCCGAGAGCGGCAGGTGCTCGCCGGTCGGCCGGACCGCGAGGCGGTCGGCGATCAGCTCCGACTGGCGGGTGGTGCCGTTGCGGGCGTCGAAGCGGGCCGCCAGAGCGGCGGCGGTCTCGGCCAGCTCGGCGGCGAGCCGGGCCGCCGGGACGTCACCGGCCGGGCGGTCCCCGGCGGCCCGGCGGTAGACGGCCAGGTCACCGTCCACCTGCCGCAGCGCGGCGGCGGCCGTGGCCGCGAAGTGCATGGCCGCGGCGGGCGAGGGCGCCCGGTCCAGCCAGTCCAGGTGCCGCTCGACCAGTTCGAGGGCCCGCGCCTCGTTGCCGGTCAGGGTGCAGAACTCGATGTGGTCGCCGATGTCCCACAGGTCGGAGAGGTTGCCGCGCACCCGCCGGTACGCCTCCCGGTGGGCGTTGCGCGCCTCGTCGTGGCGCCCGACCCGCAGGTAGGGCACGAGCAGTGCGGTGAGGATGGCCTGCGGCTGCTCGTTGCAGGTCAGCCGGCCGGCGAGCACCGGCTCGGCCAGGGCCACCGCGTCGGCGTACCGGCCGGTGTCGGACAGGTACTGCACCTCCGTGGTGGGGTCGCAGCCGGCGCAGTCGGAGAGGTCGTCCCGCGGGGTGGTCTGCCAGAGCCGGTACCAGTGCGCGGCCGCCTCGGTGTCGCCGATGTGGTCGGCCACCCGGAACCGGTGCTTGTGGACGGCCTGGAGGCTGTGCCCGCCGGCCCGGTAGCGCCGTTCCATGTCGTCGAGCACCGCGTTGGTCCGGTCCAGCGGCACCTCGGGGAACTTCAGCAGACCGCTGACCATGTACTTGAAGTGCCAGAGCAGCTGCCGCGCGTGCCGGGCGTGGTACGGCTGGGGGTCCCGGTCGAACTCACCCAGACACCAGGAGAACGTCACGAAGGACTTGGCCGGCTCGCCGCCGTAGGTGTACGCGGTGGTGCCCTGCATGCGGGTGACGAAGGCGAGTTCCCGGTCGTCGGCGGCGTCCACCCGCCGGAGCAACTGCTCCAGCGCGGCGATCTGGCCCGCCCCGTACGGCATGGTGCTGACCTCGCGGAGGACCCGCCAGAGGTCGTCTTCGTTCGTGCCCACGACTCACTCCCGTCCCGGTACGGCCCGGCCCAGCAGGCCGAGGAAGGAACTGTTCAGCAGCGCGGCGTCCGCCGCGCGGATCGGGTGGTGGCCGAGCAGCAGCGCCTGCCCGTACAGCGCCTCGACGGCGAGCCCGACCAGCTCCGGGTCGGTGAGCGTGCTGACCCGGCGTACCAGCGGGTTGCGGTGGTTGAGCACCAGCTGCGGGCGGTCCGGCGGTGCGGACGCGGCGAGCGCGTCGAGGACACCGCCCCACAGCTCGTCGGCCCGATCCCGGCTGGCGGCGAGCTGGTCGTTGAAGGCCGCCGACCGGCTCACCAGGTAGAGCGCCGGCAGCGACACCGGATCGTACGCCCGGATCACCACCTCGCAGCCGGTGCGTTCCAGCGACCGCTGCGCGGCCGTGAGGAACGGGCGCAGGGCCAACTCGACCTGCGGGTCGAGGCTGTCGAAGCGGGTGGTGAGGTCGCTCGGCTCCAGCCGCTCGATGAGCACCGAGCGGTCCACGCTGGGCAGCCGCTCGATGAGTTCGGTGTCGTACGTGTAGCCGCCGTTGACCACCGCGAGGTCCTGCGCGGCGGCGACCGCGGCGAGCTGGCGGAACTCGTCGAGGCTGGCCGCGTAGCGGATCAGGCCGTGCCGCTGCCGGAACTCGGCGAGGGTGAGCGTGCCGACGTTGGTGTCCATCGGCCACCACTCGTCGACGAGGCGGAGCATCTCGTCGTCGTGCAGCGCGAGCGCCTTGACCCCGAGGTGGTGCACCTGGAGGAACTCGGCCAGGCGGCGCGGGTCGTGCTTGGCGAGCCGTACGAGCCACCCGCGCACCTGGTCGCCCAGCGCCTCCCGGGTGGCGGTGAGCAGCGTGTCCTCGTAGAGCGCCTCGCGGCTGGCGGTCGGCCGCAGCTCGCTGGCGTCCACCACGCAGTGCGCGAAGAACGCCCAGTCGGGCAGCAGCCCGTCGGCGTGCTCGGTGAGCAGCATCCGCTTGAGGTGGACGCGGTGGCCGGCGCGGGCGGCCGGGTTCACCGGCTCCGGCAGGATGTACGCGACGCCGGTCAGTCCCGCCTCCGGCACCGCAAGCGGCAGCACGTCGAACGGGTCGTAGCCGAGGGACTCCCGCGCGTACCGGATGAGGGCCGGCCGGTCGACGGACGCGCCCGGCGTGGTCGGCCAGGGCGGCGGGCCGGCGGTGGTCACCACGTCGCCGACCCGGACGGTGACCGGCAGCAGCGAGCCGAACAGTCGGGCGAGGTCGGTGACGGTGGGGGTGGCGAACCACTGGTCGGCGTCCCTGCGCGGGACCAACGTGACCGTGGTGCCCGGCTCGCTCCGCCCCGCTCCGGCCGGTGCCGGCTCGACCGTGTAGCGGCCGTCGGAGTGGCCGGTCCAGCACACGGTCGGCTGGTCGCCGTGCCGGGTGAACACCCGGATCTCGTCGGCGACCAGGAAGCAGGAGAGCAGGCCGATGCCGAACTGCCCGAGGAACTCGTGCCGGGAGAAACCCAGCTCGTCCCGCTTGGAGCTGCGGCCGATCGTGGCCAGCAGCTCGTGCACCTGCGCCTCGGTGAGGCCGATGCCGGTGTCGTGCACCCGAAGCGTCCCGTCGCCGGTCAGCTCGGGCGGCTCGATGCGGATCAGCGCCGGCGCGTCGGGCTCGACGGCCCGTCGCGCGGTGATCGCGTCCACCGCGTTCTGCAACAGCTCGCGGACGTACACCCGCGGGCTCCCGTAGAGGTGATGACTGAGGAGGTCGACCACGCCACGGAGGTCGACCTGGAAGGTGCGGTCCACGCCTGTTGTGCTCCCCGGTCCGATGCCGGCGCCCACCGTACCGATGATCACCGACACCGCGCGTCCCCCTTTCACCCGGCGGTTTGACCCTCGACCGGGTCGAGGTCACAAGGTGGCCCGCATGCCCGGATCCCGACTCGGCCGCGACTACCACCTGCTGTGGTCGGCTGCCGTCTCCTCCCGCTTCGGCGACGCGCTGCGTACGCCGGCCCTGGCTCTGCTGGCCGCGACCCTGACCCGCGATCCACGGTGGATCGCGGGCGTCACCGTGGCCGCTCAGGTGCCGCCGCTGCTCTTCGGCCTGGTCGGCGGCGTCTACGCGGACCGCTGGGACCGGCGGCGGACGATGGCGTTGGTGGACGGCGTACGCGCCGCCGTGGTGGCCGCGCTGGCCGTGGCCGTCGCCGTCGACCGGGTGGGCATGGCGGCGCTGCTGCTGGCGGCGTTCCTGCTCGCCACGCTCGGCACCCTCTTCGACGCCGCCTCCTTCGCGCTGCTCCCCGCCCTGGTGCCGCCGGCCGCGCTGTCCCGGGCGAACGGTCGCCTCCAGGCCGGTACAGCGCTCGCCGGCGGTTTCCTGGGCGCCCCCGCGGCCGGCGTGCTCTTCGCCGCCGCACCAGCCCTGCCCTTCGCCCTGGACGCCGTGACCTTCGCGCTGGCGGCGTCGCTCGTCCTCGCCCTCTCCGTCCCCTCCCCGCGATCTTGCACTTTCCGCCCCGGCGAACCGGGATCAAAGCCACATAACAAGGGCCGAAACTGCAAGATCGACGAGAAGAGGGGCTTCTGGGGGGAGATCAGTGAGGGGGTGCGGTGGATTCGGGGGGACCGGACGCTGTGGAACGTCACGCTCCTCTCGGCCGGCAGCAACCTGGCCATCAGCGGAATGATGGCCGTGCTGGTGCTGCACGCGCTCGACGTGCTGCGGGTGACACCGACGGGGTACGGACTGTTCACGGCCACCGCGATCATCGGTGCCGTGGGCGGGGCGCTGCTGGCCGGGCGGCTCGCCGCCCGGTTCGGCACCCTGCCCGCGTTGCGCCTGGTGCTCGCCGCGCAGACCGTCGCGCTGACCGGGTTCGCGCTGGCCCGCCATCCGGTGGCCGGTGGCCTCACGCTGGCCACCTTCGCCGCCGGCACGTCGGTGTGGAACAGCCTCTGGGCGTCGTACGGGCAGCGCAACGTGCCGGCCGCGCTGCTCGGCCGGGTGGGCGCCGCGCAACGCATGGTCGGCCTGCTCACCGCACCCGTCGGCGCGGCGCTCGCCGGCGTGGTCGCCGCGGCGTACGGGACGGTGCCGGTGATGGTGGCCGCCGCCGCCACCTTCGCCCTGGTCACCCTCGCGGCGTGGCGGGTGCTGCGGCAGCCGGCCACACCGGCGCCGCCCCGCGAGACCGTCGCCACCGGCTGAGCCGATGCCGCCGCCGGCGCCACCGATGCCGCCGGTGCGGCCCGCGACACGCCGGCCAGGCCGACGCCGGCCCCGGCCGCCCGGCTACTCGACCGGCCGGGCCGGCGTCGGTTCGCGGTGCACGAGCCCGGAGAGGCGCAAAGCGATCCGCTGCCGGACCGGCGGCACGGCGCCGACCGCCCGGAGCAGCAGGTCCCGTGCCGGCCGGCGGGACGGTGGCAGGATGGCCAGCCGGGTCAACCCGGCTGCGAAACGCAGCACGTCCTCGGCCATCGGCCGCTGCTTGGCGGCGTACGCGTCGAGCAGGGACTCCGGGCCGCCGGCGAGCACGTCGGCCACGGCGGTGCCGAGGGCGACGGCGTCGCAGATGCCGAGGTTCATGCCTTGACCACCGGCCGGGCTGTGCACGTGGCCCGCGTCACCGGCCAGCAGCACCGGCCCGCGCCGGAACGTGTCGGCGATCCGGTGGTGCACCCGGAACCGGGAGCCCCAGAGCACCTCGGTCACCCGGTCGGGCCGGCGCGCGGGCCCCCGCTCGTCCAGCAACGCCTGGAGGTACGCGACGTCCGGCACCGAGGGCGCCTCCGGCACGGCGGCCACCAACCGCACCACCTCGTCGGGCAGCGGCGCCCAGATGAGCGGGCCGGACCGGGCGAGGAAGAGCGCCGCCTCGTCGCGGGGCAGTGCGCTGCGCACCCGGACGTCAGCGAGCACGAACGACTCCTCGTGGGTGGGCCCGCTGAAGCCGATGCCCGCCTCCCGCCGGACGGCGCTGTGCATGCCGTCGGCGCCCACCACGTACCGGGCACGCACCTCGCCCCCGTCGAGGTGCGCCACCACGCCGTCCGCGGTGCGGGTCAACGCGGTCAGCCGGCACGGCCGCCGCACCCGCACGCCGAGATCGGCCAGCCGTCCGGTGAGCACCGCCTCGGTGACCGCCTGCGAGACCAGCAGCGCGTAGGGGAAGCGGGACGGCAGCCGGTCGAACGGGACCGCGAGCAGCACCCGGTCGCGGTCGCGCACGGTGAAGCGCGGCGCCCGCACACCCTGGTCGACGAGGGGCGCGGCGGCGCCGATCCGGTCCAGCACCTCCAGGGTGTACGCGTGCACGACGGCCGCACGGGACGTCACGGGTGGGTGGGCCGCCTGGTCGATCACCGTGACCTCCACCCCGCGCCGCGCCAGGGTCAGCGCGGTGGCGAGGCCGGTCGGGCCGCCCCCGACCACCAGAACCTGGGTGTGTTCGCGCAGCATGACCCACCTCCGATTGCCAACGCTCGTTTGCCAACACTCGTTGACTTGACGGTAGAGGTGGGTCGTCTTCGATGTCAACGGTTGTTGGCCTACAGTCGTGGGCATGGCCACCGCGACGCCCCGTACCCAACGCTCCGACGCCACCCGCGCCGCCATCCTCCGCGCAGCCCGTGAGCGGTTCGCCGCCGACGGATACGAGCGCGCCACGATCCGGGCCATCGCCGCCGACGCCCGGATCGACCCGTCGATGGTGATGCGCTACTACGGCAG
The DNA here is from genome assembly GCF_003626655.1 of Micromonospora costi. Taxonomy (GTDB): domain Bacteria; phylum Actinomycetota; class Actinomycetes; order Mycobacteriales; family Micromonosporaceae; genus Micromonospora; species Micromonospora costi. The sequence goes on from NZ_RBAN01000007.1 coordinate 26,314, forward strand.
CAAGGAGGGGCTGTTCGCGGCGGCCGCCGAATTCGACCTGCGGTTGCCCGAGTTGACCGACGTGCCGCCGGAGCAGCTCGGCGAGGTCCTCGCCCGGCACTTCCTCCACCGCTGGGAGGGCGACGAGACGATGGCGGCCCTGCTCCGCGCCGCCAGCACGAACCCGGGCGCGGCCGAGAAGATGCGCGGCATCTTCGCCGATCAACTCACCGCCGCCGTGGCCACCTTCGGCACGGACCCGGCCGGCACCGCCCAGCGGGCCGGCCTGGTGGCCGCGCAGATCCTCGGGCTCGCCCTCACCCGCTACATCGTCCGATTGCCGCCGATGGTGGAGATGGCGCCGGAGGAGCTGGTCGCCTGGGTCGCGCCGACCCTCCAGCGGTACCTCACCGGAAATCCCGGTCGTTGACCCAACCATTCACCGCCTCCGGTGCGTCTGCCGGATGACACGCAACGCGACGGCCGGGGAGGGGGCGGATGGCACCGACGGCGACCGACGGACGCGACGGCTACGTCGCCTTCGTGGAGAGTCACCAGCACCGCCTGCTGCGCGCGGCGTACCTCGTCTGCGGCAACCGGCACCAGGCCGAGGACCTGCTCCAGGACGCGCTGCTGAAGCTGGCGCTGCGCTGGAGCAGCGTGCGCGAGGGCGATCCGGCCGCGTACGTGCGGTCGATCCTCTACCGCGACGCGGTGTCGTGGTGGCGCCGCCGCCGCCGCGAGTGGTTGAGCGCGCAGCCGCCCGAGCAGGTGGCCGTCGACCGGGACGGCGCGCTCCGGCTCGCGCTGCACCAGGCGCTGGGCCAACTGCCGCCGCGCCAGCGCGCGGTGGTCGTGCTGCGCTACTTCGAGGATCTGACCGAGGCGGCCACCGCCGAGGTGCTGGGCGTGAGCGTGGGCACGGTCAAGAGCCAGTGCCACGACGCGCTGCGCCGGCTCCGGACGGTGGCGCCCGAACTGGGCCGCGACGACGGCCTCGCCAGCGGGATGGAGGTGAAACCGTGAGGGACGGCGACCTTCGACAGCTGCTGACCCTCGCCGCCGAGGACGTACGCCCGTCGCAGCCGGCGGCGGCCGCCTGGGAACGGGCCCACCGGGTCCGCCGCACCCGCCGCGCCGTCGGTGCCGTTGCCGTGGCGGTCGTCCTGGTCGCCGGCGGTACGACGCTGGCCCTGCGACCCGGGGGCCGGCCGGCGCCCGTCGCCCCGGCCACGGCGACCGCGAACCCGGTCCCGAGCGCGTCGCCGGTGCAGCGTCCGCCGGACCAGCTCACGTACTCGGGTGGCCCGCTCGCCCGGCTCGCCGGCCCGCCGAGCACGTCGCTGTCCGCCCGCCCGGTCCACCGGGCCGTGGCGCTCTACCAGCCCGTCGACCCGAACACCGGCGCCGCGGGAGGCATCCGCGTGCTCGGCGACGACGGCGTCGTCCGGAATCTCGACGTGGTCACGCTCGGCCCGACCCGCGACGCCGCCGGCAACGAGGCCACCGCGCTGAAGAGCGGCAACCTGTCACCGGACGGGCGGCTGGCCGCGTTCGCCCAGACCGACGAGGTGGTCGTGGTCGACCTGACCACCGCTGCCGTGCGCCGCTACCCGCTCGCGGGCTACCTGGAGCACGTCCTCTGGGCCGGCGACCGGCTCCTCGTCGGCGACGACGACACGGTGTACGAGGTGGACCCCAGCACCGGCGCGACCGAGAAGGTGCCCGGCGTGTCGCCCTGGGACGTGGTCACCCCCGACCCGGGAAACGGGTCCGGGGTCCTGCTGACGCTGACCGGTGTCGAGCAGGGTCTGACACTGAGCCGATGGACGTCGAACGACGTCGGCACGCAGCGACTCGACTTCCGCGCACTGCCGGCGGGCAACCGGGTCGACGAGTTCTACGGGCGGGGCTGGCAACGCGGCGACGAGGTGGCGCGCGCCGGCTGGCTCACCACCGGCACCACGAGCGGTGTGGAAGGGGTCGCGGTGGTGAACGGCGAGACCGGCATCGTCACCCGCCTGCTCGACCTGGGCCGGGAGGGCCGGAGCAAGGGCTGCTGCGAGGTGCTCGGCTGGGACGCGGACGGCGGCGTGCTGCTGCGGTACAGCGCCGGCGGGCTGATCCGGTGGCAGCCCGAGACCGGCGCGGTCACCGGCGTGCTGGCCGAGCTGCCCGGCCAGGTGGCCCTGGCATGGTGACGGCCCGCTCCCGGTTCGGGGGCGGGCCGTCACCGGTCACGGGTCAGGGGTTGAGGCCGCCCGGCTGGTCGCCCTTCACGACGGGCGCCCGCACGAGGTTGCCCCACTCGGTCCACGAGCCGTCGTAGTTGCGCACCTGCGGGTAGCCGAGCAGGTGCCGCAGCACGAACCAGGTGTGGCTCGACCGCTCGCCGATCCGGCAGTACGCGACGATGTCGTCGGACGGGCTCAGCCCGAGCTGGTCGGCGTAGATGGCGCGCAGCTCGTCCGCGGACTTGAACGTGCCGTCGTCGTTGGCCGCCGACTTCCACGGCTTGTTGACCGCACCCGGGATGTGCCCGCCGCGCAGCGCGCCCTCCTGCGGGTAGTCCGGCATGTGCAGCATCTCGCCCGTGTACTCGCCCGGCGAGCGCACGTCGACCAGCGGACGGCCCGCCGCGACGTGCGCCATGACCTGCTCGCGGTACGCCCGGAGCGGCGCGTCGTCGCGCTGCGGCACCGGGTATTCGGCGCGGGGCCGGGTCACCTTGTCGCGGCTCAGCTCCCGCCCCTCGGCGATCCACTTCTGCCGGCCGCCGTCGAGCAGCCGCACGTCCGGGTGGCCGAAGAGGGAGAAGACCCAGAGGGCGTACGCGGCCCACCAGTTGAAGTTGTCGCCGTAGAAGACGACGGTGTCGTCCCGGCCGATGCCCTTGGCGGCGCACAGCTCGGCGAAGCTCTTGGCGTCCAGGTAGTCCCGGGTCACCTGGTCGTTCAGTTCGAGGTGCCAGTCCACCTTGACGGCACCCGGGATGTGACCGGTGTCGTAGAGCAGCACGTCCTCGTCGGACTCGATGACCACGAGGCCCTCGTCGCCCAGGTGCTGGGCCAGCCACTCGGTGGTGACCAGGCGCTGCGGCTCCGCGTACGACTGAAGGCGGGGATCAGGATCGCTCGGCACAGACATGATCCCCAAGGTACGCCCGATGGCCCGCGGCCGACCCCGAAACGTGACGGGGCAGGCAGGCCGCCGGACCTCAGTCGACGATCGGGCCGAGCGACGGGCGCTTCGCCGTGACCGTGTCCCCGGACGAGCGGCCGGTGAGGCGACGCTTGATCCAGGGGGCCAGGTGCTGGCCGGCCCAGCGCACGTCGGCCGCGCGGGCGGCCAGCCACGGTGTGGGCGCGGGATGCGGCGGCACCAGGAGCCAGTCCTCGTCGCAGGCCACGCCGAGCGCGTCGAGCACCTGGCCGGCGACCCGCCGGTGCCCGGCCGGGGAGAGGTGCAGGCGGTCCGTGCTCCACAGCATCGGGTTGAGGTACGTGTCGTCGGAGTACAGGTCCACCATGATCGCGCCGTGCCGCTCGGCGGTCTCGCCGACCGCCTGGTTGAGCAGGTCCACCCGGGGCGCGACCAGACGCTGGCCGGGAAGCCGGGCCATCACGTCCGCGAACCGGAAGATCAGGACGTCCGCGCCGATGGCCCGGAACTGCCCGACCACCTCGTCGAACCGGGCAACCAGCGACACGCCGTCGAAGTTGCGACGCAGCACGTCGTTGCCGCCGGCCGCGAAGCTCACGAGGTCGGGCTTCATGGCGAGCGCCTCGGGCACCTGGTTGGCCACGATGTTCGGGAAGAGCCGCCCGCGGATGGCCAGGTTCGCGTACCGGAAGTCCGGCCCGGCCTCGGCGGCGAGCCGGGTCGCGACCAGGTCGGCCCAGCCCCGGTAGGTGCCGTCCGGGTACGGGTCGTCCATGCCCTCGGTGAAGCTGTCCCCCACCGCCACGAAGCTGCGCCAGCGCACCGCGGCCTCCTCACGCTCCCTGGTTGCCTGCGGCGACCAGTTTGGCACCGCCTACCACCTCGGCGGTGCCCGCCGAGGAACGAACGTGGCGGAGGTCATCGCTTTCGCCCGGACGGCTCGACGATGCCCCTCCGGTACGGACCCCAGCCGACGAACCGCTCGAACAGGTCACGGGGTGTCGGACCGTCGTACGGGTTCAGCCGGAACAGGTCGTGGGTCGCCTCGTGGTAGAGCCCGGACAGGTAGATGGCCAGGTCGACCGGGCTGCCGTCGTACTCGACCCGGAGGAGCAGTCGCGCCTCCGCACACGGCCACGGCCGCCCGCACGCCCGGCAGAGCCAGGTCGGGCGTACGGGCAGGTGCGGCGGGTGACCCGGCGGGTACGGGCGGGGACGGTCGGCGTACGGCCCGAGCCGGGCCAGAGGCAGGCGGAGCGGATTGCGCATCTCGACCTCCTTGGCGGTACGGGCCGGGGCCCCGGAAGCGGGCCGAACCGGAGGCGACCCGCTGCGTGACAGTCTGCTGAGGACGCCACTACGCTCGGAAGGCATCGACGCCGGTCTGGGCAGAGTCGCGTCGACCGTCCCGTCCGCGTGGAACGGCCGTGGAGGGCGCGGGGAAGACCGTGGAGGAAATGTGGAGAGTGGGCCAACCGCCGAGCTGATCCGGGCACAACTGCGACGGTTGCGACTGAACGCCGACCTCAGCCAGGAGGAGTTCGGGAAGCTCGTCCACTACTCGGGTTCCCAGGTGTCCGCGGTCGAGCTGGGCCAACGGCCACTCGACCGGCTCTTCCTCAAGCGCGCCGACGAGGTGCTGAAGACGGGCGGACTGCTCGCCTCGCTGCTCAGGATGGCCGAGCGCGACGGCCAGCCCAGCTGGTTCCGGCCGTGGTTGGAGGCCGAGCGCACCGCGAGGCAACTCTGGTGTTACCACCCGACGCTGATTCCGGGCCTGTTACAGACCGAGAACTACGCCCGCGCGGTGATCCGGGCCGACGACATGCTCGGTCACGACGAGGTGGAGAGGCGGGTGGCGGTCCGGCTGGATCGGCAGGCGGTTCTCAGCCGGCCGCAGCCGCCGAAGTTCGTGGCGGTGATCGAGGAGGCGGTTCTCCGCCGAGCCGACGAGGGCTTCCGCGGCCTGATGGCCGAGCAGATCGGTCATCTGCTGGAGCTCATGGAGCATCCGCACATCAGCGTGCACCTCGTTCCGGCGGAGGTGAGCACCCACGTGGGTCTCGCCGGCCCGTTCACCATCGCGCGGGGTGACGACGGCGGCTGGGTCGGCCACCTGGAGAACCAGCTCGGGGGCACGACCATCGACAAGGACGAGGCCGTAGCTATCCTCAGCGATAGATGGGAGAGCATCCGCAGCGAGGCCCTACCTCAGCGGCAGTCCATGCTGCTGATGAAGGAAGTGATGACGTCATGGAGCTGACCGGCGCGAGCTGGCACACGTCCACCCGCAGCGGGAACGGCGAGTGTGTTGAGGTGGCCGAGAATCTGCCCGGCGTCGTCCTGGTGCGCGACAGCAAGGATCCGTCCGGCCCGGTGCTGACCTTCGACCCCCGGGCCTGGCGGGCGTTCATCGAGCGCACCAAGGGCCACTGACCACCGCTTGATCCACACCAGATCGGCGATGTCGCGGTGTCCAACCCACCCGGACACCGCAACATCGGGGAAACGGTGTGGATCAAGCCCGAGGCAGCCGATCAAGCGACGGAAACGGATCGCCCGCCCCGGCGCGTCGGTCGTACGCTGCGCTGATGCTGCTGCGTATGTCGACTCTGCTGCTCCGGACCCTGCGGGAGGACCCGGCGGACGCGGAGGTGCCGAGCCACCGGCTCCTGGTGCGCGCCGGCTACATCCGCCGTGCCGCGCCGGGCGGCTACGCCTGGCTGCCGCTGGGCAAGCTCGTGCTGGACCGCGTCGCCGAGGTGGTCCGGTCGGAAATGACCGCCATCGGTGACCAGGAGGTGCACTTCCCGGCGCTGTTGCCGGCGGAGCCGTACCAGACCAGCGGCCGGTGGGCGGAGTACGGCGACGACATCTTCACCCTCGCCGACCGAAGGGGCGCCGGGCACCTGCTCGCCCCGACCCACGAGGAGCCGGCGACGCTGCTGGTCAAGGACCTGTTCTCGTCGTACCGGGACTTCCCGGTGACGCTGTTCCAGATCCAGACGAAGTTCCGGGACGAGGCCCGGCCGCGCGCCGGGCTGCTGCGCGGGCGGGAGTTCCTGATGAAGGACGCCTACTCGTTCGACCTGGACGAGGTGGGTCTGCAGGCCGCGTACGACCGGCACCGGGTGGCCTACCGGAAGGTCTTCGACCGGCTGGGTCTGGAGTACACGATCGTGCACGCGATGTCGGGGGCGATGGGCGGCTCGGCCTCCGAGGAGTTCCTGGCCGCCACGCCGGTCGGCGAGGACACCTTCGTGGGCTGCACGGCCTGCGACTACGCGGCGAACACCGAGGCGGTCACCACCCGGGCGCCGGCCGCCGTCGACCCGGACGCGCACCCGCCGGCCGAGGTGCACGACACCCCGGACACCCCCACCGTCGCCAGCCTCGTCGACCTGGCGAACGCCCGCCGTTACGGCGGCCGGGACGACTGGACCGCCTCCGACGTCCTCAAGAACATCGTGCTGACCGTACGCCCGCCGGACGCCGACGAGACCGAGGTGCTGGTGATCGGCCTGCCGGGCGACCGCGAGGTGGACCTGAAGCGGGTCGCCGCGGCGCTGCATCCGGCCACGGTGACCGTCTTCGAGGACTGGGAGCAGCACCCCGAGCTGGTCCGCGGCTACATCGGCCCGCAGATCCTCGCCAAGCTCGGGCTCCGTTACCTGGTCGATCCCCGGGTGGCGCCGGGATCGGCCTGGGTGACCGGCGCGAACGAGCCCGGCCGGCACGCCGTCGACGTCGTCAGCGGCCGGGACTTCACACCGGACGGCACCATCGAGGCCGCCGAGGTCCGTGCCGGTGACCCGTGCCCGGCCTGCGGGACCGGCGAGCTGACCATCCGGCGGGGCATCGAGATCGGGCACATCTTCCAGCTCGGCCGCCGGTTCACCGACGCGTTCGCTGTGGACGTGCTGGGCCCGGAGGGCAGGCCGGTGCGACCCACCATGGGCTGCTACGGCATCGGGGTTTCGCGTGCGGTGGCGGCGATCGCCGAACAGCACCACGACGACCGGGGTCTCGTGTGGCCGGCGTCGGTCGCGCCGTGCGACGTACACCTGGTGGCGGCCGGCAAGGGGCCGCAGCTGGAGGCGGCGGTCGACCTCGGCGGACGCCTCGCGGCGGCGGGCCTGCGGGTGCTGGTCGACGACCGCGCCGGCGTCTCGGCCGGAGTGAAGTTCACCGACGCCGAGCTGATCGGCATTCCCTGCGCCGTCGTGGTCGGTCGCCGGCTCGCCGAGGGGTACGTTGAACTACGCGACCGGTCGACCGGCGAGCGCACCGAACTGCCGGTGGACGAGCTGGTGGACCGGCTCGTCGCCCAGGTGCGCGCCGCGCGCGGGCACCGGGTGTAGCTGGCGCGTCACGGGGTACCGCAGACGGATCGGGCGGTTCGCGTTCCTGGAGGCTCTCATGACCGGTTACCGGGTCAGTGACGTGATGACCAGGCAGGTCGTCTACCTGCCGGCGGAGACCACTCTGGACGAGGCGGCGTCGGTGATGAAGGAGGCCGACATCGGCGACGTGGTCGTCACCGACGGCGCCAGCCTCGCGGGCATGCTCACCGACCGCGACATCGTCGTCCGGGCCGTGGCCGAGCGGGCTAACCCGGCCACCACCACCATCGGCTCGATCATCACCCGTGAGGTGGTGATGATCGACCAGCACGCGACGGCCAGCGAGGCGGCGAGCCTGATGCGCGAACGCGGGATCCGGCGGGTGCTGGTCTGCGACAACGATCGCAAGCTCGTGGGCATCGTGTCCCTCGGCGACCTGGCGATGCAGCTCGACCCCCAGTCCGCGCTGAGCGAGATCACCGAGCAGGCGCCCACGGTGTGACGCAGCGATCAGGGTCCCCCTCCGGTAGCGGTGGGGGGCCCTGACGAGCGGCGGTAGCCTCGACGCATGTCTGCCATGCCGGCCAGGTTGGCCGAGATCGTCGACGAGTTCGCGGCCGCCCCCCGGGACGTCGTGCTGGAGATGCTGCTCGAGTACGCCGACGTGATCCCGCCGCTGCCGCCCGGCGAGCGGGAGGGGATGGAACAGGTCCCCGAGTGCCAGACGGCGTTCTTCCTGCGCGCCACCGTGACACCGGAGAAGACGGTGGAGACGCAGTTCGACTGCCCGCCCGAGGCGCCCACCACCCGGGCGTTCGCCGGCATCCTCGCCGAAGGGCTGGCCGGTGCCAGCGCCGACGAGGTGCTGGCCGTGCCGGACGACCTCTACCAGCGGATGGGTCTGGCCCAGGCCATCAGCCCGCTGCGGGTCCGCGGCGGCACGGCCATCCTGGCCCGGCTCAAGCGCCAGGTCCGGGAACAACTGGGCTGACCAGGGAGTTGCCACCGGTCATGGAGATCGAGATCTACGCCGACGTGGTGTGCCCGTGGTGCTACATCGGCAAGCACCGGCTGGAGCAGGCCCTGGCGTCGTACGACGGTGAGGTGACGGTCCACTACCGGCCGTTCCAGCTCGATCCGTCGCCGGTGCCCGAGCCGGTTCCGGTGGTCGACGCGCTCGGCGCCAAGTTCGGCGGCCCGGCCAACGCCCGGCAGATGGTCGCCCGCGTCACCGAGGCGGCCGCCGATGCCGGGCTCCGGCTCGACTACGACCGGGCCATCGCCGCGAACACGTTCGACGCGCACCGCCTCGTGGCGTACGCCGCCGAGCGCGGCCGGGCCGCGGAGACGGTGGAGGCGCTCTACCGGGCGCACTTCGTCGACGGGATCGACGTCGGGTCGCGGGACGCCCTCGCCGCGCTCGCCGGGCGGGTCGGCCTCGACGACAGCGACGTACGCCGCTACCTCGATTCGGACGAGGGCATCAAGGAGCTGGCCGCCGAGCTGGCCAAGGCCCGCGACCTCGGCATCAGCAGCGTGCCGACGTTCGTGCTCGCCGGCAAGTACGGCATCAGCGGGGCGCAGGAGCCGCAGACGATGCTCGCCGCGCTCGCCGAGGTCGAACGCCTGGAGTCCGGCGCGAAGTGAGCCGGGCCGGCCCGGCCGGGCACCGACGCCGGTGATGTTTCACGTGCAACGGCATCGACGACGGTGAGCGGACGGGCCGGGCCGCCTTCCGCCCGGCGAGTCCGTCAGGCCGGTCGGGCCAGATCCTCGATCACCCGGGCGCCGGGCAGCGCGCCGAGCGCCGGACCGGGCAGGGCGATCTTGCTGTGGCGTACGCCGGAACCGATGATCACGTGCGGCGTGGCGATCACCCGCGCGTCGACCAGGATCGGCCACTGCTCGGGCAGGCCGATCGGCGTGATGCCCCCGTACTCCATGCCGGTCAGCTCGACGGCCTCCGCCATCGGCGCGAAGCTGGCCTTGCGGACGTCGAGCGCCCGGCGGGCCACCCCGTTCACGTCCGCACGGGTGGTGGCGAGGATGACGCAGGCCGCGTAACGGACCACGCCCTCCCGCTTACCGGCCACCACCACGCAGTTGGCCGACACGTCGAGCCCCACCTCGTACGCCGCGCAGAACGCGGCGGTGTCGGCGAGGTCGGCGTCGATCGGCGCGACCAGCACCTGGTCGACGTCGACCGGAGCATCGGCGGGCCACCGCCCGAGGGCCTCGGCGACCGGCTGCGCGAGCAGGTCGAGGCGGGTGCGGGCGGGTTCGGTCTTCAGCGTCCCCATCACGGATGCGATCCTCGCACCCGCCGGCCCGCCCCGCCCACCCGCAGCGCCGCGGTCCGTCCGCTGGGAAGCCGAACGGCCGCGGCCGGCCGGCTGGGAGGCCAGCCCGACCGCGGGCCGCGTCAGCTTCCGGCGAGGAAGGCGTTCTCCTTGAGGAACGTACGGTCCCGGTGGGCCGCCAGTTCCTCGGCGCGCAGCGCCTGGGCGCGACGCACCTCCAGGTCCTCCATGCCGTGCCGGACGGCGATCCGGATCACGCCGTAGAGGAAGACGAAACCGAAGCAGTACAGGATCACAGCGGTGACGACAGCGAACATGCCGTCACGCTAGGTCGAACGTGAACAGGACAGGTTCTCATTTCCCGGTGGTTCCCCCGTACGTGTCGGCCAGGTAGTCGGCCCAGGTGCGTTCGCCCCGGGGCAGCGCCCCGGTGACCAGTCCGCCATCGCGCAACGTACGGCCGAGCCGCCCCGGGATCCGGACCGGCAACAGTGGCCGGCGCGACCGTCGAGCCGCTCGCCAGGCGCGTACCGCCTCGTCGAACCGGAGCACCTCCGGCCCGCCGTACTCCTCGATGCCGCGCAGCGGACCCGCGGCCAGCCGGGCCGCGAGCCGGGCCGCGACCTCGCCGGGGTCGACCGGCTGGGCGAGGATCGCCCTGTCCCCGATCGTGGGGCCGAACCGGCTCGACGCCTGCAGCAGCTCGTCGAGGAACTGGGGGAACTGGGTGGCCCGCAGCACCGACCAGGGCACCGGACCGGCCGCGACGACCTGCTCGGCCGCGAGCTTGTGCCGGTAGTACGGCATGGGCACCCGGTCGACGCCCACGATGGAGACGTACACGAGGTGCCCGACTCCGGCCCGTTCGGCGGCGACCGCGAGCCGGCGGGTGCCGAGCACGTCGACCTGGTGGGTGCGCCGCCCCGGCGTCGGCGCGGACGCCAGGTGCAGGACGGCGTCCACATCGGCCACCGCCTCGGCCAGTCCCGCGCCGGTGCCCAGGTCGGTCACCGCCCACTCCACGCCCGGATCCGTACGCGGCCGCCGGCTCGTCGCCCGGACGGTGTAGCCGTCGTCGAGCAGCCGCGGCAGCACCTCGTGGCCGAGTCGACCGGCGGCCCCGGTGACCAGCACCCTCATCTCGTCCCCCCTTCTTCCGGCCGTCGCCGGTCCCGCCACCCGGACGGAATGACGAGCCCCGAGGTGACCGGGTGTGCGGCAGCTCACCGGTCGTGCGTGGCCGCCCGTCCGGGCCCGGCCTCAGCTCACCAGGTCGAGCACGGTCACTACCGCGTAGAACGCGATCACGACCTCGCTGATCACCCACGCGTGCCGGTCCGACCAGTGCCGGATCCGGGGCAGCGCCGTGGCGGCCCGCCGACCGGCCAGCAGCAGGACGAGCAGGGGCAGCGCGAGCAGCCCCAGCGTCACCCCGATGAACGGCAGGAGGTGCCACCAGGACAGGTCGTGCCGGGCGACGCTCGCCCCGACGGCCGCCATGGTGAGGTCGTCCGTCGGCGAGGTCCCCACGAACACAGCACCGAGCCGCGCGGCGCGGCCCGGCCCGATGTGCTGGAGCAGGGTGATCCACCGTGGCGTACCGCTCTCGTGACGACGCAGGTAGACGATCACCGCGAGGACGAGCACCACCGCGAGCACGAACCAGTCGATCCGCTTCGCGGTGCGTTCGAGGTGGACGGCGTCGGTCTCCGCCCGGTCGGCGAACCCCCGCAGCGCCCTCGTGACCACCCAGCTCACCGTCACACCGGCGGTCACCACCGCGCCCACGCCAGCCAGGTAGCCGAGCGGCGCGGCGCGCGGCCGGTCGGCCGAGGTGAGCAGCACCGCCGCGACCATCTGCGTCCCGGCGACCATCACCACGGCCAGCGGTAGGACGGTCAGGAAGTTCATCCCGACCCATCCTCCCGGCGCCCCACGGTGCCCCGGGCGCGTTCCCTCCGACTACCCGTCCGCTGATCAGGAGGTTCGCGTCAGCCCTCGCCGGAATTCCGACGCAAATCTCTTGATCACCAGCGTGAAGCGGAGGCCGGGATCAGGCGGGGCGGGGGGTTACGCGGGTGGACAGGAGGGCGCCCAGGAGGGCCAGACCGGCGGCCACCACGAGCGTCGCGAGGTAGCTGCGCACGCCGGGCGCCGCGCCGGCGCCGAGCACCGCGCCGGTCAGTGCCAGCACGGTGGCCGCGAACAGCGCGTCGCCCAGTTGCAGCGACGAACTGTTGCGGCCCTCCTCACCGGGCGCGGACAACTCCAGGGTGAGCACCGACAGTGACGGATAGACGAGCCCCATCCCGAGGCCCGCGACCGCCCAGCCGACGACACCGACGGCGAGCGGCGTACCGGGCGCGACGGTCAGCGCCACCGTGCCGATGCCGGCCGTGATGCAGGCCATCCCGGCCCGGGGCAGGCTGGCCCGGGAGGTCGGCTTCGGGATCCGTCCCTGCACCCAGGAGCCCGCCGACCAGGCCAGGGCCCCGACCGTGAGCACCAGCCCGGCGGCCGTCGGGGTGAGGCCGCGCTCCCTCGACAGCATCAGCGGGATGACCACCTCGGCGCCCACGAACGCCGCCGAGGCCAGACCCCGCAGACCGATGACGGTCGGCAGCCCCCGCGCGGCCCGGAGGAAGCCGGCCGGCAGGAGCCGGGGAGCGCAGACCAGCAGGCCGGCGACCGCGACCGCCGTGAGGAGCAGGGCGGACGCGCCGCGCTGCTGGCCCCCGATGTGCAACAGTGCGGCGCTCACCCCCGCCCCGCACGCCCAGCCGATCCGCGCCCGCGCGCCGGCCGGCGGCCCGGTCACCGCGGCCCGGGCCATCGAGCGCAGGCCCGGGTGGATGAGCAGCCCGGCCGGTACGGCCACGGCCGGCACCGCGAGGAACACCCACCGCCAGCCGACGTGCTCCACGATCAGCCCGGCCACCGCGGGCCCGACCAGCGACGGTACGACCCACGCGGCCGCGAACGCGGCGAAGATCCGCCGGTGCAGCTCCTCCGGGTACACCTGGGCCACGATCACGTACAGCGCCACGGACAGCAGCCCCGAGCCGAAGCCCTGCACGACCCGGCCGACGACGAGCACCGCCATGGCCGGCGCGGTCCCGGCGACGACCAATCCCGCCACGAACCAGACGAGCCCGTGCCACATCGACGGCCGGGGCCCGCGCGCGTCGCACCAGATGCCGGACACCACCATGGCGATCACGCTGGCGGCGAACGGGCCGCCGAACGCCAGCCCGTACAGCGAGAACCCGTCCAGGCTGCGCGCGACCGTCGGCATTGCCGTACCGACCGCCAGCGACTCGAACGCGAGGAGCGAGATGAGCGCGACGCTGCCCACCGTCATGGCGCGAAGCCGCGGGGCGAAGAGTCCCGGAGCCGTCGCCTCGAGGGTGGCGGTCACCGGCCGCCGTCCGGTGAGGCGTGGCGGAACGCACTGATCAGCATGCGCCCCAGCCTGCGACCTCAACCCCGATTGAGGTCAACCGGGGGGTGACCGGGGTCTCGTCAGGCGGTCTGGAACGCCTCGCCGATCCCCTTCACCAGCCCGCTGAAGTGCTGGTCGGCGAGGAGGTGCCCGGCGGTTATCACCAGGGCCATCGGCCACTCGATGACCTGGACCGCGGCCAGCAGCCCGAGCGCCGCGTAGTACGCGAGCTTGTCGGGGGGTGGAACCGCCACCTCACCCAGCACCGGCATCTGCATCCGCCGGCCGTACATTCCCATCGTCTCGCATGCTCCGTTGAGGTGTCGGGTCAGTGTGCTCATTCCGGCCTCCCCGATTGACGCCTGACCGCCGACGCTTTCCACCACCGATCCGGTCCATGCCCCGCCGACGACGGAAACTTCCCCTGCTCCGGGGGCATAACGGACGGTACGCCGGGAAGCCAGGCCGTCGGACGCGACGCGTGGGAGGCGAGATGGCGTACGGCAGGGTCGTCAGCACCGGGGAGTCGGGCCGGTACTCGTCCGGCCGTACGCCTCGATGACGCCGGCGGGTCGCGTCGCCGCCCGGCTCCTGCCGCCGGTCGGCGTACCGCGGCTGGTCGGGGAGGCGTCGCGGACCGTCGGCTCCGCCGCGTCACGGTTGGCCCGGTTCGCCGGCCTCACGAGCCGCCGCGTGTGGTCCCGACCCGGCCGCCACCACATCGAGGTGCACGGCGTCTGCCAGGACGGCGGCGACGCCCTGGCCCGGCAGGTCGAGGGCGCACTGGAACGCATGCCCGGCGTGGCCTGGGCCCGGGTCAACGCGCCGTCGGGGCGGGTCGTGGTGGCCGTCGAGTCGCCGGAGCCGAAGCTGCGCGACCTGATCGCCACGATCGCGCGCGTCGAGCGGACCTGCCCGTACGAGCCGGACCCGGAGGTGCCCCCGCCGCATCCGCCGGAGGAGGGCCCCCGCACCCCGCGGACCCTGGGTGCGCTCGCCTCGGACGCGCTGGGCCTCACCATCTCGGCGGCCACCCGGATCCTGCCGTTCACCCCGGTCCCTGGGGAGGTGGCCGGCCTGCTCGGCGCGGTGGACCTGCACCCGCGGCTGCACGCCCTGGCCGGGCGCGGCCTGCGCGCCGATCCCCGCGCCGACCTGATCTTCCCGCTCGCCGAGGCGGTGGTGCAGGGCCTCACCGGTGGTTGGGCCGGGATCGTCCTCGACGGCGCCCAGCGGATCATGCAGTGGGGCGAGGACCGCGCCCAGCTGAGGATCTGGGAGAAGGCGGAGCCCCGGCTGACGGGTGACCCGGACCGGGCCGTCGCCCGGTGGCCGGTGGCCGACCGGCCCCGCCCGAAGCCGGACAGCGCGTTGGAGCGGTACGCGATCCGGATGCTGACGGCCGGCGCCGCGGCGACCGCGGGCGCCCTCCCGGTGGTCGGCCGGAAACGCGCCACCGCGCTCGGGCTCTCCGCGCTGCCGAAGGCGCCGGGCAGTGGCCGCGAGGGGTACGGCGCCCAGCTGGGCCGCATCCTCGCCCGCCGTGGCGTCGTCGCCATGGACCGCGGCGTGCTGCGCGAACTCGACCGGATCGACACGGTGGTGCTGGACGCCGCCGTGCTGGGCTCGGACCGCGGCGTCCTGACCGACCTGGCGCCGCTGGCCCGGGCGGACACCGGGAGGGTGGCCGAGCGGGCGTTCGCGCTCTTCGACCCGGCGCAGCCGGACCGCCTGCACGAGGCCGACGGGTGGCGGATCGGTCCGCTGGACCGGCTGGAGGCCGAGGACCCGGGCGACACCGACGAGAGCGCCCGGCTGCGCTCGGAGGGTGGCCGGCTGCTCGGCCTCGCCGAGAACGGCACCCTGGCCGCCCTGCTGCGGGTGGACGCCGAACCCGCGCCGGGCGTCGACGGGCTGCCCACCGCGGCCCGCCACGCGGGACTGCGGCTCGTGGTCGCCGGCGAGGACGAGCACCGGTACGGCTTCGCCGACGCCGTCCTGCCCGGCGGCGAACGGCTGGCCGAGTCGGTCCGCTCGCTCCAGCGGGACGGCGCCACGGTGATGCTGGTCTCCGGCGACCGGGCGGCGCTCGGCGCCTCGGACTGCGGGCTCGGCATCTACGGCCCGGACGACCTGCCGCCGTGGGGCGCCCACCTGCTGATCGGCACCGACCTGCGGGTGGCGGCGCTGCTCATCGAGGCGGCCGGGGTGGCGCGCCGGATGACCCGCCAGAGCATCCACCTGGCCATGGCCGGGACCGGTCTCGGCGCGCTGAACGCGTTCACCGCACCACCCCAGCAACTGCCCGGCCGAGCCCTGCTCGCGGTGAACGGCGCGGCGGCGCTGGCCTTCGGTAACGGCGTCTGGCGGGCCAGCCGGCTGCCCAAGCCGGACGACACACCGGCACCGGCGGCGACCGCCTGGCACCTGATGCCGGTGGAGACGGTCCTCGACCGGCTCTACACCAGCCCGGACGGGTTGGCCGACGTGGAGGCGCAGCGGCGGCACCACGGCGGGAGCGGCGGTGACGCACCGGGTACGGGCGGACTGCTCCGGGCCTTCGTCGACGAGCTGTCCAACCCGCTCACGCCCGTGCTGGCCGCCGGAGCGGTGCTCTCCGCGTCGTTCGGTTCGCTGGTGGACGCCGCTCTCGTGGGCGGCGTGGTCGGCGGGTCGGCGTTGATCGGCGCGGTGCACCAGCGCAACACCGAACGGTCCCTGGCCGAGCTGCTGTCCCGCTCGGCGGTCACCGCCCGGGTGCGGCGGGACGGCACGGACCGGGTGGTGGCGGCCGACGCCCTCGTACCCGGCGACGTGATCCGGCTGGAGCCGGGGGACGCCGTTCCGGCGGACTGCCGGGTGCTCGACGCGGTCGGCCTGGAGACGGACGAGTCTTCGCTGACCGGCGAGTCGCTTCCGGTCGGCAAGTCCCCGACACCGGTGGTGGCCGCCGCCGTCGCCGAGCGGCACTCGATGGTGTACGAGGGCACGACGGTCGCCGCCGGGCACGGGACCGCCGTGGTGGTGGCGACCGGCGCCGACACCGAGGCGGGTCGCAGCCTCGCGCTGGCCCGGCAGGCGCCCCCGTCCGGCGGCGTGGAGGCCCGGCTGGGCCGGCTGACCCGGGCCGCCATCCCGCTCGCGGCCGGCTCGGCGGTCGCGGTGGCCGGGGCCGGCCTGCTCCGGGGCGTACCCCTGGCGCAGACGGCCGCGACCGCCGCGAACCTGGCCGTGGCGTCGGTGCCGGAGGGCCTGCCGTTCCTCGTCAGCGCCGCGCAGCTGGCCGCGGCCCGGCGCCTCGCCGAGCACGGCGCGCTGGTCCGCAACCCCCGCACCATCGAGGCGCTCGGCCGGGTGGACGTGCTCTGCTTCGACAAGACCGGCACCCTCACCGAGGGGCAGCTGATGCTGGCCGGCGTCGGTGACGGCGACGCGAGCCGGTACGCGCCGGTCGACCGGCTGGACGACCGCCTGCGGCAGACCCTGGGCGCGGCGCTGCGCGCCACCCCCGGCGCCAACGACCCGGCGGACCTAACCCACCAGACGGACCGCGCCGTCCGGCAGGGCGCCGCGACCGCGGGAGTGGTCGAGCAGACGGGGGTGGCCGGCTGGCGGCCGGTCGGCGGGCTGCCGTTCGAGCCGTCCCGGGGCTACCACGCGAGCATCGGCGAGAGCGAGGACGGGCTGCTGCTCAGCGTGAAGGGCGCCCCGGAGTCGGTGCTGCCCCGCTGCGCGTCGCGGCGGGTCGACGGGCGGGAGGAGCCGCTGGACGACGCCGGGCGGGCAGAGTTGCACCGGCTGCTCTCCGACCGGGCCGGCGCCGGGCACCGGATCCTGGCGGTCGCCGAGTGCCGGGCGGCCGACCGGACGATCATCGACGAGCAGGTCCGCAACCTGAGCTTCGTCGGCTTCCTGGCGCTTGCCGACGGGGTACGCAAGAGCGCCGCTCCCGCCGTGCGGCGCATCCGCCAGGCCGGCGTGCACACGATCATGATCACCGGTGACCATCCGGCGACCGCCGAGGCGATCGCCGCCACCATCACCGAACACGACGAGCAGCGGGTGGTGACCGCCACCGACCTGGACCAGCTCGATGACGAGGGCCTCGCCGAACGGCTGGCCCGCACCGACGTGGTGGCCCGCTGCACGCCCGCCCACAAGGTGCGGATCATCCAGGCGTTGCAGAAGTGCGGCCGCACCGTGGCGATGACGGGCGACGGTGCCAACGACGCGCCCGCCATCCGCCTGGCGGACGTGGGCATCGCGCTCGGCCAGCGGGGCACCCCGGCCGCCCGGGCCGCCGCCGATCTGGTGGTCACCGACGACCGGCTGGAGACCATCATCGCCACGCTGGTCGAGGGACGGGCCATGTGGTCCTCGGTCCGGCACGCGCTGAGCATCCTGGTGGGCGGCAACCTGGGCGAGATCGCGTTCAGCGTCCTGAGCGCGGCGGCGACCGGCCAGTCCGCGATCAACGGGCGGCAGCTGCTGCTGGTCAACCTGCTCACCGACCTGGCGCCCGCGCTGGCCATCGCGGTCCGCCCGCCGGCCGCCGACCACGCCGACAGCCTGCTCCGCGAGGGCCCGGACACCTCGCTGGGCGAGACGTTGAACCGGGAGATCGGCCTACGCGCCGCCGCCACCACCCTCGGCGCCACGGCGGGCTGGACCCTGGCCCGCTACACGCCCGGCAGCCCGCAGCGGGCCGGCACCGTGGCGCTGGTGTCCCTGGTCGGTACGCAGCTCGGCCAGACCGTGCTGGCCGGCGGCACGAGCCCGGCGGTGCTCGCCTCGACGGCGGCGTCGCTCGGCACGCTCGTCGCCGTGGTGCAGACGCCCGGGCTCAGCCAGTTCTTCGGCTGCACGCCGCTCGGACCGGTCGCCTGGGGCATCGCGGCCGGGTCCGCCTTCGGGGCCACCTTCGCCAACGGGGCGCTGAGCCGGCTGGTGGAGCGCCTGCCGCAGGCCAAGGGCCCCGCCGACGCCGAACACTCCGGCGTCGACGACTCCGGGGACGCGCCGACGGAGTGAATGCTCCGCATGGCCCGCCCGTTCCCGGGTACCGCGACGGGTGGAGGTGGGCACGTTGGCAGAACAGCCGGAGGTCACGTTCATCGGCACCGCCACCACGGTGCTCCGGATCGGCGGGTTCACCCTGCTCACCGACCCGAACTTCCTGCACCGCGGCCAGCGGGCGTACCTGGGCAAGGGGATGTGGTCGCGACGGCGTACGGACCCGGCGCTGACCATCGCCCAGCTGCCGTCGCTGGACGCGGTGGTCCTGTCCCACCTGCACGGGGACCACTTCGACCGGGTGGCCCGCCGGGGGCTCGACCGCTCCCTGCCGATCGTGACCACGCCCTCGGCGGAACGGAAGCTACGCCGCTGGGGCTTCCGTTCCGCCGAGGGGCTGCCCACCTGGCACACCCACGAGCTGCACCGCGACGGGGAGACCCTCCGGCTCGTCTCGCTGCCCGGTCAGCACGGTCCCGGCGTGCTCGACCGGCTACTTCCCGACGTGATGGGGACGATGGTCGACCTGGTGCGTGACGGCAGCCGCCGGTTCCGCCTCTACATCACCGGCGACACGCTGAACCGCCCGCAGCTGACCCAGATCCCCGAGCGGTACCCGGACATCGACGCCATGCTCATCCACCTCGGCGGCACGAAGGTCGCGGCGATCCTGCTCACCATGGATGCCCGGCAGGGCTGCGACCTGGTCGAGCTGATCCGGCCGAAGCTGGCCGTGCCGATCCACTACGACGACTACGAGGTCTTCCGGTCGCCGCTGTCGCACTTCGTCGAGGAGGCGCGTCGGCGCGGAATCGTCCGGCAGGTCCGCACCATCGCCCGCGGCGAGACCGTCCCGCTCACCCCGCCCGGCTGAGTGGCAGCCTCCCCGGCCCCGCCGGCTGTGGCCGTACGCCGATCGCCGCCCCGGCCCGATGCCGGCGGCGGCGATCGACGGTAGGGGGTGCGGGGTCAGCCGCGCTCGGAAATGGCCTCGATGAGGTCGCCGACCGGGCGCTCCGGCAGCGAGCGGGCCACGTCGGCCACGGCCACGATGCCGACGAGCTGCTGCCCGTCGATGACCGGCAGCCGGCGTACCTTGTGCTCGCCCATCGTGCGCAGGATCTCGGCCGCGTCGTCGTCGGCGCCGATGGTCACCGCCTCACCCTGGGCCAGCTCGCCGGCGGTCACGTTGCCCGGGTCGCGGCCCTCGGCCAGCACCTTCACCACGATGTCGCGGTCGGTCAGCATGCCCTTGAGCCGATTGTCGTCACCGCAGATCGGCAGCGAGCCGACCCCGAGCTGAGCCATCTGCTTGGCCGCGGTCCGCAGGTCGTCCTGCTCGCGGATGCAGGTCACGTCGTTCGTCATGATCTCGCGTGCGGTCGGCATGGCACACACCTCACTTTCCGGGGGGTTGGTGCTGTTCCTCCTACCCCGAGGCGTCCGCGCCATGCACACCCCGTGACCGGCCACTCCGGACGACGGCGGCCCGCTCGCGCCGGCCGTCCGTGCGGGCAGCGTGTGCCGGCAGGAGCTGTGATACTGCCGGAACGTGGCTATGGACTACGGCGTCGCGCGACCGGGAAGGACCGGCCGCCGGCACGGGTGGTTCGTCGCGCCGGTGCAGGAAGGGGTGCCCGCAATGCCGGTGGGCCGACTTCACCATCTGATCGTCGACTGCCCGGACCCGATGGCCGAGGCGCGGTTCTGGAGCGCCGTCCTCGGCGACCCGATCACCTACGCGGACGAGGACTTCGTCGTCGTCTCGGCCAGCACGGCGGCGTCCGGGTTGGCGTTCCAGCGCGCCACCGACCTGACGCGGCCGACCTGGCCGGAGCCGACCGTGCCGCAGCAGATGCACCTCGACGTGATGGTCGACGACCAGGACGCGGCGGGTGAGACGGTGCTCGCGCTGGGGGCACGGCGGTTGGCCGGCGACCACGTGTACGCCGATCCCGCCGGCCATCCGTTCTGCCTCATCAGGCGCCCCACCTGGGCGCCGCCGGTGAACTGAGTCCTGCCGCGAAAGTGCGTTGCCGCCGTCGGCGGCGTCGCCATAGAGTGCCGACCATGTCCTCGCCGCGTAAGTCCTAGCTGTCACGCTCCGACACGCGGGTGGAGTCTGCCCATCGCCCGGTGGCTCCCGGTGGCCCGATGCGGCCCGTACCTGCTGGCCGCACCTGCCGCCCGCGTGTCTGTCGATCCCGTGACGGCGCGTCGTACGACGCACTCATCGACAGGACTTCACCATGGACACCCTCACCCCGACGCCGCCCCGGAGCCTGTGGCGGCAGCACGACTTCCGCCTGCTGGTCGGCGGGCGGCTGATCTCACAGCTGGGTGACCAGCTCCAGTTCCTCGCCCTGCCGCTGCTCGTCGTGGCCCTGACCGGCTCGTCGACCCAGGCCGGGGTGGTGCTCGGCCTCCAGACCGCCGCTCAGCTCGTCTTCGGGCTCGCGGCCGGCGCCCTGGTCGACCGCTGGAATCGCAAGGCCACGATGATCTGGTGCGAGATCGGTCGGGGACTCCTGACCGCCACCATTCCCGTGGCCGCCGCAGCCGGAGCGCTGGGTATGCCCCAGCTGTACGCCGTTGCCGTCCTCGGCGGTGCGCTCAGCACCCTGTTCCAGGCGGCGAACAGCTCGGCGCTGCCGAACATCGTCGGCCGGTCCGACCTTCCGGCCGCACTCGCGGCGATGGGGGTGATGTCCAACGCGCTGCGGATCGTCGGCGCCTCGGTGGCCGGCATCGCGTACGCCCTGGGCCGTCTGGTGCCGTTCGCGTTCAACGCCGTCTCGTTCCTGGCGTCGGCCGCGGCCCTGCGGGCCGTCCGCGCCGGATTCCAGGCGGAACGGGCCACGACCGCCGCGCCGCGCGCGCTCGTGGCGGACATCGGTCACGGCCTGTCCTGGCTGTGGCGCAAACCGGTGATCCGGACGCTCGCCCTCCTCGACGCGGGCGACAGCCTGCGCTTCGGCGCCGGCTACCTGCTGATCATCATGCTGGCCCAGGGCCTGCACGCGAACCCCACACAGGTCGGCGTCGTCTTCACCGGCGCCGGGGTCGGCGCCCTCCTCGGCAGCCTGCTGGCTCCCACACTCACCCGCCGGTTCGCCCTCGGGAAACTGTCGATCACGATGCTCTGGGTCGAGGCCCTGGCCTTCCCCTTCTACGCGCTGGCACCGACCTGGTGGCTGCTGCTGGTCGTGGCGTTCGCCGAGTCCGTGGTCTCGCCGATCTACAACGTCGCCCTCGACTCCTACCGGCTCGCGGTCACCCCCGACGCCGTCCGGGGCCGCGTCACCAGCGCGATCGACACCCTCACCGGCGGGGCGGCGGCCCTCGGCACCATGGCCAGCGGTGCGGCGGTCGCCCTGATCGGGGCGCCGACGCTGACGTTCGTCCTGGCCGGGTGGCTCGCGTGCCTCGCGATCGTGGCGACATTGAGCAGGACGGTACGCGCGGCCACCGCCACGGACTGACCGGTTGGAGTGACCGGCGGCGGCGGCGGGTCGGGGTCGGGGTCGGGGTGCGCAACGTGCGACTCAGGCTGTCGGGTTCGTGGGCATCTTCCGCAGCTCGCCGACGGCGTACCGGGCCACGGCCTCGACCATCCGTACGCCCGCCGTCTGCGTCTGGTGGTGGCGGGAGAGCACGGCCACGAGCCAGTCACGGCCCGGCTCGACGAGCCGTCCGATCGTGTTGACCTCCCAGAGGCCGCCGTCGGCGGAGACCGTGTCCCACCCGTTCTTGACGTAGGCCTCCGTGGTCCGGGGGCCGGCCGCAGCGGGAACGCCCCAGTCCTGGTCCTCCTCGACCTGGCTCATCAGGTCGAAGAGGTAGCTCCGGCCGGCCTCGTCCAGGGGGCCGTCCTCGTCGGTCAGGGAGGTGAGCAGGCGGATCTGGTCGGCGGCCGTGGTCGTGGCCATACCCCACGACGTCTGGGGCGTGGTCTCCTTCAGGCCGAAGGTCCTGTTCGCCGTCGCCAGTCCGGCCTTCCCGCCGATCCGCTGGTACAGCGCGGTCGCGGCGGCGTTGTCACTAGCGGTGATCATCTTCTTGGCGTTGCGCCGATCGGTGCCGCTGATCTCCTGGTTCCGCTGCCGCGCCCGGAGCAGCAGGGCAGCCAGGATGTCGACCTTGACGATGCTGGCCGTCTGGAAACGGGCGGTGCCGACCGTGAGCGCCACGTCCGATCTCCGGTCCTTCACCGCCACCGCGACCTGGCCCTTCCCGACCCTCTCCACGTACGCCGCGACCTTCCTGCGGGCCGCGGCCAGATGGTCGGGCGTCGGACTGGGCGTGGGTGACGCGGCAGGCGCGCGGTCCCCCGCCCCGGTCGTCGGCTCGTCACGGCCACCGGCCAGCCGCCAGGCGGCGCTCGCCCCTGCCGCACCACCGCCGGTGATCGCCAGCACCGCCACGGCCAGCAGCCCGCGACGGGTCGGCCCGCGCCCGCTCACTCGGCCCGCCCCGCCAGCGTGTCACCGACGACCGGTCCGCTTCCGGCGGGTCTGCCTTCGGTGCGTCCGCTTGCGGCGCGTCGGCTTCCGGTGTGTCGCCTGGTATGCCGGTCTTTTGGAAGGGGCGGTCGCCGGTCGTCCGAGGGCCAGGTTCGCGGAGTGATCATGGGGCTCCCCAATCGCAGGGCGCCAGGGGCGGCGCGCACCTGAGACGCGAACGTCGTGGCCAGGGGTTGCACGGCGTGACCCATCCCGCCCGGCGCGGATCTCGTCCGGAACGCGGGACGGACAGCCTGAGCGCGTCGCGGGAAGTCCGTACGATCTCGTTCCACACCTCGTTTACGCACCAGCGCGCCGATCTGTTTACCGCTGGCCGGAGAAATCCGAGGCGGACTCGAACCTGATCAACTCCGTTTCGCCGATATGGCGGTATCCGCGGCGCGGGGATCCCGCGATATCGGCGATCTGGTGCTGGAAGCAGAGGAGCGACATGGATTTCGCGCTACCGGGCAATCGGCTTCTGGGTTGGGCGGAGTACGGCGATCCGGCCGGGGTGCCCGTGGTGTACCTGCATGGCACGCCAGGTTCTCGCCTCAGCCGCCCGGACGACGCGGCGCTGGTCGGCGTTCGCCTGATCACCGTGGACCGGCCCGGATACGGTCGGTCGACACCTGCCCGGCGGCCGACGCTGCTCGGCGTCGCCGATGCGGTCGGTGCGCTGATGTCATCCCTGGGAATCGAGCGCTTCGGAGTGGTCGGGTTCTCGGGCGGCGCACCGTACGCCGTGGCCTGTGGTGCCCGCTTTCCACAACGCCTGACCGGTGTCGTCGCCGCCGGTTTCACCGGCCCGTACCGGGAGCTGCGGACGGTACGCGGCTGGCAGCGGCTACAAGCGTGGGCGCTTTGCACCATCCCGGGACTCGGCCGCCCCTACGTGGCTCGCGCTGCCGCCTGGTACGCGGAAGACCCCCTCAAACAGCACCGCGAACTGCTCGCGACCGGCCAGGACACCTGGATGCAGCCAGGCGAGGAGTCCAACCTCGAAGGCGCCCGCCAAGGCGCCACCGGCCTGGTCGGCGACTGGCTGGCCACAGACATTCGTCCATGGGGATTCCACCTTCGGGATGTGCCCTGCCGCGTCCTCATCTGGGCTGGTCGACACGACCCCGGCAGAGCTGTTCCCGACGCGCCGCTGATCGCCGCACGGATGCCCGACGCCGAGGTCCGCATCGGTGAGAACGCTGCTCACACACCGTCTCCCGCCCACTGGCGGGACATGCTGACGTGGGTCCAGGGCGGCTAGGCCGTATCCCAGTCGGAGGAAGCCGAGACCTCGTAGGGAATCGTCACCAGAACCTCGGCAGGCCCCTCCACCTTCCACATCCGGACGCAGCAACCGCAGCCGCCTTCCTCTCCGGCGTAGGTCAGAGCGTCCCGGTTGGCGTTCAGCCACACCTCAGCCGCCTCGACCTCGCTCGGCTTGTCTACGGAGGCCGCCATGGTCTGCCGGATCACGCCGAGCACCGTAGCGCATCGGCAGGCTGCCTCGGCCATCGATCGCGTGCTGAGCCAGGAGGGGACGGCGTGGCTGTGCTTAGACTGAGATCAACCAAAGCACGTCGAAACGGCATGTCAACGTCGTTCAGGCTTGGCCTGGTCCGGCCCTGGCGCAACGCGTCCCGACTTACCCCCGACCACCTGCGCCAGCTCCTCGCCGCCGACGGTCAACCCGCCGGGCCACCACCTACCCCGGCACCCGAACCCATGCGGGTGGAACGCCGCGTCAGCTGCCGAGGATCCCTGGTCATCGCCGGTCAACGCATCCACGTCGGCATCGCCCACGCCGGAACATCCCTAACCGTCGAAGCCGCTGGCACCACCTTCCGCGTCTACGACGCCGATCAACTGATCACCGAGGTCGCTCATTGCACCACCAAGGCCATCGCTAGATTCAAAGCCCGTAAACCAGAGCCCCACGACGAGCAGCCGTCCCGCTCGCCCGCCCACCGCAAGGAGTAGCAGCCCGGTGAGCTTTCACATGCACCTGCGGGCCACGGCCTCCAACGAGATCCCACAGGATTTCCCGTCGCTGCATGCCTTCATGTGGGCCGCCTGGGAGGCGCACCCGGAAGAGTACGCAGCCGGCATCGCCGACTCCATCGAGAAGGACTTCGGCCACGTCGACGAGCTCTACACCATGGGCACGGATCAAGGCGACGCCACGAATGCCGCCAGCACTCTGCCGATCTTCGGCGGCCGCCACATATACAGCAGCCCGGTGAAGGACCAACCGCCGTTCGTCATCCTCAACCCCGACGAGACGCGAGGAACGGCCGAGTTCCTCCGCACCCTCTCCTTCGACGAACGCTGGCAGATCGCCGGGGCGAAACTATCCAAGCCATACGTCGGCTGGGAGGACGAGAACGCGGCCAGGAACATCTTCCTCGGCTACCACAACGACTTACGCACCTTCTATGAGCGGACCGCACAAGCCGGACACGCGGTGATCAAAGCCTTTTGGTATTAGGCGCGGTCGGACAACGTGGGCCAGAGCACGTAGCCGCTCACCGGGCAGCTGGCTGCTCTGGAGCAAGATCGTCTAGCCGGACGTGTCACCCACGTCCCGAGACTGATCTGTCACGCAGGTCCTGAGACCCGACACGCCGGCAGCCGGCGTTGTCGTACTCCGGATGATGCGTGACAGGTTGGCGTCGGATGACGCGTTACGCCGTTCGAGGCTGACGCAGCAAATGCAGGTCGTCGCCCCAAGCGTCGAGCACATCGGCAAGACCGCGTTCTCGCGCCAGCCGCTCGATGTCGGGAAATAGCCCAGCTGGGTCGTGCAGGAGCCGCTCCGGAAGCGTGTCGGCGCTCCACGGCTCACCCATTGGACACGTCGTCAGCTCCCACCGCAGGTACTTGTTGTATGGGCGCAGCCGTCCGTGCAGCGCGAAGATCGTGGTCAGCAACCAGGAGACGCTTTCGGCGATGTCCAAGGCCGCGGCCGCCAGGTCACCGTCACGGCGGCTCTTGGCTGCTCGGTAGAGAAGGTTGACGTAGCCGTCGAGGCCTTCGCGGGCCCATGTATTGGCTTCTGCCTGAGTGGGAACGGCCTGTCGCTGAACCAGCTGGGCGATGACGCCATCCAGCTTGTCGACAAGCACCTGAGCACCGCGAAAGGCGTACCGCTGCCATATGTCGGACGTGTCGGCGAGCTCATCGACGGTGCACACGAAGGCATCGACTTCCGCAGTTCGCCGGCCCTGCCACCACGACTCGCGGCGCTCGCTGACGACGACGCACAGGTCGATGTCCGAGTACCGGGTTGCCAAACCTCGGGCCCGTGAGCCGGTCAACACCATGCCGACGACGGCCGGGTCACCGTAAGCCCGCGCCACGAGATCGTTCACGTCCGTCATGGTCACGAGGATCCTCGCGTCGGCAACGTCTTCACCAAACCACGCTGATCACCAACCAAGCCGCCGCAAGCGCGCGGCGACGCTGAGAATGCGCAAGATCAAAGCCGAGTTGTGCCGAATCTGGCCCGCTTCATCTTGTCTCGGCGAGACGCCTGATCACAGGCGGAAATGGTGGAGCCCAGGGGACTTGAACCCCTAACCCCTGCCTTGCAAAGGCAGTGCTCTGCCAGTTGAGCTAGGGCCCCGAGGGCGGGCGGCGCCGCCTGGTCACTGGCGCCGTAGGCGTGGGCCTCAGCGCAGGTCGGGAGCGGTGGTCGCCTCGTGCCAGAGCGCGCGCTCGTCGTTGGAGGCCTTGATCTTCTTGGCCACGACGGCAGCCACGCCGACAACGCCGACCAGAATCAGAAGCTTCTTGACCATGGGGCGACCCCTCGCGCTCGGCTGCCGTCGGACGACGTGCGGTGGGGCTAGCTGGAATCGAACCAGCGACCTCAGAGTTATCAGCTCTGCGCTCTAACCGACTGAGCTATAGCCCCGCGATGCGACGAGCAAGGTTAACCCATGCGCTCGCGCCGCCCCAAATCGGGGGCCGGCCCGCGCGCCGCCGTCGCCGTCGCCGTTTGAACCTACCGGAGTACGGAACGCCGGGGCGACCGCTTTCCGCGGTGCCCCGGCGTCCCGTCGATTCAGTCGCGCTCGGCGAGCGTCAGCTCGACGCCGCCGACCAGGTCGGCGCACACGTTGTAGACGAACGCCCCCAGCGTGGCCAGCGCCGTGAACAGCACGACGTTGACCAGACCGATGAGGGCCGAGCTGAGGATCACGCCCTTCGCGGTGATCTGGAAGCCGTCTGTGCTCTGCCCACCGCCGGCGCTGACCAGGTCGGTCAGGCTGTCGTTGACGCTCTGGAAGACGCCCATGGCGTCCAGGGCGAGGTAGAGCACCGAGGTGGCCACCACGACCACGATGAAGAGCACCACCGACACGGCGAATGCGAACTTCATCACGGACCAGGGGTCGATCCGCTTCAGGTTCAGCCGGGCCCGGCGCGGTCCGCGGGACGCGGCCGAGCTGACCGACGTACGCGCGGCGCGCACCGCGTCACCGACCCGCGCGGCCCCGACGGCGGACGGGTTGCCGATGCCGGGCGGCAGGCCACCGCCGTTGGGCGCCCGACCGGGGCCCGGCCGGGTGGCATCCGGCCCGGCCGCGGCACCGGCGATCCGCGGCTGGGTGCCGGTCGCCGCCCCAGCGGACGCTCCGGCCCGGACCGGGATCGGCTGGGTGCTGGTCGGGCGGGCCCCGCCCGACGCCTTCGCGGCACCGCCACCGCCGGCGGCAGCGGCAGCGGCCTCGGCCGGCACCGCCTCGGTCTTGTCACCGGACCCGGCCTCGTCGTTCGGCTTGTCCGGCGGCGGCGCCATCCCGGGAGCCCGGGTGAATTTCGGGGCAGGCGCGTCGGCGGGGACCGTGGCCCGGCCCACGGCCGCGCGGCCGGTCGCTGGTGCGCCGCTTCCTGCGGCCTCCTCGTCGACCGGGTTGGCCGAGGTCCCCGTGTTCCCCGACTTCGCCTGTGTCTCCGTCATTCAACTAGTCCTGTTCGTCAGGCTCGTCGGCATTGCGAGCAATCGCCACGATAGTCACGCCGTCCGGAAGGTCCATCAGCTTGACCCCCATTGTGTTCCGGTCACGCGTACGGCGTACAGGCTTCACCGGAGTCCGGATGACACCACCGTTGCTGGTGATCGCGAACAGCTCGTCGTCCGGGTCGATCACCACCGCGCCGACCAGACCACCACGTCGCTCTGTGATCTTCGCAGTCAGCACGCCTTTACCTCCCCGGCCCTGCACCGGGTATTCCTCGATGGGGGTACGTTTCGCGTATCCCCCGTTCGTCGCCACCAGCACGTCCATGCCCGGCCGGACCACCTCCATGGCCAGCAGCACGTCGTCCTCGGCGAAACGCATCCCGATCACGCCCGACGTGGCCCGGCCCATGGGCCGCAGCGCCTCGTCCGTGGCGTTGAACCGGATCGCCTGCGCGTTCTTCGACACCAGCAGCAGATCGTCCTCCGGCCCGACCAGGGCGGCACCGACCAGCTCGTCCTCATCGCGCAGGTTGATCGCGATGATGCCGCCGGAACGGTTGGAGTCGAACTCCTCGAGCCGCGTCTTCTTCACCAGGCCGTTCTTCGTGGCCAGTACCAGGTAGGGGGCCACCTGGTAGTTCGGAATTTCGATGATCTGTGCGATCTGCTCGTCCGGTTGGAACGCAAGCAGGTTGGCCACGTGCTGACCCTTGGCCACCCTACTGGCTTCCGGAAGCTCGTACGCCTTCGCCCGGTAGACCCGCCCCTTGTTGGTGAAGAACAGGATCCAGTCGTGCGTCGAGCAGACGAAGAAGTGGCTGACGATGTCGTCCTGGCGCAGCGTGGCGCCGCTGACGCCCTTGCCGCCGCGGCGCTGCGACCGGTACTGGTCGACCTTCGTCCGCTTCGCGTACCCGGTGCGGGTGATCGTGACGACGACGTCCTCGCGGGCGATGAGGTCCTCCATCGAGACCTCGCCGTCGAACGGCACGATCTGGGTCCGCCGGTCGTCGCCCCACTTCGCGACGATCTCGCCCAACTCCTCGGAGACGATCCTCCGCTGCCGCTCCGGCTTGGCCAGGATGTCCTTGAGGTCGGCGATCTCGACTTCAAGCTTGGCCAGGTCGTCGAGGATCCGCTGCCGCTCCAGGGCGGCGAGGCGGCGCAGCTGCATGTCCAGGATCGCGGTCGCCTGGATCTCGTCGATCTCCAGCAGCCGGATCAGGCCCTGGCGGGCGTCCTCGACCGTGGGCGAACGCCGGATGAGGGCGATCACCTCGTCGAGGGCGTCGAGCGCCTTGGCCAGACCGCGCAGGATGTGCGCCCGCTCCTCGGCCTTGCGCAGCCGGAACGCGGTGCGCCGGCGGATGACCTCGACCTGGTGGTCGACGTAGTAGCGGATGAACTGCGCCAGGTTGAGCGTGCGCGGCACCCCGTCGACCAGCGCCAGCATGTTGGCGCCGAACGTCTCCTGGAGCTGGGTGTGCTTGTAGAGGTTGTTGAGCACCACCTTGGCGACCGCGTCGCGCTTGAGCACGAGCACGATCCGCATACCCGTACGCCCGGAGGACTCGTCGCGGATGTCGGCGATGCCGCCGAGCTTGCCCTCCTTGATCAGCTCGGCGATCCGCTCGGCGAGGTTGTCCGGGTTGACCTGGTAGGGCAGCTCGCTGACCACCAGCGCCGCACGGCCGCGCTTGTCCTCCTCGACCTCCACCACGGCCCGCATCCGGATGGAGCCGCGGCCGGTCCGGTACGCGTCCTGGATGCCGGCGGTGCCGACGATCAGACCGTGGGTCGGGAAGTCCGGGCCCTTGACGATGCCCAGCAGCGCCTCGAGCGTGGTGGCCTCGTCCGCCTCCGGGTTCTCCAGGCACCACTGCACGGCCGCGCCGATCTCGCGCAGGTTGTGCGGCGGGATCTTGGTGGCCATGCCGACCGCGATGCCCTCGGACCCGTTGATGAGCAGGTTCGGGATCCGCGACGGCAGGATCGTGGGCTCCTTGGCCCGGCCGTCGTAGTTGTCCTGGAGGTCGACGGTGTCCTCGTCGATGTCCCGCAGCATCTCCATGGCGAGCGGGTCGAGCTTGCACTCGGTGTACCGCATGGCGGCCGCGGGGTCGTTGCCGGGCGAGCCGAAGTTGCCGTTGCCGTCGACCAGCGGGTAGCGCAGCGACCAGGGCTGTGCCATCCGCACGAGCGCGTCGTAGATCGCGGAGTCACCGTGCGGGTGGAACTGACCCATGACGTCGCCGACGACGCGGGAGCACTTCACGTAGCCGCGGTCCGGCCGGTAGCCGGAGTCGAACATCGCGTAGAGGATCTTGCGGTGGACCGGCTTGAGCCCGTCCCGGACGTCCGGCAGCGCGCGCCCGACGATGACGCTCATCGCGTAGTCGAGGTAGGAGCGCTGCATCTCCACCTCGAGCCCGACCGGTTCGATCCGGTCGTGCGCAACCACGGCGCCGGCGGCCTCGGTGGCCTCGGGCTCGTTCGGTGTGGACTCGGGGGAATCGGTCACTGTTTACCCTTATCAGACTCAGAGTCGTTTTCGTGCTGTGGATAACCGCTGTGGATAGCGGCCAAGTTGTGGATAACTCTGTGGACCAGTGGGCCGGCCGATGGCTGTCGACCGGCCCCCTGGTGACCGTCAGATGTCCAGGAAGCGCACGTCCTTCGCGTTGCGCTGGATGAACGACCGGCGTGCCTCGACGTCCTCACCCATCAGGACGCTGAACAGCTCGTCGGCCGTTGCCGCGTCGTCGAGCGTGACCTGACGCAGGGTGCGGGTCGCCGGGTTCATGGTGGTCTCCCACAGCTCGGGATAGTTCATCTCGCCGAGACCCTTGAACCGCTGGATGTCGTCCGGCTTGGCATTGGGCTTCTGCTGCTGGCGCAGGGCGATCAGGCCGTCGCGCTCCCGGTCGGAGTACGCGTACTGCGCGTCGTCGCCCTTCCGGTTCCACTTGATCTTGTAGAGCGGAGGTGCGGCCAGGTAGACGTGACCCAGCTCGACCAGCGGCCGCATGAAGCGGAAGAGCAGGGTGAGCAGCAGCGTCTGGATGTGCTGACCGTCGACGTCCGCGTCGGCCATCAGCACGATCTTGTGGTAGCGCAGCTTCTCGATGTCGAAGTCGTCGTGGATGCCGGTGCCCAGCGCCGTGATGAGCGCCTGGACCTCGTTGTTCTTCAGCACCCGGTCGATCCGGGCCTTCTCCACGTTGAGGATCTTGCCGCGGATCGGGAGGATCGCCTGCGTACGCGGGTCACGCCCCTGCTTCGCCGACCCACCGGCCGAGTCGCCCTCGACGATGAAGACCTCGGACTCGCGCGGGTCGGTGGACTGGCAGTCGGCCAGCTTGCCCGGCATCGAGCCGGACTCCAGCAGCGACTTGCGCCGGGCCAGCTTGCGCGCCTGCTGGGCCGCGATCCGGGCCCGTGCCGCCTGCGACGCCTTCTGGATGATGAGCTTCGCCTCGGCCGGGTTCCGGTCGAACCAGTCGACCAGCCACTCGTTGCAGACCCGCTGCACGAAGCTCTTGACCGGCGTGTTGCCGAGCTTGGTCTTCGTCTGGCCCTCGAACTGCGGGTTGGCCAGCTTCACCGAGATGATCGCGGCGAGCCCCTCGCGGATGTCCTCGCCGGAGAGCTTCTCGTCGCTCTTGAGCAGCTTCCGGTCGGTGCCGTACCGGTTCACCACGCTCGTGAGCGCTGCCCGGAAGCCCTCCTCGTGCGTACCGCCCTCGTGGGTGTTGATCGTGTTGGCGAAGGTGTAGACCGACTCGCCGTACGACTCGTTCCACTGCATGGCGATCTCGACCGACATGCCCTCTTCCTCGGCGCCGAACTCGACCACCGTGCGGTGGATCGGGTTCTTCGAGGCGTTCAGGTGCCGGACGAAGTCGGCGATGCCGCCCTTGTAGAGGAAGGTGACCTCGCGCGGCTTGCCGTCCTCGTCCTCCGCGCGCTCGTCGAGCAGGTGGATGGTGAGGCCGCGGTTCAGGAACGCCATCTCCTGCAGCCGCCGGTAGATGGTCTGGAAGTCGAAGTCGACCGTCTCGAAGACGGTCGGGTCGGGCCAGAACGAGACCGCCGAGCCGGTGCGGTCCGTCGTCTCGCCCTTCTCCAGCGGGTTGGGCTTGGAGTTGGCGTAGCTCTGCCGCCACACGAACCCGTCCTTGTGGATCTCCACGAACATCCGCGTGGAGAGCGCGTTCACCACGGAGACGCCCACGCCGTGCAGACCGCCGGAGACGGCGTACGCCTTGCCGTCGAACTTGCCGCCCGCGTGCAGCACCGTGAGTGCCACCTCGACACCCGGCTTCTTCAGCTTGGGGTGCAGGTCGACCGGGAAGCCGCGGCCGTTGTCGGTGACCCGGACCCCGCCGTCGGCCAGCAGCACCACGTCGATGGTGTCGCAGTAGCCGGCCAGCGCCTCGTCGACCGCGTTGTCCACGACCTCCCAGACGAGGTGGTGCAGGCCCCGCTCACCGGTCGACCCGATGTACATACCGGGCCGCTTCCGGACGGCCTCCAGCCCCTCGAGAACGGTGATCGATTCTGCGCCGTACTGCTGCTTGTCCTGCGCTGCCACCCTCGGCCACTTTCTCGCGCCGTCGACGCCGGTTGGGCGCGTCTGGCGCGGGTTCGGCGGACAGGACGCGACGTCGGCGCGGACCGCCGCCGGAGGAGTCCGGTCACGGGTCGGTACGCGCCGGTCGCCGCGGTTGCCCGCGGATCGCGATCGGCTCGACCCGACGTGGACAATGATCGCGGGCCCCCCTTTCGGGGCCCGTGTCCGTCGCTCCGCACCGGGTCTTCGTCTCTGCATCAATCTTACTGTGCGCTGGCGGTGGAACCGCCACTCGGCACCCTCGCAAAGGGGCTCAGAACTCCGTAGCCGGCCGAATCCTGCCGCCCGCGACTCCCCCTACACGCCAACGCCCGATCGACGTGCGGCGCCGCGCGGCGGGTGCACCCGCTGCCGGGCGGGTCGGGGGGTTCCGGACGGTCCGGCGGTGCCGTACGTTGGCGGCGGTCCCGGAGCCGCCTTGATCTTTTTCGAACGGCGGTTCCGGAGCCGACTTGATCTTTTCCGAGCGGAACCGGACGATCGACCCGATCGACCCCCACACGTGCTCTTAAGAGGTGACCCCAGATGGGGCTGGACAACGTCGCGGTGCACTGGCCGCGGACCGGCCGCTTCTACGACCCGGTCGCACCGGCCGAGTTCGTCGACTTCGGCGAGATCGTCGACATGCCACGGATCTCCGCGCCGACAGCCGCGCTGGCCGAACTGATCGCCAAGACCGGCACTGTCCGGGCCACGGCGTACACCGAACTGGTGGACCTCCTGCTCGGCCTCGACGGTGTGCTGTACGCCACTGACGCCGCCGCCGAGGACGAGGACCCGGTGATCGACCCGGACGGCTGCGCCTGGATCGCCGACGGCATCGAGCGGTTCGTGGCCGGGCACCGCGAGTACGGCGAGGCGGTGACGTTCGACTCGGTGAGCGCGGTGCTGCGCGCGTTGCTCGCCGACGGGCGCCTGGCCGAGCAGCAGCTGCGCTGGCTGGACGGTCGGCTCGACGCGCTGCGCGACGAGAGCGGCAACCCGCCGCAGTGGGAGTTCACCTGCGCCGAACTGGGCGTGCTGGCCGCCTTCTACCGGCGCTGCGCCGACCGCGGCTTCGCCGTCTACGCCGAGTCGGAGGCGCCCCGCCGGGCCACCCCCTCCTGACACGACCGGGCCGGCCCGCGCGTGACGGTCGCCGCTCGTGGTGAGGCCGCGTCGACCCGCTCCTGATGCCGCCGGGTCAGCCGACCGGCCCGGCACCGGCGGCCCGGTTCGCCGCCGCGATGACCTCGGTGAGCGCGCCGTGCAGTTGCCGCAGCTCCGCGAGCGGCAGACCGAGCCGCGCCACGATCGCGGGCGGGATCTCCTCGGCCCGGGCCCGCAGCGCCTGCCCGCTCGCCGTGAGCGTGACCGCGAGGCTCCGCTCGTCGGCGGGGTCGCGCTCGCGGCGTACGTAGCCGTTCGCCTCCAGCCGCTTCAGCAGCGGTGAGAGGGTGCCCGGGTCGAGCTGGAGCAGGCGGCTGAGGTCGCGTACCGACAGCGGGGCGTGTTGCCAGAGGGCGAGCATCACCAGGTACTGCGGATGGGTCAGGCCCATCGGCTCCAGCAGGGGGCGGTAGACCGCCACGACGCTGCGCGCGGCGACCGACAGCGCGAAGCACACCTGCTCTTCCAGCGCCAGCGGGTCCGCGCCGCCCAGCTCGTGATCCACTGCTCGACCCCCTCCTCGACCGGCTGCTATGGTACCGATGTTTGGTGCCCCAATGATTGGTACACCAATTGTTGCGGCCTGACGAGACGGGAGGCGGTGGCATGGGCGACGAGAAGCCGGTCCGGGCGCCGGGTGAGGGCGGCCGTTTCTGGAGGTGGGCGTACCGGTACCTGGCCGGCCCCGCCGAGGTGCAGGGCGCCGTGTACGGCGGCTCGACCGAGGCCCGTGAGGGGTGGAAACGCGACCTGGAGAACCGCAAGCGCTACAGCCGCG
This sequence comes from Micromonospora costi, assembly GCF_003626655.1. Classification (GTDB taxonomy): domain Bacteria; phylum Actinomycetota; class Actinomycetes; order Mycobacteriales; family Micromonosporaceae; genus Micromonospora; species Micromonospora costi. Next base: position 60,584 of record NZ_RBAN01000007.1, read on the forward strand.
AGCAGCGGGAGCGTAAGCGGGCCGCCCGGGAGGCCCGGCGCGGCGAGGGCTGATCCCCGGCCCGGCCGTCAGCCGTACGTGTCGCGGGGGCCGCGGCCGCGCACCCGGCGGGGGCCGCGGGACCACGACGGCGCCGCCGGGCCGTGGATGTGCAATTTGCGTACGACGTTGTGGCCGACCTCGCGGGCGATCTGCTTGAGCAGCGAGCCGGCGAGCAGGCGCAGCTGGGTCGCCCAGGCGGTCGACCGGGCCTCCACGGTGAGTTCGCCGTTCTCCAGCTTCACCGGGCGGCTGTGCTGCGCCACCTCGGGCCCGACAACACGTTCCCACGCGCCGAAGACGGTCGCCTCGGCCGCCGGCTGCTGCCAGCCGCGTGCCTTCACGAGCCGGTCCAGCACGGCACCGAGCGGCTGGGGGTCGCGGGGATCCGGTCCCGGCCCGGAGTAGCCGCGCAGCCGCCGCTCGCCGCCGCCGGATCCGGCGGACGGGCCGCGCCGGCGGGTCTTCCCGGCGGCCTCCCGCCGCGCCTTCGCGGCGTCCAGCACCGCGCGCGCCAACTCCGGCCCCGAGGGCCCGTCCGCCGTCGCGGCGCCGTCTCCATTCGCCGGCGTGGCGGCCTCGGAAGCGGCGTCCCGGCGCCCCGGTTCATCCGACACGACGCACCGTCCCCTCACCGACCTCGAACCGGGTGCCCCGCAGGGCCGCGGGCACGTCGTCGTCCACGGCACAGGTCACCAGAAGCTGGCTCGCCCCGCCGACCAGCTCGGCCAGCCGCTCCCGCCGACCGGCGTCCAGCTCGGCGAAGACATCGTCGAGCACCAGCACCGGCTCGATCCCGTCGGCGCGCAGCAGGTCGTAGCCCGCGAGGCGGAGGGCCAGCGCGAACGACCACGACTCGCCGTGGCTCGCGTACCCCTTGGCGGGGAGCGGACCGAGGGTGAGCGCCAGCTCGTCACGGTGCGGGCCGACGAGGGTGGTGCCCCGCTCAATCTCCGCGGTGCGGGACTCGGCGAGGGCCGCGGTCAGCGCCTCGGCGAGCGCCGCCCGGTCGGTTGTCGGCTCGGGAAGCTCCACCGACGGCCGGTACGCGATCCCCGCGGCGCCGCGTCCGGCGGCGACCGCGTCGTACGCCTTCGCCACGTGCGGCGCCAGAGCGGCGACCAGTTCGAGCCGACCGGCGAGCAGGTCCGCGCCGTGCTGGGCCAGGTGGGTGTCCCAGACGGCGAGCGTGGAGAGGTCACCGCCGCGGGCCCCGCCGGTCTTGCGGGCCAGGTACGACGTACGCAGCAGCGCGTTGCGCTGCTTGACCACCCGCTCGTAGTCGGCGCGTACCCCGGCGAACCGTGGCTGCCGGCTGACCAGCAGGTCGTCCAGGTAGCGCCGGCGTTCGGCCGGGTCGCCGCGGACGAGTTCCAGGTCCTCCGGAGCGAAGAGCACCAGCCGCAGCGCGCCGAGAACGTCGCGGGCACGGCGGGCCGGGGAGCGGCCGAGCCGGGCCCGGTTCGCCTTACCCGGGACGATCTCCAGCTCGACCAGCAGCTCCCGGCCCTCGTGCACGATCGCGCAGCGGATCACCGCCGACGCCGCGCCCATCCGCACCAGCGGCGCGTCCGTGGCGACCCGGTGGCTGTCCAGGGTCGCCACGTAGCCCAACGCCTCGACCAGGTTGGTCTTGCCGACGCCGTTGGCGCCGATCAGGACGTTCGCCCCCGGCTCGAGGTCCACGCCGACCCGCTCGTACGAGCGGAAGTCGACCAGTTCGAGCCGGCGGACGTACACGGGGGTGCGGCTGCCGTCAGCGCTTGCGGACGGCGTGCCCGCCGAACTGCTGGCGCAGCGCAGCCACCGCCTTCATCGCGGGCGAGTCGTCCTGCCGGGAGGCGAAGCGCGCGAACAGCGAGGCGGTGATGACGTTCAGCGGCACGGCGAGCCGGACCGCCTCGTCCACCGTCCAGCGGCCCTCGCCGGTGTCCTCGGTGTAGCCGCTCAGCTCCGACAGCTCCGGGTCCTCGTCGAGGGCGCGGTCGAGCAGGTCGAGCAGCCACGAGCGCACCACCGTGCCCTCGCGCCACGACTTGAACACCCCGGGCACGTTGGTGACCAGCTCGGACGCGGCGAGCAGCTCGTAGCCCTCGGCGTACGCGTGCATGAGGCCGTACTCGATGCCGTTGTGCACCATCTTGGCGTAGTGACCGGCGCCGACCGGGCCGGCGTGCACGAAGCCGAACTCGCCGGCCGGCTTGAGCGACTCGAAGATCGGCATGAGCCGCCCGACGTGCTCCTCGGAGCCGCCGACCATCAGCGCGTACCCGTTCTGCCGGCCCCAGACGCCACCCGAGACGCCGACGTCGATGTAGCCGATGCCGCGGTCGTTGAGCCGCTCGGCCCGGGGCGCGTCGTCGCTGAACCGCGAGTTGCCGCCGTCGATGATGATGTCGCCCTCGCCGAGCGCGTCGGCGAGCTCGTCGATGGTCGCGTCGGTGACGCCGGCCGGGACCATGACCCAGACGGCACGCGGCGACTCGAGCTTCTCCGCCAGCTCCGCGAGGGAGGCAACGTCGCTCAGCTCCGCGTTGTGGTCGAAACCGACCACCTCGTGCCCGGCGGCGCGCAACCGCTCGCGCATGTTGCCGCCCATCCGGCCGAGACCTACCAGGCCGAGCTGCATGTGTACTTACCTCCGGTGCGTGGGTGTTGCGGGTGCGATCAGCGGGACACGCGGATCGGCATGATGAGGTACCGGTACCCGGGCACGACCTCGCCATCCTCGCCGGCGGGCGAAATCACCGCAGGCTTGAACGCGTCGACGAACGACAGCACGGCGGTCTGCGCGCCGAGGTTGGCCAGCCCGTCGATCAGGTACTGCGGGTTGAAACCGATGGTCAGCGGGTCACCGGTGAAGGTGGCCTCCATCGCCTCGCTCGCCCGGGCCTCCTCCGAGCCGCCGGCCTCGACCACGAGGCCGTCGGCGCTGAAGCTGAGCAGCACCGGCGTGGTGCGCTCGGCGACCAGCGCGACGCGCTTGACGACCTCGATGAGGGTGCTGACCGGCACCCGGGCCTCGGCGTTGTGGCTCGCCGGGAACAGCGAGCGGACCGGCGGGTAGTTGGCGCCGTCGAGCAGCCGGCTCGTGGTGCGGCGGGTCCCACCGGCGAAGCCGATCATGCCCTCGCCCGCGCCACCGGTGGCCAGCGCCAGGGTGACCTCGCCGCCGAGCGGGCCGAGGGCCTTGGCGGTGTCGTGCAGGGTGCGCGCGGGCACCAGGGCGTTGATGCTCACCTCGGGGTCGTCCGGGTTCCACTGGATCTCGCGCAGCGCCAGCCGGTAGCGGTCGGTGGCGAGCATCGCCAGCGTGCTGCCGGACAGCTCGATCCGTACGCCGGTCATCATCGGCAGCGTCTCGTCCCGCCCGGCGGCGACGGCCACCTGGGCGACCGCGGAGGCGAAGGTGGCCGCGTCGATGGTGCCGGCGCTCTGCGGCATCTCCGGCAACGACGGGTAGTCCTCCACCGGCATGGTGGGCAGGGTGAACCGGGCGCTCCCGCAGACCAGTTCGAGGTGGGCGCCGACCGCGGCGATGTCCACCGGCTTGGCGGGCAGCGCCTTGGTGATCTCGGCCAGCAGCCGGCCGGAGACCAGCGCGGCCCCGTCGGCGTCGCCCTGGACCTCCACGGTCACCTGACTGGAGACCTCGTAGTCGAACCCGGAGACCTGCAGGCTGCCGTCGGTGACCCGGAGCATCACGCCGGCCAACACCGGAACGGACGGCCGGTTGGGCAGGCTCTTCGCGGTCCAGGCCACGGCCTCGGCGAGCGCGTCGCGCTCCACTCGGAACTTCATCAATGCCTCCGCGTCGACGTCAGCGACAACTCTCTCATGCCGGCCGCTGCCTGCCGACCCGCCTGACGGTGCGGGTACCTATCGCACCTTAGGGCGCGATGGCATCGGCTGTGCGCCCGACCCCGTCCAGGGAGTCGGTGCTCACCACTGGCCCGGCAGCGTCCGGCCCGATCCACAGAAAGTCCAACGGTGATGATTGGTTTTTGTTCTTTTAGAAGAGATAACTCATCGTCTTCATCGCACCTGTGCAAACTGTGGAGAACCCGCGTTCGCGCAGGTGAGACACGTTATCCACCGGTGTTCTCGCTGTGGAGAACCCGGGTGTAAACCCGTGTGGTGGTCCACAGCCGGCGTCGCGGCGCGAGTTGTCCACCGTTGTCCACCGGTTGTCCACCGCTTGTCCACGGACTTTCTCCCCAGGCCTGTGGACCGCCCGGACGGTCCCGACCGTCGTCATCCCCAGAACCTTCAACAGGCTGCCCACAGGTCGACCGCCATCGGTGGATGACGGAGACGGTTGTCCCCACCCGTCCACACGCTGTCCCCAGGGGTAGTCCACAGGCTGTGGGTAACCGGGGACGGACCGAGCGTAGTTATCCACCGACGGTGGACAACGAGCTGTGGACAACGAGAGGGCGCGGTGGATGGACACGGCCCGATCGTGTGGGCTCGACCGGGTCGAGGGTCAAGCTCCGTCGGGGTGTGGACAGAAAAAGGCCCGGCCGTGGACACGGCCGGGCGGTCGTCGCGGGCCCCGGAGGACCGCGTACGCCTCAGGTGTTCTGCTTGATCCGGTTGGTCAGCTCGGCGATCTGGTTGTAGAGCGAGCGGCGCTCGGCCATCTGCTGGCGGATCTTGCGGTCGGCGTGCATGACGGTGGTGTGGTCCCGGCCGCCGAACGCCTGCCCGATCCGGGGCAGGGAGAGGTCGGTCAGCTCCCGGCACAGGTACATGGCCACCTGACGCGCGTTCACCAGCACCCGGGAGCGGGAGTGCCCCCGCAGGTCCTCCAGGCTCACCCCGAAGTAGTCGGCGGTGGAGACCATGATCTGGTCGGCGGTGATCTCCGGCCCGGCGCCGTCCGGGATGAAGTCCCGCAGCACCTCCTCGGCCAGCGACAGCTCGACGGTGGACCGGGTGAGGCTCGCGAACGCGGTCACCCGGATCAGGGCGCCCTCGAGTTCCCGGATCGAGTTCGACACCCGGGACGCGATGAACTCCAGCACGTCCGGCGGCGCGAACAGCCGCTCCTGCGCCGCCTTCTTCTGCAGGATCGCGATCCGCGTCTCCAGGTCCGGCGGCTGGATGTCGGCGAGCAGGCCCCACTCGAACCTGGTCCGCAGCCGGTCCTCCAGCGTCGCCAGCTGTTTGGGCGACCGGTCGGAGGTGATCACGATCTGTTTGTTGGCGTTGTGCAGGGTGTTGAAGGTGTGGAAGAACTCCTCCTGCGTCCGTTCCCGGTTTTCCAGGAACTGGATGTCGTCGATCAGGAGGATGTCCACGTCCCGGTAGCGCCGCTGGAACGCGCTGGTCTTGTCGTCCCGCAGCGAGTTGATGAAGTCGTTGGTGAACTCCTCGGTCGAGACGTACCGGACCGAGCGGGCGTTGCCCAGCGTCGTGGCGTAGTGCCCGATGGCGTGCAGCAGGTGGGTCTTGCCCAGACCGGAGCTGCCGTAGATGAAGAGCGGGTTGTACGCCTTCGCCGGCGACTCGGCCACGGCCACCGACGCGGCGTGCGCGAAGCGGTTGGACGAGCCGATGACGAACGTCTCGAACATGTACTTCGGGTTGAGCCGGTTGCCGCCGGTGTCGGCGCCGGGCAGCCGGCGGTCGTCGCGCAGGCCCGGCCGGTGGTCGGGGCCACCACGACCCGGCCCGCTGTCGGTCCCGCCGTCGCGGGGCAGCGGCCGGATCACGTGCTGGTCGCGGGGGGAGGCCGTGTCGTCGCGGTACCGGACGTCGTACGCGCGCGGGTCGGGCCCCGGCGGGTCCAGCCGGGCGGCCTGCTCGTCGAAACCGCGCCGCTCGGGCGCCGGCCGGGGCGCCGGCGCGGGAGCCGACTCGACGAAGGCGGCGCTGAAAAGGGTCTCCTGCGCGTTCCGGTCGGTGTCGGCGAGACCTGGGTGGGGCTCGGCGAGCGGCGCCGGCTCCGGCGCACGCTCGGGCTGCGGCTGTTGCGGGATCGGCAGCTCGGCCGCGGCGGGCTCGTCGATCAGGGCGGGCGGACGGACCTCGAAGTCGGCCGGTCCCGGTTCCGGGCTGCTGCGGTACACCGTGCCGGCCGGCCGGCCTGCGCCGTCCTCGGCGACCCGGACGGTGACGGCGACCTGGATCGGCCGGCCCAACCGGCGGGTGAGCGCCTCGGTGATGGCCGGCCGCAGCCGTGACTCGATCACGTCCCGGGTGAAGGCGTCCGGCACGGAGAGCAGCGCGGTGTCCTCGACGATCGCCCGCAGCCGGGTCAGCCGCAGGTACGCCCGCTGCTGCGCGGAGATGATCTCGTCGGCGAGCTCGTCGGTCGTCGCCGTCCACACCGCGGCAAGGTCGGTCGTACCGGCCACCGTCGTGCCACCCCCTCGCCTCTGCTCCCGGCCGCCGCTGTCTGCCAGCCGGCCGTCCCGGGCCCGCCGCGTTCACCTGGGCGGTTCCTCACCACCCGAACGGCCGACCAGTCGTCGTCCACAAGTTATCCACAGCCTGTGTACCGACCGATTGTGGCCGTTCGTCGGACGCGGGTGGGACCTGCCCCTGCCTGAACGGGCGCTGAAGCGGGTACACCGTGCCGAACGATTCACTACCTTGTCCGGTCTTGCCGGCCAGCGACGACCTGACCCCCCGACGCCGACCGCAATCGGGCACGGTAACAGCGTTGTCCCTGAGCCATCAACCGCCGACGCGGCCCGGGCGTTGTCGGTATGAGTGAAAACCGCCGCTTCGGTCGTCGGCGCGTCCGGCTGGATCCGTACTGTGCCGTTTGACGGTCATTGCCCCCCTGCGTAGGCTGGAGCGGCTGCTCTCACGCCCTCTGCTAGGGTGATGAGTGCTTGCTGTCCGCGAAACGCCTCCGGTTCCCGCCGGGGTCCGCATCGCCGGGCAGCGTTGATCGGAGGCCACCGCGAGTGGCCTGGACCACCACACGACTCCGGGTCCTCACCACCCCGGCGTACGACAACGGAGAGCCTGACGTGAGCAAGCGCACCTATCAGCCGAACAACCGCCGGCGCGCGAAGACCCACGGCTTCCGGCTGCGCATGCGCACCCGGGCCGGTCGCGCCATCCTTTCGACCCGTCGCGCCAAGGGCCGCGCCCGCCTGTCGGCCTGAGGCCGATCTGGGCAGGTCCGGGGGGACGTGGGCAGTCGTGCTGGCGGCCGCACAGCGACTGCGGCGCAGCACTGACTTCGCCGCAGCGGTCCGGGCTGGCCGGCGCGCCGGCCGTGGCGCCGTCGTGGTGCACCTGACCCTGCCGGCCACGCCAGACCCCGCGACACCGACATCGCCGGAGCCGGCGCGGATCGCCGGTGCGGAGACCACCTCCACACCGACCCGCGCCGGCTTCGTCGTATCCAAGGCCGTGGGGCCCGCCGTCGTCCGTAACCGGGTCCGCCGTCGCCTGCGGCACCTGGTCCGCGAGCGGCTGGCCGGGCTGCCGTCGGGCAGCACCCTGGTCGTCCGGGCGCTGCCGGCGGCCGCCGACGCGTCGTACGCCCGGCTCGGCACCGACCTGGACGCCGCGATCGCCGCGGCGCGCGCACCCCGGGGGCGGCGGCGGTGAGCACCGACCCGACCGTCGACCGGCCCACCAGCGCGGCCGCCCGTGTGCTGATCTGGCCCATCATCGCGTACCGTCGGTGGATAAGTCCGGCACTGCCGGCCCGCTGTCGGTTCTACCCGTCGTGCAGTGCGTACGCCCTCGAGGCGGTGGCCCGGCACGGCGCGGTCCGAGGAGCCGGCCTCGCGGTCCGGCGGTTGTTGCGCTGCCACCCCTTCCACCCAGGTGGACATGACCCGGTGCCGGAGCCGGGCGGTCGCCGACGTGCCGATGTGACTGGAGCTCCGAATTGAGTCTTGACTGGATCTACTACGCGATTTCGTGGATCCTGCTGACCTGGCATTCCGCGTGGGACGCCATCGGAGTGCCCGTCGACGCCGTCATCGGGACGAACTTCGCCTGGATCCTGGCCATCATCTTCCTGGTGGTCACCGTCCGGGTGATCCTGTTCCCGGTCTTCGTCAAGCAGATCAAGTCGCAGCGCGCCATGCAGGCGCTGCAGCCCCAGGTCAAGGCGCTGCAGGAGAAGCACAAGGGTGACCGGGAGACGCTCCAGAAGGAGATGATGGAGCTCTACCGGAAGGAAAAGGCCAACCCGCTCATGGGCTGCCTTCCGATGTTCCTCCAGATCCCGGTCTTCCTGGGCCTCTTCCACGTGCTGCGGCGGCTCGACCCGGCCAAGCAGGCCAAGACGCTGTACGGCTGGTCGGTCGAGCAGTTCGACAGCGCCTCCAACGCGAAGCTGTTCACCGCCCCGATCGCCGGCAAGTTCCAGTCGACCACCGACGAGCTGGCGCGGCTCGGCGCCAACGGCACCACCGTGAAGATCATCGCTGGTGTCCTGGTCCTGGTCATGATGGGCACGACCTACCTCACCAGCCGTCAGATGATCCTCAAGACCGGCTGGGCCGAGGACCCGCAGCAGCGGATGATCCAGCGGCTGATGCTCTACGGCATCCCGCTCTCGCTGCTCGTCTCCGGCGCGATCTTCCCGATCGGCGTGATCATCTACTGGGTGACCAACAACCTGTTCACGCTTGGCCAGCAGCAGTGGGTGCTGCGCAAGTACCCGCCGCCGGTCACCGCCACCAAGAAGGCCACCCCGGCGGCCCGCAACCCGGTGCAGCCGGCCCGGCAGGGCGGGTTGTTCGGCCGGAGCAAGCCGGCCCCGCAGCCGCCCGCCAAGGCCGCGGCTCCGAAGGTCGCCGCCCCGAAGCCGGGTGCCAAGCCGGTCAACCCGAAGAAGGGACGCCCCGCCAAGCGGCAGGGCTAGCGTGACTCCGGGCCACCGTGCGGGAGACCGCCGGTGGCCCGTTCCGCACCGTGCAGCCGCCGTACGGCCGGCGCCGGGCGGAATGCACCGCGCACGGCGCGGGCACGGGCGACACTGCCCGTACAGACGTGCCTGCGGGCGCCGGCGACCTCCCGCCGGGCCCTGCGGGAGACCAGCGGACCCCCGACGGTCCGGCCGAGCGAGTACGGAGATGAGACCGTGACCGACACCAGCATCCCCCGCGCCGACGAGTCTCTGGACGAGGGGACCGCCCCGATCGAGGCGAGCGACGACACCGACACCGACATCGAGGCCGACGAGGCCGAGGAGGCCGGCGCCGAGGCGGGGAGGGAGAAGAAGGCCCCGGCCGACAGCGAGCTGTTCCGGCAGAGCGAGATCGCGGCCGACTACGTCGAGGGCCTGCTCGACATCCTCGACTACGACGGCGACATCGACGAGCTGGTGTCCGGTGGCCGCCCGGTCGTCGAGGTCGTGGGCGGCCGGCTGCAGAGCCTCGTCGGTCAGCGCGGCGCCACCCTGGAGGCGCTCCAGGAGCTGGCCCGCCTCGCCGTCTTCCGGCAGACCGGCTCGCCGAGCCGGCTGCTGCTCGACGTCGGTGGCTACCGCGCCACCCGCCGCAAGGAACTCGCCGCGGTGGCCCGCAACGCGGTGGAGAAGGTCAAGGAGTACGGCGAGCCGGTCCGCCTGGAGCCGATGTCCGCGTTCGAGCGCAAGTGCGTGCACGACGTGGTCAACGCGATGGCCGGCGTGGAGAGCGAGTCCGAGGGTGTCGAGCCGAACCGGCGCATCGTCGTCCGGCCGGTGGACTGACCGCGTGACCCACGACGACAGCGCGGCCCGAGCCGCGGCCGGCCCGGGTGACACCTCACCCGGGCCGTCGGCTGTCCGGCCCGGCTCGCGCGCCGGTGGTTCGTCGTCGGCACGTGCCGGCGGCCCGTCGTCGGCACGCGCCGGTGGTTCGTCGTCGGCTCGCGCCGGTGGTCCGTCGTCGGCACGTGCCGGCGGCCCGGCCGGTGGGGACCGGGTACCGGCCTCGACGGTCGACGCCCCGGACCCGGCGGGCGCCACGTTGCCACCGGAGCTGGCCGCCGCGGCCCGTACCCTCTTCGGCGATCGGCTCGACCTCGCTGCCGCGTACGCCGAACTGCTGGCGACCGACGGCGTGGTCCGCGGCCTCATCGGCCCCCGCGAGACGCCGCGGCTCTGGGACCGGCACCTGTTGAACTGCGCCGCGGTGGCCGAACGGATTCCGGAGGGCGCCGAGGTGCTGGACGTCGGTTCCGGCGCGGGTCTGCCCGGCCTGGTCCTGGCGATCGCCCGGCCCGACCTGACGGTCACGCTCGTCGAGCCGCTGGCCCGCCGTACCTCCTTCCTGACCGAGGCGGTCGACGAACTCGGCCTCGGTGGGACCGTCCGGGTCTTCCGCGGGCGGGCCGAGGAGGCCGCCAGCGGCTCAGCTCCGCTGCATGCCGACGTGGTGACCGCCCGCGCGGTGGCACCGCTCGACCGGCTCGCTGCGTGGTGCCTGCCCCTGGCCGTGCCGGGTGGGCGCCTGGTCGCGCTCAAGGGCGCCACGGCCGCCGAGGAGGTCGCCGAGCACGCCGCCGCCGTGGCCGCACTCGGCGGTGGAGAGCCAGCCGTCCAGCGGTGCGGTGTCGGCGTGATCGATCCGCCGACGACGGTCGTCGAGGTGGTCCGGGAGCGTGTGGTGGCGCCGGCGCGCGCGGCGACCGCTCGGAAGTCCCGGGGCGGCAGGGCCCGCCGGCGCTGACCGGCCCGTTGCTGGCGGCTGGGGTGGGCGGCCGGGGTTGGCGGGCCGCCCGCGTCGCTCGTTGCGGCGACGCGTCTGCCGTTTGTCTGTGACGCCGATCGCCCTGCGGATCGCCGCTGTCGGGTCGTCGTGGCCGGTTCCCGGCGCTGACCAGCGTCTCGGCCGCCTCGGCGCCTTTCCCGACCGGCGGTTAGGTCGTTGAACCGGTGCGGGTGGAAGGGAAAGGATGAGAACCCGACGTGGACCGGCCGCGCCCGTCCACCGTAGGCTGGCCGCGCGTCGATAGTGTGGGGCGGGCGGCGGCGTTGACGGTGCCGGCCGCTCTCGCCGGCCGCAGGCACCGCGGGATGCGTGCGCGGCGTGGCCAGTTGACGGGTGCCGACCGACCATCCGAAGCGGGCAGGGATGACAGGTGCATGACGACGGCAGGTACGACGACCCACGCGGGTCGGCCAGCGACCATGTTTCACGTGAAACCAGCTACCCCGGTTGGTCTCCCGGCGGGTCGTCGGGGACCTCAGGCGCCGGCCCGTCGGCGGACGGCGTGACCCCGGGGTCGGAAGCGCCCGAGCCCACGCCGGTCCGGCGGTCGGCGGAGGCCGTGTCGCGCCCAGCCAACGCACCCGCGGACGGCCGGTCGGACGGGACCCGACGGAACGCGACCGCCTCGGCGCGGTTCGAGCCGGCGGTGCCGCAGCAACCGACCCCCGATGCGGTGCGCGACGCGGCTCCGCATCCGCCCGTGGCCGGGGCGGTCGAGCCGTACGCGGACGTGTCCGTTGACCCCTCGTTCGTTCCACGTGAAACGGCCGAAGACGATGATCCACCGTTGGCTATGGAGGCGATGCGCGCCGTGCAGATCCTGAATCCCAGTGGCGAGGTGACGATGCCTCGGCCGGAGCGGACCCGGGTCATGTGCGTCGCGAACCAGAAGGGCGGCGTGGGTAAGACGACCACCACCGTCAACCTGGCCGTGGCACTCGCCCTGCACGGCAACCGCGTGCTGGTGATCGACCTCGACCCGCAGGGGAACGCCTCCACCGGGCTCAACGTTCCGCACCACACCGGCGTGCCGGACGTCTACGACTGCCTCATCAACAGCCTGCCGCTGGAGGAGGTCGCCCAGACGGTCGAGGGCATCCCGAACCTCTGGTGCGTCCCGGCCACCATCGACCTCGCGGGCGCGGAGATCGAGCTTGTCTCCGTAGTGGCTCGCGAGTCCCGCCTGGCGCGCGCCATCAACGCCTACCCGGGCCACTTCGACTACGTCTTCATCGACTGCCCGCCCTCGCTGGGCCTGCTCACCGTGAACGCTCTGGTGGCGGCCGAGGAGGTGCTGATCCCGATCCAGTGCGAGTACTACGCGCTGGAGGGGCTGAACCAGCTGATCAACAACATCAACCTGGTCCGTCAGCACCTCAACCCGAAGCTCGAGGTGTCCACGATCCTGCTCACCATGTACGACCGGCGCACCCGGCTGGCCGACGCCGTCGAGCAGGACGTCCGGAACCACTTCGGCGACAAGGTCCTCCGGGCGGTCATCCCGCGGAACGTCCGCGTCTCCGAGGCACCGAGCTACGGGCAGTCGGTCATGACCTACGATCCCGGTTCGCGGGGTGCCACGAGTTACTTCGAGGCGGCCCAGGAGATCGCGGACCGCGGGGTCAAGGAGCCGGTGGGCCGGAATGCGTAGCGCGGAACAGTCGTCGGGAGGCATGGCATGAAGAACCGTCCACGGGGCGGTCTGGGTCGAGGCCTGGGGGCGCTCATTCCGACCGGGCCGGCACCTGGGGCCGAGGCGGATGTGACCGAGGCGGCGGGCGCCACGCCCGCGGCCGCGGTGGCTACCGGGGCGATCGTCCCGCCGACGTCGCCGGCTCCGCTGCCTCCGGCACCGTCCGAGTCGGCGCTGAGCCCGGTGCCCGGAGCACGCTTCGCCGAGATCCCGGTCGACGCCATCGTGCCCAACCCGAAGCAGCCCCGGCAGGTCTTCGACGAGGACGCCCTCGAGGAACTGAAGACCTCGATCCAGGAGGTCGGCTTCCTCCAGCCCATCGTCGTACGCCAGCTCGACGACGAGAAGTACGAACTCGTCATGGGCGAGCGCCGGTGGCGGGCCGCGCAGGCAGTCGGCAAGGAGAACATCCCGGCGATCGTGCGGGACACCCGGGACGACGCGATGCTCCGGGACGCGCTCCTGGAGAACATCCACCGGGCGAACCTCAACCCGCTGGAAGAGGCGGCGGCGTACCAGCAACTCCTTGAGGAATTCGGCGCCACCCACGAGGAGCTGGCCCGCCGGATCGGGCGCAGCCGGCCGCAGATCTCGAACACGATCCGGCTGCTGAACCTCCCGGCCCAGGTGCAGCTCCGCGTCGCCGCTGGCGTCCTGTCCGCCGGGCACGCCCGCGCGCTGCTGAGCCTCGACGACGCGGAAGCCCAGGAGCAGCTGGCCCTGCGCATCGTCGCCGAGGGCCTCTCCGTACGGGCCACCGAGGAGATCGTGGCCCTGGCGCTCACCGACGGCCCGGCGAAGACGCCGGCCGCGAAGCGACGTACGAAGCCCCACGCGCCGGCGCTCAACGACCTGGCGGACCGCCTGTCCGACCGCTTCGACACGCGGGTGAAGGTGGACATCGGTCGGAACAAGGGCAAGATCACGATCGAGTTCGCCACGGTTGACGACCTCGAGCGGATCGTCGGCATCATCGGTGTCGAGAAAGAAGACTCCGCCGGCTGACCCGGACGCCGCAGACGGCCGCATGCCCCTGAGGGTGTGCGGCCGTCTGTGTTCCGGATGGGCGACGTGTCCGGGTGAGTGACGTGTCCGGGTGAGCGACGTGGGCGACGGCCGGTCAACGTGGAGTCAGGGGCCCTCTCGCGGGGCCGTGCCGTGCCGTGGTGTCGGCGATTCCTGGTGCCTTTGCTGTCGCGCCAGCGAGCGCCGTCCGCTGCGGGAACCGCCACGTGTCCACCACGCTGCCCGGTCGTGAGCAGGCTGCACGCGTCGCCTCGCTTCTTTTCGCTCCCATCACCCTGCCGTCCATCCAACCGGCTGCCCGGCGTCGACCGGCGCGGTCGCCTGCTCGCCATCCATCCGGAACAAGATCGACTCCACCTCGCCGATATGGCGGGTTCCCCGCGCACCGGACACCGTCACATCGGCGATCTGGTGCCGATCACGCGCCCTCGCCTGGCGTCGCCCGGAAGGGGATCTCTTTGCTGACGGGCCGTATGCACCCTTGGGTGAGCGGCCTACCCCCTCCACCCTCATGGCCGCTGGAGGGAGGCGAACTCGGGAGCGGGTTGGCGGTTGGTAAGGGCGCGTATCGCGAGCGGGCGCCGTCGGCGTTCGCTTGAATCGTGGCGAGTCGAGGCGAGCTGGATCGCTGGTTCCACGTGAAACAACAGGCGCGACGAGGCGACCCACGCTGCTTTGCCGGTCCTGTCTCGCCACCACCCCTGGGTCGTCGAATCTGCCCGGTGCCCGGTGCCCGGTGCCCGGTGCCCGGTGCCCGATACGGAATCGCCCCGGCTGGTCCCCCAGGAGGGACACGCCGCCGGACTCCTCGTCGATTCCGCGAGTACTTCAGCCGGCCGGCCAGTCCCACACGATCCAGCACCGCGAGGCACAGGTGCGAGCCTTTCGTCCGCCGGCACTCCGGGGGCGCACGGGCAGACACCATCCGCTAGCCCGGCCGAGCCGGCCAGTCGATCCAAGTGACCCTGCCACCTATGGTCGGATCAGAACTGCCCTTAGGCCGGCCTGAGGGGCTGCTGTCCTGAGGGGCTGCCAGTTTCACGTGAAACGGGACCGCGGGCCGGAGGCGGCCGGCTGCCCGCCGATCCGTGACGGCAGCGAGACGCTCCGGGCGGCGAGACGCTCCGGGCGACGCAACGCCAAGGCGACGCAACGCCTGGGCACTCGGCCCGTCGCCCCGTCGCCCGGTCGGCCACGACTCTCGACGTCCGTGGCGCTACCGGGCCGAGCGGGTGCGGCACGCGGGGCATACGACAGCGGCGCCCCGACCGGATGGCCGGGGCGCCGCTGGGCGTCGGTGTGCAGGTCGCCTCTCGGCGAGTGGCTCGACGCGGCTCCAGCCGGACGGTATTCCGCGAAGGCAATTAGGTGAGGCCCGGGGACACTGGGCACACCGACACTCGACTCAACCACGCGCCTTGGCCCACTCTTCCGTGCCGGTGAGTGTCGTCCGCCACACGGCGGTTGCCGGGGTATCCCGCCCCTTCAGGGCGGCCCGGGCGGCCCATGCAGCGGGCACGGGCACCGTGGACGGGTGCCGACGGCGCCCGGAAATCGGGCACCCGTGAGGGAACCGCCGCCGCGCGGCGCGCTACCGCTTCTGCTCCGGACCCAGCGAACGTGCGACGACGGTGGAGCCGAGCGGCGGGCGGACGACCGCGACGGACCGCGCCGACCGGTGGGTCGGCGGCGTTGACTTCGTCGCCGCCCGCGCGCGCCCTCTCGTCAGGGCACCAGGTCGCCGTCCCCGCGCCGGGCCGTTGGGCGCTGGCGGTCGCCGCCCCCGCGCCCGTCGTGGGCTGGGCCGGTCGTGGGCTGGGCCGGTCGACTTAAGGGCGGGAGACCGTCCGACGCGACCGTCAGTAGGCCGCCGTTTCACGTGAAACGGCTCGCGCAGGCTTCCCTCGATCATCGCCCCCGGGCCGTCGCCGAGGGCCACCGGAGTTATCCACACCGGTTTTCCACAGGCGGCCCTCGTTTCACGTGAAACAGCGCGTGGAACCGGGTGCGGACCTGTGGATGACGGCGTGTGTTCAGGTCGTCATGTGCCTGTGGATATCGACGTCGAGTCGTCGTTCGGGGGCGCCGAGCGGGTCCATGAGAACCGATGATTCAGGGTAGGGACAGCGGTGCCGGACTCCGTTAGGGTCAGCCTCGTGCACGACACCCCTCCCGGAGTTCCGGACTTCACCCAGTGGCCCTCGTTCCCCTTCGAGGGCGACCTCCGCGTCAAGCAACTCGATGATCCGGTCCCGGTCGAGCCGCCTCGCAAGGGCGAGGGAAACCGGGAATGCACCGCCTGCGGCGCTCCTGACGAGGCCTACATCTGGGTCGGTGAGCGGTGGCGGGTACGCGCCATGGACCGTCCGACGGGCCTGCCCATGGTCCTCATCCTCGAATCCCGTTCACACCTCGATCTCGGCGACCTGCCGAACCTGCTCGCCGCCGAACTCGGCGTGATGACCGTTCGCCTTGAGCGGGCGATCCGTTCGCTGGACGGCGTGGCCCGGGTGCACGTGAACCGGTGGGGCGACGGCTCCGCGCACCTGCACCTGTGGTTCCTCGCGAGGCCGTACGGGCACCTCCAGCTGCGCGGCACATTCCTCTCACTGTGGGATTCGATCCTGCCGCCGATCCCCGAGGCGCAGTGGCGAGAGAATCTCGCGCTCGTCGCGGCCTGGCTCGCCGAGTTCGGAGGCCGTCCACTCGCGGAGCCGCCCCGGATCCAGTGGCAGGCGCCGTCGAGTTTCGCCGCGTCCGTGCCGGCCACGAGCGGCGACGAGGTGGCCGTGCAGGAGACGGTCTCGGTGATTGAGGCCGCTGAGGAAACCCCGGAGGCACCAAGCGACACGGAATCCGGCAGCACGCCGACAGCCACCAGCACACCAGCATCGCCCGCCACGCCGGCATCCGTCGTCACGCTGACGTCCACGGGCACGGCCGCATCCAGCGATGGGGAGGCATCCGGAGGCCCGGCGGCAGCCGACGACACGGCGGCCGCCGAGACGGTCGGGGCGGACGGGGAAGGCGGGCAGACGGCCGGCGGCAGCGGGAAACAGGCTCCGGAGGCGGATGCTCACGCTCGTCTCGGGAGCATCGAGCGCCAGGACCCGGTCGAGTCCCTGGAGCCGGCGACGACCGGAGGTACCGACCCTGGCGCGTCCGCCGCCGGCGCAAGCCGGCCCGCGGGATAGGCGGCCCGGCGCGCTCCCGGGACGGCCGGCCACTCAGGGACACCGGGTACCGACGGGGCCGGCCGGCCCAGGACGCGTCCACCCCGGCTCAGCGCGACGGGCAGACACCAGGGCCGACACGCAGACGTCAGGGCCGACAGGCGGAGACGCAAGGGCCCACATGCAGTCCAGAGGGTCCGCAGGCAGTCCCCAGAGGCGAGAGGTAGGCCTCAGGGCCGCAGGGTGTCGCCAGAGGCGACAGGCAATTCATAGGGCCGACAGGCAGTCCCCAGAGGCGAGAGGTAGGCCCGAGGGCCGGCAGGCAGTCGCCAGAGGCGACAGGCAGATCCCAGTGCCCGACGGCCGGGTCCGGGCCCCGACAGGCAACCCCAGGGCGGATGTGGAGCGGTCCTCAACCCGACGACGCCACCAGACGCCATCGCGAGACGGCACCGCGAGACAACGCCGCGAGACGAGGCCGCCAGACGACGCCGCGAGACGCCACCGAATCAACACCGCGAGACGCCACCGAGACAACACCGCGAGACGACGCCAGGACACGGCGCCGCCGACGACGCTCAGGGGCGACGTGCGGCGGCGCGGGTCACCAGCGTGCTGAGGACCTGTCCGAAGTCCAGGCCGGCGGCCGAGACGGCGAGCGGCAGCAGCGACGTCTCGGTCATCCCCGGCGAGACGTTGACCTCCAGGACGTGCGGCCGACCGTCGGTGTCGACGATCATGTCGACCCGCGACAGGTCGCGCAGGCCGAGGGCGTTGTGCGCGGCCAGCGCCACGTCGGCGACGCTCTCGGCCGCCCCGGGGTCGAGCCGGGCCGGTGTGTGCCAGGTGGTCCGGCCGGCGGTGTAGCGGGCCGCGTAGTCGTACACGCCGTTGCGCGGCACGATCTCCACGGCGGGTAGCGCCTCGGGGCCGTCACCGAGGTCGACCACGGAGACCGCCACGTCCATCCCCGGCACGTACCGTTCGACGAGCGCCGTCGGGTGGTACGCGAAGCAGCCCACCATGGCGGCCGGTAGCGACGCGCTGTCCCGGACCACGGCGGCGCCCAGGCCCGAACCGCCCTGCGCGGGCTTCACCATGAGCGGCAACCCAAGGCGGTCGACGATGCGGTCGAGGACGGCGACCGCCCCCAGCTCGGAGAAGCGGTCGTGCGGCAGCGCCACCCAGTCCGGCGTCGGAATGCCCGCCTCGCGGAGCACCGCCTTGGCCGAGGGCTTGTCCCACGCGAGGCGGGATGCCCGCGCGTCGCATCCGACGTACGGGACGTCGCAGAGGTCGAGAACACCGCGCAGCGAGCCGTCCTCACCGGTCGCGCCGTGCAGGGCGATGACGACGGCGTCCGGTGGGTCGGCGGCGAGCGCCGGCAGCAGGGCGACGTCGGCGTCGCGGAGTTCGGCGTCCATGCCGACGGCCCGGAGCGCGTCGAGCACGCGGCGGCCGGAACGCAGCGAGACGTCGCGTTCGTAGGAGAGCCCGCCGGCGAGAACCAGCACGTGCAGGTCGTCGGTGACGGCGGGGTCGGTCACCTCGGGGAGGCCGGCAGCGGTCGTAGCCATGCCGGAATCATGCCAAGGCGGGGCCTGGCGTGTCCGAGCCGGCCCCGCGGCGCGGACCCTCCCCGCGGACCGCGCCGAACACGCGCCGCGTGGCGATCTCCTGCTCCATCACCCCGGCCAGCCGCCGGACGCCCTCCCGGATGCGCTCCGGGGGCGGGAAGCTGAAGTTGAGCCGCATGTGCCCGCCGCCGGTGCCGTCGGCGAAGAACCCGGTGCCCGGGACGTAGGCGACCCGGGCGGCGACCGCGCGCGGCATCATCGCCTTCGAGTCGAGGCCGTCGGGCAGGGTGGCCCAGACGAACAGACCGCCGCCGGGGCTCGTCCAGCTGGTGCCCTCGGGCATCAGGTCGGCGAGCGCGTCGAGCAGCGCGTCGCGGCGTTCCCGGTAGACCTCCCGGTAGACCTTGAGCTGCTGACGCCACGGCATGGTGCCCAGGTACGTCGCGACGGCCGACTGCGCGTAGGCGCTCGGGCAGAGGATCTGCGCCTCGCTGGCGATCACCAGCTTGTCGCGTACGGCGTGCGGCGCCAGGATCCAACCCACCCGCAGCCCCGGCGCGAAGGTCTTGGAGAACGTGCTGAGGTAGAAGACGCCGTCCCGCCGGCGGGCGCGCAGCGGCGCCGGCGCGTCGCCCTCGAACCCCAGCTGGCCGTACGGGTCGTCCTCGACGACCAGCAGCCCGGCCCGCTCGCAGATGTCGAGGACGCGCTCCCGCCGCGCCTCGGTCAGCGTCACGCCGGTCGGGTTCTGGTAGGTGGGGATCGTGTAGAGGAACTTGACCCGCCGTCCCGCCCGGGTCAGTTCGGCGATGGCCGCCTCGAGCGCCTCGGGGACCAGCCCGTCCTCGTCCATCGGCACGTGCACCACCTGCGCCTGGGCGGCCTGGAACACCCCGAGTGCGCCGACGTACGTCGGCCCCTCGGCGAGCACCACGTCTCCCGGGTCGAGGAAGAGCCGGGCCACCAGGTCGAGCGCCTGCTGGCCGCCCACGGTGACCACCACGTCCTCCGGCGAGGCACCGCAGGCGGCGTCAATCCCGGAGAGCGACATCACCTCGCAGATCCGCTCGCGCAGCTCCAGGGTGCCCTGACCGATGCCGTACTGGAGGGTGGTGGCGCCCTGCTCGGAACCGAGGCGCCCGAGCATCTCGCCGACCGCGTCGAGCGGCAACGCGGCGATGTAGGGAGCCCCGCCGGCAAGCGAGACGACCTCCGGCCGGCTCGCGACCGCGAAGAGGGCCCGGATCTCGGAGGCCGTCATACCGCGGACACGGCGGGCGTACCGGTCGGTGTAGTCGTCGAGCGTCGTGCCGGTCATGACATCACCTCGATCGCTGGAGGGGGGCGGGCTCCCGTTCCGGGGCGTACCCCGGACACCGGCGACCATGGCGGCAGGGGACGCCGATTCTCGATCCTAGCCGCCTGTTCAATGCCTGGTGGCCGGACGTGAGGGGCGTCCAGATGGCGGACCGTCGGCCGCCTGGTGGCCGTTTGCGCGTCCCCTCCCGTACGGTCGGTTTGCGGCGTACGATCGCTCGTCGGGGGCAGGAAGGCGGCGCTGTCGTTCCGTGCCGGTTTCACCACCGAGCCTATTGTGGGGATGCGCCAATGTCGCGACGTCTGGTCAGCCTGACCCTGGACACCCTGGAGGACCTGCCCCGTCCCTGCCGGCAGTGCGTCTACTGGGAGCTGGATCCGGTCTCCGCGGACCGCGCCTGCGCGGCGGGCGACCCCGGGCTCGAGAAGGAGGCGTGGGTCTCCCAGACGCTGCTGGAGTGGGGTTCCTGCGGCAAGCTCGCCTACGTGGACGGCATGCCGGCCGGCTTCGTCATGTACGCCCCGCCGGCCTACGTGCCCCGCTCGATGGCCTTCCCCACCTCACCGGTCTCCGCGGACGCGGCGCTGCTCATGACCGCGAACGTGGTGCCGGCCTTCGCAGGCGGCGGGTTGGGGCGGATGCTCGTGCAGGGCGTCGCCCGGGATCTCACGAAGCGTGGCATCAAGGCGATCGAGGCGTTCGGGGACGCCAAGTTCGGCGACACCGACGAAACCTCCCGCGGCTGCGTCGCGCCGGCCGATTTCTTCCTCTCCGTCGGCTTCAAGACGGTCCGTCCCCATCCCCGCTTCCCCCGGCTGCGGCTCGAACTGCGTACGGCGTTGAGCTGGAAGTCCGACGTCGAGTACGCGCTGGAGAAGCTGCTCGGCTCGATGAGCCCGGAGAGCCTGCTCCGTCCCGTCCGGCCGGCACCGGCGACACGCTCCACCAGCCGCTGAGCCGAAAGCGGCGGCCCGAGGGCGCCGGATCAGTCGACCACCGTGCCGGCGGCCACCACGGCGCGCAGCTCGCTGACGTCGAGCGAGCCGGTCGGCACGTCCCGCTCGATGGGGAAGTACATCCGCTGCACGGCGGCCACGATCGCCTCGGCCACGCGGTCCCGGAAGCGGGGGTCGACGAGCCGGCCACGGTCGTCCGGTGAGGTGAGGTAGCCGACCTCGACCCGTACGGCCGGCATGCGGGTCAGCCGGAGCAGGTCCCACGCCTTGGCGTGCGTACGGCAGTCCCGCAGCCCGGTACGGGCCACGATCTCCCGCTGCACCAACCCGGCCAGCCGTTCGCCGGTCGCCGAGGTGACACCGTTGTCGGTGCCGTAGTGGTACGTCGCCACGCCATCAGCCTCGGGATTGGCGTGCCCGTCCACGTGCAGGGAGATGAAGACGTCCGCGCCGAGCGCGTTGGCGAGCTGCGCCCGGTCGGTGTCCGGCAGACATTCCCCGGGGGCGGGCCCACGGGTGAGCTGGACGCGCACGCCGGACGCCGCCAGCCGCCCCTCCAGCCGGCTGGCCAGGTCGTGCGCCAGGTCCGCCTCGGTCCAGCGCAACGGCCCGTCGGGCACCACCACGCCGGAGTCGGTGCCGCCGTGGCCGGGATCGATGACCACGGTCCGACCGACGAGGGTCGGGCCCGACTGCCGGATCGCGTCGGACTCGCGCAGCCACTGTGGGCGGCCGCCGACGACCTTCCGGCCCAGCCGGCGCAGCGCGTTCATGGTGTGCGGCCCGCACGCGCCGTCGGGGGTCAGCCCGACCTCCCGCTGGAACTGCGCCACGGCGCGGGACGTCCGGATGCCGTAGATGGCGTCGGCGCGGCCCACGTCGTACCCCATCTCCAGCAGGCGCTCCTGCAGGGACCGGACGTCCTCGCCGGTTATCGGCTCGGGCACCGCGTGGTAGAGGGTGCGGGCCCCGAGCCGCCAGCGGGCGGCCTCCAGGGCCCGCCAGGTCTCGGCGCCGACCCGGCCGTCCACGCTGAGCCCGCGTGATTGCTGGAACGCCCGCACGGCCCGCTCGGTGGCGGTGTCGAACTCGTCGGCCTGGGGGTCCGCGGGCGCGAGCAGCTCCAGCCCGGCCAGGACCGTACGGATCTCGGTGACCGCGGGTCCGCGGTCACCAGGACGGATCGGACGCACGCACGACCCCCTCTGCACGGATGCTGGCTGGCCGGGCGGCCCGTGCTTGAGGTTATGCGCTCCGGCCGCACCAGGTGGCTCGGCCGCCGAAAAACGCAGCCCCGCACCCGGTGGGACCGGATACGGGGCTGCGTAGGTCGGTGCAGGTCAGAGCGCCGACTCGATGAGCTTGACCAGCTCGCCCTTCGGCTTGGCGCCGGCGATGGACTGCACCGGCTCGCCGTTCTTGAACACGGTCAGGGTCGGCACGGACATCACCCGGTAGGCGCGGGCGGTCTCCGGGTTCTCGTCGATGTTGAGCTTGACGATGGTGACCCGGTCACCCATCTCGCCGGCGATCTCCTCGAGCAGCGGCGATACCTTGCGGCACGGCCCGCACCACTCGGCCCAGAAGTCCACCAGCACCGGCTTGTCGGACTTGAGCACATCGACCGCGAAGCTCGCGTCGGTGACCGCCTTGGTCGTTCCCACTATTGGCCCCTCCTCCGGGTGTATTTCCTCGTTGTTCAGCCCTGGATCGTGGCGATGAAGCGCTCGGCGTCGAGGGCCGCGGCGCAGCCCGTGCCGGCGGCGGTGATCGCCTGACGATAGGTGTGGTCGACCAGGTCACCGGCGGCGAACACACCGGGGACGCTGGTGCGGGTGCTCGGCGCCTCGACCTTCACGTACCCCTCGCCGTCGAGGTCCACCTGCCCGCGGAACAGCTCGCTGCGGGGGTCGTGACCGATCGCGACGAAGACGCCGGTCACGTCGAGCACCTTGGTCTCGCCGGTGTGGACGTTGCGGAGGCGGACGCCGGAGACCTTGCCGTCGGCGCCGAGGATCTCCTCGACCACGGTGTTCCACTCGACCTTGATCTTGTCGTTGTTGAGCGCCCGGTCGGCCATGATCTTGCTGGCCCGGAACGAGTCGCGCCGGTGGACGATGGTCACCGAGTCGGCGAAGCGCGTGAGGAAGCTGGCCTCCTCCATCGCCGAGTCGCCACCGCCAACCACCACGATGTGCTGGTTGCGGAAGAAGAAGCCGTCACAGGTCGCACAGGACGAGACGCCGTGGCCGAGGTACTCCTGCTCGCCCGGGACGCCCAGCGGCCGCCAGGCGGAACCGGTGGCGAGGATCACGGCGCGGGCCCGGTAGGCGGTCTCGCCGACCCATACGGTGCTGGTGGCGTGCGTGCCGGCATCGCCGGTGTCCACCAGCTCGACCCGGGTCACGTCGTCGGTCAGGAACTCTGCGCCGAACCGTTCGGCCTGCTTGCGCATGTTGTCCATCAGCTCGGGGCCGAGGATGCCGTCGGCGAAACCGGGGAAGTTCTCCACCTCGGTCGTCGTCATCAGCGCGCCGCCGGACTGGACACCCTCGATGATGAGCGGCTTCAGGTTGGCGCGTGCGGCGTAGACCGCGGCGGTGTAGCCGGCCGGGCCGGAGCCGATGATGATCAGGTTGCGGACCTCGTCCACTGCCGTCTCCCGAGTTGTGTGTGTTCGGCGTCGGCGCGCACCGAGGCCGATCCCGTGCCGACGCCTGGAGGGGTGCCGGCAGCTACTTCCAGAACGTCATCGTACGAACCGGGAATTCCCGAGCCGGGCGTCCGGTGGGTCACGTCACGCGTGCGCTCAAACGCCCGACGACCGCGGTTTCACCCTACCCGCGTGCGGTAGCGGGTGTCCGCGCCGGAGCCTGGCACGCCGCACTCCGGGCCGCTCACCCATGCCCACCGGGCGCCCGTCCCGTCGGTGAACCGGATCACCAGCGCCTGCTCGCCCTGGAACGCGGCGTAGTCGACCAGTTCGACGACCAGCGGGCCGGCGTGGTGCTCGGTCGCGATCTCGTCCAGGCACGTGGTGAGCGCCGCCCGGTCGGTCAACCGGGCGAGGCGGTCCCGCCCGCCGGGTGCCGGAAGCCGGCTGTCCTGGGTGTCGACGCCGTCTCCCGCGGCGGGGGCCGCGCTGTCGTTCCGGTCCGCCATCGTGGTGACGGCCAGGGACTGGGGGGTGTAGTTCGTGCCGCTGTGCGCCGGCGGCCCGACCGTCCGCACCGGGCCGGCGGCTCCCGCGGCCTCGGGCGCGTTCACCGGCCGGTCCATCGCCGTGGTGCTCTCGCCATTGTGCCGCCCGCCGACCAGGTAGTTGACGCCGAGCCCGACGGCCGCCACGGACACCGCGGCCAGCGCGACGGGACCGGCGATGCGGGTCACGCGTCGCCGCCGCCGGCCCGGCCCGGTGGGCGCGCCCGGCTCCGACCGGGGTACGCCGTCGCCCGGCCGTCGCCGGCCCGGACCGCCCTGCGCGGGTAGCCGGGGCGTGCCGCTGCCGGCCGCGTCCGCGTCCGGGCGGTCCGGCGACTCCGCGCCGTCCGCCGTCTCCGCGCTCGACGGGTCGACCGCGCCGGCCGGCACCGGCCCGGTCACGCCGCCGTCCAGGGGCGGCAGCGCCGCCAGGGCCGCGGTGATCCGGTCCGCCACGGCCGGCGGGATCTCGGCGCTGGGCTCGCCCCAGCGGGCCAGGTCGGCCTCGACGGCGGCCACGGCCGGTGCGAGCCGGGCGTACGCCTCGGCCCACGCGTCGTCCTCGGCGACCAGCCGGGCGACGTCCGCCTCCTCCGGCGTGCCGTCCAGCGCACCGCCGACGAAGTCGGCGAGCAGGTCGTGGTCGACCTCCCGGAACCGACCGACCGTCACGTGTCCTCCTGATTGGCGTCCCGCCGGGATCGCCCCGACCCTGATCCGACGCCCTCCGGCGGGCGCGGGTTCCCGGAGGTGACGGCCGGCACGTCGCCGGTGGCCACGGGCCGGCGCTCGGCCGGGGCGGCGACCGTGGGGCGCAGATGGCCGAGCAGGACCGCCAGCCGGGCCCGGCCCCGGGCGCACCGGCTCTTCACCGTCCCCTCGGCCACGCCGAGCATCCGGGCCACCTCGGCGACCGGGTAACCCTGGACGTCCACGAGGACGAGCGCGGCGCGCTGCTCCACCGGCAGCGCGGCGAGGGCGTCCCGGACGACCAGGACCGTGTCGTGGTCGTGCGCCGGCGCGGCCGGCTCGACACCGCCGGTGCTCGGCCCGCTGTCGGTGCGTGAGCCGTCGGGCAGCGGCACGGTCCGGTGCGCCTGCCGCCGGCGGATCCGGTCGAGGCAGGCGTTCACCACGATCCGGTGCAGCCAGGTGGTGACCGCCGAGTCACCGCGGAACCGGCTCGCGGCGCGGTGCGCGGAGAGCATCGCGTCCTGGAGCGCGTCGGCGGCCTCCTCCCGATCGCCCATGGTGCGCAGCGCCACCGCCCACAGGCGATCCCGGTGCCGCTGGAAGAGCTCGGTGAAGGCGTCCCGGTCACCGGCGACGTGGGCGCGCAGCAGAGCCAGGTCGGTCGCTTCGGTCAGTGCCGACGCGAGCGGCGGGCCGCCTGTCGCGCCCGCCGATGCGTCCGCCCGCTCGCCGTACCCGTTCATCACCGCGTCCGGCGGAGATGAACGGGGTGCGGCGACCGGCTCACGAACCCTGGACCTTGATCTCCTGCACGCCGAGCTTGTAGCCACCGTCGCTCGCGGGCAGCTCCGTGATCCAGAAGAGCAGGTAGCGGTACTTCTGCTCGGCGTCGAAGCCGGGGAAGGTCATGGTGGTGCCGTCGTGTTCCTCGAACGCCGGCCCGACGGGCCGCTTCTGGTAATCCGCGACGAGTTGGGCGTCCCCCGCGCGGGTGGACGGGTACTCCTTGGTGCCGGAGAAGATCTGGGCGGACGCTCCCTGGGCGGAGAGGATGACCTGCACCGACTTCACGTTGCGCTCGGCGCCGAGGTCGATCCAGATCCCCATGCCCTTCTTGAGGTTGCCGAAGTTGGCGGCCCGCCGGTAGGTCTGCGTCTCCCAGCCCTCGTTCTCGTCGCCGTCGAACACCTTGTCGGCGTTCTTGACCTCGGTCCGGTCGCCCTCCGGGTCGATGATCTGCGCCCGGCTGATCTTGATCGGGCCCACGGCGGCGGGCTCGGCGGCGTCGCCGGCCGGCGCGCTGGAGGTGGGCGCCGCGACCGGATTGGTCTGCGGGTCCTTGTCGTCACCGCCACCCAGCACGCTGATGCCGATCAGGAGACCGACCAGGGCGACCGCGAGCAGGCCCGCGATGCCGACGGCGACCTTGCGGCCGCCGGCCGCGGCCAGCGGGGACGGCTCCTCGCCGGTCTCGGCGGCGAAGCGCAGCGGCCCGGTGTTGTCCAGGAAGTGCTCGTCGGCCGGCACGTCGAGGCGGGCCAGCTCGGCGGCGAGCACGTCGGACGACGGCGGCGCGATCTCCGCGTCGAGCAGGTCCATCGTGAGGTCGTCCAGGTACGCCGGGACGCCCGCGCGGACCTGTCGCGGGGCGGCGAGGACGCCGTTCGCGTCCCGGACCCCGTCGGGGATGGCGGCGCGGCCGTGCCCGGCGGTGGCGCCACGCAGCGGGGCCTCGGTGTGCGGCCAGTGGCCGGTCAGCGCGAAGTAGAGGATGCCGCCGACCGCCCGGACGTCGCTCTCCTGGCTGTCGTCACCGTCGGTGCGGGCGTCGGCCAGCACCACGCGGCCGTCGTCGGAGATCATGACGGTGCCGGGGTGGACGTTCCCGTGCACCATGCCCGTGGCGTGCACCGCGGCGAGGGCGCTCGCCACGGCGGCGCCGATCGCGGTGGCGCGGGCCGGGTCGAGCGGGTCCTCGGTGACGGTCTCGCGCAGCGACTGCCCGTCGACCCACTCGCGCACCACGTACGCGCGCTCGCCCTCGTCGATCGCGTCGTAGACGCCGACCAGGTTGGGGTGGATGACCCGGCTCGCCGCGACGGCGGCCTGGAGCATCTCGGTGGCGGAGTCGCCGCCCGGGTAGCGCAGGACGACCGCGACGGGACGGCGCAGCACGACGTCGACGCCGCGCCAGACCAGCCGCCCGGCGCTGTCGTTGTTGATGTGCTCGACCAGCTCGTAGCGCTCGGCGAGGATCTCACCGGCCGTGGGAGCACCGAAGGTCATGACCGGCGGAGCGCTCTCGTCCGCGTCCTGACCCTCGCCGACCTGGGTCACCCGTCCTCCCTCGGTGATCGTGTCGATCGATGGACCCGCGCTGCTGGGCATGTGGCTTCCCGCTCTGCCTTCGAAGGAACCGGCCGACCGGTGCCGGCGCGGAGCGCCGACGACTGCCGTACCCGTCGAGAGCGACCTTACCCGGGTTGCCCGCCTCCCCGACATGTCATCTTCCCGCCGTACCCGCCAAGGTGCCGGGGGTTGGGCGGGTCGTCCGGTTACGCCCGTTGTCAGCCACGTTGCTGGCACATGTACTAGCCAATCTACGGGTTCACCGCAAGAGGCCGGCGGAGGGGCCCGGGCCGGTGTGGCGGCCGGCGCCCACGCGGACGGGGTTCCCCCCGTACGGCCGTCCAGGCTCAGCCGTACGGCTGGTTATCCACAGGCCGAACCGGCAGCTGACCGGTGAATCGCGGAGTTATCCACAGGCGCATCCCCAGGCTGGTGATCCACCGTCACGGACGGTACCGTCCGGTAGGGACCGTCAGCGGCCCAGCCGACGGCGGACCATGCCGACCACCTCGGTGATCTCGCCGATCTTCAGCAGCATGGCGAGCCCGAGGTAGGTGCCGCCGATCGCCGCACCGCCGATCACGAGCTGGAAGAGGGCCTGGCCCCAGCTCGGCGTGTCGTCACCGGGCAGCACGGCCACCACCAGCAGGCCGACCAGCGCGGCGCCGAGCGCGGCGACCAGCACCCGGCCCAGGGTGCGCATGATGTCCCCCAGGCCGATCCGCCCGACCCGGGGCCGCAGCAGCCACGCGGACCCGATCGCCGCGGCCAGGTAGGACACCGCGTTGCCGACCATCATGCCGGCCGCGGCGAAGTGGGCAGCGAACGCGGCGAACAGCACGATCTGCACGCCGATCCGCAGGGCCACCACCGGGATGTTGATCAGCGCCGGGGTGCGGGTGTCCGGCAGCGCGTAGAAGGCGAAGGTGAAGAGCTGGCTGATCGCGAACGGCACGAGGGCGAGCGCCGCGAGCAGGAGCACCAGCGAGGTGTCGGCGGCGTTCTCGTCGCTGAAGGCGCCGTAGCGGAAGAGCACGACGGCCAGCGGGCCGGCCAGCACCGCGTAGCAGACCGCGATCGGGGCGAGCACCGCGGAGACCGTGCGGGTGCCCCGGGACAGGTCGGCCGCGAAGTCGGCGTACCGGCCGTCGGCGGCGGCGGCGCTCATCCGGGGCATCAGTGCCGTGATGATCGAGACGGCGATGATGCCGTGCGCCATCATCAGCAGCAGGAACACGTTGTTGTAGATCAGCGCGCCGGCGTCACCGTCGCCCGCCCGGTTCAACAGGTTGAACAGGACGATGAGACCGACCTGGCTGACCGCGACGTAGCAGAACATCCAGCCGCCGAGCCGGCCCAGCTCGCGGAGGCCGAGCGCGCGGAAGTCGAACCGCAGCTTCCACCGGAACCCGACCTTGCGCAGGGCCGGCAGCAGGCCGGCCGCCTGGATCGCGACGCCGAGCAGGGTGCCGCCGCTGATGAGGATGATCCGGCCGGGGGTCATCTGGTCCGGGCGGATGATCTCCGCGCCGAAGATGCCGATGTAGAGGCCGGCGGTCGCGATCACCACGATGTTGTTCAGGATCGGCGCCCACATGGGCGCCGCGAAGTGCCCCCGGGTGTTGAGCACCGCGCTGATCAACGCGCTAAGGCCGGTGAAGAAGATCATCGGCAGCATGAGGTACGACAGGGCGGTGACGAGGCTGCGGTAGTCGTCGCCGCGGTTGTCGCTCGTGTAGAGACTGGTCAGCAGCGGCGCCACGGCCACCGCGATCAGCGCGGCCGCCGCCAGCGTCACCACCGCGAGGGTGAGCAGCCGCTGGGCGTACGCCTGGCCGCCGTCGGTGTCGGCCTTGCGCCGGCGTACGAGCACCGGGATCAGCACGCTGGTGAGGATGCCGCCCAGCAGGAACTCGTAGACCATCCCGGGCAGGATCTGCGCCGTGGTGTACGCGTCGCCCACCAGCGCGCCGCCCAGCGCGGCGGTCAGCGCGAGCGTCCGCAGGAAGCCGGTGCCCCGGCTCACGAGGCTGCCGATCGCCATCACCGCGCTGTTGGTGGCGGCGCTCGCCTCGGCCACCTGCTCCTGCGGGGGCGCCGTCGACTCGATCGACGGCTGGTTGAGCGGCTCGGCCGAGATGAACGTGGCGCCGTCCGGCGTCGGGCCACCGTCGTACCCCCCGGGGCCGCCGCCCTGTGCGGCGTTCGCGCTGCGGTAGAGCCCGCCGCTCATGTTCCAGCCTCCCCGGGTACCTCGCGCCGGGCGCCCGCCCGCACGTCACAGACCTTAGTCAACGCGAGCCCGTTACCCGCGCCCGGCGGACGAGATCCCGATCCGGCCCGATAGGCTGGCGATCCCATGTCCGAAGCCTCCGCACCGCACGCCGTCGACCGCCGCGACCTCACCGCCGCGCAGCGCAACGCCGTCGCCGAACTGCTCCGCGTCTCCCCGGTCGCCGACGAGTTGGGCCGGCGCTTCGCGCGGGCCGGCCACGAGCTGCACCTGGTGGGCGGTTCGGTGCGTGATGCCCTGCTGGGCCGCCTCGGTGAGGACCTGGACTTCTGCACCGACGCGCACCCCGACCAGACCCTCCAGATCATCAAGGGCTGGGCGGAGGCGGTCTGGGAGACCGGCCGTGAGTTCGGCACCATCGGCGCGCAGCACGGCGGGTTGCGGCTGGAGATCACCACGTTCCGTGCCGAGTCGTACGACCAGGTCAGCCGGAACCCCGTGGTGGTGTACGGCACCAACCTCACCGAGGACCTGAAGCGGCGGGACTTCACGATCAACGCGATGGCCGTAAGCCTGCCCGACCACCGCTTCACCGACCCGCACGGCGGGCTCGACGACCTCGCGGCCAAGGTGATCCGTACGCCCGCCTCGCCGCAGGAGTCGTTCCGGGACGACCCGCTGCGGATGCTGCGCGCCGCCCGGTTCGCCGCCCAGCTGCGCTTCACGGTGCACCCCGACGTACGGGCGGCCATGACGGCCATGGCCGCCGACCTGGACCGGATCACGGCCGAGCGGATCCGCGACGAGTTCACCAAGCTGCTCTGCGGCGCCGACCCGATCACCGGTCTCCGGCTGCTCGTCGACACGGGGCTGGCCGAGCGCTTCCTGCCGGAGCTGACCGGGCTGAAGCTGGAGATCGACGAGCACGCCCAGCACAAGGACGTCTACGAGCACACCCTCACCGTGGTCAGCAACGCCGTCGGGTTCGAGGAGGAGGGCTGCGACTTCATCCTCCGGATGGCCGCGCTCATGCACGACGTGGGCAAGCCGGCCACGAAGTCGGTCGGGTCCGACGGCCGGGTGAGCTTCCACCACCACGAGGTGGTCGGCGCCCGGCTCACCAAGGCCCGGATGAAGGCGCTGAGGTACCCGAAGGACGTCACCGGGAAGGTCACCGCGCTGGTGGCGCTGCACCTGCGCTTCTACGGGTACGGGCGGGGCGAGTGGACCGACTCGGCGGTCCGCCGGTACGTGACCGACGCCGGTGACCTGCTTCCCCGGCTGCACAAGCTGACCCGCTCGGACTGCACGACCCGCAACCGGCGCAAGGCCGCGCAGCTCGCCGCGGACTACGACGCGCTGGAGGAGCGGATCGCCCTGATCGCGGCCGAGGAGGACCTGGCCCGGGTCCGCCCCGACCTGGACGGCAACGCGATCATGGAGCTGCTCGGCGTGCCGCCCGGGCCGGTCGTGGGCCGGGCGTGGAAGTACCTCAAGGACCTGCGGTTGGAGCGCGGCCCGCTGGACCGGGACGCCGCCGAGGCGGAACTGCTCCGCTGGGCCCGCGACGAGGGCATCGTCGACTGACGGCCGGGGCGGTCCCGGCCGCCGACGGCCGGGATCCGGCGCCGTGGGTCAGTCCGGCGCCGTGGGTCACTTGTCACTCCGGCGCGATGACCAGCGTCAGGTTGTCCAGCGCCGGAGGCAGCGGTTGCCGGGCCAGCTCGCGGCCGTCCACGTCCACCAGCACGAGGGCGTTCGCCGGCACGTCCCGGTACAGCAGCCGGTCCCCGGTCACCCAGGCGGCGTCCTCACCGGGCGCCGTGGCGACGATCCGCCCGGTGGCGGCCTCGGCGATCCGCGGACCGTCCGGTCCCTTGATCACCACGAGCCGGCCGTCCGGCGACCACGACCACGGCCCGGCCGGGTCCCCGGGGACGGGCACGAACCGGGTGGCGCGGCCGTCGTCGGGTGAGAAGAGCTGCACGCCGCGGCGTACGTGCGGCGCGGACTCCGACCGGGGCGCGTCCGGGTCGGTCTGCTGGAGCACCACGTTCCGGCCGTCCCGGGACCAGGTGAAGGAGCACCGGTCGGTGCAGAGGTACCGCTTGGTGTCCACCGGGTAGGTGCGGTAGCCACCGCCCACGGTGAGGACGCCGAGCGCGAGGCCGCCGGTCGCCTTGTCCATGAGGGTCAGCGCGAGCCGCCGGCCGTCCGGCGACCACTGCGGGGTCATGATGTGCGGACCCGTGGGCACCCAGTGCACCGCCTTGGTGCGCAGGTCGAGGAGGCCGATCTCGCCGGTCCGCTCGTAGTCGACGACCGCCGCGACGTCGCCCCGCGGTGGCGCGAGGAGCACCTCGTACCGGTCGACGGCGACATAGCGGCCGGCGTCGCGGTCCAGCGCCCAGCCGGTGGTGGCGGGGGCACCGGTCGAGCCGGCGCCGGTCAGGACCCAGCCGCCGGGGAGGGTGAGGGGCCGACGTATCCAGTCCTTGCCGGGTGTGGGGCCGGTGGAGGGGACCGGGGTGGCCTCCGGGGTTCCCGGGGTCGTGGCGGTCGCCGACGCCTCGGGGGCGGGCTGCCAGGCGGCGCCGTCCCCGGCGGGAGGGTCGGGCCGAAGCCAGAGGTACGGCACCGCCAGGACGAGGACGGCGGCGAACGCGCCGGCCGAGGCGGCGGCCCGGCGCCGGCGGCGCAGGCGGCGGCCCCGGCGGGACGCCTCGCCGGCGAGGTCGAGGGGCAGTCGCGCCTCGCCCGCGAGATCGCGGACCGCCGTCCGCACGGCGTCTTCCAGGTCTCTGCTCACCGGTTCACCTCCGCGACGACGCCGTCGAGGGCGGGCACGAGCCGCCGTAGTTTGGCCAGGGCCTTGGAGGCCTGGCTGGCCACCGTGCCGACCCGGCAGCCGAGCACGTTGGCGGTCTCCTCGACGCTCAGGTCCTCGAGGTAGCGCAGGGTCAGCACCGCCCGCTGCCGCGGCGGGAGGGCCAGCAGCGCCTCGCGCAGCAGCAGCCGCAGGTCGGCGTCGTCGCCGCTGTCCCGGTCCACCGCGCGTTCGGGCAGCACCGCGACCGGCACCTCCGGGCGGCGGGCGCGGCGTCGCCAGCCGGAGATCTGGTCGTGGTAGAGGATCCGCCGTACGTACGGCTCGGCGTCGCCGCGGATGCGCGGCCACCGGGCGTACGCCTTCGCCAGCGCGTTCTGCAGCAGGTCCTCGGCGGCGTGCTGGTTGCCGGCGAGGGCGTACGCGACGCGCAGCAGGACGTCTCCACGCTCGTTCACGAAAGCGGTGAACTCGCCGTCGGTTCTCTGAGCCACCGTCCACCTCCGTTGCACAGACGCCGGCCGCGCCCGGGATGTTGCCCCGATCCTCAATCTTGCTGTTGACAAGATGCGCCGGTGGCGTCAATCTTGACAGCGACAAGACGGAGGTGTCCCATGTCCTCGGCAACCCTGACCACCGCCGGCATCCTGCTCATCACCGTGGTCGCCGTGGCGTACGGCGGCCTGACCCTGCTCATGCACCTCGCCCGGCGCAAGGCCGGCTACCTCGACAACCCGGTACGCCGCGGGCTGTGGACCGCCGGCCACGCGCACGCCGGCGTCCTCGTGCTGTTCGCGCTCGTCGTCCTGCCGTACGTCGACCACGCCGACGCGTCGGACGGTGTCCGCACCCTCATCCGGTCCCTGTTCGTGGCGGCGCCGGTCCTGATGCCGCTGGGGTTCTTCCTCTCCGTGGTGCGACCGCGGGACACCCGGCCCAACAAGCTCATCTGGCTCACCGTGGCCGGCGGCGCCTGCCTGGTCGTCGGGGCGCTGCTGCTCGGCGTCAGCCTGCTCTGACCCGTGACGCGCCCGGCGGCGTCCGCACCGCCCCGGCGGGGTGGACGAGGATGTCGCCCGGGTGCGGACAATGGGTGGATGCGCTGGACCGTGCTCGACTCGCCGATCGGCGAGTTCTCCGTGGCCACCGACGGCACGAGCGTCTGCGGAACGCACTTCGGCCGCGTCGCGACGGCCCTCGACGAGCCGGCCGACGCGCCGGCTCGGGAGGCCGTCGCGCAGCTGCGGGCCTACTTCGCCGGTGACCTCACCGACTTCACCGTGCCGGTGACGATTCCGCGGGGCTCCGACTTCGAGCGGGCGGTGTGGCGCGAGATGACCGGCATCCCGTACGGGGAGACGCTCACCTACGGCGACGTGGCGCGCCGCCTGGGGGATCCGGGCGCCGCCCGGGCGGTCGGGGTGGCCTGCAACCGCAACCCGGTCCCGGTCATCGTGCCGTGCCACCGCATCGTGGGTGCGGGCGGCAAGCTGGTCGGCTTCGGCGGCGGGCTCGACCGGAAGGTGCACCTGTTGGAGCTGGAGGCCCGTGTCGCCCTGCAGAGCGCCTGGTCCTGACCGGCGCGCCGCTTCCCGAGAGCGAAACGGGCGTTACCGTCCGATCGGTCGATGTGGACCGGGGTCATCCAAGCCATGATCTACGGCGTCAATGTATTCCGATTCCTCACGGGGGACAGATGAGCGAGATCGAGGACAAGACGGTCGACCGCCGCCGGTTGCTGCGCCGGGCCGGCACCGTGGCGGCCGGCGTCGCCGGCACCACCGTGGTCGGCGCCGCGGCGGCCGCCCCGGCCCAGGCCGACCCGGGTCAGCCGGTGATCCAGGGAGCGAACAACCTCGCCCTCGGGACCACCACGGCACTGACCAGCACCGCGGCCGGGCCCACGCTGCGACTCGCGAACACGAACATCACCGACCAGAACGGCTTCGACATCTCCGGCCCCGCGCTGCACCTGGTGCCCAGCGGCGACTTCCTGAGCGACCAGGCGCCGGTCGGCTCTATCGGCGTGGACAAGGACGGCAACTTCCAGGTCATCTCCGCGCCTGGCTGGGTCGACTACGTGCACACCACGGGCAACTCCAACCGGATCGTGCCGATCGCGCCGCAGCGGCTGGTCGACACCCGTACGGCCGCGGGGCGCGCCCGGATCGTGAACGCGTCGTCGACGACCCTGGACAGCTCCGGTCGCCTCCGGGACCGCCAGGTCATCCACCTCGACCTGACCGACTTCGTGTTCGTCGGTGACGCCCTCTTCGGCAACCTCACCGTGACCACCGCCGTCGCCTCGGGCTTCGTGCAGGTCTACCCGCACGGCATCACGCGCCCGGCGGACTTCTCGACGATCAACTACTCGGCGAACCAGATTCTCTCGAACTCGTTCATGTCGGGCATCGGGTACAACTACGACTACATCTCGGTGTACGCCCACCGGACGACCCACATCATCATCGACATCGTGGCGTTCGTGCTGAGCGTCGGCCAGGTCAACCCGGCCATCCTGCCCTTCTCGGCCTCCGCCTCCGCGCGTAGCGCCGAGTCGGCCGGCCAGAGCCGGGCCGAGCGGGCCAAGCAGGGCACGCCGAGCTGGAAGTGACCCCGGCGACGAGGGTCTGAACGCGGCGAGGGCCGGGTCCGTACGGACCCGGCCCTCGGCCGTTGCGGGGGTCAGCGCGTCAGCGCTCGACCTCGCCGGCGATGAACGCCTCCACGGCGGCGTGCGCGTCGTGGTCGGCGTACTGCACCGGCGGGGACTTCATGAAGTACGACGAGGCCGACAGGATCGGGCCACCGATCTTCCGGTCCAGCGCGATCTTCGCGGCCCGGACGGCGTCGATGATGACGCCGGCCGAGTTCGGGGAGTCCCACACCTCGAGCTTCAGCTCGGCGTTGAGCGGGGCGTCGCCGAACGAGCGGCCCTCCAGGCGGATGTACGCCCACTTGCGGTCGTCCAGCCACGGCACGTGGTCCGACGGGCCGATGTGCACGTCGCTCTTCTGCATCTCGTGCGGGATCTGGGACGTCACCGACTGGGTCTTCGAGATCTTCTTCGAGACCAGGCGGTTGCGCTCCAGCATGTTCATGAAGTCCATGTTGCCGCCGAAGTTGAGCTGGTACGTGCGCAGCAGCTCGACGCCGCGGTCCTCGAAGAGCTTCGCGAGGGCGCGGTGCACGATGGTGGCGCCCACCTGGCTCTTGATGTCGTCGCCGACGATCGGCAGGCCGGCGTCGGTGAACTTCTGCGCCCACACCGGGTCGGAGGCGATGAACACCGGCAGGGCGTTCACGAACGCGCAGCCGGCGTCGATCGCGGCCTGCGCGTAGAACTTGTCGGCCTCCTCGGAGCCCACCGGCAGGTAGGAGACGACCACGTCGACCTGCGCGTCGCGCAGCGCCTGGGCGACGTCTACCGGCTCGACGTCCGACTCCTCGATGATCTCCCGGTAGTACAGGCCCAGGCCGTCGAAGGTCGGGCCCCGCTGCACGGTCACGCCGGTGGGCGGTACGTCGCAGAGCTTGATGGTGTTGTTCTCGCTGGCGACGATGGCCTCGGCGAGGTCCATGCCCACCTTCTTGGCGTCCACGTCGAACGCCGCGACGAACTGCACGTCGGAGACGTGGTAGTCGCCGAAGGTGACGTGCATGAGACCCGGGACGCGATCGTTGGGGTCGGCGTTCCGGTAGTACTCGACGCCCTGCACGAGGGACGAGGCGCAGTTACCCACACCGACGATGGCGACGCGGACGGAGCCCATAGCGTCTGCCTCCTTCTTCTTCATCACGGCCGCTCTGTCCTGGACTCTCCAGGCGGGGGCGGGCTGGTGTCTTCTCGTCGACCGCCGGCCGTCCCGGGTTCCGGGACCGTCGGGGCTCGGCCGGAGCGCTCGTTGGCGATGAGCTCCTCCAGCCAGCGGACCTCGCGCTCACAGGCATCGAGGCCGTGGCGCTGCAGTTCCAGGGTGTACGCATCGAGGCGTTCGGCCGCCCGGGCCAGCACGTCGCGTAGCCCTTCGCGACGTTCCTCGATCTTGCGGCGGCGACCCTCCAGGATGCGCAGTCGGGTCGCCTGGTCGGTCCGGGCGAAGAACGCGAAGTGCACACCGAAGCCCGTGTCGTCGTACGTCTCGGGCCCCGCCTGCGCGATGAGCTGGGCGAAGCGTTCCTTGCCCTCCGCGGTGATTTTGTAGACCACCCGACCACGTCGGCTGGTCAGCGCGGGAACCTCCTCGGCGGTGGCGGGTGTCTCGGCAGCCTCGGTGATCCAGCCCGACGCCTGCAACCGCCGCAGGGTCGGGTAGAGCGAGCCGTAGCTGATCGCCGCCCGGATCGCGCCGAGCTTGGCGGTCAACTCCTTGCGCAGCTCGTAGCCGTGCATCGGAGACTCCTGCAACAGGCCGAGGATGGCGAGTTCCAGCACCGGCCACCCTTCCTTTACCCTGTGCGCGGAGTGGTAACCGCGGCGATGTATCGGACCGATACATCGCACGCTAGCGGATCGCCATGGCCAGGGCAAACCCCCATTCCGAGGTTCTGCCGTCACGCATCGTCACCGCGGTCGCCTCGTCCGGCCGGACCGCGTACCCTTCTCCGCATGCGTACGCAGCGCCAGGTCGTCGACTACTCGCTCCGGAAGCGAGCGGTGCTGCGTGAGCTCCTGGCCGGTCGGGTCGGCACCTACGACGTCTGCGACGCCTCGCCGTACCTGAAGAACGCTGCTCGGTTCCATGGCGAGCCGACCGACGAGCGTTGCCCGATCTGCCGGAGCGAGAACCTGATCCACGTCCACTACATTTACGGAGACGAACTCAAGCAGTCCGCCGGCCAGGCGCGGACGCTGGCGGAGTTGCCCGTGCTGGCGATGACGCTACGTGAGTTCCAGGTCTTCGTGGTGGAGGTGTGCCTCGGTTGTGACTGGAACCATCTCGTCGAGCAGTACCTGCTCGGCCGTGACGGGCTGGCCGGCGGCACCGATGGCGGGCCGGAGCCGGGCGCGGCGGACGGCGATGGTTCCACTTCCGGCTCGGTCCGGCGAAGGCGAGAGGCGCAACGGTGAGCCAATCCCGATCGATCGGCCGCGGCGCCGCGCAGGACCGCCGGGACGAACGACGGGTGATTGGCCTGATTGGCCCGATTGATTCGGATACGGCTTCACGCATCCGGCAGACTCGTGCCGCGATGAATCGTGAAACAGCTCACGGCAACCCGGTGGACGCGCAGTGGCGCTCCACCGCGACCGGCAGGGTGTGAGGAATGAACTCGTACGGCGATCCCAGTTCGCGTGGGCGGGCCCAGATCCCGAACCCGAGTGGTGACCCCGGACGGGGGGCGGACGACGCGTTCCGCCGGCCCGGCGGTAACCCGGCGGGGAACGGCTGGTCGGCTCAGGAGGGCTCGGCCTCCGCCGGACGCGCCTCGGTGGCGCCCCGCGGCAGCGCCTCGGGCGGTCGGGCCTCGGTCCCGCCACCGGGCGGAGCATCCGGTTCGGCCTCCGCCGGACGCGCCGGCCCCGGACGCGCCTCGGTGCCGGTGTCCCCGGCGGCCGGCGGCGCGACCGGTCGTGCCGGAGCGGGGCGTGCCTCCGTCCCGGTCTCCCCGGCCGGTCCGGCCGGGCGGGCCTCCGTGGGCGCCGCCTCCGTGGGCGCAGCCTCCGTCGGTGCGGCCTCGGCCGGGCGGGCCAGTGTCGGTTCGGCGTCCGTGGGCGGTCGCGCCGCCGTGGCGCGGGCGAGTGTCTCGCCCGGCTCGGGCGGGCCGGGTGGCCCCGGTGGCCCGACCGGGCCGCGCCGGGCCGCCCGCGGCGCCGGCGACCCCGACGCGGTGGCCCGGGCCAAGAAGCGCAAGCGGATCAACATGCTGATCGCCGGCTTCGCGGTCTTCATCATGCTCGCCGGCCTCGGCGTTGTCGGGTTCACCTACTACTCGACCAACGTGGTGCTGCCCGAGGAGATCACCCCGCCGCAGGCGACCACGCTCTACGCGTTCGACAACAAGACGATCATCGCGAAGGTGGGCCAGGAGAACCGCACCCTGGTCACCATCGACAAGATCCCCCAGTTCGTGCAGGACGCGGTGGCGGCGGCCGAGGACCGCAACTTCTACCGGCACTCCGGCGTGGACTACAAGGGCATCGTCCGGGCCGCCTGGAACAACTTCACGGGCGGCGACAAGCAGGGTGCCTCGACGATCACGCAGCAGTACGCGCGCAACGCGTACGACAACCTGAAGGACGACACGTACGCCCGGAAGGTGAAGGAGGCGATCTTCGCCTCCAAGCTGAACGACGAGTACACCAAGCCGCAGATCATGCAGCACTACCTCAACGTGATCTACTTCGGCCGGGGCGCGTACGGCATCCAGGCGGCGGCGCAGACCTACTTCGGCAAGGACGTCGACAAGCTCAACCCGGCCGAGGGCGCCGTGCTGGCCGCCCTCATCAAGCAGCCGGAGCCGAGCGCCAGCCACAAGGGCTACGACCCGGCGATCAACCCGACGGACGCCAAGAGCCGGTGGGACTACGTCATCGGCGGCATGATCCAGGAGGGCTGGCTGAACGCCCCGGGCAAGCCGCAGGCGCCCACGGAGTACCCGAGCAAGACGCTGAAGGCCCCGAAGAAGGGCGGCATCGGCGTCGACTACGGCGTGAACACGCCGTACGGCAACGTGATCAACTACGTTCGCCAGGAGATGCAGGAGAAGGGGCTCTGCGTCGAGAACGAGGCGGAGGTGACCGACGACAAGCCGCTCTGCTCGCAGGCGCTGATGTCCGGCGGCTACCGGATCCGCACCACCATCGACACGAAGATCCAGGAGGCGGCCGTCAAGACCGCCCAGCGCAAGTCGAAGGGCTCGGAACTCGACGGGCAGCCCAGCAACCTGATGGCCGCCGTGGTGTCGGTCGACCCGGAGAACGGCCGGGTGCTCGCCTACTACGGCGGTGACACCGGCGTCGGCACCGACTACGCCGGCAAGAACGTCGACAGCAGCGGGAACGTGACCGGTGGCCACTCCCCGGGCTCGAGCTTCAAGATCTACACGTTGGCGGCGGCGCTCGAGGCCGGCAAGGCACTCGAGTCGCGGTGGAAGGGCAAGGGCTTCACCCCGGACGGCGTCGAGTTCCACGTCAGCAACGCGGGTGACGACAACCCCTCCTGCGGCAACTCCTGCACGCTGCGGGTCTCGACGCTGAAGTCGCTGAACGTGCCGTTCTACCACGTGACCGAGGAGATCGGGCCGGACAAGGTCATCGACATGGCCAAGAAGGCCGGGGTCACCACCATGTGGCGGACCGACACCAACCCGCAGAAGCCGTACGACCTGACGAAGTCCAAGCCGGCGGACATCGCCCACCCGAACGGGCCGTTCTTCCACGTGGTCGGCTACGGCCAGTACCCGATCACGGTGCTGGACCACGCCAACGGTGTCGCCACCTTCGCCAACGGCGGCGTCTACAACAAGGCGCACTTCCTCTACTCGGTCGAGAAGCAGGACGCGACCGGCAAGTGGAAGAAGATCAGCAGCGAGAAGCTCAAGCCGGAGCGGCGGATCAACAAGGACGTCGTGGCCGACGTGACGTCGGTGCTGGAGGACTACCCGGCGCAGGTCCACCACGAGCTGGAGGGTGGCCGCAAGGCGGCCTCCAAGACCGGTACCTGGGAGCAGAAGGAGAACAGCCCGGAGAACGGCGACGCCTGGATGATCGGCTACACGCCGCAGATCGCCACCGCCGTGTGGGTCGGCAACGTCAAGGACCGGAAGCCGCTGCGGCTCAAGGGCGGGACGAAGGTCAGCGGCGGTAACCTGCCTGGCGCCATCTGGGAACGGTTCATGGACCAGGCGCTCAAGGGCGAGAAGAAGATGGACTTCCCGCCGGCCGCCAACATCGGTGACCCGAACTCCGGCAACGGCGAGGCGCCCCCGCCGCCCCCGACGCAGCCGCCTCCGTGCGCCGACCCGTTCGGCCTCCTGTGCCCGCCCAACAACGGCGGCGGGAACACCGGGGGTGGAAACGACGGCGGCAACAACAACGGCGGCGGCCGGCCCGGCGGGCCGCTGCTGCCCGGCGGCACCGGCGGCGGGCTGCTACCGAGTACAGCACCGACCAGGTACTGACGCGACCATCGACGCCGCCGGCGGCCGGACCACCATCCGGCCGCCGGCGGCGTCTTCGCGTCCGACATCTGGGGGCCGGGACGGGACGCCGACCCGGAACGTACGGCAGGATGCCTCTTCATGAGCACCCAGTCGACGCCCGACCTCGACGACGCCGGCACCAGCGATCACCCGTCCCGCTCGGACGGGTTCGTCCGGGGAATGTCCGGGCTGATCGGCGGGCCGCTGGGCGACCACGCCACGGCCCTCGACCGGCCGGCCGGCCGGGAGCGGCGCTTCTGGACGGCCGCCCGGATCGTCCTGGCGCTCGCCTGCCTCACGCTCGCCTTGCACTGGGTGCAGAAGTCGCCCTGCCAGGACGGCGCCTGGCAGAACAACGTCCAGTACACGCGCTTCTGCTACACGGACGTGCTCGCCCTGTACTACGCGGAGGGCCTCAACGAGGGCAAGGTGCCCTACCGTGACCACCCGGTCGAGTACCCGGTGCTCACCGGGTACTTCATGGGCGCGCTCGGCCTGCCCGTGCACGCCCTCGGTAGCGACGACCCGAGCATCAACCAGGGCCAGTGGTTCTACAACCTGAACGCCCTGGTGCTCGGCGCGCTCGCGGTGGCCACGGTGGCCGTGATCCTCGCGCTGCGGCGACGACGACCCTGGGACGCCGCGCTCTTCGCGCTGGCGCCGGCGCTGCTGCTCACCGCCACCGTCAACTGGGACCTGCTCGCGGTCGGGTTGGCCGCGTTCGGCCTGCTGGCCTGGGCGAAGCGGCGACCCGTGGTGGCCGGTGTGCTGCTCGGGCTGGCCGGCGCCGCGAAGCTGTGGCCGCTCTTCCTGCTCGGCCCCCTGCTGGTGCTCGGCCTGCGCGCGAACCGGCTGCGCGCCGCGTTCACCGCCGTCGGCGCGGCCGCGGTGGCGGTGGTCGTGGCGAACCTGCCGGCCGCCGTGCCCTACCGGGAGAACTGGGACCGCTTCTTCGAGCTGAGCGATACACGCCCCATCGACTGGGGCACGGTCTGGTACATCGGCCGCTACCTCGACGGCAAGGTGGGCAACGACCCCGCCCAGCTCGGCCCGTTCGAGTGGCTGAACGCCCACATCCCGGCGCTCAACCTGCTCTCGTACGCCCTCTTCGGGCTGGCCTGCCTCGGCGTGGCCGCGCTCGCGTTCCTGGCGCCCCGCCGGCCCCGGCTCGCCCCGCTCGCGTTCCTGGTGGTCGCCGCGTTCCTGATCTTCAGCAAGGTGTGGTCCCAGCAGTTCGTGCTCTGGCTGCTGCCACTGGCCGTGTTGGCACGCCCGCGCTGGGGAGCGTTCCTCGCCTGGCAGGTGGCCGAGGTCTGCTACTTCGCGGCCTTCTACGGCGAGCTGCTCGGCGCGGCGACCGGGCGTCCGGTCTTCCCGGAGGGCGTGTTCGTGCTGGCTGCCGCGCTGCGCCTGATCACCGTCGTGGTGCTCTGCGGCCTGGTCGTGCGTGACATCCTGCAGCCCGAACGGGATCCGGTCCGGGCCACCTACGCAGACGACCCGGACGGAGGAGTGTTCGACGGCGCGCCGGACGCCCCGTGGCTGCCGTGGCGACGACGGCGCCCGTCGACGGCCGAGCCGTTACCGGCCGCTGGCTGAGCCGCTGAGCGCGCCGCGCCACGCCCGTGCCGGCGTGGCGCGGGTACGACGGTTGACTTCGGCGGTTGAGCCGCTATCGGCCGGCGGCCGGGTTCTGCCCGGCCGCCGCCTGGGTCGGCAGTCCGGTCGGCAGGCCGCCGGGCAGGTTCGTCGGAAAGCCGCTGGGCAGGCTGGTCGGTAGCCCGCTCGGCAGGTTCGTCGGGAAGCCGCTCGGCAGGCTGGTCGGGAAGCCGCTGGGCAGGCTGGTGGGCAGACCGCTCGGCAGGTTGCCCGGCAGGCCGGGCTGGCCGGTCGGGGCGGGCTGAGGTTGGGGATCGGCCGACGGATCACCGGCGAAGAGCCGGTAGACCACGGCGTTGCCCATCTCCTCGCGGGTGATGCCGAGCGAGTCCACCGGCTGGTCGACGGTGATCTCCCACGGCGTGCCGGGCAACTGGTCCCGCAGCAGCACCACGTTGCGCACGCCCAGGACACGCAGGTAGTCGACGCTGGTCTTGTCCGGGAACGTCTGCGTCACGCGGCGGACGTCGTCCAGCTGGCGAGGGGTGAAGCCACTGCCACCGTTCACCACGTCCTGGAAGTGTGTGGTGGACCAGAGCATCACGTGCTGGTCGAGGCTCTGGTTGCTCGGCAGGACCAGCATCGGCCCGTCCACCAGGCGCATGGCGGCCGGCTGTGCCGGCGCCACCGGGTGCGGGGTGGCGTTCAACCCCTCCACGGTCACCAGCAGCAGCGGCAGCAGGGTGGCCAGCCGCAGCCACGGGCCGGGCCAGGAGGGGATCCGCTGTGCGGCCAGCTCGCGTACCCGGTCGGTGAGCGCGGTGACCGCGCCCGCGGCGAGCAGGCCGAGCAGCAGGGTGGCCCAGAGCATCAGCCGGCCCGGCGTGCGCAGGCCGTTCCAGCCGGGCAGGTGCTCGAAGAGCAGCCCGTAGGTCCAGGTGCCGCCGAAGAACCGGGTGCCCATGGCCAGCACCATCGTGCCCAGCACCCCGGCGAGCAGGAACAGGCGGTGGCGCAGCCGCCAGACCGAGAAGAACAGACCGCCGGCGGCCAGCGCGTAGAGCACGAAGCCGGGGAGCAGCGTCATCTCGGGGTGCCAGGGCAGCGCCGCCCGCGCGCCCTCGTGCAGCCCGCCCCACACCCGTGACTCGGCGGGCGCGGTGACGAAACCCGATGCGGGCGGCGAGAAGAGCGCGATGTCGCCGATGGTGCGCTCGGCGTACGGGTGCAGCTCGGTGACCCTGAAGTAGGGGATCGCCATCAGCAGGCCGACGCCGGCGAAGAGAATGCCGCCGACCACGTTCGCGACGACCAGCCGCCGGCCGAACGGCCGCCGTACCCGCCAGAACAAGCTGCGCGCGTACCAGATGGCGGCGGCCACGACCACCGTGACGCCGAGCAGGTACGCGAACGGCAGGCCGATGCCGAAGCCGAGGCTGAGCTGCCACGCCGCCACGAGCCAGCCGGCGTAGACCCAGCCGTCGTGGCGGCGCTCGGGGCGGTAGCCGTGGCGCAGCGACCAGCCGTGGCCGCGGGCCAGCATGGCCAGCGCCAGCGGGATACCGCCGTTGGAGAGCACGTGAAGGTGGCCGGCCTGCGCCAGCAGCCACGGCGCGTACGCGTAGCTCACACCGGCCACGGCGGCGCCCATGCGCGCCGAGCCGAGCTGCCGCGCCAGCGCGTACGCGCCGAACGTGGCGAGCGCGTGCGCCAGCACGAACATGATGTTGTAGCGGAGCACGGCGGCCTCGGGCCCGGTGCCGAGCATCCCCGCCGGCGCGTAGCCGAGCAGGGTGTCGGAGAACGCGAAACTCCACACCTCGGGAAAGAACGTGTTGGACTGCCAGAGCTGCGCCGGGTTCGTCACCAGCACATGGCCGGACCAGGCCATCTGCCAGGCCTGGAGGCTCGGGTCCCAGGTGTCCTGCGGAAGCGTGTAGAGCGGGTAGCGCAGCGTCGGCCAGGTCATCAGCACGGCGAGGGCGAGCGAGCCCAGCGCCGCGAGCGTCCACTCGTGGATGAGGGAACGGCCGACGGCCCGGACGGCCCGGCGGGGACGGGTCAGCACCGGCTCGGGAGCGGGCGCGAACGCGGCCCACCGGTCCGGTTCGGGTTTGCCCGCCACGACAGGAACGTCCGTCTTCGTGGCGGCCAGGTCGTCCGCCTTCGTGGCGGTCCCGCCCTCGGTCGTCGTGCTGGCCGCGTCCTTCGTCGCCGGGCCGCCGGTGGCACCCGCGGCGCCTCCGTTACCGGAGGCAGCGGTGGCGTCGGTAGCGGCGGAGGTGCCGGAGGCAGCGGTGGCGTCGGTAGCGGCGGGGGCGGTAGCGGCGGTGGCCGGAAGCGGCGGCGACACGGCGTCGGCACCGGCCGTGCCCCGGTCGCTGCCGGTGGCCCGGTCGCCGTCGGTCGACGGTGCGGTGCCGGCGCGGTCGCCGCTGCGGCCGGCGTCGCCGTCCGCGGGTTCGCTACCGCGGCTGGCCTCGTCGTCGAGGGGCTCGGTGGCCGTTCCGGTCGTCGCGGGCTTGCCGCCGGCACCGGTGTCCGCGCCCTCGCCGGTGATGCCCGGCCGCGGCGGGTCGTCCGTGCCGCTGCCCCGGGTGGCGTCCCGCACGTCGTCTGCCGCCTTCGTGTCGCCGGCGGCCGCGCCGCCGGTCTCGGACTGTCCGGTGGTCATGCCGGCCGCTGCTCCACACCCAGCTGCTCGCGGAGGAACGCGATGTCGGCCGCCTGGCCCGTCGCGCCGCCCGGGGTCTCGACGACGACCGGCGCGCCGGCGGCCCGGATCAGCGCGACCACCAGGTCGGGGTCGATCGTGCCGCCGTCGAGGTTGTCGTGCCGGTCCTGGCCGGAGCCGAACGCTCCCTTGGAGTTGTTGGCGTGCACCAGGTCGATGCGCCCGGTGATCGCCTTGACGCGGTCGACCAGCCCGAGCAGCTCCTCGCCGCCGGCGTGCGCGTGACAGGTGTCCAGGCAGAAGCCCACCTCGAACTCGCCCACGGCGTCCCAGAGCCGGGCGAGCGCGTCCAGCCGCCGGGCGCAGGCGTTCTCGCCGCCGGCGGTGTTCTCGATGAGGACCGGAACCCGGAAGCCGCCGGACTCGGCCGCGTACGCGAAGGTTTTGCGCCAGTTGTCGAAGCCGACGGCCAGGTCGTCACCGGCGTTGACGTGCCCACCGTGGACGATCAGGC
Organism: Micromonospora costi; assembly: GCF_003626655.1. Taxonomy (GTDB): domain Bacteria; phylum Actinomycetota; class Actinomycetes; order Mycobacteriales; family Micromonosporaceae; genus Micromonospora; species Micromonospora costi. Next base: position 105,280 of record NZ_RBAN01000007.1, read on the forward strand.
CCTTCGCCCCCACCGTGGCGGCCGCGTCGGCGTGCCCGAGCAGGAGCTTGCGGCTGGGGATGCGGATCCGGTTGTTGAGCGTCGCCACGTTGATGACGTACGGCGCGTGCACGTAGATGTCGACCCCGGCGGCGCGCAGGCGTTCCGCGTCCTCCCTGGGCTTGGGGGCCTTCCACCCCTGCGGGTCGGAGAGGAAGAACTGCACGGCGTCGGCGGCTCGCGCGGCCGCCTCCGCGAGCGGGTCGGTCGAATCGACGTGGGCTCCGATACGCATGCAGGCGAGCCTACGTCGAGCCCCCGACGCACGGAATGACGGCGGGACCGAGTCGGCGCTCCGGAACGTCACCGGACGGACCGACGCTCGTTGATGAGGTGGGAGGGAAGGCTTTCCGGCCGTCCCTCCGCGAAGCGGGGCTCCGCCGGCGCGTGGCCCGACGCGACGGGGGCCAGCCCGGCGAGCGGGAAGGCTGGCGAGATTCCTGGAAATTTCGACCATTTCCCCCAACAGGTGACGAGACCCGTTGTATCGTCAGGTAACAACACGATAAAGCTCCGCGGGGCGTCTTCGGTCCAACCTCATCGGTGTGGTCGTTCCTCCCCAGGTCCCACCCAAGGAATGCGGACGGGACGCCCCGCGGCCCCGTGGACGGGGGCCCGCAAGCCGGCCTGATGGTCGCTGCGGGCCCCCGTCGCCGCGTGCGGGGTCGCCCGCGCGGGCACCCCGGGCATGATCGTCCGGACCGGGTATCCTGGTCCGGTTGTCCGCGTCCGGACGGGTCCCCCCGGTCCCGGAGCGGGCCACGACGCACGACCTCCTGCCACGGAAGGACCGTGGCCGCTTAGCCCACAGGAGGTGAGCACGTCTTGCGTCATTACGAGATCATGGTGATCCTCGACCCCAGCCTCGAGGAGCGCACCGTCGCCCCGTCGCTCGACACGTACCTGAACGTGATCCGGACCGCGGGTGGCTCGGTGGAGAAGACCGACGTGTGGGGCCGCCGGCGCCTCGCGTACGAGATCAACAAGAAGGCCGAAGGCATCTACGCCGTCATCGACCTGCAGGCGACGCCCGCGGCGGTGGCCGAGCTGGACCGTCAGCTCCGGCTCAACGAGTCCGTGCTGCGCACCAAGGTCATCCGGCCGGAGATGCGCTAAGCATTCAACCCGGCTCGCCCGGATCAACCTCATCGACCCTGTCGTAGGGCTCTGGGAGCCTGTACGACGAGACGATGAGTGCGCGAGGAGATGGTCATGGCAGGAGACACCACCATCACGGTCATCGGCAACCTGACCGATGACCCCGAGTTGCGGTTCACCCCCTCCGGGGCGGCGGTCGCCAAGTTCCGGGTCGCCTCGACGCCCCGTTTCATGGATCGGGCGTCCGGCGAGTGGAAGGACGGCGAGCCGTTGTTCCTCTCGTGCACCGTCTGGCGCCAGGCCGCCGAGCACGTCGCCGAGTCGCTCCAGCGGGGCGCCCGGGTGATCGTGTCGGGCCGGCTGCGGCAGCGGTCCTACGAGACCCGTGAGGGCGAGAAGCGCACCGTCATCGAGCTCGAGGTCGACGAGATCGGCCCGTCGCTGCGCTACGCCACGGCGAAGGTGCAGAAGATGTCCCGCTCCGGCGGCGGTGGCGGCGGCTTCGGCGGCGGTGGCGGTGGTGGCCAGGGCGGCGGAGGCAACTTCGACGACCCGTGGGCCTCGGCCGCGCCCGCACCCTCGCGTTCCGGCTCGGGCGGCGGAAACTTCGACGAGGAGCCCCCGTTCTAATGGCGCCGAGCGCCCGCGATCGCAAACCAGGAGCAAGAGCAATGGCCAAGGCTGCGGCACTTCGCAAGCCGAAGAAGAAGGTGAACCCGCTCGACAAGGACGGGATCACCTACATCGACTACAAGGACACCGCGCTGCTGCGCAAGTTCATCTCCGACCGCGGCAAGATCCGCGCTCGGCGGGTGACCGGCGTGACCTCGCAGCAGCAGCGGCAGATCGCCCGTGCGGTCAAGAACGCCCGTGAGATGGCGCTCCTGCCGTACACGGCCACGACCCGCTGAGAGGAGGCGCCGAAATGAAGATCATCCTGACCCAGGAGGTTTCCGGCCTCGGTGCCCCCGGCGACATCGTCGAGGTGAAGGACGGCTACGGCCGTAACTACCTGCTGCCGCAGGGCTTCGCGATCGCCTGGACCAAGGGTGCGGAGAAGCAGGTCACCCTGATCAAGCGGGCCCGCTCGGCCCGGGAGATCCGCGACCTCGGCCACGCCAACGAGGTGAAGGGCCAGCTCGAGGGCCTGAAGGTCAGCCTCAAGGCCCGCGCCGGTGACGGTGGCCGGCTCTTCGGCTCGGTCACCCCGGCCGAGATCGTCGACGCCGTCAAGGCCGCCGGTGGCCCGGTCCTCGACCGGCGCCGGCTGGAGCTGCCCGGTCACATCAAGTCGACCGGCGCCTACCCGGTGCGGATCAAGCTGCACCCCGAGGTGACGGCCTCGTTCAACCTGAACGTCGTCGGGTCCTGATCCTCCACGCACCACAGCCGAAAGGGCCCGCACCGAGCAGTCGGTGCGGGCCCTTTCGCATGACCACCGGCACGACCGCGATCCACGCCGTGTCGCGGATCCGCCGTGGTCCGGACGCCGGCACCTCGCCGACACCTCGTCGACACCGGTGTCGATCATCGGCCGGGCACGCGGCAGTACGCGCGGAGGTCAGCCGATGGGTTGGCCGGTCACCGCGCTGATCATCACGGTGGAGAGACCTCCGCCCACCACCGCCGAGGCGAGCGCGACGGTCGTGGCCCGCCAGGTGGTGCCCACGCGACGCAACAGCGCCGCCACCACGAGGCTGCTGACCAGCGCCAACCCGAACCGGGGCGCCCCCGCGACGAGCGAGTCGAGCGCGTGCGCCCGCGCGGAGTCGCAGCCACCGCCGGTGATGTCCGTGACGCAGCCCGCCGGCGGATTCGCGTCGAGGGTCAGCAGCCACGCGAAGATCAGTACGGCGGGGATCAGGTAGCAGGCGGCCGTGTAGAGCAGCGGCCGGAACGGCCCACCCGGGTCCGGGTCGAGCAGGTCGTCCTCCAGGCGCCGCTGCCAGGGACCCGTCCCCACGTCGACCCGCCGGCGTACGGTCGGGCGGCCGCTGCCCCGGGGCGCGCCGATCGGGTCGGGCCGCCGGCCCGACCCGTACGCCCCGGGCGCGCTGCGCGGCCGCGGCGCCGTGTACGACACCGCCGGCGAACGGGGAGCCGACGCCGACGGATCCATCCACCGCGGATCGTCGCCGGCCAGCCGGGTGCCCGACCAGAATCCCTCGTCCTGCGCGGGCCAGCCCTCCTCGTCGGCCCGCCGGGAGCGCGGCGGCTCGGTGCGGTCCCACGGGCCGGCGCCCGCCACCCGCTCCCACTGGCCCGTGCTGTCCGGCTGGTCCCAGCGGCCGGGAACCCCCGGCTGCTCCCACTGGCCGGTGCTGTCCCACCGGTCCGCCGCACCGCCGCCGCGCGGGGCGTCCCAGCGGTCGGCCGTACCCTGCGCGGGCAGCGCATTGACGCCGGAGGCGTCCCAGCGGTCGGCCGTACCCGCCGTGGGCAGCGCGTTCACACCCGAGGCGTCCCACCGGTCCACCTCACCGGACGCCGGCCAGGTGTGCACGCCCGAGGCGTCCCAGGGATCCACCGCCGGCTGGTACGCCGGGTCCGGATCGTCGCGCCGCGACGCCCGATCCCACGGGTCTGCGGCGGGCCGGGACCGTGGCTCCTCGGGCCGGGACCACGACTCCTCGGCGGCACGCCGCGCCCGCCGGGTCGGCCGGTCCCGCTCGGCCTCCCGCCGTTCGGCGGGCTTCCCGGTCGAGGGCTCCTCGCCACCCGACCAGGTCACCTGCGGGCGGCGGGTGGTTGCCCGGCGGGGGCGACGTTCGGCGAACGAACCGGACACCGGCTCCTCGTCCGCCGCGTCGGCGCGCCGGCTGCCCACGTACCCCCGACCCTGTGGACGGTCGAAGGTCCACTCACCGGTGTGGTCCGAATCCGCGCCCGACGTGATCGCCGGGGGCTCCTGCCACCGGGTCTCGCGGACCCGGTGCCAACTGCTGGTCGTCTCGGTGGTGCGCCAACCGCCGGAGGCCACCCGGTCGGGCTCGTCATCCTCGTCGTCCGGCGCGGCGTGCCGTCCACCACCGTCGGCCCGGCGGACCCCGGATTCCAGCGCCCACCGCGGAAGGTAGGCGTCGACCGGCTCCTCCTGCTCGGGCGCCCGAGACCGGCGCCGACCCGCCGTGCGTTCCCGCTCCCCGGGGAGGTACGCGTCGACCGGAGCTGCGGCGGCACGCTCGTCCCACGATGAGATCGGCTGACGCGCACGCGGGTCGCCCTCCCCGCGTCCCCAGTCCCGGTAACTCACGGCCGGAGCGTGACCCTTCTCAACCGATGGCGCAATCCGCTGTCCAGGTGTAGCCGTTTCGCTGGAGATAGTACGGGACGAACGAGTCAGCGACCCGACCGAAAACTTTCCCTCCACAGCCTGGGGATCGCGTCTCCCCTGCTCAGAGGCGTGTGGCCGTGAATTCCCCAACGGTTGTCCACAGGCTGTGCACACGCTGCGCACATGCTCGTCCACCGACGTCCACAGGTTGTCCCGAGGCTCGTCCACCGCCGGTGTTGAGTGGCTGACCTCGGACTCCGTATGGTTGGCCCCCCGACCGCCGGCGCGATGACCCCCGATCGACCGGCCCGGTCGGCAGAAGTGTCGCACCCGGACGGTAGAGCTGGGGCGAGGAACCGACGCAGCGGAGGGGGGACCGGTGTCGGTCACCGATGACATGCGGGCGGAGCCGCGCGCCGGCGGGCAACAGCCCGCGCCCGCGCAGCGGGACGGCCAGTTCGACCGGACCCCACCACAGGACGTGGCGGCCGAGCAGTGCGTCCTCGGCGGCATGCTGCTCTCCAAGGACGCTATCGCCGACGTCGTCGAGATCCTCAAGAGCACCGACTTCTACCGGCCGATCCACGCCACCATCTTCGACACCATCCTCGAGATCTACGGCCGGGGCGAGCCGGCCGACTCGATCACGGTGGCCGCCGCGCTGGCCGACGCGGGCGAGCTGGTCCGCGTCGGCGGCGCGCCCTACCTGCACACCCTGATCGCGAGCGTCCCGACGGCCGCCAACGCCGCCTACTACGCGCGGATCGTCAGCGAGCGCGCCATCCTCCGCCGGCTCGTCGAGGCCGGCACGAAGATCGTGCAGCTCGGCTACGGCACCACCAACGGCGGCAGCCGCGACGTGGACGACATCGTCGACCTCGCCCAGCAGGCCGTCTACGACGTGACCGAGCGCCGCGTCAGCGAGGACTTCGCCGTCCTGGCCGACATGCTCCAACCGACCCTCGACGAGATCGAGGCGGTGGGCGCCCAGGGCGGTGTGATGACCGGTGTGCCGACCGGCTTCACCGACCTGGACCGTCTCCTGAACGGCCTCCACCCGGGCCAATTGGTGATCGTTGCAGGGAGGCCGGGTCTCGGCAAGTCTACGGCAAGCATGGACTTTGCCCGAAATGCGGCTATTCGCGCCAACCAGGCGGCCGCGATCTTCTCGCTGGAAATGAGCAAGGTCGAGATCGTCATGCGACTGCTCTCGGCCGAGGCGCGAGTGCCGCTGCACGTGCTGCGCAGCGGCCAGCTCTCCGACGACGACTGGACGAAGCTGGCCCGCTGCATGGGCGAGATCAGTGAGGCGCCGCTCTTCGTGGACGACACGCCGAGCATGAACCTCATGGAGATCCGGGCGAAAGCCCGCCGGCTCAAGCAGCGGCACGACCTCAAGATGATCGTGGTCGACTACCTCCAGCTGATGACCTCGCCCAAGCGCACCGAGAGCCGGCAGCAGGAGGTAGCTGACCTCTCCCGAGGGCTGAAGCTGCTGGCCAAGGAGGTCGAGTGCCCGGTCATCGCGGTGAGCCAGCTGAACCGTGGCCCCGAGCAGCGTACCGACAAGCGACCGCAATTGTCCGATTTGCGCGAATCCGGTTCGATTGAGCAAGATGCCGACGTTGTCATCCTGCTGCACCGTGACGACTACTACGACAAGGAGTCGCCGCGCGCCGGAGAGGCGGACTTCATTGTTGCCAAGCACAGGAATGGCCCCACGGACACCGTGACCGTCGCGGCACAGCTGCACCTCTCCCGCTTCGTGGACATGGCCATCGTCTGAGAGCCGGTGGCCAGAGTCCCGGCCAGCCCGCCGGGGCTCAGCTGAGCAGCGGGAACCAGCCCGCGACCTCGCCAAGATCCCGGCGGTCGCGGTCGGTGAGCGGGATCCGGCCGGTCGCCTTCAGCAGGAACTCCGGGTCGTCCCAGCTCGCCGGCCGGACGGCATCGTCGCTGAGCAGGCCGTCCATGGTGGCTGTGGCGACCCGCGTGGCGAGTGGCCCGGGGGCTGGCGCGTCCGGAAGGTCCAGCACCAGGTCGAGGTGGTGAACGACCGCCTCGGTGGTGAGGGTGGCGAGGAAGTCCGGCACCCGCAGCACGTGACCCTGGGTGGCCACGAATCCGGCGGGGTCGGCCGCGGCGGCCGCGCGTACGGCGGCGGGGGCGGTGTCGCACCAGTACCGCACCACGCCCGACGGGCGGTCGAAAGCGGCGGCGACCCGGCGGACCCAGCGGGCGTGAGGCGCCCCGGCCTCGCCGGCACCGTACGGCGCTGCCCGCCAGTAGCCGACGTCGTCGACGTCGGCCGGGCCGTCGACCGGGGTGGCCAGCGCCACCAGTGCCCGCTGCGCGTCGCAGAGCACGTGGAACAGCAGGTCGTACACGAGCCAACCCCGGCACCGGGTCGGTCGTTGGAGGTCGGCGTCCGTGAGGTCGGCGACCACGGCCGTGACCCCCTGGTACGCCTCGGCCAACGCGTCGTGCTGCCGGACGGCGGTCATGGGATGCAGCTTCGCACGACCCGGGCCGACCGGCACGACGGCGCGGCCGGCCGGACGGCACGCCGGGTGCGCGGCACGCGGCCACGGCCGGCAGCGACGCCGGCCGGCAACGTGGCGCGCCGGTACCGCCCGGTCAGACGGCACGCCGGGCGCGGCACGAGGTCACGTTCCGCGCCACGCCGCGCCAACCCGGCACCCCGGTACGGCCGGCCCGGCGGACACCGGACCGGCCGTCTGACGCTCGCGCGGCCGGGCTCAGCCGAAGAAGTCGTCGAGGAAGCTCTTGTGCTTCTTGCGCCGGTAGTGCCCGTGGTAGCCGTGGTGCTGCTGCGCGTGGCCGTACGCCGGAGCCGGCGGGTAGCCGTGCGCGGGCGGTGGCGGCGGGGGCGGCGGCACCGCCCCGTAGCCCGGCTGGTGCGGGGCGGGCGCGGGGGGCGGCGGCGGGAACCCGCCGGGCTGGTGTGCCGGCTGGCCGGCCGGTGCGGCGGCGGCCTGCTGGCGGCTCCAGTTGGCCTCCGCCTCGAACAACTTCTCCAGCTCGCCGCGGTCGAGGAAGATCCCCCGGCACTCGCCGCACTGGTCGATGACGACGCCGCTGCGCTCGTACTGGCGCATTTCTCCATGACATTTGGGACAGGTGAGGCTCATCACCCGACGGTACCCGGTCGTGTCACGCGGTTGCCGTCAACGTCTCCGTGACCTCGTCGTCACTCACCTCGTGGAAGTCGTCGTAGTACGTGCTTACGGCCATGAACTCCGGTGGGTGCTGGGCGCAGATCACCTGGTCCGCCTCGGCGGACAGCATCTCGTACGCCTCCTGCGAACCCACCGGCACGGCGACGATCACGCGCCGGGCGCCGAGCCGGCGGGCGACCTCGACGGACGCGCGGGCGGTGGCGCCGGTGGCCAGGCCGTCGTCGACGATCACCGCCGTCCGCCCGTTGAGGTCCAGCGGCGGCCGGCCGGCCCGGTAGAGCTGTTCGCGGCGCTCCAGTTCGGCCTGTTCGCGCCGGTTGGTCTCGGCGATCTCGTCGGAGCTGAGCCGGCTCGCGACCTGTTCGTTGAGCACCTGCACGCCTCCGGGCCCGAGCGCGCCGAAGGCGACCTCGCGGGCCCACGGCATGCCGAGTTTCCGGATCACCAGGACGTCCAGTGGCGCTCCGAGGCGTTCGGCGACCACCTGCGCCACCGGTACGCCGCCGCGTACGAGGCCGAGCACGATGACGTCCGGTTCGCCGATCAGTCCCTTGAGCCGGTCGGCGAGCACCCGGCCCGCCTCGGCGCGGTCGCGGTAGGTCGTCATGCCTCAGGTCTACGCCCTGCCGCGCGCCACCGCCCGCCAGTTGCCGGAATGGGCCGGCTCGGCGGTGGCCTCGGCCGGGTCGCGCAGGGCGGGCGTCCAGACGAGCAGGGCGAGCGGGTAGAGGAGGTACCCGAACCGGGTCGAGGGCATCAGCAGGATCGCGGCGAGCAGCCCGTACCCGCAGATCAGCGCGGTGGCGGTGGCGGTGCGTGGCGGGTGGCGGACGAGCCGGACGGCGATGGCGGCGCCCGTGGCGACCAGCAGTGCGGCGGCGATCAGCCGGCCACCGGGCAGCCCGGTGGCGATGAGGTGCCCGGGGAACGGGGACTGTGCGGGGCTGGTCACCAGGCCGTGGCCGAGCGGGAAGCGGAGCACGTTCTCGACGAGCGCGTCGCGGTCGACGAGGAGGGCGGGCACCAGCGCCGCAAGGGGAAGCCCGACGGCGCCGGCGGCGACCCGGATGCCGGACCGGCGGGTGAGCCCCCAGACGACGAGGACCACGGCGACCGGCCAGGCGAGGAGTTTGAGGGCGCCGGCGAGCCCGACCGCGACGCCGGCGCGGCCGGGGCGCCCGGTCGCGGCGAGGGCGAGCGCGAGCAGGCACAGCGCCAGCACGGGGAGGTCGTCGCCGCCGGTGGCGAGGGTGAGGGCGCAGATCGGCAGGACGGTGGCGGCCTGCACGGCGCGCAGCAGGGCGGCGGCGTGACGGGGTGGGTCGGCCGCGGCGGGGAGCCGCCGCGGCCGGTCGCGCAGTACGCGGACCGCGAGGGCGAGCGCCAGCGCGGTGCCGATCGCGAACCAGACGCGGGCGTCGGTCCACCAGCCGCCGGCCGCCGCGCGGGGCAGGCCGAAGAGCGCCATGCCCGGCTGGTAGGGGGTGTAGCCGAGCAGCCGCTCGTCGGCGGGCAGGGCGGCGATGGCGTCGTGACCGAGGTACGGGGTGCCGTGCGACGCGAGCCGGCTGCCGGCCTGCTCGACGACGAGCACCTCCTCCTGCGCCCGGTCGGCGCGGCCGGAGGCGCGTTCGACGCTCTGGGTGACCAGCGGCAGCAGGGTGGCGGCCGCCCAGGCGAACGCCGTGACCGCCCACCGCGCCGGCAGCCCGGCGAGCCGGGAGCCGGGATCGCGACGGCGGACCAGGAGTTGCCCGGTGACGGCCAGCGCGGCCACGAGGTAGCCGACGGCCGCGATGCCGCCCCACGCCCGGTGCGGGAGCAGCGTCGAGGTGGCCGCGGTGACCGCGGCGAAGGCCGCGGACGCGGCGTACAGGGTGAGGTCGAGGGCGAGGCCGCCGGCGGCGGCGTCGAGGGCCTGCCAGCCTCGGCGGCGGGAGGGCGGGGCTGCGGCGGTCACGCGGGCCAGTCTGGCAGATGGCAGGTGTGCCGCCGGGGTACGTGTGGTCAGGCCGGCTGGTGCGGTAGCCGCTCGCGGCCGCGGCCGGTCGCGCGCCGTCCGAGGCGGATCACGGCGCCGGCGTCGTGGAGCGGCGGTGCGAAGGTGCCCGGTTTGCCGCCGGAGCCGCGCTGCAGTGCCGCCAGGAGCGTGCCGGCGGGCATGGGACGGGCGAAGAGGTGCCCCTGGCCGGCGGCGCAGCCCAGCTCCCAGAGCGCCCGGCGCTGCGGCTCGTTCTCCACGCCCTCGGCCACCACGGCGAGGTCGAGGCTGCGGCCGAGGTCCAGGGTGGAGCGGATGACGGCGGCGGCCTCGGCCGACGTCTCCATGGCGGTCACGAAGCTCCGGTCGATCTTGAGTTCGTGCACGGGGATCCGGGAGAGCAGGCTCAACGAGGAGTAGCCGGTGCCGAAGTCGTCCAGGGCGAGCCGTACGCCCTCGTCCCGCAGGCGGCTGAGGACCCGGTCGACCACGTCGAGCTGGCTGAGGGTGAGCGTCTCGGTCAGTTCCAGGACCAGCCGGTCCGGCGGGAGGTCGTGCGCGCGCAGCCGGGCCAGCACCGAGCCGGGGAACCGGGCGTCCAGCAGGCTGCGCGGGGAGACGTTCACGGCGATCGGTACGTCGAAACCGGCGTCCTGCCACGTCTTGGCGGCGATGAGGGCCTGGTCGAGGATCGCCTCGGCGAAGGCGGGCAGCAGGCCGGAGCGTTCGACGGCCTCCAGGAAGCGCAGCGGGTCGATCAGCCCGTGCGTGGGGTGGTGCCAGCGGGCGAGCGCCTCGGCGCCGGTGATCTCGCCGGTGCCGAGGTCGACGATGGGCTGGAAGTTGACCGTGAACTCGTGGTCGGCGACCGCGCGGGGCAGTTCGCCGCCGAGGGTGAGCCGGCCGACGTCGGCCGTGTCGCGGGTGGGTGCGTACGTGGAGATCCGCTGGCCGGCCCGCTTGGCCTGGTACATGGCCACGTCGGCGCGGCGGAGCAGCTCGGGCATCCCGCCGCTGGCCGGCGCGACGGCGATGCCGCCGCTCGCCTCGACGCTGATCCGCATGCCGTCCAGGTCGACCGGTTCGTGGAGCGCGGCGAGCAGGCCCTCCGCGCGGTGGGCGGCGACGGCGGGCGCCGGGAGGCCGCGCAGCAGCACCGCGAACTCGTCGCCGCCCAGCCGGGCCACGAGGTCGTTGGCCTGGGCCGCGCCGCGCAGCAGTTCGGCCACCCGTACCAGCACCTGGTCGCCGGCGGCGTGTCCCAGCGTGTCGTTGATCTCCTTGAAGTGGTTCAGGTCGATGAGCACCAGCGCGGTCACGCCCTCGGCGTGGCGGGCGCTGAGTTGCTCGGTGCCCTGTTCGAGGAGGTGCCGGCGGTTGGCGAGGCCGGTCAGCGCGTCGTGGCTGGCGGCGTGGGCGTGGTCCTCCGCGACGCGGGCCAGTTCCGCGTACGCCTGGGCGTTGCGGACGGCCGTGCACAGGGCCGAGGCGAAGGTACGCAACGTGTAGCGCTCCCGCTCGGAGAGCTGTACCGGCCCGCGGAACCGCAGCCGCAGCACGCCGACGTCGATGGCCCGGTCGTGCCCCTCGAGCGGGGCGGGGACCACGGTGCCGTCGACGGTGGTGGGCCGGTCGCCCGGCCCGTCGTACGTGATGGACCCGCTGGCGTCGCCGCGGACCCGGCGGCCGCCGTCCCGTAGCTCGATCTCGACCTCGTCGGCGGAGAAGAGTTCGGCGGCCTGGGTGACCGCGGTCGTGAGGACCTTGTCGAGGTCGACCACGTTGAGCGCGTCGGTGGCCCGGGCGAGTCGCTGCCACGCCTGCTGCTCGGTGCGGCCCCTGATCCGGGCCGAGTACGCGAGGTGCAGGCTCAGTACGAGCGGCGGAACGGCCAGGAGCAGCCGCGGGTCGGCCCGGATGATGAAGACCGTGCAGACGGCGACCACGAACCGGACTCCGAAACCGGCGAGCCGGAGGTCGAGGCCGCTGGTGAACTGCCGGGAGATCTTGTTGCCCGCGGCGAGGGCGATCACCGGTTGGGCGAGGAGATCGTCCAGGAGCGCGGCTACCAGGTACACCGCGCCCAGGACGACGATCACGTTCCAGAACCCCTGCGGTGGCCAGCGGTCACCCAGGAGCAGGATCAGAGCGGTGGCACCTCCTGCGACGAGCGTGTGCTTCGCGATGCCGAACGCGGTCTTGATGGCGGACAGTCGGGTGAGGAACGACGCACAGGCGATGCCGACGCCGGTGGCGATGATGATCCGCGGCGGCGGTGCCAGTGCGAGGCCGACGACGATCGCGGTCTCCACCCAGGCGATGGAGAAGGCGGTGGACCTGATGCGCAGCGGCGCCTTGACGATCGCCCCGAGAGCGATCATCACGGCCACGGCCGCGAGTGTCGTCAGGTCGTCGACCGACGTCGGGGGATTCCTCTGGACGGCGAGCCCCGCGCCCAGCGCGACGATGCACGCCAGGGCGACGAGAACGCCGACCAGCAGCTGTAGCCGTCGTCCCTCATTGCGACGTGCCCGGCTCACACGACCCCATCCGTTGCCGACCGTCAGTATCCGATGACCGGCAGCGTACTCCGTGTGTTCCGGAGCGATAAGAACTCAGTTCCACTCGGTGCTGCGCATGGCACGTCCTCCTCGTCGACGGCGGGCCTCCCTGGGGGTGGCCTTTCGTGTGATGAGGGGAGCCTAGGAGCCATGGCGCCCAATACGAAAGCATTAATGTCGGTATGCGCAACATAAGCCAAGCTAAGGCTGATTTGTTACGTTCTGTCCGCACTCCTGAGCGGAGAGCGCTTAACCCATTCGGTGCAATCCAGGGTCTCATCGCGGGTGCCGATGAACGTTAACGGTGGGTTGCCTCTCCAGTGTCGCGGAGGTGGCCGGATCCTTCATCCGCACTTTGGGTACGTCGACTACTCAGATCGGGCGGAGGGGCAACGCTACTGAGCGTGATGGCAGGGATCGGGAATGTGGTGCCCGATCTGGTCCATTGAGTCCTACGCTCCGGTACGTGATCATGTGAATACCCAATTCCGCGCCAAAGTAGAGGGACCGGTGAAGATTCACGTTCTGGGCGGCCTCGTGGTGCAACTTTCCTCAGGCACCCTGCAGTTGGGGACGCCGAAACAGCGGACAGTTCTCGCGATGCTCGTGACGCACCCGGGACAACTCGTGACGGTCGACGAACTGATTGACGAACTCTGGCCGGCCGAACCGCCCCCCTCGGCTGTTCCGAACGTCCGTACGTACGCCGCCAATCTGCGCCGGAACTTCGCGGCGGCGGGAGCCCCGGCCGGTGTCCTGTTCCGGCAGGGAAAGGGCTACCGGTTGTGCGTGGAACCCGAGTCGATTGACGTACACCAATTCGACGTCGAGCACCGGCAGGCGCGACTCCGGTTCGACGAGGGCGCTCTCACCCGGGCCGTCGACCTGGCCGAGCGGGCGGTCGGCCGCTGGCGGGGGCCGATGCTGGCCGGCGTACCCCTCGGACCGGTGCTGACCGCCCGCGTGGCCGCCGGCGAGGAGCAACGACTCGCGGCCACCGAGCTGCTGGCCGACGCGTGGCGCCGCGCGGGGCAGGGCGAGAGGGCCGTACCGCTGCTACGCGAGATGCTCGGCCGGCACCCCCTGCGGGAGTCCGCCCACCTGCTGCTCATGCGGACGCTGTACGACCGCGGCGACCGGGCGGAGGCGGTCGCCGCGTACGAGCGTGCCCGCGAGGCGTTGCGCGGGGAACTCGGCATCGCCCCCGGCGCGGAGCTCCAGCTCCTCCGTCGGGCCATGGACGGCCCGCGGGCCGGAAACCCGGGTGACGCCGCGCCGCCACGACAACGGACCGCGGCGGACGGGCCGGGCGCTCCGGCACCCACCGCCGTCAACTGGCTGCCCCGACCGGTGACCGACTTCGTGGGCCGCGACGAGGCCATCGAGCGGTTGCTGGCCGAGACGCGACGGGTGGAGAGCCACACGTCGGCGGTGCACGTGATCGACGGCATGGCCGGCAGCGGGAAGACGACCCTCGCCGTCCACGTCGCCGGACGGCTCGCCGACCGCTACCCCGACGGCCAGCTCTTCATCGACCTCCGCGGTCACGGCGGGGAGGATCCCGTCGCGCCGGCCGCCGCGCTCACCACCCTGCTTCGGCAACTGGGCGTACCGGGCCAGCAGATTCCGGTCACGGCGGCGTGCCGGGTGGAGCTGTGGCGGCGCGAGCTGGCCCGCCGCCGCTGCGTCGTGGTGCTCGACAACGCGGCCAGCGGCGACCAGGTCCGCCCGCTGCTGCCGGTGCTGCCCGGCACCGTCCTCATCGTGACCTCCCGCCTGCGTCTCACGGGTCTGGACGTGGGGCCGCCGGAGTCGCTGCCCGTGATGACCCCGGACGAGGGCCTCGCGTTGCTCGCCCGGACGGCCGGCCGGGAACGGGTGGCCGCCGACCCGGAGGCGGCCGCCGAGGTCGTCCGGCGCTGCGGTCACCTGCCGCTGGCCATCCGGCTGGCCGGCTCCCGGCTCACCCGCCGCCGCACCTGGAGTCTCGCCCACCTCGCCGGTCTCCTGGCCGACGACGCGAGCGCGTTCGGGCAGCTCTCCGAGGAGCAGCGGACGCTCGGCGGCGTCTTCGCCACGTCGTACGAGCCGCTGAGCCCGACCGCGCGGCGGGTGTTCCGGGCACTGAGCCTGCACCCGGGCGGTCGGGTGAGCACGGCCATGGCGGCGGCGTTGACGGGCCTGCCGTACGGCGTCGCCGCCCAGGCGTTGGACGAGCTGGTGGACGGGCACCTCGTCGAGGAGGTGGAGACCGGCCGCTACCGGATGCACGACCTGCTCCGGCAGTACTCGTCCGAGCTGGCCTCGCGCGTGGACCCCGCCGCGGACCGGCGGGCCGCCCTGGCCGAGCTGCTCGACGTCATGCTGCACACCGCGCTGCGTGCCGCCGAGCGCCTCGAACCCGACTTCATCCGGGGCCAGGTGACACCGCCGCCCCCGCGCCGCCCCGACCTGCTCGACGCCATCGGGACCGTCGGGGTCGAGTGGCTGGAGCGCGAGCGGGCGGAACTGGTCGCCCTCGTCGTCCGTGCCCAGGAGCAGGGTCACCACGGTCACGCCTGGCGTCTGGCCCGGACCATGTGGCGGTTCTGCTACATCCGCGCCTACTTCGACGACATCCTGCTCACCCACGGGCGTGGGCTGGCTGCCGCCGAGGCTTGCGGGGACGCGCACGGCCTCGCGTCCATGCACAACTACCTGGCGTCCGCCCACCTCCGCACCGGTGACCACCGCGCGGCACTCGACCACGTCACGAGAGCAGTGGCGATCTGCGAGCGGGAGCAGGACAGCGACAACCTGTTCCGGTACCGCGCCAACCTGGCCGTCGTCTACATGTTCCGCGGCGACCTGCGCGAGGCGGTCGCGGTCGGCCTGGAGAGTCTGCGGGATCCACGGGCCGACGGGGGGCACGATCTGTCGGCGGGCCTGCCCAACCTCGGGCTCGCCCTCGCGACGAGCGGGCGCTTCGCGGAGGCGCTCCGCATCCACCGCCTGCACCTGTACTGGTCGCGGATCCGCCGGAACGACTTCCACATCCTGAACGCCCTCGCCCACATCGGCGGCGTGCGGGTGCGACTCGGCGAGCACCGCCCGGCCATCCGGTTGCTGAAGGCGTCGTTGGCGCTGCGGGACCGGACGGGACACCGGTACGCGGAGGCGGAGGTCCGCAACGACCTCGGCGCCTCGTACCGCGCTCTCGGCTGCCTGGCCGAGGCGCAGCGGGAGCACGAGTTGGCGCGCGCCCTGGCCAGCGAGTCGGGCGAGCGGTACGTCGAGGCGGCCGCGCTGAACGAGCTGGGACGGACGCTGGCCGCCGCCGGCAGGGAGGACGAGTCCGTTCGCAGGTACCGGGAGGCGCTGCGGCTCGCCACCCAGATCCCCTCACCGTACGAGCAGGGCCGGGCCCTGGCGGGCCTCGGCGAGCACTTCGCGCGTACCGACCCGGCCGAGGCGCGCCGGCACTGGGAGCGGGCGCTGGCCATCTTCCGCCGGATGGGCGTCCCGGAGCGCGCCGAGGTCGAACGCCGGCTCGCCGAGGTGCACGCACCCGGTTGACCTGCGGTTCGGCGCTTATCGAATTCTTATCGACACTCCCCTTAGGGTCCGACGGGTCGGCGAACGGGGGAGGTTCTGGCATGCCGTCAGAACCGGGTCGCCGTGTCGCCCGCCGCTCGGGTCCCCCCCAGCGACTTCGGCGGCGGGTGATGTGGGAGGAGCGGCGCCACGGCGGGCGGCCGTGCGGACAGCACCGAGTCACGACCGTCGCCACGCGTCGCTCCTCCCCATCGCCGGCTCCGGCCCGCCGGCACCGGGCGGTGCCGCGCCGGATGATGGGCGACGGCCCGCGAGCTGGCTCCGGGCGGTCGTACCCGACCGATAGGCTCGCGGCCGTGACCGAATCCGCGCAGCTGTCCGGGCCCGCGCAGCTCAGCCACGTCGACGCCGCCGGTGCGGCCCGCATGGTGGACGTGTCCGCCAAGGCGGTGACCGGCCGCTCGGCCGTCGCCGCCGGCCGGCTGCGGACCACCCCCGAGGTGATCGACCTGCTGCGCCGCGACGGCCTGCCGAAGGGTGACGCCCTGGCCGTCGGGCGTATCGCCGGGATCATGGGGGCCAAGCGCACACCCGACCTGATCCCGCTCTGCCACCCGATCGCCCTGCACGGGGTGACCGTCGACCTCGCACTCACCGCCGACAGCGTCGAGATCACCGCCACCGTGCGCACCGCCGACCGGACGGGTGTGGAGATGGAGGCGCTGACCGCGGTGGCGGTCGCCGGCCTCGCCCTCATCGACATGGTGAAGGCGGTCGACCCGGCGGCCTCCGTCGACGCGGTGCGGGTGCTGCGCAAGGAGGGCGGCAAGACCGGCGAGTGGGTCCGCCCGGAGGACCGGCCGTGATCCGCGCCCGGGTCATCGTCGCCTCCAACCGGGCCGCGGCCGGCGTCTACGCCGACACCAGCGGCCCGCTGCTCGTGGCCGGCCTCCGGGAACTCGGCTGCGAGGTCGACGAGCCGGTGGTGGTGCCCGACGGCGAGCCGGTCGGCGCGGCCCTGCGTGCCGCGTCCGCAGACGGGATCGACGTGGTGCTGACCAGCGGCGGCACGGGCATCACCCCGTCCGATCGGACGCCCGACGTGACCCGCGCGCTGCTCGACTACGAGATCCCCGGCATCGCCGAGGCGATCCGGGCGCACAGCCGGGACCGCGTCCCCACCTCGGCGCTCTCCCGGGGGCTGGCCGGGGTGGCCGGCCGGATGCTGGTGGTCAACCTGCCCGGCTCCACCGGCGGCGCTCGGGACGGTCTGGCCGTCCTGGGGCCGATCCTCGGCCACGCCGTCGACCAGCTCCGCGGCGGGGACCATTGAGCGGCACGCCGGCCACCGTCTCCCGGCCACGACCACTGGCCCGGCGCGACGCCCGTCGCCCCGATAGGCTCGGCGGGTGAGCACGGAAACCGCACCGGCGGCCGAGCGCGCCGCCGCGCCGTCGCCGGCCGCGTGGGCCGAGGCGCGTTCCCGGGTGTACGCGGTCGGTCTCGCCGCCGCACTGCCCGTCACCGCCCGGCCGATCGCCGAGGCCGACGGGCTGACCCTCGCCGAGCCGTTGACCACCCGCACCGACCTGCCCGCGTTCCCCACCTCCAGCGTCGACGGCTGGGCGGTGCGCGGCGCCGGGCCCTGGCGGGTCGTCGGCCGGGTCCTGGCCGGTGGCACGCCCCCGCCGCTGACCGAGGACGGCACCACCGTCGAGATCGCGACCGGCGCCATGGTGCCCCGGGGCGGCACCGCCGTGCTGCGGGTCGAGGAGTCCGACCGGACGCCGGAGGGCCTGGTCACGGGCACCCCGCGGGCCACGCCCGAATGGCGGGAGCCGGGCGAGGAGGCGTACGCCGGTGAGGAACTCCTTCCGGCCGGGACGCCGGTGGACCCGGCGGTGATCGGCCTGGCGGCCTCCTGCGGGTACGACACCCTGCCGGTGCGCCGCGCGCCGCGCGCGGCGCTGCTGGTCTTCGGCGACGAGCTGCTGACCGCCGGTCCGCCCGGAGCGGGCCGCGTCCGCGACGCGCTCGGGCCGGCGCTGCCGGCCTGGCTGCGCCGCTACGGCTGCGAGGTCGGTCCATCCGACGTGGTCGGCCCGGTGGCCGACACGCTCCCGGCCCACGTGGCCGCGCTCCGCACGGCGCTGGCCGACGCCGACGTGGTCTGCACGACCGGCGGCACGATGCACGGCCCGGTCGACCACCTGCACCCCGCGCTGGCCGACCTCGGCGCCGACTACGTGGTCAACACGGTGGCCGTGCGGCCGGGCTTCCCGATGCTGATGGCCCGGTTGACCGGGCCGGACGGGCGGGCCCGCTTCGTGGCCGGCCTGCCGGGCAACCCGCAGTCCGCGATCGTGGCGCTGGTCTCCCTGGTCGCGCCGCTGCTCGCCGGCCTCCAGGGCCGGGCGATGCCGGTCTTGCCGCACGCGACCCTCGCCGAGCCGGTGTCCGGTCGCGGCGACTACACGCACCTCGCGCTCGTCCGGCTGGACCGGGCCGCCGGCACCGCCCACCCGGTGCGGCACGTCGGCTCGGCGATGCTGCGCGGGCTGGCCGGTGCCGACGGCTTCGCGGTGATCGGCCCCGGCACCACCGGAGAGCAGGGCTCCCGCGTGCCGGTGGTGCCGCTGCCGCTCCTGCCCGGGGAGCGGGCGTCGTGACCGCGCCGACGCTCGTGTTCGGCGAGGTGACGGACCGGCCGCTCGACCTGGCCGCGCACGAGGCCGCGGTCGCCGACCCGCGTGCCGGCGCCGTGGTCTCCTTTCAGGGCGTCGTCCGCGACCACGACCACGGCCGCGTGGTGACCAGCCTGGAGTACGAGGGGCACCCGAGCGCCGAGCGGATCCTGCGCGAGGTCGCCGCGGAGATCGCCGCCGACCCGGAGGTGTACGCGGTGGCCGTGTCGCACCGGGTCGGCCCCCTCGCCATCGGCGACGTGGCCCTGGTCGCCGCCGTCAGCACCGCGCACCGGGGCGCGGCGTTCGCGGCCTGCGCCCGGTTGGTCGACGAGGTGAAGGCGCGGCTGCCGATCTGGAAGCGTCAGGTGTTCGCCGACGGCACCGAGGAGTGGGTCAACTGCCCCTGACGGGTGGCCACCAGGCCCGCTCGACCGGCCCCGGTCACTCGACCGGCCCGGTCAGCGGCGTGCGGCGGCCACCCGGCCCATCCGGTCGGCGTAGAACGCCGGCTCGGCGCCGGGGCGCCAGGGCAGTGCGGCCACCAGCACGATCAGGGCCACCGCCAGCGAGTTCTCCATGAGCGCGCCGAAGAGGCCGTCCTGGTAGTGGGAGACCTCCGGCAGCTGGTGCTCGTACGGCCAGATCGGCGAGATCAGGAACAGCAGGTATAGACCCACGGCGGCGATGCCGTGGCGCAGCCCGGTCAGCGTCGGGTACCAGATCGGCGAGCGCGGGCCGTTCACCGTGGGCAGCGAGCCGTTCGGTGACGCGGGCAGGGTGCGGTGCACCAGCCCGCGGCTCGCCTCGCGCCGGCGTACGGCGGCGTCGGCCAACACGATGATCGCCGGGATCACCCACACGAGGTGGTGGGTCCAGGAGATCGGGCTGATCACGTTGCCGGTGAGGCCGACCAGGGTGAACGCGGTCAACTCGTCGCCGTCAGCGTGCGAGTTGGCGGCCCGGGACAGCCCGAGCGCCAGGATCAGCACGGAGAACGCCAGCCAGAGCAGGCCGGGCGTCTCGATCGAGTCGTAGAGGCGGGCCAGCAGCCCGGCGAGGGACTGGTTGGGCGTCATGTCGGCCGCGCCGACGCGTTCGGTCTGCCAGAGGACGCTGCCGAAGTACGTCCGGGACTCGGCGCCCACGATCGCGAACGTGCCGATCGTGACGCCGATCGTGGTGACGATGGCGGTCACGGCCGCCCGCCACTGGCGGGTGATCATGAGATAGGCGATGAAGAGCGCGGGGGTGAGCTTCACCGCCGTGGCGAGGCCGATGCCGACGCCCGCCCACGCGCCGCTGTAGACGAAGCGCAACAGCGGGCCGTCCTCCGCGTCGGTGTGCGGACCCCGGCGGGAACGCCACCGCAGGCCGATCATGTCGGCCATGACCAGCCCGAAGAGCAGCAGGTTCACCTGCCCGTAGCCCAGCGTCTCGCGGGCCGGCTCGATGGCGGCGGCGAGCGGCACGGCCAGGGCCACGGTGAACCACAGCGGCCAGGCCAGCCGGTCGACGATCGGGCGGAGCAGCCCGGCGAGCACGACGGCGAGCGCGGCCAGACTGGCCGCGGCGTTGACCAGCCCGGCGGCCGCCACCGGCAGGTGCGCCATCGGCAGCATGACAAGACCGGCGAACGGCGGGTAGGTGAACCCGAGCGTGGTGTCCGGCGCGACGAACCCGTACAGCTCGTGACCGGTGGCCCACCACACCACGGCGCCGTGGTAGATCTTCATGTCGAAGAAGTTGTACGGCCGCCCGAAGGCGCCGACCGCGAGCCACGCGGCATAGACGACGGCGGTCACGACGCTGGCACGGACAATCGTCCTGCGATCGATCCCACGCGTCACGCGCCGGACTGTGGCGAGGCGCTCCGTCCGTCTCCCGACGGTCGCCGGCATGGCGTCGCCACCCCCGTACCAAGCTCGTCCTACCCGTCCAGGTCCCGCACGGAGCCTAGAACGGCGCCTCACGTTAGTGCCTCCCGCGTTATGCGACCGTGTCCGATCCCACACATGTTTTTGACATTTCCACCGCGTTAACGCCTACCGGGCGGTTCAGGTGATTCGCGGTGTTGGGTGGGGGTGAGGTGTGTCGAGGGGAGGCATAGACGCAGGTCAGCCGGGGAGTCGGCGGGCGGTGCCCGCCGCGCGGGCGGCGATCCGCGCCTCCCGCCGGGCGGTGCGGACGGCCCGCTGCACCGAACGTCGGGAGTGGCCGATGCGGTGACCCGTCCGCCAGCGCAGCCCCGGCTTGCCCTCGGTGTCCACGGCGGCCAGCAGGAGCCCGCCGAAGAGCCCGAGGTTCTTGAGGAAGTGCACCTGGTTGTTGTTGCGCGCCATCGGGTCGTCGGTGTTCCAGAAGGGATGACCGGCGAGCGTGGTGGGCACCAGCGTGCCGGCCAGCACGAGCGCGGCCGGCCGGGTGAGCCGTCCGGTCGCGAGCATCAACCCGGCGCCAACCTGGACCGCGGCGTTGGCCCGGATGAGCGTTTCCGTGTCGGTCGGAATGCGGGGGTTGGCGCTCTGGAGCATCGGCGTCACCCGATCGGTGATCGGTTTGGCCGCCGGCACCAGCCGCCCGGGGTTCATGAAGTTGCGGTACCCGCTGACCACGAAGATGCCGCTCAACATGGCGCGGGCGAGGGAGCGTACGGGTTTCATGGCTCAGTCATACCCTCTCGGGGCCCCGGCCACCCCTGCAACCGCCGATCCGCCATCGGCGGGCGTACACGTCGCGCCACGCCGAATTCAGCGACAGTCGCGGATGGACGGCTTCCGGCGGGTAACGTCGCGCGCGTGACGACGCTGCGGCTGCGACCCGAGGACCCGGCCGACACCGGCCCGGTCCGGCGCGTGCTCGCCGCCGCCTTCGCCCGCCCGGACGTGGCCACGCCACCGGAGGTGGGCCTCGTCGACGAGCTGCGCGACAGCGACGCCTGGATCCCGGAGCTGGCCATGGTCGCCGAGTACGGCGGCGAGGTGGTCGGCTACGCGTTGCTGACCCGCGTACGGGTGAAGTCCGACGGCGATCCCACGCCGGCGCCGGCGTTGGCCCTCGGGCCGGTCGGGGTGGCGCCGCACCGGCAGCGCGTCGGGCACGGCACCGCCGTCGTGCAGGCGGCCCTGGACGCCGCGACCGAGCTGGGCGAGCGGCTGGTCGTGGTGCTGGGAAACCCCGCCTACTACCGGCGATTCGGCTTCGGCCGGGCCGACCGGATGGGCCTCACGAGCCCCTGGTCCGGCCTGGGTGAGCCGTGGCAGGCCCTGGTGCTGCCCCCGGCGACCAGCGACGCGCCCGCGCCGCCGCAGGGCGAGGTGCTGTTCCCGCCGCCCTGGTCGAAGGTCTGACACCGGCGCCGCTGCCGCCACCGAGCCCGCCCGGTCGCCGGCCGCCGGGTCGCGGTCAGGCCGGCTGGGTGCGCAGGTACCGGCCGAAGTGCGGGACGGTGAACGCCACCGTGCCCCGCTCTCCCGAGTAGATGAGCCCCTTCTTGATCAGCGCGTCCCGGGCCGGGGAGAGGCTGGCCGGCTTGCGGCCGAGGGCACGGGCGATCTCGGCCGTCGGCACCGCCGCGTCCATGTCGTCCCGGGCCGCGCCACCCGCCTCGGCCTCGACGAGCGAGAGCGTCGCCATGGCCCGCATGTACTCGCGCTCGGCCGGCGTGGCCCGCTCGAAGCGCGAACCGAAGAAACCGACCGCCAGTTCGGCCTCGGCCTCCGGGGCAGCGACCCGGACGTCCGCCGCCGTGATCGGGGAGCGGGGCGCATGATCCCAGGTGGCCTTGCCGTACGCCTGCACGAAGTACGGGTAGCCGCCGGACTTCTCGTAGAGCAGGTCGAGCGCCTTCTGCTCGTACTCCACCTCCTCGCGCTCGGCCGGGGCGCAGAGCGCCTGGTCGGCGGCGATCCGGTCGAGCCGGTCGATCCGCTGGTAGCGGAAGAGGCGTTCGGAGTACGACTTGGCGGCGCTGAGCACGGCCGGCAGGTGCGGCAGGCCGGCACCGACCACGATCAGCGGCGCACCGATCTGGGAGAGCTCGTGACAGGCGGCGCAGAGCGCGGACACGTCCTCGGGGCCGAGGTCCTGCATCTCGTCGATGAAGACGGCGATGCCGGTGCCCACGTCGCTGGCCACCGCGGCGGCGTCGGTGAGCAGCTCGACCAGGTCGATCTCGATGTCGCCGGAGTCGGCGCGACCGCTGCTGGCCGGGACGTCGATGCCGGGCTGCCAGCGGTCGCGCAGTTTCGGGGCGGCACCGCCGCGGCCCGTGGGCGCGGCGCGCAGCGCGAACGCCTTGAGGACGCCGAGGAAGGCGTCGATCCGGTCGGGCGCGCGGTGCCGGGGGGCGAGTTCGCGCACGGCCATGTGCAGTGCGGCGGCGATCGGGCGGCGCAGGGACTGGTCGGGCCGCGCCTCGATCTTGCCGCTCCCCCAGAGCCGGTTGATCGCCTGGGAGCGCAGCGTGTTGAGCAGGACGGTCTTGCCCACGCCGCGCAGGCCGGTCAGCATGAGGCTCCGCTCGGGCCGCCCCCGGGCGATGCGCTCCAGGACGATGTCGAAGACGTCCAGTTCCCGCCCCCGCCCGGCGAGTTCGGGCGGGCGCTGGCCGGCGCCCGGTGCGTACGGGTTGCGGACCGGATCCACGCATCGCACAGTATCGGGCCGTCTAGCTGACGGGCTAGATATGGATAGATGGGGCTACCGGCGTGTCGAGACCGTCGACACAAAACTAAGGCTGTCTAGCATCCACGCTAGACAGCCCTAGTTTCGACTACGACTTCCGCTCCTTGAGGCAGAGGACGAAGTCGAGAGTGTCCAGCTCGCTGTCGAAGAAGTACCAGTTGGTGTAGCCCTGCACCTTGGCGCACTTCGCCTCGGCGTCCTTCTCGCCGCTCGTGGTGCCGTCGATGCGGCGCAGCACCTCGTACGTGTTCGGCGCGCAGCCGCTGATCAGCAGCTTCGGCTTCCCGCCGGCCGTGCCCTCGTTGCGGACGCACTGGCCGACCTTGACGAAGCGCGGGTCGGCCGACGACTCGGGCGCCGCCACGCTGGGCGCCGGCGCCGGGGCATCCGCCACGTCGGGGTCCGACTCGCCGGGCGCCGGCTCCGTGGGCCCGGGATCGGTGGGCGCGGCCACCGGAGCGGCGTCGTCGCGGCCGAGCAGGACGTACAGCGTCGCGCCACCCGCGAGCACGAGCAGCGCCACCACGGCGAGCACCGCGATCAGGGGACCCCGTCCGCGGCGGTCGGTCGGTGGCTCCGGGTCACCGGCGTACGACACGGACCCGCTGCCCGGATCCCAGCCGGAACCGTACGCCGGCTCCCGCCCGGCGGGCGGGTACGGCTGCTCGGGCGCGTACGGCTGCTCGGCCGTGTAGCGCGGTTCGCTCGCGTACGGCTGTTCGGCCGCGTACGGCGGCCCGGGGGCGTAGCGGGGTCGCTCGTCGTGGCGGAAGCCCTCGTATCGGGGGCTTTCGCCGTAGTGCGGCCGGGGCTCGGCGGGCGGGTAGCCGGCCTGCTGCTCCGGGCCGGGGTACGCCGGGTACGGCCGCTGCCCGCGCCACGGGTCCGGGACGTTGTCGCCCGGTGATCCGTAGTTCGCCATGAACGCCCTCCTGGACACTGGTGAGAGGCCGGCCACCAACGCGGGACACCGACGCCGACGTCACCGTAGCGTGGACCAGCGATGAGCTCGACTCCCCCACGTGCGACCCGGACCGCCGACCCCGCCGGCCTGTCCGTCGCCACCGGACCCGGCCCCGCCCTCGTCTGGACCGCGCTGGTCCTGGTGTACGTGCTCTGGGGTTCCACCTACCTGGGCATCCGGATTGCGGTGGAGACCCTGCCGCCGCTCGTCTCGGCGGCGCTCCGGTTCGCGGCCGCGGCCGCGGTGCTCGCGCTCGTCCTGCGGTTGCGGGGCGGGCCGGGCGCGCTCCGCGTGGACCGGCGGCAGCTCGGCTCCGCGGCGCTGGTCGGTGTGCTGCTGCTCGCCGGCGGCAACGGGCTGGTGGTGCTCGCCGAGTCCGGCCCGCCCGGCACGGCGGTGCCCTCCGGCATCGCCGCCCTCCTGGTCGCCACCGTGCCGCTGCTGGTGGTGCTGCTCCGCACGGTCACCGGCGACCGGCCCCGGTTCTGGACCTTCGCCGGGGTCACGCTCGGCTTCCTCGGGCTGGTCCTGCTGGTCGTGCCAACCGACGGGTCGGGTGCCGTGCCGCTGGCCGGGGCGCTCACCGTGGTCGCGGGTGCCGTCTCCTGGTCGGTCGGATCGTTCCTCTCGGGGCGGATCCGCATGCCGGCCAACCCGTTCGTGGCCACCGTCTACGAGATGCTCGCCGGCGCGGCGGTGCTCGCCGTCCTCGCGGTGTGCCGAGGTGAGCTGCGCGAGTTCCATCCGGCCCAGGTGAGCACCCGTTCCTGGCTGGCGCTCGCGTACCTCATGGTCGCCGGCTCGCTGGTCGCCTTCACGGCGTACGTCTGGCTGCTGCAGCACGCGCCGATCTCGCTCGTGGCGACGTACGCGTACGTCAACCCGGCCGTGGCCGTGGCGCTCGGGGCCCTGCTGGTGGCCGAGCCGATCACCACGCAGGTGCTCCTCGGCGGCGCGGTCATCGTGGCCGGCGTGGCCCTGGTCGTGACCACCGAACGCCCGCGTCGGGGGACCGCGCCGGACCCGGCACGCCGGTAACGTGCGGCCGGTGTCCGCCGGCCCGCCGACCGTCGCCGCGCTCGTCGGCCTGTTCGCCGGAGCGGCCGTACCCGCGCTCGCCCGCCCCTTCGTCACGGCGGCCGGTCCCGGCAGCACCGCGCGCACGGCACCCGTGGCCCGTCCCGCTCTGGCGGCCGCCGGAGCGGTGGCCTTCGGCGGGCTCGCCGCCGCCCGCCCCGGTGACCCGGCGTTGCCCGTGTTCCTGCTGGTCGCCGCGCTCGGCCTGGTGCTCGCGGCCGTCGACGTCGCCTGCCTGCGGCTCCCCGATCTCCTGGTGGCCTGTGCGGCGGCCGCCGGCACGCTCGGGCTGGTCGCGGTCGCGCTCATCACCGGTACGCCCGACCGACTGGCGTCGGCCGTCGCCGGTGCCGGCGTGTCCCTCGGCGTGCACGTGGTCCTGGCGCTGCTGCCGGGCTCCCGGCTCGGCTTCGGCGACGTCAAGCTCGCGACGGTGCTCGGCCTGCCACTCGGCTGGTCCGGCTGGCCGGCCGTCGGGTGGGGGCTGGTCCTTCCGCACGTTCTGGGCGGCGTGGCGGCGCTCGCGCTGCTCGCCACCCGCCGGATCCGCCGGGACACCGCGCTGCCCTTCGGCCCCGCGATCCTGGCCGGTGCCTGGCTCGCCCTGCTGCTGACGTGACCCCCCGGGAGGGTGACGAGGGACCGGCGCCGCCGTGGACGTGGAGGCGCGGCGCGGCGGTCATGCCGCGACGAGCGCGATGCCTCACAGGCATATTTATGACTCTGAGGCATCACGCCCGCGCACCCTTCCGCCCCCGGAGGATCGCCGGCTCAGCGCGAACCGCCCGCTCAGGGCGGAGCGCGCCCGGCCCGGAGCAGGCGGTCCGGCTCAGAGCAGCCGGAGCTGACGGTCCCGGGGGCGGCGGGGCTCGGCCTCGCCGAAGCGCTCGAACAGGCCCGCGTCGATGGCGTCCAGGAACGGCGACGGGGTGCACTCCCGTTCCGCCCCCTGTCGCGTACGCCGGGCGGCGTGGCTCACGTAGAGCCGGTCCTGCGCCCGCGTGAGCCCCACGAAGAAGAGCCGCCGCTCCTCGGCGACCGCGTCCTCGTCCGGCGTCGAGCCGGGCCAGCGCAGCGGCAACAGCCCGTCCTCGACGCCGACCAGGAAGACGACGGGGAACTCCAGCCCCTTCGCGGCGTGCAGGGTGAGCAGGGTGACCGCCTCGGCCCGCGGGTCGAGCGCGTCCACCTCGGCGCCGGTGGCCAACTGGGACAGGAACAGCTCCAGGTCGTCGCCACAGCGGCGGGCGAGCGGGGTGAGCAGGTCCACGGCGACCCGTACGTCCTCGGGCCGCACCGCGCCGCCGCCGTCGAGCGTGGGTGTGGCGAAGCGTTCGGCCACCACCTGGCCGGCGAGCCGCACCCGCGCGGCCAGGCCACCCTCCAGCCCACCGGCGTGCCGCAGCTCCCGCGCGATGGCGGCCACCCCGGGGCGGTCCCGCAGCCGGTCGTGCGAGCGCTTCTGCACCGGGATGTTGGCCCGGGCGAGCGCGTCCACGATCGGTGCCGCCTGCGCGTCGGTGCGGTAGAGCACCGCGATGTCGCCGAACGAGAGCGCCGTCGACCGGCCGTCGATCCGGCCCGAGTCCAGCGACCGGTGGGAGAGGCCGCCGACCAGGTCGTCGATGGTGCGTACCACGAAATCGGCCTCGTCGGCGACGGACGCCGCGGGGTACCGGCCGACCAGCGGGGCCTCCGGGTCGAGCCGGGCCGGGTCGAGCCGGCGGCCGCGCACGAGCGACGACGGCGCGATCGCCTGCACGGCGGCGGCCAGGATCGGGGCCGAGGAGCGGTAGTTGCGGTTCAGCCGCACGAGCCGCGCGTCGGTGAAGTCCTGGGAGAAGCGCAGGAAGTAGCCGACGTCGGCGCCCCGGAACGAGTAGATGGCCTGATCCGGGTCACCGATCGCGCAGAGGTTGCCGTCCGGCGGGCTCAGCAGGCGCAGCAGGTCGTACTGCACGGCGTCGACGTCCTGGTACTCGTCGACGAAGATCCACCGCCAGCGGTCCCGGTAGCGCTCGACCAGCGCCCGGTCCTCGGACAGCAGCGCCACCGGCAGGGTGAGCAGCTCGTCCAGGTCGACGAGGCCTTGCTTGCGCAGCAGTGCCGTGTAGGCGGTCGGGTCGTCGCCGGCCTCGGTGCGGGCGGCGGCACGGTCGGCGTCGTCGGCGATCCGGAACTCCTCCGGCAGCCCGGCAGCCGCCGCGTTCTCCCGGAGGATGGTCAGCCCCAGCGAGTGGAACGTGCCGACCGTGATGTCCTCGGCCACCGGGCCGAGCAGGCCGTCGAGCCGGTGCCGCAGCTCCTCGGCCGCCCGGCGCGTGAACGTGATCGCCAGACAGTGCTCCGGGAACACGTTCAGCTCGGCGCAGAGGTAAGCGATCCGGTGGGTCAGCGTCCGGGTCTTGCCGGTGCCCGGCCCCGCCACGATGAGCAGCGGGCCGCCCGGCGCGGAGGCCGCCACCCGCTGCATGGCGTCCAGCCGGTCCAGCAGCCCGGTGCCCACCTCCTCCATGCCGGCGAGCATCGGCTCGAACGGCTCGTGCGGCGAGGGCGGCGGGGCGATCGGCGGCGGAGGCGGTGGCGGAGTCCTGCGCTTCGGCTCGGCCTTGGCCGCCGCCGGGCGCCGGGTCCGTTGCTTCGGCGCGGGCTCCGCTGGCGTGCGCTGCGCCGGCACGGGTACGTCGAACAGCGTCTCCGCCTGCCCACCGGCCGACGTCCCGCGCAGCTCGGCCGGGTCGAAGAGGGTGATGACGCCGTACTCGCCGTCGTAGCCCGGCACGCGGCGCACCTCGCCCCGGCGCAAGCGGCCGATGCCCTCGGCGAGCAGGTCGCCGCCCACGCGGGTGATCTCGTCAAGTGGCGTACGGGTGAGGATCTCCAGCTCGGGGCCGAGCGCGGCGAGCAGCTCGTTGAGCTTGCCGTCGACCCGCTTGGACCGGGCGCCCACGCCGTTGATCTCGCCGAGGATCTCGGCGAGCGGTACGAGGTGGGTCACCTCCCGAGCATGGTCCGGCCGGTGCCCCACCGGCCGGTCGGCCAGCTCCTCGACCCGGCTCAGCACGCCCACGGTCAACGGCTTGCCGCACTCGGGGCAGCGCCCGCCGGCCTCGCGGGTGCGCTCCGGGGCCCAGTTGACCCCGCAGAGCCGGTGGCCGTCCGCGTGGTACTTCCCCTCCTCGGGGAAGAACTCGATGGTCCCGGCGAGCCCGTCACCCGTGCGCAGCGCGTCCCGTACCGCGAAGTAGTCGCGGGCGGTGGCGAAGACGGTGGCCTCCCGGGCCAGCGCGGGCGGGGAGTGCGCGTCCGAGTTGGACACCAGCCGGTACGCGTCCAGGCTGCCGACACGCCAGTTCATCTCCGGATCGGAGGAGAGCCCGGTCTCCACGGCGAAGATGTGCCCGGCCAGGTCGGCGTAGCAGTCGGCGATGGCGTCGAAGCCGGACTTCGAGCCGAGCGCCGAGAACCAGGGCGTCCAGATGTGCGCGGGCACCAGGTAGCCGTCCGGGCTCGCCTCGAGAGTGATCTCCAACAGGTCGCGCGAGTCCAGACCGAGGATCGGACGGCCGTCGGAGCCGAGGTTGCCGATGCGGCCGAGCGCGGCGTTGAACCGGGCCACGGCGTCCAGGTCCGGCAGGTAGACGAGGTGGTGCACCTTGCGGGTCCGGTCGTCCCGCTTGTAGATCGTGGAGATCTCCACGCTGAGCAGGAACCGGACCGGGTCGCTCTCCGCCTCGCTGGCCAGCCGGGGCGGTAGCCGCCGGGCGATGTCCCGCTCCGCCTCCGGGCTGAGCCGGTACAGGCCCGGCTCGGCCGGGTGCAGGGTCTCGCGCAGGTGGTCGTACCAGGCCGGGTGGGTGAAGTCGCCGGTCCCGAGCAGGCCGATGCCCTTGCGCCGGGCCCACCAGCCGAGGTTCGGCAGGGTGAGGTCGCGGCTGCAGGCGCGCGAGTACTTCGAGTGGATGTGCAGGTCCGCCACGAACGGCGGGAGGCCACCGGGGGGTGCGGCGCTGAACGGAGGCACGCCGCATCCTGTCACGCGCGGCCCGGCGCCCGCCCGCCGCCACGCACACACGTGACCCGCGCAATCCGAGCGCGGCGGCCGGTGGCGGTCAGGCGCTGCGGAGTTCGACGAGGCTGATCTGCGGGTTCGCGCCCACCCGGACCGGTGGACCCCAGAAGCCGGCGCCGTTGGTCACGTACACCTTCGTGCCGTCCACCTCGCCCAGCCCCGCGACGATCGGCTGTTCGAGCCGGACCGCCAGGTTGAACGGCACCATCTGGCCGCCGTGGGTGTGCCCGGACAGTTGCAGGTCCACGTCGTACCTGGCCGCCTCCACGGCGGCGACCGGCTGGTGGGCGAGCAGCACCACCGGGCGGGACGGGTCCCGGTCGCCGAGCGCCGCCCGGTAGTCCGGCCCGGCGGCGATGCCGGTCCCGTTGCCCGACAGGTCGTTGACGCCGGCCAGGTCCAACACGCCGCCCCGCGCGGCGATCTCGACCCGCTGGTTCTGGAGTACGCGCAGGCCGAGGCGGTCCACCTCCTGCACCCACTCCTCCACCCCCGAGTAGTACTCGTGGTTGCCGGTGACGAAGAAGCTGCCGTGGCGGGAACGGAGGTCGCGTAGGGGTGCCGCGGCTCCCCCCAGTTCGGCGACCGTGCCGTCGACGAGGTCGCCGACCACCGCGACGAGATCGGCGTCGAGCCGGTTGATGGCGGCCACGATCCGTTCCGTGTGCGCCCGGCCCAGCAGCGGCCCCAGGTGGATGTCGGAGGCGGTGGCGATGCGCAACCCGTCCATGCTCCGGGGCAGCCTCGCCAGCGGGATGCGTACCCGGTCCAGCTGCGGCGGGCCGAGGGCGGTGCGGACCCCGTAGCCGGTGACCCCGGCGGCGGTGAGCCCCGCGAAGATGGCGGCGCCGCGGGCGAGAAGCAGCCGGCGGGACGCGTCGTGGTCGGGACCTGCCACCGCCTCGGCGGCCGGTGGATCGGCCGGCCCGGACGCGCCGACCAGCGCCGGCTCCGGCGCGGCGGCGGTGGACTCGGCGGACACGGCCTGGCGACGCAGCGCCAGCCGGGCCGCCAGCATCGGCAGCTCCAGCACGACGAGCACCACGAGCAGGTAGAACATCAGCGCGAGCCAGAGGTAACCGGGCCAGGCGAGCCAGTGCAGCTCGGCCCGCGTACCGGCGAACGTGGCGGGTACGAGCAGCGCGAGCACGAGGGCCACCAGGCCGCCGATCCGCCGTGTGCGACCCGGTCGGGTGGTGTCGCGGACCAGCCGTTTCCACAGGTACAGGTGGACCAGGCCGATGACCAGGGCGATGGTGCCCACGAACGCCAGAGCCGACAGCACGTACGCCTCCCTCAGCCGCCCGCGAACGGAGGCAGGACATCGACGGTCACCCCGGCGGGCAGCGGTGCCTGACGATCATGACAGGTCACACCGTCCACGAGAAAACTCGCCACCCGCAACACGGCGGCGAGACGGTCGCCGTGCCGGCCGACCAGCTCGGTCGTGAGGTCGTCGAGCGAGCGGCCGGCGGGTAGGACCTCCTCGCTGCGGCCGGCGGCGGCCCGGGCACCCGCGAAATAGCGCACGGTGAGCGGTGCCGCGGTGGCCCGCGGCGTCGGGTCGGTCACGGTCACCCTCCGATGGCGGACATGGGCCGGGTGGGCTGCAGGAAGGTGGGGTCGTCGATGCCGTGGCCCGCCCGCTTGCCCCACATCGCGCTGCGCCACCGCTCGGCCAGACCGTCGTCGTCCACGCCGGTGCGCAGCGCGCCGCGCAGGTCGGACTCCTCGGTGGCGAAGAGGCAGGCGCGGACCTGGCCGTCGGCGGTCAGCCGGGTGCGGTCGCAGTCGCCGCAGAACGGGCGGGTCACGCTGCCGATCACGCCGACCCGGGCCGGGCCGCCGTCGACCAGCCAGGTCTCGGCGGGCGCCGAGCCGCGCTCGGCCGGGTCGGCACGCAGGTCGAACGCGCGGCGCAGCGACGCGAGGATCTCGTCGGCCGTGACCATGTCGGTGCGGTTCCAGCCGTGCTGCGCGTCCAGCGGCATCTGCTCGATGAACCGCAGCTCGTAGCCGTGCGCCACGGCGAAGCGGACCAGCGCCGGGGCCTCGTCGTCGTTGATCCCGCGCATGAGGACGCTGTTCACCTTCACCGGGCTGAGGCCGGCCGCCGCGGCGCCGGCCAGGCCGGCGAGCACGGCGTCGAGCCGGGGACGGCGGGTCAGCCGGACGAAGCGGTCCGGGTCCAGCGTGTCGAGCGAGACGTTCACCCGGTCGAGGCCCGCGGCACGCAGCGCCGGCGCGAGCCGGTCGAGGCCGATGCCATTCGTGGTCAGCGAGATCGTGGGACGCGGGTCGAGCGCCGCCACGGCGGCCACGATGCCGGTCAGCCCGGGCCGGATCAGCGGCTCACCGCCGGTGAAGCGCACCTCGGTCACGCCGAGCCGCTGCACCGCGACGCGGATCAGGCGTACGACCTCGTCGTCCGTGAGCAGCTCGGGCCCGGCCAGCCAGGGCAGCCCCTCGGCCGGCATGCAGTACGTGCAGCGCAGGTTGCACTTGTCGGTCAACGACACGCGGAGGTCCCGGGCGATCCGGCCGTACCGGTCGACGAGGACGCCGTCGGTCGGGCGGGCGACGCTCACCTGTCGACCGTAGCGCGACCGAGGCCCGCGAGGGCGGCTCGGGCGGCGCGGTTGACCGCATCGCGGTAGGTGGCCCCGAACAGCGCGGTGTGCACCAGCAGGAGGTGCAGCTGGTGCAGCGGCACGCGTTCCCGCCAGCCGTCGCCCAGCGGCCAGACCTCCTGATAGGCGGCGAGGATCCGGTCCAGGAACGGCGCGCCGCCGAAGAGCGCGAGCTGGGCGAGGTCGGTCTCCCGGTGCCCGCCGTGCGCGGCCGGGTCGACCAGCCAGACCCGACCGTCGGCGCCCCACAGCACGTTGCCCGGCCACAGGTCGCCGTGCACGCGCGCCGGCGGCTCGTCCCCGCCGAACTCGCCGACGCGGTCGATGACCTTCTCGACCAGTGCCGCCTCGGCGCCGGTCAGCGCGCCGCCGTCGACGGAACGGCGGAGGTAGGGGACGAGACGTCGTTGGGCGAACCACCGCGCCCAACCGCCCCCGTCGGGCGTGTTGTCCTGCGGAAGTGCCCCGATGTAGCCGGGCCACTCCGCCCCGAAGGACGGCGCGCCGGCCCGGTGCAGGTTGGCCAGCTCCCGGCCGAAGCGCTCGGCCGCCTCGGGGCTCGGCTCACCGGGCTCAACCCAGTCGAGGGCGAGCAGGTCGGGCAGCGCCACGATCACCTCGGGTACGGGAACCGCGCCCGCCTCGCGCAGCCAGCGCAGCCCGGCGGCCTCGGCCCCGAAGAAGCCCTCGGGCACCGGGCGGCGGGCGTGTTCCGGCCAGCTCTTGGTGAAGACAGAGTGGCCGTCGTCCAGGGTGAGTCGGGAGGCGGCGCAGATGTCACCGCCGGAGACCGGGGTCTCCCGGATCCGCTGATGGGTCAGGAAGGTCGGCAGCTGCGCCGGGTGCGCCCGCAGGTACGCGAGGTCCATCAGCGCACCGTAACCCGTGGCGCCGACACCGGCCGCCGTCGGAGCGCGACACGGTGGGGGTCGGCGGCTCCCGGTGGGCGTCGCGGTCCGGAGGCCGGCGGTGCCGTCGACCCGGTGCGAGCGCGTGACCAGGGAAACTACGCTGCGTGCCTGTGGACGACGAGCGTGTCGTCCACAGGGGCAGCCGCGCCGGGCCATCCGGTCGCACGCTGCCCGCATGACCTCGACCGACCGCCCCCGGCTCGCCGTCCGCTCACCCGCCGACCTGCTCGCCGCCGTGCCGTACCTGCTCGGCTTCCACCCCGCTGACAGCGTGGTCGTGGTGGCGTTGCGCGGCCGGCGCATCGTCTTCGCCGCCCGGGCCGACCTGCCCGCCGCGCCCGACGATCCGGCCCACCCGGCCCGGCACCTCGCCGGGGTCGTCCGGCGCCAGCGCGTCGACTCCGCCACCGTGGTCGGGTACGGGCCCGCGGCAAGGGTGACGCCCACCGTGGACGCGGTCCGTGCGGCGCTCGGCGAACTCGGGCTCACGGTGCTGGACGCGCTCCGGGTCACCGACGGCCGCTGGTGGTCCTACCTGTGCGCCGAGCCGGTCTGCTGCCCGCCCGACGGCCGGCCGTACGACCCCGGCACCAGCCAGGTCACCGCGTCCGCGGTCCTCGCCGGGCAGGTCGCGCTCCCCGACCGGGCCGCCCTGGCCGCCCGGGTCGCACCGGTGGACGGGCCGGCCCGCGCGGCCATGCGGCGGGCGACCGACGAGGCCGAGCGGCGGCTGGTGCGCCTCGTGGAGGCCGAATCCGCCGGCGATCGGCCGGGCGGGCGGTCGTTGCACGCCGCCGGGGTGGCGGCGGTGCGCGACGCGCTGCGCCGCCAGCGCCGGGGTGAGCGCCTGGGCGACGATGAGGTGGCCTGGCTGACCCTGCTCCTGACCCACCTGCCGGTGCGGGACCACGCCTGGGAGCGCACCGACGGGCGGGACCGGGACGTCGCCCTCTGGGCCGACGTGCTGCGCCGGGCCGAGCCGGAGCTGACGGCCGCACCGGCCAGCCTGCTGGCGTTCGCCGCCTGGCGGTTGGGGGAGGGCGCGCTGGCGGCGGTCGCGCTGGAGCGGGCGCTCGCCGAGCACCCCGACTACCCGCTGGCTCTCCTCCTGGACGACCTGCTCCGCCGAGGCGTGCCACCGTCGGAGCTGGACGGCTGGCCGGCGGTCGGGCCGCCCGGCGTGGTCCGCCCCCGCCGACGGCGGCGCCGTGCGAGGGGATAGCCGACGGGTTCCGGTCCGTCGAAGGATGTAGGCGGTGTTCGTTCCCGTGGCCGACTCGCCCGGCCCGCGGCGGCGCGACGATCGGCAGGTGCTGCCTCTCCCCTCGGTGATCCGATGACCGTCGGTCTCCTGCTGACGCTCGCCGGTCTGGCGCTGATCGACAGCACCAGCATCGGCACGCTCTTCATCCCGGTCTGGCTGCTGCTGACGCCGGGCCCGATCCGCGTGGGGCGGATCCTCACCTACCTCGGCACGATCGCCGGCTTCTACCTCGGTGTCGGGCTGCTGCTCGTCTGGGGCGGCACGCGGCTGGCCGAGGCGCTGGGCGGGGCACTGGACCACCGGCCGGTGCTCTGGGCGCAGCTCGCGCTCGGAGTGGGCCTCTTCGTGCTCAGCTTCCGCTACGACGGCAAGCGGCAGCGCCGTTCCGGTGGGGTGCTGCGCTGGCGGGATCGGGCCACCTCCGGTGACGCCTCGGCCCGCTGGCTGGTCGGGCTGGCGTTGCTCGCCGCGCTGGCCGAGGTGGCGACCATGCTGCCGTACCTCGGCGCGGTGACCCTGGTGTCGACGGCCGATCTCAGCGGCCCGGCCGTGGTGGCCGTTCTGGCCGGCTACTGCGTGGTCATGGTGGTGCCGGCGCTGCTGCTACTGGGCGCCAGGCTGGCCTTTCCCGCGCCCATCGAGCGGCTGCTCGGGCGGCTCAACAGGTGGATCACGCAGAAGGCGGGCGGAGCGCTGGGCTGGGTCCTCGGGATCGCCGGCTTCCTGATCGCCCGCGACGCCGCCTACCGCCTCGGCCTGCTGGGCGGCGCCGTCGAGATCGACCTGTTCAACTGGTGACGGCCGGCCCGCCGGGTCAGCTCGTGAGCACCCGCTGCGGGCCGGCGTACACGTTCATGGTCCGGCCGCGCAGGAAGCCGACGAGCGTCATGCCGGCCTCCTCGGCGAGGTCGACGGCGAGGCTGCTCGGCGCCGAGACCGCCGCCAGCAGCGGCATCCCGGCCATCCACGCCTTCTGGGTCAGCTCGAAGCTGGCCCGGCCGGAGACCATCAGCACATGACCGGCCAGCGGTAGCCGCCGCTCGCGTACCGCCCAGCCGATCACCTTGTCGACGGCGTTGTGCCGTCCCACGTCCTCGCGCAGCACGACCAGCTCCCCGTCGGCCGTGAACAGGCCTGCCGCGTGCAGGCCGCCGGTGCGGTCGAAGCCGCGTTGCGCCGCGCGTAGCCGGTCGGGCAGCGCGGCCAGCACGGTCGCCGGCACGGCGACCGGGTCGTCGGCCACGGGAAAGAGCGACCGCGTACGGACCGCGTCGATGCTGGCCTTGCCGCACACGCCGCAGGAGCTGGTGGTGTAGAAGTTGCGGGCCGGGTCGGTCGTCGGTTCCGGCACGCCGGGCGCGAGCACCACGTCCACCACGTTGTACGTGTTGGGTGTCTCCGCCCCGGCGCAGAGCTGGGCGGTGTGCACGTCGTCGGTCGACCGGATCAGCCCCTCGGTCAGCAGGAACCCGATGGCGAGGTCGAGGTCGTCGCCAGGGGTCCGCATGGTCACCGCGAGCGGGGAGCGCCGCCCCGGCCCGGCCCGGCCCACGCGGATCTCCAGCGGCTCCTCCACCGCGAGGGTGTCCGGCCGTCGCACCGAGGTGCGGCCGTCGGTCGCGTCGAGATCGATCCGGAGTACGCCACGTCGGTCAGCTGCCCGTCCCACCCCGCCATCCTGCACCCAGCGGCCGGGCGTCCGCACGGCTACCGTGGCCGGGTGGGTACGTACGCGGCGGTGGTGCTCGCGGGCGGCGCGGCCCGGCGGATGGGCGGGGTGGACAAGCCCGCCGTGCCGGTCGGCGGCCGCCCGATGCGCGACCGGGTCCTGGCCGCGGTCGCCGACGCCGAGCCGCGGATCCTGGTCGGGCCGGCCGACGCGACCCCGCCGGGCGTACGCGTCACCCGGGAGGACCCGCCCGGAGGCGGCCCGGTGGCCGCCGCGGCGGCCGGGCTCGCGCTGCTCGACCCCGCCACGACCGTGGTCGCCCTGCTCGCGGCCGACCTGCCGCTGCTGACCGGGGACGCGGTCGCCGTGCTGCGCCGCGAGCTGGCCGGGTCGGAGGGCGTCGACGGGACCTGTTACGTGGACGCCGACGGCCGCCGGCAGACGCTCTGCGGGGTGTGGCGGGCGGACGCGCTCCGGTCCGCGCTGGACCGGGTCGCCGTGGCACGGGGAGGTTCACTTGCGGGCGCCCCGGTGCGTGCCCTGCTCGACGGGCTGCGCGTGCGCGAGGTGGCCTGGGCCGGCGGGGGTCCGCCGCCGTGGTTCGACTGCGACACTGACCAGGACGTACGCCGGGCGGAGGAGTGGTCACGATGACGGTGATGGACGACTGGGTCACGGCCGCGTGCGCCGAGCTGGGCCTCGACCCGGCGGAGGTGCCGGTGCCGGCCGTGCTGGGGCTGGCGAAGGACGTCGCCCACCAGGTCCTCCGGCCGGGCGCGCCGGTGTCCGCGTACCTCCTCGGGGTGGCCGTGGGCCGTGGCGCGGACCCGGCGGCCGCCGCGGCACGGCTGGGCGCCCTCGCCGCGAACTGGCCCGCCGAGCTGGGCGCCGACCGCCCCGACCCGACCTCGTGAGGGCTGCCACCAGGGGATTTGCGGCCGACTGACCGATCCGCGGTACGGCGTTGTCCGATCACGGTCGGGGCTGATTCGGCCTCCGCTCCGCGTGGGTAGGGTGACCGTGACGGACGGAGGCGATCATGACGGCAGACCACCCCTCGGCGCCGCCCGGCGAACCGCCCGGCGCCGCCCCGGCCCACCCCGACCACCTGGAGTCGATCCTGCTCGACGAGCCGAGCACGGCGGACCTGCGGGCGAAGGTGACCCAGGCGTGGCAGGAGTTCGCGCGGGCCCTCGCCGAACGGTTGCCAGCGCTCCCCGCCGGCGCGCACGTCGAGCTGACCCTCGACCCGACCGCCTCCGGCACCGGCGACGCCGTCTACTCGATCGGGGTCGACGTCGGTGAGGAGGGTGCGCTCTCGGCCCGCGCGGTCGGCAACGCCGGCCTGCCCGACGGCTACCGGCTCGACCGGATGGCGGTCGCGGACATGATCGCCCTGGGCTGGTCGCCGCCGGGCGTGATCGAGGGCTCCGGCGAGTACTTCGGCCTGGACGGCACGACCGCCGCGGCCCCGCGGATCGCCGCGCTGCTCTCCCGTACGCTGCGCGACGTCTACGGCGCGCCGCATCCCGCGTTCCTCGTCTACCTGATCCACGACGCCGAGGGGGAGCCGCTGCCGGGCGAGCCGCTGGGCACCGCGCGCAGCGAGTTCGGCGCCGGCCGCGATGTCGCCGCCGACCTGGACGAGGCGCTCGTCGAGGCCGTCGCCACGCAGTCCGAGCAGAGCGACGTGCTGGCGCTGGAGGAGCGGGTACGCACCGTCGTCTCCACGATGCTGAGGTCCGACTCGGACCGCCTCCAGGTGGACTCGGACGGCGACATCAACATCCGGGCCGGCTCCGCCATGGTCTTCGTCCGGGTCCGGGACAATCCGCCCCTGGTCGACGTGTTCTCTCCGGTGCTCACCGAGGTCCAGCCGACGGAGCGGCTCTACGTGAAGCTCTCCGAGCTGACGAACCGGATGCCGATCGGTCGCCTCTACTGCGCCGACGACACGGTGTGGGCGTCCATCCCGGTCTTCGGCCGCAACTTCCAGCCGACGCACCTCATGCTGGCCGTGCAGGTCATGACCGGGCTCGCCGACGAGCTGGACGACCGGCTGCACGGCGAGTTCGGCGGCAAGCGGTTCTTCGGCGAGGGCGACAAGCCGGTGCGCCGCGACGAGGGTGAGCACCGCACCGGCATGTACCTCTGACCGGGGTCCGGGCGCGGGTCAGCGGACGTCGAGCAGCGTCTTGCCCACCGTGGCCCGGGACTCGATCGCCGCGTGCGCGTCGGCGGCCCGCTCCAGCGGGAACCGCTGGCCGATCAGCGGGCGCAGCCGCCCGGCCGCCGCCTCCGCGAGCGCCCGTTCGGCGTACGCGCGCAGCCGCGCGGGCGGCACGTCGGGCCGGACCAGCGTGACGCCCCGGGCCGCGGCGTCCTCGGCCGGGATCGCGGCCCACTCGCCGCTGGCCAGCCCGAAGCTCACCATGCGCCCACCACGGTCGAGCAGCGTGAAGGCTGTCCGGCCGATCTCACCGCCGACGCCGTCGAACACGACGTCGACGCCGCCGGTGGCGTCCCGGACCCGGTCGGCCCAGCCCGGGCGGCGGTAGTCGACCGCCACGGCCGCGCCGAGCCCGGACAGCAGCGACACCTTCCGGTCGCCTCCCGCGAGCCCCACCACCCGGGCGCCCGCCGCCGCGGCGAGCTGCACCAGCAGACTTCCCACCCCGCCGGCGGCCGCCTCGACCAGGACGCGCTCGCCCGGGCGGACGCCCGCCACGTCGACGAGCATGGTCGCGGTGCGCCCGTCGGCCAGCAGCGCCACGGCGGTGTCGAGCGCCAGCCCGTCGGGGACCTCGATCGGCGTGGCCGCGTCCACGGCGACCCGTTCCGCGTACGCCCCGGAGCCCCCCGTGCCACTCACCACGCGCCGGCCGATCAGCGCCGGGTCGACGCCCTCGCCCACCGCCGTGACGACGCCGCCCACCCCGTTGCCGGGGATCAGCGGTGGGGTGCCCCCGAACGGCCCGGACCGGCCGGCCCGGAACTGGGTCTCCACGAAGGTGATGTTGGCGTGCGCCACGTCGATGAGCACCTGGCCCGGCCCGGCCACCGGATCCGGCGCCGCCTCCGGCACGAGCACCTCCGGCCCGCCGAACCCCCGTATCCAGACAGCCCGCACAATCCCTCCCCAAAACCCGACTCAGGGAGAGAGCCAACACCCTGAACCCAACATGAAGTCAAGCCGCGGCCCCGACACCCCCGCGATCTTGCAGTTTCGGCCCCGGCAAAAGGTGCGAACGACGCATCTCAGGGGCACAAACTGCAAGATCGCGGGGGCATGGCCGGCGTCAGGGCGAGGACGGGCCTACGCCGGGGGACTCGACCAGGCGGGAGAGCACGATCGTGCTGCGGGTCGAGGTCACGAAGGTCTCGGCCCGCAGCCGCTCCAACGCCGCCTCGAGGTGGGCGATGTCGGCGGCCCGCAGGTGGACGAGCGCGTCCGCCTCCCCGGAGACGGTGTACGCGCCCACCACCTCCGGGTGTCGCCGGGCCGCCGCGCCGATCTGCGCGGGCGTGGTGCGGCCGGCGCAGAACAGCTCGACGAACGCCTCGGTCGTCCACCCCACGGCGGCCGGGTCGACGACGGCGGTGAATCCCCGGATGACCCCCGCGGCGCGGAGCCGGTCGACCCGTCGCTTGACGGCCGGGGCGGACAGTGACACCCGGGTGCCGATGTCGGCGTACGACGCTCGAGCGTCGGCGACGAGCAACGCAATGATCCGCTGGTCAACGGCGTCTATCTGCAACGTTCCGCCTCTGGGAAGCAATGGTTGTGGCTGTTACCAAAGTTCTACGGTACCTACCCTTGGTCACCGTGAACCAGCAGCGAGTGCCGCGAAAGCGGACATATCTCATGTGCTCACCGGAGCACTTCGCGGTCGAGTACGCGATCAACCCGTGGATGGACGTGGCCACGCCGGTCGACCCGGAGTTGGCAGTGAAGCAGTGGGATCGGCTGCGGGAGACCCTCGTCAACCTCGGCCACGAGGTGCACCTGCTCACCCCGGAGCGGGGTCTGCCCGACATGGTGTACGCCGCCAACGGGGCCTTCGTGGTGGACGGCACCGTCTACGGCGCGCAGTTCAAGCACGAGCAGCGGACCGCTGAGGCCGCCGCGCACCGGGCCTTCTACGAGGCGCAGGGCTGGCGGTTCATCGCGCCGAGCGAGACCAACGAGGGCGAGGGCGACTTCGCGTACGTGCCGGAGGCGCACGGCGGGCTGATCCTCGCCGGGCACGGGTTCCGTACGGAGCTGCCGGCGCACGCCGAGGCGCAGGAGGCGCTCGGCCGGCCCGTGGTGTCGCTGCGCCTCGTCGACCCCCGCTTCTACCACCTGGACGTGGCGCTCGCGGCGATCGACGACGCGAACATCGTGTACTTCCCGGGCGCCTTCTCGGCGGCCAGCCAGCGGGTGCTCGCCCAACTCTTCCCGGACGCCGTGATCGCGGACGACGCCGACGCCATCGCGTTCGGCCTGAACCTCGTGAGCGACGGGCGGAACGTGGTGCTCAACAGCGAGGCCACGGGGCTCGCCGAGAAGCTGAAGGCCGCCGGCTACCGGCCGGTGCCGGTCGAGCTGGCCGAGCTGAAGAAGGGCGGCGGCAGCGTGAAGTGCTGCATCGCCGAGCTGCGGCACTGACCCGCGCCGGCGCCGACCGGCGCCCACCGGGCTGCGGCGCCGACAGGCGCCCATCGGGGTGCGGCGCCGACCGGCATTGACCCGCTCCGGCGCCACGCGAAAGGGGCCGGTCTCCCGCTCGGGAGACCGGCCCCTTGTCGCGTCCGGGTATGGCCGGATCAGCCCAGGGTGGCCAGCTCGGTGACCACGACGTTCGACATCACCTGGCCGTCGCGCTGCACCTGGCGCAGGTACCACTTCTGCTGCGGCGTACGCGGCTGGTTGAACTGCCAGATGCCGCGCGGGCTGTCGATCTGCCCGAGCTTGCCGAGCGCCAGGTTGACCTCCTGCGGCTTCGGGTCCTCGCCGGCCAGCTCGATCGCCTGGTGCAGCACCTGCGCCGCGTCGTACGAGGCCATGGCGTACGTGGTGGGCGAGGTGTTGTGCTTCTTCCGGTACGCCGACGCGAAGACCCGGTTCGCCGCGTTGTTCAGGTCGGCGGAGTAGTTCAGCGCGGTCTGGATGTTGGCGGCGTCGTTGCGCATGCTGTCCAGCGCGGTGCCCTCGGTGAGGAAGCCCGGGGCGTAGACCGGCCCCCGGTAGCCCTCGTTGCGCAGCTGCTTGATGAACTCGACGCCCGCCTCGCCCGCGAAGAAGCAGAAGACGGCGCTCGGCCGCCGGTTCAGCGCCGTGCGGATGTCCGCCGTGAACGCGGTCTTGCCGGGGTTGGTGGCGGCGCTGGTCCAGACGACCGGGTCGGCGATGCGGGGGTCGGAGGCGCCGAACTCCTGCCGGAAGCCGCGCACCACGTCCGGGGCGCCGACGTTCTCCGGCATGATGATCGCGACGCGGCTCTTCGAGGAGAGCTTGTCGCGCAAGTAGCCGCCGAGCGCCCGGCCCGCCTCGTCGAGCACGTACGACGTCCGCCAGATGTAGACCACGCTCTGGAGGGTGCTCGGCGACGCGTTCGAGCCGATCAGCGGTACGCGGGCCTGCTCGACGGTGTCCCTGATGCCGAGCATGACGGCCGAGTTGACGACGCCGGTCAGCGCGAGCACACCCTGACGCAGCAGCTCGTCGACCGCGGCCTTGCCGGTCTTGGCGCTCTCGCCCTCGTCGGCGGTGATCAGCGTCACCGGGTGGCCGCCCAGCCGCTGCTCGTGCAGGTCGAGGAAGAGCTGGAAGCCGTTGGCGATCTCGTCGCCGATGGTCTTGAAACCACCCGCCTGCGGGGTGATGAGGCCGATCTTGATCGGGCTCTTGGCTGCGCCCGTCTCGCCGTCGGTGTCGTTGCCGCACGCCGCGACGAGGCTGGTCGTACCGAGCGCGGCCAGAAGTTGGAGCGCCCGCCTGCGGTTCATCTGCGACACCGAGTCCTTCCAGGAAGATGCAGGGCGGCTCGCCCCTTCGGCGTTCTACCTGCTCGGCGACGCTGCGTCAATCGGATGGTGATCATCGTGTAGGGATTGCAACGCTTCCACCACCGCGGGCCAGGCGGCCGACTCGGGGTCGATGAGCCCGAAATGCTCGCATTCATTCAGCTCAACAAGGGTGATATCGGAACCCGTAGCCCGGGCCGACGCCACGAAGTCCCGGCTGATCCCGGGGTGCACCTGGTGGTCCAGCCCACCATGGATGACTACGGTGCGTGGCCGTATCGGTACCAGCATCCGTGGATCCGCGGCCGCGTAGCGCTCCGGGAACTCCTCCGGCCCGCCCCCGAGCAGCGCGGCCACCGCACCGCCGTCCAGGTCCCTGCGGTACGCCTCGACGAGATCCGCCACCGGCGCGAGCGCCAGTACGCCGCCGACCGCCGCGGGTGCGGTGGCCGCCACGTAGAGCGCGAGGTGGCCGCCGGCCGAGTGACCGACGAGGATCGGCGCGACCGGGGCGACCCGGCCCGGCATCGCGGCGGCGGCCAGCCTGGGCAGCTCCGTCACGCCGGTCAGGGTGTCGGTGAGGGTGTTCGGCCAACCGCCGCCCGGCTGGCCGGTCCGCCGGTACTCCAGCTGCGCCACCGGGTGACCGAGCGCGGCCAGGGCGGCGGCCAGGGGTCCGGTGTGCCGCCGGTCGTACTCGGCCCGCCAGAAGCCGCCGTGCACCACCACGACCAGCGGCCGGGCGGGACCCTCGCCGGCCGGCTCCCGCAGGTCGGCGACCTGGTCCGGGTGGTCGCCGTACGCGACCGTGTGCGCGGGTTCCGGGGCGGGCCGGGTGAGGACGTCGCGCGGATCGGCGGGCATGGCGCGACGGTAGCGCGCTCCGGCGGGTGGTTCCCGCCGGGGAGCCGGTCCCGGCGAGCGTCGGCGGGGGGCGCTGGGTAAAGATGGATCCCATGACCGAAGCGCGCTCCGCTGGACAGAATGACGAGCCGGGCCACGAGGGCACCGGTCACTCGGGAACCGTGGTGGTGGTCGGGCCGGACGGCCGGCCGGTCGGCACGGTGCAGACCGACGAGGGGCAGGGGGAGGACCCGACCCGCCTGGTCGAGCAGCCCGCCAAGGTGATGCGGATCGGCAGCATGATCAAACAGCTGCTGGAGGAGGTCAAGGCCGCACCGCTCGACGACGCCAGCCGTAACCGGATGCGGGAGATCCACGAGCGGTCGATCGTCGAGCTCAAGGAGGGCCTGGCCCCCGAGCTGCGCGAGGAGCTGGAGCGGATCTCGCTGCCCTTCACCGAGGAGGGCGCGCCGAGCGAGGGCGAGCTGCGGATCGCCCACGCACAGCTCGTCGGCTGGCTGGAGGGCCTGTTCCACGGCATCCAGGCCGCGTTGGTCGCCCAGCAGATGGCCGCCCGCGTGCAGCTGGAGCAGATGCGCTCCGGCCGGGCGGCGCTGCCCAGCGGTCCCGGCGGGGTGGTGCCCGGCATGCCGGGCATGGGGCAGCCGCAGGGCGGCGAGGGGCACGGCACCGGCCAGTACCTCTGAGCCCCGCTCAGGCCACGTCGAAGATCTTCTCCAGGTACGCGGCCACGCCGTCCTCGGAGTTCGCGGGCGCCACGTCGTGCGCGATCTCCAGGACGGCGTGGTGCGCGTTGGCCACGGCCACCGCCCGGCCGGCCGGCCCAGGTCAGCATCGGCACGTCGTTGGGCATGTCGCCGAAGGCCAGCACGTCCCGGGCGTCGACCCCGAGCCGGGCGCAGTACCAGGCCAGCCCGGCCGCCTTGGTCACGCCGGCCGCGGAGATCTCCACGAGCCCCGAGTACGACGAGTGGGTGGCCTCGGCCAGGTTGCCAAGCGCAGCGGCCACCAGCTCGACGAAGGCGTCCGGGTCCTGTTCACCGGCCCGGGCGAGCAGCTTCACCGCCGGCATCGCCAGCAGCTCCTCCGGCGAGTCCACCACGCGGATCGCGTCGTGGTCGGCGTCCCAGCGCAGCGGGTAGTGCGCCTCGTGCCGCATCTGCCGGCTGTCGGTGATCTCCACCGCGAAGGTCACCCCGGGCACCTCGGCACGCAGCCGACGGGCCACCTCGGCGAGCAGTTGCGGCGCGAGCGGGTCCGCCCGCAGCACCTCGTCGTTGAACGGGTCGTACACCACCGCGCCGTTCGCGCAGATCGCCGGCAGCGGCTCGGCGAGCTGGTCGTACACCAGCTTCAGCCAGCGGATCGGGCGGCCGGTGACCAGCACGACGGGCGTGCCCCCCGCGGCGACCCGGGCCAGCACCTCGGCGGTGCGCGGGCTGACCGTGCGGTCGTCGCGGATCAGCGTCCCGTCGATGTCGGTGGCGACCAGGCGTGGCGTCTCTCCCATCACCGGGAGAGTAGTCGGTCCAGATAGACCGCCACCCCGTCGTCGTCGTTGCGCAGCGTCACCTCGTCGGCGGCGGCCCGGACGGCCGGGTGGGCGTTCGAGACGGCCACCCGGGACCAGCCGGCCCACGCGAACATCGGCAGGTCGTTCGGCTGGTCGCCGAAGACCAGGACGTCCCCCGGGTCGACGCCGAGCGCCTGGGCCACCACGGTCAGCCCGGTGGCCTTGTCCACGCCGGGCGGGCAGATCTCGACGAACCCGAGCCCGGCCTGGGTGAGCGTGGCCACCTCCGGCGGCACGATCCGACGGGCCACCGCCAGCAGCTCGTCCACGTGGTGGTCGGCGGTCCGGG
The DNA here is from genome assembly GCF_003626655.1 of Micromonospora costi. Taxonomy (GTDB): domain Bacteria; phylum Actinomycetota; class Actinomycetes; order Mycobacteriales; family Micromonosporaceae; genus Micromonospora; species Micromonospora costi. Next base: position 149,659 of record NZ_RBAN01000007.1, read on the forward strand.
CGAACGCCTTGATCACGTCGGTGGAGAGGCACTCCGCCCGGGTGCGCGCCTCGAACCGGTCCTGGTACGGCCAGCTCGGGTGGTAGTCGCCCCAGAGCGGGGCGTCGTGCTCGTCCGACGCCTCCACCATCACGGTGAGCGGCCCGACCTCGGCCTCCAGGTCGGCCAGCAGCCGGGCCAGCACCTCGCCGGGAAGTCGCTCGTCGCGGAGCACCACGGGCCCCGCGGGGTCGCTCTGGTCGACCACGCGCCCGCCGCCGGCCATCACGAGGAAGTCGGCCGCGCGGATGTCGTTGCGGGTCAGCTCGGTGAGCCGGGGGCCGCGACCGGTGGCGCCCACCACCGGGATCCCGGCGGCCCGCACCCGGTCGAGCACCCCGTGGGTGTACGCGGACACCGTGTCGTCGCTGCGGACGAGCGTCCCGTCGAGGTCGGTGGCGATGAGCTTGGGCAGTCCCGGGCGGGTCATGGTTCCTCCTTCGCCCGCCGCCGTCGCAACCAGCCGTTTCAGTGGTCGATCGTCGACCCGGAGTGACGGCGGGCAGCAACCGTACCTCGCCGAACCGGTCGCAACCATGGCTTCCAGGCGAATCGGGTGCCAACCCGTGGCGGCCCCGGGATGTCGGGTCCCCGGCCCGCTTTTCCCCGTCCGACCGTACGGTTGGAGGCGTGGTGGTGGGTCACTGGCCGGTCGCGGAGCCGATCGAGACCGAGCGGTTGGTGCTGGAGCCGCTGCGCGTCGAGCACGCGGACGAGATGGCCCCGCTCCTGCGCGACGAGCGCCTGCACGAGTTCGTCGGCGGCCGCCCGGCGACGCCGAAGGAGCTGCGGTCCCGGTACGCGCGCCAGTCCGTCGGGCGCTCGCCGGACGGCGCCGAGGGCTGGCTGAACTGGATCCTGCGGCACCGCGAGACTGGGGACGCGGTCGGCTACGTGCAGGCCACCGTCCGGCTCGACGGCGAACGGCCGGTCGCGGAACTGGCCTGGGTCGTGATCTCGCCCGAGCAGGGCCGGGGGTACGCCGCCGAGGCCGCCGCCGGGATGATCGGCTGGCTCGACCAGCAGGGCGTCACCGCGCTCATCGCGCACGTGCACCCCGACCACCGCGCCTCGGCGCGGGTCGCCGAGCGGCTCGGGCTGCGGGCCACCGACGTGCTGGTCGATGGCGAGCGACGCTGGGTCGGCCCCTGAGCCGGTGGCTCAGAGCGGCGACTCCGGGCGGGCGAACGGGACGGTCGGCTGCACGGTCAGGTCGGCCGGCGCGGGCGGCACGTCGTCGTCGGGCTCCTCGCGGGGGCGGCGACGCCGGCGGAACAGCGGCCCGGCCGGGGCGTCCTCGTCGACCGGGTTCGCGACGGCGGCCAGCCACAGGGCCGCGCCGGCCAGCACGCAGGTGACGAAGGCCATCACGAGGCCCCGGCCGTACTCGACGCCGAAGCCCGCGTCCGGTGCGTAGTAGAGGGTGCCGTGGCCCGAGTCGTCCAGTTCGAACGCGGTGGCCGTGAGCAGGGCGAGCAGCGCCGCGGCCAGGGTGAGCCCGGCCACCCGGGCGTTCTGCCGGACGGCCGGGGTGCCGCGCAGCGCGAGCGCCGCCACGCAGGCCAGCAGGAGCAGGCCCACCAGGTAGCCGACCCCGAGGCCGCCGATCTCGGAGACCCCGGCCGGCACTCTCATCTGGGCGCCCGCCGGGCCGCCGTTGGGCAGTGTCATGACCACCCACTCGCCGATCAGCGAGGCGACGCCGGCCACCGCGGCCAGGCCGGCGAGCAGCGGCGGGAGCCGGCGGTCCCGGCCCAGGCCGGCGAGGGATCGGCGAGGGCGCGTCGGTGACGCCGGCTCGACGGCTCCCCACTCGACGACAGATGTGCCGTCGGACCGGTCGTCCTGCCGTGGGATGGGGATCTCTCGGGACATCGCGGGTCCTTCCGCCACTCACGCGCCTCGTTCGAATCATGGCACAGGGGACGCCCGGTGACGGGGATCGCAGGCCGGCCTCGGCGGAGTCCCGTCGCAGGCGGATCGGCTTTCGGCTAGCGTCAGTCCATGCCTATCCGTACCGCTTCCGCACGTTGGCAGGGCAACCTCACCGAGGGGTCCGGCACGGTCCGCACCGGCAAGGGCGGGCTCCAGGGGAACTACTCGTTCAAGTCGCGCTTCGAGGAGGGCGAGGGCACCAACCCCGAGGAGCTGATCGGCGCCGCGCACGCCGGCTGCTTCTCGATGGCCTTCGCCAAGGCGCTCGCCGACGCCGGTTCCACCGCCACCTCGGTGGAGACCACCGCCAAGGTCCACCTGGACAAGACCGACGCCGGGTTCAGCGTCACCCGGATCGAGCTCGAGACCGTCGGCGAGGTGCCCGGCATCGACGAGGGCGAGTTCCAGAAGCTCGCCGAGGCCGCCAAGGCGAACTGCCCCATCTCCCGGCTGCTCTCGCCGGGGGCCGAGATCACCCTGAGCGCCCGTCTCGTGTCCTGACCCCCCGAGCCGCACGTCCACGAAAGAGCGGCCGTCGGGCCGCTCTTTCCGTGGCGGTGGATCTTGGACGGGTCGGAACGCGGTGACGTCGGGCAGAATGGCGGAGTGCCGGTGGAGATGAGCCGCGAGCGCTTCGAGGAGCTGGTGGGCGACGCCCTCGACGAGGTGCCCGAGGAACTGCTCGGCCTCATGAACAACGTGGTGATCCTCGTCGAGGACGACCCGCCGCCCGGCGACGAGGACCTGCTCGGCCTCTACGAGGGCCACGCCCTCACGGAACGGGGCTGGGACTACTCCGGCGTGCTGCCGGACCGGATCTTCATCTACCGCCGCCCCATCCTGCGCATCTGCGACAACGACGACGACGTCGTCGACGAGGTGGCGATCACGGTGGTGCACGAGATCGCCCACCACTTCGGCATCGACGACGAGCGGCTGCACGCCCTGGGCTGGGCCTGAGCCAGCCGGTCGTCCCGTCACCGTACGCCATCCGCGCGGGTCACCGCGCCGCACGTCCGATGGCCCCTCGTTGCGGGGGTCGCCTACCGTCGTGGCAGGTAACGCGACCTCAGGAGGCACTTCCATGCGCAGCGCGCTGTTCTCCGCGGAGAACCTGGAGAAGGAGTCCGCCCAGCCCGGCATGCGGCTGCAGAACTCCAAGATGTTGAAGATCGAGCTGAACGGCGAGGCGATGGCCCGGGTCGGGTCCATGGTCGCCTACCAGGGGAACGTGCAGTTCCAGGCGCTCGGCTCCGGCGGGCTGGGCAAGTTCCTCAAGCAGAAGCTCACCGGTGAGGGCGTGCCGCTCATGAGGGTCACCGGCCAGGGCGACGTCTTCCTGGCCGAACTGGCCAAGGACGTGCACATCATCGACCTGGAGCCGGGCGACGCGCTCTCCATCAACGGGTCCAGCGTGCTGGCGTTCGACTCCACCCTCCAGTACGACATCCGGATGGTCGGCGGCGCCGGCATGGCCTCCTCCTCGGGCCTCTTCAACTGCGTCTTCACCGGCCACGGCCGGATCGCGATCACCACCAAGGGCACCCCGGTCGTGCTCAACGTCGACCAGCCCACGTACGTCGACCCGCAGGCCGCCGTCTGCTGGTCGGCCAACCTCCAGACCGGCTACCACCGGGCCGAGCAGCTCGGCCTCGGCACGCTGCTCGGCCGGCGTACCGGCGAGGCGTTCACGATGAGCTTCGCCGGCCAGGGTTTCGTAGTGGTGCAGCCCTCGGAGGAGCCGCCCGTGATGGGCAGCGGCGCGCAGGAGCAGCAGGGCGGCCTGCTCGGCGGCCTGCTCAGCTGAGGATCGCGGGTCACCCGGCCGGAGCCGTTCCGGCCGGGTGCCGACTCAGCTCAGCTCGCCGGCGCGCAGCCGGGCCAGCCAGGCCGCGGCGTCGGCGTAGTCCACGTCGGAGAGGCCGGGCGGCGGCGGCACCGGGTGGTCGCCCGCCGCCTCCGTCCAGCGGTGCCGGGGGTACGAGCCGAGGAAGCGTACGTCGGCGCACACCCGGCGCAGCCCCTGCAGCGCCTCGCCGAGCCGCACGTCGGCCACGTGCCCCGTGCAGTCGAGGAAGAAGACGTAACGGCCGAGTGCCTCACCGGTGGGGCGGGACTCGATCCGGCTGAGGTTCACCCCGCGTACGGCCAGTTCCATGAGCACCGACAGCAGCGCGCCCACGCGGTCGTGGGCGATGTAGACGGCCAGCGAGGTGACGTCGTCCCCGGTGGGCGGCGGGGGCGGGCCGGGGCGGGACAGCAGCGCGAACCGGGTCACCGCGTCCGGATGGTCGGCGATCTTGTCGGCGAGCACCGCGAGCCGGTGCCGGGTGGCGCCGATCGGCGCGCAGATGGCGGCGTCGTACTCGCCGGCCGCCGCCCCCGCCGCGGCGGCACCGTTGGACAGCACGTCGACCACGGCCGCGTCGGGCAGGTGGGTGCGCAGCCAGTTCCGGCACTGGGTGGAGGCCTGCGGATGGGCCGCCACCGTGCCGACCGTGGACGGATCGGTGCCGGGACGCGCGCCGAGCACGAACTCCACGGGCAGGATCACCTCGCGGGTGATCACCAGCGGCTCGCCCTCGGCCAACTCGTCGAGGGTCACCCCCACGGCGCCGCCGATCGAGTTCTCCAGCGGCACGAGGGCCGCGTCGGCGTCTCCCGCCCGTACGTTCTCCAGCGCCTCCCCGACGCTGCGGGCGGGCGTGCGGGCGCCGCGTTCCGCGGCGGGCAGCGTACGCAGCGCCTGCTCGGCGAAGGTGCCCTCGGGCCCGAGGTAGACGAAGCGCGTCGGCGGAGTTCCCGGCATGCCGACCAGCCTACGCACCCGTCATGCCCACCGTGCCGCCGTCGCAGGCCAAGGTCCGGATGCCGGGCGCACCGACCGCCCGCACCTCGGCGGTGCAGACGTCCGTGCCGGCGGTCACCAGCTCCGGTGCGCTCGACCGGCCCCGGGTGACCACCTGAAGTTCCTCGTGCCCGGTCACGTCGAGCACCGTGTACTGCCAGTCGGCGGCGCAGAGCGGCCCGGTGGTGACCCGCACCCGGACGCCGTCGGGGAGCACCGCGGCGGGCCCGCGCAGCAGGTCGATGATCCGCTGGCCGGTCGGCCCGCTCCGGCACGGGGCCGCCACCAGCCCGGGATCGGTCGAGGGCGAGGTCAGGCCGGGGAGGGCGGACGGCAGGCCGGTGGCCGGTGACACCGGAGGTGTGGGCACCGAGGTCGGGGCCGGAGGGGCGGACGGCGTGCCGGTCGGGATGGCCGGCTGGCTCAGGGCGGGTGGCGCACCGCAGCCGGTCACCAACGCCAGCGCGGCCAGCGCGGCCAGCGTACGGGGTCGGCTCGGCAGCCGGCCGGTGGAGGACGACGAGGCGGGGCGGCGGGGCGGCGGGGTGGGCGGCACGGGCCGATCCTGGGGGCAGCGGGGACGGTACGGCCGGGTGGCCGTGCCCCATCGTAGGAGGAACCGCCGCGGCCGTGAAGGTCAACCGAGGACGCGGTGCCCGGCGCGCTCCAGCGCGGCGGTAGCCTCGCCGAGGCGTACGGCCGGGACCAGCAGGTAGTCGGTGTCGAAGGTGGAGAAGGCCACCGCGTTCACCCGGGCGCCGGCCAGCGGGTCCACCAGCGCGGCGAGGGTGCCGGTGACGGCCACGCCGACCGGGCCGGCCATCCGCAGGCAGCGCCAGGCGGTCTCCACCACGGCCGGCGAGGGCGCCCGCTCCATCGGGCAGATCACCGAGATGCCGTCCGCCGTCCAGCTCACCGTCACCACCTCGGCGGCACCCAGCCCGCTCGACAGCGCGGGCGGCAGGGCGGAGCCGGCGGCCAGCCGGCACACCGCGTACTCACCCGGCAGCAGAGCGATATCGAGCATGAGGGCACCCTACGGCCTCGATCCGGGTCCGCCCGGCTTCGCCGCGTGCGGCGAACGCCACTCCGCCGCAGGTCAGACGGCCGAGAAGAAGGTGAGCGAGCCGGCCACGACGCCGTCGGTGGCCACCGGGGTGGACACGGCGTCCACGGTCGTCACGGGGGCTCCCTCGGTCGCCGCCTGCACCCGGAGCAGACCGCGGGCCAGCCGGCCGGACGAGAGCGCGAGCAGCGGTGGGATCTTGTCGATCTCCTGCTCGGTCAGCTCGAGGCGGTTGGCGGTGAAGTCGAGCAGGCGCAGCCCGCCGTCGAGCAGGGGCAACCCGATCACGACGTCGGGCTCGCCGAGGCAGAGCAGGTCGCAGCCGGCCGCGGAGATCGCCACGACGTTGGTGTCGGCGTCGATCAGCAGGCACGGCTCGTCGGCGTCGGAGACGGTCGCGGACCACCGGCCGAAGTTGTCCGAGTCGGGTTCTGTCGAGGCCCCCGCCGCCGGTACGAACACTTCCGATAGCGAGAGTTCGACGTGGGCCACCGCGCCTCCTATGTGCACCGAGGGACTGTCCACGCTAGCCGGTCACCGGGATGGTTGCCGAGCGCGCCGCAGCCGCCGGGCCGCGACGCGCGGGCAGCGCCCGGACCGGGCGGCCGGCGATGGCGCGGAGCCGCGGTGCCGGCGTCGACCGGCACCGCGTGACGTCCCTCGATGACGTTACCGGCGGTTGGCCGGCTTGTCAGCGGCCGTTCGGCCGTCCTCGTACCACCGGTAGTCGGCCGCTGGACGGTACGTGCCGTTCAGCCAGGTGCTCGGGTGCTGCGCCACCCGGGACAGCTTCTCGGCGGTGGCCGGGCTGATCCGGTTGCCACCGGCCACGAGCAGGCGGTCCAGTTCGCGGTGGGTGGCCATGAGGCAGTCCTTGGGGAGGCCGTAGACGCTGATGACGCCGGAGCCGACGAACGTCAGCACCGGCGTCACCGGGATCGGCAGGCCCACCGCATCGGAGAGGGCCTTGCTCGCGCGCTTGGCGTCGCGGCGGGCCTCGGCCACGTACGGCGGGCGCTTGCCGTTGATCTGCACCACGTCGCCGGCGACGAGCACCCGGGCCCGGCCGTGATCGGCGATGGTGACCGCGAAGAGGCCGCTCGGCCCGATGGCGAGGAACCCGGCGCGTTCCTCGTGCGGCCGGTCGAGCAGGACGTCGGCCGCGTCGGTGCGGGGCCACTCGATGACGTGCCAGGCCGGCCCCAGATGGTCGAGCTGGCCCAGGGCGCGGGCACCCGCCGCCTCCAGACGCCGCGCGCCGCGCTCCGCCCGCCGCCGACGGGCCCACTCCAACGGTGTCGGACGGGCCGGGTCGAGAACCCCCGGCGACTCCACCCGTGGGTGTGGCACCGTGGCGGGCGGCAGTGCCCGGGCGGTGGGTACGGCTCGTCGAGCGGGGAAGACAGTCATCGCGACCTCCGGCAAAAGGTCCCTCGAAGTTATGTCCTCACTACCCTACGTTGCCACTCCGGGGGCTCGGCAAGGTGGAGCGCCGGAGTGACTGTGGATGAATGCCATATTCATCCACAGTTCTTTTGCCGGATGCCGCCAAACCCTGCCCTACGCTGCCAGGGTGACCCACTACGTGGACAGTGAAGTCGGCCGGCTCGGAACGGTGTTGCTGCACCGCCCCGGCCCGGAACTGGCCCGGCTCACCCCTCGCAACAACGACTCCCTCCTCTTCGACGCGATCCCCTGGGTGGGGCGGGCCCAGGAGGAGCACGACGCCTTCGCCGCCGCGCTGCGCGACCGCGGCGTGGAGGTCCTCTACCTCGCGACCCTGCTCGCCGAGACGCTGGCGGTGGCCGACGCGCGCGCCGAGCTGACCGAGCAGGTGCTCCGGTCGCGCCGGCTGGGCGACTCGCTGCGCGCGCGGGTCGCCGACCACCTCGCGTACCTGGATCCGGTCGCGCTCGCCGACGTCCTCATCGCCGGCCTCGCCCACGAGGAGCTGCGGATCAGCCCCGAACGGCCGGGCGGCCTCGTCTACACGCTCATGGACCGGCACGACTTCGTCATCGCCCCGCTGCCCAACCTGCTCTTCACCCGGGACTCGTCGCTCTGGATCCGGGACCGGGTCGGCGTCACCAGCCTGGCCATGCCGGCCCGGCGCCGGGAGAGCACGATCACCAACGCCATCTACCGCCACCATCCCCGCTTCGCCGGCACCGAGTTCGTCTACCACCCGGGCCTCGAACACCTCGAGGGTGGCGACGTCCTGCTGCTGGCACCCGGCGTGCTCGCGGTGGGGGTCGGCGAGCGCACCACGCCGGCCGGAGCGGAACGGCTCGGCCGGCAGGTCTTCGCCGCCGGCCTCGCGCACACCATCCTCGTGGTGCCCATCGCGCAGGAGCGCGCCACCATGCACCTGGACACGGTCTGCACGATGGTCGACGTCGACGCGGTGCTCATGTACCCGAACGTGGCCGACACGCTGTCGGCGTACACCGTCATCGCCGGCGCGGACGGGGAGGACCCGCGGGTGGACGGCCCCGCGCCCTTCCTGCGTGCCGCCGCCGACGCCATGGACCTCGACCAGCTCCGGGTGATCGACACCGGCCTGGACCCGGTCACCGCCGAGCGGGAGCAGTGGGACGACGGCAACAACACCCTCGCCCTCGCCCCGCGGCTCTGCGTGGGCTACGAGCGCAACGTCGAGACCAACGCGCACCTGGAGCGCGCCGGCATCGAGGTGATCCCGATCGCCGGTTCGGAGCTGGGCTCGGGTCGGGGCGGCCCCCGGTGCATGTCCTGCCCCATGGTCCGCGAGCCGCTGCGCCGCTGAGAGCCCGCGGGTGGGGCCGGGTTCCGGCCCGCCCGACGGGCCTCAGCGCAGGGTGAGCTGGCGGCCGAGCAGGCCCTGCCGGGCGCGGCGCCCGGCCGCGTCGAGCGGGGAGGTGTCGGCCAGCGCCTCGGCGTACCGCTTGCCGAACTGGGCGACCGGCTCCTCCCAGTCCGCGGCGGGCGTCTGCTCGGGCAGATCCCAGACCGGCACGAGACGCCCGTGCGCGCGGAACATGCCGGCGAACCGGGTGTCGTCCCCGATGGTCAACGTGCCGGCGGCACCGAGGCGGGCGAGGGCGTCGAGCGCGGTGTCCTCGTCCTCGGGCAGCACCCAGCGCACGTGCGCCTTCTCCGGCACCTGGCACCAGTACGCGGCCTTCGCGGCGCCCAGCCGCACCGTCGGGTAGATGGCGGCGTTCGCGCGCTCCAGCGACGCCTGCACGTTCGGGTCGTCGGTGGCGCCCGGGTCGAGCCAGAACTCGAACCCGTCGTGCATGGTGATCTCCAGCGGACCGTCGACCAGGACGTCCTGCAACCGCGGGCCCGGGCCGGGCAGCGGCGGCACGGTCACCGGGTCGCCCGGCTCGGTGCGCAGCGCGCACAGCAGCGCCTCGGCGAGGTCGCGCGACACGTCACCGGACTGCTGGTGACGCTGGAGCCCGACGAACACCCGGCCGTCCGGCTTCGTCATGGCGGGGGCGGCCATCGGGAGCACCGTGGCCAGGGTCACCGGCCGGTCGCCGAACTCCTCGACCAGCGCGGGGGTGAGCCGCAGCGGCGCGGACGCGGCCGGCACCAGCTCGCGCAGCGCGATCCACTCGGGCTCGTCGACCAGCCCCTCGAACGGGCGCGGCACGAAGATGTCGCGCACCTTCTCCCGCTTCGGGGTGGCTTCGGCGGCCCGCTGGCTCTTTCGACGCTTGCTCACGGCGAGACAGCCTAGAGGCCCGGGGCGACCGGCGTGGGGAGGACCCGCCCCACGAGGGGGCCTCAGCCGGCCACGACGAGGTCGGGGCGCGTCAACCCGGCCGGGTCGAATTCGGCCCAGACGCTCTGCCCGAGCCCGTCCCGGTCGACTCCCCAGCGACTGGCCAGCCCCGCGACGATGTGCAGCCCGCGGCCGTCCGCCGCGTCGGGGTCGGCCGTCCGCATGCGCGGGCCCTCGCCGGCGCCACCGTCGGTGACCCGGAGCTGGATCCCCGGGCTGTCGACCGACCCGCGCAACCGCCAGGCCACCCGCACCACGCCACCGGGCAGCGGGCGGGCGTGCCGGACCGCGTTGCCGACCAGCTCGGCCAGGACCGCCACGAGATCGGCGAGGAGAGTGGGCGGCACCAGGTCGGCAAGATCGGCGGCGAGCCGGTGCCGGGCCAGCCGCGCGCCACTGGCGTGGTGGGGAACCACCACGCACCAGGCCCGCTCGCCCGTTCCCGTCGCCACCGCCGCCCCTTCACGCCCCTGCCGTCGCCGGTCACCCGCGCGGCAGCCGCACCTCTGCGACCGTACCGCCACCGGCCCTCGGTCGGAGGGATACCCATCCATTCTGCTGTTCAACGATCCGACGGACGAGATAGAGACCCAGTCCGGCGCCCGGGTAGCCGCGGCGGTCGCCCGACTCGCCCTGCCAGAACCGGTCGAACGCCCGCTCGACGTGCTCCGGCCGGATGCCGATGCCCCGGTCGCTGACCCGGACGGAGACCATCTGGCCGTCCGCCCGTGCGCTGACCTCGATGGGCGAGCCCGGTGCCGAGTACTTGCCGGCGTTGGTGGCGAGTTCGGTCAGCACCGTGGCCAGGCTCGGCCGGTGGCCCAGGGCCTTGGGCAGGTCGGCCGGCAGGTCGAGGACGAGCCGGTGGCGCAGCTCGGAGGGGAGGTCGGTGACCGCGACCCGGAGCGCTTCGCCCAGGTCGAAGGGGGCGGGCGGTTCGTCGCCCGGCCCGGACTCGGCCGCCGAGGAGAGCAGCCGGTCGACGAGCCGGGCCAGCTCGTTGGCCCGCTGGCCGATCACCCGCGCGGCCTGACGCCGGTCGGCGTCGGTCAGCGACTCCCAGTGGTCGGTGAGGGTGTCCGCGTACCCCTTGATGACGGTGACCGGTGTGCGCAGCTCGTGGCTGGTCACCGCCACGAAAAGGTCGCGCTCGTGGTCGCGGCGCTGCTGGTCGGTGATGTCCCGGAACGTGACCACCCACAGGGCGCCCGGCCCGGGCAGCTCGCCCGAGGTGATCCGCAGCCAGCGCCCGTCCGGCAGGCGGTGGTCGAGCACCTGCCCGGACGGCGGGATGGGGAACGGCAGCGGGCGGCCGAGGGCCTGGTTGCCCGCCCGGCCGGTCACCTGGGCGGCCGCCGGGTTCCAGAGCCGGACGCGGCCGTCCCGGTCGACCACCGCCAGCCCGTCGGCGAGCGCCGCGACGACCGGGCCGTCGCCGTGCACCGGCAGGCCGGTCTGGTCGCCGTACATGTGGGCGATGCAGGAGGCGAGGTACGCGACGACGGCGTGCTGCTCGGCGACCGGCTCGTCGTCACCGTCCTCGTAGAGCGCGTGCAGGCTGCCCACGGCGTACCCGCCGATCTCCGCCCGCGACACGACCATCCGGCGCAGCCCCCGCTCGGCCAGCTCGTCGAGCAGCTTGCCGTCGAGCTGGTCCGTCCGCACCTGTTGGACCCGCGGCCCGGAGAGCAGGCACACCGTGGCCGGGTCGTTGGCGGGCAGCGGGCGGCCCACGGTCCACTCGGCGGCGCCGGTCGCGGAGATCACCCGGCCTCCGGTCGGGCCGAACTCGACGAACGCCATGGCGGCCGCGCCGAGCGCCGGCTGCGCCACCCGGAGCAGCTGGGTGAGGACGGGCAGCCCGGCGTCGCCGGAGTTGATCATCTCGATGACGACGGTGTGGCCGGCGATGAGAGCGGCGAAGTCGGTGCGCTCCGGCATGCCCCGAGTGTGCCCCGCCGGCCCGGTTTTGGGCACCCCCGGCCGGGCCGCCCGGATCCCCCGGCGGTCAGCGGCCGAGGCGGGCCAGGGTGTGCGCGGGACGGTCCGTGATGATCCCGTCCACCCCGGCGGTGAGGACGAGATCCAGGTCGGCCGGCTCGTTGACCGTCCAGACGTACACCTGGTTGCCGGCCGCGCGCAGCGCCGGCAGCAGGTGCGGACGGGCCCGGACCAGGCCGATGCCCGGCCCGGCGATCCGGGTGCCGAAGGGCAGCCGGCCGAGCCGGAGCCAGCGCGGCAACACCTCGAGCAGGAGCACGGTGGGCAGCGTGGGGGCCAGCTCACGGATCCGGCGGACGGCCAGCGGCGAGAAGGACATCACGGTGACCTGGACCAGGTCGTCCGGCCGCGGCTCGGACAGCCCGTGGCGGCGCAGCACCGCGACCAGCCGCCGTTCGACGTCACGGCCGTGCCGGGTCGGGTGCTTGGTCTCGATGAGCAGTCGCACCGGACGGCCGGCCTCCCGCACCGCGTCGAGCAGCCGTTCCAGCGTGAGCAGCCGTGTGTGCGACTCGTCCGGCGGCTCGTCCCCCTCGGCCGGCACGCACCCCGGGTGCCACGACCCGAAGTCCAGCATCTCCAGCTCGGCCAGGGTGCGCGCGCTGACCAGGCCCCGCCCGTTGCTCGTGCGGTCGAGCCGGCGGTCGTGCACGCAGACCAGGTGCCCGTCCCGGGTTAGCCGTACGTCGCACTCCAGCCCGTCGGCGCCCTCGGCGAGGGCCCGCAGGTAGGCCGCGAGGGTGTGCTCGGGGAGGTCGTACGAGGCGCCGCGGTGCGCGAACACCAGGGGTTGGTCGCCCATGTCCCGCCCTAGAGCACTCGGCCCGGCTGCCCGTTCTCGCCGACCACGGGCTTTCCGGCGGCGAGCCACTCGCCCATGCCGCCCTGGACGTTGCGCACCTGGTCCCAGCCGTTACGCATGAGGTAGGCGACGACCTGGGCGGAGCGGCCGCCGGAACGGCAGATGACGGCCACCTCCCGGTCGGTCGGCACCTCGGCGAGCCGGGACGGCAGCTCCATCATCGGCAGGTGGTGGGCGTCGGGCGCGTGGCCGGCGGCCCACTCGTCGTCCTCCCGGACGTCGAGCAGGTAGGTGTCGTCGGCGACGTCGGTCACGGTCATGGTGGGAACCTGGGGTCCGAACACGGGTACCAAGCCTAGAACCTCGTCGGCCGGATCGCCGCCGACCCGGCCGTCGCCGCGCTCACAGGAGCCGTCCGTCGTTCGCGACTGCGGGGCTCCGCTTCGCTGCACTCCTCGCGCTCACAGCCGCACCACCCAGCGGGGGTTGCCCCGGGCCCAGTCGGGCATGCGGGCGCCGCTCACGGCCGCGAAGAGGCCGTCGCCCCCGTTGTCCAGCACGACGTACGACACCTCGTCGATGACCTGCGGGTACGACGGCACCTGGATTCCCTGCAACGCGTTGGCGGGTAGCCCGCGCAGCGCGAAGACCAGGTCGTCGAGGGGAGCGCCGTTGGTGTCCACGGTCAGTGACTCGCCCACCGCACGGATGACCTGGTCGAGCTTGACCGGGTTGTTGCGCAGGTTCGTCTCGCCGGCCCGGTCCAGCAGCGCCCGGAGGAGTTGCTGCTGGTGCCGCTGCCGGTCGTAGTCGCCCCCGGGCAGGTCGTAGCGCTGGCGGACGTAGTCCAGCGCCTCGGCGCCGTTCATCTGCCGGCAGCCGGGGCTGAAGACCCGGTTGGTGTGGATCGAGCGGACCTCCCGGTCCACGCACATCCGGACGCCGCCGAGCAGGTCGACCACCTTCCGGATCCCGGAGAAGTCGATCAGGGCGGCCCCGTCGAAGCGGACCCCGGTCATCCGGGTCAGCGTGGCCGACAGCAGTTGGGCGCCCGAGCGCCCGCCGCCGCCGTGTTCGTACGCCGCGTTGATCTTGTCCTGACCGCCGCCGTATCCGTGCCCGGCGGGAATGGCGACGAGCAGGTCCCGGGGGATCGACACGAGGTACGCCTCCCGCAGCCCGGCCGGCACGTGCACCATGAGGATGGTGTCGGCGCGCTGCTCCGAGGTGGTGTCGTTGGGCCGCTTGTCGGTGCCGATCAGGAGGTAGTTGAGGGGGCCGGAGAGGTTCGGCCGCGCGGTGCGCGCGCCCGGGTCGAGCAGTTCCTCCCGGGCCACGCTGCGGTCGTACCGGTCGGTGAGGGCGTGGAGCCCGAACACGGCGAGCCCGGCCAGCACCACGAGGGTCAGGCCGATCCCCAGCAGGATGCGGGGCCAGCGGGCGCGCCGCGGCCGGGCGGCCGGGGCATCCGCCTCGACCCCCTGCGCGTCGTCCCGGCCCGACCTGGACGTGTTTCCTCCCCGCAGCCGCCATGTGAGACCTGCTCACGTCAGGCTACGGGCGGGACCGCCCGGGTTGGTCCGGTTTGCCGACTTACCGATGGGAAGGCGGGCCGAGCGCCGACGCGCTCGGCGGCCGCCGTGCTGCCGGGCCCGGTGGGCCAGCTTGATCGACTCGACATCCGCGAAGTCGCGGTGTCCACCCGACCCGGACACCGCGACATCCACGCAACCCGAGTCGATCACGAGTCGGCGTCACTTCCGGGTGGAGATGACCTCCGGGTGGGTGAACACGAACTCGGCGAGCTTGTCCTGCTTGACGGCCCGGAACATGTCCAACGTCTCGGCGCTGAGCACCTCCCGGCCGTTGCCGTTGCCGTTGAAGGTGCCGTTGTTCGTCTTGAGCATGGTGAGGTCGTTGGCGGTGACGCCGCGCATGGTGAAGACGAAGTCCTCGATCGCGGCCCCGCCGGTGTCCAGCACGAACGCCTTGCCGGCCGCCTTGATGAGCTGCTGGAGCTTGAGCGGGTTGGTCAGCATGCCCCCTTCGGTGGCCTTCTTCGCCATCGCCTTGATGAGCTGCTGCTGGTTCGCCTGCCGGTCGTAGTCGCTGTTGGTGAGGCCGTAGCGCTGCCGGGCGTAGTCGAGCGCCGCCCAGCCCTCCATCTCCTGGCAGCCCTTCTTGTGCACCACCGGGGTCATCTTCTTGCCGGTCTTCTTGGCGTCCGCGTTCCACATGGGCTTGCCGTCGACGTACGACATGTGGTGCGACTTGACCTCCTGCTTCACGCAGATCCGCACGGTGCCCAGGGTGTCGATGACGTTCTTGAACCCACCGAAGTTGATGATCGCGGCGCCGTCGAAGCTCACGCCGGTGAGCTTCTTGATGGTCTGTGCCATGAGCTGCGCGCCGCCCTCCCAGCCACCGCCGTTACGGGCGCCGATCTGGAAGGCCGCGTTGATCTTGTCGGTGCCGCCCGGGTAGTTGCTCTTCGCGAACGGCGGGATCTGCGCCTCGGTGTCCCGGGGAATGGAGATCAGGTACGCCTGGTCGTGCGTGGCCGGGATGTGCAGCACGATGATCGAGTCCGAGCGGACGTCGTCGGCCGCCCACCGCTCCCGCGCGTCCACGCCGAGCAGCAGCATGTCGATCGGGCCGTCCAGGCTCGCGCCGCCCTCGGCGTCGGACTTGCCGGCGTCACCGAGCAGGTTCCGCTGGGCGATGTTGCCGGTCGCCTGGCTGATCAGCGCCTTGCTGCCGACGATGGCGATCCCGCTGGTCAGCATGAGCACCGCGCCGAACACGACGGTGAGCCGGGCCCAGAGCGGGTCCCGGCGCCCGGGACGCTTCTTCGGAGGTACGGGATCGGCGCCACCGCGGGTGCGGGCCTGCGGCGGGATGGTCGCGGACCCGCTGGCGGGCGGGCGGGTGGAGTCCAGCGACGGAGGGCGACGGCTGGTCTGAACCGGCATGCGTGCTCCAGCTCGCGTGATCAGGGGGCGGGATCACTGTACGGACACTTTCCGGTCCTGGCGAGTTCGTCGGACGGCAAACTGCCGTTACCCGGAAAGTCACCCAGGATATTGACCGATCGGCCGGCTCCCGGGCGACCGGTAGGTCACCGCCTTTCAGTAACTGGAAAGATCCTCACCATCCGGCGTGAGCGCCCCCGGCCCCCGTCAGCCGCCGTCGGTGTTCTTCGGTTGGTTGGCCTTGACCCAGTCCGCCATCGTGTCGGCCGACATCGCCTGGTACATGGACAGGGCCTTCTCCCGGTCGGAGACCACCACCGACTCACCGTCGATCGTGTCGCTGCCCGAGTTCGGGCTGGTGACGAACGTCAGGTTGTCACCGCGCAGGCTGCGGAACTGCACCGCCATGTCGACCAACGAGAACGTCCGGTCGACGGTCACGGCGTCGGTCACCGACTGGAGGAAGGCGTTCAGCTTCCTCGGGTTGCTGAGCGTGCCGCTGCTCGCCGCCTTGTCCAGCAGAGCGCGCAGGAACTCCTGCTGGTGGCGCATCCGGGCGAAGTCGCCGTCCGGGAACTGCTTGCGCTGCCGGATCCAGTCCAGCGCCTCGGCGCCATCCATGTGGTTCATGCCCTTAGTGAAGGTCCGGTAGGGCTTGTGGATGGACGTGATGGTCCGCTCGACGTTCAGGTCGACCCCGCCCAACGCGTCGGTGACCTGCTTGAAGCCGGCGAAGTCGATCGACATCACATGGTCCAGCCGGACGTCGGTGAAGCACTCGACGGTGCGTACCGCGAGCGGCAGCCCACCGAAGGCGAAGGCCGCGTTGATCTTCGCCCGCCGGCCCGACCCGCAGTCGGCGCCGGCGCTCTCGGGAATCGGCACGTACAGGTCGCGCGGAATGGAGACCAGGTAGGCCGACTGGTGGTCAGCCGGGATGTGCATCACGATGATCGTGTCGGCCCGCCACTTGCCGGCCTGGTCGACCGGGGCGTCCGGGTCCCGCGAATCGGTGCCGACCAGCAGGATGTTGAGCGCGCCCTCCACCGGCTTGGCCGGACGCCCGCCGGTGATCTCAGCGAACGGGTCGGTGCGGGCCAGGTCGTTGTCGAGGTTCCGCACGTAGAGCCAGGCGCCGACTCCGCCCAGAAGCGCGAGCACGAGCACCGCCACGCCGGCGACCAGGCCGATCCGGCCCCAGCGCGGCCGTGGACCGCGCCGGCCGGGCCCGCCGCCTCCGCCGGGACCGCCCGGCCCCGTGGGACCCGTCGGGCCGGCTGGCCCGCCGCCCAGCGGCTCCTCGTCGTACGACGGGTAGCGGCGCGTGTCCGACGGTCGCGCACGCCCGGCGGCACCCCGGGCGGGGCCGGGAACCGACGCGCGCCCGGCGCTACGGTGCAGGTACGGGTGCGGGAGCTCGGCGGGGGAGGTCGCTGACATGTAACTCAGGGTACGTAGCCCCGGCCATGGTCGCCCTCAGGCGACGCCCAGGTTCCGCCGCGCGCGCCGCGGCAGGTGTGTACCTGCGCCGCGCGGCGTGCTCAGCCCAGTCGGTCGCGGAAGTAGTCGATCGTGCGGCGGAGCCCGTCCTCGGGCGCCACGACGGGCTCGTAGCCCAGCAGCTCCCGGGCCAGGGTCAGGTCGGGCCGCCGCATCTCGGGATCGTCCGCCGAGCGGGTGACGTACGTCACCTCGGAGCTGCTGCCGCAGAGCGACACGATCGTCTCGGCGAGCTGCCGCATGCTCATCTCGTGCTCGGTCCCGCAGTTGATGGGGCCGGTCTCGGTCGAGTCGAGCAGCAGCAGGATGCCGCGGACCAGGTCCTCCACGTAGCAGATCGAGCGGGTCTGGCTGCCCGTGCCGTGCACCGTGAGGGGCGCGCCGCGCAGTGCCTGGGCGATGAAGGTGGGGATGGCGCGGCCGTCGTCCGGCCGCATCCGCGGGCCGTACGTGTTGAAGATCCGCACGATCGCGGCGTCCAGGCCGTGGCTGCGGTGGTAGGCCATGGTGGCCGCCTCGGAGAAGCGCTTGGCCTCGTCGTAGACGCTGCGGATCCCGATCGGGTTGACGTTGCCCCAGTACGTCTCGCGCTGCGGGTGCTCCTTCGGGTCCCCGTACGCCTCCGACGTGGAGGCCATGAGGAACCGGGCGCCGTCGTTGAGCGCGCGGTCGAGCAGGTGGAGAGTGGCCACCGAGCCGACCCGCAGGATCTGCACCGGAAGCTTCTCGAAGTCGGTGGGGCTCGCCGGGGAGGCCATGTGCAGGATCGCGTCGAACCGCTCGGCGAACGCCGGGTGGTGCGCCGGCAGCCCGTCGGAGATGTCCGCCTCGACCAGCGTGAAGGTCGGCGTGTCCAGCAGGTGCGCGACGTTCTCCTTCGACCCGGTGACGAAGTTGTCCACCGCGACCACCGTGCAGCCCCGCGCGATCAGGGCGTCCACCAGATGCGACGGGACGAAGCCGGCACCGCCGGTGACGAGGATGCGATGACCGGAGCCGAAGCGGGGAGCGACCTTCATGCCGGTCAGCTTACTCAGCGTGGTCGGCGTCCCGCCGGTCGGCCGCGAGAGCCGGCCCGCTCCCGACGCCGGTCGAACCGGTGCCGGGGACCGGCTCCGCCGCCGTGACGCGAACAGGCCCCCTCCGGCGTGCGGAGGGGGCCCGGTGGCTGTGCGGCGGGGGTGCCGCACAGCCCCGACCGCTGGGCGGCGCGGGTGCCGCCCAGCGGTCGGTCAGTGTGCGCCGGCCCCCGTGAGGGAGCGCACCTCCAGCTCCGCGTACTTCGCGTCGTCACGCTCCCGGGAGAGGAGGGTGCCGACCCAGCCACAGAGGAACCCGAACGGGATGGAGATCAGGCCCGGGTTGGACAGCGGGAACCACTGCCAGTCGTGGTCGGGGAACATCGCGGTCGGCGCCCCGGAGACGACCGGCGAGAAGAACACCAGCACCACCGCGGCGAGCAGGCCACCGTAGATGGCCCAGACCGCGCCGGAGGTGTTGAACCGCTTCCAGAACAGGCTGTAGAGGATCGCCGGCAGGTTGCCGGACGCCGCCACCGCGAACGCGAGCGCCACGAGGAAGGCCACGTTCAGGCTCTGCGCGAAGATGGACAGCGCGATCGAGATCGCGCCGATCACCAGCGCGGAGATCCGGGCGACGTTCACCTCCTGCCGCTCCGAGGCCTGCCCGTTCTTGAGCACGTTGGCGTAGAAGTCGTGCGCGAGGCTCGACGACGAGGCCAGCGTGAGACCGGCGACCACGGCGAGGATGGTGGCGAAGGCGACCGCTGCGATGACCGCGAGCAGTGTGGCTCCGCCCAGGTCGCCGCCGAGGAAGTCCACGCCGAGCGCCTCGGCGAGCTGTGGCGCCGCCGTGTTGCCGGCCTTGTCCTGGGCGGTGATCGCCTCGCCGCCCACCAGGGCCGCCGCGCCGAAGCCCAGGGCCAGGGTGAGCAGGTAGAAGGTGCCGATGATGCCGATCGCCCAGAGCACGCTCTTGCGGGCCGCCTTCGCGGTCGGGACCGTGTAGAAGCGGATCAGGATGTGCGGCAGGCCGGCCGTGCCGAGCACCAGCGCGATGCCCAGCGACAGCAGGTCCATCTTGTTGTAGAAGGTCTGCGTCGAGTTGCCGGCGACCTCGACGCCGTAGCGCAACCCCGGTTCGAGGAAAGCGGCGCCCTTGCCGGAGGACGACGCGGCGTCGCCGAGCAGCGAGGAGAGGTTGAACTTGTACTTGGCGAGCACCAGCACCGTCATGATCACGGCGCCGCCCATCAGCAGGAACGCCTTGACGATCTGGACGTAGGTGGTGCCCTTCATGCCACCCACCGTGACGTAGATGATCATCAGGGCGCCGACCATGATGATGGTGGCGACCTTCGCGGCGTCGGCGTCCATCCCGAGGAACGTGGTGCCCGGCCGGATTCCGAGCAGCAGCGCGACCAGCGCGCCGGCACCGACCATCTGCGCCAGCAGGTAGAAGATCGAGACGGTGATGGTGGAGACGGCCGCGGCCGTACGCACCGGACGCTGGCGCATGCGGAACGCCAGCACGTCGGCCATCGTGTAGCGGCCCGAGTTGCGCAGCAGCTCCGCGACGAGCAGCAGCGCCACGAGCCAGGCGACCAGGAAGCCGATCGAGTAGAGGAAGCCGTCGTAGCCGTACAGGGCGATGAGGCCGGCGATGCCGAGGAACGAGGCGGCCGACATGTAGTCGCCACCGATCGCCATGCCGTTCTGGAAGCCGGAGAAGGAGCGGCCACCGGCGTAGAAGTCGGTGGCGGTCTTCGTCTGCCGGCTGGCCCACACGGTGATCGCCAGCGTGATCGCCACGAAGATCAGGAAGAGCGTGATGGTGAGGTTGCGGGCGGTGGTGTCGCCCGCCTCAGCCGCGAGGACCGTGTTCATGCGTCACCTCCCCCACCTCGGCGCGGATCCGGTCGGCGACCGGGTCGATCCGCCGGTCGGCGAACCGGGAGTAGAGCCAGGCGATCAGGAACGTGGACACGAACTGGAGCAGGCCGAAGATGAGCGCCACGTTGACGTTGCCGAAGAGCTTCGTGCCCATGAAGTCCCGTGCGTACGCGGACAGGATCACGTAGAGCGCGTACCACAGGAAGAACGCGACGGTCATCGGGAAGACGAAGCCGCGCAGGGCGCGCCGCAACCCGGCGAACTCGTCCGACCGTTGTACGGCGAGGTACCGGTCCGGCGTGGACGCGGCCGGCGCGGGTGTGTCCGTGGACATCTGTGGATCACCACCTTCACAGGCGTCGGGGATTTTCGCGCACGGTAGAAAGCGCGCTCCCCGGCGGGGAAGGCCGAGATCGGCGCCGGTCGGCGGTTGCGCCGAACGGCGGGCTGGCTGCGCCGAGTGACTCAGGTCACTTCGCCGAGCGGTCGGTGGTGCTCACACCAACTCGCGGTAACGGCCCCGGTAGTGCAGCAGCGGCCCGGACTCGTCGACGAGGTCGACCGTCTCGATGATCGCCTCGACGAGCAGCGCCCAGCCGTACTCCCGGGCGGTGTCCAGCCGGCAGCCGGCCCAGCCGCCGGCGTCGGCCGGCACCGGCCCGTACGGCGTGTCGGTCCAGGTGCCGGTGGCGAAGAGCCCGCCGGGCGACGGGAACAACCCGGCGAACCGGTCGGCGAGCTGGCGGTGTGTGGGCGCCAGTGGCGCCACCGCGAACCGCCCCGCGGCCTCGGCCGCCGCCCACAGGTCGGACTCCGGGTCGATGAGGCCGAGAAGCCGGTCCGGCTCGCCCTCGGCGACGAGCGTGGAGGACACCGTCAGCCCGGCCGGCCCGGGCGCCGTCCAGAGTGTCACCGGCGATGCCAGCCGGCCCCGCAGCCGACGCGCGGGCGAGCGTTGACCGGCCGGCACGGCGAACGGGTCGACGTGGTGGATCTCTGCGCCCGGCTCATGATTCACGTGAAACATTGTGCCCGCGCGCCGGGCTCACCGAGCGGCGGACGCGAAGCCGCGGACCAACGAGGCGACCTCGTCGGCCCGGGTGTCCAGCACGAAGTGCCCGCCGTCCAGGACGTACACCTCGGCCTCCGGAACGTCCGAGCGGTACGCCTCCGCCTCCGCCACCTCGAACGACGTGTCGTAGCGGCCCCACACGACGAGCAGCCGCGGCCGGTTCCGGCGCAGCCACTCCTGCCACCGGGCATAGGACGCCACGTTGGTCCGGTAGTCATAGAAGAGGTCGAGTTGGATCTCGGCCTGCCCGGGGCGGCTGAGGAAGGCGTGCTCGTCGGTCCAGAGGTCCGGGTCGTACCGCTCCGGGTCCGGGTCGGTGCCGATGTGCCGGGTACGCGCCGCGTCGAGGGACAGGAAGTTCTCCCGTACGGCCGCCTCGTGCCCCGCCCGGTCCCGCCAGTACTCCCGCCGGCTGTCCCACAGCGGGCTCAGGCCGACCTCGTGCGCCACCGCGTTCTGCACCACGAGGCCGGTGATCCGGCCCGGGTCGGCCAGCGCCATCCGGAAGCCGACCGGGCCGCCGTAGTCCTGCACGTACAGCAGATGGCGCTCGACGCCGATGGCGGTCGCGAAGCGTGCCATCACCTCGGCGATCCGATCGAAGGTGTATGCGAAGCGGCCCGGATCGGGGGCGTCGCTGTGCCCGAATCCCGGGTAGTCGGGCGCCACCAACCGGAACCGGTCGGCGAGCCGTTCGAGCAGTGGCTCGAACATCCGGGACGAGGACGGGAAGCCGTGCAGGAGCAGCAGGACGGGTGCGTCCGGTGGGCCGGCCTCGCGGTAGAAGATGGACAGCCCGTCGACCTTCGCGGTGCGGTAGCGGGTCTGCACGCTCATGGCGGCTGCTCCTGTTCACGGCTCACCGCACCGTAGCGACCGGCCGGGAGGCCGCGCTGGTGTTCGCCACGAACACCGCCGGATCGGGTGCCCGGCCGGGTCCCGACCGGCCCCGGAAAACGGGGCCGGTCGACGGGACGCGGGACCGGAACCCGGCGTCAGCGGCGCGGTGTCACCGTGGCCAGCAGCTCCGGCTGCCGCCGGTCCAGCACGTCACCGGCCAGGTAGCTGCCGAGCAGCGCCGCGCCCAGCCCGTACGCCACTCCGAAGGGCAGGGCCAACCAGAGCCAGACGTCACCGAGCAGCGCGGCGGCCACCACGACCGGTACGCCGGCCACCGTGGAGGCGAGCATCGCCACCAGGCTGAAGGCGCTCTTCGCGACCCCGGCGCCGCTGTTCAGCGCGAACGGGTTGCTCGTCTCGGGCAGCGAGTACGCCCCGAGCACCGAGACGAACCCGATCACGGCGAGCCCGGCCCCGTACGCGGCCGCCAGGCTGCCGGCCGCCATGGCGATCCACCCCGGCTCGCCGAGGACCAGCGGGATCGCCACGGCGACCACCGCCAGCATGGGCAGCACGTACGCGGAGAACGCGGCGAAGCGGGCGCGCAGCTCCAACCGCCCGGGCACGTCGGCCACCACGTGCGCCGCGTACGCGCTCCCGTCGAAGCCGAACTGGTTGGCCAGGGTGATCGAGGCGAGCACACCGACGAAGACCATCGAGAGGCTGAGCAGCACCGGCGAGGCGCCGCCACCGCCGGCGACCAGGCCCCGCTCCTCGTCGAGGGTGAAACCCGTGCCACCGATGTTGACCATGGCCGGTACGAAGATGCCGACCACGGCGATCGTGATCAGGTTGGCCCGCCGCCGGGCGTCACGCCACCAGTAGCGGCACTCCCGGGCAACCAGCGCGCCGAACCGGCCCCGCCGGGCCCAGCCGGCCGCCCGCGGGAAGAGTTGGGCCACTGCGCCACCGGCGACGCCGCGGGTCGTCGGCGCCGGGCCCGCGGTCGCCGCGCCGAGCATCGCGGACTCCAGCGACCGCGACCACCACAGCAGCAGCGCGCCGAGCGCGAGCGCGGTGATAAGCAGCTTGACGGGGGCCGCCCAGGCCCTGCCCTGCGCCACGTCGATGGCGGCCGTCCAGGGCGCACCGAGCGGCGTCCACCCGACCACCTCGGCGACGCCGGTCAGCCGCGTCCAGTCGGTCTCCCGGATCGCGGCGAGCCCGAAGATCTGGAGCGGGCCGATCAGCGCGGCGGCCACGGCCAGCAGCACCGCGGCCAGGTCACGCACCCGCCGGGACCGGAGCATGGTGGCGAAGGCGCTGGTCACGGCCCGGCTCGCCGCCACGCAGAGCAGCAGGCCGGCGAGCACGCCGACGACGGCGACCAGGCCGGCCGACCAGCCGCCGAGCACCCACGCGGTCACCACCAGACCGGCGGTCGCGACCAGCACGGCGATCACCGGCACGCTGACGAGGGCGGCCGCGAAGAGCCCGGTGACCAGGGTGCGACGGGGCAGCGGGAGCAGGGCGAACCGCGCCGGGTCGAGCGTCTCGTCCACCCCGAAGAAGACCAGCGGCAACAGGAGCCAGCCGATCACCAGCACCCCGCCGCCGAAGGCGGCGACCATCAGCGCGTAGCGGTCGTCGTCGGCCAGGCCCGGAGCGGCGAAGAGGAAGAACCCGCTGGCCGCCAGCCAGAACCCGAACACCGCGCCGACCACGAAGAGCGCGATCCGCCAGCCCTGGCCGCGGAAGTTGTTGCCCATCACCCGCAGCTTCAGCCGGACGAAGTGGCGCGCCGAGACCCGGCGGGCCGGTGCGGCCGGCTCGGTCAGTTTGACAGCCACGCCAGCTCCTCCCCGGTCGCCGTCCGCCCGCCGACCACCTCGACGAAGACGTCCTCCAGCGAGCGCTTCCCGCGGACCTCGTCGATCGTGCCGACCCGCTTGATGGTGCCCTCGGCGAGGATCGCCACGTGCGAGCAGAGCCGCTCGACGACCTCCATGACGTGACTGGAGAAGACCACGGTGCCGCCGCTCGAGACGTACCGGTGGAGGATGTCGCGGATCAGCGCCGCGGAGACCGGGTCGACCGCCTCGAACGGCTCGTCGAGCACCAGCAGCCGCGGCCCGTGCAGCAGCGCGCAGGCGAGGCCGATCTTCTTCTTCATGCCGGCCGAGTAGTCGACGACCAGGGTGCGGCCGGCGTCGCCGAGCGCCAGCACGTCGAGCAGCTCGGCGGCCCGCTGGTCGACCACCGCCGGGTCCATGCCGCGCAGCAGACCGTGGTACGCCAGCAGCTCCGCGCCGCTGAGCCGGTCGAACAGGCGCACCCCGTCGGGCATCACGCCGAGCAGCCGCTTCGCGCCGACCGGGTCGCCCCAGACGTCGTGCCCGAGGACCCAGGCGCGACCGGCGTTCGGGCGGAGCAACCCGACCGCCATGGAGAGCGTGGTGGTCTTGCCGGCGCCGTTCGGGCCGAGCAGGCCGTAGAAGGAGCCGGCGGGGACGTCCAGGTCGACGCCGGCCACCGCGACCTTGCCGTCGAACTGCTTCGCGAGGCCACGCAACGCCAGCGCCGGGTGCTCACCAGTCATGGCTCCGACCGTATCGGGCCGGGACCATCGACGAATCCGCTCGCGGAATGATCTCCGGTCATCCCCGCGACGTACCCGTCGTGCCGCCGCGTCACCCCTGCGCCGTGCCGGCTAGAGCCGTAGGGCGTCCGGGGCGTGCAGGCGCAGCATGGTCGCCCCGATGTCGGCCGGGACGCGGCGGCGGGTGGCCATGGACACCGCCACCGTCACCGTGAAGGCCAGTGGCACCGTCCAGGCGGCCGGCTGCGCGACGAGCGTGGCCGGCCAGCCGGACAACGGCGGGCCGATCACGGTGACCAGCACGGCCGCGATGGCCGCGCCGCCGCCGACCAGCACCCCGGCGGCGGCGCCCAGATCGGTCAGCCCGCGCCACCAGATGCCGAGCACCAGCAGCGGACAGAAACTGGACGCGGCGACCGCGAAGGCGAGCCCGACCACCTGGGAGACGTCCAGCCCGGAGACGTTCAGCGCGAGTACCAGGGGCACCGCGCCGGCGATCACCGCGGCCAGCCGGAAGCCGCGTACCGAGCCGCGGCCGAGCACGTCCGTGGAGATCACCCCGGCCACGCTGGTGAGCAGCCCGGACGAGGTGGAGAGGAAGGCGGCGAAGGCGCCGGCCGCGACGAGCGCGGCGAGCAGACGGGCGGTCGTGCTGTGGCCGAGCGCCGCGCCCGGGAGCAGCACGACGACCGCGTCGGTCTGGCCGGTGACCAGCAGTTGCGGCGTGTAGATCCGGCCGAGCACCCCGTACAGGGTGGGCAGCAGGTAGAAGGCGCCGACGAGCGCGAGCACGACCAGGGTCGTCCGCCGGGCCGCCGCGCCGTCCGGGTTGGTGTAGAAGCGCACCAGCACGTGCGGCAGGCCCATGGTGCCCAGGAACGTGGCGAGGATCAGGGAGTACGTGGCGAACAGGCCCCGGTCGTCGTTCCCGGCCGTGCTGGGCAGCAGCCAGTCGGACGCTCTGATGGCCACCCCGGACACCTCCGGCACCGGCTCGCCGGCCGCGAAGGACAGCTCCTCGCCGGGGCGTACCTTCCGGATCTCCCCGTCAGGCAGCGTGAGGGTCGCCGGGTGCTCGACCACGACGGTGGTCGCGGTGCGGAACGTCGGCCCGTCGGGCGGGGTCACCGCCGGGCGGGCGTCCGCCTGCCACTGCAGGGCCAGGAAGATCGCCGGTACGGCGAGCGCGGTCAGCTTGAGCCAGTACTGGAACGCCTGCACGAACGTGACGGCCCGCATCCCGCCGAGCGCCACGTTGGTGGTCACCACGACGGCCACCAGCACGGCGCCGACCGGGTACGCCGAGCCGGTGACCGTGGAGAGGGTGAGCCCGGCGCCCTGGAGCTGGGGCACCAGGTACAGCCAGCCGATGAAGATGACGAAGGCGGTGGCGAGGATGCGCAGCCGCCGGGAGCCCAGCCGCACCTCGCAGAAGTCCGGCAGCGTGAACGCGCCGGAGCGGCGCAGCGGCGCGGCCACGAACAGCAGCAGCGCGAGGTAGCCGGCGGCGAACCCGACCGGGTACCAGAGCACGTCCACGCCGTACTTGAGGATCAGCCCGGCCACGCCCAGGAACGAGGCCGCGGACAGGTACTCCCCGCCGATCGCCGCGGCGTTCCAGGTCGGACTGATCACCCGGGAGGCGACCAGGAAGTCGGAGGTGGTGCGGGCCAGCCGCAGCCCGTAGAAGCCGATGGCGACGGTGACCAGCGTGACCGCGACGATCGCCGGGACGACGAGTGCGTTGCCCACGTCAGCGCTCCGGCCGCTGGACCAGGTCGGTGAAGTCCTGCTCGTTGCGCTCGGCCAGCCGCACGTACGCCCAGCCGACCGCGATCAGGAACGGAAAGCTCGCCACCCCGAGCAGCAGCCAGGGCAGCTTCACCCCGAGCACGGTGACCCGGCCGACCGCCGGCGCGATCGCGAACAGCCACGGCAGCCCGCCGAGCCCGATCATCACGACCAGCGAGAGCCGCAACGCGAGGGCGAGCTGGGCGCGGACCAGCCCTTTGACGAGTGCCTCCCCGACGCGGGTCTGCTGGGCCAGCTCGGTGCGCGTGCGGGCGGCGCGGTCCTCCCGGCCGGACACCTCGGCCAGCACGACCCGCGCCCGCGGCTGCGGGACCCCGACCCGGGTCGGGCCGCCGGGGCGTACCCGGTCCACTGCCCCGGGCGGGTCCCCGGCCGGGGGCACCGGGATCGGATCTTCGGCGGCGGCCACCCCGGCAGTCTCGCCCGATCACCGGGATTGTCAAGGGTGGGCTGTGCATAACCTGTGGAGAACGCGTCACCCCTGTGGATAACCCGGTGGACGGCTGACAAGAGGGCGGGGTCGGTGTAACCACCGACCCCGCCCTGCGGTCACGCCGCGCCGGTCAGGCCGCGCCGGCGCAGGCCGTGCCGATGCAGGCCGCGCCGACGCGGGCCGTGCCCGTCACGCCGCGCCGACGCGGGCCGTGCCCGTCACGCCGCGCCGACGCGCTCCGGACGGGCGGAGGCGGAGCCGAGCCACGTGTGCGGGTTGCCGTACCAGCACCAGCCGAGCTTCGGCGCGCCCTCGCTGATCCAGAGGGCGGGCACCCGCTTGTCGCCGCACCGCGAGCCGACCAGCGAGAAGCACTTGTTCTTCGCGAGCGCGGCCGGGTACAGGGTGACCAGCGCGAGCCCTTCGTCGATGCTGAGCGGCAGCCGGTCCTGACCGGTGATCACCTCCATGGCCGACGACGGGGCGAGGTTCAGGGTCTCCTCGCCCCGGTCGACGTCGAAGAGCAGGTACGCGGGCCCGTCGGGCACCTCCAGCTCCTTGATCGGGTCGAAGCGGGCCAGGTCGCCCTCGGCGTAGTGCCGGTCGAGGAACCCGGGCTTGCGCTTGCCCGCCAGCGTGGTGAGCGCGAGCCGCTCCTCCACGCCGATCAGCTCCCGGGTGATCACCAGCAGGAACGGCACCCGGCCCTCGGTGGGGGCCGGCAGTCCCGTCGCGCCGGCCACGGCCGCGGAACGCAGGGGGCGAACCAGCTGCCGGAAGGCGTCCTCGGTCATTCCGGCAAGGGTGGGGTAGCCGAGTCCCACCAGGCGCTGCACCTGGCGGTCGAACTCGGCGGCAGGGTCGAACGGCGCATCGGACATGGAGCCTCCTCGCGGGTCGTACGGCCTACCGTACAGCGTACGGTAAAGCGCCGGTATTCCCGCCTAGCGATTCCAGTCCTGCTTGGCCGCCCGGACCAGCTTGTCCTTCAGCTCCCGGGTGTGCCGGCGGCTGACCGGCAGCTCCGTACCGTCGATGACCACCACGTAGCCGGAGTTGACCAGCCGCAGCTCGGCGATCAGCTTCAACTGCACCAGGTACGAGCGGTGGATCCGCACGAAACCCGCGTCCGCCCAGCGCTCGGCGAGGGTGGCCAGGGACACCCGCACCAGGTGCGACCCGTCGGCCGTGTGCAGTCGCGCGTAGTCACCCTGGGCCTCCACCCAGCGCACCGCCGAGCGGGGCAGCATCCGGGTGGTGCCGGCCAGCTCGATCGGGATCGTGGGATCCTCCTCGGCCCGGGCGAGCGCGGCCGGGTGCGACGGCACCACCCGCGAGCCGATCACCCGGCGCAGCGACTCGGCGAGCCGGTCGGCGCGTACCGGTTTGCGGACGTAGTCGGTGGCGCCCAGGTCGAACGCGTCCACCGCGCCGTCGTCGTACGCGGTGACGAAGACGATCGCCGGTGGGCGGGCGAAGCGGCGCAGCACCCGGGCCAGCTCCATCCCGTCCAGGCCGGGCATCCGGATGTCCAGGAACACCACGTCCACGTCGCCGTCCCGCAGCAGCCGCAGCGCCTCGGTCGCGTCGCCGGCCGTGTGCAGCCGGGCCACGCGAGGATCGGCCCGCAGGTGGTACGCCAGCTCGTCCAGGGCCGGGGGCTCGTCGTCCACCGCCAGCACCCGCAGGAAGCCGGCCGGGTTCACGCCTCCGATCCGGTCGTTCCGCTCGTTCACGAGCCCGCCCGTACGCCCGGGTGGAACTTCGGCACGCGCATGCTCACCTTCGTACCCGAGCCCAGGCCGGTCTCGACGACCAGGCCGAACCCGTCCCCGAACACCGACCGGAGCCGCTCGTCGACGTTGGAGAGCCCGACGTGCTGCCCGGAGTCCTCACCGGGGTCGCCGGTGCTGCGGGCCAGCTCGGCGATGCCGGCGGTCAGCGTGGTCGGATCCATCCCCACCCCGTCGTCCTCCACCGTGATGTGGCATTCGGCACCCGCGTCCCGGGCCTCGATGCTCACCATGCCCGTGCCCGGCTTGCGGGACAACCCGTGCCGGACGGCGTTCTCGACCAGTGGTTGCAGGCAGAGGAACGGCAGCGTCACCGGCAGCACCTCGGGGGCGATCTGCAACCGCACCTGGAGCCGGTCACCGAAGCGGGCCCGCTCGATGGTGAGGTAGCGGTCGATCGACCGCAACTCCTCGGCCAGCGTGGTGAACTCGCCGTGCGCCCGGAACGAGTACCGGGTGAACTCCGCGAACTCCAGGATCAGCTCGCGGGCGCGCTCCGGATCCGTCCGGACGAACGAGCCGATCGCGGTCAGCGCGTTGTAGATGAAGTGCGGGCTGATCTGGGCCCGCAGCGCGCGGATCTCGGCCCGGGCCAGCCGCTCCCGCGACGAGTCCAGCTCGGCCAGGGCGAGCTGGTTGCCGGCCCAGTGCGCGGTTTCGAGGGTGGCCTGCACGAGCCCCGGGGCCGGCGGCCCGTCGGCGACCGCGACCAGGGCGCCGACCACCCGCGCGTCCGTCCCGGTCAGCGGCGCGACCACCGCGCCCCGCACCGGGCAGTCGACCCGGTCACAGCGCAGCTCCGACTCGCCGAGCACCGTGGACCGCCCGGTGGTCACCGCGCGCCGGGCCGCGCCGAGCAGTTGCTCGCCGTGGTGCGTTCCGCGCCCGTCGAGCGCCAGCAACGCGTCCCGGTCGGTGAGCGCCAGGCCGACTGCGCCCACGAGGGCCCGCAGATGGCGTACGGCCTTCGCCGCGCCCGCCGGGCTCAGCCCGGCCCGCAGGGGTTCGGCGGCCAGGCCGGCGGTGTGCAGCACCTCGTACGTGGCCCGCTGGGTGGCGGTCGCGATGCCCCGGCGGGCGCGCAGCCGGCCCACCGCGAACAGCGCCGCGCCGAGCGCGGTGACCAGCGAGACGACGCCGAAGACGGCCGAGAGGTTGCCACCCACGCCCAGATCCTGTCGGCTCCGGGCGTCGCAGCCAAGGGGTCAGTACGCGCCCTTGCGGGCCAGCACGACGCCCACGGTGCGCCACAGGATGCTGAGGTCGTACGCGAGCGACCAGTTGTCGACGTAGTAGAGGTCGAGCCGGACCGCCTCATCCCAGGACAGGTCGGAGCGGCCGGAGACCTGCCAGAGGCCGGTCATACCCGGACGGACCAGCAGCCGGCGGCGCACGTCGCCGAGGAAGTCGCCGTCGTCGGCCGGCAGCGGGCGCGGCCCGACCAGCGACATCTCGCCCCAGAGCACGTTGATCAACTGGGGCAGCTCGTCCAGCGAGGAGGCACGCAGGAAGCGGCCCACGGGGAAGACCCGCGGATCCTGCTTCATCTTGAAGAGCATGCCGTCGGTCTCGTTCTGGTCGACCAGGCTGGCCAGGCGCTCCTCGGCGTCGACGTACATGGTCCGGAACTTCCACACCCGGAAGGTGCGGCCCTCGTGCCCCACCCGCGGCTGCCGGAAGAAGACCGGCCCCGGGTCGGAGATCTTGATGGCCACCGCGATGGCCACGAACACGGGGACCAGCACGAGCAGCCCGAGCCCGGCGGCGACCCGGTCCATGAGGTTCTTGGCGAGCAGCGCCGGGCCCGAGAGGGTGGGCTCCTCGACGTGCAGCAGCGGCAGGCCCTCGATCGGGCGGATGTGCACCCGGGGGCCGGCGATGTCGGTGAGCTGCGGCGCGACGACCAGGTCGACGCCGGAGCCCTCCAGCTGCCAGGCCAGCCGGCGCAGCTCGCCCGGCTCGGCGCTGGCCGAGCCGCACACCGCGATGGTGTCGCCGCCCACCTCGCGGACGAGGGCGAGCACGTCGCGGCCCGCGAACACCGGGACGGGGGTCTGCATGCCGCGGGCCGCCGCGTAGCCGTCGGTGAGGTGGATGGCCACCGGTACCAGGCCGGCGGCCGGGTTGCGGGTGACCGCCGTGTAGACCTCCAGGCACTCCGGCAGGGTGCCGACCAGCACCATCCGGTGCCCGCCCTGACCGATGTTGCGCCGGACCACGTGCAGCACGAAACGGGCCAGGATGCGGCCCAGCAGGATCAGGAGCAGGGCGCCGAGCAGCGCCGTGCCGACCGTGTAACGGGACAGGTCGGTCTTGGTGGCGAAGGCCAGGAACGAGACCGTGGCGGCCACGGCCACCCCGGCCCGGATCACCCGCTTGAACTCGTCCGGGCCGAGCCCCAGGTAGCGCCGGTCGTACGCCCGGTTGCCCCAGAGGATGACCACCCAGCCCAGCGGCAGCAGCACGAACGCCACCGTGAAGAACCAGGTCGGGTCGTTCTGGGCGTTGTAGAAGCCGGCGCGGGCCTGGTCGAAGGTGTGGATCGCGGTGAAGCTGGCGAACGCCGCCGCCGCGAAGTCGAGCAGCAGGAGGATGG
Organism: Micromonospora costi; assembly: GCF_003626655.1. Classification (GTDB taxonomy): domain Bacteria; phylum Actinomycetota; class Actinomycetes; order Mycobacteriales; family Micromonosporaceae; genus Micromonospora; species Micromonospora costi. The sequence continues at coordinate 180,651 of NZ_RBAN01000007.1, forward strand.
CGGTGTAGGGACGGTGCCACCGGGAGACGCGCCGGCGGGCCCGTGCCCACGCCGACCGGGGTACGCCGTTGTGCGACGGCGGCGTCGGCGGCTGGATCTCGAAGCTGTCGACGTGCCGCACGAGTTTGCTCCGGCCTTCGTTGGTTACCGGGCGCTGGAGGCTTGTCGTCACCTCACCCATGTCCTCCCGCATGACACGCGCCGCTCACTCATCGTGAGGGGCCCGGGTCGCCCACCGTCCCAGTCTCCCACGCGGGGCCCGACCGGGCGCCGGACCCGAAGGACTTTGCGCCCCGCTGGTGCCGGCGGGATCTGGCCGGCTCCACGCCACATCAGAAGCCGGGGACCGAGCCACTATACCGATGGATGGCGCGCTCGGAAGAGTCGCCGAGCAGGACTTGTCGCGATATCACGGCGATTTCACTCAGTAACCGGCGGGTGGCGTTACTCACCGTACGAGCCGCGACAGCCGACGGTCAGCGAGGGCCTTGCCGCCGGTCTGACAGGTCGGGCAGTACTGCAGGCTCGAGTCGGAGAAGGAGACCTCCCGGATGGTGTCGCCGCAGACCGGGCAGGGCAGTCCGGTGCGCGCGTGCACCTTCAACCCGGAGCGCTTCTCACCCTTCAGCTCCGCCGCCCGCTGCCCGACCGACCGGCCGACCGCGTCACCGAGCACCTGCCGGGTGGCGGCGTGCAGCGCCGCCAGCTGACCGTCCGTGAGCCGGTCGGTGATCGCGAACGGAGAGAGCTTCGCGGCGTGCAGGATCTCGTCGGAGTACGCGTTGCCCACCCCGGCCAGCACCGCCTGGTCGGTCAGCACCGACTTCACCTGGCCCCGCCGGCTGCGCAGGCGCTCGGTGAACGTGGGCAGGTCGGCGGTGAGCGCGTCCGGGCCGAGCTTGGCCACGCCCGGCACCGTCGCCGGATCCGTCACCAGGTACGCGGCCAGCTTCTTCTGGGTACCGGCCTCGGTCAGGTCGAAGCCGGAGCCGTCGTCGAGGCGTACCCGCAGGGCGATCGGGCCCTTACCGGGGCGCAGTGGCGCCGCGGAGGGGAACGCCTCCCGGTAGTGCAGCCAGCCCGCCCGGGCCAGGTGGACCACCAGGTGCAGGTCGCCGTCGAAGACCACGTCCAGGAACTTGCCGTGCCGGCGGGCGTCCACCACGGCCCGGCCGGTCACCGCGGTGGGGGCCGGATCGTACGTCTTCAGGGCGCTGATCGCGGCGACCTCCAGCCGGTCGACGCGCCGCCCCACCGCCCGCTGGCGCAGGTAACCCGCGAGCGCTTCAACCTCCGGTAGTTCGGGCACCTGACAACGGTAGCCTTCTTTCCCGTGAGAATCGTGGTGGCGCACAACCGGTACCGGGAGGCTCAGCCCTCCGGGGAGAACACGATCGTCGACGCGGAGATCAACCAGCTCACCGCGGCCGGCGTCGAGGTGGTGCCGTTCATCCGGAGCTCGGACGAGATCCCCACGTTGCCGCTGGCCGCCAAGGCGCTGCTGCCGGTCTCGCCGATCTACGCGCCGCGCGCCCAGCAGGAGCTGAGCCGCTTGATCACCGAGCACCGGCCGGACGTCCTGCACCTGCACAACCCGTACCCGCTGCTCTCGCCCTGGGTGGTGCGGACCGCCCACCGGCACGGTGTGCCCGTGGTACAGACGGTGCACAACTACCGGCAGGTCTGCTCCTCCGGCCTCTACTTCCGGGACGGGATGATCTGCCAGGACTGCCGCGGCCGGGCGCTCGGCGTACCGGCGATCGTGCACCGCTGCTACCGGGGCTCGCGCGCGCAGAGCGCGCTGATGGCCACCACGCTGGCCGTGCACCGGCCCACCTGGCGTTCGGTCGACCGGTTCGTCGCGCTCACCTCGGCGGTCGCCGCGCACCTGCGCGACTACGGCATTCCGGACGACCGGATCGTGGTCAAGCCGAACGGCATCCCGGACCCGGGACGCCCCGCGCCGCTCGGCGACGGCTTCCTCTTCCTGGGCCGGCTCTCCCCCGAGAAGGGGCTGGACCTGCTGCTGGACGCCTGGCGACGGCACCCGGACGGCGCGCTCGGCCCGCTGCGCATCGCCGGCGACGGCGAGCTGCGCCCGCTCGCCGAGGCGGCCGCCGCCGAGCGGGCGGACGTGACCTTCCTGGGCCCGTTGGACCGCGCCGGGGTCCGCGCCGCCCTCGAATCGACCGCCGTGGTCCTCGCCACCTCGACCTGGCACGACGTGCTGCCCACCGTGATCATCGAGGCCCTGGCCAGCGGCCGGCCCGTGCTCGGCACCGCGCTCGGCGGCATCCCGTACCTCGTCGGTGCGGACACGCCACGCGTACCGGCCGGCACCGGCCCCGCGGAGGTCGCCTCCGCCGTGGCGCCACCGGCCGGTCCCGTGCCGTCGCCTGGGCCGCTGACCGGATCCGTGCCGGCGGTCGAGTCCGTGCCGGCCTCCGGGTCTGGGTCGGCGGCCGGGCCGCTGGGCGGCGCCGCCGTGCCGGCCGGGATCGAGGCCGGCGAGGCCGGCTGGGTCGTGGCGCCCGAGGCCGCCGCGCTGGCCGCCGCCCTGCCGCTGGCCCGCGCGGGCGCGGCGGTGCTGTCCCAGGGTGCCCGGCTGCGCTACGAGCGCACCTTCCACCCGGACGTGGTCACCAAGCAGCTGATCGACATCTACGCCGGCGTCTCCCGCGCCGCGCGCCCCTCCTGACCCACCCCGCGGTCACCAGGAGGTTGTCCACCCGGGCCCGCCCGCCCGGGCACGCCCCGACGCTCCGCGCCGGCTCCACGCAACTTCCTGGAAGTTGTGCCTTCCCCGCCGACGGAGGCCACTATTTCCGGGAATTTGTGGCTTCGGTGGTGCTCGGTGGCCGCAACTTCCCGGAAGTTGTTGTCATCCACGCACTCGGTCACGTGCCTGGGCCTGAGCGTGGACCGTGTCTCGGGGCGGTGCGAGGATCCCGCACCAGCGCTCCCGCTGCCGGCCCTCCCGCCGAGTCTTCGCCCCTGCCGCCGACTCTTCGCCCCCGCCCCGCACAACTTCCTGGAAGTTGTCCCCTCCGCGCCGGCGGAGGCCACTATTCCCGGGAAGTTGTGGCCTCGACGGCGCCCAGTGGCAACACCTACCCCGACATTGCTGCCACCCGAGGACGGACCGGCGCGGTCCCGGGTGTAGCACGAGGAAGCCGACCCGCCCGGGCACGGGCACGGCCGGGGTCGTCCGGACTAGTGCGTCCGTCCCGATCAGGGGCCGGTGGTCAGCGGAGGGAGGCGCGGGCGCTGAAGGCGATGCTCGCGAGCAGGAAGCCGCCGTTGACCACCGTGAACGCCACCATCACCCAGAGCGTCAGCGCGGGGGCGAACAGCAGCACCAGGGCGGCCACGAAGATCACCGCGCCGTAGTCGCGGACCAGCTTCACGAGCCGCACCGGGAGTGAGGTCGAGGTCACCATGCTCGCCGCGTTCGGGCCGGCCTGCATCACCGAGGTGACCAGGTTGACCATCCAGGTGCCCGCGAAGGCCGCGACCAGCCAGGTCGGGGTGGACGGGAACTGCGCGACCGCGGTCGCCGCGAGCGCCGCGACGAGGGCGATCTGGGCCGCGACGTCGCAGAGCACGTCGACCCGCGCGCCGGCCGCGCTGCCCTGGCCGGTCACCCGGGCGAGCTGGCCGTCGGCGCAGTCCAGGGCGTACGCCACCTGCCAACCGACCAGCGCGAGCAGCCCGACCACCCAGGCCGGCACGCGGTCGTCGGCGACCGGGCCGGCGAGCGCGACCACGGTGACCGACGTGGCGAGCCCGAGCACCAGGTTCGTGAGCGTCAGCGCGGTGGGGCGCAGCCCCAGCCGGTGCGCGGCGACCGCGAACGCGGCCCCCAGCCACTGGCTGATCGACTCGCTGAACAGCCCGCCACCGCGGTTCGTCCGGTGGAAGTGGACGGCGGTGGGACGGGAGGTGTCAGCCAAGGTAATCGCGGATTGCATCGGCGTAGTCTGCCAGCCGTGCCCGGACCTCGGTAGGCGACATCGCGAGGTGTTCGAGGATGGTGTAGCGGTCCGGTCGGGTGCTCGGCGCGTACATCACGGCGTCAGCGAACTGGTCGTCGCTCAGCCCCAGCTCGGCGGGGGTGGTGGCGAGGCCGTGGCGGTGCAGGCACCGGGCGAGCTGGCCGAACCGCTCCGGCTCGCCCCGCAGGAACGTGCAGAACAGCGCGCCGAGGCCCGCCTGCTCGCCGTGGGCGGCGGTGCCCGGGAAGAGGTGGTCGATGGCGTGCGAGATCTCGTGGTCGCCGCCGCTGGCCGGGCGGGTCGACCCGCACACCGAACTCGCGAGCCCGCCGAGGATCAGCGCCTCGGCCAGTGTGGTGAGGAACCCGTCGTCGGTGATCTTGCCCGGGTGGTTGAGCAGCGCCTCGGCGCCGGACCGGGCCAGAGTCACGGCGAGGCCGTCGATCGGCTCCCCGCGGACCTCGTGGGCCAGCTCCCAGTCCGCGCACGCGTTCAGGTTGCTCACCGCGTCCCCGATGCCGGCCTGGGTCTGCCGGTCCGGGCCGTTCTCGACGAAGTCCAGGTCGACGATCACCGCGATCGGGATGTGGACGCCGTAGGAGCCCTTGCCGCCCTCGTGGTCGAGGGAGGCGGTCGGCGAGGCGATCCCGTCGTTCGCGAGGGAGGTCGCCACGGTCACCATGGGGATGCCGTACCGGGTGGCGGCGTACTTGGCCGTGTCGATCGTCTTGCCGCCGCCGATGCCCACCACCGCGTCGTACGACCGGGCCCGCAGGCGGTCGCCCAGCTCGTTCGCGGCGTCGATGGTGCCGCCGGCCACGGTGAACACGTCGGCCGAGCCCAGGCTGGGCCGGCACAGCTCGACGATCTTCTCGCCCTGACCGGGGCCGACGACCACCGCCACGTCGCCCCCGGAGGAGATCCGCCGGTCGGCGAGGAGGGGGCCCAGGTCGGCCACCGCGCCCCGCCGGACCTCGATCAGCAGTGGGGTGTTGACGGTCCGGGCTAGTAGCGGCACGCGATCTCCCGGGCACGGGCCAGGTCGGCGTGGTTGTCGACCTCGACCCAGGACACGTCGCCGATGGGCGCCGCCCGCACCTCGCCGCCCCGGTCGGCGAACTCCTGGTAGCCGTCCTCGTAGTAGAGGTTCGGGTCGCGCCGCCAGGTCGCCTCCAGCGCGTCGGCGAGTGCGTCGGCCACCTGCGGCTCGATCAGCGTCGCGCCGATGTACTCCCCGTACGCCTCGCCCGGGTCCATGATCTTGGTGATCCGGGTGAGCTGGCCGGCCGCGTCGAAGGTGGTCTTCATCTCCTCCTCGGCCAGCGGCTTGAGGGTGTCCACCGCGAGCAGGATGCCCGGCCCCCGCTCGGCGAGCAGCGTCTTCTCCACGCTCACCGGGTGCACGGTGTCGCCGTTGACCAGCAGCACGCCCCGGCCGAAGTGTTCCCGCGCCAGCCAGAGCGAGTAGGCGTTGTTCCACTCCTCGGCCCTGTCGTTGTGCACCAGGGTGAGGGTGACGCCGTACCGCTCCTCAAGCTCCGCCTGCCGGGCCCGCACGGCGTCCGCCGCGTAGCCGACCACGATCACGATCTCGGTGAGCCCCACCTCGGCGAGGTTCTTCAGCGCGATGTCGAGGATCGTGACGTCGCCGTCAACCGGCACGAGCGCCTTGGGCAGGGTGTCGGTGTACGGGCGCAGCCGGCGTCCGGCCCCGGCCGCGAGCACCATCCCGATCATGCCGGCATCCTCCCTCGTACGACTCCGGTCACCGGTGGAGGATAGCGCCGCCTCGGAGACGGCCTCCGGTCAACCGGAGTTCACCGGTCGCTCACCCGGGGAGCGCGGCCAGGTCGGCGAGGACGGTCAACCGCTCCTCCGGCGTCAGCGCCCCGTACGGCCCGGCCGCCCGGCGGTCGGTCTCCAGGTCGATGGCCAGCCGCTCGGGCCCGGGTGGCAGGGCGGCCACGCTGCGCGCGGTGTGGCCGGCGGCGGTCCAGGCGGCGGCGTGCGCGTCGGCCCGGTGGTGGTGCAGGGCGTCGAGCCGGTCGAGCAGCAGCACCCCGGCCGGGGTGCCGTCCGGCTCGTAGGGCGGCGCGGTCGCGGCGAACGCCGCGCCGGCCGCCGCGGGCTGTTCGGCGTCGAGCACCAGGGCGTACGCCACCAGCCGGCCGAACGCCTCGACCAGGCGCACCACCCGTTCCTCGTGGCCGGCCCACAGCTCGGCGGTCACCTCGGCGTGCAGCCCCCGCAGTTCGTCGAGGAAGGCCAGCCCCCGCTCGGTGGCCGCGATCCCGCCGTCCGGTAGCCGGTGCAGCGTCCCGTACGCGACCTGTTTGTCCAGTGCTCTGCGGCACTCGGCCGGATCCCGGTAGCGGGTGACGGCCGCGAACCCCGGCTCGTCGACGATCCCGCCGGGCTCGGCCAGCCGGGTGCGGAACTCGACCAGGAAGCCGGTCGCGGCCGGTCCGCCGTACCGCCGGCCCAGCTCGGCGCCGCCCCGCCGCCGGCCCGCGTCCAGGGCGGCGGCGACGGCCCGGTCGACGGCCGGGGCCACCAGCCCGGCGAACCGGTGCGGGGCCAGCTCGACGGCGTGGTTCACCGACCCATCGCACGCAGGGTGGCGAAGGCCTCCTCCGCGATCCGGCGGATGAGGCCGTCGTTGACGTCCCGGTGCTCGTCGAGCAGGGACACGTCGTCCTCGGCGAGCCACCGGTACTCGGTGTGCTTGCCCGCCTCCAGCGCCGGTCGGGCCAGGTCGCCGTCGACCCGTACGAGCCAGTCGCTCTCGACGCGTTCGAGGCCGTCGTCGCCGACGTAGCGGTATTCGCCCACCGGAGCGAGCACCTGCGCGACGGTCCAGCCGGTCTCCTCGGTCACCTCGCGGCGCAGCGCCGTTTCGACGTCCTCGCCGGGCTCCAGGTGGCCGCCCACGATGTCCCAGCAGTTGGGAAACAGGCGCCGGTCCGGGGACCGCCGCTGGAAGAAGATGCGCCCGTCGTCGTGCACGACGAGGGCACCGGCGCAGCGCAGAGGCTCGGTGGACACGCTCCGACAGTAGCGAGCCGCCCGGCGCGTCGGCGATGCCGAGGTCTTGTTCCGGGGACATCGACGGCCCACCATGTCGGTAACCGGATGCCACCGTCCCATAGGGGTGATGCGTGATGCAGGTACGGGAAGCGATGTCCAGCGAGGTCCTGGTGGTCGGTCCGGAGCACACGCTCCGGCAGGCGGCCCGGATGATGTCGGCCCGGGGGATCGGCTCGGCGGTGGTGATCGACCCCGACTCCGAGGGCGTCGGGATCATGACCGAACGCGACGTGCTCAACGCCATCGGCGCGGGGCTGGACTGCGACGTGGAGCGCACGGGCGCCCATCTCACCTGGGACGTGGTCTACGCCGGTCCGGACTGGACGCTGGAGGAGGCGGCCGCCGCCATGGCCCGCGGAGGCTTCCGGCACCTCGTGGTGCTCGACGGCCGCGAGGTGGCCGGGGTGATCTCGGTACGGGACATCATGCGGGTCTGGGCGGCCATCCGCATGGTGGCGACAAGCTGACGCAGGCGCAGGCGCAGGCGCAGGCGACGGCCGGGCGGGCCGGGCGGGCCGGGCGACGGATCGGCGCCGCCGACGGACCGGCGATCGCGGGCGGAACACCGGCGCCCGCGATCGCAGCACGACCCGCTCGCCCTTCCGGTCCGACTTGCCGCTCCGCCGGGCCGGCCCAGGTCACCCGACCCGGTGGCTCAGGATGCGGACATCGCCGTGCCGTCGGCGCGCCCCCGGGAGCCGCCCGTACGCTCAACAGCCATGACCGCCGAGCAGCTGATCTCCTTCGCCCGCGGAGCGCCCTCGCTGGACATCGTCGATGTCGAGGGGCTCAAGGCCGCCGCCGTCCGTGCGTTCGACGCCGACCCCGCCGGGGTCACGGCGTACGGCACCTCCGTCGGCTACCCGCCGTTGCGGAAGTGGATCGCCGAGAAGCACGGCGTGGCGCCGGAGCAGGTGCTGGTCACGAACGGCTCGTTGCAGGCCGACGCCTTCCTCTTCGACCACCTGATTCGTCCGGGCGACGCGGTGGTGGTCGAGCGCCCCACGTACGACCGGACGCTGCTCAACCTCAAGCGGATGGGCAGCGAGCTGCACGGCGTCTCCATCCAGCCGGACGGTCTGGACACCGCCGAGCTGCGCAAGCTGCTCGAGTCCGGGGTCCGTCCGCGGCTCGCGCACGTCATCCCGAACTACCAGAACCCGGCCGGTGTGACGCTCTCCCTGGAGAAGCGGCGGGAGCTGCTCGACCTGGCGGCCGAGTACGAGTTCACGATCTTCGAGGACGACCCGTACGCGGACATCCGCTTCCGGGGCGAGGCGCTGCCGTCGATGCTCTCCCTGGACACGCGCGACGTGGTGGTGCACGCCTCCAGCTTCACCAAGACGGTCTGCCCGGGCGTACGGGTCGGCTACCTGGTGGGGCCGGCGGACCTGATCGCGGCCATCGCGAAGAACGCCACCAGCCTCTACATCTCCCCGGGCATGGTCTCCGAGGCGATCGTGCACCAGTTCTGCGTCTCGGGTGACATCGACCGCTCGATCGAGACCGTACGGGCGGCGCTCGGTGAGCGGGCCCGCGTGCTCGCCGAGTCGCTGCGCCGGCACCTGCCGCAGGCCCGGTTCGTCGAGCCGGACGGCGGTTACTTCCTCTGGGTGGAGTTCCCGGAGGACGTGCACGTCGACCGGCTCGCTCCGGCGGCGGCCGAGCGCGGTGTGGCCGTGGTCAAGGGCAGCGACTTCGTGGTCGAGGGTGGGCAGCACGCGCTGCGGCTGGCCTTCTCGGCCGTGACGGCCGACAAGATCGACGAAGGTGTCCGCCGGCTCGCCGAGGCGGTGGAAGCGGTTCGCGGGTGAGTTACTGTCGGATTCCCGACAGAACGGCACAACCGGCCGCCCTGGGACTCCCGTCCGGGCGGCCGGAGGCCCACAATGCTGCGAGCGTCACTCACGACGTGTAGCGGAGGTCATCCTTCGTCCGTCGACGCCGGCCGGGCCGGCGCCGGGCGTGAATCGATCCCGCGGCACCCGGCAGGAGTGGCGTGACCAGCACAACCCCCGCCCCCACAGGGCGCCGGGTGGGCCGTGTCGCCCCTCACCCCCCGACGCGACCCGGCCCGCCCGGCCCCGTCTCGTGGACGGATCCGTCACAGGGCGTGATCCCCTCGATCGGCGTACCCTGCAATCCGGCCACCGGGTCGCGGCGGGCGCCGCGTCCGGCGCGACCCGCCCGTGAGGCGGCTGCCGCGCCCGGCGTGAACCGCCGGATGGCGAGGCGCGGAGAGGGGGACCGATGGCGGATCGTGAACAGCGGGGCGGGGTGACCCCGCAGAACGGCGGGCGGATGCCCCGGCCGCGGGCCTGGGCGGCCCCGGTCCGGGCCATGAGCCGCATCCTCAGCGTCGACGGCACACACCGCGATCCGCAGGCCCCCGCCGGCGCGGGACGCAGCGGGGTCGTCGACTGCGCTCTCTACATCGACGGCAGGCGGCAGCCGGGCGACTGGACGTACGCGGACGCGCTGGCCGCCGCCCGCCGGGAGGAGCACGGCTTCGTGTGGCTCGGGCTGCATGAGCCGGAGCTGGACGAGATGAGCGCCATCGCGGACACGTACGGGCTGCACGAACTCGCCGTCGAGGACGCGGTCAAGGCCGAGCAGCGGCCCAAGCTGGAGCGGTTCGGCGATGTGAGCTTCCTGGTGCTCCGTACCGCCCGCTACTGCGAGCACACCGAGCTGACCGAGCACTCGGAGGTCGTGGAGACCGGGCAGGTGATGCTGTTCATCGGCCCGAACTTCGTGATCAGCGTCCGGCACGGCGACGCCTGCCGGCTCTCCCCGGTCCGCGCCGACCTGGAAACCAAGGAGGAGCTGCTGCTGCACGGGCCGTGGGCGGTCGCGTACGGGATCACCGACCGGGTGGTCGACCTCTACCTGGAGGTCGCCGACAAGCTCGAGGACGACCTCGACGTGCTGGAGGCCGAGGTCTTCGACCGGCAGGGCAGCTCGCGGATCCAGCGGATCTACCAGATGAAGCGGGAACTGGTGGAGTTCAAGCGGGCCGTGGTGCCGCTGCAACGCCCGCTGCTCACGCTGACCTCCCAGGGCAACCGGGAGGTGCCGAAGGAGATCCGGCGCTACTTCCGGGACGTGCAGGACCACCTGAGCCGCACGGTCGAGCAGGTGAACTCGTACGACGACCTGCTGAACTCGATCCTCCAGGCGCGGCTCGCGCAGGTCACCGTCGACCAGAACAACGACATGCGCAAGATCGCCGCGTGGGCCGCGATCGCCGCGGTCTGGACCGCCATCGCCGGCATCTACGGCATGAACTTCAAGTACATGCCGGAGCTGGACTGGGCGTACAGCTACCCGATCGTCTGGGCCCTGATGCTCGGCTTCTCGTTCGCGCTGTACCGCTGGTTCCACCGCAACGGCTGGCTCTGACCCCGCCGGCCGTACGCGATCGGGCGCCGCGACTCGCGGCCCGGGCCGCCGAGGCGACGTGCCGTGGGTGGCCGGCGGACCGTGACCCCGGAACGCGGAAGCGCCGGCGTTGCGGGCACGGGCCCGCCTCGCCGGCGCTTTTCCGCTGCGGGCGCGGTCAGCGGCGCCCGTTGGTGCGGGCGGTGTCCTTGCCCATGGCCTTGGTGAGGTCGTCGGCGGGGCGGCCGGACACGTCCTTGGCGCCCTCGGCCACCGAGGGGACCTTCCCGGTCGGCTGGACCTTGGAGGTGGTGCTCGGCGAGGTGGTGGAGGCGCTGGGCCCACCGGCCACCGCCGAGCTGCCGGCGCCGGTCGGGCCACCGCCCACTCCGGACGCGTTCGCGTCGGCCATCTTCGCGCCGCCCGGCGTCGAGCGGGTCTGCACCTCGATGGTGTCCACCTCGTCCCGCATCGGCTCCAGCGTGCGGGTCGGGTCGTACTCGGCCCACTCCTGCTGCTCGCGGCGGCGCCGCATCGCCATCGCCCCGGCCAGACCGGCGATCGCACCGGCGGCCAGCAGGCCGGTCATCATCGAGCCGCGACGCCGCGGCTGCTTCTTCTTCCCCGTGATCCGCATGTTCCTCGACTTCGCCTTCCTGGTCATCGAACCCGCCTGTGTAGCGCCGTCGCGGGCGGCCGCGGCGAGCGGTGCGAGGGAGGTGAGCGTCGTCCCCCAGCCGGTCGCGGCGCGGTCACGCACCTTCGCCGTAGCCGGTCCGACGTAGTCCCGGGCCGCCTGGACGCGCGGGCCGACCGTCGCGCCGGCGCCCTTCGCGGCGTACGTGGCCGCCTGCATCAGATGGTTGATGCTCTGGTTCAACTCGGCCTTCGCGAGCTGCCCCTGGGACTTCCGCCGCCCCATTCCAAACACGGTCCCACCTCCTGGGAGTTGTTCCTCCGTCATCCTCCACCTTCGGATGCCTCCGCGATGCCAGATCGGGCACATGGGAGGATCCGCATGGAACTGACCAACGAGTGAGGAGTACCCGTGGCCGAGGCTCTCTACGCCACCTTGCACACCAACGCCGGCCCGATCCGGCTGGAGCTCTTCCCGAACCACGCGCCGAAGACCGTCCGCAACTTCGTGGAACTGGCCGAGGGTTCGCGCGAGTACGTCGACCCGCGCACCGGCCAGCCGGGCAAGGGGCCGTACTACGACGGCACCATCTCGCACCGGGTCATCGCCGGCTTCATGATCCAGATGGGCGACCCGACCGGCACCGGTCGCGGCGGGCCGGGCTACAAGTTCGCCGACGAGTTCCACCCGGAGCTGCGCTTCGACCAGCCGTACCTGCTCGCCATGGCGAACGCCGGGCCGGGCACCAACGGTTCGCAGTTCTTCATCACGGTCGCCCCGACGCCGCACCTGAACAACCGGCACACCATCTTCGGCCGGGTGGCCGACGAGCAGTCGGCGAAGGTGGTCGACTCCATCGCCAACACCCCGACCGGCCCGAGCGACCGCCCGCTGCAGGACGTCGTCATCGAGCGGGTCGAGATCGAGCGCTCCGCTGCCTGAAGCGCGCGCGAGGTACCTTTGCTCGCATGATTGAGCGCTCCGGAGGGTGGGCACGGTGAGCGAGTCGCCGCCGACCACCCCGGTCTGCTACCGACACCCTGGCCGGGAGACGTACGTCCGGTGCACCCGCTGCGACCGGCCGATCTGCCCGGACTGCATGCGTGCGGCGTCGGTCGGGCACCAGTGCCCGGAGTGCGTCAACGAGGGGCGCCGCAGCGTCCGGCCGGCGCGCACCGCCTTCGGTGGCGGTGCCGCCGGCCGGCACGGCTACGTCACCAAGGTCCTCATCGCGGTGAACGTGCTGCTCATGCTGCTCTCGATCGCCTCGGACCGGGGCGGTGACGCGGCGGTCGGCGGCTCCGGCTTCGGCGGGCTCCTCGGCGGGCACACCCCACTCACCGACTGGGGTGCGGTGCTGGGGCTCGCGGTCTTCCCCGACGGCACGGTGGGCGGTGTCGCGGACGGCCAGTGGTACCGGCTCGTCACCGCGATGTTCCTGCACTTCGGCGTGGTCCACCTGCTGCTGAACATGTGGGCGCTCTGGGTCCTCGGCCGGTCACTGGAGGCCAACCTCGGGCCGCTGCGCTTCCTGGCGCTCTATCTGATAGCCGGGTTCGGCGGGAACGTCGCCGCGTACCTGTTCAGCGCCCAGAACGCGACCACCGCCGGCGCGTCGACCGCGATCTTCGGCCTCTTCGCGGCGCTCTTCCTGATCATGCGCCGGCTCGGCCGGGACACGTCGGCGATCCTGCCGGTCCTCATCGTCAACCTGGTCTTCACGTTCGCCGTGCCGGGGATCTCGATCGCCGGGCACCTCGGCGGCCTCGTGACCGGCGCGGCGATGGCGCTGGTGCTCGCCTACGCGCCCCGCTCCCGCCGCTCGCTCGTGCAGCTCGCGGGTGGCGCGATCATCGTGCTGGTCCTGGTCGGGGCGGCCCTGATCCGCACCGCCCAGCTCCTCGCGGGCTGATCGCCCGCACAGCGGCCGGCGGCCCGCACGGCGTGGAGCGCGCACGGCGGGCGTCCGCCGGGGGCGCCGTGGCCGGCCGGGGGAACTAGCGTCCCGGCCGGGAAACTGCCGCCCCGCCTGGGGCCGGTTCACCTGCCGGCGGGTCCGTCGCCGGCGGTCGTCCAGGCGGCCCGCAGCACCCGGGCCACGTCCTCGGGCGACGCCCCGAGGTCGTACCGGCCGAAGAGGTGCAGCGTCTCCCCGGCGTCGATCTCGAGTGTCTCGGTGGACAGGCCCAGCCGGGGCCGGCGGTCCACGGTGATCGCCTCGACCGCGTCCCAGGGCAACCGCCGGTGCCCGGCGAACCCGTGGACCACGGTGATGCCGGCGGCGTCCAGCGCCAGCCGGACGGGGGCGACCAGGTCGCGCACGCCCCAGACCGCCAGGCCGAGGGCGACCAGCGCGGCGAGCGCCAGCCGCACCGGATCGCCGTCGGCGAAGAGCAGCCCGAGCGCGACCAGCAGGGCCGCGCCCGCGAGCTTGGCCGCCGGCAGGCTCCCCGGTACGCGCCACTTCTGCTCCGCCGTCACGTCGTCCACCCGCCCAGCATGCCAGCGGACACGACGGCCGGCCGGCCCGCTCGAACCCGGCCGCCAGGGCGCGTCCGGACCCGCCGCTCCCGCCGCAGAGCGCGGCGGCGACCGGTAGCAGAGCCGGGCGCGCACGCCTCCGGGGTGCCCGCCACGGTCGCCGGGTGGTCGGGCCGCGGCCGGCGGGGGCGCGACGGCCGGTCGATGCACGACGTAGGATCGAGACAGCCCAGGTTACCGGGGAGTAGACATGAGTGACGCGGTTATCGTCGGCGCGGTTCGCACCCCCGTCGGGCGGCGCAAGGGCAGCCTGGCCGGTGTGCACCCGGTCGACCTGTCGGCCCACGTGCTGCGGGCGCTGGCCGAGCGCACCGGCATCGACCCGGAGCAGGTCGACGACGTGGTCTGGGGCTGCGTGTCGCAGGTCGGCGAGCAGTCGTGGAACATCGCCCGCAACGGCGTGCTGGCCGCGGGCTGGCCCGAGTCGGTGCCCGGCACCACTCTGGACCGTCAGTGCGGGTCCAGCCAGCAGGCGCTGCACTTCGCCGCCGCGACGGTGGCGTCCGGGCAGGCCGAGCTGGTCGTCGCCGGTGGCGTCGAGTCGATGACCCGGGTGCCCATGGGCTCCAGCGTGGCCGGCGGGATGCCGTTCAGCGACCAGCTCCGCGAGCGCTACCGCGGTGTCGAAGGCTTCGCCGAGGACGCGCCGCTCCCGTTCAACCAGGGCGTCGGCGCCGAGCTGATCGCCCAGCGGTGGCGGTTCTCCCGGGCACAGCTCGACGAGTTCGCGCTCGCCAGCCACGAGAAGGCGGCCGCCGCGCAGGACGCTGGCGCCTTCGACCCGGAACTCACCCCGGTGCCGCTGGCCGACGGCGGCAAGTTCGGCGCCGACGAGGGCGTCCGGCGGGATACCTCGCTGGAGAAGCTGGGCGAGCTGGCCACCCCGTTCCGGGCCGACGGCGTGGTGACCGCCGGCTCCGCGTCGCAGATCTCCGACGGCGCCGCCGCGCTCGCCGTCACCAGCAGCGAGTGGGCCAGCCGGCACGGGCTGCGCCCGTTGGCGCGGATCCACACTGCCGTGGTCGCCGCCGACGACCCCGTCACCATGCTCACCGCGCCCATCCCGGCCACCGCGAAGGCGCTGCGCCGCGCGGGGCTGGGCATCGAGGAGATCGGGGTGTACGAGGTGAACGAGGCGTTCGCCCCGGTGCCGCTGGCGTGGCTGGCCGAGACCGAGGCGGACCCGGAGCGGCTCAACCCGCGCGGCGGGGCGATCGCGCTCGGCCATCCGCTCGGCGCGTCCGGCGCCCGGATCATGACCACGATGCTCCAGCACATGCGCGACAACGGGATCCGCTACGGGTTGCAGACCATGTGCGAGGGCGGCGGCATGGCCAACGCCACCATCGTCGAGCTGCTCTGACCGCGCGGTCCGTGGGCGTCCCGGCAAAACCGTTCGCCCGTGCCGTGGCGCCGGCCCAGCCTGCGTGCCGTGACGACCTCCGCGTACCGGCTGGCCGACCCGCAGTGGCAGGACGAGGCGCACACCTGGGTGGGCGCGCGGCTCGCCGCTGCGGGCCGACGGACTTGGCGGGGGCCGAGTACGCCGAGGCCGTGCCCGGTTGGCTGGCCGAACTGCTGACGCCCGACGAGGTGTGAGGCGCGCGGCCGGCGCGGCGGAAGTCGGACAGGTGGTGCGACGCCGGGGCGTGGAAGTTGCAAAATTCCCACGTGACCCACGTCACCCCTGTCCGGGTGTCGTTGGGCAGGGCATGGACGTCTTCTCCCGAACGTTCCTTCCCGCTGCCGCCGAGGCAGGGCTCGCGGTGCAGACCGTGAGCCGGCACATGCCCGTGTTCCGCCGCTGTGTCGGCTCGGGCGACGCCACCATCCTGGTCACCCGGTGCAGCCGGCCCGAGCGGCCGGTCGCCGGCGAGTACCTGCTCCTGCTCACCCACCGCCGGCTCGTGGTCACCCAGCAGACCCGGGTGCTGCACCGGCTCCGCCTGCACCTCAACACCGAGCTGCGCGAACTCAGCAACGTCACGTGGAGCCCCGACCCGCGGCTGCACTCGGTCGAGCTGGCCGCCACCGCCATCGACGGCGTCCGCGAGCGGTTCCTGATCCGGACGGCCCACCCGAAGCAGGTGTGGCAGCTCGACGCCCTGCTCAACCACGCCTTCCGTACGCGCCTGCGCACCGCCCGCGAACGGATCGTCGCCACCATCGGCGAGGCGCCGCTCGGGATGCGACCCGCCGCGTTCCGCCCGGCCGCCGTTCGCTGACCACCGGCCGGGCTTTACCGGATCCGAACATTCCCTGACGGGCGCTCGCGCCCTCCGGTCGGCAATCATGGGCCGGTGACCGTCGACGCGCCGCAACGCGGGCTCGTCCTCGTGGTGGAGGACGAGCCGGCGATCGCCGACCTCGTCCGGCTCTACCTGGCCCGGGACGGCTTCGGCGTACACCTGGAGCGGGACGGCGACGCCGGCCTGGCCGCCGCCCGGCGGCTGCGCCCGGTGGCCTGCGTCCTCGACATCGCCCTGCCCGGCCTGGCCGGCACCGAGATCTGCCGGCGGCTCCGCGAGGCCGGCGACTGGACGCCCGTCATCTTCCTCACCGCGCGGGACGACGAGGTGGACCGGATCGTCGGCCTGGAGCTGGGCGCGGACGACTACGTCACCAAGCCGTTCAGCCCCCGCGAACTCGTCGCCCGCGTCCGGGCGGTGCTCCGGCGCACCGCCGGTCCGCCCGACGGTCCGGACCGTCCCCGGGTCGTCGGCTCGGTGGCCCTCGACCCGGTCCGCCGGACGGTGACCGCGGCCGGTGCCCCCATCCAGCTGACCTCGACCGAGTTCGACCTGCTCGCACACCTGATGGGCCGTCCCGGGCGGGTCTTCACCCGGGAGGAACTGCTCGCCGCCGTCTGGGGGTACGCGGCCCACGCCGGCACCCGTACCGTCGACGTGCACGTGGCGCAGGTACGCGCGAAGCTCGGTGACGCGGCCGGCGTGATCCGGACCCACCGCGGTGTCGGGTACGCGGCCGATGCCTGAGCCCACCCCCGACCTCCCGACCGGCCCCGCGAAGGCCGGTCCGCTCGGCCCGGGTGGGCCCGGGCCGACCCGCGTCGACCCGCCGACCGTGGCGCTGCCGGTGCTCGGCACGCCGCCACCCGCACCGCCCCGCGGCCGGTTCGGGCGGACGCTGACGGTGCGCGCGGTGCTCGCGACCTGCGCGGTGGCGCTGGTCGCCGTGCTGGTCACCGCGATCGTCGCGGTGCCGCTCGCCGTCCGTGGCGCCGAGCGCCGTGACCAGGAGGCACTGGCCGCGCAGGCCCGCCTGGCCGCCGAGGTGCTGCGGACCCGGCTCGACCGCGGCCGCACCGCCGACGAGGAACGGCTCATCCGGCAGTTGCGCGCGCTGGGCATCGACGCGTTCCTGATCCGGAGCGGCGTGGCCGACCGGCCCGGCCTGCCGCCGCGCGTGGTGCAGCGCATCGCCGAGGGGCGCAACGTCTCCGCCCGCCGCCTCGTCGAGGGCCGGCGGGCGCTGATCGAGGGACGGGCCCTCCCGAACGGCAACGGAGTGGTGCTGTCCCGGCCGCTCACCGGCGGCCTGTGGGGGCAGGTGCTCCGCGGCCTGTGGGCGCCGCTGCTCGCCGGGCTGGCCGCCGGTGTCGTGGCCGGTCTGCTGCTCGCCCGCCGGCTGGCCCGGCCGATCCGCACCGCGGCGACGGCGGCGGCCCGGCTCCGCGCCGGGGACCGGGAGGTGCGGGTGCCGGTCGAACCGCCCGACGAGGTGGCCGACCTGGCGTACGCGCTCAACGGGTTGGCCGCCGCGCTGGCCACCAGCGAGGGACGGCAGCGGGAGTTCCTGCTCTCCGTGTCGCACGAGCTGCGTACGCCGCTGACCGCCATCCGGGGGTACGCCGAGGCGCTGGCCGACGGCGTCATCGAGCCGGGCGACGTGACCGGCACCGGGCGTACCGTGCTCGCCGAGGCCGAGCACCTGGACCGCCTGGTGAGCGACCTGCTGGCGTTGGCCCGGCTGGAGGCGGCCGACTTCCCGCTGGAACCGGTGCCGGTCGACCTCACCCGGCTGGCCGCGGACGCCGAGCGGACGTGGGCCGCCCGGTGCGCGGCCGTCGGGGTCGACTTCCGGGTCGAGCGGCCGGAGGCGCCCGTCCCCGCGTACACCGATCCGGGCCGCATCCGGCAGGTGGTCGACGGCCTGCTGGAGAACGCGCTGCGGGTCGTACCGCCGGGGGCGCCCGTGGTGCTCGCGGTCCGGGCGGCAGGTCCGGACCCGGCGTCCGGCGGGATCGTGGAGGTCCGCGACGGCGGGCCCGGTTTCACGGACGACGACCTCGCGGTGGCGTTCGAGCGCGGCGCGTTGCACCAGCGGTACCGGGGGGTGCGCAAGGTGGGCAGCGGGCTCGGGCTGGCGCTCGCGGCCGGGCTGGTCCGCCGGCTCGGCGGGGAGATCGCGGCGGGCCACGCGGCCGAGGGCGGGGCGGCGTTCACGGTCCGGCTGCCCGCGGATCCTTACCTGATCCGAACATCGGTCTGACCCTGCGCTCGCCGGCGCGGGGGAGGCTGGGCGCACGCACGGACGAGAGGGAGAGTCATGGCACGTTGGGGAATCGCCGGCGGCACCGCACTGCTCGCGGCGGTCACGCTCGGCGTCAGCGGCTGCGCCGCCGGGGCGGCGGACCAGCCGGCCCGCGAGGCGGCGGTCGAGGTCGCCGCCGCGATGGGCGCCGAGGGCCAGGCGCTCACCGCGATGGGTTTCGACCCCGGTGACCTGGACGTCGTGGACGTGGCCGCGCCGGCGTCGCCGTCGGCGGCGCCCACGGCGAAGGGGGACAAGCCGCGCCGCGAGAAGGCCGAGCAGGCCCGCGAGCGCCGCAAGGCGCGGGTGCTGCTGCGCCGGAACACGCTGCACGGCGAGGCCGTGGTGCAGACGAAGGACGGCGGTACGAAGACGGTCGTCGTGCAGCGCGGCGAGGTGACCGCGATCGACGGTGACTCGATGACGGTGAAGTCCACGGACGGCTTCAGCATGACCTGGCGGTTCGGCGACGACCTGCGGGTGATCGAGCGGCGTACCTCGATCCAGCCGAGCGAGGTGAAGGTCGGCACCAAGCTGGGCGTAGCCGGCGAGAGGAACGGCGAAACCCCGGTAGCCCGTGTAACGGTAATCCCGCGCCCGTAGCCCCCGCCCCCTTCTCCCCGCGATCTTGCAGTTTGTGCCCTTGGTTCGTGGTGATACGCGGCTTTTGCCGGGGCCGAAACTGCAAGATCGCGGGGGGAGAGAGGGGGACGGGCAGGGGTTAGTAGACACGGGAGCCTATGAAGTCGTCGTGGCCGTAGCCGACCGGGGTGGGGAAGGTGCGCGACTCGACGGACCAGCGCTGGCGGCTGCTCGTCGAGCAGGTGGCCAGCCGCAGCCGGGGCGTGCCCAGCAGCGGGTTGTCGAAGGCCAGGCAGAGGTTGGCGTTGCCGGCCGGCTTGATCTGGTCGCCGGCGAACACGAACCGCTGGTTCGCCCCGCCGTGGCAGTCGTAGATGTTCACGGCCGTACCCGAGGTCAGCGACCCGTTGGCCACGTCGAGGCACCGGTCGTGGGAGAGCTCCGAGTGCAGCGACTGGCGGCTCGTGTCGTACCAGAAGCCCTGGTTACGACCGCCGTGGCAGCCGTACGACTGCTGGGGTGTGCCGTTGCGCGAGTCGTACCCCTTGCCGTCGACGCAGGTGCCGGTCGCGACGTTGCGCAGCTGCTTGAACTCGAACAGGCCGGGGTAGAGCAGCCCGTTGCCCGTGCTTGCCGGGTCGACGCAGGTGGCCCGCTGCTGGCCGGAGTTCCAGAACTGGGTGATGCACTGGGCGAACATGCCGTGCCCCCGGTAGTTCGGGTGGAACGACTGGCGGGCCGCGTTCTCGTCCCAGATGCCGACCTCGATGTAGAGGCCACGCACGGAGGTGCTGTCGGTGCAGACCTCGTGGCCGTGGAACAGCCGGCTCGCGTCCAGGTAGCGGGTGCCGGTGTTGGCGGCCGCGGCCCGTAGCGCCGACTCGAACATCGGCACCGCCTTGTTGCGCGCGAACGCCGCGTCGGCCAGGTAGAGCAGGCAGCCGCCCGAGTACCAGCCGGGGAAGTCGGGGTTGTCCTCGACGTCGGGGCTGCCCGGGCTCGGGTACGACATGAGCACCAGCTCGTAGTCGGTGGCCAGGTAGCCGGCCTTGGTCATGGTGTTCCGGATGTCGGTGAGCGCGGCCTCGACGGCCTGCCGGCTGCCGTCGGTGCGCACCGTCCACTCGTCGGTGTACGTGGGGTAGCAGGGGCCCTGGAAGAAGACCCGGCTGATAGCGCAGTCGGTGGCGACCGGGCCGAACTGGATCGTGCCGTCACCGTTGGCGCCGACCACCACCCAGATCAGGCGGATGTGCGTGTTGCGCGCCTTGATGGCGAGGTGGTCGCCCTGGTTCAGTTCGTTGTGCTGGGTCGGGCCGCCGGCGATGAGGTTCCACGGGGTCGCCCCCGAGCAGGCGATGTTGTACCTCTCGTCGGCGGCGATGCCGGTGCGGAACACCGCCTGGTCGTACGAGCGGTCGCACCAGTTGCCGGGCTCGTGGGTGCCGGGGACGTAGTTGCCGACCCCCTCACCGGAGATCTCGCTGTCGCCCATGGTGACCAGCGAGGTGCGGCGCTGCTCGATCGGGCGGATGCCCGGCGAGCCGTAGAGGGCGGTGGCCTCGGCGGCGCGGATCGTCTCGAGGTTGGCGGGGAGCGGCTGGACGGGAGGCCGGTCGGCCGCCGCGGCGGGGCTGGCCGGTCCGACGAGCATCGGGAGGGCGAGAGCGGCGGCGACGGCGACGGCGACGGCGAGGACACGCCGTCGGGTGGTCCGTTCGCGCCTGGCGGAGGTGACAGGCATCGACGCACTCCTTTCGACTCAATCGTTGGATGTCGATTGAGTTACTCGAAGGTAACGTGCGGCGTCGGGCATGTGAATGCGTCTCGTAATACTTGCGCGCACTGCCGAACCGCACCCTTCGGGCGATCCGGACGCCGCCGCCTGACGCCGTGTCCGGGCGTTCGGTGCCGTGCCGGGGGCGGGGCCGGCCGGGGCGGCAGGGCGTCCGGGGTCAGCGGCCGGGCGGCAGGGCGTAGCCGACGTAGTCGCGGTACTCCAGCCGCCAGTCGGGCGGGACGAGGCGTGTGCACGCCGCCCGGGGGCCGGTGCAGACGATGGCGTCCACCGAGGCCGGGTCGGTCGGCGGCCGCTCCGGCAGCACCGACTGCAGCGCCACCAGGTCCGGCGGCCGGCCGTCCCGGTCGCGCAGCAGGAGCCACCAGGGGTACTCCCAGTTGTCGTTCTGCTGGGCGAGGCCGATCCGGCGGGCGCCGCTCGCGCGTACGGCCTCGGCCGCCCAGCGGAACTCGTCCGTCCACTGGGGGCGGCGGAGGAAGCGGGTGTCCCACTCGGAGGTGGTGAAGACGGAACCCGAGCCGACCAGCCGGCGCGGGAAGCCGTACGACAGCGCCAGCACACCGGCGAGCGCGGAGGTCGCGAGCACGGTCACCGCCGTGAGGACGGCGACGGAGCGGCGACCGGCCACGCCCGCCGCGCCGGCCCCGGCGGGGGCGCCGGAGCGACGCCGGAACAGGGCGTCCAGCCAGAGCCCGGCCAGCGGCACGGCCAGCACCAGCGCGTACATGAGCAGCCGGTTGCCCCACGGCTGCCACTTGATCATGGCGGTGTGCAGCGCCACGGCGACCACCACGGTCGTGGCGTACGCCCGCAGCGGCCCGGCGGCGGTCGGCGCGATCCGCGCCGGGCGGGCGAGCGCGAAGACCGCGCCCAGCACCGCGAGCGAGCCGGCCAGCGGGAACGCGACCCGGTCCTCGTCGGGATACCAGGCCGGCTCGGGGAAGACCTCCCGGCCGAAGGTGATCGCCCGGTCCTGCGGGTCGACGCCGATCACACCCGCGCCGCCGATGACGGCCTCGGCGGTGGCGTGGCGCAGCGGCGCGAGCGGCGTGTCGAACGCCGTGTGCGCGATGCGCAGGGCGTTGACCAGGACCGAGGCGGGGTCGTGCCGCTCCATGGGGATCGACTCGCGCAGCCGGGGCGGCCCGAGCGGGTGTCCGAACTCGGCCGTCACGCGGGCCAGGAACGGGCCGACCACGGCGGCCGCCACGACCAGGATGAGCAGCGAGCCGCCGACCGTCCGGGCGATCCCGCCGGACGGCGACGCGCCGACCCGGGCGTCTGCCGGTGCGCCGCGCCCGGCGCCCTCGCCGGCCGTACGGGCGAGCCGGAGCTGGGCCAGCCCCCACAGCACCAGCAGCGGGCCGACGGCGACCAGACCGCTGGTCTTGCTCACCGCGGTCAACCCGGCGGCCGCCCCGAGCCCGAGCATCGTGCCCACCCCGGTGCGGCGGCGCAGCCCGTCCAGCACCAGGGTCGCCGTGCACGCGACCCAGGCCGCGACCACGAGGTCGGTCTGCGTGCTGGTCGCCTGCAGCGCCACCATCGGCGTCGTGGCCACGACGAACGCGGCGAGCAACTGGGCGCGCCGGCCGCCGCCGAGCTGCGCCGCGATCCGGGCGGCGACCAGCAGGCAGCCCACGCCGGCCGCCCACTGCACCAGGTTGTGCAGCCGATCGCCGCCGGTGAGCAGGCGGAGGTGCAGCAGCAGGTACTCGGCGCCGGGCGGGATGGTCACCTGCCGGTGGATGGCGGTGGGCCAGAAGTCCAGGTCGCCCTGGGCCACCCAGTGCTCCACCTTGGGCAGGTGGTACGTCTGCGAGTCGAAGTTGTTCGGCTCGGCGAGCAGGGCGATGAGCAGTTCGACCAGCACGAACCCGCCCACCGTGCCGGCGAGGAGCCGGTCGGCCCGGCCGGCCGTACGCCAGCTCTCGCGCAGCCGGTCACGCCACCCGCCGGCAGCCGATCCGTGGCCGGTGGCGGAGTGTGGCCGGGGAGTGTCGGAGCGTACGTCCTCTGCGGGCGCGCCGGCGGTCGCGGCGACCAGGGCCCTGCGGGGCGCGGCGGTCGTCTCCGCGGATCGCGCGGCGTCCCGCCGGCGGCGCCAGGCGGCGGCCGCGCCTGCGGCGGCGAGGAAGAGCAGCCAGGCGGTGGCGAAAGCCGGCCGGGTCAGCGCGTGCAGCTCACCGAGCACCTCGACCGTGAGCACCGCGAAGCCGCCGGTGAGCAGCGCGGCCCGGACGATGCCGAGCCGTAGCGGTGCCACCGTGCCGGCGGCGGGTCGGGTCGCGAGGACGAGCAGGAGCATCGCGGCGACGGGCGCCACCGCGAGCAGGAAGCCGGCTGCCGACATGGCGGGAAGTAAACACCATCGTTTCCAATTCGCCACGCCGGATACACGAGGTGGTGGCCACCGTTGCGCTGACCAGCCAGGCTACGCTAGGCCCGACATATTGTCGCCACCGTGGAGATTCCCGTGAAGCTCTCGATCCTCATGCCGGTCTACAACGAGGAAGAACGCATCGCGGATGCCCTCAAGCAGGCATTGGCGGTCGACTACCCGTGCGAGATCGAATTGGTAGTGGTCGACGACGGCAGCCGGGACGGCACCGCAGAGGTCCTCGGCCGGGCCGACGACCAGCGGCTGCGGGTCATCACGCACCAGCGCAACGCGGGCAAGGGCGCGGCCATCAAGACGGCGGTCGACAACGCCGAGGGTGAATACATGGTCATTCTCGACGCCGACCTGGAGTACGACCCGCAGGACATCCCCAAGCTGCTCGACCCGGTGCTCGACGGCCGCGCCACGGTGGTCTACGGCAACCGCACCTTCGGCAGCCACAGCGCGTACAGCTTCTGGTACGTCATGGGCAACCGCGGTGTCACGATGGCGGCGAACGTCCTGTTCAACTCCTACATCGGTGACCTGGAGACCTGTTTCAAGCTGATGCCGGTCGCGCTCTACCGCTCGCTCGACATCCGCTCGCGCGGTTTCGGCATGGAGGCCGAGGTCACCGGCAAGCTGCTGCGCCGCCGCATCCGCCCCTACGAGGTGCCGATCAGCTACCGGGCCCGTGGGCGCGAGGAGGGCAAGAAGATCACCTGGAAGGACGGCGTCGAGGCGCTCTGGATCCTCGGCCGGGAGCGCACCCGCCGCCGTCCCACCACGACGGCCCGCTGAGGGCCGTCCCTCACACCGGCAGCGCGGCCTCGCGCCGGCTGCCGAGGAACCGGCTGACCGACCGGTGCAGCCCGGCCGCGTCCAGGCCGTGCCACCGGGTGTGGTCCTCCGACGAGCCGTAGCGGCGCAGGTCCTCCCGGCCCACCCCAAGCGCCAGTAGTCGGTGCGGCCGGTCGGCCAGCGCCGCCGACACCACCCGGCTCGACGTGCCGGCCAGGTAGGGCTCCACGAGGATCACGTCCGTGCCGGCCAGTGCCCGCAGCCCGGCCACGTCGAACGGGCGCGGCCGGTGGGTGTACGCCACGGTGACCGGCAGGTCGGCCACCGCGGCCAGTGCCGCGTCCCGTACCGGTCCGACCGCCACGAGCAGCGGGGCGCCCGGCCCGGCGTCCCGGACCGCGGCGAGCGTGCCGTCGCCGCCGAGCGGCCGGTCGTTCTGCAGGGTGGAGAGGCGTACGTAGGCCGAGCCGTCCCCGGCCACCACGGCGCGCAGCAGCGCCGGCACCTCGTCGGGGTGCCCGGGTACGTGCACGGTCCAGTCGTGCAGGGTGTCGATCAAAGACACGTCGGCCGGGGACAGGTGGGTGCGACCCGCCGCCGCCCGGTCGTACGAGGCACCGACGCTGACCAGCACGGCGGTCACGTCCTGGTGGTCCAGGTCGAGCTTGACCTGCTCGTACGCCCGCTCGACCAGGAACGGGGCGTAGCTGTGCACGATCGGGCGCAGCCCGGTGAGCGCGAGGCCCCCGGCCACGCCCACCATGAGCTGCTCGCGGATGCCCACGTTGAGCACCCGGTCCGGGTGACGGGTGGCGGCCGGCGCGAAGGCGGCGGCCGAGATGTCGGCGAGCACGAGCGCCGTACGCGGGTCCTCCGCGAGCAGCGCGGTGGTGGTGTCGACGAAGGTCTGCCGCACGGTCACTCCCCCGGGTCGACGACCGCGACGACGACGTGCGGCCGGTGGTTGTCGTGCCCCGTGAGGGCGTGGTGCAGGGCCTCGTGGTCGCGCCCGTCGACGGTGGCGGCGCTCCAGCCGTTCACCTCGAACCGCGCCGCGAGCCCACCGGGCCAGCCGTGCGTGGCCGAGTGGTTGTCCACCACCACGGCGGTCAGGTTGGGCAGGCCGCTGGCGCCGGCGTACGCGATGGCCTCGTGGTTGGAGCCCTCGTCCAGCTCCGCGTCGCCGAGCAGCACGTACACCCGCGGGGTGAGCCGGCCCTGGGCCCGCAGCCCGAGCGCGGTGCCCACGCCGAGCCCGAGCCCGTGACCGAGCGACCCGGAGCCGATCTCGACGCCGGGCACCAGGGTCCGGTCGGGGTGGTCGCCGAGCCGGCTGCCCGGGCCGCCCTGGTCGTCCAGCCAGGCGCCGGGAACGAACCCCTTCGCGGCGAGCACCGCGTAGTACCCGGCCACGGCGTGCCCCTTGGAGAGCAGGAAGCGGTCGCGGTCCGGGTCGTCGGTGGTGTCGGGTGTGATCCGCAGGATCCGGTCGTAGAGCACCCACAGCACGTCGACGGTCGAGTACACGTTCGCGCCGAACTCCCGCCCGGCCCGTACGCGCTCCAGCGCGGCGGCGACCGGCTCGGGGACGGCCACGGTTCCCGGCGGGGC
Source organism: Micromonospora costi (assembly GCF_003626655.1). GTDB lineage: Bacteria > Actinomycetota > Actinomycetes > Mycobacteriales > Micromonosporaceae > Micromonospora > Micromonospora costi. The sequence goes on from NZ_RBAN01000007.1 coordinate 206,021, forward strand.
GGGCACGATTCCTGGCGGGGCGCTCCGGGCGCTGGCGGGCGGGATGGTGGTGGCGGTTGTCGTGGTCATGCGGCTAGCCTGCAAGTTAAACCATGGTTCAACTCAAGGTGACGTGATGCACGAGTCCCTCACCATCGGGCAGCTCTCCGACCGCAGCGGGGTGGCACCCTCCGCCCTGCGCTACTACGAGCGGCTCGGCCTCATCCGGGCCGAGCGCACCGGCGGCAACCAGCGCCGTTACGCGCGTGTCGAGCTGCGCCGGGTGGCGTTCATCCGCATCTCCCAGCAGGTGGGTATCTCGCTGGAGGAGATCCGGGCGGCGCTCGACTCGCTGCCCGCCTCGCGTACGCCCACCGCCTCGGACTGGGCCCGGCTCTCCACCACCTGGCGGGAGCGGTTGAACGAGCGGATCCGGCTCATGACGAAGCTCCGCGACGACCTGGACAGCTGCATCGGCTGCGGCTGCCTGTCCCTGCAGCGGTGCACCCTCTACAACCCGGGCGACACGCTGGCCGGCGAGGGGCCGGGTGCCCGGCTCATGCTGTCCCGGGCCGGTGACGAGGCGGAGGCCGGCGTCACGCCGTCGTGAGCAGCACCTTGCCGACGTGGTCGCCCTCCTCCAGGAGCCGATGCGCCGCGGCGGCCTCGGCCATCGGCAGGCGCCGCTCCACGATCGGCCGGATCCGGCCCGTCTCGACGAGCGGCCACACCTCGTCCCGTACGCCGCGGACGATGGCCGCCTTCTGCGCGGCCGGCCGGGCCCGCAGCGTGGTCGCCGCGACCGTGGCCCGCTTGGTCATCAGCGCGTTGAGGTCCAGCTCGCCCTTGCGCCCGCCCTGCAACCCGATCACCACGAGCCGGCCGCCGGTGGCCAGCGCGGCCACGTTCCGGCCCAGGTAAGAGGCGCCCATGATGTCGAGGACCACGTCCGCGCCCCGGCCGTCGGTGACCCGGCGGACCTCCTCGACGAAGTCCTGCTCGCGGTAGTCGATCGTGTGGGCAGCGCCCAGCTCGCGTAGCCGCTCGTGCTTCCCGGCGCGGGCGGTCACCACGACGGTGGCGCCGAGTGCCGTACCGAACTGGATCGCGAACGTGCCGATGCCGCTGCCGCCACCGTGCACGAGCAGGGTCTCGCCGTCCTGCAGCCCGGCCACGAGCACCAGGTTCGACCACACCGTGCAGGCCACCTCGGGCAGCGCCGCGGCGTCGACCAGGTCGACGCCGGCCGGCACCGGCAGCAGCTGACCGGCGGGCACCGCCACCCGCTCGGCGTAGCCGCCACCGGCCAGCAGCGCGCAGACCTCCTGCCCGACGTGCCACCCCGCGACGTCCGGCCCGAGCGCGCTGATCACGCCGGCGCACTCCAAGCCGAGGTACGGGGGAGCACCCGCCGGCGGCGGGTAGTGCCCCTGCCGTTGCAGCAGGTCCGCCCGGTTCACGGCGCTGGCCCGCACGTCCATGACCACCTCGCCCGGGCCGGGCTCCGGGTCGGGCACCTCGGCCCAGACCAGCGCGTCGGGTCCGCCAGGCTCCACCACAGTGATCGCACGCATCCCCCAGTCATACCCCACCGAACCGGCCCGTCCCCTGCCCCCCTCGGGCTTCCCTCGACCTCCCCTCGCCCTCCCCTCGCGTGATCATGAAGTTATTGCCGTGGGGCACGGCGTGTCGTGGCGATAACTTCATGATCACCGCTGGTGGCGGGCCGGACACAGTGGACTCCCGAGCGGGTCGGGTGGCCGGGAGCGGCGGTGCCGTGCCCGCTCGCCCGGCCGCGCGTCATGGCAGACTAGGCACGGCCGCGTACCTCCGGGGCGCGGCCCGGGAGGGTTCGCCTAGTGGCCGATGGCGCTGGTCTTGAAAACCGGTAAGGGAGCAATCTCTTCGTGGGTTCGAATCCCACACCCTCCGCTTCGCTGGGCCGCAGAAACCCCCGACCAGCGCGGACGCCGGTCGGAGGGCGCCCGGTGGCCGGTTCAGGCGATGAGCAGGCGGAGGCCGAGTTCTGCCGCGTCGAGATCGACGAGGTCGCGGTTGCGTTCCGCCCACCGGCCGGAGGCCAGGTCCTCACGGAGGTTCCGCACCGCCCGCTGCTCGACGTCCGGCCCGAGCCTGGCCAAGACGGACACCCCGCGACGCACGTTCTCGTCCAGGTACGCCTCGGGCCGGCGCCAGTACGCCTCGAAGAAGCCGTCGGCGCAGTCCCACGGGATGAGCACCGGCTCCGTGCGGGCGCCGATCGCGCCGGCCAGCTCGTCCAACGACGGCCGGCCGACAAGGAGGTCCGCAGCTTCGGGAAGGTAGTCGCGGGTGAACCAGAACCGGTGAAGCCACCCGGCCTCACTGGTGTCGTGCGTGAACACGACCACGCGGCGGGCGACGCGCCGCATCTCCCGCAGGCCCGCGATCGGGTCCCGCCAGTGGTGGATGGTGGCGAAGGCCATCGCCGCGTCGAAGGACTGGTCCTCGAACGGAAGGCTCTCGGCAGCGGCGGCCACGCACCGCGCCGCCCCCGGGGGGCGCTGGGCACGCATGAGCGCGGACGGTTCCACGGCGGTGACGTCACGGTCGGTGGGCTCGTACGAGCCGGTGCCGGCCCCGACGTTCACCACCGTCCGCGCGTCGCCGAGCGCGGCCCAGACCTGCGCGGCGATCCGCGGCTCGGTGCGCCGCGTCACGGTGTAGGTGGCTCCGATGGTGTCGTACAACTGCGCGTTGGACATGTCGCCGCCTCCCTGGCTCTCGCCGGCCCCCGCCGCGCACCGGCGTCGCTGCCCTGGAGCGTAGGTCACGTTCGTCCGTGCGGCGTGCCCTGCGGGACGCGGAACGCCCCCTGACCACTGGCCAGGGGGCGCGTACACCCGCTCAGCCGGCCCCCACTCCCGACAGCGCCGCGTAGGTGGGCGAGGCCGACCGGCGACGTGCGGCGACGACCACGACGGCGGCCGCCACGAGGGTGAACGCCGCGACCCCCGCGAAGGCGATGAGCGTCTGCCGGTCGAGGTGGGTGACCGGGACGCCCCGTTTCGCCTGCCAGGTGAGCGTGGCGAAGGCACCGGTGTAGCCGAGGGCGGCGACGCCGACCAATCGGGCCCGGACCCGTTCGTCGCGGAGCCAGTGCTGGCGGGTCGCGAGTACGCCCAGGATCGCGGTGACGAGCAGCAGCACCTGGATGGCGTGCAGGCCGACGAAGTGCGGTACGCGCAGGTCCCCGCCGGTGGTGCTCCAGTGGGTGAGGAACATGCCGTTGCCGTCGGGGTCGCCGATGCCGTGGCCGCCGTTCATGGACACCGGGTTGCCGTTGGCGTCGGTCACCGTGCGGGCGCCTGCGGAGTTGCTGAGCCACAGGGCCACGACCATGCTGGCGATGGCGAGCCCGAGTCCGGCGCGCAGGGCGCGGGACATGGCGCGGTCGCCGGTGCGTTGGATCAGGACCAGCACCGCGATGATCATGGTGATCAGCAGGAGCGGCGCGACACCGATGTTGAACGCCGTCCGCACGGTCTCGGCGACAGGCTCGTCGTTGTTGTTGAAATGGCTGATGGTGCCGTGCGCGGCGGCGTAGACGACGGCACCGACGTCCAGCAGACCGGCGACCGCGAAGACGGTACCGAGCCACCAGCCGAGACGTCGCCCCCTGCTCAGCTTGCTGAGCAGCCACGCCAGCGTCAGGCCGTACACGCCCATGGCCAAGCCGAACTTCATCGGTTTCACCCACACCGACTCGCCGATGAGCAGGCGATCGTCGAGGAACAGACCGACGGCGGAGAGCACCGTCAGGGTGAACATGAGCGCTGCGTTCGCCACCAGCGGGCGGTGCCAGTGGCGCAGCGCGCTGAGGCATTGTCCAAGGATGGTCATGGGGCTCCAGACGAGGATCGGCCGGCCGTGGCTGTCCGAACGGGCCGGCCGTGGGCGATGTCGACGTGTCACCCAGCCTCGGCGAATCCGTACCGCTCAACCATCCGACGCGCCCCCGACCCCATCCGGCGGCCGACCCCCGGTTCGACGGGGGGTTAACCCCCGGCCCGGCCGGTCGTGCCGGCCGACGACGGACGCGCTGCCGCGTCGTCCGCCCGAAACGCCCTAGCGACGTCCGTCGGTGTGCGTGATCCCGGTCAGTCCTGCGGGTCCTCGGCGAGGTCGCCGACGCCTACGTCGCGCGCCCGCCGCTCCTGGCGGATCTTCTCCTCGGCCAGCCGCTCGACGGCGCGGCGGCGCTCCTCGGCGATCGCCCGCTCGTCGGGTCGACGCCGGATCGCGGTCAGGACCGCCGCGATCGCGTCACGCCACATGCTGGTCAAGAATTTTCTCCTGGGAAGGTTGGGTACGGCCAACGGTAGTGAGACGAACGGCTTTTCCACACCTGGCGCTTCCGGTCGAATACCGGGCCGGCGCAGGGTAAGAAGGGCGCAGGACCCTGCGCGCACACCGGAAGGACGCGTTTGAGATGAACCTGGAACGAGCCATCGCCCCGGACCCGTACGAAGTGCTGCCGACCGTGCCGTCGTTCACGCTGACCAGTGACGACGTGCAGAACGGCGAGCCGATGGACGTACGGCACGCGCACCACAGCGTGGGGGGCGAGAACCTCTCGCCGCAGCTCACGTGGTCCGACTTCCCGGCTGAGACCCGTAGCTTCACGATCACCTGCTACGACCCGGACGCCCCCACGGGCAGCGGTTTCTGGCACTGGGTCCTCGTCAACGTGCCGACGGACGTGACGCAGCTGCCGCGTGGCGCCGGCGGCGGTGCGAGCGTCGACCTCGGCGGGGCGTTCGCGGTGCGCAACGACTACGGCGAGCAGGGCTACGGTGGCGCCGCTCCGCCGGCCGGGGACCGGCCCCACCGGTACGTCTTCGCGGTGCACGCGCTGGACGTCGACCGCCTGGACCTCACGCCGGACGCCACCCCGGCCTACGTGGGGTTCAACCTGGCCTTCCACACCCTGGCCCGGGCAGTCATCCGCCCCACGTACCAGGTCAAGGAGTAGTAGCCCCCACCCTGCTCCCCGCGATCTTGCACTTACTGCCCCGACAAAGGGGGCGAAGGCCGCGAATCTGGGGCCGAAAGTGCAAGATCGCGGGGATGGGGGGGTCGGGGTCAGGCCGGGACGCGCGCTACGGCGAAGACGGACTGGCCGAAGGGCGGGCGTACGAGCTGTTCGGCCGCCTTGGTGGCCGGAAGCACGAGGGTGTCGTAGATCTTCACCATCGGCCCCTCCTTCGGCATCAGCCGGAAGACCTTCGTCGCCGTGAAGTAGCCGAGCAGGCCCAGCGCGTTCGCGTAGTGGATCTTCTCGACGGTCAGGCCGGCCTCGGTCATGGCGGCCGCGAGCGTCTTCTTCGTGTAGCGGCGCACGTGCCCGGTGGCGATGTCGGCCGGGCTCATCGCGAACTGGAAGGCCGGCACGATGATGATGACCGCGCCGCCCGGCCGGACCAGGTCGCGCATGCTCCGCAGGGCACCCACGTGGTCGTCGATGTGCTCCAGCACGTTGTACGACACGACCGCGCTGTAGTCGCCGCGCTCCGAGTGCGGGAGCAGCATCTCGCGTACGTCGATGGTCGGCCGGTCGGCGAGCCGCTCCTTGAGTCGGACCAGCCGGTCCGGGTCCGCCTCGGTGGCGGTGAACCGGGGAAGGCGGTCGGCCCACTCCAGCGCGTAGTCACCGAGCCCGCTGCCGATCTCGATCGGGTTGTCGCCCAGATATGGCACAGCCAGTTCGACGAACCAGCGACGGTGGTTCACCGCGGTCGCGAGGCCCTCCAGCACCTCGGACTGGATGCGCTGATCACCAGTAATTTCTGCCATGCGTCGATTTCCTCACGGTGTGACTCGACCCGCGCCTGGACCGACAGAGTGAATCATCCGCGCGGACGGCAGAAGAATCGGGGCAACGTGGTCGCCGAAAAGGGGTCGGGGGGTGGCACGCGATCGGCGGTCAGCGAACCCGGCACATAGTACGGCAGTACCCCGAAACATGTCACGTCGGTGCCATACGCTGACTACGCTCCGAATTGTTATGACTACTCCTGATTCGGGCCCCGGGCCGGGTGGCGCCGCGGCCGACGCGCCCGAAGGTCCCGAGCGGAGGGACCGCTTCGGGAGGGGTCGTCGGGTCGATGCCCTTGCCCTGCTGAGCTTCGTGGCACTGGCCTTCTGGGTCACCGCCCGGCTCTGGCTCGACCCACGCAACGGTGTCCGGGACAACCGGTCCGATCAGGCCCAGTTCGAGTGGATGATGGCGCACGGTGCGCGGGTGGTTACCCATTTCGCCTATCCATTCACCACGGACCGGATGAACGTTCCGGACGGCGTCAATCTGATGGCGAATACATCAGTATTATCCGTTTCATTGCCAATGACGCCTATCACCGTCTTCTTCGGCCCGCGTACGTCGTTCCTGCTCTTCCTGACGTTCGGGATGATTGCCACGGCCGTGGCCTGGTATTTCCTCTTCTCCCGGGTGCTGGTCCGCGCCCGCGGCCCCGCGTGGCTGGGCGCGACGTTCTGCGCGTTCGCGCCGGCCATGGTCTCGCACGCCAACGCCCACCCGAACATCGTGTCGCAGTTCGTGGTCCCCCTGATCATCTGGCGGACCCTCCGGCTCGCGGAGCCAGGGCGCTGGCTGCCCAACGGCGTACTGCTCGCCCTGGTCATCGTCTGGCAGGCGTTCCTCAACCTCGAGATCCTGCTCATGACCGCGATCGGGCTGGGCGTGATCGTGGCCCTGTTCGCCGTCGGCCGGCGCGACCTGCGGCAGCGGATCCGTCCCTTCCTCGCCGGCCTGGGCGTCGCCGCCCTGCTCGCGGGGGCGCTGCTCGCGTACCCGCTCTACGTGCAGTTCTTCGGGCCCGGGGCGTACCAGGGTCTGTCCCGGCTGATCCGGGGCTACTCGTCGGACCTGGGGTCGTTCGTGGCGTACTCCCGGGAGTCCCTGGCCGGCAGCGCCCGGACGGCGGTCGGCCTCGCGAAGAACCCGACCGAGGAGAACAGCTTCTTCGGCTGGCCCCTCGTGATCCTGGTGGTCGCCCTCGTCTGGTGGCTCCGGCGCAGCCTCCTGGTGATCGGCCTCGCCGTGCTCGGGCTGCTGTTCACGGTGCTCTCTCTCGGGCGCGAGGTGATCTTCGAGGGGCGCGAGACCGGCGTGCCCGGGCTGTGGGCGCTGCTGGAGGACCTGCCGATCCTGCACTCGGTGGTGCCGACCCGCTGGGCGCTGGCCATCACCCCGATCGTCGGGCTGCTGCTCGCGCTCGGCGCCGAGCGGGTCCGGACGCTGGCCGTGCGGCACCCGGTCGCCCGGCCAGAGATCCGGTTCGCGGCGCTGACCGTGTTTGCCATGGCGCTCCTGCCGCTCCTGCCGACCCCGTTGCCGGCCACCCACCTCGACCCGGTACCCCGGTTCGTCACGTCCGGCGCCTGGCGGCCGTACGTCGAGGGCGGCCGGAGCGTGGTCACCCTTCCGCTGCCGGACACCAACTACGCCGAGCCGCTGCGCTGGGCCGCCGTGACGGGACTGGACATGCGGCTCGCCCGGGGCTATTTCCTCGGCCCCGACGACCGGCCCCACGCCGAGGAGCGGGGCGCCGCGCTCTTCACCGCTCCGCCGCGCCCGACGAGCAGCTTCTTCACCGTCATCCGACGGACCGGCGCCGTGCCGCCGATCACCCCGCAGGCCCGGGTGAACGCCGTCGACGACCTGCGGTTCTGGCGGGCCGGCGTCGTGGTCCTCGCGCCCCAGAAGCACGCCGACACGCTGCGGCGGGGGATGACGGAGCTGACGGGCATCCGGCCGGTGTCCACCGGCGGGGTCTGGATCTGGGACGTCCGGCCGCTGACCGACTGAGGGGCGCGAGCGACGGGGGCGGTGGTGCCGCTCAGCCCTGGCTGCGGCTCAGCCCTGGCGGACGCAGCAGCCCTGGCAGACCTTCGGCTGGGGCAGGGTGAACGCGAGGCAGCAGGTGCGCCGCTGCACGGTCGGCTCGCCGGCGGGGCCGGGCGTCAGCTCGATCAGGTCCCGCAGGTCGAGGGCGCCGAGCAGGGTGTCGATGGTCTCCGCCGAGGAGCCGGGCAGCCCGTCCGCGGCGCGCAGGATGCCGTTCGCGATGCCCGACGCCACCGAGCCGAGCAGGGTGCGGGTGCCGATCCGCACCTCCGCCTGGATCGCCTTGATCATCGGCGCCAGGTGGGCGTCCAGCAGCGAGGCGCGCAGCGCGGCGAGCAGCTCGGCCTCGTCGGCGACGACCCGTACCGCCGGGTCGCCGGTCAGGGCCAGCGGGTCGCTCGGCAGCACCGCGACGGTGGTCGAGCGGCGCAGCCCGAGGGTGACCAGCGGCCGGTGGTCCTCGAAGTGGATCAGCACGTCGGACGCGCCGGCGAGCGGCACCCGGCGGGCCGAGGCCCAGCCCAGGACGATCGGGAGTGCGTTCCAGTAGCTGTACGACTTCCAGGCCAGCGCCGCGCAGGCGTGCGGGGTGCCACGCCAGCGGACACTGGCCGAGTGCAGGAACTCCGGCAGCCGGGTGCCGTCGACCAGCGTGGTCGCGGGGGACCACCCGAACTCGTCGGTGACCACCAGGCCGGGCGCGAGGCCGGGGACGTCGTCGGTGCCGAACATCGCGCGCAGCGCCGCGGTGACCGGAGCCAGCGGCGTGGCGGCGAGATCCCGCCCCGGCATCACCGCTGTCACTCGATCATCCCCCGTCCTCAACGTGGCCGTTGAGCTAAGGCTAGCCTAACCACAGTCCGCCGGTCTGAGGAAGGGCCGACCTGCGCCGGGACCGGGAGGTCTGTGTCACTCCCGACCTCGCGGAAGCGGTGCTCCGCGCCGTGGCGTAGTACCCCCGGCGAGGTCCGAAAAACTCCCGGCCTGCGCGGACGCGCGCCGCAGGATCGATGGCCGTCGGTCGGTTGTCAAGCAGAGTGTCGGCAAGGTGGCAGTTTCCGTGTGCGTTCGGCCACGGAACGTGAAACTGATACTCCCGGCCACGAGGAAGCCGATGACCACCTCACCCCTCGATCGTGCTGCCGACTCCTTCGCCGTCGAACTCGCCCGTCAACGGACCGCACGGGGACTGTCCAAGAAACAGTTGGCCGTGCTCATGGGCTTCGACCCGTCGTACGTCAGCCACGTCGAGGGGCGGCGACACCGCCCGACCGAGGACTTCGCCCGGCGGGCCGAGGCCGTCCTGGAGGCCGGCGGCGCGATCTGGCAGCGCTTTCGGGAGTACGACGACGTGCGGCACGCCCGCAACGGGCAACCCCAGCGGGAGCTGCCGCTGCCCGGGCAGTGGCTGCCACCCGGCACCGGGCTCGTGGTGGAACGGGAACTCGCCACCCTGACCTTCACCGACGAGGGCTACCGGTGCGTGATCCGGCGGGAGCTGTACAACGCGGGCACCGAGCCGGTCACCCGCTACCTGGTCCGGGTCGCGGTGGACCGCTACCCCAACGACCCGGGCCGCTCCAACCGCCACCACCGGGAACACCCACTCACCTTCGCCGAGCTGCAGCTGCGGGCGTACCGCGACGACGGCGCCGGCGAGCGCGAACCCATGCACTGGCGGGCGAAGCACGACCGGGACGCGTTCAAGGAGATCTGGCTGCTCTTCGAGAACGGCGACCGGCGTTTCCCGCTCTACCCCGGCGACCGGGCCACCATCGAGTACGCGTACCGGGTCGGCGCGGAGAAGTGGGGACCATGGTTCCAGCGGGCCGTCCGGCTACCCACCCGCCACCTGGCCGTACGCCTCGACCTGCCGGTGGCCCTCGACCCGCAGGTCTGGGGCGCGGAGACCTCGCTCTCGGCGGAGGAGGGGCCGCTGCGCACCCCCGTGCAGCGGCACGACGAGGGTGACCGCGCGGTCTTCGACTGGCAGACCGACGACCCGCCGCTCAACGCCCGCTACCGGATGCAGTGGCGGTTCCGGGGTCGCCCCGAGCCCGACCACGACACCGTGCCCGACGGCCGGATCCGCCCGAGCGACCGCATGCGGGCCGCGGGGGTCGTACAGCGCGGCGACGACCTGCTGCGCCAGCCGGCCCGCCCGTTCGACCTGCCCGCCGAGGTGACCGCGGCGCGGGACGTGGTCGACCGGCTCTGCGCGGCCCTCGTCCGCCTCGACGAGCTGCACCCGTTCAGCAAGGGTGTCGGCATCGCAGCGCCGCAGCTCGGCGTCGGCCGGACCGTGGCCGTGGTCCGCCCACCCGACCGGACCGCCGAACCGGTGGTGCTGCTCAACCCGCGGGTGGTCGACGTCTCACCGGACAGCGACGAGCAGTACGAGGGCTGCCTCTCCTTCTTCGACCACCGCGGGTTGGTGCCCCGCCCGCTGCGCGTCGACGTGGAACACGCCCAGTGGGACGGCAGCCGGATCATCACGTCGTTCGAGTACGGCATGGCCCGGCTGGTGGCGCACGAGATCGACCACCTGGAGGGGCGGCTGTACGTCGACCGCATGACGCCCGGCGTGCCGCTCGTCCCAGTGGAGGAGTACCGCGAGAGCGGCCAGCCCTGGCGGTACTGAGGTACCGGCTCGCGACCCGCCGGCGGGTCCCAGGCCGGCCCGGGCCGGGCGGGGCCGAGCGGGGGCCGACCGGTCGCAGGCCGAGCGGGGGCCGGGGCGCGTGCCCCAGGGGGCAGGGGCACGCGCCCCGGATGGGGGGAGAAAAGTCGTCAGATCTCGCCGAACGTGTCGTACCGGATGTGTGGGGGCGGGACGTCGTCCGCGGCGAGCACCCGCAGGGTCGACCGGACCATGGGCGCCGAGCCGGAGACGTAGCAGTCGTGTGCCGTCCACGGCCCGTACCGGCCGAGCACGTCCGAGATGTCCCCCTGCTCGCCGTCGAAGTCCGGGTCCTCGCTGCACGCCGGGGTGACCGACAGCCACGGGTGCGCGGCGACCAGTTCCTGGAGCTGGGCGAGCCCGTACAGGTCGGCCTCCCGGCTCGCGCCGTAGAACACGTGCACCCACCGGGTCCGGTTGTAGCTCGCCAGCTCTTCGACCAGCGCCTTCACGGGGGCCAGCCCCACCCCGCCGGCCACGCAGAGAATGTCCCGCTCGGAGGCGCGGTCCAGCGTCATCGAGCCCATCGGCGCGGCCAGCCGGATGAGGTCGCCGGGCTTCGTCCGGCGCACCAGCGCACCGGAGACCCAGCCGGCGCCCGGGGCCCGGACGTGGAACTCCAGCACGTTGTCCTCGTTCGGGGCGTTCGCCACCGAGTACGTCCGCCACACCCGCGGGTGGTGGCGGGGCACCTCCAGGCTCAGGTACTGGCCCGCCTTCCACGGCAGCGGGTGCTGGAGGGCGCGGACGGTCAGCACGGCGGTGTCCGGGCCGTACCGCTCGTGGGTCAGCACCTCCGCGTGCCAGAACGGCGGGTTGTCGTCGGCCGCCGCCCCGGCCAGCATCTTTTCCGAGATCGCTGCGTACGCGTCCCGCCAGGCCTGGTCGTACTCCAGGTTCCAGCCGTCGCCCGTGGTGCTCCGCAGCGCGTCCAGCAGCGCGACACCCATCGTGGCGTAGTTCTCCGCCTCGACGTGGTACTTGCGGTGGTCGCGGCCCAGCGCCCGGAGGAACTCGTCGAAGCTCTCCGGGTCGCCCACCGTGTGGATCGCCGTGATGATCGCTTCGAGGAGCCGGTCACCCTGCCCGGTCATCTGCACCGGGAAGAGCTGCCGCAGGTCGGGGTCGAGCAGGAACAGCCGGGCGTAGAAGTGGCTGCTCAACCGGTCCCGGTGCTCCTCGACGAGGGTCCAGCTCTCCTTCAGCAACCGCGCGAAGTTCTCCACAGGAACGCTCCAGCTCCGTACGGCGAATGGGGCGTCCACAGAATCTCCACGGAGCGTGTCCACCGGTCGCACAGAATGTGCGACCGGCTCACGAGGCTTGTTCGACGGTGCGGAACCGGGCCGCCGGTCCGCCGGCCGGCGGTGGGCGGGAGCCGCCGGTCAGTCGTACGACGGTGCCGCCGGGCACTCCCGTCGGGCAGAGTGGTGCGGTGACCCTTGAGCTCACCCGCCCGGTCTCCCGCCGGATGCTGGGCACCGAGACGCTGCTGGTCCTCGGTCTCTCCCTCGGCCAGTCCGCGGTCTACGCCGTCGTGTCGATCATCGCGAAGCTGACCGCCCAGGGAGGGCTGTCCAAGCAGACGGCGGCGCTGAACACGTCCGCGTCCGCGCGGCCGTACCTGGACCTCACGTACCAGCTGCTCGGGATCGTCTTCGCGCTGCTGCCCGTGCTGCTCGCCGTACACCTGCTGAGCCGGGACCCCGGCGACCCGGCGCGGACGCTCGGCCTGGACGCCCGGCGGCCCGGGTCGGACCTGGCCCGCGGCGCCGGCCTCGCGGCGCTGATCGGGCTGCCCGGGCTCGCGCTGTTCTGGGCGGCGGCCCAGCTCGGCATCAACGCCACCCTCGTGCCGGCCGCGTTGCCTCCGGTCTGGTGGGCGGTGCCGGTGCTCATCCTCGCCGCCGTGCAGAACGCCGTGCTGGAGGAGGTGATCGTGGTCGGCTACCTGGTCACCCGGCTGCGCCAGCTCCAGTGGCGGCTCGGCGCGGTCGTCGCGGCGAGCGCCCTGCTGCGCGGTTCCTACCACCTCTACCAGGGCTTCGGCGCGTTCCTCGGCAACGCCGTGATGGGCGTCGTGTTCAGCCTCTTCTACCTGCGTACCCGCCGGGTGATGCCCCTGGTCGTCGCCCACACGCTGCTCGACGTGGTCGCCTTCGTGGGGTACGCGCTGCTGCCGAAGGCCTGGTTCGACTGGCTGTGACGCGGCCGCCGTCGCGTGATCAACTCGTCGCGGGACCGTTGACCGGGCCGCCGGGGCCGTTCTGGGCCGGCCGGTAGGCCGCCACGGCCCGGGCGGCGAGGCGCTCGGCGGCCGCCGTGTCACCGGCCGCCGCGGCGAGCACCGCCGCGCCCGGCAGCAGCCGGGACGCCAGCCGCAACGCCAGCCAGCCGCCGGCCTGCGCGGCGAGCGGCGCCGCGAGCCGCCACGCCGCCTCCGCCGCGCGCGGCCACGGCGCCTCGCCAGGCCCGTCCGCCGCCAGCGCCGCCTCCAGAGCGGTACGCGCACTCGCCGCGTCCGGGTGCACCTGCGCGAGCACCAGCAGCTCGACGGCCCGGTCCGGGTGGGCCGGATCCCGCCCGTACGCGGCGGCCAGGTGCAGCACCAGGTTGGCCTGCGTCCAGAGCACGGCCGCCAGCTCGGCCACCGGCGCGAAGACACCCGCCAGCGCCGCGCCCGCCCCGCCCACGCCGGCCAACCGTACGAACCGCCGGGTCGCGAGCCGGGCCAGGCCGTCCGGTGTCGCCTCGGGGTACGCCGTGCGCATCCGGTCGGCCCAGCCCCGAGCCGTCGGGCCGAGCGCCTCCACAGCGGCCAGCGCCAGCAGTTCCGGGGCGAAGCCGGGATGATCGAGCATTCGTACGGTGATCGCCCGTAGCTCCGGCTTCGCCGGTACGGCTGCTGCCGGGGCCGGTGCGTTCGTCTCGGGCGCGGGGTCGGCGGCGGGGGTGGCCTTGGTCACCGGGACCGTCTGGGCCGGCGTGGCCCTGGGCCGTGTGACCTTGCCCGGCGCGGTCTTGGCCGGCGGGGCGGCCTTGCCCGGCGCGATCTTGGTCGGCGGGGCGGCCTTCCTCGGCGTGGTCCTGGTCGGGGTGGCCTTTCTGGCGGCGGTGGCCTTGGCCGGGGTGGTCTTCTCCGCAGCGGTGGCGGTGGCCGGGGTGGTGTTCTCCACGGCGGTGGTCTTGGTCGGGGTGGCTTTCCCCGCGGCGGTGGCCGCCTTGGTCGGGGTGGCCTTCTTGACCGCGGCCTGCCTGGTCGCGGCCTTCCTGGCCGGTTTCTCCACCACCGGCTCCTCCGGCGTGTGCTCTGCCGCGGGTTCCGCGACGCGTGTCGTCCCGAGCAAGGTTGTCGGCGTGGCCGCGGCCTCGTTCGTGGCCGTGGTTGCCGCCTCGTCCGCTTCCGTGGTCGCCGCCGGGACGGTCGCCTGCCGCCCCTCGGCGCGCGCCGCCCCCTCGTCGCGTGCAGGTGTTTCGTCGTGCGCCGCCGTTTCGTCGTGCGCCGCCGTTTCGTCGTGCGCCGCCCACTCGTCGCGCGGCGCCCCCTCGTCGCGTGCCGGCATCTTGTCGCGAGCCGGCGTCTCGGGAAGGGCTGCGGCCGCCTCGACGGGCGCGGGCGCGTGAGGAGCGGCCTCGACGGGTGCCGTCGCGTCGCCCGCCGCCGGCGCTCGGACCGACTGGCGGGGCAGGGCACGGGATGCGTCCTGGATCGCGGAACCCGGCCCTGTCCGCTCCCGGTCGGCCGGCGGGCTCTCCGGCTCCGCGGGCGGCTGGAAGAGGACGGCCGGGGCGGCCTTCACGCGGCGGGTGCGCCGGGCGGTTCCGGACGACGGCGGAGCCGGATCGGGGGCCGGCGCCGGGTCGGCGGGAGGGGTGAAGGTGGCCTTCGGGGAGCGCCGCCGGCGGCCGTCAGCAGGCTCGCGGCGGGTCGGCTCGCTCGGGGGCTGCTCCTGCATATCGATGGAGCGTAGTCCCGATCACGCCCGTGCACAGCGGGGCGGAAGGGCGGGGTGGACACGTGGCGCGAGGGGATGGCGAAGTCGCTTTGCTCGGGGTGGGTGGAGACCTGTATCCTCGGGCGCGGTGGCCTGCCGGTCACCAGGGAGACTTCGCCTAGTCTGGTCTATGGCGCCGCACTGCTAATGCGGTTGGGGTTTTAAAGCCCCTCCCGGGTTCGAATCCCGGAGTCTCCGCGCGAAAGTCGGTCGTGTAGGCTGGCTGAGCACCAGCGCCCGTAGCTCAACGGATAGAGCATCTGACTACGGATCAGAAGGTTAGGGGTTCGAGTCCCTTCGGGCGCGCAGCAGGTCAAGGGCCGGTTTCCCAACACGGGAGACCGGCCCTTGATCGTGTTGACCCCCACGGCTGACCCCTACGCCTACGCGTCGAAGAGGAACCCGAGGCGGTCCACCGCGTCCTGCTGCACCCGCCGGCTCGCCTCCACGTAGATCGACTTGGTGACGGTGGGGGCGGGGGCAGAGCGGCGACAGGCAGGAGGGCCGGGCCGTCCACGGGCCAGTAACCCTGTCCGCTCACGGTCCTGACCGGGCACGAGCGGTCAGTTCGGCCGCGCCTGCGAGCAGGCGTTCTGGGCATCACGGGCGGCAGATCACGCTCTTCCAAACTGAAGCTGCGAACCTGTTGGTCCTAGTCGCGCGTGAGTCCTGGCGGAAGGGCGTCTTCGTCGGTCCCGACCCGGCGAGCGTTGAGCAGCGGATTGCGGTGCAGGGCGGTAATCAGGGCGGCCGTGCCGCCGATGTCGGTCCATCGCTCGTCCCAGAGGGCGGAGACGAGCCAGGAGTGATTTGCAGGGAAGAACAGATCGGGCAACGATCCTTGTCCGGCGCGCATGTGGCCGGTCCGCCAGGTGAGGGCTTGTTCGGGTCCTGCTTCGACCAGCACATAGGGCCATTTCCAGTAGAGGGACACCTTCGGAGCGAGGGGGAAGACGATGTCGTGGGCGCCCGTGTCGAGATAGCCCAGCCACCAGGGCTGGTCAGGGGTGTGCTGGGTGAGTACGTCGATCACAGCGCGTTCATGGGCTTGGACACTCACGCCGTCGGGCGGGTAGAAGGTGGCGTAGGCGTCGAACACCGGCGGTATCGCTGTGGTGATCGAGAAGCCTTCCGTGATTTTGCCCGCGATCCAGGCGATGTCGCCGGCCGTACCGATTCGCCAGCTTCGCCCGTCCTTGGTGACCTCCATGGAACCCGTCATGATGGGATTCACCTTGGTCTTGCTGGGTCTCGCGTCCTCGGGCGCGAGGCCCGGTTCCGGTTCGGTCGACATGCCTGCTCCACTCCTCGGCCACCCGCCGGGCCCGCCATGGTCGGTATCCACGAGGCCGGGTCTGTAGGCCACCACTTCGACTACGCGCACATAGGTCGAGGGAAGCAGCCCGGCGTGCCATTAGCGTGCCATTGGGCGAGGACAACAAGGGCCAGCCGAGGCCACGAGAGACTGCCGAGACCACGCCGCCAAGCCCGCGGCCTGCCGGAGATCGACAATTCCCAAGCTGCCATTCTGCGTCGAAGGTGAGGGATCATCGTTTGATGCTGGCTTGCGTGGTGGATGGCTGTGATCGTCCGGCGACACGTGGAGAGGCGTGGACCGGCGAACCCTTGGAGGAGATAGAGCAGTACCGGAAGGGGGTCAGGCTTGACCTTTCCGTCAAGGACCTCGCGGTCCGCTTGGTGCTCTCCAAGCTCGACGGGTGGAGCTGGCAGCCGCTTCGGGGGATGGACGGCTGACCCCAGCGGGACGCAACTGGCCGCCACCGCGTGAACATCGGCGCAGGCTCGCCGACGAGGCGACCGGGGAAGCGGCCAACCTTGGACGCTCCTACGGATCAGAAGGTTAGGGGTTCGAGTCCCTTCGGGCGCGCAGAGCAGGAGAAGGCCCCCGACCAGCCAAAACGGCAGGTTCGGGGGTTTTTCGTTTCCGCCAAGGTCAGCGCCTGGAAACCGTGGGAGCCACGTGCCCTCACTGCCCGAACAGCCCACGGCACATGGCCTCCGCAGCGGAGCGGCGGTAACACGGTCCGCATGATCCGTACGCTGTCGGCGCTGTAGCTGGGATCCGGCTTCGTCTCCAGAGCAGGTCGCAGTCCGAGACCGGCAACTCGGTCAACGTCTTGCGGCCCAGCCCCCGACCCAGGTGCAACCTGACCGTGTCCGCGTAGTCGAGCAGGCCGAGCCGGCCCGGCCCCGGCCTGCTGGCGACCTCCGGCCGGCATCGGCCGGGCCGGCCGGAGACATTGAGGGACGACGGACCTTGAACACCTCGGGATTCCGCCCCGAACCCCGGCCCCCCTCCTCAGAAGATCGGCCGCGGATCTCCTCGTCGGGCACCACTGAGGAGATCCGCTTGAACGGCTACAGCCCTCGTTTGCCGACAAGGGCCGTCAGAGTGGGGCGAGGCGGCGCTTGAGCAGGCAGAACTCGTTGCCTTCGGGATCGGCGAGGACGTGCCAGGACGCCTCCGCGGGCTGACCGATGTCGACGAGTTTGGCCCCGGCGGCCAGGAGGCGTTCGAGCTCGGCGTCCTGATCGCGGTCGGTGGGGTTGACGTCGATGTGCAGCCGGGCATGCCCGTTCTTCGGCTCGTCGCTGCGGATGAGGAAGATCGTCGGCTGCGGGCCGCCGAACCCTTCGCGCGGGCCTATCTCGATGCAGCCCTCCGCTTCGCGATCGAGCTCAATGAAGTCCAGGACCTCGCACCAGAATCGCGCCAGCACCTCGGGGTCGCGGCACTTGAGCACGAGCTCGCCGATACGGCATGCCATTGACGAAACCTACTCTCAGGGTGGGAACTGCCGGTGTGGCCACACGCGCGTCTCATGGGCTCCCGCAGTGAGAACATTTCGCGACCGTACCGGGCGAGGCGAGCAGGGGCGAGGTGGTTCCAGGCCCTCGACTGGCCGGGCTGCCAGGCGAGGGCCGTAGGTCGCGCGGTAGGGCAACTGACTTTGAGACACACCCTAGAGGCGCCACGTGAGGGCCCGGCTTGGGAGCCACGGATGGGAGCCAGGGGACGAACGTAGCCAGACGAGCCGCGGGACCGGCTTGCGGATCTCGACAAGCTTCGTCTCCGCCTCCTCCTGGCGACTGCTCGACGAGGAGATCCGCTGCGGCAGCGCGGTTGTCAAGCGTCACCCTCGGACCTGAGTACTGAGCTGGCCTGAGCCAACGTGTCTGGCGACATAGCCCCGGGGCGGCGGAACGCGTGCCTGAACTCGCTGATCCGCCCGCCCGGAGTCGACGTCCATTTTTGCGGACCCCAGCGACCCTGCTTCTCAAGGAGGGTGCGGGCCAGCGCCCTGGTATCTCCAGTCGCGCCGCAGGCGGTCAACATCGCAGCGAGGACATCGAATCCCACTCGGGATGGTGCAGCACGTAGTCGTACCCGTTGTCCTCGGGAAAGTTGCGGTAGATGACATGGAGCAGGTGCCCGGCAGAGAGCGAAACTGACAACACCGGCCACTGACGCTCATCGCTGGCCCGTTTGTAGAACTGCCACAGGTCGGCCTCGCTGACCCCGAATCCCGCGCACAGCGGCTCTTCGACGCCGCCGGTGTATTGCAACAAGTGAGTCGCCCAGAAAAGGGGCTCGTCCACCAGATACGCCCCATCGACCAAGGGGTCGTTTTCATAGCCTGGGATCTTGTGCATCGGCCGATCTTGGCACAGGTCGCTGACAGTCGCCCTCGGCGCAAGCCGGTGTCCGTGACGGGCCAGCCGCGGGCCAGTAACCGTGGTGCGAAGCGGGGGTCGGTGATGCTTCCGCCCGGCGTCCCTCTTTCCCGGGGGGTGCGGGGCGGCCCGAACACCTCGTCGCCGCCCTTGACCTTGCGGCCCTGCCCGGGGACGCGACGGGTCTTCCGCTGCCGTATGCGAAGTGGTCGGCGCGATGGGCGGCGTCGGCGGCCCTTGCCTCCACAGGCTGCGCCGTGCATGTCGAGAACGCACGGGCGGCTCCGTCCAGGGGTACGAGCAGCCGAACGGGCCGCGACGACATCGACGAAGGAGCGACCACCATGCAGCCGAACGAGATCACCGCGATCCTGAACCTCCCGATCAGCCAGGAACTCCTGGCTCGTGACCTGCTCCGCATGGCCTATGTGGCCAAGGACGGCACCCCGCGCAACATCCCGATCGCGTTCACCTGGAACGGCTCGGAGATCGTCGTCTGCACCTCGAAGAACGCCCCGAAGCTGCCCTCCCTGCGGCGCAACCCCGAGGTCGCGCTGACGATCGACACCGAGGTGCACCCGCCGAAGATCCTGCTCATCCGCGGTCGAGCGGAGCTGGCCGTGGTGGACGGCATCCCGGAGGAGTACCTGCAGATGAACGGCAGCTACACGATGACCCCCGAGCAGCGCGTCGAGTGGGAGGCCGAGGTCCGCTCGCTCTACGACGGCATGGTCCGGATCGTCATCACCCCGACGTGGGTCAAACTCATCGACTTCGAGACGACCCTTCCCTCTGCGGTCGAGGAGCTGATCCGGCAGCGGGCCGAGCGTCAGCGCGCCTGAACCGATCAACTCAAGGATGGAGAGGGGCTGGCCGACCAGATCTTCTTCCGGTGGCTGGGCGGGAATCCGGTGAAGGTGAGCAGGTCATGAGGCGGCGTCGGGGTCGGGCGAAGATGGTCCGGCCGGAGAAGCGATGACGCCGGGGGCGGAGTTACGGCGGCCTAGCGCGAGTTGGCGACCATGGCCACGAGGGTATCGACGAGCTCTTCGGCGGAGGTGCCCCACTTGTCGCCGAGCTGGCCATCGACCTCCATGCCGGTGATCCCGGCCGCGCTGCCTATGAGCAGGGCTCCATATCGCCCGGCATCGTGCTCGCCCACCAGGGCGGCGACGATCGCCAGAAACTCGTCGTGGCTGCGCTGGCCCGCGCGGACCATGGCATCCGGATCACCGGTCGGATTGCTGAACATCAACTGGTACAGGTGGGGCTGACTGCGGCCGATGGTGATGAGCGCGGTGAGGACGCCGCGCAGCTTCTCGGCCGGGGAGAGGCTCGAATCCGCGCGTAATGCCCGCACCTGCTTCTCGAGTCGGTCCCACGCCTGCGTCCCGACCGCGATCAGCAAGCCCTCCTTGTCTGGGAAGTGCCGATACGGCGCGCCACGGGTCATGCCGGCGCGCGCCCCCACCGCGCGCATTGTCACCGCCTCCAGACCACCGAGGTCGAGCAGGTCGGTGGCCGCGTCGATCAGGGCACGTCGGCTGGCGGCAGCGGATTCGGCACGGCTGGTCACGCCAACCACTCTACTTCGTCCCGATGACAAAGTCATCTGACCCGGTTGACAAAGTCATCCGAGTGCTCCCAGACTCATAGAGGTGACAGCGTCATCTGAAACGCTCTCCGTTCCATCGAAAGGACGACCATGTCGACCAGCACGGCCAGCAGCACCCTCTCCACGCCCGTACGTAATCTGATCGACGGGAAGTGGAGTGACGCCGGTTCGGTACACGAGTCCGTCAACCCCTCCACCGGCGACGTTGTCGGCACGTTCTACTCCGCGGGCCGCGCCGAGGGAGAAGCCGCGATCGCCGCCGCCCGAACCGCGTTCGACACCACGGACTGGTCCCGCAGCGCGGCGCTGCGGGCCCGGGCGCTCTACGAGCTGGCCGACCGGCTTGCCGAGCGCGTTCCGACCTTGGCCCGGACCCTGATGCAGGAAAACGGCAAGCTGCTCGACCAGACGACCTGGGAGGTGAAGCTCTCGGTCGACAGCCTGCGCTACAGCGCCGCATCCGCGCTCACCCAGGTCGCCGGCCGGGCCGCCGAGCCCGAGCCCGGCATGTACTTCTACTCCGCGCCGGAGCCGATGGGAGTCGCCGGCATCATCACCCCGTGGAACTCACCAGTGATCCTGCTGGTGCGGGCCCTCGGGCCGGCGCTCGGCGCCGGCTGCACGACGGTGGTGAAGATGCCCGGGCAGACCGCGTTGACCAACGCGCTGTTCGCCGAGGCCGTCGCCGCCACGACGTCGCTGCCCGCGGGCGTGGTCAACATCCTCACCGAGGCCGGCAACGAGGTCGCGCCGCTGCTCGTCGCCTCGCCCGGCGTCGACGTGGTCAACTACACCGGCAGCACCCAGGTTGGCCGCAGCATCGCCGCCGCGGCCGGGCCGACGCTCAAGCGGCTCGGCCTCGAACTGGGTGGCAAGGCTCCGCTGATCGTCTTCGACGACGTCGACCTGGACATGGTGGTCCCCCAGCTGGTGGCCTCCTCCATCATGATGAACGGACAGTTCTGCTGCACCGGGGCGCGGGTGCTGGTTCAGCGCGGCATCGCGGACGAGCTGCGTACTCGTCTGGCCAGCGCGCTCGAGGCGGTCAAGGTCGGACCTGCGGAAGACCCCTCCAGCCAGCTCGGGCCGCTGATCAACAAGGACGCGGTAGCCCGGCTCGACCGCTTCATCCAGGACGCCACCTCGTACGCCACAGTCATCGTCCGAGGTGGGCCCGTGACCGAACCCGAGCTGGCCCGCGGCGCGTTCTTCCGTCCCGCGCTGCTCGAGGTGGAGGAACTCGACGTCCCGCTGGTGCAGCAGGAGCTGTTCGGCCCGGTCCAGACCTTCGAGGTCTTCGAGGACGAGGCCGACGCCATCCGCCGGGCGAACGCCACCGAGTTCGGGCTGGCCGCGTCGGTGTTCACCGGCAACGACATCCGGGCCCGTCAGGTCGGACGCGACCTGCGCTTCGGCGCCATCTGGGTCAACACCTGGGGTCTGCTGACCGAGCACTTCGAGCAGGGCGGAGTCAAGCAGAGCGGTTACGGGGTGCTCTGTGGGCCGGCGGCCATCACCGAGTTCCAGAACCTCAAGACGTACGCGAGTGCCGCACCGCGCTCGGCGTGAGGCACCGGCCAGCGCGTATGCCCGCACGCGGTGGCCTGCCGTGCTCCGCGGAGAGCGAGCGGCGCTCGCCCTCCGCGGAACCTCGACAAGTGGCGACAGAAATCTTTGGAGGTGGCCATGACCATCCCGTACCTGGCCCAGCGCGAGCAGCAGCAGAAGCTCGAATGGCTCGACGGCGGCACCTACAGCGTCCTGCTCGACAGCGCCGCGACCGGTGGCGCGCTGAGTGTCGGCCGCTTCGACGTCCCGAAGGACGAAGCACCGCCGTTCCACCTGCACACCCGCGAGGACGAGGTGTTTCTCCTGCTGAAGGGCTCCGCGCTGGTGTGGGCCGGCGACGAACGCCACGAGCTGGAAGAAGGCGGCATCGTCTACCTGCCGCGCAACATTCCCCACGGCTACCGGATCACCTCCGACCGTGCCGACCTGCTGGTCATCGCCACGCCGGGCGGCCTGGAGAAGATGTTCCGCCACGCCGGACGCGACCTGAGCAACCTGCGGCCCGACGGGTTCGAGATCAGCAGGCAGTTGCTCGCCGAAGCGGCCGAACTCGCCGGCAACGTTGTGCTCGGCCCGCCCCGCTGACCCCCGTACGCCCCACCGCCACGCAGCGGAAGGCCCCCACCGCCGTACTACGCGCCGCACCCGGCCCAGCAGTGACCTCGACGAGCCCGCTCGTTCCTGAGACACCCGTGAGATCGGCCCCGCCGATCGGTCAGATCTGAGTCCCGTCAGGCGCGCACAGGTGAGGGGCAGTTTCGGGAAGCCGAGACGCCCCCTTACTCGGCTCGTCGCGCAGCCAGCCGCGTTGTCAGTGCTTGAACAGCTGCCGCCGGCACCACTGCCACCAGGAACGCCAGGACGAACCCGGTTACCACGGGCTTTTCCTGGATGTAGCCAGCGGCGGCAGCCAAGAGGTAGATGATCCCGGCGGCCACGAGGTTCGCGACGACGTTCACGAGGACGTCACGGCCGAGGGACGACTGAGAGGGATGTGCGGGCACGGGGTGAGTCACCGCCTCAGGATGACCCCCTCTGGCCAGAGGTTGAATCCGTCCAACGCCCATGGGGAAGATCGTGATCCGCCGGACGCGAATCGTCCCGGTTTGTGAATCTGTCGGCGTGGAAACAGACGACGGCGGCGAACCCGTCGAGCTGCGTGTGCACGGGGTGTCGGGCGCGTCGGCGGAGAAGATCCTCGACCACCCCATCACGGCGCGCGTGGCCGGCGACCGCCACGCCGGGTTCTACCGGGTGCGGCCGGGAGTCGGCACGGCCGGCGGCGCCACGGCGGGGGTGGCCGTCGAGGCGTACCGCTGGGGGGCTCTGACCGCGGGCGCGGCGGTGCGTACGGCCTCGATGCTGCTGCTGTTGCCGTTCATGCTGAGCAACGTGGCGATCTGGCTGCGCCCGTCGTCCGCCGACCGGTTCGGTCTGCTCGGCGGGCTGTGTCGGCTGCTGGCCGGTTCCCTCACCATGTCGTTCACCCTGGCGATCGTCGGCGCCACGATGAACCTGGTGGGCTGGCAGTGCGTGCCGTACGTCCAGTGCCGGGAGGACCGCCCGTACCTGTCGTGGCTGGCCGCGCTGCCGGTGGCCCCCCGCCTGGCCGTGCTGGCGTTGGTCCCGCTGCTCTCGCTGCGGCTGTTCTGGTCGATCGGCGCCCGGTCGGCGCGCGCCTTCGAGGGGTTCGGCGCCTCGGCGCCGCAGCCGCCGTCCTCGGAGGCGACCGAGAACCTCAGCACGCCCGGTTTCTGGGACGACGCGCGGGTCACCTCCTGGCTGCGGCACATCCACGTCGGGCTGGGCGCCGGCACGGTCGACATCAGCCTGCTCATGGGCGTCTCCGACGGGTGGAATCTGGCCGGTCGGCTGCTGCTGTACGCCGCCGTCGGGCTGGTGGCGTTCTGCGTGGTGCTGCTCTGCCTGCCGGTGCCGGCGGGATCCGTACGGGCCCGGCGCTTCCTCCGCCTGCTCTGGGCGACCGCCGCCGCGGTCACCGTCCTGACCATCAGCTACGCCGCGTCCACCGGCGGGGTCCGGAGCACCGTCGGGCAGCTGCCCGGGTACGAGGGCAGCGTCGCCGGCCTCGTGGCGGCGCAGGGCCTCCTGCTCGTGCTGATCGCCGTCCTCACCCTCGCGCGGCAGCGGGCACACCCGGCCGGAGCCCGCCCGTTCCTGTACGGGCTCGGCACCCCGCTCGTGGCCGCGCTGTCGGTCAGCGTCGCGTCCGCGTTCACCGCCACCCTGGTCTTCCGGGTCGCCGACCAGCTCGACCGCGGGCGCATCCCCGACCCGTTCCGGCCGAACCCGCCGGCTCTCGGCCCGCTGGAGCCGCCGGTCACGTACTGGTGGGCCGCCCTCGCCGGGCTCACCGCACTGCTGTTCGTCACCGTGGCCGCCGCCGTCACGCTGCTGGCCAGCCGCCGAAGACGGCGGGCCCGCGCCCAACGGGTCATCGAGGAGGACTATCCGGACGCCCCCGCCGCCGCGCGGTCCCGGCTCGGCGCGGTCCGGGACACCATCGCCAGGTCGCACGTGACCGAGGAACTCGGCCCCGTCCTGGTCGCGTTCTTCGTGATCTCCTCGCTCGGCCTGGCCGCCGTCGTGCTCGACCTGGTGGGGGTCGGCCCCACCCAGATCGCCGCCCAGATCAGCGGGCACAGCCGCGGCACCGCGGTGCTCGCGGCGTACGTCACCGACGCCGGCATCTGGATCATCAGCCTGCTCGTCATCGGGCTGCTGATCGTCGGTTTCCGTGCCTACCGGTCCGCCGAGACCCGGCGGCTCGTGGCGGTCCTGTGGGACCTTGGCACCTTCTGGCCCCGCACCGTCCACCCGTTCGCGCCACCCTGCTACGCCGCCCGGGCCGTGCCCGAGCTGGCCAAGCGGGTGTCCGCCCTCGCCGCGCGGGGCCCGGTGGTGATCTCCGGGCACAGCCACGGGTCCGTCCTCGCCGCCGCCACCGTCCTGCAGCTGCCGTCCGCCGCGCTGTCCCGGGTCGCGCTGCTGAGCTACGGCAGTCCGCTGCACCGCATCTACGCCCGCCTCTACCCCGCCTACCTCGGTCAGCAGACCCTGTGTGAGCTCGGGAAACGACTCGACTGGCGCTGGCGCAACCTCTGGCGCGACACCGACCCGATCGGGGGGCCCGTCTTCGCCCGGCGCCGGGAACCTCCCTACCCGTGCGACGCCCCGGCCACCCAGGCCGTCGACGTCCGGCTCCGCGATCCCCGCGCCGTGACCGTCGACCCGGCGGACACGGTGCCGCCGCCGGTCGAGCGTCACTGGCCGTACCACACCCAACCGGAGTACCAGGCCGCCCTGCGGGAGCTCACCGACCAGATCCGTCCTCCGGGGCACGGTCCGCCGGCCGGCTGAGGCACGTCGGGGTGGGACTGCGGGACGGGTCGCCGGGCCGCACGGTGACCGGCGGGGACACCGCCCCGCCTCGGACCGGCGCTCCGCCGCGGATCCGGGGTCGATCCGGTGATCGATGCGGCCGGGCGAGACCCGGGGGGGGTAACGAGCCGCCTTCACGGCTCGTCACCCCCGTCGTGGCCTACCGGTGCCTGGTCAGCCGGCGCCACCGGCGCGGAACGCCACCCAGGCGTCGCTCATCCGGTCCGCCTGACCCGGCGTGAACATGTTCATGCAGGAGTCCTGCGTGTAGTCCATGAAGTTGTGGATCGGGTCCAGCCCCGGTGCCGTGCAGGTGTCCGCGCCCACCGGGCAGTCGAACTGCGGTGCGGCCTCCCGCGGGGTGTCGGCCACGAAGTCGCCGGAGGCGGAGCACCCGTGCGCGAAGGTGTGCTCCAGCATCAGCCAGTGCCCGACCTCGTGCGTCAGCGTGTCGCCCAGAGCGTACTTGCCCGCCGTCCCGCCCGGCATCGACTCGTCGAGCATCACCACGCCGTCGATGTAGTCGCGGCCGTCGTTGTAGTCCTTCGGGAAGTACGCCCAGCCGAGGAGCCCACCGCCGATGTTCGCGGCGTACACGTTCAGGGTGCGGGAGTCGCCGGTGTAGAGCGCCTTCTTCATGTCGCGCTCGTTCTTGCCCGGCACGACCGTGTACCAGTCGCTGTTCACCGTCCAGGTGGTCTCGACGAGCGAGAACCGGAACGGCGTGTCGGAGGCGTCCGGCGCGGTGCGGCCCGCGTACGAGTCGTTGAGCACCGTCATCTGCGCCGCGATCAGGGTGTTCCACCGGGCCTTCTCGGCCGCGCTCAGGGCGTGGTCGGAGATCATGTGGAAGACCGTGGGCACGGTGACGCTGCCGTTGGGCAGGCGTGGCGAATCCTTGATGACGCCGTAGGCGTTCGCCTCGTTCTTCGAGTACAGCTCCGGTTCCTTCGCGGTGGCGTCCTCGGTCACCCGCGCGCCGCTGTGCCCGTCGGCACCCGGCTCGCAGGCCACGACACCGGGGGAGGCGGTCTCGGGCGCTGCCGAGGCCATCGCCCCGGACGCCCCGCCGGCCGCGAGGAACGTCGCGGCGGTGGCGGTCAGAACCGCCAATTGGAAAGTGGGTCTCCTGCGCATCGTTGCACCTCTCACGCCTGGGGATGGAGACAAGGGCCGGATGGACGAAGAGGCCGGTGCTCGGCCGGCGACGAGATCCCTCCATCGGTACAGGGCGATGCCGCAGCCCGAGGCGTTACACGAGGCCATCGCCCCGGTCGGGATCCACGGATTCGGTGTGGGCCGCCGGGCCGGAGCGGCGTTAGGGTCGGCGGCATGGCCCCCCACCGGCTGACCAAGGACGAGGCCCGTCGGATCGCGATCCACGCGCAGGCGCTCGACGCGCCGCGCCCGACCGATCTCGTCGCCGTCGTCGAGCGCCTGACGATCCTGCAGATCGACCCCACGGCGGCCATCGCGCCGAGCGCCGACCTCGTCCTGTGGAGCCGGCTCGGCTCGACCTACGATCCGACCGAGCTGACCCGGGCCGTCGAGAGCGACCGCAGGCTCGTCGAGACGGTCGCGTACATCCGGTCCCCCCGCGACCTGCCCGCCGTGATCGCCGAGGTCCGCGACGCGCCTCTGCACCCCACCATCGGGGCGTGGCTTCGGGACAACGAGCCGTTCCGCCGCGACATCCTGGCGCTGCTGGAGAAGGCGGGGCCGCTGCTCTCCCGCGACATCCCGGACACGAGCGTCGTGCCCTGGCCGTCGTCGGGGTGGACCAACAACCGGAACGTCACCAAGATGCTGGAGGCCATGGCCCTGCGCGGGCAGGTGGCGATCTCCGGCCGCAAAGGGCGGCAGCGCTACTGGGATTTGCCCGAGCGGGTCTATCCCGCCGACCTGCCCGTCGTCGACCTCGACACGGCGGTCCGCCTCCGCAACGAGCGCCGGCTCGCGGCGCTGGGCATCGCCCGGTCCGCCGGCCCGCAGCTACCGGGCGAGCCGCCGTACGTCGGTGACGCCGGTGAGGAGGCCGTGGTCGAGGGCACGCCGGGCACGTGGCGGGTGCATCCGGCGTACGTCGGCCTGCCGTTCGAGGGGCGCACCGCCCTGCTGTCACCATTCGACCGGCTGATCCACGACCGCGTCCGCACCGAGCAGCTCTTCGGCTTCGAGTACATCCTGGAGATGTACAAGCCGCAGGACAAACGCCGGTGGGGCTACTTCGCCCTTCCCGTCCTCCACGGTGACCAGCTCGTCGGCAAGCTGGACGCGACGGTCGACCGCCGCGCCGGCACCCTGGTCGTCAACGCCGTCCACGAGGACGTCCGCTTCACCGAGACCACGACCGCCGCGGTCCGCGCCGAGATCGCGGACCTCGCGGCATGGCTCGGCCTGGAGGTCGTCGGCGTCTAGCGGCGGTCAGTGGGACGGGGTGTCGGCGTCGGCGAGCCGGTCGAGTAGCTCTCCCAGGAGGGCGTGCTCGCCGGGCGTGAGCAGGCCCGCCGCCCCGTCGAGCACGGCCTTCAGGCCGGCGGCGCGCTGGGCGTGGTCACGCCCGTCGGTGGGTGCCGCGCCGGTGACGGAGTTGATCGTCACCTCGCGCAGCCGCCGGGAGACGTCGAGATCGCGTTCCTCGGGCGGGGTGCCGATGAGGCCGAGGGTCACCCCGGTGCCGACGGCGTGGATCATGCGTACGGCCGTCTCGGCGCTGACCGTCAGCCGGCCCGCCGCCGCGACGCGCTCGACGAGCATCCGCAGCCACTGCATGGCCCGCTCGGCGGCGGCCGTGCGGTGCCCGGGGGCGGGCTGCCCGTACATCAGCAGGTACTGGGCGGGATGGTCGAGGCCGAACCGGACGTGCAGGTCCCATCCGGTGCGCAGGTCGCGGACCGGGTCGTCGGTGAGGGCCTGATCCTGCTTGTTCCGCAGGTAGGTCTCGAAACCGGAGGAGGTCACCGCGTCCAGCAGGCCGCGCATGTCGGTGAACAGCCGGTAGATCGTGGGCGGTTGGACGCCGGCCGCCGCACTCACAGCCCGCGTGGTCACCGCGTCCCGGCCCTGCGTCTCCAGCAGGGTCGCGGCCGCGTCGAGTATCCGTTGACGCACGTCGCCGCGTTCGGTGCCGCGCTCACCGACCCGCTCGCTGCCTCGATCACTGCCTCGCTCGCTCACGTGACAACGATAACAGCGCCTTGTTAGCGCAGTAATTATCACCGGCAACGGCGTATCGTTATCTGCGATACGGCGTTAGCGGCGATAACAGCTGGCGTCGAGCATCCACCAAGGCGTTCGGGGAGGACGACAGATGCGCATCAAGGGCAACACGATCCTCATGGCCGGGGGCACCTCCGGCATCGGCCGGGCCCTCGCGGTCCGGCTCCACGAGGCGGGCAACAAGGTCATCATCGCCGGCCGCCGCCGCGAGCTGCTCGACGAGATCGCGGCCGAGCACCCCGGCATCGAGGGCGAGGTCTTCGACGTGACCGACCCCGCCTCGATCCGGCAGCTGGCCGCCACCGTGACGGCGAAGCATCCGGACCTCAACGTGGTCGTCACGATGTCCGGAATCATGCTCCCCGAGAAGGTGCTCGACCCGGGCTCGCTCGACGTCGCCGAGCGCACGGTCGAGACCAACCTGCTCGGCACCATCCGGCTCGTCGACGCGTTCGCGCCGGTCCTCGTACGGCGGCCCGAGGCGGCGATCGTCACGGTCACGTCCGGCCTGGCGTACGTGCCGATGGCGATCACGCCGACCTACAGCGCGACCAAGGCCGCCGTCCACGCCTACACCGAGAGCCTGCGCGAGCAACTGCGGGAGACGTCGGTGCAGGTCATCGAACTGGTCCCGCCGCTGACGCGGACGACGCTCATGAACAGCGAGAACAACCCGCGCGCCCTGCCCCTGGACGACTTCGTCGCCGAGACCATGAGCCTGCTCGAGTCGCAGCCCGACGCCCGGCAGATCCTGGTCGACCGGGTCAAGCGGCAGCGCTTCGCCGAGGTGACGGGCGACTACGACGCGGTCTTCGCCATGCAGGCCGGCCGCTGAGCGAGCCCGCCGAGCGCGAGGCGCGGCCACGGGTGGCGGGTGCGGGACGACCGTCCCGCACCCGCCACCCGGCTACGGCCTCGTGCGTACGCCGTCCGGGTCGGTCAGGAGCGCCCGGCGGGCCGCTGCCGCGAGCCAGGACTGGGCCCGGTCGAAGGTCCAGCCACGGTCGCCCACGAGGGTGAACCAGGCCGGCTGGCCGAGGTGGAACCACAGCAGGTCGAGTGCCTCCGCACGGTCGATGCCCGGTGCCAGGCCACCCAGGGCCGCGAGCCGGTCGGCGACCGCCGCGAGGGCGTCGAGGTACGACCCGATCCCCGCATCGATCACCTCGCGCGCCGCGGCCTCGCCGGGCGCGTGGCGCAGCAGCCCGTACAGGGTCTCCCAGTGCCGCTCGTGGTCGCGGCGGGTGCCCTCGGCCGCGAGGTCGACGACGCGCCGCGGGTCGTCGGCCGCCGCCACGGCGGCCAGCGTCTCGCCGACGCTGGAGTCCTCCACGGCCGGCTGGAGGAGAGCGGACAGGATGCCCGATTTGCCACCGGCGCTCGCGTAGACGGTGGGAACGGCGACCCGAGCGGCCTTCGCGATGTCACCGACCGTGACGGCCGCATAGCCGTGCTCCAGGAAAAGGGCACGCGCGTTCGTGAGGATCGCCGCGCGCGTCGCGGCGGCGGCGACCGCACGCCGGGGTGAGTGATACCCGCTGCCCATCGGACGTATTCTAGCCCACATTGAAGATGGCTCTATTGAGTAAATGGCTCTATAGCGAACTACGCTCGGGCCTCATGACCACGGCACAGGAGCCACGCTCGGTGATCGAGACGCGGCTCACCCACGACACGCACCGCCGGGCGACGACGCTGCTGGCCGAGGCGGCCACGCGTCCCGCCGCCGACAGCGCGGCCCTCACCGAGCTTCGTGACTTCCTGGTGGCGACCCTGCGCCACCACCACGAGAGCGAGGACAACGACCTCTGGCCGCTGATCGAGGCGGTGGCGCCCGGCACGGCCAAGCCCTTCGAGGACCTGAGTCACGAGCACGACGCGCTGGACCGCGCGCTCGACGTGCTGGCGGCCGCGCCGGTGCCGGCCGAGGCCGACCGTGGCGAGCTGGCGACGGCCGCGGTGGCCGTGCGCGACCTTGTGCACCGCCACCTGGAGCACGAGGAGCCGCTGCTCTTCCCGGCCCTGCGGGCGCACGTCTCGCCCGAGGCGTGGGACGCCTTCGCCCTGAAGGTGATCGCCACCACGCCGCCCGCCGGCGCGGGCCTCCTCATCGGCTTCTTCGACGAGGTCGGCACCGCCGTGGAGGTCGAGTTGATCCTGTCCTCGCTCCCGGCGCCCGCGCAGCAGGCTGTTCCGGCCATGCGGGCCCACTCCCGGGCCGTGCTCGCCGCCCTGCGCGCGGCCTGAGCCGACGCGGCCACAGTCGCCCGACGCCGACCGGGTGCGCCGGACACCGCCACCACGGCGGCAGGCGTACCCGGTCGCGCGTCTCCGGGACCGGCCCACCCTCCGGGCTGGCGGGCGCGGACCGCTGACGCGGGCGGTCAGACGAACAGGCAGAAGGGGTGGCCAGCGGGGTCGAGGTGGACCCGTACGTCGTCCTGCGGCTGGAAGTCCGCCACCGTGGCGCCCGCGGCCACCGCGTGGGCCGAGGCCGCGTCGAGGTCGTCCACCTCGATGTCGAGGTGGGCCATCATCTGCGGCTCGCCGGGGCCGGCCGGCCACACCGGCCGTACGTACGCCGGCTCGGTCTGGAAGGCGAGTCCGGCGCCGCCGCCCGGAGCGCGCAGCACGACCCACTCCGGCTCGTCCTCGGTGCGCGACCAGCCGAGCAGGCGTTCGTAGAACCCGGCGAGCGCCCGGGCGTCGGGCGCGTCCAGCACGGTGGAGATCAGGGTCAGTCGTGGGGTGTCCGCCATGGACCGCTTCCTACCCACGGATCGGCCCACGGCACACCCCGACCGGCTCAGTCCGGATCCGACCGCCGCCAGAACTGGCGCGGCGCGTACCCGTCGCGCCGCAACCAGTGTTCGGTGTAGACGATGCGGTCCGCCTCGACCACGACGAGCGGGTCGGCCGGCGGTTCGTCCAGGGAGCGGGAGCGTTCCACGTGGTCGGACTGCCAGCGGACGGCTTCCCAGTAGTGCTCCCGGTCGGGATCGTCGGGCGTGAGCACCCGCGCCCGGCCGAATACCTGCGCGCCGCGGCTGCTGGCCTGACCGACGAGGGGCGCGAAGACGCCGATCGACACCCGCGGGTCGGCGGCGATGTTGCGCATCTTCGGGGACGCGCCGAACGCGGTGAACATCAGCGCGAAGTCGAGATGGAAGTAGCGCACCGGCGTGGCCAGCGGCCCGTCGGGCCCGGACGTCGCGAGCACGCACATGTTCTGCGACGACAGCAGGTTGAGGATGCGTTCCTCGAGGTGGCGCCGGTCGAGCCGCTTGCGGGGCGCCGGGCCGGCCAGCCAGGGATTGGTCACGGGCATGAGTGATCCTCCCATCGTCCGCGGGGCCCTCCGCCGGACACCCGCTGCGGAGCCCCGCCGGACACTGTGGAGAACCCGCTGAACCGATTCCGGGCGGGGCTCGTGTGGATGCCGAACCGCTTCCGGACGTACTGGAAACGGCCAGACACCCCTGGAGACCCCGACATGATGCGCAAGCATTTCGTGCCCTTCGTTGCCCTCCTGGCCGCTGGCGTGGCGACGCTGACCGCGTGCGGCTCGACCCAGGAGGCGCCGCAGCCGGCGCGCGCCGACGTGGCGGCCACCAGTCAGCCCGCACCCTCCGCGGCCGGCGGCGGCGCGGGTGACCTGTCGCTGCTTCCCGGCACCGCGAAGTCCAACAACTCGCCGGCCGGCACCGGCGACTGGGCGGTGCCGAACGGTGGCGTGCCGGCCGAGGCCGTGCGCCAGTCGGCGCAGAAGTGGGTGCAGTTGACGGCGAGCCGGGCCGGTGACCTCGACCCCGTGGTCGTCAACGGTGCCGGTTTGACCCTCTACCGCTTCGACAAGGACAGCAACAACCCGCCCACCTCGAACTGCGACGGGGACTGCGCGGTCACCTGGCCGCCGGTGACGGTCGCCCCGGGCGGCAAGATCTTCATCGCGGGCATCAAGAAGTCGGCCATCGGCACGGTCCGGCGCGCCGACGGCGCGCGGCAGGTCACCATCAACGGTTGGCCGGTCTACCGCTTCGCCAAGGACACCAAGCGCGGTGACACCCTCGGTCAGGGCGTCGGCGGCACCTGGTTCGGTGTGACCCCGACCGGTGGGAAGGCCGGTGTGCCGGCCGGCGACGGAACCGCCCCGGACAACGGTGCCGCGACGCCCGCCACCAGCGCCGTCTTCTTCGACGACGCCAACTTCAGCGACAACGGCGCCTCGCAGGGTGTCGCCGGCAGTGGCTGCCAGAACCTGAGCCGCCCCGGTGTCGCGTCGTCGGTCGCCGCCCCCGGCTCGCTCAAGATCTGGACCGGATCGAACTGCACCGGCCGCTCGATGGTGATCAACGGTGACGTCCCCGACCTCGCCACGATCGGCTTCGACGACGTCGTCGCCTCGGTCCGCTTCAGCTGACCGGTCGATCGCCACAACGGGTGTGCCGGTCCGGCTTCTCGCCGGGCCGGCACACCCGTCGTCGTATCCGCGCCGAACCGGTGGCCGACGCGCTCCCGGCCGGCGTTCCAGGCGGCGCGGGGCGCCGTGAAGGGGAAGGTGCGTGAAGATGACGGTTCGCAGCGGCCCGGCGCGGACGCTCGTCGGGGTGGCGCTCGCGGCGGCGGTGCTGCTCGGCGGATGCGCCCGTTCGGTGGGCGGGACCGCCGACGCCGAGCGGTGGAGCGCCACCAAGGTCGCCGGTCTGGAGATCACCACCGGTGAGAGTGGGCCCCGCCCGGGAGTGGCCGACTCGCGGCTGGTGGCGGTCGGCGGTGACGACGGCGAGCTGGACCGGCTCGCCCGCAACGCGGTCGACGACGTGCAGCGGTACTGGTCGGAACAGCTGCCATCCGCCTTCGGCCGCCGGTTCGACCCGGTCGGCACGCTGATCTCGTACGACTCCACCGGGCCGGACGCCACGGTCTGCGGCACCAGCACGGCGGGCGCGGTGAACGCCTTCTACTGCGGGCCCGACGACTCGGTGGCCTGGGACCGGGGGCAACTGCTGCCGACCCTGAACGACTCCTTCGGCCCGATGTCGGTGGTGGCCGTGCTCGCCCACGAGATGGGGCACGCGGTGCAGTTCCGGCTCGGCACGGCCGACGGACGGACCAGCTCGATCGTCAAGGAGCAGCAGGCCGACTGCTACGCCGGGAACTTCTTCCGCTGGGTGGCCGAGGGCGACGCCCCGCATTTCCGGCTCTCCACCGGGCCCGGCCTCAACCAGATCCTCGCCGCGCTCTTCTTCATCCGCGACGCCGCCGGCACCGGGTTCGACGCCGCGGGGGCCCACGGCAACGCGTTCGACCGGGTCTCGGCGTTCCAGTTCGGCTTCGGTGAGGGCCCGGCACGGTGCGCCCGGATCGACGAGGGCGAGGTGCGCCGGCGGATCACCCAGCCGGCCAGTGCTCAGGCGGCGCCGCCCGACGCGGACGACGGCAACCTGCCGGTGGCCGACCAGGATGCGCTGCAGGCGCTCCACCAGACGCTGCGTGCCGCGTTCGACCAGCCCGGCGCGGCCTCGCCGGTGATCAGTACGACCCCGCCCGCCTGCCCCGAGGTGACCGGCACCGCCCCTGCCTCGTACTGCCCCCGCACGAACGTCGTCGGGCTCGACCTGGCCGACCTCGCCAGCATCGGCACGCCGCCCGAGCAGGGCACGGGTGGCGGACTGGGGGACTTCGCGGCGTTCGCCGAGGTCGCCTCCCGGTACGCGCTCGCGGCGCAGCACGCGGCCGGCTATCCGCTCACCGGGCTGGCCACGGCCCAGCGGACCGCGTGCCTCACCGGGTTCTGGGCGGCGACGATCGTGGTGGGCCGCGGGGCGCTGCTCCAACTGTCCCCGGGCGATCTGGACGAGGCGGTCGCGGAGATGCTCGCGCCGCGGAGCCTCATCGCCGCGGACGTCAACGGTGCGGGCATCCCCTCCGGGTTCGCCCGTGTGGAGGCCTTCCGGGACGGCTTCTCCGGTGGTGGGACCGCCCCCTGTCTCGCGAAGTACCGGTAGGGAGCCGCGCGAGGACTCCGCCCCGGCCGGCAGTTCGGCCGGGGCGTACTTCTACAGCCGGACGCTGGCGTACGCCTTGCCGCCGGTGGTCTCGACCCGGATGGCGTCGATCTGGGCCGGGTCGATCAGCGCGCTGCCGTCGAGCGTGGTGCCGTCGGCGGCCCCCTTGGCCGACACGAGCCAGCTGCCCGCCATCACGGTGCTGCCGTCCTTGCCGATCACCATGAGGCGACAGGCCTCGCCCTCCGGAACGCCGGACACCGCGGCGTTGATCCGTACCCAGCCGGCGGCGGGAGTGACGGCGACGGTGATCCGGGCGCCGGTCGTCGGGTCGGCCGCGCTCGCGTACCGGGTCGCCGGGTCGGTGGAGGTCATGGTCGTCGACGGCGAGGGCTGGGCCTCGATGTCGGGGGTGCCGCCGGTCGCGCGGCCGAGCACGGCGCCACCCGAGATGGCGGCGGCGACGACCACCGCCGCGGCGGCGCCCACCAGCACCCCACGGCGCTGCCTCCGGCCGGACGATTCGCGGCGAACCTGCCGCAGGGTGCGCTGCAACAGCAGGTCACCGCCCTCCGGCGGCCCGTCGAGCAGCATCGCCTCCGGCACCGCTTCGAGCGCCGTCTTCCACTCCTGGAGCGATTCGACCTCGGCCCGGCACTCCGCGCAGCCCGCCAGGTGATCCTCTACCTGCCGGATCTGCTCCTGGTCGAGCTCACCCATCAGATAGCCGCCAATGTCCACGTGGTCACTGGCCGGCATCGAGCTGTCGGATTTCATGAGGCAGACCGTTCCACCCCGACTGGGCGTCCCGCGACATCGCGCAGTGCCCGGAGTGCGTAGTAGGAGCGTGATTTGACCGTGCCCGGCGGGATGCCCAACGCCTTCGCGGCTTCCGCGACTGTACTCCCCAGTAGGTATACCTGTTCCAGCACCTCACGGTGCTCCTGGGACAGGCGGCTGAGCGCGTCCACCACCACCACGGAGTTGACCACCTGGTCCGCGTGGTCCCGCTCGACCGCGACGTCGGTCGGGCTCTCCGGCACCTCGGTCGGCCGTGCCTTCCGGGCCCGCACCGTGTCGGTGACGATGTTGCGCACCACGGTGAGCAGCCACCCGCGTACCGAGCCCTTGCCGTTGACCAGGCTGTCCGGGTGACGCCAGGCCCGCACCAGCGCCTCCTGGACGACGTCCTCCGCGGCGGCGCGGTCCCGGGTCAACTGCGTCGCGTACGCCAACATGGCGCGACCGTGCTCCTCATACAGGGATCGGATCAGGGCTTCATCCGCGACCTCTTGCCGACGAACGGGCTTTGAACCCGCCATTCCTACCACCCTCTGCTGGCCCACGATGCCGATCTCGATCGGTGCCCAGACAGGATGCGCCAGCGCTCTTCGTGCACGAGAGATCACGGACCCGTGTGTATCTTCCGTCACTTTGTTGCCTCGTCAAGTACCTGTGTCGGTCGGTGCGGCCGCCTTGCTGCCGTCCGGTGACACCACGAACCAGAGCCCGTCGACACCCTGCCCGGAGATCTGGCCGGGCACCTGGTCCTCGGCGAAGCGGTACACCGGCCAGCCGCCCACGGTCACCTGCTGCGTGCCGTCCGGGCGGGCCACCGCCCCGAGCTTCGCGGGGTCGAGGTTCGCGAACTTGATCTTCTCGCTCACCAGCACCGGTAGCCACTGCAGGAGGCAGCCCTCCGTGCAGGTCGACCGCGACGGCGCGGAGCTGTCCTTGTCGAACCGGTAGAGGGTGAAGCCCTGCCCGTCGAGCACGACCGGCCCCAGCTCCGGGTTGTCGCCGAGCTGCAACGATGCCGGCCAGTACCCGCCGTCGGGACTGCGCCGCCCGAGATCGTCCGGCGCGCCGGCGGCCGGCAACTGCTGCTGCGCCGCACCGGCGTCCGGCCGCGGCGAGTCGCCGGCGTCCGGCCGCGGCACCGCGACCGGGTCGGTCACCGTCGTGGTGCAGGCGGTCGCGAGCAGCGCCACGGCCAGGGTCAGGGAGCCGAGGAGCGTACGGGGGACGAGTGCCTTCATCGCCACACCAATCATTCAGCAGGAACGGACAGAGGGAAGGTGCTCAGCCCCGGGTGACCAGGGTGCGGCGACCCCGTGGCGTCGGGCGGTCGAGGTCCAGCCCGAGCACCCCGACGTCCAGGGACCCGTCGGGACCCGACTCGAACCGCCAGGCGGCGTTCGGCGCCTCGCCGACGACCAGCACCGCCGCCGTGTTGCCGGACAGCGCCGCCAGCGCACCCAGCCGCTCCAGCTCGGACGGCGGGAGCGTGGCGGTGACCAGCACCAGGTGGTCGCGCAGCCCGTCGGCCGGGGAGTCGCCGGACGGCAGGACCTCCCGCGCGTCGGCGGTGACCCGGATCCGATCCGCGTGCGGCCAGAGCTGGGGCGGCGGGCCGACGACGGTGATCGCCACGGACGCCGCGGCAGGGTCGCGGCTGATGTCGTCGAGGATGGCGCCCGCGACCCGCAGCGCGCTCGCCTCGTCCCCGGTGAGCGCGACGATCCCCGGCGCACGCCCCAGGTTGACGACGGCCAGCTCGCCGCCGACCGTGCCCACGGTGGCGAGCAGCGGCAGGCCGGACCGGCCCTCGCCGCCCTGGTCGAGCTGCCAGCTCGGCGCGTCCCAGATGGCGCCCCGCTCCCGGGCCTGCCACGGGGGCGGGGCCTCCGGCAGCGCGGGCGCCAGGCGCAGCGAGACCCGGTCGGCACCGATCAGCGCCGCGTACACCTGGGCGTGGCCGGCCTGCGTGGCGAGCTGCCGCATCGCGCGGTCCAGGACCGCCCGAGAGCCGGGCGGCGCCGACGGCGGCGGCGGTGCCACGGTCGCGGTGCGGCGTCGGCGCAGGAGCAGCGGCGCCAGCGCGGCGGCGGCCACCAGCAGGACGCCCACGCCCAGCAGCATCGCCACCAGCGGTGGGAGACCGAGGACCCGCGTCCCACCACCCCCCTGGACCGCGGCCGGCTGGGCCCCCGCCGTCGCGGCCTGTTGTGGCTGACCGGCCGACGGCGCGCCAGCCTGCTGACCGGCCGACGGCGTGGCGGGCTGCTGGTCATCGGACGGCGGGTCCGGCCGCTGGTTGGCCGGCGGTGCGGCCGTCGGCGGCGGGCCGATCCGGATCTCGCCGGAGGTCGCACCCTCGGGGAGGATGAAGACCCAGCCGGCGCGGATCGGCTGCGCCGGATCGGTCAGCACCAGCCCGTCCGGTTGCGTCCGCCCCTTGTTGAGCTCGAAGAGTTCCTGCCAGCGGTGGCTGTCGCCGAGTGTCCGGTCGGCCACCCCGGCCAGGGTCAGGTCGCTCTCCGTGCCGGGTTTCCCCGGCACCACCCAGTACGGCACCGAGGGCTCCACGGCGCTCGCCGTCCCCGGGGGGAGCGGAAGGAGCAACAACGCCAGCGTGGCCGCGACGGCCAGCAGTAGGCACCCCGCCGGCCGCGACGAACGGTGTAAGGCGGTACGGAGCAGCCTGCGCATGGATACCTCACAGCGATGTCGTGACTCGAACGGGTGGGCCGGACGCGCGGACGTCGGCGATCCGAACACGTACTCAGGACCGAACGGGTTCATCCGGGCTCGGATCGGTGGAGGCTGCCGGCCCGCTCACCTGCCAGCCCGCTCACCTGCCGGCCCCACGTCGATGGCGCGAAGCGGGGACCTGCCGGGGTCAGTCGGTTTCGGTGAGGACCTCGCGCAGCGCGCTGGCGAAGAGCCTCATCGACGCGGAACCACCCGGGTTGAGCAGCACGTCGACGCCCTCGGGCAGCAGCGCCACCAACTTGGCGCTACTCACCTGCCGCCAGTCCGCAGCTCGCACCCGAAGCTGGTCCGTCGCGCCGGTGGCGACCAGCACACACGGCGCGCCGTCGGGAGCGGGTGCCACGATGACGTCGCCCTCGTCGTCGACCGCGACCTGGGTCAGACTGTCCCGCAGCGCGAGCAGCACCAGGTTCGGCTCGGCACGCCCCGCCACGACCAGCTTCGCCGCCGCGTCGACCGGGCCGGTCGGCGCGTCCTCGCCTCTGGGCACGTAGAGCGGGTTGGGCTCGAACGCGCCAACGCTTCCGTCGTCGTTGACGAGCCAGCCGCCGACGATCGACTCCACCGGCGGCACCGCCCCGGACTGGTCGTCCGCCTCTGGTGGCGGCGACCAGTCACTGTCGAGCAGCAGCATCCAGTTACGGTCCAGACCGGTGTCGCTCTGTTCACTCACGTGCCCACTCCTTACTGAGATCACCGCTCGGCCTCGGCGCTCGATCGCCGCTCATGTCCGGCGTCCGCAGTCGCTGGCTGTCATGGGGGAACGTTCACGTGCTGAAGTCGAGCAGCGGGTCGCCGAAGTCCAAAGGAGGTAGCTGCGGCGGAGTGGCTGCGGGCGGAGCGGCCGCGGGCGGAGCGGCTGCGGGCGGAGCGGCCGCCGGAGAAGGATGCGGTGCGCCGCCTCCGGGAGACACCAGCGGGCGGAACTCGCCCTTGTTGGAGACCGCGATGGTGGCGAAATCCGAGCCGGGGAAGCCGACCTTACCCTGGAAATCCTTCGGCCGAGTGGTCCACACGGTGTCGGTCGCCGCGAAGATCTGCCGATTGTTGCCCAGATCCTGCATCACCTGGCTGAACCCCGGGGCGACCTTGCCGTCCTTCGCCCCGAAACTGCAGGCGATCATGGCGATCGAACTGTCCGGGTTGGCGCCGCTCGCATCCTTGAACACCGTGTTGTGGTGCAGGACCTTGGCGAATTCCGCACCCGATACGTTGACCTTCTTGCCATTCTTCAACAACAGCCCGACGTCGTTCGGACTGCTGTGCGCCATGACGAACATCGGGTCGCTCGCGTCCCCGGCCCAGGGTGCGCGACGGAGCTGGTCGAACTCGAAGTCCGGCTGCGGCCCGTCCTTCCGCCCCCCTGCCGCCTCGGTCGGCCGCTCACCAGGCACGCTCTTGAAGACCGCTCGCCCGTCGGGGGCCAGATCCGGGCCCCGATACTTGCCGGTCGAGACGTTGGTGTCCACTTTGGCCCACGCGGCGCGGGTCTCGCTGTCGCGGGCACTCAACGGGAAACTCACGCCGATCTGCTTGCCGTCACTGTTGGTCAGCGGTTCGGCCCGGACGTCGTCGATGTTGAAGCGCGTCTTGAATCCGAAGCGGTTCCTGCCGACGATGGTGTTCTCGTCCGCCTTGGTTCCGGGCTTGAACCGCGCCGCCAGGTCACTCAGGTTCTTCCCGGCGGACGAGAACGCACCCTTGATCGTCTTGCCCGGGCCGTAGCTCGTCGCGCCCGCGTCCAGACCCTTCGTGGCGCCGCCGCCGTTGAGTCCGCGGGTGGCTCCTTCGATGCCGCCCTTGACGGTTCCGGAGAGTGCGCCGCTGCCTTTGACCGCGAATTTCATGAAGCGGGCGGCGATGCGCCCGCCGGGGATGAGGCCGAGGGCCATGCCGCCGGCGGCGAGTCCGATTTCGGCGGGGTTTCCGCCGAGGACGGCTGAGGCGAGGTCGATGGCGCCGGAGAGCAGGCCGATGGCTTCGCCGAGTGGGGGGAAGATGAAGGATGCGATGACGGAGAGCACGTCGAGGACCGTGGTGATCCATTCGATGACGGTGCTGCGGAGGAACTCGATGAAGGCGTGGAACGCTTCGGCGATCTTTTCCCAGAGGGAGCGCTGGGGGGCGTCCTTGGCGAGGTGCCGTAGCGTTTCGGCGGCGGCGTGGGCGGCCTGGTCGCGTAGGGCGGTTGCCTGGCCGAGGAGTGATTTGGCCTGGTCGAGGGCCTGCCGGGCGTCGTCCGCCCGGTTCTGGGCGGCGGTGACGTCGTCGTCGGCCTTGTCCTTCGCGGCCTTCGCGGCGTCCGTGTCGCCGGTGAGGGCGGTGAGCGCGGCCTGCGCCGACGACAGTGCCGCTTGTGCTGCGCCCTGGTCGCCGGAGGCCTGCCGGGCCTGGTCCAGGGCCCGCAGTGACATCGTCTGCGCCTCCTCCAGCGACGGGAGGTAGCGCAGGTAGGCGTCCGCGGCCGCGGCGTAGGAGTGGGCCATGGTGTCCAGCCGGGGCGGCAGCTTGCCGATGAGGTCCTTGAAGGCCTCCATGGCCTTGCCCTGGCCGACGTCGATCTGGCCGCCGCCGGCGAGCAGGTCGTGTGCCTCCTGGGTGGTGCGGGCCAACTCCTGGTAGGCGCGGGTGATCTCCTCGAAGGACTCCGGATCACCCGGTACCGGGTCGGAGTCGAGTTCCAACACCGACCACTCGGCGTCACCCGGACGCGTCATGACCAACCTCCCCGTCGCTCCGTCTCGACAGCGGAGATCCTGCCCATGGCTACCTCATTCGCTTTCGTCGTTGCTTGCGCCCGATGCCGGGGTGGTCAGCGGAGATCGGTGGCGGGCAGCCGCACCTCGAGTGCGCTGCCGGGGTTGATCACCAGGTATCGGTCACCGATCGGCTCTACGAGTTCCCGGACCGGGCGGCGCTCCCAGTAGGGCCAGTCGGCCGGGTCGGGCAGGTAGCGGTCCGAGGTGAACACGTGCACCACCGGCCGATCCAGGCCCGCGTCCAGATCGGCGATACCGACCCCGGGCACATGGGGTACGAACACCGTCGCCTCACGCAGCGCGTTGCGGACCTGGTCGTCCCCGCCGAGGCCGGTGACCGCCATCTGCAAGGCGCCCTCCAGCTCGTTCGCCGGGACGGGGAACCCGAGCGCGGCCGGAGTCGGCCGGTAGTTCGGGTTCCGCTGGAACTCGTCGCTGATCTCGCCCCGCTCGTCCACCCGGAACGCGCCGATGACCGCCCAGCCGGGCACGTCCTCGGCCTCCTCGAATGCCGGATCGACCGCGTAGATCCAGCTGTCCGGGGCCTGCCTCGCCTGCCGGCGCATCTGGTCGGTCACCGTCGGCGGTGGCGCTGTCGTCACCATTGCTCTCCTCTCCTCGCCCTGACTCGTGCCCTGCTCACTGACCACTGGTGCCCGCCACTAACTTGCTGCGCCGGCCTTAATCTTGTCCGGGTCGACATAGCGGCCGTTGTCTTCCCGCACGTTCATCTGGAAACCCTCATCGGGGTGGTGGTCGATTCGAACGTTGGCAAAGCCGTCCTTCATCACACCGGTCGCGTTGTAGTGGTGGTCGACGCGGTACGCGCCGATGATCTTCTCCGGTGGGATGTCCCCGATGGCGGCCCATTCGTCCTGGTACTTCTTGTCCCCCAGTGGCGTTTTCTCGAAGGCATCCTTCGTGGCCGGGGCCTCCATCTGTGTGGGCGCGTGGACCATCGGCACGTCCCTGGTGTCGATCGCGTATATCCAGCCCTCGTGCTTCTCGTACTGCTTGGGAGCGCCACCGAAGAACCCCGTCGGCTTCGGCCCCGGCCGGAGGACCTTGTAACCGTTGTCCGTGAGGCTAGGGCGAACGAATTGCAGGGCGACATTCGGGTTGCCGGTGGTGGAAACGAAACCACTGCCGCGCGAATTGTGCATGTGGTCCGGCAGGTTGAAATGTGGTGTCTTACCGTTCCGGGTTGCGTCGGACTTCAACCCGGTCTCGAAGATGCCTATTACGCGGCCGTCCTTGACGTCCTTCGGTCCGACCTCGGAGCCGTGGAACAGGATTCCGGGCTTCGGCGGGTTCGCCACCGGCTGCGGTCGCACCTGGGCGAACGGATTGGCGTTGCTCGGTCCTGGCACGGGCCCGGTGTCGGGCAGGCTCCGGGCGTCGTTGCCCCCGCCCGGAGAGCCCGGGGTCTTGCTCGCCGAGCCGGCGGTGCAGGTCAGGCCGAGCGGATCGGCTGCCGCGTACGGGTTGGGTACGTAGCTCGCCGGATCCGGCGCCGGCGCGAGGCCGAGCGGGTCCTGGCTGACGTACCGGCCGCTGATCGGGTCGTAGTAGCGGTACACGTTGTAGTGCAGACCGGTCTCTTCGTCCAGGTACTGCCCTGGGAACCGCAGCGGGATCACGCCTGATGCGTCGCCACCGGGGACCGCACCCCACAGGCTGGCGTCGTTGCGCCATGCCAGCT
Organism: Micromonospora costi; assembly: GCF_003626655.1. Lineage (GTDB taxonomy): Bacteria > Actinomycetota > Actinomycetes > Mycobacteriales > Micromonosporaceae > Micromonospora > Micromonospora costi. Next base: position 248,109 of record NZ_RBAN01000007.1, read on the forward strand.
CGCCGTCGGCGTCGACGAGGTCGGTGGGCGTGCCGACCAGGTCGGTGACGATCGCGTAGAAACGCTCGCCGACCTCGTCCCGCTCGTCCCGGACAGTCTGAGCCACCGGGCGCTGCTCGTCCGGGTGGTACTCCCAGGTGGTCACCCGGGTGCGGCCGTACTCGTCGGTGTGTGCCTGCTCGACCAGCAGTGACCCGTCCCAGACGAAGTCCACCTGCTCGACCGGGGCCGTGTCGTCGCCGCCGACGAGCCGCTGCTTGGCGATCCGCCGACCCAGCGGGTCGTAGCGGTAGCGCCAGCGGTCGCCGTCCGGCGTCCGCACCCCGACCAGCCGGTCGTGGGCGTCCCATTCGAAGTGCCACGTGCGGTCCCCGCCGGCCGGGTCGGTGAGCGTCCGGCTGACCATCCGGCCCTGCGCGTCGTACCGGTAGCGGACCCCGCCCGCCTCGGTGACCAGGTTGCCGTCGTAGCGCAGCTCCCCGGCGAACGGCAGGCCGGACACCCGGGCCGACGTCAGGTTGCCGGTCGCGTCGTACCGGTAGTCCTCGACCCGGCCCGCGCCCCGGACGGCGAGCACCCGGCCCGCCTCGTCCAGGGTGAAGTCGACCCGGCCCGTGGCATCCTCGTCGATGCCGGCGAGCAGACCGTCGGCCCGGTAGTCGAACCGGCGCTGCCGCAGGCCGGGCAGCACCTGTGCGGCGAGCTGCCGGTCGGTGCCGAACGTCTGCTCGAGCACCACCCGGCCGTCGAGGCTGCGCCGCAGCTCCCGGCCCTGCCCGTCGTGCCGGAAGCCGAGCGTGTGCCCCGCGGTGACCAACGAATCGAGGTTGCCGAACGGGTCGTACGCCCAGACGCTCTCCGACCCGTTGGGGGTGCGGCGGCGCCGAGCGCCGGTGCGGTCGTCGTAGCGGAAGGAGAGGGTACGGCCGTTCGTGGTGTGGGCCACCACGCGCCCGGCCTCGTCGCGCTCGATCACCAGCTCGGCATCGGCGTTCTCGGCCGCCACCAGCCGACCGACCGCGTCGTAGCGGTACCGGGTGGTGCCGGACACGGTCCGGCGCTCGACCACGTTGCCCAGCAGGTCGTGCTCGTACTCGGTGGCCTCACCCAGCCCGTTCGTCGACCGGATCAGCTGACCGGCCGCGTCGTAGTCGTACCGCCGTACCCGGCCGTTGAAGTCGACCTCCTCGACCAGCCGGCCTGCCGGGTCGTAGGTGTAACGCCACTCCAGGCCGCGGGGATCGGTGACCCGGGTCAGCCGCAGCTCGGCGTCGTACTCGTAGCCGGTCCGGGCGCCGGCGGCGTCCACGGTGGCCAGCACCAGGTCGAACGGGCCGTACTCGGTGCGGGTCACGTGGCCCGCGGCGTCGATCCGCTCGACCGGGTTGCCCTCGTCGTCGTAGCGCACCCGGTCGAGCTGGCCGCGCGCGCCGATCCGGTGGGCCTGGCTGCCCGCGAGCGCGGTGTCCCGGACCGGGTCGTCCGCCCGCAGCCGGTCGTAGTCGAACGGCTCCGCCACTCCGACCGGCCCGGCGGCCGGGTCCGGCGCGGTGGGGTAGCTGCGGGTAAGCGTCCGCTCCCCGGCCCGCACGGTGATCGTGGCGGCAGCGCCGACGGCCGTGACCCGTGCCTCGGTGCCGTCCGGACGGATCATCCGTCGCAACGCGCCGGCGTCGTCGTACTCGTAGCGGGTGGTCCGGCCCAGCGGGTCGGTCCGCGACAGCAACTGGTTGTACCGGCCCCACTCGAAGCGTGTCGTGTTGCCCAGCGGATCGGTCTCGGCGACGACGTGGTGCGCCTCGTCGAAGCGGTAGATGGTGACGTGGCCGAGCGAGTCGGTGTACGTGGTGATGCGCTGGTCGAGGTCGTACACGAGGGTGCCGTTGAGGAAGCCGTCCGCGCCCTCGGTACGCACGCAGCGGCCGTCGGCGTCGTACATGTACCGGTACTCCACACCGTTGCGGTCCTGCCAACCGACCACTCGACCGGCGTCGTCGTAGCTGAACCGCATCGGCTGGCCGGACGCGTTGTCGACCTCCACGAGCCGGCCCTGCTCGTCGTAGCGGTACGCGGCGATCAGGCTGGTGGGGCGTCCGCCGGGTTCCGTCCGGTGCAGGGCGGTGATCCGGTTGTCCGAGGTGGTGACCGCGATCCACTGCCCGTCCGCGTGCCGCAGCGCGACCGGGGCGTGCTGCGCGTCTCGGGTGACCTCCAGCCGGTTGCCCTTCCGATCGGCGACCAGCGCGAGCCGCCCGACCGCACCGGAGAGGAGGAAGAGAGTGCTCCGGCCGGCCAGTGGGTCGGTCACGACGGCCGTGCCGTCGGCGTGGACGGTCAGCGGCCAGCGAGGCCCTTCCTCGGGAAGGACTGTGTCGCCCGCCTGCAGCGGCGGATAGACCAGGATCGTGCCGTCGGGGCCGAAGTAGCAGACGCCCTGTGCGTCGAATTCCAGTCGCTGGTCGAGAGTTGACGCCCACGACGGCCCGAACCAGCCGCCGGCGCGGTAGGTGGAGAGGTGGGTTCGCTCGAGCACCATCGGCATGGGGGCCGGCAGGTCCAGGTCGATCTGGGAGAGCACCATCTCGCCGGTGGCAACGTCGACCGGGTCCGTGACGCACTTGCGTACGTCGATCGACAGTGAGGTGTCCTTCGGTACGGGCGGGCGGTTGGCGCCTGCGCCCTTGCCGGGCAGTCCACCCCCGATCGTCTTGCCGCCGCCGCCGTTGAGTCCGCGGGTGGCTCCCTTTACGCCATCTCCGGCCAAGCCGAGGGCCTTGCCACCCTTCGCGGCGAACTTCATGAACAGCGCGCCGGCCCGCCCGCCGGGGATGAGGCCGAGGGCCATGCCGCCGGCGGCGAGTCCGATTTCGGCGGGGTTTCCGCCGAGGACGGCTGAGGCGAGGTCGATGGCGCCGGAGAGCAGGCCGATGGCTTCGCCGAGTGGGGGGAAGATGAAGGATGCGATGACGGAGAGCACGTCGAGGACCGTGGTGATCCATTCGATGACGGTGCTGCGGAGGAACTCGATGAAGGCGTGGAACGCTTCGGCGATCTTTTCCCAGAGGGAGCGCTGGGGGGCGTCCTTGGCGAGGTGCCGTAGCGTTTCGGCGGCGGCGTGGGCGGCCTGGTCGCGTAGGGCGGTTGCCTGGCCGAGGAGTGATTTGGCCTGGTCGAGGGCCTGCCGGGCGTCGTCCGCCCGGTTCTGGGCGGCGGTGACGTCGTCGTCGGCCTTGTCCTTCGCGGCCTTCGCGGCGTCCGTGTCGCCGGTGAGGGCGGTGAGCGCGGCCTGCGCCGACGACAGTGCCGCTTGTGCTGCGCCCTGGTCGCCGGAGGCCTGCCGGGCCTGGTCCAGGGCCCGCAGTGACATCGTCTGCGCCTCCTCCAGCGACGGGAGGTAGCGCAGGTAGGCGTCCGCGGCCGCGGCGTAGGAGTGGGCCATGGTGTCCAGCCGGGGCGGCAGCTTGCCGATGAGGTCCTTGAAGGCCTCCATGGCCTTGCCCTGGCCGACGTCGATCTGGCCGCCGCCGGCGAGCAGGTCGTGTGCCTCCTGCGTGGTCCTCGCCAACTCCTGGTAGGCGCGGGTGATCTCCTCGAAGGACTCCGGATCACCCGGTACCGGGTCGGAGTCGAGTTCCAACACCGACCACTCGGCGTCACCCGGACGCGCCATGACCAACCTCCCCTGTCGCCGTCTGGTCCCCCCGCAACCGGGCTGGGTGCCGGGAGCCGACTCGCACACGTAGGCGACCGAAGATCGGTTCAGCACTGAACCGCAACGCCACGCCGTCCGTGTACGGCGCGGAGTTGCTGTGACGGCACCGGAGGGAATCGGGGATGAGCGAGCGAACCGGCAGGCTCGGCGCGGCGGTGCCGGCATGAGCGTGATCGACGTACCCGGTGCGGAGCTGGAGCGGGTGCACGACCTGCTGCAGCGCACCAAGGACCTGATGGACAGCGCACCGATCAGGTCCATGGGTCATGTGGTCGACACGCTCGGCCAGCGTGACCTGCAGAAGGCTGCCCACGACTTCGAGAAGCGGTGGGGTGACGGCCGCCACGTCGTGGCGAAGGACCTCGAAGGGGTACGCGACGCCGCGAAGGCGGTCGCCGACGCGTTCCGGGAGACGGACGAGCAGACCGTCAACGCCCTCACCAACCCGGACGACGGGGGAAGCAAATGACCAGCCCGGTGACCGGCGCGACGGCGTCGACCCCGACCCCGACCGGCTTCGTGCTGCGCACGCCGGAGGACTGGGTGGACTACTCGGTCGCGGACGAGGCGAGCGAGAACCGGATGGCGCAGGAGGTGTGGGCCCGCGCCCGGGACGGCGGCTTCTCCGAGGAGCAGGCCGGTCAGTACGCCGAGCGGCTGCGCCGGTCGGTGCGTGCGGCCCGCCGCGCCGGCGCGGTGCACGCCGCCGGCGTCTTCCAGCTGTACGAGGACGGCCCGCTCACCGCGACGGTGCTGGTCTCGGTGGTCACCCCGCCCGCGACGGGCGACATCATCGGGGCGCTCACCGCCGTCGGGCAGCCCACCTGGGCGGACGGGACGTGGCGTCGGGTGAGTACGGCCCAGATCCCCGGGATCGGCACGGTCGGCCGGGTGCACGGCATCCAGAACGTGACCGAGGACGGGGCGACGATGCGCTGCGCCGTGATGCACACGGTCGTGCCGCTGCCGGGCTCACCGGACGTCCTCGTGGTGACCGGGTCGAGCCCGAACCTCGCCGAGGCGGAGGAACTGTTCGAGCTGTTCGCCACGATCACCGGGACACTGGCGTTCACCTGGGAGGACGAAGCCTCGGCGCTCGCGTCCCCCCAGGCTTCCGTGGGGGAGTCGGCGACCGGGGGGTGAGTCGCCGACGCACGTCAGGGGGGCACCGGAAGGTGCCCCCCTGAGTGTTTTCGCCGCTGCTCAGCGGGCCGAGGGCCGCGCGAGCGGGACGGCTCTCACTGTCCCTTCGGCACGACGTCGAGCGGAGGCGCGTCGGCGAGCACCGCCCGCAGCGCCGCGGCGTCGGTCCGGGGCACCTGCACGAGGTGCAGCCTGCCGTCGCCGAAGTGGGCCAGCGCCCGGCCGGGCCGGCCGCCGGCCAGTTGACCGCGGGAGAGCTTGGCGCCGATGAGCTCACCGTCGCCGAGGCCCTGGGGGCTGAGCAGCGCGCCCTGCCGGTTGCGCCGGGCGTCGACGTGCCAGCCCCCGAAGCCGCCGGAGAGACCGTCGATGGTGCCCGCCATGACGAGGCCGCGGCCGGTCTCCGCACCGGTCCGGGCGATCTCGCCGAAGTCGCTGCCGGCGTCGCACTTGAGCAGTTGCTCCGCGTCGTCCAGGACGACCACGACCGGGCCGTCGCGTCCGTCGAGGGCCGTCGCGAGCCGCGCCGAGGTGAAGTCCTCGCCCGCCACCACGTCCAGCACGCCGGGCACACCGGCCAGGTCCCGCAGCGGCGACCGGCGCGGTGCGCCGATCACCACCGGCGTCCCGCGCTCGAGCAGGCCCGCGACCATCGTCAGCAGCGCGGTGCTCCGCCCGGAACGAGGCGGCCCGCCCAGTACGAAGGTGGGAATCTCGGACAGGTCGGGCCCGATCCCGGTGAGCTCGTCGCCGCCGACGCCGAACAGCGTCCACAGGGGACGGGCCGGCCGTGCCAGGCTGCGCGCCTCCGCGAGGGTCAGCTCCTCGGGCAGGACGTCGATCCGGAACGGCCGGGCGGTGTGGGGAAGAGCCTCGTCCCGCAACCGGGCCGCCGCGCCGATCTCCGCGAGCGCCCGCGCCTGCCCCTGACCGGAGCTGTCCTCGGTCAGGAGGGCGATCTGCGCCTCCGCGCTGTCGGCGGCCCGGATGGCCCGGCCCGACTCGATCTCCTCGGGCAGCTGCCGGTGGTTGATCCCGGCCATGCTGTAGTCGCTGCGCTCGGTGAGCCGGAGCACCAGCTTGTCGTCCGTGGTGGACGAGATCCGGGTGGAGAACATGGCCCGATCGCCGGCCAGCACCACGTGGATGCCGGCCCCGGAACCCTCGCGCAGCAGCGTGAGAAGCGCGGCCATCACGGTCCCGTTGTCGTAGTCGGCGAAGGTCTTGTCGAAGACCTCGAACCGGTCGAGGAGCACCAGGATGTGCGGCGGGCGCTCGCCCTCGGCCGCGCCGGCCCGGTACTCCACGAGGCTCGCCGAGCCGGTCGAGGCGAGCAGTTGCTGCCGCCGTCCCACCTCGGCGACGAGCCGGTTCAGCAGGCGCCCGAGCCGCTCCGCCTCCGTACGCTGCACGACGGCGCCGCAGTGCGGCAGCTCGTTGAGCGCCAGCAGCGCCCCGTTGCCGCAGTCGATGCCGTACAGGTGGACGTCGGCCGCGGAATGCGTCCGCGCCACCGCGCCCGCGATCGTCCGCAACGTCTGCGACCGGCCGCTGCGCGACGAACCGATGACGTGCAGGTGCCCCAGCGTCCCCAGGTCCAGCTCCAGCAGCACCTGCTCCTGCTGCGCCGGCAGGTCGAGCAGCCCGTACGCGACGGCGGGCAGGTGGTACCCGCTGCCCCGGGCGGCGGGCAGCGCGTCCACGGTCAACGCGTGCGGCAGCGCCGGAAGCCACGGGCTGTGCTGCGGCGGGATGGCGAGCTGGTCGTTGGCGCCCCGGATCGCCTCCACCAGGACGGCGAGGTCGGTCACCTCCGCGGACGGTTCGGCGTCGACGCCGGGTCGGGCCGGCGCCGACCGGCCGAGGTCGGGCCAGGACAGCGGCGCCAGCCACGGAGGCCGGCGCGTGGCCGTCCGGACGCCCGGGCGGAACCCGCCGACCCGACCGGCCTGGAACGGCACCAGCGACGACTGCGCGAGGCGTACGTACGCCCGGCCCGGCGTCGACTTCGAGATCGAGGCCGCGTCCGGGGCGTTCAGTACGTCCTGGCTCTCGCTGCTGTCGGTCACCCGCAGCGCGATCCGCAGGTTGGTGTTGGCCCGGATCTCCGGCGACACCACGCCGCCGGGACGCTGGGTCGCCAGCACCAGGTGGATGCCGAGCGACCGTCCCCGCTGCGCGATGTTGACCAGACCGGTCACGAAGTCGGGCAGGTCGCGGATCATCGAGGCGAACTCGTCGATCACGATCAGCAGCCGCGGCATCGGGGTCCGGGTCGGCTCCCGCCGCAGCAGGTCGACGTAGTCGTCGATGTCCTTCGCGCCCGCCTCGGCCAGGATGTGCTCCCGCCGGCGCAACTCGGCGGTGAGCGAGGTCAGCGCCCGGCTCACCAGGTGGGTGTCCAGGTCGGTGACCATGCCGACGGTGTGCGGCAGCAGGACGCAGTCCTTGAACGCGCTGCCGCCCTTGTAGTCCACCAGCACGAAGGTCATGGCGTCGGGCCGGTTGGCGACGGCGAGCGACGCGACCAGCGTCTGCAGCAGCTCCGACTTTCCCGAGCCGGTGGTGCCGGCGACCAGGGCGTGGGGCCCGTCGCGTTTGAGGTCGAGGGCGAACGGCCCGTCCAGGGAGACGCCGAGCACGGCCTCCGTGGTCCGGCCCCCGATGGTCCACCGCGCCGCCACGGCGTCCGGCTCCGGCGGCTCCATGCCGAGCACGTCGAGCAGGCGGCTCGCGTCGGGCAGCGCGCCGCCGTCGTCGGAACCCCCCGTGTCCCGCAACGGCGCCAGCGCGCGAGCCACCGTACGCAGGTGGTCCAGCGTGACCAGGTCCGGGTGGACGCCGGCGACCGGGTCGGCGAGCGTGCGGGTGACCAGCAGCGTCCCGTCGGCCTGTTCGGAGATGACCGCCTGGCACTCCTCCGGCAGCAGTTTCTCCTCGGCGTCGACGCAGATCGCGTACACACCGACGGACGGTCCCTCGCGCAGGATCTGCGTCACGCCCGGCAGGGAACGCAGCTTGCGGGCCCCGTCGAGCACCACGAGGACGTCGCGGAACGCGCCGTCGGCCCGCTCGGCGGAGCGGGCCGAGATGACGGCGACCAGCTCGGCGACCCGGCGGGCCAGCGTCTGGGTGTCCGCGCCGACGGTGGCGAGGGTGTCCTGGCCGTCACGTGGCCCCGTGTGCGGCAGCCAGCCGGTCCACGACCAGCCGTCCTCGTCGCCCGCACCGGCGAGCAGGTAGATCTGCAGGTCCTCCGGGCTGTGCAGGGTGGCCGCCTGGGCGACCAGCCAGCGGGCGGTGGTGCGCGCGGTCTCGCCTCCGGCGACGCCGACGACGCCGTGCTTGCGTACGGGAACGGTCGCCGGCACGTCGAGCGCGCTCCACCGGACCTCCCGCCGGTGCTCGTCCTGGCTCGGGTCCCGCAGCACCACGTCGGACGGAAGGTCGGCGCTGCCGGCGCGCAGATCGAGGAAGTCGGGGTCGGTGCGCCGCCGCTCCCACAGCCTCCGCTGCGGCCCGACGGCGATCAGCACCACCGACGCCGGGTCGGGGAAGTTGTGCCGCCGGGCCAGCCGCTCGGCGACCAGCGCCTCCTGGGCCTCGGCCGTGATCCGCTTCTTTTTCACCTCGTACTCGGCGAGGCGGGATCGGTACGTGGCGCGGCCCTGCCGTCGCGCCCCGACCTGGCTGGCGATCAGCGCGAGCGGTGACAGCACGGCGAAGAGCAGGGTGAGCGGGCTCCGCGTGACCAGGTACGCGGCCACGGAGATCACCAGCGGCGCCAGCACGGTGATCAGCGTGAGCGGCCGCCGCTCGGGCGGCGCCGGTGGCCCGGGAAGGGTGAACTGCGTGGTCCGGGCGGCGGGGAGCAGGCGCGGTGGCCGGTTGTAGTCCAGGCCGGTCCGGTCCTCGGAGATCTGGAGGGCGGCTTCCGCCCGGACGGGGCGGTGCAGCTCCAGCAGGGACGAGCCGACGGCGAGTTGCCCGCCGAGCGGCCACGGCTGCTCGCCGTCGAGTTCCACGCGGTCGAGCAGCAGTCCGGGCTGGGCCGGGTGCACCCGGCACTCGCCGTCCGGGGTGACCCGTAGCCGCGCCGCCACGGCGGCGAGCGAGGGATCGGCGAGTCGGACGCGGCTCGTGCTGGCGGCGCCGATCGTGTGCTCACCGATGTCGAGTTGGTGGACACCGCCGGCTCCGGTGCCGCTGACCACGCGTACCTCCAGCAGCCCCGGCGGTTGCGCGGGCGCCTCGGGCACGGGCCGGTCCAGGCCGAGCACCGTGCCCTGGCGCAGCGGCGCCTCGGCGAGGGTGAGCCGCGGGTCGAGCGGCGCCCCGGCGACGAAGACCGTCGGCGGGGTCGCACCGGACCGCGGGCGGCGGGCCGCCAGCGCCTCGGCGAGTTCCCCCACGGTGGTGTCGGGGTCGGCCTCCACCTGGTAGTCGGTGGCGGCGGTGGACGGATCCGCAACGGTGAGCAACAGGCGCACGGGTTTCTCCTGGTCGGATGGTCCGTCGGAGGAAACGGTCGGGGCCGCGTGGTGATCTGGTCACCACGCGGCCCCGGGGCCGTCCGTCGTCAGCGGCCGAGGCTGCTGGCGGTCTGGGTGTCGGTGTCGGAGAAGGCGTCGCTGACCTGCGTGAGGTACTGGCTGATGCCCTCCATGCCGTGCAGGGTCTGGTCCACGCTGCCCTTGTACTCCTCGAAGTACGGGCCGAACTGCTGCTGGGCGCCCGGGGTGTTGTAGCCACCCTGGATCAGGGTGTCGATCTTGCTCTTGGCCTGGGTCATCCCGTCCAGCAGCGTCTGCATGTTCTGCTTCAGCCAGCTCGCCGACTCCTGGATGTCCTCGCTGACGATGTGGTAGGTAGCCACGTTCCCGCTCCCTCGTGTCTCGGGGTCCTTCCGGCTGGTGAGGAGGTCCTTCGTGGACCGCCTTCCGCCGTTGCCGCCACCCACACGGATCCCGCCGCGGAACGGTTCAGCGGATTTTGTGGCGCGGTGACGGCGAGCCGCCGCCAGCCGGGTGAACCGGTTGCCCGCCGGCCGCGTGTGGGTGCCGGACCGGGCGAACGGCACGGTCCCCACCGACCACGAGGAGCACCGATGTTGCCGAGGGGCCGGATCGCGCGTACCGCGATCGCACTGACCAGCCTGGCGGCTCTGGCCGCGTGCGGCGACGAGGCGGCCGGCACGGCCGCGCCCGCCACGCCGGCGGGCGGCCAGCCCAGTCCGGCCGCCACCGTCGCCGCCTCCCCCGAGCGGACCCCGGAGGTGATCGACGCACCCGCGACGCCGTTGCCGTCGCCGACGGTGGCGAAGACCCAGCGGCGCGTGCAGATCTACAGCGGACCCGCCACCGTCCCGCTCTCCCCCGCTCCGGACACCGGGCGCGGCAGCACGGTCGTGCAGCTGAACGGCACCGCCTCCGGCGACATCGGCACGTACGTCGCGGACGGCAAGGGCATGACGCTCTACCGGTTCGACAAGGACACCGCCAAGCCGTCGAAGTCCTCCTGCAACGGGGACTGCACCAGGACCTGGCCGCCGCTGCTGATCAGGTCGCCCGGCCAGATCTACCCGAGCGGGATCAACCCGAAGCTGATCGGCTATGTGGAACGGGCCGACGGAACCTGTCAGGTGACGATCGGGGGCTGGCCGGTCTACCGCTTCGCGAAGGACACCAAACCCGGTGACATCAACGGTCAGGGCGTCGGCGGCACCTGGTTCGCGATCAGCCCGACCGGGGGCAGGACGCGACCGCTCCCCGAGGTGATCTCCGTGCCCACCACCGCCGCCGCCCGTTGAGCCGCGAGGAGACGACGATGACCGACGCGTACGGAAGCTCCGGATCCGGCAGCACCGGTGGGACGCCACCGCCGCCCCGCTGGACGCCCGCTCCCCCACCCCAGTGGGGCCCCGTCGCTCCCTCGCAGGCCGGCCGGGAGCGCCGACGGACCGTCTCCCCGAGGCTCGTCGCGCTGATCGCCGGCCCGGTCGTGGTGGCGGTCGCGGCGGTGGCCGTGCTCGGCCTGGTCTGGCCCGGCTTCCTGAACCGGAAGGTCTTCGACACGGCGGCGCTGCAACGCGGTGTGCTGACCGTGCTGCGCGAGGACTACCAGCTCGACGCGGACGTGGTCGCCTGCCCGGTCACCCCACCGGTCACCGTGGGCAGCCGCTTCTCCTGCTCCGCGCAGGTCGCCGGCCAGCCGCGGACGGTCACCGTGACGGTCACGTCCGCCGACGGTCGGTTCGAGGTCGGCCGCCCGCAGTGACCCGGCTACCTCCGCCCGGAGTCTTGGCAGGTCTGGCCGGCGTTGAGGCACGCCACCACCCTCGCCATGACCGGCTCCGGCATGAGGTTGAGGAAGAACGCGTGATCGGTCAGCGGGCTGTTGCGCTGGCCGTCGAAAGCGTCGATCCGGAACCGGACCCCCGGCGGCAGGTCGTACGCGAGCGTCAGCCGCAGCCGGGGCACCGGGAACGTGCCGTGCGGGCAGGAGCCGTCCCGGGCGGGGAAGACCAGGTGCGCACGGTGGGTCTCGCTGTCCAGCCGCCGGCCGTCCCAGCAGCTGGGGAAGTCGAAGACGCGCAGCACCCGGTCACCGGCGGGGCAGACGGGGTACGCGGTGGTACGCCGGTCGGGCGTGCTGGAACACGTCCACGTCGCCGCCGCGTGCGTCCCGCCGTTCGTGACGGCCACGGCGTCGCCCACCGTGCCGTCGAGCCGTGCCGGCATCGCCACCACGTTCCCGCTCGGGTTGCCCGTGAACGTGAGCGTCACGGCGGCGGGCACCTGGATCTCACCCTCGTGCCCGTCGTGACCGGCACCGCCCGCCGCCGCCGGCACGGTCCGCAGCACGGGCCAGTAGTAGGTGGACCGGTCGCCGTTGCGGCAGGTCGTGGCGGCCGAGGCGAGGCGCTCGGGTGTCGACCCGACATCGGTGGAGACGTTCCCGACGTAGTCGTGCACGTGGTGTGCCTGCCCCGGGTAGCCGGGCGCCGTCACGACGTTCGCGGTGTTGCGGTGGCCGTCGTCGTTGCGACCGCAGTCCCAGGTGTAGCTGCCGACTCTCGCGCCGGACGGCGCCGTCGTGTCGGAGCCGGACCGTACGGAACCGATGTCGACGAAGTCCGGACCGAGAAGGCTGGCGACCGGGGTGCGCCCGGCACTCTCCTCGCCGACGCCGTCGGTTCCCCGCGCCACGCCGACGCCGACGGTCAGCAACAGCAGCTCCAACGCCAGCATGACGGCGGCCCCCCGCCGTCGCGCCATCGCGCACTCGCTCATGGCCCGAAGGTTAGGCGGCGCGCGCGCCCGCCTCTCCTGGTGGGCTGGGCCTGTCAGGCCCAGGACCAGGGCAAACAGTCTTCACGCGGGGACCTGACCGGGCCGATGTGATGCGGATCAACAGCCGGCGACCGGGTGCCGTCCCACGTTGCGGGCTCGGATGCCCGAGCGGCCGTGCCGTCACAGGTCGTTCGGCTCGCCGGACTCCGCCACCGTCGTCCGGACCCGGCGCAGCGTAGCGTCCGGCGCCATGATCGCCGCACGCCACTGCTCCAGCGTCCGGCGTAGCGTACGGACGGCGGCCTGCAACTGGTGCACCTCCTGGCGCATCGTGGCGAGTTCCTCGCGCGCCGCCAGAGCCTCGCGTTCGAGCTCGCACACGCGGGTCCGCAACGGCTGGACCAGGGTGAGGGCGGCGTCGGTCAGCGTGTCGGCGGCGTCGGCCTTGAACTTGCCGCGCTGGATGATCACGGCGACGACGGCGGCCAGACCGCCGGCGCTGCCCAGCACACCGAGCCCGGAGAGCAGGGCCTGGACCCAGTGCGGAGCGGCCGGCGGCGGGGTGTTGCTCATGCGGACTCCCCTTCGGGCAGCGGGGTGGCGACGCTCTGACCGGCCAGCGCCAGGCGACGGAGGTCGAGGACGATCTGGCCGGACCGCCAGAGCGAGCCGGCCGAGACCGCGAAGATGAACGCCACCGCGGCGACGCCCTGCCGGCCGGAGACCGCGACGAGCGCCAGGCCGTACATGGCGGCGATTGCCCCGAGCATCAGCAGCGACGCCAGCTCGACGCCGAGTCCCGTCGAGAGCCGGCCGGGCCAGAAAATCCCGGCCAGCCCCATCAACCCGCCGACGATCAGACCGAGTTCCCAGCCGGCCTGGATCGGAGGCGGCATCGTCATGGTGACCGACGCTGGTCGGACGTCGAAGAGGATCAGGAGCACCCCGCAGACCGGTGCGCTCAGCAGGGTTGCGACCTCGAACGGCTGATGCCGCGAGCGGATGCGGGTGAGCGGCACGGTGACCCCCTCAGGCGGCGCCGAGCGGTACGACGCGGCGCCGTTGACGGGCCGTTGCTCCAGTCCTACCACCGGCCGGGAGTGGTCGTCCACTCGCGAGCCAGTCGTATTTCCGCAGCTCAGGTGGCATTCCACGACGATCTCCGACGGCTGCGGCGCAGGGCGCTCGACGGTCCGTCCCTGCCGCGGGTGGCCTCACGCGGAGCTAGTGGCGGCCTTCCGGGCCCGCTCGGCCCGCCGGCGCACCTGGGTGTACGCGCCGGTCAGACCCATGGCCCGGCGTACCTCCGTCACCGTCTGCCGCACCTCGCGGCGCGTCCGCTCGGTGCCCTCGACGATCAACTGGTCGACGAGGCCGCGGTCGGCGACGATCCGGGCCCGGCGTTCGCGGATCGGGTCCAGGAACCGGTTCAACGCCTCCACCAACGCCTCCTTGACCTCGACGTCACCCACCCGACCGGCGCGGTAGCGCTCCTTCAGCTCGTCCACCCGGGCCCGGTCGGGGTTGAACACGTCGTGGTACGCGAACACGGGATTCCCCTCGACGGTTCCGGGCACGTCCGCCCGCACCCGGTTCGGGTCGGTGTACATGCCCATGACCTTCCTCCGCACGCTGGCCGCGTCGTCCGAGAGCAGGATGGTGTTGCCCCGGCTCTTGCTCATCTTGGCCGCCCCGTCCGTGCCCACCAGGGACGGCGTGTCGGCCGCGACCAGCTCCGGCACCGGGAAGACCGGCCCGTAGAGGTTGTTGAACCGGCGGGCGATCTCCCGGGTCACCTCCACATGGGCGGCGTTGTCCTTGCCGACCGGAACCACCTGCCCCTTCACGCAGAGGATGTCGGCGGCCTGGAGCACCGGATAGCCGAGCAGCCCGTACGGCATCTCCTCCTTGCCGGAGTCCCGGGCCATGTCCTTGAGCGACGGCACCCGCTCCAGCCGGGGCACGGTCACCAGGTTCTGCAGGAGCGTGTTCAGGTCCCCGACCTCGGGGATCGCGGACTGGAGGTAGAACGTCGCGCGCGCCGGGTCGACGCCCGCCGCGAGGACGTCGGTGACCATGTCGCGGGCGTTGCCGGCCACCCGCTCGATGTCCTCCCGGGTGTTCCTCGTGGTCAGCATGTGCAGGTCGGCGATGATGAAGAAGCTTTCGTAGCGCTGGTGGAGTCGCACCCGGTTGGCGATGCTGCCGACGTAGTGGCCGAGGTGCAGCTTCCCGGTCGGGCGGTCTCCCGTGAGCATCCGTTCGACGGACATGGCGGTACGCCTTTCGTGCGTGAATGACGGCGGGTCTGCGCGAGCGCGCACGGCGGGGCCGGGTCGACCCCGCCTCTCGTGGGAATGGGCCCAGTGAGCCCGCCCGCCATCAGCGGGAAAGGCTCAGTGAGCCGACCGCCATCGCGCGCCGTCGCGGAACCGCAGGCCGCCGGCACGAAGGACGTCGATGATCTGCTCGCGGCCGTCGCCGCGGTCGGCCGGGCCGAAAGGTACGCCGAGCGGGAGACCGTCCATCGCCACGACGGTCTCCGGCGTGCAGGTGCTCGGCCGGGCCATGAACATCACCTTAACGCCGCCGCCCCGGCCGGTCAGCCCCGCCGGTAGCTCTCCGCGTAGTAGCCGCCCACCCGGTCGCGGTAGTCCGGCCGCGTGTACTCCTCCGGGTCGAACGCCGGGGAATCCTTCACCTGCTGCCGTGTGCGGTCGACGTGCACCGTCCGGGCCAGGTGGTCCACGCGCTCGATGGTGCCGACCGGCAACAGCACCGTTCGACCGAGGATCCAGGGCCCGGTGTCCACGACCAGGTAGCGGGGGTCCGCCTCGTCGCTCGCCCTGTCGACGGCGCCGATCCGTCCGTCGACGGCCGCCACCCGGTAACCCGTCAGGTCGATGGGAGTCCCGGGCCCCGGCGCGTCCGGCCCGCCGTCGCCGTCCGGGGCGGCGGGAGGTCCGGCGTCGGGGCTGGCGCCGGAGTAGCCGCCGGCGAGTGCGGACGGGTCCCGCCAGACCCAGGGATCGAAGGATGGGGATGACATGTGCGCACCTCCGGTCGTTGTCACTGACCGGTTCATCAGTGCCCGCCGGGCTCCTCGGGGAAACGGATCCGCAATTGCGAGTTCACGCCGACGACCCGGCGAGAAATACGTCATAGCGTCCTCGTGCCGGTGGTTCCCGGCAGGTCGCCGCAGGTCAGCGACGTGATGACCGCCCGACCGCACATCCCTCGGGAGGGCGGCGTGCCCGGCCGCCACATTCGTCCCCGTGATCGTCCTCGCCATTCTGGTCCCGCATTCACACCGGCCACGAGAACAGAGGGGGACGCAGATGTACCGCGCCATTCGGCGACTCGGGATCGTGCTCGCGCTGACCGTGGTGCTGGTGGGACCCCTCGGGGACGCCGACCCGTACGCAGGTCTGCCTGGCCGCCGAGCACCTGCCCGCCGAGCTCGACGACGGGCTCCGGCTCCGTGCGACCGGGCCGAGCCGGGCGTACGTCCGTGGCGGCTGTGCGATCTGGGGCGGGTACCTGGCGGACCCCGGCGGCGCGAATCCACCACCAGCGGGCGAACCCGCGTCGGTGGCGTGGGGACCTGCTTCTGACATGTCTCGTCCTTCGGTGGGGGCCGTTCCGGTCACCCGGTCGAGCGGGGGGCGCCGGGCGTGCGCGCTGGCATACTGGGCTCCCATGGTGCTGTCACGTGGCTGGTCCCTCCTTCTCGCCGGAGTGGGCATCTGGTCCTGGGTGATCTGGCCGAGGTTCGCGGTCGCCATCTGGGACGACCCGGCGTCCTGGTCCGGCGGTGTCTCCGGAGCCAGCGCGCCCACCGGCTTCCTGTGGATCCACGCGTTCCTCATCGTCGGGTCGCTGACGCTCGGCAGTGCGGTCGGCGTGCTCGGCGTCCGGGGGTTGCTCGCGGCGCGGCGCCGGCGCGCCGTCCCGCCTGCCTGACCCACCGGCGTGGCCGTCGTGGTGCTCCGAGTCGGTGCCCGGCCGCCTGACCAGCGGAGATAGTCCGCCGAGGATGATGTGACGCGGGACGCCGCCCCCCGATTTGACGATCATGACCGCGGACGCGTAACTTTCTCTCTGCCAGCGCGGAACGGGGCAAACGGGACGAAACCCCGGAGGCTCCGGACCGGGAATGGCACCGGGACCGGAGGGGTTCAAACCTCTACGGCCCCGAACCCGGGTGGTGCCCCGGATCCGCCGCGAGGCGGATTTGGTGAGGCGGAACCGACCGGGTAAGGTGGACGACCGGCAGGGCACCGGGCGAGATCGCGGGAGACCGCGACGGCCGGCCTGCTGAATCCGACGACCAAGCACAGTGGCTTGCCGCTGCGCGTGTTCGACGGCGCCTACCCGTACGAAGCACGACAGACCGGGACAGACCGGTTTGACACGGCGGAGACGGTGAGGTAACGTAGTAAAAGTGCCCGGCGCGAGAGCGGCGGGTGTGGTTGGACGAAATGCCCCGGACGGGGGTCCTCCTGGTGGGGGGTTTCCGGATGGTGTGTGGTTGTTCTTTGAGAACTCAACAGGGT
>NZ_RBAN01000008.1 GCF_003626655.1 Micromonospora costi
AAGGTGTCGGCGCCGTGGCGGGCGAGCGTGGCCAGATTCTCGTTGGCCGAGCTGTCGGCCCGCCGGTTGGTGATGGTCACGTCGGTCATCTCGGTGCTCCTGTCGGCGTCGACGATCTCGAAGCGAAAATACCGGGTTCGCGGCAAATGTCGCCGGCCCGCGCGCCAGTGGGCGTCCTTCGATCCGCTCCACACCCCGAAAGGCTTGCGTGAGCCAGGTCACAGTCGGATCATCGACAGATGGCAGACATCGATGCCGATGGACGCGACTCGCGCACGACCGTACCCGAGCAGCGACGCGACGGCCGCGCGGACGAGCCGGCTCAGGTCGACGTCGACCAGGCGTTACTCGGTGGTGCCACCTACCGCGGCCTGGCCGAGCAGCGGCTCTCCCCCGCCGAGGAACGCTTCGAGCGGCGCCGCCGCACGGTGGGCCTCGTCCTCGCGCCGGTCCTGGCGCTGATCTTCCTCGCCCTGCCGCTGGACATGCCGCCCAGCCAGCAGACCCTCGCCGGGATCCTGATCGGCGTGATCGCGTTGTGGATCACCGAGGCGGTGCCCATCCCGGTCGGCGGCCTCATCGGGGTCGGCGTGATCGTGCTGATGGGCGTCGCCCCGGCCGGCGACGTGCTGCAACCGTTCGGCTCCTCGACCGTGTTCACCTTCATCGGCGCCTTCATCCTCGCCCAGGCCATGCTCAAACACGGCCTGGCGCAACGGTTCGCGTTCCGCATCCTGTCGCTGCCCGGGGTCGGCAGGACCACCGGCCGGGTGGTCATCGCCTTCGGTGTCATCACGTGCCTGCTGTCGGCGTTCGTGTCCAACACCGCGACGGTGGCGATGCTGCTGCCCACCGCGCTCGGCATCCTCGCCGTCATCGCCAAACTGCTGCAGAGCCGCGGCCTCAGCAAGCCGGGCTGGGACCCGACCCGGCTGCGGGTGGGCTTCGCGCTGATGCTGATGCTGGCGTACGGGGCGAGCGTCGGCGGCCTGCTCACGCCCGTGGGCACACCGCCCAACCTGATCGGTCGGGCCCTCATCGAGGAGGCCACCGGGGAGCGCATCTCGTTCGCCGATTGGATGATCACGGCGTTCCCGATCTGCCTCGCCATGTTCCTGGTGCTGGCGACCATCCTGCTGCTGCTCAACAAGCCGGAGATCCGCCGCATCGAGGGCGTCGAGGAGTACGTCGCCGCCGAGCGGGCACGGCTGGGCAAGCTGTCCCGGGCCGAGAAGAACACCCTCATCGCGTTCGCCGTGACGGTCTCACTGTGGATCTTCCCGGGCATCGTCGCGCTGGTCGCCGGCACCGAGTCCCGCGTCTACGAGACGGTCAGCGGCCGGCTCAACGAGGGCATCGTCGCCGTGCTCGGCGCGTCGCTGCTCTTCCTGCTGCCCACCGACTGGCGCAGCCGCGAGTACACGCTCAACTGGAGCGACGCCGCCCGCATCGACTGGGGCACGATCCTCCTGTTCGGCACCGGCATCATCTTCGGCGCGCTGCTCGACGACACCGGCCTCGCCGAGACCATCGGCAACGCCAGCTCCGACTGGCTCGGCCTGACCAACGCCTTCGCCATCACCGCGTTCGCCGTGCTGCTGGCCATCATCATCTCCGAGACGACCAGCAACACCGCCTCCGCCGCGGTCGTCGTACCCATCGTGATCCCGGTCGCCGCGGCCGCCGGCGTGGATCCGTTCGTACCCGCCCTCGCGGCCACCTTCGCGGCGTCCTTCGGCTTCATGCTGCCCGTGTCGACACCGCAGAACGCCGTGGTGTACGGCTCCGGCACCGTGCCGATCACGCGGATGATCCGGTCCGGCGCCTCGTTCGACGTCATCGGGGCCATCCTCATCCTCCTGCTGCTGCCCCTCATGGTCGCCGTCGTGGGGCTCGGCCGATGAGCCAACGGATCGCCGTCATCCCGGGCGACGGCATCGGCGCCGAGGTCACCGACGCCGCCCGCGCCGTGCTCGACGCCGTCTGCCGCCGGCACGGCATCGACCTCGACTACGACGAGTACGACTGGTCGTGTGACCGCTACCTGCGCGAGGGCACGATGATGCCCACCGACGGGTTGGCGGTGCTGCGGCCGTACGACGCGATCCTGCTCGGCGCGGTCGGCGCGCCCGGCGTGCCCGACCACGTCTCGCTGTGGGGCCTGCTGATCCCGATCCGGCGGGCCTTCCGGCAGTACGTCAACCTGCGGCCGGTGCGGGTGTTCGACGGTGTCGACAGCCCGGTGCGGGACGCGCGGCCGGGTGAGGTCGACCTCGTCGTCGTACGGGAGAACGTGGAGGGTGAGTACAGCGAGATCGGCGGGCGGTTCGACCGCGGGCACCCCGAGGAGATGGCCGTGCAGGAGTCGGTGTTCACCCGGGCCGGGGTGAGCCGCATCGCCGACTACGCCTTCGAGTTGGCGCGCACCCGCCGCCGCCACGTCACCTCGGCCACCAAGTCCAACGGCATCGTGCACACCATGCCGTTCTGGGACGAGGTCGTGGCCGAACGGGCGGCCGCCTTCACCGACGTACGGTGGCGCGGCGAGCACATCGACGCGCTCGCCGCGAAGTTCGTGCTGCAACCGGGCAGCTTCGACGTGGTGGTGGCGTCCAACCTGTTCGGCGACATCCTCAGCGACCTCGCCGCGGCGGTGGCCGGCTCGATCGGCATCGCCCCGTCCGGCAACCTCGACCCCACCCGCACGTACCCGTCGATGTTCGAGCCGGTGCACGGCTCGGCGCCGGACATCGCGGGCACGGGTGTGGCCAACCCGGTCGGCGCGGTGTGGTCGGCGGCCATGATGCTCGACCACCTCGGGCACGGCGCGGCGGCGCGGGATGTGCTGGGGGCCATCGAGGCGACGCTGCGCGAGCCCGGTACGCGCACGCGCGACCTGGGCGGCACCGCCGGCACCCGGGAGGTGACGGCCGCCCTCGTCGACCGGCTGGACGGCTGAGAGCACGGCTCCGCGGCCCGCGCGCGGTCCACCATGCCACCGGACGGCCGCCACCTCGACGGGACAGCACACACCGCGAGCGGTTGGTAACGTCGCGGTGATCGTCGCGCTGTTCCTGGGGAGGGTCGCGTGTGGGCGGACGAGGCTGCGCTGGACGCGGCGGCGCGGCGGCTGGGCGAGTGGGAAAAGGGCATCACCGACCGGGCGGCGCGAGCGAAGACGTTGTCATCGCAGGTGCAGGCGCTGAGCGGCACCGCGCGTAGCGCTGATCACCTCGTCGAGGTCACCGTCGACTCCAGCGGCGCCCTGGTCGCGCTCCGGCTCGACGAACGCACCCGGCAACAGCCCGCCGCACGCACCGCCGCGCAGATCCTCGCCACGACCAAGGCCGCGCAGGCCGACCTGCTGCGGCAGGTCACCGCCGTCGCGACCGGGACGCTCGGCGACGACGACCCGACGGCGCAGGCGGTCGTCGACTCCTACCGACGCCGGTTGGACGCGGACACGGACGCCCCGGATGACCACCGGTGACGCCTTCCAGGTCGACCCCGACGATCTGACCGCGCACGCCGGGCGGCTCGACCGCCAGGCCGACAGCCTCGACACCGCCCGCCAGGCGGGACAGCACGTCCGGCTCGACGCCGATGCGTACGGGCAGCTCTGCGTACTGATGCCGATGCTGCTCGACGAACTGCAACGTACGGTCGTGGACGCCATCGGCGCGGCGGCCGAATCGGTCCGCGACACCGCCGGGAGGCTGCGTAACAGCGCCGAGCGTTATCGGGCCGCTGACGCGCACAGCGAACACCTGCTCGACCAGGTACGGCGTCAGTTGTGACCAACCCACTCGTCGCATCCGCCGAGGACAGCCCGCCCAGCGCGTGGGCCGGCGTCTGGATTCTCGAAGACATCGAGCTCATCCACCAGGGCGTCCAGAACGGCAGTTGGATCGACGGCACTCTCGGCGTGGTGAGCGCCGGCCTCGACGCTCTCGCCTTCGTCTCCGATCCCGTCGGTGCCCTGCTCCAGTACGGCATCGCCTGGCTCATCGAGCACGTCAAACCCCTCAGCGAGGCCCTCGACTGGCTTGCCGGTGACCCGGCACAGATCACCGCGCACGCCCAGACCTGGCGCAACGTCGCCGCATCACTGCGCGACGAGGTCGACGCCCTCGCCGGCGCCGTCCGTAACGATGTCGCCGATTGGGGCGGCGCCGCCGGGGCCGCCTACCGCGCCTGGGCGACCGAGCAGCATCAGGCCATCGGCGGTCTCGCCGAGGGCGCCGACACGATGGCGACCATCACCGAGGCCACCGCGGGCCTCGTCGCCGCCGTCCGGCTCCTCGTCCGCGACGCCATCGCCACCTGCGTCTCCCGCCTCATCGTGTACGCGGCTGAACTTGTCGCCACCGCCGGGCTCGCCACACCACTGGTCGCCGAACAGGTCACGACGCTGGTGGCGTCCTGGGCCGCTCGGATCGCGCGGCTGCTGCGAGCCTTGATTAACAGCCTGCGCCGCCTCATCCCCGAAGTCCGCCGCCTCGCGGAACTGATCGAGAAGCTCAAGCAGGCGCTCGGCCGACTCAGAGGTTCGTCTGACGCGCATCCCGTTCGGGTCGCAGAAGAGGGGATGGTTCATGGCGGCCACACCACACGACCTCGCAACGTCGCCGACTACGATCGTCAAGAGCGTTGGGCCGGTGAGGCATACGAGGCGATTCGTCAAGAGGAGGACGCTGATGCCATAGCACGGCATGTGGTTGACGCCCCTCGGCTCGACGGCTCCCGAGGCTTCTCCCTGGACGAGATCCGGCAGATCCGTCGACACGTCTTTTTCGAAGAGCACCCCATGGACGACTATGCGGGCGGCATCATCCATCAGCGATACGACCCAAGCGCGCCGATGGCCGAAGCATGGCTGCGCCTCCGTCGTGGCAGCCCACTGCCGGAAGACTATGCATTGCTCGAGCACGAGTTGGCCGAATCCAACTATTACCGCACGCACCCGCAGGCGGACTATCGAGAGGCTCACGCCGCGGCGAACCGTATATCGAATTGGGAGAGATCGGTTCCCGATCCAACCTACGAGGACTACTCGATCTTCAGAGGATAGGCCATGGGAATGATGGTAGCGGCGCGGCGGGTGGAGACCGCGACGAGCGTCGTGCGGTACGAGTTCGGATTCGAGGATCACTTCGACCGGGTCCTGACAATCGATCCGACGACCCTTGAGGCGCGCGTCGAGGACGGGAACTTCGATTCCGCGGCGAGCGCCATCACGGCGAAGATTGTCAACGCCTGGCGGTCAGGTGGCGAATTCCCGCCGCGGATCATCTTCGCAAGTTGAGTCCGCTGGCCATCGGCCCCGACGTATTCGGCCTCGCCTAGGCGTACCACTGGTCGGTTCAGCCGCGGGCCGGCTTCTACCGTGATCACCAGCGAGCCGTCCACACTCTGTAGTCAAAACGTCAGATCTGATCATGGACGCACGCCCCGGCGTAGGCTGCTCGACTGCGACCCAGGTGGACACTGCTCGCCCCTCCCCGCCACAGGCGTCTCAATCAACGAGTTCGCCCATCAACACGGTGTCCACCATTCAACGACCTGACTGACGGTTCGCTCAGCTGGTCGAGTGGGCGCCTTGACGCGATGGCGAAGGAGCAAGGCATGGCAGCAGGTGCCCTCGACGGACCAGTTCCGGAGGCAGCCGTACGTGGGCAGCGCGTCCTCGATCTTCTGGACAAGGCGATCGCCGTCCAGAGCCCGCTGGTGCGCAAGAACATCGCCCGGGCTCGCCAGCGGAATCCGGAGGCGACACCAGCAGAGGTGATCCGCAACCTGGAACGGATGTACGTCAGCGCCTTGGCCGGGACGGGTGCGGCGGTGGGAGGAGCCGCCGCCGCGCCCGGCGTCGGTACGGGCGTCGCGCTGGCGCTGTCGGCCGGCGAGGTTCTCTCGTCCCTTGAGCTGAGCGCCCTCTTCGCGCTCTCGATCGCCGAAGTCCACGGCGTCCGCATCGATGAGATCGAACGCCGACGAACGATCGTGATGGGCATCATGCTCGGCGGATCGGGCTCTGCCACCATTGGCAAGGTCGCCGAGCGTACAGGGCAACACTGGGGACGCCAGGTCGTCGCCAAGGTACCTCTCGAGACGCTGCGTCAGATCAACAAGATCTTGGGGAAGAACTTCATCACGAAGTACGGGACCAAGCAGGGAATCATCGTTTTCGGTCGAGTGGCACCGTTCGGTATCGGTGCCGTGATTGGGGGTGGCGCCAACGCTGCCCTCGCCACCCTGGCTGTACGCGCCGGCCGTCGCGCATTCGGGCCGCCCCCGACGTCATGGCCGGAGCAGACGGCGGACACAGCGCCGACGTCCGAGGACTCGCAGGACTGACCCTCGGTGCGCGGGAGGGCGGCGAACACCCGCCTCCGCCACCGGAGTCCACTCCGGGGAACTGGTTCTCCTGCCGTCAACCGAGCGTGAGGCGGCCGTCCTGGTCGTAGCGGAGACGGCCGCTGGTCACGGCGACGTGCAGACCGTACCGGAGCAGTTTGTCAATCTTGTCGGTACGCCGGCGGTAGCCGAGCCGCTCAAGGCCGGCGCGCAACAGCCGCTCCTCGTCCATGCTCGGTACGCCGTGCAGCGCGTGCACGAAGGCGTTGGCCACCTCCTCCGGCGGGACCTCCTCGAACGCCCGGTCGTTGCTCGCCTGGGTGACCCGGTATCCCCGGTACGTCTGCGGGTCGGTGCCGTCCGGCCAGGCGTACCGGCCCACGGTCGGGTGGGCGTAGAGGCGCCGGGAGTCCACGAGCGCGAGCACGGCGAGGCGCCGGTCCTCGCGTGTCCGGAGGAAGCCGAACCGGGCGAGGGCCAGGCGGGCGAGGCGGTGCTGTTCGACGGGACCCTCCGCCTCGATGATCTCGCGGAGGGACTCGCGCATGAGCGCGCGTACCCGCTGGTCGGAAGCGAGAAGGTCGAGGTCGGCCTGGTCGCCGAGCGGCGTCGGGGCGTACGGGATGAAGGTGCGGACCGTGATGTCGTCCGGCGCGGTCACCGACGTGACCGGCGCGGGCGGGGCGGCGAGGGCCGTGACGGGCGTCGGCACGCCGACCTGATCGCCGTCCGCCGCGAGAAGCGGTTGCGCTGTTCCCGTCGGTGACGGCGGAACCTCGACATCGGCTGCGGATCGCGGCTGGGGCAGGGCGACATCGGCGTCCGGCGCGGCATCGCTCGCGGGCTCGGGCGTCGGGGCGACAGCCGCCGGCAAGGCACCGGTCGCGGGTGCCTCGGCGCGGGCGACCGCCTCGTCGACGCGGTCGAGCAGAGCGGACCGGTCGTGGATCCACGCCGGCAGCCAGAAGCGGACGACCTCCGGCCAGCCCATGATCGAGCGGAGCAGTGTGGGCGCCGAGTCGCGGTCGGCCACCGTCGGGCGGGCGCCCCAGTCAGGACCGTCCAGCATGACGGCCACCTGCCAACGCGGCGATCCCGGTGCGCGGACAGCGATGTCGACCGTGAAGTCTGACAGGCCGTGCGAGGTACGAACCTCGTGGCCGCGCTCGCGCAGTGCCGAGGCGACCGCCTCGCGGATCCGGCTGCGCCGCTCGGTGCGGTCGGTGGCGAGGTCACCCAGGCGGTCGGCACCCGCGGCGGCCATCTCGCAGTACGCGCGCAGGTGCTGGGTGCCCACCGCAGACGTCCGGGACAGGTCGATGTCCGACGGGTCGAACGAGGAGTAGAGGACGACCTGGCGGCGGGCCCGGGTGATGGCCACGTTGAGTCGCCGCTCTCCGCCGGCCTGGCTGAGCGGACCGAAGTTCAGTGGGAGCTGTCCGGTCTCCGGGTTGGTGGAGAAGGCCAACGAGAACAGGATCACGTCGCGTTCGTCGCCCTGCACGTTCTCCAGGTTCTTGACGAAGATCGGCTCGGCGACCGCACCGGAGAGGTGCTCGCGGATGATCGGGTCGGCGCTGTCCTCCAGAAGGTTGAGGATGAGGTCCCGCTGCTGGATGTTGAAGGTCACCACGCCGACCGACTGGGCTGCGGTGGCCGGATCGTGCAGGCGCCGGGTGATGTCGGCGAGGATCGCCCGTGCCTCGACATCGTTCGTGCGGGAGCCGCCCCGGTCGTACTGGCCGTCGACCCGGCGCCAGGTGATGCCGGCGGAGCTGCTGGCACCGGGCGAGGGGAGGCTGGACAGCTTGTTGTCGTAGTAGTAGCGGTTGGAGAAGGCGATGAGGGACTCGTCGTGGCTGCGGTAGTGCCAGGACAGCCACCGCTGCGGCAACCCTGACTCGACGGCCTCGCTGAGGATGCTCTCCAGGTCCTCGGGCACTGGTCCGTCGCCCTCGTCGACCTCGTCCGTGGTGTGGCTGGCCTGCATGGTGCTGCTCGGCGGCATCTGCCGCGAGTCGCCGACCACCACCACGGCGCTGCCCCGGCCCATCGCGCCGATCGCCTCGGCCACCCGGATCTGCGACGCCTCGTCGAAGATGACCAGGTCGAAGCGTTGGCTTCCCGGTGCGAGGAAGTTCGCCGCCGACGCGGGGCTGACGAGCACACAGGGCGTCAGCGCCAGCACGGCGTCCGCGTACTGCGCGAACAGTTCCCGGAAGGACCTGCCGCCGCGCTTGCGACGCAGTTCGGCGGCGAAGTCGGCGAAGCGACCCCGACGGTCGGTCGGGCTGAAGGGGCGGCGGCGGATCAGCACCGAGGGCAGGCGCTCGGGCAGCGCCGACCGCAGCTGATCGGCGGAGGCCTCGAACTGGGCGATCTCGTCGTCGTGCAGCTCCGGGTCGAAGTACTGCAGGCCGCCGGCCCGCACCCGTTCGGCGAGGGAGGCCGCAGCGACCCCCCGGCGGTAGATCTCCTCGGCGAGCTGGCCGTTCACCTCGCCACAGAGCAGCTGGGACCGGTAGTCGGTCAGACCGGCGGACGCGAGCACATCGGCGTGGGCGAGGACGGTGGCCCAGCGCCGTAGCGGGAACAGCTCCTCGGTGTGCAGGTCGTGGAGCCAGGTCGCGCCGTCCCGGTGCCAGGCGTCGACCCAGTGGGTGTTCGAGGCCCACAGGGCCAGCTCCGGTTCCCCGGAATGCAGCACGCCGCGCCAGGCCCGCCACCGGGAGGCGACCCGGTCCAGCAGGGCGGCGTCGACGTCGGTGATCCCCCGCTGGAACGCGTCCCAGGCCTGCGGGTGCCGAGCCAGCAGCGCCCGGCCGGCCCGGGTCGCCTCGACCGCCTCGGTCAGCCGCTCCTGCGCGTCCGGGTTCGTCGGCTGCCACCCGGGCAGGTACAGGCCGCCCAGCGCGGCCGCGTTCTGGTGCAGCGCGGCGGCCTGCGCTTGGGCGGCGACCAGGCGGCCGGTGGTCACCTCGATCCGCTCGGCGTCGAGCGTCGCGCCGGCGACCAGGTACACGGCCAGCTTGTCGGCGACCGCCTGCCGGCGTTTGCGCTTGCCGAGCAGCTTTTTCGCCGCCTCCTCCGCCTCGGCGTGCCAGAGGGTCAGCTCCTGGCGGGCGTACACGTCGGGCCGGAAGGTGGCGAGTTCACCGGCGAAGCCCTGGTGGAAGGCGGACAGGTCGGCCTGGAGCCGGGCCACCGCCTCGTCCCACCTCCGGTCGCCGGCACGTAGGGTCGTCTCGCGGTCCGGCAGCAGTCCGCGTACGGCGAGCCAGGCGCCGGCCTGCAACTCGGTGACGGTCTCCGGGGTGGGCAGCGTTCGCAGCAGCCCGACGAGGTGCGGGTGTGCGGCGAGGTCGGCGCGGAGACGTTCGAGCTCAGCGGCGATCTCGGTGACGGCCGCGGCGTGCAGCCCGTCCAGGGTGCGGCAGCCGCTGAGGGCCCAGGGATGCTCGGGCCGGAGCCGCGCCGAGCGGGCTGCGGCCGGGAACTCACGGAGGGCCCGCTCCACCTGCGCGCGTACGTCGGTGGGTGCGTGCAGGTAGCTCACCGGAATCGGGGCGGCCGGCCCGTCCCCGTACGCGAGGACCTGCTCGTAGGCCGACCAGAGTGACATCCCGACGGGGTTGGTGGTGTGGACCTGCTTCGGGTATTCGACGAGCGGCGCCAGCCGGGTCCGGTAGGCCGTCTCGACGGCCGTCCAGTCGCCGTCGCCGCCGTCGTCGTAGTGGTCGAGGGCCTCCCGCAACTGCTGACGGATGGCGTTGAGGGACTGCTTGCGTCCGTGCAGGTCGAGGGCGAACGGTCCGAGGCCGACCTGCTTGAGGCGGCGCTTCACGACCTCGAGGGCTGCCTGCTTCTCGGCGACGAACAGTACCGACCGGCCGGAGGCGACGGCTCGGGCGATCATGTTGGTGATGGTCTGCGACTTACCGGTGCCGGGCGGGCCTTCCAGGACGAAGGACTGGCCGCGCTCGGCCATCACGATCGCCTGCATCTGCGAGCCGTCCGCCGGGATCGGCAGGTGCAGCTCGGCCTCGTCGACGGTGACGGTCGTGTCGTGGTCGGGGCGGGCCGGGTCGTCGAAGGTCGCGCCGGAGGATTCCACCAGGTGCCGGACGACCGGGTTCTCCATGAAGCGCGGCCAGTGGTCGCCGAGGTCGCGCCACATCTGGAACGTGGAGAACTGCAGCAGGCGGAGGCTCGCGGTCTCGTCGATGCGGTAGTTGAGTCGGTTGTCCAGGAGGCCGGCGC
Organism: Micromonospora costi; assembly: GCF_003626655.1. Lineage (GTDB taxonomy): Bacteria > Actinomycetota > Actinomycetes > Mycobacteriales > Micromonosporaceae > Micromonospora > Micromonospora costi. Next base: position 10,618 of record NZ_RBAN01000008.1, read on the forward strand.
TGATGGCGGCGAGCGTCTTGGCGATGTCGATGCCGTGCTCGTCGAGCACCGGCTGCTCCAGTTCGGGGATCCGGACGTTGTGTTTGACCCGGAGCCACTCGATGAGGCAGTAGTTGGGACTGGCGACCTCGGTGCCGTCGATGACCATCGCGTACGGGCGACGCCCCGTGCCGCCCTCGATTCGCACCGGCAGCAGGAACAGCGGCGCGTACGCCTCTCCCCCGGTGGTCTTGGTGTGCACCAGCGTGCCGATGGTCAGGTAGAGGTAGTTGCTGCCGGTCTCCTGCTCCATCGTGCGCGCCTCGCGCTGCAGCGCCCGCATGGCGGTCTTGTACTTGGCGTCGGTGACGGCGCCGTAGACCCGCCGGTCGGTCCGCAGCTCCCGGGTCAGCATCTCGGCGTCGAGGTCCTGGGCCCGGCGGGCCCCGGCCAGCTCGTGGACGTGGCTGATGTCGTCCTGCGGGATGATCTGCACCTGCCGGCCGTCGTGGATGAGGTCGTCGAGCAGTGCCAGCGCACCGGACGGCACGTGCAGGTCCAGCCCCCGGCCGCGCTTGGGCAGGTTGAGCAGCGGGTTGCGCAGACTGAGGTCGAGCAGCGACTTGCGCCACTGTTGGATGCGCGCCGGTGAGCCGTCGGAGGGCGTCGTCACCTCGTCGCCCTCGTCGGCGAGCTGGCGGAGCTTCGCGGCGGCGACACCGGGCGGGAGGTCGAGGGACGCGGTGGCGGTTTCGGTGTCCGTTTCGGCGGTGACCGGCACGACCAGCTCGTCGGCGGACGGCAGCGGCCGGATGCCGGAACGGTGGGCCAGGTGAACGTCGACGACGCCCTGCAGCCGGTGGCCCTCGCCGCGGAAGTGGCCGAGCCCGACCCGTACCGCCTCGGTGAAGGTGGCCGACTGGGCGCCGGGCCCGATGCGGGTCAGCTCGACCGGCACTGCCCGGCCCGAGTCCACCATCGATATCAGCAGGTTCGTCTCGGTGACCGCCGCGGAGCCGAGCCGCTCCTCTTCCAGCAGGAAGCCGCCGAAGGCGTGCCCCTCGCTGATGAAGACGAGTGGATGCAGACCCGCCGCCTCCAGGCAGGCGGCGTACGTGACGGACAGGTCGAGGCAGTTGCCGAGCCGCCCGTCCAGCACCGCGGCCGTCGTCCGCACCTTCTGGCCGGTGTTCTCGAACGACGCGGGCAGGGTCTGGTAGGTGATCTCGAGCTGGCGCAGCGCCTCGTACACCGCCCCGGCGATCAGCGCCGCCCGCTCCGAACCCTCCTGGTAGCCCTGCAACGAGCCGGAGCCGGTACGGGCGAGGAGGAGCTGCGCTGCCGACCGCAGCACCGCCTCGACGGCCCGGGTGTTCGGCTGCACGAAGGCCGCCAGGCTGTCGTAGAGGGCGGGGCTGTTGAACCACTCGTTGTGCGCCAGCACTCGTGACGGGGCGACCAGCGTCAGCGTCTCGTCGCCCGCCTCGACTGTCAGACGGTAGTCGACCGGGAAGGCCTCGTCAGTGCGGTAGAGCAGCGCGCGGTCGGGGGTGACGTCCCGGAAGTCGTCCCAGCCCGTGCTCGCGCCCGGTCGCAGCGGCGCAGCGAGAGTACACGTCCACGGCTCGGTGAGCGCGCCGTCGGGTCCTCGCAGGTCGAGGGTGAGGGTCACGTCCGACAGCGGCTCGATTCCCCGGTTGGTCAGCGTGAGATGGCGGACCAGCGGCACCCGGTTGTGCACCAGGGCGGCGTTGATCGCCGGCTGCACGAGCAACGCGACGGCGAGCCGGTCGTCGTCGGCGGTGAACTGCGCGAAGACGCTGTCGGACATGGGTGTTTCTCCAGGTGGGGAGGCCAGCGAGGGCCAGCCTAGCGGTCACCCGACCGGTGGACCGTCCCCCGGCCATCCGACGATCTTGGAAGTCGTACGCCTGAAACAGGATGTGCGCCATGACAACGCACCACCCGAACAGCCTGCGCCTGGTCTACGGCCACGCCAAGAACCACGACTGCCTCGCCTTCATCGACGCCGACACCGCCGCCGGGGAGGCCGCGGAGATCCGGGCGCTCGCCTCCGCTCGTACCTGGGGCGAGGCCCGGCAGGTGCAGATGACCCACCTGGACAACCCCGCCGGACCCGACTGCTACGACGAGGACGACTACGCCGACGACAAGCCCTTCGACATCACGGAGGTCGGCTCAGTCGTGGAAGGGTACTGGCCACCGATGGTCACGACGCGGGCGTTCGACGTGCTGCCGCAGGACCTGCGGGACCGGTACGGCAAAGTCGTGTATACGGTTCACAACGGTGAGTACCTTGACGTTCCGCTCGACCGCGAGGCCGCACTGGTCGCGGAGCTGCGTGAGCGCGGCTACGAGGTGACCCGCGACGATGACCGCATCAACCTGCTCGACGGCGTCGATCTCGGCTCGCTGACCGCCTGAGGACCAACGGAGACGCCGGCATCGCTTCCTCGGACCGGCACCGCCGTTCATGTGCGGCCGGCGTCTCCGTGGCTCGTGCTCACCGGCGGCGCTTGTTGAGGCTCGGAAGCCCGCCGGACACCGTCCGCACGCTGCCGTCCGGGTTGCTCCGGCCCGGCTTCTGCAGGGCCTCGGTGACCCGACGGCCGGCGAGGTCGGAGGCGCCCAGGTTCACGACGACCCGGTCCGACCGCCGCCAGCTCCGCAGGCGAGCCAGAGCCTGCTCGTTGTCGACAATGCCCGTCAGGGTACGAATCGCCGGCATCGCCCTGGCCGGGTCAATCAGCAGGAGCTGTGCGACGTCGGCAGGGCTCAGTTTGCGCGGCGTGGTGTTGCCCACCGGAACGAGCGAGGCGTGGATCTCGTCGTCCTGCCGCCACAGCCACACCGACCGCTTGCCGTCGCCGGCCCCGCATCACGGGCGTTGCGGACGCGATGGTCGACCGGCGTGACGGCGTTGTAGCCGCCTTGCCGGAAAGATGAGCCTGGGCAGCGGTCGCGGACGGCGTCCGCCGTCGCGACTGCGGCGGGACGCGGACGTCGGTGGCCGGGCGGGTCGGGGGTGGCGGCTCCGACGGAGCTTCCCCGGCTGGTCGGGGATGCTCGACGGGTTCCTGACGTTGGCGTACGAACCAGCCGGCGTGCTCCCACTGCTCCGGCGTGAACCTGACCGGGATGATCTCGGGTACGTTCGGAGCGGACGGGTCCTGGACGGTGAGGAGGGCCCGCCGCCTCGCATGGTCCGCCGCAGTGGGCGACCCGATGTCGAGGACCGCGGCCAACGGGATATGCCGAGTGTCCGCCTTCAGCCAGGGCAGCAACCGCCGACGCCGGACGACAAGATGCTCCCGCTCGAACCAGGCGTCCAACCGCCGAACGGCCACTCCGACCACCTCCCGTGCTGCGCACGTTAGCGGCGTGATGAGTGCTACTCACTCGGCGCAACGGCCAGTCGGCACGACGGATCGTCTGATTACGTCAGCGACGCAGGCGGCGGGCGCACTCACCGTCGTGGCCGTCGCGGAGCACGCAGCGCCGACCACCGGGCAGCCGCACGTCGCAGAAGACGCGGTGCCGGACGAACTGCATGTCTTCCTCGGAGATGGTCATCTCCCCGGGATCCATCATCGGCAGCACGGTGATCCAGCGGCCGACGACTAGGGCCAGGCGTTGCGCGGCCGACAGATCGGCGGCGATGACCGGCAGGTGAATCACGAAACGTGCGCTCACCGGCGGCCACCCTCAGCCTGCTCGGACTGCCACCGGCGCAGCGCGACCTTGATCCGCAGGTTCTCCTGGCGCTGCTTCGTGATCTCGGCGTGGAGCGCCATCATGTCGGCAGCCACCCGGTCGAGGAAGGCGTACACCTCGTCGGGGTTGAGGCCGCGGCGTCCGAGCCGGGAGGGCTGGAATCGGCGCTCGCGCACCTGCCACGGCAGCAAACTCATGTACGTACTGGATCGGTAGGTCGCACCACTGCCTACCGGCCAAGGCCCTTGACTACGGGTGCTCAACTCTGCCTTCCTCCTCCAAGCAGGACAGCGTGCGCAGATGCACAGCCTACACGAGCAGGGAGCGTGTGCACAGTTCATCTGCGCACTGAGCGTGTGTTCAGTTCGCATGCTCTTAACGTGACGGCGTGGAAGAACTTCGACTGGTGGCCAGCCAGGAGATCCAGGAGATGCTGGGCGTCTCACGGACACGCGCGTACCAGATCACCAACTCGAAGTCCTTTCCCGATCCGGTGGCCGTCCTGTCCGTTGGGCGCATCTGGCGCGCGGAGGACGTGGAACGGTGGATCAAGGAGCACCGGCGGGACCTGCAGGACTCGGAAGAGTAGCGACAGGCAGATCCGAGCGATGCGCGGTCAAGCCGTGAGACGACGTACTGCCGGCCCGGCGACGTGGCGTCGAGCTGGTCTCGGTCCTGACCTAACGTGACGGCCGGATTTGGACACCCAACCAGCGCAACTGCCCGTTCGCGCCGTCGAGCCGCGTGTAGTCATTCCAGGCGAGCCTGTAGCTGCCGATGAGAGTCCGCTCGTTGTCCGCGTAGTAGCTGCCCTCGGTGCCCCATCGCAGGGTGCCCGTCACGGTACGCCCGTCGTGGATTCGGAAGTGCTGGTCGCGCGTGAGTCGAGAGTGCCTGGGCGGGGCCCACAGCGGCTGGTGGTTGGTCAGCATGATCGCGAAGCCGCTGGTCAGGGTCGGGTCGGCAGCGCAGAGTCGTTCGAGCCGCGCGACGTCGAAGATGAAGTTGCGTCGGGCCAGGTCGTCGGCCGCGTGCTCCCGCAGACGGAACTGCTCCCCGGTCGCCGGGTCGGTGCCGTCCCACCGTGCGGTGAAGTACTTGAACTCGATGGCCGTACGCCCCTGCGGTCCGAAGCACAGTAGGTCGACGTGTTCTCCGCCGGCCTGCCGAGCCTCCAACCGGACCTGGACTGAGGGCCGCAGGCTGTGCAACGTCCAGGCGAACGCGTGCTGGAAGTCGGCCTCCGAATGGAAGACAGCACGGCGGCCGACCAGCTCGGCCATGACCGCGGCCACCTCAGCCTCACCTGCGATCAGCGTCATCCTTCGCCCCTCCCCCAACGTCCACGTTGTCGATGTCGTTTCTAGAGATCGGGTCCGCGTCTGATCTGAGCGATCCGACCGTCCAGTGTCCTCACGTGCACAGACTCCGGTCCGTACTCGGCGACGAGGATCGGCCGGAGCGCCTCGAGATGGCGAAGGCCCTCGGTCGCGCGGCCGACGGCGGGTAGCATCATGCCGAGGCGGTAGGTGGCGTCCCGGTGCAGGGGATCGTACGGCTCCGCGAGGGCGAGGAACTCGGTGAGCTGTTTGACGGCCTCGTCGATGTTGCCGATCTCGGCGTTACTGACGCCCGAGTAGTAGTAGAGCACCGCCATGTCGTCGCCGCCGTCGAGCTTCGGGAGGATCTCGTCGAGGACGGCCGCCACCCGGCTGAACTCGTCGGCGAACCACAGCGTCGATGCCAGAGCCACCTGCATCTCCAGCTTCAACGCCGGCTCAGCGGCGGCCCGCCCCACCGCCTCGTCCAGCAGATCGATCGCCTGCTGGAACTGCGAATCCTGGACCAGGTCGCCGACCCGCTGCTGGATGTCGATCGCCTCGTCAACGCTCAGTGGCGCCGAGGTCGCCGATGTCGGCTTCGGGGCGGGGGCGGCTCCGCGCTGCCGGGGCGCGGGTGCGAGTGGGCGGAGGAAGGGGCGGCGCGGGTCACGGTTGCCGCCGGGTCCTGCCGGACCGGGCTGGGCGGCGATCGGGAGCAGCGTTTCGTAGATGTCCTCTGCTGAGGGGCGCTCAGCGGGCCGCTTCGCCAGCATTCGCGCGATCAGATTGTCGAGATCGGCAGGCACGTCCGCGCGCAGCGCGCGCGCCGACGGTGCCGGGGTGTTGACGTGGTGATCCTGGTAGGAGCGACTGTTCGTCTCCACGAACGGGACGCGCCCGGTGAGGGCCTCGTACAGTACGCAACCCAACGCGTAGACGTCGCTCGCCGGCCCGACCGGGTTGCCCAGAGCCTGTTCCGGCGGCATGTACGGTGGACTGCCGACGGTCAGGCCGACCTGGGTGAGCCGCGGGAGGGCACTGGCGCCGCGCAGGATGGCCACCCCGAAGTCGAGAACCTTGACCACTCCCCCGTCACTGACCATGAGATTCGAGGGCTTGATGTCGCGATGGACGACGTCGACCCGGTGGACGTCAACGAGGGTGGCCGCCACCTGAGCTGTGATGGCGACCGCCCAAGTGATCGGCCACGGGTCGGCGCCATAGTTCCGGGAGGCGATCAGCTCCTCAAGGGTCTGCCCGTACACCAACTGCATCACCAGGTAGATGCGGCCGGTCGACTCCTCGACGCCGAAGTCGTACACCGCGGGGATGCCGGGCAGTTCCAGCCTCGCAGTCGTACGGATCTCCCGCAAAAACCGCTCCCGATCTGCCGCCGCCGCCTCGTTGAACGCCGCGCTCTCCGCGCTGCCGAAGGTCGCCGCGGGTCCGGACGTGCTCCGCATCAGCTTGATCGCCACGCGGCGGTCCAGGTGCCGGTCGTAGCCGCTCCAGACGGCGCCCATGCCGCCGCTACCGATCGGCGCGTCGACGCGGTACCGGTCCGCGAAGACCCACTCCTCAGCCGGTATCACGTCGCTCACGGCGTGCCTTCCCCCGGATCGTCACTCGCCGGTGGTCACTATTTCACGCTTCTCGCTCGCCTCGGAGACCTGACTGCGGAGCTTGCGCAGGGCTTCGGCGCGAGACGGGCTCAGGATCAGGCCGTACGCCCGGCGCCGGGCCTCCGCCTTGACGGCGGCCTGGAACTCCGGGTTGTCGAAGTACCGCCCGACGAATGCGGTGTTGCGATCGTGGTTGCGGGCAACGATGTTGTCCAGCTCCGGGTCGGCGACCTGACCGAACCTTTCGATGTCGTTGTTGAGCGCGACCTGTTGCATCTTCTCGTCCTCGGCCAGTGAGATGATCTGCTGCACGAGCAGGATCTGATCGGACGAGCTGAGGTCGTAGCCGAAGCGCTCGTTGAGTTCCTCGATCACCTCGCTGAGCGGCTTCTCCTCGACCCGGCGAGCGGCACCGCCGTCGGGCGAGAAGCCGGGGATGAGGTGCGCGCCGGAGGGCTGCAGCGACAGGTCTTCCTCACCGAGCTTGCGGATGCGCAGGTGGCTCAGCGTCGCCTCGCCGACATCCACGCCCGCACCGGGCTCGCGAGGTAGCCGCCGGAGCAGAAAGCGGCTGTAGAGGTAGAGCCGTTCCAGGTCCGGGTCGGCGTACCCGACGACCTGGGCCAGGAAGCCGTACGCCCGGACGTAGTCGCTCACCGACGAGCGGAACTCCTCGGCGCGGTCTCGGTCGTCCTTGGCGAGCTCGGTGAACCGGTCGACCGCCGGCTCAAGGAACCGGTACAGCGCGGCGTGCGCCTTCTCCAGTTGCCCGTCGGTCGTCGAGGACTGCTCGGCGGCGAGCAGGGCCTCGGCGAAGGCGTCCATCTCCGACTCGACAAGCAGTTGATAATCCATCACCTCGCGCTGCTTGTCGTAGAGCAGGTTCGGGTCGGTCGGCTCGGTGATGGTGGTTTCGAAGTACGGCTTGAACGCCTTCTGGATGTCCTCGGCCTTGTTGGCGAAGTCGAGCACGAAGACATCGTCCTGCGTCTTGTCCGGATGGGTGCGGTTCAAGCGGGACAGGGTCTGAACGGCTGCCACGCCGGCGAGCGGCTTGTCGACGTACATCGCCGCGAGCAGCGGCTGGTCGAAGCCCGTCTGGTACTTCTCGGCGACGACCAGGATCCGGTACTCGGTCTGGTTACGGGCCGCGGCCTGCGGATCGCCGGCCTTCGTGTACGCGAAGGCGTCCGGCAGCGCCGCCTCGGAGAAGCCGTTGAGCTTCGGCTCCGTGTAGTCGATGCCGTCGAGGGTGAGCGTGCCGGAGAACGCCACGAGCGGCGCGCAGTCGGTGATGCCACGCTTGTCGAGGTACTTGCGCATCGCCTGGTAGAGCCGCAGCGCGTGCTCGCGCGAGCGGGTCACCACCATGGCCTTGGCCCGCCCGCCGATGCGCTCGCTGACCTCGGTACGGAAGTGTTCGATGATGATCTGCGCCCGCTGGTCCTGCGACTCGGGGTGCAGCTCGGCCGCCCGTACCAGTTTGGCCTTGGCCTTCTTCGGGTCGACCTCGGGGTCGGCGGTCTCCGTGGCCTCGACTGCCGCGTTGGCCAGCCGCCACCGCGCCTCGTACGTGATGTAGTTGCGCAGCGCGTCCAGGATGAAGCCCTCCTCGACGGCCTGGCGCATCGAGTAGACGTGGAACGGCTCCATCTGGCCGGTCTCGGGGTTGCGGGTGCCGAACAGCTCCAGCGTCTTCTGCTTCGGCGTGGCGGTGAAGGCGAAGTAGGACAGGTTCCCATGCCTGCCTCGTGCCAGGGCGGAGGCGGTCAACAGGTCGCCGTCGGCGTCGATGTCGTCCGAGCCGAGCCGACCGAGCGCCTTCTTCAACGCGTTCGCTGACTCCCCCGACTGCGACGAGTGCGCCTCGTCAATGATCACTGCGTACCGGCGCTCGCCCAGCTTGGCGACCTTGTCGAGCACGAACGGGAACTTCTGCAACGTCGTGATGATCACCCGGGCGGTCGAGCCGGTGAGGGCGTCGGCGAGCTGCTGGGAATCCTCGTCGATCTTCCTGACCACGCCTGCCACGTGGTCGAACTGGTAGATCGTGTCCTGCAACTGCCGGTCGAGTACGACCCGGTCGGTAATGACGATGGCCTTCTCGAAGACCGGTCGGTTGTTCGCATCGTGCAGGTTGGACAGCCGGTGCGCCAGCCAGGCGATCGTGTTCGACTTGCCGGAGCCGGCCGAGTGCTCGATCAGGTAGTTGTGGCCCGCGCCGTGCTGGGCGGCGTGGTCGACCATCTGCCGCACGGCGTGCCACTGGTGGTAACGCGGGAAGATCAACGGGCTCCCGTGCGGGTTGGGCTTGCCCTTCTTCGGAACCTCCACATGCACGAACCGTTGCAGCAGTTCGAGGAAGTTGTCCCGCTGCCACACCTGACGCCACAGATAGGAGGTCTGGTAGCCGTCGGCCGGCGCGGGAGGGTTGCCCGCACCGCCGGATACCCCAGGCCCATCCGAGCCCACGTTGAAGGGCAGGAACCGCGTCCGATCGCCGGCCAGCCGCGTCGTCAGGAAGACGAGGTGCGGATCGACGGCGAAGTGCACGAGGCTACGGCGCGCGAAGATCAGCTCCTTAGGGTCGCGGTCCTTCCGGTACTGGCGCTTCGCATCCTCGACATCCTGCCCGGTCAGCGTGTTCTTTAGCTCGGCGGTGGCGATCGGGATGCCGTTGACGAACAGGCCCAGGTCCAGCTCGTCGCCCGTCTTCGCCGAGTAGCGCAACTGCCGCACCACGGTAAGCCGGTTCGCCTGGTACTCGTCGAGCGCGCCAACGGCGAGTGTGTGGCCGGGCCGGAAGTAACAGAGCTGGATAGTGACGCCCCGGTCCTTGACCCCGTTGCGGAGCACGTCGAGCGCACCCCGCTTGTCGATCTCGGCCGCGACCCGCTTTGCGAACTCCCGCTGGGCGGTGGCCAGATCGCCGTAGGCGGTGATCAGCCGGTCGAACTCCTTCTTCTGGGTCGCTCCGATGAAGGTGTCCAGCTCGCCGGTGTCCAGGCCGAGGTCGGGCCGATAGCCGTTCGACAGCCCGCGGTGCCAGCCGGCTGCGAGGAGTTCAGCCTCGATCGTCTTCTCGAACGCGTCTTCCTTGTAGACCTGTGCGCTCACGACAGGTCCGCCCCCCTCGCGGTGCTGACATCGAACTGTCCGGTGACCGCCGCCGTAATCAACGCCTGCCGCCGCTCTGCGAGGAGACGGAGTTGACGTTGAATAGCCACTGGCACGCCCGCCAATTGCGCTGACCTATCTTCTATCTCAGTCACCAAAGCCTGCTGCTCTTTCGAAGTCAACTTAGGCACGGGCCAGGCGAGGATGTCCTCACCTCGGAGCTTCACCATCGACTGTGAAGAGCCACGAGCAACTTCACGCACCAATTGTCGTGTGCGAGTACTGAGAATACATTGCAGGGCAAAAGACACCAGGACTCCGTCCAGGAGGTCGAGCCGGTATATCAAATCAGGGAGCAAAAGTTTTCGGCCGTCGACTGCCGCGATCGCGGCGTCACCCACCAAATCTGGCGTGTTGGCACGCGTTACCAACAGGTCTCCAGACCGCACTACATGCCGCTTGTCCGGCGTTACGCCGCTCGGAAGCCGCTTGTTCTCAGGCGCTTTGAAAACCGCTCGCTTCACGGAGCTGAGTTTCAGAACTCCCCACTCGTCGCCGTCGGCAGGAATGTTGTCACATTGCGGACTCGAACCCTGAGTAATACCTCTAGCCAGCCTTCTTAACGGCACTGATCCATGCGACTTGAACGCTTCGTCAATGACAACATCACGAACCGCCTGCTCCTTCTCGGTCACCAGCGCACCTGTCCGACTATAAAGCTCGACTAGGCGATCCATGCGGGCGGTTTCGGCGTCGAGGAAGTTGGCGATCCGCCACTGCTCTTCAAGCGGAGGTACCGGCAGTCGCACGTCGGCAAACGCATCCATGTCGATGCTCTGACCCTGGCGTATGCCTTGGGTAATGTTCGCCAGCATCGAGATTAGCAATTGAGACCTGAAGTAGTACTTGTAGTACCGAGGCTCAAGGCCGTCGACACAACGGAGGACGTGGTAGGCCGGACTCACGATCCCTCTCACTTGGGAGTGGGAAATCCCATGTTGGAATGATCGAAGTCCAATTACGAAGTCGTTGGGCTCGACGAGCTTGTAGTTTGAGACGTTCGAGTCCGGGTTCCAGACCGAAAAGTCGAGGTCATCGCGTAGGGAAACTCCGGTCTTCGTAGCAGAGGCAAGCGGGGCGTTGGCGCCGCGCACGTCAATCCGCCGCATTACATGCCGTGCGCGGCGGGACTCCCACTTATAAATGTCACTCATCTCCGCCGGTCACCTCGCTCAGCAACGCTTGAATCTGAGATTCCAGCTCCCGAAGTTCGGCGTCGATCTCGGCCAGCGGCCTAGGCGGTTTGTAGACGTAGAAGTGGCGAGTGAACGGGATCTCGTACCCGATCTTGGTCTTGCTCTCGTCGACCCACGCGTCGGCGACGTGCGGGCTCACCTCGCGCTCGACGTACTCGTGGATGTCCTCGGCGAGCGGCACGTTCTCGTAGTCACGCAGGTCCGGGTCCGGCACGACCTCACCCTTGACCTTTTGCACCTCCCCGTCCGGGTCGCTGACGGAGACGCTGTCCATGATGGCCTTCGCGGCGGCGCCGGACGGCCACAGCACGCCACCAGCGACGGCGGCCGCGTGGAGTGCGTCCTTGGCCTCGGCCTTGGTACGCCACACCGCGCCGAGCAGCGGCTTGAATGCGCCGATCAGCTCGTCGCGGTGCGCGTACCGGGAAAGCGGCTTGCTCTCCGCGAGCGCGGCAAGGGTCTCCTCGGTGATCTCGAAGCGGAGCTTGAGCGGCCGCTCCACGGTGATCCGCTGGTAGCCGAAGTCCGTGGTCCGGAAGACCTTGACCTTTCCGTGATCCGGGTGCACGTCGTCCGCCGCGATGGTGAGGGCCTGGCCGTAGAGCCTGGTGATGTAGGCGATCTGCTCCTCGGAGATCATCTTGCGCTTGTCACCGAGGCTCTTGCGCATCTTGACCCACTGGTCCCGGGCGTCGAGCAGGATCACCTTGCGCTCGAGGTTCTCCGCCTTCCGGTTGGAAAGGATCCAGAAGTACGTGGAGATGCCGGTGTTGTAGAAGAGCTGGTCGGGCAGGCCGACGATGCCCTCGAGCAGGTCGTTCTCGAGGATCCAGCGGCGGATGTTCGACTCGCCGGACTCCGCGGCGCCGGTGAAGAGCGGCGAGCCATTGAAGACGATGGCGATGCGGGAGCCACCCTTCTCCGGCGGCTCCATCTTGGAGATCATGTGCTGCAGGAAGAGGAACGAGCCGTCGTTGATGCGCGGCAGGCCGGCGCCGAAGCGGCCCAGGTGCTCGAGCTTGGCCTCGGCCTCGACCTCGTCCTTCACCTTCTTCCATTCCACCCCGAAGGGCGGGTTGGCCAGCAGGTAGTCGAACCGCCGGCCCTCGTGGCCGTCGTCGCTGAACGAGTTGCCCAGATGGATGTTCGACGGGTCCTGGCCCTTGAGCATCATGTCGGAGCGGCAGATGGCGTACGACTCGGGGTTCAGTTCCTGACCGAAGAGGCGCACCGTCGCGCTCGGGTTGAGCGAGGTGATGACCTCCTCCGCCGCCGAGAGCATTCCGCCGGTGCCGCAGGCCGGGTCCAGGACGTTGATCACTGGTGCTCCGGTGAGGTGCCCGCTGTCCGGGCCGATGAGCAGGTTCACCATGAGCTTGATGACCTCGCGCGGGGTGAAGTGCTCACCGGCGGTCTCGTTCGAGATTTCGGAGAAGCGCCGGATCAGTTCCTCGAAGACGTAGCCCATCTGATGGTTGTCGACCCGCTCCGGGCTGAGGTCGATGTCCCGGAACTTCTGCACCACCGGATAGAGCAGCTTGGCCGACTGTAGGCGCGCGATCTGCGTGTGGAAGTCGTACTTGTCGATGATCTCGCGAGCGTTCGGCGAGAAGCCGTTGATGTAGTCGGTGAGGTTCTTCGCTACGTCCGGCGCGGACGCTCCGATGGTCTCGAAGCTCTGCTGGGACGTGTTGTAGAACGGCAGGCCGGCCGCGAGCCGGAGCAACTGGTCCTTGTTGGTGAGCTTCAGCGAGGCGTCTCGGTCCCACACTGCCTTGCGGGTCGGCGCCATGACGCAGTCCAGGCGGCGCAGCACGGTCAGCGGCAGGATCACCTTGCCGTACTCCGACTGCTTGTAGTCGCCGCGCAGCAGGTCGGCGACCGACCAGATGAAGCCGGCCAGGCTCTGGTGGGTACTCACGTGAACAGCTCGCTTTCACTACTCGTCGGGCGCGCGAACGCCCCTGGTCCCAGCAAACTCAATCCGGTGGGGGTCTTACGGTAGCGGCGCCACCGCGAATGGTGACAGCGCAACATCGGTCACGGCTGCTCCTCGTCCGGTGGAAGCAGCGCTCCGCCGCTCAGTCCAATGCCGAAGGCGTCGGCGGCCTCCTCGGCGAGTCGACTCACCGCGTCGGCCGCCTCGCGCAGCTCCTGCACCTGGCGGAACGCCCGCCCGTACCGTTGCTGGTCGGGCAGCGCCATGACAGGCACCTGCAGCCGGCGGACGTCGACTCGCACGATGGTGCTCCCGGTGGCGGCCGCATTGACGTTCTCCTCCGCGCTGAGGAAGCCCGCGAGGAACCACGGGTCCAGGCGCTGCGGGTCGGGACGCAGCAGGAGATGCTGCCGGCCCAGCGGTCGGCCCTCGTCCGCGGAATCGGCGACGCGGGCACGGTACGGCCGGGCGAACAGCTCCGGCAGGATGACATCCCCCGCGCGCACCTCGACGTCCGAGTCAACGGTGGGGGCGCGACCAGCGGGAACAGCGCGCAGCAACGTCAGCGCCCCGCCCCGGAGCAGGTCCGCGACAGCCGTCGTGCGCCAGGTTTGAGGCTGTTTGCCGGAGGCGGTCCACCGTTCGCCCGGCTCCGTCGCGCTGAGAAGCCTGTCCGCTGCTTGTCGAAGCTCGGTGCGCTTCCGCCGTACCTGCCGCATGTGGTCCGCGGGCCGGATGGCCGTCGTCACCGACTGAACATGCCGGGCCGGGGTGAGGTCGGTCGGCCCGGCGAGCAGGTCGACGACCGGCACTGCCCGTGCCACGGAGGGGACCGCCTCGAAGACCCCTTCCTCATACGCCGACCAGGCGCTGAGCACGGCCTCGCGGACAGACTCCCAGCCCTGTCGGCCTGGTCCGACGGCGTCGACGAAGAGCACGGTGTCGGGTGCCGCCTGAGATTCGTCTTCGGTTCGCGTCAGGACCCACAGGTTCAGGCCGATGTGCGGGGGTGGTGCGGCGCCGGCCGGTAGCGCCATGACCGCTCGGAGTGCCCCGCTCTTCACCAGCTCCGCTCTAATGCGGCGACCGGAGGTGCGTTCGGCGGTCGCGGGTGGCATCAGCAGGACTGCACGGCCGCCAGGTGCGAGGTGTGCGAGGCAGTGCTGGACCCAGGCCAGCTCGGGCTCACCCTTCGGTGGTAGGCCGTAGACCCAGCGCGGGTCGTACGCGAGGACCTCCTGGCCCCAGTCCCGGTTGCCGTACGGGGGGTTACACAGGATTGCACCGGCCCCCAGGCTCGGGAAGGCGTCGTCGCGCAGGCTGTCACCGCTGCGGATGTCGGCTTTCGCGTTGCGATGTTGCAGACCGAGCCGTGTCGCGGCCTGCACCGCCTGGGCGGGCAGCAGATCCTGCCCATACAGCCGGCGAGCCCCATGACGGGCAGCCGCGGCAAGCAACCCGCCGATCCCGCAGGCCGGGTCGTACACGTCAGAGGGGAAGCGCCTGTCGCGGCTGAGCAGCAGATCGGCCATGAGATCCGCCACCTCTGCCGGCGTTCGGTACGTGCCCGTCGTGGTCGAATCGTCGGTGCCCCGCTCGGCAAGAATGTCGGCGGCGACCAGCGCCCCATCTACGCGCACGCACCGCAGTAGCGTCCGCAAGACCGGAGCCTCGTCGCCGCCGTACGTCGCCGCATCGCCCACGAGGTCGGTGGCACGCCGGATCAGATCCTCGTCGGGCAACTCCAGGACCCTGTCGAGGTGCCCCGGGTCGAGCCGGTGCGCGGCAAGCACCAGCGGTAGCAGCCGTGTCGGGTCCGCCCTTTCTGGGCGTTCACGCAGGGCCGCTCGCAGATCCTCCGCCGGCGTTTCGGCTGGCAGCTGACCTCGGCCGCTGAGCCAGGAACGTACTGCGTCCAGGTCGTACGCCGGGCTCGTCTCGGTCCCGCCGGATGGTGACGGGAAGTCGGCGTGGCGGCGGCGCCAGTTGCTGACGGTCGCCCGGCTGACGCCGGCCATGCGAGAGATCTCTGCGGCGGTGACCTGTGGCATGTCTACTCCTCGTTGACGGCCGGTCACCGCAACCCTAGGGCAGCGTACGGTTGATGGCAACATGGCGTTTGACAGTGTTTTCACGCAGTGGTTTACTAACGTTGCTTTCGCCGCGCTGGTTGCGGCGCGATCACTGTTCATCCCCCTGCGGCGTCCCTGTGCGCCGCCATGCCCCACTCGGGAGAAGCCATGCGCAAGACCACGACCTTCGCCCTGCTCGCCACCGCCGTCGTCGCCCTCGGCTGCGGCGCCGGCTCGACCGACAACGCGAGCAGCTCCAGCAACGACGCGGACGCCGCCAGCGACAACGCGGGCGGCGCCAAGGACGACGACAAGCCGAAGACCGCGAAGATCGGCCAGCCGGCCCGGGACGGCAAGTTCGAATTCACGGTGAAGTCGTCCAAGTGCGGCGTCGCCAAGGTCGGCACCGACCTGCTCGGCGCCAAGGCGCAGGGCCAGTTCTGCCTGGTCACGGTCAACGTGAAGAACGTCGGCAAGGAGTCGCAGATGTTCGACGGCAGCAGCCAGAAGGCGTACGCCGCGAACGGCACCGAGTACTCCGCGGACGGCGAGGCCGCTCTCTACGCCAACAAGAACGCCGACACGTTCCTCAACGACATCAACCCCGGCAACCAGGTCACCGGCGTGGTCGTCTTCGACATCCCGAAGAACGTCAAGCTCGCGAAGCTCGAGCTGCACGACTCGCCGTTCTCCGGCGGCGTCACCGTCGCCCTGAGCTGACTCCCCGGCGTTGAGGGCGGGACCCCGCGAAGCCCGCCCTCAACGCGCCCCCACCCCGCACAACCGGCAACACGAATCTCTACGCGAGGAGTTCGAGATGCACAGTGCGATGACCCCCGGTGCCAGAACCGTCCGCGCCTCGGTCCGCAAGGACCGTCGGCGCCCCGTCTCGCCCCAGCTCGCGCTCTTCGAGTGCCCGCTGCCGCCCGCTCCGCCGGGCACCTACCCGACCACCGTCTACCGGCTCGACGTGCCTCCCACGCCCGAGGGGCTGATGACCGCGCTCAACGACGACTACCTTCGCGAGCACGGCTTCGAGCCGAGCGCCATCGAGGTCGTGGGTGTGCCGGCGGTCCTGGTGCACGGCAGCGTGGCGCGCCCACGGGCCGAGTGGTGCGACGTGCTGGCCGGGCTCGTCGGCCGGGACATTGACCTGGGCTACAGCAACGGCGGCGGGGCGCTGCTCCTCGCCGTCGACGAGCGCGCGTACGTCCTGGCGTACGGCACCCTCGGCCGCTTCCTGGTCGTGCGGGAGAAGTTCGACCCCACCTTCGGGGTGTCCTTCGCCGTGCGCGCCCTGCTGCCGAGCGAGATCCGCCAGGTCCGCCGGCGGATGGTCGGCGCGAGCGGACGCGTGGACCGCAGCCTGGTGCCGGGCGGTCAGCCCATCTGGAAGTACGGCATCGACAAGTGGGGCGAGATCGTCGGCCAGGTGTGCGGCCGTACGGACAACCCGAACCTGACCGCGTGCCGCCGCACCGGCAAGCCGGTGAAGGTCGACGGCGGCGAGGCTCTGCACCTGCCCCTCAGCGTGGACCCCGACGGACTGCTGGCTGACCTTCGCGAGATCGACCGGGTGTGCCGGCAGGAGTCGCCCCTGGCCGATCTGGAGTTCATCACGCAGATCCGCCCGGTGCCGGCGAACGACCCTCGCCTGCCGGATCTCGACGACGAGCTCGACCAGCGGCTGGGTCTGACCGACCCGGAGAACCTCGCGCTCGCCGTGCCCGGCGACCTCGTCGGCGACATCGAGCACGTCGCCTCGTACCGGATCTCCGTGCCGAAGTCCGGCCGCGCCGCGACCCGCACCACGGAGCTGGACCTGCCCACGATCCTCGCCCACACCAACGGTGCGCTGGACGGTGACCGGTGGACCGGGCTCCGAACCGGGCGGGTCATCCTCTGCGCCGACGTGGCCGGCAAGGAGGCGATGACGTCGGCTCCGGTCTCCCGCTGGCTCACCGCGGAGGTGGCGGTCGACGACATGCACCTGTTGCTCCACGAGGACCGGTGGTACGAGATCGGCGACCGGCACCGCGAGTTCCTGCGCCAGGAGATCGCCCAGATCCTCGACCGGCCGTCCGACATCGTCCTGCCGCCGTGGACGAGCGATCTGTCAAACGAGAGCGCCTACAACCATGAGGTCGCCCAGCGGGATCCGCGCTTCGTCCTGCTCGACAAGAAGCTCCTTTACACGGCGCAGCACCCGCGCGGCATCGAGGCGTGCGACCTGCTCGGCCCCAACGGCGAGCTGATCCACGTCAAGCGGGCGTCAGGCAGCTCCCCGCTGAGCCACCTCTTCGCCCAGGGCGTCACCTCCGCCGAGGCCCTCCGCTACGAGGCCGACGCCCGCACCGCGTTCCTGGAGCTGGTGCGTCGGCAGGCCCGAGCGTCCGAGCTCACCGACGGCTTCCGGCCGCGCAAGGTCGTCTACGCGATCGCCCTCAAGTCCGGCCGGACGGTCACCGTCGACACGCTCTTCACCTTCGCCCAGGTCGCGCTCTACCAGGCGATGAAGACCCTGCGCATCGATGGCGTCGACGTCGAGGTCGTCTCGATCCCGTCGGCCTGACGCGCGATCCACCTCGTTCCCCCCACGCACAGCCATCCACCCGGTCCGCCGGGCCTGTTCCCCTGCCCACCTTCACCGGAAGGAGAAAGCCATGACCCAGCAACAGTTCCCGCCGCCGGACGGAGTGAAGCCCGACGCACCGGGGATCGAGAACCCCCAGCCCATCGGGACCGGACGGAAGCCCCTCGGATGGATCGTCGGTGGCGGCGTCCTGGTGCTGCTGCTCTGCCTCGGCGCTGGCGGCGCTCTGCTGGCCACGACCGACGACGGGGAAACCGCGAAGCAGAGCAGGGCCGCCAGCCCGGCCACTCCCACCGCCCCCGTCGCGACCGCGGCGCCCACGACCGCCGTGGCTGCCCCGACGACCACCGAGCCGGCTCCGCTCCCCGTCTACGCGACGCCCACGAAGAACGACTTCAAGCTGAAGGTGAAGATCCTCCGCAAGCAGTGCTTCGGCAGCGCGGGATGCAACGTCACCTATCGGATCGACGTGACGTACACCGGCGACGGCGACCTGGACCCGTCCAAGACGTACGAGGTGACCTACCAGGTGAAGGGCGCCGAGGACCCGATCATCAACACCTTCGAGGTGACCGGCGACTCTGCCTCGGTACAGGAAGAGGAGATGGCGAGCACCAAGCGCTCCGGCGACAAGCTGACCGCCGCCGTCACCGACGTCACCGAGTTCTGAGAGGAGCGGTCATGCGTCCCGACGAGTTCCATCGCACCCTGGAGTTGCTCCCCACTTCCCTGCACGACCGCGCCCTCGCCCTCCGCACCTACGTCAAGCCCCGGCGCTGCGAGCCCTGTACCTCGATCGGCGACGCCGTCCGGTTGGCGCTGACCGCCGCCCGTTACGACGAGTTCGGCGAGGCCGCGCAGCTGCTCGACACCGCCGAGCGGCTCGCCGCCCGCCACGACCTGGCCTGCCGGCCGAACAACGAGCTGCCGAGCCGTGGGCAGGTCCGCCGTTGGGCGACGACGTGCGGGCCGCTGATCGCCGCGACCGACGCCAGTTGGAAGGGCCGGGCCGGCGGCATCGGGTACGTGGCCAGTGATGGCCGGTACGGCGTGCGCAGTCGCCGTCCGGGGCGTACCGACCCGACGGGCTGCTCGCGGGTGCTGGTGAGCGAGCTGCGGGCGGTCGAGTTCCTGCTCACCGCGTACGACACGCCGCCGCCCGGGATGACGGTGCTGGTGGACTGTCTTCCGGCGGTGACCTACCTGCACCGCTGGCAGGGCGGCGACGTCGAGGCGATGCCGGCCGGCTACGACCTGCGCCCCCGGCACTCGGGGCTGAAGCCCACCCTGGTCCGGCTCGCGGAGCTGGCCGCCGAGCGTCCGGACCTGACGTTCACGCACGTCAAGGCTCACGCCCACCACTGCCTGAACGAGGCCGCCGACAGCCTCGCGCACATGGCGCGCCGCCGGGTCGAGGAGACCTTCGACGTACGCCAGCGGGCGCACGACCTGGTCGAGGCGTTCCTGCGCGACTTGCACGCGCTGGCGGCCTGACCGCCGGGCCAGCGCTCTGAGCCGAGCCGTCACGTCGAGCCCGGCCTGCAACTCACGAGAAACCAGCGGACCGGCCACGCCGGCCCCGCCGGCACCGCACGCCCTCAACCGCCCACGTCAGCCGGAGGTCCTCATGACCCGCACCGATCCCCTGGTCGAGCTGATCTTCAACCGGCTCGCCGACGACCACGTACCCGACAACACCGCCGAGGTCGTCCTCGCCGCGCTCACCGGCGAGACCGACCTGGCCGCCGCGCTCGATGGCGACTCGACCAGCCTGGCCCCGGTCACGCCGGTCGCCGCCGAGCCGCCGGCGCAGATCTGGCTCTCCTCGATCACCGTGGCGGGTTTCCGCGGGGTCGGTCCGGAGCGCACCCTGCCGATCGGCCCGGGTCCGGGGATCACGCTGGTGGTCGGGCGCAACGGGTCGGGCAAGTCGAGCTTCGCGGAGGCCGTCGAGCTGGCGCTGACCGGCGACAGCGCCCGGTGGGCGGACCGCACCAGCGTCTGGCGTACGGGGTGGCGCAACCTGCACACCCCGGACCCGTGCTGGATCGACGTGCAGCTGCGCGTCGACGGCGTGGCCAGGCCGGTGGCGGTGTCCCGGTCGTGGCCGCTCGGGGCGGGGCTCGCCGACGCGGAGGTGACGGTCACCAGCGAACGGGGGCGGCACGCGGACCTGGCCGAGCTGGGGCTGGCACGTCCACTGGCCCTGTACCGGCCGTTCCTGACCGCCGCCGAGCTGGGCCGGCTCACCGCCGGCACGCAGAGCCAGCTCTTCGACGCGATCTCCGCGATCCTCGGCCTGGAGGCGATCACCGACGCCGACCAGCGGCTGATGGCCGCTGCCCGGCCCGTCGAGGCGGCCATCAAGGAGGTACGCGCGCAGCGAACCGCCCTCGCCGAACGCCTGGCCGAAGTGGACGACGACCGGGCTCGGCGGGCGGCCGCGCTGCTGAAGGGGCGTGGCCTGGTGGCTCTGGCGGCGCTGACCGCGATCCTCGACGAACCGGACGAGGTCACCGCCGACGGGCCGCTGCTGCTGTGCCGGGCGCTGGTCGAGCTGCCCGTGCCCGCGCCCGAGCAGGTGGCGGGCCTGGCCGCCCGGCTCGCCGACGCCACGGCGGCGGCGAGCCGGCACGACGGTGGGCGGTCGCGGGCGGCGCTGCGCAGCGCGGAGTTGCTGCGTCTGGCCATCGAGCACCACGAGGACACCGGCGACGGATCCTGCCCGGTCTGCTCCGCGGGCATGCTCGACGCCGATTGGCGTACGGCCGCGGCCGAGTCGCTGGTCCAGCTGCGGGACCGGAGCCTCGCCGCGCAGGCGGCGAACACCCGGCTGGACGCACTACTCAAGCAGGTGCGGCACTTCGTCGACGACCTGGCGGTGCCCGATGGTGACGCTCCGGGGGTGCCGGTCGATGCCCTGCGGCGGGCGGTGGCGGAGCTGCGGCGCGTACCGGGTGAGCCGGCGGAGTTGGCGGCGCACCTGACCGCCCGCTACCCGGCGGTCGTGGACGCGGCGCGGGCCGCCCGCGCGTACGCCGAAAAGATCCTGCGGGAGCGCGGCACCGGCTGGCGGCAGGCGGCCGCGGAGCTGCGGGCCTGGGCGGACGCCGCCGCCCGGCTGCCGGAGCGGGAAGCGACGCTGGCGCGGCTGAAGGCCGCCCGGACATGGCTGAAGGCCACCGCTGCGGACCTGCGCAACGAGCGGCTGGCGCCGTTCGCGGAGCACTCGCAGCGGATCTGGGCGCAGCTACGGCAGGAGAGCAACGTCGAACTCGGCGCCATGAAGCTGGAGGGGAACAACACGCGGCGCCGGGTGGTCTTCCCGGTCAGCGTGGACGGCGCCGACAACGGCACCGCGCTCGGGGTGATGAGCCAGGGCGAGATGCACGCCCTCGGCCTGGCGACGTTCCTGCCGCGCGGCTGCGCGCCGGAGAGCCCGTTCCGGTTCATCGTCGTCGACGACCCGGTGCAGAGCATGGACCCGGCGAAGGTGGACGGGCTCGCCCGGGTGCTCGCCGAGCTGGCCGAGCAGCGGCAGGTCGTGGTGTTCACCCACGACACCCGGCTGCCGGACGCGATCGGCCGCCTCGACCTGGGCAGGGCGCGGATCGTCGAGGTGACCCGGGCGGAACGGTCGGTGGTGACGCTGCGCACCGCGTCGGACCCGGTGACCCGCTACCTGGACGACGCGTACGCGCTGGCCCGCAACGAGGAGATCACCGCCGAGGTACGCGGACCGGTGGTCGCGGAGCTGTGCCGCTCGGCGATCGAGGCCGCCTGCCACCGGGTGGTGTGGCGCACCCGGGTGGGCCGGGGTGTGCCGCACGCCGACATCGAGAAAGCGATCGAGGACGCGTCCCGCCGGGTCGCCACGATCGTCGCCCTCGCCGTCTTCGACGACGCCGAGCGGGGCGGCGACGTCCTCGGCTGGCTCGGCCGCCGGCACGGGACTCGGGCCGTGAACGCGTACAAGGCGTGTCGGGAAGGTGTTCACGGCGCGTACCTGGCGGACCTGCCCGGACTGGTCGCGGACGTCCGCTTCCTCGTGGGGGTGCTGTCGTGACCGCGCCGGCGCCGGAGCGCTGCCTGGCGGCGGCCGATCAGCTGCTGCGCGGCGCCGGCCTTCTCGGCGCCGTCGCGGTGACCGCCGGTTGGTGGCCGCGGGCCTGTGCCTGCCTGATCCGGCTCGCCCTCGAAGGCGGGATCGACGCCTACTGGCGGCGGGTCAAGCCGCCCGTGGCCGCCTGCCGGCAGGGCCGCGCCAAGCAGCTGATGCTGCGGGGTCGGCTCGGCCCGGGCGCCGAGGTCGCGCGGCGGGTGGCGTTCGCCTGGGCGACGCTGTCCGCCGCCGCGCACCACCACTGTTACGAGCTGGCCCCGACGGCGGCGGAGCTGCGTCGCCTGCACACCGAGGTGAGCACCCTGCTCACCCGGCTGCAGGCCGGCGACGCCGACCCTTCCCGTCCGCATTGATCGCTGCGATCGGTGTGCGTACGTCCGGCAGTGCCTGTCCGGGCCAGAGCCGAGGAAATGGGTGGTGACACGCCGCCGGGATGACGATCATGGCTACGTGCCGTCGCGTCCGAGGCGAGCTACCCTTCCAGCGCTCGCCTGAGCACCACGCCGCGGGCCGCGGTCCACCACCGTGACACCCGTGCACAGCCGGAGAGGCCTTCACGATGAGCAAGCCCATCGATTACGACGCACCGCGCCGACCCGCAGTTGAGACCGAGGACGACAGCCTGGAGGAACTCAAGGCGCGCAGCACGGCACCGCAGTCGGCAGCGGTCGACGTCGACGAGGCCGAGGCTGCCGAGACCTTCGAGCTGCCCGGGGCGGACCTGTCCGGCGAGGAACTGACCGTGGCGGTCGTGCCGATGCAGTCGGACGAGTTCCGATGCTCGCGCTGCTACCTGGTGCACCACCGCAGCCAGCTCGCCGCACAGCTCGACGGCCAGGAGGTCTGCCGGGAGTGCTCCTGACAGCGGCTGTCAGGCCACCACTTCCCGCCACTCCGGGCGACCACCCAGCCATGCGCCGGCGAGGATCTCGGCAGAGGCCCGACTCGGACAGGGGTGCAGCTTCGACCGGCCCGCGGTGCCGCCGGCCTGCGCCTCGACCTCCCACCGCTGGCCGTCGGTGCGGATGTAGACGTCGCGGCGCCCCCGCGGGCTCCGGTCCCCGTTCCACCAGTGACGCTCAATTCTCACCTGCTGACCATATAGCACCGGCCGGCACGTCGAACCATGATGATCTTGGAGGATGGCGGCGTGGTCGGGATACATCGTCCACATCTTCCGCGGCCCGCCGACTGCATACGAAGTCGAGTTCTCCGACGCGGACGGCCGCACCGTCGCCCTGATCACCCTCGCTGCAGACCACGTGTGATCAGACAGCGGTTCGGATTGGCGACACCTCCCGTAGTGCCGAACATCGGGCCGTCGTGACCGGAGGCTGCCCAACTGGGCCAGTAGGATGCACCCATGAGCTCAGAGGCGGTCGGCAGGTACATGCCCCCGGTCGTGACGCTCGATGACCTCACCGCGATGATGGCTGCGGACGAACACCACCGGTACGAGATCAGCCCTGAGGGAGTCGTCTCGATCATGCCACCGCCGGGATACGCCCATGCGATCATCGCGACCCGGCTGATGGTATGGCTGGCCCAGGGCGGCATCCCCGCGGACCGCATCGCTCAGGCCGTCGGGCTGCGCATCCTGGGGCGTAACGGCGGCGTCGGCGGACGCATCCCCGACCTCGTCGTCTGGAG
This sequence comes from Micromonospora costi, assembly GCF_003626655.1. Taxonomy (GTDB): domain Bacteria; phylum Actinomycetota; class Actinomycetes; order Mycobacteriales; family Micromonosporaceae; genus Micromonospora; species Micromonospora costi. The sequence continues at coordinate 34,026 of NZ_RBAN01000008.1, forward strand.
CAAGCCTCAGTCCGACGGCGTGTGGCTACCGGTCGACGACGTCCTCCTCGTCGTCGAAATCGTCTCTCCTGGTTCCGAGGGCGTGGACACGGTGACCAAACGCAGCGAGTACGCCGCCGCCGGCATCCCGCAGTACTGGATGATCGAGCAGGACCCGGCGCAAACCGTGACCATGCACCACCTGGACGGCGACAAGTACGCCGTCCGCGCCACCATGCCGCTCGCCTGGGTCCTCAACACCGGTCTGGCGGAGCACGACCTCGGCTGACCCGGGGCGGGCCGCGTCGCTCCCCCGTCGTCGCGCATCGACAACGGCTGTACTTACCCTTTGATCCTTCGATTGATCACGTCGCCGGAACAGATGGTGACGGCGTCCGATGATCGCAGCGGCAGAGACCAGCTTCCAAGGCCTGCTCGAAGGCACGAAAGTCCCGGTCGCGGTGCTGAAGGCCGAAGGCGTCCTGTTCCATCAGTACGGACAGGCTGACCAGACCAAGTGCACAGATCTCGACGAACTGGCGCGACTGACCGGACTTGCGCCCGACGAACTGCCCCGCGGCTGCCCAGGCCACGGCCCGGCGAGGGCAGCCCCGTGCCGACCGCTTCGCCGAGCAACTGAAAGTGCTGCAGCGGGAAGCCGTTCCCGAGGCCACGCTGGCGCTACTCGACCGGTGGACGGAGATTGGCGGCACTCTCCGCTATGGCGTCGACGTCCTGCTTCCTCACGGCCCCACCGGGGACACGTCGCTGGCGACGTGTCCCCCGGTGCGTTCCGTCCGCGCGGTGCTGGGCGGAGTGTCAGGTGGTGCCGAGCTCGGGCACTGCGCAGCCGTCCGGGGTGCAGATGCCGTCGGCCCCGGAGACGATCGGCAGCGGCTGCGGCTCGGGGTGACTCTCGGCCCACGTCTTGGTGATCACCGCGAGCAGGTCGTCGGTGCCGATGGCGCCGGGGATCGCAACGCGGCCGTCGAGCACGAGGAACGGTGTCCCGTGGGCGCCGAGGCGCTGGGCCTCGCGCTGGTCGGCCTTCACCCGGGCCCGGTAGCGGCGGCTACGCAGGGCCTCCGCGGCCCCGGTCCGGTCCAAGCTCGCCTCGGCGGCGAAATCGAGGACCTCCTCGGCGGTCCACAGCTTGCGGGCCTGCCCGAAGTGAGCGCGGAACATCAATGACCAGATCTCGTTGCCGCGCCCCTGATCGCTCGCGTAGGCGAGGAGTTCGTGGGCCAGGTCTGTCGGACCGAGCGTGCGATCGACGACGCGGTAGGGCGTAAGGCCCTCCGCCTCGGCGGCCCGCTCGATCGGTCGCAGGACCCGGTCCACGGTCGCGGCCGGCGCCCCGACCCGCTCGATCAGCGTTCGCTGGCTGACGCCCTCACGTGGCAGGTCGGGATGCACCTGGAACGACCGGTGGATCACCTCCACCTGGTCGGTGTGCGGGAACCGGTTCAGGGCCAGGTGCAGCCGGTGGTCCATAAGCCCGCACCACGGGCAGACGATGTCTGACCAGAATTCGATCTTCATGACGCTCCCCCATTTCATACTCTCTGTTCGTAGCCCCATCCTGCATTAGAATCAGAGACGCACAAAAGGCACATTCATGTGCGTAGCTACTGGCTAACGGAAGGCGGCGAGCATGAGCGCAGAGGATCTTCGACGGAGACGAACCAACGTCCGGGCGAACGTGCGGACCGTGCCGGGGCCGTGCGCCCACTGGAACAACGAAGACGCCGACTTCATCCGCGAGGTCCTGGATCTTGTCGGCGACAAGTGGAGCGTGCTGATCATCGGCACCCTCGCCGATCGCCCCATCCGCTACTCGGACCTGGCCGACGCGATCCCCGGCATCTCCCAGCGCATGCTCACGCTGACCTTGAAACACCTGCAGCGGACCGGGCTCGTCACCCGGACCTCCTACCCCGAAGTCCCACCCCGCGTCGAGTACGCCCTCACCGAACTCGGCACCTCGCTCCTGTCCACCGTCCTGGCTCTGGCGGCCTGGTCCGCCGACCACCATGCCGAAATTCGCCGCCACCAGACCGCATACGACAACGTCACCCGAAGTCGCACCTCAGCCAGTGACGTGGCCGAGGTCGTGAACGACTAGCGCTGCTCGAGCTGGGGCGGCGGAATGTCACACGCCTCGACCGCGACGATCATCCGGTCGCAGGGCGCGCTCCGCAGGCCGTACCCGGCGTCGATCTCCACGACCCGTGTCAGGTCGTATCCGACTCGCCGCATGGCGTCGCATTTGCCTCCGTGGCGGTTTGGATACTGGCAGCCAGGGTCCAAGAAGCTGCAGCGTCGGCGATCGCGGGCCGTCGCCCGCCAGATTCCGCCGTTGAAAGATCGGATGATGAGGAGAAACGGTTCCGATGACAGCGCCGGCGCCGAAGAGCGTGACCTTCGAGACAACTGTGACCGCGAGCGGCAACAACACCGGGATCGTCGTGCCAGCGGAGGTCATCGAACAGCTTGCGGCAGGCAAGCGCCCGCCCGTGGTCGTCAGGGTGAACGGTTACGAGTACCGGAACACCGTGGGGGTGATGGGCGGCAGGCACATGATCAGCGTCAGCGCCGCCGTCCGTAGCGCCACCGGCCTGAAGGGCGGGGATCCGGTTCACGTAACGCTGACGGTCGCGGACACCCCTCGCGAGGTCGACGTCCCAGCCGACTTTGCCGCCGCTCTCGCGGCTGACGAGCGAGCTGGGGCCTTCTTCGAGAAGCTCTCGAACAGCGTGCAGCGATATCACGTCGACAACATCAACGCCGCCAAGAGCGCCGAGACGCGTCAGCGACGTATCGAGAAAGCCGTCTCCTTGTTCCGTGACGGCAAGCAGAGGTGAGTCCCGCACCGCCTGAATGATCACCCGCGCGTGGTCGGCGCCTATCCCAACCGCTCGCGGACGAACGTTGCCAGCGCCTCTCGGGACGGGTGCCCCCAGCCGATGCAGAACGGGTGGCCGGCTGGGTCGGCGTACACCTGGTGCCCTTCGTCGCTTTCCAGGTCACCGGCTCGAAGCAAGCGGGCACCGAGCCTCATCGCCTGATCGTGCGCCTGTACGGGGTCCTCGACGTGGAGGTCCATGTGTACCTGCTGAGGCGCGCCGTCCGGCCAGTCGGGAGGAACGTGCCTCGGCGCGAGCTGGACGCCGATCCGCCACTCACCGGCCGCGTCGATGACGCTGTGGAACGTCTCGTCCTCGAAGACGTGCCCACCGAGCATTCCCGCCCAGAACGCACTCTCAGCGTGCAGGTCAGCGGCGTCGAACACGACCACGTTTCGAATCATTTCCACGAGAGCCGATCCTATGAACGCGGCGGACTGGTCCGCCAGTGAGCGGTGACCCTGTTCGCCCGAAAGACCAGGTGCCGGAGCACGCCAGGCGTGCTCCGGCACCGGTCGGGAGCCGGCCGGCACCGGCTCGCCGTCATCACCTCACAGGTGTGCCCTCAGGTAGGCGCCGGCGGCGACCAGCTGGGTGCGCGCCTGTTCGTCGGTGACCGTGCGGGCGGTCCCCGTGAACAGGTCGAGCGCCGCCCTGGCCTGCGTCTCCCGGCCGGCGTCCGCCAGGTGCCGTGCCGCGTCGAGCTGGCCCTTGAGCACTGCCGCACGGCCGGTCGGGATCAGGCCGTCGGCGTGGTACCGGTCGATGAGCGCCCGGGTGTTCGCGAACGTCGCGACCACCTCGAACGACGCCGCCGACTCGACCTCGTTGCCGGCCTTGTCGGTCGCCACCGCGGTCACCCGGTGGGTACCGGCGGTCGGCGCGACCGCCGCCGTGACCGGCTGGCCGTCGAGCCGTACGACGACGGACGCGACGCCGGACGCCGGGTCCTTCGCCGACGCGCTGATCGGCAACGCCTTGCCGAGCTCGTAGGAGCCGCCGTCGGTGACGCCGCCGAACGACACCACGGGTGCCGTCGAGTCGACCTGCACCGACACGGCCTGCTCGGGCGAGGTGTTGCCGGCCTCGTCGACGGCCCGGAACCGCAGCGCGTGCATGCCGTCGGTCAGCCGAAGCGGTTCCCGGTAGTCGGTCCACTCACCGTCGCCGGCGGCGTAGGTGATGCCGACCGGGCCGGGACGGTCGTCCGACGCAGTCGCCGACACGGTGACCGGCGAGACGTACCAGCCGTCCTTTCCGTTGGGCGCGGCCGGGTCGACGGCCACCGACACCGACGGCGCCACCGTGTCGACCACCCGGAAGTAGTCGAACGCCACCGTCACCGGCGACACCTGCTCCGGGCCCACCGCCATCAGGCCGAACGACGTCATCGGGGCGTCGTTGGTGACCGGGTCACCCAGCGAGGTCCAGGTGACTCCCCCGTCGCTGATCTCGGCCGAGTAGGTGTTCCCGGTCCGCTTCAGCCGCAGGTCGTACCAGCCGCTCTCGGTCGCCTCGGCGACGTCGATCGACCGGTTGCCGCCGTTGCCGAACTCCCCGTTGCGCTCGGACACCAGCTCGGCTCGCAGGTCGGTCGGCGAACCGTTGGTGTTCGTGGCCACCACGTCGAACTTCACGTAGTTGTCGTCGTCGGCGTAGACCAGGAACCCGGCGAGCTGCCAGCGGTGCAGCATCGTCGGCGTGAGCCGGGTCTGGATGGTCCAGTCCCCGTCGGGCAGGTCCTGGAGGACGAAGTTGCGCGGGGACAGCGTGTTGCCGCCGTTGATGTCGCCCGGCTGCGTCTCGATCCGCAGCTGGCCGCCGGTGACGGCGACCTTCGACGAGTCGTAGCGCACCACGGCGTCCCACCGGCAGCCGTCGAGCGCGTCGCCGTCGAACTCGTCGGTCGCTGCGCGTACGCCGTCGTCGGTCGAGTCGGGCGTGACGGTGAAGTGGTCGAACACCGCGTCGACGGCGGGGGTCGCCGTGTCACCGGCGGCCATCAGGCCGATGGTGGCGCCCGGGATCACGGTCGCCTCGCCGGCCATCGCCGTCCAGGTGCGGCCGTCGGTCGAGTACGCGGCGGTCAGCTTCGACCCGTCGCTGACCAGCCGCAGGTGGATGGTGTCCGGGAAGTCCGCGGGTACCGGCACGGTGGCGTGCCACCGTCGGGTGCCCGCGGCCTCCGTCTGGAACTCGAGGATCCGCCCACCGGACGAGTTGCGGGTGTACGCCAGCTTCACGTAGTCGTCGTCACCGCCGTGCATAAGCAACCCGGCGTGCTGCCACTCCCGGCTGTGGTTGATCGACATCGTGGTCTCGGCCGTCCACGCGCCCGGCCGTGCCGGCTGGCCGACGTAGCTGATCGGGCCGGTCGACTCCTCGTTGATGTCACCGTTGGTCACCGGAAGCACCAGCGCACCGTCGGCCACGCGCGCCGGGAGGTTCGGCGCGTTGCGCACCACCGTCCAGCGGCCTGTGTCGAGCGCCGCGCCGTCGAACGTGTCCGAGCCCTTGACGAGGCAACCCGGCCCCGGCTCGGGCTCGGGATCCGGCCCGGGGTGGATGACCTCGTCGACCATGCTGAACCCGGAGAACTCCACCTCGCTCGTGGCCGACGTGCTGTGCGCGGTCACCGCGAGCCCGATGTCCTGCGGGCTCACCGCGCCGGGCAGCGTCACCGGGTCGCCGACCCGGGTGAAGGTCACGCCGTCCTTGCTCCAGTAGCCGTAGTACTGGTTACCGTCGCGCACGATCCGCACCCACGCCGGGTAGCTCGTCGTGCTGGCGCCGGTGCTGGCGTCGAGCTGCCCGTTGCCGTCGGTGTCGCGCAGCCACTCGAAGCCGAGCCCGGCCCGCATGGTCATGGCCGCGTACCCGGGCGAGGTGCCGGGCTGGGTGACGTCGTTGCGGACGATCAACCCGGCCTTGGCGGACGCGTTGGAGTTGCCCTGCCGTTCGATCTTCACCGTGGCGGTCCACTGGTTGCCGGCGGCGGCCGGGAGGTACACCGCGCCGTACTGGTCGGTGCCCTGCCACATGTTCCCGCCCCCGGAGGTGACCACCCAGGTGTCGGTGTCCGGCCGGTCGAACGTGGCGTTGGTGTTGCTGAAGGTCTGCCAGTCGCCGTACAGGTCGCCGACCTCCACCTCGACGATGCGTGAGGTGGTGCTGGCGCCCTTGTCGTTGGTGGCGACGGCGGTCAGCCGGTAACGCTGCTCGGTCGTGGCGTTCCAGGTCACCGCGTACGGCGCGGTGGTGTCGGTGCCGATCGAGGTGTCGCCGGCGAAGAACTCGACCTTGGTGATCGTGTTCTCCGCGTCGCTGGCGTCGGCGGTGACCTGGATCGCTCCCGGTTCGAGGTCGTCGTCCGGCGTCGGTGCGGTCACCGCGACCTTCGGCTTGCTCGTGGGCGAGACGCCCTTGCCGTCGGCCTCGATGAAGTTCAGCCGCCGCTCCCCCGCGCCCGGGAACACCGCGTACAGGGCGAAGGTCTCGCCCGGGTCGGTGACGTCGACCGCCACGTCGGCGTAGCGGCCGGCGACGGTGGCCGGCACCTGCGCGGTGCCCAGCAGGACGCCGTCGGGTGCGCCGCGGCGCAGTTCGACGGTGCCCGCGCTGGCCGCGCTCACGCGCAGGACCAGCCTGTCGACGCCGCGCAGGTTCACCGGGTCGTACGACGCCCAGGCGCCGTTCTGCCCGGTGATGGCGTCGGCGTGGCCCTCCACGTCCCGTGACGGCGTCACGGTGACGCCCTGCGAGGAGTCGAAGAACTCCGCCTCCCGCTGCTTCGGGAACAGCAGGGTGGTGTCCGACCCGGTGAGCGGCGGGATGTCGCCCGGGCCGCCGGAGTCGGTGTAGCGGCCGTCGATGGCGTAGAAGACGTTCATGTCGTCGCTGTGCCCGCCGCCCAGCGAGGTGGCCACCGTGCCGGTCCGCCCGTGCAGCGGCTCGGCGGGGTGGGCGTGCCCGTCGTGGCCGAGCGCCGGTTGGATCACCACGTCGGCGTCGTCGATCTGGGTGTCCTCGGCGTCGGTGACCGTCAGGTTCCAGCTGATCTCGTCACCGAAGTCGAAGAACGCGCCGGTCGGTGGCAGTTCGAAGCGCACCTCGGGCCGTGTGTTGCCGACCGTGATCGGCACGGTCGTGGTGCCGGTCTTGCCGTGCGGGTCGGTCACCGTGAGCCGCGCGTCGAAGACACCGTCGGCGGTGTACGTGTGGGTGGGCGCCCGGTCGGTCGAGTCGACCGTGCCGTTGCCGTCGAAGTCCCACGCGTACGTCAGCGGCTCGCCCTCCGGATCGGACGACGGCGCGCCGTCGAAACGCACCTCGAGCGGCGCGTGGCCGGAGTCCGGGGTCGCGGTGGCCTTCGCCTCCGGGGAACGCGAGCCGGAGATGAAGTCGATGCGGTACAGGCCCGAGTCGGGGTTGTCCCGCCCGAAGCCGCCGCCCCAGTCGAGCACGTACAGGGAGCCCTCGGGGCCGAACGTCGAATCGATCGGCGCGAGGAACTGCTCCTGTGGCAGGAACGGGTTGACCTTCTCCACCTTCCCGTCGGAGGTCGGGATGATCGAGTACATCCTGTTGCGGGACCACTCGTAGAAGAACGGCTTGCCGTCGTAGTAGGCCGGGAACTTCGTGTCCGACTCCAGGTCCGGGTCGTACTGGTAGAACGGCCCGCCCATCGGCGCGAGGCCACCGCCCTGGGGGATGACCGACGGCACCGAGGATCGCTTGTAGCCGTACCACATGGTGGCCGGCTTGGCCGCCGGCAGCTCGGTGAGGCCGGTGTTGCGGATCGAGTCGTTGACCGGGTTGGCGCAGTCGAAGTACCCGCCGACGGTCACCGGGTTGGTGCGGTAGTCGACGTCCCGGAACGGCTCGTTGTTGCCCATGCACAGCGGCCAGCCGTAGAAGCCGGGCTCGGTGATGAGGTTCCACTCGGCGATGCCCGCCGGGCCGCGGTCCGGGTTGTCGTTGCCGTTGTCCGGCGAGTAGTCGGCCATGCCCAGGGCGCCGGTCCGCGGGTCTATCGAGAACCGGAACGGGTTGCGGAACCCCATCGCGTAGATCTCCGGGCGGGTCTTCGCGGTGCCCGGCGGGAACATGTTGCCCTCCGGGATGCTGTAGGTGCCGTCCGGTTCCGGGTGGATCCGCAGGATCTTGCCGCGCAGGTCGTTGGTGTTGGCCGAGGTGGCACGCGCGTCGTGGAACGTCCCGTCCCGCTCGGACAGCGGCGCGTAGCCTCCGGACGGCTCGGAGTGCGGGTTCACGTCGTCGCCCACGCCGAGGTACAGGTTGCCGTCAAGGCCGAACTCCAGCCCGCCGCCGGTGTGCCCCGGCTCGTCGGGCAGCCGCCGCGCCGGCACCTCCAGCAGCACCTTCTCCGTCGCCCGGTCGATCTGCGAGCCCGCGCCGACGGTCAGCCGGGACAGCCGGTTGACGAAGGTGGCCGGGTTCGTGTCGTCGGCGCTCGCCGGCGAGTAGTAGACGTAGAGGTGGCCGTTGTCCTCGAAGTTCGGGTCGAGGGCGATGCCCAGCAGGCCGTCCTCACCACCGGAGTACACCGGGATGGTGACGGCGGTCGACGTGGTCCGCGTGCGCGGGTCGTACACCCGGATCTCACCGCGGACGAGTTCGGTGTAGAACACCCGGCCGTCCGGCGCGACGTCCATGGCGTACGGCGCGCTGGTGTTCTGGTCCAGCGGCACGCGCTCGAACTTGTCCCAGGTCGTCCCGCCGCAGTCGCCCTGAGCAATTCCGGCAGCCCACTTCACGCCGCCGACGATGTGCTGCACGAGTTGCGGCTCGCCGGTGTAGTGCGCGCCGAAGTGGCCCATGCCGGTCATCCAGGCGCGGCCGCCGTCGTACGGCTTGCACCAGGAGATCGGGTGGTCGTAGCCCATGGCGTTGCCGCCCGGGTCGTAGGTGGTCTCGTCCATCGTGGCGAGCACGTGCGCGTCGCCGCGGACGTTGAGCGCGTAGTTGTACCACTCGTCGGCGCGCTGCCAGCGCTGCGGCAGGTGGCTGGTCGACGGGTGGGTGTGGTCCTCGACGCGGACGGTGCCCGGCAGGCCGGGGCTGCTGCCGGTGGCGGCGTGGCCCGGCATCAGCGTGCCGATCATCTTGTCCCACCACGCGTAGTTCCCGCGCATGTCGGTCGCGTTGTGGATGGCGACGATGCCGTGGCCGGCCTGCATGTACCGCTCCATGGCGGCCTTCTCGCCGGCGGTCCACGGGTCGCCGGAGGCCTGGAACATCACCAGCGCGTCGAAGTGCGCGAGGTCCTCGTCGTTGAAGACCGACGAGTCCTCGGTGTGTTCCGAGGTGATCCCGGCGTCGGCGAAGGCGGCCTGCAGCACGGGAACGCCCTGCTCGATCGCCTCGGTGTGCCGGAACTGGGTGGTCTTCGTGAAGATCAGCACGTGAGCGTCGCCGTGCGTACCGGGGTGCGCGGCGGCTGGCGCGGGGCTGATCATGGACATCGCGAGTGCGGCGGCGACCGGCATCGCGAGCAACCGTCCCCACCGGGGACGCCGGGTCACGTTCATGTCGTGCGGAACCTCCTGGGACGCGAGGAACTGATGCTGTCGTGACCGTGCGGCGTGCCGGCGCCGTCGGACTGGTGCGCGGGTGAGGGGCTAGGGCATCACCGTCCTCAGGAACGTCAGGCCGTCCACGGCGATGGCGTCCTGGCTCTCGGCGAGGGGACGCCAGATGGAGGCGGCGGTGGCGATCGTCGCGTTCTCCGCGGTGAACGACTCGATGCACAGGGGGCCCGCGTAGCCGGTCGCGTCGACCGCGGCCAGGATCGCCGGCCAGTCCAGGTGGTCGGTGCCGGGCGTACCGCGGTCGTTGCCGCACACCTGCACGTGCGCCACCCGGCCGGCGGCCGAGCGGATCGCCGCCGGGACGTCGGTCTCCTCGATGTTCTGGTGGTAGAGGTCGAGCGCGACCCCGCAGTGCGGCAGGTCGCCGATCGCGTCGAGGGTCTGGCCGATGGTGTTGAGCAGGCTCGTCTCGTAGCGGTTGAGCGGCTCGACGGCCACCGTGACACCGGCCTCGCCCGCGTGGGCGGCGACGGGCGCGAGGCTCTCCCGCAGCTGCGCGTACGCCGCCGCCCGCTCGGCCGGCGACAGCCGCCAGGTACGGCCGACCGAGGCGTACGCCGGCCCGGCGATCACCGCCGATCCGACGGTCACGGCGACGTCCACCACCGTGCGCAGGTAGTCCTGCGTGGATCGGACCGTGGCCCGGTCGGCCGCGACGAGCTCCCGACCGGGCGGCATCACGAGGCACACGGTCGCCCCCAGGCCGTGGTCGGCGAGCACCTGGGCGGCCCGCTTCGGGTCCCAGTCGTCCGGGGTCTCCACGGGGAGTTCGAGCACGTCGAAGCCCCAGCCCGCGACCTTGGCCGCGAGCGCGGCCAAGGTCGCGTCGGTCAGCGGCGAGGTCCACACCCAGGTGTTGACCCCGAGCGGACGTCGGTTCACTTCCACGGCCCCGGGTAGCCGGGCATGCCCTCGCAGCCGCACATCGCGTAGTGCAGCGGCGGCATGTCCTGCTTCACGTACTCCCGGACGGTGTCGCCGGTGATCCGCGGCTGCGGCAGCACCCACTCCTTCGGTACCTGCTCGCCCTTGAGGATCTTCACGGCGGCGATGACCGGGGTGCGCCACTGGTAGGTGGGGTAGGTCGGCGCGACGGCGTTCAGGCCCTCGTCGACCCAGATCCGCAGGAAGTCCTGCTGGTCCTCCCCCACGATGGCGGGCACGTCGACGCCGGCGTCCTGGAACGCCTCGACCGCCGCGACGGCCGTCGCGCCGGCGTCCATCCAGACGCCGTCGATCTTCCCCTCGCGCTGGATGTAGTCGGCCACGATGCTCTTGGTCTTGGCCGCGTCGCCGTCGGTGAACTCCACCCCGACCACGTCGAGTTCGGTGCCGCCGAAGATCTCGTTGGCGGCGGCCCACCGCTGCTCCAGCACGTCCACGCCGGGCAGGATGCGCAGGGCGAGGATCTTGCCGCCCGGCTTGACCCGCTCCTTCAGGAACTCCGCGCCGTTCGCGCCGAAGGCGAAGCCGCCGATGGGGTGGATGAAGGTGACCGGGCAGTCGGTGTTGACGCCCCGGTCGAACACGATCACCGGTACGCCGGTCGCGCACGCCTGCTCGACGGCCGGCGTCAGCGTGGCCGTGGTGTTCGGCGAGATGATGATCGCGGAGCACTTGCGACCGGTCAGCGACTGGATGTCACTGATCTGCTTGTCGTCCTTGGCCTCCGCGTCGAGCACGACGAAATCGGTGATCTCCGGGTGCAGCTTCACCTCCTCCTGCATGGTCTTGAAGCCCACCTGCCGCCACGGGTTGTCCACCGCGGCGTTGGAGAAACAGAGGGTGTACCCGCCGCCCGGCTTGGCGAACTTCGCGGTGTCGACCATCTGCGGCTCGAGCATCTGCTCCCACGGCCTGCCCTCCGGCCCCTGCGGGGTGGCGTTGCGGAAGGCGAGCTGGCGGTCGTACTCGGCCTGGTCGAAGAACTCCGACTTACGGGTGTCCGAACTGGGTGTTCCGCTGCCCGAGGATTCCTCGGGCAGATCGCTGGAGCATCCGGCGACGGCGAGCACGCCGGCCACGGCCACCAGGGCCCATCTCTTGGTCATGGTTGCGAATCTCCTTACCAGCCGAGGGGACGTCAGGAGGGAGCGGGTCGCACGCTGTCGCGCTGTTTCGGCCACCACCGCAGCCGTTGTCGTAGGCCGCCGCCGAGCGAGGCGTAGGCGACGGCGCCGATGATGATCACGCCCTGGACGGCCGACTCCAGGGCACCGCTCACGCCGAGCAGGTTCAGCAGCGTGAACAGGGCCTCCAGGGACAGCGCGCCCGCGGCGGCCGCGACGACGGACCCGCGCCCGCCGCCCAGGAGCACGCCGCCCAGCACGACGGCGGTGATCGCACGGAACTCCAGGCCGCTGCCGACCTGCGCCGAGACGCCGGCGAACCCGCCGAGCAGGATCGCCGCGACCGCGGCGAGCAGCCCGGAGAGGACGAAGGCGAGCAGCCGGAGCCGGTCGACCTGCCCTCCGGACAGCCGTACGGCGGCCTCGTTGTCGCCGACCGCCACCAGAGCGCGGCCGGTGCCGCTGCGCATGAACAGCGCCGCGGCCACCAGGATCGCCAGCAGGATGAGCACCGACCAGGGAACCTCGCCGAGCACCGGGACGTCGAGGGCGCCGCGCCCGAACGTCCGGAACCCGGCGGACAGCGCGCCGCGGGGCGCGCCGTCGGTCCAGAGGAACACCGCGCCGTCGAGCACCAGCAGCATGCCGAGCGTGACGATGAACGACGGCACCAGGAGCTTCGTCGTGACCAGCCCGTTGACCAGGCCGACCAGCAGGCCGAACCCGAGCACGAGGAGGATCACCCCCGTCGTCGCGGACTCGCTGCCGTCGATGAGCCGGGCCGCGATGACCACCCCGGCGGTCACCAGGGCACCGACCGACAGGTCGAACCCGCCGGAGACGATGACGAAGTACTGCCCGATCGCGAGGATCATCAGCGGCGCGGCCCGCTTGAGCAGCGCGAGGTAGCCGGACGGCTCGTCGTAGGCCGGGCCGGCGATCGCGAGGCCGACGAGCAGCAGGAGCAGGACCACGAGCACCGGCGCGGTGCCCTCGGCCAGGCGTGGGCGCCACGTCATGCCAACCTCCCCCGGGCGCGATCGGCCATCATGCGGCGGGCGTAGAGCGCGACCGCGGTCACGAGGACGATCCCGCGCACCACGTCCTTGAAGAACGGGTCGACCTCCAGGTCGTCGAAGATGGTGTCCAGGGTCGCCAGGATGAGGACACCGCCGAGGGTGCCGACGACCCCGCCGCGGCCACCGGCGAGCAGCGTCCCGCCGAGCACGACGGCGGCGATCGACTCCAGGTCGTACCCGGCGTCGGTGCCGACGTACGGGGCGCCCGAGCCGAGCCGGCTCGCGAGGTAGACGCCGGTGAGGCCGGCGGCGACCGAACACAGCACGTGTGCCGTGACGATGACCCGGCGGGTCGGCACCCCGGACAGCCGGGCCACCTCGACGTCACCGCCGACCGCGTACATGTGGTAGCCGGGGCGGGTCCGCGACAGGTACCACCACGACAGCGCGACGACGGCGAGCATGAGCAGCGCCGCGACGGGCACCGGGCCGATCCGGTCGTAGCCGAGGTGCTGGAAGCCGCGCGGGACGTCGCCGGCCGGGCCGGTGTAGGTGTGCTCCAGGTAGCCGCGCAGGATCAGCGCCACGCCGAGCGTCGCGATGAACGCGTTGGCGCGCAGCACGGTGATGACCAGGCCGTTGACCAGGCCGACGCCAGCGGCCACGGCGAGCGCGAGCAGCAGTCCGGGCACGATCATGCCCTCCCGCCCGGCCATCGTCTCCGCCGCGATCAGCGACGTGAGGCCGATCAGGTAGGCGACCGACAGGTCGAGGGATCCGGTGAGGATCACCATCGTCTGGCCGATGGCGACGACGCCGAGCGCGGTGGCCCGGGTGAGGATGTTGAGGATGCCGGCCTGATCGAGCAGGACCTCTCCCCGCATCCCGACGAGGACGCTGCCGACGACGAGCAGGGCGGCGAGCGCGAGGTAGACGATGACGACGGGGGTGAGCCGCCGGCGCACCGCCGGCCGGGCGGCGGTACGCCGGGCCGGGGCGATGTTCTCGTGAACGGTGCTCATGCCACCTCACCGATCCCGTGCCCGGTGGCGAGCGCCATCACGGCTCCCTCGCTCGCACCGGCCGGCAGCTCACCGGCCAGCGCGCCGTCGTGCATGACGAGGATCCGGTCGCTCATCCCGATCAGCTCGGGCAGCTCCGAGGAGATCATCAGCACCGCCACGCCGCGTCGCGCGAGGTCCCGCAGCAGCTCGTGCACGGCCCGCTTGGCGCCGACGTCGATGCCCCGCGTCGGCTCGTCGACGATCAGCACCTTCGGCTCGACCGCAAGCCACTTGGCGAGCACGACCTTCTGCTGGTTGCCGCCGGACAGGAAGCGCACCTCCTGGTGCTCGCCGCGCGACACCACGGTCACCAGGTCGAGCAACGCCGGCAGGTCCGACCGGGCGCGGGATCGCGCGCCGCGCAGCGCGGCGCGGCGCACCAGCAACGTGTTGTCGCGTACGGACTGGCGAAGCGCCAGACCGTCCCCCTTGCGGTCCTCGGTGACCAGTGCGATCCCGAGGCGTACGGCGGTGCGGGGCCGGGTCACCTGCCGCGGTGTCCCGTCCACCTCCAGCACGCCGCGGGTGAACGGCTCCACGCCGAACACCGCGCGGGCCACGGCCGAGCGGCCGGACCCCTGCAGCCCGGCCAGCCCGACGATCTCCCCGGCGCGTACCTCGATGTCCAGGTCGCGTACGCGGTCGTTGCCGGCGCCGCGCAGGGCGAGGCGGACGGGCCCGAGGTCGGCGGGGGCCGCCCGGTCCGGGTAGTACTCGCCCAGGTCGCGGCCCACCATGTGCCGGACGAGTGCCTCCGAGGTCAGCTCGCCGGTCGGGGCGCAGGTCACGAACCGGCCGTCCTTGAGCACGGTGATCCGGTCGGAGAGGTCGAACACCTCGCGCATGCGGTGCGAGACGTAGAGGATCGCGATCCCGCGCTCGCGGAGCCGGCGCACCAGGTCGTAGAGCAGCTCGACCTCGTGGTCGGCGAGCGCGGCGGTCGGCTCGTCCATGCCGAGCACCCTCGCGTTCGTCGACAGGGCCTTGACGATCTCGACGACCTGCCGCTGTGCGACCGACAGCGACGACACGGCGTCGGTCGGATCGATCCCGTCCTCGCCGAGCCAGTCCAGCAGCTCACGGGTGTCGGCCACCATGCGCCGCCGGTCGACCTGCATCCGGCGCACGGGCTCGCGGCCGAGGAAGACGTTCTCGGCGACGCTGCGGTGCGGCAGCAGCGTGAACTCCTGGTGGATGATCGCGATGCCGGCCCGCTGCGCGTCGGTCGGGCCCGCGAAGGACACCGGGTCACCGTCGACCTCGATGGTGCCGCCGTCCGGCCGGTGCACCCCGGCCAGCACCTTGAGCAGTGTGGACTTGCCCGCGCCGTTCTCACCCATCACCGCGTGCACCTCGCCGCCACGCAGCTCCAGGTCCACGCCCTGCAGCACCGGCACGCCGAGGAAGGACTTGCTGATCCCCGTCATCCGCACCGTCGTCGTGGTCGCGGTCGTCATGTCGGCACCGCTGTCCACGCGCCGTCCGCGGCCGCGGAAGCCAGCACCGCATCGGTGATCCGGACGGCGCGCAGGCCGTCGGCGAACGTCGGCAGCCCGTCCGGGACGGCCTCGCCGCGCACCGCCCGGTAGGTGTCGGCGACGAACGCGTCGAAGCAGTCCTGGTAGCCCTGGGCGTGCCCGGCGGGCAGCCGGACGTAGCGGGCCGCCGAGGGATGCAGCGTCCCGGGATCGCGCAGCAACGTCTCGCCGCCCTCGCGCCGGCCGACCCACAGCCGCTCCGGATCCTCCTGGTCGAAGCCGAAGCTCGCGTCGGTGCCCGAGAGCTCCAGGTGCAACCGGTTCTTACGGCCCGCGGCGACCTGCGACACCACCAGTGCGCCGATGATGCCGGCGGCGGTGGTGAAGTGCACGGCAGCCAGGTCCTCGGTCGGGGTGCCGTTCCGGCGGGCACGCTCGTGCACGACCGCGGTGCGGGCGGACAGGCGGGTGATCCGGTCGCCCGTCACGAACTCGAACAGGTCGCACCAGTGCGAGCCGATGTCGGCGAACGCCCGCGACGGCCCGCCGAGCGCGGCGTCGACCCGCCAGTCGTCGTCGGACGGGCGGGACAGCCAGTCCTGGAGGTAGCCACCGGTCACGCTGGCGAGGACCCCGGCCTCGCCGGCGGAGAGCCGGGCGCGCAGCTCGCGCACCATCGGGTGGAAACGGTAGACGAACGGAACGCTGGCCACGTGGTCGCCGGCCGCCGCCACCAGTGCCGCGGCCTCCGCGCTCGCGGTGGCCAGCGGTTTCTCGCAGACGACGTGCACGCCCGCGGAGAGCGCGGCGGCGGCGACCGGCGCGTGCGACGCGTTGGGCGTGCACACGTGCAGCACGTCGATCTCGGCGTCGCCGAGCAGGGCCGCGAGATCCGGGTAGCCCGCGTCGGCCCCGACGGCGCGAGCCGCGGCGGCGGCGCCGTCGGGCCGTGACGCCATCGCGGCCACGACCCGCGCCCCGGCACGCCGGGCCGCCTCCGCGTGCACCTGCCCCATGAAGCCCGCGCCGACGACCGCCACGCGCACTGTCTGCTGATCGGATTCGACCCCATCGGACGTCGTTGCCAGATCGGCTATAGACATGCGTCGACGGTAGCGGTGACTTCTGTATTGGTCAACGAAAAGTCATGCCGCTGTCGCCGATAGTTATATGGATGGTGACGAAAGTCCGGGTTGCGTCGACGGATGTGCCGCCGCCACGGCGGTCCTGCCCGCGATGGCGCTAGTTCCCGGCGGGAACCTGGTCCTTGACGTCGTCGTAGCCGACGGCGCCGGGAGCGGCGGTGGGCGAATAGATCACCCGGATCACGCCCGTCGGGAAGACCTCCGAGGCCGTCACCCGCAGGTGGTACGGGGCGTCGCCCTCGTCGAACAGCTTGCGGCCCTTGCGCGCCGCAACCGGGTGCACCAGCAGACGCAGCTCGTCGACCAGCCCCGCGGCGAGCAGTTGCTGCACCACGGAGATCGACCCGGGGATGAGGATGCCCTTGATGCCGGCGTCGGCCTTGAGCGCGGCGACGGCATCGACGAGGTCACCCTGGATCAGCTCGGAGTTGCGCCAGGAGAACTCCAGCGGCTGGCGGGAGACGACCACCTTGCGCACGTCGCCGAGTTGCTTGGCGAACGGCGCGTCGTCCCCACCCGCGGCCTCACGGTCGGGCCAGGCGCCGGCGAAGCTGTCGTACGTCTCCCGGCCGATGAGCAACACGTCAGCGGTGTCGTAGTCCTCGCCGACCGCGCGGCCCATGTTCTCGTCGAAGTACGGGAAGTGCCAGTCGGGATTGATCTCGGCCACGCCGTCGGCCGAGATGAACAGCGTGGAGATGACCTTCGCCATCGGGGTGCCCCCTTGAGTCGGTGGTGTCGCTGGGTAGACCGGCGCATCATCGCAAACTCATCGGTCGATCACGGACCCGTTCCGACGGAGTCGGCGGTCGATTTCGTCGCGGGGGGGGCGCCGTCGGGGTCGTCAGGCGTACGACGGTCTCTGCGGCTCCAGCAGCTCGGTGACCTGGCCGCGGTCGAGCACCTCGATGAGGGCGTCCGTGCCGCGTTCGACCTTGACCGCCACCTCCTGCGGGTGCAGGGGTACCAGCGCGAGCAGCGAGATCTGTGTGCCGTCTCCGACCGCGATCGTGCGGGCCTCGGCCGGCACGCGCAGCATCGGCGTCACGACGACACCCGCGAACGGCGTGCCCGGGGCGTAGGGCTGCGCGGGATCGCCGTTGGGCACCGAGTGCCACTCCCCGATCCACGTGCCGTACTCGTGCGGCAGCCGGGCCACCTGCTTGAGCACGCGCACCGGCCAGCCGGCCGGGTCGCCGTCCAGCCCCGCCGCCTTGCCGAGCGGCCAGTCGGCCGGCAGGCAGAGCATCAGTTCGGCGTACGGGCTGATGTCGTGACCCTCGGGGACCGTCATCGGCAGCTCGCTCATACCTGAGGTGACCAGCGTCCGGTAGGGGCGCGCCTCGGTGGGCGCCACGACGTAAACGTGCACGCCGACGAGATGCGACGCGATCTCGTGGTACACGAACTCGACCGGCCCGAAGTGCTCCTCGATGTGCCGGTCGATGGCCTCGGCGAACCACTCCCGCGGTCCCTGTGCCGGCACGAACCCGTCATGCGACGCCTGGTGACGGAGGACCCCTGACCCGCGCGGCTCACTCATGACGAGGCAGCCTAGTTCACACCGTGCACCGGCGAAGCCACGGTGCCGCGCCGCCCCGATACTCGGCTGCGGGTGGCGCGCCTCGTACGTAGGCTCCCGTTCGTCCGGCCGGTGGGGATCCCGCCGGCGGCGGTCGCTCAGGGGATCGGAGATGAGCCGAGGATGACGTCCCACCTGTTCGCTGTCAGCTTCGACGCGGGTGAGCCCCTGCGTGTCGCGCGCTTCTGGTCCGGGCTCCTGGGCTGGGAGCGGGGCGACGACCCGTACGACGGTGTCACGCTGCTGCCCGGCGACGACACCGGATTCCGGCTCCGTTTCCTCCCCGTGGAGGGGCGGAAGGTCACCCAGAACCGGATCCACTTCGACCTGACGAGCAGTTCCCCGGAGGACCAGCAGCGGACGGTGGCCCGGGCGCTGGAACTCGGCGGACGCCACATCGACGTCGGTCAGCGTCCGGAGGAGGGCCACGTGGTGCTCGCCGACCCCGAGGGCAACGAGTTCTGCGTCGTCGGGCCGGGCAACAACTTCCTCGCCGACTGCGGATTCGTCGGCGCGCTGTCCTGCGACGGCTCGCAGGCCGTCGGGTACTTCTGGAGCGAGGCGCTGGGCTGGCCGCTGGTCTGGGACCAGGACCAGGAGACCGCCATCCAGTCACCCCAGGGCGGCACGAAGATCGCGTGGGGTGGTCCACCCCTGAATGAGAAGATCGGGAAGAACCGGGTGCACCTCGACCTGGCTCTCTCCGTCCACGACGACCGGGAGGCGGAGGTCGACCGCCTGCTGTCGCTCGGGGCGACCCGGATCGACATCGGCCAGGGCGACGTCGACTGGGTGGTGCTGGCCGACCCCGACGGCAACGAGTTCTGCCTGTTGCCGCCCCAGTGAGCTGACGTTCCTCCCGCGCGGGCTCACCGGGTAAGCGACGCGCTGACCCGGCGGCCCCGCGCGCACGGCGCCCACGATCGACGATCATGCAGTTGTGGTGCCCCACGAAAGCGGCATACCGGCTCAGACCACCCACCACAACTCCATGATCGACGGGAGCGGGGGCGGGCGCGGGGGCGGGCTAGCCGGCTATGGCCTTGGCCATGGCCGTCAGGTCCTCGCCGAGGGGCGCGAGTCGTTGCAGCGAGGTGATGTAGGCGGCATGGTCCCGCTGCCCGATCGCGCGGTCGCACTCGACACCGATCTGGTCCGCCCGCGTCAGCAGGGCCTCCCAGGCCGCCTCGCCCCGCGGATCGGGATGGTGGAAGTACCGGCGGCCGGCGGACACGCTCTCGCTCACGGCCAGGCAGCGCGGACGCATCTGCGCCTCGATGACCGCCCAGTCGTTCAACACCCGCCGGGCCGGGTCGGAGGTCACCGCGTTGAGCGGCTCCGCCAGCTCGGCCAGGCTCTTCGCGATCCCCAGGGTCAGGTCGCTCCCCCCGAGGACGAGCCAGGCGTGGATTTGCGCGGCGCGGACGGCCGGCGACGTGACGCCGCCGGAGAACACCGGATCCAGCGCGTCGGCCGCGGTGTCCTCGCGGGCGCGTGAGCGGACGTCGGAGACCGTCACGGCCGCGGTCGTCGCGGTGGCGAGCAGACACAGGCCGACCACCCCGACGGCCGTCCGCCAGCGGGGGCGCGCCGTGACCGACTCCGGGGGCCGGGCCGCCGCGGCGTGTCCGCGCCCGGCGCGCACGCCCCGGCCGCGCAGCCGGCGGACCGACGCGCCCGCCAGAACGCCCACGGCGGCCACCCCGGCGGCGAGAAACAGCCCCAGACCCAGGACGGTCGGCGCCAGCAACTCGACGACCCGACCCCCGCCCACCAGGTCCGGACGGCACGACGAGGCCAGGATCGCGAGTGGACGGGCGCAGCCGTCCACGGCGAGCAGTACGCCCATGGTGACGAGCCCGACCAGCCCGACGGTGGCCGCCACCACGAGCCCGCGCAGCAGCGGGACGTCCCGGGCGACCGCCGCCGTGACGCCGGCGGCCAGCCACATGCCCGCGGCCACGGCCGCCATGACCCACATCGTGTACGCCACGAGGTGCGTCTGCGCCCGGCCGTCGACCACCGGGGACCAGGCCCGCAGCGCGGCGGTGACCGCCAGGACGAGCACCACGGCGCCGACGGCGGCCCACCCGGCTCCGGCCAGCAGCGGGCGGCGGGGTCGGGTGGGCGCCGGCCGTCGCAGGCCGGCCAGGAGGGGAAGGAGCCAGAGCGCCCCGGCCGCCCACAAGAGATCCGCGCGACGCGTCAGGGCCAGCAGGACGGGCAGGCCCGGGACGAGATCGAGCAGGGGCCCCTCGTAGCCCTGGCCGCTCGTCAGGTCCTGCTCGTGCTGCCTGATGACGCCCTCACCGAGAAAGGCCAGCATGCCGCCCGCCTCGATGTGGCCCTCGGCCTCCCACCAGCGCCACCACAGGGCGAGGACGGAGCAGCCGACGACCAGGCCGAGCCACGCCGACCAGCGTGGGCGTCCGCCCGCCGACGAGGCGGCCGACAACAGGGCGTACTCGGCCATCCACCACGTGACCGCGAACGCGGCCAGCGCGTGCAACAGCAGGAAGGCAGGATCTTCCGGGAGCAGGTCCCAGACGCTGCCCGCCCGGCCGACCGCGATCTCCCCGAGGACCAGGCCGATGCCGAGCCACCCGGCCACGCGCAGCCCCGACGGCGCCGGCCCCGAGGCGAGCACGGCGTACGTGGCGGCCGGCCGGAGGAGCAGACCGGTGATGGAGGTGACCAGCACCGCCACGGTCACCGAGATGACCGAGGTCCGCCACTCCTGCGGGATGCCGAGCAGCGACAGCAGCGCCGGCATGCGGGTGGCGGTGATCGCCGCCGTCGCGCCGGTCAGGAAGAACGCCAACGCGCCCGGCGTGAACAGCGCCCCCGGGTCGGCGAGCGATCGCCAGCGCTGGCCCCAGGTGGGGTGCGTGTGCCAGAGGGACGCCGCCCGGGCCGTGAGCCGCCCGACGGCCGACGGGTGCCGGGCATCCGGGCGTGGTCCGGCGGCGGCCTGCCACAGTCGCACGTCCGCGCCCCACCGCCGGGCCGTCAGGTCGGCGTGGAACTCGCGCGTACGCAGGATGTCCGCGCGGGCCAGGTAGACCAGGACGACCGTGACGGCGAGCATCGCCACGTGGTGCACGACGCGGGACTGTTCCCGCGTCTCCATGTAGGTGCCCGCCGTGCCGGGCAGGCTCACCGCGGCGATGTACAGCAGGTCGAGGGGCAGGACCACCCAGAGCAGCACCCGCCACAGGGCGACCGTCGCGTACGTGATGTCGACGTCGCGGTTGTGCAGGTGCGCCAGCTCGTGCAGCACCACGGCGCGGAAACCCTGGTCGTCGCTGCGCCTCCGGGCGAGCAGCCCGCCGTTCAGGCACACGGTGTACCGGCGGAACCGCCCGAAGACGACGGCCCCGGCGGTGGGCGTGGCGGGCGCGATGACGAACCGGGGCGGCCGTCGGAGCCCGGCAACGGCGACCAGTTCGGCGAGCGTCGCCCGCAGCTCTCCGTACCCCTCGACCTCCTCGACCGGCACGACCCGGCCCCGGCGTCCCTTCCACAGCGGCAGAATCCAGTACAGCGCTGCCGCGCAGATCAGCAGCAGGAGCAGCGCGCCGGGCTTCCACCACCACGCCTGCGCCGGCACGAAGCGGTCCACGCACGCCTCGTACGCCGACCGCTGGTCGGCGATCCGGACCACCACGTCGAGGTCGCTGAGACCCGGGTCGCCGCCCGCGGCCAGCCCGCAACCGACGCGCATGCCGTCCGGGTCCGCGCGCGCGTCGATGACGTTCACGGAGATCGTCGCGGCGATGCCGACGAAGAGGGCGAGCAGCAGGACGAAGCGTGGAAGGGCGCCCGCCCGCAACGCCCGCTGGTCGTGGAAAGCCGAGGCCGGCGGGGTGGTGCCCGGCGGGATCGCCGGCGGGGTGGCGCCCGCCGGGATCGCCGCCTCGGTGGCCGCCTCCGTGGTCGCCTCGGCGGTCGCCTCCGTGGTCGCCGACACGTCCGCCGCTACCGCTGGCCGTCGCTGTCGTCGGGATCCGCCGATGCCGGCCCGTCGTCGGGGTCCGCCGGTCGCGCTGCGTCGCCGCTCGCCGTACCGGAGCCGGCGCGGTCCGCCGTGCCCGAACCGTCGCGGCTCGCCGTGCCCGGTGCCTCGCGGCCCGTCGCGCCGAAGCCGGCACCGTCCCACGTCGGTGACCCGTCGCCGGTCGACGTCGCCAGCCGCGCCACCACCCGGTCCGCCAGGAGGGCCGCCGCGTCCGGCGTGAGGTCGGCCGCCACGGCGAGTTCGCACACGCGGTCCCGGACGGCCCGCAACTGGTCACCGGTGAGCGCCGGCATCGACCGGGGCGGCGCAGGCCGACCGAGGCGTGCGCGCAACCAGGTGCGCATTCCGGTACCGGCCCGTGCCATCCCGGCTCCGACGGCGGAGCGCACGACCTCGTCGAGGGCGACCCAGACGAGCGAGGTGACCAGGATCGTAACCTCACCCAATCCGAATCCGAGCAGGTCACGGGACCCGCGCGCCCGGGCGAGCCGGCGCAGCGCGGTGTCGTCGTCGAAGGACCGGAGCGCGTCGACGAGCACCAGTTCGTCGGGGGCCACGTCCGCGACGACGTCCCGCACGGCATCGCGGACCAACCGTGGTGGCGTGTCGGCCCGTCCGTCCTCGTGTCGCGTCATCGGCTCCACGCCAGACCCCCGTACGATCGCCCGCCCACCCCGGCGATGCTATCGACAAACACCAACGGCGACGGTCCCCCACATCGGAGCGCCGGGAACCCAACCCGATCGCCCGACGTCGGCTCCCGCGCTTGATCCACACCAGATCGCCGAAGTAGCGCTATCCGCGACGCCAGGACACCGCTACTTCGGCGAAATGGAGTCGATCAGGCGTTGAAGTGCCTCAGGATATTGACCAGTGGAAATGGGGCTCGTAGGGTGGGGAAGCTGGAAAGCGCTTTCCTACTCCCGTCCCCATCTGAGGAGCGCGTGTATGAGACGCCGCCGCCCGCTACTTCTCGCCCTGCTCACGGCCGTCACCCTCGTATTCGCGGGCACGGCGAATCCGGTGAACGCATCGGCCGCCGCCCCGTCATTCCGGGTCCTGGTCTTCTCCAAGGTCACGAACTTCCACCACGATTCGATCCCGGCGGGGATCGACGCCGTACGAAAACTCGGCGCGCGGCACGGGTTCGCGGTCGAGGCGACCACCGACGCGGGGGCGTTCACCGACGCCAACCTCGCCCGGTTCGACGCCCTGGTCTTCAACAACACCAACTCCACGCCCGCCTCCGGCGACCTGCTCGACGCCACCCAGCGGGCCGCGCTGCAGACGTTCATCCGCAACGGTGGCGGCTGGGTCGGCCTGCACGCCGCGTCGGCGAGCGAACGCGACTGGACCTGGTACGAGGGACTGGTCGGCGCCATCTTCGACAACCACCCCGACTTCTCCGCCACCGGCGGCACCTTCCCGGGCCGGGTCAAGGTGCTCGACCACGCCCACCCGTCCACGAAGAATCTGCCGGAACTCTGGGAGCGCAGCGAGGAGTGGTACAACTGGCGGACCAACCCCACGGGCAAGGTCCACACGCTCGCCCAGATCAAGGTCCGCGACGGCATCCCGGGGCTCGACGAGGGTGTCGACCACCCGTACTCGTGGTGCCAGAACTACGACGGTGGCCGCTCCTGGTTCACCGCCGGCGGGCACAGCTCGTCCTCCTTCCAGGAGCCCGCCTTCCTCCAGCACCTGCTCGGCGGTATCCGGTGGGCGGCGGGCGCCGTCCCCGGTGACTGCGGTGCCACGAGGAGCACCAACTTCGAACGGATCCCGCTGGTCAACCAGGACCTCTCCGACCCGTTCGAACTGGCGGTGGCACCGGACCGTCGCGTCTTCTACATCGAGCGCACCGGCGCCCTGAAGGTCGTCAACCAGGACACCCTCGCCGTCACCACGCTGCTGGACTTCGACTACACGCCGGAGCAGACCAGCCAGTCCGACGGCCTGCTCGGCATGACCCTGGACCGGCACTTCGCCCGGAACAACTGGATCTACCTGCTGTGGTCGGACCGGGTCGAGAAGCGGCTCAACCTGTCCCGGTTCACCGTCGACGGCGACAGCGTCAGCCTGGACTCGGAGAAGCGGCTGCTCACGATCCCGACCTGGCGCGGCGAGGCCCGCGCCAATTCCCACATGGGCGGCTCGGTGACGATGGACGAGCAGGGCAACCTGTACGCGGCCATCGGCGACAACACCGACCCGTTCGAGTCCAGCGGCTTCGCCCCGATCGACGAACGGCCGGGCCGTCGGGCGTACGACGCGCAGGGCACCGCCGGCAACACCAACGACCTTCGGGGCAAGGTGCTGCGGATCAAGCCCCGGGCCGACGGCACGTACGCCATCCCCCAGGGCAACCTGTTCGCTCCCGGCACCCCGAGGACCCGGCCCGAGATCTACGCGATGGGCCTGCGGAACCCGTTCCGCATCACCGTCGACTCGACGTCGAACGCGCTGCTCGTGGCCGACTACGGCCCCGACGCCCGCTCCGCCAACCCGACGCGCGGGCCGGAGGGGACTGTCGAGTTCAACCGGATCACCAGCGCCGGCAACTACGGCTGGCCGTACTGCATCGGCAACAACACCCCGTTCAACGACTACGACTTCGCGACCTCCACCTCCGGCCCGACCTTCGACTGCGCCGCGCCGGTCAACGACTCCCCCAACAACACGGGCCTGACGAACCTGCCGCCGACCAGGCCCGCGCTGATCTGGTACGCCTACTCGGCGTCCCCGGAGTTCCCGGAACTCGGCACCGGCGGCGGTGGCCCGATGAGCGGTCCCGTCTACGACTACGACCCGTCCAACAAGCGGCTCACCAAGTTCCCGCAGTACTACGAGGACAAGTGGATCGTCTACGAGCTGACCCGCAGGTGGTTCAAGACCGTGTCGATCCACGAGACCGGGCAGACGTTCGACGAGCCGCGCTTCGCCCCCACCCGGCCCGGTGAGGTGCAGTCCATCAACGGCATCTTCGACGGCATGTCCTGGATCCAGCCGTTCGAGGCGGAGTTCGGGCCCGACGGCTCCCTCTACGTCATCGACTTCGGCGAGGGCAGCGGGAGTGGCCGTGGCGGCACCAACGAGGGCGCGGGCATCTACCGCATCGACTACGTCGCCAACAGCCGTTCCCCGGTGGCCCGCCTCGCCGTCGACAAGGACAGCGGGCCCGCGCCGTTGACCGTCGCCTTCTCCAGCGCCGGGTCCAGCGGGCCGGACGGCACCCCCATCCAGTACGCCTGGGACTTCGACGGCGACGGCAGCGTCGACTCCACCGCCGCCAACCCCAGCCACACCTATGGCACGGCGGGACGCTTCACGGCCCGGCTCACGGTCACCGCCACCAACGGGCAGACGGCCGTCGCCGTACAGGAGATCACGGCCGGCAACACGCGGCCGACGGTGACCCTCAGCGTCCCCGACGGCGCCTTCTTCGACTTCGGCGACCGGATCCCGTACGCGGTGACGGTGACCGACCCGGAGGAGGGCAGCATCGACTGCGCGAAGGTGGTCGTGCAGACCCAGCTCGGCCACGACTCGCACACCCATCCGCTGGACAACTACATCGGGTGCAGCGGGGTGGCGATCACCGAGGGCAACGGCGGCGACGGGCACGGCCCGGGTCAGAACCTCTACACCGTGCTCACCGCGCAGTACACCGACGGCGGGGCGTCCGGCGCACCGGAACTCGTCGGCTCGACCCGCGCCGAGCTGCAGACCAAGAGCAAGGAGGCGGAACACTTCGACGGCCAGAGCGGCATCCAGGTCCTCGACCGGCCCACCGCGAGCGCCGGCAAGCGCATCGGTGACATCGACCACGGCGAGTGGATCAGCTTCGCTCCGGTGAACCTCCGCAACATCGACTCGGTCACCGTCGGCGTCGCGTCGGGCAGCAGCGGGGGCGACATCGAGCTGCGGGCCGACTCCCCCACCGGGGAACTGCTCGGTCGGGCGACCATCGGCAGCACCGGCGGCTGGGACAACCTGGTCTCACCGACCGTGGACGTGACCGACCCGGGCCGGACGTGCACGCTCTACGTGGTGTTCGTCAACCCGAACCAGACCGGCGGGACCCCGGACCTGATGGCGCTGGACTGGCTGCGCTTCAACGGCGCCGGGGTGCGGGAACAGACCGGTGCCACGGTCTCGGCCGCGGCCACGCCGTCGGCGGGCACGGCACCGCTGGAGGTGGCGTTCACCGCGACGGCCTCCCCGGCGACCGGGCGCACCATCACCGACCACGCGTGGGACTTCGGCGACAACACCGCGGTCGCCCACGGCCCGCAGGCCACTCACACGTACGCCCGCAGGGGCATTTACACCGCGAGGCTCACGGTCACCGACAACCTCGGGGCGACCATGTCCACCCCCGTCGTCGTCACGGTGAGCTGAACCCGGGTGGTGGTGGCGGGGCTCCGGCGTCCCGCCACCACCGGCCCGGCATCCGCCGCCACCACCCCTGTCCACGTCCACCTGGGAGAGATCATGGAGCTGAACTCCGCCCGCCCGTCCCGCCGATCGAGACGGGCACGCCACCTGCTCGCCGTGTCGCTCGCCGCCGCCCTCCTGCCCCTCGCACCGGCTCCGGCGTCGGCCGCCGCCGCGCCCGACACCCGTGCGGCCACCGCCGACAGCTGCCCGTGGGGGTACACCTCCTCGGCCACGGTCTTCTTCGGCCGGAACCGCGCCGACTCGGGCGTGCCGAACCGCGACCTCGGCAACGGCTGCACGATCATGGACGCCATCTGGGCCGAGGCGCCGTTCCTCGACCACGGCAGCTTCGTGCGCGCCGTGAGCCGCGTCGCCACGGGCCTCCGGAAGGACGGCGTCGTGACCGGGAAGGAGAGCCGCAGCATCGTCCGGGCGGCGGCCCGCTCCCCGATCGGAACGCCGCAGCCGGCTACCGGGACGCGCGCGCTCCCCGACGAGAGGATCGGTCTCGTCCTCTACACGGTGCGCGCCACCATGCCGTCCGCTCCCGAGGCCACCCTGGCGGCGCTGGCCTCCTGCGGATACCGCAACGCGGAGCCCTCCGGCGCGGTCGACAACTTCTACGGCCGGACGGCGACGGCTCTGGCGCCGGTGGTGACCGACGCCGGTCTGTCCGTCCCGTCGATCGGGATCGGGCTCGGTGACCTCCAGAACAACATCGACGGCGTCATCGCCAACGCCCGGGCCTTCGGCGCCCGGTACGTCCGGATCTCGGGTTCCGGCTCCTGGGGGCTCGACGACTACTCCGAGGTGGCGGCGACACTCAACGCCGTCGGCGCCCGGCTGAAGCAGGCGGGCATCACCGTGGCCTACCACAACCACGGCTTCGAGTTCACGGCCCGGGACGGCGTACGCGGCTACGACGTGCTGCTGCGCGAGACCGACCCGAACCTGGTGGCGATGGAACTCGACCTGTACTGGGCGGCCAGCGTCGGCGTCGACCCGGTGGAGCTGATCAGCCAGCACCCGGGCCGGTTCCCACTGTTCCACGTCAAGGACATGGCGGCCGACGGCTCGTTCGCGGACGTGGGCGAGGGCACCATCGACTTCGCGCGCATCTTCGCCTACAGCAGGATGGCCGGCGTCGAGTACTACCTGACCGAGAACGACAGCCCGCGCCCGGACGGTGTCTCGTCCGCCTGCGACAGCTACGCCAATCTCCGCGCGCTGCGCTACTGAGCGTCTCGCCGGCCCGCTTCCGGGCGGGCCGGCGGCCTCAGTCGGCCTGATCCGGATGCGGGACGGACACGAAGGCGTCGGCGCCCGGGGTCGCGCCTCAGCCCTCGTCGCCGTAGTGGGAGACGATCCCCTTCCAAAAGGCGGCGAAGAGGGCCACGCCGACCGCGACCCACGCCACGGCCAGTGACCGTCCCGCACCCGACACGGCGGCGACCCAGCCGAGCCCGACGAGCACGAACTGGACCCCGAAGATGCCGGCGAGGGTCAGCAGCAGATGACGGACCGGCGGCACCTCGCCTTCGGCCTGGTCGTGCCGACCGGTGACGAGCCACCACACGACCGCCAGGCCGAGCGCGGCTAGCATCAGCGGCACGCCCCACCACCGGTAGCCCGGTTCGGCGACGAGCGAGACGGCGAGCCCGAGCGGGAAGAGCAGCAGGGACAGCGCGAACGCCGGGCCACTGACGAGTCCACGCATCGCAGGCCCTCCCTGCCGTCGTCCGACGCGCCCCTCGATGCCAGAACGAGGGTGGTCCAGGATTCCGCGGCGCCGACGGCCCTGCTGGCGGCCGATCGCCGTACGGCCTTCCTACCCGGCTGCTGCCTCGGCGATTCCCGGCCCGCCTGGTAGAACCGTCGGATGCCTCACCTCCGCGACCCGCTGGCCGGGCTCGACGACGTCCCGTGGGAGTCGCTGCACCACGCGTACGGTCCGGCCGTCGACGTGCCGGACCAGCTGCGGGCGTTGCGGTCCGGCGAGGCCTCGGTCCGGCGCCGCGCGTTGTCCGAGCTGTCCGGCAACGTGTACCACCAGGGCACGCGTTGGGGTGCGAGCTGCCACGCGGTGCCGTTCCTGGTGGCGCTCGCGGACGACCCGGGCACCCCGGACCGGGCGGCGGTGGCCGGCCTGCTCCGCGCGGTCGTGCTCGGCGACCGGCGTGGCGACGCGCTGCCGTTCGATCCGCGGCCGACGTTCGCGGCCGCCGAGGGGATCACCGACGAGCAGGTCGCGCTGGTGGAGCGGCATCTGGAGGCCGAGGACCTGTTCGAGCACGAGGAGGCAGCGGACCTGGCCGACGGTGTGGCGGCCCGCTGGGAGGCCGACGCCTACCGTGCCGGGGCCCGGCACACCGACCGGTACGTCCGGTGGCTCACCGATCCGGATCCGCACGTGGGCGCGTACGCGGCCGAGATCCTCGCCTGGTTCGCGCCGGACGACACCGCGGTCACCGGGCTCGTCGCGGTACCCGAGCACCCCACCGCCACCCGGGCCAGCGCCAACCTGACGCTCGGCCACTGGCCCGTCGACTCCGGGCGGATCGACGCCCGCCTCCGGGAGCTGCTGGCGGCGAACGCCGCGGTCGTCCGGGTCACGGCGGCCGTGGGGCTCGCATACCGGCTGGGCGACCGTCTGCCCGACCTGGCCCTCGACGTGCTCACCGACGCCCGCGTCACGGACGTCGACGCGGACGTACCCGGCTGGGACAGGTCGGTGCGCGGGTTCGTGGCCCTCGCCCTGCACCGGCTCGGTCTCGGCTGACCTCCGGGTCGTCGCGGACGGCCCGGTCGGGCGGTCGCGGCAGAACGCCCGTCACGAACCCGCCGAGGGCCCAGCGCTGCGGAAGGTGCGCCGGTAGGCGTCCGGGGGTACGCCGACGGTGCGGTGGAAGTGCCGGCGCAGCGTCGTGGCGGTCCCCATGCCGGCCGCCTCGGCGATGACGTCGATGCTGTGGTCGGTGTTCTCCAGCAGCTCCTGGGCCCGACGGATCCGTTGCGTCGACAGCCACTGCAGCGGGGTGGTGCCGGTCACCGCCCTGAACTGGCGGGCCAGGTTGCGCGAACTCATGTTCGCCTGGCGGGCCAGGTCCTCCACGGTCAGCGGGCGGTCCAGCCGTTGCATCGCCCAGGGGAACAGGTCGGCGAGGGGATGGTCGTCGCGGGCGGGCACCGGGGTGGTGACGAACTGGGCCTGACCACCGGCGCGATGCGGTGGTACGACGAGGCGGCGGGCGACGGCGTTGGCGACCGTCGAGCCGTGGTCGCGGCGGATCAGGTGCAGGCACAGGTCGATCGCGGCGGCCTTGCCGGCGGAGGCGAGCACGGTGCCGTTGTCGACGTAGAGCACGTCCGGGTCGACGGTCACCCGCGGATAGCGGGCGGCCAGCGCCTCGGTGTGCGCCCAGTGGGTGGTGGCGCGCAACCCGTCCAGCACTCCGGCGGCGGCCAGCACGAACGCGCCGGTGCACAGCGAGACCATCCGCGCGCCCGCCTCGTGGGCCGCGCGGACGGCGTCGAGCAGGTCGGGGGGCACGTCCGCGTCGATGTCCTCCACGGAAGGGACGATCACGGTGTCGGCGCGGGCGAGCCGCTCCAACCCGTCGTCGGCGTCCATCTGGAACCTGCCGACCCGCACCGGGCCCGGGCCGCAGACCACGAGGTCGTACCACGGGTCCGCCAGGCCGGACGGGTCGCGGGCGAAGACCTCGCAGGCCATGGCGAGCTCGAAGTGCAGCATCCCGTCGGTGGCGGCGAGCGCGACAGTGGCCATGTCCGAAAGTGTACGGGGGATGGCGTTCCAGACACTCGTCCGGGCCCTTCGGCCGCTGGAGGATCTTCTCAGTCGATCTTTCGAAGAGCGGGGAGGAACTGCAGATGGGTGCGGGTCAGACCGTGGCGGTGTTCGGCGCGTACGGGCACACCGGGCGGTTCGTGGTGACGGAGTTGCGCGAGCGCGGGTTCGTCCCGCTTCTCCTCGGTCGCGACGCCGGCAGGCTGCGGGCCCTCGCGGCGTCGCATCCAGGGCTGGAGCACCGGGTGGCGTCGGTCGACGATCCGGCGTCGCTCGACCGGGCGTTGGCGGGCGCCGCCGCCGTCGTCAACTGCGCCGGTCCGTTCGCCTCGACCGCGGCCCCCGTGATCGAGGCCGCCCTGCGGGCCGGGATCCCCTACGTGGACGTGGCGGCCGAGATCGAGGCGAACCTCGACACCTTCACGCACTTCACCGACCGCGCCCGGGCCGCCGGCGTTCCCGTGGTCCCGGCGATGGCCTTCTTCGGCGGACTCGGCGACCTGCTGGTCACCATGGCGATGGGCGACTGGACGGCGGCCGACGAGGCGCACGTCGCGTACGGGCTGAGCAGCTGGCACCCGACGACCGGGACCCTCGCGTCCGGCACCGTCTCCCGGGACCGGCGCGACGGCCGGCGCGTCCGCTACACGGGCGGCCGGCTGGAGTACCACGACGCCGAGGGTGACCTGCCGGCCCTGGAGTGGGAGTTCCCCACTCCGACCGGCCGCCGGACCGTGCTCGGCGGCTTCACGATGGCCGACGTCGTCACCGTGCCCAGCCATCTGCCCATCCCCGAGGTGCGCACGTACATGACCGTCGACGCGGCGCGGGACCTGGCCGCGCCGGACACGCCCGCACCGGCCGCGGTCGACGAGCGAGGCCGGTCCGCGCAGACGTTCACGGTCGACGTCGTCGTGCGCTCCGGCGACACGCGTCGACGCGTCGTCGCCAGCGGCCAGGACATCTACGCCATCAGCGCACCGCTGGCGGTCGAGGCGGTCCGGCGCATCCTCGACGGCCGGACGAGGACCAGCGGCGTCGCCTCCGCGGGCGAGATGTTCGACGCGGCCGACTTCCTCCACGCGCTGTCCGCGTACCTCTCGGTCGAGGCGTGCCAGGAGTCCCGCGCCGCGCGGCCCGCCTGATGGCCGGCCCCCGGTCACTCGCTGGTCGTCGCCGCGCCGAGCAACTCGCGGATCCGGCCGGTGGCGCGGGCGAAGGACGGCTCGGCCATCGTCCGGCCGTAGTCACGTTCGGTGGGAAGGTCCACGTCGATGAGCTCGGCGACCGTCCCCGGGCGCGGGGTCATGACGACCACCCGGTTGGCGAGGTAGACGGCCTCCGCGATCGAGTGCGTGACCAGCAGCACCGTGGTGCCGGTCTCCCGCCAGATCCGGCGCAGCTCGACGTTCATCTGCTCGCGGGTGAGCGCGTCGAGCGCGCCGAACGGCTCGTCCATCAGCAGGACCGGCGGGCGGTGCAGCAGCGCGCGGCACAGCGCCACGCGCTGCTGCATCCCACCGGACAGCTCGTTGGGGTACGCGTCATCGAAGCCGGACAGGCCGGTCATCGCGATCAGCTCGTCGGCGCGTGCGCGCGCCTCGCCCTTCGGCATGCGGCGCATCTCGGCCTGGAGCAGGATGTTGCGCCGCGCGGAGCGCCAGTCCAGCAGCGCGGCACGCTGGAAGACGTACCCGATGTCGCGTCGCGGCCCCCGGACGTCCTCGCCGTGCAGCCGCACCCGGCCGGACGACGGTCGCAGCAGGCCGGACACCAGCTTGAGCAGCGTCGACTTGCCGCACCCGGAGGCGCCGACGATCGACACGAACTCGCCCGGTTCGATGCGCAGCGAGACGTCGGTGAGCGCGGTGACGTCCTTCTTCCGGGTGTGGAACCGGACCGCCACGTCGTCGATCTCGACAGCCGCGCCGGTTGCCGTGCCGTCCGCCGGCCGCGGTGTGGTGGTGTTGCCGACCGTCATCGAGGTCATCCCTTCGGCGCGAAACTCGCGTCCCAGTACGTCGCCGGATCGTCCGCCTTGGTGATCACGCCCGCCTCGGCGAAGACGGTGATCGTCTTCTTCCAGTCGTCCTCGCTGTTCACGCCGGGCGCCTGGCCGGTGGTGGCGTCGGTGTGCAGCAGCTTGAGCGTGGCGTTGAACTGCTCGGTGAGGACGGCCTTGGAGGGCAACTGCTGGGAGGCCCCCTCCATCGCGTCGACCGCGGCGCTCGGGTCGCCCTGGGCGGACGTCCACGCCTCGCTGGTGGCCGCGACCATGCGCGTGACCAGGTCCTTCTTCTTGTCGATGGTGTCCTGGGAGGCGAGCAGGCCGTTGCTGTAGAAGTTGAGGCCGAGGTCGGCGAACTTCAGGTAGGAGACCGGCTTGCCGGCCTTCTCCTGCATGGTCGGGCCCTGGTCGGTGGCGAACCCGAGCAGCGCGTCGGTCTTGCCCGACATCACGGCCGCCATCTTGCCGGCGGCGTCGGTGTTCTGGAGGGTGACGTCGCTGGCGCTCATGCCGTTGGCCTTGAGGAAGACCGGGAAGGTCCGGCTCAGCGCGTCGCCGGCCGTGGAGGCGATCGTCTTGCCCTTGAGGTCGGCCGGCGTGGTGATGTTCTTGTCGCTGAAGAACTGCACCGACGACGGGGTGGTCTGGAGGAACACGCCCACGCTCTTGACCTTCATGCCCTGACCGACGGCGCCCAGCAGGGCGGGCGTGTCCGCCCAGCCGAAGTCGGTCTGCCCGGCGGCGGTCGCCTGGATCGTCTTCTGGGAGCCCTGACCGGCCTGGATGGTCAGGTCGATGCCGTGCTTGGTGAAGATGCCCTGCTTCTTGCCGTGGTAGAACGGCGCGTGTTCGCCGTAGGGGTACCAGTTGAGGGTGAGGGTGACCTTGTCGTGGCCCTCGGCGTTCTTGCTCTGCTCGCCCGAGTCCGACCCGCAGCCGGTG
This sequence comes from Micromonospora costi, assembly GCF_003626655.1. Classification (GTDB taxonomy): domain Bacteria; phylum Actinomycetota; class Actinomycetes; order Mycobacteriales; family Micromonosporaceae; genus Micromonospora; species Micromonospora costi. The sequence goes on from NZ_RBAN01000008.1 coordinate 67,095, forward strand.
GCGGCGGTGAGCAGCAGTGCGGGGACGAGCGCGGCGGCAAGGGTGCGCAGCTTCATGGATCTCTCCTCTTACAGCGACGTCGTGGCGGCGTCGGCACGGCGGCTGGCCTGCCAGGGAAGGACGACGTACTCGATCAGTTCGACGATGACGAACAGGACGACGCCGAGCAGGGACATGATCAGTAGCCCGGCGAACAGCATCGGGGTGTCGAGGTTGCCGTTGGCCTGGAGGATCACGTAGCCCAGGCCCTCGTTGGCGCCCACGAACTCGCCGACCACCGCGCCGGTGACGGCCATCGTCGCGGCGACCTTGAGACCCGCGAACAGGTGCGGCAGCGACGCGGGGAAACGGATCTTCCAGAACGTCTGGCCCGGGCCGGCGCCCATCGTCGCGGAGAGTTGCAGCATCTCCGGGTCGATCGACTTCAGGCCGGTGACCGTGGAGATCACGATGGGGAAGAACGCCATCAGGACCGCCACGACGATCTTGGGGGTCAGCCCGAAACCGAGCCACACGATGAACAGCGGCGCGATCGCGATCTTCGGGATGACCTGCGCGAAGAGCAGCAACGGGTACAGGCTCTTCTCGACCGTGGGTGAGTAGACCATGACCACGGCGGAGATCACGCCGACGGCGATCGCGATGAGGAAGCCGAGGACGGTCTCGTAGGTGGTGATCCAGGTGTTGTGCGCGAAGTAGCTGGACTGGGCCAGGATGACGTCCAGCGTGGCCCCGGGCGACGGGACCAGGTACGGCCTGATGAGGTTCGCGGCCGTCACCGCCCACCAGGCCACGAAGATCGCGACGAGAACGGCGAACGGCCGCCACGTCCCCCGCACGAACCGGGCGACTCCGGGGCCCACGCCCGTCCGCCGGCGGACGGTGACCGCGCCGCCCCCGGCGGCGTCCGCCCGCTCCAGCAGGTCTGTCGAGCTCTGCGCGGCCATGACCCTCCGTTCTCCGTGGGCTGTCCTGATTGCGCAGCCGCTGGGTAGGTGGGGGCGATGGACCGAGGCGGCGGTTCTTACCTCGACGTAACGGGCCCCGCCTGAATGCGCTTTCAGTAAGCGCTTTCACGGTGTACCGTAACGACGCGGAAATAGACGGTCAAGAGTTCCTTGCGGGAGAGTCCATGCAGCCACGTCCCCACGCGACACTCGAAGACGTGGCCAGGGCCGCCGGGGTCTCGCTCGCGACCGCCTCCCGGGCGCTCAACGGGACGGCCCCCGTCCGACCCCACCTCCGCGACCGGGTCCTCGAAGCCGCCGGGCAGCTCGCGTACACCCCGAACGCGCACGCCCGGGCCCTCGCCGGCGCCTCCCACCGCACCGTCGGCGTCATCTGCCACGACGTCAGCGACCCCTACTTCGCCACGGTGGCCGGCGGCATCATGCGGGTCGCCGACGACAACGACCTGCTGGTGATGCTCGCCAGCACGTTCCGCGACCCCGAACGCGAGCTCGCGTACGTGTCGATCCTGCGCGCCGAACGTGCCGCCGCCATCCTCCTCATCGGCTCCGGATTCGAGAACCCGGACTGGGAGCGCGCCCTCCACACCGAACTGGAGCCCTACATCAACGGCGGCGGCCGGGTCGCGGTCGTGAGCCGGCACCGCAGCCTCCGGGTCGACGCCGTCCTGCCGGAGAACCGCGCCGGAGCCGCCGCCATGGCCCGCGCCCTGCTGGACCTCGGGCATCGCCGTTTCGCCGTGCTCACCGGGCCCCGGACGCTCACCACGGTCGCCGACCGGGTCGCCGGCTTCCGCGACGAACTGACCAGGGCGGGCGTGCCGCTGCACACCGACGACGTCGTCGAGGGCGCCTTCACCCGCGACGGCGGGTACGCGGCGATGACCGACCTGCTGACGCGCGGGCTGGACGCCACCTGCGTGTTCGCGGTGACCGACGTGATGGCCATCGGCGCGCTCGCCGCCCTGCGCGACCACGGGCTGTCGGTGCCGGCCGACGTGTCCGTCGCCGGCTTCGACGACATCCCGATCGTCCGTGACCTCACGCCTCCGCTCACCACCGTCGCCCTGCCCCTGCAGCAGTTGGGCGAGCGGGCCATGCAACTCGCCCTCACCGAGAACCCCGGGCGGCGGCGCCGCATCCACCGCATGGCCGGCGAGGTGGTCCTCCGGGCGAGCACCGCGAAAGTCCCGTGACAGGCAGCGCGGACGTCCCGTGACACGTACCGGGAACGGCACCCAGAGAGAGGCAGCCCGTGACGCACCCCGCCCCCGCCCTGGCCGGCCTGACCATCGACCGCGTCGAGACGTTCGCCGTCGCGCTGCCCACGCTGCGCTCCTTCGGCGTGTCCGGCGGGTCCGTCACCGTCGCGGGCCGGCCCAGCATCCGCATCCTCGTCAAGGTCAGCGCGGACGGCGTCGCCGGCTGGGGCGAGGCGACGCCGATCCCGGCCTGGACCTACGAGACCGCGGAGTCCATCGTCAGCACCATCGACCGGTACCTTGCGCCGGCCGTCCTCGGCCGCCCGTGCTGGGACCTCGACGGGGTGACCACCGCGTTCGACCGGGCCATCAACCGCGGCTTCAGCATCGGGGCGCCGCTGGCCAAGTCCGCGGTGGACGTCGCGCTGCACGATCTGCTCGGCCGGGCGCTCGGCGTACCCGTCGGTGTGCTGTGGGGGCAGCGCCGCCAGGAGACCATCGCCCTGGGCTGGATCGTCTCCGGGCAGACCGCCGACGAGGTGGCCGACTGCGTGGCCGAGGGCCTCGACCTCGGGTACCGCGCCTTCAAGGTCAAGGTCGGGCTGCACAGCGAGGCCGAGGACACCGCCGTGGTCCGCGCGGTCCGCGAGGCCGCGCCGGACGCCCCGCTCTGGGTCGACGCCAACCAGGGCTACACCGCCGACACCGCACTCCGCATGGCGCGCCGCATGGCCGACCTGGGCGTCAGCGCGTTCGAACAGCCGCTGCCGGCCAACGACGTGGCCGGGCTGCGCCGGCTCCGGGAGGCGTCACCGGTGCCGGTCGCACTCGACGAGAGTCTGCGTCACCCGAGCGACCTGGCCACCTTCGTCAAGCTCGGCGCCGTGGACGTGGCGATCGCCAAGGTGCAGCGCAGCGGCGGGCTCACGCTGTCCCGCCGGCTGTGCGCACTGGCCGAGGACAGCGGCGTACGCCTCATGGGCTCCGGGCTCACCGACTCCGACCTGGGCCTGGCCGCCTCGCTGCACCTGTTCGCCGCGTTCGGCATCGACACGCCGGTGGACCTCAACGGGCGTCAGTTCGTGCGATCCTCGTACGCCACCGGGGCGACCGTCGAGGTCGCCAAGGGCACGGCCCGGGTGCCGACGGGCCCCGGCCTGGGGGTCGACGTCGACGAGACCGTGGTGCGGGAGTTGGCTGTCGAGGTGTTCGACCGGTGAGCGGACCGGCCCGCAGCCCGGGGGCGGGGCCGGTCACGAGGTGCGGACGGGCCGGTCGCCGACGGCCTGCCAGATCTGCGTGGCGAGCAGGTCGGCGGCGACGGCCGGCGGCTCAGAGGTCGCCGTAGTCGCCGACCTGCCGCCCGCCGACCCAGGTCTGGAGCACTCCGGTCTGCCACATCGCCCGGCCGGCCGGGAGGTGGAACGGGTCCAGGTCGGTGACGACGAAGTCGGCCCACCTGCCCGGCTCCAGGCTGCCGATCACCCGCTCCTGGTGGGCCGCGTACGCCGCGTCCCGGGTGAACGAACGCAGCGCCTCGACCGGTGTCATGGCCTCGTCGGAGTACCACCCGCCGGCCGGCCGGCCCTCCCGGTCCGTGCGGGTCACCGCGGCGTGCATGCCCTCGAAGGGCAGGGCGGAGGACACCGGGAAGTCCGAGCCGGAGGCGATGACCGTCCCCTGGTCGAGCATCTTCCGCCACGCGTACGCGCCCTTGATGCGCTCGGGGCCCACCCGGTCCTCGGCCATGTTCATGTCGTCCGTCGCGTGCACCGGCTGCATCGACGCGATGAGACCCAGGTCCCGGAACCGGGGGATGTCGTCGAGCGCGACGACCTGGGCGTGTTCGACGCGGTGCCGCAGCCGGGCGTCGCCGACCGTGCGGAAGGCCCGTTCGAACGCGTCCAGGACGAGCCGGTTGCCCCGGTCGCCGATGGCGTGGATCGCCGCCTGGTAGCCCTGGCGCAGGATCGCCGTGACCCGCCGGTCCAGCTCCTCCGGAGCGATCCGGAGCAGGCCGGTGTTGGCGGGGTCGTCGCTGTACGGCTCGAGCAGCGCCGCGCCGCGGCTGCCGAGCGCCCCGTCGACGTAGAGCTTCACGGTGCGTACGCGCAGCATGTCGGCCGCGAACGAGTCCGTCCGGGCCTCGGCGCCGATCGCGGTGAAGGCGTCCCACGTGAGGAAGGCGTTCACCCGCATCGTCAGCGCGCCGGCACCGGCCAGTTCGCGCAGGATGACGTAGCCGGCGGCGTCGGTGCCGGCGTCGGAGACGGAGGTGATGCCGACGGCGTTGAGCTTCTGCTGTGCGGTGAGGGCACGCCGTCGGACGTCCTCGAGGGTCGGCGCGGGAAGCTTGGACGAGACGAGGCTCATCGCGTTGTCGATCAGCGTCCCGGTCGGGTTGCCGTCCGCGTCGCGGATGATCTGCCCGCCCGCGGGATCGGGCGTGTCCCGGGTGACCCCGGCGAGAGCCAGCGCCACGCTGTTGGCCACACCCGCGTGGCCGTCCACCCGGACCAGCCACACCGGCCGGTCGCTGACGAACCCGTCGAGGTCGGCCGCCGTCGGGAACCGGCCCAGCCCCCAGATCACCTGGTTCCATCCCCGCCCGGTGATCCACGCCAGGTCCGGGTTGGCGGCGGCGTACGCGGCGAGGGCCTGCTGCGCCTCCGCGAGGGACCGGGTGCCGCTGAGGTCGAGCTCCGAGGCCAGCGCGCCGTAGCTCCAGAGGTGCCCGTGCGCGTCGTGCATGCCCGGGAGCAGGACCCGACCCCTGCCGTCGATGCGTCGTACGCCGCGACCCGCGCGGGCGTCCAGGCCGGCGACCGTCCCGTTCGGAGCGATGAGGATGCTGGAGAACCGGTGGAGCCGCCCGTCGCGGGTGACCGTGTAACCGCGGACGTTGTCCACCAGCACCGGTCCTCGCCCGGTGCCGTGCGCCGCGGCCGGGCCGCCGCCGGCGACCGCCGGGAGGACCGCGGCGCCGACGCCGACACCGAGCAGTCTCAGGACCTGGGCGCGGGTGAGGACCGGAGCGGGGGGTGGAGTGGCGCAGGCCTCACACACAGGGACTCCTCGACGAGACGTGGGCGGTGTCGTCGTCCACGCGACGGGCGGGCGTCGTGCGCCCCGCAGAGGCCCGTCACGGCGACGGCTTCCTGTGGCCGCGACGCTATCAGCGGCCGAATTCAGCGGTCAAGATCGATGTATCGGCCCGGTTCCCGTGGTGCGGGCGCTGTGAGCCTCCGCCGGAGGACGATCGCGCGGCGGTTAGGCTGGACGGATGCAGGGGTCGGTGTCCGGGGGCGGTCTCGATGGCTGACGCGGACGACGTCCGCCGGCTCGCGCTGGCGCTGCCCCACGTCGTCGAGATCGACAGTGAGGGTTTCGACTTCCGCGTGGCCGACAAGGGGTTCGTGTGGTCCTACCCCGAGCGCACGCCCGGCCGGCCACGGGTCATCCGCACCGATGTGGCGGTGCTGTACGTCGGCGACGAGGCGGAGAAGCAGGCGCTGCTCCTCGGCGAGCCCGAACGCTTCTTCACCACGCCCGCGTACGACGGGTTGCCGCTGGTCATGCTGCGGCTGGCGCAGGTGGGCGTCGACCGCCTGGCGGAACTCGTCACCGACGCCTGGCGGATGCGCGCCCCAGCCTCCCTCGTCGGCGACCTCGACGCCGGCGCGGATCCGGTGAGCCCGATCTGAGCAGCGCCGGTCAGTGCACCGACGGCGGCTCGTTCCGGACCACGTCGCGGTAGACCGCGAACGCGGGCTTCGGCCGGTAGGTGTCGGTGACGAGGCCCAGCGTGCCGGTCGGCTCGGTGGAGTCGCTGGCGGCGTCCCGGAGGCTGAACAGCTCGTACTGGGTGATGTTCAGCGACCGCTGGTGGGCCAGGATCGCGCCGAGCATGTCCGACAGGGAGTCGCACTGCGCCTGCTCGGTGCGCGGCGCCCCGCTCGGGGTGCCGTTCTCGACCACGTGGATGGGCGTGCCGGCCGGGATGTGGGCGCGGCGCAGCGAGTGGTCACGCAGGTGGTGAAGGGCGTGGGTGGTGAGGGACGCCGTGTCCCCGGGCGCACCTCGCGGCGCGACGGGCGAGAAGGCATCGGGGTAGAGACCCAGGCCGACGTAGTCGACGTGGGCGGCGAACGACTCGTACGGCAGCGAGGCGAGGTACGACCAGAAGGCGTCGTCGCCGCCCAACCACTCCGCCGGTTCGGCGACGGAGAAGCCGATCCGTACGTCCCGCAGGCCCCGCTCGTCGAGGGCGGCACGGGCGTGCGGGATGCCGAGGGTCAGGGCGTCGAGGACGCCGGGCGCGCTTCCGTCGATGAGCGGGATGGGAAAGTTCGGCTCCAGCGTCACCTGGAGGTACCGCGTCAGGTGCCCGTAGCGGTCGATGACCGAGTCGAGGAACGTCAGCCACCCGGGGATGTCGGCGGCCCGGGGGATGTAACTGGCCACGAGGTCCAGTTCGCGGCCACCCTCGGCGTACCACTCGTCGGGCATCGTGAGGTGGGCGAGTTCGTGTTCGGCTCCGAGCGAGGTGACGACGTCCGGCGGTGTCGCGTCGCCGAAGAAGTGCACGTACTCGCGGACGACGAAGGGCCGGCCGCCGGCGAGGTCGTCGACGAGGTCGCGGATCGCGGCGGGGTCGGGCGGGTACGAGCAGAGGACCCCGGCGCGCCCGCCCGGATAGATGCCGAACTTCACGCTTCCGTCCTCCCCGGTCCGTCGGCCCGCCCGTCGGGCCAGTCGATGTCGTGCGATCGGATCCGCCGCGCGAGCGTCCTGATCCAGGCGACCTCGGCGGCGACGATGGTGTGCCAGTAGGCGACTTCGAGCATGTGCGCCTCGGCCACGCCGTCGGGTCGCGCGGACAGGACAGCCAGGTCCCGGTCGAGCCGGTCGGCGCGCGCGTCGAGGAGGGCCGCCGCCTGCGCGGCCGGCAGGATCCCCACGTACGCGACCGCCAGGACGAAGTCCATGGAGGCGGCCGCGCTGTCGCGTAGTCCCGCCTCGACCTTGTGGCGGAAGTCGGCCACTCCCGCGTCGGTCAACTCGTAGGCCGTGCGCGGCGGCCGGTTGCCCACGCGCTCGGGCTGCCGGGACGCGACCAGGCCGGCCCTCTCGAGCGCCTTGAGCAGGGACGTGACCGTGCTGCGGGTGACCGTGAGGTGCCGGTACCGGTCGGCCAGGCGGGTGGTGAGGTCGTAGGCGTGCGCGGGCTGTTCGACGAGAAGCCCGAGCATCGGCAGCACCAGGCTGTTGCGTGACGCGTCCAGGGGCACGGACGTAAGTTATAGGCGTATACGCCTAAGTGCAAGCGCGCCGGCTCCGCCGCCGGCTCGAACTACCGCGCGGCGCCCAGCACCTGGCGCATCCGGTTCATCTCGGCGCCCTGCTCCACGACGACACTGCTCGCCATCTCGTTGACGATGCCGTCCACACCCAGCGCCAGGACCTCGTCCGCCATGTCGATCGCGCCCTGATGGTGGTCGGTCATCATCCCGACGAACATCCGGTCGAACTCCGCGCCCCGGGCGGCGGTGAGGCGGTCCAGCGCCTCCGCCGACTGCATCCCGCGCATGGTGTGGCGATGGTCGCCCGCGGAGTCGCGGTCCAGACCCCGGTCGGTCAGCCAGGTCTCCAGCGTCCTGATCTCCGGCTCCTGGGCGGCCAGGATCCGGTCCGCGATGATTTTGAGCTGCGGGTTCTCGCCCCGGGCGGCGACCAGCCTGGCCATCACGAGCGCCTGCTCGTGGTGCGGGATCATCATCGCGACGAACCGGACGTCGGCGTTGTTGTAGGACCGGGGCGGGACGGGTGACGTCTCGTTCGCCGGGCGGCTCCGCGCCGACTCGCCGGGACGTCCGGGCAACAGCACCGGCGCGGTGGCGTTCGGCAGGCCGGGCATGTCGAGGGTCTGCCGCGGGTCGGCCTGCGCCGCCGGTCGCGGGTCGTCGCCGGGCGCCCAGACGGCCACCGCCGCACCCGCAGCCAGAAGCGCCAATACGGCCAGCTCGATCAGCACGATTGCCCGCGACTGTCGAGAAATTCCGCGGATCCGTCCACCTAGCACAACTTGACTCCCGCCGTACGTCCGAGGTTGGCGGGGATGGTAGCGCGGCATTGACCTGCGACGGCAACTCCCTCGCAGAGAAAAGATTCGATTGCCGGGCCTGCGGTTATTTGGGCTTCCGCAATTTTTCCGCTGTTGCCGAAGCGTGATCAAAACCCACGTCGGCTGAGTGGCTGATCAGGGATATCGTCCCGCTACTCATGCCCACATGACGAAGGGTGTCGCTACATGTCCCAACCAACCTCACGAGGAAGCCGGAAGCTGGCCGTCGGCCTCGCTGCCACCGGCGCACTCCTCCTCACCGCTGTCGTGGCAGCCGCCACCCCGGCGAGCGGCGCCACCGACTCGGCCGAAGGCACGGACGTCTGCGAGTCGTTCCGGGCCGCTGGTGACAACTTCGCCGAGTACTGCATCGCGGGCGAGGCCGCCGACGGCGTGACCGCCGCCGCCGACACCATCCCCGGCGTCGACGAGATCGCCAGCAGCGACAACATCCGGCAGATCGCCAACGTCCCGAAGTTCGGCGGGTTCGCCAGCGAGGGGGCGTACAACTCGGACCTGGCGTTCCAGGGCAACTACGTCTTCGCTGGCAACTACGAGGGCTTCAACGTCTTCGACGTCAGTGACCCCACCTCGCCCGAGGTGGTCAGCCAGGTGGTCTGCTCCGGCTCGCAGGGCGACCCGTCGGTCTTCGGCAACCTGCTGTTCCTCGCTGTCGACGCGCCCCGTAGCAACGACTCGTGCAGCAGCACGAGCGCGTCGTCCGCCCTCGAGAGCTCCTGGGAGGGCATCCGGATCTTCGACATCAGCGACAAGGCGAACCCGCAGTACATCAAGTCGGTCCGGACCGACTGCGGCTCGCACACCCAGACGCTGGTGCCGAGCAAGGACGGCAAGAGCGTCTACGTCTACATCCAGTCGTACGGCCCGTCGAACGGCGCGTTCTACTGCAAGCCCCCGCACGACAAGATCTCGATCGTCAAGGTGCCGCTGGACAACCCGACCAGCGCCGCCGTGGTGGCCACCCCGGTTCTCTTCCCGGGCACCAACGGCGCCGGTTCGACGAGCGGCTGCCACGACATCACCGCCTACCCGGCGCTCGACCTGGCCGCCGGCGCCTGCATGGGTGACGGCGTCCTGTTCGACATCTCCGACCGGGAGAACCCGGTGATCCTCAGCCAGGTCCGGGACACGAACTTCGCGTTCTGGCACTCGGCCACGTTCAACAACGCCGGCACCAAGGTCGTCTTCACCGACGAGCTCGGTGGCGGCAGCAGCGCGATCTGCACCAGCACCTACCGGGCCAACCAGGGCGCGGACGCGATCTACGACATCACCGGCTCGGGGGCGGACCGCGAGCTGGTCTTCAAGGGCTACTTCAAGATCCCGCGTCTGAACACCACCCTTGAGAACTGCGTGGCGCACAACGGCTCGCTCATCCCGGCCATGGGCCGCGACATCATGGTCCAGGCCTGGTACCAGGGCGGCATCTCGGTGATCGACTTCACCGACTCGGCCAACCCGGTCGAGATCGCCTACTGGGAGCGGGGCCCGCTCTCGGACACCCGCCGCATCCTCGGCGGGGCCTGGTCGACGTACTACCACAACGGCTACATCTACTCGAACGACATCCAGAAGGGTCTCGACGTCCTCAAGCTGGACGACCCCCGGACCAACAACGCCCGGGCGATCTCCTTCTCGGAGCTGAACGTGCAGACGCAGCCCAACTACCCGGCCTGCACGACCGTCCTGAGCGGTCGGCAGATCGGCAGCATGAACGTCACGTCCGGCGTCACCTGCCTGGACGGGGCGACCGTCAACGGTGCGATCGCGGTCGCGCCGGGCGCGGGCCTGATCGCCTTCAACTCCACCCTCAACGGCTCGCTCCACGCGGCCGGCGCCTCCGTGGTGTCGATCGTGGAGAGCCAGGTGAACGGCTCGGTGGACGCCATCGGCGCCACCGTCCGTGACAGCAAGGTCACCGGCGCGGTGCGGACGAGCTGATCCGCACACCCGTTGACGGCACCACGCTCCGGCCCGGCGGATCCCGCCGGGCCGGAGCCCGTCCCGGCCCGCCCGGCGGGATTCGCAAGAAAACCTCAGGCCATCCGTCGCTTCCGCCTGCGGCGCATAACGGCCCGACCGTCTCTCCCAGCGTGGTACGAATACCCGGTACCACGATGGACGAGGCGGATGAGCGGTGGCGCGGACCGAGGTCGAACGGCTCATCCGGGATTCCGGGCAACCCCGCGAAATAACATTCGTCGAACTCTTCTTCGACCTCGCCATCATCTTCGCGCTCATGCAGTTGTCGCGGCGTTTCCTGCACGATTTCGGTTGGGAGAACTCGCTCCAGACCCTGGTGCTGCTCGCGGCGGTCTGGTGGCTGTGGGTCGGTGCGGCCCGTACGACGGACTGGCTCGACCCGGACGAGCCCTTCGTGCAGCGGATCGTCATCGGGATGATGTTCGCGGGGCTGGTGGCCGCCGCCGCCGTACCCGAGGCCTTCGGCGAACACGGCATCGTCTTCGCCGGGGCGAACGTCGCGGCGCACCTCGTACGGCACCTGTCGATCGTCGCGGTCCTGCACGGCCACCCGCCCGCGGCGCGTTCCGCGCGCGCGGCGACCTGGTTCGGCGCGACCGCGCCCCTGTGGATCGCCGGCGCGTTCCTTCCGGCGACCCCGCGGCTCGCGCTGTGGTCGGTGGCGGTGGCGCTGGACTACGTGGGTGTCGGCATCGGCTGGCGGGTGCCCGGGTTGCCGCTGTTGCGGGAGCAGCATCTGCGGGTGCAGGGCGACCATTTCGCCGAGCGTCACCGGCAGGTCTTCATCATCGCGTTGGGGGAAGTGGTCCTGGCGAGCGGCATCGCCCTCAGCAAGACCGATCTCGACATCGTCCGGGTCGGCGCCTTCGCCCTCGCGTTCGCGATCGCCGGACTGATGGCCCGGGCCTTCTTCCTGCCGCGGGGGCTCCCCCTCCGGGACGCCCTCGACCGACGACCGGCCTCGGCCGCCATCCGCGCCTCATACACGTATCTGATCATGGTCGTCGGGATCGTGGTCACGGCCATGGGCGCCGAGATACTCATCTCCGAACCGCTGGGCGAGGCCCGGGCCGTGTGGTCGGCCGCCGTCCTGGCCGGGCCCTTCCTCTATCTTGCCGGACGCGCCCTGTACGCGCGGGCCCTGTTCCAGCGACGCCCGTGGCGGGCCGGCGTCGGCATGCTGGTGATCGCGGCCGTGTCCCCCGCCATGGTGCGGTTACCGCCGCTCGCCGTGGGCGGCGCCGTCGGCGCGGTGCTGATCGGCGTCGTGCTGAGCTACGGCCGGATCGGCCCCGAGCCGGTCCGCGCGGGTACCCCGCTGGAGCGCCTCACCCGGAAACGGAAGGACCCCCGCGAACTCTCCGCGTACGAACTCTTCTTCGATCTCGCCATGATCTTCGCCCTCGCCCGGGTGTCACAACGCGCGCTGGCCGACCTCAGCCTGGTCAACGTCGCGGAGTCCCTGGTGCTCCTCGCCGCGATCTACTGGGTCTGGGTCGCCACAGCCTGGTCGACGGACTGGTTCAACCCGGACGAGCCCCGGCTGCAACGACTCATCATCGTCATCATGTTCGCCGGACTGCTGATGGCGGCGGCCGTCCCGACCGCCTTCGGCGATCACGGCCTGCTGTTCGCCGGCGCCTACGCCGGCATCCACATCGTCCGGGGGCTGGTGCTCGTCCCCGTCCTGCGTGGTTCGCCGTTGCAGGCGCGCTCGGCGCGCGTCCTCGTCTGGTTCAGCGTCTCGGCCGTCCTGTGGCTGGTGGGAGCCTTCCTCCCCGTCCCGGGCCGGCTCGCCCTGTGGGCGGCGGCGATCGTCGTCGACGGCGCGAGCGCCTGGTTCGGTTGGCCGGTGCCGAAACTGAGGGCACCGTCGGCGCATCTGAAGGTCATCGGCGACCACATCGCCGAGCGGTACCGTCAGATCCACATCATCGCCCTCGGCGCGCTCGTCGTGCTCAGCGGACAGGCCTACAGCAGCGCCGGCTTCGACTACGTCCGCACCCTCGCCTTCGCCGTCGCCTTCGCCAGCGCGACGGTCATGCTGTGGAACTACTTCCTGCCGTCCGGGCGGGATCTCGGAACCGCCGTCAACACGGGCGCGCCGAGAATCGCGGTCGCGGCCGCGTACTGCCACGGGATCATGGTCGCGGGAACCGTCGCCGTGGCGGTCGGCGCCGAGCTCACCATCCGCCAACCCCTCGGCCGGGCGAACGCCGTGTGGTCGCTCGTCATCATGGGCGGGATCGCCCTGCACATCGTCGGGCGGACCCTGCTCGGCGTCGTGCTGTACGGAGTGCACCGACCGTGGCGCGGCACCCTGGCGTTGCTCGTGATCGCCGGGATGGCGCCCGGGCTGCTGAGGGCGCCGCCGCTCGTGGTGGCGCTCGCCACCGTGGTCGTCGCGTTCCTCCTCACCCTCAGCTACCGGAACGTCGTGGTCCCGGCGCAGCAGCCGGGGCCCTGACCCGACGCGCGTCACCAGCACTGTCAACCGGGAGGTTGCCGGACGGGTGCGCGAGGGTCTACGGTCCCTTTAAACCATCGGGTTGAAACGGACGGGTATGACCACGGACGCACTGTCCCGCGCCTTCGCCGCCCTCGCCGATCCCACGCGGCGCGACATGGTGGCCCGGCTCTCGGAGGGCGACGCGACCGTGAGCCAGCTCGCCGCGCCGTACCGGATGACGCTGCAGGCCGTCTACAAACACCTGCGGGTCCTCGAGGACGCCGGGCTCGTCAGCCGGCCGCGCGGGCCGCAGCCGCGGCCGGTGCGGCTGGAGGTCGAGGTCTTCGACCTCGTGGACACCTGGATCGAGCGCTACCGCGACCGTGCCGAGCGGCGCTACCGCCGCCTCGACGCGGTCCTGACGGAGATGAGGGGAGACGAGCATGCGCAGGATCACGGAGACGGTCATCGAGGCCGATCCGACGCTGCCGGTCATCCGGATGAGGCGTGACTTCGCGGCGGCACCCGGGCATTTGTACCGCGCCCACACGGATCCCGAGTTGTTCGCCCGCTGGGTGGGCCCCGACACCATGACCACCCGGATCGAGCACTGGGACGCGCGTACCGGCGGGAGCTGGCGGTACGTGTCGGTGGGCGACGGCACGGAGTACGGGTTCCACGGGTGCTTCCACGAGGTACGGCCGGACCGGATCATGCAGACCTTCACGTACGAGGGCGATCCCGACGCGGTCGCGCTGGAGACGTTGTGGTTCGACGACCTGGGCGACGGCCGTACACGGTTGCGGACGCAGTCCCTCGTCGACAGCTTCGAGAGCCGTGACGCGTGGCTGCGCAGCGGCATGGAGGTCGGCGTCGACGAGGGGTACGCGAAGCTGGAGAGGATGCTCGCCGATGGCGCTGCCTGAGCACCCGGCACAGCGGCACCGACAGGTTGCCGGCCTGTTCATGGACCGCGTCCGCGGCACCCGGTCCTGGGACGTGCCGGCCCCGGTCGCCGGCTGGACCGCCCGGGACGTCGTGCGCCACCTGACCGAGTGGTTCCCCGGGTTCCTCGCCGCCGGCGCCGGCATCGACCTGCCCCGCGGCCCGTCCGTGGACGACGACCCGGTCACCGCGTGGCAGGTGCACTGCGACGGTGTGCAGGCCGTGCTGGACGACCCGGAGACCGCGCGCCGCGAATTCACCAACCGGCACGTCGGCAGCCTGCCCGTCGAGACGGCGGTCGACCGCTTCTACACCGCCGACGTGTTCATGCACACCTGGGACCTCGCCCGCGCCACGGGGCAGGACGACCGCCTGGACGACGACTTCTGCGCGGAGCTGCTCGGGCAGATGGCGCAGATGGAGGAGGTTCTGCGCTCCTCCGGGCAGTACGGCACCCGGGTCGAGGTCCCCGGCGACGCGGACACCCAGACCAGGCTGCTCGGTCTCATCGGCCGGGACCCGTTCTGGTCGGCACGGTGAGCACGCGCCGTCACCGCGCGGATGCGCCGGGCGTCCGCGCCACCCCGGCCGGAGCCGACCCGCGCCGGCGGCGACGCTGGGCAACGCGGGTGCGAGATGGCACGATTCTGGACGTGACCAGCACTTCCGTAGAGGCGCAGCGGCTGAGCGACCTCGCGCGGCTGCGCCGGGTCCGCGACCGGATCGACCGGGAGTACGCGCAACCACTCAACGTCGAGGCCCTCGCCCGCGCCGTGCACATGTCCGCCGGCCACCTCAGCCGCCAGTTCCGGCTGGCCTACGGCGAGTCCCCGTACTCCTATCTCATGACCCGCCGCATCGAACGCGCCATGGCCCTGCTGCGTCGTGGCGACCTCAGCGTCACCGAGGTCTGTTTTCAGGTGGGTTGCGCGTCCCTGGGCACGTTCAGCACGCGGTTCACCGAACTCGTGGGCGTACCGCCCAGCGTCTACCGCGAGCAGGCGACGGGGGCGGTCGCGGGGATGCCGCCCTGCGTGGCGAAACAGGTGACCCGACCCGTCAGGAATCAAGAAGCGCCCGGCGCCGGGCCGCACCTAGCGTGACCGTCATGGACATCACCATTCACGCGAGCTTCCTTCCGCACACCGACCCGGACGCCTCCCTGACCTTCTACCGGGACGTCCTCGGCTTCGAGATCCGCAACGACGTCGGGCACAAGGGGATGCGCTGGATCACGGTCGGTCCCGCCGGCCAGCCCGACACGTCCATCGTCCTGCACCCGCCGGCCGCCACCCCCGGCATCACCGACGACGAACGCCGGATGATCCTTGAGCTGGTGGCCAAGGGCAGCTACTTCGGCGTCAACCTGGCCACCGCCGACCTCGACGGCACCTTCGGCAAGCTGGAGGCCAGCGGCGCCGAGGTGGTCCAGGAGCCGACCGAGCAGCCGTACGGCGTCCGGGACTGCGCGTTCCGCGACCCGTCCGGAAACATGATCCGCATCCAGGAACTGCGCTGAGCCGTCCGACGATCGCGGCCGGGCCGCCGACCGGGCGGCACGACCGCGTCGACGACCAGTAACCAGACGTACCGCCCGACAACAGTTGGATCGAGCCAGGACGCCGGGAGACCCCGTAGGCGGCCCCGCGCGACGGATGGAGAGACGATGAGCAAGGCCACGAGGACGGACACGCGATCGCCGGGGCTGCACGCCGCCGACAGCCACGACCTGATCCGGGTGCTGGGCGCGCGCGTGAACAACCTCAAGGACGTCAGCGTCGAGATCCCGAAGCGCCGGCTGACGGTGTTCACCGGCGTCTCCGGCTCGGGCAAGAGCTCCCTGGTCTTCGCCACGATCGCCGCGGAGTCGCAGCGGCTCATCAACGAGACGTACAGCGCGTTCGTGCAGGGCTTCATGCCGACGTTGGCGCGGCCGGAGGTCGACCTGCTCGACGGCCTCACCACCGCGATCATCGTCGACCAGGAGCGCATGGGCGCCAACCCCCGGTCGACGGTCGGCACCGCCACCGACGCCAACGCCATGCTGCGCATCCTGTTCAGCCGGTTGGGCGAGCCGCACATCGGCTCGCCCAACGCGTACTCGTTCAACGTCCCGTCGGTGAAGGCGAGCGGCGCCATCACCGTCGAGCGCGGCGAGGGCCGGACGAAGACCGAGAAGGCGACCTTCCACCGTCTCGGCGGCATGTGCCCGCGGTGCGAGGGGATGGGCTCGGTCAAGGACTTCGACCTGTCGGCGCTGTACGACGAGACCAAGTCCCTCAGCGAGGGCGCGCTCACGGTCCCCGGTTACAGCATGGACGGCTGGTTCGGCCGCATCTTCAGCGGCAGCGGCTACTTCGACATGGACAAGCCGATCGGCAGGTACACGAAGAAGGAGCTGCACGACCTGCTCTACCGGGAGCCGACCAAGATCAAGGTGGACGGCATCAACCTCACCTACGAGGGGCTGATCCCGAAGATCCAGAAGTCGATGCTCGCCAAGGACGTCGACGCCATGCAGCCGCACATCCGCGCCTTCGTGGAGCGGGCCGTCACGTTCCGGACCTGCCCCGAGTGCGACGGCACCCGGCTCGCCCCGGAGGCGCGGTCGTCGAAGATCCGGGGCAAGAACATCGCCGACCTCTGCGCGATGCAGATCAGCGACCTGGCCGACTGGGTCCGGAAGCTCGACGAGCCGTCGGTGGCCCCGCTGCTCAGCGGGCTGCAGCACCTCCTCGACTCGTTCACCGAGATCGGTCTGGGCTACCTCTCGCTCGACCGTCCGGCGGGCACCCTGTCCGGAGGTGAGGCTCAGCGCACCAAGATGATCCGCCACCTCGGCTCCTCGCTCACCGACGTCACGTACGTCTTCGACGAGCCCACGATCGGCCTGCACCCCCACGACATCCAGCGGATGAACGACCTGCTGCTGCGGCTGCGCGACAAGGGCAACACCGTCCTCGTCGTCGAGCACAAGCCCGAGACGATCGCGATCGCCGACCACGTGGTCGACCTCGGCCCCGGCGCCGGCACGGGCGGCGGCACCATCTGCTTCGAGGGCACCGTCGAGGAGTTGCGAGGCAGTGACACCATCACCGGCCGGCACCTCGACGACCGGGCGAGCCTCAAGACGTCGGTGCGCGCGCCCTCCGGCCGGCTGGAGGTCCGCGGCGCCGCGACGCACAACCTCCAGGACGCGGACGTCGACATCCCGCTCGGAGTGCTCTGCGTGGTCACCGGCGTCGCCGGCTCCGGCAAGAGCTCGCTCGTCCACGGCTCCGTGGCCGGCCGTGACGGCGTGGTGGTGATCGACCAGGGTGCCATCCGGGGCTCGCGGCGCAGCAACCCCGCGACGTACACCGGGCTGCTCGACCCGATCCGCAAGGCGTTCGCGAAGGCCAACGGCGTCAAGCCGGCGCTGTTCAGCGCGAACTCCGAGGGCGCCTGCCCCGCCTGCAACGGCGCCGGCGTCATCTACACCGACCTGGGCGTCATGGCCACCGTCGAGTCCACCTGCGAGGAGTGCGAGGGGAAGCGGTTCCAGGCGTCGGTGCTGGAGTACACGCTGGGCGGCCGCGACATCGCCGAGGTGCTCGCCATGTCGGTCACCGAGGCCGAGGAGTTCTTCGGCGCCGGCGAGGCACGTACGCCGGCCGCGCACGCCATCCTCGACCGGCTCGCTGACGTCGGGCTCGGCTACCTCACCCTCGGCCAGCCGCTCACCACCCTGTCCGGCGGCGAGCGGCAGCGGCTCAAGCTCGCCACCCACATGGCCGAGAAGGGCGGCGTCTACGTCCTCGACGAGCCGACCACCGGCCTGCACCTCGCCGACGTCGAGAACCTCCTCGCCCTGCTCGACCGGCTCGTCGACTCGGGCAAGTCGGTGATCGTCATCGAGCACCACCAGGCGGTCATGGCCCACGCCGACTGGATCATCGACCTCGGTCCCGGCGCCGGTCACGACGGCGGCCGGGTCGTCTTCGAGGGCACGCCCGCCGACCTGGTCGCCGACCGTTCCACCCTCACCGGGCAGCACCTCGCGGCCTACGTCGGCGCCTGACGCCGCGGACGGTCGGCCGCCAGCAGGCGACCGGCCGGGTGGGAAACGCCCGGCCGGTCGTCAGCCGAGATCGACGGTGAGGTCGGCCGTGGCGACACCCACCTCACCGTCGTACCCGTCCGCGGCCGCCGCCTCGGCGGCCGCGTGGTCCGTCCCGGGCCGGAGGTGGGTCAGGAGCAGGCGGGCGGCGCCGGCGCGGGCCGCCTGGCGGCCCGCGTCCCGGGCGCTGGACTGGAAGCCTCGCGAGTCGTCCGGCACCCGGTCCACGTACGTCGCCTCGGCCAGCAGCAGGTCGGCGTCACCGGCCAGCTCCGTCACCTCCGGGCACGGGCCGGTGTCACCGGTGTACGCGAGCACCCGCCCGCCGGCGGCCAGCCGTACGCCGGCGTTCGGCACGAAGTGCGGCAGCAGGTGCGTACGGGCGCGGAACGGGCCGATGTCGAGGTTGCTGCGCGCGGTGACGTCGTGCCGCACGTACGCGGCGTCGACAAGGCGGGACCGGTCGAGCGCCAGCACGGCGTCGAGCGCGCCGGGCAGCGCGTACACCGGCAGGGGTGCCGGCGGGTCGTCGTGGAACGCGCGGGCACGCAGCAGCGCGCCCAGGTCGGCGCAGTGATCGGGATGCCCGTGGGTGACGAACACGGCGTCGACCTCGTCCGCGGTTACCCACTGCAGGAGCCGCGGAACGGTGGCGTAGCCGAGGTCGACGACCAGCCGGAAGCCGTCCTGTTCGAGAAGGTAGCCGCTGCACGCCTGGCCCGCCCCCGGCCACGCGCCACACGCGCCGAGCACCGTGAGCCGCATCCTGTCGACGCTACCGCCGGCCCCGGATCGCCGGCGGCGCTCACATGAAGTTGCGGGTGTGGAGGGCGGACAGCGCGGCGGCTTCGTCGGCGGGGAAGCCGATGTACTCCAGCCGGCGACGGCGGCCGCTGTCCATCGTCTCCTGCAACCGCAGCACCTCCTGCCAGCCCCGGGCGATCGCGGCGGGCTCCCAGGACCCGGCGGCCAGGATCACCAGCGCGTCGAACACCTGCTTGTTGAGGCCCGCCGTGTCGGCGAGGGCGGCGTGCCGCCGCTCGACGGCGGTGCGCAGCCGGCTCAGGAAGCCCGGGTCCGCCCGGACCACGTGGGCGGTGTGCGCGACGCCGAAGGCCACGTGCCGGGCCTCGTCCCGAGCGGCGAGCCGGGTCACGTCGGCGGTCACCCCGTCCGGTGCGTGCCGGTGCAGGAAGTGCAGCAGGTCCAGGAAGCTGCCCTCGCCGAGCACCGAGAGCAGGAACGACGCCAGGGTGAAGTCCGGTTCCTCCAGGAGCGTCTGGAGCGACGCCCGGCCACCGGCGCCCGAGAGCCCCAGCACGTCGCGGTGCAGCAACGCCCGGCGGGTGAAGATCTCCACGTGCCGCGCCTCGTCCGCCGCCTGCGCGGCCAGCAGCTGCATCACCTCGCGGTAGTGCGGGTGCAGCCGGGACAGCAGCCGGGCCGGGATCATCAGCGCCGCCTGCTCGTTCTCCACGAGATAGGTCATCACCTGGACGACCGCGTCCTCTACGTCGTCCGGCACCGGGCCGCGGGCCGCCCAGTCGACCGCGGTCGCCGGGTCCCACTGGTTGGCGGTGGCCTGGGCGTAGAGCTGGGGTGCGATATCGGCCCAGACGAGGTCCCGGTCCACCCAGTCGACGGAGAGCGGCGGGCCGCCCGGCTCGACCAGGGCGCCGCGGGCGGCGAGGCCCCACGCCGGGCTCGCGTGCGGGGCCACGTCGGCGGCGTTCCGGCCGGCGCGTCGCGCGTCGCGCCAGCGGTCCAGGTCCGCACTCCCCCGGACGACGGTCGGTGCGGTCGCTTCCTGGTCCAGCCGGTGCCCCTCCGCCCGGCACCAGGCGGCCAGGTGCAGCCTGAGGGTGGGATGCCGCCCCCGGACCACCAGCCGGTCACCGGGGGCGAGGTGGGCCAGGGCCCGCTCGACGAGAAGGTGCCCGCCCGCGTCGAGGCCGAGCCCCTCAAGGTCGATGGTGGCCGGCATCGAACGCCCCGTCCGGATCGTAGAAGCCCGTGTCGGTCACCGCCCGGTCCAGCGCCGCGTACCGGTCGGTCCGGCCGGGCAGCCAGCGCTTGAGCCCCTCCAGGTCGAGCAGCGGCCGGGCGACCGGATCGGCGTACGACATGCCGAACAGCAGCTTGCCGAACTGCTCCACGAGGCCCGGGTCGGCGGCGGGACCGGCGGTCATGGTGCAGTGGTCGTACGGCTCGGTCTGGGCCAGCACCCGCACCGATCCCGGGGGCAGGGTGCCCTCCCGGCCGAACGCCAGCAGGTTCGCGTCGATGAGGCAGGCGGCGTCGACACGGCCGGCCCGCAGCGCCTGCGCGGCCTCGCGTTCGCCGCCGATGTGATCGCCGTGCAGGCCGACGCCGACGTCGAACCGGCGCACCTCGACATCCCCGCCGGGTGTGAGGCCGGCGTCGCGCAGCAGCGCCAGCGGCAGCAGGGTCGCCTGCGGCGAGTCGACCGCGCCGGTCGCCACGGTCCGGCCGCGCAGGTCGGCGACGGAGTGGAGGTCGGCGTCGGCGCGTACGACCACCAGCGACCGGAGGTCCCGGTCGGTGTCACGCATCGCCACCGCGCGGAGAGCGAGCCCGCGCGCCCGCGCCATCCGCTCGGCGCGGATCCACGCGAGCGGCGAGTTCCACGCCAGGTCGATCCGGCCCGCGATCAGGTCCTCGACCTGCCGGTCGTAGTGGGAGTAGAGGAGGTAGTCGACGTCGAGGCCGTGGTCGCCGAACCACGACCGGAAACCCTCCCAGATGGTCACCACCTTCGGGTCGTAGGCCACGGCGCCGAGCAGCAGGGTGCCGGTCATCGGTCCACACCTCCGGTCCGCGGCCCGCGGGCCGGCCCACCCGGCGCGCTCACGCCGGGCCGTCCAGCAGCGGCAGGCCGCAGAGCGCCCGGCCGACGAAGTCCAGCAGCGCCGGGGTCGTCGGCGCCATCACCCGGGCGGCCCGGGAGTCGCGGAACCGCCGCTCGATGCCGAGTTCCCTGCGGAACGCGGCGCCGCCGCAGACCGTCATGGCGAGGTCGGCGACCTCGGCGGCCGCGCCGTCCGCGGCCGCCTTGACCTCGAGGACGAGCAGCTGCGCCGACGCGCTCCCCTGCTCCAGCGCCGTGAGGGTGGCGTCGACCAGGGCGCCGGTACGGTCCGTCTCGATCCGCATCCGGGCCAGCGTCGCCCGGGCCTCCGGCTGCTGGGCGAGCGACCGGTCCAGATGCTGCAGCCGGGTGCGGCCCAGGTGCGCCGTCGCCTCGTCGGTGACCGCGCGCATCAGGCCGACACTCGCCGACGCGTTGAGCAGCAGGAACCACGGGAGCACGGCGGAGAGCGCGAGGTCCAGGCCGGTGCCGTCGCCGCCCAGCAGGGCGGTGCGGGGAACTCGCACGCCGTCGGCGGTGACCGGGCGCGAGTCGTTGCCACGCAGCCCGAGGCCGTCGAACTCCGGCCCGACGGTGAGACTCGGGGCGTCGGCGCGGACCAGCCACAGCGACATGGGGCCGGGCTCGTCCAGCGGCCGGCTGGACCAGACGTAGCTGTCGACATGGCTGGCCGAGGTGACCCAGCTCTTGCGGGCGTCCAGGCGCACGTCCGTGCCGTCGGCGGTCGCCGTGCTCACCGGCGCCCAGAAGTGGCTGCGGGAACCCGTCTCGGAGAAGGCGAGGGTGGTCAGGTGCCGGCCGGCCGCGATCTCGCCGAGCACGTCGGTGCGGCCGGTGGCGACGAGCGCGGCCACCGCGCTGTAGTGCATCATCACGACCATCGCGGTCGACCCGCAGGCGGTGGAGAGCTGCCGTACGACGTCGGCGGCGTCGCGCATCCCGCCGCCCGCGCCGCCATGCTCGACCGGCACGGTGAGGGCGAGCAGGCCGGCGTCCGACAGCGCCTCGACGGCCTTCACCGGGAAGGCTCCGGACCGGTCGACGTCGGTGGCCTGCGGTGCCACGATCTCCCTGATGATCTGTGCCAGCGAATCCTGGTGCGCCATGGTTCCTCCTGGTCGGCTGCGGTCGACCTACGGGCGGGCGGTGCGCGGACTGCGCGGGAACGGCCGACATCGGCCGGCGACGGGCGCCGTCGGGCGGCGCGATCGGACGGAGGTGGGACAAACCGTCGGGTGACAGCCTAGTGACCGACAGCGATCGCAGGAAGACGCCGGGCCGTGCCGTGTGGACACGGCCGCCCCGGTCCCGTGGCCCGCCTCCTCCCATGGGAGGAGGACGGTTCGTACCGGAGGCCGGCGAGCGGGGACCTCGGACGGGCGAGTCGCGCTCGCGGCGGCGCGACCGTGAGGGCATGACGTACTCACCAGTCTCGCTGCGGCAGGCCGCCCTCCGGCACCGGCCGCTCATGCTCGTCGCCGTCACGATGGTGGCGCTCGCGGTCGTCTCGCTGGTCGGGCTGGCCGTGGACGACCGCACCCTGGCCGGCGTGCCGGTCTGGCTCAAGCCGTTCAAGTTCGCCGTCTCGTTCCTCGTCTACGTGGTGACCCTCGCCTGGATGATCTCGCTGACGCGCCGCGGCCGGCGGGTCGCCTGGTGGGCCGGCACCGTCGTCGCCGCGTCCGGCTTCGTGGAGGTGGGGCTGATCGCCGCGCAGGCGGCCCGGGGGCGGCAGAGCCACTTCAACGTCGCCACGCCGCTGGACACCACGATCTTCCTGCTGATGGCCGTGCTGATCGCAGTGCTGTACACCGCCACGCTGGTCTTCGCCGTCATACTGGCGATCCAGCGGATGCCCGACCGGGCGATCGCCTGGACCCTGCGGCTGGGCCTGCTCGTCGCGCTGGTGGGGATGGGGCTCGGTTACCTCATGGTGCTGCCGACGCCCGCCCAGGAGGCCGCCGACGCGGTCACGCTCGTGGGCGCCCACAGCGTCGGGGTGCCCGACGGCGGGCCGGGCATGCCGCTGACCGGGTGGAGCACCACGGGTGGTGACCTGCGGATCCCGCATTTCGTGGGCATGCACGCCCTTCAGGTGCTGCCGCTGTTCACGATCGCCCTGGGAGCGCTGGCCGGACGTCGCCCCCGGCTGCGCGACGGCCGGGTCCGGCTCCGGCTGACGGTGGTGGCCGCCGCCGCGTACGCCGGTCTGGTCGCGATCGTGACGTGGCAGGCCCTGCGCGGACAGCCGCTGATCCACCCGGACCGCGCGACCCTCACCGCGGCCGGCCTGCTCGCCGCGGCCACGGCCGCCGGTGTGCTGTTCGCGCTGCGCCGGCCCGCGCCGGCACCGTCGCTTCCGGACGACCGTTCCGAGGTGCACGCGTGAACCACGCGCCCGTCACGCTCCACTCGGGTCGGCCCGCCGGTGTCCCCGGAGCCGGCCCGACCGGCCTACGCTGACATGGTGGTCACACGGTCGGTGTCGCGGCTCTTCGACGACCGGTACGCGTGGCTGCGGCTGACCCTGCTGTGCCTCAGCGGCGTCGGCTACCTGCTGCTGCGTCCACATCCGACCGACCCGTACACCCCGGCCGACTGGCTCTTCGCGGCCGCCGCCCTCACCCTCGGCCCGTTCGGTGTCCGGTGGCCGCTGGTCACCGCGCTCGCCTCGGCGCTCGTGTTCGGCCTCGCCGGCTGGTTCGGTCAGGCCGAGCCGGTCGTTCCCCAGGTCGGCGCCACCTGGGCGGTCGTGGAGCTGACGTTACGGGTGCCGACGCGTCAGGTGGCCGTGGGTGCGGCGGCGCTGCTCGCCGCGTACCTCGCCGACTCGCACGAGGCCCTGCCGGCCGGCCTGCCCACCTGGCTCTACGGCATCGCCGTGACGGTGGGGGTGCCGCTGCTGCTCGGGCTCAACATCCGGGCCAGCCGCCAGCTCGCCGGGCAGGCCGAGCAGCGGGTGGCGGTCGAGGCGAGGGCGGCACGGACGAGTGAGCGCGCCGCGATCGCCCGCGAGCTGCACGACCTGGTGGCCCACCACGTCGCGTCCATGGTGCTGCGGGTGGGCGTGGCCCGGCACGTCCTGAGCGACACCGACCCCCGGGTCCGCGAGGTCTTCGACGACCTGCACACCAGCGGGAGCGCGGCGCTGGCCGACCTGCGCCGGCTGGTGACGGTGCTGCGCAACCCCGCCCTCGTCGGCGACGGCTCCGGGTACGTGCCCATCGAACCGGGCGCCCTGCCCGAGGCCCTCGCCGAGGCCGTGGACCGGGCCGTGAAGACCGGGCTCACCGTGGACGCGACGATCGACCCGGAGGTGGCGACCCTGGACACCGTGCGCGGCCTCGCGGTTCTGCGACTCACCCAGGAGGGTCTGGCCAACGTGGCCCGGCACGCGGGCCCGGCGGCACGCGCCCGGGTGTGCGTCCGGATGCGCGACGGGGCGGTGCACTGGGAGGTCAGCGACGACGGTGGCGGCGGTACGGTCACGGACGCCGCGCCCGGGCGGGGCTCCGACGGCGGCGCGTCCCGCCGCATTTCCCGGCGTGCGGAAACGGGATCCGGCCACGGGCTCACCGGGATGCGCGAGCGCGTCGAGCTGCTCGGCGGAACGTTGGTGGCCGGGCCGGACGGCCCCGGGTGGCGGTTACGGACCGTCCTGCCGGCGGGGGCGGACCGGTGATCCGGGTGCTGCTCGTCGACGACCAGCGGCTGGTCCGCGCCGGCCTGCGCATGCTCTGCGACTCCGCGCCGGACATGACGGTCGTCGGCGAGGCGGAGAACGGCCAGCAGGCCATCCGCCTGGCCGAGCAAATGGCGCCGGACGTGGTGCTCATGGACCTGCGGATGCCGCTCGTCGACGGGACGGCCGCGACCGCGCGGATCCACGCGAGCCGGCCCGCCGTGCGGGTGGTGGTGCTCACCACCTTCGACGACGACGACCACCTCTTCCCCGCCCTCGCCGCCGGCGCCTGCGGGTTCCTGGTCAAGGACGCCTCCCCCGACGAACTGCTGGCGGCGATCCGTACCGCGGCGGCCGGCGAGACCCCTTACAGCCCGGGCGTGCTGCGCCGCCTCGTCGACCAGGCGGTCCGGGCCCGGCTCGGCGAGGCGCCCGCCGCGGCCCTGCCACCGGCCCTGACCGCCCGGGAACGCGACGTCCTGGCGCTGGTCGGGGCCGGGTACTCCAACCGGGAGATCGCCGAGCGCCTGCACCTGGGAGTGACCACGGTGAAGACGCACGTCACGAGCCTGCTCGCCAAGACGGGCACGGGAAACCGGATCCGCCTGGCGCTGCTGGCCGCGCAGTCGGGCCTGACCGTCGAGGAGTGACGGGCTGCTCCGTACCGCCGGTCACGCCGTCCGGACGGTGACGCCGCCCGGACCGTGACGCCGCCCGGACCGTGACGCCGCCCGGACCGTGACGCCGCCCGGCCGGCGGCGCGGCCGGGCCTCCGTGAGATGGGCGTTACAGGTGATCAGCCCGTGCACCGGGCCGGTGCCGACGTACCGTGAGACCGTGCCGACGAAAGACATGATCACCAGCGCCGACCTCGCCGATCTCCGCCGCTCGGCGCTCGGGACGGCGAACCCGCTCGGCGTGGCCGCCGACCTGGCCGACGCGGTGGAGCAGGGCAGGCTGGCCGATCCGGGCGACGCCGGGGACGCGCTGACCCTGGCCGCCGAGATCGCCGAGGTCCGGGCACGGCTGGACGCCGCGCTGCGCTACGCGGACCGGGCCGTGGCCGCGTACCCGTCCGGTGACGACGCCCGGGCCGGTTTCGCCCGGGCGCTGCGGGCCCGGATCCTGTTCCGCTCCGGCGGACGCGAGGACGAGGCCATGGCGGAACTCACCGCGCTGCGCCCGCTGTTGACCGAGCAGCCCGACGCTCCGGCGTACGTGAGCGCGGCGCTGGACGCGGGCGGCCGCTCCGCGACCGCCGAGGAGTGGCTGAGCGAGGCGGCCGACACGCTCCTCGGCCAGCGGGCGACCGCCGCCGGTGACCCGGCGGAGACCGCCTCCGTGACCGCCGGAGCCGCCGTGGAGGTCGGCCCGCCCGAGGCGCCCGGCGTCCTGTTCTTCCTGCTCCAGCAGCGGCACCGGGTGCGCCGCAACCTGAACATGGCGCACGACCGCACCGACGACCTGGCCGACCGGCTGGAGAACCAGCTGCTCCGCCGCGCGCAGCAGCAGGCCGGCGAGCCCGACCTGGTCTTCTTCCCCCGGGCCGAGTTCGACCGCCTCCTCGCCGACCAGGCCACCCTGACCGAGGTGTACGGCCCGGACTGGGACGCGCACCGGGCCCGGCTGGAGAAGGAACTGGTGCGCCTCGCGGGCACCGGCCGGGCGGGGCTGCACGTGCTGCGGGGATCCGTGGACGGGCTGACCGGCCACGCGGGCCGGCAGAACGGCGACCCGGCCGAGCCGCAGGTCCGGGCCGGGTACGCGCGCGAGCTGGAGGCCCGGCCCGACGCCCGGATCCCCTGGCCACCGGAGCGCAACGACGCCTGCTGGTGCGGCTCCGGCCTCAAGTACAAGAAGTGCTGCCTGCCGCGTTCCCGTAGCTGAGCGCCGGCCGCCCGGGTCGTCCCCGGGCGGCCGGCCGGGACGGTCCGGCTGGCGCCGATGCGGCCCGGCCGGGCGAGCCGTGCGGGTAGGGTCACGGAGCCGGCGGGAAGATCCGACCGTCGGCGCGTGCGGTACGACCACCCGGGCCGCCGGTCCCGGTCGACGAGAGGCAGATCGACGATGGCGATTCCCACCGTGGCGGCCGCCGACGGTACGACGTTGCCGGCCATCGGGTTGGGCACCTACCGGTTGACCGGCTCCGGTGGGGTCGACGCGATCGGCCACGCGATCCGGGTGGGCTACCGGCTGCTCGACTCCGCGGTCAACTACGAGAACGAGGGCGCGGTGGGCAGGGCCGCCCGCTCGGCGGGCGACGTACGGGACAAGCTGGTCGTCACCTCGAAGCTGCCCGGGCGGCACCACCGGTACGCCGAGGCGCTGACCACGATCGAGGAGAGCGTCTTCCGCACCGGCCTCGACCGGATCGACCTCTACCTCATCCACTGGCCCAACCCGAAGGTCGGCCTGTACGTGGAGGCGTGGAAGGCGCTGATCGAGGCGCGCGAACGCGGCCTCGTGCGGCACATCGGCCTCTCGAACTTCCTGCCCGAGCATGTGGACCGGCTGGTCTCGGAGACCGGGGTCAAGCCACTGGTCAACCAGATCGAGGTGCACCCCTACTTCCCGCAGCAGGAGGCGCTCGACTACCACCGCGAGCGCGGCATCCTCGTCCAGGGCTGGAGCCCGCTCGGTCGGGGGAACGACCTGCAGGAGAATCCGGTCATCACGGAGATCGCCGCCGCCCGCGGCGTGACCCCGGCGCAGGTGATTCTCGCCTGGCACGTGGCCCGCCAGGTCATCCCGCTGCCCAAGGCCGCGTCGCCGCAGCGGCAGCAGGAGAACCTCGCCGTCTTCGACGTCGCGCTCACCGACGCCGAGATCGAGGTCATCACCGCGCTGGGCCGCCCCGACGGCCGCCTCGCCGGCCAGGATCCGGCGGTGTACGAGGAGTTCTGAGCGTCGCTGCCGGCTGCCGCGCGGGCGGGGCCGCTCGCTGCCGGCTGCCGCGCGGGCGGGGCCGCTCGCTGCCGGCTGCCGCGCGCGCGGGCCGCTCGGGCCGCCGGTCAGGCCGGACCGCCGGTCAGGCCGGTCAGGTCGGACCGGTGGCGGGCACGGCCCGGAACACGATCGTCACGCTGAACGTGTCGCCGTCGACCTGGTACGCGTAGCAGCCCGGACCGCTCACCGTCGTGGTCGCGGGCAGGTCGGTGTCGAGGTCGTCCAGCAGGGCGTAGTGCCCACCGTCGCGGGCCTCGCCCGTGTACGAGAACGTGGCGCTCGCGCTGCCCGGCCCGTCGATGCGCCCCGCCCGCACCAGCACCGGCCCGCGGTAGCCGGCGGCGATCCACCGCACCTTCTTCTCGTACGTGCCGTCCTGCTGCCGGTCGCTG
Organism: Micromonospora costi; assembly: GCF_003626655.1. GTDB lineage: Bacteria > Actinomycetota > Actinomycetes > Mycobacteriales > Micromonosporaceae > Micromonospora > Micromonospora costi. Next base: position 94,796 of record NZ_RBAN01000008.1, read on the forward strand.
TCGCGCAGCTGCAACACCGCGCCGCCGCCCAGGTAGTCGGCGACGGGATACACCGGGCCGGGGCCGAGCACGCGGGCTGCCTGGTCGGACCGGGGCCAGGGATGCGCCTCGCTGGTCGGGCAGGCGTCGCCGGAGGCCCCCTCGGGCAGCCGCAACGGCGGGGCCGCGAACGCGCCCGGCGATGTCGGGGTGGACGCCGGGGTGGACGTCGGGGTCGGCGCGGCGCTGTCGCAGCCCGCGGCGGCCGCCAGCAGGACGACGAGCGCCGTTGTCCGGAGAGCCTTCGGCATGTCCACAGTGTCGACGATGGACCGCCGGCGGCGCGACCCCGTGCGGCGCGGCGGGCGTACGGGCGGCGGCGTTCACCCATCCGGCCCCTGGACGAGGTAGACCACAGCGGCCACGGCCAACGCGACACCGGCGAGCAGGAACATGCCTCCGGCGAGGTACCGGCCGATCTGGCCCGTGTTCGCCAACGCCTCCTGCTCGCTGTCGTACCATCCCTGTGTCCACTGGCTGCGGGCGATCTGGCGGCGGTGCTCCTCGGCCACGCCGAAGAGGTTCGCGACCCACACGAGGCCGACGAACGCCACGAACAATCCGAAGCCGAACGCGGCGATCGACCGCAGAACATGTGCCGCCATACCGCAGGCCCCCAGCCGCCACCACAGGTTCCCGTGTCGGACGGTAGGCGGCACCCGCAAGGAAGCCGCCCGCAGCGGGGTTGGCGTTCGGCTGGGCGCCGGACCCGGTCGATCGACCGCCCGGAACGCCACAGGCTCTGGCCTGGTGGAGAACACCAGGCCAGAGCCCTTTCGTGCCGGTGCGCCGCCCCGGGCCCGAACCCCGAACCGGTGGATCGGAGCCCGCTGGCGGCCGCCGGACGGATCAGAGGCTGAGGCGCTGGCCCGGGAAGATCAGGCCCGGGTCGTCGCCGACCACGCGCTTGTTGCGCTCGTAGAGGGCGTGCCAGCCGCCGGACACGTTCTGCGCCTCGGCGATCTGCGACAGGGTGTCGCCCGCCTTGACCACGTACGTGCCGCCGGTGGACGGCGTGGTGGTGCGTCGCTCGGTGCGGGTGGTGGTCTTCTCCCCGCCGGACGACCGCTCGGTCCAGCCCGTGGACTTCGACGAGCCGGTGGACTTCGACGAGCCGGTGGACTTCGACGACGTCGACCCGCCCTTCTTGCCGCAGGTCGGCCAGGCGCCGATGCCCTGACCGTCGAGCACCTTCTCGGCGATGGTGATCTGCTCGCCGCGGGTCGCGAGGTCGGCGCGGGCGGCGTACTTGGTGCCGCCGTAGCCCTTCCAGGTGCTCTGGGAGAACTGGAGACCGCCGTAGTAGCCGTTGCCGGTGTTGATGTGCCAGTTGCCGCCGGACTCGCACTGGGCGATGGCGTCCCAGTTGACCGCGGCCTGCGCGGGTGCGCCGGCCCCGAAGACGGCGACGGCGCCGGTGACCGCGCCGGCGGCGAGGGTGCCGACGGCGACGCGACGGGCGCTGACGGCACGGTGACGGGCGTTGTACGAAGATGCCATGGATGTCCTCCACGCCGACGAGGTGAGCTGTCGGGTTCGGGCTGAGGTGCCCGGCCGCTCTGGGCGGCTTCACCCCGAGGCGCCGCAGCGGAACCGCTGGGCGCCGAGGAACGGTGGGTCCCCCGCTCCTGCCTGGATGACGAGTGCCGGCGACCGGCGGCAGGATTTGGCGTTACCGGTCGCGGTGTCCGCGTTGGCGGACCCGATCGACGTTAGGCACCGTTCGGGTGGATCGCCCACTTCGTGTGAAGTTGTTCACCGATCCATGCGGGGCGGCCCGCCGTCGAGTTGCGACGGTCGCGGGACCGTGCGATGAGAGGCATCGAGGGGTCGAACACGAGCCCCGGGGCGGTCGAACCGGTCCGCCGATACGGTGGGCGGGACCCCGCGGCGGCGAACGGGCGCGGCGTCCGACGTCGAGGGTCCACGTTGACGCACCGCAGCCGGGCCGTTGCCGTCCGTGGTTTCCGCAGTTACCGGCGCCGACATCTCTGGTGATGACCGCGACACGACGGCTCACGGACAGCGGTCCTGTCGGCCGGGTGGGCAACAATCCGAATGAGAAGCCTCCGCCAGTTCACGTCGCCCGGCTGTCGGGGTTTACCTGGGGGGCACAGCGGTGAAGGTAGGGCGGCACAGGAACGAGGGGGGAGAAGCATGTCCGAAACAGAACGCGTCGAGGACGTCACAGATCGTCCCGACTGGGTCGCGGATCCGCTGCTGTGGAAGCTCGCGCTGGGGGTGGCCGACGCGCACGAGCCCGACGGCGAGGGCGGCTGCCGGAACCTGCTCTGCGCCGGCGAACCGTGGCCGTGCACGGCGTGGAACAACGCGCAGCGGGCGCTGCGCGCCGCGCAGGGCGAGGCCGTCGCGGAGACGACGTCCGCGCCCGGATCGCCGGCCGGCTGGTCCGGCGCTCCGGTGGTGCCGGCCGCCCGCCGTGCCACGACCGCGGCCACGCCGCAGACGTCCGGGGCGACGGCCTCGGCGGCCTGACCGCCGGCACGACGACCCGGAGCGCGGTCCCGCCCGACCCGGACCGCGCTGTGGTGCCGCCCGGTGACGCCGGAGCTGAGCGGCGCCGGCCACCCCAACCGGGTCACGACGGCTCAGCGGCATGCCGGCCGCCCTGCCACCTGGCAGGGCGGCCGGCCGTCGGAAGCACCGGACGCCCGCTCCACCGCACCGGGCCTTCGACACGGCACGCCGCCACCGCCGCGTCGGCGAATATGACGTGCGGCCCGTTGGCCGGACCTTCTACGGTGCCGCGGTGACCATCGACATCGTGTGCCTGGCCGACCGCCCCGAACTCGCCGCGCTGCTCGACGACGATTTCGAGGGAGCGTGGCCACCGTTCATGCTCTGGGACCCGATGGGCGCGGTGTACTACAACGTGGCCCACGAGCTGTACCCGGAGTTCGTGTTCGCCGCCGTCGACTCGGCCGACCCGGGCCGCGCCGTCGCCCGCGCGTACGCCGTGCCGTTCCGGTGGACGGAGCCGGAGCTGCCCGACGGCGGCTGGGACCGCGTCATCCAGCGGGCCACGATCGGGCGCCTCACCGGGGCCGAGCCGACCATCGTGTCGGCCATCGAGATCTGCATCCGGCCGGACCGGCGCGGCGGCGGCCTCTCCGCGCTGATGCTCGACGCCATGCGGCAGGCGGTGGCGAAGCAGGGGTACGACACGCTGGTCGCACCGGTACGGCCCAACGGCAAGCACACCCGGCCCGACCTGCCGATGGCCGAGTACGCGGCCCAGGTGCGCGCCGACGGCCTGCCGGTCGATCCCTGGCTGCGGGTGCACGTGCGGGCGGGTGGACGGATCGAACGCGTCGCCACCCGCTCGATGACGATCGCCGGCACGCTCGCCGACTGGCGTCGGTGGACGGGCCTGCCGTTCGACACCTCCGGCCCGGTGCACGTGCCCGGCGCCCTCGTGCCGGTGCACTGCGACGTGACGCACGACCACGCCGTCTACGTGGAGCCGAACGTCTGGGTCCGGCACCGGCTGTAGGCGCCGCACGAGCCCGCGTCGCCCACAGCCCGGCACCGCGCGAGGACCGCAGCTACGCGCGGCGCACGGCACGCATCCGGTGCGCGGAAGGGCATCCGGCCCACCGGACGGCTACCGTGAACGTCGTCCGGCGCCCCGACCCGGGCGCCCGCCGGGAGGTACCAGATGATCTTCATCACCGCCAAGTTCCGGGTGCTGCCCGAGCACGCCGACCGCTGGCCCGAGATCGCCGCCGAGTTCACCCGGGCCACCCGGGACGAGCCGGGCTGCCTGTGGTTCGACTGGTCCCGCAGCGTCGACGACCCGACCGAGTACGTGCTGGTCGAGGCGTTCCGCGACGGGGACGCCGGTGCCGCGCACGTGCAGTCGGCGCACTTCACGGCCGCGCAGCGGGCGCTGCCGCCGTACCTGGCCGAGACGCCGCGGATCGTCAACGTCACGGTCCCCCAGGACGACTGGTCCGAACTCGGCGAGATGGCCGTCCCCGACCGGGGGTAGCGCCGGGGATTGCGTCGAAGCGGCCCGCGCCGCCGACCCGGGATGGAGAATGACCGGGAACGAGGTGCGTGCGACGGGGGTCCAGGCGTGCTCGGAACCGGCCTCCTGAGGTGGGTGCACCACCGCGACCCGGGGTACGTGGCCGTACGGCGCGCCGCTCGGCTGACCCTCGTCGTGTCGACCGTCTTCTACGGCAGCCGGTACGGCATAGGCAACCCGACGCTGGCCACGTACGCGCTGTTCGGCGCGATCGCCATGGGGACGTTCGCCCAGCTTCCCGGCTCGGCCCGCAAGCGCGCCGGGATCCTCCTCGCGGCGCTGCCTCCGGCGTGGGTGCTGATCGGGATGGGCACCGCGCTGGCGGGCAACACGTGGGCGGCCGCCGCCGGGATGCTCGTCATCGGGTTCGTGGTGGCGTTCGCCGGCGTCGGCGGGCCACGCCTCATCGGCCTGGTCGGCGCCCTGCAACTGTTCTACATCCTCGCCTGTTTTCCGCCGTACCAGCCGCAGACCCTCCCCGAGCGGCTGATCGGCGTGACGCTGGGCGTCACGCTGCTCGCCGCCGCCGAGGTGGTGCTGTGGCCGGATCCGGTGCCGGTCTCCTACCGGCAACGGCTGGCCGACGCGGCGGACCACCTCGCGGCGTTCCTCGACCTGACGAGGGAGACCCTGCGTGGCAGGCGCGATCCGCGCGAGCGGGAGGCCGTGCACCGGGCGGCTTCGGAGGCGTTGGCGCGGCTGCGGCTGGCCGACCTGCCGGCCGAGCAGCGGCCGATCGCCGCCGGCGTGGAGGACCGGGCACTTCGGGCGTGCGTGGCGTCGATGCAGGTGCTTCTCGTCAAGGCCGCGCGGCTGGCGGCGGAGGCGCCACCACAGGGGTCGATCCCCGACGTGGCGACGCGGCTGCTGGCCGGGTGCGCGGACACCACGCGGACGGCGGGCCGTTCCCTGCGTCGCGGCGAACCGACCGTGACGCTCGACGACCTGAACGCACGGATCGCCGCCTCCGAACAGGCCCGGCCCACCAGTCGGGACGGCACCGTCCTCGTACCGCAACTGTGTGTGGAAGCGGCCACCCTGAGCGTCGCCGAGCAGGTCCGGATCCTCGCCATCTCCGCGCGGGTGGCCGCGGGGGCGCCGGCCGATCGCGAGGACACCGCGGCGAGGGCCTACCAGGACCTGTTCGCCGACCGGCCGCGCCACCCGTGGACGCTGTACTGGCAGCAGTTCCGTTCGCACCTGACGATCCGGTCCGCCCCGTTCCAGTCGGCGCTGCGGCTGGCCGTGGCGCTGGCCGCCGCGCGGGTGATCGCCGGGGTGCTGGCGCTCATGCACGGTTTCTGGGTGCTGCTCGCGACCCTCACCGTGCTGCGGACGTCGGCCGTGGACACCCGGACCGCGCTGAGGCCCGCCGTGCTCGGCACGATCGGCGGCGCCGTCGTCAGTGGGCTGCTGATGCTGTTCGCGAACCGGTCGGTCATCTACGTCGCCGCACTGCCGGTCGCCATGGTGCTGGCCTTCACGGTGGGGAAGCTCCTGGGGCCCGCCTGGGCGCAGGCCTTCTTCACCCTGCTGCTCACGTTCGTGTTCGCGCAGCTCGCTCCCGGAGGGTTGCAGCTGGCCGAGGCCCGGCTGGTCAACGTGCTGCTCGGCGGTGCCGTCGGCGTCCTCGCCGGTGTGTTCATGTGGCCGCGAGGCACGCGCCGCGAGCTGCGGCGCAATGCCGCCGTGGCGCTCCGGGCCAGCGGCGAGGTGCTCGTGGGCGTCGTCGAGGCGGTGCTCGGGGGCGAGCGCCCGGACGGTGCCCTGGAGCGGGGCCGCCGGGCGGTGGTGCTGGCGGACGCCTCCTACGCCCAGTACCATGCCGAGCGCCCGGACCCAGGGACGAGCCGCGTCGACTGGCCGTCGGTTCTGGCCGCGGGACACCACGCTCTGCAGGGTGCCGAGTCGACGCTGTACCGGAACCCGCCCGGATGCCTCACCGGCTGGCCCGAGACGGCGGCGCAGCTGCGCGGCGCCGTGGGACGGTTGCGGTCGGCGTACGACCGGACCGCGGAGCAGCTGGTCCGCGGCGACGTCCCGGAGCCGGGGGTCACGCCCATCCGGTGCGTGGACGAGCTGAGCGGGATCCGCCCGATGCTCGACGAGCGCGGGGACGGGAACGCGATGCGGCACCTCGCGGAGATCCAGCTGCTCCTCGCGAACTGCACCGACGGGCTCACCCGGCTCAGTCCCCCGGCTCCACTGCGGCCGGAGGTCGCCCGTCCGGGCGAGAGGTCGTGACGAGCCGCGCGAACAGGTCGGCGGTGGCGTCGAGCAGCTCCCGGTCACCGGTGACGAGCAGGTCGAGCAGCAGGCCGCGGGTGGCGGCGAGGCCGAGCCGGGCGCGCTGGCGGGCCTCCGCTTGGTCGAACCCGAGGCCGGCGAAGAGGTCCTCGACCGGTCCGGTCCAGGCCGCGACGACGGAGGCACGGAACTGCTCCGTCCAGGTCCGGTCGTAGAGCGCGTGCGCGTAGATCTCGAAGAACAGCCGTTCGGCCGGTGCCAGCGCCGGGTCGGCCAGGCGTTGCCAGAACCGACGGCTCACCTCGACCGGGTCGTCCGTTCCGTCGGTGAGCGAGACGAGCGCGGCCCGCTGCTCCTCCTCCACGCGCCCGACGACCTCGGCGAGCAGCCCCTCCCGACTACCGAAGTGGTAGATCAGCATGCGGTGGCTCGTGCCGGTGCCGGCGGCGATCTCCCGCAGGCTCAGCTGACTGAACCCACCCTGCTTCAGGAAGTCGACGCACCGGTCGAGCAGCGCCGCGCGGGCGTCACCGGCCACCGGCGGCCGGCCCCTCGTCCGCGGTCGTCCCGTGGCCCGCCTCGGCGGCCGCCTTGAGGCCCGCCGCCTCCATCCGCAGGTACCGCCGGGTCCGCGCCGCGATCAGCAGCGCGACCAGGCCGGCGAGGGGACCGGTCTGCCGGATGCCGATGGTGATCCGGGTCGCCCCGTCCGCCTCGGGCGTCAGCCGGTGGTAGGCCAGGGTGTGTACCCCGGGGGCGCGCGCCTCCCACGCGTACGACTCGCCGTCGCGTACCTCGCAGACCCGCCACACGGTGACCGGCAGGCCAGGCTGGCGGATGCGGAACCGGTTGCCGACGGCCAGCGCCGGGCCGTCGAGCGGCTGCACCGACGACATGGACGCGGTCCAGCGCGGATAGGTCGTGACGGCCGCGAGCGCGGCCCAGGCGCGGTCGGCGCCGGCCGTGGTGGTGATCGTCTCCCCGTAATCCATGTACCAGATGGTACATAGAGCGGCGTACGGCTACTCGAACCGGGAGGGGTCGCCGGCCCCGCGGCGCAGCACCTCCGGTTCGTCCTGCGACAGGTCGACCACGGTCGTGGGTTCCTTGCCGCAGTCACCGGCGTCGATCACCGCGTCGACGAGGTGGTCCAGCCGTTCCTTGATCTCCCACCCCTGGGTCATCGGCTCGTCCTCGCCGGGCAGGATCAGGGTGCTCGACACCAGCGGCTCGCCCAGCTCGGCGAGCAGCGCCTGGGTGACCGCGTGGTCCGGGACGCGGACGCCGACGGTCCGCTTGCGCGGATGCAACATCCGGCGCGGCACCTCCCGCGTGGCCGGCAGGATGAAGGTGTAGCTGCCCGGAGTCGCGGCTTTCACCAGCCGGAAGACCGAGTTGCTGACCTTCACGAACTGGCCGAGCTGCGCGAAGTCCCGGCAGACCAGCGTGAAGTGGTGCCGCTCGTCGAGCCGGCGGATCTCCCGGATCCGGTTGAGCCCGTCCTGGTTGCCCAGCTGGCAACCGAGGGCGTAGCAGGAGTCCGTCGGGTAGGCGATCAGACCACCGCCTCGGACCAGGTCGACGATCTGGCCGATGGCCCGGGGCTGCGGGTTGTCCGGGTGCACGTCGTAGTACCTCGCCATGTGTCGAGCCTAGTGCGGAGCGGTAGCCCCGCCGCGCCATCGGCGAACGCCTCGACGGCCGCATTGCCGGCCTCGTCCCCCGTTGTCCGCACCCGGTGGGCGGCTCGCCGGCAGGAAACGTCGACCTTCCGTGCACCTCACGTTCGCCGACGGCGGCTAGCTTTCGCAGGAATCAACACAATCCGACCCGAAAGCCGAAGAAACATGACCGAGATTCTCGTCAAGGTGGCCGCCGAGGTCCTCGCCGGCGTCCTGATGGCCCTCCTCGCCACCCTCGCCCGCCGCCTGCTGCGCACCGCCTGACCGTCAGCTCACGCCGTACCGGGCGATGGTCGGGGTGTCGTTGATGTCCGGGCCGAAGAACAGGAACACCACGAGATCGCTGTCGCCCGTGTTCTCCACCGTGTGCGGGGCGGTCGCCACCGCGTGGCTCACCAGCAACTCGTCGGCGTCGGCGTCACCGCCGCGGACGTCGTGGCCGCAGTACCGGCCGGCACCCGACCAGACCAGCAGCGAGTAGACGCCGTTCTCGGTGACCGTGTGCCGAGCGCCGGGCGGTACGACGAGTTTCTTCCCGCTGAACTTCGACGTGTTGTAGAAGATCCACCACTCGCGGCCACCGCCCGGCCCGGTCTCGATCGGCTGGGGCGTGAGGTGGTTGTTCTCGTAGAAGAACGGGTCGCCGTTCAGCTCCCACTCCACGAAGTTCAGCGGGAACCGCTCGCCGTAGGCGCTGCGGTCCTCGGGGCGTACGTCGTGGAAGAGCAGGTCCTTGTCGATGATCCGGCCGGCGTTGAGCGCCTGGAACATGGCGAAGACGTCCGAGTCCTCCTGGAGTTCCACGGTCAGCGCCGTGCCGGGCCCGTGCAGCACCCCCGACGGCACCTGGAAACCCTCGTCCGGCACCTGCACCTCGGCGCGCGAGTGCCGCAGGATGAGGTCGCTGTCCCAGTCCACGAGGTACGGCAGCAGCACGTCGTACGCCCGCTCGCGGGCGATCCACGGATGCACGCCGAAGAACGTCTCCGGGTGCGCACCCATGTCGACCCCGGCCGGGAAGTAGTACGCCTCGTCCTTCGACCGCCTCCCCATCAGCTCCGCGAAACGCTGCGGCGGGTGGATGTGGTACGGGATCCGGTCGCCGTAGTCGAGCAGCTTCGCGAGGCGCCCGAGCCCCTGCGGATGGCTCTCCGCGTACGCCTCACCCATGATCGCGGCGGGGTCGGCGGCGACGGCGTCCCGCAGGGTCATGCGCGGCCGCCGCGTCGAGTCGACGACGTGGCTGAGCCCCTCGTCGGCCGGGCCGACCCGGTTGTCGGCCTTCGTGGTCGAGCCCAGCCAGCGCTCGCACAGGTAGCCCCGCTCGCCCAGGTCGTACGCGTCCTCGGGCAGGCCGAACCGCCGTCCGGGCGGCACCAGGTCCCGCGCCACGAAGGCCGGGGCGAGGCGGAGCACTCCCCCGCCGTCGTGGAGCAGTTCCTCGACGAGCTGCCGCGGCGGCCCGCCGGTCATCCCAGGGTCCACGACGTCCGATTCTTGACCACGAACAATGCTAGGCCGAGCGGCGCCGGGTATTTGTCGGAACCGGAGAGGACGACCGGCGGCCAGGGCCCGGGAGGTCAGCCGGCCGCGCGCGGAGGTGGCCCGTCATGACCGTGCGCCGTCGAGGACCGTGAGGTGGTGGTCGAGGAACGCCTCGGGCCGTACGTCGACGGCCACCTCGTGCGGCCCGCCCGCGTCCCGGCGCCACGCCGTGGCGCCGGCCGACGGCCCCGGCTCGCGGCCGACCGTGACCTCCCCCGCCTCGAACACGCACAGGGACGGGTCGAACAACGTCGCCGCTGCCAGCGGGTCGTGGAACGTGACCTCCGGCCGCTCGGCGAACCAGGGCGCGGCCATGTCGGCGACCGGGCGCAGCAGCGGGTTGGCGCAGTGCTCCAGGAAGGCGTCCGCGTCCATGCGCACCCGGGTCGTGACGTCGAGACCGACCGAGCGGTGCACGGGCACCGGCGCCGCGTACACACGGGCCGCCGCGTGCGGATCACAGTGGATGTTCCACTCCGGACCCGCGACCGTCGTGAACGCCCCGCCCATGAGCACCAGCGACTTCAGCAACGACGGGATCTCCGGGTCGACGGCGAACAGGAGCGCCACGTTCGTGAGCGGCCCGATCGCCAGCAGCGTGACCTCGCCCGGACGCGCCCGGATCGTGCGACGCAGGAACTCCACCGCCTCCCCGGTGGGGAACGAGGTGTCGTGGGCCCAGCGGGCCAGTGCCACCGCCTGCGGCGGCGGGGCCTGCACGGGCGGGCTGGCCAGCGGCTCGGCGGCGCCGGGAAGGATCGGCACGCTGCGCCCCGCGGCGCGGCACAGCACGCTCGCGAGCGCGGCCCGCTGCTCCGGGTGGGCGGTCACCGTGGTGACGCCGAGCAGGTCGCAGCGGGGCTGCGCCAGCAGGTAGGCGAGGCAGATCGCGTCGTCGATGTCGTTGCCGATGTCGGTGTCCAGCAGGACGGGTACCGTCTCCATGGCGGCTCAATCATCCCCCGGACCGGGGTCGGTCGCGTCTCCCGGCGGAAGCCTCGCCACGATCGCGGCGGCCACCGTGGTGGCCTTCTCCTGTGCCATCGCCGTGATCTCCGCGGCGGTGTTCCCGTGGCGCGGCCACAACGCCAGCGCCTCGACGCTGACCAGCAGCGGCCCGTACGCGAAGAACAGCCGGGCGTCGCCCGGCAGGTACGTCATCCCGGCCTCGCTCTCCGGGTCGACACGGCGGACCGTCGCGGTGGTCACCCGCGCGCCCGTCGCGCCGACGGTGACCGTGGCCGCCGCCTGCCGCGCGGTGGCCAGGCCCATGCGGAGGCGGAAGTCCCCGCCCGGGCACCTCGCGGCACGCAGCCGGTCGGCCGCCGCGCCGGCCGTCGCCGCATCGGTGAGCCGCGCCACCTCCACGGTCACGACGGTCGTCGGGCGCGCGACGGCCTGGAAGGACGGCACCGCGTTGACCTCGATCTGGCCCGCCCAGACCGCGTCCACGCTCACCTCGGGATCCCCGGAACGCGGGTCGGTCACGAACAGTTCGCAGGGCCGGTAGGACACCTCGCCGCTCTCGACGTCGCTCTGCGCCACGTCGTCACCGACGCCCGCCTCGTCCACCGCCGCGCGAGCGATCGCCAGGAACGCCTCCGGCTCGTACGGCGACGCCGGGGAAGCGGTCACCGCGGGCGGCGGGGGCGCCGGCCGGACGGAGTGTCCCCCGCAGCCGGCGAGCCCCGCCGTCACCAGAATCCCCGCGACGAACCGTCTTCCGCGCATCCGACCCCCGACCGTGAGCGCACGTGCCGTGCGGGCCGCAGCATACTGATCGTCGTCGGGCCCCGGTGGTCAGCCCTCGGCGCAACACGAGTGGCGGCCGGCCTCCACGTAGTCCGGGTCGTGCCACCAGTACCGCGCGTTGTCGGGGTGTTCCGGCAGCGCCGGCAGCACCCGGTTCCGGGGCGCCGGGGTGGTTTGCTCGGCCACGCCGGTCGCGGTGGTCGGCGTGCCCGCGCCGGTCGCCGTGGCCCGCGCGGCCGCGCCGGTCGCGAACGGGGCCAGGAGCTCGTCCACGCCGTGCAGCACGCCGTTGACCATGGTCTGCCGGACGTCGGCCGCCTCGTCGATGTCGCGCAGCGGGTCACCGCCGAGCACCACCAGGTCGGCGTACGTGCCGCGCGCGATGCGGCCGACCGGCTCCTCCAGGAACTCTCCCGGCACCCGGGTCGCGGTCGTCAACGCCTCGTACGGGGTCAGCCCGTACGCGACCATCGCCCGCAGGTTCAGGTGCAGGCTGACGGCGTTGAACGCGATCGGTGAGTCCGTGCCGCTGATCACCCGCCCACCGCCACGGATCATCGCCGCCGCCTGGGCGACCTGGCGGGCCAGGTTCTCCCGGTTGGCCGTCTGGTCGGTCGTCTGCGCCGACGTGACCGCCGCCTGGAGGGCCGCGTACTGCCACGGCGGGTAGAGCGTGCGGACCCGCCGGTCGGTGACCAGCGAGGTGTCCTCGCGCAGCAGCGTGTTCGCGCCGAACAGGGTGGGCGTGCGCGCCGCGCGGGAGGTGTTGAAGATGTCGATGACGTCCTGGTAGCCGGCGCCGATCGCGGTGACGGTGCGGGAGTAGCCGAACCGGTTCGTCGCCCCGGTGTGCTCCATGCCGTCACTGCCGAAGGCGAACGCCGGATAGTGGTAGTGCGAGGTGGCGTGAACACCGTGCCGGTGTGACCAGTCGACCACCGCGCGCTGCCACACGACGGGCAGCCGCACGTACGCCTTCATGAGGTCGTAGTCGAGGGCGCCGGCCCGTTCCAGCTCCAGCTCCAGCTGCCGCTCGTCGAAGGTGGGGCGCATGAAGTTGTAGTAGATCCGTGGGCCGTCGATCGCCTCGCCTGTGCCGAAGTACCGCGGCCCGATCCGGGCGCCGGACTGGATCGACTCCCGTTCCTCCACCATGTGGTACGCCGGGCTGCCCGGCGACCGGGTGGTGGTCACGCCGAGGGACAGCCACAGGGCGTTCTGCCGCGCGCCGTAGCCGTACCCCTGCATCTCGCGGTGGTGGTGCATGTCGATGAGACCGGGGATCACCACGCCGTCGCGGGCGTCGACGATGCGCCCGTCGCGGCCGGGCCGCGACGGTTCGACGGCCACCACCCGGTGCCCCTCGACCACCACGTCGACGTCGTGGCGCAGCTTCGGCGCGGTGCCGTCCCAGAGGCGTCCGGCCCGGATCACCGTACGCGCGCGCGGCCGGCTGTTCGTCCAGCTGAGACCCACCGGGACGGTCCGCGGCGAGCCGCCGTCGGCGGACACCGTCCGCAGCCGGCCGTTGTTGAGGTACAGCAGGTGGCGGGAGTCGCCGCTCCAGCTCGGCGCGTCCGTGACCTCCTGGGTCACCTGGCGGGGCGTGCCGTCGAACGTGCCGTCGGGGTGGACGTCGACCACCCACAGGACGCTGGCCACCACGAACGCCATCCGCCGGCCGTCCGGGGACCAGACCGGCCCGTCGTCGCCGCGCGTCTGGATCGACCGGTGCGGCATCGGATCGACGTAGCGGGCGGCGCCGGTGGTCCGGTCCACCAGCAGGATCTTGCTGAGGCCCTCCCGGTAGCGGGCCGAGTACGGCACGACCGCGGCGAGGGCGATGGTCCTGCCGTCCGGTGACCAGGTGGGGCGGCCGGGTTCGAAGGTGGCGCCGAAGACCGGCTGCACGTCGCCCGAGTCCACCTCGACGGTGTAGAGCGCGCCGTTCTGGTCGAGGAACGCGAGCCGCTCGCCGTCCGGTGACCACGTGCCCGACACCGCCGCCCGGTCCGGCAGGTCGGTCAGTTGCCGCTCCGCACCCGTACGCAGGTCCCGCAGCCAGATGTCCAGCGTCCCCGCCCTGTCCGTCGAGTACGACAGGTAGCGCCCGTCCGGGGACCACGCCGGATCGCACTTCCACCACTGGTCCCGGGTGAGCGGGCGGGGCGGCTGCCCGATCGTCATGAGGTAGATGTCGTTGAGCGCCCGGAACGCGACCTGGCGGCCGTCCGGTGACAGCGTCGGGCTGCCGATGCCGACCACCGGCCGGCGGATGGTCGAGTCGAAGTCCCGCCGCCGCTTGCGGTAGCGGGGGGTCGCCACCGTCACCGCGGCCACGAAGCCGATGTCCTGGTGGCGGTCGCCGTCGAGGCGGCGGCGCCGGATCCGGCCGTCGGCGGTGTAGACGAACTCGCGGTCGGAGCGCCACGACACCCGGAACGGGTACGCGTCCTCGCCCGTCACCAGGGGCGAATCCGCGCGCCACAGTTCGCTGCGCCCGTCCAGCAGGCGGTGGTAGACCAGGTCCCGGCCGTCCGGTGTCCACGCCGGGCTGTGCAGCACGGCGCCGGCCGGGGCGGTGACCGCGGTGGTCCGGGCGCCGCCCGCGAGGTCGACCACGTCGATGCGGGTGTTGGCGACCACGAACGCGATGCGGGTCCCGTCCGGCGACCACGCCGGCTCGTACTCCTCGGCCGCGGTGTCGGCCACGACGGTGCTCTCCCCCGTGGCCACGTCGAGCACGTGGATCGCGTAGCTGCCGGTCCGGTCCGAGGAGTACGCGATCCGCCGCCCGTCCGGCGAGAAGCGGGGCTCCCGGTGGTCGTACGGGCCGTGGGTGAGCTGGCGCAGGCCGGAGCCGTCGGGGCGGATCAGCCACAGGTTGAAAACGCCGTCCCGGTAGGACTGGAAGACGATCGTCGAGCTGTCCGGCGCCCACTCGGGCTGGGCGATGTCGTACAGGTCGCTCGTGAGGCGGCGGGCCGGCCCGCCCGACGACGGCAGCACCCACAGCACGCTCACCAGGTCCATGGCGATCAGCCGGCCGTCCGGCGACAACTGCGCCGCCACGTCGGTGCCCTGCCGGAGGCTGACCCGCCGGCTCCGGTCCCCCGACCCGTGGCCCTCCGTCGCCAGCGCCGGTTCCCCGGTCGCGATGCCGCTTCCCGCCAGCGCCGCCGCACCGGCCGCTCCCGCCAGCAGATCCCGTCTCCGGACGCCCGTCATGATGCCTCCCCGTCGAAGCCACTGATCGAACAACACCGATCGTTGTCCCCGCCGTACGCCCCGGGACAGCGTGCACCTGCGGGCGAGCGGCCAGCGGACGGGCTGGAGCGGTGACCGGCCGGTCGTACGCGTTGAGCGGCACGCCGGATACCCGCGGTGAGCGTGATCGACACCAGATCGCCGATGTGGCGGTGTCCAACACACGCAGACCCCGCCACATCGGCGAAACGGAGTCGATCACGTGGACCCGATCAGCGCCGCGAGGCGGGGACGGCCGCGCCGCCCCGCAAACGGAGCGCCGATCGGCACCCGCCGGCCGAGGACGTCCGCGCCGGCCCGCAAACGGGGGCACCGTGCCCTCGGCCGCGGGCAGACCGGGTTGATCGACTCGCCTTCCTCGAAGTCGCGGTGTCACGACGGCCGGAACACCGCGACTTCCACGAACCCGAGTCGATCACCACACATGATCGACACCAGATCGCCGACCTGGCGGTGTCCAACGCACGCAGACCCCGCCACATCGGCGAAACCGAGCCGATCACGTGGACCCGATCGGCGCCCGCCAGGCAGAGACGGCCGCGCCGCCCCGCAAACGGAGCGCCGATCGGCACCCGCCGGCCGAGGACGTCCGCGCCGGCCCGCAAACGGGGGCACCGTGCCCTCGGCGCAGGCAGGCCGCGTTGATCGACTCGACTTCCCGGAAGTCGCGGTGTCACGACGGCCGGAACACCGCGACTTCCAGGAGCCCGAGTCGATCACGACACCCGACCATGCGCCGGGCCCGGGGCGGCGGTGCGCGTTCCGGCGATCGAGCGGGCCCTTCCCCGGCATCGGGTTGGCCGGTCGCGCCGGCCCTTCTCGTATCGCCGGCGTGAAATCCCGGGCCCCGCGCGTACGGGCCGCGTGAAGATCCTTGTCCCGTACCGGCCGGTCGCGGTGTGCTGGTCGTGTCGGGCAGGTGGAGCCCGACCAGGTGAAAGGACGACGGTGGTCCCCTCGATACGGCGCCCCTCGACCGGGCTCGCATGGCCGGCGGAAGGTGCGGTCCAGACAGCGCACCGGCGCGCGCCGCGGCCGGGCGACGGACGCCGCTAACCGTCCCTTCCACCCTCCCGCGGCAGGTCCCGGCCGGTTCGGCCGGGCCTGCCGCGCCCTCGTTCCGGAAGGAGCAGATCATGGACAACCACAGCGACGCGCGGGCCGTCACGGCGTCCGATCCCGGCGGGTACGTCGAGGTCACCGTACGACCGGACGGACGACTGGCCGCGCTGCGGATCGATCCCCACGCCATGTACGACCTGACCGCCGCCGAGCTGGCGAGCGCCTGCATCGAGGCGATCCAGCGGGCCTGCTCGGCCGGGGCCGGCTCGGGCCCGGCGCGGGCGGCCTGACCGGGAGCCCAGAGGACCACCGATGCCACGCACGACCATCACCGACCGCACACGCTTGCCCGCCCCGGCCGCCGCTCACCGGCCGATACGCCCAGGATCGCGCTCGTCACCGGCGCCGCGGAGGGCATCGGCCGGGCCGTGGCCGCACGGTTGGCTGGCACGGGCTGGCTCGTCCTCGTGCACGGACCCGGTGGCGCCGACAGCGCCCGGACGGTCGACCACCTGATCGGCGAGGGCGCCGACCTTACCGGGAGGCCGGACGCACGGCCAGGTCTCCGCCGCGAAGCGGCACGGGAAGGGTGCCGAGCAGGAACCGGTCCGGCCGTACGACCGTGACGGCGGCCCGTCGCGGTGGCCGGAGCGCACCGGCGGGGTCCTCGACGACGGCGCAGCCCGCGTCGACCGTCACGGGGCGGCCCGGCACGGCGACCGCCAGGATCACCGCCTCGCGCGCCGCCGCCCACTCGCGTGCCCCGGCGTCCATCGCGGATCGCGGATCGACGCCGTACCCGATGACGGCCCACCGGGTGCCGAGCAGGTCGTCGAGCCGGACCAGGTCCCCACCCCGGACGCGTACCCGCACGTCGGGCAGGAGCCGTCCGGCGTCGGGGCGGGACCCGACGGCCGCCCGCGGAAGGCGGCGGGCGGGTTGGGCCCGCTGGGCGCGCCGGCTCACGAACCCCTCCAGCCCCGGCACCGATCCCGCAGTACGGAGCACCGCCCGCAGCAGGGCCGAACCGACGGGACTCCGGCTCTGCACCACGCGGCCCGCCCGCAGCGCCATCCGGGTCGTGGCCCGCACGTCGGGTCGCCGCTCCCGCTCGTACCCGTCGAGCAGGTCGTCCCCGTCGAGCCCCCGCGCGACCTGCGCGAGCCGCCAGGCGAGGCTCGCGGCGTCGCGGATGCCGCTGCCCAGCCCCTGGCCCACGAACGGCGGCATCGAGTGCGCGGCGTCCCCCGCCAGCAGCACCCGCCCCCGGCGCCACCGCGCGGCGGCCCGGGCGTGGAAGGTGAACACGGCGGCGCGGCGCACCCGTACGGCGTCGGGGTCGACCCACGCGCCGATCAGCTCGCGGACGGTCGCCTCGCCGGCCATCCGCTCCGGGTCCTCGCCCGGCAGCAGCATCCACTCCCAGCGGTACGCTCCGGGACGGGACATGGTCACCAGTGGACGGCGCGGGTCCAGCACGAAGGACATGGTGGGTGGCGCGGTGAGGTCCGCGCCGGTCGTGGCGTCGACCACGAGCCACGGCTGGGGGAAGCTCACCCCGTCGTACGGCAGGTCGAGCAGCCGGCGGACGCTGCTGGACGCGCCGTCACAGCCCACCACCCAGCCGGCCCGGACGGGCGTGCCGTCGTCGAGCGCGACCCGCACGTGGCCGTCGCCCTGCTCGATCTCCACCACCGACCGGCCGGTGCGCACCGCGACGGTCGGCAGCGCGGACAGCCCGGCCCGCAGCGCCGCCTCCAGCTCGGGTTGGTCGATCAGCGCCGGCTGCGGTGCGGCCGCTCCCGGGTCCGGGACGTCGACGGTGAACAGCGGCCGGTGGTCGGGGCCGAGGACCCGGGAACGCCGCACGGTGGCCGCCCACCGGCCGGTGTCGTGCAGACCCGGCACCCGGCCGAGGATCCGCATCACCTCGGCGTCCAGCGTCGCGGCGCGCGGCAGCGGGTGGGGCTCGTGATTCGGGTCGACCACGACGACGGTGGCGCCGTGGGCGCCGAGGAGCGCGGCGAGCACCCCACCGACCGGTCCGCAGCCGACGACGACCACGTCGACGGTGTCGCTGGTGCCCGCCATCGCCCACTCCCCGCGTCCGGCAACAACTCGGTAGGGATCCATGGTGGCCCGCGCCGGCCGGCGCGTGGGGGCGCCCGCCGGTGACCGGACCGGTCACCGGCGGGCGCCCCGGCGGTCACTCCTGGGCCGTCCCCGCCGCCCGCCCCGTTCCCAGCGCGCGCAGCAGCATCGGCAGGGCCCGGTGCAGTTCCCGCTGCCAGTACGGCCAGCTGTGCGTTCCGGGGCCGTAGAAGTCGGTCTGGACGGACACCCCGCGCTCCCGCAGCCGGTCGACGAAGTCGACGTTCTCCTGGTGGATGAGCGCCTCCAGGCCGTCGGTCGCCCCCGGCGGGTCGAACGGTCCGCCGGGGGTGCCGTCACCGGTGGCCACGAACAGCGCCGTGTGGCGCAGCCGCTTCGCGAGGTGGTACGGGTCGTGCGCCGCCCAGATGTGCCGCTGCGCCACCGGGTCGCCCCACAGCGCGTACGGGTCCAGGCCGGTGCGCCCGAAGAACGGCAACCAGTACGAGGCGTCCCGCAATGGGTGCACGACCCCGCTGAACGAGGCCGCCGCCCGGAACATGCCGGGGTTGCGGGCCGCGTACGACATCGCCCCGAAGCCGCCCATCGAGAGGCCGGCAACCGCCCGCTTCGAGCCCGCCCCGTACCCGCGCTCGATGATCTGGCGTACCTCGGTGAGGTGGAACGTCTCCCACGCCGGGGCGCCGCCGCTGCCCCCGTTCCACCAGTTGCTGTACCAGCCGGCGGCGCCGGCCTCCGGCATGACGACGAGGACGTCCCGCAGCTGCGGGATCGTGGCGACGTCCGTCGAGCGGGTCCAGCTCACGTACGAGTCGCAGCAGCCGTGCAGCAGGTAGAGCACGGGCCACCGGTCCCCGCGCCGCCGCTGCTCCCATCCGTCGGGGGTCAGCAGTCGCACGTTCGCCGTCCCGCCGAGCGCCGGGGACTCGATCGTGAGGTCGACCAGGCGCGGGCCGACCACCGTCTCCCGCGTCACGTACGCCCCGTCGGAGGCCCGAACGGGCGCGGCGGCGGCCGCGGCACCCGTCGCCGAGCCGGTCGCCGCGACGGCCGGCGCTGGTACGGCGAGCCCGGCCAGCACGAGCGCGGCCGCGAGGGCGACCCGAAGCCCCGATGATCTCCTCATGGCAGCTCCCGTCCTCAGCAGATGTCGCGCAGGTCCACGGCGCGCGCCATGGCCGTGAAGCCCACGTCGCCGGGGTGCAGGTGGTCGCCCGAGTCGTACGCGGGGTTCAGGCGGCCCGGGTCGGCCGGGTCGCGGGTCGCCGCGTCGAGGTCGACCACCGCGTCGAACTCACCGGACGTGCGGATCCACTCGTTGACCGCCTGGCGGTCGGCCTCGCCGGCCTCGCTGTAGTAGCCGGCGCCCTCGTACGGCAGGACGGTGGCGCCCACGACCCGGATGCCCGCCTGGTGCGCCCGCGCGATGAACTGCCGGTACACGGCGATGATCTGCTCCGGTTCGAGGGCGCCGCGGCTGTTGCCGATGTCGTTGATGCCCTCCAGCAGCACCACCGAGCGGACGCCGGCCTGCCCCAGCACGTCGCGGTCGAACCGGGCGAGCGCGGAGTCACCCGCGGAGCCCGCGTTGGACAGCAGCCGGTTGCCGCTGATCCCGGCGTTGAGGACGCCGCACTGCCGCACCTCGGGCCGCTGGAGCAGCCGGTCGGCGACCTGGTCGGGGTAGCGCAGGTTCGCGTCGACCGTCGAGACGACGCCGTCGGTGATCGAGTCGCCGAAGAAGACCACCGACCCGGCCGCCCGCGAGGTGACGTCCACGCCGGAGAGGAAGTACCGCGCGGTGTCCAGCCGGGCGAAGGCGCCGCCGGTGTCCGAGGTCGCGTCGCCCGTGGCGCGGAACGAGGTGGCGTAGCCGGCCGGGTGCCAGGTCGTCGGGCCGGTGGGCCCCGGCAGGTACGTGCTCACGACGAGGTCGGAATCGGCGGCGACCCGGATCCGCAGCGGGTCGGACCACCACTCGACCCCGGCGGGGATGCTCACCGACCGCTGGCCGTCGAACGTCACCGGGCGCAGCGCCCGCGCGTCGACCTGCGGCGTGCCCGCGCCCTCGGTGCGGGGGGCCACGGTGACCGCCGCGACGGTCAGCGGAGTGTTCCCGTAGACGTTGCTGAGGCGTACCCGGATGCTGTCGCCGCCGATCGACAGGTGCGCGACCTGCCGCAGCGTGGTGTCCGTGAAGCCCGTGGCCGACGTACCGGTGGTCCGCGGCTCGGCCACCGCCGCGGTCCAGCTGCCCACCCAGTCGGTGCGGCCGTGGGACTCGGCGGAAGCGCTCGCGGGAAGAAGCCCGATCAGGGCGGCGACCACGGCGGTGGCGGCGAGACGGCCTCGTACACGTTTCGATGTCACAACCCAGCTCCCTTGTCGACACTGATGCGGTAGCCGGCCGGCGCGGGTGATGTAATCACGTACCGTGATCAACTGACAGCGAACGGAGGGCACTGGCGGGGTCAGCGCGGCGAGCGGACGATTAGCTGAGCCGAACGGACAGGGCGACTGCGATCAGCGGCTATCGATGCGAGCCGACCATTCACCTCGGTGGGAAGCCCGTCGGGCAACGGCAGCGGCGAGGAAGTCGGTGATGAGGGCGGCGAGTTCCCGGGGCCGCTCGGCGACCATCGCGTGGCTCGCGCCGGCGAGGTGGAGCACGCGCAGCGAGGGGTTGTCCACACCGGCGAGACACTCCGCGGTCGCGCGGCGGTAGGCCGTGTACAGCTCGTGGAACGCCTGCTGTTCGGGCAGGTCCTCGGTGGCGAGCACGAGCAGCAGCGGGCA
The DNA here is from genome assembly GCF_003626655.1 of Micromonospora costi. GTDB lineage: Bacteria > Actinomycetota > Actinomycetes > Mycobacteriales > Micromonosporaceae > Micromonospora > Micromonospora costi. The sequence goes on from NZ_RBAN01000008.1 coordinate 115,349, forward strand.
CCGGGTGTCGCGGTAGGCGGGCAGGAGGTCGATGCGCTCCATCGCCGCCCGGAGCTGCCCGGTCAGCTCCGGCCCGGGCCGCAGCCGGCTGCGGCCGCCGTCGCACGGCACGAGGTTGCGCTCGAAGGCCGCGGCCCAGTCGTCCGGCGCGGCGCCGTAGCGTCGGGCCGTCGCGCGCTGCGCGGCCAGCGCCGCCGCCACCTGATCGGCGCCGAGCGGCTCGGCCAGCATGGCGGCGATCCCGTCGAAGGCGGCCCTCAGCCTGGCCAGCTCCGTGGCCGCCCGCTCCGGGTCCATTCCGGCGAGTTGCTCCGGGCGGCCCAGTGTGGGGTTCCCGTCCAGGCTGACCGCGCCAGGGCACTCCGGGTGGCGCTGCGCCCAGAGCGCCGCCAGCATCCCGCCGAGGGAGACGCCGGCCACGGCAGGAGGGTCGAGTCCGAGCCCGTCGGTGACCGCTTCCAGGTCGGCGAGCGCGTCGTCCCAGCTCCACGGGCCGTCCCCGGATCGCCCGTGGCCGCGCAGGTCGACGGCGACCACGCGGTGCGCCGGCCGCAGATGCGCGGCCAGCGCCGTCATGTGGGCGAGGTTGCCACCGGCGCCGTGCAGGAGCAGCAGCGGGCGTCCGGGTCCGCCATGGTCGCGGCACGCGATCGGCACCGACCCGGAACTGACGACGGTCTCACGCATTTCTGGTCCCCTCCTGAAGCAGCCGGTCACGGACGGAGGCGGTGAGCACGCCCCCCTCGGGATGGCGGGCCAGCTTGCCGCGGGAGGCCAGGTCGTGGACGCCTTGGCGGGTGATGCCCAGCATCGCGCCGGCCACGGCGTACGACACCTTCTCGGCGGCCGGGTGACCGACCCGTCGCGCCACGACCTGGCCCAACGGGCTGCGCCACCAGTCGAGGGGAGGGTCGAACGGCCCGTCCCCGGGGTAGAGCGTCGCCATCACCCGCATGATCGCGCCGACGGCCGCCCGGTCGTCGCCGTCCACCATCACGGCGGCCCACGACCGGGCGCGCGCCCGGATGACGTCGCGCAGGGGGTCGACCGCGTCGTGGCCGTCGAGCAGGATCTCGAGCGGATCGAGAAGTCGGATGTCGATCAGTCTGACGAGCTGGTCGACGAGCTGATCGTGGCGTGGTCTCATGCCGCTCCCTCCGTACTTGACATCAATCGTCAAGTACTTGACGGCAGATGTCAAGCGCGGACTCGTCCGTCGTGCGGCGGGATTTCGCCGCGACGCGGTGGACCAGTGCGGTCAGTACGTGCCACCCCGGCGCACCTCGGCGGCCACTCGCTCGTGCAGGGCGGTGAGCGCCGGGCTGACGGTGGCGGCCAGCGACTCCGGATCGGCGAGCCGCCGCGCCGGCTCGGGCAGCCAGCGCAGGTCGGCGTCGAACCGGCTGCGGGCGGCGCGCACCGCACCGGCCGGGTCGACCGGGTCGAGCCGACGGCCGTCGCGCATGACCGGCACGAGCACGGGTTCCCGGCCACGCGGGGCCGGCTCGTCGCGAAGGCCCACCACGTCCCCGCTGGCGCCGGAGGGGTCGCGGAAGACCTGTTTGGGACCGGGCAGGGTAGCCTTGCCCGGCGACAGCTTGAGCACCGGCCGGTCGCCCACGGCGACCAGCTTGTACGCGCTGTCCAGCGACGGCGCGTCGTACGAGACGCCCATCTTCGTCCCCACCCCGTACCCGTCGATGGGGGCGCCCGCCGACACGAGCGCGGCGATGACGTCCTCGTCGAGGCTGCCGCTGGCGACGATCTGCGCTCCGGTCAGCCCGGCGCCGTCGAGGATCGCCCGGGTCTCCCGGGCCAGCGCCGCGAGGTCGCCGGAATCCAGGCGCACGCCGAGCGGCCCGGTGAGGCCCAACTCGGTGATCACGTCGACCGCCGCCCGCACACCGGCGGGCGTGTCGTACGTGTCCACCAGGAAGATCGGGTTCGTCGGGAAGTCGGCCGCGAACGCCCGGAACGCGGACCGCTCGTCGAGGAACGCCTCGACGTACGAATGGGCCATCGTCCCGGACGGGGTGAGCCCGTAGCGGCGGGCCGCCTCGACGTCGCTGGTGGCGGCGAAGCCGGCGATGGCCGACGCCCGGGCCACGGCGGCGCCCGCCTCGATCCCGTGGGTCCGCCGGTACGCGAAGTCGATCAGCTGGGCGCCGCCCGCGGCGAGCCGGCAGCGGGCCGCCTTGCTGGCGATCGTGGTGTGGAACGTGATCAGGTTGAGCACGCCGGTCTCCACCAGCTGCGCCTCGGCGATCGGCGCGGTGACCTCGAGCAACGGCTCGTCGGCGAACACCACCCGCCCCTCCGGCACGGCCCGGACGTCGCCGGTGAACCGGAGTGCCGACAGCGCCGCGAGCGTCGACCGGTCGAAGCCGACGGTGTCGCGCAGGTAGGCGAGATCGTCGGCCTCGAAGGCGAACTCCTCCAGGAAGGTGAGCGCCTCGGCCAGCCCGGCCGCCACGAGGAAACCCCGTCGGGGCGGCAGGCGGCGAGCGAAGAGGCTGAACGTCGCCCGGTCCGTCATGCCGCGACGCAGGTAGCTGGCCGCCATCCGCAGCTCGTACAGGTCGGTCCGCAACCCGGTCATGCCATCACCTCGGCCACCGCTCCACTGTGGGGGACACCGCGCCAGCGTGTACGGCAAATCGGAAGATCTCGGGCCTTGTCATCGGATGTCGACCCGGCAAACGGCCGGCGACGGCGGTGAAAACGCAGCTACGACCCGGTAGGCGGTTGTCGCCGTCGATGGTGACCAGCATGATCGTTCTGTGGCCGCGGACGGGCAGGCCTGGGGGCTTGTGATGCCGCCCCGTCGGGGTACCTGTCCATGGTGGGACGTTCCCGAGAGGAGGCGAGCAGGATCTCATGGAGGGGGAGTTGCAACGCCTCGTCGACGCCCTCGCCGCGTACGCGGGCCGGCCCGCGCTGATCGAGGACCGGCGCCAGCGGGTGGTGGTCTACAGCGAGCACACCGGGCTGATGGACGACGTGCGCCGGGCGTCGATCCTGCGCCGGCAGACCACGCCGGAGGTGATGGCGTGGTTCCGCAACACCGGCATCATGGACGCGCGCGAGCCGGTACGCACACCGGCGTCGCCCGAACTGGATCTGCTGCCGCGTGTGTGCGTGCCGATCCGCCACCAGGACCTGCTACTGGGCTTCGTCTGGTTCATCGACCCGGACGGCACGATGGCCGACGCGGACATCGCGGCCACCGGCCTCATGAGCGAGCTGTCCCTGGCGCTCTACCGGGAGAACCTGCTCGGCGAGCTGGCCTCCCAGCGGGAGATCGAGGCGGCGCGCACCCTGCTCTCCGACAGCGAGGCGACCCGGGACCGGTCGGTGCGGGCCCTGCGGGAGGCCGGCATGATCGCCGACGGGCCCGCCACCGCCCTGGTCGCGCAGCTCGTCGCGCCGGACGGGGGGCCGCCGGACGAGGTCGCCCGCCTCGCGCTGGAGCAGGCGCTGGTCACGAGCCGCCGCTGGATCGGCATCCGGGAGGCGCTGCACCTGGTCCGCGACGACCACGGGGTGCTGCTGCTCACCGGAGGCCGGGGTGCCGGGCGCCCCTCCCCCGAGGTCGCCGCCAAGCTGCTCGACGACAACCTGCGACACGCCGCCCGTGGGCTCGGCTCCGTGGAGCGCACGGTCGTCGGGATCGGGCAGCCGCGGCGGGGCCTCACCGAGGTCTTCGGGTCGTACGGCGAGGCGCTGCAGGCCGCCAAGGTCGGCGTACGGCTGCCCGCCCTCGGCAGCGTGATCTCCTGGTCGGGTCTGGGCATCTACCGGGTGCTGTCCCGCCTCGAGGGCCGGCGACTCGACATGGCTGACGTGCACCCCGGGCTGGAACGGCTGCTGCGCGAGCAACCCAACCCGGTGCTGTTGCAGACCCTGGAGCGCTACCTGGACCTGGCCGGCAACGCCCACGCCACCGCCGAGCAGCTGCGGCTGCACCGGACCACCCTCTACTACCGCCTGCAACGCATCGAGGAGCTGGCCGAGACCGACCTCAAGGACGGCAACGAACGGCTCTGCCTGCACCTGGCGTTGAAGCTGGGCCGGCTCACGGGCGCGTACCGCCCGGACGACTGACCGGGCGCGGCCGGGGCAACTGACCCGGGCGCGGCCGCGGCGGACGCCGAGCCTTGCACCTCACGCGGCGGCAGGACCTAGCGTCGTCGGCATGAGCGCTGACAAGCGGCCGCCGGCCACCGGAAACCGGACGTGGAGCGTCGGAGAACTCGCCGCCGTCACCGGCCTGACGGTCCGCGCCCTGCACCACTACGACGAGGTCGGCCTGCTGGTCCCGACGCTGCGTACCAGCGCGGGGCACCGCCGGTACACGCCGAGCGACGTACGGCGGCTGCACCGGGTCACCGCGCTGCGCGGGTTCGGCTTCTCGCTCGCCCAGATCCGGCTCCTGCTCGACGACGCCGACCTGGACGTCCGGGAACTCGTGCGGCGGCAACTCGACCAGGCCGAGGACCGCGTCGCGCGGGCGCAGCGACTGCGGACCAGCCTGCTCGGCGTTCTGGACGCGCTCGACGACGCCGCCGCCGAACCGTCCGCATCCGTACTGGTCCAACTCATCGAGGTGATGACCGCCGTGGAACACACCTACACGCCCGAGGAACTGGAGAGGATGGCCGAGCACCGTCGCCGGATGGCGGCGCAGCTCTCCCCGCAGCAGCTGGCCGAGATGGTCGAGCGTCGCAGGGCGTTGCGCGACCAACTGACGCCGGAGCAGATCATCGAGATGCAACGACGACGCCACGGGCGCGTCTCCGCCGGCGGCGACTCCTGACGACCCGGAGGCCGCCGTACCGTCAGCGCGGGGGCGGCAGCGGGACGTCGATCGTCACGGCCTCCCCGCCGCCCGGCGAGAACCGGAGCGTCAGCCGCCGGGCGGCCGGGGGCGGGGTGGGAAGGAACGACCACCGCACCTCCCACTCGGTCCCCGTTCCGCCGGCCTGCCCGGAGGCCAGGCGGTAGGCCGTGCCCGTGTCGTCGGACAGCCCGGGAACCAGTCGCGTGAACCGCTCCGCGGGCCACGGCGGTGGCGGATCCCTGTCGGCGCGCCGGCCCCACTCCTCGTACCGGATCAGGAAGTCGCGCGACGCCGTCTCCCGCGCCGGCCCCTGCTCGGCGTCGATCGTCACCTCGACGTGGTTGGCCAGCGCGACCCTCACGAGGTGGGCCCGTACCCCGTCGACCTCGCCGACCTCGGTCGGGCCCTCGACCGGAAGCGGGACCCGCGGAACCTGGCGCACCGTGAGCAGGTAGACGTGATCAGGGTCGTGGTGGTCGACGTGGAACGCGCCGTCGGCGAGCCGCTCGACACTCACGGCGGGCGGTGGTTCCGAGGGACGTCGGAACAGCAGCGCATGGACCACGTCCTCGATGCCGGTCATGCCCCCACTCAACCACCGCCGGCACGGCCGGCTCACCCCGTTCGACGGAGACGACGACGGGCGGGGCGATCGCGTCGCCCCGCCCGCCGTGATCCGGGCCGCTGACCTGTCGTTACAGGCCGGCCGCCTCGGCGGCCTTGCGACCGCCCACGACCGGCAGCTCGATCCGGCTGCTGTCGAAGTGGACGGTGATCTGCGCCTGGTTCTGCTTGGCCCGGCTGCTGTAGCCGGAGTACGAGCCGAGCAGGACCACACCGATCTGGTGGCCGGCGTCGAAGACGTAGTCCTCGGGTAGCAGCGGCACGTCGACCGCGTTCTTCTCGCCCGGCACCAGCGGGGTCGACTGGCTGAGCGAACGGAGGTTCAGGCCGTCGCGGATGCCCTTGGTGACGAGCGCCTGCGGGTCGGTGGCCACGTTCTTGGCGGTCTGCCGGTAGCAGGCGTCCTCGGCGAACCCGCCCCAGGTGGCCGTCTCACCCCAGCAGTCCTCCTCGGTCAGCGTCCGGATGCCGTCGCCGGCCGTGCCGAAGCGTTCCTTGGTGCCGTAGTCCACGAGCAGGCCGGCGAAGCTGGTGTCCTCGCCGTTCACCGATGCCTTGATCTTCACGACCGGCGTGCCGGAGATGTGCAGCGACTCGCGCAGCGGCTCGGAGAGGAACACCAGCCGGTTGGCGGTGTTCGCCTGCGGGTCCGACGGGTGCCGGATCGCGTTGGTCTGGCTCATCGAGGGGGTGTCCTGGAAGGTCCGGGACGCCTTGCCCTTCGACGGCTGGACGGACAGGGCACCGGCCGCGCCCTCGGCGCCGGGCTGCAGGAACACCTGCGTGGGCCGGGTGCCCGGGATCGGCCAGTCGCGGTGGGTCTCCCACACGTCCGGCGCCCGCTCGATGTCGACGCGGGGCTCCTTCATGATGTCGTTCTCGACGCCGTACAGCCAGTAGTCGAACCAGCGGTGCAGGGTGTCCACCCACTCGCCCCGGCGGAAGTCGAACGGGTCGACGTGACCCGTGCCGGTCATCCAGAGCTTGCGGGCCACGCCCTCCTCCGCCAGCGCGTCCCACCACTTGCTGAAGTGGTCCGGCCGGACGTTGTCGTCGTTGATGCCGTGGACCACGAAGACGCTGGCGCGGACCCGGTCGGCGTGCGGCACGTAGTCCCGCTCGGCCCAGAAGTCGTTGTAGTCGCCGGTGACGTCGTCGCCGTCCACGCCGAGCTGGCTACGTACCGGCGCGCAGTACGCGCGGCGGTCGGGGTTGGTGACGGTGTTGGAGAGGCTGCCCGAGTAGTTGTTGGCCCGGGTGACCAGGCCGTTGCTCCGCGAGTAGTCGTACCAGCTGGAGATGGCCGAGATCGGGACGATCGTGGCGAGGCCCTCCACACCGGTGGCGGCGGCCGCGTTGGCCAGGGTCCCGTCGTACGACTTGCCGATCATGCCGGTCTTGCCGTTGTGCCAGTCGGCCACGACCCGCTGGCCGTCGGCGGTACGGCCGGCGCGGCGCCCGTTGAGCCAGTCGATCGCGGTCGGCGCGCTGATGTTGTCGGCCGTGCCGCCGGTGACCGGGCAGCCCGTGGAGTGGTTGGTGCCGATCATGTCGAGCAGGATCACCGCGTAGCCGCGCGGTACGAAGTAGTTGTCGTAGAACAGCGGCCACTTGTCGTTGAGCCCGTCGCCGTCGGCGTCCTGCTTGCACTCGCTCTCGTTGCCGCGGCACACCGTCGAGTAGTACGGGCTGGCGTCCATGATCACCGGCACGCGCAGCCCGTCGTCACTGGCCTTGGGCCGGATGATGTCCATGGACACGACGTCGAGAGCACCGTCACCGTCGGTGTCGACGTCGGAGGTGACGAATACCCGCTCGCGGATCGCGTCGGCGTACCCGAACACCGGTTGGGTGACTCCGTTCTCAATGACCGGCTCGAGACGGTGCGCGGCCGGCTGCGCGGTCGCGGCGGCCGCAGGCAGACCCACCGCGACGGCCGTCACGACCACCACCGATGCTCGCCACCAGCTCCTCGTGGTTCGCATGTGCTCCTCCCCTGGTCCGGCACCGGCCGTGAGACCAGGCCGCCCGGACGGGGACGGTGGACCGGCGGTGCGGCAGATGCACCGAACCCTAGGAATCGGATCGCGAGCGGTCATCGGACAGGTGCGGGACGGCAGCGGCTCCGTCTCCTACGTCTGTCGCATGCGGCGCTACGGGGCGTAGCGGCGGACGGCCGGCCGCGCGACCCGACGCCCGAGGTGACCCGCTGCGACAGGCGTAGGACCGGTGGCCGCCCGATTCCAACAGGTGCCCGATGACGTGACGACCGCCCGGTCATAGGTTCGGCCGCACCACCGGAAACCGCCCGGCGGGCCGCCAGTCGCGGGCCCACCCGGCGGCGACGACCCGGACGATACGCGCCGACCCGGTTCGCCGGGGGCGGGAGAGGCGGGACGTGCGGCCCACACGCCCAGCCGCGATACCGCGGTTCGTCGGGCGGTTTGTCGTGCCGGCACTGGTCGCGGCGCTCTTCGCCGCCCCGCTGTGGTTCATGCTGGTGGGTTCGCTCCGCCCCGCCGGCCGGCCGCCGCCCCGCACGCTCGAACTGCTCCCGCCCGAGCCGACCCTGGCCGCGTACGCCCGGCTGCCGGAGCTGATCCCGCTCTTCCGCTACCTGGCGAACTCCGCGCTGGTCGTCGCGGTGGCCGTACCGGTGACCGTGCTCGTCGCCTCGCTCACCGGCTTCGGGGTGCGGCTGCTCCCGCCGCCGGCCCGCCGCCGGGCGGTCCTCGCCCTGCTCGCGGTGCTGCTCGTGCCGGTCACCGCCGTCTGGGCCACCCGCTTCGAGCTGTTCCGGCTGGTCGGCGTGGTCGACACGTACGTGCCGCTGCTGGCCCCGGCGGTCCTCGCGGGCAGTCCGTTCCTCGTGCTGCTGTACGTGTGGAGCTTCGGCGGCGTACCGGACAGCCAGATCGGAGCCGCCCGGTTGGAGGGGGCCGGGTGGCTGACGGTCTGGCGTCGGGTGGCGCTGCCGCAGGTGCGCCCGGCCACGCTGGCGGTCGCCGTGCTGGCGTTCACGTTCCACTGGTCCAACCTGATCGACCCGCTGCTGTACCTGCACAGCGGCGACCGCTACACGTACCCCCTGGGGTTGCAGTTCCTGCGGCTGCTGAACCCGACGGACTGGCCGCTGCTGATGGCCGGCTGCGTCGTGGCGACCGCGCCGTGCGTCGTGGTGTTCCTGCTCGCCCAGCGGATCCTGCTCAACGACGATCCGCTGGCGGCACTGAGATCTGGAGGTCGTAGGTGAGCCGATTCCGCCGGTGCCTCGCACTGGTCACCGCCGCGCTGCTGCTCGGCCCCGCCGCAGCCTGCGACAGCGGCGGCGGGGCGGACGACGACTCGGGGATCACCGTCGTGCTCTTCGGCGATGCCGAGGAGATCGCGGGCTACCGCAGCCTGGTCGACGCGTTCGAAGGGGCCCACCCGGACGTCGCCGTCACGCTCTCCCCGGTCGCCACCCAGGACGAGCTGATGGCCCGGCTGACCACCGCGTTCGCCGGCGGGCAGCCACCCGACGTGTTCCTGCTGAACTACCGCCGCTACGGCCAGTTCGCCGCCCAGCAGGCCATCGAGCCGGTGCAGTCGTACCTGGACCGCAGCTCCGCGCTCGACGAGAAGGACTTCAGCCCCCGGGCCCTGGACGCGTTCCGGTTCGACGGCAAGACGCTGACCTGCCTGCCGCAGAACATGTCCTCCCTGGTCGTGTACTACAACGCCGACCTGTTCGCCGCGGCGGGCGTACCGCTGCCGAAGGCCGGCTGGACCTGGGACGACTTCCTCGCCGCCGCCCGCGCCCTGACCCGCGACGGGCGGTACGGGGTGGGCGTCGAGCCGTCGATCCCGCGGCTCGCGCCGTTCGTCTGGTCCAACCGCGGCGACCTGGTCGACGACCCGGCCCGACCCACGGCCCTCACCCTTACCGGCGACCCGCCCACCCGCAGCGCCGTCGACTGGTTCCTCGATCTGCAACTGAAGCACCACGTCGTGCCGCCGGACGCCGAGGAGCAGAGCGAGTCGAGCGAGGCCCGGTTCCTGCGCGGCACGCTCGGCATGTACCTCAACAGCCGGGTCGCCGTGCCCACGCTGCGCACCATCGACGGCTTCACGTGGGACGCCGCGCCGCTGCCCGTCGCACCGGGCGGCGTGCCGGCGTCGATTCTGCACAGCGACGCGTACTGCATGAGCGCCGGCCGGCCCGACCACGACGGCGCGTGGCGGTTCATCGAGTTCGCCATGGGCCAGCAGGGCCAGCAGATCCTCGCCGGTTCCGGCCGTACCGTGCCGTCGCGCCTCGACGTCGCCAACTCCCCCGCGTTCCTCGACCCCGCGAAGCCCCCACGGTCGTCGCAGGTGTACCTCGACGCCGAGCCGCACCTGCGGGCCACCCCGCGCACCGGCACCTGGTCGCGGGTGGAGCGCGAGGCCGACAGCCTGCTCGAAGAGGTCTTCTACGGCCGCGTCGGCCGCGAGGAGGGGCTGCGACAACTGGAGGAGAAGATCCGCCCGCTGTTCACGCTTCCGGTCGGTGCCGGTGGGTGAACGCGGCGCCATCCGGCTGGAATCGCTGACCCGCCGCTACGGGCGGGTCGTCGCCCTCGACGAGGTCGACCTGGAGGTGCGGGCCGGCGAGTTGCTGACGCTCGTCGGCCCGTCGGGTTCCGGCAAGTCCACCGTCCTGCGGTTGATCGCCGGGCTGGACCGGCCGGACCGCGGCCGGATCCTCGTCGACGGGCAGGACGTGGGCCGGGTGCCGCCGCACCGGCGGTCGGTGGCCATGGTCTTCCAGGACTACGCCCTCTACCCGCACCTGACCGTCCTCGACAACCTGCTGTTCGGGTTGCGGGTGCGGCGCGTCCCCCGTGACGAGGCGCGGCGGCGGGCCCGGGCGGCGGCCGACCGGCTGGGCATCGCCGACCTGCTCGACCGGTACCCCGACCAGACCTCCGGCGGGCAACGCCAGCGGGTCGCCCTGGCCCGCGCCCTGCTGCGCGAGCCGGCCGTCCACCTGCTCGACGAACCACTGGCCAGCCTGGACGCGCCGTTGCGGTTCGCCACCCGCGCCGAGCTGCTCGCCCTGCACCGCGACCTCGGCACCACGACCGTCCACGTCACGCACGACCAGGCGGAGGCCATGACCCTCGGCGACCGGGTCGCCGTCCTCGACGGTGGCCGCGTCCGGCAGGTCGGGCCACCGCAGCAGGTGTACGACGAGCCGGCCGACACGTTCGTGGCCGGTTTCCTGGGCAGCCCGCCCATGAACCTGGTCCCCGGCAGCGGCGTGCTCGGCGGCACCGCCGGCCTGATCCTCGGGGTACGCCCCGAGGATCTGGCCCTCGGCGCGGACGGGCCGGTCGAGGCCACCGTCGAGGCGGTGGAGGCCCTGGGCAGCGAGACCATCCTGCTGACCCGCTGCGCCGACGGCACCCGGTTGACGGTGCGCACCGGCCCCCGACCCGGCGTCGGAACGGGCGAGCGGGTGCGGCTGCGGCCCGATCCGGCCCGCCTGCACCGCTTCGACGCCGAGACCGGGCGGCGACGGTGACCTCCGGCCGGGCCCGCCCGGCACTGACCGCGTGGGCGTTCCTCGCTCCGTACGCCGTCGCCGTCGGGCTGCTGATCGTGCTGCCCGGTCTGCTCACCCTCGGCTACGCGTTCACCGACCACACGGGGCTCACCCGCGATCCGCAGTTCGTGGGCCTGGCGAACCTCCGCCGGCTGCTCTCCGACGAGTTCCTGCTCGACAGCGTGCGGGCGTCGGCGTTCCACCTGGCGCTGGCCGTACCGCTGCGGCTGCTGGCCGCCGTCGGGCTCGGCCTGCTGCTCGCCGCGCCCAGGCCGGGCGGCCGCTGGTTCCGGGTCGCCGTGTACCTGCCGACGGTCATCCCCGACGTCGCGCTCGCGGTGCTCTTCCTCTGGGTGCTCAACCCGCTGTACGGCCCGCTCAACCAGGTGCTCGGGCTCGTCGGCCATCCCGGCTTCACCTGGCTCTCCGACCCCGCCACCGCCCGGGTGGCGGTGGCGCTCATGCTCGCCTTCCCGATCGGGGAGGGTTTCATCGTGGTGCTCGCCGCCCGGCGGATGCTGGACGGCCGACTCTACGAGGCGGCGGTCCTGGAGGGCTGTGGCCCGTTCGGGCAGCTACGCCGGCTCACCCTGCCGCTGCTCGCGCCGGTGCTGCTGCTCCTCGCCGTCCGCGACACGATCCTGACCCTCCAGGTCAACTTCGTGCCGGCGTACATCCTCACCGACGGGCGGCCCGCCAACGCCACCCTCTACCTGCCTGTCTACATCTTCGACCAGGCCTTCGAGTTCTCCGGCTTCGCCTACGGGGCGCTCATCACGACAGTGCTCATGGTGGCCACGGCCGCCGTCATCACCGCCCTGCTGCTCGTGGTGCGACGCTGGCGCGTGCTGCGCTGAGCGTGCCATGCTGCGGCGGTGAGACTCCGGATGCTCGCCGTCACCGCCACGCTCCCCCTGGTGCTCGCCGCCTGCGGCGGCACCGACGGGGGGACGGACGCCGGCCAGGGCCGGGCGTCGGGGATGCTTGCGAACCTGCCCAGCTGCGACCGGGTGCCACTGGACGCCGACGCCGAGGTCGACGGCACGGTCACCGGTTTGCTGCTGCCCGACGACGCGCGGGTCACCTCGGTGGTCGAGCAGGGCGCGCTGACCACCGTGGAGGCCACCGTCCGGATGACCCCGCTGGACGTGCGCGCCCACTACGAGCAGCGGACCGACATCGAGCTGCTGCGCGCCGAGGACGAGGTCTTCGAGGCCGAGGTGCTGATGCGGGCGCAGCAGCACCGGACGTACCTGCGGGCCACCGCGCTCTGCGCGGACGGGACGACGCTGACCGCCGTCGTGGGGCCGGACTCGGAGGACGCGGGCCTGCCCGAGTTCCGGGGCGAGGGACGCCAGTAGCGCCCTGTCGGCTCGGGGCGATCGCCCGACGGCGCCCTCTCTGGACCGGATCCATCGACCAGGCTCGACAGGTGTCCTAAGCGGCCGGTGGGAGTCCCGACAGATGCTCGGTGACGCAGCTCACTCGGCTGTCTAACGTGCACGGTTGGAGACCGCTTCCTGGTCGTCACGACGCGCGCACAGGAGACCCGAATGAACCTCACGCACGTCCGACGTTATCGCGGCCTCGCGATGACGGCGGCCCTGGCCTTGGTCGCCGGGGTCGCATTGACCGCCTCCTCGACCCCCCGTCCCGTCCCGGAATCGCTGGCCACCAGCACCCCCACCGGGCCGATGGAACTACCCGACGAGTGGATGACCGCCCAGCGGATGAGCGACGGCAGCACCGATCTCTCCACCGCCAAGTACACGAAGGCGCGCGGCGAGGCCGACCAGCTCGCCGAGCGCACCCGCAAGGCGTACCGGCACCTGGCCGAGCGGGAGTGGAACTTCTTCGGCCCCAGCAACATCGGCGGACGGGTCGTCGACATCGCCGTCGACCCGCAGGTGCCGGACCAGGTCTTCATCGCCGCCGCCTCCGGCGGCGTCTGGAAGTCCCGGGACGCTGGCGCGACGTTTGAGACCGCCTGGCCCGACGGCTGGACGCAGAGCATGGGCGCGGTCGCCATGACCAGCAGCGGCGTCCTGCTCGCCGGCACCGGCGAGGCCCAGCCCGGCGGCGGCTCGATCACCTTCGGCGGCGACGGCATCTACCGCTCCACCGACCGCGGCAAGACGTGGCGCCACGTCGGCCTCAAGAACAGCCACGCCATCGCCCGCTTCGCCATCGACCCGAGCAACGAGAACCGCATCTTCGCCGCCGCCAGCGGCAACCTCTTCGTCCCCGGCGGCGAACGCGGCGTCTACCTCTCCGACAACGGCGGGAACAGCTGGCGGCAGGTCCTCGCCCCGCCGAACGCCACCACCGGCGCCACCGAGGTCGTCCTCGACCCGAGCAACCCTCGCCGGGTCTACGCCGCCATGTGGGACCACCTGCGCGAGCCGCACCAGCGCACCTACGGCGGCCCCGGGTCGAGCCTCTGGCGCTCCGACGACGGCGGGCAGAGCTGGCAGCGAATGACCAACGGCCTGCCCACCGACGCCGACCAGGGCCGCTGGGGCCTCGCGCTCGCCCCGAACGACCCGCAGCGGCTCTACGCATACGTCGGGACGGCGCTCGGCCCGTTCCGCGCCTTCTACCGCTCCGACAACGGCGGCGACACCTGGACGCAGACGCCGGTCACTGCCGGTCAGGCGTCGCAGTCCACGTTCAGCTGGTGGTTCGGCAAGCTCTTCGTCGACCCCGCCAACGCCGACCACGTCTTCCTGACCGGCGTGAACCTGATGCGGTCCACCAACGGCGCGCAGAGCTTCTCCTCAGTGAGCGGCGTGCACGCCGATCAGCACGCGATGCGCTGGGACCCGAAGGCCCCGGGCCGGGTCTACCTCGGCAACGACGGCGGCTTCTACCGCTCCCAGGCCAACGGCGCGAGCGGCTGGGTCAAGTCGACGTACGAGCCGTACACCCAGTTCTACACGGTGGACGTCGCGGAGACCGACCCGCTGCTGAAGGTGGGCGGCGCCCAGGACAACGGCTGCAACCGCGGGTACACCGGCGTCGGTGGCCCGTGGACCGCCATCGGCTGCGGTGACGGCCTCCAGGTGATCATCCACCCGGAGCAGCCGAACATCGTCTTCGGGTGCAGCCAGTACGGCTCGTGCTACCGGTCGGAGAACTCCGGCGCGGCACCGCGGCAGAACATCGGCTCCGGGCAGACCACGTCGGACCGGCGCAACTGGCTGACCCCGTTGCAGTTCGACCCGAGCGACCCGAACGTCATGTACTACGCCGGCAACATCGTGAACCGGTCGACGGACAACGGTCGCACCTGGACGCCGATCAGCCCCGACCTCACCGGCGGCGGGCCCAACGACCCGAACGGCTACCCGTGGGGCACCATCACCACGATCGCGGCGGCACCTACCGACGGGAACAAGCTGTACGTCGGCACCGACGACGGGCGGCTGTGGTGGACCGACGACCTCGGCGGCACGTGGAACCGGGTCGACCAGGCGCAGTTGCCCGGCACCTGGGTGACCCGGGTGGCTGTGCACCCGACCGACGAGAACATCGCGTACGCCACGTTCTCCGGGTTCCGCTCCGGCAGCGACCGCCCGCACGTGATGATCACCCGCGACGGTGGCCGTACCTGGAGCGACATCGGCCGGGGCCTGCCGGACGCGCCGGTGAACTTCGTCGTTCCGACCGCCGACGGGCTGCTGTTGGTCGGCACGGACGTCGGAGTGTTCATGTCGGCGTGGAACGGCGGCGAGTGGGCCGCGCTGGGCGGGAACCTGCCGCAGGCGGCGATCATGTACCTGCGCTACCACGAGCCGAGCCGCCAGCTCACCGCCGCGACGTTCGGCCGGGGGGTCTACGACCTCACCGTCCCGACGTGCCCGGCGGCGTCGACGAAGCTGCCGCTGAAGCCCACGGGCGTCGGCGTGGTCGGCGTGCTCAGCTCCTGCAAGAAGGCCTGACCGGCCGGACGACGGTTGCGGCCCCGGCACGTCGTGCCGGGGCCGCAACTGTTCGTCCGACGATCAGCCGGCCTTGTAGGCCCGGATGATGGTCTGGTCGATGCCGCTGCCGCCGCTGCCCTCGGCCTTCACCCTCAGGGAGACGGCCTGACCCGCCGCGGGCGACGGCAGCTCGACGCGGTAGGTGCCGCCGTCCCGGGTAGCTCGGGCGGCCTTCCACGTCGCGCCGTCGTCGGTCGACGTCCACACCTGGAACGAGGTCACCTTCTGCGCGGGCACGCCCCGGGCCTGCCGGACCGCGAACTCGCCGGTCCCGCCGATGATGTGGTTCCCGGTGTCCATCGGCAGCGCGTAGTCGACCGCGAGCAGCGGCAACGGTACGCTTCCGGTACCGGTCGGGCCGGCCGAGCGGAACGTCCACGAGGTGGTGACCTTCGTCGAGATGGGCAGGATGAGGCCCGTCTCGACGTCGAGGGTCAGCCGGTAGTCCGCCGCCTGCTGCGGCACCGTGACGTCGGCCCGTGAGGCGTTCAGCTCCTCGACGAGCGTGCCGTTCCGGTAGAGCGAGAGCTTCCGGTTGATCCCGATCGACCCGCCCTGGAGGCAGTCGGCGCGGCCGTGCTGGTCGGTGAGCATCACCATGTCGAGGTGCAGGTTGCCCCGCGTCCGGGACGGAGCGGTGGCGCACGGCAACGCGTCGCCAGTGGTCACGATCCCGTCGACCCAGTCGGAGTGCAGCGGCTGCCGCGCCCAGATCCTGGTCTGCCGGCTACCCGCCTCGTAGCTGCGCATCTGCTCCTGGGCGGGCAGGCCCCCGTAGACGCCCTCGTCCATGTAGAGGAAGTCCGGCGACAGGTAGGACCTGCGGTTGGTCGGCAGGCCGAACGTGCGCAACTGCGTCAGGTACAGCCCGTCGGACGCGAACAGGTAACGCCGCAGCGAGGTGAACATCTCCGGCGAGTCCATCTGGTTGAACCGCTCGTCGACGCGCGCCAGCTTCGCCCGCTCGGCGCTGCTCACGCGGTACGAGGGGTCGGCCGGAACGCCGCCGGTGTACTCGTGGGCCAGGTCGTATTCGTAGGGGTCTGCCGCGCCCTGTGGCGACTGGAGGAAGAAGGCCGCGTACGCCCGCAGCGATCCGACACCGGGCTTACGCAGCGGTGACACGGCCACCCTCGCGCCGCCGCCGAGACCGGTGACGCTGTTCCACCAGGACAGGCCGTTCTTCGTGGTCTGCTGGAGCACGAACGAGGTGAGGACCGCCGTGGTGGGCGCCCCGTCGACGGTCGCCGTCACCGGTCGAGCCGCCGCCGGGTCGAGGGTGATGCTCCGGGCGCCACTGATCGCGACGTCCGTCTCGCCGACGTACGCGCCCTGCTGCACGTCGGTCAGCGGGTCGTACGAGGTGTACCCGGCGGTCACCGCGTACCGGCCCGCTGCCACCCGCACCGTCACGGTCTCGCCCGCCTGGCCGAATCCGCCCCCGGCGGAGACGTACGGGTCGTCGAGGTTGGTCACCGAGACGCCGACCCAGTTGTCCGCGCCCTCCGGCGTGCCAGCCATCGGCTTCGTCCGCACCGTCAGGTCGAAGCTGCGCGGCTCGACGTAGAAGGCGACGGGGGTGGTGACGGCGCGCCGATGCCCGGTGGTGCGGGCGGTGACGGTGGCCAGGTAGTAGCCCGGGCTGCCGGCCAGCGCCGCCCGGTTGATCCGCAGCGTGGTGCCGGCGGTGCCGCCGCGTTTGAGCGTCACGCGGCTCGCGGCGAGGGTGACCGCGCCGCGCGGTGCGGCGGTGCCGTCGTGGTTCACGGCGGTCACGTCCAGGTCGAGGGCGACGGTGGCCGGGGTCGGCTCGCCCGTCCACGAGAGCGCCGCCTCGGCGACGCCGGCCTGCGGGTAGGCGAACGTCCCGAGGTTGACCACGGGCTGGTTGCTCACCACGCCGGACAGGGCGCGGGCGGCGTTGAGCCGGCCGGCCCCGACGGCGTACGGGTCGACACCGGTCATGGGGTCCGCGGCGCCCACGATGGCGGCCTTGAGCCGGTCGGCGTTCCAGTCCGGGTGCCGCTGCACGAGCAGCGCGGCGGCGCCGGCCACGTGCGGGGAGGCCATGGACGTGCCGGTCAGTCCCTCGTAGTACCGGTCGATCGGGTCCTGGAGGTTGGTTCCCGCCGCCCGGGCGGCCACGATGTCCACGCCGGGCGCCACCAGCTCCGGCTTCGCCACGTTGCTGCCGACCAGCGGTCCCCGGCTGGAGAAGTCGGCCAGTTCGCCGTTCCGGTCCACGGCGCCCACGGTCAGGGCGGTGGCGGCCGATCCCGGCGCGGACGGCGCACCGCCGCTGTTGCCGGAGGAGATGACGAACAGCGCACCGTGCTCGCGGCTGGCTCGGTCGACGGCCAGCGCCAGCGGGTCGTTGCCGTCGTCCGGCGCCTCGCCGCCGAGGCTCATGTTGACGACGTCGGCCCGCTGCGCGGCCCACTCGACCGCGCGGATGATCTGCGAGTCGTCGCCGAAACCGTTGTCGTCGAGGACCTTCCCGATGACCAGCCGCGCGTCCGGCGCCACACCGCGCCGCTGCCCGTTGGCCGCCGCACCCGAGCCGGCGATGGTCGCCGCGACGTGGGTACCGTGGCCGAGGTGGTCGACGGCGTCGCCGCCCTCGACGGTGAAGTCGGCCTTCTCCACGACCCGGCCGGCGAGGTCGGGATGGGTGAAGTCCGCGCCGGAGTCGAGCACGGCGACCCGGACGCCCGTGCCGGTGTAGCCGGCCTTCCAGGCGTCCGGTGCGGCGATCTGGGTCAGGTTCCAGTCGAGGTCACCGCGGGGACCCTTGCCGGCCCCGGTCGTCGCCCCAGCGGTCGGGGCGGCCGCGGTCAGCCCGGTGGCGCGGACCTTGCGGTCCAGCCACACCTTCTTCGCGCCGGCCAGCAGCGAGTTGGTGGCCAGCTTCGCGGTGGCCGGGCCCTTCTTCGGTACGTGACCGGCCACCGCGTCGAGGATCGGCAGGTCCACGACGCCGTCCAGGGCGGCGACCCGGGCGGCCCTGGTGGCCGGCTGCACGATCACCGGGAGCGATGCGGTCTTCTCGTCGTCGTACCCGTCGGCGATCAGCGCCGTCACGTCGAACAGGTCCGGGTCGAGCACTGGACCGATCTTCGACGCCACGCTGGCCGGTACGACGTGCAGGTGCCCGTCCGGCCCGCACGACTGGTGGATCACCGTGTTCGGCCTGGCCGGCTCGACCGACGCCTGCGGGCACCCGTGCCCGGTGCCGCGTACGGTCACCACGTCGCCGGTGAGCAACGTGACGGTGTGTGTCTGTTCGCCGACCGGGGCGCCGGTCGCGCCCGTGGACACCGGACCGCTGGGATCGGCCAGCGCCGGCCCGCCCGGCACGGCGCCGAGCGCCGTGGCCGTGACGGCGACGGCCAGTAGCCATCGTGATTTCCTGAGCATCTCGCTCCCTTTTGGACAGACCCGGGCGAGGTGGACCGGGTCGAGAAGTTGATCTCACGTTAATCCTCGGGAGGGCTCAGGGATACGGCCATCGCGTACGCCACGCGATCACCGAACGTGAGACCGCAGCGTCCCGCAACGGCCCCGTACGGGGGCATCGCCGCTGGTCCGGGCGCGGACGGCCGACGGCCGCGGCGCCCGGGAAGGCGCCGCGGCCGTCGGTGCGGAGATGACCGTCAGCTCGTCGGCAGGACGGCCGTGCCCTTGCGGTAGTTCTTGCTGTTGCCGTCCGGGCGGTAGTTCTGCTCCACGTTGCCCGCCGCGTCCACAGAGAACCAGTTGACCGTGGTGCCCGTGGGAACGGTCACCGTCTCGCCGCCCTCGCGGATGCCGGCCGAGCCGTAGAGGGTCGACTCGTACGTCGGCGCGGCGCCGTCGAGGGTGTAGAACACCGACGCCGGCTCGGAGACGTCGAAGGTCACGTTCACCATGCCCGGGGTCGAGCTGGGCGCCACCGAGAGCGTGCTCGTGGGCCGCTGCCGGTCGGTGTCGAAGTCACGGGCGACCCGCATCAGCTCCACGAGACCGTTGGAGAACTCCATCGTCTCGGCGTGCGCCTCGTCCCAGTCCGGCTGGAAGGACGTGCCGACCTCGAAGTTCCAGGCGTAGATGCCGTACTTGTACCAGAGCATGTCGCCGGAGTTGCCCGCCGCCGAGTACAGGACATCGGAGATCGGGCCGGTACGGGCCGGCGTGACGGCCATGTTCCGGTGCTGCTTGATCGCCGTGAGGATCCGCGACGAGGCACCCCAGAAGAACGACTCCTGGGCGAGCGTCGGCCGCGGCGCCGACGTGCGGTCCGGCAGGGCGTACGCGCCCGGCGACCACATGAAGTAGTTGCCGGACGAGTGCAGGTTCATCGAGAACTTGATGTTCGGACGCGACGCCAGCCAGTCGAGGTTCTTGTTCTCCGGCTCCGACAGCTCGCTCGGCCCGGCGTACGTGCCGCTCGTGCAGCTCGACGAGGCGCCCGAGTAGCCGTCGAAGAGGCTGTACTCGGTGTAGTTGCGGTTGTTGTCCACGCCCCAGGAGTCCCGGCCGAGGAAGTCGGCCGCACCGGTCAGCGGGCAGTGGTTGGTCATGTTCTTGCGCTGCGAGTTGAAGTCGTAGAACGAGTAGTGGCCGCCGTCCGGGTTGATCGACGGTGCGATCCAGATGTCGAGGTTGTTCAGCAGCTGCTTGGTCCGGCCGTCGTTCCCGTAGTTGCGCAGCAGCCGCTCGGCGGTCTCGATGGTGACCAGCGGCGGCACCCACTCCCGCGCGTGCTCCTGGGCGTACGCGAGCACGCCCGGCTTCGAGCCGTCGCGGTGCTTGCCGATCCGGATGGCGTACACCGGGTGCGGGTCGCGGGAGACGGAGGCCGGTGCGCTCAGGTCGTCGGTGAGCTGGGTCCGGGCCGCCGGCGCGACGACGCCGGTGCCGGTGCTGCCCCGGTACGTGTACGCCCGGACCAGCGATCCGGCCCCGCTGTTGAGCGCGGCGACGACCTGGGCGGCGGTGCTGGTCACCGCGCCCGCGCCGTCGGTGGCGAGGTTCACCCGGATGGCCGTGCCCGTGACGGTCACACCGAGCGCGGCGTTGCCGGCGCCGGGGTTGGCCAGCTCGACGGAGATGTCGTTGCCGCCCTCGTGGCCCCACGCCAGCGAGTCCACCGCGACGCGGCTGGCGTTCGCGGTGCCGAGCACGGTCTGCGCGTGCCGCCGGTAGCCGTTCGTCTTGTACGGCAACTCGACGATCTCGGCGAGGTCGGGGAACTGGGCGGCGAGCTCATGGATGCGGGCGTACAGCTCGGTGGGCGTCAGGTAGCTGGTGACGAAGTCCTTCTGGTACCCCGGGCCCTCCGGGCTGGTCTCCGGCGTGGGCAGCCACTCCTGCACCTTGGCGACCGCCACGTCACCGGTGGGGCTGGTGATCCGGACGTACTCCGGGCGGCTGGTCACCGTGGCGGCACCCCGGTGGTAGAGGTAGACGCCGGCGTCGACGAAGCGGGAGATGGTCTGGGTGCCACCGGAGCCGATGGCGGTGCCGGGGCCGCTGTCCCGTTCCACGGTGAGGGTGTTGGTCGCGGTCTGGCCCTGCGCCCACTTCGCCTCGACCGAGAGGATCTGGCTGGTGCCCGATGTGTAGTAGTCCGCCCGGATGATCTTGACGTCGGAGACGTCCGGGGCGGTCGCGTCCGCCGCGGCGGCCGCGAACTCGCGGTTCTCCGTGGCGTGTGCGGCGATCGTCGCCTCGCGCTCGGCGACGCGGGCGCGCGCGTCCTCGGGGCGGTACAGGACGTCGCCGAGGGTGAACCCGGCGGCGGTGAGCCGCGCGGCCTCGCTCGGCGTCACCACGGCGCGCGCGACCACGCCGTTCTCCGTACGCTCGACGTGGTGGTCGAGGTCGACGCCGGTGGCGACGAGCGCGTCCAGCTCGGCGGTGCCGTCGAGCAGCACCTCGACGACGTCCGCCTGCTCACCCGCGATCGGGCCGGCGTCGGCGGGTGGGGCGGCCGGCGCGGTCGCGACGGCGGGGGTGACCAGCATCAGGACGGCCGTCGCGGCGGCCAGCGCGGTCGGGACGGGGAGGCGACGTCGCCACCGTGGGGACAGGGGGTACGGCATGTGTCTATCTGCCCTTCTGGCATGGTCGGCAGGCAGGCCGACGGGAATGGCCGAGGGGCACGCCCGGGGTACGCGGCTCCATCCGAGGGGGTCGCGCGTGGTCGTTGCGGTAACCGGGCACGCGACACGGTGAACGGGACAGGTGGTGGGGGGCCGACCGCCGGCTGGACGCCACGGCATCGCCGAAGTGCGGCGGCGTCACGGGAACGTAGTGGTGCGGTGGCAGTCGGTGAACTGAGATCATCCTCAGCGGAGCAGAGTGATCTGTCAATCCATTGGTCGAGCCGTCGGCCGCCGGGCCAGGCCGGATCGACCGACCGGCTCCCCGACGCGACGCGATCGGTGGATCCCCCTGGAAGTTGCGCCCCGGATGCGCAGGAGGGTGTCCTTTCCGACAGATCCGGCGCCTCGTCCTGGCAGTGGATGGCGGGGCGCCCGGGCGGACCGTTAGGCTCTCGACTACCGAGTGAAGTCGTTCACCGCCGATCATTCATCTTCGCTCTGTGCCGACATCACGGACATTCGCTGGTCATAGCACCGAGAGGCAGGCTGGAGTGGTCCGAGACGGAGAGCCGGGGACGCGCGTCGTCGAACACCTCGACGGGCGGAAGGTCGCGTTCGAGGTCTCCGGCGCGCCCGACGGCCACCCGGTCTTCCTCCTGCACGGCACACCCGGCAGCCGCAAGGGTCCACGGCCGCGCGGCATCGTCCTCTACCGCCTCGGTGTCCGGCTCGTCACCTACGACCGTCCCGGCTACGGCGACTCGGCCCGGCTGCGGGACCGGACGGTCGCCGACGCCGCCCGGGACGTCCAGCTGATCGCCGACGAGTTGGGGCTCACCCGCTTCGCCGTCGTCGGCCGATCCGGCGGCGCCCCGCACGCCCTCGCGTGCGCCGCCGACGCGCGCCTGCGGCACCGGGTGTCCCGGGTGGCCGCGCTGGTCGGGTTCGCGCCCGCCAAGGCGGCCGACCTCGACTGGTTCTCCGGCATGAACGCCGGCAACGTCACCGGCTTCGGCGGAGACGACCTCCACGCCGACAGCGAGACCGACAGCGTGGAGGAGGAGATCCGCCGCCGCACCGCGGAGGCGCAGGACGACCCGCGCCGGCTGCTCGAGGAGATCATGACGCAGATGACCTCGGCCGACCGGCGGGTGATGACCAGCGCGGCGCTGCGCCGGCTGACCGCCGAGGCCTACGAGGAGGCGCTCCGTCTCGGGCCCGAGGGATGGATCGACGACGTGCTGGCGCTGCGCCGGGACTGGGGGTTCGACCCCGGCAGCATCGACACCCGCCGGACGAGGGTGCGGCTCTGGCACGGCGCGGAGGACACGTTCGCCCCGGTCAGCCACACCCGGTGGCTCGCCGCCCAGATCCCCGGCGCGGAGATCGAGGTGCAGGCCGGCGCCGCCCACTTCGACGCCATGGAGGAACTCCCCCGCATCCTGCGCTGGCTCACCGCCGACGACGCGACGGTGAGCCAGGACGTCCTCATCGGCGCCCGCACCGCTCAGTAGGGGTGCGGGTCGAGCACCCGTCGCACGTACTGCCCCTCGCGCAGGCGCACCACGCTCGGGTGATGCTGCCCGATCCGGTTGGCGAGCCGGTCCGCCAGCCGCATCCGCTCGATGCTGCCCGCGCCGCCGGCCGCCGACTGCTCGGCGATGGCCAGGTTGCCCAGGGCGCGCAGGGTGTCGGGGTGGTCCTCACCGAGGACGTCGCGCAGCCCGCCGACGGCCACCCGCACCTGCTCCCGCCCGGCCTCCAGGTCGCCGCCCAGGATCGCGAAGACACCCTGGTTGTTGATCACCGCCAGGGCCATCGGGTGGGCGTCACCCAGCGCCGCACGCAGCGCCGTGGCCGTCACCGAGGCCAGTTCCCGGGCGGGCGCCACCTCGCCCGCGTCCCACATGGCCACGCTGAGGTTGTTGCGACACACCAGCACGTACGGGTGACCCTCGCCGAACACCTGAACGAACTGGGCCTCCACCTCGATCAGCTCGGCGTGCGCCCGCTCCCGCTCCCCCTGCAGCATGAGGTTCGCGGCCCGGCTGAGCCGGGTGAACAGCGTGTCCGGGTTCATCGGGCCGAGGCCGGCGAGCAGGTGTTCGTAGGCGTCGTCGAGGAGCCGCGCCGCCTCGCCGATCTCGCCGGTCCCGCGCAGTGACGCCGCGAGGTTGGTCTGCGCGGTGAGCACGTTGCGGGAGTGCTCGCCGTACAGGTCGCGGTAGCCGGCCACCACGGTCTGCAGCAGCGTCACCGATCCCTCGTAGTCGCCCGCCTCGCGCATGTCCCGCGCCAGGTTGTTGGCGGTGAGCAGCGTCCGCGGGTGCTCCGGGCCGAGCACCACCCGCAGTCGCCGGTAGGTGCTGTCGCCCACGTCGAGGGCCCGGCGGAAGTCGCCCATGAGCCGGTACGACGCGGCCAGGTTGTTGGCGCCGGTGAGCGTACGCCGGTGGTCCTCGCCGAAGACCTCCACCGAGGCCGCGTACGTGCGCAGGTCCCGCTCCAGGGCGTCCTGGTAGCGGCCGATCGCGCGCAGGTCGCCGCCGTAGCCGCCAGCGGTCATCAGCGTGTACGGGTGGCTCGCGCCGATCAGCTTCTCCTGGGCGCTCAGCGTCTCCTCGTCGAGCCGGAGCGCGTCGTCGAACCGGCCGAGGCTGCGCAGCAGGTTGGCCCGGTTGAACCGCAGGTACAGCAGTTGCACCTGCAGCGCCCGGTGCGCCGAGGTGTTCGGGTCGAGCTGGGTGAGCAGCCGCGACCAGGCGGTGTCCGCCTGCTCGGCGTACCGCAGGCCCTGGCTGTAACCGCCGTTGAGGTAGATGTACCGCACCCGGTCGATGATCAGCTGGCGGACGTCGTCGTCCGGCGACGAGAGGGCGTCCGAGCCGTCGAGGTGCGGCCAGAGCAACCGGAGCCGCTGCTCGGCGGCCGGGTCCTCCACCTCGCCGGACGGGCGCGACCCGGCGAGGATCCGGTGCACGTCCCTCCGGACGCCGGCCAGCTCGTCCTCGGGCATGCGGGCCCGCAGCGCCGCCTGGAGGAGCCGGTGCACCTGCACCTGCTGGGCGTGCAGGTCGACCTTCACCAGCGCCAGCCTGTTGATGCGCTGCACCAGCGCGGCGGCGATGTCACGTTCGGAGACCCGGTCGGCCACCCGGGCCGCCACCACCGGGTCGTGGCTGGCGATCACCTTCGCCACCTCGTCGCTGTAGAGCAGTTCGAGCGAGATCTCCGGCGCGAGCACGGACGCCAGCTGGAGCAGCCGGTACGCGCCCGCCGAGCCCTCCTTCAACCGCTGCAGCGACAGGTCCCAGATGTGCTCGCTCGGGCCCCGGCGTTCGAGCCCCGCGAGATAGTCGGGGACCGGCGTGCCGGTGTCGGCCAGCCACGCGCCGGCCATCGCCACGAAGATCGGCACGTTCTCCACGGCCTCGGCGACCTGCTCGGCCTCGGCGAGCGTGATCGAGCGCTCGCCGATGCGCGTCCGCAGGTGCGTCACGCTCTCCGTCCGCTGGAACGAGTCCACGTCCAGCGCCCGGGCCAGGTCGCCCCAGTCGGGGTTGCGCGTGGTCACCAGCACGTGGCCGTTGCCCTGCGGCAGGTAGTCCCGCACGTGCTCGTACTGGTCGACGTTGTCGAACACGAGAAGCCACTGTTCCGGCGCCCCACGATCGGCGCGCCGCTCCGGCCGGCTCAGCCGCTGCCGCACCGCCCGGGTCATCTCCGGGATCGTCGGCTGCCGCGGCAGGCCGAGTTCCGCGCCCAGGTCGGCCATCCGCACGTCGACGAACTGGGGCGGGTCGGCCTGCACCCACCACACGATGTCGTACGCGCCACGGAACCGGTGGGCGTACTCGATGGCCAGCTGGGTCTTGCCGATGCCGGGGCCGCCGCGCAGCGCCACCGGGGTGCCGTCGCTGCCACCCGCCTTGAGTTCCTCGCGGAGCTGGCGCAGCAGCTGCTCACGGCCCGTGAACCGGATGTTGCGGCTGGGCGGATTGAACACCGTCGCCCACGTGCCGGGGAACCGGGCCGTGCGCACGGCGGGCGGCATCCCGCTGGGCGCGGCCACCCCGAGCAGCTGCACGAGCCGCTGCACCGCCTCCTCGGCGGACAGCTCGTGCAGCGACGCCCACGCGCCGACCGGCACGTCCGGCGCGGGCGTCGTGCCGTCCACGTAGACCGCCAGGGCGCTGACGGCGCCGGACCGGCGCACGTCGGCCTGCTCACCGTGGGCCGCCCGGTACGAGCGCGACACGAGGGTGAGGTCCCGGGTGACGGTGCCGGCCCGCACCGGCGTGGGCGCGTCCACCGCCGTGACGACCACCCGCAGGTCGACCTCGGTGAGCACCGCCTGGATCCACTCGGCCCACGCCTGGTCCTCCGGCATGTGCCGCAGCACGATCACCTCGTCGGCCACCGCGGGCTTGCGCTCGAACCGGGCCACGGTCTTGCGGCGCAGCGCCTCGTCGATACGCGGCAGGGCGGTGACCCGCCCGCCGGTGATGTGCCCCGTCAACGTCTCGTACGCCGACAGCAGCGTGGTGCGCCCGCCGGGCACGTCCCCGAACGTCGCCAGCGTCTCCTCGTAGGCGTAGTACGCCCGGTACGGCACCTCGACGGTGAGCCAGTACTCGCGCCGTTCCCCGTCGGTCATGCCGCCCGGCAGGCCCGCGAAGCGCTGCATGGCGAGTGCCCGGCCGGCGTCGGCCTTCCCCTTCTCCCCCTCGTCCACGCGCATCGGCACCGGCAGCACGCGACGCGCCCGCCGGCCCTCGTAGCCGCGGACCCGGCTGGCCACCGTGGCGGCGCCGTCGATGCCCTGGTCGCTCAGCGTGAAACAGTCCACCAGGACGTCCGGAAGGTGGATCGTGCAGATCTCGGCGACGTCGCTGATCCCGGTGCGGCTGTCGATCAGGGTGTAGTCGTAGTGCCGCTTCATGTCCTCGCGCAGGGCGTCGAAGAAGAGCGCCCCGCCGAGTCGGTTGTAGAAGTTGTCCCAGTTGAGGCCGGTGACGCTGGTCGCGTAGTCCGGGTTGTGGCGGCCGGCGAGCAGCAGGTCCAGGCTGCCGCCGCCGGGGAACTGCCAGTTCACCGAGAACGCGTACTTCTGCACCTTGGCGAGGTGGCGGTGCCAGTCACCGGGCCGGCTCTCCGCGGGCTCCTCGCGGCCGGCGTCGTGGGCCTCCCGGCTGCGCTTGAGGTTCGCCCACTCGTACTCGAGGATCAGGTCCATCACGCCGCCGGTGGAGGCCACCTGCTCGGGGTCGAGGAACGGCGCGAAGAACCGGTGCAGGCCCGGGGACTCCAGGTCCCAGTCGGCCACCAGCACCCGCTGGCCGTTCGCCGCGAGGATCCAGGCCGTGTTGGCCAGCGCCATCGTCCGTCCGGTCCCGCCCTTGTACGAGTAGAACGTGACGACCTGACCGTCTCGTTGCTCTGTCATCGGTCCTCTTCCCCCGGTCGCCGGAGATCGGATGCGTCGGTCGGCCGCAGGCTCGGCCGGGGCAGGCTCGGGCCGTCCTGCGGATAGAGCGGCCCGTGCCGCAGGAACTGCTTGCGCGCCTCGATCACCAGCAGCGGCGCGCACTGCTCGAAATCGTCGACACCGCGCACCGGCCGCACTTCGGGGAACCGGGCCGCGCGCAGGGCGCCGGCGATCTCCTCCGCCGCCGCGTCGTCCGGCCCCGCCACCACGAGCGGCACCACCCAGCGGGGCAGCCCGGCGACCGCGTCACGGACCGCGGCGGCACCCAGGCCGGCGTCGACCAGCAGCGCGGTGGGACTGCCGGGGGCGCGGTCACGCGCGCCGCCGAACTCGACGACGCGGGTGGGCAGTCCCAGCCGCTGCGCGGTGGCGGCCACGTAGTCGGCGATCGTGAGCGCGTGCCGCGCGGCGAACGGCCGCCACTGCCGCCCGTCGGCCGCCGTGAGCGCGGCGACCACGAGCGCCGGCTCGTCCGGGTCCTCCGTCGGGGCGCCGGTGAGCGGGGCGGCCCGGGACCGGCGCAGCGGCGCGGTCTCGGCAACCGCGATGATCCGCTCGGCCAGCGCGTCGAGGACGTCGTCGTACTGCCGGCGGTACGCACTGAGCTTGCACAGCGCCCGGAGCCCGTTCTCGGCGTACTCGGGCGCACCGTTCACCAGGTCCAGAGCCTCGGCCATCTCGGGGCGATCGTCCCACGGCGGGAGCGGGATCCACAGCACCGGCAGGACGTGCCGGGCCGCGTCGCGCCGGTGCAACCGGTCCAGGCGGGAGCGGAACGAGGCACGCTCACCCACGGCCCAGGCGTTGCTGAAGTAGTTCGGCGAGTAGAGCGGCACGAACACGTGCGCGAGGCTCAGCGCCTCGGTGAGCGCCTGCCGCAGATCCGCGCCGGGCGCGACCAGCCCGTCGAAGAACCCGATGTCGAGGTCGCCGCGGCGGGCGCCGCGTTGCACGGCGGCGTTCAGGTCCTGGAAGAAGCGCGTGACCCAGTAGTCGGTGTCCGGGCGAGCCGCCGCGGACAGCGGCACCGAATGGGCGTAGCTGAGGAAGAAGTACGTCTCGCGCCCGGGCACGGTCGGGGTGGTCTCAGTCCAGCTCATCGCCGACCTCCTCGAACCCGTCGCCGAGTTCGTCGATTCCCGACACGTACGGCTCCACCCAGTGCGTGTCCACCGCCCGGACCACCCGCTGCGCCAACCGCCAGACCACCGCGTCGTAGGCGTCCTTGCCGTTACGGCCGAGGCTGAGCAGGCCGTAGATGCCCTCCTGCTGGTACTGGGGGGCGATGTCCGGGGGCAGCCCGGTGGGCGAGAACATCTGCCGCCGCCGGATCGCCTCCGGCAGCTGGCGCCGGCCCATCACCGACCAGTTCACCGGGATCACGGACCGCTCCCCCGGGCTCGCCCGGGCATCGGGCCGCCGCACCTGCCGCCGGCGCACGAACGCGTTCCACTCGCGCGCGCACCAGGTGCTGCGCAGGTACTGCGGTGAGATCAGCGGGATGAAGACCTGGCAGTGCCCGGCCGCGAAGGCCAGGTCGTCGGCCCACAGCTGGCCGCCGTCGAGGACCCGGTCCATGAAGCCGGCGCTGCTGCCCGCCGGCAGGCCCAGCAGCTCCGCCACGTGGTCGGACAGGTCCACGTAGAGCTGGAACACCTTCTGGTTCGTGTCCCGCGGCGGCTCGCCGGGCCGCTGCCGGGCGCGGGCGTAGCTGAGGAAGAACACGGGGGCCCGCGGGTCCACCCGGTCCTCCTCTTCGCTCACCGGCCGCTCCCGTCCGATGGGGACACCTGCATCGCACCACAGTAGCGACAGCGGCACACTCCGCGCGGACCTGCGTCGTCACCGCGATGGTGGGTCATCCACCGGCCGGCGAAGTCGACGGCCGCTCGCATCGGGACGGCCCGGCAGACCGCGTTGCCCACCCGCCCGCGCGCCACGGATGGTTCGCTGTCCAGGGCCGCCCCGATACGGGGGAAGTCGCTGTCGTCGAGGTCGAGGGCGAGGAAGTCCCGGCGGACGCGCCGGCCGCCGTCGTCGCGCACGTAGCAGCGGTATGCGCGCTCGGCTGCCGGGTGGGTGAGCCGGTACTCGGCCAGGTGGAACGCCGTGCAGGCGGTGTAGCCGACGCCGAGCAGCAGGACGAGGGCGTCGGCCGCGTAGAGGGCGCCGAGCGGCGAGCGCTCACCCAGGTGGCAGTCCAGGTCGTGGACGGCGGTCAGCCGCGCCGCCTCCGGGCCGAGCGCCGTGAAGGAGGTCTGCGGGTGCCCGCTGCGGACCGCGTCGGGCTGCCGCCGGACGTGCTCGGCCAGCGCTCCCATGCCCTCCGACGGGCTGCGTTCCCGGTCGAACGGCGCGATGGCGGCCTCCACCCGCGCCGCCTGGTCGGCGGTCATGCCGGCCGTGGCGGCGCGGAACGCGGGCGAGGTGATCGAGTTGCCGGCGGTCTGGGTGGGCACGACCAGCGTTCCCGTGTCGCCGAGCACGTCGCGCAGCGCGGCCAGCACGGTCGCCGGGCCACCGACCACGGGCCCCACCCGGGACAGGGACGCGTGCACCAGCACCGTGGCGCCGGCCGCGAGGCCCACCGCCCGCAAGCCGGCCGCGATCTCCGCCCGGCCGACCGGCGGCGGCGCCGTCACCAGGTGTCCACCGTGGCGCGCATCCGCCGGGCGAACCGCTCCCCGGCGGGCGTGAGCGCACCCAGGTCGAGCAACGTGTCGAGGGCGCCCGCCGTCCAGTCGCGGTAGCGCCGGTGGTGCGCCCCCGCCGCCGCGCCCGGCCGCCGGCGCCACACGTCGGCGACCGCCAGATGGGCGTACGTGCCGTGCAGCACGCCCTCGACGGGACGCGGGTCCTCCCGCCACGGGACACGGACCCGCCGCGGGTCGCCCCGGTCGACCAGGTCGCAGACGTCGAGCACGCCGTCGAGCTTGAGGTGCTGCACCTCGTGCACGAGCAGGACCGCGAGGGCGGCGTCGTCGGGTGCCGGCGTGACGGCGACGGCCCCGAAGGCGGTCGCCGCGGCGGCGCTGCGTTGCCGGCCGCCCCGGTCCGGCCGCAACGGCACCACGGCGCGCAGCACCGCGCCCACGCCGGGGGCGTACTCCCCGGCCTCGGCGTCGATCCGCCGGATCGCCGCGTCCAGGTGCCGCTGCCACCGGGCGGCGTCCGGCCCGGACAGGCGCGGCGCCACCGGCAGGTCCTGGTAGCAGTCCCGGTACGGGTCGGTGTCCTCGATGAGCACCGGCGCGCGGCCGGGCACCCGGCGCACCGGCCGCCAACCGGCCGGGTGCCCCGCCCCGTCGGGGCGCGCGGTGACCGCCGTGTCGCCGGGGCGCACCGTGACGTCGGTGTCGCCGGCGCGGACCCGGACCCCACCGGCGCTGACGGACACGGCGGCGGGCCGGTCGGCGTCGGGCACCACGAGCGCGCCGACGGTGGGCAGGTCGAGCACGCCGTCGCGTACCGGCACGGCGAGGTCGGCGGTGGCGCCCGCGCGGATCGCGGCGGCCGCCGCCACGGCGGCGAGTCGCCCGAGATCGGCCAACGCCGGGCGGTCGTGGCACCGGTGGGCCCAGCGACGGACGAACGGGTGGGCGAGCACCTCGCGCACCGCGTCGGGAGCGGTCACGTCGAGGTCGACGAGCAGGTCCCAGCCGGCGGCGGCCACGCTGGACGTGGCGGCCGCGGGGCTGAGCGCGACCAGCAGCGCGCGGGTCTTGGCGAGGTGGATGGCGGCGAGCTGGCCGACCGCGTCGTCGCCGCCGTACCCGCTGCCGAGGTCGTCGAGGATCGCGGGCGCCAGCGAGTCGCCGGGCCGCGGCGACGCGGCGGCCGGACGGCCGGGCTCGGGCGGGGCGGTGGCGCGGGAAGGGCCGGGCCGCGGCGACGCGGCAGCCGCGCGCCCGGGCTCCGGCGGGCCGCCGGACGGGCCGGACGGCTCCGGCGGACCGTCGGCCGGCGGGCGGCGCGGGGCGGGGATCGTGGCCGGGCGGGTCACGGGGCGGTCCCCGGCGTCGTCGCCGGCGGACATCGCGCTGATCAGGCGCACCAGGTCGGTGCAGTAGACCGACGGGTTGTCGAAGCCGTGCCCGGGCCGGTAGCGGTGGGCGAAGAGGCCGCCGCCGCACTGCCGGACCACGGGGCACGACCGGCAGGTGGCGCAGAGCCCCGCCAGCCCGGCCTGTCGGACGGCGATCATCGGATGGGCCGCGACCTCGTCGATCGGGTGGGTGAGCACGTCGAGGCCGGTGGCGGGCGCGCCGTCGAACGCTGACTTGAGGGAGTCGACCTGCTCGTAGCTGCCGTCGGTCTCGATCACGGCCAGGTCGGCGGCGGCGAGACCGACCGCCTCGGTGCCGCTGACGCCGCCCGTTGCCGTGGCCAGCAGCGAGTCCAGCAGCCGGATGGGCACCGGACGCCCGTCCGCCGTCCACTGCCGGTGCACGGCGAGCAGCCAGTGGGCGTACGGAGTGGGGACGCCCGGCGGGCGGGGCGGTGGCCGTTCCCAGTTGGCGTGCGGCAGCAGGAAGTCGATGTGCGGCGGGTCCTCGGCCAGGAGCGCCCGGTAGACGCGTACCGGGTCGTTGGCGAGGTCGACGGTGCACAGCAGCCCGGCGTAGGCGGGCCGGTATTCGGGGCGGCGCAGCAGCGCGAGGGCCCGCAGCACCTGGGTGTGGCTGCTCGCGCCGTTGGCGTAGCGCCGGTGCCGGTCGTTGGCCGCGCGGTCGCCGTCGAGGGAGATGCCCACCGCGACGCCGTGGTCGACCAGCACCTCGGCGATCTCCTCGGTGAGAAGCACCCCGTTGGACTGCATGCGCAGGTCCAGTCGGGTGACCGGGTCGAGTTGCCGACGCAGTTCGGCCGCGACCCCGGCGAGCCCGGCCGCTCCGGCCAGCAACGGCTCGCCGCCGTGCAGCACCACCCGGACGGCGTCGAGCCGGTGGGCGACGGCGTGCTCGGCGATGCGACCGGCGGCGGCCGCCACCGTCTCCGGTGACATGGTGCGCGGCTGCCGACGCCACGTCTGGTCGGGGTGCTCGTAGACGTAGCAGTGGTCGCAGGAGAGGTCGCACCGGCTGACGATCTTAAGAACGTACTGACTCAGGGCGCCGGCCGGTGCGGCTCTCGGGGAGGCTGCGAGCTCGCCAGGATCAGATGGACGAGCCGAAGGCGGCGACATCGAGGCGGCTCGGCCGGTCCGTCGTCCGGGTGTCGGAGAGCGCGACGGTGCGGGCGCGGGCGATCGGGATCCTGCCGAGTGGTGTGTGCCGGAGATCGTCGAGCGGAGCGGTGGCGGTCGTCGGCCGGTCTGGGATGCGATCCACTTGGTCCCCCCATCGGACGTGGTGGGTCATCGGAGGCCGCCCCCGACGGCGGCCCAGACAATTGTCGATGAGTCTACCCCACGCTGCGTAGCGTCAGCGATGCGTAATGCCGTCGTCTTCAAGGGTTCTGGCCATCCACGCCTCATTGGACAGTGAGATGATCCGCTCCACCTCGGCCACGAACCCGTCGTCGTCGGCCCAGCCCAGACCGTCGCGCCGCAGGCGTCCGAGGCGCGCCAGGTGGTCGGCCGTGCGGGCGTACTCGAGTTGGTGCTGCTCGTACTGCTGGGCCGCGCCGTAGCCGACCAACGCCGTGGTGACCGTGGCCACCACGCCGACCCAGGCGGCCAGGCCGAGACCGTCGCCGAGTACGCCGACCACGGCGGACAGCACCGCCCCGACGGCGGTCAGCGCCGTGGTGACGACCCGCAGCCGGGCCGCCCGCCGCCCCATCCGCCGCGCGCCGGGCAGGTAGTACTCCTCCACCTGTTGCGCCAGGCGGTGCGTCAGGTACGTGTCCACCCCGGTCACCGGGGGCAGCGACCGGGGCGCCGGTGTCACGTCGAGGGTGAGCCCGACCAGGTCGCCCGCGTCGTCGAGCAGGTCGTCGACCCGGCGCAGGAGCGCGGCGTCACGCTCGGCGCCGGCGAACGGCGCCACCCGGGCCAGGTAGCGGTAGACCTCGGCCTTGAGCGACTCGGAGACCGAGCGCAGCCGCGTCCACACCTGCACCGCCTCCCGGCCGGTGGACCGGGCCGCCAGCGGCACCAGCGCGAGGGCCGCGCCGGCGAGCACCGCGAACGCGCGGCTCACACCCTGGTGCACCCCGTCGAGCTGGGCGGCCGCGGTGCCGGCCACGGCGGCCACCACGGTCAGGCCGGCGATCGCCCGGCGGCCGCGGACGATCCGCCGCTGCGCCGCCACCGCCGCCCGCGACCAGACCGCCTGCTGCCGCCACACCGTGTCGACGACGGTCGGCGCATCGACATCCGCCACGCCCGCATGGTAGGCCACCGGCACCCGGCGCTCGACCCGCCACGGCGGTGGCCCCGCGGTCGGCGGCGAGGCGGGCGGGGCGGAACCCCTGTGCGCGGCGGGGACTCAGCCCGGGCTCAGGTGCGTACGCCGTCCCTTGCGGCCCGCCTCGTAGCCGGCGCGGGCGGCCCGCGCCGCGGTGGTGGTGGACACCTCCGCGACCGGGACGTCCCACCACGCCCCGCCCTCCGGGCCGGCCTCGAACCGGTCGGTCTCCACGTGGATGACCGTGGTGCCGTCCGCGGCCCGCGCGGCCGCCAGCGCGTCGCGCAGCTGCGCCGTGGTGCCGGCCCGGATGAGCCGCGCGCCGAAGCTCGCCGCGTTGGCCCCCAGGTCCACCGGCAACCGGCCCCCCGACCGGTCGGTGTAGGCGGTGCCGAGCCGCTGCGCGCCCACGCTCTCGGACAGCCGGCCGATGGAGGCGAAGCCCTGGTTGTCGACCAGCACCACGATCAGCTTGACCCCGTCGGCGACCGCGGTGACCAGCTCTCCGGGCAGCATCAGGTAGGAGCCGTCGCCGACGAGCACGAAGACCTCACGGTCCGGCGCGGCCAGCTTCACCCCGATCCCGCCGGCGATCTCGTAGCCCATGCACGAGTAGCCGTACTCGACGTGGTAGCTCTTCGGGTCCGCGCTGCGCCACAGCCGGTGCAGGTCGCCGGGCATCGAGCCGGCGGCGCAGACCACCACGTCGCGCGGCCCGGCCGCGTCGTTGACCGCGCCGATGACGGCGGTCTGGCTCGGCCGCGCGTCCGGGGCCGACCGCCGCGCCGTCTCGGCCACCGCCGCCCACCGCCGCGCCAGCTCCGCCACCTCGGCGCGGTACGCCGGGCCGGTCGCCCACCCCGCGCAGGCGGCGTCGAGCGCGGTAAGGCTCTCCCGCGCGTCACCGACCACCTGCGCACCGGACAGCTTGGCGGCGTCGAAGCCGGTGACGTTCAGGTTGACGAAGCGGGCGTCCTCACCGAAGAGGGTGCCGGAGGCCGTGGTGAAGTCGCTGTACCGGGTGCCGACCCCGATCACCACGTCGGCGCCCGCGGCGACCGCGTTGGCCGCCGTGGTGCCGGTGACTCCGACCGCGCCGAGCGACAGCGGATGGTCGTACGGCAGGGCGCCCGTGCCGGCCTGCGTCTGCGCCACCGGCACCCCGTGCGCCTCGGCGAAGGCGCGCAGCGCGTCGCACGCCCCGCTGTAGATGACCCCGCCCCCGGCCACCAGCAGCGGGCGGCGCGCCGCCGTCACCAGCCCGGCGGCCCGGGCCAGCGCCGACGCGTCCGGGCGGGGCCGGGGCACGTGCCAGACCCGGTCGGCGAACAGGTCGTCCGGCCAGTCGTACGCCTCGGCCTGCACGTCCTGCGGGAGCGCGAGGGTGACGGCGCCGGTCTCCACCGGGTCGGTGAGCACCCGCATGGCGGCCAGCAGCGCCGCCGGCAGCTGCTCCGGGCGGTTGATCCGGTCCCAGTACCGGGACACCGGCCGCAGCGCGTCGGTGACGCTCACGTCGTACGAGCGCGGGTCCTCCAGCTCCTGGAGGACCGGGTTGGCGACGCGGGTGGCGAAGATGTCGCCGGGGAGCAGCAGCACGGGCAGCCGGTTGATCGTGGCACCGGCCGCGCCCGTCACCAGGTTCGTCGCGCCGGGCCCGATCGACGTGGTGCAGGCGAGGGTGCTCAGCCGGTCGGTCATCCGGGCGTACGCGGCGGCCGTGTGCACCATGCCCTGCTCGGTGCGGCACAGGTGGTACGGCAGGTCCACGTCGGCGCTGGCGAGGGCCTCGCCGATCCCGGCGACGTTGCCGTGGCCGAAGATGCCGAAGCACGCCGGGACGAGCCGCCGCCGCACGCCGTCGCGCTCGGACCACTGCCGGGCCAGGAACGTCACCACGGCCTGCGCCACCGTCAGTCTCGGCATTACGCCTCCCTGGTCGTCGGGCCGGCCATCGGCAGCCGCGGATCGACGGGCTGGTCCGCCCAGCTCCCCCGGATCCAGCCGTGCCGCGGGTCGTCCACACAGGCCATGGTCCGGGTCGGGCCGGGTCCGGCCAGCACGTTGAGGTAGTACAGGTCGTAGCCGGGCGCGGCCATCGACGGCCCGTGGTAGCCGTACGGGACGAGCACCACGTCACCGGTGCGCACCTCGGCGAGCACGTCGATCGGGCGGTCGCCGCCGTAGACCCGCTGGTAGCCCACCGGCCCGGCCGGGTCGCCGGGCGCCCCGCCGGCCACCTCGAAGTAGTAGATCTCCTCCAGCTCCGCCTCGGCCGTGCCGTCGTCGTGCCGCCGGTCCTCCTCGTGCTTGTGCGGCGGGTACGACGACCAGTTGCCGCCGGGGGTGAGCACCTCCACGGCGACGAGCCGGTCGCAGTCGAAGGCGTCCGGTGCGCAGAAGTTGTTGACCTGCCGGCTCGCGGGGCCGGCGCCGCGCAGCTCCACCGGCACGTCCCGGGCCGCGCCGTAGCGGGGCGACAGCCGTCGGGTGGCCGGGGTCGAGGGCAGCGCGAACCGACCCTCGCCCTCGACGGTGACGGTGGCGTCGCGGGGCAGGTAGGCGAAGTCGGTGACGGCGGCGAAGACCGACGGCCGGCCGGCCAGCGCGAAGCGCACCCCGTCACAGTGGACGGCGCACGCACCGGCCAGCGGCAGCACCAGCATCTCCTCCCCGCCGGTGTCGAAGGTGACCGTGCCGCCGGGTGGCAGGGTGAGCACGCGCAGACCGGCGTACCGCCAACCGGCCCGCTCGGGGGTGACCTCCAGCGCCCAGGGCACGCGGCCGGTGCCGCCCCAGGGCAGGTGGGCGTCGTCGGTCCTCACGCGTCCTGCCCGGTGGGCAGCAGCGACCCGGCGACGTCCACGGCGGCGGCCACGTCGTCGTCGGGCGGGTACAGCAGCGCGCGGCCCACCACCAGCCCGCGCACGCCGGGCAGCCGCAGCGCCCGCGCCCACCGCGCGTAGACCACGTCCGGGGCCTCCACGGGGTCGCCGCCGAGCAGCAGGACGGGCAGGGTGGTCGCCGCCGTCACCCGCTCCATCTCGTCGATCGCCGGCAGCTTCAGCCAGGTGTACGCGCTGGTGGCGCCGAGGGCCTGACCGACGCTGACACCCTTGACGACCGCCTCGGGCCGCAGGTCGGCGTGCACCCGGCCGCCGGTGCGCGCCACCCACAGCGGCTCGACCAGCGCCACCGTGCGCCGGGCCGCGAGGGCGGTGACCGCCCGGGCGCAGGCCTGCAGGGTGGACGCGGTGCCCGGGTCGTCCGGGTCGATGCGGCAGAGCATCTTCCCGCCGTCGTAGCGCATCGCCGCAATGCTGTCGGCGTCGTACGCGGTGAACCGGTCGTCGAGTTCGAAGGCCGCGCCGGAGAGGCCGCCGCGGTTCATCGACCCGATCGCCAGCCGGTCCTCCAGCGCCCCGAGCAGCAGCAGGTCCTCGAGGATGTCGGGGGTGCCGAGCACGCCGTCGACGCCGGGGCGGGACAGCGCCAGGCGCAGCCGGTCGAGCAGGTCGGCGCGCCCGGCCATGGCCATCGGCCGGTCGCGGACCGCGAGGGAGCCCCGGGCCGGATGGTCGGCCGCGATGATGAACAGCGGCCGGCCCGGCTCGGGCCAGGGCCGGCGGGTGCGGCGCGCCGCCGCCTCGGCGATCGCCTGTGGCCGGTGGGCGCGGGTGCGGGTCAACGCCTCGTACTCGGTGCTCACCGGTCTTCTCCTCCCCCGGCGCCGGCCGACGGCACCGGCTCCGGCTCGACGGTCTGAAGCAACGCCAGCGTCTCGGCCCGGTCGGGCATGGCCGCGGAGCAGGCCAGGCGGGACGCGACGATCGCGCCGGCGGCGTTGGCGAAGCGCAGGGTGCGTTCCAGGGGCCAGCCGCGCAGCAGGCCGAGGCAGAGCGCCCCGCCGAAGGCGTCGCCGGCGCCCAGCCCGTTGAGCACCCGCACCGGCACGGGCGGCACCTGGACGGTCTCGGTGGCGGTGCGGGCGAGCACACCGTCCGGGCCGAGCTTGACCACGGCCAGCCGGGGTCCGCGGTCGAGCAGCAGCCTGGCGGCCCGCTCCGGATCGCGGGTGCCGACGGCGATCTCCACCTCGTCGAGGTTGCCCACGGTGACCGTGACCCTGGGCAGCACCTCGGCGATCGCCGCGGTGGCCGCCGCCGGGTCGGGCCAGAACATCGGCCGGTAGTCCAGGTCGAGGACCGTGTGCGGGCGGCCGGCGCGGATGGCCAGGGCCGCGGCGTGCGCCGACCGACTCGGCTGCTGGCACAGGCCGGTGCCGGTGAGCCAGAAGATCCGCGCCGACGCGATGGCGTCGCCGTCCAGGTCCTCGGGCCGGATCTGGAGGTCCGGCGCCGTGGGTGTGCGGTAGAACCAGAGCGGGAAGTCGTCGGGCGGGAAGATCTCGCAAAAGGTGACCGGGGTGGGCAGTCCGTCGACGGGGTGGACCTGGCTGTCGTCGACGCCGAAGTCGCGCAGGGCCCGGTGCACGTACGCGGCGAAGGCGTCCGCGCCGGTGCGGGTGATGACGCCGGCGCGCAGGCCCTGGCGGCTGGCCGCGACGGCCACGTTGGTGGGGCTGCCGCCGAGGAACCGGCCGAACGTCTCGACCTCGGCCAGCGGCACGCCGACCTGCAGCGGATAGATGTCCACCCCGACCCGGCCGATGGTGAGCACATCCAGCATGCGGCGTCCTCCGTCCCGGCCGGCCACGGCGTGCGCGCCAGCGCTGTCCCTGATTGGTAACAGTGCCCGTGAGTTGTGTCAATGTGTTGTCATGACATCCGCCCTCTGCGGTGCGTGACCGCTTCGGTACAGTGGCGTCCGTC
Source organism: Micromonospora costi (assembly GCF_003626655.1). Classification (GTDB taxonomy): domain Bacteria; phylum Actinomycetota; class Actinomycetes; order Mycobacteriales; family Micromonosporaceae; genus Micromonospora; species Micromonospora costi. The sequence continues at coordinate 153,121 of NZ_RBAN01000008.1, forward strand.
GTCATGCCCCGAGAACCCGCGTTCTCCGAGCGAGGAGGTGCCGTGAGCGGCCCCGACATCGCGGTCGACCGGAGCAGCCCGGTCCCGCTCTACTTCCAGGTCGCCGAGCAGTTCGCCGCGGCGATCCAGCGCGGCGACCTGGCGCCGGGCGACCGGCTGGACAGCGAGCTGCAGCTCGCCGACCGGCTCGGGCTGTCCCGGCCCACCGTCCGGCAGGCCATCCAGCACCTCGTCGACAAGGGACTGATCGTGCGCCGCCGGGGCGTCGGCACCCAGGTGGTGCGGGGCGAGGTACGCCGCGCCGTCGAGCTGACCAGCCTCCACGACGACCTCCTGCGCGCCGGCCAGCGACCGTCCACGTCGGTGCTGGAGCTGGCGACCGTGCCCTGCCCGTCCGCCGTGGCCACCGCCCTCGACGTGCCCCCGGGCAGCGAGGTGTGGCACCTGCGGCGGCTCCGGTTCTCCGACGGCGACCCCCTGGCCGTGATGGAGAACTGGCTCCCGGCCGACCTCGTCCGGCTCAGCCTCGACGCGCTCCAGGCCAACGGCCTGTACGCCATCCTGCGCGCCGGCGGCATGCGGATCCGCGGCGCGCACCAGCGCATCGGGGCGCGGGCGGCGTCCGCCGCCGAGGCCCAGATGCTCGGCGAGCGGCGCGGCGCTCCGCTGCTCACCATGACCCGCACCGCATACGACGACCAGGGGCGCTACGTGGAGCACGGCGCGCACATCTACCGGGGCACCCGCTACTCGCTGGAGGTCACGGTCGCCGAGCGGTGACGGTGGATGTTTCGCCCCCATTTCAGTGACAGGTATTTACGTCGTCAGGCTGTCATGACATTGTGGCCGCTAAGCACCGCCGGCACGTGACCTGCGGCCGGCGGGCGACCCGCGAGTCTCTTCGAAGTCTCTCCTTGCGAAGGGAAAGCCCATGTCAGCCAAGCCGAGACACGCAGCGGGCGTGCTCGCCGCGTTCACCGCCGTCGCTCTCGCCGCCACGGCCTGCGGCGACTCGTCCGAGCCCGCCGGCAAGGACGCCAAGAACATCACCCTCACCATCGCCGCGAACTCCATCGTCGGCGGCAAGAGCTCCGCCGGCGCCGAGTGGATCCAGAACTGGGTCATCCCCCGGTTCGTCGAGGCCCAGAAGGCCAAGGGCGTCACCGCGAAGGTCACCTTCGTGCCCAGCGGCGTCGACGACGAGCAGTACAAGACCAAGCAGGCCCTCGACCTGCGCTCCAAGGGCGGCGCCGACGTCATCGCGCTGGACGGCATCTGGGTGGGCGAGTTCGTCCAGGCCGGCTACCTCAAGCCGCTGTCCGACGTGGCCGGCTCGGAGGTGGACTCCTGGGAGGGCTGGTCGCAGATCCCGGAGGCCGTGCAGGGCCTCGGCTCGTTCGAGGGCAAGCGCTACGGCATCCCGCTGGGCACCGACGGCCGCGTCCTCTACTACAACAAGAAGCTGTTCGCCCAGGCCGGCCTGCCCGCCGAGTGGCAGCCCACCAGCTGGCAGGAGATCCTCGACGCCGGCGCCAAGCTCAAGGCGCTGCCCGGGGTCACCCCGATCCAGATCAACGCCGGCACGGCGATGGGCGAGGCCACCAGCATGCAGGGCGCGCTGCCGCTACTCGTCGGCGCGGGCGGCGAGATCTACAAGGACGACAAGTGGGCCGGTGCCACCCAGCCGGTCCGCGACGTGCTCGACTTCTACACGAAGGTCTACGGCGGGGGGCTCGGCGACCCGAAGCTCCAGCAGGAGGCGAAGGGGCGCGACAAGTCCTTCGCCGAGTTCGCGGCCGGCAAGATCGGCATCCTGGCCGAGGGCGACTACTTCTGGCGCAGCGTCGTCAACCCCGACGGCGGCATCGCCAAGATGGCCGACCGCGACACCACCGTCGGCTACGCGATGATCCCCGCCAAGCAGCCCGGCGCCGGCATCCGCGGGCAGGACTTCGTGAGCATGTCCGGCGGCGGCGTACGGGTGCTCAACCCCAACTCCAAGTTCCCGTCCCAAGCGTGGGAGCTGCTGTCGTTCATGCACTCGGCGGAGGGCGTCAAGGCCGAACTCGCCGGTGAGAAGCGGATCACTGCGCGGTCCGACGTCAACAAGGAGGTCCTCGCGGGCGACCCGATGCTGAGCTTCATCACCGACAAGGTCCTGCCCATCACCGCGTACCGGCCGCCGCTCGCGGTTTACCCGCAGGTGTCCGTGGCGCTCCAGGAGGCCACCGCGGACGCGGCGGCCGGCAAGAGCGCCGACGAGGCGGCGGCCGCGTACCAGAAGAAGGTCGAAGGGATCGTCGGTGGTCCAGGCAACGTCACCTCCTGAGCAGGCGGTGACGGGGAGGCGCTCGGAAACGGGCGCCTCCCCGGCCCCCGACGCCGCGGGCCTCGGCCGGCTCCGGGCCACCGGGTTCCTCGTGCCGAGCCTGGTGCTCATCCTGTTCTTCCTCGTCGTCCCGGCCGCCTGGACGATCTACCTGGGCGTCACGAACTACCGGCTCACCGGCCTGGCCGCGGCCAACCCGGAGATCGTCGGCCTGGACAACTACACCCGCGCGCTGGGTGACGAGCGCTTCCGCACCTCGCTGCTGCTCACGCTGCAGTTCGTGCTCGGCTCGGCGGTCATCGGCCAGGCCGGTCTCGGTTTCGCCATCGCGTACGCGCTGCGCGACCGCCGCGGGCCGCTGCGCCGGGTGGTCGAGGGGTTCGTCCTGCTCTCCTGGATCCTGCCCAGCTCGGTGGTCGCCTTCCTGTGGATCGCCCTGCTCGACCGCGACGGCGGCACGCTCAACACGCTGCTCGGCATCCCCGGCACCGCGTGGCTGCTCGACCACCCGATGCTGTCGATCATCGTGTTCAACACCTGGCGCGGCACCGCGTTCTCGATGATGCTGTACGCCGCCGCGCTGGAGAACGTCCCCCGCTCGCACCTGGAGACCGCCCGGCTGGCCGGCGCCTCCACCTGGCAGCAGCTGCGCGACGTGGTGTTCCCCCGCATCCGCGGCCACGTGCTCACCAACCTGCTGCTGATCAGCCTCTGGACGTTCAACGACTTCGCGCCGTTCCTCATCACCGCGGGCGGCCCCGAGCAGCGGTCGGAGATCCTGCCGGTCTACGTCTACAAGGTGGCGCTCTCCGGCGGCGAACTGGGCTTCGGCGCCGCCATCTCGTTCGTGATGCTCCTGATCAACCTGGTCATCGCCCTGGTCTACCTGCGCATGCTGGGCCGGCGGAAGGAGAAGGTGTGAGCACCGCGACCAGCACCGCACCCGCGCCGCGCCGCGACGCGCCGGCCGCCGAGGCATCCGGCATCGCCGTCCGCCACGTGCTCGCCCGCATCGGGCGCTACGTCTTCCTCTGCGCCGTCCTCGGGTTCTTCGCGCTGCCGCTGCTCTGGCTGGCCACCGCCCCGTTCGACGACACGCCCACCATCACCGCGTCGCTGCCACAGTTCACCCTCGACAACTTCCGGGCCCTGCTGGACAACCCGTACGCGCTCAGTTCCCTGCTCAACTCGGTCTACCTGGCCGCCGGCACCGCCGCGCTGGTGGTGACGTTCGCGGCGCTGGCCGCGTACGCCCTGAGCCGGGTGCGGGTGCCCGGGCGGGACGCCCTGCTCTACGGCCTGCTGCTGCTCTCCAGCATCGTCACCGGCACGGCCACCATGGTGCCCCTGTTCGAGCTGGCCTTCCGGCTCAACCTGATCGACTCCCGGCTCGGCGTCATCCTGATCCTCAGCGGCGGCCTCCTGCCGGCGGCCATCTTCATCCTCAAGGACTTCATGGACGGCACCCCGACGTCCTACGAGGAGTCCGCACGGGTCTTCGGCGCCAGCCCGTTGCAGATCGTGCGGCACATCGTGGTGCCCCTCGTCCGTCCGGGCCTGGCCACGGTCGGGGTGTGGGCGGTGGCCAACGTCTGGGGCAACTTCCTGGTGCCGTTCCTGCTGCTGCGTGGGCCGGAGAAGGCTCCCGCCGCGGTGATCATGTACACGCTCTACACCGAGGGCGGCCAGGCCGACCTGCGCCTGCTCTCCACGTTCTCCCTGCTCTACTCGCTGCCGGTGGCGCTCATGTTCGTCTTCGTCAGCAGCCGGTACGGATTCCGCTTCCACGGAGGGATCAAGCGCTGATGTCCGCCATCACCATGCGCGCGCTGACCAAGGTCTACCCCAACGGGGTACGCGCCCTGGACGCCCTCGACCTGGAGATCACCGACGGCGAGTTCTTCGCCCTGCTCGGCCCGTCCGGCTGCGGCAAGACCACCCTGCTGCGCACCATCGCCGGCCTGGAACTCGCCTCCGGCGGCAGCGTGCACATCGGCGACCGCGCCGTGACCCAGCTGCCACCGGGCAAGCGCGACGTGGCCATGGTCTTCCAGGACTACGCGCTCTTCCCGCACATGACCGTGCGGGAGAACATCGCCTACCCGCTTCGCATCAAGAAGGTCGACCGCCGCGCCCGCGGCGAGAAGGCCGCGGAGACCGCCGACGAGCTGGGCCTGTCCGCGCTGCTCGACCGCCGGCCCGGCCAGCTGTCCGGCGGCCAGCAGCAGCGGGTCGCGCTCGCCCGCGCGATGGCCTGCCACCCGCAGGTCTTCCTGCTCGACGAGCCGCTGTCCAACCTGGACGCCCGGCTCCGCCTGGAGGCCCGCACCTTCCTCAAGCGGCTGCAACGCGAACTCGGCGTCACCACCGTGTTCGTCACCCACGACCAGGCCGAGGCGCTCGCGCTCGCCGACCGGATCGCCGTCATGGAGGGCGGCCGGATCCGGCAGGTCGGCACCCCCACCGAGGTGTTCCGCCGCCCGGCCAACACGTTCGTGGCCGGATTCATCGGGTCCACCCCCATGAACCTCGTCGACGCCGAGGTACGCGACGGCCGCCTCGTGGTGGCCGGCGCGCCGCTGCCGGTGCCGGACGACACCCCCGTGACGGACGGCGAGAAGCTCGTCTACGGCGTACGGCCCGAGTACCTCGACTACACCGCCGAGGCGGCACCGGACGCCCTGCACGGGCAGGTCGTCGTCGTCGAGAATCTGGGCAGCTTCTCGCTCGTCTCCCTCGACCTGACCGGCGACGGCGACGCCGCCACCATCCAGGTCGTGGTGCCCGAGGGGCGGGAGCCGCAGCCCGGCGACAGCGGGTGGGTGATGCCCCGGCCCGGCCGGTCCCTGCTCTACCGGGACGGGGAACTCGTCAGCCCCGCCGCGGCCCCGGCCGTGCCCGCCGCCCGCGCCGCGGCCGCCGCGGAGCAGTGACCGTGACCGCGCACCGGGGCCGGTGGACGCTCGCCGACCGCGCCGACGCCGTCCTGCGCACCGTCCCGGTCACCGTGCCGCCGGGCACCGCCGCGCTCACCGTGCGGCTCGCGTACCCGCGTGAGGCCGGGGTGCTCGACCTCGGCTGCCTGGGCCCCGACGGCTTCCGCGGCTGGTGCGGGGGCGCCCGCGAGGAGTACACGATCACCGCCGACTGGGCGACTCCCGGCTACCTTCCGGGCGAGCTCGAACCCGGCGAGTGGCAGGTGCTGCTGCGGCTGCACCGGATCCCGCCCGACGGGCTCCCGTACGAGGTGACCGCCACGACCGCCACCACCGCGCCGCCCGCGCCACCGGCGCCGGCGGCCCCACCCCGCCCGGAACGGCCGCCCCGCCGCGCGCTGCCCGGCCTGGACGGCCGGCTGTGGCTCGCCGGTGACCTCCACGCGCACACCGTCCACAGCGATGGCGCGAGCACCATCGACGAGCTGGCCGCCCTCGCGGCCGGCCGGGGGCTGGACTTCCTGGCCGTCACCGACCACAACACCGTGAGCCACCACCCGTGGCTGCCCGCCGCGTCGGCGCGCTACGGCACGGCCCTCGTGCCCGGGCAGGAGGTCACCACCGACCGCGGCCACGCCAACGTGTTCGGCCCGGTCGGCTGGGTCGACTTCCGCGAGCCTCCCGACGAGTGGCTCGCCACGGCGGAACGGGCCGGCGGTCTGATGTCGGTCAACCACCCGCTCGGCGGCGACTGCGCCTGGCGCCAACCGCTCACCACCCGCACCCGCCTGGCCGAGGTGTGGCACTCCGGCTGGTGGGACCGCACCTGGGGCGCGCCCCTCGCGTGGGCCCGCGCCTGGCGTCCGGACGTGGTGCCGGTGGGCGGCAGCGACTTCCACCGGCCCGGCGACGACGCACCGCCCGGCTCGCCCACGACCTGGGTGCTGGCCGACACCGACCGGCCGGTCGAGGCCGCGGTGCTGGACGCGCTGCGCGCCGGCCGTACCGCCGTGTCGGCCGGCCCGGACGCGCCGCTGCTGCTCCGCCTCGGCGACGACCTGCTGGCCCTCGACGCGGACGGCGCGCTGCTCGGCTACCCCGACGGTCGCCACCGCGTGGTCCGCGGCGACCGATGCCGGTTCCCCGCCGGCGACGGCCTGCACGTCCTGGAGTCCCACCGCATGGAGGTGATCGCACTGTGCAGCTGACCGGACGCACCCGTGTGGCGGGCGCACCCGTCAACCACGGCATCTACCAGCCCGACGAACCGGAGTTCGGCGCCGAGGATCTGCTGGCGTCCCTGGCCCGGGACGGGTACGACGGCATCGACTCCGGGCCGATCGGCTACCTCGGCACCGGCGAGACCCTGGCCCGTCGCCTGTCCGCGGCGGGTCTCGGGCTCGCCGGCGGCTGGGTCGACCTGCGCTACGACGACCCGGGCGGTTTCGCGGCCGACCTCGCGGGGCTCGACGCGGCGCTCGACGCGTTCACCGCCGTGCCCGTCGACGACCCCCGCTTCGCGCCCCGGCCGACGCTCGCCTGCCCCGGCGACCCGGCCCGGATGGCCCGGCCGGGCGTCCCCCGCGACCCCGGCTCCGGACTGCCGGCCGACGCCTGGCCCGGCTTCGCCGCCCGCGTCCAGCGGGCCGCCGACCGCTGCCGCGAGCGCGGCCTGGAACCCGTCTTCCACTACCACCTCGGCACCGTCGTCGAGAGCGAGGCGGAGGCCGATCGGCTGCTCGACCTCACCGACATCGCCGTGTGCCTGGACACCGGGCACCTCCTGCTGGCCGGCGGCGACCCGGTGTCGGCCGCCCGTCGCTGGGCCGGGCGGATCGGCCAGGTCCACCTCAAGGACGCCGACCTCGCGATCCACGAACGCGTCCGGGCGGCCGGCGGCGGGCTCACGGACGTGGTGGCCGCCGGCGGGTTCTGCCCCCTGGGCGCCGGCGACGTCGACTTCCCGGCCGTCCTCGCCGCCCTGGACGAGACCGGCTACACCGGCTGGCTGGTCATCGAACAGGACGCGCCGGCGCGGGGCCGCGACCTCGACCGCACCCGCGCCGACCAGGCCGCCAACCGCCGCTGGCTCGACGGGGTACGGCGATGACCGAGGCGGGCAAGCGCATCCGGATCGCGGTGGCCGGGCTGGGTGTCATCAGCCGTACGGTGCACCTGCCGCTGCTGCAACGCCGCGGCGACCTGTTCGAGGTCGTCGCCCTCAGCGACCTCTCCCCCACCCGGGCCGGCGAGCTGGGCGGCCGGTACGGAGTGGAGCCCGCCCGCCGGTACACCGACGCGTCGGCCATGCTCGCCGACGGCGGGTACGACGCGGTGCTGCTCGCGACCTCCGGCTCCCACGGCGACCTGGCCGCGCAGGCCCTGCGCGCCGGCCTGCCGGTGCTGTGCGAGAAGCCGCTCGCCTACACCCGCGCCGAGGCGGACCGGCTGGCCGACCTGGCCGGCGGTGCGCCCGCGCTGATGGTCGGCTACATGAAGCAGTACGACCCGGCGGTCGCCGAGGCGGCCCGGCTGCTCGACGACCTCGGCGGGCCGGAGCGGGTCCACGCGGTCGAGGTGACCGTGCTGCACTCGGGCAGCGACCGGCAACTGGCCTTCGCCAACCTGCCGGCGGCCCCCGTGGACGTGCCGGCCGACGAGGCCGCCCGGCTGCGGGCGGGCGACGCCGCTCTGCTCGACGCGGCGGTCGGCGCCGACCCCGGCGCCCGCACCCTCTACCAGATCCTGATCAACAGCATCTGCCACGACCTGTCCCTGCTGCGGCTCCTCACCGGCGCACCGGCCACCGTCGAGCACGTCGCCACCTGGCCCGTACGCCCCGACGGCCCACCCGAACCGTCGGTGGACATCAGCGGGCGGCTGCCCGGCGGCGGCCGGTACGGCATCCGCTGGCTCAACCTGCCGCACTACCCGGCCTACCGGGAGATCGTGACCCTGCACCACGCGTACGGCTCGCTGGAGCTGGTGTTCCCGTCGCCGTACCTGCTCAACGCGCCGACCGCGCTCACCGTGGTCGACGCGCACGGCGGCGGCGAGCGGCGGGCGGTGTTCCGGTCCGTGACCGAGGCGTTCGAGCAGGAGCTGGTCGCGTTCCACGCGATGGTCACCGCGGGCACGGCCCCGCTCACCGGCATCGCCGAGGGCGCGGCCGACGTACGGACCAGTCAACAGGTGGTGCGCCGCTACGGTGAGCTGACCGGGGCGGCGATCGCCGGAGAGGCGGCGAACTCATGACGCAACCGACCGAGATCATCGTGGTGCCGCACACCCACTGGGACCGCGAGTGGTACGAGCCGTTCCAGCGGTTCCGGTTGCGCCTCGTGGCGCTGCTCGACGACGTGTTCGAGCGGATGGCGCACGACGAGCGGCAACGGTTCACCCTCGACGGGCAGCTCGCCGCGGTCGACGACTACCTCGAGGTCCGCCCCGAGCGACGAGAGCAGGTGGTCGGCCTCGTCCGCGCCGGGCGGCTGGCCGTCGGCCCGTGGCAGATCCTGCTCGACGAGTTCCTGTGCAGCGGCGAGAACATCGTCCGCAACCTGGAACGCGGCCTGACCCGCAGCGCCGACCTGGGCGGGGCCATGCCGGTCGGCTACCTGCCCGACATGTTCGGCCACATCGCGCAGATGCCGCAGATCCTCACCGGCGCGGGTCTCGCCCACGCCTGCGTGTTCCGCGGCGTACCCGAGCGGGTGCGGACCCACGCGTTCGCCTGGCAGGCCCCGGACGGCACGACGATCCGCACCGAGTACCTGCCCGGCGGGTACGGCAACGCGGCCGGGATCATGGACGACGCCGACCTCGTCACCCGGCGCGCCACCGACCTGGCCGCGAAACTCGCCGCCTGGCGGCCCGACGGGGAGACCGGGCCGGTCCTCGCCATGTACGGCACCGACCACGCGGCACCCGCACCCGACGCGCCCGACCTGCTGGCGGCCGCCGACGTCGACGGTGTCGAGCTGCGGCTCGGCACGCTCGCCGAGTACTTCGCCACCCAGCCGGGCGGCGTCGACGGGCTCCCCACCGTGCGCGGCGAGCTGCGGTCGCACGCGCGGGCCAACATCCTGCCCGGCGTCATCTCGGTGCGGGCCCACCTCAAGCAGGCCATGGGCCGCGCCGAACGGCGGGTCGAACGGTACGCCGAACCGCTCGCCGCACTGTTCCACGACACCTCGGTGCAGCGTTTCCTCGACATGGCTTGGAGCCGGCTGATCGACTCCAGCTGCCACGACTCGGTCACCGGCTGCGGCTGCGACGAGACGGCCGAACAGGTGGCCGCCCGCCTCGCCGAGGCCGACCAGCTCGGCCGGGCGGTCTGCGACCTGGTCGGCGCCCGGCTCGCCGCCGGCGTGCCGCGCGACGCTTACCTGGTGTTCAACCCGAGCCCGACCCCGCGTACGGCCCTGGTGCGCCTCGACGTGGAGGTGCCCGGCGACGACCTGGCACTGGCCACCGCGGACGGCCGGACGGTGCCCGCGCAGATCCTGGACCGGGCCCGGACGCTGCTCGCCGACGAGGTGGTGCCCGCCGCCGACCTGCCGGCGGTGCTCACCCGCGTGCACGGCACCGAACTGTACGGCCAGGAGGTCACCGGGTGGTCGGTGTCGCCGGCCGACGCCACCCTCACCTTCGAGGTGGCCCGCCACGGCGATCCGGCCTTCGACGTGGAGGACGTCCGGCTGGCGCTGGCCCGCGTCGGGCACGCCGACCGGTGGCGGGTCCGCATCGTGGCCGCGCCCCGGGCGACCGTCGCGGCGCGGGTGGACCTGCCCGCGCTGGGTCACACGGCGGTGCGGCCGGTCGCCGGGCCCGCGCCGGAACCGGCCGACGCGGCCCGCGTGGTCGAGGACCGCGTCCTCGACAACGGCCTGCTCCGGGTCGACGTGGCCGAGGACGGCACGCTGCGGCTCGCCACCCCGGACGGCGTCCGCGTGGAGGGCGTGGGTCGGATCGTCGACGGCGGCGACGTGGGCGACAGCTACAACTACGCCCCGCCCGCCGCCGACGAGCTGGTCGACAAGCCGCGCGCGGTACGGGTCGTACCACGCCACCGGGGTCCGCTGGTGGCCGTCCTCGACGTGGTACGCGAGTACCGCTGGCCGGTGGCCGCCGACGTGGACGCCGGTTCGCGGGCCGTGGACCGGGAGACGATCGTGGTCACCACCCGCGTCGAGCTGCGTGCCGGCGAGCGGTTCGTCCGGCTGCGCGTCGAGTTCGACAACCGCTGCGACGACCACCGCGTACGGCTGCACCTGCCGCTGCCGTCAGCGGCCTCCGCCTCGTACGCCGAGGGGCAGTTCGCGGTCGTCGAGCGCGGGCTCACCGCGGAGGGCGGCGGCGGCGAGGTGCCGCTGCCGACGTTCCCGGCGTCGGGGTTCGTGGCCGCCGGCGGGCCGGACGGGTCCCTGGGCGTGCTGCTGACCCAGCCGACCGAGTACGAGCTGACCGACTCCGGGCGGGAGCTGGCGATCACCGTGCTGCGGTCGATCGGCATGCTGTCCCGGAACCGGCACGCGCTGCGCGACGAACCCGCCGGCCCGCAGCTGCCGACGCCGCAGGCGCAGTGCCGGGGGCAGCGCAGTGCCGAGATGGCGGTGCTGCCGTTCCGCGGCGACTGGCACACCGCGGGCGTGGTCGAGGCGACGGAGACCTACCGGCACGAGCCGCTGGCGTTCACCGGTGCGGCCGGTCCGGCCGACGCCCTGCCGCAGCCGGTCACCGGGCTGGCCGTGACCGGTGCGGGCGTGGCGTTGACCAGCGTGCGGGCCCGGGACGGCCGGACCGAGGTGCGGATCGTCGCGGAGACACCGGCGGCGACCATGGCGGTCATCGGAGCGGGCCGTCCGGTACGCGCCGCGCGCCGCGCCGACCTGCTCGGCCGCCCCGGCGAACCGCTGGCCGTCGACGCCGACGGTCGGCTCCGGCTGCCGCTGCGCGCCTGGGAGATCGCGACGGTCCAGCTCGACCTGGCCTGAGGACACCGCGCCCGCGCCGGTCCGCCGGTGCGGGCGCCGGTGGACCGGTGATCAAGAGCTCTGCGTCCCGCGTCCCGCGCCCCGCGCCCCGCGCCCCGCGCCCCGCGCCCCGGGTGATCATGAAGTTATTGCCGCGACACGCCGTGTGTACGGGCAATAACTTCATGATCACCGGGGAGCGAGCGCCGGGGAGTGAGGGCCGCCGGCGGGGAGGGACTCCGGCGGCCCTCACCCGTCGGCGCGGCGGGTTACCCGTCGGTTGACCGCCAGCAGGTACTCCTTCCGGTCGGTCGGGTTGTGGTCTCCCCGCGCGCGCCGGGGCGGCTCGCCCCGGACCGGCCGGTGGTGGTCGAAGGTGGACTCGAAGATCCCCTCGCCCCGGGTCAGCCCGGGCAGCCGGCGCTCCACGGCGTGCACCTGCCGCGCCGGCACCACCCCCTCCACCACGGCCGACCCGGCCCGGGTCACCGTCGTGTGCGGCACCGCGTCCAGCCGGGCGAGCACCGGCAGCACGGCGGCGAGGACGTCGTCGGGCGTCTCCAGCCGGAACCGGTGCACCGGCTCCTCCACCCGCGTGCCGGCCTCCCGCAGCGCCGCCATGAGCACGAGCGGGGTCAGGTTGCGGAAGTCGCCGGCCGTGCTCGACATGCTCTTGTCGAACGTGCCGTGCGCATGGCTCTGCCGGGCCCAGTACCCCGAGTGCGTCATCGTCACGACGCAGTCGAGCACCTGCCAGCCGTGGAGGCCCTGACGCAGCGTCTCGGCGACCGTCTCCTCCACCGCGGTGAAGAAGGCGGGCGGCATCGACCCGAGTTCGACGCCGAGCCGGAACGTCGTCCCACTGCCGGGGTGGCCGGGCGACACCCGCAGCCCCACGGTCGCCAGGAACGGGTTCGGCGGCACGCCGATCAGCTCGACCGCGGCGCCCGTTCCCACCACCCGTTCCACGTGGACGGTCGTCGTCTCGCGGAACGTCACCGCGAGCCCGTACTCGACGGCGAGCGTCGCCTCGATCACCTCCTTCTGCACCTCGCCGTAGAGCGAGACGCTGACCTCCCGGCGGGCGGCGTCCCGCCGCACGTTGATCAACGGGTCCTGCTCGGCCAGCTCGCTCAGCGCCGCGTACAGCGCCGCCTGGTCCGACCGCCGCCCGGGCACCACGACGGTCTCCAGGCTGGGCAGGGCGAAGTGCCGGGCCGGGGCGCCCGTCCGCGCGACGCCCACCGGGTCGCCGATCCGGACGTCGCCGAGGCCGCGCAGCAACGCGATCCGTCCGGCGCCGACGGCGTCGGCGCGTACGGTGGCGCCGCGGTCGAAGACGTCGATCCCCGTTACCGTGGCGATCCGCTCCCCGACGGGCAGCCGGTCGCGGACCCGGACCGTGCCGCCGAACATCCGCACGTAGGCGACCTTCTCGCCGGACGGGGCCCGCTCGACCTTGAAGACCGTGCCCGAGGCCGCGCCGTCCGCGCCCTGCTCGACGACCGGCAGCAGCCCGGTCAGGGCGCCGACCAGGGCCTCCACGCCCGCGCCGGTGATCGCCGAGCCGGCGATCACCGGGTGCGCCACCGCCCGGCGGGTCTGGTCCGCGAGCGCGGCGCGCAGCCGCCGGCCGGTGAGCCGGCCGGGATCCTCGACGTACGCCGCGAGCAGCCCGTCGTCGTGCACCGTGAGCAGGTCGAGCAGCCGTCCGGCGTACGCCGGGTCGGTGTCGGGGTGCGGCCGGAAGTGGGCCGCCGCCGTGCCGGCCGCCCGTACGACGCCGGTCGCCAGGACCGCCGGCGTGAGCCGGTCGGCGATCTCGCGCAGCACCCGGTCGGGGTCGGCGCCGGCCCGGTCGATCTTGTTGATGAACAGGACGGTCGGCAGGCGCAGGCGCTGGAGGGTGCGCATCAGCACGCGGGTCTGCGCCTGGACGCCCTCGACGGCGGAGACCACGAGCACCACGCCGTCGAGCAGGTCGAGGACCCGCTCCACCTCGGCGATGAAGTCCGGGTGGCCGGGCGTGTCGATGAGGTTGACCGCGACGCCGTCGACCACGAACGAGACGACGGCCGAGCGGATCGTGATGCCGCGTTGCCGCTCCAGCGCGAGGCTGTCGGTGCGGGTCGTCCCGTCGTCCACGCTGCCGATCTCGTCGATGACGCCGACGGTGTGCAGCAGGCGTTCGGTCAGGCTGGTCTTTCCGGCGTCAACATGCGCCAGGATCCCGACGTTGAGGGTCTTCACGGAGCGTCATGTCCTTCGGGTAGGTGAGCATTCCCAGGTGGTTGGACATGAACGCAGCGCGCATCTTCCGTTTCCTCTCGTCGGTCGCCGGTGCCCACCCAGTCGACCAGGCTCGACCGTGGCGGGCAACCGAAATAGCCGCCCGGGCCGCGGCCCCCACCGGTGCCGGGTGGGGGCCGCGAGCTCGGGCGGCGGTCACCGCCGTGGGCGGTCGCGTCAGGCGGCGCCCTGGTCGTGCGGCACGGTCACGGTCACCGCGCAGCCGACGGGCCGGCCGATCTCGTCGTGCCCGCCGTACGTCAGGGTGTAGACGCGGTCCCCGCCGTTGCCAGACCGTTCCGCGCGGAGCCGGCCGGCCGTGTCCGGGGTTCCGGTGGTGAAGTCGCTGACGTCCGCGGCGTCACCGCCGGTCACGCCCGTCAGGGCGAACGCGTTCGGGCCGAGGACCCCGTCGGGCAGGTCCACAGTCACGGCGACGTCGACCATTTCGTGGTTCGGCGGCCAGAGCACCGGCCGGTCCACCGTGCAATTGAGCTGCCGGGTGGGCACCGGTTCGGGCAGGGTCGCCACGGCGTGGCCGATCGTCGCGGTGAGCCGCCCGCCGGCCTCGTAGTACATATGGGCGGTGCGGCCGTCGAAGTAGAACGTCGGGGCGGCCGAGCGGCCCAGGTCCGGTGCGGCCGTCATCGAGTCGTGGACGACCCCGAGGTGGATCTCCTGGTCGAAGTTCTCGCCGACGTCCACGGCGTGCATGTTGCCGTCGGCCGCGTGGTAGATCACCAGGTTGCGGTCCTGCCAGCGCAGGAAGAACGGGCCGGAGGCGTTCGGGCCCTCGTCGCCCTGCGGGGTCACCAGCGGTTCGGGCTGGATGGTCCAGGTGCGGGCGTCCGGCGAGACCGCCCAACGGATCCGCCGGGACACCGGCCCGGTCGGCCCGGGCGCCGCGGCCGTCGGGTTGTCCATGAACACCATCAGGTAGCGGCTGCCGAGCCGCGGGATCGCCTGTTCGAACACCCGGGCGTACGAGGTCTCGCCGCCCGTGGTGGCGTCCCGGCTTACCGCGGTGCCGCCGTAGCTGAAGTGGATGCCGTCCTCGGATGTGGCGTACCGGGTGATCGAGTTCTCGCCGTGGTAGTAGAGGAAGAGCTTGCGCTCGCCCTCGATCCACACGGCGTGCGGCGACGAGACGTGGCTGACCGTCGAGTAGTACGGCAGCCAGGTGTTGCTGACGAGCGGGTTGCCCGTGTACTCGGTCCAGGGGCCGTCGATCGAGTCCGCGTAGGCCAGGGCGATGCCGCCGGGACGCTCGTGCGGGGCGTAGTACAGGTAGTAGGTGCCGAGCGGGTCCGGGAAGTAGTCGGCCGCCCGGATGACGCTGGGGAAGATGAACTCGTTGGTCGGGTTGTACGCGAGGGCCGCCTTGTCGAACGCGGTGCCGACGTAGCTGAACTGGGGGAAGTCGATCCCCGGCTCGGCGGCGACCGCGGGGGTGCCGGCCACGGCGGTGACCAGCAGGCCGGCGCCGACCGCGGCGGCGGCGCGGCGCGCCGGTGCGAGGGCTCTCGTCATGCGTCTTCCTCTCGGGACGGAATCGGTTCGCCCGGCCGGTGCGGACGGCCGAGGGGTGGTCCGTCGGCGCCGGCCCGCGGGCGCGGGTCGTCGCCGGACGGGCGACAGGGGACGGTTCCGGGGTCGCGCCCGGTTGGAGGGGCCGGACGCGTGGTGACGCTCGGTGAGGCAGGCACGGTGGGGAACGCCGGGCATCCGTGCCGTCCCGGCGCGCTAATACGTATTAGCAACCGTGTTTCTCGAATGTTGCGCGCCGCCGCGCGCCTCTGTCAAGAGGTGCCCGCCGAATCGGCCGGCACGCGAGGCTGATCCACCGCTCAGTCGGTCACGATTCGGCTAATACGCATTACTCCTGCGGGTTCACCGGACGGAAATCTGCGCTCACCCTCTTGACACCGGCCGGGTCGGGCGGCCAGAGTCCTCCGTACACCAAGCGCTAATGCGTATTAGCGCCGTGGGAAGGACCCCCCGTGACCGCTACCCCCCGTCGCGTCACCCAGCGTGACATCGCCCGGTTGGCCGGCGTCAGCCAGGCCACCGTGTCGCTGGTGCTCAACAACCGGGCCGACGCCGACGTCCGCATCGCCCCGGAGACCCGGGACCGCGTGCTGCGCGTGATCGCCGAGACCGGCTACGCGGCCGACCCGGTCGCCCGCCGGCTCGCCGCCCGCTTCAACCGGATCATCGGCGTGTTCACCTACGAACCCGCGTTCCCCAGCGGCAGCCGCGACTTCTTCCACCCGTTCCTGCTCGGCATCGAGGAGTACGCCGAACGGGTCGGGTGCGACCTGCTGCTGTTCACGAGCGCGCCCGTGGTCGACGGTCGGCGGCGCATCTTCCACCAGGACAACCGGCTGCGCCTGGCCGACGGCTGCCTCCTGCTGGGTCGCGAGATCGACGGCGAGGAGCTGCACCGCCTCAACCGGGAGGGCTACCCGTACGTGGCGGTCGGCCGTCGCGACGACGCCGGCGGCCCGGTCCCCTACGTGGGCGCCGACTACGCCGCCGCCGTGGCGAAGCTGGTCGAGCGGGCCCGCGCGCACGGCCACCGCCGGATGACGTACCTGAGCATGGGCATGACGGCGGAGTCCTCGGAGGACCGGCAGCGCGGGTACGTCGCCGGCGCCGACGGCGCCGAGAGCGCCCGCCACCGCCCGGCGGACGCCGCGAACGCCGACGCGGTCCTCGACGACCTTCTCGCCGACCGGACCACGGTCGCCTTCGTGGAGGACTTCGCCACCGCCGTGGCGCTGGAGCGGGCCGCCCGGCGCCGGGGGCTCTCCGTGCCCGGCGACCTGTCGCTCGTGACGCTGGGCGATCCGACCTCCCCCGTCCCGACCGATCTCACCTTCACCGGGTTCCACATCCCGCGCGAGGAGATGGGTCGCCAGTCGGTGGAGGTGCTCACCCACGTCATCGACGGCAGCGCCACGGGCGTCCAGCAGCGGCTGCTGCCCTGCGAGCTCGTCGAGGGGGACACCCTCGGCGCCCCCGAACCGGCGGTCGACCGCGCCTGAGCGGCGACCGCGCAACCGGAAGGAAGCAAGTGGTACAGATGCGTGCGGACGTCCTCGTCGTGGGTGGCGGGCTGGGCGGCGTCGCGGCGGCCCTCGCGGCGGCCCGCGCCGGCCGGTCGGTCATCCTCACCGAGGAGTTCGACTGGCTCGGCGGGCAGCTCACCAGCCAGGCCGTCCCCCCGGACGAGCACTCCTGGATCGAGCAGTTCGGCGCCACCGCGAGCTACCGGGCGCTGCGCAACGGCATCCGGGACTACTACCGCCGGCACTACCCGCTCACCGAGCGCTCCCGTGCCTGGACCGACCTCAACCCGGGCGCCGGCTGGGTCAGCCGCCTCTGCCACGAGCCCCGGGTGGCCGTCGCCGTGCTGGAGGGCATGCTCGCGCCGTACCGGGGCTCGGGCCGGCTCACCGTGCTCCAGCCGTACCGACCCGTGGCCGTGGCCACCGACGGGGACCGGGTCGTCGGTGTGACCGTGGCCCACCGGGACCGGGACGAGCAGATCGACCTCACCGCCCCGTACGTGCTGGACGCCACCGAGGCCGGCGACCTGCTGCCACTGTCCGGCACCGAGTACGTGACCGGGTTCGAGTC
Organism: Micromonospora costi; assembly: GCF_003626655.1. GTDB lineage: Bacteria > Actinomycetota > Actinomycetes > Mycobacteriales > Micromonosporaceae > Micromonospora > Micromonospora costi. The sequence continues at coordinate 170,292 of NZ_RBAN01000008.1, forward strand.
GCAGGCGCAGACCGGCGAGCCCAGCGCGCCCGCCGAGGCGCAGCCCATGAACATGCAGGCGGTCTCGGTCTGCTTCGCCATCGACCACGTCGACGGCGACCACACGATCGACCGGCCCGCCGCGTACGACTTCTGGCGCGACTACAAGCCCGACTTCTGGGGCGACCGGCTGCTGTCCTGGCGCTCCCCGCACCCGCGCACGCTGGAGATCGTCGAGCGCAGCTTCACCCCCAACCCGGACGACGACCCGCTCACGGTCAACGCCGACCAGCGGCTCAACCCCGGCGACGGCAACCTGTGGACGTTCCGGCGCATCGCCGCGCGGCGCAACTTCACCGGCGGTTCGTACGGCAGCGACATCACCCTCGTGAACTGGCCGATGATCGACTACTTCGAGGGTCCGGTCATCGACGTGCCGAACGCGTCCTGGCACCTGGCCAAGGCGCGGGAGCTGTCGCTGTCGGTCCTGTACTGGCTCCAGACCGAGGCGCCCCGGCCCGACGGCGGCACCGGCTTCCCCGGGCTGCGGCTGCGTGGCGACGTGACCGGCAGCCGGGACGGGCTGGCGCAGGCCCCGTACATCCGCGAGTCGCGCCGCATCCGGGCCGAGTACACGGTGGTCGAGCAGGACCTGTCCCTCGCCGTACGCGGCGCGCACGGCGCCGTGAACTACCCGGACGCGGTCGGCGTGGGCATGTACCGCATCGACCTGCACCCGTCCACCGGCGGCGACAACTACATCGACGTGGGCTCCTGCCCGTTCGAGATCCCGCTCGGCGCGCTGATCCCGCAGCGTGTGGAGAACCTGCTGCCGGCCGGCAAGAACATCGGCACCACGCACATCACCAACGGCAGCTACCGGCTGCACCCGGTCGAGTGGAACGTCGGCGAGGTCGCCGGCCTGCTCGCCGACTTCTGTCTGGCACGGGGCGAGTCCCCGCGCGCGGTCCGCAGCACCCCCCGTCTGCTGGCCGACTTCCAGGACCGCATCTCGTCGGCCGGCGTGGAGCTGCGCTGGCCGGCGATCGCGGGCTACTGAATCCCCCGGAGGAGATGATGGTGAAACGAGGAAAGGGACTGCGGATCGGCGCGGCGGCGCTGGCCGGCGTGCTGGCGCTGTCCGCCTGCGGCGGCGGCGGTGACGAGGGCGGTGACGGCCCGGCCAACCTCCGGATGACGGTGTGGTCGGCCAACGAGGCGCACCTGAAGCTGCTCAACGACATCGCCGACGAGTACCGCCAGAACCACCCGGACGTCAGCGGCATCACGTTCGACCCGCTGCCGTTCGACACCTACACCACGACGCTGACCACCCAGATCGCCGGCGGCAACGCCCCCGACCTGGCCTGGATCTTCGAGAACTCGGCCCCCGACTTCGTGGCCTCCGGCGCGCTGCTGCCGCTGGACGACACGCTCAAGAAGGCCGAGGGCTACCAGTACGACGACCTCTCCCCCGCCACGCTCAAGCTGTGGCAGGACGGCGGGAAGCTCTACGCGTACCCCTTCTCCACCTCGCCCTTCGGTGTCTTCGTGAACACCGACATGCTCAAGAAGGCCGGGCAGAAGACGCCGGCGGAGCTGATCGCCGCCGGGCAGTGGACGTGGGACGCGGCGCTCGCCGCCGCCAGCGCCACCCAGAAGGCGACCGGCAAGGCGGGCCTGGTGATCCGCGACTTCGACTACAAGGGCTGGGACAACCTGTCCACCTTCTGGACGGGCTGGGGCGCCGAGGCGTGGAGCGCGGACGGGAAGTCGTGCGGCTTCGCGGCACCGGAGATGGTCGACGCCATGACCACCCTCCACAAGGCGATCTTCACTGACAAGGCGCTGCCCGGCCCGGGCACCACGGCCGACTTCTTCGCCGGCGACGCGGCCATGACGATCACCCAGATCTCCCGCGCTTCGCTGCTGAAGGACAACGGCTTCGCCTGGGACCTGGTCCCGCTGCCGGCCGGCCCGAAGGGTAACTACGCCGTGGTCGGCCAGGCCGGCATCGGCGTGCTGAAGAAGAGCAAGCACGCGGACGCGGCCGCGGACTTCCTCGCCTTCCTCAGCAACCCCACCAACTCGGCGAAGCTCGCCCAGTTCTTCCCGCCGCCGCGGCAGTCCCAGCTGACCGCGGAGACGCTCGCGAAGACGAACCCGAAGCTCAAGCCGGAGCAGCTGCAGAAGGTCGTCATCGACGGCATCACCAGCGGCGTCGTGAAGCCCAACCACGCCGGGCAGGCCGAACTGAGCCAGCAGGTACGCGCCGGCCTCGACCCGCTGTGGAAGCCGGACGCGGACGTGAAGGCCGTCCTGGACGGCGTCTGCGCCAAGATCCAGCCGATGCTGGCGAAGTAAGGCAGCCGGACCATGTCCCAGACGGACATCCGGGTGGGCGGGGCGCAGGCCCCGCCCACCGCGGCCCGCCCGCCGCGGCCGTGGTGGACCAGCCGCCGCCGCGACCAGCTCGCCGGCTACCTGTTCATCGCCCCGCAGCTGATCGGCAGCCTGCTCTTCGTGTTCCTGCCGCTCGTGCTGGTCGTCTGGTACAGCCTGCACGAGTGGAACGTGCTCGCCGGCACGTTCGACTTCGTGGGCCCCGACAACTACTCGGCGCTGGCCGACGACCCGAACCTCGGGTCGATGCTGCGGGCCACCGGCCTGTTCTCCGTGGGCCTGGTGGTGTTCAACCTCGCCCTGGCACTGCTGCTCGCCGTCCTGCTCAACCAGAGGCTGCGCGGCACCATCGTCTTCCGCACCATCTTCTTCTCGCCGGTGGTCGTCTCGCTGGTGGCCTGGACGATCGTCTGGGGCTTCCTGCTGCAGGACAACGGCGGGGTCAACGGGCTGCTCGACACGATCGGTGTGGACGGGCCGAACTGGTTGCGGGGCGAGGGCACCGCGATGTTCTCGGTGATCATCGTGCAGGTGTTCAAGAACGTCGGCCTGAACATGGTGCTGTTCCTCGCGGCCCTCCAGGGCGTCCCCGCCGAGCTGTACGAGGCCGCCGAGGTCGACGGCGCGAGCCGGATGCGGCAGTTCTGGCGGATCACCGTGCCGCTGATCAGCCCGACGATCCTGCTCACCTCGATCATCACGGTGGTCGGGTCGTTGCAGGTCTTCGCCCAGATCGCGGTGCTCACGCAGGGTGGGCCGGGCACCTCCACCACCGTGCTCGTCTACTACCTGTACCAGCAGGCGTTCCAGTTCCATCACTTCGGCTACGGCGCGACCCTGTCGATCCTGCTGTTCGGCATCGTGCTCGCGCTCACCGTCCTGCAGTGGCAGATGCGCAAGAGGTGGGTCTTCCATGAGTCGTAACCTGTCGCCCCGGGCCAAGCTGGTGCTCTACGGGGTGCTGCTGGTGCTGGCGATCCCGTTCGTCTTCCCCACCTGGTGGATGGTCACCTCGTCGCTGAAGCCGGTGGCGGACATCTTCGCCTTCCCGCCGCAGCTGCTGCCGGCGCACCCGCAGCTCGACGCGTACCAGCGGGTGTTCGAGCTGCAGCCGTTCGGCCGGCAGTACCTGAACAGCCTCTACATCGCCCTGGTGGTCACCGTCGGCACGCTCGCGGTGTCCGCGCTGTCCGGGTACGCCTTCGCCCGGATCCGGTTCCGGGGCCAGAACGTGCTCTTCCTGGTGGTCCTCGCCGGCCTGCTCATCCCGAGCGAGGTCACGATCGTGCCGCTGTTCCAGATGTTCTTCAAGCTGGGCCTGATCGACACCCACTGGCCGCTCATCCTGGTGCCCATCCTCGGCGCGCCGAGCGTGCTGGCGACGTTCATCATGCGGCAGTTCTTCATCAGCCTCCCCGGCGAGCTGGAGGAGGCGGCCCGCGTCGACGGGCTCGGCCGCTTCGCCACGTTCTGGAAGGTCGCGCTGCCGCTGTCCCGGCCCGCGTTGGGGGCGGTGGCGATCTTCACGTTCCTGCACAGCTGGAACCTCTACCTGGAGCCGATCGTGTTCCTCTCCACGCCGGAGAAGTTCACGCTGCCCCAGGCGCTCACCCAGTTCGTGGACGCCTACGGCGGCCCGATGTGGAACGTGCAGCTGGCCGCCGCGTCCCTCACCGCGCTGCCGGTTCTCGTGGTCTTCGTCATCGCGCAGAAGCAGTTCGTCGAGGGCCTCGCGCACACCGGTCTCAAGGGATGACCGGCGCGGCCGTGGTGGGCCTCGACATCGGCGGCACCAAGACGGTGGCCGCGCTGGTCGGCCCGGACGGCACCGTGCTCGACCGGCGCCGGGCGCCCACGCCGGCGTCGTCCGGGCCCGAGGCGGTGCTGGACACGGCCGCGCGGCTCGCCACGGACCTGCTGCCCGCGGCGGGCGCCGGGCCGGTCGGCGTGGGCACCGCGGGCACCGTCGACCCGGCGACCGGCGCCATCCGGTACGCGACCGACAGCCTTCCGGGCTGGGCCGGCACCCCGGTCGCCGACGCGCTCGCCCGGCGGCTCGGCCGGCCGGTGCGGGTCGGCAACGACGTGCACGCCGCCGCGCTCGGCGAGTGCTGGGCCGGCGCGGGCCGGGGCAGCGCGCACGTGCTGCTGGTCGCGGTCGGCACCGGGCTCGGCGGGGCGCTCGTCCGCGACGGCCGGATCGACACCGGCGCCCGCGGTGCGGCCGGTGCCGTCGCCCACCTTCCGGCGCCCGGCGCCGAGCGAATGCGCTGCGGCTGCGGCCGGTACGGGCACCTGGAGGCGATCGCCTCCGGCACCGGGCTGGCCGCCGCGTACGCCGCACGGACCGGTGCCCGCATCGAGGGCCGGGAGGTCGCCGAGCGGGCGGCGGCCGGCGAGGAGGCGGCCCGTACGGTGCTCGACCGCGCCGGCGCGGCGCTCGGCGGCGCCCTCGCCGGGCTCGTGGCCCTGCTCGACCCGACCGTCGTGCTCGTGGCCGGCGGGGCGGCCGAGGCGATGCTGCCCACCACCCTGGCCGCGTACGCCGCCGAGCTGCCGCCGGCCTGGGCGGAGGTGCCGCTGCGGGCCGCGGCCCTCGGCGGAGACGCCGTCGCCGTCGGTGCCGCCCGGATGGCCATGGCCGCGCAGGCATGACGGCGGGACCCGACCGCGCCGCCCGGCCGGCGGCGCACCCGTTCACGACGACGCGACAAGGAGACCCCTACCGGTGAGCGTGCTCGACGACCTGGCCGGCGGGCTGGTGGTGTCCTGCCAGCCACTGCCCCACGACCCCGACGACCCGATGCGGGACCCGTACGTGCAGGCCCGGGTGGCCGCCGCCGTGGTGCGCGGCGGCGCGGTGGCGATCCGGGCGAACGGCCCCGCCGACGTGCGCGCCGTCCGGGCCGCCGTGGACGTGCCCGTGATCGGCCTCTACAAGCACGGCGACGCGGACGTCTTCATCACCCCGACGGCCGCCCACGCGGTCGAGGTGGCCCTGGCCGGGGCGCGGATCGTGGCGGTCGACGCCACCGACCGGCCCCGCCCCGACGGCCGTACGTTCGCCGACACCGTCCGCGCGTTGCGGGGCCGCACCGACGCGCTGGTGCTCGCCGACGTCTCCACCGTGGCGGAGGGCGTCGCGGCCGTCGCCGCCGGCGCGGACGCGGTCGCCACCACGCTGTCCGGGTACACGGCGGCGAGCCCGCCGGCCGACGGGCCGGACCTGGCGCTCGTCGCCGACCTCGCCGCCGCGGTGGCGGTGCCGGTGTTCGCCGAGGGGCGGTACCGTGACGCGGCGCAGGTCGGGCTGGCGTTCGCGGCGGGCGCGCACGCCGTGGTGGTCGGCAACGCGATCACCTCCCCGTTGTGGCTCACCCGCCGCCTGGTGTCGGCCGTCCGGCAGGGGGCGGGCGCTAACCTCGGTCACCGGTGAGACCGCCCGACCGGCTGGAGGCGCCAGTGGACCGGAACGTGTTGACGCTCGACGAGGTGGCGGCCTGGTCGGGGCCGCCGTTGATCCTCTTCGTCGGGATCGACACCGGCGGGTCCGGAGTCCACGCGGTGTTCGACCGCTGGGCGGCCGTGCTGGCGCAGCCGTGGACCCTGCGGGGCGTCGACCTGCCGCCGGACACCCCCGCCGCCACGTACCGGCGGCTGGTACGCGCCATGCGGGACAACCCGGCGGTGCACGGCGCGGTCGTCACCGCGCACAAGCTCCCTGTACCGGGCCTGCGCGGCCGACCTCGATCGCGCGGACCCGCTCGTCGGCCTCACCCACGAGGTCAACGCCCTCGCGACGGCCGACGGCGCCGTCAGCGGGTACGCCCGCGACCCGGTGGCCCTGAGCCACGTCCTGCCGGCCCTGCTGCCACGGCGTCCGGCCGGTGACCCCACCGGCCCGAGCGTTCTCTGCCTCGGCGCGGGCGGCGCCGCCACCGCCCTGCTGCTCACCCTGCACCTCGACGTGACGGGCGACGGCGCGGCCCGCCCCGAACCGCCGGCCCGCGTGACGTTCACCGACACCCGGCCGGAGGCACTGGCCGAGCTGCGCGAGGTCGCCGGCCGGGCGGGCATCGACGCGTCGCGGTTGTCGTACGTGACCGTGGGGAGCCCGTCGGACAGCGACGCGCTGCTCGCGGACCTGCCGGCCCCGGAGCTGGTGGTCAACGCCACCGGTCTCGGCAAGGACGCCCCCGGCAGTCCGCTCACCGACACGGCGCCGCTCGGGGCGGGCACGGTGGCGTGGGACCTCAACTACCGGGGCGACCTCACCTTCCTCCGCCAGGCCGCCCACGCCGGCGCCCACGCCGTGGACGGCTGGGACTACTTCGTGGCCGGCTGGGCGGCCGCCCTCACGGCCGTCGCGGGAGTGCCGCTCACCGGCGACCTGCTCAGCCGGCTGGCCGGCGCCGCCGCCGCGCGACGCCCCGGTCGCTGACCCCGGCCCGGCGGGGGGGGGGGGGGGGGGCCCCCCAGGGCCCGGGGCGGAAAGGGCCAGGTTGTAGACCACATCCCCCCCCGGCACATCGAGGCCCGTGTTTGCGGGAAAAAAAAAGAAAAAAACAGCAGCATCTAACTCGACGAGGTC
>NZ_RBAN01000009.1 GCF_003626655.1 Micromonospora costi
CCCGAGCAGGCCACGCCGCCAGGCACCCAACCCCCGAACCTCCCCGTGCGACACACCCCCCTTCGTGCGCACGGCACCACCCCCGACCAGAGGAGTACCTCATCATGCGTACCGATCTGATCCGCAAGACCGCACTGACCACCGCCGGCATCGCCGCCACCGGCATCGGCATCGCCGCTCCGGCGATCGCCGCCCACGCCGACGCCAAGCCCGCCAGCGCCCAGACCGAGCGCAAGAGCGGCGGCCACAGCGAGCGGGAACTCAACGTGCGCTACGAGGCCCAGCCGAACTTCTTCTACTGTGGCCCCGCCGCCACCCGTAACGCCCTCTCCGTCCAGGGCAAGGACATCAACGTCGACGCCATGGCCAAGGAAATGGGCACCACCGAGGCCGGCACCAACTCCATCAACGACATCACCCCGGTCCTGAACAAGGAAACCGGTAACAACGCCTACCACAGCGTCGAAATCAGCACCCCCAACGCCGACGACAAGCAGACCGACACCCTGCGCACCGACATCGTCCGCACCATCGACGACGGCCGCGCCGTGGTCGCCAACATCGCCGGCACCACCACCGACACCGACGGCAACACCCACTCCTTCGAAGGCGGGCACTACATCAGCGTCGTCGGCTACCGCGACAACGGCCACCAGGTGAAAATCGCCGACTCGGCCAACCCCGACACCGCCTCCTACTGGGTCAGCGTCGACCACCTCGGCGACTGGATCGCCACCCGCGGCTACTCCACCAACTGACCCACAAACAGAGCAAGCGCACCAACACGAAGGGCCGACCCCCACACGGGGTCGGCCCTTCGTGGCATCAAGGGCCGATCCCCGGGGGTCGGCCCTTTTCGCCGTCCGCGCTTCGCACGCCGGACATGCATTGACAATTGTCGACGTCTGCCCGACGCTGTCCGTGAGAGCGCTCTCTTACTGCTCCTGCACAGCGCACACCACCACCACGTCCTGGCCAGGGATCTCCCGATGCCTTTCGGCGGCGGCGCCGGAACCTCCCTGACCCACCCCGACAGGAGTACGAGATGGACAGGGCCGCAACCCTCTCCGGCACCCGCCGCCGGCTGCGCCTCGCCACGGCGATCGGCGCCCTGCTGGCACTGCTCGGCACGTACGTCGTCTCCACCACCACCCGGGCCGACGCCGCCCCGGGTGTCAACGCGATCCGGGTGGCGGAGTTCCCCGCCGACTGCCCCTACAGCCACCGGCTCCCGGACGACCCGATCATCTTTCCGGGGCTGCCCGGCGCCTCGCACATGCACAGCTTCTTCGGCAGCACGGTGACCAACGCCCACACCACCCTGCCGGACCTGGTGAACTCGACGAGCACCTGCAACCCGCGGGTGGACACGTCGTCCTACTGGGTGCCGACGCTCTACAGGAACGACGTGCCGGTGGAGCCGACCATCGTCACGTTCTACTACCTCGGCGAGGGCGTACGCAGCGACATCGTGGCCCGTACTGAGCCGATCCCGCAGGGGCTGCGCATCGTCGCCGGCAACGCCCGGGCGACGAGCCCGGACGACGGCAGCATCGCCCGCTGGTCCTGTCTGCACGCCGGGCAGGTCCCGCCGTCGAAGAACTTCGTGACCTGCCCGGCCGGGACGATGCTGGAGTCGTACCTGGACTTCCCCCAGTGCTGGAACGGCCGCGACCTGGACTCGCCGGACCACAAGAGCCACATGGCGTACCCGGTGAACCAGGCCTGCCCGGCGAGCCACCCGGTGCCGGTGCCAAAGCTGCGGCAGGTGCTGCGGTACCCGGTCAGCGGTGACCCGTCGCCGCTCCGCCTGGCCTCCGGGCCGGGTTACACCATGCACGGCGACTTCTTCAACGCCTGGCCGGTGGCGGAGATGGAGCGCCGGGTCCGGGACTGCATCCGCCCGGTCATCAAGTGCGGCGCCGACGGGCGACCGCTCTGACCGGACGTGTTCGCCGGACGGGAGCGGACCCGATGGCATGGGGTCCGCTCCCCACGGCGGGGAGGAGGTGCGATGCGCGCGGGCCTCGCCGTACCGTCCGCTCTTCTCGCCACGGCGCTGCTCCTCGCGGGCTGCGCCGCGGCCGGCGGCTCCGCGGACCCGAGCGACGACCGCCGCGCGCCGGCCGCCGCGAGCGCCCCGCCGGGCGCGACCACCGGCACACCCGTCGGGGGTACGACAGCCGGGGCGTTCAGCGCGACCGACGTGGCCTGGCTCCAGCTCACCGTGGCGATGGCCGAGCGGCTGCTTCCGGTGCTCGACCTGGTGCCCGCCCGGACCCGCGACCCGGCCTGGCGTGGGTTGGCCGCCGGCGTCGCGGACACCCACCGCGGTGAGCTGAGCCGCGCCCGTCGACTGCTGGCCGACTCCGGCGCGCCCGCGACCAACCCCCACGAGGGCCACGACATGCCGGGGATGGCGACCGCCGAGGACCTGGCGGCACTGCGGGTGGCGGACGGACCGGCCTTCGAACGGCTGGTCGCCGGGCACCTGCGCGCGCACCTCGGGCAGGCCGTGCGGGTCGCCCGGGCCGAGCAGGGGGCCGGCACGAACCCCGCGACCATCGCGCTGGCCGCGGCCGCGGTGCGGGAGGGCACGGCAGAACTGGCCCGGCTCGACCGCCTCGACCGACCGGCGCGAGCGCCGTAGCAGGCCGCGCACACGCCGGGCACGGGCTCGGGTCGGCCCGGAGCCGGGCTCATCAGGAGCGGGCCCGCCGCACGCACCGGCCGCACGTGGCGGCAGCGTGGATCCGCCGCCGGGTGGCGTCAGAGCAGGGGCCGGAGCAGCCGGTGCGGACGCTGGCGCAGGGCGACGCTGACCGGGTCCTGGCGCGGCTCGGCCGGGACGCCCGGCCCGGGGTGGGCCTCGACGTCGCCCGGTGGCACGTCGACGTTTCCGCAGGTCGGGCAGCGGCCGGCGGGGTCGAGCTGGGTGCCGCAGGCCGCGTGCCGGAAGGTGCGCAGCGACTCGCCGACCGCGAAGTGCCGCTCGCTCCAGCTCATCAGCGGATAGATCACCGACCAGAGTTCGCCGCCCCGGTCGGTGAGCACGTACTCGTCCCGGGGCGGGGCGTCCTGGTAGCGGCGGCGTTCGAGGATGCCGGCGTCGACGAGGGTGGCGAGCCGGTCGGCGAGCACGGCCCGCGGGATGTCCAGGTGGGCGAGGAAGTCGCCGTAGCGGCGTACGCCGTAGAAGGCGTCGCGGACGATGAGCAGCGTCCAGCGCTCGCCGACCAGTTCGAGCGCGGTGGCCAGCGAGCAGTTCTGCCTTTCGTAGCTCTTCCCCAGCGGCATAAGTGTGATTCTACCCCCCGTAGGTTCGTTCAACGAACCATCCCTGCTACTGTCGGTTCGTTCACCGAACCGAGAGGTCCTTCCGCATGTCGACAACCGCCGACGCCAGCGCGCCGTCCGCCGTGGCCCCGCCCTCGGAGGCGCCCCGTTCCGACGCCCGGGCCCTGTTCGCGGTCTGCGCCGCGACGCTGCTCGTCCTCATGAACTACACCGCGCCGGTGGCCGTGCTGCCCCAGACGGCGCGGAGCCTCGGGGCCGGCCTCACGACCCAGACGTGGCTGATCAACGCGATCACCCTGGGGCTCGCGGCCACCCTGCTGGTGGCCGGCAGCCTCGGCGACGACTTCGGGCGTCGCCGGATCTTCCGGTCCGGCCTGGCGCTGCTCGCCGTCAGCACCGTCGGCGCCGCCGTCGCGCCCGACGCCGCCACCTTCGTGGCCGCCCGCGTCGTGCAGGGCGCGGCCAGCGCCGCGATCCTCGCAGCCGGTCTGGGCCTGCTCGGGCACGCCTTCCACACCGCCCAGGGGCGGGCGCACGCCACGGCCCGCTGGGCCTCGATGCTCGGCGCCGGCATCGCGATCGGGCCGCTCGCCTCGGCCCTCCTGACCGCGGTCGGCAGCTGGCGCTGGTTGTACCTGGTCGTCGCGGCGCTGGCCGCGCTGCTGGCGGCGTTCGGCGGGCGGCTGCTCGCCGAGTCCCGCGCGGCACGGGCGGCCCGCATCGACGTACCGGGCGTGCTGACCCTCGGCGCCGGCCTCGCGTTGCTGCTCGTCGCCGTCACGGCCGGACGCACCGGCTGGCTCCGGCCCGCGGTGCTGATTCCCGCGGTCCTCGGGGTGCTGCTGCTCGCCGCCTTCGTGGCCATCGAGGCCCGGGGCCGGGCGCCGATGCTCGACCTCGCCCTGTTCCGCCGGCCGGACTTCCGGCTCGCCACGCTCGGCGCGTTCTTCACGGGGCTCGCCGCCCTCGGCCCGAGCACCGTGCTCCCCACCCTCGTGCAGTCGCTGGTCGGCGTCAGCGCGCTGGGCGCCGCCGGCCTGGCCTTCCTCTGGGCGGGGGCGTCGTTCCTGGTCAGCAACCAGATGCGCCACCTCGGTACGCGGCACACGCCCACCCGGCAACTCACCGTCGGATTCGCCCTGACCGCCATCGGCTACCTGGCCATGCTCGGCTACGCCGACGCGCACTCGTGGGCCCGCACCGTCCCTGGGCTGCTCATCTCCGGCGCGGGCAGCGGGCTGCTCAACGCGGCACTCGCCCGGCTCGCCGTCGCGAGCGTCCCCGCGGACCGGGTCGCGATGGGCTCCGGGGCCAACAACACGGCCCGCTACGTCGGCTCCGCGCTCGGCGTGGCCGCCAGCATCACGGTGGCGTCCAGCCTGCTCCCGGCTGGCCACCACGGCGGCTTCTCGGCGCACGGCGCGGACGCGGTCCTGCTGCTGGGCACGCTCACGGCCGTGCTCGGCGCCGTGGCGGCCCTGGCCCGCCGGCGGGTCCCCGCGCCGGTCCCGGCTGCGTGATCGACACCGGATCGGCGGCGTCCCTCGCGGTGGGACGCCGCCAGGCGGCGCAACGGAGCGCCGGCGGACCGCCGGCCCGCGCTCAGGCGGCGTAGCGGGCGGCGAGATCGACGGTACGCCGGGCCGCGGCCACCATCGCACGGTCGGCGAACCGCCCGTCGGGGAGCACCACGGTGCCCGAGTCCCGCCGCTCCGCGTCGGCGACCGCGGCCAGCAGCTCGGCGGCGCGTGCCACCTCGCGCTCGGCCGGCCGGAACGCCTCGACGATGACGGGCAGCTGCCGCGGGTGGATCGCGGCCCGACCGAGGAAGCCGAGCCGTCGCCCCCGCTGGCAGGACGCGGCCAGCCCGTCGGCGTCGGCCACGTCGGCGTACACCGACATCGCGGGCGGGGCGAGGCCGGCCGCGCGGGCCGCCACCACCACCCGCCCGCGCGCCCACGCGAGCCCCTCCTCGTCGCTCACCCCGAGGTCGGAGCGGAGGTCGGCCTCGCCGAGCCCGATCGACGCCACCGCGGGGTGGGCGGTGGCGATGGCGTACGCGGCCTCCAGGCCGAGCGCCGACTCGACCAGCGGGTGCAGCGGCACCTCGGCCCGGCCGGCAAGGGACGCCACCGTGGCGGCCGACTCGACCTTCGGCAGCCGCAGCCCGGCCAGCCCGGGCCGATCGGTCACCGCCGCGAGGTCAGCGGCGACGTCGGGGCCGGTCAGCTCGTTCACCCGTACCTGCACGGGTACGGCGTGCTCCTGCGCCAGGAAGTCGGCGACCGCGTCGCGGGCGTACGCCTTGCGGCCGGCCACCACCGCGTCCTCCAGGTCGAGGATGACCGCGTCGGCCCCGGAGGCGACCGCCTTGGCGAACCGGTCCGGCCGGTCGCCCGGCACGTAGAGCCACGTGAGCAGCATTCAGACCACCCCGCGCTCGCGCAGCCGGGCCAGCTCGTCGGCGCTCAGCCCCAACGCGCCGAACACCGCGTCGGTGTCCTGGCCGTGCCGGCGACCGGCGTGCCGGATCTCCCCGGGCGTGGCGGAGAGCCGGAACGGCACGTTCTGCATGCGCACCTCGCCCAGCTCCTCGTCGGGGACGGCACGGACGGTGCCGAGCGCCCCGTACTGGGGGTCGGCGAGGATGTCGCGCACGTCGTAGACGGGAGCGACGGCCGCCTGCGCCTCCTCGAACGCGGCCACCACCTCGTCCCGGTCCCGCTTCGCCACCCAGGCGCTCACCGCGGCGTCCAGCTCGTCGGCGTGCCCGGCCCGGCCGGTGCCGGTGGCGAACCACGGTTCCTCGACGAGTTCCGGGCGCCCCACCAGGCGCATCACCCGCTCGGCGATGCTCTGCGCGCTGGTGGAGACCGCCACCCAACGCCCGTCCGCACACCTGTAGGTGTTGCGCGGGGCGTTGTTGTTGGACCGGTTGCCCAGCCGCGGCTGGATGTAGCCGAGCTGGTCGTACCAGGTGATCTGCGGGCCGAGCATTGCCATGATCGGTTCGATGATGGCGAGGTCGACCACCTGCCCGGCGCCCGTGAGGTCGCGGGACCGCAGGGCCAGCATCACCGCGTACGCGGCCGCGAGCGCGGTCACCGAGTCGGCCAGCCCGAACGGCGGCAGGGTGGGCGGGCCGTCCGGCTCCCCCGTGGCCGCCGCGAAGCCGCTCATCGCCTCCGCGAGCGTGCCGAAGCCGGGCCGGCGGGCGTACGGGCCGACCTGCCCGAACCCGCTGATCCGCGCGATCACCAGTCGCGGGTTGACCGCGTGCAGCTCGTCCGGGCCGAGCCCCCACCGCTCCAGCGTGCCGGGGCGGAAGTTCTCCACCAGCACGTCGGTGTCGGCGAGCAGCCGGCGCAGCAGTTCGGCGCCCTCGGGGTCGGAGAGGTTGCAGGTGACGGTCCGCTTGTTGCGGCCGAGCACCTTCCACCAGAGCCCGACGCCGTCCTTCGCCGGGCCGTGCCCGCGCGACGGGTCCGGCTTCGCCGGGTGCTCCACCTTGATCACGTCGGCGCCGAAGTCGCCGAGGAACGCCGCGGCGAGCGGCCCGGCGAAGAGGGTGGCCAGGTCGACCACCGTCACTCCGTCGAGCGGGCCGCGGCCCGCGCCCGATGTCACCGTCATGGCGTTCCCTTCGTCGGTTCGATCGTCGCGAGGAAGACGTCACCGTTGCCGAGCGCGTCGCCGCCCAGCGGCGCTCCGGCGGTGAGCCCGCTGACCAGCAGCCGTCCGTCGGCCGCGCGGGTCGCGTACACGTTCTCCTCGCCGAACGCGTCGGCCGCGTCGTCGCGGGCGGTGCCGTACTGGGCGACGCCCAGCTGGCGGCCGCGCGCGTCCAGCCGCAGGGTCAGCACGTCGGCGCCGCCGACCGGCAGGCCGAGCCGGCTGCCGGTGAAGCCGACCACGGCCACCGCGCCGTCGGCCAGCGGCACCACGTCCGCGCCGGCGTCGGCGCCCGTGCCGCCGGTCACCGTCCGCCAGCGCTGCCGGCCCGCCGTCGTGTACGCCACGGTCAGCACGTCGGTGCCGCCGGCGGTCGCCTCGCCGCCCGTGGACCCGGTGGCGACCACCGTGCCGTTCGCGGCGACGGCCACACCGCCGAGCAGGTCGTCGCCGGCGCCGCCGGCCGCGTTCACCCAGCGGCGGGTGCCGGCCGGGTCGAAAGCGGCCAGCCAACCGTCGGCGCCGCCCAGCGACGTCGTGCCGGGCAGCCCGGCCGACTTGCCGCCCGCCACGTAGACGCCCTGCGCGTCGGCCGCCACGGCGTACGCCTTGTCCTCGCCCGGCCCGCCGAACTGGCGGCTCCAGACGACCTGCCCGTCCGGGGCGACCCGGACCAGCACGGCGTCCTTGTCCCCGGCCGCCGCCTCACCCGCGAAGGAGCCGCTCGTGTAGCCGGCCAGGTAGGCGCCGCCGTCCGGGGCCGCCGCGAGCGCGTAGAAGCGGTCCGCCTTCGCCGGGTCGCCGGCCTGGGTGAGCCAGACCCGCTGGCCGGTCTCGCTCAACCGGGTCACGAAACCGTCGTCGGCGGGGCTGCCGGGGTGGCCGCCGTCGAGGTCGCCGCGCGTGTACCCGGCCGCGAGCACCCCTCCGTCGGCGAGGGGCACCACGCCGTACAGCCGCTCGTTGGCGGCGGTGCCGAACTGTCTGACCCACCGGGTGGCGCCGTCCGCGCCGAGCCGGCTCACCACAGCGTCCAGCCCGCCCGCGTACGGCTGCCCGGCCACCGGGCCGGAGGCCGCGTACCCGATGGTGGTGGCGCCGTCGGCGTGGGCCGCCACCCCACCGGCCCAGTCGGCGCCGGCGGTGCCGTGCGGCGGGCCGGGCAGCCCCGCGGGCGGTGTGACGCTCAGCGTGCCCGCGAGGTGCTTCAGACCGTCCACGAAGGCCGGACGCCAGACGTCCCAGTCGTGCCCCCCGTCGAGCACGCGGAACTCGGCGGCCACCCCGTCGGCACGGCGGACGGTGTTGTAGAGCGTGGCGGCCTCGTAGTCGAGGTCGTGCACGGCGTCGGCCGGGTCCGGGTTGGCCCACTCGTCGTCGCCGACCGCGATGTACATCCGCACCGGCGACTCCGGGTCCAGCCCCGGCAGCAGGGCCGGGTAGTTCAACCGCTGGTACACCTCGTCGGAGAAGCGCTGCTCCCCCGCGCCGAACGCGCCGTACTCCCGCGCCGACGAGTCGGCCGGCGGCAGCGGCCGGTACACGGCCGGGCTGAGCACCAGCGCGTTGGCGAACAGGTCGGAGTGGGCGAGCGCGTAGCGCAGCGCGCCCGCGCCGCCCATCGAGTAGCCGCCGACCAGCCGCGCGCCCCGGTGGGCCGCCGTGCGGTACGTGGCGTCGACGTGCGCCACCAGGTCCCGGGTGAGCGCCGTCTCGACCGGGCGGCCGGGATCGTCCGCGCCCGTGTAGGCGGAGTCCACGTACCAGTTGCCGCGGCTGCTCCACGGCGCGTCGGGCAGGACCGCGATGACCGGCGGGACCTCGCCGTCGGCGATCATCCGGTCCAGGTCGGCCTTCACGCGGGTCCACGCCTGCATCGTGTCGCCGCGCCCGTGCAGCAGGTAGAGCACCGGGTAGCGGGTTTCGGTCTGCGTGGCGTAGCCGTACGGCAGGTAGACGGTGTAGTCGATGCTGCCGCCGAGCGCGGGGGACGGCGCCGCGGCGGTGGTCAACGTGCCCGCGCGGGTCTTCTCCGCGCCCGCCGTACCGGGCACCGCGCCGGCCAGGCCGAGCGCGAGGACCACGGCGGCGACACCGCCGCCGATCCGCCAGCGTCTGCTCATGAGATCACTCCTCGGGGGTGGGGAGGTCGGCCACGCAGCGGAAGCCGACCTGGTCGGAGCGGGTGAGACCGGCCCCGGTGAGCAGCAGCTTCACCGAGACCTCGGGTGGCTGGGGGCCGCCGTCGAGGTACCAGTCGGAGCCCTCGGCCCGGTACGCGGCGCCGCCCTTGAGGATGGCGAACCGCGTACGCCCGTCGGAGTGCTCGCTCTCGGTCAGGTTCCACACGAGCGGCGCCCGCCGGGTGAGCAGCCCCGCCTCGGCGGCCACCTGCCACTCGTCCTCGGTGGGCAGTCGCAGGCCGGCCCAGGCCGCGTACGCCCGCGCGTCGGCCAGGTCCACCCCGGTGACCGGGGCGTCGGCGGGCCCCCGCCCGGCGGTGAACCGCTCGGGGCGCACGGGCCGGTAGCCGGTGGCGCGCAGGAACTCGGCGTACTCGCCGTGGGTGACCTCGTGCGTGGCGATCGCGAACCGGCCGAGCGTGACGGTGCGGCGCAGCGTGGCGGTGTGGTGCAGCCGCGGCGGCAGCGGCTTCCACTCGTCGACGTACGGCGTCTCGCCGTACAGCCCGGTCTCCCGCACCCGGTGCCGGACCACCAGATCCCGCCGGCCCGCGGCGACCTCCACCATGCCGGCCGGCACCGCGGCCGCGGGCGCCCACGGGGTGCGGGTACGCACGGCGGCCCGCGCCGGGAAGGACGGGTCGCCGGTCGGCGGTGCGTGCCGGGCCACGGTGGCGTCGGTGACCACCACGGCGGCGATCGCCCCGGCCGGCAACGGACCGCCCACGGCGACGCGGCCGTCGCCGGCCTCGGTGACGGTCAGCTCGGCGCCGGTGACCAGGTCGACGAAGCGCGCGCCGGGCCGGGCGTCGGTGACGACCCACGGCCCGTCGTGGTCCCCGCCGAGGTTCGCGACCGTCCACAGCGGTTCGCCGTCGTGCGTCCAGCGGGACGCGTACACCTGGCCGGTGCCGGGGTGGTCGGCGAGCGGGACCCAGTCCTCGGCGCGCAACCACGCGGCGTGGGTGGCCTGAACGCGGCGCATCGCGCGCAGCACCGCGCGGTCCCGCTCGTTCCACCCGACCCAGACGCCGAAGACGCTCTCCCACACGAGCACACCCACGCCGTTGAGCCAGGCCGAGTGCAGTTCCTCGAGGTGGTCGCGGTGCCAGCGGCGGGTGTGGTGCAGGACGTGCCGCCGCTCGAACCACTTGGCCCGCAGCACCCCGGGCACCGTCGAGTCCGCGAACCACTGCGCCCAGGACATGGCGTGGTCGCCGATGCGGGTGAGCGGGACGCGGCTCTCCCCCTCCAGCACCAGGCCGGGGCGTACGGCGTCGAGCGCGGCGCGCAGCTCGCCCGCGCCCTCCTTGAGGGTGTCGAGGAAGACCCCGTCGACGCCGAGTTTGCCGGCGAGGGCCGCGACCTCCTCGGCGTCGGTGCCCGCCTCGCGGCGGGTGCCGGTGTCCCACGGGTTGTAGTCGACGAACACCCGCACCCCGCGCGCCTGGAACGCGCGCACCACGTCGGGCAGCTCCGGCACGTCCCGGTACCAGTCGAACTGGTTGCGGTCGTCCAGCCCGATGACCGGGTACGCGTGCCACAGCACCACGCCGTCGAAGCCGCCGAAGTCCCGCTCGGCGGCGTCGAGGAACGCGTCGACGGTGAAGACGCCGCGCTCGTGGTCGTAGAGCGTCTCGTCCCACAGCCAGGCGAGACAGACGGTGAAGCAGTCGCCGGTGATCTCGTCGTAGTGCGCGCCGGTGTAGCCGAGCCGGGTGCGCGCGTCGGCCCGCCAGCGGGTCAGCTGCTCGCGCCAGGCGGGCCAGTCCGCGGGGTCGTCGGGCGCGGCGAAGATCTTCGCCTCGTCGAGCACGCCGAGGTCGGCCCGCTCGTCGAGTGGCACCTCGGTGGGACGGTCGATCGGGCGCGGGACGTACGGGTTGAAGCTCACGGGGTACCTCGGTAGGTCGCGTCGTGGAGGGCGTCGATGGCCGCCCGCTCGGGCAGCGCGGTGGACGCGCCGGGGCGCTGGGCACAGGCCGCGCCGGCCGCGCACGCCCAGCGCAGGCTCGCGGCGACGGT
Organism: Micromonospora costi; assembly: GCF_003626655.1. Taxonomy (GTDB): domain Bacteria; phylum Actinomycetota; class Actinomycetes; order Mycobacteriales; family Micromonosporaceae; genus Micromonospora; species Micromonospora costi. Next base: position 11,178 of record NZ_RBAN01000009.1, read on the forward strand.
CTCCTCGCTGATCGCACCGCCGCGCTCGGCCCACGAGACCGCGAGGGCGCCGGTGAACGCGTCGCCCGCCGCTGTGGTGTCCACCGCCTCGATGCGCGGCGCCGGGATCTCCAGCCGCAGGCCGCGCCGGTCGGCGTACGCGGCGCCGCGCGCCCCGAGCGTCAGCACCACCCGTGGCACCAGCGCGAGCAGGGCGTCGAGCAGCACGGCCGGGTCGGCCGAGGCGGCTCCGGCCACGGTGGCCGCCTCGTGCTCGTTGACGACGAGCACGTCGACGAGGTCGAGCAGTTCGACCGGCAGGGTGGCCGCCGGCGCGGCGTTGAGCACGACGGTGGTGCCCTCGGCCCGGGCCCAGTCGGCGGCCTGGACCACCGTGGACAGCGGCACCTCCAGCTGGAGCAGCAGCACCTCGGCGCCCGCGATGGTCGCCCGGTCCTCGGCGCCCAGGTCGGTGACCGCGCCGTTGGCGCCGGGGGCGACCACGATGAAGTTCTCGGCGGACCGGTCGACGGCGATCAGCGCCACGCCGGACGGGCCGGGCACCGTACGCAGGCCGCGCACGCCCACCCCCGAACCGGCCAGGCTGTCCCGGAGCTGGACGCCGAACGCGTCGTCGCCGACGGCCCCCACGAAGTCGCAGGCCGCCCCGGCGCGGGCCGCCGCGACCGCCTGGTTGGCGCCCTTGCCGCCCGGCACGGTGCGGAAGTCCTCGCCGAGCACCGTCTCCCCGGGCCGGGGCAGCTGCGGGGCCGTCACCACCAGGTCGAGGTTGGCGCTGCCGACCACCACCACGCGTGCGCTCATTCCCTGTCTCCCTCCGTCCGCCGGTCGCCGGCGGGCGCGCGTCGCCCGGTCACGACCCGGCACCCGGCTCGGCCAGCGCCCGGGTGCGCCGCGTCAGCTCGTCGAAGCCGATCCCGTCGAAGCCGGCGATGCTGCTGGCCAGCCGGTTGTGCAGCGGGGCCACCCACCGCCCGGGCAGCCCGGACGCGCCGGCGAGGGCCCCGGCCACGGCGCCGACGGTCGCGCCCGTCGAGTCGGTGTCCCAGCCCCCGCTGACCACCGCGCAGATCGACCGCTCGAAGTCGCCCCGCCCGTACGCGAGCGCGGCGGCCACGAGTGCCGCGTTGTTGCGGACGTGCACCCAGTGCAGGTGGCCGTGGCGGGCGTAGATCGCGTCCACGACGCGTTCCCAGTCGTCGCCGTCGGCGCCCAGCGCCCGCGCCTCCCGCACCGTCGCCGCGAACCGGCTGCGCGGTGGCAGCACCGACTCGGCGGCGTCCAGCACCTCGTCCACGTCGGCGGCGACCGGCGCGGCGGCGGCCAGCGCCGCGGCCCAGATCGCACCGTGCACCCCGCCCCGGACGTGGCTGACCGTCGCGTCCCGGTACGCCAGCTCTGCGGCCCGGTCCGGACGGCCGGGGTTGACCCAGCCGTACACGTCGGTGCGGATCTGCGCACCGATCCACTCCCGGAACGGGTTGTGCCGGCGGGCGCTCTCCGGCGGCGCGAGCCCCAGCAGCAGGTTCCGGTACGCCACCCGCTCGGCCGTGAAGACCCGCCCGCCGGGCAGCCAGTCCAGCCACGCCTGCGCGACGTCGGCGCTGGTGAAGTCCCGCCCGTGCGTCTCCAGCACGCGCAGCGCCAGCAGCGCGTAGTTCAGGTCGTCGTCCTCGGGCATGCCGTCGATGTTCTCGGCGAGGCTGGTCGGCGCGCTGCGCCGGTTCCATGGCCAACGGGCCGCGATGTCGGCCGGCAGGCCCTGCGCCGTGAACCAGTCCCGCAGCGGCCAGCGGCCGGTCGCGGTGAGGATCTCGCGGATCCCCTCCCGGGGGATCTTCTCGACCGGCTTGCCGAGCAGGCAGCCGACCGCCCGGCCGAGCCAGGCGCCGTGGACCCGGTCGTACGTCGCGGCGGTCGGCAGCGCGAAGTCCGCGGGCCAGCTCGCGCGGATCGCGGCCAGGTCGTCGGGTTCGTCGTCGGCCGCCACGGCGGGCAGCGCGTCGGCGGCGTCCAGCAGCTCGGCGGCGAGCGCCCGCAGCTCCGGCGACGCCGGGGTCGGCGAGGCGCCGCTGACCGGCGGGGTGAGGTCCCCGCCGGCCCGCGCCCACCGATCCGCGAGGGCGGTGACGTCGCGTCCCTCGTCCCGGCTGGCCGCCAGCTCGTGCGGCAGCAGGTCCTCCGGCTGCACCCAGGTGATCCTCACCGGGCCGGCTCCCCGTCCCGCTCCCCGCCCGCGGGGCCGGGCTGGCGTGGCACGTCGCCGGCCTGCCGCGACGCGTCGCCGGTCAGCCCGGCGAAGCGCTCGGCCCGGCGGGCGAAGCGGGCCCGGTCGCGTTCGAACACCTCGCCCGCCACCGCCGCGAGCATCCGGGCGGGCTCGGTGAGGTCCGTGCGGGAGGCCGTGGCCACCGCCTCGGACCATTCCGCCGGCACGGCCGCCGCGCCGCCGAGCGCCCCGGCGATCGCACCGGCCATGGTGGCCGTGGAGTCGGCGTCCCGGCCGTAGTTCACCGCGCCCAGCACCGCCGGCCGGTACGCGCCGCCGGCCACCACGAGCATGCCCAGCGCCACCGGCAGTTCCTCGATGGCGTGCAGCCGGCTGGGCCGGCGGGCGCCCAGGCCCGGGCTGCGGTACTCCTCGCCCACCGTGTCGTACGGGGCCACCGCGGCCCGCAGCGCGGGGATCGCGGTCTTCCAGTCGTGGTGTCCCCGGGCCTCCTTGACGACCGCGTCGATGGCGGCCCGGGTGCCGTCGCGGGCCAGGTCGAGCGCGGCCGCGACCACGTCGTCGACGGTCGCGCCGGAGGCGGCCGCCGCGGCGACCGCGGCGGCGAACACCGCCGCGGCCTCCCGCCCGTAGCTGTGCTGGTGCGCCCCGGCGATCTCGACCGCCTCGGCGTACGCCCCGGCCGGATCGCCCGCGTTCACGATGCCGACCGGCGCCATGTACATGGCCGCGCCACAGTTGACGATGTTGCCCACCCCGGCCTCACGCGGGTCCGCGTGCGCGTGGTGCAGGCGGGTGACCAGCCACCGCTCGGCGGCCGCGAGACGGTGGAAGGTCACCCCCTCCCGCTCCAGGTCGGGGATGTAGACCACCCGCTCGATCAGATCGGGGACCAGGAGCTCCACCACGTCGTACGCGTCGAGGTGGTCGCGCTTGGCCGCGTAGGCACGGACCAGGGCGTGGGTCATCAGGGTGTCGTCGGTGATGTGCCCGTCGCCCTTGTGGTACGGCGCGAGCGGCCGCGCGGTGGCCCAGTCGGCGTGGTACGGGGGCACGATGCCCTCGACCCAGCCGCCGAAGCGTACGCGGATCTGCTCCGGTAGGGCCGTCTCGGTGGCGCCGCCGAGGGCGTCACCGACCGCCGCGCCGACCAGGCATCCGACCGATGTGTCGAGCAAGAGTGACATTGTCTTACCTCAGAACCTGCTTGCCACCGTCGACCAGCTGCGTGGCGAGCTGGTCCAGGGTGATCTTGTTGGCGAAGTACTGCTGGAGGGCCGGGGTGGCGTACTTGGTCTTCCACTCCGGGTAGCCGTCGGCCATCTGGAACGGCGCCACCGTCAGGTCCGCGGCGCTGTCCGCGGCGACGTCCCAGCCCTGCTTGCCGCCGGTGAGCTTGACCAGCTCCTCGTTGGCCTGCTTGCCTGTGGGCACGAGCCAGTCACCCTTGGCGAGGGCGGCCATGTTGGTCGGGTTGAGGAAGTACTCGAGGAACTGCGCGGCCTGCTTCTTGTGCTTCGAGTCCTCGGAGACGGACAGCGTCTGCGGGTTGGCGGCCTGCTTGCTGGACAGCCCCTTGATCGGGGGCAGGGTGACCCACTCGAAGCCGGCCGGGGCCTGCTCGACCATCTGCTGGCGCAGCGACACCGAGCCGGGCAGCATCGCGTACTTGCCGCCGAAGAAGCCGGGCAGCGTGTCCGCGCCGCTCATGCCGAGCGCCTCCGGGGAGGCCGTCTTCGTCGTGTAGAGCATGTCGTGGATCCGCTTGGGGATCTCCTTCTCGGCGTCGGTGACCTTGACCTCGGTGCGGCCGCCGTCGGTGTAGAAGAACTTCCCGTCGTAGTTGAGCGCGAGGTTCAGCACCCGGTTGGTGGGCGACTTCAGCGCCCAGGCCACGCCGTACTGGCCGGGCTTGGTGAGCTTCTGCGCGTTGGCCTGGAACTCGTCCCAGGTCCACCCGCCGTCGGCCGGCGGCACCGCGACGCCCGCGGCGTCGAGCAGCTTCTTGTTGGCGATGACGACCTGCGACTCCAGCAGGAACGGCACGCCGGTGACCTTCCCGTCGAAGGTCACGGTGTCCCAGACGCCCTGGTCGATCTGGCCCTTCAGGTCACCGGAGATCAGGTCGGAGAGGTCGGCCAGGTAGCCCTGCTTGCTGAACTCGCCGATCGCCGACGCCTCGTAGTGCACGATGTCGGGTGCGTCGCCGCCCTCGAACGAGGTGACCAGCTGGTCGTGGACCGAGTTCCAGTCACCCTGGACGTACTCGACCTGGATGTCCGGGTGCTCGGCGTTCCACTTGGCGACCAGGTCCTTGTTGGCCTGCAGTGACTCCTTCTGCCAGGCGAGGCTGAGGAACCGCAGCTTGACCGGGCCGGACGTGGCCTCGTCGTCGCCGCCGTCACCGCAGGCGGTGAGGCCGCCGAGGCCGACGACCGCGACCGCGGCGGCCGCGGCGAGTCGGCGGAATCGGGTACGGAGCATGGGGGATTACCTCCTCGATGGTGGTGGGGGACGGTTCAACCCTTGACCGCGCCGGCGAGCGACCCGGACGAGAGCCGGCGTTGCATGAACGCGAAGAAGATCAGGCTGGGCAGGGTGGCCAGCAGCGAACCGGCCGCCAGGGGGCCCAGGCGGGCGGTGCCCTCGATGCCGACGAACCGGGCCAGGGCGACCGGCAGGGTCGCCAGCTCGGGTGTCTTGACCAGCACCAGGGCGAAGAAGAACTCGTTCCAGGCGGAGATGAAGGAGAACAGCGCGGTCGCCACGAGGCCCGGGGCGAGCAGCGGGAACACCACCCGGCGCAGCACCTGGAGGCGGCTGGCGCCGTCGACGCTGGCCGCCTCCTCCAGTTCGCGGGGGATGTTGCGGACGAAGCCCTGCAGCATCCACAGCGCGAAGGGCAGCGCCCAGACCACGTAGATGAGCACCAACCCGGCGTGCGTGTTGGCCAGCCCGACCTGCCGCAGGATCAGGAAGATCGGAATGATCAGCAGCACGAACGGGAACAGCTGGGACAGCAGCACCCAGCCCAGCGCCGCGGTGCCGAGCTTCGAGCGGAACCGCGCGAGCGCGTACGACGCGGGCATGGCGACCAGCACGGTGAGCACCGCCGAGGCGAGCGACACCTGAAGGCTGTTCAGCGCGGCCCGGCCCAGATCCTGCTCGGTGAAGGCCTGGACGAAGTTCTGCACGGTGGGGTTGCTCGGGATGAGCGAGGGGTGCAGCTGCACCAGCTCGCGCGGCGGCTTGAACGCCGTCGAGAGGAGCCAGACGAGCGGGAACCCGAGGAAGATCAGGTAGCCGGCGAGGGCCAGGTACTGCAACGCCCGACCGGTGCGGCTCGGCCTGCCAAACATGTCAGTTCGCCTCCCTCAGCCGGCGCCGGAGATAGACGGCGAGCAGCGCCACGATGATCACGACCATGACGTTGCCGAGCGCCGCCGCGTAGCCGTAGTTGCCGTAGCGGAACGCCTCCTCGTAGGCGAAGAGCATCGGCAGCATGGTCTTGCCGCCCGGCCCGCCCGCGGTGAGGACGTAGACCAGGCCGAACGAGTTGAAGTTCCAGATGAAGTCCAGCGAGGTGATCGCCACGATGACCGGGGCCAGGGCGGGCAACGTCACGTGCCGGAACCGGTGCCAGGTGCTCGCCCCGTCCACCGCCGCCGCCTCGTGCAGCTCGCGTGCCACGCCCTGGAGACCGGCCAGCAGGACGACGGTGGTCTGCGGCATGCCGGCCCAGACGCCCACGATGATCACCGCGGGCAGGGCGGTGCTGAAGTCGCCGAGCCAGTTCGTCCGCAGCCCGTCGGCCCCGATCCGGTGGAAGAACTCGTTGAGCAGGCCGGCGTCCGGGTGGTAGACGAGCTTCCAGAGGATGCCGACCACGACCGGCGGCATCGCCCAGGGCACCACGGCGAGCACCCGCGCCACGCCCCGGAACCGCAGCTGCTGGTTGAGCAGCAGGGCCAGGCCGAGGGCGAGCAGGAACTGCAGCACGGTCACCCCGAGGGCCCAGAGCAGACCGATCTTGAACGAGTTCCAGAACAGCTCATCGCCGAGGAGTTCCCGGTAGTTCGCGAGGCCGGTGAAGGACACCTCGACGTTGCGCCCGGCCCGGGCGTCGGTGAAGCCGAGGTAGATGCCGCGCAGCAGCGGGAACACCGACAGCACGAGGATCGGCAGCAGCGACGGCAGCAGCAGCAGGTAGATGGCGGTCCGGTCGGACCGGGACCGGGTCCGGCGGCGCGTCCGCCCGGCCCGTTCGACGTCCGGCCGCTCGGCCAGCGTGGTCATGAGCTCGCCCCTTCGCTGGACGGGTGGGTCGGCGCCGGACCCGCCGGCCCGGCGAACGGGTCGGTGATCGGCCCGGCGAGCGGGTCAGTGGACGGCCGGGGCGCCGGCGGCGCCGGTTGCCCGGCCTCGCCGGCGGTCAGCGGCTCGCCGGCGGTCGGCGCCCTGTCGGCGGTCGGCGACGGCCCGGCGCTGGAGGCCCGGACGACGAGGCCGGGTGGCACCTGCTCGCGTCGGGGCGGCAGGGCCGGGTCGGCGATGCGTTGCAGGAGCAGTTCGGCGGCCCGCCGGCCGCGCTCGGCCGAACCGAGCGAGACGCTGGAGAGCTGGGGAAACATCATCCGGGCCAGCTCGGTGTCGTCCATGCCGACGAGGGCGACGTCCTCGGGCACCCGGCGCCCCGCGGCGAGCAGGGCGTGCAGCGCGCCGACCGCGATGAGGTCGTTGGCGCAGAGCAGGGCGTCGGGTTCGGTGCGGGCGAGGAGCCGTTCGGTGGCGGCCCGGCCGGCCGCGTACTGGAAGTCGCCCACCTCGACCAGGTCCTCGTCGAGCGGGATGTCGTGCCGGGCCAGGGCGGCCCGGAAGCCGGCGTCGCGGGCCGCGCCGGGGACCGTGTCGAGGGGGCCGTTGACGAACCCGATCCGCCGCCGGCCGCCCGCGACCAGGTGGTCCACGGCCAGGGCCACGCCGTGCCGGGAGTCGGTGCGGACGTTGTCGACCGGCGCGTCCGCGCCGAGCTGGCCGACCACCACCACCGGCACCGGGCTGTCCACGAGGGCCGCGAGGTGGTCGGCGGTGACGCGGATCGGCGAGATGATCATCCCGTCGACGTACCGGTTGGCGAGCCGCCGCAGCAGTGCGGTCTCGTTGTCGATGCGCCCGCCCGTGGCGTGCACGAGCAGCTGCCGGCCGGAGGAGGCGACGACCGATTCGATGGCCCGCATCATGGCCACGTACACCGGGTTGCCGATGTCCTCGACGGCGAGCGCCACGAGGCCGGTGCGCTGCGACTGCAGGGAGCGGGCGATGGCGTTCGGGACGTAGCCGACCTCGGCGGCCGCCGCGCGGACCTTGCGGATGGTCTCGGCGCTGCCGCCGACGCCGTTGAGGACGCGGGAGGCGGACGCGATCGAGACGCCGGCGCGGGCCGCGACGGTGTGCACCGTGGGCCGGCCGTCGGCCGGTTCCTGTAAACGTTTACGCCCCACGTCCTGGCACCTCCACCCGATTCTGTAAACGTTTCCGGGGAGTCTGCGCCGGTCTCCCGGGAGAGGTCAAGGGCTCGTTACGAAAACGTTTCCAACGCCGTCACGCACGGGTCGGCGACGAGTATGCGCAGGTTGCGGCCGTCAACCGCTCTCGACGGCCGCCTTCACGGGCAGGCCGACCACGGCAGGGACGCGGAGAGTCGCGACGGCGCCGCGTGGCCGGGCGCCGGGCGGCGGGCGGCGGGGCGTGGCCGGGGCGCCGGGCGGCGGGGCCGCGGCGTGGAGAGTCAGGACGGCCGCGACGCGGTCGCCGGCGCAAGGGTCGAGGGCCGGGGCCGCCGCCATGATGCGCGGTCGGCGCGCCCCGATAGGGGACAGCGCCTCCGCCATGCTGCGTGGTCAGCGCCGCCCCCGGGGGGAGTGAGGCTCAGGAGCGGCGTTCGCGTTCCTGGGCGAGCCGCTCGTCGAGGCGGCCCAGCTCGTAGATCGCGTTCAGGTTGGTGGGCAGGCGGGTGACGTTCCCGCTGGTCTCGTCGACCTCGGCCGGTGGCACCGGCGCGCCGCCGGTCGACGGCGTGGCGGGCGACGGGGCGACCGCCGGGCGGCGACGGCGCACGATCAGGGCCACCGGCACCGCCAGCACGCCGACCGCGAGCATCATGGCGGCCCACCGCATCAGCGGGTCCGGCTGGACGGCGGCGGGCGCGGCGAGCCCCTGAGACGTGGTCGGGTCGCCCGGAACGCCGACCGCGGGTGGCGGCGTGCCCGTCACCACGACCACCGGGTCACCCAGCCCACCGCGGGGCCCCGCCGGCCCCGGAGCGCCCGGAGGGCCCGGCACCCCGGCCGGTGCGCTGGTCGGCACGCCGCTCGGCGTACCCGCCGGCGGCACCACCGGGGCGGACGAGGGAACCGCCGTGACGGAGGGGCCCGCCGTCGGTGAAGTGGGCGTCGGGGTCGGGGTCGGCGTGCCACCACCCCCCGCGCCCAGCAGGCCGTCGACGAGGCTTCCGACACCGCCGAGCAGACTACCGACCGGCCCGGCAGACGGCGTCGGGGACGGCGCGGGCGCGGGCGCCAGCGCGAGGGTCAGGGCGAGCGCGGCCACGACCGGCATGGTTCACCTCTGAAGGGGTCGATATGTGAGGCACCGTACCGCACGCTGAGCCACCGCGGGATGACCCCCCGGTGTGCCCGACGTGCGGCACGCCCGCCCGCACGACTCCGTCGAGGTCGCGCGGACCGGCGCGGGGAATGCCGCCACATCCCCCGCGCCGGGCGCGCACCGTCCGGTCAGGACGGCAGACCACCGACCTGACTGTTGATCCAGGACCGGGCCACGATGGAGGTGTCCAGTTCGTACGCCACGGTCGGCGCGGAACCGCAGCCCCGGGTCGGGCATGTCTGACCCCAGCCGATGATCCGGGTCGCCGTGCCCACCGCGCCCGACGTGGTCGGGATCGGCGCCAGTGCGTGGCTCACCGAGCCGGCCAGTTGCTGGCCGGTGTGCCGGGCAGGAGCCGGACGGTGGTGACCCGGCTGTTCCAGATCTGCGCGGCCTGGTCGAAGTTGGTGCGGAACTCGCCGACGCGGCTGGCGCCGTAGTGGACCGTCCGCACGGCGGAGGCGCCGGCCGCGGTGGCGACCTGCATCCCGGCCGCCGCCAGGATCGCCGCCAGGGCGGCCGTCGCGGCGCGCAGCACTTGTCGTCGGAACATCACGTACTCCCCTGGTCCCTCGCCGGCAGCGTCGCCGACATTGATGCACGTGGATGCAGATGCCCGGTCCCCGAAATGCGACATACCGGAAACGTCATACCGCGAACCGGCCCGGGTCAGCCGCCGCGCGGGACCGGGGCCGCCACAGCCTTCAGCGGTCGGTGCGGGCGTCGCGGGCCGGAGGCGCCGCCGGGTAGGCGCGCGTCTCGGTGGCCTTGACGGCGGCCCAGACGGGCCGTCCCGGCGCGAGGCGGAGGTGGGCCGCCGCCAGCGGGGTGACGTCCGCGGCCACCTCGATCGGCCCGGCGAGCTGGACCCGGAGGTTGTCGCCGTGCCGCTGCACGCCGCCGATCGTGGTCGGCCAGGTGTTGCGGGGGCTGCCGTCCGGGCGGGCGGCGTGCAGGGCCACGGCCGACGGCGGGAACGCGACGAAGACGTCGCCGTCGTGCGCGTCGCCGGTGGTCAGCTCGAACCCGCCGGCGAGCGCCACGGTGTGGCCGGTCGCGTGCCCCCGGTACAGGTTCAGCCCCACGAGGCGGGCCACGTAGTCGGTGCGCGGCTGGGCCGTGATGGTGGCCGCGTCGCCCTCCTGCACGACCCGGCCGTCCTCGACGATGACGAGCCGGTCGGCCAGGACGAGAGCGTCCAGCGGATCGTGGGTGACCAGCAGCGTGGCGCCCGGGTGCGCCGCGAGGTGCCGTTGGAGCTGGGCCCGCGTGTCGAGCCGGGTGCGGGCGTCCAGGGCGGCCAGCGGCTCGTCCAGCAGCAGCAGCGCCGGCTCGACGGCGAGGGCGCGGGCCAGCGCGACCCGCTGCGCCTGGCCGCCCGAGAGGTGTCGCGGTCTGCTGCGGGCATGGTCGGCCAGGCCCATCCGGTCCAGCCAGCCGGCCGCCCGCTCGCGGGCCGCGCGGCGGCGCAGACCCTGCCGCCGCGGGCCGAACGCGACGTTGTCCAGCGCGGTCAGGTGCGGGAAGAGCAGGTAGTCCTGGAAGACCACACCGATCGGCCGCCGTTCGGGCGGGCTCCAGAGCCGGCGGCCGGGGCGGTCGAGGTCGCGACCGGCGAGCGTGAGGTGCCCGTCCGAGAGCGGCAGCAGCCCGGCGAGCGCCCGCAGCGCCGTGGTCTTGCCGGCGCCGTTGGGGCCGAGGAGCGCGACGACCTCGCCCGCGTGGACGGCGAGCGGCAGGTCCAGGCGGAAGGACCTCCGCTCCACCACGAGGCGCGCGTCGAGCAGCGGGGCGCCGACCCGGGGCGTGGCGCCGCGTACGGTGAGGTCGGCGGTCACGGGCCGCTGATCCAACGGTCGCGGAGGCTCGCGAGGATGACCACCGACACGGTGAGCAGGACGAGGCTGAGCACGATGGCGGCCTGCAGGTCGGTCTCCAGCGCCAGGTAGACGGCGAGCGGCATGGTCTGCGTACGGCCCGGGAAGTTGCCGGCGAACGTGATGGTCGCGCCGAACTCCCCCAGCGCGCGGGCCCAGCACAGGACGGCGCCGGCCGCGATGCCGGGCGCGACGAGCGGCAACGTGACGTGGGTGAACGTGGTCCACCGGCTCGCGCCGAGGGTGGCGGCGGCCTCCTCGTACCGGCCGTCGGCGCCGCGGAGCGCACCCTCGACCGCGATCACGAGGAACGGCATGGCGACGAACGCCTCGGCGAGGACGACGCCGGTCGTGGTGAACGGAAGCGTGACGCCGAACGTCGAGTCGAGCCAGCCGCCCAGCAGCCCCCGGCGGCCGAAGACGAGCAGCAGCGCCACGCCGCCGACCACCGGGGGCAGCACGAGCGGCACCGTCACGAGGGCGCGTACGACGCGACGGCCCGGGAAGTCCACGCGGGCGAGGAGCCATGCGAGGGGCACACCGAGCGCCAGGCACAGCAGCGTGGCGGCGGTGGCCGTGACCACCGACAGGCGCAGCGCGGTGAGCACGCCGGGCTCGGTGAGACGCTGCGGAAGCGTGCTCCACGGGGCCCTGACGAGCAGCCCGGCCAGCGGCAGGACGAGGAAGAGCAGGCCGAGCGCGGCGGGCAGCAGCAGCGCCACGGGTACGCGGCCGGTGCGTCGGGGCCGGCGTGGTGGCGCCGCCGGCGCGGGCGACGCCACGTCGTCGAGCAGGGTCACGGCTATGGCACCTGGAATCCGGCCTCGGTGAGGACGGCCCGCCCGGTGTCGGAGAGCACGTGGTCGACGAACGCCCGCGCGGCCGGCTTGTTGGGCGCGTTCTTCAGCACGACGATCGGGTAGTCGTTGACGGCCCCGGACGACTCGGGGAACTCGACGCCGTCGACGTCCGCGGCAGCGGCCCTCACGTCGGTGCGGTAGACCAGCGCCGCGTCCACCTCACCGAGCTTCACCTTGGCCAGGGCCGCTTTGACGTCCTGCTCAAGGGTGACCGGGGTGAGCGTCACGCCGGCCGCGTCGAGCGCCTTCGTCGCGGCCGCACCGCACGGGACCTGCTCCGCGCAGAGGGCGACCTTCGCGTCGGGCTTCGTGAGGTCGGTCAGGCCGGTCACCCCGTGCGGGTTGCCCTTCGGCACCGCGATGACGAGCTGGTTCCGCACGAAGGTGGTCGGGCTGCCGGCGCCGTTGCCGGCGTCGGTGACGGTCCTCATGGTGGCGGGCGCGGCGGAGGCGAAGACGTCGGCCGGAGCGCCCTGGTTGATCTGGGTGGCCAGGGCGGAACTTCCGGCGAAGCTGAACGTGACCGTCGTGCCTGGATGGGCCGCCTCGAAGTCCCTGCCGATCCGGGTGAACGACTCGGTCAGCGACGCGGCGGCGAGGACGGTCAGGTTGCCACTCACCGTCGTCGCGCCGCCGCTGCCACCCGGCTGAGGGCCGGCCGGATCGTCGCCGCCGCAACCGGCCAGGCCGGTCACCGCGAGCGCGACGACCACCGCCAGGGCGGCGCGGAATCGTGGTGCGCTCACGGGCTGGTCCTTCCCCTGTTTCCGGCGGTCGTCGCGGGCTTCTCCACCACGACCGTGGTCGACTTGATCACCGCTACCGCCACCGAACCCACCGCCAGGCCGAGCTCGTCGACGGCCTCCCGGCTCATCAGCGAGACGATCCGGAACGGGCCGGCCTGGATGTCCACCTGCGCCATCACCGCGTCCTTCAGGACGGCGGTCACGATGCCCCGCAGCCGGTTGCGCGCCGACGACTCCTCGGCACGCTCCTCCGGGTCGGCGGCCTGCGCCCGCACGAACGCGGCCAGGTCGGCTCCCTCGATGAGCCGGTGCCCCTGGTCGTCGCGTGCGGCGGCGAGGCGGCCCGCGTCCACCCAGCGCCGCACGGTGTCCGTGCTGACGCCGAGCAGCTCGGCCGCCTCACTCATCCGGAACACCGTCACGGACGCCACCCTAGCCGACCGCACCTGCGGCTCTGAAGGGGCCGAACGCGCCGTATCCACGATGACTGTTCCCTTATCGAGGCCGCATCTGCATGACGGGAGGATGGCTGGTGGCGTGGGGCCGGGGTGGGAGACCTGACCGACGAGCAGGTGCGCAGGTGGGCCGACGTTCTCGACCACCTCGTCGCGGCCGTGCCGCCGGGGCGCATAACGGTGGTCGTCGACGGCGGCACGCACGCGGACGTGGTGGCGGACAGTCTCGCCGACGCCCTGCGCGCGACCGGCCGCCCGTGTGCCCGCCTGACCGACGTCACACCGCTCGCCGACGAGGACGCCTGGCGCGCCGAGCACGCCCCCGACACGGTGGCTCGCGCCGACGGTCCGCGCTGGCGACGCGGCCGCCACGTGGGACACGACGTTCGGCGACGACCTGCCCGCGTACGCCGCGGCCGTCGCCGAGGCCGCGCTTCCCGCCGGCGCCGTCGTCGTCGACGTCGGATGCGGCACCGGCCGGGCCCTGCCCGACGGCGGCGTCGACGCCGTCTTCGCCGCGGGGCTGCTCACCCACCTGCCCGACCCCGAGGCCGGGTTACGCGAACTCGCCCGGATCACCCGGCCCGGGGGCACGCTCGTGCTCTTCCATCCGTCCGGGCGGGCCGCCCTCGCCGCCCGCCACGGCCGGGCGCTGCGCCCCGACGAGCCCCTGGCCGAGACTCCCCTGCGCGCCTCGGCCGACCGGACGGGGTGGACGGTCACCACCTACGACGACCCGCCGCACCGCTTCTTCGCCACCGCCGTCCGGCGGGCCCTCTGACCCTCCCGTCTGTTGCCCGGCCGTTACCCCACGGCGAAGCCACGGTGGCCGTACGCGCCGACCGTCGACGTCGAGGCCACCGCACGGCGACACGACCGGCGGGGCCGTCGAGGAGCGACCCGACGGGAGACGACGATGAGGATCAGGAGCGCACTGGCGGCGCTGGCCGTCCTGCTGGCCGGGCTGGCGGCCGGCGCGGGGACCGGCACGGCGGCCACCACCACGCGGGCGGCGGCCACCGGGTCGCCGTACTGCGGGATCACCTGGGGCAGCGGCACGAAGGAGGCGGGCGCGTTCCGTACCGACCCGCTGGTCGAGGTCCGCACCGGCCGGCACGAGTGCTACGACCGGGTGGTGTTCGAGTTCGCCGGGCCGGTGAACGGCTACTCGGTCACCTACGGCGAGACGTGGACCGAGGGCGAGGGGCTGGCCCTGTCGCCGTACACCGCGGGCGACGCGCTGCTGCGGGTCTCCCTCCGGGCACCGGCGTACGACGGCGAGCACGCCGCCACGGTGCCGTACCGCGCCGGTGAACACGCGGCCACCGTGCTGCGGTACCGGACGCTGCGGGACGTGGTGTTCGGCGGCAGCTTCGAGGGCTACACCACGTTCGCGGTCGGCGTCCGCGCGCGCCTGCCGTTCCGGGTGTTCGTCCTCGACGGCCCCGGCGCGCACAGCCGGATCGTGCTCGACGTGGCCCACCAGTGGCAGCAGTGACACACCGCACGGACGAGGGTCCGGCACCGGCCGGACCCTCGTCACCGTCCGTTGCGCCGGGGTTCCGCCGCGTCGCGCGGCACTACGCTGGTGACGTCATGGACGGCCGCGTGCTGGTGGTCGAGGACGATGCCTCCATTCGGGAGGTCACCGCCCTCGGCCTGCGCCGGGCCGGGTTCCGGGTCGCCACCGCCGTCGACGGCCGGGAGGCGCTCGCGGTCTGGCGGGCGCAGCCGGTGGACCTCATCGTGCTCGACGTGATGCTGCCCGTCCTCGACGGTCTCGAGGTGTGCCGCGAGGTGCGACGCAGCAGCGCCGTGCCCATCCTCATGCTCACCGCCCGCACCGACACCATCGACGTGGTGGTGGGCCTCGAATGCGGCGCCGACGACTACCTGCGCAAGCCGTTCGACCTGCCGGAACTCGTGGCCCGGGTCCGCGCCGTGCTGCGCCGGGGCACCGCGCCCGCCGAGCGGGCCGTCCTCACCGTCGGCCCCCTGGAGATCGACCCGGGCAGCTTCGTGGCCCGCAAGGCCGGCCGGGACCTGCCGCTCACCACCACCGAGTTCCGCCTGCTGCTGGAACTGGCCCGCCGCCCCGGCCAGGTGTTCACCCGCGAACTGCTGCTGGACCGGGTGTGGAACCACACCTACCTCGGCGACTCCCGTCTCGTGGACGTGGCCGTGCAGCGGCTGCGCGCGAAGATCGAGGACGACCCCGCCCACCCCCGGCTGGTGCGCACCGTGCGCGGGGCCGGCTACAAGCTGTCGACCGCGTGAGCGTGGCGCGATGGCGGCGGACCGCGTGCCCCCGGGTCGGCTCCGACGCCGGCTCACCATCGCGTTCGTGCTCGTGGCCGGGGTGTCCGCCGGGGTCCTCGCCGGCGGGTCGTACCTGCTGCTGCGGGAGACCCGGCTGGACGCCTCGGTGCAGCAGGCCGCCGCGGATGCCCGCTACCAGCTCGTCCTCGCCGGGCAGTTCGCGCCGCTGACCGAGCAGCGCCGCGCCGAGCTGCTGCGCAGCTTCGAGGGCAGCGGCCGGCACGTGCTGCTGGCCGGCGACGAGGACGTACGGGCCTCCAACCCGGCGTTCGCGCCCGCGCTCGGCCCGGCGCTGCGGGCCACCGTGGCCGGCGGCCAGCTGGGGTACGAGCGGTCCGCGCCGTCGGCCGGGCCACGGCTGCTCGTGGTGGGCGGCCGGATCCCCGGGTCGACCAGCGAGCTGTACGTGGTCACCGTCGAGGAGGACCTGCTCGCCGACCTCGACCAGCTCCGCACCGCGCTGCTGGCCGGATGGGCGCTCGTGGTGCTCGCCGCCGCCGGGATCGGCCATCACCTGGCGCGGCGCACCCTGGAGCCGGTCGGCCGGGCGAGCCGGGCCGCCCGGGCCGTCGCCGAGGGGCTGCTCGCCACACGCCTCCCGGTACGCGGACGCGACGAGTTCAGCGACTGGGCCGCCTCGTTCAACGGGATGGCCGAGGCGCTCGGGGCGAAGATCGAGGCGCTGTCCCGGGCTCAGGCCCGGGAGCGGCGGTTCACCGCCGACGTCGCGCACGAACTGCGTACGCCGGTGACCGCCCTGGTGGCCGCGGCCTCGCTGCTGCGCGACCACACCGACCAGCTCCCCGCCGACGCCCGCCGAGTCGCCGAGCTGCTGGTGGCTGACGTGATCCGGCTGCGCCGGCTCGTCGAGGACCTCATGGAGATCTCGCGGCTGGACGCCGGGGAGGAGCCGCTCGCGCTGCGGCCGGTCGACCCGCTCGCCCTGCTGCACGCCCTCGTGGCGTCCCGTGGCTGGGCGGACCGGGTGAGCGTGGCTGGCGAGCCGGTGCCGTTGCGCACCGATCCGCGCCGGTTGGAGCGGGTGCTGGCCAACCTGGTGGGCAACGCCGTCGAGCACGGCGGCGGGGACGTCCGGGCCACCGTGGGCCGGGACGGCCCGGACGTGGTCTTCGACGTCACCGACCACGGGCCGGGAATTCCCGCGGCTCACCTGCCCCGGATCTTCGACCGCTTCTACAAGGTCGACGCGGCCCGCTCCGGGCCGGGCAGCGGGCTCGGCCTGGCCATCGCCCACGAGAACACCCGGCTGCTCGGCGGCCACCTCACCGTGCGCAGCGAGCCCGGCCTCGGCACCCGTTTCCGGCTCACGCTGCCCTCGGCAGGCCCGGCCACCGGCAGCGAACCGTACGAGCCGGCGGCGGCCCGGCGGGAGGAGACGCCATGAGACGACACCTGGCCGCGTTGCTCCTGGTCACCGCCGTACTGTCGGGCTGCGCCCCGCCACGGTCCGGCTCGCTGGGCCCGGCCCCCACGTCCGCGCCGACCGCCGCGGGTCCCGCCACGGCCTCCCCCACCACCGGCGGCGGCACCACGGCCGCCCCGCCGCCGGCCACCTCGGGGTCCCGCCCGGCGCCGGAGACGCCGCCCTCCACGGGTGCGCCGGTGCCGACCGGCACGGTCACCGTCGACCTGTGGTTCGTGCGGGACGGGCGGTTGACGCCCACCCGGCGCACCCGGCCGAGCACCCTGGCGACCTCGCGGCTGGCGCTGACCGAACTGGCCGCCGGCCCGACCCACGCCGAGGCGGCCACCGGGCTCACCACGCTCGTACCGGCCGGCAGCGAACCACTGGCCGTGGCCGGCGGCGTCGCCACCGTGAGGCTCGGCGCGACGGCCGGCGACGCGGCCACCGTGCGACTGCGTCAGGCCCAGGTGGTCTGGACGCTCACCCAGTTCCCCACCGTGCGACAGGTGCGCTTCGACCCGCCGGCCGGGGCGCCCGACGGCCCGGTCGGCCGCGCCGACTACGCCGACCTGCTGCCGCCAATCGTGGTCACCAGCCCGACCGTCGGCCAGCGGGTCAGCAGCCCGCTGACCGTCGCCGGGACCGCCGACGTGTTCGAGGCCACGGTGAGCCTGCGCGTCCTGGACGCGGGCGGCCGGGAGATCGCGACGACGTTCACCACGGCCAGCTGCGGCAGCGGTTGCCGGGGGGACTACCGCGCGGCGGTCACCTGGCGGGTCGGCCGCGAACAACCCGGCACGATCGAGGCGTACGAGGTGTCGGCGCGCGACGGCGCCCGGGTGAACGTGGTGCGGGTGCCCGTGACGCTCGTACCGGGCCGGTGACCCGCGCCACGGCCCCATGTCGGGACGGATCTCCCAAGCCGCTGCGCGGACCCGACCCGGGCCGTTAGCGTCGGACGCGAGGCCTTTTCACGGCGAGCCCGGCACGACGCCGGGTTCGGCGGCGGGCACACCGGCCCGACCGCCGGCGATGCAGGCCATCGTCCCCGCCGTCCCGCCCTGCCGTCCCGAGCACACGCAGCAGCCGGTACCGAGTCCGCACGGAAGGCTCCGCCATGCCCGGAACCACCTCGACCACGCCCGGTACCCCCGACGCCGGAGCGGCGGCCGGGGCCCACCCCCGGCGCTGGGCCGTCCTGGCCGTCATCGCGATCGCCCAGCTCATGGTGGTGCTGGACGCCACCATCGTGAACATCGCGCTCCCCCACGCCCAGGCCGACCTCGGCATCAGCGACGCCGACCGGCAGTGGGTGGTGACCGCGTACACGCTGGCCTTCGGCGGTCTGCTGCTGCTGGGAGGACGGATCGCCGACTACTGGGGCCGCAAGCGCGCGTTCCTCGTCGGCATGGTCGGCTTCGCGCTCGCCTCCGCCGTCGGCGGCCTCGCGGGCAGCGGCGAGATGCTCTTCGCCGCCCGCGCGTTGCAGGGCGCGTTCGGGGCGCTGCTCGCCCCGGCCTCGCTGGCGCTGCTCACCGTAATGTTCACCGAGACCCGCGAGCGGGCCCGGGCGTTCGCCGTCTACGGCGCGATCGCCGGTGGCGGCTCGGCCGTCGGCCTGCTCCTGGGCGGCGTGCTCACGCAGTACACGTCCTGGCGCTGGTGCCTGCTCGTGAACATCCCGGTCGCCGCCGTGGCGGTCATCGCCGCGCTCCCGCTGGTTCCGGAGAGCCGGGCCCACGGCGACACCCGGTACGACGTGCCGGGCGCCGTCGTGGTCACCGCCGGGCTGGTCTGCCTCGTGTACGGCTTCACGCAGGCCGCCGAGAACGGCTGGGACGCCGCGGGGACGCTCGCCCTCATCGGGGTCGGCGTGGCGCTGCTCGCCGCGTTCGTGCTGATAGAACTGCGGTCGAGCCATCCCCTGCTGCCGATGCGTATCCTGCTCGACCGCAACCGCGGCGGGGCGTACCTCACCTCCACGCTGATCGGCGCCGGCCTGTTCGGGGCGTTCCTCTTCCTGACCATCTACTTCCAGGTGGTGCTCCGGTACACGCCGCTGGAGGCGGGACTGGCCTCGCTGCCGGTGACCGCCGGCGTACTGATCTCCGCGGCCGGCGCCAGCCAGTTGCTGCCCCGGGTCGGCGCGAAGCCGCTCATGCTGACCGGCGCGGTGCTCGCGGTGGTCGGCATGGTGGTCCTCACCCAGGTGGACGTCGACACCTCGTTCGCCGCCCAGTTGCTGCCCGCCCAGATCGTCCTCGGCATGGGCCTCGGCTTCACGTTCGTACCGCTGTCGAGCCTCGCCCTGTACGGGGTGCCCGAGCACGACGCGGGCGCGGCGAGCGCCACGCTCAACGCCACCCAGCAGGTCGGTGGCTCGCTCGGAACGGCCCTGCTCAACACCATGTACACCAGCGCGGTCACCGGCTACCTGGCGTCCCGGGCACCCGGCCCGGCCACCCAGGTCAAGGCGCTCGTGCACGGCTACTCGGTGGCCTTCGCCTGGGGCGCCGGGCTGATCCTGCTCTCCGGCCTCGCCACCCTGGTGCTGATCCGGGTGCGCCGGCAGGACGTCCCGTCCGGGGGCGCGGTGCACATGGGTTGACCCGACTCACCTGACGGCGCGGCACCGTCCGTGTCCGCGGTGTGGTCGGCCCCGTCACCCGATCGGGCGTCCGCGCGACCGACCTCCGACGTTGGCCTGCGGAGCGCCCCGATGCGGCCGATTCTTGACCTGGCCGGCACGTCCGAGGTTCGCGCCGGCCGCAGGAAGACGGTGGCGGGGCACGAGGAGATCACGTGGCGACGTACGAGTACCGGTGTCCGCGTGACGGCGCCTTCGAGGTGCGGCTTCCGCTCGGCGAGGCCGGGGCGGCGACCCGCTGCCCCGACTGCCACGGCACGGCCGACCGGGTCTGGTCCGCGCCGTCGCTCGCGAGGACGCCCCGGGCGCTCGGCGCGGCGCTCGACCGGGCCGCGAGGAGCGCCGAGACACCCGAGGTGGTGTCGCGTGTCCCCGGGCGGCGACCCGCGGCGGCGGCGCCGGCGCATCCGGCGCACGCCCGGCTGCCACGCCTGTGACGCCACCGGCGGTCCGCTCGCACGGGGCTCCGCCGACGTAGACAGAAGACCACCCACCGTGGCCGACGGTGTGACGAAGGGAAGCGCAGATGCCCGAGGTCATCTTTGCCTTGGACTCGACCAAGAAGTTCACCGAGCAGGAGAAGATCGGCCACAACCGGTGGCACCCCGACATCCCGCCCGTGGCGACGGTGAAGCCGGGCGCCACCTTCCGGGTGCACTGCCGCGAGTGGTTCGACGGCGAGATCCACAACGACGACTCGGCGGACGACGTCCGCGACGCCCCGCTGTCCATCGTGCACGCCCTGAGCGGCCCGTTCGCCGTGCAGGGGGCGGAGCCGGGCGACCTGTTGATGGTCGACATCCTCGACGTCGGCCCGATCCCCCAGGAGGACTCCGGCCCGCTCGCCGGCCAGGGCTGGGGGTACACGGGCATCTTCGCCAAGCAGAACGGCGGCGGGTTCCTCACCGACCAGTTCCCCGACGCGTACAAGGCGATCTGGGACTTCAGCGGGCAGCGGGCCACCTCACGGCACGTCCCCGGGGTCTCCTTCACCGGCATGATCCACCCCGGTCTGATGGGCACCGCGCCGTCGGCCGACCTCCTGGACCGGTGGAACCGGCGGGAGAAGGCGCTCGCGGAGACCGACCCCGACCGGGTCCCGCCGCTGGCGCTGCCGCCGCTGCCGCAGGACGCGGTCCTCGGCACGCTCACCGGCTCCGACTACGAGCGGGCGGCGGCCGTGGCCGCGCGGACCGCGCCACCACGGGAGAACGGCGGCAACCAGGACATCAAGAACCTCACCAAGGGGTCGCGGGTGTTCTATCCGGTCTACGTACCGGGCGCCAACCTCTCCGTGGGCGACCTGCACTTCTCCCAGGGCGACGGGGAGATCACGTTCTGCGGCGCGATCGAGATGGGCGGCTTCGTCGACCTGCACGTCGACCTGATCAAGGACGGGATGCGCACGTACGGGGTCTCCGAGAACGTGATCTTCCTGCCCGGCAACGTCAACCCGCAGTACTCCCAGTGGCTGGCCTTCTCCGGGATCTCGGTGACCCTCGACGGGGAGCAGCGCTACCTGGACTCGCAGCTCGCCTTCCAGCGCGCCTGCCTGCACGCGATCGACTACCTCACGAAGTTCGGCTACAGCCCCGAGCAGGCGTACCTCATCCTGGGCGCGGCGCCGATCGAGGGCCGCTTCTCCGGGGTGGTGGACATCCCGAACTCCTGCGCGACCGTCTACCTCCCCACGGAGATGTTCGACTTCGACGTCCGGCCCTCGGCCGGCGGCCCGACGAAGATCAAGCAGGGGGTGACCGCGCCGAAGTCGACCTTCTGAGCGAGAGTGCCGGCCGGCACACCTACGGAGGCGGAGTGGGGGGTCGGCGCGGTCGCGTGCCAGACTGCGGACTGTGAGCGAACAGATGGGGCCCGAGCCGGAGCCGCGGGACGTGTCCGCGGCGATCGATCCCACCGTGCCGCCCAGCGGCCCGGGCTGCGTGGAGTGCGACGCCTCCGGCGGGTGGTGGTTCCACCTGCGCCGCTGCGCCGCGTGCGGCCACGTCGGCTGCTGCGACTCCTCGCCGAGCCAGCACGCGACCGCCCACGCCGCCGCCACCGGCCACCCCGTCATCCAGAGCTTCGAGCCTGGCGAGTCGTGGTTCTGGGACTACTCCAGCGACCAGTTCTACGCCGAGGGACCGGAGCTGGCCGCACCGGACTCGCATCCGGCCGACCAGCCCGCCCCCGGGCCGCAGGGCCGGGTGCCGCAGGACTGGAAGACCCACCTGCACCGCTGACGCAGGTCGCGCTCAGCCCTTCACGCAGACGACCTGCTTCAGGTGCGCGACCACCTCGACCAGGTCGTCCTGCTGCGCCATCACCTCGGTGATGTCCTTGTACGCGCCCGGGATCTCGTCCACCACCCCGGCGTCCTTGCGGCACTCCACACCCGCTGTCTGCGCCGCGAGGTCGGCGGTGCTGTACGTCCGCTTCGCCTGCGCCCGCGACATCCGCCGCCCCGCCCCGTGTGAGGCGGAGCAGTACGCGTCCGGGTTTCCCCGGCCACGCACGATGTACGAGCCGGTGCCCATCGATCCCGGGATGATGCCCAGGTCGCCCCGGCCGGCCCGGATCGCGCCCTTGCGGGTCACCAGCACGTCCACGCCCCCGTAGCTCTCCTCCGCCACGTAGTTGTGGTGGCAGGAGATCGGCTCGTCGTAGCCCACCTGCGGGAACCGCTCCCGCACCACCTCGCAGAGCACGGCCAGCATCACCGCCCGGTTACGCCGCGCGTACTCCTGCGCCCACCACAGGTCCCGGCGGTACGCGTCCATCTCCGGCGTGCCGGCGAGGAACACCGCGAGGTCCCGGTCGGGCAGGTCGGCGTTGTGCGGCAGCCGCCGGGCCACGGCCATGTGCCGCTCCGCCAGCTCCTTGCCGATGTTGCGCGAACCGGAGTGCAGCATGAGCCACACCCGCCCGTCGTCGGGGCCACCCTGCTCCAGGCAGACCTCGATGAAGTGGTTCCCGCCGCCGAGGGTGCCCAGCTGCCGCTGAGCCCGCACCTCCAGCTGCGCCACCGTCCGGTCGAGGTCGGCGAACCGGCGCCAGAAGTCGATCCAGCCGCCCTGCTCCAGGCCGCGTACCCGGCGCGGGTCGACGGCCTCCTTCCGCTGCGCGAAGCCGACCGGGATCGCCGCCTCGATCGCCGACCGCAGGCCAGCCAGGTCATCGGGCAGGTCAGCGGCGGTGAGCGTGGTGCGTACCGCCGACATGCCGCAGCCGATGTCCACCCCGACCGCCGCCGGCGACACGGCCTGCCGCATCGCGATCACCGAGCCGACCGTGGCGCCCTTGCCGAAGTGCACGTCCGGCATCACGGCCACGCCGTCCACCCAGGGCAGCGCGCCGATGTTACGCAGCTGCCGGGCGGCCTGCGGCTCGATGCCGTACGGGTCCGTCCAGACCCGGACCGGTGCCCGGGTACCGGCCAGCGGGGTGAAGCCCATCGTCGTCTCCTCGTGCGCGATATCTACGACGCTCCGTCGCGTCGTCGTGCAGGCCGTACGGGATTCGAACCCGTGACCTCCCGGGTGAGAACCGGGTGAGCTTCCGCTGCTCCAACGGCCCGAGCCCGGGCGGGCGACCCCCCGCCCCGCCCGGTGCCGGGGTCACGGACGAAAAAGCCGCCCGGACCCCGGCGGGGGTGGGCGGCTGCGCGTGCGCGCGGGCGCGTCAGTCGCGCCGCCTCCCCCGATGCCGGTCCCCCACGTACCGGCGCCGCCCCAGGGCTGGTTCGCCCGCGGGCACCCACGCGCCACGGCACGGCACGGGCCGCCCGGTGCGGGTCTCGGTGCGCTGCGACACGGCGTACTCCCTGGGTCCTCGGTCTGTTGACCTCGCGACGAGAACGGTATGCGGCCCGCCGAACGGCCGCAATGGATATTCATCCCCGCCGCATCGATTCCAGCATCTCCAGGTAGTGCGGATTGCGCATGACGCCGAGGATGTTGCCGAACGGGTCGACGACCGAGGCGGTCACGAAGTCCCCGGCGCCGCGTGGTGTGGGCGGCTGGTGCACGCGGGCGCCGGCCGCGAGCAGCGCCGCGTACGTGGCGTCGACGTCGTCCACGTGCCAGTACACGATCGCGCCTCCGGGGTCCGCCGGCGCTCCGGCCGGGGCGTACCGGCTGTCGATCAGGCCCAGCTCGTGCTGGTGGTCGCCGAGCCGGAACTCGCAGTACGCGGGCCGGCCCTCGGCGTCGCGTACCTCGTAGTAGGGCTCGGCGCCGAACAGGTCCGCGTACCAGGTCTTCGCGGCGGTCAGGTCGGCGGCCCAGAAACTCACGGTGGCCAGTCCTCGAAGCTGCATCGGTCTCTCCCCTCGTCGGTACCACTGCCCCCGACGCTACGGACCATTGCGGAACATCAGCTTCCGCAATGGCTGGCAGACTTGTCGGCATGTTGGAGACGTCCGTCCGGCTGCTGAAACTGCTGGCCCTCCTGCAGGACGGGCGGGACCGGGCCGGAGCGGATCTCGCCGACCGGCTCGGGGTCACCACCCGCACCGTCCGCAACGACGTCGAGCGGTTACGCGTCCTCGGCTACCGGGTCGACTCCCGGCCGGGCGCCGGCGGCGGCTACCGCCTCGGTGCCGGCTCCGCGCTGCCACCGCTGCTGCTCGACGACGACGAGGCGGTCGCCGTCGCGGTCGGCCTGCGCGCGGCCGCGGCCGGCTCGGTGGCGGGCATCGAGGAGACGTCCCTGCGCGCGCTGGCGAAACTGGAGCGCTCGCTGCCGTCCCGGCTACGGCACCGGGTCGACACGCTGCGGGCGGCCACGGTCTCCGCCGCCGCCGGCGGCCCCACCGTGGACGTCGCCACGCTGACCGCCGTCGCGGCGGCCATCCAGCGTCACGAGCGGCTGCGTTTCGACTACGTGGGGCACGACGGCGCCGGCAGCGTACGCAGCGTCGAGCCGCACCGGCTGGTGTACACCGGCCGGCGCTGGTACCTGCTCGGCTGGGACCCGGAACGCGCCGACTGGCGCACGTTCCGCGCCGACCGGATGACGCCGCGCGTGCCGACCGGCCCGCGCTTCACGCCCCGGGAGCCGCCCGGCGGCGACGCCGTCGCCCACGTGCTGCGCGGCGTCGGCTCCACGGCATGGCCGCACCCCGCGACGGTACGCCTGCACCTCCCGGCGACCGCCATGGCGCAGCGGATGCCGTCCACCGCCGGGCTGCTGGAGGCGGTCGACGAGCGGTCCTGCCTGCTGCACACCGGCGGCGAGTCGCTGGCCAACCTCGCCGCGTTCCTGGGCACCCTCGACGTGCCGTTCGAGGTGCTCGACCCGCCCGAGCTGCGCGACCTGCTGCGCCGGCTCGCCGCCCGGTACGCCGCCGCGGTCGGCGGCGTACCGCCGGCTCGCTGAGCCCCGGCCCGTCGGCCGCATCGGGCACGACGACCGCCCGCCCGGGCCGGCGCCCGACGCGGGGGCTACCGTCGACGACCGTGGCCCTGATGCGCGTGGACTTCTACTCGGAGGCGCTCACCCTCAGCACCTCGATGACGGTGATCCTGCCGCAGCGGACGTCGTCACAGATCGGGATGGCCGGCGGCGCGACCGCCGGCGACCCGCCGGTGCTCTACCTGCTGCACGGCCTCACCGACGACGACACGATCTGGCTGCGCCGCACGGCCATCGAACGGTACGTGGCGCCGCTCGGGCTCGCCGTCGTGATGCCCCAGGTCGGCCGCAGCTTCTACACCGACGAGACGCACGGCAACCGGTACTGGACGTTCCTCAGCGCCGAGCTGCCCGAGCTGTGCCGGTCGTTCTTCCGGCTGTCGGACCGCCGGGAGGACACCTTCGTGGCCGGCCTGTCGATGGGCGGCTACGGCGCCGTGAAGTGGGCGCTGCGCGAACCCGAACGGTTCGCCGCGGCGGCCAGCCTCTCCGGCGCGCTGGACCTCGCGCACCGGGCGCAGCACCGCGACCACCCGGTCGACCCCGCGGTCTGGCACACCGTCTTCGGCGACCGCGCGGTCGCAGGCACGGACGACGACACCGTGGCGCTGCTGGACCGGGCGTCCGGCGAAAACCGTCCCGCGCTCTACGTGGCCTGTGGCACCGAGGACTTCCTGTACGAGGACAACCTGCGCTTCGTGGCCGCCGCCCGCGAGCGGGGTGTGCCGCTCACCGTGGACTTCTCCCCCGGCGCCCACGACTGGGCGTACTGGGACGCGAAGATCCGGGACGTGCTCGCCTGGCTGCCGCTCCCAGCCGCGACGGCCGTCGCCGCCGATCCGGGAGCCGACGCCACCGGCTGACGCGCTCAGGCGCCGACGGTGCCGTCGATCGCCTCGCGGAGGAAGTCGGCGTGCCCGTTGTGCCGGGCGTACTCGTGGATCAGGTGCAGCATCACCAGCCGCAACGACACATCCTCGCCCCAGCGCGCGTTGTGGCCCGTGACGTCGAGCGACTCCGCCTCCCGCTCGATCCGCCGGGAGTGCTCCACCTCCCGCCGCCACGCCGCGAACGCCTCCGTCCGGGTCGCGGAGCGGGCGTCGTACGCCTCCTGGAAGTCGCCGGTGGACGACCACACGAGCGGCACGTCCTCTCCGCCGATGACCCGCCGGAACCAGGTGCGCTCCACCTCGGCCATGTGCCGGACCAGCCCCAGCAGGGACAGCGTCGACGGCGGCGACGACTGCTCGCGCAGTTGCTCGTCGGAGAGCCCGTCGCACTTCAGGGCGAGCGTCGCCCGGTGGTAGTCGAGGAAAGCCCGGAGCATCTCCCGCTCCCCGCCGGTCAGCGGTGGGCTGATCCGCTCCGTCGTCACTGTCGTCTCCCCTGCCGTGATGTCCGCCGCGCCACGTCACGCCGACGGTACGGCTGATCATGCCGTACGCGCGCGGCGCCCCGCTCACCCCACCGACGACCGGGCCACCGGCGCCTCGAAGTAGCGGTCCGGGTAGGGCTCCTTCGCGTAGCGGTAGTGCCACCACTCCCGGTCGTAGTTGACGAACCCGCCCTCGGTCATGAGCCGCCTGAGCAGCATCCGGTTGTCGCGCGC
Organism: Micromonospora costi; assembly: GCF_003626655.1. Taxonomy (GTDB): domain Bacteria; phylum Actinomycetota; class Actinomycetes; order Mycobacteriales; family Micromonosporaceae; genus Micromonospora; species Micromonospora costi. The sequence continues at coordinate 37,425 of NZ_RBAN01000009.1, forward strand.
CGCGCCCGTGACGCGGGAGTCGGCGGTGTGCGCCAGGGTGTCGAAGCAGTCGAAGCCGGTGCCCATGTCGACGCTGTTGTCCGGGAAGCGTTGAGCGCGCGGCGCGGTGCACGACTGGAGCGGTTGCCCTGGCGCGTACGGGGGCTGGGTGGGGGCGGGCACGTCGACGAGGGTGAGGTCCAGGGTGCTGCCGCGGCTGTGCGCGGAGGGCACCCCGATGTACCCGTCGTCGAAGAGTCGCGACTTGGCCACCCGCGGATAGAACTCGGCCTTCATCTGCTGCTCGCCCGAACGCCGGGCCCAGGCGACGAAGTCGTTCACGGCCGGCACCGGGCGGTAGCAGTCGTACACCTTGAGGCTGTGTCCGCCGGCGAGCGCGGCGTCCTGCACGCGGCGCAGCGCCGCCGCCGCCTGCCGGGTGAGCAGGCAGAGCGGTTCCCGGTAACCGGCGATCGGACGGCCCACGAAGTTGTGGGGCGTGGCGTACCGGATGTCCTGGAGGATGCGCGGATCCGCGTCGGTGAGCACCACGAAGCCGGGCAGCCGCGCCGCCGGGCGGCTGCCCGACGGCGCGGCCGAGGCGGACGGCGTGGGTGAGGCGGACGGCGTGGGGCCGGCCGACGTCGGCGGGGGCGGCGTCGGCGCCGGCCGGGGCTCCGGCCGCGAACAGCCCGAGAACACCACGACGGCGGCCAGCAGGGCCGCGACGGCCCGTGCCGGGCCCGGGCCGCCGGGCGGCGCGCCGGACCTCACCGGAGCGCCCACCCGGCCTGAGCTACGCACCCGTCCTGTCTACCAGGCGCCGCCCTGCGACGACGCGATGCCCTCCGGTGCCGGTCAGGCCACGCGGCCGCTCGGCGCCCCCGGCTCGCCGGCACCCAGCGTGACGGTGAACTCGGGGTGCATCCGCCGGGTGTGGTCGACGTGCCGCGCCGGGCCGCGCAGCTCGACGGTGGCCACCAGGCGGGGATCGGTGCTGGACGCGGCGAGCCGCAGCTCCACCGCGCCGGGTTCGACCACGCGCCGCCCGTCCCGCCCGGTGAACGAGAAGAGGTCGGCCGGCGCGGTCACCTCGACCCGGCAGGAGGCGCCGGGGTCCAGCGGCACCCGTCGGTAGCCGACGAGCCGCTGCACCGGTTGCACCACCGAGGCCACCGGGTCGTGCGCGTAGAGCTGCACCACCTCGCTGCCCCACCGCTCGCCGGTGTTGCGCAGCGTGAAGGCCAGCCGCACCTCGCCGTCGGTCTGCGCCTCCGGCCGGTCGACGGTCAGTTCCGACCAGTCGAAACGGGTGTACGTGAGCCCGTGCCCGAACCCGTACGCCGGGGTGGGGTCGAGGTTCGAGACGTCGGTGGCCTGCCCGAGCCGGGCCGTGAGGTACGTGCCGGGTTGCCCGCCCGGCCGGCGGGGCACACTGACCGGCAGGCGTCCCTGCGGCTCGACCCGGCCGCTGAGCACACCGGCGATGGCCGGCGATCCCTCCTGGCCCGGGAAGAACGACTGGACGACGGCGGCCGCCTCGTCGACGGCCCGGCCCAGCGCGTACGGCCGGCCGGCGACCAGCGTCACCACCACCGGCGTGCCGGTGTCGAGCAACGCGTCGAGCAGGTGCTGCTGCACCCCGGGCAGCGCCAGCGACTCGACGTCACAGCCCTCCCCGCTGGTGCCGCGGCCGAACAGGCCGGCCCGGTCGCCGAGGGCGGCGATCACCACGTCCGCGTCGCGGGCCGCCTCGACCGCCGCCGCGAAACCGCCGGTGTCGGGCCCGTCCACGCTCGCGCCGGCCACGACCCGCACCTCGCTGCCGGGGAACTCGGCACGCAGCGCCTCGGCGAGGGTGGGCAGCCCGATCCCGACCGGCAACTCGGGGTGCCGGGACCCGACGTGCACGGGGAACGAGTAGCAGCCGAGGCCCGCGGTCGCGCTCTCGGCCTGCGGCCCGACCACCGCGATCCGCGGCGGGGCGGCCAGCGGCAGGGTGCCGTCGTTGCGCAGCAGGACGACGGCCTCCTCGGCCACCTGCCGGGCCAGGGCACGGTTCGCCGGCGCGTCGAGGTCGACGGAACCGCGCACCGCCTCCGGGTCGTCGAGGTCGACACCGCGCAGCGCCGGGGGCACCGGGTCCCATCCGGCGTCGAGCAGCCCGAGCTGGGCCTTCTGCAGCAGGACCCGGCGCACCGCCCGGTCGACCAGCGCCTCGGGCACCTCACCGGCGGCGAGCGCCGCCCGCAGCGGGGCGCCGAACGTCTTCACGGTGGGCAGTTCGACGTCGACGCCGGCCGCGAGGGCCGTGCCGGCGGCCTCGGCCCAGCTGCCGGCCACCCCGTGCAGGGCGTGCAGGAAGGCGATGGCGAAGTAGTCGGCCACCAGCGTGCCGGTGAACCCCCAGGTGTCGCGGAGCAACCCGGTGAGCAGCTCCTCGTCGGCCGCCGACGGCATCCCGTCGGTGTCGGTGTAGGCGTGCATGACCGACCGGGCGCCACCCTCGCGTACCGCCATCTCGAACGGCGGCAGGATCACGTCGGCCCGCTCGCGGGGGCCCATGCTGACCGGGGCGTGGTTGCGGCCGGCCCGGGAGGCGGAGTACCCGGCGAAGTGCTTGAGCGTGGCCACCACCCCCTCGGACTCCAGCCCCTGGACGTACGCGGTGGCGATCGTGCCGACCAGGTACGGGTCCTCCCCGACGGTCTCCTCGACCCGGCCCCAGCGGGCGTCGCGGACCACGTCGAGCACCGGCGCGAGCCCCTGGTGCACGCCGAGCCGGCGCATGTCGGCGCCGATGGCGGCGGCCATCCGCCGGACCAGCGGCGGGTCGAATGTCGCCCCCCAGGACAGCGGCACCGGGTACGCGGTGGCGCCCCACGTGGCGAAGCCGGCCAGGCACTCCTCGTGGGCCACCGCGGGAATGCCGAACCGGTTCGCGGCCACGATGCGCTGCTGGGTACGCAGCAGCGAGAGCGCGCCGAGCGCCGGGTCCACGGGCGCGGTGCCGAACGGCCGGGTCAGCTGGCCGAGGCCGGTCTCCAGGAGGGACTCCAGATCGACCGGCTCCTCCATCTCGTGCTGGTACGGCGCGACCTCGCCGCCGTCGGCGGAGGCGCCGACCCAGACGCCGTAGAGCTGGGCGACCTTCTCGGCCGGGGTCATCGCGGCGATCAGCGCGTCGACGCGCGTGTCGAGGTCGTACGAGGGGTCGTTCCAGATGGCGGTGGTCGAATCGATGTCCACGGTCACGTTGTCGGTCACTTTCCTCCGACGCCCATCGGCCCCAGGGCCCGTCGGGCGAACAGGTAGACGGTCATGCTGTGCCTCCCCTTCTCCGGCTCGTACCGGTGCCGCTCAGCCCTTCACCGCGCCCTGCAGTCCGCCGACGATCTGCTTCTCCGCCAGGGTGAAGAAGAGGAGGGCCGGCAGCATCGCCAGCGACGTGAAGGCGAGGATCCCGGCGGTGTCGGAGGTGTACTGGCTGGAGAAGTTCTGGACACCCAGCGGCAAGGTGTGCAGGTCCACGTCACCGAGGACGAGCAGTGGCAGGAGGAACGCGTTCCAGCTCGCCACGAACGCGAGGACCCCGACGGTGACGAGCGCGGGCCGCGACAGCGGCAGCATGATGCGCCAGAGGAACCCCAGCCGGCCGGCGCCGTCGATCGCCGCGGCGTCCTCCAGCTCGCGAGGGACGGCGGACAGGAAGGGCCGCAGGATCACGATCGTGAGCGGCAGCTGAAAGGCGACCTGCGGGAGGATCACCGCGTAGTAGGAGTTGATCAGGCTGAGGTCGCGCAGCATCAGGTAGAGCGGCAGGATCGCCGCACCGGCCGGAAAGAGCAGGCCGAGGGTGAAGAAGGTGTAGAGCGCCTCCCGCCCGCGGAAGGTGTACCGGGCGAGCACGAACGCCGCGCAGACGCCGAGCACCACGACGCCGGCCGTGGTACCGAGGGCGATCACCGCGCTGTTGAACGCCTGCCGCCAGAAGTCGCTCTGCGTCAGCACCCGCTGGTAGTTGTCCCACACCCACGGGTCAGGCAGGCCGGCCGGGTCCGCGATGATCTGGGGGGTGGTGCGGAAGCCGCCGACGATCACGTAGACCACCGGAACGATCGACACGGCCGCCACCGCGAGCGCCAGCGCGTACGTGAACGGTGTGCCCCAGGCGATCGGGCGGCGCGCGGAGGACGGGGACGGAACGGCGTTGGTGGCCACGGTCAGTTCGTCCTTCCGGTGATGGCGCCCTCGACGTCGCGGCGGAGAAGGAAGCGCTGGAACAGCACCGCCGCGATGAACGAGATGACGAACAGGATCACGGCGACCGCGTTGCCGTAACCCCACAGCCGCGCGAAGAAGCCGTTGTCCACCATGTAGGTCGCCATGGTTGCCGAGGCGCCGAGCGACCGTACGGCGGGCGCCGAGGTCACCCAGATGACGTCGAAGACCTGGAGCGAACCGATCATCGACAGGAACATCCAGATCCGGATCGTGGGGCCGAGCAGCGGCAGCGTGACGTGACGCTGGGTCTGCCACCAGCTCGCACCGTCGATGGCGGCGGCCTCGGTGAGCTCGTGCGGCACGTTCGACAGGCCGGCGAGCAGGAGGATGATGGCGAAGCCGACGTACTTCCAGGTGAGGACGAACAGCATCGTCCAGATCACGACGTCGAGGTCGGCGAGCCAGGCCTGCACCAGGCCGCCGAGGCCGATCTCCTTCAGCAGCGCGTCGACGGTGCCGCCGCCGGTCAGGAGCAGCTTCCACATGATGCCGACCGTGACCTCGGCGAGCACGTAGGGCACGAACACCAGCAGGCGGAACACGGCACGCCCGCGGAAGCGGCGGTTGAGCAGCAGGGCGACGGCCAGGGCGATGGGACCCTGCACGATCAGCGACCCGACCACGATGATGGCGTTGTTGCGCAGCGCGTCGAGGAAGATCGGGTCCTGGAAGGCCAGGACGTAGTTGTCGAAGCCGACGTACTCGGTCGGCGGCCCGACCCCGCGCCAGCGGAAGAGGCTGTAGTAGACCGCGAAGCCCATCGGGACCAGCACGAACATCACGTAGACGATGACCGCCGGCGTGGTGAGTCCGATGATCTCGTACCACTTGCGCCTGGTCTGCGCCGCGCGGATCGACGAGCGCCGGGCGGGCGGGAGGCCCGCCGGCGGCGCGGAGGCGCCGCCGGCGGGGTTCAGGGTGGAGGTCACTTCTTCGCGGCCGCCTTCATCGCCGAGACGACCTGTTCGGGGGTGCCGTTGCCGGCGAAGATCGCGACGATCGCGTCGTTCATCGCGTTGCCGACGGTGCTGCCGAAGGCGGTGTCCAGCCAGAGCTGCACGTAGGTCGCGCCGGCGGTCGCCTCCAGGATGGACTTGAGCGCCGGGTCCGTGATGCCGGCCTCCGCGCCCTTGGTGACGGGCAGGCCGGTGCCGGTCTCGGCGTAGCCCTTCTGCACCTCGGGGCTCACGAGGTACTTGAGGAACTCGACGCACTCGGCCGGGGCGTTCTTGGCGCAGGAGAACCCGTCGCCGCCGCCGAGCGCCGCCTTCGGGTCACCCGCGGAACCGGCGATCGCCGGTACGGGGAACCAGCCGAGGAACTTCTTGAGCGCCTCCGGGTCCTCGGCGGCGGTCTCCAGGGTGCCCCGGTTCCAGTCCCCCATGAGCTCCATGGCGGCCTTGCCGTTGGCCACCAGACCGTTCGCGCTGGTCGGGTCGTTCTGGCCCGGGGTGGCGATGAAGTTGGGCTGGAACGGGTTGGTGCCGATGAACGTCTTCAGGTCCTCGCCGGCCTTCACGAAGCACGGGTCGTCGAAGACGAGGTCGACGGACGCCTTCTTCAGGGTCTCGACCGAGCAGGCACGCAGCGCGAAGTTGTACCACCAGTGTGCGGCGGGCCACTTGTCACCGGCGCCCAGGGCGATCGGGACGACGTTGATCGCCTTCAGCTTGGTGACCGCGTCGTTGAGCTCGTCGAACGTGGTCGGGGGAGTCGTGATGCCCGCTCGCGCGAACATGTCCTTGTTGTACCAGATGCCCTCGATGCCCATCCGGAACGGCAGGCCGTACTGCTTGCCGTCCACCTGCCAGATCTCGGCCGCGCTGCCGATGTTCTCGACCTCGGTCTTGACCTGCTCGGTGATGTCCTTCAGGTAGTCGGCCTCCACCTGCTCGCGCATCTCGCCGCCGCCCCAGGCCTGGAAGATGTCCGGCGGGTCGCTGGTCAGGAGCGCGGCGGGGAGCCGGGTGCGCTGGAGTTGGTTGGTCTCGATCGCCTCGATCTGGATCGTGACGGTCGGGTGCAACGCGGAGAAGTCCTTGGCGACCTTCTCCCAGTAGGTCTTGCCGGGCCCGTCCTGCGAGGCGTTGTGCCACCAGGTCAGGGTCACCGGGTTCTTGTACAGCTCTTGCTCGCTCTGTGCCTCGCCGTCGCCGCCGTTACATCCGGCGACGAGGAGTGCGCTGGTCACAAACAGCGCCAGGACGGCGCCTGCGCGGCGCTTCATCGCCATCGACACGTCTCCTCGACTAGCGGTCGCGGTACTCGGCCTGCCGGGGAGTTTTACAGCCCCGTAACGCAGTGTCAATCGATATCGATAACGTTTTCGAAACTCCGATGACGGCCTGCCGGGGGCCCTCTATCATCGTCGGCGTGGCGTTTCCGCAGCGTGTCAAGATGTCGGACGTGGCCCGGACGGCCGGCGTCTCCGTGGCGACCGTGTCCAAGGTCGTGAATGGTCGGTACGGCGTGGCACAGGCGACCGTGGAACGCGTCCAGCAGGTCATCCACCAGCTCGGCTACGAGGCCAGCCTGGGGGCGCAGAGCCTGCGCAGTCACCGCACGAACGTGCTCGGCATCCTGGTGGCCGAGTTCGAGCCGTTCTCGACCGAACTGCTCAAGGGGGCGTCCCGGGAGGTCACCGGCACCGGGTACCAGCTGCTGGCCTACTCCGGCGGCGACGGCGACACGGCCATCGGCTGGGAGCGCCGGTCGCTGGCCCGCCTGTCCGGGACGCTCATCGACGGGGCCGTGATCGTCACGCCGACGGTGGTCGAGACCAAGCAGGGCTTCCACGTCGTGGCCGTCGACCCCCACACCGGCCCCTCCGGCCTGCCCACCGTCGACTCCGACAACTTCGCGGGCGCCATGCTCGCGGCCGACTACCTGCTGTCGCTCGGGCACCGCCGCATCGCGCACATCAGCGGACGCCCGGACCTCGAGTCGGCACGCCTGCGCGAGGCGGGATTCCGCCGGGCCATGGCCGACGCCGGTGTGACCGTGGACGAGCGGCTCGTCCGCGTCGGCGGGTTCCGGATCGAGAGCGCCGCCGCCACGGCCGCCGAACTGCTCGCGCTCCCTGACCGGCCGACGGCGATCTTCGCGGGCAACGACCTCTCCGCCATCTCCACAGTGGACGTCGCCCGGAGCATGGGTCTCCGGGTGCCCGACGACCTGTCCGTGATCGGCTTCGACAACGTTCCCGAGTCGGCGCTGGTCAACCCGCCGCTGACCACCATCGCGCAACCCCTGCAGCAGATGGGCGCCGAGGCGCTGCGGCTGCTCATCGACCTGATCGGTGGCGTCGAGCGCGACACGCACGTCCGGCTGCCCACCGAGCTGGTCGTCCGGGCGTCCTGCGCCCCGTGCCCTCCGCGGCAGCGGCGGCCGTTGTCCGCCCCCGCCGCGACGGGTGGCGCCTGAGCCGACTGGCCCTCCGCCGGCGGGCGGCGGTCAGCCGGCGGGCGGCGGTCAGCCGGCGGGCGGCGGTCAGCCGGCGGGCGGCGGTCAGCCGGCGGGCGGCGGTCAGCCGGCGGGCGGCGGTCAGCCGGCGGGCGGCGGTCAGCCGGCGGGCGGCGGTCAGCGGCGGGACCGCGGCGGTCAGCCGGCGGGGTGGACGCGGCGCAGGAAGTCCCCGGCCAGGGCCACGATCTCGTCGAGGTTCGTCTCCAGCGCCCAGTGCCCGCCGTCGAGCAGGTGCACCTCGGCGTCGGGCAGGTCGCGCAGGTAGGCGCGGGCCGCACCGGCCGGCATGTACCCGTCGTGCGGTCCCCAGACGACGAGGGTCGGTGGCCGGTGCTCGCGCAGGTAAGCCTGGATGCGCGGGAAGTCGGCCAGCGTGTTCGCCTGGTCGGTGACGAGCCCGACGATGATCTCCGGCCGGGGCGGCGTACGCAGCTGCGCCCAGGCGAGCGTCCACAGGTCCGGGCTCACCCGGTCGACCAGCCGCTCCGGCAGCTCCCCGACGAACTCGTCGCGGAAGCCCGCCTCGCTCACGGTGGCGGCCAGCTCCGCGCGGCCCTGCGGCGTCGGGTCCGCCCAGTACCGCCGCAGCGGCGCGTACTTCGGGCCGAACTGGTCGGCGTACACGTCGCCGTTCTGCACGATCAGCGCGGCGACCCGGTCGGGGGCCGACATGGCCAGCCGGAACCCGTGCTGCGAACCGTAGTCGTGCAGGTAGATGGCGTACCGCCGGAGGTCGAGCGTATCCACGAAACGACGCAGGAACCGCCCGTAGCCGGCGAAGGTGTAGTCGAAGTCGGCCGGGTCGGGCGTGGCGCTGTAGCCGAAGCCCGGCAGGTCCGGTGCGACGAGCCGCCACCGGTCACCGAGGGCGGCCATCAGGTTCCGGAACTGGAACGACGAGCACGGGTAGCCGTGCGGCAGCAGCACGACCGGCGCCTGCGCCGGCCCGGCCTCGCGGTAGAAGACGTCGACGCCGTCCACCGCGACCCGTCGGTGCCGCACCGGTGCCGCCATGGTCCCACCTCCTCGCCGTGACGAGGGTGATCCCCGCTTCCGCGCGGGTCATGCGACCTCGACCGCGGCGCGGTGGGAGATCCCGCCGATCTCCCACCGCCCGCCGTCAGTGGTGGTGCCGAAGGGCCCTGTGGATCCGGACCGGCAGGGCGGGAGCGCCGTCGACCGGGGCCGGGTCGTCCGCGGTGGGTGCCACTCCCCCGGCGGCGATCCGGTCGAGGGTGGCCAGCCCGGCGGCGTCCACGGACCCGAAGATCGGGTCGCCGCACTGCAACACGCTCAACGTGGGGTACGCGGTGAGGCGATCGGGTTTCCTCCTGGGACTCGTGGTACCGGAGCGACCAGAGTCTATGGATCCCGTCGGCGCTTGTCGATGCGTACGGCAGTGCGAGATCGTGCTCGATCCTGGAAGTAGTGCCCTCGCGGCGGTCCGGAGGCCCCTGTTTCCACGATCGAGCGTGATCACGTTCCGGAACCAGCCGGGTCAGGGCCGGCCGCGGCGGCTGGACCGGCGGCGCAGGAGCAGCCCGGCCAGCAGCAGGACGCCCGCCCCGGCCGCCGCCGCCCCCACCGTCCAGGGGCGGGTCACCCGGTCGGCGGCGGGACGGCTCGCCGTGGCCGGCCGCGCCTCGTCGGAGGCCTCCGGCGGAGACGGGCTGGCCGTCGGAGTGGCCGTCAGCTCCCCCGGCTCGACGAGGCGGCCGACGCTGGCCGAGCGGGGCAGCGAGAAGCCCCAGTCCAGCAGCGCGGCCCCCTGCTCCCAGCCTCGCATCGGCTGCGGCTCGGCCCCGAGCAGTGTGGCCACCAGCCGCCGGCCACCCCGTTCCGCCGCGCCCACGTACGTGTGCCGCGCCAGGTCGGTGAAGCCGGTCTTGCCGCCCAGCGCGCCCGGATAGCGGTAGATGAGCTGGTTCTCGTTCTGGATCTGGAAGCCCTTGGTCTTCCGGCCCGGCTGGGCGGGGATCTGGGTCGCCTCGGTCAGCGCGTACCGGCGGAAGGTGGGATCGGCGAAGCAGCCCCGGGCGATCAGCGCCAGGTCGTACGCGCTCGTGAACTGCCCCGGCCCGTCGAGGCCGGACGGCGTGACGGCGTGCGTCTGCAGCGCGCCGAGCCGGTGGGCGTACTCGTTCATGGCGCGGACCCCTCCGGCCGCGCCGTCGGCGCCACCACCGAGCCGGGCCAGCACATTGGCCGCCTCGTTGCCGGAGTTGAGCAGCAGCCCGAGCCAGACCGTCTCGACGGTGTACCGGCCGCCCTCCACCAGGCCGACGGCCGACGAGCCCGGCTCGATGTCCATGTCCTCGGCGGTGACCGTGACGACCTGCTTCGGGTCCAGCCGGGGAAGCATGGTGGCGGCCAGCAGCAGCTTCTGCACGCTCGCCGGGGTGCCGGGCTCGTGCGGGCCGCAGCCGCCGAGCACCTGTCCCGTGTCCAGGTCGGCGACGATCCACGAGGTGGCCGTGATCCCGGGCGGCGCGGGCACGCCGGGCGGTATCACGAGACCAGGGGTGGCCAGGTCGGGGCCGCCCACTGTCCGTTCCTCCGGCCCCACGGGCGGCGGTGACGGACGTGGTGGTCGGGAGACCTTCGGGGCCGCCACCCGCGGGCACGGCACGGTCGCCGCGCCCGTCCGGGCCGTACGCCCCGGGCCGGACGCCGCCGACGCCGGGACCGCGGCGCCCGTCGCGAGCAGGACGGCGGCCGCCGTCGCGGCCAGCAGCCGATCTCTCATTCCCCGCACCCTAGTCGGGGCCGGAAGCGCCCCGGGCACGGACGCCGGCGCCCTCCCCGACCCGGCTGACCGTCGGCCCGTCGTCCACCACCTCGACCTGCTCGCGCTGCGCTGACGGCCCGTCCCGCTCGGTCAGTCGAGCGACTCGCGGTGGCGCAGGTAGTCGTGGAGGGCCGCGGAGGCCCGTAGCCGGCGCAGGCTACGCCGGTGCAGGTCCTGCTCGCGGCGGGCCAGCTCAGCCCGGACCCGCTGCGGGCTGCCGGTGGTGCGCAGCTCGGCGAGCACCGCGGCGATGATGTCGAACGGGTACGCACCGCGGCGCAGCAGCGCCACCACCTGCGCGGCCCGTTGCTCGGCCTCGTCGTACACGCGGTAGCCGGTGCCGCGTGCCCGCTCCGGCCTCAGCAGCCCGCGCGCCTCCCAGATCCGCAGCTGGGACGTGCGGACACCGACCAGGCGCGCGACCTCCCCGATCCGGGCCGGGCGACGCGGCGCCGGCCCGGCCGCGGCCGGGCTCGCGACCACGGTCTCGAAGGCGCCGAGTGCCCGCTGGATGTCGGCGCGTTCACGGTCCAGTTCGGCGTGGCCGCCGTCGAGCGCCGCCAGCGCCGCCGGCAGGTCGCCGCGGTGCACCGCGGCCATGATCTCGCGGGTACGTACCCAGCCGTGTCCCTCGGCCATCCGCCGCGCCACGGCCAGCGCCCGGGCGTGCTCGGTCGTGAAGATCCGGTAGCCGCTGTCCGTGCGGCGCACCGGAGGGAGCACGCCGAGGTCCACGTAGTTGCGGACCTGCTGCACCGACATCCCCGCGGTCGCCGCGAGGTCGACCGCGCGCAGCCGCTCACCCGTTGCCACGACGACCACCGTACCGGTTGACACGTCGTTTGAGACTTTCCCGCCCCTTTCCCCCGCTGCCTCGCTTCCATTTTCGCGAAACACTCCATAGGGACGTGAATGGGAGAATTGAAGGTGTCAGACCTCGGTGCCAGGGTGGGCGTACGCCTGCCCACGATCTCGCGAAGGGTTCGCATGTCGCAGCCAGCACGGTCCGCCGCCGACAGTCACGACATGATCGAGGTACGGGGGGCCCGGGAGAACAACCTCGCCTCCGTCTCGGTCGACATCCCCAAGCGCCGGCTCACCGTCTTCACCGGTGTCTCCGGCTCGGGGAAGTCGTCACTGGTCTTCGGCACCATCGCCGCCGAGTCGCAGCGCCTCATCAACGAGACCTACAGTGCGTTCCTCCAGTCCTTCATGCCGAGCCTCAACCGGCCCGACGTGGACTCGCTGCGCAACCTGAGCGCCGCCATCGTGGTCGACCAGGAGCGGATGGGCGTCAACTCCCGCTCCACCGTGGGCACCGCCACCGACGCGTACGCCATGCTGCGGATCGTGTTCAGCCGGCTCGGCACCCCGTACGTGGGCGGTGCGGGAGCATTCAGCTTCAACCTCGCCGAGGGCATGTGCCCGACGTGCGAAGGGCTGGGCAGGGTGTCCGACCTCGACGTGCACGAGCTGGTCGACGTCGAACGCTCCCTCAACGACGGCGCCATCAAGGTGCCCAACTTCGCCGTCGACTCCTGGTACTGGCAGACCATCGTCGGGTCCGGCCTGTTCGACCCGGCCGCCAAACTGCAGGACTACACACCCCAGCAGTGGGAGGACTTCCTCCACAAGCCGGCCACGAAGATCAAGATGGGCAGCAACAACTGGACGTACGAGGGCCTCGCGGTGAAGGTCCGGCGGCTGTTCCTCGCCAAGGACCGGGAGTCGATGCAGCCGCACATCCGAGCGTTCGTCGACCGGGCCGTCACGTTCACCACCTGCGCGGCCTGCGGCGGCACCCGCCTCAACGAGGCCGCCCTCTCCTCGCGGATCGACGGCCGGACGATCGCCGAGTGCTCCGCCATGCAGATCAGTGACCTCGCCGCGTTCGTCCGCGGCATCGAGGACCCCTCGGTGGCGCCACTGATCGGCAACCTGCGCGACCTGCTCGACTCACTCGTCGAGATCGGCCTCGGCTACCTCAGCCTCGACCGCGAGAGCGCTTCGCTCTCCGGCGGTGAGGCGCAGCGGGTGAAGATGGTCCGGCACCTCGGCTCCAGCCTCTCCGACATCACGTACGTCTTCGACGAACCCACGGTCGGCCTGCATCCGCACGACATCGCCCGGATGAACGGCCTGCTGCTGCGCCTGCGCGACAAGGGCAACACGGTGCTGGTGGTCGAGCACAAGCCGGAGACCATCGCCATCGCCGACCACGTGGTCGACCTCGGGCCGGGCGCCGGGGCGGCCGGCGGGCGTGTCTGCTACACGGGAGACGTCCCCGGCCTGCGCCGCTCCGGCACCCTCACCGGCCGGCACCTCGACCACCGGGTCGCCCTCCGCTCCGCGGTACGCACACCGGCCGGCCACCTGCCCATCCGCAACGCCGACCTGCACAACCTGCGCGACGTGAGCGTCGACATCCCGCTCGGCGTGCTGACCGTGGTCACCGGCGTCGCCGGCTCGGGCAAGAGCTCACTGATCCACAGCTCCCTGCGCCGGCGCGACGGGGTGGTGATCGTGGACCAGTCCGCCATCCGCGGCTCGCGGCGCAGCAACCCGGCCACCTACAGCGGGCTGCTCGACCCGATCCGGGCGGCCTTCGCGAAGGCCAACGGGGTGAAGCCGGCCCTGTTCAGCGCCAACTCCGAGGGCGCCTGCCCGGCCTGCAAGGGGATCGGCCTGATCTACACCGACCTGGCCATGATGGCCGGCGTGGCCACCGTCTGCGAAAAGTGCGAGGGGCGGCGCTTCACCCCGGAGGTGCTGCGCTACACGCTGCGCGGGAAGAACATCAGCGAGGTGCTCGCCATGTCGGTCACCGAGGCGTACGAGTTCTTCCCCGGCGGGCCCGCCCACGTGATCCTCGGCCGGCTGTCCGACGTCGGGCTGGGCTACCTGAGCCTCGGCCAGCCGCTCACCACACTCTCCGGCGGGGAACGGCAGCGGCTCAAGCTCGCCATCCACATGGCCGATAAGACCAGCACGTACGTCCTGGACGAGCCGACCACCGGCCTGCACCTCGCCGACGTCGACCAACTGCTCGCGCTGCTCGACCGCCTCGTCGACTCCGGCAACACGGTGATCGTCATCGAGCACCACCAGGCGGTGATGGCACACGCCGACTGGCTGATCGACCTCGGGCCCGGCGCCGGGCACGACGGCGGTCAGGTCGTCTTCACCGGTACGCCGTCCGAGCTGGTCGCGCGCGGCGACACCCTCACCGCGCGGCACCTGCGCGAGTACGTCGGCGGCTGACCACCGCCGGCAGCCGGGCCGGTCCCGCGGGCGGGTGACGTCTCGCGGGCCGGCTGGCGCTGCCCTGCCGATCGGGTGAGGCGGGTCAGACCGGCAGGCGCCGCAGCCACCACCGCTGCCAGGGCGTCTCCACGGCGCGCGGCCGGTAGCTGGAGCGCACCCAGCTGACCGCCCGCTCGGCGGGCATCCCGTCGAGCACGGCGAGAGCGGCCAGCGCCGTCCCGGTCCGGCCCTGCCCGCCACGGCACGCCACCTCGACCCGCTCGCCGGCCCGCGCCCGTTGCAGGGCCTCGCGGAGGGCGTCCAGCGCGTCGTCGCGGTCCACGGGGACCCAGAAGTCCGGCCACCGGATCCGCCGGTGCGGCCAGGTTGGCTCCGGGCCGGGCGCCAGCAACAGTGCGAAGTCGGCCGGAGACGACGCATCAGCGATCCGTCGACCCCGTACCGTCGCGCCGCTCGGAAGGACGACCACACCAGGCTGCTCCGCCCAGGACGACTCCGCGCTCATCCCGGCATTCTGCCGGTGCGGGCCCTTGTCTGTCCGGCCCCTTGTCTGTCCGGCCGCTCCGGCTTCCACACAAACAGCGCCGCCCCCGGCCGGGTGGCCGGGGGCGGCGCTGGGGTGTCGGTGTGCAGGTCGCCTCTCGGCGAGTGGCGCGACGCGGCTCCAGCCGAACGGTATTCCGCGACGGCAGTTATAGGTGAGGCCCGGGGACACTGGACACACCGACACCCCACACAACGTACCCGCGTACCGCCTTGTTCCCACCTCAAGCCGGGCCCGGATACGCCGCTGGCCGGCACCCCGTGTGTGGGGTGCCGGCCAGCGTGTTGTTCATGTGTGTGGTTGTCAGCTGTTCCAGTGCTGGGCGACCAGGTCGGCGGCCTGCTGCTCCCACTGCGCGTACGCGTCGGGGTAGGCCGACACCTGCACCGTCTGCGCGGCGTCGGTCAGCGGCATGTTCTGCCAGCCGTCGACCTGCTTGAGGCCCTTCTGGAACGCCATGGTCGAGTAGATCGGGTCGGTGATCTGCTCCGGGGTGCCCCAGCCCGAGCTCGGGCGCTGCTGGAACAGGCCCAGCGAGTCGTGGTCGTTGGCGTCACCCAGGTGACCCAGGTTCTCCAGCTTCGACTCCTGCAGGCTCGTGGCGATCGAGATGACCGCGGCCCGCTCGTCCAGGCCCGACTTCTTCGTCGCCGCGATGATCGCCTTGACGTTCGCGGTCTGCTCGTCGTTCAGGGTGATGTGCGACTGGTTGCCCTGCGTGCCGTGGGGGATGAGCTTGGCCTTGTCCACGGTCGGCTTGTCCGACTGCACGACGGCAACGGGCTTCAGGTCGTGGGTGGGGGTGGCGGCGTGGGCGGCGATGGGGCCGGAGGCGACACCACCGGCGAACGCCAGACCAGCGATACCGAGCACGCTCTTACGCAGCATGGTGTTCATCGAAAGCTCCTCGGGGGTGAGACACCCGCCACGCCGTCGGGGGACGGCGAGCGGGTGCGAGCACCAACAGGCGCCCAAACGAAAAGGGGGGAAAGGTCTTGGGGGTTCCGGGGCGGCCATAGGGGGGTTGGCCTGCGCCCGGGGGTTCCGGCGCAACGGGTGGGCGGGTGCTCCACCGCGCCGGGTCCGTCTGCAACGACCGGCGGCCCACCATCATTCCCGGGGCCATGCACTCCGGCCGGGTCCACGTTTAACGACCGGGGCTCCGCGATCATTCCGCAGGCCCTCATGCGGCCGGGTCCGTGTCTAACGACCGGCGGCCCGCCATCATTCCCGGGGCCATGTGCTCGGCCCGGCGTCCTGGCGGGGTGGTTCCTCAGCCGTCGGGCATAGTCAACGCCCCCGACCCGCCGACGATTCCGGCCCCGGGATGCCACCGGTCACACCCACAAACCACCCACACCACCCAGCCCGCCACGAGCCACCGACCGGCAATCGGCCCGCCCGCCGCGCCCAGGTCGCACGCGCGCGGCCGCCGATCTCCTCACGAGCGTGATGCCTCAGAGGCATACATATGCCTCTGAGGCATCGCCTCACGGCCGGAGATGCCTCGCCGTCGGCGCGCTAACCGGGCACACGCCCCAAACCCGCCGCACGGAACCGGTGATCGACTCGACATCCTGGAAGTCGCGGTGTCCACCGCATCCGGACACCGCGACATACACGCAACCCGTGTCGATCATGGCCCTCACGCAGCCGGCCGGCCCCCAGCGAACCCCCGGGCGAGCCGGCGAGCCGGGGCGCCCACAGCGGCGGGGCGCATGCAGGCCGGCGCGCATACATGCCGGCGCGCGCAGACGAGCCGAAGCGCGCAGGGAGGCCGGGGGCCGGCCATGAAAGGCATGATCCCCACCAGATCGCCGATATGGCGGTGTCCCAGCCGCCTCGACCCGGGCGTATCGGCGAAACGGAGTCGATCAAGCGCGCGAGGGCGTGACCTCGTACGTCTCAGGTGCCCAGGTAGCGGAGGATCGCGAGCACCCGGCGGCTGTAGCCCACCGCATACGACAGGTCGAGCTTGTCGAAGATGGCGTTGACGTGCTTCTCCACGGCGCTGAGCGACACGTGCAGCCGCTCGGCGATCGCCGCGTTCGTGTGGCCCTGCGCCATGTGGTGCAGGACGTCCCGTTCGCGCGGCGTGAGCCGGGTGAGTGGGTCCGTACGGTCGGAGCCCGCGACCACCTGGCGGACCACCTCCGGGTCGAGGGCGGTGGACCCGGCGGCCACCCGGTCCAGCGCGTCGAGGAAGTCGTCGACCTGCGCGACCCGGTCCTTGAGCAGGTAGCCGACGCCTTCCGGCCGGTCGGCGAGCAGTCGGCTCGCGTACCTCTTCTCGACGTACTGGGACAGCACGAGGACGCCGACGTCGGGCCGGCGGCGGCGGATCTCGAGCGCCGCGCGCAGACCGTCGTCGGTGTGGGTGGGCGGCATCCGTACGTCGGTGACGACAACGTCGGGTGGCTCCCGGTCGACGGCCTCGACGAGGTCGTCGGCGGTGCCGACGGCGGCCACAACCTGGTGGCCCTCGTCGGCGAGCAGCCGGACCAGCCCTTCCCGCAGCAGCGTCGAGTCTTCGGCGAGCGTTATCCGCACGGCAGCTCCGCCGTCACGGTCGTGGGTCCGCCGACCGGGCTGTCCACGTGGAGCCGACCGTCGAGCGCGGCGACACGGCGAGCCAGACCGGACAGGCCCCGCCCGGAGAGGTCGGCGCCGCCGGCGCCGTCGTCGCGCACCCGCATCCGGACCTGCCCCTCCCCCGCCTCGATCTCGATGGTGACGAGGGTAGCGGCGGCGTGTTTCGCGGCGTTGGTGAGCGCCTCGCAGGCCACGAAGTAGAGCACCGTCTCGGTCTGCCGGTCGGGGCGGGTCGGCAGGTCGCACCGGATCCGCACCGGCACGGCGGAACGCTGCGCCACCATGCCGAGCACCTCTCCGAGTTCGCTGTCCTCCAGCGCGGACGGGTAGACCCGGAAGGCCACCTCCCGGAGTTCCTCGACCGCCCGCTGGACGTCTTCGTGGGCCTGGGTGATGAGGGCGTACGTCCGCTCGGTGTCCCGGCTGCGCCGGGCCCGCCCGAGGAGCATGCCGAGTGCGACCAGCCGCTGTTGCAGCCCGTCGTGCAGGTCGCGCTCGATCCGCTGGCGCTCGGCGTCCACGGCGGCGATGACCCCGGCCCGTGTGGTGGCCAGTTCCCGGACGCGCGCCTCCAGCGCCGCGCGGGTGCCCCGGCCGAGCAGTGACCGGGCGAGCCGGAGGTCCAGGGCGCCCACGCTGGCGATGGCCTGCACGTTGAGCAGCAGCAGGATCGCGCCGATGAGCACCTGGAGCAGGAAGTCCGTCACGGTCACGTCACCGCGCAGCGCGGCGGACAGCAGGATCCAGGCGAGCACCACGCCGATCGCCAGCACCCCGAACGCCAGTGCCCCGAGCAGGCCGGGCAGTAGCCGGGCCGCCAGGTAGCCGACCTCGCGCCCCCCGGTCGTACGCCCCGGCGGCAGTTCGTCGCCGGCGCCCAGCAGCCGGGCGAGCCGGCGGCGTTCGAGCCGGACGAGCGTCGCGGCGTACCCCCTGACGGCGGCGCCAAGCCGGCGCCGGGCCGGCGGCACGAGCGCGGCCCCGGCGCCGGCGACGGCGGCGACGAGCAGGAAGACCAGGTCGGCGAGGGCGGTGAGGACCCCGAGGGCGACGCCGAGGACGACGCGTCCGGTGGGCAGGGTCAACGCGCCCCGCCGTGGTCGTCGCCCCAGCCACCACTCCGGTAGAGGGTGCCCCGCCCGCTCGGGTCCGGCCCGACCATCGTGCCGGTCTCGCCGGGTCCGGTGGGCTGCTCCGCTCCCCCGGCGGCCCGGCGGGCCCGGCGCAGGCGGGAGATCACGAACCAGCCGACGGCCGCCACGCAGACGACGATGACGACGTTCTGCAACGTGCCGACGTACCCCTCGACGAGGTGCCAGTTGTCGCCGAGCAGGTAGCCGGCGAGTACGAACGTGGTGTTCCAGATCAGGCTGCCGAGCGTGGTGTAGAGGGCGAAGATGCCGAGTGGCATGCGCTCCACGCCGGCCGGTATGGAGATCAGGCTCCGGAAGATCGGAATCATCCGCCCGAAGAAGACGGCCTTGACGCCGTGCCGGACGAACCACGCCTCGGTCCGGTCCACGTCGCTGAGCTTCACCAGCGGCAGCCGGGACACGACGGCCCGCATCCGGTCGCGGCCCAGCGTCGCGCCGATGCCGTAGAGGGCCAGGGCCCCCAGGAGGGAACCGAGGGTGGTCCAGAAGATCGCGCCGACCACGCTCATCCGCCCCTGACCGGCGACGAACCCGGCCAACGGCAGGATCACCTCGCTCGGGATCGGCGGGAAGAGGTTCTCCAGCGCCACGGCGAGGCCGGCTCCCGGCCCACCCAGTCTCTCGACCAGGTCGGTGACGTAGCCGACCACTCCGCCCTGCGGCGGTTCGGCGTCCGCCGCGAGGCTTCCCGTGGGGAGGTTACCCATGGCGAGGAGGACGTGAGCGGTACGAATCATGGGCCCCACGCTACGAACCGAACCTGGGAGGCGACCATGAGGCCGTCCTCCCGGTCCGACGGCGAGACCGCAGCGCGCGGGGTGCGGAAAACCCCACCCCGTCGCCGATCATGCAGTCGTGGTGGCCGTTCTGTCCGCGTCCACGGCCTTTGCGGGGCACCACAACTGCATGATCGACGCAGCCGGGGGCGGGGCGGGCCGGGGCGGGGCAACGGGGTCAGCCGTTGTTGCGGCTTGAGGAGACGTCCAGACGGTCCAGGAGGTCGTCGAGTCGCTCGCCGACGTCCGACGAGAGGCGGTCCCGCTCGACGGCCTCGGCGATGCGCTCGCGCAGGTCCTCGACCCGCTTGTCCCGGTCCTTCGGCTTGCCCCGGAACAGGTCGGTGAGGTCGTTCCGCAGGTCCTCGACGGTGCGCCGGTCGATCTCGTCCTGCGCCTGGGCCTGCGCGAGGATCGCGACGAACTGGGTGGCGAGCTGCTGCAGACTGATCGGGCCGGGCTCCGCGGTGGTCGGTGACGGTGCCGCGCTGGTCGGGGGCGGGGTGTCGGGCGCCGCGGTCGAGGGCGGCGGGGTCCACGTCCCCGTCGTCGGGCCGGCCACCGACGGCGTGCCCCCGCCCTGGTCGCCGAGGTTCAGCATCACACCGAGACCGACGAGGAGCACCAGACCGGCGGCCACCAGCGCGGCGATCGGGCCACGGGACCGCCGGCGCGGGCGGCGGGGCACGACGGCCGGCCGCGGGGTGACCGGCGCGCGGTCGACGAGGGTGGGCGGCTGCGGCGGTGCGACGGCCGCACGCCCGGCCGGCCGGGGCGGCACGACGGTGGTGGGCGGGTCGGCCGGCCCGACGGCGCCGAACCGGGTGGCGAGCTGGGCGGCGGTGGGCCGGCGGGCGGGGTCGGCGGCCAGGCAGGCGAGCGTGAGGTCGGCGATGTCGGCGGGCAGGCCGGCGATCCGCAGTGGCGGCACCGGCGTACGCCGCTCGTGGACCTCGAGGGCGTCCTCCCAGCTCTGCACGGGCAGCGGCGCCCGCCCGGCGAGCGTGCGGTAGAGCAGCGCGCCGAGGGCGTACACGTCGCTGGCCGGGTCGGGTGGCCCCGCGGACAACCGTTCCGGGGCGAAGTACGCGGGCGTGCCCATGAGCGGCTCGCCGGTCTGCCCGGCCAGCGGGTGGTGCGGGCCGGCGAGCGCGGCGATACCGAAGTCCAGCACCTTGGCGCCGGTCTCGGTGAGCATGACGTTGCCCGGCTTGATGTCGCGGTGCACCACGCCGATGCGGTGGGCGGCCGCGAGCGCGCTGGCGACCTGCCCGGCCACCCGGACGGCCTCGCGCCACGGGAGCGGGCCGCCGGCCAGCCGGTCGGCGAGGTTGTGGCCGTCGACCAGCTCCATGACGAGGTACGGCACGACCTCGCCACCGGCGAGCGTCGCCTCGCCGTAGTCGTACACCTGGGTGATGTGTGGGTGGGTCAGCCGGGCGGCGGCGCGGGCCTCGCGCTGGATGGTGGCCCGCAGCTGCGGGTCGGTGGCGAGCTGCGCGGCGAGCGCCTTGACCGCGACGGGGCGGCCGAGCACCTCGTCCTCGGCACGCCACACCTCGGACATCCCGCCGAGGCCGATGCGCTCGTGCAGGACGTACCGGTCGTGCAGCCGGAGGGTGGATGCGAACGGCGACATGGGAGTCCAGTGTGCCTGCCTCGCGTGGTCACCCACCACCCGCCGCGCCCGTTTGCGGCGCCGGCCGGCCCGTCCGTGCCCGGATGGCCGGTTACCGCGTCAGCCGTCCGGGGCACGCAGGGCGCTGCGGGCCGGACGGGAAGGCGGGGCGCCGGGGGCCGGACGGGAACGCGGGGCGGCGCGGGCCGGATGCGGCGCCGGCCGCCCGGGGTGGACCGATCAGGAGCAGCGGGGCGCGGACGGGACGGGCCGGGGCTGGATGCGGTCGGCGAGGCGGCGCAGGGCGCCGGCCGCGGCCAGCCGCGTGGGCGCGAGCCGAGCCGGTCGGGGGTGCTCGGCGCGCACCGGCGCGTCGGGCCGGGCCGAGTTGACGTGCCGGGTGACGGCGTCGATCGCGGTGACGAAGCCGGTGGCGCTTTCCATGGTCAACTCCTCGGGACGGGTCCGGTGGAGGTCCGGACGACGAGTTCGGTGGGCAGCAGAATGTGGCCGGCATCGGGGTCGGCGGGTGGGTCGAGCAGCAGTTCGGCGGCGAGGCGCCCCCTCTCCTCGGCCGGTTGGCGCACGGTGGTGAGGCCCGCCGCGGCGGCCTCGGCGATGTCGTCGAAGCCGGTGACCGAGATCGGCGGATGCCCGGCGTGCTGCGGCCCCGCCAGGGCGTCGAGAGCACCGAGGGCGAGCACGTCGGAGCAGGCCAGTACGGCGGTCGGCGGGTCGGGCCGGTCGAGCAGGCCGGCGACCGCCGCGGCGGCGGCCGGGCGGCTGTTGCCGCGCGCGGTGAGCACTGTCAGGTCCGGCCAGGCCACGCCGACCTCGGCGAACGCGTCGGCGAAGCCCGCGAGCCGGTCGTGGGTGGTGGGGCGTGGCACGACGTCGACGGTGGGCAGCCGCAGCGGACCGGACGGGGCGTCGGGTAGCACGGTGTCGCCGAGCAGGGCGACGCGCCGGTGGCCGAGCGCCGCGACGTGCGCGGCGATCCCCCTCGCGGCGGCCCGCTCGTCGATGCCGACGTACCGGATGTCGCGGCCGGCGGCGCCCAGGCGGGAGGCCGTGGTGACGAACGGCAGTCCGCGGTCGCGGATGGCGTCCAGGGCCCACGTCTCGTCGCCGACGCAGTAGACGCAGAAACCGTCGACCGCCGCGTTCTCCACGGCCGTGCGGGCGTCGGCGGAGGACTCGGACAGGGGCACGAGCAGCAGGCTCGTGCCGTGCCGCTCGGCCGCCGCGCTGACGCCGGCGAGGAAGCGGACCGCGAAGGGGTCGGTGAAGGCGTACGACAGCTGCGAGGTGAACAGCACGCCGATGGCGCCCACGAAGCCGCGGCGCAGTGACCGGGCCGTCGGGTTGGGGCCGGGGTAGCCGATCGCCTTGGCCGTGTCGAGGATCCGCTGCCGCAGGGCGGCCGAGAGCTGGTCGGGGCGGGCGTACGCGTTGGACACGGTGCTGCGCGAGACGCCGACCGCGTCGGCCACGGCCTGGAGGGTGGGCTTCACCGATCCCCCTCTGTATCGATTCAGAACTGTATCGATTCAGAGACTAGCGGGACGCGTCGACACGCGTCAACACGAAAGAGCGCCGGAACCGGTCCGGCCGCCTAGAGTTGGTCGCGCAGCCGGCCGAGGAGTTCCGGAGTCCGCTCGGGCGGCTCCGCCTCGATGCAGAGCCGTTCCATGGCCAGCGCGTAGTGGTCGAGGTCGTCCCGCTTGTCCAGGTAGATGGCGCTGGTCAACTGTTCGATGTAGACGATGTCGGGCAGGTCCTGGTCGCCGAAGCGCAGGATGGTGAACGCGCCGCCGGCCGCCGCGTGCCCGCCCGCGGCGAACGGGATGATCTGCAGCCGGATGTTCGGCGAGCGTGTCGCCTCGATGAGCGCCGTCAGCTGGTCGCGCATGACGTCCGGGCCGCCGATGGGGCGGCGCAACGCCGCCTCGTCCACCACGGCCCACAACTGCGGCGGGTCCGCCCGGCGCAGCAACTCCTGGCGCCGCATGCGCAGCGCGACCCGACGGTCGATCTCGTCGGGCGCGGCGGCGCCGTGCCCGAGCAGCACGACCGCCCGGGCGTACGCGGGCGTCTGCAGCAGCCCGGGAACGAACTGCACCTCGTAGGTGCGGATCAGCGCCGCCGCGGCCTCCAGCCCCAGGTAGGACTGGAACCAGCTGGGCAGCACGTCGCCGTACCGGTGCCACCAGCCGGGGCTGTTCGCGTCCCGGGCGAGCGTGAGGAGCACCTCGCGCTCCTCGGCGTCGGTCACGCCGTAGAGCGTGAGCAGATCGGCCACGTCGCGTTCCTTGAACCCGACCCGGCCCAGCTCCATTCGGCTGATCTTCGACTCGGAGGCGCGGATCTCCCACCCGGCGCCCTCCCGGGTGACTCCGCTGGACTCGCGCAGTCGCCGGAGCTGGGCGCCGAGCAGCATGCGCAGCACGGTCGGCCCGGTTGTCGGGCCGCCGTCGGCGGGAACCATCGTCACGTGCCGACCTCCGCGTACCACGCCGGACACCGGCCCGGCCGACGAGTAAGCATGCCACGGACCGGTGGTGGGAGCACTCCTCCGCGCGGCGAGCCGTGGCCCGCCGGACGGCGGCTCAGGCGATCAGGTGGTCGAAGTCGCCGTCGCGGGCACCGAGCACGAAGGCGGCGATCTCGTCGACCGTGTAGATCAGCGCCGGCCCGTCGGGGTGCCGGGAGTTGCGTACGGCGATGCCCGCTCCGCCGGGCAGCTCGGCCAGCTCGACGCAGTTGCCGCTCGGGTTGCTCCGACGACTCTTCTGCCAGTTCAGCGGGGGAAGCTGGCTGGCGGGGACGCCGTTTCTCGGCTGCTGCATGAGGGTCTTCCTGTTCAGGGTGCCGGCCGATGCCGTGGGGAGGAGCGGTGGCGGCGCGGAGGGGCGGTCGACATCGGACGCTGCTGCACGTGCATCTGCTCTTGCATCTGCATCGGACGGCGAGCATGATAACCCACGTGTACGGTACCCATCCGTTCACAGTGAGTTACCTGACCTGGGTCGTGACCAGGGAGAACGAGAGCCGGCACGGGCGCGTCGGCGGCGACGGGGCCCGGGCGGTGGCGTGACGGGAGGGCTCGTGCCGGATCCGGTGAGTATCGCGTCCGGCATCTGCGCCGCCGGGGCGGTGCTCTCCTCGTGGCAGCTGCGCCGCCGCGCGCTCCGGGCCGAGGCCGAGATCGAACACCTCCAGGCCGAACTCGCCGCGGAGCGGCACGCGGCGAGCCACGACCCCCTGACGGGCCTGCCCAACCGGCGCGCCTTCCACCGCCTGGCCGCGGCGCTGCTCACCGACGCCGCCGGGCGGCCCCTGATCGCCGTGGTGCTCGACCTGGACGACTTCAAGCAGGTCAACGACCGGTACGGGCACGCGGCGGGCGACCAGGTGCTGATCAGCGTCGCCGAGCGCCTCGCCGCCTTCGCCGGGGACAACCTGGTGGCCCGCCTCGGCGGCGACGAGTTCGCCGGCCTGCTGGTCAGCCCCACTGTGGACCGCCGCTGGATCGACCACGCCACCCGGCGGCTGTGCGAGATGCTCGCGGCGCCGATCCGGCTCGGCGGCCTCAGCCTCAGCGTCACGGCCTCGGTGGGCATCGCGCCGGTCACCGGCCCGGCCCAGCTGACCGAGGCGCTGCACCGGGCGGACGCGGCCATGTACCGGGCGAAGAGCCTGGGCGCCGGCTCGTCGACCCGGTCGGTCTGCGCGATCGACGACGGCCACCCGGACCCGTGGACCCACGCGACGGAAGCGACGGCCGGCCACCCCGCATGAGGGCGACGCGACCGCCCCTAGCCTCGTCGATCATGCAGTCGTGGTGGGGGATGAACGGGGTATATCTCCGCACGACAGGCACCACAACTGCATGATCGCCGGGACCGGGGGTGTGCGGAAGATTGACCCTTCTTCGACACTTCGCGACATGAATGGGAGTTGTCGCCGCGTTCATGCCCGTACGCCGCTGTTCATCCGGTTGTTCGGATGACGAAATTCGTCCCGAGATGTGGCTACGACAAAGTGGACATAAAGGGTTTATGTCCCTCCTAGCCTCGTCCGGGTGGCCGTTCACGTTCCTGGTGGTGACGCTCCCGTCGCCGGCGATGCTCCCGCCTCACCGACCCGAGCACCCGTCCCCGTCTTCGTCGACGCCACCGGACGACGCCGCCGCCTGATGCGTCGCTGCGGCGTCGCCCTCGCGGCCGGCGCCCTCGTCTACCTGCCGATCGTCGGGATCGCGGTGCTCAGTGGACCGGTGGTCTCCGACACGCCGCTCGTCGACGACGAGAGCGGTGTCCAGACCGCCGACCAACCGCCCCCACCGCCCGAACGGGTCGGGCTGCTGGTTCCCCCCGTCACGTCAACAGCGAACGACATCGAGGAGCCGGTCCCGGCCGCACCCGACACGGCACCGGCCGCCGCCTCCACGCCGAACCGGACGCCCACGGCCCTCCCCGGCGGCACCGGCACGGCGACCCCCCGGCCGCCCCACGGATCACCGGCCTCGCCCACCCCCACGACCGCGTCACCGACCCCACCAGCTCCGCCGTCGCCGTCCGGCCCGCTGCCGAGCCCGTCCCCCGGGACGCCGCCGCCCACGGTCCCGGCCGGTCCCGGGCTCGTCGAGCGGTTGCTGGCCCAATGACCCGGACGACGACGCGTCCGGCGTCCGACCGGCCCCGGGCCCGCCGCCGGCTCCGGCTCCCGCTGCGGACGAGCTGGGTGGTGTACGGGACCCTGCTGACCGTCCTGCTCAGCGTGCTGCTGGTCGAGGCGTACGCGAACTCCGAGTTCACCCCCGACCACGTGCGGGAGACGGGCGACCAGGGCCGGGTGCCGGCCGGAATCAGGTCGGGCGGACCGCTCATCGACACGACCGGCGAGCGGCCCACGTCCCACCGGGTCCCGCCGCGCACCATCGCCCTCACCTTCGACGACGGTCCCGATCCGGTGTGGACGCCGCAGGTCCTCGACGTGCTGCGCCGCCACCGGGCCCAGGCGACCTTCTTCGTGATCGGCAGTCAGGTGGCACGCCACCCCGACCTCACCGAACGGATCGCGGCCGAGGGACACGAGCTGGGCGTACACACCTTCAGCCACCCGGACGCCACCCTGCTACCGGCCTGGCGACGGCGACTGGAGTACACCCAGACCCAGCGGGCGATCATGAACGCCGCCGGCGTCCGGACGAAACTGCTGCGTTTCCCCTACTCGTCCACGGCCGACGCGGTCGACGACGACGCCTGGGCGGCGATCCGGGAGGCGGGTCACCTCGGCTACCTGACCGTGGTGAACGACACCGACAGCCAGGACTGGGCCCGCCCCGGGGTGGACGCGATCGTGCGGAACATGACCCCGCCACCCGGCCAGGGAGCGGTCGTGCTGATGCACGACGCCGGCGGGGACCGGGCACAGACCGTCGCCGCCCTCGACCGGTTCATCCCCGCGATGATCGCCCGCGGCTACACGTTCACGACGGTGAGCGACGCCGTCGACCAGGGCCGGTTCGAGGGCGACGACGAGTCGTTCCCGCCGATCCCCGGCAACCAGCCGATCTCCGAACTCGAGCGGTGGCGGGCGGGCGGGGTCGTCGTGGCGGTACGGATCGCCGACCTGTTCCTCGCCGCGCTCCGCGTGGTGTTCGTGCTGGTGGGCCTGCTGATGCTCGCCCGTACGCTGCTCCTCCTCGTCCTCGCGCCCCGACTGGCCTGGCGACGCCGGCGCGGGTACTGGGGTCCGCCGGTCACCGAACCGGTGTCGATCATCGTGCCGGCGTACAACGAACAGGCCGGAATCGTCGACAGCGTCCGGTCACTGGCCAACGGGGACCACCGCGGCATCGAGGTGATCGTCGTCGACGACGGTTCCACCGACGGCACGGCCGATCTGGTCGAGGGGCTCGGGCTGCGCAACGTGCGGGTGATCCGCAAACCCAACGGCGGCAAGTCCAGCGCGCTCAACACCGGCATCGCCCACGCCAGCCACGAGATCATCGTGATGGTCGACGGCGACACCGTGTTCGAGCGCGACTCCGTACGCCGACTGGTGCAGCCCTTCGCGGACCCGACGGTGGGCGCGGTCGCCGGCAACGTGAAGGTCGCGAACCGGCGCGGCCCGCTCGGGTGGTGGCAGCACATCGAGTACGTCATCGGCTTCAACCTGGACCGTCGGCTGTACGAGACGCTCGGCTGCATGCCGACCGTGCCCGGCGCGATCGGCGCGTTCCGCCGCCGCGTCCTGGTCGCCGCGGGTGGGATGAGCGACGACACCCTCGCCGAGGACACCGACATCACCATGGCCGTGCTCCGCGCGGGCTGGCGGGTGGTGTACGAGAAGCGGGCCCGCGCCTGGACGGAGGCGCCCGCCTCGCTCACCCAGCTCTGGCGCCAACGCTACCGCTGGAGCTACGGCACGATGCAGGCGATGTGGAAGCACCGCCGCGCGGTGCGGGAACGCGGCGCGTCCGGCCGGTTCGGCCGCGTGGGCCTGCCGATGCTCGCGCTGTTCGGGGTGGTGCTGCCGCTGCTCGGGCCCGTCCTGGACGTGATGGCCCTCTACGGGCTGTTCTTCCTCGGCACGAGCGACACGGCGAAGGCGTGGCTGCTGATGCTGGCCGTGCAGGCGGTCACCGCGGTCGTGGCCTTCCGGCTCGACCGGGAACGCCTCCTCCCGCTGCTGGCGCTGCCGTTGCAGCAGTTCGCGTACCGGCAACTGATGTACCTGGTCCTGCTGCGGTCGACGGTGACCGCGCTGACCGGCACCCGGCTGCGGTGGCGCAAGTTGAAACGCGCCGGTGACCCGGCCGACCACCACGTCCCGGCCGGCGGGGACGCGATGACGGCCGGGGGTGCGGCGGGCGACGGCCGGGACCGCTGGTTCGACACCCTGCGCGGGCTCGCGCTCGCTCGGGTGATCACGTACCACATGTTCACCGTGGCCTGGTTGAGCTTCGCCTTCCCCGCCATGGGGGTCATGTTCGCGCTCGGCGGCTCGCTCATGGCCCGGTCGCTGGACCGCGCGCCGGGTCAGGCGGTGTACGGCCGGCTCCGGCGGCTGCTGCCGGCGCTGTGGGCGCTGGGCGCGGTGCTCATACCCGTGATGATCTGGCACGGCTGGGCCGACCGGCCCGCGTGGCCCGAACTCCTCACGTGGCTGTTCCCGGTCGCGCAGCCGCCGGGGAACGCCTGGGCGGCGGACGTCACCGGTGTGCTGTGGTACCTCGTCGCGTACCTCTGGTTCGTCCTGCTCTCCCCCACGCTGCTCACGCTCTACCGCCGCTGGCCGCTGCCGACCGTGCTCCTCCCGCTCGCCGGCGTCGTGCTGCTGCAGACGGCGTACCCGACGCTCGGGGGTCCGGTCGGGTCGGTCGTCACCGACCTGGCCACCTTCGGCGCCTGCTGGCTGGCCGGTTTCGCCCACCGCGACGGCGCGCTGCGCCGGATCCCCCTCGCGGCCCTCGTGGCCGCCGCCGCGGTGTGCCTCGGCGTCGGCGTCGGCTGGACGGTGACGCACCCGGAGGGTGGGTACGACCTCAACGACGTCCCGCTGGCGCAGGCGTTCTACTCGCTGGGTTTCGTGCTCCTGCTGCTCCGGGCGCGCCCTCCGATGGCCTGGCTGGCCCGGATCCGGCCGTTGGACCGGCTGGTCACCTGGCTCAGCAGCCGCGCCCTGACCATCTACCTCTGGCACAACGCGGCCATCGCGGTCTGCTTCGGGCTCGGCGACCGGCTCGACGCCTGGCGGGTCGGGCAGGTCGGGTACCTGGCGGTGGCACTCGTGCTGATCGTCCTCGTCGTGCTGGCGTTCGGCTGGATCGAGGACGTCAGTGCCCGCCGCCGCCCCCGGCTGGTCGGCTGGCGACCGGCCATCCCCGCGGCGACCGTGCGCGCCCGACGTGCGCCGGTCCCCGCCTCGACGCGGCAGGTCCGGGCGAGCACCCGGACCTGACCACGGGTCACAGCGAGAAAGGAGGAGAGACGAGTGGCGGGTTCCGGCCGGTCGGCCGGAACCCGCTGCGTCGTCGGTGGCCGCGCGGGCGCAGCGCTCAGACCAGGGTGGCCAGGTGCCGTTCCAGCGCGGCGTACGACTCGGCGGCCCCCTGGGTCATGCCGGAGTCGAGCATGCCGTCGCGCTCCTGCTTCGTGTCGAAACGGGTGGTGCCGGTGACCACCGTGCGGCCGGCCCGCTCGGTGAAGACGAGCGTCTCCACCGCCACATGCCCCGGCAGGCCTTCGAACTCGAACGTCTGCACGATGCGCTCCGGCGCCACGACCTCGCGGAACTCGCCCCGGAAGCCGTACGCGTCGCCGTCACCGGTGTGCTCCACGAAGCGGTAGCGCCCGCCCGCCCGGGCGTCGATCTCGACGTCCAGCGGGTTGCCCCGCCCCCACCAGCGCTTCAGGTGCTCCGCCTCGGTGTGCGCGGCGAACACCAGGTCGCGTGGTGCGGCGAAGGTCCGGGTCAGGGTGATCTCGTGGTCCGACGGCAGGTCGACCACCATGTCGCTGGGCTCGCTCATCGTTGCTCTCCTTCCGGTCGGGCGGGCAGGCGTCCCCCGTGGGTAACGGTCGCCGCGAGGCGTACGGCGCGGCCGGCCGACGGACGGCCCACCGATCGGGTGCCGGCGCGCGAGGTGTTCCGACCCGCCGGGTGGGTAACCGGTCAGAACGGGCGGCACCGGCAGGAGGGGAACGAACGTGGCGAAGATCCGGGCGGTGGTCCTGAACTGCACCCTCAAGCGGTCACCGGCGCCGTCGAGCGCGGAGGTGCTCGGGCGCGAGGTGCTCGACGCCCTGGGCGACCAGGGCGTCGAGGGTGAGCTGATCCGGGTCGTCGACCACGACGTGCGGTTCGGCGTCTCCACCGACGAGGGCGACGGCGACGGGTGGCCGGCCATCCGGGCGAAGCTGATGGCCGCGCAGATCCTCGTCATCGCCACGCCGATCTGGCTCGGCCAGCCCTCTGCGGTGACGAAGATGGTGCTGGAACGCCTCGACGCGGAACTCTCCGAGACCGACGCCGAGGGCCGCCTGCTCACCTACGGCAAGGTGGCCGGGGTGGCGGTCGTCGGCAACGAGGACGGCGCCCACCACACCATCGGCCAGGTGCAGCAGGCGCTCAACGAGGTCGGCTTCACCTGCCCCGCGGCCGGCGCCACCTACTGGGTCGGCGAGGCGCTGCACAAGGTCGACTACATCGACGTCCGGCCGAAGCCGGACACGACCGGTCGTACGACGACGGCCCTGGCGCTCAACAGCGCCCACCTGGCGCGGCTGCTGGCCGAGCAGCCGTACCCGCCGCCGGACGCGCGGTCCGCCGCGGTCGGGCCCAGCCGTGAACCGGCCTGACGGGCGGCGTCAGCGCCAGCCGTAGCCGGCGCGCAACGCCCGGCCCACCCGGTCGAAACGGGTGCGGTCCAGGATGGCGCCCTCGCGGCGGATGCTGTCCTCCCGCATGGTCAGCACGCGGTCCAGCCGGATCCAACTCGGCCGGTTGTCCCGGTCCCAGGCGCCCGGCCCGAGCGCCAGCCAGTGCCGCTGACCGTCCCGGTCGCTCTGGCTGGAGAGCATGAGCCCGTACAGGGTGCGGCTGTGGCGGCCCACCACCAGCACCGGGCGGTCCTTGCCCTGGCGCGGGTCGTCCTCGTACGGCACCCAGGTCCACACGATCTCGCCCGGGTCGGCCTGCCCGTCGAGTTCGGGGGCGTACGTCAGCTCGCGGCGCTGCAGCGCGGCAACCTGGCGCCGGCGGGCCACCTGGGCCGGCGCGGGCCCGGAACGACGGGGACGGGGGACGACGGCGCCGCCGATGCGGGCCGCCACGCTCCTCAACAGACCTGCCACGGCGGGGAGCCTATCCCGGCCCGCCGCGGCGACGATCACCCGCCGGTGGGCCGGCGCTCCGCCACCGCGGCGTCGAACCAGTCCCGCAGGTCCTCCGGGGCGGGTGGCGTCCGAGGGTTCGTGGGGTCGGGTCGGCGCAGGTAGTAGACCCTCCCCAGGAGCGGCATCATCGAGGTGACCGGCTGGAGGTCCGGGCCACGCCCCGCCAGCACCGGCTGGCCCTCGTGCATGTAGCCGCGGGGTTCCTCGTGCCCGACCTGCCAGGTCAGCCCCGGCACGGCGTGACGCACGCACTCCACGGCGTAGAACGAGATCGCGTCGACCAGCGCGAGGGACCCGTCGGACCAGACGTACGGGGCGAGGAACGCGCTGCGGCCGTACCACATGGGCAGGACGGCATCCTTCGGGCGCTGGAACACGTCCCCGCCGTCGAGGATCACCTTCTCCAGCGGCGCGTCGACGGCCCGCGGCGCCAGGTGGTCGATGGCGAACGCCCACAGCGGGACCAGGCTGTCGCGGGAGAGGTCGAGCCGCGGTGGCTCGCCGGCCCGGGCCGTCCGCTCCCGCAGCAGGGCGAACCGCTCGGCCCCGGCGGCCAGGTAGCGGCGCAGGAAGTCCTCCGGGGACTCGGTGGTGGTGCTCAGGACCATGCCGGCGGGCGTGGTGGCGGCCGCGTCCGGCGAGACCAGGTCGAGCACCTCGCCGAGCGGGGCGTCCGTGACGTCGCCCTCCTCGACGAGGAACCGGCCACCGGTCGCCTGCGCCAGCTCCCGCAGCACCTCGACGACCCGGGCCACCTCGGCGCGGTACTCCGCGGCGGGCCGCAGGGGGAAAGCGTCGAAGATCGAGACGACCAGTTCGCTGACGCCCGTCGCGCCGGGATGGACGAACCACTGCGTCCCGATCCGCTCGCCCTCCCAGACCAGCTCGGCGAACTCCCCGGCGGCGACACCCTCGTGCAGATCGCGGTCGTCGCCCAGCAGCCTGCTGAGCAGGGCGACCACCGTCGCCCTGCTCAGCTCGGCCCCGGACGGGACGACGCCCATGTCCAGGCTCACCGCATTACGCTCCGCTTGGTGCGTGGATCGTGAAATCGATGTTGTTGTTCTTCAGGCACTCCAGCAGCGGCGGGTGGATCCCGATGCTGTTGAAGGAGGCACTCGCGAAGAAGTGCCAGTGTACTTTTTTGACGTCCTGCTTGTGGACGGCCTTGCCCTCGGGCGTGACGATCCAGGCGTCCTTCAGGCACTCGTCGATCAGGCTCTCCGTCCAGGTCGGCACGCCGACCTTGACCTCGTGCAGCGTCATCGACCCGTCGGTCGGGTCGACCTCGGCGCAGTCGGCCTTGCGGTGCTTCGACCTCGGGCTCGGGTAGCCCGTCGTCGGCACGAGGTGCTGCTCGCGGCAGTTGCCGCCGAGGATCGTCTTCAGGTACGCCTCACCGGCCTTGAAGTTCCACTGGGCCGGCACGGGCACGCCCGGCTTGTGGTTGGGAAGCTTCATGGCCTCCTCGATCGACTTCCACTTCGTGCGGTCCCCGCGGGACAGCTGGCGGATGTCGGCGTCGCTGAACCGCGAACCCGCGGCCAGCGTCCCGAAGCCGAGCGTCTGGTCGCCGCTCTGCAGATACTCGTAGGTCCCGGTGAGGATCAGCTCGAGAGCCAGGTCCTTGACCGTGTCGGGGAGCTTGTCGTAGCGCGCCACGAGCCGGACCACGGCGTCCATCCGGTGCAGGTACCGCAGCGCGAACTTGGCGGCCTTGGCCGGGATCGCGACGGCGTCACCCGCGTACGGGATCAGACCCAGGACGCTGAAGCCCGCGCTGACCCAGTCGCCGCGGATCGCCGACGCCACGGCGTCCCGGATGTCGGTGATCGCACCGGCGATCCAGCCGACCACCGGGATGAAGCTCAGCGCCCCGGAGCAGAGGTTGCCCGCGAGCCACGCCATCGAGTCCCGCATCGCGAACTCGCCCGCCACCAGGCCGAGGGCGAAGTCGGTGACGTACGTCCACTTGCTGGTCTGCTCGTCCGGGCGGCCCGGGTCCAGCTCCTGGTCCGCGGCGTGCGCCACCTCGTAGTCGTCGCGCAGGCCGTCGCCGTCGGTGTCCTGGGAGAGGGCGTTGATGCCCCACTCGTCGACCTCGGTGCCGTCGGACAGGCCGTCGCCGTCGCTGTCGACGTTGGTGACGTCCGTGAGAATCTCGTCCTCGGCGATGTCCGTCAGCCCGTCGCCGTCGGTGTCCGTGAGATCCGGCGCGGGGACGATCGGCGGCAGGTCACCGGAGACCGGCGGCGCACGGGGCTGGTCGGCCACGAGCGGGTTGCTGCCCCGGGCCACCTCGGTGCCGTCGTTCACCCCGTCGCCGTCGGTGTCCGGGTTGGTGGGCGAGGTGCCGAGGTCCTGCTCCTGGAGGTTGGTGAGCCCGTCGTTGTCGACGTCCTCGGCGCCGTCCGCGATCGCGTCCCGGTCGGTGTCGACCGCGTTGGGCATCGTCCAGCCGACGAGTTCGGTGATCTCGAACTTGTCGGTCAGGCCGTCGCCGTCGGAGTCGACCAGCAGCGGGCTCGCGCCGAGCCGCAGCTCCACGACGTCGACGACGCCGTCGTTGTCGTGGTCACCCTCGTACGTGATGCCGAGCCGGGCCAGGACGTGGAAGCCGTTGGCCCACGCGTTGCCGGCCTGGATGGTCGCCGGCTCCGGGTTGGCCTTGTACAGCATGTCGTCGGCCTTGGCGAAGTCGACCTTCGCCGCCTCCAGGTCCGCGAACGCCTCGGTCAGCCCCTCCGGGGCGGGCGCGGGTGGAGGGCTGGCCCGGAACGGACCGATGGTCGCCTCGGCGTCCTGGATCGCCGCGTCGGCGAGCAGCCGGACGCCGGTGAGCGTGTCCACCAGGGCCCGGACGTGCGCCTGCTCGGCCTCGCCGTTGGGCGGGCTGGCGCCGGTCAGCCGGCTCTTCAGGAACGACTCCAGGTGTTGCAGGTTGTCGAACGCGATCTCGCCGTTCGCGGCGCTGTTGAGCCGCGCGCCGTCGAAGTAGCGGCTGTCGACGTCCGCCAGCACCGGGTCGATCCGGCTGTCACCGAGCCCGTCGCCCACGTACGGGCGCAACGCCTGCGTGGCCTCGGTGACGGAGAGCTTCGCGTCCCGCGTGTACTCCGCGGTGGGGATCTTCGCGACCTCCACCTCCCACAGCTGCGTGGCGTCCGCCGCCGCCTCCGCGCCGAAGAGCGCCAGCTGGGCCACGACGACCGTGGCCACCGTCGCGGCGAGTCTCTTTCTTCGCCATCGCGCATGGATGCGCATGCGTTCCCTCCGTCTGTCGGTGAATCAGGGGCGAGGCAGATGATAGTGAAATATTTCGATGTGATGTGTCCCGTCGCCGGGCCGCCGGCGAGCCGGAGGACGCGTCGGGGCTGACGTCCGCGCGGTCAGCGGGCACAGTGGAGCGGTGATGGTTCTCAGCGGGCCGGTGGCCCGATACGCGGAGCGGGTGCACGGCCTCGTCGGCGGCGGGCACCACGTGGCCTCGCCCCTGGGCGCGTGGCTGCTGCTGGCCCTCGTCGCGCCGGCCGCCGCCGGCGCCGCCCGCGCGGAGATGGAGGAGGCGCTGGGCACGGACGCGGCCCGGGCCGCCGACACGGCGCGCGCCCTGCTGTCGGCGCCGCACCCGCTCGTGGCGTCGGCGAGCGCCCTGTGGGAGCGGTCCGCCGCCGAGGGCCTCGCCGGGTGGCGGGCCACGCTGCCGGAGAGCACCGCGACCGGCCCCCTGCCGGACCAGCCGGCGCTCGACGCGTGGGCGCGCGAGCACACCCTCGGCCTAATCGAGAGGTTCCCGCTCACGGTGTCGCCGGAGACGGTCCTGATCCTGGCGACCGCGCTGGCCACCCGGGTCTCGTGGGTGGACCCGTTCCAGGTCGCGTCCGGCGACGCGCTCGGCCGCGGCGCGTGGGCGGGCCGTGTGCGGCACGCGCTGCGTACGCCGTGGCACGGCCACCGCTGCTGGATCGCGGGCACCGGGCGCGCCGGCGACGTGGCCGTGCACGCCGCGCCGGTCCGGTCGGAGACCGTCGACGGCCGGGAGGCCGGGATGCTGGTCGTCTCGGTGGCGGCGGAGCCGGGCGTGCCCGCCGCCGACGTCCTCGCCGCCGCGTACGAGGTGGCGGGCGAGGCGGCCGCGTCCCTGCCCGGCGGCCCGACCGGGCGCCGTTCGCTCTACGACCTGCCGCTCGGCGACACCGCGCTGTGGACGCTGCGGGAGGAGCCGACGCGGACGTACGGCGGCCGGGAGGAACGGTTCAGCGCGGTGCTGCCGTGCTGGTCGGCCGAGAGCCGGCACGACCTGACCGACCCCGCGTTCGGCTTCGGTGCGGCCGCGCGCGCCCTCGGCGAGCTGATGGGCATGCCCGCCCTGCGTTACGAGGCCGCCCAGGCCGCGACGGCCCGCTACGGCCGGTACGGCTTCGAGGCCGCCGCGGTGACCGCGTTCGCGGCGGCGACCGGGCTTCCGCCCGAGGGTGTCGCCCGCATCGCCGAGCTGCGCTTCGGTCACCCGTACGCCGTCGTGGCGGTGACCACCGACACCCGCGACGGTCTGCCGGCCGGGCCCTGGCACGGCCTGCCGGTCTACTCGGCGTGGGTGGCGGAGCCGTCGGAGCTGCCGGAGGCGGACCTCGCCGATCCGCCCACCGCCTTCTGACAGTGGCCTGCGCGCCAGACCTGCACCAGAATCGGCACGACTTCCCTGAAGTAGTGCCCTCCCACCGGCACTGAGGGCGCAACATCCGGGAAGTAGTGGCCTCCGCCGGGCTCGGCTCGGCGCTCGGGTCGGGGCCCCCGGTCACCCGGAGACCCCGCCCGCCCCCGGTCACCCGACGGCCCCGTCCGCCCCGGGTGACCGGAGGCTCCCGCTCACACGGCGACCGGCACCTTCTCCGCCTCCCGCTCGGCCGCGCGGGCGGCGAGACGCCGCTCCCGCTCCTGGGCGCCGATCAGGTCGTCCGGCAGCGAGTCTTCGACCTCGATGTCGAAACGCCGCAGCAGCCGGATCGCGAAGCCGCCGAGGGTGATGAGGACCAGCGCCGCGCCGAAGCAGACGTACGCGAAACCGATCCCCCGGCCCGGTCCGGTGCCGATCACCGCGCCCACCGAGTCGGCCAGGGCGCCGCCCGGGGCGAGCATCGGCTCGAAGAGGCTGGTGGTCGCCGGGGCCAGCAGCGCGAACCCGATCGGCAGGGTCGACCAGGAGATGGTCTGGTTGAGGCTGAACACCCGGCCGTGGAAGCGCTGCGGCACCTTGACCTGCACGATCGTCGCGTAGATCGACTGCGCGGTGGTCATCGCCATGGCCAGCCAGAACGCCCCGACGCAGATCATCGCCACCGAGGCGTCCAGGCCGATGAGGACGCACCCGATCGCGGTGCCCAGGTTGCCGATCAGCACGCCGATCATCCGGCGGTGCCGGGGGCCGCCCCAGACCGACATGAGCACGCCGCCGGCCACCGCCCCGAACGCCTCCGCGAGCGCCACCTGGGCCACCTGGGTCGCGGTGCCGAACGACAGCACCAGCGGCGTGGTGAGCACCAGGGCGGGCGCCAGGAAGATGTTGCCCAGCGCGAAGTAGCCGAGCATCAGCCGGAACCCGCGGTGCTGCCAGGAGTAGCGCAGCCCGTTGGCGATCGCCACCAGCAGCCGCTCCCGCGGGCGCCAGCCCAGCGAGTCCGGGAAGCGGACCACGGCCAGGGTGAGCACCGCCACGAGGTAGCTGGCCACGTCGAGCAGCAGGATGCCCTTCAGCTCGATGGCGGCGAGCAGGCCGGCCGCGAAGACCGGCATGAGCAGCATGGCGAAGCCGTTGGAGAGCTGCGTGATGCCCATGGCGTGGCCGAGGTAGCGCTTCGGCACCAGCTGCGGAACGGCCGACTGGAACGCGATCCGCTGGAACGACCCGGCCACCTGGCTCAGCGCCACGAGACCGTAGATGTGCCACAGCGCCAGGTTGTCGGTCCAGAGCAGCGCGGCGAGCACCACCTGGATCGAGCCGGCGCTGCTGCTGGCGATCATCATGATCTTCCGGCGGCTGACCCGGTCGGTGATCGCCCCGGCCACCGGCAGCATCAGCACACCGCAGATCAGGGCGAGGGCCCAGAGCATCCCCAGGTCGGCCACCGACCCGGTCTGCGTGAACAACCAGATGGGCAGCGCGAACGCGGTGAGCGCCGAGCCGGTGCTGGAGACCAGCTGCCCGGCGGTCACCGCCACGAAGCGGGCCATGCTCGGCTTGACCGCGTCCCGCCTCGGCCGCTCGTCCGCGCCGACACGCAGGGTGTCGTGCACGGCCCAGCCGGCGTCCTCGCCCCGCGCCTCGCGGGTCAGCTCCGCCACGTCGCCGTCGGCCACGGCCCGGTGCGTGCGGGTGACGATCTCGGTGAGCTCGTCGGCCCGGTACTTCAGGAAGAAGTGCCCCGCCTGGTCCAGCACCACGAGCGCCAGCGTGTCGCTGAGGAACTGCCACTCGGTGTACCGCTCGGTGTAGTAGTCGGTCACCGGGTCCTCGGAGCCGACCACCGACACGATCGGCGCCCGCAGCTTCGTGGCCCGGCGGTCGAGCAGCCCCGTGAAGTACTCCTCCGAGGCGCGGGAGTCGGCCCGCATGTTGCTGATGATCCGGTCCGCCTGCTCCGGATCCAGCTCGTCGGTGTCGACGCCCATCGACTTGAGCCAGCTCGCGTAGTGCTTGTTGCTGCGCAGCTTCTCCAGCCGGGCGCGGACCGCCGCGAACAGACCCTTCGGGCGCGCGAAGGGGAACATCGCGCCGATGTAGAGCGCGTCCAGCTCGCGGCCGGCGGCCTCCACCTTGCGGGCCACCTCGGTGACGATCGCGCTGCCCACCCCGCAGTGGCCGTAGAGCACGAGCGGGCCCTCGACGCGCTCCAGGATCTCCTCGGCCACCCGCGTGGTCAGCTCGTCGAACGGCAGCGCGTCCTCGCTGAGCCCCACGTCGTGACCGGGGATGGCCAGCGACCACAGCGCGTGCCCGGCCGGCAGCGCGTCGGCGAGCGGCTGGTAGACGATGGCGCTGCCACCGCCGTACGGCACGCAGACGTACGACACGACGCGCTGCGCCGCCGGGATCGGCTTGGTGAGCTCGTACAGCAGCCGGCGCGGCCCCTCCTCGCCGGCCGCGCCCGACATGAAGGCCGCCAGCTCCCGGATCGTGCGCTGCTGGAACAGGTCCATGACGCCGACCGGACGGCCGCCGTGCCCGGCCTTGCGGATCTTCGCGACCACCTGGGTGGCGAGCATGGAGTGGCCGCCGAGGTCGAAGAAGTCGTCGTCGATGCCGAGCGTCGGCACGCCCAGCACCTCCGACCAGATCCCGGCCAGCAGCCGTTCCGTGTCGTCGCGCGGCTCGACGAGCGCCACCGACGCCGCGCGGGTGACGACCGGCGCGGGCAGCGCCCTGCGGTCCAGCTTCCCGTTCGGGCTGAGCGGCAGCGCGTCGAGGGTGACGAACGCCGCCGGCACCATGTACTCGGGCAGCGTCTCCTTGAGCGCCGCCTTCACGTCGGCGTGCTCGGCCGCGCCCACCAGGTACGCGGTCAGCCGCTTGTCGCCGGGCGTGTCCTCCCGGACGATGACGGCGGCCTCGGTCACCCCGGGCTGGTCGCGCAACGCGCTCTCGATCTCGCCCAGCTCGATACGCAGGCCGCGGAGCTTCACCTGGTGGTCGATGCGCCCCAGGAACTCGATGACTCCCGACGGCCGGCCGCCGGTCGCGGCGCCGGGTGCGATCCGCCACCGGGCCAGGTCGCCGGTGCGGTAGAGCCGGCTGCCCGGCTCCCCGGAGAACGGGTCCGGCACGAACCGCTCGGCGGTCAGCGCCGGCCGGCGGTGGTAGCCGCGGGCCAGGCCGACGCCCCCGATGTGCAGCTCGCCGGCGACCCCGACCGGGCACTCGTTGCCGGCCGCGTCGAGCACGTGCAGCCGCAGGTTCGCGATCGGCGCGCCGATCGGCACGCTGGTGAGGCCGGCCAGCAGCTCCGGATCGCAGTGCCAGGAGCTGACGTCGATGGCGGCCTCCGTCGGGCCGTACAGGTTGTGCAGCCCACACCAGGGCAGTCGGACGGTGAAGTCGGTGGCGGTGGCCAGCGGCAGCTCCTCACCCGAGCAGATCACCCGGCGCAGCGCCGTCGCCGCCTCGACACCGTCCTCGGCGAGGAACACGGTCAGCATGGACGGGACGAAGTGGGCGGTCGTAACCGCCTCGGTGACCAGCAGGTCCCGCAGGTAGCCGGCGTCCTTGTGGCCGCCGGGCTTCGCCAGCACCAGGCGGGCGCCCTCCCGCAGCGGCCAGAAGAACTCCCACACCGACACGTCGAAGCTGGCCGGCGTCTTCTGGAGCACCGCGTCGGCCGGGCCGATGCGGTAGGTCTTCTGCATCCAGTCGAGCCGGTTCACGATGCCCCGGTGGGTGTTCGGCACACCCTTCGGTCGGCCGGTGGAGCCGGAGGTGTAGATGACGTACGCGAGGTGCTCCGGATCGGCCACCGGCGTCGGGTCGGTCACCGGCTGGTCGGCCCAGACGCCCGCGTCGTCCAGGGCCAGCACCGTGGCGCCCGTGTCCGGCAGCACGTCGCGCAGGTGCTCCTGCACGAGCACCACGGGCGCGGCCGCGTCGGTGACCATGAACGCGAGCCGGTCGGCCGGGTACTCCGGATCGAGCGGAAGGTAGGCGCCGCCCGCCTTCAGCACGCCGAGCAGGCCGGCGACCAGCTCCACCGACCGTTCCGCGCAGACGCCGACGAGGGTTTCCGGGCCCACGCCGGCGGCGCGCAGCCGGTGGGCGATCCGGTTCGCGGCGGTGTTCAGCTCGGCGTACGTCACCGACCGGTCCTCGAAGCGCAGTGCGACCGCGTCCGGGGTGCGGACCGCCCGCTCCTCGACGGGCCCGTGCAGGGTCTGCGTACGCGGGAAGTCGGCCGCCGTGTCGTTCCAGGCGGCCAGCAGGGCCCGCTCGTCCGGCGCCAGCAGCGCCAGGGCGGAGACCGGGGTGTCGGGCGCGGCCACCACGGCCCGCAGCAGCGCGCCGAGCCGGCCGGCCATGCGTTCCACGGTGTCCCGGGTGAACAGGTCGGTGTTGAACACCAGCTTGCCCCAGAGCCCGTCGACGGTCTCCACCGCGTGCAGTTCGAAGTCGAACCGGGTGGCGCGCAGCTCCATGGGCTTCCAGTCGAACTCCACGTCGCTGGTGCCCGGCACCTCGGCGTACCGGCCCATGTCGTAGTTCTGGAGCACGAACATGGCCTGGAACACCGGCGACCGGCTCACGTCGCGGGGCAGCCCCAGCTCGTGCACCACCCGGGCGAACGGCACGTCACCGTGCTCCAGCGCGTCGAGCACGCTGCGCCGCGTACGCTCCAGCAGCTCGGTGAACGTCGGGTCACCGGCCAGCTCGGCGCGCAGCGGCAGCATGTTGATGAACATGCCGACCACGTTCTCCAGCTCCGGTGCGGAGCGGCCGGCGACCGAGGCGCCCACCGCGAAGTCGTCCTGCCCGGCGTGGCGGGAGAGGAAGACCTGGTACGCCGCCAGCAGCGTCATGAACAGGGTGCCGCCGTGGGCGCGGGTCAGCGCGTTGAGCCCGTCGGTGGTCGCCCTGTCGAGGGTGAACTCGACGAAGTCGCCCCGGTAGGTCTGGGTGGCGGGGCGGGGCAGGTCCAGTGGCAGCTCCAGCGGCGTGATCCCGGACAGCCGCTGCTTCCACCACTCCAGGTGCCCCTGGGCGGCGGGCCCGGCCAGTTCCCGGGCCTCCCAGAGCGCGAAGTCGCCGTACTGCACGGGCAGGGCGGGCGGCTCGCCGCCGCGGTAGAGGGTGATGAGGTCGCGCAGCAGCACGTCCACCGACCAGCCGTCCCCGACGATGTGGTGCTTGCCGAGGAAGAGCACGTGCTCGTCAGGGGCGAGGCGGATCAGCAGGGCACGCAGCAGCGGCCCGCGGGCCAGGTCGAACGGCTCGGCGGCGGCGGCCTCCACCAGCTCCTGCGCGGCATCGGTGTCGGCGGCGTCCACGATGGTCAGGGGAACGGCCACCGTCTCCTCGATGACGGCCGTCGGCCGGCCGTCGGCGTCCGCCGGGAAGCGGGTACGCAGCGACTCGTGCCGCCGGGTCAGCCCGTCGAGAGCCGCGCGCAGCGTCGGCACGTCCAACGGGCCGCGCACCCGCAGCGGCACCGCGATGTGGTACGCCGCCTCGCCCGGCGCGAGCTGGTCCATGAACCAGACCCGCTCCTGGGCGTACGACAGCGGCACCTCGGCGTCGGCCGGGCGCGGGGTGATCCGCGCCGCGGACGCGGCGGCCTGCCGCCGCCGCAGCCGCTGCGCGATGAGGGCCTGCCGGGCGGCGTCCCGGGCCGGGTCCTTCAGGTCGGTCATGAGGGGTCGTCCTTCTCCGCCGCGAGCAGCGCGGCGACCTCGGTGTCGGAGAGCCCGTCCAGTTCGGCGGCGATGCGCTGCTCGATCTGGGCGGCCAGGTCGGCCACCACCGGGCTGCTGAACAGGGCCCGCATCGGCAGCTCCACCTCGACCTCGGCGCGGATGCGGGCCATCGCCCGCATGCCCCGCAGCGAGTTGCCGCCGAGGGCGAAGAAGTCGTCCAGCGCGCCCACCTTCTCCACCTGGAGGATCTCGGCGTAGACCTCGGCGACCAGCGCCTCGGCCTCGGTGCGCGGGGCGACGAAGCCGTCGTCGGCCGCGGCGGCCGGCACCGGGGCGGGCAGCGCCGCGACGTCCAGCTTGCCGTTCGGCGTGAGCGGCAGGGCGTCCAGCCGGACGAACGCGGACGGCACCAGGTGCGCGGGAAGCTCCCGGGCCAGGTCCGTGGCGAGGCTCGCCGGGTCGGCGGTGCCGACCAGGTAGCCGACCAGGTCCGGCTCGCCGGAGTCGGTGCGGACCACGACGGCGGCCTCCCGCACGTCCGGCCGGGCGAGCAGGGCCGACTCGATCTCGCCGAGCTCGATCCGCATGCCCCGGACCTTCACCTGGTTGTCGCGGCGGCCCAGGTACTCCAGCGTCCCGTCGGCCCGCCAGCGGGCCAGGTCGCCGGTGCGGTACATGCGCCGCCCCGGCTCCCCGTACGGGCAGGGCAGGAAGCGCTCGGCGGTGAGGCCGGGCCGGCCCAGGTAGCCCCGGGCCAGCTGCGCGCCGGCCACGTACAGCTCACCCACCACGCCCGGCGGCACCGGATTCAGCGCCGCGTCGAGCAGGTAGGCGCGGGTGTTCCAGGTGGGGCGGCCGATGGGCACGGGCCCGGCCGGCACGGCCTTCCCCGGCGCGAACCGGGCCGCCACGCAGCCGACGGTCGCCTCGGTCGGACCGTACTCGTTGATTACCGCCACGTCCTCGTGCCCGGCCCGCCAGCCGGCCAGCTGCTCGCCGGTGAGTGCCTCCCCGCCGACCACCAGGTCGGAGGTGGGCGACAGCTCGGGCTCCAGCAGCGGCAGGTGGCTCGGGGTGACCTTGAGGAACGACGGACGCCCGCCCGCGCGGGCCGCGGCGTCGTCGAACGCGGCGAGCCGGACGGTGCCGCCGGCGGTGAGCGTGCCGAGCAGGCCCGTCACGGTGAGGTCGAACGACACCGGCGAGTGCAGCAGCGCGGTGCCGGCGAGTCCCGGGTAGGTGTGCCGGGCCCAGGCCAGGTACGCGGCCACCGCGCGGTGCTCGACGACCACGCCCTTGGGCTTGCCCGTCGAACCGGACGTGTAGAGCACGTACGCGGGGTGCTCCGGGCGCAGCGGGGCGAGCCGGTCGGCGTCGGACAGGTCGGTGTCGGGCAGCCCGGCGGCCGTGGTGGCGTCGAGCACCAGCGCGCCGGCCGGGACCAGACCGCCGGTCTCCGCCGTGGCCAGCACCAGCGCCGGCCCGGCGTCCTCGACCAGGTACGCGATCCGCCCCGCCGGGTAGCCGGTGTCGACCGGCACGTACGCGGCACCGGACTTGAGCA
This sequence comes from Micromonospora costi, assembly GCF_003626655.1. GTDB lineage: Bacteria > Actinomycetota > Actinomycetes > Mycobacteriales > Micromonosporaceae > Micromonospora > Micromonospora costi. The sequence continues at coordinate 79,756 of NZ_RBAN01000009.1, forward strand.
CCGCGAGGATCGCCACCACCAGCTCCGCCGAGCGGGGCAACGCCAGCGCCACCCGGGTCTCCGGGCCGGCGCCCCGGGCCACGAGCAGCCGGGCGAGCCGGTTGGCGCGGGCGTTCAGGTCGCCGTACGACAGCGCGACGCCCTCGTGGACCAGCGCGGTGGCGTCCGGGGTGGCCGCCGCCTGCCGCTGCACCTGCTCGACCACGGTCGTGGCCGGCACCTCGTGGGCGGTGTCGTTCCAGGTGCCCAGCACCCGCTCCCGCTCGGCGTCGTCGAGCAGGGGCAGCGCGGAGACCCGCTGCCCGGTCTCGGCCACGGCCGCCTCCAGGAGCCGGACGTAGCGTGCGGCGAGCGTCTCGGCGGTGGCCCGGTCGAACAGCGCCGTGCGGTAGACCAGCCGGCTGGTCGTGGTGGTGATGTCGAAGGCCAGGTCGTCCTTCGTGGTGCCCAGCGCCACCGGGTCCAGCCCCGAGTCCGGGATGAAGTTCAACGCGGTCTGGAAGATCGGCTGCACGGACGGGTCACGCTGCGGCGCGACCGCCTCGACGATGCGCTGGAACGGCGTCTGCCCGTGGTCCATGGCGTCGACCAGCCCGTCGCGGACCCGCCCGAGCAGCTCCCCGAAGGTGGGGTCGCCGCCGAGGTCGCAGCGCAGCGCCACCGGGTTGACGAACATGCCGATCAGCCGGGCCAGGTCGGGATTGTCCCGGCCCGCGGTGGAGACACCGACCACCACGTCCTCGTCACCGGAGACGCGGGACAGCAGGGCCGCGAACGCGGCCAGCAGCACCATGTACGGCGTGGCCGCGGCACCGGCCGCCACCTCGCCGACACGGTCGAACAGCCCCTCCGGCAGGGCGAAGTGGACCTCGTCGCCGGCGAAGCCGAGCTGCGCCGGGCGGGGCCGGTCCAGCGGCAGCCCGGTCACGGCGGGAGCGCCGGCCAGGTGGGCGCGCCAGAACGCGAGCTGCCGGTCCAGCTCCGCGCCGGCCAGCTGCTCGCGCTGCCAGACCGCGAAGTCGGCGTACTGGATGGGCAGCTCGGCCACCTCCGCGGGGGCGCCGTTCAGCGCCTCCCGGCTGAACGCGGCCAACTCGTCGGTGAAGAGCACCGCCGAGTGGCTGTCGAACACCGCGTGATGCACCACGAACAGCAGCGCCACCTGGTCGTCGGCGAACCGGGCCAGCCGCACCCGCCACAGCGGCGGGGCGTCCAGCGGGATGGGCGTACGGGCCAGCGCGGTCAGCTCGGCGTCGAACCGCCGTACCTGCTCGACCCCGGCGAAGCCGCGCAGGTCGATCTCGGGCAGCTCGACCGGCTCGGCCTCGCGGACCACCTGCACCAGCGCGCCGTCGTCGACGCGCAGGTACGTGCGCAGCGCCTCGTGGCGGGCCACCACCCGGTTGAACACCTCGGTGGCCTGGGCGCTGGTCGTCCCGACAGGGAACCGCCACGGGTTGGAGACGTTGTAGACGGGCGAATCCGCGTCGAGCTGGTTGGCGATCCACACCCGCTCCTGGGCGAACGAGGCGGGAAAGGTCCACTCGCGGGTCATGAGACGGCCTCCCGTACCGAGCGGGGACGCATGTCGGTCCACACGGTGTCGATGTGCGCGAGGCACTCCTCGCGGGTGCCGGCGAACCCGGCCTCGTGCCAGCCCGCCGGCAGCTCCCGGTCGGCCGACCAGATCGAGTACTGCTCCTCGTCGTTGCGGACGACCAGGAATCGGGATTCGGCCATCACTGTGCTCCGTTGCTCTCGGGGGTGTGCGGCTCGGCCATCGCCACCGCGATCTTGCGGGGGCCGGTGAACGGCTCGCGCCCGTGCGCGGCCGTCATGTTGTCGACCACCAGCACGTCGTCGCGCTGGTAGTCGAAGCGGACGCTCGCGGCCCGGTACGCGGCCCGCAGGTGGTCCATGACGTCGGCGGGGATCTCGCCGCCGTCGCCGTAGTAGGTGTTCGACGGCAGCTCCTCGGCGCCGAACATGGCCAGCAGCCCCTCCTGGTAGTCCTTGGGAAGGGTGCTGATGTGGAAGAACGTCGCGTGGTTGAACCAGCGCGGGGTGTCGGAGCCCGGGCGGTGGTGCACCACGTCGCGCACGGCCCGGGTGCGCAGCCCGTCCCTGCCGCGCCACTCCAGCTCGATGTGGTTGGCCGCCGCGTACGCCTCGACCTCGGCCCGGTCCTCGGTGTTGAACACGTGCTGCCACGGCGTGCCGAAGTCGGCGTGGAAGTTGCGCACCAGCATCCACCGGCGCCGGACGAACTCCTCCCGCACCGCCGGGTCGATCTCCCGGTAGACGCGGCGCACGTCGGCCAGCGGCGTGGCGCCCTGCGTCTCCGGCGGGGTGATGCAGTAGAAGAACAGGGTCAGCGGCCAGCGGGCCTGGTACGAGTTCTCGTTGTGCAGGAAGATCTCCTCGTCCGGCGGGTAGTCCGTCGAGGTGTAGACCCGGCCCTTGATGCTGTGCCGGGGTGAGGACCGCTCGGTGTATGTGAGCGGTTCGCCGGACAGGGCGCGGACCACCGCGTCGAACCCGTCCACCCCGCCGACCTCGAAGCCGCGGAACAGCAGCCCGCCGTGCTCGGCCAGCGCCGCGCGCAGCTCCGCCCGGCGCTCGGCGATGAGGTCGGTGAGGTCGCGGCCGTCGTTCTCGACGACCACCGGCAGTGTGGCGATCGTGTCGCTCATGCTCTCTTCTCCTGTTTCTCGGGGTCAGGCGCGCGGCAGTCGCGGGATGGCGGGGATCGTCGCGGGGGCCGCCGGCTCGTCGGCGGCGGGCGTGGCCGCCCGCAGTTCCTCGATGCGGGCGGCGAGGCCGGCCACCGTGGGCGTCTCGAAGAGGCTGCGCATCGGCAGCCGGACGCCGGTTGCCTTGCGCATCGCCGCGATGAGCTGCACGGCGACGAGGGAGTTGCCGCCGAGGGAGAAGAAGTCGTCGTCGACCCCCACCTCGGCGACCCCGAGCGCGTCCCGCCAGACCTGGGCGATGGCGATCTCCAGGTCGGTGCGCGGCGCCGCCGATCCGCCGCCGGTCAGCGACGGGGTCGCGGCCGTCGTCTCGGGCTCCTCCTCGAGGCTCTCCGTGGTCACCCGGCCGGCCCGGTCACGGATGTCGGCCACCGTGCGGGTGGCGATCACGACCTGGGCGCCGAGGCCGGCGCTGACGCTGCGGCGGAACGCCTCGGCGCCGTCGACCGGCCGGATGTCCTCGGTCGGCCCGGCCGGGGACTCCGTGGCCGTCCCGCCGGGCGTGGCCGCCAGGCCGCCCGTGACCGCGCCCTGGTCGACGCGCCGCAACACGAAGTCGCTGATGGCGACCAGCTCCCGGCCAGCCTCGTCGCGCAGGCTCAGGTCCGCGGCCACCACCTCGTCGGTGGCGCTGGGCCGGTGCCGCAGGTGGCTCGTGAACGAGGCCGGCAGCGGCGCGCGCACCACGATCCGGCCGTACGACAGCGGCAGGTACGTGCCGGAGCCCTGGCCACGGCCGAACGCGGTGGCCACGTCGAGCAGCGCCGGGTGCAGACCCCACGACGCCAGGTCACCGGCCGCCTCGGCGGGCGCCTCGATCCGGGCCAGTTCCTCGCCGTCGCCGAGGTGGTGCTCGCGCAGCGCCTTCCAGCGCGGGCCGAACGTCAGCATGCTGGTCCGGCCCCGGCCGAACGACGCGTCGTCGTCGACCCGGCGGCCCGGGGCGGCCACCTCCCGCGCCGGCGGCGCCGGTTCGACGGTCCAGCCGGCCGCGCCGCGCACGTGGGTGCGCTCCTGGCCGGCGGCGAGGCTCCGGACGGCGAAGTCCACCCCGTCCTCGGTCGGGGTCAGCTCCACGCGGTACTGCGCCACCGTGCCGTCCGGCACCGCGAACGGCTCCAGGAACACCACGTCGCGCAGCTCCACGACCGCGTCACCCGCGGGCGCGGGCACCGCGGCGGCCACCGCGGCCCGCACCGACTCCAGGTGCGCGGTGCCGGGCACCACCGGCACGCCGCCGATGCGGTGCTCGTCGAGCACCCAGTGGGTGGCGGCCGAGACCAGGCCGTGCACCACCGTGCCGTCCGGGCCGGTGACGCGGGTGGTGAGTACCGGGTGGTCGACGGTCGTGGTGACGGTGTCCCGCCCGGCGGCGCGGAAGCCGGCCGGCGACGCGGTCTCCACGGCCATGCCGACCTCGGCCCAGCCGCCCCAGTTCTGGGACAGCACGGGGGCCCGCCAGCCGGCGCCGGCCCGGGCGTGCGCGTCGAGGAACGCGTTGGCCGCGCAGTAGTCGACCTGCCCGAACCCGCCGATGACCGCGGTGATGGACGAGCAGAGCACCACGAAGTCCAGCGGGAGGTCACCGAAGACCTGGGCCAGCGCCAGGGTGCCCGCGAGCTTCGGCGCGAGCACCCGCTCCGCCTCGGCCCGCTCCTTCACCTCGGCCATGCCGCCACCGGGCAGGCCGGCCGCGTGCACGATCCCGTCGATCCCGCCGTACGCCTCCTCCGTCGCCGCCCGTACCCGGCGCAGGTCGGCCGGGTCGGTCACGTCGGCGGCGAGCACCAGCACCTCGGCGCCGGCGGCCTCCATCCGGCGGATCGCCGCGATCGCTCGCCCGGCCCGGTCGTCGCTGCCGTGCACGGCCAGGTGCTCGTCCCACCGGTCGCGCGGCGGCAGCCCCGAGCGGGACAGCAGCACGAGCCGGGCCCGGGCGTGCCGGGCGAAGTCCTCGGCCAGGGTGATGCCGATACCGCCCAGACCGCCGGTGACGACGTACCGGCCGCCCTCGCGCAGCGCGCCCGGCTCGCCCTCGGCGTCGAGGGTGACCTGCTCGTGGTCGGCCACCCAGCGGCGTCCGCCGCGCAGCGCCAGTTCGGCCCGCCGCGGGTCCCGCGGGCGGCGCAGTTCGGCCACCAGGGCGCGCCCGCCGTCGTCGGCCGGGTCGGCGTCGACCAGCCGGACGGCCAGCCCGGGCAGTTCGGCCGGGAGCACCCGGGCCAGTCCGGCGAGGGTGGCGTGCTCCGGGCGGACCAGGTCGTCGCCGCGTACGTCGCCGATGCCGGCGGTGACCAGGTCGAGGTGGAGTCCGCCGTCGTCGGCGGTCAGGCCGGCGCCGGCGAGCGCCTGCACGAGGTGCAGCGCGCTGAAGAAGCCGCGGTCCTGGGCCGCCCAGGTGGCCGCGATGTCGGTGCCCGTGGCCGGGCCGTCGAGGGTGAACGCGTGCACGAGCCGGGCCGGCACACCGTCGGCGGCCAGCGCGGCGACCAGGGCGTCGTAGTCCTCCCGCGCCCCCGGGCGCAGCCGGTAGCCGCCCTCCGTCGCGGCGAAGGCGTCGCCGGGGCGTACCTCGACCGGCTCGGCTCCCGCGGCCCGCAGCCCGGCCAGCAGGGCGTCCCCGCGCGGCCCACCGGTGAGGACCAGGCAGCGGCCCAGCGGCTCGGTACGCGGTTCCGGGGCGGCCTGCCGCCAGACCGGCACCGCGAACCACTCGGCCAGCGGGCGCGGACCGGTCTGCGCGGGCGTCGCCGCCAGCGGCTGCTCCGGGTCCGGGTCGACCCAGTAGCGGCGCCGCTCGAACGGGTAGGTGGGCAGCGGCACCCGCCGCGCCTGCGGGTCGGCGCCGAGCCGTACGGGCGCGCCGGCGCACCAGAGGGCGGCGGCCGTGCCGAGCAGGGTGGCCAGGTCGCCCGTGGACTCGCCGGGGCCCGGCAGGCTGCCCAGCGGGGTGAGCCCGCGCTGCTCGGCCGATGCCTTGGCGACCTGCATCCGGGCCAGGTTGGCCAGCTGCCGCCCCGGCCCGCACTCGACGAGCTGCCAGGTGCCCTCGGCGAGCAGGGTGGCCACGCAGTCACCGAACCGGACCGGCTGGCGCAGGTGCGACGCCCAGTACGCCGGGTCGGTGGCCTGCGCGTCGGTGATCCAGGCGCCGGTCACGTTCGACAGGAACGGCACCGACGGCGCCCGCAGCGGCACCGACGCCATCAGCGCCGTGAAGTCGTCCAGGATCGGCTCCATCATGGGCGAGTGGAACGCGTGCGAGGTGCGCAGCATCTTGCTCTTGCCCTTGAGCAGCTCGGCGAAGGCGGCGACGGCCTCGCTCTCGCCGGCCACCACGCAGGTGCCCGGGCCGTTGACGGTGGCGATGGACAGCCCCTCCGGCAGGCGTTCCGCGATCGCCTTCTCGTCGAGCGAGACGGCGAGCATCGAGCCGGACGGCAGGGACTGCATGAGCCGACCGCGGGCCGCGACCACCCGCAGCGCGTCGGGGAGGCTCAGCACGCCGGCCACGGTGGCGGCCACGTACTCGCCGATCGAGTGGCCGATCATCGCGGCCGGCCGCGCCCCGGCGTCCTGCCAGAGCCGGGCCAGGGCGTACTCGACCACGAAGAGCGCGGGCTGGGTGTAGCGGGTCTCGGTGAGCCGCTCCCCCGCCTCCGGGTCGCGGCCGAGGACGAGGTCGCGGATGTCCAGCCCCAGCTCGGGACGGAGCAGCTCGGCGCACTCGTCGACGATGGCCGCGAACGCGGGCTCCTCGGCGTAGAGCTGGGCGCCCATCCCGGCGTACTGCGCGCCCTGCCCGCTGAACAGGAAGGCCAGCCTCGGGGCCGGGCCGTCGGTCGACCCCCGGTGCCCGCGCCGGGGGTCGAGGAGGGCGGTGGCCGCCGTCGGCACGTCGGTGGCGACCACCGCGGCCCGGTGCGGATACTCCCGGCGGCCGACCCGCAGGGTGTGCGCCACGTCAGCGAGGTACTCCGGCCCGGCGTCGGCCGCGGCGGTCAGGTGCGCGGCGAGCCGCTGCACCGCGCTCTCCAGCGCGGTGGGGGTCTGCGCCGAGACGTGCAGCAGCTGGGCCGGGCGCACCCGGCGGGGCACCCGGTACGCGGCGGGCGCCTGCTCCAGCACCACGTGGGCGTTGGTGCCGCCGATGCCGAAGGAGCTGACCCCGGCGCGGCGCGGACCGCCGTCGGTGTCCCACTTGGTGAGGGTGTTCGCCACGTAGAACGGGGTGTCGGCGAACTCGATCGCCGGGTTCGGGCTCTCGTAGTTGACCGTCGGCGGGATCAGGCCGTGCTCCATGGCGAGCACCGTCTTGATGACGCTCACGATGCCGGACGGCTGGCTGAGGTGGCCGATGTTCGACTTCACCGACCCGATGCCGCACCAGCCCCGGTCGTCGGTGTCCTTCGTGTACACGGCGGAGAGCGCGCCCACCTCGATCGGGTCGCCCATGGCGGTGCCGGTGCCGTGCGCCTCGACGTAGCTGATGGTGCGCGGGTCCACGCCGGCCATTGCCACGGCCTGGGCGACGGCCTCCATCTGGCCGTCGATGCTCGGGGCCGTGAAGCCCACCTTGCCGGCGCCGTCGTTGTTGATGGCGTTGCCGAGCACCACGGCACGGATGGCGTCGCCGTCGGCGATCGCGTCGGAGAGGCGCTTGAGCAGGGTGACGCCCACGCCGCTGCCCCAGACGGTGCCGTTCGCGCCGGCGTCGAACGGCCGGCACCGGCCGTCCGGTGAGGTGAAGCCGTCCATGCCGAGGTAGCCGACGTGCGGCAGTTCGATGTTGACGCCACCGGCGAGGGCCATGTCGCACTCGCCGTTGCGCAGCGCCTCGCAGGCCAGGTGGAACGCCACCAGCGACGTCGAGCAGGCGGTGTGCACGGTGAGGCTCGGTCCGCGCAGGTCCAGCCGGTACGACACGTTCGTGGCCACGTAGTTCGGCGAGTTGCCGGTGGCGATGGAGACGGCGCCGTGCGGGCTGCCGCCGACGCGCTTGTTGCGCAGCACGTACCGGTGCAGGTAGGTGTTGCCGCCGGTGCCCGCGTACACGCCGATCGCGCCGTCGTACCGGCCCGGGTCGTAGCCCGCGTCCTCCAGCGCTGTGTGGCAGGTTTCCAGGAACAGCCGGTGCTGCGGGTCGGTGATCTCCGCCTCCCGGGAGGTCATCCCGAACAGGCCGGCGTCGAACTCGTCGTACCCGTCGACGAGCGGCGCGCGGTTGACCCAGCCGGGGTCGTCCACCTCCTCGGCCGAGGCGCCCCGGGCGATCTGCTCGTCGCGGGTGAGTTCGGTGACCGACTCCACCCCGTCGACCAGGTTGCGCCAGAACTCGCTCACGTCGGCGGCGCCGGGCAGACGGGCGGCGAGCCCGACGATCGCGATCGGCTCGATGCCGTCGCCGTCGCCGGCCAGTTCGGTTGCGGTCGAATCGTCCATCACGGTGTCCTTCAGTGCGCGGTGCCGCCGGGGCGGCGGGGTGGGTTACGGCGGGTACGGCTTCGGCGTGCGGCGGCCCGCAGTGCGGCGCGGGCGAGTTCCGGCCGGTCGGCGGCGCCGTCGAGGCTGGCGGCGAGCGCCCGGATCGTGGGGTGGCGGAACAGGTCGAGCATCGTGATCGAGCGGCCGGTGGCGGCGGTCAGCCGCGCGTGCACCTCGGCCAGGGCCAGCGAGTGGCCACCGATGTCGAAGAAGTTGTCGGTCACGCCGACGCGGTCGCGTTCCAGCACCTCCCGCCAGATGCCGGCGATCAGGTCCTCGGTGTCGGTGAGCCCGTCCGGGCCGGCCGGAAGCACGGCCCGCGGCTGCTCGGCCGCGGCGACTGTCATCGCGCCGAGCCCGGCCACCCGGACGGTGGGCCGGGGCAGCTCGACGGCCACGTCGCGGGCCGGCCTGCCGGGGTCGGCGGCGAGCGCGCCGACCAGGGCGGCCAGGTCGGCCAGCAGCGCGTCGATCCGCTCGGCGTCGAACAGGTCCGGGTTGTGCACGACCTCGACGCCCACGCAGCCGGCGCGTTCCACCACGTAGACGGTGATGTCGAACGGCGATCCGGGCTTGGGCACGGGGACGGGCTCACCGGCCAGGCCGGTCAGCGACAGCCGGGGCGGGACGAAGTTGAGCACGTTGAACAGCACCTGCACCAGCGGCGCGCGGGAGGTGTCGCGGCCGACGCCGAGCGCCTCGACGATCCGTTCCAGCGGCGCGCCAGGGTGGGTGGTCACCTCGTGCAGCTCGGCGGCGCAGCGGTCGACCAGGTCGGCGAACGTCGCCCCACCCGTGCGGACCCGGACCGGCACGGTGTCGATGAAGAAGCCGACCACGTCGTCGAACGCGGCCAGGCGGCGGTCGGCGACGATCGCGCCGAGCAGGTGGTCGTCGCCGCCGGTGAGCCGGGCGAGCAGCTCGCCGAAGGCGGCCAGCAGCACGGCCGCGACGGTGGTGCCGCGCCGTTCGGCCAGCTCGCGCACCGCGAGGTCGGTCGCCTCGGGCAACCGCACGGCGGCCTCGGCGCCCGTGTACGTCTGCACGGCCGGCCGGGGGCGGTCCCGCGGCAGGTCCAGCACGGTCGGCACGCCGGTCAGGTGCGCGGTCCACCAGGCCAGGTCCGCGTCGCCGCGGCGGCGGTCCCGCTCCGCCCGCCACACCGCGTAGTCGGCGTACGTGGCCGCGAGCGCGGGCAGCCGGGGCGTCCGCCCGGCCACCGCTCGGGCGTACGCGGTCGCGAGGTCGTCGTACAGGACCGCCTCGGACCAGCCGTCGAACACCGCGTGGTGCAGCGTGATCGCCAGGACGTGCTCGGCTTCGGCGAGGCGGTAGACGGTCACCTGCCACGGCGGGCCGGTGGCCAGGTCGAACGCGTGGCCCGCGCCGGCGGCGAGCATCGCGGCGAGTTCGCCCTCGGGGTCGGCGCCGCCGGTCAGGTCCACCACGGGCACGGCCACGTCGGTCGGCTCCTCGCGGACCGCGTACGGCACGCCGGCGGTCTGCGGGATCCGCCAGCGCAGCACGTCGTGCCGCTCGGCCACAGCGCGCAGTGCCGCGCCGAGCGCGGTGACGTCCAGGGGCCCGTGCAGCCGGTGCGCCACCGCGATGTTGTAGGGCGCGCTGGACGGCGCGAGTTGGTCGACGAACCAGAGGCGCCGCTGCGGCGGGGAGAGCGTGGGCGGGTTGCCGGTGGTGAGCCCGTCGCCGTCGGCGGGTGCGGCGGCGGCCACCCGCTCCACCAGTCCGGCGAAGGTGCGGGCGGTGAACACGTCCCGTGTGTCGACGTGCCGGCCGAGGTCCGCGCGGAGCGCCGCGACCAGCCGCATCGCGGCGATCGAGTTGCCACCGGCGGCCAGGAAGTCGGTGTCCGGCTCGGGCGCCGCGCCGAGCAGCCGTGCCCAGAGCCGCGCCACGGCGCGGTCCACGGGCTCGTCGGCGCCGGCCGGCGCGTCGGGCAGTGGGCGGTCGGCGGCGGCCAGCGCGCGCAGCGCCGGCCGGTCCAGCTTCCCGGTGGTGGCGCTGACCGGGAGGGCGGCGAGCCGCACCACCCGGGCCGGCAGCATCGCGGTGGTCAGCCGCGGCCCGGCGTACGCCCGCAGCCGCGCGTCGTCGGGCGCGTCGGCCGGGGCGAGGAACGCCACCAGTTCGGTGCCGGCCGGCCCGGGCACCGCCTCGACGGCGACCGCGTCCACGCCGGGCAGCCCGCCCAGCACGGCCTCCACCTCGCCCAACTCGATGCGCTGGCCGCGGATCTTGACCTGCCGGTCGACCCGGCCCAGGTAGACGATCCGCCCGTCGGCGTCGAGCCGGACCCGGTCGCCGGTGCGGTACAGCCGCTCGCCGGGCCGCCCCGACCACGGGTCAGGCACGAACCGTTCGGCGGTCAGGCCCGGCCGGTTGAGGTAGCCGTCGGCCAGGCCGGGGCCGCCGATCAGCAGCTCGCCGGTCATACCGGGGGCGACCGGGCTCAGGTCGGCGTCCACCACGTACGCGCGGTGGTTGGGCAACGGCACGCCGATCGGCACCGGGTCGCTCTCGGTGGCGGTCAACGGGCCGCTGACCGCGAGCACCGTGGTCTCGGTCGGCCCGTACCCGTTGAGGAACGTGCGGCCGGGCGCCCAGCGGGCGGCCAGCTCGGCCGGGACGGCTTCGCCGCCGCAGAGCACCACCCGCCAGCCGGGCAGCTGCGCCGGGTCCAGCATGGACAGCACCGTGGGCGTGATGAAACCCCAGTTCACCTCGTGCGCGGCGATGAACCGGGCGAGCCGCACCGGGTCGGCCCGGTCGTCCGCGTCGAGCAGCTGCACCGAGCCGCCGAGCAGCAGCGGGACGAACAGGTCCATGGTGGCCGCGTCGAATCCGAGCGACGCGATGCCGAGGCTGCGGACGCCGGCGTCCGTGCCGCTGAGCGCGACCACCCCGTGGACGAACTCGACCACGTTGCGGTGGGTGGTGAGCACGCCCTTCGGGCGCCCCGTGGAGCCGGAGGTGAACAGCACGTACGCCGGGTCGCCGGGGAGCGCCGGGCACGGCGCGAGCGGCGCCGGGCCGGGCAGGTCGAGCGCCTCGACGCCCGGCACGTCGCCGAACTCCGCCGTGGCGGCGTCACCCACCACCACGGTGACGCCCGCGTCCTCGGCGATCTCGCGGAGCCGCCGGCGGGGACCGCCCGGCTCCAGCGGCACGTAGCAGGCGCCCGCGAGGAGAACGCCGAGCACGGTGGCGACCAGCTCGGGGCGGCGGTGCCCGCAGACCCCGACCCGGGTCTGCCGGCCCACGCCGCGCCCCCGCAGCGCGGCCGCCACCCCGGCGGCCCGCGCCAGCAGGTCCCGGTAGGTGAGCCGGGCGTCCCACTGCCGCACGGCCACCGCGTCCGGTGTGCGGGTGGCCTGCGCGGCGATCAGCTCGGCCAGCGTCGCGTCCGGCCAGGGCAGCGGTTCCCCCTGCACCGCGCTGATGGACAGGATGTCGGTCACCCGTTCTCTCCCCGGTAGGTCATCGGATCGGTGATCTGAAGCCGCACCTCGCTCACGTGGCCACGGCCCTGCGCGTCGGTCACCCAGGAGTCGTGCGGCGCCGGCAGCAGCTCGCTGACCACCACCGACACGTCCGCGCCGCTCCTCGCGGCGGCGTCGGCCATCGAGCACAGCGACTGCGCGTACAGCGGGGCGGTCAGGTCGACGTAGCACGGCTTGACCTCGGTGCCGACCTTCACGAAGACCCGCTCCGGCAGCCCGAGCCGCTGCCGCCACCGGCGGACGGCCAGGAACCGCTCGGCGTCGCCGGCGACGCCCGCGAGCCCGCTCGCCCCGACCGTGGTCCGCCACGTGCGCCGGGCCACCACGAGCCGGTCGATGGTTATCCGGGGCGTGTGCGGGGCCGGCGCGACCAGCTTGAAGCTGTCCAGCAGCAGCGGGCCGAGCAGCTGCCCGAAGATCTCCACGAGCGGCCACCGGCTGCCGTCCGGCAGCACGGCGACCAGGTCGTCCCCGTCCGGTTCCACCCGCACCGCGGCCGACGGGACGAGCCGGTCGACGTCGGCGCCGCGGGCGGTGTCGAGGCCGATCTCGCGGTCGGCCGGGCCGGTCGTCGCGTAGGTGGTGCGGGTGGTGACCCGGGGAAAGCCCTCCGGGTAGACCACCCGCGCCCGGGACGGCCCCAGGTCGGCGTCGAACGCGGCGCGCAGCGCCACCGGGTCGGGGTGGAACGGCGTGAGGACCGCGCTGTCGAACGGCAGGTACGCCGGGTGCAACTCGCCGAGCACGAGCAGGAACTCGCCGCGGTTGACGGCGGCGACGTCCGGGGCGCTGATCTGCACGTCCGGGCTGTGGATGCGGGCCGACGGCCAACCCGGGCCCGCCGCCGCGAAGACGGTCGCGGCCCGCCCGGCGAGGTCGGCGCTGCGCAGCCGCAGCTCCGGTTGGTCGGGCGCCACCGCGTCGAGGCCGAACAGGTCCGCCCAGCGGGCGGTGAACCGTGCGCTGGTCGCGGCGAGCGGGCCGTCCGGGGCGAGCAGCAGCCCCTGCGCCAGCGGCCAGACGTCGGCCAGCCGGACCGGGCCGTCGCCGGCCAGCTCCGCGTACAGGTCGTCGAGGAGGCGGCGCATCGCCGCGCCGGTCTCGGCGGTGAGCCAGCGGGCGGCCTGGAGCACGATCGCCAGCGGCGGGGCGAGGGCGTCCAGCACCGCCGACCCGACGGTGACGTCGAGGTCCCGGGCGGTCTCCTCGTAGAGCACGGTGCGGCCCGCGTACATCTGACCGGCGTGCCGGGTCGCCGGCCGCCCGGTGACCGCGGTGAACTCGGCGTTCAGCGCGGCGAGCGCCGCGCCCAGCCGGTCCGCGTCGCCCGACGCGGCGGCCACCGCGTCCCGGGCCGCGCACAGCCGGTCGAAGTCCCCGGTCACCGCGGCGCGCAACGCCGGGTCGCCGATCGCGGCGAGCCGGTCCCGCAGCACCTGCTCGGCACGCGGGCTGATCGGCAGCGTGGCGTCCCAGGTGAGCAGGGCCCGTTCGACGAGCCGGTCGAGCAGCAGGAAGCCGTCGGCCTCGGAGCGCAGGCCGCTGTCGGCGTCGGCGCGGGCGCGCGCGACCACCGTCGCGGCCGGTGTCCGGCCGTCGCAGTACGCCAGCAGCCGCGCCTCGGCGGCGCTCACCTCCACCGGGGGGTGCGGCGGCCGGTGCAGCTGCCGTCCCGACACGCTGAGGTGCGGCGGCACCGCGGGCGCCCACCAGCGGCGTACGGCCGGGTCGTCGGCGAGCCGGTCGGCGTACGCGATCAGCGCCCACGCCTCGAAGTGGACCTCCCGACGGGCCACCAGGCCCGGCCCGGGGCGCAGCCGCGTGGCCGGGTCGTCCGGGTCGAGGCGGCCCCAGCAGACCGGGCCGAAGAAGCCGATGGTCTCCGCCTTGCCGCAGTAGCGCTGCCAGTACCGCAGGAGGGTCGACTCGCGCGTGCGCCGACGCCAGTTCCGCGCCGCCGGGTCGGTCCGCAGCAGCCCGTCCAGCGCGACCAGCATGTCCGGGTTCTGCCAGGTGACCGCCTCGCGCAGCAGCGGGTCGGCGGCGATGGCGTCGGCCCGCGCGGACGCGTCGAGCTGGGCCGACCGGAAGGCCTTGTCGAACACGTCCGGGGTGCCCTCGCCGTCGAGCAGCGCGTCGGCCGCCGCGGCGGCCTCCGGTGCGGCGAACGTCTCCAGCCCGGCGGCCGGGAAACCGGCGGTGCGCAGCACGACGTCGCGCCAGACCCACCAGCCCGTGTCGCCGAGCGGGATCCGGTGGCTCACCGCGCCACCTCCGCTTCTTCGGCGTCCACGATGTGCAACCGCAGTTCGCTGAAGTAGCGCCGGCCGTGCGCGTCGGGCACCCAGGCGTCGTCGGGGGTGGGCAGCATCTCGCTGACCACCAGGGAGGTGGCGTCGCCGCCGTCGGCGCGGGCGGCCCGCACCATGGCGCAGAACATGTTGGCGAACGCCGGGCTGCTCAGGTCGACGAAGCACGGTTTGGTCTCGGTGCCGAGCTTCGCGTAGACCCACTCCGGCAGGCCGAGCCGGCGGCGCCAGCGGCGGACGGCCAGGAACCGCTCCCGCTCCCCGGTCACCGTGCCCAGGCCGCACTCCCCGACCGTGGTACGCCACGTCTGCCGCGCCACCACCAGCCGGTCCAGGGTGATCCTGGGCGTGTACGGCGCGGCGGCCACCAGCTTGAACCCGTCGACGGCGTGCGCGGCGAGCAGGCCGGAGAAGACCTCGGTCAGCGGCCAGCGCTGGCCGTCCGGTGCCGTCGCGACCAGCCGGCCGGCGTCGTCGGTGACGGCGAGCGCGACCGTGGGCAGCACCCGCGCCGGGTCGGCGCCGGGCGCCGGCAGGAACGCCAGCTGCCGGTCCGTGGGGCCGATCAGCGCCTCCGCGACCCGGCTGGTGCGCCGGGGCCAGTCGGTGGGGAACAACAGCCGGATCCGCCGCTCCCCCAGGTCCTCGGCGAGGGCGGCGCGCAGCCGCTCCACGTCCGGGTGCGACGGGGTGAACACCTGGCAGTCGAAGGACGGCCAGGCGGTGTGCAGCTCCCCGAGCACCACGGTGTAGTCGCCGCGTGCGAGGGCCGCCGCGTCGGCCGCGCAGATCTGCAGGTCCGGGCTGTGCAGCCGGCCGTTGCTCCAACCCGGGTGGACGGTTGGGAACACCTCGGCGACCCGCGCCGCCAGGTCGGCCGCCCGCAGCCGCACGTCGGTGGTCCCGTCGGGCAGGGCGTCGAGCCCGAACAGGCCCGCCCACCGGCCGGCGAACTCCGCGGCGACCGCGTCCACGGGTCGCTCGCCGTCGCCCCAGAACATCCCCTGCACCAGGAACCACAGGTCGGACAGGGCCACCGGGCGGTCGCCGGCCTCGGCGCGCAACTCGTCGTACAACTCGCGGAACACCGCGCCGTACGCGTCCTCCAGCGCCGCGGCCAGCCAGCGGGCGGCCTGGAGCAGCACGCCGAGCGGCGCGGCGACGCCGTCCAGCAGCGACGCGCCGAACACCACGTCGAGGTCCCGGCTGGTGTCCTCGTAGCAAAGCGTGCGGCCCGCGTACATCTGGCCCTCGCGGCGGCGCGGCGGCTGGCCGGTCAGCGCCGTGAACGTCGCGTCGAGGCCGTCGAGCGCGGCGCGCAGCCGGTCCGGGTCACCGGCCGCGTCGGCGACGGCGTCGCGGGCCGCGCAGAGCCGGTCGAAGCCGGCCCGGGCGGCCTCCCGCGCGACCGGGTCGCCGACGGACGCGATGCGCTCCCGCAGCACGCCTTCGGCCTCCGGGCTGACCGGCAGGGCGGCGTCCCAGGTGATCAGCTCGCGCTCCACGAGCCGGTCCAGCAGCGCGTACCCGTCCTCCGGCCGGCGCAGCCCGACGGCCGGGTCGGTGACGAGGTCGCGGGCCGCGCGACGGCCGTCGGCGGCGGCCAGGAGCGCCGCCTCGACCGGGGAGAGCGCCACCGGCGGCCGGCCGGGTCGCAGCACCGCGCGGTCGACGAGGCGCAGGTGCGCGGCCAGCCTCGGCGGCCACCAGGAGCGCACCGCGAGGTCGCGGCCGACGTGATCGGCGTACGCCGTCAGCGCCCACGACTCGAACCACACCCAGCGGCGGCGGGTGAGCGCCGCGCCGGGGCGCACCTCGGCGGCGTCCGGCCGGGTCGGGTCGACGGTGGCCCAGCAGGCCGGGCCGAAGAAGCCGACCGTCTCGTTCTTGCCGCAGTACCGCTGCCAGTACTTGAGCAGGGCGCGTTCCCGGTCCCGCCGGCGCACGTTGCGGGGCGCGTCCGGGCCGCCGCGGCGCAGCCCGTCGAGGGCGAGCATCGCGTTGCGGTTCTGCCAGATGACCGCCTCGCGCAGCAGCGGGTCACCGGCCAGCTCGGTCAACCGGCGGCCGGCAGCCGTGACCGCCTCGGCGAACTCCTTGTCGAACTGCTCCTCGCCGGCGCCGGTGGAGAGCAGCTCGTCGGCGGCCGCCGCGGCGTGCGGGGCGGAGAGCATGGTGAGCCCGTCGGCGGGGAAGCCGGTGGTGCGCAGGATGGCGTCCCGCCAGACCGACCAACCGGTGTCGCCCAGCGGGACGCGGTGCCCGCCGGCCCGGCCGGCGGGTGCGGCGGTGCCGCTGCGGGCCGCGGTGCTGGTGCCGGCCGCGGTGCCGGTGCTCGTGCCGGCCGCGGTGCCGCTGCGGGCGGTGTCGGCGGCGGCGGCGTCGGCAACGGCGGCGTCGAGGTCGGTGCGGATCGTGGTGAGCAGGTCGTCGAGCGCGTCGTGCAGGAAGAAGTGCCCGCCGTCGATCTCGTGCAGGGTGAAGCCGGCCGCGCTGTGCTCCCGCCAGGCCGCGCTGTGCTCCCGGGTCACCGCACGGTCGTGGCGGCCGGTGAACACGACGATCGGCACCGGCAGCGGCTCGCCCGGGACGTAGCGGTAGCCGTCCACACGCCCGAAGTCGGCACGCAGCAGCGGCAGCAGCAGCTCCACCAGCTCGGGGTGGTCGAGCACCTCGGCGGGAAGGCCGCCGCCCACGCCGAGCCGGCGCAGCAGCTCGTCGTCGTCCACCCGGGACAGGCCGTCGAACAGGCTGGGAGCGGTGACGTGCGGGGCGCGGGCCCCGCCGACGTAGAGGCGCAGCGGCAGCGGCTGACCCTGCCGGCGCAGCTCGCGGACCACCTCGAACCCGAGCCGGCCGCCCATCGAGTGCCCGTAGAGGGCGTACGGGCCGGTGGCCCGACCCGCGATGGCGCGCGCCACGTCGGCCACCTCGAACCGCGGGTCCTCGGTGATCCGGTTCTCCCGCCCCGGCAGCTGTACCGGCAACACCTCGACGTCCGGGCCGAGGCCGTCCTGCCAGCGGCGAAACGCGCTGGCGCCGGCGCCGGCGTACGGCAGGCAGAAGAGCTGGACCGGCGCCGCGTCACGGCCTCCGGGCGAGACGAACCAGTTCACCGTGCGCCTTTCTGAGGAGGGTCGATCCAGTAGCGCTGCCGCTGGAACGGGTAGGTCGGCAGGCCGGTGCGCCGCACACCGCCCTCGGGGTGCAGCGCCGTCCAGTCCACGTCCCGGCCGGCCACCCACGCCGCGGCCAGCTCGCGCAGCTCTGCGGGCTCCCCGGCCCCGGCCACCCGGGCGCCGGTCTCCAGCAGGTCGTCGAGGGCGGCCACGGCACCGGCCAGGTCGGTGGCGACCACGGCCGCGCGGTGGTCGAGGGCGCGCCGGCCCAGGGCCAGCGTGGCCGCCACCTCGGGCAGCGCGGGCGCGGCGCCGGCCAGGTGCCGCCGCAGCCGGGACAGCGCGTCGCGCAGCGCGGCTGGCGTACGCGCCGACACCGGCAGCAGGTGCGCGGCGGCCGGCGGCCCGTCTACCGGGTCCACCGGCGGCGGCTGTTCGACCACCACGTGCGCGTTGGTGCCGCCGAGCCCGAACGAGCTGACCCCGGCGACCCGGCGCGGCGCCTCGGGCCAGTCCCGCACCTTCGTGGGGACGTAGAACGGGCCGCTGGCCAGGTCGATCTCCGGGTGTGGGCGGGTGTAGTGCAGGTTCGGCGGGATCACGCCGTGCTGCACGGCGAGCACCGCCTTGATGAGCCCGGCGATGCCCGCGCCGGCGTCCAGGTGCCCGATGTTGGTCTTGACCGAGCCGAGCGCGCAGGTCTCGGCCGGGCCGCCCGCGTACACCTCGTGCAGCGCGGCCACCTCGATGGCGTCACCGAGTGGGGTGCCGCTGCCGTGCGCCTCGATGAACCGCACCTCGCCCGGCGCCACCTCCGCGGCCGCGAGCGCGTTCGCCACGGCGGCGGCCTGCCCGGCGGGGCCGGGCACCGCGAAGCCGGCGCGGTCCGGGCCGTCGTTGGTGACCGCCCAGCCGGGCAGGATCGCGTAGATCCGGTCACCGTCGGCCTGGGCGTCGGCGAGCCGGCGCAGCGCGACCACCCCGGCGCCGGAGCCGAAGCCGGAGCCGCTGGCCGCCTCGTCGAAGGCACGGCACCGCCCGTCGGGCGAGGCGAGACCGCCGGGGGTGTGCCGGTAGCGGGGCCAGGTGACGTTGACGCCTCCGGCGAGGGCGATGTCGCACTGGTAGTCGGCGAGGCTCTGCGCCGCGAGGCAGACCGCGACCAGGGAGCTGGAGCAGGCGCTCTGCACGGCGACCGCCGGCCCGGTCAGCCCCAGCCGATACGCCACCTGCCCGGGCAGGTGGTCGGTGAACTGCCGGCCGATCAGCCGGGCCTCCCAGTCGTCCGGGTCGACGTCACCGACGACGGCCGGGTTGTCCATGAGGTGGAACAGGAAGTAGCGGTTGGCGGAGGTCGCCGAGAACACGCCGACCAGCCCGGGGAAGCGGGTGGGGTCGTGGCCGGCGTCCTCGAGGGCCTCCCAGGCGGTCTCGAGGAACAGGCGGTGCTGCGGGTCGGTACGCGCGGCCTCCTGCTCGCCGAACGCGAAGAACTCCGCGTCGAAGTCGGCGACCCCGTCGAGCCGGCCGGCGGCCCGTACGTGCCGGGGGTCGGACCGCAGCGCCGGCCCGATGCCGAGCGCCGCCAGCTCGGCGTCGGTGTGATCGTGAATCGCGTCGACGCCCGCGCAGAGGTTCCACCAGAAGGTCGCCACGTCGGGGGCACCGGGGAAACGGCCGGCGAGGCCCACCACCGCGATCTCGTCGCCGGTGTACTCGCGGGCGGCGGCCGACGGCGCGGGCGGGGCGGCCAGCGCGGGGACCGGCGCCCGGTCCGCCACCGGTGGATCGTCGAGCAGCCGCGCCAGCGCCGCGATCGTGGGGTGCTCGAAGAGGCGCAGCATCGGCAGCCGTATGCCGAACCGCTCGGCGATGCGCTGCTGCACCTGGCCGAGCAGAAGCGACTGGCCGCCGACGTCGAAGAAGCTGTCGGTGCGGCCGACGGCCGGGCGGCCGAGCACCCCGCACCAGATGTCGTGCACGGCCCGCTCGGTCGGCGTCGCCGGGCCCGCGCCTTCCGGCACCACCGGGGCCGGGTCGGGCAGCGCCCGCTCGTCGATCTTTCCGGTGACGGTGAGCGGGAACTCGTCGACCGCGACGACGGCGCGCGGCAGCGCGTAGTCGGGCAGGTGGCGGGCCAGCGCGGCGCGCAGGGCGGCCGGGGCCAGCGGGCCGGCGGCCGGGCGTACGTACGCCAGAAGCTCGCCGTCGCGGGCGATGGCCCGCGCCCCGGCGACACCCGGATCGGCGACGAGGAGGGCCTCGATCTCGGTCAGCTCGACCCGGAAGCCGCGCACCTTGACCTGCCGGTCGAGCCGGCCCAGGCAGACCAGCTCACCGGTGGGCAGCCGCTCGCCGAGATCACCCGTGCGGTACGCGGGCACGCCGTCGGCGTCGGTGAAGAACCGGTCGCTGTCCCGGTCGAGGTAGCCGGGCGCGAGGTGGGGGCCGCGCACCACGATCTCGCCGTTGTCTGCGAGGCGCAGCTGGTAGCCGGGGAGCGCGGTGCCGATCGGCAGCGGGCCGGCGGCGCCCGGGTCGGCCTCGGCGAGCGGCAGCGCGTACCGGGCCGCGAACGTCATCTCCGTGGCGCCGTACCCGTTGACCAGCAGACAGCCGGGGGCGAAACGGCCCCGGCCGCGCGCCGCGTCGGCGTGGGTGGCCTGCTCGCCACCGAGCAGCACCACACGGACCCGGTCGAGCCGCTCGACGCCGGGGGTGTCGAGCAGGAAACGGTAGACGGTCGGGGTCGAGTGGTAGACGGTCACGCCGTGCCGGGCGAGCTGCTCGACGGCGTGGGCGAGGCCGTGCCGTCTCAGATCGACGGGGACGACGGCGGCGCCGGTGAGCAGCGCCGGGTAGAGGTCGGGGATGGCCGCGTCGAAGCTGAACGAGGCGAGCAGGCTGAGCCGGTCGGCGGGGCCGAGGTCGAGCGTGTGGATCTGGTTGCGCACCACGTGCAGCAGGTTGCGGTGGGTCTGCCCGACCGCCTTGGGCACGCCGGTCGAGCCCGAGGTGAACAGCACGTACGCGAGCGCGTCCGGGTCGACGGGAACCGGCCGCAGCGGCGCGGGCCGCGGGTCGTCCACGACGACGACGCGCGGGGCGGACACGTCGGCGCCGAGCGCGGCGGAGGCGTCGGCGCCGTGCGGGGCGGAGGCGTCGGCGCCGTGCGGGGCGGAGGCGTCGGCGCCGAGCGCGCGGGCGAGGTCCTCGTGCTCGGCCCCACAGAGGACGGTGGTCACCTCCGCGGTCGCGAGCATGTGCCGCAGCCGCGCCGGCGGGAAGTTCGGGTCCAGCGGCACGTACGCGCACCCGGCGGCCAGCGTGCCGAGGATGGCGGCGATGGTCCGGGGGCCGTGCGCGGTCAGCAGCGCGACCCGGTCACCCGCGCGCGCCCCGGCCCCGAGCAGCGCATCCGCGTACCCACCGGCCAGACCGGCCAGCTCGGCGTAGCTGAGCTGCTGGGTCTCACCGAGGACGGCGGCGTGGTCGGGGCAGGCGGCAGCGACATCGCCGAAGCGATGGATCAGCGTCTCGTTCGCCATGTCAGAACGCGCGCACTCCACAAAGGACTTTCGCGCAGAGTTCGACAACCGTGATCATGATCCCCCCCAGGACTTCACAATGGAAGCAGCATAGGGCTCGATGCCTGGGCCGAAAGATCATCGATGAGAGTCCGGCCGAAGGGCCGATCGGCGCCTCGGTCGACGGGCCGCGTAAACGGTCCGATCATCCGGCTACCGATTAGAGGAATTACCGCATACGCCGGTACTGGCAAGTAATCTTACGGTTGTTAAGACGCCTGACCGGCAAATTTCCCACAAGGTGGGCGCATGTCGGACCTTGGACAGGATGGGTCGGGCTGGCCCGCTCAGCCATCGTACGGTGAGGGCGGCACCGGTTCGATGCCGCCGCCGCCGCGCGGCAAACGGGCCACCATCTCCCGGAACTCGGCGACGGTGACGGCCTCTCGCAGGGTCGCGAACACCGCGCCCGTGCCCACCCGGGCGGTCGCCTCGTCGACCCCGGCCCGCTCCCCCACCCGGCGCAGGAACTCCGCCGGCCCGACCGCCGACCCGCCGGGCGTGGCCGCCGGTCCGCCCAGGTAGTCGTCCACCTCGTCGGGCAACCGCCCGGCCAGGTCGTCCGCCGGATCGCCGGTGACGCGCTCGGCCATCGTCTGCAGCACGGCACGGGCAACGGTGGCGGCCTGCTCGGGCGCGAGCCCGGACCGGCGGGACACCGCGTCGATGAAGCGGGGAAACCGCACGCCGCCCCTCCTTCGTCACCGGCACCGCGCTTACCCGGCGGCCCGGACGACAAACGATGAACCCGGACCGCCGGTTCCAGGCGGCCGATGATCGACACGAGTTACGTGCATCTCGCGGTGTTCGGGCCAGGTGAACCGCGACTTCACGGATGTCGAGTCGATCACCGGCACACAGACCGGAAATAGCGCGTGATCGACTCCCTTTCGCCGATATGACGGGGTCCCAGCGAAAGGGACTCCGCCATATCGCCGACCCGGCGAGGGCCCCCCACATCGCCGATCCGGCGAGGAACCCGGTGGACGGAAGGGGACCATCCCGGCGCCTGCGGGAATTCAGCCCTCCCGGCCGACTCGCGGCCGGTGATCGACACGAGTTACGTGCATCTCGCGGCATCCGGGCCAGGTGAACACCGCGACTTCAAGGACGTCGAGTCGATCACCGACACACAGACCGGAAATAGCACGTGATCGACTCCCTTTCGCCGATATGGCGGGGTCCCAGCGAGAGGGAGCCCGCCATTTCGCCGATCTGGTGTGGATCACCCTGCGGCGGGTCAGGCAACGCCGGGGTGACCGGCGCTCAGTGCAGCAGCTCCGCGGCGTGCAGGTGGTCGAAGATGATCTGGTCGACCGGCGAGACCCGGGGACGATCGGCGTACGCCAGCCACGCCGCCTCGGCGATCTCCGCGGCCGGCCGCAGGGTGCCCTGGTAGTCCGCCCGGTAGCAGGTCATCCGCACCGTCGTGCCGACCGGTTGGCCGTGCGCCGGCGCGGTGAACGTGCCGACGTGCACGGCGCCCTCCGCGTCCACCTCGACGCTCAGTTCCTCGGCGACCTCGCGGCGGAGGGTGTCCTGGTCGCTCTCGCCCGGCTCGCGCTTGCCGCCGGGCAGGTACCAGACGTCCCGGCCCCGGGACCGGGTGCTCAGGATCCGCCCGTCCACGAGCAGGATCCAGGCCACCTTGTCGATCTCACGCACTGACATCTCCCCCTTAGGGTGTCGAAGTCCTCGGTCAAGCCGAGACACGGACCGCCACAACCGACACCCTCGGCCTCGGCACGCGCGCCGGCCGTCGTGGTCGCCGGTCGTACCGGGCCGCCGCGGCGAGCCGGTACGACCGGCGGACCGGCCCTTCCGTCAGGCGACGGCGAGACCCCGCTCGATGGCCGCGATGATCTGCGGGCGCAGCTCCTCGGGCCGGATGATGGCGTCCACGGAGCCGACCTCGACGGCCCGCTGGATGCTGTGCACCGCGTCGAACTCGGCGGCCACCTCACCCAGCTTCTCCGCCCGGACCGCGGCCCGCACGTCCATGAGCTGCGGGACCAGCGCCGCCCGCTCCGCGTCGGTCGCCGCCGCGACCCGGGCCTCCAGGTCGGCCACGCGCGGGTCCTTCGCCGTACGGGCGTTGACGTCACCGGCGAACACCACGGCCGCCGCGGGCGCCCCGCCGATGACCGAGGCGAACGAGCCCTCGACGGCGAGCACCGTCATGTTCGGGTTGAGCGCCTTCGAGAACACCACGAACGCGCCGCCGTGGTACCGCGAGATCACGCAGAACACGATGGGGCCGCGGAAGTTCACGATGGCACGACCGATCTCCGCGCCGTATTCCAGCTGCAGTTGCCGCATCGACTCCGGCGAGCCGTCGAACCCGGACAGGTTCGCGAGCACCACGAGCGGCCGGTTGCCGCTGGCCGCGTTGATCGCGCGCGCGGCCTTCTTCGACGAGCGCGGGAACAGCGTGCCCGCCGTGTAGGTGTCCGGTCCGTCGGTGGGCGGGAAACCGCGCCGCGGCACCGACCGGGACTCGATGCCGAGCAGGCACACCGGGATCCCGCCGAGGTGTACGTCCTGCACCACCGCGGTCTCCGCGTCGGCCATGCCCGCCCACCGTTCCAGGACCGCGTGGTCCTGGTCGGCTAGGGCCCGCATGAGCGTACGGATGTCGAAGGCCTTCTTCCGGTCGGGGTTGCGCTCACGGGAGAAGATCTCGCCGACGGTGGCGAAGTCGCTGTCCGGCACGGCGTGCGGGTAGTCGGAGATGTCCCGGTCGACCGGGTCCGACGTGACCGCCCGGCGCGGCCGGGACTCGCCGGGCGCGATGTACGCGTGGTCGTAGTGCGCCATCAGCACGTTGCGGGCGCCCCGCAGGTCCGGTGCCCAGTACTGGGCCTGGCCGTTCGGGCCCATCACCCGGTCGTAGCCGCCGATGCCGAAGTTGTCCTCGGCCGACACGCCGCCGGAGAAGTCCAGCGACTGCTTGCCGGTCAGCACCATGGCCGAGTCCGGGGTCATCACGAGGATGCCCTTGGTGTGCATGAGCATCGTGGCTTCCGCGTTCCAGTACGGCTGGGCGCCCACGGTGATGCCGGCGACCACGATGTTGATCTCGCCGCCGTTCTGGGTGAACTCCACGATCCGCTTGAGCGCGGCCGCCACCCAGTCCATGTTCTCGGTGCCCGAGTTCATCGCGATCCGTGCGCCCGCCGACAGCGCGAACCAGTCGACCGGTACGCGCATCCGCTCGGCCAGGTCGAGCGCCGCGATCACCCGGGCGCACTCGGGCTCGGACAGCGCGCCGAGCGCCCGGGTCGGGTCGCCGAGGAGCGCCACCCGCGTGACGCCCTCCGGGTACCGCTCGGTCGGCGTGCTCACCACACCGGCCACGATGCCGGCCCGGTTGCGGCCCTTCGGCCGCTCGACCGGGACCAGCGCACCGGCGTCGTCGAGGTCGTACTCGGTGAACGTGCCGCCGGGGCCGGCCAGCATGTCGGTCAGCTCGTACGGGTACGTGGTGCCGCGCCGCCGCGCCGAGAGCACCTTCTGCCGGTAGTCGTCGACCGGCGGGATCGGCTCGGTCGTCGGCTCGGTGACCGACACCCGCATGCCGGCGTCGTAGGAGATCTTCACGGCGATGTCGGTCAGCTCGCCGGTGGCCGCGTCGCGCTGGCGGCCGAGGAAGAGGACCTCCTCCAGACCCGCGCCCGCCGTCCTGGGCAGGACGCGCTGGGCCACGGCCTTCAGCTCCTCGATCGTCAGCTCGCTGGGCGGCCAGACGTAGATGGTGATCCGGTTGGTGTCGAAGCGCTTCTTCGCGGGCCGCCGCGCCTGCACCGTACGGATCGCGTCGAGGCAGGCGTCCAGCGCGCCCTCGGCCGCGGGCAGGGCCAGGATCCGGCCGTCGACGTCGCGCAGCGGGGTCAGGTCGCGGACCTGGGCCATCGCCGCGAGCCGCTCGTCGGCCGGGTTGTCCGGCGCCACGCAGTGGAAGACGTAGACCTCCTCGTCGGCGGACGGCAGCCGGGTCAGGTCGAAGGTGCGCAGCCGCGGCAGTTGCAGGCGCTGGGCGATCAGCGGGTGCAGCCCGCGGATGACCCGGTCCTCGCCCACCCCGGGACGGAACGTGAAGTGGTGGTGCATCACGGTGCCGGTGTGCCCGGCCACCGAGACGGTCACCCGCTGGAGCACGTCCAGCAGCCCGGCGCGGTCGAGAATCTCCCGGAGGATCGCGGCCATGGCGTCCGCGTCGGGCTGGTCGGCCCACGTCAGGTACACGTCCGCCACCGAGTCCGCCGTGGACAGTCCGGCGACCTTCTCCAGGACCGCGGGCAGCCCGGCGAGGTCGGTGGCCGCCGCGACCAGCCGGAAGCGCTCGCCGTCGCGGTCGTACTCGGCGGTGAAATACGAGTCGCCGTCCACCTCGACGCAGCGCGCGTCGCTCGCGCCCCGGTTGCCGTAGTAGCGGCGGCTCAGGACTTCGAGCATCGGGCCGTGGTCGACGCCCGGCTTGCCGATCCGCTGGCCGAGCAGCCGGACCAGCGGCTCGGGCGAGGCGACCATCTTCGCGATCCGCTCGGCGCGGTCGGGCGCCGCCGGGTTCCGGTCGAGGTACCGGAGGTGGCCACGCACGCCCGCGTACACCTCGGCGCGCTTGCGGCGCAGCATCGGCTGGGCGGCCCAGCG
>NZ_RBAN01000010.1 GCF_003626655.1 Micromonospora costi
GCTAAGCCCTCCAGCGCCGATGGTACTGCACTCGTGAGGGTGTGGGAGAGTAGGACACCGCCGGACATTCTTTCCTGTCAGGGTCACCTCCGTTGGGGGTGGCCCTGACAGCGTTTCCACCACAATTACCGCGGCCACCGGGCCACCGGCGCGCCGGAGGCGGCCGTCGCCAGGGTGATCGACTCCGGTTCCAGGAACTCGCGGCGTCCCGCGCGTCCGGACAGCGCGACGTCAAGGAACCCGAGTCGATCATGCCCGCACGGCGCCGGCGGTCAGTCGCGGCTCTGGATGCCGGCGCGGATGTCGCGGAACAGCGCCGCCGAATCGTCCAGCGTCCTTCCGGGGAACATCCCCAGCGCCACACTCCCGTGGTCGGCCCAGCCGCAGACGGCGAAGTCGCCGCCCTCCCCGCTGGTCGTCCCGCACTTCATGACGCCGCCCAGGTCGCCGGCCGGCACCTCGCGCAACCCCGTGACCTTGCCGGTCTCGTCGCTCATGAGGCCGAACAGCGTGTCGAGGTCACGTTCGGGCTGCCAGAGCAGGGTGGTGCCACCGAAGACCAGCACGGAGCGCTTCTCGTCGGCCGGGTCCCGGTAGACCACGCCGACGCTGCGGTCCAGGTCGATGTCGGCGGCCAGGCCGCTGCGCAGGTAGTCGGCGGTGCTGCGGGCCCGCTCGCTGTCGTCCCGGGCGAGGCCGGCGACCTGAGCCGGGGTGGCGAGCTGGGTGTCCTTCTCCTGGGCCACGCGCCAGCCGGCCACGCCCAGCGTGCCGGCTCCGGCCAGTCCCACCACGGCCGCCACGGCCCAGCCGATGCGCCGGCGCCGGGACCGGGTCGCCCGCCGTTCGGGGGTCTCGCCGGGCTCCCGGTTGCTCAGCTGGATCGGTTCCTCGGTCAGCTCGACGGGCTCCGGTCCGTCGTCGAGCTGGCGGTCGGTGAGATGTGCGTCGGACATAGCCGACACCGTACGCGAATGGCAGGTGGCGCACGTCGGGTCCGCGGAAGCCCTCCGTAGACTTTCTCGGGTGACCGAGAGACTCGATGCCCGACGCCCCGACGCCCCCACCCTGCCCGGCCAGTACCAGCCGGGTGAGGTAGAGCAGCGACGGTACGAGCACTGGGTAGCCGCCGGCCACTTCCGCGCCACCGCCGCCAGCGACAAGCCCCCGTTCACGATCGTCATCCCGCCGCCGAACGTGACCGGCTCGCTGCACATGGGCCACGCCCTCGACCACACGGTGCAGGACGCCCTGGTCCGCCGCAAGCGGATGCAGGGCTTCGAGGCGCTCTGGCTGCCGGGCATGGACCACGCCGGCATCGCCACCCAGAACGTGGTCGAGCGGCAGCTCGCCGGCCAAGGCCTGTCCCGGCACGACCTGGGCCGGGAGAAGTTCGTCGAGCGGGTCTGGCAGTGGAAGGCCGAGTCCGGCGGCGCGATCCTCGGCCAGATGCGCCGTCTCGGCGACTCGGTGGACTGGGACCGCGAGCGCTTCACCATGGACGAGGGCCTGTCGCGCGCCGTCCAGACGATCTTCAAGAAGCTGTACGACGACGGCCTCATCTACCGCGCGAACCGGATCATCAACTGGTGCCCGCGCTGCCTCACGGCGCTCTCCGACATCGAGGTGGAGCACACCGAGGACGAGGGCGAGCTGGTCTCGATCCGCTACAGCGACGACGTCGTGGTGGCGACCACCCGCGCCGAGACGATGCTGGGTGACACCGCGGTGGCGGTGCACCCGGACGACGAGCGCTACCGGCACCTGGTGGGCACCGAGGTGGAGCTGCCGCTCACCGGTCGGCGGATCCCGATCGTGGCTGACCCGCACGTGGACCCGTCGTTCGGCACGGGCATGGTGAAGGTGACCCCGGCGCACGACCCGAACGACTTCGAGATCGGCCAGCGGCACGACCTGCCGGCGATCACCGTGATGGACGAGCGCGGCGTCATCACCGCGCCGGGGCCGTTCGAGGGCCTGGACCGGTACGAGGCGCGGCCGGCGATCGTCGCCGCGCTGCGCGAGCAGGGCCGGATCGTCGCCGAGAAGCGGCCGTACCTGCACGCCGTGGGGCACTGCTCGCGGTGCCGTACGACGGTGGAGCCCCGGCTGTCGCTGCAGTGGTTCGTGAACACGGCCCCGCTGGCCCAGGCCGCCGGTGACGCGGTCCGGGACGGCCGGGTGCGTATCGAGCCCGCGGAGCTCGCGAAGCGCTACTTCGCCTGGGTCGACAACATGCACGACTGGTGCATCTCGCGCCAGCTGTGGTGGGGCCACCGCATCCCGGTGTGGTACGGCCCGGACGGCGAGGTGGTGTGCGTCGGGCCGGACGAGGAGCCCCCCACCGGCGCGGGTTGGCGGCAGGACGAGGACGTGCTGGACACGTGGTTCTCCAGCGCGCTCTGGCCGTTCTCCACCCTCGGCTGGCCGGAGCAGACCCCCGACCTCGCGAAGTTCTACCCGACCAGCGTGCTGGTGACCGGGTACGACATCCTGTTCTTCTGGGTCGCCCGGATGATGATGTTCGGCCTCTACGCGATGGATGGCCGGCAGCCGTTCGACGTGGTGGCCCTGCACGGCATGGTCCGCGACGAGCACGGCAAGAAGATGTCGAAGTCGTTCGGCAACGTCGTGGACCCGCTGGACTGGATCGACCGGTTCGGTGCCGACGCGACCCGGTTCACCCTGGCCCGCGGCGCCAACCCCGGTGGGGACGTGCCGGTGAGCGAGGAGTGGTGCCAGGGCTCCCGGAACTTCTGCAACAAGCTCTGGAACGCCACCCGGTTCGCGCTGATGAACGGCGCGCATACGGACGGGCCGCTGCCGGCCGCCGATCAGCTCTCGACCGTCGACCGGTGGATCCTGTCCCGGCTGGCGCACGTCACGGCCGAGGTGGACGAGCAGTTCGAGGCGTACGAGTTCGCGAAGGTCTGTGACCTGCTGTACCACTTCGCCTGGGACGACGTCTGTGACTGGTACGTCGAGCTGACCAAGCCGGTGCTCGCCGAGGGCGGCCCGGCCGCCGAGGCGACCCGCCGGGTGCTCGGCCACGTGCTGGACCAGCTGCTGCGGCTGCTGCACCCGGTCATCCCGTTCGTCACCGAGGAGCTGTGGATCGCGCTCACCGGCGGCGAGACCGTGATGCGGGCGGCGTGGCCGGTGGCCGACCGCGCGTGGGTGGACGACGCCGCGGAGGCGGAGGTCGGCACGCTCCAGCGGGTGGTGACCGAGATCCGGCGGTTCCGGTCCGACCAGGGCCTGCGGCCCACCCAGCGGGTGGTCGCCCGGCTGGACGGTCTCACCGGGGCCGGGATCGCCGCGCACGAGCCGCTGATCCGGTCGCTGGCACGGCTCGACGCGGCCGGCGACGGGTTCCAGGCGAGCGCGACGCTTGCCATGCCCGGCGACGTGAGCGTCGCGCTCGACACGCGCGGCTCGATCGACGTGGCCGCCGAACGGGCCCGGCTCACGAAGGACCGCGCGGCGGCCGAGAAGGAGGTCGCGCAGGCCCGGGCGAAGCTCGACAACCCGGCCTTCGTCGGCAAGGCGCCGGAGCACGTGGTCGGCAAGATCCGGGACCGGCTCGCGGCCGCCGAGGCCGACCTGGTCCGCATCGACGCGGCCCTGGAGGCGTTGCCCTCGTGAGCGACCACAACGCCTTCGCCGAGGTCGAGGCCGAGCTGGCCGGACGGGGTTACACCCGGATGGTCTTCGAGCTGGACCGGATCGAGTCTCTGCTCGACCTGCTCGGCAGCCCGCAGCGCGCGTACCCGTCGATCCACCTGACCGGTACCAACGGCAAGACGTCGACGGCCCGGATGATCGACTCGCTGCTGCGGGCCTTCGGCCTGCACACCGGTCGCTACACGAGCCCGCACCTGGAGACCGTGCGGGAACGCATCAGCCTGGACGGCGAGCCGGTCAGCGAGGAGCGGTTCGTGGCCACCTACCGGGAGGTGGCGCCGCTCGCGCGGCTGGTGGACGAGCGTTCGTCCGAGCCGCTGACGTACTTCGACATGACCACGGCGCTGGCGTTCGCCACGTTCGCGGACGCGCCGGTCGACGTCGCGGTGGTCGAGGTGGGGCTCGGCGGCGCCGAGGACTCGACCAACGTGCTCCAGGCCGGGGTCGCGGTGATCACCCCGATCGGGTTGGACCACACCGAGTGGCTGGGCGACACCATCGAGGACATCGCCCTGCACAAGGCCGGCATCATCCACTCCGGCGCCACCGTCATCTCCGCGGCGCAGGAGGAGGAGGCGGCCCGGCCGGTCCTGGAGCGCTGCGCCGAGGTGGGCGCCACCATCGCCCGCGAGGGTTCCGAGTTCGGGGTGCTGCGCCGGGCCGTCGCCGTCGGCGGCCAGGTGCTGACGTTGCAGGGCCTCGGCGGCGTCTACGAGGAGGTGTTCGTCCCGCTGCACGGCGCCCACCAGGCGCAGAACGCGGCGGTGGCGCTCGCCGCGGTCGAGGCGTTCCTCGGCGCCGGCGCCCGGCGGCAGCTCGACGTCGAGACGGTGCGGGAGGGGTTCGCCGCGGCCAGCTCCCCGGGGCGGCTGGAACGCGTACGCAGCGCCCCGACCGTCCTGCTCGACGGCGCGCACAACCCGCACGGGATGGCCGCCACGGTCGCCGCGCTGCAGGAGGAGTTCGCGTTCAGCAAGCTGGTGGCGGTCGTCGGCGTGCTCGGCGACAAGGACGCGCCGGCCCTGCTGGAACTGCTGGAACCCGTCGTCGACCAGGTGGTGGTGACCACGAACAGCTCGCCGCGCGCCATGCCGGCCCGCGAGCTGGCCGCGCTCGCCGCCGAGGTCTTCGGGCCGGAGCGGGTGGAGGTGGCCGAGGAGATGCCGGACGCGATCGAGGCGGCGGTGGCGCTTGCCGAGGAGGACGTACCCGGCGAGCTGAGCGGGGTGGGTGTGCTGATCACCGGGTCGGTGGTGACCGTGGCCGACGCCCGCCGGCTGCTGAAGCGATGACCGGGCCGGAGCAGCCGCGACGGTCCGGGCTGCGCGACCCCGAGCGGTCGGTACGCAGTCTGGGCGCCGCGACGCTGGCCATCGAGGCGTTCGTGCTGCTGCTCGCGATCCAGCCGATCCGGGTGGTCGGCGGTGATCTCGGTGGCCCGGCCATCGGCGCGATCGTGGCGCTGGCTGTGGCGGCCGTGGTGCTCGCCGGGATGATGCGCCGCCCCTGGGCCTGGCACGCCGGCACCGTCCTCCAGGGACTGCTCATGCTGGCGGGTCTGCTGCACTGGTCGCTGCTCGTGCTCGGCGTCATCTTCGCGCTGGTGTGGAGCTACGCCCTGCACGTGCGCCGGGTCATCCTGGGCTGACCGGCCCGGCCGCTGTCAGGCGTCGGCGGGCTCGCGCCACTGCACGAGGGCGAGGCCGTGACCGTCGGGGTCGGAGAAGGCGACGGCCCAGCTCTCCAGCTTCGTGCCCTCGTTGACGACGCGGGGAGCGGACGTGAAGCGGACACCGGCCGCGCGCATCCGCTCGTACGCTGCGTGGATGTCGTCGACCTCGAGGTTGACGTGTGCGGTGCGGAGGCTGACCCGCGAGGCCTCGGCCGCCTCGCGCAGCACGAGCCGGGTCGCGCCGTGGGCGAGGACCGCGGTGGAGGCGGCCCGGTCGACCTCGGTGAAGCCCAGCACGTCGCGGTAGAAGTCGAGCGAGCGGGACAGATCGGTGACCAGCAGTGTCATGCCGATGCCGCTGATCGGTGCGTCCACGTCGGCGGCCGGCGCGGCGGGCGGCGCCTCCGGTTCGTACCCGAACAGGGCCGGATCCAGGTCCTCGGCGCCGGCCGCCTCCTCGCGGGCTGGCCGGGCCGGCGGCGTGGGGTCGTCCAGCGGCAGGTCGAGCGGGTCGAGCGGGTCCACGACGAGGCGGCGGCCGCCGGTGTTGCCGCCCGTGGTGGCGGGGCCGGCGGCCGCGGCCGCTGCCGCCGGGGGGACGCCGAACTCCTCCTCGGCCGGTGTCCGCGGCGCGGGGGTGGGCCGCTTGGGCAGCGGGTTGGCCGGCGTCGGGTCGACGAGGGTGCCCTCCAGCACCACCCCGCTGCCCGGACGCTGGTGCACCACCACCGGATCCTGGACGTCCCGCGGGACGCCCGGGTCGTCGGCCAGGGGATCGCCGAGCGGGTCCCGGAAGTCGTCCTCGGCGGGGCGCCCGGCCCACGGCGGTGCGTCCTGCGCGATCAGCACCTCTTCGACGGGTTCGGCGCCGGCGAACTCCGGTGGGAGGTCGGCGACCGTCGCGGCGGCGGACTCGGCGTGGGTGGGGACCTCGTCCCAGAGGACGCGGACGTGCCGGGGATCGTCCAGCGCGACCCGGATCGGCAGGGTCTGCCCGAGCGACGGCCACTTCGCCACCGGCACCCGCGGCTCGATGATCTTCTTGCTGCGCGGCGGCAGCCCGGGAGCGTCGATGACCAGTTGCAGCTCGCACCGGCCGAACGCGTACTGGGTGGGGGGCTCGGAGGCGCTGTGCACGTGCCCCTCGCCGACCACCCAGGTGCGCCCGCCGGCGCGTACCGTGCCCAGGGCGATGGCCAGCACGAGGAGGGCGACCCCGAGCGCCACAATGGCCCAGCTGGTCATGCCGAGGCCGAAGAGCGTCACGAACGCGGCCACGGTGCCGAGCACCGCGGCGATCAGCTTCCGTACCGGCGCGATGGGTCGGCTGCCGCCATTCGCCACAGTGGACCTCCCGGGGGTCAAGGGCCAGGCTAGGCCGGAGGGGCCGCCGGGGGAAGGCCGGCCGCCGCGCCGGCGCCGGGACCGGGTCGCTAGGCTGACCGTACCCAGCCAGACCCGCTTCCGCGCACAGGAGGAACCCAGCGTGTCCAGCACCAGCCCGGACGAGCGCACGCTCGTACTGATCAAGCCCGACGCCGTCCGCCGGGGGCTGGTCGGCGAGGTCATTTCCCGCTTCGAGCGGAAGGGGCTGCGGATCGACGCCATGGTGACGCGGACGATGGACGGGGCTCTGGCCGACGAGCACTACGCCGAGCACGTGGACAAGCCGTTCTACCCGCCGCTGAAGGCGTTCATGACCGGCGGGCCGCTGGTCGCCCTGGTGCTCTCCGGTGACCAGGTCATCGAGGTGGTCCGGGGGCTGGTCGGCGCCACCGACGGGCGCCGCGCCGCGGCCGGCACGATCCGGGGCGACTTCTCGCTGTCGAACCGGGAGAACCTGGTGCACGCCTCCGACTCGGCGGACAGCGCCAAGCGCGAGATCGCGCTCTGGTTCCCCGAGCTGGGCTGACGCTCGTCCGGGCCGCCGCAGGCAGCGGCCCGGCACCGTGTGCGTAGCGCCGCGGCCCGGCGCGGCCGGCATGCCGACGTGGCTCAGCGCGGTGATGCGGCGGCGGGGCTCGGTCCGCCAGGCCGAGGAGCAACGGCCGGTGCGCGTCGAGCGCACCGGCCGCTTCCACCGCTCCGGCGCCGTTCACGCCTCGGTCGGCGGCTGCTTCTGGGTCGCGATGGAGATTCGGTTCCACACGTTGATCGTCGCGATCGCCACCAGGAGGTCGGCAAGCTCCTTCTCCGACCAGACCGCCGCGGCGGCGTCCCAGACCTCGTCCGGAACCCCGTGCTCACCTAGCCGGGTCACGGAGTCGGTGAGTGCGAGCGCGGTGCGCTCCCGCTCGCTGAAGAAGGGCGCCTCGCGCCAGGCCGCGACGGCGAAGAGCCGCCGGGTCGACTCCCCGGCCTTCAACGCCTCGCTGCTGTGCATGTCGACGCAGAACGAGCAGCCGTTCAGCATCGACGCGCGGAGCTTCACCAGCTCCAGCACCGTGTGGTCGACGTTCGCACGGACGTACTTCTCCAGCCCCAGCACGGCGTGGTACGCCTCCGGAACCACCTCTGCCGCGTCCATCCGCATGACTACCTCCCAGATCGGTTGACACCGTTACGACGGGGCGGCCGGGACGCGGCGTGACAGCCTGCGGGTGTGATGCCGATCATGCCGGGCGGACAACCGGCGTTCCGACCACGGCCATCCGCCGCGCGGCAAGTGGTCATGTCCGCCCGGTACACCTCCGGGGTCAGTCCCCGATCCAGGAGGAACGATGACCGAGCTTGATCGACGTACGGTGCTACGTGCCGGCCTGGTGGCCGGTGCCGGTGTGGTCGGCGGTGGCCTGCTGGGCGCGGGCGCCGCGACGGCGGCACCCGCGTGGCGGCCGGCCGGGCGGCCGGTGCTCACCCACGGCGTGCAGAGCGGCGACGCGACGGCGGAGTCGGCGCTGGTGTGGACCCGCGCCGACCGTCCCGGGCGGATGCTCGTGGAGGTGAGCCGCCGGCCCGACTTCCGCGGCGCCCGGCGGGTGACCGGCCCGGTGCTGGACCCGCGCGGCGACTTCACCGGAACGGTGCGGCTGCGCGGCCTGCCGGCCGGCGAGCGCCTGCACTACCGGGTCCGGGTGGAGAGCCTGGACCGGCACGGTCTCACCAGCGAGCCGCTGACCGGCGCGCTCACCACGGCACCGCGCGAGCACGAGCGGCAGGACGTCCGGTTCGTCTGGACCGGTGACATCGCCGGACAGGGCTGGGGGATCGCCCCGGACTTCGGCGGGATGTCGATCTTCCGCGCCATGCGGGCCACCCGCCCCGACTTCTACCTGTGCAGCGGCGACAACGTCTACGCGGACGGGCCGATCGCCGAGACCGTGACGCTGCCGGACGGGCGGATCTGGCGCAACCTCGTCACCCCGGAGAAGAGCAAGGTCGCCGAGACGCTGGCCGAGTACCGGGGCCAGTACGCGTACAACCTGCTCGACGAGCACCTACGCCGGTTCCTCGGTGAGGTGCCGCAGGTCAACCAGTGGGACGACCACGAGGTGACCAACAACTGGTACCCGGGCGAGATCCTCACCGACGACCGGTACACCGAGCGGCGCGTCGACGTGCTGGCGGCCCGCGCCCGGCAGGCGTACCGCGAGTGGGTGCCCACCCCGCTCGACGGCCGGCTGTACCGGCGGCTGTCGTACGGGTCGCGCCTGGACGTCTTCGTGCTGGACATGCGGACCTTCAAGGACCCGAACGACGGCAACACGTACGCCGACCCGGCGCGCGGTCTGCTGGGCCGGGAGCAGCGGGAGTGGCTGATCCGGGAGCTGAAGCGGTCCCGGGCGACGTGGAAGGTGATCGCCGCCGACCTGCCGCTCGGCCTGGTGGTGCCCGACGGCCCGGGTGCGCAGGAGGGCGTGGCGCAGGGCGACCCGGGCGCACCGGCCGGCCGGGAGTTGGAGTTTGCCGAGGTGCTGCGGACGGCGCACCGGGCGGGCGTTACCGGCATCGTGTTCCTCACCGCCGACGTGCACTACACCGCGGCGCACCACTACGACCCGGCGCGGGCGGCGGTCGGTGACTTCACGCCGTTCTGGGAGTTCGTCTCCGGGCCGGCGCACGCCGGCGCGTTCGGCCCGAACGCCCTCGACGGCACCTTCGGGCCGGAGGCCGTCTTCGTGCACGCCCCGCCGGCCGCCAACACCTCCCCGGCCGAGGGCTTCCAGCACTTCGGCGAGGTGAGCATCGACGGGCGCTCGGGCGCGTTCACGGTCCACCTGCGAGACCGCGACGGCGTCTCCCTCTGGACCCGAACCCTCCCCGCCCCCACCCCGTAACGCCCGCGCCCCCCGCCACCCACCCCGTCGATCTTGCAGTTTCGGCCCCGGCACAACGGGAGCAACCCGACGAAACGAGGGCCGAAACTGCAAGATCGCGGTGGGGGGTGGGACGGGGTTACACCGTTTCCAGGGTTGCTTGGCGGCGGGACTCGGTTTCGAAGAGCTTCAGGAGGGCTGCGGCCAGGATCGCGTAGCCGAGGCCGATCGCCAGTTCGGCGGCGAGCGCCGGGGCCGCCGCGCCGAAGCCGTCGCCGGCGACCAGGCGACGGGCACCCTCGGCGGCGTGCGTGATCGGGAGCACCCCGCCGACGGCGCGCAGGCCGGCGGGCAGCCCGGCGGCGGGCACGTTGACCCCGGTGAGCAGGAGCAGCAGCGCCACCGCGACGTTCGAGACCAGCCAGACGTCGCGGAAGCGCAGGCCGATGGCCCCCAGGGTCAGGCCGAAGAACCCGCAGGCCAGAGCCGCGGCGGCCAGCATGAGCAGCAGGCCGGGCAGCGCGGTGACCGGTATCCGCAGGCCGAGCAGCAGCGAGCTGACCGTCAGCGTGCTCACCGCGATCAGCAGGCCGTTGAGCGCGTACGGCAGGGCCCGGCCGAGGAAGATCGCGGTGCGGCTGCGCGGGGAGAGCAGCACGTGCCCGAGCGTGCCGAAGCGACGCTCGTTGGACACCGCCATGGTGCCGCCGAAGACGCAGGCCACCGAGGCGGCCAGCACGGCGTTGCCGACGATGTAGAAGCGGTCGTCGGCGACCCCGAGCTGGCGGCCGAGGTACGCGAAGAAGAAGAGCTGGAACAGCGGACCGACCAGCAGGGTGCCGACGAACATCGCCGGCGTGGTCCAGTTGAACAGGGCCCGGTAGGCGATGACGCCCCCGGTGCCGATCAGACGGAGCAGTGCGGTCATCTCGCCTCCTCAGGCCAGCGCGAGGGTGGCGGCGGCGCGGGCCCGCCGCTCGACGTGGGTCATCATGAGCGCGCCGAGCGCCAGGCAGGCCAGGCTGATCGCCAGGCAGATGCCGAGGGACGGCCAGACGGGACCGCTGCCGGTGGCGGCCTCCCGGACCGCGCGCGCTCCCCAGGTCGTCGGCAGCACGGCGGCGACCGGCCCGGTCCAGGCCGGCAGCGCGGTGATCGGCACGAGCATCCCGGACACCAGCCAGATCGGGTACTCCAGGGTGTTGGTCAGCGCGTTGGCGTTGCGGAGCAGGACGAAGGTCGAGGCGAGCAGCAGGCCGAACATGCCGAGGCCCAGAATGCAGCCGGGGACCGCGACCGCGAAGAGCAGCGGCCGGGCGAAGTCGAGCGGGATGCCGTACAGCAGCCGGCCCCAGACGAGGGTGGCGACCATGGCGTACGTGCCGGTGAGTGCCGTCGCCAGCGTGATCGGGAGGACGACGAGCGCGGGTGGCCGGGGCGCCAGCATGATCATCTCAAGGGTGCCCAGCCAACGCTGGTTCTGGATCGCCCCACCGGAGCCGAACAGCACCGACGACCACACCCCCATGAGGCCCGCCCCGACCGCGGCCTCCAGCAGCCGGCCCGGCTCGCCGCCCGCCCGGAACAGGTAGACCGCCAGCGTCGCCTGCACCACCGGCACGATCAGCGCGGTGGTGATCTCGAACGGGGAGCGGCTGAGCTGCTTGGCGTGCAGGAGCGCGCCGACCGCGAGCATGCGGAGCGTCCTCACGCGGCCACCGCCTCGATCGGACGCTCCTCGGCCACCCGGTTCACGATGGCCACGTACGCGTCCTCCAGCGTCGGCTGCCGGGCGGTGACCCGTCCGAGGCGAACCCCGTCGAGCGCCCGCAGCACGTCGGCCTGCACGTCGTACCCCGCGTCGGACTGCACCCCGAGCACCTGCGCCGCCCCGACGACGTCCATGCTGGCCTCCCGCACCCCGGGCAGCGTCCGGATGGCGGCCAGTTGCCGGTCCGTCACCCCGTACGCCTCGACCTCCAGCACACGGCGGCCGTCGGCGTGGCGGCGCAGCTCGGCGGGGGTGCCGAGGGCCTGGATCCGGCCGTTGGCGATCACCGCGATCCGGCCGCACAGCTCGTCGGCCTCGGCCATGTAGTGGGTGGTGAGCAGCACCGTGGTCCCGGTGGCCGCGAGGTCGGCGACGGTCTGCCGCAGCTCCCGGGCGGCCACCGGGTCCACCCCGATCGACGGCTCGTCGAGGAAGAGCACCCGGGGACGGTGCAGGAGTCCGCGGGCGATGTGCAGCCGCTGCCGCATGCCCCGGGAGTAGCCCTCCACCCGGTCGTCGTCCCGGCCGTCGAGCCGGACCAGTTCGAGCAGCTCGCCGATCCGGCGTCGCTGCTCCCGGCCGGGCACGCCGTACAGCTCGGCGAAGTAGCGCAGGTTGTCCCGGGCGGACAGCCGGTCGTAGAGGCCGCGGTCACCGCCGAAGACGTAGCCGATCCGCCGGCGCACCTCCCGGGTCCGCGTCACCACGTCGTACCCGCAGATCCGGGCGCTGCCGCCGCTGGGGACGAGCAACGTGTTCAGCATCTTGATGGTCGTGGTCTTGCCCGCGCCGTTCGGTCCGAGCAGGCCGAACAGCTCCCCGTTGCCGACCGTCAGGTCGACGCCGCGGACCGCCTCCACCTCCCGGCGCTGGGGTCGTAACCACCCGGTCCGGCTGCGGTAGGTGCGCCGCAGGCCGACCGCCTCGATCGCGTGTTCGCTCATGGGCGGAAACGTAGGGGCGGATCGGGGCGGCGGAAACGGATTCGGTTCCGACCGAATGCTCAGGCCGGGACGGCCGCCCGCTCCCCGCCGACCAGGCCGACCAGGGCCAGGCCGGCCGGTTCCAACCCGTACAGCACCCGCCGGCCGACCCGCCGCCGGTGCACCACCCCGGCGGCGAGCAGCGCGGCGAGGTGCTCGGAGACCGTGCTCGGAGCCAACCCCAGGGTGGCCGCGAGACCGGCCGTGGTGGCCGGCCGGCTCAGTGCCCGTAGCACCGCCGCCCGACCCCGGCCGACCAGGATCGCCAGCCGGTCGGTCACCGCCGCGTCGGCGGCGGCCGGAGCCGGGGCGCCCTCGGCGAGCAGCGCGGCGCCCCGTGCCTGGTAGGAGACCGCGACGATCTCGGGGTGGTCGGTGGAGCAGGTCAGGGCACCGCGGGAGAAGATCAACGGGATCAGCAACAGCCGGCGGTCCACCGCGCGGAAGCTCTGCTCCAGCGACTTGACCAGGGTCAGCACCGGCCGTTCCCAGCGCACGCGGTCGTGCAGGTCGGCCAGGAGGGCGTCCGGCCCGTCGGCCGCCAGCGCCC
The DNA here is from genome assembly GCF_003626655.1 of Micromonospora costi. Taxonomy (GTDB): domain Bacteria; phylum Actinomycetota; class Actinomycetes; order Mycobacteriales; family Micromonosporaceae; genus Micromonospora; species Micromonospora costi. The sequence goes on from NZ_RBAN01000010.1 coordinate 12,917, forward strand.
GGGCCCGGTGCAGCACCTCCTCGTCCAGCGCCGCCCGCATCGCCGGCCACCAGGGGGCGATCGCGGCGTCCCAGTACGCCTCAATGCCGGAGGCCAACCGGTCCAGGGCCGTCTCCCGGTCGTCGACGAACGGGCGCAGCCAGCCGGGCAGGTCGTCGGGGCGGTGGTAGCGCGGGACCTCCCCGGCGATCAGCGCGGCCGGGGTGCCGCGCAGCACGGCCAGTTCCTCGGCCAGCGTCGGCGTGGACGACGGGGGGACCGGTGTGAGGAAGTCGGGGATCCGGGAGCCGGCGGCGGAGAAGAGCCGCACCGGGGCCGTCTCCGGCACCTCGGCGAGGACTCTCCGGGCGTGCCCGGCCCAGCCGGTGTAGGGCCAGGGCGCCTCGGCCGGATGGGCGTCCAGCAGGTAGAGGCTGGTCACGACCTCCCACAGTGGGCTGATCGCGATCCGGGTACGTGTCACCGTGGGCTCGTCCAGCTCGATCCGGATCACGCCCCGAGCCTAGCGGCCGGTCGTCGTGCTGCGGCCCGTCGACGGTGGCGGCGCCACCGGGCCGACTCGGGTGGGCGTCCAGGTGACGCGGGGCCGCCCGCCGGGTACCAGGTACCCGGCGGCGACGGGACCGGCGCCACGCGATCAGCCGCTGAAGGGTTGCTGGAGGGTTCGCCACCCCGTCGGTACGACGGGGCCGCGTCCGCTACCGTGACACCGCCTGCATTGACACGACCGCCGGAGGACCAGTGCCGCTGCTCTACACCATCGGCAAGCTCACCGTGGCGCCCGCGCTGCGGTTGGCGTTCCGCCCGACCGTGGAGGGGCTGGAGCACGTGCCGGAGACCGGCGGCGCGATCTTCGCGGGCAACCACCTCTCGGTGGCCGACGAGCTCTTCCTCGGCACCGTGGTCCCGCGGCACCTGGCGTTCTGGGCCAAGTCGGAGTACTTCAAGGGCACCGGCCTGAAGGGCCGCTTCTCGAAGTTCGTCCTCACCGGCCTGGGCGCGATCCCCGTCGAGCGGGCCGGCGGTCGCGCCGCGCTGACCGCGTTCGACGCGGCCATCCCCGCCCTGAAGGGCGGTGAACTGGTGGCCGTCTATCCGGAGGGCACCCGCTCGCCGGACGGCCGGCTCTACCGGGGGCGTACGGGCGCGGTCCGGCTGGCTGTCGCCGCCGGCGTGCCGATCATCCCCGTCGGGATGATTGGCACCGAGAAGGTGCAGCCCATCGGGACGCGCATACCCCGGCCGGGCGCCGCCAAGATCACCGTCCGGTTCGGCAAGCCGCTCGACTTCACCGGCCGCTCCGACGACCGCACCTCTCTGCGGGCGATGACCGACGAGGTGATGAGCGAGATCCAGAAGCTCACCGGCCAGGAGTACGTTCCCCGGTACGCGCCGCCGCGCGCCCACCCGGCTCCGGTCGCCGACACCCCCGAGTGACCGGGTGGCCCGTCACGGCGGGCTCGCGCCTCGACGGTGCTCCTGCGCGAGGATCTCGTCGACGTCCCGCAGCCGGTTCAGCTGGGCCATCTGCCGGGCCATCCGGGCGTTGGCCGGCATCCGGTCCCGGTTGCGGTCCAGGAACGCCCAGTAGCCGGCCGTGTACGGGCACGCGTTCTCACCGGCGCGCTGCTTCGGGTCGTAGCGACAGCTGCCGCAGTAGTCGCTCATCCGGTTGATGTACGACCCGCCGGCCGCGTACGGCTTCGTGGTCATCCGGCCGAGGTCGGCATACTGGCTCATGCCGACGACGTTGACCGTCATCACCCACACGTAGCCGTCGACGAAGCTGCGGTGGAAGAAGTCCACCATCTCGGCCGGCCGCCAGCCGCGCTGCAGCCCGTAGTTGCCGAGCACCATGAGCCGCGGGATGTGGTGCACCCACCCGTGGTCGCGCAGGTCGGCCAGGACGCCGGAGAGGCAACGCGCCTGCACCGCGTCCGCGTCCAGGTCCCGGAACCAGTCCGGTACGGACCGTCGCGCGGCGAGCCGGTTGGTCCCCTGGTAGTCGGGCTCGAAGTACCAGTACAGGTTCCAGATGAAGTCCCGCCAGCCGAGGACCTGCCGGACGAAACCCTCCACGCTGGCCAGCGGTGCGCCCTGCCCGCGGTACGCCTGCTCGGCGGCGCGGACCGCCTCCAGGGGGTCGAGCAGGCCGAGGTTGAACGACGACGAGAGCAGGCTGTGCGCCATCCACGGGTCGGTGGAGAGCATGGCGTCCTCGTACGGGCCGAACCGCGGCAGCCGGTGCCGCAGGAAGTGTCGCAGCCGGGCCCTGGCCTCCTTCGTGGTCGCCGGGAAGCGGCGGGGACCGTCCCGGCCGACGAACCGGATGCCCTCGCGCTCCCACCGGTCGAGGTCGGTCCGGACCTCGGCGTCGATGTCGTCCTCCCTCGGCATCGGCGGCGGCGGGACGTCGAGGCGGCCGGCCTCCTTCGGCGGCGGTTGCCGGTTCTCCGGGTCGAGGCTCCACCGCCCGCCGACCGGCTCGTCCCCGTCGAGGAGCACGCGGTGGTGCTGGCGGGCGAAGCGGTAGAACGCGTCCAGCCGCAGCGCGCCCCGCCGACCGTCGGCCCATTCGGCGAAGTCGTCGATGGCCGTCACGAAGCCACGCGGGGGCAGCACGGTGACCCCGTCCAACCCCCGTACGAACCGCAGCGCCGCCCGGGACGTCGGGTGGCACACCTCCAGCGGCTCCCGCACCGCGCGCAGCGCCTCGCGGTAGGTCTCGGTACGCAGGTGGATCGCCTGGTCGCCGAGTTCGGCCGCGCGGTGCCGCAGGGCGGACAGCAGCAGGTGCGCCTTCTGGCGGTGGAAGGCGCGGCGGCGGAAGACCGCCTTCGACTCGACGAGCAGCACCGGTTGACGGCGGTCGTCGAGGAAGTGCGGCCCGAGCTGATCGGCGAAGAGCCAGCGCCGCGGCGGCATGCCCTTATTGTCGGTGTTGCGGTGACATATACCCGGGAGCAAAGGTGAAAAACGAGGGTGTGTCGTCTCAGCTCTGGTCGTTCGTGACGATCCGCGTACGCAGTCGGGCCAGCAGGGCGGCGCTGTCCTGCACCGAGAGGCGGGTGAAGACCGCGGTGGCGATGCTGCCGTGGTCGACCGAGGTGCAGACCACCACGTCGCCTTCGTCCGTGTGGCCCACCGCGCACCGCTCGTGCCGGCCCCGTACGCCCGTGTCGACGGTCTCGACCTGGCCGAGCCGGTACGACCCGGCCAACCGGGCGATCTCGCCGTCCGCGTCGCCCTCCGGGTCGAGCCGGAAGCCGGTCCCGCCGAACACCGTCACCCGCTTGCCGTCCGGGGTGGCGTAGACGCCCGCGAACGTGTCCTCGGCCAGCCAGTGCGCCTCGCGTACCTCCGTCTCCAGTTGGCGTGCGGCCTGTTCGCTGGTGCTGTCCTCGCGCAGGGAGAGGTCGTCCACCTGGGCCGGGAGCGTGGCGTGCGCCGGGTACTGCGTCCAGATCGGCCGGCCGTAGTAGGCCGGGCAGCCGCAGCAGCAGGCCAGCGTGAGCAGCAACAGCCACGGCCACCGCCGGCGCCGGCGGACCGGAACCGGCACATACCCCTTGGGGGCCTGCCAGCCCGGCGGCGGCGCGGCCGGTGGCGGCGCGCCGCGGCGCTTCGACCGGCGCTGCTTCGGCGGGGCGGGTGGAGGCGCGGCGGGCGGGGCCGCCACGACGGGCGGACGGACGGCCGGCGGCGACACCGGGTGGGCCGGCGGCGGCACCGAGTGGGCCGGCAGGGCCATGGGGTGCGGGAGCGGCGCCGGGGCGGGCGGCCCGGAGTAGGGCCGGGTCGGCGGCGGCGCCGGGTAGGGCAGGGTCGGCGGCGGTGGCGGCAACGCCGGCAGCTCGGCTGAGGGCAGCTCCCAGCCACCGGTGTCCGCGCCGGCCCACGGGTCGACGGGGATCTGGTGCTCCGGCAGCTCGGGCGGGGCCGCCGGCACGGGTGTCGGGTCGGCCGACTCGCCCCAGGCGCGGCGGCGCGGCGGAGGGGGAGGCACGGGGGCGGACCCGCTCCAGCGCGGTGCCGCGTCGGCGGCCTCGACGGCGGGCAGCCGGCGCGTCCCGGACGGCCCGTCCGGCCCGCCGGCCTCGTCGGTCACCGCCGGCGACGGCTCGTCCGGCCGCGGACTCCCCGGAGCGCCGCCGGCCGGCTTCGGGTCCGCGAGCCTCCGGGTGCCGTCGGGTCCGTCGGCCGGGTCCGGTTCCGGGTCGGAGAGCCGGCGCGTGCCGTCGGGTCCGTCGGCCGGGTCTGGCTCAGGGTCGGAGAGCCGGCGCGTGCCGTCGGGTCCGTCGGCCGGGTCTGGCTCACGGTCGGAGAGCCCGCGGGTGCCCGCGGGCTCCGCCGCGGCGGCCGGCTCGTCGGCGGTCTCCGGCGGTACGGGGGAGGAGGTGCTCTCCCCGGCGACGGCCGGCTCGCGGACCGGCTCCGTGCCCCGGGGGCTCCCCTCGGCCGGCCGGTCTGCCCCCGGCTGCGGCTCCGGCATCGCGGCAATCTCCTCTCGCGCCGACCCGAGGTTAGTACCGGTCCGCCACCCGTGGGGATCCGCCCGCCGCCCGCCGTGCGCGCGGCCGCCGCCCGGCGGGCGCGTACCCTTGGGCATCATGAGTGTCCCGTCCACGACGTCGCGCCCGGCCGCGGCGAACTCCGTCTGGTCCCGGCTGGAGCCCCTGCTGCCCCAGGTGACCAAACCCATCCAGTACGTCGGTGGCGAGCTGGGTGCGGTCGTCAAGGACTGGGACGCGGCGGCCGTGCGCTGGGCGCTGATGTACCCCGACGCGTACGAGGTCGGCCTGCCCAACCAGGGCGTGCAGATCCTCTACGAGGTGCTCAACGAGCTGCCCGACGTGCTCGCCGAGCGGACGTACGCGGTCTGGCCGGACTTGGAGCGGCTGATGCGCGCCCACGGCGTGCCGCAGTTCACCGTCGACGCCCACCGCCCGGTGCGCGACTTCGACGTGTTCGGCGTCTCCTTCGCCACCGAGCTGGGCTACACGAACCTGCTCACCGCCATCGACCTCGCCGGCATCCCGCTGCTCGCCGCCGACCGCACCGACGCCGACCCGGTGGTCCTGGCCGGCGGCCACGCCGCGTTCAACCCGGAGCCGATCGCCGACTTCGTCGACGCCGCCGTGCTGGGCGACGGCGAGGAGGCGGTCCTGGAGATCACGGCGATCGTCCGGGACTGGAAGGCTGAGGGCTGCCCGGGCGGGCGTGACGAGCTGCTGCTGCGGCTCGCCCGCACCGAGAGCGTGTACGTGCCGCGGTTCTACGACGTGGACTACCTTCCCGACGGCCGCATCCAGCGGGTCGTGCCGAACCGTCCGGACGTGCCGTTCCGGGTGCACAAGCGCACCACGATGGACCTGGACGCCTGGCCGTACCCGAAGAAGCCCCTCGTGCCGCTGGCCGAGACGGTCCACGAGCGGTACGCGGTGGAGATTTTCCGGGGTTGCACCCGCGGCTGCCGGTTCTGCCAGGCGGGCATGATCACCCGGCCGGTCCGGGAGCGGTCCATCACGACCGTGGGGCAGATGGTCCAGCAGGGGCTGGAGTTCTCCGGCTTCCACGAGGTCGGTCTGCTCTCCCTCTCCTCCGCCGACCACTCCGAGATCGGCGACATGTGCTCCGGGCTGGCCCAGCAGTACGAGGGCACCAACGTGTCGCTGTCGCTGCCGTCGACCCGGGTGGACGCGTTCAACATCGACCTGGCGCAGGAGCTGTCCCGCAACGGGCGGCGCACCGGGCTGACCTTCGCGCCGGAGGGCGGGTCGGAGCGGATCCGCAAGGTCATCAACAAGATGGTGTCGAAGGACGACCTGATCCGCACCGTGGTCACCGCGTACACCAACGGCTGGCGGCAGGTGAAGCTCTATTTCATGTGCGGCCTGCCCACCGAGACCGACGAGGACGTCCTCGAGATCGCCGACATGGCGCACGAGGTCATCCGGGCCGGCCGGGCGGCCACCGGTTCCAAGGACATCCGCTGCACGGTCTCGATCGGCGGCTTCGTGCCGAAGCCGCACACCCCGTTCCAGTGGGCCGCCGTGGAGCGGCCGGAGGTCATCGACGGCCGGCTCAAGCTGCTCAAGCAGGCCATCAACGCGGACCGCTCGCTGGGCCGGGCGATCGGCTTCCGCTACCACGACGGCGAGCCGTCGCTCATCGAGGGCCTGCTGTCCCGGGGCGACCGGCGCGTGGGCGCGGTCATCCGGCGGGTCTGGGAGAACGGCGGCCGGTTCGACGGCTGGAGCGAGCACTTCTCCTACCAGCGGTGGGTGGACGCCGCAGCCGAGGTGCTGCCGGCGTTCGGGGTGGATCTCGACTGGTACACCACGCGGGAGCGCGACGAGCTCGAGGTGCTGCCCTGGGACCACCTGGACTCCGGGCTGGACAAGGACTGGCTCTGGCAGGACTGGCAGGACGCGCTGAGCGAGTACGAGCAGGACGACTGCCGGTGGACGCCGTGCTTCGACTGCGGTGTCTGCCCCGCGATGGACACCGAGATCCAGATCGGGCCGACCGGCAAGAAGCTGCTCCCGCTCACCCCGATCAACGGGGGCGGCCTGCGGGTTCCCTCCGCCGGCTGACGCGCCGCCGGCACCCCGGCGGCCCCCGGGTCACCGGGTGCGCCGAGCGGCCGTCCGTCCGCTACCGTTTCCGGCGTCGGCCCGACCGCGTCGGAGGTTCGGAAGCCGAGCCCGTGGCGTGACCTGGATCATGGGGGGCGTTGGTGCTGCAGACGGGTACGGCGCGGGAGACGGCCGCCCCCGAACGGGTGAGCGGGACGGGCGCGCCACCGCCACCCGAGCGCCGGCGCGGGCCCTCCCGGCGGCTGGTGGTCGTGCTGCTGCTGCTGGGCTGGCTCGCCGGGGTGCTCTGGCGGCTCTGGTTGGCGCGCTCGGTGCAGATGCCGATCGCGCACACCGACGAGGATAGCTACCTCAACGCCGCGCGCGCCTTCGCCGGTGGCCCCAGCGGGTACAGCTCGGAGAACAGCGTGCTCCGCCGGGCGGGCTACCCGCTGCTGATCTCGCCGGCCTTCCTCGGCGACCACGGCTTCACCACCAGCTACGGGCTCGTCCGGCTCGTCAACGCGGTCGTCAACTCGGCGATGCTGCCGCTGGCGTACCTGCTCGGCACCCGGGTGCTCGGGGTGTCGCGGTGGCGGGCCCTCGGGATCGCCGCCGTGGCGGCCACCATGCCGGCCACCCTCTTCTACTCGCTGTTCGCGCTGACCGACTCGGTGCTCGCCGCGCTGACCGTCGCCTGGATCCTCCTGCTGGCGACGTGGCTGCGCCGGCCCGACCGGATGGTCGCGGCGCTCGGCGCCACCGCTGCGGCCGGCGCGTACTACCTGGTCCACGTGCGCGGCGTGGTCGTCCTGGCCGTGCACCTCGGCGTGGTGCTGCTGTGGGCGGTCCGCCGCCGCCTCGGCGTCCGGCCGCTGGTGGTCGCCGTGGGCACCGCGGCGGTCGCGGTCGTCCTGAACGAGGTGCTGATCAGGCTGCTGGACGGCAAGCTGATCCTCAACGGCTCCGATCCCGGTGACAGCACGCTGAAGGCGCTGCTCAGCAGCAAGGGGCTTGCCTTCGTCCTGGCCAGCCTCACCACCCAGGTCTGGTACGTGCTGGCGATCACCGGCGGGCTGGCGGCGCTCGGCTGGTTCGTGGCCGTCCGGCTGGTCGTACGCCGGGGGACCGACCCGGCGCAGCGCTGGCTGGCGATCGCCGCGCTGGCCGCGACCCTGGGCGTCGCGCTGGGCTGCGCGCTCGTCCTGGTCGGCGTGCCGTCGGCGACCCGGGACGCGGTGTACGCCCGGTACGTCCACGCGTTCGCCCCGCTGTGGCTGGTGGTCGGCCTGGCCGTGGCGTTCCGCGTGCCGCGCCGCGCGCTCGTCGTGGGGTACGCGGCGGCCGCCGCGCTGACCGCCGCGGGCGGCGGTTTCGTCGCGTGGCGGTTGGCCGGCGCCATCCGGGACGGCTCCCCGCTGCGGTACGGCGTGTTCGCTGCGCCCGACCTCATGGCGATGACCGCCGGCTGGACCCACTTCCGGCCCCTGGTCGGCAGCGCGATCGCGGTCGGTGCGGGCGCCGCCGTGGTGCTGCTCGGCCGGTTCCGGTGGGGTTGGCAGCCGGTGCTGGCCCTGGTCGTCGCCGGGCAGATGGTGATGATGGGGCTGCTCGCCGACCGGGTCCTGGCCCCGATGAGCGACGCGCTCGGACCCAGCCCCACCCTGGCGCAGCTCGGCCTGCGGAAGGGCGAGTCGATCGCCACCAGTTCCGGCTACCACCTGGCGCTGCGGCTGAACCACGAGCACGAGATCACCTGGACCTCCGTGCCGAATTTCGTCTCGGAGCCGCCCCCGGACGTGGACGTGGTCGTGGCCCGGTGGTATCCCCAGCCCGGCCCGCGGCACAGTTGGGACTGGGACGGCACCAGGTACGGGTTCCACCGGATCGGCGGGAACCCGGACCAGCACTGGGCGCTCTGGCGCCGCGACGGCTGACCGCCCCCGGGCCGTCCGTCCGTGCCCGGCTGTCACACGCGCTGTCCGGATGTCCGCCGTGTCCGGTCCGCACGAGGATGGCCGGAAAGTGGCATCGCACGCGCCGCCGGGTGAGGATGGACAGCGACAGACCGAGCAAGGAGTACGACGATCAGTAAGAGACCACAGCCGGAGGGCGGACAGGCGCCGGTCGTCCAGCGCGTCCGGATCCGGTACGCCAAGCGCGGACCGCTGCGTTTCACCTCCCACCGCGACTTTGCCCGGGCCTTCGAGCGGGCCGTACGCCGTGCCGGGGTGCCCGTCGCCTACTCGCAGGGCTTCACGCCGCACCCCAAGATCTCCTACGCCAGCGCCGCCCCGACCGGGGTGGCCAGCGAGGCGGAGTACCTGGAGATCGGCCTCCAGGCGCCGGTCGACCCGGCCGACCTGCGGGCCGCGCTCGACGGGGCGCTCTCCCCGGGGCTCGACGTGCTCGACGCCGTGGTGGCGACCGGCGGCAGCCTCGCCGACCGGATCGAGGCGTCCTCCTGGCGGGTCGAGCTGCCGGAGGTAGCCCCGGAGGCGCTGCGCGCCGCGGTGGACGCCTTCACCGCGGCCGCCGAGGTGCAGGTCGAGCGGATGACCAAGCAGGGGCGGCGCACCTTCGACGCGCGGGGTGCGGTCATCGCCATCGATGTGGCGACGCCGACGCCGACGCCTTCCGGGGGACCGGCCGTACCGTGTGCGATACTCGAAGTGGTCGTGCGGCAGGTCACCCCGTCCGTTCGACCCGATGACGTCCTTTCCGGCCTCCGCGTGGTGGCCGGCCTGGAGCCGCCGGTTCCGCCACGGGTGATCCGGCTGGCTCAGGGCACGCTGACCGCGCAGGGCGAGATCGTGGATCCGTTGGATGCGGACCGCGACGGGGCAACCATCGGTGAGCGCTGACCGACGGTCAGCGCTCAGGTAGGCAGACTTCGGCCGTCGCGCTCCTCGCGCGCCGGCGGAAACACCTTTTGCGGCGACCCTGCGTGGCAGCGCTCACCCGCGCCCGGGGTAGCCAGAACTGGAGAACGTCCATGCTCGAGAACGAGCCCGAGGGCGGCGAACGGACCGGTTCACAGCCGGCCGACGAGACCGCCGCACCGCAGAACCCCGCCGACGACGGTGCCGTCGAGCAGCCCGGTGGCGTGGAGGGCGTCGCCGACCTCCCGGCCATGACCGGGGACGGCGACGCCGAGCCGGCGCCGGCCCGGCGCAGGGCCACCCGACGCCGCGCGACGCCGGTGAACAAGCCGGAGCAGACCGACGCGCCGGTCGCGGCGCCCGCCACGGGCGCCGGCAGCGCCGAGTCCCCGCAGGCGGAGGTGCTGGCCCCCATCTCCGGCGACCTCGACACCGCCCCGAAGACCCCGCGCCGCCGCCGCAAGGCGACCGCCGCGAAGGCGGTCGAGGAGCCGCTGGTCGCGGCAGCCGCGGAGGAGGCCACCGCGGAGGTCGTCCCGCCGGTCAAGGTCACCCGGACCAGGCGGAAGAAGACCGCGCCGGCGGCGGCCGAGCCGGCCGCCGAGACGCCGGCCGAGACCGCCGACACGTCGGAGGAGCCGGCCGGCGAGACCCCGCCGCCGGCCCCCGCGGCAACGGAGACCGGTGCCGCGGAGACCGCCGGACCTGGCGGGGAGACCGCCCAGGCCGCGGCGGGCGACCGTACGAGCGGTGCCGAGGGCCGGTCCGGGGAGGTGCCGCCCGGTGTCGCCGTGGCCGGGACCACCGAGCAGCTCACCGAGCCGGCGGAGGCCACCGAGCCGGCGGAGGCCACCGAGCCGGAGCCGCCGCGCACCCGCCGCCGCCGCGCCGCCCTCACCGCGCCCACCGTGCTGTTCATGGCCCCGCAGCCGGACGCCGAGCCGGTCGTGCGCGTGACCGAACCGGCGCCCGTCGCCGAGGAGCCGGCCGCCGAGGAGCCCGCCGAGCCGTCCCGCCGACGCCGGCGTGGCCGCCGCGAGGTGGAGCCGGTCGAGGCCGTCGAGGCTGAGCAGGAGCCGGCCGAGGAGGCCGAGCTCGCCGAGGCGGAGGAGGAGGACGAGGACGACACCGCGGCCGGCCGCCGTCGCCGTCGTCGTGGCCGCCGTGGCCGTGGCCGCGGCAAGGGCGGCGTCGAGGAGCTCGAGGACGAGGAGGCCGAGGAGGCGATCCAGGCCGAGGCCGAGGAGGCGGAGGCCGAGGAGACCGAGGACGAGGAGGGCGCGGACGGGCTGACCCGCCGCCGCCGGCGGCGCCGCCGCCGGGGAGCCGGCGACGTCGAGGGGGCCGCCGCTGACGACGGCGTACCCACCGTGGTCAAGATCCGTGAGCCGCGCCGGACGGTCGACGAGGTGCAGGGTGTCTCCGGCTCGACCCGCCTGGAGGCCAAGCGCCAGCGCCGCCGGGACGGCCGGGAGCAGCGGCGTACGCGGCCGCCGATCCTGAGCGAGTCGGAGTTCCTGGCCCGCCGCGAGGCGGTGGACCGCGTGATGGCGGTCCGCCAGCGCGGCGACCGCACCCAGATCGCGGTGCTCGAGGACGGCGTGCTCGTCGAGCACTACGTCACCCGCAACTCCTCCGGCACCATGGCCGGCAACGTGTACCTCGGCAAGGTGCAGAACGTCCTGCCCAGCATGGAGGCGGCCTTCGTCGACATCGGCCGGGGCCGCAACGCGGTGCTCTACGCCGGCGAGGTCAACTGGGACGCCACCGGGCTGGAGGGGCGCGCCCGCTCGATCGAGCAGGCGCTCAAGTCCGGTGACTCGGTGCTGGTGCAGGTCACCAAGGACCCGATCGGGCACAAGGGCGCCCGGCTGACCAGCCACATCGCGCTCTCCGGCCGGCACCTCGTGTACGTGCCGAACGGCAACGCGTCCGGGATCAGCCGGAAGCTGCCGGACACCGAGCGCAAGCGCCTGCGGGACGTGCTGAAGAAGCTGGTGCCCGACGGCGCCGGCGTGATCGTCCGGACGGCCGCCGAGGGCGCGAGCGAGGACGAGCTTGCCCGGGACGTCAAGCGTCTGCAGGCGCAGTGGGAGGACATCCAGGCCAAGGCCGCCGAGGGTGGCGCGCCGGTGCTGCTCTACGAGGAGCCCGACCTGGTCATCCGCGTGGTCCGGGACCTGTTCAACGAGGACTTCCGCGAGCTGGTCATCGAGGGCGACGAGTCGTACGACATGGTCGAGTCGTACCTGTCGCACGTCTCGCCGGACCTGGTGGCCCGGCTGCGCCGGCACGTCGGCACCACGGACGTCTTCGGCGAGTACCGGATCGACGAGCAGATCCTCAAGGGGCTGGACCGCAAGGTCTTCCTCCCCTCGGGCGGTTCGCTGGTGATCGACCGGACCGAGGCGATGACCGTCATCGACGTCAACACCGGCAAGTACACCGGCTCCGGGGGCAACCTGGAGGAGACGGTCACCCGGAACAACCTGGAGGCGGCCGAGGAGATCGTCCGCCAGCTCCGGCTGCGCGACCTCGGTGGCATCGTGGTGATCGACTTCATCGACATGGTGCTGGAGTCCAACCGCGAGCTGGTGCTGCGCCGGTTGACCGAGTGCCTGGGCCGCGACCGCACCAAGCACCAGGTCACCGAGATCACCTCGCTCGGTTTGGTGCAGATGACCCGCAAGCGGATCGGCGCCGGGCTGCTGGAGGCGTTCAGCGAGACCTGCGAGTGCTGCAAGGGCCGCGGCGTCATCATCCACACCGAGCCGGTGCCGGAGAAGCCGCGTACCGCGGCGGCGGAGAAGGTCAAGGCGGTGGCGTCCGCGGTCGCCAGCCCGGCGGCGGAGACGGCCGGCGGCACGTCGCGGCGCCGGGCCCGCAAGAGCGCCCCCGCGGAGCGCGCGGTGGTCGAGATCACCGAGCCGGAGCCGGAGAACGTCGAGACCAGCACCACCGACGCCGACTACTACGACACGATGGGCTACGACCTGTCCCGCTACGCGTCGGAGACCGAGGCCGCGCCGGCCGTCGCCGACAGCCAGGAGGGCGACTCGGCCCGGTTGGCCGCCGCGGACGACCCGGACGCGATCGGCGACGAGACCGACGAGGAGGGCGGGGACAGCTCGGGCATCCGGCGGCGGTCCCGCCGCGGCGGAGCACGGCGGCGTACCCGGCCCTGACGGGCCGGCCCGGCACTGGATGGAAGGGCCCCGACTCCGGCACGATGGCCGGGGCGGGGCCCTTCCCGTTCCACGCGGTCTCGGGCCGGCATCGACCGGGGAGGTGCGCATGCGCCGTCTGCTCGTCGCCACGGTGCTCGCCGCCGGTCTCGCCTCGACGGGCGGCTGCGGGAGCGGGCAACCGTCGGATCCGCCCGCCGCGGGCGGCTCCCGTCCGGGCGGGACCGCGACAACCGGGGCCGCGCCCGCCGGAAGCGCGGCGAGCGGTGCCGGACCGAGCGGGGCTGGGCCGAGCGGGGCCGCGTCGAGCGGCGGTGGGGACACCGCCGCCGTCTGCGCCACCACGCGGCAGGCCGGTGCCGCCGCGGTCGAGACGTACGTCGCGGAGGTCGGCAGGATGGTCGCGGCGGTCGGCGCGAACGACGCCACCGCGGCCGAGACGGCCCGGCGGCGGGCGGAGGCGGCCCTCACCGGGTGGCGCGGCGTGCTGCGGGAGCAGTCCGCCCGGGCCACCGACCCGCGGCTACGGGCGCTGCTCGGTGACCTGGAAGCCGAGATCGAGGCGATGCGCGCCGACGTCGCCGGCGTCGACGAGACCGAGCTGGACCGCCTCCAGCAGCGCCTCGACCAGCTCTGTCCGGGCTGATCGGCCGGGTCGGTTTGGGTGCCGGGCGGGGCATGGCGTACGCTTGCCTGCGGCGCACTGTTGTGTGCCGAGTTCCCGTGTGCCCGCGCCGCCGTGCCACTGCTACCCGGCGAGCCGCCGCGGGGACGACCACCAGCAGCCTCAACGACAGGGAGTCCGCCTCCGATGTACGCGATCGTCAAGACCGGCGGCAAGCAGTACAAGGTCGCCGAGGGCGACGTGATCGAGGTCGAGAAGCTCACCGGTGCCCCCGGTGACGCGGTGCAGCTCACCGCGGTGCTCCTCGTCGACGGTGACGACCTGGTGACCGACGCGGCCCAGCTCGCCAAGGTCGCGGTGTCCGGCGAGATCGCCGCCCACACCAAGGGCCCGAAGATCCGGATCCACAAGTTCAAGAACAAGACCGGCTACCACAAGCGCCAGGGTCACCGCCAGCCGCTGACCCAGGTCAAGGTGACCGGCATCTCCAGCGGGAAGTAGGTCGTCCTCACATGGCTCACAAAAAGGGTGCGTCCAGCTCGCGTAACGGCCGTGACTCCGCGGCCCAGCGGCTCGGCGTGAAGCGCTTCGGTGGTCAGGTCGTCAGCGCCGGCGAGATCCTCGTCCGGCAGCGCGGCACCAAGTTCCACCCCGGTGACCTGGTCGGCCGGGGCGGCGACGACACGCTCTTCGCGCTGGCCGCCGGGTCGGTGCAGTTCGGCACCAAGCGCGGTCGCAAGACCGTCAGCATCGTGCCGCAGCAGTAGTTCGACAGCTAAGCGGGCCGCGGACCTGGTGTCCCGGCCCGCTTCGCTTTTTCTCGTGCGGGGCGGTCCCCGCTGGAAGGATTGACGGCGTGACGACGTTCGTTGACCGGGTCGTCCTGCACCTGCAGGCCGGCGACGGCGGGCACGGTTGTGTCTCGATCCACCGGGAGAAGTTCAAGCCGTTCGGCGGCCCGGACGGCGGCAACGGTGGGCACGGCGGCAGCGTGTCGCTGGTCGTCGACCCGCAGGTGCACACCCTGCTGGACTTCCACTTCCGCCCGCACGTGAAGGCGCCCAACGGCAAGGGCGGCGCCGGCTCGCACCGCGACGGTGCCAACGGTGAGGACCTGGTGCTCACGGTGCCCAACGGGACCGTGGTGCAGACCCTCGACGGCACGGTGCTGGCCGACATGGTGGGCGCCGGCACCACCTTCGAGGTCGCGCGCGGCGGGCGCGGCGGTCGGGGCAACGCGGCGCTGGCCAACGCCCGACGCCGGGCACCCGGCTTCGCCGAGCTGGGGGAGCCCGGCGACAAGCTCGATGTGGTGCTGGAGCTGAAGAGCGTCGCGGACGTCGGCCTGGTGGGCTTCCCGTCGGCGGGCAAGTCCTCACTCATCTCGGTGATCTCCGCGGCGAAGCCGAAGATCGCCGACTACCCGTTCACCACCCTGGTGCCCAACCTCGGGGTGGTCCGGGTCGACAACCACACCTTCACGGTCGCCGACGTGCCCGGGCTGATCCCGGGCGCCGCCAGCGGCAAGGGCCTGGGCCTGGAGTTCCTGCGGCACATCGAGCGCTGCGCGGTGCTGGTGCACGTCATCGACACCGCGACGCTGGAGCTGGGCCGCGACCCGCTGGCCGACATCGACACCATCGAGGCCGAGCTGAACCAGTACGGCGGCCTCGCCGACCGGCCGCGCCTCGTGGCGCTCAACAAGATCGACGTTCCGGACGGCCGGACGCTCGCCGAGATGGTCCGCCCCGACCTGGAGGCGCGCGGGTTCCGCGTGTTCGAAATCTCCACGGCCACCCGCGAGGGCCTGAAGGAACTCACGTACGCCATGGCCGAGCTGGTCGAGGCGGCCCGCGCCGCCACGCCGATCGTCGAGCCGACCCGGATCGTGATCCGCCCGACCGCCGTGGACGACGCCGGCTTCACCATCGAGGCGGAGGCGGACGGCTCGTACACCGTGCGCGGGACACGCCCGGAGCGCTGGGTCCGGCAGACGAACTTCGACAACGACGAGGCGGTCGGCTACCTGGCCGACCGGCTGGCCCGGCTCGGGGTCGAGGAGAAGCTGGCCAAGGCCGGCGCCGAGCCCGGGGACCTGGTCCGGATCGGCGAGCGCGAGTTCGACTGGCAGCCCACGCTGTACGCCGGTGTCGACTTCGTGCCCGGGGTCCGGGGCACCGACCAGCGCCTGGAGGAGAAGTCGGCCCGGCCGAGCGCGGCGGAGCGCCTCGCCGCCCGCAAGGCACGCCGGCAGCGTCCGGCCGACGAGATCGACGCGGACGAGACGGACGACGTCGAATAGCTCCGTACCGTCCGCGATCGGGTCGTTCGCCGGAAACCTGGCGGAAATCCACCCGGCTTACCGTCGGGTGGTGTTGATCGAGGCCCGTCCCGCCACCGACCCGGAGATCGCCGCCCTGGTCACCGCCCAGCAGCGGGAGCTGCGTGAGGCGGACGGCGGGCGGGACGGTCGGGGGATGCTGACCCCGGCCGACGTCCGCTTCCTCGCCGGGGTGGTGAACGGCCGGGCGGTCGCGTGCGGCGGCCTGCGGACCCTCGACGAGGAGACCGGCGAGCTCAAGCGGATGTACGTGCGGCCGGCCTACCGGGGCCGCGGGATCGCGCGCCAGCTGTTGGCGGCGCTGGAGGAGCTGGCCTACCAGGCCGGGTACAGCCGGATCTGCCTGGAGACGGGCACCTACCTGCCGGCCGCCATCGGGCTCTACACCTCCTGCGGCTACGAGCCGATCCCCGTGTACGGCGAGCACGTCGGCAACCCGTACAGCGCCTGCTTCGCGAAGCGGCTGCCGGTGCTGGCCTGATCCGCGGCGGCTCGGGCTCCCGGACTGGGTGGCTCAGGCGCCGGTCTGCGCGTGCGCCACGGTGACCGGCTTCGACTCGGGCGAGGCGTGCTGGCGCAGGAAGATGCTCAGCACGATCAGCGTGCCCACGGCGAGGAACTCGCTCTGCCAGTTCTGCATCGACTGGAACCAGAAGTCGCTCGTGCCGAGGAACTGCCACGCGCTGACCGGCGGCGCGCCGCTCTGCAACGCCTGCTCGGCGTTGTACTGGGCGGTGCCGCCGAGCAGGTGCCCCACGAACGAGCCGCCGAAGATCAGCAGCAGCGCGAGCGAGAGGCTGTTGCGGTAGATCACCAGCGGCAGGCCGCCGACCCGGGCCGGCCAGGGCGAGGCGGCGGTGGCGCGGCGCTCGTCGTCCTCCGGCCGGTCGGTCTGGTCCTCCGGCTTCGACTCCGCCGACCCCCGCTGCACCAGGTACGCGGTGAGCAGGACGTAGCCGCCCATCTGGAGGAACTCCGACTCCCAGTTCTCGAAGACCGCCTCGGCGAAGTGCCCGGTGGCGAGGTACGCCGGCCAGCTCAACGGTGCGGCGCCGAACTCGGCCAGCTCCTCGTTGTGGGTCTGCCAGCCGAACACGCTCTGCAATGCCAGGAAGACGAAGAACGCGCCGAACATGGCGACTGTCAGGGCGTTGTTGCGCAACCAACGCGGCATCTCGACCTCCTCGGCGGTGATCCGTGACTCTCCGTTGCCCCACGCGGCCAGTCGGCAAACGCCGGTGGTGCGCGGACACCCGGCCGGGTGACGGACGCCTCGGTGGTCAGGGACGGTCGGCCGGCGTGTCCAGGCGACCGCCGGTGCCGTACTGGTTCGACAGGAGCAGGCCGGTGGTCAGCATCCCGAAGCCCAGCCCCAGGTGCAGCCAGTTGTCGTTGTCGTTGACCGGCAGGAAGTTGGCCGCCCCGTCCTGGTGGATCGCGAACCCGTACAGCCAGAGCGCGAGGTAGGCGGCGCCGCCGCCGGCCAGGTAGAGCCGGGCCGCTCCGATGGTGCGGGCCATGGCGAGCCCGAGCAGGCCGAACAGCAGATGCACCGAGTTGTGCAGGATCGAGATCTGGAACACGCCGAACAGCTTCGCGCCCGAGTGGTGGGTGGCGCCGGCCAGCTGGTCGTAGTCGGTGGTGACCCCGGGAACGAAGCCCAGCGCGCCGACCACGAGGAAGACCAGGCCCACCAGGGCGGCCACCAGCTGGATGCGCGGCTTCGGCCCCGCCGGTCGGCCACCGCGCGCGCCCCGTGCCATCGATGCCACCTCCGTGGATCTGTCCCGCCCGCCGGTTCGTCCGGGCCTGGTCGTGAGGACCGTTCACCTCACCGTCCGTGGCGGCGACGTCACACAGCCCGCCGATCCTCCATTTTGAAGTTCGGGTCGGTCACGGCGCAGTGAAATGCCGGAACAGGTATGGACCCGACGACGGAGGGTAGGTGTTCCGCCGGAGGCGGTCGTCCCGCCACCGATCCCCCAAGCACAACCGCGACGACTTTCCGAGCGGAAGGGACATCATGACTTACGATCTGTCACCCACCGGCGCACCGTACGGTCAGGAGTCGACCAACGGCGGCGGCGTGCGCGAGCAGGCCCGCCAGGTCGGTTCGGAGGCCGCCCACGCGGGCGGCGCGGTCGCCGAGACCGCCAAGGAACAGGGCCGCGAGGTCGGCCGGGAGGCCGCGCGGCAGGCGCGCAACCTCTACGGCGAGGCCCGCACCCAGCTTGCCGGCCAGGCCGGCGAGCAGCAGCGGCGGGCCGCCGGCGGGCTGCGCTCGCTGGCCGACGAGATGCGCACCATGGCCGAGCAGGGCGGCCAGTCCGGCCCCGTCAGCGAGCTGGCCCGCCAGGCCGCCGACCGGGTGCACGGAGTGGCCGGCTGGCTGGAGGCGCGCGAGCCCGGCGACCTCATCACGGAGGTGCGTGACTACGCCCGCCGCAACCCCGGCACGTTCCTCGTCGGCGCCGCCGTGTTCGGCGTGCTCGCCGGGCGGCTGACCCGCAACCTCTCCGCCTCCGGCGGCGACTCCGGCCAGCACGCCCGCGGGCTGTACGACGACCCGGACCGGACCGCGGTCCTCCCGACCCCGACCCCACCGCACGTTTCGGAGCAGGTGCCGCCGGGCGGCTACCTCGACCCGGCCCCGGTCGCGTACCCCGACTCGCGCACCACCACCAGCTACGCCGATCCGGCGGGCGGCACCGGCCAGCCGTTGCCCCCGGTGAGCCAGACCGACCCGCTGCCGGGCGTGCCGTCCACCGGGACCGTGCGTCCGTGAGCGGCCGGAACATCCGAAGGGAGGAGTGGGCATGAGCATGCCGACGCAGGGGCCGGGGCTGGACCCCGGTGCCGCGGGCGCCCCGCACAGCGCCGCGGAGGTCAGGGGCAGCTCGATCGGCGAGCTGATGCGTCAGGTCACCGCCGACCTGTCCACCCTCATGCGCCAGGAGGTGGAGCTGGCCAAGGCCGAGATCCGCCAGGAGGGCCGCAAGGCGGGTAAGGCCGCCGGGCTCTTCGGCGGCGCCGGTTTCGGCGGCTACATGGTGGTCCTCTTCCTCTCGCTCGCACTCTGGGCCGGGCTGTCCAACGTGATGGACGCCGGCTGGGCGGCGCTGCTCGTGGCCGTCATCTGGGCCGTGATCGCGGCGGTCCTCTACTCGATGGCCAAGCAGAACGCGCGGCGCGTACGCGGTCTCGCGCAGACCAGCGACAGCGTGCAGCGGATCCCCGACGCGCTCAAGCCCCACCCGGAGGGAGTCACCCGATGAGCACCGATCCCGACCAGATCCGCCGGGAGATCGAAGCCACCCGTAACAGCCTGAGTTCCGATGTGGACGCGCTGGCGTACAAGGTCAGCCCGGGCCGCATCGTCGACGACCGTAAGCAGCGGGTCCGTACCGCGTTGCAGAATGTGAGGGACAGGGTCATGGGAACCGCGTCGGACCTCGGTCACGGCACCGGCCACGCCGCGCACTCGGTGGGCCAGCACGCCACGTCGGCGGCCTCCAGCGTGGGCGACGCCGCGCACTCGGCCGCGTCCACGGTGGGCGACGCCGCGCACTCGGCCGCGTCGTCAGTGAGCGACGCCGCGCAGCGGGCGCCGCAGGTCATCCGGCAGAAGTCGGAGGGCAACCCGCTCGCCGCCGGCCTCATCGCGTTCGGGGTGGGCTGGCTGGCCTCCTCGCTGATCCCCGCCACCCGCCGGGAGCAGCAGGTGGCGACGCAGGTCCGCGAGAAGGCGAGCGAGCACGGCGGCGTGGTCAAGGAGAAGCTGACCGAGGTCGCGAGCGAGCTCAAGGAGGAGCTGCGGGAGCCCGCCCAGCAGGCCACCCAGTCGGTCAAGGCCACCGCGCAGGACGCCGTGGAGACCGTGAAGGACGACGGCCGTACGGCCGCGCACGACGTGAAGGATCACGTGCAGCAGGCCCGCCAGTAGGAAGAGCCGACCCGCCTCCACCCACCTCGACGGTGCGTGGGGGCGGGTGCCGTTTCGGAGGGGCGCTGGCGGGTAGCGCTGCCGTACGGGCGTTCCGTCATCGAGGACGTCCCGGCGGAGGAGGCGTGATGGTCAGCAAGGCGACGAGGTGGGTCCTGCTCGGCGTCGGTGCGGCGGCCGCGACCGGTGTGGGCCGGACCGTGGCCCGCCGGCGGCGCCGGCACCAGCCGGAGCGGCAGGACGGCTGGTACGTGGTGCGCAGGGGGGTCACCGTCGACCGTCCGCGGGACGCGGTGATCGGCTTCTGGACCGACCGGGAGCGGTTGGACCGGGCACTGGCCGAGTGGGCGACGCTGGAGCGGATCGACGGCGACCGGTGGCGCTGCGAGGGCGTGGCCCCCGACGGCGGCGCCGGCTGGCGCGCCGAGATCACGGTCGAGGGTCCGGGGGTGCTGCGCTGGCGGGTCACCGAGGGCGCGGTCCCGCAGGAGGGACGCCTGGAGCTGACCGACGCGCCCCAGGGCCGGGGCACCGAACTCCGCGCCGAGCTGCGCTACCGCTCCGGGCCGGTGCGCCGGGTGTTCGGCCTGACCGCCGGGGACGAGCCCGACCTGGCCCTGCGGGACGCCCTCCGGCGGGTGAAGTCGCTGATCGAGTGCGGCCAGGTGATCGAGACCCGCCATGACCCGTCGGCGCGCAGCCCGCGCCAGGAGCGCGCCACCGACAAGATCCGGGACAAGCTGACGACGGGAGGACGGGCGTGAGGGCGCTGTGCTGGGAAGGCGTCGGCAAACTGGCCGTGCGCGACGTGCCGGAACCCCGCGTCCGCGCGGCCGACGACATCATCGTCCGGGTACGGGCGAGCAGCGTCTGCGGCTCCGACCTGCATCTGATCAACGGCTACCTGCCGGCGATGCGGGAGGGGGACGTCCTCGGACACGAGTTCATGGGCGAGGTGGTGGAGACCGGCCCGGGCGTGCGGCGACTGCGGGTCGGCGACCGCGTGGTGGTCGGCTCGGTGGTCGCCTGCGGTGGCTGCTGGTACTGCCGCACCGAGCAGTACTCGCTCTGCGACAACTCCAACCCCCAGCCGGTCTTCACCGAGAAGCTCTGGGGGCACTCGCCGGCCGGCATCCTCGGCTACTCGCACGCGGCGGGCGGCTACTCGGGCAGCCACGCGGAGTATGTCCGGGTGCCCTTCGGCGACGTCGGCGCGTTCCCGGTGCCCGACGGGGTGGCCGACGACGCGGTCGTGTTCGCCTCCGACGCGATGCCGACCGGCTGGATGGCCGCCGACTTCTGCGGGCTCGAGGGCGGCGAGGTGGTCGCCGTCTGGGGTGCGGGCGGAGTCGGCCAGATGGCGGCGCGCAGCGCCCAGATCCTCGGCGCGGAACGGGTGATCGTCATCGACCGGCTGCCGGAGCGGCTCGCCACGGCCGCCGCCCGGCTCGGCGTCGAGACGATCGACTACTCCCGGACCGACGTGCTGGAGGCGCTGCGCGAGATGACGGCCGGTCGCGGCCCCGACGCCTGCATCGAGGCGGTCGGCATGGAGTCGCACGACGTGGGGCCGAGCTATGCGTACGACCGGGCCAAGCAGGCGGCCCGGTTGCAGACCGATCGGCTCACCTCCGTCCGGCAGGCGATCATGGCGTGCCGCAAGGGCGGCACGGTGAGCATCGTGGGCGTCTACGCCGGGCTGGTCGACAAGTTCCCGCTCGGCGCGGCCATGAACAAGGCGCTGGTGCTGCGCATGGGGCAGATGCACGCCCAGCGCTACATCCCGATGCTGCTCGACCGGATCGCCGTGGGAGAGATCGATCCGGGCTACCTGGCCACCCACCCGCTGCCGCTGGAGGAGGGCGTGCGCGGGTACGAACTGTTCGAGAAGAAGCGGGACGGTTGCCTGCGTTCCGTGCTGCACCCGGCCGGCTGACCCGCGCGGCCGCGTCCCGCCCCGGCCGGGCGGGACGCGGTCAGGCCGTGCGACGGACGTTGGTGACGACGAAGCCGCTCGGCGGCAGCGTGGGCAACCGCCGCAGGTCCACGGCGAGGTCCTGCGGCGGCACGTCGTACCGGATGGTGCTCGTCAGGTTCGTGACCGCCCGCTTCATCAGCTCGATCGTGATCCACTCGCCGGCGCAGCGATGGCCCGTGTGCTCCCCGCCGCCCTGCGGGACCAGCGCGTACGCGTCCGGCCGCCGGTCGGCGAAGCGCTCCGGCCGGAACCGCTCCGGCTCGGGCCAGAGCGCCGGGTGGTGGTTGGTGCCGTAGAGGTCCAGCAGGACCCGGCGGCCGCGCGGGAACGGGTAGCCGTGCCACTCGAAGGGGCGCCGGACCCGGGCGGAGGCGGCCGGGAAGAACGGGTAGTAGCGGCGCACCTCGTGGACGAAGGGCTCGGCGGCGTCGGCGTCCTCGCGGACGCGCTCCCGCCAGGCCGGGTGGTCGTGCAGGGCGAGCGCGGCGAAGACGATGAACCGGCCCACGGCGACCGTCGGCCGCAGCAGGTTGAGCAGCTCCACCGCGGCGATCCGCCGGGGCAGGGCCCGCCCGCGGGGGTCGCTGTGCTCGGCGATCACCCGCAGCGCGCTGCCGGCCGGGGCGGGCAGCGTGCCAGCGCGCACCCGGTCGACGATCTCGGCCAGCCACCGTTCCCCCCGGCGCCGCGCGAGCCGGCCCCACCAGTGCACCGGCCCGATCGCCGCGCCGCTGCCGATCATCGCGTGCAGGTCGGCGGTGCGCCGGGTGACCTGCGCGTCGGCCAGCGGGACGCCGGCCCAGGCGCAGACCGCCCGGGTGAGCATCCGGCCCAGCTCCCGGTAGAGCACCACCGGCCCAGCGCCCTCCCAGACGGCCACCCGGGCCCGCCACTCGTCGTCGAAGAGCTGGCCGAGGTGCCGGACGGCGGTCGGCGTCATGAGCGACATCAACATCGCCTTGCGGTCCTCGTGCGCCGCGCCGTCCAGGCCCTGCACCCCGCCGCGCCCGGTGAGGGTCCACTGCACCCGTACCGGCATCGCTCCCGTCCGCTCGAAGCGCTCCGTGTCGTAGAAGAGCATCGAGGCCGGGCGCCCGCGCATGCAGATGGTGCGCCGCAGCAACAGGCGGGTCTGGAAGACGTCGCTGCCGTACCGGTCGCAGCGGGTGCCGATGTACCGGTAGCCCTCCCGGAGCAACGCGAGGGTGCTGTCCGGGACGCGGTCGGTCGGGATGGTCGCCATCGGGCCTCCTGACACGTGGCCGCCGTCGCCGGCCGGCCGGATCTCCTCGACCGGTGGCTTCTACCCAGGTCAGGGCCGCTGAATCACGGTGAGCGGCCCCCGCCGGCTGGCCCGGGCCCGTCGACCGGGGCGGTGGGTCGGGCCGGTGACGGGGGAGGGGGCCAGCGGATCAGGACGTCCGCTGGCCCCTCCCAGGAGCACGGGAACCTGGTTGGCTACGGACATCGGCACCGGCGCCGGCCGCGCCAGCGGCGGCGACGGGGCTAGGGGCGACGGCACGGATCACGGGGAGGGCGGAATGCGCGCAGACGGCTCGCCGCACCGGCGGCGGACGAACGGGGAACCGGGTCCCGGGAGGCCCGGTGCCGGCCCGGTCGGGCGGCACAGCAACGGACCGGTCGGGCGGCCCGGCGGCGGGCCGGCCCGGTCGCTGCGTGGCGCGGCCGGTGCGGACATTCCGCTGATCGCGCCGTCACGCCGGCCGGCACCCCCGGCCCGGCATTTCACCGTGCACCTCGGCTTCACGGCGGCCGGCCCGGTCGACGCCCGGGACGCGGCGGTCGCCTACGCCGAGGCGCTGAGCCTGCTCCGCCCCGAGCTGGCGATCGGCGCGGCAGCCCTCTCACCCGCCGACGCCTGGCACCGGGCCGAGCGGCTGTTCTGCGGTGCCGTCGGCCCCGATGACGAGCGCTGCGTCGACGTGGCCGGCCATCCGGGCTTCCACCACGGCCCGGGCCCCGGCGGCCTCGGCTGGGGCGACGGCGACTCGTGACCGCTGCCGTCGCGCCCGCGGCATCAGTCCAGGTCGAACTCGCCGTCCTGCGCGCCGGCCACGAAGGCGTCCCACTCGGCCTGCGTGAAGACCAGCACCGGCCCGTCCGGCTCGGCGGAGTTCCGCATGCCGATCAGGTCGTCGACGAAGGCGACCTCGACGGCGCTCTCGGAGGTGTCGCCCTCGGCCCGCTGCCAGACCGCCCGGGACAGGTCGAAGTCGCCCTTGGGGTGCTGAGCCATGGTGGTTCCTCCAGTGCACGCGTCGGCGGGGAAACACGTCCGTTCCCCATCGGGCAGGATAAGCGGATGCCCAGCCTGACCCGTGTAGAGGCGACCGCGCGTGGCGCGGCGATTACCGTCGAGTCCTACCAGGTGGACCTCGACCTGACCGGCGGCGGGGAGAGGTTCCGCTCCCACGTGACGATCCGGTTCCGGGCGACCCCCGGCACCGAGACGTTCGCCGAGGTCAAACCCGCGAAGCTGCTGGCGGTACGCCTCAACGGCGAGGACCTCGACCCCGGCGTGCTGGCCGACGACCGCCTGCCGCTGGCCGGGCTCGGCGAGCGCAACACGCTGACCGTCGAGGCGGAGATGGCGTACTCGAACACCGGGGAGGGCATGCACCGCTTCGTCGACCCGGCCGACGGGGAGACCTACCTCTACGCCATGTCGTTCCTCGACGACGTGCAGCGCATCTTCGCCGCCTTCGACCAGCCCGACCTGAAGGCGCCCGTCACCCTCACGGTCACCGCCCCTCCCGAGTGGACGGTGGCGGCCAACGGCCAGCTCGCGGCCAACCCGCGCCCGGGGCGGTGGGAGTTCGCCCCGACCATGCCCCTCGCCACGTACTTCTTCTCGCTGATCGCCGGGCCGTACCACGTCCGCCGCGACGAGCACGACGGGATCCCGCTCGCCGTCTACTGCCGACGGTCGCTGGCCGAGCACCTCGACGCGGACGCCGAGGAGATCTTCACCGTCACCCGGCAGTGCCTCGACCGGTTCCACCAGCTCTTCGCCGAGCGCTACCCCTTCGGCAAGTACGACCAGGCGTTCGTGCCGGAGTTCAACGCCGGCGCGATGGAGAACCCGGGCCTGGTCACGTTCCGCGACGACTACATCTTCCGGTCGGCGGTGACCGACACGCAGCGGGAGCTGCGGGCCACCACGATCGCGCACGAGATGGCGCACATGTGGTTCGGCGACCTGGTCACCATGCGCTGGTGGGACGACCTGTGGCTCAACGAGTCGTTCGCCGAGTACCTGGGCACCCGGGTGACCGCCGAGGCGACCCGGTTCGGCCGGGCGTGGACCACGTTCGCGCTGCGCCGCAAGGCGTGGGGGTACGCGGCCGACCAGCGACCCTCCACCCACCCCGTCGCGCCGCGCGAGGTGGCCGACGCCGCCGAGGGCCTGCTCAACTTCGACGGCATCTCGTACGCCAAGGGCGCCAGCGTGCTGCGGCAGCTCGTCGCGTGGCTCGGCGACGACGCGTTCCTGGCCGGGCTGAACGCCCACTTCGCCGCGCACCGGTTCGGCAACGCCACGCTGGCCGACCTCCTCGCCAGCCTGTCGGCGGCCAGCGGCCGGGACCTGACCGACTGGGCCGAGCGGTGGCTGCGCCGGGCGCAGGTGAACACGCTCCGGGTCGAGGTGAGCCTCGACCCGGACGGGCGCTACCGCGAGGTCGCGGTGGTGCAGACCGCCCCCGCGTCGCATCCCGTGCTGCGCCCGCACCGCATCGGCGTCGGCCGGTACGCCGCCGACGGCACGGTCGACCGGATCGAGGTGGACCTCGACCCGGACGCGGACGGCGGCCGCACCGTGCTCCACGAGCTGACCGGGGCGCCGGCCGCCCGGCTGCTGCTGCCCAACGACGGTGACCTCACCTTCGCGAAGGTACGGCTCGACCCGGCCTCCGCCGACGCCGTGCCGCTGGTGCTGCCCGGCCTCGCCGACCCGCTGGCCCGGGCGCTGCTCTGGGGCGAGGCGTTGGACGCGGCGACCGACGGGGAGCGGCCGGTCACCGGCCTCGTGGCGCTGATCGCCGCGGCGCTGCCCGCCGAGACCGAGGTGATCATCGCGGAGGACGTGCTGACGCTGAGCCGGTCGCTGGTCGACCGGTACCTCGACCCGGTGTCCCGGCAGGGGGCGCTGGCCCAGATCGCCGAGGCGTGCGACACGCTGCTGGGCGGCGCACCGGCCGGCGGGTCGCTCCAGCTCGCGGCCGCGCGTGCTCTCATCACCGCCACCACCGACGCCGACCTGCTGACCGGCTGGCTGTCCGGCCGGGCCGTGCCGTCCGGGCTGGCCGTCGACGCGGAGCTGCGCTGGGCGGTGCTGCGCCGGCTCGTGGTGCTCGGCGCGGCCGGCGAGGCGGAGATCGCCGCCGAGGCCGAGGCCGACCCCAGTGCCGCCGGCGCGGAACGGGCCGCTCGCTGCCGCGCCGCACTGCCCGACGCCGACGCCAAGCGGGTCGCGTGGGAGATCGTCACGCGCAACACCGATTTGTCCAACCGGCTCGTCGAGGCGACCGCGGAGGGCTTCTGGCAGCCCGAGCAGGCCGAGCTCACCGCCGGGTACGTCGAGCGCTACTTCGCCGACATGCCGGCCGCGGCCCGGCTGCGTACCCCCTGGACGGCCGACCGGGTCGCGAGTCTGGCGTTCCCCCGCTACGCCGTGGCGCAGCCCACCCGGGAGGCGGCCGCGGTGCTGCTGGCCCGCGACGACCTGACCCCCGGCCTGCGCCGGGTGGTCACCGACGCCGACGACGACCTGCGCCGAGCCCTGGTAGCCCGAACCGCCATAGCCGCAACCCTGGCCTAACCCCCCACCGCCGTCCCCGCGCCCCCTCAGCCCCGCGATCTTGCACTTTCTGCCCCGGCATTCCGGACCAAAAGCCGCGAAACAGGGGCCGAAAGTGCAAGATCGGCGGCGGGAAGGGGGGCGCGCGCGGGGGGCGGGGGCGGGGAGGGAGGGCGTCAGCTTGACGTCAGGTCTGCACTCACCGGGGTGTCCCAGTTGATGACGTAGCGCTGTTCGTGGCCCATGGTCTTCTCCGGGTCCATGGCCGTCTTCACGAACAGCGGCATGAGCAGCGGCATCACGGCCCGGGCCACCGCACCCGGCGCCTTGGCCCGGTTGATCCGCGCGGCCCGCGCGGCCACGCGCTCCACCCGGTCGCGCCGCAGCCGCTCGTACGCGGCGAACGCCGACGGCACGTCGGGCAGGTCGCGCAGGCACCGGGCGAGCTGCACGGCGCTCTCGATGGCCAGCGACGCGCCCTGGCCGGAACTGTTCGAGGGCGCGTGCGCCGCGTCGCCGACCAGCACCATCCGGCCCCGGTGCCAGTGCGGCACCGGCGGCATGATCAGCAGCGAGCCCACCACCTGGAGGCCGTCGGCGTCGCTCGTTGCCATCAGCGACCCGCCCGGGTCGTCGTCGCCGTACGCGGCGCGCAGCGTCCCCAGCCACTCGCTCGTGGGTACCGCCCGGGCCTCCGTGAGGGTCATGGGCCGCTCCTGCGGCAGGTTGACGCCCCACCGCGTGCCGCCGCCCGGCTCGGGCCAGTAGAGGTAGTAGCCCCCACGGCCGAAGGCGAACGTCATGGTGCCCGGCTCCACGTCCACCTCGTGCCGGGCCACCGCCTCGAACCCGAGCAGCCCGGTGTAGCGCGGGCCGGGGGCGTCCGGGTCGATCAGCGTACGGACCGTGGACCGGATGCCGTCGGCGCCTACCAGCACGTCGGCCGTCGCGGTGCCGCCGTCGGCGAAGTGCGCGGTGACGCCGGTGGCGCTCTCGCGTACGTCCACGAGCCGCCGGCCGTGCTCGATCACCACGCCCTCGGCGACGGCCCGGTCGTGCAGGGCCCGGTGCAGTTCGGCGCGGTGCACCACCCGCAGCGGTGGCACGCCGGCCAGGCCGGGCAGGGCGAAACGCCGACGCCCGATCGCCATCGCCGTGCGGTGGATCGGCGTGGCGATCGCGGTCACGGCGTCGTCGGCGCCGACGACGGCCAGCGCGGCGACGCCGTTGGGTGCGAGCGCGAGGGTGCCGCCGATGCCGTCGGCGGTGCTCGGGTAGGCCTCGTAGACGGTGGCGGCGATGCCGGCGCGGCGCAGCGCCAGCGCGGTCACCGGACCGGCGATTCCGCCACCGATGACGATGGCCGTGTTCACTGTGGTCATGGTCCTCTCCCTGGTCGTCGTGCCCGTACGACGGCCGACGGTGCTGTCCGTCGGTGCCGGTGCGACGGCACCGACCGGTCTGCGGCCGGCGCCGGTGTGGCACCGACCTGGGAGGGAGCCCGGCTATCCTCGTGGTTGCCGCTTCGGGGCCGAGCACCTTCCCAGGTGCGGTACCGAGGTAAGGGCCCCGGTGTGGTGTTGGCGCACCGCGCCGGGGCCGCCCGATGTCACTGCGTGGTGCTGCCTCCCTCGGCGAGATCGGTCAGCTCCGGCGGCATCTCGCCGGTCTCGTGGAAGGCCCGCCACTGGTCGAGCCCCGGGTAGGTGCCCGCGGTGAACTCGGCCAGCAGACCGCGTACCCAGGTCGCCTCGGCCTCCCGGACGGCCAGGTCGTACTCCGACTCGACCAGGAACAGCCGCGGGATCTGCCGCAGGTGCTCCTCCAGCGCGGCCCGGGCTGCCCGGATGGCGTCCTCCAGCCGGTCGAGGCGCTGCCGCAGGAGCGTCACCGCCTCGTCGGGATGCAGGACGGCCAGCACGGAGAGCCCGGCGCGGAAGCGGGGGTGCTCCGGCTCCGGCGTCGACACCAGCTCGCGCGCCCAGTCGACCAGCTCCGCCCGCCCCGCCTCGGTGATGCGGTAGACCGTGCGCTCGGGCCGGCGGCCGGCGCGCACGCTCTCGACGGCCGCGATGAGGCCGTGCCGGTCCATGTTGCGGATCACGGTGTAGAACGACCCCCACTTGATCTCCATGTCCTGCTCCTTGCCCCAGGAGCGCAGAGCGGTGGCGATCTCGTACGGGTGCATGGGTCGTTGGGTGAGGGCGGAGAGCACGGCCAGGGCGAGCAGATTGCCGACCTTGCGCTGTTTCGGCATGCCACCCTCCGATCCTCGTCCACGATTACTCGTACGCGAGTATAGGGCCTAGCGCGGGCCCCGCACCAGCCCCCGCGTAACCCGCGCACCGACCGTCAGGTAACCCGCGTACCGACCCGTCACGTGACCCGCGCACCCGCCCCGGCGTGGCGCGGACCACCTCGCCGCCGGGGGCTCCCGCCCCGCCGACCGGCCTACGATCACGGGGTGGAGGAAGATATCCGGCGGATCGGGATCATGGGTGGCACCTTCGACCCGATCCACCACGGGCACCTCGTCGCGGCCAGCGAGGTGGCGGACCGGTTCGGGCTCGACGAGGTGATCTTCGTGCCCACCGGCCAGCCGTGGCAGAAGGCCGACGTGCCCGTCAGCTCCGCCGAGGACCGCTACCTCATGACGGTGATCGCCACCGCCTCGAACCCCCGCTTCCAGGTGAGCCGGGTCGACATCGACCGGGGCGGGCCGACGTACACCGTCGACACGCTGCGGGACCTGCACGCCGAGTACGGCCCGAAGGTGGAGCTCTACTTCATCACGGGCGCGGACGCGCTGGAGAAGATCCTCTCCTGGAAGGACCTGGACGAGATCTTCGAACTGGCCCACTTCGTGGGGGTGACCCGGCCCGGCTTCGAACTCACCGACAAGCACCTGCCCGCCGACACGGTCAGCCTGGTGCAGGTGCCCGCCATGGCCATCTCGTCCACCGACTGCCGGGCCCGGGTCGCGCGCGGTGAGCCGGTCTGGTACCTGGTGCCCGACGGTGTGGTGCAGTACATCGCCAAGCGGCGTCTGTACCAGCGGTGACACGCCCGGTTTGGTGCCGTCCGGGCGGGTTACCCGCTCAAACTGAGAAGTCGGGACGACGCCGCATGTGAGACGCTTGAGGGGTCGCACGGTTGATCGAAGGAGAACGGTGACAGTTTCCGAACGCGCGTACGAGCTGGCGACCGCCGCGGCCCAGGCCGCCGCCGACAAGAAGGCGCAGGACATCGTCATCATCGACGTGGGCGACCAGCTCGCCATCACCGACGCGTTCCTGCTCGCCGCGGCCCCGAACGAGCGTCAGGTGCTCGCCATCGTCGACGCCATCGAGGAGCGCCTGCTGGAGCTGCCCGAGAAGGCCAAGCCGGTGCGCCGCGAGGGCGAACGCGGCGGTCGGTGGGTGCTGCTCGACTACGTCGACGTCGTGGTGCACGTCCAGCACACCGAGGAGCGGGAGTTCTACGCGCTCGACCGGCTCTGGAAGGACTGCCCGACCATCCCGTTCGTCGACCGCGACCTGGTCGACGCCGAGTCCGCCGCCGGTTCCACCGTCGCGGAATGACCCGGCTCATCATCTGGCGGCACGGCAACACGGACTGGAACGCCGGCGACCGGGTCCAGGGCCAGACCGACGTACCGCTGAACGACCTCGGCCGGGAGCAGGCCCGGTCGTCCGCGCCGCTGCTCGCCGCGTTGCGTCCCGACGCCATCGTGGCCAGCGACCTCAGCCGGGCCGCCGAGACGGCCGCCGCGCTGGCCGCCGCGACCGGGTTGCCGGTACGCACCGACGCCCGGCTCCGCGAGCGCCACTTCGGGCACTGGCAGGGGCTCACGCTCACCGAGGTCGCCGAACGCTTCCCCGACGAGTACGCACGCTGGCGTGCCGGTGACCCGGACCCGGGCGCCGGGATCGAGACACTGGACGACCTCGGCAAGCGGGTCGGCTCGGCCCTCGCCGACGCCGCCGACGCGATCCCGGGCGGCACCGTCGTGGTCGCCACCCACGGTGGTGGAGCCCGCCAGGGCATGGGGCACCTGCTCGGCTGGGATCCCGGTGTGCTGCGCACCGTCGGCTCCCTGCAGAACTGCCACTGGACCGAGCTGCGCCGCGACGACGTGCGGGGCTGGCACCTGCGGGCGCACAACGTCGGCCTGGTCGTCGTGCCGGCGGTCGCCGACGCCGTCTGAACCGGCGCCGGCGTGCCGGCCGTCGCGGCCCGGCCCGATCGTGCGGCCTCGTCGTGCGGCCCGCCATCGGCTAGCGTGCCGGGCATGCCCGTCGCGGTCGTCACCGACTCCACCGCCTACCTCCCGCCCGAGCTGGTGCAGGCGCACCGGCTCACCGTGGTGCCGCTGACCGTCGTGCTCAACGGCGCGGAAGGGCTCGAAGGGGTCGAGATCTTCCCCGCCGACGCGACCCGGGCGCTCAGCGGCCGGCGGGTGTCGGCGAGCACCTCCCGTCCCGCTCCGGAGCAGTTCGCGCGGACGTACCGTCGCCTGCTCGACGCGGGCGCGGACGGCGTCGTGTCGGTGCACCTGTCGGCGGAACTCTCCGGCACGGTGGAGGCGGCCCGGCTGGCCGCCGACGAGCTGGGCGGGCGGGTCGCCGTGGTGGACAGCCGCTCGACCGGCCTGGGCCTGGGGTTCGCGGTCATCGAGGCCGCCGCGGCCGCCGCCCGGGGCGAGGACCTCGATGGTGTACGCCGGGCCGCCGCCGACGCCGTCGATCGCACCACCATCTACTTCTACGTGGACACGTTGGAATTCCTCCGCCGGGGCGGGCGGATCAACGCGGCCGAGGCGCTGCTCGGCACGGCACTCTCGGTGAAACCGATCATGCACATGCCGGACGGGGCCATCGTGCTGCGGGACAAGGTGCGCACGGCCAGCCGCGGTGTGGCACGCCTGGTCGACCTGGCCGTCGAGGCGGCCGGGGACGCCGAGGTCGACCTCGGCGTCCACCATCTCGCCGCGCCCGAGCGGGCCGAGGCGCTGCGCGCGGCGCTGGTCGAACGGCTCGGCGACCGCGTCCGCGAGACGTACGTCTCGGAGGCCGGCGCCGTGGTGGCTGCGCACGCCGGCCCGGGCCTGGCGTGCGTCGTGGTGCACCGTCGGCCGGCCGCCCCGCCGGAGCCCGGCGGCCGCGACCCGGAATGACGGCCGGTACGGTCGCCGGCCCGGAGGCTGCGGAGCGCCTGTCGAGCTGCCCCGGATCTGGGGCACGTCCGCTTCGTGTCGGCGCGGGCGGAGAGGAGCGCGAGTGTCCTGTGTGGTGACCGGAGGCGGCCGGGGCGTGGGTCGCGCCGTGGTGGAACGGCTGGCGGCCGCGGGCGACACCGTCGTCGTGGTCGAGCGTGATCCCGCCGCGCTGGAGTGGCTGCCCGCCCACCCGGCCGCCGACCGGCTGCTCGGCGTGACCGGTGACGCCGGCGACGAGGCGGTCGCGGGCCGCGCCGCGGACCTGGCGGAACGGGCCGGACCGCTGACCGGGTGGGTCAACAACGCGGCGGTGTTCCGGGACGCCTCGGTGCACTCCGCGCCGGTAGGCGAGGTGGCCGACCTCATCGGGGCCAACCTCCGGCCGGCCCTGGCCGGCGCCGCCACCGCGGTACGGCGGTTCCTCGCCGCGCGCACCGCCGGGTCGATCGTGAACGTCTCCTCCCATCAGGCCGCGCGACCGGTGCCCGGCTGCCTCCCGTACGCGACCGCGAAGGCGGCGGTGGAGGGGATGACCCGGGCGCTCGCCGTGGAGTACGGGCGGTACGGCATCCGGGCCAACGCGGTGGCCCTCGGATCGGTCGGCACCGAGCGGCACGCGGCCTTCCTCGCGGGGCAGGACCGGGCCGAGGCCGCGCGGATCGAGGCGGACCTGGCCCGGCTGCACCCGCTCGGCCGGATCGGCCGGGTCGACGAGGTGGCCGACACGATCGCCTGGCTGCTGTCGCCCGCCGCAGGCTTCGTGAACGGCGTGACGCTGCCGGTGGACGGTGGGCGCGCGGTCCTCGGGTTGGATCCGGAGGCGCACTGACCTGCGACGCTCCCGTCGCTAGCAGACAATGCCATGATCAGGGAGTTGTCCACAGGCGGCGGCGCCGTCCACAGGGAACGGTCCGGAGGGCACGCGGTGGCGGATCGCCGCCGTAGCGTCACGCCGTGTCACACGACGACGAGACCGTGGTACGCCGACGCCTCCGGCGGCTCACCGCGCAGCCGCTCTTCGGGGCGGCCTCCGGCGGTGCGCCGCCCGGAGACGCGCAGTCGATCGTGGGTACGCCCGACGTGCCGTCGCCGGCGCCGTCCGGCGGGACGGCCGCCCTTGCGGGTCCGGCGCCCGGCCTGCCTGAAGCGTCCGACCTGCGGGACGCGCCCGGCCTGTCAGCGGCGTTCGACCTGCCGGCCGGCGCGACGCCCGGGTTGTCGACGGTGACCGGTTGGTCGGCCGGGAGTGGTGCCTCGAAGGCTCCTGGCCTGTCGGTGGCGTCCGGCCTGTCGACGGCGTCCGGCCTGTCGGTGGCGCCGGTCCGGCCGGCGGAGCCGGGGCTCGAGGGCGAGGCCTCGGCGGGTGGGCCGGGTGGGCTGCCCGGGCCCGGCGCGTTCGACCCGGGGCGGCGCGGCATCCGCGCACTGGCGGCGGTCGCCGTGGTGGTGGTCCTGGGCGCCGGATTCTGGGCCTGGCGCTCCCGCCCGCGAGCGGAGCCGGTGCGGCCCGCAGCGAGCACCGCGGCGCCCGTGGCCGAGGGCGTTGCGGACGGCGTCGCGGAGCCCGACCGGAGTGCGGCCGGCGAGCTGGTCGTCGCCGTGGCCGGCAAGGTGCGCCGCCCCGGCCTGGTGCGAGTGCCGGTCGGCGCCCGGCTCGCCGACGCCGTCGAGGCGGCCGGCGGAGCGCTTCCCGGGGTGGACGTCGCCCTGCTGAATCCGGCCCGCAAGCTGAGCGACGGTGAGCTGATCGTGGTCGGGGTGACCCCGCCGCCGGCAGCGGGCCAGCCGGTCGGCGGCTCCGGCGAGGGTCCGGCCGCGGGTGGCGTGCCCGGCCCCGGCGGGCGGGTCAACCTCAACACCGCGACTCTGGCGCAGCTCGACGCGTTGCCCGGGGTCGGTCCGGTGCTCGCCCAGCGCATCCTCACCCACCGCGAGCAGCACGGGGGCTTCCGGTCGGTCGGTGACCTCCGGCAGGTGGAAGGCATCGGCGACGCCCGCTACGAGCAGCTGAAGGACCTGGTGACGGTGTGAGCGGCCGATCCGACCGGGACGCGCCGGCGTCCATCGACCGAGGGTCGCCGGACCTGCGGCTGGCCGGGCTCGCCGTGGCGGCCTGGCTCACGGCACTGGCCGGGCTGCACCTCGACGCGGCGACCCTGCTGCTGCTCGCGGTGCTGGCCGCCGCGCTCTCCGCCGTCGGCGCGCTGCACCTGCTCGGTGTGCTGGGACGCCCCGGGCGTCGCGCCCGGCGGTACGGCTGGATCGCGGTCGCGGTGGGCATCGGGGTCGTCTGCGGCGGCAGCGCGACCGCGGCCCGGCTCGCCGTACGCGACGCCGCTCCGCTGCGCGCCCTCGCCGACCAGCGCGCGGTCGTCACCGCCGAGCTGGTCGTCCGCGACGATCCCCGGCCGGTCCGGGGCGCACCGGGCCGTCCGGCCACCCTGCTGGTGCCTGCCGACCTGGTGAGCCTCACCGCGCCGGACGGCCGACGGATCACCGGACCGGCCCGGGTGCTGGTGCTGGCCACCGGTCCGGGTTGGCAGGGGCTCCTGCCGGGGCAGCGGCTCGCCGCGCGGGGACGCCTCGACATTCCCCGCGGCGGCGACCTCACGGCCGTCGTGCTGAGCGCCAGCGGTCCGCCGGAACGCCACGGCACCCCCTCCTGGGCGCAGCGGGCCGCCGGGTCGCTCCGCGCCGGCCTGCAACGCGCCTGCGCACCGCTGCCCGACGAGCAGGGTGGGCTGCTGCCCGGGCTGGTGGTCGGCGACACCAGCCGGCTGCTGCCCATGGTGGAGGAGGACTTCCGGGCCACCGGCATGACCCACCTCAACGCGGTGTCCGGGTCCAACGTGGCGATCGTGGTCGGCGCCGTGCTGCTGCTCGCCCGCTGGTCCCGGGCCGGGCCGTGGCTCGCCGCCGGGCTCTGCGGCGTCGCCCTGGTGGGCTTCGTCATCCTGGTGCGCCCGTCGCCGAGCGTGGTACGCGCCGCCACCATGGGCGCCATCGGGCTGGCGGCGCTGGCCGCCGGGCGCCCCCGGGCCGCCCTGCCCGCGCTGGCCGCCGCGGTCACCGTGCTGGTGCTGCTCGACCCCGAGCTGGCCGGCGACGCGGGGTTCGCGCTCTCCGTCCTGGCCACCGGCGGATTGCTGCTGCTCGCGCCGCGGTGGCGGGACGGGCTGCGGCGGCGGGGCGTACCGGCCGGGCTGGCCGAGGCGCTGGCGGTGCCCGCCGCCGCCCAACTGGCCTGCGGGCCCGTGGTGGCCGGGCTGTCCGGCACGGTGAGCGTGGTCGCCGTGCCGGCGAACCTGCTGGCCGTGCCGGCCATCGCGCCGGCCACCGTGCTCGGCGTCGTGGCGGCGGCCGTGTCCCCGCTGTGGCCGGCGGGCGCCGAGTTCGCGGCCTGGCTGGCGAGCTGGCCGGCGTGGTGGCTGGTCCTGGTGGCCCGGTACGGCGCCCGGCTGCCGGCGGGCACGCTGCCGTGGCCGGGCGGCGTCCCCGGCGCCCTGTTGCTGGCGGGACTCACCGTGGCGCTGCTCGTCGCGGTCCGGCGGCCCGTGGTGCGTCGGCTGGTGGCGGTGGTGGCCGTGGCGGTGGTGCTGGGCACCCTGCCGGTGCGGCTGGTCGCCCGGGGCTGGCCCCCGCCCGGGTGGGTCGTGGTGGCGTGCGCGGTGGGCCAGGGCGACACGGTGGTGCTGCCGGTCTCGGCCGGCCGGGCGGTGGTGGTCGACGCGGGGCCGGAGCCGGCGGCGGTGGACGGGTGCCTGCGCCGGCTGGGCGTCCGCGAGGTGCCGCTGCTCGTGGTCAGCCACCTCCACGCCGACCACGTGGGCGGGATCGAGGGCGTGTTTCGGGGGCGTCGGGTGGCCGCCGTGCTCGCCCCGGTCTCCGACGAGCCCGAGACCGGGCGGGCCCTGGTGCGGTCCGCGGCCGCCGCGGGGCGGGCGCGGCTGCTCACCGCGTCGACCGGCTGGGCGTACCGGGCGGGCCACATCGACCTGGTGCTGCTCGGCCCGCCGTACCCGCTGCGCGGCACCCGCTCCGACCCGAACAACAACTCGCTGGTGCTGCGCGCCACGGTGGCGGGCGTACGGGTCCTGCTTCCCGGCGACGCCGAGACCGAGGAACAGCGGGCACTGCTGGACCGGTCGCCGCCCGGCGCGCTGCGGGCCGAGGTGTTGAAGGTGGCGCACCACGGCTCCGCCTACCAGGATCCAGCGTTCCTGGACGCGGTTCGCCCCGCCGTCGCGCTCGTCCCGGTAGGCGCCGGGAACACGTACGGCCACCCGGATCCCGGCCTGCTCGCGGATCTGGGCAGGGACGGCGTACGGGTGCTGCGTACCGACACCGACGGCGACGTGGCCGCTGTCCACGGCGAGCGCGGCCTCGCCGTCGTCACCCGGGGCGTGCCACCGGGTCGGCGGTCGTGACGGGCCTCGGGCGACCATACGTCACGGGAGAGAATTGAGGGACTGCATGGTGGATTGACATAAATGTCTGGATTTGCACTGAGTGCGGGCTCCGCCATCCGAGTGGCCGGTGAGCAGGCACGATCCGGTCGCGGCCCGTGCGAATATGGGCGACGTGACCCCCGCCAGCCTCGCCCCCATTCTGCTCGTTCTCGGCGACGAGGAGCTGCTCGCCACGCGCGCGGTGTCCGAAGCCGTGGCCAGAGCGCGCAGCGTCGACCCCGATGTGGACGTCCGCGAGTACCAGGCCGGCACACTCACGGCGGGGGAGCTCGCCGAGATGCTCAGCCCTTCCCTGTTCGGCGGGCGGCGGCTGCTGGTGCTGCGCTCCGGCCAGGACGCCCGCAAGGACCTCGTGGCGGCCCTGCTGGCGTACGCCAAGAATCCCGACCCGGATGTGCAGCTCGTCGTCCTGCACCTCGGTGCGGCCAAGGGCAAGGCGTTCGCCGAGGGGCTGAAGGCGGCCGGCGCGACGGTGGTGCCGGCCGCGAAGCTCAAGGGGCACCGCGACCGGGTCGCCTTCGTCCGCGACGAGATCCGCCGCGGCGGTGGCAAGTGCACCGAGGACGCGGCCGAGGCCCTGATCGCGGCGGTCGGCAACGACCTCCGCGAGCTTGCCGCCGCCTGCTCCCAACTGATCGCCGACACCGACGGGCGGATCGGCGCGGACACGGTGGCGCGGTACTACCGGGGGCGCGTGGAGGTGAGCGGCTTCACGGTGGCTGACGCCACCATGGTCGGTGACGTTCCGGCCGCGCTGGAGGCGCTGCGGTGGGCGCTGCACGTCGGCGTCGACCCGGTGCCGATCGCCGACGCCCTCGCCGACGGCGTCCGCACCGTGGCGCGCGTGGCGTCCGCCGGGCGGGGCAGCCCGTACCAACTGGCGAGCACGCTCGGCATGCCCGCCTGGAAGATCGAGCGCGCGCAGCGGCAGGGCCGGGGCTGGACGCCGGACGGCCTGGTGCTGGCCATGCAGGCCGCCGCCGAGTGCAACGCGGCCGTCAAGGGCGGCTCGGACGACCGGGCGTACGCCCTGGAGCGGGCCGTCTTCACGATGGCGGCCGCCCGGCAGGGTGGCGCCCGGTGAGCGGACCGGTCCGCACGGCGTGGGCCACTCTCGCCGCCGACGAGGAGCAGTTTCGCCCGCTCTACGCGCGGGTGCTCGGGCTGCGGTTCGTCAACCCCGGCGGCGTGCTCTGTTTCCTCTTCTTCGAGGGGACGGTGGCGCTCGCCGCGCTGCTCGCCCTCGCCGAACTGGTCAGCTGGTGGGCGGTGGTCGTGCTGCCGGCCGTCGTGGCGGTGATGGTGAAGCTCAACGACATGGTGGCCGCCGTGGTGGTCCGGTCCGCGGCGCTCGTGCCCGAGCAGGAGCGCGACCGGTTCCGCCGGCAGATGGAGCCGGCCGTCGGGCGTGCCCGGGTGGACTGGATCACCCACAGCGTGACCGGGATCGTGGTGTCGGCCGAGCCGGCCGAGCGCCGGACCGCCCCGGACGCGCCGAAGCCCGACCGCCCGGCCTGACCGAGCCGCCCGCGCCGGCCGACCGCCCCGAAGCCCGGCCTGACGGCGCCTATCCTCGCCCGGCCGCTGGTGGCGGCCCGGACCCGGCCCCCTGGACCTCACGGCGCGCGTGATCCACACCGCTTCGCCGATATGGCGGTATCCAGCTCTCCGGGACCCCGCCGTGTCGCCGGAACGGTGTGGATCACGCGCGGGCTGGGGGACGCGGACAGCAGGAAGCCCCCGAGCAGGTGCTCGGAGGCTTCCTGGAAGGTCTGCCGTTGCCGGTCAGGCGGAGAACGACGCGACGCGCTGGGCGATCGCGGACTTCCGGTTCGCGGCCTGGTTGGCGTGGATCACGCCCTTGCTGACCGCCTTGTCGAGCTTGCGGGAGGCGTCCCGCATCAGGGCGGTGGCCTGCTCGACGTCGCCGGTCTCGGCGGCCTCGTGGAACTTGCGGATGGCGGTCTTCAGCGACGACTTGACCGACTTGTTACGCAGCCGGCGCTTCTCGTTCTGCCGGTTGCGCTTGATCTGGGACTTGATGTTCGCCACGCGACAGCCTCGTCTTGATAGCTCGGGTTGGTCAGCTTGTGCGCGCAACGAGCATGAGTCATCGCCGCGCGAAAAGTCAGGTTACCAGGTCGGCCCCGGACGAGCCAAAACGGCACCCGATCCGGGCCCGCTCCGCCGGGCGGCCACGTCGTCAGGTCCAGCCCTGCCGCGGCCACGTGGTCAGGTCCAGCCCTGCCGGGCGGCGAGCCAGGCGAGGGCCTGCTCACCGCTCCACCGGTTGTGCCGCCGGATCTGCGGCGACGCGGTCGGTGGGGTCGCCGCGGCCGTGGTGAGGAAGTACCCGGCCAGCGCGGCGAGCGTCACGTCCAGCGCGTCCGCGGGCGCCCGGGCGGCCGCCGGATGGTCCGCGAAGAGCCGGTCGACGTCCAACCCGCTCGCGTAGCCCGTGATCAGGAGGCCGGCCAGGTCGAACCAGGCCGGGCCGCGGCACACCCAGGTCCAGTCGCAGAACCAGGCCGCTCCCGCCCGGTCGATCAGCACGTTGTCCAGTCGCAGGTCGCCGTGGATCAGGCTGTCCGGCGGCGTGGCGGCCGCGTAACCAGGTAGCCGGGACTCCAGCGCGACCAGCTCGGCGAGCCGGCCGTCGACTCCAGCGGGTAGCGCGGGCGCCGGTTCCCGGCCGGCGGCCACCTCGCCCCACCAGAGGATGTCCTCGCGCGCCAGGTCGGCGAGCCGGGGTGGATCGAGGGCGAGCAGGTCGACCGGCGGGTCGGCGAGCGCCGCGGCCAGGTCGGCGTACCCGGCCAGGGTGGCGGTGAGTTCCTCCGGCGACCAGGGCAGGCCGGGCGTGTGCCCGTCGACGGCGTCGAGGCAGATGGCGTACCAGCCGGCCGCGTCGAGGGTCCAGCGCAGCCGGGGGACGGGCAGCCCGGCGGGGAGCCGGGCGAGGATCGCGGCCTCCCGGGCGTACCAGTCGACCAGCCGCGGCTGCTCGCCCCGCCCGGCCGCCTTGAGGAAGGCGGACGATCCGTCGGCGGTGGTCAGCACGGCGGCGAAGCCCCGGGTGAAGCCCGCGCCGGCGACGTGCGCGTCGACGACCGGGGCGCCCAGCCGCTCGGCGACCGCCGACCGCAGGCCGGCCGGCAGCTCGGTCCAGCCCGGCCGCACGGCGGTGGCGTGATAGGGCGGCGGTGTGGTGGGCACGCCCCCATGCTGTCGTACCCCGCCGGGAGCATGTCGTCATGCACGCCGACGACGTCCGGGGCTCGGCCGCGGCCGACCCCGCGCCGCACCAGGTTCTTCCCGCTGCCCCCGCGGCGGGCGGTCTGAGAGACTGCCAGGCCATGAGGACCGACGACTTCTGGCAGCTGATCGACCGCGCCCGGGCCGGTGGCGGGGGAGAGGCCGACGCGGTGGCCGCCCGGGCGGTGGCACTGCTGGCCGAGCGCGACCCGGCCGACATCGTCGGGTACGCCCACCACCAGCGCCGGGTGCTCGCCGCCAGCCACACCGTCGACCTCTGGGGCGCCGCCTATCTGATCAACGGCGGGGCCTCCGACGACGGCTTCGAGTACTTCCGCGGCTGGCTCATGGCCCAGGGCCGGGCAGTCTTCGCCCGGGCGGTCGCCGACCCGGACTCGCTGGCCGAGCTGCCGCAGATCCGGGCCGCCGCGCTCTCCGGCGAGGAGTTCGAGTCGGAGGACATGCTGGCGGTGCCCTGGGAGGCGTACCGCAAGGCGACCGCGACCGACCTCCCGGCCGACCGCGACCCGGTGGCCGTGCCGGATCTCAACGACTTCTGGGACTTCGACGACGAGGAGGAGGCCCGGCGGCGCCTTCCGCGCCTCGCGGCGCTCTTCGTGGAGCCGCCGGAGGAGTGATCCGACCGCGCGCGGGGCGGCGTGGGAGCATAGAGGGGGCCGGCGTCACGCCGGCCCGCTCACGTCAGCCGACCAGAACGGACAGCTGTGCCACCGACGCTCGATTCCGGCGCGAACGCTCCTGGTGCCACCGACCCGGGGCGCATCAGGAACTTCTGCATCATCGCCCACATCGACCACGGGAAGTCGACCCTGGCCGACCGGATGCTGCAGCTCACCGGCGTGGTCGACCCGCGGCAGATGCGCGCGCAGTATCTCGACCGGATGGACATCGAGCGTGAGCGCGGCATCACCATCAAGAGCCAGGCCGTGCGGATGCCGTGGACGATCCGCGAGGGCGACCGGGTGGGCGAGACGGCCGTCCTCAACATGATCGACACGCCGGGCCACGTGGACTTCACCTACGAGGTGTCCCGGTCGCTGGCCGCCTGCGAGGGCGCGATCCTGCTGGTGGACGCGGCGCAGGGCATCGAGGCGCAGACGCTCGCGAATCTCTACCTCGCGCTCGAGAACGACCTGCACATCATCCCGGTGCTCAACAAGATCGACCTGCCGGCCGCCCAGCCCGAGAAGTACGCCGAGGAGCTGGCCCACCTGATCGGCGGCGACCCGGCCGACTGCATCAAGGTCTCCGGCAAGACCGGCGAGGGCGTACCGCACCTGCTCGACGAGATCGTCCGGCAGTTCCAGCCGCCGGTCGGCAACGCCGACGCGCCCGCACGCGCGATGATCTTCGACTCGGTCTACGACGTCTACCGGGGCGTGGTCACCTACGTGCGGGTGGTGGACGGCCGGATCAGCGCTCGGGACCGGATCAAGATGATGTCCACGGGCGCCACCCACGAGCTGCTGGAGATCGGCGTCATCTCGCCGGAGATGCAGAAGGCCGATGCGCTCGGCGTCGGCGAGGTGGGCTACCTGATCACCGGTGTGAAGGACGTCCGCCAGTCCCGGGTCGGCGACACGGTCACCGTCAACGCCAACCCGGCGACGGACGCGCTGGGCGGCTACAAGGACCCGAAGCCGATGGTCTACTCGGGCCTGTACCCGATCGACGGGTCCGACTACCCCAACCTGCGTGACGCCCTGGACAAGCTCAAGCTCAACGACGCCGCGCTGACCTACGAGCCGGAGACCTCCGGCGCGCTCGGCTTCGGCTTCCGCTGCGGCTTCCTCGGCCTGCTGCACCTGGAGATCATCCGGGAGCGGCTGGAGCGTGAGTTCAACCTCGACCTCATCTCGACGGCCCCGAACGTGGTCTACCGGGCCGTGCAGGACGACGGCCAGGAGGTCGTGGTCACCAACCCGAGCGAGTACCCGACCGGCAAGATCGCCGAGGTGTACGAGCCGACGGTCCGGGCCACCGTGCTGACGCCGAACGACTACGTGGGCGCCGTGATGGAGCTCTGCCAGGGGCGCCGGGGCAACCTGCTCGGCATGGACTACCTCTCCGCCGACCGGGTGGAGCTGCGCTACACGCTCCCGCTCGCCGAGATCATCTTCGACTTCTTCGACCAGTTGAAGAGCCGGACCAAGGGCTACGCCTCGCTCGACTACGAGCCCTCGGGGGAGCAGGCGTCCGACCTGGTCAAGGTGGACATCCTGCTGCACGGCGAACCGGTGGACGCGTTCAGCGCCATCGTGCACAAGGACAAGGCGTACAACTACGGGGTGTCGATCGCCGCGAAGCTGCGCAACCTCATCCCGCGGCAGCAGTTCGAGGTGCCCATCCAGGCGGCCATCGGCAGCCGGGTCATCGCCCGGGAGACGATCCGGGCGATCCGCAAGGACGTGCTCGCCAAGTGCTACGGCGGTGACATCAGCCGTAAGCGCAAGCTGCTGGAGAAGCAGAAGGAAGGCAAGAAGCGGATGAAGATGGTGGGCCGGGTGGAGGTCCCGCAGGAGGCCTTCATCGCCGCTCTCTCGTCCGACTCCGGCGACGTGAAGCCCGCCGGGAAGAAGTAGCCACCCGCGTACGGCGGCCGGCCCTCGAAGGGTCGGGACGATGCGTCCCGGTGCCCGAAGGGAGCCGGCCGTCGCCGTGTCCGGGCCCGTCCGGTAAGGAATTTTTCCCCCGGCGCCGGCCTGCCCTCCGGGTGCCCCACACCGGCTCCGACCTGGGTGGACGGTGCCTCCGGTCGATGGGACGGGAGGGCGGCGATCGACGGACGACGACGTTTCGGCCGGTGCTCCGGTTTGGCTTTTCGACGGCTCGGGAACTTAGCGGCCACGACAGGAAGCACACACATCGTGTGACACATTCTTGAAGGAGGGCGACCGTGGAGCTGACCGTTTGGGGCATCATCACCGCGCTCATCGTTGGTCTGATCGTCGGGGCGCTGGGTCGTCTGGTCGTCCCGGGCCGGCAGGACATGCCGATGTGGCTGCACATGC
Source organism: Micromonospora costi (assembly GCF_003626655.1). Taxonomy (GTDB): domain Bacteria; phylum Actinomycetota; class Actinomycetes; order Mycobacteriales; family Micromonosporaceae; genus Micromonospora; species Micromonospora costi. Next base: position 55,242 of record NZ_RBAN01000010.1, read on the forward strand.
TGATCGGTGTGGGTGCCGCGCTGCTCGGTACGGTGCTGGCGCGGGCGCTGGGCATCGCGACGGAGACCGCCGGTATCGACTGGGGTGAGCTGCTGGTGCAGGTTGTGCTGGCCGCCATCGCGGTGGCTCTGGTGGCCGGAGTGGGCCGCCGGCGCAGCGTCACGCGGTGACGACGGCCGGCCAGGGGCCGGCGACAGCGCTGACGGAACGGGCGTCCGACCGAGGGGTCGGGCGCCCGTTTCCTGTGTGCCCGGTTCGCCGAAGAACGCGCTGGTACCGGCACGTCCGTCGGGCAGTGTCCCGGAAAGTCGGTTTGGTGCTACGGCCGGTAGGGAACCTATCCGTCAGACAGAAAGCACACACCGTGTGACGTACTTCTGAAGGAGGGCGACCGTGGAGCTGACCGTTTGGGGCATCATCACCGCGCTCATCGTTGGTCTGATCGTCGGGGCGCTGGGTCGTCTGGTCGTCCCGGGCCGGCAGGACATGCCGATGTGGCTGCACATGCTGATCGGTGTGGGTGCCGCGCTGCTCGGTACGGTGCTGGCGCGGGCGCTGGGCATCGCGACGGAGACCGCTGGTATCGACTGGGGTGAGCTGCTGGTGCAGGTTGTGCTGGCCGCCATCGCGGTGGCTCTGGTGGCCGGTCTCGGCCGCCGGCGCAGCGTCACCTACCGGTAATCCATCGACGCGCTCAGAGGCGCCCGGCCGTCCCGGCCGGGCGCCTCTGTCTGCGCGTACTGCCCCGTCGCGGCCCCTGCCCCGTGGCCTCGGCCTGCGGTACGGTGCGCGCCGGGCGTCGAGACGGCGGACTTCGTGTCGCCCCGCTTCCGTCGACCGCCCACTGTCGTAAAGGATTTTTTCCTACTAAGGTGCGGCGGAGAAGGTTAGTGCCAGGCGGCGCGAGGGGAGATGTGGCGTGAACAGGTGGAAGCGGCTGGCCCCGGTCACCGCCGTGGTGGCTTCGGCCGCGATGGTGCTGGCCGGGTGTGGCGGCTCGGACGACGACGCGGCCGACACCAGCAAGCTGACGGTCTGGATGATGGGTGAGGGCGGCGACGCCCAGAACGCGTTCCTCGACGGCGTCGAGGCCGAGTTCAAGCAGAAGCACCCGAACACCGACGTGGTGGTGCAGTACATCCCGTGGCTGGAGGCCCCCAAGAAGTTCCAGGCCGCCCTGGCCGGCGGTGAGGGGCCGGACGTCACCGAGCTGGGCAACACGGAGACCCAGGGCTGGGCGGCGCAGGAGGCCCTCGCGGACCTGACCGACCGGATGGGTGGCTGGGCCGACGGCAAGGACATCCTTCCCGACCTGGTGAAGAACGCGCAGCTCGACGGCAAGCAGTACGGCGTGCCGTGGTACGCGGGCGTGCGGGGGATCTACTACCGCACCGACTGGTTCGCCGAGGCCGGCGTGAAGCCGCCGACCACCTGGGACGAACTGGTCAGCGTCGCGAAGACGGTGCAGGCCAAGAAGCCGAACACGTACGGCATCGCCCTGCCCGGCAACTCCGAGCTTCCCTTCTACTCGTTCCTGTGGGCGGCGGGCGGGGAGATCGCCACCCAGCAGAACGGCACCTGGAAGTCCGGCTACACCACGCCCGAGGCGCAGAAGGCGGTCAAGTTCTGGACCGACCTGGTGACCGTCCACAAGGTGGCCCCGCCGGCGGCCGCCGGGTGGAACGAGATCGACGCGCGCACCCAGTTCGCCACGGGCAAGGCGGCGATGGCGTTCGCCGGCAGTTGGCAGCAGGGCGCGATCAAGAAGGACAACCCCGACATCGAGAAGGTGTGGGGCACGTTCCCGATCCCCGGCCCCGACGGCAAGGCCGCGCCCGCCTTCGCCGGCGGCTCGGACATCGCCGTCTGGAAGGACAGCGAGCGTCAGGACCTGGCCTGGGACTACGTCACGGTGCTGCTGAACAAGAAGAACGCGCAGACGTTCGCCGAGAGCCTCGGGTTCTTTCCCGTCTACCGGGACCTGGTTGCCAGCGACAAGTACACCAGTGACAAGATCATGTCGGCGTTCGCGACCACGATGCAGAACACGAAGGTCACGCCGCTCACCCCGAAGTGGGTGGAGGTCAGCCGTACCAAGACGGTGACCCAGGCGATGAACAGCTCGGTCATGAAGGGTCAGAAGACGGTCGAGAAGGCTACCGCCGACGCGGCCGCGGAGATGGAAAGCATCCTCAACGCCAAGTGACCACGCTGACCGAGGCGCCGGAGACGCCCGCCGCGCGGGAGATCCCCGCGCGGCGGCGTCGGCCGGTCGACCGCCTGCCGTACCTGCTGCTCCTGCCCTGCCTGATCGTGATCGGCGTGCTGCTGCTCTGGCCGCTCGGCCAGGTGGTGGTCATGTCGTTCTACCGGCTCAACAACGTCCGGCAGTTGCGCGGGGACCGCGAGTGGCCGTGGGCGGGACTCGACAACTACACCCAGATCCTCGGCGATCCGTTCTTCTGGACGGTCCTGCGCAACACCGTGCTGTTCGCGCTGGCCAACGTGGTGCTCACCATGATCCTGGGCACGCTCGTCGGGCTGCTGCTCAACCGGCTCGGCCGGAAGATGGCCACGTTCGTGGCGAGCTGCGTGATGCTCGCCTGGGCCACACCGGCGCTGACCGGCACGATCGTCTGGAAGTGGATCTTCGACGACACGAGCGGGCTGGTCACCTGGCTGTTCAACGCGCTCCCGGACGGGATGTCGCAGGCGCTGTTCGGGCACAGCGACTGGACGGGGTACGGCTGGTTCAACTCGCCGCTGCTGTTCTTCTCGATCCTGACCCTCGTGGTGGTCTGGCACTCGTTCCCGTTCATCGCGGTCAGCGTGCTGGCCGGGCTGAAGAGCGTACCGAGTGAGCTGCACGAGGCGGCGCGCGTGGACGGCGCGGGGCCGTGGCGGGTGTTCTGGCGGATCACCTTCCCGCTGCTGCGCCCGGTGTTCGGGATCCTGATCGTGCTCTCCACGATCTGGGACTTCAAGGTGTTCACCCAGCAGTTCGTGCTGGCCGGCGGCACCCAGGACCGGCCGACGTTCATGTTGTCCATCTACTCGTACGCGGAGGCGTTCTCACCCCCGCCGAAGTACGGGCTCGGCGCGGCCATCGCGGTGATCCTCACCGTGATCCTGCTCGTGGTGACCGGCTTCTACGTGCGGATGGTGCTCAAGCAGGAGGACGAGTCGTGAAGAAGGTCGCGCTCAACGGCGCCGGGCTGCTGGTGGCGCTCTTCGCGGCCTTCCCGGTCTACTGGATGATCGTCACGTCGCTGAAGCCCAGCCGGGAGATCTTCTCGACCACGCCGCGCCCGGTGCCGGCGCACCCCACGCTCGAGCACTACCGGGAGATCCTGACCGGCAACCTCATCCCCGGCGTGACCTTCGCCGACTTCTTCCTCAACAGCGCACTGGTCGCGGTCGCCACGGTGCTGCTCAGCGGCCTGGTGGCGCTGCTGGCGGCCACCGCGGTGGCCCGCTTCCGGTTCCGGCTGCGGACCAGCTTCCTCATCATGCTGCTGGTCGTGCAGATGATCCCGCTGGAGGCGCTGGTCATCCCGCTGTTCCTGATGATCCAGCGGCTCGGGCTCTACAACACCCTGCCCAGCCTCGTCCTCACCTACCTCGGCTTCTCGCTGCCGTTCGCGGTCTGGATGCTGCGCGGCTTCGTGGCCGCGGTGCCGAAGGACCTGGAGGAGGCGGCGGCGATCGACGGGGCCACCCGGGCGCAGACCTTCCGCCGGATCCTCTTCCCGCTGGTCGCCCCCGGTCTGGTGGCCACCAGCATCTTCTCCTTCATCACGGCCTGGAACGAGCTGATCTTCGCGCTCACCTTCATCAACGACCAGGACCGCTACACCCTGCCGGTGGCCATGACGTTCTTCTTCGGGCGCGACGACACCGCCTGGGGACCGGTGATGGCGGCGTCGACCCTGTTCACCCTGCCGGTGATCGTCTTCTTCCTGCTGGTGCAGCGGCGGATGGTCTCCGGTCTGGTCGCGGGCGCCGTGAAGGGCTGACCGGGCCGGGCCGCGTGGTCCGCCCGGACCCGGGGTCACGCCGCGCGCGGGATGATCTTCCCGGGGAGCGACGGCTACGCTGACCGCCATGACGGGCAGGGTGGTGGCGGTGAACCTCGGTGTGGTCACCGAGGCGGAGTGGGCCGGCGACGCGAGCGGTCGTAGCGGCATCGACAAGCGCCCGACGGACGGGGCCGTGCTGTTCCGCGCCGACGGCGTGGCCGGCGACTTCATCGGTGAGCGCGCCCACCACGGTGGCCCGGACCAGGCGGTCTACGCCTACGCGGAGGAGGACGCCGGCTGGTGGGCCACCGAGCTGGGCCGTGACCTGCGGCCCGGGAGCTTCGGCGAGAACCTCACGACGTACGCGGTCGACGTGACGGGTGCCGTGATCGGCGAGCAGTGGCAGGTCGGGTCCGCGCTGCTCCAGGTGACCAAGCCCCGGACGCCGTGCACCACCTTCGCGGGCTACTGGGGCGTACCGGATCTGATCAAGCGGTTCACGGCCCGGGCACTGCCCGGGGCGTACCTGAGGGTGCTGCGCGAGGGGGAGGTCGGCCCGGGCGACCCGGTCCAGGTGGTGGAGCGGCCCGCGCACGGGGTGACGATCGGCGAGGTGTTCCGTGCCCTGAGCCTGGAGCCGGACCTGCTGCCCCGGTTGCTGGACGCGCCCGACCTGCCCGGGCCGATCCGGGAGAAGGCGCTACGCCGGCTCACACCCCGGTGAGCGGCCGGCGGCGGACAGGACGAGGGTGAGCGGCCGGCGGCGGACAGGACGAGGGTGAGCGGCCGGCGCCGGACATGACGAGGGCCCCCGGCCGCGCCCGAGGCGACGGCAGGGGGCCCTGTCACGAGGTCAGCGCAGCCAGGGAACGCTGCGGTCGAGAAGGCCGCGCTCCTTGAGTTCCTTGCGCAGCGGGATCTCGTCGTCGATGTAGCCGTCCCAGTTGATGCCCCAGTAGTTCGCGGTGTGGGTGCCCTCACCGCAGAGCTGGCGCTGCACCGGGGTGCGGTTGGCCCACCACTCGCCGTCCTTGTCGATGTGCAGCTCGTCGAGGGGGCGGATCCACCGGTAGGTGTAGCCCACGAACAGCATCTTGCGGGTGATGGTCGACAGGTTCGTCGACCGGGAGTGCCACTGGCGGCGGTCGAAGATGAACGCGTCACCCGGGTTGGCGGTGATCTCGACGGTGCCCTCCGGGTCGGGGTTGTGCACCGTCGTGTCGGCCGGGCGGGGGAGCGAGTTCCACAGGTGGCTGCCCGGGATGACCTTGGTGGCGCCGCGCCCGGTCTCCGACAGGTCGGAGAGCACGTAGGCCACCTTGAGCGAGAACATCGGCCGCGGCAGGTTCGGGTCCATGGTCTCCGGGTCGGAGTTCTGCCGGTACCCGTCCTGGTGCCAGCCCCAGTACGGCTTCTCCGGCTCCAGCGCCGGCGGGGTCACGTCGAGGTGGTTGTGGTGGGTGTAGATGTTCCACCCGGCCAGACCCCACATGTACGGGAAGGCGATCGGGTGGGTGAGAAGGTCGCCGAAGAGCTCGTCCCGGTCGAGGAAGCCCAGCAGGTGCAGGGTCCCGTCCTTGGTGGTGTTGCCCTTGGCCTTCTCCTCGGCGTAGACGCGGTCGACCGCCGCCTCCAGCGCCGCCCGGTGGTCCTCCGTCAGGACATTGCGCAGCAGGAGAAAGCCCTGCTCGTGGAACTCCTTGCGGTCAGTGTCGCTGATCGGTTCGTAACCGGTCCGGTCGCCGTAGTCGAACGCCACGTCGTACCCCTCCCCATGAGGCGAAACCATGTCTGGCACAGGTCGCCGATCGTAACGCGCCCGCCCGGGGGTCAGGGAAGAGCGAGTGGGGCGTCGGGGCGCGTACGGGAACCATGGGCATCCAGGCGATCACCGTACGTAAGGAGATGGGCGCCGATGGAGGAGAATGTGGCGTTTTGCCGGTTCGTGCGATAACTGAGGGTACCGAGATGCGGGTGGATCACCCGTCGGCGAAGACCTCGGCGACCACCCGGTCGCCGGCCTGCGGGTCACCGGTCACCTCGCTCCAGCCGCCGTCGCGGGCGGTCCACTCGAGGCCGCCGAAGCGCACCCGTTTGACGCCGTGGTCCTGGGCGTGCGAGACGAGCCAGTGCGCGTACCGCCAGCCGTTGCGCTGGTCGGACGCCGCCAGGGTGAGGCCGGTCAGCTCGGCGGGCACCGCGCCGGCCACCCCCCAGTCCAGCGCCAGGTTCCGGGTCAGGGCGGCGGCCGCCGCCTCACCGCGCATCACCGGGTTGCCGGCCACCGTGCAGGCCACCGCCCCGGTCACGTCCCCGAGCAGCGCGCGGCTCAACACCTCCGACTCGTCGGCCCACTTCTGGTAGGCCTCGGGGAAGGCGGAGCGCTGCACCCGCTGGGCGGCGTCGGTGATCCGCATCCGTTCCCAGCCGCGGACCTTCTTCAGCGCCGTGTAGAACCGCCGGGCCGCGTAACGCGGGTCGCGGATCTCCTGCGGCGTCCCCCAGCCCTGGCTGGGGCGTTGCTGGAACAGGCCGAGCGAGTCGCGGTCGCCGTCGGGCAGGTTGCGCAGGCCGGACTCCTGGTATGCGGTGGCCAGCGCCACCACCACGGCGCGCTCGGGCATGCCCTGCTGGGCGCCGATCGCCGCGATGGTCGCCGCGTTGGCCATCTGGTCGGCGTCGAGCACCACCCGGCCGTCGGCCTGCACGGTGCAGGTCCGGCTGGCCAGGGGCAGACGCAGCTCACCGCCGATCCGCCGGACGAGGACCAGGACACCCACCACGGCGAGCAGGACGAGAACCACCCCACCCGCCACGACCGTCCGAGTTCGCACCCGCACCCCCTGTTCGACAATTCGACAAGCGTACGTCCCCATCCGGCCACTCCGGGTCGTCCGGCCGGTTTGGACCGGCCGGGCCCGGCCCGCACCCGCCGGACGTTCCCCTCCGGGACGCGCTCTCACCTGCGCATCGTCCCCCGTCCGGTTCCGGCCCGAATGGGAATTCCTTCGCCGCCCGTGCTGTCGCCTGCGCCACCGCGCCACCGGGGCCGGAAGTGCTTGACGCGTCAAGCGGTTGCCTGGTGTTGACATGTCAATTACCCGGCCGGCGGCTCCACGGGCCGTCCCGGGGGCACGGCCCGGACGGCCCGCGCAGGAGGTCGCCCGGACCGGCCCAGGAGGAAGGAGGAGTTCCATGGGAACGCTGGACGGAAAGGTCGTGCTCATCACGGGCACCGGGGGAGGTCTGGGACGCGTCGCGGCGCTCGCCTTCGCCCGCGAGGGCGCGCGGGTCGTCGGCGCGGACATCCAGGTCGACGCCAACAACGAGACCGTCGAACTCGTCCGCCGTGCCGGTGGCGAGATGACGGGCCTCGCGCCGGTCGACCTCACCGATCCGGAACAGGTACGGCGGCTCGTCGAGGACGCCGTGGCGGTCCACGGCGGGCTCGACGTGGTCTACAACAACGCGGCCTCGCTCCGCTTCGGGCCGATGCCGGGCTTCTCCGTCGAGGACTGGCGGGCCACCATCACCGGCGAGCTCGACATTCCCTTCTACGTGTCGAAGTTCGCATGGCCGCACCTGATCCGTCGCGGTGGCGGTGTCATCGTCAACGCCGCGTCCATGGCCGGCATGATCGGCGGCCGGGTTCCCCCGATGGTCGCGCACGCCGCCGCCAACGCCGGGATCATCGGCATGACGCGACAGCTCGCCCTGGAAGGCGCGCCGCACGGGATCCGTGTGGTGGCCGTCAGCCCCGGGCCGGTCCTGACCCCGGCGAGCGAACGCGACCTGGGGGACGACCGGGCGGCCCGGGACGCGATCACCGACAAGACGCTGGTCAAGCGCTTCGCCCGACCCGAGGAGGTCGTCGAGCTGGTCGTCTTCCTCGCGTCCGACCGGGCCGCGTACATCACCGGCGCGAACTACCCGGTCGACGGCGGCGCGACCGCGTGGTGACCCGCGCACGACGGCCGGGACGCGGCCCGGAGGTCACGTCCCGGCCGTCGTCGCCGGCGCGTCAGTCGCCCGCCGGCACCCACCGTGCCGGGCGCTTCTCCCGGAACGCCGCCACGCCCTCCCGGCCCTCGTCGGAGAGGAAGTAGCCGGTCGAGAGCGCGGACAGCTCGGCGATCTCCGTGCGCAGGTCGACGGCGGGCGGCCGGCGCAGCAGCTGCTTGGCCCCGGCCAGCGCGCCCGGCGCGCCCCGCACCAGCGACCCGCAGTACCGCTCCACCGTCGCGTCGAGCGCCTCGGCGGGCACCGCCGCGGTGACGAGGCCGACCTCGGCGGCCCGGCGGCCGTCGAACGTGTCCCCGGTCAGGTACAGCTCGGCCGCCGCCCGCGGGTGCAGCCGGGGCAGCACGGTCGCCGAGATCACCGCGGGGATCACGCCGATCCGCACCTCGGTGAAGGCGAAGGTGGCCTCCTCGGCGCAGACCGCCACGTCGGCCGCGGCGATCAGGCCGAGCCCGCCCGCGCGGGCCGGACCGGCCACGCGGGCCAGCACCGGCTTCGGGCACTCCCAGACCGCCGCGAGCACGTCGCCCAGCATGCCCGCCGGCACCGTCCCGCTGGCGTACGCGGCGGCCGTCTCCCTGAGGTCCGCGCCGGAGCAGAAGACCGGGCCGGTGTGGTCGAGCACGATCACCCGGACCGCGTCGTCGGCCACCGCGGCGGCCAGGCCGGCGAGCAGCTGCGTCATGAGCGGGGTGGAGAGCGCGTTGCGGTTGTGCGGGCTGTCGAGGGTGAGGGTGGTCACCCCGAGGGCCGTGGCGACCCGCACCAGCGCGTCGGGAGAGGTCATGCCGGGCACACTAGTGGCCATGCCCGGCGTCCCTCCAGAAGGCGAACCCGTCCCCGCCGACGGCGCGCTGCCCGCCACCGCGACCCGAGAGGTCGGCGCGCGCGGCTTCGGCGTGTACGTGCACGTGCCCTTCTGCGCGAGCCGCTGCGGCTACTGCGACTTCAACACGTACACGTCCGCCGAGCTGGGCGGGGGCGCCACCCGGGAGGAGTACGCGGACACCGTGCTGGCCGAGCTGCGGCTCGCCGCCCGGGTGCTCGGCGACACCCCGCCGCCGCGGGTGGACACGGTGTTCGTGGGCGGCGGCACACCGACCCTGCTCCCCGCCGACGACCTGGCCCGGATCCTGGACGCCGTCGACCGCACCTGGGGGCTGGCGTCCGACGCCGAGGTGACCACCGAGGCCAACCCGGAGTCGGTCACACCCGAATCGCTCAAGGCGCTGCGCGCGGCCGGCTACACCCGGATCTCGCTGGGCATGCAGTCGGCCGCGCCCGGGGTGCTGGCGATCCTCGACCGGCGGCACAGCGCCGGCCGGGCCACCGCCGCCGCGACCGAGGCGCGCGACGCCGGGTTCGACCACGTCAACCTCGACCTGATCTACGGCACGCCGGGGGAGAGCGCCGAGGACTTCGCCCGCTCGCTCGACGAGGTGGTGGCGGCCGGGGTCGACCACGTCAGCGCGTACGCCCTGATCGTGGAGGACGGCACGCGGCTCGCCGCCCGCATGCGCCGCGGTGAGCTGCCGTACCCCGACGACGACGTGGCGGCGGACCGCTACCTGGCCGCGGAGGCTGCGCTCGGCGCCGCCGGCTTCTCCTGGTACGAGGTCTCCAACTGGGCCCGTACGCCCGCCGCCCGGTGCCGCCACAACCTGCTCTACTGGGCCGGCGGCGACTGGTGGGGGCTCGGGCCGGGCGCGCACAGCCACGTGGGCGGGGTGCGCTGGTGGAACGTCAAGCACCCCACGGCGTACGCCCAGCGCCTGGCGGCGGGCACGTCGCCCGGCCTGGCCCGGGAGATCCTCAATCCCGACGAGGCGCACATGGAGGACGTCATGCTGCGGCTGCGGCTCGCCTCCGGACTGCCGCTGGACGTGCTCGACCCGGCGGGCCGGGCGGCGGCCGACCGCGCCCTCGCCGACGGGTTGCTGGACCCGGCCGGTCACGCGGCCGGCCGGGCCGTGCTCACCCTGCGCGGCCGGCTGCTCGCCGACGCCGTCGTGCGGGACCTGCTGCCGTAGGGGTGCCCGACCGGCCGGGGGAGCGGCCGGTCGGGATCACTTGATGAGGCTCGCCGACATCGGGTAGCGGTACGGAGTGCCCTCGTTGGCCTTGATCCCGGCGATGATGCCGAACACGGTGCCGATGATCACCGCGGCCCCGACGGCGAGGAAGCCGATCAGGATGCAGGAGAGGATCCAGCCGACCAGGCCGACGATCGACCAGACGAGCTGGAAGTTGAGCGCGGCCACGGCGTGCGCGCGGACCGTGGGCGACTGGTTGCCCCGGGCCAGCATGGCCACGAGCGGGGCGATCCAGCCGAGCACGCCACCGCTCAGGAGCATGCCCGCGGCGCCGCCGACGTGCGCGACCAGCGCCCAGGTCTTGTCCTCGTTGCCGGCGTAGCCGGAGGGCGGGCCGTAGCCGCCGCCGGTCGGATACCCGACGCCCGGCGGCGGGTAGCCCCCGGGCGGGGCGCCGCCACCCGGGGGCGGGTAGCCGCCCGGTGACTGCGGGCCACCGGGGGGTGGCGGATAGCCACCGGGCGGGGGATAGCCACCGGGGCCGGGGGCCCCGGACAGTGGTGCGGTGGGCGGCTCGTCCGAGGCGGACGGCCCGGGTGCGGGCGGCGGCAGGGTCGGGTCCGACGGCTGGCCGCCGGGCTCACCCGCGCCGGGAGGGCGAGGTGGTTCAGTCATGAACGTCACGGTAGGGGCCGCCGGCAACGTCACGCCAGAGCGACACCGCCGGGCCGGCACGCCCGATCGGGCGACCACCGGTTGCGCCCCCGCCCGACGGTCCGGGCGCCGCGACGTGGGACGGACCGCACCGGCGGTCCGTCGTTGATCATCGCGTCGGCGGGCCCGCCGACGTAGACTGGCACTCGCTACAGTCGAGTGCCAGGAACGCCGCCCGCGGTGCGCAGCGCCGGGGGCCGACGCGCGTAGGAGGTGGGGAGGATGGGTCTCGACGACCGCAAGCTCGCCGTGCTCCGCGCGATCGTCGAGGACTACGTCGCCACGCAGGAGCCGGTCGGCAGCCGCGCGCTGGTCGAGCGGCACCAACTCGGGGTGTCCCCGGCGACGGTCCGCAACGACATGGCGGTCCTCGAGGAGGAGGGCTACATCCGGCAGCCGCACACGAGCGCCGGCCGGGTGCCCACCGACCGCGGCTACCGGCTCTTCGTCGACCGGCTGTCCCGGGTCAAGCCGCTCAGCCCGGCCGAACGCCGGGCGATCGAGCGCTTCCTCGTCGGCGCCGTCGACCTCGACGACGTGGTGCACCGCACGGTGCGCCTGCTGGCCCAGCTGACCCGGCAGGTCGCCGTCGTGCAGTACCCGAGCCTGGCCCGCTCGTCGGTGCGGCACCTGGAACTGGTGCCGATCTCCACCACCCGGCTGATGCTGGTGATGATCGCCGACACCGGTCGGGTCGAGCAGCGACTGGTCGAGATGCCCGCGCCGATCCCGGCCGAGGACGTCACCGACCTGCGCCGGGTGGTCAACGAGAAGCTCGTGGGCACCCGTTTGTCGGACACGCCGCCGCTCGTGCAGGCGCTGGTCGACGAGGCCAGCCCCGGCCTGCGGCCGGCCATGGCCACCCTCTCCAGCGTGCTGCTGGAGACCCTGGTCGAACGGCACGAGGAACGGATCGCGCTGGCCGGCACGGCCAACCTGACCCGCGGCGGCCTGCTCGACTTCCAGGGCTCGCTACGACCGATCCTCGAGGCGCTCGAGGAGGAGGTCGTGCTGCTGAAGCTCATCGGCGAGGTCGAGCCCAGCACGATGCGGGTCCGCATCGGCGACGAGAACGAGATCGACAACCTCCGGGCGGCCTCCGTGGTGAGCACCGGCTACGGCCCCGGCGCGACGATCGTCGGCGGCCTTGGCGTGCTGGGGCCGACCCGGATGGACTACCCCGGCACCATCGCCACGGTGAGGGCCGTGGCACGCTACGTGGGCGACCTGCTGGCCCAGAACTGACCAGGCAGCACCGACGGCCGGTCCCGGCCGGCGGCCGGCGCAACGCGAGACGAACATGAGGACACGGAACGCAGTGGCCAGGGACTACTACGGCATTCTCGGCGTGAGCCGGGACGCCTCCGACGACGAGATCAAGCGCGCCTACCGCAAGCTGGCGCGCCAGTTCCACCCGGACGTCAATCCGGACCCGGAGGCCCAGGAGAAGTTCAAGGACATCAACGCCGCGTACGAGGTCCTCTCGGACGACCGGAAACGGCAGATCGTCGACCTGGGCGGCGACCCCCTCGCGCCCGGTGGCGGGGGCGCCGGTGGTCCGGGTGGCCCCGGCGGCGCCGGCCCCTTCGTCGGCTTCCAGGACATCATGGACGCCTTCTTCGGCGGGGCGGCCGGTGGCGCGCGCGGTCCCCGGCCGCGTACCCGGCCCGGCGCTGACGCGATCCTGCGTCTCGAACTGGACCTCCAGGAGACCGCGTTCGGCGTCGAGGCCCCCATCACGGTCGACACCGCGGTCCTTTGCACCACCTGCTCCGGCGCCGGCACCGCCGCCGGCACCCACCTCGCCACCTGCGAGGCGTGCGGCGGGCGGGGCGAGGTGCAGTCGGTGCAGCGCACCTTCCTCGGCCAGGTGGTCTCCGCCCGGCCGTGCACCGTCTGCCAGGGCTACGGCACCACGATCCCGCACCCCTGCCCCACCTGTGCCGGCGACGGCCGGGTGCGCACCCGGCGCTCGCTCACCGTCAAGATCCCCGCGGGCGTCGAGGACGGGATGCGGATCCGGCTGGCCCAGCAGGGCGAGGTCGGCCCGGGCGGTGGCACCGCCGGCGACCTCTACGTGGAGATCCACGAGCGGCCGCACGACGTCTACTCCCGCAAGGGCGACGACCTGCACTGCCGGGTCACCGTGCCGATGACGGCGGCGGCACTTGGCACCCGGCTGACCATCAAGACGCTGGACAGCGAGGAGACCGTCGACGTCAAGCCCGGCACCCAGCCGGGCAGCACCCTGCGGCTGCGCGCCCGCGGCGTGCCGCACCTGCGCGGCACCGGGCGGGGTGACCTGTACGTCCACCTCGACGTGCGCACCCCCACCAAGCTCGACGCCGACCAGGAGCGGATGCTGCGCGACTTCGCCAAGACGCGGGGCGAGGAGGTCGCCGAGCTGACCAAGCAGGGCGGTTTCTTCTCCCGGATGCGCGACGCCTTCAACGGCCACGCCTGATCCGGCTGTCCCTGTTCGCACCTCGCCGCCCCGGCGCCCGCCGGTGCGGCTAGCCTGACCGTCGTGTCCGCGCCACTGTTCCTCGTCGAGTCGCTGCCCGTCGGGGACTCGTTCACCCTCGGCGGTCCCGAGGGTCACCACGCGGCCACCGTCCAACGGCTGCGCGTCGGCGAGGAGCTGCTGCTCGCCGACGGCCGGGGCGGCACGGCCGCCGCGGTGGTCACCGCCGTCGGCCGGGGCAGCCTCGACCTCGCGCTCACCTCCCGGGGGTACGTGGACGCGCCCGTCCCGCGGCTGGTCGTGGTGCAGGGCATCGCCAAGGGCGATCGGGGTGAGCTGGCCGTGCAGGCGATGACCGAGGTCGGGGTGGACGAGATCGTGCCCTGGGCGGCGTCCCGCTCGGTGGCGCAGTGGCGCGGCGAGCGGGGCGTACGGGCCCGGGAGAAGTGGGCGTCCACCGCCCGGGAGGCGGCCAAGCAGGCCCGCAGGCCGTGGCTGCCGGTGCTGGCCGGCTCCCCGGACGAGTCGACCGACCGGGTTGCCCGCCGGATCGCCGGCGCGACCGCGGCGTTCGTCCTGCACGAGGAGGCTACGGACCGGCTCACCACGGTCGACCTGCCGGACACCGGCGAGATCGTGCTGGTGGTCGGCCCCGAGGGCGGTATCGCGCCCGCCGAGCTGGACGCGTTCAGCGCCGCGGGCGCCCGCCCGGTACGCCTCGGCGACTCCGTGCTCCGCACCTCGACGGCCGGCGTGGCCGCCCTCGCAGTGCTGTCCACCCGCCTGTCCCGCTGGTAACCCGCCCGCCCCCCGCGTCCCGCCCCCGGAGCACCAGGCCCTCGGCGCCCTCGCTCCCCGGCGCGGGTGCCGCGCGGGGTCAGGTGCGGAGGTAGGAGGCGCCGTTGAGGTCGACGATGGTGCCGGAGGCCCACTCGGCCTCGGGGGAGGCCAGCCAGTGCACCGCCGCCGCGATCTCCTCGGGACGGGCGATGCGGTTGAACGGGCTCTGCGCCCGGACCGCCGCGCCCCGCTCGGCCTTCAGGTGCTCGTTGGTCATGTCGGTCTCGACGAAGCCGGGCGCCACGGACGCCACCGCGATGCCGTACGGAGCCAGGGCGACCGCGAGCGACTGCGCCATCGCGTTCATCCCCGCCTTGCTCGCTCCGTACGCCGGATTCGCGGGCTCGCCGCGGAACGCGCCCCGGGACGAGACGTTGACGATCCGCCCGCCCCGTTCGCGCATGTGCTGGGCGGCGCACCAGGCCGCGTTGGCGGCGCCGAACAGGTTGGTGTCGAGGACCTCGCGCCAGCGCTCCCGCCACTGCTCGTAGGTGCTCTCGAAGACCGGGTGCGGGGGGTCCGCGGGCCCGAACACGCCGGCGTTGTTCACGAGCACGTCCAGCCCGCCGAGGCGGTCGGCGGCCTCGTCCACCATCGCCCGCACGGCGTCCGGGTCCGCGAGGTCGGCCCGGACGACCACGTGCCCCTCGCCGGGCAGCTGCGCCCGCAGGTCCTCGGCCAGCTCGGCCGAGTCCCGGTGGTGGATCGCCACCCGGTCCCCGCCGGCCGCGAAGGCCTTCACCACCGCCCGCCCGATGCCGCGCGAGCCACCCGTCACCAGTACCGCCCGTGAAGTCACGCGCGCCATCATGCCGGAGTGGCCCGGGCTCGCCCACAGGCCCCCGGGCCAGCGCTTAGCATGCCCGGATGGGATCCGACTGCCTGTTCTGCCGCATCGTCGCCGGGGAGATCCCGGCCACCGTCGTCCGGGAAACCGCCACCACCCTCGCCTTCCGCGACATCGACCCGAAGGCGCCGGTGCACGTGCTGGTGATCCCGAAGGAGCACTACGCGGACGTCGTCACGCTCGCGCAGGGCGATCCCGCGCTCGCCGGTGAGGTGCTGGCCACGGCCGCCGCCGTGGCCGAGGACGAGGGGCTCCTCGGCGACGGTTTCCGGTTGATGTTCAACACCGGGGCGTACGGCGGCCAGGAGGTGTTCCACGCGCACGCCCACCTGCTCGGCGGCGCGCCGCTCGGCCCGATGCTGGCGCGGGACGTCGCATGAGCACGGTGGCGGAGCGCCTGGACCGGATGGTGCGCCGGGTGCAGGCGCACTCCCGGGTCCCGGCCATCTCGGCGGCGCTGCACCGGGCCGACCGGCCGTTGTGGACGTGCACTGTCGGTGGCACCGGCAACGACACGGCGCTGGACCCGGAGACCACGTTCCGGATCGGTTCGGTCACCAAGACCTTCACCGCCGTGCTCACCCTCCAGTGCCGCGACGACGGCCTGCTCGACCTGGACGACCCGGTCGGCCGGCACCTCGATCTGCCGGCGCACGGCGAGCTGACCGTGCGGCGGCTGCTCTCGCACACCGCCGGCCTGCAACGGGAGCCGTACGGGGACGTCTGGGACACGCTGCGCGCGCCGGACGACGAGCGGCTCCTCGCCGACCTGGCCCGGGCCGAGCGGGTGCTGCCGTCCGGCCGCCGCTACCACTACTCGAACCTCGGCATGGCCCTGCTCGGCCGGATGGTCGGCAAGCTGCGCGGCGGCACGTGGGCCGAGGTGCTCACCGAGCGGGTGCTGACCCCGTTGGGGCTGACCCGCACCACGGTGACGCCGGGGCGGCGGGCCGCCACGGGTTTCCTGGTCGACGCGTACTCCGACGAGGCCCGTCCCGAGCCGCCGACCGACTTCGGCGCGGTCGGGCCGGCGGCGCAGCTGTGGAGCACCGCCGGGGACATGGCCCGGTGGGCCGCCTTCCTGGCCGACCCGGCGTCGCTCGACGCGGCCGGCCGGGTGCTCGCCCCGTCGACCCTCGACGAGATGCGCTGGCCGGTGACGGTGACCGACGAGACGTTGTGGTCGGGCGGGTTCGGGCTCGGGCTCATCCTGGTGCCGCAGGGCGAGCGGGTGGTGCACGTGGGGCACGACGGCGCGATGCCGGGCTTCCTGGCCGGCGTCTACGGCCGGCGCGGCGGGGAGGGGACGGCCGCCGCGATGGGTTGCGCGGTCCTCCTCTCCTCCGGCACCGCGGGCGAGGCCCTCGAGCTGCCGCACCGGCTGCTCGCCGCGGCGGTCGAGCACGACCCGGCGGAGATCGAGCCGTGGCGGCCCGGCGCGCCGGCCCCCGCGCCGCTGCGCGGGCTGCTCGGCCGCTGGTGGGGAGAGGGCTACGAGTACGTCTTCTCCTGGCACGACGGGGCGTTGCGGGCCCGCGGCGCCGACGACCCGGCCGGCAAGCCGCCGGCGGTCTTCGCGCCGGTGCCGGACCGGGAGGACGTGTTCCGGACGGTCTCCGGACGGGAGGCCGGCGAGCTGTTGCGGCTCACCCGGGACGAGAGCGGCGCGGTGGTACGGATGCACTGGGCCACCTACCGGTTCACCCGTCACCAGGAGACCTTCGACCGGTACGACTTCCGCATCGGGGAGTGACGGCCCGGGAGTGACGCCCGCCGGGGTGCGGGGGCGGCCGCGTGCCGCCCCCGCACCCCACGCGGTTCTGCCGTTTTTCGTGCTGTTCGTCCTGACCGCCGGCCGGCGCCCGGGGCGCGGAAATGCGCACGGTGCTGCGGGTGTTGAACCGATACGATGGGTGGAACGTCCGTACGCCGCGCCACCAGGGCCGGCGCCGAGATCGAGAGCAGGTGGCACAGGGCCCCTCGGCCCGACCTATGACCGGCACCCCACCTCCCGGCCCGCCCCAGGTGCAGACCAGGATCACGGTCCCTGATTCCAAGATCATGGTCAACCTGCTCGGCGCGGGTGACGAGATCCTGCGACTGGTCGAACGCTCGGTCAACAGTGACGTGCACGTCCGCGGCAACGAGATCACCATCTCCGGGGCGCCCGCGGACAATGCCCTCGCCGAGCGCCTCTTCAGTGAGCTGCTCGAACTCATCGAGAAAGGCGAGACCCTGACCACTGACGCCGTCCGGCGTACCGTCGGCATGCTCGAGCAGGGCAGCGCCGAGCGGCCCGCCGAGGTCCTGACGCTCAACATCCTCTCCCGGCGCGGCCGCACCATCCGTCCCAAGACCCTCGGTCAGAAGCGTTACGTCGACGCGATCGACGCGCACACCATCGTCTTCGGCATCGGGCCGGCGGGCACCGGCAAGACCTACCTGGCCATGGCGAAGGCCGTCCAGGCGCTCCAGGCCAAGCAGGTCAACCGCATCATCCTCACCCGGCCCGCGGTCGAGGCGGGGGAGCGGCTGGGCTTCCTGCCCGGCACCCTCAACGAGAAGATCGACCCGTACCTGCGGCCGCTCTACGACGCGCTGCACGACATGCTCGACCCGGACTCGATCCCGAAGCTCATGGCAGCGGGCACGATCGAGGTCGCGCCGCTGGCGTACATGCGGGGGCGGACGCTCAACGACGCGTTCATCATCCTCGACGAGGCGCAGAACACGACGCCCGAGCAGATGAAGATGTTCCTCACCCGGCTGGGCTTCAATTCCAAGATCGTCGTGACGGGTGACGTGACCCAGGTCGACCTGCCCGGCGGGACGACGAGCGGCCTGCGGGTGGTCCGCGAGATCCTCGCCAACGTCGAGGACGTCCACTTCGCCCAGTTGTCCAGCTCCGACGTGGTCCGGCACCGGCTGGTCGGGGAGATCGTCGACGCGTACGCCCGCTGGGACGCCGAGCGGGAGAACCAGCAGGCACAGCAGAGCGTGCACGCCGTACCGGGGCGGGCCGCGCAGGGCGGCCGGTCCGGCCGGCGCCGCTAGATCAGGGGAATCCACTTGTCCATCGAGATCGCCAACGAGTCCGGTGTCGAGGTCGACACCGACGCCGTGCTCGCCGTCGCCCGGCACGCCCTCGACGAGATGGGGGTCAACCCCCTCGCCGAGCTGTCCGTGCTGCTGGTCGACGTCGAGTACATGACCGAGCTCAACCACCGCTGGATGGGGGGCGACGGGCCGACAGACGTGCTCGCGTTCCCCATGGACGAGGGCAGCGTCGACCACGGCCCGGGCGAGAGCGCCCCGGCCGGTGGCGAGCCCGCCCTGCTCGGTGACATCGTGCTCTGCCCCGAGGTGGCGGCCAAGCAGGCGGCGACCGCCGGCCACTCCGCGGCCGACGAGCTGCACCTGCTCACCGTGCACGGTGTGCTGCACCTGCTCGGGTACGACCATGCCGAGCCGGAGGAGGAGCGGGAGATGTTCGCGCTCCAGGCCCGACTGCTGTCCAGCTGGCGGTCGAGCCGGTCCCAGTGATGTCCATCCAGGCCTCCGCAGCCGGCGCGACCGCCGGCCTGCCGGACCTGCAGCTGCTCGCCGTCGCCGCCGGACTGGTCGTGCTCGCCGGGCTGATCGCGATGACCGAGGCGGCGCTCGCCGCGGTGTCGCCGGCCCGGGCCGCCGAGCTGGCCCGTGACGGCGCGCGCGGCGCGCGGACGCTGCAGGCCGTCGCCGGCGACGTGGTCCGGCACCTCAACCTGCTCCTGCTGCTGCGGCTGCTCGCCGAGCTGACGGCCACCACGCTGGTGGCCCTGGTCGCGGTCGACACCTTCGGCGCGGGCTGGCGGGCGGCGCTCGTGACCGCCGGCGCGATGACCGTGGTCAGCTTCGTGGTGGTGGGTGTCGCGCCGCGCACCCTGGGCCGCCAGCATGCCTACCCGGTGGGCCGGGCGGTCGCGCCGCTGGTCCGCTGGCTGGGGCGCGCGCTCAACCCGCTCGCCTCGCTGCTGATCCTCATCGGCAACGCGGTGACCCCGGGGCGCGGCTTCCGCGAGGGGCCGTTCGCCACCCAGGTCGAGCTGCGCGAGCTGGTCGACCTGGCCGAGCAGCGCGGCGTGGTGGAGCACGGCGAGCGGCAGATGATCCACTCGGTCTTCGCGCTCGGCGACACCATCGCCCGCGAGGTCATGGTGCCGCGCACCGAGATGGTGTGGATCGAGGAGGGCAAGACGCTCTCCCAGGCGCTCGCGTTGTTCCTGCGGTCCGGTTTCTCCCGGATTCCGGTGATCGGCGAGAGTGTCGACGACGTGCTGGGTGTGCTCTACCTCAAGGACCTGATCCGGCGGGTACGCGGCGGCGACCCGTCGGCCGAGCAGCTCCCGGTCGCCGAGCTGATGCGTCCGGCCACGTTCGTGCCGGAGTCCAAGCCGGTCGACGACCTGCTCTCCGAGATGCAGGCCGCCCGCAACCACCTGGTCATCGTCGTCGACGAGTACGGCGGCACCGGCGGCCTGGTCACCATCGAGGACATCCTCGAGGAGATCGTCGGCGAGATCACCGACGAGTACGATGTCGAGCGCCCGCCGGTGGAACGCCTGGAGGACGGGTCGGTGCGCGTCACCGCCCGGCTCCCGGTCGAGGACCTCGGCGAGCTGTTCGACACCGAGCTGCCCACCGACGAGGTGGAGACGGTCGGTGGCCTGCTGGCGCAGTCGCTGGGCCGCGTGCCGATCCCCGGCGCGCGGGTCGAGGTGGCCGGCCTCCGGCTGATCGCCGAGGGCACCACGGGCCGGCGCAACCGGATCGACACCGTGCTGGTGAGCCGCGTCGAACCGACCGACGAGCAGCAGGGCACGGGGCGCGGCGAGCACGCCGAGTCCCGGAACAACCACAACCGGACCGAGGAGAGGCAACCCGCCGATGCCTGAGTCGCCCGCCGTGCCCGCGGCCCGGCCCACCCCGTCCGCACCCGGCGACTTGAGCGCCGAGGACGGCAAGCTCGTCATCCTGGCCCGCGGCGCCCGCGGCCGCGTCGGCGCCGTGGAGGGCGCGGCGGTCCGCGACCAGGATGGCCGGACGTACGCGGCGGCCAGCGTGGCGCTGCCGTCGCTGACGCTCACCGCGCTCCAGCTCGCCGTCGCCTCGGCGGTTGCCGCCGGCGCGACCCGGCTCGAGGCGGCCGCCGTGGTGACCGAGGCGTCGACGCTCGACGGCGCGGGGCACGCCGCGGTCCGCGACCTCGCCGCCGACGCACCGATCCACGTGGCCGCGCCGGACGGCGCCGTCCTCGGCACGGTGGTCGAGTGACCGCCGGGGAACCGCGTCCCTACCGGGCCGGCTTCGCCTGCTTCGTGGGGCGGCCCAACGCCGGCAAGTCGACGCTGACCAACGCGATCGTCGGCCAGAAGATCGCGATCACGTCGAACAAGCCGCAGACCACCCGGCACGTCATCCGGGCCGTCCTGCACCGGCCGGAGTCGCAGCTCGTCCTCGTCGACACCCCGGGTCTGCACCGGCCCCGTACGCTCCTCGGTGAGCGTCTCAACGACCTGGTCCGGCAGACCTGGAGCGAGGTCGACGTGATCGGGCTCTGCATCCCGGCCGACGAGCCGGTCGGGCGGGGTGACCGGTTCATCAGCGGTGAGCTCGCCGAGCTGAAGGCGACCGTGCTGGCCGTCGTCACCAAGACCGACCTCGTGGACCGGGGGCGTCTCGCCGAGCAGTTGCTCGCGGTGAGCGAGCTGGCCGACTTCGCCGCCGTGGTGCCGGTCAGCGCCGTCTCGGGTGAGCAGGTCGACACCCTGGTCGACGTGATGACGGGGTACCTGCCCGAGTCGCCGCAGCTCTACCCGGACGACATGCTCACCGAAGACCCCGAGCAGGTGCTGGTCGCCGAGCTGATCCGCGAGGCGGCGTTGGAGGGCGTCCGGGACGAGCTGCCCCACTCGATCGCCGTGGTGGTTGAGGAGATGATCCCCGAGGGGCAGCTCCTGCGGATCTACGCCGACCTGTACGTCGAGCGGCCCAGCCAGAAGGCGATCGTGATCGGCCACCGGGGCAGCCGGCTGCGGGAGGTCGGCACGACCGCCCGCCGGCAGATCGAGGAGCTGCTCGGCAGCCGCGTCTTCCTCGACCTGCACGTACGCGTGGCGAAGGACTGGCAGCGCGACCCGAAGCAGCTGCGCAAGCTCGGTTTCTGAACACCTGACGTACCGACGACCGGGCGGTTCACCGCCCGGTCGTCCGGTTGATCGGCATCGGTCAGACGGTGGATCGAGGGCGCGCCGAACGGGCGATGACCTGATCTCGATCGGTCGGACGTATGGGAAGTTTCACGTCCGGCCGGGGCGTGCAACCGTTTGTCGGCGAGGCGGCGGAGGGTAGGAGACAACAGCCCCTGCCCCCGACACAGATGCAGGCTGATGCGAAACAGATATCTCGACCTGCTCCGCTTCCTGGCCATCGTCCGAGTCGTCGTCTACCACGTAACCGGGTGGGCTTCGCTGACCCTCGTCTTCCCCGCGATGTCGGTGATGTTCGCCCTGGCCGGCTCGCTGATGGCCGCCTCGCTGGAGCGGTCCGGGCCGCCCGCGGTGCTCCGCCGGCTGCGTCGCCTGCTGCCGTCGCTGTGGGTGCTGGCCGCCGTCTTCGTACCGGCGATGCTGCTCACCGGCCTGCCGGTCACGCCACGGGTGCTGCTCTGGCTGTTCCCGGTCAGCGATCCGCCGGCCAACGGCTGGGGCGCGCTCGCGCTGAGCGTCATCTGGTACCTGCGCGACTACCTGTGGTTCGTGTTCGCCTCTCCGGTGGCGCTCTGGCTGTTCCGCCGGGCGCCGCTGCCGACCCTGCTGGCCCCGTACGCCCTGCTCGCGGCGATCGAGTCGGGACTCTGGGCGGGGGCGCCCGGCCCGGCGCGGGAGTTCGGCCTGTACTTCGGCGCCTGGCTGCTCGGCTTCGCCCACCACGCGGGGATGCTCCGGCGGCTCGCCAACCGGGTGCTCGTCCCGGCCGTGCTCGTGCTCGCCGCCGCCGGCGGCGCCTGGATCCTCACGCATCCCGGCCCACGGGGCTACGACCTCAACGACATCCACCTCGGCAACGCCCTCTGGTCGGCCGCGTTCATCCTGGTCGTGCTCGGGCGGGCGCCGGCCGGCGCGGCCTGGGTCGACCGCTCCGCACTGGTGGGCCGCGCGGTGACCGTGCTGAACCGGCGGGCGCTGACCGTGTACCTCTGGCACATGCCGTTCGTGGTCGCGCTCACCCCGCTCGTCGACGTGGTGGGCTGGTCGCATCAGGATCCGCTCGGGCTGGCGATCCGGGTGCTGCTGGTCTTCGCCCTGGTGGGCGTGGTGACGATGGCCGTGGGCTGGGTCGAGGACGTGGCCGCCCGGCGACCGCCGGAGCTGCTACCGGGCGGCGGTCGTTCGCGGCGGCCCTCGGCCGTCGTCCCGAAGGTCGTCGTACCGGCGCCCCGCACCGCGTCCGCGCAGGTCACCGCTGCGCGACGGTGATGTCGCCGCTGCCCGTGCTCACGTCGAGGACCAGCGTCGCGGCCGGGTCGTCGGCGACGGCCACGTTCACGTCTCCCGAGCCGGCCCTGGCCCGGACCCGGTAGCGGTCGGCCGGTACGACCAGGTCGACGTCACCGCTGGAGGCGTGCGCCCGGGCCGACACCGCCTTCTCGATGTCGACGGTGACGTTGCCCGACTGGGCCTCGGCGTCCACCTCGCCCTGGAGCCGCCGCGCGGTGATGTCCCCGGAGGAGGCGCGCAGTGTGACCGGGCCGCTGGCCTCCGACACGTCGATGTCGCCGGAGCCGGTCTCGACCCGCGCCGCGCCGCTGACCCCGGCCAGATGGACGTTCCCGGAACCGAGCCGCATCTCCACCGTGCCGACGCGGCTGAGTTCGACGTCGCCGGACCCACTCTCGCCGAGCACCGCGACTCCCTCGGGGGCGGTCACCTCGTACGAGACGCTGCACCGCGACCCGCACTCGGTGTCGAGCACCAGCTCGGTGCCCTTGATCTCGTACTTCGCCTCCGGTTGGGCGCCCTGGTACCGCACCACCCGCTTGATCCGCACCTCGGAACCGGTGCCGGTGGCCCGCACCACCACGTCACCGGCTCCGGGCAGCACCCGGATGGTGGTGACCCGTACCGATTCGGTGTTGTCGAAGTCCAGCCGCCGGTACGACAGGTTGTCACACCCGGCGAGGAGGATGAGAGTGGCGGCCGCGCCGAGCGCGACGGGGGCGCTCGCCCGGCGACGGGCCGCGCCGCGCCGGCCGGCGCCGAGGCGTGCGCCGGTGGTGCCGTGCTCGCCGGTGGTGGGGTGCAGGATCATGTCGAGCACGCTACGGCCGGGGCGGCGTCCGGCACATCGGGGTTCGTCCGTCGTTCCACCCCGAACCGACCCTGATTTCGCACCCCGAGGGAGAATGGCCCGATGGCCGGGTACCGCCGACAGCTCTACCGCGACGACGCGGTGGTGCTGCGCGTGCAGAAGCTCGGCGAGTCCGACCGGATCATCACGCTGCTCACGCGCCGGTACGGCCGGATCCGGGCGGTCGCCCGGGGCGTCCGGCGCACCACCAGCAAGTTCGGCGCCCGGCTCGAGCCGTTCGGGCACATCGACCTCCAACTCGCCGGCGACCCGAAGGGCAACCAGGGCAGCGCCCTGCACACGGTGAGCCAGGTCGAGGGGATCGACCTCTACGGCAAGCGCTTCCTCGGCGACTACCCGCGCTACACGGCGGCCAGCGCCATCGCCGAGACCGCCGAACGGCTCACCCCGGTCGAGCGGGAGCCGTCGCTGCGGCTGTTCCAGCTCACCCTCGGCGCGCTGCGCGCGCTCGCCGAGGGCAGCCACGCCACCACCCTCGTACTCGACGCGTACCTCCTGCGCGGGATGGCCCTGGCCGGCTGGGCGCCGGCGCTCCTGGCGTGCGCCGTCTGCGGTACGCCGGGACGCCACCGGGCCTTCTCCGTACCGGCCGGCGGCGCCGTCTGCCCGGACTGCCGGCCCCCCGGCGCGGCCCATCCGTCGCCCGCCACCATCGACCTGATGTCCGCGCTGACCGGTGGCGACTGGCGGGTGGCCGACGCCGCCGAGGCGGCCGTACGCCGGGAGTGCAGCGGCCTGGTGGCGGCTCACCTGCAGTGGCACCTGGAACGCGCGCTACGCTCGCTGCCGCTGGTGGACCGGGGGGCTCCGGCACCCGGCGCCGAGGGCGCGAGCAGGGAGTAGAGCGAGTGATCCGATCGACGAGGGCCGGCCGGCGCGAGCCGGTGCCACCCACACCGCACCCGTCCGGTGCCCGCCCGCCGGCTTTGCCGCCCGAGGCGGTGCCGCGGCACGTGGCGGTCGTGATGGACGGCAACGGCCGGTGGGCCAAGGACCGCGGGCTGCCCCGCACCAAGGGTCACGAGGCGGGGGAGTTCTCCCTCTTCGACACCATCGAGGGCGCCATCGAGATGGGCATCCCGTACCTGTCGGCGTACGCCTTCTCCACCGAGAACTGGCGGCGCTCGCCCGACGAGGTCCGCTTCCTCATGGGTTTCAACCGCGACGTGATCCGCCGCCGCCGCGACCAGCTCGTCGACCTCGGTGTCCGGGTCGTCTGGTCCGGCCGGGCCGGCCGGCTCTGGAAGAGCGTCATCTCGGAGTTGCAGACCGCCGAGGAGATGTCCCGGGGGAACTCGACGCTGACCCTGCAGTTCTGCGTGAACTACGGCGGGCAGGCGGAGATCGCCGACGCCGCGGCGGCGATCGCGCGCGACGTCGCGGCCGGCCGGCTCGACCCGTCCAAGGTCAACGAGAAGACGGTGGCGAGGTACCTGTACCACCCGGAGATCCCCGAGGTGGACCTGTTCCTGCGGCCGTCGGGTGAGCAGCGCACGTCCAACTTCATGCTCTGGCAGAGCGCGTACGCCGAGCTGGTCTTCCTCGACACGCTCTGGCCCGACTTCGACCGCCGCCACCTCTGGTACGCCTGCGAGCTCTACGCGCAGCGTGACCGCCGCTTCGGCGGCGCGCTGCCCAACCCGGTGGCGCCGCCGGCCTGACCGGCCCCGACGCGGCTCGCGCGGCCGGAAGGCTTACCTGGCCGTCACGCCGGGTATCAATCTCCTCAGGAGCCACTGACGGAGGTGAACCCACATGATCCAGAAGCGTATTGCCCAGTGGGCGTTGATGGCGGTCGCCGTGCCACTGGCGGCGGCCGGCGCACGCCGCCTCAGCCACTCGCTGGAGTCCCGTCGCGGCCCGACCGGGGTGAGCCGCCTGCTGGCGAAGGGCGCCGACCTCCTGCGGCCGCAGAAGGCCAAGCGCCGCCGGTTCTGGTGAGCCCACCCCACCCGGCCCGTCGATCATGCAGTTGTGGTGCCTGACAAAAGCCGCTCGCGGGCTTAAAACCACCACCACGACTGCATGATCGACGAGGGTGGGGCTCTCCGCGAGCTTCTGCGTTGGCGGGGTTTGGGTCTCGCTGCGGGCCTAGGATCGGCGGGGTGGGGGTGGGTCGGCTGCTGGTTCGGGGGTGGAGATGCGGGATCTCCGGTACAAGATGATTATGGCGTTGAACGCCGCCGATCTGGGTGACCCCATCTGCGAGCAGGTGGCCGAGATCTGCGCCGAGATCGCCGAGCAGCACTGCGCCGAGCACGGTCACGCGCCGCAGCTGCGCTCCGGCGAGATCGCCGAACTGGCCACCGGCGAGCCGGCCCTGACCTGGGCGCCGGTCCCCGAGGACAACCGGCAGCGTGCCTGGTGAGCGCTCCCGCCCCGGCGGTGGACGTCCGCCGCGCCGACGACCGCTTCACCACCCGGATCTCCTGGCTGGACTCGAAGCACTCGTTCTCGTTCTCCCGGCACTACGACCCGGCCAACACGCATCACGGCCTGCTGCTCGTCAACAACGACGACGTGGTCCGGCCCGGCGCCGGGTTCGAGACGCACCCGCACCAGGACATGGAGATCGTCACCTGGGTGCTGCGCGGATCGCTGGTGCACCAGGACTCCACCGGGCACTCGGGAGTCATCTACCCGGGGTTGGCCCAGCGGATGAGCGCCGGCACCGGCATCCTGCACTCGGAGAAGAACGACGCCTGGCGGCTCGACGGTCGCGCCCCGCACACCGACCCGGTCCACTTCGTCCAGATGTGGGTGCTGCCCGACACCGAGGGCGTCGACCCGGGCTACGAGCAACTGGAGATCGACGACGAGCTGCTCCGCGGCGGCCTCGTGCCCGTCGCGTCCGGCATGGAACGGTACGACGGCGCCTCCGCCATCCGGATCCGCAACCGGTACGCGACCCTGCACGCCGCCCGTCTCACGCCGGGCGACGCGATCACCCTTCCGGACGCGCCGTTCCTGCACCTCTACGTGCCCGACGGCGCGGTGACGCTGGAGGGCACGGGCCTGCTCGGCACCGGTGACGCCGTCCGGATGACGGCCACCGGCGGCCAGCGCGTCACCGCCACCGAGCCGGCCGAGATCCTGGTCTGGGAGATGCACGCCACCCTCGCCTGAGGCGGCCGCTCAGGCCCCGCGGCCCGAGGCGGCCGCTCAGGCCTCGACCTCCGAACGGTCGCCGGCCCAGAGGGTGTGGAACGTGCCGCCCCGGTCGACCCGGTGGTACGTATGGGCCCCGAAGTTGTCCCGCAGCCCCTGGATCAGCGCGGCCGGCAGCCGTTCCGCGCGCAGCGCGTCGAAGTACGCCAGCGACGAGGAGAACGCCGGCGTGGGCACCCCGGCCCGCGCCGCCTCGGCGACCACCCGCCGCCAGCTCGGCACGCCCGCGGCGACCGATTCGGCGAAGTACGGTGCCACGAGCAGCGTGGACAGGTCCGGCTGCGCGTCGTACGCCTCCCGGATGCGGTCCAGGAAGCGCGCACGGATGATGCAGCCGCCCCGCCAGATGGTGGCGGTGCCGCCCAGGTCGATGTCCCAGTCGTACTCCGTGCTGCCCGCGCGGATGTGGTCGAAGCCCTGCGCGTACGCCACGATCTTGGAGGCGAGCAGCGCCCGGCGCACGTCCTCGACGAACGCGTCGCGATCCTCGACCTGCAGTTTGGTGTCGGTGTCCGGGAACGCCCGGCGGGCGGCCTCGCGCTGGTCCGCGTGCCCGGACAGCGAACGGGCGAACGTCGCCTCGGCGATGCCGGTGATCGGGACACCCAGGTCGAGGGCGCTCTGCACGGTCCACCGACCGGTGCCCTTCTGCTCCGCCTGGTCGCGGACGATGTCGACGAACGCGCGGCCGGTGGCCGCGTCGGTGTGCGCCAGCACGTCCGCGGTGATCTCGATGAGGAAGGACTCCAGCTCGCCGCGGTTCCACTCCCGGAAGATCTCCGCGAGTTCCGCCGGCTCCGCGCCCAGGCCGGCGCGCAGCAGGTCGTACGCCTCGGCGATGAGCTGCATGTCGGCGTACTCGATGCCGTTGTGCACCATCTTCACGAAGTGGCCGGCGCCGTCCGGGCCGATGTGCCGGCAGCACGGCACCCCGTCCACCTGGGCGGCGATCTTCTCGAAGATGGGCCCCAGCTTCCGGTACGACTCCTCGGAGCCGCCGGGCATGATGCTCGGCCCGTGCAGCGCGCCCTCCTCACCGCCGGAGACGCCGGTGCCCACGAAGTGCAGCCCGTGCTCCCGCAGCGCCTCCTCCCGGCGCCGGGTGTCGGCGAAGTGGGCGTTGCCGCAGTCGACCACGATGTCGCCCGGCTCCAGCAGCACCGCCAGCTCGTCGATGACCGCGTCGGTCGGCGCGCCGGCCTTGACCATCACGATCACCGCGCGGGGGCGTTCCAGCGAGGCCACGAAGTCGGCCATCGACTCGGACGGTACGAAGCGGCCCTCGCCGCCGTGCTCGGCCACCAGACTCCGCGTACGCTCCGGCGAGCGGTTGTGCACCGCCACCGTGAACCCGTTGCGGGCCAGGTTGCGGGCCAGGTTGCGGCCCATCACTGCCAGGCCGGTAACCCCGATCTGCGCCATCGCCTGCTCGGCCATCCGCGCCGCCACCCTTCGCTGTCGCCGTCCGCGAATTCGAACCTACAACGGCGTCCGGGCGCGGTGCGCCGCTCCTCGACACCCGGTCACCGGACCGGCACGATCCGTCGCCGGGTGCTGGCGTCGTCGGCGTACCGTCGGCCGTGCCTTCGTCCCGGATCGTGCCCGGGCCGGCGCGGGGCGGGCACCCGGGTGGGTGCCGTCGCGCGGGCGGGCGCCCGGGTGGGTGCCCTGGGGCGCCACCGTCGTGCGGGTGGCGCCCGCGGTGGGTGCCGAGGGCGCGAGGGCCGGTGCCGGCGACGTCCGGATCGGTGCCGGCGACGACGCCGTGGACCGTCGTGCCGGCTCAGCCCTCGGCGAGCCGGGCCTCGACGCGCGCCACCTTGCCCGTGAGCGCGTCGCTGACCCCCGGCCGAACGTCGGCCTTGAGCACCACGCTGACCCGGGGCGCCCGTTCGGCCACGGCGTCGACGGCGCGCTTCACCACGGCCATCACCTCGTCCCACTCGCCCTCGACGGTGGTGAACATGGCGTCGGTCCGGTTCGGCAGGCCCGACTCGCGGACCACCCGCACCGCCTCCGCGACCAGGTCACCCACCGACTCACCGGTACCGAGCGGGGTGATGGAGAACGCGACCAGCATCTGCCGATCGTAAATCGGATGCGCCGGTCCCCGGTCGGCGGCTAGCGTGCGGTCATGCGCAACTGACGCCCACCCTCCGAGCCGGCCCGCCGCCCGACGCGCTGCGGTCCGTGCCTCCCGGGGCGTCCGCATTCCCTCGCCGCCGTCGCGGCGACGCCGGTCGTGGCCGATCCCGGGACCCATCCCGTCCACTCCGGACCGAGCCTGCCGCTCGGCCCGGTTCCCGCTCACCCGTGGCCACGCCCGCCGGCCCTACGCCGCGACCCTCCCGGTCGTGACGCCGCCGGCCGGGGCGGGCCTGGAAGGAGGCCCGGATGCCTGCCAAGCGCACCCCGAAGAAGTCCCGTACCCCGAAGTCCACGCCTGGGGCAGGAAGCCCCGAGGCCGGAAACCTTGAGGCCGGACACCCGACGCCGGACCTCGACCGGCTGACGGCAACGCCCAAGCTGCCCGCCGAGGCGACACCGCCGCTGCCGGTCGACGTGACGCCGCCTCTGCCGGTGGAGGTGGCACCGGCCCCGCCGAAGGCCGGCCCACCGGTCACGCACGGCCGCGCCGCGGCCGGCCGGGGCAGCCAACGCGCCGCCCAGCCCCGCCGCTACGCCTTCCGCCGCAGCTGACCCGTCCCCCTTCCCCGCCCCACCCACCCGCGCCTCCCCGCCCTCTCCTCCCGCGATCTTGCACTTTCGGCCCCTGGTTCGCCCCGGTACGCCCGGTATGCCGGGGCCAGAACTGCAAGATCGCGGGGAGACAGGGCGCGGGGAGACAGGGCGCGGGGAGGGAGGGCGCGGGGAGACAGGGCGCGGGGAGGGAGGGCGCGGGGAGGGAGGGTGCGAGGGAGGGAGGGCGCGGTCAGCCTAGGAGGGGGCGGTAGGTGCCCAGGAGGATGCTTGCGGTCAGGGCGGCGGCGGCCAGGGCCACGGCGCCGGCGACCAGCAGCGCGTCCGCGGTCGTGAAGCGTTGACGGCGGGCCACCGTACGGGGCGTGCCGGCGTCGAAGCCCCGCGCGTCCATCGCGACCGCGAGCCGGGTGCCCCGCCGGATCGCGCCGACCAGCAGGACGAACGCGGTCGACACGAAGAGCCGTAGCTTCGCGATCGGGTTGCGTCCGGCGTCCACCCCGCGCGCCCGCCGGGCCATGCTGATCGCCTGCCACTCCTGCCCGAGCAGTGGCACGAGGCGGAACGCCGCGAGGGCGCCGATGGCGAACCGGGCCGGCGCCTTCGCGTTCTGGATGAGCGCGTCGGCCAGGTCGGTGGCGTCGGTGGTGGCGAAGACGATCACGCCGGGCAGCGCCACGGCGAACGTCCGCAGCACCAGGCCGAGCGCGGTGAGCAGCACACCCGAGGTGACGACGACCGGTCCCGCCTCGAGCAGCACCCGTCCGGAGCGCTCGGCCGCGAAGAGCACGAGGGTAACGAGGATGCCGGCGGCGCTGACCAGCAGCGGCCACGCCCGCCGGGCGAGCACCCGGTAGCGCACCCCGAAGAGTGGCAGCAGCGCCAGTTCCACCGCGATGGCGATCGCGGGCGCCACCGGGTCGAGCGTGGCGACCAGGATGAACGAGAACAGCAGCGCGGCGGCCAGCTTGGCGACCGGGTTGCGCCGGGCCAGGGGTGCCCCGGGCGCGGCGACGGGCTCGATGCTGATCATGGTCGGTCCCCGTCGGGGGTGCCCGGCGCCGGTGCCGGCCGGGCGAGGGTGAGCTGCCGGTCCGCGAGCGCCGCCACGAACTCCGCGTCGTGGGTCACCGTGACGATGCCGTGCCCGGCATCGCGCAGGTCCGCGAAGAGGTCGACCAGCTCCAGCCACGTCCGCCGGTCCTGGCCGAAGGTGGGCTCGTCGCAGATCAGCAGCCGCGGCGCGGTGGCCAGGGCCGTGGCGACGCTCAGCCGCCGCGCCTCGCCGCCGGAGAGGGTGTACGGGTTGGCACCGGCGAGCGCGCCCAGCCGTAGCCGGGCCAGCAGGTCGTCCACGACGGCGCGGACCTCCGGCTCCGGGCGGCCGGTCCGGCGCGGGCCGAGGGCCAGCTCGTCGAAGACCGTGCCGGTGACGAACTGGTGCTCCGGGTCCTGGAAGACCGAGCCGATCCGCGCGGCCAGGGCCGGCGCGCGCCACCGGTGCGGGGGAGTGCGGGCGTCCCGGCCGGCGAGCGGGGCGGACGCCGTGAGGGTGCCGCCGCCCGGCGGGAGCAACCCGCCGAGCAGCAACGCCAGGGTGGACTTGCCGGCGCCGTTCGGCCCGAGCACGGCGAGCGCCTCGCCGGCGCGTACCGCGAGGTCGGTGGGGGCCAGCCGGGGCGGCAGGCCGAGCCGGTCGGCGGTGAGCAGCAGGTCGCCGGGGGCCGTGGTGGCGCGGCGGGGCGGTACGGTCCGACCCGGCACCCACACCCCATCGGCGGCGAGCGCGTCACCGTGGTCGCGGAAGACCGCCTCCGGGCTGCCGTCGGCGCGGACGCCGCCGCCGGCTTCCAACACGACCACCCGGTCGACCAGGGGCAGCGCCTCGGCCACCCGGTGCTCGACGAGGATCAGCGTGGTGTCGGCGTCCAGCGCGCCGGCGACCGCCGAGCGGACCAGCGTGGCGCCCGCCGGGTCGAGGTTGGCGGTGGGCTCGTCGAGCAGCAGCAGACCCGGTCGCAGGGCGAGCGCCCCGGCCAGGGCCAGCCGCTGCTGCTCGCCGCCGGAGAGCGCGGCGGTGGGGCGGTCCCGGTGGTACGGGAAACCGACCCGGCGCAGCGCGTCGTCGACCCGGGGCCAGATCTCCTCGGCCGGTACGCCGCGGTTCTCCAGCCCGAAGGCGACGTCGTCGCCGCAGCGGGCCATCACCAGCTGGCTTTCCGGGTCCTGGAAGACGATGCCCACCCGTTCCCGGCCCTTGCGCGGGTCGAGCCCGTCGATCTCGACGGTGCCCTCCTGCTCCCCGGAGTCCTCGGGCAGCAGCCCGGCGAGCGCGGCCAGCAGGGTGCTCTTGCCGGCTCCGGAGGGGCCGAGCAGCAGCACCCGCTCGCCGCTCTCGATCCGCAGGTCCACGCTGCGGACCGCCCAGCGTTTCCGCCCGGCGTGCCGCCAGCCGAACCCCCTCAGGATGACTCCGCTCAGTGTCCCCACCCCCTTCCGGCCGCGTCCGGCATGTTGATCAAGAGGTTTGCGTCAGGATCGTCGCCGTCGTTGACGCAAACCTCTTGATCAACGGGGCGAGGGTGCGGGCTCAGATGGCCGCACGTTCACGGCCGGCGGGGAACCGGTCCAGGACGCCGGTGTTCGCCAGCGAGCGGGTTAGCGCCCAGCCGCCGACGCCGGCCACGATCGTGGCGCTCACGATGGTCAGCAGGGCGTACGGGAGGCGGTAGCTGCCCAGGTCGTACGCCTTGTTCCAGTAGACGAAGTCGAAGATGGCTGCGCTCAGGCCGGTGAGCGCGCCGGCCAGCACGGCCGTCGGCAGCCGGAACGAGCGGTAGCGGAAGGCCGCGAAGGCCAGTTCGGCGCCGACGCCCTGGAGCAGGCCCTGCACGATCGTGATGCTGGCCCACTGGCTGCCCAGCAGGGCCGACAGGATCGCGGCCACCAGCTCGCAGTAGAGCGAGGCGCCCGGCTTACGGATGACCAGCCCGCCGAGCACGGCCGGCACCAGCCAGATCCCGTAGATCAGGGCCTGCGCCGGCGGGAAGAAGGCGAACGCGGGCTCTGTGGCGCTCCACACGAGGTTCCAGGCCCAGAAGATGACGCCGAACGCCACGGCGATCACCGACGCCACGACGATGTCGATGGTGCGCCACCGGTTCCCGTTGTCCATGGTTTGCTCCCAGTTCTCGAAGACGAACCAGGAGAAGACGCACGCCGCGTCCGGTTGGGACCGGACGGCGGCGCGGCTGGAGGTCGACCGAACTCCCTGCGCTGGCATTACCCAGATCAGGTTCGAGGGTCTGCGGGCCGTGCCCGCACTCTCAGCGCTGTGCGCTCCCCTGTCGGATGTGAAGTTGTTTGCGCAGACGCTAGCACCGCGGGCGGGGGACCGGCGACGCCGCCCGACCTGGGTAGGCTGCCGATCATGCGCATCGACGCCCGGGGCCTGGAGTTCGTGGTACGCGCCGGCGGTGCGGAGGGTGGTGTGCCCGCGCTTCTGCTGCACGGCTTCCCGCAGCACGGCGGCGAGTGGGACGACGTGGCGCCGGCCCTGCACGCGGCGGGGTTGCGCACGTACGCGCCGGACCAGCGCGGCTACTCGCCCGGTGCGCGGCCGGCGGAGGTCGAGGCGTACCGGATTCCGGAGCTGGTGGCCGACGCGGTGGCGCTGCTCGACGCGTTGGGTGTCGAGGCGGCGCACCTCGTGGGCCACGACTGGGGCGCCGTCGTCGCCTGGGCGGTGGCCGCGGCGCACCCCGACCGCGTCCGTACGCTCACGGCCGTCTCGGTGCCGCATCCCGCCGCGATGGCGCACGCCCTGGCGAACGACCCGCAGCAGAAGGTCCGCTCGTCGTACATGGTGCTCTTCCGGCAGCCGGGCAAGGCCGAGTCGGTGCTGCTCGGGCTGCGGGCGGCGGCGCTGCGCCGGATGCTGGCCGGTGTCGGCGACGCGACCCGGGTGGCGTCGTACGCGGAGCCGATGCGGGAGCCGGGCGCCCTGACCGGCGCGCTGAACTGGTACCGGGCGATGTCGCGCGCCGACCTGGCGCGCGTCGGGCCGGTGGCGGTGCCCACCACGTACGTCTGGAGCGACCGGGACCGCGCCATCGGGCGCGGCGCGGCCGAGGCGTGCGCGACGCACGTCACCGGCGACTACCGCTTCGTCGAGCTGCCCGGGGTGAGCCACTGGATCCCCGACGAGGCGCCGGCGGAGCTGGCGGAGGCGATCCTGGCCCGCGTCCGCGGTACGGCGTGAGCGGCGGGTGACGGGCGGCCGGGCCGTCGGGCGCCGGCCGGAGTGCGAACGGACGGAGGAGAGATGACATTGAGCGCCGAGGGCTACCTCGCGGTGATCACCGAGACGATGAACCGGGTGGCGGCCAGCCAGCGGGAGGCGGTGGGCCGCGCGGCGGACCTGCTGGCCGAGGCGGTACGCGCCGACGGGGTGGTGCACGCCTTCGGCACCGGCCACTCGGAGGCGCTCTCGATGGAGATCGCCGGTCGCGCCGGCGGGCTGGTCCCCACCAACAAGATCGCCCTGCGGGACCTCGTGCTGATCGGCGGCGCGCCCGCCGACCTGCTCGGGCCGACGCTGGAGCGGGACCCGACGGTCGCGCACCGCCTCTACGACCTCGCGCCGGTCCGCCCGCAGGACGTCTTCGTGATCGCCTCGAACTCGGGCGTGAACGGGGCGATCGTCGAGTTCGCGGCTCTCGTGAAGGAGCGGGGCCACGGGCTCGTGGCCATCACCTCGGCGCAGCACTCCGGGCAGATGACGTCCCGCCACCCGTCCGGGCGGAAGCTGGCCGACTTCGCCGACGTGGTGCTCGACAACGGCGCCCCGTACGGCGACGCCACGCTGCCGCTGCCCGGTGGCGGCGCCGTCGGCGCGGTCTCCTCGATCACGGCGGCGCTGCTGGCCCAGCAGATCACGGTCGAGGTGGTGGCGAGGCTGCTGGACGCGGGGGAGAAGCCGCCGGTCTACCTGTCGGCCAACATCGCGGGCGGCGACGAGCACAACAACGCGCTGGAGGCCCGGTACGCGGGCCGCATCCGCCGCGGCTCCTGACGCCCCCGGCCGGCCCGGGCGGCACGACCGCCGCCCGCGGGCCGGCGCCGCCCGTCGTGAGTCGGTTTCGCGGTACGGGCGATCGGGCATTGCGTTGCTGCCGGCGGCCGGGTCCCGCCGGCAGTAGCGTCTGAGCGGAGGTACCGGGTGTCGAAGGAGACCGAGAAGCAGCGCTGGCAGCGCAACTTCGCCGACCTGCTCCAGGAGCTGCGGGTGGCGCAGACCGGGGTGCAGATCCTCTTCGCCTTCCTGCTGACCCTCCCCTTCAGCAACGGGTTCACGAGGACGAGCGGTTTCCAGAAGGACGTGTACATCGTCTCGCTGCTCTCCGCGGCGGCGGCCACCGCGTTGATCATCTCGCCGGTGGCGTTCCACCGGGCGCTGTTCCGCCAGGGCCGCAAGCCGGAGTTGGTCCGGTTCGCCCACCGGATGGCCACCGGCGGCCTGGCCTTCATGCTGGTCTCGATGGTCAGCGCGGTGCTGCTGATTACCGACTTCGTGCTGGACCGCCCGATCGCGTTCCTGCTGACCGCGCTGACGGGCCTCTGGTTCCTCAGCTTCTGGGCGCTGCTGCCGTTCGCCCGCCGCAACTGGGGCGACGACGACATCGACGACGAGGACGACACCCCTCGTACGGCCCCCGGCGACTGATCTCCGATCGCCGAAACTCGATCTTTACGCAACGCTACCCCTGGGTAACACCCGGGGGTAGCGTGGCAGATGTCGAGCACGTTGACGCAGCGGACCGAGGTTCGAGGGGGCAGCCGTGACCACGACGCAGAACAGCCGACCCGCGCCGGACGAGTCCGGTGGAGTCCCGGAGCGCCCCGACACCAGCGGCGGCACCGCCGCCCCGCTGCCGAGCGAGGCGGGCCACGTCTCCGAGAAGGAGGCCCGCCAGGTCGCCGAGGCGGCACGTCAGTCCACCTGGGACCGTCCCAGTTTCGGCAAGGAGCTTTTCCTCGGCCGGTTCCGCCTCGACCTCATCAACCCGTGGCCGGGCTCCGACGCGGCCGACGACGCCCGCGCGGAGGAGTTCCTGGAGCAGTTCCGGGCGTACCTCACGACCGAGGTGGACGGCGAGGCGATCGAGCGGGACGCGCGCATCCCCGACGAGGTGTTCCAGGGGCTGGGCCGCCTCGGCGCGTTCGGCATGAAGATCGACCGCGCGTACGGCGGGTTGGGTCTCAGTAACCTCCAGTACTGCCGGGCGCTCATGCTGGCCGGCTCGGTGAACCCGGCGATCAGCGCGCTGCTCTCCGCGCACCAGTCCATCGGCGTCCCGCAGCCGCTCAAGATGTTCGGCACCGCCGAGCAGAAGCAGCGCTTCCTGCCCCGGCTGGCCGCCGGTGAGGTGTCCGCGTTCCTGCTCACCGAGCCGGACGTCGGCTCCGACCCGGCCCGGCTGGCCACCACGGCCGAGCCGACCGAGGACGGCAGCGGCTACCGGCTCAACGGCGTCAAGCTCTGGGCCACCAACGGTTCGGTGGCCACGCTGCTCGTGGTGATGGCGCGGGTGCCGGCCGCCGAGGGCCGCCGGGGCGGGATCACGGCGTTCGTCGTCGAGGGCGACGCCGAGGGCATCACCGTCGAGCGGCGCAACGCCTTCCTCGGTCTGCGGGGTCTGGAGAACAGCGTCACCCGGTTCCACGACGTGTTCGTTCCGACGGAGAACGTCATCGGGGGTGAGGGCAAGGGGCTCAAGATCGCGCTGACCACGCTGAACACGGGCCGGCTGTCGCTGCCGGCCATGTGCGTGGGCGCCGGCAAGTGGTCGCTGAACGTGGCCCGCGAGTGGGCGGCCGAGCGCGTGCAGTGGGGCCGGCCGGTCGGCGAGCACGAGGCGGTCGCCCAGAAGCTGGCCTTCATGGCGGCCACCACGTACGGCATGGAGACCATGCTCGACCTCTGCTGCCGGCTCGCCGACGACGACCGCAACGACATCCGGATCGAGGCGGCGCTCGTCAAGCTCTACGCCAGCGAGATGGCCTGGCGGATCGCCGACGATCTGATCCAGATCCGCGGGGGCCGCGGCTACGAGACCGCGGAGTCGCTGAGCGCCCGTGGCGAGCGGCCCGCCGCCGTCGAACAGCTCCTGCGCGACCTGCGGATCAACCGGATCTTCGAGGGCTCGACCGAGATCATGCACCTGCTGATCGCCCGCGAGGCGGTCGATGCGCACCTCTCGGTCGCGGGCGACATCATCGACCCCGACGCGGGCCTCGGCCGGAAGGCGAAGGCCGGTGCGCGGGCCGGCGCCTTCTACGCGAAGTGGCTGCCCACGCTCGCCGTCGGCAAAGGCCAGCGCCCCACGGCGTACGCGGAGTTCGGCCCGCTCGCCACCCATCTTCGGCAGGTGGAACGCGCGTCGCGCAAGCTCGCCCGGTCGACGTTCTACGCGATGTCCCGCTGGCAGGGGCGGATGGAGCGCAAGCAGGCGTTCCTGGGCCGGGTGGTGGACATCGGCGCGGAGCTGTTCGCGATGGCCGCGGTCTGCGTCCGCGCGCACGCCGAGCGGGACACCCGGCCGCAGAACCTGGAACTGGCCGACCTCTTCTGCCGGCAGGCGCGGACCCGGGTCGACGCCCTCTTCACGGCGTTGTGGGACAACACCGACTCCGTCGACGTCGCGGCCGCGAAGCGCATCGTCGCCGGCCGCTACGCCGACCTCGAATCGGGCGTGGTCACGCCGCCTGCCGACCTGCCCTGGGTGGCGACCTGGTCGCCCGGCCCATCGAGCGTCCCGGACGTGCGCCGCCGGATCCCTCCCCGCGAGTGACGCCCGGGGGAGGGCGAGCATGCCACGAGGGCGACGATGGCGCCGTCGGCCGGTGGGCTCACCCCCGGGCGATGGCCCAGGCCAGCACCGCCGCGAGGATCAGCCCGTTGAGCGCCGCCAGTCCCAGGTACGCCGCGGGTGGGATGCGGCGGCCCTTGCGCACGAAGCTGACCAGGACGGCGGCGTAGCCGAGCAGCAGCACGGCGATGACGACCAGGAAGTAGAACACCCGACGACCTTAGCGGCCGTCCCGCAGACCGAGTCGGCGCAGCTCCAGCGCGGCGAGGGCGTCGACCGTGGCGTCGTCGCCGCGCCGCCACGACTCGGCCACGTCGGGGCCGATCCGGGTCAGCCGCCCGAGCGGCTGGGTGGCCAGCGCGCGCAGCGCCAGCAGGTCGCGTCCGGCGGGCGCGGCGGACAGTTTCGCGGCCGACCCGGCGCGGCGCATCCAGCGCACCCGCAGCGGCAACCAGCCGACGAGCACCAGGCCCAACGGGAAGATCAGCACGGCGACCGCGAGGGCGACGGCCAACTGGTCGACCAGCTCCTGCTGGTCGCGTCCGGCCTCGGCCAGGGCCCGCGCGGCCCCGGCGGCCCGCTCGAACGGCGCGGTCAGCTCGTCGCCCACCAGCGGCACCCGGCCGACCTTGCCGCCGGCGTCGGCCAGGTTGTCGGCGAGGCCGCCACCGGCCCCCTCCAGCTTCTGTCCGGGGACGGCGAGTTTCTGGACGAGGTCGTGCAGCCACATGGCGGCGCGGATCGCGCCGTACACCCAGGCGACGACGAGCAGGTCGGTGAGGAACTGACGGGCGGCGGTCGGGAAGCGATCGGCGTAGATCTTCACGCCGGACAGCGTGCCACGGACGGCGCGCGCCGGCACCCGGCGCGGCGGCGTCAGCCGGCGCAGGCCGGGCAGGTGCCGAAGATCTCCAGGGTGTGGCTCACGTCGGCGTAGCCGTGCTGGGCGGCGACCCGCTCGGCCCAGTTCTCCACGGCCGGGCCCGCGACCTCGACGGTCCGCCCGCAGGCCCGGCAGACCAGGTGGTGGTGATGCCCCTCGCTGCACCGGCGGTAGAGGTGCTCGCCGCCCGGCGGACGCATCACGTCGATCTCGCCGGCGTCGGCCAACCCCTGCAGGGTCCGGTAGACCGTCGTGAGGCCGACGCGTTCACCGCGGGCGCGCAGCATGGCGTGCAGGTCCTGAGCGCTGTGGAACCCCTCGACCTCGCCGAGCAGGGCACTGACCGCGCTGCGCTGGCGGGTGTTGCGTACGGCGGTGCTGCTCTCGCTCACGGTGTGTCACCTCCGACCTGTCGCAGCCTCATGACCCCTCCCCGGCGTGACTGACCGCGTCCGCCACGATGTGCGCGACGTGCTCGTCGACCAGCGAGTACGCGATCTCCCGCCCCCGGCGTGAGCCGCGTACCACGCCCGCGCCGCGCAGCACCCGCAGGTGCTGGGAGACCAGCGGCTGCGCCACGCCGAGCTTCTCCACCAGCTCGTGCACGCACCGCTCGCCCGCGCCGAGTTCGCTGACGATGGCCAGCCGGATCGGCGCCGACAGGGCACGCAACAGCTCGCTGGCACCTTCGAAGGCGTCGTATCCGGACCCTCGGCTCACGCCGCAACGATAACCAATTCCGCCGATCGTGCGCCGATCCACGTCACCGCAGCACCACCTCGTGCGGCTCCGGTGTCGGGGCCGGCGCCGGCGTGCCGCGTCGGCGCAGCGCGCGCCACCCGGCGGCGGCCAGCGCGATCACCAGGAACGAGGCGATCGCCATCAGCACCACGGAGGCGCCCGGGGCGGTGTCGGCGTTGGCCGCCACCCAGACGCCGGAGCCCGCGGCGAAGATGCCGAGCGCCATGGCCGCCGTCATGGTGGTGCGGAAGCCGCGGGCCACCTGCTGGGCGGCGGCCACCGGCACCACCATGAGAGCGCTGATCAGCAGCACGCCGACCGCGCGCATGGCGATGGTCACGGTGACCGCGGTGGTGACCGCGATCAGCATGTTCAGCGTCCGCACGGGCAGGCCGGACACCCGGGCGTACTCCTCGTCGTGGCTCACCGCGAACAGCGCCGGCCGCAGCGCGAGCATGGCCACCAGGATCGCCGCGCCGAGCACCACGATGGTGGTCAGGTCGGCCTGCGAGATGGTGGTGAGGGAACCGAAGAGGTACGCGTTGAGGTTCGCGCTCGTGCTGCCGGACAGGCCCACGAGCATCACGCCACCGGCGATGCCGCCGTAGAAGAGCAACGCCAGGGCCAGGTCGCCGGAGGTCCGCCCGCGTGAGCGGACCACCTCGACGGCGATCGCACCGAG
The DNA here is from genome assembly GCF_003626655.1 of Micromonospora costi. Lineage (GTDB taxonomy): Bacteria > Actinomycetota > Actinomycetes > Mycobacteriales > Micromonosporaceae > Micromonospora > Micromonospora costi. The sequence continues at coordinate 94,633 of NZ_RBAN01000010.1, forward strand.
GGTCGCCACGATCACCGCGACGAGCACGGGAGAGCGGTTCAGCAGGAGTCCCGCGCCCACGCCGGTCAGCGCCACGTGGCCGATCCCGTCGCCGATCAGCGTGAGGCGGCGCTGCACCAGGTAGATCCCCAGCGCCGGGGCGGCGAGGCCGATGACCAGCGCCGCGACGAGGGCGCGCTGCATGTACGGGTACTGGAAGAGTTCCATCGCTCAGTTGCTCCAGAGCCCGGCGGGCTCGTCGGGACCGTGCGGGTGCACGTGGTCGTGGTCGGGCTCGGCGTGGTGGCCGGCGGGCTCGGGCACCCCGCCGTCGTGGCAGATACCGCCCTCGTGGACGACGACCGCGCGGCTGATCACCGGCCGCAGCGGGCCGAGTTCGTGCGCCACCAGCAGCACGGTGCCGCCGCCGGCCACGAACTCGCGCAGCGCCCCGGCGAACGCCTCCTGGCTGGCCGCGTCCACGCCGGCGGTCGGCTCGTCGAGCACCAGCAGGTCCGGCCGGCCGGCCAGCGCGCGGGCGATCAGGGTCCGCTGCTGCTGCCCCCCGGAGAGGGTGGCGACCGGGTCGTCGGCCCGGCCGGCGAGGCCGACGGCGCGCAGCGCGCTGTCGACCGCGGCCCGGTCGGCGGCGCCGGGTGGGCGGAGCAGGCCCCGCCGGGCGAGCCGGCCGGAGGCCACCACCTCGCGGACGGTGGCCGGTACGCCGCCGCCGGCGCCCAGCCGCTGCGGGACGTACCCGATGCGCTCCCACTGCCGGAACCGGCGCAACGGGCGGTCGAAGAGGGTGACCGACCCGGCGCTCAGGGGCACCAGCCCGAGCACGGCGCGGATCAGGGTGGACTTGCCGGAGCCGTTGGCGCCGAGCACGGCCACCACCTCTCCGGCCGTCACGGTCAGCGAGACGTCGCGCAGCACGGGGCGGCCGTCGTAGCCGACGGCCGCGTGCGTGACGGTGATCACCGGGTGGTTCACGAGCAGCCCAACGCCGTGCGCAGCGTCTGCAGGTTGGTACGCATCACTGAAAGGTAGTCCGACGAGCCGGCGTCGTCGGTGAGGCCCTCGATCGGGTCCAGTACGGCGGTCTTCGCGCCGACCTCGGCCGCGATGGTCTCGGCGATCTTGGGGCTCACCAGCGTCTCGAAGAAGATCGTGGTGGTCTTGTGCGCGCGCGCCTCCTCGGCGACCTCGGCCAGCCGCTGCGGGGAGGGCTCGGTGTCCGGGTCCAGCCCGGTGATCCCGACCTGCTCCAGCCCGTACCGCTGGGCCAGGTAGCCGAAGGCCGTGTGGCTGGTCACGATCTCCTGGCGCTCGCAGGCGCCGAGACCGGCCTTGAACTCGGCGTCCAGGGCGTCGAGGTCGGCGTGCAGGTCCCTGGCGCGGCTGGTGAAGTCGGCGGCCCGGTCCGGGTCGGCCTTGCCCAGCCGCTCGGCGAGCTGGTCGCCGACCGTGGCGAGCCGGGTGGGGTCCAGCCAGAAGTGCGGGTCCTTGCCGCCGGACTCCTCCTCCTCGCCCTCCTCGCCCTCGTGCTCGTGGTCGTGCCCACCGGCCGCGGCGTCCAGCAGCGGCTGGACGGTCGCCACGTCGAAGGCCCGGTCGGCGGCGTTCTGCGCGACCGCCTCGTCCATCGCCGGCTGGAAGCCCTTCAGGTAGACGACCAGCTCGGCCTCGCTGACGTCGCCGACCTGGCGCGGGTTGAGCTCCAGGTCGTGCGGCTCGGCACCCGGCTTCACGAGGTTGGTCACCCGGACGGCGTCGCCGCCGATGCGCTCGGCGATGAACTGGAGCGGGTAGAACGCCGCCACCACGTCCACCCGCTCGGGGTCGGCGCCGGCCGCGCCGTCGGCCGAACAGGCGGCGGCGCCGCCGAGGGTGAGCAGGGCGGTCGTCGTGGCGGCCAGGACGCGAGTGGTGACGCGGTTGTTCATGCCGTCAACTGTCCGCGCAAACGATAATGATTGTCAAAAACGCATGAGTGCATGTCAGAGCAGCTTGACCAGGGCGACCGCCACCAGCAGCGTCAGCATCAGCAGCCGGACGAGGCGGGTCTGCGGCGCCTGCACCGGCCAGGTGGTGGCCAGCAGCGCCACCAGGGCCGCGGCGAGCGCCAGCAGCAGCACGCCGCCGGCCACGCCCGGTGTGAAGAGGGCGACCAGCACCAGGACCAGGGTGACCAGGAACACCGTCGTCGGGTTCGCCCGGGCCAGCCGGCCCAGCAGGGGGCTCTGCGTACGCTGCATCCCACAGACTCTACGAGGAGGAACCCCCGGTGCTGGTGACCAACCGCTTCGTGGTCGACGTCGATGCCGCCGACGACTTCACCGAGCGCGCGCACGCCGCCCTCACCGCGCTGGCCGCCCGCCCCGGCTACCTGCGCGGACAGCTGGTCCGGGCGCTGGACGACCCGCGGCACTGGTGCCTGGTCACCGAGTGGGAGTCGGTCGGCGCGTACCGGCGGGCGCTCGGCGGGTTCGAGGTCAAGGTGACCGCCGTCCCGCTGCTCGCCCAGTCGGTCGACGAGCCGTCCGCGTACGAGGCACTCGCCACCGCCGCACCGGGTGGCGCGGTCGTCGTCAACGCCAGTGATCGGGCTGCTGGTCCTTATCGCTGAGCCCGTGGGCACTAGATTGCTCGTATGACCGCTCCCGGACCGGCAGCCCCACCGCCGCATCCCGCGCCGCCCGGGCCGCCTGGCGACCAGCCCCCCGCCGTGCCCGGTCCGCCGCCGGGGCCGCCCGGCCCGCCACCGGGGCCGGGCGTGGCGCCACCGTTCGCGGCGCCGCCCACCGAGGGACGGCGGGCCCGGCTCTGGCTGGGCATCGGGGTGGGCGCGCTCGCCGTGGTGCTGTGCTGCGGCGGCGGCGGAGCGGCCGTCGTCGGCCTGGCGGTCAGCGGCGTCCAGGCGGTCCGCGAGCAGGGCCGGACGGTCTCCACCGACTACTACCAGGCGCTCGTCGAGCAGGACTTCGGCGAGGCGTACGACCAGCTCTGCGACGACGCGAAGCGGCGCGAGTCGCGCGCCGACTTCGAACGCCGGTCGGCGGCCGAGCCCCAGATCACCGCGTACCGGGTGGGTGAGGTCGACACCAACAACCTCACCGTGCCGGTCGACGTGACCCTGGAGGGCGGCCGGCGGGAGCGACAGCAGGTCGCCCTCGGCCAGGACCAGCAGACGGGCGCGCTGGAGGTCTGCGGGGTCAGCTGAACCGTCCCCGGTATTCTGCTGGGCTCGGGACCCCTGCCGTCGTTACCGTTGTCCCGAACCGCTCGTTCCGTCCATATCACGTCCCCGCCGACCGCCAGCCGGCGTAGGAGGAAACATGCCAGTCGACCGTATCGACGCCGTCGTCAGCCTCGCCAAGCGCCGAGGCTTCGTCTTCCCCTCCAGCGAGATCTACGGGGGCACCCGGTCGGCGTGGGACTACGGTCCGCTCGGCGTGGAGCTCAAGGAGAACGTCCGCCGGCAGTGGTGGAAGACCATGGTCCAGCAGCGCGACGACGTCGTCGGCCTGGACTCGGCGGTGATCCTGGCCCGCAAGGTCTGGGAGGCCTCCGGCCACATCGCCGAGTTCGTCGACCCGCTCACCGAGTGCCAGTTCTGCCACAAGCGGTTCCGCGCCGACCACCTCGAGGAGGCGTACGAGGCCCGGCACGGCCGGCCGCTCACCTCGCTCGCCGAGCTGAACTGCCCGAACTGCGGCAACAAGGGCACCTTCACCGAGCCGAAGATGTTCAACGGGCTCATGAAGACGTACCTCGGCCCGGTGGAGAGCGACGAGGGGCTGCACTACCTGCGCCCGGAGACCGCCCAGGGCATCTTCGTCAACTACAAGAACGTCGAGACCGTCGCCCGCAAGAAGCCGCCGTTCGGCATCGCGCAGACCGGCAAGTCGTTCCGCAACGAGATCACCCCGGGCAACTTCATCTTCCGTACGCGCGAGTTCGAGCAGATGGAGATGGAGTTCTTCGTCGAGCCGGGCACGGACGAGCAGTGGCACGAGTACTGGCTCCAGGAGCGCTGGAACTGGTACCTCGACCTCGGCCTGTCGCCGGACAACCTGCGTTTCTACGAGCACCCGAAGGAGAAGCTGTCGCACTACTCGAAGCGGACGGTGGACATCGAGTACCGCTTCCAGTTCGGCGGCACCGAGTTCGCGGAGCTGGAGGGCATCGCCAACCGCACCGACTTCGACCTCTCCACGCACAGCAAGCACTCCGGCGTCGACCTGTCGTACTTCGACCAGACCAAGGGCGAGCGCTGGGTCCCGTACGTCATCGAGCCCGCCGCCGGCCTCACCCGGGCCGTGCTCGCGTTCCTGCTCGAGGCGTACGACGAGGACGAGGCGCCCAACACCAAGGGCGGCGTGGACAAGCGGACCGTCATGCGCTTCGACCCGCGGCTCGCGCCCGTGAAGGTGGCGGTGCTCCCGCTGTCCCGCAACGAGGCGCTGTCGCCCAAGGCCAAGGAGCTGGCGGCCACGCTGCGCAAGCGCTGGGTGGTCGAGTTCGACGACTCGCAGGCGATCGGGCGCCGCTACCGCCGCCAGGACGAGATCGGCACCCCGTTCTGCGTGACGGTCGACTTCGACACCCTCGACGACAACGCGGTGACCGTCCGGAACCGGGACACCATGGGCCAGGAGCGGGTCTCCCTGGACCAGGTGGAGCGCTACCTCATCGAGCGCCTGCCCGGCTGCTGAGCTGCGGGTACGGGCCCCGACCGGCGCCGGTCGGGGCCCGTACACTTGTGCGGTGACCACGACGACCGCTCCGGTGCTGCGCCCGTTGACGATCGGACGGCACCAGGTGTGGCCGCCGGTGGTGCTGGCGCCCATGGCCGGCATCACCAACGTCGGCTTCCGGCAGCTCTGCCGGGAGCAGGGCGGCGGCATCTACGTCTGCGAGATGATCACCACCGTCGCGCTGGTCGAGCGGAATCCGAAGACGCTCCGGATGATCGCGTTCGGCGAGCAGGAGCAGCCGCGCAGCCTCCAGCTCTACGGCACCGACCCGGAGATCACCGCCGCTGCCGTGCGGATCGTGGTCGAGAAGGATCTCGCCGACCACATCGACCTGAACTTCGGCTGCCCCGTCCCGAAGGTGACCCGCAAGGGCGGCGGCTCGGCCCTGCCGTGGCGGCGCCGGCTCTTCGCCCGCCTGGTCCGGGCCGCGGTGGAGGCCGCGGCACCCGCCGGGGTGCCGGTCACCGTGAAGATGCGCAAGGGCATCGACGACGACCACCTGACGTACGTCGAGGCGGGCCTCGCCGCCCAGGACGCTGGCGTCGCCGCGGTGGCCCTGCACGGGCGTACGGCCGCGCAGCGCTACTCGGGCACCGCCGACTGGGACGCCATCGCCACCCTCAAGCAGGCACTCGACGTGCCGGTGCTCGGCAACGGCGACATCTGGGAAGCCGACGACGCGTTGCGGATGGTCGCCCACACCGGCGTGGACGGGGTGGTGGTCGGCCGCGGCTGCCTCGGCCGGCCCTGGCTCTTCGCCGACCTGGAGGCCGCGTTCAACGGCCGCCCCGAGCGGCGGCTGCCGACGCTCGGCGAGGTGGCCGGCACCATGCGGCGGCACGCCGAGCTGCTGGTCGAGCAGTTCACCGCCGGCTCGCGTACGCCCGGGCGGGGCGAGCGGGACGGCTGCACCGACTTCCGCAAGCACGTCGCGTGGTACCTCAAGGGGTTCCCGATCGGCGGCGAGCTGCGCCGCGAACTGGCGATGATCGAGAGCCTGGCCCAGCTCGACGACCTGCTCGGCAAACTGGACCCGACCGTACCGTTCCCGGTCGAGACCCTCGGCCAGCCGCGCGGCCGCACCAACTCGCCGGGCAAGGTGTTCCTGCCCGACGGCTGGCTGGCCAGCCGCGACGACGACAGCGTCCCGGAGGGCGCGGAGCTCGCCGACTCCGGCGGCTGACTGACGCTCCGGCGGTTGGCCATCGGCTCTGGCGGTTGGCCGTCGGCTCCGGCGGTCGGCCGTCCCTGGAGACGTCGAAGGGCCGACCCCGTGTGGGGGTCGGCCCTTCGTGTTGGTGCGCTTGCTCTGTTTGTGGGTCAGTTGGTGGAGTAGCCGCGGGTGGCGATCCAGTCGCCGAGGTGGTCGACGCTGACCCAGTAGG
>NZ_RBAN01000011.1 GCF_003626655.1 Micromonospora costi
CGGGTCAGTTCGGGTTCTCGCCGTGGGTCAGGGTCTCCCAGGCGACGAAGAGGTTGTTGGTGCTCGCCGGGCGCTGCTGCTGGGTGAGGGTCTGCGTGTTGGTCATGGCGTTGCCCAGACGGTTGGCCAGAGCGTTGTAGCCGACCTCGGTGATCGGACCGAGCCCCCGGGTCAGGCTGCCGCCGCAGAGCCAGGACGGCGGCGCCTCGCCGAGCTGGTACCGGGAGTGGAAGCCGAGGGCGTGCCGCAACCGCTCGCCGACCTGCGGGTACAGATCCTGCCCCTGGATCCGGGAGGTCTCGGCGACGTGTGAGATCGCGGAGATGCCGTAGCCGGTGTGGGTGAAGTCCCGGCACGTCTCCTGGGCCAGGCCGGCCACGAACGTGGACTGCCCGTGCCAGTAGTTGATGATCTCGCTGCTCGTGTCCAGCCCGCTGCCCGGCACCGTGTACGGGAGGGCACCGTCGCTGGGCAGGTAGACGAACGCGCGGGCCCGGTTGAGGAAGCGCGTGACCGCCGCGTCGTAGCTGGCCCGGTCGTTCAGGAACACCGCGATGCCGGTCGCGGCCTCCATCATGGTCAGTTCCCAGTTGCCGTTGCTGTTCGAGCCGTTGCGGACCACCGGCAGGTACACGGTGCGCAGCATGGTGGCGAACCGGTCGGCGTTGGGCCAACTGCTGTACGTGTACCGGATGATCTCCGCGGCACGCGGCCACACCGAACCGGCCCACCCGGTCTGCAACGGCGCGTTGCTCCCGGTGTGGGAGGCGATCGTCGCCGACCAGGCGTCCATGATCTGGATGGACTTCTGCGCGTACCGGGCGTCGCCGGTGAGGTACCAGGCGAGCGCGTCGGTGTACGCGGCGATCGCGTCCTCCCGCTCGTCGGTGCAGCCGTTGTTGGGGTTGGAGTACGAGCCGCACTCGACGATGGGGCGGGGCGCGGGAGTGCGGGACAGGGAGGCGTAGCGGCTGCCCATCATCTGGTTGAAGGCGGACGTCCAGGGCTGGGCGCCGGCCTGCACCCGGCCGCGGACGAAGTCGAGCTGGCCGCGGCTCACCAGCACGCCGGGGTGCGTGAACCCGCCGCTCGGGGGTGGGGTCGTGCCACCGCCCGGCAGCGTCCAGCGCTGGTTGGCGGCGCCGGTGCAGGTCCAGATCTGCAGGGGGGTGCCGTCGGCGGAGCTGGTGCCGGTCGCGTCGAGGCACTTTCCCGAGCCGACGTTGACGAGCTGCCCGCCGGTGGCCGACCACCGCTGGGCGGCGGTGCCGTTGCAGTCGTAGATCTGCACCCGGGTGCCGTTGGCGGTGCCGGCGGCGGCGACGTCGAGGCACTTCCCGAGCGCGCGGATCGTCGCGTCGTCGCCGACCGTCCACTGCTGCGCGGCCGTGCCGTTGCAGGTGTACAGCTGGACCGCGGTGCCGTTCGCGGCGTTCGCGCCGGCCACGTCGACGCACTTCCCGCCGTATCCCGTGATGGCGCCCACGGCGGCCGCGGCCGCCGTCGGCGCGCCGACCACCAGACCCACCGGCACGGCGAGCGCGGCCGCCGCGAGCACGGCGGTCAACCGGCGGGGCCGGCGGACAGCAACTCCTGTCGATCGTCGTGCCATTGATGATCCTTCCCACCGCTCGAAGCGGTAGATCCGAGACAAATCCACCGCAGGCGGTGCGCGTCGACCAGCGGACGGTGCCGTGGGGGTGGCAGAACCCGATCGGTGGCGGGCGCTCGGCCGGACCGGCGGAGTGAACTGTTAACTCTGTTAATCATTACATGTGCACAGATCGATATCAATGCACCGGTTCGGCCCGGCCAGTGGAGCCGCGTCGTCACGCGTCCGCGAGGTCGGCCGGCGGTGGCCAGGGCGGGCCGCCCACCCCCGTGACCCGTACGCCGCCCCACGGGTCGATCTCGGCGAGCCGGGCCCGCGTCGGCCGGTCGGCGATCCGCAGCTCGACGTCGCGCCGGCCGGACCGCAGCAGGTCGGCCACGTGCGGTTGGGGCTCGATCCGGCCGGCCCAGTGGTAGCGGCCGTCGACCGGCTCCCACCGGCCGGCCAGGTGCACCCGCACCGGGTGGCCGGCCACGTGGGCCGGGCCGTCGTAGCTCACGGTGTGATCCGCTCGTGCGCCCGGGTGAGTTCGCGCGGAAGGTCGGCGCTGCGCCGTACCCCCTCGATCCCGCTCCACAACAGCGTGGTGAGGTAGTCGGTGAGAGCCTCCCGGCGGATGGGTTGGCCGTGACCGGTCCACCAGTCGCCGACCGCCTGCACGAAGCCCACCAGCCCGTACGCCCACGGCTCGGCCGGCCCGGCGTCGAGGCCCAGCGCCCGCAGCCGGTCGCCGATGACCCGGGCGAGCCCGGCGGCCACCTGGCGGCCCGTGCCGGCGATCACCTGGTGGACGCCCGGATCCCGGGACTGGTGCATGAGGAACCGGAAGAGGGCCGGCTCCGACTCGATCAGACCGAGGTACGCGTCGATCGTCGCCCGGACCAGGTCGCGCTCCTCGCGGACCTGCTCGACCGCGGGGGCGATGGTGTCGACCACCCGGGCGGCGATCAGCTCGCTCACCGCGAGCCACAGCGCGGACTTGTCGGCGAAGTAGCGGTAGAGGACCGGTTTGCTGACGCCCGCCGCGGCGGCCACCTGGTCCATGTCGACCCGCGGCCCGTGCCGCAACAGCGCCCGCACGGCGGCGGCGACGAGCTCCTGCCGGCGCTGCTCACGGTGGTCGGCCCACCGGGCCCGCCGACGGTCGGTGGCCGGCTTCGCGTCGGCGGCCGGCTTCGCGCCGGCGGCCGGCGGGCCGGATCCATTGACATCGGTGGACTCCGATTGCATGCTACTACTCGTAACAGTTACCGGGCGTCACGTCAATGTGGAGGCGTCATGGCCGCGACACCGGCGGGACGCGAGCGCGAGGCGACGGCCGACCGCCTGCTCGCGTCCTCGCTGCGGACGAGCTACGACCCCGCCGTCGAGATCGACTGGACGGCGCCGCACGTCCCGGGCGCCTACTGGCTCCCACCACACCGGAGCAGCCTCTACGGCACCGCGCTGTGGGACGGGATGGACGAGGAGCAGCGGGTCACCCTCACCCGGCACGAGGTGGCCAGCGCGGCCAGCGCGGGCGTGTGGTTCGAGACGATCCTCATGCAGATGCTGATCCGGCACTACTACGACGCCGACCCGACCAGCCGGCACGCCCAGTACGCGTTGACGGAGGTCGCCGACGAGTGCCGGCACTCCGTGATGTTCGGTCGGCTCATCGAGGCGATGGGCTGCCCGGTCTACCGGGCCAACCGACGGGACCACGCGCTCGGGCGTTTCCTCAAGACGACCGCCACCGGCCCCCAGATGTACGCCGCGATCCTCATCGCCGAGGAGATCCTCGACGCGTTCCAGCGCGAGATCATGGCCGACGAGACGCTGCAGCCGCTCATCCGGATGGTCTCGCGCATCCACGTGGTCGAGGAGGCGCGGCACGTACGGTTCGCGCGCGAGGAGGTCGCGCGCCAGGTCGAGACGTCCGGCCCCGCGGCCCTGGCGTACGCCCGGCTGCTGGTCGGCCGCGCCGCCTACTCGATCAGCAACCGGCTCGTCCACCCCGACGTGTACGCGGCCGTCGGCATCGCGCCGCAGGTCGGTCGCGCCGCAGCGCGCGCCAACCCGCACTGGCGGGCCACGCTGCGCTGGGCCGCCCGGCGGGTGTACGACCACCTCGCGAGCTTCGACCTCGTGGCGGGCCCGGGGCGGCTGCTCTGGGCGCGCGCCGGGCTGATCTGAGGGGGCGAGCAGGGGCCCGTGATCGTCGGACCGGCGCCGCGGTGGCCGCCGACGTGCGCGCCAAGCTGCCCGTAATGGGCAGCGCGTCACCCACCGCCCACCCGCGGCTGCCGGTGGTCGGTCAACCGGAGGCCGACACCGCGCACCGCGTCGATCGTGATGCCCGTGCCCAGCTCGGCGAGCTTGCGCCGGAGCCGCTTGACCAGCGACTGCACGTCCGCCCGGCGTTCCAGGCCCTCGTCGTGCCAGACGGCACGGTGCAGCTCGGCATAGCTCCAGACGCGGACCGGGTCGGCGGTCAGGCAGCTGAGCAGATCGTGTTCGAGCCGGGTCAGCGGGATCTCCCGGTCGCCGCAGCGGGCGGTGGACCGGGCCGAGTCGATCAGCAGGGCGCCGTCGGCGACCGCCGCGCCGCCGGGCGTCGTGGGAGGCGCCGGACCGCGGATGCGCCCCGGGACCGCGATGAGCCGCCGCAGCTCGTCGAGGTCGGCCACCAGCAGCAGCGGCGCCGCGCCGTCGAGGCGCTCGGCGAGCCGCAGCCGCTCGGCCGGCGACGGTGTCACCGCAATGACCAGGGGAAACAGGTCCTCGGCCGGATCGGGTCGACCCGACACAGTGGTTTCGTCGTCTTCGGCCATCGCACCTACCCGGAGACGATGGGCAGCAGCTGCCCAGATTCGATCGTGATCGTGACAGTTATTGGCAGGACGGCGAACCGGTCGGCAAACGGTTAGTGACAAGTTGCTTACGGCGCGTGCTTGATCGTCCTTTTTCTCGATCATAGTGTCCAACCGGGCAACCGGCGTGACCCGCGCGGTGCATGGGGGGGGCATGGAGGGGTTCGTCCGAACGACTTTCGTCCACACCGGAGTCGGACCCCTGCACCTTCACCATGGCCCAATTCACCCCCTGGGTCGTTCTGAAGGAGGCAGCACCGAATGTTCAGACGTCCACACTGGAGGCGCGTCGCCAGATCGCTGGTGAGCGCCGGCGCGGCGACGGTCCTCGTCGCGACCGCACTGGCGGCCACCGGCTCCGGCGCCCAAGCCGCGTCCGGCGGCTTCGGAGCGAGCGCGCCGTCCCCGGCGGACAAGATCCGACCGGAACTCACGAGGCAGCTCGAGGGCAAGAGCGAGAGCGACTTCTGGATCCGCTTCACGAACAAGGCGGACCTGAGCAAGGCCAGCCAGCTCACGGACTGGAACGCGCGGGGCGCCGCGGTCGTGGAGGCCCTCAAGAAGACCGCGGCCGACAGCCAGGCCACGGTCAAGGCGGAGCTCGACGGCTCGGGCGCGAAGTACCAGACCTTCTGGGCGACCAACGCGATCCGGGTCAGCGGCGGTTCGCTGGCCATGGTGCAGAAGCTCGCCGCCCACTCCGAGGTCGAGGGCCTCTACGCGCCGGTCGCGTACGAGGTGCCGAAGACCACCGAGGGCGACAACGAGAAGGTCGTCAACGCCCTCGAGTGGGGCATCGCCAACATCAACGCCGACGACGTCTGGTCGCAGTACGGCGTCACCGGCGAGGGCGTCACCATCGCCAACATCGACACCGGCGTCCAGTTCGACCACCCGGCGCTGGTGAACTCCTACCGCGGCAACAACGGCGACGGCACGTTCGACCACAACTACAACTGGTTCAACGCCGCCGGGACCTGCGCCACCCCCTGTGACGGTGACGGCCACGGCACCCACACCATGGGCACGATGGCCGGCGCCGACGGGGCGAACCAGATCGGTGTCGCTCCCGGGGTCAAGTGGATCGCCGCGAACGGCTGCTGCCCGAGCGACGCCGCGCTGGTGAACTCCGGCCAGTGGATGCTCGAGCCGACGGACCTGAACGGCCAGAACGGGGACGTCACCAAGCGGCCGAACATCATCAACAACTCGTGGGGCACCCGCCTGCCGTCCAACGACCCGTTCATGGAGGACGTGACGCTGGCCTGGAAGGCGTCGGGCATCTTCGGCGTCTTCTCCAACGGCAACATCGGGCCCGGCTGCCAGACCAGCGGCTCGCCGGGCAGCCTGGCGAGCAACTACTCGGCCGGCGCGTACGACGTGAACAACAACATCGCCGGCTTCTCCAGCCGGGGCACCGGCCAGAACGGCGAGACCAAGCCGAACATCTCGGCGCCCGGCGTGAACGTGCGGTCCAGCGTCCCCACCAACGGGTACGCGAGCATCAGCGGCACCTCGATGGCGGCCCCGCACCTCGCGGGCGCGATCGCGCTGCTGTGGTCGGCGGCGCCGGGCCTGCTCGGTGACGTCGACGGGACCCGCGCGCTGCTGGACAACTCGGCGACCGACTCGGCCGACGACCAGTGCGGCGGCACCCCGGACGACAACAACGTGTTCGGTGAGGGGCGCCTCGACGCGCTCGCGCTGCTGAACGCCGCGCCGATCGGTGACACCGGCACCCTGGCCGGCACCGTCACCGACGCCGGCACGGGCGCGCCGATCGCCGGTGCGACCGTCAGCCTGACCGGCCCGGCCGAGCGTCAGCTCACCACCGGGGCGGACGGCAGGTACACGTCGCTGCTTCCGGCCGGCGACTACCAGGTCGCCGTGTCGGCGTTCGGCTACGAGGCCAAGACCAGCCCGGCCACGGTGACGCCGAATGCGACCACCACGCTCGACGTCGCGCTGAGCGCCGTGCCGAGCGTGACGGTCAGCGGCACGGTCACCGACGGCTCGGGCCACGGGTGGCCGCTGTACGCCAAGGTGACGGTCGTGGGCCCGTCGGGCCTGTCCGACTACACCACGCCCACCAACGGCCGGTACAGCCTCACCCTCCCGGCCGGGGCGACGTACAGCCTGAAGGTCGAGTCGCAGTACCCGGGCTACGAGACGGTGACGAAGGAGGTCGTCGTCGCCTCGCGTAACGTGACCGCCAACGTCGCCGTTCCGGCCAAGGCGGACTCGTGCTCCCTGGCGCCCGGCTACACCTACGGGTCCGACGGCGAGTACGAGACCTTCGACGGCGACACCGTGCCGAGCGGCTGGTCCGTGGTGGACCACGCGGGCACCGGCCAGGTGTGGACGTTCACCGACGACGGCAACCGGGGCAACCTGACCGGTGGCACCGGCGGTTTCGCCATGGTCGACAGCGACCACTACGGCTCGGGCGGGCGGCAGGACACCTCCCTCGTCAGCCCGGTCGTCGACCTCACCGCGGTGACGGCCCCGGTGATCCGGTTCAACCAGGACTTCAACTGGCTCGGGTCGGACCGCGCCGACGTCGACCTCAGCGTCGACGGCGGTGCCACCTGGACGAACGTGCTCCGGCAGTCGACGGACGCGCTCGGCCCGCGGGTGACGGAGATCCCGATCCCGCAGGCCGCGGGCGAGGCCCAGGTCCAGGTGCGGTTCCACTACTACGAGGCCTCGTACGAGTGGTGGTGGGAGGTTGACAACGTCCTCATCGGCAGCACGGTCACCTGTGAGCCGGTCGACGGCGGCCTGGTGCTCGGCCACGTCCGGGACAAGAACACCAACGGTTACGTGAACGGCGCCACCGTCACCAGCGTCGACCGCCCGGCGGAGAAGGCCACCACGGTGGCGACGCCGGACGACCCGGGGCTCGAGGACGGCTTCTACTGGATGTTCTCCTCGCTGACCGGGACGCACAAGTTCACCGCGGCGGCCGGCAACTACGTCAGCCTGAGCAAGGGCGTCGACGTCCAGGCCGACGGGGCGACGGCGGCGAACTTCCCGCTCGCGGCGGGCCGCCTGTCGGTGACGCCGACGGCGCTGACCGGCACGGTCCAGATGCCGACCGGCAAGGTCAGCAAGACCTTCACGGTGACCAACACCGGTGGGGCTCCGGTCGACGTGGCGTTCGGTGAGCGCGACGCCGGGTTCGAGCTCCTGCGTGCCGACGGGTCCCGCCTGAGCAGGCAGCAGGTGCTCGGGTCCAGCGGTGCTCCGGAGCAGCGGCTGACGGCGGCGACGTCGTTCGCCGCGAAGGCGTCGGACAAGTCGTCGCAGGCGGCGCCCGCCGCGGTCGGCCCCCAGGCCGCGCCGTGGACGGACATCACCGACTACCCGGCGAACATCATGGACAACCGGGTGGTGAACCTGGACGGCAAGGTGTACTCGATCGGTGGTGGTGACGGGACCGCGTCCACGACGAAGAACTACGTGTACGACCCGGTCGCCCAGACCTGGGGTCAGATCGCCGATCTTCCCGGGGCGCGCAACGCCATGACGGTGGGCGTCATCGGCGGGAAGATCATCGCGACCGGCGGCTGGGCGGCGGCCGGCCCCGACGGCACCACCTGGTCGTACGACCCGGGTGCCAACGCCTGGACCGAGGTGGCCGACAACCCCGCGCCGCGTTCCGCGGCCGGCCAGGCGGTCGTCGACGGCAAGCTCTACGCCGTGGGCGGCTGCACCACCTCGGGCTGCACGCCGATGTCGAACAGCGTGGTCCGGTACGACCCGGGTAGCGACAGCTGGGAGACCCTGCCCAACTACCCGAAGTCGGTGGCGTTCGCCTCCTGCGGCGGCATCGACGGGCGGGTCTACTGCACCGGCGGCAACGACGGTGCCGCCTCGCAGAAGGCCAGCTACGTGTTCGACCCGGGCGCCAACGCCTGGAGCCCGATCGCGGACGCCCCGGCCGACAACTGGGCCAGCTCGTTCGCGGTCGCGAGCGGCAAGCTCCTGGTCGTCGGCGGGTCGCAGGGTGGCGCCGTCACCAACGCCGGCTTCGCCTACGACCCGGCCACCGACTCGTGGGCGACCCTGCCGAACGCCAACACCGCCCGCTACCGCGGCGGCGCGGCGTGCGGCTTCTACAAGGTCGGCGGCTCGTCCGGTGGCTTCACCTCGACGCCCGACAGCGAGGTGCTTCCCGGCTTCGAGGGGTGCGCCGAGGCGGCGGCCGACGTCAGTTGGATGACGATCGACACGTCCGAGGTCACGCTGGCGCCGGGCGAGAAGGTCACGGTCACCGTCGGGATGACGGCGAACGTCGACCAGCCGGGCACCTACAGCGGCGAGGTCACCATCAAGGAGAACACGCCGTACACGGTGGCTCCGGTGACCGTGACGATGACGGTGCAGGCGCCGAAGACCTGGGGCAAGTTGATGGGTACCGTCACCGGGACGAGCTGCCAGGGTGGCAGCGCTCCGCTGCCCGGTGCCGTCGTCCAGGTCGACTCGTGGGCGATGTCGTTCACCTTCGCCACCGACGAGCAGGGCAAGTACGCCTACTGGATGGACCGCCGGAACAACCCGTTGACCATGATCGTCGCCAAGGACGGCTGGAAGCCCCAGACCCGTCAGACGAAGATCAACACCACCACGCCCACGGTGGAGGACTTCGCGTTGTCCCCGATCCGGTGTTGACGCCTGAGCGCTGACACACCGATCCGGCCCGCCTGGTTCGCACCAGGCGGGCCGGGCCGTGTCGGTCCACGCGACGGTGCTCCCGTACGCGCGGCCCGCCGACCGAGCGGTCGGCGGGCCGCGGCGCCGGTGACGCGCGTTCAGGCGGAGGCGAAGCGGAAACCGACCCCGCGGACCGCGTCGATCGTCGCCGAGGCGTCCAGTGTGGCCAGCTTGCGTCGTATCCGGCGCACCACGGAGTGGATATCCGAGCCACGGCCCAGATGCTCGTTGCCCCACACCGTGAGGTGCAGCCGCTCGTACGTCCAGATCTGGCCTGGCGCACCCACCAGGCACAGCAGGAGGTCGTGCTCCAGCCGGGTCAACTCGATCTCGCGGTCGCGCCAGCGCACCACCCGCCGGTCGGAGTCGACGACCAGCGCCGGTGGCGACGCCGACGGCTCCGGGCCCGCGACGACCTCGCCGACCACCACCGGGAGCGGCGGCCGGGCCGGCGGGGCGGACGGCGCCTCCACCCCGCCGAGGAACTCCCGCGCCTGGTCGACGCTGGAGACGATCAGGAACGCCTCGGTGTCGCCGAGCAGTTGCGCGAGCTGGCGACGGGCGGCCGGCGACGACGCGATACCGATGACCATGGATGCGATCGGGATCCCCCTCATTTTCCACCTCTTCCGGTTCCCCACTGATACCGGGATGGTTTCTCGATGACGTATATCGATCTGCGCAAAGACCTTAGTGTGGCTTTATCTCGGTTCGGTTAACAACGCTTGCGCGTAGGCACCCATGAATACCCTTTCGGGGCATACGGGCCGGTGGCTGGCGTGTTCATGACACGGTGACCGGCCCGGACGCGCGGCGTTTCTTCGGTTTGACCGGGTTGTGCGCGACGGTCCTCCCGCCCGGACGGTCGCCGCTGCTCGCGGCGCGCCGTGCCGTCATCGGACGCCCGACGGTGCCGGGATCAGGCCGCGTTCGCCGCCTGATCCTCCGGCTTTCTCCGTCATCGGCGCCCCGGAAATCGCGCGTCACCGATTCACTTCCGAATTGGCAGACAATACCGCAGGCGGCCGCCCGACGTGGGATAACATTCACCGCTGTCTCCGTCGATTGGGCCGGATCCCGCGTCGCCGGACACTCATTCGTCCGACCGCCGAGAGGATGCGGCGGTCGCCGCCGTGACAATTCCGGACCGACGCGTCCGCAGTGCGCGGGCCCTCGGGCCCGCGCACTGCGACCAACTGCCGGGCCGGCCGCCGGACGCCCAGCCCGGCTCCGCCCGGCCGCGCACGGGACGGGTGGAACGCCGGGGGAGAGGACACCTGGAAGAAGATCGCGCTGGCCTGTTCATCTCGCTCGACGGCGTGGCAGGGGCGCCCGACGGACGGTGCCTCCCGTACGACAACGACGGGGAGGGTGCACCGCGCACTCCATCCCGGCGATCATGCAGTTGTGGTTGGCGGTTTGTGGGCATACAACCCCTTTGCCCACCACCACAACTGCATGATCGGCGGGGAGGGCGGGGCACCGCCCAGCTCAGGTGCGGGCCGGCGCCCACCCCTCGGCGACCAGCCGCGAGGCGTCGGCGCCCTCGCCGTGGAAGAGCAGCCCGCCCCGGTCCGCCACGACGATCCGGTCGACGTAGACGCCGCGGCCCTGGCTGGACACGTCGGTGCTGCTGGTCCACCGCAGGTGCGTCGCCCGCTCCGGCAGGTCCACCGACACCTGCCACCACACCCGCCCGCCGTACCCGGTGACCGTGCCGTCGCTGGTCCAGCGCCGGTCGCCCTCGCGCAGCACCATCGGGGCCGGCGTCCACGTCGACCCGCCGTCGGTCGACACCTCGACCCGGGCGCCGTCGAAGCGCGGCTCGGTGTCGTACCAGAGCAGGAAGCTGGCCACCCCACCCCGGGCGGCGCGGCGCAGGGGCGCGGTGAGCGTGACGGTCGCGGAGTCCCGCGGGTCGGCGCGCCAGGCATCGCGCGAGCGGGGCCGCACCGGCATCGCCTCGGCGAGGTCGCGCGCCACGGCCCGCCGTGCCACGTTGTTGCTGCCCCAGCCGCGGTCCGGGTGCACCCGGTTGCTGAGCAGGATCACGAACGAGTGCGACAGCGGGTCGACCACGATCGACGTGCCGGTGAAGCCGGTGTGGCCGAACGCCACGGGCGACGACAGGCCCATCATGTACCAGTGCTTGTTCAGCTCGAACCCGAGACCGCGGTCGCTCTCCGGGTACGCCTGCTCCAGCGGCGCGTTGTGGTTCACGAGCATGGCCCGCACCGTGTCGGGTCGCAGGATCCGGTGACCCCGGTACTCGCCGCCGTTGAGCAGTGACTGGCAGAGCACGGCCAGGTCGGCCGCCGTGGAGAACACACCCGCGTGCCCGGCCACCCCGCCGAGCGACCACGCGTTCTCGTCGTGGACCTCGCCCCAGACCATGCCCCGGCCGGCGTACGGCTGGTACTCGGTCGCGGCGATCCGGGCCCGCCGTTGCGGCCCCGGGTTGTAGCCGGTGTCGGTCATGCCCAGCGGCGCGGTCACGCCGTCACGGACCAGCTCGGCCAGACCGCGGCCGGTCACCCGTTCGGCGAGCACGCCCAGCGCGATCAACCCGAGGTCGGAGTAGACGTACTGGGCGCCCGGCGCCGCCCCGGCCGCGAGCGGCGTGGCGAGCGCGGCCGCGAACCGCTCGGCCGGCGTCGGGTAGCGGCTCCACAGTGGCGTGAACGCCGGCAGGCCTGAGGTGTGGGTGAGCAGCATCCGTACGGTCACCGCGGCCTTGCCGCCGGCCCCGAACTCGGGCACGTACCGGGCGACGGGCTCGTCGAGCCGTACGCGCCCCCGCTCGACGAGCTGCATGACCACGATCGTCGTGAACAGCTTGGACACCGACGCCAGATCGTGGATGGTGTCCGGCCGCATCGGGATCTGCGCGTCGGCGGGGAGTTCCACACCGGGAAGCTCGGGCGGTGGTCCCACCTCGGCGTACCGCACGGCCGTGCCCACGGCCGCGTGCTGCACGATCACCCCGTCCTTGGCGGCGAGCACCACGGCGCCGGCGTACGTCGGGTGCCCCGGGTGGTCCGGGGTCGGTTCGAGGTAGGCGGCCAGGTCGGCGGGCATCCGGGCCACGTGCTCGGGAAGCAGGCCCACCTCGCGGGCCGTGCCGCGGCGCAGCGTGTCGTGCCGGAACCGGATGTCGGCGGGCGTCACGGCGGGTGGCCCGGCGTCGGGGCGCGCGGCGGCGACGTCCCGGGCCGGCGGCGCGGCGCTGCGCGGCGCGGCCGACGCCGCCGCGGTCGGCGGGAGCGTGGCGCCCAGGACGGCCACGGTGAGGACGAGCCCCGCGGTGCGCAGGGGCGTGGTGACGCGCGCGTTCCCGGCCGGCATCGTTCCTCCTACCAGGTCAGGCCATGGCCGTACGGGTGCAGCACGCCCGTGCCGTCGGCCGTGGGGATGGTGACGGGCAGCCGCCCGCGCGGCGACAGCTCGCCGTGCAGGGCACGGACCAGGGTGTCCATGGCGGCCCGGGTGTACGAGTACGTCGCCAGGTAGGTGTCCACCCCCGGCAGGTGCGCGATGTCGTACGGGTCGCGGACCGCCACCACGACGACGGGCCGGCCGGTGGCGAGCAGCGCCGCGACCAGCCGCTGCTGGCTGGCGCGCGGGTCGCCGACCTCCGTGTCCCACGCCTTGTTCACGAGCACGACGGTGAGGTCGTGCGCCGCCGCGGCGGCCGCCGTGTCGGCGATCGCCTGGTCCGAGGGCAGGGTCGCGGGCCGGGCGGTGGTGCGGGCGCCCCGGGCCGTGAAGCTGGCGGCGACGGTCGCGACCGGCGCGAAGGCGGCCGTGTCCCAGCCAGTGACGAGCACCGACCGGTCGGCGCGGGGCAGGGGCAGCAGCCCGGCGTCGTTGCGGACCGCCGTGAGGGTCGCGTCGGTGACCCGGGTGACGGCGGCCAGGTGCGCGGGCGCCCCGACCGTGCGTACGGCCTCGTCGACGTCGACGAAGGGCGCGCGTGCCAGCCCCTGGCGGTACTTCATCGTGAGGATGCGCCGGACCGACTCGTCGACGCGCCGTTCGGTCAGCTCGCCGTCGGCCACGGCCCGCAGCACCGCGTCCCGCGCCAGCCGCAGGTCCGGCGGCATGAGGAGCTGGTCGGCCCCGGCCTTGAGCGCCAGCACCGGCACCCGCTCGTCGCCGTACCGCTGGCGGACGGCCGCCATGTTGAGCGCGTCGGTGACGACGACGCCGCGGAAGCCGAGTTCGCCGCGCAGCACGCCGGTGAGGATCCGCGGGGACAGCGTGGCCGGGTCACCGGACGGGTCGAGCGCGGGCACCACGATGTGGGCCGTCATGATCGACTCGACGCCGGCGGCGATCGCCCGCCGGAACGGTGGCGCGTCGACGCGGTCCCACTCCTCCCGGGTGTGGTCGATCACCGGCAGGTTGGTGTGGCTGTCGGTGCCCGTGTCGCCGTGGCCGGGGAAGTGCTTCGCCACGGCGGTCACCCCGGCGTCGTCCTGGAAACCCAGGACCTGCGCCGCCGTCAGCCCGGCCACGAGCGCGGGATCAGCCCCGAAGGAGCGGACGCCGATCACCGGGTTGGCCGGGTCCACGTTGACGTCGGCGATCGGCGCGTACGGCTGCCGGATGCCCACGGCGGCCAGTTCGCGCCCGGTGACCCTCGCCGCCGTCCGTGCCGCCCCGGCCGACCGGGCGGCGCCCAGCGCCATGGCGCCGGGAAACTGCGCGGCCGGGGCGGGCATCCGCAGCACCACGCCCTGCTCCTGGTCGGTGGAGATGAGCAGCGGCACGCGTCCCTTGCTGCCGTCGTCGAGCGCGGCCCGTTGCAGGCCGTTGGAGAGCGTCGCGATCTGGCCGGGGTCGTTCAGGTTGTGCGACCAGGAGAAGTAGCAGACGCCGCCGAGGTGGTACCTCTCGATCACCTCGGCCGGTGTCTCGACCCCGAACGCGGCCCGGTTGGCGGCGCGGTCGGCGGCGCTCGGCGCGGTCGCGTCGGCGCCGTAGACGTACGTGGCGAAGAGCTGGCCGACCTTCTGCTCCAGGCTCATGTGCCGCAGAGTCGAGGTGACCCAGCCGTGCTCGCCGGCGGGCGCCGGCGGCGACGAGGCGGAGACGGGCGGGAGCGACGCGGCGGAGACGGGCGGCGGCGCGGCGGTCACGCCCAGGGCGGCGAGCAGCACCGAAGCGGTCACGAGACGGGTCTTCATAGACGACTGCCTCTCAGCCGGGATGGCTGAAACTTAGCTACACATCTATGAATCGTCAAGGAAGGTTAGCTACACGGACGGACTTAGAGGACGAGGACCACCCGTCCCCTGGTCCTGCCCGCGGCCTGCCGGGACCAGGCGTCCGCCACGTCCGCGAACGGCACCACCTCGTGGTCGACGGTGAGCCGGCCGGCCGCCGCGTGACCCGCCACGACGGCGATCGACGCGGCACGCTCCCGTGTGGAGAGCGCGTTGTTGGTGTAGCCGATCAGCCGCAGCGACCCGCTGCGCAGCACCGCCGACTCGACCGGCGCCGTCGCGCCCGCCGAACTGCCGAGGTTCACCAGCCGGCCGCCCGGACGCAGCACCCGTAACGCGGCCGCGGCCGGGGTGCCGAAGACCGGGTCGAGCACGAGGTCCACCGGACCGTCCGTGGCCCGTCGCAGCCGGTCGGCCAGCGCGGCGACGTCGTCGTCCGGGAGCAGCGGGACGGCCGCGTCCGCGCCCAGCTCCTCCGCGCGCTCCTGGGCCGCGGCCGAACGGGCCACCGCCACCACGCGGCGCGCGCCACCGAGCCGGGCGAGCTGGACGGCCGCCTGACCGACCACGCCGCCCGCGCCGAGCACGACGACCCGCTCGCCGGGCACCAGGCCGCCGGCGACGGTGAGGGCCGCGTGCGCGGCGACGGCGGACAACCCGAGGGCGGCCATGAGCCTCAGCGGCACGCCGGCCGGCAGCGCCACCACGTCGGCGGCCGGTACGGCCACAGTGGCGGCCATCCCGCCGTCGGCGCCCGACCGCATACCGGCCGACGTGCCGAACCACACCGCCTCGCCGCCGGCGAGGCGGCCGACACCCTGCACACCCGGCACGTACGGGGTCGCCGGTGTGCCGAAGTAGCTGGTGCCGGAGGCGCAGAGCAGGTCGAGCGGCGTGATGGGCACGGCGTCGACCGTGACCAGCACCTCGCCGGCACCCGGCACGGGAGGCGGCCGCTCGCCGAGGACGGGCGGAGCGCCGCAGGCCGTGAGCAGCGCCGCGCGGATCACGTGGCGATGTCCGGGTACGGCAGGGCGAAGTGGGCCAGCCGGGCTCCGTAGTACTTCTGGTACTCCAGCGGCTCGGTGTTGTCCCGCTCGAACATCGCGATGAACAGTGTGAGCGTCAGGAACGGGTGCGCGCCCAGCTCGAAGAGCTTCACGTGGTCGTGGGTGGCCAACGCCTCGCGTTCGGCCTCGTCGAAGCGCAGCCAGGTGCTCGCCTCCCCGGTGTGGCAGTTGAGCACCGCGTTGGCGCGCTCGGCCTCCCACCAGGCCACCAGCTCGCGCGGCTCGCTCCGGTAGCGCTCGACCAGCTCCGGGTCCCGGTCCACCGTGTAGAGGAACTTGTTCAGCAGGTACCTGCTCATGCCGGCGCTCCGTTCGGGTACCAGGTGAAGTAGGCCTCCATGGTGTGGAACAGGTCGAGGGTGTCGACGTGGTCGGCCTTGGCGCCGGCTCCGGCCACGCCCATCATGAGCATGAAGTCCATGAAGCCGTGGGTGGCGTTGCCCGGGGCGTGCAGGCTGTCCAGGGTGACCTCGCGCAGGCACCCGTCCAGGTCGCCGGTGGCGATCCACTCGACGGCCCGCCGGTCGAACTCCGGGTCCGGCCCGTGCGGCCCGAACTGCCGCGGCCCGCCCAGCTCCAGCGACAGGTGGCCGGTGCCGATGATCGCCACGCGCAGGTGCGACGGCCACTGCTCGACGATCTCCCGGATCGCCTGCCCGAGCTGGACGAAGCGTTTCGGCTGCGGCAGCGGCGGCGCGAAGATGTTCGTGTAGATCGGCACGATCGGCAGGTCCGCCTCGGGGCGCAGCGTGACGATCGGGCAGGTGATGCTGTGGTCGATCCGCAGCTCGTTGCTGAACGCAAGGTCGAACCCGGCGTCCAGGCCCGCCCGCAGGATGTGCGCCGACAGGTCCTCCTGGCCCGTGAGCAGCATCCGCGGCAGGCCGAACTCGCGTTCCTCGTTGTACCAGTTCGCGTCGTAGAAGGGCGCCTTGCCGACCAGGAACTGCGGCATGTTGTCGAGCCAGAGCTGGTGGAAGTGGTCGGAGCCGACCATCACCAGCACGTCGGGGTTGGCCCGCGTCAGGGTCTCGCGGAAGGCGAGGATCTTGCGGGTCCACTCGTCGGCGAACGGCGGCCGGTCCTCGCCGGTCGCGGTGCTGGCCCGGTAGTAGAAGGGGTGGTGGGTGGAGGCGATGACCGCGACGACGGTGGCCATGGCCGCTCCTTCCGGGGGTGGGGGAGGCTCAGGGTTCGTAGACGGCGTTGCGGTCGACCGTCTGGTAGATCCGCATGCCGAGGGGCCGGCGCCGCTCCTCGGCGAGGTGGCCGAGCAGCCCCGCGGCGCGGGCCAGCAGGGCGAAGCCGCGCAGCAGGTCGACCGGGAGACCGAGGTCGGCGAGCGCCGCGCCGCAGACGCCGGCGCCGTTGAGCGGCAGCGTGCGGCCGAGCACCTGCGGGTGCACGCGGCCGATCGCCTCGAACAGCCGCAGGTGCGGCCCACGCAGGCCCTCCTCGTCCGCGATGCGGATCAGCGCCGGCGTACGCGGGTCCTGCTCCTTGTGGACGGGGTGGCCGAGCCCCGGGACGAGCCGCCGCTCCCGGCGGGCCCGGGTCACCGTGTCGAGTGCGAGGGCGTCGTAGTCGGTCACCTCGCCGGCCTGCGCGAGGGTGTCGGCGAGGAACCGTCCACAGTCCTCGGTCACGCCGAGGAAGCGGGACCCGCCGCCGAGCAGACCGGCCGCGAGCGCACCCTGCAACGCCTCGGGCGCGGACACGTACGTGAGTCGCGCCGCGATGGCGGTCGGGGTGAAGCCGTGGTCGGCGAGCGCCACGAGGACCGCCTCGAAGACGCGTACCTCGCCCCGGGTGGGGCGGCGGCCGGCCACCAGCCAGTACGCCAGCTCACCGAACCCGACCGTGCCCATCAGATCGCCGGCCAGGTCCTGGCCCAGCAGCGAGATGGTGGTCGGATCGGACGTGCCGATGCCGGTCGGGAAGGTCAGCTCCTCAGCCACGCGCGGATCTCCTCGCCGTGTTCGTCGAGCCCGGGCGGCGGCAGCTCGTACCGGGCCGGGGTGTCGGAGAACGTGATGGGGTTGCGGACGCCGGGCACGTCGCCGACGGTGACGACGGGGTCCAGGCCCAGCTCCGCGGCGAGGGCGACCCCGCCATCGATGGTGTTGATGGGCGCGCACGGCACCCCGGCGGCGAGCAGGTCCCGGAACCACTCGTCCTTCGTCCGCTTCCCGAGCCGCTCCACGAGCAGCGGTCGCAACTGCTCCCGGTTGGCGGTGCGGTCCTGGTTGCGGCCGAAGCGGGGGTCGTCGGGCAGGTCGGGCAGCCCGAGCACCTGGCAGAGCTTGCGGAACTGCCCGTCGTTGCCGGCGATGACGATCAACTCGCCGTCGGCGGTGGGCAGCGGCTCGTACGGGAAGAGGCTCGGGTGCGCGTTGCCCATCCGGAAGGGCACCGTGCCGCCCGCCACGTAGCCGCTGGAGTGGTTGACGAGCCCGGACAGCGCGGAGCTGAGCAGGTTCACCTCGACGTGCTGGCCGCGCCCGCCGGCCCCGCGGCGGTGCAGCGCGGCGAGGATGCCGATGCTTGCGTGGAGCCCCGCCATCACGTCGAAGACGGAGATGCCGGCCCGGTACGGCGGGCCGTCCGGGTCACCGGTGAGGCTCATGAGGCCGGAGATGGCCTGCACCATCAGGTCGTAGCCGGGGTAGTCGGCGCCCGCGCCGGTGCCGAAACCGCTGATGCTCGCGTACACGATCCTCTCGTTGCCGGCGGCGACGGTGTCGTAGTCCAGGCCGAACCGGGCCAGGCCGCCGGGGCGGAAGTTCTCGATCATCACGTCGGCGCGACGGGCCAGCTCCCGCGCGGCCGCGAGGTCGTCCGGGTCCTTGAGGTCGAGGGCGACAGACCGCTTGTTGCGGTTGATGCCGAGGTAGTACGTCGAGACGCCCTCGCGGGTCGGCGGCATCCAGGTGCGGGTGTCGTCACCGCCTGGGCTCTCCACCTTGACGACGTCCGCGCCGAGATCGGCCAGGAGCATCGTCGCGTAGGGGCCCGCGAGGATCCGGGAGAAGTCCGCGACGAGGAGGCCGGCCAACGGCCCCGACGAGTGGTGCACCATATCTCCGTCCGTCCTGCGGACATCCGTCCGCCACCACAGCTTCGCGCCCCGACCGTGGCGTGTCAACGGCGTCTTCACTGCGCGGAAACGCGGGTATTGACACGGCCGGTGACCGGGACCACACTTGCGCCACCCGGGAGTGCCCGCACAGCGGACAACAGTCCGGAGATCTGTACCCGGAAAGGATGGGTGGCGATGAGCGCAACCGACCGGCCGGTGCTCCTCCGTAACGGCCTGGTTCTCACCATGGACGACGCGCACACGGTGCTGCCCCGCGCCGACGTGCTGGTCGTCGGCGACCGGATCGCGGAGGTCGGCACCGGCCTCACCGCGCCCGAGGGCGCCCTGGAGATCGACGCCACCGGCGGCATCGTCATGCCCGGCATGGTCGACACCCACCGGCACATGTGGCAGACCGCCATGCGCGGGTACGGCGCCGACTGGACCCTGACCCAGTACTTCGTCTGGTACTACCTCGAATCCGGCAGGCTCTTCCGGCCCGAGGACGTGTACGCGGGCAACCTGCTCGCCGCGATCGAGGCCGTCGACGCCGGCGTCACCACCACCGTCGACTGGTCGCACGGCCTCCAGACACCCGACCACGCCGACGCCGCCGTCGATGCCCTGGAGGCGGTGCCCGGACGGTTCGTCCTCGCGTACGGCAACATCCAGCAGGGCCCGTGGGAGTGGGCCACCTCGCCGGAGTTCCGGGACTTCCACCGCCGCCGCGTCGACGGCGGCAGGCTCGCCGGCTTCCAGATGGCCTTCGACGTGACCGGCGACCCCACGTTCCCCGAGAAGGCCGCCTTCGAGGTCGCCCGGGATCTCGGCGTCGCCGTCACCACCCACGCCGGCGTCTGGGGCGCCACCAACGACGACGGCATCCGCCTCATGCACGAGCACGGTTTCATGACGCCCTCGACCGTCTACGTGCACGCGGCCACGCTGACCCACGACTCGTACAACCGGATCGCCGCCACCGGCGGAAGCGTCTCCGTGTCCACCGAGAGCGAGCAGAGCGCCGGGCAGGGCTACCCGCCCACCTGGCAGCTGCGCCACCACGACATCCCGGTGTCGCTGTCCATGGACACGAGCGTGTGGTGGAGCGGCGACCTCTTCTCCGCCATGCGTACGACGCTCGGCGCCGACCGCTCCCGCGAGCACCTGGAGGCGCACGCCAAGCAGGACACCATCACCCACTGCCACCTGCGCGCCGAGCAGGTCGTGGAGTGGGCCACCCGGGGCGGCGCCCGCGCCCTCGGCATGGACTCGTCGATCGGCGCCCTCACCCCGGGCCGCCAGGCCGACATCGTGCTGCTCAAGAACGATGCCTCGCCCGTGATGTTCCCGATCCTGCACCCGTACGGCCACGTCGCGTTCCAGGCCCAGCGCGGCGACGTGCACACCGTGCTGGTGGGCGGCCGGGTCGTCAAGCGGGACGGCAGGCTCGTCGGCGTCGACCTCGCCGCCGCCCGGGCCCGGGTGGAGGCCACCGTGGCGCACCTGCGGGACACCCTCGGCGAGGAGGCCTGGCAGCGCGGCATGAACCCGGACATCCCCGAGACGAAGATCCTCGAGAATCCGTACCAGTACACCGAGTGGGATGCCGGCTCGGCGCAATGGAAGCATTAGGGCATGAGTGACAACGGAAGGGGCGCCGGACCGGACTTCATCGAGGCGCTGGCCCGCGGCCTCGACGTCCTGCGCTCCTTCCGCCCGGGCTGCCCCGCCACGACGCTCAGTGATCTCGCCGCGGCCACCGGCCTGGCCCGGCCCACGGTCCGTCGCATCCTCATCACGCTCGAGTCGCTGGGCTACGTCCGCGCCGCCGACCGCGGGTACGCCCTCACGCCCCGCGTCCTCGACCTGGGCATGGCGTACGTCAACGCGCTGAACATGTGGGACGTCGCCCGCCCCCACATGGAGAAGCTCGTGGCGCAGACCCACGAGTCGACGTCGATGGCGCAGCTCGACGGCAGCGACATCGTCTACGTCGCCCGGGTCGCCGTACCCAAGATCGTCACGCTCGCCGTCACGATCGGCACCCGCTTCCCGGCCGCGGCCACGTCCATGGGGAAGGTGCTGCTCGCGGCGCTGCCCCCGGCCGCGCTGGCCGGCGTGCTCGCCGAGCCGTCGCGCTCGGGCATCACGGCGCGCTGGCAGCCGTCGCCGGGTGAGCTGGACGCCGCGCTGCGCGAGGTGCGGGCCAAGGGCTGGGCGCTGGCCGACCAGGACCTCGCGCCGGGCATCCGGTCGGTCGCCACGGGCGTACGCGACGGCGACGGGCGGGTCGTGGCCGCCATCAACGTGACCGTGCACGCCGCCGAGACCCCGGTGGAGACGCTGCTCGAGGAGCACCTGCCGAAGCTCCTGCGTACGGCTGCGGACATCAGCCACGACTGGGCGCTCACCGCGTCCGTGCCGGTCGCCACCGGCTGACCCGGCCGCGTCCGCCCCTCGCGGTTCGGCGGCGCGGCCACTAGAGTCGACGGCAGCAATTCCCGTGGATCTATTCGATCGCATCACGGTGAGGAGCCCGCCATGCAGCCACCCGACGGTGTCGTGGTCACCGGTCCCCGGCACGACCGCTACGAGGAGATCCTCACCCCGCAGGCTCTCGGCTTCCTCGCCGAGCTGCACCGCGCCTTCGACGCCCGCCGCCGTGATCTGCTCGCCCGCCGCGCCGACCGCGAGGCCGCGCTGGCCGCGGGGGAGTCGCTGGACTTCCTGCCCGACACCCGGCACGTCCGCGAGGGCGACTGGGCCGTCGCCCCGCCCGCGCCGGGTCTCGTCGACCGACGGGTGGAGATCACCGGGCCGACCGACCCGAAGATGACGATCAACGCGCTCACCTCCGGGGCGAAGGTGTGGCTCGCCGACCTCGAGGACGCCAACACCCCGCTGTGGGAGAACGTGGTCGGCGGCCAGCTCACCCTGCGCGACGCCGTCGACCGGACGCTGACCTTCACCTCGCCCGACGGAAGGCGCTACGCCCTCGGCGACGGTGAGCTGGCGACCATCGTGGTCCGCCCGCGCGGCTGGCACCTCACCGAGAAGCACATCCTCGTCGACGGCGAACGCGCTTCCGGCAGCCTCGTCGACTTCGGCCTCTACCTCTTCCACTGCGCGCGACGGCAGCTCGACCGCGGCAGCGGCCCCTACTTCTACCTGCCCAAGATGGAGAGCCACCAGGAGGCGCGGCTCTGGAACGACGTCTTCCTGTTCGCCCAGGAGCGGCTCGGCATCCCCCGGGGGACGATCCGCGCGACGGTGCTCATCGAGACGTACCCGGCGGCGTTCGAGATGGAGGAGATCCTCTACGAGCTTCGGGAGCACTCGGCCGGCCTCAACGCCGGGCGGTGGGACTTCATGTTCAGCGTCATCAAGAAGTTCCGCACCCGCGGCGCCGACTTCCTGCTGCCCGACCGCAACGCGGTCACCATGACCGCACCGTTCATGCGGGCCTACACCGAACTGCTGGTCCGCACCTGCCACCGCCGCGGCGCGCACGCGATCGGCGGCATGGCCGCCTTCATCCCGAGCCGGCGGGACCCGGAGGTCAACGAGACCGCGCTGGCCAAGGTACGCGAGGACAAGACCCGCGAGGCCGGCGACGGCTTCGACGGCTCCTGGGTGGCACACCCCGACCTCGTGCCGGTCTGCCGGGAGGTGTTCGACGCGGTCCTCGGCGACCGGCCCCACCAGCTCGACCGCACCCGCGACGACGTCCGCGTCACCGCCGCCCAGCTGCTGGACGTGCGGAGCACGCGCGGGCGGCGGACCGAGGCGGGCCTGCGCAACGCCATCAGCGTCGGCGTCCAGTACCTGGCGAGCTGGCTGCGCGGCACCGGCGCCGTCGCCATCTTCAACCTCATGGAGGACGCCGCCACGGCCGAGATCTCCCGGTCGCAGGTGTGGCAGTGGCTGCACGGCGGCGTCACCCTCGACGACACCGGTGAGAAGGTGGACCGCGCCCTCGTCGAGCGCCTCGCCGACGAGGAGCTGGCGAAACTTTCCGGCGACCCGGCCGACCTGGCCCCCGCTCGGGCCCTGTTCATGGAGGTCGCCGTAGCCGACGACTTCGTGGACTTCCTGACCCTGCCCGCGTACGAGCGCATGCCCTGACGACCGACGCCGCGACGGGAGGTCGACGGTGACCACGACGGACATCCCCGCCCTCGTCGCGGTGCTGCGGGCCGCGCTCGGCGAGGACCAGGTGATCAGCGACCGGCAGGAGCTGCGCACCTACGAGTGCGACGGCCTCGCCCAGTACCGGGTGGTCCCGGCCCTCGTGGCCCTGCCCCGCACCGCCGCCGAGTGCGCGGCGACCGTCAGGGCATGCGTCGACGCCGGCGTGCCCTTCGTGGCACGCGGCTCCGGCACCGGCCTGTCCGGCGGCGCGCTGCCGCACGCCGACGGGGTGCTGGTCGTCACCTCGCAGATGCGCGCGATCCGCGAGGTCGCCCCCCTCGACGAGCGGGCCGTCGTCGAACCGGGCGTGATCAACCTGCACGTCAGCCGGGCCGCCGCCCCGTACGGCTACCACTACGCGCCGGACCCGTCGAGCCAGCAGGTCTGCTCCATCGGCGGCAACGTCGCGGAGAACTCCGGCGGCGCGCACTGCCTCAAGTACGGCTTCACCACCAACCACGTGACCGGGCTGGAGATCGTCACCCCCGACGGCGACCTGGTACGCCTCGGCGGGCGCGCGCCCGACGCGCCCGGCTACGACCTGCTCGGCGCGTTCGTCGGTTCGGAGGGGACGCTCGGCATCACCACCGAGGTCACGGTGCGGCTCACCCGCTCGCCGGAGTCGGTGCGGACGCTGCTGGCCGGCTTCACGGGCACGGACGCCGCCGGCGCCGCGACCTCGGCGATCATCGGCGCGGGCGTGGTTCCCGCCGCCATCGAGATGATGGACGCGCTCGCCATCGAGGCGGCCGAGGCGGCCGTGCGGTGCGGCTACCCACCCGGAGCGGGGGCGGTGCTGATCGTCGAGCTGGACGGCCCGGCCGCCGAGGTCGACGCCCAGTTCGCCGACGTCGAGCGGCTGTGCCGCGACCACGGCGCCACGGAGATCCGGGTCGCGGCCGACGACGGCGAGCGGGCGCTGATCTGGAAGGGACGCAAGTCGGCCTTCGCCGCCGTCGGGCGGATCAGCCCGGACTACATCGTCCAGGACGGCGTCATTCCCCGCACCGCGCTGCCCGAGGTGCTGCGCCGCATCGCGGAGATGTCCGCCGAGCGCGGTGTACGGGTCGCCAACGTCTTCCACGCCGGCGACGGGAACCTGCACCCGCTGGTCCTGTTCGACGACGCCGTCCCCGGCCAGGCCGAGCGGGCGGAGGAGGTGTCCGGGGCGATCCTCGACATCTGCATCGCGCACGGCGGCTCGATCACCGGCGAGCACGGCGTGGGCGTGGACAAGGTGAGCTACCTGCCGCGCATGTACGGCGACGACGACCTCGACACCATGCAGTTGCTCCGCTGCGCCTTCGACCCGCGGGGGCTCGCCAACCCCGGCAAGGTCTTTCCGACCCCCCGGCTGTGCGGCGAGGCGCCCGGCCGCCGCCGGGGCGTCCACCCGCTCCAGGAGGCCGGCCTCGCGGTGGTGTTCTGATGCCCGACGACGTCCTCGACGCTCTCCGCGCGGCCGCCGACGCCGGCGGCGAGGACATCGTCCGGCTGGCCGGCGACACCGACGCGGTGGCCGGCGTCGCGCCCCGGTACGTCGCCGCGCCCGGCTCCACCGCGGAGGCGGCCGCGCTGCTGACGGTCGCCGCGGCCCGGAACCTCGCCGTGACTGTCAGCGGAAGCGGCGGCAAACAGACCTGGGGTAACCCGCCCCGGCGGCTGGACCTGCTGCTGCACACCCGCCGGCTCGCCGGCGTGGTCGCGCACGCGGCCGGTGATCTCGTCGTCGTGGTCCGGGCCGGCACCCCACTGGCCGAACTCCAGGCCAAGCTGGCGCCCGCGGGCCAGCAGCTCGCCCTCGACGCTCCGCTGCCGCCCGGCGGGTCGGCCACCGTCGGCGGTGTCGTCGCCACGAACACCAGCGGGCCGCGGCGCATGCGCTACGGCACCGTGCGGGACCTGCTGATCGGCGTCACGATGGTCCGTCCCGACGGGACGGTGGCCCGGGCCGGCGGCACGGTGGTCAAGAATGTCGCCGGTTACGACCTCGGCAAGCTGCTCACCGGGGCGTACGGCACGCTCGGGCTGGTCACCGAGTGCGCGTTCCGGCTGCACCCGGTCCCCGCGGCGCGCGCCTTCCTGTGCCGGCGGGCGGTCGACGCCGCCGAGGCCGGACGTCTCGCCGCCGCCGTCCTCGCCGCACAGGTGGTGCCGAGCGCGCTCGAGGTCGACACGACGCCCGACGGCGGCGTCGAGGTCGCCGTGCTGCTGGAGGGCACGCCGCGTGGGGTGCGGGAACGGGCCGACACGACCGGGCGGCTGCTCGGCGGCGCCACCGTCTCCGACGAGCCGCCGCCGTGGTGGTGCGCGTACCCGTGGGGGACCGGGGACGTGGGGCTCAGGCTCACCGCCGCCCTCTCCGGCGTGCCGCGGCTGCTCGCGGCCGCCGCCGAGGCCGGCCGGCGGCACGGGGTGCCCCTGGCCGTCCGCGGCTCGGCCGGCACCGGCGTGCTCCACGGCGGCCTGCCCGGCGCCGCCGCGCCCGACGCCGTCGCCAGCGTCGTCGCGGACCTGCGCGCCGCCACGGCGGGCCTCGGCGGGCACGCCGTCGTGCTGACGGCGCCCCCACCGGTGCGCGAGCGGGTCGACCTGTGGGGGCCCGTGAACGGCCTCGACCTGATGCGCCGGGTCAAGGCGCAGTTCGACCCCGACGGGCGCTTCGCGCCGGGCCGCTTCGTGGGAGGGATCTGAGGATGGGCGACGCGCCGCGGGACGTGCTAGGGCCGGTGGTGGGCGGGCCCGCGGGGCCAGCCTTCGACGGCGACCACCCGCCGCGACGGGACCTGGTCGACGACTGCGTCCACTGCGGCTTCTGCCTGCCCACCTGCCCCACGTACGTGCTGTGGGGCGAGGAGATGGACTCGCCGCGCGGGCGGATCCACCTGATGAAGCAGGGGCTCGACGGCGAGCCGATGACCGCCTCGATGGTGAGCCACGTCGACCGTTGCCTGGGCTGCATGGCGTGCGTGACCGCGTGCCCGTCGGGCGTCCGCTACGACCGGCTCATCGAGGACACGCGCCAGCAGGTGGAACGCCGTCATCCCCGGCCGCGGCGGGAGCGGGCGCTGCGCGGCGCCGTCTTCTCGCTCTTCCCGTACCCGCGCCGGCTGCGCCTGCTGCGCGGGCCGCTGCGCGCGTACCGGGCGAGCGGCCTGCGGGCAGTGGTCCGGCGCAGCGGCCTGCTTCCCCGACTGGCGCCGACCCTCGCCGCGCTGGACGCGCTGGCCCCCCGGATCGGGCGCGCCACCCGCCTGCCGGCGCGGATCCCCGCGCAGGGCCGGCGGCGGGCCACCGTGGGCATGCTGACCGGCTGCGTGCAGCGCGCGTTCTTCCCCGAGGTGAACGCGGCCACCGCCCGCGTCCTCGCCGCCGAGGGCTGCGACGTGGTCGTCCTGCCGCAGCGGCAGGGGTGCTGTGGCGCCCTGAGCGTCCACAACGGCCGGCGGGCCGAGGCGCGGCGGTTCGCCCGGGCCCTGATCGACGCCTTCGACGGCGCGGGGATCGACCGGTTCGTCGTCAACGCGGCGGGCTGCGGCTCGTCGCTCAAGGAGTACGGCGACCTGCTCCGCGACGACCCGGCGTACGCCGAGCGGGCCGCGGCCTTCGCCGGCGGGGTGCGTGACCTGTCCGAGCTGCTGGCGGAGTTGGGGCCGGTCGCCCCGCGGCATCCGCTGCCGCTGACCGTGGCCTACCACGACGCCTGCCACCTGGCGCATGCCCAGGGGATCCGGGCTCAGCCGCGCGAGCTGCTGCGCGGCGTCCCCGGACTGGAGCTGCGGGAAATCGCCGACCCGGAGATCTGCTGCGGGTCGGCCGGGGTGTGGAACGTGTTGCACCCGGAGCCCGCGGGGCAGCTCGGCGAGCGCAAGGCCCGCGACGTCCTCGCCACCGGTGCCGACCTTCTCGTCACCGCCAATCCCGGCTGCCTCATGCAGATCGCTGCCGCCGCGCGGCGGCTCGGCGGCGCCCTCGCGGTGGCGCACACCGCCCAGCTCCTCGACGCGTCCATCCGGGGGCGTCCCGTCACCGATCTTCTCCGGTGAGCGGAAACGATCGTTGCCGGGCACGAGGAATCGCCCCCTCCCGCGATTCCCGGCGGGAGGGGGCGGTCGCGGAAAGATGGGAATCAGAACGTGACCAGCGGATCGCCGATGAAATCGGCGATGAAGTTGACGAAGAAGAACCCGAAGAAGATCACATTTATGACGAGCAGTACGTGGTGCCACCACCGGGGACGGGCGGCGCGGGGCAACCGCCGGTTCAGGTAGATCAGCATGAACGGGAAGATCAGCGCGCCCAGATTGGACATGTTCGCCGACCACTGCACGAGACTGACGGGCAGCGCGAGGTGCAGGACCACCGCGATGATCCCCAGCAGCAGGAGCATGAACGGGTAGTAGAACCGGCGGGGGTCGCCCTCCAGGAGGCGCCGCAGGCGTGGGCTGGTGGCGTGCGCGGCGTCGGTCGTCACCCGCACCATGCCCTCGAAGATGCCCAGTTGCGTGCTGAAGAGGATCAGCACCCCGACCACCAGCATCAGGTAGAACATCCCCCGGCCGTACTCGGCTTCGAGCGCGGCCGCGACGAACGTGGGCACGGTGGCCGTGGTGGGCGTCTCACCGGACAGCTCGACGGCCTGCGCCATGAGGATCGTGGGCAGCAGCATGCCGAGCATCGCGCCGACGAAGAAGATGCCCCACATGTCGGTGAGCAGCAGCCGGTACCACCGCTTCCAGCGGCCGGCGTTGGCCGCGTCGTCGGGGAACGTGACACCGTTGGCGAGCAGTTCCCGCCGGTCCCCGCGCAACCCGGAGATGTAGCCGGTGCGGTAGCCCATGCCGTAGCCCTTGTCCCGGTAGTGGCCCATCACGTACCAGTTGAGGCCGGACGCCAGCGCGGTGAAACCGGCGAGCCCGCCGAGCTGGGTCGCGGTGATGCCCTCCGGTGGCGCGGCAGGGGTGACGAACCCACGGATGCCCTCCCACCACAGGCTGCCCGGCACCACGAGCAGCGTGATGACCAGCAGCGCGAGCAGGATGGTGCCGACCATCACCCAGTTGGCCAGCTCCAGGGTGCGACTGATCCGCCGGGCGGCCGCGGTCATGAGGAACACCAGCGCCAGCAGCGCGATCGCCCAGAGTCTCGGCTCCTCGGCGCCGGCCGGCGGCACCTCGCCGTGGACGAGCGCGTACAGGCCCTGGCCGGCGGACGCGGCCCACCCGCCGGCGATGAACGCGAAGATGACCAGGAACACGGCCACCGGCACCCACAGCAGGTAGCCGGGCGGCACCCGCCCCCAGCCGACGACCGGGGCCTCGCCCGTGGCCATCACGTACCGGGACGACTCGACGTTGTAGAACGTCTGGAGCACGGCCGAGATCAGGATCACCCAGCCGACGCCGACGAAACCGAACTGACCCACCGCCTGGGGCCCGAGCAGCCATTCGCCGCTGCCGATCGAGATGCCGAGGGCGATCAGGCTCGGCCCGAGCGCGTACTTGAACAACTGCGGGAGACCGAGCCGGCGTACGCCGAAAACCTCTTCCGGTTCGGGCAGGTCCGCGACGGCGAGCGGAGGACGGCTCTTTCCCAGTGGATAGGTGCGGACGTCCGGGGCCTGAGTTACTTCGGTCATGAAGAACCTCCTTGTGGGAATGGCCCCCCTGACAATCGTCATACGCCGTTAATCGGTTGGCAATAACCAGATTTCGGCGCGCAATGGCCGGCCTAGCGGTCCACGGTGCCGGCGGGCGCCATCACGCGCAACGCGTTAGCGGCGAGGCCCACCCGGATCGGCGTCCGGCCGCGCAGCTCACCGTCCACCTCGACGGGGGCCGGCCGGTCGGTCTCCAGCCACAGTTCACCGACGGCGAGGAACGGCTCCTCGTGCAACGTCCGGCGATGGCCGGTCGTCGCGTTGCGGACCGTGTCGCGCAGCAGGCCGCGGCGGGTCGGGCCGCCGACCGGGTACGCGACCAGCAGCCGGTCGTCGGCATCGGCGTCGGCCGTGATGGGCCGTCCGGCGTGGAAGCCGCCGTTGGCCACGTACAGCTGGCGGGTGACGTACGTGTGCTCGGCGCCGGCGGCGCGGATCGTGGCCCGCAGCGGACGGTGCCGGGTCAGCAGGGCCAGGGCGGTGAGCGGGTACGCGACCCGGCCCGTGACACGCTTCAGGCGCGGCGGCGTGGTGAGCATGACGTCGGCGGACAGGCCGATCCCGACGTGGTTCGTGAACGGCGTGTCACCGGCGAGCCCCAGGTCGACGTCCACCACCGTGCCCTCGGTGAGGACGTCGACGGCCTGGTCGAGCCGGAGCGGGACGCCGACGGTACGCGCGAAGTTGTTGGTGGTGCCCAGCGGCAGCAGCCCGAGCGCCATGTCGCGGTGGGCGAGCAGGCGGGCCGCGGCGCTGAGGGTGCCGTCGCCGCCGCCGGTGATGAACAGGTCCGGCCCGAGGTCGGCGGCCGCCGCGAGGGTCGACTCGAGGTCCTCGACCCGCTCGACGGGGTGGTTTGCGAGCAGGTCGAACCCGGCCGCCGCCAGCAGCGCGCAGGCCCGCTCGTAGAGGTGTCGGCCCCGGCGCGAATGGGCGTTGACGACCAGGACCGCACGGCGGTCGCGCCGGATGGCCTCGGCCAGAGCCTGTTTGGTCCGCATCGTCCCGACCCTAGCGCCGGACCGCCATCGGCACGGCGCAGGCGCGTGGGCGATCCCGCCCTGTCGTGCCGCCCGGCCGGCTCACCGGCGGCGGCCCCACCGGCGCGTCTGGCCGCTCCCGGACGCCGCCTCCAGGTCCACCATCCTGGCGGCCACCCGCAGCTTGCCCATGATCTCCGCCCCGGCCGGCCCGAGCAGGCCCGCGAGCCCGTTGCCCAGGCGCAGCACCATCCGGGCCCGTTCGACGTCGTGGATGAGCGCGAGGCACTGGGCGTAGACGGCGTACGTGTTGGCGAGTTCCCAGATGCTCAGCGGCCGGCCCGGATCAGCGAGGGCCTGCCGCAGCTCGGTCGCCCGTGACGCCGCGAGGGCCGCCTCCCGGGCGTCGTGGTCGGCGGACGAGCCGGTCAGGAACCGGTGCAGCAACGCGTTCGCCCGGTTGTGGTAAGCCGTGCCCATCGCCTCGCGCGTCCGGGGCCCGGCGCCCGGTGGCGGCCCGGCCGTCTCCAGGCCCACGGCGATCGCCTGCTGGATCAGCTCAATGCGCACGGCGGGCTGACCGGCCGCGAAGGCGGTCTCCGCGAGGTCCACCGTGGCCGTGACCAGCTCGGCGAGGGCCTCGTCCCGGCGCGGAGCCGCCGCGTCGCGGTCGGCGGCCATCGCGGCGTCGTTGACCTGCTGGAACACCCGCACGGCCTCCCGGCCGAGCGTCATGCCCTCGGCGGGGCGGCCGCGCGCCGCGG
Organism: Micromonospora costi; assembly: GCF_003626655.1. Classification (GTDB taxonomy): domain Bacteria; phylum Actinomycetota; class Actinomycetes; order Mycobacteriales; family Micromonosporaceae; genus Micromonospora; species Micromonospora costi. The sequence continues at coordinate 30,152 of NZ_RBAN01000011.1, forward strand.
ACAGCATCCCGCGCCGCCACAGGGCCCGGGCCAACTGCTGCTGGTCCCGACGGTCCGCCGACCGTGGGTCGGCCACGGCGGCCCGGTAGGCGTCGACGACCTCGGCCCACAGCCGGTCCGCCTCCGCCCAGGTCCGCTGCTCGGTCGAGCGTTCGCGTGCCCGCTCGAACAACGCGGTCCGCTGCTCCGGCCCCATACCCGCACCGCCCTCCGCCGCCCCGCCCGGGCTCGCGTGGCCCGAACGACCACCATCGATTCTATGGGCGCGAAACGGCACCGGAGGAGTGGTGGCGGTGCGGCGGTTACCGCGGATGGGCCGCCCGGGCGCGGTGGAGCACGCGCACCAGCACCGACATGACGGCGGTGCCCGCGGCCAGGCCGGCCAGCAACAGCCCGGCGCCGACCACCCACAGGCCGCTGTCGTCACGGCGCGCCGAGGTCACGGCGAACGCGGCGGTGAACGCGACCGTGAGCGCGGCGCCGCCCGGCAGCGGCCGGACGCCGGCCAGCAGCGCCCCGACGAGCACCACGAGCAGGGTGAGGGCGGCTCCGAGCACCTGCCAGACCTCGTACGGGCCGCTCACCGCACCGGTCACGGGGTCGACCCGGTACCGGTCGTCCCACCCGAGCCACGCGTACCAGGACGCCGCCGACAGCAGCGCCACGAGCAGCGACCCGACGGTCTGGAACGGCAGGGAGGAGTGGCGGCGGCGATCCGGGGCGGTGGTGGTCATGCGGCCGAGGCTAGAGCCGGCGCCCGACACGCGGATGAGCACCCGTACTCAGCGCCGGGCAGCCTCGCCGTTCCGGCCGTGACGGTGCGTCACCGACCGTACGCTGCCGGGAAAGGAGGGGTGCGGATGGCGGGACAGCAGCGGGTGGCCGTACTGGGACTCGGCGGCATGGGGCGGGCGATGGCCGGCAACATACTGCGGGCCGGCCTGCCGACGGTCGTCTGGAACCGCAGCCCGGACCCGGCGCGCCAGCTCGGCGAGCAGGGCGCGGAGGTGGCCGACAGTCCAGCCGACGCGGTCCGGCGGGCGGACGTCGTGGTCACCATGGTGACCGACGCGGACGCGGTCGTCTCGATCGCCACCGACCGGGGCATGCTCGCCGCGATGCCGGACGGCGCGATCTGGGCCCAGATGAGCACCATCGGGGTGGCGGCCACCGAGGACCTGGCGCGGCTGGTGGCCGGGCAGCGCCCCGGCGTCGTCCTGGTGGACGCGCCGGTCGCCGGCAGCCGGGGGCCGGCGGCGCAGCGCAAGCTGGTCGTGCTCGCGTCCGGCCCGGACGAGATCCGGGACCGGGTCGCGCCCGTGTTCGACGCGGTCGGCCAGCGCACCGTCTGGGTCGGGCCGACCGGCGCCGGATCCCGGGTGAAACTGGCCAACAACCTGCTGTTGGCGTTCATCAACGAGGGGATCGCCGAGTCGCTCGCGCTGGGCCGGGCACTCGGGCTGGACCGCGCGGCGGTGCTCGGCGCCATGCAGGGCAGCCCGCTCGTGTCGTCCTGGGCCGCGGAGAAGCTCGAGCGGATCGGCCGTGACGACTACTCCCCGCAGTACACCCTCTCGCTCGCCCTGAAGGACGTGAACCTCGCGCTGCGCGAGGTCGACGTCGACCGCTTCCCTGTGGCGGGCAGCCTCGCCACCGAGTGGCAGCGGGCGGTGGATCGCGGCCTCGGCGCCGAGGATCTGACCGTGGTGACCCGCGCCCTCGAGGAGAACCTGGGCGCCTGACGCCCGCGCGCTCCGCCTGGTCGAGCTATTCGAACCGATTTCAGGCGGTAGGAGAGATCAGTAGGGTTAAGGTGATTTTGCGCAGGTTCCAGCGGCCCGTTGTCCCCGGCCCTACCCGCAGCACACGCGGCGCGGGCCATCGCACCCGCAGCGTGCGATGAACGAGCGTCGCAGCACGACCCATGCCGGCGGCCACCCCGCCGGCCGGTGAAACCAGACGGTGTCGCCGCGGAGTCGCGCGTGCCCGGACGGAGAGATGATGTCCCTGCTTGACGATGTCAACGAGCCCGCAGACCTCGACCGGCTCACCGGCGACCAGCTCGGGCTGCTCGCCACCGAGATCCGGGCCTTTCTCGTGGAGGCGGTCTGCCGGCGGGGCGGCCACCTCGGGCCCAACCTCGGCATGGTCGAGCTGACCCTGGCGCTGCACCGGGTCTTCCGCTCCCCGCACGACCGGATCGTGTTCGACACGGGTCACCAGGCGTACGTCCACAAGCTGCTCACCGGCCGCCGGGAGCGCTTCGCCGGGCTGCGCGGGCGCGGCGGCCTGTCCGGATACCCCCGGCGGGCCGAGTCGCCGCACGACCTGGTGGAGAACTCCCACGCCTCGACCGCCCTCTCGTACGCCGACGGCCTGTCCCGCGCGTACGCCCTCGACGGGGTGGACCGCGCCGTGGTGGCGGTCATCGGCGACGGCGCCCTCACCGGCGGGCTCGCCTGGGAGGCGCTGAACAACCTCGCGACCTCGCCGGGCCGCGCCGTGATCGTGCTCAACGACAACGGCCGCTCGTACGCCCCGACCGTGGGTGGACTGGCCGCCCACCTCGCGGCCCGCCACGACGGCGGCGCGGACGCCGGGTCCACCATCTTCGAGTCGCTGGGGCTCGACTACCTCGGGCCGGTCGACGGGCACGACGTCGCCCAGGTCGAGGCGGCGTTGCAGAAGGCGCGTACCGCCGACCGGTCCGTCGTCGTCCACTGCGTCACCCGCAAGGGGTACGGACACCAGCCCAGCGAGACCGACGAGGCCGACCGGCTGCACGCGGTGGGTGTGGTCGACCCGCTCACCGGGCGGCCCACCGCCACACCGGCCCGGACCTGGACCGACGCGTTCTCCGACGAACTGCTCGCCATCGGCGCGGACCGGCCCGAGGTGGTCGCGGTCTCGGCGGCGATGCTCGGCCCCACGGGCCTGGACGGTTTCGGCGCGCGGTACCCCGACCGGACCGTCGACGTGGGCATCGCCGAGCAGCACGCGGTGACCTCGGCGGCCGGCCTCGCGTTCGGCGGCAAGCACCCCGTGGTGGCCGTGTACGCCACCTTCCTCAACCGGGCGATCGACCAGGTGCTGCTCGACGTGGCACTGCACCACCTGCCGGTCACGCTGGTGCTGGACCGGGCGGGCATCACCGGCCCGGACGGGCCCAGCCACCACGGCATGTGGGACCTCGCGCTGCTGGGTGCGGTGCCGGGCCTGCGGGTGGCCGCGCCCCGCGACGAGGCGACGCTGCGCGAGGAGCTGCGCGAGGCCGTCGCCCACCAGGACGGGCCGACCGTGCTGCGCTTCCCCAAGGCCCGGGTCGGCGACGAGATCCCCGCCCTCTACCGGACCGGCGGGGTCGACGTCCTCCGTACCGCGGCGGCCGCGCCCGTCCTGCTGGTCGCCGTCGGCGCCATGGCCGGGCCCACGCTGCGGGCCGCCGACCTGCTCGCCGAGGCCGGCGTCGAGTGCACCGTGGTGGACCCCCGCTGGGTACGCCCGGTCAACCCGGCGGTCGCCACGCTGGCCGCGGACCACGCGCTGGTCGTGACCGTCGAGGACGGCATCCGCGAGGGCGGGGTCGGCGCCGCCGTCGCGCAGGCGCTCGGCGACGCGTCCGTCGGCGCACCGGTGCGGGCCCTGGGCCTGCCCACCTCGTTCGTCCCACACGGCGAGCGCGCCGGTCTGCTCGCCGAGCACGGGCTGGACCCGCCGGGCATCTGCGCCGCCGTCCTGCACCAGGTGTCCACCCTCCCGGCCGACCTCGACCTGCGGGTGCGCAACCGGACGCAGACACGGCTGAGCCCGCTGCCCGGATGACCCGCCGCCGTCGACCACGTGCCCGAGAGGAAGGAGACCAGGGATGAGCCAGCAGACCGTCGTGCCCGCGGTGCACCGGCTCGCCCAGGCCCGGGCGGAGGAGAACTTCCCGGTCGCCCTGCGGGTGCTGCCCGCGCGGTACCGCCGCCACCTCCTCGCGGTCTACGCGTACGCCCGCCACGTCGACGACCTCGGCGACGAGCCGCAGGCCCCGGCCGTGGACCGGGTCGCGGAACTGAACCGGATCGAGGCCGAGCTGCGCGCCCTGCACACCGGCCGCGCGGTGAGCCACCCCGTGGTGCGTGCCCTCGCACCCACGGTCGCCGAGTGCGGGTTGCCCCTCGACGCGCTGGTCCGGCTCATCGAGGCCAACCGGGTCGACCAGCGGGTCACCCGGTACGCGACGTTCGCGCAGCTGGTCGACTACTGCACCCTGTCCGCCAACCCGGTCGGCGAGCTGGTGCTGCACGTGTTCGGGCAGGTCGGGCCGGCGCGGCGGGAGCTGTCCGACCGGATCTGCACGGCGCTTCAGCTCATCGAGCACCTGCAGGACGTGGCCGAGGACCACCGGCGCGGCCGGGTGTACCTGCCGGTCGAGGACCTGGACCGGTTCGGGGTCACCGAGGACGACCTGGGCCGGCCCGAGGCGACCCGGCCCCTGCGGGAGCTGGTCGCCTTCGAGGCCGAGCGCGCCCGCGCCTGGCTCGACGCGGGCGCCCCGCTGGTGTCCGGACTGCACGGCTGGGCCCGGCTCGCCGTCAGCGGCTACCTCGCGGGCGGCCGCGCGACCCTCGACGCGCTCGCCGAGGCCGGCCACGACCCGCTGCGCGTCGCCGTCCGGCCCCACCGGGGTCGGGTGCTGCGCCGCTGGTGGGGGGCGACCGTGCGGAGCGCCGGATGACCATGACCACGGGCGTCGAGGCCGCCTACCGCCGCTGCGAGGACATCACCCGCAGCCAGGCCGCCAACTTCGCGTACGGCATCCGGCTGCTGCCGCCGGTCAAGCGCCGTGCGCTGTCGGCCATCTACGCCACCGCCCGCCGCATCGACGACATCGGCGACGGCGACCTGCCCCCGGACGAGAAGCTCGACCGGCTCGCCGAGACCCGGGCGGCGCTGCACCGGCTGCCCGCCGACGGCGGCGGCGACGCCGTGCTCACCGCCCTCGGCCACGCCGCGACCCGCATGCCGATCCCGCTGGACGCCTTCGACGAGCTGATCGACGGGTGCGCCGCCGACGTCACCGGCCGCCGGTACGCCACCTTCGACGACCTCGTCTGGTACTGCCGCTGCGTGGCCGGTTCGATCGGCCGGCTGTCCCTCGGCGTGTTCGGCACCGCCGAGCCGGGCCCGGCGGCCCCGCTGGCCGACGCGCTGGGCGTCGCGCTGCAACTGACCAACATCCTGCGCGACCTCGTCGAGGACCGCGCCGACGGCCGGATCTACCTGCCCGCCGAGGACCTGGAACGGTTCGGCTGCACCCTGGAGCCCGGCGGCGCCGGGTTCGCCGACCCGCCGGAGCGGCTGGCCGCGCTCGTCCGCTTCGAGGCGGCCCGCGCGGCCCGCTGGTACGACACCGGGCTGCGGCTCCTGCCGCTGCTGGACCGGCGCAGCGCGGCCTGCACCGCCGCGATGGCCGGCATCTACCGCCGGCTGCTCGCCCGCATCGCGGCCGACCCGCTGGCCGTCACCCGCAGCCGGGTGTCGCTGCCCGGACGCGAGAAGGCCTGGGTCGCGGCGCGCGCTCTCGTCGGGCGTACCGCATGACCGGGCCGGCCCGGACGCCGCCCGGTGGCGGCGGGGTGTGCGTCGTCGGAGGCGGTCTCGCCGGGATCGCCGCCGCGATCCGCCTCGCCGACCTCGGCCTGCCGGTGACGCTGCTGGAGAACCGCCCCGAACTCGGCGGCGCCACCTACTCGTTTCGCCGGCACGGGCTGACGGTGGACACCGGGCAGCACGTCTTCCTGCGCTGCTACCACGCGTACCGGGACCTGCTGGAACGGCTCGGCACCACCGCGGGGACCGAGCTGCAACCGCGGTTCGCCGTGCCGGTGCTGCTGCCGGGGCGCCCGCCCCACCTGCTGGCCCGTCGGCGGCTCCCCGCGCCGGCGCACCTGCTGCCCGCGCTCGCCGGCTACCGGCTGCTCAACCCGGCCGAGCGGGTCGCCGCCGCGCGGGCCTGTGCCGCGCTGCGGCGCGTGGACCCGGACGCCTCGGGCACCGACCGGATCGCCTTCGGCGCGTGGCTCGCCGCCCACGGCCAGAGCGGGCGGGCCGTGCGCCGGCTCTGGGACCTCATCACGGTGGCCGCCCTGAACGTGCCCAGCGCGCAGGCCTCCCTCGCGCTGGCCGCCCGGGTGTTCCGCACCGGCCTGCTGGAGACCGCCGACGCCGGCGACATCGGGCGACCATTGGTGCCCCTCACCGAGCTGCACGGGGTCGCCGCCCGGCGGGTGCTGGACCGGCTCGGCGCCCGGGTGCTTCCGCGCACCCGGGTCCGGTGGATCCACCCGGAGCCGACCGGCTTTCGGATCGGTGTGGACGGCGGCGAGATCGCCGCGGACGGCGTCGTGCTGGCGGTGCCGCACCAGTCCGCGGCAGCGCTCGTCCCGCCGGCCGCCGCGCCCGACGCCGACCGGTGGACCCGTCTCGGCGCCGCCCCGATCGTCAACGTCCACCTGCGGTACGCCCGCCGGGTCGCCCCGCTCACCATGGCCGCCGCCGTCGAGTCCCCGGCACAGTGGATCTTCGACCGGTCCGGTCCGGACGCCGGGGACGAGCAGCACCTCGTGGTCTCCCTCTCCGCCGCCGACGCCGAGATCGACCGCCCCGCCGCCGAACTGGTGGCGACCCAGCGTCAGGCGCTCGGCGACCTGTTCCCCGCCGCGCGGCACACCCCGGTGAGCGACGCGTTCGTCACCCGGGAGCCGCGGGCCACCTTCCGGCAGGGCCCCGGCACCCGGGCGTACCGGCCGGGGTCCGGCACGCGCCTGCCCGGGCTGGTGCTCGCCGGCGCATGGACCGACACCGGATGGCCGGACACGATGGAGGGCGCGGTGCGCAGCGGCCACGAGGCCGCCGACATCCTCGCCCGCCAGCTCGTGGCCCGGCCCCGACACCACACGGAGGCCGCACGATGACCGTTGTACGCAGCCGCAGCACCGACCAGATCCAGACGTACGTCGAGCCGGCCATCCGGGCCCTGCTGGACCGCCTGGACCCGGGCAACCGGCTGGTGGCCGGCTACCAGCTCGGCTACTGGGACGCCGACGGGTCACCGGCCGCCGCCCAGGGCAAGGGTCTGCGTCCGGCGTTGGCGCTGCTGTCGGCGCGGGCCGCGGGCGCCGCACCGGAGGCGGGCGCGCCGGCGGCCGCGGCAGTCGAGCTGGCGCACAACTTCTCGCTGCTGCACGACGACGTGATGGACGGCGACGCCGAGCGCCGGCACCGGCCGACCGCGTGGACGGTGTTCGGCGTCGGCCCCGCGATCCTCGCCGGTGACGCCCTGATCGGCCTCGCGTACGAGGCGCTCGTGGAGGTTCCCGGTGGCGAACCGGCGGCCCGCCGGCTGGCCCAGGACGTGCGGGCGCTGATCGCCGGCCAGATGGCCGACCTGGACTTCGAGCGGCGCGACGACGTGACGCTCGACGAGTGCCTCACGATGGCCGGCAACAAGACCGCGGCCCTGCTGGCCGGGTCGTGCGCGCTCGGCGCGCTGCTCTGCGGCGCCCCCGCGGCGCTGGTCGACGGGCTGTCCCGGTTCGGGTTCCACCTGGGACTGGCCTTCCAGCTCGTCGACGACGTGCTGGGCATCTGGGGCGACCCCCGGCGCACCGGCAAGCCGGTCGGCTCGGACCTGCGGGCCCGCAAGCGCAGCATCCCCGTCGTCCGGGCGCTGACCGGCGGCGACCCCGCCGCGGTGGCCCTGGGCGAGCTGTACCGCTCGCCCGCGCCGCTCACCGACGAGGACGTGACCCGCGCCAGCGAGCTGGTCGAGGCGACCGGCGCCCGCGACTGGACGCGGCAGCGGGCGTGGCAGGAGACCGAGCAGGCCCGGGCCGAGCTGGACGCCCTGGACCTGCCGGAGGACGTGCGCGGCGAACTCGCCGACGTGGCCGACTTCATCACGGGACGGGACCACTGATGACCGAGCTGCTGTCCCCGAAGACCACCACCACGGGCGCCAACCGACCCGCGGTCGCGGACCCGCTCGACGGCGCCCGGGACGCGCTGCACCGCGCCCGGGAGCACCTGCTCGGGTTGCAGGACGACGCCGGCTGGTGGAAGGGCGACCTCGCCACCAACGTCACCATGGACGCCGAGGACCTGATGCTGCGGCAGTTCCTCGGCATCCGGACCGAGGAGCAGACCGCCGAGTCCGCGCGGTGGATCCGCTCCCAGCAGCGTCCGGACGGCTCCTGGGCGCTGTTCCACGGCGGGCCCGGGGACCTGTCCACCACCATCGAGGCGTACGTGGCGCTGCGGCTGGCCGGCGACACGGTCGAGGCGCCGCACATGGCGGCCGCGGCGGCGTTCGTCCGGGCGAACGGCGGGCTCACGGCGAGCCGGGTGTTCACCCGGTTCTGGCTGGCCCTGTTCGGCCACTGGCCCTGGTCCCGGTTGCCGGCCGTCCCGCCCGAACTGGTGCTGCTGCCCTCCTGGGTGCCGTTCAACGTCTACGACTTCGCCTGCTGGGCGCGGCAGACCATCGTCCCGCTGTCCATCGTCCGCGCGCTGCGGCCGGTGCGTTCGCTGGGCTTCGGCGTCGACGAGCTGCGCACCGCCGCGCCGCCGCCGCGCCCTCCCCGGCTGGCCAGTCGGCCCGGCCTGCTGTACCGGGCGGATCGCCTGGCCAGCGGGTACGAACGGATCGCCCGCGGCCCGGTGCGCCGGCACGCCCTGCGCCGGGCCGCCGAGTGGATCGTGGCCCGCCAGGAGGCCGACGGCTCCTGGGGCGGGATCCAGCCGCCCTGGGTGTACTCGCTCATGGCGCTGCACCTGCTCGGGTATCCGCTGGACCACCCGGTGCTGCGCGCCGGGCTGGCCGGTCTGGACCGCTTCACGGTGCGCACCGAGACGCCGGACGGGCCGGCACGCTGGCTGGAGGCGTGCCAGTCGCCGGTGTGGGACACGGCGCTCGCCGTCACGGCGCTGTCCGACGCCGGCCTGCCGCCCGCCCATCCCGCCCTGGAGCGGGCCGGTCGGTGGCTGCGCGACGAGGAGATCCGGGTCCGCGGCGACTGGGCCGTACGCCGGCCGAGGACGCCGGCCGGCGGCTGGGCCTTCGAGTTCGAGAACGACGGGTACGCCGACACCGACGACACCGCCGAAGTGATCATGGCGCTGCGGCGGACCACCGTGCCGGTCGAGGCGCCGGTGCTGCGGGCCACCCGCTGGCTGCTCGGCATGCAGTCCCGCGACGGGGGCTGGGCCGCGTTCGACGCCGACAACACCCGCGCCATCCTCGGCGACCTGCCGTTCTGCGACTTCGGCGAGGTCATCGACCCGCCCAGCGCAGACGTGACCGCCCACGTCGTCGAGGCACTGGCGGCGGAGAACTTCGCCGGCACGATGCCGGTGCGCCGGGGCGTGCACTGGCTGCTGCGCCACCAGGAGCCCGACGGATCCTGGTTCGGCCGGTGGGGCGCCAACCACGTGTACGGCACCGGCGCCGTGGTGCCGGCGCTGGTCGCCGCCGGCGTGCCGCGGACCCACCCGGCGATCCGCCGCGCCGTCGACTGGCTGCGGGCGCACCAGAACGCCGACGGCGGCTGGGGCGAGGACCTGCGCTCCTACCGGGACCGGTCGTGGATCGGGCGCGGCGAGTCCACCGCGTCGCAGACCGCCTGGGCGCTGCTCGCGCTGCACGCCGCCGGCCAGGGCACGGCCGAGCCGGCGCTGCGCGGCGTGCGCTGGCTGGTCGACACCCAGCGCCCGGACGGCGGGTGGGACGAGCCGCAGTACACGGGCACGGGGTTCCCGGGCGACTTCTACATCAACTACGGCCTGTACCGGTTGGTGTTCCCGATCAGCGCGCTCGGGCGGATCCTCGGCGCCCGGGCCGGTGACCTCGAGGCCACGGTGACACGGTGACCCGGCCCGGCTCCCCGGACGCTCCCGCGTGGACGCTGTACGCGCCCATGCGGCCGGAGGTGTCGGCGTTGCGGCGCGGGCTCGGCGAGCCCGACCCGCACGGGCGGCTCACGCTCTGCCGCACCGGCATCGGCCCACGCCGTGCCCGCTCGGCCGCGGCCCACCGCCCGGCCGGTGACGCCCCCGTCGCGGTCGCCGGCATCGGCGGCGCGCTCGCCCCCGACCTGGCGACCGGGGACGTGGTGGTGGCCAGCGTGGTGCGGGCCGATCCGCTGGCGCCCGACGCCCCGGCCGGCGAGGTGCGGATGCCCGGCGCCGACCTGCTCGCCGCCGCGCTGCGCCGCCGCGGGCTGCGGGTGCACGTCGGTCCGGTGGTCAGCTCCGACCGGCTCGTCGACGGCGCCGACCGGGACCGGCTGGCCGCGTCCGGCGCGCTCGTCGCCGACCTGGAGTCGGCGTGGCTGCTGGCCGGCTGCGGCGATCGGCCGACGGCCTGCGTACGGGTCGTCGCCGACACCGCGGGCGGGTCGCTGTACCACCCCGCGACCCTCCGGCGGGTCCGCGCCGCGCTGCGGGTGCTGCCCGTGGTGGCGGCCGCGCTCACCGAGTGGGCGGCGGTGGCCGGGAGCGTCCACCACCTGCTGCTGGCCGCACCGCGGTCGTTCTGCGCCGGCGTGGAGCGCGCCATCGCGGTGGTCGAGCAGGCACTGGAACGGCACGGCCCGCCGGTGTACGTCCGCAAGGAGATCGTCCACAACGCCCGGGTGGTGGCCGACCTGCGCGCCCGCGGGGCCGTCTTCGTGAACGAGCTGGACGAGGTGCCCGACGGGGCGCTCACCGTGTTCTCCGCGCACGGCGTGTCGCCCGCCGTACGGCAGGAGGCGACCGACCGGCGGCTGCCGGTCATCGACGCCACCTGCCCCCTGGTGACCAAGGTGCACGCCGAGGCGCGCCGGTTCGCCGGCCGGGGCGACACGGTGCTGCTCATCGGGCACCCCGGCCACGAGGAGACCGACGGGACGCTGGGGGAGGCGCCTGACCGGATCCGGCTGGTGCCCGATCCGGCCGCGGCCGAGACGGTGCAGGTCGACGACCCGGAACGGGTGTCGTACCTGGTCCAGACCACCCTCGCGATGGACGAGGCGGCGGGCATCCTCGACACCCTCCGCCGGCGCTTCCCGGCGCTCGCCGGCCCCGGGTCCGACGACATCTGCTACGCCACCACCAACCGGCAGCGGGCCATCACGGCCGTCGCCGCCCGGGCCGACGTGGTCCTCGTCATCGGCTCGACGAACTCCTCGAACTCCCGTCGCCTCGTGGAGGTCGCCGAGCGCGCCGGCGCCCGGGCCCACCTGATCGACGGTGTGGGCGACATCGACCTCCGCTGGCTGGTCGGCGCCGCCACGGTGGGGATCACCGCGGGGGCCTCCGCGCCGCCCGGACTGGTCGACGAGGTCGTGGCCGCGCTCGGCGCGCTGGGCGCGAGGGAGGTGAGCGAGCACACCGCTGCCGTGGAGGACGTCGTTTTCACCCTGCCGAAGGAGGTACGCCAGCCGTGAGTATGCCGTTGCGTCAGAGCCTGCGTATCGCGAGATACCTGGCCGGACAGAAGATTCGCCGTCAGAAGCGGTTCCCGCTGCTGCTGGAGCTGGAGCCGCTGTTCGCCTGCAACCTCAAGTGCGCGGGCTGCGGCAAGATCCAACAGCCGGCGAGCCTGCTCAAGCGCCGGATGCCGGTGGAACAGGCGGTCGCCGCCGTGGAGGAGTGCGGCGCTCCGATGGTCTCCATCGCCGGCGGGGAACCGCTCATGCACCCCGAGATCGACAAGATGGTCGGCGAACTGGTGCGGCGCAAGAAGTTCGTGTTCCTCTGCACCAACGCCGTCCTGCTGCCCAAGAAGATCGACAAGTTCCGCCCGTCGCCGTACTTCGCGTTCACCGTCCACATCGACGGGCTGCGGGAGCGCCACGACGCGGCCGTGTGCAAGGACGGCGTCTTCGACGCCGCCGTGGAGGCGGTGCGCGACGCGAAGCGGCGGGGCTTCCGGGTCACCACCAACACGACGTTCTTCAACACCGACACCCCGCAGACCGTCATCGAGGTGCTCGACTACCTCAACGACGACCTGAAGGTCGACGAGATGATGCTGTCGCCGGCGTACGCCTACGAGAAGGCGCCCGACCAGGAGCACTTCCTCGGTGTCGTGGAGACCCGGGAGCTGTTCCGCAAGGCGTTCTCCGGTGGCCGCCGCGCCCGCTGGCGGCTGAACCACTCGCCGCTGTTCCTCGACTTCCTGGAGGGGAAGGTCGACTTCCCCTGCACGGCGTGGGCGATCCCGTCGTACTCCCTGCTGGGCTGGCAGCGTCCCTGCTACCTCATGGGCGACGGGTACGCGGCGAGCTACCGGGAGCTGCTGGACTCGACCGACTGGGACAGCTACGGCCGGGGCCGGGACGCGCGCTGCGCGAACTGCATGGCGCACTGCGGGTACGAGCCGACGGCGGTGATGGCCACCATGTCCTCGCTGCGCGAGTCGCTGCGGGCGATGCGGGCGACCACGTGAGTCACCGCGGCGGGCGGGCTCAGCCGAACCGGGACGCGAGCCGGCGGTACACGGCCGGCAGCAGGCCCCGGACGGCCACCGGGACGCGCAGCCAGCGGGGCACGTACACCTCGGCCCGGTCCCGGACGATCGCGTCGGCGATCGCGTCGGCGACCCGGTCGGGCGGCAACGGGCGGGGGCGCCGCCGCCGGTACGGCTGGCCCCGCCGGGCGAAGAACGGCGTGTCCACCACGCCGGGCACCACGGTGCTGACGGCCACCCGGCGGCTCGTGAGCTCCAGCCGCAGGCTCTGCGCGAACGCGTCCAGGCCCGCCTTGCTGGCCGCGTAGACGGCCTCGCCGCCGACGCCGAGCCGGCCGGCGATCGAGCCCACGAACACCAGGTGCCCGCCGCGGTGACACATGCCGGGCAGCAACGCCCGGGTCAGTTCGATGGGCGCGCGCAGGTTCACGGCGAGCAGTTCGTCGGCGAGCGAATCGGCCATCCCGGCGAACGGACCGGCCCAGCCGACGCCGGCGTTGTTCACGAGCACGTCCACCCGGGTGTAACGGGCCAGGGCCTGCTCGGCCAGCTCGCGCCCGGCGTTCGGGCGGCTCAGGTCGGCCGGCAGGGTGGTGGCGCCGGTCTCCGCGGCCAGCCGCGCGAGGCGGTTGGTGTCCCGGCCGGCCGCGACGACCTGGCTTCCGGCCAGCGCGAGCCGCCGTACCACGGCCGCCCCGATCCCCGACGACGCTCCGGTGACCAGCACCACGGCGCCGGTCAGGCGCATCGCGGCACCCCGGGCGCGGCCCCGCGCACCCGCCCCCCGGTGCCGTTTCCCGTCGCGGTGCCGGGCGCCGGGTCGGCGGCCGGCCCCACGTCGCGCCGCACGTGCGCGCCCGCGGCGCCACCCGCGGGGATCCCGTCCCCGGCCGTTCGCGCGGTACCGTCCCGGGCCGTCCGGGCGGCGCCGGCCAGGTCGCCGGTGGCGGCCGCGGCTTGCCGGGCGGTCTCGGCCGCGCCCGCGCGGGCTCCCGCCGTGACACGGTCGTCCCGCTCGGCGGCGGCTTCGGCGAGCAGCTCGGCCAGGCCGCTCCGGAGGGCGCCGACGACCTTCTCGCCGACGTCGGCCAGCGCCTCGTTGAGGATCACCCCGACGTCGAAGCTGGACCCGCAGCGCAGCAGGCAGATGCCGAGGTGGACGCCCTCGGCCAGGGCGACGACCGGCGCGGAGGACCGGACCGGAGCCCCGGCGAGCAGCCGCGGATGGAAGTGCGCCGGGACGTACGAGACGACCACGTTGAGCCGCCGGCTCGTGTAGACGCGACGGGCCAGGGCCCCGTGCAGCGGCGCGGGAAGCAGCCCCATGGCCCGCATCACCATCCCGGCGGCCTCGGGTTCGCCGCTGCTCAGCGCGTCGCGCAGCGCCCGCCGTACGCCGGCGACGCGGTCGCGCGTCGGGATCCTCCCGAGCGGAAGGTCGAGGGTCACCGCTCCGGTCCAGTTGCCGTGGGTCGGTGCCCGCCGCCGCCGGTCGCGGGAGACGGGGAACATCGCCCGCAGCCGTGGCGGCGCCGGTGCCGGGTGCGCCTCGGCGAGCGCCGCGGCGGTGAGCGCGACCATCAGCTCGCTCGGGTGGGCCCGGCAGGCGCGCGACGCGCGGAGGACGTCGGCGGCCGGCAGGCTGGTGCTGAGAAGGCGCCGCCGGGGCGAGTCGACCCGCCGGTTGAGCGGCGTGGGGGGCGCGGAGCCCTGGGTGGCGAGCCGGGCCAGGCCGCGTACCGTCCGGCCGACCTGCCGGGCCGCCTCCCGCGCGGGACCGGAGACGTGCCGCTCGGCGGTCGGCGCGGGTCGGGCGGGGGTCGGGGCTCCGCCGGACGCGGGCGTGGACCGGGCGGCCCGCTTCGGGGCGCCGTCGGCCGGGTCGAGCAGCCGTTGCAGCACGGCGATCACCGAGAGGCCGTCGCCGAGGCTGTGGTGCAGCTTGATCGCCAGGCGGGTACGGCCGTCCGGCAGCCCGCCCACGAGCAGCATCCGCCAGGGTGGCCGGTCGGTGGGCAGCGGTTCGCTCCAGAACCGGTCCACGGCGGCGCCGCCGTCGTCGCCGGCCGGGACGCGGACCTCGTCGACGTGCCCCACGGGGTCCACCGACCGGTCGACCACCCAACCGGGCCGGCGCCACCGGCCGCGGTCCACGAGGCGCCGGCGCAGGGTGGTGATGGCCGGCAACCGCCGGACCAGCAGGTCGGTCACGTCCGCCCGGGTCACCGGCCGCCCGTCGGGGCGGGGCCCCAGCTCCATGACCGTGCCGATCTGCTGGACGTCGGTCGGCGTCTCGACGTGCAGGAAGAACGCGTCCTGCGCGCGCAGCGGCCAGCTGGCCGGGCGGGCGCGCGCCGACCGGCGGCCCGGCGGCGTCCGACCTGACCCGCCGCCCGGTGCCGGGCCCGCCGCGTGGCGGGGCGCCGAGCCCTCCGTGCCGCCTGGTGCCGGGCCCGCGGCCTCGCCGGGCGCCGAGCCCGCCGCGCCGCCCGGTGCCGGGCCCGCCGCGTGGCCGGGCGCCGGGCCCTCCGCGGCGGCGGACGGCGGTCGGGATCCGGCGACCGCGGGCAGTCCCAGGTCGGGCAGCCGCGCGTCGGACGGGGCCTCGACCAGGCCGGGCGGCTGCGCGAGCCGGGTCCGGACCCCGGCGACGAGCGTCCCGGGGCTGTGCGCCGTCTCGGCGAGCCCGGCGGCGGCCATCAGGGCGGCGTTGGCCGCGCCGTGCGCGGCGATCGGCCGGTACATCACGATCGGTGTGCCCGTGGCCAGCGCCTCGAGCGCGGTGGCGCCGCCCGCGTTGGTGACCAGCAGCCGGGCGGCCTGCAACAGGGTCGGCATGTCGTCGACCCAGCGCCGCACGAGCAACCGGCCGGGCGGGGCGTCCAGAGCCTCCAGCCGGGCGGCGAGCGGCTCGTTGCGCCCGCACACGGCGACCACCTGGACGGCGTCGCCGATGTCCACGAGCGCGCGGATCGCCTCCTCCACCGCGCCGAAGCCGTACGACCCGCACGCCACCACCACGGCCGCCCGCTCCGGATCGAGGTCGCAGCGCCGGGCGGCGTCGGCGCGGTCACCGGGGCGGAAGTCGCCGAGGACCGGAGGCGCGCAGACGCCCAGCGGCGCGCCCGGCGCCGCGACCGCCGCGACCGGGAGCGCGGCCGGGTGCACCACCACGTTGAGGTCCAGCTCCCGGTACACCCAGAACGGGTGTGGGGCGAAATCGGAGACCCAGGCGCCGATCGGCACGCCGAGGCCGCGGCGGCGGCGCAGCCAGGCCAGGCCAGCGCTGCCCAGCGGGTAGGTGGAGACGATCAGGTCCGGGTCGAACGCCTCGACCACCGGCGCGAGTCGGCGCCCGGCCCACGAGCCGGTGAACCACTTCGCGGTGGTCGCGAACCACCGGTGCCGCCAGAGCGCGGCCCAGAAGAACTCGTACAACCACGGCGTCATGGCGACGTTGGTCACGTAGGTGCGGCGGAAGCCGCGCCCCACGCCCGGCCCCATCACCTCGAGGGTGTCCACCCAGCCCACCCGGCTGCCGGGCCAGAGCGCGTGGACACGCTCCTCCAACGCCCGGCCGGTGGCGTCGTGCCCGCCGCCGATGTCGGCCGAGACGACCAGGACGCGCCGGGCGACCGGTTCGACCGGCGTGGCGCCGGCCGGGGCCTGGGAAGTGTTCACGGGTCACCCGCCCCATTCGTGCGATACCTGGCCGAAGACGGGTATGCGCAGGTGCCTTCGCCGGCCGCGTCCGGCGCCGTCGACTCCGGGATCGTGACATGGCTGTGGGCTTCGTGCTGGCGATCATCGCCGCGCTGTGCAGCGCCACGGCCGCGATCGTGCAGTCGATCGGTGCGCGCCGCCTGGCCGCCACCCCGCACGTCGACCCGCGCCTGCTCCTGCGGCTGGTCCGCAACGGCCCGTACGCGGTGGGCCTGGTGCTGGACGGCGCGTCCTCCCTGTTGACGTTCACGGCGCTGCGGACCCTGCCGATCTTCGCGGTGCAGGCCGTGGGGGCGGCCAACCTCGGCATGGTGGCGCTCATCGCCATGTGCGTACTGCGGGTGCGGCTCACCGCACGGGACTGGACGGCCATCGGCGGGGTGATCGCCGGGCTCGTGCTGCTGGTGCTCTCCGCGCTCGCCGCGCCGCCGGACCGCGTGCCCGCGAGCGCCGCCTGGTGGCTGCTCGTGGCCGTGCTCGTGCTGGCCGCCGCGGCGTACCTGGGTATGCCGAGGATGCGGGGACCCGCGCTGCCCGGCCTGCTGGCCGGGCTGTCGTTCGGGTCGGCGGCGTTGGGCGCCCGGCTGCTCGGCCGGGCCACGACCGTCGGCGCCCTGGTGGGCAGCCCGGCGACGTACGCCGTGGTGTTCGCCGGTCTCATCGGCGTGCTGCTCTACGCGGCGGCACTCCAGCGCGGCGCCGTGACGGTCGCCTCCGCCTCGTCCATCGTCGGGCAGACCCTGGCGCCCGCGGCGGCCGGCTGGCTGCTGCTCGGAGACCGGGTACGGCCCGGCTTCACGCCCGTGGCGATCCTCGGGTTCGTGCTCGCGGTGAGCGGCGCGATCGCCCTCGCCCGGCACGCCCAACCGCACCCGCACCCGCACCCCGAGGGGGAGGACTGCGGCCCGCAGCAACGCGGGGGCGATGGGTGACATGTCGGTGCTCCCAGGCGGTTCGCGGTTCAGGGGCGCGGGTCGGCCACCCCTTCGGAACAATCATCAGCTTAAACACCGTTTACGTATTCTTGCGGTGTTTGCCGGCACTGCC
Source organism: Micromonospora costi (assembly GCF_003626655.1). Taxonomy (GTDB): domain Bacteria; phylum Actinomycetota; class Actinomycetes; order Mycobacteriales; family Micromonosporaceae; genus Micromonospora; species Micromonospora costi. Next base: position 47,421 of record NZ_RBAN01000011.1, read on the forward strand.
CCCACCGAACCGGCCGCCGGCGGCAGGCGTTTACCACCGGCTATGTCGGGAAGGCGCGCCGGACCGCCGCACGTGCGGGCGGGCCGCCGTGCGGCACGGAGCGGCAGAACGCGGACGACATGGTGAGGAGACGCAGGTGACCATGCCGGTTGGCGTGCGGTGAACGCGACGGGGGAGCTGCTCGCCGGCATCCCGATCGCCCTGGCTGCCGCCGCGGCGTTCGGCGCGTCCGGCGTGCTGCAGTTTCGGTCGGGCCGCCAGGTGCCCGAGGAGCCGGCGGGCCGGCCCACCCTCCTGGCCCACCTGATACACATCCCGAGCTGGCGCTGGTCGGTGGTGCTCGCCGCAGCGGCGTTCGCCTTCCAGGTGGCCGCGCTGAGCCTCATCCCGCTCATCCTGGTGCAACCGCTGCTGGTGACCGGGCTCGTCTGGTACGTGCTGCTCTTCGCCGCGTTCGAGCACGACCGCCCCGACCGCACGATCCTGCTGGAATCCACCCTGTGCCTGTTCGGTCTCGCCGCGTTCCTGATCATCGCCGAGCCCGGACGCGGGCAGGGGAGAGGCCTGGATTCCTTCTGGGCGGCGCTCCTGCTGATCGTCGCCGTGGTGGCCGCCGTGGGCCTGTGCCTGTTGGCCGCGTTGAAGCTCGACCGGAAGTGGCGTCCCATGCCGTTGGCGCTGGCCGCCGGTGTCTGCTACGGCGTGACGGCCGGTCTCATCAGCAGTCTCGCGTTCCATCTGCAGGAGAGCCCGTGGCAGATCTTCGTCCAGTGGCAGGCGTACGCCATCCTGGTGCTCGGTCCGTTCGGGGTGCTGCTGAGCCAGAACGCCTACCAGGCCGGCCCGCTGGGCGCCCCGGCGCTCGCGGCGATCACCGTCACCGACCCGTTGGTGGCCATCGTGGTCGGGTTGGTCTGGCTGGACGAGTCGATCCGGGGCGGTCCGGCGCCCTCCCTGGGCGAGGCGCTCTCGCTCGTGGTGGTGGTCCTCGCGGTCGTCATGCTGGCCCGGCGCGCGCCGCACGTGAAGGGTGGCTAGTGCGCGCCGAGGCCCGCGCGGCGGTCGCGCCCGGCGGGGTCAGGAGACCAGGCTGACCCGGCCGTTGTCGAGGTCGTAGCGCGCGCCCACCACGGCCAGCGCACCCTCGTGCACCTTCTCGGCGATGATCGGGCTGCGGTGGAGCAGCGACCGGACCTGCGCCCGCACGTTCGCCCGGACGGCGTTCTCGACCGCGTCGCCGGGCTGGTCGAGGACGGGCTCGACCACCGGCCGGAGGCTGTCGACGATCGTGCCGATGTGACCCGGGGCCGTGCCGCCCGAGCGGATGGCCTCGATGGTGGCGGTGATCGCACCGCACCGCTCGTGACCCAGGACGACGATCAACGGGCTGCCGAACTCCTCGACCGCGAACTCGACGCTGCCGAGCAGCAGGTCGTCGACGATGTTCCCGGCGACGCGGTTGTCGAACAGGTCGCCCAGCCCCTGGTCGAAGAGCAGCTCGGGGGCGACGCGCGAGTCGGCGCAGCCGACGGTGACGGCGAACGGGTGCTGCCCGGCGGCCAGGTCGTGCAGGTCGTCGAGGCTCTGGTGGGGGTGCCGGCTGTGCCCGGTCACGAACCGGTGGTTGCCCTGCAGCAGGCGGCGCAGCGCCTGGGCCGGGGTCGGCGGGGTCGGCTCGGCGGGCGCGGCGACGGCCGTCGGGGCGACGGCGGTCGCCCCGACGGCGACGACGACGGCGCCACCGGTGGCCAGCAGCGACCGGCGGGACAGGATGGGACGCGTCATGATGATCTCCCGTGTCGAGGTTCGCCTATTTCCTACCAGCGGTGCGTCCACTGTGGTCGCCGGTGTGATCCTCCGCGCTGTCGTGGTTCCGACGCACGGGGCGCGCGGGGCGGCTAGCGTCGGGCGCGTGGGGCGGATGCGTGGCGTCCACGAGCGGCCGGCGGGGCTCACCTACCAGCCGGAGCTGGTGGATCCCGACGAGGAGCGGTCGCTGCTGACCGCCCTGGCCGCATACGACTTCGGCGAGGTCCGGATGCACGGCCAGATCGCCCGCCGGACCGTCCGCCACTTCGGCTACGACTACGATTACGGCTCGTTCCAGCTCACCGAGACGGAGGCGGTGCCGGTGGAACTGCACGAGGTCCGCGAGCGCTGCGCCCGCCTCGCCGGCGTACCGGCCGACAGCCTGGCGCAGGCGCTGGTCACCCGGTACCCGCCCGGCGCGGTCATCGGCTGGCACCGCGACGCACCCGCCTTCGGCCCCACCGTGGCCGGTCTCTCCCTGGGCTCCGACTGCCTCCTGCGCTTCCAGCGCGGCAGGGGAGACCAGCGCCGGGTGTACGAGGTGGAGCTGGCGGCACGCTCCGCGTACGTCCTGGCGGGCGCCGCCCGGTCGAGCTGGCAGCACAGCATCCCGCCGGTGCCGCGCCTGCGCTACTCGGTGACCTTCCGGCAGGTGCGGCGATCGTGACGGAGCTGTCGGTGCCGCGGATCGTGCAGCTGCTGGCCTCACCCGTGCACCGGTACGTCGGCCGGCCCGCCGACGGGCCGACGCCGGCCCCGGAGGGCGAAGTCGTCGAGGAGATCCAGGTCCGGGCCGGCCTCGGGATCGTGGGCGACCGGTACTTCGGCCGGCCGGCGCACCGCGAGGCGAGCGTCACGCTGATCGCGCAGGAGTCGCTGCCACCCGGCGCCGACCTGCGCCAGGTCCGCCGCAACGTGCTCACGGCGGGCATCGCCGTCGACGACCTGGTCGGCGCGGTGCTCGTGCTGGACTCCGGCGCGGGGCCGGTGCGGTTGCGGGTCAACCGACCGGCCAACCCGTGCGCCTGGATGGACGTGGCGATCGGCCCGGGCGCCTGGAAGGCGTTGCGCCGTCGGGGCGGCGTGCGGTGCACGCCGCTCACCGACGGCGTCCTGCGGGTCGGCCCGGTGGACGTCGCGATCGAACGCCCGCCGGATCAGCGGCCCTGAAGCGCCCGGACGTTGTCGCCGAAGGTCCAGTTCCGGCTGCCGTCCCAGTTCAGCGACCAGGTCATGAGGCCCTTCAGAGCGCCGTTGTAGGTGTTCCACGCCTGGGCCACCGACGCCGGGGCCAGGTAGCCGCCGCCCGCGCCCTGCTGGGCGGGCAGGCCGGGCACCTGCTTGTCGTACGGGACCCGGATGGTGGTGCCCTGGACGACGAGCCCGGCGTTGAGGCAGTCGGTCTGCCGGGTGAAGCCCTGCACGGTGCCGGCCGGGTAGGAGTCGCCGGAGCAGCCGTACATGCTGCCGTTGTAGTACTGCATGTTCAGCCACCAGAGCCGGCCGTTGTCCACGTACCGCTTGATGACCGGCAGGTAGGCCCCCCAGATCGACCCGTAGGTGACGCTGCCGCCGGTGACGTACGCGGTCTCCGGCGCCATGGTGAGGCCGAAGCCGGGGGGCATCTGGGCGAGCACGCCGTCGATGATGCGGATCAGGTTCGCCTGCGAGGGGGAGAGCTGGGTGATGCTGCCGCTGCCGGTGAGCCCGGTCTCGATGTCGATGTCGATCCCGTCGAAGTTGTACCGCTTGAGGATCGGGACGATCGTCGCCACGAACCGGTCGGCGACCGCTGCGGAGCTGAGGTCGATGCCGGCGGTGGCTCCGCCGATCGACATCAGGATGGTCAGCCCGGCGGCCTTGGCCTGGCACATCTCGGCGGGGGTGGGCACCTTCACGGTGGCGTCCATGCCGTCCTCCCACAGCACGGTGCCGTCCGCGCGGATCACCGGGAACGCCGCGTTGACCACGTTGTAGCCGTGGGCGCGGATGCGCGAGTCGGTGATCGGGATCCAGCCCAGCGGCGGGTGCACGCCGTTGGCCGCGCCGTCCCAGTTCTCCCAGTAGCCCTGCAGCACCCGGCCCGCCGGCCGGGGCTTTCCGGCGCACGTGGTCGAGCCCGGTGGGGCGGTGGTGGGCGTGGGGCTCGGTGTGGCGGTCGGCGTCGGGGTGGCCGTGGGAGAGGGGGTCGTGGTCACGGTGGGCGTCGGCGTGGGGGTGCCGCCGCACGGGCCGAGGTCCGTCCACAGGGCGGGCGTCGCGGCCGGGTTCCAGCCGGACCCGGGCGGCGGGGTGTGCGTGACCAGGGCCTGGTAGGTGTGGCCCGCGTACGTCACCCGGCTGCCCGCCGGGTAGGTGACGCCCTCGGCCCAGGCCGGTGCCGAGCAGGCCGCGAGTGCGGCGCGGGCGGGGGCGGTGGCGAAGCCGTTGGTGACCGGCACCGCGGCGATGGCGGTGACCAGCGCCGCGCCGGCCAGCAGCGCGGACGTCCTGCGTCGAACTCGCATGACATGCCTCCTCGTCGATGCGTCGGAGGCTATCGTTAACTTTGTTAAATGTAAATGTCCGACGGTTCCGGTGGCTGCCCGCGACGTTCCCGGCGGGCGCCCTGGTCGTGCGGTGCGAAGGCTCCGTGGGCGGCACGGCCGCCGGGTGCGAAGGGTCCGTGGGCGGCACGGCCGCCGGGTGCGAAGGGTCCGTGGGCGGCACGGCCGCCGGCCTGCGAGACTTCTCGGCATGCAGTTCACCGTGACCGACGTGCCCGAGCGCGAGCGTTTCGAGGCGCGGGACGAGACCGGCGCGCTCGCCGGCATCGTCACCTACCAGCTGACGGGTGCGATCATCGCGTACACCCACACCGAGGTCGACCCCGCGTTCGAGGGCAAGGGCGTCGGATCGATCCTGGCGCGGGCCGTGATGGACGACGCCCGGGCGAAGGGGCGGACGGTCGTGCCGATCTGCCCGTTCCTGGCCGGCTGGCTCGAGAAGCACCCGGGTTACGAGGACATCGTGGTGCGGACCACCCGCAGGATGAAGTAACCCCCTGCCCGCCTCCCCGCGATCTTGCACTTTCGGCCCCCGCTTCGCCCCTGTTCGGGTGAAATGCCGGGGCAGAAACTGCAAGATCGCGGTGCCTGGCGGGGTGGGGGGCCGCCTGGGTGGGGTCGAGGGGCGTCGATCGGGTCAGATGGTCGCGTGGAAACCGACGTCCGGCGCTATCTCGTCGACCTGGTGACGGTGGCGCGCTCCGTGCTCGGCGACAACCTGGTCGGGGCGTACGCCGCCGGCTCGGTGGGGCTCGACGCGTACCAGCCCGGCCGCAGCGACATCGACGTGGCGCTGGTCTGTGCCGACCCGCTGCCGGAGGACGACAAGCGCGCCCTCGTGGCCGGCCTGCGGCACGAGGCGCTGCCCTGCCCGGCGCGAGGGCTGGAACTCGTCGTCTACCGGTGTTCCGTGGCCGCCTCCGGTACCCCCGAGCCGGGGTTCGAGGTCGAGCTGAACAGCGGCGGCCGCATGCCGTTCCGCGCCACGTACGCGCCGCAGGACCGGCCCCTCGCGGACGGGCACTTCTGGTACGCGCTGGACCGCAGCATCCTGCACCAGTGCGGGCACGCCCTGCTCGGGGCGCCGGCGCGCGAGGTCTTCGCCGACATCCCTCCCGCGGACCTGCGGCGGCTCCTGGTCGACGCGCTGACCTGGTGGCTCGCGTTGCCGACCCCGCCCGGCGACGAGCCGGCGGCCGGCGCCGAGGACGCCGTGCTCGGCGCCTGCCGGTCGCTCGTCCGGTTCCGCCACGGCCGCTGGCTGGCCAAGACTGCGGCCGGACGCCGGGTGCTGGCCGACGGCGACGACGCCGCCCCGGTGATCGAACGCGCCATCGCGGCCCGGGACGGCGGGACCCCGCCGACCGGCCCGCAGGCCCGCGCTTTTCAGCGAAGCGTCCTCGCCGAGATCACACCACCCGCCTGACGCCACCCCGCCGCCCCGCCCTCCGGCCTTCCCCGGACCGCCTCCCCGCCCGACGCTCCCCGGTGATCATGAAGTTATTGCCCGCGGACACGGCGTGTCGCGGCAATAACTTCATGATCACTGAGGGCGTCGTGTCAGTCCGGCAGGCGGGGCATCTCCGGGTCGGTGTCGCGGCCGAGCAGCACCGCGCGCGTGAGCGCTTTCGCGCCGAACCGGTCCCGGACCGCGTCGACGGCTGCGTCGAGGTCGGCGCCCGGGTCACGGTGGAACGGCAGTGGCAGCTGCACCGGGGCGTCGTCCAGGTTGCCCACCGCGACGCCGACCAGCGTGACGCCGCGCCGCCCGATCTCCGGCAGCGACGCCCGCAGCAGGGCCCGGACGGTGTCGAGCACCGTGCGGGTGTCGTCGGTCGCCTTGGCGAGGGTGTGCGAGCGGGTCGCCCGGGTGTAGTCGGCGAAGCGCAGCCGCAGCACGACCGTCCGACCGCTGCGCCCGGCCCCGCGCATGCGCCGGGTCACGCGGTCGACCAGCCCGGCGACGATGGCCTCCAGGGATTCCGGCGGGTGCGGGCCCCGACCCAGCGCGTGCTGGGCACCCATAGACCCGCGCCGGCGACCCACCTGCACGGAACGCGGGTCACGGTTGTGCGCGAGCGCGTGCAGGTGCCGCCCGGCGCCGGCGCCGAGCAGGGAGACCAACGCCGCCTCGCCGAGGCGGGCGACCTCGCCGACCGTGCGGATCCGCCGGTCACGCAGCTTCGCCGCGGTCACCGGCCCCACACCCCACAGCCGCTCCACCGGCAGCGGGTGCAGGAACGCCAGCTCCCCGTCCGGCGGGACGACCAGCAGGCCGTCCGGCTTGGCGACTCCGCTCGCGACCTTGGCGAGGAACTTCGTGCGGGCCACGCCGACCGTGATCGGCAGGCCGACCTGCTCGCGGACCTCCCGCCGCAACCGCGCCGCGATGTCGACGGGCATTCCGGCGAGCCGCCGCAGCCCGCCCACGTCGAGGAACGCCTCGTCGACCGAGAGCCCCTCCACCAGCGGCGTGGTTCGCCGGAAGATCTCGAACACGGCCCGGCTGGCCGCCGTGTACGCCGACATCCGGGGCCGCACCACGACGGCGTCCGGGCAGAGCCGGCGGGCCTGCCGTCCACCCATCGCGCTGCGGACTCCGAGCGCCTTCGCCTCGTAGCTGGCGGCCAGCACCACCCCGCCGCCGACGATCACCGGCCGGCCCCGCAGCCGCGGGTCGTCCCGCTGCTCGACCGAGGCGTAGAACGCGTCCAGGTCGGCATGCAGGATCGTGGCCCCGGTCGACACGAACATATGTTCGCATGGCCGTCGCCGCAGCGGCACTGACCTGCCCGAACAATCCTCGGCGGGTCAGGCGACGCGTGGCGCCGGCACGACCGGCAGCATCCCCCGCTGCGCCGTGCCGGTGGCCCCGCCGGCCCGCTCGGCGGCCGGCGCCCGGGTCACCGCGGCGGTCCGCGGGTCGGTCCGGTCGGGCGGCAGTGCCCCGGCCGGCGGTGTGGCGGTCGCGCCGCCCGCGGTGATCCCGCCCAGCAGCGCCAGCAGCCGCGGCACGTCGCCCACGGGCATGCGGAAGGAGCCCCGGCACACTCCGCCGCTCCACAGGGAGAGCACCACCGCCTCCCGCTCCGGGTGGTAGCTGACCCGCATCGTCCGGTCCTCGCCCCGCGTGTCGGCGAACAGGTCACCGAGGGTGGGCATCGGCAGCACCTCTCCCATGGCAACCAGAATGCAACACTCCGGTCACGATCGGAAAGGTCAGAGGTCGCGGAAAGGCTTCGCGTACGCGAACTCGCCGCGGATCGAGGGATCCCAGGCGCTCAGCGGCCGGGCCATGAAGTACTGCGGCCCCCACGCGGCCACCGGTGGGGTGACGCCGTGCTCGACGGCGGGCCGGAACCCGAAGCGCGGGTAGTACCCGGGGTGCCCGAGCAGCACGACCAGCGGCTCGTCGCGCGCGTCGGCCGCGGCGAGCACCGCGTGCATCAACGCGGAGCCCACGCCGCCGTGTTGCCGGTCCGGCCGTACGCCGAGCGGCCCCAGGCCCAGCGCGACGGGCCGGCCGGCCACCCACCCGCGGGTGCACACCACGTGCCCGACCACCGTGCCGTCGGGGTCCGTCGCCACCAGGGACAGGGCCGGCAGCCAGCCGTCGTCGGCGCGCAGCGCGTCGACGAGGGTGGCCTCGACGGGTGTGGCGTCCGGAGCGTCCGGGCTGGCGAAGGCGGCGGCGTGCACCGCGCGGATCGCGTCAACGTCGCCGGGGGTCTCGCGTCTGATCAGCACCGGCCCACGATAGGGACGCCGGCCGCGTCCCGCCGCCGGTTTTTCGCCGGTCGCGCGCCGCCGCCGATTGCCGCCGGCGTGGTTCTCCAGCGGCGGCGGTCCTTGGCGGCGGCGGTTGCGCGCGGCGGCGGTTCTTCGCGCCGGTGGCGAGACCCGGTCAGCCGACCGAGGGCTCGCGGTTGAAGCGGGCCACCCAGTTGACCTCCCAGGTGCGCCCACCGTCGGGAGAGAACGCCTGCTCCCAGCGGGGACGCGGGGTATCGACGTCGGACCAGACGTAGCGCACCCGGATCGGCCGGCCCTCCCAGGTGTCGTCGCACTCGAACGTGCCGGTCCCGTCGGCGAACCGGCCGACGACCGGTACGTCCAGCCGCCCACCGCTGGCCCGCGACGCCCACCAGATCCGCCACACCCGCTCCTCGGGGCTGTAGAGCCGCAGGGTGACGCCTTCGAGGTCACGCTCGGGGGCGCGCAGGACGTCGAACACGCCGTTGCCGTCCAGCAGCACCTGACAGTCCAGCGTGGCGTCGAACTCGTACCACTCGTCGTGTCCGGCGAGGACCTTTCCGAGGCGGCGCTGCCGGCTGTGCCAGTGTCCGGTGAGGAAGTCGAAGTCGGTGTTCGTCATGCGGCGCACGCTAGCGACGCCTCCCTGACACCTTCCGTCAGTGGATCCGGCGGCGCCCGCCGCCGGCGCGGGTCAGCCCACCGCGGTCGGGGACGGCGGTGCGGTGCCGCCCTGCGGCGCCTCGCCGGTCATCAGCCGGACGATCTCCGCCCGGTCCCGCGCGGCCGGCAGCCCCCACCCGGGCCGGTAGCCGTACACCTCGTGCAGTGGGGTGGAGCCGGTGCGGCCGTCGAGGAACTCCACGACGTCGGTGTCGATCAGCCCGGGGTGCTCGACCCCGCAGGCCTCGGCCACCTTCATGAGGTCACGGCGCAGCGTCCTGATGTAGTTGGCCGCGCGGACCGCCTTCCGTGCCGGGTCCAGGCCGCGGGCGAGCCACGCGTTCTGGGTGGCCACGCCGGTGGGGCAGGTGTCGGTGTGGCACTTCTGCGCCTGGATGCAGCCGATCGCCAGCATCGCCTCCCGGCCGACGTTCACCATGTCGCAGCCGAGCGCGAACGCCACGACGGCGTTGTCGGGCAGGCCGAGCTTGCCCGCGCCGACGAAGACGACCCGCTCGTGCAGGTTCCGCTCGGCGAAGAGGGTGTAGACGCGGGAGAAGCCCTGCTGGAACGGCAGGGACACGGAGTCCGTGAAGATCAGCGGCGCCGCACCGGTTCCGCCCTCGCCGCCGTCGACGGTCACGAAGTCGACGCCGCGGCCGGTGTCCCGCATCAGGTCGGTCAGCTCCCGCCAGAAGCCGAGGTCGCCAACCGCCGACTTGATGCCGACCGGCAGCCCGGTCTCGGCCGCGAGCAGCTCCACCCAGTCCAGGAGGCTGTCGCAGTCGGAGAACTCCGCGTGCCGGGACGGGCTCACGCAGTCCCGACCCTCGGGCACGCCCCGGGTCGCCGCGATCTCCGCGGAGACCTTGGCCCCCGGCAGCAGCCCGCCGAGGCTGGGCTTGGCGCCCTGGCTGAGTTTGATCTCCAGCGCCCGGACGGGCGCGCCGGCGACCAGGTCCCGGAGCCGGTCCAGGCTGAACCGCCCCCGCTCGTCCCGGCATCCGAAGTAGGCGGTGCCGATCTGGAAGACCAGGTCACCGCCGTTGCGGTGGTACGGTGACAGACCGCCCTCGCCGGTGTTCTGCAGGCAGCCGGCCAGCGCCGCGCCGCGGTTCAACGCCTCGACGGCGTTGCCGGAGAGCGACCCGAAACTCATCCCGGAGATGTTCACGACCGACTCGGGCCGGAAGGCGCCGGCCCGGCCGCGGGCCGCCCCGAGCACCTTGGCGCAGGGCAGCCGCACGTCGTGGCCGGCGGCGGGGGTCGACGGGGGGACGGCCCGGCCGAAGGTGCGGTGCTTGATGATCGGATAGCCCGGGGTGTACTCGATGTCGTTGTCCGTGCCGAAGCCGAAGTAGTTGTTCTGCTGCTTCGCCGACGCGTACACCCAGCGGCGCTGGTCGCGGGTGAAGGGCCGTTCCTCGTTGTTGCCGGCCACGATGTACTGCCGCAACTCGGGCCCGATGGCCTCCAGCAGGTACCGGGCCCGACCGAGGATCGGGAAGTTGCGCAGCAGCGCGTGGTCGCGCTGCACCAGGTCCCGCGCGGCGAGGGCCGCGAGGGCGGCCGCCGCGGCGGGTACGACTCGTCGGGCCCACGTCATGCCCGCACTCTTTCCGGGATCACGCGCGGGCAAACCGCCCCGGGCGGCCGGGCCGACCCGTGGCCGCGTCGTCCGGGACGGGGATCAGCCCTGCGGCGGGGTGATGTCGACCATCCACTGGATGCCGAAGCGGTCGGTGCACATGCCGAACTCGTCGCCCCACATCTGCTTCTCCAGCGGCATCGACACGACGCCGCCCTCGCTGAGCTGCTCCCAGTAACGGCGCAGATCGTCGGCGTCGTCGCCGCTGATGCTGATGCTCACGGTGTTGCCCGCGTCGTGCGGCATGCCGGGCGGGAGGTCCGACGCCATCAGCGTGAAACCGGCGTCGGTCTCCAGCATGGCGTGCATGATCTGGTTGGCGATCGTCGGCTCCTGGCTGCCGAACTCGCCGAAGGTGTTCATGCGCAGCGATCCGCCGAAGATCCGGTGGTAGAACTCCATCGCCTCCCGGGCGGTGCCGGGGAAGTTCACGTACGGGTTGAGTCGAGAAGCCACAGCACCCTCCTTGGTCGTGACCTGCGTCATCGTGGCAGACCAGGTGGCGCGGGACAACGAGGCGCGAGGGCGTTTCCGGTGCGGGCGGGGGAACGGCCGTGCGCCGGCCGCCCCCGCCCGCGCGGTGCTCAGTGGCGCTTGAAGGACTGCCGCGTCACGCCACCCACGATGGCGCACCAGGTGCTGGTGGTGACCTTGCCGTTGCGCGGCAGGCCGTGCAGGGCCTGGAGGTCCTGCACCGCCGTGCGGGTCGCGTGGTCGTACTCGCCGGTGACGGCGACCTCGGCGTAGCCCTTGATGGCGAGGATGAACTGCACGGCGCTGACCGGCAGGCCGGTCGCGTCCTTGTCCAACTCGGGGACGAGGGTCTCCCAGGTCTGCGGGGTGAGCGTGGCGTCGACGTCCACGGGGATGCCGTTGCGGTACTGCCAGTCCTGCACGGCGGCCACGGTCGCCGCGTCGAAGACGCTGTTGACCGGGACGGCGTAGCCGCGGTGGGCGAGCAGGTACTGCACCACCTGCACGGCCGGCGAGCTGACGAAGCGCCACAGGTCCGGCCAGCGGCGGGCCGGCACGTCGGCCAGGTCGGTGCCGAGCGCCGCGAACACGCGGCGACGCAGGGTGGGGAACTGCCGGTAGAACGCGGCGCCCGGGCACTGCGTGTTGCGGAAGTCCCAGTGGCCGAAGATGTCGTGCGCGTGCAGCCCGTACTGCTGGCAGACCGCGACGCAGAGCTTCACCAGCGAGTCCAGCAGGGCCTGCGGCGGCGTCTCGGTGACGTAGGTGCCCTCGTTCTCGATCCCGATGGCCCGCCCGTTCTCGCCGGGGCAGTGGGCCGAGATCATCTGCCGGTCGCCGGCCTGGAGACGCTCCAGGCTGCCTCGCCGGCCCTCCAGCACGTAGCCGCCCCGGCTGACGGTGAAGTGCTGACCGGTGTCGGACCAGCCGTTGCCGTCCATGTGCAGGTCCTGGCAGTCGCGGGCCAGCTTGACGGCCTGCGCCTCGGAGTAGTCGGTGACGTTCGGGAAGGCCATGTGGTGCACGATGATCTTGTTGGTGGCGATGGCGCTGACCGACAGCGGGTCGGCGGGCGGCCGGGCCCCCCACTCGTCACAGCTGATGATCCAGTCCAGGTCGGCGCCCGGCGCGGCCTGGGCGGCGGCCGGGAAGGCGAGTTCGCTCCCGACGACCGCGACGGTGGCGGCGCCGAGGCCGGCCCGCAGCAGGGTGCGACGGTCCAGTTCGGAATGGTCGACGTGCATGACAGCTCCTCTGCGGCCGGGCGGGGGTCGTGAAAAGTAGCTCCAGAGGCCGCGCGTGATGTGGAGGATATTGCCAACGCTCGGCGCCGCGCTAGGGGTCGACGGGCGTCAAACCGACTCACTCCTCGATGGCCCCGCCGATGCGGCGCAGGTGCCGGCGGAACGTGTACGCCGGATCGGCGGCACGGCGGGCCAGGAAGTCGTCGAAGGCCGTCTGCCGCCGCAGGGTCTCACCCGACCGGATGCGGGTCGCCTGCTCGCGCTCGACCTGCCGGATACCGGCCGCCGTGGCCAACACCTCGGCCGCGCGGTCGCCGGCCACGAACAGCACGCCGTCGTCGTCGCCGAAGACGAGGTCGTCCCGGCCCACCTCGTGAGCGCCGACCCGGGCGGTGACCAGCGCCTCCGGCTCCCGCTCGTCGACGCGCACCGGCCCCGGCGGGTAGCTGCCGTAGCTGAACACCGGCACCCCGATCTCGACCAGCTCGGCGGTGTCGCGGTGCAGCCCCCACACCACCAGGCCGGTCACGCCCGCCGCGGCGGCCTCCAGCACCGCGAGGTCACCCACGCAGGCCTCGTCGGACCGGCCGCCGTTGTCGACCACCAGCACGTCGCCCGGTACCGCGTCACCGAACGCCTCCAGGAACACGTCCACGCTGCCGTAGTGCCGCGCCGGCAGCACCCGCCCGGCGATCCGCTGGCCCGCGGTCACCGGCCGGACGCCGGGCGGCGCGGCGCGCAGCGGCACACCGAGGCGTACGCAGGCGTCCGCGAGCAGCGGCGTGGTCAGGTCGGCGAAGCGCTCCAGCATGGCGTCCTCCAGGGGCCGGCGGTGGGACGCCATCGTAGGGAGGCCGGCCGGCACCGGAGCGAGATCCAATCCCGGGTACGCGGCCCGCGCCCCCGCGTCGTCGACTCCGGTGCCCCGATTCGGCACGACTCGCAGGACTGTCGGCCGGATCAGCGGGTATGCGCCCTGCCGCAACGCGGGTGTCGGACCGGATCGGGGGTGCCATGGGAGCCGCCGTGGTGGTCGCCGTCGTCATCGTCGTGGTGATCGTGCTGATCGTGCTGGCGCTGAGCCTCCGCCTGGTGCAGCAGTACCAGCGCGGCATCGTCTTCCGGTTCGGCCGGGTGCTGGAGGGCATCCGCCAGCCGGGCCTGCACCTGATCGTCCCGATCGCCGACCGGATGGTGCGGGTCAGCATGCAGACCACGGTGATCGGTGTGCCGGCGCAGGGCGCCATCACCCGCGACAACGTCACCCTCACCGTCGACGCCGTCGTCTACTACCGGGTGGTCGACCCGGTCAAGGCGCTGGTCAACGTGCACGACTACCCGTCGGCCGTGCTCCAGGTGGCGCAGACGGCGTTGCGTTCGGTGATCGGCAAGGCCGACCTGGACACCCTGCTCGGCGACCGGGACCGGATCAACGCCGAACTGAAGGCCGTCATCGACGCGCCGACGGAGAAGCCGTGGGGACTCCTGATCGAACGGGTCGAGGTCAAGGACGTCTCGCTGCCCGAGGGCATGAAGCGCTCGATGTCCCGGCAGGCCGAGGCCGAGCGGGAGCGCCGGGCCCGGGTGATCGCCGCGGACGGCGAGTTCCAGGCGTCGCGCCGGCTCGCCGACGCGTCCCGGGCGATGGCGGCCACGCCCGGCGCGTACCAGCTGCGACTGTTGCAGACGGTGGTCGACGTGGCCGCCGAGAAGAACAGCACCCTCGTGATGCCGTTCCCGGTCGAGCTGCTGCGGTTCTTCGACCAGATCGCCCGGTCTCCGGGCGGGCCGGCCACCGCCGCGCCGGACCTCGGGACCGCCGCGCGACCGCCGGACCTCGGACCGGTCACCGAGGGCGTGGCGGGCGCGGCCGAGGGCGACGGCCACGGAGGTCGCCCGCCGTCCTGACGGCGGGACCGTCCCGTTCGGCGTTTGAAGTCCGGTACGCCCCGGGTAGGTCGGCACCGACAGGTGCGACCCATCCCGGTGTGGAGGACTTCGAATGCGAGACAACGTGGGCGACGCGGTGGGCGACGCGCTCCGCGCGGTGATGCTCTTCGTGCCGAAGGCGGTCGCCTTCCTGGCGATCCTGATCGTCGGGTGGCTGATCGCCAAGGCCGCGCTGAAGATCGTGGACAAGGTCCTGGAGCGGGTCGGCTTCGACCGCGCCGTCGACCGCGGCGGCATCCGCCGGGCGTTGAGCCGCTCCCGGTACGACGCCAGCGACATCGTCGCCAAGCTCGTCTACTACGGCCTGCTGCTGGTCACCCTCCAGCTGGCCTTCGGGATCTGGGGCCCGAATCCGATCTCCGACCTGATCGCCGGTGTGATCGCCTGGCTGCCGCGCGCGTTCGTGGCGATCGTCATCGTGGTGGTCGCGGCGGCCATCGCCAGCGCCGTCAAGGACATCATCGGTGGTGCGCTCGGCGGCCTCTCGTACGGCCGGGTGCTGGCCACCATCGCGTACGTCTTCCTGCTCGGCCTGGGCATCATCGCGGCGCTCAACCAGATCGGCGTGGCCACCACGGTCACCACGCCGGTGCTGGTCGCGGTGCTGGCCACGGCCGGCGGCATCCTCGTGGTCGGCGTGGGCGGCGGCCTCGTCCGTCCGATGCAGAGCCGCTGGGAGTCCTGGCTGGCCCGTGCCGAGCAGGAGTCCCGCGTGATCGCCACCCACGCCCGCGCCTACCAGGCGGAGCGGCGCGACGCGGAGGCCGAGCTGTCCCGGCCGGTCACCGACGACCCCGACGCTACGCAGGTGACCAGGGCGGCCGACCCGGAGGAGACCCAGGTGGTCACCCGACCCGCCGACCCGGACGCGACCCAGGTGGTGCCCCGGGCGGCCGACGCCGACACCACTCAGCGCACCTCGCCCGTCGCCCCGGCGCCCGCGCAGCGCACGCCGGACGACAGTGAGGCCACCATGGTCATCCCGCCCGTCGAGCGGGGGTCGGACGGGCGCTGATCCTCGCGGGAGACACGGCGGGGTGGGACGGGCGCGTCCCACCCCGTCGTGTGCGCGCCGCCGGCGGATCGCTGGCCCAGGCACGCCGCCGGCGACTAGCATCGGCGGCATGACGTGGCGATGTTGACGCACCGCTGAGGACCAGCCCCGTGGGCCGCCTCGGCCGCCGTACCTCCGGCGTCCGATTCGTCCTCACGGGAAGGCCCCACCACTGTGACCACCGCGCCCGGCCGCGGCACCCGCCGCCTGGCCGCCACTCTCTACGCGTACGCGTTCCTGGGCGACCTCGTCCTGCTCTACCCGGTGTACGCGCTGCTCTTCGCCGACACCGGTCTGTCGGTCTGGCAGATCTCCTCGCTGTTCGTCATCTGGTCGGTCAGCTCGATCGTGCTGGAGGTGCCCTCCGGCGCCTGGGCTGACGCCGTCTCGCGGCGGCTGCTGCTGTGCCTCGCGCCGCTGGTCACCGCGGCCGGCTTCGCCGTCTGGGTGCTGCTGCCGTCGTACCCGGCGTTCGCCGTCGGCTTCCTGCTCTGGGGCGCGGGTGGCGCTCTGGGCTCCGGCGCGCAGGAGGCGCTGGTCTACACCGAACTGGACCGGCGCGGCGCGGCCGGCCGGTACGCCCGGGTCATGGGGCGGGCCCGGACGGCCGAGGTGCTCGGCGCGCTCGCCTCGATCGTGCTGGCCGGCCCCGTGCTCGCGGCCGGCGGCTACTCCGCCGTGGGCGCGGCGAGCGTCGGGGCGTGCGTGCTCGCCGCAGCCGTCGCCACGCTCCTCCCCGAGGACCGTGCCGGCGTACGGGACGGAGGCGACTCCGGGCCGCCGGAGGAGGAGGACCCCGGGTGGGGCGCGAGCCTGCGCCTCGGGCTGGCCGAGGCCCGCACCTCCCGGCCGGTACGCGCCGCGGTGCTCCTGATCGCGGCGGTGGCCGCGGTGTGGGGCGCCCTCGACGAGTACACCCCGTTGCTGGCGCAGGACACCGGCGTCGACGCGCGGACGGTGCCGCTGCTGCTCCTGCCCGTCTGGGTCGGGGTGACCGTGGGTGGTCTGCTCACGCCGTGGGGGGAGCGGCTCACCACCCGCGGGTTCGCCGTGCTGCTGGGTCTCGCCGCGACGGCCCTGGCCGCCGGCGCGCTGACCGGCCACCCGTCGGGGTTCGCCCTGATCGCGGTGGCCTTCTGCGCCTTCCAACTCGCCACGGTGCTGACCGAGGCCCGGTTGCAGGCCCGGATCTCCGGACCGAGCCGGGCCACCGTGACGTCCCTGGCCGGCATGGCCACCGACGTCACGATCATCGCGGTGTACGCGGGCTACGCCCTGGTGGCCACGGGCGCGGGCAACGCCGTCGCGTTCGCGGTGGCCGCCGTGCCGTATCTGGGGGTGGCGGTGCTGCTCGCGCTCGTCGGCGGGGGCAGCCGGCGACCGGGCCCGAGCGCGCCACCTCCGGTCGCCGCGCGGGCCGGCACCGGCGCCTGATCGACGTTCGCGGCGGCGGACGCGTGTCGGGGCGGCCCCGGTGTCGGGGGCGGTGGCTAGGGTGACCGCATGACTGGGATGGGCTTCGACGGCTGGTGCGCCGAGATCGTCGACCAGGCCGAGCTGATGGCCAAGCACCTGGCCGGCGCCGACCTGCTGTCCCCGGTCCCGTCGTGCCCCGGCTGGACGACCGCCCAGCTCGCGCGGCACCTGGGCGCCGGTCACCGCTGGGCCGAGGAGATCGTGCGCACCCGGGCCGAGGCCCCGCTGCCCGACACGGAGCTGCGGGAGCTGTCGGGGCACACCGACGGCGACCCGGAGGTGGTCGGGTCGTGGCTCGTCGCGGGCGCCACCCGGCTCGCCGACACCCTGCGCGCCGCCGGCCCCGACACCCGGGTCTGGACGCCGATCCCGGGTCGCGCGGACGCCGCCTTCTACGCCCGCCGTTTCGCCCACGAGACGCTCGTGCACCGGGCCGACGCCGCACTAGCCCTCGGCGTGCCGTTCGACGCCGCCGAGGCGGTGGTGGTCGACGCGCTCGACGAGTGGATGGAACTGGACTCGCTGCCCGTCATGCTCGAGATCAGGCCCGAGCGGCGGGAGCTGTTCGGCCCCGGGCGCACCCTGCACCTGCACGCCACCGACACGGCGCCCGGAGTGGGGGCGGAGTGGCTGGTCGACCTGACCGGCGAGGTGGGCAGCTGGCGGCGCGCCCACGAGAAGGCGGCGGTCGCGGTCCGCGGCCCGCTCACCGAGCTGCTGCTCACCGTCTACGGGCGCCGCTCGCCGGCCGACGGCACCGTGGAGGTGCTCGGCGACCGCGCCCTGCTCGACCTCTGGCTGGCGCGGGTCAGTTTCGGCTGACCCGCGCCCGCCCCGCGTCCCTCGTCGACCCGGCCGGTGCCCCTCCTCAGCCGGCCAGGTGCAGGAACGACCACTGGTGGCCGTCGATGTCGCGGAACCCGCGCATGTAGAACGGGCCGGTGTCCCGGCCCGGGCCGAGGGCCTCCCCGCCGGCCGCCACGGCCCGGTCGACCAGGTCGTCGACCCGCTCCCGGCTGTCGGTGGCCAGCCCGACGATCACCTCGCGGCTGGTCGTCGTGTCGGTGACCGCGACTCCGGTGTACTCCTCGAACGAGGACGCGATGTGCAGCATCAGCTGGGTCGTCTCGTTGAGGGTCAGCTGCAGGGCGGTGGCGTCGGCCGTCGGCCGCTCGCCGGTGAAGCCGACCGACCGGAAGAACTCCGCGGCCGTGAGCAGGTCGCGTACGGGCAGGTTGATGAAGGTCGTGATGGTCACTGCGCGTCTCCGTCCGCCTCGAGGAGCTGCTTGAGCGCGGCCAGCCGGTCCCGCCAGTACGCCTTCAGCTCCGCCGCCTGCTCCGCACCGGTCAGCTTCTCGTGTTGGACGGCCACCCGTGACCGGGTCGGCCCAATCGCCGTGAAACCGGCCACGATCCGCGTGGGGCCGCCGGCCCAGTCCGCGCGGTAGGTGCGGGGCGGGGTGGCCGTCCGCAGCCGTACCTCGACGCCCGGCAGCCAGCGCGCGCGCAGCGTCTCGTTGGCGAAGGCCGCGAAGAGCCGCTCCACCGGTACGCCGACCGTCCGGCTTCCGCCAGCGCTGTAGCCGCCGTCGCGCCGCTGGCCGGGCCGCCGCAGCCCGCGGGCCTGCTCGTAGCCCACGGTCACGGTCTGCGCCCACCAGCCGGGCACCTCGTGCACGGTGACCAGCCACCGGGCGATCTCGGTGTGGGTGAGCCCGGTCGCGTCCACCGCGTCGAGCAGGCCGAACCACTCCTGCCAGTCACGGCCGGTGCGCTCGCGCAGCAGCGGGTCGGCGATCCGCTCAATCTGTTCCGCGGCACCGGCGCTCGTGCCGGCCGGCGCGGGCGGTGCCGGTGCGGTCGCGGGCAAGACCGGCGCGGTCCCGGACGGGTCGGTCGCATCCGGGGCGGTGGCGGTGGCGGGAATGTGGGCGAGCAGCTGCCGGCGGGCCGCCGTGTAGCTCTCGCCGGTCTTGTCCATGCGGGTGCGTATCCGGGACTTGAACGACTTTCGACTGGTCATCACATGCTCCCTGTCAACGGCGCGACCGCAGGGACTCACGCTCCCGTCGACCCCGCCGGATTGGGGCATGTGGCACCGCGTCCCGAGGGCTCGGGGCCCCCTTTGCCTCCGCGAGGCCGGCGGCGTGAGCGCCGGAAGGGAGGTGAGGCGCGGGACTGCGCCGCCGCCAGCATAGCGTCCGGACGGGCCGCCGCGCGGGCCCGACGCGCCGTCAGGTCTGGTCGCCGTCCAGGTAGACCCAGCGGCCGTCGGTGCGGACGAACCGGCTCCGCTCGACGAGGGTCCCGGCGCTGCCGCCGGCGCGGTAGTGGGCGCGGAACGCGACCGTGCCGGTGCTGTCGAAGAGGCCCCCGGCCGCGGTGTCGACGATCTCCAGCCGGATCCACCGCTGGGCCGGGTCCAGGTCGAGCCGGGCCGGCCGGGTGCTCTCGTGCCAGCTGCGCAGCAGGTACGCGGCGTCTCCCACGGCGAAGGCGCTGAACCGGGAGCGCATGAGCGCCTCGGCGGTGGGAGCGTCGGCCGTGCCGCGGTGCAGCGGGCCGCAGCACTGCGCGTACGGGTGGCCGGAACCGCAGGGACAGGCCGCCGACCGTTCACCGCCCACGCCCCGCCGGCCGCCACGCTTCGCCACGCGGCCATCCTGCCGCACCCGGCCAGGCGGCGGCACGCCGGCGTGGCGGCGGCGGCCGGACGGGCGGATTGGCCCATGAACAGAGGCGGGAAACGGCTCTGCCGATGGGCCGATCGGACCGGCAGAGTGGGGAGCGTACCGATGCCGAGAGGGGCTGGAAGAGATCATGACGACCGCCGACATGTGGTTCGACCCGCGCTGCCCGTGGGCCTGGAACGCCTCGCGTTGGCTGCTCGAGGTGGAACGGGTCCGACCGGTGACCGTCCGTTTCCACGTGATGAGCCTGTTCGTGCTCAACGACGGACGGGACGGGATCGAGGAGTGGTACCGCGAGTGGCTCAAGCCCGGGATGGGCCCGGTGCGGGTGGCCGTCGCCGCCGAGCAGAAGTACGGGCCGGAGGTGCTGCGCGACCTCTACACCGCGCTGGGCAACCGCATCCACCACGAGCGTGCCCCGATCGGCCGGGAGCTCTACGTCGCGGCGCTGACCGAGCTGGGGCTCGCCCCGGAGCTGGCCGACGCGGCCGACAGCACCGAGTACGACGCGGCGCTGCTGGCGAGCCACCACGCCGGCCTGGAGCCGGTCGGTGAGGACCTGGGCACCCCGACCATCCACGTCACGGTCGACGGCCGGCGGACCGCGTTCTTCGGCCCGGTGGTGGCCCCCGCCCCGCGCGGCGAGGACGCCGGACGCCTGTGGGACGGCGTCCTGCTCGTGGCGGGCACCGATGGGTTCTTCGAGCTGAAGCGGGCGCGCACCCGGCCCCCGATCGAGCGCTGAACGGCGCGGTCCCGCGTCTCCGATCGAGCGCTGAACGGCGCGGTCCCGCGTCTCCGATCGAGCGCTGAACGGCGCGGTCTCCCGCCCCCGTCGGCAGCCGCCCGCGCCGGTCACGCGACCTGGCACGGCGCGGCGGCGGGCCGGCCGCAGGTGGCCAGACTGCACCAGCGGCGCATGCCGCTCTCGTCGAGGAACAGCCAGCCGCAGCGCCGGTCGGGGCACGCCCGGATGGTGAACCGGCGCGGGTCGGCGAGGAGTTCGGCGGCGCTCCAGGCGGCGGCGTGCACCGGCAGCCGGAGGCCGGCCGACAGGTCGGGCCACCACCGTCCGCGACCGTCCGCATCGCGCCGGAACACCAGGGTCCTGGCGGCCGCCTCCGCGTACCGGGCGACGGCCTCGAACGCCGGCCGGTCGCCCGGATCGGTCAGGCAGGCGTACAGCCGGGTGCGGAGAGCGCGTGCCGTGTCGAGTTCGGCGGCGGCCGCCTCGGGGTCGCGCCGGGCCAGGTCGATCAACCGGCTCACCGCGGCGTCGTCCGTGAGCCCGACGTGGCCCGTCCACACGGCCAGGGTGCGGTACTCGCGGAGCCACTCGGAGCCGGGTAGCGGAGGCTCGTGTCCCCACCCCGCGAAGGTGTTGCAGAACTCCAGCGCCGGATGCCCGCCGACGCTCCACGGTAGGCATTCGTCGCGGACCCGCACCTCGTACACGGGCCGGCCGGGGCGGTCGAGCCGGTGGTCGTCGCGGAGGATCCGCCGCTGGACCTCCCGCAGACGCATGCCCGGCTCGATCCCGAGCTCCTCGACCAGCGTCCGCCGGGTCGACCGGTAGAGCGCCAACGCGTCGGCCTGCCGCCCGCCCCGGTACAGCGCGGTCATGAGAGTGGCGGCGAACTGCTCCCGCGTCGGGTGCAGGGCGAGCAGCGGCGTCAACTCGTTGATCACGCGGAGGTGCCGGCCGAGCGCCAGCTGCGCCTCGGCCCGCAGCTCGAGGCCGGTGAGCCGGAGTTCCTCGAGCGGGCCGTGCAGCCGTTCCCGCAGGTCCCCGTCGGCGGTGCCGGCCAGCACCGGGCCACGCCACAGGGCCAAGGCCCGGTCGAGCAGGCGTACCCGCTCCGCCGGATCGGTGGTGCCGCTCGCACGGTAGGCGAGCGCGCTGAACTCGTCGGCGTCGATGGTGTGCTCGCCCCGTTCGACCAGGTAGCCGTCGCCGCCGGTGCGGATCCGCACCGCGTAGGGCGCCAGCGACGCCCGGAGCCGGCCGATGTAGGTGTGCAGCGCCCTTCGTGCCGACGCGGGTGGGCGGCCGTTCCACAGCAGGTCGATGAGGCGGTCGGTGGGGACCAGATGGTCCGCTTCGAGCAGGAGCACGGCGAGGATGCACCGCTCCTGCCGACGGCTGCCGAGATCGACCCGGTGACCGTCCTGGTACGCCTCGAACGGTCCGAGCAGTCGGAATTCCATGTCAGGTGTGACCGTCCGGCACTCCCCGATGGTTGTCAAGCGTCGCGAGTGGACGTGCCCGGTCGCCGGTGAGCTGATGGTGAGGCGGGCGCCGGTCGGGCCCCTCGACCGCCGTCGCGGGGGCGCTGTCGCCGCCACGGGCGGTGAGGCCGTGGTGAGCGGTCGTGGCGATCCTGGTGCGGCCCGGATCGTCGAACACTGATGGAGTGACCATGCGTTGGACAACAAGACTCGGAGCGGCCCTGGCGGCGGTCGTGCTCGCCGTGACCGGATCCACCGGAGCGCCCGCGGCGGCGGACGAGCGCGGAAGCCAGCACGGCGGCTGGGTTCCCGCTCCACAGGAGCCGTTCGAGCAGCCCGCCGGCGCGCGGTGCGACTTCGCCGTCCGGGTCGAGCCGGTGGTGGACGAGGTGCGCAAGCTCGTGCTCGCGGTGTACCCGGACGGCTCGCCCCGTCGGGAGCTCTACACGGGCGCGTTGATCAGTGTGGTGACGAACCTGGAGACCGGTGCGAGCACCGAGGTGGACGCGAGCGGCACCGCGTTCGTGGAGTACGGCCCGGACGGCTCGATGACCTGGTACGTCACCGGCCCGGTGCTGTTCGGATTCCGGGAGAACGGAGGTTCGCTGCCGCGCGGGCTCTGGCTCATCGACGGGGTGTACGTCGTCGAGTTCGCCCCGACGCTGGAGAAGACCCTCACGATGGTGCACGGCACGACGCACGACGTCTGCACCGACCTGGACTGAGCGGTCCGGGGCTGCCGGTCGACCGGGCGTCAGCCCAGGTCGACCGGCAGCGGCACCGGGCGTTTCGCCACCCGCTCGTCGCCCGACGACCGGCCGTGCAGGTGCCTCGCGAGCCACGGCAGCAGGTGCCGGCGGGTCCAGGCCAGTTCCGCGCGGATCACCTCCGGCCGGCGCCGACGCGGCGCGGCGACCAGTGGACGGGCCCAGGAGTCGTCGGTGCCGGGCAGCCCCAGCGTGTGCGCCAGGGCGGCCGCGATCCGTTCGTGGCCGGCGCTGTTCGCGTGCAACCGGTCGTCGCTCCACAACCGGGGATCGCTGGCGACCGCGTGGGCGCCGAGGTCCAGCAGGGTGGCCCCGGTCCGCGCGGTGACGGCCCGTAGCGCCGCGTTGAGGGCCAGCACCCGGCCGCGCAGCGGGCGGGCGACCGGCATCACGGGAACCGGGTCGGGCAGGGTGAAGGTGAGCACCGTGGCGCCCTGTGCGACCAGCGCCCGCTGCATCGCGGCCACGTCCGCGGCGACCCGCTCGACGTCGAACGACGGGCGGAGCACGTCGTTCATGCCGGCCACCACGGTGGCCAGGTCCGGGGCGAGACCGAGCGCCACCGGCAACTGCTCGGCCCGGATCCGGGCCGTGGTGCGCCCCCGGATCGCCAGGTTCGCGTACTCCAGCCCGCCCTGCGCCCGCGCCACCGCGAGGGCGAACCGGTCGGCCCAGCCCCGGTAGCCGCCGGCGCCGTCGGGATCGTCCAGCCCCTCGGTGGTGCTGTCGCCGATCGCCACGTACCGCTTCCACATCACTCCGCGAGGCTAGCGGCGGCCGCCCGGCCGGGCGCGGCGGGCGTACGTCCCGCGGCGCGGGTCACCGGCGGGATGGACACGGTCCCGTACGCTCCCCGGCATGGCGCGTTCTCCCGCGGTACCGCTCGCCCCCGGCGTCTGGCGCATCCCCACCGCGGCCCGGGCGTTGGTCAACTCGTACGCCCTGGTCGACGACGACGGCAGCGTCACGCTGGTCGACTGCGGGGTGAAGCGCGCGCCGGCGCGGATCGTGCGCGGTCTGGCCGCCATCGGCAAGAGCCCCGCCGACGTCGTCCGGATCGTCCTCACCCACGCGCACCCGGACCACGCCGGCGGTGCCGCGGAGGTGGCCCGGCGCACCGGGGCCCCCGTCGTCGCGCACGCCGCCGACGTCGAGTACGCGCGGGCGGGCCAGGCCCCGCCGCGGGATCCCACGGTGTCCGGTGGCCGGCTGTTCGCCCGGCTCTCCGGGGGCCGGTTCCCGGCCGTCGAGGTGGCTGAGCCGCTCGCCGACGGCGACCTGCTCCCGGTGGCCGGCGGCCTGCGCGTGGTGCACACGCCCGGGCACTCCCCGGGTCACGTCTCCCTGCTGCACGAGCCCACGCGGGTGCTGATCACCGGTGACGCGTTGTTCAACGTGGCCGGCATCCGGTGGCCGGTGAAGGTCCTGTGCACCGACTTCCGGATGACCCAGGAGACCGCGCACGTGCTGGGGGAGCTGGAGTACGACCTGGCCGCCTTCACCCACGGCCCGGAGATCGCCGACAACGCCCGCGAGCAGGTGCGCTCCTTCCTGCGCCGCCACCACCCGTAGGCGCCTCACAGCCAGCCGGAGCGGCGGAAGAGCCGGTAGAGCGTGAACGCGGCCACGGCCATGAGGCCGAGCGCGCCGGCGTAGCCGTAGCGCCAGGCCAGCTCGGGCATGTGCGCGAAGTTCATGCCGTAGATCCCGGCGATGCCGGTCTGGGCGGCGGCGATGGCCGCCCAGGCGGCGATCTTGCGCATGTCGTTGTTCTGCTCGACGGCGAGCTGCGCCAGCCGGGACTGCACGATCGAGGTGAGCAGGTCGTCGTACGCGGCGACCCGGTCCACCGCCCGCGCGAGCCGGGTGTCCACGTCGGCGAACCACCGGTGCAGCGCGCGCGGCGGGTTCGCCGGGTGCGCGTCGAGGAGCGTCCGCAGCGGGGTCTGCAGCGGCAGCACCGCCCGCTTGAACTCCACCACCTCACGCTTGAGCTGGTACAGCTGCGGGATGTCCGCGGCCCGGTCGCGCGCGAAGACACTCTCCTCGACCCGCTCCAGGTCCCGCTCGACGTGCCCGGCGACCTCCAGGTAGAGGTCCACCATGCGGGCGCAGACCGCGTACGCCACCGCCCAGGGACCCTCGGCCAGCAGCGCGGGGCGCCGCTCGATCTCGGCGCGCACGGACGTGAGCGCCCCGGCCGCGCCGTGCCGGACCGTGACCACGAAACGGTCGCCGACGAACACCATGACGTCCCCCGTGTCGATCACCTCGGAGTCCTCGGTCAGCTCGTCGTGCTCCACGTAGCCCGCGGTGCGCAGCACCAGCAGGGTCACGTCGGCGTGGCGCTGCACGGTCGGGCGGTGCCCGTCCGCGAGCGCCTGTTCCACGGCCAGCTCGTCGAGGCCGAACACGCGGCCCACGGCGGCCATCACCGCCGGGTCCGGCTCGTGCAGCCCGAGCCAGACGAACGCGTCCCGGCCGTGGCGGCTGCGGGCGTACGCGTCGGCGAAGTGCGGGCGGCCGGGCTCACGCCGGCCGTGGACGTAGACGGCGCAGTCGACGACGGCGTCCGGGTTGGACGTACGCGGGGCGGGGACGGTCCGGCCGGGGCCGCGGCCCAGCAGCCGGTCGAGGAGGGCGTGCAGGCCCGGACCGGGTCGGAGCCGTGCCGTTCGCTGATCCACAACCCACCTCCGCGTCGCCGGCTGCCGGCCTACCGTACGCGGGGCGGCGCGCTGCCACCGACTCCGGTTCGGGCGGGGACCGGCGGTGCCGGTCAGGCGGTGCGGGTGGCGAACACGACGACGTTGTCGGTGTAGTTGCCGGAGCGCTCGTCGAACCGGCCGCCGCAGGTGACCAGTCGGAGACCGGCCACCGTGGCCGGGCCGTACACCTCGTCGCCGGGGAAGCGGTCCTTGGCGTACACGGCGACGCGGTCCACGGTGAACGTCACCACGGTCGCGTCGGCCCGGGCGACCCGGATGGTCTGGCCGGGGCGCAGCCGGCCGAGGTCGAAGAAGACCGCCGGGCCGGCCGGCGAGTCGACGTGCCCGACGAGGACGGCGTTGCCCGTCTCGCCGGGGCTGATCCCGTACCGGTACCAGCCGGCGACCTCCGGCCGGTCGGTCGGTGGCACCTCCAGCACGCCCGCGGCGTCCACACCGACCGGCACGACCTCGGCCCGTACGCCGATCGCGGGGATCCGCACGAGCGTCGGCGCCGACGCGGGGAGGGGCGGCAGGTCCGGCGGGGGACTGGTGGGCGCCGGCGTGGCGGCCTCGGGCCGCGGCGGTCGGGGTGGGGCCGCGTCCAGGCCCGCCGCGACCAGGCCGAGGCCGGTCGTGGCCAGCAGCGCGACGGTCACCACGGCCAGCGCCGTCGGCTGCGCGTTCGCGCGGATCCGCCGCACGGGTGCACCTCCGTTTCCCGCCGTGGGTGCCCGCACCGGCCGTGCCGGTGCGGGCACCCGTGCCCAGGGATGGTGGGCGTCGGTTCAGGGCCTGTGTCGAAGTCCCAGGACTCCGCCTCGGCTCGATCGGGGACTCGAACCCACGCCCTACGCGACCGGGGACGCGGCGCGCCGGCGGCGCAGCAGCAGGACGGTGCCGGCCGCGGCGGCGCCGAGGAGGGTACCGCCCGCCGCGAGCGCGCCGGTGCCGTCGCCCCGGCCGCCGGCGCCGGCGGGCGCGCCGCCGATCGGCGTGACGGTGAAGGTGGCGCTTCCGGCGGCGCTTCCGTCGCCGCAGGTGGCGGTCACCGTGTACGTGCCGAGGGTGAATCCGGCGGTGAACAGTTCGGCGCTCAGCCCGCCGCCGGGCGCGGCCGTGGTCGAGCGGACGTTCTGGTCGCGGTTCGGGCCGGTGACGCGGAAGATCGCGTCGCCGGACTTCGGGTTGCACGTCGTGGCGGTGAGCACGACCGTGCCGCCGACCGGGGTGCTGGCCGGGGACACGATGGTCTCGGCGAGGGCGGCGCCCGGCAGCAGGAGCGTGCCGAGACCTACGCCGACCGCCGCCGACACGAGGACTGTCTTCGGTTTCATACGCGTGTTCCCTCACTTTTCGTCCGCTGAGCACGTGGGACGTCGTTCGGGTGGCCAACTCCGACTAGCACCGGTGTGCCCAACACTAGGGCGGTTGGCCCCACGATCCGGTGAAAATGAGAATTCTTCTTTGCCGTCACGTGTCCGCCTCACAGGGGGACGGAGCTGCGAAAACGCCGCCTGGGTCGGGCCGTGCCGGTCGTCCGGTCACCCTGTCCGCCGCCAGCCCGACCCGTGCCCACGCCCCGGTCGAAACCCGGGGGCGGCCCGCCGGAGGCCCTGGTAGGTTCGCTCGCCGTGACGGGGGAGCGGCTCGGGCCGAGGTTCGCGAGGTTGTGGGCGGCGAGCACCCTCTCGGCGCTCGGCAGCGGTCTCGCGACCGTGGCGGCCCCGCTGTTCGTCGCCTCCCGCAGCGACGATCCGCTCGTGGTCGCGGCGGCGTCCGCCGTGGCGTGGCTGCCGTGGCTTCTCTTCGCCCTGCCCGGCGGCGTGCTGGTCGACCGGGTCGACCGGCGGCGGCTGATGGTCGTCATCGACTGGGTACGCGTGGCCGCGCTGGCCGTGCTGGCGACGGCGATCATGACCGGGTGGGCCGGGGTCGCGCTGCTCTACGCCGTCCTGTTCGTCGTGAACACCGGCGAGATCGTGTTCCGGGCGGCGGGCCAGGCGCTGCTGCCCGCCGTGGTGCCCCGTTCCCGGCTCGAACGCGCCAACGGCTGGCTGAACGGCGGCACCACCCTCATGCACGGCATGCTCGCCGGTCCGCTCGGCGGCTTCCTGTTCGCGACGGCGGCGAGCAGCCCGTTCGTCGTCAACGCCGCCACGTACGCCCTCAGCGCGGTCCTGATCGCCCTCGTGGGCGGCAGCTACCGGGCCGCCGCGCCCGGCGGTCCGGACGGCGCGCCGCGCCGGCGCTCGGTGCGGGCCGAGATCGTGGAGGGGTTCCGTTGGCTGGCCGGGCAGCGACTGGTGCGCACCATGGCCGTCCTCATCGGGCTGCTGAACGTCACCCTGACCGCGGCGGTCGCCGTGCTCGTGCTGCTCGCCACGCGGCGGCTCGGGCTCGGCTCGGTCGGCTACGGGGCGCTGTTCACCTGCCTGGCCGCCGGTGGCGTCCTCGGGGCGGTGGTCGGCGACCGGCTCATCGCGCGCGTCGGCGCCACCTGGACGGTACGCGTCGGCCTGCTGGTCGAGGCCGGCCTGCACCTCGCGCTCGCCGCCTCCCGCAGCGCGCCGCTGATCGGGTTCGCCCTGTTCGCGTTCGGCGTGCACAGCTCGCTGTGGAACATCGTGGCCAACTCGCTGCGCCAGCGGCTGACCCCGGAACCGTTGCAGGGCCGGGTCGCCAGCACCACGCTGTTCGTGGCCGCGGGCGGCAACTGCCTCGGCGCCCTGCTCGGCGGGGTGGTCGCGGCGAGGTTCGGGCTGACCGCGCCGTACTGGGTGGGGTTCGTGGTGGCGATCGCGGTCTCTGCCGCCACCTGGCGGGTCTTCGACCGCGCCACCGTCGCCCGGGCGTACGCCGACCCGCCGGCGTCCGGGACGGACACGCCCGCCCTCACCGGCTGATCACACTGTCGGAGGCGGCGGCTAGGTTCGCGCCATGGGCATGTACGGGAGTTGGCTGCGGGTCTCGCCGGCGGAGCTGGCGCGGGCGGGGGAGGACCTCGACTGGGCGTACGACCTGGCGCGGCGGGTCGAGGACGCGGAGGAGGCCGAGCGCCCGGCCGATCCCCGGTTCTCGGGCACCGACAAGGCCTGGCACGCCCTGGACTTCCTGCTCGACCGCCGGGGCTTCCCGGTGTCGATCGTGTCCGGCGAGCAGTGGTTCGTGGCGCTCCCCGACGACTGGGAGGCCGCCCAGGAGATCCTGACCGACCCCGAGACCGACTGGGGCTACGGGCCGCCCCGCTACCTCACGCCCGAGCAGGTCGCCGAGGCCGCCACCGCGCTAGCCGACCTCACCGGGGCGGCCCTGATCGACGGCGTCGACCCGGCCGAGCTGCAACGCGCCGAGATCTACCCGGCGGTCTGGGACCGCCCGGGAGAGCTGGACTGGGTCGCCCACTTCCTGCCGCACGTCCGCGAGTACTTCACGGCGGCGGCGAAGAACGGCGACGCCGTCATCTGCTGGGTCTCCTGACCGCTCCGGCGGTCGGCACCGCGAGACCCGCGACGCCGGCAGGAGCGCGATGTGGCAGCGTGGACGGATGAGCGACACGGCACCGGTCGACGTGGACCTCGCCCTGGTCGGGGGCGGCGGCGCGGCCTCCCTCGTCCTCGCCGCGCTGGACCGGCGCGGGATCCGGGGGCTGCGGGTGGCCGTCGTCGACCCGGTGCACCGGCGCGGCCAGGACCGGACGTGGGCGTTCTGGGACCGCCCGGGCGGTGATCTCGACCCGCTGCTCAGTGCGAGCTGGCAGCAGGTGGAGGTCGTCACCCCCGCCGCGCGGCGGACGCTCGACCTCGCCCCGCTGCGGTACGCCATGCTCCGGTCCGGCCCGCTCTACGACCGGGCGGCCGAGGCGGAGCGGCGTCTCGGCGTGACCCGGGTGGTCGCCGCCGTCGACCGGGTCGACGACGATGGCGAGCGGGTGCGCGTCCGCACCGCCGGCGGCGGGCCGACCGTCCGGGCCGGTTGGGTGCTCGACTCCCGACCCCGCCCGCCCGCGCGGCCCGGCCGCACCCGGTGGCTGCAACACTTCCGCGGCTGGTGGCTCGCGGCGGACACGCCCGTGTTCGATCCCGGCCGCGCCGTGCTCATGGACTTCCGCACCCGGCAACCGTCCCGGGGCGTCTCCTTCGGCTACGTCCTGCCGGTCAGCGACCGGTACGCGTTGGTCGAGTACACCGAATTCGGACCCACCCTGCTCGGCGGCGCGGGCTACGACGCCGCGCTGGCCGGCTACCGGGACCTGCTGGGCCTCGACCCGGGCCGGCTGACCGTCCGCGAGGTGGAGAACGGCGTGATCCCGATGACCGACGGCCCGTTCGTCGCCCGGCCGTCGCCCCGGGTGGTCCGCCTCGGCACCGCCGGGGGCGCGACCCGACCCTCCACCGGCTTCACCTTCTCGGCGATGCGCCGGCAGGCCGAGCAGATCGCGGCCGCGCTCGTGGCCGGCCGCCCGCCCGTGCCGGAGCCCGCGTACCCCCGCCGGCACCGCTGGATGGACGCGGTCGCGTTGCGGGCGCTGGACCGGGGCCCGGTCGGGGGGCCCGAGTTCTTCGACCGGCTCTTCGACCGCAACCCCGCCGAGCGGGTGCTGCGGTTCCTCGACGGCACGACGACGCCCGCCGAGGAACTCGCCGTCATGCGGTCGACCCGGCCGCTGCCCATGGTCGCCGCCACCGCGGGGGACGCGCTGCACCGGCTGCGCGACCGGCTCCGCCCGCCGCGACCGGCGCCGCCCGTCCCGGCGCCCGTCCGCGACGGCGTCGCGCCCGGGCCGATGCGCGACGAGGCCGCGCCCGGCCCCGTTGGCGGCGCCGGCGCCTTCGGCCCGGTTGACGGCGGCGCCGCCTCCGGCCCGGTTGGCGACGGTGCCGCGCCGGGCCCGGCGCGCGACGGCGCCGCCCCGGTTCGGCCCGACCGCGCGGGCGCCTGACCTCAGCCGATCGGCCCGCCGCCGGCCAGCCCCCGCAGCGCGTCGCCGTCGAGGCGCAGCACCTCGATCTCGTCGAGCGTGCGGGCCCCCAACCGCCGGTAGAAGCGCAGCGCCGGGTCGTTGGTCCGCAGCACCCACCACTCCAGACGGGCGCCGCCGCGACGGACGGCCAGCTCCGCGAGGTGCGCGAGCAGCGCGCGGCCCAGCCCGGCTCCGCGCCACTCCGGGCGCACGTACAGGTCCTCCAGGTGGATGCCGGGCCGGCCGAGGATGGTACTGTACGTGGGGTAGTAGAGGGCGAAGCCGACCGGTTCCGCGTCGACCGTGGCGACCACGGCCTCGGCCACCGGCCGGTCCCCGAACAGCGCCTGCGCCACGTCCCGCGGCGCGGCGGTGACCTCTCCCGGGAAGTCCTCGGCCTCGGCCAGCTCGACGATGAACCGGTGCAGCACCGGCACGTCGGCCGGCTCGGCCGGCCGGATCACCGCCTGGCCGCGCGCCTCGTCGATCATCGGGTCACCGGGCCCGACGAGTGCCGCCCCTCCCGGGCCAGGACCGCGTCCCGGACGAGCGCCCGCAGGTCCTCCATCGGGTCGCCGTCACCCGCCGAGAGCAGCGTCTTCGTGGCGGCCACCGTCAACCCCAGCTCCGGGTACGCGTACGCGACACTGCCGCCGCTGCCGGAGGACCCGAACGCCCCGTCGGGCTCCAGGGCGTACCCCAGCCCCCAGCGAATCTCCTGCCCGAAGACCCACTCCGGGCCCGGCGCCGTCCCGGGCGTGGTGACCTCCGCCAACCGGCGCGGCGAGATGAGCCGTACGCCGTCGACCTCGCCGATCAGCGCGGCGAACATCCGGGCGACCGCGCGGGCCGTCATGGTGCCGGTCGCCGGCACGTCGGCGGCGAGGACGTCCCGGCGGCGGCCGACCTCGGCGCCGGGGCGGACGGCGGGCGGGGCGACCCGGTCGAAGTTCGGCAGGGCGGTGCTGGCGTAGTCGAACAGCACGGACAGGTTGCGGTCCTCGACCGGGGCGAGCCGGTCCAGCTCCGACTCCGGTACGCCGAGGTACAGCTCGCGGGCCACACCGAGCGGGCCGGCCACCTCGTCGGCGAGCACCCGCGAGATCCGGCGGCCGGTGACCCGGCGCACCACCTCACCGACGAGCCACCCGAACGTCCACGCGTGGTAGGCCGTCAGTTCGCCGGGCGGCGCGATCGGCTCGGCGTCCACGAGGATCGCGCACATCCGGTCCCAGTCGGCGAAGTCCTCGGGTGTCACGTCGGACGGCAGGGTGGGCACGCCCGCGGTGTGGGTGAGCACGTGCCGCAGCGTGATCCCGTCCTTGCCGTGCCGGGCGAACTCCGGCCACACCTCGGCCACCCGCAGGTCGTAGTCGAGCCGGCCCTGTTCGGCCAGCACGTGCACGACGGTCGAGGTGAGGCCCTTGCCGGTGGAGACGCTCCAGATCGGCGCGTCGGCGGTCAGCGGCCGGCCGGTGGCCCGGTCGGCGACGCCCGCCCGCACGTCGAGGATCGCCCGCCCGCCGAGGTACGCGGCGACCTGCACGCCGGACTCCCGGCCGGAGGCCACCAACTCGTCGATCGTCTTCTGCACCTCGGCGCACAGCCCGTCCCAGTCACCGCTCATGGAGATCGACTCTGCCAGAGCCGGGTTCGTGGGGGCGCGCCAATTTCGCGCGGCCGCCGTACGCCTGCCGCGATCGCGCCGCGCCGCCGCCTCAGCCGTCGAGCAGCCGGTCGCGCAGCTGTCCCACAAGGTCGTCGTCGACACCGAGCCGGTCGGCCGCGTAGCCCCGGACCGAGCCGTGCGCGGCGGCCAGGTCGGCCAGGACGAGGCGGATGATCTCCTCGGGCGCTCGCCCGTAGCCGGGCCAGACCAGCGTCCTGTCCGGGTGCAGCGCGTGCCAGTCGGCGACCAGCCGCTCGGTGGCAAGCTCGGTCAACGCGAAGTCCTCGGCGATCTGGTCGTCGTCGACGCCGAGCAGGGCGAGCAGCAGCGCGGCCAGCAGGCCCGTCCGGTCCTTGCCGGACGCGCAGTGGAAGACCAGCGGCCCGTCGGCGCCCGCGATGACCTCCAACGCCCGGCGCAGCTCCCGCGCCCCGTCGGCGGCCACCTCGGCGTAGCGGTCGGCGAGGTAGCGCCACGGGTCGAGGGCCGGGTCGATGGTCGCCTGGTCGTAGGGGCGGTGTTCGATGCTCAGGTTGTGCCAGGCCAACCCGTCCACGTCCGGCACCCGGCCGCGGGCGGCGATCTCCCACGGGTAGCGGAGGTCGATCACCGTACGCACACGGAGCTGGCGGAAGCGCTCCAGGTCCGTGCCGGTCAGCTTGCCGAGCGAGTCGGACCGGTAGACGAGGCCCCACCGCACGGTGCGTCCGTCGTCGGCCCGGTACCCCCCGAGGTCGCGGAAGTTGTGCAACCGGTCGAAGGTGACGTGTCGCTCCACGCACGGGACCCTAGCCGAGCGCCGCTATTCTGGGCCGATGCCGTTCGATGATCTTCCTCACGCGGAGTTCGCGTTCCCCGGCCCGCTGCGGGACAAGCTGGTGGCGGCGATCCTCGCCGGTGCGAAGACCACGACGACGGCCCTCGCGCTGGGGTACGAGCGGGCGGGTGAGCCCCTGCCACAGGTCGGCGACCGGTCGGTGGTGGTGGACTCGGCGCAGCGGCCCGTCGCCGTGATCGAGACGACCGACGTGCGGGTTCTCCGGCTCGCCGACGTGGACCTGCGGCACGCGCTCGACGAGGGGGAGGGCGACGAGTCGGTGGCCGGCTGGCGGGCCGGGCACGAGGAGTTCTGGCACACCCCCGAGGTCCGCGCCGAACTCGGCGACCCGGACTTCACCGTGGACGACGACACCCTCGTGGTGGCCGAGCGCTTCCGCCTGCTGCACCGGGTCACGCCGGGTGGCGACGGCGGGACACGCGAGGGCGCCTGAGGGCCCGGCGGCATCCCACGGACCCCGCGGCGGGTAGGTTGCCGGCATGGTGGACGCCGGCAGAGTGGTGCAGATCTGGACCGACGGTGCGTGCAGCGGCAATCCGGGGCCCGGTGGCTGGGGCGCGGTGCTGTGCTACGGCGGCCACGAGCGGGAGCTGTGCGGCGGCGAGGCGACCCCGACCACCAACAACCGCATGGAGCTGATGGCCGCCATCCAGGCTCTGGAGAGCCTGACCCGGCCGGTCGCCGTCGAGCTGCACACCGACAGCACGTACGTGCGCAACGGCATCACCAGCTGGCTGGCGTCGTGGAAGCGCAACGGCTGGCGCACCGCCGCCAAGCAGCCGGTGAAGAACGCCGATCTGTGGCAGCGGCTGGAGGCGGCCTGCGCCCGCCACCAGATCACCTGGCTGTGGGTCAAGGGCCACAACGGCCATCCGGAGAACGAACGCGCCGACGCGCTGGCCAACCGCGGCATGACCGAGGCTCGCGCGGGGGTCCCCGCCCGCTGACCGGGCCCGGGTCAGGGGTTGGGGTCGACGGCGCCGGAGACGGCGTCCACGTCGTACCCGGCGCGGCTGGTGTCGCCCGCCGGCGACGCGTCCTCGGCGGGCAGGTCGGCGAGGTCGTCGCCGGTGGTGGCGCCGGGGAGCGACTCGCCGGGCTGCCGCAGCGACGCCTGCAGGGCGGTGACGCCGTCGGGCTCGTCGGTGTCGGCGCGGTGGATGCGTTCGTCGGTCATGCCGGACTCCTGCCCCGTCGACCGGGCCGCAAACCCCCGTCAGCGGGCCGCGTCGGGGTGTCCGGGCATCCCGGAACCGCCGCTGCTGCTGCCGGAGGAGCCGCCGGCCACACCCGACCCGTCGTCCTCGGTGACGATGTCGGGCCGTACGTCGGTGTCGTCCGGGGGCGGGACGTCGGTGTCCGCCTCGACCTGGACCAGCGGGCGCTGGCCGGCCTCGTCCTCGGCGTGCTCCGGATCGACCGGCTGCTTGCCCTGCCGCGTTCTGAAGCCCACGGTCGCCTCCCGTCGCTGCCGTCTCCGCCTCGGCGGTGGCTACCCGGGGGCGAACCGGCGAAACGTCAGCCCGGCGCCACCGGGTGGGCCGCCCGGCTCGTGGCCGCCGGGGCGGGCGCGCGCAGCGTACGGCGGCGGAGGCCCGCCGTGCCGAGGGCGAGGGTCAGCGCCGCACCGACCACCAGGAACGCGGCGGCGTTGCCGAACCGGTCGTTGACCGCGCCGCTGGTGGCCGCGCCGAGGGAGATGCCGAGCTGCCCGGCGGTGAGCAGCCAGCCGTACGCCTCGGCGAGCCGCGGCGCGGGCGTGGTGAGGGCCAGGATCTCGTCGGTGACCGCCAGCCAGGGGGCGAGGCCGAGCCCGAAGACGGCGAGGGCGACGGCCATCTGCGGCACGCTGCGCGGCAGCGGCAACGCGAACGAGGTGACCGTCAACGCCGCGAGGAACCCCAGGTACGCCCGGCCGGGGGTGCCTGGCCGGCCGCGGCGCGCGAGCAGGAGACCGCCGGCCAGGCTGCCGGCCGACCAGACCGCGACCAGCAGTCCGGCCTGCCCGGGCCGCCCGACGGCGGCGGCGAACGCCGGCACCAGCACCCACATCGCGCCCATGCACGTGGTGTACGCGACGTGCGTGCCGATCAGGGTCCGGAGGGTGGCCCGGCCGGCGAGCGAGGTGGTGGCCGTCCCGGTCCAGCCGCGGCCGGGGCCGCCCGTGCTCACGACCGCCGTGGCCACCAGCGCGACGCTCCCGACCGCGGCGAAGCCCAGCAGCGCGCCGGCCGGGCCGGTCACCGCGAGGCTCAGCGTCACGGCGAGCGGACCGCCCACGTAGAGCACCTCCTGCCCGACGGCGTTGACGGCGTAGGCGCGGCCCAGCTCCGGAGCGGGGACCAGGGTGGCGAGGCGGGCGCGCCCGGCGGCCAGCACCGGCGGGCTGCTGAGCCCGGCCGCTGCGGCCAGCGCCACGAATCCCGCGGGGTCGGTGACGACGGCGAGCCCCAGCAGGGCGCCCAGGTGGCCGACGCCGGTGGCGAGCAGGACCGGCCGGTCGCCGAGCCGTCCGAGCAGGCGTCCGGCCATCGGCGCGGTGAGTGCCAGCCCGATTCCGCAGGCGGCGCCGGCCATACCCGCGGTGGTGAAACTGCCGGTGTTGTGGTGGCCGAGCAGGACGACGAGGAGTTGCCGCATGGCCACGGGCAGGTAGGCGAGGTTCATCACGACGATGAGGACGACCGCCCGCCCAGGTACATTCATGACTTATGTATCTACCCGACGCGGGTGCCCCCAACCTGCTCGGCGCGCTGGCCCTGCTCGTCGGCTCCCGGATGCGCGCGGCGGTCACCGGCCCGGCCGGCGCGGGCGGCGCCCTGGCCGAGGCCCTGGTCGTGCTGAAGGACCAGCCCGGGGTGACCGCCGAGTGGCTGCGCCAGGTGCTCGGGCTCACCCAGCCCGGGGCCGCGCACCTGGTTCGGCGGCTGGGCGAGCACGGCTGGGTGGAGCGACGCCCGGGCGCGGACGCGCGCAGCCGGGCCCTGCACCTGACGCCGGAGGGCGTCGCCGCGGCGCAGGACGTCCTGCGGGCGCGCGAGACGGCGCTCGCCGAGGTGCTGGCGCCGCTCAGCGACGAGCAGCGGGACAACCTCGCGGACGTCGCCCGGACCCTCCTGCGCCACGAGGTCACCGATCGGCGCAGCCTCGCGTACCTCTGCCGGCTCTGTGACCGGGCGCGCTGCCCGGCCTGTCCGGTCCACGAGGGGCTGCGCGACGGCGGGTCGTAGGCCGCCGCCGTCAGCGGCGCCGGCCGCGTCCCGTGGCGGGAGCGGTCCGGGACGGGCGGCGCGTCGGGACGACCGGCAGCGACGTCCAGTGCGCCGGCCGTCGCAGCCGTGCCGGCACCCGTGTGCGGGCGTCGCCGCGGGCGGCGTCGAGCTGGGACTGGTGCAGGAAGAGGGCGCCGGAGAGGTCGGCGGCGCGCAGGTCGGCGCCCCGCAGGTCGGCCCCGGTGAGGTCGGCCAGGTGCAGGTCCACCCCGCGCAGGTCGGCCCCGATCAGCAGCGCGCCGCGCAGGTTGGCCCGACGCAGGTCGGCGCCGCGCAGGTCCGCGCCGAACAGCGGCGCGCCGCGGTGGTCGGCGCCGGGCCGCCCGCCGCGCGCCCGCGCCGCGTCCCCCGCCCGGGACAGCAGCGGGTTGACCCGGTCCCGGTACGCGCCGACGTCCAGCGCCAGCAGCTCCCGCGCGTCACGCCCGGTGAGCCGTACGGTCTCGGCGTGGGCCCGGTCGAGCTCCTCGCTAAGCGCGGCCGGCACGGTCAGTGCCAGGGCCTCGGTGAGGTACCAGAGCAGCTCGTGCAGCGGCCGCATCACCGCGAACACGTCGAACATCACGCCCGCGGTCTCCGGGGCCTCCCGCCAGTCCCGCCCGCCGAAGGTCACCTGCGCGACCTGCTGCCCGGCGCCGAAGCAGTCGAACACCGTGCAGCCGGTGAAGCCCCGGCCCCGCAGGTCGGCGTGGATGCCGCAGCGGTGGTCGGTGCGCAGGTTCGGGCACGGCCGGCCGGCGGGCTTGTCGATGGCGAAGTCGGCGGACGCGGCGAAGGCCGGCGCCACGCAGCAGATCGCGAAGCAGCGGGCGCAGTCGGCGCGCAGGTCGTTCCGCGCCGGTGTCGCCGACCGGGGGGTTTCCGACACGCCGTCCGTTCTCCCGTCGCCACCGTGGGCCCGCGCCGGCGCGGGCGCGCCGGTGCCCCGCCATTGTCCCGCGCTCCGGCGGTCACCCGGCGTGCGGGTCGGCGACGGGAAGTCGATCACGCGGGTCGGCGCCCGCGCCACCGCTACCCGACGTGCCGCCAGTCGTCCGTGGTGAGGGCGTTGGCCTGCGGGCCCATCATGAGCATGCCGCCGTCGACCGGCCAGGACGCGCCCGTGACGTACGCGGCGGCGGGGGAGGCGAGGAACGCCACCACGGCGGCGACCTCCCGGGCGTCGCCGGGCCGACCCACCGGAACCCCCGGCCGGTCCTGCGTGAACGGGTCGACGTCCTCTTGGCCGGTCATCGGCGTGGCGATCTCGCCGGGCGCCACGGCGTTGACGGTGATCCCGTCCGCGGCCAGTTCCTGCGCCATCACCTTCGTCAGGAGGCCGAGCCCGCCCTTGGCGGCGCAGTACGCGGCGGAGCCGACCCGCGGCGCGTGCTCGTGCACGCTGGTGATGGAGATGATCCGCCCGCCGGTGCCGGCGGCGCGCATCCGCCGGGCGGCCCGCTGCGCGCAGAGGAACGGCCCGTCCAGGTCGACGGAGAGCACCTCTCGCCACTGGGCCCACCCGGTGTCGACGAAGGGCGCCGAGGCGCCGGTGCCCGCGTTGTTCACCAGGACGCCCACGCCGCCCAGCCGGTCGGCCAGCTCGTCGACGACGTCGGCGGCGTCGGGCAGCCGGGTCAGGTCCATCTCGGCGACCTCGCAGCGGCGGCCGGCGTTGCGGACCTCGGTCGCGGTGCGCCGCGCGCCGTCGGCGTCGCCGTACCAGGTGATGCCGACGTCGAAGCCGGCCTCGGCGAGCGCCACGGCGCAGGCCTTGCCGATGCCGGAGTTGGCGCCGGTGACGATGGCGACACGGGGGTAGTCCTCGAAACGTGCGGGCATGGTGGGCGCAGTACCCGGCCCCCGCGGTCGCGACACGTCGATGATCGGGACGGCGACCGGACCCGGTTATCCGCGGACAACGGGCGGGCCGCGTGCGAAGATCCGGAAACCGCGAGCGAACGGGGGGAGTGGGGTGGAGGTGCGCCGGATCGGCCACGAGCAGGTGGCCGAGGCGGCGGACGTGCTCGCCGACGCCTTCGACGGGTACGCCTGGACGAGCTGGACGGTCGCCGCGGACCGGCACCGGGACCGGCTCACCGGCCTGTTCGCGCTGACCATCGAGGCCGTCGGCCTGCCGTACGGCGACGTGTGGGCCGCCCTGGACCCGGCCGGCCGGCTCCACGCGGTGGCGGTGTGGATGTGCCCGGACCGGCCGGTGCCCGACGACGTCTGGGCGACCGTCGCCACCCGCGACGCCGAGCTGGCCGGTGACCGCTACCCGGCGATGGTCGCGGCGGAGGCCGCGTGCGCCCCGCTGCGCACGGCACAGCCGGCGTTCCTGCTGGCCGGCGTGGGTGTCCGGCGCGCCGAGCAGGGCCGGGGGCTGGGCGGTCGGGTGCTGGAGCCGGGGCTGGCCGAGCAGGAGCGGGCCGGGCTTCCGGCCGTCCTGGAGACCTCGTCGCCGGAGAACGTGCGGTTCTACCGGCGGCTCGGCTTCGTGGTGACCGGGGAGGTCGACGTGCCCGGAGGTGGCCCGCACGTGTGGGCCATGCGCCGGCCGGCGCCCGCGAACGGGCCGGGTCGCGGCGCGCAGCGGCAGTGAGCCCGGCGCGCGTGTAAGCACGGCGGAGCGGGGTAGCCGCAATGACGTGGAGCTGGTGGAGGAGTCGCCGTACCGGTTCCGGATCGACCGGCACGACCCGATGCGCGTACCGGGCGTGGTCTTCGCGACCCGCTCGCTGCTGCCGGACGCCGGAGCCGACCGGTCGCTGGACCAGGTGGCGAACGTGGCCACGCTCCCCGGCATCGTCGACGCCTCGTACGCCATGCCGGACGTGCACTGGGGCTACGGCTTCCCGATCGGCGGCGTGGCCGCCACCGACCTGGAGCACGGCGGGGTCGTCTCGCCGGGCGGCGTGGGCTTCGACATCTCCTGCGGGGTACGCCTGCTCGCCGCCGACCTCGACCGCGCGGAGCTGACCCCCCGGCTGGACGCGCTCATGGACGGCCTGGCCGAGGCCACGCCGCGCGGCATGGGCAAGGGCGCGGTGTGGCACCTCACGGGCCGCGACGAACTCGACGGGGTGCTGCGTGGTGGCTCCCGGTACGCGGTCGAACGCGGGTTCGGCGTCGAGCGGGACCTGGAACGGTGCGAGGACCAGGGCGCCGTGAGCGACGCGAACCCGGGGCAGGTGAGCGAGCGGGCGATCGAGCGCGGCGCGCGCCAGGTCGGCAGCCTCGGCTCGGGCAACCACTTCCTGGAGGTACAGGCCGTCGCCGAGGTGTACGACGACGCGGTGGCCGCCACGTTCGGCCTGCACCCCGGCCAGGTCTGCGTGATGATCCACTGTGGCTCGCGGGGGCTCGGCCACCAGATCTGCACCGACCACCTGCGCGGCATGGAGAAGGTGATGGCCCGCCACGGCATCGACGTGCCGGACCGCCAGCTGGCCTGCGCGCCGGTGTCGTCGCACGAGGGCCGCGCCTACCTGGGCGCGATGGCGGCCGCCGCCAACTACGCGCGCGCCAACCGGCAGCTGCTCACCGACGCCGCCCGCAAGGTCTTCGCCCGCGAGGTCGGGCACCGCCTCGACCTCGTGTACGACATCTCGCACAACCTCGCCAAGATCGAAACCCACGAGGTCGACGGCGTCCGGCGCGCCCTGTGCGTGCACCGCAAGGGGGCCACCCGGGCGCTGCCCCCGGGCCACGAGGACCTTCCCGCCGACCTGCGCGACGTGGGCCAGCCGGTGCTGATCCCCGGCTCGATGGGCACCGGGTCGTACGTGCTCACCGGCGTGCCCGGCTCACCCGCCTTCGCGTCCACCTGCCACGGCGCGGGACGGGTGCAGAGCCGCAAACAGGCCGTCAAGGCCGAGAAGGGCGGCGACCCGCGCCGGGAACTGGAGGCGCAGGACATCGCCGTACGCGGGGCGTCCCGGCGCGGGCTGGCCGAGGAGATGCCCGCGGCGTACAAGGACGTCTCGGCGGTGGTCGAGTCGGCCGAGGGCGCCGGGCTGTGCCGCAAGGTGGCGCGGCTCGTGCCGGTCGGCGTGGTGAAGGGCTGAACGGGCCCTCGGCGGGCCGCCGGACGGGCGGGACGGCTCCGGCGGGCCGCCGGTCAGACGTCCAGGGTCACCGCACACGACCAGGTGTCGCCCGTGGGACCGAACCGCAGCTCGTGCAGGGACACCGCCTTGGGGACCGCGCCGATCAGCTCGACCGCGTCCGTACCGGTGACCCGCCAGCACACCACCAGGCCCCCCGCCCCGTCGTCGGCCACCTCGGTGGACAGCGGCAGCTCGTCGGCCGTGTCCATCCGGAAGATCACCTCGTCGAGTACGGTCACCAGCAGGTCCTCGTCGGTGGCCGCCGGGGCCCGGAACTCGCGCTCCGTGCCCGGTTCCGCTCCCGCCCGGTCGATGAACGTGTCGACCAGCGCGGTCACCGCCTCGGCCACGCACGCCTCGCGGGTCGGCGCCCACGCCTCGATGCGGACGTCGGCGGTGTGCGGCACGCACCGGTGCCCCCGTGGCGCTGGCTGCTCCATGCCCCGATCATCCGCCACGCCCCGCCGCCGGGGGCGGGTTGTCCGGCACGTCGCGTCGGCGGCGGGGCGTTTCGGCGCCCCGGCGTCGGACGCGGGCTAGCATCGCGCGATGCGCCTCACCAAGTACACCCACGCCTGCGTGCGGCTGGAGCACGACGGCCGGGTGCTGGTCGTCGACCCGGGCGTGTGGAGCGAGCCGCGGGCCCTGGCCGGCGCGGAGGCCGTCCTGGTCACCCACGAGCACACCGACCACGTCGACGTGCTGCGGTTGGCCGGCCTCGGCGTGCCGGTGTACGCCCCGGAGGGCGCCCGCCTGCCCGACCTTGCTCCGCTGCCGGTCACCCGGGTGCGTGCCGGCCAGCGGTTCACCGTGGCCGGGTTCCCCGTGACCGCCGTGGGTGGCCGGCACGCGCCGATCCACGGCGGGCAGCCCGACTGCGCCAACCTCGGCTACCTGATCGGCGACGGCCTCTACCATCCGGGTGACGCGCTGCACGTGCCGGACGAGCCGGTGCGGACCCTGCTGGTCCCGGGGCAGGCGTCCTGGATGCGGATGGGCGAGGCGATCGCGTTCGCACAGGCCGTCGGCGCACGGCACGCGCACACCATCCACGACGCGCAGGTCAACGAGCGCGGCCTGGCCAGCGTGACCGGGTGGCTCGCCGAGACGGTCCCCGGCTACCGTCACCTCGCCTCAGGCGAGACCGCCTGAGTTCAGACGCGCGACGGCACGTCGAACGCCGGCGCGGCCCCGGTCAGCAGCGCGTGGGCGACCGGCGCGGACCAGTGCGCGGCCACTTCCGCGCGCAGCGTGTCGAGCAGGCCGGCGACGTCCGCGGCGGCCGTGTCGTGCAGCCCCTCGGCCACGATGAGCACGCGCGACGTCTCCGCGTGCACGGCCGACCAACCGCTCTGCCGGTTGGTCCAGCGCCGCGCGTGGGCGCGTCCGTCCGCGTCGGCGAAGATGACCTCGCCCGGTTCCGGCCGCTCGACGCCGCCGCCGAACGTCACGTACTCCTCGTCGCCGTGCGCGTGCCGCACGGTCAGGTCCCCGCTGATCCGGTCGGTGTCGAGGACGGCGACCGGGACGGCGTACGCGACGGAGATCGCGTTGCAGAGGTCCACGAGCGGGTGCAGTCGGGGCAGGTCGCCGTCGATCCGCAGTCGTCGCAGCAGCGCCTCGGACGCGCACCGGTACTGCGTGGGCTTCAGGCCCAGCGCGGCGAACGCGCGCCGCCACGCCTGAGTCTCCGGGAGACCGGCCTCGGTGCCGCCCGCCAGTCGGGCGCGGGCCCGGCCGGTGAACTCGTCGATCCGGGCGCCAACGGACACGTCCGGGCTGATGCCGGTGGCGACCACGACGCCGGCCACGAGGTCCGGGAACGCCGCCCGGACCGGCGCGGAATGCTGGAACCGCACGAAATCTCCTAACGGTCGGTGAGGACGAGGGACACGCCGAGCGCCACGAACGTGCCGGCGACCGTGCGTCGCAGCCAGGCGGTGACCCGGGGCCGGGCCAGCACCTTGTCGCGCACCGCGGCGGCGGCCACGCCGTAGCCGGCGAACACGACGAGCGTGAGCAGCATGAACACACCGCCGGCCGCGAGCATGCCGCGGGTGGCCGCGGGGCCGGCCGGGTCGACGAACTGCGGCAGGAACGCGACGAAGAACAGGGTCGGCTTCGGGTTGACCAGGTTCACGAGGACCGCGGTGACGATGACCCGCAGCGCCGAGCGCGGCGCCGGGTCGGCGCTGGGGGTGAACGCGTCGCGGTCGCGGATCGTCGACCAGGCGACGTAGAGCAGGTACGCGACACCGGCGTACTGCACCGCGTGGAACGCCGTGGCGCTGGTCGACAGCAGCGCGGCCAGTCCGGTGACCGCGGCGAGCAGGTGCGGGACCGTGCCGAGCGTGCAGCCGACCGCGGCGACCAGGCCGGCCCGGGCGCCCCGGGACAGACCGGCCGACAGTGTGTAGATCACTCCGGTGCCCGGGGTGACGACCACGACGAGCGTGGTGAGCAGGAACGCGATGCTCACGAGGATCCTTCCGCGCGGTGGTACGTGGCACCCCCGCGGGCGCCACCCCACCCACCCTGCTGCCACCATGGCCCGATGAGCAGGGCCAAAGTGCAGTCGACCGAGAGGTCCATAACCGCCGGGTCGGACTTCCTGCACCTCGACATCGCCGCCGCGCCGTCCGGCGGGCGGGCCGCCTGGCTCGCCGACCGCCTCCGCGACGCCATCGCCGACGGGCGGATCGCGGTCGGCGCCCGGCTGCCCGCGTCCCGGGTGCTGGCCGCCGACCTCGGCGTCTCCCGCGGCGTGGTCACCGAGGCGTACCAGCGGCTGGGCGAGGAGGGCCGCGTCGCCGGCCGCGGGCGGGGCGGCACCGTGGTCGTCGCCGCGCCGCCCACGCCGACCGTGCGGCCCGCCCCTGCCGCCGCGCCCGCACCGGCCGCGCTCTTCCCGTCCGCTCCGGACAGCGACATCTTCGACGCCGTACGCGCGGC
Source organism: Micromonospora costi (assembly GCF_003626655.1). Taxonomy (GTDB): domain Bacteria; phylum Actinomycetota; class Actinomycetes; order Mycobacteriales; family Micromonosporaceae; genus Micromonospora; species Micromonospora costi. The sequence goes on from NZ_RBAN01000011.1 coordinate 90,219, forward strand.
GCCCGCCCGCGTCGACCTGACCCCGGGCGTACCCGACCTGGCCGCCTTTCCCCGCGCGGACTGGCTGCGGGCCGAGCGGACCGTGCTGCGGCGCCTCGCGGCGGCCGACTTCGGCTACGGCGACCCGCGTGGGGCGCCCACGCTGCGCGCCGCGGTGGCCGCCTGGCTCGCCCGCAACCGCGGCATCGCGGTCGAACCCGCCGAGGTCGTCGTGACCGCCGGCGTCTCCCAGGCGCTCGGCCTGCTCGCCCAGGCGCTGCGCGGTGACGGCATCGACCGGATCGCGGTCGAGGAGCCCGGTTCGCTGGGCGTACGGCAGCATCTCAACAACTGGGGGATGGCCACCCCGCCGGTCGCCGTGGACGCCGCCGGGCTGCGCGTCGACGACCTCGTGGCCACCGGCGCCCGCGCCGTGATGCTCACCCCGGCCCACCAGTTCCCGACCGGCGTGGTGCTCGACGGCGACCGGCGCCGCCGGCTCGTCGACTGGGCCCGCGACGGCGGCCTGGTCATCGAGGACGACTACGACGCCGAGCACCGCTACGACCGCCCGCCGGTGCCGGCGCTGCGCGCCCTGCTGCCGGAGCACGTCGGCTACGCCGGCAGCGTCTCCAAGCTGCTCGCCCCCGCGCTGCGGGTCGGCTGGCTCCTCGTCCCGGCCCGCTACCGGGACGCCGTGGTCGCCGCCAAACGCAACGCGGATCTCGGCACGTCCGTGTTGCCGCAGCTGGTCCTCGCCGAGCTGATGACCTCCGGCGCGCTGGAACGGCAGCTGCGGCTGCTCCGGCGCCGGCACGTACGCCGCCGCGACGCGATGGTCGCCGCCATCGGCCGGCACCTGCCCGGTGCCACGGTGCACGGAGCGGCCGCCGGGCTGCACCTGCTCGTCACCCTGGACGACGCCGTGGCGGACACGGAGCTGGCGGCCGCCGCGCTGGAACGCGGGGTGAAGGTGCAGCCCCTGTCGTGGCACTGCCAGCGGGCGCACCGGCCGGGTCTCGTGCTCGGGTACGCCGCCAACACCGCGACCGACATCGAGGAGGGCATCGCCACGGTGGCCGCCGCGCTGCGCCGCCTACGCACGCGATGAACGGGCCCGGTCAGCCGGCCGGCGCGCTCTCGCGCGGCAGGACGGTGTGCGGGGCGGTGACCTCGACCGGCGCGACGTGCGGGCAGGCGATCCGGGTGACGATCCGCGTGAGCGCCGTACGGGCGATGACCTCGACGTCGACGTCGACCGTGCTCAGCGAGGGCCGGGAGTACCGGCCCTCCTCGCTGCCGCCCAGGCCGATGACCGCCACGTCGTCCGGTACGCGCAGCCCGGCGTCGACCGCGGCGCGGATCGCCCCGATCGCCAGGGCGTCGGAGTAGCAGAAGATGCCGTCGGGAGGGTCCTGCCGCGCGAGGAGCGCTCGGGCGGCCTCGTAGCCGTCGCGGCGACGGTGGTGGGTGGTGGCGCGGACATAGCCGGGCGGGGCGGTGATTCCGGCCCGGCGCAGGGCCTCGCGGTAACCGGCGGTGCGGGGCCGTGGCGTGGACGGGGACTCGCGGGGATGGGCGCCGATGGCCGCGATCCTCCGGCGTCCGGTGCCCAGGAGGTGGTCGGTGGCGTCCCGGGCCGCGCCGGCGATGTCGACGGCGACCCGGTCGCAGCGACCGTCCCGGCCCTCGCCGAGCAGGACGAGCGGCGTGCCGGCGGCCACCTGCGCCTCGACCAGCTCGCGGGGCACCACGTCCGCTCCCAGCAGGACGCCGTCCGCCGGTACGCCGCGCCGCGGCGGCGAGGCGGCGCGTCGGCCGGGGACGACCTGCTCGATCACGACACGGTAGCCCCGCTCCGCCGCGCCGCGCAGGACCGCGTGCGCCAACTCGTCCGGGCACGGCACTCCGGCGAGGACCAGCGCGAGCACCCCGGTGCGTCCGGAGCGCAGGTGCCGGGCGGCGAGGTTGGGGCGGTAGTCGAGGCGCTCGATCGCCTCCCGGACGCGCCGGCGCACCTCGTCACTGACGTGCGGGTACCCGTTCACGACGTTGGACACCGTCTTGGCGGACACCCCGGCGAGCCGTGCGACGTCCCGGAGGGTGGCGGCCATGGCGCCTCCTCTCGGCCCGTTACCCGGCTTCCACACCAGCGAAGTGTGTTTGCTGGTGTACATAGGACGCTCGCAGACGCTGTCACACCTGTCAAGGCGTTACGGTGGTGTAGAGATCGAGGAGGTGGCCGGTGGAGGACGACGCGGCGGTCCCACCTGCCGCCCGGCTGGTACGGGACTTCGTCAACACCTTCGAGCCGCAGGTCGACGAGGAGCAGCTGACGACACCCGACCGGTTGCGGGACTGGTTCGCCGCCCGGCGTCTGGTCGTGCCCGACGCGCGACTGGAACCGGCGGACCTCGCCCTCGCGGTGACCGTCCGGGAGGGACTCCGGGCGGTCCTGCTCGGCCACGCCGGTCACACCGCCGACCCGGACGCCGTCGAACGCCTCGACCGCGCCCTGGCCGAGGTGCCCGTGCGGCTCGCGTTCACCGGCGGTCGTCCGCGCCTCGTACCCGCCGGCCACCGCGCCGTCGAGGCGGCGCTGGCCGCGCTCGTCGACGCGGTCCGCGAGTGCGCCGAGGACGGCTCGTGGCTTCGGCTCAAGGTGTGCGACCGGGACACCTGTCGCTGGGCCTACTACGACGCCTCCCGGAACCAGGCGCGGCGCTGGTGCTCCATGGCCGGCTGCGGCAACTACGTCAAGATGCGGCGGGCCTACGCGACCCGCAAGCGGCGCGGCGCGCGCCGGTAGTCGTTCCACGTCGCACGATCTGGCGGTGTTCCCGGTGAGTCGGACACCGTCCTGTCGGCGATCCGGCACGATCCCGAGAACTCGTAATTTACGAAATATTATTGACACGTCTTCGTAACCGGATGCAGGATCTCGGGGCGTCCGTCTACCCCCGGGAGCAAAGGAATCCGATGTGAAACGACGTGCCCTCACAGGCCTGCTCGCCCTCGTGGCAGGCCTGCTGGTCGTACCCGTGCCGGCGCAGGCCGCCCCGGCCGCCGACGCGCAGCCGACACCCGGACAGGTGTTGAGCCCCACCCCCTACCAGGGCTGGAACACCTACTTCGGACTCGGCGGGGCGTTCTCCGAGCAGTCGGTACGCGAGGTCGCCGACGCCCTCGTCTCCCGTGGCCTGGCGAAGGCCGGCTACGACATCGTCTGGCTGGACGGCGGCTGGCAGGACCCGGAGCCGCGTACGGCCGCCGGTGACCTCCAGGCCGACCGGACCCGCTTCCCCGGCGGACTCAAGCCGCTTGTGGACTACATCCACTCGAAGGGTCTGCGCGCCGGCATCTACACCGACGCCGGGCCGTACATCCCGGGCAAGTGCGGGCTCGGCAGCGGCGGCTACTACCAGCGCGACGCCGACCAGTTCGCCGCCTGGGAGTTCGACGCCGTGAAGGTCGACTTCCTGTGCGGGATCGCCGCGAACCTCGACCCGAAGACGGTCTACACCGAGTTCGCGCGGGCGCTGCGTAACAACGCCAGCGGCCGCCCGATCATCTTCAACCTGTGCAACCCGGTGACCTCGCCCGACTGGGGCAACTACCCGGAGGAGCAGCAGTCCACGTACTCCTGGACCTACGCGCCGGAGATCGCGCAGTCCTGGCGTACGTACACCGACGTGGGCTTCGTCGGTGACATCAAGTTCAAGGACGTGCTGCGCAACTACGACGCGAACGCCCGGCACCCCGAGGTCGCCGGGCCGGGCCGCTACAACGACCCGGACTACCTCGCCCCGCAGCTCGGCATGAGCGACGAGGAGTTCCGTACGCAGATGACGCTGTGGGCGGTGGCCGCCGCGCCGCTGGTCATCGGCAGCGACGTCCGTACGCTCAGCCAGACCTCCGTCGACATCCTCACCGACGCCGACATGCTGGCCATCAACCAGGACCCGGCCGCCGTCCAGGCCGTCCGGGTGGGTCCGGCCGGCACGACGGAGACGTGGGTGAAGCGCCTCGCCAACGGCGACCGAGCCGTGGTGCTGCTCAACCGGGGCGAGGCCCCGGCGGTGCTCACCACGACGGCGTCCGCGGTCGGCCTGTCCGGCGACCGGTTCACCGTCCGCAACGCGTGGACCGACCAGGCCACCGAGAGCGCGGGCACCATCAGCGCGGCGGTTCCCGCCCACGGCGCCGCGCTGTTCCGGGTCGGCCCGGCCCAGGGCCTGCCGGGCGTCCCGCACCTGACGGCCAGCCTTCCGCAGGTCACGCAGATCGGGGGCGACGCGTTGCCGGCCGGTTCCGCCCCGGTGCTCGCCGGCGGTGACGAGGCCCGGGTCGAGGTCGCGGTCCGCAACGACGGCTCGCTGCCCGTCTTCGCGCCGCAGGTCGAGCTGGCCGCGCCGGACGGCTGGACCGTCCGCCCGCTCGGCCAGGCGCCGAAGCTGCTCGCGCCCGGTGGCACGGCCACCGTCGCCTTCGCGGTGGCCCTTCCGACCTCCGCGGCCGCCGGCACGGCCACGCTGACCGCCACCACCTCGTACGACGTGCTCGGTCACGGGCGGCTGCGCCAGCGGACGGCGTCCACTCTGGTGATCGCGCCCACGCCGCCGGACGGCGACGCCGTCCTGTCGCACCACCAGTGGATCAGCGCCACCAGCGGCTGGATGAGCCCGACGGTCGACCTCAGCGTCGGTGGCGGGTCACCGATCAGCATGCTCGGCCAGGTGTACGCGACCGGCATCGGTGTCGCCTCGCCGTCCACGGTCCGGTACTACGTCGGCGACCGGTGCAGCCGGCTGACCGCCGTCGTGGGCATCGACGACGCGGTCCGCAACGTCGGGCCGGAGGGCGGCACGGCCACCTTCCAGGTCGTGGGCGACGGCAGGGTCCTGTACGACAGCGGCGTGGTGACCCGCGACGCCGTCGGCCACGTCGACGTCGACCTCACCGGCGTCCGGGTGCTCGACCTGGTGGTCGGTGACGCCGGCGACGGCGGCTACAACGACCGCGCCGACTGGGCCACCCTGTCCGCCACCTGCTGAGGCGGTTGTCCGTCGCGCCCGGGTGAGGACCTCACCCGGGCGCGACGGTCGTCATCCGTTGCTCGGCGCGGCCGTGGCGCGCCCGCGACGCCGACCCCCGCTCTCAGCGCGCGCCGGCCGAGTCGGTGCCGATCCCCGCGATGATCCGGGCCAGCGCGGCGGGGTCGGCCAGGTGCGGGAAGTGACCGCCGCCGCCCGGCAGCACGTCGACGGTCACGTCGGGCAGCGCCGACTCCAACCACGCCCGGTACGCCGGGGACGGGTCGCGGCCCGTCACGTAGTGGTACGGGATGCCGAGCGACCGGATCCGCTCCAGATCCCGCCTCCGCTGCTCCGTGAACGCCTCGTCCGTGGTCACCAGGATGTCGTTCCAGTACCCGAGGAGCAGGTCCTGGCGCGGTGTGGTGGCCGTGCGGACCAACTCCTGGGCGGCCGGAGGCAACCCGTCGATCCCCATCCCGTCCAGCAGCGAGCCCCAGACCCGCAGGTACTCGGGGCTGCGCAGAACCGGCTCGTTGCGGCGCAGAAACCCACCGAACGGGCCCAGCGTCAGCGGCTGGTCCACGTTCACCACCCCGCGGCTCGGGTACCGGGCGGCGTAGATCGTGGCCATCGCCCCGCCGAGGGAGTGGCCGACCATCACCGGCCGGTCGAGCCCGGCGTCCGTGACCGCCTCGTGGATGACGTCGGTGACGTCACGTGCGCCGTACGCGTCACGTGCGGGGGACCCGCCGTGGCCGGGCAGGTCGAGCGCCAGCACCCGCCGGTCCGGGTCGAGGGTGGCCAACGCGCCCAGGGTGGGCCCCCACTGGCTCCGGTCGTACGTCAGCCCGTGCAACAGGACCAACGGCGGCCGGTCGCCGTCCGTGCCGAGGCTGTCGGCGGCCAGGCCGCCGTACCGCCGCTGTGCGTCGCCCATCTCGTCTCCCATGACGGCGTCCGGATCGTCGGGCGCCGCCGCCCCGAAGTGACAAACCGTCCGATCCTAGCCGGATCCAGACCCGCCGATACCCGCCCGGCCGGGGCGGTGACGGGGTCACGGCGGCTATACAACCAAGCAGTTGTGCAAACAACTGGTTGTGGATAGGGTCGGCGCATGCCCGTTGTCGAGGACGACCTGAGCCTGGTCTTCGCCGCGCTCGCCGACCCCACCCGCCGCGCCATCCTCGAGCGGCTCGCCTCCGGCGAGGCCACGGTGAACCAGCTCGCCGAGCCGTTCGCGATGACCCAGCAGGCGGTCTCCAAGCACCTGAAGGTGCTGGAACGGGCCCGGCTCATCACCCGCACCCGCACCGCGCAGTCCCGCCCGTGCGTGCTGGAGGCCGAGCGACTCGAGGAGGCGGCCGGCTGGATCGCGCGGCACCGGCAGATGTGGGCCGACCGTCACGACCGGCTCGCGGAGCACCTGGCCGCGCTGCGCTCCCACGACCACGACGAGGAGACCGACGGATGACCGAGATCGGCGAGGCGACCTACCGGCGGGTGCACCGGGGCTCACCGGACCTGCTGTTCGACTGCATGACCCGCCCCGAGCACCTCACCCGCTTCTGGGGCCCGGCCGGCACCACCACGCCCGTCGACGGCATCGTGGTGGACCTGCGCCCCGGCGGGGCCTTCGAGACGACGATGGTCAACGACGCCGACGGCAGCAGCCACACCATGCGCGCGGTCTACGTCGAGGTGCGGCGACCCGACCGGCTGGTCTGGATCGAGCCCGACGTCGAGGGCGGCATGCGCACCACGGTCACCTTCGTCGACCTGGGCGACGGGCGCACCGAGGTGATCACCCACCAGACCAACGTGCCGGCCGCGTACCTGAGCGCCGAGGCGCGGGCCGGGTTCAGCACGAGCCTCGACCGCTTCGACGCGTACCTGGCCGCCCTCGACCCCGAGCCGGCACGCCGGCCCGAGTAAGGAGCGTCCCGATGCCTCAGGTCACGTCCGCCGACGGCACCGCCATCGGCTACGAACGCACCGGAGCCGGCCCGGCCGTCGTCCTCGTCGACGGCGCCATGTGTCACCGCGCCGGCGGGCCCATGCGACCGCTCGCCGCCGCGCTGAGCGCGCACTTCACCGTCCACACCTACGACCGGCGCGGCCGTGGGGAGAGCGGCGACGCCCCGACCTACGCGGTGGCCCGGGAGGTCGAGGACCTCCGGGCCGTGATCGCGGCGGCCGGCGGGCAGGCGTACGTCTACGGCATCTCGTCCGGCGCCGCGCTCGCCCTGACGGCCGCGGCCGCCGGCCCGGCGGTCACCCGCCTGGCGCTCTTCGAGCCGCCGTTCGTGGCCGAGGTGGAGGACGACGTCGCCGGCAAGGAGTACACGCGGCAGCTGCACGAGCTGCTCGCCGCCGGCCGCCGCGGCGACGCGGTGGCGCTGTTCATGGCGCGCGTCGGCATCCCGGCGCCCGTGGTCGCCGGCATGCGGAGCCAGCCGACCTGGGCGGCCTTCGAGGCCATCGCCCCGACCCTCGCGTACGACGACGCCGTGCTCGGCGACGGTCACGTGCCCCGCGACCGGGCGGCGGCGGTGACCGTCCCCACGCTCGTGCTCGCGGGCGGGGCGAGCCCGGCCCGCCTCCAGCGGCCGGCCGAGGCCACCGCGGCGGCGCTGCCCGGCGCCACGTACCGCGTCCTGGACGGGCAGACCCACGACGTGTCGCCCGAGGCGCTCGCCCCGGTGCTGGTCGACTTCTTCGGCCCGTCACCGTCCGCGTGACCGCGGTCGACGGGCGGGTCAGGCGTTCAGGGGGGTCTCGGCCGGCGCGGGCTCGTCGGGGGACAGGCGGCCGTCCGCCGCGGCCTGCCCCTCGGCGTCGCCGACCCCTTCGCACACGGCAGCCGCGTCGACCCAGTGCCGGCGCGCCTCCTCCGGGTCGCCCAGCGCCGCGGCCGCGTCACCCAGGTAGAGCAGGGTGCGGCCCAGCCCGGCCGTCGGCCGGCCGTTCTCGCGCAGCCGGCGGCTCTCGGCCAGCATCTCGTACGCCTGCCGCGCCTGCCCCGGGCCCGTGGCGAGCAGGGTGGCGCCAGCGTTGAGCAGCGCGGCGGCCCGGCTGGTCGGGTCGTTGACCGACTCGTACTCGCGCAGCGCCGCCCGCCACGCCTGAGCCGCGTCGAGGTGTTCACCGAGGCCCGCGTGCACCAGCACCAGGTTCGTGAGCGCGGCCGCGTAGCCGCGGGCGTCACCGAGCGCCCGGAACGTGTTCGCCGCCCGGACCAGGTGGTGGTGGGCGGTCTCCAGCTCGCCGCGTGCCAACCGGGCGGCGCCCAGCCCCAGGTCGGTGAGCGCGTGCCCGGCCCGGTCCGCGGCGGACCGGTGCCGCCGGGACAGCTCCAGGTGCTCGACCGCGTCGTCGAGTTGACCGAGGTCGAGCAGGGCCAGGCCGAGATTCATGCGCGCCTGCGCGGTGCCCGCCGGCCGCGCTCGGCCACGGCCAGGGTCAGCGCGGCGGCGGCGCCCTGCGGATCGTGCCGGCGCCGGCGCAGCACGCCCAGCTCGTTGTGCGCCCACCCGGCGATCTCCGGCCGGTCGTCGGC
>NZ_RBAN01000012.1 GCF_003626655.1 Micromonospora costi
CGATAGAGTTACGGCGGTCATGGCGGAGGGGAAACGCCCGGTCACATTCCGAACCCGGAAGCTAAGCCCTCCAGCGCCGATGGTACTGCACTCGTGAGGGTGTGGGAGAGTAGGACACCGCCGGACAATCTTCCAGTCGAGGGCCGCCCCAGCAGGGTCGGCCCTCGACTGCGTAGCGCCACAGATGGCGCAATCAGGAAGGATGTACCCGTGAGTTCAGGACCGCAGGGCGGCGACCGCCCCCGTCGTTACGACGACCGCACCGATCGGTCGGGCGAGCGTGACCGCGCGCCGCGGCGTGACGACCGCGACCGGGCGCCGTACCGCGGCGACCGGGACGACCGCGGCGGCCCGCGCGGGTACGACCGTCGGGGCGGCGACCGCCGTGAGGGCGGCTTCCGTGGCGGCGACCGCCGTGAGGGTGGTTTCCGTGGCGGTGACCGCGAGCAGGGCTTCCGCGGGGGTGACCGCCGCGAGGGTGGCTTCCAGGGTGGTGACCGTCGTGAGGGCGGTTTCCGTGGCGGTGACCGCCGTGAGGGTGGTTTCCGCGGTGGCGACCGTGACCGTGAGGGCTTCCGGGGCGGCGAGCGCCGCGAGGGTGGCTTCCGGGGCGGCGAGCGTCGCGAGGGTGGCTTCCGTGGCGGCGACCGCCGTGAGGGTGGTTTCCGTGGCGGTGAGCGCGAGCAGGGCTTCCGGGGCGGCGAGCGTCGCGAGGGCGGTTTCCGCGGTGGTGACCGTGAGGGCTTCCGTGGCGGTGAGCGCCGCGAGGGTGGCTTCCGGGGCGGTGACCGCGAGCAGGGCTTCCGCGGTGGTGACCGTGACCGTGAGGGCTTCCGCGGCGGTGAGCGTCGCGAGGGCGGCTTCCGTGGTGGCGACCGAGAGGGCTTCCGGGGCGGCGACCGCCGCGAGGGTGGCTTCCGGGGCGGTGAGCGTCGCGAGGGCGGCTTCCGGGGCGGTGAGCGTCGCGAGGGCGGCTTCCGCGGCGGTGACCGTCGCGAGGGCGGCTTCCGCGGCGGTGAGCGCCGCGAGGGCGGTTTCCGTGGTGGCGACCGTGACCGAGAGGGCTTCCGGGGCGGCGAGCGTCGCGAGGGCGGCTTCCGCGGCGGCGAGCGCCGCGAGGGCGGCTTCCGCGGCGGTGAGCGTCGCGAGGGCGGCTTCCGCGGCGGTGACCGCCGCGAGGGCGGTTTCCGCGGCGGTGAGCGCCGCGAGGGCGGTTTCCGTGGTGGCGACCGTGACCGAGAGGGCTTCCGGGGCGGCGAGCGTCGCGAGGGCGGCTTCCGCGGCGGCGAGCGCCGCGAGGGCGGTTTCCGCGGTGGCGACCGTGACCGAGAGGGCTTCCGGGGCGGCGAGCGTCGCGAGGGCGGCTTCCGCGGCGGCGAGCGCCGCGAGGGCGGTTTCCGCGGCGGTGACCGTGACCGAGAGGGCTTCCGGGGCGGCGAGCGCCGTGAGGGTGGCTTCCGTGGTGGTGACCGGGAGCAGGGCTTCCGCGGCGGCCGCCGCGAGGGCGACGACCGGCGTACCGAGGGGGGACCGGGCCAGGAGCGGGTCGCGGCGCCGGCGCTGCCGGACGAGATCGTCGCGACCGACCTGGACAAGGACGTCCGCGCCGAGCTGCTCTCGCTGGCCAAGCCGGTCGCCGAGACGGTCGCCCGGCACCTGGTCGCGACCGGCCAGCTGATCGACGACGACCCGGCCCAGGCGCTGGCGCACGCGCTGGCCGCCCGCCGGCTGGCGTCGCGGATCGCGGCCGTTCGGGAGGCGGTCGGCCTGGCCGCGTACCACGCTGGTGAGTGGCAGACCGCGATCGCCGAGCTGCGCACGTACCACCGGATGACCGGCCTGCAGAGCCACCTGGCCGTGCTGGCCGACTGCGAGCGCGCGCTGGGCCGTCCGGAGCGGGCCATCGACCTGTACCGCGGCGCGGACCGGAACACGCTCGACCCGGCCACCGCCATCGAGCTGCTGATCGTGGCGGCGGGTGCCCGCGGCGACCTGGGCCAGAAGGACGCGGCCGTCGCCATGCTCCAGGTGCGTGAGCTGACCAGCGAGGCGACCGAGCCGTGGGCCGCGAGGCTCCGCTACGCGTACGCGGACGCGCTGCTGGCGGTCGGCCGGCGCGAGGAGGCCCGGGAGTGGTTCTCCCGTGCCGCCGAGGTGGACACCGAGGGCGAGACGGACGCCGCGGAGCGGCTGCTGGAACTCGACGGCGTGACCATTGAGGGCGACGACGAGGACGAGGAGTCGGCCGACGACATCGCGGCCGGCCCGGGCGCGCCCGGCGCCGTGCCGGCCCGGCCGGATGCCGACCTCGCGGGCACGGACGACGACGAGGACGACGACCAGGACGTCGACGACGACGAGTCGGACGACGAGGACGACGACTACGACGAGGACGACGACGACTACGACGCGTCCGACGACGACGACCGGGACGACGACGACCGGGACGACGACGACTACGACGACGACCGGGACGAGGACGAGTCCGACGACGAGGACTACGACCAGGACGAGGACGCGGACGACGAGCCGGCGGCGACCGGAGCGGACGACGCGCCCCGGACGACCGGCGGCGGCCCGGTGACCGACGAGGACGCGGCCGGCCGGGGCGGACCCGACGACCCCGACCTGGCGGCGCGTGCCGGAGCGGAGGCTCCGGTCGACGACGAGACCGGCCCGGCGGTCCGGTGACGGTGGACGCCGGGGCGCGGCTGGTCGACGGGTACGCCCAGGTCGTCTTCGACCTGGACGGCGTGATCTACCTGATCGACCGGCCGATCCCCGGCGCCGTCGAGGCGGTCGGCCGGCTGCACGGCGAGGGGCGTGCGGTCGCGTACGCCACGAACAACGCCTCCCGCCGGTCGAGCGAGGTCGCCGACCTGCTCACCGGCATGGGTGTGCCGGCGCGGCCGGAGGAGGTCCTGACCAGCGCCGCGGCCGCCGCCGAGTTGCTGCGCGACCGGCTTCCCGCCGGCGCCCCGGTGCTCGTGGTCGGCGCGGAGGCGCTGCGCGCGGAGATCGCCGCGGCGGGCCTCAGCCCGGTCGACCGGGCCGACGAGGGGCCGCGCGCGGTGGTGCAGGGGTACGGGCCGCAGGTCGGCTGGGCCGACCTGGCCGAGGCGACCGTGGCGGTGCGGGCCGGCGCCATCTGGGTCGCCACCAACACCGACCGCACCCTGCCCAGCGGGCGTGGCCCGTTGCCGGGCAACGGCGCCCTCGTGGCGGTGCTGCGTACGGCGCTCGGGCGGGACCCGGACGTCGTGGTGGGCAAGCCCGAGTCGGCGCTGTTCGCCACCGCCGCCCGCCGCGTCGACGGGGGCCGCACGCTGGTGGTGGGCGACCGGCTCGACACCGACATCGAGGGCGCCCGGCGGGCCGGGCTGGACAGCCTGCTCGTGCTGACCGGCGTGAGCGACGTCCCGGAGCTGCTCGCGGCGGAACCGGCGCGGCGCCCCACGTACGTGTCCCGGGACCTCGCGGGACTGTTCGACCCGGCGGCCGTCGTGCGGGTGCCGGGCACCCCGGAGGCCGGCGGCTGGTCCGTGGTCGTAAGGGACGGCGCTCTCGACCTCAGCGGCGCGGGACGGCCCTTGGACGCCCTCGCCGCGCTCTGTGCCGCGGCCTGGGCCTCGGCACCGCAGGTGGCGACGGTCCGCGCCGGGTCACCGGACGCCACCGACGCGCTGGCCACGCTCGGCCTCCCGGCCTGAGCGTTGCCGAGGTAGCCGCCGAAGCGGCCGACGAGAGGACCGCGGGCCCGGCGGGACACGTCGCCCGGCTCAGAGCATCTTGCGCAGCTTCATGAGGTCGAACGGGTTGGCCTTGATCGAGACCCGGCGGGAGGCCACCGCGCGGGCGATGTCGAGGTCGCCGCGGACGAGCGCGACCAGGTCGTCGCTGCTGATGCTCAGTGCGATCTTGGCCTTCGGGTCGTCACCGTCGGTCAGGTCGACCAGGCGTCCGTCGGTCAGCCGGCCGTGGAACGCCGTCTCGAGGTCCGTGATCCGGCAGGCGAGTGTCCGGTCCAGGTCGACGCGTTCCCGCACCGCCTCGGCGTTGCGGTCCAGCCGGGCGGCGAGCTCCTGCAACGCCTGCCGACACTCGTCCACGCTGGCCACCCGCCGCCTCCTCACGCACGCCACGCCGTCCCCGGCACCGTACCGCACAGGGCGGTCCGGGGTGCCCGGTAGCGTGACACCTGCACACTGCCGCCCCGCGGAAGGACTCAGGCATGCAGGACGCGTGGCGCGCCTACCTCGAGCTGGCCATGGGCCTGACGGAGGCGCCCCGGAAGAAGGCTCAGGACGTGGTGCGTCGTGTCGTCGGCTCAGGAGGCGCGACCGCCTCCCAGCTGCAGGCGCTCGGCGAGGAACTCGTCTCCACCGGCATGGCGAACCGTGACGCGCTGACCAAGCTCGTCCGCTTCGAGGTCGACCGGGCGCTCGGCGCCGTCGGGCTCGCCACCGCCGAGGAGGTCGCCGACCTGACCCGTCGCGTACACGAGCTGGAGCGGCAGCTGCGCGAGGCGCGCGCGGCCGGCACCGCGGGCACCGGAACGGCCCCGGGCGCGACCGCGCGGCAGCCGTCCGCGGCCCCGGCCGCGCCCCCGCGCGCGCCCGCCCCGGTCACCGCCGCGCAGAGCGGTCCCGAGCCGTCGACCCAGGGCGGCCCCGCACCGTCGGCCCAGGGCGGCCCCGCACCGTCGGCCCAGCGCGGCCCGGAACCGGCCCCCGAGCCGGGGGTGCCGCCGGCGCCCGGCCCGGTCCCGTCCACCGGGTCGCTGTCCGCGCCGGTGTCGCAGCCGCCCGCGAAGAAGGCGGTCGCGAAGAAGGTCGCCAAGAAGGCCGTCGCGAAGAAGGCCGTGGCCAAGAAGGCCGAACCGGGCAAGGCCGTGGCCCGCCGGACGCCGGGCACGGTCAGCACCACCGACGGCGAGGCCGAGCCGGCCCGGCCGCCGAAGAAGGTCGCCCGCAAGCCGGAGCCGGGCGGTGCCGCATGACCCGTCCGAGCCCGCGGAGCCGGTCGTGACCGGCCCCTACCGCCCGGGGCCGCCGCCCGGCGCCCGCCCCGGCCCGCCGCCCGCCGGTGTGCCGGCCCGTCCCGGTCCGCCGCCCGGCGGTGTGCCGGCCCGCCCCGGCCCGCCGCCCGCCGGTGTGCCGGCCCGTCCCGGTCCGCCGCCCGGCGGTGTGCCGGCCCGTCCCGGCCCGCCGCCCGCGCGCCCGACCGCCGTCGACGACGATCCGGACGAGCGGGGGCACCCCGCGGTCGACGCGGCCGTCCAGGCGATGATCAACGCCTCCTCGCTCGCGCCGGCCGACCAGATCGCGCAGTACGAGGCCGCCTACGAGACGCTGCGCGAGACCCTCGCGAGCATCGACCAGGCCTGAGACCGGAGAACCGATGGCACGACGCAACCGGCTGGACGCCGAGCTCGTCCGCCGTGGCCTGGCGCGCTCCCGGGAACAGGCCGCCGCGCTGGTGGAGGCCGGCCGGGTCCAGCTGCGCGGGGTGCCGGCCCGCAAGCCCGCCGCGATGGTCGACCCGGCCGACCCGCTGCTCGTCACCGGCGAGGACCCGGTCTCGGAGTACGTGTCGCGGGGCGGCCACAAGCTGGCCGGCGCGCTGGCCGCGTTCGGCGGGCTGCCGGTCACCGGCCGGCGGTGCCTGGACGCGGGGGCGTCGACCGGCGGCTTCACCGACGTGCTGCTGCGTGCCGGCGCCGCCGAGGTGGTCGCCGTGGACGTCGGCTACGGCCAGCTCGCGTGGCCGCTGCGCACCGACGAGCGGGTACGGGTCTTCGAGCGGACCAACGTCCGGTCCCTCACCCCGGAGGAGATCGGCGGGCCCGTCGACCTGACCGTGGCGGACCTGTCGTTCATCTCGCTGCGGCTCGTGCTGCCGGCCCTGGCCGGGTGTACCCGTCCTGACGGCGACCTCGCGTTGATGGTCAAACCGCAGTTCGAGGTCGGCAAGGAACGCGTCGGCGCGGGCGGGGTGGTCCGCGACCCGGAGTTGCGCGCCGAGGCGGTGCTCGACGTGGCGGTCGCCGCCGCGCAGCTCGGGCTGGGCCTGGCCGACGTGGCCGCCAGCCCCCTGCCGGGGCCGAGCGGCAACGTGGAGTTCTTCGTATGGTTACGCCGGGACGCGCCACCGGCCGACCCGCAGCGGGTGCGGGCGGTGGTCGCGGCCGGGCCGCAGGGGCCCGGCACACCCGGCGACGTGCCGGGCACGGCGACGGAGGAGGTCGCAGGGTGAACGCGAGCAGCGGGCGTGGCGCCGCGGGCCGGACGGCCCGGACGGGCGGGAGGCGGGCGCGGTGAGCCGGACGGCCCTGCTGGTCACCCACACCGGCCGTCGGCGCAGCACCGAGCACGCCCGGGCGGTCGCCGCCGACCTCATCGCCGCGGGCTTCGAGGTCCGCGTCGTGGCCGAGGAGGCCGAGGACCTGGACCTGCCGGGCGTCGTACCGGTCACCGGGCCGCACGCCGCCGAGGGCGCCGAGATCGTCTTCGCGCTGGGCGGCGACGGGACGTTCCTGCGTGCGGCGGAACTGGCCCGTCCGGCCAAGGCGCCGCTGCTCGGCATCAACCTCGGCAAGGTCGGCTTCCTCGCCGAGGCCGAGATCGGCGACCTGGACAGCGCCGTCCGCGACGTGGTCGGGCGCAACTACACCGTCGACGAGCGGCTCACCCTCGACGTCACCGCCGAGTTCGAGGGCGGGCCGACCATCGAGTCCTGGGCGCTCAACGAGATCAGCGTCGAGAAGGGGGAGCGGGCCCAGATGCTCGAACTCCTGGTCGACGTGGACGGCCGGCCGCTGTCGCGGTACGGCTGCGACGGCGTGGTGTGCGCCACCCCCACCGGCTCCACGGCGTACGCCTTCTCCGGCGGCGGGCCGGTGGTCTGGCCGGAGGTGGAGGCGCTGCTGCTGGTGCCGATCAGCGCGCACGCCCTGTTCAGCCGGCCGTTGGTCACCGCGCCCACCTCGACGTTCGCGATCACCGTCGACCCGTTCACCACCCTCGCGGTGATGAGCTGCGACGGGCGGAGGGTGTACGACCTGCCCCCGGGCGCCCGTGTGACGGTGCGCCGCGGCGCGCTGCCGGTACGCATCGTGCGCCTGCGGGACCGCCCGTTCACCGACCGGCTGGTGGCCAAGTTCGGCCTGCCCGTGCAGGGCTGGCGCGGCTCGCGCAGCTGACCGGCCGGCGTCCACCGGCAGGCCGCCCCGACCTCCGGGGTGGCCCGTGGCGTCGCGTTCCTCCAGGCCCGACGGTCGGTCATCCGCCGGTCACCCGGGCGTACGGTCGCCGTCGCCCGCGTGTCCACCTGGCGACATGTCGCCGGTGCGGCGAGCCGCGGCTAGTGACCGCGAGGTGATCTCCGTCGCAGACTCCGATCGGTCGCCCCTGACGGGTGCCGATCCTGGAGTAGAGGAGCGCATCGCATGCACTGGCCTTCCCGCTGGCTCGCCGCCGGCGCGGTCGGGGCGTTGGTGGTCGGGCTCGCCGCACCGGCGTCCGCCGACCCGCCCGCCCGGCCCGCCGGTCCCGACCCGGCACCGCCCGCCCCGGGCGCCGCGTCCGCCCGGATCACCCTCATCACGGGCGACCGGGTCGACCTCGTCCAGGCCGCGCCCGGTCGCGTCGCGGCCACCGTCCACCCCGGACCGGGCCGCGAACGGGTCACCTTCCACACCGTGTCGGCCGACGGCGGGCTGCGGGTGCTGCCCAGCGACGTCGTGCCGTACGTCTCGGCCGGCGTGCTCGACGCCGACCTGTTCGACGTGGAGGAACTCGTCGCGCAGGGGTACGGCGACACCGCGCAGGGCAGCCTGCCGCTGATCGTCCGCTACCAGGAGCCGGCCGCCGGTCGGGTCCGGCCGCTGGCCGGCGCCACCGGCGCGACGCCGCTGGAGAGCATCAACGGCGCCGCCCTGCGGGTCGGCAAGGACGACCTCGGCGGGCTGTGGAGCGCCCTGCGGGCCGCGCCGGCGGCGCGTACGACCGCGGGCGCGCCGGTCCGGCTCGGCGCCGGCATCGCCCGCGTCTGGCTCGACGGGCGGGTCCACCCGGCGCTGGAGCACAGCGTGCCGCAGATCGGCGCGCCGGCGGCCTGGGCGGCCGGCCGGGACGGCAGCGGCGTCCGGGTCGCGGTGCTCGACACGGGCGTCGACGACACGCACCCCGACCTGGCCGGGCGGATCGCCGAGGAGCAGGACTTCAGCGGCACCGGAAGCGCGAGGGACGGGCACGGCCACGGCACCCACGTGGCGGCCACCATCGCGGGCAGCGGGGCCGCCTCCGGCGGGCTGCGCAAGGGCGTGGCGCCCGGCGCGAAGCTGCTCATCGGCAAGGTGCTCGACGACTCGGGCTCCGGCTACGACTCGTCGATCATCGCCGGCATGGAGTGGGCCGCCCACTCCGGCGCGAAGGTCGTGAGCATGAGCCTCGGCGGTGCGCCGACCGACGGCACCGACCCGATGAGCCAGGCCGTCAACGACCTCACGGCCGAGACGGGCGCGCTCTTCGTGATCGCCGCCGGCAACGAGGGCGCCGCGCGGACCGTGGGCTCACCGGGCGCAGCCACCGCGGCGCTCACCGTCGGCGCGGTCGACCGGAACGACGACCTGGCCGACTTCTCCAGCCGCGGCCCCCGGGTCGGCGACAACGGCCTGAAGCCGGAGATCACCGCGCCGGGCGTGGGGATCGTGGCGGCCCGCGCCGCGGGCACCACCATGGGTACGCCGGTGGGTGAGGCGTACACGACGGCGTCCGGCACGTCGATGGCCACCCCGCACGTCGCGGGCGCCGCCGCCATCGTCGCGCAGGAGCACCCCGACTGGCCCGCCGGCCGGCTCAAGGACGCGCTGGTCAGCACCGCGAAGAACAACCCGGAGCTGACGGTCTTCGAGCAGGGCGCCGGCCGCGTCGACGTGGCCCGGGCGTTGAGCCAGCGGGTGTACGGCTCGGCCACCGCCGACTTCGGCCGGCTCGCCACCGGTGCCGCGGCTGCCGAGCGGACCGTCACGTACACCAACGGGACCGGTGCGGCGCAGACCCTGCGCCTCGCGCTGGAGCTGCGAAACCTGGACAGCGGCGCCGCGGAGACCGACGGGGTGTCGGTCGGTGCCACCGAGGTGACCGTGCCGGCCGGCGGCAGCGTGGCTGTCCCGCTGCGGGCCGACCCGGCGAAGCTGGACCGCGGCCCGCACGGCGGGTGGCTGGTGGCCACCGGCGCGGACGGCGTCGCCGTGCGCACCGCCGTGGGGCTCACCCTCAGCGGCCCGATCCACACCGTCACCCTGCGGGCGCTGGACATGGCCGGCGAGCCCGGCGTGGCGCCGGTGCTCACCCTGTTCGGCGAGCATCCCGAGTCGGACCACCTCGGCTGGATCCCGGGCGAGGCGCAGGTGCAGGTCGAGGAGGGCCCGTACCTGCTGGAGGGCCTCATCGAGCACGGCGCGCCGCTCGACGAGCAGGTCACCCTGGTCACCGACCCGGAGCTGATGGTGGACCGGGACCTCACCGTGGTCCTCGACCCCCGCAAGGGCACCCCGATCCACATCGAGACGCCGAAGCCGGCCGAGCAGCGGGCGGCGATCAGCTTCTACGAGCACCGCGTCTTCGGCAACGGCCGGCAGATCGACCACGGCGTGATGACGTTCAGCACGGTCCAGCAGGTCAACGTCACGCCGACGCGACCGGTGCGCCAGGGCGAGTTCGAGTTCTCCTCCCGCTGGCAGCTGGTGGCGCCCATGGTGGACGCCCAGGTCAGCAAGGTCACCGGGCCGCTGGACATCAACCTGCTGCACCAGTCTCCGGCGCCTGCCGGCCGGCGGAAGCTGCCGCTGGTCTGGGCGGGCGACGGCACCCCGGCCGAGCTGGCCCGGGCCGGGGTCCGGGGGAAGGCGGCGCTGGTCGCCGGCAGCTACGACCGCGCCGAGGAGGACCAGATCGCCGACGCCGCGGCCGCGGGCGCCGCGACGCTGCTCATCGTCCGTCCGTCGGACAGCAGCGCGTGGACGGTGTGGCGGCCCGACGGCGAGCGCCTGCCGATCCCGTCGCTCGTCGTCGCGTACGACGACGGGCAGCGGATGATCCCGGCCGCGAAGAGCGGCCGCGCGACCCTGGACCTGACGCTGACCGTGGACAGCCCCTACCTGTACGACGTGTGGCAGGTGTCGAAGGGGCGGGTGCCGGACCGGATCGTGCACCGGGTGACCGCGGCGAACACGGCCGAGGTGACGGCCCACTACGGCGAGACCGGCGGGCTGGACTGGGCCACCGAGCAGCGCTTCGGCTGGCGGCCGTGGCAGGAGTACTCCTGGAACGACGACCAGCGGATGGTGCGTACCGGCACCACCCGGCAGGAACTCGTGAGCGCCGGTGACTCCTGGTGGCAGCAGCGGGTGCTGCACCGGCTCACCTGGTCCTGGGGGCCGCTGCTCGGCGGGCTGACCGAGCAGCCCCGACGGTACGACGCCGACGACCGGGTCACCGAGACCTGGCACGCGCCGGTGGTGCGCCCCGCGGTGCCGGCCGGCGGCGGGGTGCCGGTGCCCACGCGCACCGGGGACGTCCTCGACGTGCCGGTGGCCGAGTTCGTCGACGCCGCGGGCCACTACGCCCCGGCCGGCGGCGCCGAGGAGCAGGACACCGTGGTACGCCGGCTGAGCCGGGACGGGCAGCAGATCGCCGACCTCTCCGGCGGCTGGGCGCCCGTGCCGACCACCCCGGGCTCGGCCCGCTACCGGCTGGACGTCACCACGCAGCGGTCCTCCGACGAGTGGCGCCGGGCCACCCGCACGGAGACGGCCTGGCAGTTCACCTCCGCCACCCCGGCGAAGGACACCGCCCAGCCGCTGCCGCTGCTCCAGGTCGACTACCAGGTCCCCGCGGACCTGCGCGGCGAGGTGCGCGGCAACCGGCCGCACCAGCTGGGGCTCACCCTGCGCCAGCCGGCCGGCGTGCCGACGCCGGAGGGCACCGGCGTGCGGGTCGAGGTCTCGTTCGACGGCGGGACGACCTGGCGGGCGGCGCCCGTGAAGGGGTCGGGTACCCGGTTCACGGCGACGGTGCCCGCCGGGCACGGCACCGTGTCGCTGCGGGTGCACGCCGCCGACCGCGCCGGCAACAGCGTCGACCAGACCGTGGTCGACGCGTACGGGCTGCGCTGACGCGCACGGGGGTGGTACGGCCGCGGCCGTACCACCCCCGCCCGGCCCTGCCCGGATCCCTCAGATCCAGCCCCGCCGGGAGGCCTGGAAGGCCAGGCCGGGCCGGGTGTCCACGCCGGCGGCCGCCATGAGGTCGGCCAGCCGCCGCTGCACGGTGCGGCGGCTCACCCCGAGCTGGGAGGCGATGGACTTGTCCGGCACGCCGGCCACGAAGAGCGACAGCAACCGGGCCTCGTCGGCGTCCGGGCGGTAGCCGTCCGCGGCCCGTTCCTGGGCGGCCGCGGTGGACGAGCGCAGCGGCGTGGCCATCATCCAGTGGCTCTCGAACAGGGCCAGCAACGCGTCGAGCAGTTGGCTGCGGCCGATCACGGCGGCGCTCGGCTCGCCGCTGTCGCGGTCCGGCACCAGCGGGCAGACGGCCGTCCGGCCGTCCACGATGGCCAGCCGGACCGGCAGGCGGTCGAGCACGCGGGCCTGCTCGCCGGCGCGTACGCCCTGCTCGACGTCCTCCAGCGCGCCGGGTTCGAGGAGCATCTCGCGCTCGTAGATGGCCCGGTAGCGGACACCGCGGGCCAGCGCATCGAACTCCTCGAGGTTGTCCTGCCCCGGCATGGCCAGGGGGTTGGCCCGGCAGAACCAGAGCACCTCGGCGCGCGCGCCGTTCTGCAGGTCGCGCAGGCGTTCCCGCAGCGCGCCGGCGCCGGTGATCACTTCGACCAGGTGAGCGGCGTCGTGCCGCCGTACCCCGGCCCGGTACTCGTCGGTCAGCTGGTTGACCGCCGCGCGGGCGGCCTCCAGGGACTCCTGCTTGCGCAGCAGGGCCGCGCCGAGCGGCACGTCGGGCGCCAGTGGCCGCAGCGGGGCGTCCGGATCCGGGTCGGCCGGCGGCACGAGCCCCTTGCGGCGCAGGCCGTCCAGCCGTGCCTCGATCTCGGCCCGTGGCCGGCGCAGCCGCTCGACCAGCTCGTCGATCCGCGCCACGGTGAGCTGCACCAGGCAGCGGTAGACCTCCTCCTCGCCCGGGGGCAGGCCGATCACCTCCAACACGGGGCAGAACTGTACGGCGCGGCCGACGCGGCCTCGCCGGCTGGTCAACTGTCGGGGACCGCGTCTACTGTCGGTTGCTGTGCTGGAAGAGCTGCGCATCACCGGACTGGGCGTCATCGAGGACACCACGCTGCCGTTGACCGGCGGCATGAACGTCATCACCGGCGAGACCGGTGCGGGCAAGACGATGGTCGTGACCGGCCTCGGGCTGCTCTTCGGTGGCCGGGCCGACGCCGGGCGGGTGCGGGCCGAGCCGGGCCGCGCCGTGGTGGAGGGGCGGCTGCGCCTGACCGGCCGGGTGGCCGAGACCGTGCACGCCCGGATCACCGACGCCGGCGGCGAGCCGGACGAGGACGGCACGCTGCTGCTGAGCCGCACGGTCACGGTCGAGGGTCGCTCCCGTGCCCACCTGGGCGGTCGCAGCATGCCGGTGTCGATGCTCGGCGAGGTCGGCGAGCAGGTGGTGGCCGTGCACGGGCAGTCCGACCAGCTGCGGCTGCTGCGCCCGGCCGAGCAGCGGGCCGCGCTCGACCGGTTCGCCGGCCCGGAGCACGAGAAGCTGCTCGACGCGCTGCGCGAGGCGTACACCGGGTGGCGGCGGGTGGTTGACGACCTGGCCGACCGGCGGCGCAACGCCCGGGAGCGCAACCAGGAGGCCGACCTGCTGCGGCTCGGCCTCGACGAGATCAGCCGGGTCGACCCCCAGCCCGGCGAGGACGACGAGTTGAAGGCCGAGGCGCAGCGGCTGGAGCACGCCGAGGGGCTGCGCACCGCGGCGCAGCTCGCCCAGCAGTGCGTGGCCGGCGGCGCGGAGGCCGCCGACGACACCCCGGACGCGACGACGCTGCTCGGCACCGCGCGGCGCACGCTGGAGGCGCAGACGGGCACCGACCCGGCGCTGGGCGAGCTGGCGGCCCGCCTGGAGGAGGCGGCGACCCTCGTCACCGACGTCTCCGCCGAGCTGTCGGCCTACCTCGCGGCGCTCGACGCCGACCCGGCCCGCCTCCAGGCCGTCTACGAGCGGCGCGCCGCGCTGCGCGGGCTCACCCGCAAGTACGCCGACGACGTCGACGGGGTGATCGC
Organism: Micromonospora costi; assembly: GCF_003626655.1. Lineage (GTDB taxonomy): Bacteria > Actinomycetota > Actinomycetes > Mycobacteriales > Micromonosporaceae > Micromonospora > Micromonospora costi. The sequence goes on from NZ_RBAN01000012.1 coordinate 13,310, forward strand.
CTGGGCCGAGCGGGCCCGCACCCGACTGTCCGAGCTGGACACCTCCGACGAGCTGCTCGACGAGCTGGAGCGCGAGGGGCAGCGGCTCGCCGCCGAGGTGGCCGACCTGGCCGGCCGCGTGTCGGCGTCCCGACAGGAGGCGGCCGTCCGCTTCGCCGAGCAGGTCACCGTCGAGCTGGCCGGGCTGGCCATGCCGCACGCCCGGATCGAGGTGGCGGTGCTGCCGCGGCCGGCCGGCCGGTCGGAGCCGGCGCTGACCGTGGGCGGGGTCGAGGTCGGCATCGGCCCGGACGGCGGCGACGAGGTGGAGCTGCGGCTGCTCGCCCACCCGGGCGCCCCGGCGCTGCCGTTGCAGAGGGGCGCCTCCGGCGGCGAGCTGTCCCGGGTGATGCTCGCCATCGAGGTGGTCTTCGCCGGTTCCGGCGGCCCGCCGACCCTGGTGTTCGACGAGGTCGACGCCGGTGTGGGCGGCCGGGCGGCGGTGGAGATCGGCCGCCGGCTGGCCCGGCTGGCCCGCAGCCACCAGGTGCTGGTCGTCACCCACCTGCCGCAGGTCGCCGCGTTCGCCGACCGGCACCTCGTGGTGGCCAAGGACACCGGCGGCGCCGTGACCACGAGCGGGGTGCGGGTGGTGGAGGACACCGAGCGGGCCCGGGAGCTCGCCCGGATGCTCGCCGGTTTGCCGGACTCGGATCTGGGTATCGCACACGCGGAGGAGCTTCTGGCCGTGGCGGCCAAGGAAAGGCGGCCGTGACCGCCGGTATTGTGAGCGCAAGCACACCGGGCCGCGCTCCGGTGTGCTTCCCTGGGTAGGCGGCCCTGCTCAGGCATGTCGCGACAGAAAAGCCTGCCCCACATGCCAGGATGGTCACGATGCGTCTACCCACGTTGCGCCGGACCCGGACCACGGAACCGGGCGTCGTCTGCGGCACCGCGCGCCTCGACCGGCGTACGAAGCGGCTGGTCGGCCGGCTGCGCCCCGGCGACATCGCGGTGATCGACCATGTCGATCTCGACCGGGTGGCCGCCGACTCCCTCGTCGCCGTGGGCGTCGCGGCGGTGCTCAACGCCAAGCCGTCGGTGTCCGGCCGCTACCCGAACCTCGGCCCCGAGGTGCTGATCGGCGCCGGCATCCCGCTCCTGGACGACCTGGGTGAGGGCATCTTCGAGCAGGTCCGCGAGGGCGACGCCGTGCGGATCGAGGGCAACACGGTCTACGTCCGCGACGAGCCGGTGGCGCACGGCACCCTCCAGGACGCCGAGACGGTGGCCAAGGCGATGGCCGACGCCCGGGAGGGGCTGTCGGTCCAGTTGGAGGCGTTCGCCGCCAACACCATGGACTACCTCAAGCAGGAGCGCGACCTGCTGCTCGACGGCGTCGGTGTGCCGGAGATCCAGACGCAGATCCAGGGGCGGCACTGCCTCATCGTGGTCCGCGGCTACGACTACAAGGCCGACCTGGACGTGCTGCGCCCCTACATCCGCGAGTTCAAGCCGGTGCTGATCGGTGTCGACGGCGGCGCGGACGCGCTGGTCGAGGCGGGCTACACCCCCGACATGATCATCGGTGACATGGACTCGGTCACCGACGACGTGCTGCGGTGCGGCGCCGAGGTGATCGTGCACGCCTACCCGGACGGGCGGGCACCGGGGTTGCCCCGGGTCACCGCGCTCGGCGTCCCGGCCGTGACGTTCCCGGCCGCGGCCACCAGCGAGGACCTGGCCATGCTGCTGGCCGACGAGAAGGGCGCCTCGCTGCTGGTCGCCGTCGGCACCCACGCCACCCTCGTCGAGTTCCTCGACAAGGGCCGCGGGGGTATGGCCTCGACGTTCCTCACCCGGCTGAAGGTGGGCGGCAAGCTGGTCGACGCCAAGGGCGTGAGCCGGCTCTACCGGCAGAGCATCTCCGGCTCGTCCCTGCTGCTTCTCGTCCTCTCGGCGATCGCCGCGATGGCCTCCGCGGTGGCCGTGTCCACGGTCGGCAAGGCGTACCTGGGCGTGGTCTCCGAGTGGTGGGACAATTTCGTGTTCCAGCTGGGCCAGTTCTTCTAGCTCCGACGATCAAGAGGCTGCAAGCGTGATCAACTTCCGGTACCACGTGGTGTCGCTCACCGCGGTGTTCCTGGCGCTGGCCATCGGCCTGGTCGTCGGCACCGCCGCCCTGAACGGCCCGGTGGCCGATTCCCTGAAGGAGCAGGTCACGGCGCTGCGCAAGGACAACCAGCAGATGCGCCAGACGGTCAACAACATGGAGAAGGAGCTGGAGTCCGAGGAGGGCTTCGCGGCGGAGATGTCGCAGGTCGTCCTTCCCGGCAAGCTCACCGGCCGCCGGGTGCTGGTGGTCAGCCTCCCGACCGGGCGGGAGCACACCGAGGGCGTGCTGAAGATGCTCCAGCTGGCCGGCGCCAACGTCACCGGGCGGGTCGACCTGCAGGACAAGTTCATCAACCCGGACAACAACAACAACCTGCTCGAACTCGCGGTCACCGCCGCCCGCCCAACCAGCGCGCAGACCAGCGGTCTGCCCGGCAACGGGCACGGCGTGGAGACCTCCAGCGCGCTGCTGGCCAGCGTGCTGCTCGACCGGGCGGGCACCGCTCCGGTCAGCGACGCCGACCGCAAGGCGGTGCTGGCCGCGTACACCAACAACGGCTACCTGACCACGGAGGACCCCGTCAGCGGTCCCGCCGAGGCGGTCGTGCTGGTCAGCGGCCAGCCGTACGTGGACAAGGACTCCGCGAAGAAGGACGAATCGGTCGTCAAGGTCGCCGAGCAGTTCGACCGGACGGGCGCGATCGTCGTGGGCGGCAACGGCTCGGCCGGCGGCAACCTGGTGGCGATCGTGCGCGGCGACCCGGTGCTCTCCCAGTCGATTTCGAGCGTCGACAACGCGAACACCATCCAGGGGCAGTTGGTGACCACCCTCGCGCTGGTGCAGCAGCTCGTCGAGAAGAAGGCCGGCCAGTACGGCGTCGGCGACAACGCCGCGTCGCTGCTGCCTAAACTGCCCCAGTGAGCGAACCGCGTACCCGGATGTCCGTCGACGAGCCGAGCGGGGTGACCGCGTGAGCATGCTGGGCCGACTGCTGACCGCTGGCGCCGGGGCGGTCGCCGCCCGGTACGTGCTGGGCGGGGTGCGCACCTCCCCGGCCGCGCCCGCGCTGGAGCGGACCAACTTCCGTGGCCGTACGGTCACCCTCGCGGCCGGGCCGGCCCTCGCCGCCGGTGCCACCGGCGCCGCCGCCCTGGGCGCGACCAGCGGGGCGTCCGGCGCCGCCGCCCTGGTCGCCGGCCTCGGCGCGGGCGCCGTGGGCCTCTACGACGACGTGGTGGGTGCCCGGCCGGAGCAGAAGGCGGCCAAGGGGTTCGCGGGCCACCTCGCCGCGCTGCGCGAGGGGCGGGTGACCGCCGGGCTCGTCAAGATCGTCGGGGTGGGCGCGGCCGGGCTGGGCGCGGCCGCCCTGCTCGCCGCCGACCCCCGGGTCGCCGGGCACCGGCGCCGGCAGCGGCAGGGGGCGTTCGGTCGCGGCGTCGACGTGCTGCTGGGCGCCGGGGTGGTCGCCGGCACCGCCAACCTGCTCAACCTGCTCGACCTGCGTCCCGGCCGGGCACTCAAGTCCGGCGTGCTGCTCGGCGCGCCGCTGGCCGGCGGCCCGCACGGCGGGATCGCCGCCGGCGCGGCCGGCGCGGCCGCGGGCTTGCTCCCCGACGACCTCGGCGAGGAGGTGATGCTGGGCGACAGCGGCGCGAACGCGCTCGGCGCGCTGCTCGGCGTCGCGCTCGCCGCGCGCACCGGCCCGCTCGGCCGGGCCGGGGTCCTCGCCGTCCTGGCCGGCCTGACCGCCGCCAGCGAGAAGGTCAGCTTCACGCAGGTGATCCAGCGGACCCCGGGGTTGCGTGAACTCGACGCGCTGGGCCGGCTCGCCGACTGACGTGACCAGACCGGCACCCCTCGCCGGCGCCGGCCGGGTGGCCGGAGCGGCCGCGCTCATCGCCGTCCTCACCGTGGCCAGCCGACTGGCGGGCTTCGGCCGGACCGCCGTGTTCACCTGGACGCTGGCGCGCACCGACCTCGGCGGCACGTACGTGGTGGCGAACAACCTGCCGAACTTCATCTTCGAGATCGTGGCCGGCGGGGCGCTGGCCAGTCTCGTCGTACCGCTGCTGGCCGGCGCCGTCGAGGCGGGTGACCGGCGCGGCGTGGCCGCCACCACCGGCGCCCTGCTCACCTGGACGGTGAGCCTGCTCGTGCCGCTCGCGCTCGTCCTGGCCCTGCTCGCTGACCCGCTGATCGGCCTGCTCGGCCCCGGGCTCAGCCCGGAGCAGCAGCAGGCCGGCGCCCGGATGCTGCTGCTCTTCGCCCCCCAGCTTCCGCTGTACGGGGTGGGCATCGTGCTCACCGGGGTGCTCCAGGCGCACCGGCGGTTCGCCTGGCCGGTGATCGCCCCGCTGCTGTCCAGCGTCACCGTCATCGCCGTCTACCTCGGTTTCACCGCCTGGCAGGGACGGCTCGCCACGGTCGGCTCGGTGAGCCCCGGCGGCGAACTGCTGCTGGCCGGCGGCACCACGCTCGGTGTGGTGGTGCTGTCGCTGTCCCTGCTGATCCCGCTGCGCCGGCTCGGGCTGCGCGTACGGCCCGGCTACCGGTTCCCCGGCGACCTGCGGGCGCGCGCCGGGCGCCTCGCCGTCGCCGGGGTGGTGACCGTCACCGCCCAGCAGATCGCCCTGATCGTGGCCCTCAACCAGGTCACCTACGGGGCCACCGCCAACCCGGGCGTCTACAACATCGCGCAGACCATCTACTTCCTGCCGTGGGCGGTGCTCGCCGTGCCGCTCGCGGTGGCCGCGTACCCGACGCTGGCAGCGGCCCGGGCGGCCGGGGACGAGCGGGCCTACCGGGAGACCCTCGCGCCGGCGGTGCGGGGCGTGGTGCTGTTCAGCCTGCTCGGCGCGGCGGCGCTGGTCGGCACCGCGGAGCCGGTGGCGCACTTCTTCTTCGACTCCCCGCAGGTCGCCGCGACCGCCGCGGCGGCCATCGCCGGCTTCGCCCCCGGCCTGCTGGGCTACGGCCTGTTCGCCGTCCTCACCCGGGCCCTCTACGCGCGCGGCGAGACGCGGGCGGCGACGGTCGCCACCGCGGTCGGCTGGCTGACCGTGCCGCTGCTCGCCGTGCTGTTCGGGCACCTGATGCCGGTGGCCGACCGGGTGTTGGCGGTGGCCCTGGCCACCTCGGCGGGCATGCTGGTCCTCGGCGGCCTGCTGATCGCGGCGGTGTTCCGGTCGGCCGGCCGTCACGCCCTGGCGGGCGTGGGTCGGGCCGGAGCCGCCGGTCTCCTCGCGGCCGTGGTCGCGGGGCTCGCCGGCGCGGCGACAGCCCGCGGGCTCGCCGACCTCGCCGGCGGGACCCCGACGACATCCGGGGCGCTCGTGCAGGGCATGCTGTCCGGTGTCGTGGTCGGCGCCCTGTTCCTCGCCGTCGCCTGGCTGACCGACGCGCGGGACGTGCGGCCGCTGCTCGCGGCGGTGGCCCGCCGGCTGGGCCGGCGGCGCACGCCGGCCGGCGCCGGCACGCACGAGGATCCGCGCCCCGGGGGACGCGGTGACGGGAAGGAGAGGGTGTCCGGGTGAGCGCGGCGACGGAACCGACACCCGGCTGGCCGGGCAGCGTGGCGCTGCTGCTCGCCTCCAGCACCGGCGGGGTGGGGCAGCACGTCCGGTCGGTGGCCCGGGGGCTCGCCGCCGCCGGCACCACGGTGCTGGTCTGCGGGCCGGCCGCCACCGAGGAGCAGTTCGACTTCACCGCCGCGGGCGCCCGGTTCCAGCCGGTCGAGATCCCCGCGAACCCGACCCCGGCCGACGCCCGCGCCGTCGCCGCGCTGCGCCGGGCGCTGGCCGCCAACCCGGTGGACGTGGTGCACGCGCACGGCCTCCGCGCCGGCCTGGTGGCGGTGCTCGCCCGGCCCGCCGCGCCGGTCGTCGTCACCTGGCACAACGCGGTGCTCGCCGGCGGGGTGCGCGGCGCCCTGTCCCGGCTCGTCGAACGCGTCGTGGCGCGGGGCGCCCGCGTCGCGCTCGGGGCCTCGGCGGACCTGGTCGACCGGGCCACGGCGCTCGGCGCGGCCGACGCCCGGCTGGCCCCGGTGGCCGCGCCGACGCTGCCCGCCCCGCGCCGCCGTCGCGCCGCGGTCCGCGCCGAGTTCGGCGTGCAGGGCGAGCAGCCGCTGGTCGTGTCGGTCGGCCGGCTGCACCCGCAGAAGCGCTACGACGTGCTGATCGACGCGGCGGCCCGCTGGCGGGCCCGCGTACCGCCCCCGGTCGTCGTGATCGCCGGCAGCGGTCCCGCGTACCTGCCGCTGGCCGCCCGGATCTCCGCCGCCCGGGCGCCGGTCACCCTGCTCGGCCACCGCACGGACGTGGCCGACCTGCTCGCCGGCGCCGACCTCGCGGTGGTGACCAGCGACTGGGAGGCCCGCCAACTCTTCGCCCAGGAGGCGCTGCGGGCCGGCGTACCGCTGGTGGCGACCGCGGTCGGCGGGCTGCCGGAGCTGGTCGGTGACGCGGCCGTGCTGGTGCCCCCCGGCGACGTGGACGCGGTCGACGCCGCGGTACGCGCGCTGCTCGACGACCCGCAGCGCCGGGCCGAGCTGGGCCGGCGGGGCGCCGCGCGCGCGGCCACGTGGCCCACCGAGGCGGACACGGTCGCCACGCTCGGCGCGCTCTACGCCGAACTGGCCCCGCGCGCCGCAGGCCCACCCGCCCCGGACGCCGGCACCTCCGCGACGGGGCAACGCTGATGGTGCGCCGCCTCGTTCCCGTCGTGCTGACCCTCCTGGTCGTGGTGCTGGGCGTCACGGCCCTCGCCGCCCGGCCCGAGCGCGGCACGCCGCAGCGCAGCGCCGACTTCGTGGTCATCGCCGGGGTGGCGGGGCTGCGCTGGGAGGACGTGGACCCGCAGACCACCCCCACGCTGTGGCGCATGGCGCAAAACGGCGCCATCGGCTCGCTGTCGGTCCGCTCCGCCCACCGGCCCACCTGCCCGGTGGACGGCTGGCTGACCCTCGGGGCCGGCGGGTTCGCCGCCTGGAACGGCAGCCGGGAGCCGGGCGGCTGCCCGCCGGCCCCGGTGACCGTGGAACAGCCCGACGGCATCGGCGCGAACCTGCCCGACCAGGAGGGTGTGGTCCACCACAACCAGGAGCAACTGCCGTGGGGCACCGTGCCCGGGTCGCTGTCCGAGTCGGTGCGCTGCTCGGTGGCGATCGGGCCGGGGGCCGCGGTGGCCGCCGCCCGGCCGTTCGGCCGCGTGGACCGGTACGCGCCGGCGCTGCCCGCCGACCCCGGCGACCTGCTCGGGTCCTGCGTGCTCAGCATCGTCGACCTGGGCACGGTCGACGGCACCACGCCGGATTCCCGCGCGGCGGCGGCCCGGACCGCGGACGCGCAACTGGCCCGGGTGCTCGCCGCGCGGCCGCCCAACTCGCTCGTGATGGTGGCCGGCGTCTCGGACACCAGCGCGCCGGCCCGCCTGCACGTGGCGGTCGCCGACGGCCCCGGCTGGAAGGGCTGGCTGACCTCGGCGAGCACCGGCCGGGACGGCTACCTCCAACTGGTCGACCTCGCGCCGACCGCGCTGGTCGCACTGGGCCGGCCCATGCCCGACCGGCTCTTCCTCGGCCGTCCGGCCGTCGCCGTCGACAACCGGCCCGCCGACCTGGCCGACGCGATCGCGCGGCCGGTGGACGCCGAGCGGGAGGCCGCCGCCCAGCGCGGCGTCGCCGGCTGGTTCTTCACCCTGCTCGCCGCCGCCCAGATGCTCCTGGCCGTCGCCGTCCTGCCCCTGCTGCGCCGGGCCCGCCGGCACGCCGGCCCGTACGGCCCGCAGCCGGTGCCGCGTCGCATCGTGGGGGCGGTGGAACTGCTGCTCGTGGCCGCCGCGCTCGCGGTGCCGGCCGCGCTGCTCGCCGACGCCGTGCCCTGGTGGCGGACGGCGGAGCCCGGCTGGGCCTTCGCCGGTACGACCGTCCTGCTGGTGCTGGCCGGCACGGCGCTGGTCCGGTTCGCCCCCGGGCACGGCAACACGCTCGGGCCGCTCGGCGCGGTCGCCGGCCTGGCCACCCTCGCGGTCGGCCTGGACGTGCTGACCGGCGCCCGGCTCCAACTGAACGGCGTGGTCGGCTACTCGGCGCAGGAGGGCGGCCGGTACGCCGGCCTGAGCACCGTGGGGCTGGGCGTGTTCCTGGCCGGCGCGTTGCTGAGCGCCGGCTGGCTCGCCCAGCGCCTGCCGAGGGGCTGGCGACCGGCGGCCATGGTGGCCGTCGGTGGCGTGGCCGTGGTGATCGTGGGCAGCCCGTACCTCGGGGCGGACCCGATCGGCGCGGTCGCGCTGACGGCCGGGCTGAGCGTCGCGGCGGCGATCAGCGCCGGCGGCTGGCTGTCGGCGAGCCGGCTGGCCTGGGCCGTGATGGCGGCGCTCGCGGTCGTCGTCGGCTACGCGGTGCTGGACGTACGCCGTCCGCCCGAGGAGCGGGGCAGCCTGGGCCGTTTCCTGGGCGCGCTCGGTGACGGCACGGGCGGGCTCGCCCTGCACCGCTCCAGCACGTCGAACTTCGACACCCTCGTGGGCAGCCCGCTGACCGTGCTGGCCCTGGCCGGCGCGCTCCTGGTGTGGTTCGCCCTGATGCAGCCCTGGGGCGGGCTGAAGCGGCTGTTCGGCATCTACCCGGCGGTGCGGGCCGCGATGGCGGGCACCGCCGTGGCGGCCGTCGTGGGCGGCCTGCTCGGCGGCGTGGCCCTGGACGTGGCCGGCGCCGCCGCCGCCCTCGTGGTGCCGATGGCCGCGCTGGCTTCGCTGCGGGTGCTGGACCACTCCACCGACCGGACCGTGCCCGCCGCCGGACGCCCGCAGCCCGACGGCGCGGGCGTGGCCGGCGAGGACGGCCCCGGCTCCGGCGGCGGGGGAGCCGGGGACGACGGCCCGTCGGGCGGGCCGCGCGGCGCGAGCGGGTCCGGGAACCGCGACGCCCGGCCGGACGATCCGGAGGCCACCGCTTCCGGCGGCCGGTCCGGGACGCCCGCGCCGGCCCCGTCGGAGGGCTCCGAGGCCACGCCGGCCGCGCCGGAGGGCTCAGGGTCCGTGCCGGCCACGCCGGAGGGCTCAGGGTCCGTGCCGGCCACGCCCGAGGGTCCGGGGTCCGTGCCGGCCGCGCCGGAGGGTCCGGACGGCGCTTCGGACGATCGGTCCGCCGTGCCGTCGCCGCGTCCGGCCGCCGGCTCGTCGCGCCCCGTGACCAGGCGCTGACGGTCCGTCGTGGCCGCGGCGGCGTGGCCGCGTGACCTCGGTGCGGCCTGCGTCCCGCCGCCGTCGAGGTGTTACCGTGGAATCCCGTGGATCGCGTGATCACTTTGCTGATCGGCTCGGCGGTCTGCACGACCGCTACGGACGACACGGGAGCAGGCCTTGGCCCCTTCAGCACGGACGACCAGGCACATCTTCGTCACCGGGGGGGTCGCCTCCTCGCTCGGTAAGGGGCTCACCGCCTCCAGCCTCGGCAACCTCCTCACCGCGCGGGGTCTCCGCGTGGTCATGCAGAAGCTCGACCCCTACCTCAACGTCGACCCCGGGACGATGAACCCGTTCCAGCACGGCGAGGTCTTCGTGACCGAGGACGGCGCCGAGACCGACCTCGACGTCGGGCACTACGAGCGGTTCCTCGACCGCGCGCTCTCCGGCAAGGCGAACGTCACCACCGGCCAGATCTACTCGGACGTGATCGCCAAGGAGCGGCGCGGCGAGTACCTCGGCGACACGGTCCAGGTGATCCCGCACATCACCAACGAGATCAAGTCGCGGATCCTCGGCATGGCCGACCCGGACGCCGACGGCCAGGTCCCCGACGTGGTGATCACCGAGGTGGGCGGCACGGTCGGCGACATCGAGTCCCTGCCGTTCCTCGAGGCGATCCGGCAGGTCCGGCACGACCTCGGCCGGGACAACTGCTTCTACCTGCACGTCTCGCTGGTGCCCTACCTGGCCCCGTCCGGCGAGCTGAAGACCAAGCCCACCCAGCACTCGGTGGCGCAGCTGCGCAGCATCGGTATCCAGCCCGACGCGCTGGTGCTGCGCTGCGACCGGGACATCCCGGACAAGGTCAAGCAGAAGCTGTCGCTCTACTGCGACGTGGACCGGGAGGCGGTCACCGCCGCGCCGGACGCGCCGAGCATCTACGACATCCCGAAGGTGCTGCACCGCGAGGGCCTCGACGCGTACGTGGTGCGCCGGCTCGGGCTCTCCTTCCGGGACGTGGACTGGAGCAGCTGGGACGACCTGCTGGACCGGGTGCACCAGCCCCGCCACACGGTGACCGTCGCGCTCGTCGGCAAGTACGTCGACCTGCCCGACGCGTACCTGTCGGTCAGCGAGGCGATCCGGGCGGCCGGGTTCGGCCACCGGGCCCGCGTGGAGCTGCGCTGGGTGCCCAGCGACGAGTGCGTCACCCCGTCCGGCGCGGCGGCCGCCCTCGCGGGCGTGGACGGCATCGTCATCCCGGGCGGCTTCGGCGTACGCGGCATCGAAGGCAAGATCGGCGCCTCCCGGTACGCCCGGGAGAACCGCATCCCGCTGCTCGGCCTCTGCCTCGGCCTGCAGTGCATGACCATCGACGTGGCCCGGCACCTGGCCGGCCTGGAGGGCGCCAACTCGCTGGAGTTCGACGAGGAGGCCCGGCACCCGGTCATCGCCACGATGGCCGACCAGGAGGACATCGTGGCCGGCAAGGGCGACCTGGGCGGCACCATGCGGCTCGGGGCGTACCCGGCGCGGCTCGCCGAGGGCTCGCTGGTCGCCGAGGCGTACGGCAGCACCGACGTCAGCGAGCGGCACCGGCACCGGTACGAGGTGAACAACGCCTACCGTGACGCGCTCACCAAGGCCGGCCTGCACATCTCGGGCACCTCGCCGGACGGGCGGCTCGTCGAGTTCGTGGAGCTGGACCGGAGCCTGCACCCGTTCTTCGCGGCCACCCAGGCGCACCCGGAGCTGAAGAGCCGGCCGACGCGGCCGCACCCGCTGTTCGCCTCGTTCGTGCGGGCCGCGATCACGTACTCCCAGGCCGACCAGCTCCCCGTGGACCTGGACGCGCCGGCCGCCGAGCAGGCGGCCCGCAACGGCGCCGCGGCGAAGGCGACCTCCGCGTCGTGAGCGCCGTCGAGCACCGCTACGAGGTCCGCTCCCGGGAGCAGCGCTGGTCCGGCCGGATCTTCGACGTGGTCACCGAGGAGGTGACCATGCCGGGGGGTGGCACCGGCCTGCGGGACATCGTCCGGCACGTCGGCGCGGTGGCGGTCGTGGCGCTCGACGACGCGGGGCAGGTGGTGCTGATCCGCCAGTACCGGCACCCGGTGGGCCGGCACCTGTGGGAACTGCCGGCCGGGCTGATGGACGTCTCCGGCGAGGACCTGCCCGCCGCGGCGGCGCGGGAACTGGCCGAGGAGGCGGACCTGACCGCCGGCCGGATGGACGTCCTGGTCGACCTGCACAGCTCGCCCGGCTTCACCAACGAGCTGGTCCGGGTGTTCCTGGCGCGCGACCTGGCCGAGGTGCCGCCGGAGCGGCGGCACGAGCGGCGCGACGAGGAGGCCGACCTCCAGGTCGTCCGGATCGACCTGGACGAGGCCGTCGGCATGGTGCTGGCCGGCGAGATCACGAACGCCTCGTGCGTGGCGGGGCTGCTCGCCGCGGCCCGGGCCCGTGACACCGGCTGGTCGGCGCTGCGCCGGGCGGAGGCGCCGTTGCCGCCCCGCTGACCCGGGTGACACGACAGGAAGGGCCGTGCGGCACGCCGCACGGCCCTTCGTCGCCTGCCCGGTCAGTCGCGCAGCGGGCGACCCTGCCCGTCGACGCCACCGTTCACGAGGATCAGGATGCCGTCGATGAAGCCCCAGATCCCGCCGATGCCGCAGGTGACGATCGTCACCACGAGCTGCAGCACGCCGGTCTTGGTGTGGCCCATGTAGAAGCGGCCGACGCCGAACGAGCCGAGCACGATGCCCAGGATGCCCGCGACGATCTTGCTCTTGTCCGAGACGCCCTGGGGGTGTCCGGGCTGATAAGGCTGATAAGGAGGAGTGGTCATGACGCGACACCATATAGATCCACTCGGGTCCTGTCCGCACCGGCATGCCAGAAGTGGGACGATGATGGATGAAACACTGTCCTGACGGCTGAGTCGGCGTCCGCCGCGGGCCGGGCCGACACCTGACAATCCGTCAGCGGCCACCGGCACCGGATGCCACTCTGCTGGCCCTCGCGAGGCCGCGGCGCGCCTAGACTGCCGCCGGCGGGACCGGTGGACCGCGGCGGCAAAGGGGCCGCCGCGCACCGCGCAGTCGGGGGAGAGCGGCCCCGAAGGAAGGTGTCTGCATCGTGAAGGTCGGAATCCCCCGCGAGGTCAAGAACCACGAGTACCGCGTGGCGATCACGCCCGCGGGCGTCAACGAGTTCACCCGCCACGGTCACGAGGTGTTCGTGGAGGCCGGCGCCGGGGTCGGCTCCAGCATCACCGACGACGAGTTCGCCGCCGCCGGCGCGAAGATCCTCGCCACCGCCGACGAGGTGTGGGACGCCGCCGAGCTCGTACTCAAGGTCAAGGAGCCCATCGCCGAGGAGTACCACCGGATGCGCGAGGGGCAGGTGCTCTTCACCTACCTGCACCTGGCGGCCTCGAAGGACTGCACCGACGCGCTGCTCGACCGCAAGGTGACCGGCATCGCCTACGAGACCGTCGAGCTGCCCGACCGCTCGCTGCCGCTGCTCGCCCCGATGTCCGAGGTGGCCGGCCGGCTCGCCCCGCAGGTGGGCGCGTTCTACATGATGCGCACCGGCGGCGGCCGGGGCGTGCTGCCCGGCGGTGTGTCCGGCGTGTACGCGGCCAAGACCGTGGTCATCGGCGCCGGCGTCTCCGGCATGAACGCCGCCGCGATCGCGCTCGGCCTGCAGTCCGAGGTGCTGCTGCTCGACAAGAACGTGGCCCGGTTGCGGCAGGCCGACGCCATCTACCGGGGGCACCTGCAGACCGTCGCCTCCAACGCGTACGAGATCGAGCGTGCCGTCCTCGACGCCGACCTGGTCATCGGCGCGGTGCTGGTGCCCGGCGCGAAGGCGCCGAAGCTGATCTCCAACGAGCTGGTCTCGAGGATGAAGCCGGGCAGCGTGCTCGTCGACATCGCCATCGACCAGGGCGGCTGCTTCGAGGACTCGCGCCCCACCACGCACGCCGACCCGGTCTACAAGGTCCACGAGTCGATCTTCTACTGCGTGGCGAACATGCCCGGCGCGGTCCCGAACACCAGCACCCACGCGCTGACCAACGTCACCCTGCCGTACGCGCTGGAACTCGCCAACCACGGCTGGCGCGAGGCGCTGCGCCGCGACCCGGCGCTGGCGCTGGGCCTCAACACCCACGACGGCCAGGTCACCTACGGCCCGGTCGCCGAGGCGCACGGCCTGGACGTCCTGCCGCTGGCCGACGTGCTGGGCTGAGGTGGCGGGCTGACCGGTACGACCGACAGGGCCGGCGCGGGCACGGCGCCCGCGCCGGCCCTGCGCCGTGCCGTGCGTGGCTACCTCGACCACCTCACCGTCGAACGCGGACTCTCCGCGAACACCCTCGCGTCGTACCGCCGGGACCTCGACCGCTACCTCACGACGCTCGCCGACGCCGGGGTCGACGACCTCGCCTCCGTGGGCACCGGCGTCGTCGAGTCGCACCTGGCCCGGCTGCGCACCGGCGACGACGAGCATCCACCGCTCGCCGTCTCCTCGGCGGCCCGGGCCGCCAGCGCGGTGCGCGGCCTGCACCGGTTCGCCGTCCGGGAAGGGCTCGCCGGGGCCGACCCGAGCCGGGACGTCCGACCGCCCACCCCGCCGCGCCGGCTGCCCCGCGCGCTGCCGGTGGACGACGTGGTCCGGCTGCTGGAGACCGCCGGCCCGGTCGCCGCGACCGGCGAGGGCGCGCCGCGCGCGCTGCGGGACCGGGCGCTGCTCGAGTTTCTGTACGGCACGGGGGCGCGCATCTCCGAGGCGGTCGGTGCCGCCGTCGACGACGTCGACCCGGACGAGGGGACGGTGCTGCTGCACGGCAAGGGCGGGCGCTCCCGGCTCGTGCCGATCGGCGGGTACGCCGTCGACGCGCTCCGCGCGTACCTGGTGCGGGCCCGGCCCGTACTGGCCGCCGCCGGCCGGGGCACCCCGGTGGTCTTCCTCAACGCGCGGGGCGGCGCGCTCTCCCGGCAGGGCGCCTGGACGATCCTGCGCCGGGCCGCCGAGCGGGCCGGCCTGCCGGTGGACGGCCCGACCGCGGTCTCACCGCACACACTGCGCCACTCGTACGCCACCCACCTGCTCGACGGCGGCGCCGACGTCCGCGTGGTGCAGGAGCTGCTGGGCCACGCCTCGGTGACCACCACGCAGGTCTACACCCTCGTCACCGTCGAGCGGCTGCGCGAGGTGTACGCCACCGCGCACCCGCGCGCCCGCGGCTGACGGCCCGACGCCGGACCGGTCCCGCCGGCCGTGACCGGCGGGGACGGGGCACCGCCCGACACGCCGAGCGGCTACTGAACGGCCTGCTGGTCGGTGGCGTACAGTCGGCTTCGGCGTGGATCCCCTGGAGCTGTCGGGCCGGGGAGCGCAGCGGCGCCGCGAGGGACGTCGGACGGCTCCGACGCCGGGTGGTCGTCGGGAGGGGGCAACGAGGACATGGCTGGCAACGAGGACCGTGCCGAGACGTGGACGTCGGAGCTCCGTGAGCAGCAGGCCGCGCTCGGTAACGACCTCGGCCCGGCCGACCCGGCCGCGTACACGATGCGCAAGCCGATCCCCGAACCCATGCCGACCGACCGGCACGGCCCGGCCCGCATCATCGCGATGGCCAACCAGAAGGGCGGCGTCGGCAAGACCACCACGACGATCAACCTGGGCGCCGCACTCGCCGAGTACGGCCGCCGGGTGCTGCTGGTCGACTTCGACCCGCAGGGCGCGCTGTCGGTGGGGCTGGGCGTCAACCCGCACAACCTCGACCTGTCGGTCTACAACCTGCTCATGCAGGACGACGTCACGGCCGAGGACGTCCTCATCAAGACCGACGTGGCCGGGCTGCACCTGCTGCCGGCCAACATCGACCTCTCCGCCGCCGAGATCCAGCTGGTCAACGAGGTCGCGCGGGAGATGGCCCTGGCGCGGGTGCTCCGGTCGGTCCGCAAGGAGTACGACTTCATCCTCATCGACTGCCAGCCGTCGCTCGGCCTGCTGGCGATCAACGCGCTGACCGTCGCGCACGGCGTGCTCATCCCGCTGGAGTGCGAGTTCTTCAGCCTGCGCGGTGTGGCGCTGTTGCTGGACACCATCGACAAGGTGCGTGAGCGGCTCAACTTCGACCTGGAGCTCGAGGGCATCCTCGCCACCATGTACGACAGCCGCACCACCCACTGCCGTCAGGTGCTCCAGCGGGTGGTGGAGGCGTTCGGCGACAAGGTCTACCAGACGGTCATCACCAAGACGGTCAAGTTCCCCGAGTCGACCGTCGCGGGTGCCCCCATCACCACGCTCGACCCCGCCTCGTCCGGCGCGCGCAACTACCGCCAGCTGGCCCGCGAGGTGATTGCGGCGCAGGCGGAGCGGTAGCCGGAACGCCGGGTGTCCGGGTCGTGGACTACGGTTTGCCGGTGACCGCACCGCCCCTCGACCCGCTCGCGCCGCACAGCGCCGCCGAGCCCGCGGCGGCCGCCGAGCTGGCCGCCGAGGTCGAGGGTGTCGTACCCGCCGACGAGGCCACCGTCGAGGAGGCGAGTGGCTTCACCGTCCGGCTCGCGAACTTCACCGGCCCGTTCGACCTGCTGCTCCAGCTGATCGGCAAGCACAAGCTGGACGTCACCGAGGTGGCCCTGCACCGGGTCACCGACGAGTTCATCGCCTACATCCGTGCCATGGGCGACCAGTGGGACCTGGACGAGGCGAGCGAGTTCCTGCTGATCGCCGCCACGCTGCTCGACCTGAAGGCGGCCCGGCTGCTACCCGCCGCCGAGGTCGAGGACGAGGACGACCTGGCCCTGCTGGAGGCGCGGGACCTGCTCTTCGCCCGGCTGTTGCAGTACAAGGCGTTCAAGGAGGCCGCCGCGCACCTCGCCGAGCGGGAGGCGATCGGCGGCCGGCGGTACCCGCGGGCGGTCGCCCTGGAGCCCCGCTACGCCGAGGCGCTGCCCGACCTGGTGCTCGGCATCGGCCCGGAGCGGCTGCGGACGCTCGCCGTCCGCGCGTTGACCCCGAAGCCGGTGCCCGAGGTGTCGATCGCCCACGTGCACATGGTCCGGGTGAGCGTCCGGGAACACGCGGCGATCATCACCGAGCGGCTGCGCCGGGCCGGCACCGCCAGCTTCTCGACGCTCTGCGCCGACTGCGAGGCCACCCTGGAGGTGGTGGCCCGCTTCCTGGCCCTGCTGGAGCTCTACCGGGAGGGGCTGGTGGCGTTCGTCCAGGAGCAGGCCCTGGAGGAGCTGACCGTCCGCTGGACCGGCCCTGCCGAGGGTGGGCCGGACCTCCAGATCGACGAGTACGCCGGCAGCCCGGCCGAGCCGGCCGCGGACCGGGCGACAGCGCCGGCCTCGGCGTCGGTCGGGGACGCGCCCGCGGTCGGGGACGCGCCCGCCGGGGACACGGGGACGAGCGAGGAGTGACCGCGATGAGCGACGAGGAACGCCGGGACTCCCTGGCCGACCAGGCCGCCGCCTGGATCCCACCGTGGGAGCGCCCGGCCCCGCCCACCCCGCGGACCCCCGACGAGGCCGCAGCCACCACGACGGGGGACCGCTCCGGCGACGCGTCCCCGGAGGCGCCGGAGGCCACCGGCACGTCCGACGAGCCGGAGGCCACCGGGGTCTCCGTCGAGCCGGAGGTCACCGGGGTCTCCGTCGAGCCGGAGGCCACCGGGGCCTCCGTCGAGCCGGAGGTCACCGGGGTCTCCGACGAGCCGGCTCCGGCCGCCGGGACGGCCGAGGCGCGCCCGGAAGAGCCGGCGCTGGACGCCCGCGGCGGGGAGCCGGAGACCGGGCCGGGGGAGCCGGTCCCGGACGCCGGAGCGGGGGCGCCCGCGGATCCCGGGTCCGCCGTCGACGCCCGACCGGCAGCCGGCGTGCCGGAGCAGCCGGCCGCGGGCGTACCGAAAAAGCAGTCGGCGGCCCGACGGCGGGCGAGCGTCGCCCCCGAGCCGGCGCCGCAGCTCGACGACGCGGAGCTGCGCGGGGCCCTGGAGGCGATCCTGCTCGTCGTGGACGAGCCGGTGAGCGAGGCGATCCTGGCCGAGGTGCTGGAGCAGCCGGCCGAGCGGATCGGGGCGATGCTGCGCGAGATCGCGGCCGGCTACACGGCGGGCGGCCACGGCTTCGAGCTGCGACGGGCGGCTGGCGGCTGGCGGCTGTACACCCGCCCGGAATACGCGACCTACGTCGAGCGGTTCGTGCTGGAGGGTCAGACGGTCCGGCTGACCCAGGCCGCGCTGGAGACCCTCGCGGTGATCGCCTACAAGCAGCCGGTGACCCGGTCGCGGATCTCCGCCATCCGGGGTGTCAACTGCGACGGGGTGATCCGTACGCTGGTGTCCCGGGGCCTGGTCGAGGAGTGCGGCACCGAAGCGGACAGCGGTGCCTTCCTCTACCGGACCACCACGATGTTCCTGGAGAAGCTGGGGTTGAACTCGGTGGACGACCTGCCGCCCCTGGCCCCCTTCCTCCCCGACGACGTAGAAGAGCTAACCGATGCGACGCGATAACCGTGCCCCGAAGCCCGACGCCCCCGTCTACGAGGGCGCCGAGCGCCTGCAGAAGGTGCTCGCCGCCGCGGGGGTGGGTTCGCGGCGTGCCTGCGAGGACCTGATCTTCCGGCGCCGGGTCACCGTCAACGGCCGCGTGGCCCAGCTCGGCGACAAGGCGGACCCGGCGCACGACGTCATCCACGTCGACGGCGAGCGGCTCCAGGCCGACGTCCGCCTGGTCTACGTGGCGATGAACAAGCCGCGCGGGGTGGTCACCACCATGGCCGACGAGAAGGGCCGCACCGAACTCGCCGACTTCATCGGCGCGCGGCTGGAGCAGCGGGTCTACCACGTCGGGCGGCTCGACGCCGACAGCGAGGGGCTGCTCCTGCTCACCAACGACGGCAACCTCGCTCACAAGCTCATGCACCCGTCGTACGAGGTGCTCAAGACCTACCTCGCCGAGGTGGCCGGGCCGATCCCGCGCAACCTGGGCAAGCGGCTGACGGCCGGCGTCGAGCTGGAGGACGGGCCGGTGCAGGTCGACTCCTTCAGAGTGGTGGGCACCCTGGGCAAAACCGCCCAGGTGGAGCTGACCCTGCACGAGGGGCGCAAGCACATCGTCCGGCGCCTGATGGCCGAGGTGGGACACCCGGTGTCCCGGCTGATCCGCACCTCGATCGGCCCGATCAAGCTCGGCGACCTGCGCACCGGGCGGCTGCGCCGACTGACCAACGCCGAGGTCGCCGCGCTGTTCAAGGCGGTGGGTGACTGACCCCGCCGCACGGGGTACGGCTGCCGGTAGGCTCCGTGGCGGCCGGGTGACGGCCGCGCGGTGGCGCGGGTCGCGCCCGGCGGCGTCCCGCGCGCTCCGGTCGGGAACGGCGGGCATCATGGGATCGGGACATCCGCTCGCGGCGCCGAACAGCGGCGATCCGTGAGGTACGGGCTGAGGAGGACGACGGTGGAGGAAAACGTGCGGGCCGGGCGATGCGTGGTCGCTGTGGACGGGCCGTCCGGTTCGGGAAAGTCCACCGTCTCCCGGCGGCTCGCCGCCGGTATCGGTGCCCGGTACCTGGACACCGGTGCGATGTACCGGGCGATCACCTGGGCGGTGCTGCGCTCCGGCGTCGACCTCACCGACGCCGAGGCCGTGGCGAAGGTCGCCGGTGAGGTGGACCTGCGCATCGGCACCGACCCCCAGGGGTACGGCGTGACCGCCGACGGTGTGAGCGTCGACAAGGAGATCCGCGGGCCCGAGGTGACCGCGTCGGTCTCCGCCGTGGCCGCCGTGCCGGCCGTGCGGGCGCTGCTGGTCGCCCGGCAGCAGGAGATGATCGCCAACGCGGGCCGGATCGTCATCGAGGGCCGGGACATCGGCGCCGTCGTGGCGCCCGACGCCGACCTGAAGGTGTACCTGACCGCCTCCGAGGAGGCCCGCGCCGCGCGGCGCAGCGCCGAGGACGCCACCGACGCGGTGGCCACCGCGGCCGACCTGGCCCGCCGGGACCGGCTCGACTCGACCCGCAAGACGTCGCCGCTGCAGCAGGCCCCGGACGCGGTCGTGCTGGACACCACCGCACTCGGCATCGACGAGGTCGTTCAGCGGCTGCGTGACCTGCTCAGCGAGCGGGGAGTGGCATGAGCGAGCGTAGCGAGCGAATCATCTGGCACGGTGCGGTCGAGCCTCGTGCCGGCGCCGACCGAAGGGAGGCGACGGCATGAGCGAGAGTGCTGGTTGGGTGGAGCTGCGGGAGCCGGACCTCGACGTCGAGGAGCCGAGCGGCCCGCAGCCGGTGGTGGCCGTGGTCGGCCGGCCCAACGTGGGAAAGTCGACGCTGGTCAACCGGATCATCGGCCGCCGGCAGGCGGTCGTGGAGGACGTGCCCGGGGTGACCCGGGACCGCGTTCCGTACGACGCCCAGTGGGCCGGGCGGGCGTTCACCGTGGTGGACACCGGCGGCTGGGAGCCGGACGCGCGCGACCGGGCGGCGGCGATCGCCGCGCAGGCCGAGGCCGCGGTGGCGACGGCCGACGTGGTGCTGTTCGTGGTCGACGCGATGGTCGGTTCGACCGATGTGGACGAGGCCGCCGTGAAGATGCTGCGGCGCAGCGCCAAGCCGGTGATCCTGGTGGCCAACAAGGCCGACAACGCCGCGATCGAGATGGAGGCGACCTCCCTCTGGTCGCTGGGTCTGGGCGAGCCGCACGCGGTGTCCGCGTTGCACGGCCGCGGGTCGGGCGAACTGCTCGACGCGATCATGGACGCGCTGCCGGAAGCGCCGCCCATCGTGGAGCACCGGCCGCGTGGGCCGCGCCGGGTGGCGCTGGTCGGCCGGCCGAACGTGGGCAAGTCCAGCCTGCTCAACCGGTTCTCCGGGGAGGAGCGGGCGGTCGTCGACTCGGTCGCCGGCACCACCGTCGACCCCGTGGACAGCCTGGTGCAGATCGGCGGCGAGACCTGGCACCTCGTCGACACCGCGGGCCTGCGCAAGCGGGTCGGCAAGGCCAGCGGCACCGAGTACTACGCGAGCCTGCGTACCGCCTCGGCGATCGAGGCGGCCGAGGTGGCGGTGGTGCTGCTCGACGCGAGCGAGCCGATCAGCGAGCAGGACCAGCGGATCCTCTCCATGGTCACCGACGCGGGCCGGGCGCTGGTGATCGCGTTCAACAAGTGGGACCTGGTCGACGCCGACCGGCGCTACTACCTGGACAAGGAGATCGACCGGGAGCTGCGCCGGATCCCATGGGCCATCCGCCTCAACCTGTCGGCGGCGACCGGCCGGGCCGTGGACAAGCTCGCCCCGGCGCTGCGCAAGGCCTTGGCGAGCTGGGAGACCCGGATCCCGACGGCCCGGCTCAACCAGTGGCTCACCGCGCTGGTGCAGGCCACGCCGCACCCGGTGCGCGGTGGTCGGGCGCCGCGGGTGCTCTTCGCGACCCAGGCCGGGGTGGCGCCGCCGCGTTTCGTGCTCTTCACCACGGGCCCGATCGACGCCGGCTACCAGCGGTTCGTCGAGCGCAAGCTGCGCGAGGAGTTCGGCTTCGAGGGCAGCCCAATCGAGATCTCGGTACGCCCCCGCAAGAAGGTGGGCCCGGGCGGCCGGGGCAAGGCGCACGGCTGAGGGCCGGCAGGCCGGGCGGCCTTGGGCCTCGCGCCTTGCCCACCCTCCTAGGATGCTTTAGGCGGGGTGCCGGCGGTCACGCGGCCTGACTGACACGAGTTCGCCGAAGTGGCGGTGTCCGGACGCCTCGGACACCGCTACTTCAGCGAAATGGAGTGGATCTCCGCCGCCTCGCGGCTGCGGGCGACGGGACTCGGCGGCCAGCGGGATGTTGCGGGTGGGGCCTGTGCGGACCGGCGCGCGAACCTGCGCTAAGCTGTACCGGCTGCCGCAGGGGAGACCTCGCGGGAGCATCGGGACGTGGCGCAGTTTGGTAGCGCACTTGACTGGGGGTCAAGGGGTCGTCGGTTCAAATCCGGCCGTCCCGACGCAGGTCAAAGGCCATCTGGAATCTTCCAGGTGGCCTTTTCTGATCTTGTATAGCAGGGAAGTACAGCAACGGCTCATTGATCGAGGCTCTCGCCGAGCTTCCGCAGGGCTTCCCGGGTGGCCTTGGACGAGACCTGGCTGTAGATCTCCACCGTGATCGAGAAGTCAGCGTGTCTGAGGATCGCCATCGCGATCCGGGGATGCACGTCCAGGTCGACCAGGAGCGAACAGCAGGTGCGTCGGGCGTCGTGGACGGTGATCTTCGGGACGCCGGCGCGGGTGATGCGGCTGTCGTAGGACCGGTTGACGTTCCGCGGCTCGACGGGAAGGCCGTAGCGGGTCGTGAAGATCATGCCGGTGTCGTGCCAGGCCTCGCCGTCCCTCTCCCTGGCCGCCTCCTGTTGCCGGTAGCGGTGCCGTAGCGCGGTGACGCAGATGGCCGGCAATGGTAGGGGAGCGTCGGACTCCTCGGTCTTGGTGGACCGGTGCAGCAGCCGGCCCGCGTACCCGCTGGAGTTGCTTTCGATGACCAGGCTGATGTCGTGGTTATCGCGGCAGTGCTCACAGAAATCCTCGCCGTGTGGGGTGCAGGGCTTGTCCCAGCCGTCCCACTCGATGTGGTCCCAGTTGAGACCGAGGACTTCTCCCTTGCGCAGGCCGAGCACGAGGACCAGGACTAGGCGGCGTACAGGTAGTCGTCGTCAGCGCGGGACGACTCGAGGCGCGCGGTCAGCGACAGAAGAGCATGTCTGCATCCATCAGTAGAGCCACCGGTCGAGCACTGCGGGCCAGAAGTGGGTTGTATGGTCGCCGTCCCCGAACGCGGGCGGGTCAAGGGCCGTGATCCGCTCCAACAGGTCGGCAAGCTCCGCGAGTGCTTGCTCTTCGGCCTGTTCGTCTTCGTCCCAGCGGTCGATGACGGTTGAGCTGGTCAGCCAGCTACCAACCAGGTGCAGCGAACACAGCCAGTGGATGATTGTTGAGTTGACGAACCAGGTGCTGCCGTCCGACAACCATGCCTGCACCTCACCGGTCCCCGGCGCGGCACCGTACCCCCAGTCCAGGTCGTCGGCGCTCGCCAACCGGTACATCGTCGGCTCCGCGTGGAATGACACCGCACTCACGAGGTCATCGATCAGCGGTACGCCACAGGAAACCAGCGCGGCCTTCTGCGGCTCGGGAAGCCGCCACGTCGCCACGTCTGGCTCGGTAGCACGCACTACCCGCCCAGTACCAGCCCAGGCCGTGACCGCTTCGGATGCGGGAGGCAACGGAAGATCATCATCGGGCACGCCAATGAGGGTAGTCCGGGCAAGATTCCAAGCACCCAGGGGTCGTGTAGCGGCCAGGCATCCGATCTTCGGCAGAAGTGGATGCGCCAAGCCTCTCGGCCGCTTCGCGGCAGTGGGTAGCAAACGAGTCTGCTCGATGCTCATGCCGCTGTCGGACAGCAGGGATACGAAGCTGTGCCGCAGCTCGCGGGGAGTTCGGTCGCGCGGGTCGAGGCCCGCTTTGGCGACGACGGGGCGGAAGGTCCGCCGCACGTTGTGCCGGTCGAGGGCCGTGCCGGTAGCGGAGGGGAAGACGAGGTGGTCGGCGGCGCGGCCGGCCCTGGCGCTCGCGATGGGTGGTGAGCGCGGTGTCGCGCCGGGCCGGCAGGGCCAGGGTGCGACGCGACTTCTTGGTCTTGGCGTACCCGTCGGCGTGAACCGAGCGCCAGACCTGGATGGACGGTGGCGCGGGTGGGTCGTTGCCCGGCTTGCCGGTGAGGTCGACGTGTGCCCAGGTAAGGGCGCGCAGTTCTTCGGTGCGCGCGCCGGTCAGCAGAGAGACCACGATGAAGGCGTGCAACGAGCTGTCTTCGGCAGCGTGCAGGAGCGTCAGGGCCTGATCGAAGGTCAGTGACTTGGACGGCCGCCCGGTGCGGCCGGACGGGACTGCGCAGAGTGCTACGACGTTGCGCTTGACCTTGTCCCGGGACACTGTAGGAGCAGGCGTCGGACGCTGTTGCCTCTGGTAGGTGCGCCGCGGGTCTCTTGGTTCCGCTACAACTCACCTGCGTCGAACCGTCGCCCGGCCTCTTTGCCGTGCCCGTCTCGTCAGGTGAGGAGCGGTTAGCTTCTAGGTCGTGAAGACGACGGGTTGGCTGCGGGCGTTGCTGGATCGGGGTACGAGGGATCGTCGCGAGGAGGCCGCTGACGCCAAGCCCTTCGCACCGGAGTGCATGTCGCTGCTCGAGTTGGCCCGGTTGCTGGCTGGTCGAAGGTACAGCGAGAGAGTTGCCAGTGCGTATGTCGAGGTAGTGACGTTCGCGTCGGCTGACGAGATCGTGGCGATGCTGGACGTGATGCTGGAGGAGGACTGGATGGGTCTTCCGGTCTGGGCGCGAAACCTCGCGTTCCGGCTGGCCTGCCTCCAACGGCCGGAGGATGTCGAGTTGTTGCGTGTGGCGGCTTGCGACCTCCATGCCTTCGGTCCTGACTGGGACGCCATAGCTGCGGAACTTCACCGTCGAGCAGACCGATTGGAGGCCGGGCAGGACGTGAGCCTTCCCTGACTCTTCTGCTCCTGAGCGGTTGCCCCTGGCTGTCGACAGCAACGGCGACGGCACCAGGGCCAGACGGGGATGGGTGCGGGCGGACAGCCGCGGATTGCCGCCCCGAGGTCAGAGAGAGACGCGGACCGGCCCGGACGGAGCGTCCAGACCTTACAAACGAGGGATCGAGTCGCCTGGAGGCGTCGGACTGATCGTCATCGGCCCGTGGCCGGACCGAGGTCGTGGGGTTACCCGAGGCCGCGACTGTCGGAGGATGGCCCTTCAATCGCTCGTGAGGTCACAGCGGGTCGTCGCTGCGCTGGCCGCCGCCCTTCTCGTACTAGCCGGTCTGACCTCTTGCTCGCCGGTAAGGAAGGGAATCACCGGCCTGACCGTGGACGTTGACGGCACACCGCTCGCGGCGGTGGCCTGGTGCGCGGAGCGGCCACCGGACGTCGTGGCGCTCTTGACCGAACCGGGCGCGGTCTCGCCGGCCTCATCCGGCATCGCAACGCCGTCCCCGATCTGGACTTCCGCGCTGCTGGTGCACCGAAGCTATGCCGTGCCACGCGAGGCGACCTCGCCCACCACGGTGCCCTTGGTTGACTTCCCGCGCCAGTCGGCCACCGACCCGGACGCCGCCTTCCGGATGTACGCAGCCGCTGAAGACAACAGCTTCACCTCAGTCCCGGTGTACTTCCGGCTCGGTGAGCTGGCCGTCCTCAAACCCGGATCGGTCATCATTACCGCGTGGAACAACGGCGACCAGGTCCAGCAGAGCATCACTCTCGAGGAGCTCGCGCGCCGCGTCCATGACTTGGGCGAATGTGCGCCGTGAGAGCCGGCCAACGAGCGGGCAGCGCAGGGCAGGATCCGGCCATACGATGCGCCGGTGATCCAGCAGACGAAGCGCCGCCCGCCGCGTCCGGTGATGGCGGCGCTGGCGGTCCTGATCGTGGGCTACGCCACCGTCATCGCTTATGGCCCGTGGACCGACGCCGCGAGCATCGTCGCCAGCCTGATCGCCACAGCCATCGCCGTAGGGTTGATCTATGGCCTGTGGCGGGGTAGCCCGCTGGCCCAGGGCATCGTCGTCCTGGCGATGGTCGGCAACCTGATATTCGGCTGCCTTGAGCACGCCAGGGTCGGCTGGTTGCGGGCAGCCAACATGGCGGCAGCCCTGGTCATCGCCCTATTGCTGCTGGTGCCTCAGTCGTCACGGCAATGGTTTGCTGCCCCTTCTGCGGACTCCGCCCCAGACCCCGTCCCTGCCAGCGACAAGGTGATTGACACCGAAGCGCTGTGGGAGGAAACGGACGCCAGCGAGCGTCGGTAGTCGCGCCTCCTCTACGACCAGCCGCGTTTTCATGCGCGCCCGGCTGGCAGCGGCACCGGGTCGGGGGTGCCAAACGCGACGATTGGCCGGCATCGGATCAGCCGGCGATGGACCATCCGGCAACCTCGCAGGACGCCGTATTGCTCGATAGCCGCCAACCCATACGCGCTGCACGTTGGCACGAACCTGCACCGCGCCGCCGTGCGCGACGAGATGTGCTGCCGATACCCCTTGACCAGCCCGATAGCCAGCCGGGTAGGGACGCTCGCAGACGGCGACCATTCCGCCGAGGGGGCTGGCCATTACCCCCCACACCGCACGGACGATTACCTCCGGCAACGATAACCAGGCAGCCAAGTCAGCCCTGCCGTCGGTGCAGGCGTAGCAGCACGCGCCACATGGTGGCTCCGCAACCGGCATGTCCCACCTCCGTGCCTCAACGACCATAGGTGATCATGCAGAACGGAGCGCGTCAAGGCTGTTCGGCTGAGCCTGGCGATACTGCCGCCGGGCACCTGAGGCTTGAGGTCTCCTCGATGAGTTACCAACTGAGTGACGACGGGCGCATGCGGCGGCGGACGTCGACGGACCCTAGTGGACTGAGGCGCTCAACCGGCCGGGAGCGCGGCTCAGCGCCGATGGCCCGGGCCCGGTGCGGGGACGACATAGCCCAGGCCGTGGCAGGTCGGCTCACCGAGACGGTGGCGCGCGGCCGAGTGACCTCGGCTGCTCCCGCGGACAGCGCGCCGTCGGCGGATCCGGCCGTACCGACGGCGCGAGCCTCGCGACAGCCGTCAGGCGGGGCTCCGGTCCGCGGACGGGTCCCGATCCCGTCCGCCCTGCTCACTCGACCGGGCGTCAGCCGCTTTGTCCTCGTGGTCGGTGGGCGGTGGGGTGTAGCCGAGTTCGTACGAGATCTCGTTGGCGGTCTCCATGAGGAGCGGAAGGTTGCTCTTCAACTGGTCGAGGCTCGCGATGACCTCGATCGCCGTGATCGAGGCGGCGGCTATGACGCGACCCCGTGAGTCCCGGATCGGTGCCGCCACGCACATGACGTATGCGTCGTGCTCGCCATTGTCGGTGGCCCAGCCTTGCTCGCGGATGTGGACGAGTTCGGCTTCGAGGGACTCGCGGTTGGCGAACGTGGTGTCGGTGAACCGTTCGAAGACGACGTGGGACAGCAGCCGGTCGCGTTCCTCGGGAGGCAGGTACGCCAGGATGATCTTGCCGACGGCGCTCGCGTAGATCGATACCGCTCGCCCCACCCGCGACGGCAGCTTGACGGCGTCGAACGCCGGGCTGTCGACCTTGTCGATGTAGACGATCTCATCGCCGGTCAGCTGCGCCAGGTGCACGGTGTGGCCGGTCTCGCGTTGCAGCGCACGCAGGTGTGCGGCGGCGAACTGGCGTAGGTCCATCGAGCCGAGCGCGAGTTCCGACAGTTCGATGAGCCCGCTGCCGAGCACGTAGGTCCCGGCGCCTGTCCGGCGTACGAATCGTGCCGATTCGAGCGTCTGCAGGATCCGCAGCGCGGTGGACTTGTGGACGCCCAGCACGTCCGCTGCCTCGGTGAGGGACAGCGGGTGCTCCGCGGATCGACGGATGAGGTCGATCGCGCGGCGAATCGATTGGGACAAGGCGATGTCTCCCCTCATGCGGCGGCTTCCGCCGTCGCTGGCATTGCATCATGTGCAATCGTAGTGCGTTCCACGTGCAACCGCCACTTGACACCGTTGCGTATGACGCTACGATCGTTGCAAATTTTCATCTGGACGACTCTGACCTGTTACAGGGGAGTAACGATGAGCAAGAAGCCCTCCCGCCTTGGCGTCGTCGGGGCGGCATGCGCCCTCGGCCTGGTCGCCACGCTCCTGACCGGCTGCGGCTCCGACAGTGGCTCCGGTGACGGCGTCACCAAACTGACCTTCGCCGCCTCGACATTCGGCGACCCGGGCCGAGGCCCCAAACTGACCGCGTGGCTCGATGAGTTCAACAAGAGCCAGGACAAGGTGCAGGTCTCGGCCGCCGCGGTGCCGTACCCGACCTTCGGTCAGACGGTGCTCACTCAGATGGGCAGCGGCAAGGGGCCGGACCTGGTCCGGTTCGACATGCCCGAGTTCGAGTCCGCCGCGGACGCCGGCCTCATCGCGCCGCTGGACAAGCTGATCGATGTCAGCAAGTACGAACTCATCAAGCAGCCCGACCAGTTCATGGTCCACGACGGCACCCGGCACGGGATCATCTTCGAAGCGTCCAACTACGCGATGTTCTACAACGCGGACCTGATCCCGACTCCGCCGACCACCTACGAGCAGTTCGCCTCCACGGCGAAGTCGCTGACCAAGGGCGACGTCTACGGCCTGGCGTTCCGGCAGACGGAGGCCGAGGAGGCCGGCGTCTGGCAGGACATCTTCAACTACGTCTACGGCTTCGGCGGCGCGTGGTCTGACGGCAAGAACCTGACGATCAACTCGCCGGAGAACCTCAAGGGACTGCAGGCGTACAAGGACCTGTACGACGCGAACGTCATCCCGCGCGGCGCGGACGCTGCCACGTTCCGGCGGATGTTCGCCGAGGGCAAGGTCGGGATGGAACTCAACAACGGGGGGTACGTGACCGCCACGCGCGGCCAGAACCCGAACTTGAAGTTCAGCGTCGCGCCCATCCCGTTCCCGGTGCGCAAGCAGGGCGCCATCCTCGCACCGATCGTGATCAACGAGGCGAGCCCGGCCAAGGAGGAGGCGGCGACCTTCATCCGCTGGGCGCTCGAGCCGCAGAACCAGGTCAAGCTGCAGGAGATCCTCGGCGCGAGCAGCGTCGCCACCACCACGGAGCGTAGCGCCGAGTCACTCAAGGAGACCCCGTTCCTGACCGTCTTCGACGAGCTCACCGAGAGCAGCCTGCCGCAGATCGTGTTGGGCTTCGAGGCCAAGACGCCGGACATCCGCAAGGTGGTCGTGCAGAACGTCATCGCGGCGCTGCAGGGCAAGGCGGACCTCAAGTCCGCGCTGGATCGCGCTCAGCAGCAGGCGACCGAACTGGTCGGCTGACAGCTCGACACGGCGACGCTGCCGGCGCGACGGTCCGTGCGCCGGCGGCGTCCTACCTCAGAAGGATCGAACCCGATGACTGTGCTCGAGCAGACCGGAGCACCGAAGACAATCCGCCGATCCGGGGGACGGCACCGACCGAGCCCGCTGGGCAGCAAGTGGACCCCGTATCTGTTCCTGGCCCCCGCCGCGCTGTTCATCCTCGTCTTCCAGGCGGTGCCCCTCGCCCAGGAGGTCTACCTCAGCTTCACGCGGACGACACTTCTCAACCCCACCCGTAGCGAGTGGGTGGGGCTCGACAACTTCAACCGGATCTTCGGCGACCCCGACTTCCACCGCACCTTGCTGATCACCTTCGTCTACGTGATCGCGTGTGTCGTCGGTGCGGTCGGCACCGGGCTGGTCGTCGCGCTCCTGCTCAACAAGGGCTTCCGGGGTCGCGGCGTGGCGCGGGCGCTCGTGACCGTTCCCTGGGCCGCCCCCGGCATCGCGGTCGCGCTCATCGCGACGTGGATGCTCAACGCGCAGTACGGGATCGTGAACCGGCTTCTCAACGCGATCGGTCTCGGCGTCCCGGGCGGTGCGATCCTGGACAGCCCGCGCTACGCGCTGCCGGCGGTGCTCGCGACGACCATCTGGCAACTGTTCCCGTTCACCTCCGTGGTGCTGCTCTCCGCGTTGCAGGCCGTTCCGCAGGACCTCCACGAGGCCGCCACGGTGGACGGCGCGGGACGGTGGGCGACCTTCCGTGCCGTCACCTGGCAGGTCATCAAGCCGACCGTGGGACTGCTGGCGCTGCTCATGACGATCTGGTCGTTGCGGCGGTTCGAGCTCATCTGGCTCATGACCAAGGGTGGGCCGGTCGGCGCCACCGAGACGCTCGTCATCGATCTCTACTCGCAGGCCTTCGACTCGAAGGAACTCGGTTCGGCGGCGGCCATCGGGATGGTCGGCGTCGTCATCTCGCTCATCGTCATCACCGGCAGCCGGCTGGTCGCCCGTGCCGTGGAGAAGGAGGACGTCCGATGAGGCGGTTCCGTCTCGGTCTCACCGCGCGGATCGTCGCCGTGCTCGTCGTGCTGGGCGTCGCCGTCTTTCCCCTGTACTGGATGCTCGTCACGGCGTTGTCGAGCAACGGCGACCTGTTCGCGGAGCGGCCCCGGCTCACCCCGGACATCGGCCGGTTCGGGGTGTTCGTCGAGGCGCTGGCCGAGGGCAAGGCGGCCGGTTGGCTGCTCAACAGCCTGGTCATCGCCGTGGGCACCATGGTGCTCTCCGTCGGTCTGGGTATCCCGCTCGGTTACGCCCTCTCTCGGTTCTCGTTCCGGGGCAAGGCCGTGCTGACCGTCGTGCTGCTGTTCACGCAGATGCTCCCCGAGGCGCTGATGGTCGTACCGCTGTTCGCGCTGTTTCGCCGCTTCGACCTGCTCGACTCGCTGACCGGGCTCGTGCTCGTGAACTCGGCCTTCGTCCTGCCGATCGTCGCGCTGATCCTCAAGGGCGCGATCGACGGCATCCCCAGAGAACTGGAGGAGGCGGGGCGTGCCGACGGGGCACGGCCGTTCACCGTTCTGACTCGTATCAACCTGCCGCTGATCGCCCCGTCGATCGCGGCGACGGCGGTCATCGCCTTCTTCCACGCGTGGAACGAGTACGTGTTCGCGGTCACGTTCATCTTCGATCCCGAGCTGCAGCCGGCCTCCGTCGGCATCGCGAACTTCATCGGCGAGCTGGGCACGCCGATCCAGACGGTGATGGCCGTCGCCTTCCTGTTCACGCTGCCGGCCGTGGCCTTCTACCTGTTGGCACAGAAGTACGTCGTCTCCGGCATGACCGCCGGTGCCGTGAAGGGTTGACCCGAAGAATGAAGATCGTCTCCGTCGAGACACTGGTCGTCGACTTCTACCGCACGAACCTCGTCATCGTGCGCGTCCACACCGACGAGGGAATCGTCGGGCTCGGTGAGGCCACTCTGGAGGGCAAGGAGCGCGCCGTCCAGGGGGCGATCGCCGAGGTCGCCGAAGCGGTCGAGGGCCTGGACCCGACCCGGATCTCAAAGATTCTCTACGAACTCGCGCGGGACTGGTACTGGCGTGGCGGACCGGTCATCATGACCGCGCTGAGCGCGCTGGAGATGGCGCTGTGGGACATCTCGGCCCGGGATCTCGGCGTTCCGGTCTCGCGGCTGCTCGGCGGTGCGACCCGCGACCGCGTGCGGGCGTACGCGAACGGCTGGTTCTCCGGGGCCGTCACGCCGGAGGACTACGCGGCCGCCGCGCGCAAGACGGTGGAGACGGGCTTCCGCGGCCTCAAGTGGGACCCGTTCGAAAACTACGACCTCACCATCACGACCCAGCAGCTTGACCGGGTGCTCGCCCAGGTGGACGCCGTCCGTGGCGCGGTGGGTCGCGACGTCGAGCTGTTCATCGAGGGGCACGGGCGGTTCGACGTCCGCCACGCGATCAAGATCGCCAAGGAGATCGCACAGTTCGACCCGGTGTGGTTCGAGGAGCCCTGCCCGCCGGACAACCTCGACGCGCTGGTCGACGTCCGTCGTGCGTCGCCCGTCCCCATCGCGGCGGGAGAGCGGTGGTTCGGGCGGCAGGGCTTCGCGCCGGCGCTCGCACGCCAGGCGGTCGACTTCGTCCAGCCGGATGTGACCCACGCCGGAGGGATCGCGGAACTCGTCTTCATCTCGACGCTCGCGGCCACGAACTATGTGGGATTCGCGCCGCACAACCCGAGTGGTCCGCTGAGCACGGCCGCGACGCTCCAGCTCGGGGCGACGCTGCCCAACTTCCGGTACCTCGAGATCATGGCGACCGACGTGCCGTGGCGTCCGGAAATCACCAACGAACGGCTGGTCCTGACAGACGACGGCGACGTGCTCATCCCGTCCGGCGTCGGGCTGGGCATCGAGGTGGACCTCGCGGCGATCGAGCGCCACCCGTTCACACCGCACCCGATGCGCATGTTCCAGGACGCCGTCTACGACATCCGTCCCCGCGACGAGCGGTCCTTCTTCAACCTGGAGAGCGGTTCATGACGGTGCCACCTCCACGGGCGGTGGACGGCGGGCCGCGCTGGTTCGGGACCGCCGCCGAGGCGCTTCCCGACGACGCCGAGCACAGCGTGCTCATCGGCCGGATCTGGGACCCGTCCGTCGACGGACCGTCACCCGTGGTCGTCCGGGACGGCGAGGTAATCGACCTCAGCCGTCACTTCCCGACCGTACGGGACATCTGTGAGCTGCCCGACCCTGCCGCCGCGGTGGCCGGGATCGACGGGCCGCGGGTGGGTCGCTTCGGGGAGATCCTGGCCAACACGGGTGCCGAGACCCGCGACTGGAATCGTCCCTGGTTGCTCGCCCCGGTCGACCTGCAGGCGCTCAAGGCCGCCGGCGTGACCTTCCCCGTGTCGATGATCGAGCGCGTCATCGAGGAACGGGCCCGGGGAGATCTCTCGCTCGCGGCGGACATCCGTAGCCGGATGCTCGCCGACATCGGTGCTGACCTGCACAGCCTCGCTCCCGGATCGGCGGAGGCGGAGCGACTCAAGAATCTGCTCGTCGCCGAGGGTGTCTGGAGCCAGTACCTGGAGGTGGGGATCGGACCGGACGCCGAGATCTTCACCAAGGGGCAGATCCTCTCCGCCGTCGGCACCGCCGTCCCGGTCGGTGTGCTCGCCGCGTCGACCTGGAACAACCCCGAACCCGAGGTCGCGCTCATCGTCCAGTCCAGCGGCCGGATCGTCGGCGCCACACTCGGCAACGACGTGAACCTGCGGGATGTCGAG
This sequence comes from Micromonospora costi, assembly GCF_003626655.1. Lineage (GTDB taxonomy): Bacteria > Actinomycetota > Actinomycetes > Mycobacteriales > Micromonosporaceae > Micromonospora > Micromonospora costi. The sequence continues at coordinate 45,322 of NZ_RBAN01000012.1, forward strand.
GGGCGCTCGGCGCTCCTGCTTCCCCGTGCCAAGGACAACAACGCCTCGTGTGCGTTGGGTCCCCTGATCCGGCTCTTCGACGAGCGGTTCGGCCTGGAGCGGGTGCGTGAGCTCGAGGTGTGCCTGCAGGTCCGCGGAGTGGACGGCTTCCAGCTGGAGGCGATCTCGGAGATGACCCGGATGTCGCGGCACCCGGAGGCGCTGGTGCGGCAGCTGATCGGCCCGCACCACCACTATCCCGACGGGGCCGTCCTGATGCTCGGGACCATGTTCGCGCCCATTCAGGACCGGGACCACCCCGGTGAGGGGTTCACCCACAAGGTCGACGACGTGGTGCGGATCAGCTGCCCGGCGCTCGGCACCCTGGTCAACCGGGTGCGGCACGCGGAGGAGTGCGAGCCCTGGCAGTTCGGCGTCCGCGATCTCATGGGCAACCTGGTCAGGAGGGGACTGTTGTGAACGTGGTCACCACGGTCGATCCGCGCGACGGCCGGATTCGCTCGACCAATCTCGCGGAGACGGACGAGTCGCGGCTGGCGGCGATCGCCACCGCGGCTTCCCGGGCGGCGCAGTGGCTGGCCGGCCTGGGCAGACTCGGCAGAGCCCGGATGCTGGACGCCATCGCCGAGTCACTGGAGTTCCGACGCGTGGACCTGGTCGCGGCCGCGGCGGCGGAGACGGGACTGAGCCACGCGCGACTCGACCAGGAGCTCACCCGGGCCGCGGTCCAGTTCCGGATGTTCGGGGACGTGCTGCGCGATGGCGGCTACCTCGAGGCGGCCATCGATCACGCCGCCGACACACCGCTCGGGCGCGGCCCGGACCTGCGGAGGATGCTCGTCCCCCTCGGGCCGGTCGCGGTCTTCGGGGCCAGCAACTTTCCGTTCGCCTTCTCGGTCGCCGGCGGCGACACCGCCTCTGCTCTCGCCGCCGGCTCTCCGGTGATCGTGAAGGCCCATCCCTCCCATCCGCTGACGTCGCACACCTCCGGCGAGGCGATCGCGTCGGCCATCCGCGCCGCGGGTGGACCCGACGGTGTGATCGCCCTCGTGTACGGGGAAGCGGCCGGTCTCTGGCTGGTACGCCACCCCGCGGTCCGCGCGGCCGCCCTGACGGGATCCGTCGGCGCCGCGCGGGCCATCCAGGCGGCGATCGACGAACGACCCGATCCCATCCCTCTCTATGCCGAACTGAGCAGCGTGAACCCGATCGTGATCATGCCCGCGGCGGCTGCCGATCGGGCAGACCAGATCGCCGACGGTTTGTTCGCGTCCTTCACCGGGTCCGGGGGCCAGCTGTGCACGAAGCCAGGGCTGGCGTTCGTTCCGTCGGATCCGGGCGGCGACCGCCTCGTCGACGGCTTGCGGGCGAGAGTGGGCTCCGCAGGTGGCTCGGTCCTCTTGAACGAGCGCATCCGGGACGCGTTCGAGATTCGTGCCGCGGCGTTCGAGCGCGCCGGCGCTCGCGTGTCGGCGCGGCCGCGGGTGCAGCCCTGTGCGGGATTCACGGTCCCGCCGACGCTCCTGGAGGTCGGGCTGCCGGAGCTCACCGGCGAGATCACCGACGAGTGCTTCGGCCCGCTCATGGTCGTCGTCCGGTACCGCGAGGCCGCCGAGCTCGACGCCGCGCTCGCAACCGTGCCGCCGTCGCTGACCGGTTCCATCCACAGCGGATCGACCGACGATGTCGTCGTGGTGCGCAGGCTGGTCGACGCGCTGTCCGCCCGGTCGGGCCGCATCGTCTTCGACGGATATCCCACCGGGGTCCGCGTCTCGTGGGCCCAGCACCACGGTGGGCCCTGGCCGTCGACCAATTCGCTGCACACGTCGGTGGGTGCCACGTCGATCCGCCGATTCCTTCGCCCGCTGGCGTGGCAGGACGCTCCGGAATGGATTCTGCCGGAGGAACTGCGAGACGAGTTCACGGCCATCCCTCGGCGAGTCGATGGGAGGTTGGAGCCAGGGGTGGAAATCTCGCGGCCGTAGCGCCGCTGGTCACATGTGATCCGTAGTCGTGGCGATTCGTTATCGCTTTGGGAGCTGACCCCAGACAGATTCCTGCGCCAGAAACTGCTGGCGCCGCTCAATCCTGCCAAAAACTGTTTCGACTGCGATTATTCAAATATATCTGCAGCCGCGCCTTGACCCTCATAGAAATTCATGGTTCCATTTTCGACAGGGAGCGATGTTAACGCTCACAATGCGACAGCATCGCTCATTGCTGGTATCCGTTCACCTCACCATCGAATGGTCGGTCGGACCGCTCGATTCGGTCTGACCACGTGCCGAAGAGGGAGCAGGAACATGCCTGTTGCAATTCCCCGTCCCCAGCTGATGCCGGCGCCGAGGCGGCGGCTGATGCTCGCACTGCTGGCTGCCGCCACCGTTGCGGTCGGAGCGACCGCGACCCCGGCGGCCTCGGCCGCTCCGCCCGCGCCTCTGGGCCCGACCGTCATCCGCACCGACCAGCCGCCGACGGGGTACTCGGTCACCTTCCGGTACCGGGCACCCGAGGACGTCCAGCAGGTCCACATCTACGGCGACTGGTTCTACTCGCGGCCCGAGAACATCCCGTGCCAGGACTGCGGCGACGCCCGGCCGCCCGCCCAGTGGCAGCCCGGCGACGTCGCGGCGACGCCGTGGCACATCCAGGCCATGCAGAAGGGCTCCGACGGTGTGTGGACGTTCACCACACCGCTGCCCGCGGGCACCTTCCGCTACGCGTTCACCCACGACTGCACCAACGAGCTCGCCACCGGCTGCACTCTGCACGACGATCCGGCGAACCCCTGGCAGATCCAGCCGCAGTACCCGGGCGCCCCCGGCGCGGTCCGCAGCACGATCTACGTACCGACCAGCAACAAGTTCCCGACGTACGACACCGGCTACCAGGCGCCGGTCGCCAAGCTCGGCACGCTCGAGTCCCGGCGGTACCCCTCGCCGCTGTCGACCAACCCGCCGGGCGTGCACGACATCGTCGTCTACCTGCCGCACGGCTACGACCCCGACCGGGCCAAGCCGTACCCGACCCTGTACCTGAGCCACGGCAGCGGTGACCACTCGACCGCCTGGACCATGCAGGGCGTGGCGCACCTCATCCTGGAGAACGCGATCAGGGATCGGGCCGTGGAGCCCATGGTGATCGTGTCCACGGACTTCAACGGCCTGCCGGGCGGCAACGAGGGCTACGTCAACGAGCTGCGGAACAACATCTTCCCGTTCGTCGAACAGAACTACCACGTCTCGACCCGGCCGGAGGACCGCGCCTTCGGCGGCTTCTCCGCCGGTGGCAGCCGGGCGTACACCATCATGTACAACCACACCGATCTGTTCGGCTACCACGCCGCCTGGAGCGCGGGCGGACCGAACGCCACCCAGGCGCAGATCGACCGCATGAAGGCGGTCGCCGGCGGCATCATGATCGGCACCGGGCTCCAGGACCGCCTGGGCAACATCGCCGAGAACTCGCAACGCAACGCCGCCGCTCTGCGTGCGTCCGGCGTCGACCTCGACGAGTACAACGTGCCCGGCGTGCACACCTGGCACGTCTGGCGTCCGCTGCTGAACCACTACCTGCGTGCCCTGGCGTTCCGCGCCACCACCACCGGTCTCGGCGTGGAGACCGCGCCGGCGGGCACCTCGCACAACAGCAAGGTCATCGCGACCGCGACGGTAGGCTCGGTCAGCACCAGCATGTCCGCTCCGTCCGGCACGGTTGACTTCTACGCCGGCGACACGCACCTCGGGTCCGCCCCGTTGCACGACGGGGTCGCCCGGCTGAAGACGACCGTCCACGGCGAACTCGTCGGCCCGGTCGTCGCCCACTACCGTGGCGACAATCTGTTCAACGGTTCGCAGAGCCCGGCTGTCGACGCCCAGTGAGACCTGAGTCGACGCCGCCTCGCTAGGTGCGGAGGCGCCGGCCGCCCACTCCCGGTGACACTCCGGGAGCGGGCGGCCGGGGCGGCTCCACCTCGACAGTTGTCGCTGGTGAAGTCAGGCTCGCTCGTTCGTAGCGGTCAAGACGAGCTGGAAGAACAGGTTCGCGGCTTCGACCTCGAACGGGTAGTACCCGACCTGACATCACGTGCGCGAGTACGGGCTGGCCGCAAGCTCGGTAATCGTGGTCAGAGCCTCCCCGGCAATCCTTCTCCGAGGAGGCTCTGACCGCTGCTGGCTTACCGGTTCGGCTATCTCACAGGCGCGGGTCCTGCTGGACCTTCAGGGCGTTGAGGATCGGGTCGCGCTCGCCGATCTCGCTGCGGAGCTCGACCTTCAGATCGCCATCGGCGTGCTCGGCGGTCACCGTGTTCATGTCCGCGGTCAGCGCACCCGCCTTCGCCTGCACGTCGTGGTCGTGGAGGACGGCCTTGCCGTCGACCAGGACGTCGAACGTCCGCATGCCGGCCTTGACCTTCTCGATCTCCGCGAAGTCGAGGCCGATCTGGTACGTCCCGGCGGGCGCGTTCTTGAACACGTAGGTGAACGTCTTGCCGGTCCGCTGGGTGCGGAACAGCGCGTCGTCCTCGGTGCCGGCGATGTCGGCCGTGGTGGCACGTGCCGTGCCGCCGACGTAGCCCCACGGGCCGGAGCCGAACTCCTGGTCGGGCGACCAGACGAAGCCGTCGGCACCGACGTGCCCGGACCCGCCGACGTCGACGCCCTGCCAGTAGGCCGAGGTCGCCAGGCGGACGGGCGTGTACTGGGTCTCGCCCTTGCCGGCGTTCGACGCCACGAGCAGGTCCCCGACGAGCACGCCGGGCTCGACGTCGGCGTTGTCGGCGGTCGCCGTGACCGTGGTGGACTCGCCGACCGCGAGCGTGACCGTGCCGGTCGCGGCCGCGCCCGTGAGGGTCAGCCACGGAAGGTCGGCGGCCTCGTGCCCGCCGCTGGTGCGTTTCTGCTCGCTGAGCCGCACCTCGAGCGGGGCGGAGCCGGTGTTGGTCACGGTCACGTCGGCCGTCGCCTTCTGGTCCGGGCCGAGGAACCAGTCGAGGTCACCTCCGGTGACGGTCGCGACGCCCGTGGTCAGCGCCGTGTCGAGCACCTCGGCCTGGTCCTTCCTGGCGATGGTCACCGGGCGGCTGGCCGTGACGTAGTTCGGCGCCCAGACCTCCACGGTGTTCTCGCCGACCAGCGCCTGGGCCTTCCACCGGCCCTTCGCGTCGGCCGTGATGACCCGGTCACCGCTCGGCCCCCTGAGCGTGACGATCGCGCCCGCGATCGGCTTGCTGTCGTTCGCGTCGGTGACCGTGCCCTCGATCGTGCCCGCGGCCGGGAGGGTGTACTCGAGCCCCAGGCCGGCCGTGAGGACGGGCTGGTTGAAGGAGTACTGGCTCGCGGGGTTGCGCGTCAGGCTCTCCACGCCGACGGTCGCCGACGATCCGCGGGTGACGGGGTTGTCGCCGCCAATGCCGTCGCCGTACCCGATCTGGATGCGGCCGTCCGCGATCAGGGTGACCGAGAAGCTCACCCGGGCCGCACTGTCGCTGTAGAAGGTGGCGTTGCGCCACTCGATGACCTCAGCGGCCAGGCCGTCCACCTCGGTGGTGCCGAAGTAGATGCCCGCCTGGTCGTCGACGACCAGGTCGTCCCAGAACGGATAGATCGCGTCGAACTCGTACGGCGACGGCAGCGCCGTGTTGTTCCCCACGGCGCTGGCCTGGTCGAAGATCAGCTGGCCGTTCGTCGTCACGCACACGCCGTCCCAGGCCGTGTCGTAGAACGGGAACAGGAAGCTGGAGTCGAACCACAGCACGCCGCAGACGTCGTCGCCGTGCCACCCGGACTCCTCCGCGCCCTGGCGGTAGAGCCCGTCGGTCACCTTCATCGAGTACGAGCGACCGGCGGGGGCCACCGGCACGGGGCCCGGCTCCGGCTGCTCGGGCTGGGGCTCCGGCTCCGCCTTGTCGCCGCGCGGGTCGCGCGTCACCCGCAGCGCGGCGATGGTCGGAGCCCGTAGGCCCCTCGAACCCCGCAGCTCCACGGTCAACGGACCGCCCTCGTGCGTCACGACGGCGGTGCGCCAGTCGGCGGCGTTCGGCCCCACGGCCGCGGCCGCGTCGTACGCGTACTCCGTCAGCTCGTCGTCGACGAGGACGTCGAACACCCGCTTGCCCCGGTCCACCTGCGCGATCTCCGCGAACCCAAGGTCGACGGCGTAGGTGCCCTTCGGCGCGTCGGGGAACGTGTAGACCAGGTCCTTGCCCGGCGTGGTGCGCTGGGACTGGAACAGGGCGTCGTCCTCGGTGCCCCCGATCGCGGAGCCCGTGGAGACCGTCTTGTCCTTCCCGGCGTAGCCCCACGCCCCGTCACGGGCCGCCTGGTCGCCCGACCACGTGAAGCCGGAGGCGTCGGTGAACGAGGACCCGCCGGCGTTGACGCCGACCTGGTACGTCGTGGTCGTGAGCGTCACTGGGACGTACGTCTTGGACTGGCGTCCGGAGTCGGACCGCACCACGATGTTCGCGCCGAGGACCCCTGGCTTGGCGTCCTTCGAGGAGATCGAGACCTTGACCGTGGTCGACTCGCCCGGGGCAAGGGTGCCGCCGTTCGAGGAGAGCGACAGCCAGGGCAGGTCGGTGAGCAGGTCGTCCTCGACGTCGACGAGCACGATGTCGTCGGCGATCTGGTCCGCCGCCCACAGCGCCCCGGTCGAGTCGGTCTCGAGGCCGCCGCCCTGGCCCGCCTTCTGGCCGGGGAACCACCACGCGTTGACCAGCGAGCAGTCGTCGGGGTCGACCTGCAGCAGGCGGGTGGGCCTGTTCGAGGTGAGGTCGGTGTACCAGATGGTGTCGGACGCCTGGTTGTAGGCCAGGCCCATCACCTCGGGCAGCGGCGGGGCGCAGAAGGACAGCAGCGCACCCGCGTTGTCGTGCGACGTCCCGGCGACGGTCCCGATCATGCCGTTCGCCCGGCCGCCGACGTAGAACACGTCCTCCGTCGGGTTGTAGGCGAGCCCGGTCAGCTGCAGCGTGGACCAGTCACCCTTGATCTGCCGGGTCTCCTTTCCGGTCTTCCGGTCGAAGCAGTGGATGTAGCTGGCCGGGCTGTCCTCCATCTGGCACATGTCACCGGTCTTGGTGTCGAGCGCCATGTCGAACGCCCGGTACGTGGGGTTCCACGACGCGTCGAAGACCTTGCCGGTCGGCTTGCCCGTCACCGTGTAGGCGGTGTTGGTCCGCGCGTTGTAGTCGTGGACCCAGACGTCACCGTCGTACCCGATGCCGCTGGGCTCCTTCTCGGCGATCGTGCCGGGGATGGCGATCCGGGTGATGACGTCACCGCCGGAGGTCGTGCCGACCTTGCCGGCCGCCTCTGCTTCCGCGGCGCTCGCCGTCGCAGCCTTGCCGTCGACGTTCGACGGCTTCATGCCGCTCGCACCGGTCTTCCACGCGGTGAGGTCGATCGTGCTGTCCGCACCCGTCCCGGTGCGCGTGGTGGCGCCGACGGCGTCGAGCTCGGGGTGACGCGCGGCCTCGCCCAGGTTGTACGTGAGTGGGGCGGAACCGTTGTTGGTCAGCGTCAGCGTGCCCAGACCGTTCTGGTCGGTACCCAACACCGCGTCGAGGCCGTCGGCCTTCAGACCGGCGACACCCGTGGTCAGGCGCGCGTCGACCGTGGCGTTCGCATAGAGCTTGTCGAGGGAGAAGGGGTATGCCGCGGTCGTGTAGTTCGGCGCGTCGACCGTCATGGTGTAGTCGCCGACCGGAAGCTGGCGGTGCACGACGCCCGTCCCGTTGGTCGTGACGGTCTCGACGAGCCCGTTCTTGGTCGCGAAGGAGACCTTGGCTCCGGCCACCGGCAGCCCGTCGTTCTTGTCGACGACGGTCGCGTCGAGGTAGCCCCAGTCGGGGAGGTCGTAGGTGACGATCATCCCGTCGTGGAGCACCGGGGCGTTGTCGGAGAACCGGATGCCGTCCACGCCGGCCCAGCCCTGGATGCCGGTTGTGGTCTTGGCGCCGCCGGTCACCGGGTCGTCGGTGCCGATGCCGTCGCCGTACCCGAAGATCACCTTGCCCGAGCGGGTGAGCGTGGCCGAGAAGTTGACTGGCTCCGTGTACTCGGACCGGATCGGGTAGGCCCAGATCTTGGCGTTGCGGAACTCGACGACGAAGGCGTCCTCGCCGTCGACCTTGGTGGCCGCCGTGAAGACTCCTCCGCCGGGGGCGAACTCGACGGGGGTCTGCACCCAGAACGGGAAGACGCCCGCGCCGCCGCTGCCGGGACCGGTGGAGGTGTCCGGGGAGATCACCCCGCGCAGGCTGATGCCGAGCGAGTCGTGGCTCCCGTTGTAGAGCGCGATCGGGAACGGCAGCTTCACCGTCGCCCACACGCCGCTCGGGAACGCGACCGGGTCGGTGCCGCGCAGGTACTCGCCTTCGGAGACGGCGCAGCTGTAGCCGCCCTCGTCGACGACGAGCCCGACCGGGATCTCCGGCGACTCGTTCTGCGCGCCGACGGTCAGCGGGATGGTCGTGGGCGAGAAGCAGGCGTTGGGCTTGACGTTCAGCGTGTACCCGCCCTCGGGGACAGCGCTGATCGTGAACGCGCCGTTGGCGTCCGTGCGTACGGGCTTCAGCGGCGTGTCCTTGACGGCGACGTCGGCGTTCGGGACGGGCTGCTTCTTGTCGTCGACGACCCTGCCGCTGATGTCGTGCCTCGCGGCAGCCGTGAGCGGCAGCGTGACGGAGGTGTCCCGACCGAGGGAGATCGTGGCGTTGGCGGTCGCGGTCAGGTAGCCGAAGACCTTGGTGCTGAGCTGGTAGTCGCCGACCGGGAGGTTCGTCGTGAACCGGCCGTCCTCGTCGGTCCCGATCGACCGGCTGAACGGTCCGCTGATCGTCACCTCGGCGGCGGGGACCGGGGCGCCGTTGGCGGTGACGACACCGGTGAGGGTGCCGCCCTCCCGGGGCGCGAGCTCGAGCAGGCGGACGAGGTCGAGCCGGCCTTCGCCGTACTTGTTGTTGACGTCGGCGGTGCCGCCGCACTCGGTGTCGTCGACGTCGACGGCCGACTCGGCGAGCAGCCGGCGGGTCTCCTCGACCTGCCCGATGAGGGTCGGGTCGTAGCTCCACAGCGCCGCGACGGCGCCGGCGACGTGGGGAGCCGCCATCGACGTGCCGGACATCTCGGTGTAGCTGTTGTTCGGGTAGGACGACCGGACGGCGACGCCCGGAGCGGAGATCTCCGGCTTGATCCGGCCACCTTCACCCTCGCCCTTGCGGGAGAACGACGCGAGCGTGCCGCTGGAGTCGTACGCGCCGACGGAGTAGGCGCTCTCGGCGGAGCCGGGCGAGGAGACGGTGTCGCAGGCCGCGTACGGGGTGGTGTTGCCGGATGACCAGACGCTGAAGATGCCCGCGGCGCTCCAGGCCTCGTCGATGGCCCGGAAGAAGTCGTTGAAGTTGTGCTCGGCGTCCTGGCCCCACGAGTTGTTGATGACGTGGGGGCGCTTGGACGGGTCGGGGTTGTTCCCGTGGACGTCGGTCGGGGCGAGCAGCCACCAGCCGGACTCGAGCAGCGACTCAGGGCCGTTCGACGCGCAGCAGCCGTCCGTCGCGATCCACTGCGCGTCCGGGGCGACGCCGACGTGGTTGGTGCCGTCGTCGCCGACCATGGTGCCCATGGTGTGCGTGCCGTGGCCGTTGTCGTCGCACGGCACGCCCGTGCACGTGCCCCGGGTGGCCATCCAGTTGTAGTTGTGGTCGAACGTGCCGTCGGGCTTCGTGCCGCGGTACTGGTTCACCAGGGCGGGGTGGTCGAACTGGACGCCCGAGTCGAGGTTGGACACGGTGATGCCCGCACCGGTGGCGCCCATCGCCCACGCCTGCGGGGCGTGGATGGCGTCCAGACCCCACGAGACGGTGCCTGCCTCGGCGGCGGCCTTCGGCGCGGCGGGGCGGGCAGCCTGGTCAGCTGGAATCTTCTCGTCCACGGGCTCGACCAGCGCGACCTGCGGCGTCGCGTGAACCTCGGCGACCTGCCCGATCGAGGCCACGTTGAGGGCGAGGTTCTCGGTGCCCCCCTTGACGAGCACCGTGTTGGCGATCGGGTAGGAGGTGTACTTGACGCCTGCCCGGTCGAGTTCGGTGGAGACGGATGCCAGGGAGTCCTTCGCCGCTGCGGTCAGTGCGTCGTAGACGAACTGACCGCGAGCGGTCCAGTCGGCGATCTTCTTCGCCGGCGCGAGGTCGGCCTTGGTGCCGAACGTGATCCAGAAATCGGAGACCGGCTCCGTGCGGAAGCGGTCCTTCAGGTTCGACGCGATCTTCTTGGCGGCCGCGCCGGGATCCGGCTCGGCGGCGGACGCGGGTGGTGCCTGGATCATGCTCAGGCCGACCGCTACGGCCAGCGAAGCCGCGAGGGCTTTGAGTCTCATGTGGGGTCCTTCGGCCTACAGGGGCTGGTAGGGGTCGTGGCTCGTGTGGTCGTCGGCACCGCTGGCACCGTCGGCGTCGCGGACGTCGCGGGCGCTGACGTGCGGCTCGCGGGACAGCTCGGGTGGTGGCTGGTGCTCGCTGGTGGAGTCGTCACGCGCGACGGGTCGCTCAGGCATGCATTGGCCCAGGGCTATGGATCATGGGAGTCATGCTCGGGCGGACGAGCGACCTTCGCTATCCAGCGGATACGTCAATTTTCACGACGCGCCGTCGAGGGAGTCCTCTTCTGCGAACACTCCGGCCTCCACAGCCTTGACCGCGAGCGCGGTCCGGGAGGTCACCTTCAACTTGCGCATCGCCGCACGCAGCTGTTGGTCCACCGTGGCCGGCGACTTGGCCAGGATCCGGCTGATCTCCCGGTTCGTCTTGCCGGCGACCACGAGTTGGACCACGTCGAGCTCACGAGGTGAGAGCCGGTCACCGTACCCCCGTCGACCGCCGCGCCACAGTCGCGGAACCTCGGCGCCGTGTTCGCGAAGCCTCTGTGCGAGACGATCTGCATCGCCGCGGGCTCCGAGCCTGAACAGGTGCTCGTACTGTGCGGCCAGCAGCTCTCGGCCCTGTTCGACACGGCCCTGCGCCATGAGCGCCTCGGCTTGACGCTCGCGGGCGAGCATGGCGTCGTAGGGGCGCGGCAACGCGCTCCAGGCGCGCGCCGCCCGACCGTATGCCGTCGCCGCGCGGGCGTGGTCTCCGGCGGCGGCGAGCAGCAGCGCCCGGCATACGGTGAGGGCGGCGCGAGGCGCGGGCGCCGTACGGCCACGCAGTCCTCTGGCGAACTGGTCGCCCAGGCGTGTCGCGGTCTTGAGGTCGCCCGCGGCGAGGTGCGCCTCGATCCGGGCGGGGACGAGGTCCGTCGCCCAGACCCAGGTGCCTTTTCTCCGGACCGTGTCCACCGGCTCGTCCGTGATCTGCAGCGCCCGGCCGCTGTTTCCGTCCGTCAGCCACAGTCTGGCCAGCGCGGCGGCGGCCTCCATCGTGTCGTCGGCCGCGCCGAGACGGGCAGACTCCTCGAGGACCAGCCGGAACTGCTCCTCCGCAGCGCGCCGCCGTCCGGCCGCGGCTGCCAGCCGGGCCGCGAGCCGAACGCTGCCGAGGTAGTGCGCCGGCCGGTCCCGGTCGGCATCGGCGAGTGCCGCGCTCCGCTCCGCGAGACCCTCCCACCGGCCGGTGAGCCACGCCAGGTTGGCCTGTTCGAGGCGGACGTTGTACTGCAACCGGGACGCCTGCTCGGCCTCGGCAAGGCGCATGGCCACGGCGAGGTGTTTCTCCGCGTCGGCGTACCGACCCCAGATCAGTGCCCCGGTGCCGACATTCGCGTGGATGCGGGCCACGTCGAGACGCTCCGACGACGTCGCGCCGTCGACGGGCAGGCCAGCGACGACGTCCCAGGCCTCCTCCTCGCCGAGCATGAGCAACGCAGCGGCGCGGTTGCCGGCCAGGTTCAGCCGTTCCGCCGGAGAATCGAATTCGGCGGTGAGCTCAGCGGCGCGATCCAGCCAACGCCGATGGGTCGACGCCGGCCACGGTCCGGCATAGGCCCATCCGAGATACGTCATGGCCCGAGCCGCCTCGACCGGGTCATGGTCGAGGTTGGCCACCGCCTGCTCCAGCTCGCTGAGTGCGGCCTGCGCCTCACCCCCCGTGATCAGGAGCCGACCCAGGGGATTGCGGATCTCGGCCTGCTGGCGGGCGGAGAGACCGGGGGTCTCCAGCACCGAGCGCAAGGTACGGATCACGCGGTGGTAGACCTCGTCGACCGGTTCACGACGGCCGAGTGCGGCCACTCCGGCGATGCGCGCGACTCGTGCCCGATCGGCCGGCGGCAGCTCGGACCACGACAACAGATCGACCAGCAGGTCGACCGCCCTGGTGTGGTCACCCGAGGCCATGGCCAGCTCGGCGCCCTGCTCGGCGTACCGCGCCCAGGACTGCGTCTCGCCCGCCTCACGGAAGTGACGGGCGAGGCGCGCGACAGGCGGCGGATGGACGTCCTCCAAGGCCCGGCCGGCCAGCAGGTGGAAGTGTCTGCGGTCGGTCAACGGGATCGCTTCGTAGACAGCCGTGGCGGCCAGCACGTGTCGGAATCGCCACTGGTCACGGTCGTCTCCGTCCAGGACGCCGGCGTTGGCCGCCTCCGCGATGGCGCCTCGACACGCAGCTGGCGACAGACCGGCGGTCATCGCGATCGTGGCCACCGAGGACCGCTCAGCCAACGTGGCCGCGGCTCGCAACGCCTGCTGCGCCGTCGGCGACAGACGGCCCACGCGCTCCCGGGTGGAGTCGCGCACCGTTGGCGGCACCTGTAGCTCGCGCAGCTTCAGCCGGACCCACTGCCCGTTGCGGAAGACGAGGTCGGCACGGTCGCACATGAGGCGAACCGACTCCTCCAGCGCCAGAGGGACGCCGCCGGTCCGCTCGTGCATGAACGTCGTGAACTCCTGCGACAGGGGGTTGCCGTCCAGCATCGAGGACACCAGTGCTGCCGTGTCGTCGGGTCGCATCGGCGCCAGGGCGATCCTCAGTTGGGTCACGCCAACAGGCAACCGGGACGTCAGCCGCAGCAACAGCGAGCCGACGTCCACCTCCTCGGGCCGATAGGAGATCACGAGGCTTGGCCCGTCCGACTGCTGTCGGGAGGTGACGAACAGCAGGAACTCCAAGGTCACCTCGTCGGCCCAGTGAGCGTCCTCGAGCACGAGAACGTCGACACGCAGAGCCCGGAGCAGCTCGTCCAGGGCGCGGAACAGGCGATGCCGTGCCGCCTTCGCATCGTCCAAGGGCGGCAACGCGGGAGGCAGGTCCGAGGACCATTCGGGGAACAGGGGCCGTAACGCACCCGCGAGCTCGGTGAGCCGCAATCGCGACACCGGTCGGTCGATCCCACGGAACGCGTCGACGATCGGCCCCAACGTCAGCGACTCGCGAAGCGGTGGGCACACCGAGACGAGGGCAGTGCGTTGGTGTGGTGCGGCCAACCACTCTCGCAGCAGTCGGCTCTTCCCGATCCCCGCCTCGCCCTCTACCAGCACGATCGCCGGTGGCCGGGCCAAGGCGCCCCGGAGCGCCGCCATCTCCCGATCACGGCCCACGAAATGCGGCGTAGAAACCTTTGGTGAATTTTCGTCGTCCTCGGGGGAGGGGTCGAGCATGCGTGATGATCTCGCTTCTCGCTGCTCGGGCGCAAGTACCGTCGCGACGTCGTCGTCGCCTCGCGTCCGTGGAGGCCGCACCGACCCGACGCCCCGGGCCTCACGCCTCGGTCGTCACGCGGGCGAGGACGACACCGGCCAGGATGAGCGCGAGCGCGGCGATCCTTCCGATCGACACCGGGTCGCCGAAGAGGACGACGCCGAGCACGATCGCCCCGAGAGCGCCGATGCCGGTGAAGACGGCGTACGCCGTGCCGACGGGAAGCGACTCCATGGCCCGGGAGAGCAGGTACACCGCCGACACACCCAGCACGACGCAGAGCGCGGTGGGGCCGGGCCGCGTGAAGTGGTGGGTGGGCTTGATGCTCTGCGACCAGGCGATCTCGAACAGGCCGGCGAGGATGAGGAGCGGCCAGCCGGTCATGACACGGCCTCCACCTCGGCCGCCAGCTCGTCGGCGACCGCCTCGATCCGGGCCAGCGCAGCCGTCACGGACGCCGCGTGCCTGTCCCGCAGGTGCGCCAGGCCCGGGTCGAGTCGTGCGTTGGTCAGCTCCGCGTGGACGAACCGGACGTCCTGCACCGCGAAGTGCCCGACGATGAAGTCTCGCAGGTAGCGTTCCTGGTGGTCGTAGGGAGCGCGCGGAGCGCCCTCGACGTACGAGCCGCCGCGCGCCCCGGCCACGACGAACCGCTTTCCGGCGAGGTTCATCCGCGGGAAGGTCACCTGGTCGATCCAGGCCTTGAGGGACGCGGGGACCGAGAAGTTGTACATCGGGACGCCGATCAGGACGACGTCGGCCGCGAGCAGCTCGTCGAGGAGCGGCTGCACCACCGCCCAGGCGCGGCGCTGGGCCGGCGTGCGTACCGCTTCGCGGTATCGCCCGGGATCGGTGATCTGCTCGGCGAGCATCGTGTCGCAGATCTGCGTCCACGCCTCGCCGATCGGCGGGATCGGCTCCCGCGTCAGGTCGCGGTGGGTGTACCCGCCGTTCGGGTACGCCTCACGCCAGCGACGCGCGAAGCGTGCGCCGAGGTCGCGTGAGAACGACGCGGTCCGCGCGCTGGAGTCCAGGTGGAGCAGATTCGGCATGTCTGGCCCTCCTCGAAGTAACCGGACGCGATGTCCAATTATGGATCGTACGGAGAACTGGACGTCGTGTCCAGATACTCCTAGGCTCGATCCTGTGACGCGTCAGTCGGTGGAGCACCCGCACAACGAGCGCGCCGACGCGGCCCGTAACCGTCGGCTCATCCTCGAGGCGGCTGACCGGCTCTACGTCGAGAGGGGCGCCGCGCACGTGACGATGGACGACATCGCGCGTGCCGCAGGCGTCGGCCGGGGCACGCTGTACCGCAGGTATCCGGACCGTGCGTCGATCGCGCTGGCGCTGCTCGATGCGCACGAGCGCGACCTCCAGGAGGCGCTCCTGCGGGGAGAACCTCCACTGGGTCCGGGTGCGGCGCCGGCCGAGCGACTGGCCGCCTTCTACGCCGCGATGGTCGCTCTGCTCGACCGGCACGTCCACCTGGCGCTCGGCGCCGAGGTCGGCCGTTCCCGGTTCGAGGCCGGCGCCTACGGGTTCTGGCGAGCACACGTCCGCGCCCTGGTGGCCGAGGCGGGCCACGAGGATCCCGACGCGATGGTCGAGCCGCTCCTGGCCCCGCTCGCGCCCGACGTCTTCGCCCGGCAGCGGGAGATCGGCATCGACGCCGACCGCATCGTGGCCGCCCTGGAACGCCTCGCCCGCGCCGTGCTCGGGTGAGCGCGGGGGCCGCCTGAACCCACCCGTCGGCTCCACCGCGGCCGCCGATCGACCCAGATGACTGCGCCCGTCCTGTCGCGTTCAAGTGGGGCAATCTAGGGTCTCCTCGTGAGCCTCGGCCTGGACCTGCACCTCGACCTCTCACCCGTCCGGCCCGGACGGTCGTTGGAGGCGGCTCTGCGCGCCGCCATCCTCGACGGCCGGCTCAGCCCGGACACCCGGTTGCCCGCGGCCCGGACACTCGCCGCCGACCTCGGCATCAGCCGCAACACCGTGGCCGACGTGTACGCGCAGCTCGCCGCCGAGGGCTGGCTGGAATCGAGGGTCGGCGCGGGAACCTGGGTCTCCGCCCAGACGCCCTCGTACGTGCAGGCGGGTCCGCGCCAGCGGGCGGTCCGGCGTCGCTGGATCGACCTGCGGGGCGGGATACCGGACGCCGCCGGGTTCGCGCGCCGGGAGTGGGCGTCAGCGGCACGCCAGGCGACCCTGGACGTCACCACCGCCGAACTCGGCTATCCCGACCCCGCCGGCACCACGCGGCTGCGCGGCGCGCTGTCGTCGTACCTGGCCCGCACCCGCGGCGTCGCCGTCGAACGTGAACGCGTCGTGGTCGGCCAGGGATTCGGTGAGCTGCTCGTGCTCCTGTGCCGGGCCCTGCGCCAACGCGGCGCGACACGGATCGCCGTCGAGGAGTACGGCCACGACACGCACCGACGGTTGATCGCCTCGACCGGGATAACGCCCGTACCGGTGGCGGTCGACGGGGACGGTGCCGACGTCCAGGTCCTGGAGAAGCTGGACGTGTCGGCGGTGCTTCTCACACCCGCCCACCAGTTCCCCGTCGGCGTACCTCTCGCCGCCGACCGGCGCCGCTGGCTCGTCGGCTGGGCGGAGCGGCGCGACGCCCTCGTCATCGAGGACGACTACGACGGCGAGTTCCGCTACGACCGGAGGGCGATCGGCGCGCTCCAGTCCCTGGCGCCCGAACGGGTCGCGTACCTGGGCACCGCCAGCAAGGCGGTGGCGCCGGCCGTCGGCCTGGCGTGGGGAGTGCTGCCCACGTGGCTGCTGCCCGACGTGCTGGAGCAGCGTGCGCTCTCCGGCGGGCAGCCGGCCGCGCTGCATCAACTGGCGCTCGCCAGGTTCGTCGAGGCCCACGACTACGACCGCACCGTCCGGCGGCTGCGCGCCACCTACCGGTCGCGTCGCCAGCGCCTGGAGGAAATCGTCGCGGACCGGCTTCCCGGCTGCGAGGTGACCGGTCTCGCCGCCGGCCTCCAATGCCTGGTCACCCTGCCCGCCGGGACTGCCGAGGAGGTGGTCGAGCAGGAAGCCGCCGCGCGCGGGCTGCGGTTGGAGGGCCTGGGCTGCTTCCGCTTCGGCCCGGGGCGGAAACCACACGGGCCCGCCCTGGTGATCGGGTACGGCGGCCCGGCACCGGGGCAGTACGAGACAGCGCTCGCGCTTGTCGTGGAGAGCATCCGGGGGAGCGCCCGAGGGCGAGCAGATTGACCCAGGGCGGAGCCGGCGGATTGCCCCAGGAAGCCGGTGCGATCGAGCCTTAGCGTCCTCGGCATGACAGCGACTGACTACGTCCCGATCCCCGCGCGTCTCGACTTCGACGCACTCGTGCCCGCTTTCGCCCGCGCCGTGAACGACCTGGACGAGGCCGCCACGGCGGAGCTGGACCGGGTTGGCATCGACCCGGCGCTGCGCGAGCTGGTGCGGCTGCGCGCCTCCCAGCTCAACGGCTGCGCCTACTGCGTCGACATGCACGGCCGCGCCGCCCGCCGGGCCGGTGTCACGCCGCAACGCGTCGACGCCGTCGCCATCTGGTCCGACTCCAACCTCTTCACCGCCGCCGAGCGCGCCGCCCTCCACTTCGCGGAGGACGTCACCCTGCTCGCCAGCACGAAGGTGCCCGCGTCGACCGTCCAAGCCGTCGTCGCGACCTACGGGGAGGAGGGCGCCGCAGCCCTGCTCACCCTCGTCATCGCGATCAACACCTGGAACACGATCGGCGTGACCACGCGCTGTTGGCCGACCGCCATCCGGCGTCGCGACTAGGGCGTGTCTTCAAAGGATCTTGGTGTCGGATCATGTAGCGCGTGGGTCGTCGCTACGAGGTGTCTGGCGGCCACGGTGCCGCTGGGGGCAGGTGTGGCCCGCTGATCGCGCCGGCAGTGACTAGTCAGCGACGTGGATGACGATCTTGCCGCGGCGTTTGGCAGTCTCGAGTGCCTCGTAACCTGAGCGCGTCTCAGTGAGGGGCAGCACGCGGTCCAGCACCGGCCTCAACCGGCCGTTGTCGACGAGCTCGGCGATGGAACGCAACGCGTTCTGGTCGGGCTCGACGACGAAGAACACGCCGCGGGCGCCGTGCCGGGCTGCTTCCTGCTGGTCGGGTGGACTGACGAGGCTGACCAGCACACCGCCCGGTTTCAGGACCGACCAGGACCGCGACTGCGTGGCTCCTCCGACAAGATCAACGACCACGTCCAGGTCGCGAACGTGATCCTCGAAGCGGTCGTGCGCGTAGTCGATGACCTGCTCGGCACCCAGACCCTTGACGAATTCCAGATCGGCCGCCGCCGCCGTGGCGCTCACGCGAGCACCGAGACCGGCCGCGAGCTGCACCACGTAGATCCCCACGCCGCCGGCGCCGCCCTGCACCAGCACGTGCTGGCCGGCCTGCAGGTCAGCGTGGTCTACCAGTGCCTGCCAGGCGGTCAGCGCAGCCAGTGGGAGCGCCGCGGCGTGGTCGTGGTCGACTGTGACGGGTTTGGCCGCCAGGACGGCCGCGGGCAGGGCGACGAACTCGGCCGCCGCGCCGTCACGGGTGAAGGGGATCAACCCGTAGACGGCCTCCCCCTCCGCGGGGCCTTCCACCCCCGCCCCGCGGGCCGCGACCACTCCGGAGAACTCGTGCGACGGGATGATCGGGGTGCGCTCGGGTCCTGTCCCGTCCATGCTGTGCGTCCAGGTCGCCGACCAGCTGAGCTCGGTGGGTGTCATGGAAGCGGCCTTGACGGCCACCAACACCTCACCAGGCCCCGGCTCGGGCCGTGGCGCCTCCTCGTACACAAGTTGCTCCGGCCCGCCCCTGGTGTGAGCTCTCACGGCGTGCATCGTGCTCATCCGACGGCTGCTCCTTCCGACCGCATTCGATCAGCCCACCGGCCCACCCCTGGGGGTGAGCCAAGGGCTGACTCCCGCATTATCTGACGGTTCGGCGGCCGCCGGCCGGACTTCCGCAACCCCTTGCCCCCTCGGCGCCCAGAACGGAGAAATGGGGGTCGAGGCCCCACGCGTGGGCGGCTGGCCATGTGCCGGGCGTATGGGCCGTCGGTACGGGTCTGGGAACACGCACCGCAGTGCGCGCCGGGACCGCGGCGATGGCCAGGTGATCAGCTGGCGGCCCCGCCGCTCATCGCGAGGTCGCCGTTGAGGCCGGAGGGATAGAAGCCGCCGGAGTTCGTCGGGCCCGCGTTGAGGTACACGATATTCAGGACCGACTGGGCCGAGCGGCCGTAGGCGATGCCGTCGGCGTCCGTGGGAACGAGGTTCGCCTCGGCGCTGGTGCCGATACCCTGGTCGTCGTCGACCGGCCCGTCGAGACTGTTGCGGGCGTCGGAGAGCTTCTGCACGCCCGCGAAGACGGCATCGTCGATCATGCCTTCGTTGTAGAGCGCAGAGCGGACGATCCCGGCATGGTACGCCTCCGTGGCGAGCAGACCCGCGGCAGCGTCCAGGTACGTCTTGTTGGACAGCAGCGGTGCCGCTCCTTTGAAGGCGGAGACGCCGACGTCCTCGAACAGGAACGCGGCGAACAGGAAGTTGAGATCGTTGGCATACGGGTCGAAGATCTCGCCCGGCTTGATGAGCCCGGCCGCGGTGGCCGCCGCGGTGAAGCTCGTGTCCAGAGAGATCGCCGGACGGGAAACGGCGTGCTCCCCGAGGGCGGACCGCAGGAAGGCCACATGCTGCCGCTCGTCCGAGGCGATCTCGCGTGCGAACGTGCGTACCACCGGGTTGCTGAAGTTGACCATGCCCCCACCGGTCACCTCACCCCGGGTGCCGGTACCGGTGGTCATCTCGTCCGGCAGTCCCTGCCCCGTGGTGGCGCGAAGGTAGAACTCGGCTTCGAGGTATTCGAGGTTGAGTGCGAAGTTCAGGATCGTCGCGTCACTCGGCCCGGAGCCGTCCGGCGATTGCGCGCCGGGATTCGTCGGATCCGTCATCGACGTGAGCTTCCGTCCATCGTCATCCGACTCTGCGCTGCGCGATACCGCCTCTTTGATGAATTTCTTGACCATGGAAGCCGGCCCCCGTTCCGGTCCACGGCACACCGAGTACTCCATCGATATGTCACCGGTGCGCCACGCGCTACTGCCGTCGGCGCTCACGCTAGTGCGTGGCTGTCTCGGCCGTACTCCTTTCCCGAACCTTCGCCTCCGGGCGGCGGGGATGGCCGCACGACGGCGGAGGCCAACCAACAGCGATGACAGATGGAACCGAAGACGATCCACACCCACGCGGTTTCAGATCCGACCGTCCCGACGGGTCGACCAGGGCTGGTCACCGGCCCACCCGAGCGCAGCGGCGCGGTCGGTGAGCGCGAACAAGGCGTCCGCCCGACGCGGCAGACACCGGCAGAAGCCCCGACGAAACCCGGCCAGCCCCGCAGCGGAGCCTCAGCCGACCCGGCACCGACGTGTTCGGCCTGGGCGTGTCGGGCAAACGAGGCCACCCAGGTCGTGGCCGGTCCGTGCCCACCCGACACACCCGAGTTCACATAGGACCAGCGCGGCATGCGGGCGTCGATGGTGTGAAAAGAGCGGGCGGGGACCCGGCAGTTTGCCGGTAGGGCGATCACCGCTTTTCGCCGGGCGGCATTGACGGAGACCACATCGAAACGGATGATCTTCACGGTGACGTCCTACGGCGGCTGCCTCCGTTCGAGTTCCGCCGTCCGTCTACTGCGGTGACGGATTGCCCAGGTCGGATCCGGAAGCCCGCACGACCGACAGGAGTGCCCGTTGAAGTCGATCATTCCCCCCGCCCGCCACCCGAGAACGGCCGCCATCACCTCGTTGAGTCCTCGATGGCCAAGACGGGCGGGCGCCCTCGGTATGGCGGTCGTCATGTCCGTCGGGCTGGCGACGGCCGCCGCCGCGGCCCCCGATCCACAGCAGAGCGCTGCCGTGATCGGGTTGGCCATCGCAAAGGTCAAGGCGACCACCAACGCCGAACGTCAGAAGCTGGTGGACCTTGGTCTGGACGTGATCGACTTCAGCGGCACGCATGCCGAGGTGCTGCTGCACGGCCCGGCTGACCGCGCGCGACTCGCCGGTGGAAACTGGCAGGTGGAGGTGTCCGACGCGGCGGACCAACTCGCCGCCATGACAGCCGAGCGGATGGTCGAGGCGCAGCGGGAAGCTGCGCGGCAGGCGGACCCCACGCTCGCCTCCGGCCTGCCGAGCGGCCGCGTGTCGTACCGGACGCTGGACGAGGCCGAACGCGAGATGCGGGAGCTCGAGCGCCGCTACCCCGACAAGGTGAAGGTGTTCGCGCTCTCCCGGAAGTCCCTGCTGGGGCACACGATTCTGGGCATGGAGATCAGCAGCGACGTGCAGACCGACTCCGGTGAGCCGGTCTTCCTGACGACCGGCCTGCATCACGCCCGCGAGTGGCCGACGCTGGAATTCACCATGGAGTTCGCCCGGGACGTCCTGCAGAGCTACGCCACGGACAGCCACATCAGAAAGCTCGTCGACTCCTCCCGGTTGGTCATCGTGCCGGCCGTGAACCCGGACGGCTACACGATGTCGCGGGACCTCATCAATGAGATGAAGCGCAAGAACTGTCGGGTTGCGGCCGGTCAGGTGCCGACCTGGGAGCAGTGCGCCGCCGCGGACAGCCGGCAGCTCGGCGTGGACCTGAACCGCAACTACGGAGCGTTCTGGGGAGGCCCGGGATCGAGCGCCTCCCCGACCGCCGAGAACCACCACGGCGCGGCCCCGTACTCCGAGCCGGAGATCGCGGCCATGACCGACCTGCTGAACAGCCACCAGGTCGTGGTCGCGGTGAACAACCACACGCCGGATGCCCGGTTGCTGCGTGCCCCGGCGTCACCGCTGGAGCCCGTACCGGCCGAGGTGGCCCTCTACGACGGCCTGGCGCAGCAACTCGGCGCGGCCCTCGGTGGCTGGCCGACCGGGCCCTGGCCCGACGTCTACTACGTCGCCAGCGGCGTGGCGGAGCAGGAGGGCCTGTACGCGAACGGCACCCTCGGCTTCACGCCGGAGCTGACGCCGGGGCACAGCGGTCTCGAACGGTTCCACCCGCAGTACCAGTACGTCATCGACCAGTACCGCGGAACCGGGTTCTACGCGGGGTCGAGCATCCGCGACGCGCTCCTCATCGCCTGGGATGCCGCCAACGATCCGCGTACGCACTCCATCCTCACCGGGTCGGCGCCGCGGGGCATCGAACTCACCATCAGCAAGGACGTCTCGGTTGACTCCTCGCCGGTCGAACGCGACGGCGAGATGGTCGTGCTGCCGTCCGACCTGCGCATCGAGAGCACGATGCGGGTGCCCGACAACGGGCGGTTCGAGTGGCATGTCCTGCCGTCCCTGCGGCAGAGCCAGCAAAGCTCCACCCTGCTGCGGGAGAGCTGGGTGGTGTCGTGCCGGAACCCCGCGGGCAAGATCCACCGTTCGGTCCGGGTCACGATCGGCCGTGGCGAGACCAAGGCTATCGACATGAGCGGCTGCCCGGCCGGGCCGAAGAAGCCGATCGGCTCCGGGCGCTGACGTCGACGGAGAGCGTCGCCTGGCGGCTCGGCCCGCCAGGCGACGCTCTCTCCCGGAAGCCGCGTTCGGCATGATTCGCCAGTCTTCCGGGCAAGCTCGACGTCGCCGCCGCATCTCCTCAACACCGGCCCCTGGACCGCGCCTCGTGCCGCCCCCGTGCGCCGGCGGTCGCTCGACCAGATCGTGATCGTCGACTTGCGACGTTGGATGGCCGGAACGCTATCGAACGCCGTCGAAGTTGCGTCAGCTGTCTGGTGCCCCTCCGTGAGCCGGTCGCTACGGTCAGGTGACCGGCAGTGAGGCCGGTGAATGTAGCCAGCTGAGACGACCGCCTACCGGCAGACGGCCTGTGGTCCGGGCGATGCCGTCGCGGTGGTCCCGGCCCGGGGACGGCACGAGCCGGTTGCGTCGTCGACCGTACCCGGCCGTGTGCCGCCAGGTGGGGTCGCCGGCCGACGACGGAAGGGGACTTCGATGGTGCGACGAGAGCTGCGCCAGCGGGCTGTCGGCCTCACGGCTGCCTCCTGCGCGGCGGCGTTGACTCTTGCGCTGGGCTTCACCAGCCCGGCGGCGGCCAGCCCGGACGAGGTTGGGCCGGTCTTCGTGGACGGTCAGGCCCAGATCGTCCCCGAGTTCGCGAACTCCAGCGGTTGGATCCGGCAACAGCTGTGGGTGGAGACCGAGTTCGACTCCGACGGCGACGGCGAGCTCGACCGCATGCACGTGGACGTCACCCGGCCCGGGCAGACCGCGCAGGGGTTGAAGGTACCGGTCGTCTACGAGAGCAGCCCCTACTACGCGGGGACGGCATCCAGCCAGCCGCAGTACTTCTGGAACGTGCGACACGAACTCGGTGAGCAGCCGCCGGCTCGAATCTCGCCGCCGTCGATCGCCCACCAGCCGGGCCGGACCTCGGTGTCCAGCAGCGAGATCAACACCTGGGTGCCGCGAGGCTTCGCCGTGGTGCACTCCGACTCCCCGGGCACCGGCCTCTCGCAGGGCTGTCCGACGGTCGGTGGGAGCAACGAGTCGCTGGCGCCGAAGGCGGTGATCGACTGGTTGAACGGCCGCGCGAAGGGATACGCCAGCGTCAACGGGGATCAGGAGGTCTCGGCGACGAGCTGGGCGACCGGCAAGGTCGGTATGACGGGCACGTCGTACAACGGGACCCTGCCGCTCGCCGCCGCGACCACCGGCGTTGACGGCCTTGAGGCGATCATCCCGATCGCACCGAACACCTCGTACTACCACTACTACCGCTCGAACGGGCTGGTGCGGAATCCCGGCGGCTGGGTCGGTGAGGACATCGACTACCTGTTCGACTACATCAACAGCGGCTATCCGGAGCGTCGGGCGTACTGCATCGAGACGGTCCGCGTCGGCGAGATGAACCGCCACCAGGACCGCGCGAGCGGCGACTACAACGACTTCTGGGCGGGCCGGGATTACCTGCACGCCGTCGGCGGCGTCAAGGCCGCCACCCTGATGGCGCACGCGTTCAACGACTGGAACGTGGTGCCCGAGCACAGCGTGCGGATCCTCGACGCGCTGAAGGCGCAGGGCACACCGGTGCAGGCGTACTACCACCAGGGCGGGCACGGCGGCGCACCGCCGCTGGACATGCGCAACCGGTGGTTCACCCGCTACCTGTACGGGGTCCGGAACGGCGTCGAGAACGACGCGCGGGCCTGGGTGGTGCGCAACGAGACCGGCGCGAGCCAGCTCACCCCGTACGCGGACTACCCCAACCCGGCCGCGGCGCCGGTCACCATGGTGCCGGAGCCCGGTGGTGACACCACCGGTGGACTGACCTCGTTGGCGCGGCCCGGCGAGGGCGTCGAGTCGCTGGTCGACGCCGGCAACACCGCCTGCAACGCCGGCATGCTGGCGACGAGCGTGTCCGAGCACCGGCTGCTCTACGTGACGCCGGAACTCACCGCGCCGGTGCACATCTCCGGTACGGCGGAGGTGACGCTGCGGATGAGCGCGAGCACGTCGGCGGCCAACCTGTCGGTGGCCCTCGTGCGGTTGCCGTGGACCGGCGGATCGGGCTGCGAGTCCAGCACCCGGGGCGCCGCGACGAGCATCATCACCCGTGGCTGGGCGGACCCGCAGAACCGCCACTCGCTCACCCGGAGCGAGCCGCTGGTGCCCGGCGAGTTCGTTGACCTGACCGTGCCGCTGCAGCCGGATGACCAGGTAGTCCCGGCCGGCTACCGGATCGGCCTGATGGTCTTCTCCACCGACCACGAGTTCACCCTGCACCCCGCTCCGGGCACCGTGCTCAACGTCGACCTGGCCGCGACGGCTCTGCGGTTGCCGGTGGTCGGCGGGCCGCTGGCGATGCCGATCTGCGCGAGCGCCGACACCCGGGCGACGGTCGTGGTCGGCGGCGTCGACAGCGGGGTGGCCAACCGCCCGCTGGCCGGCACCTGCACGATCAACGACCACATCCTCGATGGGGAGCAGTGGCCGACCCACGGCCAGTTCGTCACCCACGTGAACCAGGTGGCGGACCAGATGGTGACGGCGGGGGTGCTCACGTCGGCACAGCGTGGCTCCATCGTCTCGGCGGCCGCCCGGTCCAGAGTCGGCACGTGACGAGGGACCCGGTGGGCGCCGCCGTCGCGATGGTGAGCGGCGGGGCGCCTGCGGCGGTTCCGCAGGCTGATGCGGACGGTGAGGTGGACCGCCGGTGAGATGTCGCGTTGGACACCGCCTGGCCGTACCGGGTACGCCGGCGACCAGGCGTGCGCCTCACACGCCCGCGAGGAGCGCGTCGAGCGGTCGCGGCAGCGTGTCGCGGTCGACCGCCGCCTCGACGAGCAGCCGCGCGTACCGCTGATTGCGCCGTGAGCTGCTGCGCAGGAACCGCCACAGCTGCGCCTCGGGCTGCCGGCCGCGCCACGCGGGTTGGCTCTGGAACGACCGGAACGATCGCAGGTCGCCCTGCGCGTCGAAGAGTTCTTCGACCTGTGCGGTGCCCAGCGCCCGGATCAGCTCGTCCTCCAGGTCCTTGACGCAGACGTGGAACCCGAGGTGCTCCATCTCGGCGCGCGTACGGGGTGAGCCGACCCCGCCGACGTGCAGGCCGCGCCGGAACACCTCCTCCTCGCGTACGTCGCAGAGGCCGGCACGTCGTACCCGGGAACCCAGCGGCGCCAACGTCGTGAGGAAGTGACCGATCGCGTGCGCCCCGCCGATCGGCACGATCACGACCCGCTCCGCTTCGAGGTCCCGGCCGCGGCCGGCGGCGGCCGTTTCGAGGGCGAGCTGGTCGCTGATGCCCTCGACGAGCACCACGGCCCGGGCCGACCCGACCTTCGCCAGGGCCTGGGTGGTGGCCCGGATCGACGCGGCGTTGCCGCCCAACCGGCCGTCGATCGCGCCGGCGGTGGACGTGTCGGCTCGTCCGGTCATCGCCATGACCGCCATCATCGGTGATACGCCCGCCGGCCGACCAGAGGTTTACCGCTGGCGGCCGCGATCCGGCAGGGCGGCTACACGTTCCACCAGATCGGTGTCCGGGGAGCCGGGCTCAGCCGTGCAGCGCCGCCACCAGCAGGTCGTGCGTGGCGGCGTCGAAGGCGACGAGGCGGACGTGCGCGACGCTCGTGGGTGTCGCCCGGATGGTCGAGACCGCGATCTGCGCCGCCCGGTCGGCCGGGAAGCCGTACACGCCGGTGGCGATGGCCGGGAAGGCGACGGTGCGGGCGCCGATCTCGTCGGCCACCTCCAGGCTGCGCCGGTAGCACGACGACAGGGTGTCGACCTCCCCGTGACCACCGCCCTCCCAGATCGGCCCGACGGCGTGGATGACGTGGCGAACGGGCGGGTCGAGATCGAACGCGGGCGTGGCGACGGCCTCGCCGGGCTCGCAGGGCGCGAGGGCCGCGCCGGCGCGGGCCAGTCTCGGGCCCGCCGCGCGGTGGATCGCCCCGTCGACACCGCCGCCACCCATCAGCGACTCGTTCGCCGCGGTCACGATGGCGTCGACGTCCTCGGCGGTGATGTCACCGCGCACCACGTCGATCACAGGCATGGGTCGATCGTCCCATGCCGGCCCCGCGAGCGCCCGACGCCGGTGGACCGGCGGCGCGAGCGACGTCGCAGCCGCGGAAGCCAGCAGACCTATTGACATTCGATAGGTAACGAGCGATAGTCGATGCATGGTGACAGAACATCGGGCGGTGGCCGCTCTCCGTGTCTTCCTCGTGCTGCTGTTCGGGATCCTGGTCGTGTTCCAGACCCTCTCGCTGCCCGGGCAGTTCGCGCACATGGCCAAGGAGTCGCCGGACATGGCGTATCTGCGGTGGCCGGCGACCGCCGTGACGGTGTTCTGGGTGCTGTGCGTCCAGGTGGTCATCGTCTGCACCTGGAAGCTGCTCGGCATGGTCAAGGCCGACCGCATCTTCAGCCCGGCGTCACTGGCGTGGGTGGACGGTATCGTGTGGTCCATCGCGGCGGCGTGGGTGGTGCTCCTCGGTGTGTTCCTCTACGTCGGCTTCAACGCCGACGATCCCGGTCTGCCGCTCCTGCTGTTCCTGCTGGTGGTGGGCGTCGCGGTGGTGGGGTTGCTGATGGTGGTGATGCGTGCCCTGCTGCGGCAGGCCACCACGCTGCGCACCGACATGGAAGCGGTGATCTGATGCCCATCGTCGTGCGCATCGACGTCGAGCTGGCCAAGCGCAAGATGAGCGTCGGTGAGTTCGCCGAACGGGTCGGGCTCACCCCGGCGAACGTCGCGGTGCTGAAGAACGGGCGGGCCAAGGCCGTCCGGTTCAGCACCCTGGAAGCGATGTGCCGGGTGCTGGAATGCCAGCCCGGCGACCTGCTCGAGTGGGTCGACGAATGAGCCGGGGGCACACGGCGGGAAGCCCCGCGACGTACGTCCTGCTGGTCGCCGCCGTCGCGCTCGGCGTCGCCGGGATCGTGTACGGGGAGGGCGACGACTCTCCCGGCCTGCAGGTCCTCGGCGGCGTGCTCGTCGTCGGCTCCGTCGTGCTCGGGGTGCGCGCCCTCCGGCGCGGCAGGTAGCCACCGAAGCGTGCCCGTAGCCACGGAAGGCGTGCCCGCGCGTCCGGTCGCGCGAGCACGCCCCCACGTCATGAGCTCCCGGTCACGGTGCCGGTGTCACCGCAGCGGCCGGAAGCCGGCACGGATCTCCTCCGAGAGGAGCTGCGGCTGTTCCCAGGCCGCGAAGTGTCCGCCCCGGTCGAGCCGGTTGTAGTGGACGAGGTTCGGGTAGGCCCGCTCCGCCCAGCTCCGGGGCGCCTGGTAGAGCTCGTCGGGGAAGACGCTCAGGGCGGCCGGGACGGTGACGCCCTTGGCGGAGAAGAAGGAGTACGGGTTCTCCGCGTAGAGGCGGGACGCGGAGACGCCGGTGTTCGTCAACCAGAAGAGCGTGATGTTGTCGAGGACGTCGTCCCGCGACAGGCCACCCGGGTTGCCCGCGAACGCGCGCGAGATCAGCGCCAGGCTGGCCGCGTCGTGGTCGAGGAGGAAGGCCGCCAGGCCGACGGGCGAATCCGCGAGCCCGGTCAGCGTCTGCGGGCGGGTGCCCATCATGAGGGCGTAGGCGGCGTGTTTCCACAGGAAGTCCAGCTGCTCGCACGCCTGCCGCTCGTCCGCGGACAGGTCCGACGGCAGCGAGCCGAGCGCGTCGTACGCCCCGCTGATACCGGCCTGGAGCGTGCGGTCGATGTCGGGCGGGACGGTGCCGGGCATGTTGGTGTGGATGCCCACCAGTTCCGGGGGCGCCTGCACACCCATCAGGTCCGTGACGATCGCGCCCCAGTCCCCGCCCTGCGCCACGAACCGCGTGTAGCCGAGGCGCCTCATCAGATCCGTCCAGGCCCGGGCGATGCGGTCGGGACCCCAGCCGGGCTCGGTCGGCTTGCCCGAGAACCCGTAGCCGGGCATGGAGGGAATCACCAGGTGGAAGGCGTCCGAGGCGTTGCCGCCGTGCGCCGTGGGGTTGGTGAGCGGGTCGATGATCTTCAGCTGTTCGATCACCGAGCCGGGCCACCCGTGCGTGACGATCAGCGGCAACGCGTCGTCGTGCGGCGAGCGGACGTGGATGAAGTGGATGTCCAGCCCGTCGATCTCGGTGATGAACTGCGGCAGGGAGTTGAGCCTGGCCTCGACCGGACGCCAGTCGTACTCCTTCTCCCAGTAGCGGGCGAGCGCCTGGCTCGTCGCGAGCGGCACACCCTGCGACTGGTCCGGGACGGTCTCCTTCTCCGGCCAGCGGGTGGCCGCGATACGCGCACGCAGATCCTCGAGCTGCGCGTCCGGGATCTCCACCGTGAACGGCCGGATCGCTGCCGCGACCGGTGGCGCCTCAGTCTTGACGGCCATTGCGTGTCACCCTTTCCGTTCCGGGCTCGTCGAGCGGAACCACGCGCTTACCCGCTGCTCGCGGTCATAACGAGTGCGGTGCCTCGCGTCCGGAGTCGGCGACGGGCGTCCGTTCGTACGGTCCGGGGCCCGCTCGGGGCGATTGGCCCCCGATGTCCGTGCTGGCCCGCGGCGGAGTTCGAATGGGCCTACGCTGACACGCGGTTGGACGCCGCGACGGGCGACGCCCAGGACGGAAGGGGTTGACCGACATGACAGAGACCGTCACGTCCAAGGACGGCACCGCCCTCGCCGTCGACGTCGTCGGCCAGGGCGCGCCGGTGATCCTCGTCGGTGGCGCGTTCAACGACCGGTCGACAGTGGCCGCGCTGGGCGCCGAGCTGTCCTCGGCCTACACGGTGGTGACCTACGACCGGCGCGGCCGGGGCGCCAGCGACGACCGGGGCGAGGGCTACCGCGTCGCCAACGAGGTCGACGACCTGGCCGCGGTCATCGCGCACGCGGGTGGCCGGGCATCGCTGTTCGGCCACTCCTCAGGGGCCGTGCTCGTGCTGGAGGCGGCCATGAGCGGGCTGCCGATCGAGCGGGCCGCCGTCTACGAGCCGTCGTACCGTGCCGACGAGAGTCAGCCCGCGCCTCCCGCCGACGTCTACGAGCGGCTCACGGCCGCGGTCGCGGCGGGGGACCGCGACGGCGCCGCGGAGCTGTTCCTCGGTGAGGTGGTCGGCGTCCCCGCCGGGGCGGTCGCCGGGATGAGGGCCGGCGAGGCGTGGTCGTTCCTGGCCGACAAGGCGCCGAGCCTGCCGTACGACGTGCTGCTCAGCACCCCGTGGCGGCTGATGCCGTTCGAGCGGCTCGCCCGGATCGACGTGCCGGTGCTCGCGGTGTACGGCGACCAGACCGCACCCGGTCTGGCGGCGGCCACGCGCGCGGTGGCCACCACTGTGCCCGGAGCCGAGCTGAGCGTGATGGCCGGGGAGGACCACGCGGTGCTGCAGCGGCCGGCGGCGCTGGCGCGGATCCTCGCGGCGTACCTCGGCTGAACCGCCGGTCCGGTCCGCCGGCCGCCGGTGGTAGCGTGCGAAGCGCGCGACTGGCGAGGGTGGGTGACCACCGGGGAGCGCTGTCAGCTGGAGCATCGTCCGCCTGGGTGCTCCTCGCCGCGAGGTGAGGAGCCGGGCATGACCGCGACGTTGATGGACGGGCGGGCGGAGTCCCGCCGGCTGCTGGACGAGACGGCGGTTCGCGCCGCGACGTTCGCCCGTACGCGGGGGCGGCGGCCCTGCCTGGCCACGGTGCTGGTGGGTGACGATCCCGCCTCCCGCACGTACGTGCGCATGAAGGTCACCCGCTGTGCGGCGACGGGGATCGAGTCCCGCCGGGTCGACCTGCCCGCGGAGACCACCACCGAGCAGCTGGTACGCGTGCTGCGGGACCTGTCCGCCGACCCGCTGGTGGACGGCATCCTGTTGCAGCACCCGACGCCCGCCCACATCGACGAGCGGGCCGCGTTCGAAGCGATCGCCGCGGACAAGGACGTCGACGGTGTGACGGGCGCGTCGTTCGCCGCGATGGCGTTCGGCGGGCCCGGCTTCGCGTCGTGCACGCCGGCGGGCATCCTGCGCCTGCTCGACGCCTACGAGGTGCCGCTGCGGGGGCGGCGGGCGGTCGTCGTGGGGCGCAGCGCGATCCTCGGCAAGCCCGTGGGGATGCTGCTGCTGGCCCGGGACGCGACCGTCACGTACTGCCACTCCCGCACGCTCGACCTGGCCGCGCACGTCGCGGAGGCGGACGTGGTGGTGGCCGCCGTCGGCCGTCCCGAACTCGTCCGCGGCGACTGGATCAAGCCGGGTGCCGTGGTGATCGACGCCGGCTACAACCCGGGGAACGTCGGTGACGTCGAGTTCGAGGCCGCGGCGGCCCGCGCCGGCCTCATCACCCCCGTCCCGGGTGGGGTGGGGCCGATGACGATCGCCGTGCTGCTGTCGCAGACCGTCGAGGCCGCGCACCACCACGGATAGGCCGACCCCGCTCGCCGGTCCCGGCGGCTTCGGTGATCAAGAGGTTCGCGTCAGGAAACGCGCCCAGCACTACGCGAACCTCTTGATCAACCCGGGGTGGGGCGGTGGCGGCCCGCCGGGGGAGTAGCGTCAGCCGGCGGGTACCGATGGGGCGAGGAGGCTGCGGGTGCAGACGACGACGGTGGACGTCACGACCAGCGACGGGACGGCCGACGCGTACCTCGCGCGGCCGGACGGGGACGGGCCGTTCCCGGCCGTCCTGGTGTTCATGGACGCGTTCGGGCTGCGTCGCCGGATGGCCGAGATGGCCGAGCGGATCGCCGAGCGCGGCTACGTGGTGCTCGTGCCGAACCTTTTCTACCGGGCCGGCCGGGCGCCGCTGTTCGACCTCTCCCTGCTCGGCGACCCGCAGCAGCGCGGGGCCATCTTCGAGCGGATCGGGCCGTACGTGGCCGCGCTGACCCCCGAGGTGGTCGCCCGGGACACCGGCGCGTACCTGGACTTCCTGGCCGCGCGCGACGACGTGGCGGCCGGGCCGGTCGCCGCCGTCGGCTACTGCATGGGCGGGATGAACGCGCTGCGGGCCATCGAGGCGTACCCGGACCGGATCGCCGCCCTCGCCAGCTTCCACGCCGGCC
The DNA here is from genome assembly GCF_003626655.1 of Micromonospora costi. Lineage (GTDB taxonomy): Bacteria > Actinomycetota > Actinomycetes > Mycobacteriales > Micromonosporaceae > Micromonospora > Micromonospora costi. The sequence goes on from NZ_RBAN01000012.1 coordinate 76,517, forward strand.
GCGTGGTCACCGACGCCCCCGACAGCCCGCACCGGGGGGTCGGCTCGGTCACCGGCGAGCTGTACTTTGCCCACGCCGACCAGGACGGGTCGATGACCGCCGAGCAGATCGCCACGCTAGAGCGGACCCTCGACGACGCCGGGGTGCGCTACCGGTCGGAGGTGTACGAGGGCGCGACCCACGGGTTCACCATGGCCGACACCGCCGCCTACGACGAGAAGGCCACCGAGCGGCACTGGGCCGCCCTGTTCGACCTGCTCGACCGCACCTTCGGCCGCTGACCGGCCGACCCGGTCGGCCCCGACGCGGCCACCGACGCCCCGCCGGTCGGACGCGCGGACGACACCGGCGTCCCGCCGCCGGCATGGGGGCCACGCAGCGGGGTAGGTCGGTCGCCAGGCGTACGAGGTGAGGTGACCGATGGCCGGATCGTGGTTGCTGGGGGCCGGGGTGGGCGAGCCGGGCCGGCGGCCCACGGCGCTGCTCGTGGGCGTGCACGGGGAGGACGGCGGCGACACCGACTCGTCGACCGCGACCTCCCTCGCGGAGCTGCGCCGGTTGGCCGACACCGACGGCCTCGCGGTGGCCGACGCCGTGGTGCAGAACCGGCCCCGGCCCGACCCGGCCACGTACCTCGGCTCCGGAAAGGTCGACGAACTGGCCGTGCTGGCCGAACGCACGCAGGCGGACCTCGTGATCGCGGACGGGGAGCTGTCCCCGGGGCAGGTCCGCAACCTGGAGGAACGGGTCGGGGTGCGGGTGGTGGACCGCACCGCCCTGATCCTGGACATCTTCGCCGAACATGCACGCACCGGAGAGGGCCGGTTGCAGGTGGAGCTGGCGCAGATCGCGTACCAGCTGCCGCGGCTGCGCGGCGACGGCCGGTCGCTGTCCCGGGTGGGTGGCGGGCGTACGGCCGGCGGCGCCGGCATGGGTGTGCGCGGCCCGGGTGAGATGCGGCTGGAGACCCAGCGCCGGCGGCTGCGGCAGCGGGCGACTCGGCTGCGCCGCAACGCCGCCGAGCTGGCACGGCGGCGGGAGCGCACCCGCAACCGGCGGGCCCGCAACCAGGTGCCCTCGGTATCCATCACGGGGTACACCAACGCGGGCAAGTCGGCGCTGCTCAACCGGCTGACGGGCGCGGACGCCCAGGTGCAGGACGTGCTGTTCGCGACCCTGGACCCCACGGTCCGGCGGTTGACCGCGGGCGGCCTGACCTTCACCGTCACCGACACGGTGGGCTTCGTCCGGCACCTCCCGCACCAGCTCGTGGACGCGTTCCGCTCGACGCTGGAGGAGGTCGGCGGCAGCGACCTGGCGCTGCACGTGGTCGACGCGTCCGCGCCCGACGCGCTCGACCAGATCACCACGGTGCACGGGGTGCTGCACGAGATCGGCGCCGGCGACGTGCCGGAGCTGCTCGTGCTCAACAAGATCGACATCGCGCCGACCGACTGGGTGGACTGCCTGTGCCGCGCCCACCCGCAGGCCGTGCCCGTGTCCGCGCTCACCGGACAGGGGATCGCCGACCTGCGGACGACGCTGGCCACGCGGCTACAGCGGCGCTGACCCCGGCGGCCGCGGCGACGCCGACCACCGCGGACGGTGGGACGGGTGCTGCGTGCGTCCGGCCCATCGGTCAGGATGGCTTGCGGGGGCGGCCGCCGCGCGCGTCGGCCGCCTCCCGGCCCCGCCGGCCGTCGGGGCGACGCCGTGGAAGGAGACCCGTGTCGTCCACCCTGCTCTCCCGCCGGGACCTGACCTTCCTGCTCCACGACTGGCTCGACGTGACCCGGTTGACGGAACGCCCCCGGTACGCCGAGCACTCCCGGGAGACCTTCGACGCGGTGCTGGACCTCGCCGAACGGGTGGCCACAGAGCACTTCGCCCCGCACAACCGGGCCGCCGACCTCCACGAACCCACCGTCGACGGGCAGCGGGTACGCCTGATCCCCGAGGTCAAGGCCGCGCTGGACGTGTTCGCCGGCACCGGGCTGCTCGCGTCCACCCTGGACGAGTCGGTCGGCGGCCTGCAACTGCCGCACACCGTCGCCGCCGCCTGCTTCGCCTGGTTCCAGGCGGCCAACGTGGCCACCTCGGCGTACCCGATGCTCACCCTCGGCAACGCCAACCTGCTGCTCGCGTACGGCAGCGCCGAGCAGGTCGACACGTGGGTGCGCCCCATGGTGGAGGGCCGCTACTTCGGCACCATGTGCCTGTCCGAGCCGCACGCGGGCAGCTCACTCGCGGACATCACGACGCGCGCGGAGCCGCAGGACGACGGCACGTACCGCCTCCATGGCACCAAGATGTGGATCTCCGGCGGCGACCACGAGCTCGCCGAGAACATCGTCCACCTGGTGCTGGCCCGCATCCCCGGCGGCCCGCCCGGCGTGAAGGGCATCTCGCTGTTCGTGGTGCCGAAGGTGCTCGTCGACCCGGACGGCACGCCCGCCGCCCGCAACGACGTCGTGCTCGTCGGCCTCAACCACAAGATGGGCTACCGCGGCACCACCAACACGTTGCTGAGCTTCGGCGACGGCGGGCACCAGCCGGGCGGCCGGCCCGGCGCCGTCGGCTACCTGGTGGGCGAGCCGCACCAGGGGCTCGCGCAGATGTTCCACATGATGAACGAGGCCCGGATCGGGGTGGGCGCCGGCGCGACCGCCCTCGGCTACACCGGCTACCTCAAGTCCCTGGCGTACGCCCGCGACCGGCCGCAGGGCCGCCCGCTCACCGCCAAGGACCCCGCCACGCCGCAGGTGCCGATCGCGTCCCACCCGGACGTGCGGCGGATGCTGCTCGCGCAGAAGAGCTACGTGGAGGGCGCGCTGGCGCTGGTCCTCTACTGCGGGCGGCTGCTCGACGAGCAGAGGACCGCGCCGGCGCCGGCCGACCGGAACCGCGCGGGCCTGCTGCTCGACGTGCTCACCCCGATTGTCAAGAGCTGGCCGTCGCAGTGGTGCCTGGCCGCCAACGACCTGGCGATCCAGGTGCTCGGGGGCGCCGGCTACACCCGCGACCACGACGTGGAGCAGCACTGGCGCGACAACCGGCTCAACCCGATCCACGAGGGCACCCACGGCATCCAGGCGCTCGACCTGCTGGGCCGCAAGGTGACCATGCGCGGCGGCGCGGGTCTCGCGGCGCTCGCCGCGACGATCGGCGCGACCGTGGGCCGGGCCCGCGGGGCCGGTGGCGAGGCCGCCGACCTGGCCGGGCGGCTCGCCGCCGCGATGGACCGGGTCACGGCCGTCACCCGACGGCTGTGGGACACCGGCGACCCGGAGGTGGCGCTCGCGAACGCGAGCCTCTACCTGGAGGCGGTCGGCCACGTGGTGATCGCCTGGATGTGGCTGGAGCAACTGCTCGCCGCCGACGCGGCGGCCGCCGCCCGCCCCGACGACGAGCTGTACGCCGGCAAGCGGCAGGCGGCACGCTTCTTCTTCCGGTACGAGCTGCCCCGCACCGGGCCGCAGTTCGACCTGCTGGCGAGCCTTGACCGGACCACGCTGGAGATGCGCGACTCCTGGTTCTGACCGGCCGGTCGCCGGTCGCCGGGCGCGCCCGTGGCGCCGGGCGTCAGCCGTCGAGCCGGGCCACGTAGACGGTGTTGGCCGACTCGCCCCCGGTGAGCGGGTTGGGGAACGGCACGACGTGCGCCCGGACGTCGGCGAACACGGTGGCGAGGGCGGCCTCCACGTCCGGGTCGGGTGGGTCGTCGGACCAGAGCGCGAACACCCCGCCCGGGTGCAGGTGGTCGGCGAGCCGGCGCAGCCCGGCGGGCGTGTAGAACGGGGCGTGCCGCGGGTGCAGCAGGTGGCGCGGGGAGTGGTCGATGTCGAGCAGGACGGCGTGGAACCGGCGGCCCGGCCGGTCCGGGTCGAACCCGTCGCCGGCCGCGGCCGCGAAGAAGTCGGCCCGCACGAGACGGGTACGCGGGTCGTCGGCCAGCCCCGCGGCGAACGGCAGCAGACCCCGGCGGTGCCAGTCGATGACGTCCTCGATCGCCTCCACCACGAGCAGCGACCGCACGCGGTCGTCGGCGAGCGCGGTCCGGGCCGTGTAGCCGAGGCCGAGCCCGCCGACCACCACGTCGAGGTCGGCGCCGGCCAGCGCGGCCAGTCCCAACCGGGCCAGCTCGATCTCCGCGACCGGGAAGAGGCTGGACATCAGGAATGCGTCGTCGAGCTTGACCTCGTACACGTCGACCTGAAGGGTGGGGTCGCGGCGCCGACGCAGGCTGATCTCACCGATCGGCGTCTCCCGCCAGGCCAGTTCCTCGAAGCGCGCGCTCACGTGGTGCCCTCTCCCCGCCGGTTCCCGGCCGGATGCTACCGGCCGGCCGGGCCGGCGCCGGTGGGGCCACGCGGGAGCGGCCGGCAGGCATCGGTCCGCCGCGGGCGGGTAAGCGTGCCCGTCGAGGGTCGTCGAGGAGCGGGGAGTACGGACCGTGGCGGAGATGCTGGCCGGGCGGCTGCACCTGACGGACCGGGCGCTGCGGATGGAGACGGTTCCCGTCCCCGAACCCGGGCACGGGCAGGTGCGGATCAGGGTCGAGGCGGCCGGCGTGTGCCTGTCCGACGTGCACCTGATCGACGGCACGCTCACCCCGCTCTACCTGCCCGACGACGCGGTGACACTCGGCCACGAGGTGGCCGGCGTGGTCGACGCACCCGGCGAGGGCGTCGACGGGTGGCAGCCCGGCCAGCGGGTGCTGCTCCAGGCGGGGGAGAAGGACCGCCGCGGCACCGTGTTCACGCGCGGGGTCGACTACGACGGCGGCTGGGCCGAGTACGCGGTGGCCAGCCAGGAGACGCTGGTGCCCATCCCCGACGACCTGCCGTTCGAGCAGGCCTGCATCATCCCGGACGCGGTCTCCACGCCGTGGGCGGCCGTCACCGACACCGGCCGGACCCGACCGGGGGAGGCCGTGGCCGTCTGGGGCGTGGGTGGTCTCGGTGCGCACGCCGTGCAGCTGCTGCGGCTGGTCGGGGCGGCGCCGGTCATCGCGCTGGACCCGCTGCCGGCCGCCCGGGACCGGGCACTCACCCTCGGCGCCGACCTGGCGCTCGACCCCGGCGACGTCGCCCTGCGGGACACCGTGCTCGCGGTCACCGGCGGGCGCGGCCTCGACGTGGCGTTCGACTTCGCCGGCGTCACGCCGGTGCGCGAGCAGGCGCTGACCCTGCTGGGCCGGCGCGGGCGGCTGGTGCTCGCCGGCATCGCCAACAAGCCGGTGACCATCGCCTCGGACAGCCCGTTCACCTACCTCCAGCAGGCGGTGCTGGGGCACTACGGCTCGGAGGCGGAGCACGTGGTGCAGCTGGTGTCGCTGGCCGCGCAGGGACGGCTGGACCTGGCGGCATCGGTGAGCGACGTGCTGCCGCTCGCCGAGGCGCCGGAGGCGGTCCGGCGGGTGCAGAGCAAGCAGGGCGATCCCATCCGGCTCATCCTGCGGCCCTGACCGACCCGCGCGGACGGGCGACGGACCGACACGGAGGGTCCACGAAGGATCGACGCAGCGCATATCCTGTCCGCCGACCGATCCACCGGAAGGGACGTCATGCCGTCGCGGCAGGACCAGTTGCACTCGTACCAGTTCGCGGTCCAGCGGGCGGTCGCCGCGCTGGTCATGCGGGAGACCGACCCGGCGCAGTCCCCGTTGCGGCGGCTCGCCGGGGCCGCGCTGGCGAGCGTCCTGGTGGCGGCGATCGGCCTCGGCGGCTTCGCGCTCTACGGCCTCTTCGCCAGCGGCGGCAGCGGCTGGCGGGACGCGGGCGCGGTGATCGTCGAGAAGGAGTCGGGCGCCCGGTACGTCTACCGCGAGCAGAAACTGCACCCGGTGCTCAACTACGCCTCGGCGCTGCTCATCGTCGGCGCCGAGCAGGCGCGGACGGTGCTGGTCTCCCGCCGGTCCATCGAGGGTGTGCCGCGCGGGCTGCCGTTGGGCATCGCCGACGCTCCGGACTCGCTGCCCGCGCCGGCCCGGCTCACGACCGCGCCGTGGACCGTCTGCTCGGTCGCGTCCGGCGACGCCGGCCGTTCCGGCCCCCGCTCGGCGGTGCTCGTGGGCGCGAGCGGTGGTGGTGGCCGGCCGCTCGGCGACGAGGGGCTGCTGCTGCGCCACCCCGACGGCGGCCTGCACCTGGTGTGGCACCAGCGCCGCCACCTCGTCCGCGACCCCACCCGGGTGCTGGCCGCCCTGGCCACCACCCGCGCCCGGGCCGTGCCGGCCGCGCCGGCGCTGCTCAACACCCTGCCGGCCGGCGCCGATCTGGCGCCGCTGGCCCTGCCGGGCCTCGGCGAGCGGTCGCCCCGGGTACCGGGCGCCGAGATCGGCGACGTCTACCTGGTGCGCAACTCCGGCGGCGGGCGGCAGTACGCGGTGGCCGTGCGCGACGGCCTGGCCGGGATCACCGAGTTGCAGGCCGGACTGCTGCTGGCGCGTACCGGTCAGGGCGAGCCCGAGCCGATCTCCCTGGGCCGGTTCGCCGCGCTGCCCGCCGCGCCCGACCTGGCCCCGTCCGGGCCGGCCGCGCCGCCCCCGGCACCGCCGCGTCTCGCGGCCGTCGACGGTGCGGCGGTGTGCGCGGCGGTGGCCGACGACACCGGCGTGGCGGAGGTCCGCACCGGTGTGCGCCTGCCGGACCTGGCGGCGGCGCCCGGAGGCGCGGGCCGGGCCGGCGGCGGGGTGCGCGCCGACCATGTGCTCGTGGAGCCGGGCCGGGGAGCCGTTGTGGAGGCGGTTGCCGCACCCGGCGCCTCCGGGGGAGCGGTCTCCGTGATCACCGACCTGGGCCGCCGGCACGTGGTGGCCGGCCCGGACGTGCTCGGCACCCTCGGGTACCGGAACGTGCGGCCGGCGCGGCTGCCGGCCGGCGTGGTCAGCCTCGTGCCCGCCGGCGTCACCCTCGACCCGGCGGCGGCGCGGGCCGTGGCCGTACCGGGCTGACCCCTGCCCCCCGGCTCAGGGCAGCCGCGCCACCGTGACGAACTCGTTGTAGGTGAAGATCCTGCCGGCGGCACGCGGGAGCGGGAACGAGTACTGCCGCACCACGGTCAGGCCGAGGTCCCGGCAGGTTTCGGCCGCCTCGGGAAAGCCCACGAAACGGACGTGCGAGGCGTCGCTGCGGTAGCCGCGCTCCTGGGGCGTGATGAACACCGCGGTGCCGCCGGACCGGACGAACGGCAGGTACGAGCGGATCACGTCGGTGGCGCTGTCGGCCGGCAGGTGTTCGAGCAGGTGCGCGGCGAGCAGCGAGTCGAACGCGTCGGGGCGGGCGTGCGCGGAGCGGAAGAACTCCTCGTCCGTGTACGCCTCGAACCCGGCGGCGCGGGTGTGCGCCACCGAGGTGGGGTTGTGGTCCACGCCCACGGCGTTGCCGCCGAGGTTCGCGAGGTTGCGGCCCAGGCCCGAACCGACGTCGAGCGTGTGGCCGAGGCGCAGCCGGCGCAGGTTCCACCGGTAGGGCGCCTGGACGTCGAGGAGGCGCTTCCAGCGGGCGCCGCCGAGCCGTTGCAGCCGGCGGGTGTACGCCTCGCCCGCGGTCTCCGTCGGGTCGTTGTGGTCCGCCTGCCTCACTGTCCCCGGCTCCTTCGCGCGCACGGACCGGCGCGAGCGGCGCGCACCGCGTCGAGCGCCGGACCCGGGCAGCCTTATCCGCCGCTACCCTCCGAAAACGGGCCCGCCTCGATGCTACGGGCCGGGCCCGTGGTCGGCATCTTTTACGGGCGCATGTCGCGTGCCGCGACAGCGGGGTGGGCGGAGCGTCACCGGCCCCGCCCACCCCGCCGGTCAACCCTTCTCGGCACCGCTGGTCAGGCCCTCGGTGAGCAGTCGTTCGCCGGCGAAGAACAGGGCCACGATCGGCAACGTGAGGATCACCGAGCCGGCCATCAGCACCGTCTTGGGCACCTCCACGCCGTCGGCGAGTTGCGCCAACCCCAGCGACACGGTCCACCGGTGCGGCTTGTCGACCAGGAACAGCAGGGCGAAGAGGAACTCGTTCCACGCGATCATGAAGTCGTAGAGGGCGACCGCCATGATCGACGGGGCGGCGAGCGGCAGGCTGATCCGGCGGATGACGCCGAGCTGCCCGGCGCCGTCGATCGCGGCGGACTCCTCCAGGCTCAGCGGGATGGTCTCGAAGTAGTTCTTCAGCATGTAGACGGAGACCGGCAGGGTCTGGGAGATGTAGACCAGCACCAGGCCGACGAGGGAGCCGCGCAGCCCGGCCCGTGTGAAGACCACGAACAGCGGGATCGCGATCACGATGGACGGGAAGAGGTAGACCGCCAGGAACAGGAAGTCCACCTGCCGGCGGCCGAAGAAGCGCAGCCGGGCCACCGCGTACGCGCCGGGGATGGCCACGACCAGGGTGAGCAGCGTCGCGGCGAGGGCGACCAGGCCGCTGTTGCGGATGAACGTGAGGAAACCCTGGCCGCCGTCGTCGGTGGCCTTGAGCACCTCGGCGTACGTGGCGACGGTCAACTCGCCGAGGCCGACCACCAGCGCGCCCGGGTCGAGCAGCAGCCGCTCGATGGGGCGTACCGAGAGCAGCAGCATGTAGTAGAACGGGAAGACGGTGACCAGCAGGAACGCCGCGATCAGCACCCGGCGCAGCCAGCGCAGGCCCACCGTCTCGATCCGGTCGCGGTCCATCAGTCCACCCTCCGGGCGAAGAAGCGCAGGTAGATCAGGACGAACACGATGAGGACGACGGCCAGCACGACCGCCTGGGCCGCGGCGGCGCCGATGTCGGTGCGCGCCGTGAGGAACTCGTAGACGCGGACGCTGACCACCTCGGTGCCGGCGGCGCCCCCGGTGAGCAGGTAGACGTCGTCGAACTTGTTGAAGGTCATGATGAACCGCAGCACGCCGAGCAGCGCGATCACCGGCATGAGCTGCGGCAGCAGGATGTGCCGGAACCGTTGCGTGGGCGTCGCGCCGTCGACCCGCGCGGCCTCCTCCAAGTCGCCGGGCACCGCCTGGAGGCGCGCGAGCAGGAACAGGAACGCGAACGGGAAGTAGCGCCACGACTCGAAGGCGATCACCGTGGCGAGCGCCGTGGAGTCCTGCGAGAGGAACGGGACGGGCGCGTCCCAGCCGAGCAGGCGCTGCCCCCAGTGGTTGACGATGCCCAGCTGCGGGTCGAGCATCACCTGCCAGACGAAGGTCATGGCGACCACCGGCGCCACGTACGGCAGCAGCATCGACGCCCGGACCAGGGTGCGGCCCCGGAACGGCGCGCGGACGACCAGCGCCGCCACCAGGCCGACGACGATCGAGCCCGCGGTGCTGCCGACGCTGTAGATGAGGGTGGTGACCAGCGAGTCGGCGAAGCCGGGGGTGTGCAGGACCCGGTCGAGGTTGTCCAGCGTGAACTCGCCGAAGAGGCCGGTGCGGCGCAGCGTGGCGAGCCGGACCCGCTGGAAGGCCAGCACCACCGTCCAGACGATGGGGATGCCGATCACCGCGAGCACGACGAGCAGCGTCGGCGCGACCAGCGCGAGCCCGGCCCGGGACTCGCGACGGCGCAGGGTCAGCGGTCGGCGCCGCGGGGGCACCGGCCGCTCCCGGTGGGGGGAGCGGCCGGTGCCCGGCGCGGTGGTGGTCAATTGACGCCCGCCTTGATCGCCTCGACGTCCTTCTTCGCCCGGCCGGCTGCCGCCGCGGCGTCGGACTTCCCGGCGATCACGTCGTTCAGCGCCTTGGGCACGGGCAGCTCGCCGAGGATCGCGCCGACCAGCTTGCCCTGCCCCTGGGTCAGGCCCCACCGCTGGAACGTGTCCGGGCTGGTCCGCAGGCCGTCGAGGACCTGCTCGCCGTACACCTCGGCGAGCGGCTTCTTGGCGTCCACGCCGGCCTGGCTGGTGTTCCAGGCGGTGAGGAACTTCTCCGGATCGTCGGGGGTGCCCTTGCGGACCGGGAACCGGCCCTCGGGGGACATGCCGAACCAGCGCGGATAGGCGTCGCCGAGCAGGTACTCGACGAAGCTCTTCGCCGGGTCGGCGGCGGCGCCGTCCAGCACGGCCCACGAGCTGATCTCGCCGTACTGGGCGGGCGTGGTCCCGTTCGGACCCTTGATCGCGGTGACGAACCCGCTGTTCTTCGCGAGGAAGGCGGGGTCGGCCGCGCACTGCGGGCAGGTCGGCTTCGCGTCGTTCCGCAATCCGGCCAGCTCGTCGAGGATGAACGGCGACCAGATCAGCATGGCGGCCTTGCCGGCGAAGTAGGTGGCCCGGGTCGTGTCCACGTCCTGCGCGCCCCGCACCGACGCCGTACGCATCAGCTCGCCGTAGAACCGGAACGCCTCGACGCACTCGGGCGAATCGAGCGTCACGGCGCCGGAGCCGTCGGTGAGCTGGCAGTTGTTGGCCAGCGCGAGGTGTTCGAAGGTCTGCTGGGTGAAGACGTCGCCGGGCGCGGTGGCCGCGGTGATACCGACGACACCGCCGGTGTGGAGCCGGGCCGCGGCGGTGGCGATGCGCTCGTAGGTGTCGGGCGCCGGGAGGCCGGCGGCGTCGAAGAGGTCCTTGCGGTAGACGAGCAGCTGACCCCAGCCGTCGCTGGGGACGGCGAGCTGCCGGCCGGAGTCGGCGGTCAGCTCCAGGGCGCGGGCGGAGAAGGTCTGCCGGCCGAGCCGTTCCACGATCTCGCCGTTGGCGTCGGGGTGCAGCAGCTCGTTGCCGGCGAGGGTGCGGACGCCGGCCAGGGAGACGGAGCCGACCACGTCGGGTAGCTCCCCGGCGGCGGCGCTGGACGCGATGAGGGACGGGAACTGGTCCTCGTTGACGGTGACCAGCTCGACCTGGATGCCGGTCTTCGCGGTGAAGTCGCTGACGATCGCCTTGGTGGCGGTCACCCGGTCGGCGACGTCCTCCAGGCTCCACACGGTGATCTTCTTGTCGTTGCTTCCGGACTCGTCGTCGCCGCAGGCCAGCAGGGTCGACCCGGCGAGTGCCAGGATCAGGGTGGCCGCGAGGGTCCGCATCGGAGTGAATGACATCGACGGCACTCCTCTCGAAGGGTACATGACGGATTCAACCTCTTCGATTGATCAATCACAAGACATATGCCCATTTTTTGTTCTACGATGGAACCCGGCGCTACCGGGATGTGACTCATGGTCAACTGGGTTGTCTCTCTCGCCGGGCCCCGAAGGATCAGCCTCGAGCCCTGCCCCGCAGACCCGCTCGGCCCGGGCCAGGTACGCGTCCGCACCTGCTACTCCGGCATCTCCGCCGGCACCGAGCTGACCCTCTACCGGGGCAGCAATCCCCGCCTGAGCAAGGACTGGGACGACGCCGCCCGGATGTTCGTGCCGCGGCAGACCCCGGTGCCGTACCCGCTGGTCGGCTTCGGCTACGAGGAGGTCGGCGAGATCGTCGAGGTGGCGCCCGGCGTCACCGACCGGCATCCCGGGCAGGTCGTCTGGGGCATCTGGGGGCACCGCGCCGAGGCCGTGCTGCCCGCCGACGCCGTCCGGCCCCTGGCACCCGGGCTCGACCCGTTCGCCGCCGTCTTCGCCCGCCCCGGCGCCATCGCGCTCACCGCGGTCCTCGCCGGCGACCTGCACCTCGGCGACTGGGTCGGCGTCTTCGGCCAGGGCGTGATCGGGCTGCTCGCCACCCGGCTCGCGGTCCTCTCCGGCGCCCGCGTGGTGGCGGTGGACCGGGTCGCCGGCCGGCTCGACCACGCCGCCCGCTACGGCGCCCGGGTGACCGTCGACGCGGGCGTCGAATCGGCCGCCAGCGTGCTGCGCGGCGCCACCGGTGGCCGGGGCGCCGACGTCTGCCTCGAACTGTCCGGGGCCTACCCGGCCCTGCACGAGGCGATCCGGGCCACCACCCACGCCGGCCGCGTCGTGGCCGCCGGCTTCTACCAGGGGCAGGCCGACGGCCTCGGCCTCGGCGAGGAGTTCCACCACAACCGGATCCAGCTGGTGGCGGCCCAGATCTCCGGGCCGACCCCGGCGCCCGGCATGGCCGGCCGGTGGACCGGGGCCCGGGTCGCGCAGACCTTCATGGATCTGGTGGCCGAGGGCAGTGTGGACCCGCTGCCGCTGGTGAGTCACGTCGTCGACGCCGGCGCGGTGGCCGATGCCCTGGCGTTGCTCGACCGCGGTGACGGTGACGTCCTCCAAGTGGTGCTGAGGTTCCCATGACCATTCCGATCGCCTGCCAGGAGCAGCTCCTGCCGGGCACCGACCTGATCCAGAAGTACGCGCTGGCCACGGCGCTCGGCTACGACGGGATCGAGCTGCGCGGGCGCGGCGACCTGGCGTTCGCCCGCCGGCTGCCCGAGCTGCGGCGTGCCCGCGCCGCCGGCGTGGTGATGCCCACCGTCTGCGTCGAGATGGACCACTTCATCGGCGACTTCGACCCCGTACGCTCCGCCGACGCCGTCCGGAACCTGCGCTCCCAACTCTCGGTCGTCGCCGAACTGGGCGGGGTGGGCGTCATGACGCCGGCCGCGTGGGGCATGTTCTCCCGGCGGCTGCCGCCGTTCGAACCGCCCCGGCCCCCGGCGGGCGACCGGCGGGTGCTCGTCGACGCCCTCGGGGCCCTCGGCGAACACGCCCGCGCCGAGGGTGTCACGCTCTTCCTGGAACCGCTCAACCGGTACGAGGACCACATGGTCAACCGGCTCGACGAGGCCGTCGCGCTGTGCGCCGCCGTGGGGCTGCCCAACGTGCGGGTGGTCGCCGACACGTTCCACATGAACATCGAGGAGGACGACGTGCACCGGGCGCTGCGCGCCGCCGCGCCGTACCTCGGGCACGTGCAGGTCAGCGACTCCAACCGGTACCAGCCGGGTGCGGGCCACCTCGACTGGCCGGCGCTGGTGCGTACGCTGCTCGAGATCGGTTACCCGGGGTGGCTGGCCCTGGAATGCCGGCTGCGCGGCGACCCGGTCCGGGCGCTGCAGCAGGCCGCCACGGTGCTGCGGCACGCCGAGCCCCGGCGGGCGGTCGCGTGAGCGCCGGTGCCGCGGGCCCGCGCGGGGCCACCGACGAGGCGGCCGGTGACCGCACCGACGGGCCCGCCGGTGCCGGGCCGAAGGGGCCGGCCGCGACGGGCGGCCCGGGCGGTGACCCGGAGCTGCTGCGCCGGCTCGCGGTGGCCACCCTCGACGCCAACTGGGAGCACGACCACACCGTCCCCTCGCGCACCCTCTACCCGCACCAGTGGAGCTGGGACTCGGCGTTCGTCGCCGTCGGCCTGGCCCACGTCCGCCCGGAGCGCGCCTGGCGGGAGTTGGAGAGCCTGTTCCGCGCCCAGTGGGCCGACGGCCGCGTGCCGCACATCGTGTTCAACCCGCGGCTGCCGGTCGGCGCGTACTTCCCCGGGCCGGAGTTCTGGGCGTCGGAACGGGCCGCCGACGCGCCGGCCGCCCTCACCTCCGCGATCGTCCAGCCACCCGTGCACGCCCTCGCCGCCTGGCTCGCGTACCTCCGGGTGCCGTCGGACGCGGCCCACGCCGCCCTGCGCCGGCTCTACCCCCGCCTCGTGGCCCAGCAGCGCTACCTCGCCACGCGGCGGGACGTGGGCGGCGGCGGCCTCGCCTGCGTGGTGCATCCGTGGGAGTCCGGGCTGGACAACAGCCCCGCCTGGGACAAGCCGATGGCGGTGGTGCCGGCCGACGCGGCGGTGATGCGGGCGTACCGGCGGCACGACACCGCGCACGCTCCCGCCGCGCACCGCCCCACGGACCTGGACTACGCGCGGTACGTGGCGATCGTCGCCTCCTACCGGGACGCCGCCTACCGCGACGACGACCTGGCGGGTCGGCACCCGTTCCTCGTGGAGTGCCCGCTGTTCAACGCGGCGGCCGGCGTCGCCGAGCACGCCCTGGCGCGGATCGCGCCGCTGGTCGGGGCCGACCCGGGCCCGCACCGGGAGCGGGCGGCCCGGATCACCGACGCCCTCGTACGCCGGCTGTACGACCCGGCCACCCGGACGTTCCAGCCCCGCGACCTGCGCACCGGGCGGCTGCTGCCGGCCCGTACGGTGCTGGGGCTGGCGCCGCTGATCCTGCCCGACCTGCCGGCGCCGCAGGTGGAGGCGGTGGTGGCGGAGGCCCGCTCGGCCCGGTTCGGGCTGGCCGCGCGGATGGACCGGCCGCTGCCCAGCCACGACCGGACCGCGCCGGACTTCGAGCCGCTGCGCTACTGGCGCGGCCCCAGTTGGATGAACATCAACTGGCTGGTCCGTCGGGGCCTTCTCACCCACGGCCGGGCGGACCTCGCCGCCGGTCTGGCCCGGTCGATGGTCGGGCTGGTCGCCGGCGCCGGCTGTCACGAGTACTTCCACCCGGACACCGGCGCGGGCCTCGGCTCGCCGGCGTTCGGCTGGACCGCCGCGCTCCTGCTCGACCTGCTGGCCGACGGGCGCGACCCGGACGCGGGAGGCTGAGCGGCGCGTACCGGGCGGGCGAGGGCCCCCAGCGCCCCTGCCCGCCCGGCCGTCCTCCCGCGGGCGCGCGGCGCGGCCCGGGGTACGGGAACGAGCATCGATCAGACGCGGGCCCCGGTGGGCGTACGACGGCGGCGTCTGTGCGCCGTGGCGCACAGTGGCCACGGCGCGACGGCGGGCGGCCGGACCGGTACCGTGACGCCGGACGCCCGGACGGGCGGGGTCACCCACCGTGTCCGGCCGCCCACCGCGGCGCGGCGAGCCCGGTCCGTCGTCGTGACGCCGCGTGTCCGCTCGGGCACCGAGACGCCGCGTGTCCGGCCGGCGTCGTGACACGGAACACGGCGTGACCCGTCGGCGGCCCGCGAGTTGGCGGGTGTCCACAAAACTCGCCGCCGGCAGGTGGAGGGTCCGGCGGTTTCCGTACCGGCCGTAGCGGAGAAGGATGGTCCCGGGGACCCCTGACCGAGGGAGTCCCCGTTCTGTTGTGAACCTCTGGGAGGCTTACTCGGTGTTCAGCCGCATCGCTATCGTCAACCGGGGAGAGGCCGCCATGCGGCTGATCCACGCCGTCCGCGAGCTCAACGCCGAGACCGGTGCCCGGCCGATCGAGACCATCGCGCTCTACACCGAGGCCGAGCGCACCGCCACCTTCGTCCGGGAGGCCGACGACAGCTACTGCCTGGGGCCGGCGTCGGCGCGCCCGTACCTCGACCACCGCGTCCTCGAGCGCGCGCTGGTCGAGACGCGGGCGGACGCGGCGTGGGTGGGCTGGGGATTCGTGGCCGAGGACCCGGCCTTCGCCGAACTGTGCGAGAAGGTCGGCGTCACCTTCATCGGCCCGAGCGCCGAAGCGATGCGCACGCTCGGCGACAAGATCGGTGCGAAGCTCATCGCCGAGGAGGTCGGCGTCCCCGTGGCGCCGTGGAGCCGCGGCGCGGTCGCGAGCCTGGACGCTGCCAAGCGCGCGGCCGCCGAGATCGGCTACCCGCTGATGCTGAAGGCGACCGCGGGCGGCGGCGGCCGGGGCATCCGCGTCGTGCGCAGCGACGACGAGCTCACCGAGGCGTACGAGCGCACGAGCCTGGAGGCCGAGCGCGCGTTCGGCAGCGGCGTCGTGTTCCTGGAGCGCCTGGTCACCGGCGCGCGGCACGTCGAGGTGCAGGTGATCGCCGACGGTCAGGGCACCGCGTGGGCGCTGGGCGTCCGGGACTGCTCGGTGCAGCGGCGCAACCAGAAGGTCATCGAGGAGTCCGCGTCGCCGGTGCTCGCGCCCGAGCAGACCCGCGAGCTGAAGGCGGCGGCCGAGCGGCTGGCGCTGGCCGTGAACTACCAGGGCGCCGCCACCGTCGAGTTCCTCTACCACCCCGGCGAGAAGCTGCTGGCCTTCCTGGAGGTCAACACCCGGCTCCAGGTCGAGCACCCCATCACCGAGGCCACCACCGACTTCGACCTGGTCAAGGCCCAGATCCACGTGGCCTCCGGCGGCCGGCTCGGCGAGCTGGTCCCGGCCGAGGCCGGGCACGCCGTCGAGGCGCGGCTCAACGCCGAGGACCCGGACCGCGACTTCGCGCCCTCGCCCGGCCGGATCGTCCGGCTCGTGCTGCCCAGCGGCCCGGGCATCCGGGTGGACACCGGGGTCAGCGAGGGCGACGTGATCCCGGCCGACTTCGACTCGATGATCGCCAAGATCATCGCCTACGGCCGTACCCGCGACGAGGCGCTCGGCCGGCTGCGCCGCGCGGTCGCCGAGACCACCGTCATCATCGAGGGCGGCGCCACCAACAAGAGCTTCCTGCTCGACCTGCTCGACGCGCCCGAGGTGATCGACGCCAGCGCCGACACGGGCTGGATCGACCGGGTCCGCGCCCAGGGCCGCCTGGTCTCCACCCGGCACTCCGGCGTCGCGCTGGCCGCGGCCGCCATCGAGGCGTACGAGGACGAGGCGCTCGTCGAGCGGCAGCGCCTGCTGTCCACGGCGCACGGTGGCCGCCCGCAGGTCCAGCACGCCAGCGGCCGGCCGATCGACCTCAAGCTGCGCGGCGCGAGCTACCGGGTGAGCGTCGCGCAGACCGGGCCGCACCGGTTCCGGGTCGGCATCGGGTCCGCGCCCTGCGTGGACGTCGAACTCGACCGGTTCGACGAGCACACCGGCCGGATCCTGGTCAACGGCCGGCGTTTCCGGCTCGTCACCGACACGCACGGGCCCATCCACCTCGTCGAGGTGGACGGCGTCACGCACCGCGTGAGCCGGGACGAGGGCGGCGTGCTGCGGTCTCCCGCTCCCGCGCTGGTCGTCGCCACGCCGCTCGAGGTGGGCGACGAGGTCGAGGCGGGCGCGCCCGTGCTCGTCCTCGAGAGCATGAAGATGGAGACGGTGCTGCGCGCGCCGTTCACGGCGAAGGTACGGGAGAGCCTGGTCGCCGTCGGCAGCCAGGTGGAGACCGGCGCGCCGCTGCTGCGCCTGGAACCGGTCGGTGACGACGCCGCGGGCGAGGCCACCGAGACCGAGACCGTCGACCTGGAGCTGCCGCCCGAGCCGACCGGGCTGTCCGCCGAGGCCCGGGTCGCGCGCGGCATCGCCGACCTGCGCAGCCTGCTGCTCGGCTACGACCTCGACCCCCGCGACGAGCGGCGCGCGCTGTCCACCTACCTCGCGGCGCGGGCCGAGCTCGACCGCCGTCCGCTGGCGGAGGAGGTCGAGCTGCTGCAGGTGTTCGCGGACCTCTCCGAGCTGAGCCGCAACCGGCCGGCTGGTGAGGAGGGCCGGGCCGACACCCGGGTGCACAGCCCGCGCGAGTACTTCCACACGTACCTGCAGAGCCTCGACGTCGAGCGGGCCGGCCTGTCGGACACGTTCCGCAACCGGCTCGCGCGGGTGCTCGCCCACTACGGCGTGCACGACTTCGAGCGGACGCCCGCGCTGGAAGAGGCCGTGTTCCGGATCTTCCTGGCGCAGCAGCGGGCCTCGGCCGACGTGTCGGTGATCGTCACGTTCCTCCAGCGGTGGCTCACCGAGCCGGTGCCCGCCGACGGGCTGCGCGAGCTGGTCGGCCAGGCGCTGGAGCACCTGATCTTCGCCACCCAGCTCCGGTTCCCGGTGGTCGGCGACCTGGCCCGCGGCGTCGTGTTCCGCTGGGCCGCCCAGCCGATGCTGCGCCGCAAGCGCGCCGAGGTGTACGCGGGCGTGCGTGGCCACCTCCGGTACCTCGACCGGAACCCGGCGGCGCCCGACCGCGCCGAGCGGATCGCGAAGATGGCCGCCTCGCCCGAGCCGCTGGTCCGGCTGCTCGGCCAGCGGATCGGCAAGCCGGGCGTCGACCACGGCCCGATGCTCGAAGTCCTGAGCCGCCGCTACTACGGCAACCGGGGCGCGAGCGACGCGCGC
>NZ_RBAN01000013.1 GCF_003626655.1 Micromonospora costi
GTGCATGTGGCTTGTGTCATACTGATTATATGTGTTGTGAGAGAGGAAGGAGGGCGACGTGGGGGGGGGGGGGGGGGGGGGGGGGGTGGGGGGCGTGCCGGGGGGGGGGGGGGGGGGGGGGGGGGGGGGGGGGGCGGGGCTAGGCCGGGGGTGTGCTGGTGGGCTCCGACGCGCCGCCGGGGGTTGGGTCGGTGTCGCCGGCGGTCGGGGTGGGTGTGGGCTCGGTGTCCGGCACCGAGATCGTGCCGGACGGTGACGGGGTGGTTGTGGGCCCGCCGGTTGGGGACGCGGTCGGTGTCGGCGACACGCTCGGTGTCGGCGTCGGGCTCGGTGTGGGCGACACGCTGGGCGTCGGGGAGGTCGTGGGCGGGTGCGGGGTGGTCCGGGTGGGGTGCGGCACCGGGGCCGCCGGCCGGTGGGTCGGCCCGGAGCCCGTGACGCTGTGGGCGGCGTCCGGTGCGTCGGGACGCCGAGCCGTGTCGGGCCGATTCGGTCGGCGCAGCGGGAAGTCGGACGACCACTCGCTCACCGCCGACGGGCTGCCGGAGGGCCGGGCGGGCGGGAGGGCCGGCTGGCTGGTCGTCGGGATGGGGACCACCACCGGGCCGACCGAGGGCGTCGGGATGAACGGGACGCCGCTGTCCGGCAGGGCCGTGCTGCCCACCGTCGCGGAGCCCGCGCTGATGGCCGCGAGGATCGGCATGGACGCCGTGCCGGCCAGCAGCGCCACGGTGAAGAGATAACCCCGCGTGGGCGTCGTGGAGCCGGGGGCGCGGTGGGCGCCCACCACCCGGCGGTAGCCGCCGTTGCCGGTGCGGTGCCGACCGAGCAGCGGCGCACCCGGACCATCGGCTGGCTCGGACACCCGCGACTCCCTCTTCGTCGATCGTGGACGGTCCGCGACGCCGGGCGTCGCGGGGATGCGGCAAACCGCCCTTTCTCGGCGATCCGCAGCAGCCAGCCTGACAGCAGTGACGCTCCGTTGGCCAGACCCTTACCGCGTGTCGACATGCCCATCTGCCCGAACGGTGACGAACCATCACCGGATCGTCGGCGGGCGCGCCACGCGACGATGTTGACAAATGCCGCGAAGCCATCGGGCCCTCGATGAGCAGGCCGGGCGTACTGTGGGCCCACTCACCTCCTCTGCGAATATGGAGCACGACGGCAACGCAGCCGCGACCTCCGCGCACCCCCGCGGCAGGCGCGACGGACGCCGGCGCTCCCGAACCGGGTTCGGCCCACCTGAATCCGGCTCACGCCGCGCGGCAACCCCCACCGGGGCTAGGCGCGGCCGCCAGTAACTTGTCCGGCACCGCCGGGCAGGCACAGGATTTGCGCGGCCGGGTGACCCCCCGGTGCCGACGCAGACACGACAGGGAGAGACGGATGGCAAAGGGCGACCCCGGGGTCTCCACCCGCAGCAGGCGGGCCGCACCCCGCTCGAGGAAGGGCGCGGCCGGCGACCCGGACCTGGTACAGCTGCTCACCCCCGAGGGTGAGCGCATCGAGAGCGTCACCGGGCCGGACGGCACCGTGTACCGCGTCGACTTCACCGACGAGGAGTACCGCGGCCTCTACCGCGACCTGGTGCTCGTACGGAAGCTGGACGCCGAGGCCACCGCCCTCCAGCGGCAGGGCGAGCTGGGCCTCTGGGCCAGCCTGCTGGGCCAGGAGGCGGCGCAGGTCGGCTCCGGACGCGCGCTGCGTACGCAGGACATGGTGTTCCCGACCTACCGGGAGCACGGCGTCCTCTACTGCCGGGGCATCGACCCGATCATGCCGCTCGGGCTGTTCCGTGGCGTCGACCAGGGCGGCTGGGACCCGAACGAGTTCAAGTTCAACATGTACACGATCGTCATCGGGGCGCAGACCCTGCACGCGACGGGGTACGCCATGGGCGTCGCCATGGACGGCAAGACCGGAGGCGACGAGGGCGAGGCGGTCATCGCGTACTTCGGTGACGGCGCCACCAGCCAGGGCGACGTCAACGAGGCGTTCGTCTGGGCCAGCGTCTTCAACGCGCCGCTGGTCTTCTTCTGCCAGAACAACCAGTACGCGATCTCCGAGCCGCTGGAGCGGCAGACCCGCGTGCCGCTGTACCGGCGGGCGGACGGCTTCGGCTTCCCTGGCGTCCGGGTCGACGGCAACGACGTGCTGGCCACGTACGCGGTGACCCACACGGCGCTGGACAACGCCCGGCACGGGCAGGGCCCGAGCCTCATCGAGGCGTACACCTACCGGATGGGCGCACACACCACCTCCGACGACCCGACCCGCTACCGCATCGCGAGCGAGGTGGAGGCGTGGCAGGCCAAGGACCCGATCGCCCGGGTGAAGGCCTTCCTGGAGAAGCAGCAGATCGCCGACGCCGACTTCTTCGCCGAGGTCGACGAGCAGGCCAAGCGCGAGTCGGTGCACCTGCGCGAGCGGGTGCTGGCCATGCCGAACCCCGACCCGAACACCCTCTTCGACCACGTCTATCCCCACGGCTCGCCCCTGCTCGACGAGCAGCGCGAGCAGTTCAGCAGGTACCTGGAGTCGTTCGAGGGGAGCGCACACTGATGGCCACGGAGACGCTCACCATCGGCAAGGCCCTCAACACCGGCCTGCGCCGCGCCCTCGAGAACGACCCCAAGGTCGTCATCATGGGCGAGGACGTCGGCAAGCTCGGCGGTGTCTTCCGGATCACCGACGGGCTCCAGAAGGACTTCGGCGACCAGCGGGTGATCGACACCCCGCTGGCCGAGTCCGGCATCATCGGCACCGCGATCGGCCTGGCCATCCGCGGCTACCGGCCGGTCTGCGAGATCCAGTTCGACGGCTTCGTCTACCCGGCGTACGACCAGATCGTGTCGCAGGTGGCGAAGATGCACTACCGCTCGCGCGGCAAGCTGCGGATCCCCATGGTGATCCGGATCCCGTTCGGCGGTGGCATCGGCGCGGTCGAGCACCACTCGGAGTCGCCCGAGGCGTACTTCTCGCACACCGCCGGTCTCAAGGTCGTCTCCTGCGCGAACCCGCAGGACGCGTACGTGATGATCCAGCAGGCGATCGCGTCGGACGACCCGATCATCTTCCTGGAGCCCAAGCGGCGCTACTGGGAGAAGGGCCCGGTCGAGTTGGACGCGCCGCTGGCCGACGCGTACCCGCTGCACGCGTCCCGGGTCGTCCGGCCCGGCACCGACGTGACGCTGCTGGCGTACGGGCCGATGGTGCGGACCTGCCTGGACGCGGCGAGCGCCGCGGCCGAGGACGGCCGCGAGCTGGAGGTCATCGACCTGCGCACGATCTCCCCGCTGGACCTCGGCGTGGCGTACGAGTCGGTGCGGCGCACCGGCCGGGCCGTGGTCGTGCACGAGGCGCCGTCCAACGTGGGCCTGGGCGCCGAGATCGCCGCCCGGATCACCGAGGAGTGCTTCTACTCGCTGGAGTCCCCGGTGCTGCGGGTGACCGGCTTCGACACCCCCTACCCGGCCGCCCGGGTGGAGGAGGAGTACCTGCCTGACCTCGACCGGGTGCTCGACGCCGTCGACCGCACCTTCGGCTGGTGAGCGGCATGTCCCGGATCAAGGAATTCAACCTGCCCGACCTGGGCGAGGGCCTGACCGAGGGCGAGATCCTCTCCTGGCTCGTGAAGGTCGGCGACGTCATCGAGCTGAACCAGCCCATCGTCGAGGTGGAGACGGCCAAGGCGGCCGTGGAGATCCCGGCGAAGTGGGCCGGCCGGGTGCAGACGATCTTCCACCCGGAGGGCACCACGGTCGAGGTCGGCACCCCGATCATCGCGATCGACACGGACCCGGACGCGGGGCCGCTGGACACGCCGCCGTCCCCGGGTCAGCCGGCCGGCGACGCGCCCACCCCGTCGGCGGCCGCGCTGGCCGCCGTCGAGGTCGCGCCGGCCGAGGGCATGGTCGAGCCCGGCCTGATCGGTGGCGCGGCCCCGGGTGGCCGGACGGCGGTGCTCGTCGGCTACGGCCCGCGTACCACCGCGGCCAAGCGCCGGCCGCGCAAGGGGGCCGTCCCGGCGCAGGCCACCGCGGCTCCCGCGCAGGCTCCGGCGGCTCCGGCGCAGGCCCCCACGGCTCCGGTGCCGGTCGCGCCGCCGGCGCCCGCCGTCGCGCCGGGCACCAACGGTCACGGCGGTACGGCCGGCGTGCTGGCCAAGCCGCCGGTGCGCAAGCTCGCCAAGGACCTGGGTGTCGACCTCGGCACGCTGACCGGTTCGGGCCCGCTCGGCTCGATCACCCGGGAGGACGTGCAGCGGGCCGCGGCCGGGTCGGCGGTCGAGCCGGCCGCGCTCGCCTCGCCGGTCACGGCCGCCGCGAGCTTCGGCGCGGACCGCGAGCAGCGCATCCCCGTCAAGGGGGTACGCAAGCTCACCGCCGAGAACATGTCCCGCTCGGCGTTCACCGCCCCGCACGTGACGGAGTTCCTGACCGTCGACGTCACGCGGGCCATGAAGGCGTTGGACCGGCTCCGCGACCGGCGCGAGTGGCGCGACGTCCGGGTCTCGCCGCTGCTGCTGGTCGCCAAGGCGGTCCTGCTCGCGGTGAAGCGGCACCCGATGGTCAACTCGACCTGGGCGGGCGACGAGATCGTCGTCAAGGAGTACGTCAACCTGGGCATCGCGGCGGCCACCGAGCGCGGGCTCATCGTGCCGAACATCAAGGACGCCGGCCGGCTGTCGCTCCGCGAGCTGGCGGACGCGCTGACCGACCTGGTGCAGACGGCGAAGGCCGGCCGCACCTCGCCGGCCGACATGTCCGGCGGCACCCTGACCATCACCAACGTCGGCGTGTTCGGTGTCGACACCGGCACGCCGATCCTGCCCCCGGGCGAGTCGGCGATCCTGGCCTTCGGCGCGGTCCGGGAGATGCCCTGGGTGCACAAGGGCAAGGTCCGGCCGCGGCAGGTCACCACGCTCGGCCTCTCCTTCGACCACCGGATCATCGACGGTGAACTCGGGTCGAAGTTCCTCCGCGACGTCGGCGACTTCCTCACCGACCCGGAGGCGGCACTGCTCGCCTGGACCTGACCGGTCCACCGCACCAGCGACGGCCGGTGTGCCAGGGGTTAACCCCCGGCGCACCGGCCGTGTCCGTTGGGCGACAGAAACGTCGGCCGCGAACCCCTGTCGCCTTTGATTGTTAGGCCGGTGTCGTAGCTCACCTAATAATCGATGGAAGTTGGAGGCGTCTTGCGGTTGAATAGAGACATCAAGGGGCCGACAACCGAATAGCCAGGAGGAGACCCACGATGAGCATGATCGACCGGATCAGGACCCGCCGCGACGCCAACCGCCGCGCCCGCGCCATCGAGCACGCGCTGCGCTCGGCGAACTCGCCGGCCGTCCGCGAGGAGATCCTCGCGATCGCCCAGCGTCACATGAGCTGACGCACCACGACGTTCCTCATCTCCTCCAGATCGATGACCCGCCCGGGTGCTCCGGGCGGGTCATCGGCGTTTCACGCCCATTGGCACCGGGATTCCACCTAGCCGCAGCGCCCGGTACGGTGGGCTTCGGTCGTCGCCCCGCGATCGATCCGGACGGGCCGAGCCGATAGAAGCGGTTCGACATCGCCCGGCCACGGGGAGTGACGACCGGTGCTCCCCGGAGGCCGTAGACGGTCACCGGATACGGTGCGGGGAGCCCGGCACGGCCGGTACGCCGGCAACGCCGGCAGCCCTGCCGAGTGGACCGATCGGCACCGGCGGCCGACATGTGATGGAGGAGGCGCACCGATGACGTCCGAGGGCCCGCACCACCCCGGCCACGAGCCGGACGAGGTGTCGCCGGGCGCCGGCGGACCGGCGCCGTACGGCGACCGTCCGGCGCAGCCGGGCAACGGCTACGGCGCCGCCGGCCCCGACCTGGGCTGGGCGCCCCCGCCGCAGGCAGGATCCCCCAACCCGTCCGCCCCGGCCTGGGCGGCGCAGCAGGACCAGCCCCCCGCGTGGGGCGCGGCGCAGCCACCGCACGCCGCGGAGCAGGCGCAGCCCGCCGCATGGGGCACGCAGGCCGCACCGCAGCCCGCCTGGGGCGCCGCCGAGCAGCCCGGCGCGACGCGACCCGGCGCGGCCGAGCAGCCCGGCTGGGCGCAGGCCCAACCGGGCGCGGCCGAGCAGCCGGCCTGGGCGCAGGCCCAGCCCGCCGCGCGCGGCGCGGCACAGGTGCCGGCGCCCGCGGCGGCACAGTCGTGGCACCAGGACGACCCGGCCCGCTCCGGCGGGTGGGGGCAGCAGGAGGCCGGCGGCACGCCGCCACAGGACGAGCAGGCCGCCCCGGGCTGGCCGCAGCAGGGCCAGGCGAACGGCGGCTGGGCCGCGGGCGCGCACCCGGAGGAGCCGGCGAACGGCGGCTGGGCCAACGGCGCCGGTCAGGAGGGCGGTGCCGCCTGGGGTGGCGCCCCGCAGCAGAACGACCAGCCGGCCTGGGCGCCGGCCGAGCCGGCGGCACCGGCGTGGGCGCAGGCCGAGCCGGGCGCCCGCGGTGCCGCGCAGGTGCCGGCGGCGGACGACCCGGCGCGCTCCGGCGGCTGGGCCGCCCCGCAACAGGACGCGGGCGGCGGCTGGCCGGCCGGTGCCGGTCACCAGCCGAACGAGGCGGCGCAGCCGACCGCATGGGGTCCCGCCGCTGCCACGCCCGACGACCGGCCGCGGCAGCCCGACTGGGTTCTCGGCCAGGACCAGGAGCGGTCCCCCGACGACACCGGCTCGGCCGGCTGGGGCGACCCCGCCGCCGATCCCAACCGCTCGGGCGGCTGGGCGTCCGAGCCGGGCACCGCGCCGGCACGGGCCAGCGCCTCGGTGCCGGGCGCGGACAACCCGCCCCAGTGGAACGCCGGCGACCGGCCCGCCGTCCCGGACGTGGAACCGTGGGGGGCCGGCGAGGCGTGGGGCGCCGGCGGGGACTCCGCCCCGGCGGCGCGCGCTGCCGAGGAGACCCCGATCTACCAGCCCGGCCCCGCGCCGGGCATCTCACCGGCCAACGCCGTGCCGCTGCCCCCGCAGGAGCAGCGGGTGCCGGGCGCCAGCCTGGCCGCCGCCCCGCCGGCCGACTACGTGCCGCCGGCCGAGTTCCCGCCGCCGGCCACGTACGGCGCGGCTGCCGGCCAGCCCGGTGAGCGGGCCGACTGGTCGCCCGCCGACGCGGGCGGCCCGGCGTACGAGGCGGAGCAGGGCGGCTGGGGGCAGCAGCCCGCGGCCCGCTCCGACGAGCCGTCCTCGCCGGCCGGCCCGGTGGTGCCCGCACCGCGCACCTCGCCCGAGTCGGGCGGACCGCTCGCGGACGCGACCGGCCGGGCCACGGCGAGCGCCGCCGTGCCACTGGCCAGCCGGGTCATGCCCCCGGCCGACCAGGCCGCGCCGCCCACGGGCTCGCCCGCGCCGCAGCCCCGGGTGTACGGCCGCCCCGCCCGCCCCGAGACGGCCGACGAGCCCGAGCGGTCCGAGCCGGACGGGTACGGCGCCGAGCGCCGGCCCGAGCCGGGGCCGGAGTCGCCCTTCGACGACCGCATGCAGCAGCCGCCGAGCGGCTACGCCGAGCACGCCCCGGCCACCTCGGGTCCGCCGGCCCCTCCGGCGTTCCCTCCGGGCATGCCGTCCTTCGCCGACGCCCCGCACAGCAACCGCCCGGTCAACGGGGTGCGCCCGCACCCCGGCGCCGAGCGCCCGAACGACCCGTTCGGGCCGCCACCCGGCGAGCCCGGGATGGCCGGCGTGCCGGCGGGTTACGGCCCGCCCCCGGTGCCCGAGCCCGCACACACCAGCGCCTTCCCGCCCGCCTTCCCGCCGCCGCCCCAGCAGCAGCCCACGCCGTCCTGGGCGCAGAACGAGCCGGTGGGCGACCAGAACCGGTTCGACGCGTTCAAGCCGGACGAGGAGCCGAAGACCGAGGCGCCGACGCCGAAGGTCCGCAACGGGCGGGTGCTGGCCGCGGTGCTGACCGCCGCCGTGCTGATCCTGGCCGTGCCACTCGGCCTGCTCTTCCTGCTCGGCAAGGTCGGCGGGAGCCAGGAGCCGTCCTTCGACCCGGCCGTGGGCACCTGCGTGAAGAAGGCGGGCGAGGGCGCCGCGCCGGCCGAGTGCGGCGAGGCGGGCGCGTTCACCGTGGTCTCGAAGGTCGACCACAAGGACAAGTGCTCCGACCCGGCCCAGCCGCACGTGGTGCTGCCGGGCGACGGGCCGAACCGGGTGCTCTGCCTGAAGCCGGCAGCCACCCAGTAACCGCACGGACACGCCGGCGGGGCCACGCACGACCGTGGCCCCGCCGGCGTTTTTCCGTGATCCACAGGTGTGATCCACCCCGCCCTGGGTACCGCCGGGCGCCGCCCCCGCGGTCCGGCAGACTGGGCACATGAGCGCACGAGTACGGGCTCCCGAGCTGCGCGGCCGGGGCTGGTTGAACACCGGTGGCCGCGACCTCACCCTCGCCGACCTCCGCGGCAAGATCGTAATCGCCGATTTCTGGACCTTCTGCTGCATCAACTGCCTCCACGTGCTCGACGAGCTGCGCCCGCTCGAGGAGAAGTACGGTGACGTGCTCGTCGTGATCGGTGTCCACTCGCCGAAGTTCGAGCACGAGAAGGACCCGGAGGCCCTGGCCGCCGCGGTCGAGCGGTACGGCGTGCACCACCCGGTGCTCGACGACCCGGAGATGGACATGTGGCAGCAGTACGCGGCCCGCGCCTGGCCCACCCTGTCGGTGATCGACCCCGAGGGGTACGTGGTGGCCACCATGGCCGGCGAGGGGCACGCCGAAGGGCTGGCCCGGCTGATCGACGAGCTGATCGCCACGCACGAGGCGAAGGGCACCCTGCACCGGGGCGGCGGCCCGTACGTCCCGCCCGCCGAGCCGGAGACGACCCTGCGCTTCCCCGGCAAGGCCGTGGTGCTGGACAGCGGCAACCTGCTGGTCTCCGACTCGGCGCGGCACTCGCTGGCCGAACTCGCCCCGGACGGTGAGACGCTGGTCCGCCGGATCGGCTCGGGTGAGCGGGGGCGGGCCGACGGCCCGGCGGGGGCGGCGACGTTCTCCGAGCCGCAGGGCCTCTGCCTGCTGCCGCCGGCCGTGGCCGAGGTGGCCGGTTACGACCTGGTCGTCGCGGACACCGTCAACCACCTGCTGCGCGGCGTACGGCTGGCGACCGGCGAGGTGGTCACGGTGGCCGGGAGCGGGCGGCAGTGGCGCTCGACGGTCGACGACCACGCGCACGACGCGCTCTCCGTCGACCTCTCCTCCCCGTGGGACCTGGCCTGGTACGACGACAAGATCGTCATCGCGATGGCCGGTATCCACCAGCTCTGGTGGTTCGACCCGATCAAGCGGACCGCCGGCATGTACGCGGGCACCACCGTCGAGGCGCTCCGGGACGGCCCGCTGGCCGAGGCGTGGATGGCCCAGCCGTCCGGCCTCTCCGTGTCCACCGACGGTGCCCGGCTCTGGGTGGCCGACAGCGAGACCAGCGCCATCCGGTACGTCGAGAACGGGGTGATGGGCACGGCGGTCGGGCAGGGCCTGTTCGACTTCGGCCACGTCGACGGGCCGGCCGCTTCGGCGCTGCTCCAGCACCCGCTCGGCGTGTGCGCGCTGCCCGACGGCTCGGTGCTGATCGCGGACACGTACAACGGGGCGGTCCGCCGCTTCGACCCGGTGACCGACCAGGTCTCGACCGTGGCCGACGGGCTGGCCGAGCCGAGCGACGTGGTGCTCACCGGCGAGGGCGAGGTGCTGGTGGTGGAGTCCGCCGCGCACCGGCTCACCCGGCTGGCACCGGGTGCGCTGTCGGCGGCCGGCGCGAGCACCGTGGACGGCCCGCGGCACCGCGCCGAGCGGAAGCCGACGGATGTGACGGCCGGCGAGGTGACCCTGGACATCGTCTTCACCCCGGCGCCCGGGCAGAAGCTGGACGAGACGTACGGGCCGTCCACCCGGCTGGTCGTCTCGGCGTCGCCGCCCGAGCTGCTCCTGGAGGGCGCCGGCACGACCACCGAGCTGTCCCGCCAGCTCGTGGTCAACGGCGAGGTGACCGGTGGCGTGCTCCAGGTGACCGCCCAGGCGGCGACCTGCGACGTGGACGTCGAGCACGCGGCCTGCCACCTCACGCGCCAGGACTGGGGGGTGCCGGTCCGCGTCGTGGACGGCGGCGCGGCCCGCCTGCCGCTGGTGCTGCGCGGCCTGGACGCCTGACGCCACGCCGGCGGGCCCCCGTCGTCGTCGGCTGGCGGGTGCCGACCCGGATGCGCGACGGTCCCGGTGCGGGTGGGCACCGGGACCGGCTCACGCGGTGAACGCGGCGAGCGGCACGCCGGCGTCGATCAGCGCGGCGCGGACCATCTCCGCCGAGGCGACCGCGCCGGGGCTGTCCCCGTGCAGGCAGACCGACTCGACGGGGCAGGGGATCACGCTGCCGTCGACCGCCACCACGGTCCGCTCGGTGGCCATCCGCACCGCCCGCTCGGCGACCTGCTCGGGGTCGGTGACGAGCGCACCCGGCGCGGTGCGGGGCACCAGGGTCCCGCTGGGCTGGTAGCCGCGGTCGGGGAAGCCCTCGGCCACCGCCCGCAGTCCGGCGCCGACCGCGAGCTGGGCGAGCACCGAGCCGGGCGCGCAGAGCAGCGGCAGCCGGTGGTCGTACTCGTTGACGGCCGCGACCAGGGCGGCCGCCTGCGACTCGTCGTGCGCGGCCGCGTGGTAGAGGGCGCCGTGCGGTTTCAGGTAGCGGACCCGCGTGCCGGCCACCTGGCAGAACGCGTCCAGCGCGCCGAGCTGGTAGATGACCTCGTCACGCAGCTCCGCGAAGTCGTACGCGATGTGCCGCCGGCCGAAGCCGGCCAGGTCCCGGTAGCCGACCTGCGCGCCCACCGCGACCCCTCGGCGCGCCGCCTCCGCGCACACCCGTCGCATGGTGGACGCGTCGCCGCCGTGGAAGCCGCAGGCCACGTTCGCGGACGTGACGAGGCCCAGCAGCGCCTCGTCGTCGCCGAGCCGCCAGATGCCGAATCCCTCACCCAGGTCAGCGTTGAGGTCCATGGAATCTGACGGTAGTGCCTGGCCGGGCCTGGGCGAGCGCTGTCACGTCGTCCACCACCCCGATGACCGGGTAGCCGCCGGTCGTGGGGTGGTCGGCGAGGAACACCAGCGGTTGGCCGTCCGCCGGCACCTGCACCGCGCCGAGAACGATGCCCTCGCTGGGCAGCTCGCGGGCCATCGCGCGGGGCAGGGGCGCGCCGGCCAGTCGCGCGCCGACCCGGTTGCTCACCGGGCTCACGGTGTACGCGGTGCCGAGCAGCCGGTCGAGCGCGACGGGAGTGAACCAGTCGTCCCGGGGACCGAGCCGGACGCGTAGGCGCAGCTCGTCGGGGTGCGCCGGCGCGACGGTGACGTCCACCGGCGGTGGCGGCCCGGCCGGGGTGCCGAGGGGCAGCCGGTCGCCGTCGCGCAACGGTGGTGGGCCGAGCCCGGAGAGGGTGTCGGTGGCCCGGCTGCCGAGCACGGGCGGCACGTCGATCCCGCCGCAGACGGCCAGCCAGCTCCGGACGCCCCGACGGGCGGGAGCGATCCGCAGCACGGCTCCCGCGGGCGCCGAGAGCGGGCGGCCGGTGTCGCCCGGCCGTTCCCCGATCCGCACCTCGACGTCGGCGCCGGTGACCGCGACCGTGGCCGCCCGGGACAGCCGCAACGCGCAGCCGGTCAGGGTGATCTCCAGCCCGGCCGCGTCCTCGGGGTTGCCGACCAGCCGGTTGGCCAGCCGCAGGGCGGCCGGATCGAGCGCGCCGGAGCGGGGCACCCCGAGGTGCGCGTAGCCGGGGCGGCCCAGGTCCTGCACGGTGGTGAGCGCCCCGGCGCGGAGCACGTGCAGGTCGCCGTTCCTCACGCCGGCGCCAGCCGGACGCGGGTGCCCGGGGTGAGCCGGGCCGGCGGGTCGGCGGCCACATCGAAGAGGACCAGCCCGGTCCGGCCGACGAGCAGCCACCCGCCCGGGGAGGCGGTCGGGTAGATCCCGGCGTACGGGCCGGCCAGCGCCACCGAGCCGGCCGGCACGCGCGCGCGGGGTGTGGGAAGCCGGGGCAGCGCGAGCGCGGCGGGGAGGCCGGTGAGGTAGGGGAATCCGGGGGCGAAGCCGCAGAACGCCACCCGGAACTCGGTGCCGGCCAGCCGCTCGACCACGGCCGGCACGCTGGCGCCCCAGTGCTCCGCGACGGCCGGCAGGTCCGCGCCGTCGTACGTGACGGGCACCTCGACGACGCCGGCCGTGCCGCGGACCGGCGCCGGGCGCGGCGTCCAGCCGGCGATCGACCGGGCGGTGGCCGCCGGGTCCGGTACGCCGTCGAGCAGCACGGTGGCCGCGGCCGGGACTATCTCGATGGCGTCCAGCTCGCCCCGGTCGCGGCGGCGGGCCAGCTCCGCCCGCCACGCCTCGACCCGGCCGGGTACGTCCGGCTCGTCCTCGCCGCAGTCGAGCAGCAGGGCGTACGCCCCGACGCGTCGGATCCGCATCAGGCCATCTTGGCGGAAGTGGCGCCGCGCCGGGTGGCGTCGCGCCGCGTGACGAGTCGCACTACCCCCAAGTAACCTACGCTGCCGTAACCTATTGGCGTGACCACCTCCGCACCGCTCCGGCTCAAGCCGGTCGACATCGGCAAGCCGCGGATGCGCGGCTGGCTGCACACGTACGCGTTCTTCGTGGCCGTGGTCTGCGGCATCGTGCTCTGCGCGATCGCCGCCACCCGTCCCGGCTGGGCCCCGCTGGTCAGCTGCGTCGTCTACAGCCTGACCGTGTGCGGGCTCTTCGGCACCAGCGCCCTCTACCACCGTCGCGTGTGGTCGGAGCGGGGCTACCAGGTCATGCGCCGGATGGACCACTCGATGATCTTCGTGTTCATCGCCGGCACGTACACGCCGTTCTGCGTCCTGCTGCTGAACCCGCGGCCGGCGACCGTGATGCTCGCGCTGGTCTGGGGCGGGGCGCTCGCCGGGGTCGCCCTCAAGCTGATCTGGCCGCACGCGCCCCGCTGGGTCTCCGCCCCGCTCTACCTGGCGCTCGGGTGGGTGGCCGTGGCGATGCTGCCGCAGATCCTGCACGAGGGCGGGGTCACCGCGTTGGTGCTGCTGCTCGCCGGCGGCGCCGTCTACAGCGTCGGCGCGGTCTTCTACGCGCTGCGCCGGCCGAACCCGTGGCCCACCGTCTTCGGTCACCACGAGTTCTTCCACGCCTGCACGCTGGTCGCCGCGATCTGCCACCACGTGGCCATCTACTTCGCGCTCTTCGCCTGACGGGCCACGGCGCCGGGACCGGCCCGCCAGCGACGCGGGCACGACGAGGGCCCCGCGACGTCGCGGGGCCCTCGGCAGCGGTGGTGGGGTTCAGACGGTGGGGCCCGGCCGGCGAACCTCGCGGTACTCCTGCACGACGCGGTCCTGGGCGGGGACCACACGGTCGGTCACCACGCGGTCCTCGCGCACGGGAGTCGTGGTCACCACGGCGCGCCGGCGGTTGTTCCAGAAGTAGAGGGTGACGAGCAGACCGGCGACGCCGGCGAGCATCAGCACCCACCCGACGACGGCCAGGTTCAGCCAACCGAGGTCGGCCTCCACGGCGAATGCGAAGATCGCGCCCAGCGCGATCAGGAAAATGCTGCCACCAATGCCCATCGTCGCCTCCTCGGCTCTCAGCTGGCGTTACGTCCCGCCGCGGCCATCGGTGAGGTTGCGGCATCCATCGACTTACCCCGGCACCGTGATCGCCAATCGGGCAAGCTGGTGGCATGACGGACGCGTACGCCGGGGGACGCACACTGGTGTTGTTGCGGCACTCGAAGGCCGAGCAGTCGGAGGACGCACCGGACGCGGACCGGCCCCTGACCACCCGGGGGCGGGCCGACGCGGAGGCCGCGGGCGCCTGGCTCGCCAAACACGGCCTGCTGCCGGACGTGGTGCTCTGCTCGACCGCCCGACGGACGCGGGAGACGTGGCACGGCGTGGCGATGGGGATGACCGGCTCGCCACCCGAGGGCGGTTCGGCGGGTCCCCGCCCCGATGTCCGGTACGAGGCGGACGCCTACGAGGCGCACCCGGAGGACCTGTTGGCCCTGGTCCGGCGGGTGGATCCGGCCGCCCGTACGGTGCTGCTGATCGCGCACAACCCGGGCATCTCGCTGCTGTCCGCCCTGTTGGACCCGCAGCGGGCCGACCCGGACGGTCTGCGTACGACCGATCTGGCGGTGCACCGGAGCGCGCCGCCGTGGGCGGACCTCGACCGGGGTGGCGCGGAGCTGACCGACCGCTACACGGCACGAAGCTGAGCCACCCACCGATTCGGTGGGTGGCTCAGCGGTGTCCGGCCTCAGGAGGGTGGCGCGGTCGGCGGCGGCGGGTCGGGAGGCGGCGGCATCATCGCGGTCGGATGGGACAGCCGGTTCTCCTCCACGATCAGCGTGCGGGCCCGCTTGCGCCGGTCCTGCCAGAACCACAGCGTGGTGAGCAGGACGGCCAGCCCGGCCAGGATGAACACCCAGCCGACCGCGCGCAGGTCGACCCACCAGACGTTGGCTCTGATGGCAAAGGTGAGGATCGCGCCGATCGCGATCAGGAAGATGCCACTTCCAATGCCCATGTCCGCTGGACTCCCCCGTGCGATGGGTTCGGGCGTGTTCCGACGTGGTCCCGCAGCGGTTACCCGCCACGACGCCGGGCTACCCGGCCCACCCGCCCAATCCCCCCGCGATCTTGCACTTTCGGCCCTCGTTATGGGCCTTTTATCCCCGTATGCCGGGGCAGGAGGTGCAAGATCGCGGGAGTGGGGGACGGGGAACGGTCAGAAGGACTCTTCCGGGAGGTCCATGACGTCCAGGTCGGTGTTCTCGATGATCCGGCGATCGGCGCCGATGCGGGGCAGCACCTCGCGGGCGAAGAACCGGGCGGCGGCCACCTTGCCGGTGTAGAACGCCTTGTCCGAGGCCGAAACCTCGCCGTTCAGCGCCCGCAGCGCCACGTCGGCCTGCTTCTGCAGCAGCCAGCCGACGACCAGGTCGCCGACTGCCAGCAGGAACCGCCGGCTGCTCAGGCCCACCTTGTAGAGGGCCCGCGCGTCACCACCCTGCGCCTCGCCCAGCCAGCCGGTCATCACACCGAGGATGTTCTGGATCTCGGCGAGCGCCTTGCCGAGCGCCTGCCGCTCCTCCTTGAGCTGACCGTTGCCGCCCTCCGAGGTGATGAACTCCTGGATCTCACCGGCGACCGCCATGAGGGCCTTGCCGTTGTCCCGAACGATCTTCCGGAAGACGAGGTCGAGGCTCTGGATGGCCGTGGTGCCCTCGTACAGGGTGTCGATCTTCGAGTCGCGGACGTACTGCTCCAGGGGGTAGTCCTGGAGGAAGCCGGAACCACCGAAGGTCTGCAGCGCCTCGTGGCCGAGCAGCTCGTACGCCCGCTCGGAGCCGACGCCCTTGACCAGCGGCAGCAGCAGGTCGTTGACCCGCTTGGCGAGCTTGGTGGCCTTCTCGTCACCGGCCGCCTCGGCGATGGCGACCTTGTCCTGCCAGGACGCCGTGTAGAGCACCAGCGCGCGCAGACCCTCGGCGTACGACTTCTGGAGCAGCAGCGAGCGCCGCACGTCCGGGTGGTGGGTGATGGTCACCCGCGGTGCGGTCTTGTCGGCCTGCTGGACGAGGTCGGCGCCCTGGACGCGGTTCTTGGCGTACTCGAGCGCGTTCAGGTAGCCGGTGGAGAGGGTGGCGATCGCCTTGGTGCCGACCATCATCCGGGCGTACTCGATGATCATGAACATCTGCCGGATGCCATCGTGCCTGTCGCCCAGCAGCCAGCCCTTGGCCGGCACGCCGTGCTCACCGAAGGTCATCTCGCAGGTGTTCGAGACCTTGATGCCCATCTTGTGCTCGACGTTGGTGGCGAAGACGCCGTTGCGCTCGCCCAGCTCGCCGGTCTCCTCGTCGAAGTGGTACTTCGGCACCACGAAGAGCGAGAGGCCCTTCGTGCCGGGGCCGCCGACACCCTCGACGCCGACCGGACGGGCCAGCACATAGTGGACGATGTTGTCGGTCAGGTCGTGCTCGCCCGAGGTGATGAAGCGCTTCACACCCTCGATGTGCCACGAGCCGTCCGGCTGCGGGATCGCGCGGGTGCGCCCGGCGCCGACGTCCGAGCCGGCGTCCGGCTCGGTGAGCACCATCGTCGAGCCCCACTGCTTCTCGATGAACAGCTTGGCCCACTTCTTCTGCCGCTCGGTGCCCTCGACGTGCAGGACGTGCGCGAAGGACGGGCCGGAGGCGTACATCCAGACCGGGGCGTTCGAGCCGAGCACCAGCTCGGCGAGCGCCCACCAGAGGGCCCGGGGAGCGTTGGTGCCGTCCAGCTCCGGCGGGAGGTCGAGCCGCCAGAACTCCGACTCCATGAACGCCCGGTACGACTTCTTGAACGCCTCGGGCAGGGGCGCGGTGTGGGTGGCCGGGTCGAAGACCGGCGGGTTACGGTCGCTGTCCGAGTAGCTGGCGGCCAGGTCCTCGCGGGCGAGGCGGTCCACCTCGGCGAGGATGCTGCGTGCGGTGTCGATGTCGAGCTCCGCGTACGGCTCCTGGCCGAACGCCCGGTCCGCACCGAAGACCTCGAAGAGGTTGAACTCGAGGTCCCGCAGGTTGCTCTTGTAGTGGGTCATGCTCACTGGCCCCGCTTCCGGACACGTGTTACCGATCAGTAACCCCGACTCTATTACCGGTCGGTAGCCAGCGACAAGATGATCCGGGAAGTGACGGCGATCTCACACTTTCCGTTCACCTCCCGGCCGCGTTCGGCGCGGTCAGCTCTCGGTCGCGCCGACCTCCCAGCTCGGCACGGCCGTCGCCGCCCCGGTACGCGGACCCGCGTACTCCATGAGGACCAGGGCGATGTCGTCGTCGAGGCGGCCGTGCACCCACTCGACCAGCGCGGTCTCCAGCGAGGCCAGCCCGTCGGCGACCGTGCCGTGGCCGAGCAGCCGCCAGGCCCGGTCGGCCGTCGGGAAGAACTCGCCGTCCCGGCGCGCCTCGCCGAGCCCGTCGGTGAAGAGCAGCAGCCGGTCGCCGGGCTCCAGCCGCTCGACGCGGGGCCGGACCACGGGCATGAAGCCGAGAGGGGGTGCCGGCGCCGGCGGTTCGAGCGGGATCACCGCACCCCGGCGCAGCAGCAGCGGCGGCGGGTGTCCACAGTTGACGATGGTGAGCGTCCCGCCCCGCTCCTCCACGAGCGCCGCGGTCACGAAGTCCTCGTCGCCCACGCTGCGAGCCACCGCCCGGTCCAGGTCGGCGACGACGGCCCGCAGGTCGGCCCGCTCGAAGGCGACGTGCCGGTAGGTGCCGAGGACGATGCTCGCGAGCCGGACGGCCTCCAGGCCCTTGCCCCGCACGTCGCCGATGATCATCCGGACGCCGTACGGCGTGTCGATGGCCTCGTACAGGTCGCCGCCGATCTCGGCCGTCGCGGTCGAGGAGATGTACCGCCCGGCGACCGAGAGCGTGCCCACCTGGGGGCCGAGCGGGCGCAGCACCGCCTGCTGCGCCACCGCCGCGAGCTTGGACAGCTCGGCGATCTGCTCGGCCTGCCGCTGCCGCACCGACGCCACCGCCGCCGCGATGCCGGTGGCCAGCGCGATACCGGCCACGTTCACGCCGTTGACCAGCGAGACCGACTGGTCGCAGACGGCGAACGCCGCACCGATCGCAGTGGCCACGACGCCGACGCCGAGGACCACCCGCCAGGACGCCAGCGCGGCGGCCAGGAACGGCGCGGCCACCATCAGGGCGATGTAGTGGGCGGGCCGCCCGTCCGCCAACTCGACCGACGAGACGATCACGAGCAGGGCGAGAGCCGCGCCGAGACCGGCGCGGGATCCGGGGCTCAGCGGGCCGCGGCCCGACTGGAAGGGATGCGTGCGTACGAAGGACAGCATGCCTGATGGACGTGAACGGGTGAATGAACCTGGCCCGTCGTCCGATGAGGTTCTGCCCGGCCGGTTCGCGACGCGGACCGGATCGCCGTGCGGCATCCGTTCAGCCGAGCACCTCGTACCGTACGGTCAGCGCGCCCACGTCCAGTGAGGCGATGCTGGCGAACGCGGCCCGGGACAGGTCGAGGCAGCGGCCGTCGATGAACGGGCCCCGATCGTTGATGCGTACCGTGACGGACTTGCCGTTCTCGGGGTTGGTCACCCGGACCTTCGTGTCGAACGGCAAGGTCTTGTGCGCCGCCGTGAGCGCGTCCGGGTTGAAGTTCTCCCCGTTCGCGGTCAGCTGGCCGTCAGAGTAGAACGAGGCGCCGCACGAGCCGCTGTCCACGACGGTCGACTTCGGGGTCGTCCTGGTGGCCGACGGCTTCGGGGCGGCGGTCCGCGCCTTGGCCCGCGACGCGGCCTGCGGGGAGCGCGTGGCGCTCGGGCTGGACGTCGGGCTGGGGCTCGCGCTCGGGCTGGCGCTCAGGCTCGGCGTGGTGGCCGGCGTGCTCGGCGCGAGCGTGCTCGCGGCGGTGGTGGGCGTGAGGTCGATGGCGACGGGCGCGGAATCCGCCGTACCGGAGGTCAGGTGCACGGCACCGACGGTGCCGCCGACGGCCAGCGCGACGCCGACCGCCGCGGTCGCCGCGATGCCGGCCGGCGAGAGGTTCCTGCGGGTACGGGAGTGCCTACCAGCCACCAGCCCTGTCCTTTCGTCGCTGAACAAGCCGGGTGGGACCGTAACGAGAGAGGTACTTCCGAAGTCAACGTGATCATTGTGGTACGTCCGCATTTGCTCGCATACGTGTAGCCGATCATCCGATCCTTGATCAGCCGGCCGGCCCGGTTGCCCGCGGCGTGCCCCGTGGGCCCAGGATGGGTGGATGCCCGCTGAGCTGAGGGAACGTCTGGTCGAGCTGCTCCGGTGGATCGACCCCGGGCCGGCCGCGACCCACCTGGTCAGCGACATCTCCGGCTGGTGGCGGGACCCGGAGGTGCTGGCCGCGCTCGGCCCGGCCCTCGTGGAGCCGTTCCGCGCGGCGCGACCCACCGTGGTGGTCGCGCCGGCGGTCACCGGCCTGCTCGTCGGCCCGCTGGCCGCCACGGCGCTCGGCGTGGGGTTCGTACCCGCGCACAAGCCCGGCGACGGACGGCTGCCCGCCGGCCCGCTCACCTGGGCGCAGAGCCCACCCGACTTTCGGGGACGCCGCGTCGACCTGGCCGTACGGGAACGACACCTCGGCCCCGGCGACCGGGTGCTGGTCGTGGACGACTGGGTGGCGACCGGCGCCCAGGTGCGTGCCCTCTACGACATCTGCGCGGCACGCGGCGCCGAACCGGTCGGCACGGCGGCCGTGGCCGTCGACTGCCCTCCCGAGGTCGCCGCCAACCTGCGGATCCGCGGCCTGCTGACGGGGACCGACCTGCACGGTTGACCGCGAGGACGGTCGAGGGGCGGCGCTAGCCAGCGCAGATGATCTGCGCGAACTCCTCGATGCCGGTGCACACCCGGCCCAGCGCCTCCGCGGACCGGGCCAGCGGGCCCGTCAGCATCAGCGAATGGTCGGCCTCCTGGATCTCCACGAGGTGCGGGGTGAGCCGGCGGGCCGCCGAGCCGTCCCAGGACGGATCCGCCGTGCCGCCGACCAGCAGGAACGGCGCCGCGGGCCGGCCGAGCGCGTGGACCACCTCCGGCAGGCGCAGCAGCGGCGTGAGCCAGACGGCCGGCAGGGCGCGGTCGGCCGCCACGCGTGCCGCGAACGTGCCGAGCGACTTCCCGACGAGCAGGTCGGTCGGGTCGTCCAGGGCCGGGGAGACCTGGTCGGCCACCCAGGCAGCGGTGCTCTCCGGGCTGAGCCCGGACGGCACCTCCCAGGTGATCTCGTGGACGCCGAATCCGGCGCGGCGCAGCGCCTCGCCCGCGTACGCGAAGAGCGGGGCCCGGGTGTCGTAGCCCTGGCCCGGGATGAGCACCGCACGCCGGTCTGCCATGGTCGCCTCCTGCCTCGCCGTGTGCCCCGGGTCACCGTAACCCGGCCCGTACCGCGGTCGGGGGCGCCTGCGACCGGCGCCCGCGGCGAAAAGCGGCGGCGTCGCGCTTGCCGCTCGCCTAGCCTCGGCAGGATGTGGCCTCGGATCGGTGGACTGCGCACGCTCGCCCTCGGCACCCCCGGTGAGCTGCGGAGCACCCTGAACTCCCTGGTGCTGGCTGGCGTGAAGACCGCGACCGCCGGGCTGCGCGGCGAGTACGCCACGGAGGGCGAGGAGCTGGAACACGTCGGCGAGCGGCTGGTCCTCGTGGACGACGACGACCACCTGGTGGGCGTCGTGGAGGTCACGGGCGTCGAGGTGGTCCGCTTCGCGGACGTGACCTGGGACTTCGCCCGCTCGGAGGGCGAGGGGGACCGGTCGATCGACGACTGGCGCACCGGCCACGCCGCCTACTGGGCGCGCGTGGGCACCCCGGTCAGCGACGAGACCGAGGTCGTCTGCCTGCGTTTCCGCCTGCTGCCCACCGACGACGGTGTGATCGGCACCTGAGGCGGCCCGGTGCCACGTGAAGGCTCGGCGCGGCCTCAGGCGTGGGGCGCGGGCGGAGGGCGCGGGCGTTCGGCGCCCGCCGTCAGCGACGCAGCTCGGGGAGCAGCCGGGTGGCCACGTCCGCGAGGACGTCCTCGTCCCCCGCGTACCAGCTGCTGGCGCGGGGCCAGTGGGTGACCACGTCGGTGAAGCCGAGGTCGGCGGCCCGGCCGACCTGGTCGGCGAAGAACTGGGCGCTGTTCAGCGAGAAGTCCGGGGCCGAGTCCAGGGAGAGGTAGCGGTCCAGCGTGGCCGGGTCACGGCCGGTCACGGCCAGCGTCCGGTCCAGTCGGGTCGTGAGCTCGGCGACGCCGGCCCACCAGCTCTCCAGGTCGTCGCCGCCGGTGCCGGTCGTGACCCAGCCCTGACCGAAGCGGCTCACGAGCCGCATCGAGCGGGGCCCGTTCGCGGCCACCACGAACGGCACCCGGGGCGTCTGCACGCAGCCGGGGTTGCTCCGGGCGTCGACCGAGGCATACCACTCGCCGCGCCAGGTCGTGCCGTCCTGGCGCAGCACCAGGTCGAGCAGCTCGGTGAACTCCGTGAACCGATCCACCCGCTGGCGGGGCGGCAGCGTCTCGCCGCCGAGGACCGTCGCGTCGAACCCGATGCCGCCGGCCCCGATGCCGAGCAGCACACGGCCCGCGGAGACGTCGTCCAGTGCGGTGATCTGCCGGGCGAACGCGGCCGGGTGGCGGAAGTTGGGCGACGCGACGAGCGTGCCGAGCTTGATCCGCGAGGTGACGGTCGCCGCCGCGGTGAGCGTGGTCATCGAGTCGAACCAGGGGCCGTCGACCAGGTCGCGCCAGCCGAGGTGGTCGTACGTCCAGGCGTGGTCGAAGCCCCACTCCTCCGCCAGCCGCCAGCGCCGCTGCGACTCGGCCCAGCGCTGGTCGGGGAGGATCACGATGCCAATCCGCATGATCGCAGCCTAGCCGTACGCCCCGACAGGGCCTTGACCATGTATCGATCATCGACATATGGTCCGGGTGTGGCACCGATGCGCGAGCCGACGTTCCTGATCCTCACCGCGCTCGCGGGCGGGCCACGGCACGGCTACGGCATCATCCGCGAGGTCACCACGCTCTCCGAGGGTCGCGTGACCCTGCTGCCCGGCACCCTCTACACCGCGCTGGACCGATTGACCGCGCAGGGCCACGTCGCCCACGACCGGGACGAGACCGTCGACGGGCGGCTGCGCCGCTACTACCGGCTCACACCCGACGGGCGACGGGCACTCGAAGTCGAAACGGTCCGACTCCGCCAGCTCGCCACCGCCGCCGAGACCCGACTGGGCGCCCTCCGCCCGCGTACCGCCTGACCCCGCGCCCAGACGAAGGGACGGCCATGCCGCCGACCGGCGACCCCCTCGCCCGCCGCTACCGGCGGCTGCTGCTCGGCTACCCCCGCGCCTGGCGGCGTGCCCGGTCCGAGGAGATGGTGGCCGTGCTGCTCGACGCAGCCGCGCCGGGGCGTACCCGTCCGACGGTCCGCGAAGCGGTCAACCTGCTCCGGCACGGGCTGCGCGCCCGGCTCGGCCGGCCGGACAGTCGCAGCGTGGTCGCCTGGGCCGCGCTCGCCGCCGTCATCTGCGGCCTGTTCAGCGCCGCGCTCGCCACCTGGGTCGCCTGGCAGACCGCCCGGCCGCTGCCCGGCCGCGCGGAGACGGCCGCGCTCGTCGCCGAGGTCCTGCCCGGGTACGACCTCGGCAACGTCCAGCCCGGGTCCGCGCTCTTCACCTTCTACACCCAACCGTTGCGTCCGCGGAATCTGGACTCGCTGCTGCTCGGCGACGGCGGCGAGTACCAGCAGGGCGCCACCGTGGCCGGCGCGACGGGCCGCCCACCGGCCTCCCAACAGGAGATGCTCGCGCTCGCGCAACGCCGGCTCGGGGAGACCGGCTGGCGGGTGTACGCACCGCACGTCGTCCCCGAGGTGACCTGCACCGCCAACGGCTGCACCCCGACCGGCGGCCCGAGCGACGTGAGCCTCGCTGCCCGCCGCGGTGACACCGGTCTCCAACTGTGGCTGCCCGGCAAGCCGTCGATCGACAACACGTACCTCACGGTGAGCCTGTCGCGCCCCGCCCCACCCGCCGCGCTGCCCGCCGGGATCGCCGCCGGTCTGCTCGGCGCCGTCGCCGGCTGGTTCGTGTTCGGGTGGGCCAGCCGGCGTACGACACGCCCGCACCCCGCCGCCAACGGCGTCATCGTCCTCTACGCGTTCACCATGCTGCTCTGGTGCGCGCCGGTCGTGCTGGCCGCGCCGTCGTTGCTCCGGCACCACCGCGACGAGCCGCACCCGGTGTGGCACCCGCTGTGGGAGTGGCTCGGCCAGCCCGGCCTCTCGCTCTTCTTCGTGGTCGGGGCGCTCTGTGCGCTGAGCGGGCTCGTGCTCGCCACCGCGCCCCGGCGCGACACCGACCCCCTACGCAGCACGGCCGTCGGCTGACGAGAATCCGGTGGGCCGGGCGGGGAGCGGACACTATGGTGGCGCGATGCCCGAACTCCAGCGACTCGCTGCCCACCACGCCGCCGCGTTGCTCGACTTCGAGCGGCAGAACCGGGCGTTCTTCGCGCGGTCCGTGCCGGACCGGGGCGACGACTACTTCACCGGGTTCGCCGCACGGCACGCCGAACTGCTCGCGGAACAGGCCGCCGGCCTGCTCCACTTCCACGTCCTGGTCGACGACGACGGCTCGGTGCTGGGGCGGTTCAACCTCGTCGACGTCCACGACGGCGTCGCGGACCTGGGCTTCCGGATCGCCGAGCACGCGACCGGCCGGGGCGTGGCCACCGACGCCGTCAACCGGGTCTGCGCGCTGGCCCGCGATGCATACGGGCTGCGCCGGCTCTTCGCGTCCGCGGCGCTGCGCAACACCGGCTCGCTGGGCGTGCTCCGGCGTACCGGGTTCGTGCCGGTCGGCGAGGTCGTGCTCAGCGGTCAACCGGGCCTCAGGCACGTCCGCGAGCTGACGGACGGCGCCTGACTCCCGCAGCCGCCGTCCGTCCACCTCCGGGCTGGGAACCCGTCACCCGTCCTCGCGGATGCGGGCGTGCAGATGCATGTCGTGCCGGCCGTCCGAGTGGACGGCGTCGCTGCGTTTCGTGCCCTCCAGGACGAACCCGGCCTTGACCGCCACCCGGCAGGACGCGTGGTTACGGGTCGAATGATCCAGGTACAGCCGGTGGAAGCCTGCCTCCCCGAACGCCCACACGCTCAGGGCCGCCAGCGCCCGGGGGGCCACGCCGGCGCCGCGGGCGGCCGGCAGCACCCAGTACGAGCACCCGGCCACACCGTCGTCGAGGTTCATGCTGCCCATGGCGATGCGTCCCAGCACCGCACCACCGCCGGTCACGGCCCAGCTGGCCCCCGTCTCCTGCTCCCAGGCCCGGCGGTACTGGTCGAACCACTCATGGACCTGCTCCTCTGACCCGGGCTGCCGGGTGTGCCAGTGCTGGATGTCGGGGTCCCGGTACGCGGCGAGGAAGATGGCCGCGTCGGACGGCTCCCACGGCCGCAGGAGCAGGCCACCCTCGGCGGAGAGCAACGGCTGGGGACGGGCGGCGAGGGCACCGGCGGGAATGGCGGGTGCCGTCGACAGCGAATATCTCACGGGCCCATCCTTCCCAAGATTTCCCTAGGATGGAACGCATGTTCGACACGGCACTGGTCAACCTCTACACGAAGGACATCGAAGCGGGCATCCGCTTCTACCGTGACCTGCTCGGGTTCACCGAGACGTTCCGGACCCCCACCGAGGGCGTGCCGGAGCACATCGAACTCCGGCTCGGCGGGTTCACCGTCGGGCTCGGCACCGTCGAGGCCGCGAGAAGGGTCCACGGCGTGGAGGCCGAGCCGGGCCGGCCCACCATGGCCCTGGTCGTCTGGGCACATGACGTGGACGAGGCCTACGACAGGCTGGTCGCGGCCGGCGTACCCGCCGTCCAACCGCCGCACGACACCGGCAACAACAACCGGAACGCGCTGCTGCGCGACCCGGACGGCAACCTCGTGGAGATCGTCTCCAAGGTCGGATAGCCAAACGTGCCTGGTCCCCGCGCCTCAGCCGCACCGGTGGGAATCGCTGTCGAGCTGGCGGCTGCCCCTGCATGGCCATCAACCCCAGCCAGCGCTGCTCCCACTCGGGCTGCGTCCGCACCACGAACAGCCCTGCCACGTGAGCGCCGGCGTCGTCATCAATTGCCAGCGCACGGAACCCGACGGGCTCCCCGCCCTCGTCCCCCGCGCAGCCCGCTATCGAGATGACCATCACCATGGCCGCGCCCAGCAGTCGTCGCATGCCCCCGCCCCAGATCGCCAGACGTGATTGTCTGGCAGGGGGTCGCCTACGCGCATCAACCGCCCGGCCGAGAGATGGGCGGCTCGGACCTGCGGCGTACACCGCAGCCGGCGCCGCATGGCTACTTGGTGCCCGATGAGGCCAGGTCGTGTCCGTGCAACTACTTCATGCCCAGTGGGCTCCGTGGTCCGACCGGTCGGGTCCGGGTCTACACACTGTCGAGCTGCCCCAGATCTGGGACACCCAACCCAAGACCCCGCCCCACCTACCCCGCGCCCCGCCCCGCCTCCCTCCCCGCCCCGCCTCCCTCCCCCGCCGATCATGCAGTTGTGGTGGTGGATAAAAGGGCTATACAGCAACTAATCGCCAACCATAACTGCATGATCGACGGGTAGGGGCCGCCCTGGCGGCGCTCGCCGTAACCGCCGGGATATCTGCACTGACCACTGACAGTTGGTGTCAGCGGAGCGGCCTTAGCCTCCTGCGCATGGACAACAGCACTGGCTTCGCCTTCTTGACCGGTACGTATGACGTCGTCAACCGTTGGCGCAAGGACTTCCTTGACCCCTCCGAGGGCGACGACCGCTGGGAGGAGTTCCCGGGCATCACCCGCG
This sequence comes from Micromonospora costi, assembly GCF_003626655.1. Lineage (GTDB taxonomy): Bacteria > Actinomycetota > Actinomycetes > Mycobacteriales > Micromonosporaceae > Micromonospora > Micromonospora costi. The sequence goes on from NZ_RBAN01000013.1 coordinate 25,485, forward strand.
CCTCGACGCACTTCGACGGTGGAGCCAGCTTCGACGAGATCGAGTTCCCGACGAAGGGCTTCGCCGGACTGACCCTGCGGCTGTACGACCCGGCCGCCGACACCTGGTCCCTGTACTGGGCGAGCAAGCGCACCGGCACGCTCTTCCCGCCCGTGGCCGGCCGCTTCCAGCCGGACGGCACCGGCGTCTTCCACGGCGACGACGAGCACGACGGCCGCAAGGTGAAGGTCCGATTCGTGTGGTCGCAGATCACTGAGAGCACCGCCCACTGGGAGCAGGCGTTCTCCCTGGACGAGGGGCGGACCTGGGTCACCAACTGGCACATGCACATGACCCGCCGGACCATCTGACCGAACCGAACGGGCCGGCCGAGGAACGGGTTCCGACTCCCGGACGGAGGCGGCCCACTTGCGGGACGGCTCGGCAAGATCGCGCTCGATCCTGGAAGTAGTGGCCTCCCGTTACCACGGAGGCCACTACTTCCGTGTTCGAGCGTGATCTTGCGGGTCGTCCACGGGGTCGATGTGCTCGAGCACATCGAAGGCCCTGGCGGGACTCGCGTCCTGGCCAGGGCCTTTCGGTTGGAGCGGGTGACGGGAATCGAACCCGCACTGTCAGCTTGGGAAGCTGATGTTCTGCCATTGAACTACACCCGCAGGCGGGACCACTGTACCTGAGTCACCAGCCCGGTGCACCCAGGTACCCCCCGCGGCCCGCCGGCATCCCCGCAGAAAGGTTCACTCCCGGCAACCTATGGACGTTCTCAAATCTTTCGATCGGTTGTAACGTCTGCCCCACCTTACGGCCACGGCGTGACACACCCCCTGTCGCGCCGCAGAAAGAGGTGGCGCCCATGGGACTCCGTCCCAACCTGCTGACCCGGCGTACCGCCGGTGTCGCGTCGACGACCCTCGCGCTGCTGCTCAGCACCGCCGCGGTGGGCGTCGTGCCGGCCGCGTCGGCCTTCTCCGCAGCCCCCGGTGGCACCTGCGTCGAGCCGGCCGACGTCCACGCGGACGCCCGGATCAAGGCCGGCGCCGCCGCCAAGCACGAACCCAACGAGCTGACCGCCGCCCAGGTGAAGGAGCGCGAGGCCGACCTCACGGCCGCGCTCCGCGAGCGCGCCAACCGGCGGACGGGCGCGGTCGCCCCGCTGGCGACCGTCACCATCCCGGTCGTCGTGCACGTGATCCAGGAGAACACCACGCGGGCCGGCGGCAACATCCCGGACTCGATGATCACCAACCAGATCACCGTGCTGAACCAGGCCTACAGCGGCGCCACCGGTGGCGCGGCCACGGCCTTCGCCTTCCAGCTCACGAGGATCAACCGGGTGACCAACCCGGCGTGGTACCCGATCGTCGAAGGGTCCTCGGCGGAGCGGTCGATGAAGACGTCGCTGCGTGAGGGCGGCAAGAACACCCTCAACGTCTACCTGGGTGAGCTGAGCGACGACCTGCTCGGCTGGGCGACGTTCCCGCAGCGCCGGCTGAGCAGCATGGACGGCGTGGTCGTGCTGACCGAGTCGCTGCCGGGTGGCACCGCCACCAACTACAACCAGGGCGACACCGCCACCCACGAGGTCGGCCACTGGCTGAACCTCTACCACACCTTCCAGGGCGGCTGCTCGACCACGGGTGACAGCGTCAGTGACACCCCGGCCGAGGCGTCGCCGGCGTCCGGCTGCCCGACCGGCCGCGACACCTGCGCGGCGGCCGGTCTGGACCCCATCACCAACTTCATGGACTACAGCTACGACTCGTGCATGCACCAGTTCACCCCGGGACAGGCGAGCCGCATGCTGACCGCGTGGAACGCCTACCGGGCGGCGTAGCGGTCACCCGTACCACCGGTGCCGGCCCCATGGCGAGGTGGGCCGGCACCGGTGTCTTTTCTCCCCAGGACGGGTCAGGCGGCCGAGCGGTGGGTGTCGCGGCGACCACGGCGGGCGGGTCGTGCCTGCGGGACGACCGGGACCGGGCCGGCGGGCCGGTCGGCGGCCCGCGGGTCGAGCCAGACCTGGACGGCGGGCCGCCCGTGCCCCTCGCCGGGCCCGCCGGCGCTGCCCGAGTCGCGCCGGGCCAGCATCGCCACGTCGACCGTGAACTCGAACAGCCGCCAGTCGACCTGTGACGCGGCCCCGGCGCTGGCCGCCAGCCGGGCAACCCGCGCCTGGTCGGTGACCGGGTGGGCGTGGCCGGCGACGTAGGCCTCGTCGTCGCTCTCCTCCGGCGGGAACGAGTGCAGCGCGTAGCGCCCGTCCCGTTCCAGGTCGCGCCGCTTCGGCGAGTCGATGATGAAGCAGAAGAGGCCCTCGTCGGTGATCACCGGCGAGACCGGATGCACCCGGGGGCCGCCGTCGGCGCGGACCGTGGCCAGGTAGCCGAAGCCCGGACCGTACTGCTGCATGAGAACGCGGATCCCGTCGGCGAGTCGAGGCTCGTCAGCGGCGAATTCGGACCAGGAAGCCATGCAGGCATTCTATCGAACAAATGTACGAGAAGCGACGGCGACGCGCAGGTCACGCGGCGACCTCGCTATGGTTGTCCGATGCTGCTCTCCGACCGCGATCTGGTCACCGAGATCAAGGCCGGCTCGCTCGGGCTGGAGCCGTTCGAGCCCACCCTGGTGCAACCGTCGAGCATCGACGTCCGTCTCGACCGGCTCTTCCGCGTGTTCAACAACCACCTCTACACGCACATCGATCCGGCGCAGCAACAGGACGACCTGACCTCGGTGGTCGAGGTGCCCGACGGCGAGCCGTTCGTGCTGCACCCGGGGGAGTTCGTACTCGCCTCGACACTCGAGGTGATCTCGCTGGGCGACCAACTCGCCGGCCGTCTGGAGGGCAAGTCCAGCCTCGGCCGGCTCGGGCTGCTCACCCACTCGACGGCCGGCTTCATCGACCCGGGCTTCTCCGGGCACGTGACGCTGGAGCTGTCGAACGTGGCCAACCTGCCCATCACGCTCTGGCCGGGCATGAAGATCGGCCAGCTGTGCATCTTCCGGCTGTCCTCGCCGGCCGAGCACCCGTACGGCTCGGCCGTCTACGGCTCGCGCTACCAGGGCCAGCGCGGCCCGACCCCGAGCCGGTCCTGGCAGAACTGGCGCACCTGGCCGACCCGCTGATCCCCGTACGACGAAGGGGCCCGCTCCGTGCGTGGAGCGGGCCCCTTGTCGTCGTACGCGTCAGCCGGGTCGGCCGTAGCTGTTGATCGGGCCGTCGTCGACCTTCTTCATCTTCACCGGCACGCCGGCCTGGGAGGCGTGCACCACCCAGCCGTTGCCCACGTACATGCCCACGTGGTGCAGGTCGCTGTAGTAGAAGACGAGGTCGCCGGGGCGGAGGTCGGACCGGCTCACCGACTTCGTGACCCGGCGCTGCTGCGCGGCGTTGTGCGGCAGCGACACGCCGGCCTTGGCCCAGGCCGCGAGCATGAGGCCGGAGCAGTCGTACGAGTCGGGGCCGTCGGCGCCCCACACGTAGGGCTTGCCGATCTGGGCGCAGGCGAACTTGACCGCCACCCCCGCGCCGCCGCCCGGGTAGGTGGCCGGGCACGGGGCGGGACGCAGCGACCCACCACCGCCGTTGCCGTAGACCTTGATGCGCAGCTTCTGCAACCGGTCGATCTCGGCGTTGATCTGCTTCTTCTTCGCGGCCAGCTGCGCCTCGGTGACGGTCAGCCGCTCGACGAGCTCGTCCAGCGGCGCCTTCTGCCGCGCCAGCTCGTCGCGCAGCTCGACCACCTGCTGGATGTCCTGCTGCTGGTTGTGGGCGAAGCGGTCCAGCATCTCCAGCTGGCCGACCACCTCGCTCGGGCTCTGGCTGCCGAGCACGGCGTTGATGGTGGAGACGTTCTCACCCTTGTACGCCCGCACGGCGAGCGCGCTGACCTTGGTCATGGCCTCGTCGACGCGCACCTGCAGCGGCTTGATGCGGGCGGCCAGCGCGTCGGCCTCCCGGCGCTTCGCGGCCAGGTCCTGACGGGTGGCGTTGTGCTTCTCGATGATCGGTTCGAGCTTGTTCCAGTCCTCGTCGATCTGGCGCTCGATCTCGGCGACCGACGGGTCGGCGTGCGCCGCGGTCGCGCCGCCGGTCAGGACGACGGCGACGCCGATGAGGGCGGCGAGGGCGGTGGTGAAGCGGGACCAGCGTGGACGCGGCGCACCCGTCGTCGGGCCGGCGGGTGCCGACCGTCCGGACGGAGGCCGCGGGGCATGGTGGGCCACCGGGCTCCGTACTCCTTCTTCCCTGACCGCCTACCGGGTTAGCTGACGGGTTCGGGCGGGAAGGGAGGCGCCCTACCGCAGTGGCTGCGGATTCACCCCGGGAACCTGGGTCCCCGGCTCGCTCGGAAGCGACTCGGCGGTGTCGGACCGTTACCGCCCGGGTGGGCGGACCTGCTGCCGGCCCGACGATTGACCAGAGTAGAGAGGGCCGTTATCCATCCGCAACCCATCCGGGCCGTGACACTCCGTACCGAAGCGCGCGAGGCGCGCCGTCCGAAGGTTTTCTTCCATACAGGATGAGAGTTGGAAAGGTATTGACCTCACGGCACCGGCGGAGTGAAGGTGACCACATCCTCACCCGTCCAATCCGGGGGTTTCGATGCTTCGATCACCCATGCCGAGGAGCAGACGTACGCTGCTCGCCGCCGCCGCCGTCGTCGCCGCCACCGCGGCCGTCCCGCTGACCGGCGGGCCCGCGGGCGCCGCGCCGCTCACCGGTCCCGCTGGCGCGCCCACCGCCGACCGCCAGCAGCAGTACGCCCGCGCCGCAGCCGAGTACGGCGTGCCGGAGAGCGTCCTGCTCGGCGTCTCCTACCTGGAGTCCAGGTGGGACACCCACGCCGGCACACCCAGCACGAGCGGCGGCTACGGCCCACTGCACCTCACCGACGCGACCCACGTGGCGGCCCTGCCCGGCGGCCTCCACGTGGGCGAGGGCGAGGATCCGCGCGGCGACGAGTCCCGGCCGCTGGCCGTCACCGCGCCGGCCCCGACCGCCGCCCCGACGAGCGGCCCGTCGGCCGCCGCGCTCCAGACCCTCCAGGCCGCCGCCACGCTCACCGGCGTCGGTGCGGACGCGCTCCGCTCCGACCCGGCCGCCAACATCCGCGGCGGCGCGGCGCTGCTGGCCGCGTACCAGAAGGAACTGCGCGCTCCGGTCGGCACGGAGACCGACCCGGGCGCCTGGTACGGCGCGGTGGCCCGCTACTCGGGCGCGGACACCGAGGCCACCGCGGCGGCCTTCGCCGACGAGGTGTACGACCAGATCCGGGCCGGTGCCAGCCGGCGCACCGACGACGGTCACCAGGTCACCCTCGCGGCGCGCGCCGTCACCACCCGGACGGACACGCTGCACCGCCTCGGGCTGCGGCGGGGCGAGCGGCCGGACGGGCTGGAGTGCCCGGTCGGGCTGGGCTGCGAGTGGATCCCGGCCCCGTACGAGAAGTACGGCCCGGGGGCCGGTGACTACGGCAACCACGACCTGGGCAACCGGCCCGCGCAGCAGAAGCTCGAGTACATCGTCATCCACGACACCGAGGGGTACTACGGCCCCAGCGTCGACCTCGTGAAGCAGGCCGACTACCTGGGCTGGCACTACACGCTGCGCTCGGTGGACGGCCACGTGGCCCAGCACATCAAGGCCAAGGACGTCGGCTGGCAGGCCGGCAACTGGTACGTCAACGCGAAGTCCATCGGCATCGAGCATGAGGGCTTCGCGGGCCACGGCACCTGGTACACGGAGGCGATGTACCGGTCCTCGGCCAAGCTGGTCCGGTACCTGGCCCACCGGTTCGCCATCCCGCTGGACCGGCAGCACATCATCGGCCACGACAACGTGCCCGGCACGGTGGCCTCGACCGTGGGCGGCATGCACTGGGATCCGGGCCCGTACTGGGACTGGTCGCACTACTTCGACCTGCTCAAGGCCCCGTTCCGGACCACCGGTACGAAGCGCACCGGCCTCGTCACCATCGACCCGGACTTCGCCGCCAACCGGCCGGCCTTCTTCGGCTGCAACCAGCAGCCGCCGGGCGTGCCGGACACGCCGCCGCCGGCCGAGCCCTGCCCGCTGCGCGGCTCCTCCGCGGTGGTCCTGCACACCGCGCCGAGCCACGACGCGCCGCTGGTCAACGACCGCGGCCTGCGCCCGGACGGCACCCCCGACACCATGTACATCTCCGACCACGGCGCCCGCGCCTCGACCGGCCAGACGTACGCGGTGGCCGAGGCGCGCGGCGACTGGACGGCGATCTGGTACCTCGGCCAGAAGGCGTGGTTCCACAACCCCGCCTCGGCGCCGACAGCGAAGTGGGCCACCGGTTTCGTGGTCACCCCCAAGCCGGGCAAGGCCACGATCCCGGTCTACGGCCGCGCGTACCCGGAGCAGGCCGCGTACCCGGCCGGCGTGGCCTACCAGACCATCTCGCCGCTCCAGTACACGTTCCCGGCCGGGCAGCGCTACGCGGTGGGCGGCGTCCTGCCGGGCGAGTACTACAAGGCGACCACCTTCGACGGCTCGTCACCGGGCGACTGGACGGTCATCCGTGGTGACCTGCGGTACGTGCAGGTCCAGTTCGGTCACCGGATCATGTACGTGAACCTCGACGACGTGCTGCTGCTCCCGTCGCCGGTGGGTGCGCCCCGGTAACCGCACGCGCAAAGGCGAGGGCCCCCGGTCGACCGACCGGGGGCCCTCGTCGTACGCGTTGGATCAGCTGGGCCGGCGGAAACCGGCGACCGGCATGTAGTTGATGCTCGCCACCTGGACCGGTTTACCGGCCCGTGGCGCGTGCACCATCTGGTCGTTGCCGAGGTAGAGGCCCACATGGTGCAGGTCGCTGAAGAAGAAGACCAGGTCACCGGGGCGCGCCTCGGAGCGCGGGATGGCCTTACCCTCGTTCCACTGGGCGCCCGTGAAGTGGGTGAGGCTGATGCCGGCCGCCTTGTACGCGTACTGCGTGAGGCCGGAGCAGTCGAACGAGTTCGGGCCGGTGGCGCCCCACACGTACGGATCGCCCACCTGGGCGCACGCGGTCTTGATGGCGGTCCGGGCCGCCTCGCTGACCACCCCGTTGACGGTCGGGCACGCCGCCGTCTTGACCGTGGTCACCGGCAGCGACTTCTCGAGCCGCTTGATCTCGGCGTCGATCTTCTTCTTCTTGGCCGCCAGGTCGTTCTGCTGCTTGGTCTGGGTGACGATCAGCGCGTCGAGCTTCTGCTTCTCCGCGTCGTACTTGGCGCGGACCTTGAGCACACCCTCGACCTCCTTGCGCTCCTGCCTCGCGAGCCGGTCCAGGATGGTGAGCTGCTCGGTGAGGGTGTCCGGCTTGGCGCTGACCAGCAGCGCGCCGATCTCCTGGGACGGGCCGTCCATGTAGTAGCGGGAGGCGAGATCGCCGACCCGGGTCATCGCCAGCTCGCTCTGGAGGGCCAACGGCTCGATCTTCTTCTGCAGGTCGGCCGACTTCTTGCGGTTGACCTTCAGCTGCGCCCGCACCTTGTTGTACTGCTCGATCGTGGGTTCCAACTGCTCCCACTGCTTGTCGATCTGCGCCTCGATCTCGTCGACCGAGGGCGCGGCATGCGCCGGCGCGGCGAGCATGCCGGCACCGACGGCCGCGGCGGCGACCAGGGTGAGCAGGCGGTGGGCGACCCGGCGCAGGCCACCCGGACGAGCGGAACGTCCCGGTGCGGAACGATGAGGGGGCATGGTTGCCACCGGCACCGACTCCTTCGCAACCGACCGCCGGGCGCCTCGCAGAGGGGAAGGGGCGAGACAGACGACCCACAGCGGTCGGTGCCCCACGATAGGGAAGCGCCGGATCGGAATCAAGGCGAGGCCGCGCGCCGTCACGCTGACGCGACCGCTTGCGTACCAACGGTGTTCGTCGTTCACCCAACTATCGCGGTCAATACATCGTCGAGCGTCACCACGCCCAGCGGCCGGCGGCCGTCGCTCACCAGCACCATGTGCCGCCGCTCGCGGCGCATCGCGAGCAGCAGGTCGGCGAGCGTACGCTCCGGCGGCACCACCGCCAGGGGCCGGTACACCCCGGCCGGCACCGGTGCCCGCCGGTCCGGCCCCGCGTACCCGAGCACGTCCTTCACGTGCACGAAGCCCAGCACGCGCCGGGTGGCCCGCTGTACGACCGGGAAACGGGACCGGCCCGTCCGGGTGGCCAGCACCTCCAGCGACGCGGGAGACACGTCCTCGGCCACGGTGACGACCGTCGACCACGGCTGCAGCGCGTCGGCCGCGGTACGGCGGTGCAGCGCGAGCGCCCCGGTGATCCGGGCGTGCTCCTCGGCGTCGAGCAGCCCCTCCGTCCGGGCCTGCGAGACCAGCCCGGCCAGTTCCTCGGCGGTGAACACCGTCTTGACCGCCTCGGTCGCCTCGATCCGCCAGAACCGCAGCACCTGACGGGCGGCCCACTTCATGGCCAGCAGCAGCGGCTTGGTGGCCAGGCAGAAGGCCAGCATCGCCGGCCCCAGCCAGAGCGCGGACGGCTCGGGGCCGGCGAGCGTGATGTTCTTCGGCACCATCTCGCCGACCACGGTGTGCAGGAAGACCACCACCCCGAGCGCGAGCACGAACGCCACGGGGTGCACCGCCCGCTCCGGTAGCCCGGCCGCGTGGAACGGCGCCTCCAGCAGGTGTGCCAGCGCGGGCTCGGCGATCGCGCCCAGCCCGAGGGAGCAGATCGTGATACCGAGCTGCGCCCCCGCGATCATCAGCGGGATCTGGCTCATCGCCGACAGCGCCCAGCGGGCCCGTTTCGACCCGGCAGCGAGCGGTTCGAGCACCGTACGACGGGACGCGATGAGCGCGAACTCGCTGCCCACGAAGAACCCGTTGCCGAGCAGGAGCAGCACCGCCAGCAGCAGCTCAGCCATCGGCGTCCGGTTCCTCCGGGCGGACCACCCGGACCTGCTCGACGCGGTGCCGGTCCACCTCGACCACGGTGAACTCCCAGCCGCCCGCCTCGACGGTCTCCCCGACGATCGGTATCCGCCCCAGCCGGGCCATGAGGAAGCCGCCCAGCGTCTCGTACGGGCCCTCCGGCAGCCGGAACCCGGTCCGCTCGGCCAACTCGTCGGAACGGAGCACACCGTCGACGAGGACGGTCCGCTCGCCACCGGGCACGGTCAGCTCGACCGGGCTGGCGTCCGCCACGGCGGCCGGGTCGAACTCGTCGGCGATCTCGCCGACCAACTCCTCCACCAGATCCTCGACGGTCACCACGCCGTCGGTGCCGCCGTACTCGTCGACCACGATGGCCAGGTCGGCGTCGGCTCCGCGGAGCGCCCCGAGCACCCCGTCGAGGTCGAGGCTCTCCGGCACGTACACCGGCTCGCGTGCCACCGCGCCGACCGTGGTGACCGCCCGCCGGTCCGGCGGTACGCCGAGCGCGTCCAGCACCCCGGCCACGCCGGTGACCACGTCGAGCGTCTCCTCGTAGACCGGGAACCGGGTCCGCCCGGTCTCGCGCGACAGCGCCAGCAGCTCGGCCACGCTGGCGGACGCCCGCAGCGCGACCACGTCGACCCGCGGGGTCATCGCCTCGGCGGCCCGCTTGTCCCCGAAGCGGATGGTGCGGCGCAGCAGCATCGCGGTGTCCGGAGGCAGCGCACCGGCGCGGGCCGAGATCGCGGCCAGCAGGCCCAGTTCCTCCGGTGAGCGGGCGCTCGCCAGCTCCTCCTGCGGTTCGATACCGAGGGCCCGGACCAGGCCGTTCGCCGAGCCGTTGAGCGCGCGGATGAGCCAGCCGAACGCCCGCGAGAAGCCACGCATCGGGCCCGCGGTGACCAACGCGGCCGGCATGGGACGGGCCAGCGCGAGGTTCTTCGGCACCAGCTCGCCGAAGAGCATCGAGATCAGGGTGGCCAGCGCCAGCGCGAGCAGCGGGGTCAGGCGGTCGGCCGCGGGGCCGGCGAACGGCCGCAGCAGCGGGGTGAAGACGCGCGCCAGCGCCGGCTCGGCGAGGTACCCGGTGAGCAGCGCGGTGATGGTGATGCCGAGCTGCGCGCCGGAGAGCTGGAAGGAGAGTCCGCGCAGTGCCCGGCGGACCGCGGCGGCTCGCGCGTCGCCGTCGCCGGCCCGCCGGTCGATCTCCACCCGGTCCACCGTGACCAGCGCGAACTCCGCCGCGACGAAGAACGCGTTGCCCGCGGTCAACGCGGCGAAGCCGCCCAGTGGCAGCAGCGTGGTGAATAAAAGACCGTCGATGATGGCCTCACCTCGGGCGCGATTGTTCCACGGGGGGACCACCCGCACGAGCCCGTCGCCGCCGGCCCGTTCGTACGCCTCGATGCGGTGGCCCGGCGGCGTTACGGTCGGGTCATGGCGGACCTCACCCTCGCACACGAACTGGCCCTGCTCGGCCACGACGACGCGGGCGTCAACCGGCTTGGCAGCCCGCACCTCGGCTACGGCCTGGCCGGCGCGCTGCTGCTCGACCTCGCGCTCGCCGGGCGGTTGGCGGTCACCGACGGCCGCGTGTCCGTCACCGGCGCCGAGCCGCTCGGCGTACCGCTGCTGGACGACGCGCTGACCCGCATCGCGTCCGACGAGAAGCGCCGCAAGCCGAAGGACTGGGTGGGCCGGCTCGCCAAGGGCCTGCCGGAGCGGGTGCTGGACGGGCTGGTCGACGCCGGTGTGCTGCGCCGCGAGTCCGACAGGGTGCTCTGGGTCTTCCCGCGTACCCGCTACCCCTCCCCGACCGGCGCCGAGCCGGCCGTGGAGGCGGACGCCCGGCGGCGGATGCTCGCCGCCATGGCGGCGCAGGGCCCGGTGGAGCCGCGGACGGCCGCCCTCATCAGCCTGAGCCGCGCCGTCGGCCTCGACCGCAAGCTGTTCCGGGACCTGCCGAAGGACCAGGTCAAGCGACGGCTCGCGGAGATCTCCGAGGGCAGCTGGGCGTCCGACGCGACACGACGGGCGATCATGGAGACGCAGGCGGCGGTGATGGCGGCCACCAGCGCCGCCACCACGGCGGCCATCGTCACCACGGCAGGCTCCTGACCCACCCGACGCCGACGGCGGTGGCACCGGGGTGCCACCGCCGTCGGATGTGCTGTCGTCGGGCGTACGGCGGGCCGCTCACGGTCGCGCCGACGAGGATCAGCCGGCGACCGGCTCGGCCTCCTTGTCGCCCTGGGCCTGCTCCGGCCGGACGGACCGGAGCAGCACGCTCGCCACGTCGATCACCTCGACCTGCTCGCCGGCACCCTTGCCGTTCACCCCGTCGCTGAGCATCGTCGAGCAGAACGGGCAGCCCACCGCGACCGTCTTCGCCCCGGTCGCCATGGCCTCCTCGACCCGCTCCACGTTGATCCGCTTGCCGATCTTCTCCTCCATCCACATCCGGGCGCCGCCGGCGCCGCAGCAGAAGGAGCGCTCGCTGTTGCGGGGCATCTCGGTGAGCTCGCCGGCGATCGCCGTACCGAGCACCTCACGCGGCGGCGCGAAGACCCGGTTGTGCCGGCCCAGGTAGCAGGGGTCGTGGTAGGTGACCCCACCGTCGACCGGCTGCACCGGCGTGAGCTTGCCGGTGGCGACCAGGTGCGCCAGCAGCTGGGTGTGGTGCACGACCTCGAACTCGCCGCCGAGCTGCCCGTACTCGTTGCCCAGCGTGTTGAAGCAGTGCGGGCAGGTGGCGACGATCTTGCGCTTGCTCTTCTCCCGCCCCTCGAACGCCTCGTTCAGCGTCTCCACGTTCTGCTGGGCGAGCATCTGGAAGACGAACTCGTTGCCGATCCGGCGGGCCGGGTCACCCGAGCAGGTCTCACCCTCGCCCAGGATCGCGAACGACACCCCGGCCTCGTGCAGGAGCGTGGCGACCGCGCGGGTGGTCTTCTTCGCCCGGTCCTCGAACGCGCCGGCGCAGCCGACCCAGAAGAGGTACTCGAAGTCGTCCACCTCGCCGACCCGGGGTACCTCGAAGTCGAGGCCCTTGGTCCAGTCCTCGCGGGTGTTCTGCGGCGCGCCCCACGGGTTGCCCTTGTTCTCCAGGTTGCGCAGCATGACGCCGGCCTCGGACGGGAAGCTCGACTCGATGAGCACCTGGTAGCGGCGCATGTCGACGATGTGGTCCACGTGCTCGATGTCCACCGGGCACTGCTCGACACAGGCGCCGCAGGTGGTGCAGGACCAGAGCACGTCCGGGTCGATGACCCCGCCCTCCTCGGCCGTACCGATGAGCGGCTTGTCCGCCTCGGCGAGGGCGAGCACGTCGACGTGGGCGAGCTGCGCGGCGGTCGCCTTCTCCTCGCCGGTCAGGTCCTTGCCGCCGCCGGCCAGCAGGTAGGGCGCCTTCGCGTACGCGTGGTCGCGCAGGCTCAGCACGAGCAGCTTCGGGGAGAGGGGCTTGCCGGTGTTCCAGGCCGGGCACTGCGACTGGCAGCGGCCGCACTCGGTGCAGGTGCTGAAGTCGAGCAGGCCCTTCCAGGTGAACTGCTCCACCTGGGCGACGCCGAACTGGTCCTTCTCCGGGTCGGCCTCCTCGAAGTCGAGGGGCTTGCCGTCGCTCATCATGGGCCGCAGCGCGCCCAGGCCGGAGCCGGCCGCCTTCGCGGGCTCGCGCTTGAAGAAGATGTTCGGGAACGCCAGGAAGCGGTGCCAGGCGACGCCCATGGTGACGTTCAGCGAGATCACGATGAGCCAGGTCATCGAGATGGCGATCTTGATGAGGGCCGCGACGCTGACACCGGCCGTCCAGGCGGGGAGCGCGGCGCCGACCGCGTGGCTCAGCGGGGTGGCCCACACCGGGTACTCGAAGTGGTCGGTGGCGACCTTGAAGCCGCGGATCACGAAGCCGAAGATCAGGACCAGCAGCACGACCCACTCGACGAAGTAGCCCTGCCACATGGTCGAGCCGGTGAACCGGGAGCGGCCGCCCGGCCGGGTGGGCCGGTTGCGCAGGCGGATCGCCATCAGCACGAGGATGCCGGCCAGGCCCAGGATCCCGATCCACTCGGTGGCCAGACCGAAGATCGTCCAATGCCCGATGATCGGCAGCCCACCGCCGGGGGTGACCACCTCGAAGTACGCCTCGAGCACCAGCAGCGACAGCACGATGAAACCGACCATCACGAACCAGTGCGCCGCGCCCACCACGCTCCACTTGAGCATGCGGGTGTGACCGGCGGTCTCCACCAGCATCTTCCTGGTGCGGGCGCCCTTGTCGGTGAACCGCTCCGGCGCGGGCTGCCCGAGCCGGATGACGGCCGTCATCTTCATGACCGCGCGTACCGCAAGCCACACCGCCACGGCGGTGATGGCGGCCGCGAGGATCGTGGTGACGATCTGGACGCTGCCCATCGCGTTGGCCTCCCCGGTCTGCTGCCTGTCCAACGGCTCGGCGACCGGGGCCGGGTCAGGGCACGATCGGCGAGCCGCCGCTGCCGCACCCTCGACCGGACCGGTCGATGACCGGGCTCCGCTCGGTCATGCAGTGCAGCCTACGCGCAAGGTTACCCAGCGGTAACGTGAGTCTTCTCGCACGGGCCACGCCGCCCCTGCGCACACCATAGGGTGCCCCGCCCGGCCGTGCCGGGCAGGGGCGGCGTCGAGTGACGTGGATCGGCCCCGTGGCCGGGGCGGCCCGCCGGGCGCCGGGTCAGCGCCAGCGGGAGAGAAGGATCAGGGAGGCGACCATCGCGCCGAAGCCCACCGCGAGGTTCCAGTAGCCCCACGACATGACCGGGTAGGCCTGCTCGGACAGGTAGTAGACCACCAGCCAGGCGATGCCGACGACGATGAGCGCGACCGCCGTGATCGGCAGCCAGACCGGGCTAGGCTTGCGCGTCGCCGCCGTCGCCGTCGGGCGCACGTCCGTCGGGGGGGTGTACACCTTCTTCTTACGGACCTGAGACTTGGGCACGACGCTCTCCAGAGGGGGTTATTACGACCTCGTCCGGCCTGACAACCGGGCGCGGGGGCGACGGTCCATGGCCAATAATGTTCGACAGCTAGCGTAGTCCGGAAGGCCCGCCCAATCCACGAATGGGGTCAGGCGGGTGCGCGGAGTGACCGGAAAGGGTGGAGTGTTCCAGGTCACCACGCCGCTCCGGCGGTCGCGAGCCGACGCGGAACGACGGGAAGGAACGCTCGGTGGAGTACACATCCGGCGCGGCCTCCTGGCAGAAGGTGCTCCGGCGCGCCGTCGCCGGGCTGCTGCCACGGCGCCCGCGGCAACGACGGCCGGGCTGGTCGGTCGGGGTGCCGCTGATCGCCGCCGCGGCCGGGCTGCTCTTCACCACCACCGCGACGACCGCCGGCGGCACCGCGCTGCGTGAGGACCGGCGCCCCCAGCTCAACCAGTTGATCGAGGAACGCCGGCAGCAGGTCGCCGCCAGTGAGCAGCGGGCCGCCGCGCTGCGGCAGGACGTCGAGGAACGGACCGACGCGCTCGCCGAGCAGGACGGCCCGATCAAGACGCAGCAGGAGCGGGCCGCCGGCACCCGCCAGGCCGCCGGTTTCACCGCCCTGACCGGCATCGGCATGACAGTCGAGCTCAATGACGCGCCGCGCCGCAGTGACCAGCGCCTGCCCGAAGGGGTGAGCAACGACGACCTGGTGGTGCACCAGCAGGACGTCCAGGCGGTGGTGAATGCCCTGTGGGCCGGCGGGGCCGAGGCAATGTCAATCATGAACGTCCGCGTGCTAGCCACCAGCGCGGTACGCTGCGTCGGTAACACCCTGCTGCTGCACGGCCGGGTGTACTCCCCACCATTCAAGATCGTAGCGATCGGCGATCCGACTGCCATGCAGCAGGCACTCGCCGAGTCCCAGGGAGTCCGGTTGTTCAAGGACGCGGTCGACCATTACCAGCTCGGTTACCGGGAGAACGTATCGACGGTGACCGTGCCGGCGTTCGAGGATTCGACCGCCCTGCGCTCGGCGACGGTGCCCGGTGACTGAGGAGGACCGGCCCGACGGCCGGCACCGGGATCCCAGCGACGACCAGACCGCGTTCCTGCCCAAGGTCGACCGCGGCGAGCAGGCCCCGCGCCGCTCGCGGGGTGCCTGGCCCGACCCGGTCCTGCCATCGCGCGCGCCGGTCGACCGGCCGCCCGCGCCGCAACCGCCCGCACCGCTGTCGCCCGCGCCTCCGCCGCCGTGGCCCGGCGCCGCCCCGACCCGTCCCGGGCCCGACCTGCCGTTCCGGTCCGCTCCCGCGGCCGACCACGCCTCGCCACCGTCGGCGGCCGACGGGCCTGTCCACCCCGGGTACGGAGCGCCGGTGTCCCCGGCGAGCGCGCCCACGTCGCCGGCGGCCGACCCCCGAGGATTCGGCCGCCCGACGTCGCCCGCCGGTCCTCCGGCGCCGTCCGCGTACCCCGGCGACAGCGCCGTCGGAGACCCCCGCGACCCGCGGCACGCCTCTCCGGCCGGCGGCCCCGCCCCTACCGACGCCCCGGCCGCCCAGCGCTACCCGGCGGACGCCTCCGGCGGCCAGCGATACGCGGCGGACGTTCCCGGCGGCCAGCGCTACCCGGGGGACATCCCCGTGCGCCCGGCCGCTCCGGATGCGCTCCCGACCCGCGCCGCCGCCGGGTCCGACCCCGGTCGGCCGGGCGGTGGCCTGCCCCGGGCCGCCTCGCCGGAGCAGCCCCCCACCGCCGGCGCGGTCGCCGGTGGCCCACCCGGCAACCCCGGATCCGGTGCCACCGAGGGGCCGACGGCGTTCATCCCGCCGGTCGCGTCCCGCGCCGACCGGACTTCGGCCGCACCGGCCCCCTCCGGTCAACCGGGCGGGCCGGTCCCGCCGTCCGCCGATCCCGGCGCCACCGCGCTGATCCCGACGATTTCCGCCGGCGGCGCGCCGCCCCGGCACCCGGCGCTCGATTCCACGGCATTGATGGGCGCGGTGCCCAAGCCGCCGGAGACCGACGACCCGGCCGATCCCGTACCCGGCGAGCCGCCGCGCCCGCGGCGGGGCGAGCGGGTGGTCCAGCTCCGACCGGAGCAGACCGGCGAGGGCTACAAGAGCGTCTACTCGGAGCTGACCCGGCCGTCGCTCGCCTCGCGCATCCGCGCCGGGCTGCGCGTCAGCGGCGAGGTCCTGATCACCTTCGGCCTCGTGGTGCTGCTCTTCGCCGGCTACGAGGTCTGGGGCAAGTCGGCGATCGTCGACGCCCACCAGAACGACCTCAGCCAGCAGTTGGCCCAGGCGTGGGGGCCGACCGGTGATCCCACCGTCTCCGCCTCGACCTCGGCCAGCCCGTCAGCCAAGCCGAGCCCACCGGTGCACGGCAAGCCGATCGCGGGTCTCTACATCCCGAAGCTGGACAAGAACTGGGTCGTCGTCGAGGGCGTCACCCAGGCCGACATCCGGTACGCCCCGGGGCACTACCCGAAGAGCGCCATGCCGGGCCAGGTCGGCAACTTCGCCGTCGCCGGGCACCGGAACCGCGCCACGTTCTGGCGGCTGGACGAGCTCGACAACGGCGACGCGATCGTCGTCGAGGGCAAGACCGAGTGGTACGTCTACAAGGTCTCGCAGACCCGCATCGTGAAGCCCACCCAGGTCGAGGTGGTGGCGCCCGTGCCGGGCAAGCCGGGTGAGAAGGCGACCCGGCGGATGCTCACGCTCACCACGTGCAACCCGAAGTTCGACAACTACCAGCGGCTGATCATCCACGCCGAGCTGGACCGGACCCAGCCGAAGTCCGAGGGCCGTCCGGCGGAGCTGGGAGTCTGACGGATGTACGCGTGGATCTGGCGCAAGCTCCCGTTCGGCCTGGTCGGGAAGCTCACGGGGTCGGTGCTGCTGCTCGCCGCCACGGTGGCCCTGCTCTGGTACGTGGTCTTCCCGTGGGCGGAGCCGCTGCTCCCCTTCGACGACGTGCAGGTGACCCAGGACGCCGACGTGACCGGTGACCCGGCGGGCGACGCGATCCCTGGTGACGACGCCCCGGCGGGCGACGAGCACGACCTGCCGTACGAGACTGACCGGAACAACACCCCGCCCCCCTCTCCGAGCCGGTGAGTCCATGCGCGTCCTGGTGATCGACAACTACGACTCGTTCGTGTTCAACCTCGTGCAGTACCTCGGCCAGCTCGGCGTGGAGTGCGAGGTCCGCCGCAACGACGAGATCGACGTCGCCGAGGTGGGGAAGGTCGGCGCGGCCGGGATCCTCCTGTCGCCGGGGCCGGGCAGCCCGGACCGGGCCGGCATCTGCCTCGACGTGATCCGCCAGTACGCCGGGGAGCTGCCGATCTTCGGTGTGTGCCTCGGTCACCAGGCCATCGGCGAGGCCTTCGGCGCGACCGTGGCGCGCGCCCCCGAACTGCTGCACGGCAAGACGTCCGAGGTCCGGCACCAGTCGGTCGGTGTCCTGGCCGGCCTCCCCGACCCGTTCACCGCGACCCGCTACCACTCGCTGGCCGTGGTCCCCGAGACGCTGCCGGAGGAGCTGGAGGTCACCGGCTGGACCGGCTCGGGGGTCGTGATGGCGATGCGGCACCGCAGCCTGCCGATCGAGGGCGTGCAGTTCCACCCGGAGTCGGTACTCACCGAGGGCGGTCACCTCATGCTGGCCAACTGGCTCGCGGCGTGCGGGCATCCAGAGGCGCTGGAGCGTGCCCCGGCGCTGGCTGCCGAGGTCGACGCCCGCCGCCGAGCCGCCTTCGCCGCCGCCTAACCCGGCCCCCCGGCCGTCCCGCCTCCCCCGCCGGCTCCCCGGTGATCATGAAGTTATTGCCCGCCACATCGGCGTGTCGGGACAATAACTTCATGATCACCGCGCGGTGACGGGGGCCGGAGCGGGGCCGGCGGGAGACCCGGGGTCAGTCGTTCCAGGGGTAGTTGGACGGGGGCGGGAACACCGGGAGGCCACCGCCGGTGCCCGGCGTGGTCGGCGTCGCCGTTGGTGTGGGGGTGGGCGACGTGCTGGTGGGCGGCGCCGACGGCTCGGGGATGCCCACCTCGATGACCACCGTCTTGCCCCGCTCCAGGTTCTCACCCGCGCCCGGGCTCTGCCGCTGGACACGACCGGCCTGGTCAGCGGGCACCTCGTCGCCGTCCCGGACCTCGACCCGGTAGCCGGCGTCCTCCAGCTCCTCCTGCGCGTCCTCCGCGGTCGAGCCGATGACCCGCGGCACCTTACCCACGTTGCCCTTGGAGACGGTGAGCGTCACCTCGCTGCCCTCCGGCACCTGCGTGCCGGCGGCGGGCGCCACCTTGAGGACGGTGTCCTTCTCCTTCGCGCTGTTCTCCTCGACGCGCTTGACCGTGAGACCCAGCCCGTCCAGCTCCCGCTTGGCGCTCTCGTACGTCCCGCCGACCAGGCCGCTCGGGATCTGCTTCATGCTGGGGCCGCCGCAGATCTGGACCGTCACCGTCCGGCTCGGCTCCAGCTGGGTGTTCGGCGCCGGGTCCTGGTTGACGACCGTGCCCTTCTTGCAGGTCGTGTTCTGCACCTGCTCGCCGACCTGCGGCGCGAAGCCGGCGTTCTGGATCTCCTGGAACGCCTGCGCCTGCGTCTTGCCGGTGAGCGCGGGCACCGTCCCCAGTTCCTCGCCCTGCCGGTCCCACAGGAGCGCGGCGACCAGGGCGATCACCGCGAGCACGCCGACCGCGGCGAACGTGGCGATCAGCCAGGACGACGCCCGGCGGCGGCGCGGGTCGCCTACCCGGGCCGGGATCTGGCCGGTGGGCGGCGCGGCTCCGCCGCCGGCCGGGTACGCCGGGACCGCGGCGGCCGGCGCCATCGGCATCGTCTCGTGTTCGCGCATCACCGGCGTGGCGAGCACCGGCCGGCCGGCGGCGGCGCGGAGCAGGTCGGCCCGCATCTCGGCGGCGCTCTGGTAGCGGTTGAGCGGGTTCTTCGACAGCGCCTTGAGCACGATCGCGTCGACCGCGGGGTTCACGTCCGGGTTGATGTCGCTCGGCGTCGGCGGCGCCTCCCGTACGTGCTGGTAGGCGACGCTGACCGGGCTGTCCCCGACGAACGGCGGGTGGCCGCAGAGCAGCTCGAAGAGGACGCAGCCGGCCGCGTAGACGTCGGACCGGGCGTCGACGGCCTCGCCCCGCGCCTGCTCGGGCGAGAGGTACTGCGCCGTGCCGATCACCGCGCTGGTCTGCGTCATGGTGGTGGCACCGCTGGCCAGGGCCCGGGCGATGCCGAAGTCCATGACCTTGACCTGGCCGGTCTGGGTCAGCATCACGTTGCCGGGCTTGATGTCCCGGTGGATGATGCCGTGCCGGTGGCTGAACTCCAGGGCCGCGCACACGTCGGCGCAGATCTCCAGCGCCCGGCGGGGCTGGAGCCGCCCCTCGGCGCCGAGCACCTCCTTGAGGGTCCGCCCGTTGACGAACTCCATCACGATGAACGGCAGTGTCTCGCCGGTCGGCGCGGTCTCCTCACCGGTGTCGTAGACGGCCACGATCGCCGGGTGGTTCAGCGAGGCGGCGTTCTGCGCCTCCCGCCGGAACCGCATCTGGAAGGTGGCGTCGCGGGCGAGGTCCGTACGGAGCATCTTGATCGCGACGTCCCGACCGAGCCGGAGGTCGCGACCGCGGTGCACCTCAGCCATGCCGCCGTAGCCGAGCAGCTCGCCGACCTGGTACCTGCCACCCAGCAGGCGGGCCTGCGCTGTCATCGCGTCTGTCGTCCTTCGCTCGTCGTCGTCTCGCCGCTCGCCGGCCGGAGCCGCTCCTTGCGACGGTACGACGTCACGGTCAGATCGTCGCGTCCGTCGGCCGCGAGCGCGCCGGACGTCACGGTCGGCGGCCTGAACGCGCCGGGATCGCCGGCCTGCGCGCTCTTCCGCAGCTTGTAGGAAATCACGCCGGAGCAGAGCAGGACCAGTACGGCCAGGAGGACGGCCACGAGGACCATCCCGGGCCGGGACCGGCCGGCCTCGGGCGCCGGCATCGCCGGGCCGGGCTGCCGCACGTACGCCGGCGCCGGCTCCTGCCGGGCCTGGGCCGGCGGCACCGACGCGGCGCCCCGCGGGTAGCCGGCCTGGGCCAGGGGTGGCCGGGGCTGCGCCACGGCGGCCGGTGCGACCACGGTGGGCCGCGCGGGCTGCACGGGCGCGGCGGCGCCGGGGCGGGGTGCCGTGGCGGCCGGACGCGGCGGCGGTGCGGCGGTCGGCGGCCGTTGCGCGACGGCCGGTGGGCGTGCCTGCTGCGGCGGTGGCACCTGGGCACGCCCCGGCGCGGGGGCCGGGGAGGCGGGCACGCCGGAGATCGGCCGGGACTGACCGCCGGTGCGGGCCTGCTGGGACAGCGCGGCCTTGGCCTGGCGGGCCACCCCGGACAGGGCCGCGGCGCTCGGCCAGCGAGCCGTCGGATCCTTGGCCAGGGCGCGCTCGACGATCACCCGTACCTGCGGCGGGATGTCGGCCGGCAGCGACCGAGGCGTCTCCTGGACGTGCTTCATGGCTATTTCGAGCGGATTGTCCCCCTCGAACGGGCGCCGGCCGGCGAGGCACTGGTACGCGACCACGCCCAGCGCGTAGACGTCGGAGGCGGGCGTGGCGACCTGGCCCATCGCCTGCTCGGGCGAGATGTACGAGGCCGTGCCGAGCACCGAGCCGGCCGCCGTGAGCTGCCCGACCAGGTCGGAGCGGGCGATGCCGAAGTCGGTGAGCACCAGCGTGCCGTTCGGCCGGACCAGCAGGTTGCCGGGCTTCACGTCGCGGTGCACGATGCCCTTCTCGTGGGCGGCGTGCAGCGCGTCGGCGGCCTGGGCGACCAGGGCCATCGTCCGGGCCGGGGTCAGCCGGCCGACCCGGCTCAGGGTGGCCGACAGCGGGTCGCCCTCGACGTACTCCATCACGAGGAAGGCGATCTGCTGGTCGTTGCCGAAGTCGTAGACGTCCACGACCCCGGGGTGGTTGATGGTCGCCATGGTGCGGGCCTCGCCGCGGAACCGCTCGGCGAAGCCCGGCTCGTCGAGCAGCGCCGGGAGCAGGCTCTTCACGGCGACCGTACGGCCCAGCACCTGGTCGGTGCCGCGCCACACGTCGCCCATGCCACCGCTGGCGATCCGCTCGTCGAGGCGGTAGCGGTTGCCGAGCTGGACCCCGGGGCTGAGCATGTCAGCGGCCCCCGGGATCGTTGATGGCCGCTCGCATGATCAGGCCGGCGATCCGCGCGGCCTCGGCGCTGCCGCCCGGGCCGGCCTGCTCCAGTTCCACACAGACCGCCGAGACCGGCGTGCCGTTCTTGTCCAGCGCGAAGCCGATGAACCAGCCGTGGTCGGGCCGGTCCGGCGCCGACTGGGCCGTGCCGGTCTTGCCGCCGACCGTGTACCCGTTGATGGCGGCCTTCCGGCCCGTACCGTTCTCGACGACGCTGACCATCATGTCGCGCAGGTCGCCGGCGACCTGGTCGCTCACCGGGCGGCGCAGCTCGCGCGGCTTCGCGGCGTCGTAGACCGTGGTCCGGTCCGGCCCGAGGAGCTGCTTGATCAGGTACGGCCGCATCTGGCTGCCGCCGTTGGCCACCGAGGCGGCGATCAGCGCGCCCTGCAACGGGGTCATCCGGACGTCACGCTGGCCGATCGAGGACTGGGCCAGCGCGGCGGGGTCGGTGGCCCCGTCCGGCGCCGTCATGTCGCCCGTCCGGCTGGCCGCCACGGTCAGGCCGTCCTCGCCGAGCTGGCCGACGGTCAGGTCGTCCTGTTCGAAGCCGAACTGCCGGGCCTTCTCCTTGATCGCGTCGGCGCCGAGCCGCACACCGAGCTGCGCGAAACCGGTGTTGCACGACTCGGTGACGGCCTCCATGAGGGTGACCTGCGACTCGGGGCAGATCGACGCGGCCGCGTTGCGGATCGGGGTGCCCGAGGTCGGCGGGGTGTAGCTGGAGCCGGCCTTGATCTCCGTCTCCTTGCCGATCCCGTTCTCCAGCGCCGCGGCGGCCACCACGATCTTGAAGGTGGAGCCGGGCGGCAGGGTCTCCGAGAGGGCCCGGTTCTTCAGCGGGCCGTCCGGGTCCTGCTCCAGCTGGTTGTACGCCGCCGAGGCCTTCTTCGGGTCGTGGCTGGCGAGCGGGTTCGGGTCGAAGCTGGGCATGGAGACCAGCGCCTGCACCGCGCCGGTGCGCGGGTCGATGGCGATCGCCGCGCCCCGCTTCACACCGAGGTCGTTGTCGCGCAGCTCGTCGTACGCGACGTTCTGGGCCTTCTTGGAGAGCGTGAGCAGGACGTTGCCACCGCTGGTCTGGTCGCCGGTGAACATGTCCTTGATCCGGTCACCGATCAGCTGGTCGCTGGTGCCCGCCAGGAAGTCGTTCTCGATCCGCTCGATGCCGGTGTCGGCCAGGTTCACCGGCTTGTAGCCGAGCACGTGCGCGTACTCCGCGCCGCCCGGGTACGTGCGCAGGAACTTCAGCTCGCCGTCGGTCTCCTTGCTGGTGGCGAGCGCCGTGCCGCCGGCCTCGATGTTGCCGCGCTTGCGCTCGTACTCGGCGACCTGGACCCGGCCGTTGTAGTCGCTGTTGCGGTACTCGTCGGCCTTGTAGGCCTGGATCCAGTTCAGGTTCGCGAAGAGGAGCCCGAAGAGGATCATGACGACGATGCCGGCGCGGCGCAGGGGCGCGTTCACGGCCTGATCACCTCCGTGGGGGCACCGTGCAGCTGCTCCGGCGGGCCGCCGGCCGGTCGGGCCACCTTGCCGCCCCCGCCGGTGACGGGCCGGCGGGCCCCGTCGGAGACGCGCAGCAGCACCGCGATGAGCAGCCAGTTGGCCATCAGCGAGGAGCCACCGGCGGAGAGGAACGGGGTGGTCTGGCCGGTGAGCGGGATGAGCTTGCTGATCCCGCCCACGATCACGAACACCTGGAGGCCGAGGGTGAACGCCAGGCCGCCGGCCAGCAGCTTGCCGAACGAGTCGCGGACGGCCAACGCGGCGCGCAGGCCCCGCTCGACGATCAGCAGGTAGACGACGAGCAGCGCGGAGAGGCCGAACAGCCCGATCTCCTCGCCGATGCCCGCGAAGATGAAGTCGTTCTGCACCTCGGGCAGGAGGCCCGGCTGGCCGCCGCCCGGGCCGGCGCCGAACAGGCCGCCGGTGCCGAGCGCGAGCAGGCCCTGGACGAGCTGGTAGCCCTTGTCGTGCGGGTCGGCGAACGGGTCCAGCCAGATTTCCGCCCGCAGGTAGAAGTTGGCGAACGGCCCGCCGACCAGGTCGCCGAGGATGTACGCGAGGTACGCACCGCCGAAGAAGAGCACCAGACCGATGAGCAGCCAACTGACCCGTTCGGTGGCGATGTAGAGCGTCACCACGAACATGCCGAAGTACAGCAGCGAGGTGCCGAGGTCCTTCTCGAAGATGAGGACCAGGAGGCTGATGAGCCAGACCACGACCACCGGGCCGAGGTCCCGCCCCCGCGGGAAGTCGATGCCCAGGAAGCGGCGGCTCGCCAGTGACAGCACCTCGCGCTTGCGCACCAGGTAGTAGGCGAAGAAGACCAGCAGGGCCAGCTTCGCGAACTCACCGGGCTGGATCGAGAAGGCGTCGCCGAACTTGATCCACAGCTTGGCGCCGTTGATCTCGGAGAACCGGCCCGGCAGCACCGCCGGGATCATCACCAGCACGATGCCGGCGAGGCCCAGGGTGTACGCGTACCGGGAGACCGAACGGTGGTCGCGCATCAGCACGAGGAGGGCGGCCGCGAGGATCACCGACACGAGCGTCCAGGCGAGCTGGCGCCCGCCGGTGCCCGCGAAGATGGCCAGGGTCTCCCGGTCCGCAGGGAGGGCGTCGTTGAGGTCGATCCGGCGCAGGAAGCCCACACCCAGGCCGTTGAGCAGCGCGACCGCCGGCAGCAGGGCCGGATCGGCGTACGGGGCCAGGAACCGGATGACCAGGTGCAGGCCGAGGAAGACCGCACCCAGGGCGGCGGCGGGCACCCAGAAGTCCGGGGTGACCGTGTCGAGCAGGTTCGCCTCGACGGTCGCCCCGTACGCGGCCACCAGCACCATGGCCAGCGCCAGCAGGGACAGCTCGGCGTTACGCCGGGACCGGGCCAGGCGTACGCCGGGCTGCTCGCCCGTGGTGGCGGGCGAGGCTGCCGGTGTGGCCGCTGCGGTCACGGAAGGGTCCTCGGGGTCGGGCCGACGCTCACTCGGGCGACCGGCAGGTGGCCGGGTCGAGCACCGGCGTGGCCGAGTCGGAGGGCGGGGCGTCGGGCGTGCCGGTCGGCTCGGTGCCGGCCGGGCTGTTGCTGGGGCTGGCGCTGGGCGTGGCGGCGACGCTCGGGGCGCGGCTGCCGCCAGCGGGCGCGCCGGCAGCGGCGGTGCCACTCGGGGTGGGCGACGTCGCGACCGCCGTCGGGGACAGTGCCGGGCTCGGCGAGCCGGACGGCACGAGCGGGGTCGACGGGCAGATCGGCTTCAGGTTGGGGTTGGTCGGGCTGTCGCTGGTCAGCTCCGCCAGCCGGCGCTCGGCGTCCGGCTCGCTCTTGGCGGGGATGCCCTGCTTGACCTGCTCCTGGGCGGCCAGGGTCAGGTCGTTCAGCTCGGCCGGGCTGGTGGAGTGCACGGTGGAGAGGTCCAGACCGGCGATCTGGCCCTGTATCCCGCGGAACACGGCCACCTGGCCGTCCTCGGTGGCGCCGACGTAGTACTGCCGCTGGGTGTAGCTCCAGCCGGCGAAGAGCCCGCCGCCGAGGATCACCAGCAGCGCCAGGCCCATGGCCGCGGCCCGTACCGGCCGGTGCCGGCGCGGCTCCGGCTCGTCGTCGTCGGACGCGGCGGGCTCGTCCGGGGCCGCGGACCGGGGCGCGGAGAGCGCGGAGGCCCGGGCGGCCGGCGTCGAGCTGTCGGCCGAGGTGGCCATGCCGCGGTCCCGGGCGGCGGCGCCACCCACGATCGGCGTGGCCTCGACGATGTCCTGGTCGGTGGCGTCGGCGATGATCACGGTGATGTTGTCCGGACCGCCGCCGCGCAGCGCGAGCTGCACCAGCCGTTCGACGCACTGCTGCGGGTCGGTGTACTCCCGCATGGTCTCCGCGATGGTGTCCGCGCTGACCACGCCGGAGAGCCCGTCGCTGCAGATCAGGTAACGGTCACCGGGCAGCACCTGGCGTACCGAGTACTCCGGGTCGATGTCCCGGCCGTCGAGGGCGCGGGTCAGCAGCGACCGCTGCGGGTGGCTGCTCGCCTCTTCGGCGCTGATCCGGCCTTCGTCGACGAGCATCTGGACGTACGTGTCGTCCTTGGTGATCTGCGCGAACTCACCGTTGCGCAGGAGATAGGCCCGCGAGTCACCGATGTGCACCATCCCGAGCTTGGAGCCGGAGAAGAGGGTCGCGGTGAGCGTGGTGCCCATCCCCTCCAGCTGCGGGTTGGCGTCCACCGTTTCGCGGAGCTGCTGGTTGGCGGTGCCCACGGCGGAACGCAACGCATCGACGAGGGCGTCCCCCGGGACGTCCTCGTCGAGCGGCGCCATGGCACCGATGACGATGTTGCTGGCGACGTCACCGGCGGCCATGCCGCCCATGCCGTCGGCGACGGCGAGTAGCCGCGGCCCGGCGTAGACGGAATCCTGATTACCGTCTCGGATCAGACCGCGGTCGCTGTGGGCCGCATAGCGCAGGGTCAGAGTCATGGCCGTAACTCGAGGGAAGTGCGGCCGATCCGGATCGGCACGCCGAGGGGGACGGGGGTTGGTCCGGTGACCTTAGCGCGATCCAGATAGGTGCCGTTAGTCGAGCCGAGGTCCTCGACGAACCACTGCCCGTCGCGCGGCACGAGCCGGGCGTGTCGCGCCGAGGCGTAGTCGTCGGTGATCACCAGGGTGGAGTCCTCCGCGCGACCGATGGTGATCTGCGCGTCACCCAGGGTGATCCGGGTGCCGGCCAGTTGACCGGCCGTCACCACCAGTTGGTGCGCGGCCCTGCCCCGCTTCACCTTGGCGGGCCTCGCCGCCTGTTGCCCCGTCGAGGCGCCGACCGCCCGGGGCGCGGCCACCAGCCGGCCCGAACGGGCACCCGCGAAGAGGTCCCGGCGGATGACGCCGACCACCGTGAACACGAAGATCCACAGCAGGATCAGGAACCCGAACCGGGCGACGGTGATGACGAGTTCCGGCAACGCTGATCAGCCGTCCACGCGGAAGGTCAGGGTCGTGGTGCCGAGCTGGATCATGTCGCCGGGGTTGAGGGCGACGGCGGAGACCCGCTGGCCGTTGACCATCGTGCCGTTGGTGGAGCCGAGGTCGGTCAGCACCACCTGGCCGCCGTCGAAGTCCAGCCGCGCGTGGCGGCGGGAGATCCCGACGTCGGGCAGGCGCAGGTTGGCCTGGTCGCCGCGGCCGATGACCGTCGAGCCCATCTGCAAGGGGTAGGTGCGCCCGTCGCCGGAGACCAGCCGGACGTTGCGGCTGCCGCCGTGGCCGGGCGGGGGACCGTAGCCGCCGCCCTGGTCGTACGCCGGGTAGGCGGGCGGGCCGGCGTCGTAGCCGGGCGCCGGCGCCGGGGCGACGTCGCCACCGGTGTAGACCTCGGCGGTGACCCGGAACATGCCCGTGTCCAGCCCTTCACCGCGCTCGATCTCGACGATCACGTCGCCGTAGACCGTCCACGCCTGCTCGCCGATGAACTCCGCCTGCGACTGCGCCAGCTCCTGCGCGAGCGCGGCGGCGTACGGCGCCAGCCGACTGTGGTCGTACGGCGAGAGATCGATCACGTAGCGGTTGGGCACCAACGTGCGCCCACCGGCCAGGATGGCCTTGTGCGCCTCGGCCTCCCGCTGCATGGCGTTGAGGATCTCCACGGGGTGGACCACCCCTTTGAAGACCTTGGCGAAGGCCCCTTCGACCAGGCCTTCCAGACGCTTCTCGAAGCGTTGCAGCACGCTCACCGGCTCCTCCTCGGGTCCCGAGGACATGATGGTATCCGGCCGGCGCGCGCGCAGCTCACACGCCGCTCGGCCGCCTGCTCCCGGCCCGTTCGGACGGGCACCTCATGCCGTGCTACTCTTTCGTCCGCCACGAACGGTAACCGGTCGTGGTGAAGACCGGGACAGCGTAATATGTGCCGGGCCCCGCCGGAGACGGCGAGGTCGGCGGATTACAGTGATCCGGTCGTGCCACGGGGAAGTGGCGGAATGGCAGACGCGCACGGTTCAGGTCCGTGTGCCCGAAAGGGCGTGGGGGTTCAACTCCCCCCTTCCCCACCATAAGCCGAGGGCTCCGCAGGTCGCGGGGCCCTCGCGACGTATCGGGGCGTGCCGCGCGTCACGCTATGCTCCGATGGTTTGTGCCTCCTAAGGACCAGGAGTGGCGTGTGAGTGTCGCGTTGGTGACCGGGTCGGGCGGTCTGATCGGTTCCGAGGCGGTCCGGCACTTCGCCGGCCTCGGCCTCGACGTGGTCGGCATCGACAACGACATGCGGCAGCGGTTCTTCGGCGCCGAGGCGTCGACCGCCTGGAACGTCCAGCGGTTGGCCGGCGAGCTGGGCGCGGCGTACACGCACCACGCCATCGACATCCGTGACCGGGACGCGCTGGCCGGAGTGTTCCGGCACTACGGCGCCGACATCGCCGTCGTCATCCACACCGCGGCGCAGCCGTCGCACGACTGGGCGGTCCGCGACCCGTACACCGACTTCGACGTCAACGCCGGCGGCACGCTGAACGTCCTGCAGAACGTCCGCGAGCACTGCATCGAGGCGCCCGTCGTCCACTGCTCGACCAACAAGGTCTACGGCGACCGGCCGAACAGCCTGCCCTTCGTGGAGCTGGAGACCCGCTGGGAGATCGAGCCCGGGCACCCCTACGAGCAGGGCATCCGGGAGGACATGTCGATCGACTCCTCCCTGCACTCGATCTTCGGGGCCTCCAAGGTCGCCGCGGACGTGATGGTCCAGGAATACGGCCGCTACTTCGGCATGCGGACGGCCTGCTTCCGCGGTGGCACACTGACCGGGCCGGCGCACTCGGCCACCGAGCTGCACGGCTTCCTTGGCTACGTGATGCGGGCCAACATGGAGCGCCGCACGTACCGCATCTACGGCTACCAGGGCAAGCAGGTGCGGGATGCGATCCACAGCTCGGACGTGGTCGCCGCGTTCGAGGCCTTCTTCCGCAACCCGCGCCCGGCCGCGGTCTACAACCTGGGCGGCGGGCGGCACTCCAACACCTCCATGCGGGAGGCGTTCGCCGAGGCCGAGCGGATCACCGGCCAGGAGATGATCTCGGAGTACGTCGAGGAGAACCGGGTCGGCGACCACAAGTGGTGGATCGGCTCGAATGAGGCGTTCCAGGCCGACTACCCCGAGTGGAAGCAGGTCTACGACGTACCCATGATCATGCGGGAGATCTACGAGGCCAACGTGGACAAGTGGGTGCCCTCGGCATGACGGCGCAGCGGAAGCGGAACGTGCTGGGCGTCCTCGTGGACGCCACGGACTACGCCACGGCGACGGAGCAGGTGGTGGCGGCCGCCCAGGAGCGCCGCCCGCTGGCACTGACCGCGCTGGCCGTGCACGGCGTGATGACCGGGGTGCTCGACCCCGCGCACAACGCCCGGCTCAACTCCTTCGACGTGGTCACCCCGGACGGGCAGCCGGTGCGGTGGGCGCTCAACCTGCTGCACCACGCCGGCCTCACCGACCGGGTCTACGGCCCGACGCTGACCCTGCACGTGCTCTCCCGGTTCGCCGACGAGGGCCTGCCGGTCTACCTGTACGGCTCCACCGAGGAGACCCTGTCCCGGCTGATCCCGGCGCTGGAGCGGATGTTCCCCGCGCTCAAGATCGCCGGAGTGGAGCCGTCGAAGTTCCGCGCCGTGCAGCCGGGCGAGGACCAGGAGATCGCCGACCGGATCCGGGCCAGCGGCGCCCGGCTCGTGCTGGTCGGGCTCGGCTGCCCGCGCCAGGAGGTCTTCACGTACGCCATGCGGCCGCTGCTGGACATGCCCCTCATGGCGGTCGGAGCGGCCTTCGACTACCACGCCGGCCTGCTGCGCAAGCCTCCCTCGTGGATGCAGCGCGCCGGCCTGGAGTGGTTCTGGCGGCTGGGCCTGGAGCCGAAGCGACTCTGGCGCCGGTACGTGATCCTCAACCCCGCGTACCTCTCCCGCCTGATGGCGCAGAAGGTCGGCCTGTGGAAGGCGACCCCGCCCGCGCCGGCCACGGAACGACCCGCCAGCTTCGCGGTCTGACCCGACGGAGGCACCCCCGCCCCAAGCACGGGGCGGGGCCCCTCCCGACCGGGAAGGGCCCCGCGTGGCCGCTGGTCAGAGGGTCAGGCTCCAGGTGTTGAGGTAGCCGGAGTCACCGGCGTAGACGTCACGCACCCGCAGCTGCCAGGTGCCGTTCGCCGCCTCGCTGGAGAGGTTGGCGGTGTAGGTCGTGTTCACGTTGTCGGCGCCGTCGAAGTAGCTGCTGTTCTTCAGCCGGTACGACGAGCCGTCCGGGGCGACGAGGTCGATCACCAGGTCACCGCGGTAGGTGTGCACGATGTTCACGGCGATCTGCGAGCTGGCCGAGGCGTTGCGGCCACACCCGGAGATCACGATCGAGCTGGCCACCGTGGCGCCGGTGTCCGGGATCGTGACGTCGGTGCCGTTCGTGCCGGAGCAGCCGCCACCCGTGCCCGTCACCGTCAGCGTGTAGGTGGCCGTACGGCTGCCCGCCGCGCCGGTGCCGGTGATCGTGACCGGGTACGTGCCGGCCGGCGTGCTCGCCGTGGTGGTGATCGTGAGGGTGGACGAGCCGCCCGAGGTCACCGTCGACGGGCTGAACGAGGCGGTCGCGCCGCTCGGCAGGCCACTCGCCGAGAGGCTGACCGACTGGGCGGAACCGCTGGTCGTGGCCGTGCCCACCGTCGCGGTCACCGAGCCGCCCGGCGCCGTGGAGCCGGAGGTCGGCGACACCGAGACCGAGAAGTCGTTGGTCGGCGGGGGCGTGCTGCCGTTCACCACGTACAGCAGGCGGTTCGGGGTGCCGGTGCCCACGTTGCTCACCACGTTCGGGGTGGCGTCGTTGACCAGGCTGTCGCGCACCTGCTGCGGCGTCCACGT
Source organism: Micromonospora costi (assembly GCF_003626655.1). Taxonomy (GTDB): domain Bacteria; phylum Actinomycetota; class Actinomycetes; order Mycobacteriales; family Micromonosporaceae; genus Micromonospora; species Micromonospora costi. The sequence continues at coordinate 55,477 of NZ_RBAN01000013.1, forward strand.
CGGGTTGGCCGAGAGCACGAGGGCCGCGGCGCCGGCGACGTGCGGCGAGGCCATCGAGGTGCCGCTGATCGTGTTCGTGGCGGTGTTGCTCGTGTACCAGGCCGACGTGATGTTCACGCCCGGCGCCAGGATGTCGACGCAGGTGCCGTAGTTGGAGAAGCTGGCCGCGGCGTCGTTGTTCTGGGTGGCCCCCACGGTGATCGCCGGGGCGACCCGGGCCGGTGAGTAGTTGCAGGCGTTCTGCCGGTTGCCCAGGACGTCGCCGTTGCCGGCCGCCACCGCGTACGTGACGCCGGAGTTGACCGAGTTGGTGACCGCGGTGTCGATCGCGCTGTTGGCCGAGCCGCCGAGGCTCATGTTCGCCACCGCCGGCTTGACCGCGTTCGCGGTCACCCAGTCGATGCCGGCCACGACCTGGGCGTTCGTGCCGCTGCCCTGGCAGTTCAGCACCCGGACGCCGACGAGCTGCACGCTCTTGGCCACACCGTAGGCGGAGCCGCCCACCGTGCCCGCGACGTGCGTGCCGTGACCGTTGCAGTCGTCGGCCGCGCCGCCGTCCACGGCGTCGTAGCCGGAGACCGCCCGGCCGCCGAAGTCGTTGTGCGTGAACCGGATGCCGGTGTCGATGATGTAGGCGCGCACGTTGGACGCGGTGTTCGGGTAGGTGTAGGAGCTGTTCAGCGGCAGGTTCCGCTGGTCGATCCGGTCCAGACCCCAGGACGGGGGGTTGGTCTGGGTGCCGTTGATCGAGACCGTGTGGTTCTGCTCGACGTACGCGACGGCCGGGTCCGCGGCGATCCGCGCGGCGGCCTTCGCGTCGACCCGGACCTCGAAGCCGCGCAGTGCGGCGCCGTACGTGCGCGCCACCGTGCCGCCGTGCCGCCCGACCAGGCGGTGGGCGTTGTCACCGACGCTGTTCCTGGTGACGGCGGTGTCCTTGAAGACGACGATGTAGCTGTCGGCCACGGCGGTGTCGCCGCCTGCCGCCCGGATCGTCCCGGTCGGCTCGGCGGCCAGCGCCGGCGTGGCTGCGGCCAGCATGGTCAGCGTGGCCACCCCGACGAGTACGGACCTGTGGGCACGGCCCATCTCTCTACCTCCCTCCGACCGGCAGCCGCCCGACGCGGGTCCCGCTCAGATCGATGGCTGCCGATCGAGCCGAGAGTAGATCGAGACAGTGACTGAGATAAACATGTCGAATCTTTCATAACGCGACAGGATGGCCCCCCTACGGGGCGTGTCGGGGGTGAACGGGGGGTGCGGCCCGGATTCGCGGAGGGCGCTCCTGGGCAAGGCTGTCCATATGGAGAGCCATCTCGCCGTCCTGTTGCCGATCGCCGCGGTGTGGCTGGCCGCCGGCCTACTCGCGGACGGGCTGCCCCGGGTGGATCAGGCGTACGCGCTGCGCCGGCGCGCCGGATGGCTACTCGTCCTGGCGCTCACCGGCCTGGTGCTGACCGCCGCCGTCCTCGCGGCGGGGCTGCTCAGCCCCGGGGGCGCCGCGGCGGATCGGGCGGCCGCCGCGCTCGACGTCCTCGCCCTGCCGGCGCTGGTGGTCGCGGCCTGCACCGTACGCCGGGTGCGCCGGCTGTGGGCGGGCGCCGGAGCGTTCGCCTCGGCGCCTGGGACCCCGGCGCCGCACGGCCTGCGCGCCGCGGCGGCGCACCCGCTGGTCGGGTTTCCGCTGCAGGTCGCCGGCCTGCTCGCGGTGCCCGCCGTCATCGGGGCGGGCGGCGATGACCTGCTCACCGCGCCGGGTGTCACCGGCCCGGCGATCACCGTCGGCGCGGTCGTGGTCCTCGCGATCGGCATCCGGCACGCGCTGCGGCACAACCGCCTCGCGGAGCGGGCCCGGCCCGAGGAGCCGGCACGGCCCGCGTGGCCGGAGGAGCCGACAGCGTCGCGGCCCGCGTGGCCGGAGGAGCCGACAGCGTCGCGGCCCGCGTGGCCGGAGCAGCCCGCCCGGGCGGCATGGGTGGAGCAGCGGGCGCGAGCCGCGTGGCCGGAACAGCCGGCGGCGCTGCGGGCAGCCCAGCCGGAACAGTCGGCGGCCCTGCGGGCGGTCCGGCCGGAGGAGCCGGCGTCAGCGCGAGCGGCCCGCCCCCTGCACGTATAGCAGCTCCAGGATGGCCCGGGTGGCCTCGAACCACCGGTCCAGCCACCCCGGCGGCGGCACGCTGCCCTTCGGCGGCAACTCCATGAGCAGGCCCCGCAGCAGCGGATGGTCGACGAGCGACTCGCCGACCTCCGGCGACCAGCCGGTCGGGGGGAACGACGGCTCGGTGAGCGGGTTCGGATCGAGCGACGGCAGCGAGAGCGGTGGGCCGGCCTGGTCGGGCGCGCCCGTCTCCCGGCCGTCGAGGTCGGGCTCGGTCGAGACCACCTCGGTCAGGACGGTGTCGCGGCGCGCCCCCCGGTACTTCCCGCCGAACCGCTCCGGCTTCCCCGGCCCGTTGGTGAGGTTGTCTGACCCGATCGTCGTCATCCGTCTCGCCTGCCTCGCTCGGTTGCCGATCCCGCGGCCGGTTGTCGACCGGCGCCGTACCGACGGGTACAACGAGGCGGGACGGATGTGGCGACGGGATTCCCGGCGGATCGTGACGCGCCAAACGGTCGACGCCATTTCCGGGCTGCGCACGGCGCGGGCGGGCCGTCGTCCGGTGGTGCACCGGACGACGGCCCGCCCGTCATCTGCCTCGCGGTGCTCAGGCCGGGCCGAAGGCGCCGTCCCTGGTGCCGGCGACGAAGGCGCGCCAGTCACCCCGACCGAAGATCAGGGCCGGCCCGGTCTTGTCCTTCGAG
>NZ_RBAN01000014.1 GCF_003626655.1 Micromonospora costi
CGCGTGCCCGGCCCGGTCCGCGGCGGACCGGTGCCGCCGGGACAGCTCCAGGTGCTCGACCGCGTCGTCGAGTTGACCGAGGTCGAGCAGGGCCAGGCCGAGATTCATGCGCGCCTGCGCGGTGCCCCGCCGGCCGCGCTCGGCCACGGCCAGGGTCAGCGCGGCGGCGGCGCCCTGCGGATCGTGCCGGCGCCGGCGCAGCACGCCCAGCTCGTTGTGCGCCCACCCGGCGATCTCCGGCCGGTCGTCGGCGGTCGGCGTGGCGAGCACGGTGCGGCACACCCGTTCCCACTCGTCCAGCCGGTCGGCGTGCGCGAGCCAGCCGCAGAGGGCCACCGCGAGGCGGAACCACCACCGCCGCACCCGGCGGGGCAGCGTCTCCGCCGCGCCGGCCGGCACCCGCACCACGGCCAGCAGCAGCTCCTGGTGCAGGTCGAACCAGCCGTACGGGTCGTCGTCCAGGGGCAGCGACCACTCCCGGTCCGGTGGCGACCCGAGCGCCGCCAGGTTGGCGGCGTGCCGCTCGGCGCGCTTCGCCAGGTGGCGGGTGAGCCGGGCCTGCGCGGCGACCCGCTGGCGGACCGGTTCGGCGTCGCGCAGGTGCAGCCGGGCGTACCGGGCGAGCAGCGGGCGGATCTCGTACCGGTCGCCGGGTGCGCCCGCCACGAACGCGGCCGCGGCCAGCTCGTCGAGGAGCCGGGCCACCCGCTCGGGCCGCCGGGCGGCCAGGGCCGCGATGGTGGGCCGGTCCACCGGCGCGGGGCTGAGCGACATGAGCCGGTAGAGCCGCCGGGCCTCCGGGGACAGCGCCCGGTAGGCGGTGTCCCGCTCGGTGACCAGCCGGGCCGCCGGGGAGACGGTGATCCGCTGGTGCGGCGGCGTCTCCACGGCGCGGCGCAGGGCGTCGAGCACGTCGCTGTGCCGCCAGCCGTGCTGGGCGGTGCGGTAACCCAGCGCCCGTACCGTCCGCGGCTGCCGCCCGCACAGGTCGACGATGGACGCCACCGCGGGGTCGGCGCGCGGGTCGGCCCGACGGGCCCGGGCGGCCGGCGCGGCCTGACCGGCGGCGGCGAAGAGCTCGACGGCCTCGGCCGGCCCCGGCTCGGCGATCCAGTGCGCCACCACACCGTCGAGGCCGGTCAGCGCGGGACCTCCGGCGATCAGCAGCCGGCAGGTACGCGCGGTCGGCGGCAGCAGCGGCCGCACCTGCGCCGGCCGGTCGACGTTGTCCAGCACGAGCAGGATCTTCCGGCCGTCGAGGTGGCGGCGCAGCGCGTCGGCGGCCTCGGCGAGCGCGTCCGGCCGGCCCGAGGAGGGCGGTGTCGTGCCGAGGATCCGGGCCAGCGCGGCGAGGACCTGGCGCGCGGACCGGGGCCGGCCGCCGCGGCGCAGATCCAGGTAGTAGTGCCCGTCGGGGAAGTCGTCACGGCAGAGGTTGGCCGCCTGCACGGCGCATGCCGACGTGCCCACGCCCCGCCGGCCCAGCACGGCGACGGCGTGCTCCCGGGCGAGCAGGTCGACGACGGCCGCCACGTGCGCCTCCCGCCCCGTGAAGCCGGCCGGGTAGGGCAGGGTGGGCGCGCCGGTGGCGGGGGCGGCCACCACGTCGGTCGGTTCGACGCCGACCTGGCGGTCGGCCCGGCGGCGGCGGACCTCGAACACCACCCACCCGACCGCGCCGCTGAGCGCCAGCGCGATGCTGGCCGGGCCGAGGACGCTGTCGGCCAGCTCGGAGAGCAGGTTGCTGGCCAGGTTGGCGGCCACGCCGCTGACCAGCGTGCCGACCGCCACCAGGATCGGCCACCGCGGCGGACGGCCGGGGCCGGTGGGGGCGGTCACCGCACGCCACCGGAGACGAGGCCGGCCACGAGATGCCGCCGGGCGAGCACGACCAGCACCACCGGCAGGACGGACGCGATCACCGAGCCCGCGGCCAGCGCCCCGCTGTTGGCCACGAAGCCGCGGGTCTGCCCCGCGAGGAAGAGCCCCAGCGGCGCCGCGTCCGGGCCGCTGAACAGCAGCCCGACCACGAGGTCGTTCCAGACCTGCACGAACTCCAGCACGGACACGGCCACGATCGCCGGGCGGCTGTGCCGGGCCAGCCGCCGCAGCGTGCCCCACCAGTGGCGGCCGGCGAGCCGGGCCGCGCGTACCTGGTCGGCCGGCAGGTCGGCGAACGCGTTGCGCAGCACCAGCACCGCGAACGGCACGCCGAGCGCCATGTGCACCAGCGCCAGGCCCCGGGCGGTGCCGGAGGAGAGCACCATCCCGAGCACCTCGTTGACCGGACCGGCGATCACCTGCACCGGTACGACGACGGCCGTCATCAGCAGCAGGCCGGTCACCTGCGCGGCCGGCCCGGTGAGCCAGGCCAGCGGGTAGGCGGCGAGCACCGCCACGACCAGCACCGTTGCGGTGACCACGGTGGCCAGCAGCAGCGTGAACGCCAGCGCCCGCCACAGTTCCGACCCGGTGACCAGGTCCCGGTACGAGGCCAGGTTGGGCGGCGCCGACCACCAGCCCCGCGCCGCCGCGTCGACCGGCCCGTGCAACGACGTCGCCACGAGGACGGCCAGCGGGACCAGCCAGGCGATCGCCGCGCCCGCCGCGAGCAGCCGGAACAGCCGCGGCGGCGGGGCGGCCCCCGGATCGGGCCCGGCCGGCTCGGCGGGCCGCGGCGGCGGCCACGCCTGCCGGACGAACAGCGCCGCCACCAGCATGCCGCCGGCGACGGCCGCCAGCCAGATCACGCCGAGCGCCGCGCCCTCGCCGGTGGTGGTGCCGCCGGAGGTCTGCCACACGCGCAGCGCGAGCACCGCGGCCTCGTCGCGTACCGAGCCGGGCGTCATCACCAGGATCAGGTCGAACGTCCGGCTCGTGCCGAGCGCCACCAGGGCGAAGACCACCGCGACGGTACGCAGCAGCAGCGGCCGCCACTGGGCGTCCCAGAGCACGTGCCGGCGGGTGCCGCCGTAGGCGCGGACGGCGTCGGCGAGGCTCGACGGGAGCCGGTCCAGCGCGGCCCGGAACACCAGCACGGCGAGCCCCACCCACGCCCAGACGAACGCCGACATCAGCGCCACGGTCACCAGGCGCGGGCCGAGCAGTTGCGGCACCTGGTCACCGCTGCGGCCGGTCAGCCGCGCGGCGACGAGCGTGGCCAGCCCCCGCGACGGGTCCGGGTCGTACATGAGCCGGAAGGTCACCCCGGTGACGACCAGGGGCAGGGCGATCGGCACCACCAGGATCAGCCGGACCAGCCCGCCCTCGTGGGACCTGCGCGACGACGCGGCCAGCAGGTAGCCGAGCCCGGTCACCACGGCGGGCACCAGCAGCGCCCAGAGCAGCGTACGGCCGACCACGGCGCCGGTGCCCGGCGCGGCCAGCGCCTCCCGGAAGTGCGCGGCGCCCACCCAGCGGCCGCCCGTCGTGACGCTCGCGTGCATCGTGCGCAGCACCGGCCACAGCACCAGCCCGCCCAGCAGCAGCGCCGCCGGCAGCACCAGCGCCGACGTGGCGCCCGCCGCCGGGTACGCCCGCCCGCGCCGCGGCGGCCCCACGTCGTCGAGCACGGCCGGTTCGCCGAGCACCGGGAGGCGGGTCACCGGCCACCGCCCGCGCTCCGCGCCGCCGCGGCGAGCTGGCCGGTGGCGCGGCGGATCGCCTCACCGGCGCGTACGCCTCCGGTCACGTCGGCGAAGAAGTCCTGCATGATCCGCCAGATGCCGACGCCGTCGGTGCCCGTGAACGGCCCGGGCAGCCGGTCGGAGAGGTCGAACCGCAGGGTGCCCGCGGTGCGCATCTCGCCGGCCAGCCGGCGGCGGACCGGGTCGGCGTAGCTGGCCAGCGGGACGGTGACGCTCGGCGAGAGGTAGCCGCCGGAGCGCAGCCAGGGCCGGAACGCGGCGGCGTCGGTGAGCCAGGCGACCAGGTCCACCCCGGACGGGGCGAAGGCCACCGCGGCGTCGCCGCCCACGATGAGCGGGCCCCCGTCGGCCCGGTTGCCGGGGAACCGGAACGTGGTGGGCGCCTCCGGGCCGCGCTGGAACCGGTGGACCACGTCGTCGGTGAAGTCGCCCTCGAACACCATCGCGGCCCGGCGCGAGTGCACCACCTGGATCACGGATTCCTCGAACTGGGTGAGGAGGGCTCGCCGCGCCCCGCCGGGGAAGGCCCCGTCGACGCTCCAGATCTCGGCGAGCCGGTCCAGCGCGTCGCGCACCGGCCGGCCCTGCCAGTCGGCGTCCGGCCCGGCGAGTGCGTCGTAGGCGTCGGGCGCCACGTCGGCGAGCACGTTCTCGAACCAGTCGGTGAGCACCCACCCGTCGGCCGCGCCGATGGCCAGCGGCGCCGGACCGTCGCCGCGGCGGGCCCGCGCGCCGAGCCGCCGGGTGAGCGCCACGAGGTCGTCCCAGGTGGCCGGTGGCTGCGGCAGCACCGACGGCAGGTGCCAGAACAGCGACTTGTGCGCCGCCTTCACCCAGACGCCGTAGCGCTGGCCGCGGTCGGTGAGCAGGTCGCCCATGCCGCCCGGCACCGTGTAGCCGGGAGGTGCGGGCAGTGGGGTCAGCCAGCCGCGTCGCGCGTACTCGGTGACCAGGCCGGGGCGGGGCAGGATGGCCACGTCGGGGCTGGTGCCGGCCAGGTGCCGGGCGCGCAGGAAGGCGTCGATGTCGTTGCCGGCGCTGATCGCCTGCACGGGCCCGTCGTAGCCGGCCACCACCTCCCGGAATCGGGCCAGCTCCGCGCCGCTCCAGACCACCGCCACCTGCACGGCGCGCCCGCCGCCGGTGCAGCCGGCCGTGGCCGCCACGGTGCCGGCGGCCGCGGCCCGCAGCAGCGTACGGCGGCGCACCCGCCCCGGCGGCGTCACCGGGCCTCCGCCTCGGTGACGAGCGCGACCCGGGTGGGGATCTCGTCCAGCGTGCGCTCGTCGGCGGTGCACACGAGCACGGCCACCCCCGGGGCGTCCGGCGGCGAGAGCCGGGGGAGCAGGTCGCCGAGGCGGCCGCCACCGGCCATGCCGGACGGCAGGTCGACCACCAGCACCTCGGGCAGGCAGGCGGCGGCGCGGGCGAGGGCGACCCGGAACCGCTGGGCGTCGGAGAGCAGGTGCGGCAGCAGGGCGAGGGTGGGCGCCAGTTCCAGCCGTTCGACGACGGTCGCCGTCCAGTCGTCGGCCACCTCACGCACCCGTTCGCGTTTGCGCTGGCCGTACTCGATGTTGCGCCGCACCGTGAGCTGCGGCAGCAGCGCGTCGCCGGCCGGCACGTAGCCGATCTGGCGGCGCGGCGGCGGCAGGTCGGTGACGTCGCGCTCGCCGACCAGGACCCGCCCGGCCAGCGGCGCGGCCAGCCCGGCCAGGACCCGGGCGACCGCGGTGCCGACCCGGGGCGGCGCGACCAGGGCGGCCGTCCGCCCGGCGGGGACGTCGAGGGTCACCGGCCCGGTGCCGGGCGCGGCGACCAGCGCGCGCAGCCGTAGCGTGACCCTCACCTCCGGTGACCTCGTCGGACCCGTCCCAGGGTGGCACACCAAGCCGACAATCGATGCCCCCGGGGCTCCATAGTGGACCCCGGACTCCGCACCCCTCCCCGCGATCTTGCACTTTGTGCCCCGACATTCCGGGGCGAAAGCCGCGAATCAGGGGCCGAAAGTGCAAGATCGCGGGGAGAGTGGGAGCCCCGGTCAGGGTCGGGTGTAGAGGCGGGCCAGGGTGGTGGCGGTGGTGGTCAGGCGGTCGCGCAGGGCGGCCGGGGCGAGCACCTCGACCTCGGCGCCGAGACGCAGCAGGTCGCCGTGCGCGTGGGTGAGCGACTCGATCGGCAGCACCGCCGTGACCCAGCCGTCGCCGTCGGGCGGGCCGGCGCTCGCGTCCACGGCGGCCACCACGACGTCGTTGGCGATCTCCCGCAGCCGGTCCCGCCCGGCCGGGGAGAGGCGTACGGTCGCCTCGTCGCGGTGCAGCCGGGCCCGGAACTCGTGGACGTGCGCGCGCCACCAGGCCGGCAGGTCGAACTCGGCCGGCCGCTCGAACCCCTCGTCGAGCGGGGTCAGCGCGAGGATCTGGTTGACCCGGTACGTGGCCGGTTCGGCCCGGCCCGGCCGGGCGGCCACCACGTACCAGCGGCCGCCCTTGAGCACCAGCCCGTACGGCTCCAGCACGCGGGTCACCTCGCCGGTCCAGCTGCGGTAGCGGACCTCCACGCGCCGCTGCCGCCAGACCGCGTCGGCGGTGGGCGCCAGGTGCGGCGAGGCGTCGCCGTCGGCGTACCAGCCGGGGGTGTCCAGGTGGAACCGCTGCTGCAACCGGGCGGCCCGCTCCCGTTGCGGCGGTGGCAGCGAGGCGTGCAGCTTGAGCTGGAGCGCGGCCACCACCGCGCCGTCGCCGAGTTCGTCGGCCGGCCCGGGCAGCCCGGCCAGGAAGAGCCGGTCCGCCTCCTCGGCGGTCAGGCCGGTCAGCCGGGTCCGCCAGCCCTCGACGAGCTGGTAGCCGCCGGCGTGGCCGGCCTCGCCGTACAGCGGGATGCCGGCGGCGTGCAGCGACTCCACGTCCCGGTAGATGGTCCGCGTGGAGACGCCTAAGCGGTCGGCGAGCTGGGTGGCCGTGAGGCGGCCGTGCGCCTGGAGGAGCAGCAGGACGGAGAGAAGTCGACTGGCCCGCACTCCGCTGACAGTAGCTGTCAGGGGAGGACCCGTACCGTCCCGGCATGGCATTTTCCGACAAGGACCTGCGCGTTCCCGGGCCGGTGACGGTCGCCGGGCGGCACCTGAAGCGCTACCACATCGACCAGCCGGCCCGTCCGATCGAGCCGGAGGTGGAGAAGGCGGCGTACGAGGTGCTGCCGGGCCTGCTGCCGGAGCCCGACGGCACCCCGCCCGCCGGTTGGGTGGTGCTGCACCGGGGCGCGGACAGCGGCGCGTACCTGCTGGCGTACTGCTGGGCGTGGGACAACGTGGTCGAGGCCCGTATCGCGGTGGCGGGCCAGCCGGTGCTGGGCTGCCCCGACGAGGACCCGAGCCACTTCGTCCCGCTGCGGCGGCCCGGGGTGGGCTGCGTCTGGGAGCTGGGCGTGCTGGAGCACGAGCGGGCGGCCTGGATCCGGCACGTGCTCGCGCCGGAGCGGCCGGACGTCGCGGCGTACCTCGCCGACACCCGCGCCGAGGGGCCGGTGGGCCGCTGATCGGCGACTCAGACGTCCGTGCCGCCGGCGACCGGAGACTTCGCCGCGGGCCGGAGTGGTCAGGCCGGCGGGGGAGCGGTGCTGCGGTAGATCGTCGACAACCACACGTCGAGCAGTACGTCCACCACGTCCGGCTCGGCCACGGCGGGGCCGTCGGCGGCGAACGTCGCGTACATGACCCGCTCGTTCATCGAGTTCAGGGCGATCGCGAGGTCCCGGGCGGGCAGCCCGTCCGGGGCCGCGCCGCGCCGGCGTTCGGCCGCGACGGCCGTCTCGGTGCACCGGACCCAGTGCTCCAGCACTGTCGCCCACAGTTCGCGGACCTCGGCGTTCGTGCCGCGCACCTGGGCGCAGGCGAGGGCGACGGCCTTGTGCTCCCGGAACGTGTCGTGGAACCGGCTGATGAGCTCCCGCCAGCGCGCCCGCGGGTCCTCGGCCACCCGGTCCAGCACGTCGCCGGCGGCGGCGTCGGCCTCCTCGGTGACCCGGTCCAGCAGGGTGAGCAGCACCGCGTCCTTGGAGGCGAAGTAGAAGTAGAACGTGGGGCGGGAGATGCCGGCGCCGCGGGCCAGGTCGTCGATGGAGATGTCGGCGAACGGCCGCTGCTCCAGCAGCCGCTCCGCGGTGGCCAGGATCGCCAGCTCGCGGTGGTCGCCGGCCGAGCGGGCGCCCCGCCGTCCGCGCGGGACCGCGCTCCCGGCGGCGGTACGGGCGGTCGTCATGGCCGTCGATCCTACCGTGGCTCAACACCCTGTCGACAAACTCGACAGGGTGTTGACCGACGTCGACGGCGGTGGATAGGGTCCGTCCACCGCCACCCAGGGAGGTGCCATGGCCACCGACCACGTCGACGTGCTCATCGTCGGCGCCGGGCTGTCCGGCGTCGGCGCCGCCTGCCACCTGCTACGCAGTTGCCCCGGCAAGACGTACGCGCTGCTGGAGGCCCGGGACGCCATCGGCGGGACGTGGGATCTGTTCCGCTATCCCGGGGTGCGCTCCGACTCGGACATGTTCACCCTCGGCTACTCCTTCAAGCCCTGGACCTCCCCGAAGGCCATCGCCGACGGCGACTCGATCCGCGACTACGTCCGGCAGACCGCCCGGGAGTACGGCGTGGACCGGCACATACGCTTCCGGCACCGGGTGGTGAGCGGCGCGTGGGACAGCGCCTCGGCACGGTGGACGGTACGGGCCCACCGCGAGGACACCGGCGAGACCGTGGAGCTGACCTGCGGGTTCCTCTACGTCTGCGCCGGCTACTACCGCTACGACGCCGGCTACACCCCGCCGCTGCCCGGCGTCGAACGGTACGCCGGGCGGCTGGTCCACCCGCAGCACTGGCCGGCCGACCTGGACCACACCGGCAAGCGCGTGGTGGTGATCGGCAGCGGCGCGACCGCCGTGACCCTCGTCCCCGCGATGGCCGAACGGGCCGCCCACGTGACCATGCTCCAGCGCTCGCCCACGTACGTCCTCGCGCTGCCCTCGCGCGACCGGCTCGCCGACGCGCTGCGCCGCCGGCTGCCGGCGACGGCCGTCTACCCGCTGGTCCGCTGGAAGAACGTGCTGCTCGCCACCGCCACCTACCAGCTCAGCCGGCGCGCCCCCCACCTGGTACGCAAGCTGCTGCGGCGGGGCGCGACCGGCCGGCTGCCGGCCGGATACGACGTGGACCGCCACTTCTCCCCGCGTTACGACCCCTGGGACCAGCGGCTCTGCATCGTGCCCGACGGCGACCTCTTCGCCGCCGTGCAGGCCGGGCGTGCGTCGGTGGTCACCGACACCATCGACACGTTCACCGAGCACGGCCTCCGGCTCACCTCCGGCGAGGAGCTGCCGGCCGACGTCGTGGTGACCGCCACCGGGCTGAACCTGCTCGCCCTGGGCGGCATGACGCTGCGCGTCGACGGCGCCGACGTCGACCTCGCCCGGACCGTCGCGTACAAGGGCATGATGCTCTCCGGCGTGCCCAACCTCGCCATGACGATCGGCTACACCAACGCGTCGTGGACGCTGAAGGCGGACCTCGTCGCCACGTACGTCTGCCGGCTGCTGCGGCACCTGGACCGCACCGGCCAGCAGATCGTGACCCCGCAACCGCCACCGGACGACGACCGGGTGCCGCTGATCGACCTCCGGTCCGGCTACGTCCTGCGTAGCCTGGACGCACTGCCCAAGCAGGGCCGGTCCGCGCCCTGGCGGCTGTACCAGAACTATCCCCGGGACGTGCTGCTGATGCGGCACGGCCGGCTCACCGACGAGGGCGTGCGGTTCTCCCGCGCGGGCAGCCCGGTAAGGAGCGCATCGCGTGCGTAGCTTCGACTTCGACGGCGGCACGGCCGTGGTCACCGGCGCCGCCAGCGGCATCGGCGAGGCCCTCGCGCACGGGCTGGCCCGCCGCGGCAGCCACCTCGTCCTGCTCGACCGCGACGCCGACGGTCTGGACGGCGTCGTGGCGGCGATTCGCGAGGCCCACCCGGCCCTGCCGGTCACCACGTACCTCGTGGACCTCGCCGACGCGGCCGCGACCGCCCGGACCGCCGAGGAGGTCCGGCACCGGCACCCGCGGATCCGGCTGCTGGTCAACAACGCCGGCGTGGCCCTCGGCGGCCGGTTCGACCAGGTCACCTTCGACGAGTTCAGCTGGGTCGTGGACATCAACTTCCGGGCGGTGGCGCAGCTGACCCACGCGCTGCTGCCCGCGCTGAAGGCCGAGCCCGGCGCGCACCTGGTCAACGTCTCCAGCCTCTTCGGCCTGATCGCCCCCGCCGGGCAGACGGCGTACGCGGCCAGCAAGTTCGCCGTCCGCGGCTTCACCGAGGCCCTGCGCCACGAGCTGGTCGACAACGGCATCGGCGTCACCTCCGTGCACCCCGGCGGGATCAACACCCGGATCGCGGCCAACGCCCGCGTCGGCAGCGGCGTCGCCCGAGCGGAGTACGAGCAGGGCCGGCGGCAGTTCGAGAAGCTGCTCACCATCCCGCCGGCGCGGGCCGCCGAGGTGATCCTGCGGGGCGTGGCGCGCCGCCGCGGCCGGGTGCTGATCGGTTGGTCGGCGAAGCTGCCCGACCTGCTGGCGCGGGTGGCGCCCGCCTCGTACGGCCGGGTCCTCGCTCTCGGCCTGCGCGGCACCACCCCGACGGCCGCCACGTCGACGGCGCCCCCGCCGGGCGGTCCATCGCCGGTCGACGTGCCCGCCCAGCGCGGCACGCCGCAGCCCACCGCCGAGCGTGCGGGGGAGTCGGCGTGAGCGCGGCGGAGCGGCCCCGGCACGTCACGGTCGCCGGCCGGCGGGTGCGCCACCGCGTCGACGGCGACGGCCCCCCGGTGGTGCTGCTGCACGGCATCGGCCGCACCCTGCGCGACTTCACCGAGCAGCACGACCTGCTCGCCCAGCGGTTCCGGGTGCACAGCGTCGACCTGCCCGGCTACGGCGGTTCGCTGCCCATGGCCGAACCCCACGACCTGGCGGCGCTGGCCCGGTTCGTCGGCCGGTACCTCGACGTGGTCGGCGTCGACCGTCCCGCGCACCTGGTCGGCAACTCCCTCGGCGGCGCGGTCGCCATGCGGCTCGCCGTCGCCGAGCCGGCCCGCGTGGCCAGCCTCGCCCTGGTCAACAGCGCCGGCTTCGGCCGGGAGGTGACCCTCGCGCTGCGGCTGCTCGCGGTGCGCCCGCTGGGCCGCCTGCTGCTGCGCCCCAGCCGGGCGGTGGCCCGCCGCACCGAGCTGGCCCTCTTCCACGACCCGGCGTTCGCCACCGCCGAGCGGATCGCGTACGCCCTGGAGGTCGCTCGGCAGCCGTACGCCGCGCGGGTGATGCTGGAGACTGCGCGCAGCCTGGGCGGGTTCCGCGGCGTGCGCGCGCCCTGGCGGGAGGAACTGCTCACCCAGGTGGCCGCACTGGACCTGCCGACGCTGGTGGTCTGGGGCGACCGCGACCTGATCCTCCCGGCGGCGCACCTGGAGGCGGCGCGCACCCTGCTGCCCCGAGCCCGCACGCACCTGTTCCGCGACTGCGGCCACATGCCGCAGATCGAGCGGGCCGAGGAGTTCCACCGGCTGCTGCTGGACTTCTGGGCGGCGCCGGCCGGGCAGGGCGCCCTCACGGCCACGATCGGGGACCCGCGCGAGGAGGCCGGCGAGGCCGGGCGACGCCGGCCGGCGACGGAGGCCGGCTGACCGGTCGCCCGGCCGGCGACGGACGCCGGCTGGGTCAGGGCGGTGTGCTGCCCCGCTTCTCCTCCTGCGCGAGCACCGCCTCGCGGTGCTCCGGGTCGTCGCGGCGGGCCAGTTCCGCGGCGAGCCGCGGGTCGTCGAGGAGCCGTTCCCGGTTGCGGTGCAGGAAGGTCTCGAACCCGCCGGTGTACGGGCACGCCAGGTCGCCGAGCGCCCGCTCCGGCGTGTACCGGCAGCCGGCGCAGTAGTCGCTGATCTCGTCGATGTCGGTGCCGTCCACCGCGTACGGGCGGGTCTCGACCAGGGGCAGGTCGGCGCCGTGGCTCATGCCGAGCACTGTCGCGTTCATCACCCAGTCGGCGCCGTCGACGAACGAGCGCTGGAACCAGTCGACCAGCTCGGCGGGACGCCAGCCGCGCTGCAGCGCGTAGTTGCCGAGCACCCGCAGTCGGGGGACGTGGTGGGTGAACGCCGTGTCCCGCACGGCGCCCAGCACGTCGGCGAGGCAGCGCGCCTCGACGACGTCCGCGTCGAGGTCGGCGAACCACTGCGGCAGCGGCTCGGCCGCGATCATCCGCCCGGTGGCGAGGTGCCGGGGCTCCCGGTACCAGTAGAGCTGCCAGAGGAACTCCCGCCAGCCGAGCAGCCCCCGCAGGAACGCCTCCACCGCCGCCCGCGGCGCCGACCCGTCGCGCCACGCCCGCTCGGCGGCGCGCGCCGCCGGCTCCGGGTCGAGCAGGCCGAGCGTGAACGACGAGGAGAGCCCGCTGTGCGCGAGCAGCGGATCCTGCACGCTCATCACGTCGGCGTACCGGTCGTACTCGGGCAGCCGGTGCCGCAGGAAGTGCGCGAGCCGGGCCTGCGCCTCGGCGTGCGTGGCCGGGAACCGTCGGGGACCGTCCCGGCCCACGAACCGCACCCCGTCGGCCGCCCACCGGTCCAGGTCGTGGCGCACCCGCGCGTCGATGTCGTCCTCCACGACCCGCGGTGGCGGCGGCACGGGCCGCGTGGGAGCGGCCGAGCGGGGCCGGCAGCGGGACGCCTCGTCGCCGTCCGGTGCGGCGAGCACACCGTGGCGGCGCGACGCGTACCGGAAGAAGTCCGTCATCCGGAGTGGACCGGGCTGCCGGTCGGCCCAGGCCGCGAAGTCGGCCCGGTCGGTGACGAACCCGCGCGGCGGCAGCACCGCGAGGCCGGGCACGGACCGGGCGAAGCGCAGCGCCGCCCGGGAGTGCGGGTGGCACATCTCCACGGGCTCGGTCACCCGGTCGAGGGCTTCCCGGAAGGTGCCGGTGCGCAGCAGCAGCGCCCGCTCACCCAGCTCGGCGGCGCGGTGGCGTAGCGCCGACAGGATCAGGTGGGCCCGCTGCCGGTGCATCGGCCGACGCCGGAAGAGCTCCCGCGCCTCGACGAGCAGCACCGGCTGGTCGGGGTCGTCGAGGAAGTGCGGCCCGAGCTGGTCGGCCAGCAGCCATCGGCGCGGAGACATGGTCCAATTCTGCCCACTTCCGGCCGGCGATACCCCATACCGGATGGGTACGGGGGGTCGCGTTCAGGACGCGGCGTCGTCGGACCCGGTACTCACGGTGGCCGCGGTCGGGTCGGCGGTGGCGTTCACCCGCCGGGCCAGCACGGTCACCGCCACCAGGAGGAACAGCAGGACCGCCACCAGGGGTACGGGCACCGGCCCCAGCGGCGCGAGCAGCACCAGGACGGCGGTGGCCGGGAAGACCGCGGCCAGCCGTGAGCGTTGCTGGCGGCGGACGTGCAGCGCCCACAGGGTGAACAGGTAGACGGCCACCGGCACGGCCACCGCGTACCCCGCGGTGACGCCGGAGATGTGCCCGTCGCCGCGTTCGTGGTCCACCTCGACGGCCAGGCCGGCGCCCACCGCGGCGACCGAGGAGAAGATCAGGTAGTGGCCGTAGCCCCAGAACAGCGAGCGCCGCAGCTGCGTCGACATCTCCACGGGCCGGTCGAAGTAGAGCCACCAGAGCGCGTACACGATGATCGCGCCGGACGCGGCGACGGACCACAGATGGGTGTCGCCCGCGTCCACGCCCGTCTGGACCGCCAGCGACGTCGCGAGCACCACCTCGCCGAGCACGATGAGGGTGAACAGGCCGTACCGCTCGACGATGTGCCGCGGATGCCACGGCGTCATCCCGGGCCGCTCGGCCAGCGCGGGCACCAGCAGCTCGGCGATCACCAGCACCACGAACGAGACCACGCCCCAGCCGTCCGGCAGGGCGAGCCGTACCAGCCAGCCGACCTGCACCAGCACGACGCCCACGGCGTACCGGCTCGCGGCCGCCCGGTGGGCCGGGTCGCCGGCCGCCGCTCGGATCCAGTGCGCGACCGCGGCGAGCCGCATCACCACGTACCCGAAGGTGATGGTGGTGAAGTCCTCCTCGGTGAACGCGCGCGGCACCCCCGCGGCCAGGATCAGCGCGCCGGAGATCTCCACCAGTGTGGTGATCCGGTAGACGTCGTCGTCGGTGTCGTACGCGGAGGCGAACCAGGTGAAGTTCATCCACGCCCACCAGATGGCGAAGAAGACCATCGCGTAGTGGCCGGCCGCCATGCCGACGTGCCCCTCCGACACGGCGTGGTGCAGGTTGCCGGCCGCCTGCGCCACCGCCACCACGAAGCAGAGGTCGAAGAAGAGTTCCAACGTGGTGGTGGACCGGTGCGGCTCGTCCGGCCGGCGGGCGGTCATCCGCCGGTACCATGGCCGCGGTGATCGGATCTGGGTCACACACGCTCCTCCGGCCGGCCGTCGCCCACGATGGCCAGCCGTCGTCCACACGATAGCCAGCCCGTCCGGCGGGCCGGGGCCGGATCCGGGGCGCGACGGCCGCGCGTTCTCCCGTCCGGCCCTGCCGCGGGCCTCCGGATGGGAGAGTGCCCGCATGGCCGACGATCTGACCCTCTTCCTCGGCGGGGACGTGATGACCGGCCGGGGCGTCGACGCCGTGCTGCCCCACCCGGGCCCACCCGACCTGTGGGAGGAGCAGGTCCACGACGCCCGGGACTACGTGCGGCTGGCCGAACGGGGAGGCGGGCCGGTGCCCCGGCCCGTGCCGCCGGAGTGGCCGTGGGGGGTGGCCCTGCCGCTGCTGGACGACCTCCGCCCGCAGGTGCGGATCGTCAACCTGGAGACCGCCGTGACGGGGCGCGGCCGGCACGAGCCGGGCAAGGCCGTGCACTACCGGATGCACCCCGACAACGTCCCGTGCCTCACCGCGGCCCGGCTCGACGTCTGCGTACTGGCCAACAACCACGTGCTCGACTTCGGCCCGGTGGGGCTCACCGACACGCTCGACGCGCTGGCGGGCGCCGGGATCGCGTACGCCGGCGCCGGCCGCCACACCGACGAGGCGTGGCGACCCGCCCCGGTGGCGCTGCCGGGAGGTCGCCGGCTGCTCGTGTTCGCGGCCGCCACCCCGTCCAGCGGGGTGCCTCCGCACTGGGCGGCCACCGCCGACCGGCCCGGTGTGGCCTACCTGCCGGACCTCTCGACGGGCACGGCCGACGCACTGGCCGCCCGGATCGCCGCGCACGCCGGGCCCGGGGACCGGGTGCTGCTGTCGGTGCACTGGGGGTCCAACTGGGGGTACGACGTGCCGCGGGAGCAGGTCGCGTTCGCGCGCCAGCTGATCGGCGCCGGGGTCGACGTGGTGCACGGGCACTCGTCGCACCATCCCCGGCCCGTGGAGGTGCACCGTGGCCGGCTCGTGCTGCACGGCTGCGGGGACCTGGTCGACGACTACGAGGGCATCGGCGGCGCGGAGGTGTACCGGCCCGACCTGCGGTTGCTGTGGCTGCCGACGCTCGACGCCGCCACCGGGGAACTGCGGACGCTGCGGGCCGTGCCCCTGCGGATCCGCCGGCTGCGCCTGGAGCGGGCCGAGCCCGCCGAGACGCGGTGGCTCGCCGGCCTGCTCGACCGCCTCGGCCACCGGTTCGAGGTGGACGCCGACGGGCTGCTGCGCGCCCGGCACACCGCGACGGGCTGACGACGGGCCCGGCCGGTTCGTCGGACCATCGTGGACGTACGCCTCTCGGATGATCGACGGGGAACGCTGGCGGACCTAGCATGGGGGTGAATGGATCTTCGGGATCCACCCCCTGGCCCATCGGCCACCAGCCCGAACGAAGGGAGACGCGCGTGCGTCGACTCTCCCATCTGGCACTACTCGGCGTCGGCGTGTCCGGCGCCCTGGTCCTGAGTGCCGCACCCGCCTCGGCGGCGGCGCCACCCGCGCCCGCCCCACTCCCGGGCATCGTGGTCAGCGACGGCATGACCCAACCGGTCTTCTCGCTCGCCGACGCCATCGAGGAGCGGGTGTACGTCCAGACCCCGGTGGACACCGACCACGACGGCCGCCCCGACCGGGTGGCCATCGACATCTCCCGGCCCCGCGAGACCGCCACGCAGGGCTTCAAGGTGCCGGTCATCTTCGAGCACAGCCCGTACCGCAAGGACACCTGGGGTGACGTGCCGTACCCGAGCGTGCTGGTGGACGACCTGCCGCAGAACGGCGCGACCCGCCACTCCGGCCTGCGGGCGCTCGACCTGGGCGTGCAGCGCGCCGAGGCGAAGGCGAACCTGCCCGGCTCGCTGGACGACTACTACGTGCCGCGCGGCTACGCCGTGGTGCTCGGCCAGAGCATCGGCACCGGCGACTCGGACGGCTGCCCCACCAGCGGCGACCAGGCCGAGACGCTGGGCACCAAGGCCGTCATCGACTGGTTGAACGGGCGGGCGAAGGGCTACGACGCCAGCGGCGCGCCGGTCACCGCCGGCTGGACCACGGGCGCGGTCGGCATGACGGGCGTCTCCTACAACGGGACGCTGCCCAACCAGGTGGCCACGACCGGGGTCGAGGGGCTCAAGACGATCGTCCCGGTCTCCGCGATCAGCAGCTGGTACGACTACTACCGGGCCAACGGTCTGGTCGTCGCACCCGGCACCTACCAGGGTGAGGACACCGACATCCTGGCCCAGTTCACCGCCGGCCAGACGCGCGCGCAGGGGCGCTGCGCCGACGAGATCGCCGCGCTCACCGAGGACCAGGACCGGGTCACCGGCGACTACTCGGCGTTCTGGCGGGACCGCGACTACCTCGACGCCCGCAAGGTCGAGGCGAGCGTCTTCGTGGTGCACGGCCTCAACGACTGGAACGTGAAGACCGAGCACTTCGCCGGCTGGTGGGACGAGCTCGCCAAGCGCCACGTCCCGCGCAAGATCTGGCTGCACCAGGGCGGGCACGGCGGCCCGGGCAACAACGCCTCGGTGACGTTGCCGGACGGCCGGACCTGGACGTACAAGCAGACCGAGAACCGCTGGTTCGACTACTGGCTGTGGAACGTGCGGAACGGGATCATGGACGAGCCCACCGCGGTGCTGCAGCGGGAGAACCGGGTCTACACCACGTACGCCAACTGGCCGGACCCGGGCGCCCGTGAGGTCGGGGTGAACCTGGCCGCGACCAGCGCCACCGAGCCGGGCACGCTGACCACTGGCAAGGCGCCGAAGGCCAAGGTCCAGCAGACCTTCGTGGACGAGGGCCGGACCATCCACCCCGACACCCTCGTCGCCGACCCCGACACGGCGAGCGCGAACCGGCTCGCGTACCGCTCGCCGGCGCTGGCTCAGGACGTCCGCATCTCCGGGCGTCCGGAGATGCGGCTGACGATGGCGATCGACAACAAGCCGGACGCCAACCTCACCGTCTACCTTGTCGACTACGGCCCGGCCGGCTCGACCGCCGCGCCGACCGTGGTGACGCGGGGCTGGATGGACCCGCAGAACCGCAAGAGCCCGTCGCGCACCGAGCCGGTCAAGCAGGGCAAGCTGTACGACTACCGGTGGACCCTGGAGCCGAAGGACTACGTGTTCCAGGCCGGCCACCGGATCGGCGTGGTGGTCTTCTCCAGCGACCAGGAGTACACGCTGCTGCCGTTGGGCGGTACCCAGCTGCGCGTCGCCCCGAACGACAGCGAGCTGCGCCTGCCGGTGGTCGGGGGACGCGACGTCCTCGGGTTCTGACCCGCTGACCGTCGACTGATCCGCAGATCGGGGGTGGGGCGGTCCGACACATCGGACCGCCCCACCCGCGTGTCCGGGTGGCCCACGCCACGTTCGGTCGACCGGCGGCAGGCGCCGCGACGGTCCCGGCGCACCATAGATACATGACGTATCCCTCGGCGCCGTCCCGGGCAGCCGCGCCATCGGCCGCCGAACGCGCGTACCGGCACCTCAAGCGCGCGATCCTCGAGCAGGTCTACCCCGGCGGCCTGCTCGTCAGCGAGGGGGAGATCGCCGAGGCCACAGGGGTCTCCCGGACGCCGGTGCGGGAGGCGCTGCTCCGGCTGGAGACCGAGGGACTCCTCAAGCTCTACCCGAAACGGGGCGCGCTGATCAGGCCCGTCTCGGCAGGCGAGATCGCCGACGTGATCGAGGCCCGGCGGCTCGTCGAGCTGCACGCCGCCGAACGGGTGTGGCCGTCCCGCGCCGCCCTCAAGGCCGACCTCGGTCGCTGGCTGGCCGAGATGCGGCGGGCCCACGCCGCCGGCGACCTGACCGCGCTCATGGCCGCCGACCGGGCGTTCCACGCCACCGTGGTGGAGGCCGCGGGCAACGAGATCCTCGCCGAGCTGTACCAGCGGCTGCGCGACCGGCAGCTGCGCATGGGCGAGGCCAGCTTCCGCCTCTCGCCCGGCTGGGCCGACGTGGCGCTCACCGAACACGCCGCGCAGCTCGCCGCGCTCGACGACGAGACCCCGGCCCGGTGGCTCGCCGCCGTGGCGGCGCACATCGACAATTCGGCGACCGTGCTGCGGACCGTGCGGTGAGCGCGGCCGTCACCACGACCGTCGCCCCCCGCCGCTCCGCCGCCCTGGTCTGGGGCGTGGCGCTGGCCGCGTACGTGGCCGCCGTGTTCCACCGCAGCTCGCTCGGCGTCACCGGGGTCGACGCCACCCACCGCTTCGGCATCAGCGCGTCGGCGCTGGCCACCTTCTCCGTCGCCCAGCTCGCCGTGTACGCCGCGATGCAGGTCCCGGTCGGGGTGCTGCTCGACCGGTTCGGCTCGCGCCGGCTGCTGGCCGTCGGCGGCGCGCTCATGGTCGCCGGCCAGCTCTGCTTCGCCCTCGCCACCGACGTACGCCTCGCCGTGGTCGCCCGGATCCTCGTCGGGCTCGGCGACGCCATGACGTTCATCAGCGTGCTGCGGATCGTCACGTTCTGGTTCCCGGGTCGGGCCAACCCGCTCGTCGTGCAGCTCACCGGAACGCTCGGCCAGTTCGGGGCGATCCTCGGCGCCGTACCCCTCGTGGCGCTCCTGCACCACGCCGGCTGGACCCCGGCGTTCCTCGTGGCCGCGGCGCTCGGCGCCACGGCCGTGCTCCTGGTGCTCGTCGCCGTGCGGGACACCCCGCACCGGGAGACCATCGCGGGTCCGCCGCCCAGGCCCGCCGCCGTACGCCGCGACCTGGCCACCGCCTGGGCGCAACCGGGCACCCGGCTGGGCCTGTGGACCCACTTCGTCACCCAGTTCTCCGGCAACGTGTTCGCGCTCCTCTGGGGCTACCCGTTCCTGGTCCAGGGCCAGGGGCTCACGCCCACCACCGCCGCGTCCCTGCTCACCGTGATGACCGTGGCCGGGCTGCTCGTCGGGCCGATCCTCGCGCACCTCTGCGCCCGGCACCCGTTCCGCCGCTCGGTGCTGGTCTTCACCGTGGTCGCCACCACCGCCGCCGTGTGGGGCGGCGTGCTCGCCTGGCCCGGGCCGGCGCCGCGCTGGCTGCTGGTGGCGCTGGTGCTGGTGCTCGCCGTCAACGGCCCCGCGTCGATGATCGGCTTCGACTACGCCCGTACGTTCAACCCGGCGAGCCGCATCGGCAGCGCCACCGGGATCGTCAACGTCGGCGGCTTCGTCGCCTCGATCGTGCTGGTACTCGCCGTCGGCGTGGTGCTCGACCTCACGACGCCGGCCGGCCGGAGCACCCCCGACCTCGCCGCGTTCCGCTGGGCCTTCGCCGTGCAGTACGCGCTCTGGGCGCTCGGCGCGGTCCAGGTGCTGCGGTACCGCAACGCGGCCCGCCGCCAGCTCGCCCAGGCCGCGCGGGAACCCGTCGGGGCCCCGGCGGTGGCCGCCGGCGCCGCGGGAGAGCCGGGAGTCAGCGGGTGAGCTTGCGGTGGGTGAGGTCGTCCAGCACCAGGGTCAGCCCCGCACCGACCAGCCAGATGTCCTTGGCGAGCGCCGTGCCCTGCTGGGTCGGCCGCACGCTACCCGGCTCCCGCATGCCCGGCGTCTTCAGGTAGAGCTGGACGAGCCCCGCGCTGAAGGCGGTCAGGCCCAGCCCCACGAGCGTCGACGGGATGAACGGGACGAGCAGGGCCGCGCCGAGCGCGATCTCGCTGTACGACAGCAGCTTGGCGAACTTCTCCGGCGGGACCTGGCGCAGCTGCGGGATCGCGCCGGTGGCCATGCCGTGCATCCCCTGCGCCGCCTCTCCTTCGAGGTTCCGCTTGCTCAACCCCGAGTTCAGCACGAAGGCGCCGATCGCGGCCCGCAGCGGCACGTGCGCGAGTTTCATGATCACTCCTGTGGTGAGGCCCGGAACGTGTCCCCGCCTACCCACCATCGGCCGGGATAACCCGCCGTCTTCGCCGACTGGGCCGGACGGATTGATCGCGATAGGTTCGCCCCGGGGCCCGTCCGGTCCCGCGTACTCCCGCCGGTGCCCGTCGCCGCCCGCCGGCCCGCGTACCGGCGGACCCGGCGGTTCCTGTACCGGCGGGGCGCGCGTCGCCGGCGGCCCGGCCGCCACCGCACGAACAGGAGGGCAACCGTGAGCCAGGAGGTCCGGGGAGTCATCTCCCGCAGCAAGGGCGCACCGGTCGAGGTCACCACGATCGTGGTACCCGACCCCGGGCCGGGCGAGGCGATCGTCCGGATCCAGTCGTGCGGGGTCTGCCACACCGACCTGCACTACCGCGAGGGCGGCATCACCGACGAGTACCCCTTCCTGCTCGGCCACGAGGCCGCCGGCGTCGTCGAGGAGGTCGGCGAGGGCGTCACCGGTGTGGCACCGGGCGACTTCGTGGTCCTCAACTGGCGTGCCGTCTGCGGGGTCTGCCGGGCCTGCCGGCGCGGCCGCCCCTGGTACTGCTTCGCGACCCACAACGCCGCCCAGCGGATGACCCTCACCGACGGCACCGAGCTGGCGCCCGCCCTGGGCATCGGCGCGTTCGCCGAGAAGACGCTCGTGCACGCCGGGCAGTGCACCAAGGTCGACCCGTCCGCCCGACCGGCCGCCGTGGGCCTGCTCGGCTGCGGCATCATGGCCGGCCTCGGCGCGGCCATGAACACCGGCGGGGTCACCCGGGGCGACTCCGTGGCCGTGATCGGCTGCGGTGGCGTGGGGGACGCCGCGGTCGCCGGCGCGGCTCTGGCCGGCGCCACGACGATCGTGGCCGTCGACACCGACCCCCGCAAGCTCGACTGGGCCCGCCGCTTCGGCGCCACGCACACCGTCGACGCCTCCGCGCAGGACCCGGTCGAGGCGATCCGCGCGGCCACCGGAGGCTTCGGCGCCGACGTGGTGATCGACGCGGTGGGCCGCCCGGAGACGTGGAAGCAGGCTTTCTACGCCCGCGACCTCGCCGGCACCGTGGTGCTCGTCGGCGTACCCACGCCGGAGATGACCGTCGACCTGCCGCTGCTCGACGTGTTCGGCCGTGGCGGCGCCCTCAAGTCCAGCTGGTACGGCGACTGCCTGCCCAGCCGGGACTTCCCCATGCTCACCGAGCTCTACCTGCAGGGCCGCCTCGACCTCGACGCGTTCGTCACCGAGGAGATCGCGCTGGACCAGGTGGAGCAGGCGTTCGACCGGATGCACGGCGGCGACGTGCTGCGCTCGGTGGTGGTCTTCCCGTGACGGCTGGGGCGGCGGCCCGGGTCGACCACGCGGTCACCTCCGGCACCTTCTCGCTGGACGGGCAGACGTTCGACGTGGACAACAACGTTTGGGTAATCGGCGACGACGCCGAGTGCGTCGTGCTCGACGCGCCGCACGACGTGGACGCCATCCTGCGGGTGGTGGGGGAACGGCGGGTCCGGGCCATCCTGGCCACCCACGCTCACGACGACCACGTACGCGTCGCTCCGGCGCTGGCGCGGGCCACCGGCGCGCCCGTCCTGCTGCACCCCGACGACCGAGTGCTGTGGGACCTGGTCCACCCCGACGTACCGCCCGACGGGCCCCTCCGCGACGGCGACACCGTCGAGGTCGCCGGCACCGCGCTGCGGGTGCTGCACACGCCCGGCCACAGCCCCGGCGCCTGCAGCTTCCACGCGCCGGACCTGGGCGTCGTGTTCACCGGCGACACCCTCTTCGCCGGCGGGCCGGGCGCCACCGGCCGCTCCTACAGCGACTTCGGCACCATCGTCGAGTCGATCCGGAGCCGACTGCTCACCCTCCCGCCCGGGACGGTGGTGCACACCGGGCACGGCGACGACACCACGATCGGCGCCGAAGCGCCGCACCTCGACGAGTGGATCGCGCGGGGGCAGGCATGACACGCGAGGCCGACCGTCCGCCCACCGTCCGTCAACTCCGGCTCGTCGTGGAGGCCGACGACTACGAGGCCGCCGTGGCGTTCTTCCGCGACGCGCTCGGCCTGCCCGAACAGGAGGCCTACGCCGGTGAGGGTGGCGCCCGGGTCGTCATCCTCGACGCGGGCCGCGCCACCCTGGAACTCGCCAACCCGGCGCAGAAGCGGATGATCGACGAGGTGGAGGTGGGCCGGCAGGTCGCGCCCCGGCTCCGGGTGGCCTTCGAGGTGGACGACAGCCGCGCCACCACCGACCGGCTGGTCGCCGCGGGTGCGGAGCAGGTCGCCCCGCCGACGGTCACCCCGTGGCAGTCGCTCAACGCCCGCCTCGACGCGCCGGCCGGCCTGCACATCACCGTCTTCCAGGAGTTGCGCACCCCGGAGGAGCGGGCCGGGCTCGAGGGCTTCGGCGTCGACGACGAGCGGTAGGCCGTCCTGCGGAGGCCGTCCTGCGGAGGCCGTCCTGCGGGCCCGGATACGCCGCTGGCCGGCACCCCTGTTCGGGGTGCCGGCCAGCGTGTGTGCGGTTGTGTCAGCTGTTCCAGTGCTGGGCGACGAGGTCGGCGGCCTGCTGTTCCCACTGTGCGTACGCGTCGGGGTAGGCCGACACCTGCACGGTCTGCGCGGCGTCGGTCAGGGGCATGTTCTGCCAGCCGTCGACCTGCTTGAGGCCCTTCTGGAACGCCATGGTCGAGTACTGCGGGTCGGTGATCTGCTCGGGGGTGCCCCAGCCCGAGCTCGGGCGCTGCTGGAACAGGCCCAGCGAGTCGTGGTCGTTGGCGTCACCCAGGTGGCCCAGGTTCTCCAGCTTCGACTCCTGCAGGCTG
>NZ_RBAN01000015.1 GCF_003626655.1 Micromonospora costi
CCCCCACCCGCCCCCCCACCGCCGGGCGGGCCCGCGCCCCCCCCCCCGGGGGGGGGGGGGGGGGGGGGGGGGCGGGGGGGGGGGGGGGGGGGGGGCACCCTGCCGGGCCCTCACTCTGCCGGGCCCTCACTCTGCCGGGCCCTCGCCGGCGGTCCTGCGGTGGCGCACGGGCCTGGCGGAGGCGGCACGCCCCGCTGGTGGGAGGGGCGTCCGGCGCTGTCGAGCTGCCCCAGCTATGGGGCGGCCGTCGGTGTGCGGGGCGCGCCGCCCTGGCCGTGCGAAACGGTTGTCGCGTGGCTGGGCGATGCCGCATGCCCGTGGGCGTTCGACGCCAGGCCCGTCCCGGCTGCGGTTGCGCCGTGCCGACCGCGTGCGAAACGGCTGTCGCGTGGCTGGGCGATGTCGCCTGCCCCGGGCGTTCGACGCCAGGCCCGTCCCGGCTGCGGTTGCGCCGTGCCGACCGCGGCGGTCGCGGTGGCCGCGGTCCTGTTGTCGTTCTTGCGGGGACAGGCCGGCGGTGCGTGCCGGGGCTGCCCCATTTCTGGGGCAGCTCGACAGCACCCGAGCCCTGCCTCTAGAGGGCTGCCCGAGGCGGTACCGCGACGAGACCCAGGACCGGCTGCGCGCTCGAGCGGCGTCAGCCGGCCGTCCGGGTCGCGTCCAGCTCGGCCGTGAGGGCGTCGAGCTCGGCCGTGAGGGCGTCGAGCTGGGACGCCGTGCCCTGCTCGCGCCAGGCCGGCTGCTCGTGGCCGTCGAGGTACGTGCCCTGTTCGGTCAGCACGAGGCGGGTGCCGTCGCCGTCGGGCACGAACTCGACGGTGGTGATGGACACGGTCGACAGCGTGTCGTCGGACGACAGGGTGGAGCTGGAGACGATCCGCTCGCCCTGGACGATGTCCTGGTAGCGGGCCTCGAAGGTCAGCACCTTGCCGTCGTGCCGGCCGAGAACCCGTTCCCGGCCGCCGACCCGGAAGTCGAGTTCGTGCTCGCCGCCCCCGCCGGCGAACCAGCGCGCCTTGACGGCGGGATCCGCCCAGGCCGCGAAGACCGCGGCGGGCGGGGCCGCGTAGTGGCGCTCCAGCGTGAACGTCGAGTGGATGGTTTCGGACGTGGTCATGGTTGATCCTCTCCTCCTGCTGCGAGATCGGCCGGCCCTGCGGTCAGCACCTCGTCGAGCCGGTCCAGGCACCGCTCCCAGGCGGTGCGTTGGGCGCCGAGCCAGGACTCGGCCGCGCGCAGCACGGCCGGCTCCACCCGGCAGGTGCGCACCCGCCCGGCCTTCTCGGACACGACCAGCCCGCTGCTTTCGAGCACCTGGAGGTGCTGGAGCACGGCCGGTAGCGACATGTCCAGCGGGCGGGCCAGCTCGCTTACCGAGGCTGGGCCGCGGGCCAGCCGCTCGACGATGCCGCGCCGGGACGGATCCGCGAGCGCGTGGAACACCCGGTCGAGCGATCCCTGATGGTTAGGCACATGCTTAACCTTCCACCTCGCCGGCCGATAGTCAAGTGAATGGTTAACTTTGTCGCCGCCCGCCGCCGCGCGGCGTTTGCCCGCTCGGGTCGCGGGAAGACCCGGCCGACCGGGGCCGACCTGAGGAGGAGCGAGGATGACCGCAGGCAGGAATGCCGTCCCGCCGGGCAGCCGCCCGACCGGGGCCCGGAAGGCCACCGGGGCGAAGAAGGCCCCGATGAACCGGAAGGCGGCGGCCAAGAAGGTCGCCGCCGCCACGAAGCGGGCCACCGGCGCGAGCGCGGCCAAGAGTCCCGGCGAGAAGCCCACGGCGACCACGACCCGCGTCGCCCGGAAGAAGGACACCTCCGCCACGACCGCGACGCCCACCCGCAGGCCCACGGCGAAGGCGGCCGCCGCGAAGAACGCGCCGCCGAAGAAGGCGCCGGCCACGACGGCGGCGGCGAAGAAGGCCGCGAAGAAGGCTCCGGCCGGGACGCGGACCACCTCCGCCACCCGGGCGCCGGCGAAGAAGGCGACCACCATGGAGTCCTTCGGCAACCGGCGTACGGCCCGCAAGGCCTGACGGCGCCGACCGGCCGCGGACACGGCAGTGCCGGGTACGGAGGGTGGGTCCTCCGTACCCGGCACGCCCTGGAGTTACAGCTCCCGGACCCGCACGTCGCGGATCTCGATGAGGTCGTTCGTGCTGTGGTTCTGCAGCCCGATGTACCCGCTGAGGAACTGCCGCAGGTCCGTGGGCGGGTCGCCCGCGCGGGACGACGACTTGCCCGGCGTGTTGTCGAACTCGTTGATCACCACGCCGTTCCGGATGATCGTGTAGTGCTGGCCGACCACCCGGACCTCGTACTCGTTCCACTGGCCCTTCGGGGTCACCCGTGCCTGGTCCAGCGTGTTCGGGTCGAAGTTGTAGATCGAACCCGTCTTCTGCGGCTCACCCGTCGGCCCGTCGTAGATCTGGATCTCGTGACCGCAGTAGATCGCCACCCAGGCCTGTGAACCGGCCGCCGAGCCGACCCGGCCGCACTCGGGCCGCTGGTCGACGGGCGTCCGGGGGTCGGGGAACCGGGTGAAGACGCCGCCGTTGGCGTACGTGCTGCCGGCGGAGACGTCCCGGAACCTCAACCGGACCGAGAAGTCGGCGAACTCCTTCCCGGCGTACCAGAGCATGCCCAGGCCGCCGGAGCTGCGGATCGAGCCGTCACTGCGCAGCGCGAACGATCCGCTGGGCGCCTGCCGCCAGTCGGCGAGCGACTGGGCGGTGCCGTCGAAGATGGGCCGGTAGCCGGGGGTGTTGCCCACCTCCGAGTCCCTGGCCGCCTGGATCAGACGGTTGCCGTCCTGCTTGTCGATCTCGCCGTCGGCACGCAGCTGCGCGACCACGTCCTGGACGTGACGGACGAACTGGGTGTGGTTGCCCCAGTCACGCTCGTCGTCGATCAGGTCGTTGACGGTGCACCCGCCGCCGACCGCGTAGTTGGTCACCCGGGTGTCGGTGTCGAGCATCCGCACGGTCGAGCGGGTGTCGGGCACCGCACAGCCGACGTTCACCGGCAGGATGGTGGTCGCCACCTCGCCGTTGGCGTAGGTCACCTTGAGGATGACCTGGTGCGCGCCGTAGTCCGCGTACCGGTGCACGGGGTTCGCCTCGCGCGACACCGCGCTGCCGTCACCGAAGTTCCACTCCCACGCCACGCCGCCGGCCCGGGCGCTGGAGAACTGGATGGCCTTCGGGTCGCTCTGCGCGACGGCCCGCACGCCCGCGTCACCCGGGTTCGGCGTGGCCGGCCCGCCGGTGTAGGCGATCCGGATCAGCTTCTGGTTCGGGTGGAGGCTGAAGAACCCGCCGGCGTAGTCGAGCATGTACAGCGCGCCGTCCGGCCCGAACTTCGCGTCCATCCAGGACTGGAGCTGGTTGCCACCGTTGCCGGACCGGATGATGGAGCGCAGGTCCTCGGCGAACGCCGGCGGGCCGTGGCTGTCGACCTTCTTCTTGTCGACGGTCACCGCGATCCGGTTGTTGGCGTTCGACTGGTCACCGATGAACCACTTGTCGTCCCAGTACTCCGGCCAGGCGACACCGCTGGTGGTGTCGACGTTCTCCCGCTGGTACGTCGGGCCGTCCATGATCGCCTGGCCGCCGCCCTTGAGGTACGGCTCGGTGAAGGTCTCGTCGCCGAGCTTGTACGTCGGCAGTCCGCTCCCGTCGGTGCGCTCCGGGTAGACCGGACCGCCGCCCTGCGGCGAGTACCAGATCATGTTGTCCCGGATCGGCGGGAGGTTGACCAGACCGGTGTTGCGCGGCGACTCGTTCTTCGGGTGGTCACAGTCGTACCAGCCGGTCAGCACGGTCGCGTCGGTACTGCTGCGGTCGCGGTACGGCTGCCGGTTACCCATGCAGTACGGCCAGCCCTGGTTGCCCGCGGACTTGATGATCGTGGCCGTCTCGTACTTGGCCGGGCCGAGCTCCGGGTTCGGGCCGCCCGCGTCCGGGCCGACCCACGCGGCGGTCAGCCAGTCGTTCACCGGGTCCCAGGCGATCCGGGCGATGTTGCGCACGCCCATCACGTAGATCTCCGGGCGGGTCTTGCCGCCACCCTCCTCCTGGCCGGTGAACAGGTTGCCCTCGGGGATCGTGTACGTGCCGTCGGCCTCCGGGTGGATCCGCAGGATCTTGCCGTTCAGGTCGTTGGTGTTGCCGGCCGTACGGCGGGCGTCCTGGAAGGAGACGCCCTTGTAGTCCTGGGTCCAGTTGTTGCCCGAGTAGCCGTCGGATCCGCCGGAGGAGTTGCTGTCGCCGGAGCCGATGTAGAGGTTGCCGGACTCGTCGAAGGTCATGCCGCCACCGGCGTGGCAGCAGCTGTGGATCTGGGTGTCCCAGCTCAACAGGTCCTTGCGGGTGGACTGGTCGATCGTCTGCGCCGCGGCGTCGTACGTGAACCGCGAGACGGTCCGCTTGCCGATCCGCCGGTCCCGGTCGATCGACTCGTGCGGCATCCAGTAGACGTAGATCCAGCCGTTCTGCGCGAACTTCGGGTCCAGCGTGATGCCGACCAGACCCTCCTCGTTCTTCACCAGCTCGCTGCCGCTGCCCCGGTTGCCCATCACGGCGAGGGTGGTGAGCAGCTTGACCTGGTTGGTCTTCGGGTCCCACTGGTGGATCGTGCCGCAGCCGAGGCCGACGTTCGGGTCGTCCCAGTTGGCGATCGGCCCGCTCGGGCAGGCGGCCTTGCCGATGTAGAAGACCTTGCCGTCCTCGGCGATGGTCAGACCGTGCGGCTCACCGATCTGGTCGAGCTGGCCCTGCTGGTTGGTCGCGGTCAGCCGGTCGATCCGGTAGTTGGCCGCGATGGTCGCCTGGCAGTCGCCGCGCACCATGCCGGTGGTCCACTTGATGGCGCCGGCCAGGTGGCTCTGGAACTGGGTGTCGGTGCTCCAGCTCTCCGCGGTGCGGCCCATGCCGGTGTAGAACGAGCGGCCACCGTCGTAGTCCTGGCACCAGGAGATCGGGTGGAAGGCGCCGTTGCCGCTCAGGCCCGGGTCGTAGGTGCCCTCCTCGACCTGCGCGACGGTGTGCACCCTCCCGGTCGGGCTCGGGTCCCAGTTGATCCACTGGTCGGACCGCTTCACGGTGAGCGGCATCCCCTTGTTGGCCGGGTGCTGCCGGTCGGTGAAGTCGACCACGGCCGGCTGCACGGTGCTCTCCGGCGGCGGCCCGGCGTCCGGCCCGATCAGCCACAGCTCGGCGAGCTGGGTGAGGGGCTCCCCGCTGTTCGCGGTGATGTTCAACCGGTAGTGCTGGTACGCCGTGGTGTTGGTGAAGCTGTACTGCTTGGTCTGGAACCGCTGCGGGAACGTCTCGTCGGTGCGGGTGTCCAGGTCGGTCCACGTGCTGCCGTCCTGGGAGCCCTGCAGGGTCCAGTTCTTCGGGTCGCGGCCGGGGAAGTCGTTGGCCGACGTGAGCGCGTACCGGCTGACCACCACCGGCTGCGCGAGCTTCGCGGCCAGCCAACCGGTCGCCGTCCGGACCAGCCACTTGGTGCCGGTCGACCCGTCGATCGCCTGCGCTGCGGTCTCGTTCGGCGGGTTCTCCCCGCTGGCGGTGGCCGAGACCGGCTTCTCGGCGTTGGGCAGGCCGGCCGCCGGCCGGGTGCCGATCAGGCCGGTGAACCAGGAGGAGTTCGGCTGGGCGCGGGCCGCGTCGTGCACGCCCACGAACCCGCCGCCACCCTTGACGTACGCCTGGAAGGCCGCCTCCTGGGCGTCGGTGAGCGTCACGCCGTTCGCGGACAGGAACACCACGCCCCGGTACTGGGCCAGGTTGGCGAAGGTGAACACGCTCGGGTCGGCGGACACGTCGACGGTGAACCCGTGCTGCGTGCCCAGCTTGGTGATGGCGGCCGCCGCCCCGGCGACCGGGTCGTCCTGTTCGGTGGTCGGGCCGTGGAAGACCAGCACCTTGACCGACGCCGCGGCGACGGGCGCGGCGGCGGGCGCCGCGGCGCGGGCGGGCACGCCCAGCCCGCCGAGCGCGAGCACGGCGCCGGTGGCGAGGGCACCGAGCCGGCGGGGTAGGCCGCCACGGCGCCGCAGCGGCTCCGGCAGGGTGGCGTCGGTGCGGGATCCGGTCGGGTCGGACCGGTGGCGTCCGAACCATGGGGAGATCCGGAAATGGCGTCTGTGAGCCATCTCGACTCCTTTTCGGGTTGAAACGGACCTGCGATGACGGGGGGTTGCGGGGCGGGGGTGGACGCCGGGGTGCCCGGCGGCCACCCCCACCGCCGGCGGTCAGTTGTGCTGGTGCGCTGCGGCGCCGCTGCCCGCCGGGGCCGCGTCACCGCCTGCGGGGGCGGCGCCGGCCGGGGCCGTGGCCGCGCCGGCCGTGGCGTGGTCGTGCTCACCACCCGGCGGCATGTTTCCGTTCTCGTCGAGGACGTGCATGGTCGTGTACATGCCGGCGTCGGAGTGGAACTGCATGTGGCAGTGGATCATCCAGTGACCCGGCCCGACCGAGTCGCCGGCGACGATCTGGACACCGAACGAGTCACCCGGCCCGAGCGTCTTGTTGTCGATGGTCGGCACCTGGTCGGTCTCGGCGTTCGTGCCGTTCACCACCCCGGTCCGGGTGTCCGCCCACGAGTGACCGTGCACGTGGAACGTGTGCATGTCGTTGCCGATGCCCACGACGATGAACTCGACCCGCTCCCCCTTCTTGGCCACGATGCAGGTCGGGCCGGGCTGCGGGTTCTCCTGGTCGCAGGTGTCGGCGGCCGCGCCGCGGCGCAGGTTGATGCTCTGCTGGTCACCGAAGACGGTCATGTACGTCCGGTCCGGCCTCAGGTCGCCCGGCCGCCGCACGACCAGGCCGCCGAAGAGCCCGGAGCCGATGCCCTTGGTCCCGTGCGGGCCGCCCACCACGTGGTCGTGGTACCACCAGTAGCCGGCGGTGCCCGGAGTCCCGGCCGTACGGTCGCGCTTCTTCGCGTACCAGGTGTAGGTGCGCGACTGGCCGGGCGGCACGTACGAGTAGCTCTGCACCGTGCCGTCGGAGAGCTGGGTGTACTTCACCCCGTGCACGTGCAGCGAGACCCCCAGCGGATGCGTGGGGTCGGTGCGCAGCTGCTCCAGGGTCGCGGCGGGCACCTGGTTGTGCAGGGTGACGGCCAGGCACTCGCCCTCCGTCATCTCCATGGTCGGGCCCGGGTACGAGGCCGTCTCCGGCGTGAGGCCGTAGCCGAGCCGGATCTGGTTGCCGTCGCGGGGCAGCTCCACCGCGTACAGCTGGACCGTGCGGTCGGGTTGGTCGCAACCCTCGGGTCGTTCCGGAAGCAGGGCGGCGGCGCCGTTCGCCACCGCGAACCCGCCCGCGCCGAGCAGCGTCAGCGCCACGATCGTCGCCACGACCAGCATCCGGCGCGTGGTGGAACCGGACCGGGCCGGGGGCTGCGGCCCGGTCTCCGGCGCGGGGCCGTCGTCGGCCAGCCGCCAGGCGGGGGCGGTCACCGGGTCCCCCGCAGGTTCCGCATCCGCCGGTAGCTGCGCTCGGCGGCGCCCAGCGACCCGGGCGGGTTGGGCTGGGCGTTCGGCGCGCTGTCCTGCTCCCACAGGTACTCGAACCGGCCCCGGTGCTTCAGCTCACCGAAGAACTCGGTGAACGGGATGACGCCGGCGCCGAACTCCACGTCGAGGTAGGAGTTGCCCTGCTGCGGGTCGGGCAGTGGGACGCCGTCCTTGACGTGGAACATCGGGTACCGCTCCGGGTGGGCGTTGACGTAGTCGACGGGCCGGAAGCCGGGGTACTTGCGGGCCCCGCCGTACGCCCAGAGGATGTCCATCTCCAGGTACACGTAGCGCGGGTCGGTGAGCTCCAGGAACAGGTCGTACAGCCGCACGTCCGGACGGTCGGTCGCGAAGCTGAACTCGATCGTGTGGTTGTGCTGGTAGAGCTTGATGCCCCGGGCCGCCGCGGCGGCGCCCCACGCGTTGAACTCCGCGGCCGCCGCCTTGTAGCCGTCGATCGTGCGGTTGCCGGTGGGCGCCTCGGCGGTGCCGAGGGTGGGCATGCCGAGCGTCTCGGCGATGTCCAGCTCCTGCTCCAGGTTGGTGCGGAAGTCGCCCAGGCCGCGGTGGCTGCCCACCGCCTTGAGCCCGTTGTCGTCGAGCAGCCGGCGGATCTGCTGCGGTGTGATCGCCCCGACGTTGCCCTGGGTGTAGCCGGCGAACTCGACCTCGCGGTAGCCGATCCGGGACAGCTCGTCGAAGACGTACGCGAACCCGAACTGGGAGATCTTGTCGCGGACGCTGTACAGCTGGATGCCCATGTGCCCCTGGGGGATCAGCCGGCCCCGGCCGCCCGCGGCGGAGGCGGGAAGAGCCCCGGTGAGGCTGGCCGCGCCGACCGCGACCGTGGAACCGGCGAGACCGCGCAGCAGCGCCCGTCGGTCGATTCTCTGCTTTGCCATGGTGGTGTTCCCTTCGCTCAGTTGCCGGCGGAGGCGGGGGTCAGCGGGGCGATCCGGACGTTCCGGAAGCTGACGACATCGCCGGCGCTGTGGTTCTGCAGGCCGATGTAGCCGCTGGCGCTCTGCCGGCCGGCCCCACCCGGGTCGTCCGACCGGGGCGGGTCGAAGACGGCGTCCGACGGGTTCAGGTACTCGTTGATCAGCTCGCCGTTGCGGAAGACGGACCAGTGCTGCCCGACCACCCGGATCTCGTAGTCGTTCCAGGTGCCCTTCGGCGTGACCTGCGCCCCGGAGAGGTCGACCTCGTCGAACCCGTACACCGAACCGCTCTTGTAGCGGTCGCCCGCCGGGCTGTCGTAGATCTGCAGCTCGTGGCCGTACTTGATGGCCACCCACTCCGGACGCGGCTCGTCCGGGTGGTCGTGGACCTGCGGGAAGCGGACGAAGACACCGCTGTTGGCGCGGCCGTCGCCCGGCGCGTCGTCACGCCACTGCAGCTTCAGGGAGAAGTCCCGGTACTCCTGTGCGGGGTACCAGAGCATGCCCATCCCCGCCACGGCCCGGCTGGTGATCGACCCGTCGGCGTTGCGGACGAAGCCGCCACCGCCCACGTGCTCCCAGTTCTTGAACGACGCGGCCGTGGAGTCGAGCAGCGGCTGGTAACCGGCCTTGGCCTCCGGCTTGCCGACCGCGGAACTGCGGGCCGCGTCGACCAGCTTCTTGCGCTCCTTCTCGGTCAGCACCCCGAGGTGGACCAGGTGGTCGCCTACCACCTTCACGTGGTTGACGAACTCGGCGTGGTCGAGCCAGGTCTGCCGGCCGTCGAAGAGGTTGTTGATCGTGCACTCGCCCTCGACCGGCCGGTTGGGCACGCCGCTGTCCAGCGTCCCGAACCACACAGTCGGGCGGGTGTCGGGCACGCGGCAGTTCACGCCGGAGCCGGTGGCGATCACGGTGAAGGTGACCGAACCGGGGCCGGCGGTGTTGCCGACCTTGTCGGTGGCCCGGAAGCTCAGCACGTGGTCGCCGGGCTCGTCCACGACGATCGGCCGGAGGTAGCGGACGTACTCGGCGCCGTCGAGCGCGTACTCGATCCGGTCGACCCCGGTGCCGGTGTCCAGTGCGAACAGCGTCAGCGTGGCGCTGCCCAGGTAGGCGCCGTCGTCGTCGACCTGCCCGGAGACCGACGCGGTCACGGTGGGCGGCGTCGTGTCGTCCGACGGGGGCGCGACCACGCTGAACGACACGGACTTCACCGCCGAGGTGTTGCCCGCCTTGTCGGTGGCCCGGTAGGCGACCGTGTGCTGGCCCGGCTGGTTGACCGTCACCGGCGCGGAGTAGGTGGCGTACGGCTGCCCGTCGAGGGAGTACTCGATCCGGTCGACGCCCGAGCCGGTGTCCGTCGCCGAGACCATCACCGTGGCGCTGCCCACGAAGGCACCCTCGGCGTTCTTCTGGCCGTGCAGCATGGCGGACGTGGTCGGCGCCGTGGTGTCCTCCGGCGGGGGCGCCACCACGGTGAAGGACACCGACTGCGCCGCCGAGGTGTTGCCCGCCTTGTCAGTGGCCCGGTACGACACCGTGTGCTGACCGAGCGCGGTGACGCTCACCGGCGCCGAGTACGTGGCGTAGGCGCCACCGTCGAGCGCGTACTCGATCCGGTCCACGCCGGACTCCGTGTCGGTGGCCGACACCGTCACCGTGGCGCTGCCCACGTACGCGCCCTCGGTGTTCTGCTGGCCGGTGACCGCGGCCGACGTCGTCGGTGCCGTGGTGTCAGCTGGCGAGGCCTCCGCCACCGTGAACGACACCGACTGCGCCTCGGAGGTGTTGCCCGCCTTGTCGGTGGCCCGGTAGCTGACCGTGTGCTGGCCCGGCTGGTTCACCGCGACCGGCGCCGAGTAGGTGGCGTACGGCTGCCCGTCGAGGGAGTACTCGACCGTGTCGACGCCCGATCCCTCGTCGGTCGCCGACAGGGTCACCGTGGCGCTGCCCACGTACGCGCCGTCGTCGTCCTTCTCGCCGGTCACCTCGGCCGTCACGGTCGGTGCCGTGGTGTCCTGCCCGGAGGGCGCGACCACCGTGAACGACACCGACTGCACCGCCGACGTGTTGCCCGCGCGGTCCGTCGCCCGGTACGACACCGTGTGCTGGCCGACCGCCGTGACGCTGAGCGGCGCGGCGTAGGTGGCGTAGGCGCCGCCGTCGAGCGAGTACTCGATCCGGTCGACGCCGGACTCCGTGTCCGTGGCCGACAGCGTCACCGTGGCACTGCCCACGTACGCGCCGTCGGGGTCCTGCTGACCGGTCACCGAGGCGGTCGCCGTGGGGGCCGTGGTGTCGTCCGGCGGCGGTTGCGCCACCGTGAACGACACCGACTGCACCTCCGAGGTGTTGCCCGCGTTGTCGGTGGCCCGGTAGCTGACGGTGTGCTGCCCCGGCTGGTTCACGGTGACCGGCCCGGAGTAGACGCCGAAGGCGCCGCCGTCGAGGGAGTACTCGACCTTGTCGACGCCCGAGCCCTCGTCGGTCGCCGACAGGTTCACGGTGGCGCTGCCCACGTACGCGCCGTCGTCGTCCTTCTCGCCGGTCACCTCGGCGGTCACGGTCGGCGCCGTGGTGTCCGACCCTCCGCCGGTCACCACGAGGAGGCCGGTCATGCTGCCGTGGCCGGGGATCGCGCAGAAGTACCGGTAGGTGCCCGGGCTGAGCACCACGTCGACGGTCCACCGGCCGCCGTTGGCGTCGTTCGGGTCGGCCAGGATGTTGACGTCGACGTCGCTGTTGTACGACGGGTTGCCGGTGTCGAAGGTCAGGGTGTGCTGCATGCCGGTGGTGTTGCCGGTCGCGGCGCTGTTCTCGAAGACGAGGGTCGCCGGCCCGGCCACCGCCGTGGTGGGGGCGGAGCGGTACGCGAGGAAGCTGTCGCCGGCGGTCCAGGTCAGCACCTGGGCCTGCATCTGGCGCGGCTGTGCCGCGGCGGCTGTGGTCGGCCGTTCGGTGTCGACCGGGCGCGCGCTCGCGGGCGCCGCCACCGCACCGGCCGTCACCCACATCAGGGCGGCCGTCGCGACGGCCGCGATCGATCTCCGGAGCCGGGCGGCCGGGAGCCGGCCGGGGGGTGAGTACCCGTTCATCAATGCCTCTCTCCCACGTCCGAGGCGGCGCACCGGCGGGGCTGGCATCCCCCGTCGATGTCAGGTCACCTCTTGTCAGATATGTCGCCGATCGGCGGTGCCGTGGGCCCCTCCCTGGCCGCACGGGATCCCCGGCCGTGGCGGCGCCACGGTCGTCCTGTGTGGTTGGAGTGCGCCCGCTGCGCGGACGAGCCGGATCGCCCGCGTCGTCGGGCCGGGGTCAGCGCGAGGCTGACGCGGTGGTGTGCCGCCTCGGAGCCGGTCGAGGCGTCATCGGAGCCGGGACGGAGGTCGGTCGGTCACCCACGGCGCCTCCCCCACGCCGGGTCGCTGGGCGTGCCGCCGGCCAGGGCTGCCGCCGCCGGCCGGACCGGTGACCGCCGGACGTGTCAGGCAGCCCGGGATCACCGTTCGAGACTCACCGCGCCGCCGGTTCATCTCGCTGAAACATATCGATGGAACCCGACACTACTAAGTTGGCCCGGACGTGTCCAGAGCTTTCGTTTGCCCTGGCTGTACTTTTCTCCAAACAAACGAAAGTTCGCAGCGTCGGCCGCATCAAGGGCGTTACACGGGTTGGTTTGTCCTCTTCGGGCGGTTGCCACGTCGCGTGAGGACGGCCGATCGGACGGGCCGGTCCGCTTCCGGCCGGGCGGATCCGCGTACCGTCAGGCGGACGTCTCGGGGCAGCACACGGTGAGCGCCCCGGGCACCGAGCGGACGCTGAGCTTGCGGACCGCGCCGCGCGCGCCGCCGTCGAGTTCGTACGTCCGCGGCGCGGCGAGGCGGACCTTCACCTTCCGGCCCCGCGTGATCCGGACGAACGGCGACTTCGCCGACCGGCCGGCGGCCATGCGACCGAGGGTACGGGCCCAGTCGATCGCCCCGCTGGCCGTCGACACCCCGACCTCCAGGTAGCCGTCGTCCGGCCGGGCGTCGTCGAAGGCGGGGATCCCGCCGGTGATCGTCCCGACGTTGCCGAAGAGCACGCAGCTCGCCTCGCCCTCGAACCAGGTGACGCCGTCGACCCGGATGCGGGTGTGCACCAGTTCGCCCCGCACGTGCCGCAGCCCGGTCCAGACGTACGCGAGCCGGCCGAAGCGGCCCTTCAGGTCGCGGTCCGCCTCCCGGATGAGGTCCCCGTCGAACCCCGCACCCGCCATCACGGCGAAGTGCTCGCCGTTGACCCGGCCCAGGTCGAGCCGGCGGCGCCGGCCGTGCAGCCCGATGCGCACCGCCTCGGTCAGGTCCTCAGGGACGCCGAGGTTGGCGGCGAAGAGGTTCGCGGTGCCGGCGGGGAGGATCGCCATCGGCGTCCCCGAGCCGGCGAGCGCGTCGGCGCACCGCTGCACCATGCCGTCCCCGCCCCAGACGAAGATCAGCTCCGCGCCCTTCTCCAGCGCCTTGCGGACCTTCTTCGGCGCCTTGCGACTCTTCGGCACCTCGTACCAGAGCAGGTCGTCCACGCCCGCGCCGGCGAGCATCGCCCGCAGCTCGTCGAGACCGCCGCCGAGCGTCTTGCGGCGGTGGGCGACGACCGCGACCGTGCCCGTCCGGGCGGCGGGCGCGGGCGGGGCGGGCGCGGTGCTCGTGCTCATGCCCCCGGTGGTACCCGATGGGCCGGTTTCCCACGCGTGCCGGGCCGGTGAGGCAGGTCTCCCGCCGGGCCGGCGGGACGGCTTCCGCCCCGCCGGCCCCCGACGGGCTCAGAGGGTCCGGGAGAGCCGGTCGGCGAGGATACGGGTGAACCGAGACGGGTCGGACAGCTCGCCGCCCTCGGCGAGCAGAGCCATCCCGTACAGCAGCTCGGCGGTGTCGCGCAGCTCGCCCTGGTCGCCGCCCTGCTCGTGCGCCTTGCGCAGCCCGGCGACCAGCGGGTGGCCCGGGTTCAGCTCGAGGATCCGCTTGACCGACGGCACCTCGTGGCCCATGGCCCGGTACATCTTCTCCAGCGTCGGCGTGAGGTCGTGCGCGTCACCGACCACGCACGCCGGCGAGGTGGTCAGCCGGGACGAGAGGCGGACCTCCCGGACGCTGTCGGCCAGCGCGCCGCCCATCCAGGTCAGCAGCTCGGCGTAGTCCTTGCGCTGCTGCTCGCGCTCCGCCTCGGCCTGCTGGCGCTCCTCGTCGGTGTCCAGGTCGACGTCGCCCTTGGCGATCGAGCGCAGCGGCTTGCCGTCGTACGCGCCGACCCGCTCGACCCACACCTCGTCGACGGGGTCGGTGAGCAGCAGCACCTCGAGCCCCTTGGCGCGGAACGCCTCCATGTGCGGCGAGTTCTCGAGCATGGCGCGGGACTCGCCGGTGGCGTACCAGATCTCGCCCTGGCCGTCCTTCATCCGCTCCACGTAGCCGCGCAGGTCGGTCGGCTCGGCCGGGTCGTGGGTGGAGGCGACGCTGACCAGCTCCAGCAGCGTGTCCCGGTTCTCCGCGTCGTCGATGAGGCCTTCCTTGACGACCGCGCCGAACTCGGTCCAGAACGTGCGGTACCGCTCCGCGTGGTTGGTCTTGAGGTCCTTCACGGTGGCGAGGACCTTGCGGACCAGCCGCCGCCGGACGACCTGGATCTGCCGGTCCTGCTGGAGGATCTCGCGGGAGATGTTCAGCGACAGGTCGTGCGCGTCCACCACGCCCCGCACGAAGCGCAGGTACGGCGGCATCAGCGCCTCGCAGTCGTCCATGATGAAGACGCGCTTGACGTAGAGCTGGACGCCGCGTCGGCCCTGCGGGGAGAACAGGTCCAGCGGCGCGTGCGCCGGGATGAACAGCAACGCCTCGTACTCGAAGGTGCCCTCGCCCCGCATGTGGACGATCTCGAGCGGGTCGGCCCAGTCGTGGGCGACGTGCTTGTAGAACTCGTGGTACTCGGCCTCGTCGACCTCGTCGCGCGGCCGGGCCCAGAGGGCCTTCATCGAGTTGAGCGTCTGCACCTCGCGGGTGGTGGCGCCGTCCTCGCCGGGACGCTCCACGGTCATCCAAACGGGCCAGGCGATGAAGTCGGAGTACCGCTTGACGATCTCCCGGATCGTCCATTCGGCGGTGTAGTCGTGGAGGTTGTCCTCGGCGTCGGCCGGCTTGAGGTGCAGCGTGACGGCCGTCCCCTGCGGGGCGGTGTCGACCGGTTCGACCGAGTAGGTGCCCTCACCGGTCGACGACCAGCGGGTGCCGCCCTGCTCGCCGGCCTTGCGGGTCAGCAGCTCGACCCGGTCGGCGACCATGAACGCCGCGTAGAAGCCGACGCCGAACTGGCCGATGAGTTCCTGCCTGGCGGCCGCGTCCGCG
This sequence comes from Micromonospora costi, assembly GCF_003626655.1. Lineage (GTDB taxonomy): Bacteria > Actinomycetota > Actinomycetes > Mycobacteriales > Micromonosporaceae > Micromonospora > Micromonospora costi. Next base: position 14,855 of record NZ_RBAN01000015.1, read on the forward strand.
GACTCCCGCATCGCCCGCAGCAGCTCGGCCGTGCCCGACTTGGCGATGGTGCCGATCACCGAGACCACCTCGTCGCGGGTCATCCCGATGCCGTTGTCCCGCACCGTCAGCGTGCGCGCCTCGCGGTCGACCTCGATCTCGATGTGCAGGTCCGCGGTGTCGACGTCGAGGTCCTTGTCGACCAGGGCGGCCAGGCGCAGCTTGTCCAGCGCGTCCGACGCGTTCGAGATCAGCTCGCGGAGGAAGACGTCCTTGTTCGAGTAGATCGAGTGGACCATCAGCTGGAGCAGCTGACGCGCCTCGGCCTGGAACTCCAACGTCTCGACCTGGTTGCCCACACCGTCTCCCTTCTGGCTCGCGTGCGTGTTCGCGGATCCGCCTCGCGTGGCTGTCCGCGGGTCCGCGTCGCGTGGGTGTTCGCGGACAGGATACGAGCCGTCACCGGGGCGGCCCGTGCCGGCGTCGGGCGCGGATATTCCCGCCCGCGGCGGTCACCGTTCGTGACGTAGCTGACTTTGCTATCCCTAAGTCAGCCCCGTAGCGTGGTGGCCATGACGGACTTCCTCGCCGACCGGGACGCCTGGCTCACGACCAACTGCTCCATCGCCCGGACGCTCGACGTGGTCGGTAACCGCTCGACGCTCCTGCTGCTGCGCGAGGCGTCGATGGGCACCCGGCGGTTCGACCAGTTCGCCGCCCGGGTGGGCATCAGCGAGCCGGTCGCCGCGGCCCGGCTCAAGCAGCTCGTCGCCGACGGGCTGCTCGAGCGGCGGCCCTACCGGGAGCCCGGTCAGCGGACCCGGGACGAGTACGTCCTCACCGACAAGGGCGCCCAGCTCGTGCCCGTCCTCGTCGCGCTGCGGCAGTGGGGCGACACCTGGGCGGCCGACGCCGCCGGCCCCTCCGTACGGGTCGAGCACCACGACTGCGGCGCCGAGGTCCACGCGGTGCTGCGGTGCGCCGCCGGACACGACGTGGAGCCGGACGGCATCGACGTACGCCCGGGACCCGGCCTGCTGCGCGCGAACCGCGACTGACCACGCGGACGGCGACCGCCGGCCTCCGCCACCCCTCGACCACCAGGAGCACACCCATGAAGATCGCCGGAAGCACCGCCCTCGTCACGGGGGCCAACCGCGGCTTCGGCCGCATGCTCGCCGCCGAACTCACCGCCCGGGGCGCGACCGTCTACGCCGCCGCCCGCAACCCGCAGACCGTCGACCTGCCCGGGGTCACGCCGATCCGGCTGGACATCACCGACCCCGCCTCGGTCGCCGCCGCGGCCGAACTCGCCCGCGACGTGAACCTGCTCGTCAACAACGCCGGCTCCAGCACGGGCGCCGACCTGCTCGACGCCGATCTGGAGCGCGTCCGGCTGGAGATGGACACCCACTACTTCGGCACGCTGTCCATGGTGCGGGCGTTCGCCCCCGTGATCGCCGGCAACGGCGGCGGGACCATCCTCAACGTCCTGTCCGTGCTGTCCTGGCTCAGCCTGCCGAACGCCGGCGCGTACAGCGCGGCCAAGTCGGCCGAGTGGGCGCTGACCAACGCCCTGCGGGCGCAGCTCGCCGAGCGCGGCGTCCGGGTGGCCGGCCTGCACGTCGGCTACATGGACACCGACATGACCGCCGCCGTCACCGCCCCGAAGCTCGACCCGGCCGAGATCGCCCGGATCGCGGTGGACGGCATCGAGGCGGACTCCTACGAGATCCTGGCCGACGACCTGAGCCGCCAGGTGCGGGCCGGTCTCGCCGGCGGGGTCGCCGCGCTCTACCCGCAGCTGCCCTGACGGCACGGTCGAACAGGTGCGGGCGGCCGCCGGACGAATCCGGCGGCCGCCCTCGTCCGTGGTCAGCTGGCCTGCAGCGTCAGCCCGCCTGGAGTGTCAGCTCGCCTGGAGTGTCACGTCGTCGATCACGAAGCTCGTCTGCAGCGACGCGTCCTCGGTCCCGGTGAACGTCAGGCTCACCGTCTGGCCGGCGTACGCCCCGACGTTCACGCTGCGCTGGACGTAACCGGGCGCGGCGTTCAGGTTGGACCACGTGGCGAGCGTCGTACTGCCCGCCCGCACCGTGAGCCGGTCGTACGCGGTGGACGACGTGGTCTCGGCCGTGTCGATGTGGAGCCAGAACGACAGCGTGGACGCGGTGCAGCCGGCCGGTAGCGTCACCGTCTGCGCGAGGGTCTCGGTGCGGGTGCTGCCGTACCCGCCCAGCCACGCCTTCCAGGTGCCGGTCCGGGCCGGCTGGCCCGACGAACTGGTGATCACGCCGGAACTCGCCGTCCAGGGGCTGGAACCGTTCTCGAAGCCGCCGTTGACGATGAGCTGGCCTCCCGCGCAGCCGCCGGTGCCGGTCACCGTCAGCGCGTAGGTGGCCGTGCGCGTCTGGGACCCGGTCCCGGTCACCGTGATGGTGAAGGCGCCGGTGGCGGCCGACGCGGACGCCGACACGGTCATCGTCGACGAGCCGCCGGACGTGACCGACGACGGGCTGAACGTCACCGTCACGCCACTCGGCATCCCGGACGCGGAGAGCGCGACGGCCTGCGGCGACCCCGAGGTGGTCGCGGTCGTCACCGTGGCGGTGCGGGAGGAACCCCGGGCCACGCTGCCCGACGTCGGGCTCACCGCCACGGAGAAGTCGTTGCCCGGCGCGCCGTCGCTGACCGCGAGCTGCCAGATGGCGTACGCGACACCGTCCGCCGACCGGTTGAGCACGGTCGCACTGATGTTGGCCGTGGTGTCGCACGAGCGGTGGTAGCACGGGTCGTACGCCGCGTTGGCCGTCCCGCCCCACTTGGCCGCCTGGGCGCTGGTCTTGCGGGCGCTGGCGCCGGCCGCGTACCCCGAGGTCGGGATGCCGGCCTGCTGGAACGGGTAGTCGTCGGAGCGTCCCTGGCCCTCGACGTTCTCCTCCGGTTGAAGCCCCAACGAGTCCCAGTACGCCTTCAGCGGCGCCGCCGTGGTCGACGTGACCCGGTTGATGAAGTAGCCGCCGTTGACCGAGCCGACCATGTCGAAGTTGTAGTAGCCCTTGATGTACCCGCGCTGGGTGGCGCTCAGCGAGTTGACGTAGAACCGCGAGCCGTTGAGACCCTGCTCCTCGTCGGTCCACCACGCGAACCGCACCCGCTTGGTCATCGTCGGGTTCTGCTGGGCGAGCACCAACGCGTTCTCCAGCAGCGTCGACGACCCGGACGCGTTGTCGTTGATGCCCGGGCCGGCGGACACGCCGTCCAGGTGTGCGCCGAACATGACCACCTGGTCGGCCGGACCGCCCGGCCACTCGGCGATGACGTTGTTCGACGGGTACGTGCAGGAGGTGCAACGCTGCACGGTGACGGTGTAACCGGCGGCCTGGAGGCGGCTCTTCACGTACGCGACCGACGCCGTGTACCCGGCCGAACCCGCCCGCCGGTTGCCGCCGTTGCTGGTCGCGATGCTGTTGAACTGGGTGAGGTGCGCCTGCACGTTGGTCACCGAGATGTCCGGCGCGGCCAGCGCGACGACGTCCTGCGGTACGACGGCGTCCCGCGCGGCGGCGACGGGTGCGGCGTGGGCTGGTTCCGGCGCGGCGCCGGCTGGGCCTGCGGACGGGGACGCGGCGACCGGTTGGGTGGCCAGCGTCAGCGTCATCCCGGTGCACACGACGAGCGCGATCCGCGCGCTCAACGTTCTGCCTGTCATCGGGGCTCCTCGGGGTCGGAGGGAGCTTGACAGTGACACTCATCTATACCTGCCGGCAACGGTCGTTCGTCCGGAACAGTCGCCGGTTCGCCGATGGCGACTCGCGCCCGAGACCGGGTGGATCACCCGGGCCGGGCCCGGACGCCGGGCCACCCGCCTTCCGTCCGGTCGCGTCCCACCGTGATCGACTCCGGTTCCCGGAAGTCGCGGCGTCCCGCGCGTCCGGACAGCCCGACGTCAAGGAACCCGAGTCGATCACGCGCGAGGGGGACCCTCTGGCCCCACGGGCGGAGTCGCTCGCTGTCGAGCTGCCCCAGATCTGGGGCGGCCGACGACCGAGGCACCAGGCGCCCTCGCACAGCCGAGGAGCAGGGACACGTTCGCCGAGCTTCGGACCAGTGGACTGATCCAGTCCCGCCTCTGACCCACCCCCACCCGCCAAGATCGCGCAACATCCCGGAAGTAGTGGCCTCCGCCGGCCGTTGAGGCCACTACTTCCAGGATGTTGCGCGATCTTGAGCCGATCGGAGCCCTTGGCGACCGATCGGCACCGTGTGGTGGCGTGTGAGGGCCCGTGGCGCGAAACGGAAAGGCGCCCCGCACCGGCACCGGCCACCGGGCACCCAGCGACCCGGCACCGCCGATGCCGGTACGCCTCACCGTGATCGACTCCATTTCGCCGATATGGCGGGGTCCATCCGCGCCGGACACCGCCATATCGGCGACCTGGTGCCGCTCACGCCCGACTGCCCCATCCGACCCCGCACGACCACCCTGACCGGCATGATCGACTCCGGTTCCAGGAAGTCGCGGCATCCCACCCGTCCGGACAGCGCGACTTCAGGAAAGTCGAGTCGATCAAGCGAGAGGGCATCTCCGGCGTGGCCGAGCGTGATCGACTCCATTTCGCCGATATGGCGGGGTCCCCGCGCACCGGACACCGCCACATCGGCGATCTAGTGCCACTCACGCCCGACTGCCCCATCCGACCCCGCACGACCACCCTGACCGGCATGATCGACTCCGGTCCAGGAAGTCGCGGCATCCCACCCGTCCGGACAGCGCGACTTCAAGAAAGTCGAGCCGGTCACCCGGAGACGGGCCCTGCCGGTGGAAGTGTCCGGGCCAGCCCACTCGGGGCTGGCGAGCCGTCTATGCCCGGTCGATGACGCGAGCTGGGCTGCGCCAGTCGACTGTCCGGCCGTCCGAAGCCCGGGGCCGGTGTGCCCACCGTGCCCGTCTGTCCGGGTGGCGGCATGCCCGCTCGGGGCGGATGTCCGGTTTGGGGACGGGTGTGCCGTGGGCGGGGTCACCCCGGTGGTGGAATCATGGCCCGGCCCGG
>NZ_RBAN01000016.1 GCF_003626655.1 Micromonospora costi
CGCAGCATCGTGTTCATCGAAAGCTCCTCGGGGGTGAGACACCCGCCATGCCGTCGGGGGATGGCATGCGGGTGCGAGCACCAACAGGCGCTCAACAAAACGGGGGGAAAATCTTGGGGGTTCCGGGGCGGCCATGGGGGTTGGCCTGCGCCCGGGGGGCCGGCGCAACGGGTGGGCGGGGGTGCTCCACCGCGCCGGGTCGATGTCCAACGACCGGCGGCCCACCGTCATTCCCGGGGGCCATGTGCTCCGGCCGGGTCCGTGTCCAACGACCGGCGGCCCGCCATCATTCCCGGGGCCTGCGCTCGGCCCGCATCTTGGCGGGCTGGTTCCTCGGCCGTCGCGGATAGTCAACGCCCCCGACCCGCCGACGATTCCGGCGCCGGGATGCCACCGGTCACACCCACAAACCACCCACACACACCCAGACCGGCCCCGAGCCCCTCTGTCGCCCGCGGTCAGCCCGTCCGCCGCGGCCGGTCGCGGGCCCCGTAGCGGGCCGATCCCTCACGAGCGTGATGCCTCAGAGTCATATTTATGCCTCTGAGGCATCACGCTCACCGTGGGAGGTGCGCCCCGGCAGCCCGCGAACCGGACACAACCCCCCAGACCCGCCGCCCCAAACCGAATGATCGACTCGACATCCTGGAAGTCGCGGTGTCCACCGCACCCGGACACCGCGACATCCACGCAAGCCGTGTCGATCACCGCCCCAGGCGGCCGGTCGGTCCCAACGCCCCACCAGATCGCCCCGAAAGGGCCGCCCACCTCGACCCCGTCCCGTCGACGGAACGGCGTCGATCAACCGCGCGACCGCGCACCCCCGGGCGCGAGGAGGCTGGCGCCCGCCGGAGGCAGATCCGACGGGCGCCAGCTCGTTGCGGTTCCGGGCTCTGCCCGGCGCCGAGGTGGGTCAGTGCGACCTCAGGCCGAGGCGCTGACGGTGCCGCCAGGCCAGGCTGAGGAGCAGCAGCACCGTACCGGCGCCGACCAGGCCACCGCCGACCTTCATGGGCGTTCCCAGGCTGTCACCGGTCACAGGCAGCGGCGGCGGCTGACGCCCGTCGAGCACCCGCAGTTCGGTGGTGGCGGTCCGGTCGGACTCGCGGCCGGTCGCGGTGAAGGTCAGCAGACCGGTCACCGACGGCTTGTAGCTCCGGCTGAACTCGCCCGCCGCGTTCGTCCGCGCGGTGAAGCGCAGCGGCGCGCTGGCCTGGTAGGCGACCGGGGCCATCGCGACGGTGGTGCCGTCGCTGCGGCGGGCCGGCGCCTGGTTCGCGGCCGGAGCCGCGATCGGCCGCACCGAGACCACGATGTCGACCGTCTCGTTGGGACCGAAGTTCCGGCCCCTGAGGATGATGGTCTCGCCCAGGTTGATGGTCGGGCGGCTGACGGTCAGCGACGCGAGTTCGGGCGTGTACGGCGGTGGCTGTGGTGTATCCGTGACGGTTGGCGCCGGCTGCGGCTGTGCCGCCCCCGCTGCCGTCGGCACGGCCACCACGGCCAGACCGACCGCGAGCGCCATGATGATGCGGGATAGCCGCATGGTTGGTTCCCTCCTACTGGTCACAGCTTGGTGCGGTTTCAACTTGGGTGGTCCATGGGGTGGCGGTGGGCGTGAGCCACAGCTGGGCCTCGCCGGTGCCGGTCTTCTTTCCGGTCAGGACGGTGAGCTCCACCGTCCTGCTGGCACCGGGTCGGACCTCCACGTTCGCCGTGGCGACCTGCCGTCGGCGTTCGGTCCCGCTGCCAACCGCCGTCTCGGCACCGTCGAGTCGGGCGTCGAGCACCGCCCCACCCGCCGGGGTGAAGACCGACACCAAGGTGCGCACGGTGTACGGGTCACCCGCTCTGCCGAGGCCGAGAACCGACTCACTGAGGCCGGACTTCGGCGCCGTCGATTGCAGCGTCACCCGCAGCCGGAGCTCGCGGCGGCCGTCGGGCCGGCATTCGCCGACCGTCAACGTCGCCGCCGGCCGCAGGTAGTAGCCGAGCTTCGCGCCGCTGCCGTCGTTGAGGAACACGCCGACAGTCGGCACGGTGTCCTGTTCCGGAAGCGCCCCGGCCAGTCGGCTGTCGCCGAACGTCCGCTGCTCCTCCGGGCGGGCACTCCAAAACAATATCCGGCGTTCCGTGATAGCACGGTCGAATACGGACAACAACACCCTTGGGTCTACATTCTTCGTGAAGATGCTGTCGAAGACCGCTGCCGCCGCGGACGCGAAGAAGGCGTCCTGCTGCTTCACGTCGAGGCGTTGGTAGGTGTCGTTGAGCAGCGTCCGCACCACGGTGTCGCTGGCCAGCGGCACGCCGCCGGGGACCAGCACCGGCCCCGTGGCCTTCAACAGGTACGAGAGCACCACGGGATCGACCGCCAGCACCCCGTCGACCGTCGTGCCGGTCTTGCGCCGGAACATCTCCCGGTAGAGCGCGGCGGCGGTCGGGAAGTGGGGCGTGAGGTTCACGTCGGCCGGATAGGTGCCGGGCAGATCGGCCCAGAGCGCCCGGACCTCCTTGGGCATGGGAAGCGGCGGGACGAACTGGCCCAGCGACGCGCTACTCCCCTGCCGGCCCATCGTCATCCGGCCGTTCTCGCTCTCGATCACGGCGTACGCGCCGAACATGCCGCCCGTGGCGCGCAGCTCGGCGAGGTTCTGCGACACGAGCAGGTAGCGGCGGGGACCGTCGGCGCCGAGCAGCGACGGCAGCAGACGGGCGCCCTGGTCGGCGGCCGCCGTGAGCCCCGCCAGCCGATCGACCTCGCCACGCAGGTCGACGAGGGCCTGCCGCACCTGGGCCACCAGGCCGCCACCGGAGACGCCGGCCAGGTCACGACGCGTCTGCTGGACCGCCTCGTTGACCGTGCCGAGGTCGGCGGAGACCGTCCGCAGGCGGCCCACGTCGATCCGACCCTCGGCCGGCACGAGGCTGGCCAGGTCGGCGCGGAGCAGCGTCGGGAACGCCCGGCGCGCCAGGTCGTCGATCGCCACGGCGATCTGGCGTACGGCGCCCAGGTCGTCCCCGGCGAACGGCGCGCGACGGCCCAGCCACCAGCCAGGATCGGCGGTGGCGCTCCGGGCCGCCGCGGACTGTTCCTGGAGCGCGGCCAGGGTCCGCTGGGCGCGATCGGCGTCGCCGCCCACGACCTGGGCGCTGAGCTCGCGGGCCAGCCCGGCCGCGTTGAGCAGGTGGGCCCGGGCCTGCCAGCCCCGGAACCCGATCCAGCCACCCGCGAGGGCCAGCAGGGAGACGACCACCAACCCGGCGAGCAGCGCGCGCCGCAGGCGGGCCGCCCGCCTGCGGCGCCGGGACCGGCTCCGTCGCCGCCGCGGTCGTTCGCTCTCCGTCACACCACTCTCCCGTTGTTGAATCAGACAGAAGGGCTGATACCTCCCGCTGTTCTAACACCCAGGCGTGCGAATTCGTGACGTTATGGCGGATCTCGACCTATTTAGGAAGATGATTCGCCCGGCTCAGGCGGTCGCGCGGGCACCGGCGACGTCGTACAGCAGTCGCTCGATGCGGTCCACGCCCGCCGGCAACGCCATCTCCCGCAGGTACGCCTCGCGGCCGCGCCGGCCCATGTCGGTACGCGCGGGCAGCGGGATGGTCGCGGCGAGCCAGAAGCGGTCGGCGAGGCTCGCCCAGTCCTCGGGCGGGCAGGAAAGCCCGGCCCTGGCGCGCTCCACCAGGTCGGCGGTGTCGCCGCCGGCGGACGCGACCACGGGCGCCGCGCACGAGAGCGCGGCCTGCAACTTGCCGGGCACGGTGCCGCGCAGCTCGGGCACGTCGCGCAGCATCACGAGCTGGTAGTCGGCGGCGGCGTAGAGGTCGGGCATGTCCACCGGCGAGCGCCGCTCGATGAACCGCACGTTCTCCGCGCGCAGGTCGTCGGCGAGCCCCCGCACCCGCCGCTCGTCCGCGCCCGATCCGACGAGCACCAGGTCCATGGTGCGGTCGAGCGCGGCCGCCGCCCGTACCGCCGTCTCCAGGCCCTGGCGGGCGCCGATGGTGCCCGCGTGCATCACCACGCACCGCCCGTCGCGGCGCACCAGGCGGCGCGCCTCCGGACTCGGCTGCGCCGGGTGGAAGATCCGCTCGTCGGTCCAGTTGAGCACCACCGAGACCCGGTCCGGGTCCGCGCCGGCGGTGACCACCAGATCCCGCATCGACGGCGCGACGACGGCGACCCGGTCGGCGGCGCGGAACGTACGGCTCATGGCCGCCGCGAGCCGTGCGCCCCACCGCCCGTCGCCGCCCGCGTCGTCCTCGGGCCAGACGTCCTGCACATGTAGGACGGTCGGTACCCGCCCGAGCAGCCGCAGGACGGTGGCGGCCGCGAAGCTGGTGGCCGGGAGCTGGAAGACGTACAGCGCGTCGACGCCGCCCAGGAAACGCCGGGCGACGACGGCAGCGCTGCCCGCGAACGACAGGTAGCTCGCCATCCGCGCACCGGTGGAGCCGTCGCCGACCGGGTACCGGGGCACCCGCCGGACCCGCAACCGGTCGCTGCGGCTCTCGTACCGCCAGCGTTGCCGCCAGCCGGGGTAGACCTGGCCGCCCGGGTAGTCCGGGAAGCCGGTGAGCACCCGGACCTCGTGCCCCCGCGCCACGAGTTCCTCCGCCAGGCTCCCCGGGATGAACGCCGGCTCCGGCGGGAAGTGGTACGACAGAATCCCGATCTTCATCCGGTCGTCACCGCCGTCCGGATGCCACGCCCCGGCGCGGCTGCGCGTCGCGCTCGCGCACCGTCCGCGTACGATGCGGACAACCCCTCCGCGTCCGGCCGCGACGGCCGGCGCTGCCCCGTCGTGGCGAACCCGCCCGCGACGGCATCGACGAGAGGGGTCCACATGACCGACCGGGTGCTGTTCGTCTGCCACGCCAACCTGTGCCGGTCGCCGATGGCCGAGTACCTGGCCCGCCGGCTGCTCGCCGGGCGGCCGGTGGCCGTGTCCAGTGCCGGGACCGACGCGGTCGAGGGCCTGCCGATGCACCCGTACGCGGCGGACATCGCCGCCGAGACCGGCGCCGATCCCACCGATTTCCGCAGCCGCGCGCTACGGCCCGAGCACCTCGCCGGCGCGACGCTGGTGCTCACCGCGACCCGACGCCAGCGTTCCGTCTGCACGGCGCTCGCGCCGTCGGTGCTGCACCGGACGTTCACGCTGCGCCAGTTCGGCCGGCTCGCCGCCGCGGCGGAGCCGCCCGAGGACCCCGCCGGCGACCCGTTGCGCGCCGCGGTCGAGGCCGCCGCCCGGGCCCGGGGACGGCTGCAACCCGCCGCCCCCGGCACGGACGACCTCCGGGACCCCATCGGCGGCACCGCCGCCGACTTCCGCCGCTGCGCCGAGGAGATCGAACGGTCCATACGACCCCTCGCGGCGCTCATCGTGGCAGCCGGGTGAGTTCCTGCGTACGGTCGCTCACGCCGTTGACCCCGTCGGCGTGGCGCGGCGGAGCGGTCCGCTCCTCCGGAACGGCCGGGGTCTCCGCGGCGACCACCCGGTAGGCCTCGTACTGGTACGCCTCGGCCTTGGGCATCTTGGCCATGTTGAGCACGCACCCGAGCAGCCGTACCGAGACGGCGTGCAGGGAGCGGGCGGCCGCGGCGACCTGCGTCCGCGAGGTCCGCCCCTGCTGGCTCACCATGAGCGCGCCGTCGGCCTGGACCGCCACCACGACGCCGTCGGTCACCGCGAGCAGCGGCGCGGTGTCGATGATGACGATGTCCGCGGACTCCCGCAGGGCGAGCAGCAGGTCGGCCATGGCCTTCGAACCGAGCAGCTCGCTCGGGTTCGGCGGGGCCGACCCGCTGGGCAGCACGAGCAGGGACTTGTCGCCCCAGCGCTGCACCACGTCGCCCACCTGGACGTCACCGACCAGCACGTCGGTGAGGCCGACGCCGGCGTCGATGCCGAGGTACTCGTCGACCTTGGGCCGGCGCAGGTCGGCGTCGACGAGCAGGACCCGCCAGCCGGCTTCGGCCAGCGCGATGGCCAGGTTGCAGGAGAGGGTCGTCTTGCCCTCTCCCTGGAGGGCGCTCGTGACCGCGATGACCCGGGCCGGCTCGTGCACGTCGACGAAGCGCAGGTTCGTTCGCAGCTTGCGGATCGCCTCGGCCCGGGACGAGGTGGCGGCGTCACCGACGATAAGCGGCGCCGACTTGGCGCTGCCCTCGTACGGGATCTCGCCGAGCAGCGGGCTGCCGGTGGCGCGCTGGAGGCCGGCCGAGTCCCGCAGCCGGACGTCGGCCACGCCGCGCAGGATGGCCAGGCCGACGCCGAGCACCAGGCCGATGAGACCGCCGAGCGTCAGGTTGCGTACGGGTTGGGGCGACACGGGGCTGGAGCTGACCCGGGGGCCGCTCACCACCTCGATCTTGATGGGGGCCTTGCCCTCCGGCGGGGTCTCGACCTTCTGCACGAGTTCGACGAACTTAGCGGCGAGCGTCTCGGTCACCTTCAGCGCGCGGGTCTGATCGGTGTCGGTCACCGACGCCCGCAGCAGGACCGTGCCCGCCTCGGTGGAGGTGCTGACGCGCCGCTGCACCTCGTCGGCGGTGAGGCCCACGGGGTTCTCGGCGACCACGCTCTGCGCGAGCCGGTCGCTGGTCAGCAGGTCGGCGTACGACTTGACACGCTGCTGGAGGAAGAGACCACCCTGGTAGGCGTCCGTGACCCCCTGGTTGGGGGTGGTGACGAAGAAGGTAACCGAGGCGACGTACCGGGGCTGGGCCCGGACGGTGAGGAACGCGCTGACACCCAGGGCCACCATCACGGTGACCAGCACGACCCACCAGTGCCGACGCACGTGGCGGAGTTGGCGGAGCAGGTCCATCAGGCGCGCCTCCGTACCGGGCCGGTAACGCCAAAGAACTTCACGAAAACCCCCAAGGTCGTCTTTAACTCGTGAAACCATTAAAGCGGCTCTTGCGCCCTATGTCCGGAGTTATGTATTTTCGGTGACGCGCGCTCGCTCGCCCGAAATACCAACCCGGGAAAGACCGATTCGGCATCGGGCGGGCCGGGGGAAAGTGGGCTGGCCTGCCGCGGAGAGCGTGTCCGGCGGCGCGCCACGGCGAGGTCGCCAGCGCGATCCGGGGGCGGGGTCGAGACGTCCGGCAGGTCTGGCGGCACGGCAGCGTGTTCGGAAAACCGTGGAGGCGATCCCGTTCGGCCTCTCGCCGTCACGGGACGGGTTGTCACACCGCGGGCGGCAGTTGCGATCCGCCGGGGGTGGACGAGACGTGGCCGGCGAAAGCCGGTATCGGCCGGTCGGTGATGGGGGGACGCGCCGACCCGGCGCCGGCGGCAGCGGCCGGCGGGCGCCCGGGGGCGCGCCGACGCGCCCCCGGGAAAGGACGATCAGCGGTGGCGCTGCTCCTCCGCGTGCTCGTCGTCGGTCTCCTCGTAGAGCGCCTCGCTGGCCGGCTCGGTGAGGTCGTCACCCGGAACGGCGATCTCCTCGGCCCGGTCCTGCTCGTCGGCCCGCCCGCCGGGCGGCGGCTCGGGGGCGGTGGCGTCGCCGGCGAAGCCGAACTCGTTGGGCTCGTCGTGCCTGCTCATGTGGTCATCCTCCCGCTGTCTCCCGGTTCGCCTCGTACCGCCAACGGTAGGTGGTGATCGTCTTCTCCGCAGCGCGGCGGCGATTGTCGGCCGGACCGCCGTTCGCTCAGCGCGGCCCAGATCAGCTGGCGCAGCACGATGATCGTCACGGCGGCGGCGAGGGCGTCCCAGCTCCGGCCTCCGGCGAGACGGATCACACCGGCGGCGGTCAGCAGGTCCAGCAGGACGCGCACGGCCAGCAGCGCCCGGCCGGTGCCGACCAGCACGGCCGCCGCCGAGAGGAACGCCGCGACGGTGACCACGGTGACGAGGACGCCGATCATGGCGTGGGCGCCTTGTCGCGCACGCGGCGCTGTTCCTCGCGCTGCTCCCGGGCGAGGAAGTAGTTCAGGGCGGTCCGGATGGTGGCGATCGCGGCCAACTGGCCGATCTGGTCGAACGTCGGCGACACCGCGGTACGCAGGATGTCGGCCGCGAGCTGGAACTCCAGGCCGAGGGTGAGGAACCGGCCCAGGAACAGCCGGATCGGGGTGAAGACGGCGGCGGAGCGGTGTCGCAGCCCGTCGACCACGAACCGCACCGCCGCCAGGACCGCACCCACGAAGATGATCAGGGCGCCGGCGACCTCCACCACGGCGACGAGCACCTCGTCAGCGCGGCGCAGCACCTCGCCGACGTCCATCCGCCGCCGTTACCCGGCGCACGCGGCACTAGTCATCGCTCAGGTGAGCTCGGCGATGCCCTCGAAGATCAGCCAGAGGCCGGAGATCGCGAAGAGCACGGCCGCGCCGTACTTGATGGTCTTCTCCGGCAGCCGTCGGCCGAGCAGGCGGCCGACCAGGATGGCCAGCGCGTCCGCGGCCACCATGCCCACCGTCGAGCCGATCCAGGTGCCGACCCAACCGTGCTGGGTCGCCAGGGTGATGGTGGCGAGCATCGTTTTGTCACCCAGCTCGGCGAGGAAGAACGCCACGCCCACGGTGATGATCGCGGATCGGCTGGCCTTCTCGGCCTTGCGTCGCTCCTCCTCGGTGAGGCTGTCCCCGCGTAGGGTCCAGGCGCCGAAGCCCAGGAAGGCGACGCCGGCGACCAGCGAGATCCACCCCGTCGGCAGCACCGCGCCGACACCGGCGCCGATGGCCACCGACGCCAGGTGCACCACGGTGGTGGCCACCGTGATGCCGATCAGCACCGGGAGCGGTCTGTACCGCGTGGCGAACGCCAGCGCCATCAGCTGGCTCTTGTCCCCCAGCTCGGCGACGAAGATGACGCCGAAGCTGAGCACCAGCGCGGCGAGGAATCCTTCCATGACACCCTTCCCGATCAGGCCGGGAAGAGGTACAGGGGCGCCCTCGACCCGGCTGTGACAGCCTGAGTCGAAGGTCTCGCCCGCCCCGCCGAGGCGGGGCCGCGTGGCCGGATGCGTGCGCACCAGTGTGTCGACCACAACATTGGGGGCTACTCCCCTTCGCGGTGCCGAGCCTATCGGATGGACGCAGGGCCGGGGAGGGCCGGGTGACACGGGCCACCGCCGGCCCGTGTCGTGGACGCCGTCGGCTGGCCGCCGCTCAGGCGGCGCGGGCCAGGGTGACGCCGAAGAGCGCGTCGGGGTCGGTCCAGAAGGCCCGGTGGACGAAGCCTGCGGCGGCCAGTTCCGCGGCGACGCCCTCCGGACGGAACTTGGCCGAGACCTCCGTGCGCAGTTCCTCGCCGGCCGCGAACGTCACGTCGAGATCCAGGTCGGCGATCCGCACCCGCATCGGCCGGTCGGCGCGCAGGCGCATCTCGATCCACTCGTGTGTCGCGTCCCACCGGGCCACGTGGGTGAAGGCCGCCGGGTCGAAGTCCCCGCCGAGTTCCCGGTTGACCACCCGGAGGACGTTGCGGTTGAACTCGGCGGTCACGCCCGCGGCGTCGTCGTACGCGGGCACGATGATCGACGGGTCCTTCACCAGGTCGGTGCCGATCAACAGCCAGTCCCCGGCCTCGAGCGCGGCCCGCATGCCGGTCAGGAACGCCGCCCGCTCGGCGGGGAGCAGGTTGCCGATCGTGCCGCCGAGGAAGAGCACGAGCCGCCGCCCACCGGTGGGCAGCCGGTCGAGGTGCCGGGTGAAGTCGCCCACGATGCCGCGTACGCGCAACCCCGGATAGTCGGCGGCGATCTGCGTGGTGGACCCCAGCAGGGCGCTGGCCGACACGTCCAGCGGGACGAACGTGCCCAACCCGCCCCGGCGGGTGAGGGCGTCCAGCAGGAGCCGCGTCTTCTCCGAGGAGCCGGAGCCCAGCTCGATGAGGGTCTTCGCCCGGGTCAGCTCGGCCACCGCGGGTGCCCGCGCGGCGAGCACGGCCCGTTCGGCGCGCGTCGGGTAGTACTCGGGCAGCCGGGTGATCTCCTCGAAGAGTTCGCTGCCCCGGGCGTCGTAGAACCATTTCGGCGGCAGCCACTTCGGGTCGGCGGTGAGCCCGACACGGACGTCGTCCCGCAACCCCCGGGCCAGGTCCTGTTCTTCGAGGTGGATCTCCAGCGGCTCGGCGCTCATCAGGCACTTCCCTTCACGTCGGATGGACCGTCGTCGGCACCGGGGGTGGAAGAAACCCACCCGAGCGGGCGTAGGCGCGCCCGCCCGGCGGTGGCGATCACCAGGTGCCCGTCGGGCACCGGCCGCCAGCCGGGGTCGTCGTCGTGCGGTTCGGAGGCGAGCAGCACCGCGTCCGGGGTCTCGCGGAGCGACAGCGCGTGCCCGAGCGCCGTGGCGGCCACCGTGCGGCCGTCGGTGAGCAGCACGTTGAGCCGGGAGCCCGGGGCGGCCTCGGCCACGGCCGCCACCACCTCAGCCACCGCGTCGCCCGGGTCGGCCCCGGCGCGCAGCCGGTGCCGCACGAGCGCCCACAGCAGCGCCGAGTCGGTGGCGGCGTCCAGGGTGAGCAGGTCGCGTATCGGCAGGTCGGCGGCGAGGGGCACCACCGCGTCCGGCCAGCCGCGGACGACGCCGTTGTGGCTGAACAGCCATCGCCCCTCGGCGAAGGGCGCGGCGGCGTTGTCGAGCACCGCCATGCCGACGGTGGCCGAGCGGACGGCGGCGAGCACCGCGCCCGACGACGTCACCCCGGCCAGCTCCGCGATGGTGGGATCGCTCCAGATCGGCTGGGCGCGGCGGTAGCGCACCGGCTCCGCGCCGCCGTGGGGATACCAGCCGACGCCGAAGCCGTCGGCGTTGATCGTGCCGCCGCCGCGCATGTCCCGGGGCGCCCAGGACTGCCGGAACAGGGAGTACGGCGGGTCGAGCAGCAGCTGCGCCAGGGTGACCGGTGGCCCGAGGTAGGCCAGGTGGCGACACATCAGGCGGCACCGCCGGCGGCCGTCACGGCTGCGACTCCTCCGGCCGGGCGTCGCGGGCGCACCGGAAGCCGCTGAAGATCTGCCGGCGGATCGGGTAGTCCCAGTTGCGGAACGTGCCCCGGCACGCGGCCCGGTCGGTGCCGAACGACCCACCCCGCAGCACCCGGTAGTCGTCGCCGAAGAACACCTCCGAGTACTCCCGGTAGGGGAAGGCGGTGAAGCCGGGGTGCCCCCGGAACGCGCTGGACGTCCACTCCCAGACGTCGCCGACCAGCTGGTGCACGCCGAGCGGCGACGCGCCGTCCGGGTACGCGCCCACCGGCGCCGGCCACAGGTGCCGCTGCCCGAGGTTGGCGTGGGCGGCACCCGGGTCGTCGTCGCCCCAGGGGTAGCGGCGGGAACGCCCGGTGGCCGGGTCCCACCGGGCGGCCTTCTCCCACTCGGCCTCGGTGGGCAGCCGCTTGCCGGCCCAGGTCGCGTACGCCTGCGCCTCGTACCAGCAGACGTGCACCACCGGCTCGTCGTCCCGCACCGGCGCCCAGCGGCCGAACCGCCGGTACGCCCAGCCGTCGCCGTCGCGCCGCCAGTGCATCGGCGCGGTCAGCCCGGCCGACGTCCGGTGCGCCCACCCGGCCTCGCTCCACCACCGCGGCTCGTCGTAGCCGCCGGCCGCGATGAACCGCTGGTACTGGCCGTTGGTGACCGGGGCGGCGTCGATCACGTACGCCGGCAGGTCCACACGGTGCGCGGGCCGCTCGTTGTCCAACGCCCACGGGTCGGTGTCGGTGCCCATCGTGAACGGCCCCGCCGGGACGAGCACCTCCCCGCCCACCCGCACGCGTGGCTCCGGCGGCGGCGGGGCGTGCAGTACGGCCGGCCCGGAGCGCAGCTGGTGGGTGGCGAGCATCGTCTCGTCGTGCTGCTGCTCGTGCTGCACGATCATCCCGAAGGCGAAGCCGTCGGTCACCAACGGGCGGTCGGTGAACCGGATCCGGTCGAGCAGGTCGTACACCTTGTCGCGGACCGTCGACACGTAGGCGCGGGCCTCGCCCGGGGGCAGCAGCGGCAGCGACGGCCGGTCGCGGCGCGGCTGCTTGAAGGCGTCGTACAGATCGTCGATGTCGTGCCGGACGGCTGGGCGCCCGCCGACGTCGCGGACGAGCCACAGCTCCTCCTGGTTGCCGACGTGGGCGAGGTCCCACACCAGCGGGGACATCAGCGGCGAGTGCTGGCGCATCAGGTCGGCGTCGTCGACCACGTCGGTCAGCAGGGCGGTGCGGGCCCGGGTGCGGTCCAGCTCGGCGGCGATCCGCCGGCGCAACTGCTCCGCGTCGAGCCCGTCGATCCTCGTGTCGGTCACCGGTCTCCCCTCTCCGCGACGGCACGCCGTCGCCGTACGGCTCGGTGGATCTCCTCGTGCAGGTCGGGTGGCAGGTCGAGCCGCGGCAGCGCCGTGAGGGCGAGGTCGAGCAGTCGCGCCGCGACGGCGGCGAGCGCCTCGTCGGCGAGCCCGTGGCGGGCCGCGGCGTGCCAGCGGTGCGCCACCGGCGCGCTCACCCGGTACGCGGCGCGCAGCGTCTCCGGACCGGAGAAGAGGGCGGCCAGCACCGCGAGCGGGACCCGCCACTCCCGGTCGGGCTGCGCGTCCAGGTAGCGCAGCTCTAGGTAGCCGCGCGGGCGCACGGGTGGGAACAGGGTGCTCACGTGGTAGTCGAGGTCGTCGGTGGTGGGTGGCCGGGGCAGCGCGCCGGCGAGCCAGTCGGCGAAGGTCACGTCGGGCGGCGGCGTCCAGTCGGGCCCGTCGCCGCGCAGGCAGAGCAGCGGTGCGGCCAGGACGTAGCGGGCCCACGACGCGACCGGGTCGGCGCCGGCCCGGGCGGGCGACCAGACCGGGCTCGTGCGCGCCGGGTCGATGGCGAGCCAGGCGGCCATCCTCGCGGACGCCCACCCGGTGGCGCGCCCGGCGTGCCGGCCCGCGGTGGCGAACGCGGCGAGCAACGGCGGCCCGACGGAGTGCGCGACCGCCCACCGCAGCGGCAGGTCGGCCGGCTCGCCGGCGTCGAGGCAGACCTGCAGACCGGCCGTGCAGTCCATCATCGTCCGCCCCGCCGGGCCGCGCTGGTCGAAGACGTGGCGCATGGCGCGGTAGCGGGGAGTGTGCAGGACGGGGTGGGGCTCCCGGTGGGGGTCGATGCCGGTGCGGCCGAGGGTCAGGCCGGCGCGCCGGAGCAGGGCGGCGACCTCGTCCATGTCGGCCTCGGTGGCGCGGATGAGCGCCGCGAGCGACGACCGCGGCGGGGTGGAGATCTCGATCTGGCCACCGGGCTCCAGGCTCACCGTGGCGCCGTGACGCAACGGCTGCACGGGGCTCGCGTCGTCGAGGGTGGTGGGGCTGTGCGGCCCCAGCGCCGCCCGGAGCCGCCCCCGGTCGATCGGGTGGGCGGGATCGGCGGCGTCGTGCACGGTCCATTCCAACTCGACACCCGTGCGGGTGGGAGGGCCCGTCTTGAAGCAGATCCGGGCGAGGTGGCGCGCGGCGGACGCCGAGTCACGCAGGACGGCGCCGCGCTCGATCCCGGGCGATGTCACCACCGGATGGCCCCCTCCCGCCGGCTCCCGGACACCGTGTCACCGTAACGCCACCCACCGACACGCGCCGCGCGTCCGAGGCCCACCATCCTCTGTCTAGCAGAGGAATTCTCGGTGTCCGGCGGAATCGCCGGTCCCGGAACCGGCCCGCCCGCGCACGCGGCGGGCAGGCGGGAGCGCGTCCGGCGTGGCCGGCCCGGACCGGCCGGGGACCGCGACCGGGCCGGCGCCCGGGAGACCGGACGGTCAGCCGGCCGGCGGCAGGGACGCGCGGACGGCGGACCGGGCGTCGGCCGCCGGGCCGGGGTCCAGGGGCCGGCTCGCCTCGGCGCTCGCGGCCGACCCGTCGCCCGCGCCGTTCCCGGCGCCGTTCGCCCTCCGGGCGCCGTTCCCGCTCCCCGCGCCGCTGGCCCTGCCCGCGCCGGTGGCGTTCTCCGCGCCGTTGGCCTTCGCGGCGCCGGTGCCGTCGTCCGCGCCGTCGGTCTGCCGCGCGGCGTTGCCGTTGCCGTTCTCCGCGCCGTTGGTTCTGCCCGCGCCGTTGCCGTCGTCCGCGCCGTTGCCGTTCTCCGCGCCGTCGGCCCTGCCGTTGCCGTCGCCCGTATCCTTGCCGGAGGTCACGGCGGCCGACGGGCTCGGCGTCGCCGGTTCCTGCGGGGCCGCCGCTCCGCAGAAGGCCTCCACGTTCCCCGCACCGCCGGCGGCGGTGACCAGCGGCCGGAACCCGGGCCTGGTGAGCGCCTTCTCCCGCTGGTCGGGCTCCTTGGCCAGGTACGACCGGCAGAGCCCGGCCAGTGCGGGGGTCAGCTCCGAATCGCGGCTCGGCGCGGCCGAGCCGGTGCCCGGCTTCTCCGTCGGGGATCCGCCGGGGTCACCCGGCGGGGTGCCGCCGGGGCGATCGGTGGTGGGAGCGGAGTTGCCAGGACGATCGGTGGCGGGAGCGGAGGTCGTCGGGTCGGGCGACGGCGCCGGCGCCGGGGGCCGTTCCAGGGCCACGGCCGCGAAGGCGGCACCGGCCGAGGCGGTGGCGACCACGCCGGCCGCCCAGGCCACGGCACCCGCGGTGAACCGTCGGCGGCGCCGGGCGGGCCGGGGCGCGGGCGCGCCGCGGGCGGCCCGGAACGCCGCGAGCGCGGCCTCCTCCCCCGCCAGTTCCTCCGGGCGCGCCGGGGCGGCCGCCGCGGCGAGCAGCCCGGCCAGCGGGTCGCGGGACGCGTCGTCCGGTTCCGTGGACGCGCCGGCACGGGCCGCGTCGAGCAGCCGCTCGGTCTCGGCGCGGTCGCAGGGCCGGTCGGGCCGGCCGCGGACACTCATCCTGAATCCCTTCACGTCAACCGTCCGCCGGTTCGGCGCGCGGCGCCTGCCGGTGCCGGTCGCCCCGTGGGCGAGGCGGCCGGACCTCCTCGGTGGCGGCCGGCGAGTCCTCGGCGTCGTGGCGTTCCATCATGGCGGCGAGTCGCCGCAGCCCACGGTGCGCGGCGGTGCGCACCGCGCCGGCGCGGCGACCCAGCACCCGCCCGGCGGTCTCGGCGTCCAGGCCGATCACCGCACGGAGCAGGACCGCCTCGGCCTCCCGCGGCGGCAGGGTGGCGATGAGCGCGAGCGCGGCCTCCGTGCCGATCGTCTCCCCCGCCCGCTCGGCCGTGTCGGCGTCGCCGGCCAGCTCGCTGAGCGCCTGCACCGGCACCGGCAGGGATGGGCGGCGGCGCTGCCGGCGCAGGTGGTCCATGGCGCGGTTACGGGCGATGGTGACGGTCCAGGCGCGGAACTCGCCGCCGGTGAAACTGGGCAGGTCGCGGGAGATCTGCAACCAGGTTTCCGACGCCACGTCCTCCGCGTCCGCGCCCACCAGCGCGGTCAGGTAACGCAGCAGACCGGGTTGCAGCGTCCGGTAGAGGAAGCGGAAGGCCTCCTCGTCGCCGGCCTGGGCCGCCGTGACCGCCTCGTTCAACTCACCGGTCATGCCGTTCCTGATCACCGGTCACGCGTCGGCGTCGTACGCCCGGACGGGCGCACGCGATGCCCGTCCGGCCTGTCGACCGGAGCTGTTCCCGCACCTCTTCCAGCCCCCCGCTGACCTGATCGCAACCCACGGCCGCGGTGGCCCGGGCGGCACGTCTACGAACTCCCACGGAGCAGGAGATCGGTCGGCACGCTACACCGGCGCCGTAAAGCGGCCCGAGTCCGGCTAACGCTAGGAGCGGACCTTCCGGCCGACAAGTCGCTGCGGGCAACAAAAGGAGTGACATTTCTCAACCCGTTCCGACGGCGTGTCGCCGTAACAGACGGGAGGCCGCGGACGCTACGCCGGGTCGAGGCCGCGGGCGTGGGCGACTCCGGCGCAGCGTACGCGCCGGCACCCGGCCGGACGTCACCGTGCGGAGTCGCCTCATCACGGCCCGGTCGTACGCTGCCCGCCCGACCGACGGGCGCACGGCCGCGCCGCGTCCCCGCAGGGCACCGCGAGGTGCGTGCCCGGGGACCACTCTGGGTACGGTAATCGGGTGTTGTCATCGGAGGTCGTACTCAGCGGTCGTTACCGCCTGGACGAGCGTGTCGCCACCGGCGGCATGGGCGACGTCTGGCGGGGCACCGACCTGGTCCTCGGCCGGCAGGTCGCGGTCAAGGTGCTGCTGCCGACGCTGGTCTCCGACCCCGACTTCATCGCCCGGTTCCGGGCCGAGGCGCGCATCATGGCCGCCCTGCGGCACCCCGGCATCGTCCAGGTCTTCGACTGCGGCGAGGACGACCTGCCCGACGGCGGGCGGGCCGACTACCTGGTCATGGAGTTCGTCGAGGGCGAGCCGGTCTCCAAGCGGATCGAGGCCGCCGGGCGGCTCGAGGTCGCCGAGACCATGTCGATCGTGGCGCAGGTCGCGCAGGCGCTGCACGCCGCCCACCGCCGCGGCATCGTGCACCGGGACGTGAAGCCCAGCAACCTGCTGGTCCAGGAGGACGGCACCGTCGTCCTCGTCGACTTCGGGGTGGCCCGGTCGACGAACGTCACGAGCATCACGAGCACGAACGCCGTGCCCGGCACCGCCCTCTACATGGCGCCGGAGCAGGCCGCCGGGCGGCCGGTGAGCGGGGCGACCGACATCTACGCCCTGGGCGCGGTCGCGTACTGCTGCCTGACCGGCGCGCCCCCCTTCACCGGGGAGAACCCGCTCCAGGTCGCCGTGAAGCATCTCGACGACGAGCCCCCGGAGCTGCCGCACGACATTCCCGAGGCGGTCCGGGCCCTCGTGGCGCGTGCCCTCCAGAAGGACCCGGTCGACCGGTTCAGCAGCGGTGCGGCGATGGCGGACGCGGCCCGTGCCGCGGTGAGCGACGGCGCGGCTCCCACCGCCATGGTCCCCCTGACCCCGCTGCGTGACGCCGGGCCGGACACCCACGCCGACCTGCCGGGCGGCGCGGTCGTCGCGACCGGGCGTCGCGGGCGTCGGGCCCTCGTGGGCGCCGCGGGTGCCGTGCTGGTCGCGGTGGTCGGCCTGGCCGCGGCGCTCGGCGCGGCCAAGTACGCCGATGCCCCCGCGGTCCAGTTGCCCACCACCCCACCGGCCGTGGCGCCGACGACGGACGTCGACCTGCCGGCGGCCAACGAGGAAGTCACCAGCGACCCCGCCCGGCCGGAGCGTCCCAACCGGCCGCGGACGAGCGCGCCGGCGTCGACCAGCCCGAGCGCCAGCGTCCAACCGAGCGAGTCGGCCACGTCCCAGTCGCCGTCCCCCGACCCCACGACCGCGCGGCCGACCGAGGAGCCCACGACGACCGGCTCGCCGACGCCGACCAGCGGCGGCGGTGGCGAGCCGACCGGCGATCCGACGCCCACCGCCGGGGGAACCCCGGGCGGGACCGTCTGACGCCGGCCCAGCCGGCGACCGTCGGCCCCCGGCAGGACCGTCCGACCGCCGTCTGACCGCCGGCCGACCCGCCGGAGGTGACGGCTCGCGGCTGCCGGATGCCCGACAGGCCCCACCGGCCCCGATATCCCCAAAACGGACGTACAGCATCAGACGTCGCTCTACGCTCCAAGCAGGTCGTTTCCTCCGTCTGCCGTGGGAGCCCGGGTGAGCGTGGAGAAGGTGGTCGTCATCGGCCAGGGGTACGTCGGACTGCCGCTGGCCATGCGGGCCGTGGAGGCCGGTCTGGACGTGGTCGGCCTCGACGTCGACGCCGATCGGGTCAAGCGACTCGCCTCGGGTGAGTCGTTCGTGGAGGACATCCCGGCCGACCGGCTCGGGCGCGCGTTGGGCACCGGGCGGTACCTGCCGAGCACCGCGTACGCCGACGCGGAGAACTTCGACATCTGCGTCATCACGGTGCCGACGCCGCTGCGCGACGGCACGCCCGACCTGAGCTTCGTCGAGCAGGCGGGTGTCGGCATCGGCCCGTACGTGCGGCCGGGCTGCACGGTGATCCTGGAGTCCACCACCTACCCGGGCACCACCGAGGAGCTTCTGCGGCCGCTGCTCGAGTCGGCGAGCGGCCTGCACAGCCCCGGCGACTTCCACCTGGGCTACAGCCCGGAGCGGATCGACCCCGGCAACCCGACGTGGCGGCTGGAGAACACCCCGAAGGTGGTCTCCGGTGTGGACGGCGCGTCCCTGGACCGCGTCGACGGGTTCTACCGGCGCCTCGTCGAACGGACGGTGCCGGTCGACTCGACCCGGGTGGCCGAGCTGACCAAGCTCATCGAGAACACGTTCCGGCAGGTCAACATCGCGCTGATCAACGAGCTGACGATGCTGTCCCACCAGCTCGACATCGACGTCTGGCAGGCGATCGACGCGGCGGAGACCAAGCCGTTCGGGTTCCTGCCGTTCCGTCCCGGGCCCGGCGTGGGCGGGCACTGCCTGCCCATCGACCCGTGCTACCTGTCCTGGCAGGTCAAGCGGCGCCTGGGCCGGCAGTTCCGGTTCATCGAGCTGGCCAACGACGTCAACCACGAGATGCCCGAGCACGTGGCGCAGCGGGTGATGGCCGGGCTGAACCGGGGCGGCCGCGCCGTCTCCGGCGCCCGGCTGCTGCTGCTCGGGTTGGCGTACAAGAGGAACACGGGCGACATGCGCGACTCCCCCGCCGTCGACGTGGCCCGGCGGTTGCAGGCGCTGGGCGCCGAGGTCCGTGCCGTCGAGCCGTACGCCGAACCGCACCAGATCCCGGGCGGGGTGCTCGTGGTGGACCTGACCGAGCAGGAGGTGCGGGCGGCGGACGGGGTGGTCGTGGTGACCGACCACGACGTCTTCGACTACGACCTGGTGGCCCGGCACGCCCGCTACGTCTTCGACGCCCGCAACCGCTGCTCCGGCCCGGCCGTCGAGCGGCTGTAGACCCGGCACCGCCGGC
>NZ_RBAN01000017.1 GCF_003626655.1 Micromonospora costi
GGCTCCGCGATCATTCCGCGGGGCCTGCACTCGGCCCGCACCCTGGCGGGCTGGTGCCTCGGCCGTCGCGGATAGTCAACGCCGCCGACCCGGCGGCGATTCCGGGCCCGGGATGCCACCGGTCACACCCACAAACCACCCACACCCACCCAGCCCGCCACGACCCACCCGTCACCGCGGTCGGCTTGTCCCGCCGCGGCCGTGTCGGGCCGCTGGGGCGGATCTCCTCACCAGCGTGATGCCTCAGAGGCATAAATGTGCCTCTGAGGCATCACCCTCCGGTGGAAGGCTGCCCCGCCGACAGGCCCGCGAACCGGACCCAACCCCCAAACCGGCCGCCGGGAGCCGGTGATCGACTCGACATCCTGGAAGTCGCGGTGTCCACCCCGCCAGGACACCGCGACATACACGGAACCCGTGTCGATCACCTCTGCGAGCCGCGCCATCAGGGCATGATCCGCACCAGATCGGCGATGTGGCGGGATCTCGGACACAAGGACCCCGCCACATCGGCGAAACGGAGTCGATCAAGCCCCGGAAATCGGCCCGCCGCCTGCACGTCGCCGATCGCTGTGCGCGCGATCGGACCGGCGGGCGTTACCCTGACACCATGCAGGGCACCTCCAGCACCGTGTCCGGCGTGGCCTACCTAGCCCGCCCGGGTCGCCCTGCCGTCGTCACCCGCACCCTCGCCGAGCTCGCCGGGCCCACGCGCGGCGTCGTCGAGCTGCCGGTACGGCTCATGTGGAACGCGGACCGCACCTTCGACCTGGGCGACCCCGACCAACTGCTGTGGCTGTACGAGAACGTGCTGCGCGAGACCACCCGAGCCGAGGACCTGCGCGCACTCGTGAACGGGCGCACCCTGCGCCGGGTGTGGCGGCTGCTCAACCTGCCCCGGGGCGTACGCCAGGCGTGGGAGACCCGCCACCGCGTGCTGCGTACGGCGTGACCATCCCCCACCTCCACGAGTTCTACCGCGAGGTGGCCCGGGTGGCCCTCTCGGCGGCCGGGCCGCACCGTTTCGTGCTCGGCGGTGGCGTGGCCTGGGCCGTGCACGGGCTGGTGGCCCGCCCGACCGAGGACGTGGACCTCTTCGCCGACGTGGAGGGCGCGGCCGCCGCGGCGGCCGCCGGGGTGCGCACGGCCCTGGAGCGGGCCGGTTTCGAGGTGACCGACGCCGACCCGGACAGCGAGCTGGCCGACCTGTTCGAGGGGTACGACCGCGACCTGAAGGACTTCGTGGTGAGCCGGGACGGCCGGCAGATCCGGCTGAGCCTGGCCCGCCTCGACCGGCACCGCAGCCCGGTGGTCATGGACCTCGGCCCGGTCATGGACGTCCGGGACCTGATGGCCAACAAGGTCGCCGCGCTGGTCAACCGTCGTGAGGTGCGCGACTACATCGACGTCTCGGCCGCCCTCGAACACTACGGTGTGACCGAGCTGCTGGACCTGGCCCGGCAGGTCGACCCGGCGCTGGACCCGGAGGACGTCCGAGCCGCCGGCCGCTACCTGGACCGCATCCCCGAGCAGCGCTTCGCCCGCTACGGCCTCGACGCCGCGGCCGTCGACCGCGTCCGCGAACGCCTCGCCGCCTGGCCCCGCTGACGGCGGCACGACGCCGGCCCGGCCCGGCCCGGCCTGCTCGCTCAGGTGATGGGACGGCCGCCGGTCACACCCAGCACCTCCCCCGTGACGAAGCTCGACTCCTGCGAGGCGAAGAAGACGTACGCGGGGGCCAGTTCGGCCGGCTGCCCCGGCCGTCCGATGGGTGAGTTGCTGCCGAACGACTCGACCGCCTCCTCGGGCATGGTGGCAGGGATCAGCGGCGTCCACACCGCGCCGGGCGCGACCGCGTTGACCCGGATCCCCCGGTCCGCGAGGCCGGCCGCGAGGGCCTTCGTGAAGTTCGCGATGCCCGCCTTCGTGGTCGCGTAGTCGAGCAGCTGCGGCGACGGCTCGTACGCCTGGATCGACGCCGTGTTGATGATGACCGAGCCCTCCGGCAGGTGCGGGACGGCCGCCCGGCAGAGCCAGAACATCGCGTACAGGTTCGTCTTCATCACCCGGTCGAACTGCTCGGTGCTGATGCCCAACAGCCCCTTCTCCTGGGACATCTGGTAGCCGGCGACGTTCACCAGGATGTCGAGCCCGCCGAGGTCGGCCACGGCGCGGTCCACCAGCGCCACGCAGTGCCGCTCGTCGGTCAGGTCGCCCCGGACGGCCACCCCGCGCCGGCCGGCCTCCTCCACCAGCCGGACGGTGTCCCGCGCGTCCCCGTCCTCCTCCTCGCCGAGGTACGAGATCAGCACGTCGGCGCCCTCCCGCGCGAACGCGATCGCCACGGCCTTGCCGATGCCCGAGTCACCACCGGTGACCAGCGCCCGCTTGCCGGCGAGCTTGTCGCTGCCCCGGTACGACTGTTCCCCGTGGTCGGGTCGCGGCACCATTCGGCCCGTGGCGCCCGGCGGCGTCTGCTGCTGCTTCGGCTGGCCCGACTGCTGGCCGTACTGGCCGGTCGGGTCCTGCTGCGTGTACTGGTCCTCACTCACCGGCGTCTCCTCGCGCACCGAAAACCGGGTCCCCGGTGGCCCTACCCTGGGCCGGCCGCCGGAAACGGTGCAGCGACGTTGACCCTGCGTGACGCCTCGGGCCGCTGTGACAGGAGGGACGGCCGGTGGTTATGGTGCGCTCGGCGCCCACCACAGCGCGTTCACCCCATGGAAGGGCACGACAAATGACCTCTCCCTCCGGTCCCTCGCGCCGGCAGGTGCTGGCCGTCGCGGCCGCGGCGGCCGCCGCCCCGCTGGTCGCCGCCACGCCCGCCCGCGCGGCCGGCGCGGCCGGGAAGCGCACCTGGGACCTCACCCTCCTGGGTACGTCGGACACCCACGGCAACGTCTACAACTGGGACTACTACCGCGACGCGGAGTACGACGACAGCAAGCACAACGACATCGGCGTCGCGAAGCTCGCCACCCTGATCAACCAGATCCGGGCCGAGCGGCGCGGCAAGGCGACGCTCGTACTCGACGCCGGCGACACCATCCAGGGCACGCCGCTCGCCACCTTCTACGCCAAGCAGGAGCCGATCACCAGCACCGGTGTGAAGCACCCGATGGCGCGGGCCATGAACATCATCGACTATGACGCCGTCACGCTCGGCAACCACGAGTTCAACTACGGCCTGCCCCTGCTGGACCTGTGGATCCGGCAGCTCGGCTTCCCGGCCCTGGCCGCGAACGCCATCAACGCGAAGACCGGCAAGCCGGCCTTCCTGCCGTACGTCATCAAGAAGGTCTCCCTCGGCTGGGCCGCGCCGACCCTGCGGGTCGGCATCCTTGGCCTGACCAACCCCGGCGTGGCCATCTGGGACCGGGGCAACGTCGAGGGCAAGCTGCGGTTCGACGACATGATCGCCACCGCCGCCAAGTACGTGCCGATCATGCGGGCGCGGGGCGCGGACATCGTGCTGATCTCGGCGCACGGCGGTGACAGCGGCACCTCCAGCTACGGGCCGGAGCTGCCGAACGAGAACCCGGTGGCGCTCATCGCGCAGCAGGTGCCGGACATCGACGCGATCCTGTTCGGCCACGCCCACAACGAGGTGGTCGAGCGGTTCGTGACCAACGAGCGGACCGGCGCGCAGGTGCTGCTCTCCGAGCCGTCGAAGTGGGGCCAGCGCCTCACCCGGATGGACTTCACGCTGGCCCGCGAGCACGGCCGGTGGACGATCACCAAGAAGTCCGCCACGATGCTGAACACCAACACCGTGGTGGAGGACCCGAAGGTCCTCGCCGCCGTGCGGGCCCAGCACCAGAAGACCGTGGCGTACGTCAACCAGGTCGTGGCCCAGGCGACGGTCGAGATGTCCACCGTGGAGTCGCGGTACAAGGACACCCCGATCCTCGACTTCATCAACCACGTCCAGGCCGAGACCGTCACCAAGGCCCTGGCCGGCACGCAGTACGCCGACCTGCCGGTGCTGTCGCAGGCCTCGCCGTTCAGCCGTACCGCGGTGTTCCCGGCCGGTGACGTGAAGATCCGCGACGTGGCCGGCCTCTACGTCTTCGACAACACCCTCGAGGCGGTCGTGCTCAGCGGCGCCGAGGTGCGGGCGTACCTGGAGTACTCGGCGAAGTACTTCACCACCCTCGCTCCCGGCGCCCCGGTCGACCTGGAGAACATCAGCGACCTGTCGGTGCCGGACTACAACTACGACGCCCTCTCCGGCGTCGACTACGACATCGACATCTCCAAGCCCGTGGGCCAGCGGATCACGCGGCTCGTGCTCGCCGGCACGGACACCCCCGTGGCCGACGACGCGCAGTTCGTGATGGCGGTGAACAACTACCGGCGCAGCGGCGGCGGGAACTTCCCCGGCATCGTCAAGACCCAGGTCTACAACGAGCAGCAGGAGATCCGCCAGCTGCTGATCGACTGGGCGCAGGCCAAGGGGACCATCGACCCGGCCGACTTCTTCCGGCCGAACTGGCGGTTGGTGCGCGAGGGCGTCCCGGTCTTCTGACCGGTACGCAACGACGGGCCGCGGGCGTCAGCGTCCGCGGCCCGTCCGTGTCTCCGGCCGCGGGTCGCGTCAGCCGGCGCCGCCGTGCCGCAGGTCCCAGCGGTCCGGCTCCTCGGCGGGACGGCCCCGACCCGGGTCGGTCTCGGTCAGCTCGACCCGCTCCTCGGGGCGCACGGCGGGCGGCAGTTCACCGAACCGCACGTGCCGCAGGAAGGCGTACTCGTCATCGGTGAACCGCGGTTCGCCCGGCGTCTCGTCCATCGGCCACCTCCTTCGACCAGAACCATTCTCGCGCCGCCGGCGTGAGCCGGGCGAGCATCCGTTCCGCCGCCCCGCAGCTCCTCCGACCGGTGCCCGCTCCCCCGTCCGTGCGGTCGACGGCGTCACACCCGCTAGGGCATCCTAGGATCCTGGGTGACAGGCGGGGCGAAGGGACATGCGGCCCGACCCGGCGGTCGAGGACGACTCGGATCAGGCTCGGCGCGGCTCAGGCCTACGCGCTCAGGACGGCACGCGGGCCGGCCGGCGCGGCGCCGGCAGACGCTCCAGCAGCGAGAGGACCGCCCGCACCGACGGCCGCGCCAGCGCCTCGTCGAAGCTCGCCCGCCCCTGGCAGAACCGTACGAACATCTGCCATCCCGGCGGCGTGGCGACCAGCGCGTGGAAGACCTCCGGCCGCTGCGAGAAGAGGTCGAGCAGCCGATGACCGGCGCGCATCGACGGCAGCAGCCGCTCGGCGACCGCCCGGTCGTAGCCGGCCAGGTCACCCGCGGCGACGGCCTCCCCGGCGAGCGCCCCCGAGCGCAGCGCGTAGCTGATCCCCTCGCGGCTCCACGGCTCGAGCAGACCCGCCGCGTCCCCGGCGACCAGCACCCGGCCGCGACGCAGCGGCGAGTCCTCGGCCCGGCAGCGGGTCAGGTGCCCCGAGTCGTGCGCCGCCGGCGCGTCGGTCAGACCCAGCCGCTCCACGAACCGGCGCAGGTACTCCCGGGTCCGCTCCCCCTCACCCCGCCCGGCGATGACGCCGACCGTGAGGCGGTCGTTCTTCGGGAACACCCAGGCGTACGACCCGGGCAGCGGACCCCAGTCCAGCAGCACCCGCCGCCGCCACCGCTCCTGCTCCTGCGGCGGCACCTCCAGCTCCAGTTCCAGACCCAGATCCACCTGCCGGTAGGAGACGCCCACGTGACGGGCGGTCACCCCGGACGACCCGTCCGCCCCGATGACCGTACGGGCCTGCACGGTCGTACCGTCCGCCAGCCGCAGGCGTACGCCGTCCGGGTCCTGCTCGATCGCCCGGACCGCGACCCTCTCGCGGACCTCCGCCCCGGCGGCGACCGCGGCCGCGCGCAGCCGGTCGTCGAACTCCTCCCGCCGCACCATGGTCACCAGTGGACCCCGGTGCCGGCGGGTGAACTCGCGCCGCCCGTCGCGGGTGAACGTCACCCGGTCCACCCGGTCGTGCGCGGGCACCTCGATGCGGCCCTGCACGGCGGCCAGCGAGGTGCCGATGAGGCCGCCCCCGCACGTCTTGTACCGGGGGTGCGCGGCCCGCTCGACCACCAGCGTGCGTACGCCCGCGCGGGCCGCGGCGTGGGCGGCCGAGAGCCCCGCGGGGCCGCCGCCGACGACGGCCAGATCCCAGACGATCACGGAAGCAGCCTAGGGCACCGGCGGGCGGAGACGACCGGCGGCGCGGCCGCGCGACCCCTCGATCGGGTGGGCATCTTCGGTCACCCAGGGGGTAACCGGCGCAGCGCAACCGCCTGCGCGAAGGCGTACGGGAGCGGAGGAGGAAACCATGCAGCAGGTGCAACTGTCGGACCTCGAAGAGCGGGTGTACCAGGCGGTTACCGCGTTGGAGGCCCGCGGCCAGGTACCCTATCCCGACATGATCGCGGAGGAGTCCGGCCTCACCGTGGAGCAGCTGCAGACGCCGCTGCACCTGCTCACCGAGAAGAACCTGCTGCACCGGGAGGACTCGCCGATGGCCGGGCTGGACTTCGGTCCCCGGTTCTGCGCACGCCAGATGGCGTGACCGACCGTCCCGCCACGATTCGCCCCCCGGCGACCGGGGTAGCGGTCAGGAATGCATGATCGACGGCCCACGGGGGGCACGATGAGCGCGGCGGGCACGCCGCAACAGGCCGACATCGACCCGGCCGAGAACCGCCGACGGTGGCAGGCCCTCGGTGTCGGCCTTGTCGCCGCGTTCATGACGCTGCTCGACGTGAGCATCGTCAACGTGGCGGTGCCGTCCCTCGATCGGGCGCTGCACGCGTCCCCCAGCGACCTGCAGTGGGTGCTCTCCGGGTACGCGTTGACCTTCGGTCTCGCCCTGGTTCCCGCCGGTCGTTTCGGCGACGCCCGCGGCCGGCGCAACGCGTTCGTCTTCGGCATCGCCCTGTTCACCATCACGAGCGCGTTCGCCGGCCTCGCCCCCTCCCCCACCTGGCTGGTCATCGCCCGGCTGTTGCAGGGCGCCGCGGCCGGCATCGTGAACCCCCAGGTCACCGGCGTCATCCAGGAACTGTTCCGCGGGCCCGAACGCGCCCGGCCCTTCGGGCTCCTCGGCGCCACCATCGGGATCTCCACCGCCGTCGGCCCGCTGCTCGGCGGGCTGCTCATCGCGCTCGGCGGCCAGGAGCA
Organism: Micromonospora costi; assembly: GCF_003626655.1. Lineage (GTDB taxonomy): Bacteria > Actinomycetota > Actinomycetes > Mycobacteriales > Micromonosporaceae > Micromonospora > Micromonospora costi. The sequence goes on from NZ_RBAN01000017.1 coordinate 7,178, forward strand.
CGGCTGGCGGTACGTCTTCTTCGTCAACGTGCCCGTCGGCATCATCGCGGTCATCCTCGGCTGGCGGCTGCTGCCTGCCCGGGTGAAGGGGCACGGGGACCGGCACCGCCTCGACCCCGTGGGTGTGGTGCTGCTCGGCGTCGGGGTGCTGCTGGTGCTGCTGCCGCTCGTACAGGAGCAGCAGTGGCACGGGCTGTGGAAGTGGGCGCTGATCCCCGCCGGGCTGCTCGTGCTCGTCGCGTTCGCCCTGTGGGAGCGACGGTACTCGCGGCAGCGGCAACCCCTGTTCGACCTGCGCCTGTTCGGCTTCCGGTCGTACGTCCTGGGCTCGCTCATCGCGCTCATCTACTTCGGCGGGTTCACCGCCATCTTCTTCATCTTCACGCTGTTCCTGCAGAACGGGCACGGGTACAGCCCGCTCATCGCCGGCCTGGCCATCACCCCGTTCGCGCTCGGCTCGGCGGCCGCGTCGGCGCTCGGCGGTCGCGTCGTCAACCGGCTCGGACGGCCCCTGGTCGCCGTGGGGCTGCTCGCCGTGGTGCTCGGTCTCGCCGGGACGGCGCTGGCCCTGCACCTGTTCCCCGACGCACCGGTGCCGTGGGTGACGGCCGCGCCGCTGCTGCTGGCCGGGCTGGGCAGTGGCCTCGTGATCGCACCCAACCAGACGCTCACCCTCTCCGAGGTCCCCGTACCGCAGGCGGGCAGCGGCGCGGGGATGCTCCAGACAGGCCAGCGGATCGGAGCGGCGGCCGGTATCGCCGCCGTCGGCTCGGTCTTCTTCGCCGCCCTCGCCAGCACTCACGGCAACTGGACGAGCGCGTTCGAACGTTCCCTCATCATCGCCACCGCGATCATCGCGCTGGCCCTGATCGCGGCGGTGGTCGACATCCTCCTCGGCCGACGTCACCACTGAACCCGCCGTGGCGTCCGCGCCGGACGCCGATACGCCGCTGGCCGGCACCCCGTGTGTGGGGTGCCGGCCAGCGTGTTGTTCATGTGTGTGGTTGTCAGCTGTTCCAGTGCTGGGCGACCAGGTCGGCGGCCTGCTGCTCCCACTGCGCGTACGCG
>NZ_RBAN01000018.1 GCF_003626655.1 Micromonospora costi
ATCCAACGACCGGCGGCCCACCGTCATTCCCGGGGCCATGCGCTCGGCCCGCACCTCGGCGGGCTGGTGCCTCGGCCGTCGCGGATAGTCAACGCCCCCGACCCGCCGACGATTCCGGCCCCGGGATGCCACCGGTCACACCCACAAACCACCCACACCCACCCAAGCCAGCCACGAGCCACCCGTCACCGTGGTTAGCCTGCCCCGCCGTGTCCGTGTCGCCGGCCGCGTGGCTGCCGATCGCTCACGAACGTGATGCCTCAGCGTCATACGTATGCCTCTGAGGCATCACCCTCACGGCCGGCAAAGCCTCGCCGGCGTTGCGCGAACCGGACACAGGACCCAAACCGGGCCGCCCGAGCCCGGTGATCGACTCGACATCCTGGAAGTCGCGCTGTCCACCCCACCGGGACACCGCGACATACACGCACCCCGAGTCGATCAACCCCGACCAGCCGACCGACGTCTGATCGCCTAGCGGCCACACGAAGGGAAGCGCCCGCAGCGGCGGGGCAGGCGGTGAGGGGGCATGATCCACACCAGATCGCCGATATCGCGGCGTCCCGGCCACCTTGGCCCCGCCATATCGGCGTTACGGAGTCGATCAAGCCGACGCCCGACGCCCGGCGCGAGGCGCCAGGTCCAGGGCCAGACGCCTAAGGCGCTAGGCGGATCCGCGAGGCGATCGCCCGGACCTGCCGCTGGGGGCGATCGAGCCGAGCGGGACCGTCGACGGAAATAGCCCTGCCGAGGCTGTCGTTCCTGAACCCCGGCCGCAGGCGTCAGGCCCTGGGCAACCCGGGTGACCCAGTCCGGCTGGCCCGCCCGCTCACCTGACACACGCGCCCACGTCACGGTCACCGGAGCCGCGGGGCGCCGCCTCCCTGTGCCCGTCCCGGCCCGGCTGTCCGGTTCGCCCGTGTGACCGGGACCGCAACCGCCCATGGCCCCGGCATTTCCGGAATGACCGACACGTCAGGCTGGTTGTGTTCCCCGTACCGCCCGAGCCCAAACCATTTCCGGTGCGGACGTCCCCCGAGGAGTGCTCACCCCGGAGCGCTCCGCACGATCGAAAGGGCAACCATCGTGAAGCTCGACTTCAGCCGATGGCTCCCGGCCATCGCGAAGGATTCCTACCGCAAGACCGCGCTGAGCGTGGTGGGTGTGGCCGCCATCGGTGGCCTCGCGTTCGGGCCGAGCGCGTTCGCCGCTCCCGTGACCAGCGGCCCGCACGACGGAGCGATCGCCGCCATCGACCTCGCCACCAACGACAAGGCCGTGGCGGACAAGCACGACGCCTCCGTCGAGTCGGGCCTGACCACCGGTTCCCGGGACGGCAGGCCGGCCGCCGGCAAGCCGAGCCGGGACGAGCTGGTCCCGCACGGCGTGCAGGGCGCCCAGTCGCGTATCCCGCTGGACGACGCCCAGCTCGACAACGCCAAGGCCATCGTCAAGGCCGCCAAGAAGACCGGCGTGGGTGAACGGGGCGCGGTGATCGGTGTCGCCACGTCGCTGCAGGAGTCGAAGCTGTACAACCTCGGCCACCTGGGCGCGTACAACGACCACGACTCGCAGGGCCTGTTCCAGCAGCGCCCGTCGTCCGGTTGGGGCAGCCCCGACCAGATCACCGACCCGGACTACGCGGCCACCGCGTTCTTCAACGCGCTGAAGAACGTGGACGGGTGGCAGAACATGCCGCTGACCAGCGCGGCGCAGACCGTGCAGGTTTCGGCGTACCCGTTCGCGTACGCGCAGTGGGAGGACCAGGCGGCGGACATCGTCCAGCAGGCCTGGTGAGACAAGCGGAAAGCGGCCGGTCCCGGAAGGGGCCGGCCGCTTTCGCGTGCCGGTCGGCAGGGTCAGCAGGCCGCGTAGAGGCGGCGGGTGCCGACACCCGCGGCGTACGCGGCCCGGTCGCTGAACCGGCACCCGTAGCCCGCCGCGGCGACTGCCGCCGGGTCCGTCACGGTGTCACCGGCCGGCCGCTCGCCGGTGCGTACCCAGGACACCAGGTCGTCCCAGGCGGCGCCGGCCTCCGCCGGGGTGAACTCGCAGTGCTGCGCGGCGCGGATCGCCCGTTGCACGAGAAGCCGGCTCCGCCCGTGCCGCGCCACGTCCTGGGCGTACGTCTGCTCCATCGAGAACGGTACGAACAGGTCGCCGAGGTCGTGCAGGCTGAGCACGGGCGCGGAGGGTCGCCCGGCGACGCGCGGCACCTCGGTGAGGGTCGGCAGCAGCCGCTGCCGCAGGTTCTCCGGCGCCACCCGCTGCACGATGGCGTTCACGTCGACCGGAGCGTTCGGGGCGTACCGGGTGAGCAGGTTGGTGGACAGCTGCCCGGGACGTTCGGCGGGGGAGTCGCCGGCGCTGCTGACGCTGATGGAGAAGAGGAAGTCCTTCCAGACGGCGAACGCGGCCGTGGCGCCGGGCCGCGGGCCGCCCGAGCGGTTGATGGTGATGGCCCGCAACTGCTTGCCCCGGTCGTTGAGCGTGTCCGGGCCGGTGGGGGTGAGCCCCGCGAGGCCCAGCGCCGTCTGGATGCGCGGCACGGCGTTGGTCAGGTAGTCCGCCGGCGTCGGGTACGCGGGCACTCCGGCGAGCGCCTGCGCCACCAGGTTGTAGTCGAGGAAGAAGTCCAGCAGCGTCTGGTCGCCGAGCACCCCGCACATGGGCAGCGCCCCGTCGTAGTAGCCCGGGTACTGCTCGAGGGAGCGGGCGATGATGTAGCCGCCCATGGACACGCCGGCCAGGTACGTCCGGTGGGGACGCTTGACCGTCCGGGCGAAGTGGTCGGCGAGGTCCTTCGTGGCGAGCACACCGGAGCGGATGTCGAAGCCGTTGCGGTCGTACGACGAGGCGGCCCACGCGTACCCCTGCTGGAGCAGGCGTTCACGCAGCCCGAAGCCGGGCGTCTCGGTGGTGAGGACCTTCTCCTGCCCCCGGTAACCATGGGCCCACATGACCAGGTCGCCGTTCCACCGGGCGGGGATCTCGATGATGTAGCCGGCGTGCCGGTGCACACCCTGCCGTACCGTCGTGGGCTTTCCGCCGACCAGCAGCGGCGCGAGCGGCGGGTTCTCGATGGTGTAGCCGGGCAGTGGCTGCGTACCGTCGCCGTCGCGGCCGGTGGCGGCGGCCGGCGCGGCGCCGGCGAGACCGACCACGACGGTCAGGGTCGCGGCGGCGGCGAGGAGGCGGCGGAGGGTGCGGGCGGACGAGGACAGCATCGGTGCTCCCCCTCTGAGGGTGCCGCCCACCGGGGGCGACCAGGCGGGACGGATGCCTACCGGCCGGTAGCGCCCTGAACGTAGGACGGGCGTCGACCGCTGTCAATGGCCCTGGCTGACTCTCCGGTCAGCGCGGGGGCCGAGTCGCCGGGGAGGCCGTACTCCCCGAAGGTGGCCAGCAGTGCGTGGACTTCCGCATGATGTCCCTCGCAAGGGCGTCACCCGCACCCAGGAGGACGTGGCCGCGGAACTCGCCGACGTGGCCTTCACCGCGCTCGTCGCCATCGAGGGCCTGGGGCTGGACGCCCGTACGGTGCTGGACCGCTACGCCGCGAAGGTGCAGGACCGGGTGGCCGACCAGGTTGATCCGGGCGCAGGAGGCTGATGCGGGCACAGGCATCGGGTCGTCGGGCCGGTTGGTCAGGCGTGATCGACTCCGTATCGCCGATGGGGCGGGGTCGACGTGGGTCGGATGCCGCCCTATCGCCGATCTGGTTGGCGCGTTTGGGACCTACCGGCCCCATGAGGGCGGTGATCGACACGGGCTGCGTGGATGTCGCGGTGTCCGGGTGGGGTGGACAGCGCGACTTCCAGGATGTCGAGTCGATCACCAGTTCGTGCGGCCGGTTTGGGGGTTTGTGTCCGGTTCGCGGGGCCTTACGCGGGCCATCCTTCCAGGTGAGCGTGATGCCTCAGAGGCATATTTATGCCTCTGAGGCATCACGCTCGTGGGGGGATCGGCAGCCACGCGGCCGGCGACACGGACACGGCGGACAAGCCGACCTGCTGGATCGGGTGGTCGTGGCCGGCTGGGTGGTGTGGGTGGTTTGTGGGTGTGACCGGTGGCATCCCGGGGCCGGAATCGCCGCCGGGTCGGGGGCGTTGACTATCCGCGACGGCCGAGGAACCAGCCCGCCAGGGTGCGGGCAGAGTGCAGGCCCCGCGGAATGATCGCGGGCCGCGAGCCGTTGAACACGGACCCGGCCGCGAGCCGGCCGCGCGGAATGATCGCGGAGCCCCGGTCGTTGGACACGGACCCGGCCGGAGCACATGGCCCCGGGAATGATGGTGGGCCGCCGGTCGTTGGAC
>NZ_RBAN01000019.1 GCF_003626655.1 Micromonospora costi
TGTCCGGCGGTGTCCTACTCTCCCACACCCTCACGAGTGCAGTACCATCGGCGCTGGAGGGCTTAGCTTCCGGGTTCGGAATGTGACCGGGCGTTTCCCCTCCGCCATGACCGCCGTAACTCTATCGACATATCAAACAACACCCAAACGGGTCTGCTGTTCGTTTGCCGGGAGTTGCACAGTGGACGCGTAGCAGCTTAGTAGTCAAGTCCTCGGCCTATTAGTACCGGTCGACTGAACCCGTTACCGGGCTTACATCTCCGGCCTATCAACCCAGTCGTCTAGCTGGGGGCCTTACCCCACAAAGTGGGTGGGATACCTCATCTTGAAGCGAGCTTCCCGCTTAGATGCTTTCAGCGGTTATCCCTTCCGAACGTAGCTAACCAGCCGTGCCCCTGGCGGGACAACTGGCACACCAGAGGTTCGTCCGTCCCGGTCCTCTCGTACTAGGGACAGCCCTTCTCAAGTATCCTACGCGCACGGCGGATAGGGACCGAACTGTCTCACGACGTTCTAAACCCAGCTCGCGTACCGCTTTAATGGGCGAACAGCCCAACCCTTGGGACCTGCTACAGCCCCAGGATGCGACGAGCCGACATCGAGGTGCCAAACCATCCCGTCGATATGGACTCTTGGGGAAGATCAGCCTGTTATCCCCGGGGTACCTTTTATCCGTTGAGCGACACCGCTTCCACACGCAAGTGCCGGATCACTAGTCCCGACTTTCGTCCCTGCTCGACCTGTCAGTCTCACAGTCAAGCTCCCTTGTGTACTTGCACTCAACACCTGATTGCCAACCAGGCTGAGGGAACCTTTGGGCGCCTCCGTTACCCTTTAGGAGGCAACCGCCCCAGTTAAACTACCCACCAGACACTGTCCCTGAACCGGATAACGGTCCGAAGTTAGATACCCAAATCAACCAGAGTGGTATTTCAAGATTGCCTCCACCCATACTGGCGTATGGACTTCACCGGCTCCCACCTATCCTACACAAGCTAATTCGGATACCAATGTCAAGCTATAGTAAAGGTCCCGGGGTCTTTCCGTCCTGCCGCGCGTAACGAGCATCTTTACTCGTAGTGCAATTTCGCCGGGCCTGTGGTTGAGACAGTGGGGAAGTCGTTACGCCATTCGTGCAGGTCGGAACTTACCCGACAAGGAATTTCGCTACCTTAGGATGGTTATAGTTACCACCGCCGTTTACTGGCGCTTAAGTTCTCCGCTTCGCCCCCGAAAGAGCTAACAGGTCCCCTTAACGTTCCAGCACCGGGCAGGCGTCAGTCCATATACATCGAATTACTTCTTCGCATGGACCTGTGTTTTTAGTAAACAGTCGCTTCCCCCTGCTCTCTGCGGCCATACAACGCTCCACCCGCGCGGGGCTTCACGTCTCCGGCCCCCCTTCTCCCTAAGTTACGGGGGCAATTTGCCGAGTTCCTTAACCACAGTTCGCCCGATCGCCTCGGTATTCTCTACCTGACCACCTGTGTCGGTTTGGGGTACGGGCCGCTCGGAACTCGCTAGAGGCTTTTCTCGGCAGCATAGGATCACTGACTTCACCTGAATCGGCTCGGCATCACGTCTCAGCCTCAATGCGCCGCGGATTTGCCTACGGCACGGCCTACACGCTTACCCCGGCACAACCACCGGCCGGGCTCAGCTACCTTCCTGCGTCACCCCATCGCTTGACTACTACCCGCCAGGGTCCCACGCTCCCCATGATTGGTCCGAAGACCGCCCACAGCTCGGGTGGTTAGCACAACGAGGTTCGTCAGGGTCGCTCCTTCGCGGGTACGGGAATATCAACCCGTTGTCCATCGACTACGCCTCTCGGCCTCGCCTTAGGTCCCGACTCACCCAGGGCGGATTAGCCTGGCCCTGGAACCCTTGGTCATCCGGCGGAAGGGTTTCTCACCCTTCTTTCGCTACTCATGCCTGCATTCTCACTCGTGCCGCGTCCACAACTCGATCACTCGGCTGCTTCACCCCCGGCACGACGCTCCCCTACCCACCCACACACCTGCACAAGGCTCCGAAGAACCTCGCGAAGTTATTGTGTGAGTGCCACAGCTTCGGCGGTGTGCTTGAGCCCCGCTACATTGTCGGCGCGGAACCACTTGACCAGTGAGCTATTACGCACTCTTTAAAGGGTGGCTGCTTCTAAGCCAACCTCCTGGTTGTCTATGCGACCCCACATCCTTTTCCACTTAGCACACGCTTAGGGGCCTTAGCTGGTGATCTGGGCTGTTTCCCTCTCGACTACGAAGCTTATCCCCCGCAGTCTCACTGCCGCGCTCTCACTTACCGGCATTCGGAGTTTGGCTGATTTCGGTAAGCTTGTGGGCCCCCTAGACCATCCAGTGCTCTACCTCCGGCAAGAAACACGCGACGCTGCACCTAAATGCATTTCGGGGAGAACCAGCTATCACGGAGTTTGATTGGCCTTTCACCCCTAACCACAGGTCATCCCCCAACTTTTCAACGTTGGTGGGTTCGGCCCTCCACGCGGTCTTACCCGCGCTTCAGCCTGCCCATGGCTAGATCACCCCGCTTCGGGTCTAGGACACGCGACTCGAACGCCCTATTCAGACTCGCTTTCGCTACGGCTCCCCCACACGGGTTAACCTCGCCACATGCCACTAACTCGCAGGCTCATTCTTCAAAAGGCACGCCGTCACCCCTAAAGGCTCCGACGGATTGTAGGCGAACGGTTTCAGGTACTATTTCACTCCCCTCCCGGGGTACTTTTCACCATTCCCTCACGGTACTCGTCCGCTATCGGTCACCAGGAAGTATTTAGGCTTACCAGGTGGTCCTGGCAGATTCACGGCAGATTTCAGGAGTCCGCCGCTACTCGGGAACACCCACAGAAGACCAGCAGCTTTCACCTACCGGACTATCACCGTCTACGGTCAGCCTTTCCAGACTGTTCGACTAACCACTGGCTTTGTAACTCCTCGAGTGCATGTCAGTACACTCAGCGGGGTCCCACAACCCCGACCACGCAACCCCTGACAGGTATCACACGCAGCCGGTTTAGCCTCAATCCGCTTTCGCTCGCCACTACTCACGGAATCACTATTTGTTTTCTCTTCCTACGGGTACTGAGATGTTTCACTTCCCCGCGTTCCCCCCACACACCCTATGTGTTCAGGTGCGGGTGACTGGACATGACTCCAGCCGGGTTCCCCCATTCGGACACCCTGGGATCACAGCTCGGTTGACAGCTCCCCCAGGCCTATCGCGGCCTCCCACGTCCTTCATCGGCTCCTGGTGCCAAGGCATCCACCGTTCGCCCTTGACAACTTGACCACAAAGATGCTCGCGTCCACTGTGCAATTCTCAACAAACGACCAACCCACAACCCACCAGCATGACACCAACCCGAACACCGTCCGGCGGTATGCCACACCAGGCCGTGCCTGGCAAC